>CAWCFI010000001.1:0-121925 GCA_963794705.1 uncultured Acidobacteriota bacterium
GTAGGGCGCTTCGCGGCAGGGAATCGGTCAGGCGGGGCGGGTGGGTTCGAATCTCACCCTCTCCGCCAATACCCCTGAGGTGTAGAATTCGTAGGCCAGGCTCCGCTGGTCCGACCTTGCGTGGTCTTCCAGGAGGCAGCGATGCACCGCTGGGAAACGTCACTATTAGCAGTTCTGTTGCTTCTGTCGACGGCGGGGGTCTCCACTCAATCGGAAGCAATTCGCATCGCTGTTCCGCCAAGGGATACGGTCAAATCTGTACCGGTTGAAGTGAAGCCCGGTGATGATGCGATCGTCATTCGAACGCTTACAGGGGATGGTCAACCCCTGATCCCATTCTTCGTTCATCAGGCAGACGGCACTCTCGTCGGGCTGGGAGACCCCGAGAGACCGACTGACGTCGCAACCGTGCCGGTTTCCCCTGGCTCGTACTATGTGATCTTCAGGAACACCAGCGACGTCGATACAGTCGTCGCCGTAAGCACGGACAAGATCAGAGCGAGTCCCGAGCTGGCCCCTCTGGCAGTCGAACGCGTGTTCTACGCCACCGATCGCAAACGCGGCCCTTCGCCGCCGCTTTCATTTGGCGGTGAGCCAGGCGCAGGATTGTCCTACGGGCGCTCCGACGTGACCATTCCAAGAGCCCACGAGATGGGCGAGGTCGAGGGTCCCAGCATCTGGCGGCTCGAGTTTCGCGTCGATCCGGCCAAGCACGTTGTCATGGGCCCGCTGGTCGACGCAAACGAACGGCTGTTTCTCAGTGAGGTCAGAGACCTCGTCAAGAAAAGCATGAAGCACGAATGCCTCATATTCGTGCACGGCTTCAACGTCCCATTCGACGATGCGATCCGTCGAACTGCACAGATCAAATATGACATCGGCTTCGACGGCGTCCCGATTCTATTCAGTTGGCCTTCACAAGGCAGTCTCGCGCCCTCCAACTATAGAAAGGACGAGCGAAACGCAGCCCTGAGCGCCGACTCGTTGCACCGCTTCTTGCTGCTGCTGGGCTCGAATATCCCCGGCGTGACCATTCACATCATTACGCACAGCATGGGGAGCCGAGTGGTGGCCGGTGCGCTGGAACAAATTTCCGCGGACGCGCACGCTGCCGGTCGAAAGCCGATAGGCGAAGTCGCGTTTCTGGCTCCGGACATCGATGCGGAGCGCTTCAGGCGCGCGGTGGCCAAATTGACGGGAGCAGCCGCACGACTGACGCTCTATGCGTCAGACAAGGATGAGGCGCTCCTCCTATCGCAGAAGAATGCCGGATACAAGCGCGCCGGCCAGGCAGGGAGCGATCTCGTCATCGTGCCCGGGATTGACACGATCGACGCGACGCAAGTCGACACCGCGACTCTTGGCCTTCGCCATCTCTACTACGCCGACAATTCCACGATTCTTTCGGATCTGTTCCAATTGCTGCGAGGGTTCTCACCCACCGATCGAAGCGCTCGCCTGAGACAGGCCGGTACTCAGCCGAATGTGTACTATCGCTTCATCCCGGCGGCGAGATGAATACCTCTCGGGCCTACTGCGGCGTGGCTCGATAAAACACGAAGTCGCCGGGACCTGGATCCGCTCCCTGAATAGGAATGTATTGCGGACGCTGCGGGGCGCGGGCGGTCACCGGAATCAGCACGTAGTTGTGAAACAGTTCCGCCGCAGTGAAGCTTGGGAGGGCGACCGAGCCGAGGCCGCGAAGCAACGCCGCGGCAAATACGGAGTGCTCCCCTTCTCCGCCTAAATCGGATACCGGTTCATCGAACCCGCTCGCCATCAGGTTGCGCGATCTCGCCGACGCCTCCCTGCGCACGAAGAGTGCACGGTCTTCCCCGGTGTACGGAGGCGACGCGTCGCCGGGAGTCCGCGTAAAGCGACCTGCGTAGCAACTGTCCGAGATCAGCAGGACGTGGCGCGCCGGTATCGCGCGGATCCTGTTGGTGATCTCCGCCGCCTCGATGTAGGCGGTCCTGCCGGCCCTCCTGGCGTCTCGTGGCAGCCAGTAGCCCGTATCAGCGCTCCTGTCGTAGTCGCCGTGCCCGGCGTAGTAGATCAGAAGGCTCGATGCTTCGCTGAGGCTCTGATACTTGTCCAGCGCAGACAGTATCTCCGAGCGCGAGGCGGCGGGCATGAACGTCGCCTCGAACCCGTACTTGTCGTGGAGAACCGTGGTGATCGCGACACCATCGGCGATTGCGGTCGAGAGTTGCGGAAGGGCTTCGTCGTCGTACCGATTGATGGCGATGATCAAGGCGAACATCCCTTCGACCGGTTCTTTCGAATCGGACGAACCGGAACGGAGCCAGGTGACTGTCCTGTCCGGCGGCAGGTTCGACAGCGCCCGCGTGGCCTCGTCTTCGGCTTTCACAACCAGGTCGTAGCGTGGATCGGAGTTTTTCAGGTACTTTCTGGCGCGAGCGGCATAGGACAAGACATCGCTGTAGCGCCGCTCCTTTTGATAGATGAGCGTCAGAAAGACTTCGGGATAGAACCCAAATTGACGGCTGACCAGCCTGACATTGGCTCCGCGTGCACTCTTCGGTGCATCCGGGCTTCTCAACGAGGCCAGGAACATCTGTTCGGCCGTGTTGAGGTCCCCATCCTTGTACGCGGTTTCGCCAACAATGTAGTTCTTCGCGAACTGGTCCTGCGCAACCAGCAGAACGGACGCGGTGATAAGGCACCCGGCGCACGCCAGCAAGAACCGGCGCGATGACTTATGTTCGCGGCTTGCCAAAGCGTGCGACGACGGATGCGGACGCGTACTTTCGTCGTGACGTGAAATCTGCACCGACATTCACCTCCACTGCCCTGGAAAGCGTGATGCCGAAGCCCCCACAATAATGCCAGGCGTTCTCACCGCCCGGAAATACGGCTTTCAGGCGCGTGTCGAGATCACTGCCGGTGCCGTCCGAGGTGTATGGATGGAATGATTGGGGTCAAACCAGATGCCGCCTCGAAGCGCTAGATAGCTCGCCCGTTCCGAAAACGAATACTCGGCGCCAAAGTGCATCTCGTTGCCGTCAGGGATCGTCACTCTGTCGACGACGCTCGGATCGACCTGAAATGTGACGAAGTGGGTCGTGAGGTGCGAATATTGCACGCGGTCGTAGTCGATCGAAAAGGTCCATGCCGTCCATGGTTGAAGGCGTGCACCGACGCCGACAACTCCTGGGGTTCTGAATGTCCCCTCCCTCACGGCCGTCGGCGTATCCGGCACGTTATTCGTCTCTGTAAAGAGAAAGGAAGCGCTTTGCCGGTACACGGCACCGATCCGAAAAGCCGGGTTCACTGTGACGAGCGCGCCGAGATTGATGGCGGCCTGGGTGCCGCCGCCGCCCTGTTGAGTCGTGGATCGCTGACCAGCGGATTGAACGTCGACCGGGCTGAAGGAATTGCCCGTGAACCCGAGCGACGCAAAGTGCGAGTCCAGCGAAAAACGATAGAAGATGATGCCTTCACCGAGGGACAGATGCTCCGACACTTTGTAAGCCGCGCTCGCACCATAGGTGACGAGTCTGATGTCGCGATCGCCGACCAGACCAAACAGCCTGGCGTTGGGGATCACGCCCCCGGCCGAATAAAAGGGACCCTGTGAAAGGAAGGAGTTCGTTTGAAGAACGAGTTCATGTCGGTATGCGGCGATGGACCAGCCCGAGTTTTCTTGGACGGCGGCAGGAACACCCTTCTCTCCACCGTCCTCAGGAACACGTTTTCTGCGTTTGATCGGATAAACAAACGCAATGAAGTACGGCCGCAGGGCCGAGTCTGCGCTGATGCCGTAAGTTGCCCCATCAATGACGTCCAAGCCATACCCCGACGGTTTTCCGCTCAGTCGACCACCCGATAGATAGGGCGTATCCAGGGCGCGGTAACGCATTTCAGCGGAAATCTCCGGTCGATACGTGAGCGTCAGCCCGGCGGGATTGGTGAATGCGGTCGTCGCGTCCTCGGCGACCGCGATGAACGCACTGCCCAGCGCAAGACTGTGCGCGCCGGGGTTCAAGAAATCGAACTGGAGAGGAATCTGCGCCGTTTGTCCCGTTTGCGCGCGGACAGCCGTGACGGAAGCAAGAAGCAGGGCGGCCGCGGCGGCCGCCCGCACAGCGCTAGCAGGCGCCATTCTTCTGGAACGACACGATTTTCGGCTGCGACACCGCGGTGCGCCCGTCACTCGACGTCACGGTCACCGTCATGGTCACCGGAAAGACTCCGTTCGAATCCTTGATGATGCTGAACAGGCCGCAGCTCGGCAGCGTCGGCTCCGTGGTTTTCGGGTTCGCGCTGCCAAAGCTCTCTTTTGTTTCACGTATCGAGAACAGATAACTCGTCAGCGACGACGCGGGGCTGGAACCTGACGCATCGAAAATGCATTTGACCTTCTGGCCTGCCGTCACGTCGCACGTATCTGGCTTTGGCGCTGTCGCCGTGCTCTGAACGACAAAGGTCGCACTGAGGCCCTGCGGCTGCGGCAAGGATGTGCCCCGTTGCAACACGAGGTTCAAGACCGTGTTGCCGGCCGCGAGGCCGATGCTCTGCGTGTTCGCAACGTAGCCCGTGGGTGAAGCTGACACGGTGTAACCGGCAGTCGGCAGAGGCCCGAACTGGTAGTTCCCGTTGCCATCGGTCGTCGTGGTCGCCGATCCGCCCCCACTGAGCGTCAGCGTGATGTTCGGCAGGACTCCGCCGGAGGTCCCATCCGTCACCTTGCCAGTTAGGAATAATTGGCCCGTTGGGCTCGTGGGACCGGTGGGGCCTGTGGCTCCCCCCCGTGTCAGGCCGATCGTGATGGTGCCGGTAGCTGCGAGGTTCGCGGGCAGCGTGCGCGTGTCGAAGCCGGTCGCGCTGACCGTCAGATTGTAGCGCCCTGCGAACAGGCTTGCGATGAAGTTGCCGGCCCCATCCGACAGGCCTTGCCATGGGCCCACATCCGTCGACGTCGCTTGCAGGAGGGCGCCGGCGATAAGCGCGCCCCTGTCGTCCTGGATATGAAACGTGATGATCGCCCCGTCCAGGGGATGGACCTTCGCGAGCACCGCACCGCCCGGGGTCGTGCTCGACGTGGATGACGGCTTTGAGGTGGACGGCGATGTGACGGTGGTGTTTCCCCCACCGCACGCCGAGGTCCAAATGATCATCAGAACGACCCAGCGACGCCTGAACATTGTCATCAGTGCCCTCCGGGGAGATACTTCGTTTGCTTATACACCGCTCGAGCGTCAGAAGTCGAGCACTACTCGTGTGATGTCAGGATGGTGACGCGATGACCGGGATCGTTACACTGAAAAAAGATCGGTCGGTGCCTCCCATCCCGCCTCTCCTGCCCATCCTGCCCCTGGTATGACCGGGCGAGAGTGCTACCACTGCAAGCAGTGGATCGCCGACGGCGAGACCCACGACTGCTGGACCACGACCGAAGCGGCGCTGACCTCAGATCTGTCCGAAGACTTGAAGGACGCCTGGGAGCGGCTGAGGGAAACCGCCGCCGCCTTCGGTGAGCAGCGGATTTACGCGTCCGGCACGGCGATCATGTTCTCGCGGGACTCGTGCTACTTCTTCGTCCGCCCGAAGAGAAGCTTCCTCCAGGTGTGCGTGTTCCTCGGACGCACCGTCAGATCCCCGCTGGTGCGCCGTGTCGAACGCAAGTCGAAGTCCAAGCTCGCCAACATCGTCCACGTCAGCCACCGCGACGAAGTGGAGTCCCCGCTCGTCGACTGGCTGCGGGAAGCCTACGATCTCCCCGACACGCTGATCGCGCGCAGCGCCAAAGCCTCGCCGCCCCGGAAGCGCGGAATCGGACGAGCAAAGGGCCGCCGGCGTTCGCGCTAAGATTCGATCCACGTTGCCAACGCATTCGCTTCCTCGCGGCACGCGCCTCGGTCCCTATGAAATCCTGGAGGCCGTCGGCGCGGGAGGCATGGGTCAGGTCTATCGCGCCCACGATCCCCGGCTCGATCGCCAGGTTGCGATCAAGCTGCTGCCGCCCGAAACGGCTGCGGACCACGCGGCGCGGCAGCGCCTGCGCCTCGAAGCGATGGCGGTGGCCGCGCTCGATCATCCCTACATCTGCAAGATCTTCGAGATTGGCGAATACGACGCCGCGCTCTGCCTCGTCATGGAGTACGTGCCTGGCGACACACTGGAACGCCGGCTGAAGGCCGGCCGACTGCCGCTGGCGGAAGCTCTGGCTGTGGCCGGCGAGGTCGCCGAGGCGCTCGAAGAAGCGCACGCCCGCCGGTTTCTGCACCGCGATCTGAAGCCCGCCAACATCATGCTCACGCCGCGCGGCCACGTGAAGGTGATGGACTTCGGCCTCGCCAAGCGGGTCGAGGATCTGCCGCCGCCCAACCAGGCCGCCGAATTGGCCGCGACCCAGCTGACCATGCACGGGGCCATCGTCGGCACCCCCGACTACATGTCGCCGGAGCAGGTGAAAGGCCTCGCGCTCGATTCACGGTCCGACCTTTTTTCGTTCGGCGTGATTCTGGCGGAGATGATCGGCGGGCGGCATCCGTTTCGCCGGCCATCGATGGCCGAAACCCTCTCCGCCGTGCTTCGCGAGTCCCCCGAGCTCGGTGAAGAGATTCCTCAGAACGTGATCCCGCTGGTCCGTCGCCTGCTGGCCAAGAATCCCGAGGAGCGGTACGCATCTGCCGCGGACGTGCGTGCAGATCTCGCGCGGCTGGCGTCCCGCGAGGCAGTCGTGGCCGTCCCGCTGGCGCCCAGCGCACCCTCCGCCTCGCGGCGGAAACAGATCGTCCGGGCCGCATTCGCGATCGGCCTGACAGTGGCGGGCTACCTGGCGGTGAAGGCCGGATGGTCGCGTCCGACGTCTTCGGCGTCGGGCGCCCCTGTGCTCATTCGATCGATTGCCGTGCTTCCGCTCGACAACTATTCAGGCGATCCCAACCAGGACTACTTCGCTGAGGGCATGACCGACGAGCTGACCGCGAACCTGGCGACCATCAGCCAGCTTCGAGTGATCTCCCGCGGGTCGGTGATGCAGTTCCGCGGCAAGGATCGGCCACCGACGCCTGACATCGCCGCGAGGCTCAACGTCGATGCGGTCGTGGAGGGTTCGGTCTCGCGGGCCGGCGACGCCGTGCGGATCACGGCGCAATTGATCGACGCGCGTGCGGACAAGCATCTGTGGGCCAAGACCTTCGAACGCAGTTCGGGCGATGTGCTGGCGCTCCAGGCTGAACTGGCCTCGGCGATCGCCCGCGAAGTGAACGTGCGCCTGACGCCGAGCGAGCAGTCCCGGCTGATCTCCGCGCCCAGCGTCAACCCCGACGCCCACGATGCGTATCTCAAGGGTCGCTACTTCTTCAATCGCCCGAGCGACCAGAACCTGCAGAAAGCGATCGGGCAATACGAGGAAGCCGTCAAGTTGAGTCCGGACTTTTCCCCGGCGTTCTCTGGAATGTCGGACGCCTACCTCTGGGCCGGCTACAACGAAGGCTTTCTCACCGCCACTGCCGCGAGGGAAAAAGCCAGGCTGACCGCCGAAAAGGCGGTGAGCCTCGATGGCCGTTCCGCCGAAGCTCACACGTCGCTCGCGGTGTTCAAGCTGTTCTACGAATTCGACTGGCCGGGATGCGAGCGCGAATTCAGGCAGGCGATCGCACTCAACCCCAACTACTCGTTCGCGCACGATCAGTTCGGCATGGCGCTCGCTTTCCAGGGACGATTCGGGGAGGCGATCGCGGAGGGCGCCAAGGCCATGGAACTGGATCCGCTCTCTCCCCAGATCCTGGTCGACGCAACTCTCCCGTTCATCTTCCGGCGCGACAACGCAGAGGCCAAGAGGCTCGCGCGGAAGGCGGGCGAGCTCGATCCGTCCTACTTTTTTCCGGTCATGATCGACGGCTGGGCCGATCTCGATGCCGGGCAGTTCTCCGGCGCGATTCCTGCCCTGGAGAAAGCCAAGACGATGGAGGCCCCGCCGTTCGTGTCGGCGTTTC
Source organism: uncultured Acidobacteriota bacterium (assembly GCA_963794705.1). Lineage (GTDB taxonomy): Bacteria > Acidobacteriota > Vicinamibacteria > Vicinamibacterales > CAVVIG01 > CAVQFC01. Next base: position 7,968 of record CAWCFI010000001.1, read on the forward strand.
TCGCGTTTGCGTACGGCGCGGCAGGCAATCGCGTCCACGCCCTGAGCGAGCTCGCGAACCTCAAGAAAATGTCGGCCGATGGCAACGTGCAGCCATTCAATATGGCGCTGGTGGACCTCGGGGTTGGCGACCGTCCCGGCGCACTCGCCAACCTCGAGCGAGCCCGCGCGGCGGATTCACAAATGATGGCGTGGATCGGCCGAGATACCATCTTCGATCCGATCCGTTCCGAACCGCGCTTCGTGGCGCTTTTGAAGAAGATGGGCTTCAATTGACCGGCGTCACGCAGTCGACGACTTGCGCGTCGCCGAATGCTGGACTTCGACGGGTGGCGTGATTGAGCTGGCTCTTCGCCGAGTCTCCAAGCCGGCGAAACCATTGTTCAACGACCTCCCGGACCACCGGCGCCTTGCCGATCGGCCCGACGCCGCCGAGAAAAGCGGGCGACGCCAGACCGCCGCTGGGCGTGGGCGCGCCGATCGTCACCGCCAGCAATCGATCGGCATCGTGAACCCGTTCCGCGCCGCGGAACAGATCGACGTGCAGGCCGTCCGCCTCACAACGCGTTCGCACGTCGACGCCGGAAATGCCCAGCGACCCTCTGCGGCCTTGCCGGATCTCGCCGGCCACCCACTCGCCCAGCTCCGCTCCGGTCAACGTGATGCGGGCGATGCGGTTGTCGAATGGGAACACGTCGTAGAGCCGTCCGAAGGTGACCGCGCCCGCGGGAAGATCCGCCCACAGCCCCCGCGCCGCGTTGTTGACGGCCGCCACGTCCGCACCGGGTACGGCGGCGCGGATCGCGTCCGCGAAGAGACCGCCCAGCGGCGATCCGAAAGTGGCGGCTCGAGCAATTGGCGCATCGAGAGAGACGCCGAGCGGTGTCGCCTGGAGCGCATGCACGCGCGCGAGCGCGGGCGCCATCGCCTGAACGACGGCCGGATCGCTCACGACGGGCCTGCCTTCGTACTCCGCGGTCACCACCTGTTGCGGAGCGAAGGGCTGCGCCCGCACGACGTGTCTCGTCCGCCGATCGATGACGAGGTCGACGCGGCCGAACGACTGGCCGCGCGAGAAGGGTTGGATGATGGCGATGCCGTTGACCAGATGCGCGAGCCCGCCGTGCGTGTGGCCGGCGGCGATGACGTCGACCAACCCATGGGGCAGGCTGTTCGCGACCCGGAAGATCTCCGACTCGGGCTCGCACGACGACAAATCCGCGGCTCGATCGAATCGCTCGCAGCGTCCGCCGGCATGCGCCGCCACGATGACGACATTCGCACCGTCGGCCCGAAGCGTCGACGCGGCGGCGGCGATCGCCGGGCCGAGCGGCGCGATTCGCAGCCCTTGCACGTTGGCGGCGATGGTCGACTGCAGCGCGTCGATCGTCATGACGCCGACAATGCCGATTTTGATGCCGGCCGCTTCGACGAGCACCGACGGCCGGACGTTGGGCCACTCGACCGCCCGGCCGGTCGCCTTGTCGACCAGGTTCGCCGCGAGAAACGGGTAGCGCGCCTGGGCGGCGCGAGCCTTGAGCGCACCGCGCGGATCGCCCGGTAACTGCCGCGCGGACGGTGCGTCGACCGATCCGAAGTCGAAATCGTGGTTGCCGATCGCCTCCGCGGTGTAGCCCATCGCGTTGTAGCCGTCGACGATCGACGGCGCCCTCGCTGAGATTCGACTCGACGTCGCCCTGAAACGTATCGCCGGAATCGATCAGCAGCACCGCACCACCGTCTGACCGTCGCGCCGCGCGCAGGTTGTTCACATAGCCGGCGAGCAGCGGCAAGCCACCGGCGAGGCTGCCGTTCCTGGGAGAAGCCGCGCCGTGAAGATCGCTGGTCCCGACAATCGACAGGGTCACCGGCGACGGTTCGTCCAGTGCGGCGGCGAGGCTGGGGGAATGCGCGGCCTTTGCACACCAGAGCAACGCCAGCGCGAGAACGCCGGAAACACGCCGCCCGACGACGGTACGCCATCGCTTTCGTCGCATTCGGTGGTCTCGGCGGCTCCTGCCGTCCGCATGATCGCACAATCGTTGGAACCAGTGACCGGCTTGCGCGTCTTATCGGGCAGTGGTTGAATCCCTCGGAGGGACCATGGCCAAGCCGCATATTCGCGTCACGCGCCGCCACTTCGGCCTGACCGCCGGCTGCGCGTTGGCGTCTGCCGCGTTCAGCGACGCGTGCCTGGTCGAGAGCCGCACGTCGGACAGCGATGGGCGACTCACGGCGCGGCCGACGGGCGGGGTCGTGACGTCCCTCGTGAGCGGCGCGCTCGGATTGGGCAGCGGCGGACGCGACGGCGTGGTCCAGATTCCGCCGGCCGCGGCGAAGGGTCCGGTGCCGCTGCTCGTCTTCCTCCACGGCGCGACGCAGAACGGCGAGGGGATGTTGCGTCGCATCGGGCCGGCGGCGGAGCAGGCGGGTGTCGCGGTGCTCGCACCGGACTCTCGCGGCACCACCTGGGACGCGATTCGCGACGGCTTCGGCGACGATGTCCGCTTCCTGAATCGGGCGCTCGAGCACGTGTTCGCGCGCCTGGCGATCGACCCGGCGCGGATGGCGCTCGGCGGCTTCTCCGACGGTGCGTCGTACGCGATCTCGCTCGGCCTGGCCAACGGCGATCTGTTCCCCCGCATCACCGCGTTCTCGCCGGGGTTCGTCATCAGCGCGGAACCGCACGGGCATCCGCGCTTCTTCGTCTCGCATGGGACCTCCGATCAGATTCTTCCAATCGATCGGTGCAGCCGGGTGATCGTGCCGCGACTGCGGTCGATGGGGTACGACGTCACCTTCCGCGAGTTCGACGGCCGCCATGAAGTTCCGCCCGACGTGGCACGGCAGGGTCTGCAGTGGCTCGCGGAGGGTTGACGTGAGCACAGTCCTGGTCACCGGCGGCTCCGGGTTCGTCGGCAGCCACGTCATCCTCCTGCTGCTGAACGCCGGGCACATCGTCCGCACCACGGTTCGCTCACTCACCCGCGAGGCGAGCGTCCGCGAGATGTTGAGAACCGCGGGCGCCGATGCCGGCGAACGTCTGTCGTTTGTCGCCGCCGATCTCGAACGTGATGCCGGCTGGGGCGAGGCGGTTGCCGGCTGTGACTACGTCATCCACGTGGCGTCGCCGATGCCGCCGGCGGCTCCAAAGACCGAGGACGAGCTCATCGTGCCGGCGCGGGAAGGCGCGCTGCGCGTGCTCAAGGCCGCCCGTGACGCGCACGTGAAGCGGGTGGTCCTCACCTCCTCGTGCGGTGCCGTCTACTACGGCTACCCGCCGCAGCGCGCGCCGTTCGACGAAAGCAGCTGGACCAATCTCGACGGCGACATGAGCGCCTACGTGAAGTCGAAGGCCATCGCCGAGCGCGCCGCCTGGGATTTCATGGCGGCGGAAGGCGGCGCTCTCGAACTGTCGGTCGTCAACCCCGCCGGTATCTTCGGGCCGGTGCTCGGACCGGACTTTTCCTCCTCAATCGATCTCGTGAAGCGGCTGATGACGGGAGCGCCCGGCTGTCCGCAGCTCTACTTCGGGGTGGTGGACGTCCGCGATGTCGCCGATCTCCACCTCCGCGCGATGACGCATCCCGCGGCAAAAGGCGAGCGCTTTATCGCCGTCTCGGGACAGGTCATGTCGATGCTCGACATCGCCGCCGTGCTCAGGTCGCGTTTGGGAGAGGCCGCGCGTAAGGTGCCGACGCGGCAACTGCCGAACTGGCTGGTGCGGTGCGTGGCGTTGTTCGATCCCGGCATGCGTCAGCTCCTGCCGCTGCTCGGCAACATCCGCAACGCGACCAGCGCCAAGGCCGAACGCGTGCTCGGCTGGAAGCCGCGGCCGCGGGAGGACGCGATCGCTGCCAGCGCCGAGAGCCTGGTGCGGTTTGGCATCGTCGGCCAGGCAGCCCGGTAAGGCCCTCGCAACTTCCTGGTCCTGTCGACCGTCTAAAGGAAGCGAAGGAGACACCCATGCTGCATATCCTCGCCCTGCTCGCGGCCACCAGCGTCGAACCGATCGTCTCGACCGCCTGGCTTCAGGCGCACCTCGACGATCCTCAGGTCCGCGTCGTCGTCACCGGCGACCGCGGCATCTACGACCGCGGGCACATACCGGGCGCGCGCTTCATCGATCACATGGACACGGTCGGCATGCAGACGGGCACCGCCGGCATGGAACATCGGATGCTGCCGCTGGCCGACCTCGCCAAGGTGCTCGCGGCCAAGGCAGGGGCCGCCGACGGCACCCACATCGTGCTGTACGGCGACACGCCGATGCAGACCGGATGGATCTACATGACGCTGGCGGCGACCGGCCATGCCGACGACGTGTCGATGCTCGATGGCGGCATCAATCTCTGGCGAGCGGAAAATCGCGCGGTGTCGACCGACGCGCCGCCGGCCCCCGCCGGCACCTACACCGTCCGCCCGGCTCCTGACGTGGTCGTCGACGCCGCGTACGTGAAGGCACGGCTGCAATCGCCCGACGTCAAGGTTCTCGACGTGCGGACGACGATGGAGTGGGGCAACGGCCATCTGCCGGGCGCGACGCTGATTCTGTGGCAGGACCTTTACGCCGATCAACGGATGCAGAAGTTCAAGTCGATCGACGAAATCCGCGCCTTGATCATGAAGACCGGCCTGGCGCCGAACCAGAGCGTGGTGACCTACTGCGCGGTCGGACTGCGCGCCAGCCTGATGTATTGGGCGGCGCGCGCTTCCGGGATCCCCGCACGCGTCTACGTCGGCTCGTGGCAGGACTGGCAGCGCGACTCGAGCAACCCGATCGTGAAGTAGCGCAGGCCTTCAGGCCTGCGAGAACAGATCCCCGGCGAGGTACTTGAGGCCGGAGTCGACCGCGACGGTCGCGACGACTTTCCCCGGACCGAGCTCCTCGCGCCAGCTTCAGCGCGGCGACCACGTTCAGGGCCGTCGACGTGCCGGCGAAGACGCCCTCTTCCTTGGCAAGCCGCCGCGCCATCGCGCGCGCCTCGGCTTCGTCCACCGCGCGCGCTTCGTCGTACACCTGCGGCGTCAGGTGCGGCGGCATGAACCCCGCCGCGATCCCTTCGACGCGATGCGGGCCGCCGTGGCCCTGCGTCAGCAGCGGCGCCGACAGCGGCTCGAGCGCGACGATCCGCGCCGCGCAGCCGCCCGCCTTCAGCGCCTTCGACACCCCTGCGATCATGCCGGCCGTGCCGACCGCGCCGCAGAAAGCATGCAGTGCGCCACCGGTCTGCTCGAGCAGCTCGTGGCCGATGCCCATGTAGCCGTTGACGGCGTCCACGTTGTTGAACTGATCGGTCCAGAACGTATCCGGCTCCTGCAGCATGCGCTTGACCTCGGCGCGCATCCGATCGAAAAGGCCGGGCGTGATCCTGCCGCCCTCGCTGTCGACGATGTGGAGGTCGGCGCCGAAGGCGCGCATGGTGTCGAGCTTCTCTTTCGCGAAGGCATCGGACGAGACCGGCGCGAAGCGATAGCCCTTCACCGCGCACACCAGCGCGAGCGAGGATCCGGTGCTGCCACCGGTGAACTCGACCACGCGCATGCCGGGGCGCAGGGCGCCGCGCGCCTCAGCGCCTTCAATCATGGCGAGCGCCATCCGATCCTTGTAGGAGCCGGTCGGGTTGTAGTACTCCAGCTTGACGAGCACCTCGGCGCAGCCCGGCTCGACGAGACGCCGGAGGCGAACGACCGGCGTGCGGCCGATCGCGTGCAGGACCGATTCAGCAATGCCTTCGGAAACCATGTTTCACATCCACTTCTGCGCCGATGGCGCCGCGGGCGCGCAGGGCCCGGCCGTTCACTACAGAGATCGGAATCGACGGCTCGAAAGCGACAAGGGGTGGTTTCGTAAACGGCCCGAATCGCGGTATCTAGCGGCCGGCCGTCTTTCACTGCGCATCATGGCGAAACGCAAATCCCCAGACCTGTTCGACAACCTCGAGCCGGCCGGCGGCGCCCCGCCGCCGCCCACCGGAGGCGGCCCCGGCAGCACCGCCAACGTCGCGCTTCATGAAGCGGCGCAATCACGATATCTGAATTATGCGCTGTCGGTGATCACGGCGCGGGCGCTGCCCGACGTGCGCGACGGCCTGAAGCCGGTGCAGCGCCGCATCCTCTACACGATGTGGGAACAGAGCCTCACCGCCGACGCCAAGCACCGCAAGTGCGCCAAGGTGGTCGGCGACGTGATGGGCAGTTATCATCCGCACGGCGACTCGGCGCTCTACGAAACGCTGGTGCGCATGGCGCAGCCGTTCTCACTCCGCTATCCGCTGGTCGACGGGTCCGGCAACTTCGGATCGCTCGACGGCGACGGCGCCGCGGCGATGCGCTACACCGAGTGCCGGCTCACCCGCATCAGCGACGAGATGCTGACCGAGATCGAGCAGTCGACCGTGCACTTCCGGCCGAACTACGACGGCACCAAGAGCGAGCCGGTGGTGCTGCCGGCGCGGGTGCCGAACCTGCTGGTCAACGGCGCCACCGGCATCGCCGTCGGCATGGCGACCAATATCCCGCCGCACAACCTCGGCGAGATTTGCACCGCGCTGGTGAAGCTGCTCGACAACGACGAGCTCAGCACCGCGCAGTTGTGCCGCTGGGTCAAAGGGCCCGACTTCCCCACCGGCGGGCAGATTCTCAATTCCCAGGAAGAGCTCAAGGAAATATACAAGACCGGTTCAGGGTCGGTTCGGTTGCGCGGCACCTGGGACATCGGGCCCGAGACGCGGTCGACCAAGACGGTCTACATCGACAGCGTGCCCTATACGGTGAACAAGTCGCAGCTGGTCGAGCAGATCGCCAATGTCGTGATCGCGCGGAAGCTGCCGCAGCTGCTCGATGTGAAGGATCTGTCGACCGAAGACGTGCGCATCGCGATCGAGATGAAGAAGGACGCCGACGAGAAGATGATCATGGCGTATCTCTTCAAGCACACCTCGCTGCAGCTCAACTTCGCGGTCAACCTCACCTGCCTGATCCCGACCGAGAACCCCGAGCTCGGACGCCCCGAACGGCTCGATCTCAAGCAGATCCTCTGGCACTTCCTGCACTTCCGCCTCGAGGTCGTGACGCGGCGCCTCGAGCACGAGCTGGCGTCGCTCAAGAAGCGGATCCACATCCTCGAAGGCTTCGAGACGGTCTTCGACGCGCTCGACGAGATCATCAGGATCATCCGCAAGTCGGACGGCAAGGCCGACGCCGCCGACAAGATCATGGAGCGGTTCAAGCTCGATGCCGATCAGACCGACGCGATCCTCGAGCTCAAGATATACCGCCTCGCCCGCCTCGAGATCCTGGTGGTCCGCAAAGAGCTGGAAGAGAAGCGGGCGCGCGCGCGTCAGATCGGCACGCTGCTCAAGAACGAGGCGAGCCGCTGGGCGCTGGTGCGCTCGGAGCTCGAGTCAATCAGCAGCCAGTACGGCGACAAACGCCGCACCGCCATCGCCAGCGACAGCGGCGAGCCCGAGTACTCCGCCGAGGACTTCATCGTCGACGAGGACAACGTCGTGATCGTGTCGCGCGACGGCTGGGTGAAGCGGCAGAAGGAAGTGAAGGACCTGTCGACGACCAGGTTGCGCGAAGGCGACGCGGTGATGGCGGTGTGCGCCGGCAGCACCCGTGCCAGCTGCGTGTTCTTCTCGAACTTCGGCGCCGCCTACACCAGCAAGATCATCGACGTGCCGGCGTCCACCGGCTACGGCGAGCCGATTCAGAAGCAGTTCAAGCTCAAGGACGGCGAGAAGATCGTCGCGGCGATGAGCCTCGACCCGCGCGTCATCGGCGACATACGGGGTCAGACCCCGTCAAAATCAAAACCGGGGTCTGACCCCGTCGTCGGACCCGCGCCGGTGCACGCCGTGGCGGTGTCGAGCGACGGCTACGCGCTGCGCTTCAACCTGGACGGATTCGTCGAACCGAGCACCCGCGCCGGCCGGCGCTACGCGCGCCCGGCGGAAGGCGCCGGGATCGTCAACGTGGCGCGGCTGACCGGCGGCGAAGTCCTGATCGCGGCCAGCGCCGAGGCGCGCGGCATCCTCTGCAAGGCCGACGAAGTGAACTTCCTGTCCGGTCCGGGCAAAGGCGTGCTCCTCATCAAGCTCAATGAGGACGACCGGCTGCTCGGCGCGATCGCCTCGACCGGCGATCGCGACCTGCTGACGGTCGAGACCTCCCGGGGCGCGGAGCAGACGATCAGCACCGGCAAATACGAGGTGACGGGCCGCGGCGGGAAGGGGCGCGAGCTCCTCCAGCGGGGCCAGTTCACCAAGGTCCTCTGGCCGACCCCCGAAGCGCCACCGCCCTTGAGCGGCTCGAACTAGCGTAGCTTTTGAACCCCCAGCCGAGTACAATGGCCCCGACGCCTCACCCTGAGGCGGTCAGCTCGACCGCTGCGAACCTTGGCCGGCACACCGCCGGCCGCTGACGGTCGGAGCCTCTTACGATTCGCAGCTGCGAAGGATCCGCTTTTGTCACAGGAACGTCTCAACATCGCTGTCTTCATCGACTTCGACAACATCGAAATCGGCGTCAAACAGACCCTCGGCCAGCAATTCGACGTCGGCATCATCCTCGACGCGATCAAAGAGCGCGGCGAGGTGGTCACCAAGATCGCCTACGCCGACTGGACCCGCTCCGGCGAGTACAGCCGCTCGCTGACCCAGCATGCCATTCGCCTGGTGCAGCGCAACATGACGCCGGGCGGCGACAAGAACGGCGCCGACATCAACCTCGCGCTCGACGCGCTCGAGATGGCCTTCACGCACTCGCACATCAACGCCTACGTCATCGTCGGCGGCGACAGCGACTTCCTCTCGCTGGTCGAGAAGCTGAAGCAGTACGACAAGAAGGTGTTCGTGGTCGGCGGGCGCGCCTTCACCAGCATGATCCTGCAGCGCAACTGCCACGAGTTCATCGCCTACGAGAACCTGGCCGGCGTGCGCAAGGCCGCCGCCAAGCAGGGACGGCCGATGCCGGCCGCGGCCGCCAGCGCGCCGATCGCGCAGGCGCTGCCGGTGGTCCGGCGCGCGCTGAAGATTCTCGCCGACCGCGAGGTCACGCCGCAGACCGGCCTGCTGAAGAGCACGCTGCTGCAACTCGACTCGACCTTCTCCGAGCGCAACTACGGCGCCTCGTCGTTCCTCGACTTCGTCGAGAAGCTGGCCGCGTCGGGCTTCGTGCAGCTGAAGACGTCGGGACGCAGCGTGATGGTGGAGCTCAACCCGGGCTACGTCGAAGAATCGCGCCCGGCGGCCGAGGGCGAAGACGCGCGGCGCCATGGCTGCAGCGGCGCACGGCGAGTCGGTGATACAGGGCGCCGCCGGAGTCGTACGCCGCCATCGACGACCGGCTACGGCGACAATCGCCGCGCCGACAACGGCGGCGGCGGCTTCCGGCCCCAGGGCGACGGCTCGCACGGCGGCGTGCAGGAGCCGGCCGGTCCGCCGCTCGGCGATCAGGCCGACGGCGTACGACGCGCCGGTCAGATTCTCGGCGCCGCCAGCGGCGCGCGCTGGCCGATGTACCTGCGCAACGTCAAACAGATCCTGCGGCAGACCGAAGGCGGCTTCGACGAGCGCCGCTACGGCTTCGGCGGCCTGATGGATCTGTTGAAGGATGCCAGCGTGAGGGCTTCGTCCGGGTCGAGCGCGATCGCCGCGGCGGCCTGCGCGTGTTCCAGGGCACAGCGCTTCAGGGTAGCCCTCGCCCCGCCCGCGATCAGCCGGCCCAACCTGCCGCAGCCTGACGTCGAAGAGTACGAGAATCAGCCGATCGAGGCGCCGCAGCCCGTGATGCGAACGCGCGGCGGAGTCGGCCGACGAGCGGCAACGAGAGCGAGCCGATTCCAATCGACACCACCGCGGAGCTGCTCGGCCGCGCCAAACCGCGCCAGCCGCGCGCCCGCGCGGCGCGTCCCGTCGCTGGCCGCGGCTCCGAAGAAGAGCGGCGGCGAAAAAGCCGGCCGCCAAGAAGCCGGCCCGCGGCAAGAAGTCGAGCTCGGACGACAACGCCGGCAACCGCTAACCACGATCGGAAGAAACCGCGGAGATCGCGGAGCGCGCTGAGAAAATCTCTCTTGGCGATCTCTGCGTTCTCGGCGGTTTTTTCTTCCGGATCTACTTCTCGGTATCCAGGTAATCGACCCACTGCTTGACGAGGGCCGACTGCGGTCCTCGGGCTCGCAGGTACGCGTCCGCGTAGTCGTGGGCGCGCTTGCGGTCTTCGGTGCGGGTGTGAACGACCGCGCCGCCGGCGTGCACGGTGTAGATCCACTGCACGGCGTAGAAGTACGCGTCGCGATCGTCCTGCCGCTCGTCGAGGTAATGCTCGAGCGTGCGCACCGCCTCGCGTCCCCGTCCGAACGTCCCGTACAACATCGCGAGCGGCTTGGTGAAGCGCGTGTCGGCGGGCCATTTGCCGGCGGCCTCTTCGAGAATCGCGCGGGCGGCGCCGTAGTCGTGGGTCCGCAGCAGCGCGTCGGCGAGCCAGGCGTAGAGCTGCGGGAAATCGGTCCCGTCGACCAGCGCCGTCTGCCAGGCGCTGGCCGCCTCGCGATCCTTGCCGGCCGCGGCGAACGAGGCGGCGAGGAAGGTCAGCGGCGAGGTGCTGTCGGCATCGGGATCGATCGCCTTCTTGAAGCTCAACTCCGCCTTGGCCCAGTCGCCCGCCGCCAGAAACACCACACCTTGGTCGAAGGCGACCTTGACCGCGGGCGCCACCCGTTCCCGAAACGGCGCCAGCGTCGCTTCCTCGACCGCCAGATCGTGCTGGAACACCGGCTTCATCACTGCCTCGTCGATCGGCAGAAAGAGCTCGGCGTCCACCGAGACGCTGCCCAGCCCTTCGGCGGAGGTCAGCAGCACTTTCGGTGGCGCGATCTCGAACCCGCGCGTCAGCGTGGAAATCGATGCGCCGTCGGCAGACGACAGAATCGCGCGCAGAAGGTATTTCCCGGGCGGCAGCGACTGGACCGGCATCACCTTGGAGAAGATCACCCGGGCATCTCCGGCCGGCCGCGGCGGCACGTCGCCGTTGAGCAGCGCCGGCGCATCGGGCGCCGTCGCGATCTCGTACTCCATCGTCATGCCGTCCAGCTTGGCGCCGTAGACTTCCACGTAGCCGTGCACCGCGCCGAAGTTGATCTGGTCGCCGATGGTCGGCGTCGTCAGCTCGCCGCCCTCGAGCGGTCCGCCGACCATCAGCTCGCTCAGGGTGAGCCCGCCGGCCACCGGCAGCGCCGCGTGCACCAGATGCTCGATGCTGCCGACCCGATCGCCCTCGGCGACGGCCAGCTTCATGGTGTAGTCGCCCGGCGGCAGGCTGGCGCCGGTGGTGAACTGCAGCGGCGACGGCACCCCGTTCATGACCGGCAGCAGCCGCATGTCGGCCGACTTGTTGTCGACCACCTTCCCATCGCGATCGGTGATGACGTAACCGATCGAGACCACCTTCGACGCCGGGTAGTCGGTGCCGACGTCGGCGTGGATCAGCAGCTGCACCTTGTTACGCTCCGGCCCCTGCAGCGCGAACGACGCGATCCGGACGGGCAGCGCGGACGAGAGCAGCGGCGAGCTGAGCGCGGCCGCGGCCGCGGCGCGCGGCGACCGCGCCGCCGGGCGATCGCTGGCGGCATTGATCAGCTGACGCCGCGATCTGACGAAGGCGCCGCGGCGCGCGACCTCGACGCGAATCGGGTGCGGCTTGCCGTCCTTGTCGCGTCCGTCCGATTCGACGCCCAGCATGTAGTAGCCGGACAGCTCGGAGGTAATCCGGTCGAACACGTTCTCGCCCGATCCAGTCACGTTGAACAGGGCGCCACGCGTGACGCCCGCCAGTGTTTCGAGCCCTTCGCCCTGCGCCTGCCGGTCGGCGAACGAGTTGACCGGCGCCCGCGCGGTGGTGATGTCGAACAGCTGCGAGTCGAGCCGCAGCGCGAACAGGCTGGTGCGGGCCGAGGCCGCCAGGGCTCCCAGCTCGCTGACCCGCGCCACGTCGTTGTTGAGGATGAACCCTTCGCTGATGAGGATCAGCGTCTTCGGCGCGTCGATCGAGCGCAGCCCGGTGAACAGCGCGGCCAGCGCGCGCGTGGTCTCCTCGCTGTCGTGCACGGCGTTGCGGCCCTTGTCGCGCGCCAGCATCTCGACTTCGACGGCGCAGCCCGACGCCTCCTGCGCGGTCATGCCGGCGCACTCGCGCGCCAGCACCGGCTGGAGCGAGCCCGGATCGTCTCGCTCGATCGCGATGGCCTCGACCAGGGCGATCGAGTGCGTGCTGCGCATCTCCGGCGTCTTCTGGCCGACCATCCGCGCAATCGCCTGCTTGATCCTGGCGCGGTCCGACGTGAAGACCGTCGCCGGCGCGCCGACGCCGATCCCGGCCACGGCGATACGGTCGGATGGCAGCAGCCGATCGATGAAGCCGTTGGCGGCCTTGACGATCCCCATCGCGCCGCCGAACCGGATGTTCGGCTGATCGATGGCGATGACGATCAGGCGGCCGACGGTGGCGCCTTCGTTGGTGGAGTAGCCCTCTGGCGGCGGCGGCAGCGCGACCCCGGCCTCGCCGCCGAGCGGCACCCATTCCGCGGTGACCACCCGCCGCACGTTGCCGTCGATCTTCACCGCGAAGTCGGCCGGCGTCAGCGTCGTGAGCGGCTTGCCCTTGTCGTCGACGACCGTCACGTCGAGGGAGGTCACCTCCACCGACGACTGGAAGCTCGGTTTCGGCGGCGGCTGCTGCGCCGACAACGACCAGAAGGAACCGCGGAGCACGCAGAGACCGCCGAGTAGAACCAACAAGATTTTTTCCCTGCGATCTTTGCGGTCTCGGCGGTTTCTTCCGGTCGTGAGCTCGCGGTTCTTGCCGATCATCACGGCTTTCCTGCCAGTGCCCTGTATCCCTGACGCGCCCGTACCTCGTGGTGGCCGTCCACTTCCACCTTGATCTTCCGCCACGCATCGTCGCGCTTGGAGTTGGAGGACTGGTAGCCGATCAGGTACTGGTTCGAGAGCTCGTCGAGGAGATCCGCAAACGCGATGTGGAGCTCGTCGACGCTGTCGCTGAAGAGGGCGCGGCCGCCGGTCGGCACCGACAGCCGCTCCATGATCTTCTTCAGCGGCTCCATCGTCACGCCGCGGCCCTGGCCGATCATGTAGAGCGTTACGTCGCTCGACTGCAGCCGGCGTTCGACGTCGTTGATGGTGGCGTGGCTCCCCTGATCTTCGCCGTCGGTGAAGACGACCAGGGCCTTGCGCCCGGTCTGCCGGCCCAGCATCTCGACGCCGCGCAGCAGCACGTCGTAGAGCGCGGTCGAGCCCCACGGCGCCAGCCGATCCACCGCCTTGATGCGCTCGGCCGGATCGGTCGCCTTGCGCGTCAGCGTGAAGATGCTGTCGTTGAAGCCGAGCAGCGTCACCTGATCCTGCGGCGGCACGTCGCCGAGAAACTGTTTGACCGCCTTCTTGAGCTTGGGCATCGCCGGCGCCATGCTGCCGGAGATGTCGATGGCGGCGACCAGCTCCAGCGGCACGTCTTCGGACGCGAAGTGGGTGACCGTCTGCGGACGGCCGTCCTCCGACACGTGAAACGATCCCTGCGGGATGTTGCGGACGAACTTGCCGTGGCCGTCGGCCACCGTCACCGTCACCTGCACGACATCGACGTCCACTCGCTCGACGTAGCCGACCGACTTGGTCCGCACCGTCTGCACGATACGGGTGCCGCCGGCGACGGTGGCGACCGCGCGCACCTGGTGCGTCGTAATCGTCGCACCCGCGTCCCACTCGCATTCGAACGGCGGCTTGGTCAGCGCACACACCTGGCGGCCGTCGACGAAGAACGTCAGCCCGGTCACGTCGCCGGGCGGCGTCGCCTCGGCGCGCAGCACCGTTGCGCCGGTGATGTAGTCGTTCTCGAGGGGCGAGAGGATCTTGAGCAGCGGCGCGGCCGCCGGCGTCTGGGCCGAGAGCACGTAGTGTCCGGCCAGGCCGGCGGCGGCGGCGATCACGAGCGCGAGCCGAAGCCGCCGCCGGACGGTCATCGCAGCTCCGGGATCTTGCGCCCGGTATCGGGCACGAATGGGCCAGCGGCGGTCGCGGCCGCGATGTAGTCCTCGACGCGATCGCGTGTCGCCGCGCGCGCCGCGCGCACCAGCGACAGCCAGTCGGCATCGTCGGTCGACTTGGCCTCGTCGATGAAATCCTGCACCGCGCCCGAGAGCACGACTTTCGCGATGGCGGCCGGCAGTCGCATCTCTTTGAGCATCATCGCCACGTGCAAATGAACGTCCGCGACAGCGGTCGCGGTCAGCCCGAGCGGCGGGCGTCCCAACAATGTCGGCCAGCGGCCGGGCGGCGTCAAGCGGGAACAGAGGCAGCCCTGCACCGAAGCCATCGACATGCCCCATGCGTCAAAGGCGGCAACCCGGCCGCCGCCCAGCACCAGCATGTCGGTCAGCGAAAACATCGACGGGACACGATCCGCTTCGTGCACGAGCATCCAGCGCATCGCCCGGCGCCGCCACCCCTCGATCGACAACTCCTCGGCGATGGCGTCGAACGCCGCCTCGGCGGCGGCGCGCGCGGCGGACTGCCCGCCGTTTCTCAGCGCGCCCACCCGCCGCTGTCCCCGCGCCACGGCGTCGGCAATCGCGTCGCGGTCGGCGTCCCGCATGGTGAAGGGGTTCAGCAGCGACACGCTCGTCGCGAACGTGTCGCGCTCGTTGGAGGTGAGCTTCGGGGCCTCGAGCACCCGCTCGAAATTGAGGCGGCGGAGGGCCAGCGGTGCGAGGCCGACGTCGAGGCCGAGCAGCGATCCACTGACGTGCCAGGGCACGCCCGGCGTCACCTCGACCCGCGGCACCGCCCATGCCAGACGCATCCGCTGGTCGACCTCGCGCGCGTTGAATCCGAAATCGTGCCGGCGGGACACGTCCTCGGCCAGCAGCACCGTGCCGTCGGGATCACCAACATCGGCGGCGTAGGCGATCGAGAGCAGCACGTCCGCCAGCACGGAATCGGACAACTCGATCAGCGGTTCGGCCGCGCGCGCGACGCGCTTCAGATCCTTGTTGCGGACGTCCTTGCTCAGCTCCTCGGTCACTCGCTTCAGCGCCTCTCGGCGGTTCGGCGATGGCGTGACGCCAGGCGGCGCGGTCTCTTCGTTGTCGCGGCCGATCCGGCGAGGCAGATCGTCAATGGTCGCGGTCAGTTTCGTGAGGATCGTTTCGACGTCGGCGATCGCGATCTTGTCGGCGGCCAGCGCTCGCGCCGCGGCCGCGAGATCGAGCGGTACGTCGAGCGCAGCACCTTCCTGTTTTTCACGGACGATCTGAAGGCGGCGGCGCTCGGCGGCGCCGAGATCGAGGCGATAGGGCTGCCCCTCCCAGGTGACCGGCCGCGCAATCGGCCCATCACCTGACGGCGGCCCCGACATCGCCGCCAGCACCGCCAGCTCGGTGGTTTCGGCGCGCGGGACCGCGGTGGCCACTTCCGCGCGCAGCCAGCGCGCGATCGCCCCGGCATAGCGGCCGTCCTCGGTCATCGGCAGCGCCACGAGCTGTTCCACCAGCGCCTTGGTTCTGGCCGCGTCGAAGGTCGTGACCGCGGCCGCCCGCGCGAGGATCGCCAGCGCACCTTGAAATTGCGCCTGCGCCTCGAAGCCGCGCCGGCCGTCGAGCGCGCCGAGCCGCGCCGCCTGGCGCGCCGCCTGCGCGAAGGTCGAGGGCGCGCGAATGCCGACGCGCTCGAGCGTCCACATCAGCATCCGGTAGCGGCTGAGTCCACGCACCGCGATCAGGGCGTCGGACCGCGCCGCCGCGTCCGCGTCGCCAAACATCCGCTGGCCGAACGCGATCTGATCCAGCCGCTCGGCGCGCACCCGCACGTCCGCTGGCCCGATCGTGTCGATGAGCCACGCCGCGTCAATCGGCTCCTCGTCGGCGTTCCGCAGCTGACGCGCGGGATCGTCCGGCAAGTCGCCGCCGCCGAAGACGCGCGTCCAGAAGCCGCGCGCCGCCGGCGCCGCCGGCGTGCCGTCGGGACCCGCCTCGACCCGCGACAGCGTCATCAGCAGGTCGTACGACGCGCGGCCGAGCGGCAGCGTCTTCAGGTGCGACTCCCGGTAGGCGCCGATCCCGACCGTCAGCGCCTTGAATCGCTCGGCGCGGGTCGCGGCGTTGGGTATCCAGAGGCCGAGCGCAAACGCCCGCCGCGCGGGGTCGAGCGTGCCGATCGCATCGAACAGATACGCCAGCCGCCCTTCGTTCAGCTCGAGCAGCTGCTGGATGAAACGATCGGCGCGCGTGACCTTTTCGAGCGTCGCGCCTTCCCACAGCGCCACCGCGGGGTCGCCGCCCGGCGGCACGACGCGGTTGCCCTGCACGCGCAGGCTCGGCGCCAGCACCGCGAACGCCGGCGACGAGCGTTCGTAGATTCGCTCGAGCAGCTGCGGATGATCGGCGAGAAAGCCGAGCGTTCCTTCGTCCAGCGAGGCGAGCCCGAAACACACCAGCGACGCGGAGCGATCGATGATGATCGCGCTGACGAGATCGCGCGGCGCGACGCTGCGATGGAAGATCGCGGTACTCCAGAGATCCGCGGTCAGCGGTACCGGCACCAGATCGCCAGGCCGCGTGTCGGCATTCTGCCGTCCGCGTCCGGCCGCCTGGCGCGCGGCCGCCAGGTACGTGTCCGTCGACGGCTTGCGCCCTTCGGGCGCGTTGTAGAGAAGACGGGTGATCTCGTAGACGAAGCGGCCTCGGTCGGGCGCCGGATCGATCCCGAGCGCCTGCGCCAGCGCGGCAGTGCCACCGGGAATCGGTACGTCCTCGGAGACGGCGGCCGCAGCGGCTGCGTCACGCGGCGCCACCGCGAGAGAGCTCAACAGCAGAACCAGCAGAGTGGACGCCAGCCGGCGCCATGATGCCGCCGAAAACATCTGCATAACGTAGGTGAAGGTTCTTGAACTCGCGACGGGAGCCGACATTATATACATGCCGTCTGAGCGATATGCATGCCGTCTGAGCGCGTCGTGTCTTTGTCACGCGCCGTGCGCACGGCTGCGTGCTTCTGCGATTGACGCCGCCGCCGCGCGGCTTCATCTGGCACTTCTGACAGGCGCGCAGCCGTACGTCGTTCAGCACGAGCGACCCCGACGCAACTCGACAATCGGTTCGGCAAACATCTGTACAATCATGGCCACGGCCTCATAAACTGTCCTCGGAGCAGACATCTCGCACATGGCAGCCGGGAATTACACCGCTAAAGACATCACCGTTCTCGAGGGTCTCGAGCCCGTACGCAAGCGCCCCGGGATGTACATCGGTGGCGTCGGCTCGGCTGGCCTGCATCATCTCGTGTGGGAAACGCTCGACAACTCCATCGACGAAGCGATGAACGGGTTCGCTTCAAATATTTGGGTCACTCTTCATGCGGATGGATCGTCGATCACCATCGAAGACGACGGCCGCGGCATTCCCGTCGACAAACATCCGACCTCGAAGATCAGCGCGCTCGAGGTGATCTTCACGGTGCTCCACGCCGGCGGAAAGTTCGAGCATGGCAACTACAAGACGGCCGGAGGTCTCCACGGCGTCGGCGCCAGCGTCGTCAACGCGCTGTCGAAAGAGCTGATCGCGACCGTCAAGCGGGACGGCGCGCAGTGGGAGATGCGCTTCAAGCAGGGCAAGGCGGTCGGGCCGCTCAAGAAGCTCGGCGCCGCGCGCGGCAGCGGCACCAGGGTGTACTTCCATCCCGACGCGGCAATCTTCCCAAAGATCGAATTCGACGCCGCGATCATCAAGGAACGGCTGGAGGTGGCCAGCTACCTCCACAAGGGCCTGAAGATCACCTTCGAGGACGAAGGCGCCAGGGAAAAGCTGATCTTCGAGCACAGCGAAGGCATCGTCGATTACCTCAAGAAGATCGTGGTCGAGCGCGGCGCCAAGCCGGTGCACGAGGTGCCGTTCACGCTGACCAAGGACGAAGGGCTGCGGCTGGATCTCGTGCTGCAGTGGACCGAAGCGACCGACGAGCACATCCGGTCCTACGTCAACGGCATCCCAACGGGATCGGGCGGCACCCACGAAGGCGGACTCCGCGCCGGCATCGGCAAGGCGGTCCGCAACTTCATCGACACCCACAACCTGGCCCCCAAAGGCGTCACCCTCACCGCCGAGGACATCCGCGAAGGGCTCACCGGCGTGCTGAGCGTGTTCATCGCGGAGCCGCAGTTCCAGGGGCAAACCAAGGATCGGCTGAACAATCCCGAGCTGGTGTCCGCGGTGGACGGCGTGGTGCGGCCGGGCCTCGAACACTGGTTGAACCACAACAGCAGCGTCGCCGAGTCGATCGTCGCCCGCATCATCCTGTCGGCGCGGGCGCGCGAGGCGAGCCGCGCCGCGAAGGACGAGGTCTCGCGCAAGAGCGCGACCTCGACCCGGCTCAACCTGCCGGGCAAGTTGAGCGACTGCACCAATTCCAGCAGCGAGAACAGCGAGATCTTCATCGTCGAGGGCGATTCGGCCGGCGGCTCCGCCAAGCAGGGACGCGATCGCGCGCGGCAGGCGATCCTGCCGCTGCGCGGCAAGGTGCTCAACACCGAGAGCGCCTCGCTCGCCAAGGTGCTCGAGAACAAGGAGCTCGCCGATCTGGTGACCGCGATCGGCTGCGGGCTCGGAGCCAACTTCGACCTGGCCAAGCTGCGCTACGGCAAGATCATCATCCTCGCCGACGCCGACTCCGACGGCAACCACATCGCTACGCTGCTGCTGACCTTCATCTACCGTCACCTGCCGAAGCTGATCGCACACGGACACGTCTACCTCGCGCAGCCGCCGCTCTACCGCATCGACATCGGCAAGGAGACGTTCTGGGCGCTCGACGATGCCCACCGCGACCTGATCCTGAAGCAGCACGTCCAGGGCAAGAACGCCCGCAGCACCCCGGACATCACCCGCTTCAAGGGCCTCGGCGAGATGATGCCGAAGGTGCTCTGGGAGACGACGCTCAACCCGCGGACCCGCCGGCTGCAGCGGGTCGAGGTCGACGATCAGCTCGCCACCGATCGCGTGATCAACGAGTTGATGGGAAAGGACGCGTCGGCGCGGTTCCGGTTCATCATGGAACGCGCCGATGAGGCCGAGGAACTTGACGTCTAGGGGGCGCCGCCGCGCCGCGCTCTTCGTCTTCTTCCTTCCTCTTTTCCTCCTGACCTCTGACTTCGTACTTCGTACTTCCCTGAAGGCCCAGGCGGCGATCAATGCGAGCGTCGCCGTTCCCACACCGCCATCGATCCCGATCAGTCCGAGGCGTGCCGCCGCCTTCGGCGCGGTGATCGTCTCCAGCCTGCTGCTCCTCCAGTACGCGCACCGGCGCAAGCCGTTCATCCTGGTGTGGGCGCTGGGCTGGTTGCTGATTGCCCCGGCGATGCTGCTGATCGCGCGCGACTATGACGGCCGGATCGCGGGACTATTCGCCCTTGGGCTGTCGCAGTTTCTCGGCATCTGCACCGCGACGCTGTTCTTCTGGAGCGCCGACTTGTACCGGCAGACGCGCTTCGTTCGCCCGTCACGGCTGCGGGTGCTGATCGCGGTCGGCGCCTGGTTCCTGATTGCGCCGCTGCTGTTCGGCCCCGGCGCGGTGCTGAAGGCCGGATATCTGATCTGCGCGGTCCTGCTCGCCGCCGCCGGTTCGATGTACGCGGCGGTGCTGATCGAGCGCCGCATGATTGGCGCGGGCCTGGTGGCTTTCGTGCTGCTCGGCCTCGGCGTCTCGAACCTGACCACCGCCGTGGTCGTGCCGCGGCTGCTGTCCACCAGCCAGTTCAACTTCGAAGTCCTGGTGGTCAACGCGGTGCTCTACACCTTCGGCGCGCTCGGCATTCACCAGCTGGTGTTCGAGGACATGACCTACGAGCTGCGAATGACCAACCGGCGGCTCGAGGCGGCGCGGGAGGAACTGCTGCAGGCGGCGATCACCGATCCCCTCACCGGCTGCCACAACCGCAGGTTTCTCGAGCAGGTGATGGACCGCGAGCTGCAGCGGCACGCGCGCTTCCAGCTGCCGCTGTCGCTGCTGTTCATCGACGTCGACAAGTTCAAGCAGATCAACGACACACTGGGACACGAGGCGGGCGACCGGGTCCTGCAGGTACGTCGCCCGCTTCCTCAAGCGCTACATCCGCGAGGCCGACTACGTGTTCCGATGGGGCGGCGACGAGTTCCTGGCGCTGATCACCTGCGGCGCCGAAGAAGCGGCGCGCAAGGCGGTGGTGTTGAAGGCGTCGTTCGACGCGGCGCCCGAAGCGGTGGAGATGCCGCCGGGGATCGGGCTGAGCGTCGGGTGGGCCGAGGTGCCGCCCGGCACGGTCGATCTCCTGCCGCTGGTCAAGGAGGCCGACAAGCGCATGTACGCCGACAAGGGACAGGCCGCGGCGTGGCACGCGATGTCGACGCGCAAGGAGCGTCGGGCGCGGGGCAAGAAGAGCTAGCGCGCTACAGGATCGCGCGCAGGCCGCCGACCAGGCGGCCGATGCCCTCCGCCACCGTGGCCTTCTGCAGCGCGCCGTAGGCGACGCGGAAGTAGCAGCCGTCGGTCATGCCGAACGCCGGACCAGGAATGACCGCGACCCGGTGCTCGCGGATCAGGCGCTCGGCGACCGCCATCGGATCCTGGTCGGTGTCCACCTTCAGCAGGCAATAAAACGCCCCGTCCGCCGCGGGCACGCTCGCCAGCGGCGCGAGCGCCGACAACTGCGCGCAGACATCGTCGCGGATCGAGGCGAGCTCGCGAACGTACGGCTCGCAGTACCGGCGTCCGACCTCGATTGCCGCGATCGCGGCAATCTGCGACGCCACCGGCGCGCAGACCAGGATCGTGTCCTGGCTCTTGGCCATCGCCGACGCGAGATGCTCCGGGTAGGACATGTAGCCGATGCGCCACCCCGCAAAGCCGTAGGCCTTCGAGAGCGAGTACATCGCGATGGTGTGGCCTTCGGCGCCGGGGAAGGCGCCCGACGAGACGTGCCGGGCCGATCCGTAGGTGAAGTATTCGTAGACCTCGTCGGCGATGTGGTAGATGCCGCGGTCGCGGCACAGCGCGTTGATGTCGCGAAGCGCCTCTTCGCTGAAGACGGCGCCGCTCGGGTTGTTGGGCGTCACGGTCACGATCGCGCGGGTCCGATCGGTGATCGCCGCCCGCAGCGCATCCAGCCGCGGCTGATAGCGGTCGTCGGTGGCGACGCGGACCGGCGTGCAGTCCGCCATCTGAATCGCCATCTCGTGGTTGAAGTAGAACGGGACGTTGAGGATGACCTCATCGCCCGGGGCGGTGATCGCGAGCACCGCGTGCATGAACGCCATGTTGGCGCCGGCGGTGACCATGATGCGGACGCCCCGCGCGACGTGGATGCCGTTTTCCTCACGCAGCTTCAGCGTCAGCCGGTCGACCAGCGCCGGCAGTCCGGCGCCGTCCTGATACTCGTGCGTCGAGGGCGAGGCGAGCGCGCCGCTGACCGCGTCAATCGCCGCCTGCGGCGGGCCGTAGTGCACGACTCCCTGGCCGAGCGAAATGGTGCCCGGCACCTGCCGGATGATGTCGCCGATGACCGGCACAATCGGCGCCTGCACCGCGTCCATCCGGGTTCTGGTGGTCAACACTCTGGTCATAAGCGAACGCCGCCGAATATTATAGTGGCTCTTCCAGGAGGCATCATGATCCGTCGACGCACGCTGCTGCCCGCTCTCGCGCTCGCTCTAATGTCTACGTTCGTCGCGACGGCGGCCGGCACGCTCCAGACGCCAGAGCAGTTTCTCGGCTTCAAGGTCGGCGCCGACAACAAGCTGGTCCGCTGGGACAAGATCGTCGACTACATGAAGCTCGCCGCGGCCAGCTCCGATCGCGTCCGTTTCCGCGAGCTCGGCAAGACCAGCGACAACAACCCGTTCATCGCCCTGGAAATCAGCTCACCCGACACGCTGAAGAACCTGGATCACTTCAAGCAGCTGGAAAAGAAGCTGTACTTCCAGGGCGGCGCGCCGTCCGACACCGAGCGCGACGAGATCTTCCGCCAGGGCAAGCTGGTGCTGCTCATCACCTGCAGCATCCACGCGACCGAAATCGGCGCGTCACAAATGTCGGTGGAGCTGGTGCATCACCTCGCCACCAGCGACGCGCCCGACGTGAAGAAGATCCTCGACAACGTCATCTTCGTGCTGGTGCCGAGCCTGAACCCGGACGGCCAGATCATGGTCACCGACTGGTTCAACAAGAATGTCGGCACCGAGTACGCCAACAGCCCGATTCCCTACCTGTACCACCCCTACGTCGGCCACGACAACAACCGCGACATGTACATGTTCACGCAGAAGGAGAGCCAGCACACCGCCAACCTCCTCTGGCACGACTGGTTTCCATCGGTCTGGCTCGACGAGCACCAGATGGGCAGCAACGCCGCCCGCATTTTCGTGATGCCGGCGACCGATCCGATCAACGCCAACGTGCACCCGCTGATCTACCGGTGGAACGGCATCCTCGGCCAGTCGCAGGCGGCCGCGCTCGAGGCGGCCGGCAAGGAAGGGATCATCTACAACTCCACCTACACGAACTTCTGGGAAGGCGCGATGGCGTGGAGCGGGTGGTGGCACAACCAGATCGGCCTGCTGACCGAGGTCGCGAGCGCCCGCGTGGCGGCGCCGATGGATCAGATCCGCGCCGTCCCCGGCCGGCCGGCGCCCGCGCCCGCCGGCGGCGGCCGTGGCGAGCTACGCTTCGACAGCGGCCCGATTCCCGCGCCGACCGACATCAACTCGCGCACTGAATATCCGCGGCCCTGGATGGGCGGCCACTGGACCCTCCGCGACATCGTCGACTACGAAATGATCGCGACGATGGCGCTGCTGGAGACGGCGGCGGATCGGCGCGAGACGATCATGCGGCAGATCTACGAGGTCAACCGCCAGACGATCGAGGACGGCAAGAAGAGCAACCCGTCGGCGATCCTGGTGCCGGTCGAACACCAGCAGGACGCCCGGGAGTCGGCGCACCTGGTCGAGAAACTGCGAATGGGCGGGGTGGACATCTACCGCGCCGACGCGGCGTTCGAGGCGGACGGCAAGAGCTACGGCGCCGGCACGTTCGTGATCCCGATGACGCAGGTGTTCGCGCGCTACGCCAAGGACATGCTCGAGAAGCAGACCTATCCGGAGGTCCGCCGCTCGCCGACCTCGGCGCCGGAGCCGCCCTACGACGTGACCGCCTGGTCGCTCGGCATGCTGCTCGGCGTCGACACGGTGTTCGTGAAGAGCGCGCTGCCAGCGATCAAGATGACCAGGATCGAGGGCGCACCGAAGATCGCCGGCGACGTCACCGGCAGCGGGACCCGCTTCACGTTCGACTACAAAGGCGCCGACTCGGCGATCGCGATCAACCGCCTGCTGAAAGACGGCGCGCACCTTTCATTCGACGGTCCATCTCATGTCGCGGTCTCGGGTATCGCGCGCAACAAGATCGAGCCGATCGCGAAGGAGTTCGGGCTGAACGTGAAGGCTTCGGCGGACGCGAAAGCGACCAACGCCGAACCGCGAACGACGAACGTCGTGTTTCATGCGCCCCGGGTGGCGATGTATCAGCCGTGGACCGGCGGGAACATGGACGAGGGGTGGACACGGTGGGTGCTCGAGCAATACGAGTTCAACCTGACCTCGATTCACAACGCCGACATCCGCGCCGGCAAGCTGCGGCAGAAGTTCGACACGATCATCATCGCCGACCAGGACCCGCGCGGGATTCTCGAGGGCTACGACGCCAGCCAGATCCGGCCGGAGTATCGCGGCGGGATTGGCGACGCCGGGCTCGAGCAGCTCAAGCAGTTCGTCGCCGACGGCGGCACGCTCGTCACGATGGGCAATGCCTGCGATCTGGCCATCGAGAAGCTGCCGATTCCCGTGCGCAACCTGAAGAAGGGGCTGACGCGCGACCAACACTTCGCGCCGGGCGCAATCCTCAAGCTGGAGGTCGACACCCAGCACCCGATCGGCTACGGCGTGGCCGCCGACACCTACGGGTTCTACATCAACAGCCCGTTCTTCCAGCTGACCGAAGGGTTCAACTCGCAGCGCTCCAGCGTGGTCGCGCGCTACCCCAATACCGGCGTGATCGCCTCGGGCTGGCTGAAAGGCGAGGAACTGATGGCCGGCCGCGCCGCGGTCGTCGCGATCGACATGAACCCGGGCAAGGTGGTGCTGTTCGGCCTGCGGCCACAGCACCGCGCGCAAACGCACGCGACCTTCCCGCTGCTGTTCAACTCGCTGTACCTCTCGGCGCTAGGCGAGGCGACGACGAAGACGTCGAACTGAGAAGAGAACTCAGAACTGAGAACGCAGAACCGGGAACCCAGAACCCCGAACGAACCCTGAACGCGGAACCATGAACCCAGAACCCATCAGGGTCCTCGTCACCGGCGGCACCTTCGACAAGGAGTACAACGAGCTCACCGGCTCGCTGTTTTTCAAGGACACTCACCTGCCCGAGATGCTCCGGCTCGGGCGATCGCGGATCGAGGTCGCGATTTCGACGCTGATGATGATCGACAGCCTCGAGATGACCACCGCCGATCGGGCGCGCATCGTCGCGGAATGCGGCCGGGCGGCCGAGTCGCGGATCCTGATCACGCACGGGACCGACACGATGGTCGAGACCGCCGCGGCGCTTGCCGCGGCAACCATGGGCGGCAGGACGATCGTGCTCACGGGTGCGATGATCCCCTACGCCTTCGGCAGCTCGGACGGGCTGTTCAACCTCGGCAGCGCGCTGTCGTTCGTGCAGGCTCTGCCACCCGGCGTCTACATCGCGATGAACGGGCGATGCTTCGAGTGGAATCGGGTGCGGAAAAACCGGGAAACCGGGACCTTCGAAGCTTCCTAAAGACGCGTCAAGGACACCGAGGGGAACAGAGGACACAGAGGAGAACATGAATCATCGTTTGCGCGCCCGCGCCCGGCTGCTTGCCGTGTTCGCCTTGGTGTTCTTCGTCACCTCTGTGCCCTCTACTTCGGCGAGGCAGGAGACGGGGAGCCGAGATGAGGTGACGCGGCTGCTGAGCGAGTACGTCGCCATCGACACCTCGAACCCTCCCGGTGATACGACCAGAGCCGCCGCGTTCCTGACGGCCATCCTCGAGAAGGAAGGCATCCCGGTCACGCGCTACGAGTCGGCGCCTGGCAAGGTGATCATCTACGCGCGGCTGAAGGCGACGGTGTCGCCGGCGGCGGGCAAGGCGATCCTGCTGCTCCATCACATGGACGTCGTGCCGGCCGATCGCACGCAGTGGAAGACCGATCCGTTCACGCCGACGATCCAGGGCGACGAGCTGTGGGGCCGCGGCTCGATGGACATGAAGGGCCAGGGCGTCGCCCAGCTGGTGGCGTTCCTGATGCTGAAGCGGCAGAACCTGCCGCGCACCCGCGACGTGATCCTGATGGCCGAGCCGGACGAAGAGGTCGGCGGCGCGCTCGGCGCGCGCTGGATGATCGCGAACCACTACGCCGAGCTCGATCCCGAGTACGTGCTCGACGAGGGCGGCTTCGGCAGCACCGACCTGTTCGCGGCGAACAAGATGGTCTACGGCATCTCGGTGGCCGAGAAGAAAATCGTCTGGCTGAAGCTGCGCGCGGAAGGGGTCGCCGGCCACGGCAGCCAGCCGACCGACACCAACCCGAACGACCGGCTGGTGAAAGCGCTGGCGCGGTTGCTCGGGGACGGCGGCGCGCGAGCCTTTCAGGCCAGCGCCGATCGGACGCCTGACAGCCGCGCGCTCCATCCGACCGTCATCGACATGATGCAGGCGAAGGTGGGCGCCTTCGCGAAGAACAAGTTCACCAACGCGATCCAGCAATCGACGATCTCGGTGACCTGGTTCCGCTCGGGCGTCGGCGATCCGCCCAAGATCAACGTCATCCCGTCGGTTGCGGAAGCGGGACTCGATTGCCGCGTGCTGCCGGGCACGAGCAAAGATCAATGGATCGCGGAGGTGGCGCGACGGCTCGGCGATCCGGCGATCAAGATTGAGCTGATCAACGAGTCGGACGATCCCGTCGTCACCTCACAGGACGCGCCGCTGTACCGGAATATCGAGGCGGCGATCAAACGGCGGCATGCCGACGCGGTGGTCACGCCGATTCTGATCCCGTACGGCACCGACTCGAATGCGTTCCGCCCAAAAGGCGTGAAGAGCTACGGCATCTTCCCCGCCCTGCTCTCCTCGGACGTGGTCGCATCGATGCACGGCGACGGCGAGCACATCAGCCTCGCCAGCGTGCGCGAGGGGACGCAGGTTCTGTTCGAAGCCCTCCGGGACACGCTCGCCCGATAGCACGACAGTTCTGTCTTTCGGCTGTGCCGCAACGGAACACCTGCGCACGTCTGCACATGCCGCAGATTCTGGCGGGACAACAGGCTAAAGGCCGGTGAGTATTCGACTTGCTGGCCCTGCGTCCGCCCCGTCGATGCTGGCTGGCCGATTGCTCCCCAGTCGAGCATGAAGACCAATCCACGGGCGCTCGCTGCGGCGTCATTGATCGCCGCGGGAACACTGTCGGCGGCCGCGCAGCAGCCGGGGCCGTTCGAGACCACGCGCAGCGTGGCCAGAGCCACCGTGACAAGAACGACGGTTTCGAAAATTCGATCCGACGCGTTCACTACGATTCAGGGCAATGCCCTGACCTCGACCGACGGTCCGTTGAACGACGTCGTCGTGCGGCTTCGCGATGCGCGCTTCGGCCGCATCCTCGGTACCCAGCTGACCGATAAGTCCGGACTGTTCGCCTTCAAGGCCGTCGACCCGGGCACCTATATCGTCGAGGTCATCGCCAACGACGAATCGGTGCTCGCGGCCAGCCAGCTGCTCAACGTCAACGCCGGCGAAGCGATTTCGGCGGTGGTCAAGCTCCCGTTCCGCGTGCCGCCGGTGGCGGGACTCCTCGGCGGCGCCAACGCGCCGGCGGTGCTGGCGGTCCAGGCCGCGGCCAGCACGATTGCCGCGGTGGTGCCCACGGCGCCGATCAGCCCTGTCCAATAAGAGCCGTCCGCGCCTCCTTCAGCTCAGGTCTGTCCGGCGGGTCGGCTCGATCGCAAATCTTCAACAACTGACCGTAGTACGTCCGCGCCCTGGCGCGGTCGCCGGCTTTCGCGGCGGCCGTGGCGGCGCCGTACACGGCGCGAAACCGGTTCGGCTCCTTCTTCAACGTCGCTTCGAACTCCTTCAGCGCCTCGGATGGCTGCGCGAGCTGTAGCAGCATCTGGCCGAGGAGCTCGCGCGCGGGCGCGAGCGGGCCCGGCGTGACCGCCGCCTTTTCGGTGCGATCCTCCATATCGGCCGCGGCGCGCATCCCGGCGAGCGCATCGGCGTTGCGTCCCTCGGCGAACGCCAGCAGAGCGCTCGCCTCGCGGCGTTGAATCTCGGTCTGCTCGGCCCAATACATCTCCTTCTGGACGGCGAGCGTCTCGGTGATGCGTAGCAGCGCATCCACGGAAGCCTTGATCGTGGCGGTCGCTCCGGTGTGCGCGGCGCCAATCGCCCGCGCGACATAGGTCAGCGCCTCGGTGTACGGATAGCTGCTCGGGCGCGGCTCGAGGGCCGCCGCCTCGGCCCACGCGCCGCGTTCGAGCGCGAATCGCGCCGGCATCGCCGCCATCGCAAAGTACGCGGCGGAGTTCGGCGCGGCGGAGGCGGGGCCATTGGGATTGAACCGGCCGGCGACCTCGGGCAGCGCATCGATCATGGAGCGGGCCCTGGCATCCTGCGCCGTCTGCAGGTAGGCATAGGTGCGGTAATCCATCGAGTGAAGCTCCTCGCCCACTACCCCGTCGCGTCTGGCGACCGCGCCGGACGCCACGTTCGCATCGATCGACTCCTGCCAGTAGCCGACGCGGGTGAAGGTGTGCGATGGCATGTGGCGCGCGTGCGGAGAATCG
Organism: uncultured Acidobacteriota bacterium; assembly: GCA_963794705.1. Lineage (GTDB taxonomy): Bacteria > Acidobacteriota > Vicinamibacteria > Vicinamibacterales > CAVVIG01 > CAVQFC01. Next base: position 35,938 of record CAWCFI010000001.1, read on the forward strand.
GGCGCAATCTTCGCGTAGCGCCGCGCCGCCTCGAGGGCACGGTCCGCCAGCGGCGGGTAGTCGTAGCTGTGAATGATGTAGTGCGCGAGGCCGGGATGGTTCGGCTGGGTTGCGATCAGCCGTTCCAGGATGGCGCCCGCTTTCAGCGGCTCCGCGTACGACGCGTCGAGCGGGGTGGCAGCGGCGACCGCAGAGATCGAAAGCGCGTAGAAGATCGAAGCCTCGGAGTCGGTCGGGTACCTGGACGCGATCTGCCCCATCGCATCGCGGTAGGCCACCAGCCGCGTCCGCTGATCGATCGTGTCGGCCTTGTCGTACAGCTGCGACACCGCGTCGACGTAGGCGCGCTCGCGATCGGTTTTTGGGCCCAGCGCCCGCGCACGCTCGACCGCCTCGCGCCCGAGCTTCAGCGGCGCAGCCGGACGGATGCCCACGCCGAACGGATTGCTCCAATCGCTCAGGGCGATGCCCCACTCGGCGATGGCGCAGGAAGGATCGGTCTTGAGCGCGGTCGTGAATGCCTCGATGGCGCGGCCGAACTCGAACGAGTGCAGCAACGCGACGCCGCGGGTGAACTGAGGCTGGGCGGCCGGGCTGCACGACGTCTCGAAGGTCACCGTCCCGAGCTGGTCACTGGTCGAACCGCCGTGGTCATGGTCCTGAGCGGCGGCGCCGGCCGCCAGCCCGAGCGCGAGGGTCAGCGCCAGGATTCTGATGCTGCTCATGCTGCCGTTATACACCCAACCAATTCGGCCGCCACTACGTCTAAGCTCGATGCATCCTGATACGATAGATCAATGGACGATCCGCGCCGCTTCCTCCCGCTGTCGCCGCAGCAGTTCCACATCCTGCTGGCGCTGACCGACGGTCATCTCCACGGCTACGCCATCATCCGGGACATCGCGGATCGCACCGCCGGCTCGCTGCGGCTGGGCACCGGGACGCTCTACACCGCGCTCGCCCGGCTGGAGGCGCTGGCGCTGGTCGAAGAGTCGGATCGTCGTCCGGCGGCGGCCGACGACGACCAGCGGCGCCGCTATTACCGGCTGACGCCGTCAGGCCGGGCGGTGCTCCGGGCGGAGACCGACCGCCTGGAGGCGCTGGTCCGACACGCGCGCCGCAAGGGCATCACGGTGTCGGCCCGGGCCGAATGGTCGCGCGCGAAATGATCCGGCGCGCATCGACGGTCGCGGCCGCGGTCCGCGTGTTCGACGCCGCGCTGGTCTGCTATCCGCGCGCGCTGCGTGCCCGCTACGGCGACGAGATGCGCGACACCTTCGCGGCACGCTGCGACGAGGCGGCGCGGCGCGGCACCCGCGCGGTGGCAGCGCTTCTCGTCCGAGAGCTGTCTGATCTGGCGTACGCCAGCGTCTCGGCGCGTCGATTCCCGGGTCCACCAGTTCTGAGCCGCCAGTCCTTCGCCAGCCATGAGCCCTCACCCATGAGCCATACGCTGTTTACCGATGCTCGATATGCCGTGCGCATGCTCGTTCGCCAGCCCGGCTTCACCGTCGTCGCCGTGCTGACGCTGGCGCTCGGCATCGGCGCCAACACCGCGGTCTTCACCGTCGTCAACGGGGTGCTGCTGCGGCCGCTGCCGTATCGCGAGCCGGCCCGTCTCGTGCAGCTGTTCAACGGACGCAACGGCCGGATGTCGATGACGCTCTCGCCGCCGAACTTCATCGACATCACCACCCAGAGCGGCATTTTCTCCGCCGCCACGGCGATGACACCGTCCACCGCGAATCTGACCGGCGCCGGCGAACCGCAGCTGATCGACGGCGCCAATGTCACCGTCTCGTTCTTCAACGTGCTCGGCGTCGTACCGCAGCTCGGCCGCGGGCTGGTGGACGCCGACGGTAACGGCGGCGGCGCGGACGTGGTGGTCCTCAGCGACGGTCTCTGGCGCCGGCAATTCGGCGCCCGTGCCGACATCATCGGATCGACGATGCGGATGGACGGGAAGCCGTTCACGATTGTCGGCATCGCGCCGCCCGATCTGACCGTCCCGGCCGGCGCGCGCTACTGGCGGCCGCTGGTATTCAAGCCGCGCGACGTCAGCAGCTCCGCGCGCGGCGCGCAATGGATCGGCGGGATCGCGCGCCTCAAGCCCGGCCTCGATCTCGCTCAGGCCAATAGCGCGATGGCCGTCGTCGCCGACCGGCTGGCGCGAGACTTCCCGCGGACCAACGAGGGTCGCGTGATGACGGCGGTGGGCCTGCAGGATCGAATCGTGCGCAACATCCGGCCGGCACTGCTGATCCTGCTCGGCGCGGTCACGCTGGTGCTGCTCGTCGCCTGCGTGAACGTCGCGAGCCTGTTGCTGGCGCGCGCCAACGGCCGCAGCCGCGAGGTGGCGGTGCGCGCCGCGCTCGGAGCCAGCCGGTTGCGGCTGGTGCAGCAGTTTCTCGCGGAGAGCGTCGTGCTCGGGCTGGCCGGCGGCGCCGCCGGCCTGGTGGTCGCGTTGTGGGCCACGCGGGCGCTGGTCGCTCTCGGACCGGCCAGCATCCCGCGCCTCGGCGAAGTCGGCGTGGACTGGCGCGTGCTCGCCTTCACGATCGCGACGGCGGTGCTCACCAGCGTCGTCTTCGGCTTGCTGCCCGCGCTGTCGACGACCGGCGCCGGCGTCGCCCGCGCCGTCTCGACCGCCGGGCGCGGCGCGGTCGGGTCGAGCGGCACCCGCATGCGCAAGGCACTCGTCGTCTGCGAGATGGCGCTGGCGGTGGTGCTGCTGATCGGCGCCGGCCTGCTGATTCGCAGCTACCAGCGGATCAGCACGGTGGACCCGGGCTTCTCGGCCGATCATCTGCTGACGTTCACCGTCGCACTGCCAGAACAGACGTACAAGACCAGCGCTGATGCCGGCCGGTTCATGCAGGCGCTGGTGGCGCACGTCGCCGACCATCCAGGTGTGTCGCACGCAGCCGGAGTCTTCGGTCTTCCACTCGACAGCACGTTCGGCGCCAGCTCCAGCTTCACCCGCTTGGGCGAAACGGATTCCGCCGACTCGCCGAGCGCCGGGATGCGCATGGTCACGCCCGACTATTTCAGCACCTTGAAGATTCCGCTCAAGCGCGGCCGCGCCTTCGACGCCCGGGACGACGAGAACGCACCCGAGGTGGTGGCCATCAACGAGGAAGCCGCACGCCGCTACTGGCCCGGCGTCGACCCGCTCGGCCAGCAGCTCCACCTCGGCGTACGCATGGCCGAGGCCCGCAGCGGCATGAAGACGATCGTCGCCGTGGTGGGCGACGTGAAGAGCAGCCGTCTGGACGGGACCACCGCGCCGGAAGTCTACCTGCCGTACGCGCAGCACCAGGTGGACTCTCTGACCATCGCGGTCCGGACCATGGGCGATCCGATGGCGTTCGTGCCGGTCGCGCGCGCCGATCTCGCCTCGCTCGACCGCGATCTGCCGCTGGCCGGCGTCCGGACGATGGACGAGGTCGTCGGCCGGTCGATCGCCGAACGCCGGTTCACGATGCTGTTACTGGCGACGTTTGCCTGCGTCGCAGTGATGCTGGCCGCGATCGGCGTCTATGGCGTGCTGGCCTATCTCGTCAGCCAGCGCACGCAGGAGATCGGCGTGCGCCTCGCGATCGGCGCCACGCCAGCCGACGTGGTACGCCTCTTCGTGCGCGAGGGCGCGGGGCTGACGCTGGTCGGCGTCGCGTGCGGGCTCGCCGGCGCGGTGGCCGTCACCCGCACGCTGTCATCCCTGTTGTTTGGAGTGACGACGACGGACCCCGTCACCTTCACCGCCGTGGCCGGCACGCTGGCGATCGTCGCGTTGCTGGCGAGCTACCTGCCCGCGCGGCGTGCCGCCCGCGTCGATCCGATGACCGCACTCCGCACGGACTAGCAGCTTACGTTTGATACCTATAAGCCGCATACCCCACGATCAGCCCGACCAGCGCGCCCGGGGTGATGATCTGCAGGTAGTATTTGCCCTGCATCGCGGCGACGAGATACGCGAAGAAACCGCTCACCAGGACGCCGAAGATCAACACCCAGGCGAGCGAACGCACGCGCGTGGCGAACGCGCCAATCAGCACGCCGGCGACCAGCCCCTTGACCGTCGATCCGATCACGATGCCGACGATCTGATCCCGGACCTCCGGGGTGAACAACGACGTCAAACCGTCGAAGATGCCGAGAAAGCCGCCGAGCAGCGTCGCGAACAGTCACTTTTCTCACGCGAATCCCTCCACCGCTTCTATTACCCCTTCAGTGCGCGAGTATTGAGGCGAGCCGAACGCCGGCGGGCTACACACGGAACAGCCAGAGCATCAGGACCCTGACGACGAGATAAGTGAGCACGAGCAGGATGGGCAGCCGATAGCGCCGGCCGAACCGCGCGAGGCGATCGACCAGGCGCTCGCGATGCGCCTCGACGGCCAGGCCGGCGAGAAAGCGGCTGATGTCGGCCGACAACGCCGGGACGTCCGGATAGCGATCGCCGGGATCGGCCGCCCGCGCCTTGCGCGCGATCGCGCGCACTGCCGCCGTGTCGGCGATCGACCCCAGCATCGCGCCGAGCGAAAAGATGTCGGCGCGATGATCGACGGCGGCATCGCCCCTGGCCTGCTCGGGCGCCATGTAGTCCGGCGTCCCCGCAATCTGCAATTTGCCATCCGCACGTTGCATTTCTTTCGCGACGCCCCAGTCGAGCACGAGCACTTCGCCGAACTCGCCCACCATCACATTCTCCGGCTTCAGATCGCGATGAATGACCCCTCGCGCATGCGCGAACGCTACCGCCTCGCACACGCGAAGAAACACGCCTAGCCTGTCGGTCAGCTCGCGACCTGACACCATCCAGCGGTCGAGCCGGTCGCCGCGCACTCGCTTCATGGCGTAGAACAGCCGGCCGTCGGGCAGCTCGCCGAAATCGTGAACCGGCACGATGCCGGGATGCTCGAGCCGCGCCAGGATGCGCGCTTCGTTGGGCTCGTCCTGCGTCCGCTCCACGATCTTGAGGGCGACATCGCGGTCGAGCATCGAGTCGTGCGCCAGGTAGACGACGCCCATGCCGCCGCGGCCCAGTACCGGAAATCAGGGTGTAACGGGTTCCGCTGACGTCGGGCTCCTGGAACATCGCGGTCAGGCGATCGAGCGCCGGCTCGGAGATCATCCGGTCAACGCCCGCGACTCGGCCTCGAACTCCTCGTCTGTAGCGCACTGCTCGCGCAGCGCTTCGAGGACGAGCCGCCGGAACTCGCGACGCGCGGCGGCCAGCTCGTTGGTGACCTCGCTCGACGACAAGCCGAGTCGTCGGGCGAGCTCGGCGTAGGTCGGGCAATCGCGCTCGTCGGCGGCAAGATCGTACTGCTCGAAGACCGCGAAGCGCACGGCATGTCCGCGCGCCTCGCACGAATCGCGCAGCCGATGCGATGCGCCGGCAAAGAGGCTGCGGAGCCACTCGCGATGAAAATAGGCGTCGAAGTCGTCGACCAGGTTGCCGGCCTGGAACGCGAGCTCGCGTTCCGCCTCGCCGAAGTCGATCGGAATCAGCGTGGCGCCGCCGCCGCGCTTGAGGCGCGCGTCGGCCTTGCGCGAGTTGGCGACGAAGCCGTCGAGGCAGGTGCGCAGGTAGGTGCGGAATCTGGCGCGGGACGGGTCGAAGCCCGCGAAGAAGTCCTTCTCGAACGCGCGCAGAAAGAACGCCTGGGTCAGATCGGCGGCGTCCTCCGTGGGGGCGTGCCACTTCAGCCGCACGTACTTGAAGACCGGCTTCCAGTACGCCGCTACCAGCGTGTCGAACGCCGAGCGGCGGTCCTCGGCCCGCGGACTCCGCATCGCCGCCACCATCGAATGCCGCGTCGCGGGAAAGGCGGACATGAACAAGGCAATTCTAGCGCGCTTGCTACAATCGGCTGGTGCGAGCGTCGCTCAGAATCATCGGCCATGTGCCGCTGGCCATGCTGCTGGCGTGCGGCGGCCCCGCGCCGAAGCCGCCGCAGCCGAACATCCTGCTGGTGACGATCGACACCTTTCGCGCCGATCGCATCGGAACCGGCCTCGCGCCGTCGATCGATCGCCTCGCGGCCGGTGCGACCCGGTTCACGTCCGCCCGCACCGCCGTGCCGCTGACGCTGCCGTCGCACGCGACGATTCACACCGGGCTGCTGCCGCCGGCGCACGGCGTCCGCGAGAACGGCGTCGACGTGCTCGCGGAGGCGCATCCCACCATGGCGCGGCTGCTGAAGAATGCGGGCTACCAAACCGCCGCGTTCGTCGGCGCGTTCGTGCTCGATCACCGCTTCGGGCTCGCCCAGGGGTTCGACGTGTACGACGACCAGATCCCGCGCGATCCCAACGCCACCGAACGCCTCGAAGCCGAACGCCCGGCGTCGGCCGTCGTCGATCGCGCGCTCGCGTGGCTGGAACGCCGGTCGCCAGGTCCAAAAGGACCGGGCCTGCCTGCCGCTTCCACCGGTCCGGCCCTTCCTGCGTTTTTTCTGTGGGTGCACCTTTACGATCCCCACGCGCCCTACAATCCGCCACAGGAGTTCCTGCGGCCCGGGCGGTCGCCGTACGACGGCGAGATCGCCTACGCCGACTCGCAGCTGGCACGCGTCCTCGAGGCGCTCCGCGCGCGTCAACTGATCGATCACACCCTCGTGGTCGTCGCCGGCGATCACGGTGAAGGGCTCGGCGATCATGGGGAACGCACCCACGGGATGCTGGTGTACGACTCGACGCTGCGCGTGCCGCTGATCATCGCGGCGCCGGGCCGGGCCGCCGCCACCCGCGAAGAGCCGGTCAGCCTGGTGGATCTGGCGCCGACGTTATTGCGCGCGGCCGGCGTGACACCGCCGGTGGAGATGAACGGGCGCGATCTGCTCGCGACGGTCCGGCTGAAGCCGGACCGTGATCTGTATAGCGAAACCGACTATCCGCGCGTGGCGGGATGGAGCCCGCTCCAGGCGCTGACCGACGGCCGCTGGATGACGATTCGCGCCGGAGCGTCGACCGAGGTCTACGACCTGCGAAACGACCCGCTGCAGGCGCACGACGTCGCCGCATCGCAAGGTGCGATCGCATCGGCGATGGCGGCGCGCGCCGGCGCCATCCACGCGAGCGCCACGGCCGGAGGCGCGCGCGTCATCGCTCCGGAAGCGCAGGAGCGCCTGCGATCGCTTGGTTACGTCGCCAGTTCGGCGGCGTCAGCGCCCGCCGCGGACGCCCCGAATCCCGCCTCGCATATCGCGGTCTGGAACGATTTCGAGGACGCGCTCGCCGCGCTCAACGCCGGGCGCCCCGACGCGCTGGTCATGCTGCGGCGCCTCTCGTCCGCGAGCCCGGACGCGCCCGTGATCCAGACCACCTATGCGAGAGCGTTGAAGGACGGCGGTCAGGTCGAGCCGGCGCTCGCGGCCTATCGCCGCGCCGCGGCGCGCTGGCCGACCGATGCCACCATCCTCCACGACCTGGCCGTGACGGCGCGGGCGGCGGGCAACGAGACGCGCGGCTCGAATGCGGGAGCGCTGCGCGACGAGGCGCTGCGCGCGGAACAGGCCGCGCTGGTGCTCGAACCGGCCAGCGCCGCGGCGCTGAACGGGATCGGCCTGCTCGCGATCGACGCAGGGCAGGCCGCCGACGCCGCAAAGGCATTCGAACGGGCCGCCGCCGCCGATTCCAACAACGCGCCGTACTGGGCCAATCTCGGCAACGCGCGCCGCGCGATCGGCGACCGCCCAGGCGCGGAGCAGGCGTATCGTCGCGCCCTCGAGCTCGACGCGCGGACGGCCGACGCCGCCAACGGCCTCGGCGTGCTGCTGGTCGAAGCGAATCGATCCGCCGACGCGGCGCCGTGGTTCGAACGTGCCCTCGCCGCGGCGCCGGATTTGGTGGAGGCCCGCCTGAATCTCGGCATCGCCCTCCAGCAGAGCGGACAGGCCGCGGGGGCGGCGGACGCGTACCGACAGGTGCTCATCGCTCACGGCAATCACCCTCGCGAGAAAGATGCGGCTCGCAAGCTGCTCGCCGGGCTCGGAGCCGCTCGATGACCTCGGAAAAAACCGGGGAGACCGCAACGATCGCTGAGAGGATATTTCTTTGCGTGCTCTGCGTGCTCGGCGGTTTTTTCTTCGTCGTGATGACAGCGTGCAGCAGCCAGAAGGCCCAGCCGAAGGCGGCCGCGCGCAATGTGCTGCTGATCACGATCGACACGCTGCGAGCCGACCACGTCGGCGCCTACGGCTGGACGCGCGCGCGCACGCCGACCCTCGACGGCCTCGCCCGGAACGGCGCGCTGTTCGAGCACGCATACGCGGCGGCGCCGATAACGCTCACCTCCCATGCGACGTTGTTGACCGGCCGCTATCCCCCCGGTCACGGCGCCCGCGACAACGGCTTGAAGATGTCGCAAACCGTGCCGACGCTGGCGACCGAGCTGCACGCCAGGGGGTTCGCGACCGCCGGGTTCGTCGCCGCCTTTCCGCTCGATCACCAGTTCGGCCTGAATCGCGGGTTCGACGTCTACGGCGACCGTCTGCCCCGCGGCGCGGACGGCCGGCCCGCCAACGAACGCCCCGCCGCCGACGTCGTCAACGACGCGATCGCCTGGCTGCGCCAGAACGTCGACAGCAGCCGTTCTTCCTCTGGGTTCACCTCTTCGAACCCCACGCGCCTTACGGCGATCCGTCCAACACCTCGCGCCCGGCGCTGGAGCGTTACGACGAAGAGATCGCCACCGCGGACCGCGAGGCCGGCCGGCTGATCGCCGCGCTCGGACCGGCCGCGGCGAACACGCTGGTCGTCGCCGCCGGCGATCACGGCGAGGCGTTCGGCGAACACGACGAATACGCGCACAGCATCTTCGTCTACGACACGACGCTCCGGGTGCCGCTGCTGATCGGCGGGCCAGGCATTCCGGCGGGCGTCCGGGTCGCCGACGCGGTGACGCTGGCCGACGTCGCGCCGACGGTGATGCGCGCGCTCGGCGCGCCGATGACCGCGGTGGACGGCATCGATCTGTCGCCGGCCTTTTCGCGCGTTCCACTGCCGCAGCGCGAGCTCTATGCCGAGTCGTTCGCGCCGCTGGTCGAATTCGGCTGGGCGCCGCTGCGCGCCGTGCGCTCGGCGGGATGGAAGCTGATTGCGTCTCCGAAGCCGGAGCTGTTCAACAGTGAGACCGATCCCGCGGAACGGAGCAACGCGATCGCGTCGCAGCCGGATGTCGCGCGACGGCTGACAGCGCGCGCCGCCAGCTATTCGAGCGATTCGCTCAGCTGCGAGCGCGGGCGGCCCGGGCGGCGAAGCCGCGGAACGCCTGCGCGCCCTCGGCTACAGCTCTGGATCAGCCCTCGGCTCTCAGTCCTCCGCCCTCAGCCAGCGTCCAGATCCGAAGGATCGGCGCGAGATGGCTGCGCGGATCGCGCAGGTGACGTCGGGTGAGCTCGCCGGACCGGCGCTGCTCGCGGCACTCGAAGGCCTGGTCCGCGACGATCCGCGCAACGGCCAGGCGCAGCTCAGGCTCGGCTACGCTCGACTGCAGGCCGGGAACTGCGCCGGCGCCGAGCCGGCGTTTCACGCGGCGGCCGCGGCCGGATTGCCCGGCGCCGACGTGCACCTCGGCCTGGCTACCTGCCTCGGGCAACGCGGCGATCTCGCCGGAGCGGAGCGGGCGCTGGCCGAGGCGCGACGCATCGAGCCGGACAATCCCGCGGTGATCGCCAATCTCGGCCTGGTGCAGGCGTCGAAGGGCGATTTCGCGGCGGCGATCAAGTCGCTGCTGGCCGCCCTCGCTGCCGATCCTGCGATGGACGAGGCGCGTTTCAACCTTGCGGTGGTCTACGCCAAAGCCGGCCGGCGCGCGGAGGCGGCGGCCTCAGCGCGCGATCTCCTTGCACGCCTCCCGCCTGCGGCGCCACAGCGTTCTGAAGTCGAGCGCTTGCTCAGGGCTGTTCAGTAACGATCGAATCCATATATCCGGATTACATCCGGGCACAAATCCAACGAATATGCGCGGTTTCCCATACCCGCACGGTTAGGGTTCTGCCCACAAAGACTCCAATAACAATGGGTTGCGCCGGACCAAGAACCAAGTAAACTCTGGTGTTCCGATTGCACCCACCGATCGCTATCGGTCATCGTTCTACATCGGACGTTGTTGAATTTTGACATTTTGGAGGCGTGGATGAGTAGAAAGCTTTTCGGAGCAGTGGCAATTCTGCTGCTCACGTGCGCGTCGGTGTTTGCGCAAGGGACCAACGGCACGATCTCCGGCCGTGTCCTAGACCAGCAGGGCTCGGCTGTTCCCGGTGCGACGGTGACGGCGAAGAGCGCGGCGACCGGCTTCACCAGATCCGAAGTCAGCGACACGGAAGGCGTCTACCGCCTCTCGGCGCTGCCGGTCGGCATCTATGACGTGACGGCTGAGTTGCAGGGCTTCACCACCGTCTCGAAAAAGGGCGTCGAAGTGAACGTCGGCCAGAACCAGGGCGTCGACTTCCCGCTCAAGGTCGCGCAACTGGCCGAGACGGTCAACGTGACCGGCGCAACCCCGCTGATCCAGACCACCGCCTCGTCGGTCGGCTCGGTTGTCGACGTCAAGCGCATCGAGACCATGCCGCTCAACGGCCGCCAGTTCGCGAATCTCGCCGCGACGGTGCCCGGCGTCGGCCTCAGCTTCCACAGCGACCCGACCAAGAGCACGCAGTACGCGCCGCTGGTCAACGGCGGCGCTGGCCGGAACATCAACTACCAGATTGACGGCGGCGACAACAACGACGACACCGTCGGCGGTTCGCTGCAGCCGTTCCCGCTCGAGGCGGTCGAGCAGTTCAACTTCCAGACGCAGCGCTTCAAGGCGGAGTATGGCCGCAGCAACGGCGGCGTGCTCAGCGTCGTCACCAAGAGCGGCACCAACCTGTGGACGGGCAGCGGCTTCGAGTTCTTCCGCGACAAGTCGATGAACTCTCTGACCGAGACCGAGATTCTGGCAGCGCCCGCCGGCGGCTCGCCGACCAAGGGCGATTACCGCCGCAACCAGTTCGGCGGCAGCTTCGGCGGTCCAATTCTGAAGGACCAAGCGCATTTCTTCGTCGCCGTCGAGCGGAGCAACCAGGACACCACCCAGGCGGTCAACACCCAGGGTCTGTTTCCGAGCAAGGACGGCGTCTTCGCCGTGCCGACGCGCGACACTCCGTTTACCGGCAAGATGAGCGCGAACCTGAGCCCGAACCAGTTTCTGGCGGTGCGCTACGGCCACGCCAGCAACTCAGCGCCGTACGGCGCCGCGCCCAACAGCACGTTCGACAACTGGGGCGACAGCACCAACACGTACAACTCGATCAACCTCAACCACAACTGGGTGATGGCGGGGTCGAAGCTGAACGAGTTCATCTTCCAGTACGCCGACTTCGGCAACACGATCACCTCGCGCAGCTCGGCCCCCAACGAGAGCTTCCCGAACGGCGTGACCACCGGCGCCAACGGCAACACGCCGCAGACGACCCAACAGAAGAAGTATCAGCTGCGCGACGACTTCTCGTGGCACAAGAGCGGCATGGGCGGCCTCGGCCACGACTTCAAGGTCGGCGTCAACTTCATCAACGAGCCGCACCTGTTCATCACTTTCAACACCGGCAAGGGCGCGGTGTTCAACACCCACATTACCAACGACGTGAACGGGCCGATCTCGCTGGTGACGCTGAGCGACGGTAACGCCTCGGCCAACATCCCGATGAAGCAGTTCGCCACCTACTTCCAGGACGACTGGCGCGTCAACGACCGCCTCACGCTGAACTTCGGCCTGCGCTACGACCTGATGACCGGCTACCAGATCGACGAGTCGAAGAACCCGAACTTCGTCGCGATCCAGGCGGCCGGCGCGGCCGGCAAGCTGGCGGGGATCGTCGGCCTCGAGAACGCCGGGCTGTCGCCGCAGGAGGATCACAACAACATCCAGCCGCGCATCGGCGCCGTAATGGACGTCAAAGGCGACGGCAAGAACATCGTCCGCGGCGGCTGGGGCATCTACACCGACGTCGGCTACACCAACTCGAACGTGCTGTTCGCGGCGGCCGATTCGACCGGCCAGGGCTTCGGCCAGACGTTCAACGTGAACGTCACCAACGGCATCAAGAACCCCGATGGGAGCTTCTACAAAGCGGGCCAGCCGCTCTCGAACATCGCCAGCCAGAACCAGGTCGTCAACACCGGCGCGTTCCCGCTGTTCGGCCAGTGGGTCGATCCGCGCCTGCAGCAGCCCTATCAGATGCAGAGCAACCTTGGCTGGTCGCATGAACTGACCAGCGACACGGTGATCTCGGCTGACTACGTCAACTCGCTCGGCCGCGATCTCAACCTGCGTCCGCGCGTGAACCAGCGCATCCCGGGCAGCCTGTCGAACCCGCGCCGGGTCTCGGTCCTGCTGCCGAGCCCGCTCAACCCGAACACCAACGCGACCCGCCCGACGGTCAGCCGCGGCAAGAGCGAGTACAACGCGTTGATCCTCAGCCTGCGCCGCCGCTTCTCGCACGGGATGGACTTCAGCGCCAACTACACCCTGCAGAAGGGCATCAGCACGATCGGCCAGGCGGCCGACGAGCTGAACACCGCGAACATCCAGGATCCGAACAACCCGTTCGACGATCCCCGTCAGCTCGGTCCGAACCTGACGACCGACTCGCGCCACCTGATCAACCTCAGCGCGACGTTCCAGCTGCCGTGGGGATTCCGCGTCGCGCCGATCTTCTTCTTCCGCTCGGCGCTGCCGGTGGCGCTGGTCGATGGCCGCGATCTCAACCTCGACGGCGACGCCACCGAAATCCCGACCACGGCGTACGCGGTCGACTCGTTCGACGCCTCGAAGCCGCAGCTCCAGCAAGTGACGGTGAAGGCCGTCGGCAACTGCGAGACGGTGAACTGCGGCCGCGGCTACTATCAGACGTCGACGAACGTGCGCCTCTCCAAGGTCTTCCACCTCGGCGGCCGCGCCAACGTGGAGGCGATCGGGGAGATCTTTAACCTGTTCAACAACATCAACCCGAGCGGTTTCCGCACGCGCGTGATCGTTCCGACGACGGGCGCCCCGGATGCCACGCTGCTTCAGCCGGCGACTTACTCCGGCGACTTCCGTCGTCCGGAACAGCGTATCGGTCAGCTCGGACTTCGGTTCACGTTCTAGTAAGGCGGGATAGGCCGAAAAGGCAGGAGGGGCGGGAAGGGAAACCTTCCCGCCCCTTTTTCGTTTTCAGCTGTCGGTTCTGCCGATCCCGGCCGCCTATTACCCCGCGATCGCTTCGAGCTGTTTCAGATGATGAATCTGGTGGCCGGCCATCTGGTGGATGATCCAGTCCACCGTCAGCGATCCGTATTCAGGGTGGGAAAGGGACACCACGCGGTCGGCTTCTGACAACGCGGCAAACAGGGAGATGTTCATCGCCGCGGTGCCGAGGAACGCGTCGAGCGCATCGTGCCCGCTGGTCGCCGACTCGCGCGCCATCCAGGCATCCTGATCGAAGGACTGCGCCGAGTAGCCAGGCGAGGTCAGCGCCATCCGCGCGCGATAGCCGAGCGCGATTTCGCTCTGCGCCAGGTGCGTCAGGATCTGGCGCGCGTCCCACTTGCCGGGCGCGTAGCTGCGGTTGAATTGATCGGGCCGCCAGTCGCCGACCACCGCGCGAATGCGCGCGGCAGTGTCGCGCATCGCGCTGACCGGTTCACGGTTGTCGAGATCGACGGTGTAGGGAGTGATCGGGGCCATTCACCGATCATAGCCGCCAAACGTTCTGGGGTTTTAGGGTTCTAGTCCGTCGAGAGCGCGACGACCGGATCGACTCGCGAGGCGCGCCGCGCCGGAATATAGCAGGCGGCAAGCGAGACGATGCCGAGGATGACCGCGGCGCCGGCGAGCGACAGCGGGTCGATCGGCGTGACGCCGAACAGCAGCGCCGACGCCAACCGGCCCATCGCGACCGCGCCCAGCAGCCCGATTGCGACGGCGACGAGGGTCAGGCGCGCTCCCCGCCCCACCACCTCGCGCAGGACCCGAACCCCGGATGCGCCAAGCGCGAGGCGGATGCCGATCTCGTGCGTCTGCTGGGCGACGCCATACGACGTCACGCCGTAGATGCCGACGCCGGCCAGCAGCAGCGCCACGCCCGCGAAGATCCCCAGCAGCGCGGCGAGAAACCGGGTGGAGCCCAGGGTGGCCTCGACCTGCGATTCGAGCGAGCGCACGGCCCACATCGGCTGGTCCTTGTCGACCGCCCAGATCGCCTTGCGGACCTCGCCGGTAATCGCCATCTCGGGCCCACGCGTGCGCGCGACCAGCGACGAGAAGATCAGCGGCACCTGAAAGTGCGCCGCGTACAACTGCGGCACCGCCGCCTCGGTCGCGGTGTAGTGCTTGGTGTCTCCGACGACTCCAATCACCGTCACCGGCCCATGGGTCTGCGGCGTGGTAAACCGCTTGCCGATCGGATCCTCGCCGGGCCACTCCCGGCGGGCAAACGTGTCGTTGATCACCGCGACGAGAGGTGTCTGCAGATCGTCGCGATCGGTGAAGTCGCGGCCCTTCAGCAGCGCAATCTTCATCGCCTTGAAGTAATCCGGTGTGACCAGATGGAACCGCGCCTGAGGAGCTGTGGCGGGATCGGGCACCGCACGTCCCTCCACCGCGTAACCGACCGTGCCGCCGTTGCCGCTGAACGGCACCGCGCGCACCAGCGCGGCCGACTCGACGCCTGGCACCGCGCGCACCCGCTCGATTGCGTTCTTGAAGAAGCGCGCGATGTCTTCCGGCTTCGAGTACTTGGTCTGCGGCAGCCGGAACTGCAGCGTGAACACGTGTGACGGGTCGAAGCCGAGCGGCACCCGCTGCACCGCCATCAGACTCTGAATCAACAGGGCGGAGACCGCGACGAGGGCGACCGACAGTGCGATCTCGACCACCATCAGGACGTCCCGCGACCGGCGTCCCGCACCCGTCGCGCGGCGCGATCCAGCCTGCAGCACCCGGCTGAGCTCCGGTCGTGCGACGCGGAGCGCCGGCGCCAACCCGCAGACCATCGCGGTCAACAGCGCCATGCCGCCGGTGAAGAGCAGCATGCGCGCATCCATCGGCATGTTCGCCGGGATGGAGACCGATGCCGGTTTGAGCGCGCTGACGCCCAGCAGCGCCCAGCGCCCCAGGGCGAAGCCGGCGCCGGACGCCACCACCGCCAGCAGGCCCGGCTTCGACGAGCAGTTGACGCGTGACGGCGGCGCGGCTCGCGCCGAGGGCGGCCCGCAGCGCGATTTCCTTTTCGCGATCGACCGCGCGCGCCAGCAGCAGCTGGCTGACATTGACGCACGCGATCAGCAGGACGACGCCGACCGAGGCGAGCAGCAGCAGGAGCGCGGGGCGCGTCGTGCCGACGATCGCTTCCAGCGCCGGCTCGGCCTCGAGCGTGTGCCCGGCCTGCGCGGTGAACGTCGCCGAGGCCGTCGCGGCCGGTTCGGCGCCGGCCGCCTCGATGCGCCGGCGGATCACGTCGAGGTCGGCGCTCGCCCGGGCGACGCTGACGCCTGCCTTCAGCCTGGCCACACCGAGCATCACCGGCCCGGCGGCATGCAGCCCGCGCGGGGCCGGGAACTGCGCGGCGGGAATGAACAAATCGACGCCGAGGTAGTAGCCATCGGTTGGCACCGAGTCCGGATCGAAGGTCGGCGCGATGACACCGATCACGGTGAGCGGCACGCCATTCAACGTCATCGTGGCGCCAATCGCCGCCGGATCGCTGTTGAAACGCCGCTGCCACGTCTGGTGCGTGATCACCACGACCGGCTTCACCGTGCCGGGAGCGCTCTCTTCGTCGGTGAAGAAGCGACCGCGCTCCGGCTTCAGTCCCAGCACGTCGAAAAACGATCCTGTGGCAAACGTGCCGGTGAGGCGCTGCGGTTCGTCCACGCCGGTCAGATTGACGCTCTGTGGAAAGAACAGGGCCATCGCGTCAACCACACCGCTCTTCCGGATCTCTTCGTATTCGAGATAGGTGAGCAAGCCGCGCGGAAACGCCGGCGTTCTGCTCCAGACGTTGACCACCCGATCGGCGTGCGGATACGGCAGCGGCCGCAGCAGCACGGTGTTGACGATGCTGAACATCGCGGTGTTGGCGCCGACGCCGAGCGCCAGCGTCAGGATGGCGATCACCGCAAACGCGGGGCGCCGTCGCCACAAGCGGAGCGCGTAGCGGATGTCCTGCATCAGTTTGTCGGTCATGGTGCGGTTTCCTCGGGTCCGGCTGAAGTCGGACACTACCGGAGTGGCGTCGTCGGTTTCGTATGTAGTGTCCGGCTTTAGCCGGAGCCGTTGAACTGTCGCCAGCCACTCGACGGGCGCGTTACGCAGCGTGTCGGCGATTGCAGGCAGGCGCGAACGCAGCAGCGACGCACCAGCCGCGCGCCGGGCCCGCATCCCATCCTCGAGCGTGTCGACCAGGCCGAGGCCGACGTCCTGCCGGAACAACGGCGGATACAGCCAGACCAGCCACCACGCCACGCGCCGGTCCGCCTTCGCGCGCTGGATGTCGCGCGCGCTTCGGCGAGACAGGTCCGCGCCGGAGAACAGGTCAGGCACGGGACAGCAATCTGTGGGCGCGGGCCACGGTGACCAGGCGGTAGAGGCGCTCCGCTTCCGCCGAGGCGATCTTCCGCCCCGCCGGTGTCAGCCGGTAGTAGCGCCGCCGCTCGTCGTCCTGGTCCGCCGCCGGCCGCCGGGTCGACTCGGCGACCCAGCCGTCCTTCAGCATCCGGTGCAGTGCGCGGTAGAGCGTGCCCGGCTCGAGCTGCAGCTCGCCCTCGGTCAGGCTGGCGACCTCCTGCAGCAGGCCGTAGCCGTGGCGTTCCTCGGCGGCCAGCGCCAGCAGAATGTGGAATTCGACGGAACGGAGGCTCATGTCTGTGTGCCGACTATATGCGCGGCGCATACATCGGCACAAGGTTCGACGGAGGAACCGGCGAAAAGGTTGCGCCCGCCTTCGCGCTGTGGCGCGTCGGCGAGGCAGGCCGGTCTCAGACCGGGCTCTGGACCACGGCTTTCTTGCTGCGATGACGCGAGATCATCTCGGGCAGGAGCTTCTTGCTCAGATAGACCTTCGACTCGGCGTTGTCGCTGCCGTTGCGCTCGTATCGGACCACCTCGAAGCGCAGGTGATCGAGCGTGCCGCGCATGTCGTAGAACTTGTTCTTGGTCTTGACGACGATCTCGTCGAAGCCGTGCTCGATCGCCCACAGCTCCTGCTGTTCGGTGAGCGCTCGAAAGAAGCCCTGACCGCGCCAGTCCCGCCGGGTGCCGCCGATCCAGGTGTAGAGCACACGCCGGCCGGCGAACTGGACGTTGTCGCTCAGCCGGTGGACCAGGTCGACCAGCTTGGGCTCGGACTCCGCCGGCTTCACCTCGTGCGCGACCTTGAACGACACCGGCACGACCGAGCCGGGATCGTCGGGCAGCGGCGCGGACGCGAGTAGGATCAGATGAGACCGTCCGTCGAGGCGGTTCACAATCTCCGCGGCAGTCTTCTTGCGCGGAAACTCACCGAAGTACTCTTCGATGTATTGAATCTCCAGCGCACCTTGCTCGAGCTCGTATTGCGTGATGTGATATTCCACGGAGCCCTGCATTTTATATGATTTCCCGTCGGCAGTTCCTCGCTTTGGCGGCGGCAGGAGCCACGGTCCGCCTACAGGCGGACACTACGGACGTACACACGACCGACGTAGGTAGTGTCCGGCTTCAGCCGGACCAGAAAGGCGGCAAACCCCGCGGCTCGGAATTCGTGTTCGCCCGGCTCCGCTATGAATCCGGCGACTGGGACTACAACCCGAAAGTCGCGGCCAACGTCCTGGACTCGGTCATCCAGTACACCTCGATCCCCGTGTACAAGGAGGAGGTCGTGATCTCGGCCTCCTCAGACGAGCTGCTCTCGTTTCCCTTCCTCTTCATGACCGGGCACAAGCTGGTTCGCTTCAGCAGCGCCGAGCGGGAGAACCTGCGTCGCTTCGCCGACGCAGGCGGCCTGCTCTTTTCAGACGACTGCAATCACGACGTCAACGGCCTGTATGCGAAGACCTTCGAGCAGGAAATGAAGGTCACCTTCCCGGACGAGGCTCTGGCGAAGCTCCCGGCCTCGCATCCGCTCTACCGCAGCTTCTTCACGTTCAAGGACGGCCCGCCACAGACGTCCCACGAGCTCAACGGCTGGGGCGACAACATCGTCCACGAGTACCTGAAGGGGATCGAGCGGCGCGGCCGGATCGCCGTCCTCTACAGCAGCAAGGACTACGGCTGCGAGTGGGACTACGATTGGCGCAACAAGCGTTTTCTTCGCGAGGACAACACCAAGTTCGCCGTCAACATCGTCGTTTACGTGATGGGGTGAGATGAGAGTCCTGCTTGCAGTGTGTGCCCTCTCGATCGCGATCCCGGCCTCGGCGCAGATCGTCCGCGTCGGCGATTTGAACGCCGCGCAGATCCGCGCGCTGGATCGGTCGAAGACCGTGGTGCTGTTGACCGGAGGGATGCTCGAGGAACATGGGCCCTACCTGCCGGCCGGCACCGATGCGATCCTCAGCAGCCAGCTGGCGCTGGAGGTCGCGCAATCGGTGGTGGCGGCAAAGCCCGGGTGGACGGTTCTTGCGTTCCCGCAGATTCCATTCGGCGCGGCCGGCTCGAACGAGATTGGAGGACAGTTCTCGTTTCCCGGCACCTACACCGTCCGGCCGTCCACGCTGCGCGCGGTGTTCATGGATCTCGCGTCGGAGCTCGGCGACCAGGGCTTCCGCTGGATCATGGTCGTTCACGTGCACGGCGCGCCGCCCCACATCCGCGCGATCGACGACGCCGGCGATTTCTTTCACGAGACCTACGGGGGACGCATGGTCAACCTGTGGGATCTCGTGCCGGTGATCAGCGGCTGGGGCAACGCCATGGTCTCGGCGATGACCGACGCGGAAAAGAAGGAAGACGGCGCGTCGCTCCACGGCGGGATGGACGAGCACAGCCTCATTCTCCATCTCAAACCGGAGCTGGTCTCGCCCGGCTACAAGACCGCGCCGGCGGCAACGGGACAGACGATGCAGGAGAGCTTCGCGGAGGCGAGGAAGCCCGGGTGGCCGGGCTACCTGGGATCGCCGCGATTGGCGACCGCGGCGCTCGGCGAAAAGATCTGGAAGGCGTTCTCGGCCGCGGCCAGCGATCAGACCCTGAAGATTCTCGACGGCGCGGACCCGTCCGCGATCCCGCGCTACGCGGACATCCTGGAAAAGAGCCCGCTGTATCAGCAGGAGTGGATCGGTCCGTCGAAGGCACACGACGAGGCGCTCGACGCGAAGCAACGTGAGTGGCTGCGGCGGAAACGGCAATAGGCTGGAGGACGCTATGCGCAACCGATGGACTTCAAGTCCCTGTCGTTCGACGGTGGCAAGATGACGGCCGTGAAGCGCGAGAATTTTTCTAGCGGGGCGAAGTGGGAGCCGATCGTCGGCTACTCGCGAGCGGTGAGAGTCGGCAACCAGATTTGGGTCTCCGGCACCACAGCCACGGGACCCGACGGTGCCATCGTCGGCGCCGGGGATGCTTACGCCCAGGCGAAGCAGGTGCTGCAGAACATCGAGGCTGCGTTGACGAAGGCCGGCGCCGGCGTCAGCGACGTCGTCCGCACCCGCATGTTCGTCACCAACATCGCAAGAGACTGGGAAGCGGTCGGCCGCGCCCACGGCGAAGTCTTCGGCAGCATCCGTCCGGTGACCTCGATGGTGGAAGTCCGAGCGCTGATCGATCCGGCGATGCTGGTCGAGATCGAAGCCGATGCGATCGTCGCGGGTTGATGGCATGCTCAGACGTCTCTTGCTGGTTGCGGCGGCGGTGACGGTCGTCGGTCAGCCCGCCTGGGGCGGCGGGCACGTCGCTCACGCCCGGCCGCAGTCGCCCGAGCGAATGGCGTCAGCCGAGATCGACGCGCTGGTGAAGCAGGCCGTGGAGGATCGCTTCACCGCCAGGGATCTTCCTGACGGCAACCTGCTCGGGAAGGCCACCCGGATTGCGATTCGGGAGGAGATGCCCGAGGCGGGACTGAAACTCAGTCGAGCAGCTTTGCCCCAGCGCGACGGGTTCAGTTTTGTGCTCATTTCTGGAGCCGCCGCACAGGCGGAGGCCGACCGGAGCGGACGACCCGTTTACTTCATTGCCGTCGATCAGCCTTCGATCACCGGCGACACCGCAACGATCTCGTTGGGTGTGGACGTGGTGTCTCCTCGCGAGCCGAAGACGATCAGCATGTGCTGCTGTACCGGACACGGCCAGTTCCGGCGGACCGGGGGCCGGTGGGCGTTCGTGAAATGGGCCCAGATGATCTGCTCGTAGATCGGTCTCAGTTCGTCGCCGCGGGTGACTGGCAATGGCCACCCGGCGGCGGTCGGACGCCGGTCGCGATCGCCGAGACGATTCCCCCATCGTCAACAGTCACGGTCGTCGGCCACGTACCCACGCCAAGACGATCGGCAATCAGCCCGGCGGGATCGGGGATCGTCACGAAATCAACTCCGAGCTCGTTCTTCAGCGACTCCGCCTGGTTGGCGTCGGCGCGATCCACGACGACGACGATGAGGGGCGCCTTGTCGCCGTGCTGGCCATAGTCCGCGTAGAGCTGACGCAAGTGCGCGTGCGATGACGAAGCGTTCCTCTGCACGAACGTGAGCACGGAATTGCTGGTCACTCCGCGGCTGAGCAGGAACGGTGGGCACTTCGATTGGAGGAAATCGAAGTAGCTGGGATCCAGGCCGATGATGACCTTGGTGCCGACGGCGAGCCCGATTCGCGCCGCGGCAGGCGACACGTCCTGGCTTGGTTGCAGGAAGGTGTCGAGCGCGCGGCCGAGCGTTTCCCCGGAGACGCGGCCTTCATGACGCCAGGTGACGCCGCCCTGAGGACCGATTAACGCCCATCCGGGCTCGGCGCCGCGGCTGCGCACTTCGAGCGCCCGCGACCAGCCACCGTGCACGTCCGCGTTTACAATCGCCGGCACACCGGCCTTTCGCGCGAACGCTTCGACTTCAGCGATCAGATCGGGGCCACCCGACTGGAGGGCCGCCTCGTTGAACAGGATGAGCACCGCCAGGCCGGCGTCGTAGCGGCCGCAGTGTTCGAGGCCGGCGCGCAGCGCAGACGCGGTTTCCTCGTCCCAGCGCTCGCCGGCGAGCATCACCAGCGTGTTCGCCGCGGCTGATTCGACGTGCGCATCGCCGACGCGTACCAGTGACAACTGTGGAAACGGCACATCCTTCGACAATTCCGGCGTGTCGTAGAGGAACAGCCGCTCGTCCTTGACGTTGACGTGATCGGAAATATTCAGCCCGAAGCGCCGGCACTGACGCGTGCTCTCGACCGGCACCAGCGCGCCGGTGTCTGCATCGACCTGGACACCTTTGATGGTGAGGCACAGATGGCCCCATCCGTCGAGCCCCGGCAACGGCGTCTGGACGCCAATGCCGACCCCCCACCGGCTCTTGCTGACCACCGGGCGCCGCAGCACGAACCGGTCTTCCAAGCTGGCCTTGCCTCCAGGTATGGAGGTCACTGTCCACGTCCACGACCAGTCGAAGCGATCGATGCGCCCGCCCGGGATCCAGCTCTCGAGCGCGGTGTGCCCGTCGAGTGTCGCCAGCGTGTCCTGCACCACGACGGGCCCACGGTGCCGCGACAGCGCGACGAAGCCGCGAATGATGATGCCATCGCGCCGGAACAATCCTTCCGTAAATCCGATGGCCGCCGCCGGATCGAGTGTCTTGAGCTGATCGACGAGTGGATTCGATCGATCCTGGATGTGGTCGAGCGTCGGCTGAATCTGATTGATGGCCCCCTTGGCGATGGCCTCGACGGCTTTGAACACTTCGTCGGTGGTCCGTTGTGCGACGGTTCCGGCGTAGAGGCCAGCCGCGTGCGCTTTGACGCCTGGCGCCGCCGCGCTCGCCACAATGGCGCCTCTGCCGGCATCGAACTGGAGGATGACGTTCTGCTCCACGTCGAATGTCGAATTGGCGGCCACGGAATCCGTTTTCGCCGCGCCGCGAACCTTCACCTTGACGATCCCGTACCAGTCGTGCGGCTCCCACTCGATCGTCGGCGCCTCGACGGTGACACGGTAGACGGTATCGAAGTCCTTGATCGGCAGGGTGACGTGGACCGGGAAGGTCTGGTTGAACTTCTTGACCTGGTCGAGCAACGGCGCCGCGAGCGAGAGTATGTAGGCGATGTTGACGCCGAATCCGATGTCGGCGTTCTCGAGAAATGGATTGTCCACGCTGGCGATGGACCCCGACGGCTCGCCGCTCAGGCCGAGCGCGACGGCGACGGCGGAGCCGGTCGACGGGCTGTTGAGGCTGCGCATCAGGTCGCGCCTGAAGCCCGGCTTGATTGGGTGAGGTGTCGCCTCGAAGCTCCGCGCCAGCAATCCGGCGATCTGCTTCTGAACCTTCGCGATGTTCGCCGCCTCCGCGGCTGCCGTGCCGCCCACGGTCGCACCGATGATGGTGCCCTGTTCGAGCGCGCTCCGATCCTCAGCAGTGGTGCCTAGAAAGCGCACCGATTCCGGATTGACACGGATCCAGAGATATTGCGACGCGCGCTTGCCCCAGCCGAGGCAACTCGGATCGATGTTTTCGATGTGATACTCGGCGCGGACGGTGCCGTGAATGAATCCAGGAAGCGGCTCGCTGCCGCCGTCTGGTCGATACCACGCGCGCACGCCCACCTCGAGGATGAACCGATCGGTCACGCCGTGGATCAACTCCACTCGCGGCACACCGATCTGCCCCTGAACGAAGCCGCGCACACCGTCGATCGGGTGAACGTCGCCGATGCGCAGCCCGACGGTATGAGGGAAGCTCGGCACGTTCGAATCGCGGAACGCGTTCTGATGCAGCGTCGCCATCAACCGGTTGATCGTCGCACCGCTGATTTGCAGAACGCCTTCGAAATCACCCGTGATCGGATTGGACATGCGAATACCTCTGGCTGAGCGGCGGATGCACGGTCGTCATCGTCGGGCGGCGCGACGCACGCGTCGTTCGGTCATCTGGCGCGATTGATGTCGACGTGGTTTTCGATTTCGGCGGCCGACAGCGCCTTTCGGTGCAGCACGACCTCCTGGACCAGGGCGATCACCGGACGATCAGCCACGGTCGGCTGCGTCGGGTCCACCTGTTTGCTGCCGACGCCGATGAGGAGCGGCGCACCGGTCGGCGGCGAATAGAACACCGGATCGCTCGTTCCTACGTTCTTGCCGTTGAGAAACAGACGAACGCGTGACTGCGACCCTTCGCTGGTCACGGTGACCGCGAGGTGCGTTCTGGTGAGCACTGCCGTCGCGGCGGCGCTAATCAGGTCGGGACGACCACTGAGCCGGACTCGCCAGTTTCCCGTGCTGTCGGCGACCACGGAAAAACCATGGAAGTCCGGTCCTCCAGGATCGAGCGGACGGCGGTAGCGGCCCTCGGCTGAAAACAGTGTGTGCTCATAGCCGATGGCGGTGTTCGGTCCCCACCGTGGCTGAACCCACGCTTCGATCGTGAACTCCTGCGAGTAGAGGGGGTGGGTCTTGCTCTGGTCAGGCACCGCCACGTAGCCACCGCTGAACAGCCGGCAATTCGGCACAGGATCCGAGTCGATCAACGAAACATTCCCGAACTGGATGGCGTCCAGCGGCGGTGGCGCCGATCCTTCCGAGCCCGGCCGCGGCGGCGTCGAGTTGAGGTCGGGACCCGCAGGTGCGATCGTGGCGCTGAAATACGTACCGTCGTTGAATCCTCGCTCATCCTTGGCTGGAGGGGTCCTCTCGGTGCTGCCCGAGACGATGATCACCCTCGGATCGACCAGTCGCCAGTAACCGACCACGTCGTTGACGTTCGGATGCACGTCAGGATGCGGCCTGACCGTGCCCGGCGCTGTCGCCTTCGGGTCCGACATGATGTAGTCGCGATAATTCGGCGGCGGCGGGAGCTCACCCGTCGCGACGCCGTCGAAACCGCAGCCGATGAAGCGGAAAAGCAAGACGATCGGCAGCACCAGCAGCGGGACGAGGAGCAGCGTCACATCGATCATTGCATCGCCTCCTGGCGGTTGAACGCGAGTTCGACGCCTGCATCTGAGTCCGTTCCATCGCGATCGGAATTGAGCCGGCTCATGTGAGACGGTTGATGTCGACGTGGTTGGCGATCTCGTCGCCGGACAGGGCCTTCCGGTGCATCACGACCTCTTGAATCAGACCGATCAGCGGACGGTGGGGCACCGTCGTCGGGGTCGGGCCCGAGGGCCTGACCGCCGCGCCGATGAAGAGCGAGCCCTGGCTGGGCGCCGAGTAATCGACAAGGTTGCTGGCCGGCAGCACTTCCTTGCCGTTGATGAACAATCGCACGCGGGTCTTCGATCCCTCCGCGGCAAAGGTGACCGCAAGGTGTGTCTTGTCGCCGTGCGTGATCGCCGTCGCGAGCGGCGGATTTGGGAATAGGTCGCCGGCGTTATTGAGCCGCACTTGCCAGTGTCCGGTCCTGTCGGCAACCACGGCGAAGCCGTGCAGTGGCACCGCACCCGCGTCGGACGGCGGTTCGAAGTGTCCAAGGAACAAGGTGTGTTCCCAGTCGACGTCGTGGTTGGCGCCCCACTGCGGCCAGACCCACGCCTCGATCGTGAACTGCGGCGGATACAGCCCGGCCGTGGACGGTACGACGACGTAGCCGCCGTTGAATCCTCGGCAGCTCGAGAGGGGATCCGAGACGATCAGCGATGGCTGGCCGAAGCTGAAGTCGTTCGACGGTGACGCCGCCGACTCCTCCGCCCCGGGCTGCGAGGGAGTGGGCTCCTCGCGCGCGCAGACGTCCCTCACGTAAAAGCCGTTCTGCAGTCCTTTTTCGTCGATCGCCGGCGAATCCGTTGGGTGGTCCGGAGACGCCGGGTTGCCAATCTTTTCGGGATCGACAAGGCGCCAGTAGGCAATCACGTCGTTCCGGTTAGGCCGCACCTCGGGGTGCGCCCTCACCGTGCCCGGCGCGGTGGCCGTGGGGTCCGACATGATGTAGTCGCGATAGTTCGGTGGAGCAGGGACAGCGGGATCCACGCCCTCGCCGAGCTGCGCGATCTGCGCGCAGCCGATGAAGCGGCAGAGCAGGACGATTGGCGCCACGAGCAGCGGCACCAGCAGCAGCGTCACATCGATCATGGGATCAGTACGGCCACCAAGCGAGGGTGAACGCGGCCAGCGAGACGGCGACGAACACCGTGGACAGCGCGCGATGCAGTGTCAGGCCGAACAGCCGATCCTGCTCGTGGCGTGTCGACTCGAGCACGATCCGGCCGGCCCCGTAGGCACCCATGGCGTAGAGGAACAAGGCGCCGGCGAACGGCAGCCGCGGCCAGATCAGGCAGGCGCCCGCGAGGACGATGGTGCCCCAGGCAGCCTCGAACACCTGCGTCGGGAAACGGCGGGCCCACACTCCGCGATAGTCGGCCATCCGCATGCCCAGGACGCTGTCGGTGGGTTTCCCAGCGCAGCAGCCGTTCAGGAAGCATCCTAGCCGGGTCACGATCATGCCGATCAGCATGGTGAAGGAGGCGGCGTCCCAGAACGCGCCGAACGGAATTCCGAGGACGGGGAGCAAACCCAGCGAGAGCGGTACCGCAAGCAGCAGCCCGCCGTACATCGAGGCGCCCCCGTCGGAGAAGCGCAGAATGCGCTGCGGCTGCGATCGGTAGAACGGCAAGTGCGCCACGACGAACAACAGCCGCGCACCGAGCAGCGCCGACGACAAGAGGATCAGGGTCGCCGCGAGGGTGCGCTCGCGATCGAGTCTAATGGCAGTGGCTGCGGCGAGCTCCGCGTAAATGCCGAGGACGACGCCGAGATACAGCATCGCCGGATAGCTGTAGATCGGCACCCCGCGGATCCGACACAGAATACGGCGCATTCAGATCACCGACATCATCGCAATCAGCACGCCGGCGACAATCGCGACGTCCGCCAGGTTGAACACCGGCCAGAACCCGAGATCGATGAAGTCCACGACGCCACCCAGCTTGACGAGATCCAGGAGGTTACCGGCGGCGCCACCCAGCGCCAGGCCGAGCGCCGCCGACGAGAGCAGCCCGCCGAATGCGGGGACGAATGCCACGAGCAGCAGTAGCGCAGCAAGCTCGCCACACCACAAAGCGATCATCACGCAGGATCGACCGCATACACCGCGGGCGACCTTCGTGTTCAAGCAGCAGCGCAAGAGCGATCGCTGGGACGACGGGGATTCAGAGTGTCGATGGAACCCGAGCGCAAACGCCTTCGACGCCTGATCCATGGCGAATGACGCGATCGTGCACACGAGCAAAGTGGTGAAGGCCATCGCGATTCATCAAGAAGCTGTAAAGGCGGGATTATGGTCGGCGCAACAAGTCAACGCAAGCCCGACAGTTCCCGGGCATGCGATTGGTCGGACTCAGCGAGGGTGTGTCAGTCGCCCATCGCCATCAGCGCACGCACTCCTGAACGCATCGATCCGATCCAGATCGCGATGCTGAGCACGGAGGCGGTGGCCAGGCAGACCGCGATCAAGGACAACTGGGATCCCGACAGCGGGCCGCCGCGCTGCTGCTGCAGCAGGTAGACCGACGAAGGCCAGCCGAGCAGGGCGATCATCACGATCACGAACAGCACCGCCTGCATCATGAAGGCGACGCCGCCGTACGAACCGGCCACCTGGCTCGGGTCGGCGCCGAAGCGCGGGTAGCGCGCCCCCAGCCCGACGGCGAGGCCGACCAGCGCGAACGACATGAACACGATCGCCAGCGCGGTGACGATTTTCAGGAACGGATCGATGCCGAGGAACTCGTTCGACGCCACCGTCAGCACCTCGGTCAGCGCCAGCACCGGCACGAACGCCGTCCAGAACTTGGACCACAGGAAATCGTGCAGCGTGATCGGCGCGGTCCGGACGATCCAGAACGACGAACCTTCCGCCGACACCGCCGGAAACGCAAACCGCACCGCCACCGTGGCCATCACGAACCCCGCCATGCCCAGGTTCACGAAGCCATAGATGTTCTTCAGGAAACTGCTCATGTAGGGAATGCGCGACAGATCGAGCACGCGGAAGTTGTACAGGTACAGCAGCACCAGCGCGAGCAGCAGCAGGAGCTGCGACCACTGGCTCACATCGCGCAGGAAGATCTTCAGGTCCTTGACCAGCAGCTGCCGCCTGACCGGCGACAACGGCAGCGCCCCCGCGACCACATCCAGCGTGCGGAATTTCGTGAAGCGCGCCTTCGGCGCCTCCTGCGACCGGCTGAACCCGGAGAAGTACCAGCGCTCGCTCGCCGCGCGCAGCACCACCACCGACGCGAGCGCCGTCGTCCACAGCGCGCCCGCGTGCAGCAGATCGCGGCCGCCCTGCAGGCTGGCGAAGAGCGTCTCGCCCGCCCAGAACGACGGCAGCAGCGGCGTGACCGGCGACTGCAGCGTCGCGAAGAAGTCGGTGAGGTCCGGCAGCGACTCGACCTTCAGCAGCTGTTCGGGCCGGATGAAGCGGAGCACGATGACGAGGCTGGCCGCGAACAGCAGCCCCATCAGCATCAGGATGTCGCGCGCGCGCTTGGCGGGAAAGGTGTTCACCAGCATCAGCGTCGCCGCGGTCCCGGCCGCGACCGGGATGATCGAGAACGGCACCACGGTCAGCAGCGCCGTCACGTAGAACATCAGGCCCGCGCATTTGGCGCGGCCGATGCCCAACAGCACCGGCACCAGGAAGATGACCACCATCCACGACGACTGCACCACCGTCCGCAGGAAGCGCGCGTGAAACAGCCGCCGCGGCGCGATCGGCGCCACCAGCAGCAGCCGCAGATCGTCCGCCAGGAAGAACGTCGACAGCGCAGTCACCACCCCGCTGAAGGCGAGAAACGAGAGAAACGTGAGAAACAGCCAGGACAGCCCCATCCGCAGCAGGAAGTCGCCGAGCTCGGCGTAGTCCTCCAGGTGGCCGGTCAGCCAGAACGATCCTTCGAACAGCGCCGCGCAGACGGCGACGCCGACGCCGCCAAACAGCAGGCCGCGCGAAAAGTCGCCGCGCTCGCGCCGGCGCGCCCGATTGCGCGACGACAGCAGGTGCGGCAACAGCAGGTAGGGATAGGATCGGACCATCAGACGATCTCGTCGATCTCCTGGAGCCCGCTGCCGCCGGTCAGCTTCAGGAACACCGACGTCAGCTGATCGTCCTCCGCCTCGCCCATGGCGCGGATGTCCGCGACCGTGCCGTGGGCGATGATCTTCCCCTTCAGGATGATGCTGATGCGATCGCACATTTCCTGCGCGACTTCCAGCGTGTGGGTGCTCATCAGGATCCCGACGCCGCGCTCGCTCATTTTGCGGAAGACGTCCTTGATCAGGCGAGCGCCTCGCGGATCGAGGCCGACCATCGGTTCGTCTACCACCACGGCTCGGGGCCGGTGCAGGAAGGCGGCGCACATCACGAGCCGCTGCTTCATGCCGTGCGAAAAGCTCTCGACCAGTTCGTTCTCCCATTTGCCGAGCTCGAACAGCTCGAGCATCTCGCGGACACGCTCGCCGATGCCGGGTTCGCCGAGGCCGTAGAGGCCGCCGTGAAAAGTCAGGAACTCGCCCGCGGTCAGCTTCTCGTAGATGAACGGCCGGTCCGGAATGAACCCGAGCGACATCTTCGCCGCTTCCGGCTGGGACGCCAGATCGTGGCCGTTGACCAGGATGCGGCCGGACGTCGGCTTCAGCAACCCCGCGATCATTCGCAGCGTCGTCGTTTTGCCTGCGCCGTTGGGGCCGAGAAAACCGTGAATCTCGCCTGGCGTGACGTCGAGGCTGACGCCGTTGACGGCGGTGAACGTGCCGTAGGTCTTCACCAGATCGCTGATGGCAATCATCGGCGGCACGCGCAGCACGACGACTCGCGCCGCGGAATCGGGATCGCCAGGGCGCCCAGGTCCGGCTGCTGCGCGCCGACCAGGATTGGCGTGGCGTTGGGCGCCAGCTCGACGTCGAGCACATCCATCGTCAACCGTCCCATCAGTGGAAGAATCACCGCCTGCTTGTCGAGGCCGCCGCGCGCGAGCCGCAGGTGCGTGGCGTCGGCCGGAAACTGATTCAGCGTCGGATCGACCGGCAGCCACAATCCCCTGGACTCCAGCGCCAAGCTCCGAGCTCCTTCGTCGATGTAGACCTCAGGCCACGCGTGGTAGTAAAACGCGCCGTGAATGTAGACGAGGCCGACCGCGATGCGCGCGGGGATCCCGAGAGCGCGCGCCATCGCGACATAGAGCGCGGTGTGTTCGTTGCAGTCGCCGACCTTGGTGCGCAGCACCTCGCGCGCCGACGGCAGGCTGACGGTCGGCTTCTTGTCGAGCAGCGCGTTGACATAGCGCGTGAGCTTTTCCGCGCGCGCCCGCGTGCCGGTCACGCCGATCACGGCCTTCCGGGCTTCCGCCACGATTTCCGGCGCGTCGCTTTCCAGAAATGCTTCGGCGGCGAGATAGCGCGAGACGTCGGGATCGGCGGGCCCGGGTGTCAACGCCTGCGGATCGCGCAGCTCGAGCACGTTGCCCCGCAATCGCTGCGCGCCGCCGTCGAGATCCAGGCCGGACATATCCGCGCCGCCGAGGCGGATGCGCATCAGTCGGACGTCGCGCGGCTCGGGGATCGGCGTCTTCATCCGGGGCGCCACCGCGGCGGCCTGCAGCAGATCCATCTGCATCCGCCGCGACACCGCCATCGCTCTCGCGCTCTCGGCCGACTCACGGACGGTGATCATCCCCAGCGGGCTTTCCTCGCGCACCACCTCGCCGGTGTCGGTGATCCAGGACGAGGTCTTCAGGCCCGCGAATTCCATTTCGACGCGGAACGCCGGCAGCGGCGCGGCGCCCGCGCCGCGCACCAGCTCGCGGCGGCCGACCTCGACGTTCACCTTCGAGTTGCGCAGGGTCGCGGGATCGAACACGGACCATTGGTACTTCGCGCCGGCGACCAGGCCGCCGTTGGCGAGGCGGCGCGAGATGTTCAGCGACAGCGCGGGCGGCTCCTCGAGCTCGCGGACTTCGCGGCGGGTGCCGCTCGGTGTCTTGACCTCGAGCGAGAGGCGGCGTCCGTCGACCGTGCCGCGGACTTCGATCGCACCAGTCCCGGGGTCGAGCGAAAACTCGAAGGCGTGCAGCGTGAACGCCTTGTCTACGTGCGCGGCGGTGTGGAGCGTGGCGCCGGTGGTCGCGCCGAGCAGCGACATCTGGAGCCGGCCGTCCTCCTCCAGCAGGAAGCCATCGTCTTTGGCCACGGTCTGGCTGACGGTGAAGCCGATCTTCTCGCCGCGGTAGTACACGCCGCGCCAGATCGCGGCTGAACCGTAGCGGGCGAGATCCGCGGCCAGGCTGGTGGACGCCTGTACGTACGAGCGGTTGATCAGAACCGCCATCACGGCGACCCACGCGATGACGAGCAGGACGGAAATCGGCCGCGTGACCGCCCGCGGCAGGGGCCTCAGGAACGCGCGCATGTCTCGGTCGGGTTATCGGCGTTGGGCGGGACGGGCGCTAGGCCGGACGGGAGATGTAGTGCAGGCCTTTAGGCCTGCCTGGAACGGCAGACCTGAAGGTCCGCACTACACCCGAGCGAAAATGCGTCAGACCGCGGGTGAAATCGACGTCATCCGGAAGTCTTCGATCTTCATCGCCGGCACCAACGCAGTGCCGGGGAAATCGTACGCCTCGCCGACGTGCATCGGCACGGGACGACCAAGCATCGAGATGTTGTTGAAGCCGCGCGCGGGGCCGTCGTTCCAGCGGAAATTCTGGACCGGCCCGGCAATTTCGCCGTTCTCGATCAGGAACAGGCCGTCGCGGGTCATGCCGGTGTTCAGCAGCGTCATCTGCTCGACCGGCCGTATGTACCAGAAGAAGCTGACCAGCAGGCCGCGCTTGGTGGACTTGATCATCTGGTCCACCGTGGCGTCACCGCCCTCCATCACCAGGCTCTGGTTCGGATTGGTCGGCGTGAACGGTTTGTTCTGCTTGTTGGCCCAGTAGCGGTCATAGAACAGGTTCTTGACGACACCTTTCTCGACCCACGTCACCGAACGCGAGGCCAGCCCCTCCGGTCCGACCGGGCTCTGCCGCAGGATGTCGTTGCCGACGTCGCTGCGGATCGTGACGTTGTCGCCGAAGATCTTCTGGCCGACCTTGGTGGTGCCGCGCTCCTTGCCGCTCATGAAGCTGCGCCCTTCCTCGGCCGCGCGGGCGTTCAGCGCAAACATCATCAACGACAGGAAGCGAGCCGCCGGCCGCGATTCCAGGATCACGGTGTAGTTGCCCGGCTCGAGCGCCTTCGGCTTGCGCGACTTCATCGCCTTGTCGGCGGCAATCTCGGTCAGCGCCGCGGCGTCGATCTTCGAGATGTCCTTGAGCCCGGTGGTGCCGGCCCAGCCCGAGCCGGTGCCGTCGGGCGTGCGGCAGGTCAGGATGAAGCTCGCCTCCGCGTAGCGGTAGTAGGCAAACAGCCCTTCGGAGTTGGCGAGCGCGTCGGTCCAGTGCAGCTTCGGGATGTATCCGGAACCGACCACGCCCTTCTTCTCGCAGACATCAACGCTCTGCTTCACCATGCGCGCGCGCTCGGCAGGTCCGAACGCGATCGCCTGCGGCAGCGCGCCATCGATCGGCAGATAGTCCTGCGGCGGCTTCACCAGCGGCATCAGCTCGGGGTTGTCCGGCCGGCGTTTTGCCAGCTCCTGCGCCTGTTCGATCGCCGACTTCAGCGAGGCATCGTCGAACTGGTGGGTCGAGGTGCTCGCCGACTTCTGGCCGTAGTAGACCGTAATCTGGATCTCCTGATCGTGCTCGACCAGGTTCGCGGTGATCGTCGAGTTGGCGTAGCGCGTGGCCGAGCGCTCGCCTCCCGAGAAGCGCACCTCCACGGCGTCGGCCTTCGCCATGTTCAGGACTTTGTCGGTGACCGCTTTGACTTCTTCGCGCGAGTAACTCATATCCGATTCCACCGTTGATTCAACACCAAGGACACCAAGGACACAAAGGTCGGAACGTTCTGTTTTTTTCTTTGTGTCCTTCGTGTCCTTTGTGTCGATGCATGGCTGGTCTCTCGCCAGGCGCTACGCATAGGCGGCTCCGACCATGATCTTGCGAATGAGGCACGGCGCCGAACCATGTGACGGATGGTTCGACTGCACCGGCTGGCCTTTGGCGTCGCCGGTCAGGCCGTGATGCTCCCAGGTCTCGGGCGGCCCCACGGCGTCGAGGTTGGCCCAGAAGTCGGTGGTGATCGCGTTATAGGTGAAGTCGGTGACCATGCGCGTTTTCTTGCCGTTCTTGATCTCCCAGAACGCGTCGCCGCCGAACTGGCCGTTGTAGCGCTGCTGGTCGATGCTGAAGCTTCCGGCGCCTTCGACCAGCACACCGTCCTTCACGTCGGCGATCATCTGATCGACCGTCGGCGATCCCTTCGGCCCGGGCTCGAGCTGGACGTTCGGCATTCGCAGGAACGGATAGTTGCGCCAATGGTTCGCGAAGGTGCAGCCGCGGCTTTCCTTCTCGCCGGCCAGGTGCGCCGTCTCCCGATTGGTCTGCAGGCCGACCAGGATGCCGTCCTTCACCAGCGGCCATTTCTGCGCCTTCACGCCGTCGTCGTCGAAGCCGACGGTGGCCATCCCGGTCGGGAATGTGCGATCGGCGGTGACGTTGAAGTGCTTGGAGCCGTATTTCAGCTTGCCGACGTCGGTGATCTTCACGAAGCTGGTGCCGGCGTAGTTCGCTTCATAGCCGGCGATGCGATCGATTTCGGTCGCGTGCGCGACGATCTCGTGAATGGTCAGGCCGAGGTGCGACGGCATCAGCACGAGATCCTTCAGGCCCTGGCCGACCGGCTTGGCCATCGAGTGCTCGACGGCTTCGGCCGCGACCCGCTCGGCGTTGCCGGGGAGATCGACCTGCGCCAGGAACTCGTACCCGCTGCCGGCGAGCCGCTCGTAGCTGCGGGTTTTCACCTGGCTGCCGGTACGCGCGGTCGCGTCGAGGTTGCAGTTGGTGAAGTGAAACACCTGCTCGATGAACGAGCCTTCGCTGGTCGCCAGGTATTTCCATTCGTGCTCGAAGCCGACCGATGCCACCGCAAACAGCACCGACGGGTTCTTCTGCATCGTCGCGGTGACGGCCCTGAGCATGTCGATCTTCTCTTCGAGCGGGACCTCCCACGGATCCTTCTGAATCGGCACCTGCCAGAATTCGTCGTACGCCGCGGTCGGCGCGAGCTGCACGTCGCGCTTCTTCGCGACGGCGCTGGCGCGGGCCACGTCGGTGGCGATGCCGGTCACGCGTTTGATCTCCTCGGGCGTCACCAGCGGGCTGCTGGCAAAGCCCCAGACGCCGCCGTGAACCACGCGGACGCCGAAGCCATACGTCTCGGTGGCGTCGCCGCCGGGTCCGAATCCTCCGCCGCCGCCGCCGGCGCGCATGATCTGGCCGTTGCGCACGGCGATGTTTTGCGCGCGATTGCGGGTGAAGCGGATGTCAGCGTAGGAACAGCCGAGCCGCTTGGCCTCGGCGAGCGCGGCGGACGACCAGTCGCGATATTTCGGATCGCGGGTCTGCGGCGCCTGCTCACGCGACGGATCAAACGCCCGGGCGTACGCCCAGCGCGGCAAGCCGGCAGCCACGGCGCCGGCGGTCAGGGTCTGAAGAAACCTGCGTCGAGAGGGGTGCATGGATCGAAGATTACCGTACCGGGGTCAGATCTGGATTTTCACGTTTTGCACAGGCTGCGTCGCAACTAACGCGATCGAGTCTGTGCAAAACGTGGAAATCCAGATCTGACCCCGCTACCGCAGACCCCGCAGCCTTCGAATCCACCATTCGCTTGCGAGGCAGACGGCAAACGGCAGCATCCACCAGGTCGATCGCATCGGATGCCGGACCTGTCGCGTCAGCGGCGCGGTCACCGCACCGCGCACGAAGCGCTCCAATTCAGGGATTCGGTCTGGCGACACGTCGATCCCTCGATGCGACGAGGCCAGTAACGCCAGTGGCGCCGCGTCCGGCGGAAGAGCGTGCGCGTCGGCGCTCACCACAAACTTGTGCGATGCGGACAGCGACGACGACGCGGTTCGGACCTCGACTGTCGAGAGGCCCGGTGTCCGCCTCGCGACGACGCGACCTTTGTATACGCCCGCCTCCGGCTCCGGCAGAAGGCGGATCGGTTGATCGCCATCGACTGACGCGCTCAGCCCCGTCACGTCGCGCGAACGCACGCGGACCACGACGTCAGCGGTGTCTCCGGGCCGAAGCAGCGGCGGATCGATCGCGACCGCAATGGGCGGCGGCACCGCGAGCGCCAGGCCCGAGATGATCGAAGGCCAGAAGCGATCGAACGCGCCGCTGTCTGCGGCGCGAAACCGCCATGCGTCCATCGCGCCTGACAGCAGCAGCCTGCCGGCGCCCCTCGGCACCGACACGATCACCGGCAGCGCTCTGGCCGGATCGGAATCGGGCAGCCGCGCGACTATTTCCGAGCCCGGCACGGTCGCGGGCATCACCAGCAGCTCCGACGCCCGCAACGACGCCGCCGGTGCGCCGATCAGGGTCACGGGTTGTTCGAGCAGGCGTTCCGTCAGGTCCGGCTCAAGCCGGGCACCGGAACCAAGATCGCGCCCGGACAAGCTCCCGGAGAAAAGCTCGCGCGCGGGGCCCGCGTCGATACGCTGATCCGGCGCGAGGACGACGGCGCCGCCGCGCTCGCGCATGAAGCGATCGAGCGCGTGCGCGTCGGCGGTGGACAGACGGTCGAGACCGCCGGCGATCACGACGTCGAACGCGTCGAGTCGGGGATCGCCGAGCGGGACGGCACCGCCCGTCTGCGCGGTGACGGCACGCGAGGTGAAGCTCAGGGTCGCGACCTCGAACCGAGGGTCGGCCTCAAGCGCTCGCCGCAGGAACGTCGTCGCCCACGAGGGCCGGGGATCGTAGAACTCGACGCGCATCGGCTCACGCCGGACGTCGACGACAACGTCAGCCAAGGTCCGGCTGAAGCCGGACACTACAGGAATGTGCTCGACCGCCGTCGCTTCGGTAGTGTCCGGCTTTAGCCGGACCCTTACGACGTACGGCGGATCGCCGACCGGCACCGCATCCACGCTCGCGCGCCAGCGCTCCTGATCCCTGCTCCATCGATGCGACGCGCGGCCGGTCTCCAGGCCGGCGATGCTGACGACAAGGTCGGTCGTCTGTCCCGCGACGAGGGACGCCTCGACCTCGACGTCGAGATGCACGAGCGTCGCGGCCGGCACGGCGGCCGGAGCGTCAACGCGGACGATGCGGACGCCTGCAGCGGCGCGGTCGGACGCGCTGACCGTAGCGACGAGCATCGCGTCCGGCACGGCCGCGTCCGGATAGCGATCGCCGATCAGGATCGCGGCAGACGCATCCGACACGACAAAGGGCACGATGTCGTACTCCGCGGAGAGGTCGCGCGTCAGTCGATCGCGCGCCGCCTCTGTCGCCGGCGATTGCGGCTGCGTGACCATCACGCTCAACCGCGCCCGGGACGCGCCCGACAGCGTGATCCCCGGATCGATTGCGGCGCCGATCGCGATTGCCCACGCGAGGAGCCGCAACAGCCTCGTCATCGCCCCCGCCTGGTGGCGTCGACAAACGCTCCGCTCAGCGCCGGCGCGATGGACGGTGACGCAGCAGGACCCGCGGCTTGCGTCCGACGCGCTTCGGACGCGGCCGCGATCGAAGCCGTCGCCAGGGCCGCGGATCGCGTCGGGTCGTCGGCCGCGTCAGCCGCGCGCTGCAGCTCGGTCGCCACGCTCCGCAGCGCCGCGGACGAGGGATCGATACGGATCGCTTCTTCGGCAAGCACGAGGGCACGGGTCCGGCTGAAGCCGGATCCCAGCGAAGTGCTCGACGCCGTTTCGGTAGTCCGGCTGAAGCCGGACACTACCGGGGTGCCTGACGCGGTTGCGTCAGTGTTCCGGCTTGACTGTGTTCCGGTAGTGTCTCGTCTTG
The DNA here is from genome assembly GCA_963794705.1 of uncultured Acidobacteriota bacterium. Classification (GTDB taxonomy): domain Bacteria; phylum Acidobacteriota; class Vicinamibacteria; order Vicinamibacterales; family CAVVIG01; genus CAVQFC01. The sequence goes on from CAWCFI010000001.1 coordinate 71,993, forward strand.
CCTGTGTTTCGGTAGTGTCCGGCTTCAGCCGGACCGCAACCAGCTCCGCAATCCCCCGCAGCAGGTCCTGCAGCAGCGCCGTCCGCCGATCCACGGACGGGTCGGGCGAGACGCGGCGCCACCCGGTGGCGTCCGCGAGGGTGCCGGTAAGGCGCCGGGCTGGATCGAGCTGGCTGCGGGTGGCCATCGCCCGCAGGATGTAGCGATCCCGCGAGAAGGCGCGCTGCAGCGCGGCGACCGCCGCGCGCTCCGCGGTCAGCGCATCGGCGGTGTTCATGCCGGTCAGCAGCTTCTCGGCTTGACTCATCGCGATCGTCGCGGCGCGCAGATCGCGTTGGCCACGGTTCTGGAGCCGGCCGGCCTGCAACTCGACCGACTGCTCGGCTTCGACCTCTTCGTCGTTGATCTCGCCGCCCAGCATGAACACGAACTCCGCGCGAATCATCCGCTGCTCGACCGCGAGGTTCAGCGATTGCTCGGCTAGATCGTCCGCGGATAGCGAGGCGCGCTTCTGCTGCAGCCGCTCGGTCTTCACGATCAGCATCTGCTGGCTCAGCGCGTACTTCGATTCCTCCTCTGGCAGCGTGAACGCGTCGCCGGCGGCGATGCCAAGCTTCGAGATCTCGATGAAGAACGCGTCGGAGGTGGCGGTGCCGTCGCCTGGACGCGCGTCGGCCGCCACCGCGCGATAGACCAGCATGTCGCCGTCGTGCAGGTCCAGCTCCGCGAGCGACCGCGACACGCTGCCGGTCCACTCGCGCGCGCTGGCGCTCTTCACGGCCAGCGGAATCTCCCCTTCCTTGAACTCGAAGTTCTCTCCCGAGCCGGTGACCCTGGTGTAGCGCAGGACCAGCGATCGCAGGCCGTAGTCATCGGTGGCGCGCGCGTCGAAGGCGATGCGCGGGTTGCCGCCGGCATACACAAGATCGCGACCCGGCGCGGTCAGACGCACCACCGGCAGCATGTCCGGTGACACCACGACTGGAATCAGCCGTCGTGCCGTCTCGGCAATCACGGCGAGGTAGCCGGTCTTCGTCACGCGCACGCGCTCGCCGAACCGGCCGTCGGCGCCGCGCATCAGGGTGTGAACGCGGCCATCCTGATCCAGCGTGACACTGCTCGCGGAGGCGTCGATCGACAGCACCACAGCACTGCCCTCGACCGCCTGCACCTGATCAGGATCGACGGCGTTGGTCTGTCCGAGCCCGGTGTACGCCGGCGGTTGAATCGTCACGGTCACCTGCAGCCGCGCGCTCCCCGGCGCGGCGTTTGGCGATGCGGCGTGCGACGCGATGCCGATCCTGCCGTGCGCTCCCTCCGTCCGCCACAGCCGCACCGCCCCGGCCGTGGTCCAGGCCAGCACCGCGACGACGGCCGCGCGCAGCAGCAGCGCGGCCGGCACCACCGCGCGGAGATCGATCGCCTTCGCGTGCGCCGCTGCGTCGGCGAACACGCGCGCCCGGACCAACGGCTTCGCGATCAGTGTGTCGCGGGCGAGCTCGTCGACGGTGACGAACAGGTTGCGCGAATCGGGGTGCGCGTGCTCGAGCGCGCGCAGAATCGAGCCGCGCGAGATGCTGCGCCACCGGGCCACCGCAACCGCCGGCGCGACCAGCGCGGCCGCCACGGGAGTGATGGCGGCGGCGGCCACGGCCCATACGGCGGCCTCGATCAGCGCGAGCACACGAGCGCGCCGAACCGCCGCCGCGATCACGGCCGGAACCACGAGCGCGGCGCCGGGCTCAGGCGACACGAGCGCCATCCTCACGGTGTTCGTGCACGGCGTCCGCCGCCTGCGATCGGCGCATCCAGGTCTCGAGCGCCAGCAAGCCCAGCACCGCAACCCAGAGCCAGCGGCGATCGTCCTGATCGAGTGTGTCGATGCGCGTGGTCGTCATCGGCGCCGGCGGCCGCGACCATTGCTGCAGCACCGGAGCGCCAATCGCCACGACTTCGTCGGCGCTCAGATCGGGCACGGACGCGAGCGCGTTGGCGATCGATCGCAGCAGCACCGGCGTGGCGAGATCCGCAGCCGGCGCCGCGCTCGCGACGAGAAGACGGCTGGCGGATGCGGCGGCGACGGCGAGCGGACGGCCGTCCGCGGCGAAGACCAGCGTCGTCCACGGTGCGAGTGCGAATGGCCCGCCGGCCAGCCCGCCCGCGACGCGCGCGCCGGCGGCCGCCACGTCGGGATCGCGCGCGATCCGCGACACGGCGTCGGCCATCCATGCCAGCGTGATCGGCGAGGCACTGGACATCGCCTCTGCCAGGGCAGGCCTGAAGGCCTGCACTACTGATTGCGGCGTTGACGTAGTGCGGGCCTTCAGGTCCGCCTTCGCGGCTCCTTGAGGTACTGACGTAGTGCGGACCTTCAGGTCCGCCTCCACTTGCACGAGCACCAGGTGCGCGCGGCGATCGGGCGCCGCGGCCCACACGCGCTCGCTCAGCACGGCGTTCACGGCGGCATCGATTGCGGGCTGTTCAGCCGGAGACGCGTCGATCTCGATTGGCAGTGCGCCCGGCCCGGAAACCGGCGCTTCGCGTGATGACGTCTGCTCGCCGGTCAGCGTCACCTCTCGCGCGCGAACACCGTCGCTGGCGATCAGGCGGCCGGCTGGAACGGTCCGTGTCCGAGGCAGCGAGCCGGTCCGCTCGAAGCGGATGCCGAAGGCGGCTGGGACCAACGCGATGTCGGCGTCGGTGATCGAGCCGATCGCCAACGGCGACGCGATCACGATCTCGCGCCGCGCCGGCGGCGCCGCGTCGAGCCAGAGCACCGCTCGCCTGATCCCGTCGGCAACCGACGTCGCCCTGAACGTGCGTTGCAGCGGGTCCACCGCTGACCCGGCCGGGCCGCGCTCGCCGGCCTGGGACGCGGCGGCCGCGTCAACGACGACGGCCCTTGCAACCCGGCGATCCCACGCCTGCCGGCGACTGCTGGTGACGAGCAGCGGTCCTGCCAGCGCCGCCGCGGCAGCCGCCAGCAGCAGGGCGCGGACCGCAAGAAGACGCCAGTCCTCCAGCAGGTGACGACGGATGGCGGCAAGCCGGGTGGGTTGGAGAAACCGCAGCGTCGGAAACGGGAAGCGCTCGGCGGTTCGCCGGACCAGGATGTGGATCAGGATCGGTGCGGCGATCGCCGCGAGCGCGAACAGAGCGACAGGGTTCAGCCAGAGCATGGCTGCTACCGGGCAGGCCTGAAGGCCTGCACTACTTCACCCTCGCGAGCAGGAGATTGCGGAGCGCGCGCTCGGGCGGCGTGTCGGTGACGATCAGCGAATACTGGAAGCCTTCAGCGCCGGCGCGGCTGTGCCAGCGCTCGAGAAATGCCGCCATCGCGTCGGTGTAGTCACGCCGTGCCAGCCCGGCATTGACCGCAACGGTCCGGCCGCTCTCCAGATCCGCGAACTCGAGATCGCGCCGGTACGGCAGTTCGATCTCGTCCCGGCTGAGAATCTGGAGCAGCACGACTTCGTGTCCCATCCGTGCCGCACGCCGCAGCTCCACCAGCGTCCGCTCCTCATCGTCATAGAAATCCGACAGGACCAGCAGCAGACCGCGCCGTCTCAGCCGCTCGGCGGCGCGGCGCACCTGGTCCGCGGCGCCCCAGCCGCCGCCTGGCGCCAGCGACGACAGTCCCGCCAGCAGGCCGCGCAGGTGCTGGCGTCCTGCACGCGGCGGCAGGAAACGCTCGCCAGCGAGCAGGCCGATGGCGTCGCCTTGTCCCGAAATGAGGTGCGCCAGCGCGGCCGCCGCGATCACCGCATAGCGGAACTTGGAAACCGGCGGGTCCGGAAGGGCCCGCCCTACACTGTGTCGGTCGGGCCCGGAAAATCCATCGAGCCGCTGGTGTCGAGCACAATCGCGGACGCCATGTTGGTCGTCTCGCGGAACTGCTTGGTGTAGACGCGATCGGTGCGCGCCACCAGCTTCCAGTCGACGTACTTGAGATCGTCGCCGGGACGATAGTGGCGGTACTGGCTGAACTCGGCGCTGTAGCCGTGAAACGGGCTGCGATGCAGACCTGACACAAGCCCTTCGACGACGATGCGCGCGACCAGCTCGAGGTCGGCGATCCCGGCGAGGACCTCGGGAGGGCAGGCGGCTGTGGACACGCTCACGGAATCAGCCTCAGACTCATTCGTAGTGCAGGCCTTCAGGCCTGCCCGGCCGCGGACCTAAAGGTCCGCACTACTTCTTCTAGCACTGCAATCTCAGGGAGCGGGCACCGTTTCAAGCAAGCGAGCGACGATCTGATCGGCGTCGATGCCGTCGGCCTCCGCCTGGAAATTCAACAGGATGCGGTGACGAAGCACGGGCAGCGCGACGGCGCGGATGTCCTCCGGCGCGGCGACGCTGCGGCCGTTGAGCAGCGCGCGCGATTTCGCGCCGAGCACGAGCGCCTGCCCGGCGCGCGGACCCGCGCCCCACTTCACCCACTGCCGCACCGGCGCCGGCACCGCGTCGCCGGCGTCGCCGGCCGGACGGCTCGCGCGCACGATGCGCAGCGCGTAGTCGATCACGTTCGACGCCGCCGGGATGTCGCGAACCAGATGGCGCATCGCCTCGATGTCCGCCGCCGTCGCGACCGGCGCGATCACCGGCTCCGCGTCGCCGGTGGTCAGCGCGAGAATGCCGTGCTCCTCCGCTTTCGACGGGTAGTCGATCACGACGTTGAACATGAAGCGATCGAGCTGGGCCTCCGGCAGCGGATAGGTGCCCTCCTGCTCGATCGGGTTCTGCGTCGCGAGCACGAACAGCGGCCGGTCGAGCCCGTAGCGCACGCCGTTGACCGTCACCTGGTATTCCTGCATCGCCTCGAGCAGCGCCGCCTGCGTCTTGGGCGGCGTGCGGTTGATCTCGTCGGCGAGGATGACGTTGGCGAAGATCGGCCCGGGAATGAAGCGGATCTCGCGGCGGCCGCTGACGCGATCCTCTTCGATCACCTCGGTGCCGATGATGTCGGACGGCATCAGGTCGGGCGTGAACTGGACGCGATTGAACTTGAGGTGGACCGCCTGCGCCAGCGTCTTGATCAGCAGGGTCTTGGCGAGCCCCGGCACGCCGCGCAGCAGCACATGGCCGCCGGCAAAAAACGCCGTGAGGATTTCCTGCACCACCGCCTGCTGGCCGATGATCGCGCGGCCCAGCTCGTCGCGCAGCCGAGCGGCGAGGCCCTGCGCCTCGTCGAACTGCATCAGCGCTTCACCGGCAGGTAGCGCTTGTCGATGCCGGCGATCGACCACGTAGTTCGGATCGACCATCTCGACGAGGTGAATCTTGGCGACCTTCGACAGCAGCTCGTAGGCGTCCATCTCCGAGAGGCCGTAGTCGGCATGGATCCAGCCGACCAGCTCGGTGAACGCGATCCGCAGCGCGTCGTCCAGCGGCCGGTAGGCGCCGACCGCCATCAGCGAGGTGTCGTTCTCGAAGCGCGGCCACGCGATTTTCTTGCGCTTGATCAGATCGACCTGCAGCCGCACCCGCAGCGGCACCTCGATCGCCGTGCCGGCGACTTCGCCGTCGCCCTGCGCCGCGTGTCCGTCGCCGAGATACAGCAGCGCGCCCGGGGCATTGACCGGCAGATACAGGGTGTAGCCGGGACGCGCCTCCGGGGCGTCCATGTTGCCGCCGTACTCGGCGGGAACGATCGAACTGCGCGCCTCGCCGCCGGCCGGGGCGACGCCGATGCAGCCGAGAAACGGCTGCATCGGGATCTTCACCGTGAAGCCGGAGTCGAGCGCGTGGAACGTCGCCTGGTTGGCGGCGTCGTCGATGTCGTAGAACCAGATCTTCTCCGGCAGGTTCGCGTTGAGCATCGGCGTGTAGGTCGTGGTGTTCAGCGCGCCGAAGCCCGGCGCCAGCGCGCCCACGCCCCGTGTTCGAATCGACGGTGAGCTCGAGAAACTTGACGACCAGCGTGTCGCCCGGCTCGGCTCCGGCGATGGCGAACGGGCCGGTCAGCGGGTTGTCGCCCTTGACCATCGCCATCGTGTCGCCAGGCTTCTTGATGACGTTGCCGAACGCGTCGAACGGTCTTGGTCTCGAGAATGTCGCCGGGCTTGCAGCGTCGCGACCGGCGGCGCCGTGGCGTAGACGAACTTCAAATCCTTTTCCGCCGGCTCGTACCTGCACGGTGTCTGCTGCGCGGCAGGCGTCGGCGCCGAGAGCGCGAAGGACGAGAAGAGCGACGGCGCGCGGGACACCGCATCGAGGAAATTGTATCGTGGTTCGTGTAACCTTGCTGCGAGCTGCGGCACATTCATGATTCAGCGATTGCTGAACTCATGCTGGCCGCGGCCGTGCTACAGCGGCCGCGACAATCAAGTACATGTCGCCCCTCCTCGCGTCGACACGCCGGCGGCGACCGTGACCGTCGACGGCGTCCTCGACGAAGCGGTGTGGCAGCAGGCCGTGCGGCTCACCAATTTCTCGCAGTACTCGCCGGTCGACGGCCGCCCCGCCGACGATCCGACCGAGGTCCTCGTCTTCTACTCGCCGACCACGATCTACTTCGGCATCAAGGCGCACGCCGCGGCCGGCTCGGTGCACGCCACGCTCGCCAATCGCGATCGCATCGACTCGCCGACGATGCGATCCAGATTTTCCTGAACCCGTTCAAGGACGGCCGGCAGGCGCTGGTCTTCGGCGTCAACCCGCTCGGCATCCAGGCCGATGGCGCGCTGGTGGAAGGCACCGAGCAACCGCGGCGGCGCGCTCTTCAGCGCGCTGGAGAGCGGCCGCGAGGTCACCGACCTGACGCCCGACTACGTCTATCCAGTCGAAAGGACGCCTCACCGACGAAGGCTACGAGATCGAGATCGCGATCCCGTTCAAGACGCTGCGCTTTCCCGCCGATCGCGTGCAGTCGTGGGCGCTGAACGTGGTGCGCCGCGTGCAGAGCAGCGGCCACGAAGACAGCTGGACGCCGGCGCTGCGCGCCAAGAGCTCCTTCCTCGCGCAGTCGGGCACGCTCGACGGCCTGACCGATCTGCGCCGCGGCCTGGTGCTCGACCTCAACCCGGTGGCGACCGCGCACACGCCGACGGCTGCCCGCCGGCAGCGGCTGGCGCTACGACCACCAGCCGGCCCGAGTTCGGCGGCAACGTCCGCTGGGGCGTCACGCCGAACCTGACGCTGAACGGCACCGATCAACCCGGACTTCTCGCAGGTCGAGGCCGACGCCAGCCAGTTCACCTTCGATCCGCGCAGCGCGCTGTTCTTCCCGGAGAAGCGTCCGTTCTTTCTCGACGGCGCCGAGCTGTTCAACGCGCCGAACAATCTGATCTACACGCGGCGGATCGCCGCGCCCGCTGACCGCGGTCAAGTTGACCGGCAAGAGCGGCGGCACCGATATCGCGCTGCTCTCGGCGGTGGACGATCCGGCGACCTCGGCGAGCGGCGTCGATCATCCGGTGTTCACCATCGCGCGCATCCAGCACGATCTGCCGCGCGCCGTCGAAGGTCGGCTTCGTCTACACCGACCGGATCGACGGCGCCGACTCCAATCGCGTGTTCGCCGCCGACGCGCGGCTGCTGTTCGGATCGATCTACAACCTGCAGCTGCAGGCCGGCGGCAGCCGTACCGTGGTGGACGGCAGCGCCACCACCGCGCCGATCTGGCAGGCGACCTTCAATCGCGACGGCCGCCATTTCGGCCTGCGCTATCAGACCACCGGCATCCACCAGGATTTTCAGGCCGCGAGCGGATTCATCAGCCGCGGCGGCGTGATCACGACCAACCTGACGCACCGCGCCACCTGGTTCGGCGCCGCCGAGCGCCACGCTGCAGAGCTGGACCACCAGCGTCCTGATCAACGGCGTCAGGCAGTACCGCAACGAGGCGCGACACCCAGCGCGAGCCGTGGCTGGAGAAGAAGCTGCATTTCAACAACAGCTTCAAGTTCCGCGGCGGCTGGCTTGCCGGGGCGTCGGCGCTGTTCGAGTCGTTCGCGTTCGACGAGCAGTTCTACCGGGACTACGCGCTGCAGGCGCCGACGCCGGTCGGCCCGCAGATCCTGCCGTTCACCGGCGTGCCGCACATCCACAACGACGACTACGTCGTCACGCTCAACACGCCGCAGTTCTCGCGGTTCTCGGGCAGCCTGCTTCTACATCTGGGGACACGACGAGAATTTCTACGAGTGGTCGCCGGCGACGATCGCCTTCGCGACCTACACGCTCGACTGGCGGCCGAACGACAAGCTGCGCATCAGCCCGCAGTATCAAGCTGCAGTCGTACGACCGGCGCAGCGACGGCACGCACCGTCGGACTCGGACGGATCCCGCGGCTGAAGGTGGAATACCAGGTGTCGCGCGCGATTTTCATCCGCGCCATCGGCGAGTACAACGCGCAGCAACAGGACGCGCTGCGCGACGACTCGCGGACCAACCTGCCGATCCTGATTCGCGATCCCGCGACAGGAATCTATGCGCCGGCGCTCGGCGGCGAGCGAAACCGCTTCCGCGTCGACACGTTGTTCTCGTATCAACCCACGCCGGGCACGGTGTTCTTCGCCGGCTACAGCAGCTTCATGACCGAGCCGCTCGGCCTGCGGTTCGGCAACCTGCGCCGAACCAACGACGGCTTCTTCGTGAAGGCGAGCTATCTTCTCCGGCTCTGATCAGCGCGTCATCTCCTACGCCACACCGGCTGCGTCCAGGCCAGCTTCCCGTTGGACTCGATCACTTTGGCCCGGACGTAGGGCTCGTCGCCCTTGAATTCGTAGACCGCGGGTGAGCCAGTCGATTCGCCGAGCATGGCGCCGTTGCGGCCGATGAACTGCACGCGGTACTTGCTGTAGGGATCGGTCTTGATGGTGATCGTGATGGCGCGATCGGTTACCTGATAGTCGCTGAGCTCGACTCCGGTGGACGCGTAAAAGTCGCCGCGTTCGAGCGCGTCGACAATCGCGCGAGGCGCCAGGCGCTCGGCTCTCACGAAGACCCAGCCCCGCCCGGGTCCGGGCACGTTGGGGTTCCCGGGCTGCTTGAAGACGTGTGCATCGTCGTCGGCCAGCCCGTAGATCAGCTTGCCGCTCGACAGCATGCGGTCCCAGACCTCCTCCATGCCCGGCACGCCGCCGCCCCCAAGGTTGTTGACCTGGTGATGGCCGTTATAGATCTCGAACAGCTTGTCGTTTTGCACCGCCTGCAGATCGGCGGCGGTAATCGCCCAGCCGAAGTTGGGGTGATTGATATGGGGCACGCCGCCGCCCTTGCGGATGGCGTCCACGGTCCGCTGCAGGGTGTCGAGCACGCTCGACCCGTGCTGAGGATCGACGGGCTGCGACAGCTCGAGGGCGTTGACGTGGATCGGCTTGTCACCGAACCGATCGGTCACTTCTTCGCCTTTGATCAGCAGGAACTGCTCGCTGGCTCCCAGCACGGCGTTGAGGCCGTCGGGATTGGTGAGGACGTTGTGATCGGACAGCACAAGGAAGCGGTAGCCGTGCTCGCGGTACCATTTCGCCACGTCGTCCGGCGTGCTGTCGCCGTCGCTGTTCAACGTGTGCGTGTGGGTGTTGCCTTTGTACCAGCGGCGCGGAGTGGTTTCCTGCGAGGCGGGCGCGCCGGTCCCGCCCGTCGCAGCCAGCATCACGCAGGAGAGGGCGACGAGCAGCAGCGCGATGCGCATGGGGTTACGGCTGCGCGTGCGCGATCTTCGCCCAGGCGTCGCGCAGCGAGACCGTGCGGTTGAAGACGAGCGCGCCGGGCCGCGAGTCGCTGTCGACGCAGAAGTAGCCAAGCCGCTCGAACTGCACGCGGGTCCCGACCGCGGCGCCGGCCAGTGACGGCTCCGCCTGCGCGTCGTCCAGCACCTCGAGCGAGTGCGGGTTCAGGTAGTCGAGAAACGTTTTTCCCTCGGGCGCGTTTTCGGGATCCTCAACCGAGAACAGGCGGTCGTAGAGGCGCACCTCGACCGGCACCGCGTGCGCCGCCGACACCCAGTGCATCGTCGCCTTGACGCGGCGGCCGTCCGGCGCGTCGCCGCCGCGCGTCGCCGGGTCGTAGGTGCAGCGCAGCTCGACGATCTCGCCGCGCGCGTCCTTCACCACCTCGCGTGCAGGTGATGAAGTAGGCGCACCGCAGCCGCACTTCCTTGCCCGGCGAGAGGCGGAAGAACTTCTTCGGCGGGTTCTCCATGAAGTCGTCGCGCTCGATGTAGAGCTCGCGCGAGAACGGCACCTTGCGCGTGCCGGCCGACGGCGTCTTCCGGGTTGTTGATGACGTCGACTTCCTCGACCTGGCCCTCGGGATAGTTGGTGATCACGACCTTCAGCGGGCGCAGCACGGTCATGACCCGCGGCGCGCGGCGGTTGAGATCCTCGCGCACGCTGTGCTCGAGCTGCGCCATGTCGATGACGTTTTCCTTCTTCGCCACGCCGATGCGGCGCGCAGAAGTCGCGGATCGCCTCCGGGCGTGTAGCCGCGGCGGCGCAGGCCGCTGATCGTCGGCATGCGCGGATCGTCCCAGCCCGGTGACGTGCCCCTGCTGCACCAGCTGCAGCAGCTTGCGCTTGCTCATCACCGTGTAGTTCAGGTTGAGGCGCGCGAACTCGATCTGCTGCGGCTTGTCGCCGGTCGATGACAGGTTGTCGACCAGCCAGTCGTAGAGCGGCCGGTGATCCTCGAACTCGAGCGTGCAGATCGAGTGGGTGATGCCCTCGATCGCGTCCGACAGCGGATGCGCGTAGTCGTACATCGGGTAGATGCACCAGGCGTCGCCGGTGCGGTGGTGCGTGGCGTGGCGGATCCGGTAGAGCGTCGGATCGCGCATGTTGAAGTTCGGCGACGCCATGTCGATCTTGGCGCGCAGCACGTGCGCGCCGTCGGGGAACTCGCCGGCCCGCATCCGCGCGAACAGGTCGAGGTTCTCGCTCGACCGATCGATCGCGGTACGGGCTGTTCTTGCCGGGCTCGGTCAGCGTGCCGCGGTAGGCGCGGATCTCGTCGGCGCTCAGGCTGTCGACGTAGGCCTTGCCCTGCTTGATCAGCTCGACCGCGAACTGATAGAGCTGCTCGAAATAGTCGGAGGCGTAGAGCTCGGCGCTCCCACGTGAAGCCGAGCCACGCGACGTCGTCCTTGATGGCGTCGACGTACTCGACGTCTTCCTTGGTCGGGTTGGTGTCGTCGAAGCGCAGGTTGCAGATGCCGCCGCGCTCCTGCGGCGATGCCGAAGTTGAGGCAGATCGACTTGGCGTGGCCGATGTGGAGGTAGCCGTTCGGCTCGGGCGGGAAACGGGTGGCCACGCGCCCGTGGTGCTGGCCGGACGCCAGGTCCTCGTCGACGATCGCGCGGATGAAATCGACCGATGCGCCGGCGCGCAGTGTGCGGCCGAGCCGGAGTCGTCGCTCATGGTCTTCTGACTATTCTAGCCTCAGGGTTCCAGCCGCTCCACAGTGCCCGGATCTCCCCACTGCAGAGCGCTGGCGTGGTTCACGGCAGCAGTGCCATCAATCGTTCCAGCGTGAGCTCACCCGCGTGCGCCACCGTGAGATCGGCCGCGCTGAGGTCGTGCCGCTCCGTCAGCCAGTGCGGGATCGCGATCGCCCTCATCCCGGCGGCGCGGGCGGCGGTGATGCCGGGGCTGGAATCCTCGATCGCGATCGACCGCGCCGGGTCGACGCCGAGCCGGCGGGCGGCCTCGAGATAGACGTCGGGCGCCGGCTTCCGGTGCGCGACCTCGTCGCCGGTGACGACCGCGTCGAACAGCGGGCGGATGCCGAGCCGTTCGACGGCGCCGACGACCCAGCGCGCGGGCGCCGAGGAGGCGATCGCCGCCGGGATCGCCGCGCCGTGCAGCGCGGTCAGCAGCTCCCGCACGCCGCGCATCGGATCGGCGGGCACGATCGCCTCGAAAATCCGCCGCCGCTCGGCAAAGTAGGCATCGCGAGCCGGCGCGCCCGCGGATCGCTCGCACAGCCGCGTGAACCACTGCTCGTCGTGTCCTTCGCTCCAGGTGCCGATCACGCCGCACCACTCGTCTACGGTCAGCGTCACGCCGCAGCGCTCGTAGATCCGCCGGTGCGATTCGTATTCGGGCGTTTCGCTATCGAGAACGATGCCGTCGAAGTCGAAAATGACGGCCGCGGGCTTGGGCACATCGGGATCTTACTATTCCGCTAGAATCCTCTGCGGAGCTGGCCATGAAACGACTGTTGCTTTCGGTCTGCCTGCTCGCCGCCATCCCCTCGTTCTTCGCCGCGCAGGAGTCGTCTCCCGCCGCGATGATGGCGCGAATCGAAGGACCGCAGATCGCCCGATCGTCAGGGTCTCGATCGCCTGACGCTCGCGCAGGTGATGGAGCGCTTCCGCGTGCCCGGCGTCAGCGTCGCGGTGATCAAGGATTTCAAGATCGACTGGGCCAAGGGCTACGGCGTCGCCGACGTCGAGAGCGGCATGCGGGTGGACGCCGACACGATGTTTCCAGGCGGCCTCGATCAGCAAGCCGGTGGCCGCGATGGCCGCGGTGCGCGCGGCGCAGGACGGCCGGTTCGGGCTCGATCAGGACGTCAACACCATTCTGAAATCGTGGAAGCTGCCCGACAGCGAGTTCACGCGCGGCCATCCGGTCACGCCGCGCGCGCTGATGAGCCACACTTCCGGCCTCGGCGACGGCTTCGGCTTCCCCGGCTACCACCCGTCCGCCCCGCGTCCGACCGTGGTGCAGATCCTCGACGGCAGCCCGCCGTCCAACGTCGGCAAGGTGCTGATGGAGCGGCCGCCGTTCATGGCGGAGAAGTACTCGGGCGGCGGCGTCACCCTGATGCAGCTGCTGATGACCGACGCGCTCGGCCGGCCGTATCCCGAGATCATGCAGAGCCGTGGTGCTCGGCCCGATCGGGATGACCAACAGCGCCTACGAGCAGCCGCTCTCGGCCGCGCACGATCGGCACGCGGCGCGCGCGCACAGCGGCCGCGGCCTGGCCATGGACACGAAGTGGCACGTCTACCCGGAGCTGGCCGCCGCCGGGCTGTGGACGACGCCCACCGACCTCGCGAAGTTCGCCATCGAGGTGCAGCAGACCGCGCTCGGGCGATCGACGCGCGTGCTGACGCGCGCGAGCGTGCTCGAGATGCTGACGCCGGTAGGGGTCGGCGACTACGCGGTCGGCTTCGCGATCACCAAGAAAGGCGAAGGCTGGTACTTCGCGCACAACGGCTCGAACTGGGGCTTCCAGTGCAGTCTGCTCGCCCACCGCGTCAAAGGCTACGGCGTGGCGATCATGACCAACGGCGACTCGGGCGGCGCGGTGATCAGGGAAATCGAAGCGCGCGTCGCCGCAGCCTACGGCTGGGACTCGCTCGACAAGCCGGTGCTGCGCTGACCCGCGTGTTCTCTCACATCGAAAGTAGGATGTACGAAATTTGAAGTACGAGGCTGAACTCTGGGTGCCACGGCCGATCGACGAGGTGTTCGCGTTCTTCGCGAACGCTGCCAACCTCGAGGTGCTCACGCCCCCGTGGCTCCACTTCCACATCCTCAATCCCGACATCGTCATTCGCGAAGGCGTCCGCATCGACTACCGGCTGAGGATCCACGGCGTCCCGATGCGGTGGCAGTCTGAGATCTCCAGCTGGAACCCGCCTTCGTCCTTCGTCGACGAGCAACGCCAGGGACCGTATCGCCGCTGGGTCCACACTCACACGTTCGACGCGGAGCGCGGCGGCACGCGCGTCGGCGACCACGTCGAGTTCGAGATGGCGTTCGAGTGGCTGGTCGGCGGCTTCGTCAGGCGCGACGTGCAGAAGATCTTCGCGTTCAGACAGCAGATGCTGACGCGGCGCTTCGGGCAATAAGGCCGGCGGCGAGCAGGCCGGCGGTCAGCTTCAGCATCTCGAGCGACGTATAGGCGGCGTGCAGGACCCAGCACGAGCGCCCATCGCTGTCTCATCGCGGCGCCCTTTCACAGATAACTGAGCCACGGGTCGCGCCGCCGCTGCTTCACGCCCGCGAACCATCTGCACGCCGGATACAGCGTCAGCACCACACCGATCCAGATCGCGTACACCACCGGAAGCGGATAGCCCCAGCCGGGCGGCGGCGTGAACGGATAGTTCGCGACGTCGGGCGATTCGAACATCCAGTGCGCGTCGCGGTAGCGCGCATACGCCACGCCGACGGCGAGCAGATGCAGCAGCGCGAAGTGCAGCACGTAGTAGAACAGCGGCGTCTTCCCCAGCACCAGCGCCGGCTGGAGCCAGCGCGGCGTCCCGCGCTCCGCCGCGCGCAGCATCAGCAGCGCGGGGCCCAGCGTCATCAGCAGGAACAGCAGCGACGGCGGCTGCTTGGTCGCGTTCAGGAACGACAGCACGGTGGTAATCGACGATGCCTGGTGCCGCCAGCGGGACGGGTCGCCGTAGAGGTTGATGCCGCGGAGCACGATGAACGCGGCGCTCAGCAGCAGGCCGGCGCGGAGCAGGAACACCCGCCGACGCTCGGCCGGCCAGTCGTAGATCCGCCCCAGCCCGAAGCCCGCCGCGGTGACGCCGACCCACGGGATCAGCGGGTAGGCCACGAACACCGCGTGCGGGCCATTGATCATGAACCCCTGGCCGTGCAGCACCGTGAACCACGCGGTCGCCGGCCGGATCCCGTCCAGCAGGTTGTGCCCCGCGATGAGGACGAGACCGAACGCCGTAATCGCCGGCAGCGGCAGGTGCACCAGCGCCGACAGGATGATCATCGACCAGCCCAGCGCCCACAACACGATCAGCATCGTGAGGCGGTAGTCGACGTTGAACTGATAGCCGAGGCAGCGCAGCACGACGACCTCCACCACGATCAGCCAGAGACCGCGGGTGAGCAGCAGCCGCGACAGCGCGCCGACCGACTTCTTCCGCAGCGACAGGTACGCGCCAGTGCCGGTCAGCAGGAAAAAGACCGGCGCGCAGAAGTGGGTGATCCAGCGCGTCAGGAACAGCGCGGCGCCCGCGCGCGCGACGTTGGTGGGACTGATCCCCGGCACGCCGAAGAAATCGCGCGTGTGGTCGAGCGCCATGACGATCATGATCGCGCCGCGGACGAGGTCGACCGGTTCGAGGCGAGCGCGGACCGGAGCGTCGGTGGCCGTCACGCTCAGTAGTCGACGAGCAGGCGCGCGGCGCGCTCGATCTGCGCTTCACTGGGCAGGTAGCACTCTTCGAGCGGCGGCGAGTACGGCACCGGCGTGTCGAGGGCGCCGATGATCCGGACCGGCGCGTCGAGCGCCTCGAAGGCCTGTTCCTGGATGATGGCGGCCAGGCTCTCGCCGATGCCGCCGGTCCGCGAATCCTCGTGGATGATCAGCACCTTGTGGCAGCGGCGGGCGACGGCCATCAGCGCGTCGCGGTCCAACGGCACCAGCGTCCGCAGATCCAGCACGCTCGCCTCGATCCCGTCCTGCGCGAGCTTGTCGGCGACGCGGAGGCCGACATGGACGAAGGCGCCGTACGAGACGATCGCCAGATGATCGCCGGCCCGCCGCAGGGCGGCGCGGCCGAGCGGCAGCGGCGCGGGCGGCGCCTCCGGCAGCAGCTGCTTGATGCGCGGATCGCGGTACAGCGCGATGTGCTCGTAGAAGAGCACCGGATCCGGATCGGCGACCGCCGACGCCATCAGCGCGCGCGCGTCGTAAGGCGTCGACGGGACGACGATCTTGAGGCCGGCGGTGCGGTAGAACCAGGGTTCGGTGTTCTGCGAGTGGTACGGTCCGGCGTGCCGCAGCCCGCCCCATGGCATGCGCACCACCATCGGCACGTCGCCGCCCCAGCGGTAGCGGATTTTCGCCGCGTTGTTCACGAGCTGATTGAAGCCGGTCGCGACGAAGTCGTTGAACTGAATCTCGCCGATCGGACGCTGCCCTGCGAGCGCCGCGCCGACGCAGACGCCCAGCACTGCGCCCTCGGCCAGCGGCGAGTTGATCAGGCGGTCGCCGAACTCCTTGAGCAGTGGCCGCAACAGCAGGAAGGCGTTGCCGTAGGCGCCGCCGACGTCCTCGCCATAGACGAACACACGCGGATCGGCGCGCAGCGCGTCGCCGACGCCGAGCATGACGGCATCGAGAAAGGTGCGACCCTTCGGATCGAACGGCGGCGCGGGTTCGACGGTCCGGCTAAAGCCGGACGCTACCTGTTCGGCTGTCGTGTCCGCCTTCAGCCGGACCTCGGGATCCAGCACCTCGACGTGCGCGCGCGGCGCTTCGTTGGCAAAGACGCCGACGCCGGCCTGCGACGCCGCCGGCCAGGGTGCGTCGATCACCGCGCGCGCCTGCTCCTCGACGATCGCCTCGGCCTCCCGCTTGAAGCGATCGAGGTCGCCGGCCTTGATGATCTTGTCTGCCTGCAGCTTGGCCGCGTACAGCGCGATCGGGTCGCGCGCCGCCCAGTAGTCGTACAGCTCGCGGCTGGCGTAGCCCGGCTCGGCCAGCGGCGCGTAGTCCCACGAGGCGGCGGGATCCTTGCCGAGATACAGCATGTCGTCGTGGTGGGCGTGACCGCACATGCGCATGCAGACGGTCTCGATCAGCGTCGGCCCGAGTCCGCCGCGGGCGCGTTCGGCCGCCCAGGTGAAGGCGGCGGCAATCTGCTCGGGATCGGTGCCATCGACGGTGACGCCGGGCACGCCGTAGCCGGCGGCCTTGTCCGCGAACACCCGCACGGCGGACTGATCCGACAGCGGCGTGGACAGCGCGGTCTGATTGTTCTCGACGCAAAAGATCGCCGGCAGCCGCCGCGCCGCGCAGAGATTGATCGCCTCGTGCCACTCACCGAGCGACGATCCGCCCTCGCCGATGAAGGATACGGCGACGCGGCCCGACCCTTCACGCCAGAACGCCATCGCCATGCCCGCCAGCGTCAAGGTCGCGGTCGTGAGCGGCGCCGCCGGCGGCAGGATCCCGTTCGCGAAGTCGCCGATGTGCAGATCCTTGCCCTCGAGCGGCGGCCCCGCCTTGCCCATCTGCGCGTTCAGCACCATCCGGACGGCATCGGGTTCCGGACGCATCGCGAGGGTAGCTCCGAGATCGCGGATCACCGGCCCGATGACGTCACCCGTCCACCGGCCGTCCGGCCCGCGGTACTTGGCGCCGCGGCGCAGGCGGATCGCGGCGGCGTAGATCGCCTCCTGTCCAAGTGAACGGAAGCCCTTGCCCTGGAACGACGTCGCGCCGTACTTGATCTCGCCGGCGGTGAAGAACGTCTTCAGGCGGTTGTCGGTGGCGCGTGTGAGCACCATGCCCCGCAGGATCTCGAGGCGTTCCTGGCGCGTCAGCGATGCGACGATGGCCGAGCGGCGCAGGAAACCGTCGGCCGCGTCGATCAGTTCGTCGTGAGCCCGGCTCAGTCGAGCGGCGGCGCTGGTGCGGGGCGTCGTGTCTGGCAGCCCTTCCGGCAGCGGACGATCCCGCAGCCGCTTCGTCAGCTCGCGCCGCAACACCGGCCGCACGGCTTCGATCGCCGTCTCGGTGCGCGGATCTTTGCCGCCGCCGGCCTTCTCGAATGCCTCGAGCGCATCGGCCAGCGCAAAGGGATGGCGCTCGGCGATGAAGGCGCCGAAACGACTCGCCAGTCCGGTCAGCTTGTCGAGCTCAGCAGGCTTGGCCATCGGGGAATAAATGGTATTACAAGCGGGAGATCGTACCGTCACGCGCGATGCTGAGCTGCTCTCCGGTGATCAGCGACGCGAAGTCGTCCGGCCCGAGTGCGATCACCGGAAACGGTTTGCCGTACATCACGTCGGCCACGATCGACGCGAGCGCGAAGAAGGCGTCAGCGCCGGTGGTCACAATCGCTGCGGGCGCGGTGCCGGCCCGGACCGCCTCCAGCAACACCGCGGTGGTGGTCGATGATCCCTTGCTGAACGGCACCGCCAGAATCCGTCCGCCGGCGCGGACGCCGGCAAGCGGATGGTGCTGGTCGATGATCTCGCCGGTGTGAAAGTCGTAGCCGCCCCAGAACGACAGCGCGTCGCGGGTGACGAGCGCCTCGCCCTTGGCCTCCCCCGCCACGATCACCCGCCCGGCGATCACGCGTTCTGCCACGGCGTCTCGTCGCGAACGACGCGCCCTTCGATCGCGGAGTGGACGCAATCGGCGAGGCTGCCGAAGGTGACGCGCGTGTTGAGCAGGCTCGGCGCGTAGTACGCGTATTTGGCCGAATTGGTCATCAGCGTCGTGATCTCGGGCGGCAGCATCGGCGAGGCGAGGATACAGGTGTCGAGGGTGATCTGCGCGCCGAAGGACAGGATCGGCTCGAGCACCCCGGTCTCGTGCGCCCGCTCCCTCATCAGCCGGCTCGACGTGATCAGAAATTTCACGCGCGGATGGGTGTGCCGCCCTTTCACCAGCGGCGCCAGCAAGCTGAACTCGGCCAGCGAGAAATGCGGGCTGCCGAGAATCACCATGTCGAGCTCGCGGCCATCGGCGGTGGTCAACTCGCGGCGCGCCGCGCGCAGATCCGCGACGGTGATGTCGAGACAGCGGAGCGCTCCGGCGCGGTCCGGCGACGGAGGATGACCCTGAAACGCGGCGTCGAGGGTCGGCGCCTCCGGTGTCACGCCGACCATGTGGAACAACGCGACACGGCCCGACGAGGCGGCCGCGGCCGCGAACGCCTTCAGCTGATCCTCCGCGGGCGACACCACGATGCCATCGATGACCGGGATGTGCTCGTCGGCGAGCTTGCCGACCAGGTGGCCGAGCACCGCGAAGAACTGATCGTCCTGCTGCAGCGCCGCCGGCACGTCGACGAGGCGGAGCAGCAGCTGGCCGGCCCGATTCGCGGTGAGATGGAGACCGACGGCCGGCACCCGTCCGGTGATCGCGCAGCAGATGTCGAGCAGGTCCGGATAGCGTTCGGTGCGGGCGCCGATCACCGAGTTGGCAAAGCTGATCGCGTTGGACTCGCCCCACGCGATCTGCTGGCCGAACACCGGGCGCATGTGGGTCTGGTAGGGCGCGCAGGTCCAGGTCGGCACCGCGCCCATCCGCTCGTAGGCCAGCATCTGGCGCGCCGCCTTGGCCGCCCACTCCGCTTTGACCGCCCAGTCCTTCCAACCGCATTCGTCGACGCCGCTGACGTTGAGGCTGGTCGGCACCGCCACCCTGGCGCCCAGCGAGGCGAGCCGCTCCGCGAACTCCAGCGTCGCGTCGCCCAGGTAGATGGTGCTGTCGATGTGCGCCTGTGAAATATCCATCAACTCGGTGGCGCCGTAGACATCCGCCATCCGCACCAGGATCGACATCGCCAGCGCCTGCGCCGGACCGCCGGCGCCGCTCGCCATCGCCCGATCACGATCGCTCAGGTTCAGCACGGGTCTTAACTATAATGCGGCGCATGCGACTGAGAAGCCTGACGCTGGCCGCCGCAATCGCCACGAGCGTGCCGCTGTGGACCGTCGCCCAGCAGCGGACGCGTCCGGAAGCGGCCGACGCGATCACGATCCTCAAGCCGGCGCGCGTCTTCGACGGCGACGCGGTGCACGAGGGATGGGCGGTGCGGGTGAAAGGCGAGCGGATCGACGCGGTCGGCCCCGACGCCGGCGCCGCAGCGGCGGGCGCGACGGTCATCGACCTGCCGGGCACGACGCTGAGCCCGGGGCTGGTCGAAGGGCATTCCCACATCCTGCTGCACGCCTATAGCGAGACGTCGTGGACCGATCAGGTCTCGAAGGAAGGGCTCGCGCTGCGGGTGGCGCGGGCCACCAACCATCTGCGGACGACGCTGATGGCCGGCTACACCACGGTCCGGGATCTCGGCACCGAAGGCGCCGGTTATGCCGACGTGGAGCTGCGCGACGCGGTGCGTCAGGGCATCATTCCCGGACCGCGGATCCTGGCATCGACCCGCGCCATCGTCGCGACCGGCAGCTATCAGCCGAAGTTCATCCCCGAGTGGAGCGTGCCGCAGGGCGCCGAGGAAGCCGACGGCGTCGACAGCCTGATGCGCGTGGTCCGCGATCAGATCGGGCGGGGCGCCGACTGGATCAAGCTGTACGGCGACTATCGCTGGGGACCGCTGCCCGGATCGCATCCCACCTTCACGCTCGACGAAATGAAGCGAGCGGTCGAGACCGCTGACAGCGCCGGCGTGCCGGTGGCGGTCCACACCAGCACGCCCGAGGGCATGAGACGCGCGGCGCTGGCCAACGTCGCGACGATCGAGCACGGCAACGAGGGAACGCCCGAAGTGTTCAAGCTGATGGTCGAGCATCACGTCGCCTGGTGCCCGACCCTCACTGCCGGCGCCGGACCGTGGCCACCCGTCGATCCCAACTCACCCGCGAACCAGCGCCGCAAGGCGGTGTTCAAAGCCGGCCTCGACGCCGGCGTCACGATCATCAGCGGCAGCGACGTCGGTACCTTCCCGCACGGCGAAGAGGGGCGCGAGCTCGAAGCGATGGTCGCCTACGGAATGGCGCCGACCGCCGCCGTCAAGAGCGCGACCTCCACGGCAGCGAAGGTGCTGCGCATGGAAACGCAGATCGGTCAAATCAAGGCTGGTCTCCTCGCGGATCTCGTCGCCTTCGACGGCGATCCGACGAAGGACATCTCGGCGGTCCGGCGCGTGAAGTTCGTGATGAAGAACGGGACGATCTACAAACAGTAGCGGCTGGGAGTTAGGGGCTAGGAGCTACAGCCTGCGGATGTCGATCGCGGTGTAGGTCTGCTCGAGGCCGGCGACCAGGCGCGTGAACGCCGGTTCGGCGCGCAGGTTCTCCAGATACGGATCGATCCGGAAAAAGGGCCAGCAAGGGAAGCCGGTGTCGGCGCTGCGTTCCAGCCACGCCATCGCCTTGTCGGTGTCGCCCAGCTCGGCGTAGACGCACGCCAGCGTGTAGTGCACGTGGTGCGTGTGGCCGAAGCAGCGCGGCGATGCCAGGGCGCGGCTCGCGCACTCAATCGCCGCGGCCGCGTCCCGACGACGGGCGTGGAGCAGGGCCTCGAACCCGATCAGGGTCGCCTCGCCCGGCAGCTTCGCCAGCCCTGAAGCGAGGCGGCTCTCGGCCGCCTCGAAATCCGTTCGCAGCAGCGCCGTGAACACCCGGGTGCCGACCGCATAGATGCTGTCGGGCCGTTCGCGGAACCACGCCTCGGCGCATTCTTCCGCGCGCGAGAAATCGCCGCTGTAGATGTAGAAGTACTCCAGGTTGCCGGTTCTGGTCTTGGGATGAGCGCGCAGGGCGTGCTCGTGCGCGATCCGCGACTCCTCGAGCCGGCCGATGTGCGAGCAGATCGTCGACATTCGATTGTGCGCGCGCTCGAGATTGGGGCGCGCCGCCAGCACCTGTTCCAACGCCCCGATGGCTTCGGCGTGCTGGAAATTCTTGGCGGGGCTCCAGAGAATCCAGGAGCGTGCCAGGTGTCCTTCGGGCAGGGTCGGATCGAGCGCCAGCGCCTGCCGGCAATGATCCTCCGCCATCTGCAGCCAGCGATGGTGCGCGTCGAACTGGAACGAGAGATTCATCGCCACGAACGACAGCGTGGCATGCGCCAGCGCGAAGCTGTCGTCGATCTCAACCGCTTTCCGCAGATGTTCGGCGGCGGCGATCAGCGTGTCCTGACGATCGACGGCGCTTTCTCTGAGGCCGATCATGAATTCGTTGTAGGCCTCGGGATCGCTGCTGTAGCGCTCACGAGACGTCGCCACGGCGGCTGGAAACCGGCTCTGGAGCGACTCGACGGCGCGCCGTCCGACTTCGTCCTGCACGTCGAACACGTTGTCGAGGTTGAAGTCGTGCTTGTCCGACATCGCCATCTTCTGCGTGGCCGCGTCGAACATCTGCATCGAGACGCGCCAGCGCGATCCCATCCGTTGCACCGTCCCCTGCAACGTGTATCGGACGTGCAAGTCGCGGCAGACGGTTGCCGGATCGGCGCCAGCCTCGTAGCCGAGGATGGCCGCGGTCGGCGCGACGAAGACATCCTCGAGATTGCCGAGAATCGTGATCAGCGCGTCGGCAAAGCCCAGCGAGAGGGCGCGGCGATCGTCGACGTCGCTCAAGAACACGAATGGCAGGATCGCGATCGATCGCAGAGGTGTCGGCGCCGGTGCCGCCGCATTGGACGTGCCGTGAGGCGACGGCATCGCCGCGGAGAGGGCGTCGAGCACGGCCTCCGCGGTCGGGTAACGCTCGGCAGGATGCTTGCGCACCAGCGTACGAACGATCGCGCCAAGGCTGGCCGTCAACGGCGACGCGCCGTCCGGAACCGGCAACTCATCGTGCAGAATCGCGTGCAGCGTCTCGATCGACGACGGCCGCGGCCAGGGATGGGCGTGGGTGATGATCTCGTAGAGCATCACGCCGAACGCGAAGAGATCGCTTCGAGCGTCGGCCGGCTGCCCCTGCACCTGTTCGGGCGACATGTAGTCGATGGTGCCGAGCAGCTGCCCCGCTTCCGTGACCGGCGCCGTGGCGACGGCCGACACCGCGGCGGCAGTCGAGGGCAGCCAGGTCGCCAACCCGAAGTCGAGCACCTTGACGTAGCCATCGCCGCGCACCATCACGTTGTCCGGCTTCAGATCGCGGTGCACGATGCCGGTCCGGTGCGCGACGGCCAGCGCTTCGAGGATCTGCCGCGCGATCGCGATGCCACGGTCGAGCGGGATCGGGTGCCGTAGCAAGTGGCGCAGCGTGCCGCCGTCCACCAGCTCCATCACCAGGAAGTTGGCGCCGACGTCGTAGACGGTGCAGATGTTCGGATGATTCAGCGCGGCGACGGCGCGGGTTTCGCGCTCGAACCGCTCGCTGAAGCGTTCGGCGGCGACCTTGATCGCGACCTCGCGGCCGAGACGCGAATCGAAGGCCCGGTAGACGCGCCCCATGCCGCCGGCACCGATCTCGCCACGGATGGTGTACAGACCGAGGCGATCGCCCGCCTGATAACGCCGCTCGACGGACGCGGGGTCAGGCACGGGCGCCTATTGCGGCCAGCCGCTCTGCGGGAGTCCTTTGACCACGCGCAGCGCGTTCTTGTAGTACAGCTTCTTCAGCACCTCGTCCGGCAGGTTGATCCCGTACAGCTTCCAGAACGCGTGATAGTTCCGGTAATAGTCGAAGTAATCGTCAGAGGTTTCGAACACACGCCAGTAGTACGGGTATTCGCTCGGCTCGAACGCGTCCTTGCCGAACATGATGCGGTCCTGATACTTCACGAAGAAGTCGTGAGCGGCTCGAGGCTGGCGGCCCAGGTCGTACAGGATCGCGCCGACTTCGACCGTCACGTTCGGAAAGTCGTCGAGCATCTTGGCGGCGCGAGCCAGGTCGTTGGCGTGCCAGCCAAAGTGCGCGGCGATGAACTGCGTCTTCGGGTGCTTGCGAAACACGTTGTTGCGCTCGGTCATCAGCTCTTCGAACGTCACCCCGCCAGGCTGGTTGTTGCGCCGATCGGCGAACAGCGCCAGCTCGAGCCATCGCTCATTGTGAAGGTCGAGCGGCTGGAAAAATTCCTGCGGTTCGGCGGTGTGGATGAACGCCGGCACACCGAGGCGGGCAAACGCCACCCAGATCGGGTCCAGTTCCGGATCGTCGATCCTCAGCCGCGACCCATCCGGCTTCCGGTTGCGCAGCCCGAACGATTTCGGGACTTCGCCGACACCGACCGCGCCGGCTTTCAGGTCCGCTTCGAGCTGCGCGACGGCCTGCGCGCCCCAACCAGGACCGACGTTGTTGAAGTTGATCCCGGCCAGCACACGGAAGCGATCCTTGTGCGGGCTCGCGTTGATCGCCTGCAACGCGCGCGTCAGCCGGTCGCCGGACGAGTTGTCGGCGCTGACGAGCACGCGCAGGTTCAGCTTGTCCATTTCGGACACCACCGCCGCGATCGATTCCGCCGTCGTCAAGGACGGGGGATGTCCGTGAATGTCGATCGTCGGAAACTTCGACCTGGGCACCAGGTGTCCGGCCGAGACCAGGGTCGACTTGGGACGGTAGTCGACGATGCTCGGGGCCGGGAACTCCGGCGCCTGGCAGTAGCCCGGACGCGTTTCGGTGGTGCCCGGCGGACATTCCTGTCCCGCCGCCAATCGCTGCCGACCGCCACGCTGTGCCGTGATTGCCGCACTCAAGGCCGCAACCACGACCACGACACTGCCGACCACTCGAACCTTCATTGAGGCTCATTATAGGCGCGGCTGGTTGCGAGGCCGATCCCGTGGTCAGTAATTGACCCAGTAGGCCAGCTTCACGAGAAACACGTTTCTGGGCGGGACGCCGAAGATGGCGTGGACGTCGCGGCCGAAGCGGAAGCCGCCGGGCACCTCGTCGTTCTCCCGCGCCTGCTGCCATACCACGAACAGCGTCGAGCCCGGCCGGTACTCCCAGCGCAGCACGTTGGTGGTGCGGAACGACTTCACGTTGAAATTGGGATCGCCGTTGGCCGGGATGTCGTAGGCATACGGCGCGTAGCGCTGACCGTAGTCGAGCGCGCGGCCGTTGACGAGCTGCTTGTAGGCGCCGTAGTCGCCGCCGGAGACGAACGGCTCGGCGTAGAGCTGCAGCGACAGATTCGGCGTCATCGTGAAGTTCAGCCGCTGCGCCAGCGACACGGTGGTCTGGTCGATGCGCGCGAACACGTAGTGGTCCACGGTGTCGGTGACCAGGCCGGTCCACTGCGTGTCGTTGACCGCGCGGTTGATCCGCACGCCGCTGGTGATCGTCAGCGGCGAGATCGGCCGGAGCGTGACCGACCACTCCTGATCCGCGAACCACGAGCCGAGGCCATTCCGGCCGGCGCCGGTGAAGAAGTTCACCGACACCTTGCGCCGGTTGTCGGAGTTGAACCACGACCAGAAGTTGTCGAACCCTTCGGTGAGGACGACCGGACCGCCGCGGGTCATGCGGTCGTCGGCGGTGAGCGTGTTGTTGTTGACGCCGCCGCCGGCCTGCCAGTTGTTGACGAAGGTCGCGGAGCCGTTGACGTTGAAGCCGTTGACCAGCTTGTCGCCGTCCGAGTTCCACACCATGTATTCGTTGAAGTTCAGGTTGCGGCTGCGGAACCACTTGTTCGGCACGTCGCTGCGGACCTGAACCCAGTTCAGCACCCAGCGCTCGTCGGCGCGGCGCAGGAAGCCGGCGTCGTTGAGATCGAAGCCGGGCGACTTGAACCCGACCTGCGACATGAAACGCAGGCGCTGGCCGCCGATCTTGTTGATCCCGATTCGCCCGCTGGCCCCGCTGAGCGACGTGCGCGTCGGATCCACGGAGAACGAGACGGCGTCGGGACGCTGGTAGTAGTGGCGGCTGTCCTCCTGGATCGACTCGATGGCTGACGGGTCGCCGTTGACGCGGCTCGACGCGACGAAGCCGGTGAGGCTGTAGTACTTCTTGAAGCGCGCGTCGACGTCGACGCCGCCGGTGTAAGCGCTGTCGGGCAGGAACAGCAGCGAGCCCGGCAGCCGGCGGTTCGTCGCCGTCATCATCACGCCGATCGACGACTGGTTCGCGAACTCGCGTCGCGCCCGGCCGATGGCGTAGCTCGTCGTCGGCTCCACTGCCTGCTGGAAGCGCCGGACGCCGTCCACGACGGTCGCGGTCTCTTCCTGGGTCACCGCGTACATCGCGCCGATCGAGAACTTGCCGACGCGCCCGGTCAGCTTGGCGGCGCCCAGGATCGTCGATTGCGGCGGGTAGTCGGTGTGGACGGTGTCGCCCGACGGCAGGTCGTCGGTGCCGTGCGGAGCGCGGCCGACGCGGCGCGTGTAGAACAGCGAGCAGGGCCCGTCCCAGCAGTCGGCGTCGAAGTTGAAGTTGCCGGACCCTTCGACGAAGAACGGCCGGCGCTCGTTGAAGAAGGTCTCGAATGCCGACAGGTTGACCACGGCGGGATCGGCCTCGACCTGACCGAAGTCGGGATTGACGGTCGCCGTCAGCGTCAGCCCCGGCGTCACCGCGTACTTCGCGTCCAAGCCAATCGCGATGTCCTGCGCCGACGACGACAGCAGCGGGTTGCCCTCGGGCCGCTGCCGCGTGAGGCTGGCGACGGTGTAGGGCGCCAGCTCGAGTTTCTTGGGCGACGCGCCCATCGACAGGCCGCCGAGCTCGCCGAACGACGACACGTAGCCGGTGGCGCTGCGGGCGAGCAGCGGCCAGGTGTCGGTCTGGTTCAGCCGGCCGATCTGGCGCGAAACGGCGAAGCCGAACAGGATCGACTCGTGGGGATTGAAGCGCACCTGCGAGAACGGAATGCGGAAGTCCGCGGTCCAGCCGTTGGCGTCGCGCGACACCTTGACGTCCCACACCGCGTCCCAGCTGTCGTCGCTGTTGTTGTCGTTGTACCAGTAGCGATCGAACTTGACGCCGGCCGGGTTGACGCCGAATTCGTAGGCGGTGCGCTTGTCGTGATAGGAGTCGATCAGGACGCGGATCCAGTCCGACGGGGAGTCGCCGTCACGGCGCGTCAGGTAGCTGACGATTTTGCCGGCTTCGGTGTCGAACGCGCGCACCCTCACGTAGATCGTGGACGCGTCGAAGGCGACGCGGAACTCGGTGCGCTGACTGGGGACGCCGCCTTCTTCCGGCTCGCGCTGCACGAACGCGTCGGTCGGCGCCACGGTCTGCCAGAAGTCGTCGCTCAGATCGCCGCCGGCGCGGATCGCGGTCGCGGATTTGGGGACGGCCACGGCGTCGGCGCGCGCGGTCGCGAGCCCCGCGACGGTGGTGATGGCAAGCGCGAGGGCGGCGAACGGCATTGCGGCTGGCTTACTTAGACGCCCTGGTAACGCTCTTGGTTGGCGGAGTGAAGCTGCCTGCGATGGTATCGTACGGGCATGGCCTTCAGGACGCTGATCTCCACCGCGGTCCTCACCTCACACCTCGACGATCCGGCGTACGCGATCGTCGACTGCCGCGCAAAGCTCGACGATCTCACGTGGGGGGCGCGCGAATACGCCGCCGCGCACATTCCGGCGGCGGTCTACGCGGATCTCACTCACGATCTCTCGGGTCCCAAGAACGGGGCGAACGGCCGTCATCCGATGCCGGATCCCCAGGCGCTGGCGCGGACCTTCGGCCGTCTGGGCATCGCCAGCGGCGTACAGGTGGTGGCCTACGACCAGGACAACGGGATGTTCGCCAGCCGGCTCTGGTGGCTGCTGCGGTGGCTGGGGCACGACGCCGTCGCCGTGCTCGACGGCGGGTTCAAGCAGTGGCAAGCCGAGGGACGGCCGACCGAGAGCGGCGACGCGACGCGCGCACCTCGCGAGTTCACCGGATCACTGCGTGCAGGGATGGCGGTCGACGTGCAGACGGTCGCCTCCCAGCTCGGCGCCGGCGGGCCTCTCCTCGTCGACGCGCGCGCGCCGGAACGCTACCGCGGCGACACCGAACCGATCGACAAGGTCGGCGGTCACATTCCGGGCGCGAGAAATCATTTCTACCAGTGGAACCTGGACGAGCGCGGACTGTTCCGGACTCCTGAAGAACTGCGCGCGAAGATCGGCGCTTCGGTCGGCGACGTCGCCGCCGATCACATCGTCTGCTACTGCGGATCGGGAGTCACCGCCTGCCACAACCTGCTCGGCGTTCGAGCACGCAGGACTCACCGGCGCGAAGCTGTACGCGGGATCCTGGTCTGAGTGGTCCGCCGACCCCAGCCGGCGCGATTGAAAAAGGGATTGGGTAATCGGGTAATCGGCAGTTCGTCGGATTTCAGCAGTCCCGAGGCCTCGATGAATTCGAGCCAGCCGACGCTCTCGTCCGACTCCTCAGACACCAGCCCGATTTTCGCGGTGTACTCGGCATGCGAGCGCCCTCGACATGCAGCGCGGTAGTTGAACGCAACTGAAGTTGCCGCCTTTGCCAACTGCTGTTGCACCGTCCTCGCCGGTTCCCCCGATCGGTAACTGCTGGATCAACGCACACACATCGAGCGAGAATCGCATGGTCCGCGCTTTGAGCTGTTTCGCAATTTCTCCCATGTAAGAGGCGCTGCAGTCGCCGTACCAATCCCCAATCAAATACTCGATTACCCAATTACCCAATTCCCCGATTACGATATCCAACTATGTCGCACAAGCCTGTACACGCGCCGAACCTTCCCAAGCCGGTCGGGCCGTATTCACCCGGCATGGGATTCGAGAAACTGATTTTCGTCTCTGGCCAGGGCGGAACCGATCCGCTCACCGGCACGATCGCGGACAACGTGGAACAACAGACGGAGCAATGCCTGAAGAACGTGCAGACGATCCTCGAGGCGGCCGGCTCCGGGCTGCAGCATGTGCTGCGCTGCGGCGTGTTCCTCATGGACATGGGCGAGTTCAAGACGATGAACGCGGTCTACGCCCGCATGTTCGGCGAACATCGCCCCGCCCGCACGACCGTGCAGGTCGCCGGACTGCCCGGCGACGGCCTGCGCGTGGAAATCGACGCCATCGTACGTACAAGCCGTAAGGTGACTGCGTCTTTCCTGGCGCCCTTTGTGTCCTCTGTGTTGAAGCCGCCGTGACCAACGTCCAGTCGCCCCCGCCAGAACCGAGCCTGTGGAAGACGATCCGCGAATCGGTCGCCGGGTCGCATCACGGCTCCTACACCGAAGGCTCGATCGATCGCGCGATCGTGTTGCTGGCGATCCCGATGGTGCTCGAGCTCGTGCTCGAGTCGGTGTTCGCGGTGGTCGACGTCTTCTTCGTCTCACGCGTCGGCCCGGACGCGGTGGCCACGGTCGGCCTCACCGAGGCGATGATGACCCTGATCTACGCGGTCGCGATGGGCCTCGGCATGGGCGCGACCGCCACCGTCGCCCGCCGCATGGGCGAGAAGGATCCGGAAGGCGCGGCGATTGCCGCGGTGCAGGCGATCGCGCTCGGCCTGCTTGTCGCCATTCCAGTCGGACTGCTCGGGTTCTCGCTCGCGCGGCCGATCCTCGCATTGATGGGCGCAACCCCGGACGTGCTCGCCCACTCGTCGTTCACCGCGATCCTGTTCGGCTTCAACGGCGTCATCCTGATGCTGTTCCTGATCAACGCGGTGTTCCGCGGCGCCGGCGACGCGGCGATCGCGATGCGGGTGCTGTGGATCGCCAACGCGATCAACATCTGCCTCGATCCCTGCTTCATCTTCGGACTCGGCCCGTTTCCACGCCTCGGCGTCACCGGCGCCGCGGTCGCGACCACCACCGGCCGCGGCATCGGCGTGCTGGTGCAGCTCTACTACCTCTCGCGCCGCGACGGCCGCCTCTCATCGCCAGACGGCACCTCCGGCTGGACCCGGCGGTGATGTTGAACATGGTCCGCCTGTCGGGCAGCGCGGTGTTCCAGATGTTCATCGGCACCACCAGCTACATCGGCGTGATGCGGATCATCGCGTCGTTCGGGAGCATTTCGGTAGCCGCCTGCACCATCGTGATCCGCATCATCATGTTCGTGCTGATGCCGTCATGGGGATTGTCCAATGCCGCCGCGACCCTGGTCGGGCAGAACCTGGGCGCCAATCAGCCGGAACGAGCGGAGACGTCCGCCTGGCGCGCGTGCTGGTTCAACGTCGCAGTGCTCGGCGTGCTCGGTATTCTGTTCGTGGTCTTCGCCGACGTGGTGGTCGGGTGGTTCACGCATGATCCCGAGGTCGCACCGATCGCGACGCTGGGCCTTCGCATCATCAGCGGCGGGTTCCCGTTCTACGCCGCCGGCTATGTCCTGACCCAATCGTTCAACGGCGCCGGCGACACCTGGACGCCGACGCTCATCAACCTGGGCTGCTTCTGGTTCTTCGAAATCCCGCTGTCCTACCTGCTCGGGATCACGCTCGGCTACGGACCGCCGGGCATCTTCTGGGCGATGGCGATCGCGTTCTCGGTGATGTCGCTGGTGAGTGCCGGGCTGTTCCGTCGCGGTCGCTGGAAGCTGAAACGCGTCTAGTTCACTCGCCCCCTCCTTCGCGCCCGACGCTATAATCCGCGGCATGTCGAAAGCCCGCGCGTTCCTCGCTGCTCTCGTCGCGCTCGCGCTCACGATCTCCACCGGCGCCAGCTCCGTGCCGATCCGCGCCCAGAAAGGCATGGTCGCCTCGCAGAGCGAGATCGCATCGAGGATCGGCGCCGATGTGATCGCCGCCGGCGGGACCGCGGTCGACGCCGTGGTCGCCACCGCCTTTGCGCTCGCCGTCACCCATCCGAGCGCCGGCAACATCGGCGGCGGCGGCTTCATCGTCTACCGGCCGGCCGGCGGCGCGGCGGTGACCTACGACTTCCGCGAAAAGGCTCCGGCCAAGGCGTCGCCGACGATGTGGTTGAAGGACGGACAGTACAGCGCGGAGCTCCACCACAACAGCCACCTTGCGGTGGGCGTGCCGGGCACGGTCGCCGGCCTGCACCTCGCCTGGAAGGAGCAGGGCAAGCTGCCCTGGAAACGCCTCGTCGACCCGGCGATTGCCCTCGCACGCGACGGATTCCCGCTGTCCGAGGCACTGGCGCGGTCGCTGAAGAGCGTGCAGCGGACGATGCAGAAGTATCCCGCCTCGGTGGCGGCATTCACCAGGAACGGCGTCCCCTACGAAGCGGGCGAAACGCTGAAACAGCCCGACCTCGCGCGCACGCTCGAGCGGATTGCGGCGCAGGGTCCGGCCGGTTTCTACGAGGGTGAGACGGCGCTGCTGCTCGAGAAGGAAATGCTCGCGCACGGCGGGCTGATCACGCGCGAGGATCTGAAGAACTACACCGCGGTCCGGCGCGCGCCGCTCAAGGGCAGCTATCGCGGCTACGAGGTCGTCGCGATGCCGCCGCCCTCGTCGGGCGGCGTGGCGCTGATCGAGATGCTCAACGTCCTCGAGGGCTACGACCTCAAGGCGGCGGGCTTCGCCTCCGCGACGCAGATTCACCTGATGACCGAGTCGATGAAGCGGGCCTACGCCGACCGCGCCAGGTTCCTCGGCGATCCCGACTTCAACAAGGACATGCCGATCGACCGGCTGACGTCGAAGCCGTATTCAGCCGATCTGCGCAAGACGATCAACCTGAGCAGGGCGGCGTCATCGTCGCCATCGTCGTTCGAGTGGCCGCACGAGAGCGACGAAACCACCCACATCTCGGTGGTGGATGCCGGCCGCAACGCGGTGTCGATGACCTACACGCTCGAGCAGGGCTTCGGCGTGAAGATCGTCGTCCCGGGAGCCGGGTTCCTGCTCAACAACGAGATGGGCGACTTCAACGACGCGCCGGAAATGACCAACGACAAGGGATCGATCGGCACCAAGCCGAACCTGGCCGAGCCCGGGAAGCGGATGCTCTCCAGCATGACGCCGACGATCCTCGCAAAGGACGGCAAGCTGTTCATGGTCAGTGGCAGTCCGGGCGGCCGCACGATCATCAACACCGTGCTCGAGACGATTGTCGACGCGGTCGACTTCGGCATGAACGCGCAGGAGGCGGTGGACGCGGTGCGGTTTCACCACCAGTGGCTCCCGGACGTGCTCAACTACGAGCGCTTCGGCTTCTCACCCGACACCATCAAGGAACTCGAGCGGCGCGGCCACACCCTGCGCGAAGGCGGCGGCCAGGGCGCCGCGCAAGTGATCATCTACGACGCCAAGGACGACATGCTCGACGGCGGCAGCGATCGCCGGGCGTCCGACGGCGGCGCCGTCGGCGTGCCCGGACGGACCGCGGCGCGCCCCGCTACCCAGCCCTGACCGCCGGGCCGGCCCTCAGGCCCGGCGCTGGTCGCCGGGCTGAAAGGCTCCCGAGAGCGGCACCGGTTTGCCGCTCCGCGTCGTCGGGGCGTGCTTCTCGAGCAAATCGATGAACGCGTTGACGTAGTCCGTACGGGCAAGGTCTTTCGGCATCACCGCGCTCCAGACGCGGTGCATCCCGCGCGCCGGCAGCGGCCGCCCGACGATGCCTCCGGCGTCGATCAGCGGCTGCACCGCCCAGCGGGCCAGGATCGCAACACCGAGGCCCGCCTTCACGAGCTCGGTAATCGCCTCGGTCAACTGCACCTCTTCGACCCGCGCCGGTGCCACGCCGGCGCGCAGCAGCACGTTCTGCAACGGCCCGCTCTCTTCCTTGGGTGGATAGACGAACAGTGTTTCGTCGCGCATCTGCGCGAGACGGACGCGCGTCTGGCGGGCGAAGCGGTGATGCTTCGACGCGATCAGCACGAGCTCGTCGTCAAACACCCGGCGCGACACCAGCCGGCGATCGCGAACCGGCGTGCTCATCAGCCCGAGATCGATCTTGCCGGCCAACAGCATCTCGACCGGTTGATGGGTGGCGGCGACGTCGATGCGCACCTCGACTTTGGGAAACGCGGGCCGGTAGCGCAGCAGCAGCGGCGGCAGCCAGTGGTAGCAGGTGTAGCACTCGGTGGTGATGCGGAGCGTGCCGGCCCGATCCCGCCCCATCTCGCGGATGTCGTGTTCGGTCTGTTCCAGCTGCTTGAGCACGTCCGTGGCCGAAGCGAGCAGCCGCTCGCCGGCCGGAGTCAGCACCAGACGCTTGCCGACGCGCAGGAACAGCGCCGCGCCGAGCCTCGACTCGATGTCGCGCAACTGGTGGCTGAGCGCCGACTGGGTGAGGTGGAGCTGATCGCCGGCGCGGGTCAGGCTGCCGACGCGGGCGACTGCCGCGACCAGCCGAAGGTGGCGGACTTCGAGATCCATCATCATGAGGCTACTTCATCATCATGATGACGACAAAGAATTTCATTCATTGAATCGCGGCCTCTAACATGCGGCCATGCCCTTCCTCACCGCCTTCTGGACGGAAGCCCGCGGCGCGGTTCGCCTGGCCGGGCGACAGCCGTTCTACACCCTGCTGCTCGTCCTGGTGCTGGCGCTCGGTATCGGATCGTCGGTCGCGATGTTCAGCGTGCTCGAAGCCGTCGCGCTGCGGCCGCTGCCCTACGGCAACCCGCGCCAGCTGGTGTGGCTGTGGTCGATCCGGCCAGACGGAAGCCGTGGGCCGTTCTCGATGCAGGATGTCGTCGACCTGCGCGACCGCGAGTTCGGGGCCGCCGGCGTCGCCGCCTTCGCCAGCTGGAATGCCAACCTGACGGGCACCGGCACCGCGGAACGGCTGCAGGGCATGCGAGTGACCGCCAATGCCTTCGCGGTGCTGCAGGTCGATGCGTCGATCGGCCGCGTCTTTCACGCCGGCGACGACGCGGCCGGCCGCGTGGTGCTGCTCGGCCACGCGGTGTGGGCGCGCCGCTTCGGCGGCGATCCCGCCATCGTCGGCCGGGTGCTGACGCTGAACGGCGCGAACTATACGGTGATCGGCGTCCTGCCCGCGTCGTTCGTCTCTCCGATCCGCGACGTCGAGATCGCGGTGCCGCTGGTGGAAGCGGAAGCGCGTCGGACGGAGGGCGACGTGAACTTCCTGCGCCTGATCGCCAGGCTGAGGCCCGATCTACCGCCGGCGCGCGCCGAGCAGATGCTGACCGCGATCGCCGGCGAACTCCGTCAGGTGCGGCCGCAAAATGTCCGCAAGGCCGCCATCCACCTCACGCCGCTGCACGAACAGATCGTCGGCGACTACGCGCCGACGCTGCGGCTGCTGCTGGGCGCCGTGATGCTGGTGCTGGTGCTCGCCTGTGTCAACCTCGCCAGCCTCTCGCTGGCGAGGACCGCGGCGCGGCAGCGCGAGCTGGCGGTACGGGTGGCCCTCGGCGTCACCCGGAGCCGCCTGATCGCGCAGCTTCTGCTCGAGACACTGCTGCCCGCGATCGTGGCCGGGACGGCAGGTCTGGTGTTGGCCGCGTGGGAATCGCGGCTGCTCGTGACCCTGGCGCCATCGGCCATGCCGCGTGCCAACGACGTCGCGCTCGATCCGCGCGTGGTCGCGTTCGCGGTCGTGGTGACGATCGTCACCGGCATCGCGGTCGGGTTGTGGCCGGCAATCCGGATGAGCCGCGTCGATCCGGTGACGGACCTCCGCGGTGCAGGGCGCGGAGGGGCCACGCCGCAGTCACTGGCGATCCGCAGAGGCTTGGTGGCGGCGGAGGTCGCGATCTCGCTCGTGCTGGCGGTCGCCACGGCGCTGTTGGTCCAGAGCCTGCGACGCGTCCAGCAGGTCGATCCCGGGTTCGCCACCGAGCACGCGCTGTCGATGCGCCTCTCGTTGCCGCGCGAGCACTACGCCGACCGCGCCAGCGTGCTCGCGTTCCAGGAGCGGCTCGAATCGCGCCTGCGGGTGCTGCCCGGCGTGACCGCGGTCGGCGGCACGAACATCATCCCGCTCAGCGGCGCCACTGCGACCGTCGACGTGGTCGCCGACGGCCGGCCGTTCCGCCCGGAAGACGTGCCGGAGGCCGAATACCGCACCATCTCGCCCGGGTACTTCGAGGCGATGAAGATCCGTCTCGTCAGCGGACGTCAGTTCAAGGCGGACGATCGGAACCCGTCGACCGACGTCGCGATCGTCAACACCAGGCTCGCGCAACGGCTGTGGCCCGGCGTCGATCCACTCGGCCGGCGGGTTCGGATCGAGCCGGGCAATCGACTCCAGGATCATCTCGTGCAGGTGGTGGGCGTCGTCGCAGACGTCAAGCACTTCGGTCTCGACGGACGACCCACGCTGGATCTCTACGTACCGTTTGCGCAGATGCCAGAGGCCAACGTCGTCTGGATACGCAACAGTCAATTCTGGGTGCTGCGTACCGGCCGGCGAGCCGCTGGCGACCGCTGCGGCTGCGCGCGCCGCCCTGGCGGAGTCCGACCCGGATGTTCCGGCGTCGTCAGTGAAGACGCTCGAGCAGTCGGTTGACGGCACACTCGCGGTGCGGCGCTTCAACGCCTGGCTCGTCGCGCTGTTCGGCTACGCGGCACTGGCGCTGACCGCGTGCGGCATTTATGCGGTGAGTGCGCAGGCGGTGACGGCGCGCTCGCGCGAGCTGGGTATCCGCGCCGCGCTCGGCGCACCGCCGCAGGGTCTGGTGCGGCTCGTGCTGCGAACCGATTTCGGCGCGGTGATCGCCGGCCTGGCCGCGGGTCTGGTGGCCGCTCGCGCCCTCGCGGCGGCAATCGGTGGCCTGCTCTTCGAGGTCCGTCCCGGCGACACCGGGCCGTACGTGATGGTGACGATCGTGCTCGCGGCCGTGGGCATCACCTCGTGTTACCTGCCGGCCTCGCGCGCCGCCCACAGCGATCCGCTGCGGGCGCTGAAGAATGACTGACGCGGCGCCCTAGTGCACCCGGACGGTGGCCACCGCCATCAGCGTGCGCATGGCGTTCCAGTCCACATCGACCACGGCGTAGAGGAACTGGTCGAGATATTCTCCGTTCTTGTGGAATGACTCGCGCAGCCGACACTCCTGCACGGCGCCGATCTTCTGCAGCGCCCGATTGCCGCGGCCATTCTTGACGGCCGCGCGCGCCTCGAGCCGGTGCACGCCGAGCGTCGCGAACGCGAAGTCGATGGCGAGCTCGGCGCCGTCCTGGAACACGCCGGTCCCCCAGAACGCCGAGCCGATCGCAAAACCCCATTCGGCGGTGCCGAAGTTCGGTTCCGTTTCACGCACCTGGAAGATGCCGATCGCGGTGTCAAAGCCGGCGACCGTCACCGCGAAGCAGGCGTAGGTGCCGGCCACCCGCTGGCGCAGGGTCCAGGCAATGAAGCGTTCGAAGCCCTCGACCGTGCTGGGCGGCGGCGAAATGAATCGTGACACCTCTTCGGTCGTCAGCAGCGCGAACAGCGACGCCGCGTCCGACGCCCGCAGCTCGCGCAGCACGACCTGCTTGCCGCGCAGCGTCGGCAGACCCTGGCGCCAGTCGGAGCTGACGATGGTGTCGACAGCCGGAGCGACCGTGGTGGTCTGAAGCTCCTCGCGGTAGGGCATCTTTTCCATGACTACTTCCCTCCCTTGAGGATCGGCCACACGAGGTTGGTCAGGTTCAGGTGCAGCGTGGTGCCCCACACGATGTTGTCGCCGTCATCGGCAGTGCCCCAGACGATGTTGTCGCCGTCCGAGGTGCCCCACACGATGTTGTCGCCATCACTCGCGGTGCCCCAGACGATGTTGTCGCCATCCAAGGTGCCCCACACGATGTTGTCGCAGTCGGCGCCGCCGCAGTCGGTGCCCCACACGATGTTGTCGCCGTCGTTGGCCGTGCCCCAGACGATGTTGTCGCCGTCATTGGCGGTGCCCCACACGATGTTGTCGCCATCGTTCGCGGTGCCCCAGACGATGTTGTCGCCGTCGTTCATCGTGCCCCACACGATGTTGTCGCCGTCGTCGGCCTTGGTCTTCGCCCAGCCCCACTCGACGCCGAGCTTCCAGGCATTGGCCCGCGGGTCGAGCACGCCGCCGGTGAGCATGTAATTGCCCCACAAGATGTGCTTGGCCCATGAGGCCGGTATCGGCATGCGCTTGACGGACGAGGGGTGCGAAGCCAGTTCGGCCAGCGCGATTGCGTGCGACACGTTCATGAAGCCCGCGCCCTGGCGCAGCGGGCTGACGCCCGGCTTCGAGATCGCGGTGAACTCGAAGATGCCTTTGATCAGGTTCGGGGTCAGGTTCGGGTTCGCCTGCAGCATCAGCGCGACCGCGCCGCTGACGAACGGCGCCGCCATGCTGCTGCCGGTCAGGCTCTGTACGGGAGGTACGCGTACGTGCTCGCGACCGTGCCCGGAATCAGCCACGACGGCGTGGTGATCAGCCCCGACTGGAACAGCGTGCTGCCAGGACCCGCCGTCGAAACCACGCCGACGCCCGGCGCGCACAGGTCCGGCTTCGCAGCGAAGTCGACTGCGGTCGGCCCCGACGAGGAAAAGGGAGCGACAGTGTCGTCCGCGACGTTGTAGCTGCCGTTGGTGCTGAAGGCGCAGACCGTGAGGACCCACGGCGCGTTGCCCGGCGAGGCGATGCCGCCCCATTGAGCTGCGCCGGCGGCGTTCAGGCCGTTGTTGCCGGCCGCGGCCACCACGGTGATGCCCCGGTCCACAAGCGTCTTGGTCGCCATCGTCAGCGGGTCGGTGTAGTACGACTCGGTGACCGCGGCGCCGACCGACAGATTCACGACGCGCACGCCGTAGGACTTGCCGTTCTTGTAGACCCAATCGAGCGCCTTGAGAATGTTGCCGACCGAACCCTCGCCGTTCTGGTTGAGGACCTTGAGCGACACCAGGGAGGCGCCCGGCGCGATGCCCGCATACTTCTTCGCGGAGAGCTTGCCGGTGCCGGCCAGGATGCCGGCGACGTGCGTGCCGTGACCGTTGTCGTCGTACTTCGTCGTCTGACCATTGACGAAGTCGACGAAGGCGAGGACGCGGCCGTCCGTGAGGTCGGGGTGCGGATAGGACGTGATGCCGGAGTCGATGAACGCGACCGTCACACCTGCACCGGTGTAGCTGTACAGGTTCGGTTGGTTGATGCCGTTGCCAGTGTCGACGGCATTAGCGTTGACGGCAAAGGACGACAGCGCGTCGTGCTTGCGCGCTTTCCGGTTGCTGTGGACGCGGTGCACGCTGGTGCTTTTGGCCAGGGTCGGGAGCAGCGAGACCGGCACCTGATCGAGCACGTAGCCGTGGATGACCGAGAGCTCGCCGTTGTGCGAGTAGCGCAGGAACGCGGCCGGGAGCTTGGCGCCGTCCTCGAGCGTCACGATGACGTCGGCAGTGGCCAGGCCCAGCAGATTGAAGCCGGACGCGCGCTTGGCGACCTCACTGTCCATCTTGTCGCGGCTGACGAACCCGTTCGGGACGCCCGGGCGTCCCCGGCGCGCCTGTCGTTGATGGCGGCCCGCGGCGCCGGCGTCGGCGGTCAGGCCGAGTGCGAGGGCGACGAAGGCGGCCGCCGTCACGATACGTTTAGGGCCCCAAACAGCTTTGGCCCGGGTAGTCGTCGATAGTTTCAATGGAACCTCATTCATGACTCTAGAGTGCAATTGCGCGGCCGTACCAGTGTGCCTGGCCATTCGCTCCTGCAAACACCTATAAAATAAGGAGTTATTGTCGAAATCACGATGCATCTCTAGTGGTCGTATAAAGTACTATAACGTCGTTAATAGGACATTTCCATCAGATTATCTGGAAGTAATTTTGAAATTTGCCTTTATATTTGCCGATATTCCGTGCGATTGAGCCATTTTCAAACAAGTTCATGAAATGGCCCATTAAGCTGACTAAAGTCCTACCGTGTCTTATTAAACGTAGATCGAGAGCAGCCGCCAGTAAGCGGCGGACGGACAAATCGATCGAAACAGACAAGGAATGTTGGGCCGGCAGGTAGCGCCGGCCCGAGCGGAATGAACGGCTCGCCATCAACGGCGAGCCGCGCCGCGAGAATCTAGTGGACGCGAACGAAGGACGTCGCCGCGACCGGCGTGCGCAGAGCCCGCCAATCGGTGTCGAGCATCGCGTAGAGCACCTGGTCGAGATACTCGCCGTTCTTCTCGAAGGACTTGCGCAACACGCACTCCTGAACGGCGCCAAGCTTCTCGAGCGCGCGATTGCCCCGCCCGTTCTTCACCGCCGCGCGCGCTTCCAGGCGATGCACGCCGAGCGTGTCGAACGCGAAGTCGAGCACCAGCGCCGCTCCTTGCTGAAACAGGCCCGTGCCCCAGAAGGCTGAGCCGATGGCAAAGCCCCACTCGGCCGTCCCGAAACCGGGCTCGAGCGAACGGACCTGCAAGATTCCAATGGCGGTGTCATAGCCGGTGACCGTCACGGCAAAGCAGGCATAGGTGCCGGCCACGCGCTGACGGAGGGTCCAGCTGATGAACCGCTCGAAACCTTCGACCGAGCTCGGCGGCGGCGAGATGAAACGCGACACCTCTTCGGTGGTCAGCAGCGCGAACAGCGACGGCGCATCCGACGCGCGCAGTTCGCGCAGCACGACCTGCGATCCGCGCAGCGTCGGCAGCCCCTGCTGCCAGCCGGTGCTGACGACCGGATCGGTCGTGGACATGACCATCGCGGTCCGGAGTTCGTCGCGGTAGGGCATTTTTTCCATGATTACTTGCCCCCCTTGAAGATCGGCCAAACGGTGTTCGTCACGTTCGCGGTCCCCCACACAATGTTGTCGCCGTCGTCGGCGGTACCCCACACGATGTTGTCGCCGTCGCTCGTGCCCCACACGATGTTGTCGCCGTCGTTCGCGGTGCCCCACACGATGTTGTCGCCGTCGCTCGGTACCCCACACGATGTTGTCGCAGTCGGCGCCGCCGCAATCAGTGCCCCACACGATGTTGTCGCCATCGTTCGCGGTGCCCCACACGATGTTGTCGCCGTCGTTCGCGGTGCCCCACACGATGTTGTCGCCATCGTTAGCGGTACCCCAGACGATGTTGTCGCCGTCGTTCATCGTGCCCCATACGATGTTGTCGCCGTCGTCTGCCAGGTTGCCGGCGTCGGCTTTCGTCGTCGCCCAACCCCACTCGACGCCGAGGCGCCACGCGTTCGCCTTGGGATTGATGACGCCGCCGGACACCATGTGATTGCCCCACATGATGTGCCTGGCCCAGGTCGTCGGAATCGGCACCGCGGTCGAATAGGGACGCGCCGCCAGCGCCGCCAGCGCGACGGCGTGCGACACGTTCATGAAGCCGGCGCCCTGACGCAACGCGCTGACACCCGGCTTGGAGATCGCGGTGAACTCGAGAATGCCCTTGATCAGGTTCGGCGTCAGACCCGGATTCGCCTGCAGCATCAGCGCAATCGCGCCGCTGACCATCGGTGTCGCCATACTGGTGCCGGTCAGGCTCTCGTACGGCAGGTAGGGAAAGGTGCTCGCGACCGTGCCCGAAATGAGCCAGGACACCGGCGAGAGGAGACCTGTCTGAAACAGCGAGCTGGCCGGCGCCGCGGTCGACACCACGCCGACGCCGGGCGCGCACAGATCCGGCTTCGCTGAAAAATCGACGGCGGTCGGACCGGCGGAGCTGAACGCGGCGACCGAGTCGTCGGCCACGTTGTAGGTGCCTTTGCTGCTGAACGCGCAGACCGTCAGAACCCACGGCGCATTGCCGGGCGAGACGACCCCGCCCCACTGCGACTGCCCGAGGGCATTCTGGCCGTTGTTGCCGGCGGCAGCGACCACCGTGATGCCCTTGTCCACGAGCGCCTTGGTCGCGAGCGTCAGCGGGTCGGTGTAGTACCGACTCGGTCACCGCCGCGCCTGCAGACAGATTGACGACGCGGACGCCATAGGCGGCGCCGTTGGTGTAGACCCAATCCAACGCCTTGAGGATGTCGCCGACCGATCCGCGGCCGTTCTCGTCGAGCACCTTGAGCGACACCAGCGACGCGCCCGGCGCCATTCCCGCGTACTTCTTTGACGAAAGCTTCCCGGTGCCGCCGATGATGCCGGCGACGGCGGTGCCGTGACCGTTGTCGTCGTATTTGGTGGTGCGGCCGTTGACGAAGTCGACAAAGGCCAGCACGCGCCCGTCGGCCAGATCGGGATGCTGGTAGGAGGTGATGCCCGAATCGATGAAGGCCACCGTGACACCCGCGCCGGTGTAGCCGTAGAGGCTCGGGTTGTTGATGCCGTTGCCCAGGTCTACCGCGTTGGCGTTCACCGCGACAGACGACAGCGCGTCGTGCTTACCTGCCGGGCGGTTGAGATGCACGCGATGCGTGTTCGCGCTGTTCGCCAGCGCCGCGAGCTGCGACACCGGCACCTGATCGAGCACGTAGCCGTGGATGACCGACAGCTTGCCGCTGTGCGAATAACGCTGGAACGCGAACGGCAGGTCGGCGTTGTCCTCGAGCGTCACGATCACGTTGGCGGTGTCGAGTCCCAGCAGGCGGAAGCCCGAGGCCCGTTTCGCCACGTCGGTGTCCATCTTGTCGCGATTGACCCAACCGTTCGCCGTGCCTGGCCGAACTCGCCGCGCGCTCTGGCGATGACGACTTTGGGCGCTGGCATCCAGGGTCAGACCAAACAGCACGGCCGCGACGGCCATGGAAGTGAAAACGCGGCGTGGGCCCCACACGGCCTTCGCCCTTGTCGTCGACGGAAACGCGCAAACTTTCATCGTCAGCCTCTAGAGCAATGCGCTCGCCAACTCTACCTTTTGAGGTCAGAGCTGACTTAGTCTTTTATATTCAATCATTTATCGTATCTCATCAACAGTATTGCCGGTTGCGCCATCGCCGGCAAAGTTCTGTTATCGAACACGATGTTCAGGCATAGCCTGGTTTTCTGCTGTTTATGCAGGCAAATAGGCAGTATTCAAAGTGTGTCCCGTTTAGGAGCAGCATTACCGGAATGGATCACGATTAGTCTCGCGTCGTCTAGTGTCATGTCAGGAAGGGACCACTCCAGGTTGAGGAGTACGGAAAAAAGGCCGGCTGTCGCCGGCCTCCTCGGGTCCAAAGTTCACGCGCGGGTCGCTGATACCCCTAGCGGACGCTGATCAAAATGCGCCCCATTGAGCCCCAGCGGGAACGCGTGAGCCGTTCTGCGAATGACAGGAATCGCCCGGTGATCACGGATTCGATCAGCAGCGCGCCGGTTCGTAGGCCAGGTTCGACGTCAGCCACCGTTCGACCTGATCGATCGACTGGCCCTTTCGCCTGGCGTAGACGGCGATCTGATCCTCGCCGAGCCGGCCGACCGTGAAATACCTCGCCTGTGGATGGGCGAAGTAGAGGCCGCTGACGCTCGCGGCCGGCGTCATCGCCGCGTTCTCGGTGAGCGCGATGCCGACCTCGGTGGCCTCGAGCAGTTCGAAGAGCTTGAACTTCTCGCTGTGGTCGGGGCAGGCCGGGTAGCCGAACGCCGGGCGGATGCCCCGGTGCGCCTCATGGTGCACGTCGTCAATGCCGCGGGCCTCGTCGATCCCCCAACCCGTGCGCGCCTTCTGATGGAGATAGGCGGCGAACGCCTCGGCAAATCGATCGGCGAGCGCCTTTACGAGGATGGCGCTGTAGTCGTCGAGCTCGCCCTCGAATTTTTTCGCCAGCGCATCGGCGCCGATCCCAGCGGTGACCGCGAACGCGCCCAGATAATCGCTGCGCCCTGCGCCGAGCATCGATCGAGGCGCGATGAAGTCGGCGAGCGACAGATTCGGCTTCCCGTCCGCGATGACCTCCTGCTGCCGCAGCAGGTTGAAGCGGGTGAGCTCGCCGGCATGCTCGCGATCGGCATAGACGACGATGTCGTCGTCTTCGCTCGCGGCCGGCCAGAACCCGTAGACGCCGGTGGCGGTGAGCAGTTTCTCGCCGACGATTCGATCCAGCATGATCTGCGCGCTGTCGTAGAGATCGCGCGCGGCCCGCCCATACTCCGGATGCTCGAGAATCGCCGGATAGCGTCCCTTCAGCTCCCACGCCGCGAAGAAAAACGTCCAGTCGATGTAGGGCACCAGGTCTTCCAGCGGCACGTTCACGACGCGGCGGCCGATGAAAGGCGGCACGGGCAGCGTCTCGGCGGCCCAGTCGATCGACAGGCGGTTCACGCGCGCCGTCTCGTACGGCAGCAGCGGCTTCTCTTTTCGCTGACTGTGCTGAAACCGCAGCGTCTCCTGAAGCCCGCGATTGGTTTCGGCGAAGGCAGGACGCCGCTCGTCGCTCATCAGGCTTGAGACGACGTCCACCACGCGCGAAGCGTCCAACACGTGGACGGTGCTCTCCTTGTACTCGGGCGCGATCTTGACCGCGGTATGCTGGCGGCTGGTGGTCGCGCCGCCGATGAGGAGCGGCAGCTGAATGTCGCGCCGGGCCATCTCCTTGGCAACGAACACCATCTCGTCGAGCGACGGGGTAATCAGCCCGCTCAGGCCGATCAGGTCCGCTTTCTCGCGAAGCGCGGTGTCGAGGATCCGGTCGCACGGCACCATCACGCCGAGATCGACCACGTCGTAGCTGTTGCAGCCGAGCACGACGCCGACGATGTTCTTGCCGATATCGTGGACGTCGCCCTTCACGGTAGCGAGGACGATCTTGCCCTTCGACGCGGTTTCGGCGGCGCCGCCGGCCGCCATTCTCGCCTCGCGCTCCGCGGCCATGAACGGCTCGAGATAGGCGACCGCGCGCTTCATCGCGCGCGCGCTCTTCACGACCTGCGGCAGGAACATCTTGCCGGCCCCGAACAGATCGCCGACCACCTTCATGCCGTCCATCAGCGGCCCTTCGATGATCTCCAGCGGCCGCG
Organism: uncultured Acidobacteriota bacterium; assembly: GCA_963794705.1. Classification (GTDB taxonomy): domain Bacteria; phylum Acidobacteriota; class Vicinamibacteria; order Vicinamibacterales; family CAVVIG01; genus CAVQFC01. The sequence continues at coordinate 115,000 of CAWCFI010000001.1, forward strand.
CGTACTTGCCGCGCGCCTCCTCGACATCGACCTCGATGAAATCGACCACGCCGTGGACCAGCGCGTGCGACAGCCGCGCTTCGACGGTGGCGTCGCGCCAGGAGAGGTCGTGTTCCCGCCTGGTCGCGCCGCCCTTGACGGTGGCGGCGAACTCGACCATCCGCTCGGTCGCGTCCGGCCGGCGGTTGAAGATGATGTCCTCGACGTGCTCGAGTAGATCCTTCGGGATGTCCTCGTAGACCACCAACTGGCCGGCGTTGACGATGCCCATGTCCATGCCGGCCCGGATCGCGTGGTACAGGAACGCCGAGTGAATGGCCTCGCGCACGACATCGTTGCCGCGGAACGAAAACGACAGATTGCTGACGCCGCCGCTGATCTTCACGCCGGGGCAGGTCGCCTTGATGATCCGCGTCGCCTCGATGAAATTGATCGCGTAGGCGTTGTGTTCCTCGAGCCCGGTCGCAATCGCGAGAATGTTCGGATCGAAGATGATGTCCGACGGATCGAACCCGGCGCGTTCGGTGAGCAAGGCGTAGGCGCGCTGGCAGATCGACACCTTGCGCTCAATCGTGTCGGCCTGCCCCTGCTCGTCGAAGGCCATGCAGACCACGCCGGCGCCGAAGCGTTTGACGATCGCGGCTTTCGCCAGGAAGTCGGCCTCGCCTTCCTTCAAGCTGATCGAGTTGACGACCGCCTTGCCCTGCACGCACTTCAGCCCGGCGAGGATCACCGACCACTTCGAGCTGTCGATCATGAACGGCACCCGCGCGATGTCGGGCTCGGTGCCGATGTAGTTCAGGAAGTGGGTCATCGCCTGCTCTGAGTCGAGCATGCCCTCGTCCATGTTGACGTCGATCAGGTTGGCGCCGCCGCGCACCTGCTCGAGCGCGACCTCGGTCGCGGTCGCATAGTCCCCCGCCTTGATCAGCCGCGCGAACTTCAGTGAGCCGGTGACGTTGGTCCGCTCGCCGATCATCTGGAAATTCGACTCCGGCCTGATCGTCAGGGTCTCGAGGCCGGAGAACTGGGTCAGGTGCGGGGCGCTTGGTGCGAGGTGCGGGGTGCCCGGTGCGAGGTGCGGGGTGCCCGGTGCGAGGTGCGACGTGCGCGGCGGCAGGCCGACAACGCCGTCGGCGATCGCCTTGATGTGATCCGGCGTGGTGCCGCAGCAGCCGCCGACGATGTTGACGAAGCCGCTGGTGGCGAACTCGCGAAGGTAGGCGCCCGTCTCTGACGCCTGCTCGTCGTAGGCGCCAAAGGCGTTGGGCAGGCCGGCGTTCGGATAGCAGCTGACATAGCAGCTGGCGATCCTCGCCAGGTCGGCGAGGTACGGGCGCATGTCCTTGGCGCCGAGCGCGCAGTTGATGCCGACGCTGAACGGCTGGGCGTGCGCGATCGAGACCCAGAACGCGTCGATGGTCTGGCCCGACAGCGTCCGGCCGCTGCGGTCGGTGATCGTGACCGAGATCATCAACGGCAGCTGTTCGTGGCTCGGCGTTCCGCGTTCGGCGTAGAGCTCCTCGATCGCGACGATCGCCGCCTTCGCGTTCAGGGTGTCGACAATGGTTTCGACCAGCAGCAGATCGGAGCCGCCGTCGATCAGGCCGCGCGCCTGCTCCTTGAAGGCGTCCTTCAGCGCGTCGAACGTCATGTTGCGGAACGCCGGATTGTTGACGTCGGGTGAAATCGACAGGATCCGGTTGGTCGGGCCCATCGAGCCGGCGACGAAGCGCGGCCGCGACGGATCCTTGGCGGTGTACTCGTCGCAGGCCGCCCGCGCCAGCTTGGCGCCTTCGAGGTTCAGCTCGTAGACCAGCGGCTCGAGCGCGTAGTCCCCCTGGGCGATCGCGGTGCCGCTGAAGGTGTTGGTCTCGATGATGTCGCTGCCTGCCGCGAGGTACTGCCGGTGGATTTCGGCGATGACCTCTGGCCGGGTCAACACCAGCACGTCGTTGTTGCCGCGCAAGTCCCTGGGATGACCCTTGAACCGCTCCCCGCGGAAGTCGGCCTCCGTCAGCTGGTAGCGCTGGACCATCGTTCCCATCGCCCCGTCGAGGACGAGGATCCGCTTCGCGAGAAGGGCGTCGAGCTGCGCGCGTACATTGGGTGTCATGGCTTGGTGTGTTTGGTGTCCTTCGAGTGTTTCGCGGCAGCAGCCTTGGTCCCCGACGCGACCAGGACCGTGAACGGATCGCCCGCCTTGCGCGCGCCGACGCCGACTTTGACGTCGGCCAGCCCCGCCGCGGCGAGCATCCGCCTGAGCTCGTCGTCGGCGAAGCCGAGCCGCCGATCGCCGAGCTTGGCGCGCACCCACTCCTCGTCGTGGGCCCGCAGATCGAGCAGCAGGACGCGGCCGCCTGGCGTGGTCACCCGCGCGGCTTCGGCGACCGCGCGCGCCGGATCGTGCGCGTGGTGCAGCGCCTGCGACAGCATCGCGATGTCCACCGAGGCGTCCTTCATCGGGAGCCTCTCGAGCTCCCCTTTCTTCCAGATCACGTTCGAGACCCGCCGCCGCCGCGCCAGCGCCTTGGCGCGGAGCAGCACCGTCTCGGATCGATCGACCGCGACCACGCGCGAGGCCCAGCGGGCCGCTTCGATGGTCAGATAACCCTCGCCGCAGCCGAGATCGGCCACTTTCACCGGCGGCATCAGCAGCCCGAGCGCGCGCGACCAGGCCGCCCAGCTCCGGCCCGGCACCAGCTGGCGCGCATCGCGCGTGTCGGGGCCGGCGTGCGCGTCGAAATTTTCCTTCCGCAGCCGGAGCACTTCCTGGAGCCGCGCCTCGTCAGCGCGCACTGCCGGATCCGACGCGGAGGCCTCGAACTGCGCTTGCAGGATCGCGGTCAGCGGTTGATCGGCGCCGGCCAGCGCCGCGGCGCGATAGTAGCTGAAGCCGCCGTCGCGCTCTTCCGCCACCAGGCCGGCCTCCTTCAACATGCCGAGATGGCGGGACACCCCCGACTGCGCCAAACCCAGCACCCCGGTCAGTTCGGTCACGTTGAGCCGTTCCCTGGCGAGCACCCGCAGCAGGCGCAGGCGAGCCTCGTCGCCCAGCAGCCGGTAGAGCGCCGACGCAGCCTTCATATCTATAAATCTACATTTACTGATGCATAGATCGCAAGGGTTACAGCTCGTCGATCGATTTGGGCCAGTCGTCTCTCAGGAGGCGGGACAGCGAGCGGTCGGCGAGCAGCCGGCCCTGGGTCTGGCACTGCGCACAGTAGTTGCACTCGTTCGAGGCGTAGACGATGCGCTGCACCGGCTTGCCGCAGACCGGGCAAGGCAGCCGGAAGCGGCCGTGGACCGCCATCTGATCGTGAAATGCCGTCACCTTTTCGGGAAACCCGGCGCCGGTCTGCTGACGCAGCAAGTCCACCCATCGCCCCAGCGTCGAGCGGGTCGCGTCATACAGCCGCGCGAACTCCTGATCGGTGAGCGATCGGGACAGCTTGAGCGGCGACAGGCCCGCGGCGTGCAGAATCTCGTCGGAGTAGGCGTTGCCGATCCCGCTGAACAGATGGGGATCGGTCAGGGCCCGCTTCAGCGTGTGGCTCTCGCGCGTCAGCGCCTGGTGAAACTGCTCGCGGGTCGCCTCGAGCGGCTCGACGCCGCCCGGATCGAGCGCGCCCAGCGCGGTCTCTCCCCGCACCAGCTGCAGGGACGCCCGCTTCTTCGAGCTCGCCTCGGTGAAGAACAGCGTGCCGTGCTCGAACACGAACGAAGCGAGCATCAGCTTCGGGCCCATCCCGGATTTCCTGCCCGGCTCCCGCCACCGCAACCGCCCCGCGATCATCAAGTGGATGACCAGGAAGAGGGCGGGATCGGCGGGAGTGGCGGGATCGGCAGGAGCGGCATCCTGATCGAAGACGAGGACGATGCGCTTGCCGATGCGGCGCACGCCTTGAACGGTGTGACCGTCGATGCTGCTGATCGGCGGATCGACGGTGCGGAGGACGAACGGGCTGTGGAGTACGAGCCGCTCGAGGCGTCGGCCGACGATGTGTCGCGTCAGCGCCTCGAGGTAGACGAGAACGTCGGGAAGTTCGGGGATGTTATTTCCTGAGCCAGCTGACGATCTGCTCGCGGGTCCAGTGGTGATCGTCGTTCAGGTGCAGGATGATCGAGTTGAGCGGCAGCCGCTTGTTGCAACCCTCGGGGCAGCGGCGCCGGACGTTTTCGAGGCAGTCGAACAGGCGATCCAGCCGCGGCCGGATCGAGCCGGCCTCCTGTGGCAGCGCGTAGGCGCCTTCATACGCCGCACCCAGCGCGCACGACCCACCCTTGTTCGAGAAGTACTCGCCGAAGGCCTGGCTCGGACGTCGTCTTGCGCCCTCGGCAATCGCGTCGGCGAGCTCGATCTGATCCGCGCGCGGAACCTGGTGCATCGTAGGCCTCACTTCGTCCGGCGAACGCCGTCTGCGCTACCTGGTCGCATTCTACGCCTCAAGGCGCGACAGCGCATCTGTCCGGAAACGAACGGGTTGTGGCTGGCCTCACTCATGCACCCGCGGTACGTTACCCTGTGGAAGACTGTGGCCTCGGCCACGGCGTCCTAACGAACATGCGCCTGCTGGCTCTGGTGTTTACGGCGATTGTCATCGCGTCCCCCGCCGGGGCGCAGCAGACGGTCGCGTCCCCGCAGCAGGACGGCACCAGGGACGAATCGACCAACGACCAGGGCCCCCTGCTTCCGGTTTCGGTCTCGAAGATTCGGGAGGCGCTCGAGACGACGCCGACGCTCTCGCTGCGAACCGCTGACGAACGTCCCACCTTCCGCATCCAGATCCAGGAAAAGCAGAAGCTCGAAGAGCTGCTGGCGACGCTGAAGTTCAAGCCGGTGCCGGTGCCGGCCGGCGGCGTCTACATGGCCGAGCAGAACCGAATCATGTTCCCGCCGGTCGACAATCCGACGCGCCAGACGCTGGGCGCATTCAGCCAGTCCGAGCTCGTGACCATCCTGGTCGAGAACCTCATCGGCAAGCACCTCGGTGGCAAGGCGCTGAACGCGATCTCGAAGGCCGAGCGGACCGGCGCCGAGACGTCCGCCAGGGAAGAGGTTCGCAGCGCAATCGCGCAGTACTGCGGATCCCAACCCAACGCCGGATACGGCATCCAGATCTGCGATACTCCGGTTCGATGACCGCGTCGGCGTTCGGCCTCGCCTTGGCGATGATCTGCGGCGTCGCCGGCACGTCGTTCGCCCAGGATCCGGCGCCCGATCAGACGCTCGATCGCATGCGCGCGGTGCTGGCCCGGAAGCCGCTGCAGTTGACGCCGGTCGAACCGGAAGCCAACTTCAAGATCCGCATCGAAGCGATCCACCCGATGCACGACATCTTCGAAAAGCCGCCCTGGCAACTCGATCCCATCGGCTGGCAGCCGCCAGGCCTCGGGTTCAACCTGCTGACGCTGGTGCAACGCGGGATCACCGCCGCCTCGAACGCGAAGCGCGAGCGTGACACGCGATTCGCGCGCGAGCAGGTGCGGCGGGCGATTGCCGAATATTGCGCCGGGCAACCCAACGCCAACGCGATTGAAATCTGCGCCGGCGGGCCGAGCGTGCGCTGACCGATTTGCCCTCCAACCTGACTTGATGTATCCTTTCATCCGGTTATACGGATGAATGGACGGGCGCCCGCAATCCACGACCATCTCGCCTCGCTGGCGGACACAACGCGCAGCCGGATCTTGCTGCTGCTCGACCGCCACGAGCTGACGGTGTCCGAGCTGTGCGGCATCGTCCAGCTGCCGCAGTCGACGGTGAGCCGCCACCTGAAAGCGCTGGCCGACGGCGGCTGGGTCGCCGCCCGCGCGGAAGGCACCAGCAACCTCTACACGATGACGCGGGACGACCTCGATCCGGCGGCGCGCCGCCTGTGGCTGCTCGTCCGCGAGCAGGTCGGATCGTCGACCGCCGCGGCGCAGGATCAGCGCCGCCTGCAGGCCGCGCTGGCGGAACGCCGGACCAAGTCGCAGGAATTCTTCTCGTCCTCGGCCGGGCAGTGGGATCGCGTGCGTGACGACCTGTTCGGCGATCGCTTTCACCTCGCGGCGCTGGCGGCGCTCGCCGAAGGGACGTGGACGGTCGGCGATCTGGGCTGCGGCACGGGTCAGGTGAGCGCGGCGCTCGCGCCGTTCGTCGCGCGCGTGATCGCGGTCGACGGATCGGCGGCGATGCTGCAGGCCGCGCGAAAGCGGCTCGGCAGCGTCGACAACATCGAGCTCCGCCGCGGCGAGCTCGAGGCGCTGCCAATCGACGATGCCCGGCTGGATGCAGCGACCTTGATGCTGGTACTGCACCACGTGCCCGAGCCCGAGCGGGCACTCGGCGAAATCGCCCGCGTCCTCAAGCCGGGCGGGCGCGCGATCGTCGTCGACATGCTGCCGCACGATCGAGAGAGCTACCGCCAGCAGATGGGCCACGTGTGGCTCGGATTCGGCGACGACCACGTGCGTCGCCTGTTTCAGCAAGCCGGCTTCGAGGACGTTCGGATCGTTTCACTACCACCCGATGCCAAGGCAAAGGGACCGGGACTATTTGTCGCAACCGCGAGACGTACGTAGGCCGGGTCTTGTCAGACCCGGCGCAGATCGGCGGGCCCCAGGGACCCGCCTTACAGGAGAGAGCATGGCAACCGTAACCGAGAAGATGCACCCGTACGAAGCCGCCAAGGCGGCGGGACGTGAACCGTTCAAGGTCCGCAACCTGGCGGAGGCCGAATTCGGCCGCAAGGAAATGCGGCTCGCCGAGCAGGAGATGCCCGGACTGATGGCGCTGCGCAAGCGGCATGGCGGCAGCAAGCCGCTCGCCGGCGCCCGGATCATGGGCAGCCTGCACATGACGATTCAGACCGCGGTCCTGATCGAGACGCTGGTCGAGCTCGGCGCCGACGTGCGCTGGGTGTCGTGCAACATCTTCTCGA
>CAWCFI010000002.1:0-75717 GCA_963794705.1 uncultured Acidobacteriota bacterium
ACGAGCCGCGAACGACCCGAGTCTCGCGATTGTCGCCGCTGGTGTTTTCATGGCTGACCGGCCGCGGCGCCGCGGCGACGCGGCTCGACCCGCACGACGTCGCCACGGCGAAGCAGCTGCAGGAACGGCTCGCCGCACTGCTCGCGGACGATCGCCTGTTCGTCGAGCGCCTTGACCAGCGCTGACGGAACCGTCTACACTCAGAGTTTCGTCCGGCCTCAATACGCGCCTTTAGCTCAGTTGGATAGAGCGTCTGGCTACGAACCAGGAGGTCGCAGGTTCGAGTCCTGCAAGGCGCATTACCCCTCACTCCGTTCGGGCACTGCCTCTCCCGTCCTCAGCCACGCCGCGTCTCGCTCACGCTCGCCGCGAGCGCGGTCGAGTCCTGCAAGCCGCACCAGTCACTTCAATGCGTAGTCCGGGCTTGGTGCGGCGGGCCCACGTAGGGGAATTCCGCGAGCAGATCTGTGTGGGGCCCGACCTTATCGTGCGTCACCTTTCCATTCGTGAGGAGTGGAAGGAAGAAGTCGACGACGTCGTCGGTGAGTGCCCGGCCATTGTCCGGGAAGGACGCCGGTCGCCGGGGATCATATTGGAGGAGATCGGGCAGGAGAGTTCCGGCCACACGCGTGGCTTCCGCCGGCGAATATCCACCGGTATGTTCCAGCGCGTGCGCGAACACGGGGACAAATCGGGCATCGTCCGCCGGCTCCGCAGCGAGATACGCGGCGTTCTGTTCGCCGGCGAGGAAGGGTGTTTGATTGGGTCGCGCACCGCGATCCGCCTGCACCCATTTCCCGCTAGCGCCGTCCAGCGTCCGAACCCATAGGCCCATGGTTGTGGCGCTGAGGGCAGAGTTGGGCACTTCCAGCACGATGCAGCACACGTCCTTGTCAGCGAAGTAATCGGCACCAGTGAATTGCAGGTTGTTGAGGGCGCCCTGCACGTCGAAGTAGAACGGATCGCTGCGCCAGCCGGCGAAGAATCTGTACTCGCCGGCGTCCGTCACCCGTGCCTCCGACCCCGTCGAGACCGGCGCCGCTTCGACGATGACTTGTCCGTCGTCGTCTGTCCCAGCGGCGTGCGCACCCTCAACGCGGCGAAGCGTCGCGGTCTGCGCCCCGTTCTCTGAGGATGTGAAGCGCACTCGATACGCGATATCGGCGACGGCATCGCCGTTCGTGTCAATCTTCAGTTCATAAATCGCCTCGGGCGCGAAGGCGTCGCCGGAGGTAGGCCCTGGCGGGTTCACTCCGACGGACGGATGCGCGTTCATAATCAGAATCGACTTGCCAGCATCCCCAGGCTTAGGGAACGCATACAGATCGGTGAAGTCGAGGCGGGCGTCCCCATGGGGGAACCCGAAGTCGGGACCGGAGTAATGGTGTGACATCGCGTCTCCTCTGCTTTATCTCTTGTGTTTCAAGCGCGCTAACCGTAACGCATGAATATCCGCGGCGCGGAAATTCATAAAACTGTTGATGTGCCGAGCCGATCGCTCGATGTCGGCGGCGGTGCGATACACAGCTTATCCGTTGGCCCAGGTGGAACCGAAGTATTCTTTCTTTCAATAAGAGGCAGTCATGTTTGAAAAAACTCTTGCACGCGTCCTCCGCTCCCGATTCGCCGTGGCGGCTACTGCGCTTGGAACTCTGCTCGTTGCGGTAGGGAGCGGGGCAGGCGCCGCGCAGGACAAGTACACGTTGCAAGTGCCCAACGGGCTGCCGTTCTCCGATTTCAAGGGGTACGAAGACTGGCAAGTCGTCGCCGTGAGCCAGACGGACGCGCTGCTCAAGGTGATGGTCGCCAATCCGACGATGATCGCCGCTTATAAGACCGGCGTTCCTGGCAACGGCAAGCCCTTCCCCGATGGGTCAAAGATCGCGAAGATCGAGTGGAAGCCGAAGAAGAGCACGGAGGCGCCGTTCGACGTGAGGATTCCGGACAGTTTGCAAGACGTGTTTTTCATCGAGAAGGACAGCAAGCGATTCCCGGGCACGAAGGGCTGGGCTTACGCCGTGTTTGACTACGACCGGGCATCCGACAAGTTCGCGCCCAACAAGACCGGGACGATCAATTGCGGGTTCGCGTGCCACACACGGGTGGCGGCAAAGGACTACATCTTCACGAATTACGGAAAGAGATGAATGCGCGACGAGCGCCGAGGTCGGGTCCGCTATTTCAGAATCTCAAACGATCCGAAGAAGCGCTTTCCCAGGGCGCTCTGATCGGCGGCACCGTTGAACGAGAACGTAATCTCGTATAGCCGTTTGCCTTTGACGATCAGCAGCACGGTCGCTCGAACCATGTCCGGAGCGCCGTCCCTGCCGCTTTGAAACGAGAGGGTCAGGCTTGGGTTTTTTTCGGGGCCGAACGTACCGTTGCGTCGGCCGATGAGCGTGATCCCCAGCGCTTGGCTGGCATCGTTTTCACCGGCCTCGAACAGGGCGCGAACGTCCGCGGAGTCGGTCTCGAACACCTTCACCGCGGCGGTGTAACCAGCCCCGTGACCCTCGCGGGAGCGGCTGGTGTAGGCGCGCCACGCCAGCGGGCCGCCCTTGCCGTCCGACTCCTCGAACTTGGCCGATAGGATTCCGGGAAAATCGACGCGAAAGTGGTAGCGGCTGTCCGAGACAATCATGGCAGAGCCATCGGTAGACCGTACCACGGCCGGAGCACGTATCGATCGAAGTCCCCAGCGCATGTGAACGGAGCCTGGAGCAGAGTAGGCTATCGCCCATGAAGGGCGTGACTCGGGAGACGCTTCGGGTCGTCCGCGACGGGCTTGACAGCCGTCCTGGGCCGCGCAAGCGGGTCGTAGTCCTCGGCGCCGGCGTTGCTGGACTCGTTGCTGCCTACGAGTTGAAGCAACAAGGACACGACGTCGTCGTGCTCGAAGCGCAGAACCGCGTCGGCGGCCGCGTGCTGACCTGCCGTGAGTTCGCGCCGGGCCTCTACGCGGAATTCGGCGCGATGCGGATTCCCCGCTCGCACGATCTCACATTGAAATACTGCGCCAAGTTCAACCTGGCGCTGACGCCGTTCGTGATGGGCAACGCCAAGGCGCTCGTCCACATCGCCGGACAGCGGATGACCATGGACGAGGCGCAGCGATCGCCGGACCGCCTGCCATTCGATCTGGCGCCGCACGAGCGCGGCAAGACGGCCGACCAGTTGTGGACGGCGGCGATCGCCGACATCAAGGCGTTGCTTGACCGCGACGGTCCGTCGGCGTGGGAGCAGATCCGGAGCGAGTTCGACCGGTTCTCGCTCTACGAGTTCCTCAAACACCGCAACTTCTCCAGGGGCGCGATCGAGTACTACGCCGTGATGAACTTCGTCGAGGCCGACATGAACAACGCCGTCATGGAGGTGCTGCGCGAAGATCTCGAAGGCGCGTACGTCGACATGCAGACGATCGACGGCGGGATGGATCGCCTGCCGCGCGCGTTCTACGCCGAGCTGGAGCAGGAGGTGCGGTTCGGTGCGGAAGTGCGCGCCATCGACCAGACCGACGCCGACGTGACGGTCCACTACAAGACCGAGGCGGGCCGCTTTTCGATCACCGCCGACTACTGCGTGTGCGCGCTGCCGTTTCCGTGCCTTCGCACCATCGAACTCGGCCGGCCGTTCTCGCGCGCCAAGCTCCGCGCCATCCGCCAGTTGAACTACCACGCGTCCACCAAGATCCTGTTCCAGGTCCGCCATCGCTTTTGGGAAGACGAAGACGGGATCGTCGGTGGGGCGACCGTGACTGACCTGCCGATCCGCCGCATGAACTATCCGCCCGCGTCGACGGAGACGACCCGCGGCGTGCTCCTGGCGTCGTACACCTGGGGCCAGGACGCTCTGCAGTGGGGCGCGATGGATCCGGAAACGCGGCTGGAAGAAGCGCTGGACGACGTGGCGACGATCCACCCGCGCATTCGTGACGAGTACGAGGTGGGAACCAGCTACGCCTGGTACGCCGATCGCTGGGCACGCGGTGCGTTCGCGCTGTTCGCGCCTGAGCAACAGACCGACCTGCAGAATGCGATCGTGCAGCCGGAAGGGCGCGTGCACTTCGCCGGCGAGCACTGCAGTCTGTATCACGCCTGGATTCAGGGGGCGCTGGAGAGCGGGATTCGCGCGGCGAAAGAAGTGCACGAAGCCCGCACCGGCGAGGCGGTGGAGTGAGTAGGCCGCCCCCGCGCGGCGCAATCGTGCGCCGCGTACGGCCCTACCGAGTGGACGAACCGAGGTGTTTCTTCGTCGAGTACGCCGGGCCGGGGTCGCCCAACGCGCGGGAGATTTGCCGGGACGCGTCGATCACCAGCGGCAGATAGTGCCGGCGCAACTCGTTCATCGACACGCGGGCCGCATGTCCCGAGACGTTGATCGCGGCGACGACCGCGCGCGATCGATCCACGATCGGTGCCGCCACCGTTCGCACGCCGTCCTCCGATTCCTGGTCGGCGAACGCCCATCCGCGATCGCGGACGTCCTTCAGCACTTTCCGCAGCGTCGTTTCGTTGCAGATCGTCCGCTTGGTGAGCCTGCCGAGCGTGGAGGTGGCGAAGTACCGATCGAGTGCCTCTGGCGACAGGGCGGCGAGCAGGACTTTTCCCATCGACGTCGCGTGCGCCGGCAGTCGCGAGCCCACCACCAGGTTGATGCTCATGATACGTTTCGCCGGCACGCGCGCCACGTAGACGCAGTCGTGGCCGTCCAGGACCGACACTGAACAGGACTCGTGCAGCTTCTCGACCAGTCGTTCCATGAAAGGCTGTGCGAAGTTCGCCACGTCGAGCGTGGACAAGTAGGTGAAGCCCAGGTCCAGGACGCGAGGTGTCAGCTTGAAGTTGGTGCCGTTCTGGACGACGCAGCCCAGTTCGTCCAGCGTGAGCAGATAGCGGCGGGCGACGGCGCGCGTGAGCCCGGTCCGCGCCGCGACCTGGGTGATCGTCAGGGCGTGGGTATCGGCCGAGAACGCCTTGATCACCGCGAATCCGCGCTCGAGTCCCTGGACGAATTCGCGTCCGGGCCGCCCGCTCGCAGCGGCGCGGCTCCGGGTTCGGCTGCCGGACGCCGACGAAACGGAAGACGACGATCTGGGCATGTGGAGTTCGCTATGCGAACTTGATGGTCGCATAGCGTGCCGGAGCATTGCAACCGGATGTCACACCTCAGCCGATCGCGCCCTCCTCGCGCAGGCGCGCGATGCCATCGTCGGTCAGGCCGAGCCGTTCGCGAAGCACCTCGTCGGTGTGCTGGCCGAGCAAGGGCGCGGGCCCGGCCACACCTCCCGGTGTGCCGGAGAAGCGGACCGGAGGCCCGACCACTTTCACCGGGCCGGCGACCGGGTGGTCGACGGCGACGAGCAGGCCGCGCGCCGCCAGCTGCGGATGATCGACCACCAGATCCATCGTGTTGACGGCGCCGACCGGAACGCCCGCGGCGAGCAGTGCGGCTTCCCACTCTTCGTAGGTGCGCTGTGCGAAGACCGCCTCCAATGTCCTGAGCAGTGCCTGGGCATGCTCGCGCCGGCCGGCGTTGGTGGCGTACCTCTGGTCGCCGGCCAGCACGTCGAGGCCCATCGCGCGGCACAGCGCCTGCCAGACCTTGTCGCTGGGCACGCCGAGCGCGAGCACGCGCGTGCGCGTCGCAAACGTCTGGTACGGCACGAGCGTCGGATACGCGTTCCCGAGCGGACCGGGGACGTGGCCGTCGGCGAGGTAGGCGCCAATCGCCGTCTGCAGAATCCCGGCCTGCGCATCGAGCATCGAGACGTCGAGGAACTGCCCAACGCCGGTGGTGTGCCGGGCCTGTAGCGCTGCGGTGATCCCGAACGCGGCGTACATGCCGGCGGTGATGTCGGCGATCGAGATCCCGCAGCGCACACCGTCGGTGCCGGGCTCGCCGGTGATGCTGATCATCCCGCTCTCGGCCTGGACGACGAGGTCGAGCGCGGCGCGGTTGCGATACGGCCCATCCTGCCCGAATCCCGAAATCGAGCAATAGATGGCGCGAGGATTCCTCGCCGCCACCGCGGCGTAGTCGATGCCCAGCCGCTGGACGGCGCCGGGCCTGAGGTTTTCGAGCACGACGTCCGCGGTGGCGGCGAGCGCGAGGAACAGCTCGCGGCCGCCGGGGACGGCCAGGTCGACGACGACGCTCCGCTTGCCGGCGTTCAGGTGAACGAAGTAGGCGGACTCGGACCCATAGAACGGCGGCCCCCAGGCACGCGACAGATCGCCGCGTCCGGGCGGTTCGATCTTGATGACGTCGGCGCCGCAGCCGGCGAGCATCGTCGACGCGAAGGGGCCGGCGAGGGCGTGAGAGAGGTCGAGGATCGTGAGGCCGTCGAGCGCGCCCCGCATCATTGGCGCGCGGCGGACTGACAAAGTTGACAGGGCATCGCACCGATGATACACATTTGTCCGAAATTCGAGCGATTGTTCGATAGACGAACATACTCACTCACTCTGGAGGGAAAGTTGCGATGCGGACCAAACGATCCTGTCTGCGATTCGTGTCCACCGCGTGCGCATCGCCGCTCGCGGCCTTGACGCCGCTGCTGCTCGTCGCGAGCCTGCTCCTGCCGGCGCCGGCACGCGCCCAGTCCGCGACCAACACATCCGGCATCGAGGGCAAGGTGACCGACGAGAGCGGCGCCGTGCTGCCCGGCGTCACCGTCACCATCGCGAGCTCGTCGCTGCAGGCGCCGCAGATGGACGGGATCACCGACGAGAGCGGACGATATCGCTTCACCGCGCTGCCGCGCGGCGTCTATACGGTCAGCTTTGTGCTGCAGGGCTTCCAGAGAGTCACCCGCCCGGACGTGAACGTGGACGCCGGCTTCATCGCCACGCTCGACGCCAAACTGCTGGTCGGCCAGGTGGAGGAGTCGGTGACCGTGACCGGCGAGTCGCCGGTGATCGACGTCCGCACCACGACGGTGACCTCGAACATCAAGAAGGACGTCCTCGAGACGCTGCCGACGTCGCGCAGCTACGAGGACATGGGGAAGCTCGCGCCCGGCGTCCGCGTCTCGGGCATCCCCGACGTCGGCGGCAACCACACCGGCGCGGGCCGCGGCTCGCTGGTGAACTACGGATCGAGCAACGGCGGCGCGACGCTGATGCTCGACGGCATCAATACCGACGGCACCGCGGGCTACTTCGACATGGGCGCGGTCGACGAGATGATCGTCAATCCGTCGGGCAACGATCCGGAGATTCCCACGCCCGGGATGGCCTTCCAGGTGATCATCAAGTCCGGCGGCAATTCGTTTCACGGCGACGGCCTCTACGCGTTCCAGACACGCGGGTTGCAGGGCAACAACATCGACGACAATCTCCGTTCGCTCGGCGTGCCATCGGGTAATCCGATGGATTTCTACTACGACCTCAACGGCTCACTCGGCGGCCGGCTGATTCGCGACCGTCTGTGGTTCTTCGGCAGCGGCCGCCGCAAGGAGTACCGCCAGGAGCTCATCGGCTTTTCCGGCGGCCCGGGAGGCGACAACCGCTACTTCACCGCCGACGACGAACAGGGCTTGACGACGGACCGCGAGAGCAACGCGGTGCTCAAGCTGCAGGCGCATCTGAGCACGAGCCAGACGCTCTCGTACATGCGCCACTACGACTACAAGAAGCAGGACAACCGCGCCGGCAGCGCGTTCATTCCGCACGAATCCGCCGGCGACTACGAGCTGCCCAACACCGTCCAGGTGGCCGAATACACCAACGCGCTCACCTCGCGCTCGTTCCTGCGCCTCGCGGTCGGCCAGAGCTACTGGAACTCGCTCGCGAATCCCTACACCGACACCCCGCCGGCTTTCGACAACGTCACGCTCCGCTATTCGGGCGCCTACATCAACTCGGTTGGCGCCGACTCGACGCCGGCCGGCAGCTTCAGCAGCCGGTGGCAGTACGACGGCAGCTACACCTATTTCAAGTCGTCGCTGTGGGGCGCCGCCCACGAGTTCAAGATGGGCGGCGAGTTCACGCGCGAGTGGTACAACAAGTTCCAGGACGCGCGCGGTCCCGGCACCGGCGGCACGGGCAACGACTACGAGCTCATTTACGCGAACGCCGTACCGTTCCAGGTGCGGCTCTATAACTCGCCGTTTCTCGCGAAGAACAACGTCAACTATCAGAGCGCATTCTTTCGCGATACCGTGCGGGTCGGCGATCGGTTGACCTTCAACGTCGGCGTCCGGGTCGAGCGCTATCACGCGTTCCTGCCTGAGCAGTCGAAAGTCGCCGGACCTTTTTCGCCGGCGGCGTCGTATGCTCCCGTGGAGCTGTACGACTGGCGCGGCATCGTGCCGCGGATCGGCCTCTCGTATGCGCTGACCGCCGACAACAAGACGGTGGTCAAGGCGACCTACGGCCGCTTCGACTTCGCGCTGCGCGCGTCCGATTCCCGCACCATCCGCAACTTCAACAAGAACGACTATTCGGCGTCGCTCTACCTGTGGAGCGACCTGAACGGCAACAAGGCGCTCGACTATCCGCAGGAGCTCGGGAGCTTCGTCCAGACCGAAGGCGCCAGCAGCACCGTCTTCAACCCGGACATCGCCCAGCCGAAAGCCGACGAAGTCACGCTGCATCTCGAACGTGAGATCGCGGCCGGCGTTGCCGCCCGCATCGGCTACGTCTACAAGCGCGAAGGCAACCAGTTCCAGCTGGTGAACACCGCCCGGCCGGCGTCGGTCTACAACATCCCGATCACGACGAAAGACCCTGGCCCCGACGGCGTGGTCGGCACCCCCGACGACGGCGGCAACGTGACCTACTACGACTACGATCCGGCGTACCGCGGCACCGCGTTCGAGAAGTCCACCTACATCAACTACTCGGACTACATCGATCGCTATCACAATCTCGAGTTCGGCGTAGACAAGCGGATGTCGCACAACTGGCAATTCCAGGCGTCGTATCTCGCCACCCGCCGGAGCATGTGGATCGCCGGCGTGCCCTACACGCCCAACGACGCGTTCTTCCCCCAGAACGAGACGTGGGAGACGACCTTCCGCGCGTCCGGCAGCTACCGCGCCCGCTGGGGAATCGTCGCCTCCTCGGTGTTCGAGTATCAGAGCGGCGCGCCGCTCGCGCGCACCGTGCTGTTCCGCACCGGCCTGAAGCAGCTGAGCACGCTGACGCTGCGGATGGAGCCGCTCGGCAGCGAAAACCTGCCGGGGGTGAAGCTGCTCAACCTGCGCGCCAGCAAGCAGTTCACCTTCGCGGGCCAGCGCGCCTCGATTGACGCGGATCTCTACAACGCGCTCAACGCCAACGACGCCACCACGATGAGCGTCGCCTCGGGACCGACCTACGGAAAGATCACCGCCATCGTGCCGCCGCGAGTGGCGCGAATCGGGTTCACGTATCACTTCTAAGTGAGGAGCGCAGCATGAATCAGAAACGATCGACCATCGCCCTGCTTGGATTCGCCGCCCTCGTGACCGCCGGGGTCGCCACGCTGGCCGGACAGCGCACCGGCACCGGCGCCCCGGTCAGCCGCGGTCCAATCACCAAGCACACGTACCCGCTCGACGATGCGCACTTCCTGCGCTGGCCGCTGCCGCCAGGCGAACAGGCCTACGCCAAGATCGACGGCGCGCACATCAAGCAATATGTGAATGAGATCACCGGGATCGCGCGGCAGAGCCGCGACGACGGCAATCAGTACTGGGGACGCATCTCCGGGACCAAGTACGACGACATGGCGGAGGCATGGGTCGAGGCGAAGTTCAAGGCCGCCGGCCTGCAGAACATCCGTCGGCAGTACCTCGACCTGCCGCCGCAGTGGTTCCCGACAAAATGGAACGTCAGCCTCGCCGGCAAGACGCTGACGACCGCCCGCCCCGCGGCGCGCTCGGTGGCGACGCCGGCCAGCGGCGTCACCCTGGACGCGGCGTGGGTCGGCCTCGGCACCGAAGCCGACTTTGCGTCGCGCAATGTCGCGGGCAAGGCGGTGGTCATCTACAGCGTGCCGACGCCGAGCGTGATCAACCACTCCGCGGTCTTCATGGGCGCGCTGAAGCGCGCGGAAGACAAAGGGGCGGCCGCGGCGATCGTCCTGCTCGCCATCCCGGGCAATTTCTCCGCAGAATTGAACAACACCGCCGAAAAAATCCCGACCTTCTCGGTCGGCGTCGACGACGGCGCCTCGATTCGCGAAGCGATCGAGAAGGGCGGCGCCAAGCTGTCGCTCAGCCTCGACGTCGAGATGCGATCGGGCCTGCGCGATGCCACCGTCTGGGGTGAGCTGCCAGGGACGACCGACGAGGACATCGTCGTGTTCGCGCATCACGATTCGTACTTCCAGGGCGCGACCGACAACGCCTCCGGCATGTCCACGATGGTCGCGCTGGCCGAGCACTTCGCTTCGATCCCCAAAGCGCAGCGTCGCCGCACCATCAAGTTCGCGACCACCTCCGGGCACCACAATGGATCGCTCGGCACGAAGTGGATGCACGACAACAAGGAGACGTTCTTTGCGAAGAACGCCCTGCTGCTGAACTGCGAGCACGTCTCGGTGACGCAGACCTATTACTGGGGCGCGAATCTCCGGCGCTCGAACCAGACCGACGCCCGCCGGTGGTGGGTGTACGGCAGCGACAAGCTGGCCGACATGGCGCTGGCCGCCTATCGGACGTTCGGCGTCGCCATCTATGACACGATGGAGCCGAATGCGAGCGGCGACATGGGGCAGGCGTCGCTCGATACGCCGTCAGTCCAGATGATCGAGTCGCCGGCGTTCTACCACACCGATCACGACATCCCCGAAAACGTGCCGATGACGGGGCTGGAAGCGGTCGCGCGCGCGTATGCGAAGCTGATCGACTCGGTGAACAAGGTCTCCCGCGCGGAGCTGATCGGCACGCCGGGGGCACAGTCGTCAGCGGCGCGCTAACGATGCCGCCTCTGGAGGGGATCCGCGTCATCGACCTGACGCGGGTCCTCGCGGGTCCATTCTGCACGATGATGCTCGGCGACATGGGCGCCGACGTCATCAAGATCGAGGAGCCGGCGCACGGCGACGAGTCCCGCGGCTGGGCGCCGATCGTCGGCGAGTGGAGCAGCTACTTCCTCGGCGTCAACCGGAACAAGAAGAGCGTCGCCCTGGATCTCAAGCATCCGGAGCATGCGGCGGCGCTGCGTTCGCTGATCATTCAGGCTGACGTGCTCGTCGAGAACTTCAGGCCGGGGAGCCTCGCGCAACTCGGCTTCGACTATCCGTCGATGGCCGCGATCAACCCGAGGCTGGTCTACTGCTCGATTTCCGGCTACGGCCACACCGGCCCGAAGGCAGCGCTCACCGGCTACGACGTCGTCATCCAGGGCGATGCCGGGCTGATGGCGGTGACCGGGCAGGCGGACGGCCCGCCGACGCGGGTCGGCATTGCCATCACCGACTATCTCGCCGGCCTCTACGCCAGCCAGGGCATCCTGCTGGCGATCATCGATCGGCAGCGCACCGGACTCGGACAGCACGTCGACATCGCGCTGTTCGATTCGCTGATGTCGGCGATGACGCTGCCGGTCGGTATTCTGCTCGCGACAGGGGCGGAGCCGCAGCGGATGGGCAACGAGCATCCCTCGATCGCGCCCTACGAGACGCTCCAGGCTCGCGACGCCCTGGTGGTCATCGCCGTGGGCAACCCGCGGCTCTGGCAGCAACTCTGCGCAGCGCTCGATGCTCCCGAACTGGCCACGGATCCGCGGTTCGCGACCAACGCGGACCGCCTGCGCCACCGTCCGGCGCTCAAGAGCGAGCTCGAATCGAGGCTCGGCCGGTGGCCGGTCGAGGAGGTCCTGCAGCGGCTCGAGTCGCACGACGTGCCGTGCGGCCGGGTCCGAACCGTCGCCGACGCGCTCGCCGATCCCCAGGTGGCTGCGCGCGACATGGTGCTCGACATCGGCCAGTCCGACAGCGGCCCGCTCAGGGCGCTGGGGAATCCCATCAAGCTGTCCCGGTCGCCGGCCACCGTGCGTCTTGCGCCGCCGCGCCTCGGTGAACACACCAACGAAGTCCTGAAGGCGCTGTGCTCGACGACAAGGGAGTAGCGATCAGCCGGACCGCGATGGTGGTCGCGGCCGGCGTCTTCGTCGCGCTGGTCGTCGACGGGATGGACCTGCAGATGCTCGCGCTCGCGCTGCCCAGCCTGACCCGGGAGTTGCAGCTCTCGAATATCGAAGCGGGTGCGCTGGCCACCTACACCCTGCTCGGCATGGGCATCGGCGGCGTTCTGGCCGGGTGGTTGTCCGATCGCGTCGGCCGCGCGCGCGTCACGTGGTGGGCTGTGCTTGTGTTCACCGCATGCACCGGTGTGATCGCACTGTGCCAGACCTACTGGCAAATCGCCTTGATGCGGTTCGTATCCGGGTTCGGCATCGCGGCGCTCTACAGCATCGGCACGCTGCTGGCGGCGGAGTACGTGCCGACGCGCCTGCGCACCACCGTGCTCGGGGCGCTTCAGGCCGGATGGTCGGTCGGCTACGTTGTCGCGGCGCTGTCGTCGGCCTACATCCTGCCGCGCTTCGGATGGCGACCGCTGTTCTTCTGCGCCGTGGTCCCGGGCATCGTCGCGCTCGCCCTGCTGCGCGGATTGCCGGAGCCACCGAGCTGGGTGGCGCGCGGGACAGGCGATCCCTCGGGTCCGGGCGTGTTCGCGCAGTTGTGGCGCGAGCCGGCGCTGAGGCGCAGCTTCGTGCTCTGGACCTTGACCTCGATTGCGCTGCAGTTCGGATACTACGGGGCCAACTCGTGGCTACCGAGTTATCTGGTCAAGGATCTGCACGTCGATCTTCAGAGCATGGGCTGGTACGTCGCCGGAACATACACGATGATGATCTTCGGGAAAGTCCTGACCGGATATCTCGCCGACCGGTTCGGCCGCCGCGCGATGTGGGTCGTCTCCGGCCTCCTGACGGCGATCTACCTGCCGGTGCTGATTACCGCTGCCACGCCCTCGACGGTGGCGTACTGGCTGCTGGCGTTCGGGTTTCTCTACGGCGCCCCGTACGCGGTGAACTCGACCTACATGGCCGAGACGTTTCCCGCGCACGTGCGCGGCACGGCGGTCGGTGCGTCCTACAATCTCGGACGCATCGGCTCGACGCTGTCGCCGCTGCTCATCGGCGTCGTTGCGTCGAACTACTCAATCGGCGCCGGCATCGGGTTGCTCGGCGTGTCGTACGCAATCTGCGCGATTATTCCGGGTGTATTCATCGAAGAGAAGCTGTTCGATCCGATGGCCGTGGCGTTGACGCCGTCGGCCATGTCGTCAGCCGGGAGGCAGTGATGAGAAGAGTGACAGCGATCCAGGCCGTGTTGTTGGTGGCGGGACTCGCCGCGCTGGGGCGGGTCGCCGTGGCGCACGGGGACAACGGCCAGGAACCCGCGGCCGAACGCCAGACCGGGCGAGGACGCGGCGGGCGAGGCAGCGCTCCTTCCGCGCCGGCCGCGTGGTTCGGCGTGCCGCTGCCGCCGCCGCTCTTCAAGGAACCCGCCGTCATCGTCGGCAGCCGCCAGCCGTTTCCGTTCGTCATGCCGGCGAACGAGTCGGCGTCCCCCGAGCTGACCGGCACGGCCATCCGCAAGGATCTCGAGTCGATCGTCGCCTTCGCGAACGAGAGCCGCTCGACGCGTGAGGTCGGTTCGGGCCAGTTGTGGGGACGCATTTCCGGCCTGCCAGCGGCCCTCAAGACGGTCGACTTCGTCGCGGCGCAGTGGCGCGCGGCGGGCATCAGCGACGTCAAGGTCCAACCGATCGCACAGGAGCCGGGATCGACGTTCTGGTTTCCGCTGTCGTGGGAGGTCCGCCTGCTCGGGAACGACGCGTTCGGGCCCGGCAGCGGCGACGTCGTGCTGGCGTCGGCGATGCCGGTGACGCCGTCGATGATCCCGGGCGGCACGATGACGGCGCCGCTGGTCTACGTCGGCGACGGCAGTCCTGCGGTGCTGCAGCACGTCGACGTCAAGGGCAAGATCGCCGTGCAGCTGGTGGTGCCGCAGGGGCACATGCTGTTCGAGCGCGGCACCGTCGCGGATCACTCGCGCGAGATCCTCAGCCGCGGCGCCGCCGGCGTGTTCAATCTGGTGAGGCTGCCCGGCAATGAGCTGTCGCACGACTACAGCAACTGCGGCAATCCCTGCTTCAATTTCGGCGGCCGTGACGGGGCGTTCGTCGAGAACGTGTTGAACCGCGCCGCGGCGCAGAATGTGGAAGTTCGCGCCCGGATCACGCTGAGCGCCGAGAACAAGACCAACCTGAAGGCGGCCAACGGCGTGGCCACGATTCCCGGCGCCAATCCGAACGAGATCATGATCATCGACGCGCACTTCGATTCGTGGTTCGACGGTGCGGGCGACAACGCCGGCGGCCTGGCGGTGATGATGGCGCTCGCGAAGCACTTCGCCAAGCCGGCGAACAAGCCGGGCCGCACGCTCGTGTTCATCGCGAGCGCCGGCCATCACAGTCCCGGGCTCAACGGCCTCACCAACTTCAACCGGACCAACCCCGACCTGGTGAAGAAGGCCATCCTCGGGATGAACATCGAACACGTCGCCCAGCGCAACTTCTCCCAGGCGCGGACCAACGCGTCGGACGGCTACCGCCAGGCGATCGCCGATTCCGGCGAGGCTCCGGCCTACGGCGGCGTGAGCAATTCGTCGCCGTACCTGGACAGCCTGATGCAGCAGGGCGTGACCCGCTACGGAGTCAACCTCGTGTCGGAGAAATCGCCGATCGGCAGCGGTGAGACGGGCGGGCTGATGGGGATCAACGGCGCGAAGGTGACGCTGATCCAGGCGCCGCCGCTGTATCACACGACCGGCGAAGGGCTCGACATGATCTCGACGCCCGGACTCGAGCGCATGGCGCGGTTCCTTGCGTTCTTCATCGCGGACGCCGCCAAGGCGCCGCTGAAGCAGATCAATCCGTAGCAGGGTTACCGGCCGCGACCCGGCTACTGCACGCGCTCGTCGCGTGTGATCGACTGTGAGCGGCGTTTTCTTCGCACCGCTGCGGAGATCAGCCCACCCCCGACCAGGCATAGAGTCGCCGGTTCGGGAACCGCCGTCGGCGCGATAGCGGTGACTGTCGGTGCGGGCACGCCCTGTTCCGTCGCGGCGAAGGTCGTGATTTGAAACGGCGAAGCCGGACCGCCGACGAGATCCAAATGGAGCAGCGCGTTCGAGCCCGTGATCGGATCGTTGTCGTCGGAGTAGCACGTCGAAAAATCAGCGGCGCAGAGATACATCGAGAAGCTGTCGGGGAGCGGTCCGGCGGGATCCACGGCATGCGTGGCGTCGAGCACGAACGACAGTGAGCCGCCCGGCCCCGGCGTGAACTGCTGGGTGAAGAATGCCACCGTGTCGACTGCGGGAGTGAAGACGGCATCCGTCAGCGTCACGCCGGCGGTGAAATCGCCGCTGCAGCCCGCGCCGCTGAACGTGCCGAACAGCGTGCAATCGACGGTGCCGGCGACCGCGCTGCCGCCGCCGAAATTGAAGTTGCTGAGCGTCACGGTGTTGGTCGCGGGGTTGCCGTCGGTGAATCCGAATGCCAGCGTGAGTGGACTGGCGCCGGCCAGCAGACCCAAATCGACCGACACCTGGAACGGTGCGGCGGCCGCCGGACTGCACACGCCGAACACGAGGCCGGCCAGCAGCGAGAGCGTCAACAGATGCGTGCGAATCATGACTGTCCCTTAACCTTTAACCTTTAGCGCGGACCAGGGCCAACGACCGTACGAGGGTTGTAAGTGATCGGCGTGTTCGTCGGATTTGCAAACGAGAGCGCGACGTTGATCCGCTGGCCGGGCGCCAGGTTGGCCGCTGTCGCATTGATATACGGAACGTGCGACGCCGTCATGCCGGTCGGATTCAGCAGCGTGGCATTGGTGCTGAGATTGTCGAGCACGAGTGACACGGGTCCGGTCACCGCGAAGGGAGACCCGTTGGTCACCGCGACGGTCTGCACGTAGCGCTTGGTGATCGGGTTGTAGGTGAACCCGCCCACCGTAAGCGTGATCGGATCGGTCACCGCGAACGTCTGCGAGGTGGCCGCTGCTGGTTGGTAGGCGTCGTCACCGGCCTGCGAAGCGGTCACCGTGCAGGTGCCGACGACGCCGGTCAGGTGGACCGTCGCCGAGGCCGTGACCGCACAAGCGCCACTGGCGCTGAGCGTGATTGGCAGTCCGGCGCTCGACACCGCGGTCACCGTGAAGTCGGGCGCATTGAACGACATGTCGGCGATCGGGCTCAGTGCGACCGTCTGCGGAAGGCGCGGGCAGGCGCCATTCGCGTCATAGAATCCGCCGCCCGCAAGCCCCGGTCCGGTAATCTGCGGCTTGTTGACGCCGCCGCCTGGCGGATAAGCGGTGTCCAGCCACTGCGTGAAGAAGTCCGCGAGCCGCGCGTGGCAGGCCGCGTTCTGGTTGGGCAGGTTCTGGTGGAACACGTCTTCGAGCTGCTGCTCGCTGATTGTGCCGCCGGCGTACTGCGTCTGAATCTGCTTGAGCGACGCAATCCAGCGATCCGTCGCCGCTCCCGCGCCGTTCGAGCCGAGAATCTGCCGAAGTGCCAGGAAGGCGGCTGCGGGGCGCTGGTATCGAGGCGCGGTGCTGAAGAGCGTGTTCGCCGACGGGTCCGACGGCGCCATCGTCCAGTTCGCGCCTGCCAGGTTGTAGGTCGTGTTGAACCGGGCAACGAGCGACGCATCGAAGGCCGCATCCCCCGCTGGGGTGCCGAGTCCGCCGGCAGCGTTGGCAGCCGTCTGGGCGGTCATCAGATACTCGGCGACCGTGCCGAGCCCGGTTTGAAAGAACGTCATCTCGAAGCCTGATTCCGATACGCTGCCGCCAAACCACTGCTCGAAGGTCGTGTGATAGAGCGGCCCCGTCGAAGCCCCGGTCGCCCCTCCGACCGTGCCACCGGGGAAGGTCATCTGGGTATGCATGGCTTCCTCGAAGGCGGCACTCGGAGTCGCCACGATGTCGCCCAGCGACTCGAATGGAAATGGTCCGGCAAACGTCGAGAGGAACTGCACGATCGCTTCCTGCTGATCGAGGGCGATTTTGTTCAACGCCTTCCGGTTGACGGTGATGCTCGACGCCTGGCTCTCGTAGAACGTGAGGCCGGAGCCGGACAATCGTTCGGCAACGTCGTAGCCGCCGACGGCGATCGGCACGAGATAGCTCGCAATCGGCGCGGTCGGCCGCCACGAGAATCGCCGGGAGCCTCCGGTCGGAAAATTTGCGTCGGGCGGATTGACGATCGTGCCAATCAGCTTGCCCGCGGCGATCGCGACCCGGTTGGCGCTGGACGCAGGGTCGAACGGGATTGTGACATCGATGTCGTAGGTAGGCTTGGCCGACGGATGGTTGTTCAACGGCATCCACGCCATGCCGCCCACCGGTTCGGTAACCACGATGCCGCCGTCGCTGGCCGGAGTGTTCGATCGGAACCAGCCTTCCGTTGATCCGTCGGCATCGAGGTGCACGCCAGGTCGCCCGGTGTAGTTGATCGTGACGACCACCGTCGCAGTGGCGGGAATCGGCGCGGCCGGAGTGATCACCAGCTTGTTGGCGGCACATGGCACACCGATCGCGTTCGCCGCTGACCCCTGCGTTGAGCATGCCGGTGGATTGGGGTTGCTCGCGCTCACCGGATTGGTATTCGACGCGGCGTGCGCCGCCGGATCCTGATCGTCTTCGCCGTTCGGATCGCCCGGATAGGTCGGCTGCACGAAGCGGAACATCGCCGGCTGACCGTCAATCGTGACCGAGGTCACGGACATGTTTGGACCGGGAAGCGTCGCCGACGTCACGCCGTTGCTACGCTCGAAGTCGAGAGAGAATTCGGTCAGACACTGAGTCGCGAGAATGGTGAGCGCGGCGGAGTTTCCCGGAAGAAACGTGTTCGACACCGGGTCGTACACCAGATTCAGATTGGTGTGGACGCTGGTATAGCCGCCATTCCCCTGATCCGGATAGACCCGCGAACCGGGCGGCGCAATCGTGCGGGGCCCGGGAGAACAGAGCTCCGGCTGCGGCGAGGCCGCAGCGTCGGCGGAAGATGTCGCGTGAGCCGCACCGCTCGATGCGAATGCGATCACGAGCATGACGAGAAGAGCAGGGATGCGGCGGGTTGGTGTCAGCACGGCCGACAATATAACCCGACTCAACTGTGCCGAAGTGTGCAGTGCGAATGAGGAAGAATTTCCGCGATGACCGAGAGACTTAAGTCGCGCTACGAGTGGAGGACTCGATCGATGCGATGAGTTCGTCAGTCGAGATCGAACTGCACGGTCACGGTCACACTGCTGGTTAGGGTCAACCGGCAAGTCGTTGGCGGCGGCAGCGTCGTCGGACACGGCGCGGTCCAGCCCGTGAGGAGCGAGGTCGAACCGGCGATCGCCGTGAGCGTGACCGAGGTGCCAGGCTGGTAGTTGGGTCCGGCAGGATCGGCCGTCACTGTGCCGGTGCCGGTGCCGCTCGGACGAATCGTCAGCTGGACCGATCCGCTCGGTGCCGGTGTCTGTGGCGTCGTGGCGGTCGGGTTGTTCGTCGCCACAGTGGGTCCGGAGCTGCAGGCCGCCGCGCCGAGAACGATCGCCAATAGGCCGGCCGCGCCGAAGCGAACGCCGCGTGACCACGACTCCCTGGAGATGTTAGACCTCATCATGAGGATCTATTGTAACGGTACCGGCTCGCGACGAGCCTCGCCGGACTGCGCCACCTGACATGTTCCTGACGTTTGCGTCAGATTCCGGGGCAGCGACGGATGACCTGTTACCGTGCGCGCATGTGCACACGGAGTTCGCGCGACCGGCCGCCGGCTTCTTCTGCTGGCGGCCTGCCTGTCGCTCGCGACCATGTGGGTGAGGGGCCAATCGCCCGGCCCGGCAGCGGCCTACGTCGGCTCGTCGGCCTGCAGCCGCTGCCACGCGCCGACCTTCGATCGCTGGAAGCGGACGCGCATGGCCAACGTCGTTCGCGATCCCCAAGAGCATCCAGAAGCGATCGTCGCCGATTTCATCACGCCCGATCCGCTGCTCACCTTCACGAAGGATCAGATCGCGTTCGTGTACGGCAGCAAGTTCAAGCAGCGCTACTTCAAGAGAGTCGGAGACGACTACACGCCGCTGCCAGCCACGTGGGATGTGACGCATCGGCAATGGCGGCCGTATGGCGTCACCGGCGCGACCAGTGGTCAGTGCGATGGATGCCACTCCGTCAACTACGACATCGAGCGCAAGACCGTCACGGAATGGAACGTCGGATGCGAGCGATGCCACGGACCGGGCAGCGATCATGTGGCGCGGCCGAGCGCGACGAACATCATCAATCCCGCCAGGCTGCCGACGGTCGCCGCGGTGGATGTGTGCGTCCAGTGCCACTCGGAGGGCCACCCGCATGGACCAATCGGCGGCCGCGAGTTCCATTGGCCGGTCGGATTCCGCGTCGGCCTTCATCTCGCCGACTTCTGGAAGCTGGACGAACACACCATCGGCACGCAGGACACGCTGCACTATGCCGATGGCAGCGCCCGCGAGAACCGGATGCAGGGGAATGACTTCGTTCAGAGCCTGATGTACACGCGCGGGGTGACGTGCGCGAGCTGCCACGATCCGCACGGTACGCCGAACAACGCCGACTTGATCAAGCCGGCCAGGCAGCTGTGCCTGACGTGCCATGGACCGACGTCCCCGAACGGCCCGCATACCGCCACGATCGAACAGCACACTCACCATGCGCCCGGTTCGGCCGGCAGCGAGTGCGTGAGCTGCCACATGCCGAAGATCGCGGTGATGCTGGGAGACGTCATGGTCCGCAGCCACACCTTCAGGTTCATCGCGCCGGCGGAAGCCGAGCGACTGAAGATGCCCGACGCGTGCACGACCTGTCACACCGACAAGTCGCCGGCCTGGGCGACGACGGCGTTGAGGACGTGGCCGGAGTTCTCGCCGTGGCGCGTCGGTCGCTGACGGCTGGACTCGCGGCTGCGACGCGCACAGCCGAGGCGATGCCGGCCGCAGGGCCGGTTCCACCTGACACAAAAGTCAGGTTCGCCTTCGAGCCCGCCCGGTAAGATGCCGGGAGTGCGAGTATTGATCGTCGAGGACGAGCGAAAGCTGGCCCAGGCGCTGGCCTCGGCTCTGAAAGGCGAGCACTACGACGTCGTCATTGCCCCCACGGGTGAGGATGGCTTCTTTCGTGCGAATGCCGAGGCGTTCGACCTGGTCGTGCTGGACGTGATGCTGCCCGGTCGAAGCGGTCTCGAGATCCTGCAGACGCTGCGGCAGCGCCACATCGACACGCCGGTGTTGATCCTGACGGCGCGCGATGGCGTGGACGATCGCGTGCTCGGCCTGGATCTCGGCGCGGACGACTACCTCGTCAAGCCCTTTGCGCTGCCGGAACTGCTGGCGAGAATTCGAGCGCTGCTCCGGCGAGGTCGTCCGTCGGAGGCGTTTCGCCTCAAGGCGGCGGACCTGGAGATGGATCTGGTGGGCCGGCGCGCGGTTCGCGGGGAACGGCTCCTCGATCTGACGGCCCGAGAATTCGAGCTGCTCGAATATCTGCTGCGTCACCAGGGCCACCTCGTGTCGCAGGGAAATGCTGGCGCGCGAGGTCTGGAAGGAGCCGCGCCGGGCGACGCCGCTCGACAACGTGATCGACGTCCAGATGACCCGCCTGCGCAAGAAGGTCGACTCGGATGCGGCCGAACGCCTGATTCACACGGTTCGTGGCGTAGGGTTCGTCCTGCGAGAGGGAGAGCCGTGAAGGTGCCCTGGTCAGCCACCTCGATTCGGGTCCGGCTGACCGGCTGGTACGCAGTAGTCCTGGGCCTCATGCTGATCGTGTACGCCGCGGCCACGTTCGTCGCGGTACGCCAGGAGTTCCGAGAGCAGCTCGACGATCAGCTTCACGACGACTTCGAATCGGCCGAAGGCTTGCTCGCTCCGGCGGCAGATGGCCGGCTGGCGTGGTCTGGCGATCGGCATCACGACCCGGGCGACGACGAGGATCGCGCGAGCGACGTGTGGTCGCCGACCGGCGAACAGATTGTTCGCTCGGGCGCGTCCGGAGCCCTGCCACCACTGGCGCTGGCCACTGCGGGAGCGCAGCCGCACTACGAGTCGATGGTCGCGAACGGCCGTCGCTGGCGGACGCTGGCAGGCACGACGCTGGTGGGCGGACGCTCCGTCGTCTTGCGGGTGGCGCGATCCGAGGAGCGGCTGCGCGAGCAGCTCTCGGAAGTACTGAAGGTCCTCGTGCTCGGCCTGCCGTTGGTGATCGTGCTGGCCGGCCTCGGCGGATACCTCCTCGCGCGCCGGGCGCTCGCGCCGATCGATCACCTCGCGGTCGAAGCCCGGCGGGTGACGGCCGAGCGCCTGCACGAGCGGGTCTCGGTGCCGAATCAGCACGACGAGATCGGACGTCTGGCGGCCGTGATCAACGACGCCTTCGCCCGGCTCGAGTCGTCGTTCGACAGATTGCGTCGCTTTACCGCCGACGCTTCGCACGAGCTGCGCACCCCGCTCGCGGTGATTCGGGGGATTGGCGAAGCCGCCCTGGTCGAGACTCGCACGGCTGCCGAGTACAAGGAAGCCATCGGCAGCATGCTCGAGGAGATCGACCGTCTGACCACGCTGGTGGATACCTTGCTGCGGCTGTCGCACGGCGATGCCGGCAACGTGCATCTTGCGCGCGAGCCGCTGGATCTTGGACAGCTGGCGCGGGAGGCCGCATCGTCGCTGGCCGTCCTCGCTGAAGAGCGCCGGCAGCGAATCTCGGTTGAGGCGGCGGAGCGGGTGTCGGTCACCGGCCGATCGTCTCGTGCTGCGCGAGGCGATGACCAACGTGATCGACAACGCCATCAAGTACAGTCCCGTGGCGGCATCGATTGTCGTCTCGGTCCGCGTTGATGGCGATCGGCGCGGTGGCCGAAGTGGCCGATCAGGGCCCTGGCATCGCCGTCGAGGATCGAGAACGGATCTTCGACCGCTTCTTCCGGGTCGATGCGGCGCGATCGCGCGATGCCGGCGGCACCGGCCTTGGGCTGGCGATTGCAAAATGGGCGGTCGAGATCAACGGCGGATCGATTGGCGTCGATGCCGGCGCGACCGGCGGGTCGGTGTTTCGGATTTCCTTACCGAGAGGCAACGCATGATGAAGAGTGGAGTTCGCCTGGTGGTTTTGCTGGGGCTCACGGCCGCGGCGTTCGTCGGCGTGGTTCGAGCGCAAGGCGGCGACGAGAAGATCGTATTCGTCTGCGAGCACGGCGCGGCGAAGAGCGTGATCGCCACCGCCTATTTCAACAAGCTTGCGGCCGAACGCGGCCTGCCGGACCGCGCCACCTACCGCGGCGCCAACCCGCAGGCGGAGCTCTCGGTGTCCGCGCTGAAAGGCCTGCGTGAAGACGGCCTCACGGTGCCGAGTGCCAAGCCGTCGGCGATCACCTCTTCCGACGTGACGAAGGCGACGCACATCTTCGCGATCGGCTGCAGCCTGCCGGCGCACGCCGCGTCCAGCGGCAAGGCGGAGAGTTGGGACGATGTGCCCGAGGATCGGGGCTATGCAGCCCAACGTGATGCGATCAAGAAGCATGTCGAACGGCTGCTGGATCAATTACAAAAGCGATAAGGGGCTTCCATGAAACGCGTCGTCTTGTGTGCGATTCTCTCGCTGAGTTCATCTGCCGGCCTGGCGCAGGCGCAGGAGATGCCGGCTGCGTACAAGCAGGTATTGGAGACGCTCGGAAAGACCGGCGACTTCAAAGACAACGTGCTGAAGGTCAACATCCCGAGAAATGATCTGGCCATTAGCGTGGCGAACGTCAAGACCCCGACGCCGTTCGGATTCGGCGGGTGGGTGGCGATGACCAGGGGCACCGGCGGGATGGAAACGAGAATGCGGCGATTGCCGGCGACGTCGCGATGCTGTCAACTGAGGTTACGCCGGTCCTGAAGGCCCTTCGCAAGAACGGTCTCGACGTGGTCGCGATCCATCACCATATGACCGGAACCAGCCCGACGATCTACTTCCTGCACTACTGGGGCACGGGACCTGCCGACAAGCTGGCTGCCGGCTTCAAGGCCGCGCTCGACGAGCTGGACAAGGGGAACACGGCATCGTTGCCGAAGTGAACGTCGACCTTCAGCGGCGAATGGTCGCTTCGCGCCGCCCATTCGGGACCGTCAAGGATTTCCACGCCGACCAGGTGCGCGACCCAGTCGGCCGGCACGAAGCAGAAGTCGATATGCCATGGCCTGGATTGCTTGTGGTTGTGGCGGTATGTCGAATGAGTCTCGTAACCGTGCTCCACGTTGTGAAAGGCGTGATAGGCGCTGACCAATCCGAGCTCCGCGAGCGCATCGAGAATTCGCGAGTGCCCTGTGCTGGGCGATTGCCTGGTGTTCAGGTTGGTTCCGCTGTTCAGGTCGCCCATCACCACCGCGGGGCCCGAGCGCAAGACGCCGTCGTACGCCTTCAACGTTCGCATCACATCGTCCACGTAGCGCGGTCCTTGCGACCAGATACCGAGCGCGGTGAACGACACCGGGCCGGTCACCTTTGCGCCGACGACGGCCCGGCCGCGCCTCGCTCTGGGCCGCAGTCTGGCCAGGCGGTAGTGCTCGCTCAGCGACGCCAGCGCGATGCCTTTGCGTGCATTCACGGTCTGGGTCACGCAGGGTGCGATTGAGAGTGGCGTGCCTGCGGGTCTGCATTCCTGCAGGAACACGACGGCCGGCGCGAACGGCGCGAGCTCGTCGAGCCGTGCGCTCAGCGATCCGTGATGGCAGTTCCAGGCGATGAGACGGAGGGCCGTCATCTGGCAGCGGCAGGCCTGAAGGCCTGCACGACATCGATCTAAAAAACGCTCTAGTGCGAGGCCATGCGCGCGGCGCGGATGGCCTGCCGGATCGCGTCGAGCAGCGCCTCGGGCTCGCGGAGGCCGTCGGTCACGGTCACGAACGGCACGCCGCTCGGCCAGGCGGCCCGCTGCAGCGGCGAGACGTCGCGTCCGCGCGCGACGATCACATCCGGCAGCAGCGTCGAGATCACCGAGATGGCCTTGTCGACCGAATCGACGCGCGCGACCGCGAAGCGCCGCGTGGCGAGCAGCGCTTCGCACATGTCGCCGCCGTCCGCGTCTTCGTCCGCGACCAGCACCAGCGGCGCGAAGCCCGCGGCGTCGCCCGGGCGGCGGCCCCCGCGCGGCTCACGGCGTCTGTCAGGTATCTGACGGAGGTCCGGCGTCATGCCGCCATCCTACGCTAGATTCCGGCTCGGATCGAGAACGCAGCGTTAGCCGCGTGCGGCTGCCTGCCTGATATCATGCCCGCTCGATGTACGACCAGTGGATGATGGCGGCGCTGGAAGAAGCGCGCCGCGCCCGCGACGCCGGGGAGGTGCCGATCGGCGCGGTGGTGGTGCTCGACGGCGCGATCGTCGGCCGCGGCTTCAACCAGCCGATCTCGTCGGGCGATCCGACCGCGCATGCGGAAATCGTGGCGATCCGCGACGCCGCCCGGCAGCTCGGCAACTATCGTCTCACCGGCGCCACGCTGGTCGTCACGATTGAGCCGTGCCTGATGTGCGTTGGCGCGCTGGTGCACGCGCGCATCGCCATGCTGGTGTTCGGCGCGGTCGAACCGAGGACCGGCGCGGTGGTCTCCACCGTCCGCGCCGCGGAGCTGCCCGGGCACAACCACCGGGTGGAAGTGGTGGGCAGCATCCTCGAAGACGATTGCCGCGAACTGATGCAGACATTCTTCAGGGAGCGGCGCAGCGCGGCGCGATCGTCCTGAAGGCGCGCCGAGCCTTGGGGTTTCGAGGGCCTGGATGGTAGTATCAGGGGTTCGGAGAGGTGGCTGAGTGGTCGAAAGCGGCGGTCTCGAAAACCGTTATAGTCGTAAGGCTATCTAGGGTTCGAATCCCTACCTCTCCGCCAGACTTCGCTCGGCCTGCGCCGAATTTCCGATGACGGCGACGCGACGATGGACGCTGGTGGCGACGATCCTCGCGTCGAGCATGACGTTCATCGACGGCACGGTCGTCAACGTCGCGCTGCCCGCGCTGCAGGCCGACCTGCACGCCACGATCACCGACGTGCAATGGGTGATCGAGGCGTACGCGCTGTTCCTCGGCGCGCTGATTCTGGTCGGCGGATCGCTCGGCGATCAGTTCGGCCGCAAGCGGGTCTTCCTCTCCGGCGCTGATCCTCTTCACCGCTGGCGTCCATGGCCTGCGGCGTCGCGCCGTCGCCGCGCGATGCTGATTGCCGGCCGCGCGCTGCAGGGCATCGGCGCCGCGTTCCTCGTGCCCGGCAGCCTGGCGATCATCAGCGCCACGTTCGACGAGGCCGAGCGCGGCCGAGCGATCGGCACGTGGTCGGGCTTCAGCGCGATCACGACCGCGATCGGTCCGGTCAGCGGCGGCTGGCTGATCGAACACGTCAGCTGGCGCGCGGTGTTCTTTCTGAACGTGCCGCTCGCCCTGCTCGTGCTCGCGCTGTCGCTGCGATTCATCGACGAGAGCCGCGATCCGTCGCGATCGGCGGCGGTCGATTGGGCCGGCGCGGCGCTCGCCGTGCTCGGCCTGGGCGGCATCGTCTTCGGCCTGCTCGAGTGGCCGCCGCTCGGACCGGGCCATCCGCTCGTGCTCGGCGCGCTGGCGGTCGGCGCGGCGTCGCTGGTGCTGCTCGGTGTCGTCGAGCGGCGCGCCGCGAGCCCGATGCTGCCGCTCGAGCTCTTTCGATCGCGCACCTTCACGCTCGCCAACATGCTGACCTTGCTTCTCTACGCGGCGCTCAGCGTCGTCATGTTCCTGATGCCGATGAACCTCATCCAGGTGCAGCACTATTCCGCGACCGCGGCGGGCGCGGCGCTGCTGCCGTTCCCGCTCATCATGTTCGCGCTGTCGCGCTGGTCGGGCGGCCTGGTGGCGCGCGTCGGCAGCCGGCTGCCGCTGACGATCGGGCCGGCGATCGCCGGCCTTGGTCTCGCGCTGTTCGCGCGGCCCGGACATCGGCGGGTCGTACTGGACGACCTTCTTTCCGGCGGTCGTCGTGCTGGGGTTCGGCATGGCGATCACCGTCGCGCCGCTGACGACGACGGTGATGGGGGCCGTGGATCCGAGCCACGCCGGCGCGGCGTCCGGCGTCAACAACGCCGTGTCGCGCGTGGCCGGCCTGCTGGCGATCGCCGTGTTCGGCGTGGTGCTCGCCAGAACGTTCGACGCCCGCGTACGGCCGCCGCTCGATCGCCTGACGCTGTCGCCGATCGCGAAAAATGCGCTGCAGGACGAGCTGCGCAAGATCGCGGGCGCTGACATCGCGCAGGTCGCCTCGATCGCCCCGTCGGAGCGCCCGGCGGTACAGGCGGCGATCGAAAGCGGGTTCGTCTTTGCCTTCCGCCTGGTGATGTTGTGTTCGGCGGCGCTGGCGCTTGCAGCCGCCGCATTCGGGTCCGTGATCGCCGGGCGTCCGGGCTCCTGATCCAGCTTCGGACTAGGATCGGTTTCGCATGCCGCCGTCCGAGCCGATCGCCGTCCTCCTCAATTCCGACGCCGGCACTGCCTCCGGCCGGCCGCAGATCGCAGGCGAGCTGGCTGAGCTGTTTCGCGCCGTCGGACGAGAGGCCGAGATCATTGTCATGCCGCACGGGCAGGATCCGCTCGAGGCTGCGCGCAAGGCGAGCGCGCGTTCGGCGATCGTTGCCGCGGCCGGTGGTGACGGCACCGTGTGCGGCGTCGCCGCCGGCCTGGTCGATGGACCTGCCGCGCTGGCGGTCCTGCCGCTGGGGACGCTCAATCATTTCGCCAGGGATCTGCGCATCCCGTTCGATCTCGCCAAGGCGGTCGCCGTCGCCGCCGCTGGTCACACCGCGCGAATCGACGTCGGCGTCGTCAACGACCTCGTCTTCGTGAACAACTCCTCGATCGGGATCTACCCGAGCATCGTCGACGCGCGCGAGGCGCTGCGGAGCCAGGGACATCGGAAGTGGCCGGCGATGGCGATTGCGACCGTGCGCGTGCTGCGCCGGTACCGCGGCGTCAAGGTGACCATCGAGATCGAAGGCCGGCGGCATACCTGGCGGACGCCGTTCGTGTTCGTCGGCAACAACGAGTACACCATCGATGGCAGCCGTCTCGGCAGCCGCGAGAGACTCGACGAAGGGGTGCTGTTCGTCTATCTGGCGCCGCGTCTGCGCGCGATCGACCTGCCGTTGCTGCTGGCGAAGGCGCTGGCGGGCCGCGCGAGGCAGTCGGGCGAGTTCGAGATCGTGCGCGCCGGCGAGCTGTGGATCGACAAGCCGCGGACCGGGCGCGAGCAGCATGTGGCGCTCGACGGCGAAATCAGGATCATGAAGACGCCGCTGCACTATCGAACGCGCGCCGGCGCGTTGCGCGTGGTGGTACCTCAGGGCTGACCGATGCGGACCATCGTGCATCTCTCCGACATTCATTTCGGCCGCGTCGACGCGCGGCTGGTGGCGCCGCTGGTGCGCACGGTCCACGAGATCGGCCCCGACCTCGTCGCGATCTCGGGCGACCTGACGCAGCGTGCCAGGCGCAGCCAGTTCGAACAGGCGAGGGCGTTTCTCGATCGGCTCCCGATTCCGCGGCTGGTCGTCCCCGGCAACCACGACGTGCCGCTCTTCAACATCGCGGCCCGGTTTCTGGATCCGTATGGTGGCTATCGCCGCCACATTGCCCAGGATCTGGAGCCGGTGTTCGAGGACGCGGAGATGATTGCGGTCGGCCTCAACAGCGCCCGATCGCTGCCGTTTCACGGCGGCGGCCGCTTGAACGAGACCCAGGTCGCGCGCGCCGCGGCGCGCCTGAAGGCGGCGCCGCCCGCGGCCGTCAGGATTGTGGTCACCCATCATCCGTTCGGCCTGCCGGCCGGGCACCGTGACGAGGATCTGATCGGGCGATCCGGCATGGCGATGGCGCAGCTCGCAGCCGCCGGCGCCGACCTGTTTCTCGCCGGCCATCTTCACGTCAGCCACGTCGGCCACACCGCGGAGCGGTATCAGATGCCCGGACACTCCGCGCTGGTGGTGCAGGCCGGAACGCTGTCGACCCGCGGCCGCGGCGAGGTCAACACGATCAACGTCGTGCGCCTTGCGCCTCCCCGCATCACCATCGAACGCTACAGCTGGAACGATACCGCGCAGACGTTCCAACCCACCTGGACCGGCGAGTTTCAGAAAACATCCGACGGCTGGCGATAAGCGTTCCGCAACGTATGTAGTGCAGGCCTTCAGGCCTGCCAGACGTGCGCGCGGACCTGAAGGTCCGCACTACCGGTGGCTGATGTAGTGCAGGCCTTCAGCCTGCCAAGATGACAGAACTATGAACACATGTCGCGCGGTCGATCGATGTATAAACGTCGGCATGCGACGATTCATCACGCTTCTCACGATCGCGATCGCGCTCTCCGTGTCCGTCGAACTGGCGCAGTCGCCCGCTTCCGGACCCTACCGTGTGCTGAAGACCGCAAAGGTCGGCGGCACCGGCGGGTTCGACTACGTCTACGCCGACGTCGACGGACGGCGCTTGTACATCCCGCGCGGCGCCACGGCGGCGACGGCCACAGCGGCGGCGATTCCTGGACGGGTGACGGTGTTCGATCTGGACACGCCTCGCGCCCGCCGGCGAAATCGCCAACACCCGCGGCAACGGCGCGGCGGTGGATCCCAAGTCGGGGCACGGCTTCGCCAGCAGCAAGCCGGTCGCGATGTGGGACACGAAAACGCTGGCGCTGATCAAGACCATCGACGTCGCCGGCAATCCCGACGGCATCCTGTTCGACGCGTTCAACGACCGCGTCTACGTCTTCAGCCACGCGGCGCCGCACGTCACCGTGATCGACTCGAAGGACGGCGCCGTGGTCGGCACGATCGATCTGGGCGGCGCGCCGGAGCAGGCCGTGTCCGACGGCAAGGGCCACATCTTCGTGGACGTGTCGGACAAGGCCAACGTCGCCGTCATCGACGCCAAGACGATGGCGGTCACGGCGCACTACGATCTGGGCGGCAAGGGCGAGGGCCTGGCCGGGCTCGCGCTCGACGCCAAGAATCACGTCCTGTTCGTGGCCTGCCCGTCTGCCCGCGCCCGGCGTGATGGTGATGCTCAACGCGGACGACGGCAAGGATGATCGCGACGCTGCCGATGGCCGGCAGTTCCGACGGCGCCGTCTTCAATCCCGCGACCGAGCGAAGCGTTCAGCTCGTCCGGGCAGGGCGACGGCACGTTGACGATCGTCAAGGAGAAGAGCCCGACCAGCTTCGTGGTCGAGCAGAACCTCAAGACGATGTCTGGCGCGAAGACGCTGACCCTGGACAGCAAGACCAACCACGTGCTGCTGATCGGCGCCGAGTATCTTGCCGCGCCTCCGCCCGCCACCCCGCCGCCGGCCGGCGGGCGCGGTCCCGCGCGCACGATGGTGCCCGACTCGTTTTCGATCGTGGTGGTCGGCAAGTAGCGATCAGAGCGACTTCAGGTACTCGACCAGATCGTTCATCTCGCCGTCGGTCATCCGGAGGTTGAACGTCTGGTTGTAGTGCTGGACGACCGCCAGCAGGGTCGGCATAGCGGCCGTCGTGATAGAAGCCGCCTTTGGCGTGCGCCCACAGACCCCTTGAGCGGCGTGGTCCGGTAGCTGCCGTCCGGCGAGCGGCTCGCCTGGAAATCGTCGATGCCGATCTCGTCGGCCGTGTGCATCGCCCATCCAGGCTCGGTGAACAGCGGCGGCACGTGGCAGGTGGAGCAGCGCGCCGGCCCGTTGAACAGCTGTCTGCCCGTGCTCCGCGGCGCGGATGTCGAAGCTGCCGCCGGCGCCGCCGGCGCGGGAATCGCCAGCTGGTAGAACTGCAGCGCCGCCAGCCGTCGAGGTGATGCCGTCGTCGCCTCCCGGTGCGGACGTTGCCGAACCCGGCGCGCGCCGCGACCGGGAACTTGCGTCTTGTCGTTGAGCCGTGGATCGTAGAAGACGCCGGAGCCGTGCATCTCGAGGTTGGCGACGAATGCGTTCCAGTACGGCACGCTGCCCCAGCCGGTGTAGGTGTGCAGGTTGACGCCGGCCAGGCCGAACGCCGGCGGGATCAGCGTCGCCGCGGTCTTGCCGTCGGGACGGAATGCCTTGCCG
The DNA here is from genome assembly GCA_963794705.1 of uncultured Acidobacteriota bacterium. Lineage (GTDB taxonomy): Bacteria > Acidobacteriota > Vicinamibacteria > Vicinamibacterales > CAVVIG01 > CAVQFC01. Next base: position 30,163 of record CAWCFI010000002.1, read on the forward strand.
TCGAGGAACAGCTCGGCGTCGAACTTTCCCGGGTCCCCAGCTGTTCAACACCGTCCGCACCGTCGCCTGATCGATCTGCAGCAGGCTGGCAACGGCGCTGAGATCCGGCGAGAGCGCGACGATCGCGCCGACGTTGAGATCGCGGTTCGGCCAGCCGTCGAGCCGATGGCCGATGCCGGGCGCGAACGAGTCGTCGACCGTGGAATGGCAGAACGCGCAGGTCAGGCCGAACGTTTGCGGCTGACCGCCTGCGCCGCCGAACGGGATCACGCCGATCACCGATTTGGCGTTGATCAGCGCGAGGGTGTTGGCCGGATCGTTGAGATCGATCGTCCTGTTCGCCAATCGCCGACAGCACCGAGCGTGGCACCAGCCTCGACGTCGAGCTTCAGGCCGACGGCGAGCGCCGTGGCGGGGCTGACGCCTGGACCGACGCCCGCCGAAACGCGCGCCGCCGATCGCCTGATGCAGTTTGAGCGTGTCGCTCCAGAAGCGCTCGTCGCCGAACGTGTCGACGCGAAAGATCTGGCGGCCGCGATTGAACAGATCGCCATGGTTCTGCTCGATCACGGCGTCGAAGGTGCCCGGCGCGGCGGCCGCCGGCGTGACGCGTTGGGCGCTGCAGCCGATGCGGCACCAGCGAAAGGCCGATCACGGACGACGAACGGAATGGCGAGGAGACGGCGACGGCGAGCTTTGTGCGCATGGTGATTGGAGTGCGGCGGCGGGGCGGACGTTGCGGCGCTCAGCAACGGAATCGCGTTCGCGCCGTCACTCCAATCGAGTCATGAAAATTCACACGTTCGTTCTTGTTCGGTTCACTCATGTTCGTCACCGCGGCGGGCGCTCAGTCCATCAACGACGCGCAGATCGCGGCCATCGTCGTCGCCGCCAACCAGGTCGACATCGACGCCGGTGCAGCTGGCCGCGTCCCGAAAGCCGAGCAGATGGAGAGGTGAAACGGTTCGGCCGCCAGATGGTCACCGATCACAAGGGCGTCAACGCTTCCGCGGTCGCGTTGGTCACCAGGCTCAAGGTCACGCCGGAAGACAATCCGACCGCGCAGAGCCTGAAGGCCGGCGGCGCGCGAGAACGTCGCGCATCTCGAGACGCTCGACGGGGCGGCCTTCGACAAGGCGTACGTCGATCATGAAGTCGCGTATCACGAACAGGTGATCGCGGCGATCGACAAGACGTTGATTCCGGGCGCGAAGAACGAGGAGCTGAAGGCGCTGCTGGTGAAGGTCCGGCCGGCGTTCGTGGCGCATCTCGAGCACGCCCGAAGCACCTGCAGTCGTCGATGGCGCCGGGGCAGTAGAGCGCGCTAGGCCGAGGCTCGAGTTGCGCGAGCACTCGCTTGACGATGGCGTCGCAGCGAGAGAGGCCGAAGGTGAACGCGCCGGCGGTGGAGCCGCCGGCGCGCGCGAACAGCTCGCGGCGCACGATGGCCTTGGCCCGGTGCAGCCGGGTCTTCACCGCCTCCTCGCCAAGCTCCAGCCCCTCGGCGGTCTCCGCCGTGGACAGCCCTTCGATCTCTCGCAGCATGAACACGGCGCGGTAGGAATCGGGCAGCGCGTCGACCGATTCCTCGACGATGCGTTTCAGCTCGGACGCGTATGCCTGCCGCTCGGGGCTCGGTCCGTCAGACTCGGCACGGGACATGGCTTCCACCTCGGAATCGTTCGCGATCCGATCGGCGGGCCGCGTCCGGCGGCGTCGGCCGAGCGCCTCGTGGATGACGATGCGCGTCAGCCACGTCGAGAACTTCGCGCGCTCCTCGAACTGCCGCAGGTGCGTGAAGGCATTCAGGTAGGCCTGCTGCATCACGTCCTCGGCCTCGCCCTCGTCCTTGACGATGGCTCGCGCCACGCGGTAGACGCGCTGGTTGTAGCGCCGCATCAGCTCTTCGAACAGTGGCGTCTCACCGGCCACGACCCGGGCGATGATCTGTCCGTCGCCGAGCGACGCGAACTCGGTCAGGCGGCTGCCGTCCTCAAACTTGGGCACAGACGAGTCCTCTCACGCGATTGGATGTCATAAGGCGGCCGGACGTTGCAGGCGCCGGGACCGCCAACCGGGCGGCACCGGGCTTGCTCTGTGAACAGACGGGCTCACGCACGTGCGCCGAGCCAATTCGAGGAGGACAACGTGATCATTATGAAACTCGTCCCGGCCGCCGCGCTCACCATCGTCTGCTCGGCCACGCCGCTCTTCGCGCAGACCCCGGCGCCCGTGCCTGCGCCGCCGATGACTCAACCGACCACACAAACGACTCAACCGACAACGCCGACGACTCAACCGACCACGCAAACGACTCAACCGACAACGCCGACGACTCAACCGACAACGCCGGCGACTCAGCCGATGACGCAGGCGACTCAGCCGATGACGCAGACCCAGACTGCGGGCGCCGCTCCAGCGATGAGCGCGCCATCCATGCAGTCACCGGCGACGGACACCGATCACGGCACCGCGATTGTGCTGCTCGATCGGATTCAGAAAGTGCTCGACGGCGCCGTGGACGACCACAAGAGCAAGGACGGCGCGATCGCCATCGACCGGGGCCTGATTGACGAGATCCGCGCGGAAGTCACCCAGGTCAAAATGACCCTGCAGGGCGAGAAGAAGTAGCATCGTTTCGTTGGACCCGCTGAGGAACCCCGTCTGGTTCTCGCTGCGCACCGGGCATGCGCACTTCGCGCACGGCGACGCGACGGTCGCCGCATACCCGGCTGACGTCGCGCCGTTTGCCGCCGTCCCGGACGACGGCGATCGCCCTTCCGCCACAGGGCTCGCGCTGGCGCTCTCCAGCGGAGCGCCGACCTACTTCGTCGGGCGACTGCCGTCGCTGCCCGATCGCCTTCGCGCCGAATCGTGTCCGCCGATTCTCCAAATGCAGTGCGAGCGCCTGTCCGATTCGAGCACGCCACCGGCATGCGACCTCAGGCCGCTCGACGATGCGGACATTCCCGCCATGCTCGATCTCACCGGCCGCGTCTTTCCCGGCTATTTCCGGCGAAGAACGATCGCGATGGGCCAGTACATCGGCGTGTTCGACGCGAACCGTCTGGTTGCGATGGGAGGTGAGCGGCTGTTTGCCGATCGTTATCGCGAGGTGAGCGGCATCTGCACCGACCCGTCGTATTTGGGACGCGGCTATGCGGGTGCGATCGTGCGCAAGCTGGTCGAGTCGATGGTCGATCGCGGGCTCTTCCCGATTCTGCACTTGTCCCCGGCTAACACTCGCGCCCACCAGCTGTATCAATCGCTGGGCTTTGTCGATCGGGCCGAATTGGACGTGATCAGGGTCACAGGCTGAAAACGACGGCAACGCCGTCAGTACAGTAGGTCGCCGATTACCTGCCGATCGCTACGCGGCTGAGCCGGCTCGGCTGCTGTCGGGCTGTTTTGCTCAGCACTATTGAGTCGGCGTGGCGTGGCACCGATGTTGATACCTCATCGGGCATGAAGCACGTCAGCAGACAGTCACGTTCCTTGATTACGCTCCTGATCGCCGTCAGCGGTCTGCTCGCCTCGATACAATGCGGCGGCTCGTCCACGTCGCCGACTTCGCCCACCACCGCGCTATCGTCCGTCACGCTGAGCGCCGCCAGTGTAGCCGCGGGCGCCAGCGGACAGGGCACCGTCACGTTGAGCGCCGCGGCGCCGTCCACCGGCGCCAGCGTCGCGCTGACCAGCAGCAATGCCGCGGTCGCGACGGTCCCGGCCACGCTGACGGTGCCGGCCGGATCATCGAGCGCCACCTTTACGATCACCGCCGTGGCGCCTGGCACCGCCGCGATCACGGCGTCGACGGGCGGCAGCAGCATGCAGTCTTCAGTCCTGACGGTGACCGCCAAGGCCGCGCTGGTGTCGATCACGCTCGCCAGCGCCAGCGTGGTTGGCGGCGACGCCGTCATCGGTACCGCGACGCTGTCCGGCGCGGCGCCCGCGGGTGGGGCGATGGTGGCCCTGTCCGGCACCGATCCGGTCACGCTGCCCGCCACCGTCATGGTGCTGGCTGGTTCGACGAGCGCGACCTTCTCCGCTTTCACGCGAGCCGTGGGCGGCACGGTCTCCACGCACGATCACCGGCTCCTACGGCGGCGACTCGAAGTCGGCCGTGCTCTCGGTGACGCCGCCGACCGTGGCGACGGCGAGCTTCGGCGTGACCGGCGCGACGGAAACCGAAACCTGCGCGCTGGCCAATAGCGGCAACACCATCAACTGCACCTTCAACGGCAGCACATCGACCGCTCCGGGGACCATCGTCGCGTGGGACTGGACCTACGGCGTCAAGACGACGTTCTCGCAGACCACGTCCGGGCCGGTGCTCACGAATCCGGCGGTCAACTGCAGCCTGATACCGTCGCCGCCGCTTCCGGCGGCGCCCGCTGACCAGTGGTTCACGATGACCGTCACGCTGAAAGTCCACGACAGCCTGGGCAACGTGAGCGCCGTCGTGACGGACAAGGTCGTTCGGCTGTTCCCCCAGGGCGTCTGCGGGTTCTGATCGGAAACATCCATCCTCCGTCCCAGTCCGTAGATGGGGCGGAGGTGTTTCGTGCGACGACCGCTGTATTTCGTGACCCTGATTGTGCTCCTGCTCGGCTACGCCATCATGCCGGGCCGGGCATCCAGCCACCGCGAGGCGCCGCTCATCAGCGGCGATCCGCAGGCCGACAACACCGACGTCTACGCGTTCGTCAGCCCGGACGCGCCCGACACGGTCACGCTGATCGCGTCGTTCATCCCGTTCGAGGATCCCGCCGGCGGCCCCAACTTCTTCCGCTTCGGCGACAACGTCCTCTACGAGATCAAGATCGACAACAACGGCGACGGCGTCGAGGACATCACCTACCAGTTCCGGTTCACCTCGCAGGTCGCGCAACCCGAACACGTTCCTCTACGCCACCGGCCCGATCACGTCGCTCGACGACGCCGAACCGCAACATGTACCAGACCTACACCGTGACGCGCATCGAGAACGGCCGCACGGTGTTCACCGCCGGCCCGATGCGCACGATGTACGACAACGTCGGCCCGGCGTCGACGCCGAACTACGGCGGCAACGGCAGCGGCATCTACGAATTCCGCCAGGCGGACGGCAGCGTCGGCCGCGTCTTCGCCGGGCAGACCGACGATCCGTTCTTCCTCGACCTGCGCGTGTTCGACCTGCTCTACGGCGGCAACCTCTCGGAAGCCGGCACCGACAGCCTCGCCGGCTTCAACGTCCACAGCATCGCGATCCAGGTGCCGAAGAACTCGCTCAAGGCCGGCGAGCCCGATCATCGGCGTCTGGGCGACCGCGAGCCGTCCGGCGACGACCACGCGCGCGGCCGGCTCGGAAACGTCCACCGGCAGCTTCGTCCAGGTGTCGCGCCTCGGCATGCCGCTGGTCAACGAGGTGGTGATCCCGGTCGGCCAGAAGGACAAGTGGAACGGCAGCAAGCCCGTCGGACGACGCGCAGTTCCTCAGCTACGTGACCGATCCGGAAGTGCCGAAGCTGCTGCAGCTGGTCTACGGCATCCCGGCGCCGGCGACGCCGCGCAACGATCTCGTGCAGGTGTTCCTCACCGGCGTGCCCGGCCTCAATCAGCCGGCCGGCGTGAAGGCGTCGGAGATGCTCCGGCTCAACACCGACATCCTGCCGACCGCGGCGCCGGCCCGGCTCGGCGTGCTCGCCGGCGACATCCAGGGCTTCCCGAACGGCCGTCGGCTGACCGACGACGTGATCGACATCACGCTGCAGGCGGCGGCCGGCGTCCTCGGCGGCGTCAAGACGACGCTCGGCGACGGCGTCGATCGCAACGACGTCGCGTTCCGCACGACGTTCCCGTACCTCGCGTTCCCGCACTCGGGCGGCAACTCCGTGGAAGCTGAACCCCGAGCCGCCGCAATAACGGTGCAGCTCAGGACGTCATGCGCAAGCTGCTTCGACGCCTGCCAACGATCGTCTCGTCGCGATCATCGCCGCCGTGGCGGCGATGGTCGCGGTCGCCAACTGGCGCGACGTGCGCCGCAGCCGTGTCGCCTACGACGCGGCCGACGCTCGCGGGCACGCGCGGCGCCGGCACCGTCGCGCGAGGATCTCGACGCGGCGCATCGCCGAATCTGCGCGCCGCGCTCGGCGCGACGGCCCGACGATGTCGGCGCGGCGGTCATGCTGGCGGACGCGCTGGTCCGCCAGACGCGCATCACCGGCAACGCCGGCCTCGCGATCGAAGCCGAGGCGGCGCTGCAGCGCGCGCTCGACGGACGATCCGGCCAACTACGACGCCAACCGCGCAGCTCGGCAGCCTGCTATCTGTCGCAGCACCGGTTTCGCGACGCGATCGCCGTCGGCGAGAAGAACCGCGACGCGCGGCCCGTACGATCCGATCAACTACGGCGTCATCGGCGACGGCCACCTCGAGCTCGGCGACTACGACCAGGCGTTCGACGGCGTTCGACCGGATGATGGCGCTGCGGCCGAGCGCCGCCGCCTACGCGCGCGTCGCCTACGCGCGCGAGCTGCAGGGCAATCTGACCGGCGCGATCGAGGCGATGAAGCTCGCCGCCGACGCGACGCCGCCGGACGATCCGGAAGCGCTGGCCTGGCATCACGCGCAGGTCGGCGATCTGTATCTGCGCCTCGGCAAGACTGCACGAGGCCGAGGCCGAGTACATCGCCGCCTCGCACGCGTTTCCCGGCCATCCGTTCGCGGTGATCGGCTACGCCAAGGCTGCTCGCGGCGCGCGGCGATCGGAGCGGCGCGCTGACGCTGCTGCAGGAGCTGGCAGAAGACGGCGCCGACGCCGGATCTGGCGGCGCGCACCGGCGATCTGCTGGCAGCAGCTCGGCCGCGCGCGACGACGCCGAGCGGCAGTACGCGCTCGCCGAGGCCGGCTGGCGCGTCGACGCGCCGGAGCCGAAGAACCTGGCGCGCTTCCTCGCCGATCACGATCGCAAGATTCCGCGAAGCGGTGGCGATCGCCGAGAAGGCGGCGGCCGAGCGCCACGACATCTTCACCGAGGACGCGCTGGCGTGGGCGTACTTCAAGGCCGGCCGCGTCGCCGACGGCGCGCGACGCGATCGCGCAGGCGCTGCGCACCGGCACCAGGGACGCGGACATCCGCGCTCACGCCGAGGCGATCGCGGCCGCGGCGGGCCAGGCGGCGCGATGACGCAGCCGGCGCGAGTCGACGGCGTCGACCGAACCTGTTCGTCGCGATCATCACGCTCTGCGTGGCGCTGCTGGTCGCGATCGCCGCCAGCGCGCACGAGATCGGCAAGACGCAGGTGCAGGCGTCGCTGCGCGACGGCCGCTACGAGATCGACGTCGTCGTCGATCCCGACGCGCTGCTGTCGACGCTCGAGGCGCTACGGTCAGCAGCCGATCTCGCGCGACCTGCCGCGCGACGAGCGCGATCGCCGGATCGCGGCGCTCTGCCGACGTGTTCCTCGAGCGGGCCGGCGTCTCGTTCGACGGCACGGCCGGCCGCGCCGGCGTTCGAGTACCTGCCCGTCGTCGGCGTTCAGCGATCTCGCGCAGGCGCCGTCGAAGGTCCGGCTGACCGGCGCGGTGCCCGCCGGCGCGCCGACGTTCGCCTTCACCTACGGCCTCGCGCTCGGCACCTACGCGCTCAACGTCAGGATCGGCGACGGCCCGGTCGCAGACCCAGTGGGTGGTCGGCGGCGCGCCGAGCGCGCCGGTCTCGCTGGCGGCGCCGCTGCCGCCGCCGACGCGCGCCGAGATCGGCGTGGCAGTACTTCGCGCTCGGCTTCACGCACATCCTGCCGCAACGGCTTCGATCACGTCCTGTTCGTGCGTCGGCATCTTCCTGCTGACGTCGCAGTGGCGGTCGATCGTGGCGCAGGTCAGCACCTTCACCATCGCGCACTCGATCACGCTGGCGCTGACGATGTACGGGATCGTGTCGCTGCCGGCGAAGGTGGTCGAGCCGATGATCGCGCTGTCGATCGCCTACGTCGCGATCGAGAATCTGGTGGTCGGCGAGCTGAAGCCGTGGCGGCTCGCGCTGGTGTTCTCGTTCGGCCTGCTGCACGGCATGGGCTTCGCCGGCGTGCTGCGCGATCTCGGCCTGCCGCGGCCGGCAGTTCCTCACCGCGCTGGTGTCCTTCAACGTCGGCGTCGAGGCCGGGCAGCTGACGCGTGATTGCCATCGCCTTCGCGGCCGTGCGCCTACTGGCAGCAGCGCGATCGCGTCGCCTACCGCCGCTTCATCGTCGTGCCCGCGTCGTTCGCGATCGCGCTCGTCGGGCTGTTCTGGACCGTGCAGCGCGCGCTGGCGTAACCATCGCGCCGATGGCCGACTCCTGACGCCGCGCTGGCGCTAGCGCTCGGAATCAGTGGACGGTCATCGAAGCGGGAGACGCGGCCGCGCTGCCGCGGTGGGCGCGCGCCGCCGACCTCGTCGCCATCGCGCTGGTGATCATCGGCGTCACGGTGTCGGCGACCGGCGGCTTCCGCCTGCGCTTCGGCGAGTGGCGCTTCGCGCTGACCTCGCTCGTCTCGACCGCTGCTGCTGGCGCTGCTGGTCGGCGGCCGTCCGTCATCTGCTGGTCCGCGACCAGCCGATCTACGCCACGCGCTGCACGCAGGCGCGCCGCTGGGCGCGATCGGCGGCGCTGCGGTCGGCCGCGCGCGGTGTTCGCCGGCTCGCGGCCGGCGATCGTCTTCGCCGGCCTGCTCGCGGTGCTGATGTTCGGCTACCCGCCGGGCGCGCCGCCGTGGCGCGACTACGACAACGAGCTGATGAACCTGCCGCTGCGGTGGGACGCCGGCTGGTATCTGCAGATTGCCGAGAACGGCTACAGCTACATCCCCGAGGCCGGCGCCGAGGCGCAGCAGAACATCGTGTTCTTTCCGGCCTATCCGATGGTGACGCGGGTGGTCGCGCTGCTGCTCGGCAATCGGAAGACCGCCTACGTCGCGGCCGGCACGATCGTCTCGCTGGCGGCATTTCTGTTCGCGCTCGCCTATCTCTATGCCTTCGCGCGCGACGAGATCGGCGACGAGCGCGCGCCCGTCTGCGCTATGGCTGGTCGCGGCGTATCCGTTCGCGCTGTTCTTCGGCGCGATCTACACCGAGTCGCTGTACCTGCTCGCGGCGCTCGGCGCCTTCCACCATTTCCGGCGGCGCGAGTTCGTGCGCGCCGGGCTGTGGGGTCTGGTCATCGGGCTGACCCGTCCGAACGGCGGGCTGCTCACCGTGCCGCTGGCGCTGCTGGCGTTGTCGCCGTGGCTGCCGCGCGCGATCGCGGGCGGCCGTGATCGGCAATCCGGCGTTCTGCCCGGCGCGCGGCGCCGGCTACGATCTCGCCGCCGGCCGCGCTGGCCGCCGGCGGCGACCTGCGCGATCGGCACGCTGCTGTACTCGACGTTCATCTGGGGCATGACCGGCAACCCGATCGCCTGGGCCAGCGGCCACGCCGCGTGGGGGCGGCACTACACCAGCCTCGCCGCATCTGGTGGCGACGCGCTACCAGCTTCATCGGGCACGCCGGGCTCTACGAGTACGTCGCGCGGTCGCCGTACGACCTGCTGAACGTGCTCGGCGCGGTCTTCGTGCTCGCGGCGGTGTGGCCGGTGTGGCGGCGATTCGGGATCGCCTTCGCGGCCTTCATCCTGATCAACATCCTGCCGCCGCTGACCACCGGCGGATTCCTGTCGGCGGGCCGCTTCTCGTCGGTGCTGTTTCCGGCGTTCGTCTGGCTCGCGGCCGTGGTCACGCCGCGGCAGCGCACCGCGTGGATCGTCAGCTTCGCGATGCTGCAGGCGCTCTGCGCCGCGCTGTTCTACACCTGGCGGCCGCTGTTCTAAAGCGCGCTTCTCGATTTCGGCGTAGCGCTGGGGTCGCAGCGCCGATCGTACCTGATTGGACGCCGCCACATGTGAATTCGAAACGCGCTATAGCCGGAGCTAACCCGACCTCACCGGTACGCCGCGGCCTGGATCCCGTACAGCTGCGAGTACTGGCCGCCCTTCGCCATCAGCTCCTCGTGCGTGCCGGCCTCGACCAGCTTCGCGCCGTCGAGCACGACGATCAGGCTCGCCATGCGCACGGTCGAGAAGCGGTGCGACACCAGGATCGTGATGCGGCCGTCGTTGGCCGTCGCCGCGCGCCGCCTCGGCGTAGCGCTCGAACAGCGCGTGCTCGGTCTCCGCGTCGAGCGCCGCCGTCGGCTCGTCGAGCACCAGCAGCAGCGGCTCGCTCGCGCATGAAGCCGCGCGCCAGCGCCAGCTTCTGCCACTGCCCGAACGACAGCTCGACGCCGCCCGGCCAGGTCGGCCCGAGCTGCGTCTCGAGCCCTGACGGCAGCCGCGCGACGCACGTCGCTCGCGCCGGCCCGATCGACGCGCGCCGACGACCGCCGGCTCGTCGTCCATCCGCGGCACGTCGCCGAGGCCGACGCTGTGGCGGGCGCGGAACTCGAAGCGGAAGAAATCCTGGAACGCGCCGGCCAGCCGCGCGCGCCACGCGTCGGCCGGCATCCGCGCCAGCGGCGTCTCGTCGACGAAGATCGCGCCCGACGACGGCTCGTACATCTTCGCCAGCAGCTTGACCAGCGTCGTCTTGCCGGCGCCGTTTTCGCCGACGATCGCGACGACCGCGCCGGCCGGCAGCGTCAGCGACACGTCGTCGAGCACCAGGCGCGACGTCCCCGGATAGCCGAACGACACGTGATCGAAGCCGGATGCCGTCGCGCACCGCCGTCGGGCGCGGCGCAGGTCCGCCGCCGCGGTGAGCGACGCGGCGTAGTCCTCGAGCCAGGCCAGCCGCCGCGAGCCGTCCATCCAGAAGCCGCGCAGGAATCCGATCTCGCCGACCGTCGCGCCGATGTACGCCGACAGCCGCGAGCCGGCGGCGAGCACCAGCAGCACGTCGCCGGGCGTCGACGCCGGCGCGCGTCGCGACGAACACGATCGCGCCGACGTAGCCGGCGCCGAACACCGCCCACGCCAGCGTGTGCCACAGCCGCCGAGCCCCAGCGCGCCGCCGCGACCGGACCGTACCAGCGCTCCCACGCCTCGCGCCGTCCGCGCCATCGAGGCGCTCGCCGATGCCGAGCACGCGCACTTCCTTGCCCGGCGGCGCCGTCGTCGCCATCGTGAACAGATGCCGCGCGAGCCGTGCCGGACGGCGGCGCCGCGCTCCTGCGCCGCGCGCTCGACCGCCGGCCGCCACGTCGAGGTCAGCACCGTCGGCAGCGCGAACAGGCCGCGAGCAGCATCAGCGCCGGGTGAATCGACACCAGCAGCGCGATGGTGACGCCCGAGCCGCAGGATCCAGCCCGCGGTCGAGAACACCGACATGTACATGTGATCGAGCACGAAGACCTGGTTGCGCAGCATCGACAGCCGATCGAGATAGTCGGGGCGCTCGTGGTGCGCGATCGTCGCGATCGACGCCATGCAGCCGGGCGACGTGCGATTCGAGCGCGATCGTCACCTTGTCGCGGAAGCGGCGCTGCACGCGCGTGCTCACCGTGCGCAGGAACCAGGTGCGCGGTCGCCGACACGCCGAGGCCGATCGCCGCGATCAGGACCAGGCGCGGTCGATGGCCGAGCACGCCGTCGCCGAGCAGCTTGAGCCAGACCGCGATCAGCGCATCGGGCAGCGCCGAGAGCAGCGACAGCACGAACGACGACCAGCATCAGCGCCGGCTCGTGCCGGTAGCCGAGCTTGCACAGCCGCCACATCGACGAGAGCGCCGGCGGCAGATCGTCGGCGTCGCGTCGCTTCAGGCGAGGACGTCATACTGCTTGCCTTCCTCGTCCTCGTCGCGTTGAAGCGCTGCGCCTGCAGGTCGAACATCGTCCGGTAGCGGCCGCCGAGCGCCATCAGCTCGTCGTGCGTCCCGAGCTCGACGACCCGGCCGTGCTCGAGCACGCAGATGCGATCGGCGTGGCGCACGGTCGAGAAGCGGTGCGAGATCAGGATCGTCGTGCAGTGGCGGGTCGCCGCGAGAATGCGCTCGAAGATCTCCGCTTCGCCGCGCACGTCGAGCTGCGCGGTCGGCTCGTCGAGCAGCACGACGCCGGCGCCGAGCGCGACCGCGGCCAGCGCGCGCGCCAGCGCGACGCGCTGCCATTGGCCGCCCGACAGATCGGTGCCGCCGTCGTAGCCGCGCGCGAGGATGGTGTCGAGGCTCGGCCAGGTCCGGCGGCGCCGGCCGACTCGAGCGCGGCGCGGACGACCTCGTCCGGCGCGCCCGACGGCGCGACGTTGTCGCGCAGCGGCATCTCGAGGCGGATGAAATCCTGGAAGACCGCGGTGATCCGCGCGCGCCACGCCGCGACATCGATCTCGCGCAGATCGACGCCGTCCGCTTCGATCGCGCCCGACTGCGGATCGTAGAGACGGCAGAGCAGCTTGGCGAGCGTCGTCTTGCCGGCGCCGTTCTGGCCGACGATGGCGATCGACGAGCCGGCCGGGATGCGTCAGATCGAAGTGCTCGAGCACCGGTGTGACCGGCGGGATAGGCGAACGTGACGTCGCGAAAGCGGATCTCGCGCGCCGGCATGCCCGGCCGCGGGCGCCGTTCCCGATGCGAGCGCGCCGGCGGACGCCATCGCGCCTTCGAGACGCAGGACCGCGGCGACCGGCGCGGCGGCGCCGTCGAGCGCCCAGGTGAAGCCGCCGAACGCGAGCAGCGAGACGCCGACCGCCGCCTGCGCGAAGACCACGAGCTCGGGCGAGCGACAGGCGGCCGCTCGACGCCGCCGCGGCCAGCGACCAGAACACGAGCGACGTTGGCCGCGAGCACGATCGAGCAGGCTCCACGCCATCGGCTTCTCGCGCAGCCGCGTCGCTTCGTACTGCAGCTGGTGCAGCGTCGTCCGGCGCTCGACGAAGCGCGCGATCGTCCAGCCGACGAGCCCGAACAGCCGCAGCTCCTTTGCCGGCCGGGATCGACCGCCAGGCGATACGTGTAGTCGGCGTCGCGCTGCGCGGCGCGGACCTCGGGCGTGTTGCGATCCCGCCAGACGGCGCTTTCGCGCAGCAGCCAGTGCGTCGACAGCCAGGCGCCGGCGAGCACGAGCGGCGCCCACCAGGCGAAAGCCGAACAACAACGCCGCCGACGCGATGCCGCCGATCATCTCGACCATGCCGCCGGCGATGAAGTCCATCGAGAAGGACAAGCGGCGGGCCGGTCATGCCGAGGTCGAAATCGCGCGCGACGGTCAGGTCGCTCGTCAGCGACGGATCTTCGAGATGCCCCATGCCCGGCGGCCGCACGCACGCCTCGGTCAGGCGGTCGTAGAGCCACGCCGCGGTGCGATCGCCGAGGTTGGCGCCGAGCGCGGTGTGGATCGGCGTCAGGATCTGGAGCAGGACGAACACCACGCCCACCAGCTCGAGCGGGCGGGCGATGCCACCACCCTCGACGCTCCCGGCGTTCTGCACGGCGGCGACGACCATGCCAGTCGCGATGGCGAAAATCACCGGCAATACGCCGCGTAGCAGGAGCACGATCCACCAGCCGGCGGCCAGCAACGGATCGGCCTTCGGCAGGACGCTGAAGAACTGCCACTCCTTACGCCCGGTCAGCGCGCGCATCACGGGGGAAGTGTCGCAGAATTCGGCGTTCAGGTCTTGTAGGAATCAGACCGGGTGGCGAGCGCCAGCGCGATGCCGAGGATCGAGAGGCCGCCGACATAGAAGGCGGGCGCCATCGGGTTGGTGCGCAGCCACAACGACAGCAACACCGGCGTCAGGCCGCCGAAGATCGCGTACGACACGTTGTACGAAAACGAGAGGCCGGAAAACCGCACCGGCGCCGGGAACAGCCGCAGCGCGACGATCGGCACCGTCGTCACCGATCCGACGAAGAAGCCGGTGAGGGCATACGTCAGGTTCAGGACGACGGGCGCGTCAGGCAACCGTGAATAGAACAAATAGCTGCTGCCGAGCAGGCCGCCGAACCCGACGATCATCGCGACGCGCGTGCCCGTCCGATCGCTCGCCCACCCGAACACCAGGCAGCCGACGATGAACGCGATCGTGGCGCCGGTGTTGGCCCGGAGCGCGGCGCTCGCCGGCACATGGAAGACCTGCTGCAGATAGGTCGGCGTGAATAGAATCACGACCACGATCGCGGCGGTCAGCACCCAGGTGAGCGCCAGCGACAGCAGCGTCTCGGGCAGGTGTTCCCTGAGGACCGTCTTGATCGGCACCTCGCGCGCGAGCGCGCGACGCGCCTTCATCTCCTGGAACACCGGCGTCTCCGCCAGGAAGCGCCGCAGGTAGACCGACACGAACCCGAACACGCCGCCGGCGACGAACGGCAGGCGCCAGGCGAAGGCCGCGACCTCGGCCGGGCCGTAGAAGGAGTTGATCGCGCCGGCCATCAACGAGCCCATCAGGATGCCGGTGGTCAGGCCGGCGGTCAGCGTGCCGATGCCCAGGCCGAAGCGCTGCTCGGGCACGTGCTCGGAGACGAACACCCACGCGCCCGGCACCTCGCCGCCGATCGCGACGCCCTGCAGGATCCGCATCAGCAGGAGCAGCAGCGGCGCGGCGATGCCGATGCTCGCGTAAGTGGGCAGCAGGCCGATCGCCAGCGTCGGCACCGCCATCAGGAAGATGCTCAGCGTGAACATCCGCTTGCGGCCGAGGAGGTCGCCGAAATGCGCGATTACGATCCCGCCAAGCGGGCGTGCCAGGTAACCGGCCGAGAAGATGCCGAAGGTCTGCAGCAGCCGCAGCCAGTCCGGCATCTCGGCTGGAAAGAACAGCCGGCCAATCACCGGCGCGAGGAAGACGTAGATGACGAAATCGTAGAACTCCAGCGCGCCGCCGAGCGCGGCGAGCGCGAGCGTACGGTAGTCGTGTCGGGTCAGCGGCCGCGGCATCGGTTCGATATGTTAACCGCACACCCGCGCGAAAAAGCGGCCCCATATCCGTCACAATCAACAGTGGCGGATGCGCCTGGAGGACTCATGCATCGAGTGGACGCGGGAACCTACATCGGCGAACCTGGGGAACAGGCGACGCTGGCGACCGATCTGGATGGCGGCGGCCAGGTGAGGGTCACGCTCGACAACCAGGACATCGGCGCGGCGCGGCAGTTGACGCTCGGTGGCAATCCGGGCGATCGCCGCACGCTGCGGATCGCGCTCGCCGGTCCGCTCGGCGCGACCTGCGTCGTCACGCTGGCGGTCGTCGACGGCACCACCGATGCCGACTTTCTCATCTGCCAGCCGCACGATCCGGCGCCGGTCCACACCTACACCTTCGACGCCGCGGCCAAGGTGGCGATCGCGAAGTTCGCGGTCGCCATGGGCGCCGCCGCCACGCCGGCGCCGCAGGCGGCGGGGACTCGCAAGAGCAAGAAGGCTCCGAAAGGCCAGAAAGGAAAGCCGGCCGGGAAGCGAGGTGGCAGATGATCGGCTCTCGCGTCATCGGCGTCACGCTGCTCGTGTTGTCGGTGTCGACGCTGCTCGCGCCGCCGGCGGCGGCGCAGCCGGCCACCACCCCGACGAGGACACCAGAGACGTCGCGCGAGCAGATTATCGACGAGATGGTCGCGGCCGGCGCGGCCGCGGCGGCGAGGCCCGCCATCCCGCGCCCGTTTCAGACGACGTTCGGCACCGGCCGGAACGGCGAGGTGGTGGCGTACTTGATCGCCGCGCATGGCGAACGCCAAGGTTATAAGGCGCTGCTGCAGGCGCTGGAAGCGCGCGCGCTCAAACAGCTCGGGTCGACGCCGGGCAGCGGCGGCTCCACGTCACTCGCGATGAAGGGCCTGGTGCCGGACATTCTCGGTGTGGCCGTCGAATCGGGTGCGATCAACAGGGAGGTGAGCGGCACCACCGTGACCTTCCGCGCCACGCCGGCCGGGGTGGTCAAGGCGCTGCAAGGCGAAGGCCTGGTGGAGATCAACAGCGACTACGCCAACAGCACCGCGTCGCGCATGGCGGCGCGCCTCTCGTTCGCCGCGAGCTTCGACACCTCCGCCGGCAGCACGCCGGGAACGTTCACCGCCGACGGTCGTCAGTTGACCGCCTGGTCGGCGCGCGCCGAGCTGATCAACCATCGCGATCCGGCGTCGGCTGAATATGGCGTGCTGTGGAAGGCGGTGCTGCGCAACGAGACGGCGTATGTGGCGGCGGTCGACGCGATCAACGCGGCGTTGGCGGCGTGGCCGGAATTCACCGCCTGGCAGCGGGCCCTCGAGGCGGATGTCAAGACGAAGGTCGAGGATCAATTCGCCAGCGACCACGACATCGCCGCCGCCGGCGGCCGCTTCCGGACCGTGCTCCAGGCGGACTTCGCGAAGCTGGAAAAGCTGCCGGCGATGCCGGACGCGATGATCAAAGCGCTCGATGGCTACGTGGCGCAGCTGACGCTGGTCCAGCGCGCCATCGACACGGTCTACGACTTCGTCGGCAGGGGCAATCTGCTGACCATCGACTGGTCGGCCGCACGCACTGCCGCCTTGCCGGATCTCTACACCGCCACCGGCATCTGGGAAATGGCGTTCGGCGCGTCCCGCAAAACGGACTTTACCCTTAACGTGGCGGTGAACTTCTATCGCTCGGCGCCGATGGGCGTGACGCACCAGCTCAAGAGCTTCGAGCTCACCGGTCAGTTCGACCACCCGCTCGGCAGCCTGCTGTCGCTGCCGGCCGTGACGCTGACGGTGGCGGGGCGGTTGTCGCACCTGCCGAACGACACGGTCGCCTCCGCCGACGCCACCGGCCCGGCCGCGGCGGCGGAGCACGGCACCATCGGCGTCGTGCAGGCAAAGCTGACGATCCCGGTCAAAGGCAGCGGCGTGAGGATTCCGCTCTCGATCACCGCCTCGAACCGGACCGAGCTGATCAAGGAGAAGGACGTACGTGCCAGCTTCGGCGTGAGCTTCGATCTCGATCCGTTGATCGGGGGCCTCCTGCCGGGCAAGCCCTGATCGCGATCGGACAGGTAAGTTATCCTATCCGCGCTGTGAGGACGGTCCGGGTCACACGCTACGTCACACCACTGCGCGAAGGCGGCTCGCTGCCCGCGATCGTCGAGGCGGACGACGACGGGTTGTACGTGCTGAAGTTCCGCGGCGCGGGTCAGGGTCCCAGGGCGCTGATTGCGGAGCTGGTGTCGGGGGAGATCGCGCGGGAGCTGGGACTGTCGGTGCCCGAGCTGGTGTTCGCCGAGCTCGATCCCGATCTGGCGAGGACCGAACCCGACCCCGAGATCTTCGCCCTGATCCGCGACAGCGCCGGCCTCAACCTCGCGCTCGATTACCTGCCCTCCTCGGTGATGTTCGATCCGGTGGTCGAGAAGCCCGCCGCCGATCTCGCCTCCCGCATCGTCTGGTTCGATGCCTATGTGACCAACGTCGACCGGACCGTGCGCAACACCAACATGCTGATGTGGCACCGCCAGCTGTGGCTGATCGATCACGGTGCGAGTCTGTACTTCCATCACGCGCCGGATTGGGCGGCGAAGCTGGATCGCGCCCGTGAGCCGTTCCCGCTGATCAAGCACCACGTGCTGCTGACCAAGGCCGGTGCGCTGGCCGGGGTCGATGCCGGGATGGCCGGCGCGCTGAGCGCAGACCGCATCGATCGGATCGTCGCGCTGATTCCCGATAGCTGGCTGGAAGACGGTGCGCCGGACCGGGCGGCGTACGCCGGTTACCTGATCGACCGGCTGGCGGCGCCGCGCGCGTTCGTCGAGGAGGCCATCCGTGCCCGGTGAGCACACCTACGACTACGCCATCATCCGGGTCGTGCCGCGGGTCGAACGGGGCGAGCTGATCAATGTCGGCGTGATTCTGTCGTGCCCGTCCGCCGACTTCCTCGAAGCGCGGATCGAGGTCGACGCGGCGAGGATGCTGGCGCTCGATCCGACGCACGACGTCGAGGCGACCCGCGCCCATCTCGAGATGATCCCGCGGGTGTGCCGCGGCGGCGCCGAGGCGGGCGAGATCGGCGCGCTGCCGCAGCGCAGCCGCTTTCACTGGCTGGTGTCGCCGCGCAGCACCATCATCCAGATGTCGCCCGTGCACACTGGCCGCACCGACGATCCCGCGAAGGCGCTGCAGCGGTTGCTCGACACGATGGTGCGGTGACAAGTGCGCGATGCCTGCGACCCACGGCTGGTCCGGCTAAAGCCGGACACTACCGATGCGCCGCTACTACTGATGCGCCGCTGCTAGCGATGCGCCGTTGTTGGTCCCCGTAGTGTCCGCCGTCAGGCGGACCTTGTCGTGGGTGGCCTCACCAGCAGCGGGATGATCGCGCTGACCAGCATCAGCCCGGCGATCAAACGCAGTCCCTGGTCGTAGCCGCCCGAGCGCTCGCGCAGCGCGGCCATCAGCGTCGGCCCCAGGATGCCGGCCACGCCCCACGCCGTCAGCATCAGACCGTAGATCGATCCGACATGCTCGGCGCCGAAGTAGTCGGCGGCAAAGGCCGGCATCGTGCCGAAGCCGCCGCCGTAGCAGAGCAGCACCACGATCGTCAGCGCCGCGAACAGCGTCAGGCTGTGGGCCGACGGCATCAGCCAGAACGCCACCGCCTGCAGCAGAAACATCACCACGAAGATCGCCCGGCGTCCGGCCCAGTCCGACAGCCAGGCCCACAACAGGCGGCCGGCGCCGTTGGCGATCGAGATGACGCCGACGATGCCGGCGGCACGCGCCGCGCTGACGTTGGCGATCTCCTGGAACATCGGCGCTGCCTGCGAGATGACCGCGATCCCCGCGGTGGTGTTCAGGAACAGCAGCGCCCACAGTCCGTACCACGGCCAGCGCCGGAGCGCGTCCGGGAGCGTGTGCGGCTGGGCCGCGCGCTGCCGTTGCTGGCTCGCGGTCGGCGTCCACCCGGCTGGCCGGTAGCCGTCCGGCGGATTGCGCATGAACAGCGCGCCGCCGGTGACCGCCACGAAGTAGGCGGCGCCGAGGATCGCGAATGTCTGCAGCACCCCGACCTCGGCGATCAACCGCGTCGCGATCGGCGCGGTGATGAGCGCGCCGGCGCCGAAGCCGGCGACCGCCAGACCGGTGATCAGGCCGCGCCGGTCGGGAAACCATTTCACCAGCGTCGCCACCGGCACGATGTAGCCGAGGCCGAGCCCGATCCCGGCGATCACGCCGTACCAGCAGTACAGCCACCACAGCCGCCCGCCCGCGAAGCTGGCGAGGAAGACACCGAGACCGTAGAGCACGCCCGCCGTCAACGCCACCGTCCGCGGCCCCACCCGCCGCATCCAGAGGCCGCCGGCGAACGCCGCCAGGCCGAGCACGAAGATGGCGATGGTGAAGGTCAGCGTGACTTCGGAAATCGTCCAGCCGAACGCCCTGGTCAGCGGGATGCGGAACACGCTCCACGCATAGACGGCGCCGAGGGCGATTTGCATGACGACGCCGGCCGCGGCGATCACCCAACGGTTTTGTAGCCTCATAGATGTGTATCCTATGGCGAGTGCGTAACCGGATTGCCGCCATCCTGATCACCGTCGTCGCCGGCGCGTCGTGCCGCTCGGCCGCGCCGGCCGACGCGAAGCCGCCGATCACCCAGCCCGGCGCGCCGGGCCAGCCGAGCAAGGTGATCGGCGCGGCCCAGGCCAGCGATCTCTCGCAGGTGCAGTACACCGGCGCCGACATCAAGTTCATGCAGGGCATGATCGGCCACCACGCGCAGGCGGTGGAGATGGTCGCGCTGGTGCCGTCGCGCACCGCGTCCGACGATTTGCGCAAGCTGGCGCTGCGGATCGACGTCTCGCAGAAAGACGAGATGAACATGATGCGGGAGTGGCTGCAGGCGCGCGGCCAGCAAATTCCGGATCCGCGGGCGCACCACATGATGGGCGCGACGCTGATGCCCGGGATGCTGACGCCCGAGGAGATGGCGAGGCTCGCCGCGGCCACGGGCGCCGCGTTCGATCGGCTGTTCCTCGAAGGCATGATCAAGCACCACGGCGGCGCCATCACCATGGTGCACGAGCTGTTCGCGACCGACGGCGCCGGCCAGACGCCGGAGATCTTTTCGTACGCGTCCGACGTGGACGCCGATCAGCGCATGGAAATCGACCGCATGGGTTCAATGCTCAAGGAGCTGCCGAAATGAAATCCGTCGCCGCCACCTGTCTGTGTGTCTCGGCCGTGATGCTCGCCTTCGCTCTCGAAGGGGGCGCGCAGCAGCGCCCGGCCGATTCGAACGATCCCCGCGTCGGGCTGAAGGCGGGGCTGCGCGACGCCGGCGAGGCCGCGCGCAACATGAAGAAGGTCTCGAGCCTGCCCAAGCCGGACGGCTTCTTCGATCCGGCCAACCCGGGCGGCACGCCGATTCCGCCGGAGCGCGATCCGAACCTGCCGCCGCGAGCCGCGCCCGATCCGAACGGCGCCGGCCGCGGTCGCCGCAGGCCAACATGCTCGGCTTCGCCAACTCGGATCTGGCGTTCAGCGGCAACCACGTGTTCATGGGCAGCTTCCACGGCTTCACTACCTACGACATCGAGCGGCCGACCAAGCCGAAGCTGGCCGCCGCCGTCGGTCTGCCCCGGCGGACAGGGCGACATCTCGATCCACGGCAACCTGCTGTTCATGTCGGTGGAGCAGACCCGCGGCCGCCTCGACTGCGGCACGCAGGGCGTCTCGACGCCGGTCAGCGCCGAGCGCTTCCGCGGCGTCCGCATCTTCGACATCACCGACATCAACAAGCCGAAGCAGGTCGCGGCGGTGCAGACCTGCCGCGGCTCGCACACGCACACGCTGGTCACCGATCCGAACGACAAGGCGAACCTCTACGTCTACGGCTCCGGCACCAGCGGCGTGCGGTCGGGCGAGGAGCTGGCGGGCTGCTCCGGCGCAGAGCCCGACAAGGACGCCGAACACCTCGCTGTTCAGCATCGACGTGATCCAGGTGCCGATCGCCGCGCCGCAGAACGCCAAGGTCATCAGCCAGCCCGCGCATCTTCGCCGATACCGCGACCGGCAACATCGCCGGCCTCAACAAGGGCGGCGACAGCGGGCCCGGCACGCAGAAGATGAGCGTCACCAACCAGTGCCACGACATCACGGTGTTCCCGGAAGTCGGCCTCGCCGCCGGCGCCTGCTCGGGCAACGGCCTGCTGCTCGACATCAGCGATCCGAAGAACCCGAAGCGGCTCGACGTCGCCTCGGACAAGAACTTCGCCTACTGGCACTCGGCGACCTTCAACAACCACGGCACCAAGGTGATCTTCACCGACGAGTGGGGCGGCGGCGCGCGGCCGCGCTGCCGCGCCACCGATCTGCTCAACTGGGGCGCCGACGCGATCTTCGACATCGTCGATCAGCAAGCTGGTGTTCAAGGGCTACTACAAGATGCCGGCGCCGCAGACCGAGCAGGAAAACTGCGTCGCCCACAACGGCTCGCTGATCCCGGTGCCCGGGCCGCGACATCATGGTGCAGGCGTGGTATCAGGGCGGCGTCTCGGTGTTCGACTTCACCGACTCGACCACGCCGGTGGAGATCGCGTTCTTCGACCGCGGGCCGATCGACGCCAAGAACCTGATGCTCGGCGGCTACTGGTCGGCCTACTGGTACAACGGCCAGATCTACGGCTCGGAGATCGCCCGCGGCATCGACATCTTCAGCCTGATGCCGAGCGAGTACCTGACGCAGAACGAGCTCGACGCGGCGATGATGATCCGCAACGAGGAGCTCAACACGCAGGAGCAGCAGAAGATCGTCTGGCCGGCGGCGATGCCGGTGGCGCGCGCGTATCTCGATCAGCTGACCCGCAGCAAGGGCATCCAGCCGGAGCGCGCCCGCGCGGTGAAGGCGGCGATCGATCACGCCGACAGCATCCGCACCGGCAAGGAGCGCGGCGCCGCCGCGGTGCTCGATCAGCTCGACGCGGTGGCGGCCCAGCTCGAAGGCCGACGCGGCCTCGGCATCGGCCGTCGACGCGATGCGGTTCAAGTCGCTCGCCGCGACGATCAAAGGCCGGACGGCGAAGCTGCGCTAAGGCGTTTCACGATCGGAAGAAACCGCAGAGACCGCAAAGACCGCAAGGAAGAGATCTTTTTCTCTGCGTCCTCCGCGGTCTCGGCGGTTCCTTCTGATCGTGGTCTAGAACGTCCCGGTTTTCAGCGCGAAGGTCTTCGCCAGCTCGGGCTCCTTGTCCTGGCCGGTGACCCGATGCGCCACGTAGTCGCCGAGCATGATCCCGTGTTTGTAGCCGTGGCCTGAACCGCCGCCGACCAGCCACACGTTGCTCAGTTCCGGATGCGGCTGGACGATGAAGTGATCGTCGACGCTGTCTTCGCGCTGGCAGATGCGGCCGTCGACCAGCGGCTGCTTCGCCAGCGCTGGAAACCACTTCTCCGCGAAGGCCCGGCCTTTCCTCAGCTCGTCTGCCGTGAGCGCGTGCTCCTGGGTGTCGGGATCGACGAGCTCGCGCTCGAATGTCGGCACCACCTTGAACCCCCGGCCTTCGATGCTCGGGAAGCCGTAGGCATTGTCCACCGACCAGGTCGGAAAGTTCGGATAGGTGAACCGCTCGTCGCCCGGCGGCGTGCCGTAGAAGAAGACCGCGCGCCGCGGCGTGGCGAGCTTGTTCTTCATCACCGCCGGGAAGACCTTCGGCAGCCAGGGACCGCAGGCGAACACGAACGTCTGCGCGGAGACGCGCTGGCCGGTTGAGAGCGTGACGTCTTGCAGCGCGCCGCCAGCGCGGGCGCCAAGCTCCACCTTCGCGGTGACGAACCGCCCGCCCTTCTTCTCGAATGCCTGCGCCACCGCGACGCATCCTTCACGCGCCTTCAACACGCCGGTGCTCGGCGTCGACAGGCAGACGGTGATGTCGCGCATGTTCATCTGTGGGTACAAGCGCCGCAGGTCGTCGGGCTTTACTACCTCGTACTTGACGCCGAGCCGATCGAACACCTTACGCGTCTCGGTCAGCTCCGTAGTCCACTCGGTCGCCAGCGACAGCTGGCCGGTGCGGAAGAACAGCTTCTTGCCCCACTCGGCCTCTCGCGCCTGCCATCGCTCGAACGCCTGCAGGACCCACCTGGTGTAAATCTCGCGTTCTCCGTAGACCGCGCGAACCTGCCGCGATTCGCCGCCCGACGTCGCGCGCGAATTTCCGGGCCCGTACTGGTCGATCAGCGTGACGGTGTGCCCCATTTCCCGAAGGTAGAGCGCGGTCCACCCGCCGAACGCGCCGGCGCCGACCACGACGACTTCGGCCGTCGCGGCGGCGCGGCCCTGCGCGGCGAACAACCGATCCTTGCCCGCCGCAAGCGTGCCGACGCCGCTGGCGGCGGCCTGGAGGAACCGGCGTCGATTCAAAGGCGTCATGTGTGATCTCCCGCGGAGGACTTTACTACCGCTTGCCGGATACGATTGGGGAGAGATGGACGCCATCGCCACGGGTCTCGACCGCGCCGCGGCCTTCCTCGAGCGCGTCGGCCAGCTGAACGCCGATACCGCGCCGGGGAAATCCACGCCCACGTCCCCGAGCGGCTGCGCGACGGCGACGAGTCGCTCGAGAACCTGGTGGCGCAGGCTGTTTCCGCTGTCGCAGCGCGCGCTCGACGCGGCGTCGCGCAGCCTGTTCTATCTCGCTGCCGGTGGCGTTCGATCCCGGCGAGTCGGTCGGCCCGTATCTCGCCATCGTCGATCGCGACGCGGCGGGCGAGCCGTACCGCTTCCTCGACATGGGCGCGCTGATCGCGACGCATGCGTTCGGCGAGAACGATCCGGCGCGTGGTCCGCGCCGATCCTCGATTCGCTGCCGTTCGTCACCGTCGCGCTACGCGCACTCCGAATACCAGACCGTGCTGTCGCTGCGCCTCAAGGCCGAGCTGAACCGCATCGCGCCCGCCGGCACGCCGCGCCACTTCGTCGTCAACACCGGCGCCGAGGCGGTCGAGAACGCGATCAAGGCCGTGCTGATGAATCGCGTGATGACCTCGCCGGACGGCGACGGCGGGTTCATCGTCTCGTTCGACGGCGCCTTTCACGGCCGCACGCTCGGCGCGCTCGCGGTCACGCACCGCAAGAAGGCGCGGCTCGGCTTTCCGACCTTCGACTGGCCGCACATTCCGTTTCCGGTCGAGGACGCCGACGCGCCGAAGGAGACGGCGCGGCGCGAGGAGCGCAGCCTGAAGCAGCTGTGGGATCTGCTGGTGTCGGGCCGGCTGCCGCGCGCCGAGAAGAGCAAGGACACCTACCGGCGCGAGATGGACGCGCTCGACGAGTTCCTCGCGCAGCCCGGCCAGGACGTCGCAGGCGTTCGTCGCAGGCGCAGCGCGCGAACCTCAGCCCCGACGTCGTCCGCCGCTCGCGGCGCGTCGCCGCCGTGCTGGTCGAGCCGATTCAGGGCGAGGGCGGCGTGCGGCATGACGAGCGCGCGCTTCATGCGCAAGCTGCGGCTGCTGACGCGCATCTACGACGTGCCGCTGGTCTTCGACGAAGTGCAGACCGGCTGGGGCATGACCGGCCGCCTGTGGGCGCACGAGCTGTTCGATCTGCCGTGTCCGCCCGACGTCGTGACCTGGGCGAAGAAGGCGCAGAACGGCGTCCTGTTCGTCAGCGAGGAGCTGGCCACGTTCTTCCAGGAAGAGAAGAAGTTCAACACCACCTGGGAAGGCGACTCGGTCGGCATGGTGCGGCTGCTCGCGCTGCTCGACAAGCTCGATCTCGAGCAGGTGCGGCGGACCGGCGAGCGGGCGAGGCGCGGGCTCGAGGCGCTGGCGCGCGAGTACCGCGAGATCGTGAAGAACGTCCGCGGCGCCGGCGTCATGCTGGCGTTCGACGTCGTGCGCGCCGACTGGCGCGACGCGCTGCTCGACCGCGCGTTCCGGCGCGGCCTGGTGCTGCTGCCGGCCGGCGAGCGGACGCGTGCGCTTCTATCCGCGCTACGACACCGAGCCGTCCGCGATCGACGAGGCGCTGTCGATCCTGCGCGCTGGCGATCGAGGACTCTGCGTCGGCGCGGCGCGCGCGTCGCGCGCCGACGCCGAGCGCGACGGCGCCGAAGATCCGCGTCGGCACGCTGGCCATTCCGCTCGACACGATCGAGACGCGTCGATGCTCACGCCCGCCGACTTCGAGGCCTACAAGCTGCAGATCCTGGCCGTGGAGCAGGAGCGCTACGGCGCCGGCGCCTACCCGGCCGACGTGCTCCGCGCCGGCCGACGGCCGCTGCTGCAGTTTCCGCTCGAGACGCTCGAAGCGACGATGGCGAACCCGCGCGCGATCGGGATCGCCCTGCGCGATCGCGTCTCCGGGCCGCATCGTCGGCTACGCGCTCGGCAGCGCGCTCGAGAACCACGACGAGGAAGGCGTCAGCGCCGATCCGCACTTCGGCGACAACAACACGTTCTTCCTGCAGGCGATGGCGACGCTGCCGACGGTGCAGAACGCCGTCGAGCTCGAGAACCACCTGCTGGAGTCGATCCGCGAGCGCGCGCAGTCGCCGACGGGCTTCGAGTTCCTCTCGACGCTGATCGAGGACCGCGTGCGGTAGAACGGCCCGCCGTGGTTCGCCGGAGCGCGGCGGTGCTCGAGCGCGATCGAGAACTACCTGCGCAGCGGCATCGACTTCGTCTATCTGCAGGCGCCGATCACAGATCCGACATCATCGCCGCGTTGATCGCCATCGCCGACGAAGGAGGCGGATCGCTGGCGGGGAACGAGTCCATCGACTCGAGATTGGCGCGATCCCAGGAGGGCTGCGTGAGCTGACGCCACCGGACGGCGGCGTGCCGCGGGTTGCACAGGCCGGCTGCGGCGCAGCCGATCAGGCTCACACCGCCGGCCATCAGGCGAACGCCGCGCCACGAGCGGCGCCGCGCGCCGGCCCACACCAGGCTCACGCCGGCGAGCGAGACCAGCCAGGGACCCACGCGTTCTTCGATCGTCACTCCGCGCCAGCCGCGTTTATCCCACACGCTTCGAGCCGCACGGTGGCACGTCAGGTTCCGCGCATTGCCGGTATCCATGGCCGCCTCCTCGGTGTGCGCGTCCACGCGCAACCGGCGTGCCGTTCGAAATCCACAATACAAATCTGTATTTCGCATGAACGAGCGCAGGCGCGTCTGTGAACTGTGGAGCTTTTACGCAACGAATCCAGACAGCGACAGGTCATCGCTCGAGCTCAGCATGAATTTTCCGTTGGTTTTCACGCGGCATGACTGGAGCCGCTGTTGCACCGAACACGCGCGGAGACCCCTATGGCTATCGAGGATCGTGGCTTCGCATCAATGGATCGCAACAGGCAGCGCGAGATCGCCAGCAAAGGCGGCCGCGCCGCGCACAAGAAGGGCGCCGCTCACGAGTGGACGCGCGAGGAAGCGCAGGCGGCAGGACGCAAGGGCGGATTGGCGCGACACAAACGACCAGAAGAGATCGTAGTGCCCGCTTCGACCGAAGAGCGCTGAAACCGTTCAAAGGGCGATCGTCTCGCTGTCTTTGACCAGCCAGGCCGGACGGCGGTGATCGTCGGCAAGTTCGATCGCTCTCGCGATCGCCTTGCCTTCGCTGTCAAACGATCCTTCGCTCTCAGGCCCCACCCACACCGTCCAGCGATCGCCGATCGACGCGCCGCCCAGCGCGTCGATCATCGTGACGTGATAGACCATGACGTCGCGGTTGCGGATCCGGTGTCATGCGTGCCAGAACGCGAACGCGACCGCGCCGATCAGGCACACCAGCGACGCGGCGTTGTTCCAGCGCAGCGCTTCGCCCATGTACAGATAGGCGAAGCCGGTGAAGACCACGAGCGTGATCGCCTCCTGAATGATCTTCAGCTGGTAGACGGTGAACTGCCCGTAGCCGATCCGATTGGCCGGCACCTGGAAGCAATACTCGCCCAGCGCGATCAGCCAGCTCACGAGAATCGCGGCCACCAGCGGCGCCGAGCGGTGCTTGAGGTGTCCGTACCAGGCGAACGTCATGAAGACGTTCGAAACCAGCAGCAGCGCGACGGTGATCATTTGGTGAGTGTAACCATTGACACCGGCGCCGGTCTAACCCTGGATGCGAAGCGTGTGCCTTGTCGCGCTGCTCGGGGTCGCCCTCGCCGGCTGCGCGCCGAGCCTGCGCACCGGTTCACGCGCGCTCCAGCATCCCGATCGACGAACCGTCGTGCACGTGCTGAACCGGCTGACCTACGGTCCGCGGCCGGGCGACACCGATCGCGTGCAGGCCATGGGGCTTGCGGCCTACATCGCCGAGCAGCTGCACCCGGAGCGGATCGACGATGCGCGGCTCGACGCGCGCCTGGCGCCGCTGACGGCACTGGGCCTCGGCTCGAAGGCCTTCGCGACGGACTTCTACCTGCCGATGGTGGCGGCGCGTCAGCTGTTCACCGATACCCAGAAGACCGGCGGCACCGCCGCGCTGCCGCAGGCTCGGCTGGCACCTGCAACCGATTGCCGCGATGTCGTTGCCGGGCGGCGACAAGACGGTCGCGGTGCTCCAGCAGAGCAGCGTCACGCCGGACGAGTTGCGCTATCAGCGCGAGAACCAGGCCGCGTTCGACGCGCTCCAGGGCCAGAAGCTGCTGCGCGCGGTCTACAGCGAGCGCCAGCTCCAGGAGGTGCTCACCGACTTCTGGTTCAATCACTTCAACGTCGATGCGCGGAAGATCGACGACCGTCCGGTGATGATCGAGTACGAGCGCGACGTCATCAGGCCGCGCGTGTTCGGCCGGTTCCGCGATCTGCTCGGCGCCACCGCCAAGAGCCCGGCGATGCTGTTCTATCTCGACAACTGGTTGAGCCGGGATCGCGGCCTCAACGAGAACTACGCGCGCGAGCTGATGGAGCTTCACACGCTCGGCGTCGACGGCGGCTACACGCAGGCCGACGTCGTCAACGTCGCCCGCGCCTTCACCGGCTGGACGATGAGGAAGCCGCACGAGGCGACCGGGTTCGAGTTCAACGACAAGATGCACGACCACAAGGCCAAGGGCGTGCTCGGCCGGACGATCAAGGCCGGCGGTGGCGTCGACGACGGCGAGCGGGTGCTGGATCTGCTGGCGCGGCACCCGTCGACCGCGCGCTTCATCGCGGCCAAGCTGGCGCGCCGCTTCGTGCAGGACGATCCGCCGCCGGCGCTGGTGGATCGGGCGGCGAAGACGTTCCGGCGCACGGACGGCGACCTGCGCGAGGTGATGCGGACCATCCTGACGTCGCCGGAGTTCCTGGCGTCGTCGGCGCGCCGCGCCAAGGTCAAGACGCCATTCGAGTACGTCGTCAGCCTGCTGCGCGCGACGCGGGCGTCGGTGACCAACGCGCGCAGCTTGGTCGGCACCATCGGCGCCATGGGCGAACCGCTGTATCAGTGCCAGCCGCCGACCGGCTATGCCGATCGCTCGGCCTTCTGGATGAACACCGGCGCGCTGATCGGCCGGCTGAATTTCGCGCAGAGCCTCGCCGCCAACGGCGCCGGCGCGGCCACGCTCGACGTCCCCCGCGCCAGCGACGAGGTCGGCGCCTGGGCCGACGGGGTGCTTGGCGGCGATCTCTCCGAGCCGACGCGAACCGTCCTGCAATCGAGCCGCGCCACCGCGGCGGTGCGCATCGGCCTGCTGCTCGGCTCGCCGGAATTCCAGCGACGTTAGTGGCACAATGATGCCCGATGGCGATTCCCAACAGCTTCGACATCCTGCAGGCGGTGATCGAAGCGACGCCTGACGCGATCTTCGTCAAGGATCTCGAGGGGCGCTACGTGCTGGTCAACGAGGCGTTCTCGCGCTTCATCGGCAAGGCCACCGCGGACATCATCGGCAAGAACGACTATCGAGCTCTATCTCGAAGCGGATGCGCGCGCGTTCATCGAAGCGGATCGACAGGTGCTCGCCAACGGCACGCACCAGTCGTTCGAGGGGGTCGCGACCGGACAGAACGGCCAGCCGCAGACCTATCTGGTGTCGAAGGGCGTCTACCGCGACAAGGACGGGCGCAGCCTCGGCGTCTACGGCATCTCGCAGGACATCACCGAGCTGCGCGACGCGCACGAGAACCTGAAGCGCACCCAGGAAGCGCTGTTCCGCTCGCAGAAGATGGAGGCGGTCGGACAGCTGACCGGCGGCCTGGCGCACGACTTCAACAACATCCTGGCGATCATCCTCGGCAACGTGGAACTGCTGCAGGCGTACCTGCCCAAGGATCCCTATACCGGGGAGATCATCGACGAAGTGATCCGTGCCACGCTGCACGGCCGGGACCTCACCGGTCACCTGCTGGCGTTCTCGCGCCGGCGCCTGCTCAACCCGCAGGCCGTCGACGTCAACGTCGTGGTCGGCGAAATCGTGCGGCTGCTCGGCCGGACGCTGGGCGCGACGATCCGGGTGACGACGTCGACCAGTACCGACGCGGGGATGGCGTTCGCCGACCCGTCGGCGCTCGAAGCGGCGGTGCTGAACGTCGCGCTCAACGCGCGCGACGCGATGCCCGACGGCGGATCGCTGGCCATCCACACCTCCACCGTGCAGATCGACGCGCAGCCCGAGACCGACGACGATCTCCAGCCGGGGCTCTACGTGTGCATCGCGATCGAGGACAGCGGCTGCGGCATGCCGGCCGAGGTCATGGCGCGCGTGTTCGAACCGTTCTTCACGACCAAGTCCGGCGGCCGCGGCACCGGGCTCGGGTTGAGCATGGTCTACGGGTTCGCGAAGCAGTCGGGCGGCACGGTGAAGATTGCGTCGGAGGAGCAGCGCGGCACCGTCGTGAGCCTGTTCCTGCCGCTCGCCGCCAACGAGGTCGAGGCGCCGGCGGCGAGCACCGCGCCGGTGACGCCGGCTGCCGTGCCGCGGACGATCCTGGTGGTCGAGGACGAGGCCGACGTGCGCGCGATTGTCCGCCGTCAGCTGGAAAGCCTCGGCCATCGCGTGCTGGTCGCCGAGGCGGCGACCGAGGCGCTGCTGCTGGTTCAGGGACCTGGTGCGCCGGACCTGCTGTTGACCGACGTGGTGCTGAGGCGGGGGATCAACGGGATCGATCTGGCGCAGGCCGCCCGCGAGGCGCGGCCAGGGCTGCCGGTGATTTTCATGTCGGGCTACACGGCGGTGCCGGAGGCGCAGCAGCGGATCCGCGACACCGGCGCGCCACTGCTCTCGAAGCCGTTCACCACGCCGCAGCTCGAACGCGCGGTGAATACGGTCTGCGCGGCGCTGCGATAGGGATCACGCTGCGATTGTGATCACGTTTAACCGCAGAGACCGCGAAGATCGCAGAGAACAAGGGTCGGCACCACTCGGTGTCACGCTGCGATGACGATCACGTTCAACCGCGGAGCCCGCAAGGCTCGCAGAGAACCACGCAGCGATTTTGCCAGCTCACGCGGGTGGCCGCGAACGGGCGCCCGCTCCGGCGCGCAGGCGATCTAGCAGTCAATCAGGCGTTTCGCCGAGCACCGGAGTGGGCTGTTCGCGGACAGGCCCCGCCAGGCTGGTCAGAAACCGCGGTCCGGCTAAAGCCGGACACTACCGAAGATTGCTTTCGTCGCAGTTCGTTGAGAGATACAGCTCACGCGAGTGGCCGCGAACGGGCGCCCGCTCCGGCGCGCGGGCGATCTAGCAGTCAATCAGGCGTTTCGCCGAGCACCGGAGTGGGCTGTTCGCGGACAGGCCCCGCCAGGCTGGTCAGAACGCGCGGTCCGGCTAAGCCGGACACTACCGAAGATTGCTTTCGTCGCAGTTCGTTGAGAGATACAGCTCGCGCGGGTGGCCGCGAACGGGCGCCCGCTCCGGCGCGCAGGCGATCTAGCAGTCAATCAGGCGTTTCGCCGAGCACCGGAGTGGGCTGTTCGCGGACAGGCCCCGCCAGGCTGGTCAGAACGCGCGGTCCGGCTAAAGCCGGACACTACCGATGGAAGGTGTGGCGACAGCGAACGGCCGCGGGACAGGAACGCCCGACACGATCGAGCGCGTCTCGTCGTCGACCGACGACGGAGCGGGGACTGACGACTCAGGACTGCCGACTGACGACCGACGACTGCTTTATTGTTTCTCCCCCTTCTTCGCCGCCGCGTCGTCGGCTTCCTTCTGACGCGCGCCGCGCAGCATGCCGCCCAGCGAATAGTTGCCTTCGTGGCACGCGTACTCGTAGAGCTTCTCGTCGGTCACGCGCCACGGATACTCGCCGGTGAACGACTTGTCCCAGGTCGTGGGATCGTCGACGGTGAAGCGGTAGAGAACCGTGTTCGCATCGGTGCGGGTGAAGCGTTCGACCACGTGCAGCTGTTCACCCGAGCCGTTGTACCGCGTCTTGTTGGTGAAGTTGGTGGTGTCGACCACCAGCGTGTCGCCGTCCCAGTGACCGACCGAGTCGCCCATCCACTTGCGGATCGTCGGCGGCAGGTGCTCCGCGTTCATGCGGACGACGCGGGCGTCGTGGACCATCTCGTTGAGCAGGATGACCGTGTCCTTGGTCTGCACGATCTGCTTGAGGTTGTTGTAGAAGTAGTTCGGCAGCGTCGGCGGTCCGGAAGTGTTGCCGAATCCGAGCAGGCAGCGCTCGGCGAGAGGGCGCAGTTCCGGTCCGTCGAAGGCGCCGGGAGGTCCGGCGACCGCCGACTCGCTGGCGTCCGGCGCGACCGCGCCGCCCGCCGCGAACCGGGCGTTGCGCTGGCGCGCTTCCGGCTTCATCGCCGGGATCTTGCCGTCGGGCGGATCCATGATGAGCGAGCTGCGCTTCTGGCCATCGACCGTGATCAGCTGCGTGCCGCCGGCCAGCCAGAAATTGTTGTAGCCGCCGACCACGCCGCCGCCGGCGCGCTCGAGGAACTCGAGGTACGACTTGCCGGTCGTGGTTTCGCCGCCGACCGGCGGCGCCTTGCGATCCGCCTCGAGCGGCGCGTCGTTCTTCTTCTGCCGGTCGGCCTCGTACATCTCCAGCGCCGCCGCCTCTTCCTTGGTCAGGGTGAGGCTCTTCACGCCGGCGGGCCGCTCGACCGGCGTCATGGTGGCGACGTCATAGGTGCCGGTCAGATCCGGATGGCCGTCGGCCGTCCGCTTGACGTTCGCGAGCCGCGCCGGCGCCGATGGCCTCGGCGGGGCAGGCTTCGCAGCGGCCTGCCCTGAGGAAGGCGCGGGAGCGCCGCCTCGAAGGGCCGGAGTCTGGGCCGTCAGCGGCGCGCCGGACAGGGCCATGGCGGCCGCGGCAATGGCGACGGATCCGATGAGGGCAAACGTTCTATTACGCATAGGACAATTTTCGCCCTTGATGGGCGGTTGTCAACTACGGGTTTCGCCCGCTCAGTCGTCAGCTTCAGTCTCGGTCTGCCGACTGAGACTGGCCACCAAAACTATGGAACCGCGAGGAATCGCCCGATATTTTCGTTCAGAAAGGCCCGATCGGCGGGGTTGCCGCCGGCCCCGGCCGGGTGACCCCAGAGCGATGGAATCGGCACGAACGAGACGCGCGGGATGAACTGCGCCTCGAACCGCGCGTCGCCCACCGGGAAGTAGAGGTCGGTCTCCGACGGCATGTAGAGCACCGGCGCGGTGATCGACTTCAGGGCGCGCTCGGTGTCGCCGTTGAAGCCGGGCGTGGTCCCGACGTCGTGCCGCTGCCAGGTACGCGCCTGCAGGATGAGATCGTTGGCGTCGTTGTTCTGGAAGAACGTGCGGCGGCGGCTCTCGATCTCCTGCGCCAGCGTGCGATCGGGGTTGCTGGTCTTCCACAACTCCCGGCGCCACCACTCCTGCGAATAGAGCCAGCCAAGCCAGACCATGCCGTAGGCTTCGATCCCCTTGCGCGGCGGCGCCGTGTAGTCGCCGCCGTTGAACGCCGGATCGGTGGTGAGCGCGGTGATCTGTCCCTCGAGCCGCACCACGCCGTGCGGCCAGGCCCTGGCGGTGCCCGAAGTGGCGACGATCCGATCGGCGAACGCGGGATGGCTCACCGCCCACTGGAACGCCTGCTCCGCGCCCATCGAGAAGCCGATGATCGCGCGCACGTGCGTCACCTTCAGGTCGTCGGCCAGCAGGCGGCGGACCGCCTCGACGTTGTCGCGGATCGTCATGATCGGGAAGCGCGGGCCGTGGAATGGCTCCGGCGTGTTGCTCGGCGACGAGGAAAAGCCGTTGCCGAACAGTTCGGTCGCCACCAGGAACAGCTTCGAGGGGTCGAGCGCGCGATCGGATCCGATCAGCCACTCATAGCCGTGATGGTTCGCCATGTAGTGCGACGGCAGCAGCACCACGTTGTCGCGCGCGGCGTTCAGCGTGCCGTAGGTGCCGTAGACGATCCGCGCCTTCGGCAGCGTGACGCCGCTTTCCGTGCGGAAATTGTCTATAAGGAATTCGTGATGTTCGGCGGCGTGCGGCGCCTGCGCCGGTTGTGCCAGCGGCGCGGCGGAGGTGGCCAGGAGCAGCGCGACGATCAGATGGCGGTGGTTTATCATGGAGCATCCCCAACAAGAAGGTATCAGACATGCGATATCTGCTCGCCGCCATCATCACGATCGCGTCATTCAATCCGGCTCCGTCATTCGCGCAGGCGCCGGGACAATATCCGCCCGCCGAACTCGATCGCCTCGTGTCACGGATCGCGCTCTATCCGGATCCGCTGCTCGCGCAGATCCTGGCCGCCTCCACGTATCCGGAACAGATTGCGGACGCGTCGCACTGGGCGGACGACCATCATTATCTGAGCGGCGAGCCGCTGGCGCGCGCGATCGCCGACGATCACCTGGCGATGGATCCCAGCGTCCAGGCTCTGCTGCCGTTCCCCTCGGTGCTCCACATGATGGCCGCCGACATGCCGTGGACCAGCAGCCTCGGCAACGCCTTCCTGGACCAGCCGCAGGACGTCACCGACGCGGCGCAGCGGCTGCGCCACCAGGCGCGTGACTATGGCTATCTGCGGACCAACACGCAGGTGACGGTGAGCAGCGGGCCGTACGTCGAGATTCTTCCCGCGGCGCCCAGCTATGTGGTGGTGCCCTACTACGACCCGATCGTGGTGTTCGCGCCGCCGCATCCGGGTTATCGTCCGCTGGTCGCGATCCGCTACGGCTACAGCGTGCCGATCGGCGTCTACTTCCACCCCTGGGGATGGGGCGGCAACCGCATCGTCTGGACCAGTCACACCGTGATCATCAACAACCAGGCGTGGGCGCGGGCGCGGGTGAACCGGTTGACCTACGTGCATCCCTACGCGGTGCCGCGGTATGCCGTCCCTCGTCCCGCCGAGGCGCACCGCGCGGTGGCTCCGTCGGCGCACGAGCGCGAACAGGAACGCCACGGCGAGCACAGCAAAGAAGAGCACCGCAGCGAAGAGAAGCACCGCAAGCCCGACGGACAGTGAGGATCACGCTGCGATCGCGCTCACGTGCATCCACGGATTGCACGGATGACACGGATTCGGGGAGCGCACGCTGTAGATCCCAACGCGCCTCGCGAGCCCAGCCGCCGCTGCGCGGCGGGCGACGCGTTCGGGCTGGGTGTCTCGGTGTCTCGGTGGCCCGTCAATCAGACGGGTGCGCTACTCGAAGAAGTGCGGCACGAACCGGCTCAGATTGTCGGTGACCAGCGCGCTCGACTCGCGAATCCCCATGCCCGCCGATACGCCGTCGATGACCCAGCTGCCGATGACCGGATGCTGGTCGTTCGCGGGCGCGACGAACTGCTGGAACACGAACCCTTCCTCGCCGTAGTCGCCGCCGGTCTCGGCGACGCGGCGCTGCTCGATCACGACGCTGATGTTCGCGCCCTCCCGGCTCATCTTCGGCTTTTTCACATACGACGCGAGATCGCGCGGTGCGTCGAGGTACGCCGGCACCAGGTTCGGGTGGTTGGGGAACAGCTCCCAGAGCACCGCCAGGATCGCTTTGTTGGACCAGAGCATCTTCCAGATCGGCTCGATCCACTGCACGCGCTTGTAGGTGTCGAGCGCGTGCGTGCCGAACTCCTCCCACACCATCCACTCCCACGGATAGAGCTTGAAGATGGACTTGATCGCCCGCTGCTGCAGATCCACGAACTCGTGCGCGTCGGGATCCCAGCCGATGTCGCCGACCAGCAGCGCCTCGGTGACCAGGCCGGCCTCGATCGCCGTGTCGCGCATGTAGGTCGAGGTCATCAGATCCTCGCCCTGCTGCTCGGGCAGCGCCGCGAAGTGCAGCACCTCTCCGGTGAGGTAGTCCTTCAGCTCTTTCCATTTCGCGACCAGCCGCTCGTGGATGCTGTTGAACTGATCCGTGCCCTTGCGGACGTCCTCCTTCCAGTACCACTGCGCGATCGACGCCTCGATCAGCGCGGTCGGCGTGTCGGCGTTGTACTCGAGGAGCTTGGGCGGCGTGCGGCCGTCGTAGATCAGATCGAACCGGCCGTAGATGGCCGGCGGCTCGTTCTCCCACGCCCAGAGAATCGCCGGCACCGCGGCGGGTGGGATGCCGAACTCGGCGAAGCGGTTCTGGTCGATCACGTGCTGCGCCGCATCCAGGCAACGGGCCTGCAGCTCGTTGGTTGCCGCCTCCAGCTCGTCGACCTCGCGCGCCGTGAACTGATAGCAGGCCGACTCGTCCCAGTACACGCCGTTCGCGGTGTGATGGT
Source organism: uncultured Acidobacteriota bacterium (assembly GCA_963794705.1). Lineage (GTDB taxonomy): Bacteria > Acidobacteriota > Vicinamibacteria > Vicinamibacterales > CAVVIG01 > CAVQFC01. The sequence goes on from CAWCFI010000002.1 coordinate 65,682, forward strand.
AGATGAGGCCCTGGGCTTCGACGATGCGTGCCCAGTCGGGACGTGGTGTGGATGTGAGGCGCTGCATCTCAGCTCGCCGCCGCGCTGCTGCTGCCGGTCTTGCCGAACCCGCCCCGCACGACGCCGCTGCGCGGCGTCCCCATGCTCCGCGTCGGCACGCCCGCCCGCGGCTCGTTGGCGTAGGTGCCGCCGAGCGGCACGCCGTACCCGAGCGGATAGATCGGGCCGCCGTAGGGATAGTAATACCAGCGAAACAGGCCGGGGCGGTAACCGCTGGACCGCTGATCGCACTGCCGCTCGTCGACGACGCGTCCCTGCGGGTCCGTGCAGGTCTGCCAGCCGCCGTCGCCCTGGCCCTGCGGTTGCGGCGGTTTGGAGCCGCAGCCGGCGGCGATCGCCGCGGCCGCCAGCGTCGGAACGATCCAGAGCTTTTTCACCGGCCGTAAGTTTAGAATGACCTCGTATGAAGAAGACAACCATCTGCGTCGCCGCCGCGTTCTGCCTGGTGGCCGCCGTTTCCGCCACCAGGCCACGGGCCGAGGCGGATCCGTCAGCCTCGTGGAACCGGAAGGCCGCCGCGGCCTATCTCGACCAGCGCGCCACCTGGTGGACCACCTGGCCCAATGCGCAGCGCGATCACGGCACCTTCTGCGTGTCGTGCCACACCGCGCTGCCGTACGCGCTGGCGCGCCCGGCGTTGCGCCAGTCGCTCGGCGAAACCGCGGCGTCGCCGGCCGAAGCGTCGCTGCTCGCCAACATCACCAAGCGCGTGACGATGTGGCGCGACGTCGAGCCGTTCTATCCCGATCAGCTGCGCGGCATTCCCAAGACCAGCGAATCGCGCGCGACCGAGGCGATCCTCAACGCCGTGATCCTGTCGCGCCGCGACGCGCGCACCGGCGCCCTCAGCGAGGAAGGCCGCCGCGCCCTCGACAACATGTGGGCGCTGCAGATGAAGACGGGCGAGCAGACCGGCGCCTGGACCTGGCTCCAGTTCCACAACGAGCCGTGGGAAGGCGACAGCTCCGCGTTCCATGGCGCGACGCTCGCGGCGATCGCCATCCACGCGGCGCCCGGCGGCTACGCCGCGAGCCCGGAGAACCAGGATCGCGTCAAGGCGCTCCACGACTACCTGCGAAAAGGCAACGAACAGCAGCCGCTGCTGAGCCGGGCGATGCTGCTGTGGGCGTCCACCACCGCTCCGTCTCTGCTCACGAAAGAAGCGCAGCAGGCGATCGTCGAGGCGCTGCTGCGCGCGCAGCAGGAGGACGGCGGGTGGAGCACGGCGTCGCTGGGATCGTGGAAGCGGGACGACGGCACGCCGCTCGACACGCGCACCGACGGTTACGCCACCGGCCTGGCGACCTTCGTGCTGGAGTCAGTGGCCGATGAGTGTGGCGCAGGCCTTGAGGCCTGCGGACGCGGGGCTGAAGCCCCGCGCCACGTTGCGACGCCGCAGGTGAAACGCGGCCTGGCGTGGCTGGTCGCGCACCAGGATGCGACCGGCGGTCAGTGGGTCGCGGTGTCGCTCAACAAGCAGCGCGATCCCGCGTCGGACGCCGGCAAGTTCATGAGCGATGCGGCGACGGCGTACGCGGTACTGGCGCTGACGAAGGCGCAGTAGTGTCGCTCAGCTCGCGGTCGATGGCGGCCGCGATGGTGTGGATGTCGGTGTCCTTGGCCAGCTGATCGACGCTGCCGTCGCGCTCTTCTATCTTCACGCCGAGGTGCTGGCTGATCCCTGCCAGCATCTTCAGCATCGTGGTCAGCTCCTGCTCGGCGAGCAGGTTCACCTGCAGGTCCAGATGGGCGCGCTTGTCGGCCTGGCGCTGCATCCGGTTCTGGGTCATCAGCACCGCGGCGCTCAGGAAGATCGCCTCGAGCGAGACGGCCAGCATCAGCAGCCCGAATGGATAGGGATCGAACGGGTGGCCGCTGGTCACGTTGAGCGCGATCCAGACGCCGAACCAGATGGCGTGCCCGACGATGAAGAGCGGGCTGCCGGCGGCGGCGGTCACCGCGTCGGTGAAGCGATCGAGCCGCGATCGATCGTGCAGCGCTTCGCGCTCGAGCCTCGCGATCGTCTCGATGTTGCGCGCCGCCGGCTCGGGAACGCCGGCCGTCTTATCGGGCAACGCTGTACGCCGCCAGCGTCCAGCCCTGGCTGCGCAGCTGCTCGGCCACCGCGGCGTGACGGCTGAACGCGCTGACGCCGGCATCATAGGTTTCCGTCACCGCCTGCCGCACATCCCAGTGTGGAACCAGGGACAGAGTGTAGGAAGCCTGACGCCCTTCCTTTTCCAGTTGGCAGGTCAGCAGCTGGTTGTCGCGCTGAAAAACCCAGCGGAGGAGGCGGACGGTGCGGTTTTTCGAGGCATTTCTCTTCATGTCCACTGAGCAATACAACTCCGGTGCCACAGCAGCGGAGTGGCATCGTGCTTGCTCAATAGGCGGGTAACTTCCTCGTCCCGCATCCTGTGGGACGAAAAACCACCCACCCCAACGCCGGGAGGCGAACGTAGCCTCCCGACCCGCATCTCTCTCTCGCTACTTCGCGACGCTCACATCACTTCACCAGATCGCTGATGATCGTCACTGTTCCGTGCATACGCATGTTCGGCGTTCGCTGATCGGTGGAAGGGCCTCCCATGGTCGCTTCGATCGTCGCCTGCTGCTCGGCGTGAAGAACGACGCCGCGATCCACGTTGACGTCGCTCCTGCCGTCGCCGGTCATCGTCATCGCGAGCGCGGACGGTGATCCGCCGGGGGCCGGTGACGGCGATCCCCGGCCAATGGTGGTGGTCGTGTGCGAGGTCAGGTGAGCGATGCGATCGGCGCCCTCGAAGGTGACCGAGGTCAGCGTGTAGCGAGTCTCGGCCTGAAAGCCCATCGATGGCGACACTACTTTCAACACATCGTCAGAACGGAACCCTGATGCCCAAGTGTATCGCCCGGGGCGGCTGGCTGGCGGACTTCAGGCGCGAGGTGGGGCCCGTCACCGTGATCTCCTCGACCTCGAGATACTCGTTGAACAGGTTGTAGGCGTCGAGGACGACATCCGCGCGATGGCCGCCGATGGTGAAGCCTTTCTGCAGCCGCGCGTCGACGGTCATCTCGAACGTGAAGCGGGTGCGGCCGTTGCGGAACGCGCGCACGGCTTCCGCGCCCTGATTCAGGTCCGGGTAAATCACCAGCCGCGCGAAATGCTGTCCGTCCTGGTAGCGTCCGATCAGGCCCAGCGTGAAGTCGTGCGGAAAGGTGTAGGTCGCGGCGGTCTTGATGGTGTAGCCGCGCTCGGTGAAGGTGCGTCCCTGTGCATGGGCGAGCGAGTTGGGATTGGTGTAGGCGTCGCCCATCACGCCGTTGTCGTTCTCGAGCGGCCCGTAGCCGCGATTGGCGGCGATCCCTTCCGAGCGGCCCGCGGTCAGGCCGAGGAAAAAGAAGAACTTCTCGGTGTGCACCTGGCCGATCATGTCGGCGCCGACGAACGAGCCCTCGTTGCCGGCCGGGTTGGTCAGCAGGTAGCGATCGGCGCCGAACGTCGCCGGCGATCGGTTGTAGAAGATGAGCATCTGATCGTCCTGCGTGCCGGCGATGTCGATGCCGGTGTCGGGCACGGCGATGGTCGAATACGACGACTCCGGCACGCCGACGTTGGCGACGGCGACGTTGTCTTTCTCCAGCCGGCCGATCGCGGCGATGCGCAGGAAGGTGCGCGGGCTCGGCCGCGCGTCGAAGCCGAGCACCGCCTCGTCCATGTGCGGGCGCTTCAGCCCTGGATCGATCGCGCTGAAGCCAGCGGTCCCGCCGGTGCCCGGTCCCAGACGCTGCACCAGCGGGCCGATCGCGCTCTGCTGCGGCGCCCCGGCCACGGTCGCATCCCATCGGTAGATGCTGGCGGTCGGCGCGGTCGGATCGCCATAGGCGAGATCGGTCAGCGGCAGGCGCTGGCCGTAGCGCGCGTAGCTGCCGAACGCGCCGAGCTCCCAGAAGTTGAGCATCGTCCAGTGGATGCCGGCGCGCGGCAGCAGGCTGGTCCAACTGATGCCGCCGCTCGTCGCCGCGGCGGAGCCGGAGATGGTTTCGAAGCGAAGGCCGCCGTCCACCGTCACGCGCGGCGCGAGCGCGAAGCGATCGCTGACGAACAGGTTCAGCGCGTGCTCCGACCATTTCGACGGCTCGCTCGGATCGGTGAAGTCCCAGACCCGGGCGGGCAGGCCGTTGAGAAGCTCGCCGACCCGTCCGGCGAACACCGACTGCTGGCTGGCCCCGCCTCCGTACATGTCGGCGCCGGCGAGAATGTTGTGCCCGCCCTTCGATCGGTTGAAGCGGGCGCCGAACGACCAGGTGCTGTCGGTGCCGATTCCCGGGTCGAGCAGCGTCGGGATCGGACCGTCGCGCAGGCGCTCGACGACGATCACGGACGGCGCCACCAGATCGCTCGAGCGGTGGGCCAGCGTGTACGAGCCGAACACCCGCAGCCCGGCATCGTCGGCCAGCAGGTGCTGCCAGGCCGCCTGCAGATGCAGCCCGGTGGAATGCTGGCTGTCGGTCACGTTGTTGAAGGCGACGTGATGCGGGATCGCGTCGCCGGTGCGCTGGCCCCAGCCGATCAGCCGGAACTCGTCGCCGGCCTGGGGCGTGGCGATGACGTTACCGAACAGGGAGACGAGGCTGCCGGTCAGCGCGGCGTTGCTGTCGCGCTCGGAGTACGACGATCGGATCAAGTTCGCCGACAGCAGACCGCTGACGCGATCGACCAGCGGACCGCTGAGAAAGAGGTTGGCGCGCGCCTGGGAATTCAGGCGGCTGATGGTCGGCGGCTCCGTGGTGGCGCTGCCGGCGTTGAACAGCGGCGGCGATCCGAACAGCTCGATCGCGCGCATCAGCGAGGCCGCGGGACGAAGCGGGGTGAGCGCGACCGACATCCCGGTGGCGCCGGAATCGATCGGCATCATCCCGGTGGCGACGTCGATGCGCTCCCAGACGTCGACGCCCGGCATCAGCAGCGGCGTGCCGGTGCCGCTCAGGTTGGTGATGTCGGCGTCGCCGGCGTGATAGACGGTCTGGGTCCAGGTCTCGCCGTGTGCGCCTTCGCGCGCGGGCGATCCGGCGCTGAGGCCGCCGGTATCGATGCGGTCGGGGATGACCTCGGCGACGGCGGACAGCAGCGGAAAGATGCTGGCGCTCGACGGCAGCCGGCCGAGCGCGTCGACCGTGATCCAGGCGCCGAGCGGCGGTCGTTCCTGGGACGGGGACGGCGGCGTCTGCGCTTGCGCGGCGCCGGCGAACAGGATCGCGGCGGTGAACACGGCAGACCTAAAGGTCTGCACTACGAGAGATGCGGTGACTACGAGAGATGCGGTGACCGGTGTCGTGCAGGCCTTCAGGCCTGCCTGTCGATCACAGGCTGTGAGAGTTGTCGTGCGGGCCTTCAGGCCTGCCTTTGGATCACAGCCGGGATAAAATCGGAGCATGCCGGAAACCACTTCCAGTAGCGCCGCCTTCATTGACGCGATCAAGGCCGGGGAGTTCGAGCGCGTGAAGGCGATGGTGTCGGCCGATCCGACGCTCATCGACGCGCGCAGCCGCACGGGTGACAGCGCCATCCTAACCGCTGTCTATCATCGTCAAAAGGAAATAGTGAACCTGCTGGTGGCGCGCGGCGCGAGCCTGTCGCTGTTCGAGGCGTGCGCGGCCGGCGAGCTCGAGCGCGTGGAGCGTCTACTGAACGAGCACGCCGCCGGTGCGCCCGGCGTCAACGACTACAGCAGCGACGGCTGGACGCCGCTGCACCTCGCCGCCTTCTTCGGCCACGCCCGGATCGCCGAGCTGTTGCTCGCGCAGCAGGCCGACGTGCTCGCGCGCTCGCGCGGCGCCAACGGCAACACCGCGCTGCACGCCGCGCTGGCCGGCAACCACAAGTTCGTCGCGGCGCTGCTGATCGGCCACGGCGCCGACGTCAACGCCGCCGATGCGCAGGGCTGGCGACCGCTGCATCTGGCCGCCGCCAACAACAACATGGATGCGATGAAACAGCTGATCGCCCAGGGCGCCGACGTCCACGCCGCCAACGGCGAGGCGAAGACCGCACTGTCGCTGGCGACGGAGAAGAATCATCGCGAAGCAGCGGCTCTTCTCAGGCGCCACGGCGCCTAGAAAGTCTGAAGTCTGAAGTCTGAAGTACGAAGAAGCAGGAAGCGAAGCAGGTCCCGTCCGTCGTACTTCAAACTTCGTACTTCGTACTTCGTTCTTATTTCCTCTCGATCGTCACCGACTCGATGGTGATGGGCTTGAGCGGCCGATCGCCAGGCTTGCTGGTCGCCGTCTTGCCGATCTTGTTGACGACGTCCATGCCTTCGGTCACCTCGCCGAACACACTGTGCTTGTCGTCCAGCCAGGGCGTCGCCACCAGGGTGATGAAGAACTGACCGCCGTTGCTGTTGGGACCGGAGTTGGCCATCGACAGGACGCCGGCTTTGGCGTGCCGCCGCTTGGGGCTGAACTCGTCGGCGAACTTGTAGCCCGGTCCGCCGGTGCCCTGGCCGAGCGGGTCGCCGCCCTGAATCATGAAGGCGTCGATCACCCGGTGAAAGATCGTGCCGTCGTAGTACGGCGTGGTGGCCTTCCGCCCGGTGCGCGGATCGGTCCACTCCTTGGTTCCCTCGGCCAGCCCGATGAAGTTCTCGACCGTGCGGGGCGCTTCCTGGTCGAACAGCTGAATCGTGAACTTGCCTTCGCTCGTCGTAAAATGCGCAAACACCATGGCCCGATCATACCGCTACCTTCACTACGACGTCTTCACCGACCATCTCTTCGGGGGAAACCAGCTCGCGGTCTTCCTCGACGGCCGCGGGTTGCCGGTCGAGACGATGCAGGCGATCGCCAAGGAAATGAACTTTTCGGAGACCACCTTCCTGCTGCCGGCGGAAGGCGCCGGCACCGACGTTCGCATGCGGATCTTCACGCCGGCTGACGAGCTGCCGATGGCCGGTCACCCGACGATCGGCACCACGTTCGCGCTGGCGCGGGCGGGCGTGATCGAGCGCGGCCGGAAGACGTTCGTGTTCGGCTGCAACATCGGCGCGGTGCCGGTCGATCTGACCTGGGCGGGGGACGACCTCAGCTTTGCGTGGATGACCCAACGGCCGCCGATTTTCGGCGACACGATTCCGGATCCGGCGCGGACCGCGGCGGCGCTGTCGCTTTCGCCGGCGGCGGTCACCGGCACGGGCCTGCCGGCCCAGATCGTGTCGTGCGGCGTGCCGTTTCTGTTCGTGCCGCTGACCACGCGCATGGCGGTCGACAACGTCGTCGTCAACGGGGCGCTGCTCGACACGCTGCTGGGCGAGTCCACGACACGGGCGCACGGCATCTTCGTCTTCTCGTCGGAGCCGGGCGACGCCCGCACCACCGTCTACAGCCGCATGTTCGCGCCGGAGCTCGGCGTGATGGAGGATCCGGCGACCGGCGGCGCAAGCGGTCCGCTCGGCTGCTACCTGGTGCGCCACCGAATCGTGCCGCCGGAAAGGGCGGACGCGATGATGAGCCTGCAGGGCGTGAAGATGGGCCGCCCGAGCCATGTCCACATCGCGATCGGGCTGGAGAAGGGCGAGATTTCGAGCGTACGGGTAGGCGGCGAGGCCGTGCTGGCGGGGGAAGGTACACTATACGTAACTTAGAACTCAGAACGTGGAACTGAGAACCTTAGAACTAACTTAGAATTCTGAAATCCGAACTCAGAAATCTGAAATCTAGAGGAGCTGACATGAAGAGATCGATGTTCGTGGTCGTGGCGATGCTGGCGGCGGCGACCGCGTTTGCGGGGCAGGACGCGCCGGCCAAGAAGTCCGGCGGCAAGGTCTACGCGCACTTCACGACCAACCTCGGCAAGTTCACCGTCGAGCTGTTCGAGAAGGACGCGCCGAAGACCGTCGCCAATTTCGTGGGCCTCGCGGAAGGCACCAAAGAGTGGACCGACCCGAAGACCGGCGCCAAGGTCAAGAAGCCGTTCTACAACGGCCTGATCTTTCATCGCGTGATTGCGGACTTCATGATCCAGGGCGGCGATCCGCTCGGCACCGGCACCGGCGATCCCGGCTACAAGTTCGCGGACGAGTTCGGCTCGGGGCGGAAGATGGACAAGGCCGGCGTCCTGGCCATGGCGAATTCGGGGCCGAACAGCAACGGCAGCCAGTTCTTCATCACGCTCAAGGAAACCAACTACCTGAACGGCAAGCACACGGTGTTCGGCGAGGTGACTGAGGGCATGGACACGATCCGGAAGATCGGCGAGACCAAGACCAGCAAGCCCGGCGATCGCCCGGTGGTGCCGGTGGTCATGCAGTCGGTGACGATCGAACGGAAGTAGCTTCCACGGGTTGAGCGATCATTTCGACGGCAAGCGGTTTTTCCGAGTTCTCGTCGGGAGAAGTTAAGCAACGAGCCGGCCTGATCCACCAGGGTCACGTCGCTCGCGGCCAGCTCGGGCACGCTCGAGGCGACCAGGTGCACGATGGCCGCGACTTGGCCCGGCTCGAGGCGCCGGCCGGGATAGAGATGCAGCATCACCGAGGCCGTGGCCTTGCGCGCGTCGCGCAGGAACACCGAAGGCTTCGGCAGGGCCAGATGCACCCGCGCGCTCTGCACGCCCTGCACCTTGATGATGGTGCGCGCGAGCTCGGTCTCGAGCACCGATTGATAGCGCGCGGTCTCCATCATCGAGCTCGTGCCGAGCGGGGAGTCCTTTTGGATCATCTCGATGCCCATCGCATCGCTTTGCGGCAGGCCCTGGCTCGCGAGGCGGATGCGCGCCTCCTGCACCTTGGCTTCGGGACCGACACCGCGCCCGAGGGGCTCAGCTTGTATTCGATGCCCGCGGCCGTGAGGGCATCCATGACTTGCCCGCTCTCGCGCTCCGACAGCTGGCCGTAGAGCACGGTGTAGTTCTGGCCTTGCGACCACAGCACCAGCCAGATCGCGGCGGCGACGGCGGCCGCGACGCCCGCGAGCAGTCCAACTTGCTTCAGCCGGGGCATTGCTCGCATCAAGCCCGCGGGCGCGGCCGGTACGATATCCGCCATGGATCAGTCCTCTAAAGGGTTAAACCGACATGCCCATGACTTGGGTGTAGGCATCGACAAGCTTGTTGCGCACCTGTGTCATGGCACGGAACGCAAGATCTGCTTTTTGCACTTCGAGCATCACCTTGGTGAGATCGACGCTCTTGTCCCCGGTTTCGTAGGCGCTCGCGAGCGCCGCGCCTGGTTCTGCATCGCTGCGATCCGATCCACCGAGTCCTTCATCAGGCTCGCGAAATCCGGTGTCCCCGTCGCCTGTGTGCCCGGCGCCGCGATCTCGGCCGGCGTGCCCGCGGCGCGCGCCTGCAACGCGCGCATCTCCGCGAGTACCTGCTGAATTTGCATGCTGCTCATGGCTCAGACCGCCGCGAATTCTTCGTTGTGCAGACGCGGCACCGTTACGCCGGCCGCCTTGAACTGCTGCAGCTTGTGGCGCAGCGTGCGCGGCGATATGCCGAGCCGCTCGGCGGCGAGCTTGCGGCTGCCGCCCGTGACCCGTAGCGTCGCGAGAATGAGCTCGCGCTCGCGTTCCTTGAGATCTTTGCCGAGCCCGACATCATGAACGGCCGCGGGGTCGGCAGCCGCAGGCGCGGCAACGATAGAGCCATCGGACATCGCGACGGGCGCAGCGGCAGGCCCGAGCGACTGCAGATCGAGATCCGCCGCATCGATGCGGCCACCGGACGCGAGCCACGCCGCGCGCTGCACGATATTGGTGAGCTCGCGGGCATTGCCGGGCCAGTCGTACGCGACCAGCCGGCGTTCGGCTTCGGGGGACAAGGACAACGGCTGCACGCCGCGCGCGCAGGCCTGGATGGCACGGCGCGCGAGGGGCAGGATGTCGCCGCGGCGCTCGCGCAGCGCGGGCAAACGCAAGGACATGACGTTCAGCCGGTAATAAAGGTCGGCACGAAAGCGCGCGGCGCGCACTTCGTCCGGCAAGTTGCGGTTGGAAG
>CAWCFI010000003.1:0-1114830 GCA_963794705.1 uncultured Acidobacteriota bacterium
GGTGACCGACGGCCAGGACGATGCCCCGGTGCCAGCGCGCGGCGCGGGCGCGGGCCGCGGCGCGGCGCCGGGTGCGGAAGGCGGACGTGCGGCGGCGCCGGCCGGTCCGGTCGGCCCGCGGCCGGGCGCGACCCACGGCAATCAGGTGTTCAAGTTCAGTCCCGACGGCAAAGTGCTGATGACGCTCGGCAAGCCGGGCGGCGCGGCGTCGCCTGACTACTTCTATCAGCCCAACGACGTCATCACCGCGTCCAACGGCGACATCTTCGTGTCCGAAGGACACGGCGCCGGCAACAACCGCGTGCTGAAGTTCGACAAGACCGGCAAGTTCATCAAGGAGTGGGGCAAGCTCGGCACCGGTCCGGGCGAGTTCGATCAGCCGCACGCGCTCGCGTTCGACTCGAAGGGCCTGCTCTACGTCGGCGACCGCAACAACAACCGCATCCAGGTGTTCGATCAGAACGGCACGTTCATCAAGGAATACAAGCAGTGGAGCCGCCCGAGCGGCATCTTCATCAAGAACGACATCCTGTACAGCGCCGACTCGGAATCCGGATCGGTGTCGCGCAACCACTACGGCTGGCAGCGAGGCTCCGCTGGGGCGCGATCAAGGACGGCAAGATCGTCGGCTTCATCCCCGATCCCGAGACCGGCACGAACCGGGACACCCCGCCCTTCGGCGGCACGAGCGCGGCTGAGGGCGTCGCCGTCGACAAGAACGGCAACATCTACGGCGCAGAGGTGGGACCGAAGGCAGTCAAGAAGTACACGAAGAAATAATTAGTGAATTGGTGAGTTGGTGATTTGGTGAGTTGTACTCGCCAAGTCACCAATTCACGAACTCTCCAGCTCTCATCTGAGCGCAAACGCGATCTCCATCGTCACGATGACCGGCACGGCCTGCCCGTGCAGCGTGCCCGGACGAAACCGCCACTGCCCCGCCGCCCGGATCGCTTCCTGATCGAGACCGAACGCCGGATCGAACGAGCGCTTGACCCGGATGTCGGTGCACACGCCGCTGGTCTGGACGACGCATTCGACCATGATCGCGCCCTGAATCCGCGCGCGCATCGCTTCGCTGGTGTATCGCGGAATCCCCTTCTGAATCTCGACAGGCATCGTCACGCCGTTGCCGGGCCGCATGGGCCCGCCACCGATATTGCCGCCGCGTCCGGGACCCAGCCCCGGTCCCGCGCCCGGACCGTCGCCGGTCCCCTTGCCAGTGCCCGCGCCTCCGTCGCTTCCCGGTCCCTGCGACGGTGACAGGCTCGGCGGCGCGCGGCCGCACCAATCTGCGGCAACGCCTCCATCGCGGACGCGAGGTTGGCAACCGGGATGACGAGCGACGGCAGCGCCGGCGGTTCGACGACGGGAGGCTTGGAAACATCGAGCGCCCGCGGTCGCGCGGCCGGCACGGTCAGCGCGTCGGCTCCAGGGCGCTTCGCCTGTCGGGGCGGCTCCTTCATCCCATTCCCGCCGCCGCCTCCGCCGCCACCGGGACCGGGCGCGTTCAGCCAGACCATCCGCGCGATCGCACGCTCCGGCGCCGCCGGAGTCGACGTGGGAACGCGCGACCCGGAACGCATCAGGACCAGCAGGCCGGCAAAGAAGGCCAGATGACATGCGAGCGAAGCACCGAACGCAGGCGCGCGAGGATGCGTGAACCGCACGCTCCTTAGGACGATGGGCGCGCGTGTCCGGCCGTATACTCGACCCCATGAGGCCCGACCCGAACACCCTGCTGAGGACCGCGCCGTGCCCGGACTGCGGCGGCATGATGCTGTGGACCCAGAACGCCTGGGCGCACGATGACAACCGCGCGGCGGCCTATCAATGTCCCAATGGACACGTGCTGGACCCTCAGGTCACACGCCAATGTCCGAGATGCGGCGTGCACGACACCGACGCCGACCCATCGAAGGGCGACGGCGCGTTCGAATGCCACCGCTGCGGCAACACGTTCACCCTCGGCGCCTGACCGCCTCCCTGACTATTGCGAACAGGTCTCGCTGCGAGCCGGTGTCGGCGGCGCGGCCCTCACGCTCAGGAACTGCACCGTCGGCGGCATCGTCGGCGCCAGCGTGATCGAGACTTCGAGCTTCCCTTTCTCGCAGTTCATCGTCCACGAGCCGCGCAGCGCGTTCTCGACGGTGTCGAAGCCGCTGCCCGGCGTGCAGGCGCCGACGCCGCGCGCAGCCGCTCGATCTCCGCGCGGCGGCGATCCTTGGTCTGATCGAGAAACAGATTCTCCGCGGCGATGCTGTCGGCAAGGCGGTCGTCCCAGCGCGACGACCAGGCGCGACACCTTGTCGCGCGCGTCGGTCAGCGCCGGCGACGGCACCGGCTGGCGCGGATGCAGATCGCCGCGTCTTCGCGAGCGCCTCGAGCGCGTTGGTCGCGGCGCCGGTCCAGCCCGGTGTAGGTCAGGTTGCCGAAGGCGACGAGGCCGACGCCGTAGTCCGGCAGCCAGGTCATGATCGATCCGAACCCGGCAGCCCGCCGGTGTGCGACACGATCGTCTTGAACGTGCAGTTCTGCGCGACGCGCAGGCCGTAGCCGTAGCCGCCTGACGTCAGCTGCACCGCGCCGGTCGCGCGATTGCGCGTCACCGACGAAGGCACCGGCGACCACAGGTGCTGCATCTCGCGCAGCGACGCACGACGGATCGGCGCCGGTCTCCGGGCCGTCGCGCGGCGGCCACGCCGACAGGAACACGCCGACGTAGCGGCTGAGATCGCGCACCGACGTCAGCATCCCGCCCATCGATCCGAACGAGCCGTTGGCCAGCAGCGGCTCGTCCTTCCACTGCTCGTCTTCCCACCGATAGCCGTGCGCCAGCCGGTTCGGCCGGCACCGTCTGTCGGCTCGAGCGTCGTCGAGGTCATGCCCAGCGGCTCGAGGATGTTGGCGTTCGACGTACTCGGTATACGGCACCTTCGACACGTTGGTGACGATGCGGCCGAGGATGGCGAAGCCGAGGTTGGAGTACTCGTAGACGAGGCCGGGCGCGTTGGAGAACGGAATGCCGCCGCGCAGCATCTGCGACAGCTGCTCGTCGGTGTCGGCGAGCTGGCGATCGCCCCACGGGTTGTCTTCCGGAAAGCCCTCGGCGTGCGACAGCAGGTGGCGGATGGTGATCTTCGGCGCGTCGCTCGTCGGGTACTTCAGCCCGGCCATCTCCGGCACGTAGCGCTCCGCCGGATCGTCGAGCGACAGCTTCCCTTCGTCGCGCAGCTTGAGGATCGAGATCGCGGTGAAGCTCTTGGTCATCGACGCGATGCGGAACACCGTGTCGGCGTCCACCGGCGACTTCGCCGGCACGTCGCGCAGGCCCTTCGCGGTGACGTGCGCGAGCTGCCCGTCGACGATCGACGCCCCACGCGGCGCCCGGCACGTGACGGTCGGCGATGAACTGCGTGAGGATGCGGTCGACGTCGGCGAACGCGGCGACGAGTTTCGGGTTGGCCTGCGGCTGCGCGCGCGGCGCGGCGAGGGCCAGTGCGGCGACGAGCGCCGTGGCGGCGCCGAAGATGCGTTTCATGGGCGTAGTATGCGCTAACATGCGCCGGACATGACGAAGGTGACCCGACGCGCGTTTCTCGCGGCGAGCGGCGCCGCTGCGGCCCTCGCATCCGCCTGGCCGGCGGCGGCCTCCGACCCCGTGCGCATCGGCCAGCAGCCGCTGAAGCTCGGCTCGGATCGCGACGGCGTGCTGTTCGTGCCGAAGGGCTACAAGCCGGAAGTGCCGCGCCGCTGGTGCTGATGTTCCACGGCGCCGGCGGCACCGGCCTCGGCGTCAGCTACACGTTCGAGGTCGCCGACGATCTCGGGATCATCGTGCTCGCTCCGGATTCGCGTGACGAGGCGACCTGGGATTTCCTGGTGCACGGCTACGGCGAGGACGTGGAGTTCATCGGCACCGCGCTGCGAGACACCTACGCGCGCTGCAACGTCGATCGCAAGCGGATGGCGATTGCCGGACATTCCGACGGCGCCTCCTACGCGCTGTCGCTCGGCCTGGGCACCGGCGATACGTTCGGCAAGATCATGGCGTTCTCGCCCGGCGTGATGCAGCCGGCCGAAGTGCATGGCAAGCCGAAGATCTTCATCTCGCACGGACTGAGCGATCCGATCATGCCGATCGACGTCACCAGCCGGAAGTTCGTGCCGCGGCTGAAGGCCCTCGGCTACGACGTCACCTACCGTGAGTACGAAGGGCGCCACGGCGTCACCCCGGCGGTGGTGCGCGAAGGCTTCGAGTGGTTTCTGACGTGAAGAAGAAGAAACCGGCCGCAGCGCGGCCGCTGCTGACGCTGGCGGGGATGCCGCTGGTCAGCCACCTGGTGCGGTCGCATTGGAAGGCGCTGAGCCTGGCGCTGGTCGCCGTGCTGGGCGAAACACTCGCGGACGTGCTCGAGCCGTGGCCGGTCAAAGTCGTCATCGACAACGTCCTGCTGAACAAGAGGCTGCCGCATCGCCTCGACGCCATCGTCGACCTGTTTCCACACAACGCCTTCGCCACGCTCAACTTCGCGCTGGCCGGGGTGCTGCTGATCGCGGTGATCGGCGCGATCAGCTCCTACACCGAGAAGTTCCTGACCACCAGCGTGGCGCAGTGGGTGGCGCACGATCTGCGGCGGATGGTCTATCAGCGGATTCAGCGCCTGTCGCTCGCCGAACACGGTCGAGTCGCACACCGGCGATCTGCTCACCCGCGTGACCAGCGACATCGATGCGATCCAGGACTTCATCACCTCGGCGCTGCTCGGGAGTCGTCACCAACGTGCTGACCCTGGCCGGGATGCTGGCGGTGATGTTCTACATGAACTGGCGCTTCACGCTGATCGGGCTGTCGGTCGCGCCGTTCATGTTCCTGTTCGTCTACGTCTACACCAAACGCATCAAGAAAGCCTCGCGCCTGGTCAAGAAGCGCGAGGGCGAGCTGATGTCCGAGGTCGCCGAGAAGCTGACGTCGATCCAGGTGGTGCAGGCGTTCGCGCGCGAAGACTACGAGGATCAGCGGTTCGACTGGCAGAGCCAGCAGAGCGTCGCGGCCGGGCTGCGGGCGCGCAGCATGAAGGCCGGCTGTCGCCGGTGGTCGACCTGCTGGTCGCGGTGGGGACCTGTCTGGTGCTGGGTTACGGCGCGCGGCTGGTGCTGAACGGCGCCTTCACCACCGGTCAGCTGATCATCTTCATCTTCTATCTCGGCAAGACCTACAAGCCGATGAAGGACCTCTCGAAGATGAGCAACACCTTCGCCAAGGCGGCGCTCAGCTTCGAGCGGATCCAGGAGCTGCTGGACATCGAGAGCCGCGTGCGCGATCTGCCGGGCGCGCGCAGCGCGCCGCGGTTCGCCGGCGCCCTCGAATTCGATCACGTCACCTTCAGCTACGACGGCGGCCAGCCGGTGCTGAAAGACGTGAGCCTGCGGATCGAGGCCGGCCAGGTCGCGGCGATCGTCGGGCCCTCCGGCACCGGCAAGACCACCATCGCGGGCTTGGTCCCGCGCTTCTTCGATCCGCAGCATGGCCGCGTCGCGATCGACGGCCACGACATCCGCGAGTTCACGCTGAAGTCGCTGCGCGATCAGGTCAGCTTCGTGCTGCAGGACACGCTGCTGTTCCGCGGCACGGTCTGGGAAAACATCGCCTACGGCAAGCCCGAGGCGGAGATCGAGGAGACCGTCCACGCCGCCGAACAGGCCAACGCGCACGAGTTCATCGTCAAGATGCCGGACAGCTACGCGACCATGGTCGGCGAGCGCGGGGCGACGCTGTCGGGCGGACAGCGCCGCCGCATCGCGATCGCGCGCGCGATCGTGCGCGACACGCCGATCCTGATTCTCGACGAGCCCACCGCCGGCCTCGACGC
Organism: uncultured Acidobacteriota bacterium; assembly: GCA_963794705.1. GTDB lineage: Bacteria > Acidobacteriota > Vicinamibacteria > Vicinamibacterales > CAVVIG01 > CAVQFC01. The sequence continues at coordinate 5,874 of CAWCFI010000003.1, forward strand.
CGCGTCAGAGCGGTTCGTGACCGAGGCGCTCGAGCGGCTGATGAAGGGCCGCACCTCGATCGTGATCGCGCACCATCTCCAGACGATCCGCCACGCCGACGTGATTTTCGTGATCAAGGACGCCGAAGTGGTGGAGCGCGGCAGCTACGAGGAGCTGCTGGCCAGAGGCGGGGTGTTCGCGGAGCTGCACGCGATCCAGGCGCGGGGAACGAGCGGAACGGGCCTGCATGTCGCGGTGCCGGCCCGTTCCTGAATTCTGAATTCTGAATTCTGAATTCTTACTTCTTGATGGCTGGATTGACGTAGCCCGCTTCCAGCACCCGGGCCGACGGACGGAAGCTGAGATAGTCGACGTGCTCCGGGATGTCGGCCCAGCCGTGCGGCACGCCGGCCGGGATGATGATGATGTCGCCGGTCTTGACGACGCGCTTCGACGACGTCGGCGCCGGCGATCGGTCCGCTGCACGACGGGCCGTTCAGGATCTTGGTCACTTCGCTCTCGGGACCCGAGGGCGGCCGTTGACGATCTTGCCGCCGGTGATCATCGTGCCGCTGCCCGAGACGATCAGGTAGCCCTCGGTCTGCTGGTCGTGGGCGATGCCGCCCGCGGTGGCCCCGGTGACCGGCGCCGTTGACTGCTCGCCGCACGGCCTGGGTCCCCGGAGCCGGGCCGCGGCCCGCTCCCGCGCCTGCCCCCGCTCCGGCTCCCGCACCGGCGCCTCGCGCCGCGCCCGCCGCCCCGGTTGCGCCCGCCGCCGCGCCGCGCGCCGCCGCACCCGTCGCTCCGCGATGAATGATGCCGACCGAGAAATTCTCCGGACCGATGTCGACGACCCTCAATCGTCCGGTCGACGCCGGGCAGCGCGTTGACCGTCTTCACTTCTTCGTCGGTGATGTAGGTTGCCGCCGTAGGCTTCATGCCCGACTGCGCCAGAATGACAGCCGGCGCGAGGATGAACGGAACCGCAAACACACTCAGGATGGCCTTTTTCATGAGGTCTCCCCTTTCGCCGCATACTATAGCCCCACTTTGAGGAGCGAGACATGAGAACGACGCTTTTGGCCGGGCTGCTGGTGCTGACCTACGTGGTGTCCGGTCTCAGCCAGACCGGCTCGGCGCCGCGAGCGCCGCGCAACGCGGCCGAGTTCGACGTCCTGTTCCAGCAGGTCAAGAACTGGGGACGGTGGGGGCCCGACGATCAGCTCGGCTCGGTGAACCTGATCACCTCCGCCAAACGGAAGCAGGCGCTGGCGCTCGCCAAGAACCGGCGAGACGGTGTCGCTGGCGCACACGCTGCTCACCGAGAAGGCGGACGACAACAGCAGCCCGTTCGAGCACACGATGCTGCGCGGCAACAACATGGATCGCTACGCGATCCAGTATCACGGCTACGCCCACAGCCACATCGACGCGCTCTGCCACATCCTCTACAAGGACCAGACCTACAACGGCTACGCGCGCGCCGACGTCAACACCGACAAGGGCTGCACCAAGCTCGGCATCCAGAACCTCAAGGCCGGCGTCGTGACGCGCGGCGTGCTGGTCGACATCCCGCGGCTGCGCAACCTGCCGTATCTCGAACCGGGCACCGCGATCTACGTCGAAGATCTCGAGGCCTGGGAGAAGAAGTCCGGCGTCGAAGATCGCGCCGGGCGACGCGCTGCTGCTCCGGACCGGACGCTGGGCGCGGCGCGAGAAGCTCGGGCCCTGGAACGTCGGCCAGAGCGCGGCCGGTCTGCACGCGTCGGTCGCGCCCTGGATCAAGGCGCGCGGCGTCTCGCTCCTCGGCAGCGACGCCGCCGAAGACGTCACGCCGTCGATGGTCGAGGGCGTGGCGCTGCCGATTCACACGCTGATGATCACCGGCGCTCGGCATCAACCTGCTCGACAACCAGGATCTCGAAGCGCTCGGCGAGACCGCGGCGCGCCTCAACCGGTGGGAGTTCATGCTCACGATCAACCCGATGCCGGTCGCCGGCGGCACCGGCTTTCCACTCAACGCGATCGCGATATTTTAGGGGTCAGATCTGGATTGTCACGTTTTCCACAGGCAGACGGATCCGAAACTGCCACGAGCCTGTGGAAAACGTGACAATCCAGATCTGACCCCAGGAGCCTGCTCATGATGATGACCCGTCGAGATGCCGTTGCCGCCTTCGCTGTGTTCGCCGAGATGATCGCCTCCAGGACCGACGTCGGGGCACAGACGCCGGCGCCCGCCGCCGCGCCGCGGCCGCCGGTGTTCCTCCAGGATCTGCCCAAGGTGTCGCTCGACGGGTGGGAAGTGACCGTCAGCCACGTCGACTACCCGCCCGGCCGCGTCGGCACTGCGCATCACCACGCCGGGTTCGTGCTCGCCTACGTCCTCGAGGGCAGCATCTACACCAAGATCTCCGGACAGGGCGAGCGCAAGACCTACAACGTCGGTCAGATGTTCTACGAGCAGCCGGGTGCGACTCACGAGGAGTCGGGTAACGCGAGCCAGACCCAGCCGGCAAAGCTGCTGGCGATGATCTTTGCCCCGAAGGGCGCGACGCTCACAACCCAGGGGCGCGCAGGCGCATGACCGCCCGGCATCCGGGCCGGCGGGACTTCCTCAAGACGATCACGGCAGCCGGCGCGGCGATGTGGACCGCCGACGCGGTCAGCACCGGCGCGACAGCCCGTTACGACCCGGCGGCGACGTTCGAGATCAGCGTGCGCGAGGTGGAGTTCCGGCGCACGGCGGCCGGACGCACGCTGATGGCCCGCATCTACCAACCGGCCGGCGCGGGCCCGTTCCCGACGGTGCTCGATCTCCATGGCGGCGCCTGGAACGCGAAGGATCGGCATGCCGAGGAACCGATGGATCGCGCGCTCGCGGCCAGCGGCCTGCTGGTCGTGGCCATCGACATGACGCTGGCGCCGGAAGCGCCCTATCCCGCGTGCGTGCAGGACGCCAACTTCGGGGTGCGCTGGCTCAAGTCGAAGGCGGCCTCGTGGAACGGCGATCCCTCGGCGATCGGGATCTACGGCAGTTCCAGCGGCGGCCACGTCGCCGAGCTCCTCGCGATGCGTCCGCGCGACCCGCGCTACAACGCGATCCCCTTGCCCGCCGGCACGCCTGCCGTCGATGCCACGGTGGCCTTCGTCGCGATGCGATCGCCGGTGAGCAACCCGTTCGCGCGGTTCGAGAACGCCGAGCGCATGAAGCGCGACAGCATGGTCACGAACACGAAGACGTTCTTCACGCCGTGGGACACCATCCACGAGAGCAATCCGCAGGAGATCCTCGAGCGGCGCGAGCAGGTGACGCTGGCGCCGCTGCTGATCATGCAGGGCGGGCTCGACGACAACGTGCTGCCCGCGGTCCAGGAGAAGTTCGCCGCGACCTACAAGGCGTCGGGCGGCGACTGCCAGTATCAGCTGTTCGAAGGCTGCGAGCACGAATGGGTGGCGACGCCGGGCCCGCAGACCGACCGCGCCCGGACGCTGGTGAAGCAGTTCATCGCGCGCCAGTTGGGCAAGCGCGCTGGCTAGGCGGGCCTATTCGTTGCGCAGCGCGACGACGGGATCGACGCGCGTCGCCCGCAGCGCGGGCAGGTAGCACGCCAGAAACGCGATCGCCGTGAGGACCAGCGGCACCGCCGAGAACGTCACCGCATCGGTGGCGCTGACCCCGAACAGCAGGCTCGCCATGACGCGCGTCAGGACGATCGCGCCGACCAGCCCGGCGGCGACGCCGGCGCCGGTCAGCGCCAGGCCCTGCCGGAGCACGAGTCCCAGCACCGTCCTCGCCTGCGCGCCGAGCGCCATCCGGACGCCGATCTCGTGCGTGCCCTGCGTCACCAGGTACGACATCACGCCGTAGACGCCGACCGCCGCCAGGATCAGCGCGAACAGCGCGAAGGCGCCCAGCATGATCGTCGAGAAGCGCTGCCGGGCCAGCGAACCCTGCATGCGATCGCGCATCGTGCGGATGTCGTACAGCGGGATGGTCGGGTCGCTCTCGTGAATGGCGCGCACGATCGCCGAAGCCACCGCGGCCGGCTCCGAGGCCGTCCGCGCGACCACATACGGCAGCAGCCCGGCGGTTGGGCGATACAGGACGATGCGACCATCGATGTCCAGGCCGTACTGCTTCACCGCGCCGACCACGCCGACAATCCTCAACTGCCGCTTCGGATCGTTCCAGACATGCTTGCCGATCGCGCTCTCGTTGGGCCAGAAGCGGCGCGCGAACTTCTCGTCGACGATCGCCGCCGGCTCGGCGCCCTGCGCGGTATCGAAGTCGGAGAAGTACCGGCCGCTCACCAACGGCACGCCCATCGTCCTGAAATAGTCGGTGGTCGCCGCGCGCTGATCGACCTGCAGTTCCTGGCCGGGCTGCGGAAAGAACCCTTCGACGCTGATGCCGCCCCACCCCACCGAGGAGGTGAACGGGAGCGCCGACACCGCGCCGCGAAGCTTCACGCCGGGCACGGCGGCGATCCGCTCCCACATCTGGCGGTAGAACTCGATCGCCGCCTGACGGCTCTCGAACGAGCGCCCTGACGCGCCAACCCGCATCGAGATGACGTTGTCGGCGTCGAAGCCGGGCGACACGTCCTGCAGCCGGACGAAGCTGCGAACCAGCAGTCCCGCGCCGATCAGCAGCATCAGCGCGAAGGCGACCTCCGACACGACCAGCAGGCTGCGCAGCCGCCGCCGCGAGGTTCCGAACCCGGCTTCATCGTGCCCGCCGCGGCCGCCGCTCTTGAGCGCCGAGTTCAGGTCGAGGCTCGCCGCCCGAAGCGCCGGCGCCAGTCCGAACACGATTCCGGTAAGGATCGAGACGACGAAGGTGAAGGCGAGCACCGCGCCGTCGATCGCGATCACGTCGGCCCGCGGGATGTTGCCGGGATTGATCGTGTGCACGATGGTGATGCCGCCCTGGGCGACCAGCAGCCCCGCGGCGCCGCCGATCAACCCGAGCAGCACGCTCTCCGTCAGCAACTGCCGCACCAGGCGGCCGCGACCCGCACCCAGCGCCGCGCGGATCGCCATCTCCCGGTGACGGCCGGTCGCGCGCGCCAGCAACAGGTTGGCGACGTTGGCGCAGGCGATCAGGAGCACCATCGCCACCGAACCGAGCAGCACGAGAAGGGCGCGCCGCACATCGCCCACGACTTGATCGCCCAGCGGCACGACGCTGATCGTGAAGGTCTTGTCGCGCTTGTCCTTGTCGCGAATGCGGCCGGCGATCAGCCTCACGTCGGCCTGCGCCTGGGCCATGGTCACGTCAGCCTTCAGACGCGCCATCAGGTTGTAGTTCTCGTCGCCCCGGCGCGTCACGGCGTCCGCGCCGAGCGGCAGCGGCAGGAAGACATCCATCCGCGTGATGCTCGCCACCGTCGGCATGATTTCGTCGTTCAGCACGAACTCCGGCCGTAACACACCCACCACGGTGAATTGATTGGTGCTCTCGGGACGATCGCCGAGGCCGTTCAACGTGATGCTGCGGCCGATCACGCCAGGGTCGGCATTGAACAGGCGCGTCCAGAACGCATGGCTGAGCACGACGACCTGCGACCCTCCAGGCACATCGTCCTCCGCGAGCAGCAGGCGGCCGTAGAGCGGCGCCGCGCCGAGCAGATGGAAGAGACTGGACGAGGTCCGGAGTGCCTCGACCTGCTCCGGCTGGTCGATCCCGACCAGGGTTCCGCTGCGGCCCTGCGAGATCGACATTTCCTGGAACGAGTGATTCTCCGTCTGGAGATCGATGTACTGGCCCGGCGACGGCCAATCCTGGGGAATGTTGATGCCCGGCGAGCGCAGCCAGAGGATCGCCAGCCGATCCGGATCGGGATACGGCAGCGGCTTCAGCAACAGCGCATTGACGACGCTGAACATCGCGGTATTCGCGCCGATGCCGATCGCGAGCGAGGCGATGACCAGCAGCGTGAGGACCGGACTGCGAAACAACGCGCGGAGGGCGTCGCGCAGATCGTGCAGTAACATTTGGGCGGAATGATGCGCCGAACGCGGCGAAATTGGAAGGCGCTGGCGCTCCTGCTGGTGCTCGGCGGATGCCGGGCCGAACCGTCCCGTCCTCAGCCGTCGCCCACGGTCATCTGGAAACCGCTCGGCAGCTGGGCCGGACGCGGCGACAAGCAGACCGAAACCTTCACCAGCGACACCGGCGGCTTTCGCGTGCATTGGTCGACCACACACGAAACGCCGGCCGGCGGCGGCCGCCTGCGGGTGGTCTTCCGGAGCGGCGACAGCGGACGCGAAATCATCGAGGCGATCGACGCGCGCGGTGAAGGCGGCGGAACCGAAGAAGTCGCCGCGGACCGGCCGCGCTGGTTCTACATCACGATCGAGTCGGCGAACGTCGACTGGACCGTGTCGATCGACGAACGGATCGAGACGGCTGCGGACCCGCACAAGTAGTGCAGGCCTTCAGGCCTGATCACGGCGGAGCCGAACGTCCGCTGACACGGCGGACCTGAAGGTCCGCATTGCAGAACGACGACGCCTACTTCTGCTGCCTGATGAACGCCTGATACAACAGGAACGCCGGACGGTTCGACCAGTCGGCGCGGGTGATCGCCGTGCCGCAATCGTCTCCGGCCGGCGGTTCGTAGAGATCGTAGAAGAGGACGCCGGTCCACCAACTCCGGCGCTGCTCGAACGCGCTCAGCACCCGCTGGTAGAGCAGCGCCTGCCCCGCCTCTCCGAACAGCGACGCGCACGGCTTCATCCCGACTTCGGTCATCCAGACGCTCCGCCCACGCGACAGCGGCTGCACCAGCTGATCCATCATCACGGCCAGATCGGGACCGTCGGCGTACCAGTGGACGGTGACGATGTCGAAGAGATCGCCGAAGTCGTTCATGACCGCCGCGAACCAGCCGTCCTTGACGCCGTGCCAGCTGGTCTCCGGCCCCAGCACGATCGCGGTCGGATCGGCGGCGCGAATGGCCGCGCGCGCGGTGATCACCAGCGAGCGATAGACGCCGGGATCGGCGCCCTGCAGGTACTGGTCGAGGTTGGGCTCGTTCCAGACGCCCCACAGGTGAATGTCGTCGCGATAGCGGGACACCGTCGCGAACACGAAGTCGTACCAGTCCTGATAGTTCAGCGGCGGATACCGATACGGGTGGCCGCCGTTGGCCCATGCGGGGGCGTAGGCCAGCGACGCGAAGATGGTGCGGTGCGTGCGCTTCGCTTGATCGCGCCACGCATCGGTCGTGTCCCAGTTGAAGCAGCCCTTGCAGGCCGGTTCGATCACGTCCCATCCGTACGCGAGACGAACGACGCCGGCGCCGAGCTCCGACATCTTGTCGGCCATCGGCGCCGTGAGCACGCGCGTGTTCATGCCGTAGTGGAGATCCTGCGCGCCGGCCGCGGCGGCGCTCAATACGATGCAGGCGACCAGGGAAAAGATGCCGCGCACGGTATGCCATGATAGCCGCGATGCGCCGCGCGATTCCGCTGCTGCTGGTTCTACTGATGCCGCGGCACGCACTGGCGCAGACCCCGCTTGAGTTCGCCGGCGGCTACTCGCTGGCGCACGATCCGCGAGACCAGCTGACGCTGACGGCGGGCTGGATTGCCACGGCGGCGATCGGCCTCACCCCGGCGTTCTCGGCCGTGGCCGACGTCAGCGGTCAGTACAGGACGATCCCGCTGCTGAATGCGGATGCGCGGTTCACGGTTCATACGGTGATGGGCGGCGTGCGGGGCTCGGCGCGCCTTGGCCGGCTGACGGAGTTCGGTCAGATCCTGGCAGGCGTCGTTCGCACCAGCGGCTCGGCGTTCGGCTCGACCACCGTCGCCCACACGATCGGCCTGCAGCCGGGCGTCGGCATCGACTATCCGGTGACGCCGCGCTGGGCGGCGCGGGCCGAGTTCGACGTCCGGCTGATTGCGGCACAACCGGACACCCATGAGGGCGGCACCCAGTTTCGGGGCGCCGCCTGCCTGGTCTATCGACACCGTTAGAGCACTGTCACTCAGGTGTAGTGCGGACCTTCAGGTCCACCGTGTCCGGGCAGGCCTGAAGGCCTGCACTACACCGCCGGGTATCTGATCGCTTATCCGAGCTTGTCAACCGGTATTGCGCGGAATTCTCGTATTACACTCAGTTGATGAAGCGAGCGATTCTGTTGATGACCCTGCTGGCTGCGGCCGGCTGCGGATCCAGTTCCACGTCGGCGTCCACTGTGCCGCCCACCTCGGTGGCCTCCACCCTTGTCGTGACCGACCTCGTGATTGGCACGGGCACGACCGTGGCCAGCGGCAACACCATCACCGTCGCCTATACCGGCTGGCTGTACGACACGGGGAAGCCGGACGGGAAGGGCACGGCATTCGACTCGAGCACCAGCTCGCAGTTTCGCATCGGCGTCGGCGCGGTGATCGCCGGCTGGGATCAGGGCGTGCCGGGCATGCGCATCGGCGGCACGCGGCGTCTGCTCATCCCGTCAGCGCTCGCGTATGGCGCCAACAGCCCCAGCCCCAGCATCCCCGCGAACGCCTCGATGGTCTTCGAGATCACGGTCAAGAGCATTCCGTAACGGTGTGCGCCGCGATCTGATCCTGACGGCGCTTCGTCGCGGGCTCTCGAAGCGGTGCCCGCACTGCGGCCAAGGACGGTTGTTCGAGGGATGGTCGCATCATCTCGAGCGCTGTCCGGTCTGCGGCCTCGTCTACGAGCGCAACCCGGGCGACACCTGGGCGTTCACGATCATCGGCGACCGCCTGCCGGTCGCCGCGATCATCGTGATGATCTATTTCGGCATCGGCCGCTCGCATCAGGTGCTCGGCGTGCTGGCCTTCCTCGCGCTGGGCGCGCTGCTGGTCTGGACCGCGCCGAACCGCTGGGGCGCCGGCATCGCGCTGCACTATCTGTCCAGAGTCTTCTGGCCCGACCCTGAGGATCCCGTCCCGACGACGCCGTCCGGAATGACGGCAGCGCGTCCCGGAGAAGAAACTCGGGGTTCGAACTCGGAGTTTAAACCCCGAGTTTGAGTCGGAGTTACAATCCGCCTGGTGAGTAGCATCTACCCGATCTGTGTCGCAGCGGGAATCGCGGTCGTCGTGGCCTCGTGCGCGAAGCCGGCCGCGAAAAGCCCGCTGATTCCGGCGAGCACCACGATGGTGACGGCGTGGCAGGTCCCGCAGGATCCGACCAGGGACGCGACGCTCGACCCGAAGCTGGCCGATCAGATCAAGCTGGGCTACCGCATCTTCGTCGACACGCCGCACGAGGCGCCGCGGCTGACGGGCGGCACCGTCGCCTGCGTCAATTGCCACCTCAACGCGGGCCAGCGCGAACGCGCGCTGCCGCTGGTCGGCATCACCGGCATGTTCCCCGAGTACAACAATCGCGCCGCCCGCCTGATCAGCCTGCAGGATCGCGTCGTCGACTGTTTCCTGCGGAGCGAGAATGCAACCGGGCACGGCACCGAGGCGCTGCCCGCGCCCGACTCGAAGGAAGTGCTCGCGGTGACCGCCTACCTCACCTGGTTGGGCCGAGGCTACGCCGTCGGCGCCAATCCCGCCTGGCGCAACAAGAACGCGATCGCCGCCGACAAGCTGATTCCTGTCGGCAAACTGGACGCCAAGGCCGGCGAAAGGATCTACGTCGAGCGCTGCTCGTCGTGCCACGGTCCCGACGGCCAGGGCGTGCAAATCGGCGACAAGAAGGCCGGCCCGCTGTGGGGCAATGGATCCTGGAACGACGGCGCCGGCGCCGCGCGCGTCTACACGCTCGCCGGCATCATCCGCTACTCGATGCCGTACCTCAGCCCCGGCAGCCTCACCGACGAGGAGGCGCAGCAGGTCGCGCGATTCATCACTTCGAAGCCACGACCGCCGTATCCGTTCAAGTCGCGCGACTACCTCGGGTCCAAGATTCCGGTCGACGCGGTTTACTACGGCCGGGAGTAAACTGACAGCGAATATGCGCCGTGTCGCCCTCGCGCTCATCGTCGCGGCATCCCTGGCGACCAGCGCCGGCGCACAGTTCCAGCAGCGGCGCGGCGGCGGGCGCTTCGGCCGCGGCATAGGCGCGATCGAAAATCCGAACTACGACGGCGCCTTCATGTTCTGCCGGATCATGTTCCGCAACGCCTCGAACGGCGATGGCGCCGGTTGGTCGGTCGACTGGCCGCGCGCGGACGAGAACCTCTCCTTCCGCCTCTCCGAGCTGACCCGCACCAGCGTCAGCAAGCGCGGCGACGGCGAGTGGAACCACGTGACCATTCCCCTCACCGACACGGAGCGCCTGTCGCACTGCCCGTTCATCATGATGACCGAACCGGGCGGCACGTACTTCGACGACGCCGAGGCAGCGGGGCTGCGCACCTACCTGCAGAAGGGCGGCTTCCTCTGGGCGGATGATTTCTGGGGGGACTACGCGTTCGAGCACTGGATCGTCGAGCTTCGCAAAGCGCTGCCGTCGGGAGAATATCCGCTGACCGACGTGCCGCTCGATCATCCGCTTTTCCACGTGCTCTACGACGTCAAGGCGATCCCGCAGATCCCGTCGATCACCTTCTGGTACGGCACCGGCGGCGGCACCTCCGAGCGCGGGCGCGACAGCGCGGAGCCGCACGTACGCGCCGTCTCCGACCGGGACGGCCGCATCCTGGTCGTGATGACGCACAACACCGACTTCGGCGACGCGTTCGAGCGTGAAGGAGAAAGCCGCGAATACTTCGAGCGCTTCGCCGGCGCCGGCTACGCCTTCGGCATCGACACGCTGCTCTATTCGATGACGCATTGATCGCTGCGTCGACGCCAGGCGGACCTGAAGGTCCGCACTGCAACCCTCGTCGCACGGGCGGACCTAAAGGTCCGCACTACAATCCTCGTCGCGCGGGCGGACCTGAAGGTCCGCACTACAATCCTCGTCGCGCGGGCGGACCTGAAGGTCCGCACTACAATCCTCGTCGCACGGGCGGACCTGAAGGTCCGCACTACATTTGTAGCACTACATCTGTAGTAGTGCAGGCCTTCAGGCCTGCCGTCACCTACCGCACGATGTGCAGACCGCTGGGCGCGGAAGGCGCCGCGGCCGGGCCGACGATCTTGAAAATCCGACCGAGCGTGTAGCTCACGAGGTAGAGCTCGCCGTCGCCGTCCACGCCGAACGCGCTGACGCTGCCGAACGGCGCTGACGCGCTCAGCTCGGCGGTGTGCTCGATCAGCCCGGACGCGTGCGCCTCTCCGGCGCTGTCGACCGCGAGCGCGATCGACCAGACACGTCCTTTCACGAAGTCCCCGAAAAAATATCGGCCCTTGTAGATTGGGGGCAGCGCCGCGCCCCGGTATACAGAGCCGCCGGTGATCGAGCTGCCGGTGTTGTGGTCGTACTCGTAAATCGGGTCGACCAGCGGCAGATATGCGGCCGGCGGCGACGCCAGGTAGCCGTGCGCGCCTTCACGCACGCGCCAGCCGTAATTCCGGCCACCGCGGCCAGCCGGCTCGTAGTCGATCTCTTCCCACAGATCCTGACCGACATCGCCGATCACCAGCGCGCCAGTCCCGCCGCGCGCGGGATCGTCGAAGCTGTATCGCCACGGATTGCGCAGGCCGAACGCCCAGATCTCCGGCCGCGCGGCGATCGGGCCGCCAGCGACGAAGGGATTGCTCGGCGGAACCTGATAGCCGGATGGATGCGTGTCCGCAACGCCAACATCGATGCGAAGCATCTTGCCGAGGAGCTCGGCCGGATTCTGGGCACGGCGTTCGGGATCGCCGCCCGATCCGCCGTCGCCGAGGCCGATGTAGAGGAACCCGTCGGGCCCGAACGCGAGGTGGCCGCCGTTGTGGTTCGCGTACGGCTGCGCGATGAAGGCGGGACCCGCGGCGCCGCCCCAGCGCAGATCAAATCTCGACGCGGGGTCCGCGCTGACGCCACTGTCCGGCCGGCGAAAACGCGCGACGACGGTATCGCCGGAGCGGTTCGTGAAGTCGACGAAGAAGCGGCCGCTGGCGATCGAGTCCGGCGGGAACGCGAACCCCAACAGGCCTTGCTCGCCGCCGGCCACGATCGAGGCCGACAGATCGATGAAGTCCGCGGGCAGCACGGCCGCGCCGCGCACGACGCGGACGTGGCCGTCCTGCTGCACGACGAACTGGACAGCCCGATCGGCGGGATCCTGCACGAACGCGACCGGAAGGGAGAACCCTGACGCCTGCGTTCGCAACCTCAGCTGTGCGTGGAGCTGGACGATGGCCCCACCGACGACGAGGATCGCAATCAGGATCGCGCGACGCTGGCGCACGCAGCTATCCTAAACCCTGTGCCGCGTCTGTGGATCGTCGTCTGCTGCCTCGTCATGATCGCGTGCGACAAACAGTCGCCGCCTTCCACACCGATCGTCGATCCGCCGTCGGCGACCGAAACCGTCAACGGCACCGAACGACTGGGTTGGAATCAACCGGCAGCGGACGCCGTCGAGCTGGCGGCGATCGGCTATGTCGTCTACGTCGACGGAGCGCGCACGGAACTGGGCGGTGTCGCATGCGCGCCGGCCGGTTCCCTGTTTGTCTGCACCGCGCGGCTTCCAGCGCTGACGCCTGGCGCGCATTCGCTGGAACTCGCCGCCTTCATCACCGACGGCGGCGTGCTCGAGAGCGCGCGATCGGCAGCCCTGCGAGTCACGCTGGCAGCGCCGTCCCAGGCTGCGCCGAAGATCGAGACCGCCCGCCTGACTCTCCGCAGCCCGCACGGACTTCGCGATGAAATCGTCGTGGACGGGCTCGACTCGCCCACCGATATCGCCTTCGCGCCGGACGGCCGCCTGTTCGTCGCCGAGCGCGCCGGGCGCGTCCGCGTGGTTCGCCCAGGTTCGGCGAGGCAAGCCAGTCCGGTCGCCGAGACGGCGATCGCCCTTGCCGACACTCTCGGCGCGGGCGTCCAACTGCTGGCGATCGCGCTCGATCCGGCATTCCCGCGAACGCACCACCTGTTCGCGATCTACGCCGGACCGACGCCGTCCGGCGAGACCGCGTTCACCCTCGCCCGGTTCCGTGAGGTGTCGGACACGCTCGGCGATCGCGCGGTCCTGCTCGACGGCGTGACCGCCTCCTCGCCGAAGCCATCAGCCGCGCTCCGATTCGGTCCGGACAGCAAGCTCTACGCGGTGATCGACGATGGCGGCGATGCGCGGCGCCGGCGCGACGCGGGATCGCTGAACGGCAAGGTGCTGAGGCTCAACGCGGACGGGACCACGCCGAGCGACGCGCGCGGCGCGACGCCCGTCTACGCGGACGGTGTGGGATCGCCGGTGGCGATCGACTGGGATCCGGGGACCTCGACGCTCTGGGTTGCCGACCGCGCCGCGGGCGCATCGGCCTTCGTCTTCTATCGCGGATCGCTGTTCGCCGGGTGGGGCGGTCGTATGTTGAGCGCGGCGACCCTGTTCGACGAGCGCAGCGCTCCGGAATCGGACTGGTCGCGGTCGGCCCCGACGGCGCGATCTACTACGGCACCGCCGGCGCGATCGGGCGGCTCACACCTGACCGCGCGCCGTAGGCCTTGGCTGCGCCGGTGCGGCCGTTGGTCACGATGAACGAGCCGTCGGCCTTCGCGCTCACCTTGATCCAGTGGGCCGTCGATTCGTCCAGGTTCGCGATGCGGTCGTCGTTGAAGAAGCGGGGTCCCGGCGGCAGCGAACGGTGCAGCTGCCATGCGTCCTCGAGACCGCGCGCCTTGTGCAGTGCCGCGAGCACTTCGGGCGATCCGCCCTTTTTCGCACCGTTGTTCAGAATCGCCACCCGAGGCGCGATCCCGGAGAAGGTGGCCGCGTCACCGGCATCCGGACCAGCGTGATGGGCCACCAGATACAGATCGGTGGGGCCGATCAGGTTGACGGGACAGACCAGCGAAAAGAGCGGCGTTCCGGTCAGATCGCCGACGTCGAGGAACGTGAAGCGTCCGAAGCGCAGCCGCACGCCGGTCGATCGCGGATTCTCGGACGGCTCCTGCGCAGCCGGCGCCGTCGCGCTGCAGGCGGGATTGGGTCCGCCGGCGCCGTCGAGCGGCTTCTGCAGCACCTGGCCCGCAGCGCTGACGACGATGGTCTCGACACCCTCCAATGGAATCCGATCGCCGGGCTTCGGCGAGAGATGCTTGCCGGCGGCGCGGACGCGCGCATACGCGTCGAACGCCGCCTGCGTGCCGGGAACATGCTCTTCCGCCTGGGGTCCTGGCGTGTCGTGATCGACGAACGTCCGGATCGGGATCAGCTGCGACAGCTCGGGCACGGCGCCGTCGTGATCGGCGTGGAAGTGCGTGACCAGGAGGTAGTCAATCGCCTTGACGCCCGCGGCGGTGGCCGCCGCCAGAATCCGGTTGGCGTCGCGCGCCTTGTGCGGATCGCCGGGCTGCGATGCAAAGGTGCCGTCACTCGGGAATCCGGTATCGATCAGCAGCGTCTGACCGGCCGGCGTCACCACCAGCGTGGCCTGGCCGCCTTCCACGTCGATGAAGTAGATGTCGAGCGTGCTGCGCTGCGCCACAGCGGGACGAGCCGCACCAGCCACCATTGCGACGACGACCAGAAGCCTGCCGATCTGTTTCACCGCTCCTCCTCGTGAGATGCTTGATGCCCATGCGCATCGGACTCGTCGTCTCCGGCGGACTCGATCGGTCCGGCCGGGAGCGCGTCACCCCGAGCCTGTTGTGGCTGGTCGAGCGGCTCGCGCGGCGCCACGACGTCCACGCTTTCGTGCTCGACTATTATCCCGAACCCTGCCGCTATCCGCTGCTCGGCGCCACAGTGCATGATATCGGACGCGTCGCCGCTGCGCCCGGGCTGAGGCGGGGACACCAGCGGCGCCTCTTGTCGAAGGCGATCGAGGCGTGCGGCCCGTTCGATCTGCTCCACGCGTATCAAGGCTTGCCGGCGATCGTCTGCGCGCCGATCGCTCGGCGACTCGGCGTGCCGCTGGTCGTCACCCTCGACAGCGGCGAGCTGACAGCGATCGAGGACATCGGCTACGGGCTTCAGCGGCGCTGGCTCGATCGACGCGCGCTGGCATTCGCGCTCCGCGCGGCTTCGCGGGTGACGGTGTCCACGAGCTTCATGGCCGGCATGAGGGCCGCCGACGCCTGCCCGTCGCCGATCGCCGTCGTGCCGCTCGGCATCGATCCTTCCTGTTTCCCCCTCGTGACGCCGGCCGAGGGACCGCCGTGGCGGCTGCTGCGAGTCGCCAGCCTCAATGCTGTAAAGGATCATGCCACCCTGCTCGACGCGCTCGCGCGCCTGCTGCGCGGCGGCATCGACTATCACCTCGACGTCGTCGGCGAGGACACCATGAACGGCCGAATCCAGGCGCTGACCCGGACTCTCGGATTGGAGTCACGCGTCACCTTCCACGGGTTTCAGCCGACCGAGCGGCTGCGGGACTTTTACGGGCGCGCGCACCTGCACGTGGTGTCGTCGCGTCACGAGGCCGCGGCGGTCGTCGTCCTCGAGGCGGCGGCCAGTGGCGTCGCGACCGTCGGCACGTCCGTCGGGTACGTCGCCGACTGGCACCCGGATCGTGCGGTTGCGGTGCCAGTTCAGAATCCAGAGGCGCTGGCGAATGCGATCGCCGGCCTCATCCAGGAACCGCCGCGGCGCGCGGGCCTGGCATCCGCGGCGCGCGAATGGACCCTGAGGCACGACGCGGACTGGACCGCCGCCCGGTTCGACCGGCTTTACGGCGAGGTGGCGCGGAAGGCGGACTGACGGATCTCGTGGTGCTCGGAGTGCTCGAGGTGTCGGGGCGTGGCATGACGGAGCGGCCACCAGATCAGCGCCTCACCCATCGCGACGCCGATCGCCGCACCGGCACTGCCGAGCGTGGGAATCAGCGCGGCGCCGGCACACAGCTGCACCAGGAGCGCAACGGCACTCCAGCGGACCACCAGTGCTTCCCCACCAGAGGCGTACAAAAAATACCTTCCGCCCGGAATTGCTCAACGATGGAATCAGCCCGGCGCCGACCCATACCAACGCGGGTGCCGCGGGAACGAATGCCGAGCCGTAGACCAGCCGCAGTGCGGGCGTCGCCAGCAGCGCGAGGCCGACCGCGACGGCCGAGGATGCACCCAACAACACGACGTCGAAGGAATGGAAGACACGCTCGGCCGATTCTCGATCGCGACCGTGCTCGTGCGACAGCACCGGCAGCGCGCCGGCAAACACCGCCTGCGGTGCAAGCCGCGCCACGGCGCCGAATCGCGACGCGGCCGCGAACCACCCCACCTCGGTCGGTGTGGACAGGTAACCGAGCATCAAGGGGCCAACGCGTGCCTGCACGTTGGCGACGATGCCCGACGCCGCGAACGGGAGCGCGCGGCGCAGCAGCGCGAGC
This sequence comes from uncultured Acidobacteriota bacterium, assembly GCA_963794705.1. Classification (GTDB taxonomy): domain Bacteria; phylum Acidobacteriota; class Vicinamibacteria; order Vicinamibacterales; family CAVVIG01; genus CAVQFC01. Next base: position 22,216 of record CAWCFI010000003.1, read on the forward strand.
AGCGCATCAGGCGACGGCGCCCGCGCTCTGCCGCGGCCGCCGAATACCACGCGCCAGCAGGCGATCGCGGTCCCGATCTGCGCAAGCTGTACGCCGAGCGCGAGTACCATCAGCAGCACCAGCTTCGATCCAGTCCATCCTGCCGATCCCGCCCATCCTGCCCAACCCAGTCCGACAATCGCAAGCGCGGCGATCAACTGCGCGAACAGAAACCCGGTTTCCACCGCCAGCACGGACGGCAGCCATCGTGGCTGCGATCGGAAGAGCGCGCCGAAGCATCCGTACGTGGCGCCGGCAACCCCGAGCAGCGCCGCGACCCGCAGTCCGGCGACCGTTTCCGCGTCCGACGACAGGTAGCCCGCTCCGGCGCACATCAGCGCTGCGAGCGGGAGCGCGAGCGCGAGGCGCAGCACCAACGCGCCGATCAGCAGACGGCCCGGCTCCGCCTGCGCCCGCGCGCCGTCTCGCGTCAACAGCACGCCGAAGCCGAGATCGACCGCCACGGTGAGCGTCGATGCCCATGCCGTGCAGAGGATCCATCGGCCGAAGCGGTCCGCGCCAAGACCGCGGGCGAGCGCGAACGACACACCGAAACCGATGGCCGCGCGCGCGACGTTCGAGCCCAGGAACGCCGCGCTCAGCCGCGCGATGCGCGCCAGCGGCGTCGGCGTCACGCGGCCGACACTCCGGGCTCCACGATGGGACAACCCGCAATCCGCCGTACCAGGCCCGAGTCGGCCAGCTTCGGGACGCCGTCGACGCGCAGCGGACGCGCCGTCACCTTTCGCGCCTGAAAGACCGGCGCGAACTCGGGATCGCCGGCCAGCGGCCGGCCCTCGATCACGACGAGGCGGACATCGCGGCGCGTGGTCTCGAGGAGCGCCGCGGCCGCGTCCTCCGCCAGCGACGGCACGACGACCAGATCGGCGGGGCCGCCGGCCACCAGTCTCCCGGCGCGCGGTTGGCGCAGCAGCTTCCCGGCCTCCCCCGTCACCATGCCGAGTAGCCGGTGCGCCGGCACCGGGCAGGCCGCGCGCGCGGCGCGCAGTTCGTCGAGCAGGTCGAGCGAGCCGGTCACGCGCGAGTCGGTGCCGAGCGCGACCGTCACGCGCGACTGGTCGCTGCCGTCGATCAGCGCGCAGACCATCGCGGTCCGGCCGAAGAGGAACGCGTTCGACGCCGGACACCACACCAGGCCGCCGCCGGCGCGCGCGACTCGCCGCCAGCCGTTCTCGTCGATCGCGACGCCATGCACGATCACGGTATTCGGCTTCAGGCAGCCGAGCGACTCGAGCCGTGGCAACTCGCCTTGCGCCTCCTCGTCGACGCCCTCGGCGAGATGCACCAGAAACGGCGCATCGCTCGGCGTCGTCCGCCAGCGGGCCGCCACCTCGCCGCCGGGCTCGCCACGGGCGCCGGCCGGACGCGCCTCCAGGAGAAACGAATGCGCCCAGCCATAGCGCCGGATCACGCGAATCGGCATAGTGCGGCGCAGCTCGGGGTAAAACGGATTGTGATGCGCGACCGTCGTCACGCCCGCGAGCAGGTTCTTGAGAGCACCGATGAACAGGCGCTCGATCAGCGGGTAGGCGCGACCCTGACGAATGACCGGGTGGTCAAGGAGCCGTGGGGCCATGTCCGCGATCCAGCCGGACGCGTTCTCGTAGCGATCGCGCCCCTTGATCCGGCCGTAGTGGTTCAGCTCGAGATGATCGTGCGCGTTCACGAGCCCCGGCAGCACGAAGCCGCCTTGCAGATCGACAATCGTATCGCCGCGCCTGGGTCGTTCGCCGATCGATAGGACCCGCGACGAAAAGCGAATCGAGTCCGCGACGCCGCCGTCGGCCGCGACGCGAGCGTTGATCAGCGAGACCGCATTGGCCCAGATCACGGTTCCTTCACCGCGTGAAAGACGACCACGACCTGTGGATGGCCCCAGCGGCGCTGAAACGCCCGGATCCCGGGCTCCCTGCCGGCCGAGATGTTGAACCTCGGCTCGCGAATGGTCCGCACGCCGAGGCCTGCCTGTTCGAGCGCCGCCAGATGCTGGTCGATGGTGTGCGGATTGAAGGCGATGTCGTGCAGCTCGCCGTCGGCGCTCCGGAACGTCCGGCGCCAGCCGCGCTGCACCCACGACGGATGAAAATCCGAATACACCAACTGTCCGCCGAGGGACAGCACGCGCGCCATCTCCCGCGTCCACAAGCCGAGATCGGCGACGTCGCCGACCATCAGCGACGCGTTGATCAGGTCGAAGGACGACCGCTGGAACGGCAGGCGGCAGGCATCGCCGCAGACGCGGCCCGCCACCGCTCCCCGCCGGAGCATCGCCAGCGAGAAGTCGACGCCGACCACCGACGATGCGCCGGTCGCTCTCAGCAGCGGCAGATAGCGGCCCGATCCGGTGCCGACGTCGAGCGCGCGGGACGCGCGAATGCGCGAGAGCAACGGCTCGACCACATCCTGCTCGACGCGCATCAGCGGGTTATGCGCCACCGGCGGATAGGATTCAGCCCACAGCTCGTACGCGTCCTGCGTCGACAGCATCACGCTCAAAACCCGGTCGTTTCCGGCCGCTGGTACCGCACCAGACGGTTCAGGGCGCGAAGCTCGTACGGCGCGCCGTACCATTTCAGGCCGTAGCGAAGGCCGCCGGCGGCCTTCAGCGCGGCACGGCGCCAGCCGGTCAGGCGAAGATCGGTGACCGTCGGATAAAACGCGTTGACCACGCGCTCGAAGTCGCGGACCCTGCGTCGGATGCTGCCAGTCGAGCGATCCATCCATGGAATGCCGTCGCCGCGGCGCATCGACAGCCGTTCCCATTCCGGCGACGCCCACTGTTCCAAGGTCTCGGGGAAGGCAAAACCCAATCGCTTCGCTTCCGTGTAGAGGCTGCCGTCCAGCGGCACCGGGGTGTAGGTGTAGAGCACGATTTCGGTCGCGGGATTGATCTGCTTCACGCGGCGGATGAAGTCGAATGTCGTCTCGACGTCTTTGCGGGGATCCGGCGGGCAACCGAGCACGAACGAAAATTCCGGGACGATGCCGTAACTGCGCATGCGGCGCGCCAGCTCCAGCGTGAGCGCGGCGGACGAGGTCCCGCCCTTGTTCATCTGCGCCAGGGCGGCATCGGTGCCCGACTCGGCGCCGGAGAAGATCATCTTCAGCCCCGAGCGCGCCATCGCCTCCCACGTCGCGTCGCTGTAGTGCATCAGGGTGTCGACGCGTCCGAGCGCCCACCATCGCAGGCCGAGATCGGCAACGCGCGCCGAGAACTCGGCGGTGCGCGCCTCGCTGATGAAGAAATCCATGTCGTGCATCTGGACCGCGTCGATCCGATAGGTGGAGACGAGGTGCCGCATCACCCGCTCGAGCCGGGCCGGCGACTGCGCCAGCCAGCGGCGGTTGGACATGGCCACGACCGCGCAGAAGCTGCACGCGAACGGGCATCCGAACGACGAGTTGTGGGCGATCGTCCGCTCGCCGAGATAGTTCTTGTGGATGTAGCGGTCCATGTCGACGCGGTGATACGGCAGCTCGGGCAGGTCATCGAGGCTCGTGAGCGGCTGCACCGGGTTGTTGACGACATCTACACCCGACCCATCCGACCCCTTCCCTTTCCACGACAGGCCACCGACGGTATTGAGCACGCCGCCGGAGGTCAGCACCTTGATCAGCTGCGGCAGGGCCCGCTCGCCTTGCGAGCGGATTACGTAGTCGACGTAGGGGGCGCGGAGCACGGTGTCGGCATGCTGCGTCGGGAAGTAGCCGCCCCACACGATCGGCACGCTCGGCAGCGCTTGCCGGACGCGCGCGCAGACCGCGACGGCCTGGGTCAGCTGCGGGCCGGGCATCACGCTGACCGCCAGCATCGACAGCGCCGAGGGGGGCGAGGCCGAGAGTCGCGCGATGATTTCCGCCGCCGGGTCGGGAACTAGGTTCCCATCGACCAGGATCCACGAGGTCTGACCTGAAGGTCTGACCTTGAGGTCTGACCTCGGGGATAGAACTCGGGGATCAAACCCCGAGTTCGGGCTTTCCAGCACCGCCGCGAGCGACATCAGCGACAGCGGCAGCGGCTGCTTTCCCGGTGACGTCGAGATCGGGTTGAACAGGACGATCATCGCGCCACCCACAGGCCGAACGTGGCCGGGGCGCGCCGGCGACGCACGCGGCTGACTCCGCGCCGAAGGCGCCAGCCGAGCGAACCGCGGGTCGGCACGAACTGCGGCCGCAGCGCCAGGCGCTCGGCGACGCCGGCCAGCCGCGCGAACGTCAGGTGACCGGCGTCGTCATCGCCAGCCGGCGCCTCATCGCCGTCGCCTCGAAACATCGGCGAGTCCATCACCACGAGCGCTCCGCCTGGCGCCAGCGCTCGATGGGCGCGCTCCAGCGTGACCGCGGTATCCGCGGCGTAATGCAGCGACCTGTTGAAGACGACCAGATCGAACTGACCAGGGCCGAACGGCAGCGCGTCGAAGTCGGCCTGCACCGTCACAAATCCGGCGGCGTAATGGCGCGTCGCGCCCAAGGCCCTCCACCTCATCGTCCACCGCGTCCACCGCCACCGCGTGATGGCCAAGGGCGGTCAGCCGATGCGACAACCAGCCGCTGCCGGCGCCGAGATCGAGCACGTGCAGCGCCAGCGGGGCGGCCGCCAAAACATGTCCAAGCAGGTGGTGATAGGTCTCACGGCGAATCTGCCAATCCCTCGCCTGCGGATCTCCGGGCGAGACCGACGGGAGCCGGCGGTAATAGTCGGGCGGCGCAGGACGGCGCCCTTCGCGCTGCCCGGCCAGCCGCGCCTGGCGCATGATCGGCTCGAGTTGCGCGCCGTGTCTGGTCAGAAAGCGCCAGACGCCGCCGCGGCGGTCGAACACCCTGCCGCAGCGTGCACACGCGAAGCGCTCGGCCCCGGTCTCGACGAGATCGGTCAGGCACTCGGGGCAGGCGAAACAGGGCATCCACACGGCTCAGGCCTTCCGCAAGACGACGAGAAAGTGATCGCCCCAGCCGCGCAACAGCGGCCAGCCGCCGCAGCGATCCTCGACGCGCTGCAGCCCGTCGATGAGCGACGGATGCCGATCGGCGAATGTCTGTAGATAGGGCGGCGGCACGAACAGGCCAAGCGCTCGCAACGACACGAGAGTCATGCCCGCGGCGGCGAAGATCGACTCGAACTCGCGCGGCCTGAAATACCGCATCCAGACGGTGCCGCCGTCGAGCGGTACCGCGCACGAGGCCGCGGCGAAAGCGGACCGCGGCGCGCGCCCGATCGCCTCGCGCGAGATAGAGCGCGATTTCCCACGGACACACCCGGCCGATCACCGACGCCACCAACACGCCGCCGGGGACGATCCGCTCCGCGATTCGCCGCGCCGCGCGCGGCAGATCAATGACGCAGTTCAGCGGACCGAAATTGGAATAGGCGGCGTCGAACGGCGCACCGCCGTTCTCCAGCCGATCCAGTTCGTGGATGCCCAGATGTTGGACGTCGACCCGGCCGGCGACGCCGGCGTCACCCACCCGCCGCCGCGCCTGCTCGACCATCGCGGGCGACCAGTCGATCGCGGTCACGCGATAGCCCCTCGCTGCGAGATCCGCCGCGTCGGATCCAGGGCCACAGCCGAGATCCAGCAGATGTCCGCCCGCCGGGGCGAACGCCGCGACCGCGCGATGCACGCGCGCACGCATCGCGCACAGGATCGGATTGTCGCTGTTCGATCGGTCGTAGCCGTCCGCGACGCGGTCGAACGCCTCCTGCGTGTCCGCCAGCGCGCGGCTCAGGACGCCCATGGCGCGCTCCTCCACGATGTCTTCAACGAGCACACGCATCGGACACAGACCGGATCCGCGCCGACGTCGAACGACTCTCGAAACGCCCGCAGGTTTCGCGTGACGATCGACTCGATCGGCGTCTGACGCAGGTTGCCGATCGCGCCGTGAAAGAAGCACGGACGCACCGCGCCGTTGGCCTCGACCACGACCGAGACCCAGGGCGCGTTGCAGGACACGGCCGGAAACGGCTCGTCACCGCGCAGCGCCGCGTAGTAGCGCGGCAGCCGGCGCAGCTTGTCGGGCGCTTCCGCCACGAATCCCGACTCGAAGTCGCTCGCATACACCGTGATCGTCCGCTCGATGATCGCCTCGAGCTCGTCGATCTCGTCGGGCTCGAGCGCGAGCGCACTCAGCGACGCCAGGTTCCGATTGACCCCACCCTCCCGCCCGAATCCGAGCGACGACACGTCGGCAGGGAGAAAGGAGATGCGATCGAGATGCAGCGATTTGGCGTACTCGATGAGCCGCGGCAGCTCCCGGAAATTGGCGCGGTGCAGCGTGGCGCGTCCCGACAGCGCGATCTCCGGCGCCAGCTGCCGCAGCCGCGCGATGCCGCGGCCGACGGTCGCCAGCGCGTCGACGCCGCGGATCTGCTCGTAGAGCGACGCGCTGGTGGCGTCGAGCGAGACGATCACCCGGCTGAAATGGCGCGCCACGCGATCGGCGAACCGCTCGAGCAGCACGCCGCTGGTCAGCAGGTGCAGCTCGAGCCCGCGCTCGCGGAACAGCTGCGCCGCGTCGAACACTTCCGGGCGCAGCAACGGCTCGCCGCCCGAAAACACCACCATCCGCGTGCCGAGCGCCGGCAGCGAGGCCGCCAGTTGCGCGATCTCGTCGAGCGTCAGATCGTCCGCGCCGGTCTGCTTCCACCAGTCGCACGACACACAACGGCTGTTGCAGCGGCCGGTCGGATAGAAGATCAGCAGCGGCAGCACGAACGTGCGGTTGGTCGCCCGGCCGAGGCTGACCAGCGTCGCGGTGGCGAGTGAGGACGTGGTCATGCGCTCATTTCAGCGACGACTGATCGGTCGGCACCGCCGCGGCCTGCGGTGTCAGCAGCGGGATGAGCGGCGTCGGCGGCGCCGGCGCGGTCAGGCGCGCCAGCCGGCTCAGTCGCCGCCGCAGCAACGAGGCTTTCGCCCCCTGATAGGCCACGTTCACGGCGGCGCGCGCATGACGGCGTCGGAGGGTCCAGGGTCGCGCGGCGGCGCCGGCGACGATGCGCCTCGACTTCCTGGCACGGAACTCGGCGTGGATCAGCGCGTGCAGCGCGCGATAGAAGTCGGGCACGTAGGTGGCGTGATACATCATCGCGAGGTCGTTCGAGTCGACCCAGTTCTGCTTCTGCCCCAGCTGCGCCTGCACCCGCTGATAGAACGTCGTGCCCGGCAGCGGATACGAGACCGAGATGCCGATGTCGTCCGGCGCGCACGTGCGCACCATCTCGAGCGTGCGCTCGATGTCGTCGCGCGTCTCGCCCGGGATAGCCGAACTGCAGAAAGAACCCGACCTCGACGCCGGCGTCGCGCAGCAGCCGCGTCGCCTCGTCGATCTGCTCGACGCGCGTGCCCTTCTCCATCGCGTCGAGGATCTTCTGCGACCCCGATTCGGCGCCGATCCACGCCGTCTGGCAGCCGGCCTCGCGCAGCGCGCGCGCCACCGCCGCGGTGACCAGATCGGCGCGCAGCAGGCACTTGAACGGGATGGCAGGCGTCGCGCGCCTTCAGCAGCGACGCGAACTGCTCGATCCAGCCCGGCTTCAGCCCGAAGATGTCGTCGGCGATCCAGAGATGATCCGGCCGGAACGTGCGCTTCAGCCACGCCATCTCCTCGGCGACGTTCTCGGGCGAGCGCGCGTTGTAGCGCTGGCCGTAGATCGGCTTCGCGCACCAGTTGCAGTGATACGGGCAGCCGCGCGGTCGTCACCAGGTTCATCGAGAAGTAGCCGTGGTGCGAGCGCCAGGTCGCGCGGTAGCGCTCGACGTCGACCAGGTCCCACGCCGGGAACGGCAGCGAGTCGAGTTGACGGATGATCGCGCGCGGACGGGTGTGGACGACCCGCGCCGTCCTCGTCGCGCAGGCACAGCCCATCGATCGACCAGTCGACCACCGCCCGATCCGTCCGACCTGCTAGAGCGCGTCGAGCAGTTCGACGAGCGTGACTTCGCCTTCGCCGGTGACGACGACCGCGGCGCCGCGATCCAGATAGGTCGGCGGGATGATCGGTCGCGTCGGCGCCGGCGACGATCGTGATGATGCCGCGCTCGCGCGCCGCGTCGATCATCGTGAGCGCGGCCTGGCGCATCCGCAGCAGGCACATCTTGCTCAGGTAGTTGAAGTTGTCCTCGTAGATCACCGCGAAGCGCGGGCGATGACGATCGAGCGCCTCGGCCCACTCGGCTTCGGACGCCGCGAGCATCGCGTCGAACAGCGCCACGCGAGTAGCCGCGATCGCGCACGCAGGCGGCGGCGTACAGCGCGCCGAGCGGCGCGTACGGCTGACGCGCCTCCCAGAGCTTGGGATCGAAGCGCAGGAAGTACGCCTGGCCGAAGAGCACGTCGATCGACGGACGAGGTGGCCGTGGCAGGGCGGGGTTCTTTAGACCCGCCGCATCAAGTCGCCGCCGGGTCCGAAAGGACCTGGCCAGCTGCCGCGGTCCGCAAGGCGCGGAGCCCGTTTGCGATCGACCGCGATGCGCGATCGGCGCGCGAGGCGACGCGTTCTGGCGCGCGGTCGCGCGATAGATCTCCAGACTCTCGCGGGCCGCGCGCTGCCACGAAAATGACTGCGCGCGTGCGAGGCCGAGGCCCGAGAGATCCTCGCGCCGATCGCGGCTCGTCGGCCAGCGCGACGAGCGCGCGGCCCAGCGCGTCCGGCTCGATGCGGTCGACCTCGACAATGGCGCCGCCGCCGATTTCCGACAGCGCCGCGGTGCGGCCGGTAATGACCGGCGCGCCGCAGGCCATCGCCTCGACCACCGGCAGGCCGAACCCTTCGTACATCGACGGGTAGACGAACATTTCCGCAAGGCTGTAGAGGCCGGCAGGTCGTCGAACGGCACGTAGCCGGTGAACTTGATCGCGTCGGCGACGTCGCAGTCGCCGGATTTGCTCGTCGATGCCGCGCGACAGCCAGCCGTACGGGCCCGACGCACACCAGCTGATGGCGCAGTTCTCCGGATCGCCGGCGCGCGGCGAACGGCGTCGATCAGCGTCGGCAGGTTCTTCCGCGGCTCGATCGTGCCGACGTAGAGGATGATCCGCTCGCCAGGCCGTAGCGCTCGCGCACGCGCTCGAGCGCCGCGCGGTCGTGACACGCGCGTGAACGACGGCGCCGCCGCCTCGTAGACGACGTGCACGCGATTCGGGTCGAGGCGGTAGAGGCGCACGATGTCGCGCTTGGCGCTCTCCGACGGCGTGATGATCGCGTCGGCGACGGCGCGCCGCGAGATCGACCAGCGGCCGGTTGAGGATCACCCGCCGCGGCGGATGGTAGCGCGGGATAGAGCCGCAGGCTCATGTCGTGAATCGTCACGACCGTCGGCACCGGCGACATCAGCGGCAGCATGCCGTTGGTGAAGTGGACGACGTCGGCCTCGACTTCGCGCAGCGCGGTGACCGCCAGCGTCTGCATCCAGACCAGCCGCGGAATCCGACGCGCCGGGGTCGCGACCCGGACGCGCGACGGCAGCGGCGAGGTCGTGTCGATCGCGCGGTTCGAGACGACGATCAGCTCGTCGTCGGTCGCCGTCTGGGCGAGGTGATGCAGCAGGTGCTCGGTGTAGTAGCCGACACCGGTGCGTCCCGGGCGAAGCGCGGTGCCGTCAAACGCGATGCGCATGCGGCCCGATCTCAGTGCGGCGCGCGCACGCGGCGGCGCAGCCCGAGGGTCAATGAAAGAGCACATAAGTCGGCGCGAAGCTCAGGAAGGAGTCGACCGAGGCGTGCACGCCGATCGCGACGCAGCGCGGCCGACAGGCCGAGCGCCAGCGCGGTGCTCGCCCGCCCGCTCGAGGCGCGGATCGCAGCCAGCGCAATCGCGCAGGCCGCCGATCGCCAGAGCCAGCCAGCCGAAGGCGCCGACCACGAGCAGGCCGCCGCCGGCCAGCATCTCGAGGTACATGTTGTTGCTGTGCGTGCGCTCGTCGGTGCTCGCAAGACCGAGATAGCCGCCATACGCCAGCCGGAAATTGTCGGGGCCGACGCCGGCGAGCGGGTGCGCCGCAAACATCCGCCGGCGGCGCGCCACAACTGCAGGCGGCCCGGCCGCACGGTCGGCCGCGGCGGCGCGAGCGTGACCATCGGCCCGTCGTAGGGATCGCCGGTCGACGGTCGCACGCGACATCGTGCGTGTCGCGCCAGGCTCGGTGCTGAACCAGAGCCGTCCCTCCTGCACGAGATCCCATTCCAGCCGGTAGTGGCCTGGCTGGCGCGGGGCGCGGACCTGCGCCACGACTATGCCGTCGCCTCCGGAACGACCGGGGCGTCGAATGGCGTCCGCTGGCCCTCGAAGGTCACGAACCGATCGCCGGCGGCCTCGAGCCAGTGATACGACAGCAACATCGGCGGCGCCGCGCGCGAGTCCCACGGCAGGCGTCCGGTGTTGGTGACGACGATCGGCACCGCCGACAACCGGCCGGTCCGCAGCTCGACCTCGGCGGGCGCAACCACCGCCGCGCGGTACCACGACTCCTGCCCTTCGCTCGTCAATCGCAGCCACATCGATCGACGCCGACCGCGAGCCGGCGACCAGCAGCGCAATCACAGCGGCCAGGCAGAGGAGGACGGCCGTGCCGCTGCCACCCCCGCGCAGCCGATGCCGACGCGCCGACCAGCACGAGGCTGGTGGCCATCGTGATCAGCCCCGCCCGGGTGAAGGTGAGGGTAATGGCGTCGGCGATGATCGCGAGCGCGACGAAGAGCAGGGCAACGCTCGCGGGACGTCCAGCGTCGAGCGCGGCCAGCATCAGGCCCAGACCGAACGCGAACACGACCTCGAGATACATCGAGGCGATGGTCGGATACTGCAGCGGTCCACCTGCGCGCACCTGCGCGCCTACCGTCGACACCGCCGGGCGGAACGCCGTCAGGACCGACAGAACCGGACGCACTCCCCGGTACTCGAGGATGGCGAGCCAGGCTGACCACGACGCCGACGGCCACGGCGAGCGAAAGCGCCGAGCTCAAACGCTCGCGAGTGGTGACGCCATTGACGGCGAGCAGGTAGACCCCAAACGCCGCCGTCGCTCGTCCAGTCATGTGCCACGCGTTGACGCGCGAGACCGGCGACACCGCCGCCGCGATCAGCATGGCGGCCAGGAGCGCGACCCACGGCGTGGTGAGCGGTGTGCGCCAGTCGGGCAACTGCCGCGCATAGACCAGCGCCGCGCCGCCGCAGACAAACGCACACACCACGGCCGCTTCGAGGTTGCTCACCGACTGTCGCGGCAGGCGCAGCAACGGCGTAGTCAACTCGAACGGCGCGGCCAGCGTCAGCAATGCGACGCCGGCAAAACAAGTGCTGCCGACCATATTCATCTGGGTCCGGATATCGCGCACGAGTTCCAAGATCCTTGCCACCGTGACGAACCGCACAATATGGGCACGCCTGCTGCATATCTCGTCATCGTCATCCCTCACACGCCGACGAATGGCTGAAACGCTTACGGTGGACGAAACCTCGTTTCCAAACGCGAAACCGCGCAGCGCGCTGCTGATCGCGTACAAGGCGTTTGCCGATCTGGCGGGCAAAGGCTCGCTGTTCGTGATCACGATCGTCGCCGCGCGCAGGCTGTCGTCGACTGCCTTCGGCGTGTTTGCGCTCGGGTCCACGCTCGGATGGATGGTGGCGGTGGTCACCGACGGCGGGATTCAACTGCACCTCGCGCGGGCGGTGGCGCGCCGGCCGGAGCAGGCGGCGCCGCTCCTTCGCGAGTGGCTGCGCGTTCGCGTCTGGACTACCGCCATCGCCGTCGCCGGCGTCGGACTCGGCCTGGCCGTCGGATGGCGCGGCCCGTCGGCCGCGCCTATCGCGATCCTGGTGGTCGTCTATGCCTGCAGCGGGCTCATCGAGCTGCTCCACTATTTCTATCGAGGCCTGTCGCGCAGCGAGGTCGAGTCGTCGCTCACGCTCTGGCAGCGCGGCGGCACGCTGGTGTGCGGGCTGCTCGCGCTCGCGCTGAAGCCTGACGTGACCTGGCTCGCGATCGGGATGCTGGCGCCGGTTGCCATAACGCTCGCGTGGAGCATGCGGATTGCGTCACGGATGATGGGAGGCAGGCCTGAAGGCCCGCACAACGAGACTCGCCTGCCGCGCGACTCTCGCTCCGACGACGGCTCGCGTCGTGCGGACCTTCAGGTCCGTCCGCTCGCGACATTCCGCCGCGACATCTGGCCGATCGGCGCGGGAATCGTGCTGTCAGCCTTCTATTTCCGCATCGACGTCTTCCTGGTCCAACTGTGGGCGGGCACGGAATCGGTGGCGCTCTACAACGCGGTCTTCAGGCTGGTCGAGGCGCTGCGTCTGTTTCCCGCAGCGGTGCTGGCAGTGATGCTGCCAGCGTTGATCCGCGCCGACGACCTGCGCCCGCTGGCGCGGGTCGCGGTGCCGGTCACCGTCTTCGCGATCGCCGCCACCGGCATACTCTGGCTCGCCGCGGGCTGGCTGGTTCCATGGCTCTACGGGGACCCCTACGCGGCTGCGGTCCCGGCGTTTCGCGTGCTCCTCCTGTCGTTTCCGCTCTTGTCGCTCAACCTCGCGCTCACGCATCAACTCATCGGCTGGGACGGACAGCGCCTCTACGCCGGCCTGTGCGCGCTCGCGCTCGCTATCAACATCGGGCTGAACGCTCTCCTGATCCCGGCCTGGTCGATCGAGGGCGCGGCGTGGACGACGCTGGCGACCGAGCTTGTGCTGACGGCCGGCTGCGCCATCGCGCTGTGGATCGCGCGCGCGCCGGCACGAACGCCGCGCGCCCACTGGGCGACGGAGTCATGAGGTGGTGACCACACGGGAGATCGCCATCGCGCGGAGCGTGGTTTACGCCTCGCTGTTCGACTACCCGCTGACGCTCGAACAGCTGCATTACGCGCTGATCGAGTCCGACCAGACCCGCCCGGAGATCCTCGCCGTCTACGAAGGCAGCGAGCTGCTGCACGATATCGTGGAGTACCGCGAGGGATTCTTCTTTCCGAAAGGCCGGGACGACTTGATCGAGGAGCGGCGCCGGCGCGAAGCGCGCAGCGATCGGTTTCTCGACGAGCACCGGCTGGTGCTGCGCTTGATTTGCGCGCTGCCGTTCACCCGCCTGGTCGCGCTGTCGGGCAGCATCGCGCACCGAAACCTGGAGCCCAACGGCGATCTCGACCTGTTCATCGTGACGCGCGGTCCACGCGTGTGGACCGTGACGGTGATGCTGCTGGCGCTGACCAGGCTTCTCGGTCAGCGGCGGACGGTTTGCGCCAACTTCCTCGTCGCCGACACGCACCTGGTGGTCGATCAGCCTGACTTGTTCACGGCCAACCAGGTCATCCACCTGCAGCCACTGGCTGGCGCCGAGATGATCGATCGCTTCCGCGCGGCGAACCCGTTCGTGGCGCGGTGCTATCCGAACAGCACCACGGGCCGGCCGCAGCCGCCGCTCGCTGTGGCCGGCGGCCGCGGCGTCGCCTTCGTCAAGCGCGTGTTGGAAACGCTGTTGAGCGTGCCGTCCCCGCTGATCGAGCGGGCCTGCCGCGAGCTGTACGCGTGGCACTTACATCGCCGCGCGGTTTCGTGGCGTTCACCGGATCAGGTGCGCTTGCAGTCGGACTACCTGAAGCTTCACACCCGCAGCCATCGCCATGCCGTCATGGAACGCTTCCAGACAACCGTTGATACACTGATGCGCATGGCCAAGCCGCGCCACGACGACCTGTTTGTGATTTTTCCCGAGCTGCCAGGGCTGCGTAAACGCACCCCGGCAGAGCAGATGGAGCGGGTTCAGCGTCAGGTGCAGGACACCCGCGAGCGCGCCAGCTCGAATATCCGTCGGCAACAGGCCGCTTCGGAACAGGTGCGTGCAGCTGTCGCCGGCCGCCGACGACGCTGACCGTGGGCTCTAGCGCGTCGTCGATACCGACCCGCCGCACGAACGCGGATCACCCGAGTCCATTCCTCGCTTGAACCATTCGACCCGCTGAGCCGACGAGCCGTGCGTGAAACGCTCCGGCATGACCCGGCCGGTCGACATCTTCTGCAGCCGGTCGTCGCCGATGGCGGCGGCGGCCCGCAGCGCTTCCTCCATGTCGCCCGGATCGAGCTCGACTTTCCCTGCCTGCGATCGCCCGGGCTGCGACGCGGTGTGGCCCCACACTCCGGCAAAGCAGTCGGCCTGCAGCTCCAGCGCGACCGATGCGCTGTTGGCGCCGGTGCGTCGATCGCCTGAGGCACGTTCGTTCAGGCCGAGCAGGTTCTGGATGTGGTGACCGAGCTCGTGGGTGATCACGTAGGCCTGTGCGAAGTCGCCCGGGGCGCCGAGCTTCTGGGAAAGTTCGTTGAAGAAGCCCAGGTCCAGATACACCTGGCTGTCCTCGGGACAATAGAACGGTCCGGTGGCCGCCTGCGCGAAGCCGCACGCCGACTGGATGGAGTCGCGGAACAGGGTGACCTTGGTTCGCTGATACCGGGAACCCAGCTTCTCAGCCCACATGTCCTGCGCATCTTTCGTCACCGCAGCGACCTCGTCGACCAGCCGCTCTTCAGCGGGAGAGCTGGCCACCTGGCCGCTGGTCCCGACCGACTGCGTCGGCGCGGAGGTGCCGCCGCCAAGCAGGGAGAACAGATTCGTCCCGCTGAGCCAGCTCAACACCAGCAGCACCAGGAACCCGCCAATTCCAAGATGTGCCACGCCGAAGCCGCCCGAGCGGCCTCTCTGGTCCGAAATGTCGCCGCGATCGCCAGGTGTCCATTCCATGGTGCCGCCTTTCAGCAAGAAGAGGGCCGTCTCAGAGGCGGCGACGGAACGAAACTTGATACTCGCATCCTCGGAGGCTCTAATGGGCAAAAAGTTTCTCATGAGTTCGACGATCGCCGCGGTTCTCGCGTTCGGAATCCCTACAGTGACGATGCGGGCGCAGCAGACAACGGCTACCGAAGACGCGAAGAAGGCCGGGCAAGGAAACCAAGAAGGCGGGCAAGGAGGCCGGCGAGGCGACCAAGGATGCCGCCAAGGCGACCGGCAAGGGCGTCAAGAAGGGCGCGAAGGCCACCGTCAAGGGGACCGAAAAGGCCGCGGAGAAAACGAAGGACGCGGTCACGCTGGATACCACCAGCGCGCTCTGCAAGGACGGCACGACGCAGACCGGCAAGACCAAGACGACGGCCTGCGACGGTCACGGCGGCAAGGTCGAAAAGCAGTAGCGCGGCGCTTACGTTCTGTCGCGCATCACGGCAATCGTATACTTGCTGTGATGCGCACCGCTCGTCTCTTACTCCCTCTCTATTTCCTCATCGTTCTCTTCAGCGGCGGTGGCCACGCGCAGTCGGCGGCGGCGGTCGATCCTTCCCTGCTCGGCCCTCTGCGGTGGCGCAGCATCGGGCCGGCCAACACCGGTGGACGGATCGACGACTTCGCGATCGCCCGCGTGGCTGGTCAACCGGACGCGGTGTACGTCGCGGCCGCCAGCGGCGGCGTGTTCAAGAGCACGAACCAGGGCACGTCATGGACGCCGATTTTCGATCGCGTGGACGCGATGATGTCCATCGGCGCCATCGCCTCGGCGCCGGCGAACCCCGCCGTGGTCTGGGTCGGTACCGGCGAGGCGAACAACCGTCAGAGCTCGTCGTGGGGCGACGGCGTCTACAAGTCGGTCGATGCCGGGGTCACGTGGACCGCCTGCCGGCCTTCGCGACACGCGCCACATCGGCCGCATCGTCATTCACCCGTCAAACCCCGACGTCGTGTACGTGGCGGCCGGCGGCCACTTGTGGGGGCCGAACAGCGAACGCGGCGTCTTCAAGACCATCGACGGCGGACGGACCTGGACGAAGGTCCTGTACATCGACGACAACACCGGGCGCGACCGACCTGATGATGGATCCCCAGGATCCGCAGACGCTGTTCGCCGCCATGTACCAGCGCCAGCGGAAGGCGTGGGGATTCAACGGCGGCGGGCCCGGCAGCGGCATCTTCCGCAGCCGCGATGGCGGGGGCACCTGGACGCGTCTCTCAAACGGCCTGCCGCAGGGCGACAAAGGGCGCATCGGACTCGACGTGTTTCGCGCCGACCCTCGCGTGATCTTCGCGGTCGTCGAGGCGGCCGGCCGCGAGAGCGGCGTCTATCGCAGCGCCGATCGGGGCGATACCTGGCAAGCCTGGTCCACGATCAACCCGCGGCCGATGTACTTCAGCCAGATCCGCGCCGATCCGAAAGACCCGCTGCGGGTGTATCTGCTCGGATCCAACCGCGGGTTCTACATCTCCAATGACGGCGGCAAGACCTTCGCGGACGTCTTCAGCACGATCCATTCGGAGGATCACGCGCTGTGGATCGATCCCGACGATACCAATCATCTGATCATCGGCGGCGACGGCGGCGTCTCGATCTCGTGGGATCGCGGCCAGACCTGGCTCTTCCGCGACAATCTGCCGGTCGGCCAGTTCTACGAGATCAGCGCCGATATGCAGGATCCGTACGTGATCTGCGGCGGCCTGCAGGACAACGGTCACTGGTGCGTGCCGAGCGCCACGCGGGCGCGCACCGGCATCTCGAATCACGATGGCTTCAACATCGGCGGCGGCGACGGCTTCTATGCCCGGCTCGATCCGGCCGACCCGCGCACCGCGATCATCGAATCGCAGGACGGCCGCGCCAACCGCGTCAATCTGTCCACGCTCGAACGGCAGGCCATCGCGCCCCTTCCGCCGAGCCGGCTGAAACCAGGCGAGCACGAACGCTGGAACTGGAACACGCCGATCGTCATGTCGACGTTCGATCCCAGGACGCTGTATATGGGATCGCACATGATCTTCAAGTCGGTGGACCGCGGCGCCACCTGGAAAGCCATCAGCCCCGATCTCACGGCCGCGATCGACCGCGAATCGCTGCAGATGATGGGCGCGCCGGTTCCCGAGCGCGCGTTGTCGCGGCATGATGGCGTGACCTCGTTCTCCACGCTCACGACCATCGGCGAGTCGCCGCTCGACGCGAAAGTGCTCTATGCCGGCAGCGACGATGGCCGCCTGACGGTGACGAGAGACGGCGGCGAGAAATGGAGCGACCTGAACGAGCGGATCCCGGGCTTGCCGGCCCGGACCTACGTCAGCAGCGTGCTGCCCTCTCGCCACGTGGCGGGACGCGTCTATGCGACCTTCGACGGCCATTACGACGATGACTACCGCGCCTACGTCTACGTCAGCGAGGATTACGGCCAGACGTGGCGATCGATCGCGTCGGGCCTGCCGGCCGCGTCCGTGCACAAGCTCCGGGAGCATCCGCGCAACGGGCGCCTGCTGTTTGTCGGACATGAACGCGGCATCCATTTTTCCATCGACGGCGGCGCGAGCTGGTCGCCGCTGACCCTGAACATGCCGACCGTGCCGGTGGACGACATCCTGATTCATCCGCGAGAGAACGATTTGATTGCCGGCACCCACGGCCGCAGCATCTGGGTGCTCGACAACATCTCGTCGCTCGAGGCGCTGACACCGGACGCGATGCGGAAAGACGCGTTTCTCGTGCCGCCGGCGCGCGCCCGCCTCCTGTCGCTCTACAACCCGCAGGCGTGGTACGGCGCGGGTCAATTCTTCGCGCCCAATCCGGCGTTCGGCGCGGCGATCGACTACTACCTCCGCGACGGTTCCGGCGATCAGGTCCGCGTAACCATCAGCGACGCGCGCGGCGTCACGGTGCGCACCATCAACGGCACCAGCCATGCCGGATTGAATCGTGCATCGTGGGATCTTCGCATGGAGCCTCCCGCGCCCAACGGTGCCCGCGACGTGCCGGCGGCCGGCGGATTTGGGGGCGCGCCGCAGGGCCCGCTGGTGCTGCCGGGCGTGTACGGCGTCACCGTCAATGCCGCGGGGCACCTGCTCAAAGGCGAGTTGCGCGTCGACGGCGACCTCAGGATCAACTTCTCCGACGCCGACCGCCGCATCCGGCAGACCGCGCTGCTGAACCTGTACGCGCTGCAGAAGTCGCTCGCCGCGGCGCGCGCCGCCGGGGCGACCGCCGCAGGACAGCTCGACACGCCCGGCCCTGGCGGCGTCACGTCGAGCCGCGCGGACGCCGCCAGCCGCCTGACCCGTGTGCAGGCGGACCTCGTCGCGCAATTCAACGCCGTCAACAGCCTGTCGCGCGCGATCGAGGGCTACTCGGGGCTGCCGACAGCCGACCAGCGGCGGCAGCTCGATTGGGCGTTCGAGGATGCCGCCAGGGCGATCGCGGCGATGAATGCGCTACTGCAGACCGACACCGCACCATCAAAGCTGACGGTGCCGACCAAACTCACCGGGACGCGATGAAGCGATTCGCCCTTGGCCTCATCTGCGCGGTGCTCGCCGGCGCCTGCGGCAGCACAACCAGCCCGACGCCACCGCCGACTGAAGATCCGCCGAAGATCAGCTGTCCGGCCTCGCAGACGGTTCAGCTCACGACCGGCACCGCCATTGCCGTCACCTTCTCCGCCCCGACGTTCGTCAACGGCAAGCCGCCGGTGACGACCAGCTGCACGCCGCAGTCGGGATCGACCTTCAGCGTCGGGGCGACGACGGTGTCGTGCACCGCGACCGATGCGCTGCAACGCGTCGACGTCTGCTCGTTCGCGATCACCGTTCTCGCGGTGCCGCCGCCGCCAAAGCTCGTGGTGACGCGGTTCTTCGCGTTCGGCGACAGCATCACCAGGGGCGAAGACGGCAGCACGCCGGTGACCTCGTCCGCGTCGAGGTTCTATCCGCGCGTGATCCTACCTGACTCGCAGACCTACCCGGGCCTGCTGATGCAGAGCCTGATCGCGCGGTACACCACGCAATCGCCAATCGTCACCAATCAGGGATTGCCGAGCGAAGCGGTCACCGACGCGGGAACGCTCGGCCGGTTCGTGTCGTTCACGTCGAGCGGACAGTACGACGCCGCGCTGATCATGGAAGGCACCAACGATCTGTACAAGGCGAGAAACAGCACCGGCAACGCCGACCAGATCCTGGCCACCGCGCTGGCGGGCCTGCGCACCATGGTCAGGGACGCCAAGAGCCGGAACATGCGGGCGTTCCTCGCGACGATTCCGCCGATCGACCCGACCGGATTCCGGGGCATGGTCTACGGCGCGGACCTGGTGCCGGGATTCAACGACAGCATCCGCACGGTCGCGACGCTCGAAAACGTGCCACTGGTCGACGTCTATCAGGCGTTCGGCGGCAACCTCGCGCTGCTGAGCGCTGACGGCGTCCATCCGAACCCGGGCGGCTACCAGAGAATCGCCGACACATTTTTCGCGTCGATCAAGATCACGCTTGAAACAAGCGGACCGGCGCCGACCGCCGTTCAGACCTCGTCAACGACCGTGTGGCCGGCGCCGCGCAGCGCGGCGGCGGCGCGATCGAAGTCGACCTCGCGCACGAACAAGTAGTCGGTGTCGTAGGTGGAGACGACGAAGATGCTGACCGACGCCGCCGCGAGCGCACCGGCCAGCGAGGCCATGATCCCGACCAGGCTGAAGTCGAGCGGCCCGCGCACGGCCAGCCCGCGATATCCGCGCTGCGCCAGGACGTCGGCCGGCACCTGTTCGGACTCGCAGACGATGGACAACTCGCTGGCGCTCCGCGTGATCGAGGCGAAGGCACAGCCGGCGGTCCACGGCGGCAGTAGCGCGTTCGCGCTCAGCCGGCAGATCGCGTAGACGCCCGGCAGGACGTCGAGGGTCATTCTTCCCGGATCGCCGCCATCGGATCGAGGCGCGAGGCCCGCCGCGCCGGCATCCAGGACGCGGTCATGGCGATGATTCCGAACAGCGCGACGATCGCGGCGAAGGTGGCGGGATCGGTGGGAGACACGCCGACGAGCAGGCTGGCCATCACCCGCGTAACGGCCAGCGCGCCGATCAGCCCGATGCCGATGCCGACCGCGCTGAGCTTCAGCCCTTCGCCGACGACCAGGCGCAGGATGCTCGAACGGGGCGCACCGAACACCATCCGCATGCCGATTTCCGCGGTCCGCTGACGCACGATCGTCGACAGCACGCCGTAGAGTCCGACGGCGGCGAGCATCATCGCCACGGCCGCGAAGATCCCGATCAGCGTCGTCGTGAACCGGATCGGCGCCATCGCCTTGTCGACGAAAGCCGTCATCGGCTGGATCTCCGCCAGCGGCGCGCGCGGGTCGACCTGCGCCACCGCGGCGCGGACGGCGGCGACGATCTGGCCGGGATCGCCGGAGGTCCGCACCGCCCAGCGGGCCGGCGAAGCCGTGGCCGAAGTGGCCGTTCAGGACGAAAATCGCCTCGGGGCCCGCCGTCGCGAGCGACGAGTGGCGCTGATGCCCGACCACGCCGATGACCTCGTACCACTCGGCTTCGGGCGTGGTGATCCGGAGCAGCAGCCGCTTGCCCGACCGCCGGCTCGCCGCGGAATGCCAGCGCGGCCAGGTTCTCGTCGATGATGATCTGCCGCGGCAGGTCCGTCGTCTGATCGATGTTGTTGTCGGCGTCGGTGAAGAAGCGCCCGGCGATCAGCCGGGTGTGCAGTGTCTCGAAGTAGCCGGGCAGCACGCCGTGGAAGTTCGCCTGACGGAACTTGCTGGGATCGGTGGCGGCGATCTCCGTGCCCCAGCGGCCGTTGATCAGCGTGCCGTCGAGCGGCAGCGGCGTCGCGGCGGTCGCGCCGCTGACCCCGGGGATGGCGAGCAGGCGCTCGCGCACCTGCTGATTGAACAGCGCGCGCTCCGGTGCCCGCGGCGCGCGCGACTGCAGCACGAACGTCAGCACGTGGTTCGGGTCGAATCCCGGATTCACCTGGGCCAGCGCAACGACGCTGCGCAGCATCAGCCCCGCGCCGACAAGCAGGATGAAGGACAACGCCACCTCGGTCACGACCACGCCGCTGCGCAGCTTGCGGCCGCCGCGCAGACCGCCCGAGCGGCCGCCGACCGAGCGCAGCACCTCCATCACGTCGGTCCGCGAGGCGCGCAGCGCCGGAACGATCCCGCAGACCAGCGCGGTCACCAGGCCGGAGAACACCGCGAAGGCGAGGACCGCCGGATCCATCGCGACCGCGTCGAGTCGCGGCAGATCCTTCGGACCGAACGCCATCAGCACCTGGATGCCGGAGCGCGCGAGCAGCAGTCCCAAGCCCGTGCCGAGCGCGGCGATCACCAGGCTCTCGGCGAGCATCTGGCGCACGAGCTGCCCGCGGCTGGCGCCGATCGCCGCGCGCACGGCCAGCTCGCGGCTGCGTCCGGAGGCGCGCACCACCAGCAGGTTCGCGACGTTGGCACAGGCGATGAGCAGGACGAACGCAACCGCGCCCATCAGCGACAGGATCGCGGGCCGAACGTCGCCGACCAGGTCGTCGAACATCGGGACGACATGGAAGTACAGGCCGGCTGTCTGCTTGATCGCGTAGTGCTGCCGCAGGTCGGCGGCGATCCGATCGACCTGGATCTGCGCGCGATCGACGCCGACGCCGGGCTTGAGCCGGCCGATCAGCGCGAAACACGACGTTGTTCCGGTTCGCCGTGTCGAAGTTGATCCGAGCCGCGGTCCACATATCCGGCGCGCTCTCGATGTTCACGCGCGGCGGCAGCAGCAGCTCGAAACCGGGCGCGAGGACACCGACAATGCGGGCGCGGCCGTTGCCGAGCTCGACGTCCTTGCCGACGATGGACGGATCGCCGCCGAAGCGGCGGAGCCAGAACGCGTGACTGAGAATCGCCGACACCGGCGGACCCGCCGGGCCGGCTTGGTTCGGCAGCTGCGGCACCGGCGCGCCGTCGTCCTGCACGAAGTCGCGTCCGGCCAGCATGCGGGCGCCGAGCACGCGGAAGAGGTTGGGCGTCGCGCCGCCGACACGGATCTGCTCTGGCTCGCCGCCGCGCCGCGCCGAGCGGCGACGCGGCCGGCCGGGATCATCCCGGCGATCTCGTCGAAGACGTCGGTCGACTGCTGCTGCAGATCGCGGAGGTCCGGCGGCGAGAACGGCCAGTCGTTGCACGTTGCGGGCCCGGAGCTCGCCCCAGATCAGCACCAGCCGCTGTGCGTCGGCGTAGGGCAGCGGGCGCAGCAGCACGGCGTTGACCACGCTGAAGATCGCGGTGCAGGCGCCGATGCCGAGCGCGATGGTGAGGATCGCGACGGTGGCGAACCCGAGGTTCTTGCGCAGGCCGCGGGCGGCGTAAACGAGATCCTTGCGGAGTGTGTCCATGGAAGTGTCCTCGGCGCCGCACGTTTCGTGCCCGATCAGGCCGCCGTAACTATTTGACTGCTATGGATCAAGATTGGTTGGTCACAGCGCTCCGCCCGATCGTGGGACCGACAGTGTCCGGATCCGGGATGGTCTGACCTTGAGGTCAGACCTTAAGGCTGACCCTCGTGTCGGATCCGGCGACACGCGGACCATCAGCTTGCCGAAGTTCTTCCCGTGCAGCAGGCCGATGAACGCGTCCGGCGCGTTGTCCAGCCCCTCGACGATGTCCTCGCGGAACTTGATGCGGCCCGACATGACCAGCGGCGCGACCTCCTGCAGGAACGCCGGCGCGCGGTCCGTGGTGATCGCTGACGATGAACCCCTTGATCATCGCGCGGTTGACGAGCAGCGGCCGCAGGTTCGGACCCGGCGTGTTCTCGGTCGCGTTGTACTCCGAGATCACTCCGCACAGCGGGATGCGCGCCCCCTTGTTGATGACGCGCAGGATCGCCGCGAACAGCGCGCCGCCGACGTTCTCGAAATAGATGTCGACGCCGTCCGGACACGCCGCCTTCAGCGCCGGCACGAGATCGTCGGTCTTGTAGTTGATGCACGCGTCGAACCCGAGCTCCTCGACGACGTATTTGCACTTGTCGGGCGGAACCGGCGACGCCGACCGCGCGGCATCCCTTGATCTTCGCGAGCTGACCGACGACCGCGCCGACCGCGCCCGACGCCGCGGAAACAACCACCGTCTCGCCCGCCTTGGGCTGGCCGATGTCCATCAGGCCGACGAATGCGGTCATGCCCGGCATGCCGAGCACGCCGATCGCCGTCGAGATCGGCACGGCTTTCGGATCGAGCTTGCGCAGCTCCTTCCCCGTCGAAACGCCGTAGGACTGCCAGCCGTCGTAGCCGGTGACGAAGTCGCCTTTCTTGAAGTCGGGGTTGCGCGACTCGATCACCTCGCTGACGGTGTGCCCGCCCATCACCTCGCCGATCTTGACGGGCGTCGCATAGGACTTGGCGTCGCTCATCCGGCCGCGCATATAGGGATCGAGCGAGAGATAGATGGTTCGTCGGAGGACCTCGCCGTCCTCCGGCCTGCGGGCACGGGCGCGTCGGCCCGCTCGAAGTTGGCGGCGGTCGGTTCGCCGGTCGGGCGCGACTTGAGGCGGATCTGGTGGTTCATGGCGCTCATCCTATCAATACTTGACATGTCAACTATTGACGGGTATATTAACCGGCGTGTCATCCGCCCTGCAGCGTGAGATTCGACAGCGCCGGCCTTTTCAGTCGCCCGGCCACGAGGCGGTGCTCGGTCTGATGCGCACCGCCGACCTGGTCCGCCGCCACGGCGCCGCCATCGTCGAGCCGCACGGCATTACGCTGCAGCAGTTCAACGTCCTGCGGATCCTGCGCGGCGCTGGAGACGAAGGGCTGCCCACGCTCGAGGTCGCCGATCGGATGATCGAGCGGACGCCTGGCGTCACACGCCTGCTCGATCGGATGGAAGCGAAGGAGCTGGTCCGCCGTCAGCGCTGCCCCAAGGATCGCCGCCAGCACCTCTGCTGGATTACGGCGAAAGGGCTCGCGCTGCTGCAGAAGATCGATCCGTTGACCTCGAAGGCGCACGAGGAATCGTTGAAGGGATTACGTCAGAAGGATCGCGTGACGTTCATCCGGCTGATGGATGCGATCCGCGCCGCGCATCAGTAGCCGTTTTTTTAAACACCGATCGTTCACCTATTCACTATCGAGGTATCAAATGACTCCGAGCACCACGACCGCCGCCGTCCGCACGTTCGCGATCGACAAGACCCACTCCGAGGTCACGTTTCAGGTACGCCACCTCGTGACCAAGGTCCGCGGCCACTTCACCGACTTCAGCGGCACCATTCAGTTCGACGAGGCGCACCCCGATCAGTCGTCGATCGCCCTGTCGATCAACGCCGCCAGCATCGACACCGGCACGCCGGATCGCGACGCCCACCTGCGCAGCGGCGACTTCTTCGCCGCCGACCAGTACCCGACAATCACTTTCACGAGCGCAAAGGTGACGCGGAAGAACGCCGAGTCGTTCGACGTGGAAGGCACGCTGACGATCCGGGACACCGCGAAGGCGCTGACGGTGCCGGTGACCGCTCTGGGCAGCGCCACGGATCCGTGGGGCAACGCGCGCGTCGGCTTCGAGGCGGAGATCACGATCAACCGCAAAGACTTCGGTCTCAACTGGAACGCCGCGCTCGAGGCGGGCGGCTTCCTGGTCGGCGACGATGTGAAGATCAGCGTTTCGCTTCAGGCGATCGGGCAGTAAGCGCCGCATCCCATTGATCCGAGGCGCGCTGCAGCATCCGCGGTTCGTCATCCACGAGCAGGTAGCCGGCCTTCACGAGAACGTCGGCAGCCTGCTCCACTTTCGCCAGATACTCGTCCTGCGATCGGTAGCGCTCTTCGATTGAGCGGCGCGGATCCTTCGCCGCCTCGCGAGCGGCGCGGGTCTGCGCAAAGAAGATTGACGATCCGAGCAGCGAGACAAGCTCGCTCGGGGCGCCGATGTCGGGCTTGCGGAAATTCCATCCGGTGTAGGTTGCCAGCGGCACGGCGATCGTCCGGCAGCCGGATGCCCGCGCGCTCGTTGCCGTCTTCGTCCACCGCCGGCACCAGCAGCGGCAGCGGTGCGGCGGCGCCCGCGCCGCCGTTGAGCAGCGGGTTGGCGATGCGAGCGCCTGCCGTCAACGCGCGCGGCGATGCGACGCCGGGAATCGCCGGGAACGCGACCGATGCGGCCGGCACCAGCGTCTGATCCTGCAGTCGTCGGATACAGGCTCGGCGGCGGCAGCGCGCCTTCCTTCACCCACTTGTGCATCGCCAGCAACAGCGCGCGCATCGTCCACCAGTAGTCGATCGGGTTGTCCAGCTGCTGGCCGTTCGACGATCTCCGCCGGGAAGCGGCTGGGCGAATGCTGCGTGCCCGCAATGAAATAGACGCGAACGTTGTCGGACAGCGGCAGGTCGGCTTTGCCGTCCGGCGTGGTGTGAATCAGCGCCGCGACACGGCCGGTGCCCCAGTACTCGACCGGCGTGTTGGTGTAGAACACCTTCGGCGCGTGGCCACCCATCCGACCGTTCTCGAGCAGGCCGTCGCTGCGCGCCGCTGATCGGATCGCGCAGGCTCGCGTCCGCGAACGGAAACGCGGTGGCGTTGTAGGTGCCGAGGCCGGTCGGTTTGGCCCAGCGCTCGTTCAGGCTGAGGCGCGACGCGCCGGCGATGTGCGCCATCACGCCGTCGAACACCTGGCGATCGTGCTCGTCGGTGTTGAACCCCTCGTACAGGAAGCCGCGCAGGAAGCGTCCGCTCTGTGACGAGCCGTAGCCATACGCGAAGCGCACCGGCGCAAGCGCGTCGGGCTGATGCTTGAGCCACGCCGTGGTGTCGCGCACGGCGACATAGCCGAGGCCGGCAACCGGCGGGTTGGCCGCGCGATAGCTGATCTCGTAGGTCTTGCCCGGTTCGAATCCGCCGTCGAGCGTGATCGTGTGTCCGGCGACGCGCCACTGGCTGCGCGGAACCACCTCGCCGGCAGCGCCGAGCATCTGCGATCGCACGGTCAGGCGGCTGTCTGATGCCGTCCGGGATCACTGGCGTCGTATTTCGCCAGCTCCGCGACCGTGACGTCGGTCGCCTTGGCGCTGGCCGTGAAGGTCGCGCGGACGATGCCCGTGATCGGCGCCGCGCTCGGTCGGCCGCCGGCACGTGAATCTTCATCGTCATCGGGCGATCGTCGAGATCGAACTCCCAGCCGACCCAGACGATGGTGAAGCCGAAGCGCATCAGGAAGCGATCGCCGAGATCGTTTTCGGTCGCGGGATCGGGCGAGCCCGCCGCGGTTGAAACCGTTCAGCACGACCTTGTTGCCGCGGTTGAGGACGTCGATCAGCGCGGCGCCGTTGCCGCGCGGCGCCTTGGGCCGGAGGATGTAGAGGTCCGAGGAAAACTCGACCCGTCCCGCGCCATTGACCGGCGCCTTGTCCAGATCAACGACGGCCCGATTGCGAGGATCCTTGGGATCGACCGCGAAGTGGATGGTGCCGGTGATTTTCTCGTAGCCCGAGGCGCCAAGATCCATGCGCCGGGCCACGTCGACCCGCGTGACTTCCGCCCGAGCCGGCCACGCCAGCGCCAATGTCAGCAGCGCCAATGAGAGAGTGCGCATGGCGCGAATCGTAGCATCATCAAAGACAAAGGGCGGGAGCGGCCTCTCGGCCAATCCCGCCCCGTCCGTCACGAATACTGATTGGAGGTGTCGGGTGTGATCAATGAAGAATCATGCCCTCCTTACCGCCCCATACCGTGTTGGCGTGCCAGTCCTCCGCGAGGATGGTCCAGAGCGCCTGATCCAGATATTCGCCGTCCTTGAGAAACGACTTGCGCAGCAGCCCTTCCTGCACCGCGCCAATCTTCTTCAACGCGCCGTTGCCGCGTCCGTTCCGAACCGCGGCCCGGGCTTCGAGCCGATGCACGCCTACCGTCTGGAACGCGAATGTCACCAGCAGGTCGGCGCCTTCCTGGAACACGCCAGTGCCCCAGTAGGCCGATCCGAGGGCGAATCCCCATTCCGCGGTGCCGAAGCCGGGCTCGAGCTGACGCAGCTGGAAGATTCCGATCGCCGTGTCCGTGGCGTCGATGGTCACCGCGAAGCAGGCATACGCACCCGCCGTTCGCTGACGCAGCGTCCAGGCGATGAACTTCTCGAAGCCATCGACCGTGTTCGGCGGCGGTGAGATGAAGCGCGACACTTCCTCGGTGGTCAGCAGCGC
Source organism: uncultured Acidobacteriota bacterium (assembly GCA_963794705.1). Classification (GTDB taxonomy): domain Bacteria; phylum Acidobacteriota; class Vicinamibacteria; order Vicinamibacterales; family CAVVIG01; genus CAVQFC01. Next base: position 49,254 of record CAWCFI010000003.1, read on the forward strand.
GAAGAGCGACGGCGCATCCGACGCGCGCAGCTCCCGAAGCGTGACCGTGGCGCCGGCCAGCAACGGCAGACTGTCGCGCCAGTCCGAGCTGATCGTTGCCGCGGCCGACCTGCAGACGACGGGCTGTGGAAAGCGCACGTCGTGGCCGTCCCGTTCGGGTCGATAAGGCATTTTTTCCATGGCGTTAGCCTCCGATCGAGACGGGAACCAGGTTGCCAAGGCTTGATGTCACTGGCGTGAGCGGCACCAGGTCACCGAATTCGAGGTCGAGGCTCGGCAGCGGCTCGCCGGCGGTGTCGGGGAACATCTCGCCCTCGTCGCCAGCGTCGCTCGCCCAGGACAAGTCGTCGTTGGCGGACGTGCCCCAGACGATGTTGTCACCGTCGTTGGCGGTGCCCCACACGATGTTGTCGCCGTCGTTGGCGGTGCCCCAGACGATGTTGTCGCCGTCCGAGCTGCCCCACACGACCTTGTCGCAGTCGGCGTTGCCGCAGTCGGTGCCCCACACGATGTTGTCGCCGTCGTTGGCCGTGCCCCAGACGATGTTGTCGCCGTCAGCCATCGTGCCCCACACGATGTTGTCGCCGTCGGCCATCGTGCCCCACACGATGTTGTCGCCGTCGGCCATCGTGCCCCACACGATGTTGTCGCCATCGGCGGCGAGCGGCTTGACCGCACCCCAGACCACGCCGTTCTTCCAGGCGTTGGCGGACGGCTTGATGAAGCCATGACCGATGCGGTGGCTGCCCCAGGTGATCTTCCGGCTCCACACCCGCTGAATCGGCATCCGATCGCCGCGCAGCGGGTTGGCGTAGTACCTGGCGAGTTGCACCGCGCCCAGCGTGTTCAGGAACCCGGCGCCCTCACGAAGCGGGCTGTAACCCGGATAGACCTGCGCGGTGTACTGCAGCAAGGCCTTGATCAGATTCGGCGTCAGGTTCGGGTTGGCCTGCAGCATCAACGCGACCGTGCCGGTCACGACCGGCGCCGCCATGCTGGTGCCGCTCAGCGCGAGGTACGGCTTCGAACCGAGCCCGATCGTGCCGGTGAGCAGCGAGGCGACCTTCTCGATGTAGAAGGTGCTGCCCGGAACCGCCAGCGAGACGGTCCCGACGCCCGGCGCGACCAGGTCGGGCTTCGCTTCGAAGTCGACCGCCGTCGGCCCGGCCGAACTGAAGTCGGCCATCGTGTCGTCGTTGCGCGTCAGCGTGCCCATCGTGCTCGACGCGCCGACGGTGAGCACCCACGGCGCGTTGCCGGGCGCGGTGATGCCGCCGTACTGCAGCTTGCCGTTGGCGTCCTTGCCGATGTTGCCGGCGGCAGTCACGACGGTGATGCCCTGATCGGTCAGCGCCTTGGTCGCCAGCGTGAGCGGGTCGGTCCAGTACCGACTCGGAGACCCGCGCGCCGACCGACATGTTGACGACGCGAATGTTGTAGGTCTTCGCGTTCTTGGCCACCCAGCTGAGCGCCGAGATGATGTTGCTGATGGTGCCCTGGCCGCGCGCGTCCAGCACCTTCAGCGAGACCAGCGTGGCCTTGGGTGCGATGCCGGTCTTCTCGCCGCCGGAGTCCTTGCCGTTGCCCATGATGATGCCGGCGACGTGGCTGCCGTGGCCGTTGTCGTCGTAAGGCAGCGTCCGGCCGTTGACGAAGTCCACGAACTTGGCGACGCGCTGATTCCCGTACGGAAACAGCTTCGACGTCGTGTTCGTGAGGTCGTCGTGCCAGGAGGTGACGCCCGAGTCGATGATCGCGACGCCGACGCCCGAGCCCGTATAGCCGAGCGTGTCCTGCACGGCGCGCGCGCCGACCGTCACCGCGGTCCGATAGTTGTGCGACTTGATCGGACGGTCGAAATGCACGGTGAGGACGCCCGGCTGATCCGAAATCTTCTTCAGCAGGCCGTTCGGCAGGTCGAGCACCCGGCCGTTGATCAGGTCCAGGTTGGACGCGCGCAGATAGAGTTGAAACTCCGGCCTGAGCTCAGTGCCGGGTTTCAGCGTGACGATTACGCGCGTCGTGAAGTTCAACCCGTTACGGGCCTTCGACCGCGTGGTCAATTCGGAGTCGAGGCCTTTGTAGAAGGTGACGAACTTTCCGGGCTCGCCGGCCTTCTTGCGATCGTAGTGGCGATGGCGGCTTCTCATGGCCGCGCTGGCGACGTTCGGAATCAGACATGCGGCAGCAATGAGAAGAAGCGAAATCGTCCGCTTCGGTCCCCATACGGCTTTATGCCGATCTGGCTTCGGGATAATTGATGGCTTCATGTTGCTCAACGGAAGAGCAATCGGGCGGCCAGTTCAGCCATCATGAAAGACGCGGGACTAACATCTTGATATTCAATAACTTACGTGTCGCGGCCCGAACGACGTGCTGCCTTACTGTCTCATAGTGTCTGCTCCATATTGGGTGCGCAGGAGCGTGCATCCAGGCTCGATCGACGGCACAACGCCAATATCTACAATCACTTATCGCCTGTGTTTCGTTAGAGAGCACGAATTACCGCAATGGAGCATATTGTCGTATTGAGTTCTCTCGAAACGCCGGTTTCTTGGGCATGGCGCGGGAGAGTCGCCCGGGCGATAATCGGCGTCTCCATTTCTCCAAAGGTGTCCCGATGATGGTGTTGCGCTCGACTTTGGTGGCGGCGATGGTCGCGGCTCCCCTGCTCTCAGGCGTGGTCGGTGGAAGGCAGGACGCGCCGACTTATCGGGAGGCCGATTTCCTGAGCCGCGTGCGCCGCCTCACGGTGGAGGGCAAGCGCGCGGGCGAGGGCTACTGGTCGCCCGATGGAAAGCGCCTGGTTTTCCAAAGCGAGCGCGAACCTGGCAATCCGTTCTATCAAATTTACGTGCTGGATCTCGCCAGCGGCGACACCCAGCGCATTTCGACCGGCGCCGGCAAGACGACGTGCGCGTTCTTCCGCCCCGGCACCGACGAAATCGAGTTCGCATCGACCCATGCCGACCCCAAGTCCAAGCAGTATCAGGACGAGGAGCTCGCGTTTCGGGCCTCGGGGAAGGAGCGCCGCTACTCCTGGGACTACGACCCCGAGATGGACATCTACAGTTACAACGAGAAGACCAAGGCGATGAAGCGGCTCACCACCGCCCGGGGCTACGACGCCGAGGGCAGCTATTCCCCCGACGGCAAGTTCATCGTGTTCTCGTCGATGCGCAGCGGCTACGACCACGCGCTCAGCGACAAGGAGAAGAAGTCGCTCGAAGAGAACCCGAGCAATTTCGCCGACATCTACATCATGAACGCCGACGGCAGCGGTCAGAAGCGGTTGACCAACGTGTTCGGCTACGACGGCGGTCCCTTCTTCACCCAGGACGGCAAGAAGATCGTCTGGCGCCGCTTTGACGAGCAGGGCCTGATCGCCGACGTGTGGATGATGAATCCCGACGGCAGCGATCAAAAGCAGATCACCACCTTCGGATCGATGAGCTGGGCGCCCTACATGCACCCCTCTGGCGAGTACATCATCTTCGCGTCCAACAAACTGGGGTTCGAGAACTTCGAGCTCTTCATGGTCGACGCCGCAGGGACGAAAGAGCCGGTGCAGGTCACCTACACCCCCGGCTTCGACGGCCTGCCCGTGCCGTCCCCTGATGGCAAGACGCTGGCCTGGACGTCGAGCCGCGCCGGCGGCTCCGCCGGCCAGCTGTTCCTGGCCCAGTGGAACCACGCCAAAGCGATGGAAGCCTTGAAAGCCGCGCCGCCACGAAAGCCCGCGAAGAAATCATGAAGCGAAGAATATTCTTCTCCGCGGTCTTTGCGGTCTCGGCGGTTTCTTCCGGCTTGTTGCTGGCGCAGGCATCGAAGACACGCGCGCACGTCGAGGCGCTCGCCTCCCCGCGCCTCGAAGGACGGCTCGCTGGATCCAACGGCGAGAAACTCGCCAGCGACTACCTCATCGCCGAACTGAAGAAGGTCGGCGCACAACCTCTCCCCGGCCAGACAGACTACCTGCTGCCGTTCGAGTTCACGGCCGGCACGAAGGACGGCGGGTCCAGCGTCAGCCTGCGGAGCAGTACGAACAAGGGCGTCGAGGCCGGAGCCGTTTTGGGCACCGGTCAGTCCCGCGCGCTCTCGTTCTCCGACAACGGCGACGCGGAAGGCGCCGTCGTGTTCGCAGGCTACGGCATCGTTGTCCCCGACAGCCAGGGGTTCGCCTACGACAGTTACGCGACCCTCGACGTCAAGGACAAGATCGTCGTCGTCCTCAGATACTTCCCGGAGGATGCGGAGCCGAAGACCAAGGGCATCCTGTCCCGCTACGCAGACCTCCGGTACAAGGCGATGGCCGCGCGCCAGCATGGCGCGAAAGCGATCGTCGTCGTGACCGGACCGAATTCACCCAACGCCGGCGAGCTGGCGCCGATGACCTTCGACACGGCGATCGCGGGTTCCGGAATCATCGCAGTCAGCGTGACCGGCCAGGTCGCGTCGAAGCTGTTCGAGGCGACGCCGGACAAACCGCTCGCCGCGGCGCAGAAGGCGCTCGACGATGCGAACCCGCACGCCACCGGCTTCGCGATTCCGAACATCACGATCCATGTGCATGCGGCGGTCGAGCGCGAGAAGCGCACCGGCCACAACGTCGTCGCGTATCTGCCGGCGACGACGCCGGTGACGACCGTCGGCAAACCGTGGGTCGCGCTCGGCGCGCACTTCGATCACCTCGGCCACGGCGAGGCGGGCAACACGCTGGCGGGCAAAGAGGACGCCGGCAAGATCCATTACGGCGCCGACGACAATGCCTCGGGATCGGCCGCCGTGCTCGCCATCGCCGCGACGCTCGCGAAGCAGCCGCGCCAGCGAAACGTCCTGCTCGGCTTCTGGTCTGGCGAAGAGCTCGGGCTGATCGGCTCGAGCGCGTTTTCGACCACACCGCCGGTCCCGCTCGAGACGATCGCGGCCTACCTGAACTTCGACATGGTCGGGCGGATGCAGGACAACAAGCTCACCGTGCAGGCGACGGGATCGAGCCCAGCCTGGGGAAAGATCATCGAGCAGGCCAACGTCGCGGCCGGGTTCGACCTCGCGGTGCAGGAGGATCCGTACCAGCCGACCGACGTCGCCACGTTCAACGCAGCGGGCATCCCGTCGCTGAGCTTCTTCACCGGCACCCACGCCGACTACCACAAGCCGTCCGACACCGCTGACAAGATCGACTACGAGGATCTCGATCGCGTGGTCGACTTCGCGGCAGCGATCGCCCGGCGGATCGAGGACACGCCGGCAGCGCCCGCCTTCACCAAGGTGGACCAGAGTCTTCAACAGGGGGCCGGCCGCGCCGGCGTGCGGCTGTTCACCGGAACGATCCCCGACTACTCCACCGAGGTCAAAGGCTTGTTGCTGGGCGGCGTGGTGGGCGGCGGCCCGGCAGAACAGGCCGGCCTGAGAAAAGGCGACGTCATCGTCGAGATCGCCGGCCAGACAATCGCGAACATCTACGACTACACCTACGCGCTCGACATCCTGAAGATCGGACAGCCGGCCAAAGTCATCTATATGCGCGACGGCAAGAAGGCCGAGACGATGCTCACGCCAGGCGCGCGAAAGTAGCCGCTATCTCGGAGGACGACGCGGCGCAGAATTTGTAGAGGAAGCGGTCAGGAGGGTTTCCGTATGCCTCGACCGTTTGCTACGTTCGCCGCCGCAGCGCTCAGCTCGGCTGCGATTCTGACCTTGGGACTATCCGCCCAGACCATGGGCACGCCGGAACGTTATTCCGCATCGGCCATCAACATCAACAACGGCCAGGCCGGCAACATCGACATCACCGTGAATCGCTGGTCGACCGACAAGCAGCGCGATGCTTTGATGGCCGTCGCGACGCAGAAAGGCCCTGAGAAGCTGCTCGACGCGCTGCAGGACATGCCGGCCGTCGGCCATTTCGGCGCGCCCGGCAATCTCAGCTGGGACATCCACTTCGCGTGGAAGATGCCGCTCCCGGATGGCGGCGAGCGTGTGGTGCTGATTACCGATCGACGGATCGGATTCTGGGAAGCGGCCAACCAGCCGCGTTCGATCGACTACCCATTCACCTTCATCGACATCCGCCTGAACCGGGATGGAGAAGGCGAAGGCAAGATGTCCCTTGCCACCAAGGTCGTCTACGACAAGAAGGACAACATGGTCTCGCTGGAAAACTTCCAGACGTCTCCGGTGCAGCTGACCAACATCAGGCGCGAGAAGGTCACGCACTAATCGCTGGCAGCCTCGCGCACGACTTCTCTCGCCGGCTTGTCGTCACGCAGCGCCACGAACGCTGCGTGGCGCAGGCTGCCGTCACGCGTCCACTCCGCGAACGAGATCTCGGCCACCTGACTGGGCTTCACCCAGCGCAACGCCTCCATCTCCTCGGCCGTCACGCCTTCTCCCCAACGGCCACGCCTGGTCGAAGGCAGGTTGGCAAACGGACAGCGCGACCGTTCGAGGCCGCGAATTCGAGCGAACACCTCCGCGCGTAGATGCGGCGTGAAGCCGCTCCTGACCTTGCCGGCGCACAACAGGGCGCGGCCGTCGTAATACCCGACCAGCAGCGAATCGAAGTTGGCGGCGTTCGGCTTGAAGCCGCCAATGACGAGTTCCTGATGTTTCGAGAACCGGACCTTGACCCAGGCGTCGCTTCGCCGTCCGATGGCGTAGGGCGACCGCAGCCGCTTTGCGATCACGCCTTCCAGGCCGAGCCCGCGGACGGCCTCGGCGATTTGGGCGGGCGTCCCTGGCAATGGGTCAGACAGGAGAACACCTGAACCCTCGACGATGCGCCTCAGCGCCGCACGCCGATCGATCAATGGCGCCGCGGTGAGGTCACGGCCATCGAGGTGCAGCAGATCGAATGCGTAGTAGACGACCGAAAGTCCGCCGGTCGCTCCGTGATGAAGGGCTTGAAAGGATGGGTGGCCGTCCGCGTCGAGCGCGACGATCTCGCCGTCGAGGACGGCCGAGGCCGCCTTCAGCAGCGCCGCGGAGCGCGCAACCTCAGGAAACTGATGCGTGATGTTTTTGAGGTTGCGCGAGGCCAGTGAGACGACCGAGCCGTGCTTGACAGCCTGAGCACGGTAGCCGTCCCACTTCACCTCGTAAGACCAGTCCGCCCCTGCCGGCAGGATCTTGGCGGATACCGCCATCATCGGCTGGACGGCGCGGGGCGGCACCCGCCAATTCTAAATTAGCGGTGGTTCAGAGACGCGATCAATCCATCGATCTGCTGACGCACCTGCATCAGACGCGCGCGATCGACGGTGACCGTGCCCCGGCTGGCGTCGTTCGCACCCACCGTCCCGCTGGTGCCGACGGCCGCGGGCGTCGTCTCGGCGAGAATCCGATCGACCGACTGTTGGAGATCGACGACGCGGGCGCGGACATCGTCGTCGGCCGCCGGCGCAGTTGCGCGCGAGGCCGGCGGCGGGGAGACCACGGCGATCGGCTTGCTCGTGGCCATCCCGGTACCGTTCAGCGCAGTGATGAAGCCGGCCGCTTCCGGCGGTGCCGACATCTCGCGCATCGCGAGGATGGTCGACGGCGTGGCGCTATTGCCGTAGGTGGACTTGTTGGCGTCCTCGTCGGGCCGCAGCATGCCGCCCGACACGTCAACGCCCGCGAACAGCCCTTTCGAGCGCGAGTAGGAAATGATCTCGGCGGTGATCACCGCGTCGGTGCTGACGCCGCCGCGGCGTCCCGCCGGGCCGGCGGCCACCGAGGCATCGGCACCAAGGTTGACCTTGTTCTTCAGCAGCTTCTGCACGCCCGACTCGTTCATCACCAGCAGCACCAGATCCGCCTGTTCCGCACCGGCCTGGAATCCCCAGCTGCCTTTGGCGATCTGCATGAACACCGGCGCGCTCCACTGTTCGCCGACCCGGCAGCTCATCACACCCTTGCCGTATTCGCCGCCGACGATGAACGCCGCCTTCTTGAGTTCAGGAATCACCACGACGCAGTGAGCCTTGGCCCAGATGTCCGGTCCGATCTCCCCGCGAATCGCGCGAATCGCTGTAGCTGACTTGTCCAACCGGCTCGCCTCGTTGGCAAACGAAGTGGACGCCGTCATCATCAAGATTGCCCCTGCCGCTGCTAAAACCGTCTTCATTCCACACCTCTGAACGAAACGCTGCAACTCGACGGCCAACCGCTACGGATGGGCTGGCGAGCCGCTCCGGGTATCATGCGGGGATGCCGCCACGCAAAAAGCCCGTTCGCCGCAAGAAAATCGCGCCCGCGTCTGTCGGACTGACCACCGCCGAGATCCGCGACACCGGCGGCGCCGATCTCGACGGGCTCGCCAGCGAGGTCGAGACCGACGGCGGCGCGGTGATCGGACGGTACCGCGATCCGTTCGGCGGCACCCCGCTGCTCGTCGTCGCGCTGCCGGTCGATCGCGTCGAACCGACGCCGTACCAGCGCGACGCGTCCGACGCGCACGTCAAGAAGCTGATGGCGGTGATCGAGAAAATCGGCATCTTCCTCGATCCGATTGTGGCGGTCCGCGAGGACGGTCACTACTTCACGCCGAACGGCAACCACCGGCTGCAGGCGTTGAAGAAGCTCGGCGTGAAGACCGTGACGGCGCTGCTCGTCCCCGACGCGCTGGTCGCGTTCAAGATCCTGGCGCTCAACACCGAGAAGGCCCATAACCTCCGCGAAAAATCGCTCGAGACGATCCGCATGGCGCGCGCGCTGGCCAAGCGCAGCGACGCAACCGAAGAGAGCTTCGCGTTCGAATTCGAGCAGCCCGCATTCCTGACGCTCGGCCCCTGCTACGAGGAGCGGCCGCGCTTGAGCGGCGGCGCCTACCAGTCGATCCTGCGCCGCGTCGATACCTTTCTCGACGAGCCGATCGCCAAGGCGATCAAGGAACGTGACCGCCGAGCCAAGAAGGTCCTGAAGCTGGACGATGCGGTGAGCGCCGCGGTGGAGAAACTGAAGGCGAAAGGCCTGACCAGCCCGTACCTGAAGCCGTTTGTCGTCTCGCGCATCAATTACACGCGCTTCTCGAAGGCGACGTCGTTCGACTTCGACGAGGCGCTGGACAAGATCGTCGCCAGCGCGGCGAAGTTCAACGTCGATCGGATCAAGCAGGAAGACGTCGCCAAGTCCGGTGGCGGCGCCCCGGACGAAGAGTAAAAAAAGCGGATGCCTGAATGCGGGAGCTTGAGGTCAGACCTTGAGGTCTGACCTCGGCTCCGAGCTCAGCAGCGCCAACTGCAGGGCGCCCATGATCAGGAAACAGGGTGCGACGTAGAGCCATTCCTGTCCCTCGCCCACCACCGCGGCCGTGCAGGCACAAACGCCGGCCCCAAGGTAGCCGCCGGCGGTGACGATGATGAAGCGGTTCGCGCGCCGGATGGGATCACCCGCGGGCGACGAGAGGCCGGCGAGCGGGCGCTTGATGACCGAGCGCCACACCCGCGACACGAAGAACACGACGAAGGCCGCCGCCGTCCACGGCACGCCGTCCTGCCACCCGAACGCCAGCACACCAGCCGCGCCGAACGCGAACAGCGTCAGCCAGAAGCTTCGCAACCTAACGACCGCCGGCCGTCGAGAGCGCGGGCGAGCCCTTCAGATACCGGCCGATGAATTCCTCGAGCCGGTTGAATACCTGGAGATAGCGCGCGTGCAGGAGCGGCTCGTGGGTGTCGTCGGTAAACACCATGACCTCGTGGTAGACATTGTGCGCCCGCAGCAGCTGGACCAGGCCGGTCATCTGCGAGAACTGCACGTTGCGGTCGTCGTCTCCCTGCTCCAGCAGGACCGGCGACTTCCACGTGTCGATCGCCGAGATCACCGACGATTGGTACGACACGCTATCCGGGTCGAGCGAGCTGCCCCACAGGTGGACGCCGGCCATGTCGACGCCGACCTTGAAGATGTCCGAGTTGCGCGCCAGCGCCTGCGCGGTCAGCACGCCGCCGTACGACAACCCCCAGATGCCGACGCGGTTCGCATCCACATCCGACCGGGTCTGCAGATACTTTCCGCCGGCGAGTACATCCTGATACTCGGCGTTGCCGCGGCCGCCGGTGTTGGGCGCGGTGCGGAACGACTTGCCGTAGCCGATGCCGCTGCGATAGTTGATCGACATCACGACGTAGCCGCGGCTGGCGAGCCACTGATTCACCGCGTACGCGACATGATAGAAGTGCATGTAGTGGTAGCCGAGCAGCATCTGCCGGACCGGACCGCCGTGCACGAACACGATTGCGGGCCGCTTCTCGCCGGGCTTCAGATCCCTGGGCAGGAACAGCTGGTTGTGAATCTCGGTCCCATCGGCGGCCCGGGTGAGCACCAGCTGCGGCACGACCTCCGCATCGATCGGAAACTGCGCCAGCGACGGGTAGATGTATTTCGGCGCACCGCCGGAAGCCGCCACGATCCCGACGCCGAACGGCCGCCTGGCGTCCCCGCCGAGGATCGCGACCCGTCCTGACGCGAGCGCGGCGGGATACGTTTCGATCGTCTCGCCTTTCGTCAGCGGCTCGGCCGCGCCGCCGGCGGTCGGCACCCTCCACACGTGGCGCCGCTCGATGTCGCCGGCGTTGGTCGCATAGTAGAGAAATCGGCCGTCGGGCGACACCGCGGTCTGCTCCACTGCGCCGTCTCCCGGCGTCAGCATCACCGGCGCTTCGGACGCCGCCGCGTCTGCTCGACCCTGGTTGCCGGTCTCACCGACGCCGGCACGCCGCGCAGCGGAAACCCGGACCGTGTACCAACGGGCCCATTCCTGCGGCTCCGCCTCGAAGATGACGTGATCGGCGCCCGCCCATTTGATCGACGAGATTGCGTTGAAGTCGCGATCGCCTCTCTGGTTGTGCCAGAACTCGAGGCCGTCGCCGCTGGAGGCATCGGCCGAGACGAACGCCAGCGTGTAACCGCCGGTGAAGGCCGACTCGAACAAGCCGGCACGCTCGGGCTGACCGGTGCCCGTCGACGCGCGCCCTCTCCCGCCGCCGCGCCCCGTGCCGACTGCGCCACCACGCTGGGCCGTCAGCGGGTTGTACGCGGGACCGTCGGGGTTACCGATGCCGCCCGAACCCTGGTGCGCCTGCTGCCCGAACGGCGTGCCGGGGCGACGGATGAAGGCGACGCGCTTCCCATCTGGCGACCAGGTCGGGCTGGTGTCGTGATCGACGCTCGGCGCCAGGAACGTCACGCGCCGCGTCCGCAACGTGTAGACGCCGATCAGCGAGTGATCGACGCGGTTGCTGACGAAGGCGAATTTCGATCCGTCCGGAGACCACACCGGCGTGCCGTTCGTCCCCCAGGCCTTCACCAGCGGCGTCTGGGCGGTCCGGCTAAAGCCGGACACTACAGATGAGGGCTTTTCAGATGAGGGCTTCGCGGCGCTGTCTCCGGTAGTGTCCGGCTTTAGCCGGACCTCGTACGCGTAAAGCTGACCATCCCTCGCGTACGCGACCGTCGTGCCGTCCGGCGATAGTGCCGGCGTGGTGCCCGAACCGAGCTTCCAGGCGCCGCCTCCTGACGTGCGCGCCGCCCAGATGGTCCGTTCGGCGCCCGCGGGATCCGCGGTCGGGTTCGCGATCCAGCCGTCGCGGTTCGGCTGGGTGCCGCGAACGAACACCACCACTCCGCCGTCGTCAGAGATGCTGACGTCGCTCAGTTCGACGCCGTCATCCTTCGTCACGTTGGTCAGGCGCACCGGCGCGAACGCCGGTCCGGCCGCGGTGTAGACATTGCGCAAGCCGTGCTCGTACGCCGTCCAGGCGATCCGTTCCGCCTTCCTGGCGGCCACGATTTCGGTCGGCGTACCGGGCATCAGGAACTGCTCGATGGTCGGCGACGAAGGGGCGACCGTGGACGCACTGCGCGGAACAGCGATGAGAGACAGAGCAAGAACGACAACAACGCGCTTCACGGTATGCCTCCAGCAGGCCTGAGGGCCCGCACTACGATCGAGTCTCCGCCCCTAAACCCTGGTTCGATGGAACGTGATCATGTCGAGCGACTTGGGCGGCTGCGCGCCCAGCTGGCGCAACATGTTCGTCACCTGACCGCGATGGTAGCTGCCGTGATTCACGATGTGCTGCAGCATCTGCCAGAACGGAGAAGAGGCGGGCTGGCCGGTCAGCATCTTGAACGGTATGACGCGCGTGATGCCGGCTTCGCCCAGCTCCTCGACGAAGGCGCGCATCTTCGGCTCGTGCTCCACCCAGGCACGACGCACCGCTGCGAGATCCGCAAAGGCCGCGCCGGTCAGCAGCGCCGCAGGCGACTCGCCTTGCCATCGGGCGTACCACACCGCATCAGCAGCGTAGAGATGTGCCACCGTATCGTGAATCGACGTGAAACTGCCGCCCAGGCTTCGCGTCGCCTGCTCCGCCGTCAACGGCGCGAGCGCCTCGAACATCCGATCGCGTGCCCAGTAGTGATAGTCGAGCAGCGTTCGCAGGTCCTCTACGTTCATCGCAGCACTACCGCATGAAGGAGTCGATCGAGCCGCGGGAACTCCCGATCGAGATAGGCGTTGCCGCCGTCGAAGAGCGGCTGCTGTTTGCCGGCGCGAATCCCACTGCCCGACGATTCGCCGTACTCGCTGTTCAAGGCATCCGCGACGTCCATACCGTCGATGACGCGCGCAAAGGGGGCAAAGCCCTGGGCATCCTGGGGATCGGACAGGTCCTTCAGCGCAATGTAGACCTGCGACGTCCGGGCGTTCGGCTCGGCGAAGGCGAACGCCACCATGCCGCGCACATTGGACTGCGTGCGCGGATCGTCGGGGATGGTCCGGGTCCGCCATCGCTTCGCCACCGCTGGATCGCCGTTGATGCCGAACTGCGCCCACTGTCCCTTGACGACGCGGAAGAAGCGGTTGTCGTCGAAGTAACGAGCCGACACCAGCTCGTAAAACCGATCGGCGCCGAGCGGGGCCCAATCGCGATGCGCCTCGATGACGATCGGGCCCTTCGTGGTGTCGAGCCGGACCCGGAATACCGCCGGTGCGGTCGGCTGCGGGGCGGCGCTCGCAGGCAGGCTGCCCAGCGCCGACAGCGCCGCGCCGCAGACAACAAGAACCGACAGCACTGTTCGCATGCCGGCATATTATCCGCGATCGCGCTCGCGGTACATCGCCCTGGCGGCCTGGTGCACCTGCTTCCATCGGCGTTTGTGTTCGGCGGCCGCCGCCTTGTCGTGCTTTCTGGCTTCGTAGGCGGCTTCGCGGCCGAGCCTGCGAAAGTTTTCCAGCCGATCGACATCGAGGCGCCCGCTGTCCACCGCCGCGCGAACGGCGCAGCCCGGCTCACGATCGTGGACACAGTCCGTGAAACGGCACTCTGTGGCCAATGCGGTGATGTCGTCGAACGCCGCCGCCACCGACGACTCGTCGCCCCACGGCTGCAGCTCGCGCATGCCGGGCGTGTCGATCAGCAACGCGCCGCCCGGTAACTCAATCAGCTGACGCGCCGTCGTCGTGTGCCGGCCTTTGCCGTCCGCGTCGCTGATCGGACCAACCCTCTGCGCCTCGGCGCCGAGGAGGCGGTTGACCAGCGTGGACTTGCCGACGCCCGATGATCCCACCAGCGCCAGCGTCTGCCCCTGGCGCAAGTAGGGCGCCAGCGCGTCGAGTCCCGACGTCTCCAGCGCGCTGATGACGACCACGTCAATCATCGGCAGACGAGCGCGGACCGACTCGGCTGCGCCGGCCGGGTCGTGCAGAGATCCGCCTTGTTCAGCACGACCACCGGCACAGCCCCTGCGTCCCACACCATCGTCAGGTACCGCTCGAGGCGCCTGACGTTGAGATCCTGCGTCAGCGCGGTGACCAGCAGCATGACGTCCACGTTGGCCGCGATGATCTGCTGATCCGCCGCGCGCCCGGCCGCGGCTCGCGACACCGCGCCGCGCCGCTCGAAGCGGACATGGATGATGGCCGTCGCCGACACCGACCCAATCGCCTACCGCGGGAAAATCGGCCGCGCCAACCGCTTCATGACGGAATCGGCCGCTGACCTCTACCCAGCCGTCAGCGTCACCGGCGACGCGGTACCGCCCCCGCTGCTCCTCGACGATGCGGGCGATGAGCAGGTCGGACCGCTCGAGACGCGCGAGTTGTTCTTCGAAAAACGGACTCCAGCCAAAGCGTTCGCGTAGAGACACGGGGACTCCTCCCGAGAGACAGGTTGAAGATGAAAGGGAGGGTCGGCGGGAACCTAAGATCGAAGGATCTTAGAACGTGAGAAGGCAGACCCGTCCCCGAGACGAACATCGACAACACTCATAGGACAGGTCCTCCTTTCGCGGCTATCTTAGCGATTTACGGAATCCTGGACAACATGTCTTTGGCCTGTGCGACAAGCGGCGCCTCGGCCGGCGCGAGCTTCAGGTACTGCTCCAGATCGGCTTTCGCCTCCGCCGGCTTGCCGGCCTGCATCCCCGCGTAGCCGCGATAGAAGAAGGCGTCAGCCGCGTTCGGGAACCTGGCGATCACGCGGGTCAGCACCGTCACCGCATCCGCTGAGCGACGCCGGTTCAACAGGTTCATCGCGGCGTTGACCATCAGGTCGGGATCGGTCTGCGCAGCTTCGTCGATCCGCTCGAGGTAGGCCATCGCGCGCGGATAGTCCGACACTTCCATGGCGCTGGCCGCGGCGAGCTGCAGCAGCGTGGCGTCGTTCGGGTTGGCGGCGAGCGCCGCGTCGAGGTACTTCAGCGCCTCGGGGTGGTTCTTCTCGCGGCCGTAGGTGAACGCGACCGCGCGGTTGATGGCGGTCAGCTCGGGATGGGCCGCCAGCACCGTGAGGTACTCGGTGCGCGCCTCGGCCGTCTTGCCTTCCTTGAACAGCGCGTCGGCTCTGGTCAGCAGTTCGGGACTGTTGTCGCGCTTGACGACGATGGCGATCGGCGGGTTCTTCGGCGCCACCGTGATCGTCTGCCGCGCCACCACGAAGTTCGGCGCATCCACTTGGATCCGCCACTCGCCGCTCTTCAGATCATCGGCCTCGAACTCGCCGTTCTTCTTGGTCACCGCGAAGAAGCCGGAGTTGATCTCGACCAGCACGAAGGTGATCCTGGCGCCGGCGACCGGCTTCCCGGTCTCGTCGGTGACCTTGCCTTTGACGGTGACGTCGCCCTTCCATTTCGGCGGCAGCTGCGGCTGCCGGCCTGGCTGATCGCCGCCGCGTCCCCGCTGCGCATGCGCCGGCGGCGCAGCAATCCCCAGCGCGATCGCCGTGGCCAGCGCCGCGAGTGCTCCCCTGTAGATCCGTGTCATGAATCCTCGTAGAAAAAGAAAAAGGCCGGCGACCAGGACTGTCCTGAGCGCCGGCCCACCGATGATACCGAACTCGGACTTAGAAATTCACCTTCAGCCCGAAGCGCGCCACGCGCGGCGCCAGCATGGTGGTGATGTTGCCGGCCGTCGACTGGTTGAGCCGCTCGACCTGCGTCAGCACCACGTTGTTGTTCAGCATGTTGAACCAGTCGAAGTTCAGTGAGATGCGCCGACTGGATCCGAACGCCAGCGTCTTGTCGACGTGGATGTCCGTCTGGAACAGCGCCGGATATCGCAGCGCGTTGCTGGGGTTGAGGAAGATCGCAACGCCCGCCTGGCCGCCGGTGCGGTTGCCGGTCAGGATGTACGGGTTGTACGGGTAGCTGGAGTGCCCGTTGAAGTTCGCCGCGAAGTTGATGCCCCACGGGAACTGATAGAGGCCTGATAGCTTGCCGATGACCGGCGCGTTGCGGCCGTTGGTGTTGGTCGTCCCGGTCGCGCCCGCCGAGTTGCTCAACGTCATGCCGCCGCTCTCGTAGCCGTTGATCAAGTCAATCGGCGCATGGTTGGTCGGATCGAGGTAGTCGAGGTTCGCGTCCGGCTCGAAGTGCAGCTGGTGATTCCACACCAGGCTGCCGTTCATCATCCACTTGTGGGCCAGCCGCTTGCGCGCGGTGAACTCGACGCCGTTGTAGGTGTTGTACTTGGTGTCATTGCGCAGGATGGTCTGCGCATGGAGGGTGGTGGGCCGCTGGTAGTACACCCCACTGTATGTCTGGGTGCCGCAGGTCGCCGGGTTGCCGCACGGCGCGCTGAAGGTCACCGGCACGTACGCGTCGGTGAAGTCCTGGGTGCGATAGGTGCCGAGCAGGTCGGAGTACTTGCGGTAGATGTAACTCACGCCCACACCGAAGTTGGCCATCAGCTCGTGATCGAAGCCGAGGATCAGCTCGTCGGTCTTGTCGTTGCGCAGGCCCGGATCGACAATCGCCGGCGTGACCGCCGCCGACGGGTTTGCCGGGTCGTAGTTCGAGGTCGGTGTCGTCAGGAACCCCTTGGCGATGTCGAGCTCGTTGCGCTGAACGCTGTTGTCGCCGTTCAGATCGCGCCAGGCATAACGCAGGGTCGTGGCGTTGGTCGGCTGCAGCGTGCTGGCGGTATACATGCCCAGCCCGTAGTAGCGTCCGGCATTGACCTTGAGCACGCTCTTGCCGTTGCCGCGCAGGTCGTAGGTCAGGCCGCCGCGCGGTGACAGATTGTTATAGCGCGCGCCCGAATCGGCGCCAGGGTACTGCAGTCCGGGCAGCAGGTCCGGCAGGATGCTGTTGGCCGGCGTCGACGCGGAGCGGACGATGTCGAACTGCCGGTCGTAGCGCAGGCCGACGTTGATCGTCATCTTGCTCCGCTTGTAGGAGTCGTTCCAATAGAGCGAACGACCGTAGAGGATGTAGGAGAAGTCGCTGTCACGCTTGATGTCCGCCTCGTTGCAGAGCGCGGTCACCCCGCCAACGAAGCAGTTGGCCTGGTTGGCGGTCGAGCGGACGCGGGTGTTGGCGCCGCCGCCGAAGGTGGTGAGGGACTCGACCGGCGAGCGGCGGTAGGCGAAGCCGAACTTCATCGAGTTGTCGCCGCCGAGGAAGTTGGACACGAAGTAGTTGGCGTCGGCGCGGATGTCATCCTGCGGCCGGTGCGTGTCGTAGTTGCCGCTGGCGGTGTTGCGATCGAAGAAGCCGGTGTCGATGAACTGGATGGCCTGCACATCTTTCAGCCCGTCGTTCTGGAAGAACTGCCCCCAGTTCTCCGAGATGTGCAGGTATTGGGCGGTCATCGTCAGGCGGTTCGAGACGATCCACTGATGCTCGCCGCGGTAGAAGATGGTCGGGCCGTCCTGCCGCCGGGTGGTGATCAGCGGGTGGAAGGCATCGGCGCCGCGCGCGTTGCGGGTCTTGATGCCGTCGGTGACGGTGAAGGTCGACTTGTTCGCGGCGTTCTCCTGAAACTGCAGCTTGCCGTTGTAGTTGATCAGGACCGTCTCGTCGGTCTTGTAGCAGTCCCAGAGATCCTTGACCGCGTACTGATACGCGCCGTTGACTTTGGTCGAGGCGTTGTTGGCGACGGTCTGGCACGCCGGGGTCGAGGTGTCGAAGAAGTTGACGACGCCGACGTGGACGGTGTTGTTGGACATCGCGCCCCAGAACCAGGCCTTGTTCTTGACGATCGGACCACCGACCTCGACGCCGTAGTCCTTGATGTCCTGGATCGGGTTGCCGCCGGTCGCGCCGAGATCGCGCTGCGCGTCGGTGATGTTGTTGGCCTCGAACTTCTGGTTGGTGTCGAAGAACCGGCCCGAGCCGCGCAGCTTGTTGCCGCCGCTCTTGGTGACGAAGTTGATCTGGACGCCGGCGCCCTGCTGCGACGCGTCGCTGCCGCCGGTGGTGATCTGGATTTCGTCGAACGAGTCGAAGTCGAAGTAGGTCGGCGACGAGTTGCCCGAGGCGATGTCGCTGATCACCGCGCCGTCGATGTTCCACTGCTGGTTGGTGCTGCTGCCCATCGCGCTGAACGAGGTCTGCTGGCCCGACAGGTTGCCGCCGACGTTCGATCCGCTCATCAGCACGCCCGGCGTCTGCTCGAGGATGACCCACGGGTCGCGCGCCGACGGAATCTTGTCGAGCGCTTCCTTGTTGAAGCTGGCCGAGATCGCGGTCGAGCGGGTATCGACCACCGGGCTTTCGCCGCTGACCGTCACCGTCTCCTGGACGGTCGAGATGTCCATTTTGGTGTCGATCTCGGCGTTGAAGCCGGCCTGGATGACGACGCCGTCGCGGATGGTCTTCTTGAAGCCGGCCAGCTCGAACGTCACCGTATAGGTGCCGATCGGGATGCGCGGGAAGCGATAGCCGCCGCTCTCGGTGGTGATCGCCGACTGCGATTGGATGAGCGCCTGGCCGCTCAGGGTGACGGTGACGCCTGGCAGCACCGCGCCGGTGCCGTCAGTGGCCTTTCCGAAAATCTCTCCGGTGCTGACCTGCGCCCGCGCCGATGTTGCACCGGCCAGCAGCAAGAGACACCCGATCATGCCCGCGCGACGTAGCGCTCCGCTCATACATCCTCCCGGGGCTGGGGGCCCCCACCCTTTACGACTTGCAAACCGATCGCTGTCCAGATTCCAACGAAATTCCGAAAACGGACAGTGTTCGGTGACAAGAGGATATGAGTGCAGACAATTCGATGCAACTACTTTGGGCTACTATTTTCGCGGTGAGGCATGGTTTCCGCTTCAAGTTCTTGGATGGCGCCGTCGCAAGCGCCGTTTTTGTCGGACTTCTCGGCGCGGCGTGTGGAAAAAGGCCGCTCGACCTCTCTCAGGGCGCCGATCGCAACGTTCTGCTGATAACGATTGACACGCTTCGCGGCGACGCGCTCGGCTGCGACGGCGGACCGGCCCGGACTCCCAATATCGACGCGCTCGCCGCCGGCGGGCTCCGCTTTTCATTCGCGCACGCGCAGGCGGTGGTCACACTCCCCTCGCACGCCAGCATCCTCACCGGCCTGTATCCCTTTCAGCACGGCTACCGGGAAAACAGCGGCTATCGACTGACGCCGGGCGTCCAGACGCTGGCGTCCCGTTTGAAGGCCACGGGCTTCAGCACGGGCGCCTTCGTCGCCGCATTTCCGCTCGACGCCCGTTTTGGACTGACGCCCGGCTTCGACACGTATGACGGCCGCTTCGACGACGTCGGGAGCGGCGCGGAATTTCTCCTGCCCGAACGCCCGGCGCCGGTCGTCGTCGATCGCGCGGTGCGATGGATTCAGCAGCGCGACGGGCGGTGGTTCGCGTGGGTGCATCTCTACGACCCGCACGCCCCCTACCGCCCGCCGCCGCCCTTCGACCGCGAGTACGCGGCGCAGCCTTACTACGGCGAGGTCGCCGCGGCCGACCAGGCGCTCGGACCCCTGCTCGGCGCCGCCCGCGCCTCGCCTCGATCGACGCTGGTCGTGCTGACCGGTGACCATGGTGAATCGCTCGGCGAGCACGGCGAGCTGACGCACGGCCTCTTCGCCTACGAGTCGACGCTGCGAGTGCCCCTGATCATCGCGGCGGTCGGAGGATCCGACGGGTCAGGTGGGTCGCGCGGGTCAAGCGAGCTGTCGGACCAACCGGCGCGCCACGTCGACATCGTTCCGACGATTCTCGACGTGCTGGGCATCGCGGTGCCGGCGGGTCTGCCGGGCCACACCCTGCGGACGCGCGCGGATCGCGACGGCGGCGCCGTGCGCGCGTCGTACTTCGAGGCGATGGAATCGACGCTCGACTTCGGTTTCGCGCCCCTCGACGGGGTGCTGGTCGGCCGCGACAAGTTCATCCGCTTACCGCTCCCGGAGCTGTACGACCTTCGCGCCGATCGCACTGAGACCATCAATCTCTTCGACCGCGCGGCGGATCGCGCCCGCGTGCTGACCGCGCGGCTGTCCGACTTTCACGCGACCGCGCCTGGTGCGCCGCAGCCGGAATCGCCCGAGGTGACCGCCCGTCTCCGCTCGCTGGGCTACGTCTCGGGATCGGGCGCGCCCAAGGCGCAGTACGGCGAGGCGGACGATCCCAAGCGGCTGGTCGAGATCGATCGTCTGATGCACGAGGCGGTCGCGCTCGACGACGAGGGCAAGCTCGGCGACGGCATCGCGCGCTACCGGCGCATCCTCGTGGCGCGGCCGGCGATGATGGCGGCGTCGCGGCACCTGGCGTTCGATCTCTGGCGCGCCGGCGACTTGCCGGGCGCCATTGCGGCCCTGCGCGACGCCCTGGCGGTGAGCCCGGCCACACCGGGCGCGCAGATTCAGCTCGGTACCTATCTGAGCGAGGCCGGTCAGACCGACGCGGCGATCGAGCTGTTGAAACTGGCGGTCGTCGCCGAACCGAATCTCGACGCGCTCAACGCCCTGGGAATCGCCTATGCGCGCAAGGGCCGCGGGGCTGAGGCGCTGACGACATTCGCGCGCAGCCTCGAGATCGATCCCGGCAACGCGATGACGTTCGAGAACATCGGCGCGGTCCACCTCGACGCCGGCCGGCTCCCTGACGCGAAGCGCGCATTCGAGCAAGCCATCGCCTCCAACGCCGAGTCGTCGCAGGCGCACGCCGGCCTTGCGATGGTGGCGATCCGCCAGGGCGACCGCAAGACCGCGATTTCACGATGGGAGCGCGCCGTGACGCTGCAGCCGTCAAACTTCGACGCGCTCTACGATCTCAGCATTCAGCTCGCGCAGGACGGCCAGATCGCCGCGGCGACGCGTTACATGGAACAGTTCGTCCGCACCGCCCCGCGCGGCCAGTACGGCAAGGACATCGACAAGCTCGCCGCCTTCCTCGCGCGACCGCGATAAGAAGGAACCACGGAGACCGCCGAAACTTGGTCGCTTCTGGGACGCGGCGGTTCCAGCATCGGTCATGGTCGTCGGGCGTAAGAACGCTGTGACCGGGCAATCTCCGAACAAAACCGTCTCTCTGCAGTCTTCGCGGTCTCCGCGGTTCCTTCTGAATGTGTGGCACGGGCAATGCTCAAGCTCGCAGACCCATGTCCGACTTCAGAGCCGCTCTCCGCGCGTTGCAGAAAAGCCCGGCGTTTACCCTCGTCGCGGTCATCACCATCGCGGTGGGAATCGGGGCGAACACGACGCTGTTCTCGGTCTACGACCGGCTCGTGCTCAACCCGGTCACGATTCCACACCCATCGTCGCTGGTCGCGATCTGGACCAACAACACCCAGCTCAATTTCAACGCTCCGGCGCTGTCGTGGTCGCGCTACGAGGATATCCGCGACCACGCGCGCTCCTTCGAATCGGTCGGGATCTCGGCGTTCGACAACTTCACGCTCACCGGCAACGGCGAGCCCGCGCAGCTCAATAGCCAGCGCGTGAGCGCCACGTTTTTCCCGACGCTGGGGATCCTGCCGGCGCGCGGGCGCAACTTCATTGCCGACGAGGACCTCCCCAATGGCCCGGCGGTCTGCATCATCAGTCACGAGCTCTGGCAGACACGCTTCGGCGGGCGCGAGCAGATCCTCGGCGCCAACATCACGCTCAACGGCCAGCCATGGCAGGTAGTTGGAATAATGCCGCCGCACCTCAGCCCGCCGTTCGGGCAGGTGCAGATCTTCGCGCCGCGCGTCTTTGAAATCGGCGGGTTGACGCCGATCCAGATTCAGGCGGGCGCCGGCTACGCGCAGCCGATTGCCCGGCTGAAAGCCGGCGTATCGCTGGCCCAGGCGGCGAGCGAGCTGGCGATGCTCAGCCGCAGCTACAAGGAAGCGTTCGCGTCCAAGCTGGACGCCAACAACACCAGTGAGCCGCGCGACTACGTGGGCGCGCTGGTCGGCAACCTGGAGCCGGCGTTCTACACCCTGATCGGCGCCGTCAGCTTCGTGCTGCTGATTGCCTGCGCCAACGTCGCCTCACTGTTCCTCGGCCGGCTGACCGCGCGGCACAAGGAGATCGCGGTGCGTCAGTCGCTCGGCGCCACCCGTGCCAAGGTCGTGCGCCAGTTCCTGGTCGAGAGCCTGGTCTTCTCCATCGTCGCGGGCGCACTCGGCGTGCTGCTGGGGCTCTGGTCGCTGTCGGCGATTCAGTCGACGATCGCGTCCCAGCTGCCGCCGAACACGACGCTGACGCTGAACTGGCGGGCGCTCATCTTCACCGGCGGCGTCACGCTCGTCAGCGCGCTGCTGGTCGGCCTGGTTCCGGCGCTGCAGGCGTCGAAGGCGCGGCTGGTCGACGTGCTGAAAGACAGCGCGCGAGGCTCGTCGAGCGAACGCGGCGGGCGGTTCCGCGCCACGCTGATCATCGCGGAGGTCGCGCTATCGGTGGTGCTGCTGGTCGGCTCCAGCCTCCTGCTCATGAGTTTTCTCAAGCTGCAGCGGACGCCACCCGGGTTCGAGCCCGCGGGGGCGGCGGCCGCCTTCGTCGGCGTGCCGCTCTCGCGCTATCAGACCAACGCGCAGCAGGCGGAGTTCTTCAATCAGGTCATCGAACGGCTGCGCGCCAGTCCCGCGGTCAGCGACGCCGCCGCCTCGATCGGTTTGCCGCTTGCCGGCAACGCGCGGGCGCCCTATAGCGTCGGCGGCCGGAACATCCTGCCGCTGCCGCAACGGCCGCTCGCCGGCTTCGAGATCGTCAGCGAGGACTACTTCCGGTTGATGCGAATCGGCTTCGCCGAGGGACGGCCGTTCCGGCCCGAAGACCGCGAGGGCACACCCAACGTCATCATCGTCAACGAGTCGTTCGCGCGGCACGTGTTCCCCGGCGAGTCGGCGATCGGCAAGACCCTGATGCGCGGGCGCGACGCCGAGATCAAAGGCGAGATCGTCGGCGTGATCCGCGACGTCAAGACCAACGGCCTCAACGCGCCCGTGCCGGACGAGGTCTACTACCCGATGCGGCAGCTCGGTCGGCCCGGCATGAACGTCGTCGCACGCACGACCGGCGACGCGGCGGGGCTCCAGGCGATCATCCGCGCCGCGGTTGCGTCGGTCGACAAGAACCAGCCGATCTCGTTCTTCGCGACGCTGGAGACCAATGTCGCAACCAGCCTCGGCACGCAGCGCATCGTCGCGTCGCTGACCACGATCTTCGCGGCGCTGGCGTTCGTGATGTCGGTGGTGGGGCTCTACTCGGTCCTGGCCTACGCCGTGTCGCGGCGAACGGCCGAGATCGGGATCCGGATGGCGCTGGGCGCGCAGTCGGCGCAGGTCATCCGGCTGATCATGCGGAGCGGTCTCGAACTCGTCGCCATCGGCCTGGCCCTGGGCCTGGCGGCAGCGGCCGGCGCGGCCCGCGTCATCCAGACCCTGCTCTTCGACGTGCGCCCGCTCGAACCGGTGATCTACGGCGCCGTCGCGATCACCTTCGCGCTGGTCGCCGCGCTGGCGTGCCTGCTGCCGTCGCTGCGCGCGTCGCGGATCGACCCGATCGTCGCGCTGCGAGCGGACTAGGAAGCAACCGCGGAAACCGCCGAGATCGCTGAGAAGACTTTCTCTGCGGTCTTTGCGGTCTCGGCGGTTCCCTCCGGATCGTGATCTACCTGCCGGTCAACGGGGTGATCGCGCCGCCGATGGCACGGTTGAACGCCGGCACGTCGCGGTCCATCAGGTTCTTGTAGTCGGCCTTGGCGCCGTTCAGGTCCTTCTCGATCGATTCCATGACATTGACCGACGTGTCGGTGGGCGGGAAATCGGCACCGCCGGAGACGTCGCCCGCGCCGGGCCCGACCTCGCCGTTGAGCCAGATCAGGTTCATGTAGACGCGGTAGGCCTGCTGGAAATACTTGTCGTCACTGGTCATCTGCGCGGGTTCGAGAATCTTCGCTTCGACGTCGAACAGCTTCTTGTCCATCTCGGCGATCTGCTTCAGCAGCGCGTCCTTGGATCGATCGTTCTTGTAGGCCTTGCTCACGTCCTCGAGCTGCTTGCGCATCACCTCGATCGCGTTGACCATGTCGGCCGCGGCGGAAATGTCGTCGCGCAGCCGGAGCTGCAGCTTGACCGACAGATCGAGATCCGCCACCGACGTCGGGATGCGTGGATCCTTCAGAACTTCGATCGCCTGGGTGTAGGACTGGCCGTCCACCGTCAGCTTGACCGTATATTTGCCGGGCACGACCAGCGGACCGACTTGCGCCGGCTCGAGGCCCCAGTGGGTCACCGGCCGCGTGTCCTGTCCGCGGAATCGCGGCTCCTCCCAGATGTGCGGATTCTCTGGCGGGGTGGTGCGCATCGCGATCAGCCGCGGCGCTTCGTAGCGCAGGTCCCACGCGACGCGGTTCAACCCGGCCACCGGCGTCGACCGCAGATCGCGGACCACCTTCCCCTCCGCATCGAGGACCTGGAGCTGCGCGGCGCCGCGGGGCTCGCCTTTCAGCGCGTAGTTGATCAGCGCGCGGCTGCGCTGCGACCAGCGATAGGTCGCGCGCGGCGCGAACAGGTGCGCGGCCGCGTCGGTGATGGCCGGCGTCGCCTGCTCGAGCGGCGTGATGTCGTCGAGCACGTACAGGCCGCGGCCATAGGTCGAGATCGCGACATCGTGAAATGCCTTCTGGACCACGATCCAGCTCACCGGCGCGTGCGGCAGACCGGCCGCCAGCTCGCTCCAGTGACCGCCATCGTCGGTCGAATAGAAGAAGCCATGGCCGGTGCCGGCGAAGATCATCCCGGCCTTGTTCGGGTTCTCCGCCACCGCCTTGACGTACGACAGCGGGTGCGCGTTCGGTAAATCGCCGTTGACCCGTTTCCAGGTCGCGCCGTAGTCCGTAGTTTTGAAGATGTACGGTTCGCGGCTGTCCATCAGATGCGCGTCGACGGCGACGTAGGCCGTACCGCCGTTGAAGTGCGACGGTTCGATCTTGGAGATCACCCCCCACGCCGGCAGACCGGTCACGTTCTTCGAAACGTCGTTCCACTTCTGGCCGCCGTCACGGGTGTACCAGATCTTGCCGTCGTTGGTCCCGGCCCAGATCAGCCCCTTCTCCACCTCTGAAGTCGCGATCGCAAAGATCACTTCGGGCGCGAACTGGCCGAGGTTGTCGCCGACGATGCCGCCCGAGGCGACGATCTTCGAGGGATCCTGCGACGACAGATCCGGGCTGATGATCCGCCAGCTCTGTCCTCCGCTGTTGGTATGGAAGATGACGTTGCAGCCGTAGTAGACGTTGTTGTGATCGAACGGATCGATCGCCAGCGGCGCCGACCAGTGACAGCGATACTTCGCGTCCTGCGGCGGCGCGTCGAGCGTGATCATCCCCGGCGCCACCGATCGCGCGATCTTGGTGCGGTGGTCGTAGCGCGTCACCTTGTTGCCGTAACAGGTGGACCAGACGATGTTCGAGTCCGCGGGATCGGGAGCGGTGAAGCCCGACTCGCAGCCGCCCAGCCCGTGATCCCAGACGTTGCCCGAACCGTTGTAGCCGGCGCCGGCCCCCTCCGACGCGATCGCCGGGCCGCGCATCGTGCCGTCGTCCTGCATGTTCGAATAGACGTTGTACGGCACCTCGTTGTCGACGGTGACGTGATACATCTGGCCGATCGGCAGCTGCACTCGCTGGGTGCTGCGCCCGTGCTGCGTGGTCAGCGTGATGCCGGCGTCGTGCGTGATCGCGAACCGATCGGCGTCCTTCGGGTCCCACCAGATGTCGTGGTTGTCGCCGCCCCAGTTGACGCTGCGGAACGTCTGGCCGCCATCCACGGACTGGAAGAACGAGCTGTTGGAAATGAGGATCTCGTCCTCGTTCGCCGGCGAGACCGCCAGGTGGATGTAGTAGCCGGCCCGGCCGATCAGTTCGCGCGACCAGTTCACCACGCGCCAGCTCGCGCCGCCGTCGTCCGAGCGCCAGACCGAACCCTGATCCTTGGTCTGAATGAGAGCGTAGACGCGGCTGGAGTCGCTCGGCGCAACCGCCACGTCGATCTTCCCGAGCGGCGACTTCGGCAAGCCGGCAGCTTCGACCTTCGTCCATTTCGCGCCGCCGTCGCGCGAGACGTAGATGCCGCTGCCAGCGCCGCCGCTGAGCATCGCCCAGGGATGCATCTCGACCTGCCACGTGCCGGCCCAGATCGTGCGCGGGTTCTTCGCATCCATCGACAGCCCGGAGCAGCCGGTGTTCTCGTCGACGAACAGCACGCGCTCCCAGTGGCCGCCGCCGTCAGTGGTCCGGTAGACGCCCCGCTCCTGCTGCGGCGCGGTGATGCGTCCAATCGAGCAGGCGAAGACGACGTCGGGATTGGTGGGGTGCACGAGGATGCGGCCGATGCGGCCGGTTTCGTCGAGGCCCATGTGGGTCCATGTCTTGCCGGCATCCATCGACTTGTAGATGCCGTCGCCGATCACGTCGCTGTCGCGAATCGCCCACGCTTCACCGGTGCCGGCCCACACCACGTTCGGATCCGATGGCGCGACCGCCAGCGCGCCGATCGCCGCCACTCCCAGGCTGTCGGAGACCGGCGCCCAGCGGATGCCGCCGTCGGTCGTCTTCCACACACCGCCTGACGCCGCTCCCGCGTAGTAGGTCGTCGGATCGCCCGGGATCCCCGCGATCGCAGCGACGCGGTTGCCGACGATGGGACCGAGGAAGCGGAACGCGAGGCCGGTGGGCTGCGCCCCACCACGGCGCTGGGCATGGGTGGAACCGGCAACGAGGACGGCAAACAGGAGGGCGAGGAACAAACGCCGCAATTTCATGGAGATATTGTAGGCGGAGCTTGCCGGGTCCCGGAAACCGGGAGCTTGGTGCTGGGAACTCACCGTCGGACGGCTGCTCAGCGGACTACACGGGTCGCTCGAGGACAAACTCGGTGGGACCCAGGGCCGGACCGAGCGCCGAATACCAAAGTCCTGGCACCAAGTACCTAGCCCCCTAGCACCCAGCACCCAGCACCCAGCCCCGACCCTACCCAAACACGTTCTTCACGACGAACCAGACGTTGGCGGGACGCTCGGCGAGGCGGCGCATGTACCAGGCGAACCAGTACTCTCCGTAAGCCACCAGCACCCGGAGAGGCCTCCTTGAGGCGACCAACCGCTGCTGCAGCGGCCGCTGGATGCCGTACAGCATCGCGAATTCGTAGGCCGAGGCCGGCACGCGGCGCTCGTCGATGAAGGCGGTCAGCCGATCCACCAGCACCGGATCGTGGGTCGCCATGTGCAGCAACCCGCCCGCGGACCGGGCATCGTCGGCCAGCAGGCGGCAAGACAGCTCGTAAAAGTTCTGGTCGACGTCGGCCTTCTTTGGAAACGCGACCGACGGCGGCTCCAGATACGCACCCTTGACGAGTCGGATCGCCGCGCCGAGCGGGATCAGCGATTCGACGTCGTCCTTGGTTCGATACAGGTACGCCTGCAGTGCGATGCCGATGCGCGGCGACCGCGCGCGCGTGCGGCGGAACAAGTCGAGCGTCGGATCGACGTAGGGCGAGCTTTCCATGTCGATCCAGACGAAGTTGTCGCGCTCCTCGGCGCGGTCGATCAACCGCTGCAGATTGCGGAAGCAGAGTTCCCGGTCGAGGTCGAGGCCGAGTTGGGTCGGTTTGACCGAGATCTGCGCGCGCAGTCCGGATGCCTTCACTTTGTCCAGGACGTCGAGGTAGTGCAGCGTGACTTCTTCGGCGTCCTCGACGCGGGTCAGGTTCTCGCCGAGCTTGGTGAAGATGGTGCCGATCCCTCCGGCCTGCTGCACCGCGGCGGCAGCCATCGCATCCTCGAGGCGCTCGCCCGGCATGAAGGTCGACACGGATCGCCGCACGAAGGCCGTGCGAGTCGCCCGCTCACGGAGCCAGCGGTTGGTGGAGAGGGCGAGCAGGACGCGACGTGCGACGCTCATCTACAGCAGTCCCTTGATGAGGCCGCCGTCGACCTGCAGTGCCGCGCCGGTGATGTACGACGCAGCCTCCGACAGCAGGAACGCCCCCGCGCGGCCGAACTCATCGGGTGCGCCGTAGCGGCCGATCGGAATCGAACTGCCGCCGCGCTGCTGCTGCTCCGCGAGGGTGATGCCCGCCTTCCGCGCGTGAATCTCATCGAGCTGGGCCAGACGGTCGGTGGAAATCCGCCCCGGCAGCAGTGAGTTCACGCGAATGCGCTCGGGCGCCAGTTCGACTGACAGCGTCTTCACCAGGGAGGTCACGCCGGCGCGCATCACATTGGACAGCGCGAGGTTCGGGAACGGCTCTTTGACCGTCGACGAGGTGCCGACGAGGATGGCACCGCCTCCGCGCGCGCGCATCGACGGCACCACCAGCCGAACGGTCCGGATCACGCTGAGCAGCAGCAGCTCGAATGCGTTCTGCCACGCCATGTCGTCGAAGCTGAGGGCGGTGCCCGCCGGCGGGCCGCCGGTGTTCGCGAACAGGAGATCGACGCCGCCAAATCGATCCGTCGTGGCGGCGGTCCATCGGGTGATCGCATCCGCCCGGCTCAGATCAGCCGTCACCGCCAGCGCCCGGCCGCCGCCCGCCGCGTTGATCGTCGCCGCCGCCCGCTCGAGCGAGTCCTCGTCGCGCGCGGCCAGCACGACGTGAGCCCCTTCGGCTGCCAGCGCCCGCGCAACCGCAAAGCCGAGCCCCTTACTAGCGCCGCCGACCATCGCCACCTTGTTCGTGAGACCGAGATCCATGGGCTGTTATGGTAGCTCAGCGCGAGTGGCATCCTCCTTGCGACTGGATTCAAGACTCATGGACGAGCTGCCTCAGGACATTCCGCACCACCGCGTCATCGGAGGCATGGATGTGCGCGGCGGCGCTCTCGCGATCTTCGTCTGCGCCGGCATCGCCTTCGCGGTGCGGGAAGGCGGTGCTTTGCTGGCGCCGCTGCTCGTGAGTGTGCTTCTCGCGTACGCGCTCGAACCATGCGTCGCGCTGCTCGCACGATGGCGCCTGCCCCGGACGGTCGCCATCACCGCCGTGTACGCGGTGCTGATCGGCGGGCTGGTTGGCGTTGGCCTAATGGCCAGGCGGCAGGTCGTTGCCTTCGTTGATGCCCTGCCGGCCACCGTCGAAGACGCGGAGACGGCGATCGCGGACGCCCGCGGGGAGACGCCGACATCGAACGGGCCCGGCCCGATCGAACACCTCCAGCACGCCGCGACCGACCTGCAGGCCGCCATCGACGCCTCGGCTCCGCCGCTGCCGGAGTCGGTGGCGCGGGTCGCGCCGGTAAAGCCGCCCTTCGACGTGCGCGCGTACCTTGCCGCCGCGTCGCTCACGATCGCCGCCGCGGCCGCGCAGCTGGGCGCGATCGCCATCCTGACGCTGCTGCTCCTGCTCGGCGGCGAGGCGCTCAAGCGCAAGCTGATCGCCATCGCCGGACCGCGCGCCCAGAAGAAAGTGACCCACGATGTGATCAAAGCGATCGATCGCCAGATCGAGCGCTACCTGGTGGCTCGCGTGCTGATCAGCGCGATGGTCGCCGCGGCCACCTGGATCGGGACGTGGATGCTCGGGGTCCGCCAGCCGCTGGTGCTGGGGCTGATTGCCGGCGTGCTCAACGTGGTGCCGTTTATCGGACCGGCCGCCGCCGTTGCCCTGATCGCGCTGGTGGCATTCCTGCAGTTTCACACCGTGGAAATGGCGGCGGCTGCCGGCGGCGTGGCCGGGGTGATCGCGGCGCTCGAGGGCAACCTGATTTCGCCGTGGCTCACCAGCCGCGCCGGAGAGTTGAATACCGTCGCGGTGTTCGTGTCGGTGTTGTTCTGGGGCTGGATGTGGGACGTGTGGGGGCTGGTGCTCGCGATCCCCATCATGGTCGCGATCAAGGCTGCAGCGGATCACATCGACCCGCTGCAGCCTCTGGGAGAGCTCCTGGGCAGGTAGTCCGCTAGCCGTTCGCCGGCTTCACGGTGACGAAGATGTCGCTGCCGTTCCGCTGAATCAGGAGCAGCGTCGGGCGCTCGCTGCTCTTCTTCAGCGCCGCCCGCAGGTCGTCGACCGACTTGACCGGCTGGCGATTCACTTCCTGAATGACGTCGCCCGCCTGGATCCCCGCATCCGCGGCGCGACCGTTCGGGTTGACGTCCTCCACCACCAGGCCGCTCGCACCCTTCGACGCGTGCGCCCGCTCGGCCAGCTCCGGGGTCAGCGGCGCCACGGCCACGCCGAGCGAGGTCTTGTCGTCGCTCGCGCTTGGCTCGCTGTCGCGCTCACGGGCCGCCTTTGAGGCGGTCGCTTCGTCCAGCTTCACGCTCAGGTGCTTCTCGCCGCCGTCGCGCGTGACCACCACGTCCGCCGTTGATCCGGGTCCGGCGTCGGCGACACGATTTCGGAGTGAGTTGAAGTCGTGCACCTGCTGGCCGTTGAACGACTCGATCACGTCGCCGCGCTTGATGCCGGCCTTCTCGGCCGCGCTGCCCGCGGTCACCGAGCTGACGATCGCTCCGCCGGCGTGCTTCAGCCCCATGCTCTCGGCCAGATCGGACGTGACCTGCTGCACGGTGACGCCAAGCTGCGCGCGGGTCACCTTGCCCTTGGTGCGCAGCTGCTCCATGACGTTCTTCGCCATGTTCGACGGGATCGCGAAGCCGATGCCGATGTTGCCGTCGTTGCTGGACAGAATCTGCGAGTTGATGCCGACCAGCTCGCCCCTGGTGTTCACCAGCGCGCCACCCGAGTTGCCGTGATTGATCGGCGCGTCGGTCTGGAGGAAGTCCTCATAGCCGCCGTCACCGACGGTGGTCGACCGTCCCTTGGCGCTGATGATGCCCATCGTCACGGTCTGACCGATGCCGAGCGGGTTGCCGACCGCGAGGACGACGTCGCCAACCCTGACGTTTTCGGAGTTGCCGACCGCGATCGGATGAAGATCGCCGGCGGTGATCTTCAGCAGCGCGAGGTCGCTCGCCTTGTCGGTGCCGACCAGCTTGGCGGTCAGCGTGCGGTCGTCGGTCAGCTCGACCTTGATGTCGTCCGCGCCGTCGACGACGTGGTTGTTGGTCAGGATGTAGCCGTCGCTCGTGACGATCACGCCGGAGCCGAGGGCGCGCTGCTTCGGCGCCCGCTGCATGCGCGGCGTCCGCTGGCCGCGCTGACCGCCGCCGCCGAACTGCTCGCCGAAGAACCGCCGCAGCATGTCGCTGGGGTCCTGGCCGTCCTGCCCGTCCGCTCCATCCTCGCCGCCGAACATCGTGGGCATCATCTTCGCCTTGCCCTCGGTGCGGATGGTCACGACCGCCGGCGCCGCGACGCCGACGACGTCGGCGTAGGAGTCGCGTCCGCCGGCGATGGTGTGCGCGATCGGCGTCGAGATCGTCGCCGCCTCTGGTGTCTGCCTTCTGCGTATCCGACGCCGCCAGACCGTGCCACGCCGCGCCCGGTCGTCAGCGCGCCCGCCGCCAGTACTGCCAGTAGATGTCTTTTTCATAACAGTCTCTCCGTCCTTTCGAGTCTGTGATCGATTCTAAGGAGTAAGACGGAGGACTGCCTTGCGGGGCCGTTGCAGCAGCATTACAACGGTGAAGGGATTGGGGATTAGGGATTAGGGACTAGGAATTGGAGCGCGAAGACTGTAGCCGAGCGGCAGCCTGACGGTAAACGTCGAGCCGCGGCCTGGTTCGCTGCTGGACCTCGACGGTGTCCGCCATGCGCCTCGACAATCGCCTTGACCAGGCTGAGGCCGAGGCCGAGGCCGCGCTCGGCACGGCTGGTGTCGCCGCGGAAGAGGCGGTCGAAGATGCGCGGCAGCTCGTCGGCGGGAATGCCGGGACCGGTGTCGCGCACCCGCAGGATCGCCGCGCCCGCCGTCGCGCGCGACCTCGACGTCCACGCGTCCGCCGGCCGGCGTGTATTTCACGGCGTTGTCGATCAGGTTCGCCGCCACCTGCTCCAGCCGCGTGCGATCCGCGGTCACCACGACGTCGGCCGGCGCCGTCGGCGGCAAGCGTGACGCCTTTCGCCTCCGCGACGTCGCGATAGAGATCGACCGCGCGCGCCGACGACATCGGCGAGCGCCACCGGCTCGCGGCCGCAGCTGCATCGTCCCGCTCTCCGCCTCGGAGATGTCCATCAGCGTGTTGAGCATCACCAGCACGCGGTCGGACTCCTCGACGCAATCGGCGAGCGCTCGCGATAGTAGTCGACCTGCTCCGCCGCGTCGCCGGCCGGCGGCGAGCCAGCGCCATCTCCGCCGTCCCGCGCAGCCGGGTCAGCGGCGTCCGCAGGTCGTGCGACACGTTGTCGAGCGCGCCGCGCATCGCGGTGACCAGCCCTTCGATCTTGTCGAGCATGGTGTTGAACAGCGACGTCAGCTCGTCGATCGCATCGCCGGCTGCCTTCGAGCGGCACACGCGCGTCGGTCCGGCCGGTGCGGATGATTCGCTGCACCGCCAGCGTCAGCCGGCGGATCGGAAACAGCGCCGACTGCGTCGCCAGCCAGCCGCCGGTCAGCGCGATCGACGACGATCAACAGCGTGACGATGCCGAGCGTGGCGCGGAACCGGGCGAGCAGATCGTCGCGCGCTTCGGTGCTCTTCCCCACCTGCACCAGCGTGCCGTCCGCGAGCGTCGCCGACACGATCTCGAGCTTCGACGGGATCCCAGCCCTTCGTTGTTGCTGAGGACCACCGACTCGACGCCGCGATCGACGACGCGGACGAACAGCCGCTCGGGCGCGACCTGCTGCTCCGCGCGGACGGTGTCGGCGAGCACGCGCACGCCGCCGCGCAGGTAGGCGGCCGCGTAGTCGCCGAGCTTGCCGTTGATGATCTGGTGGTCGCGCTGCGCCAGCGACGACGGCGGTCAGGCAGTAGGTGACGAAGACGATGGCGATCGCGCCGCTGACGAACAGCGTCGCGTACCACAGCGCCAGCCGCAGCCCGAAGGTGCGCGTCAAGGCCGCCGCCTCGCCGGGCGCCTTACGCGCGGAGGACATAGCCCACGCCGCGCACCGTGTGCAGCAGCTTCTTCTCGAACGGCCGATCGATCTTCTCGCGCAGCCGGCTCACCAGCACGTCGACGACGTTGGTCTGCGGATCGAAGTTGTAGTCCCACACGTGCGACAGGATCATCGTCTTCGACACGACGTGGCCGGCGTGGCGCATCAGGAACTCGAGCAGGGTGAACTCGCGCGGCCGCAGGTCGAGCGGCTTGCCCGCCCGCGTCACCTTGCGCGACAGCAGATCGAGCACCACGTCGTCGACCGTCAGCGTGGTCGGCTCCGGCGCGCGCGTGGCGCGGCGGACCAGCGCCTGGACGCGGGCCAGCAGTTCGGCGAACGCGAACGGCTTGGTGAGGTAGTCGTCGCCGCCCGACTGCAGGCCGTGGACGCGATCGTCCACCGATCGGCGGGCGCTGAGAATCAGGACCGGCGTGGCGATGCCGCGCTGCGCAGCTCCTCGATCAGCGAGAGGCCGTCGCGCTTCGGCAGCATCACATCGACGATGGCGACGTCGTAGGCTGCTCCCGGTGCGGTCGCCAGCCCCGCGTCGCCGTCGGACGACATGGTCGACGGCGAACCCGGCCTCGCGCAGGCCGCGGACGACGAAGTCGGCAATCGTGGCATCGTCTTCGACCAGCAGCGCGCGCATGACGTGATCATACCGGTACCTAACCACGAAGACACGAAGAGCACGAACGCAACACGAAGAAAGCCAATTCTTCTTCGTGGACCCGTCGTGTCCTTCGTGACTTCGTGGTCGGGGTAGCTATCGTGACGGCGTGTCTCGGTGCGCGGCGCGCAGGTACTGCGGCGGCCATGGCACCTTCTGACCGAGCTGGTCGGCGGCGTGGAGCGGCCAGTACGGATCGCGCAGCAGCTCGCGCGCCAGCAGCACGACGTCGGCCTGACCGTGACTGATGATGCGCGTCCGCCTGCTCCGCGCGCGTGATCAGACCGACGGCGCCGGTCGGCACGCCGGCGTCGCGGCGGATGCGCTCGGCGAACGGCACCTGGTAGCCGGGACCGACCGCGATCTGCTGATCCTGAACCGCGCCGCCGGACGAGCAGTCGACCAGATCGACGCCGCGCGCGCGAAGACGCCGCGCGAGCTCGACCGACTGCTCGAGATCCCAGCCGCCCTCCTTCCAGTCGGTCGCCGAGATGCGGACGAACAGCGGCAGGCGTTCGGGCCAGACCGCCCGCACCGCGTCGACGACCTCGAGACACAGGCGGATGCGGTTATCGAACGATCCGCCGTAGTCGTCGGTCCGCGTGTTGACGAGCGGCGAGAGGAACTCGTGAATCAGGTAGCCGTGCGCGGCGTGCAGCTCGACCACGTCGAAGCCCGCCTCGAGCGCGCGCCGCGCGGCGTCTTTGAACGCAGCGACGATCGCGGCGAGTGTCGGCCGGGCCAGCCGAGCGCGGCGTCGGATAGCTGTCGGCAAACGGCTCGGCGGTCGGTCCGACCGGCTCCCAGCCGCCTTCGCCGATCGGCACCGCGCCGCCGCCATCCCACGGCCGGCGCGGTGCTGGCCTTGCGTCCGGCGTGCGCGAGCTGCGTGCCGGCGAGCGCCTTCTGCGAGTGGATGAAGCGGACGCAACGGGCGAGGCCGTCGACGTGGCGGTCGTCGTAGATGCCCAGGTCCTGCGGGCTGATGCGGCCGTCGGCGGTGACCGCGCGTCGCCTCGGTCAGGACCAGCGCCGCGCCGCCGACGGCGCGCGTGCCCAGGTGCACGAAGTGCCAGTCGTTCGCGAAGCCGTCCACGCTCGAGTACTGGCACATCGGCGAGACGACGATGCGGTTCGACAGCGTCAGGGATCGCAGGACCAGCGGATCGAAGAGATGCGACATCCTCCTAGATTACGTCGAGACCTCAGGCGCAGGATACGCAACAGGTGGGACCGTGCAGCCAGCACGATCCGCTCGTTCATCTCCGGATCGCGGATGCCCGGCGCGGAGCAGACAGCGACGATCGTGACGACCCGCACCGTGAACGCTCCCGCCGCGCCGCGCTCCTGAAGAAACGGTGGTGCCGTTCGATTTCCATCAGGCCTTCCTCGCCTTCTTCGACGGACCGGTCCGGCTTCCCTTTGGTCGCGACGGCGCCGGCTCGTGATTCGCCTTCAGCGCCTCGCGTTCCAGGTCGGCGTCGCGCATGAAAGCGGCGATGTCGGCGCCCAGCATCACCGCGTGCGGGCCGTGATGCCACACGTAGGAGTGCTTGCCAGGCTCGTTGCCGCGCGCGATCGCGCGCAGTTCGCCCGACTGGTTGAGGCGCTTCAGGATGGTGTGGATGGCGGCCAGGTCGTTGGCGTATTTCGACAGATCGAACCCGATCGACTGCAACCGCTGACGCACGTCGGTGGGCGCGAGCGGGACGCCGGCGCCGCGGACGATGAGGCGGCAGGCGTCGGTGAGGCCGAGCGGCACGGTCGGGGTCAACCCGCAAAGGCGTGACAGGGTGCCGATGGTCTGCGCGACTTCGGCGAGCCGTCGGTCCACGTCCAGGCGCTGCTGGCCGAGCGTTTCGTATTCGCGGATGGCGGCGGCGAGCGCCCGGCGATAGTCGGTCGTGGTCATCGACACGTTTTTATACAACACGTGTAAAACTGTGTCAATACTCGATGGTAGAACTGGCTGCCCTCGTAGGTCAGATACCCGACATTGCGCGTTTCGGTTTGGATTGCGGTTCAGCTGATGGACGAGCTGCGATCGGCAGAGCTGGGGCGATGCACAACCAGGATGAATCGCCTGTACATCGCGTAGTACACTAAATGATTGCGATATGAACGATCATCCATTTAGACACGTTCTGCTCCTCGTCTTGGTCGGCAGCCTCCTCTCAGCACCACTGGCATCCGCTCAGGTCCAGACCTCTCCTCCCCTGCCCTCATCGCCGCAACCAACGCGGTCGCAGCCGCTGTCGGTGCCTCCGGGCAGCTTTCTCGGCGGGATTCCGACGGGGGATCTGTCTCCCAACGCGCTGAAGATCTCGGTGGTCCAGGCCATTTCACGCGCGCTCGAGCACAACCTGGGCGTGCTGACCGCCGAGCAGAATGTCGGAAAGGCCGAAGGCGCGCGCTGGCGCATGCTCAGCGAGCTGCTGCCGAACGTCAACGGCCGGGTGAGCGAGACGCGCCAGACCATCAACCTGGCCGCATTCGGCTTCGGCAGCGGACCGGACTCGGGCTTCGGCAACCTGCCCTCGTTCGTCGGGCCGTTCAACGTCTTCGACGCGCGCATTTTCCTGACGCAGTCGGTGCTCGATCTGGCGGCGATCAACAATGCGCGGGCCGAGGCGCACAGCGTCGAGGCGTCCAAGCTGATGGCGCGCAGCGCGCGCGACTACGTGATCCATGTCGCGGGCAACCTGTTCGTGCAGGCGCTCGCGGCGTCGGCCCGCGCCGATGCCGCGCGGGCCCAGCAGGAGACCGCCCGCACGCTTCACCAGCAGGCGCTCGATCTGAAACAGAGCGGCATCATCGCCGGCATCGACGTGCTGCGCGCCGAAGTGCAGCTTGGCGCGCAGACCCAGCGGACCACCAACGCCGTCAACGAATTCGAGAAAGCCAAGCTGACGCTGGCTCGCGTCATCGGCCTCCCGCTCGGCCAGCGGTTCGATCTGGATCCGGATCTCCCCAACCTGCCGGTGTCCGACATTTCGATTGAGGCCGCGGTGTCGCTGGCCTACGCCACCCGTCCGGATTACAAGGCGGCGCTCGAGCGCGTCGCCTCCGCCGAGGCCGCCCGCCGCTCGGTCGCCGACGAGGTGCTGCCGTCGGTCCGGGTTGACGCCAACTACGGCGACATCGGCTTCACCCCGTCGGACAGTCGGGCCACCTTCGCCGTGACGGGCGCGGTGATCGTGCCGATCTTCAACGGCGGCCGCACCAAGGGGCGTCTGCTCGAGGCCGACAGCGAGCTTCGCAACCGCCGCTCCGAAGCCGACGACCTGAAAGCCTCGATCTACTACGAGGTGCGCGCCGCGTTTCTCGATCTCGATGCGACCGCCACCCAGCTGTCGCTGTCGGGCAAGACACGCGATCTCGCGAACCAGCAGTTGACGCAGGCGCGCGATCGGTTCGCCGCCGGCGTCACCAACAACATCGAAATCGTACAGGCGCAGGATGCGGTGGCCGCCGCAACCGAACAGTTCATC
The DNA here is from genome assembly GCA_963794705.1 of uncultured Acidobacteriota bacterium. GTDB lineage: Bacteria > Acidobacteriota > Vicinamibacteria > Vicinamibacterales > CAVVIG01 > CAVQFC01. Next base: position 86,071 of record CAWCFI010000003.1, read on the forward strand.
GCCGCGCAATACGGCTATGACCTCGCCAAAGGCGCCCTGGTGCGCGGCACCGGCACATCGGAAGACCTGTTGCGTCAGCTTCTCGGAGGCTCGCGGTAATCATGCTTCAGCAACCTCGTGTTCGATTGATCATCGGCGTCGTCCTGCTCCTCATCCTCGGCGCCGGCCTCTGGGCCTGGAGCACTTCCGGCCGCGAAGTCACCGACGACGCGCAGGTCGACGCGCACGTCACGCAGCTGGCAGCGCGCGTCAGCGGCACGGTCACCAAAGTCGCGGTCGACGACAACCAGCTGGTCGAGGCCGGCACCCTGCTGGTCCAGCTCGATCCGGGCGATTACCAGGTCGCGGTCGACAAGGCGCGCGCCGAGCTCGCCGACGCGGAAGCGAGCGCGATCGCGGCCGAGAGCACCGTGCCGATCACCTCGACCACCGCCGCCAGCAACGTGACCACGGCGCGCGGCGGCGTAAGCCAGGCGCAGAGCGGCGTCGCGGCGTCGGAGAAGGAAATCGAGGCGGCGCGAGCGCGCCTGGTCAGCGCGCAGGCCCGACTGCGCGAGGCGGAAGCCAACGCGGCCAAGTCCGCGCGCGACGTCGAGCGCCTGAAGGGCCTGCTCGCCAAGGACGAGGTCTCGCAGCAGATGTTCGACGCGACCTCGGCGACCGCGGAGGCCCAGAAGGCCACCGTTGACTCAGCGCGCTCCCAGGTGGCCGAGGCCGAAGCCGGCATCCGGGTCGCCGAGAGCAAGCTGGCGCAGTCGAAGGCCGGCGAGGATTCGGCGCGGGCGGAGATGCAGACCGCGCAGACCGGGCCGTCGCAGGTCGCCGCGACCAAGGCTCGCGCCTCGGCGGCCGAGGCGCGAGCGCAGCAGATGCGCGCCGCCCTCGCCCAGGCCGAACTGAACCTCCAGTACACGACGGTGAAGGCGCCGGTGCGCGGCATCGTCTCGAAGAAGGGGATCAACCCCGGCCAGGTGGTCCAGGGCGGCCAGCCGCTGCTCGCGATCGTGCAGGTCGACGACATCTGGGTCACCGCGAACTATAAAGAGACGCAGCTGAAGGAAATGCGTGCCGGTCAGCGCGCCACGATCACCGTCGACGCCTACGGCAAGGAATACAAGGGCAAGGTCGACAGCATCGCCGGCGCGACCGGCGCCCGCTTCAGCCTGCTGCCGCCGGAGAACGCGACCGGCAACTTCGTCAAGGTCGTGCAGCGCGTGCCGGTCAAGATCGTGCTCGACCCGGGCCAGGACCCGGAGCACCTGCTCCGCCCCGGCATGTCGGTCACGCCGACGGTGTTCCTCAAGTAGCCGCCGCGAGCGGGTGAGCGTTATATGGCCGAGCAGAAACACATCAACCCGTGGCTGATCGCGGTCTCCGTGATGTTCGCCACGTTCATGGAGGTGCTCGACACCACCGTGGTCAACGTGTCGCTGCCCCACATCGCCGGCACGCTGTCGGCGTCGATCGACGAGGCGACCTGGGCGCTGACGTCCTACCTGGTTGCCAACGCGATCATCCTGCCGATGACCGGCTGGCTGGCGAGCATGTTCGGCCGCAAGAACCTGCTGATGCTCTCGGTCGTCGGCTTCACCGCCGCGTCGTTCCTGTGCGGTCTGGCGCCGACGCTGGGCTCGCTGATCTTCTTCCGCATCCTGCAGGGCGCAACCGGCGGCGCGCTGCAGCCGCTGTCGCAGGCGGTGCTGCTCGAGGCTTTCGCGCCGCAGGATCGCGGCAAGGCGATGGGCTTCTGGGCGCTCGGGATCGTGGTCGCGCCGATCCTCGGACCGGTGCTGGGCGGCTGGCTGACCGACAACTACAGCTGGCGCTGGGTCTTCTACATCAACATCCCGGTCGGCATCGCGTCGATCGTGATGACCAAGATGTACATCTTCGATCCGCCCTACCTGAAGGCCGAATCGCGCAAGGTCGACTACTGGGGCATCGGCATGCTCGCGGTCGGCATCGGCGCGCTGCAGATCGTGCTCGACAAGGGGCAGGAAGAGGACTGGTTCTCGTCCAACATGATCGTCATCCTGTCGATCGTGGCGGCGGTCACGCTGATCGCGCTGATCTGGCACCTGCTGACGACCGATGAGCCGATCGTCGATCTGCGCGTGTTCAAGGAGCGGAGCTATGCCGTAGGTGTCTTCCTGATGACGGTGGTCGGCTTCGTGCTCTACGGCAGCATGGTGCTGCTGCCGGTGATGCTGCAGACGCTGCTCGGCTATCCGCCGCTGCAGGCCGGCATCGCGATGGCGCCGCGCGGCATCGGCTCGTTCTTCATGATGCCGCTCACCGGCATGATGACCGGCCGGTTCGATGCGCGGAAGCTGCTGACCGCGGGGCTGCTCGTCGGCGGTTCGACGTTGATCTGGCTGTCGTGGCTCAACCTGCAGGCCGGCTACTGGGACATCTTCTGGCCGCAGCTGCTGCAGGGCGTCGGCATGTCCCTGCTGTTCGTGCCGCTGACGACGATCTCGATGGACGCGATCCCGCGCGAGAAGATGGGCAACGCGACGAGCCTGTTCAACCTGATGCGGAACATCGGCGGCAGCATCGGCATCGCCGCCACCGGCACGCTGCTGGCGCGCCACGGCCAGTCGACCACCGCGACGCTCGGGGCCAACGTCACCGCCTACGACACGACCTCGCAGTCGATGCTCGCCGGCCTGCGCCAGGCGTTCATGGCGGCGGGCGCCGATCTCGCCACCGCGACCGAGCGCGCCAACGCCGCGCTGTTCGGCATGGTGCAGCGGCAGGCGACCATGGTGTCGTTCGTCGGCATCTTCCAGCTGCTGGGCATCATGTTCGTGGCGCTGATTCCGCTGGTCCTGCTGATGAAGCGGCCGAAGCGCGGCGCGCCCCCGGCCGCGGCCCACTAGTCCGCTTCCTTCTGCCTCTGCCATTCCCGGATCCCGCGGAATGGCGCCTGTGCGTTTGGTCCAGTACACTGCACACGTGTTGTCCGTGCTCGTCTTTGCGCTGACTCTCGGCCAGGATCCGGCGCCGCGGCCGTCGTTCGCGGAATGGCTGGCAGGCGTACGAGCCGAGGCCGTGTCGCGGGGCCTGCGCGAGGAAGTTGTCGACGCCGCACTCGCCGACGTCACCGAGCCTCAACCGGTCATCCTCGAGCGCGATCGAGCCCAGGCTGAAACGGTGTTTTCGCTCGAGAAATACATCAACCGGATCCTCAAACCCAAGCTGATCCTGGGCGGCCGCGAAGCGTACGCGGCGAATCGCGAGCTGCTGGATCAGGTCAGCCAGCGCTACGGCGTGCCGGCGCGCATCGTCGTGGCGATCTGGGGGATGGAGTCGAACTACGGCCGCTTCAGCGGCGTGCGGCCCACCGTGCCGGCGCTCGCGACGCTGGCCTGGGACCCGCGCCGCGCCACATTTTTCCGCGGCGAGCTCTTCAACGCGCTCGAGATTCTGAGCCGGGGCGACATCGATCTGCCGAGGCTGAAGGGGTCGTGGGCCGGCGCCATGGGCCAGACGCAATTCATGCCGTCGAGCTACTTGAAGTACGCCGAGGACTTCGACGGCGACGGGAAGCGCGACATCTGGTCCACGCCAGCGGACGTCTTCGCGTCGATCGCCAACTATCTGAAGGGGCACGGTTGGACCGCCAACCAGAGCTGGGGCCGCGAGGTGGCCGTCAGTTCGGCGGTCGCGAGCCGCATCGCCCGCGACGTCGCCCCTCGCAGCGGCAGCTGTCAGGCCACCCGCAACATGAGCGTGCCGCTGCCGATGAAGCGCTGGCAGGAGCTCGGCGTGCGGCTGCCCCGCGGCAAGGCGTTGCCCAAGAGCGACGCGCCGGCCTCGCTGGTCTCCGGCAGCGCGCGTCATTTTCTGGTCGACGCCAACTACGACGCGATCCTCGAATACAACTGCGCCCACTCCTACGCGATCACCGTCGCCCTTCTTGGCGACGCGATTGCATCGAACAAGGCGCCGGCGGCGTCTAAATCGGCGAAGGCGCCGGCTTCCAAGGGGAAGCCGCGCCATTGAGCTCCGGGGGGTCCATGGCAGGAAACATTGAGATAGATGACCGCGGCGTGATCGTCGCGTGCGCCGCGTGCGGCAAGAAAAACCGGCTCGCGTTCGAGCGTCTCGGCGACAGCGTGCAGTGCGGCGAATGCAAGGCGCCGATTAAGGGCGCCGGCGAGCCGATCGAGCTCCACTCGTCGGCCGACTTCGATACGGTGGTGGCGAAGGCGTCGCTGCCCGTGGTCGTCGACTATTGGGCGCCGTGGTGCGGGCCGTGCCGGATGGTGGCGCCCGAGCTGCAGAAAGTCGCCGCGCGCCAGGCCGGTCAGGCGCTCGTCGTCAAAGTGAACACCGACGAGCTGGCGGATCTCGGGCAGCGCTTCGGCATCCGTTCGATTCCGACGCTCGCGGTCTTCGAAGGCGGCAAGGAGCTGGCGCGCGAAAGCGGCGCAAGGCCGGCGGCCGAGATCGAAGCATTCATCGCGCGAGCGCGAGCCGCAGTCCCAGCGCGGTAAGGATCGCGCCGCTGACGCGCTGAAACCAGGCGCGGCCGCGGCGCGACTCCAGCAGCCGGTGCGCCGACCCCGCGAGCGACATGCCGTATTATCTGCGCATGCCAGCCTCACTGGTTCGCCGTCTCTGCCTCGGCGCCGCCGCCATCGCAACGAGCTGGGCGATCGCGTCCGCCGCCGCACAGCCACCCGCATCCCCGGCGTTCGATCTGGAAGAGACCACCATCGCCGGCCTCCAGCAGCGGATGCAGGCCGGTCAGGACACGGCGCGCTCGCTGGTGGACAAGTATCTCGCGCGGATTGAGGCAATCGACCGCTCCGGACCGTCGCTGCACAGCGTCCTCGAGATCAATCCAGACGCGCGCACCATTGCCGATCGGCTCGACGCCGAGCGCAGGAGCGGGCGTATTCGCGGGCCGATGCACGGCATCCCGATTCTGATCAAGGACAACATCGCCACCGCCGATCGCATGATGACGACCGCCGGGTCGTTCGCGCTCGCCGGTGCCGCGCCGCCGCACGATGCGTTCATCGTGACGCGGCTGCGGGAGGCGGGCGCGGTGATCCTCGGCAAGACCAACCTGAGCGAATGGGCGAACTTCAGATCGACCCACTCGACCAGCGGATGGAGCGGTCGCGGCGGCCAGACGAAGAACCCCTACGCGCTCGATCGCAACCCGTCCGGCTCGAGCTCGGGTTCTGGCGCGGCGATCGCCGCCAACCTCGCCGCCGCGGCGGTCGGCACCGAGACCGACGGCTCGATCGTGTCGCCGTCGAACAACAACGGCCTGGTCGGGATCAAGCCGACGCTCGGCCTGCTCAGCCGGAGCGGCATCGTGCCGATCTCGCACAGCCAGGATACCGCCGGCCCCATGACGCGGACTGTCGCCGACGCCGCCGCCCTGCTCGCTGCGATGGCCGGCGCCGACGCCGACGATCCGCCGACACGTCGATCGACCGCGGTGGACTACGCGCGATCGTTGGATCCCGCCGGCCTCAAGGGCGCGCGGATCGGCGTGGTCCGCAACAAGTATTTCGGATCGAGTCCCGCCACCGACGCGCTCGCCGAGGCCGCGATCGCGGTGATGAAGCAACAGGGCGCGACGATCGTCGACCCGGCCAATATCCCCACCCTCGGCAAGTTTGACGACGGCGAGTTCCAGGTGCTGCTGTACGAGTTCAAGGCCGACCTGAACAAGTACCTCGCGTGGCTCGGCGCGGCATCGCCGGTGCATTCACTCGAGGACGTCATCGCCTTCAACGACGCACACAAGGATCAGGAGATGCCGTACTTCGGCCAGGAAATCATGACGATGGCCGAGAAGAAGGGGCCGCTGACAAGTGCGAAATACCTCTCGGCGCTGGCCCGGAACCGCCAGATGGCGCGCGCCCTGGGGATCGATGCGACGTTGAAAAAGTACAACCTCGACGCGCTGTTCGCCCCGACCAGCGGGCCGGCGGGATTGATCGACCTGGTGAATGGCGACAGCGGCGGCGGATCGTCGCCGTCGACCGTGACCTCGGTCGCGGGCTACCCGCACATCACCGTACCAGCGGGCCAGGTCCACGGACTGCCGGTCGGCGTCTCATTCTTCGGACGCGCCTGGAGCGAAGCGACGCTCATCAAACTCGCGTACGCCTACGAGCAGGCGACCAGGCACCGCAAGGCGCCCACCTTCGCCGCCACCACGGACCTGCGCGCGTCCGGCCGATGATCTGGCGCCGAGCACTCCGGGCGGTGCTGCCGGTTCCGGTGGCGTTGTTCGCGAGGCGGCACTGGCTCGCCCGGCGGGTCGCGACCGGTCGCGGCTACCACGAGTGGGATGTGCAACTGCTGCCGCGAATCGTGAAGGCGACCGACATCTGCTGGGACATCGGCGCGAACTCCGGCACCTACACGGTGCCGCTGTCGCGGCTCTGCGCCAGGGTCCTGGCATTCGAGCCGGTCCCGCACAACCTGGACATCCTGCGGCTGGCCACGCGGATCGCGCGGGCCGACAACGTCGAGATTCGGCCGCTGGCGATCTCCGACCGGAGCGGTTCCGCAACCATGGCGGTGCCAGCGGAAGGATTTTACGGCGGCTACTATCTGGCCGCGCTCGACGAGGCGGGCAGCGTGCCGGTGACGACGGCGACGATCGACGCCCTGATCGAAGACGGCCTGCCGGCGCCGGACTTCATCAAGTGCGACGTCGAAGGCGCGGAGGACCGCGTGATCGCAGGGGCGCGCGCGCTGATCGCCGCGCGGCACCCGGTCTGGCTGCTGGAAACGTTCGAGGACTCGATGCTGCCGTTGATGGCGTCGCTGGGCTATGACGCCTACGTTCACACCGAGGACGATCGCCTGGTCCGCGTCAGCCAGCGGACCGAGCAGCGGAACTACCTGTTCCTGCCCGCCGGTCACGATCCGAACCTCTGAGCTGATCGCCGGCCCGCGTCAGCTGGCCTCGACCGCCTGCCACAGCGCCCGCCCGACGAAGAACGGCCCGAGCCGCTCGAGGTACAGCGACGTCTGCTGGGTCTTGCGCATCGTCTGCACCAGCGCGGACAGCGGGTAGAGCTCCTTCCCGATCAGCCCGATCACGAAGTCGTTGTCGTCGCGGTCGAGCCCGTGACAGGCAAGCCGGATGTCGTGCGCGTAGTCGCCGACGCCGAACGACATGCCGATCGTGCCGTGCTCGGCGAGAATCACGCGCTGCTCGTCCGGCGGCAGCTGGGCGAACCGGCCGCTGCGGCGCAGCGGATAGAACACGCCCCATTTCCAGGCCGGGTTGAGTACCGTCCGGCGGGGACGGTGCAGCAGCACTTCGGGCAGATCGGGCTCATAGCCGATCGAATACGTGCGCCCCAACATGGTGTATTCCGGCTTCTGCGTCAGCGGCGCGAAGTCCGGGCCGTTCAGCACTGGTCGCACCCGATCGAGGAAATAGTCCGGATCCTCGCTGAATGTCAAAAGCCCGACGCCGCGCGGATCGTTGACGTCTTCATAGAGCACGCCGGCGATCTTCGCGCGGTCGAGCGCATTCGCCAGAGCCTCGGTGGTGGCGGCGCCGCCAAACGCCATGAACTGCATGAACAGGCGCTGGTTGGAATGCTGAGGCTGCCCGTCTTTGTTGCCGCCTTTTTCGCTCAAGTCCGGAGGCTCGGGTCCGCGCCGCGCTGTCTGTCCCGAGTCGGGTCGAGGGGCCGTGTGATCCGCCATACGCTGAGTATAATTCGCCGACGTGTCCGCCGATTATCGCGTCCGCCTCGCGACGCTCGCAGACGCCGACGTGCTGGTGCGGCACCGCATCGACATGTTCACCGACATGGGCGTCGCGCTCGACGCGGACGACCTCGATCGGGCGTTTCGCGCCTGGCTCGGCGACGTGATGCCCAGGGGGGTGTACCGCGCCTGGCTGGTCGACGCGCCGGATGGCGCGGCGGTGGGCGGCGGCGGAATCACCATCATCCCGTGGCCGCCTGGTCCGCAATATGGGGGCGATCGCCTCGCCTTCGTATACAACGTCTACACCGAGCCGCCGCACCGCCGGCGCGGGCTGGCGCGGCTGATCATGGACACGATTCACCGCTGGTGCCGCGACGAGGGCATCGGATCGATGGCGCTCAACGCGAGCCGCGACGGAAAACCGCTCTACGAGTCGATGGGATACTCCGAATCAGCCAGTCCGATGATGTTTTTGCCGATTGTCAGGGTATAATTCTCCGGCTCAGAGCTTGAAAAAGCCGACCAATCAGGTCCCATAACGGAGACGCAGCGAGCATGCCATTCATCATCACTGACCCGTGTATCGAAACCAAGGACACCGCCTGCGTGGACGTGTGCCCGGTTGACTGCATTCACCCGCGCAAGGACGAAGCCGAATTCGCCCAGGCGGCGATGCTCTACATCCATCCTGAGGAATGCATCGACTGCGGCGCCTGCGTCCCGGCGTGCCCTGTGGCGGCGATCTACGAAAGCATCGACGCGACGCCGTCGCACCAGAAGGATCTGATCGAGGCCAATGCCGTCTACCGGCTGGGCGATCCCGATCTGATGGCCAAGGCCGAAGCGATTGTTCAGGCGCACGTCGCGGCGCAGCCGGCGCTGATGGCCATCCCGGCCGCAGAGCGTCAAGCGGCGCACGCATCGCACTGAGCGCGCGCGCCAGAGATTTCAGACTTCGGAGTTCAGATTTCAGAAAACCGCTGAATCTGAGATCTGAATTCTGAGATCTGAAATGAAGCTTGCCACCTGGAACGTCAACGGCATCCGGGCGCGTCACGCGGAGGTCCTCGACTGGATCGATCGTGAGCGCCCGGACGTCGTTTGCTTGCAGGAACTAAAGGCCTCGCCCGATCAGGTGCCCATCACCCTCTGCACGATGGAGGGTTACTGGTGCTACTGGCACGGCGGCAAGGGCTACTCCGGCGTCGCGCTCCACGTCAGCAAGACGATTTCCGCCGACCCGCCCGCGTTCACCCACCCGACCTTCGACTACGAGACCCGCATCGCCACGGTCGACGTCCGCACGCCGTCGGGCGATCTCACCGTGGCCTCGATCTATGTGCCGAACGGCGGCAAGGACTTCCGCGCGAAGATGGCATTTCTCGAAGCCATGGATGCCTTCGCGGCTTCGTATCAGGCAAGCGGCCGGATGCTGGCCTTGCTGGGTGACATGAATGTGGCGCGCACCGAGCGCGACGTCCATCCCAAGGAGCGCAAGCCCCGCGCGATCGGCCAACTTCCGGAGGAGCGCGCCATCATCGAGCGAATCCTGAGCCGCGGCCTGGTCGACGTCGGGCGCGCGCTCGATCCGGAGAACGAGGACCTGTTCTCGTGGTGGCCGCCGTGGCGCAACATGCGCCAGCGCAACATCGGCTGGCGCCTGGACTACGTGTTCGCCAGCGAAGCGCTGGCGCAACGCGCGACCGCCTGCCCGGTCCAGGCTGCCGTCGGCACCAGCGATCACGCGCCCGTCGTGGCTATCTTCGACCTATAACCACAAAACGCACGAAGGAAAGCATCAGCACGAACGACACGAAAAAGACCGATCGGTTGGGTTTCGTGTGTTTCGTGTTTTCGCGGGTTTCGTGGCATCTTCTTGTCGTGTCCATCGTTGTCCAGAAATACGGCGGATCCAGCGTCGCCGACGTCGCCCGCATCAAGCAGGTGGCCGACCGCGTGATGCGGACGAAGCAGGCCGGGCACGACGTCGTGGTGGTCGTGTCCGCAATGGGCGACACGACAGACGATCTCCTCGGTCTCGCGAAGCAGGTGTCCTCCAACCCGGATCGGCGCGAGCTCGACATGCTGCTGACAGCCGGGGAGCGGATCTCGATGGCGCTGCTGTCGATGGCGATCCGCGACCGGGGCGGCGATGCGATCAGCTTTACCGGCAGCCAGTCCGGCATCATCACCAACGATCGGCACGTCGACGCGCGCATCATCGAGGTGCGGCCGGTGCGCGTGCAGGACGAGCTGGCCAAGGGCCGGATTGTCGTCATCGCCGGCTACCAGGGCGTTTCGTACCGGCGCGAAGTGACCACGCTCGGCCGCGGCGGCAGCGACACCACCGCGGTCGCGATGGCCGCGGCTCTTGGCGCCGAGTATTGCGAGATCTGCTCCGATGTCGACGGCGTCTACACCGCCGATCCTCGCGTCGTGCCGGCGGCGCGGCGCATCGGTACCCTGTCCTACGAGGAGACCCAGGAGCTTGCCGAGTCGGGCGCCCGGGTGCTCAATGCCCAGGCGGTGGAGTTCGCGAAGGAAAAGGGGATCGCCATCTTCGCGCGCGCCACCAGCTCGGCGCTGCCGGGCGCCGAACCCTCGGCTGACGGCACGGTGGTCCGCCATCACCCGGCGCGGCAACCTGGGACGGTGGTCGGCGTCGCAAGCGAACGCGACGTGATCGTGTTGACGATGGAGCGCGAAGCGCTGCAAGTGCTGGCGCTGCTCGACGAGCACAAGGTGGCGGGTAAGCAGCTCCACGTGTCCGGGGAGCGGCTGACGCTGGTCGTGTCGCGCGAGAATCTGCATGCTGAGACGCAGGTTCGCGAAGCGCTCGCCGCCCGCTTCGGCGGCGCGGTGCGGATCGCCGACACACTCGGCGCCATCAGCGTGGTCGGGGCCGGCATCAACGCGTCCTTCGAGAACGTGAGACGCGGCTCGGAAGCGCTGACCGCGAGCGGCGCATCGATTGAAGGGATCGCCACTTCTTCGTTTCGGATCACCTGGACGATCGACCGCGCTCGTCTCGACGACGCGGTGACGTCTGCTCCACCGCACGTTCCTCGAGACCCCATGACTACGGTTCTTGACAGATTCCTTCGCTACGTCGCCTACGACACTCAGTCGGACGAAGCGTCAACGACCTATCCCAGCACCGACAAGCAGCTCGTGCTGCTGCGCGAGTTGGCCGCGGAGCTCGTAGCGCTCGGGCTCGCCGATGCCGCGATCGACGAGTTCGGCTACGTGATGGCCACGATTCCGCCGACGACCAAGAAGACGGGTGTGCCGGTGGTCGGCTTCATCGCCCACGTGGACACGTCGCCCGAGATGCCTGGCGCGGGCGTCCGGCCGATCGTCCATCGCGGTACGACGGCCGAGACCTCGTGCTGCCCGACGATCCGACCGCGGTGCTGCGGCTGGCCGACAACCCCGCGCTGGCCGAGCAAATCGGTCACGATATCGTCACCGCCTCGGGTACGACGCTGCTGGGCGCCGACAACAAGGCCGGGGTCGCCGAGATCGTGACGGCGGCGGCCTACCTGGTCGCGCATCCCGAGATTCCGCATGGTCCGATCCGCCTGGCCTTCACGCCGGACGAGGAAATCGGCCGCGGCACCGATCATTTCGACGTCGCGCGATTCGGGGCGGCGTGCGCCTACACGATGGACGGCGGCCGGCGCGGCGAGATCGAAGTCGAGAGCTTCTCGGCCGACGCGATGACCGTGACTTTCCATGGCTTCAACACCCATCCCGGCTACGCCAGGGGCCGCATGGTCAATGCGATCAAGATCGCCGCGGCCTTCATCGACAGCCTGCCGCACGATACGCTGTCGCCGGAAACGACGGCCGGGCACGAGGGCTTCGTCCATCCGTACGTCATTCAGGCGGGAGTCGAGCGGACGTCGGTGCGGCTGCTGGTGCGTGATTTCTCGACGGCGGGGTTGGCGGACAAGGAAAAGCTGCTCGAACAGCTGGCGCGGCGCGCGGCAGCCGCGTATCCGGGATCCCGCGTCGAGGTCGCGGTCGAGGAATCGTACCGCAACATGAAGGCGATCCTCGATCGGCATCCCGCCATCGCCGAGCACGCGCGCGAGGCGATCCGCCGCGCCGGGCTCGAACCGCGCACCCACCCCATCCGCGGTGGCACCGACGGCTGCCGGCTGTCCTTCAAGGGCCTGCCGACGCCCAACCTGTTTGCCGGCGAGCACAACTTCCACTCACGCCTGGAATGGGTCTCCGTGCAGGACATGGAGAAGGCAGTCGAGGTGATCGTCCATCTCTGCCAGATTTGGGACGAAAAGATGGAACCGCAAAGCGCGCAGAGTTAGGAATATGCTCCGCGGTCTTCGCGGTCTCGGCGGTTTCTTCTTATCGAATGCTCGCGAAGGTATAGGTCAGGCCGGTGAACCACGAGTGCTGGGTGCGGGTGCCGAGGTCGGATAGGAAGTTCGTGTCGGTCACCGGTCGCCCCTCGACCACGCCGGCGGGCAGCGCCGCAACCGGGCCAATCGCCACGCCTGCCGTGAGCGATGCGTGCGGCCCGAAGCGCAGTGCCGATCCGAGGTAGAACGTGGCGCGCGCATCACCGCGTATGCCGATCCCGAACGACAGCGGCGCGACCCACCGGTATCGATCGTGGTAGACCTGCGCGAACATCGCGACGCCGAGATTGACGCTGTTCTCCTGATCCGGCTGGCGGAGCACCACGCGGGTCGCCTGGCCGGTGACGTTGCCGAGCGCATACACCGGGTCGACCAGCCCGCTCACGACGAAGCCGCCGGTCAGCGCCATGTCCCATCCGCTCGGCGGCGCATCGCTGCTCGCGCTCCCGGCACGATCGCGCTGGCCATCGTCGGCCGACGCCGCGGACACGCCGATGCAGCAGAGAGCGAGAACGGTGAGCGACGCGATCGACTTGGGAAGGAACGCCAGCATGACGCACAATGTCCTTGCTGCGGACTCTGGAGTCAACAGGTTTTTTCGCCGCACCATCCCGTAGAATGCCTGCTGAGTGACCTGTCGGTCAGCCGTCCTTGCCATCGTGTGCGTGCTCGGCGCGGCGAATGCGGTCGCCGCGGATCGCGCACCGATCGTCGCGGCGCAGGGTGACGCCTTCGTCGCCCACCAGAACGGCAGCGACCTCTGGTCGATCGGCAGCGAGAACCTCGAGCTGGTCCTCGGGTTCGACGCCTCGCGGACGCTGACGGTGCAGCGCCTGTTCAACCCGGTCACCGGCCGTGCCCTCGATGTCACGCCGGCGCCGGCATTCGGCCTCACCGCCGGCGGCGAGCGCATCACGCTCACGTCGAGCGGCGCGGTCACCCTCGTCAGCGGGCTCGCCGAGGCCACCGACCACGGCGTCACCCTCACGTTCACCTTCGAGCACCGCGCCCAGCGGCTGCTGATCACCCGCGTCTTCGCCTGCTATCCGGGATCGCCCACGATCGAAACGTGGACCCGCATCACCAGCACTGGCGGGGACGGCACCGCGTTGACCGAGCTGGTCGCCTGGTCGTTGACCATGCCGCTCGGCAACGTGCGCTGGCTCGGCGGCCTGCGCGGCGACTCCGCCAACAGCGACGGCGCCTCGGAGGACGCCTTCGTCTTCGCCGAACACGACTTCGAGCCGGGCGAACGGCTCGACCTCGGATCGGATGGCCGCTCCTCCGAGCAGTACGTCCCGTTCTTCCTCGTCGACGACGGCCGCGACGAGTTCTTCGGCGGTTTGATGTGGTCGGGCGCGTGGCGCGCGTCGCTCGAGCGTGCCGACGAGCGCCTGCGTGTCACGGTCTCGTTTCCAGGGGTCGGCACGACCGTCACCCCGGCCAGGCCGGTGGATCTGCCGCATACATTTTTTGGCCTCGCTGCCAAGTCGACCAGCGACGAGACCCGCGCGCTGCGGCAGTTCGTGCTGCAGGGCATCCGTCACGGGCGTCCGTTTCAGCCGCTGGTCACTTACAACACCTGGTTCGTCTACGGCACGCGCCTCGACGAAGACACGATGGTCGCCGAGATCGATCGGGCGGCGTCGCTCGGAGTCGAGCTGTTCGTGATGGACGCCGGCTGGTATCTCGGTGCCGGCGAGACGAGCGACTTCGACTTCGACGCCGGCCTGGGATCGTGGACCGCCGATCCCGACCGCTTCCCTTCGGGACTCGCCAGCCTGGCCGACTACGCCCACGGCGTCGGCCTGAAGTTCGGCCTCTGGGTCGAGCCCGAACGGGTCTCGCTCGCCACCGTCGGCAAGCCCGGGCTGGCGCAGGAATCGTTCCTGGCCACGCGCGGCAACGACTACGGATCGGCGCTCAACGCGCAGATTTGCCTGGCCGGCGCGGCAGGACGCAAGTGGGTGATGGACCAGCTCGTCGCCCTGATCGATCGGGTGCGCCCGGACTACCTGAAGTGGGACAACAACTTCTGGATCAACTGCGACCGCGGCGGGCACGGCCACGGCGCCGCCGATGGCAACATGGCGCACGTGCAGGCGCTGTACGGCATCCTCGACGAGCTTCGCCGCCGCTATCCGGACCTCATGATCGAGAACGTATCTGGCGGCGGCGCGCGCCTCGACTTCGGGATGATGGCCTTCACCGACACGGCGTGGATGGACGATCGCACCTCGCCGGCGTCGCACGTGCGCCACAACCTCGAGGGGCTGACCTTCGCGTTTCCGCCGGCCTATCTTCTCTCGTTCCTGATCGATGGCGATGGCGAGCCGATTGCCGGCGCTGATGATCTCGCCCTGCTGGTCCGCAGCCGCGCGCCGGGCATTCTGGGCCTGACCTATCGCACCGATGCGATCGACGACGGCACCGCGGCGCTGCTGAAGCAGCAGATCGAGGAGTACAAGACCTATCGCGACATCATCACCCAGGGCACCGCGATGCTCCTCTCGGCGCAGGCGCCGGTCGATTCCTCGAGCTGGGAAGTGCTCCAGGAAGTGACTGACGACGCGCGCAGAGTGCTGCTGTTCGGCTTCAAAGGAGACGGCCAGGACGGCCGGCTGGTGGTCAGGCCGCGGGGTTTGCTGGCCGACGCGACCTACGAGGTGCGATCGCTCGACGCCGGCCCGCTCGGCGCGTCGCGCGGCGACGCGCTCATGGCCGACGGCATCGAGCTGATTCACAGCGGCGGCTCTCGCGCCCACCTCTTGATCTTGACCGCGCGGTAGCCGGTCAGTAGGCAGTCGGCAGACTGAGACCGCAGACTGAGACTGGAGCCTGCTTACTTACACCCGGGCGTCACCGACCGCGGCCTGCGCTCGTTCCACTTCTCCACGATCCGTTTCAGTTCCTGGATCGGTGCCGGGTTGTCGTCGACCTGCAGGCGCAGGACGGTGTCGTTGTGCAGCCAGACGCCGCAATCCTTCTTGACGATCACCAGGGCGGCCGATTGCTGACCACGGGTATCCCCGCCGCCGGCCTGTCCTCCTTCGAGCGCCGCGACCAGTCGCTGCGACAGGTGGCCGGTCGTTTTCTCGAACGCCGCGATCATGTTGTCGACGACGGCGGGGCCGGCGAGGATGTTGCCCTGCGCGGTCGCGAACGTGCCGGAGCGGTGCCCCGCCCACTCACTGGCCTTGGCGCCGGTGAACGCCGCGTACTCGCCTTTGAGGTTCATCACCGCGAACTGCCGTCCCTGTTTGGACCACGCCTCGGGCAGCGGATCGGGATCCTCGGCCCAGATCCGCTTGACGATCGCGTCGGGGCTCAGGCCGGTGCGCAACAGCGCGAGCGCCTTCGCGCCATAACCGACGTCGACGATCGCCTGCGTCGCCGCTATGCCCGCGTTGGCGTCGGCCCACAGCACGCCGTTGCCGACCGAGAACACGCGCGACTGCACCGCGCCGCCCACTTCGCCGGTCGCCGGATCGAAACCCAGGATCGAAAACGTGCCGGTCTCCCACAACGGCTCCGGCTGGGCCGCGCCGGAGCGCGGCTGAAAGGCGTGCGCGCCAGGCACGAGCAGGCAACCCGCGATCGCGAGCGCGACCCATCCCGCCCATCCCGCCCATCCCGCCCGTCCTGACCCTCCAGCCCTTCCCGCCTTCTCGTCTACCTTCCGACTTCCAACGTCTACCTTTGACAAGATCCCCCCCAGGTACTGATGACCGCGGCCACGGTCTTAGGCTTGAGCTCGACGACCACGTAGCGTTCGTCGTTCCAGCCCGAAAATTGCGCGAGCCAGAACAGCTTTCCGGCCACGCGCACGGCGCCGAGCGGCAGCATGTAGCTGCCGCCGCGGCGGTTGCACGGAAGCAGGTCGACGGCCATCTCGAGCGAACGCACCGCAAAGCCCTCGCGCGCGAACCAGCCGGTACCGAACCCGACCGCCTCGCAGTCGTTGATGGTCTGTCCCAGCAGCCGGTACCGTCGCGTCGCCTCGACGTAGTAGAAGCGCGGACGATCGCCGATCGCATAGACCGCTTCGATGTCGGGGGCGCGGCCTTCGCGCGCGCGCCTCGACACCGGATGCCCGTAGCTGTTCTCGACGTCTCGCTCCGCCTTGTTGAAGGCTTCGTGCATCGCCATCGACAGCCCGCGCGCCTCGTCGGAGTCCGGCGCCACGATCGCGATCCGCTCGACCGGCTGGGGCGGCGAGACCACGACGCCGTCCTTGGGAAACGGCTGCGTCGTTCGCGGCGGTATCGGCTCCGCCGCGCGGTAGTCGGTGCGGAGGCCGATCTGCCGGAGGCAGTGCGCCTCGACCCAGTCGGGCTGCACGACGCGAAGGTTCTGCGGGTCGCTGCCGGTCCATGCCTGCCACGACTCGCGCAGTTGCGCCGGCCCCCACCAGCGCGACGGGACGCCCTGCAGATTGATGGGAATGGTCAGCTCGAGCGACGGCGGCGGCCAGGCATTGCTCCATCGCTTGCCGTCGAACGCGGCGAATGGAATGACGATGCCGTCGCGCCGCAGCACGCCCACGTTGAAGGTGGGGCGCGGGGCGTCGGCCGCGGCGAGCGCGACGCCGAGCGCCAGAAACGCGGCGCCGGCCGTCAGCCCGCGTGCGGAGTGCCTCGTCACAGGCGCGGAGTATACTCCCGGCTCGTGAACGGCTTCTTCGGCATGCCTTAGGAGTTGGCTAGTGCCCAACTCCGAGTACTGAGAACCCTACTAGGGCTGTCCGGCGGTCGGCGAGGCTTTGGGCGGATCGATGCTGAAGGTCAGACCGGTGAACATCATCTCTTCCCAGGTCTGATCGCCCCACCACACATCCTTGGTCGGATCGGGGTTCGACTTGTTCGCCGTCGAGTTGTCGTACCACGCGGTGGCGTGAATCCTGGTGCCCTTCGGCAGCTTCAGCGGCTGCTTGAACACATAGTCGGTCTGCCAGTTGAAATCGTAGTTCGGCACCGACAACAGCGTGTCCTTCCGGCCGTCCGGATAGGTCGCATCGTAGATCCAGCGGATGCCGCGCACGTGGGTGTGCGGCAGCATGCTCCACAGCGTGATGTCCGCGCCGAGCGTCATCTCGGCGTCGACGCGGTGATCGCGGGCGCCGGCCGGAATGTGCAGCGTGCCGTTCTGGAGCGACGCCCAGCGGAGCTGCGTCGGCGGCGGCTCCTTCGCGTACTTGACCGCGATGCGGGTGCGATCGGTCGTCGCCTTGCCGTACGTCGTGTAGTGCATCTGCAGCACCAGCGTCGTCCCCGCCGGCAGCTTCATCGCGGTGCCGTCCTGATAGACGCGAAGAAACTGACCGGGCACGAAGCCGCCGACGGCGGGACCGACCCGGACCGGCCCGCGCTGGTTCGGATACGCCGGTTTGCGCTGCTCCGGCGGCAGCGGCGGACCGCCGAACTGACCGGCAGGAATATCCATGTTCGGTGCGAAGTCGAACAACGGCGGCGGCTGCGCCGGACGGGCGGCAGCCTGCGCGCCGACGGCCGCGGCCGGTGCCGCGGGGCGCGCTGGAGCCGGCGCCGCCGGCGGCCGCGCGTACATGATCACGTGATGGACGGCCTTTGGATCGCCGGCCTTCACCTCGAACGCCTGCACCCACTTGTCTTCCGTCAGCTTGGTCTCGATCTCGATGAACTGATACGGAATTTCGCCGGTCGCCGGAATCGGATAGTCCTCGCTCATCGCGAAGACCTGATCGGGTGTCCCGATCGTCCAGCCGCTGTCGTAGGTCGGCGCAACGGGCAGGTCCGACGGCTTGCCTTCCGGCGCGCCGCCGTTGCCCCACGCGACGAGCGTCGCCTTGTCGGCGTCGGCGAGGCGGCGGTCGTTCAGGAACTCGCCATGCTTCGGATCCGCATGCCACGGCGGCATCGCGCCCTTGCCGACCTGGGTCGCAATCGACCTGGCCCACGGACGGGCGTCCTTGTAGGTGAGCAGCGACATCGGCGCAATCTCACCCGGGCGATGGCAGTTCGTGCAGTTCTTGAAGAAGATCGGCGCGACGTCCTTGTTGAAGGTCGGCGTCGCCGCCGCCGCCTTGCCGGTCTGCCCCGCCGCCGATACCGAAGCCGCCACCGTCCCCGCGACGCAGAGCGCCAACGCCGCGTTCGCGAGGTGGCGCATTACTGCTGGCCTCCGCTGTTGGTCCTGGCCGGAACGCCGTTCAGGCTGAAGGTGATCGCCGTGAACTGCATCTCTTCCCAGGTCTGGTCGCCCCAGTACACGTCTTTCTTCGGATCGGGGTTGGCCTTGTTCGCCGTCGAGTTGTCGTACCACGCCGCGGTGTGGATCTTGGTGCCCTTCGGCATGTTGAGCGGCGTCTTGAAGACGTAGTCGGTCTGCCAGTTGAAGTCGTACTTCGGCACGTTGAGGATCACTTCCGAGCGGCCGTCCGGATAGATCGCGGTGACTTCCCACTTCTTGCCGCGCATGTGGGTGTGCGGGAGGAGGCTCCAGAGGGTCATGTCCTCCTTGAGCGTGAGCTCCGCGTCGACGCGCGTGTCGGCCGAACCGGCCGGGAGCACGAAGTTCATGTTCTGCAGCGTGGCGACGTCGATCTTGGTCTTCGGCGCTTCCTTGGCCCACTTGATCCCGACCCGGGTGCGGTCCGTCGTTTCCTTGCCGGTCGCGGTGTAGTGCTCCTGGATGATCAGCGTCGCGCCAGCCGGCACGCGCAGCGCGGTGCCCGGCTCGTAGACGCGCACCGACTGTCCCGGCGCATAGCCGGCCAGCCAGCCGGTCGGCCCATGTTTCATCGGGCGATCGTTCGGCTCGGCGCCTCGTTCGGTTTTCGGCGCTTCCGCCGGCCGACGCATGTTCGCCGCGGGGGTGAACGGCGGCGGGATCTTGGCCGGGTTCGGGTCGATCAGGTAGACGATCACATGATGCACCACCGACCGATTGCCCGGCCGGACCTCGATCGCCTGCGCCCAACGATCCTCGGTGAGGTTGGTGGGGACTTCGAAGTTCTTGTACTCGATGGTGCCGCTGGCCGGGACCGGGTAGTCCTCCTGCATCGACCAGATCGTATCGGGCGTGCCCATCTGCCAGCCTTCGGCGAACTTCGGCACGGCCGGCAGATCGGCGCGGTTGCCTTCCGGCGCCCCCGTGGAGGCCCACTTGACGATGGTGTCGCGATCCTTGTCGCTCAGGCTGCGATCGTTGGCGAACTGTCCGTGCGCGGGATCCGCGTGCCAGGGCGGCATCGTGCCGTCGGTGACGCGGGTCGCGATCGCCTTCGCCCAGGGGCGAGCGTCGCTGAACGACACCAGCTGCATCGGTCCGATTTCGCCGGCGCGATGGCAGTTCGTGCAGTTCTTGTACAGGATCGGCGCGACGTCCTTGCTGAACGTCGGCGCGGCCGGGGACTGGGCGGAGACAGACGTTGCCAGCCCGATCAGGCCGGCCAGGGCCACGGTAACCCGGATGCGATTCATAAACTCCTCGACTGGTTAACCGGTTGGGGAACCGGAAGATAGTACCACTAATTACGTGGACCGGCCCGAGGAGGTTTCAAGAAAAAGGGCTATTTCTTGCGGGATCCGGACTTTCGCTTGCGGGGGACCTTTCCCCCGGCCTTCCGGGCCTCGCTCAGGCCGATCGCGATCGCCTGCTTGCGGCTGGTGACCTTCTTCCCTGAACGCCCCGATTTCAGCGTCCCGCGCTTCCGCTCGTGCATCGCCCGCTCTACCTTGCTCTGCGCTTTCTTTCCGTACTTCGCCATGCTCGCTCCTCGTTGGTCAGGCAGGTGTCGCCGTGATCAGATTTGCAAACGTGTCCACCAGCGCGCGATCGCGCCACCCTTTTGATGACTCGTCGGCCAGCAGTTGAAACGCCTCTTCGGCAGGGCGCGCGCCGCGATACGGACGCTCGGTGGTCAACGCGTCGAACACGTCGACGATCCCGACGATCTGCGCGAGCAGCGGGACCTCGCCATTGCGCAGTCCGTCGGGATAGCCGGTCCCGTCGAGACGCTCATGGTGATGGCGGACGATGGGCCGCACTTTGTTGAGCGACCGCAGCCCCGAGCACAGGCTGTCGCCGACGATCGGGTGCTTCCGCATCACACGCGATTCGTGCGGATCGAGCTGGCCCTCCTTCAGCAGCACGGCGTCAGGAACGGCGATCTTGCCGATGTCGTGCAGGAAGCCGCCGCGCTCGAGCGCCGCCAAGTCCCCGTCGTCGAGGTTCAGCGCCCGCCCCAGGCGCGTGGCGTAATGGGCGAGCCTCTGGCAGTGTCCGTTGGTACACGGATCGCGCGCCTCGATGGTCGCGCCCATGCCCATGATCACGGCCTCGGCCGATTCGAGATCGTCGGTGAAGCGCTTCAGGCGCACCAGCGATTGAATGCGCGCGTGCAGTTCGGCTGCATCAAACGGCTTCACGAGGAAGTCGTCGCAGCCGGCCTCGATTCCCCTCAAACGATGGCGCCGATCCGATTGCGCGGTCACGATCACAACCGGAATGAACCGCGTGAAGCTTTGATTCTTGAGCCTGCGGCAGAGGTCGAAGCCGTGGCCGCGCGGCGCCACCAGGTCGACCAACACCAGGTCCGGCGCGTCGTCTTCGCATGCCTTGAGGGCCTCGTCCACGGTCGACACGACCGCGACGTGGTGCCCTTCGCGGGTCAGCAGTCGTTTCAGATATCGGACGCTGCTCTCATCGTCGTCCGCGACGAGGATCTCGGCCGTTCGAATCATTTCGGGCGGAATTTGCAAAACAGAGGCCGCTCGGCACAAGCTGAGCAGGGAGGAAGACATTGATGCGTGTTGCAGGAATAACGGCGATCGTACTCGGGCTGGCGATCACGGCACAGGCGGCGGACTTGTCCACCAAGGAAGCCAGCCGAGTGCAGGAGGCCGCCACCGTGCTTCGGGAAATTCATGGCGTGCCCGACAAAGACATTCCCCAGGAGCTCTGGGAGAAGGCTGCGTGCGTCATCGTGGTGCCCGGCCTCAAGAAGGCGGCGTTGGTGGTCGGCGGCGAGTACGGCAAGGGCTTGATGAGCTGCCGTCACGACGGCGAATGGACGGCGCCAATCTTCATGCGGGTCGAGAAAGGCAGCTGGGGACTGCAGATCGGCGCGCAGTCGATTGATCTCGTGTTGCTGGTGATGAACAGCAAGGGTATGGAGAAGATGCTGCGCAACAAGGTCTCGCTCGGAGTGGAAGCCTCGATCGCCGCCGGGCCCGTCGGGCGGGACGCGCGCGCCGCGACTGATGCGCAGATGACCGCCGAGATTCTCTGGTACTCGCGAACGCAGGGACTGTTTGCCGGCATCAACCTGTCAGGCGGAGTGGTCCGGGCCGATGCCGACGACAACGTGGATCTGTATGGAAAGACGATTGCGCCGAAAGACGTCGTAATGACCGGAACCGTGAAGGCGCCGGCCGTGGCCGACGCCTTCATGACCGCGCTCAAGCGTTAGCGCCCCTTTCGGTCCGCCGCCGACTGGCGTGGCCGCGCCGGGACTCGCTTGACGTCCCGGCCGCGGCCTTCGCCTTCCTCCGCCGCCTCCTCGTTGATGAACGCCTCGGCGATGTTGGTCAGCTTCAGGTCGGCCGTCTTCTCCTCTTCCAGTGTCTGCTCGAAGATCGAACCGACGTTGGCGTGGTCCAACAGATTGGCCCACACGCGGATCGTGCCGTAGCTGCAGATCTCGTAGTGCTCGCACTTCTGCGCCGCGGCGATGATCACCGCGTCACGGGTGCCGTCCTCCTCACATTCGGCAATCATCTCGCTGCCTTCCGCGATGAGGTGCTGCATGCCCTCGCATTTCTTCCCTCGCACCGGCATGTCCATCAGGCCGAACACCTTCTCGAGACGCGCGATGTGCCCCTCGGTTTCCTTCAAGTGGGCGCTCAACGCCCTCTTCAGGTCATCGGCCGTCGCTTTTTTTATCAGCTTCGGAAGCGCCTTCGTCAGCTGTTTCTCCGCGTCGTAGATGTCCTTGATCTCGTCTTTCAGCAAGTCTTCCAGCGAATCCATCGTCGGCATGAATTGAAACCCCCGCGAGGCACAAGCAATTCGAAGTCCGTTCTACGGCCGCGCTGGCGCGTTGGGCACACAACGTGCACAGCTCATGGAAGGGATTAAAGGAGGCTAGCTCATGCGATTTGTGAAAGCGGTATGTTGTGCGGCGGCGTTGACGGCGGTGATCGCTCCAGGCGCGCGCGCTGACGAGTGGAACAAGAAGACGATTCTGACCTTCAGCGGCCCGGTCCAGATTCCGGGCGCCACGCTCCCAGCCGGCAGCTACGTGTTCAAGCTCGCCGACATCCCGGGCAACCGACATGTGGTGCAGGTGTTCGACAAGGACGAGAAGAAGCTCTATACCACCATGCTGGCGGTGCCGAACCAGCGCATGGAACCGAGCGACAAGCCGATCGTGCTCTTCTCGGAGCGCGCCAGCGGATCGCCCCAGGCGGTCAAGGTGTGGTACTGCCCGGCGAGAGAATCGGCAATGAGTTCGTCTACCCCAAGAGCCAGGCGATGAAGATCGCGAAGGAGTCGCACACCAGGGTGCTCGCGACCAACGACGACACCAAGTCGAGCAATGCCGTCGGCGAGATTCCCGTGGAGATGAAGTCGGCTGCGGTCGGCTACTTCGACGAGAACGGCAACTGGCAGAGCGACGCGGATCACCCGGTGGTGATGTCCAACGCCCCGATGACGACCGCCAGAGCGGAAACCACTCCGGCGCCGGCGCCGGTGATGGCCGGCACGACGGGCAGCCGCCCGGCGCGCAAGCACCTGCCGCGTACCTCGAGCAGCCTGGCGCTGCTTGAGCTCATCAGCGGACTGTCGATCGCCGGCGGCTTCGCGGCGCGTCAGATTCGTCAGCGTCTCGCGTAGTTCCATGAACCGCGAACGGCGGACCACGAACGTCGGACGACAGCGCTCGCCGCTGGCGTTCGGCGTTCGCCGCTCGGCGTTCGCCGTTGTGGCCTTCTTTGTTTTCAGTTCTCAGTTTTTAATTTTGCGTTCTTCCGCCCAGGAACCGTCCTTCAAATCGGGGTCGAGTGAACTGGTGGTGCTGCCGCTGGTGGTCACCGACAAACAGGGACGCTACGTCTCCGATGTCCCCGGCGAGCGGTTCACCGTGTTCGACAACGGGCGGAAGGTGCCGATCGACCTGTTCACCAACGAGGATACGCCGGTGACCGTCGGGCTGATCATCGACGCCAGCGGCAGCATGCGGCCCAAGATCGGCGAGGTGGTTGCCGCCTCGCTGCGATTCGCGCGCTTGAGCAATCCACAGGATGAGCTCTTCGCCGTCCGCTTCAACGACGACGTCCAGGATTTGGCGGCGGGCGGGCCGTTTCTTCTCGCGGGCGATCTCGCGGGCCTGGAGACGGCGGTCAGCGCGATTCACCCCGACGGCCGGACAGCGCTCTATGACGGCCTGATGGACGGACTGGATCATCTCGCGACCGGCAGCCGCCCTCGTAAAGTGCTCGTGGTGATCAGCGACGGCGGCGACAATGCCAGCAACGCGACGCTCGACACCGTGCTGGCCCGCGCCCGGGCTTCCAACGCCGCGATTTACACCATCGGCATCTTCGACCCCGACGACATGGACAAGAATCCCGGCGTGCTCAAGTCGCTCGCGAATGCCACCGGCGGCGAGCGATTTCTGCCACGTTCGCCCGGCGAGCTGCTGGCCGCATGCGAGACCATCGCGCGCGAGATCCGCGGCGGCTACACCATCGGCTACGTGCCGCCGGCGCGCGATGGCGCCTATCACCGGATCAAAGTCGAGATCGATTCGCCGGCGCGCAAGCTGAACATCCGGACGCGCCCGGGATACTTCGCGGCCGCACGAGCGTCGCAACCATGACCAGACAGACGGCGCTGTGGTGGATCGAACGCGGGTTAATCGCCGTCGGCGCGGTGCTGGCGATCTATTGCGCCGCGATCCTGGTCGAGGCACGGTTCCATCAGACTGCGCCGCTGACGCAGCCGCCGCTGACCGTCACCCAGACCGTGCTCCCCGGCGACAGTGGCGACCCCAAGGCGACGGTGGCACCGGCGCCCGCGGCCGGCACGATGCTCGGTCGCCTCGAGGCGCCGTCGGTCAAACTCTCCACCACCGTTCTGGAAGGCAGCGACGACGCGACGCTGAGCCGGGGCTCGGGTCACATCGAAGACACGCCGTTCCCCGGTCAGCCGGGCAATGTCGGGATCGCCGGCCATCGCGACACGACCTTTCGCGCGCTGCGCAACATTCACCTCGGCGACGCGCTCGAATTCAAGACGGCAGACCGCGTGTATCGCTACAAAATCAGCAAGACGATGATCGTCGGGCCCGACGATGTCTACGTGCTCGATCCTACGGCCACGCCTGCGCTGACGCTGGTGACATGCTATCCGTTCGAATTCGTGGGGCATGCGCCGCGCCGGTTCATCGTGCGCGCCGAGTTGACGGGGGAAGAGCCGATGGCAGGAGCGGCCGGAAGGTCGGGAGCGGCAGGAAAGGCAGGACGGTAAGCGTCCCGCCTTTTCAGCCCCTGTTAGAACCGAACGCCGACGCCGAGCACGATGCGCTGGGTCGGAATGGACTCGAGGCTTTCGTTGTCCAGGGTCTTCGAGAAGATCTGGCCGTAGCGATAGCCGAGGTCGGCGAAGAAGCGCTCTTTGAACGGCATGTTGGCGCCGAACCCGAAGACGAAGAGCGTCCTGGTGGTGGAACCGGACAGATCGGCGCCCAACTGCAGGTCGGGCCGGGTCGACGGGTCAATCGTCGTCCCGTTGACGGTGAACGCAACTTCGGTGCTCACGTTCGCCACGCCGACGGCGGCCAGCACATACGGTGTGATCTTCGAGGCGACCGGAATCCGGTAGCGCGCACCGAACGCGAAGGTGTTCGCCTTGTAGGCCGTGGAGGCGGTTCCGCCGAGGAAGTTCGCGATGATCGCGGCGCGATTGTCCAGTTCCGTCGTGCCCACATTGTTCATGTGGCTGATGTCGACGATCAGATCCAGCCCGGGCGTGACGCGGTAGCCGAGCTCACCGCCGAAGAACGCGTCCGACTTGTGGCCGAGCGTCGGTCCGAAATTGAATTCCGCGTACATCTTCTGGTCGGCCGCGCCCGGTGTCGCCTGCGCGTGCGCCGAGCGCACGCCGACGCCGAGGAAAGCCACCAGACACACAGCCACAACACAAGCGAAGCGCTTCATCAAATCGTCCTCCGTAGACGGGGATCGCCGCACAGAAATTCGAGTCGCGGACAGGGCTGGTGACCTACCGCATGCCGAGGCGAGGGGGCGATTATAGCATCCCCGTGCTATTCTGGATACGCTCGATAGCCTGATACATGAGCGAACACGCCGAATCCTCCGATCACACCTACGAACCGTTCCCACCGGCGGGAACGGCGCCGACCGCTTTTGTCCCGCCGATCGCCGTCGCCCCGCCCGACACGCTGGGCGCGTGGAAACGGATGGGCGCCGAAATCCTCACCGGGGTGCAGACCCTGGTCTCCGCCGCGGTCTACGCAACGCTGATCGTGACGTTCGGCTTCCAGGTGGCGCGCGTCGACGGTCTCAGCATGGCGCCGACGCTCGAGGATCACGACCGGCTAATCGTCAACAAGCTGGTGTACGAGCTGGGCGAGCCGCGCCCGGGCGACATCGTGATGCTCTACTACCCGCTGAACCCCGAGAAGATGTTCGTGAAGCGGGTGATCGCGCGTGAGGGCGACACCGTACGCATCGTCGACGGCCGGGTGTATGTCAACGATGTGCCGCTGCACGACGACTACGTGCCCGCCGAGTTCCGCAGCCACGACGACTGGGGCCCGCAGGTCATACAGCAGGGCTACTACTTCGTGATGGGCGACCACCGCAACAACAGCTCCGACAGCCGCCACTGGGGACCCGTGCCGAAGAAGTACATCGTCGGCAAGGTGAAGGTCCGCTGGTGGCCGCTTCAGGATGCTCGCATCTTCTAACTACGACTCGTAGTTCTGAGTTCTCAGCTCAACGTTTTGAGTTGATCCTCGTGCTCTTCCCTGAGCTTGAACTTCTGAATCTTTCCGGAGGCCGTCATCGGATAATCCGTGACGAATCTGATGTAGCGCGGGACCTTGAACCTGGCGAGGTCGCTCGCGCACCAGGCGATGAGCTCGTCGGGCTGAGCCATCCGCCCGGGCGCCAGCCGCACGGCCGCGGCGACCGCCTCCCCGAAAAACGCGTCCGCCACACCGTAGACATAGGCGTCGGCCACCGCCGCGTGGTCGCGCAGCCGGTCCTCGACTTCCTTCGGCGCGATGTTCTCGCCGCCGCGGATGATGATGTCCTTGATCCGGCCGGTAATCCGGAAACAGCCGTCCGGATCGAGGCTGGCCTCGTCGCCGGTGTGCAGCCAGCCATGCTCGTCGATCGCCGCGCGGGTCGCCTCGGGGTTGTTGTAGTAGCCCTTCATCACGTTGTAGCCGCGGCAGCACAGCTCGCCGCGCTCGCCGGCCTCGCGCGCCTCGCCGGTGACGGGATCGACAATCTTGACCTCGAGTTCGGGCAGCACCGGACCGACCGTCTGTGAGCGCTGCGCCACCGATGAATCGCGCGGGGTCATGGTGATTCCGGGCGACGATTCGGTCATGCCGTAGGCGATCGTGATCTCGGGCAGGTGCATCGCCGTCATCACCCGCCGCATCAACGGTTCCGGACACAGGGCGCCGGCCATCACGCCGGTGCGCAGCGACGTGAGGTCGAAGTCCGCGAAGTCCGGACACTCGAGCTCCGCGATGAACATCGTCGGCACGCCGTAGAGCGCGGTGCAGCGCTCGCGGTGCACGGTCTCGAGCACTTGCCTGGGGTCGAACGCGACCACCGGACACAGGCAGGCGCCGTGCGTGAAGGCGCCGAGCACGCCGATCACGCAGCCGAAACAGTGGAACAGCGGCACGCACAAGCAGAGGCGATCGTCAGGCGTATAGCCGAGCCCGCCGCCCGAGCGCCTCCCCGTTGTTCACGATGTTGCGGCTCGAGAGCATCACCCCCTTGGGAAACCCGGTGGTGCCCGACGTGTATTGCATGTTGATCACGTCGTCGGGTCCGATGCCCGCGCCGCGCGCATCGAGTGCGGCGTCCGTGACGGCCGCCGCTGCCAGTCGCACCTGTTCATAGGCGGTGAAGCCGGCGGGCGTGGGATCGCCGATGAAGATGATCCGCTCGAGGCCGGGTAGGCGGCCTTCGAGCGCACCGATGGCGGTCAGCTCGCTGACGTAGTCGACATCTCGGAAGCCGCCGATGGTGATGAGCGTCGTCGCCTCGCTCTGCTTCAGCAGGTAGTCGATGTCACGCGCGCGCAGGGAGGTGTTGGCGGTGACGAGAATCGCGCCGATTTTCGCGACCGCGAACTGCAGCACCACCCATTCGGGCACGTTGGTGGCCCACAGCACCACGCGCTCGCCTCGGGCGACACCAACCGCCATCAGTCCCCGCGCGACGATGCGGGCTTCGTGTTCGAGCTGGCCGAACGTCAGCCTCGGCCGCCCCGCATAAATCAGCGCCTCGCGATTCGGGATCGAGTCGGCCAGCCGCGTCAGCAGAGCGCCGACGGTCACGTCGCGAAACGGGGGCTGAGGAATGCTCATCGCGGCGGGATTGTGTCACAGGTCGCCGCATCTGTGATTTACTCATGGTCCTGTGACCGAGCCCTGTATCGTGATTGTGGCCGCCTCGGAGATGCTGGCCGGCCTGAAACAGCGCGTCGTCAACGGCGACAGCGAGCTGCTGGAGTTCACCGACGCCGACGCGCTGACGGCGCTGCAGACCATCGTGAAGCGGCGCCCCGCCGTGGTCGCGCTGGAGCGGATGTTCGCCCTGACGCCGCGCGGCGCTGCGCTGATCAACCGGATCAAGGCCGACCCGACGCTGCGCCAGGTCGAGATTCGCGTGATGGCGCACAACGGCGACTACGCGCGGGTGGTGCCGAGGGCCGCAGCCCCCGAGGTGCCCGCACTGGATCAGCGCGGCACCCGTCGCGCCCCCCGGTTCAAGCTCGGCAAAAGTCTCAAGGCGGTGGTCGACGGCAAGATCGGCACGGTCATCGACCTGTCCATCGTTGGCGCGCAGGTCGTGACGCCCGGCGGGCTGAAGCCGAACCAGCGGATCGAAATGGCGCTGGCCGACGACACCGCCCGGGTCACGTTCAACGCGTCGGTCGCCTGGACCGCGTTCGAGATGTCGGCGTCGGGCGCGCCCCGCTTCCGCGCCGGCCTCAATTTCGAGGACGCCGACCCGGTGGCGGTCGAGGCCTTCTGCACCCGGCACCAGGCCTAGATGTCTCCGGTCTCGGCGACGAGCTCGCGGGCGATTTACGACGCACTGAAGGCCTCGGGCATCGGCCTGATGTCGGCGCTGCCGGAGACCTGGCTGGTGCACCTGATCCGGATGGCCGACGAGGATCCCGAGATGATCCTGGTCCGCCTCGCCAAGGAAGAAGAAGGAGTGGGCATTTCGGCGGGCGCGCACCTGGCCGGCGTGAAGTCGGCGATGCTGATGCAGAACCACGGCTTCCTGGCCTCGGTCAACGGCATCGTGTCGTGCGCGCAGCTCTATCACATCCCGCTGTTGATGCTGATCAGCTATCGCGGCGGTTTCGGCGAACGCGATCCGTGGCAGACCGAAGGCGGCGGCGTCACCGAAGACGTGCTCCGCGCGCTGCGCATCCCGTTCTCGTTCCTCGACCGCGCCGATCAGGTCGCCACGCACATCGCCAAGGCGCAGACGCTGTCGCTGTCGGCGAACAAGCCGGTGGCGCTGCTCCTCTGCCGAGACTTGATGTGGGAGGAGGCATGAAGCGGCTGGATGCACTGCGGGCGATCTACCCGCATCTCGAAGAGCGCATCGTGGTGACGATCATGGGCGCGGTCGCCGCCGAGCTCCAAAGTCTCGGCCATCGTCAGAATTTTTTCTATCTCCAGCACGCGATGGGTCTGGCCTCGTCGATGGGGCTCGGCATCGCGCTGTCGAAGCCGGAACGGCAGGTGGTGGTGTTCGACGGCGACGGATCGATCCTGATGAACCTCGGAGGGTTGACGACGCTCGCCCGCTATCGCCCGCGCAACCTGGTGCACGTGGTGTTCGACAACGAGAGCCTGCTCTCGGTCGGCGGCTTCCCCACCGCGACGGCAACCGGCACCGACCTGGCCGGCATCGCGGCGGCGGCCGGCATCCCCGGACCGAGACCGTCACGACGCTCGACGCGTTCACGCGCGCGTTCGACCAGGCGATCGCGGCCGGCGACCTGACCACGATTGTCGCCAAGGTTGAGGCGGTCGGACCGTCCGCCTATGTCACCGACCTCGCGCTGCTCGAAAACCGATTTCAGTTTTCTCGCTACCTGAAATCATGAGCGCGGCGCCGCTCGACCAGCTGATCGACGGTCTCACCCGCGGATCGCTGGCCATCATCGACCTCACGCAGCCGCTCGGCCCCGCCACCCCGGTCATCGGCCTGCCGCCGATCTTCGCCCCGTCGCCAGGCGTCACGATCGACGTGATCTCGGAATACGATGCGCGCGGGCCGGCCTGGTACTGGAACACGATTCGGTTCGGCGAACACACCGGCACGCATTTCGACGCGCCGGTGCATTGGGTGACCGGCCGCGACGTGCCGGAGAACGCCTGCGACACGATTCCGCCGCGGCGCTTCATCGGTCCGGCATGCGTGATCGACGTCACCCGCGACGTCGAGGCCGACGCCGACTTCCTGCTGACGGTGGAACGCATCGAGGCGTGGGAGCGCGAGCACGGGCGGATTCCGGCCGGCGCCTGGCTGCTGTTGAGGACCGGCTGGAGCGCGCGGACGGATGCGGCCGCATTCCTGAACGTCGCCGCCGACGGGCCGCACAGTCCGGGCTTCGACGCGAACGCGTCGCGGCTGCTGGCGCACGATCGTGATGTGCTCGGGGTGGGGGTGGAGACGATCGGGACCGATGCCGGGCAGGCCGGCACATTCGACCCGCCGTTCCCGAATCACACCATCATGCACGGCGCCGGGAAGTTCGGCCTGGCGAGCCTGTGCAACCTCGATCGCCTGCCGGCGACCGGTGCGGTGGTGATCGCGGCGCCGCTGAAGATCGTGCGCGGCAGCGGCAGCCCGCTGCGCGTCCTCGCCATCACGCCGGCTGAGTAACTCAACGAAAGATCATCCACGGATTGCACGGATTACTCAGATTGAGATCTCCGGATGGATGAGTCGCGCGCGTGAACCAGCGGCACAGCGTCCGGCGCGGCCGCGAAGCGGCCGGTCGGTGTGAGAAACGAACCACGTGAACACGAGCCACTCGCGGCAATTGGGCTCGAGTTCACGCGGTTCGTTTCTCACACCAGCGCGGCTACGCCGCGCCGCCGGACGTCTGGTTGACTAATCCGTGTACATCCGTGAAATCCGTGGATAACAAGTCGGGACGCGCGACTACCAGAGCTTCAGCACATCCTCGCGGATGATGGTGTCGTCGCGTTCGGATCCGGTGGAGACGATCGCGGCGCGGACGCCGGTGACCTCCTCGAGCCGCGCGATGTACTTCCGCGCCGCCTCCGGCAGCTGGTCGAACGTCCGCACGCCCGCCGTCGGCGTCGTCCAGCCCGGCATCGACTCGTAGACCGGCTCGCACGCCGACAGCTGCCCCATGTCGCTCGGGAACTCGGTCAGCGTCTTGCCGCCGACGGTGTAGGCGGTGCAGATGTCGATGCGCTCGAGCGCGTCGAGCACGTCGAGCTTGGTCAGGGCCAGGCGCGTCGAGGCCGTTGATGCGCACGCCGTAGCGCACCGCGACCGCGTCGTACCAGCCGCAGCGTCGCGGCCGGCCGGTGACCGCGCCGTACTCGTTGCCGCTCTCGCGCAGCCGGTTCCCCATCTCGCCGGTCAGCTCCGTCGGCAGCGGCCCTTCGCCGACGCGGGTGGTGTAGGCCTTGACCACGCCGAGCACGCGACCGATGGCGCGCGGCGGGATGCCCAGCCCCGTGCAGACGCCGCCGACCGACGCGTTCGACGAGGTGACATACGGATAGGTGCCGTGATCGATGTCGAGCAGCGTGCCCTGCGCCCCCTCGAACAGGATCGACTGGCCCGCGGCCATCGCCTGCGTGAGCAGCACCGATACGTCGCGCATCATCGGCCGGATGCGTTCGGCGTAGGACAGCAGCTGCGCGAGTACCGGCTTCCAGTCCATCGTGCTGTCCTGGACCAGGCGGTTGCGCGCGGTGACGTTGTCGCGGACGTTCTGCTCGAGCCCCTTGGGATCGTTGAGATCGCCGACCCGGATGCCGCGACGCGCGATCTTGTCCTCGTAGGCCGGCCCGATGCCGCGCGACGTCGTCCCGATCTTGCGCTCGCCGCGGCGCGCCTCGGACAGCAGGTCGAGATCGCGGTGATACGGCAGGATCAGGTGCGCCTTGTCGCTGACCAGGATGCGGCCGGCGACGTCGATGCCGTTCTTCGTCAGCTCGTCGATCTCGGCAAACAGCGCCTGCGGATCGATGACCACGCCGTTGCCGATCACGCAGGTGACGCCGCCGTGCAGAATGCCGGACGGGATCAGTCGCAGCACGAACTTCACGCCGTTGACATAAACGGTGTGGCCGGCGTTGTGTCCGCCCTGATAGCGGCCGACGATGGAAAAATGTGGCGTGAGGAGATCGACGATCTTGCCCTTGCCTTCGTCGCCCCACTGCGCACCCAAGACAACTAGATTCATCAGTCGTTAGTCCTTCGTCGTTAGTACGGAGTCGATAGTCGCTGGTCGTACGGACCTGAGCGGACTAAGATTCTACTTCGAACGCGGACTGCCGACTACCGACTCGACTCACGACTCCCGACTTCGTATTAGCGACTGACGACCAACGACTAATTTCATGATTCTGCTGGACGGCACGTCCCTCACTCTGGAGCAGCTCCTGTCCATCGCGGACCGCGGCGAAACGGTCGCGCTGGCCGACGCCGCCCGCGAGCGCGTGCGCGCCTCTCGCGCGGTGGTCGAACGCCGCGCGCGCGGCGACGAGCCGGCGTACGGCATCAACACCGGCTTCGGATCGTTCGCCGAAGTCAAGATCGCGCCGGACGCGCTCGAAGCGCTGCAGCTCAACCTGCTGCGCAGCCACGCCGCCGGGCTCGGCGATCCGCTGCCGGTCCGCGCCGTGCGGGCGACGATGGCGCTGCGCGCGAACGTGCTGGCGAAAGGATTCTCCGGCATCAGCCTCGCGACGCTCGAAGCGCTGATCGCCCTGCTCAACCATCGCGTCCATCCCGCGCGTGCCGTCGCGCGGCTCGGTCGGCGCCAGCGGCGACCTCGCGCCGCTGGCCCATCTCGCGCTGGTGCTGATTGGTGAAGGCGAAGCGCTCGCCGATCAAGAAGGAACCGCAGGAGACCGCGAAGACCGCCGAGAAGAGCCAAACGATTCTCTGCGGTCTTTGCGGGCTCCGCGGTTCCATCCGGTTCGTGGGGCCGACGCGCTCGCGCGCGCCGGGCTGACGCCGATCCGACTCGGCGCCGAAAGAAGGGCTGGCGCTGATCAACGGCACCCAGCCGTCCACCGCGGTGCTGGCGCTGGCGCTGGCCGGCGCCGAACAGGTGGCGCGCGCCGCCGACATCGCCGCCGCGCTGTCGATCGACGCGCTGCGCGGCTCGATTCATCCGTTCGAGGCGCGCATTCACGAGGCGCGGCCCTTCGCCGGCCAGCGGGCGTCGGCGGCCAACATCGAGGCGCTGATGCGCGGCAGCGGCATCAACCACTCGCACGAGCACTGCG
Source organism: uncultured Acidobacteriota bacterium (assembly GCA_963794705.1). Lineage (GTDB taxonomy): Bacteria > Acidobacteriota > Vicinamibacteria > Vicinamibacterales > CAVVIG01 > CAVQFC01. The sequence continues at coordinate 118,945 of CAWCFI010000003.1, forward strand.
GCAAGGTGCAGGACGCCTACTCGCTGCGCTGCGCCGCCCAGGTGCACGGCGCGACGCGCGAAGCGCTGCGCTTCGTGCGCGAGACGGTGGCGATCGAAGCCAACAGCGCGACCGACAACCCGATGGTGTTCGCCGACACCGGCGACATCGTCTCGGGCGGCAACTTCCACGGCGCGCCGATCGCGATCGCCGCCGACCTGCTCGCCGCCGCGCTGGTGCCGCTGGCGACGATCAGCGAGCGGCGCACCGATCGGCTGGTCGATCCGTCGCTCAGCGGCCTGCCGGCGTTCCTCACGCGCGACGGCGGGCTGAAGTCGGGCTACATGATGGCGCAGGTGACCGCCGCGGCGGTGGCGTCGGAGATGAAATCGCTGGCGCATCCGGCCGGCGTCGACACCATTCCGACCTCGGCCAACAAGGAAGACCACGTCAGCATGAGCATGACCGCGGCGCTGAAGGCCGAGACCAGCGTCAGCCGCGCGCCGCGAGGTGATCGCGATCGAAATCCTGTGCGCCTGCCAGGCGATCGATCTGCTGGCGCCGCTCGCCACCTCGCCGCCGCTGCAGCTCGTCCACCAGCTGGTGCGATCGCGCGTGCCGATGCTCGACGACGACCGCCGCCGTCGCCCGACATCGTCGCGATCACGGAACTGATCGCGAGCGAACGCGCTCGAAGACGCGTGCGGCGGACTAGTCAAGTGAAAAATATTTTCATTTTCAAATTGACAACGTTCGCGCCGCTTCTTAAGGTCTATCTTTCTCGTTCGCAATCCTTCATGACCACCGCCACCCGCACCATCCGATCGCCGCGCGGCACCGACGCTGACCTGCAAAGGCTGGCCGCAGGAAGCCGCGCTGCGGATGCTGATGAACAATCTCGATCCCGAGGTCGCCGAGCGGCCCGACGATCTCGTCGTCTACGGCGGATCGGGCAAGGCGGCGCGCAACTGGGAATCGTTCGACGCGATCGTGCGCTCGCTGCAGACGCTCGAGCACGACGAGACGCTGCTGGTGCAGTCGGGCAAGCCGGTCGGCGTCTTTCAGACCCATCCGGGCGCGCCGCGCGTGCTGATCGCCAACTCGCTGCTCGTGCCGGCCTGGGCGACCTGGGAAAATTTCCGCGACCTCGAACAGCGCGGCCTGACGATGTACGGCCAGATGACCGCCGGCAGCTGGATCTACATCGGCAGCCAGGGCATCGTGCAGGGCACCTACGAAACGCTGGCCGAGGTCGCGCCGCCGGCATTTCGGCGGCACGCTCTCCGGCCGCCTGGTCGTCACCGCCGGCCTCGGCGGCATGGGCGGAGCCCAGCCGCTGGCCGCGACCATGAACGGCGCCGCGGCGCTCGTCGTCGAAGTCGATCCGCAGCGGATCGCGCGCCGGCTCGCGACGCGCTATCTCGACGAGACCACCGACAGCCTCGACGAGGCGCTCGACCGCGGTCGGCCGCTGGACGCGCGACCGGCGTCGCGCGCTCGATCGGCCTGCGCGGCAACGCCGCCGACGTCCTGCCGGCGCTGGTCGCGCGCGGCGTCACGCCCGACGTCCTGACCGATCAGACGTCGGCGCACGACGCGCTGAACGGCTACGTGCCGAACGGGCTGTCGCTCGACGAGGCGAACCGGCTGCGCGAGCGCGATCCGCAGGACTACGTCGCGCGCTCGATGGCGGCGATGGCCGCGCACGTGCGCGCGATGCTCGACGCTGCAAGGAGCGCGGCGCGGTCACCTTCGACTACGGCAACAACATCCGCGCGCAGGCGCAGACAGGCCGGCGTCGCCAACGCGTTCGACATCCCCGGCTTCGTCCCCGAGTACATCCGTCCGCTGTTCTGCGAAGGCAAGGGACCGTTCCGCTGGGCCGCGCTCTCCGGCGATCCCGAAGACATTCGCGTCACCGATCGAGGCCGCGCTCGAGATGTTTCCGCACAACGAGGCGCTGGTGCGCTGGATTCACCTGGCGCAGCGAGCGCGTCGCGTTCCAGGGACTGCCGGCGCGCATCCTGTGGCTCGGCTACGGCGAGCGCGCGCGCTTCGGCCTGCGCATCAACGAACTGGTGCGCGAAGGCCGGATCAAGGCGCCGATCGTCATCGGCCGCGATCATCTCGACACCGGATCGGTCGCCTCGCCCAACCGCGAGACCGAAGGCATGCTGGACGGCAGCGACGCCATCGCCGACTGGCCGGTGCTGAACGCGCTGCTCAACGCGTCGAGCGGCGCCACCTGGGTGTCGGTGCACCACGGCGGCGGCGTCGGCATCGGCTACTCGCTGCACGCCGGCATGGTGATCGTCGCCGACGGCACCACCGACGCCGACGAGAAACTCGAGCGCGTGCTGACCTGCGATCCGGGCATCGGCGTGGCGCGCCACGCCGACGCCGGCTATCCCGCGGCGATCGCCGCCGCCGAACGCGAAGGCGTGCGAATTCCGATGCGTGAGGAACGCGAATGCTGACTCCTCGTACCACTCTGGCGCGCCGCGTCACCGCGGCGCTCGACGCGTCGCCGTCGCGGATCCCCGTGCTGGTCGGCGGCTGCGGCAGCGGCCGGACCACCGTGCTGCGCCAGCTGCGCGAGCGCATCGGCCGCACCGCGGTGCAGCACATCGACGTCGAGCGGACCGCGACCACGCCGGAGCGGTTCCTGCACGCGGTCACCGCGGTGTCGCCGTTCCCGGTCAGCGATCCGATCGGCGCCGGCGGCCGGCGCCCGCGCCGCGTTCGACGCGACGCTGGCCTTCCTCGTCGCGCGCGCGCACGCCCGGCCAGCGAGCCGGCGACGTTCCTGCTCGACGAGTTCCTCGAGCTGCGGACCTTCGAGAGCTTCCCCGGCCTGCGCCGCGTGCTGCACGACGCCATCGACGGCCTCGCCGGCGAGCGGCAACCGCTTCGTGCTGACCAGCCGCTACGTCGCGCGCACGCTGCGGCTGCTGCGCGATCACTCGGCGCGCTTCGAGGTGATTCACATGCCGGCGCTGACCGCCGAGGACACCGCCGACATCCTCGGCCCGACCGCGGCGCCCGGCGGCGGCGACAACGACGCGCACGACGCCGACCTACTCGCCCGCACCGTGCAGGCGCTCGCCGACGGCCGGCCGATCTACGTGCGCGCGCTCGCCGACGAGCTCGCCGCGCTGCGCGAGCACGGCGGCCCCGGCGGCGGCGACGCGATCAGCGCGCTGGCCGGGCTGCTCGCGCCCGAAGGGCGCCTCGCCAGGCAGTGCGAGTTCAGCTACGAGCTGCGGCTGCACCGCGCCCGCGGCTACGGCGCGCTCAAGGCGATTCTCGAGATCCTCGCCGACGAAGAAGGGCTGACGCTCACCGAGATCTCGCAGCGGCTGCAGCGCACGCCGGGCTCGACCAAGGACTACCTGTCGTGGCTCGAGGACGTCGATCTGGTGACGTCGCGGCAGAAGCGCTACACCTTCACCGATCCGCTGCTGCGGGTCTGGGTGCGCCTGCACTGCCGCGCCGTCGGCGCCGAGCGAAGACGACCTCGCGCGCGAAGTGCACCGCTACGCGCTGCCGCGCCTGCCGGCGCAGACCGAGCCGCCGCCGCCCGCGCAGGCCGAGCCGGCGTTCGCGATGGCCGGCGGGCCGACCCGGGACCTCATCCGGGATCATCGAGATCGACTAGGCGACCTTCCGGAATTGGTGAGTTGGTGAGTGGGTGAATTGTGCGTGAACGCTCCCATTCTCCGATTCGCCAACTCGATCAACTCCCTGGTCGTCCTCCTGCTCTGCAGCCTGCCTGCAGCTCGCCTGCGTCTCCCGCGACAGCGCCGGCGACCGTCGACGTCTTGAGCTATCTGCTCGGCGACCCGCGCTGTGGCCGCGCAGCGGCAGCCACGGCAGAATCAGATCGTCGACGTGGCGCGGCGCGAGGTCTGCTGGGTGAAATACGGCAACCCGCGGCGCTTCGAGTGCTGGCGCTGGGACGATCAGTTCATCTATCACGCGGTCGATCACGGGCTCGACGGCGACAGCAACGAGTCGTACATGTTCACCGACGGCCGCTGGCTGGCGCGCCAGATGCCCGGCAGACGCCACCGCGGCGGCGCCGTGGACGCTGGACGTCCCGCAGAATCAGCTGGTCTGGTTCGACGCCGTCGTGCCGCGTCGATCCGGCGCGCTCGCATGCGTTTCCGTACCGGCAGCGCGCCTGGTTCGAACCGCAGCGCGACGCCGGGCGCCGATCTCGGGCGCCCGCGACACGCTGGTCCTCGAGTATCAGCCCTACGATCCGGTCGGCGCGCGCCGGCGCCGCCGAACACTACTATCTCGGGCTCGGCGCCGGATGGTACGAGTGGGAGCGATCGGGCTTCCTCGATTTCTTCAACCGGACCGGCGGGTTCAACATGGCGATGGATCGGTCGGTGTGGTGTAAGGAACCATGACGTTCTCAGTTCTCAGTTCTGACGGATAATCCCGCTCATGGCGCAAGCGAAGAGACCGAAGCCGCGCAAGTCGGCGGCGCCGAAGCTGGTGAAGTGGATCGTGGCGGCGGCCGTGCTCGGCGCGGTCGGCTACGGCGTGTCGCAGATGTCGAACATCGCCTACGGCGAGCGCGAGATCAAGGTCGATCGACTTCTCCGGCCTCGACGCCGGCGACAGAAGCGCGAGCGCGCTCGAGGCGGCCAACGCCGCGCGCTGCAACTGCGGCTGCGGCATGACCCTGGCGCAGTGCGTCGCCACCGACAGCACCTGCCCGATCCGCGAGAGCAACGTCGACAAGATGAAGCGCATGGTCAACGACGCCTCGCGCACGAAGTCGTGAGTTCTGAGTTCTGAGCTTCTACGCCTGGTTCTGAGTTTCTCGAGCGCCGCTCGCGCCGCTTCCTGCTCCGCTTCCTTCTTGCTCGCGCCGGTCGCCGACGCCAGCGGCTCGCCGCGCACCGCCGACCTCGATCTCGAACAGCTTGCGGTGATCCGGCCCCTGGCGTGCCGACCAGGCGGTAGTCGGGCAGCGGCAGGTCGCGCGACTGCAGCAGCTCCTGCAGCGCCGACTTGTAGTCCTGCCCGGTCACGCCGTCGCGCCGCACCTCGTCGAGCAGCGGCGTGAACTCGCGGACGATGAACGCGCGCGCGTGCTCGATGCCGCCGTCGAGATAGATCGCCGCGATCAGCGCCTCGTAGGTGTCGGCGAGCAGCGCCTGCTTGCGGCGGCCGCCGGTCTTCTCCTCGCCGCGGCCGAGCAGCAGGTGATCCCCGAGCCGCAGCCGCTCGGCCTGCTTCGCCAGCGTCGCCGTCGACACCACCGACGCCTTGGTCTTCGACTTCTGCCCTTCGTCGAAGTGCGGGAAGTCGCGGAACAGCAGGTCGGCGATCGACGAAGCCGAGCAGCGCGTCGCCGAGGAACTCCATCGACTCGTTGTCGACGACGCCGCCGCTGACGTCCTCGTTGGCGCGCGAGGTGTGGGTCATCGCGTGCTCGAGCAGGCCGCGATCGCGGAAGCGGTAGCCGATCGCCTGCTGCAGCGTCTCGAACTCGTCGCGCAGCCGCACCACCTGGCCGTTCTTCAGCTCGGTGCGGTGCGCCTCGATGATCCGCTGCGCCTCCTCGGCATCGTCGGCGTGCACCGCGATGCGCACCGCGCTCAGCGCCGTCGACCGAGAGCGGGAAGATCGAGTGCGGCACGTCGGACGAGATCACCGACATCACGCCGTGGGTCTCGAGCAGGCCGCGGACGATCTGCGCCTCGATGTCGGAGTGGGTGCGGAAGATGACGACGAAGTCGTCACGCGGGCTGCACTCCGCGCAGCTCTGCGAGTTCGGCGTTGATCGTCGGCGCGATCGGCGCCAGCTCGTCGACCTTCAGCAGGATCATCGTCATGTCGTCGTGCTGCGGCGCGTCGCCGACGAAGGCGGCGATCTCGCGCAGCACGCGCTCGCGCAGCTCCTCCGACGGCAGGTCGGCGTGGCTCTCGACCAGCCGGCCGAGCCGCGACTCGCCGAACAGATCGTCGTGCGCGTTCATCGCCTCGCTGATGCCGTCGGTGAACAGCAGGTAGAGATCGCCGGGCTGCAGCGGGATCGTCTCCTCGATCGAGGTGGCGCTCGAACATCTCGCCGTTGTCGAGCTTGAGGCCGACGCACCATGCCGTCCGGCGCGAGGATCCGGACCTGGCGCGGCGCCGCCGTCGGCGCAGGTGCCGGGCACGTAGATCAGCGGCGTGTGCCCGGCGCGCGCGTAGGTCATCGTCCGCGCCTCGCAGATCGACCACCGCGTAGGTCATGGTGATGAAGCTGCGCGCGTCGAGATGGTTGGCGATGATCCGGTTCAGCGCGATCAGCATCGTCCGCGGCGAGGTGTGGATCTCGCTGAGCGACAGCACCAGCCCCTTCAGCTCCGCCATGTAGAGCGCCGCCGAGGTGCCCTTGCCCGAGACGTCGGCGATCAGCACGCCGACGCGCTGCTCGCCGAGCGGCAGGAAGTCGTAGTAGTCGCCGCCGACTTCGCGCGCCGGGCACGCACAGCGCCGTCACCGACAGGCCCGGCCATCACCAGCGGCCCCTGCGGCAGCAGCGACATCTGGATCTCGTGCGCGATGCGCAGCTCTTCCTCGAGCCGCTTCTTCTCCGCCGCCTGCCGCAGCAGATCCTCGATGCTGGCGGTCATCGAGTTGAACGACAGCGCCAGCTCGCCGAGCTGATCTTCGCTGCGCACCGCGATCTTGTGGGTGAAGTCGCCCTGCCGCACGCGCTCGGTGCCGGTGAACAGCGCGTGCACCGATCCGGTGAGCGACTTGGCCAGCGCGAAGCCGGCGATCAGCGCCATCGCTTCGATGATCAGGAACAGCGCGCCGATCGACGAACAGCACGAGCAGCAGCCCCTGGCCGAAGCGTGCGGCCGACGCTGCCCTCCGCCGCCGAGATCCGATCGTAGAGCTCCGGCGACGCTCGAGCGCGCTCGTCACGGTCAGCGGGCCGGACGCGCCGGTGGCCCAGTCGTGGTAGTCGATGAAGCTGGTGCAGGCTGCTGAGCAGGCCCGGCGTCGCCGGCAGGCCGCCGCGCCCGTCGTCGCCGCCGGTCGCGCCCGGCGATCGGCCGCGCGTCGTCGTCGTTCTTCGGCGGCACCGCGGTCACGCTCTTCAGCTCGACGCCGGTCTCCTTGCGCAGCTGCTGGCGGATCGCGTCGTTGACCAGCAGATCGACGACCACGGCGTAGCCCGGCGCGCGGCGCATCGGGAAACGCCACGCCGCGCACCAGCAGGTGCGTGTCCTCGGCCGGCGTCCACGGTCGCGCGCGGTGCGAGTAGGCCAGCACGCCGGTGAAGCCCGGACAGTCGATCCAGCGCGGCACGCCGCCGGCGGATCGACGTGCGTCCACGGGCCCGGCCGTCGACGGTTCGAAGTTCCGCGTCCTGAGTTCGGAGTTCCTGCCCGGTGCCGCCGCAGCGCGCGGTTCGACCGGCACGACGGCGATCGACACTTCCGGCGAACTCGCCTGGCGGCGTTGGCCTGCCGCAGCGCCAGGATCGCCGCGCGACGTCGCGGCCGCCGGCGCGCTGGATCTCGAGCGCCGCGCTCTGCGCGAGGAAGCGCGCCTCGCTCGCTCAGCGCGCGCAGCCGGCTCTGCACCAGGTACGAGCTGAAGTTGTAGAACAGCAGGAACCCGCACAGCAGCGAGAACGCGACCAGCAGCAGCGCCGGGATGAAGCCGATGAAGATGTAGGAGAGGATCAGCTTGCGCCGGACGCGCCACAGCAGGCGCCGCTTCGCCAGCACGATCAGGCGGAAGCGCGAAGTAGGCGAGCGCCGACGGCCGCCGCCAGGCCGGCGACCGTGTCGACGACGCGCGAGGAACGGCGGCACGCCGCCGAGCAGCGAGGCCGACGCAGGAACACGGCGAGCTTGACGCGCCAGGCCGACGACGATCGCGCGGCCCGGCAGGGTGTGCAGCAGCGCGCCGCGCACGCCTTCGCGCCGATCGGCCGCCGGGGGTGGCAACGCGCGCCTGTTCATCGGAGGATTCATGTTATCGTAGTTGGATCGTGAAGCTCACATCACGCGCGCGTTTCAGCACCATCTGCCTCCACGCCGGCCAGGAGCCGGACCCGTCGACCGGCGCGATCATCACGCCGATCTATCAGACCTCGACCTACGTCCAGGACGCGCTCGGCAAGCACAAGGGCTACGAGTACGCCCGCACCCAGAACCCGACCCGGCTGGCGCTCGAGCGCAACCTCGCCGCGATCGAAGGCGGCAAGGCCGGCGTTCGCCTTCGCCTCGGGCATGGCCGCCATCGGCGCCATCGCCACGATGCTGAAGGCCGGCGACCACGTCGTCGTCTCCGACAACACCTACGGCGGCACCTTCCGGCTGTTCGACAAGGTGCTGCGCCGCTATCAGCTGTCGTTCAGCTACGTCGACACCTCGAACCTCGACGAGGTCGAGCGCGCGATGACGCCGGCGACGCGGATGCTGTTCGTCGAGACGCCGACCAACCCGGTCATGCGGCTCACCGACCTGCGCGCCGCGGCCGACCTCGCCCACCGCCACGACGCGCGGCTGGTCGTCGACAACACCTTCGCCAGCCCGTACCTCCAGCGGCCGATCGAGTTCGGCGCCGATCTGGTCACCCACAGCACGACCAAGTACCTCAACGGCCACAGCGACAGCATCGGCGGCATCGTCGTCGCCGTGCGCGACGACGACATCGAGTGGCTGAAGTTCGTGCAGAACGCCGAAGGCGCGATCCTCAGCCCGTTCGATTCGTTGCTGGTGCTGCGCGGCACCAAGACGCTGCCGATCCGCATGCAGGCAGCACAACGCCAACGGCCTGGCGCTCGCCGAGTTTCTCGGCGCGCACCCGAAGGTGCAGCACGTCCACTATCCGGGGCTGCCGTCGCATCCGCAGCACGAGCTGGCGAAGCGGCAGATGCGCGGCTTCGGCGGCATGCTGGCGTTCGAGCTCGGCTCGCTCGAGGCGGCGCGGCGGCTGCTGAACGGCGTCAAGCTGCATGTCGCTCGCCGAGAGCCTCGGCGGCGTCGAGACGCTGATCTCGCATCCGGCGACGATGACGCACGCGTCGGTGCCGCCGGAGCGGCGCGCCGCGATCGGCATCACCGACGGCCTGGTGCGCATCTCGGCCGGCATCGAGGACATCGACGACCTGAAGGAAGACCTGACCCAGGCGCTCGACGTCTGGTCTGTCCGATACCGAGCCAGACGGCCATCCATGATCGATTTCGTCCTCCACTTCGACAAGCACCTGCTCGAGTTCGTCGCCGCCTACGGCATCGTGGGTCTACGCGATCCTGTTCACGATCGTGTTCGCCGAGACCGGCTTCGTGGTCACGCCGTTCCTGCCCGGCGACTCGCTGCTGTTCGCGGCCGGCGCGCTGTGCGCGACCGGCGAGCTGAGCATGCCGGCGATGCTGGCGCTGCTGATGTTGGCGGCCTTCACCGGCAACGCCGTCAACTACGCGGTCGGCCGCTTCATCGGGCCGCGCGTGTTTCAGCCGGCGACCATCCGGCCTGCTGAACAACGGCAGCTATCTCGATCGCGCGCACGCCTTCTTCGAGCAGTACGGCGGCAAGGCGGTCGATCCTCGGCCGCTTCGTGCCGATCGTGCGGACCTTCGTGCCGTTTGTCGCCGGCGCGGCGCAGATGACGCCGGCGACGTTCGTGCTCTACAACGCGGTCGGCGCGGTCGGCGTGGGTGGCGCTGTGCCTCGGCGCCGGCTGGTTCTTCGGCAACATCCCGATCATCAAGAACAACTTCTCGCTGGTCACGATCGGCATCGTCTTCGTGTCGGTGCTGCCGATGCTGTTCGAGCTCATCTCGCACCGCCGCAAAGCGTCTTCCCGCTAGCCGGCCCGAAGGGGCGCGGGCCGCCCAGTCGTCACCCTTACGCATGGCCTGTATTTCCGGGTAACGCGCCGGCTCATCCACATCCGCGGAAATTCGAGCCATTCTGCGCGATCGGGGTGGCATCAGGCTGGCAGCCACTCGTTCCATGGACCCGAGCGACATCATTCATTGGAGCCTGTATTCGGCACGGCGCCGCCTGATGTGCATCCAGCGAACGGTGCCAAACGGATCCGAGTGCGCTGTGCTGTATGAAGGTCTGCCGATCGCCACGCATGTCGCGTCCTCGGGCGAGGACCTCGAAGCGTGGGTGCAGAAGATCCGTCGCTCGTGGGAGTCGGCGGGCTGGCTGAGCGCGGCTCCTCCCGGATCGACCGCCTGAACGAGAAGGCAATTCCCCAGCGTCCGGCGAAGACGTCAGCCGAGCGTGGATGGTCGCGACAATCCCCGCCCGGCTCAAGCCTTCGCGCTAGAGCGATCGCAACCACGCTCTAACGTTCGTGCTCCGATCTGAATCCGTACGTCCCGTCCCAGGCCCACTGTTTGCCGCCCAGGGCCGACACATCAACGCGAGCGTGAAACCCCGCGAGCTCTCCGGTCCCGTCGGAGAACGTGCACAATCCGAGGCCGGTCACCAGATCCAGTGTGCAGCGGCCGACAGCCCTGTCTCCACCGCCGGTGTCCAGAACGACGTTGCTGTCCAGCATGCCCGCCGGGATGCCGGCCGACTGGTCATACAAGACCTTCGATCCAACCTTGATCTCCGGGAGATTCGAGGAGGTGATCACGCAAAAGGAACCGGCAAGCCCTGTGTACGGCATGCAGTCCTTGGTCACGTGGAGCTGTTTGTGACGCTTGCTCTTCTCGGACGCCGCGACCGAAGCGGCGCCACTGCCGAGGGTGAGAACCAAGGCGACAAGGCCCGCAATCACGACGAGAGGACGACGATAGGTTGTCATGAGAACTCCTCTTGGCTGACGTGGTCGACACCGACATGCTCACTGGTGGCAGTCGGTCAGGTACGGCATTCGTCCGTCCTATAAGATAGAAGCGCAAAGGCACGGCATTTCCCCTCACCAGCCGATGACCCACCACTCCGGCGTGCACGACGTAACCGGGCTGCTGGTGTCCTGGCGCGAGGGGGATGCCGCGGCGCTCGACCGCCTGATGCCGCTGGTCTACAACGAACTGCGGCGCGTGGCGCGCGGCCACCTGCGCCGAGAACCCGCCGGGCACACCCTGCAGCCGACAGCCCTCGTACACGAGGTGTTCCTGCGACTCGTGGGCGCCGATCACTCGACGCCAACCAGCCGGACGCACTTCTTCGCCATCTCGGCCCGGCTGATGCGCCAGGTCCTCGTCGATCACGCCCGCCGAAAGCGGGCCGACAAGCGTGGCGGCGGCGCCACGATGATCGGCCTGGACGAGGCGAACCCGGCTGCGGCTCAGACCTCCGCCGTGGACGTGCTCGCCCTGGACGAGGCGCTCGACGCGTTGTCGTCGTTGGATGCCCGTCAGTGCCGGGTCGTAGAGCTGCGATTCTTCGCCGGGCTCAACATCCCGGAAACCGCCGACGCCCTCGACATATCGACGGCCACGGTCGAACGAGAGTGGGCCATGGCGAAAGCCTGGCTCCACCAGCGATTGTCAGCCGCCGTGTGAACCCGGCGAGTAGAATCCGAGCCAGGTGAACCTCCCTCCCGAAGACTGGAATCGCCTGAAGGAGATATTCGCGGCCGCTCGAGTGCTGCCGTTGGACGAGCGTCCCGCCTACGTTGCCGCGGCATGCGACGGCGACGAGACACTGCGAACCGAGGCCGAGCGGTTGCTGGCGTCACACGAGCAGGCGGCAAGCTTTCTGGAGACGCCGGCCGTACCGCTCGACGAGGTCTTGCCGACCCAGAGCCTCGAAGGTCAATTCATCGGCTGCTACCACATCGCGGCGCGGATCGGCACGGGTGGGATGGGCGAGGTCTATCGCGCCCGTGATACCAGGCTGAATCGCGACGTGGCGATCAAGGTCCTGCTTCCCGCCGTCGCCGATGATCCCGATCGCCTCGTACGATTCAGCCGGGAAGCGCAGCTCCTTGCGTCCCTCAATCATCCGCACATCGCACAAGTCCACGGCCTCGAGGATGCGGGCGGCCGGCGCGCGCTGGTGATGGAGCTGATCGACGGCGCGACGCTCGCCGATCGAATCGCGCGTGGCGCGCTCACGCTGGACGAGGCCCTGCCGATCGCCAGGCAGATCGCCGCGGCGCTCGAAGCCGCGCACGAGCACGGGATCGTCCATCGGGACCTGAAGCCGGCGAACATCAAGATTCGCGAGGACGGCACCGTGAAGGTGCTGGACTTCGGGCTGGCCAAGGCCATCGACCCGGCCGCCGGCGCGAGTGCGGACATGACGAGTGCGCCGCTCCCCGGCGGCCCCGCGACCGCGGCGAACCTCATCCTCGGGACCGCTGCCTATATGAGCCCCGAGCAAGCCAGGGGTCGGCCGGTCGACAGACGTGCCGACATCTGGGCGTTCGGCGTGATCGTCTTCGAGATGATCACGGGCCAACGTCCGTTCACGGGTGAGACGAACTCGGACACCCTGGTGTCGGTGCTCAAGACAGATCCGCCCTGGCGCGCCTTGCCGGCGGCGACTCCGCTCGCGATTCGCCGGCTGCTGCGCCGGTGTCTGGAGAAGGATCGCCAGCGGCGGCTCGATTCGGCCGCCGCGGCCCAATTGGAAATCGACGATGCGATCGCGCCTCCGGCCACCGAGATCCTCGCGCGGCCAGCGCCTCCGTCCCGCCGCGTGACCGGCGCGGCGATCGCGACGCTGGCGGGCGTGGCGGTACTCGCCACGCTCGCCCTGCGGATCCAGCTATCGCCGGGGCCGGTCAAGGCGGCGCAGACCTCGCGCTTCGCCATCGCACCGCCGCCAGAACCGGCGCTCAACGTCTCGGGTCCTGACCGCGATCTCGCCCTCTCCCCTGACGGCCGCCGCTTGGTGTACCACGTCGGAGGAACCGAAACCAACGGCAGCCCGCTGATGATGCGCGCGATCGATCAGCTCGAGGCGCAGCCGGTCGCGGATGTGGGCGCCGCCTACGCGCCGTTCTTTTCCCCGGACGGCCGATGGATCGGGTTCTTCGAGGAGCGAGTCCTGAAGAAGGTGTCGATTGCGGGAGGACCGGTCACCTCGCTGTGCCAGGTCGGTGGGGTACCGCTCGGTGCAAGTTGGGGAGACGACAACACCATCGCATTTGCCACTTACACTCCCGGCACCGGCTTGTGGCGCGTGTCCGCCGACGGCGGTGAGCCCGCGGTGTTGACGACGCCGGATCCGGCGCTGCATGAGCGGAACCATGCGTTCCCCTCGATGCTGCCGGGCGGGCGCGGCGTCTTGTTCACCATTGCCATCGTGGCGGCGGGCCAGGCCGACAGCTCGCAGGTAGCCGTCCTGGACCTGAAGACGGGCCGGCACAAGATTCTGGTTCGAGGAGGAAGCGATGCCCAGTACGTTCCCACCGGCCACCTGATTTTCGCGAACGGCCGGGACGCTTCGCGCCGTGAGATTCGATCCGGTCCAGCTCGAGGTGCTTGGCGATCCGGCGACCATCGTCGAACGCGTGCTCATGAAACCGACCGGCGCAGCCAACTACGCCGTTTCGGGATCGGGCACCCTCATTTACATGCCGGGGGACGCCGGAGGACAGGCGGCGTCGCGGTCGCTTGTGTGGGTCGACCGGCGTGGACACGAGGAACGGATCAAGGCGCCGCCGCGCGCCTACGGTCCTCCGCGCATATCCCCCGACGGCACGCGTCTGGCGATCGGCATCCTTGATCGCGGAAACACTGAGATCTGGATCTGGGATCTGGCGAGGGAAACGCTGAGGCCGTTGACCTTTACTCCTGGCATGAACGGGCTGCCGGTGTGGACACCAGATGGCCGGCGGATCATCTTCATGTCGGATCGCACCGGCACGCTGAACCTGTACAGCCAGGCTGCCGACGGTACCGGCACTGCCGAACGGCTGACGACGAGCACGAACCCCCAATGGCCCACGTCCGTCGCGCCCGACGGGAGCCGCGCGTTTGGCTTCGACGTCCAGCCAAAGCGGACGGGCGGCGTCATCCAGGTTCCGCTGACCGGTCCTTCGCGCGACGTCAGCCCCTCGGGGGCAGGAGCGGTGGCGCAGAACCTGTTCGCCGGCACCTTCGCCGAGATCTCACCGAACGGCCGCTTTCTCGCGTACCAGTCGGCTGAATCTGGCCGGCTCGAGATCTACGTGCGACCGTTCCCGCAGGTAGACGGGGGCCGCTGGCAAATCTCGATCGGAGGCGGGACGAGGGCCGCGTGGGCGAAGAGCGGCCGCGAGCTGTTCTACCTCGATGAATCCCAGACGCTGACGGCCGTGCCGGTCCGAACGTCCGAATCCACGTTCAGCATGGACACTTCATCGAAGATCATCGACACCAAATATCCCGAGCCGAATCCAGCTCGCCACTACGACGTCTCACCGGATGGCCGCCGGTTCCTGATGCTCAAGGATGCGCCGGCGAGTGAGCCACGGGCCGCGCAGGCCAACATCGTCGTGGTCCTCAACTGGTTCGAGGAACTGAACCAGCGGATGCCGGCGAACCGAAAGTAAGATCAAGGAACGCAGACCTTCAGGCCTTGCTGAACGCCATCCGCGTCCATGCCGCGCGCAGCTCGTCGGCAGCCGCATCACGTCATCTCCGGATAGCCGCGCAACTTGCCGCGGGCGCCGCGGCCGTGCGAGGCTATGGCCTCGATGACCACTCCTCGTATCGTCAAGGTCGGCGTGCTCGGCGCCGGCGCCTGGGCGCGAAGCGCGCATCTGCCCGGCTATCGCGCGATCCGCGCTGCCGCGTGGTGGCGATCGCCGATACCGGAGCTCGAGCGCGCTCAGGCGGCCGCCACGGAGTTCGACATCGCGACGGTGACCGCCGACGCCGCGAGCTGCTCGATCGCGCGGACATCGACCTCATCGACGTCTGCACGCCGAGCCACACCCACTTCGAGCTGGCGTGGGCGGCGCTCGAGGCGGGCAAGCACGTGCTCTGCGAGAAGCCGGTCGCCTACGACTACCGCGACACGATTCGCGCGCCGCGATCTCGCGAAGCAGAAGGGCCTGAAGACGAAGGTCGGCTTCACGTTCCGCTACAGCCCGGCGATGCGCTACATGCGGGAGCTGGTCGCCGACGGCTTCATCGGCACGCCGTTCATCTTCAACGGCTACGAGCAGAACTCGCAGTGGCTCGACCCGCAGAACCCGCTGCGGCAGGTGGACCACACCGCCGATCAGTCGGTGATTCAGGTGTCGTCGCTCGAGGGCTACGGCGCGCCGATCATCGATCTGGCGCACCTGATGGTCGGCGCCGACTTCAAGCAGGTCGTCGGCACGATGCGGAACTTCATCCCGGAGCGCATGGTGCGCGCGACCAACCGGATGATGCGCATGAACATCGACGACGGCGACATCTTCCTCGGCGAGTTCGCCAACGGCGCGCTGTGCTCGATCCAGACGAGCTTCGTCACCGTCGGCAACTATCCCGGGCATCGAGGCGCGCGTGTACGGCAGCGAAGGCGCGCTCATCTGCCGGCTGGTCGAGGAGGACGGCATCTGCGAGACGCTCCGGGCCGCGACGGCCGGACCAGGTCGAGTTCCGCGAGCTCGAGATCCCCGCGCGCTTCTATCCGCCCGGCGGCAGCCGCACGCGAATCGTGGCGCACGCTGTTCTACGCCAACCTCGTGAGCAGCTTCATCTCGGAGATCCTCAGCGACGATCCGGCCAACGAAGGCGATTTCGACGACGGCGCCTGGTGCAGGAAGTGATCAACGCGGTGGAACACTCGTTCCGCGAGCGCCGCTGGGTCTCGCTGCCGCTGGCCTGATGACCGCACTCGATCGCGTTCTTCGAGAGCTACTACCGCCTGCGGCCGGTCAACGCGACGTTCACCGGCGTTCACGAGCACGACGATCGCCTGCCCGACTGGTCGCCCGACGGCCTGGCGGCGGCGGCCGACGAGATGCGGAGCCTGCGGACCGTCGCTCGGGAGCGCTCCGATCCGGCGCGACGTCCTGCGCGACGTCGCCACGCGGGATCGTGCGCTCGCGATCGTCGTTTCTCGACATCCAGATCGCCGAGATCGACAGCCCGCATTTTCAGCGCGGCAATCCGTCGCTCGCGCTCGGCGAAGCGGTGTTCGGCGATCATCTCGCTGATCACGCGTCCGTTCGCGCCGGCCGCCGCAGCGCGCCGGCGCGCTCGCGGCGCGTCTCGAGGCGATGCCGGCATTTCTCGCGGGCGCTCGACGATCGATCGGCCACGGCGTTCCCGACCAGTGGCGCGCGAAGTGTCTGCACGAATGCGACGGCGCCGCGCGGCTGCTGCGCGACGGCGTGCGCCAGGTGGCTGGCGCTCGAATCGCTCGACGACCGCCCGTCGTTCGTCGCGGCTGCGAGCGGGCGTCGGCGGCCGTCGACGAGTACCGCCAGCTGGCTGACCCACGAGGTCGCCGCCGCTCCGCCGGATCGGCTCGCGGTGGGAGCGGAGTTGCTTCGATCTGCTCCTGAGCCGCGGCCATCACTGCGAACAGACCGCGGCGGCGCTCGCGGCGCGACGCCGCCGGCGCGCTGGACGAAGCGCTCGCGGAGCTCGATCGACCGCGCGCGTGTCGGCCGCGCCCGGCGGCTACGCCGGAGGTCCAGGCGCGGCTCGCCGACGCGCATCCGACGTGGCCGGCTATCTCGCGACCTATCAGCAGATCTGGGACGAGTGCCAGGCGCGCGTCGAACCGCGCACGACCTCGTCACCTGGCCCGACGTCTCCGATCCGCTACGTGCCGATTCCGCCTCAGACCCGCGACGCCGCACCGTTTCTCTACTATCTGTTCTATCGATCGCCGGCGCCGTTCGATCGCCTGCCGGTGCACGACTACGTCGTGACGCCGATCGACGCAAGACATGCCGCCGGACGAGCAGCAGCGCCGGCTGCGCGCCGCCAACACCAGCGTCATCAAGCTGAATCACGTCGTCCATCACGGCGCGATCGGCCATCACGTGCAGAACCACTACGCGTATCGCCGGCGACTCCGAGATCGGGCGGGTCGCGGCGGTGGACTGCGCCAGCCGCATCGGCATGTTTCTCGGCGGCACGATGGCCGAGGGCTGGGCCTGCTACGCCACCGACCTGATGGACGAAATCGGCTTTCTCACCGCCGGACGAGTCGCTCGCGCAGCAGCACACGCGCGCCCGGCTGCTGGCGCGCGCCGTCGTCGACCTCGGGCTCCATGCCGGGTCGATGACCTTCGACGAGGCGGTCGGCGTCTATCGCGACCGCGTCGGGATGTCGCCGGAGGCGGCGCGTGGCGAGGTCTGCAAGAACTCGATGTTTCCCGGCGACCGCCATCATGTACTGGCTCGGCACCGAAGGCCTGCATCGCCTGCGACGCGCACGTCGGCCAGCGCCGAAGGAGCGGCGTTCTCGCTGCGGCGCTTTCACGATCGCGTGCTGTCGTTCGGCTCGATTCCGGTGCCGCTGCTGGAAGGCGCTCTGGTGACGCGGCGCGACGCGGGTCGGCGCTGCCGCGGCGCCGTCCTGGCGCTCGCGGCGCTCGCGACGGCCGCCGCCGGCGTGCCGCGGCCGTTCGGCCGCGGTCGCGCCGTCCAACGATCTGCTGATCGTCGGCTACGACCGCGAGCCGGACACGCTGAACCGCTTCAGCACGCACATCCTCGAGGACATCCAGACCTGCATCGTCGAGGGGCTGACCACGACCGACGAGCAGATGCGCGTCGTGCCGCTGCTCGCGACCGAGGTCCCGACGGTCGAGAACGGCGGCGTGACGGCTGCGCGGCGACGGCGGCATGGACGTCACCTGGAAGCTGCGGCCCGGCGTGACGTGGCACGACGGCACAGCCGTTCACGTCCGCCGACGTGCAGTTCACGGTCGAGGCGATCAACGGGCCGAACTACAACCCCGAGAGCACCGACGGCTTCGATCGGATCACCTCGGTGGACACGCCGGATCCGCTGACCGCGGTCGTCCACTACAAGGAGATCTACGCGCCGTACGACATCCAGTTCATCCGCGGCGCCCTGCCGAAGCACATCCTGCAGGGACGCGACATCGATCGCGCGCAGGACTACAACCGCAACCCGCTCGGGACCGGTCCGTATCACGTCGTGGAATGGAAGGCCGGCGAGCACATCCTGCTCGAGCGCGTGCCGCACTACTGGCGCGGCGACCAGTATCCGAAGATTCGGCAGCTGCTCTTCACCTTCATCGCGAACACCAACACGCGCATCAATCAACTGAAGAGCGGCGAGGTGCACGTCGTCGCCGCTGGTGCCGTGGGACAAGTATCGCGAGCTCGCCGACGCTCGCAGTCGATCGTGGTCGCGAGGACGCCCGGCAACGCCTACGAGCACGTGACGCTGAACGAGCAGCACTTTCCGCCGTTTGCCGACGTCCGCGTCAGGCGCGCGCTCATCGCCGCGCTCGATCGCGACGAGTACGTGCGGACGATCCTCGACGGCCTGGCGCCGGTCGCGCTCGGCCCGATCCAGCCGGTGTCGTGGGCCTACACCGATCGCGTCACCCGCTATCCGTTCGATCCGGCCAAGGCTCGCGCGCTGCTCGACGAGGCCGGCTGGAAGCTCGCGCCGGACGGCATCCGCGAGCGCGCGCGGCACGCGGCTCGCGTTCACGCTCATCACCCAGGCCGGCTACGCCATCCGCGAGAACATCGCCCAGGCGATCGAGCGTCAGCTGCGTGACGTCGGGCGTGGACGTGAAGGTGGAGCTTCAGGACGGCACGGCGATCAGCGCGATCTGGTTCGAGGGGCGCTTCGACGCCATGCTGCACTGGTGGCAGATGCCCTCGGACCCCGAGCTGACGACGTTCTTCGCGGCCGACCGGACGCCGCCGGCTGGACGCAACATCAACTATTTCGTGGACGACGAGCTGACCAGGCTGCTCTACGCGTCCGATCGCACGGTCGATCGAGCCGCGCGCAAGGCGCTGCTCGAGCGCGCGCAGGCGATCGTCGCCGACCAGGTGCCGGAGATTCCGCTCTACACCGTGACCCGTCTCGACGCCGTGCCGGCCTCGCTCACCCACTTCAAGGGCAATCCGACCAACACCGGCATCTTCTGGAACGTGCACGAGTGGGAAATCAAATAAGCTGAAGGCCGTGGGGCGCCTTCTCGCTCGTCGATTCGCTCACGCCGTCCCGCTGCTCTTTCTCATCTCCGCGCTCGTGTTCCTGCTGATTCATGCCGCGCCCGGTGGACCGCTGGCGATCTACCTGGCCAACCCCAACGTGCGGCCCGAAGACATCGAGCGGCTGCGCCGGGCGCTGGGCCTCGACCGGCCGCTCTGGCAGCAATACGGGGCCTGGCTGGCGGCGTTCGTTCGGGGCGATTGGGGCTACAGCTTCAGCGACGGCCGTCCGGTCGTCAGCCGCGTGCTCGAGCGATTGCCCGCCACGATCGAGCTGATGGGCGTGTCGATTCGCTGTGCGCTGGCGCTGACGATACCCGTCGGCGTGCTGGGCCGGCGTGCGCCGCGGTCGCTGGTTCGATCGGGTGACGACCGTGACCGCGATGATCGGCGTCTCGCTGCCTGGCTTCTGGTTCGGCCTGCTGCTGCAGATGGTCTTCGCGAGTCGGCCTCCGCTGGCTGCCCTCGTCGGGCCGCGCCGCACCCGGCGACGACGACGTCGTCAGCCATCTGCAGCACCTGGTGATGCCGACCGCCGTGCTGGCATTCGTTCTGGCGTCGGGCTGGTCGCGCTACCTGCGCGGCTCGATGATCGAGACGATCCATCAGCCGTTCATCCTCGCGGCGGAGGCGCGCGGCCTGCCGCCGGCGCGAGTGATTCTGCGTCATGCGCTGCGCAACGCGCTCGGACCACTGCTGGCGATCGTGACCGTCGACGCCGCGTTGCTCGTCTCCGGGCGCGGTGGTGACCGAGAGCGTGTTCGCCTGGCCCGGGCTCGGCAGCCTGTTCACCGAGGCGCTGGCCCGTCGCGACTACACCGTGCTGATGGCGCTGCTGATGCTGTCGTCGTCGGCCGTGGTCGTCTTCAACGTCGCGGCGGACGCGCTGCACGCGGCGATCGATCCGCGCGTGGCGGGCTGATGCGCGTTGCCGGCGCTCGTTCTCGCATCGCTGATCGCGGCCGCCATCGCGGCGCCGTGGCTGGCGCCGTCCGCCCCGGACCGCATCGACCTGTCGGTCCGTCGCGCGGCGCCGTCGCCGGCGCACTGGTTCGGGACCGACGAGCTCGGACGCGACGTGCTCGCGCGCGTGCTCTACGGCGCGCGCGTGTCGCTCGCCGTCGGCCTGCTGTCTGCGGTCGTCGCCGGCGCCAGCGGCGTCGCGATCGGCGGCGTCGCCGGCTACGCCGGCGGAGCCGTCGACGCCGTGCTGATGCGCGTCACCGACGGCCTGCTCGCCGTGCCCGCGGCTGCCGCTGCTGATGATTGTCGCGGTCGTGCTGCGGCCGTCCGTGCCGATGCTGATCGTGCTGATCGGCCTCGCCGGCTGGATGGAAACGGCGCGCGTCGTCCGCGCCGAGTTCATCGCGCTCGGCGGCCGCGGCTTCGTCGAGAGCGCGAGGGCTGCGGGCGCCGGGCATCTGCGCGTGCTGGCGCGTCACCTGCTGCCGAATGCCGCGCAGGCGGTCGCGGTTTCGATCACGCTGGCGGTGGCGCGCGGCATCCTGCTGGAATCGGCGCTCAGCTTCTTCGGCGTCGGTGTGCGCCCGCCGCAGGCCAGCTGGGGCAACATGCTGTATCAGGCGCAGGCGTCGCTCGGCACCGAGCCGTGGCTGGCGATCGCGCCCGGCCTCTTCATCCTGATGACCACGGTGTCGGTCAACCTCGTCGGCGATCGGCTGGCGACAGCGACCGCCGATCGTTAGAGCGTTTTTCACTTTGTGTAGTGCGGACCTTCAGGTCCGCCGTCCGGGCAGGCCTGAAGGCCTGCACTACATCAGTTGAGAGTGCAGTGGTACGTGGCGCCGAGGGGAAAACGCCCTGGACCAGCATTCCACGCTAGTCCACCACCGCGCCGCGATCGCCGGGCAGCAGCAGCTGCCGGTGCGCCCACCAGGGCGCGATGCCGTTCGACATCACCTGCTCGTGAAACTCGCGCAGGTTGAACGCCTGCGCCGCGCGCGGCCGCGACATCACGGCGCAGCTTGAGCGCCGCCATCTTGCCGAGAAAATATCCGCCATAGGTCGGATCGTAGGTGCCGCGCGTCGCTTCCTGCCGGGCCGCCGGAGCCGGCAGGTGCGCCTCGACCTCGAACAGCTGCGCGGCGCGATCGATCGACCACTCGCCGCTGTGCAGCCGGAGGCCCGCGATCAGGCGGCAGATGCGCGTGAGCGCCTCGCTCGTCTGGGCGAGCCGGTAGCGCGGATCGTCGCGCTTGAAGCCCTCGTCGGCGACGAGCTGTTCCGCATAGTGCGCCCAGCCGTCCTGGCCCGACGAGGGCTGCGGAAACGGATTGAGCCCGATCCAGATGCGGCGGATCTTGCCTGGCGTCCGCCGCATGAACAGGCTGTGGACGTAGTGGCCCGGCGCCACCTCGTGCGCGCTGATATCGGCCAGCGTCGCGTAGTTGAATTTCTGCAGCCACGCATTCTGGCGTTCGAGCGGCCAGCCGGCCTGCGCGTCGGTGATGTAGTAGAAGCTCTTGACCGGATGCGGCTCGAGCGGCGGCGACGAGTGCATCGAGGCGAGGCCGAGATCGTAGGCCGGCGCGGCCGCGACGATGACGCGCTCGCCCGCGGGCAGATCGACGAGATGGCGCTCGCGGATGAACGCGAACAGCTCGTCCACGATCTTCTGAGCGGCCGGCGCCACCTCGCCACGTTGGGGATGGTCGTTCAGCACGTCGCGCCACACGTCGAGCGCCGGGCGGCTGCGGATCCACGCGCGAAGCGGCGGCCGTGAACTCCGCCTGCGTCTTGCTTCAATTCGCGCTCGCCGATCGCCAGCAGCGTCGCCGCGGGCGTATCGATCAGCTCCTCGGCGCGGTACCTGCGCCTCGACGTTCGCCGTGCCGATCGCATAGCTGCCCGGTCGCCGCCGTCAGCGCGGTCGTCTCCAGCTCGGTCGCGTACTGCTCCACCGCGACGCGCGCGGCGTCCGCCGCGCCGCGCAACGCCGCCTGCAGCGACGGATCCTTGCACCTCGGCAAACGCGAGACCGAGATCCCGACTCAGGAGGTCCGCGACGCCGCGGAACATGATCGCCGCGCGCTCGACGAAGACGCGCGGCGGCTGCCGGATGTTGGTGCGCGCTGCCGCCAGCAGCGCCGGCACGCGCGCGCAGCTTGGCCACGACCTGCGGCATCCGCGCCGACGCGGCAGACGACTCCATCGTCATCAGGTTGTGCACGCCGTCGGAGATGGCGGTGGCGTAGATCATCGGGTTGCGGCGTCCAGGTCCGGACGGTGTCCAGATCCAGCAGCCAGCCATCGATGATGCCCTGCAGGATGCGGTGGTCCACCCGCTCGTCCGGCGTGAGCCGTGCGACGTCGATAGCGCCGAGCGTCCGCCTGCGTCGCCCGCAGCCATTTCACTTCGGCCGCGATCGGCGGGCGCCGAGAAATCCTCGAGCTCGCCGTCGTGGCCATGCAGGCCGTTGCCGGCCGCGATCGACGGATGATACGCGGCGAAGCGATCGAGATAACCGTCGACGATGGCCGCGAATGGCGTCGGCGTCTGCGCCACGCCTTGCGCCATCACGATCGTGGCGGCGACGAGCACGCTCGTCGCGGAGAGGCACCGCGCCGACATCACGCCTTGCTGAACGCCATCCGCGTCTGCTCCGCCTGCAGCTCGTGCAGGAGCCGCATCACGTTGTAGGCGGTCAGCTCGACGAGCACCGTCGTCACCTTCGCGTGCAGCTCGTCGCTCAGCTCGGCCTCGAGCGCCTTCATCGCCGCCACCAGCCGCTGCTCCTGGCCGCTCAGCTCCTGCTTCGAGACCACGCCGTCGGCCAGCGCGCTCGTGAACGATTCGAGCTTCTCGAGCTGCTCCTGAATCGACGGGTGTTGCGCGTCTTCGTCGAACCAGCTTGTGCGTGCCATCACATGCCTCCCAATTAAAGTTCCTTCACGATCTGCTTGAGCGCCGTCAGCCGCGCCTGCAGCTTGCCGCGCCCGCCTTCGGCCGCCATCTTCTCGACGAATCGCCGGCGGCAGGAACTGGCGGTCGGTGCATTCGAGCATCGCCGCCGTTTCCTGCAGCTCGCGCTCGAGCCCCTGCGTCGACGGCATGAACTGCGCGACGACGTCGGCCAGCGCCTCGCGCGTGACGTGATCGGCGCCGGCCAGCAGCGACGTCCGCCACGCGCGGCCGACCATGCCCTCGATGTCGGCGCCCGACAGTTGGCCGCGCTGCGGAATCGGCGGCACGTCCTCGGGCGACGACGCGCGATCCGAGCTTGCTCGCGAGGATCACGAACATCTGGCGGATCTCGCTCTCGTCGGTCGGATAGAACAGCGGGATGTGCACCTCGGCGCGGCCCTGGCGCTTGAGGTCGATCGGCAGCAGATCGGGACGCGCGGTCAGCAGCATCCAGATGATCCGGCCGCGGTACTGCGTGTCGCCCATCTGCGCGGCAATCATCCCGAACACGCGGCTCGACGTGCCGGAGTCGCCGTCCTGCTCGCGGCTGCCGAGCGCGGCGTCGGCTTCGTCGACGACGACGACCACCGGGCCCATCGCGCGCAGCACCGACAGCACGCGCTCGAGATTGCCTTCGGTCTCGCCGACGTACTTCGACCGGAAGTTCTTGAGGATCACGCACGGCACGCCGATCTCGCCGCTGACGCACTGCGCGAGAAACGACTTGCCGGTGCCGACCGGGCCGCAGATCAGATAGCCCATCGGCAGGCTGTCGAGCGCGCCGCGCTTCAGCAGCGCCGCGTCCTCGCGCAGCCGCGCCTTCGCGGCCTCGTGGCCGACGACGGTGTCGAGCGTCCACTTCGGCTCGATGAACTCGAGCAGGCCGCGGCACTGCCGCTCGAGCAGCCGCTTCTTCAGCGAGCGGAACACCGCGCGCGTCGAGCCGCTGTGCCGCTTTCGCGCGCCGACTGAATCAGCACGTTGAGATCGGTGAGCGAGATGCCGGCGGTCAGCTTCGCGAGCCCGGCCGCGTCGAAGTCGGAGAAGTCCTCGATCGGCGCGCGTGCCGGTCGACGGTCTCGATGAACGTCTCGCGCTCCTGCTCGTTCGGCAGCGGCACCTCGATCGTCGCGACGTGCGGGTTGCCGGTGAGGCGATCGCTCACGTCGGCCAGCTTCTCGTCGACCAGCACGAACGCCATGTTCAGCTGCTTGACGTGCGGGCTCATCGCCCAGTTGAGCATCGTCACCAGCTCGGACGACGCCTGCAGGTTGAGGCGGCCGGGCTCGCCGGACGGAAACACGTACGACGCCTGGTCGATGATCACCGCGAGGCTGAGGCGATCGCCCTCCGCGGCCATGATGTTGTTGCGCACGAAGCGATCGAGCACCGCGAACGCGGCCGCCGGATCTTTCGGCAGCGCGCTCAGGTCGCCGACCTTGCGGTTGGCGAGCGCCACCATGTCCTTGAGCCGCTGCTCGTCGCGGCCGGCGAACGCGCGCAGGCCGCGGCCCGAGGTCGTAGTGCAGCACCAGCGACCAGCGGCCGAACAGCTGCTCGGCCAGAAACTCCGCGAGCACGCCGTAGCGCGACGGTCGTCGCCCGCGCCGATGCGAAAGAGGTCGTAGGTGTTGCCGTGCAGCACGAACGCCGCCGTGGTGCCCGAAAAATAGAGCTCGGCCAGCTGCGCCGCCCACGGCGGGAACCAGTCGGGCAGCTTCTCGGGACGGACGGCGGGGCAGCGGGATCAGGCGTCATGGCTGCAGCACCGTCCGCAGGTCGGCGTCGAGGATCGCCGGCGGCTCTTCGAGTTGATCGGCGAGGCCGGTGAGGTGCTGCAGCTCGCTGACCGCCTTCTCGGTCTGCCGCATGCTGTCGGCGGCCGAGTCGACCTGGCTGCTGAGGAAATCCGGATCCTGCCGGTTGACCGCCATCTCGGCGAGCGCCTGGATCTTGCCTTCGATGCGATCGAGCTCGATGGTCACGAACTCGGCGTTCTTCTTCGCGCGGCCGTAGTTGTCGAGCCGCAGCTCGCCCATCGCGATGCTGTCCTGCAGCGACTGGACGATCGCGATCGTCGCCGCCGGCTCTGCGCCGTGCGCGCAGGCTCTTTCGCAGCTCGGCCAGCCGCGTCGAAATCTCCTGCTCGTTCATCGTCTGCAGAAAGCGATCGAGCGCGGTCTTCGAGAGCAGCAGGCGCAGGAACAGCCAGAGCAGCCGATCGAGTCCCGGCGTGCGAATCTCCTCGGCGCTGCTGCCCTGATCGCCGGCGGCGCCGCGCACGCCGGCGGCGATGCCGCGCATCTCCAGGCAGCGCGCGTGCAGCCGCTCGAACCGCGTGCGCGCATCGGCGGGCAGGCCCTTCGAGCATCGTGACCAGCGAGACCGGCGGCGGCTGGCCGGCCGCGCTGCCGCCGCCGGCCGCGTCCGGCTGGCGTGGACCTTGGCGTCGATCGCCGCGCGGAACCGGGGCAGCGAGACCAGCCCGGCGAGATAGGTCAGCTCGCCGGCGGCGACCAGCGGCAGCAGCACGCCGGCCAGCGGCGTCAGCGCCGCGGCGGCCGCGCCGCCGAGGAAGAACAGCAGGTTCCAGCGGAAGAGAAACGCTTCCTTCAGATAGTCGGGCATCCCGGCGCCCTGCGGCGGCGGCTGCGGCGGCCGGATCGGCTGTGCTCGGTCGAGACGCGATCGGCGGCGATGGGTCGTCGCGGATGGCCACCGCTCAGTCGCCCGGCTCGCGTCGACGTCGCCAGGTTGTCCATGATGTCGCGGATCTCGCACACCCGCTCGACGAACGCCGGCTCGCGCAGCATCTCCTTCGGCGGATGGGTCGGCGGCGGCACCACCATCTCGCGGATGATCGTGCCGGGCGACGACGAGAACACGTAGACGCGATCGCCGAGATAGATCGCTTCCTCGATCGAATGCGTGACGAAGAACACCGTCGCCTGCGCTTCCTTCCACAGATCGACCAGCAGCTCCTGCATGTGCAGCCGCGTCGTCGGATCGAGCGCGCCGAACGGCTCGTCCATCAGGATGATGCGCGGCGACAGGATCAGCGTGCGGGCGATCGCCACGCGCTGGCGCATGCCGCCCGACAGCTCGCTCGGGATACTTGCGTGGCGTCGCGCTTCACGTCGAGGCCGACCTTGGCGATCCACTCGCGCGCCCGCTCGCGCCGCTCGCGCGCCGGCACGCCGCGGCACTCGAGGCCGAACGCGACGTTGTCCTCGACGGTGCGGTTGTCGAACGAGGTGTAGTCCTGAAACACCATGCTGCGGTCCGACCCCGGACGCGTCGACCGGCTTGCCGCCGACCAGCACGGTGCCCTCGCGTGGCCGGATACTGCGGCCGCAGCCCGGCGATCAGCCGCAGCACGGTCGACTTGCCGCAGCCGGACGGCCCGAGAATCGACGATGAACTCGCCCTTGTCCGGCAGGTCGGGCACCGAGAACGTCACGTCGCGGATGACGGTGAGCGTCGCCGAAGCGCTTCGTGACGTCGCGAAAGTCGACGACGTTCGGCGGCTGGGCGGCGGCCGCCGCGAGCTCGCTCGCCATCACTCCTCGACGACGCGATAGGGAAACAGGCCGCGCTGGAACCAGAACAGCAGCCGGTCGATGCCGTAGGCGAGCAGGCCGATGATGATCAGGATCAGGATGATGTGCTCGGACAGGCCGCGCCGCTGGCTGGTCATCAGCAGATAGCCGAGGCCGTGCTGCGCGTTGATCAGCTCGGCGAGCATGATGTAGCCGAAGGCCAGGCCGAACAGGTGCCGCAGGCTGTTGTAGATGTCCGGCAGCGCCAGCGCGACCAGCACCTTCCGCACGATCTGCAACGACGTGGCGCCGAGCGTCTGCGCGGTCTCGACGTAGCGATCGGGCACGCTCGCGATCGCGGCGACCGCATCCGAGTAGACGAACGGCACGGTGGCGATGAAGATGAACATCACCTTCTGCGTCTCGTCGATGCCGAACCACAGGATGGTCAGCGGAATCAGCGCCGCCACCGGCAGGTTGCGGCCGAACAGCGCCAGCGGCGCGCCGGCGGCCTCGACCACGCGCCACGATCCGGCGAGCGATGCCGAGCGGCACGCCGACGACGACGGCCAGGCCGAACCCGATCAGCACGCGCTTCAAGCGTCGCGGCGATGCTCTGCAGCAGCGCGCGCTCGTTCAGCAGGCTGGGAAAGCTGCGGATCACTTCCGCGGGGCTCGGCAGGATGACCGGCGAGATCAGCCGGTTCTCGGCGCCGCTGCCCATGCGTCGCCAGCCACCAGAGCAGCACGACCACCGCCATCGCGCCGGCGCCGACGAGGCGGCGCGTCATCGGCGGCGGCGGCGAGCCGGAGCGCGAGGAGCGACGGGGTCGATTCGGGCGGCATCTACTTGGGCGGCGCCGACGCCTCCGCCGGGTAGACCTTGACCTCCACCCGCCGGTTCTTCGCGCTGGTTGTCCGGGATCCGACGGATCGGCCGGCCGATCCCAGCCGATGCCCGCCGTGGAGAACTGGTTCGGCTGGAGCGACGGGAACTTCCTGACCAGCGCTTCCTTCACCGAGTTGGCGCGGTTCAGCGACAGCTCCTGCACCAGGCTCTTCGGCACCTGGCCCTTCATCGATCCGTCGCGTGTGCCCTTCGATGACGATCCGCGCCGCGCCGTACTGCCCCGCGAGCTTGCCGACCTCCTCGACGACGAAGGCCGACGTTGGGATCGTAGAGCTCCTCGACTTCCTTGCCGTCGACGTTGCGCGTGATCTTCTTGTTGAGATCCCACGAGTTCGGGAAGAAGTGGATCACCACCGTCTTGGTGAGGATCTCGTCCTTCTCGCCCTGCGATCGAGCCGGCGGTCGCCGGCGCGAAGTGGATGTCGTACTCGTTCTTCTGGCTGGCGTACTTCGCTTCGGCGCCGAGCTTCTGGATGACCGAGAAGTCCATCACCTGATCGAACGGCGTCTGCTCGGTGACGGCGTTGATCTTCTTGTAGAGGAAGTAGGCCGTGCTCCAGGTGCGCTCGAAGTTGGTCGGGTTGTTCTGGTTGAGGAAGAAGTCGCGGTTCTCGGCGTAGTTGGTCGAGTGCGCGTCGCCGAGCATGCCGAGCGCGTCGCTCTCGGGAATCGAGTAGCCGGCGGCCATCAGCTTGGCGACCTTCTGCTTCGCGTCCTGCGCCTTCAGGTCGACCATCGCGTCGAAAATGCCGCGCGCCAGCCCCTCGATGATGTCGGGATTGTCGTTGGCGAAATCGGCGCGCGCGAACCAGACGTCGGCGATCAGCTTGTTGGCGGTGCGACGGTGGTGACGAGCATCTGGTTGCCCTTGACCTTCTCGAGGTTGTAGATGTCGGGCGCCCAGCTCACGACCCCGGCCAGCCGCTTGTCGGCGTTGAACGCGGCCGCCGCCTGGAACGCGTCCTGCGTGAACTTGAAGTCGACTTCGGCCGGCTGCACGCCGCCGTTGATCAGCGCGTTCAGCACGAAGAAATGCGACGGCGAGTTCTGCGCCAGCACGATCGTCTTGCCGCGCAGATCGGCCATCGTCTTGATCGCGTCGCGGACGACGATGCCGTCGCCGCCGTTCGACCAGTCGACCTGCTGGAAGACGCGCGGCATGACGCGCGAGTCCTTGCGCAGCCCCTCGAGGAACAGCGGGAGCATGTCGAGCGTGGCCCAGCCGACGTGGAGGTTGCCCGCGGCGTAGGCGTCGCGCATCGCGATCGGATCGTCGATCAGCACCAGCTCGACCTTGAAGTCCTTGCCGCCGGGCGTCTTCCAGACCTTGCCCGGCTTGAAGCCGTTGTTGGCGTAGATGATCGGGCTCCAGCCCGCCCAGACGTTGATCGCGAAGCGGACCGTGCGATCCGCCATCGGCTTGTAGCTGGAGATGCCGTTGACCGCCGGCAGCTTCGACGCGGCGACGTACTTGTATTCCTTGACCGTCGTGATGCCCGGAGCTGTCGGGCGCCTCGGCGCCGCCCTTCATCTGCTTCAGCTCTTCGTTCGAGATCCGGCCGGCCTGGCCGCCGCCGTGCCCGATCGCGCCGTAGCGCCACAGCGCGAGGCCGACGAGGCCGACGACCACGAGCAGAACCGCGACGTAGAAGGCCGGTCTGGGCTGTCCGTTCGCCATAGTGGAATCCTAGATTGTCTGCTAGTCTGGTCTGCTTTTCGGTGGCCGGCCCGAGGTCCTTCGCCGTCTGGGACACCGGCGTCGTCTCGGGCGACTTGAGCCCGAGCTCGACCTCGAAGTTCTGCAGCGCCTGCTCGGCGAGCTGGCCCTGCATCCGCTCTTCGGCCTTGATCTCGGCGATGCCCTGTTTCGACAGATCGGCGGCGACCCGCACCTTGCCGCGGTTCTGATCGATCTGCTGCTGGATGACCGACTTCGATCTCGCCGAAGTCGGTCGTCAGGTTGACGTCGAAGGTTTCCGAGAGCTTGGCGATTTCCGCTTCGGCGGAGCTCATCTTGAGCTCGGCGTCGTATTTCTGTGATCTTCTCGCGCAGCTCGATCAGCTTTTCGTTGGCGTGCTGGATTTTCTTCAGGTTGTTGCCGTAGGCCGTCTCGTGCAGCTGCGAGCTGCTGCTCGTTGGTGGCGAGCTCCTCCTTGGCCTTCTGCAGCTCGAGCGCGAACTTCGACGCCGTCGCGCGATCGCCGGCCTTGAGGTAGGCCTTGGTCTCGGCTTCGAGCTTCTGGACGTGCGACCGGTTCGCCTGAGACCTGGCGCGTGACGCGCTCGACCAGCCCGCGGTACTGCTCGAGCCCGCCGCGGCCTTCCTTGAGCTGCTCGACCGCCCGGTCGTATTCGTAGCGCATCTGCGCCACCGGATCGGCCTCCCAGAACAGATTCGCGACCTTGTTGATCTGCGCGACGAAGGCCGACCAGAACTTGTGAAGAATCATATGGCTCCTTTGTGATCGACGAGGCTACTTCCTGGCCGGTTCCCTTTCGCCGGCGTCGGGCGCCTCGGCGAGGATCTTGCCCTGATAGATGCCGTCCAGCGCCTTGCGCAGCTCCTCGCCGGTGCCGGCGCCGATCACGTCGCCGCCGACCTCTTTCAGGAACGCGAACTTCTGCGGGGTGGTATCGAATGCCACGAAGTAGACCTGCACGGCGCCCTGGCTCTTGCTGAAGATCTCGCGCGCGACGCTTTCGGGATCCCGGCCGCTGGTGTTGTCGCCATCGGTGACGACCAGCAGATACTTTCGAAACACGCCGGCCCGATACAGGTCGGGCCGGGCCTCGCGCAACGCCTCGCCAATCGCCGTGCCGCCGCCCGGACGCGGCAGGGTGTCGAGCGCCTGGCGGATCGCGGCCCGGTCGTAGCGCTGCATGGGCCGCAGCGTCCGCACGCTGCTCGAGAAACTGTAGATGCCGATTTTGATCGGAAAGTCCGGTCGCTTCGCGACGAAGGCGTCAGTGGCGTCGAGCATCGCCTCAATCGCCTCCTGCGCCACCACATACTTGGGCCGGGAATCGCCGCCGGCCTTCTCCCGCATCGACCCCGACGTGTCGATCAGGATCGCCACGGCCGCGCCAAGCCCTTCGTCGACCGCGGCCTGATATGGCGCGGCATCTTCTTCGGCCCTGGCCTCACGGCGGGACGACCGCTCCCGCCGCACCTCGCAGGCGCACGTCGCGATCAGGAGTGCCGCGGCAAACACCGTGATGCGTCGGGCGGCGGCCTTGGTCGTGGCTTGGTGCATGGACATCACCTGACGGAATACGCCGCGAGTCTAGCCTTCGAATGGCGCAGGATCAAGGCGCGATGACGCCCCGCACCCACCCGGCATAGGCGTCGCTTGCGGTCGCGTCGACCACGATGAACTCGGGCAGCTCGTAGGGATGGAGCGCGCGGAGCCGCGCCTCGAGCGCGATCCGGTTGGCGCGCGTCGTCTTGATCGCCAGCTGCCGTTCGGCCTCGACTTCGATCCGGCCCTGCCATCGGTAGGTCGACGTCATCGGCCCGTGGACGTTGACACACGCGGCGAGCCGCTCCTCGACGAGCGTCCGCGCCAGGCCAGCGGCGCGCTCGTCGTCCGGCATCGTGGTCAGAATGAGAATCAGTTCATCCATCGTTCTTGTACTTTCACGAGAAGTGTTGTACTGTTTTTGCGCGTGCCGAAGAAAGTTGAGACCAAACCCACACCCCGACGCCAGGCACGGGTGTCGAAGACCCCGACCACGCGCAAGGGACGGATCGTGCAGCTGCTGGTGCTGTTCGTCGCCGCTATTATCGTCGTCGACGGCCTGGTGGGCGACCGCGGCTTGCTGGCGATGCTGCGCGCGCGGCACGAGTACGATCAGCTGGCGGCGTCGATCGCGCACCAGCGGGCCGAGAACGCGCGGCTGCGCGAACAGGCCCGGCGCCTGCGCGAGGATCCCTCAGCGATCGAAGAGATTGCAAGGCGCGAGCTCGGATTGATCAAACCTGGCGAGCGCGTCTTCATCGTGAAAGACGTGAAGGCTCCCAAGGCGCCGCAGTAGCCCCAGGCCGCCTCCACGCTCAACTCGTCCCGAACGTCAGCCTCACCGTGCGCGCATCAGGATGCGTGGCCGCGAACCATCCGGACCATGAAGCCGGACGAGAGCGACAGCGCGCTCAACAACGCGAGCAATGGCAGCGGGCTGGCGGTTCGCGGCAAATGACGTCGGGCCGGTCGCGCGGACGCAACCGGCGGCGTCTCCACCGAAGCTGACGACGCACCGCTGGTCGCAACCGCGGCTCGCGGCGCGCTCGATTCCTTCAAGGCTTCGTCGGTCGACACCGGCTTGTCGTTCTCGTCGATCCGCGCCACCTCCGCGCCCCTCATCGACGCCACGCGATCCGCCTCGCTCGACGAGCCAGCGGCTCGGTCGGTATAGGCCAGCACCGGCTGGTGGCTCGCCTTGGCGATCCGTAGCGCTTGCGCGCGCGGGTACGCGAACTCATAGCCGTAGGCTTCGCCGGGATAGAACCAGACCTGGACGGCCGGCGGCGCACCGGCGGCCGACTCCCTGAACATCACCACCGGCTTGTCGCTCGGCGTCATCCGCTGATTCGGGATGCTGAGAAACATGCCGTAGGTCTTGGTGCCGTCCTTGTCCGACACTTTGACGACGCGCCGGCCGCTGCTCGGATCGGCGAGCTGGAACCGATAGGTGCCGGCCGGCAGCGTGATGCCCGGGACGTCGACCGGGCCGCTGAACGTCAACAGCGTCAACTTGGTGAAATCGTCGGCGTGGGCGGCCGAAGCGAAGGCCGCCGTCACGATGGCCGTGCTGAGTGCGATCTTCCATCTACTCATGAGCTCCCCTCCGTGAGAATCCATGAAAACGATTGCAGATCGCATGCCGCTTCAGTGAATGGTCCAGAGGTAGATCATCAGCCCGTTGACGTCTTGTGATTTCTCGGGCGGCCACTGCTCGCCCATATCGAACTGATGAGACACGATCCGAGTGCCGGGCTTGAGCTCCCTCCTCAGCTTCGGGATGAGATCCTGATTGATGCGCGGCAGCAGAAACAGCGTGACCACGGTCGCCTGGCTGATGTCGGTCTCGAACAGATCCTGCGTCAGGAAGCGCACGCGATCGCTGACGCCGGCCTGCTTCGCGTTGATCGACCGCTTCACGATTGAGCTTGGCGTCGAGCTCGACGCCGACGCCGAACGCGCCGTATCGTTGCGCAGCCGCGATCGGGATCCGGCCGTCGCCGGACCCGAGGTCGTAGACGACATCGCTGGCGGTGACCTGCGCGAGCTCCAGCATCGCTTCGACGACGCTGTCAGGTGACGGCACGTAGCGGACGTCCGGCTGCTTCGTCGCCTTGAACGGCTGCGCCACCGCGGGCACGGCAACCAGCACGAGAGCCAGGACAACGGCGGCGCGCACACCACGAAAATACACGAAGACATGACAGACACGAAGAAGAGGTTTTATCCACGGATTACACCGATTTCACAGATTGAGCACGCTGCACACTCGCATCGCGGCGAACCGTCGTCAGGGAGTGACGTCCGGCGGCGCGGCGGAGCCCCGCTGGTTGAGAGACGAACGGCGTGAACGCAAGCCCGATGTTTCAGGTGGCTTGTGTTCACGCTGTTCGTTTCTCAACCTGACCGGCCGCTTCGCGGCCGGCGCCGGACGTCTCTATCCGTGTAATCCGTGCAATCCGTGGATGACTACGATGAGTTCGCCTCTCGCGAGTTTCGCCATGCGCACGATCGCCATAGAATCGGCTGGATGACACCCGAAGAGTTTCGCGCCGCCGGGCACCAGATCGTCGATTGGATCGCCGACTACCGCGCCAACGTCGCTACGCCGCCGGTCATGGCGCGAACCGAGCCGGGCGACATCAAGAAGCAGCTCCCGGCACTGCCGCCCGATCAGCCCGAGCCGTTCGACGCGATCGTCCGCGACCTGGATCAGATCATCGTGCCCGGGCTGTCGCACTGGCAGCACCCGCAGTTCTTCGGCTATTTCCCCTGCAACGGCACGCTCGCCAGCGTGCTGGGCGACTACGTCAGCACCGGCCTCGGCGTGCTCGGCCTGGCCTGGCAGTCGAGCCCCGCGCTGACCGAGCTCGAAGAGGTCGTCACCGACTGGATGCGCGGCATGCTCGGCCTCTCGGACGGCGTGGAGCGGCGTGATTCAGGACACCGCCTCCACCAGCACGCTGATCGCGCTGATGTGCGCGCGCGAGCGGACCACCGGCTACAGCGCGAACCGGGGCGGGCTGCAGGCGGAGCCGCAGCCGCTCGTCGTCTACACGTCGGCGCACAGCCACAGCTCGGTCGACAAGGCGGCGCTGCTCGCCGGCTTCGGCCGCGCCAACGTCCGTGTCATCCCGCACGACGAACACTACGCGATGCGGCCGGACGCGCTGGCCGACGCGATCGCCGCGGATCTGC
Source organism: uncultured Acidobacteriota bacterium (assembly GCA_963794705.1). GTDB lineage: Bacteria > Acidobacteriota > Vicinamibacteria > Vicinamibacterales > CAVVIG01 > CAVQFC01. Next base: position 152,821 of record CAWCFI010000003.1, read on the forward strand.
GCGCCGGCGCCAGGCCGTGCGCCATCGTCGCGACCTCGGGCAGCACGGCCTCGACGGCGCTGGATCCGATCGACGCCATCGCGACGCTCGCCGCCGCAGCACCAGCTCTGGCTGCACGTCGACGCGGCGATGGCCGGCTCGGCGATGGTGCTTCCCGAGTGCCGCTGGATGTGGCGCGGCGTCGAGGGCGCCGACTCGCTCGTCGATCAACCCGCACAAGTGGCTGGGCGCGGCGTTCGACTGCACCTTGTACTACGTGCGCGACCCGCAGCATCTGGTGCGCGTGATGTCCACCAACCCGAGCTACCTGCAAACGGCGGCCGACGGCCGCGTCAAGAACCTGCGCGACTGGGGCATTCCGCTCGGCCGCCGCTTCCGCGCGCTGAAGCTCTGGTTCCTGATTCGCGAGCAGGGCGTGAGCGGACTGCAGGCGCGGCTGCGCCGCGATCTCGGCAAACGCGCGCTGGCTGGCCGAGCGCGGTCGCCGCGGCGCCGGGATGGCACGTGCTCGCGCCGGTGCCGCTGCAGACACTCTGCGTGCGCCACGAGCCGGCCGGCCTGGACGGCGACGCGCTCGATCGCCACACGCAGGCGTGGTGCGATCGCGTCAACCGATCGGGCGCGGCGTACCTGACGCCGGCGGTGCTCGACGGCCGCTGGATGGTGCGGGTGTCGATCGGCGCGGAACAGACGGAGCGTCGCGCACGTCGAGGCGTTGTGGCGGACGATGCAGACGGAGGCAGAACGATGACGATCGTCAAGACGGATTCTACGCGATCGGTCGGCGCGCGCGCAGCGGCACATACCGCGCGGGCTGGCCAATACCCACCCGATCTTCGTCGAGCGGGCCGAGGGCACGCGCATCTGGGACATCGCCGGCAAGGAGTACCTCGACTTCACGAGCGGCATCGGCGTGCTCAACACCGGCCATCGCCACCCGGCCGTGGTTCGCGCCGTCCGCGATCAGCTCGATCGGCTGATGCACACCTGCTTTCAGGTGACGATGTACGAGCCCTACGTGGAGCTGGCGGCGCGGCTCTCCGCGCTGGTCGGCAGTGCCGACACCCACAAGGCGGTCCTGTTCACGACCGGGGCGGAGGCGATCGAGAACGCCGTCAAGATCGCGCGGGCGCACACCCGGCGCTCGGGCGTGGTCGCCTTCAGCGGCGGATTCCACGGCCGATCCTTGCTGGCGCTGACGATGACCGCCTCGAGCCCCGCCTACCGGCAGAACTTCGGTCCGTTCGCGGCCGACGTGTACCACACGCCCCTACCCGGACGAGTACCGCGGCTGGACCACGGCCAGGGCGATCGAGGCGCTCGAAGAGCTGTTCAGCACCGAGGTCATGCCGGAGCAGGTCGCCGCCGTCGTCATCGAGCCGGAGCTCGGCGAGGGCGGTTTCATCCCGGCGCCCGCGCCGTTCCTGCAGCAGCTGCGCGCCATCACCCGCCGGCACGGCATCGTCCTGGTCGCCGACGAAGTGCAGAGCGGTTTCGGACGAACCGGCCGGATGTTCGGCTATCAGCACGCCGGGATCGAGCCGGATCTCGTGGTGATGGCCAAGAGCCTCGCGGCCGGCCTGCCGCTGTCCGCGGTCGTCGGCACGGCCGCGATCATGGACGCGCCGCTGCCGGGCGGACTCGGCGGCACCTATGGCGGCAACCCGCTGGCCTGCGCCTCGGCGCTGGCCGTCCTCGACATCTTCGACGCGGAAGGACTGGTCGCGCGTGCGGCGGCGATCGGCGAGCAGATTCGCGGCGCGCTGCTTCGGCTTCAGGCGCGCGTACCGCAGATCGGCGACGTGCGAGGCCTCGGCGCGATGCTCGCGATCGAGCTGGTCAGCGATCCGGCGACCAAGGCGCCGGATGCCGAGCTGGCGCAGCGCATCATCGATTCGGCGCGCGAGCGCGGGCTGCTGCTGTTGAAGTGCGGCCCGCACAAGAACGTGGTGCGCCTGCTGCCGCCGTTGACCGCATCGTCCGAGGAGGTGACTGCCGGCACCGCGCGGCTCGAAGCGGCGGTGCTCGACGCGCGGGGGTGATGTCGGCCGGCGGCGACGCCTCGGCCACCCGTGTGGAGAACGCTAGCGGCGCGGAGTCCTGGTTCTGCCCGAGCCGGTGCTCGGAAATCCACTGCGAGCTGACCGTGCCGAGATCGGCGCGGGCCGCCGCGGCGGCGCGCCGCGACCATCGCCAGCACGCCTGCCATGGCGGCCAGCCCACCGACGATCGCCAGCACGCTCATGTCAGGCTTTCGCGGAAACGGCCTTGGCCGCCGCACCGCCCTTGCGCGGACCGCCTTTGCGCGCGGCTGGCCGCGGACGCCGAGTCGGCCGGGGCCGCGTCGGGACCGCCCGCCTTGATGAACTCCTGCACCCGCTGGCGGCGCAGCATCTTGCGTTTACGTTCTTTTTGAAACCGTGCGCGGTCGCCGTTTCGACGTGACATACAGACTGCTTTCGTTATGAGGGAATGGCGGGCTCGGAGCGGATTGCCGCGTTCCACTATACATGATCCGGCGGCTGCCCCAGACGTTCTCCGGGCGCGATGTCGAGGCCGGCTTGTGGCGCGGGCGCGTGTTGTAGCATGCACCGATGCGCGGTCTGCTCACGCCGTTCCGGATCACCAACGGCCGCCGCTTCCGCCTCGACGACGCACGATCCGCGAGACACCGGCGGCATCCGCTCCAAAGAGCGAGGCCGCCGACCGGCTGGCGACGCGGCCTCGAGTCGCTGCGCGATCTGCAGGAGAAGCTCTACGCCCAGGGCACCTGGGCGCTGCTGCTGATCTTCCAGGCGATGGACGCCGCCGGCAAGGACAGCACGATCAAGCACGTGATGTCCGGCCTCAACCCGCAGGGCTGCCAGGTCTCGTCGTTCAAGGCGCCGTCGGCCGAGGAACTGGCGCACGACTTTCTCTGGCGCACCACCGTCCGGCTGCCGGAGCGCGGCCACATCGGCGTCTTCAACCGCTCCTACTACGAGGAAGTGCTGGTGGTGCGCGTGCATCCGGAGATTCTCGGCAGCCAGCGCCTGCCGCCGGCGGTCATGTCCAAGACGGATCTGGACGGAGCGCTTCGAGGACATCGTCGGCTTCGAGCGGCACTCGCGGCGCAGCGGCGTCGCGGTGCTGAAATTCTTCCTGCAACGTCTCGAAGGAGGAACAGAAGCGGCGCTTCCTCGAGCGGCTCGACACGCCGGCCAAGAACTGGAAGTTCTCGGCCGGCGACGTGCGCGAGCGCAGCCCGCTGGGGCGACTACATGGCCGCCTACGAGGACATGATCCGGCACACCGCGACGCCGAGGCGCCGTGGTTCGTCGTTCCCGCGGATCACAAGTGGTTCACCCGCCTGGTCGTCGCCGAGGCGATCGTCGACGCGATGAAAGAGCTGGACCTGCGCTTCCCGACGGTCGATCGCGCGCAAGAAGAAGAGCTCGCAGGCGGCGCGACGCGGCGCTGCGCCGCAAGGGCGCCTGACGCGTATAGAATGCCGGGCCATGCCCAGCCTGACGCCGCGTCTCGACCTGTCCACGATCAGAAGAAACCGCGTACTGTTCTTTCTTTGCGTTCTCTGCGTGCTCGGCGGTTCCTTCCGGTTCGTGGTTCGCGCGCAGGACCGCAGCGGCCGGTGCCGACGGCGGTCTGGGCGCCGAAGCCGTCGCAGCCGCCCGCCTATCCGCCGGGGCAGAAGGTCGTGGACGAAGCTGCCGACCTCAAGGCGAAGCACAAAGGCGACGCCAACTGGCGCGAGCTGATCGTCGACGATGGACGGCTGACGCGGCGAGTACGTCGCGGCGGCGCCGGGCACCAAGGTGCCGAAGCGGCTGCACCCCGATACGCGCGAGTGGTTCGCGGTCGTCGAAGGCGAGGTGCGGGTCGAGATCGAAGGCCAGGCGCCGTTCACCGCGACGCGCGGCTCGATCGTGAACATTCCGCGGCAGACGATCTACTCGCTCGAAACCGATCGGCGACAAGCCGAGCCTGCGCTTCATCGTCAACGTCGCGCACGCCAGGACGCTGTTTCCGCGCGACACGGCGGAAGCGCCGGCGCAGCCGGCGCCGGCCGGATCGGCGTGGGTGCCGGCGACGCTGAACCGGACGCCCGGACAATACGATCAGTTCAACCAGCCGACCGTGAACATCCACGAGGCGGCGGCGAAGAACGAGAAATACACCGGCGGCCGCTTCGTGCGCGACGACAAGTCGGAGATGCTCGATCATCTACGGCTACGAAAAGAACCTGCCGCCGCTCGATCCCAACGACAAGGGGCACTTCCACGCCGAGAGCGCGGAGTTCTGGCTGGTGTTCACCGGCCAGATCCGATACGCGTTCGAGGGGCAGCAGCCGTTCGTCGCCAGCGAAGGCGACATCGTCTACGTGCCGGCGGGCACGTGGCACGCGACGCGCTACACCGGCGCCGAGCCGGCGTGCCGGCTGTCGATCACCGAGTACGTCGGCAACGCGCTGCTGCTCGAACCGCGGCCGTGATCGATTCGCTGCTGCTCGTCCTCCCCGGCCTCATCTGGGGCGCGTCGTTCCTGTTCATCGCCGAAGGGCTCGACGCGGTGTCGCCGAGCGGCGTCGCCTTCGTCCGCATCCTGGTCGGCTTCCTGACGCTGTCGCTGGTGCCGGCGGTGCGCCGGCCGATCGCGAGAGCAGCGATCGCGGCCGCGATCGCCGTGCTCGGCGTCATCTGGATGGCGTTTCCGCTGAGATGTTTCCGTTCGCCGAGCAGCACGTCTCGTCGGCGCTGGCCGGGATGCTGAACGGCGCGGTGCCGCTGTTCGTCGCGGCGGTGGCCAGCGGGCTCGCGCGCCGCGCGCCGGCGCCGGCGGTGCTCGATCGGCCTGGCGGTCGGCTTTGTCGGCGCGATCCTGATCGCGCTGCCCGGGATGACGCAGTCGAACGGACCGCGGCGGGCAGACGATCGGCGTGCTGCTGATTCTCGCGGCGCTGGTCTCGTACGGCTTCGCCTACAGCCTGTCCGGTCCGCTGCAGCAGCGCAACGGCGCGCTGCCGGTCATCTGGCGCGCGCTCGGCGTCGCGGTGATCCTGACCGCGCCGCTCGGCGTGCCGGCGGTGATCGCCGGCCACTGGTCGTTGTGGCCGGCGGCGTCGCTGATCGCGCTCGGCGCCGGCGGCACCGGCATCGCCTACGTCATGACCGCGACGGCGGCCGGCCGCATGGGCGCCACGGTCGCATCGGTGAACAACTTCTTCATCCCCGTCGTCGCGCTCGCGCTCGGCGTCGGCCTCCGCCACGAACAGGTGTCGTGGATCTCGATCGCCGGCGCCGGCATCTGCCTGCTCGGCGCCTGGCTGATCCGGCAGGCTCGACTCTCCAGCGAGCGAATCTCGCGCAGCGGCTCCAACAGTCCAGCCAACGGCTGAGTAGCTGCGATCAGCGGGGACCGAACGGTTCCGCTACAAACCCGTGTATCGCGGTTTTACGCTAGCGCAAACCCCCTTCCGGTTGGCTGGGCTGGCCCGGTTTGTGCTCAGGTGGCTGCGAGGCCGTGAAGAAGGGCTTCGGAGGTCGCACGGTGGCGGATCGCGCGGGGGTCGAGTCGGACTTTCATATCGTGGCGGTCGGCGCTTCGGCCGGCGGGCTCGAATCGCTCGAGCGGCTGTTCACCAACCTGCCGACCGACACCGGCATGGCGTTCGTCGTCCTGCAGCACCTCTCGCCCGACTTCAAGAGCCTGATGGACGAGCTCCTCGGCACGGCGGACGACGATTCCGATTCGACAGGCCGAGCACGAGATGGCGGTCGAGCCCGACACCGTCTATCTGCTGCCGCCGATGAAGGAGATGATCATCAAGGAGCGCAAGCTGCTGCTGAGCGATCGCGATCCGCGGCACGGCCTGGCGCTGCCGATCGATCATTTCTTCCGATCGCTCGCCCAGGACGCCGGCGAGCGCGGCGTCGCGGTCGTCCTCTCGGGCAGCGGCAGCGACGGCTCGCGCGGCATCCAGGACGTCAGCCGCGCCGGCGGCGTGGTCTTCTGCGAGAGCCCCGAGACCGCGAAGTTCAACGGCATGCCGCTGAGCGCGATCGCCAGCCGGCGTGGTCGATCAGGTGCTGCCGCCGGAGGAGATCGCCGGCGCCATCGCGGCGCTCGGCCGGCCGATCCTCGGCGTCCCGCTGCACAGCGACGACATGGACGGCGACGATCTCGGCGTCAACGCCATCCTGCGCCTGCTGCGCGACGAGTACGGCATCGACTTCTCCCACTACAAGGCGACCACGGTCACGCGGCGGATCGAGCGCCGCCTGGCGCTCAACCGCGCCCTCGATCTCGACAACTACGTCGAGCAGCTGCGCGCCAACCCGCGCGAGCTGAACGCGCTCTACGAAGATCTGCTGATCGGCGTCACGCGGTTCTTCCGCGACGACGACGCGTTCCAGCTGCTGGAGCACGAAGATCATCCCGGACATCGTCGAGCGCGCGGGCGGCGACGCCGGCGACGATCAGATCCGCGTCTGGGTCGCGGGCTGCGCCACCGGCCAGGAGGCGTATTCGATCGCCATCCTGCTGCACGAGCAGCTCACCGCGCGTCGCAAGACCGCGCAACGTGAAGATCCTCGCGACCGACGTCCACAAGACCTCGCTCGAGGTCGCCAGCGCCGGCATCTACAGCGAGGCAGCAGCTCGCCGGGATCGGTCCGGAGCGGCTCGAGCGCTACTTCACGCTCAAGCCGAACGGCTATCACATCGCGCAGGCGATCCGCGAGATCGATCGTGTTCGCGCCGCACAACCTGATTCGCGACTCGCCGTTCACCAAGCTCGATCTGATCACCTGCCGCAATCTGCTGATCTACTTCCAGCCGCACGCGCAGAAGACGGTGCTGACGCTGTTCCACTTCGCGCTGAAGACCGGCGGCTACATGTTCCTCGGCTCGAGCGAGAGCCCGGGCGGCCTGCTCGACGAGTTCGAGACCATCGACGAGCACGCCAAGATCTTCAAGAAGAAGCGCGACATCGGCCTGCCCGCCGACCTGAAGCTGCCGCTGCCGCGCGCCGGCGCGGCCCGGCCGATGGCGCCGCTCGGGCGCGGCCACCGCGGTCAGCCCGCAGCTGGTCGCGGTCTACGATCGGCTGCTCGAGCGCTTCATGCCGCCCAGCTTGCTGGTCGATCAGCACGGCCAGCTGATCGACAGCTACGGCGGCGCCGAGGCGCTGCTGAAGGTCAAGGGCCGGCGGCCGACGCAGAACCTGATCGAGATGCTCGGCGACGAGCTCCGCACCGTCGTCTCCGGCGTGCTGCATCGCGTGCGCAAGGACGCCGACGCAGCGTGCGCTACGACGGCGTCTGTCGATCGCCGGGGCTGCCGGGCCGATACTCGCTGCTCGGCGAACCGCTGCGCGATCCGCACGGCGCGCACGACGCACGTGCTGATCTCGCTGCTCGACGCCGACGCCGGCGCCGCCGCGGCCAGCGCCGATCGCTCCGATCGCGGTGCAGCCGCTGCCGGCGGGAGCGGTCGCGACGCCGGAAGGCGTCGACCTGGCCGGGCATGTCGCAGGATCGCATGCGCGTCCTGCAGGACGAGCTCTCCTACACCAAGGAGAACCTGCAGGCGGCGGTCGAGGAGCTCGAGAGCGCGAACGAGGAGCTGCAGGCGACCAACGAGGAGCTGGTCGCGTCGAACGAGGAGCTGCAGAGCACCAACGAGGAGCTGCACTCGGTCAACGAGGAGCTCTACACCGTCAACGCCGAGTACCAGAAGAAGAACACCGAGCTGTCGGGGCTCAACGACGACATCGAGCACCTGCTCAACGGCACCGACGTCGGCACGCTGTTCCTCGATCGCGATCTCTGCATCCGCAAGTTCACGCCGCGGATCGCCGAGATCTTCAAGGTCATCCCGCACGACATCGGCCGGCCGCTGCAGGCCTTCTCGCACGACCTGGTGCAGCCGACACGCTGATGGCGCGACATCGACCCGCGTGCTAGCTGACCGGCACCACCTTCGAGGCGCAGACCTGGGACAAGGCCGGACGCTGCTACTTCCTGCGCGTCCTGCCCTATCGCGGCCGGACCGAGCGAGAGCGCCGGCGGGCGTGGTGATGACGCTCACCGACATCTCCGCGCTGGAGCAGGCGCGCGCCAAGCTGGCGCAGCTCTCCGCCATCGTCGAATCGTCGGACGACGCGATCGTCAGCCAGACGGTGGACGGCATCGTCACCAGCTGGAACGACGGCGCGGCCCGCCTCTACGGCTACTCCGCCGACGAAGCGATGACGCGCCACGCCAGCTTCCTCTGGCCTTCCGGGCAGAAGGACGAGATCGAGTCGGCGCTCGAGAGAGTGCGCGAGGGCGGCGCCGGTCGAGCGGCTGAACACCACGCACGTGCGCAAGGACGGCAGCCGCGTCGAGGTCTCGGTGACGTTCTCGCCGATCCTGAGCGGATCGCAGGCGCTCGTCGGCATCTCCGCGATCTCGCGCGACATCACCCAGCTGGTCGGCGCGCGCAAGGAGATCGCCGATCGCGAAGAGCGCATCCGGCTGCTGCTCGACTCGACGGCCGAGGCGATCTACGGCATCGATCTGAACGGCGTCTGCATCTTCTGCAACGCCGCCTGCGCGCGCCTGCTCGGCTACGACTCGCCCGCGGCGCTGATCGGCAAGCAGATGCATCCGCTGATTCATCACACGCGCGCCGACGGCACGCCCTATCCGCCGGAGCAGTCGTCGATCTTCGACGCCATGCGCCACCGCGAAGCAGGCGCACGTCGACGACGAAGTGCTGTGGCGCGCCGACGGCGACGTCGTTCCCGGCGGAGTACTGGAGCCATCCGATCGTCCGCGGCGACGAGCTGATCGGCGCGGTGGTGACGTTCCTCGACATCACCGAGCGCAAGCAGGCCGAGGCCGAGATCCAGGAAGGCGTCCGGCGCCGCGAGCAGTTCCTGGCGATGCTGTCGCACGAACTGCGCAACCCGCTGGCCGCGATTCTGAGCGCGACGCGGCTGCTCGACGCCGACCGGCTGGCAGGACGGCGCCTGCCATGGAAGCCGGACAGGTCGTCGAGCGCCAGGCCAGGCACATGACCCGGCTGCTCGACGACCTGCTCGACGTGTCGCGGATCACGCGCGGCCGCATCACCCTGCGCACCGAGACCGATCGATCTGCGCGACACCGCGCGATCGGCGATCGAGGCGCTGCAGCCGCTGATGGCGGAGCACGACATCGCAGCTCACCGTCGACATCTGCCGACGACGCCGCTGCCGGTGGACGGCGACGCGGCGCGGCTGCACCAGGTGCAGGCCAACCTGCTGAGCAACGCCACCAAATACTCGACCGCCGGCGGCCGCGTCCAGTTCGAGCTGCGCCGCGAGGACGGCGACGCCGTCATCCGCGTCACCGACAACGGCCGCGGCATCGAGCCTGAGCTGCTGCCGCGGATCTTCGATCTGTTCGTGCAGGGCGATCAGTCGATCGCGCGCTCGGAGGGCGGGCTGGGCATCGGCCTGACGCTGCTGCGATCGCTGGTCGAGCTGCACCACGGCGAGGTCGAGGCGCACAGCGACGGCGCCGGCCGAGGCAGCGTGTTCACGGTCCGGCTGCCGCTCGCCGACCGGACGCGCTGCGCCGACGACGCGCCAGCGGCGCCGCGACGCGGCGGTGCGCAGCGTCGTCGCTGGTCGAGGATCAGCCGGACGCGCGCCGGATGATGCAGCTGCTGCTGGCGGCCGACGGCCGCGAGGTGTTCAGCGGCGGAGAACGGGCTGGCCGGCGCGGAGCTGATCGAGCGCACGCGCCCCGACCTGGCGATCGTGGATCTCGGGTTGCCGGTGCTCAGCGGTTTCGAGCTGGCGAAGCGCATCCGCCGCAACCCGAGCCTGAACGGCATCCGCCTCGTCGCGCTCAGCGGCTACGGCCAGGACTCCGACATCCAGGCGGCGCTCGACGCCGGCTTCGATCAGCACCTGACCAAGCCGCCGGACCACGACCGCCTCGAAGAGGTGCTGGCGGGCAAGTAGTGCAGGCCTTCAGGCCTGCCCAGCACGTGTCGCTAGTAACTGAGTAAGGCGCGCAGCGCCGGGAGCAGCCGCGCCTTCGGCGAGAAGATCTCCTCGAGCGCCTGCGCCGCCGGCACCGGCGTGTCCAGCGCGCCGAGACGCTCGACCGGCGCGTCGAGCCACGCGAACGCGTCGCGCGCCACGACCGCGGCGACTTCGCCGCCGAACGCCGCCGGTCATGCGGCGCCTCGTGCACGACCAGGCAGCGGCCGGTCTTCTTCACCGACTCCAGCACCATCGCCGAATCCCACGGCAGCAGCGAGCGCAGATCGATCGACCTCGATCGCGACGCCTTCCGGCGCGAGCGCGTCGGCCGCCTCGATCGCCCAGTGCACCGCGACGCCGTAGGCGACGATGGTCGCGTCGCTGCCTTCGCGCGCGCGGCGGGCGCGGCCGATCGGCACGCGGTAGTATCCGTCGCGGCACCGGTCCTTTCAGCGAGCGGTACAGCCACTTGTGCTCGAGGAACAGCACCGGGTTGCCGTCCTCGCAGGCGGCGATCAGCAGTCCCTTCGCGTCGTACGGCGTCGCCGGCGCCACCACCTTCAGCCCGGCCACGCCGGTGAACCAGCTCTCGACGTTCTGCGAATGAAACGGTCCGGCGTGCAGGCCGCCGCCGATCGGCAGCCGCAGCACCACCGGCACCGGCGCGCCCCAGCGATAGTGCGTCTTCGCCAGGTTGTTGACGATCTGGTTGAAGCCGCAGCTGACGAAATCGCCGTACTGCATCTCGACAATCGGGTGAAAGCCGTCGAGCGCGAGGCCAAGCGCCGGCGCCGATCGCGCCCGACTCGATGATCGGCGTGTTGCGGATGCGCGCTTTGCCGAACTCCTCGACGAAGCCTTTGGTCACCTTGAACACGCCGCCGTACTCGGCGACGTCCTGCCCCATCAGCACCGTCGCGGCGTCGCGCCGCATCACCAGACGCGGAGCGCGTCGCAGATCGCGTCGACGTAGCGGACATCGGCGCAGCGATCGATGCCGGCGCCATCGGGCTCCGTCGCCTGCGCTGCCGGCGGCGGCCGCATACACATCCGCCAGCTCGCGCGTCGGCGGACGACTGCGGCTCCGGGGCACCGAGCACGCGGTCGGCGATCGCGTCGATCTCGGCCGACGAGCTGCCGGCGCAGCGCCTCGCGCGCCTCCGCCGGCATCGCGCCCGACTCGTCGAGCGATCTGCTCGAAGCGCGCGATCGGATCCTGCGCGCGCCACTCGTCGAACAGCGCCGGCGGCACGTAGGCCGTGCCGGATGCCTCCTCGTGCCCGCGCATCCGGAACGTCTTGAACTCGATCAGCGTCGGGCCGTCGCCGCGCCGGGCGCGCGCCGCGGCTTCGCTGGTCGGCGCGATGCACCGCCGAGCAGGTCGTTGCCGTCGCAGATCACGCCGGGGATGCCGTAGCCGGCGCCCCGCGACGCGAGATCGTCGCACGGCGAACTGCTCGCGCACCGGCGTCGACAAGCCCGTACTGGTTGTTCTCGACGACGAAGATCACCGGCAGCTTCCAGACCGCGGCGAGGTTGACCGCCTCGTGGAAGTCCCCTTCGCTGGTGCCGCCGTCGCCGACGAAGGCCGCCGCGACGCGCGGCTCGCTGCGCAGCTGCGCCGCCAGGCCGAGGCCGTCGGCCACCGGCAGCATCGCCGCGAGGTGGCTGATCATGCCGACGATGTGGTGATCGAGGAGTGCCGAAATGAAAGGTGCGATCGCGCCCGCCGGTGAAGCCGCCTTCCTTGAACAGCAGCTGGCGGAACAGCCGTTCGAGATCGACGCCGCGGGTCGTGAAGACGCCGAGGTTGCGGTGCAGCGGCAGGATCCAGTCGTCGTCCTGCAGCGCGGCGGTGACGCCGACGCTGATCGCTTCCTGGCCGATGCCGGAGAACCATTTCGACAGCTTCCCCTGCCGCAGCAGGCGGAGCATTTTTTCTTCGATGAGGCGCGGCAGCAGCAGCGCGCGGTAGAGCGGTGGGCAGTCGGATGCGGGAATCATCGGACCGCGCCGATTGTCCTATACTCGCGCCGTGAAATCGATGCTGATGCTTGCCGCTGATCCTGACCGGCGCGCCGTCCATCGCGGCGGCGCAGCCGGCCGAGACGATCACCGTCATGCTCGATGCGCGGACCGAGGGCCGCGCCACCCGCGACGAAACGGCCACGCGGCTGCTCGCCGGGGTGCGGCGCGGGCTCGAGGCGATCGGCGACGTCGAAGTGGTCGCAGCCCGAGCACGCCCGGCGGACCATCTGGATCGTGAGCGGGCGCACGCCCGGCGCTCTCGCGGCGTCGGTGATCGTCACCGAGCGCTACGATCGCGAGACGCTGATGGTGCTGGGGATCGAAGACGACGACATGGCGCAGCGGATGATGGCGCTGCAAATCGTGGTCGATCACCAGATCTTCACCGGCCGCGATTCGGCGGCGCTCGCGAAGCGAATCGTGACCGCGGTCAACGACGGCATGTTCGCGCGGCTGCGCACGCTCAAGCCGAGGCCGTGAGCATCACCCCGCTGCTGAGTCACCGCCAGGCTTGCCGGCCAGCGTCCTGACCCGCGCGCACAACTCGTCGCGATCCACCGGCCGGCTGAGAAAGTCGTCCGCGCCGGCGGTCCGCCCGAGCGTCCTGGCCTGATGGTCGTCGAGACCGGTGAGCAGGATGACGGGAATGTGCCTGGTGGCCGCGGCGCCTTTGAGTGCCGCCACGACCTGATAGCCGTCGAGACCCGGCATCATGACGTCGAGCAGGACGATGTCGGGTGGTTCGCGCGCGACCAGCGCCAGCGCGTCCATGCCGTTGGCGGCGGTGAGCACGGCGAAGCCTTCTGGCGCCAGCATGATGCCGAGCAGTTCCCTGTTCTGGCGCTCGTCGTCGACGATCAGCACCCGGGTGGGACGGCCGGTGTTGTCGACGTCGGCGATCATCGCGTTGCCAGGCGGTCGGCGATGGCCGCGAGGAATTCCTTGTAGGCGAGCGGCTTGGCGATGTAACCGTCGCAGCCCGCGACGCGAATGCGTTCTTCGTCGCCCTTCATCGCCAGCGCCGTCAGCGCGATCACCGGGATGACACGGGTGGCCTCGTCGCCCTTGAGCAGCCGCGTCGCTTCGAGGCCGTCCATGCCCGGCAGCTGGATGTCCATCAGGATCAAATCGGGATGGGCCTCGCGCGCCCGGGTCAGTCCGGCCTCGGCGTCGGTTGCGGTCAGCACGGTGTGCCCCGCCGATTGCAGCAGGAACACGGCCAGCGTCATGTTCGCGGCGTTGTCTTCGACGACCAGCACGACGGCCACGTCAGCCCGCCGCCCCGCGGCCGGACATCGCCCGCCGCACTTCCGCCGTGAAGCGATCGTGATCGAACTCTTCCTTTTCCATGATCGTCGTCACGAAACCGTTCAGCTTGGCGCGATCCTCCGCGGTGATGCGCTTGGCGGTCACCACCATGATCGGGATCCGCGCCGTCGCGGCCGTCTGCTGGAGCGCCTCGACCACGTCGAAGCCGTTCACATCCGGCATCATCAGGTCCAGCACGATGACGTCCGGCAGGTCCCGGCGCGCCATGTCGATCGCTTCGCGTCCGCCGTAGGCGCGCAGCACCGTGATCGCCTCGCCCGCGATCCCGACCGCGACCAGTTCCACCACTCTGGGATCGTCGTCGACGATCAGGACCTTCAGCAACCCGCCTTGTGGAGGGGGAAACAGGCCGACCTCCGCCAGCGAGTCGTACAGCTCCTGTCTGGAGACCGGCTTCTGGATGACCGCCGCCGCGCCGAGCGCGAACCCCCGATTGCGATCGGCGACGATCGAGATGATCACGACCGGCACCCGGCTCAACGCGGGCAGCTGTTTGAGACGACCGAGGAACTCCCAGCCATCCATCTGCGGCAGCATGATGTCGAGCGTGATGAGCGACAACGGCCGCTGGGCGGCCAGCAGCAACGCGGCCTCGCCGGAGGCGGCGTGAAGCACGTCGAACCCTTCCGCCTCGAGGTGCACGCGGAGCAGATCCGCCGACTTGACATCGTCTTCCACCACCAGCGCGATGCGCGCGCTGCCCTGAGGGCCGCGCGAGACCGCCGCCGTCCTGCCCGGCAGCACCGTCTCGTCTTCCCGCTCGCGGATCGGCAGCCAGGCCGTAAAGCGCGAGCCTTCCCCAGCGGCGCTCTCCACGGCCACCGCCCCGCCATGCAGCTCGGTGAGGATTTTCACCATCGCCAGGCCCAGCCCGGTGCCTTCGAATTTTCGGGCGAGCCCGCTGTCAATCTGGCTGAACGGCTGGAACAGGTGTTCGAGCCCATCGGCCGAGATGCCGATGCCGCTGTCGGTGACGCTGACCTCGAGAAATTCGGTGAACGAATTCTCCGCCAGCGGAAATGCGCGTCCCACCCAGGGACCGGAGAGCCGCCCGACTGCGGCGCGCGGGACGAGATCGACCCGCAGCGTCACCGCGCCGCCATCGACCGTGAACTTGACCGCGTTGGACAACAGGTTATAGACGACCTGCTTGACCTTGCGGGCGTCGGCGGACATCGTGCCCAGCGCCTCCGACACGTGCATCTCCAGACGGATGTGACGGGCGGCGGCCTTTTCCCTGATGATCGACAGGCTGTTCACGAACAGCGATCGGACCTGCACCGCCTCGAGATCCAGCATCATCTTGCCGGCTTCGACCTTCGACAGATCCAGGATGTCGTTGATTAGCGACAGCAGATGCTTGCCGCTGCTGAAGATGTCGCCGATGAAGCCGCGCTGCTGATCGGTCAGGGTGCCGATCAAGCCGTCGCGGAGCACCTCGGAGAAGCCGATGATCGCGTTCAACGGCGTCCGCAGCTCGTGCGACATGTTGGCGAGAAATTCCGACTTCATGCGGCTGGCGTCTTCCAGCTCGACGTTCTTCTGCTGGAGCGTCCGCGCGAAGGCCTTCAGCTCGGTCATGTCGCGCGCCGAGGCGAACACGCCCTGCAGGCCGCGGTGCCGATCGTAGAACGTGGTGGCGTTGTAGGACACCGCCGTTTCGACGCCGTCGAGGGCCCGTGCCGTGAGCTCGTAGTTGGTGACCTTGCCTTCGGCCAGCACCCGGTTGATACCCGCCTGGGCCAGCACCGGATCGGTGAAGTGATCCTTGAACGGCGACCCAATCAACTCGTCCCGGGTGCAGCCGGTGAGCGCCTCGGTCTGTTTGTTGACGTCGGTGATGATGCCACGCGGGTCGGTCGCCATCAGCGCGTCGATGTTGGATTCGATCAGCGAGCGCGTGTAGAAATGCTGATCGCGCAGCCGCTGGTCGAGACGCTGCCGCTCGTCGTCGACCTGCTTGCGGGCGGTGTTGTCGGTGCCGATCAGCAGGTAGCCGATGATCGCGTCCTGGGCGTCGCGCAGCGCGGTGACCGACACCACCGCCGGCACCCGGCTGCCGTCCTTGCGGACAGTAGGTCAGCTCGTAGATGTCCTCGATGCCGCGCGAGGCCTTGAATACCAGCGCTTCGAATCCCGGCGCGATCGGCCGGCCGAATTCCAGGCTCAACGCCGCCGCCCGGGCGATTACTTCCTGCGGGTCGGAGATATCGACGGGGGTCACCTTGTTCATCACGTCGATGGCGGCGTAGCCCAGCATCCGCTCGGCGCCGACGTTGAAGATCTGAATCACGCCGTTGGCGTCGGTGGCGATGCTCGAGAAATTGGCACTGCTGAAGATCGCGCTCTGCAGCGCGCCGGCGCTCAGCAGCGACTGTGTATAGCGGACGTCCATCGCGGTGTCGCCCGCCTCGGTGGTGTGGTCGCCGGTGCTGCTCATGTTCAACGATTCCCTTTTCGATAGTCGACGCCGGCCCAGGCTAGCGATCGAGAGCGTCGCGCACGTGGCGGACGAATTCCGCGGCGGTGAACGGCTTCTGCACGAACGGCAGGCCGCGGTCGATCCCCGCCTTGGTCGCCGCGACCTGCTCGGTGTAGCCGGACATGTAGAGGACCCGCAGCGCCGGCGTGCCGACCTGCAGCCGGGCCAGCAGCTCCGGCCCGCCGCAGCCGGGCATGATCACGTCGGTAATCACCAGGTCGATCTCGGCGGCATGGGCCGCGAAGATACGTTCGGCCTCGTCGCCGTTGCCCGCTTCCAGCACGCGATAGCCGGCGCGGCTGAGGATGCGCTTCGACAGATGACGGACGCCCTCTTCGTCCTCGACCAGCAGTACCGTCTCGCTGGGGCGCTTCTCTGACGTGGCGGACGGCGGCTCGACGTCCAGGGCCGAGCCGCTGCCACGCGGCAGGTAGACCTTGAAGGTCGTGCCGATGCCCGGCTCGCTGTAGACCCAGATGTAGCCCTTGCTCTGCTTGACGATCCCGTAGGTCGTCGACAGGCCGAGTCCGGTGCCCTTGCCCGTCTCCTTGGTCGTGAAGAACGGCTCGAACAGGCGGCGCCGGACTTCCCGGCTCATGCCGATGCCGGTATCGGTGATCGCCAGCATCACGTACTGCCCCTGCATCACGGCCTCCTCGTGAAACGAGGAGTTCTCGAGCTCGACGTTCGTCGTTTCGATCGTCACCGTCCCGCCGCCCGGCATCGCGTCTCTGGCGTTGACCACCAGATTCATCACGACCTGTTCGAGCTGGCTGCGATCGGCCAGCGCCAGCGACAGATCGGGCGCGAGCGCCAGCGACACCTGGATGTTCTCGCCGATCAGCCGCGCCAGCATCCCGGCCATGTCGGTGATCAGCCGGTTGACGTCGAGCGGCGCCGCGTGCAGCAGCTGCTGGCGGCTGAAGGCGAGCAGCTGTTTGGTCAGCCCCGAGGCGCGGCGGGCCGCCATCATGATCTCGTTGAGATCGTTGCGGTGCTGCTCGGTCATCGTCGCATCCGCGGTCATCACCTCGCCGAACCCGATGATCACGGTGAGCAGGTTGTTGAAGTCGTGAGCGACGCCGGACGCGAGCTTCCCGATCGCGTCCATCTTGTTCGCCTGCCGCATCTGGGCTTCGAGCGTGCGCAGCTCGGTGATGTCCTCGACCACCGAGATGGAATGCTGCGACTGCCCTTCGGCGCTGCGATGGACGGAGGTGATGACCCTGGCCCACATCAGGCTGCCGTCCCGCCGCCGGTAGCGCTTCTCGCGGACGTCGTGCAGGCCGGCGCTGCCGGTCAGCCAGCGGGCCGGATCGGAGTCGTCGGTCATGTCCTGCGACTCGAGCAGCGCCTGCACGGACGACGCCTGCAGTTCCTCGCACGAGTAGCCGAGCAGCTCGCACAACCGTTGATTGACGCGAACCCACTGCCCATTCACGCCGACGTGCACGATCCCGACGGGCGCGGCATCGAAGGTGGACCGATAGAGCCGCTCGCTCTCGGCCAGGTCGGCGGTCCGCAGCCCGACTTCGTCTTCGAGCATCTGGCTGTAATCGCGCAGCCGTTGATCGAGCAGGTTGCGCTCCTCCTCCGCCTGCCGGCGCGCCGTGTTGTCGGTGCCGATCAGCAGGTAGCCGATGATCGCGTCGTGGGCGTCGCGTAGCGCCGTGACGGAGACCACCGCGGGGCACCGGCTGCCGTCCCGGCGGATGTAGGTCAGCTCGTAGATGTCCTCGATGCCGCGTGACGCCTTGAACACCAGGGCCTCGAACCCGGGCGTGATCGGCGTGCCGAGCTCGATGCTGAGCGCTTTGGCGCGCGCGACGATTTCCTGCGGATCGGAAATGGCGGCTGGCGTGACGGTGTCGACCACGTCGGCGGCCGCATACCCGAGCATCCGCTCGGCGCCGACGTTGAAAATCTGAATCACGCCGCGCGCATCGGTCGCGATGCTCGAAAAATTGGCGCTGTTGAAGATCGCGCTCTGGAGGGCGCCGGTCCTCAGCAGCGCTTCCGAACGGGCGTGGTCATCCACGGGTCGGCTCCAGGCTCTCCGGCGGATAGAGGCGATCGAGCAGGGCCAGCGACGCGAGCGCCGCCCGGTGAATCTCCTCGAGATCGCGTCGGCGGCCGCCGTCGGCCGCCGCGTCCGCGAGCAGGATCTCGGCGAACCCACGGATGATCGCCAGCTGGTTCTTGAAGTCGTGCCGCGCCTTGTCGTCGTCACTGACGCGATCCCCGCTCACAGGGTGGTCCGGCCGAACACCAGCAGCGCGACCGCTTCACGCAGGCCATCCCGCGAAAACGGCTTGTCGAGATACGCCTCCTCGGCCCAGAGCTGAGCCTTGGCCTCGAACAGCCGGTCGGCGTGACTGGTCAGGTACAGCACCTTCACATTGGGATCCTGTCGTCGCACCAGCCGGGCCAGTTCGTCGCCCTCCATACCGGGCATGCGCAGGTCGGTAATCAGCAGATCGATCGGTTCGCCCTTGGCGATCTGCTCGAGAGCGGCGCGGCCGCCGAGGGCGTCCGCCAGCTTGAAGCGCTCGTCGTCCAGGCAGCGGCGGACCAGCGCGATCACTCCCGGCTCGTCGTCTACCGCGAGGATCGAGATCGGCGGTCACGTCAGTCATGGTTGCTCCCGCATCGCCGCGTGGCCGACGACTCGGTCGAGAAACGTATCCACCAGATCCATCCGGCGCCAGCCGCGCGCCGCCTCGCGCCGCAGTTCCTCGGCCGCGAAGGCGGCCGTGCGGGCCGCCATATGCGGCCGGTTGGTGGTGATCGCGTCGAACACGTCGACGATGCCGATGATCTGGGCCAGCAGCGGAATCGCGTCGCCGCGCAATCCGTCCGGATAGCCGCTGCCGTCCAGCCGCTCGTGATGATGCCGGACGATCGGCCGCACCGAGCGGAGCGAACGCAGCTCGCCGCACAGCCGATCGCCGACCACGGTGTGTTGTTGCATCACCGCGAACTCCTCGGGGGTGAGCCGCCCCGGCTTCAGCAGGATGGCGTCGGGGATGCCGACCTTCCCGACATCGTGGAGATACCCGCCGCGGTCGAGCGCGGACATCGCCTCCGCGTCGAGCCCGAGCGTGCGCCCCATCGCCGAGGCATAGGCGGACAGGCGCTGGCAATGGCCGCCGGTGCTGCGGTCGCGGGCCTCGATGGTCAGGGCCAGGCTGACAATCACCGATACGGCGTTGTCGAGATCGTCGGTGTAGCGCTTGATGCGGATCAACGAGCGCACCCGCGCGCGAAGCTCCGGCGCGTTGAACGGCTTGCTGACGAAGTCGTCCGCGCCGGCGTCGATGCCGAGAACCCGGCTCCTGGTGTCGTCCAGCGACGTCACCAGGATGACAGGGATCAGCCGGGTGCGAGGATCCGCCTTGATCGCCTGACACGCCTGATAGCCGTCCACGATCGGCATGATCACATCCATCAGCACCAGATCCGGCGGGTCCTCGCCGATCGCCCGCAGCGCTTCGGCGCCGTCGCCCGCCGTCCGCACCCGATGGCCGTCCGGCGCCAGCAGCGACGCCACCAGCCGGACATTGCCAGCGATATCGTCGACGACGAGCACCGATGCCATGTCGCCAGCGGCCTCAGTCGTGGAGGACGACGCTCAACAGGGAGTTGTTGACCTTGAGCGGCACGTCACCGTCGTATTCGATGAACCCGAGGCGCTTGAACTTGTTGAGGAAGAAGTTGACCCGCGAGCGCGTCGTGCCGACCATCCTGGCCAGCGTTTCCTGCGACACCACCGGCACGGCGCGCGCCGGCTTGTCCTGCTTGCCGTAACGCGCCAGCAGCAGCAGCGTGCGCGCCAGGCGCTTCTCGCTGGAGTTGAACAGCTGATCGATCAGGTCTTCTTCGATGCGGATGTTGCGCGACAGCATGTGGGAGATGAAGCGGTCCGACATCTCGTGCTGCTTGTGCAGCAGCCGCACCATCTTCTGCTTGCCGACCAGCATGATCATGCTCGGCGTGATTGCGGTGGCGCTGCCCATCCGGACCGGCTGGCCGGCGAGACAGCCTTCGCCGAAGAAGTCGCCCGGCCCGAGCATCGCCACCACCGCCTCCCGCCCGTTCTTCGACAGCACGGAGAGCTTGACCCCGCCCGACTGGATGTAGAACACGTGATCGCAGGCGTCGCCCTGGGTGAAGACCGTTTCGCTGCGCGCGTACTCGGTCACCGTCCTCGACACGCCGGCCGACTCGAGGAATGCCTGCGCGTTGAAGGCAGGCGTGGTCCTCGGCTTGGCTCTGGCGATCTTCTTGGCAGGCACGCGACGAGCATGGCACGCCCCAGCTCAGCCGGGTGTGCTCTAGTGCACACCCGGTTGCCGGCGCCCACCCCTACTATCGATGGCGGAGCACAATACTCATGATTCGTCATCTGACTCTCGCGCTCGTCGTCTGCTTCGGATTGGGTTCGGCCGGCCTCGAGGCCGCCAACAAGGAACAGGGCCGCCTCGAAAACTGCGGCGTGGTCATGCAGGAGATCCTCGGCGTCCCGGACAACATCCCCCAGGAGCTGCTCGAGAAGGCCGAATGCGTCATCGTCATTCCGTCGATGACCAAGGTCGCAATCGGCATCGGCGGCAGCTACGGCCGCGGTGCGATGTCGTGCCGATCGGGCGCGGCATTCAATGGACCGTGGGGCGCGCCGGCGATGTACTCGCTCGAGGGCGGCAGCTTCGGCCTGCAGCTGGGCGCGGAGTCGACGGATGTGGTGCTGCTCGTGATGAACCGCCGCGGCGTCGACGCCCTGCTGAGCAGCAAGGTCAAGCTCGGTGGGAACGCATCGGCGGCTGCCGGTCCGAAGGGTCGCAACCTCGAGGCGTCGACCGACGCGACGATGCGCGCCGAAATCCTGAGCTACTCGCGGGCGCGCGGCCTGTTCGCCGGCATCTCGCTCGAAGGCACCTCGCTGCGTCCCGACAACGACGCCAACAAGGACGTCTACGGCCGCAAGCTGACGGCGCGGCGGATCGTCACCGGAGCGCCGGTGACCGTGCCCGCATCGGGCCGCCATCTCGTGAGCGTCCTCGAGAAAGCGGCGCCACGCAACGAATCGAAGCCGGCGACGTTCGACTAGGCGGCGCCATCACGGT
The DNA here is from genome assembly GCA_963794705.1 of uncultured Acidobacteriota bacterium. Lineage (GTDB taxonomy): Bacteria > Acidobacteriota > Vicinamibacteria > Vicinamibacterales > CAVVIG01 > CAVQFC01. The sequence continues at coordinate 173,798 of CAWCFI010000003.1, forward strand.
CGCGGCCCTGGGCCGCGACCGCGCCGTGTGCACAACAGCACAGCCTGCTCATGTGTGCTGATCGGTACAGCCAAGCTCGGCCGTCCTCGTCTACGCTACCGGTATGACGACCTGCCCCTACTGCACGAAACCGGCGACAATGACGATCGTCGCGAGCCCATCTCGAGTCTGTGCCGACCACGGGCTGGAGTTCTGGAACGGGCTGCTGGCCTACAGCCGCGGCCGTTCCGGGCCGTGCGTCAAGCTCGAGGCTCTGTGTCATTGCCGGGCGTGCGAGGAACAGGCCGCCTCCAGGCGACGGGCGTCGGCGATCACGCGTGTGGGAACGTCGCCAGGCGACCACGTCGGCTTCACCATGCCGCTGGTGGCCTAGCGATCTCAGTCGTGCAGGACGACCGTCAGCAGAGAATTGTTGACCTTGAGGCCGCTCTTGTAGGTGATGAACCCGAGACGCTCGAACTTCTTCATGAAGAAGTTGACGCGTGACCGCGTCGTCCCGATCATCTCCGCCAGCGTCTCCTGGGATATCGGCGGCACGTCGCGGATCGCCTGATCGGGCTTGCCGTAGCGCGCCAGCAGCAGCAGCGTCCGCGCCAGCCGCTTTTCACTCGAGTTGAACAACTGATCGACCAGGTCTTCTTCGATCCGGATGTTGCGCGCCAGCATGTGCGCGATGAACCGATCCGAGAGCGCGTGCTGTTGGTGCAGCAGGCTGACCATCGCTTCCTTGTCGACGAACAGGATGGTCGTACGCGAGAGCGCGGTCGCACTCCCCATCCGGACCGGCTGTCCCGCGAGGCAACCTTCGCCGAAGAACTCGCCGGGGCCAAGCAGCGCTACCACTGCTTCGCGTCCGGTCTTCGAGAGCACCGAGAGCTTCACGTTGCCGGCCTGGATATACAGGACGGCCTCGCACGGGTCGCCCTGCGAGTAGATCAGCTCGGCGCGGCGGAACTCGACGATCCGTCTCTCAACTCCAGCGGAATCAAGAAAGGCCTGGGCGTCGAACGGCCTCTTCCGCTTGATGGTCACGGCAGCCCATCCTACCCCGTTGGCTGACCGTTGTGTCAGATACATTACAAACAGACTCAGAGTCGCCGCGTGGCGGCACGGCGGTGTCGAGCCTGGCAGCTCGCCGGTCTGGTGGCTCACGGACAGCCTCGGAGACATGTGCTGTAGCGCACACTCTCGATACGCCGATGACTCGTAAGCTACAGCGTGGGCAATAAGGGCGAGGAGGCCGTCGAACCGTTCAACCAGGCAGTCACGGCGCCTCCATTCGTTCCCGCGGCTCGACCGCGCGATCGCCCGGGCAACCGCTTGCTCGCGTCGTTGCCGGAGCACGAGTTCATCCAGTTGCGGCCTCACCTCGTCACCGTGCCGCTGCACGTCAAGCAAGTGCTCCACGTGAAGGGCGAGATGGTGGGTGCGGTCTATTTCCCCAACGGCGGCGTGGTGTCGATCACCACGCTCATGAACGACGGACGCCTGGTCGAAGTGGCCACGATCGGTGACGAAGGCATGGTGGGGATCGAGGCGTACCTCGGCGCAGATGCGATGGCCCTGGGCGACACGATGCTGCAGGTCCCCGATACCAGCGCCGAGATGATGACGGTCGCGAGCTTCCGCGACGCGATCGCCGCGCACCACGACTTCAGCGCGCTGGTCGGGCGTTACGCCCAGATCGTCATCGCCCAGATGATGCAGTCCACCGCGTGCAACGCGCTCCATCCAGTCCAGCAGCGCTGCGCGCGCTGGCTGCTGACGACGCACGATCGGATGCACCGGCGGGACTTCAACTTGAGCCACGAGTTCCTCGCAGTGATGCTCGGCGTGGCGCGGCCGACCGTCAGCATCGTCGCGGGCGGGATGCAGGATGCGGGGCTGATCCGCTATTCACGCGGACGGATGACCGTGCTGGACCGCGACGGCTTGCAGGCAGCCTCGTGCGAGTGTTACGCGATCGTGCGAGGCCACTTCGACCGACTGCTCGCCTGAGCCGTCATCGGCGCTCGAACATCCCACGCCGGACTCAGAACGCGCGCGCGAACGAGACGATCTCGGCGGTCAGGTTTGGGACCGCGGTCCGTCGGGCGAGGCGCCACGAATCCGAGTGATGCGGCGCCACCACGTTGCTGGTGGGATCGGTCCACCACTCCTGTTGAAGGCGGGCTTGCGCGGGCAGCGCAAAGCCGAGGAGATCCTCAATCTGCGCGAAGGTCAGCACCACCGTGTCCGCGAATCGCGTGTCCAGGTAGCTGTACAGCAGGAGGTACGGCCCCGACATGGTCCGCCCACGCGGGCCGGCCGGGGCTTCGCGCTCGCGCGGATACGGCGACGGCGCCGGCTGCCGGCGCCGCGCCCACCACTCGAACACCTTACTCGGCCCGCTCCGAAACGAGCGCTTCGGTGGTCAGGATCAGCGAGGCGATCGAGGCGGCGTTCTGCAGGCCGGTCCGCACCACTTTGGTCGGATCGATCACGCCCGGCGGTCACCAGATTCTCGTACTGATCGGTCAAGCGCATTGAACCCGTCGTCGGGGCCCATGTCTTTCACCCTGGCCACGACCACCGCACCTTCGTGGCCGGCGTTGGTGGCAATCCAGCGCAGCGGCTCCTCGATGGCCCGAGCGACGATCTGGACGCCGAGCTGCTGCTCGCCCACGAGCGTGAGACCGGCGAGCGCCTTGGCTGCCCGCAGCAGTGCGACGCCGCCGCCGGGCACGATGCCCTCCTCGACCGCGGCCTTGGTGGCGTGCATCGCGTCCTCGACCCGCGCCTTCTTCTCCTTCATCTCGCTCTCGGTCGCCGCGCCGACGCGGATCACCGCGACCCCGCCTACCAGCTTGGCGAGCCGCTCCTGCAGCTTCTCGCGGTCGTAGTCGGACGTGGTGTCCTCGACCTGCGCGCGGATCTGCTTCACGCGCCCTTCAATGCCCGCCTTGTCGCCGGCGCCCTCGATGATCGTCGTGTGGTCCTTGTCGATGGTGACCTTCTTGGCGCGGCCGAGATCGTCGAGCGACAGATTCTCGAGCTTGATCCCGAGTTCCTCGGTGATGGCCTTGCCGCCGGTCAGGATCGCCAGGTCCTCGAGCATCGCCTTGCGCCGGTCGCCGAAACCCGGAGCCTTGACGGCCGCGGCCTTCACCGTGCCGCGCAGCTTGTTCACGACCAGCGTGGCCAGCGCTTCGCCTTCGAGATCCTCGGCCACCACGAGCAGCGACTGGCCGCCCTGCGCCACCTTCTCGAGAATCGGCAGCAGATCCTTCAGGCTCGCAATCTTCTTCTCGTGGATCAGGATGAACGGGTTCTCGAGGACGACCTCCATCCGCTCCGGATCGGTCACGAAGTACGGCGACAGGTAGCCGCGATCGAACTGCATGCCCTCCACCACCTCGAGCGTGGTCTCCATCGTCTTGGCTTCTTCGACGGTGATGACGCCGTCCTTGCCGACCTTGTCCATCGCCCCGGCGATGATCGTCCCGATCCCCTCGTCGTTGTTCGCCGAGATGGTGCCGACCTGCGCGACCATGCCGCCGCTCACCGGCTTCGACATCTTCTTGAGCTCGGCGGTAATCACGTCGACCGCCTTCTCGATGCCGCGCTTGATCGCCATCGGGTTGGCGCCGGCGACCACGTTCTTGGCGCCTTCGCGGTAGATGGCCTGCGCGAGCACGGTCGCGGTGGTGGTGCCGTCGCCGGCGACGTCCGAGGTCTTGCTGGCGACCTCGCGCACCATCTGCGCGCCCATGTTCTCGAGGGTGTCCTTGAGCTCGATCTTCCTTGGCGACGCTGACGCCGTCCTTGGTGATGGTCGGCGATCCGAATTTCTTGTCGATGACGACGTTGCGACCTTTCGGACCGAGCGTGACCTTGACCGCGTCAGCCAGCTGATCAATGCCTCTGAGAAGGGCCTGCCGTGAGGCATCTCCGTACGTGATCTGTTTGGGCACGGGTTATGCCTTCTTCGCCGGAAGATCGATGACCGCGAGCACATCATCTTCTTTCATGATGAACAGATCCTTACCGTCGAGCCGGATCTCCTGGCCGGAGTACTTGCCGAAGAGCACCTGGTCGCCGGCTTTGACATCGAGCGGCACCCGGGTCCCGTCCTTCGCGATCCGGCCGTCTCCGGCGGCGACAACCGTGCCGCGCTGCGGCTTTTCCTTGGCGCTGTCCGGGATGATGATCCCGCCAATCTGCTGTTCGCCGTCGTCGAGACGGTCAACGATGATGCGATCGTGCAACGGTCGAACGGTCATGAGGATCTCCAGACTGTGCTCGGAGCCGCCGGCGGGTGATTCGGTACGGGCGGAGTGTCCGCGTCGGTGGCCGGCGGTTGTGGTCGTGGCTGATCGCGTGCGAATCGGCGGCGGTGCTCCACATACTCGAGGAAGCGCGCGTACGAAATGACGACGTGATCGCGCGGATCAGTCATTGCTGTCAACGAATGTAGGCGCAATCGCCCGGAGCGGGTGTGCAATAGTGAACACGTGAGGCTGTCGTGTACGGTCATCGTTTGAGCATGAGCAAATCCGATCGCCGACCCGGAGAACTGCCGGGCTGGGTGAAGGTGTTGGTCTTCGCGGCGACTCTCCTGGCCTTCTCATGGCTGGGAATGTGGATCGCCTCGCCGCATCTCCGGTGAGCGGAGTGTTCCCACGCTGGCGCGGTACGGCGGCCGCGGACAGACCGTTTCGCGACGAGCTGCTGAGCGTCGAGCGCCTCGACGATCGCGCGCTCGCCCTCGCCGCCAGCTTCACGATCGATCCGAACCCGCGCCGACGGGCGCGCAACATTTTTCCCCGCTTCACCGACAACGCCCGCGTCCTGCGCCACGCCTACCGCACCCTGGCCGACGACGTCCGGAACGGCCAGCCGATCACCGCCGCGGCGGAATGGCTGCTCGACAACTTTCACCTGGTCACGTCGGAGATCCGCGACATCCGGCAGCATCTGCCGGGCTCGTACTACCGTCAGCTGCCGGCGCTGTCGTCGCGCGAACAGGCGGGCCACACGCGCATTTATGCGATGGCCGTGGAGTTGGTGCGCCACAGCGACAGCCGCATCGATCGCCAGCAGCTCGCCGTGTTCGTGAACAGCTACCAGCGGGTCGCGCCGTTGACGATCGGCGAGCTGTGGGCGTGGCCCAGCATGTTGAAGCTGGCCTTGATCGAGAACCTGCGGCGTCTTGCCGCCGAGACGATGGCGGCGCGCCAGGCGCGCCTCGACGCCGATGCCTACGTGGCGCGAATCGAGGCTGAAGGTGGCGACACCGCCCGGGCGCTGCCGTCAGATCCCGACATCACCTTCGTCGTGCAACTGCTGCATCGTCTTCGGGAGTACGGCGTGCGCCTGTCGCCGATTGCCACGGCGGTGGACGCGTATCTCGCGTCGAAGGACACGACCGCGGAGGCGACGATTCGCGGCGAGCACCAGCACCAGGCCGCGAACCAGGTCTCGGTCGCCAACGCCGTCACCAGCCTGCGCCTCTGCTCGGTGATCGACTGGCGGCAATATGTCGAATCGGTGAGCCTGGTCGAGCAGGTGCTGCAGCGCGACCCGGCGGGCGCCTACGGCCGAATGGATTTTCTCAGCCGCGATCGCCAACGTCAGGCGGTCGAGGAGCTCGCCGCCCCCAACGGCGACGCCCAGGTCCGGGTGGCGCTGCGCGCGGTCGAGAGCAGCCGCCAGGCGGCGGCCGCCGGCTCGGCCACCGATCGCGCCGCGCACGTCGGCTATCACCTGATCGATCGGGGCCGGCGGGATCTCGAGATCGACGTTGCGTACCGGCCGCGCCTCGCGCAGCGGGCGCGGCGCCTCGTGTTCGCGCACGCGACGCTGCTTTACCTTGGAGCGATTGCCGCGATGACGGTGGTCCTCCTCGCCTCGACGGTGTCGTACGTCCGCCACGAAACCGCCTCGCCGCGCACCGTGGCCCTGGTCATCGCGCTGCTGCTGATCCCGGCGTCCGACATCGCGATCGCGCTCGCCCAGCGGGTGATTGCCTGGGCGATTCCGCCGCGGCGGCTGTCCCGCTTCGACTTCTCGGAGCGCGTCCCGGACAACGCCCGCACCATGGTCGTGGTGCCGACGCTGCTGACCAGCGTCGCCTCGGTGGGCTCCCTGCTGGAGCACATGGAGGTGCTGGCACTGGGCAACCTCGACCCGAATATCCACTTCGCGATTCTCAGCGACTTCACCGACGCGGAGGCGCGCGAGATGCCGGGCGATCCGCCGATTCTCGCGGCGGCGCGCGACGGCATCGAGGCGCTCAACCGGCGCTTCGGCCCTGAGCATGCCGATCGCTTCTTCCTCTTTCACCGCGAACGGCGCTGGAACGCGCGCGAGCAGGTGTGGATGGGATGGGAGCGGAAGCGGGGCAAGATCGAGGAGTTCAACCGTCTCCTCCGAGGCGCCCGTGATACCAGCTTCACCGTGCAGTTCGGTGAGCTGGCGATCCTGCCGGCGGTGCGCTACTGCATCACGCTCGACACCGACACGCGGCTGCCGCGCGACACCGCCAAGGCGTTGATCGGCATCATCGCCCATCCGCTGAATCGACCGCGCTTCGACGCGCGCCTGGGCCGCGTCACCGAAGGCTACGGCATCCTCCAGCCGCGCGTCAGCGTGACGATGGCCAGCGCCGCCGGCTCGCTGTTCGCGCGGACGTACGCCGGCCATACCGGCGTCGACCCTTACACGACCGCCGTCTCCGACGTCTATCAGGATTTGTTCAAGGAAGGCATCTTCACCGGCAAGGGCCTCTACGACGTCGACGCGTTCGCCGCGGCGCTCGAGGGCCGCGTGCCCGAAAACGCGCTGCTCTCGCACGACCTGTTCGAGGGGCTGTACGCGCGCACCGCGCTGGTCACCGACGTCGAAGTCGTCGACGACTACCCGTCGAGCGTGCTCGCGCATGCGCAGGCGTCAGCATCGCTGGGTCCGCGGCGACTGGCAGATCCTGCTGTGGCTGTTTCCGTTCGTGCCCTCGCGCGATCGGCCTCCAGCGCAATCGCCTGCCGCTGATGGCCCGCTGGAAGATTCTCGACAACCTGCGGCGCAGCCTGACGCCGCCGGCGACGTTGCTGCTCTTCCTGTTCGGCTGGACCGTGCTGCCGGGCCGCCCACTGGTGTGGACGGCGATCGGGCTTGCCGCGATCACGCTGCCGATCACCCTGCGGCTGCTGCAACTGCTTCGCGGTCCAGCGAGGATGGAATCGGCGGCCGCGTTCCTGCGCACCACGATTGACGATCTCAGGACCGACATCGTTCGCGTCGGGCTGCAGCTGACCCTGCTGGCGAGCCATGCCTACGAGATGGTGCACGCGATCACCATCACGCTGGTAAGGCTGGGGATCACCAAGGCCCGGATGCTCGAGTGGGAGACGGCCGCGGCCACCGCCGATCGCGCCGGCTCGCCGAAGCTGACGGTGTTCCTGAAGGAAATGATCGCGAGCCCGTCGATCGCGGCGGGCAGCCTGGCGCTGGTCCTTCTGTTCCGTCCGGCCGCGTTGTCCGCCGCCCTGCCGCTGGTCGTGCTGTGGGCGATGGCGCCGGCCATCGCCTATGCGCTGAGCCGCCCGGTGCCGACGCGACGCGCGGTGCTCGGCGCCGGAGACCGCGCCTATCTCGAAGCGGTGGCGCGCAAGACCTGGAGTTACTTCGAGGCGTTCAGCGGGGCCGAGGATCACGCGCTGCCGCCCGACAACGTGCAGCTGGTGCCCGAGCTCACCATCGCCCACCGCACCTCGCCGACCAACATCGGCATGGCGCTGCTCGCCGCGGTGGCCGCCCACGATCTCGGCTTCATCGACGCGGACAAGCTCGCGGACCACATCGACGCGACGCTGACCACCGTCGAGGGGCTCGAAAAGTTCGAGGGTCACCTGTTGAACTGGTACGACACCCGAACCCTGGCGCCGCTGCTGCCGGCGTACGTCTCGACCGTGGACAGCGGCAACCTTGCCGCCGCACTGGTCACGGTCTCCGTCGCGCTGTCACAGTTGGCGGATCAGACGCCGGGTCCTTCTGGACCCGGCGGGCGCCTCGTGCAGCTGGCGGCGCGATCCACTGCCCTGTTCGACGCCATCAATTTCCGATTCCTCTACGACCCCCAGCGCCAACTGTTCGCGATCGGCTACCGCCTCGCCGATCACGACGGCCCCGGCCGCCGCGACCCGTCCTTCTACGATCTGCTCGCCTCCGAGGCGCGCGTGGCCAGCTTCCTCGCCATCGCCAAGGGCGAGGTGTCCGAGTCGCATTGGTTCCATCTCGGCCGCGCCGTGACCAGTCTTCGCGGCGCGCCGGTGCTGCTGTCGTGGAGCGCCACGATGTTCGAGTACCTGATGCCGTTGCTGGTGATGCGGAGTTATCCGGACACGCTGCTGGATCAGTCGTGCCGGTTGGTGGTGCGCCGCCAGATGGAGTACGGCGCGTCCCGGGGCGTGCCCTGGGGCATCTCGGAATCGGCCTACAACGTCGTCGATCAGCACGACACGTATCAGTACAAGGCGTTTGGCGTGCCCGGGCTCGGCTTGAAGCGCGGTCTGGGCGACGAGCTGGTGGTCGCGCCGTACGCCTCGGCGCTGGCGGCGATGATCGACGGGCCGCGCAGCGCCGCCAACCTCCGGCGGCTGAGCGCGGCGGGGCTCGAGGGCGAGTACGGCTTCTTCGACGCGATCGACTACACGAGGCGCGAGTCGGACCAGCACGAGGACGCCGCGCCCGCAGCACGCGGCCACGGTGGCACGGTCGTCCGCACCTACTTCGCGCATCACGCGGGGATGACCCTGGTGGCGCTCGCCAACACCTTGCTCGACGACCCGATGGTGCGGCGCTTTCATGCCGACCCGCGAGTGCAGGCGACCGAGCTGCTGCTGCAGGAGCGCGTGCCCCGTCACACCGCGACGATTCAGCCCAGGCCGCTGGACGAGATCCGCGTCGCGGCGCCGCCCCCCGCCACGCCGCTGCGGCGCTACCGGTCGGCGCACACCGCGTTCCCGCACGCGCAATTCCTGTCGAACGGGAACTACGTCACGATCGTCACCAACGCCGGCGGCGGCAGCAGCTCCTTCCGCGGGCTGTCGGTGACGAAATCGCGGCGCGACCCGACCCGCGATCCCGGTGGGCAGTTCGTCTATCTGCGCGACGTGAGAAGCGGATCGGTGTGGTCGGCGACCTATCACCCGACCGCGGTGGAACCGGACGACTACGGCGTCGAGTTCCGCACCGCGCGCGCGACGTTCCGCCGCCACGACGACGAGGTGTCGACCCAGCTCGACGTGGCGGTGTCGATCGAAGACGACGTGGAAGTCCGCCGCGTCACGGTGGTCAACCAGAGCAGCCGGATTCGAGAAATCGACGTCACCAGCTTCGTCGAGATCGTGCTCTCGTCGCCGGCCGACGACCTGGCGCACCCGGCGTTCGGCAAGCTGTTCCTGGAGACGGAATATCTGGCCGACGGCGCCGCGCTGCTGTGTCACCGGCGTCCGCGCGATCCGCGCGAGCCGGCCGCATGGGCGATGCACGTGATGAGCCTCGAAGGGCGGCCGCAGGGGCCGGTCGAGTGGGAAACGGATCGCGCGCGCTTCGTCGGCCGCGGCCGCGACACCGACCGCCCGATCGCGCTCGACGGGCGCGCGCTGTCGGGAACCACCGGCATCGTGCTCGATCCGATTCTCAGCTTGCGACAGCGCATCCGGTTGGTGCCGGGCGCGTCCGTCCGCCTGTGTTTTGCTACCGGCATCGCATCCGATCGGGATACGGCCAGGGCGCTGGCGCACAAGTACCGCGATCCGAGCGCCGCCGCGCGCACCTTCGCGCTGGCGTTTACGCACGCCCAGAGCGGACTGCGCCATCTGGGCATTTCCAACGAAGAGGCATTGCTGTTCGAGCGGCTGGCGTCGCGCGTGCTGTTTGCCGACGGCTCGCTGCGCGCCGCGCCCCCCACCATCACCTCGAACGTGCTCGGGCAGGCGGCGCTCTGGCCGCATGGCATCTCCGGTGATCTGCCGATCCTGCTGGTGCGCGTGACGGGCGAGGAAGACGTCGCGTTGGTCCGTCAGGTGCTTCAGGCCCAGGAATACTGGCGCCTGAAGGGCCTGAGCGCCGACGTGGTGATCGTCAACGAAGATCCGTCGAGCTATCTCGACGCCATGCACGAGCAGCTCACCGAGCTGCTGGACAACGGGCCCTGGCGGACGTGGAAGCACCGATCAGGCGGCGCGTACCTGCTCCGCGCCGACCGCATCGGCGGAGCCGAGCGTACCCTGATCGAGGCGGTCGCACGCGCCGTCGTCGGCGGCGATCGCGGCGATCTGCGCGCGCAACTCGACAAACCTCATCAGGTTCGTACCAGGCGCGTGCCGGCGTTCGCGCACTCGGAGCCCGTGCCGGCTGCCGGCTCCCAGACCGGCGGTCCGCCGATGACGATGGCGCTGACCAACGGCCTCGGCGGCTTCACGGACGAGGGACGAACCTACACGATCGTGCTGGAAGGCGATCAGGAAACGCCGCTGCCTTGGGTCAACGTCATCGCCAACCCGCGATTCGGGACCATCGTGACCGCGTCGGGCTCGGCCCACACGTGGTCGGAAAACAGCCGCGAGAACCGGCTGACCTCGTTCGCCAACGATCCGATCGTCGACCCGACCGCCGAAGCGCTCTTCATCCGAGACGACGAGTCGGGGCAGGCCTGGTCGCCCGCGCCAGGCCCTCTGCCGCGTCATCCCGACGGTGGACAGTGCGTCGTGCATCACTCGGCCGGCGTGACGCAGTTCTGCCGCCAGACACACGGCATCACGCATCAGCTCGACGTGTTCGTCGACGTCGAGGATCCGGTGAAGTTCTCCCGGCTCACCTTGACCAACAACGGCGACCAGCCGCGGACGCTCAGCCTGTTCGCCTACAACGACTGGGTGCTCGGGCCGCCGCGAGAGAGCCAGACCGGCCAGATCACGACGACCTACGACGAAGCGGGCGGCACGATTCTCGCCCGTAACCCCTACAGCGACGACTTCGCGCAGCGCATGGCGTTCGCGCACGCGAGCGAGCTGCCGCGTTCCGCGACCGGCCATCGTCTGTCATTCATCGGGCGCAACGGCTCGATCCACCGGCCGGACGCGCTGCGTCACCTGACGCTCGAACCGGAATTCGGCGCCGGCCTGGATCCGTGCGCCGCACTGCACGTGCCGGTCGTCCTGCAGCCCGGAGAACAGCGGCAGATTGTATTTCTGCTCGGCCAGGGAGCCGATGCCGCGGAAGTCAGCCGCCTGATCGCGCGGCACGCGACCGTCGCCGCGGCGGCCGCCGCGCTCGAGCGCGTACGCACCTCGTGGAACGAGACGCTCGACACCATCCGCGTCCGGACGCCGGACGATTCCTTCGACGTGCTGATCAACCGATGGCTGGTCTATCAGGACATGAGCTGCCGGCTCTGGACCCGCGCCGGCTACTATCAGCCCGGCGGCGCCTTCGGCTTCCGCGATCAGCTGCAGGACGTGATGGCGATCCTGTTGACTCGTCCGGAGCTCGCCCGAGCGCACCTGCTGCGCGCCGCGGGGCGGCAGTTCGTCGAAGGCGACGTCCAGCACTGGTGGCACGAGCCGAGCGGCCGCGGCCTGCGCTCGCGCTGCTCCGACGACCTGCTGTGGCTGCCGTTCGTGGTGGCCGAATACGTGCGCACCACCGGCGACACGGCCGTGCTCGAGGAGCGCGTGCCCTTCCTCGACGCCCCGGTGCTCGCGCCCGACCAGCACGAATCGTACAGCCAGCCGCGGGTATCGGTGCAGGACGGCACCCTGTTCGATCACTGCGTCCGCGCGATCGACAAGGGCTTCACCAGCGGCGCGCACGGTCTCCCGTTGATCGGCACGGGCGACTGGAACGACGGGATGAACCGGGTCGGACCGGCGGGCCGGGGCGAGAGCACGTGGCTGGGGTTCTTCCTCCACCATGTCCTCTCGGATTTCGTGACGCTCTGCCGCGAGCAGGGCGAGCACGTGCGCGCCGACCGCTATATGGGCGAGGCCCGGCGGCTCGCCAGCCGGCTCGAACGGTCGTGGGACGGCGAATGGTACCGGCGCGGCTACTACGACGACGGCACGCCGCTCGGATCGTCGCAGAACGACGAGTGCAGCATCGACTCGATCTCGCAGTCCTGGGCGGTCATCTCCGGCGCGGTCCCGATCCGCTTCGCCGAGCGCGCGATGGATGCGGTGCGCACCTCGCTGATCGCGCGCGGCCCGCAGATCCTGCTGCTGCTCCACCCGCCGTTCGACAAGTCGCTGCAGGATCCCGGCTACATCAAGGGCTACCCGCCGGGCGTCCGCGAGAACGGCGGACAGTACACGCACGCGGCGGTCTGGATCGTGATGGCCCTGGCAAAGCTGGGGAGCGGCGACGAGGCCACGGAATTTTTCCACATGCTGAACCCGGTCAACCACGGGCGGACCGCCGCCGACGTCGCCCGCTACAAGACCGAGCCGTACGTGATGGCCGGCGACGTCTACGCCCGTGCGCCGCACGCCGGGCGAGGCGGCTGGAGCTGGTACAGCGGATCGGCCGGCTGGATGTACCGTGCGGGCGTCGAAAGCATCCTCGGCCTGCGCCGGCGCGGCGAGACGTTCATGGTCGACCCGTGCGTGCCCTCGTCGTGGCCTGAGTACCACATCGCCTGGCGATTTCTCGGCAGCCGCTATGAGATCACGGTCTCCAATCCCTCGCGTCGATGCCGCGGCATCGCGCGAGCGACGCTGGATGGCGAGCCGGTCGACGCGCGGGCGATTCCGCTCGTCGACGACGGCCGCACCCACGATGTGCAGATCGTGCTCGGCGATTCGCCGCGCCGCTGACGGGTGTTGTCGCGCGGATCTTTAGGTCCGCCCCGTCGGGCAGGCCTGAAGGCCTGCACTACATCAGCAGTGCGGCATCAGCAGTGCGACATCAGCGGCGCGACATCAGCAGCGCTACAGCAGCAGCGCTACATCAGCAGCGCCTGGATCACGTCGGCATAGACCCGGTGTCCGAAGTCGTTCGGGTGGTTGATGCCATTGCCGGTCAGATCGTAAACGCTCTTGCGGACCAGCAGCTCCGCCCACATCGCGGTGACGTCGGCGAGGGCCACTCCAGGCGCGCACAGAGCCGCCAGCGCCTGGCGGTACTCGGCAAAGCGTGCCGTCACCGGATAGTGCCACTCCGGATTGGGCAGCATCGGTGAGACGAGGATGAATTCCGCATCAGGCGCCTGGCGGCGGACGCCTGCCACGATGCCGGCGACATTGGCCGAGAAATCAGCCGCCGAGGCGTAGCCGGCGTCGTTCATGCCGAACGCCACGATCACCAGATCCGGAACCACTTCGGCGACGCGCGCGACGTCGGCCAGCCCCTGGTCGGCGGTCCATCCGGCGGACGCGAGGTTGTGGAGCACGATGCGCGAGCCGAAGGCGGCGTGCAGTCCGGCGGCCACGCGATCGACGTACGACGGCTGAAACGGCGGGACGGCGAGAAAAGCGGTGGCGTTATATCCCTCGGAAATACTGTCGCCGGCAACCGCGATCGAGAGGGGCGCGCGCGCGTGCAGCAGACGCCGCACCCGCGGCAATACGGCCGCGTCGACGCGGGGAACGGGTCCGCGCCAGCAATCGGCGGCATGGGTGTAACCGGCGCGCACCTGTCGGCGATGGAAGAGGTCGCCTTCGCTGAACATCAGGTAGGACGCCGGGGCATTCCGCCGGAACATGAACCCCGAGCCGTCTGGATCGGTTCGAGTGTAAAGTTCGTCAGGCGTGGTGACGGGGATACGCGACTCCGCCGTGCGGATAACCAGGCCGGCCTCCGCGTCGACGTCGAAATCACGACCCTCCACGTACTCGAGGTCGCCGGCCGCGCTCCGCAAGGTCAGCCGTTGCGGGCCGGGAAACAACAGCGCGGCCGTTGGCAGCGCGGTGCCGCGGTCGACGAAGAACAGCGGATCGCCGTCCAACACGGTCGCGCCCCAAAAGGTGCCGTTCATGCATGGCCTCTACGGAGGAGGCATCTCATGACACCTACACTCGAGCTCGGCATTCCTGATTTCGGTTTCATCGTCGCCACGCGCGCGTTGCTGGCGGCCGGTGTCGCGCTGCTGGCCGGCAGCAGGCTGTCGAGCGAACAGCGCCGCGCGCTTGGCGTTGCGCTCGTGACGGTCGGCGCGGCCACGACCATTCCGGCGGTCCGATCGGTCGTCCGCGGCGTCAGGCGCGCCCGCCAGCGCAGTGTGCCGAGCGGCATCGAGTTCGACAACAGGCTCATCGGCGTCACGCGGTATCCGCGAAAGGGAGATGACGATCGAGACTAGGGATGCGGCCCCATCACGCTGGCCCGATGTGAGTTAACCGGTATGTCGATCCGGCGCGGGATCGTTCGACAATAGCGCAGGAGGAGTGAATGGCCAAAGCGAAGAGTGCAGTTCCCGAAGGGCTCCATACGATCACGCCCCAGCTCACCCTCGACAACGCGGTCGAGGCCATCGACTGGTACAAGAAAGGGCTCGGCGCGGAGGAAACCTCGCGCGCCAGCGCACCAGACGGCAAAGTCCTGCACGCGGAGCTGCGCATTGGTAACTCGCGCATCATGGTGAACGACGCGATGATGGGCGGCAAGGGCCCGAAGGCGCTCGGCGGGTCACCGATGTCGCTCTGGGTCTATGTCGACGATTGCGACGCCTTGTTCAACCGCGCCATCGCCGCAGGCGGCAAGGTTGCTCCCGGCGGCATGGGGCAGATGCAGGATCAGTTCTGGGGCGATCGCTCGGGCAGCTTCGTCGATCCGAGCGGCTACATCTGGACGATCGCGACACGCAAGGAGGATCTGACGCCGCAGGAAATGCACCAGCGCCAGGTGGAGTTCATGAAGAACTTCAAGGGATAGGTCCCGCGTCGGCGACGAGCCGGGCGACGCTGGCGGCGATCGTTGGAGTCAGTGTCATGCGCATGATGGCGTAATGATACCCAGTGGCAAGCGATGAGCCTCATCCATTTGGACAGGGGCTGCTCTACAATCGACGCATGCCCGAAGCCGCCGTCCGACCGCGTTTCTCAGGACAATCTGTCGCCATTGCGCTCGCGATCGTGGCCGCGCTGATCAGCGGCGGATGCAATCTGTTGGACGATTCCAGCTCGCCGTCGTCGCCGAGCCCGGCCACATCGACCGAGACCTTCAACGGGTCGGTCGGGGTGCAGGGAACCAGTCGGACCACGTTCACCGTGGCGCAAGCCGGCGTCGTCAGCGTCACGCTGGCGACGATGTCGCCGAGCGCCGCGATGGGGTTGGGGATCGGCACGCCCAACGGCACCACCGCGTGCAGCCTGACGAGCTCGAACACGTCGGCGATCGCGGGCTCGTCGCCGCAATTGACCGTCACGGAGCAGCCGGGCAGCTACTGCGTCAGCGTCTACGACGTCGGCAACCTCACCGGCGTCGCGACCTTCACCGTGACCGTGGCCCATCCCTGAAACGCGGCGTTCAGGCCGCCCGACGCCGCGCGTACGAATCAAGACCGCTGACGCGGAAGTGACCGACGGATCCCAGCAGAATAAGGTAACGTTGAGGTATGTCTGCTGGGATCGCGATCGCCGTCGGAGCCGTCATCGTTCTCGTGGTCGCGGTATGGGCCTGGATCTCCCGCGAAGGGGGCGGCGACCAGCACGACCTGGGAACCATCAGCGGTCAGTGGATCTCCGAGCACCGCTCCCAGGAACGCCAGTCGGACGGCCGGTAGAAGTCACGCCTCGGAGATCGGCGGGCTCCTCGAAGCCCGCCGTCGGTTTCTACAACTTCCGCAGATACGCGAGCAGCGCCGCGCGTTCCTCCGGTTTAGGCTGCCGATCGAAATGCACGCCGTCCGTGGTCGTGAATATCGCCGACGTCGATCAGTTCAATTTCCCGACCTCGAACGCCTATCTCGCGGCGTCAAACGGCGGGCGGTTTCTGGTGGCGGTGAGAGCTCCGGACCCCAACGCCCCGCCGATCAACATCGTCGTCAATTGGCCTGCGCTGCTGCGCCGCTGAGCGGCCGGCGAAGGCGCCTTTGCTACGACACCAGCGACACCGATTGCGCCGCCCGGCCGGCGAACTGGCTGTGGTAGAGATCCGCGTAACGGCCCTTCGCCTCCAGCAGCTCGTGATGGGTGCCCTGCTCGACGATGCGCCCGTGTTCCATCATCAGAATCAGATCGGCGTTGCGAATCGTCGACAACCGGTGCGCGATGACGAAGGTCGTCCGCCCGCGCATCAGCTCGCCCATGGCGCGCTGAATCAGGATTTCGGTGCGGGTATCGACGCTGCTGGTCGCTTCGTCGAGGATCAGGATCGCCGGATCGGCGAGGAAGGCGCGCGCAATCGTCAGCAGCTGCTTCTGCCCCTGCGACAGGTTGCTCGCCTCCTCGTTGATCGGCGTCTGGTAGTTCTCGGGCAGCGTCCGGATGAAGTGATCGGCCTGGGCGGCCTTTGCCGCGTTCACGATCGCGTCGTCGCTCGCCTGCTCGCGTCCGTAGGCGATGTTGTCGCGGATGGTGCCGGAGAACAGCCAGGTGTCCTGGAGCACCATGCCAAACATGCGGCGCAGGGCCCCGCGCTTCAGCTGTCGGATGTCCACGCCGTCGACGCGAATGGCTCCGCTGTCGACGTCGTAGAACCGCATCAGCAGGTTCACCAGCGTGGTCTTGCCGGCGCCGGTTGGACCGACGATGGCGATCATCCGGCCAGGCGCGATGTCCAGCGACATGCCGTCGATGAGCGGCACATCCTCCTTGTACCTGAAGCTCACCGCGTCGAACTGCACCGCGCCGCGCGGCGCGGACAGCACCATCGCCCCCTCAGCGTCCGGCGCCTCCTCCGGCTCGTCCAGTAGCTCGAACACCCGCTCGGCCGATACCATCGTCAGCTGGATCGTGTTCGCGATGCCGCTCAACTGGGTGATCGGCATCGAGAACTGGCGGCTGTACTGGATGAAGGCCTGGACATCGCCGATCACCAGCGAGCGCCGGGTCACCAGCAGGGCGCCGATCACCGCGACCAGCACGAACCCCAGGTTGCCGACGAACATCATGGTCGGCATGATGATGCCGCTGACGAACTGCGCCCGCCACGCGCCGTCGTAGTAGTTCTGGTTGAGCGCGTCGAAGGTCGCCACCGACTTCCGTTCATGGCCGAACGCGCTGATGATGGTGTGGCCGCCGTACATCTCGGCGACGTGGCCGTTGAGCGCACCCAGCGCCATCTGCTGCTTCATGAAGAACGGCCGCGATCGCTTGGCGATGCGGGCCACCGCGACGATGCTGAGCGGCAGGGTCAGCACCACCACCAGGGTCAGAATCCAGCTGATCGTCAGCATCATCACGATCACGCCGACCAGGGTCAGCGCCGAGGTCAGCAGCTGCGTGAGATTCTGCTGCAGCGTGCCGCTGATGCTGTCCAGATCGTTCACGGCGCGGCTCATCACTTCCCCGCGCGTGCGCGAATCGAAGAACTTCAACGGCAGCCGATCGAACTTGGCCTCGACTTCCCGGCGCATCGCGTAGACGGTGTTCTGCGCCACGCTCGCCATCAGGTACTGCATCAGGTATTGGAACCCGTTGGCGATGATGTACAGGCCAATCAGCCCGAGCAGGATCCGTCCGACGTAGTCGAAATCGATCGCGGCGCCCGGCAGGCCCATCGCCTTGGCGACGAATCCCTGAAAGATCCGGGTGGTGGCCAGCCCGAGAATCTTCGGGCCCAGCACGCTGAACACGGTGCCGATCGCGCCCGCCAGCACCACGACCACCAGTCGAGGCCGATGGGGCCGCAGGTAGCCGAGCAGCCGGACCAGCGTGCCCTTGAAGTTCTTCGCCTTCTGCGTCGGCATGCCGAGGCCGCCGATCGGCCGGCCGCCGAACATGTCCCGCGGCGGGGTCACTCGCGGCGGCGGCTCGCCGTGAGGCCGTGGCGGCGTGCTCATGCGACCTCCTCGAGCGAGACCTGCGACGTCACAATCTCGCGGTAGATCTCGCTCTGCTCGAGCAGTTGCGCGTGGGTGCCGATGCCGACGACCCGGCCGTTGTCGAGGACCACGATCCGGTCGGCGTTGATCACGGTGCTGATGCGCTGGGCGACCACGAACACGGTGGCGGCGGCGGTTTCGTTCTTGAGCGCGGCGCGCAGCCTGGCGTCGGTCGCGAAGTCCAGCGCCGAGAAGCTGTCGTCGAACACATAGATGTCCGGCTTGCGCACGATCGCGCGGGCAATCGAGAGCCGCTGCTTCTGTCCGCCCGAGAGATTGATGCCGCCCTGGGAGATCGGCGACCCGAACTGCTCCGGCATGGCATCGATGAACTCGATCGCCTGGGCCACGGTCGCCGCGTGCCGCACCTCCTCGTCGGATGCGTTCTCGCGGCCGTAGCGGATGTTGGCGGCGACCGTCCCGGTGAAGAGCACCGCCTTCTGGGGGACGAAGCCGATCCGCGCGCGCAGCTCGGCCTGGGTCATGTCGCGCACGTCAACGCCGTCGACCAGCACCCGCCCCTGGTTGACGTCGTAGAAGCGCGGAATCAGCCCCGCGAGCGTCGACTTGCCGGAGCCGGTGCCGCCGATGATGGCGGTGATCTCGCCAGGATGCGCGGTAAACGACACGCCGGTGAGCGCGGCCTCCTCGGCCCCCGGATACTGGAAGGTCACGTTCTGGAACTCGACGTGGCCGGGGCGGGCGGCCCGTTGGGGCTGTGTCGGCTGCGCCGGATCGACGATCTCCGGCGCGTCGTCCAGTACTTCGCTGATCCGCGCCGCCGACGCGGACGCGCGCGGCAGCATCACGAACATCGCGGTCACCATGAAGACCGCGAACAGGATCTGCATCGCGTACTGCAGCGACGCGATCATCGCGCCGACCTGCATCAGGCCCTGGTCGATCCGATGGCTCCCGAACCAGATGATCGCGACGCTGGTGAGGTTCAGCATCACGATCAGCGCCGGCATCAGGAACGCGATCAGCCGGTTCACCGCAATCGAGGTATCGGTCAGGTCGAGGTTCGCCTGGTCGAACCGCTCGCGCTGGTGCGCGCCGCGATCGAACGCCCGGATCACCCGCACCCCGCTCAGGCCCTCGCCGAGCACCAGGTTCAGGCGGTCGATCTTGATCTGCATCGCCTGGGACAACGGCACCGCGCCGCGCATGATCAGCCCGAACATCAGCGCCATCACCGGCATCACCGCGATCAGCACCCACGCCAGCTGGGTGTCCTGCGACAGCGCCAGAATCACCCCGCCGATCGCCATCATCGGCGCGGTAATCACCATGGTCAGCATCATCACCAGCATCTGCTGCACCTGGGTGGTGTCGTTGGTGGTCCGGGTCACCAGCGACGCCGATCCGAACCGGTCGAACTGGTGAATCGAAAAGTGTTCGACGCGCGCGAAGATCGCGCCGCGCAGAATCCGCCCGAATCCGGTCGCCACCTTTGACGAGTAGTAGCTGCCGGCGATGGCACACAGCGTGCCGATACTCGACATCAGCAGCATCAACCCGCCGGTCCGCAGGATCGCGCGTTGATCGCCCCTGACGATGCCCTTGTCGACGATGTCCGACATCAGCCGCGGCAGCAGCAGGAACCCGATCGACTGGGCCAGCGCCAGCACCATGACGATCGCGACGGAGGTCCGATACGGCTTGATGAGACGAAACAGTTTCAGCATGGGTGGGCGGCCAATGTAGCGAAAGACGGCCGCTAAAGCCAGTCTCGTCAACGGCCCGGTCCCTTGGTACAATAGAGCCACCCACCCGCCAGGATTGACCCGGAACAAGCCGTAGACGGCCTACGTCTAAGGCCGTAGACTGTCTACGACTATGGCCAAATCCTCCGACGAACCCCGCCTGGAACTGCTCCAGGGCACCCTCGACATGCTGGTCCTGCGCACGCTGCAGTGGGGACCGCAGCACGGTCACGGCATCGGCCAGGCGATCCGCTCGCAGTCCGACGACCTGCTCAAGGTCGAAACCGGCTCCCTCTACCCCGCGCTGCACCGCCTGGAGAAGCGCGGCTGGCTGAAATCCGAATGGGGCACCAGCGAGGCCAACCAGCGGGCGAAGTACTACCGGCTGACCGCGACCGGCAAGGCCCAGCTGTCGCGCGAGCGGGACCGGTGGTCGCAGCTCGTGGACGCGATCGGGCGGGTGATGAACCCCGCCGCGGCGAACAAGGAGTAGCCGATGCGCGACGACCTGCGCTTTGCGCTGCGACAGCTGATCAAGACGCCCGGCTTCACCCTGATCGCGATCGTGACGCTGGCCTTCGGCATCGGCGCCAACACGTCGGCCTTCAGCATGGTCAACCACATCATGCTGAAGCCGCTGCCCTACGCGGACAGCGCGCAGTTGGACCGCATCTATCGCGCAACGGCGCAAAACCCTGAAGGGGCGATCTCGGCGGCCGATTTCCTCGACGCCCGGCGGGAGATCCGCGAGTACCGGTGGGCTGGCCGCCTACGCGCCGGCGACCGCCAGCCTGTCGGAGCCCGGGCACCCCGCTGAAATGGCGGATGCCGTCCGGGTGACGGCCAACTTCTTTCCGACGCTCGGAGTGACGCCGCAGATCGGGCGGGATTTCCGGGCCGGCGAAGAGATCCGCGGCAACGATCGCGTCGTCATCATCAGCCAGCGCTGCTGGCAGAACCGTTTCGGCGGCAGGGCCGACGTCATCGGCCACAGCGTGCGCATCGACGGGGAGCCGCACGAAATCGTGGGCGTGCTGCCGGCGACGTTCAACGACTGGCGCCACCTCGGGGCGTTCGATCTGTTCCGGCCGCTCGGCCTCGACCAGCAGAAATCCGCCGATCGCCGTACCGCGATGCTGCGGCCGCTTGGCCGGCGTCCCGGCACGTTGTCCCGCATCGAGGCTGGACGGGTGATCGCCGGGTTCGGGGCACGGCTTGCCGCTGACTTTCCAGATGCGAATGCCGGGAGCACGTGGCGCGCGGTGCCGCTCAACGACACCGTGATCAGCGCGACCAGCGGCAGCACGCTCTCGATGCTGATTGGTCTGTCCGGCTTCGTGCTGCTGATCGCCTGCTCCAACCTGGCGAATTTCCTGCTGGCCCGCACCATGGCCCGCGCGCGTGAATTCGCGGTCCGCTCCGCGCTCGGCGCGTCACGCGCCCAGCTGCTGCGCCCGTTGATCGCCGAGTCGTTGCTGCTGGCCTTCGCCGGCGGCCTTTGCGCGATCCTGGTCGCCCAGTGGGCTGCCGGCTGGCTCGCCGTGCGATCCACAGGTGACAACGGTGAACGCGTCGTGCTCGCGCTCGACTGGCACGTCCTGGCGTGGGCGTTCGCGGCATCGCTCGCCACGGTGGTCGCCTTCGGCCTCGCGCCGGCGCTGTTCGCCCTGCGGCTGGATCTGAACGGCACGCTGAAGAGCGGCGCGCGCGGCGCGACCGGCGGCCGCGGCCATCAACGCTTCCGCCAGATCCTGATCGTGGGCCAATTTGCGCTGGCGATGGTGCTGCTCGCGGGGGCTGCGCTCTTCATCCGCGGCCTCGACGATCTGAACCAGCGCCGTGCGGGATGGGAATCGGACCATCTCGCGTCCGGCACGATCCTGCTGCCCGCCGCCGACTACGCCAATCCCGAGAAGATCGCGGCGTTTCACCGTCTCGCGCTGACCCGCCTGGAGTCGCTGCCCGGCGTCGCCTCCGCGAGCGTCTCGTCGTTCACTCCGTTTTTCCCCTGGGCGGACACCCGCAAGTACCTGGTCGAAGGACGGGAGCTTCCCGAAAAGGGTCATGAGCCCGCCGCCCTGGTCAACGGCGTCAGCCCGCGTTATTTCGACACCGTCGGGACACGTGTTGTCGCCGGGCGCGCCTTCAGCGAGAGCGACACGCTCGGTGCCCCGAAGGTGTTCATCGTCAGCCAGACGATGGCCAACGGGCTGTTCGGTCACGAGAGCCCAATCGGCCGGCGGCTCGCCCAGGTCGGTGCCGCCGCGCCGCAATGGGGCGAAATCGTCGGTGTCGCCGCCGACATCAAGGCCGTCGTTCCCGATCGTGTGCCGGTGATCTATCAGCTCTATCAGCCGCTGGCGCAGGAACCGCGGGCCCGCGCCGAGATCGCGGTTCGCGCGGCCGGCGTCGCGCCTTCGACGCTGGTCGCCGGCGTTCGCACGGTCATGACCGGCCTCGATCCCGATCTGCCGGTGCGAAGGCTGCAGTCCGCCGACGCCACCATCTACCGGGCCAACTACCAGCTCGGCGTGCTTCGCGACATGCTGTCCATCTTCGCCGTGCTCGGGCTCGGCCTGGCCGCCCTGGGGATTTACGGGGTCATCGCCCGGACGATGGGGCAGCGCAGCAGTGAATTCGCGATCCGGCTCGCGCTCGGCGCCAGCGTCAGGAACATCACCCGCATGGTCCTCGGCTCTGGCGTGAAGCTGGCCTTCATCGGATCGGTGATCGGTTTGCTCGGCGCCGTTGGCATCTCGCGCCTGCTGCGAGCCGCGTGGCCCGGCATGCAGTTCGACAACGTGCCAGTCATGGCCGGCGCGACCGGCTTTCTCGTCGCGGTCGCCCTGATCGCCTGCTACATGCCGGCGAGAACGGCTTCCCGGATCAGTGCCGTGGAAGCGCTGCGTTTGGAGTAGGCATGCCAAGGATGCGGCCCGACCACGACGATCTCGACGAAGAAATCCGCGGCCACCTGGCGATCAGCATCAAGGAACGGATCGAGCGCGGTGAGGATCCCGCCTCGGCGCGCCTGGCCGCGCTGAAAGAATTCGGCAACGTCACGCTGACGCGCGACTCGATGCAGGGCGTATGGCGCCATCGCTGGTTCGACGCCGCCGAGGCGTTCGCACGGGACATCCGCTTCGCCCTGCGCGCGCTGATGCACGCCAAGGCACTGGCCGCCACCGTGGTCGTCACGCTCGCCCTCGGCATCGGCGCCAACGCGGCGATCTTCAGCGTGGTGCGGGCGGTGCTGCTGCGCCCGCTGGTCAATCGCGACGAGGACCGGCTGATCTATATCCGCCAGCGCGCGCCAGGCATCGGGTCCGAGAACACGACCTTCTCGGTGCCGGAAATCAACGATCTGAAGTCGCGCGTCACCTCGGTCAGCGCCTTCGGCGACTTCTCGACGGTCGATCTCCGGATGATTGGCCTCAGCGGCGAGCCGCGCATGGTGAAGGCGGGCGTAGTCGGCGGATCGTTCTTCGACGTGATGGGACTCCGGCCCGCGCTCGGCCGTCTGCTGAACGCGAAGGACGACGGCCCGACGGCGGCGGGCGCGGCTGTGCTCACCTACCGCTTCTGGACGACGTCGCTCAACAGCGACGCGTCCGTGATTGGCAAGACGATTCAGCTCGGTCCGCGCACCGCGACCGTCGTCGGCGTCCTCGAGCCCTCGATCCCGTATCCGGCCGACACCGAGATCATCGCGAATGTGGTGACCAGCCCGCACCATCTCGGCGCCACCATGGTGACCAGCCGCACCCACCGCATGACCGAGCTGTTTGGCCGCCTCGCGCCCGGCGTGTCCCTCGACGCGGCGCGCGCCGAGCTCACCGCCGTGCATGCCGCGATGATCCGGGAGCACCCGGACTCCTATTCGGCGAAGGCCAACCTCCAGCTCACGGTCGCGAGGCTGCGCGAACAGATTGCGGCGCCGGCGCGGACCATCCTGCTGGTGCTGCTGGCCGCCGCCGCCGTGGTGTTCGTGATCGCCTGCTCCAACGTCGCCAACCTGATCCTGGCGCGCTCGGTGCGCCGGGAAGGCGAATTGGCGGTACGGGCTGCGCTGGGTGCGGGGCATGGCGCGCTGCGCCGCACGCTGCTGGCCGAGAGCCTGGTCCTGTGCGGAGCCGGTGCGGTGCTGGGTGTCGTGCTGGCGCAGCCGCTGGTGGCGATGGTCAGCCGGTATGCTGCCCGCTTCTCGATTCGCGCGCTCGAGGTGACCGTCGACTCGAGCGTGCTCTGGGTGGGCGCCGGGCTGGCGATGGCGGCAGCCGTGCTGCTCGCGTACGTGCCGCGCCTGCCGTCGCCGCACGCGCCGGCCGGCCTCGGCCTCACCAACGGCAGCGTGCGAATCACGCCTGGTACCAACCGCCGCCTCCGGATGTTCGCGACCACGCAGATTGCGTTCTCGTTCGTGCTGCTGGCCGGCGCGGGCATGCTGCTCGCCACGCTCGTCTCGATGCGCACCGCGACCACCGGCTACAACATGCGGCAGGTGCTGGCGCTCGACATCCCGACCGCGGCGGCCGGCATCCGCGGCGCCAAGGTCGTCGATTTCTATCAGGAGGCGACGAGACGCATCGGCCAGCTGCCCGGCGTCGAGGGCGTCTCGGTCGGGAACTTCGTGCCGTGGCGCGATGCCGGCAGCTTTGGTCCAGGCGTCGCGTTCACCGTCGAGGGCTACAAGCCCGCCGACGGCGAGGAGGACCCGCACGGGCGGCTGCGGCTGGCCGCGCCGCGCTTCTTCGCCGTGCTCGGCGTGCCGCTCCTCGCCGGGCGCGACTTTACCGACGACGACCGCGAGGACGGCGAGCCGGTGTCGATCGTCAGCCAGAGCGTCGCACAGCGCCTGTTTCCGAACGGCGAGGCGATCAACCGGCACATGTGGTGGACCGATCCCTACTTCGGCAAACCAACGCCTCGGCGCATCGTCGGCGTGGTGGCCGACGTGGATGACGAGAACGTGATCAAGGGATCCGCGCAGACGATCTATATGCCGGTGCGGCAGATCGGGGTCGGCGGCCGACTGTTCGTGCGCGCCGCGGGCGATCCGTACGCGCTCGTGCCTGCGGTGACCCGCATCATCCGCGAGATCTCCCCGGATCAGCCGGTCGAACGCGCGGCCACGCTCGAGGACGTGCGCGTCGAGGTGCTGTCGCCGGAACGGCTGAACGCCTTCGTGTTCTCCGGCTTTGCCGGCATCGCGCTGCTGATCGCCGTCGTCGGCGTGGCGGGGGTGCTGGCGTTTTCGGTGAGCGCGCGAACCCGTGAGTTCGGCGTGCGGCTAGCCGTCGGATCCGCGCCGCGGCACCTGCTGGCCCGCGTGCTCTCGGAGGGGGCATCGATCGCCGCCATCGGCATCGCCGCGGGTGCGGTCGGAGGCTTCGCGCTGGCGCGCGTGGCCGCCAGGTTCTTCGAGAACGTCCAACTGCCAGGCGCGTGGCCGGTGCTGGGCGCGGCGGCGGTGCTCATCGGTGCGGCGGTCCTCGCGTCGCTGATGCCGGCGGCCCGCGCCTCGCGCGTCGACGTGATCCAGGCGCTTCGGTCGGAGTAGGCGAGGGAATCGATGGGACTGTCAGGCGTGAGCCCGGCCAAGACGAAAGCCCGGCAAGCCGGTCTGGTGTATCTGCTGTTGGCCGTCACGGGCTCCTTCAGCGACCTCTACATCCCCCGGACCATCGTCGTGCCAGGCGATGCGGCGGCGACCGCGAGCCATATCGCCGCTGCCGGACTCACCTATCGTATCGGCGTTCTCACCGGCATTGCCTCCGATATCCTCTTCCTCGTCCTGGCCTTGCAGCTGTACGACCTGCTCAAGGACGTAGACAGAAGGCAGGCCAGGCTGATGGTGGTGCTGGTGTCGGTCGGCGCCGCCGTCGGCCTTGCCAACCGGTTGAACCAGATGGCGCCGCTGGTCTTCTTGAGCGGCGCCGACTTCCTGTCTGTGTTCAGCAAGCCTCAACTCGACGCGCTGGCGCTGGCGTTTCTCAGAGTGCGCAGCAACGGCACGAGCGTCGCGATGGTGTTCTGGGCTCTCTGGCTCTTTCCATTCGGCGTCCTGGTCATCAAGTCCCGATTCTTTCCACGGGCTCTGGGTATGTTGCTGATTGTCGGCGGCTTTGCCTACCTGATGGTGAGCATCACGGCCATCGTCCTGCCGGCGTACAGCGGGGCCGTATCCCGGTTTGCGATGCCGTTCTTCGCGGTGGGAGAGGTGTCGATGATCATCTGGCTGCTCGTCAAGGGAGCGTCGGAGCCGGTTCCCGCCATGACGACTCCACTGCTGGCCTGACGAGCGCCCCGTCGGCCGACCGCAATCTCACGCAATTCTCACCCCGCCCTAACGACGCCTCGGGCCGCCCGCTCCTACCATTCGAGGGTTACGGACACATGGCAGGAGGCCTTCATGTCACAGATCAGGGATGTCAGCGGAACGGCGTTCGTCGTGGCGGAGTTCAGAGCGGAAGAAAATCGCGAAGCGGCGCCGTTATACACGGATCCGATCGTCGGCCTGTTTCTCAGCGACGAAAGCCGACACGCGGCCGGACGGGTGGCGGCCAGCTTTCCGCCCGTCAAGGACATGGTCAAGATTCGAACCAGGTACTTCGACGACGTGCTGGAGAAGCATCTGCTCTCCCACTTTCGCCAGGTGGTGATTCTCGGCGCCGGCCTGGACACTCGCGCGGTACGGAAACAGGCGCCCGGCGTCGCCTACTTCGAGATCGACGACGCGGCCACGCTCGAGTTGAAGCGAGCCTGCTACGAGCAGCAGGGCATCGACGCCGATGTGACGTTCATCCCCGGCAACTATGTGAACGATGGCTTGATCGCCCTGCTGACCCAACATCGTTTCGATTTCGACCTGCCCACGTATTTCATCTGGGAGGGCAATACCATGTACCTGCCGCTGGAGAGCGTCAAGCACACGCTCGCCGAGTTGAAGAGACACGTCGGCCGGTTCAGGCTGTCCTTCGACTACATGGCCGAGGCGGTGATCGCGAAGACCACCGGCGATCCGGGCATCACGAGTCTGGTGGAGAGTTTCGCGAGCATGGGGGCCCCGTGGCTCTCGGGCATACGCGACATCCGGGCACTGGCGGGTGAGCTGTGTCTCGAGCTGGTCGAGAATTTCAAGACCGCTGAACTCGGCCGGACCTATCGGCTCGGGCGTCGCGTGACTTCGCCCATTTTCGGTTTCTACTCAGTGTGCACCCTGGGCTGCTAGCGCCGTTCCGCACACCTCCTCGACAATGTACCAGCATCGCCGGCGGTGCGCGCGCGGGCATCGATGGCTGCCACTCGGACCGACCGCTACTGTGGGGGCGGAGGACCGATATGACAGCGACATCTCAGACGCCAGGATGGAAGGCCACCGCGGGCGCGTTGGTGCTGCTCGCGACGGCGCCCGCTGGACACGTCGCCGACCGGCAAGGTCATTCGAACGCCGGCGGTCCCGGCACACCTTGAGCGGCTCTCACCTTTGATCGCTCCGGACCGCCGCCTGCAGAAATGTCGGCCGGCGGCCGCGGATTCCAGTCACAATCACAAAGGAGTCAACGACAGACGCGAGATGAGCGACGCCAACAGCCTCACATCCCCAATAGAACCATCCGGTTCAACACGGCTCGAGGGCAAGGACCAGCGGTTGGAGGTGATCTCCGCCGCACCGTTGGTGATGCAGACGCCGCTGAGCCTGCTCGCCGGCAGGCAGATCACCGACAAGCGGATCCTGTTCGTCCGCAACTGTCAGGATATCGAGGAAAGGCTCACCCTCGAACCTCGCCCGCTCGAAGGTGCGACGATCGAACTGGCCGGGCTGATCTCTCCATCACGCGTCGTCATCCGCGCCGACGATCTTGCCGCGATGGATCAGATGGAATACGAGATGGTCCTCCAGTGTTCAGGCAACGGTCGTTCGCGATATGGCGGCATTCCGGGCACACCTTGGGAACAGGGCGGCGTGGCCAACGTCCGCTTCTCCGGTGTCCCGCTCTCTGCGGTGCTCGAGAAATATCGCGTCACGATCGATTCAGGCGCCCGGTTCGTGACCGCGGAGGGCAGCGACGCGCCGATCGAAGCGGGAGCGCCTGATTTCGAGCACAGCCTGCCGCTGGCGGACGTGCTGGCCAGGAGCATTCTCGCGATCGGCCTCAACGGGGAGCCGCTGCCCGGTGTTCACGGCGGCCCGGTGCGGCTGGTGACGCCCGGATTCTTTGGCACGATGCAGGTGAAGTGGCTCGCTCGGCTGCGCTTCGAAGCCTCCGAATCTCAAAACTATTTCCACGCGACCGAGTATCGTGTGCCGTACTCTCCAGTCGAACCTGGCCAGACCTTCAGCTTTACGTCGGAAAACAGCCGGCCCACCTGGGTCCTGCGGTTGATGAGTCACGTATTCGATCCGCTGCCGGGAGCCCAGCTGAAACCGGGTCCGGTCACCGTGCGTGGGGTCGCGTATAACGATGGTTCGTTACGACTGGCGTCGGTGCTGGTGTCGTTCGACCGCGGCCACGACTGGCGGCCGGCGGCATTCGAGGTTCCGGAGAGTCCGTATGCGTGGTATCGGTGGACCGCACAGGCGGTGCTGACGCCGGGCGTACACGAGATCTGGTCGCGGGCCGTCGACACGGCCGGCCGCACCCAACCGCTCGACGGTTCCATCGACTGGAACCCGAACGGCTATGAGTGGGCCGGCGTGATCAAAACCGAAGTCCTGGTGGAATAGCGTTATTCCAGGCCGAGCGCGCGCGCCATCGTGTGGAACAGGTCGGTCTGGTTCGTGACGCCGACGACGTTGGCGCGCCTGGGGGCCTTGGGCGGCGATCCGGACTTCCGAGCCGGTGTGATCCTGCGATTGGCCGTGCGGACGAGTCGCGTAGTTGACGGTCATCAGCGAGCGATCGCCCTTCGTCAGCAGCGTGCTCAAGCGAGCCGGGCCGGCCGAGCGGCTCGTTGCCGGGCACCGGCACGATCTGGCTGGTGTGCGCGTGATCGGCGGTGACGATGATCAGCGTGTCGGGATGGCTCTCGGCGATAGTTCAGGCCGACGCGAATCGCCCGGTCGAACGCGATCGTCTCGCCGATCTGCTGGCACGGAGCCTCGACGTGGTCCTGCTTGTCGATCGACGCGCCCTCCACCTGCAGGAAGAATCCGCGTCTCTTCGCGGCCATGCCGGCCGTCGCCGTCGTCGAGCAGGTCGATGGCTTTCGTGGTCATCTCGGCAAGCGACGGCTCGTTGGCCGGCCGCTGATTCTCGTCGCAGGTCTGGCCGCCGGGGAGGCCGCTGCCCGGGAAAGGCGTCGCCTGCAGGCCGCTCCACTCGAGCGACATGTTGCCGGCGTTGAACAGGCCCAGCACGCGATCGTCGTTGACGCCGGCGAGGTTGGCGGCGTCGAACACGACGTGTAGCCCTGCAGCTGCGCCGACTGGACGACGGTCTTGCCGACGTGCGGTCCGCCGGTAATCAACTGCTGGAAGCGCGCGAGGCCGCCGCCGAGCAGCACGTTGACGTGATGATCGACCGATTGCTCCGCGATCGATCCGGGCCCGCCGTTTTCCTTCTTCGACGGGCCGCAGGTCGCCATGTTGGCGGGACCCTGGCAGCCGCGGTCGTTGATGTGCGAGTCGAGCACCGCCGGCGTGGCGTCGGTGATTTCCGCCGTGCTGACGTTGCCGGTCTTGAAGCCCGCTCGCTGCGCCAGCTCGAGAATCGTGGTCATGCCGGGTCACCGCGTCGCCGGTGCCGGCGACGCTCGAAATCCGGCCGTTGCTGGTCTTGAATCCGGTCGCCCATCCGGTGCCGGAGGCCGCCGAGTCGGTGACGTAGTCGATCAGCGAGGGATTGGATTCCTGCAGCGCGTAGGTCGTGTACTCGCCGGTCAACGGCAGGCGTATCCATCCACAGCCGTCCGTTGGCGCCCACCTGGTAGTTGCGGGCGACGGTGATTTCCGAGTCGCCCATGCCGTCCCCGAGAAAGAGGATGACGTTTTTGGCCCGCCCGCCGTCGATGGCCTCGCGAAGATCGCGGCTGCGATCGTCATGGTTGGCGTTCACCAGCGCGCTGGTGGTGGCAAGACTCAGGCCCGCGACAATGCCCGCGGCGGCGATGATGGTGGTTCGGCTTCCGACGATCCGGTGTGTCATGTGTTGTTCCTCCGCCGCGAATGGTAGGGGCGGGAAACAACGAACTCGCGACTCGCAGGTAACGCGGTTATAAATTGATCGACTTGCGTCTCCTGAGTCCGAGCGCCGCCAGGCCGAGCCCGAGCAACGAGAGCGTCATCGGCTCCGGCACCGCCGAGACCACTTCGTAGTAGTTTCCAAAGTCGATCACGTTGTAGCCGCAGCTGCCGTTGAAGCACACCTCCGTCGAGCCGAACAGACTCGCGAACGGATTCATGAGCGGCGCCGCATTGATGTCCAGCGGCCCGTTCGCGCTCAGACCGCCCAGCCCGAAGAACAGATGATCGAAGCCGAAGTCGTAGTCCGTGATTTGCAGCACGCTTCCGGACGTGTGGCCACCGACGCCGCCGAATTCGATGACGTTCCCGCCAGTTCCAAGGTCGCCGAAGTCGATCGTGGACGTGGCTCCGAGAACAAGGCTCCCCAGGCCGTTCACGCCTGCGTGGCCCTCGGAGAAGTTGTTCAGATCAAATGTGCCGCCCAGGAGGTTGAAGACCGCCGAGTCGTTGATCTGATTGGACGCGCCCAGCTTCAGCGTACCCGCCGCTACCGAGACCGACGACGTTCCGCCAAGCGCCTGGCTGCCGCCGTCTCCAGCCGCGACCAGCGTGCCGCCGCTGACCAGCGTGGAACCGGCATAGGTATTCGACCCCGTGAGCGTGACCAGGCCGCTCTTCACCTCGACGGTGTTGAAGTTCGAGACCGATCCAGCGTAAGCGAAACTGTTGCCGGCCCCCGGGTCGATCGTCATCGTATTGGTGCCGCCGACGCCGCCGCTGATGTTGCCGACCACGGACGCGGCGCCGCCGGTAATCTTCAGCGTGTTGTTGCCGGCGCCCATGTCGATGGCCTTGCCGCTGGTGGCGCCGTTGATCGTACCGGCATTCGTGATGGTGTCGTTGTCCGCGCCGGTCCGAATCGCCGCGTTGGCCGCCCCGCCGCCGAGAATCGTCGCGCCCGCGTTATTGGTGATGACCACGGTGAAGCCGCTGGCCGGACCTTCGACGACGATGCCGGAATCACTCTGGCCTCGAATGAGCCCGCCGGACTGGTTGAGAATCGAGGCATTCCCGTAGATGGCCTCGCGCGTTCCGGCAAGCGGTCCACTGGTGATGTCATTCCCCAACAGGGAGATGCCCCTGCCGACCGCGTTGGTGTTGCCGTCGGCGACCAGTCCCTCGATGGTGCCGGAATTGATGATCGTGCCGCCGCCGACACTGATCCCCTCGCTCTGCGCCGGCGCGCCGGCCGCGGCGCTGAAAGCGTTGATCGATCGGATGGTCCCGGTATTGGTGAGCGTGATGAGGCCGTCGGAGTCGATGCCGTCACCGTCGCCGGTGATGCCGTTGCCGCTGATCGTCCCGTGATTGACGACGGTCAGGGTCTGCAGGGCGTTGAAGCCGTCGAAGTTGATGCCGGAGCCGTTGTCGCCTTTGATGACGCCGCCCGCGTTGTTGGTAATGGCGGCCGTGAACGTCACGGTGCTGTTGGCGGCGCCGCCGGTGATGCCGTGGCGCCCTCCTTGGATGGTCCCGGTGCTGTCGTTCGTGATCTGGACGCCGCTGTTGCTCTGCGCGTCCACCCCGTCGCTGCTGCTCCCGGTCGTCGTCGTGGACTTGATGACGCCGGCGTTGAAGACCACCCCGTTCTTGCCCGGCCGCACCGCATCGGCTTCGGCCGCCTGCATCACGCCCGAGGTGAAGTTGTTGACGGTGTTGGCGCCGGTGGTGATCGCCGAGAAATCCACCGCCTGAGAGCCGCCCGCGGAGGCGTTCAGCGAGATCAGCTTGCCATAGTTGTTCAGCAGCACGCTGCCGCCGGCCACGTTCATCTGGATGACATCGGCGTCCGCGGCCTGCATCAGCGCGGTCGCATTGGTCAGGCTGCCGTTCGTGATGGTCAGTCCCGACACGCCCGTGTTGTCCCGGACCACGCGGCCGGTACCGGTTTGCGTGATGCTGCCAAGATTCGTCAGCGTGGCGTCGTTGCCGGTAATCGTGACGGCGACGGTGCCGCCGCCCACCGTCAGCGATCCTGCCGCCGAAACGCTCCCCGTCTGTCCCGCACCGGAGCCCAGCGTTTGCGCGGTGGTGGACGGGGCGACGATCGCGAAGGAGCTGGCGCCGAGATTGAGCGGCACCGAAAACATCAGAACCACGGTGACGACGCTTGCGAACGATCGAGGAGTTGTGCGAGGCATCAGGCCATCACTATCCCCGAAGAACGGGCTTCCCGCGTGTAACGTTTGTGCGACGTGAAAGGTTTCCCTGAGGCAGACTAGTTGAAATTCAGCGCGGCTTGTTCTGCTCCGCGATCAGCTTCGCCACCTGCGAATCCTCCTTGACCGGCTCGATCAGCAAGACCTGCTGGCGGTTGAGGATCATGCGGTCGGGCGCGTGCCATTCGCCGCCGCGCTTGATCAGGACGTTGGCCACTTGTCGAGTCTCCGGATTCTGCCGGCTCTGGATGTAAAACACGTCGCGCATCACCGTGTAGTCGGTATCGAGCGCGTCGATGCGCCCGAAATAGACCTGCCCGTTCGTCAGCGCGACGGCGTGGTACGGCGTGGACAGTTCGGGCACCCGGTGGCCGCCTCTGCCCTGGAAGGCAATCACCGTCAGTGCGGCGGCAACGACCAGCGCCGTCAGTAGCAACATCCCCTCGAACGCTCTCTGCATTGTCGTCTCCATGGCGCCTGCAATCTGGCGGCTGTGGAGTCTACCCGGTTTCATCTCATCCATCGCCGCCCGGGCGCGCCTCGCCGCCGTTACACGTTCTTCATCTCGCCGTGCCGCAGTCGTCATGGCCGGCACCTACGATCCGCCTCTGCGGCGTCGGCCGCCAGCGTCCGTTACCAACAAGGGAGCACCTGTGACACTGCGCTCTTCGATCCGATCAGTCGCATGCGCGTGCCTGGCGCTGGCGACGTTCGCCTGCGGCAGCGGTGCTTCAGGACCGGGCGGCGCCGGCGGCAGCGTCCGGCTGCAGGGCGCCGGAGCCAGTTTCCCGGCACCGCTGTACAACAAGTGGTTCAAGGCCTACAGCGGCACTCACCCGAACGTGCAGGTGGACTATCAGTCGGTCGGCAGCGGCGGTGGCATCAAGAGCGTCGTGGACCACACCGTGGACTTCGGTGCGAGCGACGCGGCGATGAAGCCCGAAGACATGACCAAGGTGCCCGGAGGCGTCCAACTGTTTCCGATGACGGCCGGCAGCATCGTGCTCGCCTACAACCTGCCGGCCATTGAGACCTTGAAGCTCTCGCGCAAGGCCTACGCGGGGATTTTCCTCGGCACGGTGACGCGCTGGAATGATCCGCTGCTCGCAGAGGCCAATCCGGGAGCCGCCCTGCCGAACCTGGCGATCAACGTGGTGGTGCGTGCCGACAGCAGCGGCACCTCCTTCGTCTTCTCCAAGCACCTGGCCGCGGTGAGCAACGAGTTCAACTCGAGCGTCGGCGCGAACACGATGCCGAACTGGCCGGCCGGCACCAAGTCGAAGGGAAACGAAGGCGTGACCGCCAGCATCATGAGCACGCCCGGATCGATCGGCTACATCGAGTACGGCTATGCGAAGAGCCAGAAGATGCCGATGGCCGTGCTCGAGAACAAGAGTGGCAAGTTCGTTCAGGCGACCACGCAAGCCGGCCAGGCGGCGCTCGCGTCGGCGCCGCTGCCCGACGACATGATCGTCTGGGCGTCGGATCCGGACGTGGCCGACGCATACCCCATCGTCACCTACACCTGGTTGATCTGTTACAAGCAATATGCCGACAAGGACAAGCTGCAGGCCATGCAGGACCTCGTCAGGTTCGGCCTGACCGACGGCCAGAAGGATGCCGAGACGCTCGGCTACATCCCCCTTCCTCCAGAGGTCGTCACCAAAGCGACCGGCGCCATCCAGAACCTCGGCACTCACTAGACGACCAGGGCCGCATCCATGTCTTCGGGAACCGCGACGACGCACCTCGTGCTGGCTCCGGACGCGCTCTTCGAATCGATGAGCAGCGCCGTCGCTCATGCGCCGAGCCGAAGCCAGACCGTGTTCGACCGCGCCTTCCGGGCAACCTGCTTTGCCTTTGCGCTGTTCACGATCAGCCTGGTCGGTTTGATCGTGCTGCAGATCGCGTGGTCCGCCACGCCTGCGGTCCGCCAGCACGGACTCGGGTTCCTCTCGGGCCGGGTGTGGGATCCGAACACCGAACGTTACGGCATCCTGGCGGAGACCTGGGGCACGCTGTACACCTCCATTCTCGCGCTGGTCTCGCGACCGCGTTCGGCGTCGCCGCCGCGGTGTTCATGAGCGAGGGCTTCGTCGGCACCGCGGTGTTCGGCCTGCTTCGTCGCCTCAATCTGCACCTTCACCCCGTGTGGGGCCGCTTGCCGGAGCAGGCCGAGCGCCTGCTCAAGAATCTGATCGAGCTGCTCGCCGCGATTCCCAGCGTCGTGTACGGGTTGTGGGGCCTGTTCGTGGTCATTCCGCTCATCCGTCCGATCTGCAGCTGGCTGCACCTGGAGCTCGGCTGGATTCCGCTGTTCAGCACTGACCTCAGCGGCCCCGGAGTGCTCCCGGCCGTGATCGTGCTGTCGATCATGATCCTGCCGACCATCACCGCGATCAGCCGGGACGCGCTGATGTCGGTTCCACCCAAGCTGCGGATGGCGGCCTACGGGCTTGGCGCCACGCGATGGGAGACGCTCCTCGCCGTCATCCTGCCGACAGCCGCGCGCGGTATCTTCGGCGGCATCGTGCTCGCCTTCGGACGGGCGCTGGGTGAAACGATGGCCCTGGCGATGCTGGTCGGCAATGCCAACCGAATCACGCTGTCGGTGTTCTCGCCCGCGAATACGCTGGCGGCACTGCTCGCCAACAATTTTCCCGAGGCGGGTGCCAGACAAGTCGGCGTGCTGATGTACGCCGCCCTGGTGCTACTGGGCATCACCCTCGTCGTGAACGTCGTCGGCGCCGTGATCATTCAGCGCGCCCACCTCGCGCACGCGGACTAGCCGCCATGCAGAGCTCTGCGACCGCTGACCCGTTTACCGGCGTGGACTTCTCGGAGCTCGAGCGATCGCTGCGCCGTCCGCGCACGCTGTTCGACTTCCTGCTGACCGCCCTGGTGACGGGCATGACCCTGGCGTCACTGGTGCCGCTGTTGTCGGTGCTGCTGATGCTGCTGTGGCGCGGCGGACGCAGGCTGAGCCTGGCAGCGATCACACAGCTGCCGCCGGTGCCGCTGGAACAGGGCGGTGGCTTCGGCAATGCCATCGTCGGGACGCTGATTGTCGTCGCTCTCGCCGTCCTGGTGACGGTGCCGGTCGGCGTGCTGACCGCGATTTATCTCGCCCAGGCGCAGCGCGGGGCCATGGCCGGGGCGGTGCGCTTTTCGGCGAAGGTGCTCACCGGTTTCCCCTCGATCCTCGCGGGCGTCTTTGCCTACGGCGCGATTGTGCTGGCGACCGGGGGCTACTCGGCGCTGGCCGGCGCGGTGGCGTTGTCGATCTTGATGCTGCCGACCATCGTCCTGACCTCTGAGGATGCCATCCGGATGGTGCCGGCTCGCATGGTGCAGGCGGCCATCGGCATGGGGGCCACGCAATCCCAGGTCGTGTGGATGGTGCTGCTGCCGACCGCGATTCCCGGCATTCTCACCGGGGTCATGCTGGCCGTGGCGCGCGCCGCCGGCGAAACGGCGCCGCTGCTGTTCACCGCGCTGTTCAGTAACTACTGGCTGTGGTCTCAGGGGCACGCCAACCTGATGCAGCCGACGGCGTCGCTGGCCGTGCTCATCTACAACTTCGCCGGCGTGCCGTTCCAGAACCAGGTGGAGCTGGCCTGGGCGGCCGCCCTCGTCCTCGTCTTGTTCGTCCTCGCGGCGAATTTGATCGGGCAGAGTCTGTCGGCGAACCGCGTCCATCAGTCTTAGGGAGAGTTGTATCCATGCCCCTCAGTGAGGCCCCCGTTCAGTCCTCGTCGCCGCATTGGTCGTTTGCAACGCCGCCGGTCGATCCGCACGAGGTCGTGCTCGATTGCCACATCAAGGATCTGCACTACGGCACCTTCAAAGCGGTCCGCGATACGTCCATTCCGATCAAGAAACACGCCGTCACCGCGTTCATCGGACCTTCGGGCTGCGGCAAGAGCACGGTGCTCCGCTGTCTCAATCGAATGAACGATCTGGTGCGCGGCTTCCGGTTCGAGGGGCACGTGCGTTACCGCGGGCACGACATCTACGGCGCCGCGATCGATCCCGTGGCCGTCCGGCGATTCATCGGGATGGTGTTTCAACAGCCCAATCCGTTCGCCACCAGCATCTACAACAACGTCGCGTTCGGGCTGCGGCTCAACGGCTTCAAGGGAAACACCTCCGAGAAGGTGGAACAGGCCCTGCGCGGCGCGGCGCTATGGGACGAGGTCAAGGACAAGCTGCAGAAGAGCGGCCTGTCGCTGTCGGGCGGCCAGCAGCAGCGGCTCTGCATCGCCCGCGCGATCGCCACCGAGCCGGAAGTGCTGCTGATGGACGAGCCCTGCTCGGCGCTCGATCCAATCGCGACGCGAAAGATCGAGGAGCTGATGCGCGACCTCCGGCAGCGGTTCACGATCGCGATCGTCACGCACAACCTGCAGCAGGCGCAGCGGGTGGCGGACTTCACCGGCTTCCTCTATGTCGACACGACCGAGGGGAGCCGCACCGGCTACCTGGTGGAATTCGGCGACTCCCGTCAGCTCTTCGAGGCTCCCGCCCATCCCTACACGCAGCAATACATCCGCGGTGAATTCAGCTGAACCGTTACCAAATCTTTACTTGTACTGATCGATGAATTGGTGTGAAGTCACGGCCATGCCGATAACCCATCTGGGAGGGCTGACCGTGATGTACCCCGTCTGGCGCGTCGATCAACACGAGCCGCTGAACGTCCTCGTGGTCGTCATCGCCCTGCTTGTCGCCGTCACAGTTGTCGCGCTGGTGCCATAGCTCGAGATCTTCGAGCGCCTCGGGCTCGGAGCCGGCGATGTCGAAGCAGGCCGAGAGCCCGACCAGGTCGAGCAGATCCCGCACGCGAGGCCTGAGGTTGGTCAGCGTGACGGACGCGCCGACGATGACGGCCATCTGGTGGACGTGAGCCAGGACGCCCAGTCCAGCGGCATCGATCCCGGGCACGCTGTCGAGGTTCACGACCACGGTCCGCTGACGGCGCCGCAGCACCGCATAGACGCCTTCGCGCAGGGCATCCGCAGCGGCGTGAGTCAACGAGCCGCCGACGCGGATCACCGTGACGCTCTCACCAGTGAAGTACTCGATTCCCATGGCACCTTCCTTGTGCCAGTATGCGATCGGCTTGTAACGGCGTGTTGACGCGATCCGGCGCCGACGCCCAGCCCATTGCACTCATAACGCACGTTCTCGGTGGCCATTTCAATTCATGACGACACCCATCAAGCAATCACGCTCCGCCCACGAAGTCGGCGACGCCTGGACGACCGTCGATGCCTCGGAACTTTATGAAATCGCCCGCTGGGGCAAGGGATATTTCGGGATCAGCGAGGCCGGACACGTTCGCGTGCACCCCACCAAGGAAGCCGGCCGCTCGATCGATCTCAAGCAGCTCATCGATCAGCTGCAGCTGCGCGGCATCACGCTGCCGACGCTGATCCGGTTTCGCGACGTGCTCCAGCACCGGCTCCGCGACATCCAGGAGGCATTCCAGGTCGCCATCACCCAGCACGATTACGCCGGGCGCTATATCTGCGTCTACCCGATCAAGGTCAACCAGCAGCGGCAGGTGGTCGAGGAGGTGCTGGAATTCGGACGGCAGTACGGATTCGGGCTCGAAGCCGGCTCAAAGCCCGAGCTGCTGGTCGTCGCGGCCCTGGCCGACAACGACACCCCGATCATCTGCAATGGCTTCAAGGACGCCGAGTTCATCGAGATGGCGATGCTCGCGCAGAAGATTGGGCGACGGATCATCCCGGTCGTCGAGAAATACACCGAGCTGGCGCTGATCCTCGAGTACGCCGAAAAGATCGGGGTCCGGCCGACCATCGGCATGCGGGTCAAGCTGGCAGCACGCGGCGGCGGTCGATGGCAATCCTCCGGCGGTTTCCGGTCGAAATTCGGCCTCACCGTCGGCGAAATGCTGCGCGGCCTCGAGGAGCTGAAAGCGCTGGGGATGGCCGACTGCTTCCAGCTGCTGCACTTCCACCTCGGCAGCCAGATTCCGAACATCCGCGTGGTCAAAGGCGCCCTGAACGAAGCGGCTCGGGTCTACGTCGAGCTCGTCAAGGCCGGCGCCGGCTTGCGCTATATGGATGTCGGCGGCGGCCTCGGCGTGGACTACGACGGTTCGCAGACCAACTTCGAGTCCAGCGTCAACTACACGCTCGAGGAGTACGCCAACGACGTGGTCTATCACCTGCAGACGGTCTGTGACGAAGCCAAGGTGCCGCATCCGACCATCATCTCGGAGAGCGGCCGGGCGATCGTCGCCTATCACAGCGTCCTCGTGCTCAATGTGCTCGATGTGTCCGAGCTCGGCGACGAGTACGTGCCGAAGGCGGCGACGCCGGACATGGAACAGCCGCTGATCGACCTGATTGAAACCTACGACGGCTTGACCGCCCGCAACGCGCTCGAGAGCTACCACGACGCCCAGCAGGCGCTCGACATGGCGATGAACCTCTTCTCCGGCGGTTACCTGCCCCTCGACCAGCGATCGCTCGCCGAGAACCTCTACTGGGCCATCTGCATGAAGGTCCGGGCGCTCGCACGCGCCCTGGAGGAGCTGCCCGAAGACCTCCAGAGCCTCGACGAGTCGCTCTCGGACACGTATTTCTGCAACTTCTCGCTGTTTCAATCCGTGCCCGACAGCTGGGCCATCAAGCAGCTCTTCCCGATCATGCCGATTCACCGCCTCGACGAGCGGCCGGACCGCGTCGGCGTGCTGGGCGACATCACCTGCGATTCCGACGGCAAGGTCGATCAGTTCATCGATCGCCGCAGCATCAGGCGGGCGCTGCCGCTGCATCGTTTCACCGGCGCCCCGTACTATCTGGGGATCTTTCTCGTCGGTGCCTACCAGGAGATCCTCGGCGATCTCCACAATCTGCTCGGTGATACCCACACGGTGCACGTCAGCCTCGACGCGACCGGAGACGTCGTGCTCGATGCCGTGATCAAGGGCGACACGGTCCGCGAGGTCCTGAAATACGTCGGGTTCAGCGCCGAAGCGCTGGTGGCGAAGCTGCGCAGCGATGTGGAGACCGCGGTGCGGGCCGGCCGGCTGGACTTCGAAGAGTCCGGCCGTCTGCTCCGGTTCTACGAGGACGGCCTCAACGGCTATACCTACCTGGAAGAGCGGCAGCCGCGCCGGTGATTCAACACACCACGAAACTCACGAAAGAAAACGGCACGAAATTCACGAAAACGAACATTTGTTTCTTTCGTGTTTTTCGTGCCGGCTGAGTGCGGTTTCGCGTGTCTCGTGGTTCGTGGTCTACCAGCGCCGCCAATCATGATCGCGATCATGGTCGCGATCGTGCTCGCGATCGTCGTCGTCGCGCGAATCACGGAAGTGCTGCGGCTCGAAGAACGGCAGGTCGGTGTCGGTGAACGCGAACACGAAAAACTGGTTCGGGTTGTCGCCGTTGCCGACCGGCGGCGACATCGTCGCCAGGAAGTCGTTGTCGTTGCCCAGGTAGAGGGTGTGTTTGGTCACCGCCTGGTGCGTCACCGGGTCGGTGTAGGTGAAGTCCGGCCCGAAGGTAATGCCCTCGAGCTTGGCCGGAATCTGCGTCGGGTCCAGACTCGCGGGAGCCGCGGTCAGCGCCGCGACCACGTCGAGGAACAGGGTCTTGGTCACCGCGAACGGCGCGATGTTGGCGACCGGCGCAGCGGGAGTGCCGGTGAAGCCAGTCACTCCACTGACATCGTGCGCGAACTGCAGATCGACGATGTAGAGCTTCTTGAAGCCGGCCTTGGAGCCGACCACGTCCGCGCGGCCCTTGCTGTCGCGCTCGTCCACCAGGAACTCGTGATCGTTGATGGCCAGAATGTCGCTCACGGTCGTCTTGGTGATCGTGTCGAGCTGATACGCATACTCGCGGGTCGCCCCGGTCTTGATGTCGATCGTCACGATTCTGGTGACGCCGCCCTTGACGTCGCCGCCATCCTGGGCGAGCGGACTCTGCATCGCACCCACCAGCGTTTTTCCGTCGGGCGTGATCGCCAGGCCTTCCATGCCCTTGTTGGTCACCCGCCCGGTCGCGTTGCCGCTAATCTCCACCGCGCCCATCGCGCTCAGGTTGCTGATCGCGAACTTCTTCGGGAGCGTGAACACCCCGCTTCGCTCGCCGGTCAGACGGTCGAACTCGTAGACGTACGGCCCGTATTCGTCGGAGATGTAGACGTGGCGGCGATCGTTCGACACCCGGATGCTCTCGGGGTCGAGGCGGGCGTTGTTCGGGTTGGTCGAGGTCCGGGACGGGTCGAAATTGTCCGATCGCCCGGTGAAATAGTGGGTGTGATCGATCGCGTTCAGTGCCGGCACGCCGCTGCCGGCGACGCCGCAGCCGGCGCCGTAGACGAGCGGGCTACGGCTCGACAGCAAGGTGGTTCCCGCCAGCATCGGCGTCAGCGTGAACGGAAATTTCGCGCCGGGATCGCTCGGCGAGAGGCTCAGATGCAGGGTATGAAAACGATTGATAAAGGAGACCGTGTCGTCCATGCACGGGTTGTACGGGACCGCATTCGGACCGCGATCGGGCAGGGCCAGAAACCAGTCGCCTCCGAGGTATGTCAAGCCGGAACCCAGGCCGCCGAGGCGATTGCCCGGCACGTTGTTCCCCAGCAAACCGGCCGTTTGCGTCGCGAAATCTTCATACGCGCCGCTAATGCTGCCGATGGCGACAAGCACCGGCTCGGCCGCATAGCTGACCTGTCCGCACAGGAAGGACATCGCCAGCGCGACGGTTGTTACCTTTCGTAGACTCATGCATGTGCCTCCGGGTCGGCACTATTGCAGAGCGAAACGTCAGCCGCGTAAACGCCGCCTGACGTTCTCGTAACTTCCGCCGTTGGTTGTCGTCACATCCGCGTGCTGCCGAATTTGCGCGGCCGCCTTGCCGGCGAGACGCGACCGTGACGATGTTGGCGGACGATGAGGTGGGTGCCCCAACATGCCTCGAAGCCGATCCGATCGTCGCACGCCTCCCTCATCGCCATCGCCCGTCAGCCTCCCCGCCGACATATTTCCGACGCCGGAGGAAATCACCTTACGCGCGCACGCCTTGTTCGTCGCCGGCGGACGCCGCCCCGCGACGTTCTCCAGCTACTGGCTGGAAGCGGAGCAGGAGCTGCTGGAACGCGGCGCCAAACGCGCGCTGACCCGTCCGGTCCGAACACGGAGTGCATCGAGGCCTCGCCGCTCGTCGTGATCGTGGCTAGACGCCGCGAGCTCCCGGGAGTCGCTCACGCAGCACCTGGTCCACGTCGGCGATCGAGTCCTGGATCAGATTCAGCTTTCGGGCGAGGCCCTGAATCTCTGATTCGGCGCGGCGATTGACGTCGTAGTCGAGCTCACCTCTCAACCGATCCTTCGTGTCCTGCCGGTTCTGGCTCATCATGATCACGGGGGCCTGCAGCGCGGCGAGCATCGAGAGAAAGAGGTTGAGCAGGATGAACGGATACGGATCCCACGCCGATGATCGCAGCACGATGTTGGTCGCCGTGTAGACCACGAGCAGCAGCAGGAACGTGATGATGAAGGTCCAGGATCCACCGAAGGACGCCACCGCGTCGGCAATGTTCTCGCCGATGGTCGACTCGCTTTCGATCATCTCGTTCGGATTGCGGGTGGCGCGATTGCGCACCAGGTGCTGCGCCGCGTGAAGCTGCCGCCCGAGCACGGCCAGCATGTCCATCCCGGCATGCGGCTTCTTGTGCAGCAGCGCCAGGATATCGTGCCGGTCCACCATCACGCAGGTGGTCGCTTCGAGCGCGATCGCGTTGGTCTGGTGCGGCGTCTCGTCGAGCATCGACGCGAAGCCGAAGAATTCCCCGCGCCCCGGTTGATCGACCACCACATCCTGATGGTCGTCGTCGATGGTGGTGACCTGCACCGCTCCTGAGATCAGCACGTAGGCGCGATCGCCGGGATCGTTGATCCGGTAGATCCGCTGTCGCGGCGCAAACTGCGCGAGCTCGACCTGCTCGGCGAGCACCGCCAGCTCGTCGTCGTCGAGCAGGGCGAACAGCGGCACGTCT
This sequence comes from uncultured Acidobacteriota bacterium, assembly GCA_963794705.1. Lineage (GTDB taxonomy): Bacteria > Acidobacteriota > Vicinamibacteria > Vicinamibacterales > CAVVIG01 > CAVQFC01. Next base: position 215,975 of record CAWCFI010000003.1, read on the forward strand.
CGAATCGTCTGTACGTCGCAGGCCATCGCACACTCCCTGAACTGATATTCGACCGGCTGTGAAGACGCCGTGGGTCGGAGGTTACTCCGATCTTGGATTGTCGACACATCCCGTCAACATTGCGCTGTTACCGTGCCCGTGCCATCGATCGAACGGCAACTCCCACGAGGTGCTTTCATGGACACGAGTGATCGCCGCGCTTTCCTGAAATTGATCGGTTCGTCGGCCATCGTCGCCGCGTTGCCGCTGGATCTCAGCCGGGTGCTCGCCATCCCGGCCAATAACCGCACCGGCACCATCGCCGACGTCGAGCACATCGTCATCCTGATGCAGGAGAATCGATCGTTCGATCATTACTTCGGCACCATGCGAGGCGTGCGCGGCTTCGCCGATCCGCGCGCGGTGACACTGCCGTCAGGCAAGCCGGTGTGGCATCAGCCGAACGGACCCGGCGTGCTCCTGCCTTTCCGTCCCAACGTCCAGGACCTGGGCATGACGTTTCTGCCGGATCCGCCCCATGGCTGGAACGACACGCACGCGGCCTGGAACGGCGGCCGCTACGATCAGTGGGTGCCGAACAAGGGCGTGACGACCATGACCTATCACACCCGCAAGGATCTGTCCGTACCAGTTCGCGCTGGCCGACGCCTTCACCGTCTGCGACAACTATCACTGCTCGCTGATGGGACCGACCGATCCCAATCGCTACCACATGTGGACCGGCTGGGTCGGCAACGACGGCGCCGGCGGCGGCCCGGTCATCACCAACGCCGAAGCCGGCTACGACTGGTCCACCTATCCCGAACGCCTCGAGCGCGCCGGCATCTCGTGGAAGGTCTACCAGGACGTCGGCGTCGGCCTGGACGCGGCCGGTTTCTGGGGCTGGACCGATGACGCGTACATCGGCAACTACGGCGACAACTCGCTCCTCTACTTTCACCAGTACCAGTTCGCGCCAAACGGCACGCCGCTGGCCGATCGGGCGCGGACCGGCACCAACATCCTGGCGCACGATCGGGAGCCGGGCCGGTTGATGGACATCCTCCGTGAGGACGTGCGCCGCAATCGTCTGCCACAGGTCTCGTGGATTGTCGCGCCGGAAGCCTATAGCGAACATCCCAACTGGGAGCCGGATTTCGGGTCGTGGTACGTCTCACAGGTCATCGACATCCTGGCATCGAACCCGGACGTGTGGAGCAAGATGGCGCTGTTCATCACCTATGACGAGGAAGGCGGCTTCTTCGACCACCTGGTGCCGCCCACACCGCCGCCATCACCCGCCGAGGGGCGTTCGACGGTCGCGACCACCAACGAGATTTTTGCCGGTAGCGCCGACCATCCCGCCGGTCCGTACGGCCTGGGCGTGCGGGTGCCGATGATCGTGGTTTCTCCGTGGAGCCGAGGCGGATGGGTCAACTCGCAGGTGTTCGACCATACGTCGCTGATCCGCTTTCTCGAGGCCCGCTTCGCCCACCACCACCCGGATCTGATCGAGACCAACATCACGCCGTGGCGGCGCGCGGTCGCCGGCGATCTCACCACGGCGTTCGATTTCAAGACCCCGAACGCGTCGCACCGCCTGGTCCTGCCGAGCACGACGGACGTTCAAGCCGGAGGATTTCGAGCGGCATCCCGACCAGGTTCTGGTCCCGCCCGTGCACCAGGCAGTGCCCGACCAGGAGAACGGCGTGCGCCCCGCGCGCGCGCTGCCGTATACGCTGGACGCGACGGCAACCGTACAACGCAATGATGGCTCGTTCTGGATCGAGTTCCGCAACACCGGTGAAGCCGCCGCCGTCTTTCACGTCCGTTCGGGCAACGACACCGACGTTCCACGCACCTACACCGTCGAACCGCACAAGCACGTCAACGATTCCTGGAGCGTCGCCGCGAGAGGCGCGTCCGCCTACGATCTCTCGGTCTACGGCCCGAACGGCTTCTACCGCGCGTTCAAAGGAGTGGTTGCGGGCAATCACGGCGCGTTCGTGGACGTACGCGCCGCCTACGATCAGCACGACAACAGCATCGCGCTGGAGATCGCCAATCGAGCGCCGCACACCGCTCGTATCAGTATCTTCAACCGGTACACCTCTCGCACGAACACGCTGGAGCTCGGGCCTGGCGACTCCGGCACCAGGAGCTGGTCGCTGGGAAGAGTCAGCGGCTGGTACGACCTGACGCTGACGGTCGATGGCGACCCGCAGTTCGCCTACCATGCCGCCGGGCATGTCGAGAATGGGTCGGACAGCATCAGCGATCCGCTGATGGGCGGCCTGGTCTGACGTTTTTCCCCGTATTGGCGGGATCGTCACGCGGTTGTCAAGGCGCTGCCCCACTCTAGAGGGGTGAACACCAAGGTCTCCGACGCACTGGTCATGTTGTTGTCGCTGCTGCTGATGATGCTCTCATCGTGGCTGAGCCTACGGTGAGCGGTCATCAGCGAGGAGGTCACATGCCGCACCACGTCCAACTGCCGAACCTGCTGCTGATTGGTCCTGACGCGGTCATCAGCGAATGCCTCGATCGCTTGATCGCGGCGGTGCCGTCGCCGGTGCTGTTTTGCGACGGCGCCGGACCCGATTTCGCCAACGACGCCGTTCACAGCGTGATCGTTCGAGATGTGGAGCGTCTCAGCCAGGCCGACCAGGAGCGGCTGGTCGAATGGTTGAACCGACAGGACGGTGAGACGCGCGTCATCGCCACCTCGGCCCGGCCAGTCTTTCCCCACGTGGAACAGGGCCAGTTCTCCGCGGCGTTGTACTACCGCATCAACACGGTCACGCTCGTCCTGAGCGAGCGGCCGGACGCACGCTGGGTCGGCGCTGCGCAGCGATCGACCCGCGCCGAGCGCGGAGCGCCGCGCGCGATCTGACGGTCGTCGTGGCAACGTTACATCGTGCAACTACCCTTCCGGGCGCGTGGTAGCTGATTCTCGGCTTGCCGCCGATGAGTCAGGACGACGGCGCCGCTGTGCCGATGTACAAATTCTCTGACGATCGATCGAGGGGCCGAAGGTGGTGATGCCGCCCGCGGTACGCGCGGCGTTCGTCCGTCGCGCCACCGGCGCGGATGCGGACGCGACGACTGGCGTTAGCGGACGGGATGCGCGGGACGCACCTTCGCGTCATGCGACGCCGGCCTCGAATCCAGGAAGAGCGAGATCAAGGCCGCGAGCGGATGAAGGCGGGGTTTTGCAGTCGGCCGCTTGACCGGGAGTACAGCCGAGGCGCGCGGCTTGTGCATCTGCCGGATCGCTCGCCAGGTTCCCGACGCGTTCCACAACATCGACCGATGATCACGGTAGCTGACCGACGTGACGGCGGTGTAACTCCGGGCGGCGGCTGTCCGGTAAATTCGGTGTAACGGCGAGAACGCCGCCTCGGTTTCCGCCAGAATGACGATTCCCACATGACAGAGATCGCGCTCGATCACCCCGCGCCGAGACGCGCTCCGAGCCTGCACGATCCGGCTCTCTATACGAACCGCGAGCTGAGCTGGCTCGAGTTCAACCAGCGAGTGCTCGATCAGGCGATCGACCAACGGCACCCGCTGCTGGAACGCCTGAAGTTTCTCGCGATCGTCGGCTCGAACCTCGACGAGTTCTTCATGGTCCGGGTCGCGTCGCTCCGCAAGCGGCAGCGGGCCAATCTCGAGCACGTCTCGCCCGACGGGTTGACGGTCTCGCAGCAGCTCGCGATGATTCGCGCCCGCGCCGCCACCATGCTTCAGGATCAGGCGGAGTGCTGGCAGCAGTTGCTGCGTCCGGCGCTGGCCGACGCCGGCGTGATCTTTCTCGAAACCGATCAGTACACCGACAAGATCCGGGCGCACCTCGCGTCGTACTTCATGGCCGAGGTCTTCCCGCTGCTGACCCCGCTCGCCTTCGATCCGCGCCACCCGTTCCCGTTGATCTCGAACCGCAGCAAGAACCTGGCGGTCGTGATCCGGCACAATCGCCGCACCAAGTTCGCGAGGGTGAAGATTCCCGACGTCCTCCCCCGGTTCATCCCGGTGCCGTCCGACGAAGGCCGGGCGTTCGCTTTTCTCGAAGACGTGATCCGTCTCAATCTGCACCAGCTGTTCCCGGAAATCGACGTGGTCGACGCCCATCTTTTCCGCATCATCCGAGACACCGATCTCGAAATTCAGGAGGACCTCGCCAGCGACCTGCTCGAGTCGGTGGACAAGAGCCTCAAGCAGCAGCGGTCGGCCCCGCCGTCGCTGCTCCAGGTCGACGCCGCGATGCCCCGCCGGGTGCTCAAGCTGCTGATGGAGAACTTCGAGGTCGAAGACGACATCGTGGTGCGGACCGCCGATCGCCTGGGCTTCTCCGACTGGATGTCGCTCTATCGCCTGCCGATTCCGTCACTCAAGGACGCGCCGTTCACGCCCAGGACGCTGTGGGGCGCGGCCCATCACGACGCGTCGGTGTTCGACGAGATCCGCGAGCAGGACCGCCTCCTCCACCATCCGTTCGATTCGTTTTCCGCGGTGGAAACCTTCGTCTCGCAGGCGGTGTCCGATCCGCAGGTCCTCGCCATCAAGATGACGCTCTATCGCATCGGCCAGGACTCGCCGCTCATTCAGCTGCTCATCGACGCGGCGGAAGGCGGCAAGCAGGTCGCCGTGCTGGTGGAACTGAAGGCCCGGTTCGACGAGCGGAACAACATCCAATGGGCGACCCGGCTGGAGGACGCCGGCGTCCATGTGGTCTACGGCGTGGAAAACCTCAAGACGCACTGCAAGCTCTGTCTGGTGGTGCGTCGCGAGCTCGACGGCGTGCGGCGCTACGTCCACATCGGCACCGGCAACTACAACCGCAGCACCGCCCAGATCTACACCGACCTCGGCCTCTTCACGGCGCATCCGAGCCTGGTCGCCGACGTATCCGACCTGTTCAATTACCTGACCGGCTATTCCAAACGCACCGAGTATCGTGAGCTCCTGGTGGCGCCGGTGAGCCTGCGCGCCGGATTTCTGGCGCTGATCGAGCGCGAGATCGCGCACGCCGCCGCCGGCCGAAGCGCGCACATCATCGTCAAGAACAACGCGATCACCGACCCCGCCATCGTACGCGCGCTCTACCGCGCGTCGCGGGCCGGGGTCAGCGTCGACCTCATCGTGCGCGGGGTGTGCTGCCTGAAGCCGGGCCTCCCCGGCGTCAGCGAACGCATCCGCGTGCGCTCCGTGGTCGGACGATTCCTGGAGCACTCGCGCGTCTACTGGTTCGCGAACGGCGGGCGCGACGATCTCTATCTCGGCAGCGCCGACCTCATGGAGCGCAATCTGAATCGTCGCGTGGAGGCGGTGTGCCGGATCCTGGACGAAGGGATCGTGCGTCACATTCGCGACGTGGTGCTGGACGCCTACCTGAGAGACTCCGATGCGGCGTATCTGCTGGAGGACCATCGATACGCGCTGTCGACGTCGTCGGACGCCGCGCCGCGGGTCAATGCCCAGCAGGAGCTGCTGGCCTGGTACACCTCTCGGCCGGCGTCGGTCGAGGCGGTCGAGTAACAGCGGGCAACGCGCGGCGGCGTGCCCGGGATGGCGCCGGTCAGACCGGAGGGCTGCCGGAGTTGCGCCGGCGTTCGACCGTCGTGGCGATGGCCGCGACCTGGCCACTCGTGGCAATCGGGCCGCCCGTCCGGTGGCGCACGTCGCGCGCCTCGACGATGAAGATCACATCCTCGGCGATATTGGTGGCGTGGTCGCCGACTCGTTCCAGGTGGCGCGCGATCAGAATCAGGTCCACCGCCGGTTCGATCGTCCGCGGATCGCCAAGCATGTAGGTCAGCAGCTCGCGGAAAATCTGATCTTTCAGCGCATCGAGCCAATCGTCCTGCCGCAGCACCTCCTGCGCCAGGGCGACGTCTCTCGCCACATAGGAATCGAGCGCTTCGCGCAGCATCTTGAGCGCCAGCTCTCCCATGCGGGGCAGGTCGATCAGCGGCTTGACCGGCGGATGGAGGATGTATCGCTCCGCCGCCTCGGCGATATTGACCGCGAGGTCTCCCACGCGCTCCAGGTCGGCATTGATCTTCAGCGCCGACACCACCGTCCGCAAATCGATCGCAACCGGCTGATACAGCGCGATCAGCGTGAAGCATCGATCGTCGACGTCGATCTGCAAATCGTCGATCCGTGAGTCGCCGGTGATGACGTCCCGCAGCCACGCGTCGTTGCGATCGACGAGCCCACGCATCACCAGCCGCAGACGCTCTTCGGCGAGTCCACCCATGGTCAGCAATCGCCCCTTGAGCTCCTCGAGCCTCTCGGCGAAGGGGCGATGGTCCTGGTTCATCACTCCAGCGTGCGCGCCTTGGAATCCGACGTCAAGCGCAGACCACCGGCGTGCCGATCGCGTCCACCGTTACACGGATGTTACATGGCGTCAGCGGCGGCGCCGGTCTGTAAACGTCCTGTAACCAGCGGCCGATAGTCTACGTACCCCTAGCTTCGTCGTGGAGATGATCATGAAGAAGCGTGCGATCGTCGTGGCCTCCTGCGCGTTCGTGCTGCTGGCAGCCGGCAGCACCGACGGCGATCAGCCTCTGCGCCTGCAGGTCTCGCCGACCGCGGCGCGCGCCCCCGCGTTCGTCCGCGTGCGCGCGGTCATCGAAGGGAGCGACGACAACCGGTCGCTCGAGGTCACGGCGCAATCACCGGACTACTTCCGCCGCAGCCGCGTCGAGCTCGACGGACGCAACGCACCGCCGCTGGCGGTCTTCGAGTATCCGAACATGCCACCGGGCTTGTACGACATCACCGGGGTGCTCGTCGGGGTTGACGGCAAGCGCGCCACCGTGTCGCGGCTCGTCAATGTCGTTCCGATGCGGGGCTCAGGACACTGAGAAGGGACTCGGCTCGCGGGGTCTGAGGCCGCCTGCCGATCGGCGCCGCCTGGTCTTCGCCGGCGGTATGATCGGGGGTCAAATGCCCAGTTGGCTTCGCGTCAAGGAGGTGCTCGGGCTCGCGCTCGATCTCCCTCCTGATCGGCGCGCGGCGTTGCTGGACTCGATGTGCGCCGGCGATCCGGAACTGCGCGCGGAAGTGGAGTCGTTTCTCGACGCCGAGTCAGCCGCGGCCCCGTTCTACGAGGCACTCGCCTCTGGCCCCCTGGGCCAGGCAGACGATCACGATCCGCACGTCGGTTCCCAGCTGGGCCATTACCACATCGAACGGCTGATCGGCCGCGGCGGCATGGGTGCTGTCTATCTGGCGCGGCGCACCGACGATTTCGAGCATCTGGTCGCGATCAAGATGATCCGGCGCGGCATGGACTCCGACCTGGTCGTCCGCCGCTTCCGCCACGAACGCCAGATCCTGGCCTCGCTCAATCATCCACACATCGCGCGCCTCTTCGACGGAGGCACCTCGCCCGAAGGGCTGCCTTACTTCGTGATGGAGTACGTCGGGGGCACCCCGATCGATCGGTACGCCGACGATCACAAGCTGACCACGTCGGAGCGGCTCAAGCTGTGCCTCTCGGTGCTCGACGCGGTGCAGCATGCGCACGAACACCACATCGTGCACCGCGACCTGAAACCCAGCAACGTGCTGGTCATCGACGGCCATCCCAAGCTGCTCGACTTCGGCATCGCCAAGATCCTCGGGCCCGATTCGGACGGCGACTCCACGATGACGTCGCTGGCGCGGCCAATGACGCCCGACTACGCCAGCCCCGAGCAGATCCTGGGGCAGCCCATTACTCCAGCGACCGACGTGTATGCCCTCGGCCTTCTCCTGTACGAGCTGCTGACCGGCCACCGCCCGTTTCGCTTCACCACCCAGACGCCGGAAGAGAAGTCACGAGTGGTCTGCGAGCAGGAACCGGAGCGGCTCAGCACGGTCATCGCGCGCACCGAAACAAGGATGCTTCCCGTCGGCACGTCTGAGACGACGACGCCGCTGAGCGTCAGCGCCACCCGAGACGGCTCGCCGGATGCGCTGCGCACTCGTCTGACCGGCGCGATCGACGCGATCGTGTTGAAAGCCCTTCGCAAGATTCCCGAGGCGCGCTACCCGACCGTCGCCGCGCTCGCCGACGATGTGCGCCGGTCGCTGGAGGAGAAGCCGGTGTTGGCGGGACGCGACGCATTGCGCTATCGGACCACGCGGGTCCTGCGACGCCACCGCTCGACGCTTGGCGTGAGCGCGCTGATCGTGGCCGCGATCGCCATTACCGCGGTCGCGGCCAGCCGATGGACCGCGTCAAGGCGATCGACCGCCGCGGCGACCGGCTCCACCTCGCCCGCGCCCCGTCCCTCCGTCGCCGTGGCCGGGTTCACCAACTTGTCCGGCCGGAAGGAGGATCAGTGGCTCTCGACCGCCATGGCGGAGATGCTCACGTCGGAGCTGGCGGGCAACGGCCAGATCCGGGTGGCGCCGGCCGATCTGGTCGCTCGTGCGGTGCGGGATCTCGGAGCCGACACCAGCGGCCCGCCTCCAGCTGACGCGATCGAGCGCTTGCGCCGCTCGCTCGCCACCGACTACCTGGTGCTGGGATCCTTTGCCACCAGCGAGAGCGGCGCGTCACGAGCGCTCCGCATCGACGTCCGCGTGCTCAGAACGTCTGAGGACCCCATCGCGATTTCAGGCGTCGGCGAGGAAGCGCGGCTCTTTGCGATGATGTCCGACGCCGGCCGCCAGCTTCGCGCGCGGCTCGGCCTGCAGGCCAGCACGGCCGACGCCACCAACGGAGCGAGAGCCGCGTTCCCGGAGAGCCTCGAGGCGACGCGGCTCTATGCGGAGGGGCTCACCAGGCTCCGGCTGCTCGACGCTGTCCAGGCGCAAACGCTGTTCGCTCAGGCCGCCGCTCTCGAGCCTGACAACGCGATGATCCAGACCGCGCTCGCCTCCTCGTGGACCGCGCTCGGCTATGACGGTCGCGCCAAGGAAGCGGCGCAGAAGGCCTTCGACGCGTCCGGCGCCTTGACGCGCGAGGACCGGCTCAACGTCGAAGGACGTCTGTACGAGGCGCAGCGCGACTCGCCAAAGGCGATCGACGTGTACCGGACGTTGTGGGGGTTCTTCTCCGACAACATCGAATACGGGCTGCGGCTGGCCGCCGCCCAGACCGCCGCCGGCCGCAATCAGGATGCGTTGACGACCATCGCCGGGCTGCGGCGCGCCTCGGCGCCGCAGAACGACGATCCGCGCATCGACCTGGCCGAGTCCGAAGCCTTCGCCGCCCTGGGTGATTTTCCCCATCAGCTGACCGCCCTTCAGCGCGCGGTCCAGCGTGCCGAGCGCACGGGCGCGAAGCTCCTGGTCGCGCGGGCGCGCCTGTACGAAGGACGCAGCTACTACAACCAGGGCAATCCGCAGAAAGCCGAACAGTCGCTCGACACTGCGAGGCAGCTGTTCCTCGACGCCGGCGATCGCGACGGCGCGGCATCGGCGCTGAACAGCCTGGGCACCGTGCTCTCCGATCAGCAGGACATCACCCGGGCGCGACAAATGTACGAACAGTCGTTTGCCACCAGCGAGGACATCGGCGACCGCCGCGCGATGTCGGCCGCGCTGAACAACCTCGGCGTGCTCTTGAAGGATCAGGGGCAGCTGGTCGAGGCGCGCAGCGCACACGAGCGTTCGCTCGCGATCCGGCGCGAGATCGGCGATCGCAGCTGGACCGCCGTCTCGCTCAGCAACATCGGCGTGGTGCTGTTCGAAGAAGACCGGCTGCGCGAGGCGACCACCTACTACAAGGAATCGCTGGCGATCTCCCGTGAGATCGGCGACAAGCGAGGCCTCGTCCGCGCCTTGCACAATCTCGCGATCGTCGAACGGGAGACGGGCCAGTTCGCCGAAGCCCGGGCCGGATTCGAGGAGTCGCTGGCCACCCGCGCCGCGATGGGCGACAAGCGGGGACAGGTGATGGGCAATGTCGAGCTGGGGATGGTGCTCCTTCAGCAGGCGGAGATTGGCGCCGCGCGCGCGCGCCAGGAAGACGCGATCCGGTTGGCGGACGAGACGCGGTTGAAGCCGGGCGAGGCCCAGGCGCGCTACCAGCTGGGAGAAATCGCATTGGCGGCCGGCGATCTGCCCGAGTCGCGCCGCCAGCACGAACGAGCGCTGGCGTTGAGGCGCGACATGAAGGAGACGCGAACGATTCTCGAGAGCCAGATGGCGCTGGCCACGGTTTCGCTCGAAGAGGGCCGCGCGGCTGACGCCGAAACCGAAGCGCAGGACGTGATTCGATCGCTCGGCCAGACGATCAGCCCGCTCCGCGCGATCGGCGAGCTCGTCACCGCCCGCTCCAGGCTCGCGAAGCAGGACGTCCCCGGAGCGGCGCAGGCACTCTCCACCGCGCGAGCGCTGTTGAAGCCGACCGAGCGCGTCAGCCTGCGAAGCGGACTCGCCAGGGTGGAAGCCGAGGTCGATGCCGCGGCGGGGCACGCCGATCAGGCGCGGCAGCAGCTGGAGGCGCTCGGCATCATGCTCCGTCGATCGGGCATGGTGCTCGACGAGCTCGACCGCCGCCTTCTGCTGCTGCGGATCGACCGCGCCGATCGCCGCGCCGGCGTGCGAGCCGATGCCGCTGCCCTGGAGAAAGACGCAAAGACCCACGGTGCGGGTCTCGTCCTCAAGCGCCTTCAGGCGGACCCCTGAGAGCGTAACGGTACGGTGCGATGCTACTGTCGGAACCGTTCGGGCACGCGCACGATGGACACGTCCCATCGCGCGCCACCGTCTCTGCGTTCCGTCACGGCGATCAGCCGGCCGTCCTCTGACCATGCGGGCAGCGTGACCGGTCCGCGCAGCACGCGCTCGGCACGTTTGCCGTCGGCGCGGGCTATCCACAGATCGCCCTTCTCGTCCACGTAGGCGATTCGATTGAGCTCGGGCCCCGACCACGCCCACACCTCGCCGTCGTATGGCGGCTCGGCCCCTCGGCGGCTGTGGATCAACACGCCGCCGAGGCGGAACTCGTGGGTGACGTCCATCTTGCCGAACTCGACGGCATTGAGCAGGCGATTCTGTGTCGTGCCGACGCCGAACATCGGCAGCTGCGTATCATGGCGCGCGCGGATGGTCCCCAGCCGGGTCGGGCTGACGCGGCTGCTCTTCATCGTCCAGTAATGCTGGGCGGACGCCGGCGCCGCGTCGAGGCGCTGCAACTCCATGTTGGCGGCGGGGGCCGCGAAGTAGCGGGGCATCAGCTGGCCATCCGACTGCACGACCGCGCTCTGGATGATCAGCGTCCCGCCGTCCCACAGCAGCTCGGACACGATGCCCCGGTCGAGCTCGGGACCCGAAATCGACGCCACGAGCTCCTTGTCGAGGTTCTGGCCGAAGGCGGGCGGCGCCAGCACCGCCGCGAGCAATGCGCACGCAAGAACATGTCGCATGCGCCGCATACTACTACTCCGCTCACCCCATTCCCAGGAACGTGAACAGCTCGCGCGTCAGGCGTGCCGCCTGGCGGACGCGGGCCGATCGGCGCCTTGACGCAGCCGTAAAACGTCCGAACCACCAATCGAGGATCAGGCCCATGACCTCACTTCAAAAGGACTCGGGTTCCGTGAAACGTCTGGTCGCTCACGATGGCGAGAAAGTTGGGCAGCAGGCGATCCATGAGATCGAAGTACGCGGACAAGGCCGGCACGGTCTCGAAGGCGCCGTACCGCGACTCCACCCGGAACGGCCGCACCGACAGGGTGGCGCCCGTGTCGCCGTCGATGAACAGGAACACGGCCTCGAGCGTAAAGTGCTGCTGATCGACGATGGGAATCGGGGCCGCCCGGCCCGGCGTGTTCACCGCCGACAGCGACCGTGACTTGAGCGGCACGAACGTCGTCTCCTGCTTGCTCGCAAACGACACGGAGCCGGTCACGATGAGCGCGTGGGGATGTTCCTCGCCGATGCGCCGCCAATAGTCGGCATCGTGCAGCTGCGGCGGCACGACGGGCAGGGCCTCGTTCTCGGCGACCGGCAGCCTTGCCTTGCTTCGCAGCTGACTGCGAAGGAGCCGGACCGTTTCCGTGTCCGTATCGATCGGATCCTCCGCGCCTGTAAAGAACCCGGCCACGAAGACGCGCTCGAAGCGTGAGACGTCCAGCACCGAGTGAATCGGCGTGGTCATCTCGACGTTGTAGAACGGCTGGCATCCGGCGGTGATGGCCACCATCGAACCGAGACCCAGCACCGTCAACAGCCTCCCCACCGCGCCACGGTACGGCGTGCCACGCCCGACTGACTATGCAGATCCGGCATCGCCTCGCCCGCGCCTGCCGAAACTGCATAGCTCGCCCGGCGTCGAGCGCCTACCGTAGTCGCCGTCTCAGGATCCGCCATTAGAGGAGCTTCGAACCATGCGTGCACGCTTGCCTTTGACCCGTCAACAGCTCGGCACCGCCTTGTTCTGCGGCGTTGCGATCGTCTGCACCCTGGCGCTGCCGGCGTCGGCGCAAACCAACGGCGTCAAGGAGCGGTACGACGCCACCGCGGTCAACATGGGCAGCGGGCCCGGCGGAATGGGGCGCGTGCTGATCGCCGTCGATCGGTGGTCCACCGCAGCGGAGCGGGAACGCCTCCTGAAGGTGCTGGTCGACAAAGGGCCCGAGAAGCTGCTCGACGCGGTACAGGACAGCGAGAAGGTCGGCTATATCCGTCTGCCGACGACCCTCGCCTGGGACCTCCGCTACGCGTTTCAGGAGCCTCTTCCCGAGGGCGGGCGCCGCGTGGTGCTCGTGACCGATCGCCCGATTGGATTCCAGGAGGCGCGGAACCAGCCCCGGCGGATCGACTACCCCTTCACGCTGATCGAGATCCGTTTCAACAAGGAAGGCGTCGGCGTTGGCAAGATGTCGGTCTACACCAAGGTCTCGATCAGCAAGGACCGGAAAACCGTCGAGCTCGAGAACTACGGCACCGAGCCAGTGCGGCTGACCGAGGTGAGAATCGAGAAATGACGGGTGCTGCCGGCCAGTCACGGTTCCTCAGGGGGATTGGCGGAGCGGATCTCGAGCTGATTCTCGCCGAGGCGGCAGTGCGCCGGGCATCCGCGGGCGCGGTTGTGACCCACCAGGGCGCGCCGGCCGCCGAGTTGTTCCTGATCGAGAAGGGGCGCGCCCGTTACTTCACCAGCACTCCGGACGGAGACAAGATTCTGCTGCGGTGGCTGCCCCAGGGCGAGATCTTCGGGGGCGCCGCTCTGTTCTCGGAACCGGCGACTTACCATGTCAGCACCGAAATCGTGCGGGACGCCACACTCCTGGTATGGACGCGGGCGTCGATCCGGGCGCTGGCGGAACGGTATCCGAGCATCCTCGATAACGCGCTCTCGATCGTGAACGACTACTTCGATTGGTACCTTGCCGCGCACTTATCGCTGAGCTCTCAGAACGCTCGACAACGATTGGCCGGCGTGCTGGTGTCGCTTGCGCCGGTGCACGGACGCGCGGTTCCCGACGGCGTCGAGCTCGACGTCACCAACGAGGAACTGGCCAGCGCCGCGCACATCACCCTGTTCACCGCAAGCCGGATCCTCAACGAGTGGCAGCGCCGCCGCGCCATCGTCAAGCGGCGCGGGCACGTCATCCTGCGGGCGCCGGAACGGCTTGCGGTCACTGTCGACTGACGCCGGCCCTGGCCGGAACCAGGACCCGCCTGCAACATTTGCGTAAAGCCCGGGGCTTGCCGTTACTGCATAGTGCGCCCCTTCCCCGATCCATAGGCTGACGCGGTGACATCGGGCACAAACCCACCGAGGAGGCAGCGATGGCAGACGGCGGCAAGCGGCATTCCGATCTCAAACGCATGCTCGAGCAGCGGCGCCACGACATCATGAGCGGCGTGCTCCAGGAAGTGCGCGCGGCGGCAGTCGACCCCGGCCTGTCGCGCGTCGGTGAGGTGCGCGACGCCGGCGACGAGGGCGAGGCGGGCCTCCAGGACGAGGTCCGCTTCGCGTTGATCCACATGAAGGCCGAGGTCGCGTCACGAATCGACCGCGCGCTGGAACGGCTCGCCGAGGGCAGCTATGGCGTGTGCGACGAGTGCGCCGGGCCCATCGCCGAGGCGCGGCTTCAGGCGTTGCCGTTCGTGGAACGGTGTAAAGCGTGCGAGGAGCTGCGCGAGGAAGCTGACCGTCGGCGCGCCTGGCGGCCACGGACGAGAGGCTGGCGCGCCGGCGATCCGGCGAGCAGAGAATCGTGATCGAGGTCCGTTAATCCGTATCTGAAGCACGTTGCGCTCGGGCAACGACCGCGCGTCGGCACCCTGTCATCCTTTCCTATTGGCCCGGCTCTGGGGGTCAGAAGGAGAGAGCGTGAACGAGGTGTTGGCGGTGCGGGTTCTTCTGGTGGACGACAGTCCGTCGTGGCGGCGCTTCATGGCCGCACAGCTGAGAGAACAGACGACCTGGCTGGTGGGCATGGCGTCCGATGGCCTGGAGGCGGTTCAACAGACGCTGATGTTGAAACCCGAGGTCATCATGATGGACATCGAGATGCCCCGCTTGAACGGCCTGGAGGCGACCCGTGAGATCGCCACGTTTGCGCCAGCCACGAAAGTCCTGATCGTCAGCAACGAGCGCGATCCGGCCGTCGTCGACGCGGCGTTCGCGGCCGGGGCCCGCGGCTATCTGCTCAAGTCGCGCGCCGCGATCGAGCTGCCGGAGGCCCTCGAGGCCATGAGCCGCGGGGACCTGTTCATCGGCCGCGGCTTGTCGGCGCCTCCCTCGGACAACGCATAACGCAGTCCTCCATCCGCCCTGGGCACCTACCGTGCCGGCAGGTTCAGCTTCTGGCCGACTTTGATTTGATCGGGGCTGGTCAGCTTGTCGGCATTCGCGTTGAAGACTTCCATATACCGGCCAGCATCGCCGAGATAGGCCTTGGCGATCTTCGACAGCGTGTCGCCCGCGACCACGGTGTGGACGCCGAACACATCCGACCGTTGTGCCTGGATGTTGGCGACGATCTCGTTTTCCCATCCGGCGTGCGTCTTGATGTTGTCCCAGAGGCGGTTGGCGTCGAGTTGGTACTCGGTCTGCCCCGCGATCGTCAACTTGCCGCCATCTTCCTTGACATCCGGGTTCTTGAGCCCGACCTCGTTGGCGAGGGCGAACAGATCGCTGTACTTCTCCATGAGTGCCATGACATCCTCCAGGTCGCCGGGACCATCGACCCACGTTAGTCGCGAGCACGCGATCGGCCTATGCAGTTTCGGCAAACGGGACGGGTTGTCGGTGTAGGATCCGCCCATGAAGTACACATGGCTGCTGTTGGGAGGGCTGGCCGCGCTCTCGTTCGCTCCGGCGCGGGGATGGGCGCAGGCGCAGCCGCGTCCGTTTGCTCAGTGGGACAAGATCGCGATTTCGGTGACGTCGAAGCTGGCGCCCAACCTCTACATTCTGCAGGGTTCGCCCGAGTTCGACACGACCCATCCCGATGCGGCCGGCGGCCGCGTCGCCGTGCTGTTCGGACCTGACGGCGTCCTGCTGGTCGACTCCCAGGACGAGGAGCTCGCCGAGAAGGTGCTGGGTTCCATTCGCACCTTCACCGCGGCGCCCATTCGCATTCTGGTCAACTCGCACATTCATCCCGACCATACCGGCGGCAACGCCTTCTTCGGGAAGCAGGGTGCCGTCATCTTCTCGCGCCACGAACTGCGCGACGAGATGCTGCACCCGCCGACCAGGCCCGGCGCCACCGCCCCGGCGCCCGATCCCGCCGGTGTGCCGTCGGTCACCTATGGTCTCGGCGCGCCAGGTGTTCCCGCCGTCACCATCCAGATGAACGGCGAAGTCGTGGACTTCATCCCGGTTCCCGCCTCCCACACCGGCGGCGATACCGTCATCCGATTCCAGCATGCCAACGCGATCTACATCGGCGATTTCTATCGCAACTTCGGCTATCCCTTTGCCGATCAGGCCAACGGGGGATCGATCGACGGCATGATCGTCGCCATCGACCTGATCGGTAAGCTGTCGGGGCCGGACACGACGCTCATCGCCGGTCATGGGACGATGATCAAGAAGCCCGAGCTGCTGCCGTATCGCGCGATGATCGTCGACATCCGCGCCAGGGCGAAGCAGCTGGTCGATCAGGGCAAGTCGCTGCAGGACGTGCTGGCCGCCAACCTGACGGCGCCTTACGACGCGACGACGAAGGGCGACACGCCGCAAAGCAAGACGCGGTTCATCACCGAAGTCTTCAACGAGCTCAAAGGGATCAAGTAGTCAGGTCGCTGCTCGCTTCTCTCCTTCTTGCTGGAAGTCTTGAGGTATACTTTGCAATGTAAATAACTTTTGAAAATATTGTCAGAGTGGAGAAAGGCATGAAGCGTCGGACCGAGACCTGGCTCACGCTGATTGTCCTGGCGGCCGGCCTGCTGCTCGCGGCATTTGGAGGGTTGTGGGGGTACATGAGCGCCACCGCGCCGCTGCACCCGAACCCGCAGGACGTGAAGTCCGTGATCGGTTCGGCCCCGCTGCCGGCCTGGGCCGTCGCCGTGGCGCAGGGGCGGCAAATCGCCCGCGCCCATCTCGCGGAGCAGAACCTGCCAGGCCTTTCAGTGGCGGTCGGTGCCGGTGGCGAGATCGTGTGGGCCGAGGGTTTTGGCTGGGCGGATCTCGAGAACAAGGTGCCCGTCGCGCCAGACACACGGTTCAGGATCGGCACCGCCTCCACGGCGCTCACCTCGGCCGCCGTCGGAGTGCTGTTCGAGAAAGGCCGGCTGACGCTCGACGACGAGATCCAGACCTACGTCCCTGAATACCCGGACAAACAGTGGCCGGTGACGCTGCGCCAGTTGATGGGGCATGTGGCCGGCGTCAGGAACGACGGCGGCGACGAAGGACCGCTGCTTTCGGTGCGATGCGGCCGCCCGGTCGAGGCGGTGCCGTACTTCAAGGACAGCAGCCTGCGGTTCCAGCCGGGCACCCAGTATCGCTATTCGAGCTACGGTTGGATTCTGCTGAGCGCGGCCATCGAAGCCGCGGCAGACGAACCGTTCCTCTCGTTCATGCGCAGGCACATCTTCGAGCGCGTCGGCATGAACCACACGACGGACTCGACGGCCGAGCCGATCTCGAATCAGGCGACGTTCTATTTCCCGAGGTTCGCGGCGAATCCGCGCTACGGTCCTGACCTGATGCGCCCGCTCGACTATTCCTGCTATGCAGGATCAAGCGCGTTCCTGTCCACCCCGTCCGACCTGGTGCGGTTCGCGATGGCAATCGACGGCGGCCGGCTGCTGCAGCCGGCCACCGTCAGGCTATTGCAAACGTCACAGCGGCTGGCTTCCGGACAGGAAACCGGGTACGGCCTCGGCTGGGACCTCGAGAACGTCACGATGACGGGTAGGCCAACCACGCTGGTCGGGCACGACGGCGATTCGTTGGGCGGGATGGTGGCATCTCTGATGACCTTTCCCGAGCACGCGATCGTCGTGTCCGTGACATCGAACATCTCCTACGCGGACACGTTCGGCGTCGGCGTGAAAATCGCGCAGGCCTTCGCTGAGCAGCGGCGAACGCCAACACCCAGGTGACGCGCGAGCCTGACTCGGCGCGCTCATTCCCTCCGAGCAGTCAGCATCACGTTCGGATCCGCGACGGTCAACTGTGTGATCTTCGCGCCCTCCCTGGCGAAGGCGATTTTGGCGCTCGGGACGCCGGTCGGAAAGAACACGAGGTTGCCCACGTGATAGGGGTTCTGACGCGAGAGGGCGCCAGCGCGCTCAATCGTCAACTGTTCGCGCTTCAACAGGTCGGTACGGACCTCGATGGTGAAGTGGTCGCGAGGGCCGGATCCGTATCTGTATGTGCCGACCAGGGCATCGCGGTCCGGCAAGGCGACACCGAGCGCCGAGAAGGTCCCTCTCGTATAATCCACCCGTTTGCCCCTCACTTCCGGCACGCGCCTCGGCCCGTACGAAATCCTGAACGCCCTTGGCGCGGGCGGCATGGGCGAGGTCTACAAGGCCCGCGACACGCGGCTCGATCGTGCCGTCGCCATCAAGATCCTGCCGGCTGTGCTCGCCGCCGATCCCCAGTTCCGCGAGCGCTTCGATCGCGAGGCGCGCGCGATCTCGCAGCTCTCGCATGCCAACATCTGCACGCTCTACGACGTCGGCCAGCACGAAGGCACGGCCTTCCTCGTCATGGAGTTGCTCGACGGCGAGTCGCTGGAGCAGCGTCTGGCGCGAGGCGCACACGCGGGTTCGCCGTTGCCGCTGTCGGACGCGCTGGCGATCGCCATCCAAATCGCCGGCGCGCTGGCCGTCGCCCATCGGGCCGGCATCGTCCACCGCGATCTGAAGCCGGGGAACATCTTCCTCGTCCGCTCGGGCCGCGCCTCGAGCCCGCCGATCGCGAAGCTGCTGGACTTCGGGCTCGCCAAGACGAGCGCGCCGGCCGTCACCATCGGCGGGGGAACGATGGCGCCGACGACTCCGGCCAGCGTGACGGCGCAGGGAACCATTCTCGGCACCTTTCAGTACATGGCGCCCGAGCAAATCGAGGGCATGGAGGCGGATGCGCGCACGGATCTGTTCGCGTTCGGCTGCGTCCTGTATGAGATGGTCACCGGCAGGACCGCGTTCGAGGGCCGGACGCGGGCCAGCCTGCTCGGCGCGATTCTGAAGGACGAACCGCCGCCGGTCTCGACGGTCCAGCCGCTCACACCCGTCGCGCTCGATCGCATCGTCGCCACCTGTCTGGCGAAAGATCCCGAAGAGCGATGGCAGACCGCGCGCGATCTGGAGCGCGAGCTGAAGTGGGTGGCCAGCGGACAGGCGTCGGGCGTGTCCCCAGGACCCTCGGTGCCCGCGCAGCGGCCAGCCCCGTCACGCGCGCTACCGATCGTCGCGAGCGCGCTTGCCTCCGCGGCAATCGTCGGCGGGGCCGTCTGGGCGTTCACCCGTCCGGCGCCGGTTGCCCCATCGGTGGTTCATTTGCAGGCGCCGCCCAGCCCCGGCGTGTCCTTGTGGATCGACGCCATCGCGTCTGACATTGCGCTGTCGCCGGACGGCATGCACCTCGCCTACACGGGCGGCACCGAGCAATCGCAGCTATACGTGCGATCGCTGAGCCAGGACGACGCGGTCCCGCTCGCGAGCACCGCCAACGTCCGAGGTCCGTTCTTCTCGCCGGACGGCGAATGGATCGGCTACTTTCAGCTTACCGACCTCAAGAAGGTGTCCATCCGGGGCGGGCCGCCGATCACGATTTGCGCGAACTGCGCGCCCGGCAATCGCGGTGCCGCATGGGCCTTCGACGATACGATCATCTTCGCCACCGCCGGCGGAGGCAGCGGCCTCCTTCGGGTACCGGCCGGCGGCGGCCAGCCAGTCTCGATCGTGAAGCCCGACAACCAGAAGGGCGAACAAGGATACGCGTGGCCGCACCTGTTGCCGGACGGCCGAGCCGTGCTCTTCACGGTGCTGTCCAGCGGCACCGTCGACGACGGGATCATCGCCGTGCGCGATCTGCAGACGGGCACGCAGAAGACGCTGGTGCATGGCGGCACGTTCCCGCTGTTCGTGCGCAGCGGCCACATCGTCTTCACCGCGGCGGGAACGCTGCGCGCGATTCGATTCGACGCCGCGACCCTTGCGGTATCCGGCAATCCCGTGCCGGTGCTGGATCACGTGGCGAGCAAGGGGACGGGCGCCGCGGACGTCAGCGTATCGAGGGATGGCGCGATAGCCTACATCTCGGGCACGCAGGGCGTCCTCGACCTCTCGTCGTTCGATCGTGAAGGTCACGAAGAGCGGATGAATCTTCCGCCGCGCGCCTACCTGTCGCTGCGGTTCTCACCCGACGGCCAGCGCGTCGCGCTCGATATCCGGGACCAGGAGAACGACATCTGGATCTGGGACGTGTCGCGCCGCGCGTTGGCTCGGCTCACCACAGGGAGCTTCATCGAGCAGAATCCGATCTGGACTCCGGATGGCCGGCGCATCGCCTTCTCCTCGACGCGATTGGGCGCGACCAATCTCTACTGGCAGGCTGCGGACGGAACCGGCACCGTCGAACGGCTGACGACGAGCGCGAACACGCAGGTACCGCTGACGTTCACGCACGATGGGAAGTCGCTGATCTTTCGCGAGGTCGATGGGGCGAGCGGCTTCGGGGTGCTGAACATACTGCCGCTCGAGGGGGAGCGGCAGCCGAAGCCGTTGATGCGGACCCCGGTCAACTCGGTGAACGCGGCGCTGTCGCCCGACGGGCGCTGGCTCGCCTACCAGTCGACGGAGTCCGGACAGGACGACATCCACGTCCGCCCATTTCCCGACGTCGAGAACGGCCACTGGCAGATTTCATCCGATGGCGGTAGTCGCCCCGCGTGGGCGCCGTCGGGACGCGAGTTGTTCTATCTGGATTCCCGTTATCGCCTGATGACCGCGTCGCTTCAACAAAAACCCTTCGGCTTCGGCAAGCCGTCGGTCGCGTTCCAGTTCGCCTTCCCGCCTCGGGCCGGCCCGGGCAGACTCTTCGATGTAAGCCCGGACGGGCAACGCTTCGTGACGATCAGGAGCATCGCTCAGAAAGACGAAGCCGCGCAGCCCAATCAGCTGAGGATGATTCTCAACTGGGATCAGGAGCTGCAGCGTCTGGCGCCGGCGAAGCGATGAGTCTGGCGGGTCGTCACCCGCCCCTCAACCATCGGCTCAAGACGAGGTCCACGCGCGAGTTCAGGAAGCAGACCAGCCGGCCACGGTGAAAGGCTCCGGTGGAGCTCCACGTGTACGCCCAGCACGCTTCGCGCGGAGGTCCGAGCAGCCGCCTGGCGTCGTCGAGCGAGGTGCCAATCCAGAGGCCCAGGTTTCCGCAGCTGTCTTCGTCGAAGGCGTTCACGGCGAACCCGTACTCGAAGCGTACGCCGAGGCACTCGTGCACCATCCCCCCCGCGAATGCGTCGGCCGCGCGCAGTGCGGGCTGGTCCCGGGGCGGAAAAGTACCAGTCTTCGCCGTGCGGCGCGCCCAGCAGCCCTCGTACCTCCTGTTCGGGCATGCCGGGGGTGACGGTTCGGAATGCGGCGTCCGAAAAACCGCCGGCCTGCGAGGTATTCTCGCGAAGCGCGAATCCGAAAATGGCCTCGCGGATCGGATCGCCTGACGCGATCAACCAGAGCGACAGCAGCCACATCGCGGTCAATGACGTCGCGGTGAACGGGCGCATCGCCAGGCCTCGCGGCCGCAGCCCGTACAGGAATAGCGGAGCGAACAACGCAAGCTCGCTCAACGACACAATCGCGCCGTCCACCGAGAGGAAATCCAGTCCGATCGGCGCAACCGGGATCGGGCGCCACGGCGCGAAGTATCTCGTGAGGCTGAACGGCCACAGCAGCGCGCAGCCCAGTCCGCCGTCCGTCATCGTGTCGAGCAGGCCGTGGCTTGCGAGCACGGCGATTGCGAACATCGCGGTACGCCCCGGCGGCAGGCTGCGACGGTGTGCGACGGCGCTGCAAGCAAGGCCGAGCGCCGCCGCCATCAGGAGCGAATGGGCGGCTCCCCTGTGTCCCCATGGATCGGCGTAACGGACGCCGAGCGCGAAGCCGACGACGTCGAGGTCCGGCAGCATCGCCAACGCGGACCAGACGACCATGGCGGTCCATCGCGGCGCGCGGTGAGCGTCGTAGGCGCGAGCGGCCGCCATCCCGACCGCGATGTGTCCAACGCTGGCCATCAGCTAGGTCGAATACTATCGGACCAGGCATTTCCGACCACCGATATACTCGCGCGACGAGGCTGAATGTCCGAGGTGCATTACGCGATCCGCCAGCTGCTCAAGTCGCCCGGCTTCACGCTGGTCGCCATCCTCGGCCTCGCCCTCGGCATCGGCGCGAACGTCGCGTTCTTCAGCGTCGTCAACGCGGTCTTTCTGCGCCCGCTGCCGTATCGAGAGCCGGATCGGCTCGTCAGGCTGAGCTCGACCAACCAGGCGCAGAACCTCACGCGCATCGGCTTCTCCTATGCGCGGTACGTCGCCGTGCAGGAGCAGCAGCAGGTGTTCAGCGATCTCGGGCTGTCGATAGGCATCCCGTTCACGCTGACCGGCCGCGGCGATCCGGAGCAGCTCATTGGCCTCATGGCCTCGGCGGCGCTGCTGCCGGCGTTGGGCCTTCAGCCGGCAATCGGCCGCAATTTCTCGTCCGCCGAGGATTCGCCCGGCGGCGAGCACGTGGTCCTGGTCAGCCAGGCGATGTGGCAGCAGCGTTTCAATCGCAATCCGTCGGTGCTGGGCCAGGCGTTGACGCTCGATGGCGTGCCCTACGTCATCATCGGCGTCCTGCCCGAGGCCGCAACCGCGTTCCCGCTGAATCAGCTGCAGGTCTGGGTCCCGCGGCCCGCCGGCGTGCCCTTCCTGATTCCATCACAGGTGAACGGCGGCTTCTTTTTTCGGGTGATTGCGCGGCTGCGGCCCGGCGTGTCGCTGATGCAGGCGCGCGACGCGATGAACGTCATCGCCGCCAATTACCGCGCCGCCTACCCCGCCAACCGTGACGCGCCGTCGCAGATCGACGTCGTGCCGCTCCTCGACGATGCGGTCGGGCAGCAGCGACAGAGCTATCTGCTGCTCTTCGCCGCCGTCGGCTGCGTGCTCCTGATCGCGTGCGCGAACATCGCCAACCTCGTGCTCGCGCGCTTCGCCGGCCGCCGGCGGGAGATCGCGGCGCGCTTCGCCCTGGGCGCGACTCGATTCGACGTGATCCGCCAACTCGTCACCGAAAGCATGCTGCTCGCGTCTTGTGGCGGCGCGGCCGGCCTGCTGTTGGCGCAATGGGCGCTGGCCACCGTGGTCGCCTTTGGCGCCGACTTCATCCCGCGCGCGATCGAGATCCGGATCGATCCGCTGGCGCTCGGCTTCGCGCTGGCCGTGTCGCTCGTCACCGGAGTGGCGATCGGCCTGCTGCCGGCGTGGCAGGCGGCGAATGTGAACGTGCTGGAAGCGCTGAAAGACGCGGGGCGGGGATCGGTGGGATCCGGCGGCCGTCTGCGATCCGCCTTGCTCGTCGCCGAAGTCTCGCTGTCGCTGGTCCTGTTGATCGCAGTCGGTTTGTTGCTGACGAGTTTCGCGCGGCTGCAGCAGGTCAAGCCGGGATTCGAGCCAGGCGGCGTCTTCACCGCGCAACTCGCGCTGCCGCCGGCGCGCTACGACCGCCAGAAGCTCGTCGTGTTTTATGAGCGGTTGTATCAACGTCTGTCGACGCTGCCTGGCGGCACGTCCGCCGCACTCACCGACCGTGTACCGCTGACCTCCGGCCAGGGGCCGACGCCGGTGGCGATCGGCGGCCGACCGATCCCGCCGCTGAGCGAACGGCCGCAGGCGAATCGATATCTGGTGTCGCCGCGATACTTCGCCACGCTCGGCATTCCGATGCTCGCCGGGCGCGATTTCGACGAGCGCGACAGTTCCCTGGTGCCGCACGTGGTCATCGTCAACGAGACGTTTGCGCGGCGGCACTTTCCCGGCGAGAACCCGATCGGGCGCATGCTGGTCACCGGCATGGCGGAATTGCCGTCGCAGATCGTCGGCGTCGTCGCCGACGTACGCAGCGCCAGCTTGAACGCGCCGCCGGATGTGGACTACTTCCTGCCGATCCTGCAGCGGCCGGAAGCCTTCACGAACATCCTGGTGCGGACGAGCGTCAGCCCCGCGGCGATGCTTCCGGCCGTGCGCGAGGCGGTGCGATCGGTGGACCCGGACCTCCCGCTGCTGCAGCCGCAGCCGCTCTCCGCGCGCGTCGCGCGGACGGTCGCCGACCGCAGGCTCGCGCTGATCCTGCTGGGAGGATTCGCGATCCTGGCGCTGGTGCTCGCGAGCCTGGGTGTCTACAGCGTGATGGCGCATCTCGTGACCGTCCGCACCAGCGAGATCGGCCTTCGCATGGCGCTCGGTGCCTCACCGGGCGTCGTGATGCGGATGGTCCTGAGTCATGGCCGGCGGATGACCCTTGCCGGGATCGTGGTCGGGATCGCCGGTGCGCTCGCCGTGTCGAGGCTCCTGCAGCAGACGCTGTTCGCGGTCGACGCGACCAACCCGTGGATCTACTTCGCGCTATCGGTCTTCCTGCTGCTCGTCACCGAGTGCGCGTCCTGGTTCCCGGCTCGGCGCGCCACGAGGATCGATCCCGTGATCGCCCTCCGGGCCGAGTGACTCACGATCGCGCCTGCTCGCCGCCCGCATGCGAGTGAGACGCGTTCGCTGAGCCTCATGTGTATGCACCGCCAATCGACCGGCTACGTTATTGCAGCGTCCAGGGGATTCAAGGGACGCGACAGGGCGAGGTTGCCACGGAAAAAGCGGCGGCAGTCAGGTCGCGGCCAGGCCCCGCCCACGGTATTCCGGAGGCGCTCCGGCGGCTCGGGCGCGCGTCTGCCCGGAAGATCGGCCGCCCGCCAGCACGGCTCGCAGATTCACAATAAAACTACGGAATCCCGTAATCGGACTGTCTGGTACACGCTCTGCAGTTGACGCAGCCGTGCCGAGAGCCGGGGTACACGAACGCGCGGACTCTCCTCACTCCATGCCGATGCCGGGCCGACGCCCTCTCTTGCTCGTCGAACGGGCGGCCTGGGTCGTCGGGGTCGTGGGGCTCGCGGCGTGGGGCGCCTACTATCTGTGGGCCACCGCGGCAGCCCGTCGCGACGTCGCGCGCTTCGTGACGCATCAGTTCGTGCCGCACCAGGACATCGCCGTACGGGCCGGCAGCCCGGATCAGTCGCTGTGGTCCCCGGAGCGGATCGTCGCCTGGCGCAAGGCCGCAAGCGGGCCCACCGCCGCTCCCCTCGCCGTGCTCCGGATCCCCAGGCTCCGGATCGAAGTGCCGGTGCTGGAGGGCACCGACGACCGCACGCTCGATCGCGCGGTCGGGCACATCGACGACACGGCGCTGCCCGGAGTCGGATGGCAATTCCGGCATCGCCGGTCACCGGGATGGCTTCTTCCGCGGGTTGAAGGACATCGTCGAGGGCGATGTGATCGAACTCGAAACCGCCACCGTGAAGGAGATCTATCGCGTCGAGCGAACATGGATCGTCGACCCGGAAGACGTCTCGGTGCTCGACCCGACGCCCACGCGCGCGCTGACGCTGGTCACGTGCCATCCGTTCTATTTCATCGGTCCCGCCCCACGGCGCTTCATCGTCCGCGCCGTGCTCTCGAAGCCCACGAGCGTTCTGTAAACGACGGCATCCTGCATGGAAAAGGAGATTGTGATGTCACGCACAGCAATCCGGGTAGTTATGGCAACGATGGCCGCCGTGTGCTTCACGGCCGTCGCCTCGACGGCACAAACGACGACGACGTCCTCGACACAAATCAAGAAGTTCGAGGTGCTCGCGGTCAACGGCAACGACCTGGTCGTCAAGCTGCCGGAAGGCACGCGAGAAATCAAAGTGCCGGATGATTTCCGCTTCACCGTCGATGGCCAGCAGCTGGCCGGACGCGACCTGAAGGTCGGCATGAAAGGCACGGCGAGCATCACCACGAAGACGACGGTGACGCCGGTCATCGTGACCGAGGTGAAGAACGGTGAGGTCATGCAGTCGTCGGGTTCCTCCCTCCTGGTCCGGACCGACCAGGGCTTCAAGATGTTCTCCGAAGGCGACGTGGAACGGCGCGGCATCAAGATGATGAAGGATGGCGCCCCCGCCCAGTTCTCGGACTTCCATAGCGGCGATCGCCTGTCGGCCACGATCGTCACGACGCATCCGCCCAAGGTCATGACCCAGCAGCAGGTGAATGCGACGCTCGCCAAGGCGGCCCCAGCCTCTGGTGGTGCGGGGACACCGGCAGCGTCAGCATCGCGTTCGAGCTCGGGCTCCGGGGCACCCGTCGCGTCGCGTTCGATGTCGGGCTCGGGCGCGGCTCCGGCCGGCGGGTCGGGCGCAAAGAAGCTGCCGAAGACGGGCAGCGACTGGCCGCTGCTCGCGCTCGCCAGCATCCTGTCGATCGCGACAGGCTTGATCCTGACGGTTCGCCGCCGCGTCCTCCGCTAGAGGGTTTCCTCCGAACAGAGCCGCGCTCGCACGTGCCGTACGTGCGAGCGCGAACCTGCATCCGACACCAACGTCATCCCGAGTCACGCCGACCCAGGATCCCGCTCCAGGCCCGGAACCGCGATGGGCCTGCGGTATAAGCTTGCGGGATGAACATTCTGTCTGCCGGGTGGTGGCGCGGCGTTCGGCTCGCGACCGCCGCGTGTGTGGCGGTCGCGCTGGCGCCGGCCGTCGGACTCGCGCAAGATGCCGCGATTGATCCCCACGGCGAGGTGTCCGGACAGACAGCACAGCCCGATCAACAGCCGCAGGAGCATCACCGCATCCTCTGGATCATCCCCAATTACCGGACGTCACCCTCCCTCAAGGATTACCTGCCCCTTTCCCCCACACAGAAGTTCACGGTCGCGACCCAGGATGCGCTCGATCCGGGCACGTTCTGTACTCGCCGCTTTATTTGCCGCCGAAGGACAGCTGACCGCCTCGTCGCCGTCGTTCGGTGAAGGCGCGGGCGCGTACCCGCGCTACTACGCCGCCGCCCTGACCGACTTCGTCGTGGGGGATTTCATGACCGAGGCGATCTTCCCGGTGATGTTCCACCAGGATCCCAGATATTTCCGGCGCGGCACAGGCCGCGGCTTCGCGCGATTGGGCTACGCGGTCGGTCAGATTTTCTGGACGCACACGGACAGAGGCGGTACGCAGTTCAACGTTTCGGAAATAGGCGGCAATGCGGCCGCCGTCGCGATCGGCAATGCCTACTACCCCGACAATCGAACCGTCTCGGCCAACGTGTCAAAAGTGGCCGTGCAGATCGGGGTGGATGTCGTGTCGAACATCCTCAAGGAATTTGCGCCCGATCTCGAACGGATGTTTTCACGGCATCAGGCGTCGCCGATGGCTCGTCGCGATTGAGTGATGTCCACGATCAAGGATGAGCGATGGCCCATGCGGTCAGTGTCTGCCATTGACCCAGTTGTGCCGGGTCGCAGCCATCGCCGGCGGGGCACACGTAGAACGCGGTGACGGGATGAATTTCCCACAGCGAGAACCGCTTCGGTTGGCCTGATTTCGGGCTCGCCGGATTGTCGTTCACGAGATGTTCGTTGTCGTAGGTCAGGCCGCCGATCAGGAGCACCTGCTTGTTGGCCAGTCGATTGAGGGTCGTGGTGTTCCAGCCGGGCGGCCTGGCCAGCTGAGGAATCATCTCGGCCACGATCCCGTCGTATTCGCTGGGATGGGTCGTGTTCGCGCCGATGCTGATGTGGATATCGGTGCCGTCGTTGCCGCCGCAATTCACCGACTCGGAGCCCTCGTCTTTGGCGACGACGAGGTAGGCGCTGAGCCTCACGATGTCGCCCTCTCCCATCGTCCCGTTGAACGTGGCGATGTTCTTCAGACTTCGGGCCGGCTCGAATTTCGTCTTGATCGTTCGCGCATCGCCGAAGGTGTTGTCGATGAAGTTCTGCAGGCTTCGGGCATCGTCGAACGTGAACGGTATCGGTGCGCAGGTCAGGTCGGGAAGGTGTCGCTTCGCCAGGTTGCGGAGCCCGGGATCGGTGGTCGCGCCATAGGCGACGGATTGATGAGTCCCGACCGCCGGACACGAGGGATGAGCGACTATTTCAGCGCCGGGGCCACAGGTTACGGTCACGGCCGGCGGTGGTGGCACTCCCCCGATTTTGAGGAAGGTGCGATACACCCACCCTTCCTCGTTTTGCCTGGTGCGGACGTGGAAGTAGCCGTTCACCGGCGAGGTCGTCACCAGAGTCAACGTCTCGCTCGACGACAACAGGCGAATCGGCGTCCGCGCAGTCGATGGCGTGGAACGGAGATTGGCGTCGTGGGTCACGACGGCGGCCGTTTGCGCCAGCGCCAGCGCAGACCATAGTGCGAACACCGCTGACAATACGCCGCGACCGATGGATCGCATTGCCGGAAGCCTTTCTGGATTGAGCCGCGGCGTTGCGCCGCTGATGCCGATCCGATGACCCGCATCAGCGGACCGGAACGCTATTTCTTGGTCGCCTTGGTCGCGGTGACGCGCACGCTGGCGGCGTGCATCGTTCCGCTCATGTCATGGTAGGACACGCTCACGGTGTCGCCCTCGTGAACCGCGTCGGCCGCCGTCACCGGGCCCTGCTTGGCCTTGGTGCCGAGGCCCTTCCCGGTGAACTTGGTGGTGGCGTCGAGCGCGAAGGTCCAGTCCTTGCCGCCACCGGTCACCACCATGGTGGCGCCTGAAACCGATTTAACGACGCCGTTGGCGGTCATGGTCTTGCCCTGGGCTTGAACTGGGGCTGGTGCGACCGCGGCGCAGAGGCCGAGCACGGTGAGCGCGACGACGAGGAAGCGTTTCATCTGTCCTCCTTGGAATGGTTGACGCGAGGGCGGGATTCTAGCACGCAAGCGCTGCCACGTTTCCTGCTGACTTCCTGATGCCGCTCAGGGCACTGAGACCAGGCTCCCCACAATCTTGAGGACCACAGCATCCACAGCACGCGCGTTCGGCGTGATATCGATCTGCAACGTACACGCGCCCTCACTCGTGGGGACCGCAACGTGGTGGTGCCTGCCCGGCCACCCCGCGTCATACTCGACCCACACGCGCCTTTCGCTGTTCTCGTGAAGGATCAATGGGTGGATGCCCGGTAGTCGCGATCGGTAGCCCGCCCAATTCACCGCCGCCAACCACGCTTCTTCGGCGCTGACTGCCCCGTCTGGCGCGACGGCACGCCTGTCGTTGTTATGAGTCTGCCAGGTTGGGGGCACGCTGAATCGGCAATGGCCAGGCAAGTCGACCAGGCCGGTCCAATGCGGAATCAGCCCTTTGATGTAGCCCGGTTCGGGTGGCGAAGATTGTGAGGCAGAGATCGGTGCTCCGCCAAAGGCGCCAACCCCCAAGGCCAACGCGCCTACGACGGCTAGAAGCAGATGCCTCACGGGGCACTCACACCTGGCGAACGAGGTCCGTTACGAGCTCGGCGGCGAACAGCACGAGGAGCTCGGTCATTGGCTACCTCTGTTCGAGCGGACCCCCAGCCAATACAAGGCGGGCAAGGCAAAGAGAGTGAGGATGAGCGTCGAGATCAGCCCTCCCACCACGACGGTCGCGAGCGGGCGTTGCACATCCGATCCGATGCCGGTCGCTCGAGCTGCAGGGACCATCCCGAGCATGGCGACGACGATCATCATCAGCACCGGCCGCAACTGGGCGAGCGCGCCCTGAATCACGGCCGTCCTCACGTCGGTACACTGCTCGGCCCGTCGCCGATTGATTTCGGAGACCACCAACACACCGCTCATCACCGCGACGCCAAACAGTGAAATGAAGCCCACCGCCGCTGATACGCTCAGGTTGATCCCTCGCGCATACAGCGCCACGATGCCTCCGACCAGCGAAAACGGCACGTTCAGCAGCACGAGTCCTGCATACGTCGTCGAGCCAAAGGTGAAGAACAGCAGCCCGAAGATCACGGCGATTGTCACCGGCAGAATCAACGCGAGCCGACGTCTGGCTCTGGCCAGATTCTCGAATTGGCCGCCCCAGTCGACGCGGTAGCCGGGGGGCAAGTTGACGCCGCGCGCGAAGCGCGCCTGCGCGTCGGCGACAAAGCCACCTTGATCGCGTCCGCGAATGTTGGTCCGAACGGAAATCTGTCGATGATTCTCCCGTCTGGCGATGATGCTGGCACCCGGGGCGACGCGAATGTCCGCCAACTGGGAGAGCGGTACGCGCGCGCCGTCCCGGGTCGTGACCAGGATGTCGCCGATCGCAGAGGGATCGGTCCGCGCGGCCGGAACATAGCGCAGCGTGATGTCGAAGCGGCGCTCGCCTTCGAAAAACGTGCTCACCGTTCGGCCGCCGATCGCGAGCTCGATCACATCCTGGACGTCACGGACGTTGAGCCCGTAACGCGCGAGAGTCTGGCGATCGAGCCCCAACCGCAGCTGGGCCTGATCCTCTTCCTGTTCGATACCCGTGTCGGCCGCGCCCGGCACATTGCGCAGCACCCCCAGCGTCCGCGTACCAAGGTCTCTGAGGACGGTCAGGTCTGGCCCCGTGATGATCACGGCCAAGTCGGCGGGAGAGCCGGTGACGGCCTCGGTGACGTTGTCGATGATCGGCTGGGTAAAGCTGAAAAACCCTCCGGGGATCGCACCCTTCAGGCGCTGCGAGAGCTCGTCAATCAGAGAGGCCTTGGTCTTTCCGGCCGGCCAGGTCTCGTACGGCGTCAGGGCCACGAACAATTCGTTTCGGTTCGGCCCATACGGATCCGTCCCATCGTCGTTGCGACCGGTCTGGGACGCGACCTCTCTCACTTCGGGCGACTGCTTGACCAGGCGGCGAATCTCGGTTGCCAGATCGGCCGACTTGCTGAGCGAAATGCCCGCCGGAAAGTTCGCGCGAATCCAGACGACGCCTTCATCAAGCTGCGGCAGGAACTCGGTGCCGAGGAATGCGGAAAGCACCAGCGCGGCCGCGACCACGGCGGCAGCGCCGGCGACGACAGGCCAGGGATGGGCCATGGTCCCCTGCAGTGCCCGCTCGTAGCGTGCCGACAGCCATGACAGCACCGGGTTGTCCCACGATTTTCTGGTCGTACGAAACAGATACGTTGCGAGCACCGGAATCAAGGTCAGCGCGAGCAGCATCGATCCAGCCAACGCGAAGCACACGGTGAACGCCATCGGCGTGAAGAGCCGCCGTTCGACCCGCTCGAGCGTAAACAACGGGATGTAGGCGGCAACGATGATGAGCAATGAGAAGAAGATCGGCCGCTCTACCTCCAGGGCGGCTTCTCGAATCGTGTCGAAGACGCTCTCGTTCGTCGAGGCCCGATCGCGCGAGTCCAACGCATGGACAATGTGCTCGACCATGATCAACGTACCGTCGACGATGATCCCGAAGTCGAGCGCGCCCAGGCTCAGCAGGTTGGCCGGGATGCCGGTGAAATGCATGCAGATGAACGCAAAGAGCAGTGAGAGCGGGATGGTGATGGCGGTGAGGAGCGCGGCTCGAGCGCTGCCCAGGAAGAAGAACAACACGATCACGACGATCACGAGTCCTTCGACGAGAGTGTGCGTGACCGTGTGCAGCGTGTTGGCGACGAGATCCGTGCGGTCGTAGATCGGCACCAT
This sequence comes from uncultured Acidobacteriota bacterium, assembly GCA_963794705.1. GTDB lineage: Bacteria > Acidobacteriota > Vicinamibacteria > Vicinamibacterales > CAVVIG01 > CAVQFC01. The sequence continues at coordinate 247,074 of CAWCFI010000003.1, forward strand.
CTTGACGCCCGGCGGCAATCCGGCGTGGTTGAGCTCATCCACAGCTTCGTGAATGCCTTCGAGCACGGCGCTCGGGTTTTCGCCGCGCCGCATCAGCACGATTCCCTCCACCCGGTCGGCCTTGTCGCCGATCGCGAAGATGCCGGTCCGCGGTGCGGAGCCAATCTGGACGCGACCCAGATCACGCACGAACACCGGGACACCGTTCGCTGCGGAGACGACAACGTTCTCCACGTCCTCGACGGACTGGATCAGGCCAACGCCGCGCACGACCAGGCCCTGCTGACGGTTGTCGATCAGCGCGCCGCCGGCGTTCTGATTGTTGGCGTCGACAGCCTGAGCGATGTCTCTGAGCGACAAGCTGTACTTCGTCAAGGCAGCCGGTTCGATCTCGATCTGGTACTGCTTGATGGCGCCGCCGAACGGGGTAATGTCGGTGACGCCTGGCACTTGCAGGAGTCGCGGTTCGATCACCCAGTCCTCTATCTCTCGGAGCTGACGCGAGTCATAACCGGTCCCTTCCAGGGTGTACTTGTACAGCTCGCCAATGGGAGTCGACATCGGCCCGAGCGTTGGCGAGACGCCTTCAGGCAGGTTCGCATCGCGCAGTTTTTCGAGCACGACCTGACGCGCAAAGTAATCGTTCGTGCCGAACTCGAACGTGAGCTCGACAACGGACAGGCCGAAGATCGTCCGCGAGCGTCGCGCGATGACGCTGGGCACGCTGTTCAGCGCACGCTCGATCGGCACGGACACCTGCTGTTCAATCTCTTCGGCCGCATGGCCTGGATAGAGGGTGATCACCACGACCTGGGTGTCGGAGATGTCCGGGTAGGCCTCAATACTCAGTTGTGTGAACGCCCACACACCGAGACCGATCAGACCCACGGCCATGACGATCGACAGGAAGCGCTGGCGCAGTGCGAGGCGAAGAAGGGTCGCAATCATGGCGGCTCAGCTTGCCTTGACGAGGCCTTGCAGCAGCATCACGCCGTCGATGACGATGGCGTCGCCAGGCTTCACCCCGCTCAGCACTCGGACCGAAGCGCCGGCCGGCTTCCCGAGCGTCACCACGCGTTCCTGGAAACGGCACGGTGCAATCTCGACAAAGACGCTCGTCCGGTTGCCGCTGCGAAGGACCGCGGCACCAGGGATAACCGTCATCCTGGCAATCGATTCGATGTGGTGAATGCTGCCGAACATCTCCGGCCGGAATCGTCCGGTGGCATTCGCCAGCTCGGCCTGCACCTTGACGGTGCGCGTCTGAGGATCCACGACGTCGGCGAGCCGCGCGACCCGCCCCTCGAATGTTTCGCCCGGGTACGCCACAAGATTCACCTCGACGCGCTCGCCGAGTTGCACGAATCGGATGTAGCTCTCGGGAACCTGCGAAGTGACCCAGACGGTGCTGAGATCCGCAATGGTCATGACGCTGGCGCTGGTGTCGTTGCGGAATTCACCGGGCACCACGCTGAGCTCCAGCACCTTGCCCGCCAGCGGCGAGCGGACGACGACGTCCTGCTTGAAGTCGCCAGGGGTCAAGCCCAGCACGGCAAGGCGACGCGCGGCCTGTTCGCGCACGGCGAGCGACTGCTGCGTGGATCCTGTCGCCTGCGCCAACGCACTCTCCGCCGAGAGCACGTCCTTCTTCGCGACCGCGTTGTGCGCGAACAGGTCCGATGCGCGCTCGAAATCCGCCTGCGCCTTCGCGGATGCCGATTGGGACTGGGTGAGCGCCGCGCCAGCAGAGAGGAAGGCTGACATCGCGGCATCGGCGTCGGGACTGACGATGGTCAGGAGGGGCTGACCCTTGCTGACCGCGTCCCCCACTTTGACGAGAACGGCGCTGATGCGCCCGGTCACCGGCAGCGCCAGCTTCGACACTTTGTTCGGATTCGCCTCAATCTTGCCGGGCGCGATCACTTCGTCGGTCGGCAGCTCCTCGGTGCCGGCAGGCTGTCGCACGATCTGCCGCAGCATGGGCGATCCCGCGGGGACGCTGACCTCCCCGGGCGGGTCGGGTGGAGCCGCATTGACAGCAGCGTCAGCCCTCGCCGAGCGCTCTCCACACCCGATTGAGAAGACAAGGGCGCAGAGGCCGAACGCAACACAACAGCGCTTCATGGGGTCACCTTGGCCACGATGGCATCGAGCGTGTACAGGCTTCGCGCGAACGACGCACGTGCCTCGTTGTAACTTTGCATGGTGTCGTTGTAGGCGCGGACCGCGTCGAGGAATTCGACGAACGTTGCCTCGCCGCGCCGGTAGGAGTACTCGGTGGTCGCTCTGACATCCGTCGCCGGAGCCAGCATCCGCGTTTCGATCGTCTCGACGATGTCGCGGGAGGCGACGTACTCGGCGTACGCATTCGCCGCTTCGAGGGCGACATCCTGCTCCAACGCGCGCACCTTTGCCTGCGCCTGCTGTTGCTGAACGCGGGCGCGAGTGATCTCGCCTTGATTGCGGCTGAACAGGGGCAGCGGCGCGCTGAAGAACAGGCCGTACGAATTCCCCCGCGTCATGTTGCCTTCCTGTCGGTGGTACTCGCCGCTAATCGTGTAGTCGATGGTGCCGTTGGCGAGTTGCAGGCGCGCGTCGGCGGCAGACCGTGCCTGATCCGCACGTAGCGCCCGGATATCGGGGCGGGCGTCCAGTGCCAGCCGGCGCAACGATTCAAAGTCGATCGACGGCGACTCTTTTCGCAGATCGCCCGTGGCCTGCAGTGCGTCACCACTGGCGCCACGACCTATCAGGCTGCTCAGGCGGTTCTTCGCCTCATGGAGCCTGGTATCCCGTTGCCGGACATCGTTGGCGAACTGCAACGCGGCGAGCGTCGAACGCGACAACTCCACCGCGGCGAGATCCCCGGTTTGTACCCGCTCGCTGTTGACCTGAACCACGTTGTTGAACGCGCTCAGGTTCTCCTCAGCGATCGCGAGCTCGCGCTGCGCGAGCTGCACGTCGACAAAGGCGCTCTGCACATCCAGCCGGAGTGTGCGCGTGGTGTTCGAGAGCTGCAGGGCGGTCACCGATTTGGCGAGCGCCGCCAGGTCCACCCGTCGCTCGCGTTTGCCGTCGCGTTCCAGCACGTAGTCCGTGCGAAATACCTGCTCATACGGGCTGATCCCGGCGTCAACCAGGGACTGGTCAGGTCGCATCACACTGGCGGTCACGACGGGGTTCGGCCGCAGCCCGGCGGTCACCACCGCCGCGTCGGCTACCGCGAGGTTGAAGCGATCGGCGAGCAGGTTTGCGTTGCGCTCAATCGCTTCGTTGACTGCCTGCTCGACGGTGATCGGGATGACAGGAGAGCCTTGGGCTGCAACCCCTATCCTGCATGCCGCAGCCACGGCGACTGCGAGTGACGTTCTTGATCGCATCTGGCGCCCTTGAGATGGACGAAATTGAACGAACCGGCGCACGACTTACGGGCGGACGCTGGATTGGCGTCCGGCTGGCAATGCGCCGACGACGAAACTAGAGGGCGAACAGCGGCAGGGGGGGCGCGCGGGGGCTTTGCGAGAGGGATAGCCGCGAGTCGAGTGCGAGCTGACCGGGCTTGATCGCCAGCGTGCTGTCGACAGCACATGGCAGTGGTGAGCGGGTCGGACCGATCGAGGGGGTCGCTGCGACGACGCCGCAGGCTGAGGCGGGACTCTGGTCACTCGTTGCGGTCTGAGCGTCAGCAATCCAACCGCTGCGCTGGTGGCCGGCCTTGCGGGTGAGGTGTCCCGTGCCGTCGTTGATCCAGACGATCAGATCGAGCGACCCATCGTTGGCAACGAGATCCAGATCGCCATCGGCATCGATATCCGACGCGACCATCGCGACAACCCGAAGGCCCAGTGCGGTCGGGGGTATCAGACCCGCCGGTAGCGACGCCATCAAACTAGTGGCATCGATCGTCTGGGGACTGGTGCCAGCTGCGAGCGTCCACGCTTGTGCGTCGAAGAACCGAACGCCACTGGCACTGATCGCGATGAGCGCGGCCAGCAATCCGATGCGCAGGCGCATGCCGCCGAAGGTAAACATCCTCATCGATGCTAGTCGCGACGTCTCGCCGCTCCAAGACTATTTAAATTTAACGAGCCTCACCGCGCGACTTTTTAGGTTCCTTATTGGCCAGGCGCCCGGCAACGACAGACGGCAGGAACCACGGTATGGTTGAACCCGCTCTGACCCACCCTGTCACTCGCGGCCGCTAGAGTATCGACATGACGGTGCGCCTCGTTGACATGCCTCCCTCGAAACCGAACGTCGTCACGCCGCTGTGGACGATGACGAAGGATGGGCAGCGGATCGATGCCCAACTCGTGGACCAGAGCGCGGCGGGCTGCGAATTGCGGATGTTGCAGAACGGCGACTGGCTCTCCGGTCGTCGCTTCAGCGACAAGGCCCGAGCGATGGCCCACGGCGATGATGTGCGTCATCAACTCGAGAAGCGCGGGTGGAGCTAGATTTGTCGCCACGTGTGGGTCGGGTCGGCGCCATCGCCGACCCGACGTCCTGAGCGCGCCTCGCGGTCTACCTCACTTCTCTCCGGCGAACGAGTCGCACGACACATTGGGGTTCCAGTTCGTGAACGTGCCGTTGGGATTGTCCTTCCACGCCCAGACATGCAGGGTGTAGAACGGATCGAGTCCGAAACGATTGGGAGCATCGAACAGGTGAAAGAGCTGCCCCATGAGCGAGGGCTGAACGCCCTTGTGCTCCGGGATCGCCTCCCAGTCGGCCTTGAACACCAGATAGTCGACGCCGGTCAGCTGCAGCTTGCCATTGGGCAGCGCCTCGTAGAGCAGGATTTCGGGATCGTCGATTTTCACCTCGCCGTCGTTCAGCACGCTGCCTTTCAGGTAGTGCAGGCCCATCGCGCCGAAGTCCCCGCCGCTCACGCAGCCGAACACGAGCGCACGGTCAGCCGGAGGGTGGTGCTGAAATTGCGCCGTCACCCGGCGAACCTCCTGGACCAGGGCGTTCTGCTGCTTCTTCTCTGCCGCCGTCGGTTCGTGAGAACTGGCCGAGATCATGTGCGAATGGTCATCCTGCGCCATCGCGCGCGACGGCAAGGCGCTGGCGAGAACCAGCACGGCAATCGTTGACAAATGGAATTTCGCGGCGAATCGTCCGACTGTCATCATAGAAGCCTCCACGTAAATGAAACACACTGGTACTGAGAGCACCGGGCGCCAGGCGCCCACTGCCCTGTTAACGAGAAGCGGCAACGAACACGAGGCTAAGTGCGGCCTGAGCGTTCGACACTCACAGGAACCACTGTCCCTATGTGAGATATCGAAAACCGTGAGGAAAAGACGACACGCGCTCGCAAGAGGCTCCTTGCAATACACAGTCGAGTCGGGTACTTGTTTGACCGATGTCCGACCTGCGCGCCACGGTACGCCAACTGCGTCAGAGTCCGGTTCATATCGCAGCCTGCCTGTTGTCGCTCGCCGTCGGGATGGCCATCTGTGTGGCGGTGTTCTCCGCGGTCAACGCCATGGCCTTTGCGCCGCTTCCAGGGGTGCGCGATCGGCAGCACCTGGTTCATATCCAGTGGAACGACAACGACGGACGGTCCACGATTTCTGAATTCGAGGCGATCGACGCCAGCGCGTCGGCCACGTTCAACAGCGTCGCCGCGGAAGGCATCCGCGTTCTTCCGTTGGCCCTGCCCGCAGGTCCGGCATCCAAACCGGTCGCGTTCGCGTCGGCTCGCTACTTCGAACTCCTGGGAACCCGTCCAGTCGCAGGCCGGCTGCTGGGGGCTGGCGACTCGAATCCAGGTGCCCCACCAGCGGCGGTCATCAGCGAAGGGCTCTGGCGTCAGATGTTCGGAGGAGATCCCGCCACTCTCGGTCGCCTCGTGGGAATTGGAGGTCAATTCTTCACGATCGTCGGCATTGCTCCAGCGGGCCTTTCGGGTTTTCGATTGCGCGACATCGGTTGGACTGACGCCGACGACCCACAGGTCTGGTTGCCTTTGGCGCACGCTCGTCGCTGGATGCGAGGGGCATCAACAGCTGCGCAGTGGTTGACGCTGCAAGCAAGACTGCGGTCTGACGTGTCCCTGCAGGCGGCACAGGGTGAGCTCGCGGTGGTTGGAGCGCGTCTCGCAACCAACGCGACGGGGCGAACCAGGGACTCGCAGATCCGTGCGTTTCGTTCGGGCCTGGATTGGCACGATGCTCCGGGCGACTCGCTGCTGGCGATGTCTCTCTATCTCTTCGTTCCCCTGTGCGTGCTCGCGATCGGCTGCGCGAACGTGATCAGCCTGCAGCTCGCCCGTGCGACGGAGCGGGCTCGCGAGCTCAGCGTGCGCCTGGCCCTGGGGGCCTCACGCGTCCAGCTTGCGCGGCTGCTCGCCCTCGAGGTCGTGCTGCTGGGAGCCATCGCCGGTGCCATCGGATGGCGCGGCGCCAACGTGCTGCTGAAGGCGATGCAGCCGCTCTTTCCGGCGCCGCTTTCGGTCGATCGTCGCGTCCTGGGTTTTGTCTTCATCCTCGTCGCGAGCGTGATCTCCCTGGGTGGAATTGCTCCGGCATGGTTCGTCACGCGCGACGTCTTGTCGGCGGGATTGAAGGAGCAGGCGGCCGGGGGATCCCGTCAAGGCAGACTCCGAGGCTTCCTGGTGGTGTTCCAGGTGGCAGCGTGCGTCGCGTTGCTCTTCATCGCAGCGCTCGCCGGACGCTCGCTTGAAGCGACGATGCCGGTCATGTCTGCCGAGGCTTCGCACACGCTCGTCGCGGAGTTCAACCTCACCGACGTCCATCCGGGCCAGCCGCGGACGCGGCCTTTCATCGATGCTGTAGGCGAAAGCCTGCGAATCGACGCGGCGGTGCGAAGCGCCGGGTTTGCCGATTTCTTCGGGTCGAGCGGTAGTCTTCGCTACTGGTTACCCGGTGACGATCTCAGCCTGCGCCGGATCACCCAAGGCGGTTTCGTCACCAACGACTGGTTCGATTCGACCGGCGTCACGACACTCGCCGGTGAGAGGTTCAGAATCGGCGCGTCCAGTCAGGCGTTCGCGATTGTCAACGAATCATTTGCGTCCAGTACGGGTGACTCTATCGGCGCGACGCTAGGCCGGCAATTGCGAATCGCCCATCCAGAGAACGCTCGCGTCCGCTTGGTTGAGATCATCGGCGTCGTCTCGAATTCGATGACATCGGTCGACGGCCGGGCAGTCCCGATGGTTTTTCTTCCGATGCCCGAGGCGTCCCCGGCCGCGCTCACCCTGACGGTTCGCGCGAACAATCTCGACGGGGCCTTGCGCGCAGTGAGGGCCGCCGTTGCGAAGGCCGACCCGGACGTGCCTGTGACCAGGCTCGAGTCGATCGAAGCGCGTTATGACGAGAGTTTCAAGGGCGTTCGAGCGATCACGCGGTTTGGCGTGGAGCTGGGGTTCTTGGCGCTCTTGCTGGCAGCCGCCGGACTCTACGCCGTGATGGCCTACGCCGTTCGGCGCCGCACACGCGAGATTGGCATTCGTATCGCCGTGGGCGCGACGCTGGCTCACATTCTTGCGCTCGTGCTTCGACAAGGACTGGGACTGGCGGCGCTGGGAGTCGCCGCCGGAGCGGTCGTGGCGATTCCAATCGCGTTTCTACTGCGTGCAGTGTTCTTTGGCATTTCCCCCGTGGACCCGCGGGCGCTGCTGACGACGGGCGGCCTGCTCGTCGCCGCAGTATTGGCGGCAAGCGCCGTCCCGGCCTATCGGGCGGCGACCGTGGACCCGGTCGTTGCGCTTCGCGAAGACTGACTCGGATTGCCGGCGATAATCAGCGCGGTAACGGAGGATGCGCACATGCGATGGACACGAGTGGCACGAGTGGCGCTGGCGATCGGACTGACGATGACGGCGGGTGCGGCGACGGCGCAGCCGACCGGGATCCACGTGCGCGCGATTCGGGTGCTCGCGACCGATCCCGAAGCGCTGGCGGCATTCTACGAAAGGGCGTTCGGCATGTCCGAGACACGGCGGCCGGTCAACACCGCGACCACGAAAGAGATCGCCATCAACAGCGGCGCCACGCCGGACATCGCCAGGAAATCCACCGATACACTGATCGTGCTCTATACCCGGCCGCAGAACGCGCCGGCTGGTGCGATGGCGTCGCTGATCCTGGAAGTGCCGAATCTCGAGAAGGCGATCGAGTCGGTGCAGGCGAATGGCGGCGCGCTGATGCGCCCGCCTGCCGTCTCAGGTGAAGGCCTGCACTATGCGTTCGTCAAGGATCCCGACGGCAATCAGATCGAACTGCTCGAAGCCAGCCGCTAGCGCGTGCGCGCTACTTCGGCGGCGCGACGTCCGTCGCGGCGGCGGCGGTGATCGTCGGCATGCCCACCGTCTGCGAGACCTCGCCGGTAATCGTGACGCTGTGGCCGAGGATCGGCCATAGCTTTTCGGCGCGGCCCGCTCACGGCCCGGCATGAGCATTGCAGAAACTCCGAGTATGAAACGCATACCTCAGGCGCTCGCAATCTCAGCGTTGCTCCTCGCGCTTGCACCCGCAGCGCAGGCCCAGATTTCGTTCGACGTCCACATGGGCGCGCCGCCTGCTCCGCCGCGCGCCTACCGCGTTCCACCGCAGCCCGGACCCGACTACGTGTGGGTCGAGGGCTATTGGTACCCGCAGAACGGTCAGTATCGGTGGCACAACGGCTACTGGACACATCCCCCTTACGCTGACGCGTACTGGGTAGCTCCCTACTACCAGCGCGGCCAGTACGATACGGGCCACTGGGAAGGTGGACGAGGCGATGTCCATCACGACCATCGCTGGGATCAAAGCCGGCAGCGTGATCAGAGCTGGGGCTACGACGGAGGAAATCCTCGAGGCACGAGCGGCTCCGACGACAGAGGACGCCAAGGCGGGAACGGTTCATACGGGTCCAATGGACAGATGACCCGGGAACAGGCCCAGGCGGTCGTCCGGTCCGCGTACCAGAATGTGCTCGGCCGCGAACCGGATCCGGCGAGTGCCGGGTTTGTCGACCAGGTGTTCACTCACCATTGGTCGCAACAGCAGCTCGAAAACGAGCTGCGCAACAGCGCGGAATACCGACAGAAGCATCCGGGGCGATAAGGCCGCCGATTCGTCTTCGAGCGCATCCCACACTGCCGCCCGGCTGGTTCTTGCCGCCGGGCGGTTTTTGTGTGTGACGGTCGATCTTGGCATTGTTCTGTAAAGTGCTTCGCCGATAAGCGCCAGCCAACCTCACGTTCCTTTTCCTCGCGATATTACAAGTCTGTCTCAGCCGTGCCTCCCTCACCGAGAGTGCGAGCTGACCATGCGCGCATGCGGTCATTCAAGCCGCTCTCATCAATGCCGATGACAGGTTTCGTAGGTGCGACGCGTGGCGGTGATCAATACAGCACTGACCAACCTGAGTACACCGCCGGAGTCGTTCTTAACGTTGTCGACGAGCCGCTCTTGCGGATCTGCTCGCAGTTGGTCTTGACCATCGCATTTTCCTGCTGACCACGGCGACAGCGACTCGCGGCATCAACTGTGCTGTTCCCTTCGTATGGCCCGCTTGCGCCCACCGATCGCAGAGACCGATGTCGTTGGGAAGGCGCGAGTAAGTCTCCGGAGCGTGGCCGGTCCGAAATCCTCGACCGTCCGCCGATCGCTCGCCGCCGCTATCAGCCTCCTGGCATCAGCGACACTTGCCCAGGCGCAAACGGGCGCCAACGTCCTCGTGGTGATCAACAGCACGAGTACAGGGAGCGAGACGATCGGACGCGAGTACGCTGCCCGGCGAGCCGTGCCGCAGGACAATCTCTGCCGCATTCCGATGCCGAAAGACGAAACGGTCAGCCGGCCCGTGTACAACGCAGCGATCGAGCGTCCTGTCTGGAAATGCATCTCGACGCAGCAAGCGCACGATCGCATCCTGTACATCGTCCTGACCAAGGATGTTCCGATGCGGATCGCCGGGACCGACGGTCGCACCGGCACCGCGTCGAGCGTCGATTCTGAGCTGACCCTGCTCTACCGACGCCGGACAGGACAACACTCGCCCGTCCTGGGTTTCGTCCCGAACCCGTACTTCGCCGAGGCGGCACCGCTCGAGAGTCTCAAGCCTTTTACCCACGAAGCGCAGGACATCTACCTGGTCACGCGACTCGATGGCCACACGGTGAAGGATGCGGTGGACCTGATTGGCCGCAGCTCGGCGGCAAGCCCCGAGGGCAGCTTCGTCCTCGACGGAAACGGCACGGCAGAGCCGGTCCCTGAACGGTGGTTCAGCGCAGCCGCACAGCGGCTCACATCCCAGGGGTTGGGCGACAGGGTCAGCCGAGACGGACTGCCGACGGAATCTCAGAGACTGAAGGTTCTTGGGTACGTACGGGTGGAGTTGGCGGCCGGCCGACCGGGCGCTGTCGCCGGGGGGCGAGTTCGTGCCTGGAGCTCTGGGTGCCTTTTTCGTCAGGACGCTTGCATCACTCATGGCGGATCTCGTCAGTGCCGGCCTGACCGGCGCCGCGATCAATGTCGAGGAACCGTATCTCGACGGCACGATCAGACTGGACATTCTCTTTTCCGCATACGCCAGCGGTCGCAACCTGGCCGAGTCGTTTTATGCGGCCATGCCATACCTCAGCTGGCTGACCGTAGTCGTCGGCGATCCGCTGTGCGCCCCGTTTCCGCACGCGCAGCCGCCCCAGGCGCAGGTCGACCCGCCCGTCGACGCGGAGAACAGGCTGCCGGCGTTCTTCGGACCTACGGGTGCTGGCAACGCTGAGTGCAGACCACCTCGCGCGATGCGGCGGCCGCTTTTCTCCGGTTCAAGTCCCGAACCGTCAGCAACGACCTCGCGGGGGCGCGTCAGGACCTTCAATCCGCCATCGCCGCCGACCCAAGCTTTACCGCGGCGCGGACGCAACTCGCGCTCCTCAGCGATGGGCCGGTGACGTCGAGCAGGCGATTGCGCAATATCGCGCGATCCTGTCGTTCATGCCCAACGACAGCTTCGGCCCTCGACAACCTCGCGTACTGCTCGCGGTCTCACGCCACGATCCGCAACAGGCGCTGACGCTGGCCGAGCGGGCTGTGCTGACGGCGAGAAGTGATCCGCGCAGCTCGGCATGCGCATCCTTGCCAACCACTTGATGTTGGGCGACGAGGTGCTGGACGTGCTGCTCCCATCCTCGCTCGATACGCTCGCATGGGGGCAACATCTGCTGGGCCGACACACAGACGCTGCGGACACGATGCGTGAGGTGCGTGCGGCTGGCGGGGACTCACCGGACATCCGCTGGCACTCAGCAGTGATATACGCGTCGGTCAACGAGCCGGCGCGCGCAGCCAGCGAACTACGCGCGGCGGTGGCCGGCGACCCGACCGTCGCGAATCGCGTCGAGGTTCAGGCGTTGCGTCAGCAGTTGGGCGCGGGCTCGTCAATCCCTCGATAGGAGGTTCGGGTGGGAATGGTCTCAACGGCACGCACGCACCAGCGCCCTAACGACGTGGCAGTGAGCCGCGCAGATACCTACGAGCCGATCCCTCGAGTCTCTCCGCCGTGTCCAGCCTGCGACGCAACAGGTGCGACCTGGCTTGCGTTTACGAGCGACGACGGCGTGTTCCAGTGCCGCGCCTGCGATTGCGTGTGGATGATCCCGAGCGTGTCACACGACTCGAAGCCCGCCGTCGGATGCGGCGAGACCTATCGCATTTCCCGACACGACACGTGACACCGCCAGCGTCTGGCTCACCTCGGTGGGCGCCGCATCCGCGATTGTTCCTGCTGTGCGGCGGGCTCTGGATCGCGTGGTGACCCACCTCGCGACACTGGGATCACGTTCGGACGGTCACAGACAGTTGCCCTGAGCCTGCTATTCACATCGGATTGCAACCATCGGATCGACATTGGCGGCTCGCCGAGCAGGCACGTACAACGCGAGCACGGTCACAACCGCGAAGAGGCTGGCGACCGCGACGTACGTCATCGGATCGAGCGGCGTAAGGCCGTACAGCATGGCGGTGAGCGATCGCGACAACCCGGCCGCGCCGGCGAGGCCGAGAACAATGCCGGTGACCGCCAGGAGTGCACCACGGCGAAGTACCAGTCGTAGCATGTCGCCAGGTTGCGCGCCAAGTGCCATGCGGATGCCGATTTCGTTCGTGCGACGAGCGACCGCGTAAGCCAGCACGCCATACGTCCCGATCGCGCCCAGCGCGGCGGCGATCGCGGCGAAGATGCCGAGGATCAGCGCATAGAACCGTTGCCGGGTGAGTGACGACGCGACGAGCTGTTCCATCGGCAGCATCGCGTCGATACCCGCGGCTGGGTCGACGCGAGCGACGAGCGATCTGACAATCGGCATCAGTTCAGTGGGCTCGCCAGCCGCCCGAACGACGAACGAGAGAAACCCGAATGCGAGCCGCTCCTGTCCCGCTGTCGGCATCTTGCGCGCTTGCGTCAGCGCCAGGACCTGGCGGTAGTCGACGAACATCTGTGGCGCCGGTTCGAGATCGATGCGGGCCTGCCGCATGTCCTCGACCACTCCGACGATCTCCTGCGGCGCGAACTCCATGCGACCGTCCAGGTGCACGAGTCGTCCCACCGGGTTCTCGTTGCCGAACAATCGCTGGACCACGAGGCGGTTGACGATAATTGCCTGGGCGCCGCCGCATCGTCGCGCGCGTCGAACCATCGTCCTGCGATCAATCGCACGCCCATCGTTTGCAGATAGTCGTAACTGACAGCGCGGATTTGGGGATTGTCCGGGTTGCCCCGCATTTCCTCAGGTGTGCGACCTGGCGGGACAAACGTGCCAAGGGTATCGACCAGACCCAGCAGCGGGCCCGCGTACGTGAAGCCCGCGCTCTGGACGCGCGGCAATGCGCGCAGTTCGGTGATCACGCGCTCGATGAGCTCGGCTTTCCGAGCCGTCGAATAGTCCTGTGGCATGACGAGGTAAAAGGTCAGCACGCCCTTCGCATTCCAGCCCGGGTCCAGGCGCGACAGTCGGCCGAAGCTGTTGATCAGCAACGCGGCGCCGACGAGCAGCATTGTCGCCATCGCCAGTTGACACACCATCAGCACGTCGCGGAGGCGCATGTCGCCGCGCGTCGCACCACCCTGCCCGCCGGCACCTCGATAGCTGAGCGCATGCAGGCCATCCGTTTGCGACAGGTTGAGCGCCGGGACCATGCCCACCAATACAGCGGTGGCCAGCGCCAAGGTCAGTGCCAGGCCAAGCGCACGGCGGTCGACAACGACCTCGTGCAGTCGTGGCAGCATCGCGCCGCCGAACGCGATCTGAAAGGCACCCTGCGCATGCGCTGATCCGGACTCGCGGACCAGCGCGACGCCACCAATCGCGAGTGCCGCACCGAGGACGCCGCCGACGGCTGCAAGAACGAAGCTCTCCGCGATCAACTGGCGCAGCACGCGTCCGCGGCTGGCGCCGATGGCGAGGCGCACCGCGATCTCACGCTCACGCGTCGTGCCTCGCGCGAGCAGAAGGTTCGCGACGTTCGCGCAGACGATCAGCAAGAGGACGCCGACCGCGATGGTGAGCACGCGAAGCGCTGGCCGACTCGGCGCGACCAATTGTTCCTTGACCGCCTCCACGTCGAAACGCCGCACGCCTGACGGGAGTGGCTGCGAGAGAGGTCCGGCCGTCGGTTTCGGACGGAGCCCCTCCCCGATGGCGTTGGCGTCGTCAGCCGCGGCCTGGATCGACGTGCCATCGCGCAGGCGCGCGATGACGCCGCCGGCCGACCTGCGGCGTGCTGGAGAGTCATCTGAGATTGGCGTCCAGAAATCAATCGCCGGTGACGGATAGTCGAAGCTCGGGTCCATGACGCCAACGACCGTGAGCGGGGTGCCGTCTAGAAATCCAGCTTCCGGACCCAACGTCTTCAGCGCGACCGTGCGTCCGACGATGCCGGGGTCGGCCTGAAAGTACCGGTGCCAGGCGCCTGCGCTCAGGACGACGACGCCGGAACCGACCGCATCGTCGCGCATGTCGAGCGTGCGGCCGAGCAGGGCGCGGCCTCCGAGCATGCCGAGGGTGTTGGATGACACGAGCGCACCGGTCAGGCGCGCTGAACCCGTGGCAGTTGGCATCAAGGTGATCGGCGGCGTCACCACGTACGCCATGGCCGACAGCGTGGTCGTACGCGCACGCCAGTCACTGAATTCAGTCCATGTCATGCCCGTTCTGCGCCCGAGCGGTGTGTTCGCGCTGCGCGCCGGCAACCGCTCGACGATCCGGATCAGCCGATCGCTGTCCGGATAAGGCAGCGGGCGCAGCAGCACGGCATTGACGACGCTGAAGACCGCCGTCGCGGCCCCGATCCCGAGCGCGAGCGTGACCACCGCCGCGATGGCGAACCCAGGATTACGGGCGAGGCCGCGCGCCGCGTAAGAGGCGTCTCGCTGAATATCTTCCAGCCAGAAGAACATCCTTCTTCGCATGATGTTATTTATATAACATATGTGTTATTAAAATAACATCTCGCGATAAGTGAGCATAATTGTCGGACAACTTACCGGGATAATTGCGCGAGACGCCTTCTCATGATCACCATCGGATACAGGCTGCGGTGCGCGTGTGGGTAGTTCAGATCCGACGCCGGCCCAGATGCGGAAATATCGGCGCCTACGCGGCGTCCTTCTGACCTGCATCCTTGGTGCGTTCCTGTCCTTGGTGCCGACGGCGTGGCTCTTCTTCCGGTCCGGATCCAGAAATGGGCGCCTGGAACCGGTGCATCGGGTCGTGCTCACGGCCATCGAAGCCGCGTGGCTCCCGTTTCTGATTGATCCGGGCACGACGATGGAGTTGACCTGCGTCGACGTTCGCCCGGCTGCGGCCGGCGACAGTGGGAGCACGACCGGGACGCTGGCGGTCACCGGACGGACCAACCACGGCGTGCAGACCATTCCTCTGGGCACCTGCGCGATCGAGTGGACGATGGTGGATGGGCAGTGGAAGATCAGCACGCTCGGCGGCACCCTGGGCCGGAAACCCGCCGGGCACTAGAACCCGCGGATGAACTGCCTTCGAGAATGCCCGCCCCATCACCACATTGACGCCCAGATAGCGAAGTCGCCGATCAGCAGATTCGTGACCGTGAACGAGTTCGGATTGGTCACACCTCGTGGCACAATCGCCCGACTGGTGCTGGCGAAGGCGATCGGCAGCGTGTTCCATCCGGCGACGCCAGTCAGAGCGATGTCCTGCCGTCCGTCGCCGTTGAAGTCGCCGACGAGCGCCTGGACGCCGGTGCTGGCCGACCACGCTGCGAAGCTGCCGACACCCGGATTCGCGACCGTGACGCTCGATCCGTTCGAGACAGCCACGGGCAGCGTCGTCCACCCAGCGACACCGGTCAGGGCGATGTCGGCGGTACCATTGCCACTGAAGTCACCGACCAGCCGAACGACACCTGTTGACGACGACCACAACCCGAAATCGCCGGCGGGAGCGTTCACCGCCGTGAACAGACCCGCGCCAGCTGACAGCAGCATGGGAACGGTCGTCCATCCTGCCGGACCCGACAGGGCCAGATCGGTGACGTGGTCACCATTGAAATCGCCGACGAGAATCTGCGCGCCGGGCGTGCCGGACCACAGGCCGAAGTCTCCGGCATTCATGTAGCGCACCTCGAATCGCCCATCGCCGAGCGAGCGTGCCCACGGCAAGACCGAAGCCCCCGGCTGCACCAGCAGGATGTCGGACTTCCCGTCGCCGTCGAAGTCGCCGACGAAGGCGCGCGTGCCGATGACGGAGGCGCGCAGCTGGAAGAAGTCCGTCACCGCTTCCGCCGTCTCGGTGAATCCCCCAGCGCCGTCGGAGAACGCCACCGGAATCAGGCCCCACGACGACACTCCCACCAGCGCGACGTCCGCGCGACCGTCCCCGTCGAAATCGCCAACCAGCGCCTGAGCTTCGCCTTCCGAGGCGAACATCGGAAACATGGTGAGGTCGACGTTGTTGACGGTGGTGAAGCCGCCGTTGCCGTCCGATAGAGCGACCGGGATCGATCCCCATCCCTGACCGCCAACGAGCGCGATATCGGTCAACCCATCGCCGTTGAAGTCCGCGGCGATCTTGGCCACACCCGGCGTGGACGCGAGGCCGGGAAAATCGGCGAGGGGCTGATTGACGACGGTGAAAGATCCGTCGCCGTTGGAGAGCGCGACCGGCACCGCACCCCATCCTGGCGCTCCGGTCAGGGCGATGTCTGACTTGTTGTCGCCGTTGAAGCGGCCGACGAGCCTGGTGGCGCCGGATCCGGTGCAGCCAGGCGTCGCCGGCAGCATGCCGTACGCGCTCATGATGCAGTCGAGCGCGGCGGCGTCCTTGCCGCGCGCCCGCCACGCGTTGCGGAACGTGAAAATGTTCGACGTGCTGGCCTGCCCGAACTCGCGATCGAAGATCTGAAACACGGTGAGCTCTTCGCCCGCAACGTGGTCGAAGGTTTCGAGGCCCTGCGACGGATTGCCGTATCCGTCCAGCAGGTCCCAGAGCACCGCTTCCACGCGCGATTCGACCATCGCCGGCGTGATGGTGCCCGACGCACCCGTCTGGCCGATGACGCCGCAGGCGGGCGGGGTTTCGGCGACCGCGAACGTCCATGCGCCCGAGGCCGGGCGCTGGTCGAACGACGGATTCATCGCGGCCGAGCGCGCGACGGCCATCGCGAAGTACTGGGCGAAGCCCTCGGTCCAGGCCGTTTCGGCGCTGTTGGCCAGCCCGCCATCCGACGCGTGGAACTCGCAGCCATCGTGAGAACCCGAAGACGCGGTGGCACGGCTGATGTCGTGTTGCAGATGGTGGCCGTACTCATGAACGAGCACGAGGTCCGAAAAGCTTTCGACGACGCGGATATTGATGGTGTTCGTGACGCTGTTGAAGAACGTCCCAGTGACGGTCGTCGGAAGAATGTTGACCTGCGGGATCAGGTCGGACTCGCCAGGATCGCGTCGCGCCGAGGCGTATTCGAATGCGATTTGGGCGTCATTGGCCAGGTTGAAATGCCGCGAGGTGTATTCGTCCGAAAACGACGATGAGAAGTCGAGAATCGACGTACTCGATGTCGGGACCCGCTGGATGGTCGCGACGTAGAACGAGGCTGCCGGGTAATCAGTTTGCCGGACAATCGCTGCGTCGTTCAGCGCATAGACACGAAGCGAGAAGGTGCCGGTGCTGGTGCCGTCCACATAGGAGATGTGGCCACTGCTATCGGTGACCCGCGTGCCCACGACGTGCCAGACGTCGAAGAACCCGGTGCCGTGATACCAGATTTCGACGTAGCCGCGGCGAATCGCCATCGGTCCCCTGGTGTCCTGATAGGTGAACGTTCCGCGGATGTCCGCGGCCGCGGCCTCCATCGCGACCAGCGCGAAGGCCATCAACAGAACCCCTAGCAGCGGAATACGGCGGGCAACGTGCGTCATGACGTCTCCTTCGGTGTTGTCGTCATATCAAGACGCGACAACCGCGGAGAAACAGGATCAATCGGCCGACCTGATAAGGGCTTTATAAATAAGTGCTTCGGGGTTGGACCGCGACCGTGCTTGGAAAGCTGATATCCTCCGGGCCGGGATGCCCGACGCAAGCTCGATCGGCCCGGCCCCCGTGCGGTACCTCGTGACGCTCGTCCATGGCACGTTCGCGCGGAATGCGCCCTGGACCCACGACGATTCGAAGCTTTGCACCGGTCTGCGCGCCGCCTTAGGCGGCGGCGTGTGTTTCCACCCTTTTCCGTGGTCCGGCCGCAATTCGGCGATCGTTCGAGCCGAGGCCTCTGAAGCGCTCGCGAAGCAGATCGCGGATGACGTCCGCCAGTACCCTGCCGCGCGCCAATTCATCATCGCGCACAGCCACGGCGGGAACTTCGCGCTCTCGGCCGTGGCGAACGCCGGTCTGGTCGACAACATCGCCGGTGTCGTCTGCCTCTCCACGCCATTTCTCGTGTCCCGCAAGCGAGACCTCGGCAAGGATCCGCTGGCCTTCGCGGTCGGGATGGTTATCGTCGTGGTACTGGCGTTGGTCGCGATCATAGATGCGGTGGTCGATCCGCTCGGCTGGGCAAGCGTATGGAAGACGATCGCGAAGTTCGCGCTGCTGCTGCCGATCGGGACGCTCTTGTTTCTGGCCCTCGGGCGATGGCTTCAGTACGGCCGGCGAATCGAGCGCGCCATGGCGGCGACGACGACCGCGATCGATCCGGAAGGGGTGCTGATCGTCCGGTCGCCCGCTGACGAAGCGTCCGGGCTGCTCATCACCGGTCAGTTCGCGTCCCAGATCACGGTCAGAGTGTTTCTCACCGCACAGCGGATGTACGCCGGCATCGAGACGTTTGCCACACGATGGGCGAAGCGACGGCTGGCGCTCGCCGGCATCGCGGCCGTATTGATCGCAGCGACGGTGCTTTTTCTCTTTGGCTACGCCGCGGCGACCAATCCTGGCCACCCCCAGTGGATGCGGACCGGCAGCCTCGTCGGACTGTATTCGTCGATTCTGCCGTTGGTGTTCGTCCTGACGCTCCCTCTCGGGAGTTACGGCCTGTATGGCGCAACCTTTCCCGCTCGTCTCGCCGTCGCCGTGCTCACCTGGCCGATCATCCTGCTGCTCTCGCTCTTCCTGGTGATCCCATTCGGATGGGAAGTCGCCGTCGCCAACGTGCTGCTCGATGCGAGCGCAGAAGCCACGCCGCTGGGCGCCTGGACGGTTCACACGGTCGCGCCGTTGACGAGCGTGGAAATCGACAGTGACGACATTCCGCTGGTGCACAGCGCGATCTACGACAACCCGCACGTCATCGCGTTGATCAGCCGCTGGCTGCAAACGCGCGCCGACGCTCGGCGCGACATGTAACACTAGGGGTGATCGGGGAAAAGGAAACATGGAACGGTTTGCGGAGAAGAAGGCGAAGCTGTTTGGCAACCATGCGCTGCTGGTGACGCCGCTGACCCCGACGGGCGGCATCGACGTGGAATCCACCAAGAGCCTCGTCGACTACGTCGTCGACAAAGGCGTGCATGGGATCCTGGCGCTTGGCAGCACGGGCGAGGTGTTCTGCCTCACCGACGACGAGCGCAGGCAGTTCGCCGAAGTGGTGATCAAGCATGCCAACGGCCGGGTCCCCGTTGGCGTCGGCGTCATCCACTCAGCGAGCGACACCAGCGCGATCCTCGCCAGGCACGCCGCCGGTGCAGGCGCAGACTACATCTTCACCACAGCGCCGTACTACCATCCGCACGGCGCGGAGGGCATCTACCGCCACGTCAAGTATGTCGGCGACGCCACTGACCTGCCGCTGATGGTCTACGACGGCGGCGCGGGGATCGAGCTTCCGCTGCCGCTGCTGAAGCGCATGGCCGACAACATTCCGACGCTGCATTGCTCCAAACTGTTCCTGCCGTATCCGGCCAAGATCGCCCAATATTCGGCCGCGACGGAGGGCAAGCTGCAGGCTTGGGCCGGCCACGACCAGATGAACTTCCTGATGCTGCTGTACGGCGCCCAGGGCATGACCTCGGCCGCCAGCTGCGTCGTGCCACGCGAGCAGAGCGACATTTTCGAGAACGTCCGCGACGGCAACGTCGGCGAAGGCGCGCGACCTGTTCCACAGCGTGGTCGGCCCTCTCAACTCCATCGCATTCGCCAACGTCCTGCAGTACCCGCAATGCTACAAGCGTGCGTTGATGTGGATGGGCGTGATCGCGCACGACACGTGCAAGCCGGTGATGGAGCCCATCGACGATATCCGAGCCCGAGAACTGCGCGCGGTCCTGGAACGGATCGGCAAGCTCTAGAAGCGTTACCCCCCGCCCTTTGCGCCGCCGACAATGATCAGCCGCTTGAACTCCGCCATGTCCCGCATCTTGCTGAAGATCGGGTCGGTTGCCGCCTGGCGCGCCAGATTGGGATGCAGCCGGATCGCCTCGCGCAGCGGAACAATCGCCTGCATCGGCAGCGCCGCCTCCGCGTAGCGCTGCGCCAACGCGTAGTGCAGCGTGTCGCTGTTAGGCTGAATCTCGAGTGCCCTCTTCTGCTCGGCAATCGCCTCGTCGAATTTTCCCGCGCCGGCGAGCGCGGCCGCGTGTTCCGTCAGCTTGCGCGGGGTGCCGAGGTTGATGTTCAGTAGCCGCCGCAACTCCTTGAACGGATCCACCGCATCGTCCACGCGAAGATCCACGATGCGGTCGTTGACGACGGTCGATCCGGGCGGGACCGGACGGACGACGAGAATGCCAGCAGACTGCATGCCGCGCGTATCGCCGCCCGCGGCCTGACCGCCGTCGAGCGCGTCCATCAGCCGCTCGGCCATCGTACCCTTGCCCTGTTCGTAGGCGCGCGCCATGTTCTTGAGGACGTCTTCGCTCGCCAGGGTGTTGCCCTGCACCGAGAAGTTCGCGCCGGTAATGTGACCGGCGAACCCGCCGAGATGAATCGGATCGGTGGTGTCCGAATTGCGGTCGATGACGTGCTTGCCGGTGTAGACAGCCGATCGCCCCTTGGCGTCGATCACCGCGACCTGCCTGGTGTCGCGGCCGGGATCCTCGTCCGTAATCCGCTTGATTACCTCGGCCGGGCTCAATCCTTGCTTGAGCAGCTCGATCGCCTTGGGCCCGTACAGGCGATTGGCGGCCGCCTGTGTGGCCACCGCGCCGACGCCGGCAATGGCATAAGGCACCGCCGCGCCAGCCGTGAATGCGTGCGACTGCACCGCGACGCCAAAATCCTTGGTCGCAGGATCGAAGGCGATGATCGAAAACGTCGCGAACCATCGTGGAGGTTTCGCTGGATCGTCCACGCCGACGTCAGTCGTCTGCGCGAACGACCGAACCGGGCCGGTCAGTAACAACGCCAATAGCAACACGACGCGCTTCATCTCTCCTCCAAGCTGGATCGTTTCGCGAGAGCAACGCCCGGACATCAGAACGCGTAGCGCGCGCTGATCCGGAAAATGCGCGGCGCGGGAATCGCTTCCGCGGTGGCTGCGCCCGTGCCAGTGGGCAGCGGTTTCAGGTAGTTCGTGCCGTTGGTATTGACCTGGCTGAGCACCACGTTCGAGTTCAGCATGTTGAAGCCGTCGAGCATGCCCTCGATCGAGTGCTTGCCCACCCGCACGGTCTTCGCAACCCGGAGATTCATGCAGCCGCACCCAGTCGTAGCGGCCGGCATGACCCTCCACCGTGACGTTCACCAGCGTGTTCAAGGCGTCGCGGGCCTGCACGACGCGCGGAAAGTATGCGCCGCTCTGGACGGTATAGGTGCCTGACACCTTCAGTCCCCATGGTAGCCGATCGTACAGACCGTTGAGGTGGACCTGTTGGTTCGTCTCGGGAATGGAGAAGAGATACAGCGTCTCGTTGGGATTCTGCGCCGCGTTGTTTTCCCAGGTGTGCCGATCGAGCGAGTACGAGACGAGCGCCGACCAGCCGGCCGAATGGCGTTTGTTGAGCGTCGCTTCGAACGCCGAATAGTGATCCTGACGGATGCCGTTCGTGTACAGCGTCGCGACCGTGCCGAACGTCGGATACGTCCGCGGCACCGAGTACACCGTCACCACGCCGTCGTCTGCCGTGCCGGCGACGTTGTCTCGGCCGGGATCGACAGCGGTCCGCACGTCCGTGTAGGCGCCATACGGAAGCGCGGTGTTGATCGTCTGACTCAGATTGGAATCCGTTTTCCGCACGGCGTTCAGTCGCAGCACCACTTCTCGGCTGAGGCCGAGGTCGACGCCGCCCGAGAACTCCTCTTCGACAAATGGCTTGGTATTCGGGTCGATCGACAGGTTGCCGGCGCCGCCGGTCACCGACGTCAGGTTCGCCGGCACCGGCACGTAGGGAATGACGCCGTTCCAGCGCGTGTAGGTGGAAATGCGCGGAGCCGCGGGATTGACCGAACCGGCCACCGGCCCACTCGACGCCGACACCCACGAGCCGGACGCACCGTAGCGTCCGTAGCTCGCTTTGAGTGCGACACGACTCGTCCCGGTGACGTCGTAGATCACCGAGAGCCGAGGGGACCATGAGTTGTACGACGGAAAATTATGATTCTCCGGATAGAGCAGCGGCGTGGCGTAAGGTCCGGTTCCTGGGTTGCCCTGCGCCGGCAGCCACGATGAGTAGCGATCGAAGCGCAGTCCCGCGTTGAGGGTGACCCGCCGATGGATCGCGATGTTGTCGTTGAGGAACCACGAGTTGTACTGGTACCGCTGTTGACGACGGGTGGGATAGTCGAACACCTGTACCGAATCCGGATGCAGGAAGTAATTCGACTCGCCGGTCACGCTGCGGTACTGATACTGCTGCTGATTCGGGTAGCCGGTGTAGTCCAGCAGCGAGGTGCCGCTGTAGCCGAGGACACCCGGATTTGACTTCGTGGGTCGCGCCTTTCAGTTCCGTGAACCAGTTCCACGCGCCATTCCAGCCCCAGCGAACGGGCGTCCGATTCAGCTCGAGAAACGCGCCTCGCGTCTGCGTCGTGGTGAGGTCGACGCGGCGCGGGTCGGTGGTCCATGGGACGTCCGGCCACCAGTAGCCGGATCGGTTGAAGCTGCCATCCACCGTCATCGTCTTGCTGAGGATCTGCGTCCAGCGAATGACCGGCCCGATCTGGTCGGTGCGTTCTGATTTTCAGACGCTTCGAGCGTGACGAAGGGGCTCGCACCCCGATACGGCTGATGCTTGCGGCTCAACAGCTCGGTCACTTCGAGCTTGCCGTTGGTGGTCGCCTGATAGGTCACTTTGAATGAACCGCTGTCGATCGTGGTGTAGAACACCGCCTGCTGTCCGGTGGCCTCGGAGACGAATCCGGGAATCAGCAGACCCGAATAGGTGCGTCCGTAGGCGCCGTAAAACCACAATTTGTTCTGCACGATCGGGCCGCCGAGATCGGCGTGATAGTCGTTGTAGCGCGTGAACTGATTGGTGCCGGCTGAATAGCCGCGATCGAGGAGCGCCTGGTCCACGTTCGTGGTTTGAAACGCGCCGGGCTCGTAGGCGGCGAGAAAGGTGCCGTGGTAGGCGTTGCTGCCTGACTTGACCAGGAAGTTGAGCGACAGGCCCGGCGTCTGTCCGTCGGCGCCCTTCGCCGCCGTCGCCGCCTGCACCGACTGATAGCTGTCGTAGTCGCCGAAATGCTGATCCCAGACCGCGCCTTCGTAACGCATCAGCTCGTCGCCGGAACGGCCATATGAATTCGCGCCCGTCGTCGTCGAGCCGCCGACCGTGTTGCCGCCGACGTCGAACTGCGTCGATGTCAGTCCGGGCACCAGCATCGCCAATCCGCGAATGCCGCGCGCATATGGCAATTCCTGCAGCTTCTCCTGATCCCAATTGGTGGCGATGGTCGTCGCCGTCACATCGATCGCGGGCGTCTGGCTGATGACGGTGACGGACGTTTCCACGCCGGCGAGCTCGAGGCGTCCATTGATCGTCATCGTGGCGTCGGCGTTGACCAGCACCTGCTCGATCGTCAGCGTCGCGAAACCCGCCAGCGTGAACACGACGCGGTATTCGCCCGGCGGCAGCAGCGTGAATTGATAAGCGCCCTGACCGTCGGTGACGGTAGAGCGTTCGCCGCCGATCATCGCCGGACTGGTAATCGCCATGGTGACGCCAGGCAGGAGTCCGCCGCTCGCGTCCGTCGCGCGACCGGTGATCGTGGCGGTCGTCTGTTGGGCACGTGCGTGACCGGCCGTCATTAGTAACATCAGAAACATTTTCACAACGGTTCGAGGCGTGGGCATGGCATGGACTCCCGCAACGTGATGACCGCGGCATTATGGACTCTTACCGCAACACACACGTAATCCTTTCGCCGAGACAATCGCAGACGACAACAGAAACGTCTCGAACCACACAAGACGGCGACCGTTTTGTCGGACTCGCGCTGGCCCGCGCCAGTCGATTGCATCTTGTGACATAAGCGCGCGCCCAGCGGCGCTGGATGCGTGTAGAATCGCCGGCACTTTATGAAAAACATTGTGCTCGCCCTCATCATGCTGCTGGCGGCTCACTCGACGGCGTGGGCGACGTGGTCGGTTATCGCGGTGGATAAGGCCACGGGTCAAGTGATCGTGGCGTCCGCGACCTGCGTCGCGCAGGCCGGCTTTCCGAAGCGGCAACCGATCGGCTCGCGCGATTTGATGGATCTACAAGCCGTCATCGTTCCGGGAATTGGCGTCGCGGCCTGCCAGGCCGGCGCCGACAACACCCACAAGAATCAGATGACGGTGTTCGAGGAACTGAAGAAGGGCACAGATCCGAAGAAGATCATCGAAATCCTGCACCTCGACCCGGACATCGAACGTCGCCAGTTCGGCATCCTCGACATGCAGGGACGGAGCGCCGGTCACAATGGCACGGGCAATTCGTCAGCGTCGCTGTACGTGCCGGGACACGTCGGCGATTTCTACTTTCAGGTTCAGGGCAACACGCTCTTCAGCGATCAGGTGATGTACGAAGCGGCGCTCGCGTTCACCCGGGCGAAGGGTACGCTGGCCGATCACGTGATGGCGGCGATGGAAGCCGCCGATGCGAAGGGCGGCGACAAGCGCTGCAACTGCGAGACCGAACCCAAGACGAGCGCACCTTGCGACGGCAAGACCGCGCACGTCGCCTACATCGTCATCGCCAACAAAGACGACAAGACCGAGAAGTCCCACAACCAGGGCACCTATTTCACCTATCTTCGCGTCACGGACGATGACATCACGCCGGCGGAGAATGCGAATCCGGTGAAGACCCTGCGGATGCGCTACGACGCGTGGAAGAAGGCCGGTTCGAAGTCATTTCACAGCGTGCCCACGGTGGCGCTATCGGACGGGAAGCAATAGCCTGCGATCAGTTTCGGGCAGGGCCCCGTGGGCACCGCACGGATCTCATTTCTTCGCGGCTTCCCTCTCCCTGAAGCGCGCGCCACGAAGGACGCCCTCCATGCCGTAGTTGGCCTCGTGGCAGGCGTACTCGAACAGGAGACCGTCGATGGCTCGCAGCGGCATCACCGCCGTCCACGGTTTGGTGTACGCGTCAGGGTCCGAAATCGTGAACCGGTAGTCGATCGTCTTTGCGTCAAGCCGGGTGAGGCGCTCCACCACCGTCGTCCTGGCGGTCGATCCTGGCAGGCTGGTCTCGCGCCTGAAGTTGAGCGTCTCGATCACGAGCGTGTCGCCCTCCCACCGGCCGCGCGAGTCGCCCGTCCACTGCGGGAGCGTGCCGTGTGGACGGCCGTCGGTCGGGATGATCCGCGCGTTGTGCACCATCTCGTTGAAGATCATGATGTAGCCGGGCGTCTGAACGATTTGCAGATTGTTGTTGTACGTGCCCGAGATCATCGGCGGACCCGAGTTGAAGCCAAGAATGCATTGATCGACCAGGCTGAGATCTTCGGGATCGTCGAAGACTCCGGCGTTGGTCCGGGCTGCCCGCGCCGCCATTTGTGCGCGCGTGGCCGCCGAGAACGGAATGCGACCGTCGGGGGGATCGATGATGAGCGACGTGCGCCGGTCGGCCGTCAGCTGGCTGCCGCGCTCGTACCAGAAGTCGTTGTAGGACAGCACGCCGCCGTCCGCCCTCCCGGGGTACCCGGCGCTCGGCTGCCCCTTCTCCGGGTCGAACAGGTCGCGGTTCAGGCGGTCGTTCTCGCTGGCCTCGAACTCGGCCGCCTCCTCAGGCGACAAGACATCCTTGCCGCTGAGCGCCGTGGGCCGCTGCAGCGGCGTGATCGTGGCGAACGTGAATGTGCCCTGGAGGTCGGGCTTGCCGTCGGCCCCGCGCGCAGGGGTCCACTTGGCTGACTGGCCTGACGCGGAGGGGACCACGACGGTCGCGGCCAGGGCGCTGACCAGAGCGACGAGACAGGGAATACGCATGGCGAATTCTCCCCGGATCGAGGTGTCGATGTGCGCGTGTCACGGTAGCCGACTCGGCGTCGTGTCGCAAGGCCTTGCTGTCGCTTCGGGCCAGTTCCGTGACTCGCCTAATTTCGCTCTCCGACACTCTCCGTACGATTAAGATGCCATTTCACCCACACACCCTGTGCACGAACGCACGGACTGGAGAGCATCGTGGCCGACCTGACCAAAGGTGTCATCGTCATTCTCTCGGGGGGCCTGTTCGACGAAATGAA
This sequence comes from uncultured Acidobacteriota bacterium, assembly GCA_963794705.1. Classification (GTDB taxonomy): domain Bacteria; phylum Acidobacteriota; class Vicinamibacteria; order Vicinamibacterales; family CAVVIG01; genus CAVQFC01. Next base: position 273,178 of record CAWCFI010000003.1, read on the forward strand.
CCCCCAGGAAGTGCGCGATCGGATGGATGAGTGCATCACGCACGTCAACAGCGATCCATTCGTGCAGGCAAACTCCGGCGGCGCTGGACTCACGTTTCATCTGCTCGCAGGCCAGACGACGAAGCATCTGCACCAGACGAAATGGCGGGCGATCTGCGACGCAATCAAGCTGCTCGACGCCACGCCGCTCATCATCGTGGGGCACTCGAATGGGGGCGCCGCCGCGGTAAGCCTGTCGCGGTGCCTCAATGCCGTCAACAAGACCGTTGATCTGCTGTTTACCGCGGACTCGGTGGGGACGCTCGATGACCTTGGCGATCCCGACGAGATCCCGCCGAACGTCAGGCTCAACATCAACCCGTACACCAAGCCCACGCCGGCATGGTTTCTTGCGCCGTTCCCGATTGGCAAGAAGAACCGTCGCGAGACCGATCATTCATTGAACGGTGTGCTGAACGCCGGTCTCGCATGGAACCTGCCCGGCGTCCTGGGGCACCGCAACACGTTCTACGATCTCGCGGGGGGCGACAAGACGAGCCCGACCACGTTCAAGCATCCGCTCATTCTCCAGGAGTCGATTCTCGCCTCCTTGCAGGGCAACGCCAACGCCGCGATCATCAGTGCCGCGACCGCGTCGTTGCAGACACTGGCGACGCAAACTCACACCAAGATCGCGATCACGACCGCCGGCTCACAGGTCACGCTCCATCCCTGACGCGATGGCGTAGGAGAAGGAGGAGTCGATCGACACCACCGTGTCGGGGCGCGGTGCTGGGCAATTGCTAAAGACCCGGCGACTCATCGGCGTCGCGAAGCATTCGTAGTCCGCAAACGTGAAGCCGCCGTACGCGTGCCCGCGGTGACGGCTCGCAACTCCGTGAGCGCTGCATGAATATGCCCCGACAGGGGACGACGCTGTTCCTTGTCCTCGACCCAGCGTTCGAACGCGTTCTTGAAGACCGCGATCCCCGCCTCGGCCGCCAGGGCGGCGGTCGGGGCGCTGACACCGCGCTCGCGCAAGCTCGCTGCGACGGCCACCGCTAGCGATGCCAATTTGATGAGCTCACGCTCTCGAAGCTCGGCGTCGGCGGCAATGACGGCTCGCCGCTTCCGCGAATGGCCACGACGCTCCTCGAACCAGGGCGCCGTGGCTTCGAGCGCTGCTGCCACCGCGTCGAGCGGAGCCATCGTCTTCGGCGTATTCCCAATGCTCTCGACGATGAACTTCTCGAGATCCGCCGAGCCCGAGAACAAGACTTCGCGCTTGTCGGCGAAGTACCGGAAGAATGTTCGCTCCGTCAGCCCCGCTCGCGCCGCAATGCCCTCCACGGTCGTTCGCGCATAGCCGAGTTCCTGGAAGAGCTCCATCGCGGCCTGCGCCAGCCGCCCACGCGCGTCCGGCTCCCAGCGCCCCATCGTCCGATCGTATCCGATCTGATTGCAGACACTGACATCACATGATACCGTGATGTCAGCATCTGACATCAAGGAGTTTAACCATGCGTGTATTCATCACCGGCGCGTCCGGCCACATCGGTTCCCCGTCGTTCCCGATCTCCTCTCGGCTGGGCACGAGGTCGTCGGTCTCGCCCGCTCCGATGTGTCCGCCGCCGCGCTGATCGGCGGCTGGCGCCGAGCGTTCGACGCGGCGATCTCGACGACCTCCAGGGACTGCAAGACGCCGCCGCCACGGCGGATGGCGTCATCCACTTGGCGTTCAAGCACGACCTATCGTTCACGGGTGACTTCGCCGGCGCTGCGGCAGCGGACCTGCGTGCCATTCAGGCGATTGGCCAGGTGCTCGAGCGCTCCGCACAAGCCGTTCGTGATCACATCGGGCACGCTGCTTCTCGCGAGGGCGGCGCTTGGCCGCATCGGCACCGAAGAAGACGCGGCTCGATGGCGGAACCCGCGGGTCGATTCGGAAAACGCCGTGATCGCGATGGCCGGTCGCGGCGTGCGCTCCTCGGTCATCCGTCTTGCACCAACGGTCCACAGTCCGCTGGACCGCCACGGCTTCGTCCCGACCCTGATCGCGATGGCGCGGAAGAACGGTGTCTCCGCCTACGTCGGCGATGGGGCAAACCGCTGGCCCGCGGTGCACACACTCGACGCAGCACGCCTCTATCGCCTGGCCCTGGAAGCGGCGCCGGCCGGTTCCCGACTGCACGGCGTCTCGGACGAGGGCGTGTCGTTCCGCGACATCGCCGAAGCCATCGGCCGCGGCCTCGGCGTGGCGGCTGTCAGGATCACCGCGGAGCAGGCCGCGCAGCACCTCGGCTTTCTCGCCGCGTTCGCGCAGCTCGACAACCCGACGTCCAGCACGCGGACCCAGACGCTGCTCGGCTGGCGGCCCGTGCACCCGGGACTGCTCCCCGACCTCGCCGAACGCCATTACTTCGAGCCGTCTCCGTCCGCTCGATCGGAGGCTCGATGACCACGAGGAGGCTTCCGTGAGGACGATGTTGATCTATGGGGCCACGGGCAAGGCCGGACGCCTCGTGCTCGAGCGCGCGCTCGAGCAGGGATGGGCCGTCACGGCGTTCGTGCGCAATCCCGACAAGGTGCCAGAGGCCGTGCGCTCGAAGGTCACCCTGGCGAAGGGAGACCTCTGCGACGCCACAGTGGTGTCGGCGGCCGTTCGCTCGTCGCGGCCGGACGCCATCGTAGACGCATCGAGCGCGCTCCCCTTCGGTCACGCCAAGGGGCAGCCGGCCAACAATGCGGATCGTTCCATCTTCACGAAGGCCACCGTGGAGGCGCTGCAGGCCGATGGGCGATTGGACGGCTGCGTGATGGTCATCGTCGGCGGTCAGCTCCTTCCGGAGCCCGGTGGGACGATCGAAAAGTGGTCGGTGGCAGCGTTGGCGTGGGCCATCCGGAATGTCGTCGCGCGCAAGGCGTGGGGGGAAGCGGAGGCATGGGTCCGATGGCTCTTCGAGGGAGCTCCTCCTGCGTTCCGATTCGTCTACGCGCGCATGGGTCAGATGCTGGAGGGGCCGTCCCGCGGCACGCTGCGGGCGGAGCCGTCGCAGAAGAACATCCAGCACGGCAGCGTCTCCTACTGCGATGTTGCCGATGCCCTCGTCACGCTCGCGGGCGACGCCGAACGCGCGTGGGAGCGCAAGGCGCTGTTCTTCAACTACGTCGGCGCTACGGGGTAAGAGACCTCGCCTCTCGACGGATTGACGTCACCAGAGCCTTGGTCGTGCCTCACGAGGAGAGCGCCTACCACCCTCCGGTCAATAGGACAATTCATCCGGGGAGGGGCACCAGCCCCTCCCCACTCACACCAACGAAGTCGGGTCTTGGCGCGATCGGTTGTTGGGCCTAACTGTCACCAGCCACCAGTGGTTCGCGGACCAGACGCGGACAGGCAAGGGCGACCCTCGCTGGAACCACACTCGGTCTGCTAAAGCCAACCGTCATAAACACTGCGCGACTTTTGACGACGGTTATCGGAGAATGAACTTCGAGATGCTGCTGTGGTGGATGGCGGCGGCGGGTGTGGCTGGGAGTCTCGTAGGACTGATCTTCAGGCAACACGGGCCAAAGCTGACCCAGTGGTTGGTTTCCTTGCTCATCGCAGCGTTCATGATTCATTTTGCTGCGTCGATGTACATCATGGCTTTTGACGATCCATGGAGCAGCGGAGGCACGATTGCGAAACACCATCCCAGCCGAGTCCTATCGGCGACCCTTGTCAACCTCTTGGAGATGAACGCTCTTTTCGTTGGTACTCGGCAGTGCGTTTGTTGTGGGGTGCGCAGTAGGATGTGCCAACTGGTTTCGGCGGCTCGATCACGGCTCCCAGCGTTTGATGGTGTGTGTCGGGACGTGCGTGGGCATGTTGGTAGCGACGTTTGTGTTTTTCTTTGCGTTTTGGATTTAATGACTGACGACCCAGCCATCTCTAACACGAATACCTAGCGCAAAACGGCGCGGTGTTTAGGAATCCCTCGTCCGGTTGCTAACCGGGCGTGCTCCGCTGAACTGGCTGGACGTGCTTGGTTTATAACGGCGTAGATAAAAGGGAAAGTTGGTTGCGGCGTGCAACCAGCCGTATTGCAGCTATGGCGTGCGGCGGCGTGAGGGCCGCGCCGACGATTGTCAGCCTGAACGCCACCGTACCTCGACGGGGATACTGACCTTGATGCCTCCGTCTCGCGGACCGTACCACGCAACGACCGCGGAATGCCCTGGCCCAACAGCGGTGATGGTGCCGGCCTTGTCGACTATTGCCACGGCGGTATTAGATGATTCGAACGTCACACGCGATCACTCGGTTACATCGACGACATCACCGTATCCAAAATCGCCAAGGAGCTGGATTTGCGTCGTCTCGCCTTTCTTTTCGAAGGAGGCCTGCCGCCACGGTTCCTGCGCCGTGATCGCACGCGGCATCTCGCGGCGCTCGATATCGACTTCAATCACCGCGATAACCAGCTCGCCGTCCCGACCGGCCCGACCGGCCAGACCGGCCATCGCGCTCACGGTGTACGAACCTGGTGAGATGTCCTTCGGAATCGTGATCGCGAAGCGCGCCCGCAGTGAGGTCGCTTCCTCGTCGGGAGGCGGGATCTTCTCCATGTCGATGACGATCGTGATCCCGACGAATCGCGTCCGCTTTGACGGAGTCCAATTTCTGCTAAGCTCTGCCTTGACGTTTGCGAAGGGAGCCGGAATGCTTAGTTCACTCGGCATCGTCGCGCTCACGCTCGCCCCGGTGTATCTGACCTATCGCGTGTGGCAGCACTACCGCTACACGAAGTCCCTCGAACAGCAACTACACCAGAAGGCCCTCTAGCCCTTCTTCCGCTTCGCCCGCTTGCCCGCCTTGATCACGGACGCGCTGTCGCCGGAGTGTCACCCCATCACTTGTCTGCCTGACAGCCGGTGAACGCCTAAGCCAAGCCGAATCGCTGGCAGTTCGAGGCGAAACGGTCGCCGGATTCGGGGGCTTACGTGACAGGTCCCAGGGCTGACAACCGGTGCGCCGCCTTCCGCGAACGGGTCAGCGACACCAAGACCCCGAACAACACGAGTGCGCCAACGCAATACGGCGAACTCGCTTCGTAAAGGAGTGCCAGCCGGTGTCCCGCGAACACGAGCGGCAGGATCGTCCCGGGCACGGCCATCGCTGCGATTCCCACCAGAATCGCTCGGCGTTCGCGCGGCGTCTGTGCCCGTGGCAGCAATGCACACAACGCCACCGCCGGGACGTACAGAGCGACGTAGTAACGTCGCTGCGTGTGCGGCGACGCGATGAGGATGCCGGTCATGACGATAGACAACTCCAGCAGTCGGGTCACGGGATCAGGATCGTCACGCCAGACTGCCGCAAACGCCGCCACGCCGAGCACCAGAAGTCCACACAGCCACAGACCATCAATCACCCGCATTGGCAGGTCGGCCAGGTTGGCCGCATTGTGTGTCACGTCCGTCGTGTCTGCCGACAGATAGCGGACGAGCATCCCACGAAGCGAGTAGTTGTCGCGCTCGCCGACCTTTTCCAGCGCGAAGGTGGTGAAAGCGCGAAGTTCGCGCGCGTTGGCGGCTGGTCCGATGACGGCTGCGGGAAGAACCACCAGCAGCGTGAAACACGCGATGGTCGCGACACAGAGGCGAGCGCGGTGTCGAATAGCGAGGTACGCGAGTAGGGCGATCGGTATCAGCTTGGTCGCGATCGCCACGGCCGTCGCCATCGCCGGTACCCAGACCTCACCCCGTTCGGCGCGATCCCAGGCGACCACCATGAGCGTCACGCAGAAGAAATGCGCGTTGCCAAACCGTAGCTCTTCGACGAGATAGCCGCCGACAAGCGTAAACGCGATCAGAAACGCCCGGCGTCCCCAGTCGGTGGCTCCTGCATACTGTGCGACGATCGTGCCGACCCACCACAGCGCCCCCAGTTTCAGGAGGAAGAACGCCAGGGCAGCAGCCGGTAGCGGCAGCACGGCGAACGGCACAAACAGAACCGCGACGGCCCAGAGATATCGGAACTCTTGCGACGGTCCGGGATGACCCGCGTAGGTTTCTGGGCTGTACAGCTGGTATTCGCCGGCAAGCAGGTGCCGCCCCGCGCGGTGATACACCGGAAAGTCGATCGAGCGTGTCGCAGCCTCACGGGCGAGGAGCGCCAGAAGAGCCACGACCGCAACCGTCGCGAAGAGCTGGCCCCACTTCATGTCAACATGCGGAAGCTGCGGCTCGCGTCACCTGCAAGTCGGCGACACGAATATGCCTGCGATGTCCATGCTCGGAATCGCCTTCGTTCACCCTATCCGCTCACACTCAGCACATCTGAAATCGAGCGGCAACGGCATCAGCACTAACGTGGCCGAAGCCGTGTCACACCAAAGGTGATGACGAGCGCCGCGCAAATGAGGAGCAACGTCGGCATTGGCAGCCCGTGAGGCATAACTGATTGTAGGGCAAGCGTCGAGAGAACAGATGATTGCGGGCCTCCCGGGCCATCCTCTGAAAATGCGGTATTTGGGCGGGAAACACGGTCCCCGTTTGCTCGGTTTCCGGCCACGGCACGGCCGCGACATCCGGCTGCTATCAGGACGCAGTTCAGCCGACAATCGGGTCATGGTGTCTAATCGAGCAGTGACCTTCCGGCGCACGCTGGCACTCGTGGCCGCCCTGCTGCTCTATTCGCCGCAATCGAGCGCCGCTGCGACGCAGGCTGCCGATTTTGGTTTTCGATTTGAGTTCGGGAGCTGTTTGGTCGAGCGGCTGGATACTTTCACCGGCACATTCACGCAGGGCGTTCCTGGCCCGTCGCCCCGGATCGCCACAACGCACATCGTGCTCACTGATACGCAGATGAGCGCCATCTACCGAGCGGTTGAGAACGTCCGTTTTTTTGACTATCCCACCCACTTTATCGGCGTCCGCCCCGATGTGGAAGTGATCACGACGATTCCCTCAACCACTTACCGCTTTGAAGTAACGAACGCGGGGGTGGTACACACGGTGTCGTGGAATGACTCCAGCAAGCCCGCAACCCCAGAAGCCGACCGCCTGCGTGCCTTCTTCTCGATGGTAGTCGCTCTGATTCATGACCATCCAGAGTTCAAGCGTCTACCGCGTGTGAATATGGGCTGCATGTAGACGCGCGGTCCTTGCTCACGCCGGTGATTTCTGATTGGAGCGTTATGAGCGTACGAATCGCGTCCCTCTCCATGCAGGTCATCGTCGCCATGCTGACCTTGGCGCTTGAGCGTCACGACGAGCACGACATGGCCCGTCAGGCGCTACGCGGCTTCATCGAGCACATCGTGATTCCGCCGGGTGATGGGCTGCTCCAGGTGGTCGGCGATTTCGGAGAGATCCTAAAAGCTGCCGCAGGTCGGATAGGCTCGGGACCTGTCGCTTATGTTGGTTGCGGGGGCCCGCAGCGAACTGTATTGGCAGCTCTGCTGGACTGGAGCATAGCCGCGCAAAGCTCGTTCGGCGAGGGTGATGCCGTATTTGGTGGAACGATGGGAACGAACCCCTGATGTTCTGACGCGGCGTTCGAAGGCGTTGTTGATCACAACGACGGCACCGACTTGGACGCTCGGCGTTCTGATTGCTCGCACCACCCGTCAAGCCGATCGAACCGGCCGAGTAAATCTGAGACTTCAATACGTGCGGTGCGTGCGCCCGCTCATTTGGTGGGCACTCGCCGGCGAAGCTCCTCCAGCCAATTCAGCACGAGGTGGACCTGGGTGGGCGCCGCTTCGGGCGCGAGCAGCGGCATCATCAGCAAACGTTTGTCGTCGGGTGCGACGCTGTACTGGTTCTCGAACCCTGACGCATCGAACAACTCGCGGGCATGCCGACTTTCAGATCGGCCGTTGCGTCGATTGACGCGGCCATCATCCTGCCGCCGAGCGAGCGAAAGTAGATTCTCGTGGCCCGAGGTCGACCACGCGGCCAGAATGCCGCCGTCGGTCGACACCGGCCACTTGCGGATACCCTCCGGGAACGCGCGCACGTAGAATCTCCAAGCGGCCCGACTCGTTCGATTCGTACGAGATCCATCGGCCATTCGGCGAGAACGCGGCGCCGCGTTCGGAGAATCTCGTTTTCAGAAACGGCCGGGCCGCGGGCGACGCGCCAGGGCCGGCCGACCGGCCGGCTCCTCCCGATGGCAACGTCAGAATCCAGATGTCCGCGCCAGAGACGGGGTCGAACTCCGTATAGGCCAGAGACGTGCCGTCGTGCGACCAGTCAGTCGCCTCCTGCTCGTTCGCGCTTGTGGTGAGACGCTCTTCCTTTTCTGTTCCGTCCGTGCTCCGGCGATAGAGATTGCTCACCGGGATGCCGCGGCCGAACGCCAGCCACGCACCGTCCCTCGACCACTGCGGATAGAAGTTGAAGCCTTGGCTGGTGACCCGCGTGTTCGTGCCCCTGGCCAGATCGTCGATCCACACGTCCTTGCTGGTGCCGGACACGTTGTGCCGCGCAATCCGCGTCCCATCCGGCGACAGCGACCAGACGCGCCCCAGGCCCGGAACGCGAAGGGCGGGCGTGGCGCGGCCATCAAGAGTGACCCAGGCCAGGTCGCGGTTGGCCTCTCCGCCGTTGCCTGACACGTAGGCCAGTGTGCCGCCGGCCGAGATGTCGAAGTGCGCGCCACCCGACAGGTTCGTCACCACATTATCGACGACGGGGACCGCAGTGCTGGTGACTTCGAGCCGCGCCGGGTCGAAGCGCGCCGCCATCAGCCCTTCCTCGCGGGCGTAGACCAGGAAGCCGGCGGCGCGAGGTCCATCGGCGACAAAGCGCGCGTACCCTCCGTCCGCCGGCACAATCACTTTGTGTTCCTGGCTCCCCATCCGCTGAGCGACGATGCGTGCTGGTTCCCATCCGATGTCGTTCCAGATCGAGAACAGGAGCGCGTTGCCATCCGGCATCATGAACGGCCAGCGGTGGCTCATCTCGCCCGCCGCCAGCGTCGTCACGGCTTCCGGCTCGCCGCCGCCCGCCGGGATCTTTGCGACCGGCGAGGTGTTCTGCGCCGTGATGAGCAGTTGCCCGTCCGGCGTCCATGCCTGCCCGCGCGGCCCTCTCGCTTCGCCCAGCGCCAGCGGCGCACCGCCCTCGATCGAAACCTTCTTCACCTTTCGATCGGCGAAGAAGCCGACCCACTGCCCATCGGGCGAGATGAACGGGTGCATGCCGCCTTCAGTACCCGGCGATCGGCGTCGTCTCGAAGCGATCGAGCCGTCGCAGGTACAGCTGCACCTTGCCGTTCGACCGCGCCGAATAAACGAGCCCGGTACCATCGGGCAACAGCGCGACGGCCGAGCCACGGTCGAGCGTCAGGGTCGTATCGGGCGGCAACGTGATCGTCGTCCTGACCGGCGCGGGTGGAATCGCTCGCGGCGCCCGCGATGCGGTCCAACCGAGAAGGCCGGCAGCGCCGAGTGCCGCACCGGTCGCGAGCCACAACGCCGGCCACGCGGCTCCCCCGCGGCGTGGCCCTCGCGGCAGGGACGCGGCGGGCTTCCGGGAGCCCGACTCTCCATCGACGCTTTCACGCCCTGCGGCGAGGGCATCGTCGATCTGGATCTGCGCCTCGCTGATGTCGCGCAAGCGCCGCTTCGGATCCTTCTCGACACAGCGCGCGAGCAATTGGCGGATCGTGGCCGGAGTCGTCGCAGGGATCGCGGTCCAGTCCACCTGACGGGTGACGACGGCGGCGATAATGTCGGTGATCGTGTCGCCGGTAAACGCGGCGTGACCGGTGAGCATCTCGTAGAGGACAACACCGAACGCCCAGATGTCCGAGCGCTTGTCGACAGCCTTGCCGCGCGCCTGCTCAGGACTCATGTATGCCGCCGTGCCGAGAATGACGCCCTCCATGGTGGCGTGCAGGCTGAGCGTCGGCGAGTTCATCGCGTTCGCGGGCGACGACGAGGTGGGATCGATCGCCTTGGCCAATCCAAAGTCGAGCACCTTCACCGTGCCGTCCGCGCGGAGCTTGATGTTCGCGGGCTTCAGATCGCGGTGGATGATGCCCTGCTCGTGTGCCGCTTCCAGCGCCTCGGCGATCTGTTTCGCGATCGGTAACGCGTCGTCGAGCGGGATGGCGCCTCGCGCGAGGCGTTGGGAGAGATCCTCGCCGTCGACCAGCTCCATCACGAGCGCGGTAATGCCTGCGCTCTCTTCAAGGCCGTAGATCCCCGCGATGTGGGGATGATTCAGCGAGGCGAGCGTCTTCGCTTCGCGCGTGAAGCGTGCCAGACGATCGGCGTCATGCGCGAAGGCTTCTGGCAGAATCTTGATCGCGACCTCGCGCTCCAACCTGGTGTCGCGCGCGCGAAACACCTGCCCCATGCCGCCTTCGCCGATCGGCGCGGTGATCTCGTAGACGCCGAGACGAGTGGCTGGAGTCAGGGGCAAGTGGCTGGAAGTATAGCGGTTAGGTCAACGCGAGCGAGATTAGTCCTGCCGCGGCGTCTCTACCTGACTCGGCGCGGGAATGAGGACAGCCGACACGAGGCGCAGACGATCATGCAGGTTGGACCACTTCTCGGACTGAACCTCCAGAGACAGAGACTCTCGGATGACCATCCCGGCAGCGCAGTTTCACGATTCTGAGCCGCTCGTCGCGCGCGCCCTCATCAATGAACGCCTCGCCGCTTGCGGCGCCGCGACACCATGCCGATCAGGCCGATGCCCGAGAGGACGAGCGTCGCCGGTTCGGGCACCGCTGTAGGGTTGACGGCGGTCAGGGAAATCGTTCCTGCGATTGACTCCTGGAACGGCTCATCGAAGAACTGCAGGCCCTGGAAGGGGTTGCTCAGGTTCGAGGTAATGATGATATTCGCCGGACCTGTACCGATCGCGTTGAAATGCAGCGTCGCCAGAAGCAGCGGATCGGTCACGGGCGGAAACGACTGCGAATCCAGAGCGCCGCGGCGAAGACATCCGTGCCCGGCTCAGACGTCGCCGGATCGAACAGCGGTCCCGAATCGGCGCCCAGGAAGGAAAGGACGAGCGGGTTGCTGACGCCGACATTGAACCCGAACGCCAGAATGGCATCCGTCGATTCATCACGGCCGGCGAACACGTCCGACGCCTGCACCACGATGTCGAACGCGCCGGAGACGACCGACGGAGCCGTGAATGAAATCGTCGCCGCGGACGCGGCGGATGCTGAGATCGTCAGCATCGCCGCGGCAAGAAGAATGAAGCGTTTCATGATCTGAACCTCGGTTATTGAATGAATGCCCGGTAGTATCCGAGCCAGATGCGGTAGTCGTTCGGCGTAATCGTGCCGTCGCCGTCGTAGTCGATGCGGCGATCCACCTGCGAGGCGGACTTGCCGTAGCTCGCGACGATGATGTCGCGATCGCCGAGATCCACCACGCCGTCGTCGTTCAGGTCGCCGGCGAGCGGATTCAGCGCGACGACGAACGGATCGTGATCGGACGCCGCGAACTCGTTGGCCGCGAATAGGCCGCCTGCGCCGCGGCGCTCTTCAGGTTGCTGTCGAGCGCCTCGAGCGCAGCCGGTTCGTCGGCGTTGATGTGCAGCTCGGCGGTGCCCTTGATCAAGCGGTAGGAACGCGGCGTTGACCAGCCCGTGATCGAGATAGCCCGGCCTGCGAACCGAAATTGTACGAGTAGGCATTCGGCGCCGAGAAGCAGGTTGATCAGGTCGGTGTAACCCGTTGCTGCCGAGGAACGACTGAATGGGATCCTCGCCGAAGTAGGCGTTGAAGTCGCCGACCAGCAGGTACCTGCGGTTCGCGCCCGCCGGATCGCCGTCGGGTTGCCGGCCAGCCAGTTCTGGACGTTCTGCGCCATCAACAGCCGCAGGCCGTTGCAGTTGCCCTGCAGCGGATCGTCGCTGGCCCCGCCGCACGCGCTGCCCTTCGAGCGGAAGTGGTTGACCACCACCGTGAAGGTCTGGCTGTTCGCCTTCGCCCCGGTCGCCGGCTTGAACGTCTGCGCCAGGCTCGGCCGGTTGGTGTCGTTCTGGTAGTAGAGCGCGGCGGTGCCGACCGGCGTCACCCTGCCGGCATCGTAGATGATCACGTTGCGGATGGCGTCGGTGCCGTTTTGGGTGATGTCGCCGCCCACGACGTTGGCCGGCGCAATCGTGTCGATGAACTGATAGTTGCGGCCCGTCGCGGCGGCGAGGTTGGTGGTCAGGTCGTTGGCCGCGGCGTTCGTGTAGGTGCCGCCGCTGGTGTTGCCGTTCGCGAAATTCTGCACTTCGCTCAGGCCGTAGACGTCGCCGTTCAACTTGACTCAGCTGCGGCAATCACCTTGGCTCGCTGATTGTTCAGCTCCTGCGCCGTCTGCGCGCCGCGGCTGCCCAGCGTGGTGAAGAAGTTCAGCACGTTGGCGCTGGCGACGCGGAACCGGCCGCCCAAGGCGTTGACGACGCCGCTGCGTGTTCGGCCGCGGATTCGGGGCGTTCGAGAAGGTGACCGGCGACGGTCGGCTGGATCCGATAGGAGCCGAAGCGATCGTCGAGGATGCCGACCAGCGGCGCCGGCGTCGCGCCGTCCGGGTTCACCAGCGCGCCGACGCGCAGCGTGTTCGTCGCGCTCAGGCCGGGCGGAGGATAGGGCGCCAGTCCGCCGCCGTTCAGATTCGCGTTCGACGAGGTGCTGCCGTCGTCGAGCGAGATCACGCTGCGCGCGTTGAGGCTGGCGGTCGTCGGCCAGGTCGAGCTGTCCGGGTTCTGCGTGGCGACTGATAGAGCACGCTCGGCGCCAGATCGATCTGGCCGAACGTGCCCAGATTGAAGGAGCCGGTGACGACGAGCGGCTGCGTGAACTGCACCAGCATCCCTTCGTAGCGCTCGAAGTCGGACACGCTGTCGACCGGCAGCGAGATCGTCACCGGCGGCGGCAGCGGATTGCCGGTGCTGCACACCGTGGCGTTCGAGGTGGAGCCGAGCTCGGTCAGGTTCGAGACCAGCGCTCCGGTGGACGATGAGAACTCCGCCACCGTGCCGCGAATCCGAACGCGATCGCCGACGTTGACCGCCGGACTGTTCGCAAAGACGAAGATGCCTTCCGACGTCAGCAGCATCGCCGTCCTGCGTCGTCCGGCGGCTTCCTCCAGGTAGAAACCGTTCAACATGCGTCGACCCCTGGAACGCGCCGACGACGATCCCTTCCAGATCGACGGTCTGTCCGACCAGCGGGCTCGTCGCGCCCGATCCCTGCACGGCGTGAATCGGCGTCGCGGCCGCGCCGCACGTGGTGTTCAGCGGAATCAGCACGGTGAGGCTGATGTTGAAGTTGGTCGACGCGGCTCTGATCGTCGACGACGGTGCAGGGCAGCGAATACGTATTCGGCGGCGTGCCGCGCCGACCGTGGCGGTGAAGCTGAAGGTCGTGCCGGTCACCGTGCAACGACTGCGTCGCGGATCCGCCAATCGACGTGAGATTGCACGCCACCGCGAAGCTCGCCGACGTCGGGTTCTGGCCGGGCGTGATCGTCCCGCTCAGCGTCGTCTGCTGACCCGGGCCGGCGGGGTTCGGGCGAGGCGGAACCGGTGGCCGTCGGGCTGATCGAGATCGTGCTCGTCGTGACGCTGATGCTGAAATCGTCGATCGCGACGCCGTCGTCGCTGCCGCCGGTATCGACGTCGGTCCAGCGGATCCAGAAGCTCTGGCCATTGGGGATCGTGACGCCGCTGATCGTCGAGCTGATGATCTGTCGGCAGTTCGCGGCGTTGCCGTTGGTCGCGACGTTCTGCGTCGCCGAGCACGAATCGCCGGGCGAGCTGAAGTTGAGGGCCGGCACCGTCGGTGAACGTTCCGGCGGTGAGGCCGGTCGCATCGGTGCTGTAGGCAAAGGTCAGCCCCTCGCCTGCGGCGGCGGTCGCGGTGCCGCGGCGCCACATCTCTCCGGTATAGGAGATCGTGATCGAGGAGATGACGGAGCCCGTGTTGTTCGTGAACTGCGCGCCGTACTGGACGGGCGTCACCGTGCCGCTGCCGAGGCTCCCGAGCGCGCGGTCGGTCGCCGAGGCGGCGCCGAAGCTATACGCGCCGCCGGCGTTGCTCGATCCGGTGCCGACGACGTAACTGCCGTCCGCGGCGGCGCCGGTCCCGGTCTCCGTCGAGATACCAACCAGCCGGGAGCACATTCGACGGCGAGGTGCTGTTGCTCAGCGTGTTGAACGTTCTCCGAAACGCCGGCTGGCGAGGCAATCGAGATCGATCCGCTTCCGGAAGATCCGGAGGCCAGCGCACCGACGATGGTTGCGCACAGAGCCGCGATGGTCAGCAGAGCGCGGCGGGTGATGGCGTGATTCACGTGAGACTCCTGAGTGGTGCCAACTGAGACGGTTGAAACAATCCGGTACGAGCGTGGCGGAAACGATGGTCGATGCGCGCAACGTCTCTGTTACGTCGATGTGAATTCGTCAGCGTCGCGCCATTCTAGATCAGCTCTAGAACGCCGTAACCGTAGCCTAAAGGGATCGCTTTCGGCGACTTTATGTCGTATGAAACGGCCTCTTCAGGTCTCCATGGCGCGCGATCGATCTACCTCTGATACTTCTGGTCTGGCCGGACGGCGACGAGAAGGTGTGGATCTGGTACGACAATCCGCGATACTTGCAGCAGCGATATCAGGTTTCGCCGGCGCTGTGACCGCATCTCGCGGGTGATCGAAACAATGGCGGCGACGGTCGCCGGGTAGGCGACTCCGAGGTGGAGCAACGTATGCCGACAACGAAACATCTCAGCGCAGATCGGACGGATCATCGTCATCTTGGCATGCTCGCCATGTCCATGGGCGTCGTCGCGGTCGGAGCGGTCGCGATCGGCGTGCTGGTCATCCGTAAAATGGCGATCCGTCACCTTATGGTCGACCGCACCGAGTTGCGCTCTCTGCGGATCGAAGAACTTGACGTCGCGCACCTGCGCGCGGGAGAAGTGGCCGTGACCAAATCGATACACATGCCTGCGTTCGATCGGTCTGGTCACGACGGTTAAACGGATCTTTGCGGCCTGGGATTTTCGCATGCGTAGATTCGAGACGATGACGAGCCCCACACGGTCGCTGACGTTGTCGCCCGACTTCTCTCAGACGCCCTGTCCCTGCTGCGGGACGGCGAGGACCGGTGCCGGTCCTAGCGCATCCGATCTGGGCGCGGCGCTCTGGCGCCTCTGGTGCGCACAACGCGGCCACGAGTGGACGGTCCCACGCAGATAGCGCCACTGCGGAGGCGGTTTACGTCGGCACGAAGAAATGGAAGGAATATCGGCTCGACGATTCGGGCGACAACAAAATGATCGAGGTCGGGTTGCTCGACAGCGGCAGGGGTACCGCGGTGAAATCTGAGGACTCACGGAGAGCATGCAAGGAACTGCTCGTGCGACTACAAGCAAATGGCTAGGAGAGAAAAATGGCAGATTGGAAAGTCGCCAGTGTTCGACAAGTGTTCGCAACTACCGACCCGCTTCACGCGATGGTGCTGTTGGAAGAAGGGCAACAGAATACTTGGCGAAGAGTAGAACCACGAAGCGCTGACGGTTGTAGCAATATTTTGCAAATCGCAACAGGCGCTTGGATAAGGGATCATGACTTAGTCGTATACATGCTGAATGATGCGGGCGAAATAATTGCGATCGCGAACTTTCTGATTTAGGTGTAAAGGCACAGATGACCAGACGTTCCGAGCCTATTGCTCCCCCTGATGTAAAGGATCTAGAACGCTTACGGGCACACACCCGACGTGCTCAGCTCATTGCTCCTCCAGATGTGAAAGATCTGGAACGATTGCGAGCACAGGTGCCCCCTGCCAAGCTCCTTGCTCCTCCAGATGTGAAGGATCTAGAACAATTGCGAGCACAAATGCCCCCGCGTGCCCAGCTCATTGCTCCTCCAGATGCGAAAGATCTAGAACGATTGCGAGCACAGATGCCCCCGCGCGCCCAGCTCAGTGCTCCTCCAGGCGTGAAAGATCTGGAACGATAGACCGTTGACGGCCACGTTCTGTGTGTCACCGCAGTGTAACGATCGAGTCGACGCGGGACGGAACAGGACGCGATAGCGGGACGGTGAGGACACCGCGGGACGCGACTGGACCTTCGCGCCCTATCTTGGAGCCGCACCACGCAACTGATCGAACGGACAAGCCAGAACGTCGCGGGCGCAGGGCGCGGCTATTTCCGGAGACTGGTTTGCCAGTTGGTGACCACCGTGATTGACGCCGCGGCGGACACGTCGCTCGCGGCCACGTTGATGAGAAAGCGACCGTCACGCGCAGGCACAAAGGCATTCATGCGTGCGTTCGTGAACAGCTCGTGAGGCGTGCCGACCGGCACGCTGGCGCTCAGCCTCAAGGGGACAGCCATCAACTTCTGGTCGGCGGAGATGTAGTACAACTCCGAGCCATCCGATCGCCAGTGCGGGATCGTGCCTCCAGCCGTCGAGACCTGGTACTTCGCTCCAGTGGCGGGCACGGCCTGGATGTAAATCTGATTCAGGCCGGATTCGTCGGATTGGTATGCCATCCAGCGAGGACCCTCCAGACCCGGAGAAAACTGGGCACTCACTTCATTGAACACGGTGCGCAGATACAGCGTGGGCCGGCGGTCGCCGCCAAGCGGGAGCAGCCAGAGGTCATTGCCTGTCTTCTCTTCTTGCTGCTGATAGACGAGGAACTTCCCATCGGGCGACCAATCGGTGGGATACCCGTTGATACCCGCATGCAGCAATAATTCCTCGCCTCCGCCATTGCCCGCCGTCTGCTGGTAAATGTCCGTGGAAAACCCGCCGAGGCTGACAATCGCATACGCCACCTGACGTGAATCGGGAGACCAGGTCGGGTTGGCATTGAGGCCGGCGCGGAACGTGAATCGGGTCAACACGCCGCGCTCGAGATCCTGCAGCCAGAGATCGGTGGCGGCCGCGCCGTTGATGGCGAGGCCCATCGCCAGCGTCTTCTCATCGGGGGACAACGAGAAGAATTCGTTGCTGATCGGCGCAGGCTTGGTGGCCGCGCCCAGGCGCTTTCCAGTCCGGTCGACCCACACCAACTCCCTGTTTGCAGCAAGCCCACCCGTTCGGTAGATCAGCGTGCCGTTTGCCGCGATCGAAAACGCTCCAAAGTCGTTGTTGGCGCCGGTGGCCACGTGCTCCGCGATCGGCACGGTCTCCCCTCTGGTCTTGAACCCCGACGGGTCGAACGACTGGGCCATGAGCGTGCCTTCACGACGGAACACGAGGAACCCACTCCCGCCAGGCGCCGTGGGCGGAGCATAGAGAGCCTGGGTCTGGTCCGGCAGCAGCCGCACCGGTG
Source organism: uncultured Acidobacteriota bacterium (assembly GCA_963794705.1). Lineage (GTDB taxonomy): Bacteria > Acidobacteriota > Vicinamibacteria > Vicinamibacterales > CAVVIG01 > CAVQFC01. Next base: position 290,458 of record CAWCFI010000003.1, read on the forward strand.
CCATGCCGTCCAGGGCCCCGGCGAACAGACCGGCGGCGTCCGGCTTGTCGGCCTCGCTGTTGTAGAGAAAGTGGTTGCCATCGGGCAGGAACCACGGAAACCGGTGGCCCTCGAGGCCACCGCTCGCCAATTTCGTGACCGGAGTCGGCACGCCGCCCGCGGAGGGCACGCGGAAGATGGGCGTCGTCGGTCCGGCCGAGAACAGGATGACGCCATCACGGTTCCATGTCGCACCCCGACCGGAGATCGCCTCGCAGAGCGTCTGCGCTGCACCGCCGGCGACCGCAATTTTCTGCAACTTCCCCTGGGCGAAGAATCCGAGATACTGTGCGTCGGGCGACCAGAACGGATAAGTCGCGCCGTTCGTCCCGGGGATCGCGCGCGCCGCGAGGGCATCCATCGCGCCCACCCAGAGCCGGCTCGGGCCGTCGTCGCTCGCAACGAACGCCAGAACTTTTCCGTCTGGCGACAGCGCGAACACCTGCGCCGGCGTGCTCCCGGGCGGCGGAATCTGATAGCGCAGGCTTTGTCCGACGGGAGGGTTTTCGCGGAAATGAACCCACGCGAGGCCTGACGCAATCGCCAACAGAACGGCCACCGCGGCTGGCCACCCCCACGAGAGGCCGCGCGGCATGGCCTGGATCTCGCCGTCGAGCACCAAGCCGATGTCGCCGATGTCGCGCAACCGCTTCCTCGGGTCCTTCTCGAGGCACCGCCGCAGCAGCGGTCGCATCCGCGCAGGCACGCGCTCCAGCCGCGGCGCTTCCGTGATGACCGCCGCCAGGACTGTCCCGATGTCCTCGCCCCTGAACAGCCGTTCGCCGGTCAGCAGTTCGTAGACCACCACGCCGAAGGCCCAGATGTCAGCGCGCTTGTCGACCGCCTTGCCGCGGGCCTGCTCCGGCGACATGTAGGCGGCGGTGCCGAGGATCACTCCGGCATGAGTCATCGCCGGTGTCGTAATCGTCGGCGACATCGATGCGTTCGGCGTTGAGCCAACAGCGGGTTCGATCGCCTTCGCGAGACCGAAGTCCAACACCTTGACCGTCCCGTCGGAGCGAACTTTCACGTTGGCCGGTTTGAGATCGCGGTGAATGATCCCCTGCTCGTGCGCGGCTTCGAGCGCCTCTGCGATCTGCCTCGCGACGGTCAGGACTTCGTCGAGCGGCATCGCGCCGCGCGCAATGCGTTGCGACAGGTCCTCGCCCTCGACGAGTTCCATCACGAGTGCCGTGACGTCGGCGCTTCTTTCGAGGCCGTAGATCGCCGCGATGTTCGGATGATTGAGGGCCGCGAGCACTTCCGCTTCGCGCTGGAAGCGCGCGAGCCGATCTGCATCGCCGGCTACCGAGGCGGGCAGCACCTTGATCGCAACCTGGCGCTTCAGATTGCTGTCGGTCGCGCGATAGACCTCACCCATGCCCCCGGCGCCAATCTGCGCGGTGACTTCGTAGACGCCGACGCGGGTGCCAGGAGTGAGGGCCAAACGGCCGGAAGTATAGCGGTTAGCGTCGCACGAACGCGATCAATCCTCTGTAACGGGTAGTGGCGCCTGAACGAGCTCCTTTTGCGGTTCCTCTACGCTGCCACGATCGTGGCAACCCCGACGAAGATCAGCGCACCGGCGACCTGTTGCGCGAACGGCTGCCCCTCCGAGAAACCTGTAAAGCAGGTATCTGCGGGTCGCGAGCGAACGCATCGCAGCCCGGCTTGAGTCCAAGCAATGATCCCAACAGAGGCAACAATGGCTTCGTCGGGCCTCGCCCTGACCGTAGCGTAAGGAAGACGACGGGCCGCCCAACTTGCCCACCCGCTCTGGTTCCACGTCCATCCCCCTGAAGGGTCGTTCCTTTACAAGTTCTCCGGGGGTAGTCCCTTTGCGAAATCTAGTCTGCACTGTTACGTCGATTTGTTGCCGCTCGGACCGGAATCCTTAGGTCGGCGTGCTACGTTCGAAGCAGCGATGAACAAACGCCAGCGTGTGGTCGTACGGCGTGGCCGGCTGCTGTGGCAGCTGGATAACGTCATTTGTACCTGTCTCACTAAGGAACCCGGCCACCTCCAGGTCGTGGTGACCGTGGCGGGCGAGGTCGTGCAGAAGGGCTGGTTCTCGACGCACGCAGCAGCCGCCGAGTTCGCCGTCGATGCGCTCCGCCGCTGCCGAGCGGTCTAGCTCGCCATCAGTTGAAGCCTTCGGGGTGTTCGTCGCCGTAGACGTCGCCGGATGCTGTTCCTCGAGATCTGACTCATCGCTCTGAAAAGGACCTAACCGCCTTCCAAGTTTCCATCGCCCGCCGGACACACTATTCGGCGCCGTAGCGGGTTATGTTGCGGTAAAGAGACGACTAGTCGGGCGATAAAGGACCGCCGACGAACTGCATCCCATGCTTCTCCCCGAGCGCTCGCCTCTCGGCTGCCGTCATGTTGGGCTGTGCGGCGCCCGCTCGAAAGAACTCTTCCATCGTCGCGGCGGGCTGGTGCATAACAATGAGCCTCGCGGTTCCCTCACTCGTCTTTACAAACGCGTGTTTAGTCCCCCTGAGCTGACCGCATGGCCCATGCCCGCGTACGCGCTCGACGCACGCTTGCAATATCGAAAATATTCAGCGCGCTGCTGGATTCTAAAAAAGTCGATTAGCTCCGTCGCAGGTGCCGCCGCCGTCGGATGACTGTTCCCAGGCCAGTACCTAGGAGTGCGAGCGTTCCCGGCTCGGGAACGGCGGCGCCGACGATGGACCCTGAAGTAACGAATCTATCGTAGCTCCCCGCCGCGCAACCCGCATCCAGACAGAACCCCTCGCCCGATGTCGCTTTAAGCGCAATGCTGCCGCCGGCGTCGGAGAGCGGCGAGGCAAAAACAAGTGCGAGGAACAAATCGCCAGTCCAGCCGGTCACGGGTGAAGGGGGATCGATGATGGCAAAACCACCCGCCGGATACGGCGGGAATAGGCCGTTGAGATCAAGATAGTGGTGTCCGGGTAAATCGGTCGGCAAGATCAAGATACACCCGGGGCCACAGTCATGTGCCGGCGTAGGCGTCGTGGTGACATCGAAATCACTAAGACTTTGTGTATCGGCGTCGTAAAGGAATGAACCGCTTGCTGTCGCGCCGTCGCCGAAGGTCACGCCCGAGAGTGTCCACTCGATCGGTGACGCAGCCGCCGCGTGGCTCACACCAACCAGAAGACAACTCAGAATCCCGATGATCCTCAACCTATTCATGGCAACTCCCCGTCGTTGTGAGTAGCGAGAGCGATGGTTCGGCGCACGCGTCTCGGCTGTGATGCTCCATTTCACTAAGTTATGCGAGAGGACCCAGAAGGTGTCTCGTGGCTCGCCAAGCAAGCTCGAGACCAATACCGCCTAGCGTTTTTCTGAAACGTTTCGCAGTGTCCGTAACCTCGAAAGACCGAAGGCTTCGCCGAATCGACTTTTTGTCAATGTGTGCGGGCATGGATCATTCCGCCCGAGGCCTGAATACTCCGGAGGTAGTTAGTCATCCGCGCACTGGCAACAGGGGGCGCCCCGAGTCGCGCTGTGGCGCCATTGCAACCTCGCTGGAAAAGACGCCGATTGAGGCTACTTCGCCAGCGGCACGCGACGCCGCAACTCGTCGAAGAAGTTCTGGAGGAGCACCACCACGTGCTCCTGCTTGCTGCTGTCCGAGGCGTCTACCGGCGTCAGGAGTGCGACGCGCTTGCCGTCCGGCGCCAGATCCCATGCATGGGTATTTGGTCTCCCCGGCGCGACACGCGTCGGGGACCATACTCCTGGCTTGCCGGGCACGAACGTATCGCCCGTCACGGCATAACTCGCCGACATGATCTGATCGCCCGCCTGGTAGAACAAATCGTGCCCGCTCCGCGACCAGACGGGAGCCGTACCGCCGTTGGTGGAGATCTGCCACCTGCCGCCTGACCCGGACGCCGGCTGTGGATAGGCGCGGACGAACACTTCGGTGGCACCGGCCTCCGTCGACGTGTACGCGAGCCACCGCCCGTCCGGCGAGAACGAAGGGTACCCGTCGCTGGCGCTGCTCGTCAGAAACCGCTCGGCTGCCCCGGCTTTCAAGTGGTCCCCTTCTTCGGTCAACGAAACAGTCCACAGCTGTGCGACTCCGCCAAGGGTTTCGACGTACGCCAGGCGTCTACCGTCGGGCGTGAACGACGCTGGAGACTGGAACGTCTGGCTGTGCGTCAATGCCAGCGGCAGGCTCGCGCCGTCCGCGCGAGCCTGGAAGATGCCGTTGCCAACGGATGCGAAGATCACATAGCGGCCGTCCGGGCTCCATGCCGGCGAGGTATATTGACCGCCACCGAAGGTCAGACGCGTCATGACGTCACGCTCGAGATCGTAGACGACGATATCCTGGTCTCCTGCGCCCAACATCCTCACCGCGATGCGTCTCCCGTCCGGCGACAGTCTGAGGTCCGCATACATTCCTGGCTTGGCGTGTAGCGGTTCGCTCTTGCCGCTGGCATCCAGCATCGCGAACGCGGCCGCTCCGCCAATCGCTTTGCGATAGACCAGTGTGCCCGTGCGCGAGACGTCGAACTGGCCGACGCCGGCCTGTTGCTCGTGCGCAACATCGTCCACCATCGGCACCGCCGCTCCGCGGGGCGTCCGTGAGATCAAATCGAACGGCACCGCAAAAAGCGTAGCCCCCCTCACATACACGAGGTGGCCGACGCCGTTCGCCGTCGAGAGAAAGCGCGGAGTGGCGCCGCCACGAATCAACGTGTTCCTCTCGTGGCCGCCCAGCGTGGCCACGTTGATCGTCGTCTTGTCGACAGGCCCCGGGTTGTCGGCCGCGAACAGGATCGCTTGACCGCCGGGGAGCACCTGCGAGGCAAGCAGGCGTAATTCGCCCTCGCGAACTTCGGCCACGGTCTCGGGCGGTCCACCGCCTGGTGGAATCCGCAGGACCTTCCGCGACGCGCTGATGACAATACTCCCGTCCTCACCCCAGATCAGAGCGATGATGTTGGCCACGTCTGCGAGCGGAATGGCGGCGCCGCCGTCCACAGAAATCTTGTTCGCTCTCCCACGCGAGACGAAGCCCACCCACTGGCCGTCCGGCGAGAAGAACGGTGCGGTGGCGCCTTCTGTGGCTGGGAGTTCAACGGCCTTCGATTGATCCAGTCGCCGGATGAACAGCCTGGTGGGCGATCCCGAGGCGTAGGCCAGCCGCGTGCCATCGGGAGAGATCGCCACGCTGCTTCCGACGCTGGCTGGAGCGGGAAGTGAAACATCGGCGCCCAGATCCACGTCCAGCCGGATCAGTGGCCGAGCGATCAGCGGCTCCGCACGCCGCGCGGACCACATCAACACCGCTGCGGTCGTGGCGAGGGCCGTCGCCGCGACAACCCACGGCAGCGCCAGGGACCATGGCCGTCGGTTGGACTGGCTCACTGAATGCGGCGTTCCTGTTGGGTCGTCGGCTGATGCGCCGCTGATGAGATCCTCGATGACCAGGCGCGCATCGCCGATCGCCTGCACGCGGCGCTTGGGATCCTTGTCGAGGCACCGCCGCAACAGCCCTCGAAGTACCGCCGGCGTGGACGAGGGAAGTGCCGCCCACTCCGGTTCCTTCGTCATCACCAGCGCTAAGGTGTGGGAGACGTTGTCGCCATCGAACGCCCGACACCCGGTCAGCATCTCGAAGACGACCACGCCAAACGACCATGTGTCGGCACGACGGTCCACCGTTTTCCCGCGCGCCTGCTCGGGCGCCATGTAGGCGGCCGTACCGAGAATCATGCCAGTCTGCGTCATCGCCGGCGTCGTGATCGTCGGAGACGTCGAATGGCCTGGCGAAGAACCCACCGCAGGCTCTATGGCTTTCGCGAGCCCGAAGTCCAAGACCTTCACCGTACCGTCGCCCCGTACTTTGATGTTCGCCGGTTTGAGATCGCGGTGAATGATGCCCTGCTCGTGCGCGGCTTCGAGCGCATCCGCGATCTGCTTCGCGATCGGAAGTGCTTCGTCGAGAGGAATCGGCCCGCGGCCGATCCGCTGCGAGAGGTCCTCGCCTTCGACGAGTTCCATCACGAGCGCGGTGATGCCGGCACTCTCCTCGAGCCCGTAGATCGCAGAGATGTTCGCGTGATTCAGCGACGCGAGCGTTTTGGCTTCACGCGTGAAGCGGGCCAGACGATCAGCGTCGTGCGCGAAGGCTTCCGGGAGAATCTTGATCGCGACATCGCGCCCGAGCTTCGTATCGGAGGCACGGTAAACCTGGCCCATGCCGCCTTCGCCGATCGGCGCCGCGATCTCGTAGACGCCGAGACGAGTACCGGGTGCAAGAGCCAAGGCTGCGGAATTATACGATCGACGGCTACGGACCGTTGGATTTCAAGCGGTCGTCAAGACGTTCCAGGCTGCCGCGCCGCATTTCAAGAAGATCGGCATTCACAATACGCGGGCCCTGAGCGACGCCGTCGCGGGCTTCTGGACAGTGGTTCATGAGGTCGAGGTCGAGGATATGAACGCCTTCTTCAACGCGCTCGAAGCCCGCGCGCCCGATGAGGCGATCCGCACCGGCCTGCCGGGATACATGGACCTGATCGCAAGCGGCCATCGCCAGGTTTCACAATCGAGTGACGGGCGCTCCCGTACGGCGGCGCTGACAGTATGAGGAAGCGCGAAGGCACGGCGATCACACCGAAGCCGACGCGTCGCTCGACGCCCCGCAGCGGTCCTCGACTTCCTTCAGTATTGACCCGAGGGAGGTCGGTTTCGCGAACGAGCGATTGGAACGTTTCGTCTAGACAAGCGTATACTGCACGCGGATTAGCCGCTGATGTGGCACACAATTGTCGCTGCTTTCGCGATCGTCCTTCTGCTCTCAAACGGGGAGGTTCGCGCGCAGAGGTCGGCAACGGTGCATCCCGATCTGCAAGGTAACTGGAACGCGGCGACAATGACGCCGCTGCAGCGGCCGCCGGAATTCAAGGACCACGCCTTCTTTACGCCGGAGGAAGCCGCGGAGTTCCGGCGCACCGCGCCCGATCGTGTCCGCAGCCGGCTGCCAACCGACGACGATCGTCTGACCCAGGCGGATGTGGAGGACGACGCGGTCGAGCGAGAGTCGATGCCATTCGATCGCCTGCGCACGTCGCTCGTCGTCGAGCCGGCGGACGGCGTGTTGCCGCCGCTGCTGCCGGCGGCGCGCGCGCGCGTCGCGGGACGGCCGAAGCGATCGTACGACGACCCGGAAGTGCTGAATCTCGGTGAACGCTGCCTCCTGGGCAACTTCGGCGCTGGCGGCTCGATGGCGTCGCCGCCGATGTGGCCGAGCCCGGTCATTCCCGCCTTCTACCAAATCGTCCAGAGCGATGCGTACGTGCTGATCGTTGCCGAATGGATGCACGACGCCCGGATCGTCAGGATGAACAGCACGCATCTCGCGCCGTCCATCCGCAAGTGGCTCGGCGATTCGATCGGACACTGGAACGGCGCAACGCTTGTCGTCGATACCACGAACTTCCGACCCGAGGTCCACAACCTGGATTCCAGCGAGCGCCTCCACGTCGTCGAGCACTTCACGAGAGTCGATGCGCGCACCCTTCGATACCGCGTCACCGCCGAGGATCCGGACACGTGGGGGACGCCGTGGACCGCTGAGTGGCAGTTTCACGCGCTGCAGGCCCGCATCTTCCCGGCCGAGTGTCACGAGGGAAACTACGACATCGAGGGTTTCCTTCGCGGCGCCAGGGCTGACGAGCGGCGCAAGCCATAGGCGACTTGACCGGATCAAGAGAGCGGGGCGAAATGGCCCCCGAATGGCACCAGTCAGGACGCCACGGAAAGCTGGTGAATGGGCTGGTGTCCGGCTCGGATCAGCGGGAGAAAATGATGTGTGGCGCTCACACTATTCGCGCCTGAAACGAATTTCGCAAGTTCGTGGTGAACGGAAACACGCGGCCCTCGTCATTCTTGGTCGTGCCCGCGTCAAGCCGAACCTCGCCGTTCTTCATGTCGACTTGACGCCATTCGAGCGGGAGGATCTTGCTCGGTCTGCGCCGCTTGCACTCGGTTACGAACATCGTCTGCCTCTCGCCAGACAACATCGCCACCTCCCGAGGTCGCGGAATATCTGCCGATCGCCTTCGCTAGGCTGGCGCCGCTTGCCTGGAGATATCGCTCAAGTCTCCACCTGGCGTTGCCGCGGCCTGCGGCGCCATGACGCCGATCCCACATTTGGGTTCTGTTACCGATCGGCGACGCGCAGATCGTCGGACGCGTCGTGCGGCGAGTGCGCCGAGGCCGGAGAGCGTGAGCATCACTGATCCGGGTTCGGGAACGGCGGCGGGCGGTGTGTCGACCGGCGCCGCCGCCGTCACCGCCAGGTAGGGCGCGCTCAGTACGATCTGATCGTCTTCGAGCTGCCCGTCGTCGAACGGATCGCCAAAGAACTGGTCGAAGCGCAACGTGAATGTTCCGGCATTGGTGCGGGCGAACGCGGCGGCGTCCCACGTGAACTGAAACAGTCCGACCCCGGCCACCGGATCGTACGGCACCGTGATGCTCGACTTCGGCGCGACGATCGGGAAATCGAAGATCGAGCTATCCGGCACGCCGTAGTTGAAGCCCGAGGCATCGACGCCCACGCCGACCAGCCACTCCACCGCTGAGTCATTCGTGATCGTGTAGCCCCAGCCGACGGTCGTGCCGGCGTCGCCCGCGATCGTACCTCCCGACGGCGTCGTGTCGAACGTGAACGGGCTGGCCAGGCCGGGCGTGGCCGCAACCAGTAGCGCCGCCAACGCCATCGATATCGTCTTCCAGCAATGTGTCATGACGTCCTCTTCTGTGTCAGCGGATGAACGATTGCGACCCCGAAAGCACGGTTGTTCCACCGGCGGCGTCGTAGACCGCGGCGGCTTCCGTCACCGAGAACCGCTTGACGGTGGCCGGTATATCGACCGCGAGACGCAAGAGCCAGCTGGCGCCTGGCTCCAGCCTGCCGACCAGGATCGGCGGCGCGACAACCGACAGCTGCGCACTGCCGGAGCCGATCAACGTCCTGAACGTCACGTTGGTCAGCACTACCTGATCTGCGACGCCGAGACCGACGTTCAGGAGCGTCAGTTCGATGAATCGGCCGCCGGCAACATTGGGCGTCAACGTGCCGGCGATCGTGATGCGCGGCGGCGCGACGACGTTGACGCTGCTGACACCGATGCCGCGTTCGCCCCACTTGTCGCGATAGAAGAAGTCCACGGGCGAGATCCCGGATGGAAAGATCGTGTCGAGTGTCACCGGCGCCGCGACGTCGGCGATTTCGCCCTCGATCGAGGCGAGCGCCGGCGCGGCGTCGAACGGATCGGACGCCGTCGACAGCCCAAGGAATGCCTGCAGCGCCAGCGACGAACCGACTCGCGCGCCTCCTCCCGGCTCGGTCGGCTGCACGACGATCGCCGGCGGCGCGGTGACGTGAAGCGCGGCGACAGGCGGCGCGACGCAGACCACTTCCTGCCCTTCGTTCCGCGGACCGTTGAAGCTCATGAGAAACGCTTTCACCGTGTAGCAGCCGGGCGCGGCGTAGACGTGGGTGGTCGTGATCTCCGGCCGCTGACATGGTGTCACCGCGAATAGCCCGGTCGGCACACACGTGATCTCACCGTCGCCGAAGTCCCACTGGAGGTAGATATGCGGACCGATGAAGGAACTCAGCAGACCGTAGCTCGAGTCGAGCGCGCGCTGCGTGAACGGACCGAGTGAGGCGGTGAAGTCCACGCGATCGCCGAGCCGTAGATCCGGCGTGTGGTTGTCCGGCCCTGGCGTGCGCGTGTGCTGGAGAGAGATCTGTCGATTGAGCCAGATCAGCAGGTCGACGTACGACATGCCGAAGGTCGGCTCGACGATCCGCTCGTAGCGGTCGATGTCGATGATGTTCAAGGTGCCAATGGCATCGTTGAAGCGGTCGCCAGACGACCACGCGCCCTCGAGATACCCGAGCACATTGGGACCGACGCTCTGACCGTTGGGACCGGCGTCACCTTCCCAGTCAGCGATCGTCGCGGGCTCGGGCGGGATCGGCGGCGGCGGCGCGCTTTGGACCGAGCAGTGCACGAACGGAAACGACGAATCGACCGTGCAGCTCTTGACGACGTTGATCGCCTGGCCGACAAACTGGTAGGCGGGATCGATGTACTGGCCGAGCACCCCATACGTCGCGCTGGCGCCGAGCATCTCCGGCGTCTCGGTCAGGATGGCGGCGTGCCCCTGGAACGGACAATCGACGCACGGCGTCGCGCCGGGCGGAAACAGATTGCGCTGCGAGGTGACGTCGAGCGCGAGGAAATGAATCAGGCCATCGGTCGTCGTCTGCTCCGGCCAGGTGAGGTCCAGTGCTTGCGCATCCGGCCACAGCGCGTGGTCCTCGTCGGCGCCCGTGAACGTCGTGAACGCCGGACGATCGGCCAGCAGCTCGTTGGCGTGGGCGAACACCAGCCCGTCCCTCTCGTAGATGACGAAGATCCGCTTGCCGCTGTCCCACAACTCTCCGAAGGTGATGTTCGGGTGCACCGCCAGAGTGCCGTCCGGCCGCTCGCGGCTGACGAGATACGGCCCGAGCTGATTCTCGATGTCGTTGATCAGCCGATGGTGCGCGTCGAGACTCATCGCATTGAAGTGGCTGATCTCGATGACGATCACTTCCTTGGGGTGCTGCACCGTGAAATCGCGCACCTGACGGATCATCTCACTGAGGCTGTCGCCAAACAGGCCGTGCGCAATGTACGCATCGCCGCCGGCGGTCACGTTGCCGGTGGCGCGGAGATCGAGGTAACGGATGCCGTCGCTCAGCTGCTCCGAGATCGTCCGGATCTGCGTGCGGCTCCATCCCGAGACGAAGTCCTTGACGAGGGACGGTGAGCTGTTCAGCGCCAACGAGAGCTGCACCGCCGTGAGGTTGACGTGTTTCTCCTTCAGGGCGGTGGCGATCCGAATCATCGGCGCGTCGGGCGCGAACAGGCCGGCCTCGGAGATGGCATAGGTCCCCGAGTCGTGCGTGCCGGGAATGATCACGTGATTCACCTGGAGGTCACGGAGCTGGCTGTCCATGTCGCCCATCCAGTCGGAGCGCGGGCCGAAGCCGTCGGACGGCAATGGGCCAGCCGCGTCCGAGCGGACCGCCAGCGCCATGAAGAGCAATCCAGCCAGCCAAACAATGGCGGACGGCTGAAGACGCCGTCCGCGCCGAGCGTGATGTGACATCGCCATCGGTCTCCCGCCTTTGCAGGTCGAAGAAGTTGTCCTGTCTCTGGGTATTGGCGAGAAAACGCGCGGGAGTCTGTCACCGCCCCGTCACGAGCCCTCGCTTATGATGGTCACTGTGGATGAGCTACCTGAGGCGCTCCGGCACCTTCCCGCAGAATGGACCGCGGAGAACCGCGGCGCGCTCGAAGCGGCCATCCCTCTGGTGTACGAGGACTTGCGGCGACTTGCACGGCAGCAGCTCCGCCGTGAGCGTCCGAATCACACGCTCCAGACCACGGCCCTGGTGCACGAGGTCTACCTGCGCCTCGTCGACCAGCGCAATCTCCGCATCGAGGATCGCGCGCACGTCCTCGCCGTCTCGGCGAGGCTGATGCGATTCATCCTGGTCGACCACGCGCGCCGCCGCGGCGCCACAAGGCACGGCGGTGACTTGCGGCGCGTATCCCTGGAGGATGCGGAAGGGCTGTCGGCCGACCCGGCCACCAGCCTGATCGATCTCGATGCCGCGTTGGAGCGTCTGACGTGCCGCGACGCGCGGAAAGCGCAGGTCGCCGAGATGCGCCTTTTTGCCGGATTGACGATCGACGAGATCGCGCAGGTGCTCCTCGTGTCGTCGGTGACCGCCGCGCGCGACTGGCAGTTCGCGCGGGCGTGGCTGGCGCGCGAGCTCTCCGGCGCTCGATGACGCCATGGAGGACCAGCGATGGCGTGCGGCCGAGCAGCTGTTTCACGATGCCCTCGCCCTGCCCGTCGCCGATCGCGCTCGCTTCCTGACCGGAGCATGCGGCCGCGATGCCGATCTGAAGCACGAAGTCGAATCGCTGCTGGCGATGAGCGCCGGCAATCGCCTCGAGGCGCTGCCGTCAGCCGCGGCAGCAGCCTGGCTCGATGAACGCGAAGCCGAGTCGATGCGCGGCCGAACGATCGGACCCTATCGAGTCGCCGGGCTGATCGGCTCCGGCGGCATGGGTGAGGTCTTCGCCGCCGAAGACGTCCGGCTGGGCCGTCGAGCCGCGCTCAAGCTGCTGCGGGCGCCGCTCGGCACTGACGCCGAACGCGTCAGGCGGTTCGAGATCGAGGCCCGCGCCGCCTCGGCTCTCAATCATCCGAACATCGTCACGATCTACGACATCGGCACGGACGATGGCCGGCCGTTCATCGTCTCGGAGCTAATCGAGGGCGAGACGCTGCGAGAGCGTCTTCGCCGCGGGCCGCTCGCGGTCATCGACGCCGTCGACATCTCTCGACAGATCGCGGCGGCGCTCGACGTGGCGCACCGCGCCGGCATCGTGCACCGTGATGTGAAGCCCGAGAACATCATGCTGCGGACCGACGGGTACGTGAAGTTGCTGGACTTCGGCGTGGCGAAACTGGTGCAAGCCGCGGCGCCGCTGGTAGGAACTCACGTCTCGTCTTCACACCCGAGATCTTCCGGCACGCAAGACGGCGCACTGATGGGCACGCCCGCCTACATGTCGCCCGAGCACGCCGCGGGCCAGGACGGCGACCCGCGCGTCGACATCTACGCGCTCGGCATCGTCGCCTACGAGATGGTGGCGGGGCGACGGCCGGCGGAACAGGCGCGTGTCGGCGATCGAGCGAGCGTGAAGGGAAAGACCGCCGCGCGGTTCGAGCTGGAGCCATCACTTCCCGCAGGCTTCGCCACGATCGTCGAGCGCGCGCTCGAGCGCGACCCGGATCGGCGGCACGCGACCGCGTCGGAACTGCTGCACGACCTCGAGGCGCTGGAGCGCACATTGACGACCGGCGACGCGCCCGCCGCCAATCGCGTCGGCCTTTGGTTGGCGCGGAGGTGGGGGCTGGCGGCGGCCGTGCTGATTGGGTTGGCGTTCGCTGCTGCACTGCTGGTGCGGTTGTCAACCGACGCGCCGATCGCTGCATCGAGTTTCGTTCGCCTGACCGACGAATCCGGCAACGAACTGCATCCGAGCCTTTCGCCAGACGCACGATGGTTCGTCTATGCCGCGCAGTCGAACGGTGTGTGGGACGTCTATCGCAAGCCGCTCGGAGGCCAGGACGCCGCCATCAACCTGACCGGTGGTTCGCCGCTGCATGGCACGATGCCGGCGATCTCGCCGGACGGTCGCCGGATTGTGTACAGCGCGGCTCGACAGTCCGGAGGCATTCTGCTGATGGACGCCGACGGCGGCCATGTCACGCGCCTCGCCGAGAGCGGCGGCAATCCGTCGTGGCTACCGGACGGCCGGCGGGTGATCTACGCCAGCGAGGGGATCAACGAGCCGACCAACCGATCGAGCCTCAGCCACCTCGTGCTGTTCGATCTCGAGACGGGAGGATCGCGATCGCTCGAGACAGGAGACGCGGTGCAGCCACACCCGTCGCCGCACGGCGTGCGTGTGGCGTACTGGGGATCGACCAACGGCCATCGCGACATCTGGACCGTGGCACTCGCCGGCGGCCAACCGGTTGCGGTGACCGACGGTGTGGCGATCGACTGGGATCCGGTGTGGTCGCCTGATGGCCGCTTTCTCTACTTTCTGAGCAACCGCGCCGGCTCGATGAACGTATGGCGCGTCGCCATCGACGAGCAGTCGGGCGCGGTGCGATCAGCGCCGCAGCCGATCACGGCGCCCGCCACCTATGCCAAGCACCTCAGCGCTTCCGCCGACGGGACCCGTCTTGCGTACGTGCAGTCGGTGAACCGCGCGATCGTGCGCCGACTGGCGTTCGATCCGGACAGGGGGACGGTGGTCAGTGCGCCGACGACGGTCGTGGAGCGGTCGCTGCGATCGACCGACCCGAGCGTCTCCCATGACGGGCAGTGGTTGGCCTTCAGTTCCGAGGGAGAGACTCGCGAAGAAATCTTCGTCGCGCGGGCGGACGGCAGCGGCATCCGCCCGCTCACCAACGATGCCTGGATCAACCGGCTGCCGGACTGGTCGCCGGACGGATCGCGTGTCGCGTTCTATTCGAATCGCAGTGGTCACTACGAGATCTGGAGCATTCGCCCTGACGGCCGTGGGCTCGAGCCGTTGAGCGCGCCGACGCGGAAGGACGTCAACACACCGGTGTGGTCGCCTGACGGTCGTCGCATCGCCTATCACGAAGCCGGCAGAACATGGATCAGGGATCTCGGTCCTGGCGGCAGCGCGGAGTTGGTGCCGGAGATGCCCGGCGCGACCTCAGGCTTCACGACCTGGAGCTGGGCGCCCGACGGCAGTGGCCTGCTCGGCTGGACCAATAGCCCGAACCTGAAAGGTGTCCACTCCTATTCCTTCGCGAGCCACGCGTACGAGCGGCTCACGACCACGGGCTTCGCGCCGACCTGGCTCCAGAACGGCCACCAGTTTCTGTTCTTGAGCGATTCGGGCGCGCTCCAGATCTGGGACGACCAGAGCCGAAAGGCCCGTGAGCTGTTTCACGCCGACCGCGTGGACCGATTCAGCCTGCCGTCGGACAACAAGACGATCTTCTATACGTCGCTCACCACCGAAGGCGATGTATGGATCATGACGCTCGGCGCCACTCAGAAACAGTAGCCCGAGGAACGAAAGATGACAAATGATCAGGTTTCGCCAGGGTTGCTGTTGGTGAAACCGTACCTGAAAATCGTCCGACCGTTGCGGCCTGCAAGGACTGCAAACGGGTCATCCGCGTTCGCCCAGGCTGCGAGCCGCCGCATCGCGTGAGGTGCGGCGACTCGCGGGTTTCTCTTCAGATGGGCCTACTTGAGCGCGTTGCACACGGGCAGGATGCCGCTGGGATCGCCGGCGAAGAACGAATCGAGTGGGTGCGGGCCGGCTTCGTAGAGAATCGAATTGAACCCGGTGTGTAATCGATTCGCCCGGAACTGTTCGCGAGGACTCTGGCCGCGCGAGCCGATGACGGGACCGTAGTCGTCGCCGAGGAATTTCGTGAATTCGTTGTCGGCGGTCCCGTCGACGGGTTGCATGGTATCGATTTCGATGAAATGGGCGTGCAACTCGACGGCCTTTCCGGTCGTGTAGTTGTAGTTGATGCCGTCGTATTTCGCCGAGCGGATCGACCCGAGGTGATTGAGATTGCTGTCGAAGTAACGGACGGCGATCCACCGATTGTTGGTGAAGTCCTTCACGGTAAAGCCCTGCGGGCAATCGTAGCCGAAGAAATCGTCGGGCTTCCCCGTCGCCTGATCGGCCAGCAGGCTCCCGTCGCCGTTGACGAACCTGTCCCCGAGGGTCACCCTCACGAAACACGCCACTGCGGTGCCCGGCGCATAGTCGCGCTGTTCTCCAGGCTCGACAACCCAACAGGTGTACGGCTTGCTCGGTCGCCACGTGAAGCCGTCGTTTACATCGGGCGAGAGTGCCGGCGGATGGAGCGTGTTGGGATCGACGAGGACGTGTCCCTTGCTTCGGTCCACGACCCGTTCCAGCACCTCATCGCTGGATGCATGCCCTAGTCCCAGGCCGAGCGGCGGCGCCTTCGGATCTGTGAAGGCCTGGTTCTTGTGCTCTTGACTGAAGCCGTTGCGTGCCGAGAACAGGGCCAGCACCAAAAGTCCGGAAAAGATCAACGCGCTGTTCTTCGATAGATTTCCGCATAGAGTGACCTCGAATGAAAGGCTCGAAGCCAGCCGGTTGTGAGGCTGGATCGAGCGGTTGGTTCTAATCGTGTTGAAGCTTCCGCGCGACCGCCGTCACCATGACCGGCGGCGGCAGCATCGTCGCGCTCAGAACCTCGCGGCCATCCCCGACGATGACGAGCCGCTCTTCGAGAAGGATGTTCGGTCCGGGTTGAGCGTGGACAATCGCAGTGCAGTCCGGGTTCACCTCGTAGGTGCCGCCGCCCACCCGATCCGGCACCCAGACGGTGATCGAGCCTTTGACGTTGTCGACCTGTGTGAATCGACCCACACCCGTCGTAATCGCGCGTCACCACGCCGATCACGGATTCGACCGCGCCGCCCGGTGCTGACGGGCGTGTTCCCTGGATCTGAATGCCATACGTCCTCTCAGCGTTTCGTTGGTGCAACGTGCGTTTTCTTGGACTCGGCGCGATGGTCCGCCGATCCGACCGCGCGTGACCCGGCGCCGACCGCGAGGGTCGCCGCGACAATCGTGGCCATTTCTACTCGTCTCATTGGGCGTTCTCCTTCACTGAGCCGGTACATCTGCTAGCAACGGCGCCGATCCGGCTCCTGGTCAAGACGCGAGAAAGTCGGTAAAACACCGCCATCGCGCCAAATGGGCTGCTTCACTGATGGACGGCAGGGGAGAAAGCCGCGAGCGGACCAGCTTTCTGGCTTACGATGGCTTCGCAAGTGGCTGACAGCGTTGAAGTCACGGCGCTACTTCGAGCCTGGGCGGCCGGTCAGCCGGGGGCGGCGGACCGTCTCGTGCCGATCGTCTACCAGCACCTCCGGCGTCGTGCCGCGGCCTATTTGCGCGGCGAGCGTCGAAACCACACCCTCCAGCCGACGGCGCTCGTGCACGAGGCTTACCTGCGCCTCGCCGGTCAACAGCAGATCAGCTGGCAGAATCGTGGACAGTTCTTCGGACTCGCGTCCCAAATGATGCGCCGTGTCCTGGTGGATCATGCCCGCCGCCGGAACATGCACAAGCGCTCGGGACAGTGGCTGCGGGTTTCTCTCGCGGATCAGGCGCTTCCGGGCCCAACGGTCGACTTCGACGTCCTCGCGCTGGACGATCTGCTTGTGAAGCTGGCGGCGTTCGATGCGCGCAAGAGCCGCATCGTCGAACTGCGCTACTTCGGTGGATTGTCGCTGGAGGAAACCGCTGCCGTTCTCGACATTGCGCCGAGAACGGTCGAGCGAGAGTGGCGTGTGGCGCGAGCGTGGCTACACAGTCAACTGGCAGACAGAGTAGACGCGTTGTGAACCCAGAACGCTGGCGGATGGCGACCGAGATCTTTCACGACGCGCTCGAGCGTCCGCCGGATCAGCGCCACATCGTTTCTGGCAGAGGCCTGCGGTCAGGATTCGTCGCTCCGCGCCGAGGTCGACGCGCTGTTGGCCGGCGATGAACGGGCCGGCGTTGTCGGGGATCCGCTGGCGCTCGATCCCGCCGTTCTGTCGCCGGGCACGATCCTCGGACCCTATCGGGTCGACGCGCTTATCGATGCTGGCGGGATGGGCGAGGTCTATCGCGCCTACGACACCCGACTCCAGCGCGTGATCGCAATCAAGGTTCTCCCGGCGCACAGCTCTACGGACAGCGACGCTCGCGCGCGCTTCGAGCGCGAGGCCCGCGCGATCGCATCGCTCAACCATCCGAACATCTGCGCCGTCTTCGACGTGGGACATGACGCCGGCCGCGACTACCTGGTCATGGAGCTTCTCGAAGGGGAGACGCTGCATCAGCGACTGACCCGGGGCGCGTTGGCGATGGACGCGCTCGTCGATTCCGCCCTATCGCTGGCCGACGCGCTCGACTCGGCTCACGAGAGAGGCCTCATCCATCGCGATCTCAAGCCGGCGAACATCTTCCTCACGTCGCGAGGCCAACCAAAGATTCTGGATTTCGGTCTGGTGAAGATGGTCGGCCACGCGGGCGGCATGACTCTCGAGGCCGATGGATTGACCGGGCCCGCCGCCGTAATCGGCACCTTGGCGTACATGTCACCCGAGCAGCTGCGCGGCGAATCGCTGGACGGCCGAACGGATCTGTTCTCCCTGGGTTTGGTGCTCTACGAGATGGCCACCGGCCGGCGCGCGTTCACCGGCAGCACGAGCGCGGTCGTCTCGGCGGCGATCCTCGGCCAGGAACCCGCGACACCGCGGACGCTCAGGGCCGACCTGCCGGTGCGCCTGGAGGAGGCCCTCCTCAAACTGCTCGAGAAGGATCGCCTCGTCCGCTGCCAGAGCGCTGCCGAGTTGCGGGCCGATCTGATGCGCGTCAAACGGCAGACGGACTCGGAAAGCGCACGAGCGTCCGCGGCAGTCGGACTCGAATGTCGCTTCGCGAGTCCCTGCACCTGTTCTGCCGGTTCACGCGACGCGCGACGGCGGTGTCTCCGTCATCAGACACGCAGATCATCGGCGGGCTGATTGGCCGTCATCGAAAGGGGCTGGCATTCGGCGGGCTAGCGTTCGCCGGACTCCTCGGCGCATTCGGGTACGCATGGTGGCGCCGTGCGCGCCCACGCGACCGTCTGGAAAGCCCGACGGCGCTGGTGAGTGTCGAGATTCAGCCGCAGACATTTACGGGCAACGCCAGGGGCGGCGTGATCTCTCCGGACGGCAAGTTCGTGGCCTACGTTCGCTCGGATGATCATGCTCTCTACGTGCGCCAGACGTCGATGGGAAGCGATGTCCGGATCATGGCCGCGGAACCTGGGAAGACTTTCCGCAATCTGACGGTGGAGCCGGACAGCAGCTATATCGACTTCGTGATTGCGCAGAGCTCCGCAGGGATCCTTCCCGGAACTGTGGCGCGTGCCGTTGCTCGGCGGCACTCCCCAGAAGCTCGCGGACGCAGGTCTTCTCTGCCGTCGGCTGGTCAGCGGACGGCCGGCACATGGCGTTCGTGCGCCGGGTGCTGTAACGTCGAATGGTGGAGCATCTCTCAGGTGGTGATCGCTGACGCGGATGGCTCGAACGAGCGGGTTCTGGCGAAAAGACGTCGCATTCAAGTATTTCGACAGACAGCCTCGGCTGGTCGCCGCGATGGCTCGGCGATTGCTGTGCACGGGCTCGACTGAATGGCCGGACCGACGCGCTGTGCGTCATGAGCGGAGATCGTGGTGCTCGACGTCGGCGAGCGGGAGTCGGAGCGTCAGACGATCGCGGATGCGATCGCCGTGACGACTGGATTGGTCTGGCTGGACGGCCACGCGCGTGTCGGCGATGCGGGACACACGCGACGTCGTCGAACGCGCAGATCGAGGATCGGTGGATCTTCGGAGCTCGAAGGTATCCACGGTAGTGACGCGGCGATCTCGCGACATACAGTGGCGTGTCGTTGACGGCCGATCGTTTGAACGCAGTCTCGACGCGAACAGACACGCGGGCCGGGGTGTGGCTTGGTGGTGCCGTCCGGTGAGCAGATGGACACTGGTCATCCGCAGAGAGCGCGGCCGCACCGGACGGATGTGTCCGTCAATGACGCTGGGGTGATGGCCTACATGGCGTCCTCTCTTGAAGCGGCTGCAGCGATCTGGACGGTTCGATCTGGGAACCGCGCGCACCCAGGTGGTCGTCGGGCCGCGGCTGGCCGTCTCTGGTCGGCGATCGCGTCCGCAGGGCGACCAGCTCGTGTTCGCAACCGAAGAGCCCGGTGGTATATACCGGATCTCGTTGGACGGGACACAGCGGCTCAGAAGCTGACCGACATGAGAGGCTGGGCTGCTCGCGGCTGACGCCTGATGGCGCGACAGTGCTCTTTGTCGCGCGCTAAGCCGGTGTCGACGGCAATCCGGTCTGCATACGTTGTGGTCGGTGCCGGTGGCGGGAGGAACTGCCCGCGAGATTTTTTCGCGATCCGGTGTCGTCGTCAATCCCGAGTGTTTCGCCAGACGGTCGTCGTCTCGCTTTTGCAACTCGGGGTCACAAACGATCGTCAACTTTGCGGATGGTCTGCGATCTCCCTGACTGCACGAACGCAGCGCGAGCACGCCGTTTGCAATGGTCGAACCGCATCTGGACGCCGGACGGCCGCGGGTTCGCGTACCGTGATAGGACGAGGATCCGGCCAACATCTGGGTCCAGCCGATCGACTGGGCGGGAGTCCGCGGCCGCTCACCCACTTCACGGATCGCCGCATCACCAGCTTCGCCTGGTCGCCGGATGGCCGCCGGCTCGCCGACCTCGCGCGCGACGATCCTGTCGGACCTCGTGTTGATCAAAGGCTTCAAGTGAGGACCGCTAAAAGGTGTACCGCACGCCCAGACGCACGCTACGCGGGTTGGTGAAGCGCGTGCCTTTCGTCAGGTAGTCGGGGTTGGGCGCGGTCTGGCGCGGATCGCCAATCGAGCCGTTCGGGAATCAGCGTGCCAGGCCGCGCCGCCAACCCGCCGTCGCCGTTGCAGAGTCCATCGGGTATGCCCGCGCAAGGACCGTTGGCGAAGAGGTTGTATCGCTGATCGTAGGACAACAGCGCCTGCCGGTTGAACGGGTCGAAGACGTCGGCCTCGACGCGCAGCCGCATCGAATCTTCCGAGACGGATCGGATAGCTGGCGTGGAGATCGATGCCGACATCGGCGGGATTTCGTCCGACGGTGCCGCGCGGCGCGAGATAGGTACTCCCAATTGGAGTAGTTGAAAGAGAGCCCGTAGGCGTTCTCCGGCAGGCCCGAATATGCGTGCAACGAAGCCCCCAGGTTGAGGCCCGCGGCGCGACCGCGCGAACTCGTAGCTGCCATCGAGCTTGCCCTGCTGCTCGCTCTCGGATGTGAGCGGTCCAGAGGCGTTGACCAGCAGGTCGGCCCAGTCGAAACCGGAATTCCAGTTGGGGTTGGCCTGGCCAGTCGAGCGCTGGTAGCTGCCGTCGTAGTTTCCGCGCAACCGGCTGACGACGTAGCTGCCAAGGAGTTGCCAACCACTGGATAACCGCTTGCGAGCGGTCACTTCGAAGCTGGACGTTCGTCCGCTCGGCGCGGGGCGACGGAGCGCTCGAGCCATCGAAGAACGCGAGGGTCGAAGCGGATCCTTCGCCGGGGTTCCCGAACAGATAATCACCGTTCCCGGCATCGAGATCCTCGATGACGCGTCCCTGCCGCCGCCAGCTCCCTTTGAGCCCGAGCACGACGTGGCCGCGCAGCTCGCGCTCCAGACCCACCAGCCATTCGTCGACGTACTGACCCTTGATGTCAGGATCCACGGGGGTCGAGTCGCCGCCGAAGACGGAGGACACCCGGTGCGTCGCCGGATCGGGGGTAAACGCGCCTGCGGACGGGATTGAAGTTGTACGACTCCACGGTGGTCGAACCGACGAACGCCGTGAACTGAATCAATTGCGGGATGCTCTCGAAATAGCGGCTGAAGCTCGCGTAGAGCTTGCTGCGGCCGTCCCGGTGCACGTCCCAGACGACGCCCACGCGGGGCGCCCAGTTGTCGACGGCGAGCGGGACGTGTCCCGTCCCGATCCTCGAGACGTTGATGCTCGAACCGGAGTCCCAGGTTCAAGGCGAGGCCCTTGCGAATCTGCCAGGCATCCTGAACATACGCCGAGAGATTGCGGGTGCGAGGGGCGGAGTAGAAAGGCTGCGCGGGCTGCCAGGTCGAGGGAGTCGTCGCGATCGAAACCTGGCAGCCCGATCGTCGACGTAGAGGAAGTGGCCGTAGTACGCCGTGCCATCGCGCGCCGGACAGTTTCCGCACGGCGTCGCCGCCGCTGACGAAGGCGCTGTCGGTGCCGCGCAGGTCCTCCACGTCCGCGCCGATTTTCAGCTCGTGATCCTTGACGAACTTCGAGACATCGATCTTGTAAGACGTCGCGTCTCGCGTGAACTGTCGTCGTAACGGCCGATGCCGCCGCTGCTCGCCTTGGGGCTGACCGTCAGGTCGTCGAATCGCGGCATCTCGGTCCCTGGGCCGCTGAGCGTCGTCGCTCTGGCGGTGCTGGCCGTAGAGCGCGCGGACGAGCACCGAGCGGCCGACCGTCCCCTCGATATCGCGCGCTGAAGTCGGCGTTGCCGCCGGCGTCGTGGGTTCCGAAGTAGGTGCTGGGAGGACCGTTGATCGAGGCCACCGGACCGATGAAGCGGTTCGGGTCGCCGAACACCGAGAACGGTCGACATTGCTGGACGACCCCACCCGCCAGGTCAGTTTTCCGGCGAAGCGGTTGCCGCGCCGCTCGCCCGGGATCACCGCACCGGCGCCGCGGAGCGCCCTGGCTTGCGAGGTCGCGCACCACTGTGGTGTCGGTGTTGTCCGCGACGCGGTTGTATGCGGCGAAGAACCAGAGTCGGTCGCGCACGAGCCGGCCGCCGAGGTCCGCGCCGAAGTCACCCTTCGACGAGGTGTCGTTGATGGTGGTGGTGTCCGCGGGCCGGCGGGCGGCGGTCCGATTCAAGCTCGAAAGAAGGCCGCCTGCAAAGAACCCGAACACCGATCCGTGAAATTGGTTCCCCCCGGATTTCGTGATCACGTTCAGGATGCCGCCGGTCGTGCGTCCATGCTCGGCCGGCAACCCGCCAGTCTTGAGCTCGACCTGCTCGATGAAGTCAAAGTTCAACTCCTTGCCGTGACCGTCCGTGAGGGTTCCGGTGACATTTAGACCATCGACGACGTACTGATTCTCAAGTCCGGTGGAGCCATAAAAAGCCGTACCCACTTCGTCTTCCTGAGTCCCGGGCGCGACACGGGCGACGGCGAAGAAGCTGCGATCGAGAGGGATGCGCGAATACAGACTCCGCCGTCACGTTCAGCCCCGTCGTGGTGTTCGTGACGTCGATCGCCGGAGGGCCGCCGCGCACATGCACGGTCTCAATCACGGCCGCAATTTGCAGCGCGATTTGCATCGTGGCGGTCCGATCGAGGTCCACGCGGACGTCCTGAATCTGGGCCGGCTCGAAACCTGGCGCGCGGTCGTCACGTCGTAGATGCCAGGAGGCAGGAACGCGAAGCGGAACTCACCGCGGGTATCGGTGGTGTCCGTGCGCGCTCCCTGAAGGCTTGGGCTCGCGACCGTGACGACATGAGGCTGTGATCAGCGTTAACAACGCTGATTTTGGTCGACCTGTGCGGCGTCCCCTTGCAACGGCCTTGACCTGGGCTCGCAATGGCGCTGGCGACTGATGTTCCCTCGATTGCCAGGCGGCCCGGCTGCTCAACCCGCCTGCCTACACCAGCATCGTCGGCACCGATGACGAAGACCTACAGAGACCGAGACAGATTTGGATGGTGAGCCGATGAATTGACCGCTAACGGGTTCAATCGGCAGGGGTCGGGTTCGGGTAACTCTATTACGCCTGTGTTGGGCACGAGAGGATGCTTCAGTTGGGCAGCAACTGCCGAATAGTCGTCGGGGCCTCTGTGGTGCCAGCGCTGAGACCACAATCCATGCCGAGTGAGATAGACCGGCACGCCTTGAGAGCACTCGTAAACGTAGCACTCTGCGTAACCGCTGGGTCTGGCAAATGCGACAGTCCGCACAGCTCTCAGTCTCCCTCCGCACACAGGGCATATCAGCGCACCAGACGGCACGGTCGGACGTTACGCCAATCGCTGCTCTCTGACAAGGCTTTGCGCAGAGAATGTTCGCGGCGCTGTCCACGGACGTCGAGCACCCGACCCAGCGCGTCCAGCGAGCGCTTACCGGCTCGGTGCTCGAAACTCCGCTACCCAGCCTCTCGATTCCAGTGACTGCCGCACATCCTCGCCGTGCGCTAACGCGCGTGCGCGGTCTTTGAAGCGGCCGGCCATTTGCCGTTTTGCAGCATCCGCAGTTCACAACCCGTCGCGCTTGGTCTACGAGCCGGGCATCGACCCAGTGCCGGTGCTTCGTTTGCGTCCACAGCGGCGTGACGACGTTCGGCTTCGGCGGAGGCGTCCGAGGCCGAATCAACTGTATCGCTGCCACGTCTGCCGCCTCGAACTCGCGCTCGACGAGGACGCGCACAAGCTCGTCGTCGCGCCGCTGCCGCCGCAGGACAACGACCAACATCGCTGATGCCTGTCTGTCCTCCGCTGTGAGCGCGGGATGTGAGAGGAGCATCCTGACCTGCCGATGGGTCATGACGGCTGCACAGACGCAGGCGACCTCTGCCCCGATTGTCAGCCTGACCCACCGCTAAACCCGCCTGGCTACTTCAGCATCGTCAGTACCGACGACGCGGGGTATCGGAGTATGCCCATCCCTGGCTCTCATCTGATGCTCCCCAGGCCTACGGCACCACCAGTGGCTGGATCGTCACCGCTAACAACGGCCACGAGGCCCTGGCGAGGGCTAACGTGGCGGAGCTCTCGTGTTCATCGCTCAAGCGGAAGAAGCGCCAAGGCTTGAAAAGTGCGATCTGCCGGCGTCATCATCAGGGTAGTCAAGGCTCGTCAGGGGGCATGTGAGCATGCCCACGAGCTCCGTCGCCTCTAAGGCGATATACATATGGCCGCAGTGTTGTGGGTAGCCAGCGCAATCGTGGTCGCCATTTCGTCGCAGTCGCCGGCGAGATCATCCAGCGCGCCGCCCGCTCCAGTCGCGACGGGGATTCCCGCCACCGTCGCGCTAGTGGAAACGTGGCCGGACGGTCGAATCAACTACGAGCTGACAAGCCCCCGACGCGCCTCGATGTGGACGCCGAGCTTCCCGCGAGTTGAAGGGTACACGTCGCCCGATGGCGCCCCGCGGGTCTTTGCTGTGCAGTTCGCGCGTATGCTCGTTGGCCGTGTCATCAGGGTCGAGGTCTCCGTGTTGCTGGGATCGGCGCAGCCACCAGGCGTGCCGGTAGCTACCGTTACGATTTCGCCAGGGTCCCACATCGTGATCGACCAGTTGATCCATAGCCGCCGGCTAAGACATCGGAAGGGCACTCATGACGAGAAGCGTTAGTGACGTCTTCATTGAGACGCTAGTTGCGGCCGGTGTACGAAGCGCGTGTACGGCGTCGTCGGCGATTCGCTGAATGGCCTGACAGATGTCATTCGAAAGAATAAGGACATCGAGTGGCTGCACGTGCGACATGAAGAAGTGGCGGCCTTTGCGGCTGGTGCCGATGCGCACGTGTCCGGCCAGTTGGCCGTGTGCGCGGGCAGTTGTGGACCGGGAAACTTGCACCTGATTAACGGTCTTTACGATTGTCATCGCAGCCGTGTGCCCGTGCTGGCGATCGCCGCTCAAATTCCAAGCGCTGAGCTCGGCAGCGGATACTTTCAGGAGACGCATCCCGAGCATCTCTTCAAGGACTGCAGCCACTACTGCGAATTGGTTTCGCAGCCGGAACAGATCCCGCGCGTGCTTGGCATCGCCATGCGCACGGCAATCGCCAGACGAGGCGTAGCGGTCGTGATCTTGCCCGGCGACGTCGCCTTGCGAAAATGCGCCTCTCCAGCCCTCTCCCTGGGAATCGACGACCGGGAATCAATCACCGTCCCGCCAGCGGACGTCATCGAGAAGGCGGCCGAGATCCTGAACGCAGCCAGGAAGGTTGCGATTCTTGGCGGTGCGGGTTGCGCAAACGCGCACGCCGAGCTCATCGGTGTCGCCGATCGCTTGAAGGCCCCGATCGTTCACGCGATGCGAGGTAAGGAATTCATCGAGCACGACAATCCGTATGACGTGGGCATGACCGGGCTGCTGGGCTTTTCGTCCGGCTATCACGCGATGATGGACTGTGACGCGCTGTTGATGCTCGGCACCGACTTCCCGTATCAGCAGTTCTATCCGCAAGGATGCGAAAGTCGTGCAGGTGGACGTGCGCGGCGAACAGATCGGCCGCCGTACCCGCGTCGATCTCGGCCTGATTGGGCATGTGCGCGAAACGTTACAGGCGCTGACTCCGTTGCTCGATGCCAAAGCCGATGGCGCCTATCTGAACAAGTGTCTTGAACACTACGCGCGCACGCGGAAGGATCTCGACGACCTGGCAACCGGAGAACCGGGGCGGACGCCGATCCATCCGCAATACGTCGCAAAGTTGGTCAACGACCTCGCGTCGGACGATGCGATCGTGACGTGCGACGTCGGCACGCCAACCGTGTGGGCGGCGCGCTATCTGAGAATGAACGGCAGGAGGCGTCTGTTAGGGTCCTTCGTCCACGGATCGATGGCGAACGCGCTTCCGCAGGCCATCGGTGCGCAGGCCGCATCGCCCGCCCGGCAGGTCATCAGCCTATCCGGCGATGGCGGTGTGGCGATGTTGCTGGGCGACCTGCTCACGTTGAAGCAGCTCAACCTGCCGGTCAAGGTAGTGGTATTCAACAACAGCACCCTCGGCTTCGTGGAACTGGAGATGAAGGCGGCCGGGTGGCTACCCTACGGCACTGAGCTCGTGAACCCAGACTTCGCCAAGCTGGCTGAGTCTGCGGGGATTCTCGGCACGCGCGTTGAGGATCCCAAGGATCTTCAGCCGGCGCTCGCGGCCGCTTTCGCGCACGACGGGCCGTGCCTGGTGGACGTGGTGGTCAATCGACAGGAGCTGTCGATGCCTCCGACGATCACTTCGGAGCAAGCCGTGGGCTTCAGCCTGTACATGATTCGCGCGGTGCTTAGCGGGCGCGGGGACGAAGTGATCGACCTCGCGAAGACCAACCTCTTCGCCCGCTAGCATCAAACTCGGACCTCGCCCAGTCGATATGGCTGCGCAGCCGGAATAAGTGATGCTCGCGGCAGTGTCCGGCGGATCGACCCCGATTTGCGTGCCGTTGGGAAGACTGATGACAAAGTCCAGTACCTTCTTCGCTTCTTGTTGTGGTCGGAGCCAGGACACGACGGCTTTACGACCTGCGCCAAGCGCCAATTCAACGAACTCGTGAGGCCTCGCGTCGTCGGTCTGCCCCCAATCGACGACGATGAGAGGTTTAGATGCGAACGTCTCATGTAATGCGTCCCGCCGACGGTTATGGAGTTCGAGAGCGCGTGGTGAGTCGTCGCTCTGGCCCTCGAACCGGTTGTCAAGCCGACGCTAGACGCCAAGAGTCAGTCTGTCTCGAGATTCATACGCCGCTCGATTCAACCAACGTTGCGGGGCGGGCGATCGCTTTACGCGGCCACTCCGCGGAGGACGGTCGAGCGTTACGGCAGCGCGAGGTGCAGGGGCTGGTGTTGCGGGCGGCACGTCGGGCCAACTTGGCCGACGGAGGCGTGCATGTGCTGCGACACACGTTCTGTTCACACCTGGCGATGCGCGGTGCGCCCGGTCGAGCGATTCAGGAACTCGCCGGGCACAGCGATTTGGGAACGACCCAGCGCTACATGCACCCGAGTCCAGCGGCGCTTGATGGGGCGATCCGACTACTCGACGGCGGATCGATCGGTCGAAGTTTTGGAGACATTGTGGAGACGGCCTCCGCACGCTCCGAAATCGCAAAAATCTAAAGGGAAAGTTGGTTGCGGGGGCGGGATTTGAACCCGCGACCTTTGGGTTATGAGCCCAACGAGCTACCGGACTGCTCCACCCCGCGTCACCTGAGGAACCCTGATGTTAGCATACGAATTCGCGATACACCAAGGAGTTCGCCGCACATGTCGAAGCGGTTCGCCGCCTGCTCTCCTCAGCAGCGCTTGTCTGTCGACCATCATAAACGCCCAGCAGCCGGTCGTCCGCACCGCCGATCCGATCAAGCGCGGCATGCAGCTCACCGACTTCCCGCGCACCATCAAAGTCGCCGACAACGTCTACACCTACGAAGACTTCCACGCCGGCCCCGAGAAGTTCACCACGACCAACATGTTCGTCGTCACCGACGCCGGCGTGCTGGTCGCCGACGGCCAGGGCAGCGCCGCCGAGACCAAAGGGCTGGTCGACGCGATCAGGAAAGTGACGCCGAAGCCGATCACCACCGTCGTGATCGCGTCGGACCACGGCGATCACACCGCCGGCAACGCCTCGTTCCCCGCCGGCGTGCACTACATCATCCACCCGACCTCGAAGGCGATCCTCGATCGCTCGGCTGAAGCCTCGCGCAACGCGCGGTCGCGACGAGCGCGTGGACGCGCCGGCCGACGCGGAGCTGGTCGCCGACAAGAAGACGCTTCACGATGGGCGGCGAGGAGATCCAGATCCTGTTCCTCGGCCGCTCGCACACCGGCGGCGACCTCGCCGTCTGGCTGCCGCGCCAGAAGATCCTGTTCCTCAGCGAGATCTACCTGAACCGCGTCTTCCCCGCCATGCGCTCCGCCTATCCGAGCGAGTGGCTGAAGGCGCTCGACAAGGCCGAGGCGATGAACGCGACGATCTACATCGCCGGCCACGGCTTCACCGAAACGGGCGCGGTGTCGCAGGAAGAGATCCGCGCCTACCACAAGGCGATGGAAGCGGTGATCGCCGAAGCGACGCGCTTGTACAAGGCCGGCGTGCCGGTGGACGAGGCCGTCAAGCAGGCCAACTGGGGCGAATACGGCTCCTGGACGCTGGCCTCGTCGCAGGGGCCGATCGCGATTCGCAAGGTCTACGAAGAGTTGAGCGGGCAGCTGAAGTAGGTCCGGCTGAAGCCGGACACTACCGGAACACCCCGAACGTCACCGACACATGACCATACCTACGT
Organism: uncultured Acidobacteriota bacterium; assembly: GCA_963794705.1. Lineage (GTDB taxonomy): Bacteria > Acidobacteriota > Vicinamibacteria > Vicinamibacterales > CAVVIG01 > CAVQFC01. Next base: position 318,807 of record CAWCFI010000003.1, read on the forward strand.
TTGCCGACGTCGAGAGCGCCGCGACGCAGATCGCCGGCGCCGCCCACAAGACGCCGGTCGCCACCTCGCGCACGATCGACGCGCGCACCGGCGCGCAGCGTGTTCTTCAAGTGCGAGAACCTGCAGCGCGCCGGCGCCTTCAAGTTCCGCGGCGCCTACAACGCGCTGTCGCGCCTCACCGCCGACCAGCGCCGCCGCGGCGTCGTCACCTTCTCGTCCGGCAACCACGCGCAGGCGATCGCGCTCGCCGGCCAGGTGCTCGACATCCCGCGCGTCATCGTGATGCCGTCCGACGCGCCGGCGGTGAAGCGGATCGCCACCGAAGGCTACGGCGGCGAGGTGATCCTCTACGACCGCGACAACGAAGACCGCGAAGCGATCGGCAGGCGCCTCGCCGCCGAACGCGGCCTGACGCTGATCCCGCCCTACGATCACCCGCACATCATCGCCGGCCAGGGCACGGCGGCGCGCGAGCTGATCGAAGAGATCGGCGCCGCTCGACCTGCTGTTCGTCCCGTGCGGCGGCGGCGGACTGCTCTCGGGCTCGGCGATCGCCGCCAAGGCGCTGGCGCCGCAACTGCCGGGTGATCGGCGTCGAGCCGGCCGCGGGAGACGATGCGACGCGATCGTTCCGGACCAGGACAGCTGCAGACGGTGGACAACCCGAAGACGGTCGCCGACGGCGCGCGCACGCCGTCGCTCGGCTCGCTCACCTTCCCGCTCGTCCTCGCAGCACGTCAGCGACATGGCCACGGTCGACGATCCGACGCTGCTGCGGACGATGTTCTACCTCTGGGAGCGGATGAAGCTGGTCGTCGAACCGACCGGCGCGCTCGGCGCCGCCGCGGCGCTCGAAGGCACGACGCCGATCCGCGGCCTGCGCGTCGGCGTCATCCTCAGCGGCGGCAACGTCGACCTGACGCCAGGTCGGCGGATGGATCCAGTACAGATGAGACGTTCGTCGTTCGCGGTCCCTCGTTCGGTCGTTCGCGTCATTCGCCGTTCGTGGTTCGTTCGGTCGCGACTCTCGTCGTACGCGTCGTTCATCGCGCCGCCAGCGGCGCAGCAGGAATTCGCGGCGCGCGCCGCCGCGCCGGTCACCTTCCTGCAAATCAACGACGTCTACACCACGGTGCCGATCGACGGCCTGGGCGGCCTCGCGCGCGTCGCGACGCTGAAGCAGAACATCGCGAAGGCCGGGCGCACGCCGTTCCTGGTGCTCGCCGGCGACTTTCTCTCGCCGTCGGTCGCCTCGAGCGTGTTCAAGGGCGAGCACATGATCGCCGCGCTCAACGCCGCCGGCCTCGACCTCGCCACGCTCGGCAACCACGAGTTCGACTTCGGCGACGACGTGCTGATTCAGCGGATGCACGAGGCGACGTTCCAGTGGGTGGTCTCGAACGTCGTCGACACCAACACCGGCCAGCCGATCGGCGGCGCCGCGCCGTACGTGGTCAAGACAGTTCGGCGCGCTGAAGGTCGGCTTCATCGGCCTGTGCCTGAACACGCAGGAGATCACCGGCGACAAGCTGAAACACACGCAAGATCTCGATCCGCTGACCGCCGCCGGCCGCTACCTGCCGATGCTGAAGCAGGCCGGCGCCAACGTCATCGTCGCCGTCACCCACCTGGCCTTCGCCGACGACCGCGCGCTGGTCGAGCAGTATCCCGAGATCGACCTGGTGATCGGCGGCCACGAGCACTACCTGATCACCGCGGCCGAGCGCCGCTCGCTCATCAGCAAGGCCGGCTCGGACGCCAAGTTCGTCGCGCGCATCGACGTCAATCAGCGGCGTCGCCGGCACGGTCGAGCGCTTCTACGAGCTGCTGCCGATCACCAGCGCGCTTGCCGACGATCCGAAGACCGCCGCCGTCGTCGCCTCGTTCGAATCGCGGCTGAGCACGGCGCTCGACAAGGTCGCCGGCACCACGACGCGTGCCGCTGGACGGCGTGAGCGCCCACCTCCGCTCGTCGGAGACCAACCTCGGCAACCTCGTGGCCGACGCCATCCGCGCCGACGCGAAGACCGACATCGCGATCATCAACTGCGGCAGCATCCGCGGCAACCGCCTCTTCCCCGCCGGCCCGCTCACGCGCCGCACGCTGATCGAAATCCATCCGTTCGACAACGTCATCTGCGTCCTGGCGCTGCCGGGCCGGGTCGTGCTCGAGGCGCTGAACCACGGCGTGTCGTCGCTGCCGGCGCAGAACGGCACGTTCCCGCAGGTCTCCGGCTTGACGATGACGGTGGATCGGAGCCGCGCCGGCGGCAGCTCGGGTGCGCGACGTGAAGGTCAACGGCCAGCCGCTCGATCCGAACAGGATCTACACCGTCGCGATTCCCGACTTCGTCCTGAAGCAGGGCGACGGCTACACGATGTTCACGGGCCAGCCGATCAAAGTGGGGCCGGAGGCCGGCGACATGATTTCGACCGCGCTGGAGAAGTACGTCACCGAGCGACACGAGATCGCGCCGGCGGTCGACGGCCGGATCATCGCTTCGCTGAACCAGCGCCGCGCCGCCGGGCAGACATCCGCCGCCGCGGCCGCCAGATCGCGCTCCAGCCGATCGCAGATCGTCGATGGTGTCGACGTCGTAGGCGCTTCGCATCAGCCGCGCCTCGACGCCGATCCGCTCCGCCGCCCGCAGCGTGTCTGCGAGCACGCTGTCCGGTGCCCCACGCGATCCCCTCGAACAGTCCGGCGTGCGCCTCGTCGCATCCCAATCAGGTAGTAGCCGCCATCGTCGGCCGGACCGAGCACGACGCCGCCGTCCGACTGCAGCGTCTCCGACGCCTGGCGCAGATGATCGGCGGTCAGCAGCGGGATGTCCGAGCCGACCAGGAGCGCGCCGTCGGGGTCGAGAGATCGAGCAGCGCCTTGACGGCGCGCGAGCATACGCGCGCCGAGATCGCCGCCGCCCTGCGCAACCAGCCGCCTCGCCGGGCCGGCGAGAGCGGCCATCTCGGATTCGGCATCGTCTGGGGTGAAGAAGATCGTGACGTCGGGCACGGCCGCGAGAGCGCTGAGCGTGTCGGCGAGCAGCGCGCGAGCGGAGCGCCGCCAGGCGCGACGGCGACAGATGCGGCGCAAGGCGCGTCTTCCCGCCTGAGGATGGCGCGCGAGCCATCACGCCGATCGCGGTCGTCACGCGGGTGTGGCTGGCGCGCGCGCCGCGACGGTCTGCCTGCGAGCGCGACTCCAGTACACCCGCGCGCCGAGCAGCGCCGCAACGACGGCCGCATAGGTGAGCGGACGGCTGACGTCGGCCTTCACCAGCCACCAGTAATGCAGCGGTCCGAGGATGCCGGTGAGGTAGACGAGACGATGCAGGCGATTCCAGCGCTTGCCGCCGAGCCGGCGAATCCATCCCGCCGTCGAGGTGATCGCCAGCGGCAGCATCGTGATCCACGCCGCGAACCCGATGGTGATGAACGGCCGCTTGTAGATGTCCTCGCCGATCGACTTGGCCAGCGCGCGCAGCGTCGACGCGATCAGCGCTCCGCCGGGAAGATGTGCCGCCGCTCAGCGCCTCGACCCACCTGCCCGCTTGATCCAGGCCGGCGAACCGATCGGCGATGGCGTAGGTCAGCAGATGCAGCGTGCCGTAGAAGAACGCAAAGAGCCCGGCCATGCGGCGGAACTTGACCAGCGGATTCCAGCCGGTGAGCTTGCGCAGCGGCGTGATCGCGAGCGTGATGCAGACGAAAGCGGAGCGTCCAGACGCCGGTTTCGTTGGTGAGGTCCGCGAGCGGGTTGGCGCTGAGATTGCCGGTGTAGCGCGGCCCAGATCAGATACGACGAACGGCCCGAGCGACGCCAGGAAGACGACCGGCTTGAGCCCGAACGATCGACGATCGAGTCAGCGATCCGACAGCTCCAAGCGCTAGTAGTTCTTCTTCAGATCCATGCCCGCGTACAGGCTGGCGACCTGATCGCCGTAGCCGTTGAACATCAGCGTCTTGCGGCGCAGGAACTCGCCGATGCGGCGCTCGGTCGCCTGGCTCCAGCGCGGGTGATCGACCGTCGGGTTCACGTTCGCGTAGAAGCCGTACTCCTGCGGCGCCGACTCCTGCCAGGTGTTGAGCGGCTGCTTCTCGACGAACTTGATCTTGGCGATCGACTTGATGTGCTTGAAGCCGTACTTCCACGGCACCGCCAGGCGCAGCGGCGCGCCGTCCTGGTTCGGCAGCACTTCGCCGTAGAGGCCGACGGCCATGCATGCGTCAGCGGGTGCATCGCCTCGTCCAGCCGCAGCCCTTCGACGTAGGGCCAGCGCAGCACCGGCGAGCTCAGGCCGGGCATCTGCTTCGGGTCGAATACAGCGTCGTGAACTCGACGTACTTCGCCTTCGAGGTCGGCTCGCACTTCTTGATGAGATCCGCCAGCGGGAAGCCGACCCACGGAATCACCATCGACCAGGCTTCGACGCAGCGGTGGCGATAGATGCGCTCCTCGAGCGCCTGCCCCTTGAGGATGTCCTCGAGGGGCATGCTGCCCTTCTTCGCGCACTCGCCGTCGATCGCCACCGTCCACGGCTCGGTCTTGAGGTTGCGCGCCAGCATCGACGGCGAGTCCTTGTCGGTGCCGAACTCGTAGTAGTTGTTGTAGGTGGTGATGTCTTCCCACTTGTTCGGCTTCTCGTCGACGCTGAGCGGGCTCTTCTTGACGTTCTCGAGCTTGCGCCCGTGCGGCGCCGGTGTCGCCGCGTGGACGAACGCCTCGGTCCGCCGAGCACGCCGGCGGCGACCGCGGCCGTGGTCGCGGCCGTCGCGCCGATGAACTCGCGGCGATTGAGATACAGCTTCTTGTCGGTGATCTTCGGAGCTGACGAATGTCGGCGGCGCGTTTGATCAGCATGTCTGTAGGCCTTTGGACGCCAGACGCGCGGCGCCGGTTACACCCCTCGTATCAGCCTTCATTATAAGTACATACGGGCGCCGGGCGGCTCCGGATGGCTGCGGCGCGAGGGGTCCAGCGAGATCAGCCGGGCGGGCGCAACGCCGCAGAAATACAGCAGAATCATCGCCAGATGGCGCGCGCGTGCGGCGCAGCCAGCCGTCCCGCTCCCAGCGGCGCGCCGAGGTTGTCGCCGCCAGCGCCGACCGGAACAGACGGCCCGTCCGCCGCAGCCGCCGCACCAGATCGACGTCCTCCATGATCGGCAGATCGGCGTAGCCCCCGAGCGCCTCGAAGGCATCGCGCCGCACGAAGACGCCTGATCGCCGTACGGCAGGCCGAACAGCGCCACCCGCACGCGCACGCCGCCCTCGATGACGCGCGCCATCTTCGCGGTCGAATCGAGCGCGAACCGGAAGCAGCCTGCAGTCACGCCTGGATCGCGATTCGCCAGCGCTGACGGCATCCGTCCACCCGCGAGGAAGGCGGGTATCGGCGTGCAGGAAGACGAGCCAGTCGCCGCGCGCGGCAACCGCGCCGGCATTCATCTGCGCCGCGCGTCCGCGCGGCGCTTCGATCCAGTCGATTCGCGGATAGGCGAGGCGCAGCGGCGCAAGCGAGTCGTCGCCGGACACCGACGAGACGATGAGCTGGGCGCCGGTGAAATCGGTGTGGGCGAGCGTCCGCGCGAGGGCGTCGGCGTCGCGATAGACCGGGATGATCACGCTTGGAGATGAAGCCACAGTGGAGATCTAAGGATTTGAGGATCTAAGGATATGAGGAACTGAGGATATGAGATATGCCGACCTGAGCGCGGTGATAAGCTGATCGCGTGGACCCCTCAAAGAATCCATATCCGCCGCTGCTGTCGCTGGCCGTTCACGAGTTCCGCACCCCGGCCAGCGTCGTCGGCGGCTACCTGCGCATGCTCCAGAAAGATCAGGACCCGCCGATGAGCGAGCGGCAGCGCCGCATGATCGACGAGGCCGAGAAGTCCTGCGCGCGGCTGGTCGCGATCGTCGCCGAGCTGAGCGACATCGGCAAGCTCGACGGCGGCGTCGTCAAGCTTGCGCAACAGCCGGTGGAACTGTTTTCTCTTGTCGGAGAAAGTGGCCGAGCTCGTGCATGAGGCGAAGGAACGCGACGTGCAGCTCAAGCTCATCGGCCCTTCGGACGGCGCTCACATCACCGGAGACGCCGACCCGGCTTCACACGGCGTTCGACGCGATTTTCCGAGCAATTCTGCGAGAAAAGCCCGGTCCGAGCACCGTGGTCGCCGAGCGCCGGCTCGAGACGCGCGACGGCGAGCCGACCGCCGTGCTGATCGTCGCCGACGAAGGTCGCGTACAAGAGGCATACGACCGGGAGCCGGCGGCGTTCGACGACAGTCGAGGCGGCATGGGGCTGGCGCTGCCGCTGGCGCGGCGTGTCATCGAAGCGTCACGGCGGCCGCATCTGGTCGCCGGCCAGCACGTCCGGCAACGCCGACACGCCCGATCCGCTCGCCCGCGGCTCGGTCATCATCTCGTTCCCTCTACGGAGTTGAAGCGTTGAAGAAACCCTACGTCGCCATCGTGGATGACGATTCCGCGTTCTCGAACTACCTGCGCACCTTCCTCTCGCTTCGCGGCTACGAGACGCGCTCCTACTCGCGCGGCGACGAGCTGCTGGCGTCGGTGAAGCAGGGCGACCCGCCGGACATCGTGCTGCTCGACGTGATGATGCCGGGCATGAACGGCCTCGAGACGCTGCGCGCGCTCAAGGCGGCCAAGCCCGAGATGCAGGCGATCATGCTGTCGGGACGCGAGCAGGCCGTCGACCATCGTCGAGGCGGTGCGCCTCGGCGCCGCCGACTACGTCGTCAAGCCCGACGATCCCGAAGGGCTCGGCGAGATCGCGCTCGACGCGGCGATCAAGAACGCGATCGAGAAGACGCGGCTGGTCTCCGAGATCACCGAGCTGCGCCGCCAGCTGACCGACGACCAGGATCGCGCCTTCCTGTTCTGGGGCGACAGCCCCGAGATGCAGACGATCGCCTCGGTGATCGAGCAGGTCTCCGACAGCGACGTCACCGTGCTGATCCGCGGCGAGAGCGGCGTCGGCAAGGAGCTGGTCGCGCGCGCGATTCACCAGCGCTCGTCGCGCAAGGACCGGCCGTTCGTCAAGGTCAACTGCGCGGCGCTGCCGGCCGAGCTGCTCGAGAGCGAGCTGTTCGGCCACGAGAAGGGCGCCTTCACCGGCGCCGCCACCACGCGCATCGGCAAGTTCGAGCAGGCCGACACCGGCACGATCTTCCTCGACGAGATCGGCGAGATGAAGGCGGCGCTGCAGGCCAAGCTGCTGCACGTGCTGCAGGACGCGCAGTTCACCAAGCTCGGCAGCAACAAGTCGATCAACGTCGACGTCCGCGTCGTCGCCGCGACCAACCGCGACCTCGAGACGATGATGATCAACGGCGAGTTCCGCGAGGATCTCTACTACCGGCTCAAGGTCATCGAGGTCACGGTGCCGCCGCTGCGCGAGCGCCGCAGCCGAGATCTCGCACCTCACCGGGTTCTTCATCGACCGCTACGCGCGGCGCTACAACCGGCCGGTGCGCCAGCTCTCCGAGACGCTCGCGCGGCCTGTTCCAGACCTACGACTGGCCCGGCAACATCCGCGAGCTCGAGAACATGATCAAGCGGATCGTGATTCTCCAGGACGAGTCGCTGGTCGTCCGCGAGATGACGCGCGTCGGCCGGCCGCACGCCGCCTACGCGGTCGCCGGCGTCGGCGCAGGCGTTGCCTGCCGGCGCCCCGGCCAGCGCGCCGCGAGCGCCGCTGCCCGACGCACGCCGGACGAACCGGATGCCGACGACGATCTAGCTGGCCGTCGACGAGCCTCCGCCGCCGTCGACCGGATCGAAGCTCGCCGACGTCGCGAAGTCGGCGTCGATCAAGGCGGAGCGCGCGCTGATCGAAGAGACGCTCAACAGCGTGCACTGGAACCGCCGCCGCGCCGCCGAGCAGCTCGGCGTCAGCTACAAGACCCTGCTCAACAAGATCAAAGAGTGTGGCATCTCGCGTAAGTAGTTAGGTAACCACTTCCGCGCGTCTTCGGTATTCCTTTCACCGAAGACGCTTCCTTCCATCTCCGTTTCTCAATCAACGACACTTTTTCCGCTGTGGCATTTGCATTGCTCAACAGCACTGCGTGTCGAGCATGCTATCTCAACGGCAAGCCGCACGTGATGGTCGTCGACGACGACCCCACCATGTGCGCGTTCCTCGAATCGTTCCTCGCCGTGCGCGGCTATCAGGCGGTCACGGTCGGCAATGCCGAGGAGGCGGTCGCAGCGCTATCAGGCCGATCGTCCCGCCGCCGTGATCCTCGACATGGTGATGCCAGGCGCGATGGACGGGCTGGATGCGCTGGCCGCGTTCAAGAAGATCGACCGCGACGTGCCGGTCATCGTGCTCTCGGGCCAGGGCCGCACCACGACCGTCGTGCAGGCGATGAAGCTCGGCGCGCCGACTTCGTCAGCAAGCCGTTCGACGGAAGCCGACCTCGAGGCGCCGCTGACCAACGCGCTGCACCAGCACTCAGCTAGCGCGAAGTCGCGCCCTTCGCGCGACCAGCTCCTAGTCGCAGTCGAACTACAAGATGCTCTTCGGCCACAGCGAGCGCATGGCCGAGGTGCAGGACCTGATTCGAGCGCGTCGCCGGCACCGACGTCACGGTGCTGATCCGCGGCGAGAGCGGCACCGGCAAGGAACTGGTGGCGCGGGCGCTCTGCTCCGCGTCGCTCCGCCGCGACAAGCCGTTCGTGAAGGTCAACTGCGCGGCGCTGCCGACCGAGCTGCTCGAGTCGGAGCTGTTCGGCTTCGAGCGCGGCGCTTCACCGGCGCGATCCAGCACAAGCCCGGCAAGTTCGAATTCGCCAACCACGGCACGATGTTCCTCGACGAGATCGGCGACATGAGCTTCCCGCTGCAGGCCAAGCTGCTGCAGGTGCTGCAGGATGGCGAGTTCTCGCGGCTCGGCGGCAAGCACGACGTCCACGTGGACGTGCGGGTCGTCGCCGCCACCAACAGGGACCTCGAGCAGGCGGTCGCCGACGGCCAGTTCCGCGAGGATCTGTTCTTCCGCCTGAACGTCGTCTGCATCAACATGCCGCCGCTGCGCGAACGGCGCGACGAGATGCCGGTCCTGGTCGGCTACTTCCTGAAGAAGTACGCGGTGCAATACAACAAGCCGTGCTGTCGACGTGTCGCCAGACACCATGGGCTGCTGATGGACTACGACTGGCCGGGCAACATCCGCGAACTCGAGAACCTGATCAAGCGCGCCGTCGTGCTCGGCACCGAAGCGCCCATTCGCCAGGTGAGTCGTCAGTCGTGCGTGGTCCAGCCGACCGCCGTCGGCCGCGCGGTCGTCAGACGCCAGCAGAGATGGCCGAGTCGCCGCGCCGCGGAGGCCGGCAACTGCTCGCTCAAGGAATCTCGCGCACCGCGGCTCGCGAAGCCGAGCGCGAGCTGATTTTCAGGATGCTGCAGCAGACGCGGTGGAACCGCAAGGAAACGGCGGAGATCCTCGAGCATCAGTTACAAGGCTCTCCTCTACAAGATCAAAGAAAACGGTCTCGACAAGGCTTCCTAGATGACCACGTTTTACGAAGAGGACTCGAATCTCCTGACGCCCGGCGCGTTCGAGTTCGTGCTCGACTCCGAGCTCAAGCGCGCCGTCCGCTCGCAGAACTACCTGACCCTGGTGACGCTGGAAGCGACTCGCGAATGGGAAGGGGATGACGGTGACCGCGGACGAGGCCACGCTGCAGGACGTCGCTCAGCTGATCGGCCGCGAGGTTCGCGACACCGATCTGCTCGGCCACACCGATCGCGGCACGCTGGCGCTGGTCCTGCTCGACGCCGACTTCGAGCACGCCGAGCGCGTCATCCGCCGGCTGGTGTCGCGCATCGAGAACTACGAATTCCCGGAACGCCATGCGGATCGCGGTCGGCGCGGCGTGCTATCCCACTCATGCCGTCGACGCCGGTTCGCTGAAGCGTCACGCCCTGTCCCGCCCGGTCATTGAGGGCCGTGGCGGTCCCCGCCCGCCTCTCGATCGAACCTGAGGCCGCGCGTCGCGCACGCGTCGGCGGCGTCGGCCCGGCCAGCCTCCTGATCGAGATCGATGCCGGCGATGGCTATAATGCTGGCCATCATGCTCACACGATTCGCGGCCCTCATCTCGCTATTGCTGATCGCACCGCTGCCGCTGATGGCGCAGGACACCCCGACCGAAAAGGAGGCGGCGCGCGACGTGCTGAAGAAGATGGCGGCGCTCGAGCAGTCGCTCGACGTGCCGGCGCTGGTGACGCGCGCTGACCGGCGCCAACGCCGCCCGCGATCAGGTGGTCGCCCGCGCCAAGGAGCTGATGGACAAGGAGCTCCTCGCGCTGGCCGACGACATCGCCACGCATCCGGAGATCGGCTTCGAGGAGAAGCGCTCGGTCAGCAAGCTGACCGACTACCTGCGGCAGCACAACTTCAGCGTCGAGACCGGCACCGCCGGCCTCTCGACGGCGTTCGTCGCCAAGTTCAAGGGCAACAACGGCAGCCCGGTGCTCGGCATCATCCTCGAGTACGACGCGCTGCGCGGCACCAAGGGCGCGTTCCACGGCGATCAGCACAGCGCGCAGGGGCCGGTCGGCATGGCGGCGGCGATCGCGATGGCCGAATACCTGACGCGCACCAAGAGCGCCCGGCAGCATCGTCGTCTACGGCACGCCGGGCGAAGAGATGATGCCGCCCAACGCGAAGACGGTGATGCACGAGGCGCACGCCTTCGACGGCGCCGACATCATCGTCCGCAGCCACGCGTCGAGCGCGACGTCGCGGCCGGCGCACGGCTTCGGCATCCTGCTGCCTGAACATCGTCGGCGCCAAGTACACCTTCTGCGGCGCGCCGACGCACCAGATGACGCCGTGGATGGGCGCAACGCGCTCGCAGGCGGTGATCCAGTTGTTCAACAACATCGACGCGTCGCGCATCAGCATCCGTCCGGAGGCGCGCATCCAGGGCGTGCATCCTCGAGGGCGGCACCGCGCCCAACGTCGTGCCCGACCGCGCGGTCGCCGATTTCTACATCCGCTATCCCGACGAGGTCTACCTCGCAGCAGGTCGTCGAGTTCGTCGACAACGCGGCGAAGGCGGCGGCGCTGGCGACCGGCACCAAGGTGAAGATCGATCACTACGGCAAGGATCGTCGACGGCATCGGCCTCGCGACGCTGGCCGAGGTCGGCTTCGCAGTACATGAAGAACTTCGGCGCGACCGGCGTCAGCCCGGAGCCGGGCAAGCCGCAGGGGTTCGAGGAAACCGGCAGCGTGTCGCGCGACATCCCCGGCGTCGGCTTCAGCGCGCAGATCGTCGACGTGCTCGAACCACACCTACGAGATGGACGCCGACAACCTGAAGGAGATCGGCCACAAGGGCTTCACCGTGGACGCGGAGGCGATGGCGGCGGTGCTGTTCGACTTCGCGACCCACGCCGACTACCGCGCGGCGGTGAAAAAGGAGTTCGACGGCATCAAGGCGCTGTTCGGCGAGTATCAGGCGGCGCTGAAGAAGACCTACACCGTGCCGACCGTGCCCGACCCGAAGTAAACGACGGGAACGCAGAAGCTCGCAAAGCTCGCAAAGCTCAGCGAGCTTTGCGGCTCTGCGCTTTGCGTTCAGCGCACGTCGCGCCAGGCTCGGCCCGACTGGATCTGCTTGGCGAAGCAGGCGCGCGCTCTGCGCGTAGGCGTTGCTGAGCGCGCCGACCGAGACCGGGCGCAGCAGCTCGTTGTCGCCGGGACACGAGGCGCGCGGCTCGGGCTTGAACGCGGGACGCTGCTGCGGCTCGCCCGGGATCGTCGGCTCGCCGGCGAAATAGATCGCGGCGCCTTCGCGCACCCAGGCCGGGCGCTTGCCGAGCGCGGCGTCGGCCATCAGGTGCACCAGCTCGTGGCGGATGGTCCGCTCGAGCACGCCGCGATCGCGCAGCACCGCGAGCGGCAGCAGGTGCAGCTCGCTGTTCGACGACCGCGCCGGACGTGAACCAGGCCTGCCCGGTCGCGCGCTCGTAGTCGTCGGTGGTCGGATGAAAGCGCAGCGTCACGCGCGGCGCGGCACGCCGAGCGCCCGCGCCAGCTCGTCGCGCGCCTTCAGCGTCTGCTTCACGATCGCGTCGCGCTCCCCCTCGTCATCGTCCGGCAGCGAGACCAGCACATCGGCACGGATCCGTGCCAGAGGTCGCGACCGTAGGGTGCAGACCTAGGTGCTGACCCTGGTGCGGCGGGCGCCGAGATCGGCGGTTTGCGCGGTGCGGGTGTCGACGGGTGTCGCAGGCCGGGCGTCCGAGCCGCGCGGTCAGCACCGGCGTGCCGTGAGATCTCGAGACCGGGAAAATAGCGCGCGAGGATCTCTTCGGCGCTGACGCCCTGCTCGGCGAGGCGCGCCGATCCGATGACGCACATGCCGACGCCGTGTCCCGAGCCGTGGCCGCTGAAGCGGTACGACCCGTCCTTCTTGCGCAGCTCGAACGCCGTGCTCTTGACGTGCTGCCAGCCGAGCGTCCGCCCGACCGCGACGCGGAGATCCTGACCGGAGATCTGATCCGGCTTCAGCCCGTCGAGCTTCAGCCGCGCGACCCGGCCCGAGGCGTTGCGCGACGCGATCCTCACGTCGCGCAGCTCGCCGCGGAACCCCGACGCCCGCAGCGCGCGCTGCAGATCCCTTTCGATCAGCTCCGCCGTCCACGCCGGCGCGCCCTGACAGGCATCGTCGTCTTTCGACGGCAGGTACGGCGGATCCTCGGCGCCCGGCCAGACGTCGGACGGCAGCTGGGTGCGGCCGCCGCACGACGCCGAGTAGTAGACCGACGCCGGCGCGCCGTCGCGCAGCAGCAGCCGGCCCGCGGTCGCCTGCGCCGCACGCTCGGTCGCCGCGACCGCCGTGCGCAGCACCTGGCAGTGGGTCTGATCGCAGAGATCGAAGCCGTCGGCGCGATGGCGGCCGCGATTGGCGAGCGCGAACGTGCGGATGGTGATCGCCAGCGCCTCGAGCGCCGCCGGCTGGCTGTCGCGCAGCGCCTCGCCGGCCAGCACGCGCGCGACGTAGGTCTCGATCGGCATGTTCGCTGACGGTGTAGCCGCCGCCGGGTTTCAGCACGCCGACGCGCAGGACGCGCGGTTCGACCGTTCTCCGCGCGACGTTCTCCGTTCTGCACGCTTGAACGCTGGAACCGCGGCACCGTAGAACGGCGAACCGAGGACGAGCGACGAGCCCGAGCGGCGAGCGCGCTTCATTCGTCGAGCCCGAGAAACGCGCTGGATGTCGTTCCACATCCGCGGCAGGCTGGCGATCAGCTGATGATCGTCGTCGAGCAGCGACAGGGTGACGTTCGGCCGCGTCTTCGCGAACGCTTCCACGGTGCGGTGATCGACCGACGCGTCGTGCAGGCCCTGAAAGATCAGCGTCGGCTGTCGGACCTCGGCGTTGAACGCGTCGTAGCGCAGGCTGTCCTCGTAGAACGCGAAGTTGAGCGGCCGCTCGGCGTCGTCGGCGTAGTGGAAGAACGGCAGCGAGCCGCGCCGCCGCCACTCCTCGATCCGTTCCGGCGGCAGCAGATGATGACCCGGCTTGGCGAACATCACCGCCGGCGCCATCAGCACCAGCCGATCGACCTGCGAGGCGAATCGGTCGGCGGCGAGGATCGCCAGCGTGCCGCCGAGGCTCGAGCCGAACAGCGTCGCCGGCGCGCCATCGAGCGCGCCAGCTCGGCGCCGAGCTGATCGAGCATGCGCGTCATGCGTCAGCGTCGCGAAGTCGGGCTGGTTGAAGTCGGGACAGCGCAGCGTCGATGCCGTGCTCACGCAGCCGCTCGCTGAAATAACCGACCTTCGTCGACTTGCGGCGACGAGGCGAAGCCGTGCAGGTAGAAGACGTGCTGCGGGTTCAAATCAGGTGCTGGCATCCGGGACGGCAGCGGCACTTGATCAGGCCTTCGCCGTCCGTGTTGTAGTGGTAGGTCAGCTCTTCGCCCTTGCGGATCTTGCGCGCCGCGCGGATCCAGATCGTCCCGCCGTAGATGTGGACGTAGCAGTTCGGCTTGCAGGCGTGGTTGATGAAGCGCGCGTCGTTGCCGCCGACGCCGGCGTCAATCACGGTGCGGTTGGTGAGCTTGAAGCACCAGATGTGGCCGTTCTTGATGTAGCGCTGCTCGCGCTTCAGGCTCTCCTGGTTGGAGATCTTCTCGCCCGCGTAGTCGATGATGCGCGTGTTCTTGTTAATCGTCTGCGTCGCGTAGACGCCCCATCCCTGAATCTTCGATCGCCGCTTTTCGATCATCGTCTTTAAGATTACCTCATGTCGTGCGACGAGCCGCCGCCGGCGGAGTTGCTCGAGGGGATCGCCCAGTTCAACCGCGGCGAGTTCTTCGAGCAGCACGAGACGCTCGAGCTGCTGTGGCGCGCCGAGCGGCGCGACATCCGCTATCTGTACCAGGGCATCCTGCAGATCGGCGTCGCCTTTCATCACCTGCGCCGGCTGAATCATCACGGCACCGTCTACATGCTGACCCGCGGGCCGCGCTACCTGGCGCCGTTCGCGCCGGCCTGCCAGCGCGTCGACGTCGCGGCGCTGCTGCGCGACGCGGCCGCGGCGTTGCGCGAGGTCGAACGCCTGGGACCGTCGCGCCTCGCCGAATTCGACTGGGGCCTTGCGGTGAGCGTGCGATTCGTAGGGTCCGGCTAAAGCCGGACACTACCGAATCCGGCTTTCCACCTGTAGTGTCCGGCTTTAGCCGGACCCGGATAGAATGGCGCCTTCTGAAGGAGCCATCCATGCGCCTGTTTGCCATCCTCGCCCTTTCCCTTGCGGCGGTACCCATGACCTTTGCCCAGTCCTCGAAGCAGGTGTTCCCCGGCGCCAACCCGGCGATGCCGTTCAGCGCCGCGGTCAAGGCCGACGGCCTGATCTACGTCTCCGGCACGCTCGGCAGCGGCGGCGACGTCAAGGCGCAGACCAAGCAGGTGCTCGACAACATCAGCGCCACGCTGAAGACCGCCGGCTCGAGCCTCGCCAACGCCGCGAGCGTCACGGTCTACCTGCGCAACCAGAGCCGACTTCGCCGCGATGAACGAGGTCTACCGCGGCTACTGGACCAAGGATCCGCCGGCGCGCACCACCGTGATGGTGCCGCTGCTCAACGAAGGGCTGGTCGAGATCGCCGTGGTCGCGGTCCCCGACGGCGGCGAGCGCGTCGTCGTCAACCCGAGCGAGTGGAGCTCGTCGCCCAATCCCTACAGCTACGGCGATCAAGACCGGCAACACGCTGTTCATGTCGGGGCTGATCGCGCGCAACGGCAAGGACAACACGCCGATCAAGGGCGACATGACGGCGCAGACCAAGGCGGTGCTCGACAACGGCGCCGCCGTGCTCAAGGCCGCCGGCTTCAGCTACAGCGACGTCGTCGCCTCGCGCATCTACATCACCGATCAGGCGGCGTTCGCGGACATGAACAAGGTCTACCAGACCTACTTCCCGACCGATCCGCCGGCGCGCGCCACCGTCAAGGCGCAGCTGACATCGCCCGACTACATCGTCGAGATCACGATGGTGGCGGTGAAGGCGCCAACCGCAGCGCGTTCACGACGCCGAACGCCGACGGCACCGCCGGCGCCAAGAACCCCAACCTCAGCGCGGCCATCCGCGCCGGCAATCGCCTCTACGTGTCCGGCATGCTCGGCAACACCGCGACGAACAAGGGCGACGTCAAGGCGCAGGCGGCCGAGGCGATCGCGCGCATCGGCCGCACGCTGAAGGCGGCCGGCTTCGACTGGAAGGACGTCGTCGACGGCGTCGTCTATCTGCCCGACCTGACGAAGTTCAACGACATGAACACGTCGTATCGCGAGGCGTTCGGCAAGGACTTCCCCGCCCGCGCCACGGTCGGCGCCGGCCTGATGGGCGCCGATGCCGCGGTCGAGATCATGTTCACGGCAGCGAAGTAGGACACTCGTAGCGCGAAGGCTTCAGCCGAGCGACGGTGGCTACCAATCCGTCGCCGTCAACAGCTCGGACAGTGTGTAGCAGCTAGAACCGAGGAGCGGAAATGTTTTTGCGTCCGTGCAGAGCCCTGCCCTGACCGGGTTCAGCACGATGTAACGAACCACCGCAATCGTCGCCTCCTCTGCTCTGAGGACATGATCGAAATAGCCTTCCTGCCAGAGGCGCCTCGAGCGCAAGCGCTTGAAATGGAACCCGGACAGCTGGCGGAATCGATCCGCATAGAGGCGTGAATTGGCCGTCTCGGATTTACCTTCGACCACACACGGTGGGCGCCGATGTAGAAGGTGTCAGGAAGGCGCGGCGGTCGACGATGAGGCACGCGCCATGGAGAGCAAGCTTGGATCCGCTCGGCTAAAGCCTTCGCGCTACGACTGGGCGATGGCCTGAGCGGAACGCAGCGTCAGCGCGACGAACGTCAGCGTGCCGTTGGTGCAGCCGCCGGTCGGCGTCGTCGGGGCGCCGACCACGAACAGGTTGTCGTGGTCGTGGGTGCGGCCGTAGCTGTCGCACGACGCTGGTCGCGGGATCGGTTCCCATCCGGCAGCCGCCGCCGGGATGATCGAGATAGTCCCCTTCGCTGGTGTTGACGATGCGCCCGTTGCTGGCCTTCGCGAGCGTGGCGAACACATCCAGCACGTGCGCCTTGGTCGCCGCTTCCCTCGCCACGCGTCGCCTCGTCGAAGTGATGCTCGATCTTCGGCATCGGATCGCCGTAGCGGTTCGTTCTTCGACGCGTCGAGCGTGAGCCGGCTGTCGGCTGACGGATGCACGTCGACGTAGGCGCGCAGCCGCACCGAGCTGCCCTTGGTGCGCGATCGCCAGTCGGCCATCAGCTCGTCGCCGAGCAGCAGCTTCCCGTCCGGGGCGCGCAGCCGCGGATCGCGGCCGGCCGAGCTCTCCCACACGCGCGTGTCGTGGCGCACGAACGGCTTGTCGGTGGCGCAGCGGAAATACTGCCGCGAGATCAGGCTGTGCGTCATGTTCTGGCCGGGAAACGTCTGGTCGTCGATGTTCGCCGTCGCCTGAATGAACCGGTGCCCGTTCATGTAGCGGCCGACCAGGCCCGAGCTGTTGGCGAGCCCGTTCGGGAACCGGTGTTCGTCGAGAGCAGCAGCAGATGCGAGCTCCAGCAGTAGCCGGACGCGACGACGAACGTCCTGGCGCGGATACTCGATCGGATCGTCCGGGCGATCCTGATGCACCGCCTGCGCGGCGACGACGGTCGACCGCGTGTCGTCGAGCATCAGACGCCGCACCAGCGTGCGATCGTGCAGCACGATCTTCTTCGGCGCGATCAGCTGCTTGAACGTGAAGTCCGGCGAGTAGCGCGCGCCCGGACGGGCAGACCTCGCCGCAGGTGTCGTAGACGCAGCAGCTGCCGCGGCCGCCGAACGGCGTCAGGTTGCGCGCCATCGGCAGCGGCGAAAACTTGATGCCGCTCTGCTCCGCCCACGCCTTCAGCGTCTGCAGGTTGTACGACAGCGGAATCGGGCCCTGCGGATACGGCTGCCGACCGCCGATCCTCCGGGATGCGGGCTCGGCTCGCCGCTGACGTTCAGCCGCCGCTCCGCCTCGCAGTAGAACTTCTCCAGCTCCTGCCACTCGATCGGCCAGTCGGTCGCCAGGCCGTACATCGACTTCAGCCGCAGATCCTCCTCGGAGAAGCGGTTGCAGGCGCCGCCCCAGTGCAGCGCCAGCCCGCCGACCGCCATCGTCATCGAGATGATGCCGTTGGCCTGCTGATCCTCGATGTAGTCGCCCGGCCACGGATGCTCGCCGTAGTCGAGCGCGCGCTGGCGATAGCGCCCGCGATTCTGCGCGTCGAAGATCGACTTCCCCGCTTCGACGACGGCGATGCGCACGCCGGGACGCAGCTCGGACGAGCCGCTCGGCGAGCATCGCGGAGGTGATGCCGCCGCCGATGATGCAGATGTCGGTTTCGTGGACGCGCATATCAGCTCTCACACGACGTACAACGCAGAACACGCTGAATCCGCAGAAAAACATTGCTCTGCGTGTTCGCGCGGTTTCGGCGTTGATCGTCGTCTCACGCTTTTGGCTCCGGCTTCTTCGTCGTGATCGCGATCGGCCGGCACACTTCCCTGTTGATCAGCGCCTTGTAGCAGTCGTCGTTCGCCTCGCTGCTGCGGAAATAGAACGCCATCAGGTCGGCGACGACGTGCTGGCCGACTGGACGCGGCGGCAGATTGCGGACGCCGGCCTTGGCGAACGCGGCATCGAGCAGCGCGCGGCGCGTCTCGCAGGTCGAGCGCACCCCAGCGTCCGCCCTTCGCCTTCGCCGTCGGCGGCGAGCGCAGCCAGTTGCGCGACATAGCCCGGCACCGGCGACGGCCCCGACTTCTGCAGCCGCGGATGGCCGTAGCCGTGCGCCAGCGCGACGCCTTCGCGATAGCCGCGCGTCCACGCCACAAATTTGTCGGTGATCACTGCGGACACCCGTGGTCACCGAGCGTCGACGGCAGCACCGTCGGCGCGATCGTCATGAAGCTCAGCAATGGCATCTGGCGTCAGCTCGCGCGGCTGCGCGAACAGGCGAAGCGGCTCGAACGGCAGCATCGCCGGAACCGCCGCGAGCCATTGAAGCAGCGTGCGTCGTTTCATATGTCATCCACCCGACCGAAATCCTAGCAGACGACTGCTATTATGAAGGGATGGAAGGTATTTTCTCAGCCTGGGGTCGGATCCTCACGGGCTATGCGCCCGCGCTTTCCATCGAGATCACCCGCGAGTGTCCGCTGCGCTGTCCCGGTTGCTACGCCTACGGCGACGATCATCTCGGCGGCGACCTCACCCTTCGCGAAGTTCGCGACTTCAAAGGCCAGGAGCTGATCGACGGCGTGCTCGCGCTCGTCGACAAACATCGGCCGCTGCACGTCTCGATCGTCGGCGGCGAACCGCTGGTGCGCTATCGCGAGCTGACGACGATCCTGCCCGATGCTCTCGAAGCGCGGCATCCACATGCAACTGGTCACCAGCGCGGTGCGCGAAATTCCCGCGGAGTTCCGCGGCATCCCGAAGCTCGTCGATCGTCGTCTCGATCGACGGCCTGCAGCCGGAGCACGACGTGCGCCGCACGCCGGCGACCTACGATCGGATCCTCAAGCACATCGCCGGGCACTCGATCACCGTGCACTGCACCGTGACGCGGCAGCAGGTCAACCGCCAGGGCTACATCGAGGAGTTCCTGCAGTTCTGGTCGGCGCAGCGACGCGGTCGAGCAAGATCTGGGTCAGCCTCTACACGCCGCAGCTCGGCGAGGCGTCGGCCGAGCGGCTGCTGCCCGCCGATCGCGAGAAGGTGATCGCCGACCTGCTCGCGCTGCGCCTGCGCTATCCGAAGCTGCAGATGCCGAAGGGGATGATCGAGGCGTACGCGGATCCGCCGTCGTCGCCGGACGAATGCGTCTTCGCGCGCACGACGACGACGATCTCGGCCGATCTGACGACCAAGATCACGCCGTGCCAGTTCGGCGGCGCGCCCGACTGCGAGAACTGCGGCTGCATCGCGTCGGCGGGGCTGGCCGCGGTCGCCCGGCACCAGCTGTGGGGCTTCATCCCGATCGGCCGCATCTTCACCGGCTCGATGAAGGTCGGCGAACGGATGCAGGCGGATGCGTCCGGCGGAGCCGTCGACGGCGTGATGCTATAATTTAAGCTTGTCTTTCAGCAGCAGTCAGCCGTAAAGCACGCTCCCTGCGGGAGTTCGCGCGCGGGCTCGTCGACACCGCCCACCCGCTGCTCGTCCAGATCGTCCCGATCCGCCGCTGCAACATCGACTGCGGCTACTGCAACGAGTACGACAAGGTGTCGCCGCCGGTCCCGACCGAGGCGATGCTGCGCCGCATCGACAAGCTCGCCGACCTCGGCACCTCGGTCGTGGCGTTCAGCGGCGGCGAGCCGATGCTGCACCCCGATCTCGACGTCCTGATCCGCCGCATCCGCAGCCGCGGCATGATGGCCGGCCTGATCACCAACGGCTACTTCCTGGTGCCGAAGCGGATCGAGGAGCTGAACGACGCCGGGCTCGACTTCCTGCAGATCAGCATCGACAACATCGAGCCGGACGAGGTCTCGAAGAAGAGCCTGCGGCTGCTCGACAAGAAGCTGCAGCACCTGCACGATCACGCCGACCTTCGACGTCAACATCAACTCGGTGCTCGGCGGCGGGATCAAGAACCCCGAGGACGCGCGGACCATCAACAACCGCGCGCGCGAGCTCGGCTTCTCGACCTCGATCGGCATCATCCACGACGGCTCGGGACGCCTGAAGCCGCTCGGCCCGGTCGAGCGCAAGGTGTTCGACGAGGTCTCGGCCGCGATCAGCGGCGCCGGGCAGGTGCTGCAAGAACCTCTATTCGGGAATCCGCAGCTTCCAGGACAACCTCGCGGACGGCCAGCCGAACGAGTGGCGCTGCCGCGCCGGCGCGCGCTATCTCTACATCTGCGAGGACGGCCTGGTGCACTACTGCTCGCAGCAGCGCGGCTACCCCGGCGTGCCGCTCGAGTCCTACACCGTCGCCGACATCCGCCGCGAGTTCTCGACGCCGAAGTCGTGCGCGCCGTACTGCACGGTCGGCTGCGTCCACCGCGTGTCGACGATGGACTTCTGGCGCATCGCCGCAGGAAGCAGTCGGCGGTCATCAGGCGCAGTCTCAGTCTCAGGCGCGTCGCTGAGACTGCCGACTGACGACTGCCTGACTGAGCTGCCGACTGCTACGAAGCCTTCGCCAGCTTCAGCCTTCCTTCTTCTCCGCCTTCTCTTCCTTCTTCCGCTTCTTCTTCCCGCTCGGCGTCTGCGCCCAGTCCTTCTCGAACACCTCCTGCATCTGGCGCGACCACCACCTCGTCGGTGACGATGACGCCGACCTCGCGCCGCTTCTCGAGCTCGAGGCGGCGCAGGCTCTGGCTGCCCATGAACGCGCGCTTGCCGTCGCGGATGATGGCGCGGATGTGCAGGCGCTTGCCGGGATAGTGCTCGTTCTTGATGTTGCCGCCCCACTTCGCTTCGAGCCGGCCGATGATCCGCACGTCGACGCCAGCCTTGACCCGCTCGCGTTACCAGCCGCAGCATCGCATCGTCGGTCGCCTGCGGATCGTAGATCAGCAGCTGCTTGCGCGCGCCCTTGATGAAGCGCGCCAGCCGCTCGCGCGCGTTGTCGGGGCTGACGACGAAGCGCTCGTAGCCGCGACTTGTACGGCAGCCGATCGAAGTCGGCCATGAACAGCTTGTTGGCTTCCTCGATCAGCCGCTTGTTCTTGCTGATCACGCCGAAGCTGCGGCTCTTGGCGATGTCGAGGCCGGTGAAGTTGAAGCCGTAGACGTGCAGGAACTTGCTGTCGACGATCATCATCTTGCCGTGGTAGCGGACCAGATCGTCGGCGGTGCGCGACACGGTGACGCCGGCTTCGCAGCAGCGACATCTCGAGCTTGCGCAGGCTCTTGGTGCCGCCGCGGTTGGTGTGGGCGGTGAGCGCGCGCACGCGCACGCCGCGGGCGACCGCGGCGGCCAGCGCATGGGCGATCTCGAAGCGATCGAGCCGGAAGATCAGGATGTCGATGCTCTTCTTCGCCTGCTTGATGGCGGTGACGATGGGGGCGATGCCGGCGTCTGGTTGCACGATCAGTTTCATAAGTCGCGTTCCGACTCAGCCACTATACAGGCACGGGACTTGAAGCCCCATTCACTCATGACCTTCTCGCTGATACAGCAAGTTAGCGGCCATCTCGCCGTCCAGCTCATCTGTGCCGTCGGTCTGTCGCCGGTCAGGAGCGGGTCAACCCGCAGGCGCGAGGCGATGGCGCGTTTCTCCGAGCGCGTGACCGCCTATCTGGCGCTGCAGAAGAAGGTTGAGGGCAGGCCTGACGGCGCAGAAGAGACACCAACGATCCGGAGCGAATCAAGGCGCACATCGCCGAGCCTCGCCGAGGGCATCCGCGCCGCGCGCGCCGACGCCAAAGCCGGGCGACGTCTTCGATGGTGCAGCGGATCAATTCAGGCAGATCATCCGAGAGGACGCCAAGGACCGCTCGGTGCGGGACGCGTTTGCGGCGATGCAGGAGGTCCCGAAGCGCACGCCGCCGCGGGTGAACGCCGACTATCCGGAGACGCGGCGCTCGCGACGGTGCCGCCGCTGATCCTGCACGCGCCTGCAGCGGCTGCCCGACGGTGTCGAATACCGCTTCATGGGCCGCGACCTGATCCTGCGAGACACCAAAGCCAACCTGATTGTCGATGTGCTGCCCGAAGCGGTGCCGACGGTGGGCCGCTAGGATGCGCCGATCTGCTCGCCACGCCGTCTTCGCCTTGGTCGCCGTCGCGGTCGCGGCGCACGGCGTCGCGCAGGGCCAGGCCGCGGGCGTGCCCAACCGCAAGGACTCGCTGAAGTTCGCCGCGATCGGCGACAACGGCACCGGCGACAAGGCGCAGTACGAGGTCGGCCGCGCAGATGAGCGCGTGGCACGACACGTTTCCGTTCGACATCGTGATCATGCTCGGCGACAACATGTACGGCAGCCAGAGGCCGCGCGACTTCGTCGACAAGTTCGAGAAGCCCTACAAGCCGCTGCTCGACGCCGGGCGTCAAGTTCTACGCCGCGCTCGGCAACCACGACAACCAGACCAACCGCTTCTACAAGCCGTGGAACATGAACGGCGAGCGCTACTACACGTTCTCGAAGAAGAACGTCGAAGTTCTTCGTGCTCGACAGCGACTACATGGACCCGAAGCAGCTGCAGTGGGTCGACAACGAACTGAAGGGCGCGCGCGACGACTGGAAGATCGTCTACTTCCACCACCCGCTCTACTCGAGCGGCGGCCGCCACGGCTCGGAGGTCGATCTGCGGGTGACGCTCGAGCCGCTGTTCGTGAAGTACGGCGTGAACGTGGTCTACTCCGGCCACGATCACATCTACGAACGCATCAAGCCGCAGAAGGGGATCTACTACTTCGTGGCGGGATCGGCCGGCCAGCTGCGCGGCGGCGACTTGAAGAAGATCGCCGCTGACCGCCGTCGGCTACGACCAGGATCAGACCTTCATGCTGAACGAGAGTCGCCGGCGACGAGCTGTTCTTCCAGGTGATCACGCGCACCGGCAAGACCGATCGACGCCGGCGTGATCACCCGCCAGCCGAAGCCAAAACCCACGGCTACGCCATAACCACGGTCAAGAAGGAACCGCAGAGACCGCGAAGACCGCAGAGAGCAAAACTTTGCTCAGCGGTCTCGGCGGTCTCCGCGGTTTCTTCTTATCGTCCCGAGAAGCGAATCCTGACCCCGACGTTGACCAGGCGCGGCGTGCCGATCGTCGACGGGTTGGTCTGGACGAAATAGACCTTGTCGAACAGGTTCTGCACGCCGACGAACGCCTGAAGGTTGCGGTTGAAGGTGCGCGACACGCTCAGGTCCGACGACGACGTAGCCCGGCAGGCCGGCCGGATACGAGCCGGAGTAGCCGGCCTCGGTCAGCGTCGGCACCGGGATGAAGTTCACGTTCAGGTCGTCGTTGTAGGTCAGGCCGACGATCTGCATGCTGAACGCGATGGTCGCGATCTTGTCGTTCGTGTAGGCGCCTGCACCGTGCCGCGGTTCTTCGACACCTGCTGCAGCTGCTTCCCGAGCAGCGCCGGTGTTCACGCCGGCGTCGGTCACCGTCGCGTCGTCGTAGACGTAGCCGGCCGAGAAGCGCCACGCCGTGCCGAGCCGGTAGTCGACGTCGGTCTGGACGCCGCGGACGCGCGTCTCCGGGACGTTCTGCTTCTGCGCCGTGGTCGCGTTCAGCGTGACGTTGAGCACCGGGTTGGTGAGCTGGTTGTCGAACCAGGTCAGGCGCAGCGAGACGTTCTTCGCCGGCGCGATGTTGACGCCCAGCTCTCCGCCGATCAGCCGCTCGGGCGCGAGCAGGTCGTTCGGGCGCGTCGTGATCGCGCCGACCGAGAACTGGCGATACAGCTCGGTCAGCGTCGGCGCGCGGAAACCTGAGTTCACCGCCGCCCCAGAAGCTGACGCGATCGTTGGCGTGAAACATCGCGCCCAGGTGCGGGCTGACGACGGTGTCGTTGCTCTCGGGAATCGAGGGGCGGTTGTTCGCGGTCGGCAGGCCGGTCGCGACCGTCGTCTCCAGGTTGTGGCCGTTGTAGTTGTTCCAGCGATCGACGCGCGCGCTCAGCGTCAGCACCAGCTTGTCGATCGGCGTGAAGATGTCCTGCGCGAACGCGCCCAGGCTCTGCTGCGTGCCGCCGGAGTAGCGCTGCACCGACAGGGTCGCGGCCTGGGTCCCGCAGACCAGGCCCGGCGGGCAACCGCCCGGGAACGGCGCAATGACGGTCGGCACCGACGCGACGTAGGCCGCTTCCTGACTCTCGCCGTCGACCCAGCGCCAGTCGAAGCCGGCGCTGAAGGCGTTGCGGCTGCCGAACGCCTTCGACCACTGCGCCATGCCGCCGACGCCGTTGGTCGGCACGTTCTGGTCGGTGGCGAGCCGGACGATGTTGCGCTGCGCGGCGGCGATTGGTGACCGCGAGGAAATTGAAGTGCGCGCGTTGCACGTCGACGAAGATGCGCGCCTGCAGATCGCTCTCGTCCTTCAGCCTGGCGCGGATGCCGCCGTTGACCGTCGTCCACCGCGTGTCGTTCAGCTCACCGATTTTGGCGTTGTTGCGGTTCTCGGAGAAGTAGCCGGCGCGGACGAAGCCCTGGAACGCGATCGGAAGGGTTGAACTCGATCTTGCCGGTGATGTTCTGGTACTCGACGTTGGCGTTGTTGTCGATCGGCCCGCGCTCGATCGGCGCGACGATCGGGAACCCGTCGGTGTGGAGGAAGCTGCCTTCGACCGCCGCCGCGACCTTGTTCCACTGATCGCTGGCGAAGAAGTCGAACTTCGGGCTGCTGCTGGTTGCCGTACTGCGGATTGAGTTCGAGGGTGCGGCGGGTCGGATGGGCTGGTGATGATGTTGATCACGCCGCCCATCGCGATGTTGCCGTACAGGCTCGACGACGAGTCCTCGGTGATCTCGACGCGATCGACGCTCGCCATCGGCACCCGCGTCCAGTAGACCCAGCCGCCGAACGGATCGTTGAACGGGATCGCCGTCGAGCAGGACCAGCGTGCGGCTCTGGCCGCTCGGGCCGATGCCGCGCAGCGACACGCCCTGTGCGGTCGGCTGCGCCACCAGGCTGCTGGTCCGCCGGAACAGGGCGAAGCTCGGCACCTGCCGCAGCACGTCGTCGGCGATCAGCGCCGGCGACGACTGGAACGCCTCGCTGGTCACGACGCTGACGCTGGCCGGGATGTCGCCGAGCCGTTGTTCGGTGCGGGTCGGCGTCACCGTCACCGTCTCGAGCAGCGTGGCCGGCTCGACCGTGATGTCGATCACGCCGTCCGAGGCTCGCGCGGTCTGGATCTTCTCGGCGAAGCCGCCGGCGCGGACGATGATGGTGATGTCGCCGCTGGCCGCCGTATCGACCGCGAATTTGCCGTCCGGCCCCGTTGTCGCGCGGAGTTCGGACGACCCGACCCGCACGATGACGGCGGCGCCGGAAACGACGCCTCCGCTCGAGTCGTGGACAACGCCGGACACCGACGCCGCCAGTGCAAGAATGAGTGCCGCGATCACTATCGCCCTCCAGTAGTCATTTTTCCGCCCAACGCAAACGCCACCAGCGAGGCGTCCTCGCCGCCGCCGGTGGCGACGACGACGATCTGCCTGCCTGCGTTCGATCGATACGTCATCGGCGTGCCGTTCGCCCGGCGAGCCAGCGCCGCCTGCCACACTTCGGATCCGGTCGCCGCGTCGAACGCGCGCAGCGCGAGATCGCCGCCGCCGCCGATCACCAGGTCGACTGGCGGTGGCCAGCACGCCCGGCGCGCCGGCGACCCCGAGCGCCGCCGGTAACACCACGCCTTTCAGCGCCGGATGGCGGCGCAGCGACGGCGTGTCGCCGAACGGCACCCGCCATTTGATCGCGCCGCGGTTCAGGTCGATCGCGACGAGATGGCCGTACGGCGGCTTCAGCAGCGGCAGACCGTCCATGAACTCGGCGTTGGTATCGCCCACGCGCGTGAGCTCGGCATCCACTTCCGAGGCCCGGGGGTTCGCGGCGGACGTGTCCGGCTTGCCCAGGCGAGCGATGTTCGCCTGGTTCGTGGTCTTGACGAACAGCACGCCGCTCGAGGGATCGAAGGCGCCGCCGCCCCAGTTGGCGCCGCCAATCAGGCCGGGCCGCTGGATGGTGCCGCGCAGCGTCGGCGGCGTGAACACCGGACCGATTCTGTACTTGGCCAGCTCCTGCAGCGCCGCGGCCTTCAACGCCGGCGTGAAATCGATGGCATCGTCGACCGTCACTCCTTGCTCGCTGATCGGCGGCGGCTTGGTCGGGAACGGCTGGGTCGGCCACGCGTGCTCGCCTTCGACGTCGCTGGCGGGAACGGGACGCTCTTCAATCGGCCAGATCGGCTTGCCGGTCACCCGATCGAACACGAATGCGAATCCCTGCTTGGTCAACTGGACCACCGCGTCGACGCTGCGACCGTCGACGCGGATGGTGACGAGGTTGGGCGGCGACGGGTTGTCGTAGTCCCAGAGCCCGTGATGGACGATCTGGAAATGCCACTTCCGCAGGCCGGTGGCGGCGTCCAGACAGACCAGCGATTCGGCGAAGACGTTGGCGCCGGGACGGCGGCCGCCGTAGAAGTCGTTGCTCGGCGTGCCGAGCGGCACGTACACCAGGCCGCGCGCGGCGTCGAGGGTCATCGGCGGCCAGGCGTTGGTGTGGCCGGTATAGCTCCACGAGTCGGCGCCCCAGGTGTCGTTGCCGAATTCGCCCGGCTGCGGAATCGGCCTGAACGACCAGACCTGTTTGCCGGTGTGCGCATCGAAGGCGCGGATGTCGCCCGGCGGATCGTTGCGATAGACGAGACGATCGCCGACGCCGTTGCCGAGAATCACCAGATCCTTGTAGACGATCGGCGGCGAGGTGTTGGTGTAGTGCGTCTTGTTGATCTCCCAGACGAGCCCCTTGCTGAGATCGAACACGCCGTGGGTGCCGAAACCGTCGACCAGGCGTCCGGAGGCGGCGTCGATGCAGAACAGACGATAGCGGCTGTTGAGGAAGATGCGCAGCTTGCCGCCGTCGGCGCTGTCGCGCCATGCCGCGACGCCGCGGTGCACGAAGCCCGTCCCGTTCGGAGGCTGGCCGTCCTCATACGCCTTCGGATCGAACGCCCACAACTCCGCGCCGGTGTCGGCGTTCAGCGCGACGACGCGGTTGTACGGCGTGCTGAAGTACAGCACGTTGTCGATCATCAGCGGGGTCGCCTGGAAGTTGCCAGGGCGGGTGCCGAACTGGCTCAACGCTTTTTCGCGCGGCGACCATTCCCATGCGACGCCGAGACGCGAGATGGTGCTCGCGTCGACGTCGGTCAGCGGCGAGATACTTCATCCCGCCCTGATCGCCCCCGTAGAACGGCCAGTCCCGCGCCGGTGAGCGCTGCTCCTGCAGCCGGACACTCGCGGCGGCGGAGATGACGCTGGCGATCAGTACGGCGGCTGCGGATTTCAGCATGGGGCGAGTGCCGAGGATTATAATGCGCGCCATGAAATTGACCGCCGCTTTGTTTGGCGTATTGATGGCCGCACCGGCGCTCGTGGCGCAGAACCAGACCGTCCGGATTCACGCGGCGACCGTGATCGACGGGACCGGGAAGACGCTCAAGAACGCGACGATCGTCGTGCAGGGATCCAAAATCACGTCGATCGAAACCGGCAGCGCCGCCAGCGCCGATTACGAACTGGGACAATTGACGATCGTCCCGGGCCTGATCGATGTGCACGCCCACGTCGGCTGGCACTTCGACAAGGACGGCCGCTACGCCGCGCGCCCCGGCTCGCCGGCACAAGAAATTCTTTATAGCGCCGAGAATGCCTACGTCACGCTGATGGCCGGGTTCACGACGATTCAGAGCCCAGGCCAACCCAACGACGTCGAGCTGCGCGAGGGCATCGCGCGCGGGCTCTTCCCCGGGCCGCGCATTCTCACCTCGATCCGTCAGATCAACGAGCGCAGCGGCATGCCTGACGAAATCCGGCAGAAGGTTCGGCAGCTCAAGACCGACGGCGCCGACGTGATCAAGATCTTCGCATCTGCCAGCATCCGCGACGGCGGCACGCAGACGATGACCGACGCCCAGCTGGCGGCGGTCTGCGGCGAAGCCAACGCCCAGGGCATGCGGACGATGGTCCACGCGCACAGCCCGGAGTCGATCAAGGCGTCGGTGAACGCCGGCTGCCTGCAGATCGAGCACGGCGTGTTCGCGACCGACGAGGTGCTGAAGCTGATGGCTGACAAGGGCGTCTACTTCGATCCGAATGTCGGCGTGGTGCTGCAGAACTACCTGAAGAACCGCGACAAATACAACGGGATCGGCAACTACAACGACGAGGGCTTCGCCTACATGGAAAAAGGGCTGGGCCTCAACAAGACCATGATTCGTAAGGCGGTCGCGACTCCGGGGCTGAAGATGGTGCTCGGCACCGACGCGGTGGCCGGCGCGCACGGGCACAACGCCGACGAGATCGTCGAACGGGTGCGCCAGGGCGGCCAGAAGCCGATGGACGCGATCATCTCGGCGACGTCGATGGCCGCGACGTCGATGCGCCTGGAGAAAGTGATCGGCACGCTCGCCGCCGGCTACGAAGCCGACATCGTCGGCCTGGCGGGCGATCCGCTGACCGACATCACCGCGGTCTCCCGCGTCGCATTCGTGATGAAGGGCGGCAAGGTCTACAAGTTCACGGCCGGGACCGCCCGCGGCGCGGCCCGGTAGCGGGCGCTAGCGGACCGACACCGTGACCGTCGTGGTGGCTTCGATCGCCCCGGACTGACCTTTGACAACGATGTCGTAGGTGCCTGGTTGAGTGGTGACCGTTCGGGTGGGTGCCGGCGAGGGCGTCGGGTTGCCGCCGCCGCATCCTGCCTGGATCGCCAGACAGGCGATCAGCGTCGCCACCGCCGTCCTGCCGGAACCGAACCGACGATTCGACGACACCCACAGCCCGAGCAACACCGGAACCATCATCGGCCACAGGCGGGCCGACGCGATGTCCGGCGCTGTCTGCGCCGTCCGTATCGTCAGCGCGACGTCAGCACTCACCCCCGGTACGAGAGCCGGCGTCGAAAAGCTGCAACTCATGGCGGCCGGAAGCGGGCCGCAGGCCAGTGTGACGCTCTCGCCAAACGTGCCCAGCGACGATGACACCCTGATCGTCACGGTCGCCGATTCGCCAGCCGCCACCGAGGCCGCAGCGGGCGCCGCATCGAGCCGAAAGGTCGGGGTGACCGTGCCTCCGCTGGTGGCCACCGTCCATGTGTGCGCCTCCCTGGTGACGGCCGCCGGGTCGTTGCGCACCGCACTGGTCGAGTCTTGAGCGATCGCTTGCAGCGTATGAGATCCGGCCGCGGCGGATGCACCCGAGAGCGTGAACGAGGCGCCCGTCGCCACTGGCGCACCGTCGAGCGTCCAGGCCACCGACAGCGCGTGTCCGGCCGGCCGCGGTGAGGTGACGGCGAACGTCTGGACGTCGACCGGTCCGAGGGTCAGAGCCGCGCCTGCCGGATCGACCGAATCGATCGGCGACACGAAGTTGTAGAACCGTTTGATCAGCTGCTCGCTGTTGATCTGATCGAAGGGCAGGCCGAGGGTGCGCATCTTCGAGTTGTAGGTGGGCCGAAAGTCGCCGGCGGCGCAGAACAGCGCGCCCTCGTAGAGCCCGGGCAGCGCCGCGGTGGTCTGGGCGGTCGGGACCGGCGTCGCGGCGTCGATCCAGTAGTTCCACTTGATGGCCGCGCGGGCGGTGGTGGTCGTGACGTTCACGAACGACGGCTCGCGGCTGTTGTCGCAGGTGCCGCCGTCGGGATACTCGTCGCCGAGCAGGCCCAATGAGTGCCCCATCTCGTGCAGCACGATTTCCACGGAGCTGGCGTTGATCGAGCCTACCGCGACCGCCCCGCCGCTGCCGCCGTATTCCGTGTCGTTGACCAGCACGATCGCGATGTCGCGCTGCGCCGGCGGCAGGCTGCGCGCCAGCACGCCGTTGACCGACGCGAGGTTGATGCAGATCAGGCGCTGCGTGCCGCCGCAATTGTAGGACGCCCCGAACGCGGTGTTCCGGACCAGGCCGCGCTCGGGATGGCTCGCGCCAGACTCGGGGCTGGCGACGTCCACGCGATAGACATTGAAGTAGGAGGCGTACTCCTTGTACGGATCCTGGGCGAAGAAGGCCGTCACGAAGGTGGCGACGTCGGCCGCGAACTTCACCTGCTCGCTGGCCGCGTAGCCGTCGCCCAGCACCACCAGATCGAGACGATTGGCGGGATCGCCGCCGCTCCGGATCTGCGTCGCCGGTTCCGCGATCGCCGCCGCCGGCAGCATCGCCAGGCCGGCGAGGAGCAACCACGCGCGCCCGGAGCGTGCCAGCGACGTCACTGCAGGTCGACGGTGCCGATGAGATCGAGCATGAACTCGCGACCGGTCCACCGCGGCTGATAGAGCGCGAGTCTGGTGATGGACGGGAGATCGGGGATGGCGACGAGAAAGTCGGTCTCGACCCGACGCAGCTGCTGACCGTTCATCCTGCCGTCGGGGTCGGCGAACTCGCCGCGGATCAGCCGCGGATCCGGAATAATCCGCCAGTCGACTTCGCGATCGCCGGCGTCGATCAGCACGACCACCAGCTTGTCGGGCGCCAGCTCCGGGCGTCGCTCCCTGGCGACGGTGCCAAGGACCGGGCGGCGGTCGACGACCGTGAGGCTGTCGGCAACCGCCTGCGCGGCAACGCGCGGGTCCTTCACGAACCAGTGAATCCGGATCTCTTGCGCGCCGCCGCTCTCGACCTGCGCCACGCGATCGCGAAGCGCGCCAAACGATCGCGGTGCGGCCCCCGACGTCTGCGCCGCCGCGGCACAGGCCCCGGCGAAGAGCGCAATCACGACGGGACACGCCAGCCACCCTCTGGTCATGGATAGGTGGCGCCAGTGTAGCCGATGCGATTCGTCAGGCGATCGGTTTCGTGGGCGGGCAGCGCGAGCCGGACGCGTGGCTGCGGGAACGCAGTCGATGAGCGAGCGGGACGGTTCAGCCGCGGTAGGGAATCGGCTGCTCGGCGCAGTGCCGTCGGCGGTAGTCCTCGAGCACCTGTTGCGCCGCGTCGGTGAACTCGATGCCGGCGCGATAGTACGCGTCGGTAACCAGTACCGGCTTCTCGAAGGTGGACCACGCAACCTGTGCCATCACATTCAGCATGTCGCCGGTGTCGGGCAGGGCGAGCCTGATCTTCTGACGCGGCCGCAACACCGGTCCCGACACGATTTGCGCGCCAAGGACCGAGATGTCGACCAGGCTCGCGCTGCCGCTCTCGACCACGGCATTCACCGCGTCCCGCACCAGGAACCGCGGCGCGCGGCGGGTGTTGAGCGCGGCGGCCTGCGCGGCCACCACCGCCGGCGCGGGCGGCACGACGACCGTCCGAGCGGGCACGATGGCGAGCGCGGGCCGCGAGGCGCTCACCGGCATGGGTCCGGCGCTTCGCGGCGTCATGATCCAGCGACCATCGAGCTGCACCACCAGACGCAATTGGCTATGAGGAATCGCCAGCGCCTCGACACGTTCGACAAAGGCAACGCCAGGCGGCGTCTGGGCGAAGATCGCATCGACGGCGACCAGTTTCGGCTGGTGCGCCCGAATCGTTTCCATCGCCGATGCGATGTTTCCGGCGGTGAAGTACATCGCGCGTCCCGACAGCTGCATGCTTTCGCGGATGGCGGGCATCCGGGCGGGATCGGCGACGACGATCGTGATGTCGGACGGCATGCGGCGCACTCGTCAAGGTGCAACGCCAGTGCCACGTCGTTCGGGCGGTCTTCATTGCGCGAATCGCGTCCGACACGGGCGCCTGAAACCGCTCCCCCGACGAAACGGTAAGTGCGAGGCAGAAACTGCAATTCGATCGAGACGCTCACCCGCCGAGCGATCCGGCAAGCCTCGCGTCAGAGCCTTCTGCAGACCGCGTCTGCCAATCTCGTGATATCCGCGCGGTCGTTGTAGACCTGGGCGGAGACGCGCGTCCACAGCCTGCCTCGCCACGCGTGCAGCTGCACCTCGATGCGATCCTCGACGAGCAGCGCGGTCCGCAAGTGCGCCGCATCGTCGGCGGTCGCGCCGGCGGCGGCGGGCAGCGGCACCGTCACCATCGCGCCGATCATGTCGTCGTCAGCCTCGACCGTCGTCCCCCAGCGGTCCGTCAGCAGGCGCGCCGCCTCGCGCGACAGGCCGTGCATGTAGGACAGCATCGGATCGAAGCCCCACTCGCGCAGCAGCGCGATGCCTTCAGGCGCCGCCAGATAACTGGTCGGATCGCTCGTCGCCTGATACTCGAACTCCGCCTGAAATCCGAGCCCCGAACCCCACGAGACGACGGGATGACGGAGAGCGGGCTGGCGCTCCGGCGTCGCCCACAGGATCCCGCAGGAGCGAGGCGCGTAGGCCCACTTGTGCAGGTTGGCCGCATACCAGTCGGCGCCAATGGCCGGAATGTCGACCGCGATCGACCCTGGCGCGTGCGCGCCGTCCACCAGCACCGGCACGCCGCGAGCGCGGCACTCGGCTACGATCGCCGCGACCGGCAGCACCAGCGCCGTCTGTGCCGTCACGTGGTCGATGACCACGAGCCTGGTCCGCGGGCCGAGCGCGCCGGCGATCGCCGCGACGACTTCGCCGGCGTGCCGCAGCGGATAAGGCATCTCGGCGATGCGAAGGGTCGCGCCCCGCTCTCGCGCCACCACCCCGGCTGCCAGGGTGACCGCGCCGTATCCGAGATTGGAGAGCACGACCTCGTCGCCGTGGCCGAGCGGCACCGAGCGCAGCACGGCGTTGAGGCCGGTCGTGACGTTGGGCACGAAGACGAGGTCGTCGGGACGGCAGCCGAGAAACGGCGCGATCCGTCCGATCGCCTCGCGCAGCCGCGACTCGCGCCGCCACGGCGCCGGTTGATGGCCGTGCAGCTCGCGCAGCACGAAGCGCGACGGCTGGCGCTCCATCTCGTCGCGCAGCGCCTGCTGCGCCTGCAGCACGCGCCGCGGCGTCGCGCCGACCGTGCCGTGATTGAGATAAGTGATCTCGGGATCGAGGAGCCAGTGCTCCAGCATCGAACGGCCGAATGTCGGCATGTCTGAAATCCTCAGCGCCGCAGCCGCGCGATCAGCGCGACGATGTCATCGGGCAGCGGCGCCTCGAACGCCATCTCCCGTTCGTCCGACGGGTGGCTGAATGTCAGGCGGTGGGCGTGCAGCGCCTGACGCGGAAACGCGATCGGACGCAGCGTCGTCCGGCCCGTAAATGTAGCGCACCTCGCCGACCAGCGTGTGCCCGCGCAGCCGCGCCTGGATGCGGATCTGGTTGCGCTTGCCGGTCACCAGGCTGACCTCGATCAGCGACGCGCCCTTCAGCGTTTCGAGCACCCGGTAGTGGCTGATCGCTTCCTTGCCTCGCGGATCGCGCGGCGACGTCTCCTTCTGAATCAGCGCCTTGCAGATCCCAGACGAGGTGATCGTGCCAGGTGCCGGACGAGGGCGACGGCACGCCGTAGACCACCGCCTGGTAGACCCGCTCCGGACGATGCCGCTTGAACTGCTCCTTCAGCGCGAGCTGCGCGGCTTCGCTCTTGGCGAACAGCACCAGGCCCGACGTATCGCGATCGATCCGGTGCACGACGAACGGGCGCCGCCGGCCGCGCCGGCTCAGATAGATCTTGAGATCCTCGAACACCGAGCGCGCGTCGTTGCGGCGCTGCAGCGGCAGCGGCACCGCCAGCAGTCCGGCCGGCTTGTTCAGCACGATCAGCGCCTCGTCTTCGTAGACCACCGGCAGATCGCGACTCGGCGCCGAGCGTCGAGCGGCGCTTGGCGCTGCCCGGCCGATCGATCCACAAACGGACCACGTCGCCGGCGGCGACGCGCGCCGGCGGCGTCAGCCAGCGTCATCTCGCGATCGTTGACGAATACCTTGCCGCGCTCGAGCGCCGCGGCGGCCTTCGGCCGGGAACCGGCGCGATCGGGCGCGGCCAGATATTTGTCGAGGCGCAGCCCGACGTCGCCGCCGCCGACCGTCCACTCAGGCACACTGCATGATACGTGTGTACAATTCGGCCATGCCCCTTTCACCCGATCAGGCGCTCTTCCTTCGCGACAACGCGCTCCGCAACCTGAAAACCGAACAGCCGGTGACGCAGGCGGTGATCGAGGCGATCCCGCCCGACCAGGGCGACTACCGCCCTGATCCATCGGCCAAGTCGGCGATCGAACTGGCCCGGCACATCGCCGGCGCCGAGCACCTGTTTCATCGAGAGCGTGGTCACCGGCGCATTCGACTTCACCGGCGCCGGCCGGCTGGCCGAGCTCAAGACCTCGGCCGACGTCGCGCGGTGGTATGCCGAGACGTCGCGGCAGGATCTCGCCCGGCTGGTCGCGCTGCCGGCCGAGGCGCTGGTCAAGGTCATCGACTTCCGCGGCCTGTTCCAGCTTGCCGCCGTCAACTATCTCGACTTCTCGATCCGTCACATCGTCCACCACCGCGGCCAGCTGTCGACCTACCTGCGGCCGATGGGCAGCAAGGTGCCGGCGATCTACGGCGAGAGCTACGACAGCGCCAAGGCCAAAGCCGGCGCATGAAGCGGCGTCGTCGTGATCGCGGCCTGCGTGACGGCGTGCGCCTGTTCGAAGCCGGCAGCCGCCGCCGCCAGCCGTCGCGGCCGCGCCTGCCGCCGCCGGTGTCGGCGCCGTCGAGCGGGGCCACCGGCAGCGTCGCCGGGAGCGTGCACGCCACCGGCACGGCGGTGGTCGTGCTCGAGCCGAAGAGCGCGCGCGCACGTTTGCGCCGCCGGACGAGAAGCCGGTGATGGATCAGGCGGGGCTGACCTTCGGCCCGGAGCTGCTGCTGGTGCGCACCGGCTACCCGGTGGAGTTCCGCAACAGCGACGACACGCTGCACAACGTCCGCGTCAGCCACGAGGAGACGCGCACGTCGGCGTTCAACGTCGCGATTCCCACCGGCGAGTCGTACACCTACACGTTCGAGCGCGACGGCTTCTATCGGGTCGGCTGCGACATCCATCCGGCGATGGCGGCGTCGGTGTTCGCCGCGGCGTCGCCGTTCACGACGCTGGCCGCCGCTGACGGCCGCTTTTCGTTCACGGACGTCCCGGCCGGCGCGTGGACCGTCACCGTGTACACCGGACGGCAAGAAGCTGCACAGGACGTCGAGGTCGCCGGCGGCGCGACCAACGTCACGATCGAATAGCCGGGATGCAGGCCTGAGGGCCTGCACGACATCGGCGTCTACCGCGGTCGCTTCAGCAGCAGCGTCGTGCCTCCTGGATTGACGAACGCGATCCCGGTCGTCTCCCAGCCGATCACGCCCTTCGGCGTCAGCACCTTCACGACATCGTCTGGCGACTGGAGCGTGATCGTTTCGTACTCCCATCCCTTCCGGATCTCGGTGACCTGTACGGGATTGCTGCGGGAGAAGTTCGGGTCGCCGTTGATCACCTGGACCTTCATCGGCGCGTCGAGATTGATCTCCCGCACGTCGACCGGGATCGTCTCGGCGCGGCCGCGGTTCTGCACCCAGACGCGCGCCTGCGTCAGCTGGCCGGGCTGCTGCTGGTCTGGCTCCGGCGCGGCCAGAATCGAGGTTCCCGCGACGATCAACACACAGGCAACGGCACGGGCGACGGTGTCATGCGCATGTCGGCTCCTTCACACCTTCCACTCGAGCGACGCCGACTGGCCGGCGACGTAGAGTGAGGTATTCCACTCTGAGACGAAGAACCACCAGGAAAAGACGCCGGGCGGGACGGCGGGCAGCGTCGGCGGCGTGTCGAGGTCCGAGACCGGCCCGGCGTCGATCCGGAACCCGCGCGGGTTGGCGCGCACGATGGTGTCGGGCGGCGCCATCACCGTCCAGCACAGGCCCGTGATCCGGATGCGGCCGGGCTTGTAGCGCTCTCGCTCCTCCGGCGTCCGGCCGTCGGGCGTGCCGACCCACAGGTTCAGGTCGAGCGTGAGCGTGGCCTTGGCGTAGTCCGCCGCGAAGCGCAGGAGATACGCGTCGTGAAAGCCGTTGGGCAGCTGGCGGTCGACGTCGGTCAGCGTCATCACCGCATGCTATCGGACAAAACGCGGGGCGCCGCGGTCAATAGAAATCGTGGGCGTCGAAGTCGATGGTCGACGCCCTTCATGCCCTGCACCTGCTCGGCGCGGACCGAGGTCACGCCGTCCTGGCTCTGCAGCACGCCGTCGACGATCAGGAACGGCTCTTCGACGATGACCAGGCGATCGCGCGCGAACAGATCGGGGCGGACGATGATGTTGGCGATGCCGGTTTCGTCCTCGAGGGTGAGGAAGACGAAGCCTTTCGCCGTGCCGGGACGCTGGCGCGTGATCACCATGCCGGCGACGCGGACGCGGCGGCCCTGCCGCGCGCGCGTGCAGATCGGTGGCGCGCAGGATGCCGCGCATCGCGAGCTCGTCGCGCCGCAGCGCCATCGGATGGCGGCCGGCGGTCAGCCCCGTGCCGGCATAGTCGGCGACCAGCCGCTCGGCCTCGGTCATCGGCTTCGAGCGGACACTCGGCGCCGTCACGATCGGATGAAACCGCAGAGACCGCAGAGGTCGCGAGAGTTTTCGTCTTCAAGAACAGATCTCTGCGGTCTCTGCGGTCTCCGCGGTTCCTCTGCGTTCTTCTTCGTGGAACAGTTCGCCTGACGGGCGGACGGCGCGCTCGGCCTGCCACAGCGCCGAGCGGCGGTCGTAGCCGAACGCGTTGAGCGCGCCGACGTCGGCGAGCGTCACCAGCTCGTCGCGGCGCAGGCCGGCGCGCGCGACGAGCTCGTCGAGCGAACGGAACGCGCGGCGCGCGGTGGCGCGGCGTCCAGTCGTGCGAGCAGTTGTTGCAGAACCACTTCGCCGCGTCCACGCGGCTCGAGCATCGAGGGATCGTCGCAGCCGCATTTCGGACAGCGCAGGCGCAGCGTGGCCGGCGGGCTGGCGTGCGCCGGCTGGCATCGGCGACGCTGGCGATCGCGCTGGCCGACCTGCTTCGCGCAGGCCGCTGACGTAGCGCAGGCCGAGGCGGATCGCGCCGTCCGGCTTCGACCGTGCAGTCCCAGTCCGAGACCTGCACGTCGATCGGATGAAAGCGGACGCCGCGGCGCTGCGCGTCCTTGACCAGCGTCGACGGATGGTAGAACCCCATCGGCTGGTTGTTGAGCAGCGCCGTGTAGAACGCCGCCGGGTAGTGCACCTTGAGATACGCGCTCGCGTAGGCCAGCAGCGCAAAGCTGGCGGCGTGCGACTCGGGAAATCCGTAGAGCGCGAACGACGCGATCGACGGTGACGATCTGCTCGGCCGCGTCGCCGGTGATGCCGTTGCGCGCCATGCCCTCGCGCAGCTGCACCTCGATCTGCTTCATCCGCTTCTCGGATCGCTTGAAGCCCATCGCGCGGCGCAGCTCCTCGGCCTGGCCGCCGGTGAAGCCGGCCGCGACCATCGCCATCCGCAGCAACTGCTCCTGGAACAGCGGCACGCCGAGCGTGCGCTTCAGGATCGGCTCGAGCGAGCGGATGCGCGATACGTGCACCGGCTCGCGCCCGGCGCGGCGGTTGAGATACGGGATGCACCATCTGCCCGACGATCGGCCCGGGCCGGATGATCGCCACCTCGCACGACGAGGTCGTAGAACTTCGTCGGCTTCAGCCGCGGCAGCGTCGCCATCTGCGCGCGCGACTCGACCTGGAAGACGCCGATGGTGTCGGCCTCGCAGCAGCATCTCGTAGACCGCCGGGTCGTCCTGCGGCAGATGCGCGAGATCGAGCACGTCGACGTACGAGGTACGAGTACGAGGAATCGTCGAACAGTCGTACTTCGTGCTTCGACTCTCGTATCGTCCTGCCTCTGCCGTTGACCAGCGCGAGCGCGTCCTGGAGCACCGCCATCATGCCGAGGCCGAGCAGATCGACCTTGACGATCCCCATGTCGGCGCAGTCGTCCTTGTCCCACTGCACGACGACGCGGCCGGGCATGCTGGCGTTCTCGAGCGGCACGCACGGCGTCGAGCTGGCCCTGGCAGATCACCATGCCGCCGGAGTGCTGGCCGAGATGCCGCGGCAGATCCTGCATCTCGCCGCCACAGCCGCGCGAACAGCTGGACGCGCGATCGCGTTGCAGGTCGAGGCCGACCGCGCGCCAGATGCCGCGGCAGCGTGTCGGCCGGATCGACGAACTCGAAGTGGTTCATCACCTTGGCCAGGCGATCGACCTGCGCCGGCTCGAAGCCCGAGCGCCTTCCCCACTTCGCGCGCCGCGCTGCGGCCGCGATAGGTGATGACGTTGGCGGTCATCGCCGCGCCGAGCCGGCCGTATTTCTCGTAGACGTGCTGGATGACCCGCTCGCGGCGATCGCCGCTCGGCAGATCGAGATCGATGTCGGGCCACTCGCCGCGCTCTTCCGACAGGAACCGCTCGAACAGCAGCTCCATCCCGACCGGATCGACCGCGGTGATGCCGAGGCTGTAGCAGACGGCGCTGTTGGCCGCCGAGCCGCGCCCCTGCACGAGGATGTCGTGCTGCCGGCAGAAATTGACGATGTCCCAGACGATGAGGAAGTAGCCGGCGAGCTCGAGCTTCTCGATGAGATCGAGCTCGCGCGCGATCTGCGCGCGGGCGCGGTCGTGATACGGCCGGTAGCGCTCGCGCGCGCCGACGTCGGCGATCTGGCGCAGGAACGACGCCTGCGTCTCGCCCGGCGGCACCGGATAGTCGGGAAAGCGGTAGCCGAGATCGGCCATCGTGAACTGCAGCCGATCGGCGAGCTCGCCGGTGCGCGGCGACCGCGTCCGGCAGATCGGCGAACAGCGCCGCCATCTCCGCCGGCGACTTCAGGTAGCGCTCGGCGTTGGGCGCCAGCCGCCGCCCCGCCTGCGCGAGATCGGTGTGGTGGTGGATGCAGGTGAGGACGTCGAACAGCGGCCGCGCCGCCGGCGTCGCGAAGCGGACGCCGTTGGTCGCGAGCGATCGGCACGCGGAACGCCGCCGCCAGGCTCGACGAGCGCGCTCGTTGTCGCGCTCCTCGTCGCGCCGAAGATGCCGCTGCAGCTCGACGTAGACGCTGCCGCGGCCGAACATGCCGACCAGGCGATCGAGCAGGCCGCCGACGCCGTGCCGCGCGGCCGTCGAGCGCGGCGCGGCCGGCCAGCGCGACCAGCCCGCGCGGTGCAGCCGTCGAGCTCGTCGAGCGTCAGCGCGCCCTCGCCTTTCGGCGCGCGCAGCTTCATGCGCGTGATCAGCCGGCAGAGATTGCGGTAGCCCTCCTGCGCTTTCGCAGAGGACGGGCAGCGAGAAGGCTGGAAGTGCGGGACGAGGCTGGAAGGGCGGGACCGATCCGTTGACGCGCGTTTCCCGTCCTGCCCGTCCTGCCTGTCCTGCCCTTCCGCGATCGTCAGCTCCGCGCCGATGATCGGCCGGATCCCGGCCGCGAGCGCGGCCTTGTGAAAGCGCGGCGCGCCGTAGACGCCGTCGCGATCGAGCAGCGCGAGCGCCGGATAGCCGAGCTCGGCGGCGCGCTCGACGAGCGCTTCGGGCAGCGACGCGCCCTGAAGAAAGCTGAACGCGGACGCGCGTATGGAGCTCGATGTACACGTCCGGTGACTTGGGCATCGATTCACCGACGGACTCGACTGACGCATCAAGCGCGCGAGGCCGCACGTGCTGCGTCAGGAACGGTAGCCTGCCGTGATACGCGTCCTTCGTGCGAGCTCGCGGCTGTGCGCGGACGTGACTCTGGTCGCTGAGCGGTCGTACGGCCACATGTCGCTTCGGCGATCGCCATCGGAACGACTGTTAATCGAGTAACTCGGTAACTGGGTAATTGAATTGGCCGATTCAGTCACAAATGGCGTCGATGAACCAGCGGTCGGCGTCGCGATCGCGAAAGATGCGGTAGACCGCGCCGTCGCTGAGCGAGACGTCCCACTCGTCGCGATCCCAGGGCGGCGCTCGGCGCCGGAGTCGAGCGTGGACTGGCACTGACTTCGCCTGACCTGCTGACTTCCACTTCCGACTCCTCCTGCCCACCAGTCGCCCGACGTCCGCCACGGCCCGGCGCAGTGCGTGACCGCGCCGCCGGCGAAGCCGCGGCGATCGGTGGTGACGCGCACCGGCCGGCCGTCGGCGACCGCGCACGCGCGCCGGGACCGGCTGGCGGCAGCGGCGCAGCGCAGACACGATGGCTGAGGCTCGACGGCTGAGGGCTCGCAGAGCTGACGCTGCGATCGCAGAAATCGCTGTCTCTGAAACGTCTTCTGCTGCGCGATCTCCGCGGTTTCTTCGTGACGTCGTGCTCGGTGGCAAACGGCGGCATCGCGAACGCGCCGGGCCGATCGCGAATCGACCGTGGCCGGCGCGCCGAAGCGGTCCTGCCCCATCAGCGCGCCGAGCCGCGCGAGCAGCGTCGAGAGCTGCTCGGGCGTCGGCTGCGCGCGCGTGAACAGCGTGTGCTGCACGCACGCGGCCCGGCGTCGGATCGATGACGATCGTGACGCGATCGATCGCCGCCGGCGGCGGATGCGATTCGAGATCGAGCAGCGCCAGCGTCCGCAGCGCCCGCACGTCGCGCATCGGCGTCGGCAGCTCGCAGCCGGCGCGCGTAGGTCTCGCCGCGTGACCAGGCGC
The DNA here is from genome assembly GCA_963794705.1 of uncultured Acidobacteriota bacterium. Classification (GTDB taxonomy): domain Bacteria; phylum Acidobacteriota; class Vicinamibacteria; order Vicinamibacterales; family CAVVIG01; genus CAVQFC01. Next base: position 359,606 of record CAWCFI010000003.1, read on the forward strand.
AGCAGGACGTGCAGCACCGCGGCGCCGCGATCGCGCCGCTCGAGCCGCGTCGACAGCGGCTCGAGCAGCCGCGTGAGCACGAACGACAGCGGCTCGAGACCTTCGATCGGCCACTCGAGCTCGAGCGACGACTCGAACCGCTCGTCCTCGAGCATCGGCACGAGCGGCCGGATGTCCTCGCCGCGCGCCATCGCCTGCCACACCAGCGCCGGCCGCCCGAGCCGCGACGACAGATCGGCCGACGGCAGCGCCGCCAGCTCGCCGAGCGTCTTCAGCCCCCAACGTTTGAACGCCGAGACCGCAGCGAGTCGCAGAGTCTTGTGTCTGATGCCTGGCGTGCCTTGCGAGCTCCGGCGTTCGTGCGCTCGTCGTCGATCTTCTCCAGGATACCGATCGGCAGCGGCGCGAGCGCTGCGGCTTCGTCGCCACGGCGCGACGACCGTCAGCCCCGGACGGGCCAGCGCGAGCAGCAGCGCCGCCGTCCGCGTGCCGGCGACGGCGACGTGCACGCGCACGCCGCGCGCCGCGGCCTCGCGGCGCATCTCTTCGCCGATCGTCCGCGCCGGCCCGAGCAGCCGCGTCGAGCCCGCTGACGTCGATCGACACGAGATCGTCACGGTGCCGCTCGTAGCGCGGCGAGAATTCCTGCGCGATCGCGACGAGCAGACGCGGACCGCCGATCACCGCCGACGCATCGCTCGAGCGGCGGACGCGTAGAGACACGCGTCACAAGGGATTAGGGATCAGGGACTGGGGATTAGCGGCGTAGGGCTTAGGCGGAGGTGCTGAGGGCAACGCACGCCTCCTCTTGCTCCCGCGCGCGGGCGCGGACGATGCGCGCCTCGACATCGAGGCCGTCGAACAACGGCGCGTCCGAACCGAATCCCTAATCCCGATCCCTGATGCCCTGCAGCGCAGGCTCAGCGTGAGCCCCGCCGAGCTCCGCGCCATCGGCTCGCTGCCGACCAGCACGCACGCGGTCTGGCTGCCTTCGACCATCCGCTGCAGCCGCAGCCAGGTCGTGAACGGCAGCCGCCGCACCGCGTCGGCCGGCGCTTCGGCCACGTCGAAGACGACGAGGCCGAAGTTGCCGGCCTGCAGCACGAGCGTGAGCGCGCGGATCGCCTGCTCGAGCGCGCGCTGGTTGAGATCGCGGCACAGCCCCTGGTTGGTGACGACGTGGCCGCGGATCCAGAGCAGCGCGATCGAGATCGACGCCGGCCGCGGCCGCCGACTCGACGTCGAACATGTCGAGCGCATCGACCAGCGCCACCAGCTCGCCGCGCGCGGTGGCCGCCGCCAGCATCTGCAGCAGCAGGCTGGTGCGCCCCGACGATCGCGGGCCGACCAGCTCGGAGAGCTGGCCGCGCGGAAACCCGCCGCCCAGTCGCGCGTCTAAGGCACTAATCCCGGACGGCGCCAGCGCCTGCTCGTCGCGTGGGATCGGTCGGCGGGAGCGCGGTCGTCAGCGTGCGATCGAGCTGGCGGGCGCGGAGGAGCGATTCGAGGTCGGCGCGTGCAGAGAGCCATATCGTTTTCGCCTTATCTTCGCCTTCGCGAGCGAACTATAGCGCAGGCTCCGAACGGGATCAAGTGATGTTAAGTAAGATAGCCCTAGATCAGGCCTTAAACCCTTAGCCATAAACCCTTAGCAACCATCCTTTGGCCGAACCCGTCCACGCAGACTCCACCGCCAGCGACCGCCGACGGCTCCGCCGACGCGCGTCCCGCGCTCGCACGGCTGCGCCGGACCCTGGCGGCCTTCACCTACCGCGACTTCCGCGTGCAGTGGATTGGCGCCTGCACCTCGAGCATCGGCACGTGGATGCAGATCGTCGCGCAGAACTGGCTGGTCCTCTCGCTGACCAAGCTCGCCGTTCTTCCTCGGGCTCGACGCGTTCCTGCAGCAGCTGCCGATCATGCTGTTCTCGCTGATCGGCGGCGTGTTCGCCGACCGCTACGATCGCCGCCGCACGCTGCTCGCTGTCGCAGTACGTCCAGATGGCGACGTCGGGCGCGCTCGCGCTGCTCATGTTTCTCGACGGCCGCCAGATCCTGCACTCCAGATCTGGCACATGCTGGCTGCTGTCGTTCGTCACCGGCTGCGCGCAGTCGTTCGGCGGCCCGGCGTATCAGTCGCTGATTCCGTCGCTCGTGGACAAGAAGGATCTGCCGAACGCGGTCGCGCTCAACTCGATCCAGTTCAACGTCGCGCGCGTGCTCGGGCCGCTCGCCTTCGGCCGCGACGCTGGCGGCGTTCCGCAAGTGGGGCTACAGCGAGCCGCAGGCGATGAACGCCTGCTTCCTGCTCAACTCGCTGTCGTTCCTCGTCGTCATCAACACGCTGATGTCGCTGCGCGTGAAGCACATCCCGCCGGCCAACGTCGGGCCGCATGCGGGACGAGCTGCAAGATCGGGCTGTCCTACGTCCGCCATCACAGCAGCCTCGTCGCGCTGATCGTCCTGGCGGCGGCGACGACCTTCCTCGGCTTCGCGGTGCTGACGTTCCTGCCGATCTTCGCGCAGCAGGTGTTCCACGAAGGCGCCGGCACCTACAGCCACCTGATGGCGTTCTCCGGCGCCGGCTCGATCGTCGGCGCGCTGATCGTCGCGTGGCTCGGCAAGTTCCCGCGGATGGGGCTGACGGCGCTGCTCGTCCAGGCGGTCTACGGCCTGCTGATCATCGCCTTCGCCGTGTCGCGCGTGCTGTGGCTGAGCGACATCCTGCTGTTCCTCACCGGCGCGGCGCTGATGGTGGTGTTCTCGACCGTGACCTCGCTGGTGCAGCTGATCGCGCCCAACGAGATGCGCGGCCGGGTGATGAGCATCTACATGCTCGCGTTCCGCGGCGGCATGCCGCTCGGCAGCCTGGTCAGCGGCTACCTCGCGACCTTCATCGGCGCGCCGATGGTCATCGGCATCAACGGCGCGCTGCTCGTCGTCGTCGCGATCTATTTCCTGTCGCGCGATCACGGAGTGCTCGAAGCGTGAGATTTCAGACTTCAGACTTCAGACTTCAGACTTACGCGGCGGCGACCGCGGCAGTCGTTTTGGCGTCTGCCGTCCTCGCCGCTCAGGCAAGGCCCCAGCCCGGGACCAAGCTGCCGCTGTCGCAGCTCGAAGCGCAGATGTTCCACGTCAGCGCCGGGAGGCGGCTGAAGCCGGCGGCGTGGCCCAACGGCGCCCGCGTCGCGGTCGGCCTCAGCTTCGACGTCGACAACGCGACCGCGGAGCTGGCCACCGGCAATCTGATCTCGGAAGTGATCTCGCGCGGCGAATACGGTGCGATCGATGGGGTGCCGCGTATCCTGCGGCTGCTCGACCAGCACCAGATCCCGGCATCGTTCTTCATCCCCGCGGTCAGCCATCTGCTCCACCCCGGGATGATTCCGTCGATTCTCGAGAGCGGACGCCACGAGATCGGCGTCCACGGCTGGATTCACGAGCACCTGCCGTCGGTCAACGACGCCGCCGCCGAACAGGACATGCTGAACCGCGCCATCGAGACGCTGACCAAGGCGATCGGCAAGAAGCCGGTCGGCTACCGCGCCCCGTCATGGCAGTTCAGCGCCTACACGATGAAGCAGGTGAAGGACGCCGGCTTCCTCTACGACAGCAGCCTGATGGCGAGCGACGACGCCTACGAAATCCTCCTCGACAAGCAGCCGACCGGCGTCGTCGAGTTGCCGATCGAGCGGATCGTGGACGACTTCCCGTACTTCGGCGGCAGCGCCAACGGCGGCATGCCCAGCCCCGACGCAGTCGAAGCGGTGTTCCGCGCCGAGTTCGACATGGCCTACGAAGAAGGCGGGCTCTATATCCTGACGATGCACCCGCATATCACCGGACACCGGTCGCGGATCGCGGGTCTCGAGAAACTGATTCTGCACATGAAATCGAAGCCGGGCGTCTGGTTCGCGACGCACGAGCAAATCGCGCGCTACGTCAAAAATCCAAAGGGCGGGCTTTAACTGGAGGTCAGTGTATGAAGCGTATGGTTCTACTCGTTCTCGGCGTTGCGGCGTTGTCGGCGGGCGCGATTGCGCAGTCGCCGGCGGATCTCGACAAGGCGCTGGCGCCGGCGCCGCGCAACATGAAGGAAGGCGCGACCGTCGTCAAGTGGAAGGCCGACGGCACCTACGACACCGTCAGGAAGGGCACCAACCGCCTGGTGTGCTACGACCGCTCCGGCACGCCCGGCCACCAGCCGTTCGCGGCGCAGTGCACCAGCATCGCCAACCTGCCCCGGGTCGCCCAGAACATGAAGTTCGAGGCGATGACCGACAAGGACGCGCGGCAAGCCGCGATCGACGCCGCGGAGAAAGACGGCTCGCGCGCCAAGCCCGAGTTCGGCTCGGTGTGGTACACGATGAACGGCGCCGACCAGGCGACCGCGCGTAATCACGTCACCATCGCGGTGCCGGGTGCGACCACCGCGACGATGGGCCTGCCGAGCGACAACAAGCAGGGCGGCGTCTGGATCATGAACGCGGGCACCAGCACCGCTCACCTGATGACGCCGGGCAGCTAGAATTCAGAATTAGGAATCAGGAATTCAGAATGCCGTGAGGGCTCGGGGCTCGGCTCCGGGCCCTTTTCGTTTTAGAGTAGGCTACGGCCGAGCGCGCGCAACCTCGAACCACCCGAACAGGAGCCGCACCATGGCACAGGACTACGACGCGATCATCGTGGGCGCGCGCTGCGCCGGTTCACCAGCCGCGGCGCTGCTGGCCCGCAAAGGCTATCGCGTGCTGGTCGTCGACCGGGCGACGTTCCCGAGCGACACGGTGTCGACGCACGTGCTGCAGCCGCTCGGCGTGGCGGCGCTGGCACGTTGGGGCCTGGTCGATCGGCTGATCGCGACCGGCTGCCCGCCGATCCACACCTACACCTACGACTTCGGTCCGTTCACCCTCTCGGGGGCGCCGGGCACGAAGGACGCACCGGTCGCGTATTGTCCGCGGCGAACCGTCCTCGACAAACTCCTGGTGGATGCCGCCGCCGAGGCCGGCGCCGAGGTCCGCGAAGGCTTCACGGTCGAGGCCGTGGTGATCGAAGACGGCCGCGTCGTCGGCATCAAGGGACGATCGAAGGACGGCGCGACGGTCACCGAACGCGCGCGGGTCGTGGTCGGCGCCGATGGCCGGCATTCGGTCGTGGCGGCGGCGGTCCGGCCCGAGCAATACCACGAAAGACCGCCGCTGCTCGCCGGCTACTACACCTACTGGAGCGGTCTGCCGATGGACGGGCGCTTCGAAACCTACATCCGTCCGCACCGCGGATTCGCGGCGGCCCCGACCAACGACGGCCTGACGCTGACGGTGGGCGGGTGGCCGCACGCTGAGTTCGAAACGAACAAGAAGGATGTCGAGGGTCACTTCCTGAAGATGTTCGATCTCGCGCCGGAATTCGCCGATCGGATCCGGCACGCCAAGCGCGAAGCCCCGTTTGCAGGGACGCCGGTGGCAAATTTCTTCCGCAAGCCATTCGGCCCCGGCTGGGCGCTGGTCGGCGACGCGGGCTACAACAAGGATCCGATTACCGCGCAAGGGATCAGCGACGCGTTCCGCGACGTCGAGGCGCTGGTCTCGGCGCTGGACCAGAGCCTGACCGGAGCGCGGCCCTTCGACGATGCGATGGGAGACTATCAGCGCGGCCGCGACCAGCACGTGCTGCCGATGTACGAGTTCACCTGCCAGCTGGCGACGCTGGAGCCGCCGCCGCTGGAAATGCAGCAGCTGTTCGGCGCGATCCACGGCAAACAACCGGCGATGGACGCCTTCGCGCAGATGAACGCCGGAACCATTTCACCGATGGAATTCGGCGGCATCGTCGCGGCGGCGCTGCACTGACCGCTATTTGCCGAGCAGCGCCGCCAGCCGGGTATAGCCGCTGCGGCTGATCGGCAGCCGGCGGCCGTCGTTGAGAACGGCCATGCGATTCTCGCGCTCGTCGAGCTCCACCCGCGCAAGCCGATCCACGTTCAACAGGAACGATCGGTGGATCCGCACGAACTTCGCCGGGTCGAGCACGGTTTCCAGCGCGCCCAGCGTCTGCTCCTTCAGATACTCTTTGCCCTCGCACCGAAAGCACACGTAGTCGTCCTGCGCCTGCACGCAGTCAATCTTCTCCACCGGCAGGACGTGGACGCGCGGGCCGTCGCGCACCAGCACGCGGCGGGTGTGGCCCTGCCCCGGCTGCCCCGCCGCCGCAAGCTCCTGGACCGGCATCCTCTCGCCGCGGCCGAGCCGCTCGCGGACGCGATCCAGGGCCGCCGCGAGCCGCTCGCCGTCAAACGGCTTGAGCAGGTAGTCGACGGCGTGGACCTCGAACGCGCGGATGGCGTACTGATCGAAGGCCGTGATGAAGACGACGGCGACGTCGCGGCCGACCAGCTCGAGCACCTCGAAGCCGTTCAGCTTCGGCATCTGCACGTCGAGGAGCAGCACATCGGGCTGCAGCTCCGACACCGCCTTCACCGCCTCGAAACCGTTGGCGCACTCGGCGACAACCTCGACGTCCGGCATCGCGGTCAGGTACTCGCGCACCACCGCTCGCGCCAGATCTTCATCGTCGACGATCGCGACCCTCAACTGCACGGCAACTCCAATTCGACACGGAACAGGCCCGCGTCCGCCCGAGTTTCCATTCGCGCCTCACGGCCGAACATCGCATCCAGCCGGTTGCGGACGTTGTCCAGGCCCATGCCGCCGGGTCGCGCCGCGGTGCTGCCCGGCTCGGCGTCGCACGGGTTCTCGATCACGATCGCCAGACGACCGTTGGCGCGCGACACCTCGAGCCGGATCAGGCCGCCCTCGAGCATTCGCGCGATCCCGTGGGTCACCGCATTCTCGACCAGCGGCTGCAGGATGAGCGGCGGCACGAGACACGACGAGGCCTGCTCATCGATCTGACGCTCGAGCCGTAGGCGCGAGCCGAAGCGCACCTGCTCGATCTGCAGGTAGCGCTCGGCCAATGCGAGCTCACCGGCCAGCGGAATGCGCTGGCGGGCGCTGACGTCGAGCGTGTGGCGCAGGAACTCGCCGAGCAGCACGCACATCCGCCGCGCCCCTGGCGCGTCGCTGCCGGTGAGCGCGCTGATCGAGTTGAGGCTGTTGAACAGAAAGTGCGGATCGATCTGGGCTCGCAGCGCGCGCAGCTCGGCGTCGCGCGCCAGGATTTCGGCCTCGAGGCGCCGACGCTCGGATTCCCGCGCCGTCTCGAAGGCGATCAGGACATAGTGGAACGCCAGCGAGAGCAGATAGAGCAGGACGCCGAAGGCGAACAGGAACGGCAGCTGCTGCGCGTACCGAGACGCCGAAGGCGCGAACATGGCGGTGGCGCTCAGTGCCGCAATCCAGGCTTGCGTCACGCCAAGCCAGAGACCGGCGGCAAACAGCGCCGCCACGATCGACGAGGCCATCACTCGAAACACGCTCGCGGTCAGCGGCGTGGCCCTGCTCACGTACCAGGCCGACAGGCAGACGAACGCGTAGACGAGGAACAGCGGCACCAGCAGCGCCAGCGACTCCGCCCAGTTCAGGCCGAAGCGCGTGAACACGCCGGCAACCAGCACACACACGCTCAGCCACACCGCCAGGTACGCGGCCAGCCGGTCGATGCGGCCCAGAATGGGGTGCACGTCAGGCGCTCCGCGAGGTCATGAATTCTTCAGGGTCACGCCACCCATCATGATGAAGCCGCGGAGGACGAGGCAGGGCGCCGCGGGGTTCGCGGATGTTCTCGATTTGTCCTCGATGCCGCCCATGAACGGCGTCACCTCGGAAATGACCCGCCACGTCTCGGGCACCAGGATCTCGAAGCCGCCCATCATCGCGAAAATGTTGATCACCGCCTGGCCGCCGGCCGGCATCGCGTCGCGCAGGTCGATTTTGCCGCCGCCCATGAACGCCGTGATCTCGCCGCCGCGAAACTCCTGCGATGCGATCCGGCGTTCGAACCCGCCCATCACCGCGATCGCCGAGAGCGTCGCGCTGGTGTCGCCCAGCTCCGCCGCTCGAGTGGTCTCCATCGTCTGCCAGACAATGCGTCCACCGACCAGCACCAGGATCAACGGCCAGAAGTGAAAGATATTCGCATGGATGACGCCGAGCCGGTTGCCGAGCAGCACCATGCCGACCAGGATCCACACCCCGCCGCCGACCGCGCCGGCCATCGTCTTCGCCTGATACACGTGCGCCAGCCCGATCGCAATCAACGCCAGCGGCCAGAACCGCAGGAAATCCCTGGCGTGAATGAGATGGAGGTTGTCGAGCGTGAACAGCACGCCGAGGATCGCGATGGCCACGCCGAGGACCAGCTGGCCGGTAATCCGAATTCCTGAACGCGGTTCCATCGGGATGTCATCTCTCATAGGTGCCTGATCAGCTGGGCGAAGACGTCATAGAACGCAAACGCGACCTTGGCGGGCGAGGTCACCATCAGCCAGGCCGTCAGGCTGGCCAGCGAGCAGGCTGCGGCCGCGACCACCCCTGCCACCGTCATCGCCAGATTGTGTGTATTCATGGGCGCCTTCCCCGTCGTGCTCTGGTGTGAAGTTACGTGAGCACGAGGGCCGGCGATCGAGGATTTCGGTGAATGCCGGAGAGTTCCCGGTGAACGGCGGTGGGAGGGGGTGGGAGCGATCGCGCTAGGTCTGTTTGCGCCGCAGCTCGCGATACATCTCCATCCCTTCGCGGATGATCCGGAAGGCATCCTCGGGGCCGAGCAGGTCCTCGATGACCACCTGCTTGTGTTCCAGCGTCTTGTAGTCCTCGAAAAATCGCCGCAGCTGGCGCAGCAAATGCGGCGGCAGCTGCGCCTTGTCGGTATATCCCTCGAACGACGGATCGCGCACGCTGACGGCGACGATCTTGTCGTCCACGCCTTTCTCGTCCCGCATGCGCATCACGCCGATGGCGCGCGCCTCGACGATCGTCAGCGGGTAGACCGGCTCCTGCCCGAGCACGAGTGCGTCCAACGGATCGCCGTCGCCGCAGTAGGTGCGAGGAATGAAACCGTAGTCCGCCGGATAGTAGACCGCGCTGTACAGCACCCGGTCGAGCCGCAGCAGGCCGGTGTCCTTGTCCAGCTCGTACTTGTTGGTGCAGCCTTTCGGAATCTCGACGATCACCGGGAAGCCGGTCGCAATCGTCGACTCGTCGATGTGCGTGTCGTGCCAGGGGTGCATGGAAGACCTCTCAACCGACGGTGATGCCAACGCGGTAGCCGGCCCAGACCGCCGCGAGCCCGAACAGCGTCTGGAGCGCGACGTTCCAGAACGCCAGCGACTGCTGGCCGCCGCTGCCCAGCGTCAGCGTGTCGAGCATGAAACTCGAGAACGTGGTGAAGCCGCCGAGGATGCCGACGAACACGAACGCCCGCAACTCCGCCGACCACTGCAGGCGCCCGCCGGCGATGAGCCCGGCCAGCAGGCCGATCACGACCGAACCTGCAAGGTTGACCGTCGCCGTCGCGTACGGGATCGCGCGCGCGAGCGCGTGCGAGAAGAACACGTTAACGGCATGCCGCGCCATCGAACCGAGCGCGCCGCCGCCAGCGACCGCGAGCCAAATCATCAACAGCTCCTGGGATACAATATCAGCGCACCCAGATCATGCCAGTACTCGAACTCATCACGAGCTCCGGCCTCGGCTCGCTGCTCGGCATGCGCCACGCGCTGGAGCCCGATCATCTCGCGGCGGTGTCGACGCTGGTCACCGGCGAACGCAACAGCGTCAAGGCGGCATTGCTCGGCGTCTGCTGGGGCCTCGGCCACACCTTCTCGCTGATTGTCGTCGGCACCATCCTCGTGATCCTGCGTGCCGAGATGCCGGCGCGGGTCGCCGACGGCTTCGAGCTGTGCGTGGCGCTGATGCTGATCGGCCTCGGGCTGCGGGCGATCTATCTCGCCGCGCGTCAGGGACCCGCGGGCCCCTCGCACGTCCACCATCATGGCCACACGGTGCACGTCCACGAGGGAACGCCGGCCCACATCCACATCGGCACCTGGACGCTGGCGCGCCGGCCGCTGCTGGTCGGCGCGGTGCACGGCCTGGCCGGCAGCGGCGCGCTGACGGCGCTCGTCGTCGCAACGCTGCCGTCTACCGCTGCGCGCATCACCTACATGGCGGTGTTCGGGCTGGGATCGACGCTGGGAATGGCGGCGCTATCGGGGTTGCTCGGCTGGCCGCTCGCGCGCGCGGGACAGAATCGCAGCCTGGCGCGAGGCCTCTCGCTCGCGGTCGGCTGCGTCTCGACGGTGCTCGGTATCTTCTGGGGCTACCCGCTGATCGGGCGCCTGTTCTAGTTCTGAATTCTCAGTTCTTAGTTCTGAGTTCTAACTTTCATTTCACCACCACCGTCCACGAGACCGGCGAGGATTCCGGCGGATAGCAGACGCGGTCATCGCACGCCTGGTAATTCACCGTGCCCGTCACGGTCACGGTCGATCCGGCCTTCGCCGATTTGTCGAGCGTGATGTCCTGGGTCAGCCGGAATGGTTTCTGAAACGCCGGCACCTTCTCGTTAAGCAGCATCAAGATCTCTGATTTCGGATACGCGATCTTGCCGGCCTTGACCTCGGGCTGCGCGTTCAGCTTCACGGTAATCGGGATGTAGAACTCCGATCCCGGCGCGTAGACGTGGATGCCGGGCTTGGGAGCGACGTCGACGAACAGCGCCAGTTTGGCGCCGGCGGCGCCGTTCACCTCGGTAGGCGACGCCAGAATCGTCGCATGGCCTGGTTTCGGCGCGGGAAGGATGGCCTGCACGAGGAACGCGGAGAGAAGGGCAATGCGCATAGGAGGATTCTATCGGGGCTGGGAGCTGGGAGCTAGGGGCTGGGAGCCGGGGCCTAGGGGCTGGGAGCTGCCCCCAGCCTCGCCCAGGACCGAGCGCCCAGTCCCCAGCCCCCAGTCCGATCTAGCGATCCTTGACCTCGAACAGCGTGCCCGCGCCTCCGCCGATCGCGGCGCCGATGAGTGCGCCTTTCTTGCCGCCGAAGATGGCGCCCAGACCCGCTCCGGCCGCCGTCGTGCCGCCGATCACCATCGCCGTCTTTGTCCAGTTGCGTCCAGACGAGCGGACGACGCGACTCGGCGCCGTGCGGGTGGTGGGCGCGACCGTGGTCAACCGGCGCGGCGCCGGGTAGCGGTCATACGCCGTTGCGGGTCCCAGGTCGTTCACGCGGTACGCCATCGGCTGGCGCGGCGTCAGATCCTCGATGTCGCCTACGCGCTGGCTGGCGAATGACGGCCGCGCCTGCGGGTACACATCCGCTGCCGCGACACGAGGATTGAGAAGGCCATAGGCGATCAACATCACGCCGGCCGCAATCACGCTCAACACCACCGCCAGGAAATTTCTCATCGCTCCACCTCCGCTCTCACGTCATTGCGCACGGTGAGTGCCAGAAGGCGTATGGCTTCTTTGTCAGTGAATGCAATCAGTTGCGGAAGGCGATACCGCCGGGCTGACCTCGCTGAGGCTCAACCGTAGTCATCGCCGGTAGAATGGCGCATGGCAACTCGTATCCTGATCGTCGAGGACGATCCGGACATCGCCGCGCTCGTCGCGCGGTATCTCGACAAGGCCGGATTCGTCACCGAGCGCGCCGCTTCAGGGCGGGAGGCGCTCCAGACGATCGCGGCCCGCCAGCCCGAGCTGCTGGTGCTCGACCTCATGCTCCCTCACGTCGACGGGCTCGAGGTCTGTCGGCTGCTGCGCGCCAACGAGGCGACGGCGGCCATTCCGATCATCATGCTCACCGCGCGCGCCGAAGAATCGGAGCGGATCGTCGGCCTCGAGCTGGGCGCGGACGACTACCTGGCGAAGCCGTTCAGCCCGAACGAGCTCGTGGCGCGGGTGCGCGCGCTGCTGCGGCGCGCGCAGCGCGGCGCGGCGCCGACCAGAACGCTCGCCTACGGGCCGATTGCGGTGGACACCGAGCGGCACGTGGTCTCGTCGGAAGGGCGCGACATCACGCTGACCGCGAAGGAATTCCTGCTGCTCGAGTATCTCCTGCTCCACCGCGGCCGGGTGCTGTCGCGCGACGTGCTGCTGACCGACGTCTGGGGCTACCGTTATACCGGAGGCACTCGAACGGTGGATGTCCACGTCCGCCGACTGCGCGAGAAGCTGCCGGTGCTCGCCAACGGTCTCGTGACCGTGAAACAGTTCGGCTACAAGCTGGTCGATCCCGTGGCCTGAGCAATGGCTTCCCCACTCATCCACTCCCGCGCGACGTTCCAGACCAAGTTTTTTTTCGCCGCGCTCTCCGCCGCGATCATCGCGCTCGCGGTGGCCGGCCTCCTGTTCGCGACGGCGATGCGCAGCCGGATGGACGAGCGGATCGAGTCGACGCTGGTGGCGGAAGCGGGGCTGACGGCCGACCTGCTCGGCCGCGGCGTGCCGCTGACCTCGGCGGCGGCGCTCGACGACGAAGCGGACCGGCTGGGAGCATTGGTCGGCGCGCGCGTCACCTTGATCGCGGCGGACGGCCGGGTGCTCGGCGACTCGTCGGAGACGCTCGAGGCAGTGGCCGCCATGGAGAACCACGCGCAGCGGCCCGAGGTGGTGGATGCGGCGGCACGCGGGCTGGGACGATCGCGGCGTTACAGCGCGACCCTGAAGATCGACATGCTCTACATCGCGGTGCCCGTGCGCCACCCGGCGATCGCCTTCGTGCGGGTGGCGCTGCCGCTTACCGACGTCCGCCATCAGCTGCAGCCGGTGCTGAGCGCGACGCTGACCGCGCTCAGCATCGCGCTGCTCGGCGGCGCCGCCATTGCGTGGATCTTCTCCGCGCGAATCGGCCGCCGAGTGCGGCTGATTGCGGGCATCGCCGACCGCTATCGCCAGGGCGATCTGACGCCGCCCAGGCTCGGCTTCGGCGACGACGAGCTTGGGACGGTGGCGCGCGCGCTCAACGAGTCCGTGCAGGAAGTCGGACGCCGCCTCGGCGAGCAGGCGCGCGATCACGCGCGGATGGAAGCCATCCTCGCCGGCATGGTCGAAGGGGTCATCGTGGTCGATCCGCAGGCGCGGCTCCAGCTGGTCAACGCCGCGGCGCGGCAGATGCTCAAGCTGGAGGACGGCAGCGTCGCGATCGGGCGGGCGTATGTCGAGACCATCAGGATCCCGGCGATCGCCGAACTGGTGGCCGCGGTGCTGCTCGGCCGCCGGCCGGAGGCGCTGGAGCTCTCGCCGCCGCGCGACCCCACTCGCACCATCATGGCGACGGCGGCCCCTGCGGCCGGCGCGATCGCCCACGGCGTGATCCTCGTGCTGCACGACATCACCGAGCTGCGGCGGGCGGATCAGATCCGGCGCGACTTCGTCGCCAACGTCTCGCACGAACTGCGCACCCCGCTGACCGCGATTCGCGGCTACGTGGAAGCCCTGTCCGAGGGCGACGCGGGCGAGGACGAGAGCCGGCGGTTCCTCGAGATCATCGCGCGACACACCCAGCGGATGGAGCGGCTCGTCAAGGATCTGCTGCGGCTGGCGCGGCTCGACGCCGGACAGGAGACGCTCGAGCTGATCGCCTGCGACACGCACAACCTGGCGGACGCCGTCGTCGCCGACGTGGCGCCGGCCGTCGCCGCGCGCGGCCAGCGAGTCGAGGTGGCAATCGCGCCGGGAGCCGCCACGGTGCGCGCCGATCCGGCCAAGCTCCACGATGCGCTCCGCAATCTGGTGGCCAACGCGATCACCTACGCACCGGAGCAGTCGGTGATCCGGATTGAGGCCGTCCGAAACGGCGCGCGCGTGGCGATCTCGGTGTCCGACGAGGGACCGGGGATTCCGGAAGAGGACCTGTCGCGGGTGTTCGAGCGGTTCTACCGCGTCGACAAGTCGCGGGCGCGGGATCCGGGCGGCACCGGCCTGGGACTGGCGATCGTCAAACACCTGGTCGAACTGCACGGCGGAACCGTTCGCGCCGAGAACGGTCCGGAACGCGGTGCGATCTTCACGATTACGGTGGCGGCGGCATGATGCACCGAGCCCTTCCTGGCGTCGCGATCCTGGCGGCCCTCGCGTTCACAACGACGCCCGCGTGCACGCGAGCGAAGCCGCCGATTCCGGCGTCGGAGTGGACGATTCGCGTCGAGCCGCTCGCCTCCCCCGCAGGCGACGCGACCGCGCAGCCGCAGCTCACCGGATCGGCCGACGGCGTGATCCTGAGCTGGCTGGAGAACACCAGCTCGCAGACCGCCCTCAAGTTCGCGGAACGGACCGACACCGGCTGGTCGGAGGCCCGGCTGGTCGCGTTCGGCGACGACTTCTTCGCGAACGCCGCTGACGTCCCGTCGGTCACACGGCTCGCCGATCGCACCCTGGTCGCCCACTGGCTGCAGATGAACGGCACCTCGTCGTCCGGATACGACCTGCGCCTGGCACGATCGACCGACGACGGGCGCACGTGGTCGGCGCCGTTCTCGCCGCATCACGACGGCACGAAGATGCAGCACGGGTTCGCATCGCTGTTCGACACCGGCGGCGGACTGGGCGTCATCTGGCTGGACGGCCGCGCGATGCAGCCGGGCGCCGGACCGGACGCGGAGGGCACGGGCGACATGGGCCTGCGCGCGGCGCATTTCGATCGCGCCGGGAAGCAGCTGTCGGAAGAGCTGGTCGATCGTCGGGTCTGCGAGTGCTGCCCCACCTCCAGCGCGGTCACGACCGACGGTCCGATCCTCGCGTACCGCAACCGCTCCGCCGACGAGGTGCGCGACATCTACGTGTCGCGATTCACCGGCGAGGCGTGGACGGTGCCGGCGCTGGTGCATGCCGACGGCTGGACGATCGACGGCTGCCCCGTCAACGGCCCTGCCATCAGCGCCAACGGCCGGCTGGTGTCGGTCGCCTGGTTCACCGCCCCGAACGACCAGGGCCACGCGTTCGTGGCGTTTTCCAAAGACGCGGGGCGCACATTCAGCGCGCCCGTGCAGATCGACGACGCCGGTTCGCTGGGGCGGGTGGATGTCGAGCAACTGGCCGACGGCTCCGCGGTGGTCGGCTGGATCGAGCACTCTGGAAAAACGTCGGCCTACCAGGTGAGGCGCGTCAGCGTGGATGGTCAGCGGTCGGGGGCGGTGACGGTCACCGACGTCAGCGGCAGCCGGAACAGCGGCTACCCGCGGCTGGCGCGGCGCGGCCAGGAGGTCGTCTTCGCATGGACCGGCACGGGAGATCGGCTGCGCGTCGAGACCGCGATCGCGCGGCTGCCTCGATGAAGTGCTAAGTTTAGTCAGTGGATGCTTTTTTCACCGCCGAAGGCTGGCTCGCGCTCGTCACGCTCACCTTCCTAGAAATCGTTCTTGGCGTGGACAACGTCATTTTCATCTCGATCCTCTCGGGCAAGCTGCCGCCGTCGACTCAGGGACAGGCGAGACGCACCGGGCTCCTCGCGGCGATGGTGATGCGGATCCTGCTGCTGTTCTCGATCGCCTGGATCGTGCGCCTGACGGCGCCGCTCGTCACCGTGCTCGGCCGCGGCATCTCCGGGCGCGACCTGATTCTGATTGGCGGCGGGCTGTTCCTGCTGGGTAAGGCGACGCTCGAGATTCACGAGCGCCTCGAAGGCGAAGAGGGTCACGGGTCGGCACGCGTCGCGCCGTCGTTCGGCGCGGTCATCTTCCAAATCATGCTGCTCGACATCGTGTTCTCGCTCGACTCGGTGATCACCGCGGTGGGCATGGCCGACGACCTGGCGATCATGGTGACGGCGGTGGTCGTGTCGGTCGGGATCATGCTGTTCTCGGCCGAGCCGATCAGCCGGTTCGTCAACCGGCACCCGACCGTCAAGGTGCTGGCGCTGTCCTTCCTGCTGCTGATCGGCGTCTCGCTGATCGGCGACGGCCTCGGCGTCCACGTGCCGAAAGGCTACATCTACTTCGCGATGGGGTTTTCGGTGTTCGTGGAGATGATCAACCTGCGGGTGCGCCGCCGCGGCGCGCCGGTCAAGCTGCGCGCGCCGTACCTAGCGCCTAGCTGGCGCCGCCGAGCTTGAGCAGCGTGTAGGTCGCCATCGCGATGAAGAACGCGGCCGGGATCGTCAGCACCCACGCCCAGACAATCTGACCTGCCACTCCCCAGCGCACCGCCGACAGCCGCCGCACCGCGCCGACGCCGACAATCGCGCCGGTGATGGCGTGGGTGGTGCTCACCGGCACGCCGGTCTGGGTGGCGATCAGAATCGAGATCGCCGCGCTGGTCTCCGCCGCGAAGCCGCCCACCGGCTGCAGCTTGGTGATCTTCGACCCCATCGTGTGGATGATGCGCCAGCCGCCGGCCAGCGTGCCGAGGCCGATCGCGGCGTGCGCCGCCAGCACCACCCAGAACGGAATGTAGAAGTGGTCGATGTAGTGCGCCGCGAACAGCACGCCGGCGATGATCCCCATCGTCTTCTGCGCGTCGTTGGCGCCGTGGTTGAGGCTGAAGGCCGCCGCCGAGACGAGCTGCAGCTTGCGGAACAGCCGATCGACCCGCGACGGCGGCATCCACCGGAAGATCCAGCATGATCGCGGTCATGATCCCGAAGCCGAGCACGCAGGCCGATCAGCGGCGAGAGAAAGATGAAGAGGATCGTCTTGGTCCAGCCGCTGGTGATGATCGCCGCGAAGCCGGCCTTGGCGACCGCCGCGCCGGCGTAGCCGCCGATCAGCGCGTGCGACGAGCTGGTCGGCATCCCGTAGTACCAGGTGATCAGATCCCAGATGATCGCCCCGAGCAGCCCGGCGAAGATCACCGCGAAGGTGACGATCTTCACGTCGACCATGCCGGCCCCGACCGTCTTGGCGACCGCGGTGCCGAAGGTGAACGCCGCGACGAAGTTGAAGAACGCCGCCCAGATCACCGCCTTGCCCGGCGACAGCACCCGGGTCGACACCACCGTGGCGATCGAGTTCGCGGCGTCGTGGAATCCGTTGATGTAGTCGAAGGCGAGGGCGACGAAGATCAGGGCGCCGACCGTCCACAGCAGCATGGCGCGGCTATCCGTGCTTGACCATGACGCCCTCGAGGACATTCGCGACGTCCTCGCAGCGATCGGTCGCATCTTCGAGGAAGTCGAGCGCCTCTTTCCATTTCATGACGACGATCGGATCGCGTTCGTCGTCGAACAGCTTGGTGACGGCCTGCTGGTGGATGCGGTCGGCCTCGTTTTCGAGACGGTTGATCTCGATCGCCGGCGCGGCCAGCCCCTTGCTCTGCTCGAGCGCGATCAGCCCGAGATGCACCTGCTCGGTGCAGGCGCTGATGATCCGCGCCAGTTCGCGGGCGCCGAAGCGGACCGACTCGAGCCGGTAGAGCCGGACCAGCGTCGCCGATGCGTCGATCGCGTCCATCACATCGTCGAGCGAGCGCGCCAGCGCGTGAATGTCCTCGCGGTCGAGCGGCGTGACGAAGGTGCGGTTGAGGCGCTGGATGATCTCGTGCGTCAGGAAGTCGCACTTGTGCTCGACTTCCTTGATCTCGTCGGCCTTGTCCCAGATCGGGCGGTCCGGCCGAAGCATTTCCTCGAGCAGCTGGCCGCCGTGCTTCAGCTCGGTGGCGAGCGCCTGGAAATCGGTATAGAACTTCTCTTCGCGCGGAATCAGTCGGAACGCCATAAGCCCCGAGAAAGTGTAGCAGATCCATTTACACGGACGTTACAAGGCGCCGGCTCGGGAGTAGGATTTGCAGCAGACATGTCGATGAACAATGAAGTTCTGGCGATCATCCTCGGCGGCGGCCAGGGATCGCGACTGTTTCCACTGACGCAACAGCGATCCAAGCCGGCGGTCCGATTCGGCGGCAAGCTACCGGCTGATCGATATCCCGATCAGCAACTGTCTGCACGCCGACATCCGGCGCATTTTCGTGCTCACGCAGTTCAATTCGGCGTCTCTCAACCGGCACATCTCGCAGACCTACCGGATGGACCCGTTCAGCCAGGGGTTCGTGGAGATTCTGGCGGCCGAGCAGACGCCGGACAATCCCAACTGGTATCAGGGCACGGCGGATGCGGTCCGCCAGGCCGCCCGCCATCTCGTCCGCTACGAGGCCGACTACTACCTCATCCTCGCCGGCGACCATCTCTATCGGATGGACTATTGCGAGCTGATCGAGGCGCACGTCGAGCGCAACGCCGACATCACGATCGCGGCGCAGCCGGTGTCGGTGGACGACGCCTCGGCGATGGGGATTTTCCGGTTCGAGCGCAACGGACAGATCGTGGCGTTCGAAGAGAAGCCGAAACGCGACCGGCTCGACGAAATCGGCCAGAGCATCCCCGCCGGCGCGCTGTTCAGCGGCCACGTGCCGGACAAGCCGTTCATCGCGTCGATGGGGGTGTACGTGTTCTCGCGCGACGCCTTGCTCGAGGCGGTCGAGCAGGAGGGCGCAGCCGATTTCGGCCGCGAAGTCATTCCGACGTCGCTCGGCCGCTACCGCGTGAACGCGCACCTGTTCCGCGGCTACTGGGCCGACGTCGGCACGGTGTCGTCCTTCTACGAGGCCAACATCATGCTGACGCGTGCCGGCGCGCCGTTCAAGTTGTATGACCCCGGCCGGCCGATCTACACGCACGCACGCTACCTGCCTGGCGCGCGGCTCAACGACTGCACCGCGCGCGAGTCGATCATCGCGGAGGGCTGCCTGATCGAGCGCTCGACCATCGACGGTTCGATCGTGGGGATCCGCACCAACATCCAGGCCGGATCGTCGATCCGGCGGTCGGTGCTGCTCGGCGCCGACTTCTACGAGTCGGAGGACACTGGACCGGTGTTCCGTGATCGTCCGCAGGCTCGGCATCGGCCGCGACGTCGTGCTCGATCGCGTGATCGTGGACAAGAACGCCCGGATCGGCGACGGCGCGCAGCTGGTCAACGCCGCCGGCGTCGTGCATGCCGACGGCGACGGCTATGTGATCCGCGACGGCGTCATCATCGTTCCCAAGGACGGGGTGATCAAGCCGGGAACCAGGGTCTGAACAGTCGGCCGTCTCAGTCGGCGGTCGGCAGTCTCAGTCGTTCAGCCCTCTGCCGTCAGCGGTGCCCCAGGACTCGACTGTCGACTCGACTGTCGACTGCGACTGTCCGACTCGACGAGACTCTTTACACGTCCTTAACGAACCCGTCATAACCCGCACATACGGTCGCTCTTACGCTCCCTGCCACTAGCGTTCCGGCCTAAGCCGGACCGTGGGAGGGATGATGACGATTTATCAGTCGGCGGCCCTGGCGCTGTTGTTTGCCGCCTTGCCGGCCTCGACGTTTGCGCAAGGTGAACAGGGCCGCATCGCGGGGATCGTGCGCGACCAGAGCGGCGCGTTCGTGGCGGACGCGAAGGTCACCGTCAAGAACGAGAAGACGGGCGAAGATGCGGACCGCCACGAGCAATGGACAGGGCTTCTTCGTCGTCAGCTCGCTGAAACCGGCGACCTACACCGTCAAAGTCGCGAAGGCCGGTTTCGGCGGCCATCGAGTACACCGCGATGCCGGTGGCCATCGGGACAGGAGTTGACGCTCGACTTCGAGCTGAAGCATGCGGGCGTGCAGGAACAGGTCACGGTGGTCGGCACCGCGCCGATCCTCGACATGAGCTCCGCCAACATCGGCGCGAGCGTCAGCGAGCGCGAGGTGCAGGGGCTGCCGGTCAACGGCCGGCAGATGTCGCAGCTGATGCTGCAGGCGCCCGGTTCGCAGAACGCCGGCACCGGCACGTGGGGCGACATCCGCTTCTCCGGCCGCGCCGTCGAGCAGAACGTCATCAAGTACGACGGCGTCGAGGCGTCCGGGATCATCGATTCCGCGCCGGGCGTCGCGAACGGTGAAAATGCGAGCCTCTTCAAGCTGCAGGCGAGTCTCGAGAACGTGCAGGAGTTCCGCGTCGAGTCGAGCGGCTACCCGGCCGAGTTCGGCACCGGCACCGGCGGCCAGGTCAGCGTCATCACCAAGTCGGGCGGCAACACGTTCCACGGGTCGGTGTTCGAATACCTGCGCAGCGACGAGCTCGACGCCGCGAACTACTTCGACTCGCAGCGCAATGCCGACGGCAGCGTCATCGCCGAAGCCGGCAGCGCGCCGACGGTGCCCAAGTCGCCGCTCAAGCTCAATCAGTTCGGCGGATCGATCGGCGGGCCGCTGATGAAGGACCGCGCGTTCTTCTTCGGCAGCTACGAGGGCTACCGCCTGGACGCCGGCAAGAACTTCATTCAGGGCGCGCCGAGCGCCGCGGCCTGGGCGCGCGCCGTTCCAGCGATCGCCGGCGCTGCGTCCCGGGTTCATCGGCGCCGGACGCGCACGTCATTCCGGGCGCGTCGACCAACGCGGACTTGGACATCTACCAGTGGCAGGCGACGCAGAACGTCAGCGAAAACGCGTTCAGCGCGCCGCCTGGACGTCGAAGATCAACGACAAGTGGTCGATCGTACGTGCCGGGTGTTCCACGACCAGGCCGAAAGCCTCGACCCGCAGGACGTCAGCGGCCGGCTCTTCCACATGCACATCAACCCGACCAACGCGGATCTTCAACCTGCAGGGCCTTCTCGGCAACGGCATGATCAACGAGTTCAAGGTCGGCTACAACAGCGCGCCGAGCAACGAAGGCGCGGACACCCAGGCCGGGTTCGAGAACATCGCGATCAGCCTGACCGGCATCGGTCGCCAACGCGGGCATCGCCGGCCAGGGAACGGCTCCACGCTGGTCACGCCCGGCGGACTCGTCCGCGTCAACAGCGCCGGCAACGGCCGCGGCGCGCCGTACAATCCGTACTCGCTGACGTTCGCCGATCAGCTCAACCGCGCGGTCGGGCAATCATTTGTTCAAGGCTCGGCGCTGACGTCCGCCTGATCCGGATGAGCACCGACCAACTCGGCGGCATCACCTACACGTATCCCGAACGTCACGGCGTTCCTGGCCAACCAGCCGACGTCGGTCCAGTACTTCGGCGACCTGAGCGAGCCGAGCCCGTTCCACAACGGCGCGACCGGCCTGAAGCACATCGAGCAGGAGTACTACGTCGGCTTCGCGCAGGACGAATGGCGCGTCCGGCCGAATTTCACGCTCAACTACGGCCTCCGCTACGACTACTACGTGCCGCTCCAGGAAACCGACAACCGCGTCGTCAAGTTCAACATCGACACCGGCAGATCGATCCGGACACGACGCCGTTCTACAAATCGAAGAAGAACAACTTCCAGCCGCGGCTGTCGGCGCACCTACATCGCGACGTCGAGGACCGTCGTCAAGGCCGGCGTCGGCGTCTTCGTCGGTCCGGGCCAGACCGAAGACCAGATTCAGCCGATCGAAGCCGAACGCATCAGCACGACGGTGACGCAGCGGTGCGCTGCTCGCTTACCCGGTGGACGCCGGCGCTGATTCGCGCCAACTTCATCAACAACCCGAACAACCGCTCCTACCAGCCGCGCGCCTACGCCGACGACTACACGCTGCCCGAGAAGGTGTATCAGTACACCGCGTCGGTTCAGCAGGAGCTCGGCGGCAGGATGGCGGCGTCCGTCGGCCTACGTCGGCAGCCAGGGACGGAACCTGTTCCTCCGCAGCATCACCAACCAGATTGTCGGCGTGCAGTCGAACGGCGCGGCGGCGGCCACGGTCAGGTCCGCGAATTCGCCATCGTCACGTGCGCCAATGGCACGAGCGGCACCGGGATCCTGTGCCCGGGCTCCACCATTTCCAGCGTCCAGAATCCCTACGCCGAAATCGACTACAAGACGAGCGGCGGCACGACAGCTACAACGCTCATGCAACTGGCGTTGACCCGCCGGTCGAGTCACGGCGTCGCGCTGAACGGGCAGTACACGCTCGGCCTACAGCAAGGGCACGACGGGTGGGTCGAACGAGGCGAGCGACGGCGGGCAACACGGCGAGCTTCGCGCGAGCGCCCGGCCAACCGGACAATAACACCGATTGGGACAACGACAACGGCTACAACAACTTCGACGTGCGCCACACGTTCAATTTCAGCGCGCTCTACGCGATCCCCGGCAAGGCGCGCTCAATGGCGGCTGGTCGGTCGGCGGCATCGCCAACGCGCGCAGCGGCCTGCCGATCGAGGTGCAGGTCGCGCGCAACGACGTCGTCTACGTGGACGCGGCGGGCAACACGTTCCACAACCCCGCGGCGGGTCGCACCGCCGTGGTCAACACGCCCGGCGGCGGCGCCAGCCGCAACGTGCGGCGTCCGGATCTCGTGTCCGGCGTCGACCCGTTCATCGAAGGACGGCGGGCTCGTCATCCTGAACCCGGCGGCGTTCGCCACGCCGAAGCCTGGCACCTTCGGCAATCTCGAGCGCAACTCGCTCCACGGTCCGAATTTCTGGCAGGTGGATGCGGTCATCGCCAAGCGCATCGGCCCGGCGCGCGGGCCGAGCGGCGAACTGCGGATGGAGATCTTCAATCTGTTCAACCACACCAATCTCGTCCGGCGTCGGCGCTTCGCTGCCAAACGCGCTGCCCACCAGCAGCCTGACGGAAGCGGACAGGGTTCAGCCGGGCCAACCCTTTACGTCAGCCGCGGCGGGCACGTTCGGCCGGGCCACGTCAACGGTCGGCACGACGGTCGGCATCGGCACCAACCGGCAGATCCAGCTCGCGTTCCGACTGAACTTCTAACCGACACTCGTCGTGGCATGACAAAGGCCGGGCATCGCGCCCGGCCTTTGCGTTTTTCGGCCGGGCCATCGGCACGCCGATCGCTTGACTCTGGAGCGCGCTCCAGGATTGATACTGCGATCGAGTGCCGATGCCACCGGACTGCTGCGAGCCATCGTTGGAGCCGTCAAATACCCGCTGCCCGGTGAGCAATGGCTACGGCCTCCCGGTGAGCGCCCTGACGGTCAAAGCGCTGCTGACCGAACGCGCGCTGTGCCGCTTCGAGCCTGCGCCGCTTCGGTTCTGCCCGGATCCCCATTGCTCCGTGGTGTACTTCGACGTGACGGGCCGCTGCTTTCTGACCACGGAGGTAAGGGTCCCGGTCTGGCAGAAAGAACCGACCGGCGACCGGCCGATCTGCTACTGTTTTGCCGAATCGGAGACCTCGATTCGCGAGGAAATCGCCGCGTCCGGACGATCGATGGCAGTGGAGCGCGTGCGCGGCCACATCGACGCGGGCCGGTGCGCGTGCGAGATCCGCAACCCGCGGGGCGCCTGCTGCCTTGGCGATCTGCTTGCCGCGGTTCGGCGCGCCGTTTCGCCGAGCGCTGACTGACCACAGACATGGCCAAGAAGAGTCGCGCGATGACCATCGGCGAGGTGGCGGCTCGCTCGGGGCTGAAGCCCGATGCCCTGCGCTACTACGAACGACTCGGCCTGATTCCCCGTCCCGAACGAACGGACGGCGGCTTTCGCGTCTACACGCCGGAGATTTTCGAGCGCTTGTACTTCGTGGGACAGGCGCAGCGCAGCGGCCTCACGCTCGCCGAAATCCGGGCGCTGCTGAGCGCGGACAAGTGGCGTGGCGCGGCGCAGTGCCACCAGGTGCAGCGCGTGCTCCAGCGGAAGGTCGCCGAACTCGACGAGCGGCTGACCGAGATGCGCAGCGTGCGGCACACGCTGAAGCGCTACTTGAACCAGTGCGAGCGCGCGCTGGCCGGCTCGGCGGACCGGGACTGTCCCGTCGTGACCCGGCTGAAGCGCTCTCCCCGCTCCCGCGGATAGGCGCACGCGGCTGGCCGGCAGGACGCCGCCCCGGTCGTCGCGTCCCGCTCACTCGTGCCGGCCCATCGCGGAGTGGTCCCGCGTGTCCCGCATCGACGCATACACGATCAGCGAGGTCGCGATCACCGCGGTCAGATAGTAGGAAAACCAGGCCTCGTGGCCGATCGACTTGAACCAGAGCGCGAGCGATTCGGCGGTGCCGCCGAAGATCGACACCGTCACGGCGTACGGCACGCCGACCCCGGTGGCGCGCACGTTGGTCGGGAACAGCTCTGCCTTCACCACCGCATTGATCGACGTATAGCCTGCGACGATCAGCCAGGCGCCGGCGATCAGCAGCCAGGCGACCAGCGCGCTTCGGGTCGACTGAAGTGAGCGCAGCAGCGGGATGGTGAACACGGTACCGGTGACACCGAACCAGATCAGCAGCGGCTTGCGGCCGATCCGATCCGACAGGGCGCCGTAGAGCGGCTGCAGCACCAGCGCGAACAGCAACGAGGTCGCCGTCACGATCGTCGTCTGGATATCGTTGAGGCCGACCGACAGCTTCAGGAACTTCTGCATGTAGGTCGTATAGGTGTAGAACGCGGTCGTGCCGCCCATCGTCAAGCCGACCACCACCATCACTTCGCGGGGATATTTGGCCAGAGCGGCGATCGAGCTGGTCTTGCGCGCGACTTTCTTCGCCGCGATGAAGTCCTCGGTCTCGTGCAGGTTGCGCCGCATCAGCAGCGCGACAATGGCCAGCAGCGCGCCGACCACGAACGGGATGCGCCAGCCCCAGGCCTTGAGCTGCGCCGGGGTGAGAAAGACCTGCTGCAGGAGCAGCAGCACCAGGATGGCGCAGAGCTGGCCGCCGATCAGCGTGACGTACTGAAAACTCGAGTAGAAGCCGCGGTGCTTCTCGTCGGCGACCTCGGTGAGATAGGTGGCGCTGGTGCCGTACTCGCCCGCCGAGGCTCAATCCCTGAATCATGCGCGCGACGCCGAGCATGATCGGCGCGCCGATGCCGATCGAGGCATAGGTCGGCGTCACCGCGATCATCAGCGACCCGAAGCACATCAGCAGCACCGACAGCATCAGCGCGTTGCGACGGCCGTAGTGATCGGCGAGGTGGCCGAACAACCAGCCGCCGATCGGCCGCACGATGAAGCCGAACGCGAACAGAATCGCGGCGTTGAGCTGCTGCACCACCGGGTCGGTGCCGGGGAAGAAGGCGCTAGCGAAGTACAGCGAGAAGGCGGCATAGGCGTAGAAGTCGTACCACTCGACGAGATTGCCGATCGACCCGACGAAGATAGCGGCGAGGCGCCGCCGCACGTCCGCGAGTTGGAGCGATCCTTCCTGGATGTTGGTCATGACCCCGCTTTCACGGCGGCGAGAAAGGCGCGGACCCGCGCCGCGTTCGCTCCGACGTCGCCGATCCCGACGCGGGACAGCGACCGCGCGTCGACCCGGCTGCCGGTCGGCAGCGGCGTCACGCGCACCACCACATCGTCCTTGAAGCCAAACCAGAAGGTGGTGTCGGTAGCCTCGATCCGTCCGCCGGCGGGATCGGACGCGACGATGTCCCAGCCTTTTGCCTTGGCCGCGGCCAGCGCGCGATCGAAGGCGCGGCCGGCGGGGACATTGAGGAGCAACGGCACGATGTCGGGATACGCCTGCTGCTGTTTCGCGGCGACCTCGGGGCCGCCATAGTCGGCGGGGTTGACCGCGCCTTCACGCAGCGGAAGGACCGCGAGCAGCGGCGGCGGCTGCACGGTATCGGTGGTGATGTCGTGAATCGCCGGCAGTCGTGACGCTTTCCAGGCGAAGGCGCCCACCGATCCAATCGCCACCAGCGACAGCACCAGCGCGGTCGCCGGGGTTCTCATGCTGCCCCAACGGCGGGCGGCGACGATCATGCCGATGATGCTGAGCGCCAGCGTCGCGAGCGCGCCGTAGACGGACCACTTCAGCAGGCTGAAGGCGCGGCCCAACCCGAGCCAGCCCAGGTGATGCAACGGGCCGGTGGCAAACAGCCCCAGCAGCGACACGACGCCCAGCGCCACCGCGAGCCGCGAGACGCCGCTCGTCCGTGGCTCGTCATACATCCGTGACCGCCCGGCGATATAATCCGCTCACTGTGACCACCATCATACGCTCGCCCCTTCTGTTCGGTTCGTCGCTGGCCGTGTTCGCGACCCTGGCCGCCGCCGCGATCTCGGCGCAGCCAGCCGCGGCCCCGAAGCAGGCGATCGCGCATCGCGGGGCATCGGGCTACGCGCCCGAACATACATCGGCCGCCTATACGCTGGCGATGGACCAAAAAACGAACTTCGTGGAACCGGACCTCGCGGTGTCGAAGGACAACGTGCTGTTCTGCATGCACGATGACACGCTCGAGCGGACGACCAACGTCGCCGAGGTCTTTCCCGATCGCGCGTCGACGAACTACCAGACGCGGCAGCCGGGCAAACACTGGGTCGGCAACGACTTCACGATGGCCGAGCTCAAGCGCCTCGACTCCGGAAAATGGTTCAAGCCGGAGTTCGCCGGCCAGCGGCTGCTGTCCTTCCAGGAGATGATCGATCTGGTCAAAGCGCGGCCGGGCTTCGGCATCTATCCCGAACTGAAGTCGCCGGAGTTGTACAAGTCGCGCGGCGTCGATCAGGTGAAGCTGTTCGTCGACCTGGTCAAGAAGAACGGGCTCGAGAAGCCGGCCTCGCTGAAAACGTTCCCGGTGATCATCCAGTCGTTCGATGAGTCGGCGATTCGCCGCGTCGCCGTCGAATTGCCGACCGTGCCGCGCGTGTTCCTGACGTCGAGGGATGAAGACGTCACCGAGGCGCGCATCAAGGAGCTGGCGACGTTCGCGACCGGCATCGCGCCGGAGAAGTTCGTGATCGCCCGTCATCCGGAACTGGTGGCGCGCGCGCACGCGGCCGGCCTCACCGTCACGTCGTGGACGTTCCGCGCCGACGACAAGGAGATGAAGTTTCCGTCGGTGAAGGATGAAATGAAACACTTCCTTTACGATCTCGGCATCGACGCGCTCTTCACCAACAACCCGGATCAGTTTCCGCGCACGCGTTAATCTTCTGTTCATGTTCACGCGCACAAATCATTGTGCGCGTGAAGGTTACACGCCGAATTAACAGACGCGTCACATCCCGTTTGCGTCCGGCTTCTATCGTCGCCTCAGTTGCGCTGCTCTCCAGCGCCTGAGGTGATGATGATTCGACTGATTCGACGCGTGCGATCGGTTCCCGGGCTGCTCTTCGCTCTGTCCCTGACTGTGCTCTTGCCGGCGGCTGCGCCGGTGCTGCACGCGCAAGTGCCGGCCGGCGTGGGCGTGGATGGCACGGTCCTCGACCCCGATAGCAAGGCTGTCGTAAACGCGGCGGTCGTGGTCCGCAACGAGGCGACAGGCGCGACGGTCGCGACCACGACGGACGACCGCGGCAGGTTCACGGCGTCCGCCTTGCCGCAGGGTTCGTACGCGATCGAAGTATTCGTGCCGGGGTTCGAACCGATCCGGCGCGCGGGCGTGCAAGTCAAGGAAGGCGCCGCCACGACCGTGTCGATTCAGCTGAGTGTCGCCAACATCAGCGAAACGGTGACGGTGTCGGCCGCGCTGCCGGCCGCGGCGGTCGCCGCGCCCTCGCAGGGATCGCTGACCGCGCGGTCGGCGCAGTCGCTGATCAGCGCCGAGTACATCCAGAACTACACGTCGCCGATCTCCGACTACAGCCAGGTGCTGCAGATGGCGCCGGGCACGTTCAGCGTTGCCGCGAACGGCCCCGGCCTCGGCGACACCAAGACGTTCTTCCGTGGGTTCAAGGACGGTCAGTACAGCATGACCTACGACTGGATCCCGTTCAACGACACCAACGATCCGACGCATCACTCCTGGGCGTTCTTTCCCGCGCAGACCATCGGATCCACCGTGTTCGACCGCAGCCCTGGATCCGCGCAGACGATCGGGCCGTCGACGTATGGGGGATCGGTCAGCCTGCTGTCGCGGTCGCTGAACGCCGATCGGCTGCTCAACGGCACGATCTCCTACGGCTCGTTCAACACGAAGCTGTTCGACATGGACTTCAACACCGGCCGCTTCGGCTCCGGCGGCAAGCAGCGCTTCATGTTCGACCTGCACGACATGCGGTCGGACGGCTACCAGACGTTCAACTTCCAGCATCGCGATCGCCTTCTCGGCGAAGTACAACTATCAGCTGAGCGACAACACGCTCGATCAGCGCGTTCACGTCGATCATGCATCTGAGCAGCAACACGCCGAACCAGAAGGGCTCGACGCGCGCGCAGATCGCGCAGTTCGGCGACAACTTCCTGATGACCGACGATCCGAACGATCGCCGCTGTACTACAGGTACAACTTCTATTCGATTCCGACCGACTTCGAGTACTTCGGCTTCAGGACGCTGCTCGGCAACGGCTGGTCGATCGACGACAAGGCCTACACGATGCGGTACTACAACAAGCAGAACTACAACGGCGTGACCACCATCTCGCCGACCAGCGCCACCGACAAGTTGAACAGCTACCGCAAGTACGGCAACAACCTGCCGGTGACCTACGCGGTCGAGCAACGGCATCTTCCGCACCGGCCTGTGGTCCGAATACGCGTCGACCGATCGCTATCAGATTCCGTCGGATCCGCGCACCTGGGTCGACGCGGCGCTGCCGAACTTCCACGAGATGTTCGGCACGACGACGCTGCAGCCGTATGCCGAGTACTCGTGGCGGGCGCTGCCGAACCTGACGATCACGCCCGGGATCAAGTACTCCTACTACAAGCAGGACCTCACGCAGTTCGCCGACAACGGCAAGACCGTCGGCAACCTGAACGGCGCGGCGTCCGTCAACCACACCGGCCGAGTACCACGCCTGGCTGCCGTCGCTCGACGCGCATCTGCTGGTCCAGCCCTACTGGTCGATGTACGGCGCAGTACGGCAAGGGACAGAACATCCCGCCGTCGAGCGTCTTCGACGTGAAGGGCGCGCAGGTCGGCACGCTGCCGGAGCCGATTCTGAGCGACGACCGTATCAGGTCGGGCTCGGTCTGGAAGTCGCACCGCGCGACGCTCGACGTGGACTTCTACCACATCAACTTCCAGAGCGACTACTCGTCGACGATCGACCCGAGTCACAGGCGATACGCTGTACTTCCTCACCGGCGCGTCGGTGACCAAGGGCGTCGAAGCGGAGAGCACGATCCTCGTCGGCGGCGGCGTGTCGCCGTCTACCTGAACGCCACCAAGGGATCGGCGAAGTACACCGACACCGATCTGTGGGTGCAGAACGCGCCGAGCGACACGGAGACGATCGGCCTGACCTACAACCTGGGCAGCTGGAACGTCGGCTTCTTCAGCAAGCGCGTCGGCCAGATGTACAACGACAACGGCACGCTGCACCAGGC
This sequence comes from uncultured Acidobacteriota bacterium, assembly GCA_963794705.1. Classification (GTDB taxonomy): domain Bacteria; phylum Acidobacteriota; class Vicinamibacteria; order Vicinamibacterales; family CAVVIG01; genus CAVQFC01. The sequence goes on from CAWCFI010000003.1 coordinate 388,692, forward strand.
GATTCCGATCGATCCGTTCAACATCACCAACCTGTTCTTCAACTACACGCTGCGCGGATCGTCGCGGCTGTCGGCGTCGCGCATCCGGCTGGCGGTCAACAACCTGACCGACAGCCACGCCATCACGGCGGTCACTGCCGGCGTCGGCGAAGTCCAACGCGGCGGCGCCGGGCGACATCCTGACGCTGATGGCCGGCCGCAGCGTGGCGGTGTCGTTCACGGTCGGCGTCATGCGGTAGCCGCGGCGCGATGATTCGGCGCCCGGTCATCACTCGTCCTGGCGGCGGTCTGCGCAATCTGCGCAGGCCGCCGTCGCCTGTTTCCAGCGCGCCGCGCATCGATCCGGTTCGTCTTCACGTCTGACGCGCACTACGGCGTCACGCGCAGCCACTTTCGCGGCCACGACCAACGTCGACGCGCACGTCGTCAACGCCGCGATGGTCGAGGCGATCAACCGGCTCGGGCCGCTCGACTTCGTCGTCGCAGGGCGGCGACCTCGCCAATCGCGAGGAAGAGACCGAGCAGGGCGCCGATTCAGAGCGCCGCGACGTCGTGGGCGCAGTTCAGCCACGACTACATCGACGGGCTGACAGGCGACCACCGCGGACGGACGCAGGACGCCGCTCTACGTCGTGCCTGGCAACCACGAGGTCTCCAACGCGGTCGGCTTCTACAAGCCGATGCGTCCGCTGATCGACAAGACCGCGCTGGTCGAGATCTACAACCGGATGATGACGCCGCGCGCGTCCCAAGACGACGGCGACCTACGACTACCGCGGCGATCGCGTGCTGTATTCGCACACGCTCGGCGGCGTCCACTTCGTGTTCATCACGATCTGGCCGGACTCGATCGTCCGTGCCTGGCTGGAGAACGATCTCCGGCATGTCGATCGCGCGACGCCGGTCGTCCTGTTCGCCCACGATCAGCCCGAAGCCCAGGCCAAGCACTTCACCAACCCGAACGGCAGCCACGACATCAATGCCGTGGACAAGTTCGAGAACCTGCTCGCGGAACGGCTGGCCGACGGCGCCACCATCGAGTCGCCGACGACCATCGAACAGCGCGACCTGGAGCGCTTCCTCGAGCGCCACCGCAACATCACCGCGTATTTCCACGGCAACTCGAACTGGAACGAGTTCTACGACTGGGCCGGGCCGTCGCACACGCTCGACGCTGCACACCTTCCGTGTCGACTCGCCGATGAAGGGCGCGGTGTCGGGCGACGACGAGACGCGTCTGTCGTTCCAGGTGGCGGACATCGAGCCGTCGAGCCGGATGCTGACGGTGCGCGAGTGCCTGTGGAACGCCGACCCGGCGCATCCATCGCTGTCGTGGGGCGAATCGAAGACGGTGCCGCTGGCGCGATAGAATCAGGGGCGTGACCCGCGCGCGATTCCTCGAGAGCCACCCCGCCTACACCGGAACCAGTGCACTGGACGATCTGCGGGAGGCCGAGTACGGCCGCCTCGATGCCCAGGGCACCGTGTACCTGGACTACACCGGCGGCGGGCTCCATGCCGACTCGCAGGTCCGCGAGCACGCGGTCGCTGCTCGGCCAGCAGGTCTTCGGCAACCCGCACTCGGCCAGCCCGACCTCGACCGCGATGACCAATGCGGTCGAGCGCGCGCGGGCCGCGGTCCTCGACTACTTCCACGGCACCGGCGACTACACGGCTGTCTTCACGCTGAACGCATCGGGCGCGCTGAAGCTGGTGGGCGAGTCGTTTCCGTTCGAGCCGGGCGGACGGCTGCTGCTGACCGTCGACAACCACAACTCGGTGAACGGCATCCGCGAGTTCGCCCGCGCGAAAGGCGCCGAGGTCGACTACGCGCCGCTCACCGTGCCGGAGCTGCGCATCGACCTTGCCGCCACCGGGTCGCACCTCGCCCGGGCCGACCCGTCGCGGGCGAACCTGTTCGCCTTCCCGGCGCAGTCCAACTTCTCCGGCGTGAAGCATCCGCTTGCCCTGATCGACACGGCACACGAGCGAGGCTGGCAGGTACTGGTCGACGCGGCAGCGTTCGTCCCGACCAACCGCCTCGATCTTCGGGTCGTCTCACCCGACTTCGTCGCGGTCTCGTTCTACAAGATGTTCGGCTACCCCACTGGCGTCGGCTGCCTGTTGATCCGAGACACAGCGATCGCCACGCTGCGCCGACCGTGGTTTGCCGGCGGCACCGTGAACTTCGCGACCGTCCAGGGCCGCGGCCACGTGCTCGCACCGCGCGAGGCAGGGTTCGAAGACGGGACGCTGAACTACTTGAGCATCCCCGCCGTGGAAATTGGCCTGCAGCATCTCGAGCGCGCCGGCATCGACGCGATTCAGACGCGGATCGGCTGTTTGACCGGCTGGCTGCTGACCGAGCTCCAGGCGCTGCGACACGGCAACGGACAGCCGGTCGTCCGGATGTACGGTCCGGCCACGTGCGAGCAACGCGGCGGGACCGTGACCATGAACTTCTACGACCCCAGCGGCACCTTGCTCGACTTCCGCCGGGTCGAAGAGCTGGCGGCACAGGAAGGCATCTCGCTCAGGACCGGATGCTTCTGTAATCCAGGAGCGGGCGAAACGGCCGGGGATCTCAGCGAAGCCGATATGCGTGCCGGGCTCGCGGAAGGCGCGGAGCTGACGCTGCCGCGGTTTCTCCAGGTGCTCCAGCAACGCGGCGGCAAGACGCTCGGTGCTATCCGCGTGTCGCTCGGGATCGCGAGCAACTTCGCCGACGTGGATCGCTTTCTCCGATTCGCGGCGGGGTTTCGCGACCAGACGCTGGTGGCCGTCGGCGCCTTGACGGTGGACGATCCCAACTGCCGCGTAATTCGCGACGGCAGCTGACACAGCTTTTCACGCCGATGTCGTGCAGGCCTCGGCGGACACTACTTCAGATCTCCGGTCTGATACCGCAGCGCGGCGAATCGGGCCTGGTAGTCGTATCGGGCGCTCGCCTGCTCGATCTCGGCGCGGGTCTTGTTGAGCTGCGCCTGCGTGAGCTCCACAATCGAACTGAGCCCGAGGTTGTACCGCGCCTCGGCCAGCTCCTGCGCCTGTGAGGCCTGTTCGAGGAGCTGATTCGTCAGATCCAGACGCTGAAAGGCGCTCTGCGCGTCGAGCAGCGCCAGCCGCACGTCGCGCGTGACCCGGTTCTCGAGATCCCGAAGGCGCTCGCCCTCCGCGCTGCGCGCGCAGGCTCGCCTCGGTGTGCCGCGCCGCAAACAGGCCGCCATTGGTCAGCGGCACGCTGACGTTGACGCCGATCGCCGCGTAGTTCGGGCTGAGGCCGATCTGCCGGAACGGCGCCACGCCCGCCGCTCCGGCCGCCGAGATCGTCGGCATCCACAGCGCGTGCTCGGCCTCGGCGAACTTCGCGGCCGACTCGCGAGCCAGCCGCTCGCTGGCCACGTCGGACCGCTCCCGCAGCGCGCGCGCGATCACCGCCGCTTCGTCGGCCGGCGGCGGCGCCGGCAGCGGCTCCTCCGCCAACGCGTACGCAGGCGCGTCCGATTGGCCGAGCGCGGCCGCGAGCGTGGCGAACGCCGCCGCCTGATCGTTGCGCGCCTGGACCAGCAGCAACTGGGCTTCGCTCAGGTTGACCTTCGCAAAGCTGAGGTCGAGCCCCGACTTCAAGTTGCTCTGGGCGAGCGCGCCAACCTGATCCGTGACCAGTTGGCGGGCCGCCACCGTGTCCGCGGCGACTCGTAGAATCGCCTGCGCTCGCAGCGCACTGAAGTAGGCACGGTCCACGCGAAGCAGCACATCGGCGCGGTCCGCGACCACGTTCTGCTGGAGCGCCTGCGCGCGCAGCGAGGCGGTCTGCACCAGGTCCGAGGTACGGCCGAAGTCGGTCAGCAACTGCGACACCGACACGCCAGCCGCGACGCGGTCGAGGATGATCGGGTTGTTCAACCCGCCGGCGGCGATGCGGCTGCCGTCCTTGGCATCGGCGCCCGTCACCGCGCCGTACACGGTCGGGAAATAGGCCGAGCGCGCCTCGCGCGTGGCCTCGTCGCCGGCCTGCGCGGTGTACTGTCCTGCCAGGATCTGCGGATGGTTTTGCAGCGCTCGCGATTCTGCATCGCGCAGCGACAGCGTCGCCACCGGTTGCGCCCCGGCCGGCGCCGCCACCAGCAGCAGCGCGGCCAGCACGGTGGCGCGGCTCATGACCGCACCTCCTCGCCGATCGCCCGCCGGCGGCCATACACCATCAGGTAAGCGGCGGGCACGACAAAGACCGTGACCGCGACCGACACGACGAGGCCGCCGATGATGGCGCGCGCCAGCGGCGCGTAGGCTTCGCTGCCGGTTCCCAGCTTCAGCGCCATCGGGATCAACCCGAAGATCGTCGCCAGCGAGGTCATCAGGATCGGCCGGAGCCGGATGCGGCACGAACTCACCACCGCGTCGAGCAGCGGCATGCCGTCCTGTTCGAGGCGATGCGTGAACTCGACGATCAGAATGCTGTTCGACACCACCATGCCGACCATCATCACCACCCCCATCAACGACTGCACGTTGAGCGTGGTGCCGGTCAGGTAGAGCGCCGCCAGCACGCCGGTGACGCCGGGCGGCACCGCCAGGAGAATCAGCAGCGGATCGACGAACGAGCGGAACTGCGCCACCAGGATCAGATAGAGCAGGAAGAGCGCGAGGATCAGCCCAAGCCCAAAGCTCCGGAACGACGCCTCCATCCCCTGCACCATGCCCCGCATGGCGATGCGGACGCTGCCGGGGAGCTGCGTGCCGGCGATGACGCCGCGGATGCCGGCCGCGAGCCGGCCGAGGTCCTCGCCCGCCGGGTTGACGTAGATATCGATGACGCGCTGAATCTGATAATGATCGATCTCGGTCGGCGACTTGAGCGGCGTGATCCGCGTCACCGCGTCGAGCATGGTCGGTTCCTTGACGCGACCCGAGTGCAGGGGGATGCCCCGCAGGTCGCGCAGCGTCCGGATCTGGTTCTCGGGATATTGCACCGTGAGCATGTAGTCGTTGCCGCTTCGCGGATCGACCCAGAAGCTCGGCGCGATCATCTGGTTCGAGGTCAGCGCCGTGATCACGTTGTTGACCACCTCGCGTTGATCGAGCCCGAGCTCGCCCGCGCGCTCACGGTCGATGTCGAGGCGCAGCGACGGATAGTCCACGTCCTGCGGGATGTAGACATCGCTGACGCCGGGGAGCTTCCTGATGCGGGCGGCGACGTCACTCGCAGTGTCGAACGCCGTGTCCAGGTTGGACGCGCTCACCTGTACGTCGATCGGCGCCGGCAGTCCCTGGTTCAGCACCGCGTCCACCATCCCGCCGGACTGGAAGTACGCGCTCAGATACGGCAGCTCCTGCTGGATCGCGGTCCGAACCCGCGCCATGTAGTCGTAGCTGCCGATGCGGTGCTCCTCCTTCAACGCGACCTGGATGGTGGCCGCGTGCGGGCCGGCGTTGGTGGTGTAGATCGCCGAGAAGTCGGCGGTGACGCCGATGTTCGACACGATCAACTCGAGGTCCTTCGGATCGACGATGCGGCGGACCAGTGCCTCGACTTTCTGGACATCCTGGGTCGAGACCTCGATCCGCGTCCCCGACGGCGACTTGAGGTTGATCACGAACTGTCCGGCGTCGGTCCGCGGGAAAAACGCCAGGCCGAGCAAGGGATAGAGCACCAGACTCAGAAAAAACAGTGCCGCGACCGCGATCAGCACGCGCCCCGGCCGACGAAGAGCGCCGCGGATGCTCCGCTCGTACCGGACCAGCATGCGCTCGAACCTGATCGCGAAGCCGGCGTTGAAACGTTCCATCCAGCCAGCGGGCAGCGGCGGGACCGTTTCGTCGCCAATCGGATCCTGTTCGGACGCATGATGCGGCGCCTTGATCAGCTTGGCGCAGAACAGCGGCACCACCGTCAGCGCGACGAAGTACGACGCAAACAGCGCCAGCACCACCGCGAGCGCCAGCGCCGAGAACAGGAAGCGGCTCACGCCGTAGAGGAAGGTCACCGGGAAGAAGACCACCGAGCTCGTCAGCGTGGCCGCCAGCACCGCCAGCGCCACTTCGTCGCCGCCTTTCTCCGCCGCGACCTCCGGCGGTCTCGCCCATCTCCATGTGCCGGAAGATGTTCTCCAGCACGATCACGGCGTTGTCGATCAGCCGGGAGAACACCAGCGCAAAGCCGGCGAGGATCATCGTGTTGATCGAGCTCCCGCCGATGTAGAGCGCAATCAGCGCGGCGAGCACCGACAGCGGGATCGAGAGGAACACCGCGATCGTCGCGCGGAAGCTGCCGAGAAACACCAGCACCATGATCGCGGTCAGCGCCAGCCCGATGCCGCCTTCGTGCAGCAGCGTCTCGATCGCGCGCTTCACGAACAGCGACTGATCGAACACCACGTCGAGGCTCAGCTCCTTCGGCACGTCGACCAGGTGGCCGACCATGCTCCGGATGCCGTCGACCACCGCGATGGTGTTGGTATCGCCGCCCTGCTTCATCACCGGCAGGTAAACCGACGGCTGGCCGTCCACCATCACCACGTTGCTCTGAATCTGGTGCCCGTCCTCGGCGCGGCCGATGTCGCCGACGGTCACCGTCGAGCGCCCGACGGTCTTGAGCGGAATCTGGTTGATGTCGGGGATCGCGCGAAACTGGCTGTTGGTGAACAGGTTGTAGTCGATCGGGCCGATCTTGACGTCGCCCGACGGGCAGAATCAGGTTGGCGTTGTTCACCGCCCGCACCACGTCCATCGGGCTCAGCTCATACGACTCGAGCTTGGCCGGATCGACGTAGATCATGATTTGCCGGTACTTGCCGCCAAACGGCGGCGGCACCGACGCGCCCGGCACGCCCGCAAGCTGGTTGCGCACCGGGTACTGACCCACATCACGCAGTTGGGTCTCGCTCATGCCCGTCGCCCTTGAGCGTGATCAGCGAGACCGGCAGGCTCGACGCGTCGAACTTCTGCACGATCGGCGGCAACGTGCCCGGCGGCATCCGGCGCAGGTCCGCCATCGCCAGGTTGGCGATTTCGCTGACGTCCGAGTCGGCGCTGGTGCCCGGCTGGAAGAACACCTTGATCACGCTGACGCCCGGCAGCGAGCGCGACTCCATGTGATCGATGCCGGCGCCGAGCGTGAAGAACCGCTCGAAGCGCCCGGTGATGTCGGTCTCGATCTGTTCCGGCGGCATCCCGGTATAGAACGTCGCGACGACGACCTGCGGGATGTTGATGTCGGGAAACAGATCGACCGGCATCCGGACGAGACTGGTCAGTCCGACGACGGCCGCGATCAGCGCGACGACGATAACGAAGTACGGATTGCGAATGGAGAATCCGGACATTAGCGGGCCTCCGTCGCTTCCGCCGCCTGCAGCTCGATCGGCTTCGGCGTCACCAGCCCGCCCGCTTTCAGCCGCGCGCGGCTGCCGATGACGACCAGATCGCCCGCGGCCAGGCCATGACGCACCTCCACGCGATCCGGCGCCTCGAGCCCGAGGTCGAGCGTGCGCGTCTGCAGCCGGCCGTCCGCGTCGACCACGAGCGCCGTCGTCTTGCCGTCCTGGTGATCGATCGCCTGGACCGGCGCCAGCACGACATTGCGTGCCTCCTCGGTCGCCGATCGACGCATAGGCGTACATCCCCGGGACCAGTTCCAGCGAAGGGTTCGGGACATCGACCTCGGTCTCCATCGTGCGCGTATCGAGGTTGAGCTTCTCGGCGAAGCGCGCGACCTTCCCGTGAAACGGTCTGGTCGAGCGCCTGGACCTTGACCTCGACCGGCTGCGCCGACGCGAATGCGCGACACTGCCGATTCAGGCACCTGAATGATCAGCCGCAGCTGTGCTGTTCTCCGACAGCCGCACGATCGGCATCGCCTGGCTCTGCGACGCGGTGCCCGCTTGAATCATCGCGCCGGTGTCGGCATAGCGTTTGGTGATGACGCCGGCAAACGGCGCCGTGATCCGCGCATAGCCGAACATCGTCTTCGTCTTGTTCTGGCCGGCCCTGGCGACGGCGAGCTGCTCGTGCGCGGCGGCGAACGCCGCCTTCGCGGTCGACACCTGCGCCTCGGCGACGCGGTCGCGCCCGTTCGCCTCGTCGATGTCCTGCTGCGCGACCAGCGTCGGCCGCTCCTTCATCACGTCGGCGAGCCGCGTCGAGCCGAGGTGCGCGACCTCGTGGGCCGATTCGGCGCGCGCTCAGGTCGGCCTGCGCGCGGTTGACCTCTTCCTGGCGCGCCGTGCCGCCGCCTCGTCCTGCTCGCGATGTCGTCCTGCAGCTCGGGGATCTCGAGCACGGCCAGCAGCTGCCCGGCCCGCACGCGATCGCCGACGTCGACGTTGATCGACTTCACGTAGCCGGCGACCTTGGCGTGCACGTCGATTTCCTGGAACGGCCGGAACTCGGCGGCCAGCGTCAGCGCCTGCGACAGGTCGCCGCGCGCGACCTTGGCGACCGACGACGGCCGGCCGCTCGTCGGCCGGCTGCCGCCGCGTGCGATCCGGCGCAGCCGCGCTGGCCGCCGCGCAAGCGTCGCCGCCGCGACGACCATCATGCCGATCGTTCTTGCTGGTCATCCCAGATCCCTCACGAGTGCGCGCAAGCCGGTCGATCGAAAACTCGGCCGACCGGCAGAACGCGATGATGTGTGCCTCCTTGCGGCGCAGCTGCTCGACCGCGGACGGCACCTCCGCCGACGATCGACGGCGGCACCGACAGCAGGCCGCTGCCATCGCCAAACAGAGATGTCGCCGCTGGAGACCGCCAGGCCGCCGACCTCCACGGGCTGGCCGAAATCGACGATGTGCGCGAACGCGTGCGAGACGGCGGCGCCCGGCGCGAAGAACTGGAAACCAAACGCGCGGACATCGTCGAGATCCCGTACCGATGCCGTTGGTCGCATACGCCACACAGCCCAGCGCCTGCAGGATGTGGGCGTGCACCTCGCCGACGAACGCGCCGAGGCCTGGCCGTTCGTCCACGTCCTGCACGACCACGAAGCGCGGCGCCGGGACGCTGACGATATAGGTCCACCAGTCGGTGCGATCGTGGTAGCTGTGACCAACCGGCGGCGGCGCCGAACAGCGGATCCGGGCGGTGACGGCATGGCCGATCACCGGCGGCAGGTCGTGATCAGTCAGCGCAGCCGGCCGTCGGCGAACCCTTCGTTGCGGAGGCGGAGGTCGAACGTCTCGATCGCATTCGAGACCGAGGGACTGTCGAGCGCTCGATAGCGCTCGACGAGCTCGGCTGTCAAAACAGACACGGTGGCACGCTCCTCTACCGGCGAGCCCGCCGGAAAACGAGAACGAAATGCGCGGGAAGTGCGCGTCGCGGACGCGACGGGCTACGCGAGCTGCGTGGACGGGGGGGCGCGAAGCGGAGGCGGCGAGGACGACAGCGGCGGCGGTGACAGCGCCGAGTCAGGAGCGGGAGCGAACGGCGTGGACGGAACGCTCTCGAAGACCTTCAGCGTCACCGGCAACGCGACTGCGACAGCCGCCGCAACCGTGACCTTCTTGGGTGGACAGTCGATGTTCTTGGCGAAGCTCGGCGTGCGCGACGCCGTCTCGAGCTTCTGCCCCATCCGCGTCAGACCGGGAACGCATACCAGCACGACGATGCCGAGCAGGACGGCAGCGCGCGTCAGCAGCAGGCGATGCGGGGGACTGAGGCGTGAGTTGAGCACGACGGTATCGTCTTACTCTACCGGCCTCCGGCGAAAGGAATCAAGAGCGCGCGTGCATCCGCTCCAGGCGGCGGGTGGCGAATCGCGCCAGCAGCGAGCAGATCAGCACGATCGACACCAGCACCAGCGCGCCGGCCCATGCCTGGCGGTGCCAGTCGTCGTACGGACCGGTGGCGTAGGTGTACACCTGCACCGTCAGCGACGAGATCGGCTGCTTGAGGCTGGTCGAAAAGAAGCGGTTGTTGAATGCCGTGAACAGCAGCGGCGCGGTCTCGCCGGCGATGCGGGCCAGCGCCAGCACCACGCCGGTGACGATTCCCGGCAACGCCGCCGGCAGCACCACGCTGAACACCGCGCGGGCGCGCGTGGCGCCGAGCGCCAGCGCGCCCTCCCGCATCGTGCCCGGCACCAGCAGGAGCAGCTCCTCCGTCGTCCGCGCGATGATCGGGATCATCATCAACCCGAGCGCGAAGCCGCCGGCCAGCGCGCTGAACTGCTTGAACGGCAGCACCGCGACGACGTACGCAAACAGGCCGATCACGATCGACGGCACGCCGTTGAGGGTATCGGCCGCGAACCGCACCGCCGCCGCGAACCGGCTGCCGGCATACTCCGACATGTAAATGCCGCTGATCACGCCGATCGGGACGGCCATCACCGCCGCGAGCCCGCTCAGAATCAGGGTGCCGATGATGGAGTTCATCATGCCGCCGCCGGCCTCGCCGACCGGCGTCGGCATGTGGGTGAAGAAGGCGAGGTTGAGCGACTGAATGCCCTGGCTGACGACGAAAAACAGGACGAAGGCGAGCGGCACCAGCGCCAGGATCACCGCCCCGGCGCAGAAGCCCACGAACAGCGACGAAGTCATCTTGCGGCGCTGGGTCGCCGTCATGCCACCGCCTCCGCTTGAACCGGCTCGGCGACGATGGTCTCGGTTCGCGCCATGCTCCAGATCAACAGGCGCGACAGCGAATTGATGACGAGCGTGATGATGAACAGGACGAGGCCGATCTCGACCAGCGCCGACAAGTACAGCTGGTTGGCCGCCTCGGCGAACTCGTTGGCGACCACCGCCGCCATGGTGTACTGCGGCGCGAACAGCGACATCGACACCTTGGGGTTGTTGCCGATCACCATGGTGACCGCCATGGTCTCGCCGAGCGCGCGGCCGAAGCCGAGCATCACCGCGCCAAGGATGCCGGTGCGGGCGTAGAACACGGCGGCGCGAATCGCCTCGAAGCGGGTGGCGCCCAGCGCGTAGGCGCCTTCGCGCTGGGCCGGCGGCACCGACTTGAGCACCTCGCGCGAGATCGACGAGATGAACGGGATCACCATGATCGCGAGAATCAGCGCCGCCGAGAGCATGCCGAGCCCCAGCGGCGGCCCGGAAAACAGCGGCAGCTTGCGGACGGTCTCGGGCAGTGAGGTCTCGACGGCACGGACCGCCGGCACCAGCACGAAGATGCCCCACAGTCCGTACACGATCGACGGAATCGCGGCGAGCAGCTCCGTGACGAACACCAGCGGCTGGCGCAACGACGCGGGGCACAGCTCGGAGATGAAGATCGCAATGCCCAGCGCAATGGGCGTCGCGATCACCAGGGCGAGAACGGACGAGTACAACGTGCCCCAGATGAATGGCAGCGCGCCGAATTCGCCCGCGACCGGATCCCAGACTTCGGTCCGCCAGAAGCCGAGCCCGAACTTCTGAATGGACGGCATCGACTCGATCGCCAGGATCACGCCGATGCCGCAGACGAGTGCAATCAGCAGGAACCCGAACGCGCCGGTCCCGAGACGAAACGCGACGTCGCTACGAGACTTTGATTTTGGCAAGGGCCGCCATCTCGAGCTTGATCACCGCGTCGGGCAGCGGGGCGTAGCCCAGGTCGGCGCAGTACTTCTGCCCGTCGGTCAGCGCCCACTTCACGAAGTCCACCATCGTCTTGGCTTGAGCCTTGTCCTTGGCGTTTTCATACAGCAGCAGCCAGGTGAATGAGGAGATCGGATAGACGCCTTTGCCCGGGGCGTTGGTAATCGAGACGCGGAAGTCGGGCGGCATCGCCTTGGCGGCTTCGGCCGCGGCCGCGGTGACCGCCTCGACCGACGCCTTCACCGATTCGCCCGCCGCATTGAGGACGCGAACCGTAGGCGATCTTGTTCTGCAGCGCGTAGATCAGCTCGACATACCCAATCGCGCCAGGGGTCTGCTTCACCAGGCCCGACACGCCTTCGTTGCCACGTCCGCCGACGCCGGTCGGCCAGTTCACCGATGTGGCGACGCCGACCTTGCTCTTCCACTCAGGCGACACCTTCGCCAGGTAGTCCACCCAGATGTAGGTCGTGCCGGAACCGTCGGCGCGGTGCGCCACCGTCACGTCGGTGCCGGGCAGGGTGACGCCGGCATTCAGCTTGGCGATCGCGGGGTCGTTCCACTTGGTGATCTTCCCGAGGAAGATGTCGGCGAGCACTGGCCCGCTGAATTTCAGCTCGGTGTTCACGCCGGGCAGATTGTAGACGGGGACGACGGCGCCAAGCACCGTGGGAAAGTGCAGAATCTTCCCGGGCGCGCCCTGCAGCTGCTCCGGCGTCATCGGGCCGTCGGTGGCGCCGAAGAACACGGTTTCCTTGGTCACCTGCTGAATCCCGCCGCCCGAGCCGATCGACTGGTAGTTGATCTCGACGTTGGGGTGCAGCTTGTTGTACTCGGAGAACCATTTGGAATAGATCGGGTACGGGAACGTCGCGCCGGCACCGTTGATGCGCTGCTGCTGCGCCGCCACGCCGGTGACCAGAGCGCACGCCGCCGCCAGTCCGATGGTGAGCTTGCTCAATCTGTTCATGGGACTCAGGCTCCTAAAAATTGATCAACCCGTGCAGCGTGATGGCGTGCACCGGCGCGGTAACGATGTTGTTGAACACCTGGCCGTCGTAGTCGAGCATGATGGCGGTGCTGACGGCGCCCTGGTGCGGGAACCAGAACGCCGCGCCGTAGATCCAGCGGTTCTGCTGTTGATCGCTCAGCAGAATGCTGCCCGGCAACGGCGACGACGCCGGTGGCACCAAACTATTCGCGGTATTGGGGGTGAAGTGGTCGTACCGGATCAGTGCTTCGATTGACGCGTTGTTGGCGAGCGGCTTCCGCGGCGTCAACCAGAACGACCAGCCCTGACTGTCCACTTCGGGGGCCGTGGCCAGGGTCTTGTCCTTGGCTTTCAGATAGTCGAACTCGCCGTTGATGTACGGATGTTCGTAGGTGACGTTGCCCATCACGCGCTCGCGGACGTCGCTGCCCACATACGCGTCGTTGTAGTAGACCAGATGGGCGCGGAGTCCCCGAAGCACCGGCTTCTGCGTCGCGAACGGACGGACCGTGCCGCGAAACTCGAACGCCTTGTCGTTGTTGAGCTCGACCCTCTGATAGTTCTCCCCGTTGTAGACGCCGACGTGGAAGTCTCCATAGTTCGACGGCAGGTTGTAGTGGAACGAGAGGCCCGCATCCGCCGACGTCATGGTGGTGAGCAGCGGCAGGCGCTCCGCGAACGTCGTGCCCTGGAAACGATAACGGTAGATCCCTTCATCGAAGTCCACCCAGGGCGTCTGCTGGATGCCGATCCGCGCCCACGATCCCTTCGTCATCCAGTCGTCGAGGTTGAACTGCGCATAGGCGTACTTGATCCGGTAGATCAGGCTGTCGTTCGAGACGGTCGCCCCCGCCGGCAGCGTGAGCAGCGCGCTTTGCCGCGTGATGTCCGGTGTGATGCGGAACGAGAGCAGGTGCGAAATCTGCCCCGTCAAGTTGATGTAGGCTCGCGCCACGTCGAACGAGCTTCTGTTGATGGCGTTCCCGTCGGCGTCGGTGGCCGTTGGCGTCGTCTGGTAGGTATAGAGGGGAAAAAGCGTGACGCCGACGCGAATCGACGGCGTGTCGTCAGGCGGCGTATATCCTGCAGCTGGAGTCACTTGCGCGGAGGCGGACGAGGCGATCATCAGTCCGGCGCAAGCAGCGAAAAGGCGCGTCAGTCTCATGCGTCCACCTTATCCGAACGGTAGTGGCCGACTGCTTCGCGGCCGTTACATCCGTGTAAAATCCGTGTTACTTCATGGCCCCTCAAGCGCAAAACCCGAGCGCGGCATCGATATCGGCGTCCGTGATTTCACGGCCGGCCCGGCCGAGCGCGCGGCGCACGAACCGGCCATCCGGCGCGCGCCACAGGAACCCGACCCGCTCCAGCGCGGCCACCGCCGGCTCGCACAGTTCTTCGGGCAAGTCGCACAGGCGGCGGATTTGCGCCAGCGTCAGCTTGAGGTCGGGCATCTCGATGTACTCGATCTGGATTCGGGTGAACGCGTGCCGCCATTCATATGCCATCATCAGCGCCTCCGTACGGCATTGTGCGTGAGCAACATGACCGTCATGTGACGCGCCGTTCCGATTGGTGTTTGCGAACGCGTTACACGCCGCCGCTACGATCTCTCGTTTTCTCTGCAACGAACTCAACCCTCTGGGAGGACATACATGCGAGTCAGTGCGTCGCGGCTCAGTCTGCTCATGCTGCTTTTCGTGCTCAGCGCCGGAATTCCGCGCGCCTCAGCGCAATTCGATACCGCCTCGGTCGTCGGCACGGTCAAGGACGCCAGCGGCGCGATCGTCCCGGATGCGAAGGTCACGCTGACCAACACCCAGACCGGCGTCTCGGTCGTCCGCACCACCTCGGGAGACGGCAACTACGAGTTCGTCACCGTCCGGCCGGGGATTTATCTCGTCTCCGCGGAGAAGGCCGGCTTCTCGATCGCGCTGATGGACAACGTCGAAGTGCAGGTCGCGGCGCGCCTGCGCGTCGATCTGCAGATGGCGGTCGGGCAGCTGAGTGAGCGGGTCGTGGTGACCGGCTCGTCCCCGCTGGTCGAAACCGACACCAGCCAGCGCAGCCAGGTGATCACCGGCGAGCAGATGCGGGAGCTGGCGCTCAACGGCCGCGAGTACTCGGCGCTGGCGCTGCTCTCGACCGGCGTCCGCCAGTCGGCGCTGAACAAGAGCTCCAGCGCGAACGCGACGCCGCGCGAAGGCGCCTTCAACGTCAACGGCCTGCGCAGCACCTTCAACAACTTCCTGATCGACGGCGTCGACAACAACGCCTATGGCACCAGCAACCAGGGCTTCTCCAACCAGGTGATGCAGCCGCCGCCAGACGCGATCAGCGAGTTCCGCGTCGTCACCAACAACCAGAGCGCGGAATACGGCCGCGCCGCCGGCGCCACGGTCAACGTCGCCTACCGCAGCGGCACCAACCAGTTTCACGGCGACGCGTGGGAGTTCTTCCGCGACACCGCCCTGAACTCGGAGACCTACTTCAAGCCGGTCGACGGCTCGAAGCCGCCGCTGCGCCGCAACCAGTACGGCGGCACCTTCGGCGGACCGCTGATCCAGAACAAGGCGTTCTTCTTCGGCGACTTCGAAGGCTTCCGCCAGGACAAGAAGTCGACGACGTTCTCGACGCTGCCGACCACGTCGCAGAACTCCGGCATCCTGAGCGTTGACATCCGGGATCCGCGGACCGGCATCACCTACCCGGCGGGGACCCAGATTCCGATGACCGCGTTCGCGAAGCAGGTGCTGAGCGGCCTGCCCGCGCCCAACATCGCCGGCGCGGCCAACAACTACTCGACCGTGCTCGACTTCACCAACGACACCGACAAGGCCGGCGGCAAGATCGATTACCAGGTGAGCCCGGCGCTGTCGCTGTTCGGCCGCTACGGCTGGCGCAGCCTGAGCACCAACGATCAGCCGCCGATTCCGCTGCCATCGGGCGGCGGCGGCAACGGCAACATCTACACCCGCAACAAGCAGCTCGTGCTCGGCACCACCTACATCCCGTCGGAGCGATCGCTGCTCGAAGTGCGGTTCGGCTGGTCGAACACGCAGGGCGGCAAGAATCCGCCGGCGCTCGGCAGTTCCGACAACTTCGGCATCTCCGGCCTGCCGACCGACCCGCGCATCGCCGGCGGCCTGCCGTCACAGAGCATCACCGGTTACTCGGCGTTCGGCCGGCAGGCGACCAACCCGCAGTGGCAGTACCCGACGGTGTGGAACCCGAAGGTCAACTACTCGTGGCTGATGGGCCGCCAGTCGTTCAAGGCCGGCTACGAGTACCAGCACGTCAACGTCGAAGTGATGGACGTCAACCCGCTCTACGGCCTCGACAGCTACACCGGCAATTTCACCAAGCCGGTGAGCACGCTGGCGAACAACAACCTGTACAACCTCGCCGATTTCATGCTCGGCCTGCGATCGCAGTACGCGCTCAGCACGTTCTTCGTCGCGACGATGGTGCAGGATCTGCACTTCGGCTACGTGCAGGACGACGTCCGCGTCAACGACAAGCTGACGTTGAACCTCGGCCTGCGCTACGAGTACGCGACGCCGATGTGGGAAGCGAACAACAACCTGACCAACTTCGACCCGGTCAGCAAGACGATGATCACCGCCAAGGACGGATCGATTTACGATCGCACGCTGGTCGATCCCGATCGGAACAACTTCGGACCGCGTCTCGGCTTCGCCTACACGCCGATGGACAAGACCGTCGTCCGCGGCGGCTGGGGCACGAGCTACGTGCACGTCAACCGGATCGGATCGGCGAACCTGCTGGGCATCAACGGACCGCAGGTGGTCCGCGCCGCGGTCAACCAGTCGCCGACCGCGGCCGGCTTCGTGCCGACGGAGGCCGGCTACCCGGCAGGCGTGACCGACTCGTCGAAGTTCAACCCGCTCACGGCGCTGATCAGCTACATCCCGCGCGACTTCCACTCGAGCCCGGTGCAGAGCTGGCACCTCTCGGTGCAGCGCGAGTTCGGCCCGCACATGCTGCTCGACCTCAGCTACGTCGGCAACAAGGCGAGCGACCTGCTCCTCGTCGGCAACTACAATCAGGCGTCGCCGAACAACGCCGCCGGCACGATTCCGCTGGCGGCGCGGCGCCCGATTCCGACCTGGGGCGACATCACCTACGTGTTCAACGGCGGCAAGTCGCGCTACGACGCCTTCGAGACCAAGTACGAGTGGCGGATGGGCGCCGACCTCAACATCCTCAGTTCTCTCACCTTGTCGTCGGCGAAAGACAACGCGGCGGGCGCGCTCGAGAACCAGAACGGCAACTTCCCGTCGCCGCAGGACATCAACAACCTTGCCGCCGACTACGGGCCGTCCGCCTACAACCAGCCGTACAACTGGACCACGAGCTTCGTCTGGTCGCTGCCCTTCGGCAAGGGCAAGCGCTGGGGCAGCGGCATGTCGACCGGGATGGACCTGCTGGTCGGCGGCTGGCAGGTCGCCGGCATCAACACCCTGGCGCCGGGCGAAATGGTGACGCTGGTCTACTCGCCGGCGGCAAATTTCCAGGTCTCGGGGATCACCAACGACTTCTCCGGCGCCAACAACTATCGGCCCAACGTCACCTGCGATCCGTATGCGGCATCGGGCACGCAGTCGATCAACAACTGGTTCAACACCGCGTGCGTGTCGCTGCCGACCGACCCGAGCCAGCCGTTCGGCAACGCGCCGCGCAACAACGTGCGCGGGCCGAACTTCACGCAGTTCGATCTCGCGGCGAGCAAGAACGTCGCGGTGGGCGGACGGGCCAAGATGCAGTTCCGCATCGAGGCGTTCAACCTGTTCAACCGGGTCAACTTCCTCGCGCCGGCCAGCAATCGCAGCGCGGCGACCTTCGGCACCATCACCAACACCTACGACGCGCGCCAGGTGCAACTCGGTCTGAAAGTGCTCTGGTAGAAGCCCGCAAAAACGTTGCAGGACGGTCGCCGGTTGTTCCGGCGGCCGTCACGCGAGCGTCCTATCGTGCTGGTCATCGGAGGATTGATGACCCGCTCGATCTGGACGCTCGCGCTGTTCTGCCTCGCCTTCGCTGCCGCAGCCACCGCCACGGAACGCCACCCTCGCGATCCGCATATCCGCTCGACTGACCTCGAGCTGCTCGATCTGATCGCGGACGGCGCGCGCACGTCGCCGACGCTGCGTCGTCTGGTCGAGCGCGTGGCGGCCTCGGACCTGATCGTCTACGTGATGTTCGATCGCTCGTTGTCGCAGGGCACGGCGGGGCACGTGTCGTTCCTGACGGCGGTGCCGGGCAGGCGCTATCTGCGCATCTCCATCGCCCGGCAATATGTGGGTTGTCAGCGCCTGGCCATCCTGGCGCATGAGCTGCAGCATGCCGTCGAAATCGCCGACGCGCCATGGGTCGCCGACCCGGGGAGCCTGGCCATGCTGTACAGGGCGATCGGGTTCCGGAGCGAAAATGGACACGCCGATTGTTACGACAGCCGCCAGGCGATCGAGACTGGACGGCAGGTCCAACGGGAGATTCTGGCCGCGGCCAGCGCGACTGGAGGGCGTTAACCTCAGCCGGACGTTACATAGAATTTACATGCTCGTCCGTGTTCGGCGATCCAAGATGGCCGTCCCTCCGGGAGGTGGTTGGTCATGTTCTCGATGGTGCTTCGCAACGCGGCGGCGACTCGTCGCTATTCGATCTCGCAACACGGCGAGGGAGGCTGGGAGATCACGCTCGAGCGCGAGGGCGAGGTGCCGCACCACGTGTGGTACCACGACTGGCATCGCGTGGAGCGGACGCTGGCCATGTTCCGGCTGGAAGTGTCCGACCTGACCGCGCGAGGCTGGCAGGTCGTGCACTGATCGCACCCGCACGCCATGTACACACGTTCGTGACGGCGCCGTCTCCGTATATTCACGTGAGTGCGATAGATCCGAGGGATGTCCTATACCCTCACGCTCCAGTGTGGCTGCGTCGTGTATGTGTCTGCGCATCCGGAGACGCGTGTCGTGCACACCCGCATCATCCAGACCCGCGGCGCCGCGTGCCCGGTCCGCCGCCACGACGTCGGACTGCGACTCTATCTGTGGGAGCTGCTGCCCGATCCGGCGCACCGCGGTGAACGCGATCGGCATCCAGCGTTCGGCGAAAAGGTTACCGACCGGGGGTGAACCGGCATGCCGCCGGCTGGCCCCGCTCACATCTCACCGAACCCTGGATACCGATCGATCTCACGCCGCCCACGAGCCGTTGCGATAGAGCGTCAGCGCGATGTCGACGTTGGCCCGCAACGTCCGGGCGATCGCCTCCCACGTCTTCTCGCAGCGCAGCAGCGTCTTCCACGAGTACAAGTGCTTGGGCTTGTGGAAGTCGCTGTTGGCGACATACGGGTAGTGCTTCAAGCTCGTCACCGAAAACAGATCGTCGCGGTTCGCCGCCTCCCACACATCGACCAGCTCGGCCAGCTTCTTGCGGTGATCCCACAAGTAGCAGGTGCCGATCTCCATCCGTCTGGTGGTGCGATGGTGCGGGTGGCAGGCGATGCTCAGCGCGCCCTGCCGGCGGATCGCGTGGAGGATGTCTTCGGCTGGCTGATCCGCGCTGATGTGCTCGTTGATGTTGAGCGCGACGATATGCGAGTTTTTCTTGCTGCGGATGTGGTTCTGCGTGATCTCGGCGCCGGGAATCACCAGCAGATCGTAGAGCTTCCGCGCGCGGCGCCCCTCGGTGGCGATCTCGTCCAGATAGGCCTGGAAGCGCTGCTCGGTAATCGAGAACTCGCGGCGGCCGAGCGACAGCAGCCGGCCGGCCCGCGCGAGCAGATCGCGCTTCATCAGGATGTGATCGGTGATCGCGATCACGTCGAACCGCCGCGTCTTGCCGTACAGGTCCACCACCTCGCGCAGCGACAACCGGCCGTCGCTCCAGCTGGTGTGGACGTGAAAATCGCAGAGCAGAAACGGTTCGTATCCGGGCACTACACCCTCACGTCCAGATGGGTCCCGTCGGCGGGACGATGGCGCAGGATCTCCGACCAGAAATTGCGGACGTAGACGCTGAAGACCGCCGCCTTACCCATGGCGCGATAGCGGCGCGCCGAGGTCCAGACCCAGCAGTCCTGGCACAGCGCCACGCGTCCGATCGGCGTCAGGCGTCGGCCGAGATTGGTGTCCTCGCCGTGGAACTCGATGCGGCGGTCGAAGCCACCGATCGCGGCAAGCGCATCCCGACGGACCGCGAAGTTGCCGCCGTAGAGAATCGCACCAGCGCCGAACAGGTGGTGCACCGCGGTGTGCGTCGGCGGCGCCACCAGCAGGTCGTAGGCGCGCACCAGCGTCCGGCCGCTCCAGTCCCAGTCATAGAAGCGGTAAGGCCCGGTCACCGCCACCGGCGGGTGCGGCTTCATGAAATGGGCCTCGACCCGCTCGAGCCAGGTGATCGGCACGCGGCAGTCGGCGTCGATGTAGGCCACGATGTCGGTCTGCGCGGCGCGGCGCGCCGTTTCGCGCGCCATCACCAGACCCTTGGCGGGCTCGTCGATCACGCGCACGCCAGGGACGGCGCGGGCGACATCGGCGGTTTCATCGGTGCTGGCGTTGTTGATGACCAGAATGTGGTCGGGCTGCCGCGTCTGCGATCGGAGGGAGTAGAGGCACGCCGGCAGCAGCCGGCTTTCGTTGTAGGCGCAGACGATCGTCGTGATCGTCAGGCCCATGCGCTCGTGGTCGTCATCGGCCACAGCATAGATGGCCGGTGTAACGGCGCCGCTGCGCCAAGATCACATTAGTGCGACGATCGACGGGCCTGCGGCGGCCGCGGCGGCGACAACGCTTCGACAAGGACTCGCCCCTGGGCCCGCGCCAGCGTCACGCCGGAGAGAAACGCCAGCGTCGGCGCGACGTCGGTCGGGCTCGCGGGCGAGAGGTACTCGCCGCCGGAGATCCCGGCACCCATCAACAGTACCGGCACGCGGGTGTCGTAGCCGTGCCCGGTGCCGTGCGAGGTGCCGGCCGCCTGCACTATCCAATACGGCCGCGGCACGACCATCAGGTCGCCGCTGCGTTCGGAATGGAAGCTGCGCGCCAGCCGGCGTCCGATCGGATCGTCGTCGAAGCGGTTGGCGGATACCTCGCTCGCGCGTGTAGAGGCTGAGCACACCCGGAACGCCGATCACCACCGAGCGCAGCGCCTCGATCGCAGCCGGTTGCGCGCGCAGCCTGTCGTAAACGCCGGGCTGCAGGTAGACCTCCGAGTTCATCACCCGCGCGACGTGGGTGCCGGCGCCGAGCGTCTGCGTGAGCGAGCGCTCGATCGCGCCGGAGAGCGCCTCTGAGGAGATCCGGCCAGCGTCGAGTCCTTCGGCGACCGAGCGCTCGGGCATCGGCGCGACGCCGTGGTCGGCGGTCAGCGCGACGGTGTAGCGCCCGGGCCGACCAGACGATCGAGGCCGGCGAACAGTTCGCCCAGCGTCCGATCGAGGCGGACGAGCACGTCCTGGATCTCGTGGCTGTTCGGCCCGAAATCGTGGCCGACCTTATCGAGCGTCGAGAAGCTGATCGCGATCATGTCGGTGCGGCCTGCGGCCGTCCCAAGTTTCAGCCGCGAAGCTACGTCGAGCGCCATGTGCGCGAGATATTCGTCGGCTAGCGGGCTGCTCTGCCACTGATCGTAGAAGGTGACGTCCGGAGAGGCGGAGGCGCCGCGCAACGGGTGCGGAAAGGCGGCGCTCATGCCCTTGGCCGCGCGGACGCCGATCGCCGGGTCCTCGTAGAGATAGGCAGTCGGCCGGCAGCGTGCGCGGTCCATACCTTGCCGAAGTCGGCATCAACCGGGTGATGCGCGATGAAGTCGGCGACCTCCGGGACCGGCCCCTTCGAGAAGGCCGTCGAAGTCACCCACGATCCGCTGTCGTCGAACCAGGCGACCGCGTCGGGATGCTGGCCGCCGAGCGTCACTGCCGCACGTGCCTTCAGCGAGAAAGGCGATCGTGCGGCCCGGCGGACTGAGCTGCGCGCGCAGTTCGTCGGCCAGGGTCGCCGCGCGCAGCCGCGCCGCGCTCTCGCCGCCGGCCGCGACCGGCTTGCCGTAGCTGATCGCGGTCACGCGGTCGTCCTCGGTGCAGGTGACCGGCCGCTGCGCCTCGCGATCCCACCAGCCGTTCAGGATCATCCCGTGAGCCGACGGCACCGCGCCGGTGCTGACGCTCGCGTGGCCGGCGCAGGTGACGGTGTTGAAGTACGGGTAGTCCGCCTGCCGAAACCAGGCGCCCTGGGTCACCAGCCGCCGCAGGCCGCTGGACCACTGGGCCTGAAGCTTGTCGACGTAGTCGCCGCGGAACTGATCGACCATCAGCAGCACGAGAAGTCGCGGCCGCCGCGCGTCGCCGGCGACGACGGTTCAGCGCGCTGCGCCGACGCCGACGACAGCAGCAACGCGGCGACGGCGAGCGGCGGCCAGAGCGCGCCACGCGCGCATCAGAACTCGACCTTCACGCCGAAGTTCGTCCTCCAGCTGATAGTGCTCTTCCTGCAGCAGACGATCCGGCACGCCCTGGTAGTAGCGCAGCAGCGCGTCGTTCAGGTTCAGCAGTCGAGGTAGACACGCAGGTTGCGCGTGCACCTTCTGCGTCGACCGACAGTCGAACTGGCTGTTGGTGTCGTAGTAGCGATCGAGCGCGTTGCTGGCGCCGACGACGTCGAGGTACGAGCCGTGGAAGTTGAGCGCGGCGCGGCCGGTGAACCCGCCTTTCTCGTACGAGCGCGGCGAGGTTGCCGACGTGCCGCGACTGCCCCGGCAGGTGCGCGCCGTCATGGCCCGGGAATCGCCGCGGTCGAATCGGTGAAGGTGTAGTTGGCGTAGACGCCGAAGGCCGTTGAACGGCGCCGGCAGGAAGCGCAGCTGGTTCTGCAGCGCGACCTCGACGCCGCGAACCGTGGCCGCGTCGCCGTTGAGCGGCTGCGTCACCTGGTAGAGCACGCCGTTGATCGTCTGCGGCGGCGTGTAGGTGTAGATGTAGTCTGTCAGCTGCTTGTAGAACACGCCGGCCGAGACGACGCCGACCGACTTGAAATAGTGCTCGGCCATCACGTCGACGTTCCACGACTTCGTCGGACGCAGATCGGCGTTGCCGAGCGTCACGGTCGCGGCGCTGTCGTCCTGCGCGCGGTACGGCACGGCGTCGTAGAAGTTCGGCCGCGCGAGCGTGCGCGTGACCGCGAACGCGCACGTTGGTGTCGGGCGTCGCGGCATAGCGGAGGTGGAACGCCGGCAGCACCACTGCCGTAGTTGGCCGTCGCAGGCGAGCGGATCGCTGCCGAGCCAGGCGCCATTCGGCGCGAAGCGGACGTTGCGGCCGACGAAATCCTCCGTCGAGTACTCGTACCGCACGCCCGGCAGCAGGAACAGCTTCGGCCCGGCGTAGATCTCGGCCATCGCGTAGGCCGCCGGTGGTCCGCTCCGTGCCGTCGAAGTTCTCGGCGTCGCGCTGCATGATTGCGCGCGATGGTGAACGGCGCCAGCTCCGGGATGTTCGCGACCGCGCGTCTGGTTCAGGTACGGCGTCAGATCGTAGCGGCCGTCGAGGAACGGCGGCAGGTTGAAGCCGGTCTCGAGAAAGTCGGTCATCTTCAGCGTCGACGACGTGGTGTAGGTGTTCTCGTTGCGGTCGCGCCCCTTGCGTCTTGTCGCGGTACTTGACGCCGAACTTCAGGAACGAGGTCGACGATCGTCGGAGGCCTGCAGCGGCGTCCGGACGTTCACCGACCGCGACGATGTCGCGATCCTTGGCGAAGTTGGTCGGCCCGAAGCTGCGCAGTTGAAGTTGTAGTTGTCGAGGTTGTCGTTGGCGGGTTGGCCTGGATGTTGTCCGGATCGATCGACGTCGCGCTGACGTTGGGCGCGAAGGTCACGCGCGTCTCGCCGGAACGTCGTCGTCATGGTCAGCGGATCGGTCTGATCGGAATAGGCGCCGAGCAGCTGGTAGTCGACCGTGGTCGCGCCGCCGACGATCCGGTTGCCGCTGAGGCTGAGCGAGGCGATCCGCTCGATGTGGGTGCGATCGCGCAGCTCGCGGTCGATGCGGCTGTTGGCCACCGCGATCGCGCAGCCGCTGGCGGTTCTCGTGATCGTCGATGAATCGATTGAAGACGCCGCGGATCGTGAACGAGGAGTTGTTGCCCGGCTTGAAGTCGTAGGCGCCGCTGAAGCCCGACGCGCCGGCGAATGACCTGGTAGTAGCGCGGGTTCAGCTCGTTGAGGCCGTAGCGTCGGCGTGTAGATCACTTCCACGTCCTGGTTGCCGCGGTTGGTCACCGAGCTGCTGCCCGAGAGGATCAGGCCGACCTTACCGTCGTCGAAACGCCGGCCGGCCGGTGCCGCTGAAGTTGCTCTTGCTCGTAGCTCGAGAGCATGCTGGTTGTAGCCGCCGCCGGCCGATCCGAACACCCGCAGCTTTTCCGGCGCCTGCTTCATCACCAGGTTGACGCTGCCGCCGATCGAGTCGCCGTCCATGTCGGGCGTCAGCGCCTTGGAGACCTCGATCGCCTGCAGCAGCTCGGACGGCACGACGTCGATCGCGACCTGGCGCAGCAGCGGATCCGGCGACGGGAATCCGCTCGACCGTCGATCATCATCGAGTTCAGGCGCGGCTCGGTGCCGCGCACGTTGACGTAGCGACCTTCGCCCTGATCCTTGGTAATCGAGATGCCGGGAATGCGCTGCGTCGTCTCGGCCGCATTGCGATCCGGGAACGATCCGATCTGGTCGGCCGACACCACGTTCATGATGTTCGGCGCCGTCTTCTGCTGGTTGAGGGCGCGTGCCTGCGCGCCGGCAATCAGGTCCGCGGTCACGGTGACGGTTTCCTCGTAGCCCGCCAGCCTCATCCGCACATCAAGGCGCTGCGTGGCGCCAGCTGCGAGCGAGACCTCGACGATTTCATCCTTTCGTCCCAGATAGCTGACCACCACACTGCGGCGGCCGGGTGGCACGCTGGCCAGACGAAAGAAACCGTCGCGGTCGGTGGACGTCTCGGTCGTTGCGCCGGTCACGATCACCTTCGCTCCCGGAAGCGGTTCGCCGGTGCCGGCCTCAACGACGCGGCCTTCGACGACGCCTGGACGGCCGGTCGCGCCGTCGCGTTCCTGAGCAACCGCCGGCGACGACCCGAACGCCATCGCCGACAGCAATATGACGAACAGAGCCCGGAAACCGACGGCACAGAGACACAACCCGCATGCAACCTCCACCATGAACATGAACAGTTCATGAACGCCTCGCTTTATAAGGCGAGGCGCGCTGCACGAATCGGATGTCTCTGAAATTTTCGGAAGAGTTTGCGCCGACGTTACAGCCGGCCGGCGCCTTGCTCAGTGCGAGGTCTTGTCGATCGGCTCGAGGAGGATGTACCAGCTCTCGCAGTCGGTGCGCGATCCGCCCGCCATCGTCGCGGTGAACGCGAGATTCAGCGACGGGATTTCCCAGCGCTGCGTCGCCCGGCCGTTCTCGAAGGCGACGCGAAAGGGCTTGAGCAGGTTCTCCGGCGACTCGTGCTCGCGGTGCGCGTCCTGCACGCCCTTGAAGATCGCGAACTCGCGCCGCGGTCCCATGTGGACCTCGAACAGGCCGACGCCGTTGACGACGTGATCGTAGACGCGCTCCGCATAGGAGCCGTCGCGCTCGCGGCACGACTGCCAGTTGCCTTCGAGAATATTGCGGGTGTCGTTGGAAAACGGCCGGAACAACTGGGCCGCCGCGGGATGTTCGCCGAGCAGCGCCGCCGACGCGCACACCACGATGAGAAGCCAGGCAGCCCTGGCGAGCCTCTGACGCACGGTGCCCCTCTCGAGTGAAAAGCCGTGACCTGGGCGCAGAATACCACCGAACCGGCCGGCGTTAACCCACATTTAACAGCTTAGACATCGTTGCGAAACTTCCGGCCGGTACGCTGGTCGCGCCCCATGGCCAGACACCGTGTGCTCATCGTGGAAGACGAACAGGACATCGCCGGCCTCATCAAACATACCCTGGAGCGCGGCGGCGAAACCGAGGCGCAGGTGGTCGGCTCCGGCGATGCCGCGCTGAAGGCGGTCACCGAGCGGGTGCCCGACCTCATCATCCTCGACCTCAACCTCCCGGTGGTCGGCGGCCTCGAGGTCTGCCGCATCCTGCGATCGCGGGCCGACATGCCGCACGTCCCGATCATCATGCTGACCGCCAGGACCAGCGAGGACGACCGGGTCTCCGGCCTCGAACAGGGCGCTGACGACTACGTCACCAAGCCGTTCAGCCTCCGCGAGCTGACCGCTCGTGTCCGCGCGATGCTCAGACGCGGCCCCGGCACACAGCCGCGCCAGGGACGATATCAAGGCGACCGTTTGACCGCCGACTTCGAGGCCGTGGCGATCGCGGTCGACGGCGCGGCGGTGCGCCTCACCCGCCGCGAGTTCGAGCTCCTGCAGTACCTGGTGCAGAACAAGAACCGGGTGGTGTCTCGCGACCGGCTGCTCGAGCGGGTCTGGGGCTACGAGCGGCTGGTCGAAACGCGCTCGGTCGACGTGCACGTCGGGCGTCTCCGCAGCAAGCTGCGCACCGCGGGCCGCCAAATCGAGACCGTCGTCGGCCTGGGCTACCGGTTTGTCGATTGACCGCCACTCCGGCGCGCGACGGCTGTAGAGTTCTCACTGGAGGATTCGATGGCCGACGCCGCTCAGAGTTATCAGAAGCATGCCCGCCTGCTGCCGGGGTTTCACTTCTTCGTGATTCCGGTGCTGCTCGTGAACGTGATCAACGAGATGCGGCACCTGTGGAGCGACCCGACGATCCACTTCGCCTTTCAGGTCGTCGTCGCCGCGGCGCTGCTGGGCGCAGCGTTCCTGTCGAGGATTCAGGCGCTCACGGTACAGGACCGCGTGATCAGGCTCGAGATGCGGCTGCGCCTGCGCGGCGTCCTGCCGGCCGATCTGCAGCCGAACATCGACGCGCTGACCCATCGGCAGTTGGTGGCACTGCGCTTCGCGAGCGACGCCGAGATGCCGGAGCTGGTGCGCGACGTGCTGGCGGGCAACCTGTCGACGGGCAAAGCGATCAAGATGCGGATCAAGAACTGGCAGGCCGACTGGCTCAGGGCGTAGCGTCCCGCCGAGGACGACGCGGGCTTCTATTTCTTCAGCGCGCGGAGCATCCTCGGCGTCAACATCCAGCGCAGATCGCCCGGGCCGGGCGGAGGCAGATCGTCGACGTCGATACGGCAGACGCCGCCCTTCTTGAACTCGAGCGGATGGCGCGAGCCGATCAGGCGGGCGGCCAGCTCGCCCAGCATCGGTTCATGGCCGACCAGCGCAAGGCGGCACTTGCGCCCGTGCTTTTCAAGATCGGCGAGCACCGCCGCATAGCTGCCGGCTGGCGCGAGCGAGTCGATGTTGACGATCGAGGGCCGCGGGTCGAGACCGGAGGCGAGGATCTCCGCGGTCTGCCGGGCGCGGACCAGCGGGCTGGTGAGCACCACATCCACCGTCACGCCGACTCGCGAAAGCCCCTTCACCGCCTTGCGCAGGCGGGCGATGCCCTCATCGGTCAGCGGCCGTTTGGTGTCCTCCGGCCACGCCTCGCCGCGCTCTTCGGCGAGGCCGTGCCGCACGAAGTACAGCTCGTAAGGTCCTGGCATCGATTACCCTGCTCGACGCGCCTGCGCGCGACTGGTGGAGGGATGCGGTTGTTCGCCGCGCCGTCCGGCGACGCCGCTCAGCGCGTCGCGCTCGCGCATGTAGCGCGCGTGCAGCCGCCGGCAGTCGTCTTCGAGCGAGGCGACGAGCGTGTCGAGATCGCGCCACACGGTGACGCTGGGCGGCGCGAGCGACGCCTGCGTCTGGCGCACCTGATCGATCAGCATCTGCACATCGTGCATGCGGCCCAGCAGCTCCTGGCTGCGCTTCAACACGCGCAGGTCGGCGACGCTCCGGTCGCGCGACACCTCCGCGGAGAGCTCGACCGCGTAGCGCAGCTTCTTCACCGCGATGCGGACCGCGTGCAAACGCTCGGGCAGGTAGAGGGCGCCGGCATCGGCCATCGCCGACGTGAGGCTGCCGGCGCGCTTCGCGACGCGCGCGTCGATTGCCCATCGCCAGCTGCGCGCGTTGGTCTTCGAGGAGGACCGCTCCGCCTCGTTGAGGCCGTCCGCAACCCGGCTGAGCTTGCGGGACAGCCGCACCAGATCGGCGACCGGGAGTTCCGCCGCGAGCCGCTTGCGGGCGCGGTCCCGGTCCTTCGAGACCCGGACGCCGACCCGGCCGAGACCGCCGCTGCCGCGACGGCCGGAAACATGCACCTCGTCTATCAGGATGAGGAGAACGTCGAGTTCACGTACGGTTCCAAGACGCGAGGTGATCTTCCGTAGACGCCGGCGGAGCTTGCGCGCCACGGGGCGATCCAATTGAAGCATGGGCAGGAGCTCACGCATGCGTCTGGAGGTCACACGGGCCTGGTGCAGCGCGCGCACGTCGCCCTCCTCGACCGCGTGGAGCACGCGCTTGAACTGGTCGACGCGTTTCTTGAGCAATTCCGAGCGGGTTGTGGAAACGGACATGATCTAGGGGTCAGCCGGCAGACCAACCTTCATTATAGTTAGAACCGCCCTATGCGCATCGCCGCCATCGACATCGGCACGAACTCCATCCACATGATCGTGGTACAGGTGCGCCCGGACCTCTCCTTCGAGGTCATCGACCGCGAGAAGGAAATGGTCAGGCTGGGAGCCGGCGGCCTCGATGGCCGTGCCCTGACACCAGAGGCGATGCACGCCGCTCTCCAGGTTTTGTCCAAATTCCGGCGTTTGGCCGAATCCCATAAAGTGGATGAAGTCATCGCCGTCGCGACCAGCGCCACCCGGGAAGCCGAAAACGGCGGCGAATTCCTCCAGGCGGTAACTCAGCAGACCGGCATCCGGCCGCGAGTCATTTCCGGGACCGAGGAAGCCCGGCTCATCCATCTGGCAGCGGTCTACGGCGTCAGCGTCCCGGGCGACGTCGCGGTGGTCATCGACATCGGCGGCGGCAGCGTCGAGGTGACGCGCGGAGCCGGGCCGGCAATCGAGCTCGGGCGCAGCTTCAAGCTCGGCGTCATCCGCCTGACCGAGCGCTTCGTGAAGACCGATCCGCTCGAGCCGCGCGACGAGCGCAAGCTCGTCCGTCACATCGACGCGGAGATCGGAAAGTACCTGCACCAGATTTCGCGCGCCGGCTTCGAGCGCGTCATCGGCACGTCGGGCACCATTCTCAGCCTCGGTGCGGTCGCGTCGGCCGCCGAAGGGCTCGCCCCGGGTGCGTCGCTACGCAACCGCCGGTTCACCGCCAAGCAGATCCGGCGGGTCCGCAAGGAGCTCGTCGCCCTCGACCTCGAGAAGCGGCTGCGGGTGCCGGGCCTCGAGCCGCGCCGCGCGGACCTGGCCGTCGCCGGCGCCATCCTCATCGACGAGATCCTCCGCAGACTTGGCGCGAACGGGATCACGCTGTGCGATCTGTCGCTGCGGGAAGGTCTGGTGCTGGACTACATCTCACGGCACCGCAAGGAAATCGCGCAGGCGGACCGCTACCCCGACGTCCGCCGCCGCAGCGTGTTCGAGCTGGCGGAGCGCTGCAACTACTGGCCGGAGCACTCGCAGCATGTCGCGCGGCTGTCGATCGGGTTGTTCGATCAGACCCGCGCCATTCACGGCCTCACCGATCGCGAGCGCGAGTGGCTCGAATACGCCGCGATCCTGCACGACATCGGCGTGCACATCAGCTACGAAGGCCACCACAAACACTCGTACTATCTCGTCAAGAACGGCGATCTCCGCGGCTTCGAGCCCGACGAAATCGAAGCGATCGGGCTGGTCGCGCGTTATCACCGGCAGGCCACGCCCAAGCGACGACACGATGGCTTCGTCTCGCTGCGGAGGCGCACCCGCCGGACGGTGCGCACGCTCGCGGCGATCCTGCGGCTGGCCGAGAGCCTCGACCGCAGCCACGCCCAGACCATCACCGGACTCGAGCTCCACGACCGCGGCGACGACGACCTGCTGCAGCTGCGCACCACCGGCGACGCGGAGCTGGAATTGTGGGCCGCCGCGCGCCATGCCGCGCCATTCGAACGACTGACGGGAAAGCCGCTCCGCATTGAGGTCAGCGGCCACGCATATGCTGAACAACCTGACGCAACCACACGAATATCCGGGCAAGCTGTTCGTCGTCGAGGGGATCGACGGCTCGGGCAAGACCACCCAGCTGGCGCTGCTGGCGAAATGGCTGAGCGCGGCGGGCCACCGGGTGTTCGTCACCGAATGGAACTCGTCCGCCCTCGTAAAGGCGGCGACCAAAAGCGGGAAAAAGAAAAACTCGCTCACCCCGATGACGTTCAGCCTGCTGCACGCGACGGACTTCGCTGATCGGCTGCTCTACAAGATCATCCCGCCGCTGAAGGCCGGCATGATCGTGCTGGCCGACCGCTACGCCTATACCGCGTTCGCGCGCGACGCAACGCGCGGCGTCGACCGGCAGTGGGTCCGCGAGCTGTACAGCTTCGCGGTGCGGCCGGATCTCGCGCTGTACTTCCGGGTGCCGATTGACGTGTCGGTCGAGCGTCTGATGGCACGTCGCGTGAAGCTGAAGTTCTACGAGGCGGGGCTCGATCTGGGATGGAGCACCAGCCCGCTGGACAGCTTCCGGATGTTCCAGGGCAAGGTGCTCGACGAATACGATCAGCTGGTCCGGGAATTCGGCATGGAAGTGGTCGACGCGCGCGGCAGCATCACCGATCAACAGCGGCTGGTGCGCGGCGTGATCACCCAGCACTTGAACATGAACCACGTGGAGATGACCGATGACGAGCTCGTCTGACGCGCCGAACGAAGGCGCCAACGGCAACGGACACGCCGGCCGCTACTACGGCCAGGGAATCCCGTACCTCCCGTTGCACGCCTACCCGGGCAAGCTGATCGCCGTCGAAGGCACCGACGGCGTAGGCCGCAGCACCCAGATCCAGCTGCTGCGCGAGTGGCTCGAAATCAAAGGCTACGGCGTGGTCGAAACCGGCTGGACGCGATCCGAGCTGATGCAGCCGACCATCGAGCTGGCGAAATCGAGCAATACGCTGAACAAGCTGACGTTCGTGCTGCTCTACGCCACCGATTTCGCGGATCGCCTGGAGAAGGAAATCATCCCGGCCCTCAAGGCCGGCTTCGTGGTGCTGTCGGATCGCTACATCTTCACCGCGCTGGCGCGCGCCGGCGTGCGCGGCGTCGATCGGCAGTGGCTCCGCAACCTGTACGGCTTCGCGAATCGCGCCGCACATGGTCTTCTACCTCAACATCGACGTGAAGACCCTGATCGGGCGCGTGCTCGAATCGCGCGGCATGGACTTCTGGGAATCAGGGATGGACCTGAAACACGGCGACGACATCTACGACAGCTTCCGCGCCTACCAGCAGAAGCTGCTCAAGGAGTACGCCTCGATGGGCGACGAATTCCACTTCCGCACCGTTGACGCGCGCCGCTCGATCGATCGCATCCAGGACGAGCTCCGTCGCCAGGTCGCGGCCTTCCTGGAGCCGGCCGAAAAGCCTCAGCTGACGACGGTCTCGAGCGAATAGATCGGGGGCAGCCAGTTGAACAGGACGCTCCAGCGATCGCCGCCGTCGCGGCTCGCGAGGATCTGTCCGCCCTGTGTGCCGACGTAGACGCCGGTCGCTTCGAGCGTGTCCACCGTCATCGCCATCCGCATCACGTTCGAGTAGGCCGCGGTCTGCGGCAACCCCTCGGTGAGCGGCTCCCACGACACTCCGCAGTCGCGGCTGCGGAAAATGCCGAGCGCGCCGTTGGCGGTCGTCCGCACCTGATCGCTCTCTTCAGGGATGACGAAGACGGTGTTGCCGTCGCGCGGCAGCGCAGCGAATGGAAAGCCGAAGCGAGATGGCAGGCCGGAAGAGATGTCGGTCCACGTGTCGCCGCCGTTGTCGCTGCGGTAGACGCCGCAGTGATTCTGCTGATAGAGCACGTCGGGCCGCTGCGGGTGCATCTCGAGATGATGGACGCACTGCCCCACGAGCGGCTCACTCTCCGGCAGGAAATCGGCCCGGACACCGGCATTTCTGGGCGCCCACGACGCGCCGTCGTCGTCGGAGCGAAACACGCCGGCCGCCGACACCCCCACCGTCAGCCGTGCCGGCCGCGATGGGTCAAACACGATCGAATGGACCATCAGCCCGCCCGCGCCAGGCGACCACTTCGCGCGGGTCGGGTGATCGGTCAGCGACGGCACCTCGCGCCAGCTGTCGCCGCGATCGTCGCTGACGAACAAGGCGCCGGGATCGACGCCCGCGTACAGCCGATCCTGGACCCGCGGATCCGCCTTGATGAACCAGATGCGCTCGACGGAATGCCCGCGCCCTTCGCCAAAACGAATCGGGCCGGTCTCGCGCCAGGTCTGGCCGGCATCGTCGGAGATCTGGAGGGCAGGTCCCCACCATGCGCTCTTCCCCGCCATCACGAAGCGGCCGCCGCCGACATGCGCGACGTGGTTCACCTCGTGTCCCTTGAGAAATGGACCCTGCAGCGACCACTCGCGACGACCCGCGTCGGAAGTCGCGATGAAGCCGCCCTTGCGCGTGCCGATGAGCAGGTGAACGGTCATGCGGTCATGATGCCACTGGCACGCGCGCTGAGTCACGCGTCAGGCTCGCCGTGGCGGCCGTCGAACAGACCACCGCGACCAGTGACATCACAATCGGCGCTGCGAAGAAGAATTGCCAGCTCAGGATTGCCGAGGCGACGCACGCGGCTTGAAGGGTGATCGCCATCGGCATCGCCTGCCTTGGATCGCGCCGGCTGAGGGCGCTCAGTTGATACGCGAGCACGGCGAGAATCGCGAACTCGAGGCTGACAAACAGCCCGAAGCCGCGATAGAACTCACCGTAGCTGCGCTGAAATCCCATCACCGGAAAGTGCACGCTGCCCATCGTCGTAAGCACCGCAGCCGCGGGCGACCCGCCGGCCGGCGGTTTCAACAGACCGATGGTATGCCCGACGGTAAAGAGGAACAGCACGCCGGCCAACGCCCGCAACCACATCGATGCTTTCAATGAACACCTCCCTCTAGTGCGTCTGCTCGGCGCGCGCCTTGAACAGCTCCATCAGGCCGCTCCAGCCTCCCGGTCCACCGACGCCGGTGCGCATCGTCTCGCCGTCCGGTCCCATCCGCTCGAAGTGACGGTGCTCGAGATCGACCCGCGTGGCGCCGCCCGGCTGCGGCGTGAAGCGGACTTCCACCTCGCTCGATTTCGAGAGGTCCGGCTGGTATCCCCACTCGTGCGTGATCTGCCAGGCCAGGAGGAACCGGTGCGGCGGATCCCATTCGAGGATGCGGCCCCAGTCGGCGTCGGTCCCATCTTCCTGCGTCGTGTAGCAGCGGCCGCCGACGCGAGTTTCGATGATGGCCTGCTTCATCGGCGACTTGCCGATGTGGTGACTGCGCGGCCACCAGCTGTCGAACTCCGCGGTGAACACCGCAAACGCGCGCTCGACGCTGGCATTTACGGTGACGCTCTTCTTCACGGACGCGTCGGCAACACTCGTCATCTCTCCTCCTTGGTTTCAGCGGCGCGCTTGAATGAGGCCAGCGCATGGTCCCAGAAACGATCGAAATAGGCGCGGAGGGCTTCGACACCTCCCGGGTTGAGCTCGTAAAGCCGCCGGTTGCCGGCCGGCCGATCGACGACGAGTTTTGCGCGCTTCAAGATCCTGAGGTGCTGCGAGATCGCCGGCCGGCTGACCGGGAAGTTGCGCGACAACTCGCCCACCGGCAACGGACCGTTCAACAGACGTTCGAGGATGGCGCGGCGGGTCGGATCACCGAGCGCGTCGAGCTGTTGAGCATGTTGGTAAGTAACCACTAACCGTGAATATATGCTTACCAACATTGGAAAGTCAATTTAACTTGCTGGAAATGTTGGGAGGCGCCTCGTTGGCTATCGTGTGATCGGCATGATGACGACCGCGCCCCCGCGCGTACAGCCACCGCAGACCCCGCCTCCGCCGCTCGAGCCGGCAATCGAAGCGGCGGGCAAGATCGACGTCGAGGCGCTGAATTTTTTCTATGGCCCGCGGCGGGTGCTGGAGGAGATTTCGGTCCGGATCCGCCCGAACGAGGTCACCGCGCTCATCGGGCCGTCGGGCTGCGGCAAATCCACCTTCCTCCGCACCCTCAACCGGATGAACGACATCGTGCCCGGCGCACGCGTGGAGGGGGCCGTCACCATCGACGGCCAGGACATCTACGCCTCGGCGGTCGACGTGGTCGATCTCCGGCGCCGCGTCGGCATGGTCTTCCAGCGGTCCAATCCGTTTCCGAAGTCGATCTTCGACAACGTCGCTTACGGGCTGCGGATCAACCGACTCACCAAGTCGCGCGAGGAGCTCGGCGGCCGGGTGGAGTCGAGCCTGAAATCGGCCGCGCTGTGGGACGAAGTCAAGGATCGCCTGCACACCTCGGCGATGTCGCTGTCGGGCGGGCAACAGCAGCGGCTGTGCATCGCGCGCGCGCTCGCGGTCGAGCCCGAGATCCTGCTCATGGACGAACCGGCCTCGGCGCTGGATCCGATCGCGACGCAGCGCATCGAGGAACTGATCTACCAGCTCAAGACCCGCTACACCATCGTGATCGTCACGCACAACATGCAGCAGGCGGCGCGCGTGTCCGACGTCACCGCGTTCTTCTGGCTCGGCAAGCTGGTCGAATGCGATCGCACCAACAAGATTTTCACGGCGCCATCGGCCAAGCTGACCGAGGACTACGTGACCGGAAGGTTCGGTTGATGCCCTCTCCCGAACAACGCGTCCGGCATTTCCAGGACGAGCTCGAGCAGCTCAAGGGCCGGCTCCTCGAAATGGGAGGGCTGGCGGAGGAAGCGGTGCGGTTGGCCGTCAAGGGACTGGTCGATCGCGATCGCGATCTGATCGCGCGGGTCCTCTCGGGCGACGGCCCGCTCAACGCGCTTCACATCGAGGTCGATAACCGCTGCTTCACGCTGCTGGCGCTCTACCAGCCGATGGCGGTCGACCTGCGCGCGATCGTCGCCGCGGTCAAGATCAACACCGACCTCGAGCGGGTCGGCGATCTCGCGATCAACATCGCCGAGGCGGCGCAACGCTACGTCGGCCACGCTCCGGTCAAGAAGCTGATCGACATCCCGCGCATGGCCGCGATCGCCCAGCGCATGCTCCGCGACGCACTCGATGCCTTCGTGCGCCGCGACACCGAGCTCGCCCAGCACGTGCTCAACGAAGACGACGCGCTCGACGCGCTCAAGACCCAGATTTTCCGCGAGCTGCTCACCTACATGCTGCAGGATCCGGCGACGATCGAGCCGGCCCTCGACCTCATCCTCGTGTCGCGACACCTCGAGCGGATCGGCGACCACGCCACCAACGTCGCCGAAGACGTCATCTTCATGGTGCTCGCCAAAGACGTCCGCCACCACGCCGCCGAAGGCGGCTGAACCGAGACAACTCCGTGACGTCAGCCGTGGCGCCGCTGTCAAGCGGCGTCGCGGTATAAAATGGGCCAGTGCCGCAGTCGCTCTGCGTCTTCTGCCGGCGTCACGCCGTGGACCCGGCCTGGCGGCCCTTCTGCTCCGAGCGCTGCAAGGTGCAGGATCTGGCCCGCTGGGCCGACGGCAGCTACCGGATCGCCGCGGAACCGGTCGACGAGCCGGACGACGACGACGCGCAATCTGAACCCGAAATCTGACATCGGCAATCTGAAATCTGCGATCTCACAATTCTATGGCCGACACCCTCTCGATCGTCGACAACCGCACCGGCAAGAAGTACGAGCTGCCGATCCAGGATGGCACCATCCGGGCGATGGACTTGCGCCAAATCAAGGAAAAGCCGGAAGACTTCGGCCTGATGACCTACGACCCGGCGTTCATGAACACCGCGAACTGCCGCAGCGCGATCACCTACATCGACGGCGACAAGGGCATCCTTCTCTACCGCGGCTATCCGATCGAGCAGCTCGCCGAGGAGAGCGACTTTCTCGAAACGGCGTACCTGATTCTGTTCGGCGAACTGCCGACCGCCCAGCAGCAGCAGACCTGGACGCGCGAGATCACCAACCACACCATGCTTCACGAGAACATCAAGAAGCTGATGGAGGGGTTCCAGTACCGACGCGCACCCGATGGCGATTTTCCTCAGCATCGTCGGCGCGATGTCGGGTTTCTACCCGGATGCCAAGGACATCTTCGACAAGGGCTCGCGGTTGAAGCAGACCCACCGGGCGATCGCCAAGGTGCCGAGCATCGCCGCGTGGGCGTTCCGCCACAGCATCGGCCGCCCCTACGTGTATCCGGACAACGATCTGAGCTTCACCGGCAACTTCCTGAACATGCTGTTCAAGATGACCGAGATCAAGTACCAGCCCAATCCGGTGCTGGCGCGCGCGCTGGATGTCCTCTTCATCCTCCACGCCGATCACGAGCAGAACTGCTCGACTACGACGATGCGGACGATCGGGAGCTCGCACGCCGATCCGTACTCGTCGCTGGCCGGCGCGGCCGGCGCGCTGTACGGGCCGCTGCACGGCGGCGCCAATGAAGCGGTGCTGCGAATGCTGAACGAGATCGGATCGGTCAGCAAGGTGCCGGAGTTCATCAAGAAAGTGAAGTCCGGCGAGGCGGGCAACCGCCTGATGGGGTTCGGGCACCGCGTCTACAAGTCGTACGATCCGCGCGCCAAGGTCGTCAAGCGCATCGCCGACATCGTCTTCACGGTGACGGGAAAGAACCCGCTGCTCGAAATCGCGCTCGAGCTCGAGCGGATCGCGCTGCAGGACGACTACTTCGTCTCCCGCAAGCTGTATCCCAACGTCGACTTCTATTCCGGACTCATCTATCAGGCGATGGGATTCCCGGTCGAGATGTTCCCGGTGCTGTTCGCCATCCCGCGGACCGCCGGCTGGATCGCCCAGTGGGAAGAGATGCTGCTCGACCCCGAGCAGAAGATCGCGCGGCCGCGGCAGATTTATACCGGGCCGGCCCAGCGAGACTATGTGGCGAGAGAGAAACGGGCGTAGAATGCGCGCATGGCTACAGCGCTCCTAGCTCTGGCGCTCGGGATTCAGGCCATGGCCCCCATGGCCAAGTTCGACGCCGGCCGCGCGTGGGAACATCTCCGGCAGCTGGTCGCGATCGGCCCGAGGCCATCCGGTTCACCCGCCATCGAGCAGACCCGCAAATACATCAAGGACCAGCTCGCCGCCAGCGGCCTCACCGCCGTGGAGCAGGCCTGGGACGATCAGACCCCGCTCGACAAGGTCCACATGGTGAACCTGGTCGTCACGATCCCGGGCGCCCGCAAGGAGCGCATCGTGATCGCCGGGCACTACGACACCAAGCTGTACCGGCAGTTCCGGTTCGTCGGGGCGAGCGACGGCGGCTCGAGCGCCGCGTTCCTCCTCGAGCTCGCGCGCGTGTTGCGGGCCCGCAAGAACCCGCTGACCATCGAGCTGCTCTTCCTCGATGGCGAGGAAGCGCGGATGCCGGAGTGGAACGGCAGCGACAACACCTACGGCAGCCGGCACTACGTCGACCTCGCCAAGCGAGACGGCTCGCTGGCCACCCTGAAGGCACTGCTGCTCGTCGACATGATCGGCGATCGCGATCTCGACATCCGCCGCGACACCAACTCGACGCCGTGGCTGACGAACGTGATCTGGGAGACCGCGCGGCGGCAGAACCTCGATGACTACTTCATCTCGGACTCGACGCGCATCGAGGACGACCATCTGCCTTTCCTCGCCGCCGGCATCCCGTCGGTGGACATCATCGATCTGGACTACGAGGCGTGGCACACCGCGAAGGACTCGCTGGACGCCGTCAGCGCGCGCAGCCTCCAGGTGGTCGGCGACGTGGTGCTGGGCGCGCTCCCGACCATCGAGACACACCTCTCCAAGACCATGGTCCTCACCGGCCATCGCATCGGCGCGCGCCGCTCCTACCGCGTGCTGAAAGCCAACACGATCGCCCCGCGCCAGAAGCGGCCCCGGCGGCCGCTGTTCAGGGCCAGGCGCATGCCCCAGCTGGTGGCCACGACGCTGACCGAAGCACACTGAGAGCGGTCAGCTGACAGCCCTCGGCTTTCAGCCTTGATATCCGTTCGGCCCCAGCTGGACGCGCGTCTTGTCGGGGTCGGTGAAGTAGAGCTGATCGCCGCCGGTGGTCCGATTCGCGGGGTTGCGATCGACGGTCGCCGCTATCCCCTGCGCTTTCAGCTTGTCGGCCATCTTGTCCGGGTCGAAGTCGTCGACGCCGATGCAGAAGTGGTTGACCGTGCCCGGATTCGGCAGCTTGTAGAGGCCGAGGAAGCCGGAGCCGAGGCCAAGGTTGATCCCGCCGTTGCCGGGCCGGCTCACTTCCTTCAGGCCGAGCAGCGCCTTGTAAAAGGCGGCCGCCTTCTCGACATCCGTCACCGCCATCGAGACGTGATTGATGGTCTGTCCCTGCGCCACCTTGGTCACCGCCGCATCCTGCGCAGCCGCCGGGACCGCAGCCGAGGCAACCAGGCCGGCCAGGGCCGTCACCAGCTCCCGCCGCGACAGCGTCCGCGCCTCGAATTTCCCCACCAGATCGTCGATTTCCGCGCCGCCCATCTGTATCCCTCCGGCTACATCCTAATCCCTCGCCCTTCACTCCTCTAACCCCTGCGCCCTAACCCCTAATCCCTTCACCCGTCTAATGTAAGCAGATGGACGCGACAGAGGCAGCAGCCGTCCTGGCCCGTGCCCGCCAGGGTGACGGCGACGCGTTTCGCGCGCTCGTCGAGCAGCACAGCCGGAGTGTCTTCCGGCTGGCGTTCAGGATGACCGGGAACGAGCAGGATGCCGAGGACGTGGTGCAGGAAAGTTTCTTACGTGCCTATCGACAGCTGGGACGCTTCGAGTCGCGCGCCAATTTCGGCACCTGGCTCTATCGCATCGTCTCGAACTGCGCGGTGGATCTGATGCGGTCGAAGCAGGCGCGGCACGACCAGGTGCGCGGGGACAGCCTCGACGACGGGGCGATGGAGCTGCCGGCGGTGGACGCACCGGGCCCGGAGCGGATGGCGCATAGCGCCGAGATCGAAACCCGCGTGCAGCACGCGCTGCGGGAACTGAGCCCGCTGGAGCGGGCGGCATTCACGCTGCGCCACTACGAAGGCCGATCGATCGACGAGATCAGCGCAACGCTGGGATTGGGAACAAGTGCGGCGAAGCACAGCGTGTTTCGCGCCGTGAAGAAGCTGCGCCTCGCGCTGGCGCCGCTGCGGAGCCAGGAATCGTGACGCAGCATTGCACCGACGAACAACTCACGCTCTATTACTACGGCGAGGGCAGCCGGCGGCACGACGTCGAGAGACACCTCGAGTCGTGCGCGGTGTGCGCCGCCACCTATCGCGACATCGCGGGCACGCTCGCGATGATCGCCGCGCCCGAGACGCCCGAGCGCGGCGAACAGTACGGGCTCGAAATCTGGCAGCGGATTCGGCACAAGCTGCCTGAACGGGAATCGGGATTCTCGAGGTTCTCGAGGTTCTCGAGGTTCTCGAGGTTCTCGGGGTTCTCGGGGTTCTCGGGGTTCTTGGGGTTCTGGGCGCCGGGACTTGCCGCTGCGGCGCTCCTGCTGTTCGCGGCCTTCGTCGGCGGGCGCCTCTGGCAGCGCTCGCTGACGCCGGCCGCCACGACCGCGACAAACGCCTCGGCGAACCCTGCGAACCCCGAGAACCCCGAGCACCCTGAGCACCCTGAGAACCCTGAGAACCCTGAGAACCATTCGAACCGCATCTTACTGACCTCGGTCGCGGATCATCTCGATCGATCCGAGCGCGTGCTGACCGACATCATGAACGCGCCGCGCGGCGACATCTCGACCGAACAAGGCTGGGCGACCGACCTGCTCAACGCCAGCCGGCTCTATCGGCAGGATGCGGTCGACGCCGGCGAAGATTCGGTCGCCAGCGTGCTCGACGAGCTCGAACGCAACCTCATCGAAATCGTCCACAGCCCGTCGCGCATCAGCGCGGCGGATCTCGATCAGATTCGGCGCCGCATCGACGCCGCTTCCCTGTTGTTCAAAGTGCGGGTGATGAGCGATGAGCTCCGCCAGCGTGAGGCTACGCCGGACCGCTCGACCCCGCGATCATCAACTTCAACACGAGTCACCAGCTAAGACACCTATGGATACCACACGCACGCTTCTCGCTTCGCTGTTCACCGCGGCACTGGCCGTGCCGGCGGCGGCGCAACCGGCCGCCCCGCCCGCCGCGCGCCTGTTCGTGATGCCGGTGATGCCCGCAATGCCCGCCGTCCCGGCGATCCCCGCCTTTCCGGCGATCGGCGGCTGGCACGATTCCGGCGACGATCGCGCCGACGACCTGTACGACCGCGCCCGCGAGCTGATCGAGCAGGGCAAGTTCGACCGCGCGGTGTCGGATCTCGATCGCTTGATCGGACTCAAGAGCAACCGCACCGACGCGGCGATCTACTGGAAAGCCTACAGCCTGTCCAAGCTGGGCCAGCGGGCGGAGGCGTTGACCGCGCTCGGCGACCTGTACAAGCAGTTCGCCGACAGCCGCTGGATTCGCGACGCCAAGGCGCTCGAAGTCGAAGTGCGGCAGGCCTCGGGCCAGCCGGTCTCTCCCGCGTCGCAGGACGACGAGGAGCTGAAGCTGATGGCGCTGCGCGGCATCATGCAGAGCGATCCCGAACAGGCGCTGCCGGTGATCGAGAAGATGCTGACCGGCACCAACTCGCCGAAGGTGAAGGATCGCGCGCTGTTCGTGCTCAGCCAG
Organism: uncultured Acidobacteriota bacterium; assembly: GCA_963794705.1. Lineage (GTDB taxonomy): Bacteria > Acidobacteriota > Vicinamibacteria > Vicinamibacterales > CAVVIG01 > CAVQFC01. The sequence continues at coordinate 429,074 of CAWCFI010000003.1, forward strand.
AGCCATTCGGCGCGCGCCCGGGACATCATCGCCGGTGTCGCCAAGGGCAACGCCAATCCCGACCTGCAGCTGCGCGCAATCCGCTACATCGGGATCATGGGCGGCCCGGACAATCGGCAGATTCTCTCCGATGTCTACAAGTCGTCCAACGATCCGGCCGTGAAGCGGTCGATTCTGCGCAGCTTCATGACCGCCGGGGACAAGGACCGGCTCTTCGCCGCGGCCAGGACCGAGACCGATCCGAGCCTGCGCGGTGAAGCGATCCGGCAGCTCGGCGTGATGCACGCCAGCAGCGAGCTGGCGCAGCTTTACAGCACCGAGGCCACGGTCGAGCAGAAGAAGACCATCCTGCAGTCGATGTTCGTCGGCGGCGACAGCGACAAGCTGATCGAGCTGGCCAAGAACGAGAAGGATCCGGAGCTGCGCAAGACCGCGATCCGCAACCTCGGGCTGATGAAGCGCCCCGGCACCAGCGAAGCGCTGACCGGGATCTATGCGTCAGACGCCTCGCCAGACGTCAAGAAGGCGGTGATCAACGCGCTCTTCCTGCAGAGCAACGCCACGGGCCTGATCGCGCTGGCCCGCGCCGAGAAGAACGTCGAGCTGAAGAAGGAGATCGTGTCGAAGCTCTCCGTGATGAAGTCGAAGGAAGCCACGGACTACCTGATGGAGCTCTTGAAATGATGCGGTGCGAGGTGCGAGGTGCGGCGTGGGCCGTGTTAGTTCTAAGTTCAACGTTCTCGGTTCTGAGTGCCGTCCCCGGCGCTGCCCAGGGCCGGATCAGCAACGCCAAGACCGAGACGCGGTCGGCGGCGCAGGGACTCGAGCGCGAGGTTCGCGCGGCGTCGGCGCGCCCGGGCGTCACCTGGATCGGCTACCGCGTGCCGATGGTCGCCGGGCCGCGGCAGATGTGCTGCTTCGACACGATCTCCGATACTTCGCTCTCGGGCGGCATGTGCCGCCTCGAGAGCGGCGGCGGGGTCTCGATGAACACCGGCGACTTCCGCGATCGCAACGGTCTACGGATCGCGCTCGAGCCGGCGACCGAGCTCCTCGTGATGGCGCGCCTCGAGGGCGGCACGGTGACGCGCGTGCGCACGTTCACGCCCGACTGCGACATCGACGCGACGGCAATGCCGCTGGTCTGGCTCAACGACGTCAAGCCCGACGAGAGCATCGCCTGGCTTGGTTCGCTGGTCGCCGCGTCACCGGTATCCGGCGATCAGCACGATCGCGTCGGCAAGACGGCGATGAGCGCGGTCGCGATGCACGACGTCGCGGCCGCGGACCGCGCGCTCGAAGGCTTCGTCGCCCCGGCGAGCCCGGAGTGGCTGCGCGCGGAGACGGCGTTCTGGCTCGGCAGCGCACGCGGTGAACCGGGCGCGCGTCTGCTGGCGCGGATGATCACGCAGGACCCCAGCGACAAGGTGCGCGACAAGGCCGCGTTCGGCCTGTCGGTCAGCAAGGCGCCGCTGGCGCTGACGACGCTGATTGCCGCGGCGAAGGACGACAAGAGCACGCGGGTGCGCAGCCAGGCGCTGTTCTGGCTGGCGCAGCGGGCCGGCAAGGAGGCGATGGCGGCCATCACCAACGCCATCGACAACGACCCTGAGACCGAGGTCAAGAAGAAGGCGGTGTTCGCGCTCAGTCAGCTGCCGAAAGACGAAGGGGTGCCCAAGCTGATGGAGGTCGCGCGCACCAACCGCAATCCCGAGGTTCGCAAGCAGGCGATGTTCTGGCTCGGCCAGACCAAGGATCCGCGCGCCGTGAAGTTCTTCGAGGAAATACTCACCAGGAAATAGAATCGCCCGATGGGCGATCGAGAGCAGCTGATCGAGCTATCCGAACGGCTGGCCGGGGCGATTGGCCGGCGCGACGTGGTCGCGGTCGGCGGGCTGCTGGCGAAGGGGTTCGTGCAACGCCACGCGGGCGGCGAACCGGTCGGCGCCGAGGCCTTCCTCGGCGGCATCGCGAACCTTCCCGGCGAAATCCTTTCGGTGAAGGTCGAGCAGTTGACCGTCGATCTCGCCGGCGACGGCGCGGTCGTCACCGGCATGCAGCGGGCCCAGCTGAGGATCGAGGGCGAGCTGGTCGACGATCACCGGGCATTCGTGGACTGGTTCGTGCGGGAGGACGGCCAATGGCGGCTGCGGGCCGCCGTCGATTTGGAATGATGCGGGCCGTCTAGAAACCGTGGCGGCGTTCCGGCTCCGGCTTGTGCGCGCTCGGCTTGATCTTCACGTCAGCGCCGATGATGCTCTGCACCTTCTCGTGGGTCAGCATCCGGTTCGACGCTTTCGCGGCGGCAAAGATGCGATCGACCAGCTCGTCGGTCGCCTCCAGTCCGCGGCTCTCGAGCCAGAAAATAACGTTCGACCGACCCGACATCGGACCGACCTCGATCTCCTGCTGCCGGCCGACCAGGCTGGCCGGCACCGCGGCATAGACCGCGTCCATCAGCGCGCGGTCGCCCATCCGGAACGCCTTGACGACCGCGGCGGCGTGCACACCGGTCGCGGTGCGGAACGCGTCGGCCCCGAGCACCGGATAGTTCGGCGCGATCCGTACGTCGCACGCCTTCGACACCGCCTGCACGTAGGCCGGCAGGCCGGTCAGATCGTTGTCGCGGTACCCCATCATCACCAGGTTGACCATCAGCAGATCGATCGGCGTGTTGCCGCAGCGTTCGCCGATGCCGAGCGCCGCGCCGTGGAGGCGGGTCGCGCCAGCCTCCAGCGCGGCGATGCTCGACGCGACACCGAACCCCCGATCCCGATGACCGTGCCAGTCGATCCCAACCTCGGCCTTCAGCTCCGCCACGATCGACTTCACGAACCTGACGAGGGCGCGTGCGCCGCTCGGCGTCGCGTGGCCCACGGTGTCGGCGATGCACAGCCGCTTCGCGCCGGCGCGGATCGCCGTCGTGAAGAGACGCCGCAGGGATTCCGGGTCCGCCCGCGTGGTGTCCTCGGTGACGTACATCACGTCGACGCCTTCCCTGGCCGCGAACGCGAGCGCGTCCTCGGTGCATTTCTGCAGGAAGTCGAGGGTCCATCCTTCCGCGTATTGGCGGACCGGGCTCGACCCGATGAACGCGCCGCATTCGATCGGGACGCCGGTGCGCTGCTGGATCTCGGCAATCGGCCGGATGTCGGCCACCATCGTCCGCGCCGCGCAGTTGGCGCGAATCTTCAGCCGGCCGTCGCCGATCGCCCGCGCCAGCCGTTCGACGTCCCGGGCCACCCTGGCGCCGGCGCCCGGCAGCCCGATGTCGGCGGTGTCGATCCCGAGCCGATCCATGTGATGGAGGATGTCGATCTTCTGCTCGATGGTCGGCGACCGGACCGACGGCGACTGCAGCCCGTCGCGCAGAGTCTCGTCGTCGAGCATCGCCACGGGCTTGTCGGGCCCCTCCGGCGAGGCGTCGTGGTTCCAGTCGTAGATCAGCGGATGCGGCGCTAGGCGCACACGGTCACCTTGTCTTGCCTCGAAGCCCGAGGCGTTCGTCCCTCGAGTTGCTCGGGATGTCCCGAGCCGAGCGTGGGGCCGCCGGGCGTGCCGATACGCTGACGGCGGCGAGGCCGACCAGCAGCACGGCGGCGCCGGCCGCCGTGGCCATCCAGAAGCCGCGCCGGACAGCCGGACGCATCCACTCGTCCATGTTGGCGAACGGCCCGGCCGGGGCGGCCGCCGCGCGCGCCGCCGCCGCGATGTAGTCGCGGCCCGCCACCACGATCGCGTGATCGAACACCACGTTCCAGATGATGACGGCCCAGGCGATCCAGAGGGCGCGGGCGAGGCGGGCGGACAGGCGCGATTGCCTCCACGCAGCGACGCGGCGCCGCGCGGTCGCGAGCAGCATACCGTTCGATTATCGCACGCGTCGAGCGTAGGCGCGGATGCCGATGATGATCACCGCCGCCGCCACGGCGACGTAGGTGACCCACTGCGACGAGCCGGCCGTGGACCCGCGCTCGAGGTAGAGCGCCACGCCGACCAGCAGGGCGAGCGCGATCACCGTCGGCACCAGGCCCGAGCGCGACGAGGCGGTCGGCAGCGGCGCCGGCTGGTATTTCGCCTCGGTCGTCGCCGTGCCGCATTTGTAGCAGATCAGCGCCTTGTCGGCGATCTCCGTCCCACAGTTTCGACACTGCATGCGCGGCTAAATCATACCTTGAGCACGTCGTCGTCCTTGCGCGACCAGCGCGTAGAGCACCGGCGCCAGGAAGATCGACAGCGCCAGGCGCGACACCAGGCCGCCGACGATCACGATCGCGAACGGCTTCTGCGAGTCGCTGCCGATGCCGGTCGACATCGCCGCCGGCAGCAGGCCGATGCAGGCGACCAGCGCCGTCATCATGATCGGCCGCAGCCGGAGCAGCGACGCCTCGTGCGTCGCGGTCGATGATGTCCTTGCCTTCGAGCCGCAGCTTGTTGATGAACGAATAGAGGATGACGCTGGTCTGCACCGCGACGCCCATCAGCGCGACGAAGCCGAGCCCCGACGAGACGCTGAAGTTGGTCCCGGTCAGCTTGAGCGCGAGCAGGCCGCCGACCGGCTCGGTGACCAGCACGCTGAACATGATGATCAGCGGGAACTTCAGGTTGCCGTAGAGCGCGAACAGGATCAGCAGGATCAGCACGATGGTCATCGGCAGGATCACCGCCATCTGCGATCGCGCGCGACAGGTACTCCTTGTATTCGCCGCCCCAGTCGTAGGTGTAGCCGGACGGCAGCGGCACCGCCGCGTCCACCTTCTTGCGCGCGTCGGCGACCGCGCTGGCGAGATCGCGGCCCTCGACGCTGAACTGGATGCCGATGAAGCGCGAGTTCGACTCGCGGTAGATGAACGACGCGCCCTTGCTCACCTTGATGTCGGCGAACTGGCTGAGCGGCAGGTGCTGGTTGTCCGGCGTCGCGACCAGGATGTTCTTGATCGCCTCCATGTTCTGCCGATACGGCTCCTGCAGCCGGACGACCAGATCGAACGATCGCTCGCCCTGGATCACCTGCGTCGCCGGCGCGCCGCCGACCGCGGTCTCGATCAGCGCGTTGATGTCGGCGACGTTGAGGCCGTAGCGCGCGATCTTCGCGCGGTCGGGCTCGATCGTCAGGCTCGGCTGGCCGAGCTCGCGCACGAGCGTGACGTGGGTGATGCCGGGCACCGTCGCAGATCGCGCGCTGCACCGCCTCGGCCTTGGACTCGAGCGTGGTCGAGATCGGAGCCGAAAATCTTCACCGCCAGCGAGCTCTTGAGCCCGGTCTCGGCCTCGTCGACCGCGTCCTCGGCCGGCTGGGTGTAGTTGAAGATGATGCCGGGAAACGCCTGCAGCTTCTCCTGGATGGCGTCGATCAGCTGCGGCTTGGTGTGGATCGATCCGCTCCACGCCGGATCGTTGTACGGCTTCAGGCCGACGAAGTATTCGTCGTTGAAGAAGCCGATCGGATCGGTGCCGTCGTCTGGCCGGCCGAGCTCGTTGGCGACCGTCGTGACCTGCGGGAAGCTGAGCAGGATGATCGCGGACCTGCGGGCCGAGCTTCGACGCCTCGTCGAACGAGATCGTGTACGGCATCGTCGCGCGGACCCACAGCGCGCCTTCGTCGAGGTGCGGCATGAACTCGGCGCCGATGAACGGCACCAGCAGCAGCGACGCGCCGAAGACCGCGAGGCAGACCGCGAGCGTGACGGCCGCGGTGGCGCAGGCAGCGCTCGAGCAGCCGGCCGTAGGCGGCGCGCAGCCGCTCGTAGGCCGGGACGCGTCGGCTCCTTGACCTGCTTGCGCAGGAAGTAGGCGCAGAGCACCGGCAGCAGCGTCAGCGAGCAGAGCAGCGAGCCGAGCAGCGCGAACGCCCATCGTGTCGGCCATCGGCCGGAACAGCCGGCCCGACGGTCCGGTCAGCACGTAGATCGGCAGGTAGCCGGCGATGATCACGGCGATGGCGTAGAAGATCGGCCGCTCGACGTCCTTCGCCGCCGCGCGGATCACCGCCGATCAGGTCGTATTTCTGCCCGTGCCGCTCGGCCAGCTCGCGGAAGATGTTCTCCACCATCACCACCGCGCCGTCGACGATGATGCCGAAGTCGATCGCGCCGATCGACAGCAGGTTGGCGGGAATGTGCGCGCCAGTCGAGGCAGATGAACGAGAACAGCAGCGCGAACGGAATCGTCACCGCGACGATCAGCGCGGTGCGGACGCTGAACAGGAAGATGCCGAGGATCACCAGCACCAGCAGCATGCCGCGCAGCAGGTTGCGCTCGACGGTCTTGGTGGTCTCCTCGATCAGATCGGTGCGGTCGTAGTACGGGACGATCTTCACGTCCGGCGGCAGCACGCTGCGGTTCAGCGTCGCGGTCAGCTCCTGCGACCTTCTTCAGGATCACCTGCGCCTGCTCGCCGACGCGCATCAGGATGACGCCTTCGACCGCGTCGTTCTGCTTCATGTAGCCGAACTGGCCGAGCCGCGGCGCCGAGCCGATCGCGACCGTGCCGATGTCGTTGACCGTCACCGGGATGCCGGCGTGCGCGGCGATCACGATGTTGCCGATGTCCTCGAGCGACTTCACCAGGCCGAGGCCGCGCACGTAGTAGAACTGGCCGCCCTGCGAATAGAAGCCGCCGCCGGCGTTGGCGTTGTTGCTCGCCAGCTGCTGCACGATCTGCGGCACGGTGACGCCGTAGGACATCAGCCGGTGCGGATCGATCTGCACCTGGTACTGCATCGTCTCGCCGCCGAGGCTGGAGTCGTCGGCGACGCCCTGAATCGCGCGGTAGCGCCGCTCGAGCACCCAGTCCTCGAGGATCTTGAGCTCCTGCGCCGAGCGATCCGGGCTCTGCAGCACGTAGCGGTAGATCAGCCCGCTCGGGCTGAACAGCGGCGACATGCCCGGCGTCACGCCGGACGGCACCTGCGGCGTCGGGGATGCGCTCGAACGCCTGCTCGCGCGCGAAGTACGGATCGGTGTCGTACTGGAAGTTCATCGTGATCGACGACAGGCCGTAGAGCGAGATCGAGCGCAGCGCGTCGAGCTTCGGGATGCCGTTCATCTCGACTTCGAGCGGGATCGTGATCAGGCGCTCGACTTCTTCGGCGGCGTGGCCCGGCCACTGCGTCACGATCTGCACCCGCGGCGGCGACAGATCGGGATAGGCGTCGATCGGCAGGTTCTGGAACGACACGACGCCCCAGACCGCCAGGCACAGCATCGCCACGATGACGATGAACCGCTGCGTGAGCGCGAAGGAGACGATGCGGTTGATCATGGCGTTACGGCTGGTAGGTGTTGGCGAACTGCAGGAACACGCTGCCCTGCGAGACGACCGGCTCGCCGGCCTTGAGCCCGTCGACGACCTCGCTGTCGTCGCCCTGCTGGCCGCCGAGCTTGACCAGCCGCTGCGCGAACTTGCCGGCGTCGACCTGCACGTAGACGAACGGAAAATTCTGCTCGTCGTAGAGCACCGCGGTCGTCGGCACGACCAGCACGTCGCGCGTCGTCTTGTCGTGGATCACGACGTCGACGAACAGGTCCTTCTTCAGCAGCCCGTCGCGGGTTCTGCGTGACGATGCGCACCGGCGTCGTCCGCGTCGCCGGATCGAGCATGTCGCCGATGTAGGAAACGACGCCGTGGAACGTCTCCGGGAACGACGCGTTCCGCTCGTCGACCTTGTCGCCGACGTGCACCGACGCCAGATCCTTGTCGTAGACGTGCCCCTGCACCCAGACGGTCGAGGTGTTGCTGATGACGAACGCCGCCGTCGTGCCCGGCCTGGATGAACTGGCCCGGCAGCACCATCTTCTGCACGACCGTGCCGGCGAGCGGCGCGCGCATCACCAGCTCCGGCCGGATCGGCACGTTCTGCTGCTCGGCCTCGGTGATGTCGGCCTGCGAGCACGCCGAAGATCTTCAGCGCCTGCAGCGAGGCCTGCAGATCGGTCGCCGCGTCGTTGTAGTCGGCCTGCGCCGACTTCGTAGTCGCGCTGCGACAGCGCCTTGTGATCGAACAGGTCCTTGTTGCGATCGAGCTGATGCTTCGCCAGGTCGAAGCGGTTCTTGGCCTTGCGATAGGTCGACATCGCGTTGGTCATGTCGCCGCTCGCGACATAGAGCAGCGGATCGCCCGCCTTCACCCGCGTGCCGGTGTCGGCGACGATGCGCGCGATCGGGCCGCTGACCTGGGTGATCGCCTGCGTGGTGTGATCGTTGTCCCAGTCCACCGTGCCGGTCGTGCGCACGGTCGCCGACCAGGTCGCCTGCTGCGACCGTGCACGATCTTCAGGTGCGGCAGCTGATCGGCCGGCACCGTGAAGTAGGTGCCGCCGGCGACCGGCCGCCGCCGCCGGCGCCGGCGACGGTCGCCGCGGCCGCCGCCGCCGGCGGCGCGCCGGCGCCGGACGCCGGCGGCGGCGCGCTGCTCGCACGCCGACAGCGCCAGCGCGACGGCGATCGCGAGCGATCGCCCTTCTCATTGCAATCACCTGCCTTCCGACCGCGAGGTTGATTTGCTGCACGCTGGTCATGTACGCCGCCAGCGCCTGGCGATACGCCAGCTGCGTCGCCCGATAGGTGCGCTCGGCGTCGAGCAGATCGAGCAGCGTGCCGCTGCCCTGCTGATAGACGTAGGTGGTGATGTCGAGCGACTGCTTGGCCTGATCCAGATAGCCGGACTGATAGAGCGCCAGGACCTTCTCGCTGGTCTGAAACGTCGGCGTAGGCGTTGACGACGTCGGTCAGCACCGTGCTGCGCGCGAACTCCTGCAGTCTCGGTCGCCTGCGCGATGCGCGACCTTGGCGTGGGCGATGTTGCCCTGGTTCCGGTCGTGGAACGGCAGGTCGACCGAGACGCTGAACCCGATGCGCGTTCAGCGAGCCGGCGCGGTCGTACTCGACGCCGCCGGTGATGTCGCGCGGCGCGGTTGGCGAACGCGAGCATCCTGCGTGTGCTTGGCGAGCGTGACGCCGCCCTGCGCCGCGAGCAGATCGGGCCGCGCCGCCAGCGCGTCGCGCTTCAGGTCGTCGAGCGTGACGGCGTACTTCCGGTACGACCAGATCGCCGTCGACCTCGAAGTCGTCGGTCAGGCTCTCGAAGCCGACGTTCTGGCGCAGCGCCGCCTTGCGCCTGCACCAGCGCGACCTCCGCCGCCGAGACGTCCTGCTCGAACTGCAGCTTCTGCAGCGAGATCTTGTAGAACTCGGCTCTCGGCCAGATCGCCGGCGCGCATGCCGCTCGCGGTTGACGTCGACGACGTTCGAGAAGTTCTTGAGGTTCTCGCGCGCCAGCGTCGAGCGTCGAGTTCGCGAGCAGCACGTTGATGAACGCCTGCTCGCGTCTGGAACGCGAGCTGCCGCTCGGCGTCGGCCGCCGTCTGCGCCGCGACGCGTCGTCGTGTCGCGCGCCACCAGCGTCCGCTTGTCGCGCTTGCCGCCGCGCTCGAACAGGTAGGTGACCGACTCGACGAAGTTCTGGTTGTTCAGCGAAATTGTCCCGGCTGAACAGCTGGCTCGGCGAGAACACCGGAAAGTTCTCGTTGGTCGACGGTCAGCACCGGGTTCGGCTTGAGCGCCGCCGTGATCTCGTCGGCCTTCGAGAGGTCGACGTTCAGCCGCTGCGCGCGCAGCTGGTGGTTGCGCTCGAGCGCGAGGCGCACCGCGTCCGCCATCGCGACCCGGGCCGAGGCGGCGGGGCGCCGGCGCGGCGGCGCGGGACCGCCTGGCCGGCCGCCACGGCCGGCGCGGCAATCGCCATCAGCCCGGCGCCGGCGCAGCGGCGAAGAAATGACCACGCGCGCATCGACTCGTACTCCTTCGAGAAAACAGAACCGGACGCGGCGGCCATGGCGCGGACAGTGTACACGAAGCGCGCGCCGGACGCGACGACCGCAACGAATGGGATCACTCCGTCAGAGTCGTGTCCGCAGCAGCGGAGTCGACCGACGGAGCGCGAGACGAATCAGGCGTGGAAGGGAGGGGAGCGGCCGGTGGAGCGAACGACGAGGAGCGTGCCTTCGTCGAGGACGACGATAGGCGGTCGCGCGTCCGGCGTCTGCGAGCTGTGCGGCGCCGGGAGCGAGCGCGACGTGGGTGTCAGAGCCGAGCTGCGTGGAGGTGCAGGAGGTGCAGTGCTGCGGTGTCTTCAGCTCGCACGAGAGATCGTGGTGCTCGAAGGGCGACGCGACGAGGAAGAGGGCATAGATCGCCATCCCGACCAGCGCCAGGCGCCGCGAGAGACGACCGCTGCCTCTTCGTGTCATCTCCATCGATTATACGCCCGGTGCGGCGTCCACGCCGAAGCGGCGCGGCGGCGAAGGCCGATCAGCGGCCCACCACCAGCTTGAACCGCGCCGCGACGCCGCCGAGGTCGCTCTCCCCCGCCTGCTGAGATACGCCGCCGTTGCCGAGAATGCCCGGAATGTGGCTGTACTGCACGTCGACCGCAAGGCCGACCCAGCGCTGCAGCCGGAACTCGGCGCCGCCGTTCAGCAGGAAGCCCGCATGCCTGGTGTCGACGTCGTCGCCCGGCGGCGGCAAACTGGGACGTTTCCTGATACCCGTACGATCCGAATCCCGCCGCCGACGTACGGCCGCACCTGCGGCAGGCGAACGCACCCGGAAGCGATAGCCGCCGGTGAACTCGATCGGCGTGATCGTCGCGGTCAGCGGGATGCCGAGCTGGAACGCCTGGCCGCCGCTGAGGAAGGCGCGCTGGCCGGTCTTGCTGGAACCGCGAGGCGCCGAGCTCCGACGAAGAAGCGGTCGTGGATCACGACCTGCACGCCGCCGCCGAAGAACGGCCCGTAGCTCTTGCCGAACGTCGCGTCGAAGGTGTCGACCGCGGCGAACGACTGCTCCGTCGCCATCGCGAACGGACGCGAATCGACAGCACGGCGGGGGCGGCGCGGCAGGACGCGGCGCCGGTCGCTGCGCCGCCGCCGGCGCCGCCAGCGCAAGACCGAGCAGCACGACCGGCGATCGCCCTCACTTCGCCAGCCCCAGTCCGCGCAGCGCCGCGCGCGCGTCCACCAGCCCGAAGCCGAAGGTGTTGTCGCGGCCCGGCGTGCCGAGGTCGACCGCGGTCTTCTCGAGGATGTCTTCGATCGCCGCCGGATCGGTGACGCCCTGCTGCATCAGCATCGCCGCGACGCCGGCGACATGCGGCGCCGCCATCGACGTGCCGATGTAGCCGATGTAGCCGAACACGTCGAACCGCGGCGCGACGAACTGCGACGGCGGCAGCAGGAACGTGTCGGTGAAGTTGAAGTCGAAGGTCTGCTGCCGCACGAAGCCGTTGCTGCCGAAGCCGCGCTCGGATCCGCCTGGCGCCGACAGCTCGATGTAGCTGCCGGTGCTCGAGTAGTAGGCGTGCGCCTGCGCGCGATCGACCGCGGCGACCGACACGGCGCCCGGAATGCGCGACGCGATCTCGGCGAGCACGCTGGTCGGATTGGTGCCGAACGGCGGCATCGTGTCCTCGAACTCGTTGCCGCCGGCGACGGTGATGAAGCAGCCCTTGCCGACCGCGTAGCGCATCGCCGCCTCGATGACCGGCGAACAGTCCGACTGGTTCGGGTTGGTCGCGCAGTTGGCGGGCCCCGAGCTGCCGAGGCTCATGTTGATGATCTTCGCGCCGTTGTCCGCCGCGTAGCGGATGCCGCGCGCGACGTCGTCGTCGCTGCCGCCGACGTTGGAGATGTTGGTGAGGCCGGCAAACAGCAGGTCCCACTCGCTGGCCAGCACCTTGACCGGCATCAGCTTGACGTTGAAGGCGACGCCGGCCGTGCCGATGCCGTCGTTGGTCAGCTGGCCGATGGTGCCGCTGACATGCGTGCCATGCCCATCGAAGTCGAGCGGCGTCGAGGTCTCGTTCACGAAATCGTGCGGCGCGACGATCCGGCTGGACGCCGGTGGGCGAGACCAGCTGCGGCGCGGCGGAATACGGGATGGTCACCTTGCCGAGCGCCGGATACAGCTGGCCGCTCGCGTCCGGAACGCCGGCAGCGTCGCGGTGAGCGTGGCGTTCTGGTACGCCATGCCGCTGTCGATGACCGCCACGGTGATCGCCGATCCGGCCTGCGGCTGGATGTCCCAGGCCTTCTCCATGTTGATCAGCGGCAGGTTCCACTGCTGCGAAAGATAGAGCGGATCGTTGGGGACGATCAGCGAGTGGACGCGGTGCGCGACCTGCGCGTACTGCACCTCGGGCCGCTGCCGCAGCACGCTCGCCGCCTCCTCGGCGTCCTCGGACGGGTCGATGCGCGACGACGTCGAAGTCGGCGTACGAGGGACGCGCGGCAATCTCGCCGGTGTCGCTGGCCGCGCGCACCGCGGCGCGGCGATCCGCGCATCGCCGCCTCGTCGCGGAACCTGACGATGACGCGGCCGGCCCGGTAGCGCGTGCCCGACGCGCCGACGCGATCGTCGAACAGCGCGTCGCGCAGCGCCGCGCGCTGGCGCGTCTCGGTGCCGACGACGGCGTGTGGCTCTCGTCCTGCAGCAGCCCTTCGTCGATCCCCGGCAGGCCGACCGATTCGCAGAATCTGAAGCCGCGGGTCGTCAGCCACCTGGCCGCGCAGCGTCAGCACCAGCCCGCCGGCGATCACGATGGTGGCGCACGCGGTCCGAGCGCGAAATCGACCCATCCGTGTATTCTATCGGCTGAACCGTCGCGAAAACTGCTCGGTACAAAACTGTCACATGGCTGCCACACTGTTTCAAAAGGTCTGGGACGCGCACGCGGTCCGCGTGCTGCCGAGCGGACAGACGCAATTGTTCGTCGGGCTCCACCTCGTCCATGAGGTGACGTCGCCGCAGGCGTTCGACATGCTGCGCCAGCACGGCTGGAAGGTGGCGTTTCCCGATCGCACGTTTGCGACCGCCGATCACATCGTGCCGACCAGCTCGCAGACGCGGCCGTTCCTCGACGTGATGGCCGAGGAGATGATGGGATCGCTGGAGCGCAACTGCCGCGACGCCGGCATCCGTCTCTGGGCGCCCGACAACGACAACCAGGGCATCGTCCACGTCATCGGACCCGAGCTCGGGCTGACGCAGCCGGGGATGACGATCGCGTGCGGCGACAGCCACACCTCGACGCACGGCGCGCTCGGCGCGATCGCCTTCGGCATCGGCACCTCGCAGGTGCGCGACGTGCTGGCGTCGCAGTGCCTGGCCCTCGATCCGCTGAAGGTGCGGCGCATCGAGGTCAACGGGACGCTGGCGCCGCGGCGTCTTCGCGAAGGACGTGATCCTGACGATCATCCGCCGCCTCGGCGTCCAGGGCGGCGTCGGCTTCGCCTACGAATACGGCGGACGACCGCTCGACGCGATGACCATCGACGAGCGGATGACGATCTGCAACATGTCGATCGAAGGCGGCGCGCGCATCGGCTACGTGAACCCCGACGAGAAGACCTACGAGTTTCTTCGCGGCCGGCCGTTCGCGCCCAAGCAGGGCGACGCCTTCGAGCACGCCGTCGCCTGGTGGCGGCAGATGGCCTCGGACAGCGACGCGCGCTACGACGATCGCGTCAGGTTCGACGCCGCGAGCGATCGAGCCGACCGTGACCTGGGGCATCAACCCCGGCCAGTCGGTCGCGGTCTCCGAGCCGATCGACGCCGACCCGGACGACGAAGCGCTGGCGTTCATGGGGTTCAAGCCGGGCTCGCGCGTGCAGGGCACGCGCATCGACGTCGCGTTCATCGGCTCGTGCACCAACGGCCGCCTCTCGGATCTCGAGGAGGCCGCGCGCATCGTCAAAGGACATCACGTCGCGCCGCACGTCAAGGCGCTGGTCGTTCCCGGATCGCGGGCGGTGAGCCGCGCCGCCGAAGCGCGGGGACTGCACGAGATCTTCAAGGCCGCCGGATTCGAATGGCGCGGCGCCGGCTGCTCGATGTGCCTCGGGATGAACCCGGACAAGCTCGAAGGCCATCAGGTGTCGGCGTCGTCCTCGAACCGCAACTTCAAGGGCCGCCAGGGGAGCCCGACCGGCCGCACCCTGCTGATGAGCCCGGCCATGGTCGCGGCGGCCGCGATCGCCGGCGAAGTCGTCGACGTCCGCGAGATGCTGGAAGGAGTACCCGGCGTGAGCGATCGGCCGTCAGCCATCAGCCGGGTCGAGGGCCGTGGCCTCCCGCTGCGAGGCCACGACATCGACACCGATCGCATCATGCCGGCGCGCTTCCTGGTGGCCGTCTCGTTCGAAGGGCTCGAGCAGCATCTCTTCGAAGACGATCGCAAGGCCAATCCGGCGCACCCGTTCAACGACTCGCGCTATCGCGCCGCCTCGATCCTGGTCGTCAACACCAACTTCGGCTGCGGATCGTCGCGCGAGCATGCGCCGCAGGGGCTGGTCCGCGCCGGCTACCGCGCCATCATCGGCGAGTCGTTCTCGGAGATTTTCCAGGGCAACTCGGCGATGATCGGGATGCCGTGCTTCGTCGCGAGCCACGAAGATGTCGAACGGCTGCAGACGCTGATCGAGCAGGCGCCGGAGACGGCGATCGTGGCCGACGTCGCGACCGGAGCGATCTCCGCTGGCAGCCTGCGGATCACGGCGACGCTGCCGGCGGCGCTGCGCGACGGATTCCTGTCGGGCCAGTGGAACCCGACGGCGATGCTGCTCGACCGGTTCGACGAGGTCCGCGCCGTCGCCGCCCGGCTGCCTTACGTCAGCGGATTCTAGAGTCCGATTACCCGACCATCCAATTACCCGATTCGTCTTACTGCCATGCAACGCGTGGCCCTGGCCACCGTGATTCTCGGCGCGGTCGCGCTGACGGCACACGCGCAGCAGGGTGTTCGCATCAGCGGCCGTGTCGTCGCCGACGACACCGGCGACCCGTTCCCAATGCGCGCGTGGCCATCACTCCCCCGGTCCCCGTCGCTTCGGCGGTGCTGGCCGACGCCGACGGACGCTTCACGCTGACACTCCCGCCGGACCGCGGTTCGGTCGCGGCCGACAAATCCGGCTTCAGCCGGCGTGAGGTCAAGGTCGCCGCGGCCAACCCATCGATTGAGATCCGCCTCCTTCGCGGCGCGGCGGTCTCGGGACGCATCGTCGACGAGCACGGCGATCCGGTCATGAACGTCCGTGTCTTCGTCGAAAACGCGTTGGCGCCATCCAACCCACCCGGCAACGCCGGGACGGCGACCGACGATCGCGGCGAGTATCGCGTCGGCGGCCTGACGCCTGGATCGTTCTTCGTCGGGGTCGCCTCCGTCGGCCCGCCGGTGCGGCGGGAAATCGGACCGAACCAATTTGCGATCACCTCCGAGCCGCTGAGGACCTACTACCCTGGCGTCAAGGCGCGCGGCGAGGCGGAATCGTTTCGACTTCAGCCCGGCGAGGAGAAGGCCGGCATCGATCTGGTCGTGCCGGGCGCCGGCTCGATGATGCAGATCCAGGTGATGATGGCTCCGCTGCCGCCACGGGCGCCGTCTGCCGCGGGCACTCCGAAGGCCGCCGCCATTCGCGGACGCGTCGTCACGACCGACGGCCGCGCGATTCCCCACGCGGCGGTCCGCCTGCTGCCGACCGCGCTTGGCTTCCAGCCCTCCATGACCACGGCCGACGACGACGGACGCTTCGAGTTTCCAGAGCTCGACGCCGGGCCTTATCGCCTCGCCGCCAGCAAAGTCGGTTACTCCGCGGGGGACAACCCGATCACGCTCGGTGTTCCCGCGCCCACTGCCGGTGTTGCCGTCGAGCTCGCGGCCGGCGAAGTGCGCGAACGGATCGACATACGGTTGGCGCGATGGGGCGCGATGAACGGACGCGTCTTCGACGAAGTCGGCGACCCGATGCAGGGCGTCAGCGTGCAGCTGCTGCAGGTGCGCTACCAGGCGGGACGGCGCCGGCTCGTGCCCGCCGGTGGCGCGGCGCAGATCACCGACGACCTCGGCCGCTTCCGGATCTTTGGCGTCCAGCCAGGCCAGTACATCGTCAGCGCCAGCGTCGGCGGCGTGCAGACCGCGGAGCTGCCCGGCTACACGCGCTCGTATTTCCCGGGAACGCCGAACGCCAGCGAGGCACAGTTCGTCCGGATGGCGCTGTCGCAGGAACAAACCGGCGTCGACTTCTCGATGGCGCGCGAGAAGACCGCCACGATTTCGGGGACACTGCTGAACGCGGCAGGCGAACCGTCGACCAGCGGCAGCGTCAAGCTGTTGCCGAGCCAGCGGTCCGGGTCGGTGACCAGTGTGGCGGCAGGGGCGCGGTTGATGAAGGACGGCAGGTTCGAGTTCCCGAACGTGACGCCCGGGCAGTACGTCATTCAGGTCGACCGCGGCCGGCGCAATGCGGCGACGGAAGGCGAGTTCGGCACGCTGCCCGTCTCCGTTGACGGCGCCGACATCACGGACCTGATGCTGCAGACGTCAACCGGATCATCGATCACCGGGCGCGTGACGTTCGAGACCCTTCGCGGCACGCAGATCCCGAGGCCGGGCCAGATCGACCTCTCGCCGGTGCCCATCGATCCGGATCTGTCGCCGGCCGTGCCGGGAAGCGCTGATGTCCACGCCGACTGGAGCTTCGAGATCCATGGCATCAACGGGCCGCGGCGGCTGCAGCTGCAGCGCGGACCGGCGGACTGGACCCTGAAGGAGATCCGCGTCAACGGCATCGACGCCACCGACCGGCCGCTCGCATTCGGCAAGGAGAACCAGTCGCTGGCCGACGTCGAGGTCGTGTTGACCGATCGCATCAACACCGTCAGAGGCACCATCGTCGACGATCACGGACGCGCCGCGCCGGCGGCCAAGGTCATCGTCTTTTCCCCTGATCGCGATCGCTGGTATCCGACGTCCCGATACCTGCGCGTGGCGTCGGCGGGCGCCGATGGCGCAATTTCCCTGATCGGCCTGCCCGCCGGCAACTACTACGCCGCGGCGGTGCCGGCGCTGCCGCCCGACGGCGACGACGCCTGGCAGGATCCGGCGTTCCTGGAGTCACTGGTGGCGCACGCGACCACCTTCACGCTCGGCGACGGACAGCAGCAGGTGCTCAACCTGAAGCTGCCGTAGGTTCCTTCTTTTTCTCCTGAGCGGTGGCGAGGAACGCGTCCGCGGCGTGCGAGCGGTGCGCCTTGCGGCAGACCAGGGTCACCTGACGCTTGCGCGACACGCCGTTGACGAGCACCGCGACGAGGCGGCCGCTGGCGATCTCGGTGATCGCGCAGCGTCGCGGCAGCAGCGCCACGCCGAGCTTCAGCTCCACCGCCCGCTTGATGCCGTCGAGGCTCGGCAGCGCGATGACCATGCTCAGCGGCACGTGATGTTCCTCGAACAGCCGCAGCACGCGCTCGCGCGCCGGCGACGGATCGTTGTGCGCGACGACGCGCTCCTCGGCGATGTCCTCCATCGCGACCTGGCGGCGATCGGCGAGCCGGATGCGACGGCGGCACCAGCAGCACGAGCTCGTCGGTGCCGACCGGCACCTCGAGCAATCCCTCCTCGGACGGGTGAAACGTCAGGGCGCCGAAGTCGAGGCTGCCCTGCTGCACTTCGACCGCGATCTGCCGCGCCGGCACGCGGCGCACGTCGATCGTGATGTCCGGATAGCGCTGGCGGAAGCGCGAGATGAGCGGCAGCAGCGTGTGCACGGCGGCCTCGTTGGCGCCGATCAGCACCCGCCCGCGCCGCATGTCGCGCAGCTCGCGGACCGCCGATTCGGTCTCTTCGGCCAGGCGGACCAGGCGCTGGCCGTAGTTCTGCAGCATCCGTCCGGCCTCGGTCAGCGTGCCCGTTCTTCGACGATCGGTCGAACAGCTGCTCCCCCAGCTCGACCTCGAGCCGGCGCACCGCCTGGCTGACGGCCGGCTGGGTGCGGTGCACTTTGGCGGCGGCGCGCGAGAAGCTCCGCTCCTGCGCGACGGCGAGAAAGATCTTCAAGGCCGCGAGATCCATGGCCGGGGACTATAACATGACCTTATTTTTCGTTAATCATTATCGCTTTGACTTCTACCTCGCTGCGGCCACACCATGAGGCCATGAGTACCACCGCACGCGTCACCGTCTTCGACACCACCCTCCGCGACGGCGAGCAGGCCCCCGGCTACTCGATGGACGTCTCGTCCAAGCTGGCGATGGCGCGGGCGCTCGACGCTCCTGGGCGTGGACATCCTCGAAGCCGGTTTCCCGATCGCCTCGCCGGCCGACTCGGAAGCCGTGCGGCAGATTGCGGCCGGCGTGCGGCGCCCGGTGATCGCGGCGCTGGCGCGGACGCGCAGCCAGGACATCGAAGAGGCGGCGCGCGCGCTGCAGCCCGCGGAGCGGTCGCGCATCCACACGTTTCTCGCCACCTCGGATCTGCACCTGTCGGCGAAGCTGCGAATCACGCGCGAGGAGTGCCTCGACTCCGCCGTCAGCGCGGTCAAGCTGGCGCGCCGGTTCACCGACGATGTGGAGTTTTCGGCGGAGGACGCGACGCGCAGCGACCGCGAATTCCTGTGCCGCGTCATCGAGGCGGTCATCGACGCCGGCTGCACCACCGTCAATCTGCCCGACACGGTCGGCTACGCGACGCCGGACGAGCTGCGCGAGTTCTTCGAGCAGATCATCGGCCGCGTGCCGAACTCCGGCCGCGCCATCTTCAGCACGCACTGCCACAACGATCTCGGCCTCGCGGTGGCCAACAGCCTGGCGGCCATCCAGGGCGGCGTGCGCCAGGTGGAGTGCTCCATCAACGGCATCGGCGAGCGCGCCGGCAACGCCTCGCTCGAAGAGCTGGTGATGGCGCTGCGGGTGCGCCCGGATCGTCTGCCGTACGACACCGCCATCCGCTCGCAGGCCTGTTCGAGACGAGCCAGCTGCTCTCGACGCTCACCAGCGAGCCGGTCCAGGCGAACAAGGCGATCGTCGGCCGCAACGCCTTCGCGCACGAGGCAGGCATCCACCAGGACGGCGTGCTGAAGGACGCGCGCACCTACGAGATCATGAAGCCCGAGGACGTCGGCCAGTCGGTCTCGTCCCGTCTGGTGCTGGGCCGTCACTCGGGCCGCCACGCGGTGCAGTCGCGCTGCGAGACGCTCGGCTTCACGCTGACGCAGGCGGAAGTGGGCGAGGTCTACCGCGCGGTCATCTCGCTCGGCGAGCACCGCAAGGCGATCGGCGACGGCGACCTGCGCCGCATCGTCGACCACGTCCGCACGCCGGCGTCGGCCGCGGCCGCCGCGAGCACCGCGCACGTCGAAACCGTCGGCTACGGACACGGCGTCTAACGGCTGCGATTTCAGATGGCAGAGGTCAGATTTCAGATTCCATCTGCAATCTGAAATCAACAATCTGAAATCTCATAGAATGTCCGTGTGATTCCCCTTCGGGACGTCATTCCGTCACGGACCACGCCCTACATCACCATCACGATCATCGCGCTGAACGGGCTGGCGTGGCTGTTCGAGCTGTCGCTGCCGCACGAGGTGTTGAACGAATTCATCAGGGTCTATGGCGTGGTGCCGGCGGCGTTTTCGGCGCCGACCCTGATCACCTCGATGTTCCTGCACGGCAGCTGGTCGCACGTGCTCGGCAACATGTGGTACCTGTGGATCTTCGGCGACAACGTCGAGGATCGCGTCGGCCACGGCCGCTTCATCGTGTTCTACCTGCTGTGCGGCATGCCGCCGCGCTGGGGCAGATTGCGGTGGGTCCGCATTCGACGCTGCCGACCATCGGCGCCAGCGGCGCCATCGCCGGCGTGATGGGCGCCTACTTCGTGCTCTATCCCCATTCGCGCGTGCTGACCTTGATCCCGTGGATCTTCCTGCAGATCGTCGAGCTGCCGGCGATCGTGCTGCTCGGCTTCTGGTTCGTGATGCAGTTGTTCAGCGCCGGCACCATCGCGATGACGACCAGCAGCAGCGGGGGCGGCGTGGCGTTCGCCGCGCACGTGGTCGGATTTCTCGCCGGCATGGGCGGCGTGTTCCTGTTCAAGAAACGCACGCTCGATCCCTGGGACCAGACGCAGTACTGACGAGAATCCCTACGACTTGGCGCGGATCTGGGCGGAGATGCGCGCGATCTCGACCAGCAGTTTTTCGAGCTCGGCATCGTACCGGTCCGGCGGCGAGCGATTCCTTGCGCGCCTTGAGTTCCTCGAGCAGGTTTTCCAGCTCGGCGCGGCGGCGCATCAGGCCCGCGAGCGCCGTGTCGGCCGGCAGCGCCAGCACCGCGTCCGGCTCGAGATAGGTGACGCGCGCGATCGCGCCGTCGGCGCCGGGATTCTGCGCTTCACGACCGATGCCCGTGCCGGTGTCGTCGAGCAGCGGCCGCTCGGTGGGCAGCTGCCCTTTCTGCTCGAACCACTGCCGCACCCCGGCGCTCGCGTAGGTGAACGCCTCCCAGATGGACACGCGGCCGTTCCGATCGAGGTCGGCGGCCTGATCGTCGAACGCCTTGATGAAGAACTCAGGGAACACCGTCTCGAACTGCTGCGCCGCGGCGTCGGTCGAGGTCAGCACGACCCGTCCTTTGGCCGCCAGCTTCCGCAGGAAGGGAAAGCTCGCGCCGGTCGTGTTGATGAAGACCAGACGCCCCGGCACCGGCCGCAGCAGCTCGCTCCACTCGGTCGCGCTCAAATCGGGCCCGACCAGGTTGAACTTGGCTTCGTCGCCGTCGAGCGACGTGCCGTGGCCGATCAGGAGCACGACCAGCTGGTCGTCCCTGGTCATCCGCTTGCGCAGCTCGCCCAGCGCCCCGCGGACGTTCTCGCGCGTCGCCTTCTGCGCCCCTTCGCCAGGCGTCTCGGCCAGCACCATCAGCCGCTGCGGGTCATAGTGAAACTTGTCGCGCAGCAGCTCCACGAACGCGGCGCGCCATTTCGTGTACTTCTCGGCGTAGACCTCTCCGCCAGACGCGCCGGTGACGATCAGCGCGTATCGCTCCCCGGCGTGCGCGCGCGCCGCAACGCCGAAAGCCAGGAGGAACGCGAACATCGTCGACGCTGCGCGCCGCACGAATGCTGAATTCCGAATGCTGAATTCAGAATTCATCGCAGCCCCCAGCGGCGGCGGAGGATCCATTCGAGCGAGAGCAGCGCGATCACGAGCCCGAACGCCCACGGCTCGTGCCAGAGATCGCGGCGTTCGGGGGCGGCGTGCTGCGGCACGATCGCCTGCAGCCAGGACGGCACCTTCGCCGCGTCCGCCGCGCGCGCGTAGCGGCCGCCCGAATCGCGTGCCACCCGGCGCAGGAACCCTTCGTTGAGCCGCGGGTCGGCGAACTCGCGATCCGCGCCGCCGACATACATCCAGCGGTCGGCTGCCCCGAGGCTGATGGCGCCGTTCCGGGCTTCGGCGTGAACGCGATAGAGTCCGGGTTGTTCGGGTCCGAGCGCCGCGGTGTAGCGGCCGCCGGCGGCCTCGGCGTGGCGCAGCTTGATCGGCTGGGTGGCGCCGCCCGGCAGCGTCAGCGTCGCGTCGATCGCGGCGTCGGTGACCGGCGCGAACGACGCATCGCGTGCCTCGACGTCGATCGTGATGGCGTCACCCGGCTCCGGCGCGTCCGGCACGCCGATGGTCACCGTGCTCCGGTGCGCCCGAGGACAGCCAGCGCGCCGCCTGGCGCCAGAAGAATTCGTACGAGCGGTCGGTCGAGGGCACCATCATCTTCCAGCGCCACGACGCTTCGCCCGCAAACACCATCGACCGCCCCTGACCGTAGCGCTGGACGGCGACCACTGGAAAGACGCCGCCGCCCGGCGCGGTCGTCACCGCCAGCACCGTCGCGCCAGGACGCGGGGCGCCGAGCGCGGCGCTCGCGGCCAGCGCCGGCAGCGCCGACCACAGTTTGCGCGTCTCGTCGGGCGCGCTGCCCAGCCGCATGATCGGGTGGCCCTCGCCTTCCGGGGTCAGGGTCACGCGATTGTGGGCCGGCAGGTCGCCGGCGCCGAGCGCGGCCCGGACCAGACCGCCGCGGCGATCGTTGAGCTCCACCGGCAGCACTTCTTCGAGCGGCGTGCCCGACAGGCCGCGTTGCGAGAACGAGCGGCCGCCGAGCACCAGCAGTCCGCCGCCGCGCTCCGCCACGAAATCCGCGGTGGCCTTCAGCTGCGCGCGCGAGAAGAAATCGCCTTCGACGTTCGCGATCACCACCGCGTCGTAGACGAACAGCTGTTCGCGCGTGGCCGGAAAACCGAGCGCGA
The DNA here is from genome assembly GCA_963794705.1 of uncultured Acidobacteriota bacterium. Classification (GTDB taxonomy): domain Bacteria; phylum Acidobacteriota; class Vicinamibacteria; order Vicinamibacterales; family CAVVIG01; genus CAVQFC01. Next base: position 451,211 of record CAWCFI010000003.1, read on the forward strand.
GCGCCGCCGACCGGCCGCCGCCCGCCTGCACGAAGAAGGTGTCCTGGCCGTCGGCGTTCTTGCCCTTGCGCGTCACCGAGTCGATCTCGAGGCCGGGATCGGCGGCCAGCGCCCGCGCCATGAAACTGTGCTCGAACCCCGGCGCCCCTTCGACCAGGAGCACGCGCCGCTTGCGTCCGGCCGGGCTCACCAGCAGGCTGCGGCTGTTGTTCTCGCCGACCGTCTCGGCCTCGTCGCGCGGAATCTCCGCGGTGTAGACCGTCGCATTCAGCGGGTCGGGCGAAACGGTGAAGACCTGATCGATCGGCGAGCCCTCCGCCGCCGGCGCCAGGCGCCGTGTCTCCAGCAGCTGGCCGTTGGCCAGCACGCGCAGCGAGAACGGCGCGCGGCCGAAGCCGCTGCTGACGGCGGTCACGTGCAGATCGACGGTGGCGTGATCGAGCCGGGGATCGCCGGCCGTGATCCCGAGCACTTCGCGATCCTTCGGGCCGTCCGGCGATCCGATGCCGACGGTGAAGACCGGCGGCCCTCCCGCGTCCCGTCCTGCCCGTCCTGCCTCTCCCGCCCCTCCGGTCCGGTCGTCCTGACCCGCGCCGGTGTCGGCGCCGTCCGAGATCACCACGATGCCGGCGACGCGCTGGCCGCGATAACGCTCGCGAACGGACGCGAGCGCGCCGGCCACGTCGGTGCGGCGCGCGTTGGCCGAGAGGCCGTCAACCGTGGCCGGCCCGAGACCGTCGCCGACGCTGTAAAGCTCGGTCTTGAAGTGCGACGAGAGCGGCAGGCCCAGCTCGTTCTTCAGCAGGCCGGTGGCACGAGCGAGGCGCGTCTGGCCGTCGGCGTCGGCAAGCCGCATGCTGCGCGACACGTCGACGAGAATCGGCACGATCGCATCGCGCGCTCCGGCGGGCGGCAGCACCGCGATCGGCCGGAACACGAACAGGACGATGGCCGCAAGCGCGATCGTCCGCAGCGCTACGAGCAGGCCGCGCTGGGCCGTGGTGAGGGGAGACAGCGGGCGCCGGTACTCGAGATACGCAACGGCGCCCACCGCCGCGGCAAGCAGGACCGCCAGCCACCAGGGCAGCGGATAGGCGAAATGCATCAACAGTCGTCAGTCCTCAGTCGCTGTCATCAGTCGGCAGTCATCAGTCATCAGTCATCAGTCGCAGTCGCAGTCATCAGTCGTCGACCGCCTGAGACCGCCGACTGCGAACCGCCTGAGACTGCCGACTGCCGACTGTTCAAGGTTTCTTCTTCCCCGCGATCGCCTTGAAGTACTCGTCGACCTGCTTCTGGTAGCCGGCCGGCGCCTTGTCGTCGGCGCCGGCGGCGAGCCGGTCGTGCGCCTGTCGGGCCTGAAGTTTCTTGGACAGCGAGGCCTCGACGTTGTCGAGCACCTGCGTCGCCTGGCGGCGCATCTCTTCCCATTTGGCGAAGTCCTGCTTGAATGCTTCCGTGCCGGGCGCCGACAGCCCGACGCTGGTCGGGGCGTCGAAGCTGAAGCCGCCACCGCCTCCACGCGCCAGGGCCGGATCGTCGCGGCGCATCTCGTCGGCGAGCGCCTTGGTCTCCTGCAGTTGCTTCTGATACTGCTCGCGGAGCTTCTCCAGGTCGGTCCCGTTCCCGCCGCCACCGCCGGCTTGCCCTTCGCCGCTCCTGCCGGTTTCCCCCGGTGACTTCTGCGCGCTGGCGCCGCTCTGCCCCTGCCCGGCCGCCCGTCCCGCCCCTCCTGCCTCTCCTGCCCGTCCTGCCTCCCCTGCCTGTCCAGATCTTCCCGCCCGGCCGGCGCCTGCCTGCGCCATCTGTCCGAGCGCGCGACCGGTCTCGGCCAGCTGTTCGCGCAGTTGCTGGGCGCGCGCCCGTTGCGCCGACAGCTTCTGCGATTCGCCGTCCGGCGCGCCGGTGGCGGAGGCAAGGCGGTCGGCCGCCTTCTCGAGCGCATTCGCCAGCTCCTGCTGCGCCGCGGCTTGCGCGCGGGGATCGTCGGTCGATCGCGGCGCCGTGTTGCCGCGTCCACCTTTCGAATCCTCGGTGGCGGCGCGCATCGCGTCGGCGCTCTGACGCATCCGCTCGGCAAGCCGTTGACGCTCGATGTCCTTGGCCACGTCGCCGGCCGCCGCCTGCGCTTGCGGCGCCGCACTTTGCGCGCTTTGCGCACCTGGAGAACCTTGAGAACCTTGAGAACCCCGAGCACCTTGAGAACCCCGAGCACCTTGCGCACCTTGCGCACCCTGTGAACTCTGCGCCGCCTGCTGCTTCAACGACTGCTGCAGCTGGCTGGCCCGTTCGGCAAGGCGATCCTGCTCGCCGGCGAGCTTGCGCACGGCGTCCTTTCCGGCCTCGCCCTGCGGGGTCTTGGCGAGCTCCGACGCGATCTGCCGTTGCGCATCGGCCAGCTGCCGCGCTTCGAGCTGCGTTTCGCCCAACGCGCGCCGCCGTTCGTCGGGGCGCGCCGACTCGAGCTGTCGCTGCAGTTCGCGCAGCTTCTCCAGCGCGCGGTTGCCGCGCGCGCTCGCCTGCCCCGGATCCTGGCGCCGCAGCTCGCTCGCCGCATTGCGCATCTCCTCGGAGACGTCGCGCATCCGCTTGCTGTCGCCGCTTTGCCCGGATTGCCCGCTCTGTCCTGCCTGTCCTGTCCTCTGCCCTGATTGCCCCGCCTGACCTGCCTGCCCTGCCTGTCCCTGCTGGCCTTGCTGACCTTTCTGTCCTTCCTGCCCTTTTTGTCCTTCCTGCCCCTTCTCACCCTGCGACTGAGACTGCCGACTGCTTTCCTGCTGTCCCTGGCTCGCCATCTTCTGCGCGAGCTCCTCCGCCTTCTGACGCAGTTCGGACTGCTCGCGCGTCAGCTGCTCGAGCTGGCGCTTCAACTCTTCTTCGCTCATCTGGGCCCGCGCGCGCGCCAGCTCCTGCTGCTTCTTGAGAAGCTCGTCCTGTCGCCGTGCCAGCTCCTTGATCGCGTCGAGCGCGCTCTTCGCGCCGTCGCCTTTCTCTTCGACCGCATTCGACTTGGTCTCGTAATTGGTCTGCTGCGCCTTCTGCAGCTCCTTGTCGAACAGCGCCGACACGTCGTAGTTGCTGCGGTTGCTGCCGCTGCCGCTCCCGGACTGCTGGCGCTGCACCTCGCGCTTCTTGACGTCGGCCTGCGCCTTGAGCAGACGGTTGAGCGCATCCATCTCGGGCGGCAGCGCCTCGCCGGTTTTCAGTTCGTCGAGCGACGTCACCGCGCGCGCCATCGCCATCGCCGCCGCCGTCATCTGATCCTCTTCCGGCATCGTCTCGCCGGCTTTCAGTTCGGGCGGCTGCCCGGGCTGCGGAGGCAGTGGCGGCACCGTCGCACCGCCGCGGCCGCGCTGCGGCTGCGGCCGGCGCTTCGGATCGCGCATCGCCCCTTCGCGGAACGAGCTGGAGGTCTGTTCCACGCGCGTCTTCAGCTCGGCCTCGGCGCGCGACACCGCCTTGATGTCGGACTCGGACTTCGCACCCTTCGCCGCGCGCGCGCGCCGGTCCAGCTTCCAGGTCGAGACGACGATCTCTTTCTGCGCCGCCACCAGATCGTCGATGCCGCTCTGGTTGCCGCCCGGCATGTTCCCCTGGCTCTGGGCCAGCGCGAACTCCTGCTCGTACGGCTTCACCTCGAGAAAGAAGATGTCGCTGCGGGCTTCGTTGGGACGCGTGCCGCGGGTCAGGTCGCGCGCCCGGACGTAATACGACACGAAGTCGCCCGGCTGCACGTCGAGATCCTCGAGCAGAAGGGTGTGGCGGCCGGTCACGTTGACGCTCGCACGCGGGATGGTGAGCGGCACCACCTTCTCCGCTCCTCCCTTCACCGAGTAGACGAGATCCAGGCGGTCGACGCCGTAGTCGTCCTCGGCCTGCGCTTCGATGTCCACTTCCTCGAGCCGGGTCACGGATCGATCGGTGGCCGGCTTCAGGAGACGGACGTCCGGCGGTCGATCCTCCAGCGTGCGGATGAAGTACTCGGTGTCGCCCGGATTGCCGATGCCTTCCGGATCGGCCAGGACCAGCCGATACGAATCGTCGCTGGTGACGTTCAACGACGCGGACAGCTCGGTTGGCGTGTTCGACGCGAGCGCGATCGGCTTGCCGCCGGCCAGCGTCATCTGACCGCTCGCGGCCGGCCGGTCGGTGAACACCTGGACGCGAACCTCGGTGCCCGCCGGGGCATAGATGTCGCCGCCGTCGGTTTCTGTGCGCGGTGCAAGACGCAACCCCGCGGGATAGGTGTAGTGGACGTCGATCCGCTTCACCCGCGGAGGAATCGCGACCGCGACCTGGTAGGTCGGCGACGTCACCGCGCCGGCGACGACGCGGTAGCTGAACGGCGCGGCGACCGACGGCAGCGTCAGGCGGAACGCACCGGCCGTGTCACCCGTCATCTCTGCGTTCCGCCAGCGATCGCCATCCGCGATCTGCAGCTGCGCGATGATCGGCGCGCGGTTGCCAACCAGGCGGGCCTCGATTGACAGCGGCGTACCGGCCTTGATCCTGGCGTTGCCCGGCGTCACCTGCAGGTTCACGCGATCGGGGAACAGGGTCAGCGCCGCGGCGTCGACCGCCTGCCGTGCCGGACCGCGGGCGGCGAACAGGACGAGGCCCAGCGCCAGGCCGGCCGCGACGGCCTGGAAGCCGGCGCGCCGCAGCGAATCGCGCGAGACGATGGTGTCGATGTCGATCGCAGAGGATCGGCGGGCCGCGTCGGCGATCATCAGGTGCGCGAGCGCCGGTGGGTGCTCTGCCTGCGCAACGTCGACCGCGGTCACCAGGCGATCGTCGAGCGACGGGGCGCGCTCCTCGACGTAACGGGCCACCTGTCTGTCGGCCGGCACCCTTCGCAGCGGCGCCAGGCACCAGGCGACCGCTCCCGCGGCCACGACCGCCGCCGCCGCGGCGAGCGCCATCAGCGCGACTGGCGCGCCCTCGGTCCACCGCGATCCAATCAAGGCCGCGCCGACCACGGCCGCCGCGAGCAGCGAGCTGCGAACCAGCGCCCGCAGCGCCGCGAGGGTCCTCCAGCGCGCCCGCACGCGATCGAGCAGGGCTCGGATCAGTTCTGAGCTCTCAGTTCTGAGTTCTGAGTTCATGCGGTCCTCGCGGCGAGCACGCCTTCAGCCGCCAGCAGCAGCGCCATCGCCGCCAGCGCGTAGCGCCAGAGCTGCTGCTGATCCTCTTGCTCCCGCGCCTCACCGCGCGTCTCGACGCCGCCCGCGTCCTTCAGCCGCGTCACCGCCGATTGAAATTCCTCCGCCGACAGCCGGGCCGGGTCCGTTTCGCGCGGATCGACGTTGACCGCGATCGTGCGCGCGCCGGCGCCCGCACGCGCCGCGTCGTTCAGCGTCGCGATGCCCGGGACGCGTCGCACGCCGGGCGGTGCATCGCCGATGACATAGTCGACCGCATGCACGCGCGCGCTCGCCAGGTAGCGCACCACCTCGTGCACGAAGGGCACGAAGGTGGCGTGCACCGGGAAGTCGTTCCAACGGTTGTTCACGTCCGAGGCGAGCACGAGGCCCCGCCCGTCGCCGGCCGGGCACTCGATCAGCGCCGTGTCGCCGGTCGTGAATCGCGCCAGCGTCTGGCAGGCGGAGCCGCCGATCCGCGCGGCGTTCTGGAACGTCACCAGCCCCAGGCTCGCCGGATTCCCCGCAAATGCCTGGAACACGGGGTGGCGGCCGTCGGCCGGCGCAAGCACTCGGGGCGCCGGCCCGCGCGCGTCGGCGGTCGCAATCTGCAGCGTCGATCCGGCGCCGAGCACGTCGCCAACGACGTCGCCGTCGACCTCCGGGCCCGCGGCGATGAAGATGCCGCCGCCGTGCTGTGCGTACGCGGCCAGCAGTTCCCGTCCGTGGCGCTCGAGTCCGCGCGTCGAGAGCAACAGGACGGCGGCATGCGGCGTCAGCCGATCCTCGGACCAGCCGGCCAGCGCCGCGCAACTGACGCCCACGATCTGAAAGGCCGAGTCCTGCGCCGTGCCGGCCGCCAACGCGTGCTGCACGTAGAAGGCATCACGATTCGCGTCGCCCGAGCCTGTGACGACCAGCACCGATGGCTTGCTGCTGCCGCCAATCACGGCGTAGCGCACGTTGTCCGCCTGAATCCCCTCGCCATCGTCGACGCTGACGGCGGCGGAGGCGCCGCGTGGCGCGCCGGCGAACACCGCGTCGGCCGACTGGTTGGCGCCGAGAGAGACGGTCGCGTCGCCCGCGGCACGGCCGTCGATCCGCAGATGGACGCGCGCATCGCGCGGCCGCGGGCTCGCATTGCGCACGGTGGCGACGACGCGGTCGGGCATCGGCCGCACCGCCGTGACCGCGAGGTTCGGCGGCATCGCTCCGACGTCCGCGATGCGAATGGTCGTGCCGTCCGGCACCGACGCGCGATCGCCGGCGTCCCAGCCGCTCTCCTGCAGGTCGGTCACGATGACCACGGTGCCGTGCCGGCCCGCCAGGTGTTGAGATGCCGCCGACAGCGCCGTGCGGTAGCGGGTGGCGCCGTAACCCACCGTCGCCTGCTCGATCGCGTCAACCGCGAGCGCGCGATCCGCGCCCGGCCGCGCCACGATTTCCGCTTCGTCCGCGAACGTGACGACGCCGACGAGATCGCCGGCCGGCGCCTTGGCGATGGCGTCCTTCGCCAGCTGCTTGGCACGATCGAATCGTCCGGGCGCGGCGAGGCTGTAGGACGTGTCGAGCGCAACGACGGTGACGCCGGTGGATCCGACCGCCGCGCCGGTCGCGCGGAACGGCCGCGCGAACGCCAGCGCCAGCAGCACCAGCGCCGTCACGCGCAACGCCAGCAGCAGCAGCTCGCGCAGGCGCCGCCGGTCGGTGTGCTCGACCGGGGCCTGCTTGATCAACCGCACCGGCGCGAACTTGACGCGGTCTTCCGGCTCACGCTTCAGCAGGTGCAGCACGATCGGCACGGCTGCGGCCGCGGCTCCTGCGAGAAACATGGGCGCCAGAAAGGACAGCATCAGACGGCAACTCTCAAGTCTGAAGGCTCACGTCTCAGCGGCCGTTGAGAGTTGAGAGTTGAGAGTTGAGACTTCCTCATAGCGACCTCGACCGGGTCGAGAGGTACGACAACAGTGCGATCTCGAGCGGCTGGCTGGTGTCGACCAGCTGGTAGTCGATGCCGCTGGCCCCCAGCTCGCGGCGGTAGCGTTCGATCAACGCGCCCATTTCCTTGAGGTAGTGCGCGCGGACCGCGCCCGGCACCGCCATGATCTCCTCGCTGGTCTCGAGATCCTCGAAGCGGGTCGCGCGCTCGAATGGAAACTCGATCTCGTCGTGGTCGAGCGTGTGGAACACGATCACGTCGATGCCGCGGAACTGGAAGTGCTTGAGGCCGCGGATGATCTCGTCGGGATCGTCGAGCAGATCCGAGATCAGCACCACGATCCCGCGCTTGGTCAGCGTGTCGGCAAGCTGATGCAGCGGCTTCGACACGTTGGTCTTGTGTGCGGTCTTCAGGCGATCCAGCGTCACCAGCAAGGCGAGCAGGTGGCCCGGGCGCGAGCTCGCCGGCAGCATGCTGACGATCTCTTCGTCGAACGCCGTCAGGCCGACCGCGTCGCGCTGGCGGTTCATCAGGTAGCCGAGCGACGCCGCCAGGCAGGCGCCGTACTCGAACTTCGACATCCCGTGATGCGAGCCGTAGCCCATCGAGCCGCTGACATCCAGCATCAGGTGACAGTCGAGGTTGGTCTCTTCCTCGAACTTCTTGATGTAGTAGCGGTCGCTGCGGGCGTAGACCTTCCAGTCGATCGTCGCGATGTCGTCGCCGGGAATGTACTGACGGTACTCGGCGAATTCGACGCTGAAGCCCTTGAACGGGCTGCGGTGCAGCCCCGACAGCAGCCCCTCGACGACGGTCCGCGCTTTCAGCTCGAGCGTGCCGAGGCGCGACACCACCGCCGGGTCGAGGAACGGCCGATCGTGCGCGGTCCACGGCATCGCTACATCCCGCTCCTGGGCAACGGCACGGCCGCGATCAGCTTGTCGATGATGGCGTCCGCGTTGATCCGTTCCGACTCCGCGTAGAAGTTGGTCATGATCCGGTGGCGCAGGATCGGCTTGGCCAGCTCGTGGATGTCCTGAATCGACACGTGGTAGCGCCCGTGAATCAGCGCCCGCGCCTTGCCGCCTTTCACCAGCGCCTGCGAGCCGCGCAGCCCCGCGCCCCACTTCACCCATTTGTCGATGAAGTCGGGCGCGCCCGGCTGGCCCGGACGCGACGCCGCGACCAGCCGGACGGTGTAGCGCGCCACTTCCTCGGCGATCACGACCTGGCGCGCCAGCTCCTGAAACTGCAGGATGTCGGGTCCGGAGAGCACGCGCAGCGGGGTCGGCCGATCGGCGCCGGTAGTCTGCGTCACCACCGTGACTTCGTCGTCTTCGTTCAGGTACTTGATGACGACGTTGAACATGAAGCGATCGAGCTGCGCCTCCGGCAGCGGATAGGTGCCTTCCAGCTCGATCGGGTTCTGGGTCGCGAGCACGAAGAACGGGCGGTCGAGCGGGTAGGTCCGTCCCGCGGCGGTGACGTGGTACTCCTGCATCGCCTCCAGCAGCGCGGCCTGGGTCTTGGGCGGCGTGCGGTTGATCTCGTCCGCCAGGATGATCTGCGCGAAGATCGGCCCCTTGACGAACCGCAGCCGGCGCGTGCCTTCCTGCTCGTCGAGAATCTCGGTGCCGGTGATGTCCGACGGCATGATGTCGGGCGTGAACTGGATTCGCTTGAAGTCGAGATCGAGGATCTCGGCGAGCGTCTTGATCAGCAGCGTCTTGGCCAGGCCCGGCACGCCGGTGATCAGGCAGTGCCCGCCGGTGAACAGCGCGATCAGGACCTGTTCGACGACGTCATCCTGTCCGACGATGACCTTGCGCAACTCGGTGAGAATCCGCTCGCGGCCTTCCGCGACTTTCTCCGCGCTGACACTGGCGACCGACGCGTCCATGTGGCTCCTGGGGATAGCTGTAGGACGGGTCCCTTCGGACCCGCCTCAATGGGTGAGGGCGTAGATGATCTCGTTGATTCCCATCCGATAGGCCAGCGCGGTGTATTTGATGTAGCCGGGGTAGTCCTGGGCGTTGGACCACTCCCAGCCGTCGCCCATGTCGGTGTTGAAGTTGATGAAGATCATCGGCCGGCCGTTGTCGTCGAGAATCGCGCGCAGATGCTGGGTGACGCCGCCGCGCTCCCACGATCGCCCCGCCAGGAACGACCCGAGCCCCGCCACCTGCGGGAAGCCGTCGAGCTTGTAGAAGCAGCTGAACACCGGATGGTCCTTCGGCACCTCGATCCAGTTGCGATCGGGGAACAGCAGCTTCATCTGCTGCTCGAAGTCGGCCCACTCCGCCGGGCCGTGAAAATCGTCCACCATCGCCGAGCCGCCGCGGGCGAAGTACTCGCGCAGGATCGGCACCTCGTTCGGCTGCAGCCGCATGCTGCTCGGCTCGACGAAGTAGATCCACGGGTACTCGAACAGGCGCTTGTCGTCGATGGTCAGGAGAATGGCGTCCTCGACCTGGATCGCGGTGGCCGTCTTGATCCGGCGCGACAGGTTTTGCTCCGCCGCCGGCGCATCGATTCCCCACGGCTCGCCGTAGAAATCCTGCTGCACGCGCCCGCTCTCGAACTTGTGGTGGTACTTCATGCGCACGAAGCGCCACTGCAGTCCGGCGAAACGATCGTCGGCGGCGCCGCCGGGCAGCTGTGCGTCCACGCGCGGCTGCAGCGCCGGCATCAGCGTGAACAGCGCGAGCAGCAGCGCGACGCCGCGGGCTCTCACTTGTCCACCAGCTTGAGCAGCAGTTCCTGGGCGCGCTCGTAGCCGGGCGCGATCTCCAGCGCCGACAGCACCTGCTTCTTGGCTTCGGCCTTCTTGCCGCCCTTGAAGTAGCTCTCGCCGAGGTCCGTATAGGCCGCCGCCTTGTCGACCGGGCCGAGCGCGATCACCGCGCGGAACTCGCGCGACGCCGCGTCGGCGTCGTTGCGTGCCAGCGCGTAACGTCCGAGCATCGCGTGCGCCTCGGGATCGAACGGATCGATCGCGGCGATGCGCTGGTAGACCGGCTGCAGGTCCGCGGCACGGTCTGCGCCCGTCTGGCGCAGCAGCTCGGCGAGCTGGCGCGCCGCCTCGACGTTGTTGAAGTCGAGGGCGACGACCGCCTTCAGTTCGGCCGCGGCCCTGGTGCGATCCTTCTGCTCCAGCGCGATGGCGGCCATCTCCTCGTGCGGCGCGCCGGCCACCGGCACCAGCGCCGCGGCGCGCCCGAAGGCCTGCATCGCCTCGTCATGCTGCCCCGCCTTGCGCAGCGCCACACCGAGCGCCATCTGCACCGGGAAGCTGCGCGGGTTGGCATCGGCGAGGGTCTTCAGCGCCGGCGCCGGCATCTTCGACAGGCCGTCAACGCCCTCCGGCACCACCATCGCGCGTCGCATCGTCCCGAACATCTTTTCGATGGTCTGGTCGAACCCGGCCTGCATCTGATCGAGATCGGTGCCGAGCGTCGCCTTCAATGCCGCGTCGGTGTCGACGCCGGTCGCGTAGGCGCGCACCAGCTTGCGCAGCGCCGCGTCGCCGTATTCGTTGACGATGTGCTCGACCAGCAGCGAGGCCTGGAAGTAGGCGAGCGAAATCGTCTTCGGGATTGGTGAACGCGGAGTTGAGATCGTGCAGCTTCAGCGTCTCGCCGCGGTTCAGCATGCCGGCGAAGGTCACGTCCATCTCGCGGCCCCACTCGGCGCGCGCCTTCTTCTCCTCGTAGACCGAGATGCCTTCCGTGAGCCACCGCGGGATCCGCTGATTCGACATCTGCAGCGTGATGACGTGGGCGAGCTCGTGCCACAGCGTCGCTTCCCACTGGAATTCGCCGCGCGGCCCGGCGTTGGGCGAGTCCATCGCGACCACGCGTCCGAAGCAGACGCCGAGCGCGCCGACCATGCCGGGCAGGCCGAGCGTGCGGACCGCGAAGTCGTCCTGCTTCGGGAAGATCTCGATCAGGATCGGTCCGCGCGGCGTGAACTCGTAGCGCGCCGCGAGCGTGCTCAGCGCCTGCTTCGCCAGCGCCATCGCATACTCGCGCAGGACCGGCGCCTCGTGCTGGATCCAGCCGCATCACCACGTCGCCGTCGCGCAGGGTCACGTACTTATCGACCTTGTCCATCACGGTCAACTGGTTCATCGTCAGCTTGCTATAAGGGTCGGCCTTGAACGCCGCTTCCAGCGCGACCCGCGCGCCCGCCTCGTCGCCGGTGCGCAGCAGGTGCGAGCCAAGGTCGGCCATCGCGCGCGAGTTGCCCGGATCGAGGGCCAGGCTACGGCGGGCGAGCTCGACCGCCTCGTCGAAGCGGTAGTTGCGCGCGGCCAGCTCACCCGCCACGCGATATACCTCGCCATAGCGCGGCGCGATCGCGAGCGCCTTGCCCGCCTCGGCCTCGAAGTCCTGCGGCTTGTCCTCGATGTACAACAACGCGGCGCGCAGCGAGATCGCCTCGAGGCTGGCGGGATTCACCGCCAGTGCCTTGTCGAGCGCCTGGCGCGCGTCGTCGTGCTTGTTGGCGTCGGCGGCTTCGCCCGCGAGGAAAATCTGCGCGTCCACCGACGAGGGATTCACCTTGAGCGCGCGGTTCGCGAAGGTGGCCGCCTGCGGCGGGTTGTCGTCGGCGAGCGCCCGAGCGGCGCCGATCAGCGCCGGTGTCCAATTCGGGTCGGCCTGCAGCACCATCTGGTACGACTTGAGCGCTTCGGCCTTGTCGTATTTCTCGAGGAACAGATCGCCGAACGCCGACTGAATCGCGGCATCGTTGGGCGCGGAGCGGGTCGCGTCGATGTAGGCCGCGTTGGCCTCGTGAAAGCGGCCGAGCGCGCGAAGCGCGCGCGCGCCGCGCGCGACCTCGACCGGATCGTCGCTCGCGTCGGCGAGCGGCGCCACCTTCTCGAGCAGCGACGTCGCGTCGGGACGGCCCAGCATCTGCTGGAGGAGGCCAAGCTCGAGCGCGGCCTCGCTCAACGGCATGCGGGAGGCGACGGGGCGCAGCAGTGTTTCGGCCTGGGCGTAGCGTCCGCGGGCAATCGCGGCCTTGCCCTTGACGGCCGCAATGCTCGGATCCGGCGTGTCCTTGAGCGCTTCGACATCGTCGTACCGGCCTTCGTTCAGGGCCCGGATGGCGGCGCGGTAGGGCGTGTCTGCCTGCGCGGGCCGGCGTGGCGCCTGGGCGGTACCCGACGAAGGGAGGACGAGAAACGCGAGCGCGGCGACCAGAAGGGAGTGAGAGACCCGGGAAGTCATCGCTCGTCGATTATAGGCTCAGCGAGCGCCGTCGCGGAGCGCCCGTTCTTCGACGGACACGCGGCGGATCACGAGGCAACCGAACGTCACGATTCCGGTCATTCCGGACCATGGCGCGGCGGTCATGAGGGCAACGCCTGCCAGCTCGCCCATCACCCCGACGTAATTCGGGTGGCGCAGCCAGCGGTACGGACCGGCCGCCACGAGCCGGGCGCCCGGCACCACGATCACGCGGAACGTCCAGAAGGGGCCGAGCGACACGATCGCCCACCACTTCAACGCCTTCGCGGTCAGGAAGATGAGGGCGCCGGCCAGCGCGACCGGCAGCGGGGGTGCGCCGTGCAGCGATCCTTCGATCAGCATCGCCCCGAACGCGGCCGGATAGACGATGCGCATGATGGTGTAGACGTCGCCGGATGGTTCGCGGCCGCCCCGCGCGCGCTGCGCGCGCTCGTTCGCGGCCGCACGGGGCGCCTCGACGAGCATCGAGCCGAAGATGATGACGGAAAGGATGAGCCGTTCAGCCAAAACAAAAGCGGCGGCACAAACCAATGTGCCGCCGCCTCAGGCTAACAGAACTGAGAACTTGGAACTGAGAACTTAGAACTCTCTAGAACGGGTAATAGGCCCCGCCGTCGCTGGGGAACGGCACCAGCACGACGTTGGAGCGCTCGGTCACGATCCGCACGTCCTTGGCGCGCTGGTCGCCGGCGGTGACGAAGAATCCGACCTGCTCGCCGACTGCCGGCTGGTGGCTGGCCAGCTCGCCCCACACCTGCGGGCTGTAGTACCAGTTCGACGCGAATCGCGACGGCGGCCCGCCCTGCCGGTCGAGGCCGTGCCAGTACTCGACGCCGCCTGCGGTAATCCACTGGCCGTTGACCTTCACGACCATCCAGAGCGTGTAGGCGATCCCGCCGTCCCAGCCCGGAGGAACGACTTCGGGCCAGCTGTTCTTGGCCGAGAAGTCGACGAACACGCCGCCGAAGTTGAAGTCGAGCACGCGAATCTGCGTCGTCACCGGCCAATTGGCGACGTCGCCGCCGGGGCCGCGCACGATCGCGGAGTGCAGGTCGATCTGATCGCCGCTGCTCAGCACCGGCGCCGGAGCCGGCGCGGGCGGCGCAAAGCGTTGCAGGACCGCGTCGACGGTCGAATTCTCGCTCAAGGTCAGAGTTTTGGTTTGCGTGACATAGCTGGCCGCGGCGAACTGCACCGTGACGGCGCCGCCGGGAACACCCGTCAATTGATAGCGGCCGGCGCTGTCGCTTCGGACCGCTTGGCCGCTGACGCTCGCCTCAATCCCCGGCAGCACACCGCCCGAGCTGCCGTCGGTGACCGTGCCGGCAATCGTGAATGCCGTAGGCGCCGAATGCGGCGCGAGACTCAGGTTGTTCGAGCCCTGCATTTGTCCCAGGCAGGTGGTGCCGCTGTAGGTCAGGTGGAAGGTCTGCGAATCGACTGGCGTGCCGGTGCCGGTCAGCGAGAACGGGCAGCCCTCTCCCGCGCGCGTCAGCTCTCCGCTGAGAACGATCGGGATCGTCGCGCCACCGAGCTGTCCGGTGATGTTGCCGCGGACGGTGACGCCGTCGGCGCAGTCGGCGGTGAACGAGCCGGCCACCTGCGTGGCGGTCTGGGTCGTCACCTCCCAACGGAAGTTGCCGCAGCTCGAGAAATCGGGCAGCCCGCTCGGAGTGGAAACGGAGGGCTTCACCGACGCCGCGGTTGCGGTCCCCTGCACCACCCACGTGCCGAGGAACGAGGGGGCCGAGGTCTTCGCCGTGGTCGTGGTGGTGGTGCTCGTGCCGGTCGGACCGAGCACGGTTGTCGTACGTTCGACGCCGCAGGCGGCCGTGGCCAGGAGCGCGGCGAGGGTCGAGATCAACAAAGGGGCGGATCGCTTCATGGGCCTATGTCCTGGTATCGGCCGACGCACCTACGGCCAACACCTATCGTTACAAGATCGTCAGCAGCCCTACAGTTTCAGTAGGCGCCTATGGCCGACCTTTCGTTTTTACTGAACAAACGCGGGAGACGGTTCGAGAATTACACGAACCTTGCCAGAAGCCCGAGCGATCCGTACCGCCGGGTTGGGGATGAAGGTGGGAGGCGTGGCTAAAATCAATACGCGCAGTGTGTAACAGACACACTGGTACCGTTTGTCCCGGGCGTCCTAGCAGTCGCCGGCGCGCGAAATCAGGGCCCGGAGCAGTGGAGGGGCAATGCGCGCGCCAAGAGCGGCGGCGTCGATGGCCAGGGGAGACGAGACCATCGCCCGCAGTCCGCGATTGAATCGCCATTTGCCGCCAAACGCGCGGCGGCGCTCAGCGGCAAGGTCCGCGTGGACGCCGGCCCATCCTCGTGACAGCGCCTGTAACCCGGCAGCGGCGGCGAGTTCTCCGCCGTGGACGGCGAAGCGCAGCCCGTCGCCGGTCATCGGGTCGATGAACCCGGCCGCGTCGCCCGCGAGCAGCAAGCCGTCAATCGCGGCTGGCCGAACGTCTACCGCGAGGGGTCCGAGCACAACCGGCGCGCTGATGAGCCTGGCACCGGCCGCGCGATCGCGCAGCAGCGGATCGTCAGCCAGGGTGCGGGTCAGCAGCGACTTCGGATCGCCGAGCGCCGCGTCGCCGGCGAAGGACGGTTTCACGAGGCACACGTTGGTCAGCCTCCCCTGCACCGGCGCGATGCCGATGTAGTGCCCACGCCGCACGTGCATCTCCCCAAAGTTCGGGGTCAGATCAAGGTCTGACCCTGGTCTGACCCCATTTGGCATGAAATTCTCGAAATAGGCGCCGATGGCCCACCGCCGGGGGGTTGGCGGATGACTGGCGAGGCCGAGGCCGAAGGCGATCGTCGAGTGACGGCCATCCGCGGCAATGGTCACCCGGGCCGTCACCGGCGACGGATGCCCGCCGCTCGAGACGATCGCCCCGCCGACCGATCGACCACCGCCCTGCTCGTCCACCATCGCCGCACGCACCGCGACGCCGTCGTCGAACTGACAGCCGGCGGCGATCGCCTGCCGCAGCAGCAGCCAGTCGAGATCGCGCCTGACGATCGCCCGCCCCGACAGGCCGCCGGGATAACGACCTTCTATCGTCACGCCACGCGCGCCGGTGACTTTCATCCCGTCGATGCGCAGGCTTCTGGCGTCGATCCCCGCAGCGAGATCGAGCGCCTCGAGACGCGCGAGCGTACCGGGATTCACCGTGTCGCCGCACAGCTTGTCGCGTGGAAATTTCGCGCGGTCGACGATCAGGACGCGCGCGCCGGCGCGGGCGAGGATGGCGCCGGCAACGGCTCCAGCCGGCCCGGCGCCGACGATGAGGACATCAAGCATCGGGTAATCGGGGAATCGGGTGATCGGGTAATTGATCGGTGACTCACGCGCGTCCTATGACCAGCGCGCTGTTCTTCGATCCGAAACCCGAGGCAGTTGCACAGCGCCGCCTCGACCTCGGCCGCGCGCGCCGCGATTGGGGATGAAGTCCAGATCGCACGCCGGGTCCTGGTCGTCGAGGTTGATGGTCGGCGGCAGGAAGCCGCGCGACAGCGCGAGCGCCGCGGTGACCACGCCGGCGGCGCCGCTGGCGCCCTGCGGGTGGCCGATCATCGACTTGACCGACGATCCCGCCAGCTGATCCGCGTGCCCGCCGAACACCTGGCGCACGCAGCGCGACTCGACGGCGTCGTTCAGCACCGTCGAGGTGCCGTGATAGTTGACGTAGCCGATCGTCGTCGGGCCGCCGACCGGACCGCTCGATCGCCAGGGTCATGCGCGCGAACGATCTCTTCGCCGTCCGGCGCCATCTGGACGCGATGATAGGCGTCGCAGGTCGAGCCGTAGCCGTCGATCGACGCGTAGATCGTCGCGCCGCGCGCGCGCGCGCGCTCCTCGCGCTCGAGCACCAGCATCCAGGCGCCCTCGCCGAGCACGAAGCCGTCGCGTCCGTGATCGAACGGGCGCGACGCCTCGGCCGGCCGATCGTTGTAGGCCATCGACACGCCTTCATCCGCGAGAAGCCGAAGATCATGCCGGGCGTCACGCACGCGTCGGCGCCGCCCGACAGCACGACGTCCGCTTCGCCCGAGCGGATCAGCGCCGGCGGCGTAGCCGATCGCGTCGGTCGAGCTGGTGCAGCCGCACGACAGCACATGGCTGACCCCGCGCAACCGGAGCGAAATCGAAATCTCGCTCGACACCATGCCGACAATCGACACGGGAATCGCATACGGCGTGACCTTGCTGCCGCGCTCGACGAAGAAATCGTGATAGTGCCGCTCGCCGACATCGATGCCGCCGCCGCCGCTGCCAATCACCACACCGGCGTTCGGCTCGCCGATGCGCAACCCGGCATCGACCCAGGCTTCGCGCGCGGCGATGACGCCGATGAGCGCCGCGCGCGAATAGCGCTTGGGATCGGCGCGATAGGCAACGTCCCAGATGTCGTCGCCTCCCAGCGCCGGCACGTCGTCGATCGTCACGCCGGTGACGGGCGCCGCGACCTGGCAAGCGAAGTCCGACGGCGTCGAACTCGGTGATCGCGCGGGTGCCGCTGCAGCCGCGGCTGATGTGATCCCAGAAGCGATCGCGGCCGACGCCAAACGGCGACACGACGCCGATGCCCGTGATGACGATGCGCGGCGCGCCGGCCTGAGGCATGACGATATAGTAGTCCGCGAGATGAGATCGCGCATGCTCGTCTGGACGGGAGGCGCGCTGTTCGTCGCCGCGCTCGCCGTGACCGGCTGGTGGTACGGCGTGATCCTCGGTCGAGCGCTGCCCGGCGGCGGCGGATTCGCCCTCGCCGTCGACGCGACGCTGATCACGGTGTTCGCGCTTCACCACAGCCTGTTTGCGCGCGAACCGATCAAGCGCTCGATCGCGCGCTGGGTGCCTCCCCACCTCGCTGCGTTCGATGTACGTGTGGGTGGCGAGCCTGCTGCTGCTCGGCGTCTGCTGGTGGTGGCAGCCGATCGGCGGTGAGCTGGTACCGCGCGTCAGGGCCAATGGCGATCGGTCTGACGTTCGTCCAGCTCGCCGGCTTGTGGATCACTGCCCGGGGCGCGGCGAGGATCGATCCGCTCGAGCTGGCGGGTATTCATCCCGCATCGCGTACCGGCGGCCTGCAAACCGGCGGACCGTACCGGCTGGGTGCGGCATCCGCTCTATTTCGGCTGGGTCGCTGATGGTCTTCGGCGCCGCGCACATGACCGGCGATCGGCTGGCGTTCGCCGCGCTCACCACCCTCTATCTGGTGGTCGCGATCCCGTGGGAGGAGCGGTCGCTGCGGCGAAGCTTCGGCGACGACTACGCGCGCTACATGCGCGCTGGTCGATGGCGGATGATCCCGTTCATCTATTGAAGCGCGAGTCCTCGTCGTCGCCGCCGGTGTAGGTCTTGCCGGCCGCGCCGCCTTTCTCGATGAAGACCATCGAGTGCTGCGACGGGATGTCGAACTTCTTGCCGCAGGTCTTGCAGGTCACCGCGTCGTCCACGCGCACCATGTAGTCGCGCAGCTTGGCGTACAGCGCGCGGTCGCGCTCGTCGGCGCCGGCGGCAGCCGGTCTTTCTTCGTGTTCACCACCCAGCGCATCTGGTACTCGTTGACGCGCTTGCAGCGCGGACAGGTCAGCTTGTCGGTCCGCGTCTCGTTCTTGCTGTTGAAGAAGTCGCGTTCGTCGAGCGACATGCGCTCGATCATACTATGGTCGGGTATGCTCGCGAGCCGGCCATGGCGACCGAACCCGAACGCACCTACCCCAGCGAACTGCCGGTGCTCGCGCTCCGGCAAACCGTCGTCTTTCCGCTGACGCTTGCAGCCGCTGGCCATCAATCGGCCGATGTCGATCGAGACGGTGCAACGCGCGCTGGCGGGCGATCGGCTGGTGTTTCTCGCGCTGCAGACCAACGACAAGGACGAGCCGGAGCCGAACCGACCTGCAGACCATCGGCACCATCGCCGCCATCCGCCAGATGGCCAAGGCTCCCGAACGGCGGCATCCACGTCGATCGTCGAAGGCCTGATGCGCGCGAAGGCGGACATCGTTCACGCGCGCGGGCGCTCGCTGCGCGCCACCGTCTCGCCCGCTGCCCGACACCGACCGACACGTCGCTGGAGATCGACGCGTACGTGCGGCGGCTGCAGGAGCTGATCGATCGGGCGCTGTCGCTGTCGAGCGGCCTGTCGCAGGAACTGCGCGGGCTGGTGGCCGGCATCGACGATCCGCTGCGGCTCGCCTACCTGCTGGCGAGCCTGCTCGACATGAAGCCCGAGGAGAAGCAGCAGATTCTCGAAAGCCGACGTCCTCAAGCGCCAAGCTGAAGGCGGTCGCCACCGCGCTCGGCCGCGAAATCGCGCTGCTCGAAATGAAGGGCAAGATCGAATCGGCGGCGCAGCAGGAGATGACCGACGCGCAGCGGCAGTACTACCTGCGCCAGCAGCTCAAGGCGATCCAGGACGAGCTCGGCGAAGGCGAGAAGACCGGAGCTCGGCGAGCTGCGCGACGCGGCTGGCCGACGCCAAGCTGCCCGAGGCGGTCGCGGCGGTCGCCGGCCAAGGAGATCGAGCGGCTCGAACGGATGCCGCCGGCGTCGCCCGAGTACCAGATGATCCGCACCTACTTCGACTGGGTGCTGGACGTCCCGTGGTCGACCACCACCGAGGATCGGCTCGATCCGGTCGCGGCGCGGCAGGTGCTCGATCAGGATCACTACGATCTCGACAAGGTCAAGGAGCGCATCGTCGAGTATCTCGCGGTGCAGAAGCTGAAGTCGCGGCAGAGCGGCTACGACCCGGATCAAAGGGCCGATCCTGTGCTTCGTCGGCCCGCCCGGCGTCGGCAAGACCTCGCTCGGCCAGTCGATCGCCCGCGCGATGAACCGCAAGTTCGTCCGCATCTCGCTCGGCGGCGTCCGCGACGAGGCGGAGATTCGCGGCCACCGCCGCACCTACATCGGCGCGATTCCCGGCCGCATCGTCCAGGCGCTGAAGCAGGCCGGCGCGATGAACCCGGTGTTCATGCTCGACGAGATCGACAAGATCACCACCGGCGGCTTTCAGGGCGATCCGGCTGCGGCGCTGCTCGAGGTGCTCGACCCGTCGCAGAACCACTCGTTCCGCGATCACTACCTCGAGATCAATCTCGATCTCTCGCGCGTGCTGTTCATCGCCACCGCGAACCAGCTCGGGACGATTCATCCGGCGCTGCTCGACCGGATGGAAATCATCTCGCTGGCCGGCTACACCGAAGAAGAAAAGGTGCACATCGCGCGGCAGTATCTGATTCCGCGTCAGCTCGAGGAGCACGGCCTCACCGCCGATCAGGTCGCGATCGAAGACGATGCGCTGCGGCGGATGATCGCGCAGTACACGCGGGAGGCCGGCGTGCGCAATCTCGAGCGGCAGATCGGCGCCGTCGCGCGCAAGGTCGCCGCTCGCGTGGCCGGCAACGACAGCGCCGAGACCGCGGCCGCGCGCTCGGTCGTGACCGCGGCAGACCTCCCCGACTATCTCGGGCCCGCCGCAAAATCCACGACGAGGTCGCGTTTCGCGTATCGCGGCCCGGCGTCGCCACCGGCGTCGCCTGGACCGAGAGCGGCGGCGACGTGCTGTTCATCGAGGCGAGCCTGCTTCCCGCCGGCCACGGCAACATCACGCTCACCGGACAGCTCGGCAACGTGATGCAGGAATCGGCGCGCGCCGCGGTCAGCCACATCCGCTCGATCACGAGTGAGCTCGGCGTCGCCGCGGATTTCCTCAACACGCACGATCTCCACATCCACGTGCCGGCCGGCGCGATTCCCAAAGACGGCCCGTCCGCCGGCGTGACGATGGCGACCGCGATCGTGTCGGCGTTGAAGAACCAGACGATCAAAGAGGACGTCGCGATGACCGGCGAGATCACGTTGAGCGGGCTGGTGCTGCCGGTCGGCGGCATTCGCGAGAAGGCGCTGGCCGCGCGGCGTCACGGCATCAAGACGTTCATCCTTCCGGCGCTCAATGCGTCCGACCTGAGCGAGTTGCCAGCCGAAGTGCGCAGCACCATGCATTTCGTACCGGTCGTCGACGCTCGAAGAAGCGCTGAAGGTCGCACTGCCGCCGCCGCTGCCGTCGTAAAATGATGGAGGTCCATGCGCGGCTGTGCCCTGTCCATCGCGTCGCTGCTTGCGGCCTTCGTCGCCGCGCCCGCCGGACAGGCACCGGACACCGGCAGCATCACCGGCCACGTCACGCTGACCTCCAAGATCAAAGGACGGGCGCTGCCGTCCACCGCCTATCCGACCCGCGCGGTCGGTGCCCACGATCCCACGTCGCTGCCGGAAATCAAGAACGTGGTCGTCTACCTGAAGGACGTGGCGTTCCGCGGCGCGCTGCCGACCGCGACGGCTGAACTCCGGCAGGAACACGAGACCTTCATCCCGCACGTGCTCGCGGTCACCAAAGGATCGACCGTCGACTTTCCGAACGACGATCCGATCTTCCACAACGTCTTTTCGCTGTCGAGCGCGGCGACCTTCGATTTGCGCCGCTACCCCCGCGGCCAGAGCCGCAGCCAGACGTTTGCGAAGGCCGGCATCGTCAAGGTCTACTGCAACATCCACTCGCACATGAGCGCGACGATCCTCGTGATGGACAACCCGTACTTCACGATCCCCGGTGTCGACGGCGGCTTCGAGCTCAAGAACGTGCCGGCCGGGCAATACACCGTGATCGGCTGGCACGAGCGCGTCGGCGAGCGGAAGGCGGTGGTGCGCGTGGAGCGCGGAAGAGCCACGACCGTTGACCTGTCGCTGCCGGTCGAGGAGGCGCAGTGACCTCGCCGGTGCTGGCGCGGCGTCCTCCGCGCCTGCTCGTCAAGACCCTGGCGGTGAGCTTCGTCACGGTCTTTCTGCTCCTGGTGATCGTGTTCGTCGTCGTCAGCGTCAGCGTCGGCGATCAGGTGCGGCAGTCGGTGACCGCGAACCTGGAATCCAGCCAGCGGATGTTCGCGGCGCTCGAGAACCGGCGCCAGCGCGAACAGGTGGCGCAGGCGTCGATGCTCGCGGAAAACCCGACGCTCAAGGCCGCACTCGACACCTACCAGGTCGAAGCGCGGACCAGCAGCGACGCGGTCAAGGCGCAGCTGCTGGCGACGATCGACGGCGAGCTCAAGAAGCTTGCCGGCAGCGTCGAGTCGGACGCGGTGGTGCTGGTCGACATGCACCAGAACGCGCTCGCCTCGGCCGGGCGGATGGGGGAACGCTTTCCGCGCGGCCGCGCGGTGGCCCTGGCCTCGGGCCGGGAGGGCACCTTCGACGGGATCGCGCGAATGGGCGAATCCGTCTTCCGCGTGGTCGCGGTGCCGTTGCGGTTCGGCGACGGGACGAGCGTCGGCACGCTGTACCTCGCCACCAGCCTCGACGGCGCCTACGCCGAGGAGCTGGCCCGGCTCGCCGGCACCAAGACCGCGATCATCAGCGACGGCCTGATGCTGGCGAGCACGCTGCCGCCAGGCGTGGCCCGCGAATTCGAAAGTAAGGTCGCGGCGACACGGCTCGAGGCCGACACCATCCCGCTCAACGGCGAGTCGTACGCCTACCGTCGGCTGGTCGCGGTCGGGGGCACCTCGTTCTACGCGCTCGGCTCGATCGACGAGTCGTCGCGCGGCGCGATGCGCCAGGCGATGGGCAATCTGGCGCTGACGGCGGTCGGGGCCAGCATCCTGGCGCTGGTGGGCAGCCTCACGCTGGCGCGCCTGCTGTCGCAGCCGATCCGCCGGCTCGCGAAGTCGCTGTCGCAGATGGCTGCGTCCCACGACGTCACCTCGCGGCTGCCGCTGACCGGATCGAGCTCGGAGATCGACGCGCTCACCGAGACCTTCAACGATCTGATGGCCTCGGTGGCGCTCGCCGAAGCACAGACCGAGGCGGCGTATACCGGCGCGATCCGCGCGCTGGCGACCGCCCTCGACGCGCGCGATCCTTATACGGCCGGCCACTCCGATCGCGTCAGCGTCCTGTCGGTGGCGATCGGACGTACCATGGCGCTCTCGCCCGACGATCTCGAGGTGCTCCGGCTCGGCGCGCTCCTGCACGACATCGGCAAGATCGGAGTGCCCGACGAAGTGTTGCGAAAACCTGGTCCGCTCACCGACCCGGAGTTCGAGTTGATCAAGCAGCACCCGGTGCTCGGCGCTCGAATCCTGCGCAACGTGCCGTTCCTGTCCCGGCACATTGCGATCGTCGAGCTGCACCACGAGCGCCCGGACGGCCGGGGCTATCCCGCCGGCCTGAGCGGCGACGACATCCCGCTGGCCGCGCGCATCGTGCACGTCGCCGACGCCTACGACGCCATGACCAGCGCGCGCGCCTACCGCGGCGCGCGCCCGTCCGGCGACGCGCTCCGCGAGCTGTGGCGCTGCGCCGGCACCGAGTTTCACGCCGACATCGTCGGCGCGCTCGCCAACGCGCTGCCGGGGGTGACGTCCGAAACCGGCGACTTGGTGCTGGCGCGTGCTTGAGATGTTTTACCGCCGAGACCGCAAAGATCGCCGAGCAAGAATATTCTCGGCGGTCTCCGCGGTCTCGGCGGTTTCTTCTTTTTTCGTCGTCGCGTGGCCGGTCTCAGCGGCGGCGCAGGAGCCGGCGCGCTTCTCGCTCGAGAGCGTGTTCGCGGTCGACGAGTTCGCCGGGGAGAACGCGTCCAACCGGCCGCAGATCGTGATCGACGTCTCGCTCGCGGTCCGGATGGGCGACAACTGGCAGCTGCTGGTGCGGCCGTGGTTTCGCTTGCCGCGTCCCAGCTCACCGACCGCGCCGGTGCCCGACTGGGATCGCGAGCTGTACCAGGCGGGCCTGCGCTACGAACGCCGCGGCGCAGTCTCGACGCGCGTGGACGTCGGCCAGATACTCTCGCCAATCGGCCTCGGGCTCTACGACGTCCGTCCGGGCGTGAACCCGACGATCGTTCCGCACCTGAGCTACCTGACCCCGATGCCGGCCTTCGACGCCACCGTCCCACGCGTGTCGGCCGTCTCGGCCACCTATCCGCTCGGCGCTCAGGTGACCGTTTCCGCCGGGCACTGGGACGCGCGCGCCGCCGTGGTCAACTCCGCGCCGACGCGAATCTACGCGATCGGCGCGGTCACCAATCCCCGCGCCACGCCGGTCGTCGTGGCCGGCGGCGGTGTGACGCCGATCACCGGTCTCCGGCTCGGGTTGTCCGTCGCGCACGGGCTGTACGCCACCTCTCAGGAAATCACCGTCCCGGTGCCGGACGGACGCGCGATGACCATGGCCGGCGGTGAAGGAGAATGGGCGTTCGCCGGCACGAAAATCAGCGGCGAAGTCCTGCGGACCGGGTTCGAGTCGCGCGGCGGCACATCGGTGGCGTACGAATGGTTCGTGCAGGGGCAGCAGACGCTGTCGCCGCGCTGGTTCGTCGCGGCGAGGCGCGCCGGCACCTCGGCGCCGCCGCTCATCAACGGGATCGTGGTCGGATCGCGGACCGACCTGGAAACGTTCGAGGCGACCGCCGGCTTCCGGGTGACCACCGACCTGACGCTGCGGAGCAGCTACTATACCCGTCGCTTCTATGGCTCGACCGATTGGGTCAACCAGGTCGGCGTCTCCGCGGTCTGGTCGCGCAGGTGGTGGTAAGACGACCATCCTCTTCTACATTTCCGGCCATGGCTTCGGTCACGCGGCGCGTTCGATTGAGCTGATTCGCGAGGTCCGCGCCCAGCGCCCTGATACGCGTATCGTCGTCCGCACGGCGGTGCCGCGCTGGCTGTTCAACTCGATCGCGGATCCGTCGGTGGAGGTGCAGGATCTCGAGACCGATACCGGCATCGTCCAGATCGACAGCCTGCGGCTCGACGAGGAGCAGACGGCGCGCGCGGCGGCACGATTCTTCGCGAATTTCGACCGCCGCGTCGCGATCGAAGCCGAGATGATTCGCGGCCTTGGCGTCGATCTCGTGGCCGCCGACATTCCGCCGCTGGCGTTCGCGGCCGCCGCGCGCGCTGGTGTGCCCTCGGTGGCCATCGGCAACTTCACCTGGGACTGGATCTACGGCATCTATCCGGCGTTCGAACGGGTCGCGCCCGATGTCATCCCCACCATCCGCCGCGCCTACCGGACGGCGACCCGCACGCTGCGCCTGCCCCTGCATGGCGGCTTCGAGCCGATGGCGGGGCGCATTGTGGACATTCCCTTCATCGCGCGCCAATCAGTCCGCGATCCCGCAGATACCCGCCGGCAGCTCGGCATCACCGGCGATCGTCCGGTCGTGCTGCCGTCCTTCGGCGGTTACGGCGCGAGCCTGCCGCTCGAGGCACTACGACAGTCGGAGCGCTTCACGCTCATCGAGCCGGTGCGGGAGCCGCCAGCCGGACTGCTCTATCAGGATCTGGTCGCGGCCGCGGACGTGGTCGTCAGCAAGCCTGGTTACGGGATCGCGTCGGAATGCGTCGCGAACCGCACCGCGTTGCTCTACACCTCGCGCGGCCGTTTCATCGAGTACGATCTGTTCGTGGCCGAGATGCCGCGGATCTTGCGGTGCCGATACCTTTCGCAGGAAGATTTGCTCGCCGGCCGCTGGGCTGACGCGATCGAGGCACTCATGGCACAACCGGCGGCTCCGGAAACGCCCGCGGTCAACGGCGCCGCCGTCGCCGCCGCATACATTATGAGGATGACATCATGTTGAGCAGGCGCAACTTCATGTGGCTGACGGGGGCCGCGGCCGGCCTGTCCGCGACCCCGCTGTCCGCGCAGCGCGGACGCGGCAGCGAGGCGCCGGCCGGACCGGTCCCGCCGAGCATCGCCGCGCTGACCTCGATGCGCGGCCTGGCCAAACCGATCACCGCCGACGAACGCCGTTCGCGGCTCGAGAAGGCGCGACGGCTGATGAACGAACAGAAGATCGACGCGATCATCCTGGCCGGCGGCACGTCGCTCAACTACTTCACCGGCATCCGCTGGGGCAACAGCGAACGGCTTACCGCGGTGGTCATCCCGAAGGTGGGGAATCCGTACATCGTGACGCCGGCCTTCGAGGAGGATCGAACCAGAGAGCAGCTGGCGGGCGGGCCGGTGGAGCATACCGACGTCGCGATCTGGCAGGAAGACGAGAGCCCGTTCGAGCGGATTGCGACCGGCCTCAAGGAGCGCGGCATCGCTTCGGGCCGGATCGGCATCGAGGAAACCTCGAAGTTCGTCTTCGCCGACAGCATCGCCGGCGCCGCGCCGGCGATGAAGATCGTCAGCGCGACCGGCATCGTCGCCGGCTGCCGCATGATCAAGAGCCCGCACGAGCTCGACCTGATGCGGGTGGCCTCGCAGGCCACGCTGAAGTGCTACGAGGCGGTCTTCAAGGCGCTCAAAGCGGGGATGACCCAGAACGACGTCAGCAGCCTGATCGGCGCCGGCTACGCGCGCCTCGGCTTTCCCGGCTTCGCCAGCATCCAGGTGGGCGAGTACACCGCCCTCCCCCACGGATCGATCACGCCGCAGACGATCCGCGAGGGCACGATCATCATGATCGACGATGGCTGCACGGTGGAAGGCTATCAGTCGGACATCACGCGCACCTTCGTGCTCGGTAAGGCGACCGACAAGATGAAGAAGGTGTTCGACATCGTCCACCAGGCGCAGGCGGCGGCGCTCAAGGCGGCGCGCCCCGGGGTGCCGCTCGAGGCGATCGACGCGGCCGGCCGGAAGATCGTCGTCGACAACGGCTACGGCCCGGGATTCAAGTACTTCACGCACCGCCTCGGTCACGGCATGGGCATGGATGGACACGAGTGGCCCTACCTGGTGAAGAACAACATGTTCGGCTGGGACAAGGCGCTGACGCTGCAGCCGGGGATGGTGTTCAGCGACGAGCCGGGGATCTACATCAAGGGCGAGTTCGGCGTGCGCCTCGAAGACGACATGCACATCACCGAGAACGGCGCCGAACTCTTCACGCCGCAAAGCCCATCCATTGAGGAGCCGTTCGGCGCATAAAGCATTCATCAGTGTCAGTTGGCAGTGTCAGTCGGCAGTCAGTCGGCAGTCTCAGTCACAGTCACAGTCTTCGGCTGCGACTGAAGCTGCCGACTGAGACTGCTCGACCCTTCAGTGCTATTCTGCCGTCCAGGGGTGCCTACGATGACCTGGACGCTGACAGCGCGACTCGCGCGGATCGCTTTCCTGCCATTGGCACTCGCCGCGGCTCCGTCCCAGGCGTTCGCGGCACTCGGGGGGAGCGCGACGAGCGTCGACGCCGACCGGGTCCACGTGCAAGGCGCGCTGATGCGAATGGTGCGGAGCGACGCCTACGCGCTCCACGAAATCCGCTCCGCCTCCGGCACCATGATCCGCGAGTACGTCAACTCGTCGGGTACGGTATTCGCCGTAGCCTGGGATGGTCCATGGCTACCGGATCTGCGGCAGGTGCTGGGCGATCACTTCGATCGATATCAGGCCATCATGCAGAGCAGGCAGCACGCGCGGACCGGGCGTGGCGCGGTGGTCATCGACGAGCCGGGCCTGGTCGTCCAGATGAACGGCCATCCGCGCGCGTTCACCGGGCGGGCCTACCTGCCGGCCCAGCTGCCGCCTGGCGTCCAACTCCAATCCATCCGGTAGCCCGATGATCCGCCCACTGCTGATTCCTTTTCTACTGCTCGCCATCGCGTCCCCGAAATGCGGCGACTCGTCCACGGCGCCCTCCGGCGGGTCGACGCCCGCGCTGAATTTCCAGTCGATCGTCGTCAACGCGGGGCCGGCGAACAATTACCTGAACGGCGTCTTTACGTCGGTGACGATTTGCCTGCCCGGCCAATCGTCCTGCCAGACGATTGGCGGCGTTCTGGTGGACACCGGATCGAGCGGCCTGCGCCTGCTCGGCAACGCGGTCTCGCTGTCGCTGCCCGCGCAAACCGATGCGAGCGGTGCACCGGTCGCGGAATGCTTCTCGTTTCTGGACGGTTACACCTGGGGAGCGGTGCAAACGGCCGACATCAAGCTGGGCGGCGAGCAGGCGAGCGGAGTACCGGTCCAGATCATCGGCACCTCGGGGCTGCCGGCGACTCCGCAGGCCTGCCTCAACTCCGGCACCTCGGAAAATACCCTCGATACGCTCGGCGCCAACGGCGTCCTCGGCGTCGGCCTGTTCCGCGAGGACTGCGGACCTGGCTGCGTCGTCACCGGTTCGTCGAATCCGGGCTTGTACTACGCATGCCCGTCCTCCGGGTGCCACACCATCGCGCAGCCGCTGGCGCGGCAGCTGCAGAATCCTGTGTGGCTGTTCCCGACCGACAACAACGGCGTCCTGATCCAGCTGCCCACGCTCCCGCCGGGCGGCGCCGCGTCCGTGGGCGGCATGATGGTGTTCGGCATCGGCACGCAGAGCGACAACGCCCTCGGGTCGGCCAAGGTGTTGACGGTCGATGCCAACGGCAGCCTGTCAACGACCTACGGGAGTCAGACCTACTCCGGCAGCTACATCGACTCCGGCACGAACGGGAACTTCTTCCTGGATACCAAAACGACTGGGCTGGCGGTGTGTACGCAGAGCACGGATTTCTACTGTCCGCCGAGCCTCCAGAACCTCTCGGCGACGATCCGGGGAATCAACAACGCGTCCAGCGCCGTGACGTTTCCGGTCGGAAACGCGGACGCGCTCGACGGGCGGTTCAACGCATTCAGCGAGGTGGCGGGGCCGAACCCGGGAGGCTTTGCGTGGGGGCTGCCGTTCTTCTTCGGACGGACGATCTTCACCGCGATCGAAGGACAGACCACGCCCGGCGGCGTCGGTCCTTACTTCGCGTTCTAGCCGGCGCCGCTAAGCCGAAGCCGGCCGACCGATCACTTCTTGATGCAGGTCACCAGCGACCAGATGCGCGGGATGTTGACCTTTTCGATCGATACCGGCTTGAGGTTCGCCTGAACCAGGAATGCCGGCAAATCGAGATCGGACTTGAAGCCGAGATAGAGCGTGAACGGGGCGATGATTTTTTCGAGCCACGATCCGAGGCGGCTCTTGCTGCGGAAATGGTTGAGGATGATGATCTTGCCGCCGGGACGGCAGACGCGGTGCATCTCGCGCGTTACCGCGACCGGGTCGGGCACCACGCTGATCACGTACGGCGCATAGACGATGTCGAAGCTGTCGTCCGCGAACTTCATGTTCTGCGCGTCCATCTGCATCAGACGCACGTTGCGGACGCCTTTGCGCGCGATGCGATCGTGCGCCTTCTCCAGCATCGAGCTCGAAAAGTCGATGCCGGTCACCGAGCAGTCCGACGGGTAGAGCGCCGCGTTGATGCCGGTGCCGACGCCCACTTCGAGCACGCGGTCGCCCGACTTGATGCCCATTCGCTCGATCGCGTCCACGCGGCCCGGGTGCAGGGCGGGTCCGAACGTGAGGTCGTAGAACCACGCGATGTTCTCGTACACCCGCGCGACGAAATCGTTCTCGACCACAGTCACCGACAGCGCGCGAGTGGCAGCGTCTGAGCCGACGATCTCTTCGCGGTCACGTGGACGAGGTGGCTCGAATAGGGCCATCAGTTACCTCAGCAGCGGGACCGGAACCCGCTAACTAGTTGAAAACGTTCAAGCTGTGTGCCTCTCACGGCACCGTGCAGCGACTATACCTCTGCTCCGTCAGCGAAGTCCATCCAGGACTGCCAATGCGGACTCGATGTCACCGGTTTGTGTCGACACCTGAAGGCCCTGGACGGCGCCGCCGAGTCCGGCGGCGATTTCCCGGGCGATCGCCACACCCTCTGCCGCTGCCGCCTGCCCGTCGGCCACGCGGCGCATCCGGTCGAGCAACGCGTCCGGCACGAACAGCCCAGGCACCTCGTTGGCCATGAAGTCGGCGTGCCTGGCGCTCTCGAACGGGAACACCCCGGCCATCACCGGCAGCCGGGCAGCTTCGATCCGCTTCAGAAAGCGCTCGAAGCCCGGCAGGTCGAACACCGGCCGCGTGACCACGAACTCGGCCCCCGCTTCGACCTTGTACTCGAACCGACGCAGTTCCTCGTCGAGATTGCTGGCGCTCGGGTTCACCGATACGCCCGAGATGGAACCCGGTCGGCGCGCCAATCGCCTGGCCGCCGACATCGCGGCCGTGGTTCAGCCGCGAGGCGAGGTTGGTGAGGCCGATCGAGTCCACGTCGAACACGGCGGTCGCGTCCGGATAGTCGCCGACGCGCCCGGATCGCCGGTGACGAGCAGCAGGTTGCGCAGCCCCATCGCATGCGCCCCGAGCAGGTCGGATTGGATCCCGAGCAGATTCCGATCGCGGCACGAATACTGAAGCAGCGTCTCGATTCCCGCCTGCTGTTCGATGAGCACCGCCAGCGACAGCGCGCTGATGCGCGCGCCGCCGCGCTGGCCGTCCGGGATGCAGACGAGATCGACGCCGCCGATCTTCAGGCGCCGCGCGCGCTCGACGATCGATTCGGTCTGGTAGCCGCGCGGCGGCAGCAGCTCGACCGCGAGCACGAACGTGCCGTGGGCCATCGCATGGGCGAGCCGAGACTTCTTGTCACGCGGAACGGAAGATACGTCGACGCTCTCCGCCGACGCCACGCCGAAGCCTTTGGCGTGGGCGGATCGGCCGGCCGTCTGCGCGGCCGCGGGCGCGCTGGCCCGCACCGCCGCCTTCATCTGCCGGATATGCTCGGGAGTGGTCCCGCAGCAGCCGCCGACCAGTCGCACGTGGTGTTGAATGAAGCGACGCGCGTACGACGCCATGTATTCCGGCGAGCAGAGGTAGATGTTGCGGCCCTCGACATCGCGCGGCTGCCCTGCGTTGGGCTGGGCCGAGAGCGTGCGCGTGGTGACGGCGGCCATCCGCTCGATGGTGTCGAGCATCGGCGCCGGGCCGACCGCGCAGTTCAGCCCGATGATGGTCGCGCCGCGCGCTTCCAGATCCGGCGTGAAGCGCTCGGGCGGCGTGCCGTCAAGCGTGTTGCCGTCCTCCTCGGTGGTCATCTGCGCGACGATCGGCCGATCGGACACGCTCCGCACCGCGTCGATCGCGGCGCCGATCTCGTTCAGGTCGCGGAACGTCTCGAGGATGAACAGATCGACGCCGCCATCGGCCAGCGCCTGCGCCTGCTCACGGAAATAGTCGCGCGCCTCGTCGACGCCGGTCTTGCCCCAGGGCTCGATGCGCACGCCGAGCGGCCCGATCGCGCCGGCGACGTAGGCATGTTTCGCGCGCGGCCTGGCGCGCGATCGTCGCGCCCCGCGCGTTGATCTCGTGCAGCCGGTCGGCCAGCCCGAACGATCCGAGCCTGATCCGGTTCGCACCGAAGGTGTTCGTCTCGATCACGTCGGCGCCGGCCCGCACGTATTCCTGGTGCACCTCGCCGACCAACTCCGGCTGGGTGAGGTTCAGGGCGTCGAAGCTCTTGTTGATGAAGACGCCCTTGGCGTACAGCATCGTTCCCATCGCGCCGTCGCAGACGAGCACCCGCTCGTCAATCGCATCAAGAAAAGGAGGGAGCAATCTACGTATCCAGCCGTTCGGTCTTGAACGTCTCGGCGTCGACCAGCAGGTATGACTTGGTCACGACGTCGAGCCCAATCGAGCGAACGCTCTGCCGGACGGTGTCGGTGAACTCGTGGTGGTGGCCGAACAGGTGCAGGCGCGGCCTCATCGCGGCCAGCACGTCGTTCAGGACCGTCTTGCCGGCGTCGATGCGGCGCCCCTGCGGATAGAACGGCCGCGGCGCCTCGTGGGTGAGGAAGAGGTCTATTTTCGAGAGGGCCTTGCACGCCAGCACTTCGTCGCGCACGAAATGACGGCGTTTGTCGTCGCGGCTCTTGCCGAGCTTCAACGAGCCGGCCGAGGTCTTGCGCCCTCGCGATGGCGGCAGCGCGGCGGCCGACGTGTTGTACCAACTCGGCGCGAAGGTGCCCCCCAGCGCCGCGACCCGCCACGGCCCGACGCTGTACGGGCCGCCGTTGGGCATGTAGTGCATCAGCTCGGCCGGCGGCTCACCGTTCACCGCCCGCGCGAGCACGTCGAAGTCCTCGTTGTTGCCTTTGATGAAATAGAGCGGCGCCAGCGGGGCGAAGTACTCGCCGTCGTTGCTCGCGACGTCGCCGACGCAGACCCACAACGGCACATCTTCGTGCCGTCTCATGATGAGATGAACGGTGTCGAATTCGCCGTGGATGTCGCCGAGCGCGCCGATCTGCATGGGCGGGATGGGCTGGAACGGCGGGAGAGGCTGGAAGGGGTGTGTCCTGCCCGTCCTGCCGGTCCTGGCCGTCCTGTCTAAGGCCGGTTCACCGTAGCTGGCACAAGCATGTCCTCTTTATCCCAGACGAAGTCGGCCTTGCTGTAGACGGCAAGCTCGTAGTCCTTGCCCATGAACACCGCGCCGACCGGGCACGCCTCTTCGCAGTAGCCGCAGAAGATGCAGCGCGTCTTGTGGATCTGATAGACCGAGGCATAGCGCGGACCGGCCTGCACCGTGCCGTCGTTCTCCGCCGCCTCGAGGTAGATCGCGTCCGCCGGACACGCCGCCGAGCAGAGCCCGCAAGCGACGCATTTCTCCAGTCCGTTCTCGTCCCGCATCAGCACCTGCTTGCCGCGGTACTTGGGGAACATCGGAAACTTCTGTTCCGGGTAATTCACCGTGATCGGCTTCTTGAAGAGGTGCTTCAGCGTGGTCGCGAAACCGATGACGAATGGGCGAATCACAGCCATTGCTCTCAGTTTATCTGGCCGATAAGATCAAGTAAACCATGCAAGGCCCGAAGTTCCTGACCGCCGAGCAGTTATTGCTCACGACGCTCGTCGTCAAGCTGGTGGCCACAGCCGCCCTGGCGACGATGCTCGTGCGCTATCGGCGGTTCCGGCACATCCTGATCTTCGAGCGCCGGTCCTTTCCGGACCGCTTCACCTTCGCCCTCAGCCTGGGCATCCCCCTGACGGCAGGGGTGATCGCTCGGCTGCTGCTCGGCTACGACGCCTTGGATCTGACGATGGAGGGGTCGTTCCTGGTGGGACTCATTGCCGGGCCCTACGCCGGCGCCACGGTGGGGGCGATGGTCGGCATCCCGCCCCTCGGCAACGGCGAATGGGCCGCCCTGCCCTTCGCGGTGGGCTGTGGGTTTGCGGGGGGCGGCCTCCGCGAACTCTGCCCGAAAGAGGCGATCTGGCACTTCTCGCCCTTCATTTTTCCCAGCGTCCCCCGGCGCGCCTGGCGCATGGTGCGGTCGCTGGAGGTCGACTGGCAGGTGGTGCTGCTGCTGGCGCCGGTCGCCCTCGCCCTCCTGGGCCAGGCGCTGGGGTTCCGGTGGAGCGATCACCACCGCCTGTTCGTGCTCGCGCCCAGCCCGCCGTGGTCGTGGCGCATGCTGATCGTCCTGTTCGCCTCGGTGCTGTGCGTCGCCACGCCGATCAAGATCTGGAACAACGCCCGGATCGAGCACCGGCTGCAGGAGCAGGAGAAGCTGCTGCTGGCCGCGAAAATCGAGGCCCTCGCCAACCAGATCAACCCGCATTTCCTCTTCAACACGCTCACCTCGATTTCGTCGCTGATCCGCACCCAGCCCGATACCGCGCGCATGCTGATCACCAAGCTGTCGGGCCTGCTGCGCCGCCTGATGCGCAGCACCGATCATTTCGTGTCGCTGCGCGAAGAGCTCGCCTCGATCGACGAGTATCTCGACATCGAGGTGGTTCGCTTCGGCCCGCAGCTCAAGGTCGTGAAGGAGATCGCGCCGGCGACGCTCGACGTGATCGTGCCGAGCATGCTGCTGCAGCCGCTGGTCGAGAACTCGATCAAGCACGGCCTGGCGCGGAAGGTCGGCGGCGGCCGCATCACCATCAAGACCAGCATCTGCGACGGCCACACCATCATCGAGGTCCACGACGACGGGCTCGGCATGACCGAGGAGCGGCTGGAGCATGCGCTGGGCGACGGCATCGGCCTCAGCAACGTCAACGAGCGGCTGCGCACCATCTACGGGCCGCCCTACCACCTCAAGCTGACCAGCGTGCCGGGCCAGGGTACCTGCGTGAGCGTCGAGATCCCCGAGATTGCGCTGCCGGAGCGGGTCACCGCATGAGCAGCGCTCAGCCATCAGCTTTCAGCTGTCAGCTATCAGCTCTCAGCCTGACGCAGGTCGACCGGGTTCGCCCGACTTTTCTGAAAGCCGAGAGCCGACAGCTGTGAGCTTCCTGAAGGCGGTCCTCGTCGACGACGAGCAGCTGGCGCGCGACGAGATGGGTTACCTGCTCGATCAGGTCGGCGGCGTCGAGGTGATCGGCCAGGCGGGCAACGGCCTCGAGGCGCTGACCACGATCGAGCGGCTGCAGCCGGACGTCGTCTTTCTCGACGTACAGATGCCCGGCCTCACCGGCTTCGAAGTCGCAAGGCGGCTGGTGGGCACGCGCAGCCCGACCCAGATCGTCTTCGTCACCGCCTACGATCAGCACGCGATCGAGGCGTTCGAGGTGAACGCGGTCGACTACCTGCTGAAGCCGGTGGATCAGGCGCGGCTCGAGGTCGCGGTGGATCGAGCGCGGCGGCGGGTCGCATCCGATCGGCCGGTGGAATCGGCCACCAACGTCAACAGCGCCGACCTGGAGAAGATCATCCAGGCGGTGGCGGAACGGCAGAGCCGGCGCGAGCGGCTCGCGATCAAAGTCGGCGAGCGCTTCCTGCTCGTGCAATCCGACGAAATAATTTACGCCTCGCTCGCCGACGAAGGCATTACGGTAGTAACAGGCCAGTACGCGGGCACGTCCAACTATCGCACCCTCGACGAGTTGCACGAGCGCCTCGACCCGACCGTGTTCTGGCGGGTGCATCGATCGCACCTGGTGAACATCAACAAGATCAAGGAGATCGTCCCTTGGTTCAGCCGGAACTACATCCTGCGGATGAAAGACGCGAAGACAACGGAAATCCCGGTGAGCCGCACGCACACGCGACGGCTCCGCGAGTATTTGAAGCTATGAACGAACAGTCGCCCGTGGGCAGTCAGCAGTCGGCCGTAGAAGCGTTTGCGCCGAGTGAGGAGCTTACGCACGACGGGCTCGCGCCTGACCGCCTGACGATTGACGCCCCGACGGCTGACGGACCGACCACCGACGGACTGACCACTCACGGGCTGACGACTGACGACAGACGGCTGACCATCGCCGCTCCCGGCATCCAGCATCGCACAGGTGAAGGAAGAGCTGGTCGCCTGGGTCAAGACGCTGATGTCGGCGGCGGTCTACGCGGTGCTGATCGTGACCTTCCTGTTCCAGGTCGCCCGGGTCGAGGGCCAGAGCATGGCGCCGACGCTCGAGGATCAGGACCGGCTGATCGTCAACAAGCTGGTCTACCGCATCGGCGAGCCGCGCCGCGGCGACATCGTCATGCTCTACTACCCGCTCAACCCGGAGAAGTCGTTCGTCAAGCGTGTCATCGCCGAAGAAGGCGACACCGTCCGCATCGTCGACGGCCGCGTCTACGTCAACGACATC
The DNA here is from genome assembly GCA_963794705.1 of uncultured Acidobacteriota bacterium. GTDB lineage: Bacteria > Acidobacteriota > Vicinamibacteria > Vicinamibacterales > CAVVIG01 > CAVQFC01. Next base: position 486,012 of record CAWCFI010000003.1, read on the forward strand.
CCGCTGAAGGACGACTACGTCGCCAGCGAGTACCGCAGCCACGACGACTGGGGCCCGCAGGTGATTCCCGAGGGCTACGACTTCGTGATGGGCGATCACCGCAACAACAGCTCCGACAGCCGCCACTGGGGCATGGTGCCGAAGAAATACATCATCGGCAAGGTGCAGATCCGCTGGTGGCCGGTTCCGACGGCGCGCGTGTTCTAAGGCTAGGCCAAGGGCTCAGGGTCTGAAGGCAACGGCGAACGTGCGTCCCAGCGAGAGGCCCTGTGCCCTCCGCCCTGAACGCCGGCAGGTACGCGGCGGTCGCTGGCGTCCTCCTGCGCGTGCTGCTGCTGAATCTCGCTCGTCGCGATCGCGAAGATCGCGTTCGGCTACGCCAGCGGCGCGATCAGCATCCTGTCCGACGGCTTCCACTCGCTGACCGACGCGGCGTCGAACGTCGCCGGCCTGATCGGGGTGCACGCGGCGCGGCAGCCGCCCGACGAGGATCACCCGTACGGCCACCGCAAGTACGAGACCGTCGCGGCGGCGGCGGTCACCGTGTTCCTGCTGCTGCTGGTGATCGAGGTGCGTGCGCAACGCCTTCAACCACCTGACCGGGACGATCCGCAGCCGCACGAGATCTCGACGGCGAGCTTCGTCGTCATGCTGGTCACCGTCGGCGTCAACCTCGGCGTCGTCGCCTACGAGTCGCGCGCGGCGGAGCGGCTCGGCAGCGAGGTGCTGCTGGCGGACGCGATGCAGACCCGCGGCGACGTCTGGTCGTCGCTGACGGTCATCGGCGCGCTGGTCGGCGCGCGGCTCGGCGTGCCGATTCTCGATCCGCTGGCGGCGCTGGTGGTCGCCGGCTTCATCGGCTACGCCGGCTTCCAGGTGGCGCGCGCCACCACCGGCATCCTGAGCGATCGCATCGTCATCTCCGACGCCGACCTCGCAACGCGTGGTGATGAGCGTGCCAGGCGTGATCGGCTGCGAAAAAATCCGCACGCGTGGATCGGCCGACCATGTGTTCCTGGATCTGCACGTCTGGATGCCGCCCGACATGCGGCTGACCGAAGCGCACGACGCTGTCGCACGTCGTCAAGGACCGGCTGATGGCGCGCTATCCGCAGATCGCCGACGCTGTCATCCACATCGAGCCGCCACCGTTACCGCCCACGGCTTAAGCGATTTCAGACTGCGGATTTCAGATTGCAGATTCACATGTCAGAGTGGGCCGCACGGTTCGACGAGTTCGAGCTGCGCAAGACGACCGAGGCGCGATCGGCGGCGATCCCGCCGCTGGTGACCGAGCGCGATCAGGCCGGCGACGGCTTTGCGGTGATCGGCAACGCCTGGTCTCGATCGATGTTCGGCGGCCTGTTCTATGTCTCGCCGCCGGCGAGCCGCGATGTCCCTTCGGCCAACCTCGTTTTCGTCCAATCGCGCGAGGGCAACACGGTCACCCACGACCCATCCGCGCTCGGCGGCGGCCTGGCCGATACGCACGTGATCTACGAAGGGTTGTCGCGCGTGGCGGTGGACGCGGTGCTGGCCGGCTCGCGCACGGTCTGCCAACGGCGGTCTGGTCCAATCGGTGTGGCGGCCCGAGCTGGTGGCGCTGCGCGCGGCGATGGACTTGCCGCGCCATCCGGTCCAGATTGTCGCGACACTCCAGGGGCTTGCGCTCGACGAGGCGCTGATGTTCAACGTGCCTGAGGTGCGCGTGATCCTGATCACCGTCGCCGGCGGCGCCGACGCGATGCGCGACGCCCTGACGTCCAGGCCGTGGATCACCCTGGTCGTGATGGATGCAGCGCCCGATCTGCCCGGCGCCTTTCGCGAGCTGCGCCGCCTCGGCATCGGGAGCCTGTCCTGCATCGGCGGACGCACCCTGGCCAGGCCGCTGCTCGACGCCGGGCTGATTCAGGATGTGTATCTGACCACGGGGACGCGCAGCGGCGGCGAGCCGGGAACGCCCCTTTACGACAAGCCGCTGCAGGGGCGCGAGGTCGTGCGCAAAAACGGCACCGGTCCCGACACCGGCGTCGTCTTCGAGCACATCAGCCTCACTGGGATTTCAGATTTCAGAGGGCAGATTTCAGATTGAAAGGAAATCTGAAATCTCATCGTTTAGTGAGTTTGATCTCGAATAACTTCGGCCACCATTTGCCGGTGACGAAGAGTCGATCGTGCTCCGCGTCGTAGGCGATGCCGTTGAGCACGTCGGTACTGGCGCGCTCGGCCGGCGTCAGCAGGCCGCGCAGATCGAGGTAGGCGCTGACCTTGCCGGTATCGGGAGCGATGCGCGCGACGTAGTCGGTCTGCCAGACGTTCGCGAAGATCTCGCCCTTGACGTATTCGAGCTCGTTGAGATTGCGGAGCGGCGCGCCCGCCGCGGTGACCTTGAGACGGCGCTTCTCGGCGAACGTCACCGGATCCAGGAACCGTAGTTCGTCCGAGCCGTCGCTCATGATCAGGCCGGCCGCGTCCTGGGTCAGTCCCCATCCCTCACCCGGATAGGTGAACTGCTTCTTCGGTTGGAAGGTGGCGCGGTCGTAGACGAAGGCGACGTGGGTCTGCCACGTCAGCTCGATCAGGTCGTTCTTCCAGACCGTGATGCCCTCGCCGAAATGCGGCGCGGGCACGTCGCGGTGCTGCAGCACCTTGCCGGTGGCGAGCTCGACCTTCCGAATCGATGACTGTCCGACCTGACCGGTGCCTTCATAGAGCACGCCGTCGACGTACTGAAGCCCTTGGGTGAATGCCTTGGCGTCGTGCGGATAGACGCGCACGATCTGGTAGCCGTACATCGGCAGGTTCGAGGCGGCCTGCCGCCACGATGCAAATCCCGGGGCGCGCGTTGCGAACATGATGATGACCGCGGCCAGCGCCAAACTCACCGGACGCACCCAACCTACCCGACCCACCTGACCCATGCTCGATACCCCGCCACTTTATCAACAACATTGAGCAGCGGCTCGCCTTTTTCGAAGCGGCGCAGGTTCTCGGCAAACAACGCGACCAGCGGCGTCCAGTAGTCGTGCATCGCGCCTGAGGTGTGCGGTGTGACGATGACGTTCGGCAGATCCCAGTACGGGCTCGACGGATCGAGCGGCTCCTCACTGAACACGTCCAGCGCGGCCCCGCCGACCCGGCCGGCGCGCAGCGCCTCGATCAGCGCGTCGTCGTCGATGAGCTTGCCGCGCGCGACGTTGACGAGCAGCGCGCCCGGCTTCATCCGATCGATCTGGGCGCGGCCGATCAGGCGCTTGGTCTGCGGCGTATGAGGCGCGGCGATGACGACCACGTCGCTCTGCGCGAGCAGATCGTCAAGGCGATCGGGTGTCCACACGGCGTCGACGCCGGCAGGCACCGGCTGGTCGCCGCGGCGCCGGATCGCGCAGACCCGAAACCCAAACGGCCCTGCGATCGTCGCGACCTCGAGACCGATGGCGCCGAGGCCGACGATCCCCATGCACTGTCCCTTGAGCGTGCGCGCGGCCGTTTCGAGCTCGGCCTGGGCCCAGCGGTGCTGCGCCTGGGCGCGGAGCGTCGCCGGCAGCAGCCGCGCCAACGCGATCGTCATCCCGAGCACGTGCTCGGCAATCGACCGCGCCCTGATGCCGCGCGCGCTGGTGAGGACGACCTCGCTGGCCAGCAGCTCGGGATACATCAGGCTGCCGACCCCGACCGCCGGGCTCTGCACCCAGCGCAGCCGCGACGCCGACGCGAAGACATCGCGATCGACGAAAGGTGTAAAGGCAACGTCCGCCTGGGGCAGCAGCTGCCGCAATGCGTCGCGATCCCAGGCGTCGAGAAAAGTGTGCTGCGGAAAATCAGCGCGGAGCCGATCGACGTGCCATCGCGGCATCACCCACGCCGGCGCCGGACTGATGACGCCGATCACGACGTTCATGGCAAGGCAGAAAGGCAGGAGGGCTGGACGGCAGAAGGGCAAGGATGCAAGGCAGGAGGGTCAGGAAGAAAAGCGAAACGGTTCAAAGCGGGCGCCTTCTGCCTTTCTGCCCTTGGCCTTTGCCTTTGCCTTTCTGCCTTCCCACCTTCCCGCCTTCCTGCCTTGTATATGTTCCCGACCGTCCGCCAGATTTCAGCATGACTCGGATGTCGCCGATCACCATCGCCTTGTCGACGGCCTTGACCATGTCATAAATGGTGAGCGCGGCGACGGCGACCGCGGTCAGCGCCTCCATCTCGACGCCGGTCTGCGACGTGGTGCGCACGCGGGCTTCGATTTCGTAGCCACGCGGCCGCGGCACCAGTTCCACATTGACGCTCGAGAGCGGCAGCGGGTGACAGAGCGGAATCAGCGACGAGGTCTGCTTGGCGGCGAGGATGCCGGCGAGCCGCGCGGTCTGCAGCGGGTCGCCTTTCTTGATGGCGCCGGACCGGATCAGCCGCAGCGCCTCGCGCGACATCGTGATGGTGCCGCGCGCGATCGCTTCACGGTTGGTAATCGGCTTGTCGCCGACATCCACCATTTTCACGCGTCCGCGCGCATCGACGTGCGACAAGCCGACCTGTCCTGCCTCGTTCCAGCCCGTCCTGCCTTTCCCGCCCCTCCTGCCCTACTTTTCATCGCCATCGCCCTGCGCCAGGAAAAACGAGAGGCTCTCGAGCGACACCGTCAGGTCGACGCTCTTCAACTTGACGTCGGGAGGCACCTGCAGCGTGCCGGGGGAAAAGTTCAGCACCGCCTTGATCCCGGCGGCGACGATGAGGCCGAGCACCGGCTGTGCGTAAGGCGCCGGCACGGCGATGACGGCGATGCGGAGACCGTCGCGTCGCGAGATCTTTTTCAGGTCCGCGATGTCGTGGATCGGCACGCCGTTGCGCGATTGCTGGCCGACTTTCTCCTTGAGCGTATCGAACAGCGCCGAGATCTCGAACCCTTCCTGGCGGAAGCCCTGGTAGTCGGCGAGCGCGAGCCCGAGATTGCCGGCGCCGATGATCGCGACGCGCAGCTTGCGGTCCAGGCCGAGGATCTGCCGCAGGTGCCGCTTGAGGTCGCGGACGTAGTAGCCGACGCCCCGCACCCCGAACTCGCCGAAGTAGGCAAGGTCCTTCCGGATTTGCGCCGCGTTGAGATGAAACTGTTCGGCGAGCGCCTGCGACGAGATGGTGCGAACGCTCGCCTCCTCCAGGACGCTGAGGCAGCGGAGGTAGACGGAAAGCCGGTTGGTGGTGAGCTCCGAAACCTGATCAGCGCTGTGTTTCCCCGGCGCGCTCTTGGACGGGCCTTTGTTCGTTGTTTTCACAAGGCAGCGGGAGATTGTAACAAAAACCGCATGCTAATATCCGGCGCTATGGCCCACACCGCTCCAGCGACGACTGCACCCGCGTCGACCGGCTTTCAGCCCTACGTCCCCGCGAACCAGTCGCCCGCCGAGTTCACGGTGAAGGCGGTCGTGATCGGCGTGCTGTTCGGCCTGCTGTTTGGCGCCTCGACGGTGTACCTCGGGCTGCGCGCCGGCCTCACCGTGAGCGCGTCGATTCCGATCGCGGTGCTCGCCATTTCGGTGCTGAAGAAGCTGGGCGGATCGACCATTCTCGAAAACAACATCGTCCAGACGATTGGATCGGCCGGAGAATCGGTCGCCGGCGGCGTCGTCTTCACGATTCCGGCGCTCATCTTCCTGACACCGGACGGGCCTGCCTATTTCAACTACTACCAAATCGCCATGCTCGCCTTTGCCGGCGGCATCCTCGGCGTGCTGATGATGGTCCCGCTGCGCCGCGCGCTGATCGTCAAGGAACACGGCGTTCTTCCCTACCCCGAGGGCGCCGCGTGCGCGGACGTGCTGATCGCCGGGGAGCGCGGCGGCAAGCTGGCGTCGATGGTGTTTGCCGGCGTCGGCGTCGGCGCGCTGTGGAAGGCGCTGTCCTGGGTCTTCAACCTGTTCCTGCAGGAGCTCGACTACTCGACGCCCCGCACCAGCCAGTTTCCGAACGCGACGCTGAACATCGACATCTCGCCGGAATACATGGGCGTCGGTTATGTGATCGGGCCGCGCATCGCCGGCACGATGTTCGCCGGCGGCGTGCTCTCGTGGCTGGTGCTGCTGCCGCTGCTGTCGATCCTCGGCGCCTACATCAACGTGCCCTTCCCGCCGATCCATCCGAACTTCGCGAATAACCCCGCGACGGGACTGCCGTTCAAGATTCTGGAGATGAGCCCGGGCCAGCTGTGGAGCGCGTACATCCGCTACATCGGCGCCGGTGCCGTCCTCGCCGCCGGTCTCATCACCCTCGGCCGCACGCTGCCGACGATCGTCGCGTCGGCGCGGGAAGGCATCAAGGACTTCGGCGCCGGCGCGTCCACCACCGCGACCTTGCGCACCGAGCGCGATCTGCCGACCGCCTTCGTGCTCGGCGGCTCGTTCCTGCTGGCGATCTTCCTGGCCGTGGCGCCGAAGATGCCGATGCAGGGGAACTTCCTCGCCGCGATCCTGGTGATCGTGTTCGGGTTCCTGTTCGTGACCGTCTCGTCGCGCATCACCGGGCTGATCGGCACCTCCTCCAATCCGATCTCGGGGATGACCATCGCGACGCTGATTCTGACCTGCCTGATGTTCGTCGCGCTGGGCTGGACCGGCAACCCGTACGGCCCGATCGCCTTGTGCGTGGGCGCCGTGGTGTGCATCGCGGCCGCGGAGGCCGGCGGCACGTCTCAAGATCTGAAGACCGGATATCTGGTCGGCGCGACGCCGTACTACCAGCAAATCGGTCTCGTCATCGGCGTCATCACGTCCGCGGGCGTGATCGGCGCGACGACGCTGTATCTGCATCATGTGTTCGGGATTGGGAGTGCCGCCGTGCCTGCGCCGCAGGCGACCCTGATGGCCACCATCATCAAGGGTCTGTTGAACCAGAACCTGCCGTGGGGGCTGGTCCTCGTCGGCGTGTTCGTCTCGGTCACGCTGGAGCTCTGCGGCGTGCGCTCGCTGTCGTTCGCGGTCGGCTCATATCTGCCGATCGCCACCACCGCGCCGATTTTCGCGGGCGGCCTGGTGCGGGCGTTCGTCGAGCGCAGAATGGGCGCCGCGGCCGATTCCGAGGTCGGCGCGGGCACGCTGTTCAGCTCGGGGCTGATTGCGGGAGGGTCGCTCTGTGGCATCCTGTACGCGGTCCTGGTCGGGACGGGAAACATTGCCTTGCCGCAGAAGATTGGCGACATGCTGCCGTTTCTCCACGAAGGCAACAGCGGCTACATTGCCAGCGCGCTGCTGTTCCTTGCGCTGGCGGTGGTCCTCTCGAGAGCGGCCCAGAAGAAAGTAATGTAGGGCGAAGGCTTCAGCCGCGCCGCGGCGCTCGCCTGAAGGCTTCGCGCTACGATCATCATGAAACGCATTCTCGCTCTCTTGCTGGCGATCGCCGGGACGGTCTCCGCGCAGCCTGTCACACGGCGCGCGACCAACCTGGGTACCTTGCTCGCCTACCCGGGCTTCTTTCATGGCCGTCCCATCGTCGTCGTCGGCAAGGTCGGCGTCGAGAAGGATGAGCTGCGGCTCTCCGACGACAACACCTCGATTCACCTGCTCTTCAAAGGCACGGCGCCTGACGGTCTCGACGAAGTCCGAGGCGAGTTCTGGGATCTCGGCCGGATGAAATCCGACGACATCCGGCTCAGCGGCTACAACCTGCGGCAGACGTTCAAGATCGACCCCGACGCGCCGTGGCCGCGCCCCGGCGAGGTCACCGCCATCATCGCCACCGCGGTCGCGCCGACGACCGTGCCGGCGCAGGCGACGATTCGGGCGATCGTGCTCAACCCGTCACGCTACGTCGATCAGAAAGTGTCGATTACGGGGCAGTTCTCCGGCCGCAATCTGCTCGGCGAAATGCCGGACGCGCCTGGCAAGAGCCGCTACGATTTCGTCCTGCGATCCACTGACGCCGCCATCTGGGTCGCGAACATGCGGCCCAGGGTTAAGGACGCGAGCGGCAAGGATGTCGAGTTCGGCCTCGACGCGCGGATCGACACCGGCCGCTGGCTGGCGCTGCGCGGCACGGTGCAGCAGGTGCGCGGCCTCCTGATACTGGACGCCGAGGCGGGCAGTCTCTCGATCGCCAAGGCGCCGACCGAAATCCACACTGACGAAGAGCCGATCCGCGTCCCGGCCGGCCCACCGCCCGAGGTGGTTTTCAGCGCGCCGACGCAGGACGAAACCGACGTGCTGATGACGACCACCGTGCGGATTCAGTTTTCGCGGGATCTCGATCCGGCGACGCTGAAGGGGCGGATCAAGCCGCACTATCTCGAGTCTCAGAGCGCGGAACGCGGTGAGCCCGTCACGCCACCGGCCGATTTCACGTTCCAGTACGCTACGGCCAATCGCGTGCTGGAGTTGAAGTTCACCAAGCCGCTCGAGCGGTTCCGCACGCTGAAGGTCGACCTGCTCGAGGGCATCGTCGGCACCGACGGCCAGCCGCTCAAACCCTGGACCCTGACGTTCATGCTCGGCGGAGCCTAGGGGTCAGATCTGGATTTTCTCGTTTTCCACAGCTTGGCCGTGACGGACCTGTGGGAAACGAGAAAATCCAGATCTGACCCCGTTACGGCACCACTCGAAACGCCGAGATCATGCGCTGATCGCCCCGGGTGATTTCGATCGCATAGTCGGCCGGCGCCAGCGGCGCCAGCGCGAGCTGGGCCGTCACCCAGCGCGACCCATCGGCATCGTCGCGGATGGCCGCCGTCACCGGAACTGCCAGGGCCTTGCCGGTGCGGTCCAGCAGGCGCGCCGTGGCCGGATCGCTGGACTGCGTCGGGATCTCCACCCGGACCTGCTCGTTGCGGCGGAACCGCAGATCGGCGGTCGGCACCTCTCTATTGCCCGTCGATGCGCCCCGCCGCACGAACAGGGCGCCAGTCGATCCCGGGCGAAGCGGGAATCGTCAGCCGCGCCGTCTCGCGCGATGGGATCGACGCCGGACCGGCACGCGCACCGACGCGGAGCACGTACTCGCCTGCCGCCAGCGGCTGCGACGGCGTCAGCACCACGCGGAACGTTCGTCTTCCGCGCGGCACGGTGATCCGCGCCGTTCCCACCGTCGCATCCGTCGTGTGGTCAGGGTCACCGTCGCATCGAAGCCGTCGTTCCAGACATCGCCCACCGTGGCGACACCGCCAAGCTCTCCGACGACCCACATCGAGGCCGAGGCGCTGTCGTTCGGCTTCCACCCGGCTGCGAGCTGCAGGCGCAGCGGGACCTCGCGGGCGTAGCCCGACAGCGGCGCGATCGCCGCCTCCACCGCATGCGCAGCCAGCGTTTCAGGCGACTCAATCGCCGGCGCGGCGGAGCCGGCGCGGGCGATGCTCGACGCCGACGCCGGGGTCGCGGCCATGTAGCCTCGGCGCGCGCGGACGTGCACGCCCGGCCGCTTCACCCGCACCGAGATCGGGTGAAACTTCCCGTCCAGCTTGCCGTTCGAGTAGTAGCCGAGCAGATAGTACGAGCTCAAGTCGTCGACGACGCGCTTGAGGCCGCGGGCGAGATCGTTCGAGTTGACGATCGCCAATCCGTCGGTGGCCTCGCCGAGCGTGCGGAGCGAGTCGATGCGGGCGCGCAGCCGGGCGGCGTCAACGCTCGGCGGGGCGACCATCGTTGAACCGGCCGCCGGCACACCCGTGACCGGCTTGCCGATCGACTCGTCGAACACGGTCAAACCACGGGGATCGATCGGATAGAACGACGTGTTCGCCGCGTTGGCTTCGTCGAGCAGCTGACGGAACGAGGCGTCGTCGTCCAGGTACGCCAGGGTCATGCGATCGGGCTCGCACGAATCCGGACTCGGGCCGTTCAAGCCATTGCTCGGCGTCCGGCCGGTAAGCCTGCCGGTCCGTGGATCGACCCCGACCTGCGGTATCGGGGCCTCGCAGGTGACCTTGCGCGCGAGCTGTTCGTGCGGCTGGAACAGGCGCCAGCCGTCGGTGACCGCCAGCACCGCCTTGCGCTCTTCGCGCACGCCGCGAAGATAGGCAACCAGATCGTGCAGCGCCTCGATCGTCATCTTCTCCTTCCGGCGCTCGATCATCTCGTCGGCGATGCCGCGGTCGTCGACGGTCGTGCCGTCCGGACACATGCGCGGCGGCGAGCCGGGATAGCACATCTGATATTGCTGTTCCTGCGGATCGATCGAGTTGAGCCGCTCGCGCTGTCCCCAGTACCAGTAGCGCGTCAGGAAGCCGTCGATCGTCGTCGTCTTGCGCGCGAACGTGATGTCGCGCGCGGCCATGTCCGGCGTCATGACGGCGACGAGATCGTCGGGGCCAATCAGCCGGTCGAGCGCCTCGACCAGGGGTTTCCGAATCCGGGCGGAGCCGTCGACGCTCACGTGGTTGATGTCGAGGAACAGCACGACGACCCGCGCGCGCGGGTTCTGGGCCTGCTCGCGGCCCTCGGCGACGGTGTTCGGCTCGCGCCGCAGGTCCTGCGGGACGCCGCCGCGAATCAAAACGCGCTCGAACTGTTCGATCTTCTGCGGCTGCCCATTCTCGAGGATCTCGAAGTCGGCCTGGGTGAGGTCGGTGACCGGGACGTCGTCTTTCGTCGTCGGATAGGCGTCGACGCGGACGTAATTCGCTTCGGTGCGAAAGGTGGGCGGCGGTGCTTGGGGCGCGGGTCGTTGTTGAGGCGACGAGGTCCGGCTAAAGCCGGACACTACCAGTGAGGAAACGACCAGCGACGAAACGGCGAGGCCGGCGGCGAGCGCCAGGCCCTTTGGCCTGAGGCCGTCGCCCTGAGCCCGAAGCTCTGAGCCCTTCATCTTGTCTCCCGTCCGCTGGCGGGCTCAGTCTACCACTGGCCCCTCGGCCAGCAGTGCCTGGATCCGGTCGCGGACCCGGGCGATCAGCGCGTCCCGATCGCTCATCTGCATCCCGGCGGTCTCGATCGGCTCGCCGACGCGGATGCTGATATTGACGGGCCTGATGATCTTGCTGCCTCGCCGCATGGCGTCGGCGCCGCCCGAGATGGCGACCGGCACGATTGGCGCCTGCGCCTTCAGCGCCATCAGGAAGCCGCCCTTCTTGAAGGGCAGCATCTCGCCGGTCTTGCTGCGCGTGCCCTCGGGGAAAATCAGGAACGAGTTGCCGTCCCGGATGGATCGCGCGCCCGCCTCGAGCGAGCGCATCGCCGCTTCCTTGTTGCGGCGATCGATCGGCACGAAGCCGCCGTGCCGAAAGGCGCGGGCCAGCAGCGGGATGGCGTTGATCTCGGCCTTGTAGACGATGTGCATCCGCGGGTGGATGCTCGTGAAGAGGACCGGCGGGTCCACATTGCTCTGGTGGTTGGCGCAGTAGACGGCGGCGCGGCCGATCGGAATGTGTTCGCGTCCGGCAACGCGGACCTTGATGCCCGCGAGCGCGAGCCCGAGCCGGACGCCGCCGTGGCCCAGGATGTAGAGGATGCCCTTCCAGCGGAAGATCATCTCCAGCAGCATGCCGATGGACGCCGCGAACAGGACGTAGACGGACACCGCGACGTAGGTGGCGACGGAGCGGACGGCCGCGATGATCACGTGAGGCGATAATAAACGAAAACCTCGCGACCCTTTCGGATCGCGAGGTTTTGGAGGTGCGTGGTGCGTGGTGCGACGTGCTAGGAAGCGCGTGCGGCCCGGCGAGCCGGGGCGGCGGCGGTCGCCACCGGACGCGGCGCCGCTTTCACCACGACCTTGGCGCGGGCGGCGGTGCGGGCCTTGGCCGTGAAGCAGCGCTCGAGCGCGCTGTCCACTTTGCCCTCGATGGCCGCCGCCGTCTCGCGCATCACTTCGGACACTTCCGAGATGATGAGGAACTTGGCGCGATCGAGCATCCGCTTCTCGCGGAACGAGAGGCTCTTGGACTTGGCGAGGAAGGTCAGACTCTTGAGCACGTCGGCCACTTCGTAAATCGAGCCGCTGCGCATCTTGTCGGAGTTGTCCTTGAAGCGCCCTTTCCAGTTCTGGTGGTTGTCGATCTTGCCGTCGCCGAGCAGCCCGAACAGGCGCTCGACATCGTCGTCGCTGATCGCGCGGCGGAGGCCGACGCCGTCAACATTGCTCACGGGCACGAGCACGGTCGTGTCGTTGGCGACGATCCGGAGATGATAAAAGCCGCAGGTGGTGCCGAGAATGGTTTTGTCTTCGATGCGTTCGACGATCCCGAGACCATGATTCGGGTAAATGACCTTGTCGCCGACTTCAAATGTCACGGTTCCCCCTGTTAGGAGCGCTATATGGAAGGCTTGTGTCGTGCCAGCAGTTCTCATAGTATAGCCGACTCCCCCCTTCTGTTCAACGCAAAATGCCCCAAAACTGGCGGGTTTTCGCGGTTTCTGCGACGGTTCCGACGATCGCAGTACCGACCTAAGTACCTCTGCCCGGCAGGGTTGTGACGGAATAGCCGGGCCGGACCACGCCGAGGCGGTCAGCACCGAGCAGGGACGGCTCAGTGTGAAACAGAGGTCGAAGACCGCTGCAGCGTGACGTACCAGCTCTCGCAGTCCTCGCGCGATCCGCCGGAGAGCGCAACTTCGAGGTGCAGGCCATCCACATCCCACGATTGCCGGGCTGCGTTGGCGCGAATCTCCACGTTGTGGGGCTTCAGCAGATTCTCGGACGATTGGTGATCGCGATGATCGTCTTGAATGCCGCGATAGAGGGCGAACTCATGGTAGGGCCCCATATGTAATTCGAACGGCGGGAGGCCGGACCACTTGCCGTCGTAGACCCGCTCCGCATAGGTGCCGTCGCTTTCGCGGCAGGATTGCCAGTTGCCTTCGAGGAGCGCCGTTCGGTGATCTGAGAACGGGCGGAAGAGCTGGGCCTGTGCAATCGGGACAATCCCGAGGCAGGCGGCCACCGCAAAACCTGCAATCAACTGCCCTTTCGCGCCGCGGCAGACCATCGCTCGCCCTCCTGGCGCACGGAGTGCAAATTATCCGCCGCAATATGGCCGGGTTAAGCGCTCATCTGGCTTCAGTTGGCGGTTAGACTCGTGTGGTGTTGCGCGCGCTGATCATCGGGATCGCGATCGTCGGCCTGACCGCGACGACGCCTCGAGAACGACAGGCGCCTTCCCCGAAATGGGCGTCGCGGCTCGCTGATTCCCGTGTGGATCGACGCGCGCACCTCGCCTCCCGGCGCTGACGTCCTCGTCGAGCGCGCGGCGGCGACCTGGACACGCGCCGCCGCGGGCCGCTTCGTGCTCCGGAAGACCGCATCGCGCGATGAGGGGCGGATCCGCGTGATCTTCGCCCGCGCGGACGGCATCTACGGCGAGACCGCACCGCGCATCGACCGGACAACCGGCCTCATCGGATCGGCGGAGGTGCTGATCGCCGGCGACATCGCGGGCGACGCGGTCCAGCAGCGGATCGTGATCTATCTGACGGCGCTGCATGAGCTCGGACACGCGCTCGGCTTGCCGCACACCGACGCCTTCAGCGACATCATGTACAGCTTCAGGCGGCCTGACGATGGCGAGCGCTATTTCGGGGCGTATCGCCGGAAGCTGAACTCGGGCGACGACATCGGCTCGGAGCGGGCCACCGGCCTCTCGCCGGCTGACATCGGTGCCCTTCAGAACCTGTACGACCGCTGAGTTCCGGCCTCCCTTCCTCGATTCTCTCCTACCTTCCTGCCTTCCTGCCTTCCTGCCTTCCTGCCCTGCCTTTCTGCCTTCGACATTCCTGCCCTCCTGCCTTTGCTATGATTGCCTGTTCATGAAACGCATCCTGACGCTCGCTTGTCTCGCGCCGCTGGCGCTATGGTCGCTCTCCTGCAAGAAGGCGGAGGCGCCGAAGCCGGCCCCCGCCCCAGCGGCCGCCGCGGTGCCTGCCAATGCGCCACCGGGGGTCCCAGGCGCACCCGCGGCCGCCAAGCCGATGCCGCCGCAGATTCCCGACGTGCTGGCGCGGGTCAACGGGGAGAAGATCGAGCGCTGGGAGTTCGACAACTCAGTGAAGAGGGTGGAAGCGCGCGCCGGCGGCCCGGTGCCGCCCGACAAGCGGGACGAAGTGCTGCGCGGCGTGCTCGATCAGCTCGTGGCGTATCACCTGCTCGCGCAGGAATCGCACGCGCGCAAGCTGGTGGTGGCGGACGCGGAGGTCGATGCGCGGCTGGCCGACATCCGCAAGAACTTCCCGACCGACGAAGCCTTCAAGCAGGGCATCGCGGCTCAGGGGCTGACCCTCGATCAGCTGAAGGCGCAGGCCAAGACCAGCCTGGAAGTGGCGAAGGTGATCGAGACCGAGGTCAACTCGAAAGTCGCGGTGCAGGATCCGGAAGTGAAGGCGTTTTACGACCAGAACCTCGAGCGCTTCAAGCAGGGCGATACCGTGCACGCGGCGCACATCCTGATTGGCCTGCCGCAGGGCGCGACGCCGGAACAGAAGGCGGAGGCCAAGACCAAGGCGGCGGCCGTCCTGAAGACGGTCCGGGCCGGCGGCGACTTCGCGACGCTGGCCAGGGCGAACTCGTCCGATCAGGGCAGCGCGCAGAACGGCGGCGACCTCGGCTTCTTCCCGAAAGGGCAGATGACCCCGGCGTTCGAGGAGGCGGCGTTCAAACTCAAGCCGGGCACCGTGAGCGCGCTGGTCGAGACGCCGTTCGGTTATCACATCATCAAGGTGATGGAGCGCCGCCCGCCGCGCACCGCGCCTTTCGCGGAAGTGTCCGGGCAGATCAAAGACTTCCTGACGCAGGGTCAGCGTGAGCAGAAGCTCGAAAAGTTCGTGGAAGAGGTCAAGGCCAAGGGGAAGATAGAGATACTCGTGTAGAAACGCGATAAGTCTGAAGTACGAAGTCTGAAGTACGAGCGTTTCGCTGCGTCCTGCTTCGCGCCTCGTCCTTGACCTGTACTTCAAACTTCGTACTTCCGAAGCCGGAGTGGTGAAACTGGCAGACGCGCGGGACTCAAAATCCCGTTCACCTAACGGTGAGTGTGGGTTCGATTCCCACCTCCGGCACCAAACATTCGATCTTGTCTACGTGTTCCGAACGCCGGCCCGACGACCAACCTCGTTGACGGCGCCCTTCGTTGATGCCGCGATGAATTGAGGTGGCCTCGTGACCGTCCACGAACGTTGTGTCGGCGACGTCACGATCATCGACATCGAGGGGAGAATCACCGAAGACGGGGCCAACGCCCTGCGCGCCCTGGTGCAGCCGCTGGTCCGCCAGGGCCGCGTCAAGATCGTGTTCAACCTGCACGGCGCGCCGTACCTGGACACCACCGCCCTTGGCGAGATCATTCGCGCCCATGCCACCGTCACCCATCATGGCGGCGGTCTGAAATTGCTGCATGTGGCGCCGCGCGTTCACGAGCTCCTGATGATCACCCGGCTCGACTCCGTGTTCGCTCAGTTCGATACCGAGGCGGATGTGATCTCGAGCTTCTCAACGACATAGAAGCTACGGCCCATTGGACGTCGGTGAGGTCCATGCCGTCGAGTACCGACGGCGATCCTACCGATGTTTCCGTTGATGCAGCCCGGTTGTCAGGGCAACTGTTCTCTGAGGTGCGGGCGGCAGAACGGCCATGCGCCAAGTACCAGCAATAGGCCACCTACAACAATGAATAGGAGGGTCAAGGAAAAGCCGGCGAGGAAATGCGGCAGAGTGTAAGGTTTGCCCTCGAAGAACAATCCATACACAGTTCTCACCGCAAATAGCGCGGCAAACGCAAATACAGGGAACAGTGCGGCCACGATGCGCTCGAGAACTGAACCCTTCATTCGGCGGGACCAATATGCGGCGTGAGCGCCGACGAGTGGCAGCACCAGATATGGGATGGTCAGGAACTGGAGTCTGGTCTTGTCAAAAGGCAACCAGATGAGCACCCAATAGAATCCGAAAAACAATAGACAGGATGCTGCTCCAGGCAACCACACCTTCTTGATATCGTCCCCGGTCGCGACGTTGGCACCGTAGCCAGCGGATCTGAGTTTGAGCATCTTCGGGACCATCGCTCCTGCTCCTTTCGCACTGGCAGCCGTGACCGCCGTCGACACCTGAGGGTTGAGCCAGGCATCGACGGCGCCGGCAACGAGATCGACGGCCGTGCGGAACGAGGCTGGCTGAGCGTCCAGCAATTCCGCGAGCTCCCGGCCATAGCGGCGACGCCAGGCCGGCGGATAGAGCCGAATCAGCCAGGTCACGCCTTCGCCAGCCGCCTCTGGCCGACCTTCGTCACTGACTGCATGCTGGCGAGCCGCGCGCGCAGCGCTTTCGCGCCGACCGCCGTGAGCTGGTAGGGATTGCGCCGGTCCTCCGTGTCGAGCGCCTCGATCAGGCCACGCGATTCGAGCCTGGCGATCGCGCCATAGAGCGATCCTGGCCCGAAGCGTACGCCTGCGAAGGACGCGATGTCTTCGGTGACCGCGTAGCCGTGCTTGGGACCATCTGCGAGGCTGACGAGGATCAGCAGTGCCGGCTCACCGAACCGGCCGAACTCCTCGAGACCCGCAGCGTCGTCAGGGCGTGCCATACTCCGTCCTCAGTAATACTGTTAGCGTAGTATTACTCTGAACGTAGTATAGGGTCAAGGCGGAAGGCGACTCACTGCACGCGGCGCGATGCTCACGACGGCATGCGATCCAGCATCAGCGTCACGACGTTGATGCGGTAGTACAAGGCGTCCGAGAACTCGCCCCGCTCCACCATCGGAAAGAACGACGTGCCCGAGGTGGACACCACCCGCGTGTAGTAGCCGTTCCCGTTCAGCCAGTCGAGCAGCTCGCTCTGATCGGCGCGCTTCAACCGCTCGACATCACGAACCACCAGCCCCCGGACCGGCTCGGCGGGCAGGCACGGCGCGGCACTGTCGCAGAAACGGATCGGCGATGCCAGCGACGCCATCAAGCGGTCCAGATACGCTCTCGTGACGATGTCGGGACCGATCAGCAGAAGATTCGGCGTTCGTCGATAGACTGACAAATGACCTCCCCTTCACCCAGACCCGGGACGCTCTTACTATCACAGCCCGTTTTTGGTGCGACGAGTCGACTGGATGTCCGCCTAGCTCATAGCCGCGCGCAGTCTCCTGCCATTGATGGTCGTTGGTCTGTCAGGTTGATGACAGACCAGCTCCGAAGCGTGCAAGTGGTAGTCACCGCCTGGCGTCGGCCTGCGCCGTGGTCGGAACGCTCTTGAACCGCGAGCACCATCAGCCCGCGAGCAGCGGTCCTCTCATCGGGGGATTATCGCCGCAGCCGGCAAGCTGTCAAGTTACGACGAAGCGGCCATCGGATCGGCGTGCGGATCGTGGAACTCGTGGTGTGGCTCGTCTCCGCCGGATTGCCTCAGGCCCTCATATGCCAGCTGGTCGAGCGGGAAGGCCAACCCGTACGCGTGATGGGTTTCGACCGCGAGCTCGTCGCGCCGCCGGAGGATCGCATCGCGATCCAGCAGCCCGTCGCGGATTTCCGTCAGCAGCGATCGATAGCGTTCGCACACCAGCCAGAGGTTGCGGGCGCAAAGACGATGGGCGGCGACCCGGCCCTCGAAGCCCCAGCCCACGTAGACCGCATAGCCCGCGAACGCCAGACCCGCGGTGATGACCGCGGCGATTTGAAACGGCCGCTGTCCTTCGATCAGGCTCACGACCGAAGACGCCGCCGCGGCAACCAACAGGGTCAGCACGGCGATCCTGGTCCATGCGGTCACCCTGGCCAGGCGCTCCGCGGCGCGCGCGTGGACCGTGTAATTCTCACCGGTCCGCGTCAGATTCAGACGTACGTGATCGACGACGTTGAGGTCAAACATTGAGTCCTCCTGTCGCACGAGGGATCGAATCTGCCGGGCTGCAAAGCCTGAGCCAGAGCATACGGTTGTGCTCAACCGCGTTCATCGCGCTGATCGCGATGTGGAGGGATCCCGGTCCGAGTTAGTCAGCCGGCTCGGTGTGCGTGGCCAGCCACCGCTCGGCGTCCCCGATATCGCGGAACACCTCGACGGTCTGCTGCACCTGGCCGGCGAGCGTCGAGTACATCCGCACCATCCCGAACGCTGCCGGCATCGTGGTTACGAACGCCACCGGGCCGCGCGGCCCGTGCGTGCGCGAGAGAACTTCCACGTGCTTGAGGCCCGCCCGCACGTCGGTCTGGCTGGCGACGCTCGATACCCGCCGGGAGTCGTACAGCATCCCGTAGCTCCACGTCCCCTCGTTCGCCTGACGATCGATCACCGCCAGCAGATCATCGATGCCGACGATGCCGATCGTCGTGACGACGATGCGCCGTTGTTCGTCGTCGCGCGCGTAGGTGATCGGCATGTGGTGTTCTGAAGGTATCATGCGGCTCACACCGTGGCCCTCCCCGCCATCGTCCGCAAACAATCCAAGCTCCACGGTTTCGGTGTCTTCGCGGCAGGACCGATCAACAAGAACACACGAATCATCGACTACGCCGGAGAGCTCGTCCGTAACGATGCGTGCGAGGCACGCGAGGAGCGTTACCTGGCGGAAGGCTGCATCTGGGTGTTCCGGATCAACCGCGCCTGGAGCCGCGACGCCGCCGTCGGCGGCAACATCGCCCGCTTCATCAACCACGCGTGCCGCCCGAACTGCTGGTTTGAAGTCGTCGGCCGGACCATCTGGATTCGCGCCTCGCGGCGGATTCTGGCGGGCGAAGAACTTACCTACGACTACGCGACCGTCGGCGACCGCACCATCCCCTGCCGCTGCCGCCCCGGTTGCCCCAACAAGCTCTGATGCGCAGGCCTGAAGGCCTGCACTACGGGAGGCGCTCTGTAGTAGTGCGGACCTTCAGGTCCGCTCACTAGAACAGCGGCTTCATCGTCCAATCGGCGTCGTTCACGAGCGCTTCGTAGTCGGCCGCCGCGATCGACTTTTTCGAGTAGTTGCACGAGACGATGAAGCGCTCTTTTTCCTCGCTCCAGTCGGCGCGCGTCACCACGCAGTCGATGGCGTCGCCTTCGACCCGGGCGGCCAGCTGCAGCGCCTCGCCGGCCTTGGGAATTGCCGGCACCTGCGCCAGCCGGGTGAACCTGACCACGCTGTTGTCGATCACCTTGTCGGGAGCGCTCGCCGAGCGGATGGTCAGGCGGGGGATGCGGAGATTTATTTCGACGTCAATCGGCACGCCTCTATCTTATCGCGGCCGGGCCGTCAGGCTGGCAACTGAAGCCGGGCGCGCAGGCCGCCGTCCGGAGCGCCGGCGAGCGCGATCGATCCGCCATAGAGCTCGGCCAGGTCGCGGACGATGGCGAGGCCCAGGCCGGAGCCCGGCGCCGCTTCGTCCGCCCGCACCCCGCGCTGGAGCACCGCCTCCCGCATCGACGGCTCCAGCCCCGGTCCATCGTCGTCCACGGTGATGACGACGGTCGCGCCGGAGACGGCCGAGGCGATGGCGATGCGGGACCGGCCCCACTTGCAGGCGTTGTCGAGCAGGTTGCCGAGCATCTCGTCGAGATCTTCGCGCTCGCTGCGAACCGTGTGGGCCGGGTCGACCTCGACCCGGATGGCGAGCCCACGGCCGTCGTGCAGGCGCAGCAGGGTGCGGGAGAGCCCTTCCGCGGAGGCCAGCACCGAACAGCGCGCGCCTGGCGCCGCGCCCGACGCCGCGGCTCGGGCGTGCGCGAGGTGATAGTCCACCTGCCGCCGCATCCGCTCGATCTGCTGGTGCATCACCGCCGCGAGCTCCGACTGGCCCGTCTGGTCGGCCACCTCCGCCTCGTGCGCGAGCACCGCGAGCGGCGTCTTCAGCGCGTGCGCGAGATCGCCGGCCTTCGCAATCGCGCGCCGAACCGTGTGATCGCGATGCTCGAGCAGCGCGTTGAGATCGTCCACCAGCGGCTGGACCTCGCTCGGATAGCTGCCCTCGACGCGGCGATCGCGACCCTGGTGCACGGCCGCCAGGCGCTCGCGCAGCTCGGCGAACGGCGACAGGCCGTGTCGCACCACCGACAGCCCGCCCACCAGGCAGACCGTCGCAAAGACGATCAGCGCGGAGTTGTGCACCAAGCCGACGAGGTGCGGATACCGGTGGATGATCGCCACACCGATCGTCGTGGTGATGGCCAGCAGGCCGAAAATCCACAGCAGCGATCCGAGCATCAGGCGCCGGCGGAACGATCCTGCCGGCGTCATGGCTCCGCCTGGATGCGGTAGCCGAGGCCGCGCACCGTTTCGATGTACGAGCCGCCCAGCTTGCGGCGCAGTCTGGCGATGAACACCTCCACCGTGTTCGAGTCGCGATCGGCGCTCTGCGCGTAGATGTGCTCGGTCAATTCGGCCTGCGAGATCACCCGACCATGCTGGTGCATCAGGTAGGCCAGCACCCGGAACTCATGGCTCGTCAGCTTCACCGCGATGCCGTCGACGGTCACTTTCGCGACGCGCGGATCGAGCACCAGGCCGCCGCAGCGAAGGTCGGGGGTCACCTGGCCGCTGGCGCGCCGGATCAACGCGCGCAGCCGCGCCAGCACTTCCTCGATCCGGAACGGCTTCGCGACGTAGTCGTCGGCGCCGCCGTCGATGCCCTGGACCTTTTCGTGCCAGCTGCCGCGCGCGGTCAGCACCAGCACCGGGACCGCAATCCCCGCGTCGCGCCATCGCCGCAGCACGGCGAGGCCGTCCATCTTCGGGAGCCCGAGGTCGAGCACCACCGCGTCGTAGTCTTCGGTCTGGCCGAGGAAATCGGCGCGCTCGCCATCGGCGGCGCAATCGACGGCGTAGCCGGCGTCGCCCAGCGCGCTCGCCAGCTGCTGCGACAGCACCGTCTCGTCTTCCACGACCAGCACGCGCAACGGCCCTCCTGTGGTCTCTCGAGGTGCGACCTCTGAGGTTATAGCCCAAACGAAGCTGAACGGCGGCTGAACGCCGCATTCATCGGCGGTTCAACCGGCGCCTTATAGCTTAGACGTCGGAGGAGAACCGCATGACGAAACGGGTGACGACGATGATCGCGGTAGTGGCGCTGACGGCTGGGTTGTCGGCGCAGCACGGCAAGACAGAAGCGCCCAGCCTGACCGGTACCTGGAACATGGGGCTGCAGGGCGGCCACGTGATTCCGGTGGCGCTGGTGCTCAAACAGGACGGCGCGACCCTCACGGGAACCATCTCGATGCCGACGCAGCGCATCGGCACGACCGTCGACGTCGCGCTCAAGGGCGAGATCGCCGACGCGGCCTTCACGCTGTCGGGCTCGGTCGAGGGCGCCAAGGATCCCACGACGATTGAGATCAAAGGCAAGCTCACCGACGAAGGGATGCTCGAGGGCCGGGTCGTGATGAGCGGCGCGCAGGGGCCGCACGGAGACATGCCTTACACGGCGGAGCGGCTGAAGGAGCGCAAGTGACATCGCTCTCGCGCCGAAGCGTCCTGCGCGGCATCGGCGCGACCGTCGCCCTTCCCTTTCTCGACGCGATGGTGCCGGCACGTCGCGCGTCGGCGGCCGCTGCGCCGCGGCGCCGCCTGGTCTGCGTCGAAATGGTGCACGGCTCCGCCGGCAGCTCGGCGATCGGCGTCAAGAAGAACCTGTGGGCGCCGGCGGCGGTCGGCCGCGAATTCGACCTGTCGCCGACCAGCCTCCGAGCGCTCGAGCCGTACCGCGACATCCTGACCATCGTCAGCAACACCGACGTCGATCCCGCAAATCCGTTCACGGCAAAGGAGATCGGCGGCGATCACTTCCGATCGAGCTGCACGTTCCTCACCCAGGCTCACCCCAAACAGACTCAGGGCGGCGACGTCCACTGTGGGATCTCGCTCGACCAGCTGTTCGCACAGCGCTTCGGCCAGGAGACGGCACTCCCGTCGATGCAGCTCTGCATCGAGAACGTCGATGCCGCCGGCGGCTGCGGCAACGGCTACTCCTGCGTCTACACGGACGCGATCAGTTGGGCCTCGGCCGAGCGGCCGCTGCCGATGATCCGCGATCCGCGCGTGGTGTTCGACCGGATGTTCGGCGTCCTCACGAACGGCAGCACGCAGGCCGAGCGCGCCGAGCGGCTGGCGGAGGATCGGAGCATCCTCGACTGGGTGCTGGCGTCGGCCGCGCGGCTGGCCGCCGGCCTGGGACCGGCCGACCGATCGCGGCTCGCCGACTACCTCGAACACGTCCGCGAGATCGAGCGGCGGATCCAGATCATCGAGGCGCGCAACCGCAGCGGCGAGGTGCGGGAGCTGCCGGCGGCGCCGGTCGGCGTGCCGGACTCGTTCAGCGAGCACGTCAAGCTGATGTTCGATCTGCAGGTGCTGGCATTCGCGTCCGACATCACGCGGGTCTTCGCGTTCAAGCTGGGGCGCGATGCGTCGAACCGCAGCTATCCGGAGAGCGGCTTCAAGGGCACGTTCCACGACACGTCGCACCACGGCGGCAAGGAGGAGAAGGTCCTCAACTTCGCGACGCTCAACACCTATCACGTCGGCCTGATGCCGTACCTGCTGGAGAAGCTGAAGAACACCCCGGACGGCGACGGCTCGCTGATGGACAGCACGCTGCTGATCTACGGATCGCCAATGGGCGACTCCAACCTGCACAACCACAAGCGGGTGCCGTTCTTCATGGCCGGCCGCGCCGGCGGCGCGCTGCCGGGCGGCGTGCATCTGAAGGCGCCCAACGGCACGCCGCTGGCCAACGTGATGCTCAGCGTCCTGCGCGCGATCGGGCTCGAGGATCTGGAGCGTTTCGGCGACAGCGAGGGCGCGTACAATATCGGGCATGGCCAGCATGATGGAAGCGATCGAAATCAAGCGGAAGTCCTACTTCGAATATGAGGGCGCCCCGTATAACTGCCTCGACGTCGAGGTCTCGAAACCGACGGCGCGCGGCGGGCAGACACTGGTACGCATCAAGATGCGCAACATGCTGACGCAGGCGGTCTTCGACAAGACGTTCAAGGCCGGCGAGAAATTCAACGAGCCCGACCTGGCGTTCATCAAGGCGACGTATCTGTACGCCGATGCGGCGGGTTACAACTTCATGGATCAGCGGACCTTCGACACCATCACGCTCACGCCCAACATCGTCGGCGATGACCGGTTTCTGCTGGTGGACAACCTGGAGATTCAGATCCACACCTACAACGACAAGCCGATCGGCCTCGTGTTCCCGCCGCACGTCGAGATCACGGTGGCGTCGTGCGAGGCCGGCGCGCGCGGCGACACGGCGAGCGGCAGCGTGACCAAGGTCGCGAAGCTTGAAACCGGGATGGAGATCCGGGTGCCGCTGTTCGTGAAAGAGGGCGAAAAGATCAAAGTGCACACCGAGTCGCGCGAGTTCTCTGGACGAGCGTAGCGCGAGGCCTTCAGGCACACGAATGACGAGATGCTGAGCGACCTGCGCCAGGCGTGGCGGATGATCTGGCGGATGCCGGGGCTGGCGGCCGTGGTGATCGTCTCGCTCGGCGTCGGGATCGGCGTGAACACGGCGGTGTTCTCGTGGATCCAGCTGATGGTGCTGCAGCCGATCCCCGGCGTCGCCGACGCCGGCGCCGTGCAGCTGGTCGAACCGCGCGCCGATACGGGCTCGTTTCCCGGCGCGTCCTGGCTCGAGTATCGCGAGCTGCGCGATCGCAGCCGCACCCTGCCCGACCTGTTCGCGTATCGCATGGTGCCGTTCACTGTCGGCGACCCCGGCCGGACCGAACGTGGTCACGGCCTGCTGGTGTCGGGCAACTATTTCTCCGCGCTCGGCCTGCGCCCTGCGCTCGGTCGCTTTCTGCGGCCGGACGAGGCGACCCAGGCAGGCGGCGCGCCGGTCGTCGTCATCTCCCACGCCTATTGGCAGAACCGGTTCGGCGGCGCGGCCACCGTGCTGGGACAGCGGCTGCGCGTGAACGACCGTCCGCTCACCATCGTGGGCGTCACGCCCGAGCGCTTTCAGGGCACGGTCACGATGCTGGCCTTCGACTTCTGGGTGCCGGCGACGATGGCGCCGGAGCTGCTGGCGGGATCGCGCGAGCTCGAGGACCGCGGCCAGCGCGGCTACAACGTGGCAGGCCGGCTGGCGCCGCGCGCGAGCCGCGCCGCGGCCCAGACCGAGGTCGACGCCATCATGCGCCAGCTGGCGCACGACTATCCGGAGACGAACAAGACGATGCTCGCCCGTGTGCTGCCGTTCTGGCAGGCGCCGCGCGGACCGCAGCAGTTCTTCGTCAGCGCGCTGGCGATCCTGCAGGGCATCATGCTGCTCCTGCTGCTGGCGGTCTGCGGTAACACCGCCAACCTGATGCTGGCGCGCGCGAGCGCGCGATACCGAGAGGTCGGCGTCCGCCTGACGCTCGGCGCCGGCCCCTGGCGAGTGGTCAGCCTGCTGCTGATGGAAAATCTGATGCTGGCGCTGCTGGGCTCGGCGCTGGGGGCCGCGATCGCGGTCTGGGCGACCGACGCGATGCGGGCGGTGCCGATGATTACGTCCGTACCGGTCATGATTCGGACGGGCGTGGATGCCGTCGGCCTCGCCTTTGCGCTCGGCCTCGGCCTGCTCTGCGGCCTGATCTTCGGCATCGCGCCGGCGCTGCAGCTGGCGCGCATCGATCCGCAGGTCGCGCTGCGATCGGGCGCGCGCACCGCCGGACGCAACCCGATGCGCAACGGGTTGATGGCGGTCGAGGTCGCGCTGGCGCTGGTGGTGCTGATGTCCGCGGGACTGTTCGTGCGCAGCTTCAGCGAGGCGCTCGACACCGATCCCGGTTTCCGCCGGGAAGGCGTGCTGCTCGCCGAATACGATCTGTCAGGGCGCAATCTGGACGGCGCCGCGCTGCGCGCTTTCACGGGCCGGCTGCTGAACCGCCTGCGGGCGCTGCCGGGCGTGGAGTCGGCGGCAATCGCGAGCCAGGTGCCGCTCGACATTCACGGCCTGTCGCTGCGCGCCTTCACGCTCGAAGGGCGGGCGCGCCCCGACGCCGAGCCCGAGCGCGCGCTGAGCAATGTCGTCACCGCCGACTACTTCCGCACCATGGGAATTCCACTGCGCGCGGGTCACGATTTTGCGGCCTTCGAGGACACGGCCGCTCCGGCGCAGGCGATCGTCAACCAGGAGTTCGTGCGCCGATTCCTGCCGGACGCGGAGCCGCTGGGGCGGCGGCTCGAGAACCGCGATCGGCAGTACGTGATCACCGGCGTCGTGCGCAATTCGCTGAGCGATTCGTTCGGCGAGACGCCGGCGCCGGTCATCTACTTCTCCTACCGGGATCGGCCGTCGCTCGCCGGCCAGATCCACCTGCGCACCAGGCCAGGCAACGAGACGCTGCTCGGGCCCGAGGTGGAGCGCCTGGTGCGAGAGCTCGACCCCACGCTGCCGGTCTACGACATCCGCACGCTCACCGATCACATCGACAAGAACCTGTTCCTGCGGCGGATTCCGGCGCGGATGTTCGTCGTCCTCGGACCGTTGATGCTGGTGCTGGCCGCGATCGGCATCTACTCCGTGGTGTCCTACTCGGTGTCGCGGCGCACCACCGAGATCGGGGTGCGCCTGGCCCTCGGCGCGACGGCGAGGCGGGTCGTGTCACAGATCGTCATCGACACACTCCGCGTGGTCGGCGCCGGTGCGCTCGCGGCCTGGGTGCTGATGTTCCTGGTGGCCCTCCACCTGCTCGGCGGTGTGATCAGTCTGCCGGTGTTCGCCGGTGTGCCACTCGTTCTGCTGCTGGTTGCCGCCTTCGCGAGCTGGCTCCCCGCCAGACGCGCGACGTCGGTCGATGTGATGGTGGCGCTGCGACAGGAATAGCCAACGGAGGGCGGACGACTGCCTTTCTCCTTTGTCGTGCGGGACTCCGTCGCTAGAATCAAACATCGATTCATGCCGCTCTCGACTGGCAACCGCCTCGGTCCGTACGAAATCGTCGCCGCGATCGGCGCGGGTGGCATGGGCGAGGTGTATCGAGCGAGAGATTCAAAGCTCGAACGCGACGTGGCGATCAAGGTACTACCGGACACGGTCGCGCATGACCTAGAGCGGTTGGCACGGTTCCGGCGCGAAGCCCAGATCCTCGCCGCGCTGAATCATCCGAACATCGCGCACATCCACGACTTCGAAGACTCCACCGGAACGGCCGCGCTGGTGATGGAACTCGTCGAGGGGCCGACACTGGCCGATCGGATCGCCAAGGGTGCGTTGCCGCTCGACGAGGCGCTGCCCATCGCGAAGCAAATCGCAGAAGCGCTCGAGGCGGCGCACGAGCAAGGAATCATTCATCGTGATCTGAAGCCCGCCAACATCAAGGTGCGGCCGGACGGTACGGTCAAGGTGCTCGACTTTGGTCTGGCGAAGGCATTTGATCCCGCTCTGCCAGCTGGGGCGAACGCGACGATGTCGCCAACGCTCTCGATCCACGCCACCCAGGCGGGAATCATCCTCGGCACCGCAGCGTACATGGCGCCGGAACAAGCGCGCGGCAAGGCGGTCGATCGTCGTGCAGACCTGTGGGCCTTTGGTTGCGTGTTGTACGAAATGCTGTCGGGCGCGCGGGTATTCGGCGGCACGGAGATCGCTGATACCCTCGCCCTCGTCCTCACGAACGAGCCGCAGTGGACGACGCTGCCGGCGAAGACGCCGGAGCCGATTCGACGCTTGTTGCGCCGATGTCTGGACAAAGACCCCAGGCGACGACTTGCGTCTGCTTCCGATGCGCGGCTCGAAATCGAGGACGCGTTGCACGAGTCGACGGGCGCGCTGCCGCTGCCGGGGACACCGACCCCGGTCCGATCCATCCGGTTGTGGCGAGCGATTGCC
The DNA here is from genome assembly GCA_963794705.1 of uncultured Acidobacteriota bacterium. Taxonomy (GTDB): domain Bacteria; phylum Acidobacteriota; class Vicinamibacteria; order Vicinamibacterales; family CAVVIG01; genus CAVQFC01. The sequence continues at coordinate 512,702 of CAWCFI010000003.1, forward strand.
GTCCTGGTGACGCTGATGGCGATCGGTGTGTCGGTCTGGGTGTTGTGGCCGACTCCACCGAAACCGGCCAGCCGTGTCGAGACGTCGCTGCCTGACGGCACGACGCCGGGTGACTTTCTGTCGGTTTCCCCGGATGGCCGCAAGCTGGTCGTCGCCGCCGCGGGACAAAGCGGACTCTGGCTGCGCGACCTGGGTTCGCTCGAATGGCGCCGCTTACCCGGCACTGAGAATGGTATGAGTCCGTTCTGGTCGCCTGACAGCAGGCATGTGGCATTCGCGGTAGAAAACCAGCTGAAAAAAGTGGATACGACAGGCGGTCCTCCGGAGACGCTCTGCACCGTATCGAGTAGCGCAATGGGGTCGGGTTCCTGGAACCGCGACGGCGAGATCATCTTTGGCAGCTGGGGCGGCGGCTCCGGCGGGCCGCTATGGAAAGTGTCTCAGGCGGGCGGCCAGGCCACTGCAGTAACCGAGGTCGATACCTCAAAAGGAGAGCGCTATCATACGTCGCCGGTTTTTCTGGAAGACGGCAGGCAGTTTCTGTATTTCCGCTCCGGACCACCAGAAAGTGCGGGCATCTACGCCGGCTCTCTCGATGCCAAACCTACCGACCAATCTCGTGTCAGGATTCTGGCAACCGAGCTGACGCCGAGCTACGCAGACGGGTACATCTTCTTCATGCGCGCCACGACGATGATGGCGCAGCCATTCGACCGTCGACGGCTGCAACTCAAAGACGCCCCCGTTGCGATAGCCGAGGCGATAAAAACCACGTGGTTCGGCAGCGAAATGTTCTCGGTGTCTTCCGGCGGTGTGTTGGCCTATCGCACCGCACCGGCGATCGAAAACGTCCAGCTCACCTGGATCGATCGCGCAGGGAAGGTCCTCGGCACGGTCGAATCGCCAACATTCGAGGGCGCCGTCAATCTCTCGCCGGACGGGAAGCGCGCTGTGGTTCGCGATGCCGGCTATGACGTTCCCGGTGATCTCTGGACCGTCGACCTTTCCAACGGTCGACGCACGCGCCTCACATTTCGACGGAACAATTACTCCCCAGGCGTCTGGTCTCCCGATGGCACGCGACTCGCGTACGCCGGGGGGAATCTCGGAGACACGCTGTACGAAAAGGCCTCCACCGGGACTGGGGAAGAGATCGAACTGCTGAAAGAGGCCGGGACCAGGCATTTTGTGACGAGCTGGTCGAGTGACGGCCGCTTCTTGCTGTATCACACGGAGAACGCGCCGAAGACTGGCTACGACGTGTGGGTCTTGCCGCTCGAGGGGGAACGCAAGCCGGTGCTGCTGCTGGGCGACAGCTTCAACGAGTGGGCGGCCCAGTTCTCACCCGACAATCATTGGATGGTCTACGCGTCGACCGAGACCGGTAACGATGCGGAACTCTTTGTCCGACCGTTCAGCGTTTCGGCATCGGGGACGCCTGCGCTGGGTCAAGGCAAGTGGCAGCTATCCAGAGGCAGTGGAAATTGGCCGGTGTGGCGTGCCGGCGCCGAAATCCTCTTCAATAGCGGCCTGCCGTGGACCGTTGGGAATGCGATCATGGCCGCGCCCGTGAGAACGACCGGCGCCGCCTTTGAGAGCGGAGCTCCGCAGCGACTCTTTCCGTCCGGTGCTGGAGCCGGCTGGGACGTCACGGTCGACGGTCAGCGGTTCCTGGTTCCCGTCGCACGGGTGCAGCACCCAGCGCCAGTGTCGATCAGCATGATCCTGAACTGGCCTGCGTTGTTGTCAAAGTGACGCGCGCGCTAAAAGAGCCGGCGAGATAGGATTTAGTGATGTTCGTGATCCCGTTCCCTCCGTGAGCTCCGTTACCTGGGTAGGAATCGACTTCGGCACCACCAACAGCGCCGTCGCGTTCGTCCACGAAGACGGCGAGCCGCGGCTCGCGCAGTTTCCCACCGCGCACGGATCGAGCCCCACGTTTCCGTCGGTGCTCTACTTCGAGCCGAAGAAGCCGTCGGTGGCCGGCGCCGAGGCGATCGAGCGCTACCTCGCGTCGGAGACCAAGGGACGCTTCATCCAGTCGCTGAAGGCGTACCTTGCCGACCGGACATTCGAAGGCACCGGCATCGGCACGAGGCACTACTCGCTCGAGCGGCTGATCGCGCTGATCGGCAAGCACATGAGCGATCGGCTTGGCCTGGCCGCGTGGCCGTCGCCGCGGCGGATCATCCTCGGCCGCCCGGTTCATTTCAGCAACCCGCCGGATGCCGAGCTCGATGACTTCGCCACCGGACGACTGCTCTCGGCGATCCGGCTCGCCGGTTTCGACGAGATCGTGTTCGAGTACGAGCCGGTCGCGGCGGCCTATGCCTACGAAGCGCGCCTGCAGCGCGACGAACGCATTCTGATCGGCGACTTCGGCGGCGGCACCAGCGACTTCACCATCATCTCGATCGGGCCCGGCGTGCGGCGCCGCGGACGCCAGGGGTCGGACATCATCGGCACCGACGGCGTGCCGATCGCCGGCGACGCGTTCGACAAGCGCATCATCCGGAACCTGGTCGCACCGCGGCTCGGCATGGGCGGCGAGTACCTCTCGCCGCCCCACAAGTTCCTGCCGGTGCCCAGCTGGCCCTACGAACGGCTCGAACGCTGGCACTACCTGTCGTTCCTGAAGTCGCCCTCCACGCTGGAGATGCTCGAGCGGGTTCGCCGCACCGCGTCAACTCCGGAGCGCCTCGAAGCCTTCCTGCTGCTGATCAACAACGAGTTGGGCTACCAGCTGCACGAGGCGGTGCAGCGCACCAAGTTCGAGCTGTCGTCGGCGGCGGAAGCGGAGTTCGCGTTCGAGTCCGGCCCGGTCACGATCCGCAAGAAGGTCACGCGCGCGGATTTCGAGACCTGGATCGCGGAAGAGATCGCATCGATGTCTGGCTGCGTCGACCGGCTGATGGCCGCGTCCGGCCTCGCCTTCGGCGACATCGATCGCGTGTTCCTGACCGGCGGCTCGTCGTTCGTGCCGGCGGTCCGCCGGATCTTCGTCGAGCGTTTCGGCGACGCAAAGGTGACCGGCGGCGAGGAGCTGACCTCGGTCGCTACAGGACTGGCGCTGCGGGCTCGTGAGCAGTGGCCGGCTGATCGAGATCGGGTAGAAACGCGGTAAGCAGGCCGATCAGCGGCAGGTACGCGCACAGCCGGTAGACGTGTTCGATGCTGGTCGCGTCGGCCAGCCGGCCGAGCGCGGCCGCGCCGAGCCCGCCCATCCCGAACGCAAAGCCGAAGAAGATGCCGCCGATCGTGCCGACCCGTCCCGGCACGAGCTCCTGCGCGTAGACCAGGATCGCCGAAAACGCCGACGCCAGAATCAGGCCGATCGCCACGCTGAGAATGCCGGTCCAGAACAGATTGGCGTGCGGCAGCGCGAACGTGAACGGGAACACGCCGAGAATCGACCCCCAGATCACGTACTTCGGCCCGATGCGATCGCCGATCGGGCCGCCGAGAATGGTGCCCGCCGCCACCGCGCCGAGAAACACGAACAGGTGCAGCTGCGCGACCTGCGTCGAGACCCCGAACTTCGCGATCAGATAGAAAATGTAGTAGCTGCTGAGGCTGGCGAGATAGAAGTACTTCGAGAAGATCAGCACGGCCAGCACCAGCAGCGCGCCGATCACCCGCGGCCGCGACAGTCCGGGCCTGGGCTCCCAGCCCGCCTGCGTGGCCCGATACGGCGCCGGCGGCCGATGGCGCGCCGACCAGCGGCCGACCCTGAACAGCAGCCCGATCGCGACGATCGCAATCAACGCGCACCACGCCAGGCTCGCCTGCCCGTGCGGCACCACGAAAAACGCGGCGAGCAGCGGACCGAGCGACGATCCCAGGTTGCCGCCGACCTGGAACACGGACTGCGCCAGGCCGTGGCGCCCGCCCGACGACATCCGCGCGATCCGCGACGACTCGGGGTGAAAGATCGACGAGCCCACACCCATCAGCCCGGCCGCCACCAGGATCACGCCGAGCGTCGAGGCCACCGACAGCAGCAGCAGTCCGATCAGCGAGAACGCCATCCCGCCCACCAGCGAATACGGCATCGGCCGCCGATCGGTGTACATCCCGACCACCGGCTGGAGCATTGAGGCGGTGAGCTGCAGCGTCAGCGTAATCAGGCCGATCTGCGAGAAGTTCAGCTGCAGCGACGACTTCAGCAGCGGGTAGATCGACGGGATCAGCGACTGCAAGGTGTCGTTGAGCAGATGCGACACGCTGATCGCCGCAAGGACGCGGACGGCCGTCGCGCTGGCCGTCTTCGCGGAGTGCTGCGCCTGCCCGACCGCCACCGTCATCGCTGCCAAGGATACCGCGACTGTTGTTTTACCGCCGAGACCGCAAAGACCGCGAAGAAGAGAATCGTTTTCTCGGCGAGCTCCGCCGTCTCCGCGGTTCCTTCCGATCGTGTGCGGTCAGGGACGAGTGACGACCGGCAGCTCGATGAAGCTGGCCTGGCCGGGCGCGTGGTAGATGCGCTGCGTCGCCTTCCGGTAGTCCGCCGGCTTCGCGCAGAAGATGTTCGGCACGAACGTCTGCGGGTTGCGGTCGTAGAGCGGGAACCAGCTCGACTGCACCTGCACCATGATCCGGTGGCCCGGCAGGAACACGTGGTTCGCCGTCGGCAGCGCGAAGCGGTACGGCAGCGGCCGATCGGCCGCGATCGCCTTGGCGGTTTCGAAGCTCTCGCGATAGCGGCCGCGGAAGATGTCCGCCGACACCATCAGCTGATAGCCGCCCAGCGCCGGCTGCCCCGCCACTTCGTCGGGATAGACGTCGATCAGCTTGACCACCCAGTCGGCGTCGGTGCCGCTCGTCGAGGCGACCAGGTTGGCGATCGGCTGGCCGCTGATCTTCACCGGCGCGGTCAGCGGCGTCGGAGACGAACGCGAGCACATCGGTGCGGCCCGACGCTTCGCGCTGATCGTCGACCAGCCACTGCGGCCAGGTCAGGCCGTGGTCGTAGCCGACCGGCTGAATCGGCCGCGAGCGGAACGGCACCGGCTTGGCCGGATCGGAGATGTATTCGTCGAACGCCGGCGTCGCCGGCCTTCGGCGCCGTCGAAGCCGGTGGTCAGCCCGGCGCCCAGGTAGAGCGGCGTCGGCTGGACGCTGCAGCCGCTGGCGCAGCCCGCCGGCCACGCCGGCAGCCGGCGCCATGTGTTGGTGCCGGTCTCGAACGCCGTCACCGGCGCGACGTCGGCCTTCGGCGCGCTCGTCCTTCAGGTACTGATCGAGGAACGGCCGCAGGATCTCCTGGCGGAAATACAGCGCGGTGTCGCTGTCGAACTTCAGGGCGCCGAGCGTGCTGCCGTCCTCGATCTCCTGGCCGTGGTGCCACGGGCCCATCACCAGGAACACCTTGTCGTTCGCGGTGTCCTTCGGCTTGATCGCCTTGTAGACCGCGATCGCGCCGTAGATGTCCTCCTGATCCCACAGGCTGTGCACCAGCATCACCGGCACCGTCAGCGGCTGCGCGGCCAGCATGCTTGTCCACCGCCTGATCGCGCCAGAACGCGTCGTAGGCCGGATGCTCGAGAATCTTGCGCCAGAAGCCGATCTGCTCCAGGCCGCGCCGGCGTCCGAGCTCGCCGGCCGATCCGGCCTGCATGAACATGTCGTAGTCGTCGAAGTGGCTGGTCCACCACTTCTGCGTCGTTGGCGCGCGTGGCCGCCTGCTCGTAGATGTACGGCATGTTCTGCTGGCGGAAGGCGCCGTTGTGGAACCAGTCGTCGCCCATCCAGCCGTCGACCATCGGGTTCATCGGCACCGACACCTTGAGCGCCGGGTGCGGATTGACCAGCGCCATCAGCGGCAGGAACCCGTCGTAGGAAATGCCGAGGATGCCGACCTTGCCGTTGCTCTCCGGCATGTTCTTCACCAGCCAGTCGATGGTGTCGTAGGTGTCGGTCGCGTGATCGACCGGCGTCGGGTTCTGCGGTCCGCGCAGCGGCCGGTTCATCACGTAGTCGCCTTCCGAGCCGTACTTGCCGCGGATGTCCTGCACCACGCGGATGTAGCCGCCCTCGATGATCACGTCGAGCGCGTTGTCGTAGCCGGCCAGCATCGGCGCCAGGTGCGCGCTGTGCGCGTAGCCGGTGAGCTCGGTTGGCGTCGTAGGGCGTGCGCGTCAGCAGGATCGGCGCGCCCGTCGGCGCCCTTCGGCACGAGGATCACGGTGTGCAGCTTGACGCCGTCGCGCATCGGGATCATGACGTCGCGCTTCACGTAGTCGAAGGAGTCGGTGACCGGCTCGAACGTCGCCGGCGTTTCGCTGGGCAGACCGGGATACTGCGGCGGCGCGGGCCGCTGCGGCGCCTGCTCGTCCGCCGACGCTGCGCCGCCAGCGGAGGTGGACGCCGACACCGGATGCATCAGAAGCAGGCCGGCCAGGCTGGCCACGAGTAAGATAGGCGTCGGTTTCATGGGAGAAGGATACATGGTGAAGACGCTCGTCGCCCTGCTTGCCGCGTTGTTGCTTGCGCGAACCGCATCCGCGCAGGCCGTCGGCGGAGCGGACAAAGCCAGACCCGTGGCTGGCGACCCGGGGATCTCGTCGATGGTGGTGATGGAGCAGCCCGAATACCGGGTCCTGCGCGACTACGCCGAGCCGGGCGCCACCCGCCGCATGCACTCGCACGATGATGCGACGTGGCATGTGTTCACGCTGGTGACAGGGCAGCTGCTGCTGACCATCGACGGCGAAAGCCCGGTCGAAGTGGCCCAGGGTGAGGTGCTGCACCTGAAGGGCGGCGCCAAGCACACGTTCAAGAACACCGGGGCCGTCACCGCGACCATCGTCGAAGTGTTCGGTAAGGCCCCAAAGCCCTGAGGCGGCGCGCAGTTTGCACCCTGGTCCGGCTGAGGTGAGCGTATGAGGTTCGCAACTGCCCTGCTCGTCGGACTGGCGGCCCTTTCAGCGGCGTGTGGTTCCGGACTGGCGCGACCAGGTCCGGTCGTCAACACACACCCAGCACAGGTCGGCGGCACGATCGCCGGCATCGTCAAGACCGCCGACGCCGCGGTCGCGGTTCCCGGCCGCAAGGTGACGGTGATCGAGGTGACAACCGGCACCCGCCACGAAACGACGACGGCGTCCAACGGGGGCTACACGATTCAGGTGCCCAGCGGTACGTATCGAATCGAGATCGAGCTGCGGCCCGGCGAGACATTGGCGAAGCAACCGGAACAGACCCACGTCGGCAACGGCGATCTCGACACTACCCGCGATTTCGTCATCAAATGAGAACCACCGCGGGTGACCGATGACCAACGGCTGATGACCGACGACTCGTCGACGCGCTCCTGGGACGCCGCGGCCGACGACTGGATCGCGCACGCCGACGCCAGCGACTATCAGAACCTCTTCCTGCAGCCGCGCATGCTCTCCCTCGTCGGCGAGGTATCGGGCACGCGGCTGCTCGATCTCGGATGCGGCGAAGGCTCGTACGCGCGGGAACTGGCCCGCCGCGGCGCCCGCGTCACCGGCGTCGACGGCAGCGCGACGCTGATCGACGCGGCGCGCCGGCGGTCGGCTGCCGCAGGCCTCGACACCGAGTTTCTCTGCCTGAACGCCAACGCACTGAACGGGATCGCCGCCGACGCGTTCGACGTCGTCGTCGCGTCGATGGTCCTGATGAACGTCGAGGATTACCCCGGCGCGATCCGCGAGGCGCATCGGGTGCTCGCGCCCGGCGGCGCGCTCTGCGTCAGCATCACCCATCCCTGCTTCTCGGCGCCGGTCTCCGACTGGGTGCACGGCAAGGGGAAGAACCCGCGGTACTTCGCGGTCGATCGCTATTTCGAGCGGATCGCGTGGGAGGATCGCATCACGCCGGCGTTCCGCGCCCCACGCTCCGCCGTCATCGTCCGCTCGAGGACTACATGAAGGGCGCGATCGACGCGGGCTTCGTGCTGCGGGAGTTTCAGGAGCCGATGGCGACGGAGGACGAGCTGAAGGCATCGGCGAGGTTCGCACCGATGACGCGGGTGCCGTACTTCCTGTTCATGCGGTGGCAGAAGACGCTCGGCTGAAGCCGTCGCGGTCCGCCGTCCGACTGTAGCGCGAAGGCTTTAGCCGAGCGCCTTCGCTTCGTAGGCAAACGTGAGCGCGTTGTCGGCGACCCCGATCGTCACGGTGCCGCCGTGCTCGAGCGCGCCGAACAGGATCTGATCGGTGAGCGGATCCCGCACTTCCTTCTGCACCACCCGCCCGAGCGGGCGCGCGCCGAACACGGGATCGTAGCCCTTCACCGCCAGCCAGGCGCGCGCCTCTTCGGTCAGCGTGATCGCGACGTGCCGCTCGGCCAGCTGCTGCTCGAGCTGCAGCACGAACTTGTCGACGATCTGCTCCATCACCGACGCGCTCAGGGTGCGGAAGGTGACGATCGCGTCGAGGCGGTTGCGGAATTCCGGGCTGAACACCTTCTCGATCGCGGTCTTCGACTTGCTGGCCGCGGCCTTGCGCAGCCGCTCGTCGTGCGCGTCGCCGCTGCCGCCCTCGGCAAACCCGATCGACGCCGCGCTCATCTCGCGCGAGCCGGCGTTCGACGTGAGGATCAGCACCACGTTGCGGAAGTCGGCCTTCCGGCCGGTGTTGTCGGTGAGGGCCGCGTGGTCCATCACCTGCAGCAGGATGTTGTAGATGTCCGGATGCGCCTTCTCGATCTCGTCGAGCAGGACGACGCTGTAGGGATGGGTGCGGACCATGTCGACCAGCAGGCCGCCCTGCTCGAAGCCGACGTAGCCGGGCGGCGCGCCGATCAGCCGCGCCACCGCATGCTTCTCCATGTACTCGCTCATGTCGATGCGCGAGAACTCGTTGCCGAGCTGAATGGCGAGCTGTTTGGCGAGCTCGGTCTTGCCGACGCCGGTCGGTCCGGTGAACAGGAAGCAGCCGGCCGGACGATCGGGCTGACCAAGGCCGGCGCGCGAGCGCTTGATCGCCTGCGCCACCAGATGCACCGCGTCGTCCTGGCCGAACACCACCCGCTGCAGCGATTCCTCCAGCGTGCGCAGCCGTTCGCGATCCGAGGACGAAGCCTGGCGAGCCGGGATGCGCGCGATGCGCGCCACGATCCGCTCGATGTCAGGAGCGTCGACGATCACGGTGGCGGGAGGGGCAGGAAGGGCGGGATGGGCTGGATCGGCAGGATCCGCCGGCACGGCGGGCGGCGCGGCCAACCGTGCCACCGAGCCTGCTTCGTCGATCAGATCGATCGCGCTGTCGGGCAGCTTGTAGTCGCGCAGATGACGTGCGGCCAGCTTCACGGCCGCCTCGATCGCCGCATCGGTATAGGCGACGCGGTGGTGGTCCTCGTAGCGGCTCTTCAACCCCGCCAGGATGCGGATGGCCTCCTCGATCGACGGCTCCTCGATCGCGATCTTCTGCAGCCGGCGCGCCAGCGCGCGATCCTTCTCGATGTGTTTGTACTCGTCGAACGTCGTCGATCCGATCACGCGCAGCTCGCCGGCGGTCAGCATCGGCTTGATCAACGTCGCCAGATCCATCGTGCCGCCAGTGGTCGCGCCGGCGCCGACGGTGGAGTGGATCTCGTCGATGAACAGAATCGACTTCGGCCGGGCGCTGAGCGCCCTGATGACCGCCTTGAAGCGCTCCTCGAAATCGCCGCGGAAGCGCGTGCCCGCGAGCAGCCCCGCGGTATCGAGCGAGAAGATTTCCGCGTCCCGCAGCGCCTCGGGCGCATCGTCGGCCAGCAGGCGCACCGCGAGCCCCTCGGCCATCGCGGTCTTGCCCACGCCAGCCTCGCCGACAAACACCGGATTGTTCTTGCGGCGCCGGCACAGCACCTCGATGGTGCGCTGCAGCTCCAGCGTCCGGCCGATCAGCGGATCGAGGGCGCCCGCGCGGGCGCGCTCGGTCAGATTGGAACAGTAGGCGGCGAGGGGATCGCGCGCGGTCGCGGAGCCTTCGTCGCCGCCTCCGGCTTCGGTCCCATGCGGGCTCGAACCGGGTGCGCCGGTCGGGACCTTGGAAATGCCGTGCGAGATGTACTCGAGGATGTCGAGCCGGGTGATGCCCTGCTCCGCCAGCAGCTGTGCCGCGTGGGTCTTGGGCTGCTGCAGGATCGCCGCAAAAATGTCGCCGGCCTCCACCTCGCCGCGCTGCGCGCTCTGGACGTGGAGCACGGCCGTCTGCAGCACGCGGCGAAACGCCGCGGTCTGCTCCGGCTCGCGGGCGTCGCCGCGCTTCATCTGCTCGAGCGACTCGCTCAAATAGGCGTCGAGATCGCGGCGCAGCCTCGGCAGATCGGCTCCGCAGGCGGCCAGGATGCGCTCCCCGTCGTTGTCGTGCGCGAGCGCGTAGAGCAGGTGCTCGAGCGTGACGTAGGCGTGCCGGCGCGAGACCGCTTCGCGGTAGGCGATGGTGAGGACGACTTCGATGGCGGCAGAAAACACGGATCAGCTCACGCTTCTTCTATGGCGGCGCGCAGCGGGAACTGCGCTTCGCGGGCCAGCGCGGCCAGCGTCTCCACCTTGGTCTCGGCGACTTCCCAGGGATACACGCCGGCGATCCCACTACCGTTTAGATGCACCTGCATCATGATTCGATACGCCTCGGCGGGAGATTTCTGGAAAATGCCCTCCAGCACCTGCAGCACGAACTCCATCGTCGTGTAGTCGTCGTTGAGCAGGATGACCTTGTAGAGAGTCGGCTCTTTGTTCTCGGTCTTGATCCGTTCCTTGACGGCGCCGTCCGTCTGGTCCTGTCGCTCGCTCACACCCCAGCGTACCCCACTTTTCCTGCCGAGTTCGGCGGCCGTTGACGCAAATGCAGATATCTGCTTATTATTCGCGACATGCGACGGAAGCCCGGCAGTCTCGTCCCCCTGGAAATCGCGATCTGCTCGGCCGCGGCGATTCTGCATCGACAGGGCGCGGCCGACTTCCACGGCTACGAAATGGCGAAGACGCTCGGCGACGCCGCCGATACCCGCCTGCTCACCGCCTACGGCACGCTCTATCGCGCGCTCGGCCGGCTGGAAAAGATGGGGCTCGTCACCAGCCGCTGGGAAGATCCCGCCGTGCCCGCGCGCGAGAACCGTCCCGGACGCAGGCTCTATACGCTGACCGCGCTCGGCGACGCGGCGGCTGATGCCGCGCGACTCGCGCAGACGGCCGCTCCGCCGAAGCGCGCGCGCAGGCGGCTGGCACCCGCATGAGCCTGCCGCTCCGCTGCGCGATCGCGCTCGTCACGGGGTGGACACGGCTCTACACCACGGGGCTGGATCCGGTGACGAGGCAACGCCGCCGCGCGGAGATCGAATCAGATCTCTGGGAATTTCACGAGGACGCGCGGCGGAGACGCTACTTGCCCGCCGAAATCGCGATGCACATGGTGCTGCGTTTAGTGGCGGGCCTGCCGCACGACGTGTTGTGGCGCGTCGAGAGCGTGGACGAGACGAGCCGCGCGTGGGGTCGAGCCGCGTGGCTGACGGCCCACGCGGCTGGCGTGTCGGCGTGTGTCGCGGCTGCCTATGTTTTGTTTCTGGTCACATACTTCGTCTCGCTGATGCCGCTTCCCGATTCGACGCGCGTCGAACGCACGTTCATCCGGACGGCGCGCTCATTGGCTCCCCCGGCGCCGCCACCGCCGCAGCCTGCCGGCCTGCGCGTGCCGGTGGTCATGATGCCTCCGCCATCGCCGCCTCCTCCGCCGCGGTAAAAAACGATCGGCACGGGAGAATCGCGATGCTCGCCATGATCCTCGCGCTGCTGGGGCTCGCGCCCTCTCAACCGCCGTCGGAGGTAGCGCTGTGACGCAGACAGCACTGAGCATGCTCGCCGTCGCTCCCCACCACTTCAGTGCGATCGCGATTGAGGAGGGTCCGCTCGCCGCAGGGGAGCTGGAGGAGCGGACGCGGCGTCCCGACGGCCTGTCGCAGCTGCTGGCGTTCGAGCAGGCGTTCCCCAACTCGATCGGCGTCTACAACGCACGTGAAGAGGTGAACGCGCTGCAGCAGTGCGCGCAAGCCGCGCCCGACGCGTTTCATCTCTGGGGACTGAACCAGGAGGGGTTGAACGGCGCCGGGCTGATCCTGTCGCGCGTGCTGGCATCGCCCGGGCTTGGCGCGAATGCGCGTGCCGCGATGCAGCAATTGTCGAACGAGAACGACGAAGCCTACCGGCGCGCGCTGCGGACCGGCAGCATCTTCGACTTTTTCATGATTGCCGCCGACGACCAGAAGCTCGCCGCGGCTGCCGCGCTGCTGGCCCACGAAAGCAGCCCAGAGGCCCAATCACTGTTCGCCTCGCTCATCGAGAGCCACGAGATCAACCGCGCCCCGCCGGTGGAATACACCAACGCGCGCCGGCGCGAACGCCTGATGAAGACGCTGCTCGCTGCCAACTACTCGAGGGTGGCTGCCACCGCCTCGCTGCCGCCGAAGGTGCTGCTGCGCTTCGGCGCCTATCATCTCTATCGCGGACTCAATCCGGTGCGAGGCAGCGGCATCGGGAACTACGTCGCCGAGTTCGCCGAGGCGCAGGGCGCGCAGTCGCTGCACATCCGCCTGATGCCGGTCAAAGGTACGCAGCCGATCCATCCACGGGTCGGACAGCCTGCGCAGCTGCGGGCGTTCAACAATCTCGAGCTGCCGGCCTTCCGCTACATGCAGCCAATCTTCGGCAGCCTGCTGGCGCCGGCCTGGACGATGTTCGACCTGCGGCCGCTGCGCCGGGAATGGAATGTGTTGGGCGTGCGTGATGCTGAACTGGCGGCGCTCGTCTTCGGCTACGACATCCTCGTGATCGTTCCCGAGGCGACGCCGACGACCGGGATTCGCTAGGTGGGACTGGACTCGTGCCCCTCGCACAGCTTGCGGACCACGCCGACGATTTCGGGAAAGCTGACCGGCTTGTGGAACGACGCGGCCGCGTCCATGTCCTGCACGCCGTCCGTCTCCATGCCCGACAGCACGACGATCGGAATCGCGGCGAGGCCGGGATCGCCGCGCTGCTCCTGCGGAACGTCCAGCCGTCCATCACCGGCATGCGCAGATCGAGCAGGATGACGCTGGCGCTGCCGCCGCCGCGCAGATAGTCGAGCGCCTCGGCGCCGTTGGCGGCGGGCACCGGCGCGAATCCTTCCAGCGTCAGAAATTGCTCATCAGCCGGACCAGATTCGGATCGTCATCGACGACGAGCACACTCGAGGGCATGGACTCTCAGTGTAGGCCAATTGACAGCCGTGCAACCGGCGCGTAGTGTCGCGTTCCATGCAACGACGTGATTTCCTGCGGCGTCGGCGCAGCCTCGCTGGCGCCTGGCGCGTCGAGGCGCGGCGCCAGTCGGCTCCGCCATCTCCCGCCGCGACCGTGCTTTACGATGATCGCGCGGTCGCGCTCGATCGCATCGGCCCGGCCGCGCTGCGCGCGACGCGGCGCCTTGTGGATTCGTAAGCGCGATCTGCCGCGCGTCAACGGCTTCGAGCTGAAGCCGCAGGGCGCGTGCCGCGCCGACCTCTGTATTCCCATCCCGAAGACGATGACGCGCGGCGAGTACTTCAACCTCACGGCCTTCGCGAAGAAGGCGGGCCAGGCGGTCGTCGCCGAACCGGCGGCACGCGTCTGGAGTTTCGGCGAGATGCAGGCGCTCGGCGGCGGGCTCGCCAACTCCCGCGTCGCGCCTGACTTCGAAGTCTCCGATCGGCGGGGCCGTCCCGTGCATCTTGCCGGTTTCCGCGGCAAGAAGGCGCTGGTGATCACCTGGGCCTCCTGGTGAGGGTGCCGCTTTGATCTGCCAGGCTGGCAGAAGGTCTACGCGGAGCTGAAAGACCAGGAACTTCGAGATCATCGCGGCGGCGCAGGACGTCGGGCGGCGAAGCGGCCGCCGGCAGGTGGTACGACGCCGCGAAGGCGACGTTCACCACGCTGGTCGACACCAAGCACACCGTCAGCTCGGTGTTCCAGTTCATCAACGTGCCGATGGGCGTGTGGATTGACGAGAACGGGCGCGTCGTGCGCCCCGCCGAGCCGGCGTGGGCCGCGAGCCGCACCGACGTCTACGGCGGCAAGCCGCTCGAGATCGAAGGCGAACTGTACGTCGCCGCGCTGCGCGACTGGGTCGCCAACGGCGACAAGAGCGAGTACGTGCTCTCCGACGAAGAGTTCGCGCGGCGCGTGAGGCCGCGCTCGCCTGCCGAAATGGAAGCCGAAGCCAGCTTCAAGCTCGCGGTCTGGTTCCAGCAGGCGGGCAACCCGGAGCTCGCCGCAGAAGTATTTCGAGCGCGCGCAGACGCTCAACCCCGACGACTGGAACTATCACCGTCAGGAATGGAGCTTCACGGGCGAAGCCGGCAAGAAGTGGCTGGAGAAGTTCAAGGGGTTCGACAAGGAGTACTACCCGAAGCTGCAGCTCAAAGAAGGGGGCTAGTGCTGCGAGCTCCGGTCGTGTCCGGCTTTAGCCGGACCAAGCGCGATCACGGCCTAGCGCGCCTGACCGATCTCGGCTTCGCTCCTGCGGAGGGCCGCGCCTCTAGAACCTTTCGATAGATCTCCATCGCCCGGCGGCCGACCGCGTCCCAGCTCAGCTCGCGCGCGAAGTGATCCGCGAGCTGCGCGCGTTCCGCGTCGAGATCGCGGCGCGCCGGCGTCGGCGAGCGCACGCGCGCAGTCCTCGGCATCGCCCGGCGTCCACAGCGCGCCGACTGCTCCCGCACCCGTCATCAGCCGGAACGTCGGGATGCTGGTGACGACCGGCACCGCGCCGCACGCGCAGGCTTCCATCAGCGAATAGCCGCTCCCCTCGTGATGGCTGCCGACGACGAACAGATCGGCCGCGCTGTAGAAGGAGGCCATCCGGTCGTGCGGCACCGCGCCGGCCAGGCGCACCCGCGCGCGTCAGCGCGGGCGACCGCTGCGATCGCGCTGCGCGCACGGCCTCGAGCAGCTCGCCGTCGCCGTAAATCATCGTCAGCGTCGCGTCGGGCAGATCCGGCAGCGCGCGCTCGAAGCCCGTCGAGCACCGTCAGCGGATCCTTGTTCGCGTTGAGGCGGCCGACCCAGAGCATCGCCGGCGATCCGGTGACGCCGCTCGGCACGCGCCGTCGCGCGCGATCGATCGGCGTGCCCTGAGCCTTGTCGAAGGGCTGCAGCGTCGAGCTCGCCGGCATCACCTGATACGTCGGCTGATCGCGGGCGATGAAGCCGGCAGCGCCGCCACGCCGCCGCGTGCTCGTCGGCGGCAAACAAGAAACGCGTCGGCCGCGCGGCGCGTGGCGCGGCCGAGCAGGCGCAGCCCCGGGGCGCGGCCGATCGCGCCGCCGTCGGCGTGGCTCTGCACGACGAGGGCGCACGGCCGCGATCGAGCGCGCGGCGCAGCAGCCAGGTCTGCACCGGAAAGATCAGGCCGTTGACGTGGGCGACGTCCGGCCGGCAGCGCCGCGACCGCCGCCGGGATCGCCGCGCGGCGGAAGAGGTAGTCGACGCCGTTCCTGACGACCTCGACGTCGCGGTGAAAGCGCTGGACCACGGCGACCGGTCCGGCGCCGGCGCGGACGCAGCGCGTCACTCCAGCCGGTGAGGGTGAAATAGCGGCCGAGCAGCGCGTCGGGGTCGGTCAACGCCTTGTCGAACGCGTAGTTAACCTGGACGACCGAAAGCGGGTTCGGGCGAGTTTTCACTTGAAGCGGCGCCCCATCGCCATATATTGTGCCTCTGCGTACAATAGTGTCGTTTTTCCCTCATCCACATCCACGCAGGAGTGCTCGATGACTCGAAGAGTGTTTCAATCCCTGGTGGCCGTCGTCTCGCTCGTCCTGCTGGTCGGCCTGAAGCTCGCCGGGCAGACCGCCGGCGATGCCGAGCACGAAGAACGGCGACTGGACGCACTACACCGCCGATATGCGCGGCACCAAGTACTCGCCGCTCGATCAGATCAACGCGCAGCAACTTCAATCAGCTCGAAGTCGCGTGGCGGTTCAAGACCGACAACCTCGGCACGCGCCCCGAGTTCAAGCTCGAAGGCACGCCGCTGGCGATCAAGGGCGTCCTCTACACGACCGCCGGCACGCGCCGCTCGGTGGTCGCGCTCGACGGCCGCACCGGCGAGCTGATCTGGACGCACAGCTACCGCGAAGGCAACCGCGCCGCGATCGCGCCGCGCCAGCTGTCGGGCCGCGGCGTCTGGTACTGGACCGACGGCAAGGGCGACGACCGCATCCTCTACGTCACCACCGGCTATCGCCTGATCGCGCTCAACGCCAAGAACGGCGCGATGGTCTCGTCGTTCGGCGAAGGCGGCGTCGTCGATCTGAAGAAGGGCGCGGTCATCGGCAAGGGCCAGCAGATCGAGCTGGAGACCGGCGAGATCGGCCTGCACTCGACGCCGACCATCGTCGGCAACATCGTGCTGATCGGCTCGTCGTTCAAGGAAGGCATGACGGTCGCGACGCACAACAACACCAAGGGCCTGGTGCGCGCGTTCGACGTGAAGAGCGGCAAGCTGCTGTGGACGTTCAACACGATTCCGCGCCCCGGCGAGTTCGGCAACGACACGTGGGAAAACGAGTCGTGGGCGATCAACGGCAACACCGGCGTGTGGACGCAGATCACGGTCGACGAGGAAGCCGGGCCTGGTCTATCTGCCGGTCGAAGATCCGACGTCGGACTACTACGGCGGCCATCGGCCCGGCAACAACCTGTTCGGCGACAGCATCGTCTGCGTCGACCTGAAGACCGGCCAGCGCAAGTGGCACTTCCAGATCGTGCATCACCCGATCTGGGACTACGACATGTCGTCGGCGCCGATCCTGCTCGACGCCAACGTCAACGGCAAGCTGGTCAAGGCGGTCGCGGTGCCGAGCAAGCAGTCGTTCCTCTACGTGTTCGATCGCATCACCGGCCAGCCGATCTGGCCGATCGAAGAGCGCGCCGGTGCAGCAGTCGGACGTGCCGACGGAGAAGACGTCGCCGACGCAGCCGTTCCCGACCAAGCCGCCGGCCTACGGCCGTCCGTTCCTCAAGGTGCCGGACGATCTGATCGACTTCACGCCGGCGATGCGCGCGCAGGCGCTCGAGAATCTCAAGAGCTATCGCGTGGCGGGGATGTACAACCCGCCGCTGCTCGGCACAGGTCGGCGGACGCTGCGCGGCGCGATCAACGTCGGCAACGCGAGCGGCGGCACCAACTGGCCGGGCGCCGGCGCCGATCCGGAAACGCACACCGTCTACGCGCAGGCGGCGATGGCGTTCGTCAGCGGCCTGTCGCTGCGCGAGCCGCCGGCGACGCTTCGCTCGGACATGAAGTACGTCTCGGGCGTCGACGGCACCGAATTCCGCGAAGCGCTCGGCCCGGGCTTCGGCAGCGCGGCCGACTCGCCGCTCGCGGCGGCGCGCGGACGCGCCGGCGCGGCGCGGCGCCGGCGCGCCGACGCGCCGGCGGCGGGACGCGGCGGCCGTGGACGCGGCGCGGCGCGGCGGCGGCGCCCGGCGCGCCGGCGCCGCCCGCGGGCGGCGGCGGCGGCCTCCAGGTCGAAGGCCTGCCGATCGTGAAGCCGCCGTACGGCGTGCTCGCGGCGATCGATCTCGACAAGGGCGAGCTGAAGTTCCAGGTGCCGCACGGCGACACGCCGGACAACGTCCGCACCAATCCCGCGCTGCAGGGGATGAACATCCCGAAGACCGGCCAGAACGGCAGCGTCGGCCTGATGGTCACCAAGACGCTCGTCGTGCTCGGCGATCCGCAGGTGACGGCGCCGCCGGGACGCGCCGCGCGGCGCGATGCTGCGCGCCTACGACAAGAACAACGGCACCGAGGTCGGCGCCGTGTGGATGCCGGCGGCGCAGAGCGGATCGCCGATGACCTACATGGCCGACGGCAAGCAGTACATCGTCGTCGCGGTCAGCGGCGGCAACTACTCGGGCGAGTACATCGCGTTCGCGCTGCCGAACGCGGCCGCGGAACACCAGCGTCGGGCAGCAGCTAAGCAGTCTTCACTCAATCGAAAAAGGGCAAACAGAAATGACACGAACATTGAAACGCACCGTGCTGGCGGCCGCCGCCATCGCCGGCGTGGCCGGGCTGATGACCGCCGGGCCGCGCATGACGGCCCAGCTCTCGGGGCAGGCCCCGGGATTCCCGAGCACCAAGAACGGCGAGTGGCCGTACTACACCGCCGACGTCAAGGGCTCGCGCTACTCGCCGCTCGATCAGATCAACGGCAGCAACTTCAACCAGCTCGAAGTCGCCTGGCGCTTCAAGACCGACAACCTCGGCACGCGTCCCGAGTTCAAGCTCGAAGGCACGCCGCTGATGGTCAAGGGCGTCATCTACGCGACCGGCGGCACGCGCCGCTCGGTGGTCGCGCTCGACGGCAAGACCGGCGAGCTGATCTGGGTCCACGCCGAGAAGGAAGGCGCCCGCGCCGTCAACGCGCCGCGCCAGCTCTCGGGCCGCGGCCTCTCCTACTGGACCGACGGCAAGGGTGACGACCGCGTCATCTACGTCACGCCCGGCTATCGCCTGATCTCGCTGAACGCGAAGACCGGCGTGCCAATCACCGGCTTCGGCAGCAACGGCGTCGTCGACATGAAGGTCGGCGCCGTCGTCGGCAAGGGCCAGCAGATCGATCTGGAGACCGGCGAGATCGGCCTCCACTCGACGCCGACCATCGCCAAGGACGTGATCATCGTCGGCTCGTCGTTCCGCGAAGGCCTGACGGTGAAGACGCACAACAACACCAAGGGCCTGGTGCGCGCGTGGGACGTCCGCACCGGCAAGCTGCTGTGGACGTTCAACACGATCCCGAAGCCGGGTGAATTCGGCAACGACACCTGGGAGAAGGAGTCGTGGGCGCAGAACGGCAACACCGGCGTGTGGACGCAGATCACCGTCGACGAGGAGCTCGGCCTGGTCTACCTGCCGGTCGAGGATCCGACGTCGGACCTCTACGGCGGCCATCGTCCCGGCAACAACCTGTACGGCGACAGCCTGGTGTGCGTCGACCTGAAGACCGGCCAGCGCAAGTGGTACTACCAGATCGTCCATCACCCGATCTGGGACTACGACATGCCGGCGGCGCCGCTGATCGCCGACATCAACGTCAACGGCAAGCCGGTCAAGGCGGTCGCGCAGGCGACCAAGCAGGGGCTGCTCTACGTGTTCGACCGCGTCACCGGACAGCCGGTGTGGCCGATCGAAGAGAAGCCGGTGCCGCAGACCGACGTTCCCGGCGAGAAGACCTCGCCGACGCAGCCGTTCCCGAGCCGTCCGCCGGCCTATTCGCGCAACGGCGTGATCGAGAGCGATCTGATCGACTTCACGCCGGAGCTCAAGGCCGCGGGTCTCGAAGCGTCGAAGCGCTTCCGCCTCGGCCCGGTGTTCCTGCCGCCGGTCGTCAGCAAGCTCGAAGGCCCGATCGGCGCGCTGACCTCGGGCACGCTGAGCGGCGGCGTCAACTGGCCGGGCTCGGCCTACGATCCGGAAATGCATGCCTTCTTCACGCATGCGTGCAACTCGTGCATCGCGCCGCTCGGCCTGGTCGCGCCGCCGAAGGACTTCTCGGATCTCGACTACGTGATGGGCACCGCCGGCGCCACATTCCGTCCGATCGAGGGTGGCGGTGTCGGCGAATCGGCCGACTCGCCGCGTCCCGCTCGTCCGGCGACACCTCCCCCGCCACCGACTCCTCCGCCGGCCGCGGCGGGTGGCGGTCGCGCGGGTGCTCCGCCGGCAGGTGGCGGCGGCGGTGGATTCGGTGCGACGGTTCAGGGTCTGTCGATCGTCAAGCCGCCGTACGGCCAGATCGTCGGCATCAACCTGGACAAGGGCGAGCTGATGTGGTCGACGCCGCACGGCGACACGCCTGACGCGGTCCGCAATCATCCGGCGCTGAAGGGTGTGAACATCCCGAAGACCGGTCAGCAGGGCAACGTCGGCGTGGTCGTGACCAAGACGCTGGTCGTATCCGGCGATCCGAGCGTGACGACGACGCCGGAGCATCCGCGCGGCGCGATGCTGCGTGCCTACGACAAGAACACCGGCGCGCAGGTCGGCGCGGTGTGGATGCCGGCGCCGCAGAGCGGCTCGCCGATGACCTACTAGCGTGGACGGCCGCCAGTACATCATCGTCGCGGTCAGCGGCGGCAACTACTCGGGCGAGTACATCGCGTTCGCGCTGCCGCAGTCGGCGACGCGCGGCACGGCGGGACGGTCGGTAGAATTCAGAATTAGGAATTAGGAAGTTCAGAATTCTGTACGGGCTCGGCGATCTTCGGATCGCCGGGCCCTTTTTCTTGCGCGAGCAGCGTCGCGATCACCGAGAGCAGCTCGGACGGCTCGACCGGCTTGGCCAGGTGCCACTGGAAGCCGGCTCTCGAGCGCGCGCACGCGATCTTCCGGCCGCGCGTGCGCGGTCAGCGCGATCGCGACCAGCCGTGCCGCGGCTCGCCGTCAGCCGGCGCGCCTTCTCGATCAGCCCGTAGCCATCCTCGCCCGGCATCTCGATGTCGGAGAGCACGACGTCCGGCGTCCAGGTCTGCAGAATCATCAGCGCGTCTTCGGCCGACGCGGCCGCGCGCACTTCGGCGCCGGCGTTCTCCAGAATCACCGCCAGCAGCTCGCGCGCGTTCATGTCGTCGTCGGTGACCAGCACGCGGACGCCGTCGACGCCGAATCGCCGGCCGCGGACCGGCGACGCAGCGCGGCCGCCGGCTCGTCGCCGCGGCGTCGCCGGCGCGGCCGCGGACCGCGCCGGCAGCACGATGCGGAACGTCGCGCCCGGCGCCGGCGTGTTGTTCGAACGCCTCGACCGTGCCGCCGTGCAGCTCGACGAGGTGCCGGACGATCGCCAGCCCGAGCCCGAGGCCGCCGTGCGCGCGCGTCGTGCCGGCGGCGCCCTGGCGGAAGCGCTCGAAGGCGTGCGGCAGAAACGCGGCGTCGATGCCGGGTCCGGTGTCGCGCACGACGATCTCGAGGCTGGCGCCGGCGCGCGACACCGCGACGTCGATGCGATCCGCCCGCCGGCGTGAAGCGGACGGCGTTGGACAGCAGGTTCCAGATCACCTGCTGCAGGCGGCCGGCGTCGCCCGACACGCCGCAGCTCGCCCTCGTCCATGTTGGTGACGACC
This sequence comes from uncultured Acidobacteriota bacterium, assembly GCA_963794705.1. Taxonomy (GTDB): domain Bacteria; phylum Acidobacteriota; class Vicinamibacteria; order Vicinamibacterales; family CAVVIG01; genus CAVQFC01. The sequence goes on from CAWCFI010000003.1 coordinate 533,798, forward strand.
GCGATGTTCTTGGCGTGGGCGGCCGGACGGATCGCGTCGATCGCCGCGGCGACGACGTCGGGGAGCGCGACCGGCTGGACGTCGAGCCGCAGCCGGCCGGACACGACGCGCGAGACGTCGAGCAGGTCGTTGACCAGCTGCTGCAGCGCCGCGGCGTTGCGCTCGATGGCGTCGATCGCGCGCGGCCGCTGCGCGTCGCGAATCTGTCCGGTCGACAGCATCCGCGCCCAGCCGTAGATCGCCGTCAGCGGCGTGCGCAGCTCGTGCGACACGGTCATCAGGAACTCGTCCTTGAGCCGGCTCGCCTCGTCGCGCTCGCGGTTGCGCGACCGTCGAGCGTTTCCGCGGCCAGCCGCAGGCCGGTCGACAGCTCGTCGATCTCGGTGATGCGCGACGGCGCGGGCGAGACCGCCTCGCCGCGCGCCAGCGCCATCGCCGACTGCGAAGCCGCCGCGCATCGCGCGGACGATCACCTGGCCGAACGCCAGGCCGATGGCTGTGCCCGAGCGCCGAGGATCACCACCCAGGCGCCGGCGAGGATCCACAGGATGCGGCGGATCGGGCCATCCACTTCCTCGCGCGGCAGCGCCAGACCGACGGTCATCCCGGTGAGCGCCGAACGGCTGAAGGCCGCGTACACCGGTGTGCCGTCGCGCGTGTCGGTGGTCCAGCTGCCCTCCGGGATGCGCGAAATCAGATCGATGAAGGCACTGGTTGACCGTCGTGCCGACGTAGCTCTCTTCCTGCTTGGTGCGGGCGACGATCCGGTAGCCCGACGTCGACCAGCGACGACCGCGCCGTTGGGCGGCGCCTGCTGCTGGCGCAGAACAGCGCCCGAGACTGTCGGAGCGGACGCGCGCGCCAAGCGCGAGCTTCACCTTGCCGTCGCGGACGATCGGCACCGCGATCATCACGAAATGACCGCCGCAGGCCCGGCATCTCGAACAGCTTCGACACCATCGGCTTCTTGCGTCGCGCCGACCGCCTGCGCCCAGCCGGTTGCGAACGAACCGGCGGTCGTCGACGTCGCCCTCGGGAGCGGCCGCGATCACGCGCCCGTGCAGGTCCGCGAGCAGCAGCGCCGACCAGTTCGGCTGGCGCACGATCAGACGGCGCGCGAGGCTGTCGAACGCCGCGAGGTCGGGCACGTCGAGCGCGTGCAGCGCGCCGAACACGTCGAGCGCGGCGGTGGTCGTTTCGATCTGGGTGTCGATCGCGACCGAAATCGCGCGCGCGGTCGCGATGTTCTGCCGATCGACGTTGGCGAGCTGCCGCCGCCAGGTGCGCTGGATGCTCACCACGGACAGCACGCCGAGCGGCAGCACGATCGACAGCGTCAGCGCGACCACGATGCCGCGCAGTCCGATGCGCTTGCGGAAGCACCGCGATCATGGTAGCAAAACCGCCCCGGATGAGCTTTCGTCTTGCGAGAGCCGGAGCGCGCCTGCTACCCTCGGCGTTCCTTATGATGAGGCTTCCCATGCGCGCGTTCGTAGCCACCCTTGCGTCGATCATCGCCGTCGGTCTGCTGTCGCCGGCCGCCACGCTCCAGGAAAAAATGGAGAAGGGCGGCGAGGAAGAAACCGGCCCCTATACGGTGGTCGAGAACTGGCCGACGCCGTGGTCGCGGCAGGGCTACATCTGGGGATCGCAGCCGGGCATCTTCGCCGAGACGCCGAACCGGATCTTCATCGCCGCGCGCGGCGAGCTGAAGCTGCCCGACACGCTGCCGCGCGGGTTCAACGGCATCTGGGGATCGATGAACCAGCGCGCCACCGAGCCCAAGCCCGAGATGCGCAACTGCATCGTCATCGTCGACGGCAGCGGCAAGCTGATCGAGGCGTGGACGCAGTGGGACAAGCTGTTCGAGGGCGGCGGCGGACCGCACAAGATCCGCATCAGCCCGTACGATCCGCAGAAGCACGTCTGGGTCGTGAACGACGCGCGCCACCAGATCTACGAGTTCACCAACGACGGCAAGCAGCTGGTGCGGACGCTGGGTGAAGCCGACGTCGCCGGCGAACGACGACACGCATTTCGGCCGGCCGCAGGACATCGCCTGGCTGCCCGACGGCAGCCTGCTCGTCGCCGACGGTCTCGGCAACTCACGCGTCGCGAAGTTCGACAAGAACGGCGTCTTCGTGAAGGCGTGGGGCACGCGCGGCAACGCGCCGGGCCAGTTCAGCGGCCCGCACGGCATCGCCACCGATCGCAGCGGCCGCGTCTACGTCGCCGATCGCACCAACCACCGCATCCAGATCTTCGACGGCGACGGCAAGTTCCTCGACCAGTGGCCCGGGCTGCGCCAGGCCAACGACATCGTGATCGACAAGAATCAGCACGTCTGGGTCGCCGACGGCACCAACTCGAAGGTGCTGGAATACGATCAGAGCGGCAAGCTGCTCTATTCGTGGGGCACCTACGGCACCTTCCCGGGCGCCTTCTGGGAGCTGCACCAGATGTCGATCGACTCCGAAGGCAATCTCTATGGCGCCGACAGCTTCGGCGGCCGCGTGCAGAAGTTCACGCCGCGGGCCGGAGCCGATCGATCGAAGCTGATCGTGACGTACTAGCAATTCCTTACGAATCGCTTCTGGCTGGCAACGGTGTTGCTGGTTCCACGCCTGATGGCCCGCGTCTACGTGCTCTTTCTGTCCGCTTTCCTGGTCGGTTGGGCTGGATCTGCGCGGGCTCAGGACTCTAGAGGGGACGATCCGCAGGCGCCGGCGCCGCGTCCAGTCGCCGTCGAGTACAGCGACGCCTACTACACGCGCGCAAAGATCCATAAGTACGCGAGCTTCGCGACGCTGCCGCTCTTCGCCACCGAGGTCGCGCTCGGACAAACCATCTACAACGATCCCAACGCCAACAGCAGCGCCGTCAAAGGCGCGCACATCGCGGTCGGCACCGCGATCACCGGGCTCTTCGCGGTGAACACGGTCACCGGCGTCTGGAACATGTGGGAGAGCCGGCACGAGCCGGAGCACCACAAGCTGAAGCTGGCGCATGGCATCCTGATGCTGGCCGCCGACGCCGGGTTCGTGGCCACGTTCGCCAGCGGCCCCAGCGGCCATGGCACCACTCTCGAGTCGGACAAGCAAACGCACCGGACCCTGGCGCTGACGTCGATGGGCGTTGCCACCGCAAGCTATCTGCTGATGCTCTTCGGGAACCGATAGCCATGCTGGACTGGCTGTCCTCGGCCGCCGCACCCTGGGCGTCGCTGTACTCGAATCACGCCGCGCTGCGCACCGCCGTCGTCTTCGCGCACATCGGCGGCCTGGTGGGGGCCGGCGGCTGCGCCGTCGCCGCCGATCGCGCGACGCTCCTCGCGCTGCGGCGCCACGAAGCCGAGCGGCGTCATCAGGTCGAAGCGCTCGCCGGCACGCACCGCGTCGTCATCGTCGGCTTGGTGGGCATCGTGATCAGCGGCGCGCTGCTCTTCGCCGCCGACGTGCAGACGTTCCTCCCCTCGCGCATCTTCTGGATCAAGATGACGCTGATCCTGCTGCTGCTCGTCAACGGCGCGATGCTGACGTCCGCCGAGCGCCGCGCCAGCCGCGGCGCCGACGATGCGTGGGGCCGGCTGCGCGCGACGGCTGTGGCGAGCCTGATGCTGTGGTTTCTGATCACCTTCGCGGGCGTGGCGTTGACCAATGCCGGATAAGCCAGCGGGATCGCCGTGCGAATCGTGCGGCGCAGCGGTCTCCTTTCCATCGCGACGGGCGTTTCTCCAACTGCTGACGGCGGGAGCCGCGATCACGTTCGTCGAGGGCCTGCGCGCCGGTTCCGAGGTCCGCTACCCCGTCCCGGCGGCCGACGGCGTGACCATCGACAAGACCGCCCAGGTGATCATCGTTCGCTATCAGGGACACGCCTATGCCTTCAACCTCGCCTGCCCGCATCAGAACCAGATGCTGCGCTGGCTGCCGAAGGAAGCGCGCTTCCAGTGCCCGAAGCACGAGTCGAAATATCAGCCGACCGGTGTGTTCATGAACGGACGCGCGACCCGCAACATGGATCGACTCGCCGTCAGAGTCGACGCCGGCCAGCTGGTCGTCAACGTCGACAAGATGTTCATGTCCGACAAGGATCCCGCCGGCTGGGCCGCCGCTGCCGTTACAATCTGATCCCATGACTCGATCGAGCCGATGGATTGCCACCGGCGCGCTGCTGCTGGCCGCGGCAGCCGTGCCTTCCGTGCTCCTCGCCACGCGCCCTGCGGTCTCCCCGGTCACGCAGGCCGCGCCGTCGGTCGCCGACCTCGTGCTGCGCAACGGCAAGATCGCCACCGTGGACGAGGCGCTGCCGGAGGCACAGGCCATGGCCGTGCGCGGCGACACCATCGTCGCGCTCGGATCCGATCAGGAGATCCAGCGCTACATCGGCGCGTCGACGAAGGTGATCGACCTGAAGGGCGCGTTCGCGACGCCTGGATTCATCGACGCCCACGTCCACTTCACCGGCGTCGGCGAAGCGGCCCGGAACCTCAAGCTCTCCACCGCGAAGAACTGGGACGACATCGTCCGGATGGTCGCGGCGGCGGCGAAGACGGCGCGTCCGGGCGAGTGGATCCTCGGCCGCGGCTGGCATCAGGAAAAATGGTCCGAGGTGCCGTCGCCGAACGTCGAAGGCTTCCCGCTGCACGAGGCGCTGAGCAAGGCCGCGCCGAACAATCCGGTCTGGCTGACGCACGCCAGCGGCCATGCCGGCTTCGCCAACGCGATGGCGATGAAGGCCGCCGAGGTCACGAGAACGACACCTGATCCGGCGGGCGGCAAGATCCTGAAGGACGCCGACGGCAACCCGACCGGCCTGTTCAACGAGCGGGCGCAGTCGCTGGTCGGCGACGCGCTGGCGCGCGATCGCGCAACACGCACGCCGGCGCAGGTCGAGGCCGACCTCCGGCAGGTGATCGAGCTCGCCGCTCGGGAGAGCCTGGCCAAGGGGCTGACGACGGTGAGCGATGCCGGGTCGCCGCCGTCGACGATCGAGGTGATGAAACGGGTCGTCGATGAAGGCAAGCTGCCGCTGCGGGTCTGGATGATGCTGCGTGAGGACGCCGCCAAGCTCGCGATCGACATGCCGAAGTACCGGGTCATCAACTACGGGGACAAGCGGTTCACGGTGCGCGCGACCAAACGGCAGATTGATGGCGCCCTCGGTTCGCGCGGCGCGTGGATGCTGGAGCCGTACGCCGATCTGGCGTCGACCAGCGGCATGCTGACCGACTCGCTCGACGACATCCGCACGGCAGCGGAGCTGGCCATCACCAACGGCTACCAGATGGCGATCCACGCGATCGGCGATCGCGGCAACCGCGAGGTCCTCAACATCTACGAGGAGACGTTCAAGCGCCATCCCGAGAAGAACGGCAAGGACCTGCGCTGGCGGGTCGAGCACGCCCAGCACATCAGCGCGCCGGACATCCCGCGCTTCGGCGCGCTCGGCGTGATCGCCTCGATGGAAGGCATCCACTGCACGTCGGACGCGCTCTACGTGCTCGCGCGTCTCGGACCGAAGCGGGCGGAGGAAGGCGCCTACGTCTGGCAGAAGCTGATCAAGTCCGGGGCGATCATCGCCAACGGTACTGATGCCCCGGTCGAGGACATCGATCCCATCCCGTCGTTTTACGCGTCGGTGTCGCGCCGCGCCAAGGACGGCACCGTGTTCTTTCCCGACCAGCGCATGACCCGGATGCAGGCGCTGCAGTCCTACACCATCAACGCCGCCTTCGCCGGCTTCGACGAGACCATCAAGGGATCGCTGCGGCCCGGGAAGCTGGCCGACGTCACGGTCTTCTCGAAGGACCTGCTGACGATTCCCGAGGACCAGATCCCGTCGGCGCAGGTGCTCTACACCATCGTCGGCGGCACCGTGCAGTACGCCCGCTAGACGGGTTTCACTCTGGTGTAACGCAGGCCTTCAGGCCTGCACGACACGACGGACCTGAGGGTCCGCGCTACAACAGAGCGGAAAGCGAACTAGGCGGGCAGCGGCAGTTCGAGCGTGACGATGAAACCGCCGTCCGGCGCGTTGGCGGCGGTGGCGGTGCCGCCGTGGACCTCGAACGTCCGCCGGGTGATGGCGAGTCCCAGCCCGGTCCGCTCGGGGTTCGACAGGCCGTCGGTCACCACCTGGGCGAACGGGACGAACAGCCCGTCGACCGCGGTCTCCGGCACGCCCGGGCCGTGATCGCGCACCTGGATGATCGCGCGCGATCCGTCGGCGGCCTGGCGCCGATCCAGCGAGACCTCTACCTTCGTGCGCGCCGCCGTGTGCCGGACCGCGTTGCGCACGACGTTCTCGACCGCGCCGCGCAGCATCTCGCGCGCGCCTTCCACCACGCAGGCGCCGCGCTGGCTGAACGCGACCGCGCACTCGCGATGACGCGCCTCGTACTCGGCGTCGGTGCTGACCTCTTCGACCACGCTGCCGAGGTCGAACCGCGTCGGCCGTTCGAGGTCGACGCCGCTGTCGACCCGCGCCATGGTCAGCAGCTGGCCAATCAGCTTGTTGAGCCGCTCCGCTTCGGTCTCGATGCGATCGAGATGCTCGGTGGTCGCCTGGCCGTTGCGCTGACGAGCAAGGCCGAGCGCCACGTTCAACCGCGCCAGCGGCGAGCGCAGCGCGTGCGAGACGTCCGCGAGCAGGTGCCGCTGGGCGGTCACCAGGTGCTCGATCCGCTCGGCCATGCGATCGAAGTCGCGGCCGAGATCGGCGAGCTCGTCCTTGCGCTCGATCACGCTGCCGTCCACCCGCGTCTGCAACTGCTGGTTGGCGATGTTGCGCGCCGCCAGCGCGCAGCCGATCGATCGGCTGCGCGATGTGGCGCGCCAGCACGAAACACAGCACGCCGGCGACCAGCAGGACCGCCGCGACCCGGCCGATCGACTCGCGGCTCGGGCGCTCGGCGTAGATGTCCGGCGACAGGAACTCGAACAGCGATCGGTTCAGGACCGAGGGGCTCGGGTAGTCGACCACCACGATGTGCGACGCGCCGCGCGCGTCGATGACGCGTTCGGCGATGATCCGTTCCGCCGGGTCCACGCGCGGCGAGCCCGGCGGCCACTCCGCCATCGAATTCACCAGCCGCCGCACCGGCGCATCGGGAGTGCGTCCGAGCACGTCCTTGCCGTCGGCGTCGAAGATGTAGTTCACGACGCCGGGATCCATCGCGAACGAGGCGACGTAGCGCGCCAGCGCGGCGGGGCCTTCGCGGCGCAGGATGCCTGATTCCTGCCGCGCCCACATGTCCAGGCGCGGCGTGTACTTCTCCTCCCAGCGCCGGTCGTCCTCGGCGCGCGAGTGGCTCAACTCGGTCAGCGAGACCAGCGTGCCGCTGACGATCAGCACGCCGAGCCAGAACCAGAGAAAGATTTTGACGTGCAGCCGGCGCATCAGCGTTCGTGGACGGGCATGCGCTCGTGCAGCGCATACTGATAGCCGATGCCGCGGACGCCCTTGATGCGCTCGGTCGCCGTCGGGCGCCGGCCCGAGCTTGCGCCGCAGGTTGCTGACGTGGGTGTCGATGCTGCGGTCGAACGGCGAGAACTCCCGGCGCAGGACGCTCTGCACCAGCTCGTCGCGCGGGATCACCCGCCCGGCGCCGCGCAGCAGCAGGTCGAGCAGATCGAACTCGACCGTCGTCAGGTCGAGCGCCTGATCGCCGCGCCGCGCGACCCGCGCGCCCTTGTCGACCGAGACGTCGCCGACCACGAGCGCGATCGCCGGCGCGCCGCTCGATCGACGCCTGTCGGCCGCGACCGGCGCAGGACCGCGTCGATGCGCGCGCTGAGCTCGCGCGGATTGAACGGCTTGGGCAGGTAGTCGTCGGCGCCCATCTCGAGGCCGAGGATCCGGTCCTGCTCGTCGCCGCGCGCCGTGAGCATCAGGATCGGCCGCCGCGACTGCGCCCGCACGCGGCCGCAGCACCTCGAAGCCCTTGAGATCCGGCAGCATCACGTCGAGCACGACGATGCGCGTGATCGCCGGCGAGCGCGCGCTCGATCCCGAGACGTCCGGTATGGACGCACTCGACCGCATAGCCTTCGGTGGCGAGATATTCGGACAACAGCTCGCACAGCTCGGTGTCGTCGTCGACGACGAGCACGCGCAGCTCCGGAGAGCCAGCAGGCAGTGTGGACATGGGGTGCAGATCGTCATTGTACAGAGCCGTTCAGCCGCGCCAAAGGTGAAGATTTGTCAAGGACGTCTTCACAAAGCTGAGCAGCGCGCGCCGATTGGCCCCTGTAGCCTGTAAAGGCCGAGGTCGATAGACCATGTTGATTGCCATGACCCTTGTGTCTGCATTGATCGCCGTCGCCGCCGCCGATGTCGTCTGGCGAAGCCGCCACGAGGCGGATCTGCGTCGTCGATGGCGCAGCCGCGCCGCGTCAACCGTGGCACCTGTCGTGACCGGACAGCTGATCGCGCTCGCCCAGCAGCCGGAGGATCCGGAGAACCTGATTCCGCGCAGCCCGCTCAGCGACGGCGACGTGATCGTGTTCGTCTCGTTCATCGTGATCGTCGCTCTGGTCTTCGGTTTCGACATGGCCCGCACCTGGTGGGAAACCACGCGATGGCGCCGCGAGGCGCGCCGCCGACGACGAGAGATTCGCTAAAGAGCTATCCTAGAACCGTCCCACGGTTCTATGGCGCTGTCCTCGTTCCATCCCATCGTTTCGCAGTGGTTCTCTGAAACACTCGGCGAGCCGACCCGTGCCCAGGCGCTCGGATGGGCGGCGATCCGCGAGCGCCGTCACACGCTGATCGCGGCCCCGACCGGTTCGGGCAAGACGCTCGCCGCCTTCCTCACCTCGATCGACGATCTCGCGCAGGAGGCGATGGCCGGGCCGCTGCCGGACGAAGTGCGGGTCGTCTACGTCTCGCCGCTCAAGGCGCTGAGCGCCGACATCCACAAGAACCTCGCCGAGCCGCGTGCCGGCATCGAGCGGATCGCCGCGGCCGCCGGCGTGGCCGTGCCGCGAATCACTTCGGCGGTGCGCACCGGCGACACCCCGGCCTCGGAACGCGCGGCGATGCTGAAGCGCCCGCCGCACATCCTGGTCACCACGCCGGAGTCGCTCTATCTGCTGCTCACGGCGGCGCGCAGCCGCGAGATGCTGCGGACGGCGCGCACCGTCATCGTCGACGAGATCCACGCGGTGATCGGGACGCGGCGCGGCGCCCATCTGGCGCTGACGCTGGAGCGCCTGCAGGAGGCCGCCGAGCGTCCGCTGCTGCGCATCGGCCTGTCGGCGACGCAGAAGCCGATCGAAGAGGTCGCACGTTACCTGATCGGGTCGCGTTCCCAATCTGACATCTGCAATCTGCCATCTGCGATTGCGATCATCGACGAGGGCCACCGCCGCGCCATGGATCTCGGCATGGAGGTGCCGCGCTCGCCGCTCGACGCGGTGATGTCCCACGAGATCTGGGAGGAATATTTCGCGCGGCTGACCGCGCTCATCGAGCAGCACCGCACGACCCTGATCTTCGTCAACACGCGGCGCATGGCGGAGCGCGTGGCGCGTCACCTGAGCGAGCGCCTCGGCGAGGAGGCGGTCACCGCCCATCACGGCAGCCTGTCGAAGGAGAAGCGGCTCGACGCCGAAATGCGGCTGAAGGCCGGCCGCCTTCGGGCGCTGGTCGCAACCGCGTCGCTGGAGCTGGGCATCGACATCGGATCGATCGACCTGGTGTGCCAGATCGGATCGCCGCACCGGATCGCGACGCTGCTGCAGCGCGTCGGGCGATCGGGCCACACCATCTCGGGCACGCCCAAGGGACGGCTGTTCCCGGTGTCGCGCGACGATTTGATCGAGTGCGCGGCGCTGATGCGGTGCGCCCGCCGCGGCGAACTCGATCGCATCGTCAGCCACGACGCGCCGCTGGACGTGCTGGCGCAGCAGATCGTCGCCGAGACCGCGTGCCGCGACTACGGCGAGGACGAGCTGTTCGCACTGGTCAGACGCGCCTGGCCGTATCGCGCGCTGACGCGATCGAGCTTCGACGCCGTGGTCGCGATGACCGCCGAGGGGTTCGCGACCAGGCGCGGACGCCGCAGTGCGCTCGTTCACCGCGACGAAGTGAACGCGCGGCTGCGCGGGCGGCGCGGCGCGCGCATGCTGGCGATCGCGTCGGGCGGCGCCATCCCGGAAGTCGCGGACTATCGGGTCGTGCTCGATCCCGGCGACACCTTCATCGGCACCCTCAACGAAGACTTCGCGATCGAGAGCAACGCCGGCGACGTGTTTCAGCTGGGCAACGCGTCGTGGCAGGTGCTGCAGGTGCTGACCGGCGTCGTGCGCGTGGCCGACGCAAAAGGGGCGCCGCCGACGATTCCGTTCTGGCTCGGCGAGGCGCCGGCGCGCAGCGACGAGCTGTCGCGCGCCGTCAGCGATCTGCGCGCGGATATTGAGGCAAGACTCACGGCAGGCCTGAAGGCCTGCACTACACGAGACGACGGCGGACATCCCGCGGTCGTAGTGCAGGCCTTCAGGCCTGCCATGGCCGCGGTCGAAGCCTTTAGGCCTGCCATCGCCGCAGTCGTATGCAGGCCTGAGGCCTGCCATGGCCGCAGTCGTAGTGCAGGCCTTTAGGCCTGCCGTCGCGTGGCTCGTCGAGGAGACAGGCATTCCCGAGGCCGCCGCGGAACAGGCCATTGCCTATCTCGCCGATGGCCGCGCCGCGCTGGGCGTGCTGCCGACGCAGGACACCATCGTGCTCGAGCGGTTCTTCGACGAATCGGGCGGGATGCAGCTCGTGCTGCACGCGCCGTTCGGCAGCCGCGTCAACAAGGCGTGGAGCCTGGCGCTGCGCAAGCGATTCTGCCGGCAGTTCAACTTCGAGCTTCAGGCCGCCGCCACCGAGGACGCGCTGCTGCTGTCGCTCGGCCCGCAGCACTCGTTCCCGCTGGCCGACGTATTCCGCTATCTGCACCCGGCGACGACGCGCGACGTGCTGGTGCAGGCGTTTCTCGACGCGCCGGTGTTCCAGACGCGCTGGCGGTGGAACACCACCATCTCGCTGGCCGTGCCGCGCAATCGCGGCGGCAAGAAAGTGCCGCCGCAGCTGCAGCGGATGCTGGCCGACGACCTGATGGCCGCGGTCTTTCCCGACGCCGCCGCCTGTCTGGAAAACATTCCCGGCGATCGCGAAATCCCGGACCATCCGCTCGTCAGCCAGGCGGTGCGCGACTGCCTCGAGGAAGCGATGGACTTCGAGGCGCTGTCGGCCGTGCTCGCCCGGATCCACGGCGGCGGGATCCGCTGCGTCGCGCGCGACACGCCGGAACCCTCCGCGCTGGCGCACGACATTCTCAACGCCCGGCCGTACGCGTTCATGGACGATGCCCCGCTCGAAGAGCGGCGGACGCAGGCGGTCTACACCCGCCGCGCCGGCGAGCCCTCGGGCGCCGATGACCTCGGCGCGCTGGATGCCGCCGCGATCGAACGAGTCCGCGACGAAGCGCGTCCCGATCCGCGCGACGCGGATGAGTTGCACGACGCACTCCTCAGCGCGGGCTTCCTGACGCAGCGCGACATCACCTCGGTCGCGCCGGACCTTTTTCGCGCGCTCGCCGACGCGCGTCGTGCGTGCGAATTCAGCATTCCACATTCGGCATTCAGAATTCTTGCGGCGGCCGAGCGCCTGCCGGAATTGCGCGCCGTTCACGCCGACGCGGTGTGCGCACCGCTCGTCGATCCGCCGCCGTCGCGCGCCGCGCGGGTCTGGAGCCGGGACGAAGCGATCGTCGGACTCCTGCGCGGCCGCCTCGCGATCGCCGGACCGACCACGGCGCAGGCGCTCGCCGACGCGATGGGCATCGACGTCGCGGACGCGGATCGCGCGCTGCTCGCGCTCGAGGGTGAGGGCCTGGTGCTGCGCGGCCACTTCTCCAAACGGGCACCCCTTTTGGAATGGTGTGACCGCCGCCTGCTCGCCCGGATTCATCGCTACACGCTCAACCGCCTGCGCGCCGAAATCGAGCCGGTCAGCCCGTCCGACTTCATGCGGTTCCTGTTCGCGTGGCAGCACGTCGCGCCCTCGAGCCGCCTGACCGGGCTCGACGGACTGCGCGCCGTCCTCGACGCACTCGACGGCTTCGAGCTGGCTGCCGACGCCTGGGAGCGCGCGATCCTGCCGGACCGCATCGACGGCTATCAACCGTCGATGCTCGACACGCTGTGCCTGACCGGCGAGATCGGCTGGGCCCGGCTCTCCCCCACCGGCCGTGACGCGACGCAGATGGTCGGCGCGACGCCGATCGCCCTGTTCCTGCGCGAGCACGCTAATGCCTGGGCAGCCCTGAAAGACTGGGGCCCGAGTCACGACGACGACCCCGAGCAGCGCCTCGAGTCGCCGAAGCGCGATGAGCGCGACGGCGGCCGCCTCGTGCTCGAGGCGCTTCGCACCCGCGGCGCCTCGTTCATCACCGACCTGACGTCAGCCTGCGGCCTGGACGAAGCGGCGGTGCGGACCGCGCTCGGCGATCTCGTCGCCGCCGGTCTCGCCGCCTCCGACGGCTTCGGCGGCCTGCGGACCATCATCCGCTCGTCCAGCGGACGCTCGACGCCGCCGGGCCGCAGCAGCGTCACGGGCCGCTGGTCCCTCTTGAACGGCGCCGGCCTTCAGGCCTGCGATCGCGAAACCGCCGTCGAACTCCAGGCGCGCACACTGCTGAAGCGCTACGGCATCGTGTTCCGCCGCCTGCTGGCCCGCGAAGCGAACGTCGCGCCCTGGCGCGAGCTGATTCGGGTGTACCGGCGTCTGGAGGCGCGTGGCGAAATCCGCGGCGGGCGATTCGTGTCCGGCATGTCCGGCGAGCAGTTCGCGCTCGACGGCGCGATCGCGGGCCTTCGGGAAATGCGTCGGACGCCGGCCGACGGCGCGTGCCTGGTCATCAGCGCCGCCGATCCGCTGAACCTCGCCGGCATCGTAACCGCGGGCGAGAAGGTACGGGCCGTCGCGCCGACGCGGATTGCGTATCGGGACGGCGTCGCTGTTGCAGCACTCGAAGGCGACTATGTGCGACCATTGATCGCGCTCGCCGACGTCGCTCCCGCGATTGCCGCCGAGGTGGCGACAACGCTTGCGGGGCGCCCGGTCGGGGCGGTGCTCAGTGGTTTTGTCGGGAGGTCATGATGCGCCAGATTGTCGCCGCCGCCGCCCTCATCCTCGTCTGCGCTCTGCCGCTCGGAGCCCAGGACAAGAAAACCGCCTCCAAGCCGGCGGACAAGACCATCTCGTTGAGCGGGTGTGTCGTCCGAGGCGAAAAAACTCCCGATGAGTTCACGCTCGAAGACGCCACAGAGGGTAAGTACCGACTCTCAGGTGTGAAGCTCAAGGACTACATCGGGCAGCGGGTGCAGATCGCCGGCGGCGTCGTCGAGTCGAAACGGCTCGTCATCAAGGGCGGGCTGCTCCCCAATCCAAATGTCGCGGCTCAGGCAGGCTCGATGGACCCGGCGCGCGCGGCCGTCGCTTCCATGGGAGGCGCGGCGGGACCGGGAACAGTCGACCTTCCTGAATTCAAGGTGAGAAGTGTCCGGCCGGTCACGGGAGGATGTCCCTGATTGACCGGCCCGGCGCGATAGAGGGGCGTATTATTCGGGGGAGACGGACGTCTTGCCGCAGTCGTCGCAGCGAAGATACAACACCGGCAGCGCTTCGGATCGGCCGATCACGCGAGCGCTCGGCACGCCGCAACGTGGACAGACAATGCCCGAGGTGGATCGTTTGGCCATGGAATTCTCCTTACAACTCGTTAGACTCTCAGACGACCAATTAAGATACATCGTTTGAACTGGTCGAGGCTGTACCAGTTGTGTATTTCCTTGTCTCGCACCACTTTACTGGGCAAATTCATCCATTCCGATTGAACTGCTGCCGAGCTGGCTGCAGTTGGCACCGTTCCTTGCAATAGCATCCGTCGGAGGATTGAGATGCTGTATACACTGGCGGTGATTCTGTTGATTGCCTGGCTGCTCGGCGTGGTCGGGACCTATACCATTGGCGCGTTCGTCCACGTGCTGCTCGTGATTGCCATCGTGCTGTTCCTGGTCGGCCTGATCAGCGGCCGTCAGACACTGGCCTAGGGCATCGGGCGCGAGTCCGCCGGCGAGTGCATCTGGTACTCGCGCGGCGGCTCCGCCCCGAGCAGGTACCTCACGAAGTAATCCCAGCGTCGACGCACCATGTAGCCTTCGTTGCCGAACCCGTGTCCGCGGTTGGGCAGCATCAGCAGGTCGAAGTCCTTGTTGGCCTTGATCAGCTCGTTGACCACCAGCAGCGTATTGTTGGGCGGCACGTTGTTGTCCATCGTGCCGTGCGCCAGCAGCAGCTTGCCCTTCAGGTTTTTCGCCTGCAGCTGGTTCGCCTGATTGTCGTAGTTGGTCGTTCCGTCGGCTTTCTTCTCGAGCAGTCCCTGCCACTTTTCCGCCCAGTCGTCCTCGTAGACACGATTGTCGTGGTTCCCCGCTTCCGAGATGCCGACCTTGAAGAAATCCGGGTAACGGAACATCGCGTCCGCTGTCGCATAGCCGCCGCCCGAGTGCCCGTAGATGCCAGCGCGATCGATGTCGATCCACGGATACCGCCCCGCCAGCTCCTTCATGCCCGCGACCTGATCGGGCAGCGTGTTGTCGCCCATGTTGCCGTAATAGGCTTCGTGGAACCGTTTCGACCGCCACGGCGTCCCCATCCCGTCGATCTCGACGACGACGAAGCCGAGCTCGGCGAGCGCCTGGGCATCGCCGCGCGACGCGTTGAAGGTGCGGCCGCCGACGCTGCCGGTCTGGGGACCGGGATAGATGTGGTTCACGATCGGATACTTCTTCGCCGGATCGAGCATGGTCGGCTTGTACATCAGACCGTAGAGATCGGTGACGCCATCGCGCGCCTTGACGGTAATCGGCACCGGCGGCTGCCAGCCGGCGGCCACCAGCCTGGTCACGTCGGCCTTTTCCAGCGCGAGGATCAGCTTGCCGTCCGCATCGCGGAGCTGGGCCACCGGCGGCACATCAGGCTTCGAATAGACATCGACGAAAAAACGACCGGAGGGCGACATCGTGACGTCGTGATCGGCGTCTTCCGGCGTCAGCAGCTGCGGGTTCCGGCCGTCCAGGCCGACCCGGTAGAGATGACGGAAGTAAGGGTCTCGCCCCTGCTCGCGGCCGACCGCGACGAAGTAGAGCTGGCGGTTCTTCTCGTCGACGCGCAGGAGCTGGGTGACGTTGCCGTTGCCGCTGGTGATCGGATTCTTTTCGCGCCCGGTCTTCAGATCGTGCAGGTAGAGATGGCCCCAGTTGTCGCGCTCGGAGAACCAGATCACCTCGTTCGACGCCGGCAGGTATCGCCAGTTGATGGCGCCGTTGCCGGATTCGAAGAAGGTCTCGGCTTTCTCCTGCAGCACGTCCCGGATCGCACCGGTGGCCGCGTCGGCGACGCGCATCTCCTCGCGCCGGTGATCGCGGGCCGTGGAGACGAACGCGATGCTCGCGCTGTCGGGACCCCATTGCACGTCGCCCCAGTCGCCGCGGCAGGCGAGGTCGTCGCACAGCGTGGAACGATGCTGGTCGGGCGGCAGCTGGAGGCGGACGATCTTCCCCGTTTCCACGTCGATGACCACGCGCTGGATCATGGTGACGACGGGGTCGCCCGGCAGCGGGTATTTCCAGGCCTGCAGGGTCGGGTGGCCGACGGTGGTATCCACCAGATACATCTCGCCGACGCCGCGCTGGTCCTGCTGGAAGGTCGCGATCTTCTTCGAATCGGGCGACCAGCGGAGGATGGGACGTTCGCTGCGCGCCCAGCCGGCGTTGTCGGTCGCGTATCCGAAGTCTTTCACGCCGTCCCTGGTCAGCTGCGTCTCGCGGCCGCTCGCGACGTCGCGCACCCACAGGTTCCAGTCGCGCACGAACGCGCTGCGGGTGCGGTCAGGCGACGTCTCGGCGTATCGCCCGCCGCCGGCCGCGCCGGCCCGCGCGGGATCCTCGCGCTCGGCCGCCTTGCACGCGGGGAGTTCGCACGCCGACTTCAACGCCTTCCCCGGATCCACCAGCACCGTCTCGACGCCCTTCTCCGTCGTGGTGCGGTACCAGAAGCGGTCCGAGGGATCGCCGGGCAGCCACGACGCGCGCACGCCGGTCCTCAACACCAGCGGGTTCGTACTGTAGGGCATGAATTTTTCGGCGCGGGCATAGTCCGCCGCGGTGAAAGCAGCCGGCGCATCAGCCGGGCGCTGGGCCAGCGCGGTGGCGCCGGCCAGAAGAGACAGGGCGCCGCACACGCCCAGGCGGGAGGTGAAGGACATGAGCGGATGATACAACCCCGCGGCGTTGTCCTCGAAATGCATCAGCAGTATGGCGATATCAAAGCAATTGCTAAAGATTTCGATGGCAAGCAACTTGCCCCTGATAGGGGCATTGCCGGAGGGCACAATGACCAAGCTCAGGACTCTCATCACGCCAACAGCACTGCTTGCGGCGTTTACTCTGGCTGCGGCTCCCTCGTTCGCGCAGGAAAAGTACCACGGCCGACAGGGCTCATCGGGCCAGCAGTCGAACGGCCAGGCGTCGGGCGGCCAGAGCCGCGAGCGGGCTCAGCCGCGCAGCGAAGCGCCGCGCGCCCAGGCGCAGCCCGCTCAGCCGCAGGCCGCTCGTCCTCAGAACGCCGCTCCGCCTCCGGTCGCGTCGCGCCAGGAAACGCCGCGCGTGCAGCCGCAGCGCCAGGCGGAGACGGCGCGCGGCGAGAACCGCGCGAACAATAACAACCGCGCGAACAATAACAATCGCGCGAACAATAACAATCGCGCCAACGATTACCACGGCAACGACGTCGGACACGCGGTCCCCCGGGGCAACGTGTACGCGCCTCACTACGATCCGCGATATGCGCCGAACTACTCGCCGCGCGTCTACGCGCCGAGGGTATACGGACCACGTTCCTATTACCGGCCGTACGTCTTCCGTCCCCGCTACTCGGTCGGATTCGGCATCTACCTCGGATACCCGGTGCCGTATACCTACAGCTACCCGTATCCGATTGAGGTGTATGGATACGGCGCGCCGCGCAATGAAGTGATGGTCGCGCCGGGCTCAACGGCCTACGGCGGCGTCGCGCTCGAGATCACGCCGGCGGACGCGGATGTGTTCGTGGACGGCCAGTATGCCGGGCGCGTCCAGGACTTCGACGGGACGACCCAGCCGCTGACGCTGACGCCGGGCACCCACCGCATCGAGGTGCAGGCACAGGGCTACGAGCCGCTGAGCGTGGACGTCGGCGTGCAGGCAGGCCAGGTCATTCCGTATCGAGGCGACCTGCGGCCATATTAGTCGCCGTCCGGACATGCTCCGGACGAATGCCAATCCCGACCAGCCGCGCCGGTATACGGCGAAGCATCGGGAGCCACCGCAGCAGCTTCAGTGCAAACGGGAGCTGCTGCGGTCCTTTCCCGCTCAGGGCCGGACCAATCACCCTCTCCTGCGCCATCACCTGCACCCACTGCACCACGCGCGTCGGCAGCTCTCGCCGGGTCTGGACCCGGGCGAGATCGGCGTCGGCACATGCACCACGGGTC
The DNA here is from genome assembly GCA_963794705.1 of uncultured Acidobacteriota bacterium. Taxonomy (GTDB): domain Bacteria; phylum Acidobacteriota; class Vicinamibacteria; order Vicinamibacterales; family CAVVIG01; genus CAVQFC01. The sequence goes on from CAWCFI010000003.1 coordinate 551,382, forward strand.
AGCGGCTCCGCGAGGAGATTGGCCGCTGCGACCGCGTCCTGAATCGCGAGGTTGATCCCGACGCCTCCGATTGGCGACATCGCGTGTGCGGCGTCGCCGATGCACAGCAGGCCGGGGCGATGCCAGCGGCGCAGCCGATCGACCAGCACGGTCAGCAGCTTGACGTCGTCCCACTCCCGGAGCTCGACGACGCGATCGCGCATCGACGGCACGATGGCGGCGATCTCCGCGCGAAATGCCTCGATGCCGCGCCGCTTGATGTCGTCGAACCCCCCTTTCGGGATGACGAACGCGCACTGCCAGTAGTCGCCGCGATCGAACATCACCAGGATGCGGCCGTTCTCCACATAGCCGAAGGCCTGGCCGGGATCGTCCGTTCGCCTCGGCAGGCGCATCCACAACACGTCGATCGGCGCGCCCAGATTCTCGACCTCGAGGCCCGCCTGTTGTCGCACCACCGACCGGCGGCCGTCGGCGCCGACCACGAGATCGGCGCGAATCTCCCCAGGCCCGCCGGGGGTGTTGACCTGGACGCCGGCGACATGACCTTCCTCTTCGATGAGTCCGGTCACCTCGGTGTCCATCCGCAGCTCGAAGGTCTCGAACGCGCGCGCCTTCCCTGCCAGGAAATCGAGAAAGTCCCATTGCGGCATCAGCGCGAGAAACTTGCAGTGCGTGGGGAGATGCGTGAAGTCGGCGATCGTGACGCTCTCGCCGGCGACGCGGCCGGTGAGCTGGCTTACTTCCTGGTGCGGCCGCTTCAGGAACTCGTCGAGGAACCCGAGCTCGTACATCAGTTCGAGCGTCGAGGGATGGATGGTGTCGCCGCGGAAGTCTCGGAGGAAGTCGGCGTGCTTTTCGAGCACCGTGACGCGCACGCCGGCACGCGCCAGGAGCAATCCCAGCATCATGCCGGCCGGTCCGCCGCCGGCCACCACGCACTGCGCGTGCATGGTGGCTAGCGTATCGCGACTATTGCGTTCTGACGAGCTGACCGCGCGCCACGCCGCCCGGGTTGAGCGTCGAGTGCACGTTGAAGTAGAAGCCCGCCGGATTGTTGAGGATGGTGTTCGCCAGCGCCGGATCGACGGTCAAATTGGAGGCGGTGAAGCTGCCCGATCCGTTGGCCAGCACGACCTGACCGGCCGTGATGTTGCTGTTGACCACGACGGCGCCGTTGACGCCCGAGGCCGCCTGGTGAATGTGCGAGATGTTGATCGGCGTTCCAGCCGGGAAGCCGCTCAGATTCACGACGAAGGTCGCTGTCGCCGACGTGATGTTGCCGGCGCTGTCTTTCGTCGTCACCATCGTCACCGTCGAGGTGCCGGTGCCGCTCGCCTCCGCTCCAACGATCGCAGGTACTTCGTTCGCGGGAGACAAAGTCGCCACGAACGTGGGATTGGTCGGCGTGGTCGGCGCCGTGGACGACGAGCTACCGCAAGCAGCGGCAAACACGCCAAGAGTGACGAACAGCAGGGAGGAAAAACGTTTCATCGGGCCAGCTCCTTTTTCAGTGAACAGACGATCAGAAGAACTTCCGGGTCAGGTTGAACCCCAGCGTCAGATGTTCCGGCACACCGCCGTGGGCAATTTGCCGGAAGGTCGTACCGGGACCGTTTTGGAACGTCAGCGAGAAGACGTGAGCGCCGACGCGCGTCTCGATCGCGAAGGCGTACTGCGCGTCGCCGATCACGAAACCGCCCATGCGCGGAGACCCTTCGAGCACGAAGAACGCGCTCTTGCTGAGGCGCAGGCGGCTGCCGAGGCCGAAGAAGCCAGTATCTCTCGTTTCCGCACCACCGGTGCCGGTGTTGTGGACCCACATCGGCGTCGCGTAGAGCGCCAGCCGATCGCCAATGTTCCGGGAGACAACGACGCCGAGCGCCGGCGCAAAGTTGGCCTGGGCGCCGCCTTCGGTGTTGTGGAAGTTGTTCTCGCCTTCGATCGAGACGATCCCCGACAGGCCGACCGGAAACGTCGCGGTCTGATGCCAGCCGTCGTACTTGCCGGTGAACTGAAACGTCCTGCCGAGGCTGGTGCGCGTCACGATCGCTTCGAGATGTTTCATCACCCCGTAGCGAAACTCGAGGCCGATGTTGGCGCCGTTGTCGAGGCCAAACAGGTTGCCCAACTGCGTCTCGAAGCTGTCGTTGCGCAGGTCCTCGTTGAACCGGTGCGTGAGATGAAACGTCATCGCGTGCGCCGGGAGCGGCAGCGTCGTCGGCAGGTTGATGGTCACGAAGTCCGGCTCGAGAGGCCGGAACTTGGCGTCGTCGTCATCGGACGGTTGCGCGGCCGCCTGAGCCGCAGGGTCGGCCGGCGCCTCCGGAGCCGCAGGTGGTTGCGCGTAGACGCGAGCAGCGTTTGATGCGGCGAACGTCAGAACGAGGGCGAGTACGGTCGAATAAGAGGATCGGATCACAATGCGCCTCCTTGAGCAAGGTGGGGACCAGCTCCAACGCGTTGAAAACAAAGGATGAAGAGTCTGAGCGCGTTACTCGGAACGTAAGCTCTTACGGTCTGCGATACACGAACGTCCCGCCGACCATCGTCATCGAGACCTGCATGCGCTCGATGCTTTTTTCCGGGCAGGTGAGGATGTCTTCCGGCAGGACCACGAGGTCGGCGAGCTTGCCCGGTTCGATCGAGCCTTTGAGGCGCTCTTCGAAGGTCAGGTAGGCGTTGTTGATGGTCTCGACCTGCAGCGCTTCCCTGCGGGTGATCTTCTGATCCGCGCCGAGCACGCCGCCGCTGATCGTGTCGCGGGTGATGAAGTGATAGAGGACCCAGAGCGGCGGGTACGGCACCACGGCCGAATCTGTGCCGCCGGCGACGACGAACCCCGCATCGATGAAAGCGCGCATCGGCGTCGTCCGCGCCGCGCGCGCCGGTCCCCAGTAGTTGACCAGGCTCGGCCCGGCCAGATAGAGGTGATCCTGCGCCGAGATCACGAGGTCGAGTTTTTTCAGGCGCGCGATCTGATCCGGTTGGGCGATGAAGCCGTGTTCGAGCGCCCAGCGGCGCCCGGCGATCGGCTTTTCCGCGTTGGCGGCCTCGTAAGCGGCGAGCACTTCGTCGATGGCCGCGTCGCCGACCGCGTGGGTCGCGACCCGCCAGCCGAGACGATTCAGCTCCTTCACCACGTCGGTGTAAGGCGCCTGCTTCATGGTGTTGACGCCGTAGAAGGTGCCCCCTTCTCCCCAGGGCTCGACGTACGGCTGCCGCATCCAGCCGCCCTCGAACCCGCCGTCGACGCCGAGCTTCATGCCGCCGACCCGCAGCCACTCGTCGCCCTCGTCCGGCTTGAGGTTGAGGGCGGAGACCGCCGCGCGCATCGTCTCGGCGCTGTCTGCGGGAAGGCGCATCAACTGGCTCACCCGCACCGTCAGCAAGCCGCGGCGTTTCATCTCCTCGAGCAGTCGGTACTGGTCGATCGACGCGCCGGGATAGCGGATGCTGGTCAGCCCCGCAGCGTTCAGGATCTTGTGCTGTTCGATCAACGCCTCGATGGTGAGCGGCGGCGCCGGCGGCAGCTGCACCAGCGCCTTGGCGCGATCGATCAGCTCGCCGTTCAGCTCGCCGTTGAGGCCGCGGGTGATGCGCCCGCCTGGCTGTTGCGGAGTGTCTTTCGTGATGTTCCACTTCCGCAGCGCGGCGGAGTTGAGGATGTACTCGTGACCGCCGCGCACCAGCACCACCGGGTTCGCCGGGGACACGGCATCGAGATCCGCGCGATACGGCAGGCGATGCTCGGTCAGCTGCGCCTCGTGCCAATCGCTGTTCGAGACGATGACGTCACCGGGGCGGCTCTGCCTGACCCGGGCGGCGACCGCGGCAGCGATGTCGGCGAGGCTGCGTGCGCGGGAGAGATCGACACCCGGCCCGCCGCCGGCGTCGTGGAGGTGGCCGTCGGCGAGCCCGGGAATGACCGTCTGGCCGTGCAGGTCGATCGTGGTCGTCTTCGGACCCGCGAGTCCGCGGATCGCCGCGCTGGTCCCGACCGCGGTGAACCTGCCGCCGGCGATCGCCACGGCCTCCGCAATCGAAAAACGCGCATCGACAGTGACGACGTGGGCATTCACGAGGATCGTGTCGGGCGGCGCACCCGGCTGCTGTGCCGCGGCGATCGTCACGATCGCCAGCAACACGCATATGTAGTGCAGGCCTTTAGGCCTGCCGTTGACGTTCCCGCCGTTCATGGGTTGGCGCGCATCGGCGTGCGCAGCGTGCCGATCCCGTCGATCTCGATCGTGACGACGTCGCCCGGCTTGAGGAATTCCGGCGGCTTGCGTCCGGCGCCGACGCCGTCCGGCGTGCCGCTCGAGATCACGTCGCCGGGATAGAGCGTCAGGATCGACGTCAGGTAGCGGACCATGTGCGCTTCATCCCAGATGAAGTTCCGGGTATCGCCGTCCTGCTTCACCACGCCGTTCACCTTGGTGACGATGTGGAACGAGGCGGGATCCTTCACGAACTCCTTCGGCACGATGAACGGACCGAACGGCGCCGAGCGATCGCCGCTCTTGCCGGCGAACCAGTTCGGTCCGTTGAACATGCCGGTCAGCGGCCGGCGGCCGGTGCCGCCGCGGTCGCTGAGGTCGTACATGATGCTGTAGCCGAACACGTGATCGTGCGCCTGCGCTTCGGCGACCTTGAACGACGGCTTGCCGATGATGATCGCCAGCTCCCCTTCCCAGTCGATGTTGCGCCCGGGCGTGATCGCGTAGCTCTCGTCGGGATCGATGATGCACGAGCGCGGCGACTTGGCGAAGAAGACCGGGTCTTCCTTGTCCTGATCGGCTTCGTTGGCGGCCTTCTGCTGCGGGCTGCCGGGCGCGAACATCTCGCCGGCGTGCAGCTTGTAGTTGGCCGCGACCGCCAGGATGTTGTACGGATACTTGATGGGCGCCTTGATCGCGACCTTGGCGACGTCGAAGACGAACGGCGCGTCGAGCTTGGTGGCGCTGAAATAGTTGGCGATCCGGTAGAGGCCGGGCGCAACCGTGTCGTAGGTCTCGATCAGCGTCCGCATGTCGCGCGGCATCGGCGGCTCGCCGCGCAGGGCGACCTCCTGCACGATCAACGCGTGGGCGCTCTCGATGTCGAGGATGCGATTGCCGAGCACCAGCCCGACCCGGACCTTGCCCGCCGCCTCGAACGTCGCCAGCTTGAACGGCGTCTCGGGCTTGGTCGAGATCACCGGCCGCTGAGCGCCGAGAGGAATCGTGAACGCGACAAGAACGGCAAGAACGGCTGTACGCATATACCTCCCGGAACAGTCGGCCGTCTCAGACGAAACAGTCGACAGCTTCAGTCTCAGTCGACTGAGACTGCTGACTGAGACTGCTGACTGAGACTGCTGACTGCTGACTGCTGACTGCCCGCCGCATCATACCCGTTTGGGTGATTCGCGGCGCCGCACGTTCTGTCACGATTCGCGCATGGCTACTGACCTTCTCTCATCATTTTCGAACCAGCTCGCCGACGCCGTCAGCGCGGCGTCACCGTCGGTCGTGCAGGTCCAGGGGCGGCGCCGGCCCGCGAGCGGCCTGGTCTACGCCGACAACGTAGTACTGACGACGGTCCGCGCGCTCGGCCGCGAGGACGGCCTCCATGTCCGTCGGCACGACGGGCGCACGCTCGACGCCGAGCTCGCCGGATGGGATCCAACCACCAGCCTGGCGGTGCTGCGGGTCGCGGGGCTGGAGACGCCGCCGTTCGCGCCGGCCGCCGCGGCGCCGCGGGTCGGACATCTCGCGCTTGCCGTGGCGCGGTCCTGGAGCAACGTCGTCACCGCCAGCGCGGGCATCGTGTCGGTGATCGGCGGGCCCTTGCCGACCGGCCGGCGCCGGGCCATCGATCAGGTGATCCGGACGACCGCGCCCATGCACGACGGGTTCGCGGGGGGCGCGTTTCTCGACACCGCCGGCGGCCTGATCGGCATCGCGACCGCCGCGGCGATTCGCGGACTCGGGGTCGTCATCCCCGCGGCGATCGCGTGGAAGACCGCGGCGACGGTGCTCGAGCACGGCAGCCTGAGACGGGGCTATCTCGGTCTGGCGGGCCAGCCGGTCGCGCTGCCCGAGGGCCAGGGCGGCGCCGACGGACGGCAACAGGCGCTGCTCGTCGTCGGCGTCACGAGCGGCGGTCCGGCATCGCAGGCCGGCGTCCTGGTCGGCGACCTGCTGCTCGAGTTCGATGGGCATCCCGTCGAAGCGCCGGAGGAGCTGCTCGATCTCCTGCTTGGCGATCGCGTCGGCAAGCCGGTCGCGCTCAAGATTCTGCGAGGCGGCACGGTCACCGAGGTGTCGGTCACAGTCGGCGAACGGCCTGCGCAACAGTGATATTTCAGAGTTAAAACTTCAGATTTCAGGTTGGCATTTCAGAATGAATCTGAAATCTGAAATCTGACGTCTGAAATCCTGTGAGAGTGCTTCTCGTCGGATCCCCATCCGGCCGCGCAAGGCTGCGCACGCAGGTGAACGGATCGATGGCGGTCGCGGGCGAGTTCGACTCGCTCGCGGCGGCCCGCGCCTCGGAGCTCGACAGCGACGGAATTCTCGTCGCGCCGGATGCGATCGATCCCGATGAGGACGGCTTCGACGAACCGCTGACCGCGCGCGAAGTGCAGGTGCTGGAGCTGCTTGCGGAAGGGCTGCCGAACAAGGCGATCGCGGCGCGCCTGCGCATCAGCGACCAGACCGTGAAGTTTCACGTGTCGTCCATCTCCGGGAAGCTCGGCGCGAAGAACCGGACCGACGCGGTCCGGCGGGCCGTCCGCCGCGGACTGATCACGCTCTGAGATTTCAAATTTAAGAAGGCAGAATTCAGATTGGAATCTGAATTCTGAAATCCGAAATCTGAAATCTCATCGCCCCTCGCGCGGCACCACAGTCACTTTTCGCTTTCGGGCCGCGCGAAGGAACGTCACGGCGGTTGGTTCGCCGATCTTGTCCTCGGTCAACAAGCGATGAAGATCGTCAACGCCGGTCACCGGCGTGCCGGCGAGCGCCAGCACCACATCGCCATCCTTCACCCCCGCGGCCGCCGCGGGGCTGTTCGGCTCCACCGACACCACGAAGACACCGGACGTGACCGCGAGCTGATTGTCGCGCGCCACCGCCCTGGGAATCGGCACGGTCTGTCCAGCCAGCCCGATATAGCTGCGGCGGATGCGCCCGTCGCGAATCAGCCGCGCCGCGACGAACCGTGCCGTGTTGCTGGCGATCGCGAAGCACAGGCCCTGGGCGGGAAGAATCATCGCGGTGTTGACCCCGATCACCTCGCCTCGCGTCGTCACCAGCGGACCGCCGGAGTTGCCGGGATTGAGCGCCGCGTCGGTCTGGATGATGTCGTCCATCAGCCGGCCGGAGCGCGCCCGCAGCGATCGACCCAGCGCGCTGACGACGCCCGCCGTCACCGAATGGTGAAAGCCGTAGGGGTTGCCGATGGCGATCGCGATCTGTCCGACCCGCACCGCGCGCGAGTCGCCGAGGGTGGCGAACGGCATGGCGGAGCCGTCGACGCGGATCACCGCGAGATCGGTGTCGGCGTCCTGTCCGATCACATCGGCGCGCAGCGACCGGCCGTCGGTCATGACCACCGTCAGCGCGCCGCCGTTCTCGACCACGTGGCTGTTGGTGAGGATCAGGCCGTCGGGCGTGAACAGCACGCCAGAGCCGCCGCCGCGGCCCGCGTCGATCTTGACGACCGCGGGACCGACGGTGTCGACGGCGTGAATCACCGCCGAAGAGTAGGCATCGAGGAGCGCCGCATCGTCTGGCTGCGGGAGCATGCCTCGATCATAGGAAGCGCGGTGTCCGCGCGCCTCACCCGTTTGGGCGGGTCGGCTTCCAGCCCGGTCCGCGCACCACGCGGCCCGGTTTCTGGCCGGTGTGCTCGCCGTTCTTCAGGACCTGTCCCCCGTTGACCCAGACATGCTTGACGCCGACGGCGTACTGGTGCGGCTTCTCGTAGGTCGACGTGTCGGCGACGGTCTTCGGATCGAACACCACGACGTCCGCGAAGAATCCGGGCGCAAGCGTGCCGCGCTCCTTGATGCGCAGCGTCGCCGCCGGGAACGACGTCAGCTGGCGAATCGCTTGTTCCATCGGGATCACGTGCTCGTCACGCACGTACTTCCCGAGCAGGCGCGCGAAGTTGCCGTAGGCGCGCGGGTGCGTGCTGGTCTTGATGAAGACGCCTTCGGGAGCCATCGAGGAGGCGTCGGAGCCGAAACTGACCCACGGCAGCGCGATCTGCCGCTTGACGTTCTCCTCCGACATCAGGAAGTACACAACCTGGACACGACTGCCGTCCTCGACGACGAGATCCATCGCGGTGTCCTGCACGCTCTTGCCGCGCGCCGTGGCGACCTCCTCCAGCGTCTTGCCTGCGTAGTGTCGCAGCGCTTCGTTCTTGAAGCCGACCAGCAGCGTGCCTTTGCCGCCCGCGGCGAGCATCAGGTTTTCCCAGGCCGGGCCCGGCGCCGTCATCTCGCGACGGACGCGTTCGCGGATCTTCGGGTCCTGGAGCCGTTTGGCCCACGCCTTGTAGCCGCCTTCCTGCACCCACGGCGGCATCGCCGCATCGAGGCCGGTGCTGCCGGCGGTGTAGTTGTACATGTCGGCGGTGATGTCCAGTCCCTCTTTGCGCGCACCCTCGATTTTCGCGATCACCGCGTCGAGCTTGCTCCAGTTCGACTGGCCGCTTTCCTTGAGGTGATAAATCTCGACGCGAATCTTCGCCTCTCTGGCGATCGTCAGCGTTTCGTCGATCGCCTCGAGCAGGCGGTCGCCTTCGCTGCGCATGTGCGAGATGTACATCCCGCCCGACGCCGACGCGACCTTGGCGAGCTCGACCAGCTCGTCGGTCCTGGCGAAGACGCCGGGAATGTAGATCAGCGCGGTGGTCAGCCCCATCGCGCCCTCGTCCATCGCGACGCGGACGTGGGCGCGCATCCGATCGAGCTCCTCCGCGGTCGGCGGCCGGTTATCGAGGCCGATTTCGTTGGCGCGGACCGTCGCCGCGCTGACGAACGACGCGACGTTGGTCGAGATGCCGCGCGCCACCAGGTGATCCAGGTAGCCGCCGAGCGTGTTCCAGACGATGTTGAACTTGATGTCGCCCTGGCGCTCCATCAGGTCCTTCTTCATCTGCTCGTTGACCGGCCCCATCGAGCTCTCGCCGAAGACTTCGAGCGTGACGCCCTGCCGCAGCGTCCCCTGCGCGTGTCCGTCCGCGATCAGCGACGACTCGGAGTGGCTGAGCATGTTGATGAAGCCGGGCGCGACCGCAAGTCCGGTCGCGTCGATCTCGTCCCGCCCGCGCTCGCCGCCGAGATCGCCGACGGCCGCAATGCGATCGTCGAGGATGGCGACATCACCGACCTTGCCGGCGCCGCCGGTCCCGTCGTAGATCGTGCCGTGGCGGATGACGACATCGTACTTGGCCGGCGGCTTCGAGCATCCGGCGACCGCGGACGCGATCAGGGCGATGGACGCGAGGACGGTTCTGCTCATGCGGACAGTCTCCTCAATGCGGCGTGCGCTCGACGACCGGCCGCCCCTGGTGGCACATGTAGCACTGGGTGCGCGGCGCGCGGATCGCGCTGTCGAAATAGGTCGGGATCAGATCGAAGATCGGCGCCATCCGCGCGACCATCTGGTGCGGGCGCTTCGTTCCGGCGGTCCAGTCGCCGTCGACGTGACAGTGCGAGCACGCGACGCCCAGCGACGCCGCATACACGCTCATCGCGAGGCTCAGGTTGTCGCGGCCGGCGAACTCTGTTGTATGGACGGCGGCGATCGATTCCCAGTTGGCGCGCGGCAGCCGCGGCGGCGCGGTCTGTCCCCGATGACAGCTCCAGCAGGTGACGCCGCCAAGCGCCTGCAGCGGCCCGTCGTTGAGCCCCTGGACCATGCGCACCATCCGGCGCGCGAAGTCGAACGCCGGCTTGGTCGAGTCGGCGAAGCTGCCGGCGGTGTGGCAGTGTTCGCAGCCGACGCCGAGCGCGACGTTGTAGGTGCGCGCCGCCGCATGCTCCGGCGCCGCCGCCAGGAACACCGCCGCAATCGCCACGACCCACGTCATCGCCGCAGAGTGTACTCGCGAAATATGTTGCCGGGACGGCGCGCTCCGGGTGTAAATTCGTGGCGAACCGTCGGCTTCGAGGAGGTCCGCTCATGGCGTACGACCGTCGGCCGAGACGTCTGGGTCTGTTCAGCCTGTTGCTCACCGCCTCCGCGACGGCCGGCGTCGGCCTGATCGCCCAGGCCCCCGCGACACCTGCTCCAGAGGTGACGTTCACCAGGGACATATCCCGTATCCTGCAGCGCAGTTGTCAGGAGTGCCATCACGCCGACGGCGTCGCGCCGATGGCGCTGATCACCTACGAGGACGTCCGGCCCTGGGCCAAGTCGATCAAGGCGCGAACCGCGCTGCGCAGCCAGCGCGGCGCGATGCCGCCGTTCTTCGTCGAGAAGAACATCGGCATCCAGAAGTTCAAACACGATCCCTCGCTCAGCGACGACGAGGTCGCGATGGTGGCGAAGTGGGTCGACAACGGCGCCCCGCGCGGCAACCCCGCCGACCTGCCCAAGGCGCTCGAGTTCGAGGGCACCGACAAGTGGACGATCGGCGAACCCGATCTGATTCTGCGATCGAAGGACGTCACGGTGCCGGCGATCGGCCCGGACAGGTGGGGCGACTTCGGGCTGATCCCGACCGGGCTGAACGAGGACCGCTACGTGTCGGCGGTCGAAGTGCGCGAGGTCAACGACATCCCGCACGACAAGTCGGTGGCCACCGTCGGCGGTCGCTACGTCTTCCACCACATGACCTACGAGAGCATCGTCGAGGGCGAGCGCGCGAGCAGCGGCGCCAACGAGGGCGGCGGCAGCTGGCCGATCCACGAGGTCGGACGCAACGCCGATATCTTCCCGCCGGAGGCAGGACGACTGCTCGCCGCACACTCGTCGCTCTCCTTGAACGCCGGCCACCTCCACTCGAACGGCCGCGAGACCAGAGGGCACCTCGAGTTCGCGTTCAAGTTCTTCCCGCTCGGCTACAAGCCGATCTACAAACGATCGGGCGTCCGCCTCGGCGACGGCATCAACATCGACGTGCGCCCCAACGAGTCCGGCCAGGAGCTCCACGCCTACGCGGTGCTGCAGGAGCACACCAAGTACATCACCTTCGAGCCGCACCTGCACGCGCCCGGCGTCCGCATGTGCCTCGAGGCGATCTGGGGGCACAACATCCAGACGCTCAACTGCGTCGGCTACGACCACAACTGGGTGAAGCAGTACGTCTATGACGACGATGCGGCGCCGCTGCTGCCGAAAGGGACGATCGTCCATCTGATCGGCTTCCTCGACACCACCGCCGCGAACAAGAACCCGGTCGATCCCAGAAACTGGGCGGGCGGCGGACGGCGCTCGGTCGCCAACATGTTCATCGACCTCGGCTACTCGGTCTCGCTGACCGAAGACCAGTTTCAGGCGGAGATGGCGAAGCGGCGCAAGAACATGAAGAGCCGCAACGACTACGACATCGGCTGTCCGTTGTGCTGGGCGCCGCCGACCGCGACGGCGACCTCGACCGCCGCGACGCCCGGGCGCCCGCAGGATCCGCAGTGATGCGGCGTCTGTGGTGCGCCGCGGGAGCGGCGTTGCTGATGATCACCGCCGCGAACGCGCAGATGCGGTTCACCTACTCGAGCGGCCAGGTCGTGTCGCCGGCATACGAGGGGTGGCGCACCGAAGACGACGGCTCGCAGACGCTGGTGTTCGGCTACATGAACCAGAACTGGGCGGAGGAATTCGACATCCCGATCGGGCCGGACAACAGCATCGAGCCGGGAGGACCGGATCGCGGCCAGCCAACGCATTTCTATCCGCGCCGCAGCCCGTTCCTCTTCACCATCAAGGTGCCCAAGGATTTCGGCGACAAGGAACTGATCTGGACGGTGAAGACGCACGGCAAGATCGAAAAGGCCTACGCCTCGCTCAAGAACGACTACATGATCGACAACCAGGTGATCTCGACTGAAGTCGGCGGCGACTTCGGCAGCCTGCGCGACGAGCTGCGCACCAACCTTCCGCCCACCCTCAAGGTCGAAGGTGAAAACAAGAGGATGACCAAGGTCGGTGCGCCGCTGACGCTGACCGCGATCGCCAAGGATCCCGACAACATCCCCGCGCGTCGCGGGCGCGGCGCCTCGCTGCCGACGTCGATGCCCGCGGCGGCGTTGTATCGCGCCCCGACGTCGCTCGTGCCGGCGAGCGGCCCTGGCCTGCGGCTGTCGTGGATCGTCTACCGCGGCAAGGCGGCCGACGTCACGTTCAGCCCGGAGCAGATGAAGGCGTGGACCGACACCCGCGCCTACGGCAACTCGCCGTGGTCGCCGCCCTACTTCATCCCCGAGCCGCCCCCGAACAACACGTGGATCACGGACGTGACGTTCAAGGAAGCGGGTACCTACGTGCTGCGGGCCGTCGCCAGCGACGGCGCGGTGTTCACCTACGACAACGTGACAGTCACGGTAACGCGGTAGCGCGACGGCTTTGAACGGAGCGCGAAGGCTTCAGCCGAGCGGGAGAAACATGACGCGTGTAAAGCTCCTCACGATTCTGTGTGCGGTCGCCGCGCCGATCTGGGTCGTCGGCCAGACCAGCAACTTCATGGGCGGGACGCCGGGCGCGGTTGATGCCACCAAGGTGCGCACTACCCGACTGAAGTTCCCCAAGGGCAGCCGCTCCAACTGGCACAGTCACACCTGGGGCCAGCTGCTGATGCTCGAAGAGGGCAAGGGCCGGACCCAGGTGCGCGGCGGCCCGGTGATCGAAACCGCGCCGGGCCAGCCGTGGTGGACCGCGGCGGGCGTCGAACACTGGCACGGCGCCGCGCCGGACACCGACGCGCTGCAGCTCACGATCTACGAGGGCGACGTGAAGTGGCTCGAGCCGGTCCAGGACAAGGAGTACCTCGCGGCGCCGAAGAAGTGATCGTCGCGCTCCTGGCGGCCGCCGTTCTCGCGGGACTGCCTCAGGCACCCGACGGCTCGGCGATCTTCGCGCGCGACTGTTCGAGCTGCCATGACGGCGCCACCGGGTCGCGCGCGCCGAGCCCCGATCTCCTCAAGCGCCGATCGCCGGAAGCGATCCTCGCCGCATTGACCGCAGGCGGCATGCGTCCGCAGGGCGGCCGCCTGAGCGGCGCCGAACGTCGCGCCGTCGCCGAATATCTCAGCGGCCGCGCGCTCGGCAGCGACATCACCGGCGCGAAGATCGGACGCTGCACCGCCTCGCCGCCGCTGGTCGATTCCGCCTCCTCACCCGCCTGGCGCGGCTGGTCGCCGTCGGCGGCCAACACCAGATTCCAGTCTGCGCAGCAGGCCGGCCTCACCGCGGAGCAGGTGCCGAAGCTGTCGTTGAAGTGGGCCTTCGGGTTTCCCGACGCCACCTCGGCGTGGTCGCAGCCGACCATCGCCGCCGGCCGGCTGTTCGTCGGCAGCCAGAACGGCACCGTTTACTCGCTCGACGCGGAGAGCGGGTGCATCTACTGGACCTTCACCGCCAAGAGCGGCGTGCGCACCGCGCTGTCGTTCGGCCCGCGCGAAGGCGCCGGCTACGCGGTCTACTTCGGCGACACCGGCGCCAATGTCTATGCGCTCGACGCGGCAACCGGGCGGGAGTTGTGGTCGCGGCGGCTGGACGACCATCTCTACGCTCGCATCACCGGATCGCCCACGCTGTTTCAGGATCGCCTGTACGTGCCGGTCTCGTCGATGGAAGAGACCGCCGCCAGCCAGCCTGGCTACGAATGCTGCACGTTCCGCGGCAGCCTGAACGCGCTCGACGCGAGAACCGGCGCCACCCTCTGGCGAACCTGGATGGTGCCGGAGGCGCAGGCCGCCGGAAAGAACGCCGCCGGCGCAGCGCTGTGGGGACCATCGGGTGTCGGCATCTGGTCGGCGCCGACGATCGACGTCAAGCGCGGTCTGATCTACGCCGGCACCGGCAATACCTACAGCGCGCCGGCCCAGCCGACCGCCGACGCGATTGTCGCCTTCGATCTGCAGAGCGGCGCGATCAAGTGGATCCATCAGTTGACCGCCGGCGACGTCTTCGGCTGCCGCGCCGGCAGCGCGAACTGTGGCGAGAAGGCGGGGCCGGACTTCGATCTCGGAACGCCGCCGATGCTGGTCACGGTGGCGGGGCGGGACGTGATCATCGCGGCGCAGAAATCCGGCAACGCGTTCGCGCTCGATGTCGAGAAGGAGGGTGCGCTGCTCTGGCAGTATCACGCCGGAGAAGGATCGATCTGGGGTGGCATCCAATGGGGCGCCGCCGTCGACGGTGAGCGCGCCTACTTCCCGGTGTCGGATATCCGGACCCCGAAGCCAGGCGGCCTGCACGCGGTGGATCTCGTCAGCGGCGACGCGCGCCTGGTACCTGCCGCCGCCGCCGCTGAAGTGCGCGGCCGGCACCGGCTGCAGCGCCGCGTTGATTTCCGCGCCGACGCTCATTCCCGGCGTGCTGTTCTCCGGGTCGAACGACGGCGCGCTGCGCGCGCACGCCACCCGGGACGGCGCAGTGATCTGGGAGTTCGACACCAATCGGGAATTCGAGACCTTGAACGGCATCAAGGCCGGCGGCGGCGCGATCCAGGGTCCGGGACCGACCATCGCCGGCGGCATGCTCTACCTCAACTCAGGCTACGGCAATCATCTCGGCCGCCCCGGCAACGTCCTGCTCGCCTTCGAGGTGCAGTAGCCGCCGCGTCCTGTCCGGTCTCACTTCTCTTCCGCGGCCGTCGACGTCGCCGGGCCCATCCCGACGATCTGCAGGACGCAGTCCTCGTCCTTGGCCCCGTCGTAGTGAATCTCCTTGCCGAAGTGCGTCACGAAGCTGCCGGCCGGCACCGGCTTCATCCCCTCGAGGTCGTACTTTGGGCCGGTGTTCACCCACCAGGTCCCCGAGATGACCGTGATGTAGCGGTCGTTGGGATGGAAGTGCGGCCGGCTGTTGTTGTGCGCCAGCCATTTCTGCAGGACGACATAGAGACCCGGCTTGGAGGGATCGCCGACGAGCGTGGCACTTTCGGAGCCACGCCCCTTGTTCCATTTGATCTCGGCGGGAAGTTGAATGGTAATCGCCTTGGGGTTCAGCTCGGCGCCGCCGCGCGCGAAACCAACACCCTGAAGCGCGAGCACGACCATCACGACTAGCACGACCGCGAACCGGCGAACCATCGCACCCTCCTTCTAAACCTTTGCGCGCAGTATAGCCCCGCGGGTACAAAGAAGTGATGGACACGCTCGTCGACCAGGTCCGCCGCTGGCTCGCCGCCGCGACACGTGTGGTCGCGCTCACCGGCGCCGGGATTTCCACCGAGTCCGGCATTCCCGACTTCCGCGGGCCGCAGGGTGTCTGGACCAGGAATCCGAAGGCCGAGAAGCTGTCGAACATCCAGCACTACATGGCGGATCCCGAAGTGCGGCGGCTCGCCTGGCAGAGCCGTCTCGAGCATCCGGCCTGGAGCGCCACGCCGAACGCCGGCCATCGCGCGCTGGTCGAGCTCGAGCGCCGCGGCACAATGCTCGCGCTGATCACGCAGAACATCGACGGCCTCCACCAACTGGCCGGTCATCCGCCGGAACACATCCTCGAAGTCCACGGCACGATGCGTGAGGTGATGTGCATGGCCTGCAGCTGGCGCGGACCGATGCCGCTCGTGCTCGATCGCGTGCGCGCCGGCGAAGAGGATCCGCCCTGCGAGCGCTGCGGCGGGATCCTGAAGAGCGCGACCATCTCGTTCGGCCAGTCGCTCGATCCGGTGGTCATCGACCGGGCGATGCGCGCCGCCGAGCACGCCGACCTCCTGCTGGCGATCGGCACCACGCTGCAGGTCTACCCGATCGCCGGGGCCGTGCCGCTGGCCAAGGCGGCCGGCGCCCGGCTCGTGATCATCAACGCCGAACCGACGCCGTTCGACGACATCGCCGACGCCGTGTTCAGAGATCCGATCGGCGTCGTCCTCCCGAGGATTGCATCATGACCTTGGCTGATCAATCGCGAGGCCGCTGCAGATCCTTCAGCTGCAACGCATTGATGTCGGCGATGATCTTCGCATAGGCGCGCGTCGTCGCCGCCAGGCCGTCGGCGGGGATGATGTCGGGCGTCTCCTTGTCGGAGTGCCAGTAGAGGCCGGTATCGATCAGCTGCATCGACGGCGCAAGATTCTGGATCCGGCCGATCTCGCCGGCCGCGCCGCGCTCGCCGCGGTCGTAGATCGGCACGCCGAAGCTGCGGTAGGCGCCAAGCACGATTTCCTCGAGCGAGTGGCTGCCGCCGACGTACCAGCATCAGCGGCGAGGTCGAACTCGCCTTGCGCACCGTGCCGTTGTAGGAGACCAGCTGGTTCGCCGCGGTGTGCTCGCAGTTGATCAACAGCGCCGTCTTCGCGAACAGCTCGGGATGCTGCGACAGCCAGGTGCCGCTCTCCGCGGTGCCGTCGTGATGGCCGGTCGACCCGATAAACGTGATCGTGCGGCGCCGCTGCGACGCCGGCACCTTCGCGAAGTACTCGGCGATCCCGAGCAGCGTCGCGATGCCGGTGCCGTTGTCGTTCGCGCCTTCGAACCAGCCGTCGCGATGCGCGACGACCATGACGTTCTCGTCGCTGGTGCCAGGCAGCGTGCCCCAGATCGTCGCGGTCTTCAGTCCGGGGACCATTTTCACGTCGAGTGCCAGCCTGACGCGTGGGGCGGGGCCGCCGGCCGATTTCGCGATCAGCTCACGCACCGCCAGCCCATCGTCCTGTCCGAGCGCAAAGGTCGGCATCGCGCTCTGCACCGGATAGAACTGGAAGTGCAGGTTGCCCGGGATCATCAGCGTGATGAAGATCGCCGCGGCGCCCTTCTCGCCGATGCGCTTCCACGCGCCGTTGGACGCGGTGGCGTGGCGCGACATGTAGTCGTTGCTGTAGAAGAAGACCGCCTTCCCCTTCAGATCCTGACGCGCGAGATCGGCGTCGGTGGCGAGTCCGACATCGACCGCTTCGAGCTCGAGCCCACCCGCCGGTGTGGCGACGCCACGATGGGTCGGCTGCGCGCTGCCGAGCACAAGGCTCTTGCCGCCGCCAGACGCGCTGACGCTCCACGACTCCGGCATCCACTGCGGCGGCAGATCGAACGGCTGGTCGTGGACATCGGAGACCCCGAGCGCCTTGAGCTTCGCCATCAGCCAACGGCCGTTCTCGGCGTCGGCCTCACTGCCGATGATCCGGCCCCAGAACTGCGGATGCCCGTTGTCGCGATAGCGCCGCGACATCGCCGCCAGCTCCTCGACGTACAGACTTCAGGTGCGCGCCGTCGATCGACGCATACGAGTCGGCCGCGCGCAGCGGCAGCACCAGGCACGACACTCCCGCGATGATCGCCACGATCGTTCGCCGCATGACCACCTCCTTACCGCCCCTTTTCGGGTGAGTTTATCGCGCCTCGGGCGCCGCGCAAGCGTAAGATAGCGGCTCTCACGACTGGAGGAGACATGACGCGCAGATTCGGGCTCCTGTGTCTGTCGGCGGCGTTGCTTGCGGTCTCCACGGGGCTCTCGGGACAGGATCGCGCGGGCGCGGCGCGTCCGCCGTCGACCGCCAGCGGCGACTGGCCGCACTACACCGCCGACATGCGCGGCACGAAGTACTCGCCGCTCGATCAGATCAACGCCGCCAACTTCAAGACGCTCGAAGTCGCCTGGCGCTTCAAGACCGACATGCTTGGGCCGCGCCCCGAGTACAAGCTCGAAGGCACGCCGCTCGCGATCAACGGCGTCCTCTATACGACCGGCGGCACCCGGCGCTCGGTGGTCGCGCTCGACGGCAAGACCGGCGAGTTGTTGTGGGCGCACAGCTTGCGTGAGGGTAAGCGCGCCGGCGTCTCGCCGAGACAGCTGTCGGGCCGAGGGCTCTCGTACTGGACCGACGGCCGCGGCGACGACCGCGTGCTCTATGTCACCACCGGTTATCGCCTGGTCGCGCTCAACGCCCACAACGGCGCGCCGATCGCCGGCTTCGGCAAGGATGGCATCGTCGATCTGAAGGAGGGCGCGGTGTTCGGCGCCGGGCAGCAGATCGATCTCGAGACCGGCGAGATCGGCTGGCACGCGACCCCCGCCATCGCGAAGGACGTCGTCATCGTCGGATCGTCGTTTCGCGAAGGCGCAACCGTCAGCACCCACAACAACACCAAGGGCCTGGTGCGCGGTTTCGACGTGCGGACCGGCAAGCGCCTGTGGACCTTCAACACGATCCCGCTGCCCGGCGAGTTCGGCAACGACTCGTGGGAGAAGGACTCGTGGGCCGTCAATGGCAACAACGGCGTCTGGACCCAAATCACCGTGGACGAAGAGCTCGGCCTCGTCTATCTGCCGGTCGAGACGCCGACTTCCGACTACTACGGCGGACACCGGCCCGGCAACAACCTGTTCGCCGAAAGCCTGGTCTGCGTCGATCTCAAGACCGGCGTCCGCAAGTGGCACTACCAGCTGGTGCACCATCCGCTCTGGAACTACGACATGTCCTCCGCGCCGATCCTCGCGGACATCACCGTGAACGGGCGGGCCATCAAAGCGGTGGCGGTCGCCGGGAAGCAGGCGTTTCTGTTCGTCTTCGATCGCGTCACTGGACAACCGGTCTGGCCGATCGAGGAGCGGCCCGTGCCGACGTCGGACGTGCCGGGCGAGACCACGAGCCCGACGCAGCCGTTTCCGACCAGGCCGCCGGCCTACGCCCGGAACTATCTGAAGGTTCCGGACGATCTGATCGACTTCACGCCGGAGCTCCGCGCCCAGGCGATCAAGAACATCTCACGCTACAAGGTCGGACCGTGGATGTACAACCCGCCGGTGCTCGGCGACGTCAACGGCGTGCTCGGCGCGATCAACATGGGCAACGCGGTGGGAGGCACCAACTGGCCGGGCATCGCCTACGACCCGGAAACCCACACCGCCTTCGCCAACGCGAACAACGTCGGCATCACCTCGGGATCGCTGGTGCCGCCGCCGCCGAACTTTTCGGACATCCGGTATGTGTCGGGTATCGCCGGACGGCCGTTCACCGAGGTGATCGGCCCGGGCGACTGCTGCGCCGCCGACTCGCCGCGAGCGGCCGCGCAGGCGGCGGCGCAACGAGCCGCCGCGGCGGCGCCGCCCGCACCGGCCAACGCGCCAACGGTCGGCGGCGGTGCCGGCGGCGGCCTGCTCGTGGACGGCCTGACCATCCTCAAGCCGCCCTACGGCACCATCTCCGCCATCAACCTCGATCGCGGCGACATCGTCTGGCAGGTGGCGCACGGCGACACGCCGGACAACGTCCGGAATCATCCCGCGCTCAAAGGTCTGACGATTCCAAAGACCGGACAGGCCGGCACCGGCGGCATCGGGCTGATGGTGACGAAGACGCTGGTGGTGATGGGCGATCCGCAGTTGACGACGACGCCCGATCATCCGCGCGGCGCCATGCTGCGCGCCTACGACAAGAGCGCGGGCGCGGAAGTCGGCGCCATCTGGATGGCGGCGCCGCAGAGCGGCTCGCCGATGACCTACCTCGTGGACGGCAAGCAGTACATCGTGGTGGCGATCAGCGGCGGCAACTACTCGGGGGAATACGTCGCGTTCACGCTGCCGCAGCGGTGATGCAGATGGCAGGCCTAAAGGCCTGCACTACGACACATGTCGCGCTCCGACATGTAGCGCAGACCTTCAGGTCTGCCGTCGCCGCGTTCAGTGCGCCGCGAGCTCCGGCTCCACGGCGCGGGTCCGGAGCGGTTCGTCCCGCAACACGATGTGCAGGATCACCGCCGGCACCATGATCGCGGCGGCGCAGAGGTAGATCAGGTGCAGTCCGCTGGCGAGCGAGGCGCGGACGTTGTCGAACAGCGTCTGCAGCAGCGCGGGTCCGCCCGGGAAGCGGCTGAAGGCCGCCTCCATCTGCGGGCGCACCTGCACCAACAGCAGCGGGTTCGCGAAATACGGTGCCGCGGCCGCGGGTACGTGTGCCGGCATCGACTGTTCGAATACCGCGTGATAGCGGGTCAGCATGATCGAGCCGAACGCGGCGACGCCCACCGTGCTGCCAATCGATCGGAAGAAGATCGTCGACGAGGTGGCCGAACCCATCTGCCGCCGGGGCGCGACGTTCTGCACCGCAAGCGTGTAGACCGGTTGCAGCAGTCCCATGCCCAGGCCCGAGATGACCATGCCGCCGGCGACGAACAGCCTCGTGGTATCCACGCCCATCTGCGCGAAGACCACCATGCCGATCGCCACCAGCACGGAACCGACCACCGCCACCTTCTTGTAGGTGCCGGTCCTCGACACCGTCTGGCCGCCGACGATGCTGCCGACGACGGCGCCCATCATCAGCGGCGTGAGCAGATTCCCCGACTGCGTCGCCGACACCCCGAGCACACCCTGCATGAACAGGGGCAGATAGATAATCACGCCGAACATGCCCATCCCGAGCACGAAGGCGCAGACCGAACAGATCGCGATGATCGGATCCCTGAAGAGCATCAGCGGAATCACCGGCTCGGGAGCCTGGGATTCGGCATACAGGAACAGCGCGAGCATCACGGCCGCGAGTGCCAGCAGTGACTCGACGCGCACCGACGTCCAGCCGTACTGCGTGGCCCAGGTCAGCGCCAGCAGCAGCGGCACCACCGTGCCGATCAACGTGGCGAAGCCGGCCCAGTCGAGCCGGCGCGTGGCGCCGCGCGGCTTCATGTGGGGAAACTCGAAGTAGATCGCCGCGACCGCGACCGCGCCCACCGGGAGATTGACCCAGAAGCAGGCGCGCCACGACCAGTGGTCGGTCAGCCAGCCGCCCAGCGTCGGTCCGAAGATCGACGCCAGACCCCACACCGCGGCGAACAGTCCTTGAAAGCGCCCGCGCTCGGCCGGCGAGAAGATGTCGCCCACGATCGTGAACAGCAGCCCCATCACCATCCCGGCGCCGATCCCCTGCAGGCCGCGGAACAGAATCAGCTGCCCCATGCCGTCGATCGGCAGGAACGTGAGCGTGCCGGCGGCGCCGCACAGCGCCGACGTCGCCGTGAAGAGGGTGGCACCCAGCAGAAAGAACGGCTTGCGCCCGTGGATATCGGACAGGCTCGCGAAGATCGGCACCGACACCGTCGAGGTCAGCAGGTAGGCGGTCGCGATCCAGGGATAACGGTCGAACCCGGACAGCTGCGCGATGATGCGCGGCTCGGCGGTACCGACGATGGTCTGGTCGATGGCCGCGAGCAGCGCGGCCAGCAGCAGTCCGGTCAAGGTGCCGACCAGCTGCGGACGGGTCAGCCGGACCAGACCCGAGGTGCGAAACTCCGTCTCGGTCGCAGCGGTCACTGACTCTCCTCTCGATGTCTCACGGCTTCGGCACCCTGAGCGTTGCGCTGATCATGGCGCTCCCGCTGGCCACGTACACGAGCGAGAGCGGGTGCAGCAGCGCCGGTCCCACTCGATACACGCCGAACCAGAGCCGGTCGTCGATGTGCCCCAGCGCGAAGGCGACGCCCAGGAGGACGACGAGCAGGATGCTGGTGGGGATCGGGGTGCCCTCGAAGTATTTCACTTTCCCGGTCTCGGCGTCGACCAATGCGGCGGCGGTCACGTTGAAGCGCGCCAGCCGGCTGATGCCGCACACCACGAAGTAGGTAAGGCACAGCATGTCCCAGCCGCCGCGCAGCCCCAGCGTGAACCCGAGCACCGCGGGCGCCACGCCGAATGAGATGACGTCGGACAGCGAGTCGAGATCGCCGCCCATCACCGACTGTCGGTTCCGGTGCAGCCGGGCGACATAGCCGTCGAGGACGTCGAGCACCAGCGCGAGCGGCAGCAGCACGAAGGCAATCCACAGGAACTTCCGGTTGTCCGCGGCGACGTAGTCGAGGCACAGGAAGATCGCGATCGTCCCGCAGCTCGCGTTGCCGATGGTGAGGACATCGGCGGGCGTGAAGGATCGCAGCAGCGACAGATGCCGTGTTTCGCGGGCCACGGCGCCTAGAACGTCATCGGCGCGAGCCCTGCCGCGGCGAGCGTCGCGTTCGCCGCGGGCACGTCCACGGACCTGATCGCGGTCCACTTCGCCATCGCCGTCGCCGCAGACGCGCGGGCGCGCGAGATCGCGGTCAACTGCACCGTGGTCGGCTGCACATCCGCGCCCTGCAGCGAATTCATCACGCCGGCGAGACCGCCGCCCGCCGCGCTCAGCGTATCGCCGCCAGCCGCCGGTGTGCCCAACAGCGCCTCGATCGACGAATCGAGGGTAGTCAACGCGGCGGCCGCCGGCCCTGACGCCTGCGCCTTCCTGGCCGCGATCTGATCGCGGATCGCCCGCGCCTGCCGCGCCGCCGCCTGCACGTCGATCGCGCCGTAGTAGAGCGCCTTCGACAGCGTGTAGACCTGCTGCATCGCGAGCGCGGGCGTCTTGACGCGCGGATCGGCCTTGACGACGATCGGCTGCGAGTAGGTCTTGCCGTTGACCGTCAGCTTCACCGTGAACGTGCCCGGGATTGACCCACGGCGTCGTCGGCGCCGGGACCGTGTTGTGGCCGATCGCGGCGATCGGCAGCGTTCGGCCGCCGACCGCCGCGCCGTCTGCCGCCGTCCGGGGAGCGGCTGATAGTGCACGTCCCAGGTGAAGCGGTGCATGCCGGCCGCCGCCGACAGCGCCGTCGGCGGGCGATACCAGTAGAGCGGCATCGTGCTGGTCTTCGGATCGGGCGTGAAGACGGTGGTCGGTGCTCGAGTAATTGCGCACCGCGCTTGCCGTCGCGCCGAAGATCTCCGAGCGTCGACCGGACCGCTCGCGGCCGACTTCAAGTAGTAGTCGATGATCGCGCCTTCCGGGCGGATTGGGTGCCGCCGGCTCGTCGGGCGGCAGCGGCGTGTCGGTGTTCATGTTCCACCGCACGCGCAGCGCCGGCTGCGGCTTGAACAGGATCACGTCCGCTCGGCACCGTCGCGCCGCTCGCTCGTCGATCTGCCGCAGCGGCGTGATGTCGTCGAGGATCCAGATGCCGCGGCCGTGCGTGCCGACCACCAGGTCGTCGTCCTTGATCACGCAGATCGCGGACCGACGACGCCGCCATGTTCAGCCGCAGCGACTGCCAATGATCGCCGTCGTCGAACGACACGTAGACCTGCGTCTCCGATCCGGCGAACAGCAGCCCCTTGCGCTTCGGATCTTCGCGCACGACGCTGACCGGCGCGCCGCCGGGAATGCCGTTGACGATCTCCGTCCAGGTCTTGCCGCCGTCGTGGGTCCGGTAGAGATGCGGGTTCATGTCGTCAAGGCGCAGCGTGTTGACCGCCGCGTAGGCGGTCAGCGGATCGAAGCGGCCGGGATCGATCGTGAACACCTTCATGAACGGCGAGAGCTGCGGCGGGGTGACATTGGTCCAGTGCAGGCCGCCGTCCGCCGTCGTGGCGATCACGCCGTCGTCGGTGCCGATCCAGATCCGGTTGATGTCGCGTGTACGACGGACCGATCGTGTAGATGACCTGCGCGCGGGATCGCGCCGCGCTCGCGCGCTCGCACGCTGGACGCGTAGGTGCCGACGCTCTTCGGGACGTCCCACGTCTCGCGCGTCAGGTCGGGGCTGATCTGCTTCCAGTTGATGCCGCCGTCGATCGTCTTCCACAGCACGTTGTTGCCGTAGAACAGCGCCCGCTTGTCGACCGTCGAGAACACGACCGGCTGCGTGCGGACGGTGCGATAGGTCGGGCGCGCCGGCGGGCCGCCGCGGCCACGGCCGCCGCCTCTGCCGCCTTCGACCGGCCCGACGTTCGACACCTGGCCGGTGCGGCGATCGTAGCGCGTCACCTTGCCGCCGTAGACGAGATCGGGATCGAGCGGGTCGGGCGCGGCGTAGCCGTATTCCTCGACGCCGACCGGATGCCACTCGCGAATCGTGATCTGCGCCGTCGTTGCCGCGGCTCGCGATGCAGACCGATCCGCTGTCCTGCTGACCGCCGCAGACGCGATACGGAAACGCGTTGTCGGTCATCACGTGGTACAGCGCGGCGGTCGACTGCGTGAACCACGAGCTCCAGGTCTGGCCGCCGTTCAGGGTGATCGACCGCGCCCTGATCGATCACCAGCAGCATGATGTTCGGGTCGTTCGGGTTCCACCAGATGTTCTGGTTGTCGTCGCCGCCAGGCGCGCCCTTGAACGGCACGAACGTCCGTGCCGCCGTCGGTGGACTTGTGGCTGACGACGTCGGTGACGATCAGGGTGTCGGGATCCTTCGGATGGACGTGCGGCACCACTTCGTTGATGCGGCTGACCGGACGCGCATCGGTGGTGCTGCGCACCCACGTCTCTCCGGCATCGTCCGAGCGATAGATGCCGGTGCCGTTCCCGGTGGCCTCGAGCGTCACGTAGATGCGCTTCGGATTGCTCGGCGCGATCGTCGAGCTCGGCGTTGATGATCGCCGTCGGGCAGCCCCTGCTTCAACGGCTTCCAGGTCGTGCCGCCGTCGACCGACTTGAAGATGCCGCCGCTGGTGCCGCCCCACGCGCCGTTCTCCCACGGGCCCTGACGCTGTTCCCACAGCGTCGCGTAGACGATGTCGGGGTTCGACGGATCGATGTCCACGTCCTTGCCGCCGGTGTTCTCGTCCTTGAACAGCACCCGATCGAACGTCTTACCGCCGTCGGTCGATCGGAAGATGCCGCGTTCCTGGTTGGGGCCGTAGGGATGGCCGAGCGCGGCGACGAACAGCGCGGTTCGCGTTCTTGGGATCGATGGCGATCTTCGGAATCTGCTGCGCGTCGCGCAGGCCGAGGTGCGTCCAGGTCTCGCCGGCGTCGGTCGACTTGTAGATCCCGTCGCCGACCGCGAGGTCCGGGACGCGGCAGCCCTTCGCCGCTGCCGACGTAGACGACGTTCGGATCGGACAAGGCCACCGACACCCATCCGATCGATCCGGTCGGCTGGTCGTCGAAGATCGGCTTCCAGGTGCGGCCGGCGTCGGTTGTTTTCCACACGCCGCCGTTCACCATGCCGATGTAGAAGGTGTACGGCTGGCTCGGCACGCCGGCCGCCGCCTTGGTGCGGCCCGCCGCGATAGGGCCGATGTTGCGCCACTTCATGTCGGCAAACAGCGACGGGTTCACGCCGGGCGCCTGCTGCGCGGGAATGGAGACCACGAGGGAACCGACCAGCGCAAAGGTGACGGCGAGCACGGAACAGAGGCGGCGTGAGGACATGCTGGACATTCTAACTATTCCCAGCGAAAGACCCTGGACGACACCGCGATGCCGACGATGCACACCAGCGCCAGGGCCGCGATGTCGCTGCAGGTGGGCGCTCCATGCTTCGCCCTTCCAGATCCCCTGCAGCAGCGACACCGCATAGGTGAGCGGCAGCACGCGCGCCAGCGTCTGCAGCGCCGGCGGCAGCGCTCCCAGCGGAAAGAACAGGCCCGACAGGCCGACCATCGGGTACAGGATCGCGGCGCCGATCGGCTGCGCAAAGCGCGCGGTCGGCACCACGCTGGCGATCACGAATCCGATCGAGAGGATGCTGGCGGTGCTGATCAGCAGGGCGATCGCGAAACTCAGCAGCGGCGCCGCCACCGTCACGGGGTAGTAGCGCTTGCCGGCGAGGATCATCAGGATCAGCGTGACGACGGTCAGCAGGAGCTTGACCAGGACGTGAGCCGAGAGGATTGTCTGTGGACGCAGCGGGGTCGCGCGCAGCCGCTTGAGAATCCCGCCCTCACGGTAAATCGAGACGATCGTGACGAGCGACAGCACCGCCGTGATGGCGATCATCACCGACGCAAACACCGGCAGATCGACGCTCAGCAGGTTGCCGTCCGGGAGCGCCGGCATGGCCGTCCGCCGGCCGCCGGCGAGCCGGCCGAACCCCACGAAGATCGCCACGGGGATGAGGATCGTCCCCAGCGCGCCCAGCGGCTCGCGCATGAAGATCTTGATCTCGAGCCAGGTCAGCTGCAGCAGTCCTCGCCACATTCCTCAGTCCTCAGTCCTCAGTCCGTCAGTCGGCAGTCTCAGTCTCAGTCGCGAATCGAATGGCCGGTGACCGTGAGAAACACGTCCTCGAGCGTCGGCATCAGCGTGCGGAAGTCGGTCGCCCGGATTCGGTGGTCCGACAGGCATTGGATCACGTCGGCCACGAAATCCTCGCCGCGGCCGCGGATGACGTAGCGGTCGTCGCGCTGCTCTACCGCGTCGACCGACGCGATCCGCCGGAAGTGCGCCGCTGCGTTCGGGTCGGCGGTGCCGACCTCTATCGTGCGCTCCGGGCAGTGCTTCGCGACCAGCCGCGCCGGTGTGTCGATGTCCACGATGCGGCCGTGGTCGATGATCGCGACGCGGTCGCATAGCCGCTCGGCCTCCTCCATCAGGTGCGTCGTGAGGAAGACGGTCTTGCCGCGCGCGCGAATGCCGCGCACCAGATCCCAGATGGTCCGGCGCGACTGCGGGTCCAGCCCGGTGGTCAGCTCGTCGAGAAAGACGACGTCGGGATCGTTGACGAGCGCGAGCGCGATGAACAGCCGCTGCTTCTGCCCGCCCGACAAGGTCATGAACCACGCGTTGCGCTTGTCCGACAGACCGAGCTGGTCGAGCAGACGGTCGCCATCGGCGGCTGGCCGGCGGTAGAGCGAGGCCCACAGGTGCACCGCCTCCCACACCTTGATCCGTTTCTGGAGCTGCGCCTGCTGGAGCTGCACGCCGATCCGCTGTTGCAGCTGGTAGACATCGCGGACCGGGTCCAGGCCGAGGACCGAAATGGTGCCGCGATCGGGTTGGCGCACGCCTTCGACGCATTCCATCGTCGTGGTCTTGCCGGCGCCGTTGGGGCCGATCAGTCCGAAGATTTCCCCGTCGGCGACGTCGAACGACACCTCGTCGACGGCCACGGTCGAGCCGTAGGTCTTGCGACAGCCGGAAACCCGTATTACGGGATCCACGCCATGCCGTCGGGGCCGGTGCCGGTCTGGATCTTCTTCGTCACCTGCCAGGTCTTGAGATCGATCACGGCGACGAAGTTGTCGCCGTTCACGGCGACGTAGGCCAGGCCGCCGGCCGGCGGCATCAGGATGCCCTCCGGCGACTTGCCGACCGGAATGTGCGCGATCACCTTGCGGGCCGGCGCGTCGAGCACGACCACCTCGCCGGTGTCGATGTCCGACACCAGCGCGAACTTCCCGTCGGGCGTCAGCTTGATGCGGTTCGATCGCTTGGTGCCGATGGCGATCGTCTGGACGACCTTCCTCGCCCTGGTGTCGATCACCGACACGCCGCCATCGCGCGAGTGCGCGCTCCAGATCTCGCGGCCGTTCGGCGACAGGTCGATGCCTTCCGGTCCCTTCCCCACCGGGATGACCGTCTGCGTCCAGACGCCGTTCACGCCCTGCTGGATCGCCGACACGCTGTCGCTGCCGATGTTGGAGGTGTAGACGTTCATCGCGTCCCTCGTCGCCAGCACCATATGGGTCGTCGTTTGGCCGGTCTCGAACTGCCACTCGATCCGATCGCGGGTGGGATCGTAGCGCACGACCTTCTTGTCAGCCTCCGCGGTGATGTAGAGCTTGCCGTTGAGGAAGGCGAGGCCGTGCGGCCGCGACAGCGGCGCGACGTCAACGCGCCGCAGCTCCTTCTGGGCGGCGATGTCGATCATCGAGATGGTGTGTCCCGGGGCCGGACCGGTGCCGTAGTTGCTCGCGAACGCCAGCTTGCCGTCCGAGGACGTCACGAGCTCGTGCGGTCCCTGACCGACCGGGACGCGGCCCAGGACGGTGCCGCTCGCGGGATCGACAATCGCCAGGTCCGCGTCGTCCTTGTTCAGCACGAGCAGGCGAGCCGTGCCGGTTCGCTGGGCGTTCGTCACACTCCCCGCCGCTATTGCCAGACACACCGTGGTCATCGCCAGCAGAGTTCGTGTGCGCATCGTCATCCTCGGATTGTATGCAGAGTTTCCGGCTGCGAGCTCGCCGATCATACAACGTGGTCTATCATGGCGCCGTGCCCAGCGTCGAACTTCATCAGGATCTGCGCCACGCGGTCCGCGATCTGTGCAGGGCCTTTCCCGACAGCTATTGGCGGGAGCTCGACGCCGCCCGCGCGTATCCCGACGCCTTCGTCAAGGCGGTGACCGACGCGGGATATCTCGCGGCGCTAATCCCGGAGGAATACGGCGGCGCTGGTCTGGGTATCGGCGACGCGGCGATCATCCTCGAGGAAATCAACCGCAGCGGCGGCAACGCCGGCGCCTGCCATGCGCAGATGTATACGATGGGCACCCTGCTGCGGCACGGCTCCGAGGCGCAGAAGCGTGAGTTCCTGCCGAAGATCGCCACGGGCGCGCTGCGGCTGCAGGCCTTCGGCGTCACCGAGCCGACCACCGGATCCGACACGACGCAGTTGAAGACGACGGCGACCAGACAGGGCGACCGCTATATCGTCCGCGGGCAGAAAGTCTGGATCTCGCGCGCGGAGCACTCGGATCTGCTGCTGTTGGTCGTCCGGACCACGCCGATCGAGCAGGTGAAGAAACGCACCGAGGGCCTGTCGATCCTCCTGATCGATCTGCGCGAAGCGGTCGGCCACGGCCTCACCATCCGTCCGATCCGCACGATGATGAACCACGCGACCACCGAGCTGTTCTTCGACGATCTCGAGGTGCCGGCGTCGACGCTGGTCGGGGAGGAGGGCAGGGGCTTCCGCTACCTGCTCGACGGGCTGAACGCAGAGCGCATCCTGATCGCCGCCGAGTGCGTCGGCGACGGCCGCTGGTTCATCGACAAGGCCACGCGTTACGCCCGGGAGCGGATCGTCTTCAACCGGCCGATCGGCCAGAACCAGGGCGTGCAGTTTCCGATCGCGCGGGCGCACGTCAACGTGGAGGCGGCCGACCTGATGCGGATCAAGGCGGCGGAGATGTTCGATCGCGGCGAGGCGTGCGGCAGCGAGGCGAACATGGCCAAGCTGCTCGCCGCCGACGCGTCGTGGGAGGCCGCCAACGTCGCGGTCCAGACCCACGGCGGCTTCGGCTTCGCGGAGGACTACGACATCGAGCGCAAGTTCCGCGAGACGCGGCTCTATCAGGTGGCGCCGATCTCGACCAACCTGATCCTCGCCTATGTCGCGGAACACGTGCTTGGTCTGCCGCGATCGTACTGAGGGCGGACCTGAAGGTCCGCACTACATCTGTCGTAGTGCAGGCCTTCAGGCCTGCCGAAACACACCATGCTCCCGCTGAACGGCATCACCGTCGTCTCGATCGAACAGGCCGTGGCCGCGCCATTCGCGACGCGTCAGCTGGCCGATCTCGGGGCGCGCGTGATCAAGATCGAGCGGCCTGACGGCGGCGACTTCGCCCGAGGTTACGACACCAAAGTCCGAGGACTGTCGAGTTACTTCGTCTGGCTGAATCGATCGAAGGAATCGCTCACGCTCGACCTCAAGCGCCCGGAGTGCGCCGACGTGCTCGCGCGGCTCCTCGCCCGCGCAGACGTGTTCGTTCAGAACCTGGCCCCCGGCGCCGCGGAGCGCCTTGGCACGGCATCGTCGACGCTGCGCCAGGCGCATCCCCGACTGATCATCTGCAACGTGTCGGGCTACGGATCGACCGGTCCATACGCGCGGAAGAAGGCCTACGATCTGCTGGTGCAGAGCGAAGTCGGGCTGCTGTCGATCACCGGCGACGATGCGCCGGCCAAGGTCGGCATCTCGGTGGCCGACATCGCGGCCGGCATGTACGCGTATTCAGGGATCCTCACGGCGCTGCTGTCGCGGACCGCGACCGGCCAGGGATGCTCGCTCGACATCTCGCTGTTCGACGCGCTCGGCGAGTGGATGGGCCAGCCCGCGTACTACGCGGCGTACGGCGGGACCGCGCCGCCGCGGACCGGATCGAACCACGCGTCGATCGCCCCGTACGGACCGTTTCGCGCGGGCGACGGCGGAGCGCTCATGCTCGGCATCCAGAACGCCCGCGAATGGACGCGCTTCTGTCGCGACGTGCTGGGTCGCGGCGAGTTGGCCGACGACGAGCGGTTCAATTCCAACAGCCGGCGCGTGGAACATCGGCTGGCGCTCCACGCCGCGATCGAGTCGGTGTTCGCCACGCTCACCGCCGGCGAAGTAGTCGAGCGCTTAGAATCGGCCGGCATCGCGTGCGCCCGGATGAATTCGGTGGGCGAGTTCCTCGATCATCCGCAGCTTGCCGACCGCGGCGTGTGGCGCGAGATCGGCTCCCCCGCCGGTCCGCTGCGCGCCATGATCCCGCCGGTCAGGATGGAGGGGGTCGAGCCGGCGATGGGCGACATCCCGGCGCTCGGCCAGCACACCGACGCGATTCTCGAAGAACTGAACGTCTCGCGCGACACGATCGCGGCGTGGCGGAAAGAGGGAGCGATCTGATGGCGATCAAACCAGGCTGGACCGGACGGGTGTTCGAGGACTTCACGGTCGGCGACGTCTACGAGCATCCGCTGGGCCGCACGATCCTCGACGCCGACAACGTCTGGTTCACCTGCCTGACGATGAACACCAACCCGATTCATTTCGACGGCGAGTACGCCAGGCAGACGGAGTTCAAGCGACGGCTGGTCAATTCCTGTTTCACGCTGTCGCTGGTCACCGGCCAGTCGGTGACCGACCTGACCATGAACGGCGTCGCCAACCTGGGGTGGGACGAGGTCCGGCTGCCCCACCCGCTGTTCGAAGGCGACACGGTCTATTCACGCAGCGAGGTGCTCGAGACCCGCGAGTCGAAATCACGCCCGCACGTGGGGATCGTCCGGGTCAGGACGACCGGCGTCAATCAGGACAAGACTCCGGTCATCGAATTCACGCGCACGTTCATGGTCTGGAAACGCGGCCACGTGCCGGTGTCACCTTCACGAACGTAGGGCGGGTCCTTTTGGACCCGCCGCCGGGTGCCAAAGGACCCGGGACCCGCCGCATCGCCATCGACGCCCATGAGTAGTGCAGGCCTTCAGGCCTGCCCTTTGCAATCGTGCCTCCGCATGATCACCAATCGACCGAAGCGACTGAGGGGCGTGAGCTATGTCGGGATGCAGCGATATTTCGTCACCACCTGTACCGCATTCCGAACTCCAACCTTCACGGACGCAACCGTCGCAGAAAACGCCATCGCTCTAATTTTGAAATCAGCCGCCAGCCACGGTTTCGCAATTGTCGCGTATTGCGTGATGCCCGACCACGTTCACCTGCTGGTGGCGGGAGAACGTGAGGACGCGGATCTTGGCAGGTTCGTGAAACACACCAAGCAAGTCACCGGGTTCGCCCATAGTCAGTCAAAGCACGCAGAGCTCTGGCAGCCCGGCTACCACGAGCGCGTTCTTCGCGACGAAGAGGCCACCCTGACCGTCGCACGGTACATTCTGGAGAATCCAGTGCGCGCTGGCCTCGCCGAAACTCTCGGAGAATGGCCGCATGCCGGCTCCGGCGTCTATACGTGGCCAGAACTCATGACCGCATGGGAAGAGAATGCACCGTCATGGGAAAGGCAGACCTAAAGGTCTGCACTACTGCCGCCGGCTGGCGGGAAGCAGACCTAAAGGTCTGCACTACTAGCGTGGCGGGCAGACCTGAAGGTCTGCACTACTGCCGCACACAAGTAGTGCAGGCCTTCAGGCCTGCCTGAGCTCGAACAACGGCGTAACCGTCCGCACATCCGCGACGTCGTCAATGCCGCGCAGGGCCGCGAGCGCGGCGGCAGCCTGTGGCGGCGAGAGGGTTTGCGTCGCGCACGAGGTGAACTTGACCGCCAGCTGCTCGTCGCTGGCGGGACGGTCGGGATATCCGCGCGCGCCGTTGGCCGCCGCGTTCAGCACGCGTCCGTCGCGCAGGCGGACCGTGACGCGCGCCTGCGTCAGCGAGGGCGCGGCCGCATCCAGCGTGGGATCGACGCGCATCGGTCACGCGTGACTGCAACGACAGGATCTCCGGGTCGTGCAGCGCGGCCGCGTCGAACGTCTCCATCCCGACCCGCCCGCGGACGATCGCCGCCGCGGCGCAGAACGGCATGCTGAACTTGCCTTCCAGCCCGCTCGACGGGCGGTCATAAAGCAGGATGGTCGGGACGATCGGGTCAACGCCGATCTCGATCGCCTCGACCTCGCCGGCGCCGAACGGCTCGCGCCGCTGCAGGTCCAGCAACGCGTCGAGCGTCGGATGCGTGCCGGCGCAGGACGGATACAGCTTCACGGTGATGCCGGTGTCCAGAATCTCCCACCGCTCCCCGAGATCCGCGGCAACAGCCTCGAGCGACGGCTGCTCGCTGTCGAACGCCGCCAGAAATCCCTGCGGTCCGTCGATCGCCGCACCGCTGGCGGTCATCCCGGCGCCGGCCAGCAGTGCCGCGACCACGCCGTTGCGCGCGGCCAGCCCCGCGTGCAGCGGCTTCACCATCGTGCCGAAGTTCTCCTTCAGACCGGAGGCTTCCGACGCGGCAATCGCGAGGGCGTGGTTCGCTGCGATCGCGTCGAGACCCAGCAGTCGCGATGCCGCCGCCGCCGCGCCGATCGTGCCGAGCGTCGACGTGCAATGCCAGCCGCGCTGATAGTGTCGCGGGTTCATGGCGCGCCCAAGCCGCCCTTCGAGCTCGAACCCGATGACGTAGGCGTCGAGCAGCGCCCGGCCAGACGCGCCCGCGACTTCCGCGGCGGCCAGCGCCGCGGCGACGAGCGGCGCGCTCGGATGCGCGAGCGACACGAAGCACATGTCGTCGTAGTCGAGCGCATGCGCGGCGGTGCCGTTCGCCAGCGCCGCGTTGGCCGCGCTCGCCGACAGCGCGGTGCCAAGCAGACGGCACGGCCCGGCACCATCCTGCGACACGACGCGCTGCACGATCCGTGCGGCCGGCTCGGCGGCGCCGGCCAGCGTCACGCCGACCGTGTCGAGCAGCGCGCGCGCCGCCGCCGCGCGCGCGGGCGGCGGCGGCAGCGCGGCGGCCACGAACGCGCCGAGATTCAGAGCATGGCTCCTTCGATTGCGGATTGCGGACTGCGGATCGCGGACATGAAACGCTGCTTGATGAACACGCAGTCGAGCGGCGGCTTGGCCGTCGGCGCGGACTCCTTCACCTTGGCGACGATGAAAACGGGGTTGGAAGTCAGCGCGCCGCACAGCTCGCCTTCACTTCGTACCGTTGCCGCGGTGGCGATCCCCATCGCCCGCGCTGCGCCCGCCAGATCGGCGCCGTGCGCGGTCGGCGTCGCCTGACCGCCGGTCGTCGCATACTCCTCGTTGTCCATCACGACGACCATGAGGTTGTTCGGCCGAAGCAGGCCGATGGTGGCCAGCGATCCGAGGTTCATCAGCAGCGAGCCGTCGCCGTCGAGCACGATCACGCGCAGATCGGGCCGCGCCAGCGCCAGGCCGAGGCCGATCGACGAGGCCAGTCCCATGCTGCCCCAGGTGTAGAAATTCTGCGGCCGATCGCCGGCGGCGAACAAGTCGTAGGCGGGATGGCCGAGGCTCGCGACAATCGGCGCGCCGTTCGCGAGCTCCACGATCGCGCGCGTCGCCTCGATTCTGGTCATGGCAAACCTGTCAGCCCGTGCACTCACGCACCGGCGGTAATCCGTCGCGGCAACAGACAGGCGCCGAGCGTGCGCGTCGCGAACGCGGTCTTCCCTGCCAGCCGGACCGTGTCGCACGCGGACTCCGCCGACTCCACCGTCGCGTGCGGCACGCCGATCGAGTCGAAGATGCCGCGCACCGCCCGGCCCATCGGCACCTGCGCCGCGTTCCACTCGCCGTGATCGCCGCGCATGCTGACGACCATCAGCACCGGGATCTGATAGGGCATCAGCAGCGAGGTGAGCGCGTTCAGCGAGTTGCCGAGACCGCTCGACTGGAGCATGACGGTCGGCAGCCGGCCGCCGAGGTACAGGCCGGCGGCAATCCCGAACGCTTCCTCCTCGCGCGTCGCCAGCATCAACCGCACGTCGCGGAACTGATGCTCGAAGACGCGCAGCACATGCGACAGCGGATTGTCGGGCACGTAGACGACGTCGCGGCTGCCGGCGGCATGCACGCCGCTGCAGACTCCCACCGCCCAGGCCGGGGCCGTCGCGGTCATCGTTCACCTGCAGAGTCGACGCGCGCCACGCGAAGCTTCAGAAGCTCGGCTCGAAACACGCCGTCATGATACTCGCGACGGGAGCGCGCCCAGCACTTCCTCGGTGTGCTCGCCGAGCGCGGGCGGGGGCAGGGTCACCTCGGCGGGCGTCCGCGACAGCCGCACCACCGGCGCGAGCGTCTCGATCGCGCCGATCGCCGGATGCTGCTGCTCCAGCAGGATGCCGCGCGGGCCGACCTGTGGATGCTCGAGCGCCTCGCCGATCGAGCGCACCCGGCCGCACGGGACGTTCTTCGCCTGGAAGCGCGCGGTCAGCTCGTCGACGGTGAGCCCCGCGAACACCTCTTCGATCGCCTCCTTCAGCGCCTCGCGGTTGGCGACGCGCTCCGTATTCGTCTGGAAGCGTGGATCGGCGCACCACTGCGGACGGTCGATCGCGTCGCAGAACCGGATCCACAGCGCGGGGTTGGCGACGGCGACGATGATCAGGCCGTCCTTCGCGCGCAGCGGCTGGTAGGGGGCGATGTTGAGGTGATCGTTGCCGACCCGGCTCGGGATGGCACCGGTCGCGAGCAGCACCGACATCGGCAGCCGCATCACCGACAGCATGGCTTCGAACAGCGAGATGTCCACGTGCTGGCCCAGACCGCTGGTGTGGCGTTCGTTCAGCGCCAGGAGGATGCCCTGCATCGCGTAGAGCCCGGCGAGGTAGTCGGTGATCGCGACGCCGACGCGCGTCGGCTCGCCGTCCTGGAATCCGGTCATGTCCATGATGCCGGCTTCGCCCTGGAGCACGGCGTCGTAGCCGGGCAGCTGCGCGGCCGGCCCGGTCTGGCCGTAGCCCGAGATCGAGCAGTAAATCAGCCGCGGATTCATCGCCGCCACCGTCGCGTAGTCGAAGCCGAGCCCGGCGAGGCTGCCGGGGCGGAAGTTCTCGATCAGCACGTCCGCCCCCTCGATCAGGCGTCGCAGGGCGGCGGCGCCGTCCGCGGTCTTGAGATCGAGCGCCACGCTTTTCTTGCTGCGGTTGAGCGCGAGAAAAAAGCTGCCGGTCCCCTCCATGAGGGGCGCCCACGCGCGCGAGTCGTCGCCGTGCGTCGGCTCCTCAATCTTGAGGACCTCCGCGCCCATGTCGCCAAGCATCATCGTGCAGAACGGGCCGGCCACGACCCGCGTGAGATCGACGATCTTGACGCCGCTTAGAGGAGCCATCGCGACAATCTTAGAACAGACGGAAATAGCGCCGCAGCAGTCGGTGGACTCCAGGCGTCAGGCGGGTGCGCGCGTAGGCGTCTCCGGCGGCGCGGAAGGCATTGTTCAGCGTCGGATAGGGCTGAATCGTCGATCCGAGATCGCCCAGCCGCGCTCCGTGCGTGAGCGCGTGCGCCGCGACACCGATCATCTCGCCGGCTCGCGACGCCACCACCGTGCACCCGAGCAGGCGGCCGCGCTCGTGGTGCACGCGCACGAAGCCGTCGCGGTCCTCGTCGACCACGGCGCGATCGACGTCGGCCAGCGGGATGGTGATGGTCTCGACGCGGTGTCCCGCGCTTGACGCCTCGGCCTCATAGGCACCGACGTGCGCGACCTCCGGATCGGTGTAGGTGCACCAGGGGATCACCAGGGCGCTGGCCCGGGCGCGACCGAAAAACAGCGCGTTGCGAATCACGATGCGCGCGAGCGCGTCGGCGGCGTGGGTGAACTTGAACGCGCGAGCAGACGTCGCCGGCCGCGAAGATCCGGCGGTTCGAGGTTCGCAGGGCGTCGTCGACGACCACGCCGTCGCTGGTCCAGGCGACGCCGGCGGCGGCCAGGTCGAGCGCCTCGATGTTCGGCACGCGCCCGGCGGCAATCAAGATCGCGTCGCAAGGCTGGAGCCCAGCCCCACTGACGTCCAGACCGCCGCTCGACGCCCCGAGAATCTGCGCGCCCGGCAGGATGTGGACTCCGTCGGCCGTCAGCCGGCGGGCCACGATCGCCGCCGCGTCGGCATCCTCCTGCGGCAGGATCCGCGCGTCCCGATCGATCAGGGTGACCGCCGTGCCGATCCGCGCGAAGGCCTGCGCCATTTCGCAGCCAATCGGACCGGCGCCGACAATGGCGAGCCGCCGCGGCTGGTCCGTCAGATCGAACAGGGTCTCGCTGGTCAGGAAGGGACCGTCTGCCAGGCCGGGAATCGGCGGCACCTCGGCGCGGCCGCCGGTGGCGATCACGGCGCGGCGGAACGACAAGCGCGCGGCCGCTGACCTCAATCGAGGCTGGTCCGATGAAGCGCGCCTCGCCGAAATAAACGTCGACGCCGGCCGCGCGCAGCCGCTCCGCCGAGTCGTGCGGGCTGATGTCGGCGCGCCGCTCGCGCAGGCGCCGCATCACCGACGCAAAGTCGACCTCGACCTCGCCGGTTCGCACCCCGAACTCCGGCGCGCGACGCGCGTCCGCCGCCGCCCGCGCCGAGCGCAGCAACGCCTTCGACGGGACGCAGCCGGTGTTCAGGCAGTCGCCACCCAGCAGGTGGCGTTCGATCAGCGCGACGCGCGCGCCCAGTCCAGCCGCGCCCATGGCGCTGACCAGGCCCGCCGTGCCGCCGCCGACGACGACCAGATCGTAGCGTCCGCGCGGTTCGGGGTTGACCCATCCGGCGGGATGCACCGCGTCGCGCAGACGCTTGTCTGCCGCGTCAGCGGGCATGCACGCCGCGGCCGACCGCGTGCACGCCGGCCAGCGAGAAGTCCGCGATGTGTTCGGCGATCTCGTCCAGGTTGGCGGCGGTCGACTGGTTCGCCAGGCCGAGGCGCGCGGCGATCGGATTGGGCAGGTACGACATCGTCTGGGACTGGACGCTGGCGACGCAGCGCAGCACCCGCTGCTCCGTCGGCGCGCAGCCGATGATCGCGGCGATCAGGCCGGACAGGTATTCGACGCGGGGCCGCACGCCCTGCTCGACCAGGGCGTCGAGCGCCGGCGTCGGATCGTTCATCTCGCGGTTGACCAGCTTGTGGACGGTGTCGTTGCCCGGCGTGAGCAGCCGATGCACGAAGATGGCGATGTAGCGGCGGAGCTGCTCCTCGGGCGGCTGCCCGTCGCCGGCCTCGCGCGCCGCGTCGTTGGTCCCGCGCATCCCGTCGATCGCCGACTGCATCACCTCGCGATAGAGGCCCAGCTTGTCGCCGAAGTGATAGTTGACCGCCGCGACGTTGGCGCGAGCCGCGCGGCAGATGTCGCGGACGGTCACCTTCTTGAAGCCGCGATCGGCGAACAGGCGCTCGGCCGCCTTCAGCAGCCGCTCGCGGGTCTCCACGTCGCGGGTCACCGTCACAACGACCGTTTGAACAAGGCCGTCGCGGCACCGAGCGAGACGACCGAGAAAATCATGCAGGAAGGTGAGGTCGTACGAGATCGCCCCGAAGCCGGTGTTCTTGAGCAGCAGGCTCTTGAAGGCATGCACCGCGTAGGTGAACGGATCGGCGACGGCGATCACCTGCATCCACGCCGGAAAGCCCTGCTGCGGGTAGACCGCGCCGCTGGGAAAGTAGAGCACGGTGTTGAGCACGCCGAACACCGCGCGCGGCAGCAGCGGGTCGCTGACCCGCACCATCAGCAGGAACATCAGGCTGATCAGCGCGAAGGAGGTCACGCACACCACCACGAACAACCGCAGCAGGCGCATCGGATCGAACGCGTTCGGGATGCCGGCAATCAGCGAGCCGATGATCAGCAGGAACATCCCGGCCAGCACCGCCTTGATCGTGCCGGAGATGTTGAAGCCGGCAATCAGCTCGAGCTTCTTGATCGGCGTCACCAGGTAGCCTTCGTGCAGCCCGCGCGCCTTGTCGTCGATGAAGATGATGCCGCCGCCGATCATCACCATCATGAAGATCGACATCACCACCGACCCGGGCAGCAGGTACTGCACGTAGGGCACGTACGGATAGATCTCGACGACGTCGAGCGACGCCGCGCTCGCGATCCGGGGCCCGCGTGACGGCAGGCTGTAGGCCTGCAGGATGCCGCCGAGCGTGCCGGCCATCGCGACCGAGACGAAGCCATCGGTGTTGTCCTCGATCAGCGCCACCCGCGGCTCGTTCTTGGCCAAGACCCGCCGCGAGAAGTCGGTCGGGATGGTCAGCACGCCGTTGACGCGCCCGTTGCGCAGATCCGAAATCGCCTGGCCCTGATCGGCGTAGTCGATGGTGTCGATGGTGTGCGCGCCGTTGGACGCCGCCGACGCCAGTTCCCGCACGCGGACCGCCGGCACGCCATGGTCCTGATCGACGATCGCCAGCTTGAGATGCTTGACGTTGCCGCCAAAGGCGTAGCCGAGCACCACCAGCTGGACGATCGGCATGAACAGCGCCATGACGATCAGCACCGGGCTGCGGCGGAACCGCCTCAGCTCACGCTCGATAATCGCCCAGGTTCGGCCCATAATAGTTTTCCTGAGATTTCAGATTTATCAGTTCAGATTTCAGATTTAAGACTCAAAAGGCCGCCTCGCCCTGCTCCAATCTGAAATCCGAAATCTGAAATCTGCAATTTCTAAGCTCTCCGCAGCATCGGCCCGCGGTCGAGCGGGTTCGCTTCCTGCAGCGCGTCGCGCAACGCCCGGCCGGTGTAGTGCACGAACACGTCGTCCAGCGATGTGCTCTGGACCGACAGCGAGCCGACGGTGACGCCGGCCGTCGCGGCCAGCTCCATCAGCGCCAGCGTCGTCTGCGGACCGCTGCCGGTGGCGATCCGGAAGATGTTGTCGTGGGCCGTGACCGACTCGACGCCGGGCAGCCGCTCGATGCGCTCCTGCCAGTCGGCGGGCGCGTTGCTGAAGCTGACCTCGAGCGAGTTCTTGCCCGGGATCGAGGCCTTCAGCTTCAGCGGCGAATCCAGCGCCTTCAGCTCGCCGTGATCGACAATCGCAATCCGGTCGCAGAGCTTGTCGGCCTCGTCCATGTAATGCGTCGTGATCAAGATGGTCAGGTTCCGCTCGCTCTTGATCTTGGCCAGCATTTCCCAGACCGCGACCCGCGACACCGGATCCAGGCCGGTCGTCGGCTCGTCGAGGAAAAAGATGCGGGGCTCGTGCACCAGCCCCCGCGCGATCTCGACGCGACGCCGCATGCCGCCCGACAGGTTTTTCACCTGCGCCTTGCGCCACTGGGTCAGCTCCACCGCCTCCAGCAGTTCCGTGATCAGGCGCTCGCGCTTGGCGCGCGGCACGCTGTAGAGCTTGGCGAAGATGATCAGGTTCTCTTCGACGCTCAGCTCCAGATCGCTGGTCATCGCCTGGGGAATCACCCCGATCGACTGGCGCACCCCGTCGGATTGCTTCACCACATCGAAGCCGTTGATCAGCGCGGTGCCCGACGTCGGGGGCAGCAGCGTCACCATCATCCGGATCAAGGTCGACTTGCCGGCGCCGTTGGGGCCGAGCAAGCCCGAAGATCTCCCCTTCCTCGACGGCGAAGCTGATGCCCTTGACGGCGGTGAAGTCGCCGAACTTCTTGACGATGTTCTGGACGTCGATGGCGTTCATCGCTCGGCTCGCGCCTTCGCGCTACGGCGTCGGCATCAGGACGTAGGCGGTCATGCCCACGGCGAGGCGCCGGTCCTTGTTGTCGACTCGCAGCCGCACTTCGAAGGTCTTGATGTCGCGCTTGGTCCGGCTGACGTCACGCTGCGTCGCGAAGCCGGCATCGGCGCCGCGGTAGAAGACCGTGCCTTCGCGTTCGACGCCCGAGGGCAGCCGCACCGTCAGCTTGTCGCCGAGGCGGACCTGGTCGATGTAGCTTTCCTCGACGTCGGCGCGGACCCACAGATCGTCCGGGTTGATCAGCGTCACGATCGGCTGCCCGACGCTGACCACTTCCCCGACGCGCGCCGCGCGCACGTCGACCAGACCCTCGATCGGCGCGTGAATCTCGGTATAGCGGAGGCGGACGTCGGCCTTGGCGCTCTGGGCCGACGCCGCTTGTTTCATGTGCTCGCTGGTCTGCACCTGGCTGCGGCGGACCGCGGTCTGCTCGGCGTTCGATCGCGCGAGGGCGACCGTCGCCCGCTGCGCCTCGACCTGCTTCTTCAGCGCGTCGAGCTTGGCCTGCGCCGCCGCCTGGGAGTTGCGCGCGGCATCGAGCTCCTGCGCCGAGACCACATTCTGTCGCGACAGGTTCTGGGTGCGGGTGTAGGTCAGCCGCGCCTGTTCCACGTCGGCGGCCGCCGCGTCGGCCTGCGCTTCGATCGAGGCGAGCGTGGACTCGGCCTGCCGGATCTGATCGACCGTCTGCCGTTCCTGCAGCCGCAGCGCCGCCTCCGACTCGCGGATCTGCGACGACATGCCTTCGACGTTCTGCGCGAAGTAGGCGGTGTCGGCCTTCAACTCGTCGGGCGCGATCACCGCCACGAGCTGGTCCTTCTTCACCGCGTCGCCTTCGGCGACCAGCAGCTGCCCGATCTGTCCGGCGATCTGCGCGCTCACGATGACGTCGTTGGTGGTGACGATGCCGGTCAGGACGAGCGCGGGCGGCGCCATCCGTTTGTAGGCATAGAGTCCCCCGCCGGCGGCGAGCAGGAGCACGATGAGCAGAATCGATCTCTTCTTCGACATGTCGTCTCTCAAACAAATGTATAAAACAAACGTTTGAACGTTGTCAAGCGGGATATACTGGCCCCGTCTTGCTTCGGGACCTTCCGCCCCGCGGCCGCTGGTACATCCTCGCGGTCATCGTGATCGGCGCGCTGACCTTCAGCGCGCTCGTTTCCCGGGCCACCCTCACTCCGATCGTTCCCCTGCTGTTCCTGGTGCTGCTGTCGTCCTTGACGTCGGCCTTCAAGATTCAGTTCCCGATCGCCAGCGGCTCCAACATGTCGGTGTCGTACGTCGTCGACATCGCCGCGCTGATCCTTCGAGGCCCGCACGCGACGATGATCGTCGGCGCCGCCAGCGGCTGGAGCCAGACCACGTTGAACTCGCGGGCGCCGAACCCGCCGTTCCGGACGCTGTTCAACATGTCGATCCTGGTGCTGACCGTCCAGGCGGCGGGCCAGGTCTATCTGCGGCTCGGCGGCCGTCCCGACGCGGAGCCCGGCCAGCTGGTGATGCCGCTCGCCGGCATGGCGCTGACCTACTTCTTCGTCAACACCGTGCCGATCGCGATCGCGATTGCGCTGACGACGCACCAGAACGCCTGGCGGATCTGGAAGACCGACTTTGCGTCGAGCGCGCCGAGCTACCTGCTGGGCGCCTTCGCCGCCGCCGTGATCATCAAGGTCACGGAGAGCTCCGGCTACTGGCTGACGATGCTGCTGTTTGCGGCGCCGCTCTACCTCACCTACAAGATGTACCGGGCCGGCAAGGAAAGCGAGGCGCGGCAGGGCGCGATTCTCGAGGCGGCGCACGACGCGATCATCACCATGGACTCGCAGCTCAACATCCGCGAGTTCAATCCGGCCGCCGAACACCTGTTCGGCTACGCGCGCATCGACATCCTCGGACGCAATGTCGAACTGCTGCTGCCGTCGGCCGATCGGGCGGCGCAGATCGGCGCGCTGAACGAGTACATGACGACGGGCCGCGGGCCGCTGGCGGGGCGGCAGGTCGAGCTCATCGGGCTGCGCGCCGACGGCAGCGACTTCCCGCTCGAGCTGACGGTCGCGCGACTCGGCAGCGACACCCGCGCCGTGCTCACCGGGTTCGTCCGCGACATCACCGAGCGCCGCGCGCTCGAGGAACAGCTCCGCCAATCGCAGAAGCTCGAAGCGATCGGACGCTTGGCCGGCGGCGTGGCGCACGACTTCAACAACATCCTGATGAGCATCATGGGCGCGGCTGACCTGCTGATGATGCAGCTGGCGCCGACCGACGCCGCCCGCGACGAGGCGAACGAGATCAAGCAATCGGTCGATCGAGGCGCGGGCCTCACCCGCCAGCTGCTCGCGTTCAGCCGGCGCCAGGCGGTGCGGTCTCGCGTGTTCGCGCTCGGCGACGTGGTCCGCGGCATGGACACGATGCTGCGGCGCCTGATCGGCCCTGAAATCGACTTCCAGATCGTCTGCGCGCCTGAGCCACTCATGGTGGCGGCCGACTCCGGGCAGACCGAACAGGTGGTGCTGAACCTGGTCGTCAATGCACGCGACGCGATGCCGGAGGGCGGACGGGTGACGGTGCGCGTGGAGGAAGTCGATCTGGACGACACCGCCGCGGTCGCGCTGGTCGAAGGAAAGGCCGGCCGCTACGCGCGGCTCAGCGTGTCGGACACCGGGACCGGCATCGACGAGCAGACGCG
Organism: uncultured Acidobacteriota bacterium; assembly: GCA_963794705.1. GTDB lineage: Bacteria > Acidobacteriota > Vicinamibacteria > Vicinamibacterales > CAVVIG01 > CAVQFC01. Next base: position 593,812 of record CAWCFI010000003.1, read on the forward strand.
CGCCAAGCTGTTCGAGCCGTTCTTCACCACCAAGGAACAGGGCAAGGGCACGGGCCTGGGGCTGTCGATCGTCTACGGCATCGTCAAGCAGAGCGGCGGCTACATCACCGTCGTCAGCGAGCCCGGCAAGGGTGCGACCTTCCTGATCTATCTGCCGATCGCGGTCGCTCCGATTCCGGCCACCGTCTAGCCGCGGCGGGTGCGCACGCGGGACCGCCCGGCGAGCTGCTTGATCAGGCGGCGCTCGGCGTCGGAACGCCCGCGCGCGTAGCACTCAATCGCATCGATGATGACGCGCCACTGCGGCCGGGCTTCGAGCAGGCTGAGCGCGTTGAGCGTGGCCTTGACCTCGGCCGGCAGTCGTATGCTCAGCTGCGGGTAATCCTGCACTCGTTCGCCGTCGCGCGCGCCAGCGGGCGGACGGCCGATGCGACGGGGCTTCGGCGGCTGTGGTGTCATGCTATTGCTGTGTTTGTCCTACCATCAAGTGCCATGTATAATCCGCGCCACCTTGCCTGCCCGCCTGCCGCGAGAACGAGCGCCACGCTCACGCGCCACGCTGCGGGTTCCCGGTAAGACCGGCCCCGGTCGGCCTCCCGTCCACAACGAGACCTGGTCCAAGGTGTCGGTGGTGCTGTTCGATCGCCAGATTCACGATCTCGATCGACTCACCAAGGACATGCGCGCGAAAAACGGCAAAGCGATGAACCGGGCCGAGATCATCCGCGCGCTCATCGACGGCTTGATCGAAAGCGGAATGGACGTCGCGGCCGCAGGCTCGGAGGCCGACCTTCGAGCGCGCGTCGCTCGACGGCTTGGCACTCCCTATCGCTGAGGCGGCGGCATTCTATCAAGTTCGCGAATTAGTGCCATACCTTTCTTCAGGGTGGCACCGCTGGCGCGTCCAGAAAAATCTGGTATGTTCTGGTCGCACCGCGCGTGACGCGCGCGGCACGGACCCGACGCGGCGCCGCCGCACGATGCCCAAGGAGAGCGGATGACGGACCAGGAAAAACAGAAAGCCGAAGAGATGCTCAGCCGCCTCGAACTATCGGTCGGCCAGATGTTTCCCCGGGACGGCGGGAACGCCGCGCTGCTGGCGACGATGATTCAGACACTCAACGGCCTGCGCAGCCTCCTCGGCCTGGTGCGCCCCCACTGAGCGATCGCGCCGGTTTTTGATCAGCGGTTGAGCAGTTCCGCGGGGATGGTATCCGGCTCGGTCACCTGAAACCCGACGGCGAGCACCAGGGTCAACAGCAGGAAGGCCGCAGCCGACAGGTACGGGGTGGCCTCGCCATACTGCTGAAGGGAGGCATTGCCCCACACCGGCCCGATCGTGCGGCCGAGGCTCTCGACGGCGCTGGCGGCGCCCTGAACGCGGCCCTGTTCGTCGCCGCGCGCGACCAGGCTGACCAGGCTCGACATCGTCGGATGGCCGAACCCGATGCCGAGTGCGAGGGGCACCAGCGAGAGCGCGAACAGCGCCACCGAGTGTGACAGCGCGGCGAACACCAGGCCGAACATGCCGAACCCCAGGCCGAGCAGAAACGTTGGCTTGTCGCCGAGGCGCTTCACGATCGGCCGGATGAAACCGCCCTGGATGACCGCGCCGAGCAGGCCGAAGGCGGCGAAGAAATAGCCGGTCTTCGAGACGCCAAACCCGAACCGCCGCGCCACGAACAGCGAGAACGTCGTCTGGAACGTCGCGAACGCCATCCAGTAGACGAAATCGATCGTGAGAATCCGGCGGACGGCGGGCCGCTGCATCAGCGCCGGCAGATAACTGAACGGATTGCCGGTCCCGGCCTGCGCGCGATGCACCGTTTCGGGCAGCCACAGCCAGGCCATCACCGTCGCGATCAGCGTGAGCCCGGCCGCCGCCCAGATCGGCGCGGTGTAGCTGATCGCCGACAGGATGCCGCTGAGCGCCGGACCCAGAATGAAGCCGAGCCCGAATGCCGCGCCGATGATGCCGTAGGCGCGGGCGCGGTCCTTCGGTTCGGTGATGTCGGCGACGTAGGCGCGCGCCGTGGAGATATTGCCGCCGGACAGGCCGTCGACGATACGCGCGGCGAAGAGCATCGCGACGCTGTGGGCGAGCGCCAGCATCACGAAGCTGACGACCGTGCCCAGCAGGCTGAAGATCAGGATCGGCCGGCGCCCGTAGCGATCGGAGAGATCGCCGAGGGCCGGGGCGGCCAGCAACTGGCAGAGCGAGAACGCCGCGAACAGCAGGCCGATGACCAGCGGCGACGCGCCGAACGTTTCCGCGTAGAACGGCAGCAGCGGGATGATGATCCCGAACCCTACGAGGTTGACGAAAATCGTAAGGAAAATGATGAGAAGGGGGCGCGTCACGAGTCTCAACATTCTATACAATCAGCGCCGGATGAGATGGGCGGCCTGACCACCATGACTACATTGCGGATTGTGGATTCTGGATTGCGGATTGCGGGTTCGGTCCTGGTCGCGGTCGCGACACTCGGCGCCCAGCAGCGCGCATCGGAGCCGACGCGCGTCGCCAGCCCGCACGCGGATACGATGCGCCCCCCCATTCTCGGTACCCACGGCATCGTCGCCGCCGGCCGACACTACTCGGTCGCCGCCGGCGTGCGGATCCTGCAGCAGGGCGGCAACGCGGTGGACGCCGGCGTGGCATCGGTGCTGGCCGCGTCGGTCTGCGAGATCTCCCATTTCGGTTTCGGCGGCGAAGCGCCGACGATGATCTACGACGCGAAGACCCGGGAGATCATCGTCATCAACGGCCAGGGCCCGGCACCGAAAGCGGCCACACCGGCGCTGTTCGCCGAGAGGGGCCTGGTGCCCGGCAACGGTCCGCTCGGCGCGACCATCCCAGCCATGCTGGACGCGATGGCGCTCGCGCTGGAGGCCAAGGGCACGATGCATCTCGATCAGGTGATGCAGCCGGCAATCGAGCTCGCCGACGGCTTCCCGATGTACGAGTTCCTGCGCAATTTCTTCGTGAGCGAGCGCAAGGCGACCGAGCAGTGGGAGTGGTCGAAGAAGACCTACTATCCGGACGGCCACGTGCCCGCGGTCGGCGAGATCTTCCGGCAGCCGAACCTGGCGCGCACGCTGCGCGCGATCGCCGCGGCCGACCAGGCGTCGTTCGCGAAGACGCACAACCGGGTCCTGGCGATCCACGCCGGGCGCGACACGTTTTACAAAGGCGACATCGCCCATCGCATCGCCGATGCCGACAAGGCCGCCGGCGGCGTGTTCAGCTACGACGATCTCGCGTCGTTCCATGGGGCGATCGAGAAGCCGGTCACGACCAGCTTCCACGGTTACGACGTTTACAAGGCCGGCCCGTGGAACCAGGGGCCGGTGCTGCTGCAGACGCTCAACATCCTGGAAGGCGCCGACCTGAAATCGTTCGGCGTCAATTCCACCGAGTACATCCACCAGGTGCACGAGGCGATCAAGCTGGCCTACGCCGACCGGAACCGCTACTACGGCGACCCGGCGTTCGCCACAGTGCCGATCGCCGGGCTGTTGTCGAAGGCATATGCCGCCGAGCGGCGCGGGCTGATTGGCGCGCAGGCGTCGCTCGAGCAGCGTCCCGGCGATCCGTTCAAGTTCGATCCGCTGGTGAAGGGCACGGCCGGCGCCTACACGCCGCACTCGCAAGGGCAGAAAACCGGCGCGACCGCCGGCGACACCACCTGCGTCGACGTCGTCGACAAGGACGGCAATCTCTTCAGCGCGACGCCCAGTTCCGGCTGGCTGCTGGCGGGCGCGTTCATCGCCGGCGACACCGGGGTGCCGCTCTCCAACCGGATGACGGTGTTCGATCTCGATCCGCTCAGCCCGAACGTGCTGGTCGGCGGCAAACGTCCGCGCACGACGCTGACCCCGACCATCGTGCTGAAGGACGGCAAGCCGTTTCTCGCGATCAGCACGCCGGGCGGCGACAGCCAGGACCAGCAGATCCTGAACGTGCTGCTCGAGATGATCGTGTTCGGCAAGGACATCCAGGAGGCGATCGAGGCGCCGCGCGTCAACTCGCTGCACCCGTTCGGATCGTTCGACTCGCATCCGAGCGAGCCGGGCGTGCTGGAGATCGAGGACCGCATTCCCGACGAGGTGCGCCGCGCCCTCACCGCCCGCGGCCACAAGCTGAAGGTGCTCGGACCCTACGCGATGAGCACCGGCGTGGTCGCGGTCGGCGTGGACCCGCAGAACGGCACGCTGCGCGGCGGCGCCGACGTGCGGCGCGAGCGCTATATCTTCGGGTGGTAAGAAAAGCAACCGCTGAGACCGCGGAGAACGCAAAGATTTTTCTCTGCGGTCTTTGCGGTCTCGGCGGTTTCTTCTTACAGGTGAGACCCGAGCGGATCGTGCATCCGCTTGCCATGCTCGAGTGACATCAGCACGATGTCCGCCGTCACCGGTGCTTTCCTGAAGACTTCGTCACCCACCGCGTTGGCGATCGCGTTCATCACCGACCCATAGCCGGCGCCGACCGGCGGCTCCCCGACACCGCGCGCACCGACCGGCGTTTCCGGATCGGCGAGGTCGAGCGCCAGCGTGTGCATCTCCGCCGGAATGTCCAGGATCGTCAGCGGCTTGTTGTGATAGAAGCGCTTGGCCAGCGGCACGCCGTAGTGCGGGTCGTAGACCCACTTCTGCTGCAGGGCGTGGCCGATGCCGAGGTTGATGCCGCCGAGCAGCTGGCCGTGAAGGCTCCGCGGGTTGACGACGGTGCCGACATCGCCGACCGCCAGATAGTCCACCAGCCGGGTCTTGCCGGTTTCGAGATCGACTTCGACTTCGGCGAAGCCGACGACAAACGAGTAAGTGTCGCCGTCGTGTGGATAGTTATCCTTGGCCACGCCCATCAGCCCCAGCCCCGCGAGCGCCGCCGCCGACTTCTTGGTCATCGCATGGATGTCGTTCGGCAGCTCGTGGCCGTCGAATTTTCCGCCAAGCGCGATCGCGCGGGTCGCGGCCTGCGCGTAGGTCATGCCGCGCGATGGATTGTCCCGCCGATGCACGCGCTCGTCCGACAGCACGTAGTCGGCCGGCGCGCCGCCGAGATCCCCGGCGGCAATTTCCTGGAGCTTCAGCCGCGCGTCCTCCGCGCCGGCCAGGTTGGCGCGCGTCATCGCATGCGTGGTCTGGCTGCCGACCGACATCGCCGACCACGGAATGTTCTTCGCGGTGCTGCCCCAGTTGACGACGACCTTGTCCCATGGCATCGCGAGCAGGTCGGCGGCGACCCGCGCCAGGTCGATGCACGAGTGGGTGCCGAGGTTGCCGACGCCCGACTGGACGTAGAGCCTCCCGTCAGGCTGGAGCGTCATCAGACCGTCGTAGCCGATCGATCCCGAGCCGTGCGGCCCGACCGCCACGCCGACGCCCCGCACCTTCGAGCCCTGCCGCTGGCCGGCGCGCGCCTTGCGCTCGTCCCAGTTGAACTGCGCCGCGCCGCGATCGAGTGCCTCTTTCACGAACGCGCTGGTGATGTGCCCGCGCTGGCCGTTCGGCCGGATCGGGCCGTAGAGCGCCTTCCCCTCGGGAGAATTGATCCGCCGGATCGCGACCTGGTCCAGCCCCAGCTTCTTCGCGGCCTTGGTGACGACCGGCTCCATGATCGCGTTGGCCTGCATCGGTCCGGGCGAGCGCTGCTGGGACCGCGGCGGGGTGTTGGTCAGCACCGCAAGTCCCCGCCACCGCATCGCCATCGGCTGCCAGATCAATGACGCCGCCAGCGCCGCCGATCGGTAGTCGCCCATCGGCCCGTACGATCCGTTGTCCTCGACGATGAAGAGATCGAGCGCGGTGATGCGGCCGTCCGCGCTGAACCCGGCCTTGGCCCGGCCGACCATCCCGGTGCGGGCGCGGCCGATGTAGTGTTCCTCCTCGCGGCTGATGCGCATCATCACCGGCGCGCCCGCCTTCTTCGAGAGCAGCGCCGGAATCACCATCGAGATCGCGCCCGCGCCCTTGCTGCCGAAGCCGCCGCCGCAGTATTCGCTGACCAGCACGATGTTCGACGCGTCGATGGCCAGCCAGCTCGCCAGCGGATCGATGGTCCGCGCCACGCTCTGGGTCGAGCCATGCAGATACAGCTTCCCGTTCTGCCAGTAGGCCATCGCACTGCGCGATTCCATCGGCTGGTGACCGGTCGACTGGACCACGAAGGTTTCGTCGACGACGACCGCCGCGGCCTTGAACCCGGCGTCCAGATCGCCGTAGGCCCACTCATCAGGGGCGTGCCCCATCGGCAGACTGCCTTCCGGCGCGTTCGCGAAATCTTCTGCCGTCCATTTCAGCACCTCCACCTTCGGGCGCTGAGGCGGAGGGGCGGCGCCGGCCGCCGGTGCCGCCGGCACCGGCGTGATCCAGACGTTGCCGTCGAGGCGCGCATTCGGGCTGCCCGGCCGCAGACTCTCGACCGGATCAGTGACGAACGGCAGCGGCTCGAGCTCCAGGTCGATGCGTTCGATCGCGGCGGCCGCGGTCGCTTCGTCGACCGCCGCGACCGCGAGAATCGGCTCGCCCTGATACAACGGCTCGTTGGTCAGCGCGCGCTCGGCCCCTTTCAGGTCCGGCAGATCGTCGGCGGTGAGGATGGCCTTGACGCCCGGCATCGCCAGCGCGGCGCGGGTGTCGATGTGCCGCACGCGCGCGTGCGGCATCGGGCTGAGCAGCAGCTTGGTGAACAGCATGCCGTCGGCGCGGTAGTCTTCCGCGTACTTGGCGCGTCCGGTGACCTTGGCGACGAGGTCGGGCGGCGTGTAGTTCTGGCCGAGAAGCTTCTGGTCAGGCATGCAATACTCCTCGCTCTACTCGAGGAGATTATGGCGCAAACCCTCGCACTGCTGTGCGTGATTGTCGCGGCGCTCCAGCAGCCGGCAGCCGTGCTGGACAATGTCGATTTGATGGACCTGATGCTGAAGCCGGCCTACGACGAGCTGCAGCAGGCGATGGCCAGCCCGCCCGCCGATCGCAAGGGATGGGCGGCGTTGTATCAGAAGGCCGCCAGGATGGCCGAGCTCGAGAACCTGCTGTTCTTCCGGACCCGCGCCGAAGAATCCCGCCGCACCGAGTGGGCCGCCGCGGCCGGACGCGCGCGTCAGGCCTCAGCCGATGTCGCCGCGGCGGCGCTGCTCGGCCTGCGCAATGCCCGGCCCGCCGACTTCGCGAGCGTGCGCGCGGCGTTTCCGGCGGTGGCGGCAGGCTGCACCGCCTGCCACCGCGCCTTCGCGCGGGAAGCGCCCGTCATCAAACCCTGATTCGCTACTGAAGCCCGCCGCGGACCGACGTGATGCGCTGGGTGTTGAAGCCGAGCCAGTGCATGCGTCCCACGTAGCGCGCATACTCCACCTTCATGCAGCGATCGACGATGACCGTCATCCCGCCCGCTGCCGCGATGCGCGTGCCCTCTTCGTTGATGACGCCGAACTGGCACCAGAGGCACTTCGCGCCAATCGCGACCGCTTCCTTGGCGATTCCCGGCAGCGCATCCGGCGCGCGGAACACGTTGACGATGTCCACCGGCACGGGAATGTCGGCGAGGCTCTTGTAGCACTTCTCGCCGAGGATCTCGGTCTCCTTCGGGTTCACCGGAATCATGGTGTAGCCGTGCCGCTTCAGATAGAACGCGACGAAGTAGCTCGGACGCAGGTGATTGCTCGACAGTCCCAGGACGGCGACGGTCTTCGCGCTGTGCAGCACGCGCTGGATCGTCAGCGGATCCTGATAGCGCGTCAGATCGAAGGCCATCAGGGCGCCTCCACGGCCGTCGCCGGCGCGGCGATGCGCGCGAATCCCTGTTCGAGATCCCAGATCAGATCGTCAACCGACTCGGTCCCGACCGACAGCCGGATGGTGCCCGGGCCGACGCCGGCAGCCTTCAGCTCCTCGTCGCTCAGCTGACGATGGGTGGTGCTGGCCGGGTGGATGATCAGGCTCTTCGAATCGCCGACGTTGGCGAGGTGCGACCACAGCGTGACGCCGCGGATGAAGTCCTGCCCCGCGGCGCGGCCGCCGCGGCAGTCGAACGAAAACACCGCGCCGGCGCCGCGCGGCAGGTACTTGTCCACCAGCGCGCGATAGCGGTTCGCCGGCAGCCCCGGGTAGGTGACGTTCGAGACCAGCGGGTGCGAGGCCAGATAGCTGGCCACCGCGGTCGCGTTCTCGACGTGGCGCGCCATCCGCAGCGACAGCGTCTCGAGCCCCTGCAGGAACAGGAACGCGTTGAACGGGCTCATCGCCGCGCCGAGGTCGCGCAGCGTCTCGGCCCGCAGCTTCATCAGGTAGCCGTAGGTGCCGAAGGTTTCGTGGAACTGCAGCCCGTGATACGCCGGCGACGGATCGGCGACGACCGGAAAGCGGCCGTTGGACCAGTTGAACTCGCCCGAGTCGACCACCACGCCGCCGATGCTCGTGCCGTGGCCGCCGATGAACTTGGTCGCCGAGTGCAGCACGATGTCGGCGCCCCACTCGATGGGACGGCAGAGGAACGGCGTCGCAAAGGTGTTGTCCACGAGCAGCGGCAGCTGGTGTTCGTGCGCGATGGCCGCGATCGTCTCGATGTCGAGAACGTTGCCCGCCGGGTTGCCGATCGTCTCGCCGTAGAACGCTTTCGTGTTCTCGCGGACGGCCGCCCGCCACGCGCCCGGATCGTCGGGGTCGACCCAGGTCAGGCCGACATTCATCTTCCGCAGCAGGTGCTTGAACTGATTCACCGTGCCGCCGTAGAGCGCCGACGAGGAGACGACGTGATCGCCGGGCTGCAGCAGCGTGAAGAGCGCCGCGGCCTGCGCCGCGATCCCGCTCGCGAAGGCGACCGCGCCGGATCCGCCTTCGAGATTCGCGATGCGCTCTTCGAAGACGGCCACGGTCGGGTTCATGATGCGCGAGTAGGTGTTGCCGTATTCCTGGAGGTTGAAGTACGCCGCCGCGGATTCCGGATCCTCGAAGACGTAGCTCGTCGTCTGATAGATCGGCACGGCGCGCGCGCCGGTGTTCGGATCGGGACGCTGGCCCGAGTGCACCTGGCGGGTATCGAATCCGAAGGTGCGGGATTTTTCTTCCATATGCTCCATCTGCGCGATTACGCCGTCTGGCCGGCGAGGAACTGCCGGATCATCGGCGTCTGGCGCGCTTCCTCCAGCAGGAAGCAGTCGTGTCCGTACGGCGCCTCGATCACGTGCAGCTCGACAGGCTTGTCGCGCGCGCGCAGCGCCTCGGCGAGCTCCTCGGATCCCGACGGCGGATACAGCCAGTCGGAGCTGAACGCGATGAGCAGCGTTCTCGCGCGCACCGAGCTGACGGCATCGGCCAGCCGCCCGCGACCATACTGCCGGGCGAGATCGAAATAGGTCAGCGCCCGCGATGTGTAGAGGTAGGTGTTCGCGTCGAACCGTTTGACGAAGCTCTGCGCCTGGTGGCGGAGGTAGCTCTCCACCTCGAACTCCGGTTCGGTGATCGTGTAGCGGATGTCGTCGGCGAACTGCAGCCGGCGGCCGAACTTGTCGCCGAGCGATTTCGCCGACAGATACGTGATGTGGCCGACCATCCGCGCGACGCCCATGCCGGCGTTCGGCGCACGGCCGGTGCCGTAGTAGTGGCCGCCCTGCCAGTCGGGATCCGCCATGATCGCGCTGCGCGCGATCGCGTTCCACGCGACCCCCTGCGGCTGCAGCGCGTGCGTGCTCGCGATGACCACAATCGCGTCGACGCTATCGGGATACAAGACAGCCCACTCGAGCGCCTGCATGCCGCCGAGCGAACCGCCGGCGACCGCGGCGAGCCGCGTGATCCCCAGCGCCTCCAGAAACGCCCGTTCGCCGCGGACCATGTCGGCGACCGTGATCACCGGAAAGTCGGATCCGTACGGCCGGCCGGTTGCCGGGTTCGTCGACGAAGGCCCCGTCGTGCCGCGGCATCCTCCGAGCAGGTTCGTGCTGACGACGAAAAACTGGTTGGTGTCGAAGGCCTTGTCGGGACCGATCATGCCGTCCCACCAGCCGAGACCGCGCCCGGCGCCGCCGTCGCGATCCTCGGCGCCGAAACCGTCGCGGGCGCTTTCCGGCGGCGGCGTCCTGGCGTAGCCCGCCGCGTGCGCGTCGCCGCTCAGCGCATGGCAGACCAGAATCACGTTGTCGCGCGCCGGCGACAGCGTGCCGTACGTCTCGTACGCGATCCGGACAGGATGGAGCGTGCGTCCACAGTCGAGCGTGAGCGGCGTCGGAAGATCCAGGAACTGCGTTTCGACCGTGCCGACCGAGCCGGCGGCGGCCTTGGAGCCTGACGTGGCCATCCGCGCGATCATAACCCCTCCCGGGATTTCAGACTTCAGACGTCAGACTTCAGACGTCAGACTTCAGACTTCTGGAGTGCCGGGCCGATGTATGATCCGGGGCTTCCGCCGGATACCGCTTACAGAGAAAGGGGTCACGATGGCGATGGCAACGGTCAACAACGGAGTCAACGTGCAGGCGCTGCTGGATGCGCGGGAAGCGCTGAAGGGCGCGCCGCAGGCGGCGCAGTTCACGTGGCGGGCGTCCTGCAAATGGCAGAAGGGCACCCACAGCACCTCGAAGGTCCGCAGCTTCTTCGGGCTCGGCCAGGAACAGCAGCACAAGACCGAGACCTCGTTCGAAGCGGATCATCCGGAGATCTTCGCCTCCGAGGATCACGGCATCACCCCGATTGAGTACGTGCTGGTCGGGCTCGCCAGTTGCCTGACGGCCGGCGTCGCGGCGGTCGCCCAGAACCGCGGCATCCAGCTGCGCTCCGTCGAATCCAAGCTCGAAGGGCGCATGGACATCCGCGGCATCCTCGGCGTCGACAGCGACGTGCGCAACGGCTTCGACGATATCAAGGTGACGTTCAAGATCGACGCCGATGCGTCCAAGAAGGACATCGAAGCGATCGTCGCGCAGTCGCAGAAGCGCTCGGCGGTCTACGACGTGATCACCAACCCCGTGAACGTCACCGTCGAAGTGGTCTAGCCATCGAACACTTCACCACGGTCGTCGTCGGCGCCGGGCACGCGGGTCTGGCGGCGAGCCGGTGTCTGACCGAGCGGTCGATCGACCACGTGGTGCTCGAACGGGGCGAGGTCGCGAACTCCTGGCGGCGCGAGCGCTGGGACTCGTTGCGGCTCCTGACGCCCAACTGGCAGAGCCGCCTGCCGGGCCATGAGTACGACGGCGCGGATCCGGACGGCTACATGACGATGGGCGAGGTGATCGCGTTCATCTCGCGCTTCGCCGCGGTGTCGCGCGCGCCGGTGCGCACGCACACGACCGTCACCTCGCTGACGGCCGTCGACCCTGGCTACCACGTCGCGACCAGCACCGGCGATATCCGCTGCCGGACCGTGGTGCTCGCCAGCGGCGCCTGCAATGCGCCGAGCGTGCCGGCCGTGCGCCAGGCGGTGCCTGACTCCGTTCAATGCTTCACCGCCTTCGACTACCGCAGGCCGGACGCGCTGCCGGACGGCGGCGTGCTGGTCGTCGGCGCGTCGGCGACCGGTGTCCAGCTGGCCGACGAAATTCACCGCTCGGGCCGGCCGGTCACGCTCTCGGTCGGCGAGCACGTGCGCCTGCCGCGGATGTATCGCGGGCGCGACGTGTTGTGGTGGATGGACGCGGCGGGCGTGTGGCGCCAGCGCTACGACCAGATTGACGATCTGACGCGGGCGCGACGCCTGCCGTCGCCGCAGCTGGTCGGCACGCCCGAGCGGGTGACGCTCGATCTCAACGCGCTCGCCGCGTCCGGCGTCGCGATCGTCGGCCGACTCGCGGCGGTGCGCGACGGTCGCGCGCTGTTTTCGGGAGGGCTGCGCAATCAGTTCGCGCTGGCCGATCTCAAGATGGACCGCCTGCTCGAGACGTTCGACGAATGGGCCCGCGCCAACCAGCGCGACGGCGAGGTGGCGCCTCCGGAACGCTTCGAGCCGACCCGCGTGCCGGCGTCGTCGCCGCTCGAGGTCGATCTGCGGCGGGGTGCGATCCGATCGGTGGTGTGGGCCACCGGATTTCGCCCGGACTACAGCTGGCTCGACGTGCCGGTGATCGACGAGAAGGGCCACCTGCGGCACACCGGAGGCGTGGTCGATGCGCCGGGAATGTATGCGCTCGGACTGCCGGTCCTGCGCCGGCGCAACTCGACGTTCATTTCGGGTGCGGGCGACGACGCGCGCGACGTGATCGCGCATCTCGCCGGCTACCTCGAGCGCCGCGCGGTCTGAGTCACGAACAAGAAAAAAACCGCGGAGCGCGCAAAGTCCGCAGAGCAAAACGTTTCTCTGCGATCTCAGCGGTCTCCGCGGTTCCTTCTTTCTTGTGTTCGCCGGTGGGCTTCGTCTTCCGCCACGGCCACGACCTTCAGGAAGCCTTTCACGTCGTCGGCGCTGACGCGGCGGGCGACCGCCTCTTCGAGCTCGGCCAGGTGGCGATGCACGCGCCGGGCGACGGTGGCGCCTTTCGCGGTCGGGGTGATGACGAAGGTGCGGCGATCGGAGGCGCCGACGTCGCGGGTCACGAAGCCGCGGGCGGCGAGCCGATCGAGGATGCTGGTCAGGGTCGATCGTTTGTGGGCGAGGCCGCGATGGAGCCCGGCGATCGTCGACGGCCCGGCGGTCGCCAGCAGCGCGAGGATGTGCGCCTCGCCTTGCGACAGGCCGTCGTCACGCAGATCGGCCAGATAGAGGCCGATCCGGTGCGTGGCTCGATGAATCGGTGGAACCAGGCGCAATGACATGAGGTGCCTCGGAAGGACGCATGAGATTCTTGTCCAGCAGCTGTGGGTAAGCTCGCAGGAGCGTGTCGAGATCGGCGTCGGGCATCGCGGCGCGGGCCGCCGCCACCTGGAGCATCCAGAAGACCGTGGTCGGCTCGGAATATTTCTCGGCCTTGCCGACCGAGGCCGCGAAGCGGCGCAGCGTCGACCCCATCCGTGCGACCGCCTCGTCGAGCGATGCCGACTCGTTGAGGTAGACCCACGCCACGCGCAGGTGCGAGGCGTGCGGGAATCCGGCCGGGGGCACCTCGCAGCGCTCGAGCGCGCGGGCCAACAGGACGTCGTCCCGGTTCAGCATATTATTACGATATCGTACTATCCAAAAGCGGTCAACGCCTTGTCGATCCGGGCCGTCCCCGTTCGATCAGTCGTCAGGAGGCAACGATGAGAGTGATGGTGATGGTCAAGGCCAGCAAGACGTCGGAATCGGGCGCGATGCCCGATCCGAAGATGTTCGAAGAGATGGGCAAGTTCAACGAGGAGCTGGCCAAGGCCGGGCTGCTCGTCTCGGGCGACGGGCTGCGCGCCAGCTCGATGGGTAAGCGCGTCCATTTCTCCGGCACCAAACGAACGGTGACCGACGGTCCTTTCGCCGAAACCAAGGAGCTGATCGCCGGCTACTGGGTCTGGAACGTGAAGTCGATGGACGAGGCGGTCGAATGGGTCAAGCGCTGCCCCAACCCGCACCCCGACGACAGCGATATCGAAATCCGCCCGTTCTTCGAGATGGAGGATTTCGGCCCCGCGTTCACGGCCGAGGAACGCGCGCGCGAGGAGCGGCTGCGCAAGCAGCTCCCGTAGAGCGGCTACTGCGTCAGCCGTCCGGCCCGCGGGCCCTGGTTGTCGCGCACCGGCGCGTGATCGAGGTTGGCGAGCCGCAGCCCGGTTTCGTAGACCATCTGCGTGATGCGGGTCATCTTGTCGAACTCGATCTTCGAGACCTCGTCGGTGTTGGCGTGATAGTCGGGGTGCAGGCCGGTGGTGAAGAAGATGATCGGCACGCCCTTGGCCGCGTAGCTGTAGTGATCGCTGCGCGTGTAGAGCTGCTCGAGGTCGGTCGGATCGTTGAACGAGTAGTCGAGGGTGAGCGGTTTCGGCAGCGCCGCGTTGGCGGCGCGGTTGAGCTCGTGCAGTTCGGTGCTGATGCGATCCGATCCGACCAGGTAGACGGTGTTCGCTTCGCTGGCCTTGTCGTCGCGGTTGCGGCCGATCATGTCGATGTTCAGCTGCGCCACGATCTTGTCCATGGGCACGGTCGGATAGTCCGCAAAGTAGCGCGAGCCCCACAAGCCGCGCTCCTCGCCGGCATGCCAGACGAAGAGCATCGATCGTTTCGGCTTCGGACCGGCGGCGGCCGCCTTGGCGATGGCCATGATTGCCACCGTCCCCGACCCGTCGTCGTCGGCGCCGTTCCAGATGCGATCGTCTTCGGCGCCGGCCGTCACCCGGCCGACCGCGCCGGCGCGCCGCGCGCTGCCGTCGCCGCGCGTGACCTCGCCTTCCGCATACCCGACGTGATCGTAGTGGGCGCCGAACGCGACGTAGGTGCCTTTCAACTGCGGATCGGCGCCCTCGACCAGGCCGACGACGTTCTTGGTGAGCTGGGTGCGGACGATCTGGTAGTCGGCGTCGACGTTGAAGGTGATCGTGGCGCCGGGGATCCGGAACGACGGGAGATCCTCCTGCGCGGACGCCTTGCGCTTCAACTCGTCGTACTGGAGCGGCGCCTGGCTGAAGAGAAACGTGAAAAAGGCGTCATCCGCGGTCACGTTCGGCGGAAGCGGCGTGTCGAGCCGCTGAACGGTGGTGAAGTCCGCAGCCGGCAACGGTGCGCCGCGGCCGCCACCTGCGCCCGCCGGTCCTGCCCCGCCGTCGCGCCCCGCCCGCCCCGCGCCTCCCGGCACGAGCCCGGGACCTATGCTCGCGGCCGCACTCAGCTGCTCGGTTGCGTAGCGACTACGCCCGCCGAGCACGCGGCGAAACACCGACAGGTCGATGTTCTTCGGACCGTTGGCGCCCAGCCACACGACGGCCGCATCCTTCACGTCCTTGCCGCGAAAATCGACATGGCCGGCGCCGGGCGCGTCGAGCCCGTAGCCTGCGAACTCGACGCGGTCCACCGTGAACCGATGCTTGCCGCCCATGTTCTTCGGGAAAGTGATCCCCGCCCCGTCGGGGAACGTGCGCGTCTCGCCGTTGACGGTGACGACGACCGTCGAATGCGACGTGGTCTTCACGCCGAGCACGCGGACGGTCTGCAGGTAGGACCCGTGGTCCCCGGCCGGCTTCACGCCCCAGGAGTGGAGGTGGTCGGCGATGTAGCCTGCCGCCAGTCCGAAGCCGGTGGTGAACACGGCGCGTCCTTCGAGCTCATCCGAGGCGATGTAGGTCAGCCAATCCCGTAATTCGGGACTCTTGATGGCGCCCGCCTGCCCGGACGCGGCTCCGGGGGCGCCGCTGGCCGCCGTCGTTCCCGCCACCGCCACCACGGCCATGGCTGCAATCCACCCTCGAACGGCTCCGGCGCGACGGCTCATCGACTCCCCCCTTGGCTAAACCCGAGCGTTGGCTTTACTATAGCCTCCGCCCTTGCACCATGACCGGAGTTCAGGTAAGGTTTTTCGGACTGATACCGGCTGCCTGCGTGTGTCCCTGCCACCCCGCGCTTCCTTGCCCCTTCGTCCCACATTAGGAGACAGTTGATTGGCCGTCCGTCTGTTCGTCGGTAATCTCGCCTACAGCACCACTGAAGCAGACCTGCGCACGTACTTCGGCGCGGTCGCACCGCCCTCGCAAGTCGTGCTGCCGGTCGACCGTGAAACCGGTCGCCCGCGCGGGTTCGCGTTCGTGGAATTCATCGACCGCGCCCACGCCGAGCAGGCGATCAAGCAGTTCAACGGTCAGCCGTACAACGGACGGCCGCTCGCGGTCAGTGAAGCGCGTGCGCGTGAGGATCGCGGACCGGGCGGTCCGCGGCCAGGCGGCTATTCGTCGGGACCGAGACCGGCTGGCGGCGGCTTCGCGCCGCGCCCTGGCGGGTTCGGCGGTCCGCCCCGTCCCTTCGACGGCGGCGGCAGTTCGGCGCCCGGCGGCGCCGCGGGACGAAGCCGGAACTTCGGACCGGACGCCAAGCCTCAGCGTGGCGGCAGCGCCAAGGGCAAGAAAAAGGGCGACGACAAGCCTCGCGGCCCGATTCCATTGAAGAACACCGGACGCTCGTTCAGCCTCGACGATGTCGACGCGGCTGACGAGGCGCTGCCGGAGATGGACGACGTCGCGACGAGCAAGCCTTCTGACGAGCTCGACAAAGACGATCCGGAAACCTAGACCCGGCTACGGATTCCAGCGCGTTCGCGACACCATCAGCGCGACGCCGCCACCCGGCACCGCCACCGGGCTGAACGCCCAGTAGTCAGCCTTGTGGTGCACGACCGTCCGCCCGGCGATCGTGCCGACCGCGGCGCCGAAGACGACATCGCTCAGATAGTGCTTGTTGTCGTGGATGCGCGACATCGCGACGTACGACGCGATCGCGTAGCCGAGCACCGCTTTGCGCCAGCCCAGATGGCGCTCGATGACCGTCGCCGTGGCGAAGGTGACGGACGCATGGCCGGACGGGAACGACTGATGGTCGCTGCCGTCCGGGCGCTCCCGATGCACGGCGAACTTCAGCGGCTCGACCAGAACTTCAGACATGATCTGCGCCTGGAGCAGATCCATACCCAGGTGCGCCACTTTCGGCTGGTCCTGCAGACGGCCGACGGCGTAGGTGCCGATCGAAAAGGCCACCTGCACCGATGTACTGCCTAGATACTTGCCCGGCGCGAAGAACGTATTGACCGCGTCGTAGTGGCTCAACACCTTGGCGTTGAACGCCTGATCCGCGGGGTGCACGGCAAGCGCCAGTGCTCCGCCGATTGACGCGATCTTGAGGTTCTGCAGGTCGGGAAGGTGCTTGAAATCTTCACCGAGATCGCCAAACAAGGCGCGAATGCCGGTATGCGGCGGCGTGGGCGGCTCTTTGGCGTCGGCTTTCTGGTCCTGGGGGTCTGGTTTCTGTTCCTGAGCGTCGGGTTTCTGCTCCTGGAGATCTGGCGGCGCCGGGGTCTGCAGCGGCTGGGCTGGTCCAGACAGCGTCAGAGCCAGCGCGACGGTCATCAGCACCATGCCCTAACGGGTGTCCAAGAAGGGTGCCAGATGAACGCTAGATGACTAGCGCGCGTCGATATCGTAGATCTGCGTGATCGTCCGCGGCCCCGAGCGCCCGCCCTCCATCACGACGGTCATGCGCAGCTGTTTGCCTTCCGGATCGACCGCAAAGGTCTGCGTCATCTTGCCCGAGCCGAGGCCGTTGATCTCGCTGACCAGCTTGCCGCCGTCCCACTTGGTCTTGCGCTCGATCTTGGTGTTGTCGTCCTTGATCTTCTTGCCGTCGGGCGAGAGCCGCGTCGTGCGGCCGTCGGCGCGCGGTCAGCACGACCATCGATTCGGTCTGCGTGATGATCGAGATGATCCGACGGGTTCGTGACGTCGCGCATCGCGTCGCGCATCCGCGCCGCGTCTTCGGGATCCATCGCCGGCGCGCCGCGCCGCCGCCGCGGCCCATGCCGCCGCCGCGGCCGTAGCCACCGCCGCCACCATATCCGCCGCCGCCGCCGCCGCCGACGTCCGGCCGCCGCCACCACTGCCGCTCGCCGTCACCCCGGCCGCTGCATCGCCGCCCTGCTGGCCACGGCCGGCCGGCGCGTCGCTGAGATCCGCGTTGCGCGTCCACCCGCCGGCGAGCGATCGGAGCCGGCCGCAGCGCGTCTTCTCCTGGGCCACGATCGGACTGGACCAGCGCGGCGACAGCCGCCGCAAGAACACCGATCGAGCAACAGTCTTTCGCATGCCTCGATTATCCGGAACCTGCCGCGCCGCTGGTACGTGAAAAGACTGTGACAGCCGGCGAGGGCGCCAGGGACTAGAGGAATCGCGGATTGGACGGATTAGGATTTCATCGAACGTGACCTGGTACCGCAGCCTGTATTGGCGCATCGCGCTCGGCGTGGTCGGCTTCCTCGCCGCGATGCTGATCGTGCAGGCGATGCTGTTCGTCTGGGTCGTCTCGCAGTCGGGGCGATCGCTGCCGGGACAGTCGCCGGCGCGTCTGGGCATGACCGTGGCGCTCGATCTGGCGAGCGTCCTCGAGCGCGATCCGCAGATCGGATCTCGCGCGCTACGTGCGCGAGCAGTACGCGCAGTACACCCACCCGTTCTTCGTGATGCTCGCCGACGGCACGCTGATCACGAGCGGCAGCGAAACGGTCGCCGAGCCGCTGCTCGACATGGCGCGCGCCGCGCTGCTGCGCTGGACGCGAGCGGCCGCCGGGACGCCGCGGCGATCGGCCGGAGGGCCCGCGCCCGAAGGCCGCGCCGACGTCCCGACGGGCCACGCTTCGAACGGCCGATGTTCGGCGGCGCCGCCGGACGGCCCCGAAGGCGCGCGGCCGCGGCGGCGTCGCCGCGGATTCTTCGGACGCGCGGCGGCGGCGATCGCTTCGCGCGCCCGGCGCCGATCATGGTCGGCGGCCGTCTCGCCGGCGTCGTCGTCGTCCCGCCGCAGGCGCCGTTCGGCTTTCTGCTCGGCCGCTTCGCGCCGATGCTCGCGCTGGTCGCCGCCGGCGTGCTGATCGTCGGCGCGGTGCTGACCTCGGTGATGATCTTCGGCCCGGCGCGGCGGCGGCTGCGCGCGCTCGAAACGCGCGGCGCGCAAGCTCGGCGCCGGCGATCTGTCGGCGCGCGCGCCCGATCGCGGCGGCGACGAGATCGCCGCGGTGGCCAGCGCCTTCAACGCCATGGCCGACGATCTGTCGGCGCCGCGCCGAGGCGCTCGCCGCCTCCGATCGCGTCCGCCGCCAGCTGCTCGCCGACGTGTCGCACGAGCTGACGACGCCGGTCACCGCCATGCGCGGCTACCTCGAAACGCTGACGATGCCGGAGCTGGCGCTGGACGAGGCGACGCGCGGCCGCTACCTGACGATCATCAGCGACGAGACCAACCGCCTCGAGCGGCTGATCGGCGAGCTGCTCGACCTGGCGCGGCTCGACGGCGGCGGCGGCTCGCTGCAGGTGGAACGCGTGCCGGTCGCCGATCTGTTCGATCGCGTGACGGCGCGGCACGAACACGCCGCGCAGTCGGCCGGCGTCGCGCTGCAGAGCGCGATCGACCCCAGGGCGCCGCAGCAGTCACCGGCGATCGCGACCGGCTGGAGCAGGCGCTGCAGAATCTGGCGGCCAACGCCATCCGCTACGCGCCGCGCGGCAGCACGCTGCGGCTGGTGGCGTCGCCCGCCGACCGACGGCGTCGCGTTATCGGTCGAGGACGCAGGCACCGACGGCATCGCGGCCGAGCACCTGCCGCACATCTTCGACCGCTTCTACAAGGCGGACGCGTCGCGCGTCGGCGTCAAGGGCGGCAGCGGCCTGGGATTGTCGATCGTGAAGGCGATTGTGGAGCGGCACGGCGGCAGGATATCGGTGACCAGCCGCCCCGGTCGTACAGTCTTCGAGATGGTGTTGCCTGAATCGGCGCTCGGCTAAGGCCGTCGCGCTACCCCGACCCGCCTGGCGCCTGGAGCGCGAAGGCGTGGCCGAGCGTGTTACGCCGCGGTCTGTGCCTGCTGCGGCGCCTGCGCCTTGCCGGCCTCGGCGCGGATCTGCTCGCGCAGCCACAGCACCGGCTGCGGCTGACGGGCGATGAACGCCTGCCATTCGGATTCCGACAAGGTGACGCAGATGACCCGCTCGCGCTCGTTGCTCATGCGCTAAGAATACGCAGCCGCGACGTACTCCGAAAATAGAATGATCTGATAGAACCCATCTGAATTGGTGATGGGTCATCCGATCACGCCGTCGGCCCGGCCCCGCGGCGCCAGCCGCAGCTTGTCGCGGATGGCGTCGAACGCCAGCAGCAGCTCGTCGACGATGCGCGGCACCCGGTTGGCCCGGGCGTAGACCCAGCCGGTTTCGCGAACCAGCTCGTGCCCCTCGATGCGCGGCGCAGAACAGCTGGCCGGCCCTCACCTCGCGCGCCACCGCCTGGTACGGCACGATGCCGATGCCGAGCCCGGTCTTGACCATCGCCTTGATGATCTCGACGTTCTCGGTGTCCATGACGATGGTCGGCTCGATGTTCTGGGTGGCGAAGAAGTTGTCGATGACCTTGCGCGTCGCCGACCCGATCTCGAACAGGACGAACGGCAGCCCGGCCAGATCCTGCGCGCCTGCACCTTGCGCCGCTTCGCCAGCTGATGCGTCGGCGTCGTCACGAGCAGCAGCTCCTCGCGCAGCGCCGGCACGGTGACGAGGTCGGTTTCCTCGACCGGCAGCGTCAGCAGCCCGGCGTCGACGCGGCCGCCGCGGATCTCCTGCGACCGACCGCCCGGCCAGCGCGACGGTCAGGCGGACGTCGAGGTGCGGGTGCACCCGCCGCAGGTGCTTCAGCAGCGGCGGGAACACGTAGAGGCAGACGGTCATCCCGCCGGACAGGCGCAGCGTGCCGCGCAGCTCGCGCGGTGCGATCGGTAATCGAGCCCACCGTTTCGCGCACGTCCAGGAACACGCGCTGGCCGAGCTGCACCAGGCTCTCCGCCGCCGGCGTCATCCGCACCTGCCGCCCGACGCGCAGAAACAGCGGCTCGCCGAGCTCCTCTTCGAGCAGCAGGATCTGGCGGCTGATCGCCGACTGCGAGACGTGCAGCTTCCTGCCGCACGCGGTAAACGAGCCGGTTTCGGCGATCGCCTGAAGGATCTCGAGCTGGCGAAGGTCCACGGCTCAGTATATTGTTCCCGGACCCACATGCGAACACGCGCCCTCGCCAGAAGCCTCTACGTGCAGGTGCTGATCGGGATCGCCGCCGGGATCATCCTCGGGTTCGTCGCGCCGGAGAAAGGCGCGGCGATGCGGCCGCTCGGCGACGGCTTCATCAAGCTGGTGAAGATGCTGATCGCGCCCATCGTGTTCTCGACGGTGGTGGTCGGGATCGCGCACATGGGCGCGATGCGCGAGGTCGGCCGGATCGGCCTGCGGGCGCTGCTCTATTTCGAGGCGGTCTCGACGCTCGCCCTGATCATCGGCATGGTCGTGGTCAACGTCCTCCAGCCCGGGAGCGGCCTGGCCATCGATCCGGCGTCGCTCGACATGAAAACGGTCTCGAGCTACACCGCGGCGTCCAAGGGGTTGACGACGATCGACTTCATCCTCAACGTCATCCCGACGACGGTGTTCGACGCGTTCACGAAGGGCGAGATTCTGCAGGTGCTGCTTTTCTCAGTGCTGTTCGGGCTGGCGGCGCTGTCGCTCGGCAAGACGGTGGCGCCGCTCGTGGCGTTGCTCGATCAGGCCGGCAAGACGCTGTTCGCGATTGTCGGGATCATCATGCGGCTGGCGCCGCTCGGCGCCTTCGGCGCGATGGCCTTCACGGTGGGACGCTACGGCGTCGGCTCCCTGCTCTCGCTCGGCCAGCTGATGGCCGGCATGTACATCACCTGCCTGCTGTTCGTGTTCATCGTGCTGGGCGGCATCGCCCGCGCCGTCGGCTTCAGCATCTTCCCGTTCCTGAAGTACATCAGCGAGGAGATCCTGATCGTCCTGGGCACGTCCTCGTCCGAGTCCGCGCTGCCGAAGATCATGGAGAAGCTCGAGCGCATCGGCTGCCCCAAGCCGGTGGTCGGCCTGGTCGTGCCGACCGGCTACTCGTTCAACCTCGACGGCACCTCCATCTACATGACGATGGCGGCGCTGTTCGTCGCGCAGGCGAGCGGGGTCCACCTCTCGTTCAGCCAGCAGCTTTCGCTGCTCGGCATCCTGCTGCTGACTTCGAAGGGCGCGGCGGCGGTGACAGGCGCCGGTTTCATCACGCTCGCCGCCACGCTGTCGGCCTTTCCCAACATCCCGCTCGCCGGCCTCGCCCTGCTGCTCGGGGTGGACCGCTTCATGTCGGAGGCGCGGGCGATCACCAACCTGATCGGCAACGCGGTGGCGACGATGGTGATCGCGCGGTGGGAAGGGGCGCTCGACATGCCTCGCGTGCGGCGCATCCTCGCGCACGGCGTGCCCGAGCTGGACGACGAGACGCTCGACGCCGTCAAGTCGGCGTGAACCTTCTCTCGTTACGCGCTGTAAGGCCGGTCTGATCCGATCCGTTGTTGGTGCCAACACCAGATGCGCCAGGCCGGCCGCGAAGAATCCCACGAACCAGGCGTAGTCGTAGAGCGGCTTCAGCGCGGGGACGATGAAGCCGCCCCAGGCCAGGAAGCAGCCGACCGCCGTCGCCGCGATCGCCCGCAGGTTCCAGCCGCCATACTCGCCGTCGGCGAGATACAAATCCTCGAGCCGCAGCTCACAGCGCCTGACGATCCAGTAGTCGACGATCAGCACGCCGGCAATCGAACCGAGCCCGCCGGAATAGCCGAGCAGCCAGGTGTAGATGTAGCCGGACGGATCGGCGAGCAGCCTCCACGGCTGGATCGCGATGCCGAGCAGCCCGGTGATCAGGCCGCCGGTCTTGAAGCTGATGAAGCGCGGAAACGCGTTGGCGAAATCGTTGGCCGGCGACACCACGTTGGCGGCGATGTTGACGGCGATCGTCGCGACGACCACCGTGAACATCGAGATCGCGACGACGACCGGCGAGCTGAACTTGCCGACCAGCTGCACCGGATCCCAGATCGCCTGGCCGTAGATGATCGCGGTCGCGCTGGTGATCATCACGCCCATCGCCGCGAACAGCGACATCGTCGTCGGCAGCGCCACGACCTGGCCGATGATCTGCTCGCGCTGGCTGCGGCCGAAGCGCGTGAAGTCCGGCATGTTGAGCGAGAGCGTCGCCCAGAAGCCGATCATCGCGGTCAGCGACGGCACGAACACCGGCCAGAACTCCGCGAAGGTGTGGAACTTGCCGGGCTGCGCCAGCAGCGGGCCGAGCCCGTTGGCCTTCGACACCGCCCACCACAGCAGCGCGCCGGTCATCACCAGCACGTACGGCGCCGCCCAGTTCTCGACCTCGCGGACCAGATCCATGCCGCGGTAGATGATGAAGACGTTGAGTCCCCAGAACAGCAGGAACGACAGCCACTCGGTGGTGGTGTGCCCCGCGAATCCGGCGCCGAGCAGCGTCGGCCAGCCCGGAATCACGGTCCTGAAAAACACCTGCAGCGCCTCGCCGCCGATCCAGGCCTGGATGCCGAACCAGCCGCAGGCGACCAGCGCGCGCATCAGCGCCGGCACGTTCGAGCCGAGCGTGCCGTAGGCGGCGCGGGCGAAGACCGGAAACGGGATGCCGTATTTCGTGCCGGGATGCGAGTTCAGCAGGATCGGAATCAGCACGATGGTGTTGCCGAGGAGAATCGTGACGAGCGCCTGCGACCAGTTCATGCCGGACGCGATCAGCCCCGACGCCAGCATGTAGGTCGGGATGCAGTGCGCCATGCTGACCCACAGCGCGGCGTAGTTGTAGGTGGTCCAATTGCGCCGGCCCAGCGGCACCGGCGCGAGGTCTTCGTTGTATAAAGTGCTGGCTTCGACCCGGCCGGTGTCGATCAGCTCGACCCTGCCGTCAGCCAGCCGGCGCTCGTTCGTCATCGTCGTATAGTAGTCGGACCGTGTTCCGGAGGTTTTGATGAAAATGTTCCTCCCGTTGCTCGCGGCGGCCGCCGCGGTTGCGCTGACGCCGGTGGCATCGCCGGCGCAGGCGAAGAACGCCGGCAAGATGCATGTCCGCCACATCTTCGTCAGCGTGACCGACGGCAAGGGCGCGGCGGTCGAAGGGCTGTCGGCGGCGGACTTCACGGTGTCCGAGGATGGCCAGCCGCGGGTCGTGTCGAAGGCCGGGCCGGCCAAGGATCCGATGCGGATCGCACTGATGCTCGACACCAGCGACGCGGCGGCGCCGGCGCTGACGCACATGCGCGCGGGCGCGATCGCGTTCCTCGACGCGCTGCCGCCGGAAGACGAGGTCATCCTGATCACCACCGGCCGGCAGATGCGGGTGCGGGTGCCGCCTTCCACCGATCGCAAGAAGCTGAAGGACTCGGCGGCCGGCCTGTTCACCGACGGCGCGGGCACGGTGCTGATGGACGGCCTGCTCGAAATCGACGACCGGTTCTTCAAGAAGGCCGAGGACCGCTGGCCGGTGTTCGTCATCTTCACCAGCGACGGGACGGAGAGCAGCCAGGGCGCGCGCGAGAAGGAGTTCCTGAAATGGAGCCCGATGGTCGCGGCACGAGGCATCACCGTGCACGCGTTCGTGATGAAGACGCCCAAGAGCAGCGGCATGCCCGAGGTCGTGGCGGAGAACCTGGCCAAGAACAGCGGCGGGCGCTACGACGTGATGAACACGACCACCGCGCTGCCCGAGAAGATGAAGGCGCTGGGCGAGCAGCTCGCGCTCGACCACCGCAACATGAGCGCGTGGTATGAAGTCGACGTGCAGACGGATCAGAGCGAGCTCAAGCCGGTCGCGGTCGCCGTCGCCCGGGAAGGCGTGCGGCTGCAGATCTCGAACAGCCGCCGGTAGTGGGGTCAGATCTGGATTTCCACGTTTTCCACAGGCTCTGTCGGTCGCTTTACCCGTTGGCACGACGAATGCGCCGCGCGACGGTGTTCGCCGGTCGTCTCACGAAGTCGCCGATTTCACGCAGCGTGTAGCCGTAGCGCTCGAAGGCATCACGCATGCCCCGATCGAGCGCGGCAGCGTCATCAGCACACTCGAAGATTCGATCGAGTGAGGGACGGCACGCGAACCGTTCGGCGTACGTCACTTCCGCCTCGTCGGAATGCGCCTCGAGGAGCTGTCCCACCTGCGAGAGGAACGGTTCGGGGCCGTCAGCCAGAGGCCCGTGGAGGCGGTCGGCACTCCCGGGTGGACCGCCGGCGACAAACGCCGCATATCGCCGTTGCGCCAGCGACGGGTCCGCGTCAAACGACCGCCAGACGCGATCCAGTGTCAGAAATGACGACGGACTCTCCAGACCTGCCGTCGCCCGATGGCTGCTCCATGGCCAGTCCTCCGGTGTCGCGACGAGTCCGGCGCGGACCGGGTTGAGCGCGATGTATCGAACCACGCGCCGAAAGTAGGCGTCGCCGTCGATCATCGGCGACTTGAATCGGCCCTGGAGGACATGGCCGACGCGTTGGTGCCGCCGGTTGAACGACTGGCTGTAGCTCGAATTGAGCTGCTGCATCATGCGCGACAGCGGGAACAGGCTCGGCTCGAGGAGCAGATGGAAATGCGTCACCATCAGGCAATAGGCGCGACAGCGTACGCCGAACCGCGCCGCGGTCACCGCCAGCCGCCTCAGAAATCTGGCGTCATCGTCCGCGTCGAGGAAAATCTGCTGACGCGCATTGCCGCGCGACATGACGTGGTAGAGCACCCCGGGGATGTGCACTCGCAGTGGTCGCGCCATCGGGCGTCCCCATCGCAAGGTTCGGACCGCCAGGAACGGGTATAGTGACGGGCGTGAATCGCTCGATGTTGCGCACGATCGCCGGTCGCGACGGCGCGAGGGCCGGCAGACCATCGCAGAAATTGCGCGCGTGAGGGTGTGCCGGTCCGCAGTTTTCGCTGGACCTGTTGAAAACGTGGAAATCCAGATCTGACCCCATGACCACCACGATTCCGGACAAGTCGCTCGCCGCGATCCTCGACCTGCTCGACAAGGCCAACGTCGGCGTCGCCGAGCGGTTTCCGGGCGACTCGTCGGCTCGGCAGCCGGTGCACGTCGTCTACGGCGGCGCGCATCTGTTCAATCCGACGCGGCGCGCAAGCTGGGCGGCGTCGCGCTGCGCACGCTCCAGGAACACGCGCCCGATGCGGCCTCGTTCGGAGCGGCGCTCGGCTTCGACGCCGACGTCGCGGCGCGCATCTACCCGCGCGTCGTCGACAAGCTGACGCGCGAGCCGGTCGAGGATCTCCGAATCGATTTCGAGGACGGCTTCGGCAATCGACCGGATCGCGAGGAGGACGAGCAGGCGCAACGCGCCGCCACCGAGGTGGCCGCCGGCATGAAGGACGGCACGCTGCCGCCGTCGATCGGCATCCGGATCAAACCGCTCAACGAGGAGTTGAAGCGACGGAGCTTCCGGACCTTCGATCTGTTCCTGACCACCCTGCTCGAGAAGAGCGGCGGCACGCTGCCGCCGAACTTCGTGGTGACGCTGCCGAAGATCACCGCGCCGGAGCAGGTGACCGCGCTCGCGTCAGCCTGCGACGCCTTCGAGTACTGGCGGGACATCGCCGGCCTGGCCCTGAAGTTCGAGCTGATGATCGAGACGACCCAGTCGGTGTTTGCCGCCGACGGCGCGGTGGCGCTGCCCCGCTTCATCGCCGAAGGCACACGGCCGCATCGTCGCCGCGCACTTCGGGACCTACGACTACACCGCAGCCTGCGGCATCACCGCCGCGCACCAGCACATGGCCCACCCGGTCTGCGATTTCGCGAAGCACGTGATGCAGGTCGCGCTCGCCGGCACCGGCATCTGGCTCTCTGACGGCGCGACCAACGTCATGCCGATCGGGTCGCGCGAGGTCGTGCACCGCGCCTGGCGGCTTCACGCCGAGCACATCCGGCACTCGCTCGTGACCGGCTTCTACCAGGGATGGGATCTGCACCCGGCCCAGCTGCCGTCGCGCTACGCCGCGGTCTACGCCTTCTTCCTCGAAGGGCTCGATGCCGCGTCCGAGCGGCTGAAGAACTTCGTGCAGAAGGCGGCGCAGGCCACGCTGGTCGGCGATGTGTTCGACGATGCGGCGACGGGACAGGGACTGCTGAACTACTTCCTGCGCGCGATGAACTGCGGCGCGATCACCGAAGACGAGGCGGTCGAGAAGAGCGGGCTCACGCTGAGCGAGCTGCGCGGCCGATCGTTCGTGAAGATTCTCGCGCAGCGCCGGGCCTAGAACACCAGCGTCACCGAGGCGGTCAGCGCCGCGAGCGGCTCCGACGACTTCCTCAGCACCGCCATCATGTTGCCCTTGACGTGGCCGCAGCCGATCGCGACGCCTGGCACCGGCCCGAATTTGATGTCGGTCGAATTCAGGTTCGGGTACTGGTAATACGCGAGGGTGAGCGCGGCGACCGCGAACAGCCGGCATCCGGCCGGAAGCGGCGCGATGCGGAATTCAGCGCCCGCCGACAGCGGCAAGACCAGGCCGCGGTGGCTGTTTCTGAGCGCGTCGACTTCGACGAAGGACTTGTCCGGCTTGAAGTAGTAGCGGAGGCCGAGCCCCCAGTTGTCTTCGTTGTAGTCCACGCTGCGATCGACGTGATAGCTCAGCCCCCAGATGCTGACGCCCCACCGCTCGTCGCCGGCGAATGCCGAGGACGGCAGCGCGACTGCGAGCAGGAACCACGGCAGCAGGCGGCGCAACCGGCTTGGCACCACACAGATATAGTCCGCCGGCTGCGGATTGTCACTCTCAGCCAGAGCCGGGACGCGTCAGCGCGGATGCGACAGGGTTTTCCTCCAATTCTGGAAACGCACTAGAATGCCGGCGGCAGATGGAGGCCCAATGGTGAAGCGTGGCGCGGTGGCGTGGTTACTTGCGATCGGCGTGTCGGCCGCGGCCCTGACGGCGCAGTCCAACGCGGTCGACGCGCATCTGGCAGCCGCCAAGGCGGCAGCGGGCGCCGATTTCGCCGGCGTCTACAACCGCATCTGTACGGAGGCCGTGCCGCCCTCGACGCCCGCTGCAACAGGCGGCCGCGGCGCCGCCGCCCCGCGTCCGCCGGGTCCGCCGGCGCGCGACACATGGCACGCCGAGCCCGTGAAGGTGTTCGACAACCTCTACTTCCTGGGACAGACGGAATACTCGGTGTGGGCGGTGACGACGTCGGCCGGCATCATTCTCATCGACGCCATCTTCGACTACTCCGTGGACGACGAGGTGTCGGGTGGATTGAAGGCGCTGGGGCTGGACCCGGCCACCATCAAGTACGTCATCATCAGCCATGGCCACGCCGATCACTCGGGCGGCGCCAAGTACCTGCAGGATCGCTTCAACGCGCACGTGCTGCTGACCGCCGCGGACTGGGACCTGCTCGATCGCAGCAGCGGCACGAAACCGAAGCGGGACATGGTGGCGACCGACGGACAGAAGCTCACGCTCGGCGACACGACGATCACCATGTACACGACGCCGGGCCACACCCTCGGGACGTTGTCCACCGTGATTCCGGTCAAGGATCACGGCACGCCTCACGTCGCCGTCACCTGGGGCGGCACGGCGTTCAACTGGATGGCGAATCGCGCGGCCTACATCACGCCCGAGCGGCCGGATCGGTTCTGGTTTCAGACCTACAGTGATTCCGCGCGCAAATTCAAGCAGATCGCGGCGAAAGCCGGCGCGGACGTGCTCGTCTCCAACCACACGATCTTCGATGGTTCGAAGACCAAGCTCCCCGCGCTCGCGCAACGCAAGCCGGGAGAGCCGCATCCGTACGTGATCGGCAAGGAAGGCGTGCAGCGCTATCTGACCGTCGTCGACGAATGCGCGCAGGCGGGGTTGGCGCACGCGCAGCAGTAGACAGCGTGTCTGGCAGGCCTGAAGGCCTGCACTACGTCCGCCCTGAAGGCTTGACCTGCACTGCGTCGGCGTAGACCGCGGCTTACGACGTCACCGGCTCGGAGTAGCCTTCGCGCTCGTAGCCGCCGCGGTATTCCTTCTCCTCCGCCCGGCGAATCTTCGACTGCAGCACGACGCGATCGCGGCGCTGGCCGACGACATCGTCCAGCGTCTTCCAGCCCTTGTCGGCGTGCTGCTCGAGGAAGCGCGCCAGACCGGCGTTCAAGGCCGTGATGATGTTCGGCCCGACCGCGTGATCGAGCATCGCCGCGGTGCAGACCTGCACCGTGCCGCAACCGAGCAGGAAGTAGTTCAGCGCGTGCTCGAAGGTCGAGATCCCGCCGATGCCCGAGAAGCTCCGGCCGGGAAATGCCTGGGTGAGCTGCGAGATCTTGGCCAGCGAGAGCGGCAGGATGGCGGGGCCGCCGAGGCCGCCGGTCGAGACCAGACCGTCCACCTGCACTTCGAACTCGAGCGTGTCGGCGTCGATGAGCGGCAGCGAGGTGAAGGTGTTGGACGACACAATCGCGTCGGCGCCGCCGAGGAAGGCGCCACGGGCCTCGACGACGATGTCGGTCGTCGAGGGGGTGAGCTTTGCCCAGACCGGAATCTTGGCGGCTTCCTTCACCACCTTGGTGACGATCGAGACCAGCTCCTTGTCCTTGCCGACGTTCGAGCCCATATCGGGGCGATCCATGTGCGGGCACGAGAGGTTCAGCTCCAGCGCGTCGCACCCCTCGTTCTCGCACGCCAGCGCCAGTTCCTGCCAGTGCCGCAGCTCGGTGTCGTTGCCCGATCCGGCCATGATCGACGCCACCAGGACGTGCCGGGGAAACGCTTTCTTGATGCGGCCCAGACGCGGCACCCACCAGTCGAGCGTCTTGTCGGAGATCAGCTCCCAGTTCCACGACGAATGGAGGGCCGCGCCGGGGCGCTTCTTCATCGAGAGCTGCGCCGAATCGGCGTCGGCGCGGAGGAATTTCGTCTTCGGCCCGAGCACGTTGACGACCGGGTGCAGGCCGATGGTCTTGGTCACGACCCCGCCCCAGCCGGCCTCGAAGGCACGGATGATGTTCGACTCGGACTCGGTCGGCGGCGCCGAAGACAGCAGGAACGGGTTCTGAAAGCGCACGCCGGTGAACGTCGTCGACAGGTCAGCCATGGTCTCTCCTGGCTCGGCTCAAGCCTTCGCCCTACGTAGGGCGACGGCTTCAGTCGAGCGTTCGCCGTATCGTAGCTTCGATCAGCCCATACGGCTGATCGGTCGCCACGAAGATTTCGTTCGGGTTGTCCAGGCCGAACGGCGTCAGGTCGACCAGCAGATGATGCCGGTTCGGCAGCGTCAGCGTGATGGCGGCGATGTCCGGGCACGCCGCCAGCGCCGCCTCGCCCATCGCGTACAGCGTGTGCTGCACCGAGCGGCTCTCGTGCGCGGCAAAGGTCTCGACCAGCGCCCGGCGCACCTGCGCTCGAGCGGAAAAATCCGAGGCCTCCGACCGGTAGGTCCACGCCGCGGTCATCGACGTGGCCATGATGCGATCCTCGGTGTCGGGGAGCGTCGTGTATTGATCGCGGGGAAAGCCCGAGAACGCCGAGTCGGTGGTCTTCAGCACGACCAGGTTCGCGAGGCCCGAGACCACCTCGGTGCCGCCCGCGTCGCGGGTGACTACCGCCGTCCAGTGCTCCGCGCCGGCCTGGACGAACGCGTGCGGATGCGGCTGTCCGCCGCACGACAGGCGCCCCCACGGCTGCTCGACGATACTGATGCGGACGCGCGACACCGACGGTTTGGCGAGGAAGTGCTCGGCGAGCGCCGACCCGAATGTCTCCACGTGGTCAATCGCATGCTGGCGCGCCATGGCGTACACCGTGTTCTTCATGGTGTCGGTCGCCAGGCACGGCCGGTTGTCGCCGGCGACGTAGACCGCCTCGAACGCCCCCTCGAGCTGGACGTCAATGGTCAGATCGACCAGCTCGTGCGGCTCGCGGGCGCGCCGCACCTTCACCAGGCGGATCCGGGATTTGCCGTAGCGGTTCCAGCTCAAATCAGACATGAAGCGCTCAGGAGACGGGTCATGCCCCGCGATAGGTGCTGTACCCGAACGGGCTGAGCAGCAGCGGAATATGGAAGTGCTCGTCCGGATCGCGGACGTTGAAGGTGATCCGCACTTCGGGGAAGAACGCCACGCTCAGTCCCTGATTACGATGAAACGAGCCGATGTCGAACGTCAGGCGGTAGGTCCCGGGTGAGATCGGACCGTCGGTCAGCGTATTCACCCGTCCTTTCTCGTCGGTGGTACCCCGCCCGATCGGCGCCCATTCGCTGGCCTGGCGCAGCTCGAGGATGACGGTGATGCCTTCCGCCGGCTCGCCGCGCGCGATGTCGAGGACGTGTGTCGTAATCATGAAGTGGTATCTGCCTCCTGCTCGAGCAGCTTCGCCAGCCGAATCCGCGTGATCTTCCGCTGCTCCTGCGCAGCGATGGCGAGTTCGTCGCACGCATCATGCCGCAAACGGTCCTTGAGAAGGGCCAGCATCTCGTCCGCCGTCTTGCCGGTGGCGCAAACGATGAAAATGTAGCCGAAACGGGCCTCGTAGTCGCGATTGGCATCGGCGAGGCGCCTGAGCGTCGCATCGCCCGCGCGCGCGACGCTCGCCTGCTCCTGCTCGGACCAGCTTTCCCCTCCTGCCCTTCCTGCCTCTCCTGCCCTTCCTGCCCTTCCTGCCTTTCCCGCCCCTCCTGCCGCTCCCGCCCTACCTGCTTCTCCCGCCCGTCCCGCCCCTATCTTCGGGTGTGCCGCAAACGCCTCGAGCCAGTCCTCGGCCTCCAGCGTCGAGCCGATGCGATCCGCGGCCTCGGCCATCGCGGCCGCGTCCGCAAACGGCCGCGCCGCGCTCATCTGGCGCGCCCAGCGCGACGAGCCGCAGCAGCGCAGGAACGCGTCAACTGCGGCTTGGTCGCCCAGCGCATTCAGATCCGCCAGTCGCATATGTTGTTTTACCGGGGAGACCGCAAAGACCGCGGAGAAGACGTTTCTCTCTGCGCACTCGGCGGTCTCCGCGGTTTCATCTTTATCGTGGGCGGCCGAACAGCCGCAACCTGGCGATGCCGCCGTCCGGAAAGATGTTGAGGCGCGCGTGCGTGACGTCGCCGAGCTCCCGCAGCTGCTCCTCGAAGGCATGCACGGTGTGCGGCTGGAGTGGCGTCTGCGGCAGCAACTCGCGCCAGGCCGCGCCCTCCATCGGCTGGCCGTCCCCGAGCCGGATGCCGTCGAGGCTGCAGGCGCCCGGCGCGTTGCCCTTGAAGTGTCGGGTGTCGACCTCGACGCGGCGGATGGCGCCTTCGGCGCCGAGCCGCACGATGGTCCAGTCGTGCCCGGGTCCGCGGCGGCGCTTGGTTTCCCAGCCGTCGCCCATGTGCGTCGCGTCGCCCGGCATGATCAGGTTGTGCCGCGATCCGTAGAACATGTCGCTGCAGGCCACCACGGTACCGCCATGTTCCACCGCGCCAAGATCGACATCGCCCTGACGCCGCAATCGATCCCAGTCGGCGACAACCTCCCCGTAGCACGCGAAGCCGCGCCACGCCGCCGTCCGGATAGATGCGGACCCTGAGATGGGTTGCCGCCGTCGCCCGCTCGATCGGCAGTAGGTTGTGCGCGTCGCCCTTGAGTGGCGCTCGCGCCAGCAGTTCACGCCATGGCGCCTGCATCACCGCGTCGATCGCCGGCAGGCCCGCGAGGTCGATCGCGTCGATGGCGCACGATTCCGGATAGTTGCCGGTGAAGAATGCGGTGTGCACGTCGACGCCGCGCGCCAGCCCGCGCGCGCCGAGCCGGACGATGCACCAGTCGTGCGCGTCGGGCCCGAGATCGCGGCGCCGGCGCGTCTCCCAGCCGTCCATCCACTTGCCGCGCTCGTTGTACTCGCCCTCGCGCCAGACCGGCGCGGCGGCCTTGACGAGACTCTCCTTGGGCGCGAAGAATTCGTCGTTCGCCGCCACCACCGACGCGCCGAGCCGTTCCGACGCGAGATCGACCAGGTCGAGAAACGGTGCACTCATAACAGTCGCCCGCCATACGCGCGCACGAGCCGGTTCCGATCCCAGACGCGTTCGCCGCGCACGAACGTGGTGACGACGGCCCCGAACAGGGTGCGTCCGGCGTACGGGGTCAACTTGTGCCGCTGATGCAGCTGTTCGGGCTCGACCACGAACCGCGCATCCGGATCCCAGATGACCAGGTCGGCGTCGAGCCCTTCCGCAATGCGCCCCTTGCGTTCGCTCAGGCCGGCCAGCGCCGCGGGTCCGGCGCTCATCCATCGCGCGAGATCGGCTCGCGCCGACCGGTGCGGCGCGGTCCCTTCCGGGGAAGTCTCGTCGCGGACACCGGCGGCCGCGGCCCGGTACGCCGACCACGCCGCCGCCAGCGACAGCTCCAGCGACGCGATCCCACCCCACGCGCGCGCGAAATCGCCGGGAGTCTTGAGCGCCGGCGGCGCCGGCGAGTGGTCCGTCACGATGGCATCGAGCGCGCCGCTCTCCAGTCCGCGCCACAACGCCGCCCGATGCGGCGCCTCGCGAATCGGCGGTGCGCACTTGAACTCGGTGGCTCCATCGGGAATCTCCTCGGCCGCGAAGGTGAGGTAGTGGGGGCACGTCTCCGCGGTGATCGCGACCCAGTCCGCCTTCGCGGAGGCGATCGCCTCGACGCCTTCTTTCGACGACACGTGCACGATGTGGAGCCGCGCCTTGAACTCCTCCGCCAGGCGAATCAACAGCCGGATGGCATCGAGCTCCATGGCCACCGGGCGGGAGGCGAGATAGGCGGCGTACTGCGGATCGTGGATCGCGGGCTGCGGATTCGCTGGTGGATTGATTTCCGCGTGCACCAGCAGCGGCACGCCACGTTTCGCCAGAATCGGCAGCGCCAGGCGGAGGTCCTGCTCGGTGACTGCCGGGAACTCATCGACGCCGGACGGCACCAGGAAGCACTTGAAGCCGCGCACCCCGGCGTCGACCAGCGCATCGAGCTCGCCGGCGTTGCCCGGCACCACGCCGCCCCAGAAGCCGACGTCGACGTGGCACTGCGCCCGCGCCGCGGCCACCTTCGCATACAGCGCGCGGACGGTGGTGGTCGCCGGGATGCTGTTGAGCGGCATGTCCACGATCGTGGTCACGCCGCCTGCCGCCGCGGCGCGCGTCGCCGTGTCGAAGCCCTCCCACTCGCTGCGCCCCGGTTCGTTGACGTGCACGTGGGTGTCGACGATCCCCGGAGACACCACCAGCTCGGGCACGTTGAACATCCTGGCGCCGGTGGGATCCTCGGCCTCGAACTCGAGGATCCGTTCGATCACACCGTCCTTGATGTGCAGCGTCGCCGCCTGCTCGCCTTCCGGCAGGACCACGCGTTGGCTGCGGATGACCAGCACGGTTCTCTCTCAGCTGCGCGTCGCGCGCTTCAGGAACGATCCTGCGCCCTTGCGACCGACGAACACCCCGTTCTCGATCACCAGGCTGCCGCGCGACAGCACGGTGTCGGTGGCGCCGGTCACCTGGCGTCCTTCGTACGGGTTGTAGTCGCAGTTCATGTGCAGCGTCCTGGCCGCCAGCGTGATGGTGCGGTTCGGATCGAACACCACGATGTCGGCGTCCGAGCCTGGCGCGATCGTGCCCTTGCGCGGGAACAGCCCGAAGATCTTCGCCGGCGAGGTCGAGGTCAGCTCGACGAACCGGTTGAGCGAGATCCGCCCGGGCCGCACCCCGCCGTCGTAGACCAGGCTCATGCGCGTCTCGACGCCGGGCGCGCCGTTGGGGATCTTGGAGAAGTCGTTCTCGCCGAGCCGTTTCTCCTTCATGCAGAACGGGCAATGGTCGGTCGAGATGCACTGCAGGTCGTTGAAGGCGAGGCCGCGCCACAAGTGCGCCTGCTTGGCCTTGTCGCGCAGCGGCGGGCTCATCACGTACTTCGACCCGCCGAAGTCCGGTTCTTCGTAGTCGTCGTACGAGAGAAACAGGTACTGCGGGCAGGTCTCGGCGAACGCCGGCAGGCCGCGATCGCGCGCTTCGGTGACCATCTCGAGCGCCTCGGCTGCCGATAGATGGACGATGTAAATCGGCACGTCGGCGATCTCGGCGAGCGCGATCGCGCGGTGCGTGGCTTCCGCCTCGGCGCGGGCCGGCCGGGTCAGCGCGTGGTATTTCGGCGCGGTCTTCCCTTCCGCGAGAGCGCGCTGCACCAGCACGTCGATCACGCCGCCGTTCTCGGCGTGCATGCAGATCGTGCCGCCGTTCTTGCCGGTGCGCAACAGCGCCTTGAAAATGCTGCCGTCGTCGGACATGAAGACGCCGGGGTAGGCCATGAACATCTTGAACGAGGTGATGCCCTGCTTCACGAGGGCGTCCATCTCGCCTTCGACCTGATCGTTCAGGTCGGTGATGATCATGTGGAAGCCGTAGTCGACCACCGCCTTGCCCTCGGCCTTTTTCGTCCACTCTTCCCAGGCGTGATGCAGGGTCTGGCCGCGGTACTGAATCGCGAAGTCGACGATCGTCGTGGTGCCGCCGAAGGCCGCCGCGCGGGTGCCGGTCTCGAAGTCGTCGGCCGAGGTCGCGCCGCCAAACGGCATGTCCATGTGGGTGTGGACGTCGATGCCGCCCGGCAGGACGTACTTGCCGGCGGCGTCGATCACCTTGTCGACGTTGGCGGCGGGGATGTCGAGCGCCATCCCGATGACCGCAATCTTCTCCCCTTCCACCAGCACGTCGCCCTTGTACTGATCGACCGCGGTGACGATGGTGCCGTTCTTAATCAGTGTTCGCATCAGGGCCCTTACGAGATGGTAGATTTCAGAGTGCAGATTTCAGATTCACGGAGACCAATCTGAAATCAATCTGCAGTCTGCAATTTGCAATCTGAAATCTCAGAACCACCTACTGATCGTGACTTTCTTGTCGGTGTAGAACTCAATGCCGTCGCGGCCGTGGGCCTTGAGGTCACCGAAGAAGCTGTCCTTGGCGCCGCCGAACGGGAAGTAGGCCATCGGCGCCGCCACGCCGATGTTGACGCCGACCATCGACGCGGTGGCGTGCTTCGCGAACTCGCGCGCCGCCCTGCCGCTGGAGGTGAAGATCGAGGTGGCGTTGGCGTTGGGATGCGCCTGCATCATCGCGATCGCCTCGTCGAGCGTCTTCACCGGGCAGATCGACGCCACCGGCCCGAAGATCTCGTCGTGGCCGATCGCCATCCTGGCCGACACGTTGTCGAACACCGTCGGGCCGACGAAATAGCCGTTGGGCCGGTCCTCGACCCGCGTGGTCCGCCCGTCGACCAGCAGCTGCGCACCCTCGCTGATGCCCTTTTCGATGTAGCCGAGCACTTTGTCGCGATGCCCGGCGCTGATCACCGGTCCCATCGTCACGCCCGGCATCGTGCCGTCGCCGACCTTCAGCGCCTTCGCCGCGCCGACCATGCGGTCGCGCGCCTCGCGGTGCGCGTCGCCGATCGGAATCAGCATGCTGCCGGCGAGGCAGCGCTCGCCGGCGCAGCCGTAGAACGATTCCGAGATGGCCTCGATGGCGCGGTCGAAGTCCGCGTCGGGCATGATGACGACGAAGTTTTTCGCGCCGCCGAGCGCCTGCGCGCGCTTCCCGGCGTGCGTCGCGCGCTGGTAGACGTGACGCGCCACCGGCGTCGAGCCGACGAACGAGACGGCCCTGATTCCGGGATGGTCGCAAATCGCGTCTACCACGTCGCGGCCGCCGTTGACCAGGTTGACCACCCCTGGCGGCAGGTCGCACTGCCGCAGGAAGTCCACCATCATGCGCTGCGACAGCGGCACCTGCTCCGACGGCTTGAGGACGAAGGTGTTGCCGGTGACGATGGCAAACGGCAGGAACCACATCGGCACCATCACCGGGAAGTTGAACGGCACGATCGCCGCCACGACGCCGAGCGGCTGGCGGACGACGTGGCAGTCCACGCCGGCGGAAATGTCCTCGAGGGCGACGCCCTGCATCAGCGTCGGCGCGCCGCACGCGACTTCGATGCAGTCGATGCCCCGTCGCACGCTGCCCCGCGCTTCACTCAGCGTCTTGCCGTGTTCGGTCGTGACCGTGCGCGCCAGCTCCTCGAAGTGCTGCTCGCAGAGCGCCTTGAACTTGTAGAGATACTGCGCGCGGGCGTTCACCGGCGTGTCGCGCCAGAGCGGGAACGCCTGCGCCGCTGCTTGCACTGCCGCGTCGACGTCGCCCGCGGTGGAGAGCGGCGTGCGGCCGATGATGTCGCCGACCGCGGGATTGTGGACGTCGAAAAAATTGGTGGTTCGAGCCTCCACCCAGCGGCCGCCGATGAAGTTGTCGAGGGTTCGTATGTCAGGCCGTTCCGCAACCGGCATGTCAGGCTCCTTGGGAAAGGAGCCCATTATATTGACCTCGCCGCTGAAAGGGGTCGGTCTAGGTCAGCAGCACCGGCTTGGCCTCGCGGGCCCAACCCTCTTCCCACGTCGGGCGCGCCAGCTTGCGGGCGCCGTTGCGAAGGCGTTCCAGCGCTTTCTGATCCGCCGGAAACGTCTCGAACAGGTCGAAGAGGACGTCGGCGAGCTGACGGCCGTTGGAGAACAGCAGGCCGTTGTCGCCGTGCCGGACGCGCTCGGCCAGGCACGCGCCGTAGTCGAGCGCGCAGACCGGGACGCCGGCGCCGAACAGATCGGCAATCTTCATCGGGATATCCAGCCCGGACGACGACCGATGCAGGCACAGCCCCAGATCGGCGCTGCCGACCACCCGCGGGTAGTCGTCGGGCTCGAGAAAGCGCGCGCGCAGCTGAATCCGGCGCGCGGGCAGACCCGCAAAACGCCGCTCGAACTCGGCGCGGCGGGCGCCATCGCCCGTGACGAGGATCACCAGTTCGGGAAACGGCGGCGAGCTGTTGCCCGCCTCCCACCCGCGGATCCGCTCCTCGAGCCGCATCACGGCTTCGATCACGACGTCGAAGTCCTCGTCCTCGGTCCAGCTGGTCGGACAGACGATGAAGCCGACGGTGCTGGCGCGGATGCCGAGGCGCGTAAACAGAGCCTGGCGGAAGCGCTCGCGCTCGCCGCGGTCGATGGGCGTGAAGGCCGAGGCGGGCCGGTCGTAGAGCACCGTCGCCTGCTTCACCGCCGAACCGGCTCTCGAGAAACGCGGCCAGCCCGCGCGA
Source organism: uncultured Acidobacteriota bacterium (assembly GCA_963794705.1). Lineage (GTDB taxonomy): Bacteria > Acidobacteriota > Vicinamibacteria > Vicinamibacterales > CAVVIG01 > CAVQFC01. The sequence continues at coordinate 631,403 of CAWCFI010000003.1, forward strand.
CACGCACAGGTTCGCATCGACCCGACGGGCGTCGCGCCGCTCGAACCAGCGCGCCAGCCGGACCGCCGGATGCCACTGCCCGAGCCTGAGCTGGAGCAGCGTATAGCCGAGGTTGTGCCAGTCGATCACGAACCGCACGCCGCGGCGATGAAGCGAGAACCAGGTGACCGCCAGCGTCGGGAACGCGGGCGGGTTCTGCACAATCACCAGATCGGGACGCCGCAGCCGTCCGCAGCGTCCGCCACAGGCGGAAGCTGATGCGCATCGCGTCGAACAGGCCGGCGGCCGCGTAGGTGGATCCGGTCAGCTCGCCGCGGATCTTCAGGCGCGGCGTCGCGATCCGATGGACGGTGATGCGCGGCTCATCGGTGATCTCGCGCGGCAGCGGCGTGCCTTCGAGGCCGACCAGATCGACGTCGACGCCGTTGGCCGCCAGCGCATGCGCGTGGTAGCGCATGCGGGCGCTGCGTCCCAGATCTCCGAGGCAGACGACGGCGGCTCTCATCCCAGGGAAAATTCTACCCGCGATGCGCCGTCGGTCCAAAACCGCGCCAGCAGGTTGGACGCGACGCGCCGGCGATACTCGGCCGTGGATCGGATGTCGTCGATCGGCGCGATCTCCTGCTCCAGCAGACGCTGCGCGTCGTCGAGCGACGCGCCGCCGGCGAGCGCCGCTCGGTTCTGGTGGCGCGGATGACGGTCGGCGCGACGCTGCCGAGCGCAATCTCACGGCGCCGCCCGCCCGCCCGGCGCGGGTCGAAGGGGCCACGCCGGCGATCACGATCTTGGAAATCGCCTGCGCGGCGCGGGTGCCGACCTTCCGGAACCACTGCCGGCCGTGGATCAGCCGGAATCTCGAAGCCGACGATCAACTCGTCCTGGCGCCGCACCGACTGGCGATAGCCGGTGTAGAACGCGGTGAACGGCACGCGCCGGGTCCCGGCCGCGCTCCTCAGCACGACGATCGCCTCGGCGGCGGCGAGCACCGGCAGGGTGTCGCCCGCCGGCGAGGCGTTGGCGACGTTGCCGCCCAGCGTGCCGCGATTCTGGATCTGCACGCCGCCGACCTCGCTCGCCGCGGCGGCCAGCATCGGCACGCGCCGGCGCACCAGCGGCGACCGGATCAGGCGGCGTGCGTGGCCAGCGCGCCGATGCACAGCAGATCGCCGCGCACTTCGATCGCGCGCAGTCGATCGAGCGCCCACAGATTCAGGAAGCGCGTCTCCTTGAGGCTGCCGAAGTTGAGCGAGACGTAGAGGTCGGTGCACCCCGCCATCGGCACGAGCGGCCCCTCGTCGCGCAGCATCGTCAAGCGCGTCGGCCAGCGACCGCGGCTGCAGCAGCGAGCGATGGGAGATGGGGCCAAGCATCAGAACAAACCGCTCGCGTGACTTGACGTCAGGATGGAACCGCGGAGACCGCCAAGACCGCGGAGCGGCTTACTCCGGAAAGTCGTTCACTTTCCGCATCATCCCTTGCCGAGTCAGGTTTCTCACGTTGAAGTTCAGCAGCAGCCAAGATGCAGACCGGAGAGGCTTAAATAGGAGATCAACTGCGCCTCGTGAACACGTTCCCATCGCGAATCGACTTGATCTCCACGACAATCGAATCCTCGACGACCAGATCCATCCGATAGGCGCAAGCCAGCTTCACGCCGTCGTAGACGAGCGGAAGCGGTTTCTGTCGTTCGAACTTGATCCCACGCTTCTGCCAATTCGTGGCACAAACACTCTTCGTACGGCGCTTCGAGCAAACCCGGGCCCAAGGCGCGATGGACATCGATCGCCGCGCCAATGATCTGCTCCGAGAGATCGTTGAGCCGCTTGGCTTCCGGATGCATGCGCGACGCGGTCGATGCAAGACCGCGCCCCGTGAGTCGTCGCGTCGAATTTCGGCGCATTTCGTTGACTGCCTTGGCCGAGCGCCTCGATTTCGTACGCAGAATCCTCGTACATCACGATCCGCTGACCTCCGCGTTCTTTGCGATCTCCGCGATTTTTCTTTGCGTGGCATCCCGTAGAGCCTTCGAGGTCTTTGCGTTCTCCGCGTCCTCCCCGGTTTTTTCCGTCGCGTTGCTGTCGCCTCGATCGATCGGTAGATTGCCGAGTAGCCCGTGCAGCGGCACAGGTTGCCGGCGAGACCGGTCTTCATCTGCGTCGAGCGTCGGGTGCTTGCCGAGCGCGACTGCCGCCATGATCATGCCGGGCGTGCAGATGCCGCACTGCGCGCCGCCGTGCTCGACGAAGGCATGCTGCAGCGGGTGACGGCCGCGCAGGCCTTCGATCGTCGTCACCCGCGCGCCGTCGGCCTGCGCGACCGGCACCAGGCACGAGTTCACCGGCGCGCCGTCCATCAGCACGGTGCAGGCGCCGCACTCCCCTTCGCCGCAGCCTTCTTTGGTGCCGGTCAGCGCGCAGTCCTCGCGCAAGACGTCCGAGAGGCGCTTGAGCGGATGAACACGCAGCCGTCGACGCTGCGCCCGTTCAGCGTGAAGGACACAGAAGGAACACAGAGGACCACCGAGCTCGATGATGCGTTCCGTCCCTTTGTGTCCTTTGTGTCCTTGCGTGCATCCGCTGTACGGCGACAGCCGTCATGATCCGTTCCGGCGTCGCGGGAATCGCCCGCAGATCGAAGCCCGGCGTGGCGCAGCGCGTTGATCACCGCCGGCGCCGGGCCGTCGATCGGCATCTCGCCGACGCCCTTGGCGCCGAACGGCCCGTGCTTGTACGGGTTCTCCAGCATCACCACCGTCATCGCCGGCGAGTCGAGCGTCGTCGGGATGATGTAGTTGGTCAGCGAGGCGTTCGCCATGCGGCCGTCGCGCATCACCACGTCCTCGAGCAGCGCGTAGCCGAGGCCCTGCGCGCTGCCGCCTTCGATCTGGCCGGTCGCCAGCATCGGATGGATCGCCTTGCCGATCTCGTGGACCGTCAGTGAACGCGATCGGCCGCGACCTGCCAGGTGTCGCGGATCGACCTCGAGCTCGACGACGTCGCAGCCCCAGCCGTAGCTGCCGTAGGCGTCGCCCTGATAGCTGTTGTCGTCCCACGACATCTCGCCGGGCTGCTCGTACTCCTTGGTGATGACCAGCGGGCCGTGCTTGCGCGAGGTACTGGCGCGGCGTGAGCGTGCCGAGCCGCGCGCGCATCTCCTCGGCGCAGCGCTGCAGGATGCGGCCGACGATCATGCAGGTGCGCGACGCGACCGTCGGTCCGCTGTCGGGCACCGCCGCGGTGTCGGCGGCGTTGACGTCGATGCAGTCGTACGGCACGCCGAGCGTGTCGGCGACGATCTGCGCGTGCATGGTCCGCGTGCCCTGGCCGATCTCGGTGCTGGCCGACCAGGATCCGCGCGCCGCGATCGGTCAGCGCGAGCGACGCCTTCGACGCGAGCTTGACCTCGCCGCCGCCGGTGAAGCCCGAGCCGTGGAAGAACAGCGACAGGCCGATGCCGCGGTTGCGTGCCGGCGTCAGCGCCGCGGCGCGCGCGCGCTTCTTGAAATCGGTCCGCTTGACCGCCTCGCGCAGCACCTGCAGCGCGCTGCAGTCCTTGCCCAGCCGCTGACCGGTGGCGGTCGTGTCGCCCGGCCGCAGCGCGTTGATCTCGCGCAGCGCGGACCGGATCCAGCTGCAGCGCCTCGGCGATGCGGTCCATGTGGACTTCGGCGGCGAACTGCGTCTGCGGCGCGCCGAAGCCGCGGAACGCGCCGTTGGGCGGCGTGTTGGTCATGCATCGCGCGGCCGCGGATGCGGACGTGGTCGCAGCGGTACGGCCCGCTGGCGTGAATCACGCCGCGCGACAGCACGACCGCGCTCAGCGTCGCATAGGCGCCGCCGTCGAAGACCGCGTCGATCTCGATCGCGGTCAGCCTGCCGTCGCGCGTGACGCCGGTGCGGTGCCGGATGATCGCCGGGTGCCGCTTGGTCGTCGCCACCATGTCCTCGACGCGGTCGTAGATGAGCTTCACCGGCCGGCCGGACTTCCGCGCCAGCAGCGCCGCGTGCCCGGCGATCATCGACGGGTATTCTTCCTTGCCGCCGAATCCGCCGCCGGTCTCGGTCTGCACCACGCGGACCTTGTCGCCGGGCAGACCGAGCAGCACCATCAGCGCGCGGTGCACGTAGTACGGACACTGCATCGACCCGTACACGGTGATGCCGCCGTCGTCCGGCACGCCGTTCCGGGCACGGCGATCACGCCGTTGGGCTCGATGTAGAGCTGTTCCTGGTGCCCCGATGCGGTACTCGCCTTCGACGATGACGTCGGCGGCGGCGAAGCCGTCCTCGACGTCGCCCTTCTCGATCGCGATCTTCTTGAACGCCGTCGGCGAGCCTCGCGGATCGTAGATGCGGCGTGCGCCTCGCGATAGTCGATCTGGACGTCGGCCGCGAGCAGCGTCTCGCGATCCTCGTGCGCCAGCAGCAGGATCGGCTCCGCGACGTGGCGAATCGACGCGCTCCGCCAGGCACGGCTGGTCGTCCTCGATCAGCGCGACGATGTTGCGGCCGGGAATGTCGCGGTGAGTCGACGATGGTGAAGCCGGCGGTGTCGAAGTCGAAACGGATGCCGGCGATCTCGCCGGCCGGGATGGTCGAGCGGATGGTGCGCGCGTGCAGGAGGCTCGGGGAACGAGAGATCGTCGATGTACTGCGCGGCGCCGGTGACCTTGACGACGCCCTCCTTGCGGAGCACGTTGCGGCCGACCGCTGTCGTCGCGCGAGGCATGGCGACGATTATACGTAAAGGGGTCGGGCGTCGTTTTCAGGCGGCCGACGACGACAACGACTCACGACCCCGTTTCCGTCCGATCATCGTCGCCACGCCCGCCTCATCACTCGCGATCGGCTTGCCGTCCATGTACGCCGCGAGAATCGCGGGATGGATGTAGCACTTGCGGCACACCGACTTGGTGTTGCCCAGCCGCTTGGCCACGCTCGCGATCGCCTCGCACGACGTTGCGCTTGGCTTCTGTCTCCGACTTGAACCTCGCGAGGCGCGCCAGCGCCTGTGCCGCCAGCACCGTGCCGGCCCAGGTGCGGAAATCTTTGGCGGTGAAGTCGTCGCCGCTGATCTGCCGCAGGTAGCTGTTGACGTCGTCGGAGCAGATCGTCTGGCGGCCGCCCTGTTCGTCGACGTACTGGAACAGCTCGTGCCCGGGCAGATCCCGGCAGGCCTTGACGATCCGGGCCAGCCGGGCGTCGTGCAGATCGACGACGTGGGAGACGCCGCTCTTGCCGCGGAACTCGAAGCGCAGCTCCGCGCCCCGAATCTTCGCGTGCCGGTCGTGCATCGTCGTCAGCCCGACCGAGCCGTTGGCGCGCGCGTATTCCTCGTTGCCGATGCGAATCAGCGTTTTCTCGAGGAGCTGAACCGCGGCGGCGAGCACCTTGACGCGCGGCAGGCCGCGCTTGCGCACATCGGCGGCGGTGCGCCGGCGGATACGCCGCAGGGCCTGAGCAAAGGCGGGCAGCCGCGCCGTACTTCGCCTCCTCGCGCATTTGACGGAATTGAGTGTGATACCGGTATTGCTTGCGGCCGCGCGCATCCCGTCCGGTCGCCTGCAGGTGACCGCGGGGATTCGGGCAAATCCACACGTCGGTCCAGGCCGGCGGGATGACCAGCGCCTTGATCCGTGCCAGCTCGGCCGGTGCAGAGACCGGGCGGCCATTCGGCTGCAGGTAGCGAACGTGCTTCGTCGAGCCGACGCGTCGGATGCCGGGCATCCGTTCATCGCTCACGTGGTGCAGGCCCGCCGTCTTCGCGCTCGTTCGTTTCGCCATCCCGGCCGTGTCTGAGCAAGAACGACGCCGTGCGCCGGCGCCGCTCGTCGAGGATATCGGCTACCGGCCCGCGCGCGACAACAACAGGCCCGCCCACAGACACAGCGACGCGGCGGCGACCGTCATGATTACGAAGAACGGCTGGGTCAGGAGGTGGCCGCCTTCCTCGGCGACGCGCCAGCCATGTGCCACCACGATCAATCCGAAGACCGCGCCCGTACTGATCAGATACGCCTTCATGCGCGTGAACCTCAAGCTTGGGGTCGCCCCCTACCACGCTGTCAGGGAATCTTCGAACAGCCTCGCGAGCTCCTCGGGCCCGGCCGGGCGCGGCGACAGCTTCGTGACGCGGTGCTGCGGCAGCGTGCCTTCCACCAGCGCCGGAATGTCCGACGACGGAGTAGCCGATCGCCTTCAGGCCGTTCGGCATCTGCAGCCGCTGCATGAACCAGGTGATGCGGTCGGCGAGGATCCTGCCGGCGTCCTCCGGCTTGGCGCGCGACACGTTCGCGCCGAGCGCTTCGGCCGCCTGCAGATGGCGCTCGGGATTCGGCGGACGCCGTGAAGCGAAACACCGCCGGCGCGTTCAGGATCACCGACATGCCGTGCGGCACCATCGCGTGATCGGTGACGTAGCCCGGCGCGCGATAGCTCTTGACGTTGCCCGACACCGGATACGACATGCCGTGCGGCAGGTGGACGCCGGCGTTGCCGAACCCGACGCCGGCATACGACGCGGCCAGCAGCATGTTCGCGCGCGCCTCGTCGTCCGAGGGTCGTCGACGGCGCGAACCAGATACTGCGTCACCATGCGCAGCGCCTGCAGCGACCAGATGTCGCTGATCGGATTCGATCCCTGATACGCCGGCCGCAGCGCCGGCCGATCGGGCAGCGGCCGATCCGGTGTACGGCATCGCGGTGAACGATTCGATCGGCGTGGCTGAGGATGTCGAGGCCGGTCGACGCGGCGACCTGCGGCGGCATCGTCCGCGTGTTTTCGGGATCGAGCAAGCCGAGCGTCGGCTTGAGCCGGCGGCTGGCGATGCCGGTCTTGGCGTGCAGCTTCTTGTAGTCGAAGATCGTCACGCCGGTCGTCTCGCTGCCCGTGCCGGCCGTGGTCGGAATCGCGATCAGCGGCTTGAGCGGACCCGGCACCGGCAGGCCCTTGCCGATCGGCGGGTTCACGTAATCGAGAAAGTCCGCCGGCGGATAGGTCGCGTAGAGGTTGACCGCCTTGGCCGTGTCGATCGTCGAGCCGCCGCCGACCGCGACGATACGCGTCGAACGGCCGCTCCTTGCGCGAAGGCGATGGCGTCGAGAAACGACTCGTCGGTCGGCTCGACCCGCACGCGATCGTAGACCGCGAACGCGATGCTGCTCCGCTCCAGCGACTCGAGCACCGTCCGCACCGGCTGCAGCGTCGCTCAGCACGGGTCGGTCACCACCAGCACGTGCTTCGCGCCGAGGTCGGCGAGGTCCGGTCCCACTTCGCGCGTGACGCCGACGCCGTAGCGGACGCTGGACACCGCCATCTCGAACGCGATGTCTTTGGTCATGAAGTCTTTTCACCCGTAATCAAACGCACGCGCCGCTGCAGCGAGAAGTAGGCCCAGGCCCACTCGGTCATGACCACGAAGCGGTTGCGGAAGCCGATCAGCCAGAAGATGTGCAGGAAGATCCAGAAGATCCAGGCGAAGAAGCCCGAGATCTTCAAACCGAAGACATCGCCGACCGCGGCGCCGCGGCCGATCGTCGCCATGATGCCGTAGTCCTTGTAGCGGAACGGCTCGAGCGGCTGCCCCGCCACGGCGCGGCGGATGTTCTGCCCGGCGCGCGTCCCCTGCTGCATCGCGACCTGCGCCACGCCGGCCAGCGGCTTGCCGTCCTGCACGAACACGCACAGGTCGCCGACGATGAAGATGGTGGGATAGGCCGCGAGCGCGAGCGTGTTCTCCGGCGTGACGCGGCCGGCGCGGTCGAGCGGTACACCCAGGGACTGCGCGATCGGCGATGCCGCGACGCCGGCCGCCCATAACACCGTCGCCGGCGGAGATCCGTTCGGCGCCGATCGTCACGCCGTCGTCGTCGACCCCGGTGACAACGGACCCGGTGCGGACCTCGACGCCGAGCTGTTCCAGCGAGCGGCGGGCCGCCGCGCGCAGCGGTTCGGCAAACGGCGCCAGCACGGACGGCCCGCCCTCCACCAACACGATGCGCGCCGATTCCGGATGGATGCCGCCGGAAGTCCTTGCGCAGCGACTGCCGCGCGATCTCCGCGAGTGCGCCGGCCAGTTCCACTCCGGTCGGCCCGGCGCCCACGATGACGAACGTCAGCAGCCGCCGCTGCCTGCCGGCGTCCACTTCACGCTCGGCCGCCTCGAACGCCAGCAACACCCGCCGCCGCATCTCGAGCGCATCGTCGAGCGTCTTCAGCCCTGGCGCGCGCGGTTCCCACTCCGGATGACCGAAGTAGGCGTGTGCCGCGCCCGCCGCCAGCACCAGGTAGTCGTAGGCGATCGGGTCGCCTCCGTCGATCATCACCTGGCGCGCAGCGGGATCGATCGCCCGCACGTTCGCGAGCAGCACCTCGACATTCTTCTGGTGGCGCAGGATCCAGCGAATCGGCGACGCCACGTCGCCCGGCGACAGCGATGCGGTCGCCACCTGATACAGCAGCGGCTGGAACAGATGATAGTTATGGCGATCGAGCAGCGTGACGCTGACGTCGGCGCCGGCGAGCGCGCGCGCCGCGTTCAGGCCGCCGAATCCGCCGCCGACGATCACGACACGAGGAGGGTTCACGATTCTCGGTTCCCGGTTCGAGATGCTATCGTATCCGCATGGCATTACCGCGCAAACCGGACCGTGAGCTCGGCGGCACGACCACGGTCGTCGAGACCGCGTGTCCGCTGGACTGCCCGGACGCGTGCAGCCTGGCCGTGACCGTGAACGCCGGCAAGATCGTCACCATCGATGGATCGCGAAAGAACCCGGTCACCGACGGCTACATCTGCGCCAAGGTGCGCAAGTTCGGCGAGCGCGTCTACGGCCCCGATCGCCTGCTCTACCCCGCCGTCCGCAGCGGACGCAAGGGCTCCGGCCAGTTCACGCGCGTCACCTGGGACGAAGCGATCGAGCTGGTCGCCACCCGCTTCGAAGAGGCCAAGGCGACACCGCGGGCGCCGAGTCGATCCTGCCGTATTCGTACGGCGGGTCGAACGGCATGCTGACGCAGGACAACATCGACGCGCAGCTGTGGCGGCGGTTCGGCACCTCGCGGCTGGCGCGCACGCTCTGCGCCGCGCCGACCGGCGCCGCCAATCATGGCGCTCTACGGCAAGATGGCGTCGGTCACCTATCAGGATTATCCCGAAGCGAAGCTGATCATCCTCTGGGGCGTCAACCCGTCGGCTTCCGGCATCCACATCATCCCATTCGTCCGCGAGGCGCAGAAGCGCGGCGCCAAGCTGATCGTGATCGACCCGCGGACGACCACGCTGGCGCGCAGCGCGGACATCCATCTCGCGGTCAAGACCGGCACCGACGTCGCCGTCGCGCTCGCGATTCATCGCTACTTGTTCGCGAACGGCCACACCGACGACGCGTTCCTGCGCGCAGCACACCACCGGCGCGGACGAGCTGCGGGCGCGCGCCGAGCCGTGGACGTTCGAACGGGCGGCGGAGGTCTCCGGCGTCGACGCGGCCGCGCTCGAAGCGGTCGCCGCGCTGTACGCCGAGAGCTCGCCGGCGCTGATCCGATGCGGCTGGGGGCTGGAGCGGAACCGCAACGGCGGCAACGCCGCGATGTCGGTGCTGGCGCTGCCGGCGGTCGGCGGCAAGTTCGGCGTGCGCGGCGGCGGCTACTCGATGAGCAACTCGGCGTCCTGGAACATCGAGCGCACCTGGATCGATGCGCCCGAGCCGGACACGCGCATCGTCAACATGAATCATCTCGGCCGCGCGCTGACCGAGTACGACGACCCGCCGGTCAACGTGCTGTTCGTCTACAACTGCAATCCGGCGGCGACCGTGCCCGATCAGCGGCGCATCCTCAAAGGGCTGGAGCGCGAGGATCTGTTCACCGTCGTCTTCGAGCAGGTCATGACCGACACGGCGCTCTACGCGGACGTGCTGCTGCCGAACACCACCTTCCTCGAGGGCTACGACTTCGCCAAAGGCTACGGCCCGATCAGCCTCGACCTCGGACGCCCGGTCATCGACGCGGTCGGCGAAGCGCGGCCGAATGCCGACGTGTTCGGCGCGCTGTGCGCGCGGCTCGGCCTGCTGAAAGAAGACGAGCCGTCTGGCGAGCTCGATCTGATGCTGACCGTGCTCGACCAGCTGCCGGCGACGATCGGCGCGCGATCTCCGCGACGGCGCCGATGCCGACGCCGCCCTGCGGACCCGCGCCGGTCCAGTTCGTCGACGTCTTCCCGAACACGCCGGACCGGAAGGTCAACCTCTTCCCGGCGGCGCTCGATCCGTCGACGCCGATCGGGCTCTATCGTTACCAGCCGGATCCCGGCAACCGCGCAGTATCCGCTGGCGCTGATCTCGCCGTCCAGCGAGCGCACGATCAGCTCGACGCTCGGCGAGCTGCCGCGCCCCGACGTCAAGCTGCTGATGCATCCCGAGGATGCGCTGGCGCGCGGGCTCGAGGAGAACGACGTGGTGCGGATCTTCAACGACCTGGGCGAGGTGCACTGCCCGCTGACGGTCGCGCCGTCGATCCGGCCGGGCACCGTCAGCCTGCCGAAGGGGATCTGGCGGCGCAGCACGCGCAACAACGCCACCGGCACCGCGCTCGTGCCCGACACGCTGACCGACATCGGCGCGCGGCGCCTGCTTCAACGACGCTCGGGTCCAGGTCGCCTCGCTGGCCAACGCGTAGGCACGCCGTCAGTCGGAGTGCAGGCCTTCAGGGCTGCCCGACACGGCGGACCTCAAGGTCCGCACTACATCGGACCGACGACTCTAGTAGCTGAAGAAGAACAACAGATCGACGCCGCTGCCCTGCGCGCGCTGGAACATCTGCTGCTGCGTGTTCGAGCCCTGCAGCACGTTGGTCCGCAGCCGCAGCCACCGGGTCAGCTCGTACTCGAGGATGAAGTTGGTCTGGCTCTCGCCGCCGATCCCCTGCTCCACCTTCACGTAGAGGTTCTGCCCCAGCTGCTGGCCGATGGTCAGCGAGGCGGCGGCGCCGCTGTCCGGCGCGGTGTTGATCTCGAAGGTGTCGAGCCCGAGCGCGTTGCCGATCGACGACGCACAGCTCGCCGGCCAGCGGCGCCGGTCGCCATCTGCTGCGCCCGCTGCGCCAGCGACACCTGCTGCCCTTCGCCGAGCGAGTTGATCGGCTGGTTGAACACGATCAGCGAGAGGATGTCGGCCTGCTCGAGCGGCGGCGTGCTGGTGAGCACGATGTCGGGCTGCTTCAGCGTGCCGCGCACGTTGACGCGCGCTTCGACGCCCTGAATCATCCGGCTGGTGCGCAGGTCGAGAATCGGATCGAGATCGTTGAGCGGCTCGCCGTCGAACCGGACGCGTGCCGTCGCGCAGGATGTCGAAGCGGCGGCCCTGGAAGTCGTAGGTGCCGCGCACGGTATTGACGGTGCCGACCAGCACGATCTGCTGGCCCGCCGCCTTGGTCGCGCGCAGATCGCCGCCGAGCGTGAGGTTGATCGCGCCCAGGCTGACCGGCGCGCCCGGCGTCCGCAGCTCGCTGGCCTTGATCACCAGATCGTCGGGCACGGTCACCCGCACGTCCATGGTCAGCGCATCCAGCGGCGACGGCGCCGCCGGCGCCGCGGCGGCGTCGGCCCTGGCCAGGTACTCGGTCTGTTCGGTTGCGTACGCCGAATCGGACGTCAGCGCGAGGATCTGATCGAGATCGACGCTGCCGGTCGAGACGCCGAAGTCGCCGACGATGCGCGGCGATCGCAGCTCGCCGGCGATCTCGAGGTTGGCGTTGACCCGGACGTTTCCCAGCTTGTTGTCGATGACCTTGAAGTCGTTCGAGTTGACGAACAGCTCGACCCCGCCGAGCTCGAGCTCGTGGATCGCCAGGTCGCCGGTGATCGACAACGCGCTCTGGTGGTTGTCGAGCACGCTGATGTTGTCGATGTGCACCTTGTCCTGCTGCAGCTCGATCTTGCCCTGCAGGTTGGAGTAGGCGACGCCGGTCGGCGCCACCGTGAAGGCCGCCTGCGCCGAGCGTGATCTCGCCGTTCGGGTGCGGATCGGCGGCGGAGCCGGTGATGTCGATCTTGGCCTGGAGCGTGCCGGTCACCTTGGTAAGCTGGGTAGTGAAGCCCTGCACCAGGCCGAGGTCGATCGGCGTGCTTTCGATGTGCAGATCGATTCGGTCGCCGGACGCCACCGTGGTGTCGTGCGCCTTCGGCCCGCTCGGCAGCGGTCACGCCGCCCTTGAACAGCGCTGTCGGCACATAGCCCTTGGCGGTGAGGTAGGTCGTCGGGTTCTGCTGCAGCTTGGCGTCGAGCGTCAGGCCCGGCGCCGGAATAGTTCACCGTGCCGCCGAGCGAGTCGTAGCGGTACTGCTGGAAGCCGCCCTTGTCGACGGTGAAATCACCCTTCACGTCCGGCGCCGCGGTCGTGCCGCTCACCGTGGCCGAGGCGTTGAGCGTGCCGGTCAGCTGCGGCGGACGCAGCAGGATCGCGTCCACGTTGGCGAGATCGACGTTGGTAAGCGTCACCTTCAAGCGCATCGCCGGGCCGGCCGAACGTGCCGTCGGCCGCAATCTGCTGTGCGCCGTTCACGAGCGTCACGTGACTCAGCGTGACCGCATCCTGCGCGTAGTTGATCGTCGACGGCGAGCCCTGCGCCAGCTGCCAGGTCTGCCCAGCGTCTGTCAGGCCAAGCCGCTGGAGGTGAACCTCCTCGTGATCGGGGTGCAGCAGCAGCGAACCGGCGGCCCCGAGCGAGCGCTGCGGCTGCTTGGCGGTCGCGTCGAAGTCGAGCTGTTTCTGCTGATAAGTCGTCTTCGCGTCCAGCTCGTTGATCTCCTGGCCGGCGATCGAGGCAAAGGTCGCGTGGGTGTCGGCCACGACGTTGGCGTCGGCGAGGGTCAATTCGGGCACCGTCGCGGTGAACGTGCTCGACACCGTCAGCGCGCCGTTGTCGCCGTACTTCACGCCGTCGCCGACCAGAGTGCCAGCCGCCTTCAGCGCATGCCGGTTGCCGGTCACGGTCGCATCGATCTTGCCGATGCCGGCAATCGGCTGATCGACGAGCTTGCCGATGCTCTCGAGGCTGGGCGAATCGGCGTGGATCTTCAGGTTCGACTGGCCGGTGTCGTTCAGCGCCAGCGTGCCGCTCGCCTGCACGTTGACGTCGCGGCCGGCGATGTCGAGGGTCCGAATGTCGCCGAGTCGAATCGTGATAGGCCGCGTCCAGCGAGGCGCGGGAGATCTCGAGGCCGCCGATCGTCGACGGCTGCAGCGTCACCTTGCCGTCGGCCTGAACGCTGTCCGGCGTCACCCCGCTCGAGACGTGCGCGACCGTCGCGTCGACGTTGACGGTGCCGGCGACCGTTCCTTTCAGCTCGGGCCTGCCGCTGGCCACCGCCGGATCGAATCCGGAGAAACTGCCGTCAGCCTTGACGTGCGCCGTGTCGCGCGCCAGCGCGGCGTCGAAGGTCGAGCTGCGGAATCGCGCCGCCGAGGATCGATGAATCCTGCAGCGTCCCGCTCGCCGTCAGATCCATGGCCTCGGGCGTGGTGCCGCGCCCGGTGGCGGCAACGTGGCCGTTGATCGAGCTTTTGTAACGATCGACGGCGAGCGCCGGCACCTGGAACTGCTGGCCGATCTGCTGCAGGTCGAGGTTCGCAATGCCGGCATCGGCGCGGTAGGCAATGGCGCCGCCGTTCATCGTGACGCCGGCGGTGCTGCCGGCCGCAATGCGGGCGCCGGCAACAGTCGATGGGCGAAAACGAAGATCCACGACGGTCCGGCTCAAGCCGGACGCTACCGAAGCCTCCGCGCCCGATTCCGGTCGTGCCCCGCTCGAGCCGGACGCGAACGAGCCGGCGACTTGATAGTCCGCGTTGACGTCGGTGGCGGCGGGCGGCGCCTTCAGCTCGCGCGGCAGCTTTCGCAGATCGAGGCGGGCCACGGTGCCGTGCAACGAAAAGTCGACCGCGCGCGCCTTCTTCTCGAGATCCGGCAGCGTCACGTTGCCGGCGACGGTCGCGGCTGACCCGTAGGCGGAGGCGCGGCCGTCGAGAGCGACCTTCCGGCCGTTGATGTGCGCGTTGGCGTGGACGCGCTCGGCGACATACCCGGCGGCAACGAGCCGCGGCGAGTCCACGGTGACGGTGCCGCGCAGCGTGCTGAGATTGGACAGCGCCTCGCCGTGCAGGTCGAACCGCGTGTCCGCGGTGATGTCGCTCTTCTGCGACGGATCGTTCAGCAGCGTCGACAGATCGAGATGTTTCACCGAGACGTCGCCCTGCACGGATTGCCCAGGCGCCAGCAGATCGGCGACCATCTTGCCGCTGGCCACGCCGGCCGACGACTGGACGTTCATCTCGACGCCGAGCCGGTCGAGCGGGCCGTCGGCCTTGAGGTTGAACGACGGCTGCAGACGGATCCCGGCTAGCGCCGGCACGAGCCGCGCGATCTCCGGCAACGACAGCTTGTCCGAGCTGATCTGCAGGTTGAACACCGGCTTGGTCAGGTAGTGCTGCACGGCGCCGTCGAACGACAGCGAGGTCTCCGAGGTGCGCAGCGCCAGCTTGTCGACGAACACCGTGTCGTCCTTGACCGAGACGCCGCCCGACAGCGCGTTGAGCGCGAGCGCCGGCTCGGATCCGCGGAACGACACGTGGGTGATCTCGATCGAGTAGCGCACCGGCTCGTACTTGAACGACAGCTTGGCATCGAGATGATCGAAGCGCTTCGGGCAGCTCGACGCCCGACGTGCCGACCGGCGACTCGATCACCACCGAGCCGTCGGTGATGCCGATGGTGTCGATCGCAATCGGCTTGTCCGGACCGGAGCGATCGGCCTCGGTGTCCTGCTTCTTCACCAGCCGGCTCAGCGACCAGGTGTCGCCCTCGCGCCGCAGGTAGACCACCGGCTGGTCGAGGCGGATGCTGTCGACCGACAGACCCTTGGTGAGCAGCTGGAACAGGTTGTAGTCGAGGCCGAGATCCTTGACCGCCACCACCTGGCTGCCGTCCATCGACACGCCGACGTTCTCCATCTCGACGCCGAAGAACAGGTTGCCGCCGAGCCGCTCGATCGACAGCGTGCCGTTCAGATAGGTGCTGGCCTCGCGCACGATGTAGCCGCGCAGCCAGTTCTTGAACCAGGCGGTCTGCGACACGATCACCGCCGCCGCGGTCGCGCCGACGATCAGCGTCAGCACGATGATCAGCACGTGGCTGATGCGCTTGACGATGCTCATGACCCTAAAACGCCTGCCCGATGCTGAAGTGGATGCGCCAGCGGCGCGTCTGCGGGCTGCCGTTCACGAGCAGATCCGGCGTCGGATTCAGCTGATAGCCGAAGTCGAAGCGGAGCGGTCCGATCGGCGTCTGGTAGCGCAGCCCCGGACCGACCGCGTAGCGCAGATCGCCGAGGTCGAAACCCCACGACTTCGCCCAGACGTTGCCGCCGTCGAGGAAGAGCACGCCGCCGAAATTGCCGCTGAGCGCGGCCCGCAGCTTCCTCGCTGAACGCGAACATGCTGTTGCCGCCGACCGGCTCGCCCGACGACGAGCGGGCTGACTTCGTAGCGGCCCCAGCCGCGGATGCTGGTCGCGCCGCCGAGGAAGTACTTCTTCGCGAACGGCACGTTGCGTCGGATCGTCGCCGGCCGGGCGGATGTTGCCGAGCTGCACCCGGCTGGCCAGACACGATCGAGTCGCTGATCGGCAGGTAGTGGCGGCCGTCGACGGACGCCGAGTAGTAGTTGAAGTCGCCGGGCATCAGGCGACCCGCTTCTTCGGCATGAAGCGCCAGCTGATAGCCGCGGTGCGCATTCAGCAGGTTGTCGGCGGTCGAGTGCTGGAAGTCGACGCCGAGCGCGTTCAGCGTTGCCGTTCTGCTCTTTCGTGCGTCGGGATCGAGGCCGAGCGCGATGAGATAGGTCCGCAGCGCCGGATCGTTGAAGGCGGCGTCGGTGATCGAGCTGACGTCGTGCTCGCTGGTGATCGAGCACCGACCATGACGTGCGTTCGCTGCTGCGATGGGTCAAGCGTCAGCTTCGCGCCGCTGACCACCGAGCGTGTAGGCAGGCGTGTAGGTGTACCACTGCTGCCCCTCAGCGCCGAGCGAGAGGTGCGGACGGAAAAAATACGGCTGGTTGAAGTCGAGCCGCACGCCGCGATCGAGCGACGACCAGCGCGACGTGCGCGCCGGCCGTTCGCGCGCCGCCGAGAAAATTGACGTGGTGGTATTCGGCGTCGACGCGCGCCTTCTCCTCGGTGCCGTAGCCGACGCCGAAGTTCACGCGCTGGTGGTTGCCCTCCGCCACCGTCACCCGCACCGGCACTTCGTCGGGCTGCTGCTCCGGGTTCAGCGGCTCGACGTTCGCGAACTGGAACAGCTCGAGGCCGTAGAGCCGCCGCTGCGAGTCCTGCACCACGCTGCGCTGGAACAGCTCGCCCGGCTTGAAGGTCAGCTGGCGCCGGATGATGTGCTCGTCGACGCTCTTGTTGCCGACGATTTCGACCGTGCCGAAGTGCGCGAGCTTGCCCGGGTCCGCCGTAAAGGTCAGCGCGCCTGCTTGCCGTCGACGCCGTCGTCTTCCCCGGTCGCGACCTTGGCGTACGGGAAGCCGTGATCCTTCAGCTCGTTGACCGCCAGTTCGTGGGTGCTCACGACCAGCTGGCGATCGCGCGGCTTGCCGACCTTCAGCGGCACCCGCTTCTTGAGGTCGTCGAGATGCGCCGGCGGGATCACGTCGAAGCCGGAAAACTCGATCGACTTGACCAGCACCGGCTCGCCTTCGGCGATCGTCACGGTGAGATCGACTTCGTCCTGCTTGTCGTTCAGCTTGACGTCGAAGCCGGTGACGCGGGCGTCGGGAAAGCCGCGATCGGCGTAGAACGCCTGGACGCGCTTGAGGTCGGCGTCGAACCGCGAACGATCGAAAAAGTACTTCTTGCTCCAGGGAATTTTCGAGCTCTGGCGGGTGGCGAGCGCGTCCTTCAGGCGGCTTTCGTCGACGCGCCTTGACGCCCTTGAACGAGAGGCTGTGAACCTTGATGGTCCCGCCCTCTTTGCACGCGACGCCCGCGGCGAGAACCGCGACGGCGAACGCGACGATCGTGAGACGCATGCCTGGCACTAGAGAACCATAATGCGTGCCAGCCCGTGCGTGTTGAGGAAACTTACTCTTGGGTGATCGCCGGCTTGCCTGACGAGACCGCGAGCATGATGCCGAGGCCGACGGCGATGACCGTGCCGATGGCCACCCACACGCCGCTGACGTGCGCGAGCACGCCGGCCTTCCACAGCGCCATCACCGCGCCGAGAACGAGGACGAAATAGCCGACCAGGAACAGGTGGATGAAACGCATGGGTCCTCGGGATGAGCGGCTAGGTGCTCGGAGCTAGGTACTGGGGAGCGAGGAGCTAGGAGCCAGCTCCTAGCTCCCAGCTCCTAGCACCCGTGCTCGTCGTTACCGCAGGTTGACCGTCAGGGCCGCGCGCCGGTTCAGGCGGCGGGTTTCCTCACGGCTGTTGTCGTACTTCGGCCGCTCCTCGCCGTAGCTCACCGTCCGCAACCGATCGGCGGTGATCGCCGCGGCTGACGAGATAGTCCTTCACCGCGTTCGCGCGGCGGTCGCCGAGCGCGAGGTTGTACTCGGCCGTGCCGATGCTGCAGGTGTGGCCTTCGATTTCCACCCTCAGCGTCGCGTTCTCTCGCATCGCCGCGATCGCTTCGTCGAGCACGCGCGTCGCTTCCGGCCGCAGCGAGTAGCGGTCGAAGTCGAAATACACGTCCTCGAAGGTGTAGGTCCGCACCGGCGGACGCGTCACCTGGATGTTGACCGTATCGGACGCCGTCTTGTTGTCCGTCGGGCAGGTCACGGTGACGGTCACCGGCACGCTGCCTTCCTGTTGCGGCGCGGTCCACCGGGTGGAGCGTTCGGCCGGCTGCGCCAGCGTTCCGCTCGGGGCGGTCCAGCGATACGTCACCGCGCAGCTGATCGAGTCCTGCACGGTCGCCGTGACCGTCGAGGTCCGGCCCACTTCCACCGTGCACGGATCGCAGGCGGCCTTCACCGACAGGTTGTGAATCGGCGCCGGAATCGCGGCTGGCGCTGGTGTCGGCGGCGGTGGCGGCGGCGGCACGTAGACCTTCACGCCCGGGTGATAACCGATCCGGAACTGCAAGTCGTAGTAGTCGCCGATGACGTCGGGCTCGTCGGTGAACGAACCGATTCGGCCGCGCGTCGGTACGTTCCAACTGAGGCCCGCGCCGAAGAAGAGCCCCTTCTTCGTCTGCAGGGTCAATCCCAGGGTGGCGCGGGTGATGTTTTCCGTGTTCGCGGTCAACGGCGAGCGGCTGCCGTCGATGCCGATCAGCGGCGTGGTGGTGGTCGCCACGTCACTCGACGGCACGAATCCGTTCAACTCGCCGACGACGCGCAGGAAGTTGCGCGACGGGAACGTCAGGCCGGTGCCCCAGCGGAATGCGCCGCCAGGAATGTCGAAACCGTCCGGGCTGCCGCGCCATTCGTAGCCGCCGTAGCCCGACACTTCGACGAGCTTCGCCGCTTCCTTGCTGACGACGCCGTCGACCGAGAAGTCCGCCTTGCCGGTGCTGACGCCGGCGTCGGCCTTGCCGGTCGGGCAGCTTGATCATGGCGCGCAGCGCGATCGCGGCGGGGTTCTGACGGGACTCGGACCAGAGTTGAACTTGGCGCCGACGTACAAGTCGCCGACGTTGTCGCCGGTCCAGGTCCTGGTTGACCTTCGGATACCGATCGATGAAGCTGCCGAACGCCGGATCGGTGCCGAAGATCGGCCGGCTGTCGTGATCGATGCGGGTGTCGACCAGGAACGATCCGAAGACTTCGGCGCGGTCCGCCGACGCCGTAGGCGAACGTGCCCGCGAAGTCGGCGACGTTGGTGTAGCCCTGGACGCAGTTGGTGCCGCGGCGGTAGACGCTCGCCGACCACTTCCCTTACGCGAGCACCTCGGCGGTCGGCACAAACCACAGCCCAGTGTCGCCGTTGAACGTCGTCGTCGCCGGTCGCGTTTCTTCCGCCGTGGCCTCGACGAGGACGACGTTTGGGCTGCCGGTGGAACTCTGTCCCGTGGATGTTCCTGAAGAACCGTTCTGCGCGCGGGCGCTCGCCGCCAGGGCGAGCGTCAGCGCGCAGATCACGGCTACGCGTCTTGCCATTGTTAGTCGCCTCCAAAACGTTCGGTCGATCGAACCGGTCATTCCGCACGAGTTTTCCGCCGCGTCGTCGGCGACTGTGCTCTGCCTGAGGCGCGTCCGAGGGGACGATCAGGCGTCCACGGCCGCCGCGGCTGACCTGACCGCCCTTGCGGCCGGCATTCCGGGCTTCGTCAGCGGTCCACTCGTGAGCCGTGCCCTTTTCGTGCGCCGCGCGCCCGCCCTTGCTGGCGATTTCGCGCTGCTTTTCGGCCGACATCGACGCGAACCCACGCCGTTCTTTGCGTTCTCCTGTAGTCACCGCTCAGCCCTCCGTTATGGTTACGTGCTCAGTGCTCGAACGACATACGGACCCTTCTGGCCCGTCTGCGGCGGGGGATCCTGGACGCGCGGGGGACGCGGCTCATCGAGCGGCGTCTCCGGAGCTTCGTCCGAGTCGTATCGTGCTCGTCCGGATCCTCGGGAGGCGGTTTTACACCGTATTCCCGGCAAGACGTCGTTCGAGTGGACTCCCATCGCACCTGAACGCTTCATCAAAGTCTGTGCCCACGGCCTCGACGGGCCGGGAGGCGTAAATTCCTTGATCTTTTGGGAGATTTAGCGGGGACCGGTCAAAACCCGGTCACCAGGCGTTGCAGCGGTTTGCTACAGAAGGGCTGGGTAAAGTAGCGAATGACTGCGGAAGGTGTCTTACTTGGCCTGCTGCGGCACGTAGCCGGGCGGCAGCGCGGCGCCCTCGCCGAAGAAGAAGTCTTCCATGTGCTTGGCGACCAGATCCTGGGCTTCCTTCTGCCACGGCATCAGGCGGTACTCGTTGAGGATCATCTTCATCCGCTCTTCCCAGAGCTTCCAGGCGTCCTCGGACACGTTGTCGAAGATGCGCTGGCCGAGCTCGCCCGGCCACGGCGATCGATCGAGCCCCGGCAGCTCCTTCTGGAACTTCACGCACATGACCTTGCGGCCGCTCTTGTTGGTCGACGCGCCGGCGCCGGCAGCGAGCGGTGGGTCCGCAGGAGTCAGCCATGGGAAGATTGTAGTGGATCTGGCCGGGCGTCGAGCACCGGGAATTCGGCGTCGATCGCGAACGCCAGCTGCGCGTGCGCGGCGCGCAGCGCCTGCTCGACCACGGCCGGGCTCGCCGCCGCGCGCGAAGATGAACCCGAGGTAGCTGGCGCCTTCCGGCAGCGGCACCAGCAGCTGATCCGGCTTGGCGGTGATCTGGATCTCGTCGATGCCGTCGACCGGCGCGCGCCGCCTCGACGCCGTCGACGCCGCGAAAGATGCCGCGCCTCGGGATCGGAATCATCATCACGCCGCGACGCGGCGCGTCTCGCGCGTGACACGGCGCGGCGGCTTCGCCGAGCGCATGCCGCAGCAGGAGCTCCTCGAGCGAGATGGCTAGCGGCTCGGCGCTGACGCAGCTGAACCGCAGCGCGCGCGCGCACAGGCCGCCGATCGGCCGCGCCGCGACTTCGAGCACGAACACGCCGTCGCGCGTTGACGCGGCACTCGGCGTGGATCGGGCCGTGGTGCAGGCCGAGCGCCGCGCGCGGCGCGCGGCGACGCGCGTCCGACGATCGCGCCGCTGCGTGCCGCGCGGCGCCGACGACGGCGTCACGTAGATCGTTTCCTCGAAGAACGGGCCGTCGAGCGGATCGGGCTTGTCGAAGATCGCCAGCACCTGCAGCGCGCCGTGGTGCAGCAGCCCTTCGAGCGCGAACTCGCGGCCGGGGATGAAGCCCTCGACGAGCGCCGATGGCGTGCGCCTCGTTCCGCTCGGCGCGCATGTCCGGCTGCCGCAGCAGCGCCCGCAGCCGCGTCGAACGCGGCGGCCAGCGCCGCGGCATCGTCGGCCCGCATCACGCCGCGGCTGCCGGACAGCGCCACCGGCTTGACGCACGCACGGGATACGACAAGGGCGACGAGGGATCGGGATTCGGGGTCGGCGGATCGGAACGGCTGACCGGAACGAACCACGGTACCGGCAGCCCGGCGTCGCGGAGGCGCTCGCGCGTGAGCAGCTTGTGCCGCGCGGCCTCGGCGCCGGCCGGCGGATGCCACGGCAGGCCGAGCCGCTCGGCGACGCGCGCGCCGATCACCGTCGGCCGATCGCCGACGACGAGGAGGCCGTCGATCGGACGGGCGGCGGCAGCCTCGAGGATCGCCTCCACCGAGGCGTCTTCGTCGTGAAACCGGATCGGAATCGCCGCGGTCCTGCCACGGATCCTCGAGCAGATGGCAGCGGTCGGTCGCAAAGACGAGCTCCACCCCCAGCCGCGCCGGCGGCCTCGCCAAACGCGCGCGTCTGGTATCCGGTCGTGGTCGCCAACAACAGCACGCGGGGCATCATCGTTCGACGGTCTCCGTTCGCCGTTCGTCGAAGCGTCTACAACAGAGCCAACTGCTCTGGATTCGGCTCCGCTCAACAGTACCAGGGCTCGTTCAGATACGGCACCGTGGCCCGCGCGCGGGCGGGGCGCGTGTCCGCGGCGACGCGGCAGGCCGGCGCGCTCGTGCGCGAGCGCGCTGATCTCGTCGAACAGCTCGCCGGCGATCGCGAGTTCAGCCGCGTGCCGACCAGCGCCATGACCTCGCGCTGCAGGGCGTCGACGCGCGGATCCGGGTGCGTCCAGCGATAGGTCAGCGTCTCGGCGTCGAAGGCGCCGACGATGCGCGCGCATCGCGTCGAGTTCCAGCAGCCGCGAGCCCTGCGGGAATCAGCAGCCGGATCGCCAGCTGAATCGGCGCCACGTGATCGACCAGATCGAGGCCGTCGATCGTGTCGAGCAGATCGCAGTAGCCGTCGAGCGTCAGCCACGGGTGGAACGCGACGAAGGTCGGCACCAGCGTCACGCCGGCGGCCCGGCACAGCGCCACCGCCTCGACGAAATCGGCGCGGGTGTGGCCCTTGTCGAAGATCGCCAGCACCGCGTCGTCGATCGATTCGACCGCGCTGGTCACGAACAGGCAGCCGGTGCGCGGCCAGCCGCGGCAGCAGATCGCGATGCTGCAGCAGGTGCTCGACCTTGATCGTGACGTCGTAGCTGACCGCCGGATGCGCGGCGTGCAGCGCCGTCGACGATGCGCATGGCGTGCGTCGGGCCGTTGAAGAAATCAGGATCGCCGAAGGTGATGTGCTGCGCGCCGGCCGCGACCTGCGCCGCGACATCGGCGAGCACGACCTCCGGCTGCACGACGCGGAACTGTCCGTCGTAGACCGGCACGACCGGGCAGTGCCGGCACAGGTGCCGGCAGCCGCGGCTGGCCTCGGTGTAGCCGACCGATCCGCCGCGTGCCGTCGCGGCATGCTGCAGCGTCGCGTAGCGTCGCAGCGGCGGCAGGCCCGAGCGATCGGGCACGAGGAAATGAATCTTCGGCAGCGGACGTCCGGAACGAACCGCGGAGCTCGCGGAGACCGCAGATCACGTTGCTCGTGCGGTCTCTGCGGCTCTGCGGTCCATCCGGTTCGTGACTCGGCGCGCGATGCCGGCGAGCTCCTCTTCGAACTCGCCGCCGAAGATGTCGTCGACGCCGAGCGACGCGCAGCCAGTCGGCGTTGAGCGGCGCGTAGAGCCCGTACGCGCAGATGCGCGCCGCCGGGTTCAGCGCGCGCGCGGCGGCGATGACCGGCGCCGGCCAGCCGCGTCGCGGTGTGCATCGGCAGGTGAAACCCGATCAGCTCGGCGCCGGCCAGCTGCGTCGCGGCGCAGCGTCTCCTTGGCGGCATCGACGCAGCTCGACGTTCCAGCCCGTCGCGCCGCAGCCAGGCCGCCGGCGACGCCAGGCCGAACGGCTGCCGGCCCAGCTCGTAGGTGCTGATCAGAAGCGCGCTGCGCATGTCGACGCAATCATTGTATTCTTCGTGCCATGCCTGTTGCTGTGGCCGCGTCGCCATCGCGATCGCGCGTTCTTCGGTCATCCGCGCGGCCTCTCCACGCTGTTCTTCACCGAGATGTGGGAGCGCTTCAGCTACTACGGCATGCGCGCGTTCCTCATGCTCTACATGGTGGCGCCGGCATCCGCCGGCGGGCTCGGATTCGCCGACGCGGACGCCGCGTCGATCTACGGCACCTACACCGGCAGCGTCTGGGGCGCGGCCATTGCTCGGCGGCATCGTCGCCGATCGGTTCCTCGGGCAGTACAGCAGCGTGCTCGATCGGCGGCATCATCATCGCGCTCGGGCACTTCGCGCTCGGCGTTCAAGGCGCTGCCCTTCTTCTACGCCGGGCTCGCCCTGATCGTCGTCGGCACCGGTCTGCTCAAGCCGAACGTCGAGCACGCTCGTCGGATCGCTCTACGCGACCCGGCGATGCGCGCCGCGACGCGGGCTTCTCGATCTTCTACATGGGCATCAACCTCGGCGCGCTGTTCGGCCCGCTGATCGCCGGCTATCTCGCGCAGCGCGTCGACTGGCACCTCGGCTTCGCCTGCGCCGGCGTCGGCATGACACTCGGCCTGATCCAGTACGTCGTCGGGCGCAAGCATCTCGCCTCGGCCGACCGGCGCGTCAGAAGGCGGTCGCCGCGCGGGAGGCCGCATCGCCCGTCGTCGCGGATTCACCGCCGCCGAATGGAAGCGGATGGGCGCGATCGTCATCTTCTTCCTCGTCGCCGTCCTCTTCTGGGGCGCCTACGAGCAGGCCGGCTCGACGCTCAACCTGTTCGCCGATCGCTACACCCGGACCGAGACTGTTCGGCTTCTCCTTCCCCTCGTCATGGTTCCAGTCGGTGCAGCCGATGTTCGTGATCCTGCTCGCGCCGGTCTTCGCCTGGCTCTGGGTGCGGCTGGGCCGGCGCGAGCCGTCGGTGCCGGCCAAGTTCGCGATCGGCGTGCTGTTCATGGCGCTCGCGTTCCTGGTGCTGGTGCCGGCGGGCGCCGCCGCGCAGAGCGGCGCCGGGCGTGCGCGTCAGCCCGTGGTGGCTGATCGTCTCGTACGGCATCTCCGAGCTCGGCGAGCTCGTGTCTGTAGCCCGGTCGGCCTCAGCGCCGTGACCAAGCTGTCGCCGCCGCGCATCGTCGGGCTGATGATGGGCGTCTGGTTGCTGTCGAATCGCGTTCGGCAACAAGCTGGCCGGCTGGGCGGCGGGCTTCTTCAGCACGATGCCGCTCGCGCGATCTGTTCAGCGAAGTCGCCGTCATCCTGTTGGTCGACGTCCGCGATCGTGTTCGCGCTCGTGAAGCCGATCAAGCGGTTGATGGAGGGCGTGCAGCTATGGCACTCGAGGAATACAAGCGCAAGCGCGACTTCAAGAAAACGCCGGAGCCGGAGGGCAAGGTCGCGCCAAGAAGCGGCACGCGAGCGGTTCTTCTGCGTCCAGAAACACCTCGCCAGCCACCTGCACTACGACTTCCGCCTCGAGCACAACGGCGTGCTGCTGTCGTGGGCGGTGCCGAAGGGGCCGTCGCTCGATCCGAAGACCAAGCGGCTCGCGATGCACGTCGAGGATCATCCGCTCGAGTACGGCGAGTTCGAAGGCGTGATCCCCGAAGGCTACGGCGCCGGCATCGTCATGCTCTGGGACCGCGGCACGTGGACGCCCGGAGTAGGACGATGTGGATGCGGCGCTGAAGAAGGGCGACCTGAAGTTCACGCTGGACGGCTACAAGCTGAAGGGGTCGTGGGTGCTGGTGCGAGACCAGCGGCCGTTTCTACGGCGCGCGCGCAGGCGGCGGCGACCGCAGCTGGCTGCTGATCAAGCACGCGACGACTGGGCCGGCGACGTCGACATCGCCGAGTTCGCGCCGCGCAGCGTGAAGAGCGACGGCGACTTCGAGGACATCCTCGCGGCGGACAACCCCGCGATCTGGCACATCGAACCGCCCGGCCAAGGGCGGCGACACCGGCGCGATGTTCGAGAACGATCATCGCCAAGGCCGCGCAGCTCAAGGCTGCACGCGGTCACGCGAAGGACACGGCCACGACGGCGCCGACGTCGAAGACCAGGGCGACCGTGACGAAGAAGGCACCCGCCAAGAAGAAGCGATGATCCGACAGAGAGGAAGCAACCGCCGAGACCGAAGAGCACGCGGAACAAAACGTCTTCGTCTGCGATCTTTGCGATCTCGGCGGTTTCGTCTTGTTTCGTTTCGGCTTATCCGTCGGCGAGCAGCCGCTGCGACAGCACGCTCCAGACCGCGTAGGCCAGGCGCAGGCGATCGTGCCGCGCGATCTCGCCGGTCCAGAAATCCCCGCCGACCAGCTCGCAGTGCGCCGGCAGGTTGCCGGGCGCCAGCGGTTCCTTGTGCTCGAGCGCGTAGCGGCCGAGCACTTGCGGCGACGGCCACTTCATGTTGGTGATGACGACGTCGACCGCGCCGGTCGATGGCTTCCTCGATCCGCGCCACCGCGTCCGCGGCGGTGAAGCCGAGCCATGCCGCGCCCTTCGGTCAGCAGGTTCGCGATCAGGATGACCGGCCCCTTCATCTGCGCGCAGCGCCTCGGCCACGCCGCGCACCAGGAAGATCGGCATCAGGCTGGTGTAGAAGCTGCCCGGGCCGATGATCACCGCGTCGAACTCGGCGATCGCCTTCGCCACCGCGGGATGAATCGACACCGGCGGCTCGAGCCAGATGCGCGCGCACGAACTGCCCGGACGACTGGCCCGCGTCGACTTCGACTTCGCCGCGCGTCGTCGACCCGTCGCCGTACTCGGCGCAGACCGACGCCTGCTCCACGCTGACCGGCCAGACGCGGCCGCGGCAGCCGAGCAGCGCGCGCAGGCCGTCGATGGCGTCGAGGAAATCGCCGCTGTAACTCTGCATCATCGACAGCAGCAGGTTGCCGCCGGTGTGGCCGCCGAGCCGGGCGTGCTCGAGCGTGGGCAGCCGCGCCAGCAGCACGCGGCGCGCCTCGCGGGCGTTGCGCGCCAGCGCCAGCGCGCACTTGAGGATGTCGCCCGGCGGCAGCACGCCCAGCTCGTCGCGCAGCTGGCCGGAGCTGCCGCCGCTGTCGAACATCGTGACGACCGCGTTGAGGTGCAGCCACGGATTGTGTCTTCAGTCCGCCGAGCAGGCTGGGCAGTCCGGTGCCGCCGCCGAAGCAGCCGACGTTCAGCTCGCGCAGACGCATCGCGGCCATTGTACAAGCTGTCAGCTATCAGCTGCCAGCTCTCAGCTCTCAGCCGTGAAGCTGAAAGCCGAGAGCCGAGAGCCGAAAGCTGAGAGCTGGAAACAAACCGCGGACGACCAACGTCGTACAATGCGAGGCATGGTCATCTCCGACGCGGTGCACACCCTCGAGCGGGAGCTTCGCGAGATCTTCGGCGGCCGGCTGCAGTCGCTCATCGTCTACGGGCAGCGCGCGCAGCCCGCTCATCGCAACCATGCCGGGCACGGCCACGACGGACCTCCAACGCACACGCTCGCGATCGTCGATTCGATGACGCCGCAGGATCTGCGCGCATGCGCGCTGCGCGTCGAGACGTGGCACGGCGCCGGGCTGGCGACGCCGCTGCTCCTCGCCGACCACGAGTTCGAGCGGTCGCTCGACGCGTTCCCGCTCGAGTTCGGCGCGATCCTCGCCGACCACACGGTTGTCGCCGGCGCGAACCCCTTCGCCGCGCTGGCCGTCGATCCCGCCGACCTGCGCCGCGCCTGCGAGGTCCAGGCGCGGAGCCATCTGCTGCACCTGCGCGAAGGCTTTCTCGAAACCCGCGGCCGCGCCGACGCGCTCTCCGTGCTGATCGTGCAGTCGGCCGCCGCCTTCGCGGCGCTGCATCACCAGCATCGCGCGACTCGAGGGTCACGCCGCGCGACGACGCCGCGTCGGCGGCGCGCCATGTGGAACGGATTCTCGGGACGTCTGCCAGTGCGGTTGCCGAGGTCGATCAGGCTCGCCGGCGCGCACGACCTGCCGTCGGCGGATGCCGAGCGTCTGTTCGCGCCGTACCTCGAGGCAGTCGAACGAATCGTCCGCTACGTGGACGGATGGAATAGTGCACAGTAGTCGTTCGGCGTTTACCGTCCGGCGTTCGACGTTCGGCGCCGTTCTAACGCTGGCGCTGTCGCTGGTGTTCGTTCGCGCCGCCAGCCCCCAGTCTCCCGCCTCCCGCGCTCAGCCCGAACTGACCCAGCCGGTCAACGACTTCGCCAAGGTCGTCGATGCCGACAGCGCGAGCGCGATGGACCGGATGATCCGCACCCTTCAGACCGCGACGCGGCGACGTCGTCGTCGTCGCCACCGTGCCGACCATCGAGCCGTACGGCGACATCCGGGAATACGCGGTCAAGCTGTTCGCGAACAACGGCCAGGGCATCGGCCAGAAGGGCAAGGACAACGGCCTGCTGATGCTGCTGGCGCTCAAGGAACGGCGGGTGTGGGTCGAGGTCGGCTACGACCTCGAGCAGTGGGTCACCGACGGCTTCGCCGGCGAGACGAGCCGCGAGGTCATGGCGCCGTTCTTCCGGAACGGTCAGCTACGGTCCAGGGTCTGCGCGCCGGCGCCGAGCGCATCATCGGCCGCATCGCCCAGGGCCGCGGCGTCACGCTCGAAGGCGTGCGACCGCCGCAGACAGATCGCGCGGCCCACCAGCCTCCTCGATCCCCTCGTGGCTCCCCATCGTCATCTTCATCATCATCTTGATCGTGAGCCGACTCGGCGGTGGCGGCCGGCGTAGCGGGTTCTGGCGAGGCGGCGGCTGGTCGAGCGGCGTCGGTCCGTTCGGCGGCGGCTTCGGGGGCGGGTTCGGCGGTGGCGGGTTCGGAGGCGGTGGCGGCGGTGGCGGTGGCGGCTTTGGTGGTGGATTCGGCGGATTCGGGGGCGGCAGCAGCGGCGGCGGCGGCGGCGGCTCCAGTTGGTAGGATACACATATGAAGATGACGCGAAGAACGTTGATGCAAATGGCTGTGCTCGCAGTGCGCGGCCCTGCCGCTGACCGGCTGCTCGTACAACACGTTCGTCGGCCAGGAAGAGGCGATCAAGGCGCAGTGGGCGCAGGTCGAGAACCAGCTCCAGCGGCGTAACGACCTGATTCCGAATCTCGTCGAGACGGTCAAGGGCTACGCGCAGCACGAAGAGGCGGTCTACAAGGACATCGCCGACGCGCGCGCGAAAGCTGCTCGTCCGCCAAGTCGCCGGAAGAAACCATTGCGGCGGCCAACCAGCAGACCTCGGCGCTCGGACGGCTGCTCGCCGTCGTCGAGAACTATCCGCAGCTGAAGGCGAACGAGCAGTTCAACCGGCTGATGGACGAACTCTCCGGCACCGAGAACCGCATCTCGGTCGAGCGCATGCGCTACAACGAGGCGGTGCAGGCCTACAACACCTCGCGCCGTCAGTTCCCGGCGAACATGACGGCCAAGGTCTTCGGCTTCAAGGAATACCCGTTCTTCGAGGCGCCGCCGGAAGCCAAGGTCGTGCCCAAGGTCAACTTCACGAAGCAGTAAGGCCGTGATTCGAGAGGTGCTGCTGCCATGGGAACGGCTGCTCTGGAGCAGCCGCCCGTGGCGCCTCTCCCGCCGCCTGTCGGGCGAGCGCTACCTGCTCACCGACTTTCGACTCCTGTGCGTCACGCGAGCCGGGTCGTCGGAGCTCGCGCTCGACGATGTCGGCGACATCCACCGGACGGAGACGCCGCTCGATCGAGTGCTCGGCACGTCGACGATCGCCGTGCACCCGATCGCCGGCGGCTCGCCGCTGATCCTCACCGCCATCCGCCGCGGCCCGCAACTGGCGGCGCTGCTGGAACTGCTCGCCGGCGATCCGCGTGCGCCCCGCGAGGTCAATGAGGTCCGCTCCGCTCTGGCGTGGGAGCCCCGGCCGCCATCATTGGATCTGCGAGGGGCGCTCGGGGGCTTTGTCGGCGTCCTGATCACGATCGCGGTCGTCGTCTTCAGCCTGCACGGGCCCACCGTGGCCGTCACCTATGCCGCCGACGATGCGCTGGCACCCAACGGCGAGAAGCGCAGCCAGGAAGACATCATCCGCTTCATGGAAACCGAGGTGATGCCCTGGGCACGGACCACGTTCGCGCGACTGAAGGGCGGCGCCGATCGGGTCACCTGCGAAACCTGCCACGGCGCGCACGCCGCGGTGCGCGGCTGGCGCATGCCGGCGGTGGCGGCTCTCCCACAACCCGACGTCAGGGATCGGGGCATGGAGACCCAGGCCAACGTCGACGCACAAATGCGTAATGCGATTTACGGCTATCTGGCCGAGTCGGACAAGCAGGTCAAGGCCGGCTACATGCGGGAAGTGGTGGTACCTGGGATATCACGCATCCTCAGGCGGCCGTCCTACGATTTCACGCAATCATACGAATACAACCGCTCCCGGCGCGCGCTGGGCTGTTATCATTGCCATCAGGTCCAGTGATGCGCGACCTCGATCGCTCCGCCCTCGGCTCCGTTCGGGTACCGGCTCGCCGGCTGCTGAGTTCGTGGAGCGACCACGACTGGCGCGGCGGCGTCCGCGTGGACGAGTTGGCGACGCTCGAACGTTTGATCGTCAAGACCGCCAACAGCACCTACGACATCATCCTGGTGGACCCGGAGCGGGCGGGCGTCCTGATACGCGGCGGCGCTTTCTTCCCGGTGTACACGCCGGCCCGTCTTGCCGGCAGCTCGCTCGGCGGCAGCTTCTTGAAACTGAGAAGCGTGCACGTCGGGTTCCGCCTGGAGCTCGGCACCGATCGCGGCTTCATCATCACGAGCCCTGTTCGCGACGTCACCGTCGCACCGCCGGTCGCCGACCCGAACGACATCATGTAAATGTCCCGCGGAACGGGGCTCCGCCGGCTCGCGATTCTGCTGGCGCTCGCCTGCGTGTGCGCGGCGGCGGCGCCGCGGCCCGCCGACGACCCGCCGATCCTCATCCTGATCTCGTTCGACGGCTGGCGCTGGGACTACATCGATCGCCAGTCCGCGCCGCACTTACGGGCGCTCGCGGCGCGCGGCGTCCGCGCGACCGCGATGATCCCGTCGTTCCCGGTACTCGACCTTCCCCAACCACTACACCATCGTCACCGGTCTCTACCCCGAGCATCACGGCATTGTCGGCAACACGATGCGGGACGCCTCGATGCCCGAACGATTCACCCAGTCGTCGGAAACGGCCAAGGACGGTCGCTGGTGGGGCGGCGAGCCGGTGTGGGCCACCGCGATTCGCCAGGGACGGCGCGCAGCGACGATGTTCTGGCCGGGTACGGAAGCGGCGATTGGCGGCGTCCGGCCGACCTACTGGAAGCCGTACGACAAGGCGTTCGGCACCCGCGATCGCGTCGAGCAGGCGCTCACCTGGCTGGCGCTGCCCGCCGCGGAGCGGCCGTCGTTCGTCAGCCTCTACTTCGACGAGGTCGATACCGCGGGACACGACTTCGGCCCCAACTCGCCGGAGCTCGCCACGGCGGCCGCTCACCTCGACGACGGTCTGGGTGCGCTCGTGGCGGGCATCCATCGCCTCGATCTGGACAGTCGCGCGACCATCGTCGTCATCTCCGATCACGGCATGACGCCGATCTCTTACGACCGGGTGATCTACCTCGACGCGCTGATCGACCTGAGCACGGTTGACGTCATCGAGTACGGCAGCACCCTGCAGTTGAACCCGCGCGATGGCGACGTGGACGGACTGTATCGCCGGCTGTACGGGAAGCATCCGAAGCTGGCGATCTACAAGCGCAAGGACGTCCCGAAGCGCCTGCACTTCAGCGACAACCCGCGGATTCCGGCCATCGTCGGCGTCCCGGCAGACGGCTGGGTCGCCACCTCGGGCCAGCGGCTGGTGACGGAGGAGCTGCACGTCGGCGCGCACGGTTACGAGCCCACCACGCCGGACATGGGCGCGCTGTTCGTCGCCGCCGGCCCGCCGTTGCGTCGCGGCCTGGTGGTCAAGCCGTTCGAGAACGTGCACGTCTACGATCTGCTCTGCCGGATTCTGGAGATCATGCCGGCCCGCAACGACGGCCGGCCCGCGGTCACGCGCGGGTTCCTGCGCGCGGAAAAGTAGTGCGGACCTTCAGGTCTGCCGTGAAAGTAGTGCGAACCTTCAGGTCCGTCGTGAAAGTAGTGCGAACCTTCAGGTCCGTCGTGAAAGTAGTGCGGACCTTCAGGTCCGCCGTGCGCGGGCAGGCCTGAAGGCCTGCACTACTCACGCTTCGGTGTGAGCGTGAGCGTGGCGTCCGCGTGCGCCTGCACCGCGCGCTCGGTGAACGCCAGCGTGAATGTTTGCCCCGCCGACCACATCGCGGCGAGGTCGGCGAAATGGGCGCTCTCCGCCGAGCCCGACTGCCCCGGCGCGTTCATCGCGGTAGAACGATCCCAGTCCGTCGGGTCGAACGTCATCGCGAATAAATCGCGCGCGGCACCGGCCGGCACGTGCGCGACGACGTTGAACCGCCGGCGTGCGGCATCGGTCACCGCCAACGGGTGCGCGAACAGGACGGAGCCCGACGCCGGCAGCGCGCGCTCGCGCAGCGCGTCAGCCAGCGCATCGACCAGCACGGCGCGCTGTGCCGTCAACGCGTCGGGCCTGGATGAGGCCGCGGCGAGCGCCTGCAGGAGCGCGTCGGCACGGCCAGCATCGGCCCGCAGCGCATCGAGCAGGATCTGCGTCGCCCGGCCGGTCCCCGTGGCGCCGTTCGCCGACGGCGCGGTGATCCAGCTGCGCCACTCGGCGGCGCCGGTCCAGGCCGGCACCGGCATCGCGCCGCTCCATCCGCGCCGCTCAGGCACCAAGCCCGCCGTCAGCGGCACGGCGCTCCCCGCGTCGACATAGGCGACTCTTCGCGCCGGCATCTTCCAGTGACTCAGGGCGTCCTTGAATTGCGGCAGCGATGCCGCGCGATCGAGGGCCGGCGCCGCGAGCTCCGCCGCCGTGCCAGGCTCGGTGCCGGACCAGCGAATGGCGAACGCCAGGCGACGCTCGAGGTCGGACGCCACGATCACGCCGTGGCGGGTCGTCTCGGTGGTGAAATCGACGGGCGTCTTGCGGCCGCGCACCGCGATGAAGTCCTTGCGGACATCGATGTCCACCCACCGGCCCTGGTCTTCGACCTGGTGCAGGTTCGCAGGATTCAGCTTCTCGACGTAGACGTCCTGCGTGTCCGTCGCCAGCGGCGCCAGCGTCCAGCCGACGCGATCGTTGTGCCCCTCGGCGACACCGGGACGCCACGGCGCGGTCGCGCCGATCACGTTCCAGCCGGGCGCGTTGAGGTGGACGAAATACCGGAGCGACGGATGATCCAGTTTTCGCACGCGATCGAGGTCCGGCTGAAGCCGGACACTACCGGATTCAAAGCCGGCAGTCGGCCGTGTCTCGGTGGTCGGCCGTGTTTCGGTAGTGTCCGGCTTTAGCCGGACGGTACCGTCGGTGACTGGCCCGGCCAGACCGAGGAAGAACGGCGGCGTGCCGACGCGACGGATCATCTCGGCGGCCAGCGCGGGAACGACCGCCGGATCGACGCCGGGCATCGGATCAACCGGACGATCCTCCGCGAGCAGCACCCGTGCGCGCGCCAGACCGACTGCCGCGATCAACCGCGACCGAAAGACTTCGTCGAGCGCATCGCCGCTCGCGGTGAACGCGTCGGTGCGATTGAGCAGGTCCTCGGCCGACCACGGCTCCGGCTTCCATCCGGCGAGGACGAACTCCTCCGGCGGCCGCTCGCGCGCGAGGACGACCCAGGCGTTGACGCCGCGCACGAAGGCCGCCGCGATCGCTTTCGCGTCCGCCCCGTAGCTTGCCCATTCGGCCGCGGCATCGCCCCGGTACTGCATGCGGCGGGTCATCGCGTCGCGCTCGATGAAATTCGGGCCCAGCACCTCCGACAGCCGGCCCTGCGCCGATCGCCGCCAGAGATCCATCTGGAACAGGCGGTCCTGCGCCTGCACGAACCCCTGCGCGAAAAACAGATCGCCGTCGTTCTGCGCGTAGATGTGCGGCACGCCCCAGGTGTCGCGGACGACCCGCACCGGCGCGGCGAGCCCGGCCACGACGAGCTCGCCGGACAGCTGCGGCACCAGCGGAGGTCGTGGCGCCGCCGCGCGACGGCAAGCAGATCCGACGCCGAGGGTGCAGAGGACACAGCTGAAAACCAGCCACGCAGACACAGGGAGACGAAGAGCGGAGCGCGCGGTGCCGATCCCAACGCTCAGTGTCTTGGATACACTGTGGCGATGGCGATCAAAGACGCCCTGCTCGCGGACTACGACCATGAAATGGGCACCACCAGGCGGCTGCTGGAACGGCTGCCCGACGACAAACTCGCGTGGAAGCCGCACGACAAGTCGATGTCGCTCGGCGGCCTGGCGACGCACGTAAGCCGTATTCCGCAGTGGGCCGGCACCATTCTCAACGATCCGTTCTTCGACCTCGCCGAGGCGCCCGCCGACGGCGCGGAACAGACCTCGCGCGCCGCCATCCTCGCGTCGTTCGACGAGACGCGCGCCAGGACGCGGGCGTGGATGGACAAGACCGACGGCGAGTACAACTCGCTATGGACGCTGAAGCGCGGCGGCCAGCAGATGTTTGCCGTGCCGCGCGTCGCCGCATTCCGCAGCTTCGTGCTCCACCACATCATCCACCATCGCGGCCAGTTGAGCGTCTACCTCCGCCTGAACGACGTCGCCATCCCGGCGATCTACGGTCCGTCGGCGGACGAAGGCTCGTGAGTATACAATCCAGCTCATCATGAGGGTTCGCCTGGCCGTCTCGTCGTTCGCGATCTTGATCGCCGTGGTCGCGGCCGCGCCGATTCCCCGCGCCCAGAGCTCGGTCCCGCCGAAGGCACCGGGCAAGAAGAACCCGCTCCTCAAGCTGGCGGAGCCGTGGCCTGACGCGGCCGCACTCAAGGCCCGGCACCTGGAGGCCGACAAGCGTCCGCTGTTCGCCGGCGTCGAACCGGTCGAGGTCACCCTGACGGCGAACTTCGGCGCGATCAACCGGGACCGCAATCCCGAGAGCGTCACCCGCTATCCCGCGGTGCTGACGGTCGCGGCCGACGACGGCACGCCCCGGAACATCGCGGTGAAGCTGAGCGCGCGCGGACATTTCCGGCGCATGGCGCGCAACTGCGCGGTGGTGCCGCTGCGGGTCGAGTTTCCGAAGGACGGTACCGCCGGCACGCCGTTCGACGGCCAGACCACCCTCAAGCTCGGCACCGGCTGCGAGGACTCCAAGGAGTACGAGCAAATCACGCTGCGCGAGTACGTCCAGTACCCGCTGTTCAACCTGGTGACGCCGCTGTCGTTCCGCGCGCGGCTCGCGCGCGCGACCTATACCGACGAGAAGTCGAAGAAGAAGAGCACCGCCCGCTACGCCCTGTTCATCGAGCACGAAAACGACGTCGCGCGCCGCGCCGAAGGACGCGTCGTCGAGCTGCCGCGGCTGGTGTTCAAGGACCTCGACGACCAGGCGCTGACCCGGATGATGCTGTTCGAGTACATGATCGGCAACACCGACATGTCGATCTGGGCGCTGCACAACATGCGGCTGGTCCAGAAGCCGAACCGCACGCTGCTCGCCGTCCCCTACGACTTCGACCTCTCGGGATTCGTGAATGCGCCCTACGCCGCGCCCGACCGGCGGCTCGGCCTGCGCAGCGTGGTCGATCGCAAATACCGCGGGCCGTGCCGGACCACCGAGGAATTCGACGAGGCGGCCGCCGCGTTCCGCGCCAGGCATACCGACATGCTGGCGCTGATCGACTCGATGCGGGATCTGGAGCCCGCGATGCGGAAGGACGCGAAGGAGTATCTCGAGGCGTTCTTCAGGTCAATCGACAAGCCAGCGTCGATCAAGAAGACGTTCGTGGACGGCTGTAAGGCAGAGCCGACGATGTGAAGGACGGGGAAAGGACGAAGTACACGAAGTGCGAAGTACGAGGTGCGAAGTACGACCGTTCGTACTTCAGACCTCGTACTTCGTACTTACTAAGCTCGTACTTCGTACTTGCTAAGGCTGAGGCGTAGCCGAAGCCACGGCCGGCGGCTGGACCGTCGAGAAGAAGCCGATCATCATCTCTTCCCACGTCTGATCGCCCCACCGCACGTCCTTGGTCGGATCCGGATTGAACTTGTTGCCGGTCGAGTTGTCGTAGTGGGCGATGACCTCGAGCCTGGTCCCCTTCGGCAGCAGCTTGGGCTTCGCCAGCTCGTAGGTGATCTGCCAGTTGAAGTCGTACTTCGGCACCGACAGCAGCGTCTCGTCCGTGCCGTCCGGGTAGTGCGCGATGTAGGTCATGTCCTTGCCGCGGACGTGCATGTGCGGCGTGAACCCGGTGACCAGCGTGTCGCGGTTCAGCGGCGTGGTGGCGCGGACTTCCGCGTTGCCGTCGCCCGCCGGAATCACGAAGCGCGGGTTGATCGCCATGCCGCCCGCCACCATCTTGGTCGGCGGCTGCTTGGCGTAAGATCACGCCGATGGTGGTGCGATCCTTCGCCTCGGCGCCGTTGGTGGTGTAGTGGATCTGCATGACGATGTCGGAGTTGCCGCGCAGCAGGCGGGCCACGCCCGGCTCGAACACGAGGCCCGGTTTGTTCGGCGTAATCCCGCCGATGTTGGTCGGCCCCAGCTCGCCGCCCGGCTTGGGCACGCTGCCGGCCGGCTGCGTGAACGCAATCACGTGATGCACCTGGGCGCGGGCGCCCGGATGGATCTCAATCGCCTGGATCCACTTGTCCTCGGTGAGCCCGGTGGGCGCCTTGAAGTACTTGTACGGCACCGCGCCGTCGGCCGGAATCGTGAACTCCTCGTCCATCGTGAAGATCGCGTCCGGCTTGCCGATCGTCCAGCCGTCGGCGAACGTCGGCGCGGCCGGCAGATCCTTGTCGTCGCCCTTCGGCGCGCCGGCATCGACCCAGGCAACGATGGTGTCGATTTCCTTCTCGCTCAGCCGCGGATCGTTCTTGAAGGTCCCGTGCGCCGGGTCGGCGCCCCACGGCGGCATCGCCCGCGAGACAACGCGCTGCTTGATCGACTTGGCCCACGGACGCGCCGCGTCGAACGTGGTCAGCGACATCGGCGCGAACATCGTCGGCCGATGGCACTCGACGCAGCTCTTGTTGAAGATCGGCGCCACGTCCTTCGAGAACGTCGGCGCGGCGGTGCCGGCCCCGGACGGCGTCGAGGGGCCCGCGGCGGACGCGATCGCCGGCACGGCGAGCAGCAGGGTGAAGATGAGCTTTCGCATGGAGCGATTTTACCCTACGGCCGGGTCGTCGGATACTTGATCCCCAGCTGTTCCAGGTAGTTCTTGTACTTGGTCGGATCGTAGTAGTACTTCTTCATTTCAGGCCTGTATTTGGCCATGGTCTGCTCGTTGAGCCAGATCGCCGGCTTGTCGCCGGGCCGGATCAGCGGGGTATATTTCGTCGTTTTGGTCTGCACGTTGCGGAAGTAATCCCACGCCTGGGTGGTGAGCTCCGGCTTCATGAGGAAGTCGATGACCGTCAGCGCGACGACTTTGGCCCCTGCCTGAATGCCCTTGTGGGCGATCGGGCCGGCCATGGAGATCGCGTTGGCCCAGTTGTGCCCCGGGCCAGCCGCCATGTTGGACGGGTAGCGCAGCGTCACCGTCGGCACGTTCCACGAGATGTCGCCGATGTCGTCCGAGCCGCCGCCGCGCTTCTCCTCGTCGGGGACCAGCTCGCGGCCGCGCATCGGCTGCAGCTTGGTCGCCATACCCACCTCGGGCACCTTCAGCTCGTGCTGCAGCGCCTTGGCGAGCGCCTGATCCGCTTCCGTCCACTGCGGCAGTCCGACCTTCTCGATGTTGGCGTTCATCGTCTCGG
Source organism: uncultured Acidobacteriota bacterium (assembly GCA_963794705.1). Lineage (GTDB taxonomy): Bacteria > Acidobacteriota > Vicinamibacteria > Vicinamibacterales > CAVVIG01 > CAVQFC01. The sequence continues at coordinate 668,293 of CAWCFI010000003.1, forward strand.
CGATGGTCTTGTTGAAATGGCCGGGCCAGGCCGATCCCAGCACCGTGCTCGTCACCTCGGTGTCGGTCATCATGGCCGCCGCCTGGGCCATCCTGTCGCCGATGTCCCACAGCTTCTTGATTTCCTCGTAGCTGGTCTCGCGGAAGTAGTACCAGACCGAGGCGTTGGGCGGGACGACGTTGGGCTGATCGCCGCCGTTGGTGATGACGTAGTGCGAGCGCTGCTGGATGCGCAGATGCTCGCGGCGGAAGTTCCAGCCGACGTCCATCAGCTCCACCGCGTCCAGCGCCGAGCGGCCGCGCCACGGCGCGGCGGCCGCGTGCGCGCTCTCGCCCTTGAACTTGTACTCGACCGACACCAGGCCGTTCTGGTTGCCGTCGCCCCAGCTGACCGCGAGGTTGTCGGCGACGTGCGCGAAGATCGAGATGTCGACGTCCTTGAACATGCCGGCGCGCACGTAGTACGCCTTGGTGCCGACCAGTTCCTCCGCGATACCCGGCCACAGCATCAGCGTGCCCTGGAGATGCTGCTGCTCCATCACCTTCTTGGCGGCCAGCGCCGCGGCGATCTGCAGCGGCATGCCGGAGTTGTGTCCCTCACCGTGCCCGGGCGCGCCCTCGATGATGGGGTCGTGGTAGGCGACGCCCGGCTTCTGCGACGCCTGCGGGATGCAGTCCACGTCCGAGCCGAGCGCAATGACCGGCTTGCCCGATCCCCACCGCGCCGTCCACGCGGTCGGAATGCCGGCAACGCCGCGCTCGATCTTGAAGCCGTTCTGCTCGAGGATGCCGGTCAGGTACTTGGTCGTCTCGTATTCCTGGAAGCCCAGCTCCGCGAAGCTGAACACCATGTCGTTCATCTTCTGGATGTTCTCGCCCATCGCGTCGACTTCCATCCCGACGTTCCGCTTGTACTGATCGGTTTGCGGGTTCGACGGACCCGCCGACGGCGCGGGCGGCAGTGGAGCCTGCGCGGCGTTGAGCGAGACAGTGACGGCGAAGGCCGTGGCGGCCGCTGACCATTTCACGAGGCGCATGAACATTGTCTGTTCCCCAGTTCCTAGTTCCGTCCCGCAGGCTTTTCGGTCGTCGGGTACTTGATCCCGAGCTGATCGAGGTAGTTCTTGTACTTGGTCGGGTCGTAGTAGTACTTCTTCATCTCCGGCCGGTACTTCTCCATCCGCTCCTTGTTCAGCCAGATGGCGGGCTTGTCGGTCGGGCGGATCAGCGGCACGTACTTGATGGTCTTCGTCTGCACGTTGCGGAAGTAGTCCCACGCCTGCGTGGTGAGCTCGGGCTTCATCAGGAAGTCGATCACGGTCAGCGCGACCACTTTGGCGCCGGCCTGGATGCCCTTGTGGGCAATCGGCGTCGCCATCGAAATCGCGTTGGCCCAGTTGTGGCCGGGCCCCGCCGCCATGTTCGACGGAAAGCGCAGGACGACCGTCGGCACGTTCCACGAGATGTCGCCGATGTCGTCGGAGCCGCCGCCGCGCTTCTCCTCGTCCGGGATCACTTCGCGGCCGCGCAGCGGCTGGATCTTGGTGGCCAGGCCGACCTCCGGCACCTTCAGCTCGCGCTGCAGCGCGTGGGCCAGGGCCTGGTCGGCCTCGGACCACTGCGGCAGGCCGACCTTGTCGATATTGGCGTGCATCACTTCAGCGATGGTCTTGTTGAAGTGACCGGGCCACGCCGAGCCGAGCACCGTGCTCGTCACCTCGGTGTCGGTCATCATGGTCGCGGCCTGCGCCATCCTGTCGCCGATCTCCCACATCCGCTTGATTTCCGGATAGGTGACCTCGCGGAAGTAGTACCAGACCGAGGCATTCGGCGGCACGACGTTGGGCTGATCGCCGCCGTTCGGGATCACGTAGTGCGAGCGTTGCTGCAGCCGGAGATGTTCGCGGCGGAAGTTCCAGCCGACGTCCATCAACTCGACCGCGTCGAGCGCGGACCGGCCGCGCCAGGGCGCGCCGGCGGCATGCGCGCTCTCGCCCGTGAAGTTGTACTGCACCGAGACCAGGCCGGTCTGGTTGGCGTTGTCGCCCCAGCTGACATCGAGGTTGTCGGCGACGTGCGCGAAGATCGAGATGTCCACGTCCTTGAACAGGCCCTCGCGGACGTAGTACGCCTTCGAGCCGTCGAGCTCCTCGGCGACGCCAGGCCACAGCATCAGCGTGCCCTGCAGATGCTGCTGCTCCATCACCTTCTTCACGGCGAGCGCCGCGGCGATCTGCAGCGGCATCCCGCCGTTGTGTCCCTCACCGTGCCCCGGCGCCCCCTCGACGATCGGCTCGTGCCACGCCACGCCCGGCTTCTGCGACGCCTGTGGGATGTCGTCGATGTCGGACCCGAGCGCGATCACCGGTTTGCCCGATCCCCACCGGGCCACGAACGCGGTCGGGATTCCGGCCACTCCCTCCTGCACCGTGAAGCCGTTCTGCTTCAGGATGCCGACCAGATACTTCGAGGTCTCGAACTCCTGGAAGCCGGGCTCCGCGAAGCTGAACACCATGTCGTTCATCTTCTGGATGTTCTCGCCCATCGCGTCGACTTCCATGCCGACGTTGCGCTTGTAGAGATCGAGCTGGGGATTGGCGGCCGCAGCCGCCGGCGCCTGGGGCGCCTGCGCGGCGTGCGGCGACACCGTGACGACGAACACCGTGACAACCGCCGCCCACTTCAGAGCACGCATTCTTAATTCCTGATTCCGAAATTCCTAATTCTTGGTGGCCGGCTTTTCGGTGGTCGGGTACTTGATCCCGAGCTGATCGAGGTAATTCTTGTACTTGGTCGGATCGTAGTAGTACTTCTTCATCTCCGGCCGGTACTTCTCCATCCGCTCCTTGTTCAACCAGATCGCCGGCTTGTCTCCCGGACGCAGGAAGGAGATGTACTTGTGGTTCTTGGTCTGGACGTTGTTGAAGTAGTCCCACGCCTGCGTCACCAGTTCGGGCCGGGTCAGCAGATCGATGACGGTCAGCGCGACCACCTTGGCGCCGTACTGCACGCCTTTGTGCGCGATCGGCGTGGCCATCGAGATCGCGTTGGCCCAGTTGTGGCCCGGCCCGGCCTGAATGTTGGCGGGATAGCTGATGGTGACGGTCGGCACGTTCCAGGAAATGTCGCCGATGTCGTCCGAGCCGCCGCCGCGCTTCTCCTCGTCGGGAATCACCTCTCGGCCGCGCATCGGGCTGACCTTGGTGACCAGGCCGGTCTCCGGCACCTTCATCTCGCGCTGGACGGCCTTGGCGAGCGCCTGATCCGCCTCGGTCCAGGTCGGCAGCCCCACCTTCTCGATGTTGGCGTGCATCGTCTCGGCCACGGTCTTGTTCATGTGCGCGGGCCACGCCGAGCCGAGCAGCTTCATGGTGTATTCGGTGTCGGTCATCATCGTGGCGGCCTTCGCCATGTTGTTGCCGATGTCCCACAGCTTCTTGATCTCTTCGTAGCTGGTCTCGCGGAAGTAGTACCAGACCGACGCGTTCGGCGGCACCACGTTGGGCTGATCGCCGCCGTTGGGAATCACGTAGTGCGAGCGCTGCTGGATGCGCAGATGCTCGCGGCGGAAGTTCCAGCCGATGTCCATCAGCTCGACCGCGTCGAGCGCGGACCGGCCGCGCCACGGCGCGCCGGCCGCGTGGGCGCTTTCGCCCTTGAAGTCGTACTCGACCGACACCATGCCGTTGCCACCGCTGTCGCCCCAGCCGACGTTCATGTTGGCGCCGACGTGGGCGAAGATGCAGATGTCGACGTCCTTGAAGACACCGGCCTGGACGTAATACGCCTTGGTCCCGAGCAGCTCTTCGGCGACCCCGGGCCACAGCTTGAGCGTGCCCTGAAGGTGCTGCTGCTCCATGACCTTCTTCACGCCGAGCGCCGCGGCGATCTGGAGCGGCATGCCGGAGTTGTGTCCTTCACCATGGCCGGGCGCGCCTTCGATGATCGGCTCGTGCCACGCGACGCCCGGCTTCTGCGACGCCTGCGGGATGTCGTCGATGTCGGAGCCGAGCGCGATCACCGGCTTGCCGCTGCCCCACGTCGCGGTCCACGCCGTCGGGATGCCGGCGATCCCCTCCTGAATCGTGAAGCCGTTCTGCTTCAGGATGGTGGTGAGGTACTTGGACGTCTCGAATTCCTGGAAGCCGGGCTCCGCGAAGCTGAACACCATGTCGTTCATCTTCTGGATGTTCTCGCCCATCGCGTCGACTTCCATGCCGACGTCGCGCTTGAACTGATCGGTGCGCGGATTGGATGCGGCAGCGGCCGCGGGGGGCGCCGGCGGTTGTTGCGCGGCGGGCAGCGACACGGTGATCGCGATCGCGGCACCGATCAGAGCAAGTAGGCGTGATGTACGCATGAAGGCCTCCGTGGGAATGCGCGATTGTAGCGCATGTATGATCGAGGAGATGGAGCGTTTCGAGCCGCGCGAATCCCTACAAAATGGTCATGTCATGACTTTGTACAGCTGGGGGAACCCGCGCTACTTTCCGCGGCTGCCCAAACCGGTGCGGCGCTACTTCGACGTCGCGCGAGCGACCCGCGTTGTCGCCGATTGTCACTGGCAGGCGCGGCCCTGGACGCGCGCGACGCTGCTCGCGCTCCATGGGCTGAACGGATCGAGCGACGCGCACTACATGCGGGGGCTTGCCGCCAAGGCGTTCGCGCGCGGCATGAACGTGGTCCGGCTGAACCAGCGCAACTGCGGCGACACGGAGCACCTGGCGGAAGGACTGTTCCATTCCGGCCTCACCGCCGACGCGGCGCACGTCATCGACGAGCTGATCGCGATCGACGGCATCTCCAGCATCGGGGTCGCCGGCTACTCGCTCGGCGGCAACCTCGCGCTGAAACTGGCCGGCGAATACGGCCGGCACGCGCCGCCGGCGCTGATCGCGGTCGCTGCGGTGTCGCCGATCATCGAGATCGGCGAATGCACCCGCGCGCTGGAGCGGCCGGGCAACGGGTTGTACCAGTGGAATTTCGTGCGCGACCTGAAGCGGCGGATGAGACGCAAGGCGCAGTGCCACCCGGGGCTGTACGATCTGTCCGGGCTGGACGGGATCAAGACAGTCAGGGAGTTCGACGAGGCCTACACCGCGCCGTACTTCGGCTTCCGCGGCGCCGAGGACTACTACCATCGCGCCAGCGCGATGCGCGTCGTCGATCGCATCCAGGTGCCGACGCTGATCATCACCGCGGAGGACGACCCGTTCGTGCCGCCCCATCCATTCCTCGATCCCCGAGTGACCGGCAACCCGCACATCGACCTGCGGATCAGCAGGCACGGAGGGCACTGCGGCTTCGTCGGCGACAAGGCGGGAGAAGACGACGGCTATTGGGCGGAAAATCAGATTGTGGAGTTCGTCAGTCGCCAGTCCTTAGTCGATAGTACGGAGTCATTCGTCGCGAGTCGAGTCGGCAGTCGATAGTCGCGCGGCGGCGGACGACTCACGATGACCAACTACTGGTGCGTTGTTCGAATCGGTGTAGTGCGGACCTTCAGGTCCGCCGTGTCGGGGCAGGCCTGAAGGCCTGCACTACATCGGAGTGGAGAACTCATGACTGACCAACGACTAGAGACTCCGTACTAACGACTCCCGACAAACGACTAGCGAGACCGTCCTCGAGTGCTGGTCGAATCCGCCGAGGATCGACCCGAGCGCGCCGCGCAGGATGGCGCGGCCCAGGCCGGAGCCCACCGATCGCGCGGCACTCCTGGCTGCCGATTGCACGAGGCCATCGTGGTGGCCGCCGCGGGGCCCGGTCGTGCCGAGCAGGATCGAAGACAGCGCGTCGGTGATCATGGAACCGGCCGATGGGGCCGCTCCTGCCTGTCCTGCCTCTCCTGCCCCTCCTGCCGGTGCCGCCCCGCCTACGCCCGCGACCGGTCCCGCTCCCGCGACCCGTGCTTTGAGCTTCTCGTAGGCCGACTCGCGATCGATGGTCTGCTCGTAGTGGCCATAGAGCGACTTGGTCTGCGCGCGGACGGCTGCCTGTTCGGCGTCGGTGATCGGACCGATGCGCGACCCCGGCGGAACGATCCACGCCCGCTCGGTGATGGTGGGACTGCCTTTGGCGTCGAGCATCGAGATCAGCGCCTCGCCGACCGCAAGCTCGGTGATCGCCTGGCCGATGTCGACCTTGGGATTGGGCCGCAGGGTGTCGGCGGCGGTCTTGACCGCCTTCTGATCGCGCGGCGTGAAGGCACGCAGCGCGTGCTGGACGCGGTTGCCGAGCTGGCCCAGGACGATGTCGGGAATGTCAGCCGGACTCTGGGTGACGAAGTACACGCCGACACCCTTCGACCGGATCAGCCGCACCACCTGTTCGATCTTCTCGAGCAGCGCCTGCGGCGCGTCGGAAAACAGCAGATGTGCTTCGTCGAAGAAAAACACCAGGGCCGGCTTGTCGGGATCGCCCACTTCCGGCAGGCGCTCGAACAGCTCCGACAGCATCCACAGCAGGAACGTGGCGTACAGCTTCGGCGACCGGATCAGCTCATCGGCCGCCAGCACGTTGACCATCCCGCGCCCGCTGCCGTCGGTCTGCATCAGATCGTCGATGTCGAGCATCGGCTCGCCGAAAAACAATTCCCCGCGCTGCTGCTCGATCTCCAGCAGCGAGCGTTGAATGGCCCCGACCGAGGCCGCCGAGATGTTGCCGTACTTGGTCGTCAACTGCGAGGCGTTGTCGCCCGCGAACTGCAGCATCGCGCGCAGGTCCTTCAGATCCAGCAGCGGCAATCCGTTGTCGTCGGCGAGCTTGAACACGATCGCCAGCACGCCCTGCTGCGTCGCATTGAGGCCGAACAGCCGTCCGAGCAGCAGCGGGCCGACATCCGAGATGGTGGCGCGGACCGGGACGCCGCGCTTGCCGAAGACGTCCCAGAACGCGACCGGGTTGGCGGCGAATGCGGGCGCTTCGCACCCGATGGCCTTCAGCCGCTCCGCCAGCTTCGGCGACATCGCGCCCGCCGCGGCGACGCCGGACAGATCGCCTTTGACGTCGGCCATGAAGACCGGCACGCCAATCCGCGAGAAATGCTCCGCCAGCACCTGCAGCGTCACGGTCTTGCCGGTGCCGGTCGCGCCGGTGATGAGCCCGTGGCGATTGGCCAGCGACGGCCGGAACAGCACGTCGTCTCCGGCGCCGGTCTTTGCGATCACGAATGGTTCAGTCATGGATCAGTCCAAGATGGGTCATCAGCAGCCGCGCGAACTCAGGCCCTTTGCCCTCGTCCTCGTGCTTGAAGTAGACGTAGACGTCGCGGCAGGCCGCGGTCTCCTTCGCAATAGTGTCCGCCCACCGCTTGATGTCGTCAGGCGTGTAGCCCTCGTCGCGCAGCCGGAAGTAGCCGTAGTCGGCGGTGATCGTCACCGGCGCCGACAGCTTCTCGCTGTCGGCGACGCACAGTGCGAGGTTGCGCGCCGCCAGGCGGGCGAACACCTCCTGGTCCAGCCACGAGGCATGGCGAAACTCGAACGCGGCGCAGACTTTCGGCGGGAGCGTCTCGAGAAACGCGTCGAACAGCGCCAGGTCCTTCTTCAAGTTCGGCGGCAACTGGAACAGCAGCGCGCCCAGCTTGTCGCCGAGCGTGCCGGCGACCTGGCAGAACGCCTGCACGTGTTCGGCGACGTTCTTCAGCCGGCTGTCGTGGGTAATCCGCCGCGGCGCCTTCAGCGTCAGCCGATAGGGCGACGGCGTCTGCGCCGCCCATCCCGACACGATCTTCTCGTTCGGCATCCGGTAGAAGGTGTAGTTGATCTCGACGGTGGGAAATCGCGCGGCGTAGTACGGCAACATCTTCGCCGCCGCGAGATCCGCGGGATAGAAGCTGCCCTTCCACTCCGGGTAGTTGTAGCCGGAGGTGCCGGTCCAAATCATCTACACTAGATGATATGCGCGCTGCCTCCGTTTTGTCCCTCGCCCTCGCACTGTTCACCGCGACGGGCTGCCGTCAGGCGCCCGAGCAGCGCACCTTCACGCTGCAGGGCCAGGTCCAGTCGCTCGACGCGCCGCGCAAGCTCGTGACCGTCAAGCACGAAGAGATTAAAGGCTTCATGCCGGCGATGACGATGCCGTATGAAGTGAGCGACGCCAAGGCGATGGACGGCCTGACGCCGGGCGATTTGATCAACGCCAAGCTGATCGTGTTCTCGAACGGCGCCCATCTCACCGAGATCAAGAAGGTCGGCACCGCCCCGCTCGAGAAACCGCCGGTCGAGGCGCCGAATCCGACCGCTTCATCGGGATTCGAACTGTTGAGGCCGGGCGAGGCCGTGCCCGACGGCAAGTTCCTCGATCAGGACGGCAAGCCGACCACCTTCGCCCGATTCAAAGGGGCGCCGGTCGCGATGACGTTCATCTACACCCGTTGCCCGCTGCCGACCTTCTGCCCGCTCATGGATCGCCATTTCGCGACGCTCCAGCAGACACTGAAAACGGATCCCGCGCTGAAGAACGTCAGGCTGGTCACCATCAGCTTCGATCCGACGACCGACACACCGGCGGTCCTGAAGAAGCACGCCAGGAGCCTCGACGCCGACCTGGCGCGCTGGACCTTCCTGACCGGCGACCGCGACGACGTCGATCAGTTCGCGGCGCGGTTCGGCGTGTCGGTGTCGCGCGCGCTCAACGACGCCCGCGACATCACGCACAACCTGCGCACCGCGGTGATCGGCGCCGACGGCAAGCTGGTGAAGGTCTACACCGGCAACGACTGGTCGCCCGACCAGGTGCTCGCGGATCTCAAGAAGCTTGAGTAAAGGCGCTGGGCTGAGGACCACGGGCTTCACGGCGCGGGAACGCCGACTCGTGGCGCGGCTGCGCACGCCGGCGGCGGTGCAGGCCTATCTCAACGCGCTGCCCTACAACCAGGAGCCCGGCGGACGCGCCACCCTGCGCAGCTTTCGCGGCGTGGTTCGCGCCGGATGCGCGCACTGTCTTGAAGCCGCGCTGTTCGCGGCGGTGGTGCTCGAAGCCCACGGCTACGCCCCCCTGCTCCTCAGCTTCGAATCGATCGATCAACTCGATCACGTCATCTTCGTCTACCGGCGTGGCGGACGCTGGGGCTCGATCGCCCGGTCACGCGATCCCGGGCTTCACGGGCGCAGGCCGGTGTTCAGCACGGCGCGTGAGCTGGCGCGCAGCTACATGGACCCCTACATCGATTTCACCGGCCGGGTCACCGGCTATGTCGTGGTCAACATCGCGGAGCTGATGGGCGACTACGACTGGCGGCTGACCGACAAGAATGTCTGGAAGGTGGAGCGTGTGCTGCTGGACCACCCGCACCACCCGCTGGCGTCCTCGGACGAGCGCGTCGACAGGCTGCGCGCGCGCTACCGCGCGTTCCGAACGGCGTTCCCAGGACGGAAACCGGTGAACTATCGCGGCCGCGAGCGGTGGTCGCCTCTGCCCCGCGAGTTTCGCTACGACGATTGATAGTACCAACCGCCTCCACTATTCTTGGTTTTCTCGTGGAATCGATCGTCTTCATCGTCGTGCTGGTGGTCGGGATTTTTGTCGTCGACGCGGCCAGGCGATGGTGGCGGGAGAACGAGTGGCAGCGCCGCTGGCGCGAACGAGACGAGGAGTGAGTCGTCAGTCCAGATCGAAGTCGCGCATCGGCTTGGTCACGGGTTCTTCCTTCGCCTGACGCAGCGCCTCGTCGAACCGCTTCGAGAGCGCATCTCCCCGGCCCTTCTCCGAATCCACCGACTGCTGAAAGATGGCCTCGCGCCGCGCGGCCTCCGCGGCCAGGATGCCCTGCGCGTTGCTCAGCTCCGGCTTGTTGCCGCGATCCGGCTCCTTGTGCGACACCACGCGTCCGAGGTTGGTGTCGATGACCAGCACCGTCTGGCAGCAGGGGCAGGCGATTTCCAGTTCGGATTTCAAGCGGGCCATCAGCGTTTCCCTCCCAAGGCGCCTTCGAGGCCGCCGACCGTGAACTCCTTCTTGATCTCGAGCGGCGTCCCGTCCGGCAGCTTTGCTTTCAGCCGCAGATCCGTGATCTGCGTCCGCTTGTAGTTGAAGCGCTGGCCGAAGCCGGCGACGAACGCGTCGAGCGGCACCTGCTGCCGGGCGCCGGCCGGAATCGACGCGACCCGAACGCTGTGATTGCGGTTCAGCCAGATCTCGACGCTGGTCCAGTCGCTCGCCGATCGGTTGTCCACGGTCAGCATGCCGCCGTCGAGCTTGAGCGGTTCGATCGGCGGACGCTCGCGGCAACCGATCGCCAGCGCGACCAGCGCGATCGCGACGCAACAGCCGGCGGCGGAGGAGCGGCGGGGCACGGGCTATCATAACGCAGTGAATCCAGGGACGCGTCCGGCTCTGCGTATCGCCACCTACAACGTCCATCGCTGCCGAGGCCTCGACGGCCGCACCCGTCCCGAGCGGATTGCCGCGGTGCTGAGCGCGATCGACGCCGACGTCGTCGCGCTGCAGGAAGTGGTCGGCGCCGGACCGAACGGCGGCGGCCATGCGGAAGAGATCGGCGCGCTGCTCGGCATGGGCTGGGTGATGGCTCCGGCGCGGCAGTGGCGCGGCCATCAGTTCGGCAACGCGGTGCTGAGCCGGCTGCCGATCACCTCCCACATCGAGCACGACCTGTCCTGGAAAACCTGCGAGGCGCGGCGCATGCAGCGCGTCGACATCTCGGCGCACGGCTGCAACCTGCATCTCTACAACGTCCACCTCGGCACCGCGCTGCTCGAGCGGCGCCACCAGGCGAAACGGCTCGCCGCGATCGTGTGCGATCGGCACGTCACCGGGCCGAAGCTGGTGCTCGGCGATTTCAACGAGTGGATGCGGGGGCTGGCCACCTCGCTGCTGAACGAAAAACTCAGCAGCGTCGATCTTCGCGATTTTCTCCCGCGCAAGCGGACGCAGCGCACCTACCCCGGGCTCTTCCCGGTGCTGCACCTCGATCACATTTACTACTCAGGGAAAGTGGAAGTGATCGGGGTCGAGCTGCCGCGCACCCGCCTCGCGCTGGTCGCCTCGGATCACCTGCCGCTGGTCGCGGACATCAGGATCGGATAAGAAAAAACCGCGGAGCACGCGGCATGCGCTGAGACGATCAGATCAGGTTTCTTCTCCGCGTTCTCGGCGATCTCCCCGGTTTTTTCTTATTCGGGCTCTTCGGCGAGCTCGAGCATCGCCGAGGCGTCGACCACGCTCGGGACGACGCTGCCGGCGCGGCGGACCTTGCCGGCGCGCGCCTCGGTGTAAATCCGCTCAGGCACCGCCTGGATGTCCCAGACCAGCCCGACCAGCGACATCGCGCGGATGGTGTACCAGGTCAGGTCGTACTCCCACCAGTAGAAGCCGTTGCGCGCGGCGCGCTGATAGCGGTGATGGTTGTTGTGCCAGCCTTCGCCGACCGCGAAGAACGCGGTGAAGGCGTTGTTGCGCGATTCGTCCACCGTCTCGAAGCGGCGCGACCCGAACATGTGGTTGACGGTATTGATGCAGAAGGTCGCGTGCGCCAGCGTCATCGTCGGCAGGCAGAACCCGTAGACCAGCCAGGCCCAGCCGCCGATCAGGTACATCGACGCGGCCAGCACGATCGGCGGGACGATGAAGAAGCGCTCGAGCAGCGCCAGCTCCGGCGCCTTGCCAAAGTCGCGAATCACCGGATTGCTCGGCTCGAGCTGGTCGTGCCTGGTGTCGTTGAGAAACCAGCCGATGTGGGCGTAGTAGAAGCCGCTGACCATCGGGCTGTGTGGATCGCCGTCGCGATCCGCGTACTTGTGGTGGTTGACGTGGTGTCCCGCCCACCACAGCGGCCCCTTCTGCATCGCCGCGGTGCCGATGAACGCCCACACGAAGCGCGCGACGCGGTTCATCTTGAAGGCGCGATGCGCAAGATAGCGATGGAACAGCAGCGTCAGCCCGACCGCCCGCAGGAAATGGGACACCGCCCAGAGACCGACCAGCGGCCAGCGGAACGGCACCGTGAACACCAGCAACGCCGACGCCTGGACCAGCCAGAAAATCGAGATCTGGACGATGTTCGGTAGCACGGGTTAAATCTCTCTCAAGGCGCGGGCGACTGGAATCCGGGCCGCGCGTATCGCGGGCAGCAGGCCGCCGACTGCTCCCATCACCGCGGAAAAAATCAGGCCATTCAGCAGCAGTCCCGGTGTAATCCGGAACTTGAATGCCAGCTCGCTGAAGCTGGTCATGTTCATCGCGCCGGTCGACAGGCCATGGACCGGCAGCGCCAGCAGGCAGCCGATTGCGCCGCCGATCACGGCCAGCGCCACCGACTCGGCCAGGAACGCCGACACGATACGCGAGCGCGAGAAGCCGAGCGCGCGCAGCGTCCCGATCTCGCGGGTGCGATAGGCGACCGCCGCGTACATCGTGTTCATCGCGCCGAACACCGCGCCAATCGAGAGGATCGCCGTGACGAAGGTGGCAAAGACCCGGATCAGCGTGCCGGTGGTCGCCGACTGCCCCTCGTAGTAGTCGCGCTCGGGATACGCCTTCAGATCGAGCCGCGGGTCGGCCGCGACCGCCGCGGCGAGCGACTCGAACGCCGACGGATCGGTCAGCTTCATCGTCACCGACTGGTAGCCGTTGCGCTGGAACGCCGGCATCATCAGGTCGACGTCGCCCCAGACCTCCGACTCGAACGACGCGTCCTCGTCGGTGAAGACGCCGACCACCTTCCACATCGCGCCGCCGAACTTGACCTCACTGCCGTTGGTGAGCCCCTTGAAGCGCACCGTCGCCTGCTTGCCGACGTTGATTTCTCGCGTGCCGGGCGTGAAGCGGCGCCCTTCGACGAAGTTCAGGGTGTTGCGGATCTCGAAGGCGAGCGGGCCGACCCCGCGCAGCGGCACGTTGGCCGGCTGATTGTCGGAGACGCGCGGCAGGGCGATGATCACCACCAGCTCGGGTGATGCCAGCGCGTGGCCGCCGCTGCCCTTGGCGACCTGCGGCATCGCCTGGATCAGCGGCAGCTGCGAGAGCAGCACCCCGCTGACGGTCTCCGAGGTCGCGCCCTTGCGCAGCAGGATCGCGTTTTCGTTGGAGCCGCTCGCCACCAGCGCGCCGTTGAAGCCCTGCGCGATGGCCATCGTCATGACGAACACCGCGACCACCATCGCAATGCCCATCGCGGTCATCGCCGCGGTGCCCTTGCGGACGGTCATCGAGCGGATGTTGTAACTCGAGATCAGACCCATGCTGTTGTTTTACCGCGGAGACCGCAAAGACCGCAGAGCATATTGTTTTCTCTGCGCACTCCGCGTGCTCGGCGGTTCCTTCTTTTCGTCACGCGACCCGTCGCAACGCGTCGACGATCTTCAGCCGCGACGCCATCGTCGCCGGGATGACCGCCGCCAGGAGCCCGATCAGCGCGCTCAGGCCGAGGCCGACCGCCACGTTGCCGTTGTTGACGCCGAACGCCGGAATGAAGCCGCCGGTGAGACCGAGCGCCTCGCCATTGATCAGCAGCCGCGACAGCGCCGCGCCGACCGCGCCGCCGACGATCGACACCAGCAGCCCTTCGCCGACCACCAGCACGAAGATGGTCGTCGCCGGGAACCCGAGTGTGCGCATCACCGCGATCTCGGTGGTGCGCTCGCGCACCGACATCGCCATGGTGTTGCCGGCGACGAACAGCGTCGTCAGCACCACGGCGAGCGCGACGCTGCCGAGCAGCAGGTTGAGGTTGCCGAGCATCGATGCGAACGACGCGGAGAACGCCTGTTCGGTCTGGGTCTTGGTCTCGTTGGGCGAGTCGGCGAACTTGGCGTCGATCTGGCCCGCGATCTGCGTGGCACGGTCGGGGTTGCCGATCTTGGTGACGAACCAGCCGATCTGCCCCTTCGGCGTCGAGCGTTCGTCGGCGTACTTCCAGTGGAACATCATCGACTGGTTGTCCACCGCCGCGCCGCCGGCGCGGTAGACGCCGCGGATGGTGAAGTCGAAGTCGCGCGATCCGTAGACCGGGATGCCGACCTGCAGCGTCAGCTTGTCGCCCACCTTGAACCCGTGCTTCTTCGCCAGCCCGTCGCCGACGATGCAGCCGGTGCGATCCTCGAGGAACGCCTGGCGTTCGTCGGCGGAGAGGATGACCTCGGGGTACATCCGCAGGTAGCTCTCGGGTTCGACCGCGAACTGGCCGAAGAAGTTCTTGGGGTCCTTGTAGATTCCGCCGAACCAGTTCGCGTAGGTGATGTCCTGCACGTCCGGCGTGCTCTTGATCACCTCGGTGTACGAGCTCGGCATGCTGAAGATCATCGAGGTCGAACGGATGGTGACGAGCCGGGTCGAGGAGCTGGCGGCCGACACCGCGTCGAAGCCGTCGAGCACCGCGCGCAGCGCCGAGAACAGGAACACCGCCAGCGCCACGCTGATCATGGTCAGCGCCGTGCGCCGCTTGCTCCGCCGCGCGCTCTTGAACACCAGGTTGAAGAATTTCATGCGGCCTCCTAGCGCTGCACCACCTGCTCGACGAGGGTGCCCTTTTCCAGATGGAGGAGATGCGAAGCGCGCTCCGCGGCGTGCGGGTCGTGCGTCACCATCACGATCGTCTTCTTGAACTCCTCGTTCAGCCGCTGCAGCAGCGTCAGCACTTCGCCGGCCGACTTGGCGTCGAGGTCGCCGGTCGGCTCGTCGGCGAGCAGCAGCGTCGGGTCGGTGACGATGGCGCGGGCGATCGCGACGCGCTGCTCCTGGCCGCCCGACAGCTGACGCGGATAGTGCCTGTCGCGGTCGGCGAGGCCGACGATGCCTAGCGCGGTCATCACGTGATCGCGGCGCTGCGCCTTGGTCAGGTTGGTCAGCAGCAGCGGCAGCTCGACGTTCTCGAACGCGGTCAGCACCGGAATCAGGTTGTAGAGCTGGAAGATGAACCCGATGTGCCGCGCGCGCCAGGCCGCCAGCGCGCGCTCGGACAGGCTGCTGATCTCGGTGTCGCCGATCCTGATCGAGCCGCGGGTCGGGCGATCGATGCCGGCCAGCAGGTTCAGCAGCGTCGACTTGCCTGAGCCCGACGGCCCCATCAGCCCCATGAAATCGCCGGCGTCGACCGTGATCGACACGCGGTCGAGCACGGGAATCTCGGTGGCGTCGCGCTTGTAGGACTTGGTGACGTCGCGCAGCTCAATCAGCGGCATCGCTATTTCCCTTTCACCCGGACCGGCGCGCGGTCGGTGAGCGTCGGCGGCGGGTTCAGCACGAGCGCCTCGCCCGGCACCACGCCGCTGCGGACTTCGACCTGATCCAGCCGATCGCGGCCGAGCACCACCGGCCGGCGGCTCGCGGTGCCGCCGGTCACCACCCACACGATCGCGCCGCCGTTCTGATCGGTCACCGTCCGCTTCGGGATCAGCACGATCGGCGCGGCCGGCACGGCGGCGGTGTTCGCGGCCGTTGGCGCGTCGTCCTTCCGCTTCTCCTGAAACGTCACGCTGGCCGTCATTTCCGGCTTCACGTGGAGGTCGGCGTCGAGGATGGTGACCCGCACTTCGACGATCGCCTTGGCGCGGTCCGCGGACGGGAAAATCTGCCGCAGCCGGCCTTTGTAGACCTGATCCGGGTACGCCTGCAGCTTCACCTCGGCCGGCATCGTCGAGGCCAGCTTGGCGACACTGTTCTCGCTGACCTCGGTCTGCACCTCGAGCTCGCTGAGATCGGCGATCGTCGCAATCGCCCCGCCTTCGCGCGACGCCTGGCCGGCGACGCCGAACGGCGACACGGTCTCGCCCATCTCCGCGCGCTTCTTGATGACCACGCCGTCGAACGGCGCCCGGACGTTGGTGTTCTCGAGCGCTTCCTCGGTGACGCGGACTCGCGCGCGCGACGAGGCGATCGCCGCTTCGGCCGACGTGACCCGCGCCGCCGACACGGCGGCGGCCGACTGCGCGCCGGTGAGCGCGGCATCGGTGGTGATCCCGTCTTTCATCAGCGCGCGCTGCCGCTCGTAGCTGCGATTGTCCTCGTCGCGGGAGGCGAGCGACTGGACCAGCGCCGCCTCCGACTCGGCGACCGCACGGCGCGAAGCCTCGAGCTGCGCGTCGATGTCGGCGTGCTCGATCTCGGCGATCACCTCGCCCTTGCGGACGCGCGTGCCCTCTTCGAATCTGAGGCGCGCCAGCCGGCCGCCGACCTTGACCCCGACGTCGCTGCTGTGCCGGGCGACAACGTAGCCGGTCGCGACCAGCACCGGGAGATCGGTCGAGCCGCCGGCGGCGGCCACGACCTGGGTCGCGCGCGCGATGTCGACTTCGGGCGCCTGCCGCTGCGCGACGTAGTCGCGGGCCCGCGGATAGGCGACCACCGCAGCGGCGCACAGCACGGCCAGGATGGCCCACAGCAGCCAGGGGCGGCGCGGGGCCGCGTCACGATCGATGCGCAAGGCGGACAGATCGCCCGGCGTGCCTGAATGAATTGTCACGGGGGAAACTGACTAACGACGAAGCACGAACGTCGAACGCCGAACGACAGCCGTTCAGCTCTCCTCTTCGAACTCTTCCTCTTCCGGCGGCCCGATCCGGGTCGGCGGACGGAGCGATTCGCGGTAGTCGAACATCGGCAGGCCGCTCACGTGCAGCGACAGCGTGCACGCCGGCGACTTCTGATCGACGACGACCGTGACCGGGCTGCCTTCGACGCCTTCGCGAAACGCGA
The DNA here is from genome assembly GCA_963794705.1 of uncultured Acidobacteriota bacterium. GTDB lineage: Bacteria > Acidobacteriota > Vicinamibacteria > Vicinamibacterales > CAVVIG01 > CAVQFC01. Next base: position 684,945 of record CAWCFI010000003.1, read on the forward strand.
CGCGACAGCCGCAGGCCAGCCGCGCGTGCGTGAATCCCTTCAACATTGGCCCGATCATACTACAGCAGCGACTTGATCTCGGCCTCGAACGCATCCTTGGACGACAAGCCAACGTGCTTGGCGCACATCTTCCCGTCGCGCGAAATGACGATGGTCACGGGAATGCCGAACATCGGCCCGTACGCGTCCTGGACATCGTCGTGATCGAGCCCCTGCAGGACCGGGTAGTTCATCTTCATCTGCGCCACGTACGGCTTGAGCTTGGCCTGCGTGTCGTCCACCGAAATGCCGATCACCTGCAGCCCGGCCGGACCGTACTTCTTCTGAAATTCGATGAACCACGGGATTTCGATCTTGCAGGGGCCGCACCATGTCGCCCAGAAGTCGAGCAGCACCACCTTGCCCTTGAGCGAGGCGAGCTTCACGTCCTTGCCGTCGATGTCCTTCAGCGTGAAGTTCATGTTCGCCGGCTTCGCACTCGCCGCGCACTTGGTCGTGGCCGGCGCGTCCGGCGTGGCATCGACGTGATCGAAATGGCGCTCGGACGATGCGTTGAGGGTCAGCAGCGCCAGGGCCAGCGACCCTCCGGCGGCCACAATCCAACGGATGCTCATATGTGTGTTCCAGCTATCGGCGGTCGGCGCTCAGCCCGTCAGTGCAGCGACGCCTGTACGAACGACGCCATGCGTTCGACGTCGGCGCGCGGCTCGCGCGCGACCAGCACGAAGGTGCGGCCGTTGACGCACCAGACCTTGGCCTCGTGACCGAGCACTTCGATGAGCTCCTCGGTGCGCGCCGACTTCGGCAGCATGAAGAGCGACACCGGGTGACCCTGATGCCGGTACATGATGTGCGCGATCTCGCCTTCGCCGTAGAGGCACTGCCGCGAACCGACCAGCTCGAGCTCCGCCTTCGCGGGATTCTCCGGCAGGTGCATCTGCCAGTCGAAGATGTCGGCCATCGAGCTTTCGACCGCTGCCGCCGCGGCTCGCGTGCCCAGCGCGCGGTTCATCGCGAAGCATTTGAGGTGATCGGCGGTCAGCTCCGCGGCCATGACGCGCGCCGACTTGTCGGTCGCCTGATAGACGAAGGCGCCGCCAACCACCAGCACCAGCGATGCGGCCAGCGCGTAAGGAACCAGGCGCTTCGGCACCGGGACCGGCGCCGGCGCGGCACTCACCGCGGCGCGGTCGGCTTCCGGCGTGAGGCGCGCCATCGCCCAGCAGCGGGCATGCAGCGCGTCGGGCGCGTCCGCCATGCGCAACACCGGCTTCCGCGCGCGGATCAGCGCGTGCACTTCCCGCTCCGCCGTCACTCGAGAATGGCACGGCGGACAGACGCGCAGATGGTCCTCGACCGCGCGGCGGTCCGGGTCGGGCAGTTCGCCGTCGACAAACGGCGTTACCAGCGGGTCGATGCGATCACAAGGCATAGGGTCGTCAGTCACCAGTGTTCAGTCTCAGTCGGCGGTCTCAGTCTCAGTCGGCAGTCTCGGTCGTCAGCCCTACGCTTCGGCTACGCCAACCGGCGGCTGACGGCCGCCGACCGACGATTTCTTCAGCGCGTCGAACAACAGGTGCCGGCCGCGCGAGATGCGCGACATTACGGTTCCGATCGGAATCGACAGCATCGCGGCGATTTCGGCGTACGAAAACTCTTCCACGTCACGTAACCAGACCGCCTGACGAAAAGCGTCGGGCAGCGCGTCGATCGCCGCCTGCAGCTCGGGCGCCAGCGTGTCGCGAATCAACAGCGACTCGGGCGTTTCGGCGGTGCCGGCCGACCATCCTCCCAGCGGCGGCGCGTCGGCGGCCCGATCCACCACCTCGCTGTCGACCGCCACCGTGTCGCGCGCCCGGTCCCGCGCGCGGTTCAGGGCGGTGTTGTGGAGAATCGTGAACAGCCAGGCCCGCAGATTGGTGCCGGGTTCGAACCGATCCACGGCGCGAAACGCCTTGAGATACGTCTCCTGGACCAGGTCCTCGGCGTCAGCCGGCACGCGGGTCAAGCGCAGCGCCGCTCGATAGAGGCTGTCGAGCGATGCCAGCGCCTCGGCCTCGAAGGCTGGCGACACCATCTGTAAACCCTGGCGGGGCATGATTTATTCCTCGAGCGGTCGCCAGACGGCAGCCTCAGCCTGCCGACAGCCGACCGTCGACTGTTCGAGCCAGTATAGCCTTGTCGCTTAAAGGGGTCGCCGGGCGCGTCCGTCTGAGGACACGCGAGACGCCTGGCGCTGGAACTCAGCGAGCACAACGTTTGCAGGGGCGTCTGCGTCAACAGTAAGATCGCCTGCAGTTCCCAACTGTTGTGGCCCTTTCGAGGTACCGCCTATGCGCACTCGCGTGCTGCCTATTCGCCTGATCGCCGGACTTGCTGTCGTGATGCTGTGCGGTCACGCGACCCTGGTCGGGGCTCAGACCGCGATGGTGCCGTACTTCGGCAAGAACAACCCGCACTACGACACGTTCGAGTGGCACATCTACACCACCGACCACTTCGATATCTTTTATTATCCGGCGCTCAAGCCTCATCTGGAGCGGATTGCGGGCTACGCCGAGAGCGCATATCAGCAGATCAGCGCCGACCTGAAGCACGACCTCTCGTTCAAGGTGCAGCTGATTCTGTTCAAGACCCACAGCGAGTTCGAGCAGGAGAACATCGATCCCGGCGCCGGACAGGAAGGCGTTGGCGCGTTCGCCGAGCCGGGCCAGAAGCGCATCGTCGCGCCGATTGACGATCCGCCGGACCGTCTCTACGGCCTGATCGTCCACGAGCTGACCCACCAGTTCGAGTTCGACATCATCCCGCAGGGACTGATTCGCCGCAGCGTGCCGCTGTGGGTGAACGAAGGACTGTCGGACTACGAGCGCGGCCAGTGGGAGCCGCTCGACCTGATGGCGGTCCGCGATGCGGCGATTGCCGACATCATCCCGAAGATGACCGATCTCGAGGGCTACGGCGGCGGCGGCGGCCCATCGCGGTTGATCTACAACCTGGGCCACGCCGTGTTCGAGTACATCGAGGCCAAGTTCGGCAAGGAAGGCATCCGGCAGTTCCTCTTCTCGCTGCGCAAGAGCGTGATCGGCGGCGGCGAGGACGCCTACGAAGAAGCGCTGCGGATGAAGAAAGACGAGTTCGACCAGAACTTCGAGAAGTACCTGAAGGATCGCTTCAAGCCGTTCCGCGACAAGGAGCGTCCGGCCGACTACGGCCGCGATCTCTCGCCCAACAAGGAAAAGACCAAGTTCGCCGAGGCGCTGTCGATTGCCCCGTCGCCGTCCGGCGACCTGATCGCGGTGGTCACGGTCAACCGCAAGGACCAGGAGCTCGACATCATCCTGGTGTCGTCCAAGGACGGATCGGTGGTCCGCAACCTGACCGGCGGCTTCGACAAGGACCTCGGGTTCGATCACCTGGTGCAGATGGGCGTCGATCAGGCGGCCAATCCGTGGATGGCGTGGTCGCCCAAGGGCGATCGGCTCGCGTATTTCGTGCGCACCGAGAAAGAGCGGACGCTGATCATCCAGAACGTGCTGACGCGCAACATCGAAGACCGGATCCCGATGAAGACGGTGGACGAGCCCGAGTCGCCGGCCTTCTCGCCCGACGGCCGCGCGGTGGCGTTCGACGCGCTGCGCAACGCGGTCGGCGACATCTTCACGCTCAACCTCGACACCAAGGTCGTCACCAACCTGACCGAGGATAATTTCGGCGATCGCGCGCCGAGCTACTCGCCCGACGGCAAGTTCCTGATCTACACGGCGCGGGTGAGCGGGAACGACAAGCTGTTCCGGCTCGAGCTCGACACCAAGAAGAAGACCCAAATCACCTTCGGCACGCAGGACGAGACCGGCGTGCAGTTCATCGACGAGAACACCATCGTGTTCGGATCGACCGCCACCGACCCGGCGGTGCCGCTCGAGCCCGAGGTCGCGCGCAACGGCAACATCCTCAACATCTGGACGCTCGACCTCAAGAGCGGCGAACTGCGGCAGTACACCGACGCGGTCGCCGGCAACTGGTCGCCGATCGTGCTCAACGAGGGCAAGACCAACCGGATCGCGTTCGTCAGCTACTTCAAGAACGAGTACAGCATCCGCACCCTCGAGCGGAAGGAGCCGCTCCACACCGCGGCCACCGCCGACTTCGGCGCGCCCGGTCCGATCATCGACTTCCAGGCGCCGCTGCAGCACACGCTGGTGGAGGAGAACGACCGCAAGAAGGGTCGCTTCGAGAAGATGTTTCTCGAAGGCCGGCCGCCGGTGAGCATCGGCGTCACCAACAGCGGCGACATCTTCGGCGGCACCCAGGTGACCTTCGGCGACGTGCTCGGCGACAAGCAGGTCAACTTCTACGCCGCCTCGATCTCCCAGTACCGGACCCTGGCGCTCTCCTACGTCGATCTATCGCGGCGCTTCCAGTGGGCCCTGCAGGGCTTCTCGCAGACGCAGTTCTTCTACGGCCAGCAGGGCGGCTACTTCTACGACCCGTCGTTCGCGCCGATCCTGAGCCGCGACGATGCGATCGCGACGCGGACCCAGCGCGGCGGCAGCGCGACCGGCATCTACCCATTCAGCCGGTATCGCCGCGTCGAGCTGACCGGCGGGCTGATCCAGCTCGACGAGCAGTACAACGATCCGACGCTGCAGGCCCAGTCTGACGCCTACCAGCAATCGGTCTACGGCCAGTCGGTGTTCCGCAACGGCACGCTGATGCCGCTCGGCGCCGCGTTCATCCAGGAGACGACCATCTTCCGCGAGTTCGGCCCGCTGTCAGGCAGCACGATGCGGCTGGCCTACGACGTGTCGCCAAAAATCGGCAGCCTGCTCTCCCGCCAGACCTTCGATGGCGACGCGCGCTACTACCAGCGGCTCGGGTCGACCGGCGTGCTGGCGATGCGTATCCGCGGTTTCAAGAGCAGCGGCGATTACCCGGACTTCCAGTACTTCGGCGGCAACGGCGACCTGCGCGGCTACGACTACCTGCAGTTCGCCGGGCAGAACATCACCTACGCGAACGCCGAGCTTCGCTTCCCGCTGATCGAGGCGGCGCTGACCCCGATCGGCGTGATCGGCGGCGTGCGCGGGGTCTTCTTTGCCGGCATCGGCGGCGCCTGGTTCAGCAACCAGGCATCGACGGAGCCGTGCAACGGCGATCTCAGCAACTTCAAGTTCGCGACCAACAATCCGGCGATCTGCCAGGTCCCGACCGGCTACAAGACCGACGTACTCGGACAGCCGATCATTGTCACCAACCCGCAAACCGGCCAGCAGACCTACGTGTTGAACTACGCGCCGCAGGGGGTTTCCGGCTTCCGGCTCCAGGACGGTCGCGCGTCGTACGGCCTCGGTCTGGAAACGTTCGCGCTCGGCTTTCCGATCCACTTCGACTGGTCGTGGAGAACGCTGATGAACAAGGGCTGGGAGGACATCGTCTTCGCCTGCACCAGCGTCGACACCTCAGGCCGCTGCATCAGTTCCGCCAACGATTGGCGGAAGCCGCGCTTCGCGGTCTGGATCGGCTACGACTTCTAGAAGCAGGGACTAACGAGGGGGGCTGGCCGCCAGCCCTCCTCGTTTGGTACTATTACTTTGATTTGACAAAGCAAAGTAAAGTACGCGATCGTCACGTCCGCCAGCTGCTGGCCGCCTACCCGCGGATCTACTTCGCGTGCCATACCCGGCACGTCCGCGACCCGGGGACCGGGGATGCGGTCAGCGCGCACCAGGCGAGCATCCTCGACCACCTCGACGAGGTCGATGCGATGTCGACCACGGAGCTGGCCGATCACATGGGGGTGACGGTGGCGACCATGTCTCTGGCGATCGACCGGTTGGAGCGGCGGAAGTACGTGCGGCGCGAACGCGACCCGCAGGATCGCCGGCGGGTGCTGCTGCGGGTCACCCCCGCCGGGGTCCAGCTGCGCGAAGCCAAGTCGGTGCTCGATCCGGCCCGCGTCGAACAAGTGCTCGCTCAGCTCTCCCCCGCCGATCGCGACGCCGCCCTCAACGGGCTCGACCTGCTCGCGCGCGGCTCCGAGCGTCACATGCGCGCGCAGAAACACAAGCGATAGGGCCATCACATAGGGAGGGCCCCAGACAGGTCAGACCTTGAGGTCAGACCTCAATACAAGCGGGAGCGCAGGATGAAGTGGATCGCAGTTGGTGCCGGTGGACTGGCGTTGCTGGTGGCGGGAATTGCGATGGTCGGCGCGATGCTGCCGCGGGCCCATCGAGCGAGCCGGACGTTGCGGCTCAAGCACTCGCCTCCAGAGGTCTGGCCTGTTCTCCTTGAGGCCACCCGGACCTCATCGACGCCGGTCGACGTGCTGGAGAGCGTGGCGCCGAGTCGCCTGGTCACGCGGGTGACTGAAGCCGAGAAGAATTTCGGCGGCACCTGGACGATCACGATCGCGCCGGTGCCCTCCGGCTCCGAAGTCACCATCATCGAGGACGGCTGGGTGGCGAACCCGATCTTTCGCGCGATATCACGCCTGGTGATCGGCCATCACGCGACCATGGACGGGATTCTGAAGAAGGTCGCCGCCAGCCTCAACGAAGAACCGGCGCTGTCGGGAGAGTAACCACGAAACGCACGAAACAGACATCAACCGGCACGAAAGGCACGAAAAAAATCGTGTCGGTCTGGTGATCGGGTCCGTCGTCTACACTGGACCGATGGATCTCACGCCGAAGCGCGCCGCCGACTCCGTCACCGAGATGGTCCAGGTCGTGCTGCCCAACGATGCCAACCCGCTCGGTTTCATCCTCGGCGGCACCGTCATGCACTTGATCGACATCGCCGGCGCGATCGCCTGCCACCGCCACAGCCGAACCCTGCTGGTGACAGCCGCGGTCGACGACCTGCAGTTCCTGCACTCGATCAAAGTCGGGGATCTGATCATCCTGAACGCGCGCGTCACCTGCGCGTTCACCACCTCGCTCGAAGTGCAGGTCGACGTCTTCTCGGAGGAGATCCTGACCGGCGCGCGCCGGCTGACCAGCACCGCGTTTCTGACCTTCGTGGCGATCGACCGGGACGGCACCAAGGTCCGGGTTCCGCCGTTGTTGGTCGAGACCGACCAGGAGCGACGGGTGTGCGAGGAGGCTCGCAGCCGTAGGGAGCTTCGTCTGAAGAAACGGAAGCACGAAGTCTGAAGGACTTCGTCCTTACGAAACGTTCTTGAGTCTGAGCACGGAACGCTCGAGGTCGATGCCGACGCGGTACTTGCTCAGGAACTTGTGACCGACGATCCCGCCCAACTGGAAGCCGAGCAGCGCGCTCGGCGCATTCAGGTTCAGGACCACCACCGGGAAGTTCTTGTAGCTGATGGTGTCGAACAACAGGTCGACGCCGGGCATCAGGAACGCATCGGGATCCCACCCTGACGTGCCGTACACCTTCAGCGCGATCCGGCGGCCGGTCTCCACGTGCTGCAGCGACGTCGCGGTCGCCGAGCTGATCGAGATCACTTCCCCGCCGGTGTCGACGACGAAGTTGGCCTGGTGGATGCCGTCGACGGTCCCGCGCACCGTGGCCAGCCGATGCAGGCGCAGCGGCAGCTCGAAGTCCCTCGGCTCTTCCGGCAGGTGCTTGCCGAAGGTCAGCTTGTGGGTCTTGTAGTCGATGATCATCGAGTAGCCCAGCGCGATTGGCGACAGCCCTTCGGTCTCTTTCACCGGGATGTCGCGCAGCGGCGGGTTCTTGATCAGGCAGGGCACGTTCCGCAGCTTGAGCGAGCCGAGCTCCAACGAGTCGATGCGCGCGAGCTGCAGCCCGCGCAGGCCGACCCGGCCGACCCCGGCGCTCAGCGTATAGGTCACCGGCGTGATGCCGAGCCGCTGCGCTGTCGGGCGGGTGATGACCGTGTTCTCGGACCCGGTATCGACGACGAAGTCCTGCGCGGACGCATCGTTGACCTTGGCGCGCACCACCACCTTGTCGTTCACGAGCCGGAAGTCCACGGTGTAGAGCCGCTCGTCCGCGCCGGGATCGGTCTCGAACGGCACGCGCTGCCCGAACGACCGCAGAAAGCGGATTTCCGCGCGCGACCAGTCGGCCTTCTCGCTGTGGTCCTTGTTCGGCAGCAGGTTGACGTAGTTCGAGTAGGCGCCGGCCGCCTCCTCGTACTTGTGCAGCCGCTCGTAAATCGTCCCGACCGTGTGGTGGATTTCCAGATCGCGCGGCGACAGCCGGAGCGCGGCCTGCGCCTCGTTCATCGCGTCCTCGAGGTGGCTGCGCGCCGCCAGCGCCTTCGCCATCCCGTGATGGCCCCGCGCCAGCTCCGGAGCGATCGCCAGCGCGTCCTTGTATTTCTGCTCGGCTTCCTGGAACAGGCCCATCGACCAGAGCGCGTCGCCGTAGAGGGTCATCGCCTCGGGCCCCTGCGGGTCCGACGCGAACAGCTTTTCGGCTTCGGTGCGGGCGAGATCGAATTCCGCCACACGCAGCGCCGTGGCGATCACGCCCATCCGCGGGCGGCGGACGCTGTCGGCCGGCGAGACCTTCAGGGCATTGCGGTAGGCGTCGAGGGAATCGAGAAACTTGCCCTCGGAAAACAGGATATCCGCGAGCTGGAGCTGCACTTCCGCCGCCTGGGAGGGCGGGGTGACGTCGGCACGAATAACGAGCGAAGCAGCCGCGAGGATAGCCAACACCGCGACTGCACGGTAACCGCTACGCATGACCCCTCCAGGAAGACCCCGTGGTTCGGAACCGGCCCGGCCGTTACAAGAATCGGGCCGGACGCGCCCTAGGGCGTAAGGGGACTATGCACCCCGCGGGGGCTTTCGAGAAGCGAAAAGTGTTTCAGCGCGTGTATTGCTCGATTTCCACGCCGTCGTACATCTGGTCCACTCGCAGAATCTGGGTATCGCGGCTGTAGCTTCCGAGCTCGTAGTCCTCACTCATGATCAGCGCCTTGATCGGCTTGGTGGGGCACACTTCGGCGCACAGACCACAAAAACTGCAACGCGACAGGTTGAAGTCGAAATAGTCGAGGATTTTGATCTTCTGCCCGGGCTCCCGGTGGCCGCCGAGCGCGATCAGGTCGTCCGGGCACGCCTTGGCGCACTGATCGCAGACGATGCAGGTCTGCGCCCCGGTGGCCGGCTCGGTCTGCAGCCTCAGCACGCCGCGGAATCGCGGCGCGGTCGGCCGCCGCTCCGCCGGGTACTGGAAGGTGAACGCCGGCTGCGGCGTGTACTTCATCGTCAGCCACATGCCCTTGGCCAGGTCGATCAGGAAGATGGTCTTGAGAAACTTGATGATGGTCTGCATGGGACGCGTTACGCCCTTTCGCCGTCGGCGTCGAACCGCTTGCTGTTGAGCGTCGGTTCACTGTCGCCCGACATGATCGTGCGTTCCTTGCGAAGCACGGTGCCTTCCTTGCGAATCTTGTCCTGCAGCCGCATCAGCCCGTAGAGCAGCGCCTCCGGACGCGGCGGGCAGCCGGACACATACACATCCACCGGCACGACTTTATCGACGCCCTGCAGCACGCTGTACGTCGGGAACGGCCCGCCCGCATTCGAACAGCTCCCCATGGAGATGACCCACTTGGGCTCCGGCATCTGATCGTAAAGGCGACGCAGCACCGGGGCCATCTTCTTGGTCACCGTGCCGGCGACGATCATCAGATCCGACTGGCGCGGCGAGGCGCGGAAGACCTCGGCGCCGAAGCGGGCGATGTCGAAGCGGGACGCCGACGCCGCCATCATCTCGATCGCGCAGCATGCGAGGCCGAAACCCATCGGCCAGATGGATGACTCGCGCGCCCAGTTCAGCACGCGGTCCACGCTGGTGGTGATGAAGTTGTCCTCGAACTGGTGAGTAATCAGGCCCATGTCTGGAGATCCTCTAAGTGACTGGGGACGTGTGGCTCGGGGCTAGTCAGTCCCAGACACCGTCGCCCAGACCCTATCTGAGATAGTAATCAGCGTTCGTCTTGATGAATGCGTCCCATTTCTGAGGTGTTTCGTCGAGCGAGAAGATCGCTTCGACCGGGCAGGCCGGTACGCACGCGCCGCAGTCGATGCACTCGTCAGGATGAATATAAAGCATCTCGGCCGTCTCGAACGCCGCTTCGTCCTTCCGCGGATGGATGCAGTCCACCGGACACACGTCCACGCAGGCGGTATCCTTGGTCCCGATGCATGGCTCGCAAATGATATACGCCATTGGACTAATGATACTAGCCTCCTGCGATCCGGCGCTGGTGCCGCTCTTCACCCCGCCGCACCCGCACGCCGGGCGCTACGAGGTGTGCACCTCGGACCGCCCCATCGAGGCGGTCAACGGCGGCCCGGTCGAAGCGCTCGAGGCCCTCGACGCCTTCGGCACGGCCGGCACCTACGATCGGCCGGCACTGGCGCGCCTGTATGGTGGAACCCGTGTGCAAGTGGCCCGAGGCTGGAACCGCTCCGGCGACCATTTCGAGTCGATTACCAGGCTGTCGCCCTATCCTGACGCCTCGCTGACCCGTCTGCTGCCAGGCACGCTGGAGATTCGCTTCATCGCTATACTTTCTCCATAGGCATGACCGGCAGGATCGCGCGGCTCTCGACGCTGCTCTTGGTGTGCGCCGCCCGGTCGGCGTCCGCCCAGGGGCTGCCTTCAGAGCCGATCGCGCTGGCGAACGGACGCGTGACGGTGAGCGGCGACGTCTCAGCCGGTTACGGCTCCGCCGATCCGGGCTTCTTCAACTACACCGACTACGAACACTCGGCGCTGCGGCTGCTCCGCGTCGACGTGACCGCCGCGGTGAAGGCGGGCCCGCATTTCACGGTCCTTGGCGAGATCCGCACCGAGAACATCGACACGGTGCGGCCGTACGCGCTGTATCTTCGCATCCGGCCGTGGACGACGCGCGACTTCGACATCCAGGTCGGGCGCGTCCCCCCGACCTTCGGCGCCTTTGCGCGCCGCACCTACGCGAACGACAACCCGTTGATCGGCTATCCCCTCGCCTACCAGTACAACACCACGCTGCGGCCCGATGCCATTCCGGGAAGCGCAGACGAACTGCTGCGAAAGCGCAGCACCGGCTGGCTGGTTCACTATACCTATGGCGACCCGGCGTTCGAGCAGGGCGTCCCGCTGGTCAGCGCATTCCGGTGGGACACCGGGGTGCAGGCACACGCCAGGGTCGGCATGCTGAACGCGACGGTCGCCGTGACGGCGGGCACGATTTCGAACCCGCTCTTCTCTGACGACAACCATGGACGGCAGGTGGCGGGCCGCGTGGAGCTGCGCCCCGTGGCCGGATTGATCCTCGGCACTTCGCTCTCGCGTGGGCCGTTCGTGAGCCAGGCGGCGGCGCGCGCCGTGGCGGGCGACGGCCACGAAGGGGACTTCACGCAGTCGGCCTGGGGCGGCGACGCCGAATATTCGCGCGATCACTATCTGCTGCGGATCGAGACGATCGTCAGCCGCTGGCAGCTGCCGATTGCCTCGCCTCCGGCCGATCAGGTCGCCTTGCAGACGCCGCTCGACGCGCTGTCGACGTCGGTCGAGGGACGCTACAAGCTGCGGCCGGACTTCTACATCGCGGCGCGCTACGATCACCTCGGCTTCAGCGACGAGCAAGGCGCGGCGGCGACGCTGCCGTGGGACGCGCCGGTGACGCGGTTCGAGATCGGCGGCGGCTATTCCCTGCTGCGCAACCTTCTGTTGAAGGGCTCGTTTCAGCACGACAACCGCGACGGCGGCGTGCTGCAGCGTGTCGCGCACATGTTCGCGGCGCAGCTCGTGTACTGGTTCTGATCAGCAGCATGACAAGGACACACAGGGAACAAAGGGCACAAAGGGGCGGCCGGGTCGCGGCGCGCCTTGGGCTCGCTTGTGTGTCCCTGGTCGCCTTGGTGTCCGTCGTGTCGCCGCCGCATGGCGGCGGCGTGAGCGCGGCCAGGAGCGGAGCCATCCGAGGCCGGGTTGAACTGCGGCGGCCGGCAGCGGCGATCGAGCGGCGCCCGGGCGTTGCGGATCTGGGCACGCCGGCCGGTCGCGACCTGCCCGACTTGCTGCGCTCCGTCGTCTATCTGGAATCGGCGCCGCGGGGAGCGTTCGAGACGAGCGAGGGCGGCCACGCGGTGATGGACCAGCGCAACGAAACGTTCGTGCCGCACGTTCTGGCGATCACGACCGGCACGACGGTCGACTTCCCGAATTCCGACAAGTTCTACCACAACGTGTTTTCGCTCTCGAAGACCAGACCCTTCGACCTCGGCCGCTACGCCGCCGGCAACTCCCGCCCCGTCCGCTTCGATCGCGCCGGCATCGTCCGCGTCTTCTGCGACATCCACTCGCACATGAACGCCTACATCCTGGTCTTCAACCATCCGTTTTTCGCGATGACCGACGCCGAGGGCCGGTATCGCATCGAGAACGTGCCGCCAGGCACCTACGGCGTGATTGCCTGGAACGAAGGCACCTCGTCCGAGGCCAGGCCGATCACCGTGCCCGACGGCGGCATCGCCGAACTGGACTTCACGCTGCGATGAAAATGCTGTCGTCGCTGCGGAGCCGGATTTTCCTGGCGAGCGCGCTGCTCGCGGTGCTGTGCATCGCCGTGGCGATCTCGCTGGTCAACGTGACCGTGACCAAGGAGGCGGAGCGGACGCTGGAGCGCGAGATCATCGCGACCGGCGCGCAGGTGGATCAGCTCCGCGCCGAGCGCACGCAGACGTTCACGCTGATGGCGCGGCTGATCGCCGACTCACCGACGCTGAAGGCGGCGATGACGACCAACGATCCCCCGACGGTGCAGGGGATCGCCGGCGGCTACCAGGCGCAGCTGAACGCCAGCCTCGTGCTGGTCACCAACAACCGCGGCGAGGTGCTGCACGCGGCCGGCGGATCGCCGCGCGCGGCCGCGATTGCCGCGCACCAGCCGGCCGTGCGCGATGCGCTGGCCGGCCACGAGAGCCTCAGCCTGCTGCCGCAGCCGAAGGGCATCCTGCAGGTCGTCACCGTGCCGGTGGTGCTCGAGCGCCCTCGCCACGAGATCCTCGGCACGCTGAGCGCCGGCTTCCTGCTCGACGACACGCTCGCCTCGCAGCTGAAGCAGATCACCGGCAGCGACATCGCCTTCGGCATGGACGGCCAGATTCTCGCCTCGACGCTGAGCCGCGAGCACTACCCGGCGCTGGCAGGACGCCTGCGCACGACCGGCATCTCGCGGCTGCCGATCGACGGCGGCGAGTACGAAGCGCTGCCGCGCGCCCTCGCGGTCGGCGGCGAACCGACCGTTGGCGCCGGCCCGGTCGCGCTGATCCTGCGCTCGCGCACGGACCAGCTGCAGTCGCTGGATGCCATCCACACCGGCCTGGCGCTGACCGCGGTGCTCGCGGTGGCGCTGGCGACGCTGCTCAGCTTCACGGTCGCCCGAACCATCGCCCAGCCGCTCGCGGCGATTACCGACGTGATGCGCGAAGTCGCCGCGACCGGCGACCTGACGCGAAAGATCGCGCTCCGCCACGGCAACCGCTGGGACGACGACGACGCGCGGCTGCTGGCGACCACCTTCAACACGCTGACCGATTCGATCGCGCGGTTTCAGCGCCAGGTGTCGCAGAAGGAGCGCCTGAGCTCGCTTGGCCGCCTGTCGACCGTGATCGCGCACGAAGTGCGCAACCCGCTGATGATCATCAAGGCGGCGTTGCACTCGCTGCGGCAGCCCGACGCGGGGTCCGACACCGTGCGCGAGGCGGCCGCGGACATCGACGGCGAGGTGGCCCGGCTCAACCGGCTCGTCAACGAGGTGCTCGACTTCGCGCGGCCGATCCGCTTCGAGCTCTCGACAGTGAGCGTCAACACGCTGTGCCGGGAATCGGCGAGTGCGGCGATCGCCTCTGACCCCGGCGGCGAGATCGCGTGCCAGCTCGACCCTGCGCTGGGCGCGTTGACCACCGATCCAGAGCGTCTGCGAATCGCGCTGATCAACCTGCTCGTCAACGCCCGGCACGCGGTCAACGGCAACGGCGCCGGATCGAACGGACATGGCCTGCACCAGACGGCCGCGAGCGAGGACGTCGCGCGCGAGACGGCGGGGCGCATCTATGCGGATCCGCCGGCGGTCGCCTTGATCACCGCTGCCGACGCCGACCGGGTCCGCATCACCATCGCCGACCGTGGTCCAGGCATCGGCAGCGCCGACCTCACCCAGATCTTCGATCCGTACTTCACCACCAAGCGAGGCGGCACCGGGCTCGGGCTGCCGATCGCCAAGAACATCGTCGAGGGGCTGGGCGGCACCATTGCCGTCTCCAGCGCACCGGGCGCCGGCACCCGGTTCGTGATCGAATTCCCTTCCGACTCCGTGCAGAGCAGGCCCGTTTCATGACACATCGCGGCTCCATCCTCCTGGTCGACGACGAAGAAAAAATCCTGAAGGCGCTCGGGCGCGCGCTGCGCGATGCCGGACACGCAGTGGCCGAGACCGCCAGCCCGCGCCAGGCGCAGCGGCTGCTCGGCGAGCGCACCTTCGACGTGTTGATCGTCGACAACATCATGCCGGAGCTGAGCGGGCTCGACTTGATCCGCGAGTTCGTGGCCTCGACGCCGGAAGGCGAGCGGCCGCAGATCCTGATGATGACGGCGCACGCCACCGTCGAGAGCGCGCTCGAGGCGATGAAGCTCGGCGCGCTCGACTACCTGCAGAAGCCGTTCGAGATCGACGAGCTGCTGGTGGTGGTGCGACGCGCGCTCGAACACCAGCGGCTGCGCACCGAGTACCGCTACCTGGTCAGCGAGCGCGACGAACAGTTCGACCACTACGGCATCGTCGGCCGCAGCCGCGCGATGGAAGAGGTGATCAAGCGCGCCGAGCTGGTTGCCGAGACCAAGAGCACGGTGCTGATCACCGGCGAGACCGGCACCGGCAAGGAGCTGGTGGCCCGGGCAATCCACGACCGCAGCGCGCAGCGCGACATGCCGCTGATCAAGGTGAACTGCGCCGCGATTCCCGAAACGCTGCTCGAATCCGAGCTGTTCGGACACGTGCGCGGCGCCTTCACCGGCGCCACCACCACCAAGAAGGGCAAGTTCGCGCTGGCCGACGGCGGCACCATCTTCCTCGACGAGATCGGCACGATGAGCCCGACGCTGCAGTCGAAGCTGCTGCGGGTGCTGCAGGAGCGCGAGGTCGAGCCGCTGGGCTCAGAGCGCACCGAGAAGATCGACGTGCGGGTGATCGCCGCGACCAACCGCGATCTGCGCCAGATGGTCGCCGACGGGAAGTTCCAGGAGGACCTGTTCTACCGCCTGAACGTGATCCCGATCGAGATCCCGCCGCTGCGCGAGCGGCGCGACGACATCCCGGCGCTGGTCGAGCACTTCGTGAAGAAGCACGCGCAGCGCACCGGCCGCCGGTTCGACAAGATGGACGAGGCCGTGCTGAGCGGCCTGCAGCAGTACGACTGGCCGGGCAACGTGCGGGAGCTGGAGAACACGATCGAGCGCGCGGTGGTGCTGTCGCCAGGGCCGGCCATCACCGCGCGCGCGGTGTCGGTGCTGGGCGGCCCCGCGCAGCAGCCGGCGGGGCTGCCATCGCTGAAGTTGCGCCAGAACATCGAATGGGTCGAGCGCGAGACGATCCGCCGGGCGCTGGAAAATGCCGGCGGGGTCAAGAAGGATGCCGCCGAACTGATGGGCATCAGCCAGCGGGCGCTGTCGTACTACCTGGCGAAGTACCGATTAGAGTCGTAGCGAATGTTACCTGCGGGCGCGGCGGCGGTCCAAGCTAGCAGAGCCAAGGGAGGCGTGTGCATGCAGCGGATGGGAAGACGGACGGGTGGGATCATCGTGGCGGCCGGACTCGCGATCGTGGCCGCGTGTGGCGGGAGCAGCTCGTCGCCGTCGAGCAATCCGACCCCGGGCGCCTGCACGCCGAGCACGAACGCGAATACGCTGGTCATCCAGAACAACACCATCTGCCCGTCGGCGCTGACGGTCACGCGCGGCACGCAAGTCACCATCCTGAATTCCGATTCGCGCACCCACGAAATGGACTCCGATCCGCACCCCGAGCACACGGATTGTCCGGAGCTGAACCAGATCGGCTTCCTCAACCCGGGCCAGAGCCGGCAGAGCGGCAACCTCAACACCGCGCGCAAGTGCGGCATGCACGATCATTCGTCGCCGGACACGGCGTCGCTCAAGGCGACGATCACGATTCAATAGCAGCCGGCACCTCAGCTGCCGGCGAGCTCGGTCACCGTTTTGGCGAGCGTCTGCACCTTCGCCCGATCCGAAGACCCGCTCGAGGCCGCCTCGAGCTTCGACGCGAGTGCGGTCAGCGCGGTCTTTCGCTCCGCTCCCGAGCGCCGCTCTGCCGTCGCCAGCGTCGCGCGCGCCGAGTCAATCGCGTCGGCGGCGAGCCCGTTCGATCGCGCGAGCTGGTC
Source organism: uncultured Acidobacteriota bacterium (assembly GCA_963794705.1). GTDB lineage: Bacteria > Acidobacteriota > Vicinamibacteria > Vicinamibacterales > CAVVIG01 > CAVQFC01. The sequence goes on from CAWCFI010000003.1 coordinate 701,348, forward strand.
GAGATACGCGCGGGCCAACACGAAGCTCGGCGCCCACACGTATTTCTGCTGATCCTGGGTGTTCCAGTACGGCATCCGCACGGTCTTCGCGGCGGCGATCTCGTTCTCGGTGATCAGGCCGTTCGGCAGGAGCTCGTAGATGTCCATCCCGCGCGCGATCTCCGAGCTGACGATGATGCCGTTGTACCAGTAGGCCGACCACGAGCCGCCCATCGCCATGCGCGTGGCGTCGACCGGACCGCGATCGTAGAAGGCGATTTCCTTCGGGTGGTCGATGTCGGTCCAGTCGAACACCGACAGGCCTCCCTGGTACCACGACTGCACCATCACGTCGCGGCCGGGAATCGGGATCAGCGAGCCGTTGTGCGCCACGCAGTTCTCGAGCGACGTCTGCGGCGCGGGCAGCTTGTAGTACCGAGTGGAACTTCATCTTGCGGTTGCTGTCGATCGTGAACAGCGCGTCGGAGCCCCATTCGAGCTTGTCGGTGGCGCGGCAGCGCGGCTGGCCGCCGCCGCCCCACTCGTCGCTGAACAGGATCTTGGTGCCGTCGTTGTTGAACGTCGCCGAGTGCCAGAACGACATATTGGCGTCGGCCACGGCGTCGATGCGCACGGGGTGCTCCGGATCGCGGATGTCGAGCAGCAGGCCGAGGCCGGCGCACGCGCCACCGGCGAGGCCGATCTCCGGGTAGACGGTGATGTCGTGGCACTGATTCGGACCGCTCGGCGCCTGCGGCGCGTTGCCGCGTCCGCGGCCGCGCCCCACTTCGCCGCGCGCCGCCGCCGCGGCCGCAGCCGCTTCACGATCGCGGGCGTCGGAGGCATCGCGCTCCTCGCTTTTCGGAGGAACGGGCAGGCCCTGGAAGATCCGCGGCGAGCTGACGATGGCCGCGGTCACCGGCGCCTTCATCGGCACCTTGATCACTTCGAGGCGGAACCGCGCGGTGTTCGGATCGTCGGCGCCGCCGTCCATGCAGCCGGGCACTTCGTCAGCCGACCGGACGCCGGCCGTGCCTGACACATAGATGAACACGTTGGTGTCGTCGCCCAGCTTGGGCACCACCGTGTGCGTGTGCGATCCGCGGCACGTCTGCACGGTGGTCACCAGCTTGGGCCGCTTGATGTCCGAGATGTCGAACACCCGGATGCCGCGCACGCGCAGTTTGCTCACCGGCTCGGGGACGCCTTCGAAGCCGCAGTCGGCGCGGCTGTTGGTCGCTTCCGACGACATGAACAGCAGGTTCCGGTAGACCGAGACGTCGTTCTGCGACGCGGGACACAGGTAGGTCTGCATCAGCACCGGCTTCGACGGATTCGTGATGTCGAAGATCTCGAAGCCGTTGTAGTTGCCCATGATCGCCAGGTTGCCGCTGAAGGCGAGATCGGAATGCGTCGCGCCCAGCACCTTCCCGGTCGGCGGGGTCGTCGACAGCATGCGCATGTTCCACGCCGCCTGTGCCGCATCCCAACGGCCGGCCTTGAGGCCGACACGCGGATCGGGCGAGGGGGTGGTCGCGGAGACGATCGGCGTCACCGGCTTCGGCATCACCGCCGGAGGTGGTGGCGGCGGAGGCGGCGGCGTGCCGCGCCCACCGCGTCCGGCCTCCGCGGCACCGGCCGCGTCCGGTGCTGTCGGCGGCGCCGGTGCGGGTGACGGCGCGGTGGCGGCAGGCGGCGTGCTCGGCGGCGTCGCCGCGGCGGGCGGCGGCGACATCGGCGCTACCGGTGCCGGAGGCGCGCTCGGCGCCGCCGCTTGCGGAGTCCCCGTGGCGGACGAGCTCGCGCACGCCGGCAGGCCGACCGCCGCGCTGACCATGAGGAGACTGAACAACCCGCCGATGACGAACGTCGTTGGTTTCATGAGTCTGAATTCTCCAGCATCTGGTGCATACGATCGATCTCGATCGACTGATCCGCATAGACATCGGACGCGAACTTGTACACCGTCTCGTCCTGGGCCGCGCCGAACGACTTGAACAACACGTCGACCATGTCGATCGCGCCCTGGTGGTGCTTGATCATCCCGATCAGGAACAACCGATCGAACTCCGGGCCGCGCGCGCGATCGAGCGCGGCCATTTCCTCGTCGCTCATCATCCCCGGCATCAGCATGTCGTGCTCCATGCCGTTCATCTTCATCCGGTGGCGGGTCGACGTCGCATCGGGGACGGTCTGACCGCGATCCGCCAGCCAGGTCTGCATCATCGCGATCTCGTCGCGCTGCCCGACCAGGATGCGCTCGCAGAGGATCGCGACGTCCTTGCGGGCGCCGTGAGTCGGCGCCCAGCCGGCCATGATCACCGCCTGGGCGTGATGCGGAATCATGCCCGACATGAACTCCACGTCGGCGTCGGCATAGGGAAGCCGTCCGAGTCCAGGCGGGGTGCTGTGCAGGCCCGCCGATGGCGCCGTCGCGCAGGCCGCGCCGAGGGCGCTGACCAACAGAACGGCCGCCAGCACGGGCCTTAAGGAGATGTGCATCGTACCGACGAATCGTAATCGATTCCCCGTCATTTTTTCGATTCTCATAGCAGCGTGCCACGCAGCACGATCAGCCCGACCGTGAAATAGATGATCAGCCCGGTCACGTCGACCAGCGTTGCGACGAACGGCGCTGAAGAGGTCGCAGGGTCGAATCCGAGCCGCCTCAGGATGAACGGCAGGATCGATCCGACCAGCGTGCCCCACAGCACGATCCCGATCAGCGAGAGCGACACCGTCACCGCCACGAGCAACCAGTGTGGACCATACAGGTTGGAGAAGAGCGACCAGATCGAGATGCGGAGAAACCCGATCGTTCCGAGAATCGCCCCGAGGGCCACGCCCGGCAAACACCTCGCGCCGGATCACCCGCCACAGGTCGGTCAGCTTGAGCTCGCCGACCGCCAGCGCGCGAATCACCAGCGTCGACGCCTGCGATCCGGAGTTGCCGCCGCTCGAGATGATCAGCGGCACGAACAACGCCAGGACCACGGCCTTGGCGATCTCCTTTTCGAAGAAGCCCATCGCGGTCGCGGTGAGCATCTCGCCGAGAAACAGCACCACCAGCCAGCCCGCCCGCTTGCGGATCATGCCCGCCAGCGAGATCTGCAGGTACGGCTCGTCGAGCGCCTCGGATCCGCCGAACTGCTGGAATTCCCGTGTCGCCGCCGCTTCCGCCACGTCGAGCGCGTCGTCGACCGTGACGATGCCGATCAGCACGCCGGAGGTGTCGGTGACCGGCAGCGCCGACCGATCTTCGCGGCGGAACACCTCCACCGCAGACTCCTGTGTGTCGGTCGCCTTCAGCGCCACGAAACGCCGGTCCATCAGGTCGCTGACGTGCCGATCGAGCGGCACCACCAGGAACTCGCGGATGCGGATGTCGTCGATCAGCACGCCGGCGGGATCGATCACGTAGATGACGTTGAGCGTTTCGCTGTTCTGGCCGTGATCGCGGACGTAATCGAGCACCTGCTGGACCGTCCAGTGCTCTGAGACCGCGATGTAGTGGGGCGTCATCAGCCGGCCGACCGTGCCGGGCGCGTAGCCGAGCAGCGTCACCGCCTCCCGGCGCTCCTCGGGCGTCAGCAGCGCGAGCAGGTGTTTGGTGGCGTTGGCCGGCAGCTCGCTGAAAAACAGCGTGCGATCGTCCGGCGACATGTGATTGAGGAGCGCCGCGACGTCCTCGTGCCCCATCGCCTTGACCAGCGACTGCTGGCAGTCGGGCGGCATGTACTCGAACACGGCGGAGGCGGACCGGCGGTCGAGAATGCGGAAGGCAAGCACCTGATCGTCGCCGCGCAGGTCGCAGAAGATCCCGGCCAGCTCCTGCGGACGCCATCTCTGAACCTCGCCGCGCAGCGCCGCAAAATCGCCTGAACGGATCAGCGGAACGAGATCGACGGCCGTATCTGGCATGCCGCCATTCTAATGGCGGCATGCCGTAAGGATTCGAGGGTGCAGCCGGCTAGCGCTGCTGGACGGCCGCGGTCGCCGTCGCCACCGCGGTCGCCGCGACGCGGACGTCCGGGTGATAGCCATAGACGAACTGCTTGAACTCCGGGTGCAGGAAGTCCGAACCGAAGTTGTACTGCTTCATCTCCTTGAACGCCTGGTCCCCGCTCCAGCCTTCATGGGTCATCCGGTAGGCGGCAGTCATCACGCCAGTGCGGTGACGGCCGCCGACGCAATGCACGTAGACCGGCTGGCTCGCCGGATCGTTCACGATGCTCAGGAACTGCGCGAGCTGCGCGGAGCTCGGCACCGTATGGGTCGTCATCGGAATCTGGACGTACGTCATGCCGGCGCGTTCGGTCGATGCCTGTTCGGTCGGGTCAGCGTCGTCGCTGGTCAGGTTGACGATCGTTTTCACGCCGAGCGCCTTGAGATCGGCGAAATCGCGCCCCTCGGGCTGGGCGCCGCGATACAAAGCCTCGTCGACGCGTCCGAAGTTGTCGATTCGGATCGCCTGCGCATTGGCGGCCGCTGTTGTGCTGGCGCGCCCGTTGTTGGGACCGGCAGCAACAGGAGACGCCATCGCCAGGGCGACGATGAAGGCAACGGCATAGCTACGCACGCGAGCTGGAGTTGAATTCGTTGGCATGCCCCGATATAACGCAGGTGCCATGCCACCGATCCCGCCTTGTTGGCGGGCCTTTGTGAAGTCGAGCTGTCTCACAGTCGAGAGGCAGAGTGGACAGTCGTCCCGAAAGTGCATCCCTTCCTGCCCAGCTGGCTTGGGTACACCCCTTGCGTGGCGCTCATCCATGGTCAGACGCGCTTTTGTGTTCGCGGCCGGGTTGTCGATCTGTCTGGCGGCCTGCTCACCCACGCTGCCACCTGCGACGGTGCCGAGCCAACCGAACGCGGCGTTCGACCCTTTGAAGACCGCGCTGCAGGCGTACGTCGACCAGACCCAGCCGTTCCGCAAGGTGGCGGCGCAAGAGGCCGAAAGGGTTCCAGGGAAAGCAGCCGCGGACGCGGGCGCCGAGCAATCGGTCCGGACGCGTCAGGATTCGTTGGCCGAGGCGCTGAGGACCAAGCTGCGACCCAACGCCAAGCAAGGCGATCTGGTCACGCCGGCGATGGCGGCCGCGATCGTCAGCGAAATCCAGAAGGCCTTCAACACTCCGAAGCGCGAACTGCTGCTGGACGATTTGAGCGAACAGAACGGCACGCCGGCCAACGCGCCGACGCCGACCATCAACCAGCAACTGGCGGCGCCGCGCGTGCCGCCCCGCCTGAGCGAGCTGCTGCCGCCGCTCCCGAAGCAGCTCGAATACGACTTCGTCGCCCGCACCCTCGTCATCCGCGACGTCGACGCCGACGTGGTGGTCGACTTCGTGCCCAACGCGCTGCCGGAACTGGCGCCGGCGCCGCCGCCGACCGCGGCGGCCACACCGATGCCCCCCGGCGCGACGTCGCCGCTGCCGATGCCGTCGATCCGGGGCGGTACGGTGTTCGCGCTGATGGGCGACAGTGGATCCGGGGATCAGGCGCAGCAGGCGGTCGCGCAGGCCATGCTCACCTACTTCAATACCGCGCGGCGCTTCTCGTTCGTGCTGATGCTCGGCGACAACCTCTACGACGACGACTACACCAACGAGTTCTCGGTGCCGTACAAGCCGCTGCTCGATCGCGGCGTGAAGTTCTACGCCGCGCTCGGCAACCACGACCGGGACCTGGAGATTCACTTCAAGCCGTTCAACATGAACGACGTCGACCGCTATACGTTCGACCAGGGCAACGCGCGCTTCGCGGTGCTGAACAGCAATCATCCCGCCGATCCGCTGCAGATCCAGTGGCTCGACTCGGTCTACGCGGATGCGGGCACCAAGTGGCGGATCGCCTTCTTCCATCACCCGCTCTACTCGTCGGGACAGCACGCCGCGGAATCACGGGACGTCATCCGTCCGGCGCTCGAGCCGGCGCTGATTCGCAATCACGTCGACGTCGTCTTCTCGGGTCACGAGCACCTGTACGAGCGGATCAAGCCGCAGCACGAGGTCAAGTACTTCGTGTCGGGCGGCGGCGGCCGCTACTTGTACAACTACAAGCCGAGCGCCTTCGACGAGGTCGGCCTCTCCGAACACCATTTCATGGTGGCGCAGATTGCCGGCGACCGGCTGTTCTTCGAGACAATTACGCACACACAGCAGCTGATCGATTGCGGCGTGATCTACCGGACCAACGACGCGGCATCCAAGCCGCCCGACGACACCACCGCCAAGTGGCTCGCCGACTGCGACGCCGGCCGGGCCAAGCCGCGCACGACGCGCTGAACGCGGCCGACCGAAACGGAACGGCGGCTGCGCCCGCCGCCCTCTGGACACATGTCATATGCTGTGCCGGGGGGGGACCAGATGAGATTACTGTTCGGAGGTTTCACGCTGGCGCTGTTGACCGCGGTGGCCGCCGCACAAGCGCCGGCGCCCAGGCCGGCCGCGGCGAAGCCCGCCGCCGCAACGATGCCGAGAACGACCGGCACGCTCGCGCAGGTGATGCGCGGCATCTACTTCCCCAACGCCAACCTGATCTTCGACGTGCAGCAGCACGATCCCGGCGCGCCGAAACCGAAGACCGAGAGCAGCGGCTCTTCGACCGACACCTACGCGAGCGCTTACTCGGGGTGGGAGATCGTCGAGAACGCCGCGGTCGCGCTGACCGACGGTGTCGATCTGATCCTGAAGCCGGGGCGCACCTGCCAGAACGGCAAGCCGGTCCCGGTGAGCCAGCCCGACTTCCAGAAGTTCGCGCGCGAGATGCGCGAGGCAGGACGCGTCGCGCTGCAGGCCGCCAGGACCAGGAATCAGGAGAAGGTGTCGGACGCGACCAACAACATCGCCGACGCGTGCTCGAACTGTCACGAGGTCTATCGCGACAAGGGCCCCGCCGACAGCCCGGCGCGCTGCACCCCGGCACTCAAAAAATAGCGCCGGGAGGCGCCGCACACGCCGTACGCGGAGTGGATCAAGTGGCACCACTACACCGGCCGAACGGGTCCGGTACAGCGATCCGCCTCAGAACCCCAGGATCAGATTGACGCGCGCCGTTCGCGGCAGCGTCGGATGCAGGTGGATGTCGTCGACGCCATCGGCCGGCTCGCCGGGCAGCCGCGACGCGTAGTAGTAGTCGATGTCGCTGTCCTGCGCGTTGAGCAGGTTGAAGACGTCGACGCCGAGCTTGACGTGCTTGCGTGACGCTTGTAGCCCGCCTCGGCATTGACCAGGCTGGTCGCCTTCGACCGCACCGAGTTGTCTTCGATCAGCGCGCGCGGACCGAAGTAGCGCAGGCGCAGGCTGCCGAAGACGTTGTGCAGGCTGTCGACGCGTGGCGCCGCCGGAGATCGACGGTCGCCACCGAGCCCGGAATGTAATCGCCGACCGGATCGAACGTCGGTGAAGCGCGCGCGCGACCACGAGACGTCGCCGTCGAGAATCAGCCACGGCCGCGGCGCGTAGTAGTTGGCGAACTCGACGCCGTAGCGATGGCTCGGCCGGCTCGGCTTCGGTCGTGCCGGCGTCGCCGGCGAACACCAGCTCGGAGCCGAGCGACAGCGTCCAGACCGTCAGGCTCGTCTGCAGGTGCGGAATCGCGACGGTGCGGACGCCGACCTCCGCGCCTTTCGCGCGCACCAGCGGCGTCACCGGATCGACCGGCGTCGCCGGTGCCGGGATCGCGCGTGATCGTCGTGCCCGCGCGCGTCGTTGCTGTGGAAGCCGAGCCCGGCGTTGACGTAGAGCTCGGTGCCCTTGAACGGACCGATCACCACGCCGCCCTTCGGGCTGACGATGCCGGCGCGTCCGCGTGCCGCCGTTCTCGGGATCGCTGGCGTCGACGCGGAAGCGATAGCCGTCGAGGCGCAGGCCGGCGAGCGTGCGCAGCCACGGCGTCCACGCGATCTCGTTCTGCGCGTAGCCGGCGCCGCTGGTCTCGACGCACCGCGTCCTGCCGGACGGTGTCGAGCAGCTGCCGCGCCTCGCGTGTGATACAGGCCGACGTTGGTGATGTCGTCGTTGCGCACCTGCACGCCGACGGTGTTCTGCACCTCGCGGCCGTTCCAGCGTGTCGAGCCGCCGATAGCTCGCCTTGCGCGCCGGTGATGAACCGGTGATCGGCCTGGTGGAACTGATCGCCGTGCACCGGATCGTCGAGGAAGTAGGTGAAGTTCGAGAACAGGTTCAGGTCGTAGCCGATGCCGTAGGCGACGACCTTGGTGGTGGCGTTGCCGCTGCGAGCGCTGCCACTCGAGCGTGCCGCTGTAGCGATAGGTGTCGCCGCCGTCGCTCGGATCGAGCGCGCCGAAGCGGCCGATGAGGCCCTCGTCGATGGCGCGCTGCGGCACCTGGTCGGTGGAGTTCCACGTCGCGCGATAGCCCATGCCGGTCACCGACAAGCCGTTGACCGCGTCGCCGCGGCTGTAGCGCAGCGACGCCGTTGACCTTCCGGTAGTCGTCCGGGATGCACCCACGGGCCGTCGTTGTGCTCGACTTCGAGCGCGCCGAGCAGGTGGCCGGCGCCGACCGCCGGCGAGGCCGCGACCATGCGCGCGGCCGAAGCCCTCACCGCCGCCGGCCGACGCGCACGATCGGCGCGTCGAGCACGCTGGCGTAGTTGATGTTCGCGGAGCCGGCGGTCGCGAAGTCGCCCTGATCGGCGAAGTACGGCCCCTTTGAATACTGCACGCCGCTGACCAGCTCGGGGATCAGGAAGTTGAGATCCGAATAGCCCTGGCCGTGGCCGTGGCGTCGGCATGTTCACCGGCATGCCGGCGACCGTCGTCGCGAAGTCGGTGCCGTGATCGAGATTGAAGCCGCGCAGGTAGTACTGGTTGGCCTTGCCCTCGCCGCTGTGCTGGCTGATGACGACGCCGGGCACCGTTTCGAGCACTTCGCCGGCGCGCATGATCGGGCCGCGCGTCGAGCTGTCGCGCGGTAATCGCGCCCTGGCTGGCGGACTGCGCGATGCCGACCAGGTTCTCCGCCGGGTTGCTCGACATCGGCGAGGTTGGCGAACGTCCGCTTGCCGGTCACGGTGACGTCGGCGCTCAGCGACAGATGCAGGACGGCGTCGAGCCGCGCGGTGTCGCCGGGGCCGACGTCCAGGTCGCGGCGGGCGCTGGCGAAATTGATCAGCGTGAACGCGGCCTGATAGTGGCCGGGCGGCAACGTGCTCGAACCGAAACGCGCCTTGCGCGTCGGTCACCGTCGCGATCGGCGCGCCGCTCGTCGCCGCGAAGCTCGACGGTCACGCCGGGCAGCGCGCCGCCGGTTTCGTCCTTCACCGAACCGGCAACCGACGACGGTCTGGGCGGACGCGGTCGACGCCGCCAGACATGACAGCGCCACGAGCATAGCGACCCACCACCGGCCTGTCATGCGCAGAAGAGTCTACGGGCCGCGAGCCGGAACGGACGTGCGGCAAATTGTCGCACCCGGCCGCGGACGGATCGAACGCGCTACACTGAGGGCCTTCCGGATCATGGTTTCCGACACAGACTCCGACCAGGCAGCAGCGTGGTATCTGGCGGCGACGCCGGCCTCGGTGTCGCAGTGGCTGGCGCGGCTGTGGCGCACGAGCGTTGCACTCGACCTGGTCCTGCTGGTGACCGCATTCGTGCTGCCGGGCGGGACCTTTCCGCTGCGGCGGCTGGCCCCTCTGGTCGCGGCCACCGCGTTGGTTGGCGCCGAGCGCGCGAGCCGGCGCGCCGGGGCCGAGGCGACGCGGCGCGCAATGACGGTGGCGCACCTGCTGCTCCAGGTCGCACTGCTCACCGGATTGCTCGAGCTCAGCGGCGGACCGTCGAATGCGTTCACGGTCATCTATGCGGTGCAGATCGCGCTGGCCGCCGTCACGCTCGGCGCGGGCTGGGCCGCCATCGTCGGCGGCTGGGCGGCGCTCTGCTACGGCCTCCTGATCTTCTGGCACCTCGAAGAACTGGTCCCTGCGCATCACCGCTTGATCGACTTTCCGACGCAGCTGTTCGCGATGTGGCTGGCAATCTCGACGCTGGCCGAGCTCGCCGCTCCATTTCATCGGGGCCGCATCGCGCGCCGTCGCCCGCCGCGAGAACGATCTCGAGCAGGTGCGCGATCAGGCCGCGCGGGCGCAGCGCCTCGTGTCGCTGACCACGCTCGCAGCGGGAGCGGCCCACGAGCTCTCGACACCGCTGGCGACGATCGCGATCGCGTCGAAGGAGCTGGAGCGTGCCCTGGCAGCGGCGCCGGGGTCTGGCGAGTATGCCGCCGACGCGCGGCTGATTCGCGAGGAAGTCGATCGGTGTCAGCTGATCCTGGATCAGATGAGCGGCCGCGCCGGCGGCCGCGCCGCCGAAGCCGCCGAGCCGGTGAGAATCGACACGGTACTCGCCGACGTCAAGGCGCGTCTCACCCCCGATGCCGCGGGCCGGCTGCGGGCACACGCGGCGCAGGCGCTGCCGACTCTCGTGGTGCCGCGCGCCGGCCTCGTGCAGGTGCTGCTGTCGCTGATCAAGAACGCCTTCGACGCGACGCCAGGGCCCGAGCCGGTGACGCTCGAGATCGACGCCGCCGGCGGCCAGTTCACCTTCGTCGTCCAGGATCAGGGCCGCGGCATGTCGCCCGACTCGCTGCGTCGCGCCGGCGAGCCGTTCTACACCACCAAGGACGCTGGGCAAGGGACGGGGCTCGGTGTCTTTCTCGCCCGCGCCTTTGCCGAGCGGTGTGGTGGTTCGCTGTCGCTCCGATCCGACCGGGGCACGATCGCGGTGCTCACGCTGCCGGCGACGCCCGGACAGATCGAGGCGGCCTCTTGACGCCAGACGCCGAGAAAGACGGACGCTCGCTCCTGGTGGTGGACGACGATGTGACGTTCCGGACACGCCTGGTGCGGGCGCTCGCGGACCGCGGCCTCGAGGTCGTTGCGGCCGGCGGCTACGACGAGGCGGTTGCCTCGGCGCGGCGGGATACACCTGAACTGGCGCTGGTTGACCTGCGCCTTCCCACGCGGTCCGGCCTGGACGTGGTGCGCGCGCTCAAGGAGCTCGACGCGACCACGATCATCGTGGTCCTCACCGGCTATGGCAGCATTGCGACCGCGGTGGAGAGCCTGAAGCTGGGGGCGGCGACCTACCTGACGAAGCCGGTCGACGCCGATCAGATTCTCGCGGCGTTCAACGGCGAACGCGTGCTGCCCGCTGGCGACGAGGCCTCCGCGGTGCCGTCGCTGGCGCGGGTGGAATGGGAACATATCCAGCGGGTGCTCGCCGACTGTGGCGGCAACCTCTCGCACGCGGCGCGGCTGTTGGGCATTCACCGCCGCTCGCTGCAGCGTAAGCTCTCCAAGGATCCGGCCCCGGAGGGGATACTGAAGACGTGGTGACGATATCGATTCGGCGGTTCGTGGGCGGCGTGCTTGCGCTCGCGGCGATGGCCTGCTGGCTGGCGCCGATCTCGGCTCACGAAGTCATCGTCGAGCAGGTCGTGGACATGCGGATCGTGGACGAGGGCGATCAGCTCGTGGTCACCCTCAGCGTGCCGGCGACGGTCGCCGGCGAGTCGCGTCTTCCTAGCCTTCTCAAGGGCACCGATGAGGCCGCGCTGCGCGATCAGAGCCGGATCGTCGCCGCGGACATCGCTCACAATCTCGACGTTCGCCGGGCTGGCGTCACCCTCGCGGATCCGACCATCACCGCTCGCCACGACGCGAGCCGGACGTCGTTGGAGGTCGAGCTGCGGTATCCCAGCCGGCCCGGCCTGGACCGGTTTTCCGCGCGCGTCAACGCCTTCAGCTCGAAGGATGGTCCGGTACGGACGATCGCGCGCTACCAGCCGGGATCCGGACGCGAGCAGGTCGTAAGCGTCACAGGTCCCGCGGTCCGCGTCACGTTCGACCCGCCGTTCGGCTCGGTGCTCCGGCAATTCGCGGTTCGAGGCGTGCGGACACTGTTCGACGGCGGCGACCAAGTGCTGTTTCTCGCCTGTCTCTTGCTGCCGATGCGACGGACCCGCTCGGTGTTCGCCCTTGTCGCGGCCGTCGTGCTCGGCCAGGCGGTCGCCGCGGTGGTCTCGGCCAACCGGCCGCCGCTGACCGTGGAATGGATTGCCGGCGCGGGTCTGGTGGCGGCGTCGGCAATCGTGATCGGATCAGTACAAGGCGTCGTCCGCGCGCGGCTGCGATGGACGATCCCGGTCGCGATGGCGTTCGGCGTGTTGAATGGCTATCTGCTCGGCCAGACCGCCGTCTCCTCGGCGCAATTCGGCGGCAGCCACGCAGGCGCGGCAACCTTCACCTTCGCGGCCGTCATCCTGGCTGGCGAGCTTTGGCTGGGCGCGCTGGTGTGGACATTTCGCGGGTGGCTGGACGAACGTGGTCTCCCCGAACCGGTGGTGGCGATCATCGGCCTGGCGATGGTGGGGCACCAGGCCGTGCACCGCATCGTGGAGCGGGCGGACATCTTCGGCCGCGGCGCATCGCTCGACGGAGAGCAGGTGCTCATCCGCCTGACGATCGCGTGGATCGGCGTCATCCTGCTCGCCGCCGCAAGCAACGCCGTCGCCGGCGCCCCGGTCGGAGAAAGCCGGCTATGAGACGGGTCGCGGTCGCAAAGGGCGGCGGCCGCGAACGCGCCGGCGTGTTCGCCCTTGCCGGCCTGGTCGTCACCGCCGTGGTCGTGTATCTCGCGCTGAACGCGACCACCGGCGGAAACGACAGCGATCGCCGGCTGCTTCCCTATCAGGCGTTGGCGTCGGCGCTGCCCGACGCCGACCAGCAGCAGTTTCGCGCGCTGCGAGAGCGGCTGCTCGCCGCCGAATCGGCGCGGGCGCGGACGTCGCGGTGGCCGGATGTCACCACGCTCGCGTTGCCCGGCCCCGATTACACCTGGACGCGCTTCGAGCGCGGCGTGGTGGTCAACTATCTGGGCCGGCCGGCCGATCCCGCCAAGGCGGCGTGGCTGCTCGAGATCCAGGAACCCGAGCCGGGGACCGCGCCCGATCCGGCGCCGAACGACGAAGAGCACCACCGCCTGCCGGACGGCACCACGCTGCACGTGTATGTGTGGACTCACCGGCTCGGCGGACAGCTGACGCCGGACTTCGTGCCGCAGCCGCAGAACACCGGCTGGGTCGAGGTGTTCGAGCAGGTGCCGAACCCGGTTTACGCCATCAGGAGATGACTGCGATGGATCGCCGCAGAGTCACGGTCGTGTTGTCAGCCGTCGTGCTGGCGATTCTCGGTCTCAGCGCCGCGGCGCTGGCGCAGCCGAAACCGCCGCTGAAAATCGGCGTCACGCTCCACCCGTACTATTCATGGACCAAGAACGTCGTCGGCGACCTGCCCGGCTATGAGGTGCGGCCGATTCTGCCGGGCGAGATCGATGCCGGCGACTATCAGCCGCGGCCGGACGACATCAAGAAGCTGATCGACCTGGACGCGATCGTCATCAACGGCATCGGCCACGACGACTTCATCCTGCCGATGCTGAAGGCATCGGGCAACAAGAACATCGTCATCATCCGGCCGAACGAGACGACGCCGCAGATTCACTCGGCGCACGGCAGCAGCGTCAACTCGCACACGTTCATCTCGTTCACCAACGCGATCCAGCAAACCTATGCGATTCAGCGGGCGCTGGCCGCGCTGCGCCCGCAGGACGCGGCGGCCCTGCAGAGGAACGCCGGCGACTACGCCAGGCGGCTGCGGCTGATCAAATCGAAGGCGGCGCTGCAGCTCGCCGAAGCCAAAGTCACCCGCGTCGTCACCGTGCATGACGGCTACGGCTACCTGCTGCAGGAGTTCGGGATGGAGGTCGCCGGCGTGGTGCAGCCGGCGCACGGGCTGACGCCGTCGGCGGCGGAGCTGCGCGACATGGTGAAGCTGCTGCAGCGTGAGAAAATCCGCGTGGTGTTCAGCGAGGAGACGTTTCCCGCACCGATGTTGAAGGTCCTGAGGGACGAGGGCGGCGTGAAGGTCTACATCATCACGCACATCGCGTCCGGGGCGTACACCGCCGACAAGTTCGAGCGCGAGATGCAGCGCAACGTCGACACCATGATCCGCGCGCTGGTCACCGAGGCGTGACCGGATCCGCCGAACCGGCGGCGCTGCTCGAAATCGACGCGCTCGGCGTGCGCCGGCTTCGCGAGGCGCTGCTCGAAGACGCTCACCCTGCGCGTACGCCGCGGCACCATTCACGTCGTGATGGGGGCCAACGGCGCCGGCAAAAGCACGCTGCTGTCCGCGATTCTTGGCCAGATCGCCTTCGACGGGCGGATCGCGATGAACTGGACCGGTCCAGGCACGATCGGCTACGTGCCGCAGACGTTCGCCGTGGATCCGACGCTGCCGGTCACGGTCGCTGATTTTCTCGCGCTGACCCGGCAGCGCCTCCCGGTCTGTTTCGGTATCACCCGTGTCACGCGAATCGCGATTGCCAGGCTGCTGGGACGAGTCGGCTTACCGGGGCTCGAGGACCGGCCCCTCGCCGTCTTGTCAGGCGGCGAACTGCGCCGGGTGCTGCTGGCCCACGCGCTCGATCCTGAACCCGAGCTCCTGATCCTCGACGAGCCCACCGCCGGGCTCGACGACGCCGCCATGGGGATCCTGAACGAGATCCTGCTCGACCCTGAAACGCGGCGGACACACCACGGTGCTGATGGTCACGCACGATCTCGAGCAGGTTCGTGCGGTGGTGGATCAGGTGACGATCCTCGAGCGCAGCACGGTGCGCCAATGACCGCCTTCTACGCGTGGATCGGCGCGCTGGCGCAGCGTGGAGTCCTGCCCGCAGATTTCCAGTATCCGTTTCTGGTCCGAGGGTTTCTGTGCGTCCTGGTGCTCGCGCCGATTCTCGGCGGCGTCAGCCACCTCGTCGTCACCAGGCGGATGGCATTTTTCAGCGCCGCGCTCGGGCAGGCGGCGATCACCGGCGTCGCGATCGGCTTGCTGCTGGGCGAGCCGCTCAACGCGCCGTACGGCGGCATGTTTGGTTTCTGCCTGCTGTCGACGCTCGGCATGGTCTACGTGAAACGCCACGCCACGCTGCCTCCCGATACGCTGATCGGTGTGTTCCACGCGCTCACGCTCGGCCTCGGCCTGTGCCTGCTGGTCGCGCTGACGCGTCAATTCAACGTGCATCAGGTCGAATCGGTGCTGTTCGGCAGCCTGCTGACGGTGACCGACGGCGATCTCGCGCTCCTGCTGGCGGTCGGGATCCTGGTCGCGGTTCTGCTGGTCCGTGAATACAACCACCTGCTGCTCGACAGCCTCAGCCCGCCGCTCGCATCGGTCGCCGGCGCGTCGCCGGCCTATCTCGAGTACTTCTTCGCGCTCCTGCTGACGCTCTCGATTGTGGTGAGCCTCAAGATCATCGGCGCGCTGCTGGTCGAAGCGCTCGTGGTGGTGCCGGCCGCGGCCTCGCGCAACGTGGCGCGCGGCACGCGCAGCTACCTGCTCGGCAGCATTGCCGTGGCATTCCTCGCGGGCGTCGGCGGCCTTGGCGTCTCGACGCGATTCCTGGTGCCGACCGGCGGCGCCGTCGTGCTGGCGGTCAGCGCCATCTTCTTCCTGACGCTCGCGGCCCGTTCGATGCTGCGCCGCCGGATGATATGAGCGCGGCCGCGGTGACGTTCCGGCGCGTCGAGGTCCGTCCGCCCTCCTCGCGGGTCGAGCTCGGCAACGTCGTACGCTTCAGCATGGTGATCGTGATCGGCGCGTGGATGTTTCTGGCCACCGACAGCGCCACGTTCCGAGATGCGGGCAGCGCGACCAGGCATCTGCTGCCGTTTCAGACGCTGATTCAGGATCGACCGGCGCTCGATCAGCGGATGTTCCGCGAGCTGCAGGAGGGTCTGCTCGAGGCCGAGTCGAGGCGCGCCTCGAGCGGCGCCTGGCCGGCGGTCGCGGCGCTGGCGGCGGACGGGATCCCGCCCTTTGCCGCGGACCCCACCGCGAAAGGCGGGCGCTACGACTGGCGCCTCATGGTCAACGGCGCCTTCGTCAACTACCTGGGACTGCCGCAGCGATCCGGATCGCCGGCGTGGCTCGTGCTCGTGCAGGAACCAGAGCGCGGCGCACCGCCGGATCCGGCGCGCGAGGATGAGGAGCACCACCGTTTGCTCGGCGGCGACATGCTGCACGTCTCCACGTGGGTGCGCGCCGACGCACGCGTGCCCGCGGGCACGATCCGGGCGCCGCAGGCGGAGGGATGGACGCAGCTGTACGCAGTCGGGCCGTCGCTGCCTACCGCGCGGTAATCAGCGTGCCGATCACCCGCCACGCCAGGATCAGCGACGTGACGCAGAGCGCGGTCCCGCCCAGCATGAACGTGATCACGACGATGTCCCAGAGCGGGCGGTAGTCGTACAGCCAGGGAAAATCGAGCGAGTGGAGACCGTGGTAGAGCCAGCGGCTCATCCACGTCTTCGCGCTGTAGCTGTAGACCACCCGCGCGGTTTTGGGATCGATGTAGTAGCGCGATTGCTCCGCGTCGTTCACGCGTACCAGCAGGATCGGCAACGGGCGCTGCCGGGTTCGCGAGAGATAGTACCGATCGTACCGATCGAGCAGCGCGGTTCCGGCGAGACCGTGCGGCTGTGATGCCTGCTCGGCGAGGGCGATCAGCCGCTGCGGCTCGAAACGGTCCTGCGGCCCACCGGACATCGGCACAATCCGCGTGCGCCCTTGCCCCAGGGTCGCGAGGTAGACCGGCTCGCCCGCCACGACCGCCAGTTCCAACTCCTTCGGCTGATCGCCGACGAGCTCGGCGATGGCGGCGGAAGGAAGCTTGGCCGCGAACGGCGCAAGATCCAGTCGCCCCCGAAGCGCCTGCGGGATGCCCGCGGGAGGCCGGGCGGTCAGCGCCGGCACCGGATCCATCGACAGCATCCCGCTGAACGCCCACGTCGCGGCGCCGAGCCCGAAGATCAGCCCGATGATCGTGTGCCAGCGCTTCTGCCCTCGATACGGAATCCGCCGCGCCGACAGCGACATCCAGATCCCGGCGACGATGCCGAGCATCGCGGCAATCGTGGCGATGCCGGACGACCAGGTGACCACGCGGTCCCAGGCGAGCTGATGCTTGCGCAGCGGGGTGAAGTAGAGCCAGTGAGGAATCGGCCCGAGGTAGGCGCCAAGGCGTGTCGCCGGCGTCGTGTACTGCACCACTTCTCCCGAAGCGTAGCCGACGTAGACCTGCTCTCCGCGCGGCCACGAGAACTTCGTGAGCGGCCGCTGGCTCGCGAACGATCCCTGCACCGTCCATTGATCGGCCTCGAGCACCGTCTCCACGCGTGGCGCGTTCCCGCGATCGTGCGCCCACGCCGCGGCGGCACGCGCCCGCATCTCTCCGGTGACTTCCCGCTGTCGCTCCCCAGTGTCCGCGTAGACCATCGTCTCGCTTCTGCCGGCGCGAAAGCGATAGACGGGGCGGCCATCGAACGTGTTCAGCCGCACCTGCGACGGCGGCTGCGTCAGGCCGCTGACGGCATAGGCATCCGCCGGCGAGAGGTGGACCCCAGAGGCATCGAGCGGCGCGGCATGTTCCAGACGGTCCGCGGCGGTGACGCCAGGGAAATCCCAGTACATCATCCCGATGCCGGAGGGGAACCAGAGCAGGAAGAACAGACACAGGGCAACGCCGAGCCAGCGATGGGCGAAGATGACCGCTCGCTTGATCATCGGCTAGCGGACGACCGCTGGCGAGAAGCCTTCGCGCACGAACGGCTGCGGCGCGGCGCCGCTGTCGGCGGCGAGCCGCCAGATGATGTTGCCGTCGCTGTTGGGACGGAAATAGATCAAGTTGGAAGCGTCCAGCCACTCGACCTGGTCGTCGACGCTTTCGGTATCGCCGGCGAGGGCGCGGACGTTGTGGCTCGACAGGTCATACAGCGACAGCTGCCACCAGCCACCCGATCCGCCGAGCCGCTTCTTGAACGCGATGCGCGAGCGATCGGGCGACAGCGAGGGGCACTCGGCGCCCTGCATCAGCACGCGCGCGGTCCGCGCGTCCACGTCGCCTTCGATCAGATAGGCACTGCCCTGGGTACGGAGGGTGGCGTAGAAAGTGTTGCCGTCAGCCGCGAAGGTCACGCCCCAGAAGTTGAAGTCGCGATTCTTGAACGGAGCGCCGTCACGCGTCACCGCCCAGCTTTCGAGCTCGCCGATCGCCGTGCCGCCGATGGCGTCCACGATCGTGGTGCGGGTCGAGAACACACCGTCGGCGTAGGAGTGGCCTTCGTCGAAGACCGTGAATGCGGCGCGCCGGCCGTCGGGCGACAGGCGCGTGCGGCTGGGTGCGCCGGTGAGCGTCATGGTGTGAAGCTCGGCGAAATGCTCGTCGAACACGCGCGCCACATAGCTGGGCGTCCCGCCGCGATCGGTGGCCGCGGTCAGGCACAAACCGCGTGATCCGGCATAGTAGACGCGGTCGCATTGCAGCGGCGTCAGGTAGCGCGCCCCGTCCGGGGCGTCGAGCGGGGCGATCACGACGCGCTTGAAGGTCTGATCAGGAACGAGGCTGACGAACATCAGAAAGGGCCGCGCCGGCGGCGCGGCCAGCAGCGGCTTCGCCGCGTCCGCGGCCGCGCGCGCAGGACCTGGCGGCGGCGCCGACGCGGTGCTTCGGAACACGGCGATCGCGAACGCCAGCCCCAGCGCGGTCACCACCACGGCCGCTACCAGCCTCCAGAGTTTCGAGGCGTCATTCACTGACCTATCATGCCACCGCTCGGTGCGTCACAGGAGGCCAAGAGATCAAGAGACTTTCCGTGAAGGAAACGTCTCGTGACCTTCTGATCTCCTGTTCTTTCTATCCGCGATTCTTTCCAACGTAGAGATCCGGGTGGTCGAGGCGCCTTAGACCGGCGCGGAGAGATGTGCAATTGAAGTTCATGAGAAGTCCCGCGGGATGTCCCGTGATTTTCAGATAGGTGATCACCTGCGCGAGGCACACAGCGTGCAGGTGGTCGACGGCTTTCAGCTCGACGACTATGCAGTCGTTGACCAGCAGATCGATCCGGAGCCGGCCGGCGACACGATGTCCCTTGTAGTCCAAGGCAACCTGCCGCTCACTCTCGACACGGAGGTCCTCATTTCTCAACTCGATGACCAGGCATTCGCGGTACACCGATTCCAGCAGACCCGGCCCGAGGACTCGGTGTACTTCGATAGCGCAACCGATGATCTTCTCGGTGAGCAGCGCGATTTCCTGAGACGTGGCAATCATGCGCGCCTGGGGAGCACGAAGCGCGCCGAGTTGTTTCTCTAACGTTTCTGAACGGAGAGGCTTGATGCTTGCAGTTACTGCGTGGCCGCCCCACGAAAGGATTGAACAACTTGCCAGACGAGGATCAACAGGAGATCAGGAGGTCAGAAGGCCCGGAGTTTGGGGTGGAAGCAAAGCCCATTCGGTCTTAGTTAAGCTTGCTGCCCAATAACAATACGTTCTCTTGATCTCCTAGTCTCCTGTGAGATCGAGCGCGCTCCTGGTCTCCGTCAGTGCTTGCCGCCGACCAGGAACAGCTTGTCCTGCCGCTTGAGCGCCCAGCGCGTCTTGCCATCGGCGCCGATGACCATGTCTTCTTCCTGGGCCATCCGCACCGGCTGACCGCTCCACTCCGGCACCGGCGTCGTCGCCTGCAGCTCGACCGAGAACCACATCGACGGAATCACGCGCGCTTCGCCTCGATCCGGCACGCCGTCCTGGTAGTCCCAGAGTCCGATCAACGGGCCGGCGCCGTGGCCGTTCATCCCGATTGGATGCGAATACATCGTGCCGTCGATGCCGAGCGCCTTCATCCGCTGGCGGACCGACGCCAGGATCTCGTTGCCGGTGCGCCCCGGCCGGGTCTCTTCCATCACGATGTCCTGCATCGCGTTGCCATTGGCCAGCGCCTTTTTCAATCCGGCCGGCGCGTCGGTTTCGCCGGGCAGCAGCACGTAGGCGTTGTGCTGGGTGTCGGTGTTCAGGCGCGCCACGGTGATGCCGACGTCGCAGTGCAGCACGTCGCCAGGCTGGATGATCGGATTCTCGCCGAGCTTGTCAGAGGTGACGCCCTTGCGCTGGACCTCGATGCTCGGCTGGAACCAGGTGCCGAGGCCTTGATCGTTGGTCCGCTGCCGCCACCACCACACCAGATCGCTGGCACGCGTGGTTCCCGGCACGATCACCTTGTCCGAGAACATGGTCTGCGTCATCTGCCAGACCAGCGCGGTCATCTTCTCGAAGAAGGCCTCTTCCTCCGGCAGCCGCGATGCGACCAGCTCGAGCGGGAGCCGTTCGGCGTCACGGAACCGCGACGTCCACGCCGTGCCGAGCGCCGCGCTCATCCCTTGAAGCTCACCGCTCGACAACCCGTCGCTGAAAGCGAACGTGGTGGACCGATCGATGCCGATCACCTTCGGCTTGCGCTCTTCGATCACCTGCTTGAGCGCCATCCACTGCTCGTCGCCCCAGAGCTCGGCCTGCCGGCCGCCGACCGCGGCGGTCACCGCTTTCATCGAGGTGCGCGCGTCGAAGACGCCGCCCTGCGAGGTCCCACCGAGCGCGATCCGCTCGACGCAGGCCGTCGTCGCGGGGGCGTTGGCCGCGGCGCACTTGTCGAAAAATATGTAGATCGTGCGCCGGCGCGCGAAGAAGGTCTCAGGCGCGGTGATCGACGAGAACACCGGGTCCTCGTTGTACTCGCGCATCGGCACGACCCACATGTCGATGCCGTGCTTGCGGAGCAGCGCCGGCAGGAACGTGTCGAGCCGCTTCTTCAGCCAAGCCTGCTGCATCGTGGCCTGCTCGCGAAGCCCGCCGAACGGGCGATCGGCCGTGGGCAAGGCTGCCGGCGCGACCTGGGCCTGCACCGAGGCAGGAAGCGCGAGCGCGAGCAGGGCAACCGCGCACGCGGCGCGGCGAACGAATCGTGGTGTCATGGTGATCTCGCTGTTCGGTGCCGATCGGCTCGGATCGGCGAGGTGATCTTATCGCGACTCGCGCTTGACGGCGTCGAGCACCCACTGGACCAGGCGGTCGTCGGGCATGATGGCCTGCGAGGCCATGGTGTAGTCGAGGCCGTCCAGCCGTTCCTTGATGCCGCCTTCGATCCCGCCGTACGACAGCAGCAGCGGGACGACGAGGACGCGCGTGCCGCCGGCCGACAACCGGCTCACGGCGGCTCTCAACTCCGCGGCGGCCGCCGCGCGGACCGGCGGCGGCGCATCGTCACGAACGGTGATCGCCTCGACCTGCGCGAACGGCGCCGACGAGCGGAGATGAGCGGCCAGCCGGCCCATGTCGGCGAGCCACAGCGCATTGTCGGCGTCGGGGACTGGACCGTGGGCGACGATCAGGACCGCTTCCCGCGCTGGATCGCGGCTGATGGCTTTGGCGCGCGACAGCAGGATCTCCGCGACGATCGGATGATCGTCGAGCGCGCCGGTCACACGGATTGGGACGCGCGAACCGACCGGGCGCGTGCCGTCCTCCATCGCCGCGTGTTCGGCGTGGGCACCGGCAGCCGCGGTGGGTGCGCCGTGACTCATGCGCGCGAACAGCGCCAGGTCGGCGGGCGCCTCGGCCCGGGCGCCGAGCAGATATCGGGTCGACTCGACGACCGAGCTATGCGAAGAAATGAAGAGCGGGACGCCGACGATTTCGCGAACGCCGCGCTCGATCAGGCGATCGACGGCAGATTGAATGGCGGCGCGCGTCGCCATCCCGAACGCCACCTCGGTCGGCACGCGCTCGTTCACGCGGGCCCGCAGCTCGTCAACCGTCGCGTTCCAGGCAGGGCTGCCGCCGTGCGCCATCAACAGGACGCCGAGCTCTCGCGTTTGCGTCCTGACGGGCGCGTTTGCCCACAACGTCGCGCCGGCAAGAAGCACGACGCCGGCGGATCTTCTGAACGCGCTCATCTCATTCTTCCCTTCGCGCAGCCTCGCGATGCCGACGCGGGACCAGACCGACCAGTTCCACAGGCGGCGGCAGGCGAGCGCAAGACCGGTGTAGACGAGGAACACGCCGCCGAGACAGCCGAGGCCAGCGATGATCTGCCCGGCCAGGCCGCCCAACTCACCGGTGTGGGCGAAGCGCAGCCAGCCGCGAATTTTCTGGCCGAGGTTATTGTTCGCATAAGGCTGCCATTGCACGACCTCGCCGCTCGCGCTGTTGAGCGTCAGGTTCGAGCGGGCGAAGGCGTTCCAGTTTGCGCCGTCGGTGATGGTGAACGCCACCGCCGCGCCGTCGCGGGTTGGCAGCCGCATCGACAGCAGGCTCCAGGATGGCACCTGCGCTTCGGCTCGCGTCCAGATGCGATCGAGCCCGGTGGGAACCACCGGCGCCGCCGGCTCGCGTTGCGGCACGCGGGGACCTCCGCCGCGCACCGGCACCGGCGATCCGCTGAGGCGATAGACCAGATCGTTGGCCCACGGGTACGACATGACCACGCCGCTGATCGTCATGATCACGATGGGCATCAGGCACCAGAACCCGATCGTGTTGTGCCAGTTGAAATCGCGCGCGCGCCCGGTCGAAGTTCGGCGGAACCAGACGATCGGCTTGAGCCCCTTGCGCGTGAACTGCTTCGGCCACCAGATATAGAGCCCGGTGATCGACAGGATCAGGAAGGCGAAATTGCTGACCCCGGTCACCGATCGTCCAGTGGCTCGGTATTCTCCGGTCGCCGCGAGATACCGATGCCAGTTCGTGATCCACTGGAAGAATTCGGTCGTCCGCGTCGAACCGCTGCCGATGATGGCGCCGGTGTACGGGTTGACGTAGAGGTTCCCCTGCGCCGAACCGACGATGGCGGCCGTCGAAGGATCGCGCGCAATGGTCAACGACTGCGGCGACGAATCCGGCCTCGCCTCCTTCACCGCGGCCAGCAACCGCTGCGCGCCGAGACGCGCCGGCTGCGGCGCCACGAAGCGGACATCGCGCTCGATCCAGTTCTGGATCTGCGGCTTGAGCGCGAGGACGGCCCCGGTCGCCGACATGACCAGGATCACGGCGCCGGCCGTGACGCCGGACAACAGGTGCAGCCAGAAGACGACGGTGCGAAGTGGCTTCATATGAGGGATGCGATCAATATGAGATTGAGTCTCAATATCTACTCGCATAGGTTATATCCGACCGAATTGGTCCGTCAATGGCCGGGTCTTCGGGGAAGAGGCAGGCTGGATTCGCCGTCGCGAGCGCTCAGCGGCCGGGAAAACCGCCCGCCGTCTCTCGACCGGCGTCGTTCAGTGCCGCGACTTGCGGCGGGAGCGGCGTTTCCGTGTTGAAGTATTTCCGGTACGCGGCAATCCAATCCGTCGCGATGTCGCGCTGCGCGGTAGCGAGGTCAAGGCGCCCCTCGCAGACCATCCGCGGCAAGAGCATCTCGAGCTGATCCTTGACCCGCGCGTTCCAGACGCGCGAGCCGTAGCGTTCCGGCCAGAGGTTGCGGCGGTCCGACGAGCCGCCAAGCTCCGGCGTGATCAGGTAGTCGAGCTCGTACTCCGCCTCCGGCAGTCCTTCGAGGCGGTAGTCACGCAGCACGGCCTGACGTATCGCCAGCGCGATCGGCTGCCTCGACGGACCTCGACCGGCGCACAGTTCGTCAGCGGTCACGCGCTCGGTCGCGCCCGGCGTCAGCGCGGCGATCGGCAGTGCGCCGGCCTCGACGAGCGCCGCCGGGATCGACCGCCGTGCCTCCGTCTTAACGCGAATGAATGCACCGCCCAGGGCGAGCAGCGCCAGCGCCGCGGTCGCCAGGCCCACGGCCGGCACTTTCCCCAGATGCCTCGCGACCTGAAACCGCCACGATCGATCCAGTTCCGCTGAACGACGGGCAAGATTCGAGCGGAGCCGCGACCGCAGCTCGTCGAGCGCCGGTTCCGATGCAACGGCCGATGAGCGCGAGAGGACGGACGCGGCTCGGGCGGAGCTGTGGATGATCAGCAGTCGATCGCGACAGCGCTCGCAGATCGACAGATGCGCTTCAAGGCTCTCGCTCAGCGCCGGCGAAAGCTCGTCGTCGATCTTCCGGAGCAGCGTTTCATCCGGCGGGTGTGGTTGATCGTGATTCATGCACTCACCCCCTGTCCGCGTTCACGAGACGGGCGATCGACCGGCTGAGTGACTTCGCAACGCCGCCGAGCGACATGCCGAGCGTGCTCGCGATATCGCGATACCGCAGCCCTTCGGCGCGCAGCTGCAGGCACCGGCGGTCGCGCGGCGCCAGGGCCTGAACCACGGGGGCCAGGCGCTCGCGGCGCTGCCGGTCCGCCAGGAGGGCCTCCGGGTTCAACGACGGATCGGGGTGTCGAAGCACCCTGTGGTCCAGCGCCTCAGTCGGCCGCCTGTGTAATCGCCGGCGCTGCTTCAAGGCGAGGTTATGCGCGACCTGAAACAGCCACCCCTGCAGGTTCTGACGCGAGCGCTCGAGTCGAAGATGACGAAACAGCGCCAGAAACACGTCCTGGACGACGTCCTCGGCCTCCTGGACGCTCAAACCGAACGAGCCGGCGTAGCGCAGCAGCGACGAGCCGCAGCGATCGAACAGCAGCAACACTTCTTCGTCGGGGGCACGCGGCGCAGCCGCGGCGCGCTCGACCGTGAGTAGCGACAGGTCGAGCACCGATTCCGGGTTCAGCGGCGGCATCACGGAAAACGTTCGGATTCTACCGAAGATGGCGGCCGATTCGGGCCAGGAATCAGCCCCCGCAAGCCCGGCCTTACAAAAGTACAAGGTAGCCATCATGTCCAGGCTCATGTAAGCTACCGGTACAAATAGTCAGTCGATGTCGTATTCGGTCAGGTCGCTCCCCCACGACGAGACCATCCATCGTTTCTTCTGCGTCCCCCGCGGCATACCCCCGGTTGTACATTCGGTTGCACGCCGGTGATCGCGACGTCCCGGCGCTCCGCACCTTGGATTCTTGCTGCTGTTGTGCTGGCTGCCATGGCGTGGAGCACCTTGCGCACGGGCGCCCAATCGGCGGCTGCCCCCGCGGCCCTGCCCGGCACCATGGCGGACGGCACCACGCTCCTGCCCAACGGCTGGCGCATTCAGCCTGCCGGCAAGCATGTGCGCGTCGGCGACTTGCCGCTGAACGTCATCCAGACCCCCGACTCGCGCTACCTGATCGTCACCAGCAACGGGCTGGCGCGGCCGTCGTTCTCCGTCATCGACATCGCAACGTGGTCGGTGAAGAGCACCATGGCGCTCGACAACGCGTGGCTCGGGCTCGCCTGGCATCCCGACGGCACCAAGCTGTACTCCTCCGGCGCCGGCCAGAACAACGTGCAGGAGTTCAACTACGCCGACGGCGCGATCACTCGCGCGCGCACCTTCACGCTGCCCGCCGTCACCGGCCAGAGCTTTGCGGGCGGGCTTGCGATCAGCCCCGACGGCAAGACGTTGTTCGTCACGCGGGTCTTCGCTCAGACCATTTCGGCGATTGACCTCGCCTCCGGCCAGGTCACCAAGTCGGTCACGCTCCCGGCCGAGCCGTACAGCTGTGTGGTGTCCGCGGACGGGCGCATGTTGTACGTGTCGCTATGGGGCGGCGCGCGCGTTCAGGTCTACATGCTCCCGTCGATGCTCCTCCTGCAGGAGTTCAACTCCGAGGAGCACCCGAACGCGCTCGTACTCTCGCTCGATGGCAAGCGCCTGTTCGTGGCCTGCGGCAACAGCTCGTCGGTGTGGGTCTTCGACACCTTCTCGGGTGAGGCCATCGAGCAGATCTCGATGAGCCTTTACCCGAACGCGCCTCGCACAGCGACGCCAAACTCGCTCGCGCTCTCGCCGGATGGACAGACCCTGCTCGTCTCCAACGCCGACTCCAATGCGATCGCGATCGTCGACGTGAGCAACGGCGGGCGCAGCACGGTCAACGGCTTCGTGCCCACCGGCTGGTATCCCACCGGCGCGATCTTCGCCCGCGACGGCAAGCAGATCTTCATGCTGAGCGGCAAAGGCCTGATCTCGGCCGCCAAACCGACCGACGACGATGGGCAGGTGCGGCTGCAGGGCGCGGTGTCGGCGCTGCCGGTGCCCGATCGCGTCACGCTCGCCGACTACACGCGCCGCGTGCTCGCGGTCACGCCCTACACCGACGCGCTCAAGATGAGCCCCACGGTCCCGGTCGGCTCGCCGATTCCACGGCTGGTCGGCGGCAGCTCGCCGATCAAGCACGTCTTCTACATCATTCGCGAGAACCGCACCTACGACTCGATCCTCGGCGATCTGAAGCAGGGGAATGGCGATCCGACGCTGACGCTGTTTGGCGCGGCGATCACCCCCAACGCGCACGCACTGGCCTCGCAGTTCGTGCTGTTCGACAATTTCTACGTCGACGCGGACGTCAGCTACGACGGCCACGCCTTCTCGACCGCGGCCTACGCCACCGACGTGGTGCAGAAGCTGTGGCAGACCTACTACGCCAACCGCGGCGGCGTGTACTTGAGCGAAGGCACCGGCTTCATGCGCAACGCTTTCGGCAACCTGTCGGCGCCGGAGACCGGCTACATCTGGGACTACGCGGTGCGCGCCGGCGTCAGCGTGCGCAGCTACGGCGAGTTCGTGCAGAACACGTCGAAGTCGGCAACCGGCGATGTCGTCGCCACCGAAGCCGTACCGGGGCTGAAGAACCTGGTGGCGCCGGCCTTCGCCGCGTTCGATTTGACCATCACCGATCAGAAGCGCACCGACTACTGGCTGCAGGAGTTCAACCAGTTCGTGCAGAACGGCAACCTGCCCCAGCTCTCGATCCTGCACCTCGGGAACGACCACACCCAGGGCATGGCGCCCGGCGCCTTTTCGCCGCGGGCGATGATCGCCGACAACGACCTCGCGCTCGGCCGGGTGGTCGAGGCGATTGCCGGCAGCGTCTACTGGAAGGACTCGGCCGTCTTCATCGTCGAAGACGATGCGCAGAGCGGCCCCGACCATGTGGATTCGCACCGCTCGGTGGCGCTGGTGGCGAGCCCGTTCGCGAAGCGCGCCTTCGTGGACCACACCTTCTACTCGACCTCGGGGATGCTGCGGTCGATGGAGCTGATCCTGGGACTGCCGCCGATGAGCACCTACGACGCGGCGGCAACGCCGATGTTCAACGCGTTCCAGGCGACGCCGGATCTGTCGGTCTACCGCCGCATCACGCCCAATGTCGCGCTCGACGAGCGAAATCCGGCGACCGTGACCGGCGCCTCGATGGCGTCGCGGGCGATGGATTGGAGCGATGCCGACCTCACGCCCGAGGAACCGCTCAACGAAATCCTGTGGCAGTCGGTGAAGGGCCCCAACGTTCCGATGCCGCCGCCCCGCCGCAGCGTCTTCGTGCGGCCTTAGCGGCCGACGCGGGTCACCTGGATCGTCGAGTTGGTCGACGCGCCTGAGGTCCACGCCACGATCGCGGCATCGCTGGTGGCGGCCACCACCGGATACACGGCCGCCTCGCCAATCACCGATCGCGTCAACACCGCGCCGGCCGCGGCGTCCACCGTGGTCCGGGCCATCGCCGCGCGGCGTTTGCCGTTGGCGCCTTCATCCCACGCGACGGTCAGCGAGCCGTCAGCGCCGATCGCGATTTGCGGATGGTGCGGCATACCCTCGGTCGGGATCCGTTTCCGCGGCGTAAACCGCTTGCCGTCCGCCGACATCGCGTAGAACAGTGCGATGGTCGGATCGGCAGACCCTTCGCCGATCAGCGTCGGCCACACGATGTGAACGCGGTTGCTCGCGTCCACGGCCATCGCCGGGCCATCATCCGGGCACCCTTCCAGGACCCACTTGTCCTCGCTCACCCGCAGCGGGGGCGCAAAGGTTTTTCCGCCGTCTCGCGACGAGGTGAACGCGATGTCCCGGATGTTGCCGGGATACACATGGCGCCACGCGGCGAAGACGGCGCCGTCGGCGGCGGTCGCGAGCGCGGTCTTACAGCAGTAGCACACGCCGCCGGTGATCGGGGCGGGCGGGACCGCGCCGTCCACCGACCCGAGGTACAGCTTGGAACGCTGGGCCATCGCGACGCCGTCCGGCTTGGATCCCGAGGCCGCGGCGGCATGATCGTGATGCGCCGCGGCGATCGCGCCATCCTGCTGTGCCAGCTCGCGATGATCGAGCCACACCGCGTAGACCCGGCCACTGCGATCGGCCACCGCGTTCTCCCAGCCGCGATTGCCGGCGGCATCGCCGCCGGGAACCGGTGCGGCCTTCGCGAACGTCAGGCCACGATCGTCGGATCGCGACTGCACGAGCCTGGTGCCGTTCTTCCCTTTCGTCGTCCAGACGACGGTGATCGCGGCGCCGCGAAGCGCGACGCGCGGCGGCTGCTCGCCGTTGAGCCGCGCCTCGCCTTCCGCGTCGCTGACCCGCACCGGCGGGCCGAACGTCCGGCCGCCGTCGCGGCTGACCGCGGCGTAGACATCGGTCGCCCCGGCCGGGGTCGAGGCGCCCCACGCGATCGCCACGACGTCTCCATCCGCGGCAATCGACGGCGTGGCATTCGATCGCCCGGGCACCGCGAGCGAGACCGCGAGCGCAAGCGTGACTAGAAACTCCATCGAACCCCCAATTGAAGCTGGCGCATGTCGCCGACCGCGGTGACCTGCTGAAACGTGGCAGCCGGCAGCGGGCCGTTGCCGATCGTGTTGTTGACGTTGACCACGTTGGTGCGATTGAAGAGGTTGAACCCTTCGAGCATCAGCTCGATCCGGTGGGTGGTCGAGAACGTCAGTGCGCGCGAGATGCGCATGTCCAGAGTCGACGTGCCGCAAGTCTGCGTCAGATCCGAAAAGCACGGCATGCGCGCCGAATTGCGGCCGACTCCCGCCGGACGATCGTTCACGGTGGTGTCGTTGTTGTTGTCGGCGCCGGTGACGACGTTGAACGGCAGCGCGGTACCGTAGGCGTAGACCCAGCCGATTTGCACGCCGCCGAGCGCCCGGCGCAGCGCCGTGCTCGATCCATCTCCAAGCGTGCCGCTGACCACGAGCCGGTGGCGCTGGTCGTTGTCCGATGGACCTTTGTCCGCGAGGATGTCGTTCTGCGTCTGCGGCGTCTGGAAGAAGGCGTTGCCGGCATCGTCTTCCGCCTTCGACAGCGTGTACGACACCCGCACCCCGCCCCACGGCGCGCGGCGCGTTTCGAGCGACAGGGTCAGGCCGTTGAACCACGCGTCGCCGAGCGCGTCGTACTGGCTGATGTTGCCGAACGCCGGATTCGGACGTCCGAGGTTGGCGACGCCTTGTGCCGCGGCCTGCGCCGCGGTCAGGGTCGGCACGTTGACGTTGTGGGACATCAGGATCTGATGTCCGCGCACGTACGAATAGCCGACCTGCGCTGAGAGCCGCGATCCGATCGCCCGCTCCACCTGTACCGCGGCCTGCTGGTTGTACTGGTTCTGCACGTCAGGATTGATGTTGCTGATCGACACCAGGACGCCGGCGGGAAATGAGGGCAGCACCGCCGGCCAGACCGGCGCGCCGGCCTGCCCGAACGAGAGCACCGCGGTCTGATACTTGGTGCCGTCGCGCTGGATCGCGTTGGAGGTGGCCCGCAGCGGAATGCGATCGAAGTAGATGCCGCCGCTCGCGCGCATCACGGTCTTGCCGTCGCCCGGCGCGTACGACAAGCCGAGGCGCGGCGAGACGTTGTTGGCGTCGAGCTGGATCGGCTGCGGCAGCCACTGCAGGTCGTAGCGCAGGCCGGCATCGATCGTCAGATCGTGGCGCGGCCGCCACTCGTCCTGCACGAACAGCGCGAGATTCGGGTTCGACTGCAGCAGGGACGGCTCGCCGAACGCCTGCTGATATTGCGAATAGACGCCGCGCTGAAAGGTCGCGAGCGAGGTGAACGTGTAGCTGCCCTGCAGCGCGCCCGGGAACGTGATGTTGATGCGGTTGTAGAGCAGATCGACCCCGCTCTTCACCAGATGAGACCCGTGCTGCATCGTCACGGTGTCGATCGCCTGGATCACGTCGGTGTCGCGGCCGGTCGGCGACGAGGTCGCGGTGCCGAAGTTCGCGACGCCGGCAATGCTCACCGACGGGCCGATGATGTCGTTCACCGGCGCACCGAGCCGGCTGTGGGTGTACTGGGCCCGCAACTCGTTGATGGTGGACGACGACCGGCTGGTCAGCAGACTCGCCGCCACGGTCTGGTCCGTGTCGTCGAGCGCGGCGCCACGGCTGACGTCGCTGAGGCCGCTCACGTTGCGCGCGTTCGCGCTGGTCACGTGATAGACGTTGTATCGCACCTGCAGGCGCGGCCCCGCCGCCGCCTGATGATCGACGCGGAGGAACGCGTTGGCCGCGGTGTAGCCGGTGGGAAAATTGCCGGTGCTGACCCGTGGGCCGCGATAGCCGGACGCATCGAGGACGGCGTTGACCGCGCTCACCGATGCCGGCGCGATCGTGACGATGCCGGTGCGATCCTGCTGGGTACGCTCGACGTTGCCGAACCAGAATGTCCGGTCGCGGACGATCGGTCCGCCGAGGGTCAACCCGAACTGGTTCTGGTTGAGCGGATCCTCCCGCGTTGCCAGCGGGCTCTGCTCGTCGAAGAGGTTGTTGCGGAAAAATTCGTAGGCCCGCCCGCGGATCTGGTTGGTGCCGGACTGGGTCACCACGCTGATGGTCCCGCTCGACGCCCGGCCGAACTCCGCGCCGCCGCCGGAAGTCACCACCTCGAACTCGCGCACGACTTCCTGGCTCAGATACATCCCCGCCAGATCGGCCGCATCGTCGTTCGCCGACAGTCCGTCGACGACGAAGTTGTTGTTCAGGTTGCGCTGACCTGAGACGGAGACGCCCGTGCCGGGAATCGCCGACGTTTCGGCGAATCGATCGGTGGTCCGCAGGTTGGTGCGGGAGACGTTGGGCGCGAGCAGCGCGAGATCGAGGTAGTTCCGGCCGTTGAGCGGCAGGCTGTCGACTTCGTGCGGCGTGATCGCCGATGCCAGTTCGGTGCGCCGCGTCTCGACCAGCGGCGCGCCGCCGACGACGGTATCGACGAACTCGAGCCCGGCGGGTTTGAGCACAATCGGCACGTCGAGCTGATCACCGATCGCGAGGCTCAAGTTGACGTTGCTCGTGGTGAAGCCGCTCACCTGCGCCGACAGGTGATAATCGCCGACCGGCAGATAGAGGATCCGGAATCGGCCGGCGGCGTCGGTCACCGCCTGCGACACCTGGTTGGTCGCA
Organism: uncultured Acidobacteriota bacterium; assembly: GCA_963794705.1. Lineage (GTDB taxonomy): Bacteria > Acidobacteriota > Vicinamibacteria > Vicinamibacterales > CAVVIG01 > CAVQFC01. The sequence goes on from CAWCFI010000003.1 coordinate 732,483, forward strand.
TGATTGCGAATCTCGATGGTGACGCCCGGCATCGGCAGGTTCATCGTGTCGCGCACGATACCGGTCACGGTGGCGGACGTCGCGGTCTGACCGCGGGCTGGCGCCGGCGCGCCCAACAGACACACGATCGCCAGCCAGACGGCCGGCGACCAATACTTCAATCGCATAACGCAATACCTCCGGCGGGTCCGGAAGGACCCGCCCTACACACGTGGTTGTAGGTAGGCCGGGTCCTTTCGAACCCGGCGTGTGCGAGGTATTAAGCGCGTGGAGGGGGAGAATCCGGGCGGCGCGTGCGGAGGACGGCAGGCCGCGGCGCGTGGCGCGGAAGATCACCAAGTTCGAAAGCGTTTACGAGCACCGTCGAGACCGGCATCGCGCCAAGGCCGCCGGCCAGTGCGACAATCGACGCGTCGCTGCCCGCGCAGGCGCTGCGCATCTTGCAGGTGCGCTCGCCTTCCTTGGTGTGGTGCATCGGGCAGACCTGACCGGGCAGCAGGCCCGGGCAGCATTTCTCCTCGTCTCCCGCGGTGGCCACGTTCTGGCAACAGAACGTGAGCGGCGCGGCGGCGACGTTCGCAATCTGGCACAGTAGCCATGCAACGACGACCCACGACAGACGGCGTCGAACGAGGGACATGTACACGATCAGCATAGCACTATCAGTTTGCCTTTTGACGGCGGGACTCTCCGCCCAGGTGCAAACCCCGGACCAGAACCAAGAACAGGATCAGCACCCGCCGGAGCACCATCACATGCCCGCTCCGCCAGCCGAGGGCTGGACGTTCGCGACCGACGCCAACGTGTTCGTCGGCTACAACTATCAGCAGCGCCTGTTCGCCGACTTCGCCGCGATTGAATCGCAGAACTGGTTCATGCTCGCCGGCACCCGCAAGGCGGGACCCGGCCATCTGACCCTGACCGGCATGCTGTCGCTCGAGCCGCTGACCATCGGGCGGCTGGTCTACGCCGGCGACGGCGGCATGGAACGGGTCTACGCGTTCTCGCCGAGCGGCGAACGCGTCCCGTTCGGCGGCTCGCCGCAGCTCTTTCAGACCGGCGAAAGTTACCAGCAGACGCCGTTCGTCAACGTGCAGCATCCGCACGATCTGTTCATGGGCCTTGGAGCGTCGTATCGCATCGAGCGGCCCGAAGCCGCCTACGTCGTCGGCGCCGCCCTCGTCGGCGAGGCGACGCTGGGGCCGACGGCGTTCATGCACCGCGAATCAGCGCGCGACAATCCCCAGGTGCCGTTGACCCATCACGACCTGGATTCCACCCACATCAGCGAGGGCGTGCTGCGCGCCGGCGTCGAAACCGGCCCGATGCGGTTCGAGGGGTCCGTGTTCCGCGGCGAGGAGCCCGATCAGGACGACAACCGCTACAACATCGAACGGCCGGCGCTCGATTCGTGGGCGGTGCGCGTGGGCTGGCATCGCGGCCCCTGGCAGGCGCAGGTGTCGGGCGGACATCTTCGCAAGCCCGAATGGTTCGAACCGTACGAGACGACGAAGATCACCGCCTCGGTCGAGTTCAACGGGGCGGTCGCGTCACGTCCGCTGGCGGCCACGCTCGCCTGGGGCCATCATCGCGAGGACAACGGCTACAACGATCACGCCGACGGCTATCTGCTCGAATGGGATCTGCGCGCGACCGATCGGACCGCGCTGTATGGCCGCGTCGAGGTCTCCGCCAAGCAGATCTTCGGGCTCGGCCTGCACCCTATCGGCTTCAACCATCCGCACTTCTACTCGCACATCACGCCGCTGACGCTCGGTGTCGTGCGCGACATCGGCCCCGCTCGGTGGGGCCGGCTCGGCATTGGCGCCGACGCGACGGTCTATCGCATGTCCGAGGACCTCGTCCCGTTCTTCGACGGATCGCGATCGTTTCACGTGTTCCTCCGATGGCGTCCCATACGAACTTCTGAGGCTCACGTCCACTGAAAGACTGTTATGCTTGAGCCAATAGCGATGCCTCCACTCGGGGACACATGTCAGTCGTCGCACTGTCCGAACTGCTCGGCGCTTCCGTGCGCGACGCCTCCGGCGCCGTGCGCGGACGGGTCCGCGAGATCGCGATTGCCCCGCAGGATCATCCGACCCGCATCGCGTTCCTGATCGTCAAGACGCCGGGCGGCGAGCGCATGCTCCCGCCGGACGCGATCACCTCGGCCGGCGCGACGGTGCGTTCCGGCAACGAGGCGGCCCAGTGGGAAAGCTTCTCGCCATCCGACGGCCTGCTGCTGCTCAAGCGCGACCTGCTCGACCAGCAAATCATCGACATCCACGGCCGTAAGGTCGTCCGGGTCAACGACGTCGAGCTCGAATCGACGCCGATCAACAGCCACCTCCAGATCAGCGTGGTCGCGGTGGACGTCGGCGCCCGTGGCGCCGTTCGCCGGCTCTCGAAGGGCATCGTGCCGTCGTTCACCCTGCGGGCGCTGCTCGAGCGCATTCCGCCGCGGGTGATCCCGTGGCAGTTCGTCGATCTGCTCGAGACCGATCCGGCCCGCCGGGTCAAGCTGAAGATCGCCTACCAGGGCCTGGCGCAGCTCCACCCGGCGGACATCGCCGACATCGTCGAGGACCTTGCGCCAGCCGAACGCGAGTCGGTGTTCGAGACGCTGGACGAAGACGTCGCGGCGGAAGCGCTCGAAGAGATCGATCCCGACATCCAGGTGTCGATCGTCGAGTCGCTCGACAAGGATCGCGCGGCCGACATCGTCGAGGAAATGGATCCCGACGCCGCCGCCGACCTGCTCGGCGACCTCGAGCAGAAGCACTCCGACGAAATCCTGCAGGAGATGCAGCCGGAGGAGCGGCACGAGGTCACCCAGCTGCTCGAGTTCAGCCACCGGACCGCGGCGGGCCGCATGACGACCGAGTTCATCTCGATTGCCGAAACCGCGGTCGTCGACGATGCGATTGACGCGCTGAAGAGCTTCGAAGGCAGCCGCGAAGCGCTGGCGACGATCTACCTGACCGGGCCGGCGCAGAAGCTGGTCGGGATCGTGCCGCTGGTCAAGATCGCGGTGTCGTCGCCGGCGATCCAGCTGTCGCAACTGAGCGAGCCGTACATCGCCTGCGCGCCCGACACGCCTCAGGACGAGGTCGCGGCCTTGTTCGACAAGTACAACCTGATCACCCTGGCCGTCGTCGACGAGCACGGGCGCATTGCCGGCATCATCACGGCGGACGACGTGATCACGATGCTGCGGCACAAGAACTGACGCGCGCGATGAAGTTCCTGCGGAGCTGGCGCGCCCGGATCGTCCTGCTGTTCGCGGTGATCGGCCCGGGATTCATCACCGCCAACGTCGACAACGACGCGGGCGGGATCTTCACCTATTCGCAGGCCGGCGCGCAGTTCGGCTACTCGCTGCTGTGGACCATGATCCCGATCACCATCGCGCTGGTGGTGGTCCAGGAAATGGCGTCGCGGATGGGCGCGGTCACCGGCAAGGGCCTCAGCGACCTGATCCGCGAGGAATTCGGCTTCCGCGTCACCTTCTGGCTGATGCTGGCGCTGGTGGTGACCAACTTCGGCAACGTGGTCGCGGAGTTCGCGGGCGTGGCCAGCAGCCTGGAGCTGTTCGGCTGGTCCAAGTACATCGTCGTGCCGGTCGCGGCGGCGATTGTCTGGGCGCTGGTCGTCCGCGGCACCTACGACAGCATCGAGAAAATTTTCCTGGCGGCGTCGGGTTTCTACGTCTGCTACATCGTCGCGGGCCTGCTGGCGCATCCGGACTGGAAGGCGGCGGCGCTGGCCACGTTCAGCCGCCCGTCGGGAACCGGGATTCGCAGCTACGGCTACCTCTTCATGGTGATCGGGCTGGTCGGCAGCACGATCGCGCCGTGGATGCAGTTCTACCTGCAGTCATCCATTGTCGAGAAAGGGATTACCGCGCGGCAGTACGCCACCTCCCGGTGGGATGTGATCCTCGGCTGCCTGTTCACCGACATCGTCGCCTGGTTCATCATCGTCGCCTGCGCGGCGACGCTGTACGCGACGGGACACCGGGATATCAGCAGCGCGGCCGACGCGGCGCAGGCGCTTCGGCCGCTGGTCGGCGAGTACGCCTACCTGCTGTTCGCGGCGGGCCTGTTCAACGCGTCGCTGTTCGCCGCCTCGATCCTGCCAATCTCCACCGCCTATGCGGTCTGTGAAGGGCTGGGCTTCGAGTCGGGCCTCGACAAGAAATTTCACGAAGCGCCGGTGTTCTACTGGCTCTATACGCTGCTGATCGTGTTCGGGGCTGGCGTGCTGCTGGTGCCGCGGCTGCCGCTGGTCTACGTCGCGGTGCTGTCGCAGGTCGCCAACGGCGTGGTCCTGCCGCTGGTGCTGATCTTCATGCTGATGCTGACGAACGACCGCGAGCTGATGGGCGAACACGTCAACTCACGCGGCTTCAACATCGTGGCGTGGACGACCGTGGTGGTGATGATCGTGCTGACGATCCTGATGGTGCTGACGCAACGATAAGAAGGAACCGCAGAGACCGCAAAGACCGCAGAGAAAACGTCTTCTCAGCGATCTCCGCGGTCTCTGCGGTTCCTTCTGATCGTTTAGGCAGGTTGCTTTTTCAACCAGGCGATCACTTCGTCGGCATGTTTGTCAGGCGGGAAGATCGGATAGAAGACCTGTTCGATGTGCCCGTTCCGCGCGATCAGCGTCAGGCGCTTGTTCAGCGTCATGCCCTCGACGGTGAAGGTCGGCAGGCGCAGCGCCTTGATGAACGCAAAATGCTCGTCGCTCAGGACCTCGAACGGCACCTCGAGTCGCTTGACCATCTCCTGCTGATACGGTGTGTCCTGGGTGCTGATGCCGAAGACCTCGGCGTGAAGTTTCGCGAGGTCCTTGTGATGATCGCGGAACCCGCAGGTCTCGGGCGTGCAGCCGCGCGCGCCGGGAATGTCGTCCCACCCTTGAGGCAGCTTGCGATCGGGACGGCCGGTCATCGGATAGGCGTAGATCACGATGCGCGGCGCCGTGACCTTCGAGAGGTTCACCATTCGCCCCGAGGTCGACGGCAGCGCGAGATCCGGCAGCGCCAGGCCCTTGAGGTGACGAGCGCCGCCATCGTCTTTCGGCCGCGGGAGATTCGGCGGGAGATCCAGGTTCGTCTGTTGCGTCATGGCGAACACCAGCGGCAGTTTGAGCAAGGAGCGGCGGGACAGTTCGTCCATACGATCACCACGAAACACGCGAAACGGCCAGCATCGTCTGCACGAAATACACGAAAGAGAAAGATATCTCTTTTTCGTGATTTTCGTGCCGATCAGATTGTTTCGTGCCTTCGTGGTTACGTGGCGGTCTCGCCGGGCGCCAGCTCGAGCACCTGCACGCCTTTGGGCTCGACCAGTTCCCGCAGCCTCGCGGGCGTGCCGGTGAGCGCCGGGAACGTGCCGTAGTGCATCGGCACGACCTGTTTTACACCGAGCAGCTCGCACGCCTTGGCCGCCTGTTCGGGTCCCATCGTATAGAGATCGCCGATCGGGAGGAATGCGATCGTCGGCCGGTACATCTCGCCGATGAGGCGCATGTCGCCGAAGATCGACGTGTCGCCGGCGAAGTAAATCGTCAGGTCGTCCTCGAACGTCACGATGTATCCCGTCGCGACGCCGAGGTAGATGATCTTGCCGTCTTCCTCGACCGAGCTGCTGTGCACCGCCGGCACCATCGTGATCGACAGGCCGAGCGCGCGTACCGTGCCGCCGGGGTTCATGCCGGTGACGTTCTGCAGCCCCTTCGAGCCGAGCCACACCGCGACCTCGTAAGGCGCGACGGTCTGAGCGCCACTCGAGCGGCCGATCGCCACCGCGTCGGCGGTATGGTCGCCGTGCCCGTGCGTGATCAGGATCAGATCCAGCGCACCCAGCTTCTTCGCCGACTCCGGGGACTTCGGGTTGCCGGTGACCCATGGATCGAACAGGATCCTCTTCCCGCCGGGCGACTGCAGGAGAAACGTGGCGTGGCCGAGCCAGGTGATGGCGAGAGGCATAGGGATTTGAGGATATCAGGACTTGAGGATTTGAGGATCTGAGGCGAATTTTCAGGCGTTGCGATCTTCTTGCGCAGGCGCACCTGGAGGTGTAAAAGAGGGCGCATGCACACCACGCACGTCGTCGTTGGCGCGTTCCTGGTGACCCTTGCCGCTCCGTCAGTATCCGCGCATCATTCGTTCGCGGCCGAATTCGACGCCAACAAGCCGGTGCTGCTGACCGGCGCGGTGACGCAGGTCGAATGGGCCAACCCCCACATCTGGGTCTATCTTGATGTGAAGGACGACCATGGCGTCCCGCAACCCTGGCAATGCGAGGGCGGGGCGCCCAACACGCTGACGCGCAATGGATGGTCCAGAAGCTCCCTCAAAGTGAGCGATCAGATTACGATCGCCGGCTTCGCGGCCAAGGACGGATCCAAAACCTGCAACATGCGCACGGTCAAACTCCCGGACGGGCGGAATGTCTTCGCGGCCTCGTCGGCGCCCGATGCGCCGCCGCTGCCAAAGCGCTAGCTGCGCCATGAAACGACTGTTCGCCGTCACGCTGCTCGTGCTGCTGGCAGACGCCGGTGCGGTCCACGTCCTCGCCGGTGGCCAACAGGACTATCGGCCTCCGTCGGGCCCCACGCCTCGCACGCCGTCTGGCAAAGTGGACTTCAGCGGTGTCTGGGAAAAGCCGTACGTGCCGGACATGAGCCAGGACGGGAAGGGGCAAAAGGGCCATCCCGACCTTCCGTTCACGCCGTGGGGCGAAACGGAGTGGAAGACCTACGACGCGGCCAACGGCGACTATACCGGCGCCTGCCTGCCGTTCGGGATGACGCGCTCGATGAACACGCCCGAGCCGATGCAGTTCATGCAGAGCGACAAATACCTGTCGTTCCTGTTCGAGCAGAATTCCTGGTTCACGGTCGTGCCCATCGATGGCCGGCCGCATCGCGACGGCATCGCCACGTGGTTCGGCGACTCGGTCGGCCACTGGGAGGGCGACACGCTGGTGGTGGACACCGTGAACTTCAACGGCAAGACCAGGCTCGACACGGTGGGCCACCCGCACAGCGATCAGCTGCACCTGACGCAGCGCTTCTCACGCCCGGACTTCGGACATATCGCCTACGAAGTGATCGTCGACGACCCCAAGACGTTCACGAAGCCGTGGAGGAATGTCCGCACGCTCACGCTGAGGCCGGACTGGGAAATGATGGAGTACTCCTGCGAGGAGAACAACAAGAGCCTCTGGGAGGGACGGATCAAGGTTCCGAAGTACAAGCCCTGACACGAAAACAAAGCAACCGCGGAGACCGCCGAGCACGCGGAGAACACATCTCTCGGCGATCTCTGCGCGCTCTGCGGTTGCTTATCTCTCCGTCCTTACGTACTCGAAGTCGATCGGCTGCTGGTTGATGCCGCGCCGCGGCGGCGCGATGTAGTTCGCGAACTTCCCGGGCTCGAACACCGGCTTGTCCATGATGCTGAGCAGATAGTCGGTGTCGGCCGCCGAGGGCAGCCATTCGTACTTGCGCGCTTCCCACTGCTCGGCGCTGAGCGGGACGCCGTTGGGATCGAAGTGGAAGCCGGCATACATGCCGATGCCGCGATGGAATTTGCGGTCCGGCAGCCGCAGCCGATCCGACATGCCGTGCGACTCGAGGATCCGGTTCCAGCGGACCACGCCGGCCGCGCAGTCGCCGACGTACCAGTCGCGCAGCACTTCGTTCATGGCGTTGCGCATCAGCACTTCCTTGGTGACCGCCCTGCCCTCTTCGAAGAACTCCATGTTGTAGTAGGCGTTCTTGACGACGTGCTCGTCGAAGGTGTCCTCCTTGGCGCGGCCCTTGAGGCCGTTGGCGAAGTAGGCGGCGGCGTTGCTCGATACCTCGCTGCCGTGCAGGTCGAGGCTCAGGCTGAACCATTGGTTCAGATGCTTCTGGATCGTCGGGATGTCGATGCCGCCGACCTTGCGCACGTCTTCCGAGAAGCCCGCCTGGGCCATCAGCTGACAGGTGCGCTCGAGGATGCGCGCGATGCCGGTCTCGCCGACGAACATGTGGTGCGCTTCCTCGGTCAGCATGAACTTGGTGGTGCGCGCCAGCGGATCGAGCGAGCTCTCGGACAGCGACATCAGCTGGGACTTGCCGTCGCGGTCGGTGAACATCGTGAACATGAAGAAGTCGAGCCAGTTGTCGATCGGCTCGTTGAAGGCCTCGAGGATGCGCGGCTTGTCGCGGTTGCCGCTCTGGCGCTCGAGCAGTTCCTCTGCCTCGTCGCGGCCGTCGCGACCGAAATACGAGTGCAGCAAGTAAACCATCGCCCACAAGTGGCGGCCTTCCTCGACGTTGACCTGAAACAGGTTGCGCAGGTCGTACATGCTCGGGCAGCGCTGGCCGAGCAGCCGCTGCTGCTCGACGCTGGCCGGCTCGGTGTCGCCCTGCGTCACGATCAGGCGGCGCAGCTGGTTGCGGAATTCGCCCGGCACTTCCTGCCAGACGTCCTGGCCGTAGAAATCGCCGAACCCGATCTTGCGATCGTGAATCGGATCGGCGAGAAAGATCCCCCACCGGTACTCGGGCAGCTTGACGTACTCGAAGTGCGCCCATCCTTCCGGGTCGACGCTGATCGCGGTGCGCACGTAGACCTGGTGGTAATCCTGGAAGCCCTGCGGCCCCATCTCCTTCCACCACTGGATGTACTTCGGCTGCCAGTGCTCGAGGGCGCGCTGCAGGCGCTTGTTACCGGACAGGTTGACGTTGTTGGGGATCTTTTCGGCGGAGATCATGATGCCTCGCAGTATCTCGTCATCGGGTCCTCTGGTGATCCAGTCAATGACCAAAGAACCAGATGAACACATGACCAGATGCTATGTGCGCTTCCAATCGAATTCAGGCCGCCCCTGCTCGCCGTAGGATTGCAGCGCGCCCTTCTCGCCGACCGCGTTCGGCCGCTGGAAGATCCAGTTCTGCCACGCCGTCAGCCGCCCGAAGATCTTCGTCTCCATGGTCTCGGGACCGGCGAAGCGCAGGTTCGCTTCGAGGCCGGTCATCGCGTCGGGTGAGAAGGCCGCGCGCGCCTCGACCGCCTGCCGCACTTCGTCGTCCCAGTCGATTTCGTCGGGCGCGAAGGTCACCAGGCCGGCCTCGTCCGCGTCCGCCGCATTGAGCGGCGCGTCGAGCGCCGCCAGCGCCGCAATCTTGCCGGCATCGTCGAGAAAGCGCGTCTGCAGCCTGCGTCAGCCCGTTGCTCATCGTCAGCGGCCCGAAGTTCATCGGCGACAGCGCGATCACGTTCTCTTCGTTGTCGTCGTGGAACATGTAGGAGCGGTCGGCGGCCAGCGCCAGCTCGAACAGCGAGCCGGCGAACGCCGAGCCGGGCTCGATGAAGGCAAAGAAGGTGCGCGAGGTCAGATCCACGCGCTTCAGCGTGCGCTTCATGAAATGGATGATCTCGCGCACCAGCCAGTGCGACTGGTGCGCCAGCAGCGTCCGATCGATCGCGAGCACCGCGGCGCCGTCGCCTTCAGTGCGGACGACGATGGTGCCGATCTCCGGCTCGTTGACGCGCAGCCGGAGCAGCGCATCGTCCAGTTCGCGGAAGGCGCGCAGCGCCCAGAACTGATCGCCGGCCTTCACGATCTCGTCCGGCGTCGACGGCTGCGGACCGGTCGGCGCCTGCACGGTCAGATCCGCCGTCCGCTTGTCGCGGTTGATGGTCAGCGTCACCGCCGAGTACTTCAGCGACGACTCGGTGACCGTCGGGTTGAGCGGATTCAGCACGATGCCCGGGCCGTTGCGCCGGCCGATCCGACGTCGCGGCCAGCTCGCGCGCGCGCTTCTGCACCGCGTCCTTGAACTGGCTGGTCGGATAGACCGCGTCGACCAGCTTCCACTCCACGGCGCGCTTCCCCTTCACGCCCTCGACCAGCGTGCTGAAGAAGTCGGCGAGGTCGCGCCGCACACGGCGCTTGTCGACGACGCGCGTCAGGCCGCCGGTGCCGGGGAGGACGCCGAGCAGCGGCGCCTCCGGCAGGCTGACCGCGGAGTTGCCATCGTCGACCAGCAGGATCTCGTCGCAGGCGAGCGCGAGCTCGTAGCCGCCGCCGGCGCAGATGCCGTTGAGCGCGGCGAGGAACTTCAAGCCGGAATGCTGCGCTCGCGTCCTCCATCGCCAGGCGCGTCTCGTTGGTGAACTTGCAGAAGTTCACCTTGGCGACGTGCGACGAGCCGCGCAGCATCATGATGTTGGCGCCGGCGCAGAAGATGCGCTCCTTGAGCGACGACACGATGACGGTGCGCACCTCGGGGTGCTCGAAGCGCAGGCGCTGGATGGCGTCGGCGAGCTCGATGTCGACGCCGAGGTCGTAGGAGTTGAGCTTCAGCTTGTAGTCCTGCGACAGGCCGGCGTCCTCGCGCACGTCCATCGAGAGCGTCGCGATCGGGCCGTCGAAGGTCAGCTTCCAGTGCCGGTAGCGGTCGGGGTGCGTATCAAAAGTGATCATTGAAATTGAACGCTCGTTCAAATACTTTAGAGCTGTGGCAACGAGCGAGTCAACCACTTCCATCGGCGCGCGCCGCGCAAGCCCGGCCGCGCGCAAGCGGCGCGAAGCGGCCGCGCAACGCCGATCCGCAGGCGCTCGACCCGCGTCGACATCCTGAAGAGCGCGGCCAAGGCGTTCCGCCGCCTCGGCTATCACGGCGCGACGGTCGAGGAGATCGCCGCGGCGCTGCACATGAAGAAGGGGAACCTCTACTACTACTTCAAGAACAAGGAAGAGATCCTCTTCGCCTGCCACCAGTATTCGCTCGACCGGCTGACGCAGCTGCTCGAGGAGATCGACGGCAGCGGCGCGGCCGCCGACGTCAAGCTGCGACGGCTGATCGACGCCTTCGTCCACACGATCCTCGACGAACTGCACGGCACGGCGCTGTTTCTGGATCTCGAAGCGCTCACCGCCGCTCACCTCAAGGCGGTGATCGCGCGGCGCGACGCCTTCGACAAAGGCGTGCGGCGCGTCATCGAGGAAGGCATGCACGCGCGGAGTGTTCGCGCAGGGCGACCCCAAGCTCCTCGCGTTCGCGCTGTTTGGCGCGGTGAACTGGATTCCGCGTTGGTATAGCCCGGACGGGCCGGCGACCTCCCAGGCGATCGCGGACCTGTTCGCCGACTTCTTCGTCGGCGGGCTGCGATCGTCGCCGCTCGCCTGAAGCCTTCGCGCGACGCCCCTCTTCGAAAGTCCGGGCGCCATTCATTTTCCCCGTATAATCGCGCCGGTGACGAGTCGCGAGTCTCTGGCGCAAGCGCTCGGCGCACAGTACCGGCTCGAGCGCGAGCTCGGTCGCGGCGGATTCGCCACGGTCTTCCTCGCGCACGATCTGCGCCACGATCGCCCGGTCGCGCTGAAGCTCCTCCATCCGGAGGTCGCGCTCAGCCTGGGCCCCGACCGCTTCAAGCAGGAAATCCGTCTCGCCGCGCGCCTCCAGCATCCGCACATCGTCGGCGTATTCGATTCGGGGAGGCCGACGGTCAGCTGTGGTTCACGATGCCGTTCGTCGAGGGCGAGAGCCTCCAGCGGCGGCTCGACCGCGAACGGCAGCTGTCGGTGCCCGACGCTCTGCGCGTGGCGCGAGAGGTCGCCGGTGCGCTCGACTTCGCGCACCGCCACGACGTCATCCACCGCGACATCAAGCCCGAGAATATCCTGCTCTCCGACGGCCACGCGCTGGTCGCCGATTTCGGCATCGCGCGCGCGCTCGGCGCCGGCGCGTCTGACGCAGACCGGCATGCTCGGTCGGAACGCCGGCGTACATGAGTCCGGAACAGGCGCAGCGGATCCAACATCGACGCCCGCACGGACGTCTACGCGCTCGGCTGCGTGCTCTACGAGATGCTGGTCGGCGAACCGCCATTTGCCGGCCCCACCGCCGCCGCCATCCTGACGCGCGCGATGACCGAGACGCCGCGGCCGATCAAGGCCACGCGTCCGGCGGTCACGCCCGCGGTCGAGGCGATCGTGGCCCGGGCGATCGCCCGCGTGCCCGCCGATCGGTTCGCTTCGGCGGCGGAGTTCGCGCAGGCGCTCGCGCAGGCAGCCGACGAGACGCGGACGACGCCGTTGCCGACGACGCTCGCGACTCCCACGCCGGCCCTCGCTCCATCCGCATCGTCGTCGCGGGTGACGCTCGTGGCAAGAGTCGCCGCCGCTCTGGTCGCCATTGCGGTCGGCGCGTTCGCGTGGTCCCGCTACCAGCCGCTCGACGCGAGCACGCGGCGCCTGGCGGTGCTGCCGTTCGAGAACCTCGGCATCGCCGCGGACGACTACTTCGCGGACGGGATCACCGACGAAGTGCGCGGCAAGCTGGCCGTGCTGCCGGGCCTGCAGGTCACCGCGCGCGCCAGCGCGGCGCAGGTACCGGAAGGCGGCGTCGAAAGGCCCCGAACAGATTCGGCCGCGAACTGGGCGTCGAGTACCTTCTGACCGGCACAGTACGATGGCAGGGGGCGCAGGGCGGCACCCGGCGCGTCCGCGTCAGTCCGGAATTGATTCGCGTCTCTGACGGAACCGCACGCTGGCAGCAGCCGTTCGACACCGAGCTCAACGACGTGTTCCAGGTGCAGGCCGACATCGCGTCGCGCGTCGCCGAAGCGCTGAATCTCGCGCTCAACGAAGGCGCGAGACAGCAGCTGGCGCAGCGTCCCACCAGGAACGTCGACGCCTACGACGCGTTCCTGCGCGGCGAACAGCTCTCGCTGAACGGCATCGTCAGCGACGCCGTGCCCCTGCGAAAAGCGATTGCGGAATACGAACGCGCGGTCGCGCTCGATCCGTCGTTCGCGCAGGCCTGGGCGCAGCTCAGCCGGGCGGCCTGCTCGATCGCCGGCTCAACGCCGACGCCCGCGGACCTCGACCGGTGCCACACCGGTGCCGAGCGGGCCGTGGCCCTGGGCCCCGACCGCCCCGAAAGCCGCCTGGCGATGGGCAGCTACTTCCGCAACGTCGCGAAGGATTTCGACAAGGCGCTGGAGCAATACACGCTCGGCCTGCAGGCCGCCCCGCAATCACGCCGACTTGCTGGCCGCATCGGCGGTGATCGAACGGACCGCCGGCAAGTTCGAGGACGCACTGGCGCACCTGCGGCGGGCATCGCAGCTGGATCCTCGCTCGGTCCCGGCCGCGAGCAGCCTGGCTCGGACGTTTCACGATCTGCATCGTCACAGCGAGGCGCAGCGCGAGTACGCCCGCGCGGTCTCGCTCGCACCGACCAACCTCGCCGTCGTCCAGGGGCAGGCGACCGACTTTCTGTCGCAGGGCGATCTCGCCGGCGCCCGCGCGGTCATCGCCGATGCGCTGAAGCACGCGGACGCCACGGCGGTCGTGACGCGGTTCGCGACGTTCCAGGAAATGATGTGGGTCCTGCCCGACGATCTGCGCGCGAAAGTCGTCGATCTGCAGCCGTCGGATTTCGACACCGACCGCGGCATGTGGGCGCTGAAAGTGGGCGGCACGTTCCGGCTGATGGGCGATGCGGCGCAGGCCCGATCCTACGGCGAGATCGCGGCGACCGCGTACCGCGAGGCGGCCAAGCGTTATCCCGCCGATGCCCAGCAACGGGAACTGTTCGGTCGCGCCCTCGCGCTCGCCGGACACCAGGCGGAAGCCGTGCAGGCGGGCGAGCAATCGCTCGCCCTCCGCGAAACGGCACTCGACGCCGTGAGCGGTCCCTATTACAAGTATCAGGTGGCGCGCATCTACATCATGGCCGGCCAGTACGATCGCGCTCTCGATCTCATCGAGCCGTTACTGTCCGGCCCTGGCGATCTGACGCCGGGATGGCTCCGCATCGATCCGATCTTTGCGCCGCTGCGCGGCAACCCGCGCTTCGATCGCCTCACGCGCGCCACGACGCCGACGTAAAGAGGAGGCGTGGGCGAGTGGGCAGGAGCCCACCTTTTCCCGAATCTGCACCGGGCGCCGGCCACGCGACGCGCCAGGATTCAAGCCAGCCACCCCATCTGCCGATTTGCAGCATGGATGACTGTCCCCCTCGATCCCCGGCAATCGATTCACATCGCGCGGCAGGCAATTCTGGATAGCCAACGTCGGGTCTTCGGATACGAGCTGCTCTATCGCGCGCAGGCACTGGACCAGTCCTGCACCACCTCGGGCCAGCTCGCGGCCCCGCGGGTCCTGACCGACGCCCTGCACGCGATCGGCCTCGACGCGCTCACCGGCGGCGCGCGGGCGTTTCTCAACTTCACGCGCGAACTGCTGCTCGAGAACGCCGCATCGCTGCTGCCGACCCGGTCGGTCGTGATCGAGCTTCGTGAGGACATCGTGGTGGACGACGACGTCATCGAGGCCTGCCGCGATCTCAGTGCGAAAGGCTACGCGTTGGCGCTCGACGACTACGTCGAGGGCTCCGGCGCCGAGGCCCTGCTGCCCTACGTCAAGTTCGTCAAGCTCGACGTGCTGGACACGCCTCCAATCGTCTGGCAGCCGCTCGCGCATCGTCTGGCCTCGCCCTCGCTGCGCGTCGTCGCCGAGCGCGTGGAGACGGTGGACGTCGCGACGCAGGCGGGCGATGCCGGCTGCACGCTATTCCAGGGCTATTACTTCTCCCGGCCGGCCACGCACAGCGTGGCTGCGCTGCCGGCGCGGCGACTGGCGTACCTGAATCTGTTCGCGGCGGTCAGCCGCCCGGACCTGACGATTGCCCAGCTCGAGGATCTGGTGAAACGGGACGTGTCGCTGACCGTACGCGTTCTCCGATCGATCAACTCCGGCGCCTTTGCGCTCGGCCAGCAGATCACGTCGGTGCGCCATGCCCTGGTGCTGCTCGGCCTGCAGCACGTCCGGCAATGGGCGTCGGTGTGGGCGATGGCCGGCCTGAACGGCGGCGGCACGCCGGAGATGGTCTCGGTCGCCCTGCTGCGGGCGCGGTCGTGCGAGATCGTCGGCACGACCTGGTCCGGGGTCGACGCCGGCGCCGAGCTGTTCCTGCTCGGCATGTGCTCGATGCTCGATGCGATCGTCGGTCAGCCCATGGAGAAGGCGATCGCCGGATTCCATCTGACGCCAGGCGTACGCGATGCGCTGCTCGGCGGCACGAACGCGATGCGCACCATCCTCGATGCCGTGATCGCGCACGAACAGGGTGACTGGGATCAGTCTACGGCGCTGATGGAGAGCCTCGGCCTGTCGGCATCGCTGCTGCCCGCCGCGTATGCAGACTCGCTCCGCTGGGCTCGAGCCATCTCCGCGAGCGCCGCGGCGGCCTGACCTCGCGATTGGCGCGCCGCGACGCGGGTGCTACAGTCCGGACGCTGAGGAGCTTCCACCATGACGGTGTTGCGTGTCTGCTACAAACAAGGCGTGCCCTTCGACGAGCATTACTACTTCCAGCATCACATCCCGATGGCCGGCCCGATCATGGGCGCTCTCGGCGTCCGGAAGAGCGAGATCGTGAAGGTGGCGGGCAGCGTGCCCGGCTTCACGGCGCCCTATCAGTTCGTCTTCAGTGCCTACTTCGACTCGCCGGCGGCGGTGCAGCAGTGCATGCAGGATCCGCGGATGGGCCAGGTGCTTGGCGACGTGCCGAACTACTTCAAGGGCGAGACCGACGTGATGGTTGGCGAAACAGTCTAGCCCTGCGATCGCAGGGCTCTGATCGGATTCAGCCGCACGATGCGCAGCGCCGGCACCAGCGCCGCGATTGCCGCGACGACCACCACCGCGCCGATCGCGACGATGAAGGTCAGCGGGTCGGCGACCGACACACCCCACACCAGATGGCGCAGCGTGGACGCGCCAAGGCGCGCGGCGATTCCGCCGATCGCCACGCCGGCGAGCGCGAGCAGGAAGCCGGGTAAGGCGGCGGACGCAATCGTCTGGCGCGTCGACGCGCCAAGCGCCATCCGGATGCCGAGCTCGCGCGTCCGCTCCGCGACCCCGTTGGCGACGAGCCCATAGAGACCGACCGCCGCGAGCAACAGCGCCAGGCCGGCGAGCGTACTCGAGCAGCATCGCCTGCGCGCGCGGCGTCGCCACGGCTTCCCCGCGAATGTCGTCCAGCGTCCGGAACTTGACAACCGGCAGCAGCGGATCGACCGCCGCCACGGCCTTCTGCATCTGCGCGACGATGCCCTCCTGCGGTGCGGCCAGCCGCACGATCAGGCTCGGCGAAAACCAGGTGTGCGCCATGGTCACGAAGGCGCTCGAGACCTGCGACACCGGCACGAAGGCGGCCGGCGGTGTGCCGAACGGACCGAAATTACCGAACGCCGTCTTCTGCTGCACGTCTCCGACGATGCCGACGATGGTGCGAGTCACGCCGCCGCTGACGATCTGCCGCCCGATGGGATCTTCTGCGGGCGAATGTCGCCGCACGAACGCCTGGTTGACGATGATGACCGGCGGCGCGCCGGCGCCGTCGGATGGCGCGAACGCGCGGCCCCTGACGATCGGGATCCGCAGCGCGTCGAAATACGCGAGCGTGACGTAGGTCATGCTCATGATCCGCGATTCGGGCGAACCGCCGACCAGGCGAAATCCGTTGTTCAGGGGGCGCTCGTATGGCAGCGTCAGCGCCGCGGCGGCCTGTTCGACCCCCGGAAGGCCCTGCAGTCCGAGCAGCGTGTCGTCGAACAACCGCGCAACCGCGTCGCTCGTCCGGTACCGCGCATCCTGAAGGGACACGGTGGCGGTCATCACGTTGGTGCTGTCGAATCCCGGCTGCTGTCCCATCAGGTAGTCGAACGAACGGATCAACAGCCCGGCGCCCACCAGCAGCACCACGCCGAGCGCCACTTCCGTCGTCACCATCAGCCGCCGCGGCCAGCTGCGCGCGCTGCCGGCGACGGAGGTACCGCCGGACTCCACGAGCGCGCCGCGCAGGTTGACGCGGCTTGCCTGGAGCGCGGGGAGCAGGCCGAACGCCACGCTCGTCAGCAGCGCGAGCCCGCTCGAGAGTGTCAGCACGCGTGCGTCGAGCCCGATGTCGCCGGCGACGCCGAACGCGGCGGTCAGCCAGGATTCCAGCAGCCGCAAGGCCGTCCAGCCAATCGCCATGCCGGCGACTCCGCCGCACGCCGCCAGCACGACGCTCTCGGTCAGGAGCTGGCGGACGATCGCGCCGCGGCTGCCGCCGAGCGCGATACGTGTCGCGATCTCGGGTCCGCGCGCCACTCCCCGCGCGGTCAGCAGACCGGCGATGTTCACACAGCCGATCAGCAGCACGATGCCGACTGCCGCCCAGAGGATCAGCAACGGCTGGCGGGTCTCGTCGGTCAGGCCGCGCCGGAGCGGCACCGCGCCGAACCGGACGATGGTGCCGGCTCGGGCGCTGCGGTACCGCTCCCGCGCGAGCGCCGTCGTCGCCGATCCGATCTGCTGGACTGCCTGCGGCCAGCTGACGCCGTCCTTCAACCGGGCAATCAGACCGTAGTTCTCGCCGCCACCCTCGCCCTGCGTCGACGGACGCAGCGGAGTCCAGACGTCGACGGCGGCTCCCCACTGCACCGAGGCCGGCATCACACCGACCACGGTGTGCGGCTCGCCGCGGAGCATGATCGAGCGGCCCACAATCGACGGATCGCCGCCGAAGGCGTGGGTCCACAGCGCGTGGCTCAAGACCGCCACCGCCGGACCGTTCACGCGATCCTCTTCGGCGCTGAACTCACGACCGATCTCCGGCCCGATCCCGAGAATGCGGAAATAGCCGGCGGTGACGCGCTGTTGCTGGACCGACGAGGCGCGGTCGCCGGCGACCAGGTTGACGCCGCCGCCAAGGCCGGACAGCGCCCCGAGCTCAATAACCCCCTGGGCGCCGTCGCGCAACGCGACCCAGGTGAAACCGCTCTGCGACAAATCGTCTTCCGACGCGCCGCCGCCCTCGTAGTGGCGCGTGATCATCGCGAGCCGCTCGGGATGCGGATACGGCAACGGCCGGAGCAGCACCCGATCGACCACGGTGTAGATGGCGGTATTGGCGCCGATGCACAGCGCAAGGGTCAGGACGGCGGTAAGCGTGAAGGCGGGGTTTTTCAGCAGGACGCGGACGGCATATCGCAAGTCGCGCATGCCGGGATTAGACGGGCGGCGGCGCGGGATTGTTGCCCAGTTCCCGCAGCCGGAACCGCTGAATCTTGCCGGTGGCGGTCTTGGGCAGCTCGGCGACGAACTCAACCCAGCGGGGCCGCTTGTACTCGGCCAGCCGCTCGCGGACGAACTGCTGGAGCGCCTTCGCCAGATCCGCCGATGCCGAGGCAGGCTCGCGCAGCACCACGAACGCCATCGGTTTCACCAGGCCGTCGTGATCCTCGCGCCCGATCACGCCGCATTCGAGCACGGCGTCGTGGGCGACGAGTGCGTTCTCCACTTCGACCGGGCTCACCCACAGTCCGCCGACCTTGAGCATGTCGTCGCCGCGGCCGGCGTACCAATAGAAGCCATCCACGTCCTGCGTGTATTTGTCGCCGGTGCGGATCCAGTGCCCCTCGATCGTGTTCTTGGTTTGCTCGTGCCGGTTCCAGTAGCCGGCGCAGACCGAGTCGCCGCGGATCCACAGGTTGCCGATCTCGCCGGGCAGCACGCGGTCCCCCGCGTCGGTCAGCAGGCGCGCTTCGTAGCCGGGCACGAGCAGTCCGCTGGAGCCGGGACGGATGGCGTCGGCGCGGTTCGAAATGAACATGTGCAGCGTTTCCGTCGAGCCGATGCCGTCGATGATGTCGATGCCGAAACGCTGCTTGAACCGATCGTACAGCGCCGCGGGCAAGGCCTCGCCGGCCGAGACCGCGAGGCGGATCGACGACAGATCGAAGTCGCGGACCTGAAGGTCCGCACCGCGACCGGTCGCGCCTCCGCTCTCGTCGTGCAGGCCTTCAGGCCTGCCGTGTGCGAGCAGCATGCCGTAGCCGGTCGGCACCGAATAGAACAGCGTCGGCTTGTGCTGCTCGATCATCGCGTAGACGTTCGCCGGCGTGGGCGGCCCGGGCCACAGGATCGTGGTCGCGCCGACCGCGAACGGGAAATACAGCGCGTTGCCGAGACCGTATGCGAAGAACAGCTTGGCGACGCTGAAGGTGCGGTCGTCAGGGCCGATGCCGAGCACCCCCTTGCCGAACAGCTCGGCGCAGACGACCATGTCGTGCTGCAGGTGCACGCAGCCTTTCGGGGCGCCGGTGCTGCCGGACGAATACAGCCAGAACGCGGGTGCGTCGCGGCTGGTCGGCTCGGCCTCGAGCTCGGCTGATCCCTGCGACTCGAACAGGTCGAACGCGGGATAGCGCTGCTCCGCGCCGCCCACGACGATAAGGTGCCGGAGCGACCGCCGCTCGGCGTCTGGAATGCGCTCGATGCTCGACAGCAGTTCGGCGCTGACGATCAGCACCGCGGCCCGCGAGTCGCGGATCACGTACTGATAGTCAGCCGGCTTCCACAGCGTGTTGAGCGGCACCGGCACCGCGCCGATCTTGATCGCGCCAAAAAAGCCGTAGGCGAACTCCGGGCCGTCGAGCAGCAGCAGCAGGACGCGATCCTCGGGCCGCACCCCGAGGCCGCGCAGCGCGTTGCCGCATCGGTTCACGTGTTCGTGCAGGTCTCGGTAGGTGACCCGCGTCTCGCCGCATTCGATCGCCACGCGATCGCCGCGGCCTTCGGCGAGATGGCGATCGACGAAGTGCGCGGCGGCATTGAACACCTCTGGAACGCCGAGGGCTGCCGCGGTGATGGCGGCGGACTCGGTCACTCCTGGGTCCGGCGTGCCGCGGGCGTGGTGGGTCCCTGGTTGAGCTGTCCCTGATCCGCGGCCGCAAGCAGCGCGACGACCTCCGCCGGGAATGTCCGCGTCGCGAAGGTCGTGGCGTCGACGCAGGCCACCCGGTACGACGCCTCGCAGATCAGCCGGCCACTGGTTCGCTCGTGGATGTCGAAGACGAAACCGATCCGCCGGTCGGTGATCGCCGAGACGCCGACGCCGACCGCAATCTCGTCGCCCAGCCTGGCCGGCGATCGAAAGGCGGACTGCAGCGACGTCCGCGGCATGAAGACGTTCAGCCGCCGCAGCAGCGCCGTCCGATCGCTGCCCAGGCGGCGGTACAGATCCTCTTCGGCGTGCTCGAAATAGCGGAAGAAGACCCCGAACCAGACGATGCCGGCCGGATCGGTGTCGGACCACATCACGCGCAGGTCGATGTGATGAAAGAGCGGCACGGCCGATATCATACAGAGGAACGTCCGCGGAGACGCCCGGCCGGGCCGGTTCAGGGTCGCGGCGCGCGCGGCATCAGCATGCGGCCGCGATGGTCCACACCCGGCGGCAGGTCAGGCACTTGAACCATTTCAACAGGCTGGCGGGGTCGATGGTGAGCAACGGCTGCACTTGATGACTGTTGCAGTGCGGACAGACGGCAGGAACGATCACGCGACGCGAGCGTATCACGGTCTGTCATGTTTCTAACATTGTCTTCACGGCACAGCTGGGCCCTGCCATGACTTCAGAGCCTGAAAAACCAGACGTGATCGGGGACTTCCCATGCAGAAACGCCGCACCCAGTAGAATATAGAGCAGTGCCTCGGGTCATCTCACTCACACCGATCTCCCCCGCTCAGCCGCGCCAGCCCAAGCCGGACTGGCTGAAAGTGCGCGCGCCCGGCTCGCCGAGCTACACCCGCCTCAAGGGCCTGATGCGGGAGCTGAACCTGCACACGGTCTGCGAAGAGGCGCAGTGCCCCAACATCGGCGAGTGCTGGAACCACGGCACCGCGACCTTCATGATCCTGGGCGACGTCTGTACCCGGGCCTGTTCGTACTGCGCGGTGTCGCACGGGCGGCCCGCCGAGGTCGATACCGCGGAGCCGGTCCGCGTGGCCGACGCGATCCGCACTCTCGACTTGAACTACGTCGTGATCACCTCGGTCGACCGCGACGATCTGAAGGATGGCGGCGCGTCGATCTTTGCCGCCACCATCCGCGAAACGCGCGCGCGGCTGGCGTCATGCCGCATCGAGGTGCTGATCCCGGACTTCCAGGGAAACGAATCGGCGCTGCAGGCTGTGCTCGACGCGCGTCCCGACGTGCTCAACCACAACACCGAGACGGTGCCGCGGCTATACCGGATGGCGCGATCCGGCGGCCGGTACCAGCGGACGCTCGAACTGCTCGACCGCTCGCGCCGCTACGCGCCGGACATCCCGACCAAGACCGGCGTGATGGTGGGGCTGGGCGAGGAACGCGACGAGCTGATCGCCACGTTCACCGATTTGCGCGAGGCCGGATGCGGGATTCTCACCATCGGCCAGTATCTGCGGCCGACGCCTGAGCACGCCCCGATGGTGCGCTACTACCACCCCGACGAGTTCGCCGACCTGAAGCGCGAGGCGCTGAACCTTGGATTCGTCCACGTCGAGTCCGGGCCGCTGGTGCGCAGCTCCTACCACGCGCACGAGACCGCGGACGCCTACGCCGCCGCCGCGCGATAGCTATCCTGACCACGAAGCCACGAACAACCCGAAGCAACCACGAAGAAGAATATTTTTCTTCTTCGTGGACTCTTCGCGGCCTTCGTGCTTTCGCGGTCAGGTCAGCTAGTTCTTGAACCGCTTCGCGTCGATGCCGTACTGACGGACCTTGTAATTGATGATCCGCTCGGTGGTATCGAGCAGCCGCGCCGCCTTGGCGCGGTTCCCCCTGGTCGTCTTCAGCGCGTCGGCCAGCAAATCCTTCTCGTAGGCGCCGACCGCGTCGCGCAGCGAGACGCGGGTCACCGTGCCCGACGCCTCGGCGGTCTGCAGCGACGGCGGCAGGTGGTGGCCGTGCACCACTTCGCCGTCGCACATCAGCACCGCGCGCTCGAGCGTGTTCTCGAGCTCGCGCACGTTGCCGGGCCAGTGATAGCTGGCCAGCATGTCGATGGCCGGGGTCGAGATGCGCTTGATGTTGCGCTTGTGCTCGCGCGCGAACTTCTCCAGGAAGTGATCGACCAGCAGCAGCATGTCCGGCTTGCGCTCGCGCAGCGGCGGCACGAACAGCGTGAACACGTTCAACCGGTAGTAGAGATCCTCGCGGAAGGTCCCCGCCGCGATCGCCTTCTCGAGATCCTTGTTGGTCGCGGCCACCAGCCGGACGTTGGCCTTGATCGTCTCGGTGCCGCCGACCCGCTCGAACTCGCGCTCCTGCAGCACCCGCAGCAGCTTGACCTGCGTGGCGAGGTTGATGTCGCCGATCTCGTCGAGGAACAGGGTCCCGCCTTCGGCCAGCTCGAATCGGCCTTTCTTGCGCGCCTCCGCCCCGGTGAACGCCCCCTTCTCGTAGCCGAACAGCTCGGACTCGATCAGGCTGTCGGGCAGCGCCGCGCAACTGACCTTGACGAAGGGCTTCTTCGCCCGCAGCGAGCTGTAGTGGATCGCGTGGGCGATCAGTTCCTTGCCGGTGCCGGACTCGCCGCGGATCAGCGCGGTGGTGTTGGTGCCCGAGACCTGGGTGACCTGCTCGAAAATCTGCCGCATCGGTCCGCTGCTGCCGACCAGGTTCGAGAAGTCGTAGCGCTCGCGCAGCTCCTGCCGCAGGTGCGTGTTCTCGTCGACCAGGTTCTTCTTGTCCTCGTCGATCAGCCGGTGAATCTTCACCGCCTGCGCGATCAGCGAGGCGACGATGCCGAGAAACTTGGTGCTGCGTTCGAAGTTGCGCTCGGCCTTGTACTTGAGATCGATGGCCAGCGCGCCGATGGCGCGGCGGTTCAGGCTGATTGGCACGCACACGAAGCTGAGCTCCTGGTGCGACAGCTCGGGCCGGCGCGCGGCGCGATGGAGGAACGCCGGCTCGCGGCTGACGTGGGGCACCACGATCGGCTTGCCGCTCTGCACCACCTTGCCGGTGATGCCCTCGCCGACACGGTAGCGCACCAGCCGCGAACCGTCGCCGATGCCGTCGGCGGCCTCGACCCGCAGGTCGCCGTTCTCCTCCAGGATGGAGACGATGCCGCGGACGGCGCCGTGATGCCGGGCGAGGATCTCGAGCACCCGGTGGAGCGAGGCCTTCAGGTTGAGCGTGCCCGACAGCGCCTGGCTCACCTCGAGCAGCGTGGACAGGCGGCGGACTTCGCGGGTCGGGGCGTCCACATCCGGCGCCGGCGCCATCGGCCGCGTCGCACGGGTGGTCATGGTCGTCATGGTCTCCATCCTACAATCCTGTCGCTTTCAGCGAAATACCAAACATTTGTGTATGGGCGGTCCGATCGGTCGCGCCCGGGATAAACGAGGTGTTTCTACATTTTTGTCTGATCGCATTTTCATAGCTACATCGATGTCTGATCGCATCGATCGCCAGATTGGAAATGTGCGTAAACAGGCCTGATTTCTCGCATTTGGATCGCATGCCTTCGTGGTGTGCATATTGCTCACCAGATCCCCGTGGGAGCCGTGGCGATCGCGCAGGAGGCCGTTGCCCCGGCCCCGCACGTCCGCGGCGAGGCCGGGATGCAGCGGCTGATTGACGAGGCCGCGCGACGCTCCCCCGCGATTCAGGAATGGATCGATCGGCTTCAGCAGCTCGACGTGGTCGTCTATGTGCGCGCCAAGGTCTTCATTCGGGCGGATCTCGAAGGCCGGGTCGCGCTGCTCTCGACCGCCGGCAGCCGGCGCTATCTGGTCATCGAGCTGGCCTGCGGCCGGTCGGAACTGGCGCAGATGGCGACGCTGGGGCACGAGCTGTTTCACGCGATTGAAATCGCGGAAGCGCCGTCAGTAGTCAGTCCGGAAACGCTGGCGGATCTCTACTCGCGAATCGGCACGAAGACCGGCGACAGCAGAGGCGTACGGACGTTCGAAACAGAGGCGGCCGCCGCGGCGGGTTTGCGCGCGCGCCGGCAGCTTCTCACCAGCACCACGAGGCAAGGTCATGGAACTTGAGCGCATCGTCTACCGCATCCGGGAAGAATTCAGGGAGATGCCGGGGCTCCGGCTGACGCCGGCACAGGCGACGCGGCTGTGGGGCCTTGAACGCGATACCTGCGCGGCGGTGATCGACCGGTTGGTGGCGGCGGACTACTTGCGCTGGACCGATACCGGATCGGTCACACGGACGGGATCGTAAGGCGCGAGCTGCGTCAGTCCGCGCGAAGCGCCGCGGTCGGGCTCATGCGCGCCGCGCGCGTCGCCGCGACTAGCGCGGCCAGCGCGGCCACCGTTCCGAGCGCAGCCGAGGCGAGCACGAACGGCGATACCCGTTCGGCGATCGCGCGAGGCATGCTTCCATCCATTCCTGACGAGAGGCCGCCCGCGATGCCGACCGCCAGCACCATGCCGGCGATCGCACCCATCCCCGCGTGTCGCCCCGCGAATCCGAGGAACTGCATCGCGATGCGCGCCGGCGTCGCGCCGAGGGCCATCCGAATGCCGATCTCCCGGCGTCGCTGCGTGACGGCATACGCGGTGACGGCGTAGAGGCCGAGCGTCGCCAGCACCAGAGCCGCCGCGCCGAGCCCGGAAAGAACCACCGCCGCCAGCCGCGTCGGCAGGAACGGCGCCGCGGAGTATGCCTCGAGCGTTCCCGGACTCAATGTGCTCAGGCGGCGGTCCACCTTCGCAACGGTGCGCTCGACGGACGGAACGAGCAAAAGCGGATCGCCGGCGGCGCGGACATGCAGCACGACCTCGCCCTGCGGCCACTGCGCGTAAGGCAGATAGACGAACGGCGGTGAAGGCGCATCGAGCGGCGCCAGGAACTCGTACTTTCCATCCATCGCGACGCCAGCCACGGTCACATCGCGATCGCCGACGCGCAGGCGGCGGCCGACCGGGTCATCGGCGCCCCAGAACCGGTGCGCGAACGTCTCGTTGACGACCGCCACCGGCGCCGTGCCATCGCGGTCTGTTTCGTTGATCGCACGGCCATGCCTGATCGGGATACCCATCAAGTCGAAGTAGCCGCTGCTGACGCTGTTCACCAGGAATGACGTCGATTCTCCAGACCTGGGAACGTAGCCGTCGACACGAGTCTCCATCGCGTGGTATCCGAGAATACCCAGTGGAACGAACGACGCTCCCGCTACGGCCCGGACGCCGGGCAGCCCGGAGAGTTCCTCGATCAGGCGATCGACCAGGGCTTGCTTCGTCCCATCGTCCTCCACACCAGCCAGCTCGAAGTCGACCGTCGCGAGCACGACGTGTTCGGGATCCTGGAAGCCGCGCTCGACCTGCCGCAGTTCGTCCAGGCGGCCAAGGAACAGGCCGGCCGAGATCAGCACGGCCAACGACAACGCGAACTGCGCGCTGACCAGCGCGCCCCTCACTCGGCCGCCGGCACTGCTCCCTCCTCGCGTGCCGCCGCCGCCGGAGAGCGAGGCACGGACGGCCGCGCGCGTGGAACGCCATGCAGGCGCGAGCCCGAAGACGAAGATCGTCGAGACGCCCACCGCGGCCAGGACCAGCAGGACGCGCGCGTCGATCGGAATGTCGACGACGACCGGAATCGGCGAGGGTGGCAGGAGCGCCGCGAGCGTGCGGCGGGCCCAGACAAGGACGGCCGCGCCGGCGGCGACGCCGGCGACGGCCAGGACCAGACTCTCGGTCATCAGCTGTCGCACCAGCCGCGCCGGCCGCGCGCCCAGCGCGAGGCGAACCGCCATCTCGTGCTCGCGCGCCGCGCCGCGCTGCAGCAGGAGGTTCGCCACGTTCGAACACACGATCAGCAGCACCAGTGCGGCGATGCCGAGCATCACGGCGAACAGCGGACCGAGTCGATCGACGGGGCCGATGTCGAGCACACGTGCCGTCAGGCCGAGGCCGCGGTCCACGGGAAAGCTCGCGGCCAGCCGCGCACCGGTGGACTGCGCCGACGCGCGCGCCGAGGCGAGTGTCGCGCCGGCGGCGAGGCGGCCGAACACGCCGAGCCAGCGCGCCTCTCGTTCCTCGAGGAGATGCGGACTCCCAGCGACCTCGGGCTGCATCGTCACCGGCATCCAGAGGTCCATTCCCAGCCGAGCCACCGTTCCGATGAATCCCGCCGGCGCGACGCCGACGATGGTCACGGCGCGGCCGTTGATCCAGACGCGGCGGCCGATCACATCACGATCACCGGCGAAGCGCCGCAGCCACAGGGCGTGGCTGATCACGATCACCGGCGCGCCTCCAGCGGCGCCATCCTCGTCGGCGAGAAACACCCGGCCGACGACCGGCCGCACGCCGAGCACGTCGAAGTAATTGGCGCTGGTCAGCACGCCCCACAACGGTTCTGCCAGACGCGACTCGGCGGCCGCCTCGGTGCGCAGCGCGAACCGACGAATGTCGAACGCCGCGACACCCGACAGCGTTCGCGCCCCCGTGCCGGCCTCGGCGTCGCGAATCTCTTTGTAGTCGGGGTAGGAGAGATTGGTCTGCCGGTTCGCCGCGGTCATCTTCAGCGTCACGAGCCGCTCGATGCCCTGCACCGCCGGCAGCGGTTGAAGGATGACGCTCTCCAGCCACGCGTAGGCGGTGCCGGTGGCGCCGATGCCGAAGCCGAGGCAGAGAACGATCGTGACGGTGACAATCATCGACGCGCGCAGGCTGCGCAGCGCGAAACGCAGGTCGTAGATGAAATCCCGGAACGTCTGCATCAACGGCGGGAATTCTCAGTTCTAAGTTTTGAGTTGCGCTGCTACGGCCTCTTGGGCCTGTAGACGTGCGTCGCCTGGCCGAAGAAGACCTCCGCCGATTCCATCATCGTCTCGGTGAGCGTCGGGTGCGGATGGATCGTGAGCTTCAGGTCGGTGGCGTTGGCGCCCATCTCGATCGCGAGAACGCCCTCGGCGATCAACTCGCCGGCGCCGGGACCGACCAGGCCGACGCCGAGCAGTCGCTCGGTGGCCGGATCCAGAATCAGCTTGGTCATGCCGTCGGTGCGATCGAGCGTAATCGCCCGGCCCGATGCGCCCCACGGGAACTTCGCCACGGTGACGTGGCGTCCCTCTTTCGCCGCCTGCGCTTCGGTGAGCCCGCACCACGCCAGCTCCGGGTCGGTGAAGACCACCGCCGGAATCGCGCGCGGCGCGAACGCGACGTTTTCCCCCGCCATCACTTCGACCGCGACCCGTCCTTCATGCGAGGCCTTGTGGGCGAGCATCGGCTCCCCGACCACGTCGCCGATCGCGAAGATCGACGGCTCGTGCGTGCGGCGCTGCTCGTCGACCATGATGAAGCCGCGCTGATCGACCTGGACGTGGGTGCGCTCCAGCCCAGGGATCTTCGAGTTCGGCCGACGCCCGACCGCGACCAGGACGCGGTCGAACAGCTGCTCCTTCGGATCGGCCTTGCCCTCGAAGGTGACGCGGATGCCCTTGGCCTCCGCCTTCATCTGCACGACCTTCGTCTCCAGCAGCACGCTCTTCATCGTCTGCGACACGCGCTTGGCGAGGATGTCGACCAGGTCGCGGTCGGCGCCGGGCAGCAGCCCCGGCGTCATCTCGACCACGGTGACGGCGCTGCCGAGTGCGGCGTAGACGCTGCCGAGTTCCAGGCCGATGTAGCCGCCGCCGACCACCAGCATCGATTTGGGGATGTCGGGGAGATCGAGCGCCGCGGTCGAGTCCATCACCCGCGGATCGTCGATCTTCAGCATCGGCGGAATCGCCGGCAGCGATCCGGTGGCGAGCAGCGCGTGCTCGAACTGGACCGCTTCGTCCCCTCCGGCGGTGAGTTTCACGGTCAGGTTGTGGGCGTCGACGATTTCCGCCCAACCCTGGATGTAGTGCACCTTGCGGTGCTTGACGAGCTGTCCGGTCCCGCTGGTCAGCCGCTTGACGACGTTGTCCTTGAACGCGCGGAGCTGATCGAGCTTGATCGTCGGCTCGCCGAATTCAATCCCCCACGCCTTGGCGTGGCGTGACTCATCGATCAGCTTCGCCACGTGCAGCAGCGCCTTGGACGGGATGCAGCCGCGATACACACACACGCCGCCCGGGTTCACTTCGGGATCGACCAGCGCGACGCTCAGCCCCAGATCCGCGGCCAGGAACGCGGCGGCGTAGCCTCCCGGCCCGCCGCCCACCACGACCAGTTGCACAGAAGTCATCTCAGCCCTGGAGCGCGAGGAGGAAGGGTTGCTCGAGCGCTTCGGCGACCCAGCGCAGGAATCGGATGCCGTCGGCGCCGTCGATCACCCGGTGATCGTAGGACAGCGACAGCGGCAGCATGAAGCGCGGGACGAACTGGCCGGTTTCCTTGCTGTAGACCGGCTCCATCCGCGCGCGCGAGATGCCGAGGATCGCCACTTCCGGCGCGTTGACGATCGGCGTGAAATAGGTGCCGCCGATCCCGCCCAGATTGGAGATGCTGAAGCAGCCGCCCTGCATCTCTTCGAGCGCGATCTTGCGGCTGCGCGCCTTTTCGGAGAGCTGGGCGATCTCGACCGACAGCTGCACGATGTTCTTCTGATCCGCGTCCCGGATCACCGGCACCAGCAGGCCGCGGTCGGTGTCCACCGCGACGCCGATGTTCACGTATTTCTTGAGGATGATCTCGTCGGCCGCCATGTCGATCGACGCGTTGAACTGCGGGAACTTGCGGAGCGCGGCGGCGATGACCTTCACCGCGATCGAAGTGACCGTCAGGTTGCCGCCGGCGGTCTCGACCTGCTTCGTGTACTTCTTGCGAAGCTCCTCGAGGCCGGTGATGTCGGCGAGGTCGCACTGCGTGACGTGGGGGACGGTCGCCCAGGCGGCGCTCAGATGCTCGGCGGTCTTGCGACGGACCGCGCGCATCGGCTGCCGCTCGACGCTGCCCCAGCGCGTGAAGTCGGGAAGCGCCACCGCCGCGCCACCGCCGCGGCCGGCGCCGCTCGTGACCAGCCGCTTCACGTGCGCCTTCACGTCGTCGATCGAGATCCGGCCGGCGGGGCCGGTGCCCTGCACTTCGCCGATCTCGACGCCGAGCTCGCGGGCCGTGCGCCGCACCGACGGCGCCGCCGGCGCGGGCGGCGTCTCGGGCGCCGCCGCGGCGTCGGCCGCCGGCCGCGCGCCGCGCGAGATGTCGACGACGTTGGCGCCGCGATCGGCCGCGGCCTGCGGTCCAACCGAGGGATCTTTCACCCCGGCCTTGTCAGGCTTGGTTGACCGATCCTGCACCTCGACGTCGGGCTGCCCTTCCTCGTTGTCTTCGACCTTCTCAGCCCCGGCTTTGACCGGCTCCGCCGTCTTGGGGGACGCTTCGGTCTTCGCGGACGCCGCTGTGGCGGCCGTTTTTGCCGGCGCCTCGGCTTTCGCGGCGGCTTTCGGCGCGGCGTCGGCATCCGCGGCGCCGGCGCCTGCGTCGTAGCTGAAAATCGCCTGGCCGACCTTCACCTTGTCGCCGGCTTTGACTTTGATGTCCTTGACGATGCCGGCCACCGACGAAGGGACCTCGATGGTCGCCTTGTCGGTTTCGAGCTCGAGCACCGGTTGTTCCTTGGCGATCGCGTCGCCGGCCTTGACCAGCACGCGCAGGACGTCGCCGCTTTCGATCTGCTCGCCGAGCTCGGGGAGTGTGAAATCCATTTACGAGACCGCCGGGTTCACCTTGTCGGGATTGATGTTGTGCGCCTTGATCGCCTGGTCCACGATCGACGCGTCGATCTTGCCGTCTCGCGCGAGCGCCGCCAGGGTGGCGACGATCACGTACCGGTAGTCGACTTCGAAAAACTCACGAAGCGAAGCGCGCGTCTCGCTGCGGCCGAACCCGTCGGTGCCGAGCACCGTCATCGGACGCGGCAGCCATCGATCGATGGTGTCGGGCATCGCCTTGACGTAGTCGGAGGCGGCGATCAGCACGCCGGCCGCGTCCTTGAGGCACTGCGTCACATACGGCACGCCGCGCGCTCTCGGCCGGATGCAGCATGTTCCAGCGTTCGGCGGCGTGGCCGTCGCGATAGAGCTCGGTGTAGCTGGTCACGCTCCAGACATCGGCCGAGACGTCGTACTTGGACTCCAGGATCTCCTGCGCCTTGATCACCTCGGGCAGAATCGCGCCGCTGCCGAACAGCTGCGCGCGCAGCGCCGCCTTCGGCTTCGAGGCCGCGCGGAACTTGTACATCCCCTTCAGGATGCCGTCCTTCGCGCCCTTCGGCATCTCCGGCATCGCATACTGCTCGTTCATCACCGTCAGGTAGTAGAAGACGCTTTCCTGTTCGACGTACATCCGCCTGATGCCGTCCTCGATGATGACCGCGATCTCGTAGGCGAACGCGGGGTCGTAGCTGAGGCAGTTCGGGAACGCGAGCGCGAACAGCTGGCTGTTGCCGTCCTGGTGCTGCAGCCCTTCGCCGGCGAGCGTGGTGCGGCCCGAGGTGCCGCCGAGCAGGAAGCCGCGCGCCCGCGCGTCGCCCGCCGCCCAGATCAGGTCGCCGATGCGCTGGAACCCGAACATCGAGTAGTAGATGAAGAACGGGATGGTGTTGACGCCGTGCGTCGCGTAGGCAGTGCCGGCCGCGATGAAGGACGACATCGAGCCGGCCTCGTTGATCCCTTCCTCGAGGATCTGGCCGTCCGACGCCTCTTTGTAATAGAGGAGGGTGTCCATGTCGACCGGCTCGTAGGTCTGGCCGGCGTGCGAGTAGATGCCGACCTGGCGGAACAGCGCCTCCATCCCGAAGGTGCGCGCTTCGTCCGGCACGATCGGCACGACCAGCTCGCCGATTTCCTTGTCGCGCAGCATCTTCGACAGCAGCCGCACGAACACCATCGTCGTCGACGCCTTGCGGCCGTCGGTGCCCTTGTGGAATTCCTCGAACAACTCCGGCGAGGCCGGCTTCAGCGCGGCGGCGCGCACCTTGCGCGTCGGCACGTAGCCGCCGAGCGCCTGCCGCTTCTCGCGCATGTACTTGATTTCGATGCTGTCTTCGGCGGGCCGGTAGAAGGGCGTCTTGCCGACTTCGGCGTCGGAAATCGGAATCCCGAAGCGGGTGCGGAACGCGCGCAGCTCCTCCTCGTTCATCTTCTTCTGCTGGTGCGTGATGTTCTTGCCTTCGCCTGCTTCGCCGAGGCCGTAGCCCTTGATGGTCCGGGCCAGGACGACGGTCGGTCCGCCCTTGTGCTCGACGGCGGCCTTGTAGGCGTTGTAGACCTTGACCGGATCGTGTCCGCCGAGGGTCATCTTCTTCAGCTGGTCGTCCGACAGGTGCTTGACCATGTCGAGCAGTCGCGGATCGACGCCCCAGAAGTGCTCGCGCACGTAAGCGCCCGACTCGACGGCGTACTTCTGATACTGTCCGTCGACGATTTCACCCATGCGCTTGACCAGCAGGCCGTCGCGATCCTTGGCGAGAATCGGATCCCACTCGCGGCCCCAGATCGCCTTGACGACGTTCCAGCCTGCGCCGCGGAAGGCAGCCTCGAGCTCCTGGATGATCTGGCCGTTGCCGCGCACCGGACCATCGAGCCGCTGGAGGTTGCAGTTGACGACGAAGATCAGGTTGTCGAGCTTCTCACGGGCCGGCAGCGTGATCGCGCCGAGTGCTTCCGGCTCGTCGGTTTCGCCGTCGCCGAGGAAGGCCCAGACCTTGGCGGTGGACTTCGGCTTGAGGTTGCGATCCTCCAGGTAGCGCATGAAGCGCGCCTGGTAGATCGCCATCAGCGGGCCGAGCCCCATCGAGACGGTGGGATACTCCCAGAAGTCGGGCATCAGCCACGGATGCGGATACGACGAGAGGCCGCCGCCCGGCTTGGTCTCGCGGCGGAAGTTTTCGAGGTGCGACTCGTCGATGCGCCCCTCGAGATAGGCGCGCGCGTAGATGCCGGGGGCCGCGTGCCCCTGGAAGAAGATCACGTCGGCGTCGTTGGCCGACTCGCCTTCAGTGCGGCCGCGGAAGAAATGGTTGAAGCCGACTTCGTACAGCGTCGCCGCCGAGGCAAACGTCGAGATGTGCCCGCCGATGCCCTCTTCCGCCTTGTTGGCGCGCACGACCATCGCCGCCGCGTTCCAGCGGACCAGGCTCTTGATGCGGCGCTCGAGATCCGGGCTGCCCGGCATCAGGGCCTGTTCGTCGGCGGAAATGGTGTTGATATAGGGGGTGTTGGCGGTGAAGGGGAGCTTGACGCCGTTCTGCCTGGCGTGAATCGTCAACTCGCGGAGCAGCCGGGCGACCTTTGCCGGGCCGCCGCTCTGCAGCACATAATCTAGCGAGTCGAGCCATTCGCGGGTTTCAGTAGCGTCGAGCTCCGCGGCGTCTTTTGGGGCGATATATCTCACGGAAACGGGATCCTTTCAGCTCATCGGACTGTCGGCTGACCAGCTTTCCGGCTGTAGGCCAACCACTAATTGTACCTTGGTCGACAAGGAAGTAAACCCATGCGCCGTCAGTTCTTTGCCCTGACCTTCGTCGCGATCCCGCTCGCCGTGGCGTTGCCGGCGACATTTGATGACAAGGCGCCCGTCGCCATACAGGGTGCGAAAGCGGCTGCACCGGCCGGTATAGAGATCGACGCGTTGGATCGCAAGATCGATCCCTGCACCGACTTCTACCAGTTCGCGTGCGGCGGCTGGATCGCGAAGAACCCGGTCCCCCCGGACCGGCGCTCGTACGGCCGGTTCGCGGAGTTACAGGAGCGCAACTTCACCGTGCTGCGCCGGATTCTCGAGGCGCCTGGCGCCGACGGCGACCGCAAGAAGGCCGCCGACTTTTACGCCGCCTGCATGGACGAGGCGGGGATCGAGGCCGCCGGCCTGACGACGATTGCGCCCGACCTCAAGACCATCGACGAGATCCTCAATCCCGACGACCTCCCGGTTTTGATCGCGCACCTCCATGCGTTCGGCGTACCGGTGCTGTTCCGCTTCGGCGCGCAGACCGATCTCGAGGATGCCGCCAATGCGATCGCCAACGTCGATCAGGCGGGCCTCGGCCTGCCCGATCGCGACTACTACCTCAAGACCGATCCGCGCTCCGCCGATCTCCGCGAGAAATACGTGGCGCTGATTCAGAAGGAGCTGACGCTGTCGGGCGCGCCGGCCGAACAGGCAGCGCTGGATGCCAAGGCGGTGCTGTCGATCGAGACGGCGCTCGCCACCGCGATGCTCGACCGCGTCAAGCGCCGCGATCCGGCCAGCACCCAGCATCGGATGACGATCAACGAGCTGCAGGCGTTGTCGCCCAACTTCAACTGGCGCAAGTACGCGGCGGCCTCCGAAGCACCGCCGCTGCCGACCATCAACGTGTCGGTGCCGGACTACCTGCGCGCCCTCAACCGCCTGATCAGCGCCAGCGCCATGAACGATCTGAAGGCGTACCTGCGCTGGCAGCTGGTGCACCAGTCGGCGGACCTGCTGCCGAAGGCGTTCGCCGACGCCGACTTCGACTTCTTCAGCCGGACGCTGGCCGGGCAGCAGGAGCAGCAGCCGCGCTGGCGCCGCTGCGTGACCCAGACCGACGAACGGCTCGGCGAGGCGCTCGGCAAGGCGTTCGTCGAGGAGACGTTCAGCCCGAAGGCCAAGGCCGACACGCTGCAGATGGTGCAGGACATCAAGAACGCGATGCGCCAGGACATCGACTCGGCGCCCTGGATGAGCGGCGAGACCAAGAAGGCCGCGATGGTCAAGCTCGAGGCGGTAGTCGACCGCATCGGCTACCCCGACGAGTGGCGCGACTACTCGAGCATCCGCGTGACGCGCGACGACGCGCTCGGGAACCGGCAGCGGGCGCTGCTGTTCAACCGCAAGCGGTCGCTCGCGAAGATCGGGCAGCCGGTCGATCGCGGCGAGTGGAGCATGACGCCGCCGACCGTGAACGCGTACTACAGCCCCGACCGCAACAACATCAACTTCCCCGCCGGCATCCTGCAGCCGCCGTTCTATCGCGCCGGACGGGACGCCGCGGTCAACTACGGCGCCGCCGGCGCCGTCATCGGCCACGAGCTCACCCACGGCTTCGACGATCAGGGGCGCAAGTTCGACGGCCAGGGCAACCTGCGCGACTGGTGGACGGCGGCCGACGGCAAGGCCTACGAAGAGCGCGCCACCTGCGTCGCCGATCAGTACTCGGGCTACGCCGTCGACGGCGACACCCACGTCAACGGACGCCTGACGCTGGGCGAGAACACCGCCGACAACGGCGGCCTGCGCCTCGCGTTGATGGCGTACCTCGCGGGCCCCGGCGCCCGGAACCAGAGCAAGGTCGACGGCTTCACGCCGGAGCAGCGCGTGTTCCTCGGCTGGGCCCAGGTCTGGTGCGAGAACGCGCGGCCGGAAGCCGAGCGTCTCAAGGCGGCGACCAACCCGCACTCGTCGAACAAATATCGCGTCAACGGCCCGATGTCGAACATGCCGGAGTTTCAGAAAGCGTTCTCGTGCAAGGCGAACGCGCCGATGGTGCGCACGAGCGCCTGCAGAGTGTGGTGAGTTTATGAACAAGTATCTGTTGCTGGCGTCGATCCTCACCGTCACGCAGACGACGGCGGACCTGAAGGTCCGCACTACTCCTGGTTCGGACCTGACGTTTCGCACCGGGACTGCTGCAGCCGCAACGGATGTAGTGCAGGCCTTCAGGCCTGCCGAGTCCGCGTCGGGCCTGCAGCTGGACGCGATGGACAAGTCCGCCGACGCCTGCACCGACTTCTACCAGTTCGCCTGCGGCGGCTGGATCGCCAGAAACCCGGTGCCCTCGGACCGTGCGGCCTTCGGCCGGTTCGACGAGCTGTCCGAGCGAAACAACGAGACGCTGCACCGCATTCTCGAGGCCGCCGCTTCGGGGCGCGACCCGGAGTCGAAGAAGATCGGCGACTACTACGCCTCGTGCCTTGACGAACCGGCGATCGACGCCAAGGGAGGCGCGCCGCTGGATCCGCTGCTCAGGAAGATCGCCGCGCTGTCGTCCGTCAACGATCTGGCGCCGCTGGTCGCCGAGTTGCACACCATCGGGGTCAACGTGTTCTTCCAGTTCGGCTCGCAGGCGGACTTCAAGGACGCGTCGGTGGAAATGGCCATCGTCGATCAGGGAGGGCTCGGTCTGCCCGACCGCGACTACTACTTCAAGGACGATCCGAAGTCGGTCGAGCTGCGGGCCAAATACCTCGATCACGTCGGCAGGATGTCGGCGCTGCTCGGCACGGCCGCCGATCAGGCGGCCGTCGCGGCGAGGCAGGCCGTCGCGATCGAAACCACGCTGGCCAAGGGCGCGCTCGACGCCGTGTCGCGCCGCGATCCAAACAAGGTCTACCACAAGATGTCGACCGCCGAGCTGCAGGCGCTCACGCCGCAGTTCATGTGGCCGCGCTATTTCAGCGGCATCGGCTCGCCGCCGGTCTACGCACTGAACGTCGCCGAGCCCGAGTTCCTCAAGGCCGTCGGCCAGATCGTGGCGACGACGCCGCTCGAGGCGATCAAGGCGTACCTGCGATGGCAGCTCGCCAACGCCTCGGCGCTGGTGCTCGCAAAGCCATTCGTCGACGAGAACTTCCGCTTCTACGGCACGGCGCTCACCGGCGCGACCGAGCTGCGGCCGCGCTGGAAACGCTGCGTCCAGTACACCGACAACGATCTTGGCGAGGCGCTGGGCCAGGCGTTCATCAAGGAAGCGTTCGGACCCCAGGCCAAGGCCGACACCTTGAAGATGGTGCACGACCTGGAGGCGGCGCTGCAGGCCGACATCGAGGGCCTCACGTGGATGACGCCGACCACCAAGAAGGAAGCGCTGGTCAAGCTGCGCGCGATCGCCGACAAGATCGGCTACCCCGACCACTGGCGCGACTACGGCGCCCTCAACGTCGTCCGCGGCGATGCGCTCGGCAATTCGCAGCGTGCCAACGCGTTCGAGTTCCATCGGCAGATGAACAAGATCGGCAAGCCGGTGAACAAGGAAGAGTGGGCAATGACGCCGCCGACCGTCAACGCGTACTACAACCCGCTCGAGAACAACATCAACTTCCCGGCTGGCATCCTCCAGCCGCCGTTCTACAGCGCCAAGGCCGACGCGGCGGTGAACTTCGGCGGCGCGGGCGCGGTGATCGGCCATGAGCTGACGCACGGCTTCGACGATCAAGGACGGCAGTTCGACGCGCGCGGCAACCTCAAGGACTGGTGGACGGCGGCCGATGCCAAGTCGTTCGAGGATCGCGCGCAGTGCCTGGTCGACGAGTACGCGGGCTTCACCGCGATCGACGACGTGAAGTTGAACGGCAAGCTGACGCTCGGCGAGAACACCGCCGACAACGGCGGCCTGCGCATTGCGTTGATGGCCTACCTGACCAGAACGGCGGGCCAGCCCCCGGCGGCGCTCGACGGCTTCACTCCCGAGCAGCGCGTCTTCCTCGGCTGGGGACAGGTGTGGTGCGAGAACGTCCGTCCCGAGCGCGCCCGCATGCTGGCGCAGATCAACCCGCACTCGCCCGGCCACGATCGCGTGAACGGGGTGGTCTCGAACATGCCCGAGTTTCAGAAGGCGTTTGCGTGCAAGGCCGACGCGCCGATGGTCCGCAAGAACCAGTGCCGCGTGTGGTGAGTGCTCGGGCGGGTCGCAAAGGACCCGCCCTGCACGTGATTCGCGACCAGATCGTCTCCTGCGAGCGCTGCCCTCGGTTGAGGACCTACTGCACCGGGATCGCGCGGACCAAGAAGAAGGCGCACCGCGACGAGGTCTATTGGGGCAAGCCGGTGCCGGGATTCGGCGACCCGAACGCGCGGATCCTGTTGATCGCGCTGGCGCCGGCCGCCCATGGCGCCAACCGCACCGGCCGCGTGTTTACCGGCGACGGTCCCGGCGGCTCGGGCGATTTCCTGATGGCGGCGCTGCACCGCGCCGGCTTCGCCAACATCCCGACCTCACGCCACCCCGGCGACGGACTGCACCTGACAGATGTGTTCATCGCGGCGGCGGCGCGCTGCGCCCCGCCGGACAACAAGCCGACGCCCGGAGAGATCGCCAACTGCCGCCCCCATCTCGAGGCTGAGATCGCCGCCCTCCCGCATCTCCGCATCGTCGTCGCATTGGGGAAGATCGCCTTCGATGCGTACCTGCAGCTCCTGCAGCAGCACGCCGTGGCGCTACGGCCGCGCCCGGCCTTCGGTCACGGCGCGGTGTACGAGCTCCCCAACGGACAGACGCTGATCGGCTGCTATCACCCGAGCCGGCAGAACACCAACACCGGCAAGCTCACGCCGCCGATGATGGACGACGTGTTTGCGCGCGCGTCCAGCCTGCTGGCCTGACGGCACTCCCGCCGCTGCTTACTTGGACTGGCGCAGCTGACAATAGCGAACGTCCGCCACGTTGATCGAACCGTCGCTGTTGCCATCGCGCGGATCATTCGGGCCCGAGGCGGCTTGCCCGTTGGCGTTGCGAATGATCGTCAGGTCGGCGCTGGTCACGCTGCCATCGCCGTTGGCATCGCACTTGGCAGAGAACACCTGGACGGCGCGCGCGACGTCAGCGGCGGCATTGTAAATGGCGCTGCCGGCCTGTGACGCCGTGATGGTGCACAACCCCGGTGAAAGGATCGTGATGGTCGCGCCGTCGGGTCCGCTCGCGTTGCACGCGCCCGACGCCGCGAACGTTACCGGGTTCCCTGATGCGCCTCCAGTCGCGCTGACGGTGAACGGCGCATCGCCATAGGAGTGGTCCGCCGGCTGCGGGAACGTGATCGTCTGATTCCCCTTCACCAGCGGCGGATTGGTGCCGTTCGTGCCCGCCTCGATGCACTGCTGATAGGGCGCCGGGAGATTCGAGAAGAAATCGTAGCCGGTCAACGCCTCCACCGCGTCAACGGTGGTCAGATACGTATGCCAATCCGTGTTGATCGTCTGCGTGTTCGGCATGATGACCGCGATGGTGCGAGTCGAACACGTCACGCGTGACAGGTCGTCGCCGCCGGCCTTCGGAAGGACCAGCGCGACCTTCCACGTCCAGGCCGGCACCGTGACGTGGCCGTTGGCCACCGTATTGGTCACGCCGCCGACACTGCCCG
Source organism: uncultured Acidobacteriota bacterium (assembly GCA_963794705.1). GTDB lineage: Bacteria > Acidobacteriota > Vicinamibacteria > Vicinamibacterales > CAVVIG01 > CAVQFC01. Next base: position 770,380 of record CAWCFI010000003.1, read on the forward strand.
TGCCACCCACGCCGGCGGGGCCCGCCACGATATACAGCTCGTTGTTCCCCTCCACCACGTTGGTCGGATCGGTCAGCGTCCTGAGGTACGCCTCGAGGTCCGCCCACGGCCCCTGATTGTTGCGCGGGCGCCTGCGCGACCATGTTGGACATCAGGAAGGTCGCCTGGTTGATCGGGATCGACGTTTCCTTGTCGCGGTCGGCGTTCGGCGTCATGTGGCCGCGATCGAATCCGCTGCCCGAGAAGTCGAACGACTGCACGCGATACCAGTCCGGCGGCACCTGCGGATCGGGGCGGAACGTGTCCGCGCGCACCAACGCGCCGATCCATTCGTCCGAAAGGTGCCAGCTCACCCAGTTCGGCCGGCCGAGATCCCTGTTGTAGGACAGCGCGTACTCTGGCTTCTCCATCAGGTAGTTCGACGGATCTGCTCCGGCGGCGCTCGGATTGCCCATCGTCAGGTGCACGCTCGGACGGGTACGGCGGCGCGGCGCCGGACGCCACGGTGAAGGACCAGGAGTAGTCGGCCGGCAACGTGTCGGTGTTGGGACCGGCGTCGTTCAGATCCACGTCGTGCACGCGATCCTTGAAGATCGTGACCGTGCACTGCTCGCCCGCGGTGAAGTTGTCGTTCGGCGTGATGAATTGGTCCTGCCCGCCGAAATTCGAGGCGAACGTCGCGCTGTTGTGCTGACCGCTGCTGGTGCACGTGATGTTGAACCACGCGGGATCCACGGTCACCGCCTCCGTGAAGGTCACGTCGATCGTCGCGTCTCGCGGAGCGTCCTGACCGTTTTTGCCCGGATCGGTATTGAACACGAACGGCCCGAGCTCGACGATCGGCTCTGTCCGGCGCGGCAACGGAATCAGCGTCGGCGTGACGAAGTCGTTGCCGTTCACATCGGTGTCCTGAGCGCCGGCCGCTTTTCGGAAGTCGGCCGTCGTGTTGCTCAGCGTCGGAGCTGTCGTCGGTCCCTCGCTGCAATCGGCAGTGCCGTAGCCGACGAGATCCATCAGCCGCGGGTCGTAGATCGGGCAGCCGCCGAGGAGCGCGTCGAAGCTGGCGACGAGCGCGACCTTTCCGCTGCCCGCCGCCATGTTGATGTTGCCGACGATGTTGGCATCGACCGGCAGCAGCGCACCAATGGCACCGCCGGAGGCGAGCTGGATCAGATAGTAGTGACCGGCGCCGATGATGCCGCCGATCGGCTGCACCAGGAACGGCAGGCCGTTGCTCGCCGCGGGGGAGTACTGCAACGACCAGCCGCTCAGGTCGACGGTGCTGGCACCGCGGTTATAGAGCTCGACGAAGTCGTTGCGGTAAGTGGCGCCGGCGTTGCCGCCGCCGCCGTAGATCTGGCTGATGACGACGTCGCTCGGCGGCCGCGCCGCCGGGCAGTTATTGGCAGTTCCTGGCGTGGGCGCGCCGGGATAGAACGGCGAGGTGTTGCGGAAGCCGCCCATGCCGTTGGGGCAGCGTTGGCTCGATTGCGTGGTGCCGCTTCCCGCCGCATTCTCGTTGAGGATTTTCTGTCCGGCATTGATGAGCGGCATCAGGTTCGCCGGCGCCGGATCGTCGGTGCCATAGACGACCGCGTCGAGCAGATTCGCGGTCGTGACGGTCGTACCGTTGGGGAAATCGCTCGCGTGACCCGCGTAGAGCGCGACCGCGTCCGGTCCGTTCTGGAGCAGGCCGAACTGGCCCGGATCGAAGGTCAGGCCGGCATTCGGCACGCCGGGATTGCCGAGGACGAAGTAGCCGTTGGCATCGGTGAACTTGCCGGTCAGATCGAACGCGGCGTACGACTGGTTGCCGGTGAAGGGCGACAACCCGCCGTCGTAGAGGACAACGACCAGGCCGTCGAGCGGCGTGTTGCCGGTGCCGCCGTCGTAGAGCTCGATGAACTCGGCCGTGTCAGAGCCGGGCGTATCCGCGTCGATCTCGTTGATCATGACTTTGCCCGCGCCCGGGGGAGGCGCCGCTGCTGTCGTGAACGAGAACGCGACATCCGAGGCCATCCCGTCCGGCGGATCGTTCGTGTCGGTGTCCGAGATCTGATTGGCGCTCACCGACACCGTGCAGGCGGTGCTGTACGGAAGCGGCGACGAGGGCGTCAGCGTGAATGTGGTTGAGGGAGAGGCGCTCTGACCAAATGCCTGCGGAGTCCCCGCCGGGCATTGGACCGTGAAGGCCAGCGCACTGGCCGTCACGCTCTCGCTGAAGTTGACGACGATCGACGAGGTGACCGGCACATTGGACGTCCCATTCGCCGGCGTGACGCTGGCGACCGACGGCGCCGCGTCGACCGGATTCACGGTCGAGAACGAGAAGGAGAAGTCCGACGCCATCTGGTCCGGCGGATCGTTCGCGTCCGTGTCCGTGACCTCGGTAGCCGTCACTTTGACCGCGCAAGTGGTGCCGGCCGGCAGCGGCGAGATCGGCGTCAGCGTGAACGCCGCGGCGGGCGACGCGCTCTGCGTGAACGGCTGCGGCGAACCCGTCGGGCATTGGAGGCTGAATGCCGTGGCCGACGCGGTCACGTTCTCGCTGAAGTTGATGACGATGCTCGCGTTGAACGCGACGTTGGTCGCGAGGTTGAGCGGCGTCGTGCTGCTGACGAAAGGCGCCAGGTCGCCACCACCACATGGCGCCGCGCTGGTGCCGGACCAGCGCGGCGACACGGCCGACACCGAGAAGTCGACGCTGTTGCGATCCGTGTCCGTGCAACCACCGACAGCTCTGAACGCCGACAAGGTCGCGGAGATCGTTCCCGTCGGCGCCGTGCCTTCGAAACAATTCGTTCCCGCGCCATACCCGACGAAATCCACGATTGATCCACCGGTCGGGCAGGTCGTCCCGTTTGTGATCAGCGTTTGGTTATTGACCAGCGCCACCTTACCGGCCCCTGCCGCCATCGCAATGGCGGGGCTTGCGGTCAGGTCTGGTCCCGGAAGCACCGCTCCGACAGCGGCGTTCGAGCTCTCGGCGATCAGGAAATAACCGCCCGGCGCAATCACGCCCGTCAGGTTCGTCTTCGACCACGAGCTTCCGGTTGACGATGCGTACTGCACCGACCACGTGCTGATGTCTACGGGCGCCGAACTGACATTGAACAGCTCGATGAAGTCGTTCCTGTACGGGGCGCCGCTATTGCCGCCGCCGCCGTATACCTGACTGATGACGATGCTGCTCGAAGCAGCGCTGAGGTGGTTCACCGTTTTTGTAATCGCAACGGCAACCGCGATCGCAATGGCAAGGAACGTCAGGATTTTTCGCATGAAGCGCGAATTTTAGCCGAACGTTGTGACGTCGGTACGAACTAATTGCGAAAACACCGCTGGAACATTCATCTTGACGCGGGGTCCAACCTGTCGTGAGCCAACACGCTCACCACTGGAGGAGCCATGCGGCGTTCCTTTACGCTCTGCTCGATCCTCGTCCACGCAGTGATCATCACCGCTGCGCTGATCGCACAAGTCGTCGCCGTTGGCGCTCTGCCGGATCCACACCGGCCGATGATGTTCGACACATCGCAATTCATGCTGGTCGATATCCAGTTGCCGAAGCCACGGGCCGTGCCGCAGACCAGCGCCGGCAACACCGTCTCTGCTGATGCCGCGCCGGTCGCGCCGCCCGACGGGGTCGGCGCCGAGATCGAACGGGATCGCACCGTGCCGTCTCCGATCGGGTCGATTGACGGCGGCGAGAGCGGGCCGCCGATCGGGTTCGAGCACGTCGGCATCGCCGCCGCCGTGCCGCCGCCGGCGCCGGCGGCACCCCCGCCACCGATGCGGCTCCACTCAGGGATGAAAGCGCCGGTGAAGACCGTCGACGTCGCGCCGATCTATCCGATGATCGCGAAGCAGGCCCACATTCAGGGCATGGTGATTCTGGAAGCGGTGCTCGATGCGCAGGGGCAGGTGGAGTCGGTGCGAGTGCTGCGATCGATTCCGCAGCTGGATCGGGCGGCAATCGACGCCGTGCAACAGTGGCGCTTCACGCCGGCCCTGCTGAACGGCCAAGCGGTGCCGGTGATCATGACGGTGACGGTCAACTTCACCCTGCAGTAGCAGGGCCGAGCACACGCGTCAGGGTGGCGCGGTCGATGTTACCGCCGCTCATCACGCAGACGATCTTCCGGCCCGCCAGCTGGTCGCGGAGCTTGACCGCCGCGATCAGCGACGCCGCGCCGGCGCCCTCGGCCAGGTTGTGGGTGGTCCGCAGCGCCAGTCGAATGCCTTCCGCGAGATCGTCTTCGCTCAGCGACACGATGCCGTCGAGTTGCTGCTTCAGGATGCCGAACGTCAGGTCGAAGGTGACCCGCGTCGCCATCCCCTCGGCGAAGGTGTCCGCGCTCTCGCCGACCACGCGCGACGAACCGCGCCAGGAACGCGCGAAGGCGTCCGCCCGTTCCGCCTGGACGCCGATCACCTGGGCGCGGCTGCCCAGACCGGTGCGCACGATCGAGCAGCCGCACGCGCCGCTGCCGCCGCCGATCGGCACCAGGATGACGTCGGTGTCCGGCTGCTCTTCGAAGATCTCCAGCGCGTAGGTGCCGACGCCGGCCAGCAGCATCGGCTCGTTGGCGGAGTGGATGTAGCGCAGCCCGCGATCGTGCTGCAGTTGTTCGACGCGCTCGCGGGCCTCGTCGAAGTCGCGGCCGAACTCGATCAGTTCGGCGCCGTAGGCGCGCATCGCCGCATTCTTCTCGGGGTTGTTGCCGATCGGCGTGACAATCGTGCACGGAACCCGCTCCCGCCGGCACGCCAGCGCGATCGACTGCCCGTGATTGCCGGTCGTCGCCGTGATCACGCCGCGGCGTTCGTCCGGCGACAGGCTGGCGATCAGGTTGGCGCCGCCGCGGACCTTGAACGCGCCGGTCGGATTGTGGTTCTCGTGCTTGACGAGGATGTCGAGGCCGGTCTCGGCCTCCAGCAGCGGATGCCGCATCAGCGGCGTCGGACGAACCAGGCGCGACACCCGCGGGCGGGCGGCGTAGACGTCGGCGAGCGTCGGCGCGTCCATCGGCGCGGTCATGCCGGCCAGATCGTGCCGAGCACGCGCATGGCGTTGCCGCCGAGGATCTGCGCGATCTGCGCGTCGGTGTAGCCGCGGCGGATCAGCCCCTCGGTCAGATCGAACACGCGCTGCGAGTGGTTGAGGCCCCGGATGTTGATCGCGCCGTCGCCGTCCTCGTGGTACTGGTAGCGGCCGAAGTTCGGCTGCGTCCTCGGATTGAAACCGCCGCCGTTGATCGCATTGGGATTGCCGACCAGATCCAGATCGCTGCCGATCGCCACGTGCTCGATCCCCGCCAGCTTCGCGACGTAGTCCACGTGATCGAGGACGTGCTCGATCGTCACCGGCTCGGCCGCCCGGACCATGAACCGGATCATGGCGATGCCCATGACGCCGCCGGTCTTCGCCATTTTCAGGATCGCCTCGTCGGTCTTGCAGCGCAGGTGCCCGGGCACCAGCGCGCGGGCGGTGGCGTGGGTGAAGATCACCGGTTTGGTGGCGGCGGCCAGCGCGTCGAGCGTGGTCTGATCGCCGCAGTGGGAGACGTCGACCGCCATCCCCACCTGCTGCATGCGCTCCATGATCGACAGGCCGAATACCGAGAGGCCGCCGTCGCGTTCCTCGAGGAAGCCGCTGCCGATCTTGTTGTTGAAGTTGTAGGTCAGCTGCGAGATCCGCTGCCCCAGACCGAAGAACACCCGCACGTCGTCCGGCGATCGGAAGTGGGTGGAGTCCTGGAAGGTGAGCATCACGCCGACCTTCCGCTGCGCTTTGGCGCGCGCGAAGTCGGTGGTGTCGTCGATGCGGGTGAACCAGTCGCTGTAGCCGGCGAGAAAGCCGTTCCAGCGCGCGTGGAACAGGATCGCGTTGTCGTAGTCGCCGGCGCCGGCCCCGAGCGCGAACACGGTGATGCCGGATCGCTGGTAGCGCGCCGCATCAGCGGCGGTGAAGGTGCCGGGCTGCGACAGCCACTGGTCGCTCCGGGGCGGCCGTTCCGCGAAGTCCTGAAACTGAAACTGGTTCAGCAGATCGACCACGACCGACGATTCGACGAGCCGGACGGCACGGGCCGAATACTGACTGTTCGACTGGGCGAACAGCCGATAACTGCCGCGAAGCACCGCCGGCGCACCGGCCAGGCCGACCGCGACGGCGCGCAGCGCGTCGCGGCGCGTGATGCCGCTCATCGGCCGGCCTCGGCGTTTGCGCGGACGATTCGCCCGTCTTTGATCACGTAGCGGATCCGCCGCGTGTTCCTGATGTCGGCTGATGGATCCGCGTCGACGATCAGCAGGTCGGCAATCTTGCCAGGCGCGAGGGTGCCGCGAATGTCCTCCACGCCGATGGCGTGCGCCGCGCCCCGCGTCGCCGAGGTGATCGCCTGGAGTGGCGTCAACCTGGCGCCGTTGACCTCCGCCTCGAGCTCCCGGTGAAGCACAGGCAGCGGATCGCCCGCCGTCATCAAGCTGTCGACGCCGGCCGCGATCACCACGCCCATGTCCTGCGCGCGCTTGGTCACGGTGTTCATCCAGGCGTTGCGCGCCTCGGTCAGGTCGTCCCTGGGTGTGCCCTCCGCGAAAATCCAGAGCGTCGGGTTGAGCGCGACGTCGTGATCCTTCATGGACTGCAGCAGCCGCGTGATCACGGGGCCGTCGGCCGGCACGCCCGCGAAGTCGCCGCGCGCGCGCTTCGGGAAATCAGGGTTCGCCGGCGTCCCTTCCCACACGAGATAGGCGCTGTGCGCCAGCATCTTGACGCCGGCGTTCACGAGGTCGCTCGGTTTGGCCGGGAACACCGTGGCATGCGCGATCAGCCGGACATGTTGCCGCGTCGCCTCGTCGCCGATCCTGGCGACAGTCGCTGCGTCCAGCGCCGCATAGAGCTTGATCGAGGTGGCGCCGGCACCGCGGGCCTCTGCGATCGCCCGCACCAAATCCGTGTCTGGCCGAATCTCGCGGTTCCAGGGCGCGTCGCCGGCTCGGTAGCCGCGCGACGTCGAGACCACGCGCGGATCGGTGAAGAACTCGGGGCCGGCAAACAGCGCGGCGTAATAGATCGACGGCGAGCTGATCTCGCCGGTCAGCGCCGCCCGGGACAGATCGCTGGTGTTGCGGAGATCGCTCGCCACGTCGTAGACCGTGGTGACGCCGCCCTGCAGCACTCGCCTGAGCTGCTCCGCCCTCTCCGCCCACGGCATGCCCGACAGGTGGACGTGCGCGTCGGTGAGCCCCGGCAGCGCGAACAGACCGCGGCCATCGATGGTGAGGTCGGCGTCCGCCGCAGCGCTGCCGATCGACGAGACGCGTCCGTCCTTCAGCAGCACGTTGAGACCGGGCCGCGCGGGACCGCCGTTGCCGTCGATGACGGTGACGTTGCGAATCAGCAGAGAAGGCGGCGTGGCCGGAACCTGCTGCGCAAGGCCGGCCACCGTTGCGGCAAACAGAACGGCAAACACCGATCGGATCGTAGCCATGGGGTCAGACACCGTACAAGGTGTCAGACACCTTACAACACCTTGACCAGGGGGACGATGAGGTCGGGGCGATCGGTGATCAGGGCGTCAACGCCCCATCCCATCAGCCGCCGCGCCGCCTCCGGCGTGTCGACCGTCCACACCTGCACACCCAGCCCGGCGCCGTGCGCGTCGTCGACGAAGCGCCGCGACACGACGCGCGTCCTGCCGGAGAGCTCCGGAATCTGATATCCGCTGTAGCCGACCCGCGACACCGGCCAGCGGCACCACGAACGGTACAGCGCCCAGCGCACCTCCTCACGGGCCGCGCTCGTCGCCAGCGCCGGCTCGAGCGCCCGCGCCGCGCGCAGCACGCCCCGCCCGAACGACCCGAGACAGACGCGATCGACCGCATCGGCCCGGCGGATCACGGCGACCGTCGCGGCGGCCAGCTCCGGCGAGTTCACCTTCATCTCGACGATGATCCGTGGATCGCGATAGCGCGACAGGACCTCCGCGAGCGTCGGGACGCCGGCACGGCGTAGATCGTCCGCCGTGCGCTGCGCAATCGGACCGCGCAGCTCGGTGGTGCGCTCCAGCAGACGGTCGTGGTGCACCACCACCACGCCGTCGCGCGACAGGTGGACGTCGAGCTCGAGCCCGTCGGCGCCGAGCGCCAGGCCGTTGTCGAACGCGGCGATGGTGTTCTCGGGCGCGAGCGCACTCCCGCCACGGTGCGCGAACACCAGCGGCCGCGATGACGCGAAGAACGGATGGCGCACCGGGGCGAGTCTACAATGCCGGCGATACCGTCATCCCGGCGCCGACCAGCTGCAGACTTCAGCCGCTGGCCGCCACACTGCTATAGAATCGATCCATGGCGGTCATTGAGACTCTGGGAGATCTCCGGCAGTCGGGCTATCGCTCGCGGCCGGTGAAGCAGGAAATCCGCGACAACCTGGTCCGCAAGCTGCAGGCCGGCGAGGTGTTGTTTCCGGGAATTATCGGCTACGACGAGACCGTGGTGCCGCAACTCGTGAACGCCGTGCTGTCGCGTCACAACTTCATCCTGCTCGGGCTGCGCGGTCAGGCCAAGAGCCGCATCCTGCGCGGGCTCGCGGATCTGCTCGACGATCGCATTCCGGTCGTGCCCGGCTGCGAGATCCACGACGATCCGCTGGCGCCGCTGTGCGCGTCGTGCCGGGCCCGGATTGCGAAGGAGGGCGACGCCCTGCCGATCGGCTGGCTGCGCCGCGACGAGCGCTACGTCGAGAAGCTCGCCACCCCTGACGTCACCATCGCCGACATGGTCGGCGACATCGATCCGATCAAGGCGGCGGAGGCCGGCCTCAATCTCTCGGACGAGCTGACGATGCACTATGGGCTGCTGCCGCGGGCCAACCGCGGCATCTTCGCGATCAACGAGCTGCCCGATCTCGCCGGCAAGATTCAGGTCGGCCTGTTCAACATCCTGCAGGAAGGCGACGTCCAGATTAAGGGCTACCCGATTCGCCTCAAGCTGGACGTGATGCTCGTGTTCACGGCGAACCCCGAGGACTACACCGCGCGGGGCAAGATCATCACCCCGCTCAAGGACCGCATCGGATCGGAAATCCGCACCCATTACCCGAGCACCCGCGGCCATGCGATGGCGATCACCCGGCAGGAGGCGTGGACCGAGCGCGCCGGCGGGCTCAAGACGGAAATCCCCGCTTATGTGCGCGAGGTGGTCGAGGAACTGGCCTTCCAGGCGCGTGGCGACCGCAAGATCGACAAGCGCTCGGGCGTCAGCCAGCGGCTGCCGATCAGCACGCTGGAGCTGGTGGTGTCCAACGCGGAGCGGCGGGCCCTGGTGAATGGGGAAACGCTGGCGGTGCCGCGCGTCACCGATGTCTACGCGGCGCTGCCCTCGATCACCGGCAAGTTCGAGCTCGAATACGAGGGCGAGTTGCGCGGCGCCGAGCAGATCGCGCGCGATCTGATCCGGTCCGCGGTCGGCTCGGTCTTCACCGGAATGTTCGACGGCGTCGACACCCGCACGGTGATCGAATGGTTCGACCTGGGCGGCTCGCTGCCGCTCAGCGACAGCTCGCCGGCCGACGAGGTCATCACCCAGACGCACGGCGTCCAGGGGCTGCGCGAGTTGACCGCGCATGCCGGCCTCGCGCCCGGCTCCGCCGCCCCGGCCGTCGCCTCGGCCATCGACTTCATCCTCGAAGGGCTCTACGCGCAGAAGAAGATCAGCCGCAACGAGGATCGCGGCTACTCCGCCGCGGAAGCGAGCGCGCCGCGGCGCGGCGCGCGACGCGAGGAGCCGGCGCTCGACGAGGAGATCCGCATGCCCGCCGGCAAGAAGAAGTACTACAACTAGTGGCTAGGGCCTGGGAGCTCGGGGCTTGAAGTACCGCTACACAAAGTTCACCGGCGACGCGCTCGACGAGCTGGATCTCGAGGATCTGGTGTCGAAGCTGTCGGACCTGCTGCTGTCGAGCGGCTTCGGCAACCCGCACGGCCACAACGAGGAAGAGCGGACGATGCAGGCGCTGCACGACGCAATCCTCGACGCGCTGTTCAACGGCGGCGTCCTGCCGGAAGAGACCATCGAGCGGCTGCTCGGCGATCCCGCCGATGGCGATCAGGACGAGGCGCGCTCCCAGCTCGAGGAACTGATTCAGCAGATCATCGAGCGGATGACCGACGAGGGCTACATCACGGCGCCGCCGGATCTCGAGGGCGAGCGCGAGCGGCGTCAAGGACGCGGCGGCGGCCAGGGGCCGGATCAGCCGCCGGTGACCTTCGAGGTCACCGACAAGGCGCTCGACTTTCTCGGCTACCGCGCGCTGCGCGATCTGCTGGGGTCGCTCGGCAAGAGCAGCTACGGCCGCCACGACACCAAGGAACAGGCGACCGGCGTCGAAACCACCGGCGCGCCCAAGCCGTACGAATTCGGCGACACGCTGAACCTGGATCCGGCGAGCACCCTGCTCAACGCGGTGCAGCGGGAAGCACGCGATCGCGCGGACGACACCGGCGGCGCGCCTCGCACCTCGCACGCCGCACCCCGCTCCTCGAGGATCCACGTGAAACACGAGGATCTCATGGTCGTGCAGGGCGAGTACCAGAGCTCCTGCGCGACGGTGCTGATGCTCGACTGCAGCCACAGCATGATCCTCTACGGCGAGGATCGATTCACCCCGGCCAAGCGCGTGGCGCTGGCGCTGGCGCAGCTGATCAAGACGCAGTATCCCGGCGACGCGCTCAAGGTGGTGCTGTTCCACGATTCCGCCGAGGAAATTCCGCTGGCCGAGCTCGGGCGGGTGCGGGTCGGGCCCTACTACACCAACACCCGCGAAGGGCTGCGGCTGTCGCGGCGCATCCTCGACCGGCAGCGCAAGGACATGCGGCAGATCATCATGATCACCGACGGCAAGCCGTCCGCGTTGACCCAGCCCGACGGCCGCATCTACAAGAACGCGTTCGGGCTCGACCCGTTCATCGTCGCCGAGACGTGCGCCGAGGTCGCCGCCTGCCGGAAGAGCGGGATCATGATCAACACCTTCATGCTGGCGCGCGACTACGACCTGGTCAGCTTCGTGCGGCGGGTCGCCGACATCTGCAAGGGCAAGGCTTATTTCACCACGCCGTACACGCTCGGTCAGTACGTCCTGATGGACTACATGGACAAGAAGACGAAGACGATTCATTAGCGCGCGGTGCGAGGTGCGCGGTGCGGGGTGCGGCTGCACCGGCGCGCCGGCACGTCGCACGCCGCACCTGTGCACCATGTCTGATCTGTTACCGCTCTTCCCGCTGCCCAACGTCGTCCTGTTCCCCAACGTGTTCCTGCCGCTGCACATTTTCGAGCCGCGCTATCGCGACATGGTCGCCGACGCGCTGGCGAGCGATCGCATGATCGGGATGGTGCTGCTGCGGCCGGGATGGGATCGGGACTACGAGGGGCGGCCGCCGATCTATTCGATCGGCTGCAGCGGCGTGCTCACGCACAACGAGCGGCTCCCTGACGGCCGCTACAACATCGTACTGCGCGGGATCGAACGCTTCAGGATTGTCGAGGAGGATCACTCGCTCGGCTACCGCCGCGCCGCGGTCGAGCCGCTGCGGGATCACCCCCTCGACGCCGCCGACCGCTCGGTGATTCGACGCCAGCGCTCGAAGCTCGAGTCGATGCTGGGACCGAGCCAGTCGAGCGCCGGCGATCCCCGGATGCCGGCGTCGATGTCCGACGAAGACCTGGTCAACGCGCTGGCTCAATACCTCGACCTCGAGCCGCTCGAGAAGCAGGCGCTGCTCGAGAAACCGTGCCTGCGCACCCGCGCCGAGTCGCTGGTGGAACTGCTCGAGATGAAGATCCTGATGGCACGGACGCCAGGCCGCTCCAGCGTCGCACACTAGCCGGACATCACAGAAAAAACCGCAGAGATCGCAAACGCCGCAGAGAACAATATTTTCTCAGCGATCCCCGCGCACTCTGCGGTTTTTTCTTACTGGTCTTTGGTGGCCACCGTTGCGGCGCCGACGTACTGTTGATAGGCTGCGACCCAGTTCTTCTTGATCGCGGTCTGCGCCTGCTTCACCGTCAGCGTCCCGTCGCACACCATCGTCAGCAGCTTGTGCTCGAGGGCGTCCTTCTGGGTCGCATTCCACTCGCCCTTCTCCGGCTCGGGCCAGAGATTCTCGACGCTGTCGGTGCCGCCCAGCGACACCGGGATCAGGTGGTCGAGCACGTCGGTCTTCGACTGGCCATCGCGCAGCCCGTAGCGGCTGAACGCCTCTTCCTTCGTCGAGTTCCTCGTCGGCTTGATCGATTCCAGGTATCCGGGCGCACAGATCTGCTCCTTGGTCACCTTGCGCGCATCGCCCGGCGTCAGGAATGAACTGGGCAGGCCGGCTTGTCCGTTGTCCGCCGCCACGCCAATCGTCGCCGCCATCGCCGCCGCGCTGATATATCCGATCGCCATTCCCATTCGCATGATGTCGCTCCTCTGGAAAAAGTTACTGGCGAATCCAGGGTGCAACCACAGCGCCGCAACAATCGGCGGAAACAGGCCTGTTTCCGCGAAGGTATGTCGACAGATTTGTGGGGATGGAGAGAAAGGCGGACGAAAAAGAAGGAACCGCGGAGACCGCCAGGACCGCAGAGAAAAGCGTTCTCTGCGATCCCGGCGTGCTCCGCGGTTGCCTTTTAGAACTGAACCTTGAACCCGAGCTGCGCCTGACGCGACACGTACGCCGTGCCGGTGTTCTGGTTCGGCGTGCCGAACAGCGCGGTCGTCGCCGCGGCGGTCGGGCTCAACGACGTGTTGTAGCTGCCGAAGTTCCCGTGGTTGAAGAGGTTGAACACTTCCGCCACGAGCTGCACCTTGGCCGTGCCGCCGAGCCTCACGTCTTTCGTGACGTGCAGGTCCACCTTGTGGAGTGCCAGCCCCGAGAGCGCGTTGCGCGGAATGACGTCACCCGAGTTGATGACCGCCGGACCGTCCCATCGATCCAGAACCGCGGCGGGGATGGTGATCGCCGGCGACGCGCCGCCGGTGGCCGACAGGTTCAGACGGTTGGTGCCCGGCTTGCCGAACGGCGCGGTCGCGATGCTGTCCGGGAATCGGTTGCCCGACCCGTAGAAGTAGGTGACGCTGGTGTTGATGCCCCACGGCAGCTGCATCAGCCCCCACATGCGGACGGTGTTGCGCTGGAAGTCCTGCGAGGTCGCCCACTCGCCGTCGAGATAGTCGAACGGGTTGTTCGCCGGCTGCGTGCCGTAGCCGATCGTGCCGTTGTCCTTCATCTCGAGCATCAGCGTCCAGGTGACGCCCGCCTGGACCTTGCTCTTCAGGCGGCGCGTGAGGCTCGACGCGATCGCGGTCTGATCGCGCTTGCCGTCCGACGTGAACTGGAACACGCCACCGTAGGCCGGGTTCGGACGAATCGGCACCGCGCCGTTCGAGAGGTTGTAGCCGGTCGCCGGGTTGTACTGCAGGTTGGCGTCGATCGTCCGCGTGTCGCGGTATTCGTCCCAGTGGGTCAGGTCGACGTCGAAGCCGGTGACGGCGTTGATCTGCTTCTGGAAGCCGATGCTGCTCTGCCAGGTGTAGGGCGACTTGAAATCGGGCGCGATGGTGCGGACCGTCTGCGCCGGCAGCGGCACCGCGCCGGAGAAGACCTTGTCAGCCGTGACGCCGTTGGTCGGATTGGTGATGAAGTCCGACCGGCCGTTGTTGACGAAGGTCGCCGCGACTAAGTGGCTGTAGAACTGCGGGCTGAACGTCACGTTCGACACCGGCGAGGCGAAGTAGAGCCCGGACCCGCCGCGGATCACCAGGTCGTTCTTCCCGCCGACGTTGTAGGTGAAGCCGCCGCGCGGCGCGATGTTCTTCCAGTCGCGGATGTCGGTCTTGTAGCCGTAGTCGTTGGTCCCCGCCAGCTGATGGTTGTAGCTGGCCGGAATCCCGCTGTTGATCAGGATGTTGTTGGTGACGATATTGGGCGGCGACGCCTGGTTCGGATCGGCGTCCCAGCGGAGGCCGAGGTTGACCGTCAGGTCGGAGCGCACGCGCCAGTTGTCGCCCAGCCAGATCGCGTAGGTCGGCCGCGGCACGTCAATCGTCCAGTCGCTTTCGTTCCTGGCGAAGTTCACCTGGTAGTCGCGCGCGAGCGGGTTGAGCGGCGCCAGGTTCCACGCCGCCGGGTTCAATTCCTGTCCCGGGGGCAGCACGGTCGCGAGGTTGGTCGGCGCGCTGTTGAAGGTGAAGAACCCGGCGCGCTGGATGAACCACGGGCCGCCGTTGTGCACGTGGATGTACTCGCCGCCGATCTTGAGGTCGTGCTTGTCCTTGTGGATGCTGAAGTCGGCGCGGCCGGTCCAGTTGTTCTGGTTCAGCGTCTGGGGGTAGTTGTACGGAGCGCCGAAGGTCAGGCCCGGGACGCGATATTCGGGCGTGCCGAGCATCGAGTCCTGCGGGGCGTTGGTCCAGTGGAAGCCGTTGTAACCGCCCTTGATCTCGAGGATCCGGTTGCCGCCCTGCATCACGCGAGACCAGGTGCCGAGAACGTTGGTCGCGTCCTTGGTTTGATCCGACGCCGCCGACGGATGGCCGCCCGCCGCGAGCACCTCGGGGTTCTCCCAGCCCCAGCGCGACCCACGAATCGAGAGCCGGTTGTTCAGCGACAGCTGATCGTCGACTCGCACCAGGAAGCTGCGCTGCCCGTTCTGGTACGGAATGCTGAAGCTCTCGGTCGGCAGCGACGAGGGGTTGGAGAAGATCGTGCCCGGCTCCCGCTCGTACTCATACGACCCGAAGAAATGCGCCTTGTCTTTCACGATCGGCCCGCCCAGCGTGGCGCCCACCTGCTGGTTGGAATAGGGCAGCACTTTCAACGCCACCAGGTCCGCGCTGTTGAGCGAATCGCTGCGGAAGTAGCCGTAGGTGCTGCCAGCGAAATTGTTGGTGCCCGACTTGGAGATCGCCTGGATTTCCATCCCGGCCGACCGCCCCTGCGTGATGTCGAACATGTTGGTGACGATCTGGAACTCGGCGATCGACTCACGGCTGAACTTCGGCTGGCCGAAACCCGAGCCGGCCACCTTCTGCGTGATCTGCTGGCCGTCGAGGTTGAGCTGCCACAGATCGTCCATCGCGCCGGTGCCGATGCTGTTGCCGACGTCGTTGGCGGTCACGCCCTTGACCAGCTTCGAGAGCTCCATCCAGTTGCGCCCCTGGAGGGGCAGCTGTTCCATCTGACGCCGATCGACGTTGCCGGCCACCTGCGAGGAGGTGGTGTCGACCAGCGGCGTCTCGCCGACCACGGTCAGCGTCTCGGTCACCGAGGCGAGCTTGAGCGTGAACGGAATCGTCGCGTTCTGTCCGACCAGGAGCTCGACGTCCTTGAACATCACGCTCGAGAAGCCGGACAGTTCCGCCTGGAGGGTGTACTTGCCGGGCGGAATGTTCTGCAGCAGGTATTGGCCCTTGTCGTTGGTCACAGCCGTGACCGTGCGGCCGGCGGCCTGGTCGGTGGCCGTGACGTTGACACCCGGCAGCACCGCTTTCGATTCGTCCATGGCGGTGCCGGTGATGGACGCCTGCTGCGCGGATGCGACAGAGCCGACGAGGGACGCGAAAGCGACGAGGACCACGATGCGCAACCTACTCACGGGCCACCCTCCTTCGAGGTTAACGAGCTGCTTGAGTCGACGGCTTCGACGCCGTTCCGCGATTGATCAACTGCTCCATTTCGTACACGCGGCCGTTGGCGATCACCCGCCGCACCTTGTGTGCATTCGCGACGTTCGCCAGCGGGTTGCCGTCGACCACGATCAGATCGGCGAGCTTGCCGGCCTCGATCGTGCCGGCGTCGAGCGCGAGCGCGTGCGCCGGGTTCACGGTCGCGGCCTTGAGCGCTTCGTACGGGGTCATGCCGGCGGTGACGTAGGCGGCGAGCTCCCCGTGCAGGTTGATGGCGTTCGGCGTGTCGGTGCCGGCGACGATGACCGCGCCGGCGTGCATGACGTCCATCACCATCTTGCCGTTGCCGCTCGGGTCCACGCCCTGGTTCGGCGTGGCGAGGTTCGCCATCTGCGCAACCTGCAGCTGCATCCATTCGGGATAGAGCTTGAACCGCGGATCGTTCTTCAGCTCCGGCTCCTTCTCGAACAGCTGGCGCGCCGCGCCGAACATGGTCGGCGTCAGGTAGCGGCCGCTCTTGCCGAACAGCTGGATGACGTCCTCGTAGCTGCGCTGCAGCGTCGCCATCTTCGGCGAATAGCCGCGCCGGCTGGTGGCGGAGGTGTGCTCGGTGTTGTCCACGCCGACAAACGAGGCCGGGAAGATTTCGTGCGTCGCGACCGGGATGCCGATGCTGTGCGCGAACTCGACCATCCGCTTCTGCTGCAGATCGGGCAGCCGCACGTAGCTCTTGAGCATGTCGTACTGCAGCACCTTGGCGCGCTGCAGCTCGAGCTCGAAGTGGGCGGGGCCGGAAATCGCGATGCCCATCTTGTAGTACACGCGCTGCCATTCCATCAGGTTGCCGGTGCCGTAGACGCGCGGGCCGATTCTGACGTTGGCCTCGCTGGCTTCGCGCTCCTCGACCGGCTCGTACGGCGTGTTGCCCGGGCTCCGCACCGTGGTGATGCCGAAGGCCAGCCAGGCCCGTCCGGCCGACTCGCCGAAGTCCGGCTGCAGATGGGAATGGAACTCGATCAGGCCCGGCATCACCGTCAGGTTCGAGGCGTCGACGACCTGGCCGGTATGGTTGGCCTCGGCGTGCGGCACCACGCTGGTGATCTTGTTGCCCTCGATCACGATGTCGACGTTGGAGCGCGCGGCGGCGCTCTTCATGTCGACGAGCGTGCCGGCGTGGACCAGCACGCGGGCGGTGGGAATCGCCGGCGTGTACTTCAGGTCGAGCGGCACGGTCCTGCTCTCGCCGTTTTCGACGTCGACGATCCGCAGCTTGTCCATCGCCTGGTAGAGCACGTGGCGGGAGTCGCCGCTCCAGCTCGGGGCGTGGGCGCTCTCGCTGGTGATACGGCGCGGCGGGCCGAGCGGCTCGCCCGAGGGAGACACCGGCCACACCGCCAGGACTCCTTCGTAGATCGCGGCCATCTTGGTGCCGTCGGGCGACCACGCCGGACCGCAGCCTCCGCGCGAGTCGATCGACATCAGCGGTTGCGGCGCGAACCATTTGTCGTCGTTCAGCGCCGTCGACGACATCGTCAGGATTTGGTTGGTGCCTTCGCGGAAGCGCTTGGTCATCGGCGCGATGCCGGCGATCGCCAGCCGCTTGCCGTCGGGTGACCAGGCTGGCGCGCCCGGCTGCGGCAGCGAGTCGTGGACCTTGGTCACCTTGCCGCTCGCCACGTCGATCACCGACATCTGCGCCACCCGCCACATGCCGTCGACGTTGAAGAACGCGATGCGGGTGCCGTCAGGCGACCACGCCGCGCCCTGCGGCTGCGTCGTCAGATCGGTGACGCGCCGGCTGCGGCCCGACTTCATGTCGCGGATCCAGAGCTGCAGGTGCTCGCTGTCCTTGTCGGACGAGTAGGCGAGCTGCGTGCCGTCGGGTGACCACGCCGGCTCGGTGTCGAGCGCGGCGTCCTTGGTCAGGTTGACCGGCTTGCCGCCGACCGGCATCACATAGATATCGCCGAGCGCGGCAAAGGCGATCTGCTTGCCATCGGGCGAGATGACTGGGTGGACGACGCCGAGGACCGGGCGCGGCGCGATCGAGGTGAAATCGCGCTTGCGTCTGGTGTAGGTCGCGGCCGCCCGGGTCACCTGCATCGTCGCGCTGAACTCGACCGTCTGCGGCGTGCCGCCGTCGACGCCGCGCTTGCGGATCTTGCCGTCCGAGACGTAGTAGAACTCCTTGGCGTTGGCCCATGACGCGCGGAAGGCGAACACGTTTTCACCGCCGGTGATCGTCTTGCCGCCGATCTCGTAGCGCGACGACTCCGGCCCACCTCCGCCGCCGCCGCGGCCGGCGCCGGTGGTCACGTGATAGACGAGCTGCCCGCCGGCGCCCCACGACGGCGCGTCGACGCGCCCCGCCGCGCTCGCCGCCTTGCGCTCGGACCCGTCGGCCAGGCTCACCGCCCATACCGACTGGCCGTCCTCACGGGTCGAAGCGAAGGCGATCTCCTTGTCGTCAGGCGACCAGGTCGGCATGTAATCGTCGGCGGGGTTTTTCGTCAGCTGGCGGAACTCGCCGCTGCGCATGTCGAGGATCCAGATGTTGTAGTCGCTGCCGAGCGGGTTGCCGCGATCCGACGAGAACGCGACGCGGGTGCCGTCGTGCGACCAAGTCGGCTCGCGATCGTCGAAGGCGCCCCAGGTCAGCTTGTGCTGATTCGATCCGTCGGGGGCGATCGCCCACAGGTCGTAGCCGCCGTCGCGGTAGGCGAAGAACGAAATCCACTTGCCGTCGGGAGAGAATGAAGGCTGGCGCGCGTCGTTGAAGATGTCGGTGATGCGGGTGGCGGTGCCGCCGGCCGCCGGCACCGTCCAGATGCTGCCCTGCAGATCGATCGCGAGCGTGCGGCCGTCCGGCGCGACCGCGACGGACATCGACGTCCCCTCGTGCACCGTGACGTCGATGTGCGCCGGCGCCGGTACTGGCGCCCCCTTGAGTGAGATGACCAGACCCAGCACGACGATCGCAGCCAGCTTGCGACGCATTACGGCCTCCCGGGGAACGGACTGGCGCGTATTCTAGTGCTTGGTTGCGAACTTCAACGCGGGTTTTTTACAAAATCGTCAAAGGTTCTTTCGACCTGCAATTACTTGGATGATCTTCTCGCCGTGGAAACGGCCGTTCTCGATGAACACTGTGCCGGTATCCACGCCTGCGATCGCGCCGCCGGCCACGAACAACCCCGACACATTTGTCTCGAATGTCTCCTGGTTGTGTACCGGGGCATCGCGTTCGTTCAGCTCGACACCGGCACGACGCAATAGTTCCTTGTCGGTCCGGTAGCCCGTCAGCAGGTACACCGCGTCCGCCGGAATCTCCAGCTCCCCCGCCGGTGCCGGACGCGCCGGCGCTTCGAAGTCCTCCGAACCATCCGCGGGCACGGCGATATCGTCCGGCAGGGCGGAGGAGAATCCGTGGCAGGGCGCGATCACCACAGACCCAGGCCGAATTTCGCGCACGACGGCGCCGAAATGCGCGGCGATCGACCCCTCTTTGATCCGGTTCTCGATATCGGGCCGCACCCAGTACTTGATCGTCGGCTTCAGCGTCGGCGCCCGGTGCACGATCGTGACGTGCGCGCCGGCGCGATACATCTCCAGCGCGGACTCGGCCGCGGAATTCCCGCCGCCGACGATGAGAACCCGCTGGCGATAGTGAGGGTGCGCTTCGCCGTAGAAGTGATGGACGTGCGGCAGATCCTCGCCCGGCACGCGAATCATCACCGGATGATCGTAGTAGCCGATCGCCATCACCACATGGCGGGCCTGATGCGCGCTGCCGCGCTCCGGTGCTCGATTCGGTTTCGATCACGAACACGCCGTCTGCGCGCTCGACCGAGCGGACCGTCTCGCCGTAGCTGATCTGCAAGTCGAAGGCGTTCACGACTTTGCGGTAGTAGTTCAGGGCCTCCGCTCGCGTCGGCTTGTCGAAGGGCGACATGAACGGCAATCCTCCGATCTCGAGCAGCTCGGGGGTCGTAAAGAAGACCATCTGCGGCGGAAAGCGGTAGATCGAGTTGACGAGCACGCCCTGCTCGAGGACGAGGTAGTCGAGATCGCGTTGTTTGGCGGCGATGGCGGCGGACAGGCCGGACGGCCCGGCCCCGATGATGATGACGTCTCGCACGGGCATATTCATTGATAGTATCGCGCCTATGAAGAAGCTCTACCTCCTGGCGATGGCCGTGCTCCTGACGGTTGCTGCCCCCGGTGCGCAGGGGAAGCGATTCATCACCGAACACGATCTCTTCAAGTTCACGTGGATCGCCGATCCGCAGATCTCGCCCGATGGGATGGCGGTCGCATTCGTCCGCGTGACCGTGAACGAGAAGGACAACCGCTACGAGACGTCGCTGTTCACGGTGCCGGCCGCCGGAGGCGACGCGCCGCGGCGGCTGACCTCGGGCACGCGCGACACTAGCCCGCGGTGGGCGCCCGACGGTAAACGAATCGTGTTTGTCCGCGCCGTCGAGAAGGATGGCAAGGCACAGCCGGGTCAGTTGTACCTGCTGCAGATGGACGGCGGCGAGGCGCGGCCAATCACCGATGTCTCGGGCGGCGCGGGGAATCCGGTATGGTCACCCGATGGCGCGCGAATCGCGTTCACGAGCGCGACCAAGCCGGAAGATGCGAAGCCGGCCCCCGATCACAAGAGCGACGTCGAGGTCGTGACGCGCGCGGTCTATCGCGCCAACGGCAATCCCGGCTATGTCGACAACGATCACCACGCGCACCTCTTTACCTGCGAGGTGCCGGCCGCGTCGACCTGCAAGGCACAGCAAATCACCGACGGCGCTTTCGACGAGGGTGGGCCGCAGTGGTCGCCCGACGGCGCGACGATTTATTTCACGTCGACGCGCGTCGCCGAGCCGTACGTGGACGAGTCAGGGGATGAGCTCTATGCCGTGCCGTCCGCCGGCGGCGCGATGAAGAAGGTCGCGGCCATCGAAGGGTCCATCGGGAACATCGCGGTGTCGCCCGACGGCAAACGGATCGCCTTCGTGGGCACGCTCCGCGGGAAACCCATTCGCTCCTACAGCCAGCCGGATCTGTTCGTAGTGGATACCTCGTATACATCGGGGTCAGATCAAGGTCTGACCCCTGCCTCAAATCCCCGGGCTAAATCGGGGTCGGGGTCAGACCTGATCTGACCCCGACGCCGAAGAACCTCACCGCCGGCTACGACTACGACATTGCCGGCGGCATCGGCGGCGATCAGGCGCCGCCACGCGGCGGCGGACGACGGCCGATCGTGTGGTCGGCGGACTCCGCCTCGGTGATCGTCGTCTCCGCGGAGAAAGGCAGCTCGAATCTCAAGCGCGTGAATGTCGCCACCAGCGCGATCGAACCGGTGACCGAGGGGCTGCACGACGTCGGCGCCTACAGCGCGGCGAACAACGGCCGGATCGCGGCGACGATCTCGACGCAGACCAACATCGGCGACATCGCGGTCATCGACGCGCGCGCGACGCGCGGTGCGCAGCCGACCAATCTCGTCACCCACGTCAACGCCGCGCTGTTCAGCGGCATCCAACAGAGCGACCCGGAAGAAATCAACTACAAGAGCTTCGACGGCAAGAACATCCAGGGGTGGATCCTGAAGCCGCCGGACTTCGACGCGTCGAAGAAATACCCCTGATCCTGGAAATCCACGGCGGGCCGCACGCCGCCTACGGCAACGCCTACACGCATGAGTTCCAGTGGATGGCGGCCAAGGGCTATGTCGTGCTGTTCACGAATCCCCGCGGCAGCACGTCATACGGACAGGACTTCGGCAACATCATCCAGTACCACTACCCGGGCGACGACTATAAGGATCTGATGGCCGGCGTCGACGAGGTGCTGAAGAAGGGATACGTCGACGCGAACCGTCTCGGCGTGACCGGCGGGAGCGGCGGCGGCCTGCTCACCAACTGGACGATCACGCAGACCCAGCGCTTCAAGGCGGCGGTATCGCAGCGCGATATCGCCGACTGGTATGGCTTCTGGTTCACCGCCGACTTCACGCTGTTCCAACCGACCTGGTTCCGCAAGGCGCCGTGGGAGGATCCGCAGGATTTCGCCGCGCGCTCGCCGATCACTCACGTCGCCAACGTCACCACGCCGCTGATGCTGGTCAACGGCGACGCCGACTATCGCACGCCCCCTTCGGACGGCGGCGAGATGATGTTCCGCGCGCTGAAGTACCGGAAGATCCCGACGGTCATGGTCCGCTTTCCGCGCGAGACGCACGAGCTGTCGCGCTCGGGCGAGCCCTGGCATCGCGTCGAACGCCTGCAGCACATCGTCGGCTGGATGGATCAATGGCTGCAGGGCAAGAAGAACGCGGCCTACACCACGCAGTAAATCGCCGGGAACGGCGGGAGGGCCCATCCCGCCTGTCCCGCCCCTCATCGTGAACAACTGCCCTTCGTCGGATCGTTCACGCCGTCCGGCTCCGCCCTGCATATGGTGAGGGTGGAGGCGTTATGAAAGACATCGGGCGCGAACTCGGACTGGCGGCAGTGCTCACCGCGGCGCTCTTCGGCCCATCGCTGATGGCGGCGCAAACCACGGCACCAGCTGCGACGCCAGCCGGCGCGGCGAGCGGCCGCTTCGACATGGTCGTGCGCGGCGACTTCTTCGCGGGCTTCGCCGGGGATCAGGCGCGGCTGGCCAGGGGGATGGATGCGTGCGAACGGGTGCTCGCGGCCAACCCGAACCACGCCGAGGCGATGGTGTGGCACGGATCGGGCCTCGCGTTCAGCGCGGGCATGGCGTTTCGGAAAGGCGACATGAAGACGGGCGGCGAACTGTGGCAGCGCGGCATCGACGAGATGGATAAGGCCGTGGCGCTCGAGCCCGACAACGTCGGCGTGCGCATCCCGCGCGGTGCCCTCCTGCTGCAGGCGACGCAGAACATGGCGCCCGACATGGGACGAGCTTTGCTGGAGAAGGCGGTCGGCGACTATGAGCACGTGCTCGCGCTGCAGTCGGCGTACTTCGACACGCTCGGCGATCATCCGAAGGGAGAACTCCTCTTCGGCCTGGCGGAAGGCTACAGCCGGCTGGGCCAGCCCGAGAAGGCGCGCCTGTATTTCGACCGGCTGATTCGCGACGCCCCCACTTCAGGGCAGGCGCCGAAGGCGCAGACGTGGCTCGCGACCGGCGCGATCCCCAAGAGCCAGGGGCTGGGCTGCGTCGGCTGCCACAAATGAAAACAGCGACGTGGGCGTACTGGCGGCGGATCCTGGTCGGGAATGTCCTGGCCTCGATCGCCGTCGTCTTCGCCTTCAGCGGCGCAACACTGCGCACGCCGCCGCTGGAACTGCTGCGCGTGTTCGGCATCTCCTTTCTGTTCTCGTGCTGCATCGCGGCGCTGCTCGGCACCGCGATGCCCTGGCTGGGTCCGCGCATCTGGTGTCGGCTCGCCTTTCCCTTCAACTGGATCGCGGCGGCAATCGTCATGGCCATTCTGGGGATGGTCGGCAGTGTCGGCGCGATCGCGCTCCTCACCGGCGCCGGCGTCGTCGAGCGGTCGCTGTTCCGCCAGTGGTTTCAGGGAAGCGTCCGCGTGACGATCGCCGTCACCATCACCATCGGGCTGTTCATCACGGCCTACGAGCAGATGCGGCAGCGGCTCGATGCCGCCACGCTCGCACTGCGGACCAAGGAGCGCGATGAAGCGGAAGCGCGGCGCCTGGCAGCCGAAGCGCAGCTGGCGTCGATCGAATCGCGCGTGCAGCCGCACTTTCTCTTCAACACGCTCAACTCGATCGCGGCGCTGGTGCACGACGATCCGGCCGGCGCCGAGCGGATGACCACCCAGCTCTCCTCGTTGCTGCGGTCGGCGCTCGACAGCACGGCGGTACCGCTGGTGCCGCTCGACGAGGAGCTGCGCGTCGTCCGTGCCTACCTCGACATCGAGCGCGTCCGGTTCGGGGATCGGCTGCGCTATGACGTCCAGTTGGGCGAGGGCACGGCGGCGGCCGCCGTGCCGCGCATGGCGTTGCAGACCCTGGTCGAGAACAGCGTCAAGTACGCGGTGTCGCCGCGGCGCGAAGGCGGCTCGATCGGTGTGGCGGCGACGGCGACGGAAGGCCGCGTGCTGATCACGGTCGAGGACGATGGACCGGGATTCAATCCGGCGCGACGGCCTGAAGGACATGGCCTGGCGCTGCTCGACGCCCGCCTCGCGATGCTGTTCGGCACTCGCGCGTCGCTGCGGGTCGACAGCCGCGCCGGGCACACGAGCGTCACGCTGGATGTGCCCTCCGGGAAGTCCGGCTAAAGCCGGACACTACGTACGAGGCGATTCGTCGCCCCGCACTAGGTGCCGCAGTGTCGGGACGACGTCATGTTTCGGTAGTGTCCGCCTTTAGGCGGACCTTGGAAAGAGATGCGCGCATACATTGTCGACGATGAGCGGCTGGCGGTCGAACGGCTGACCAGGCTCCTGGCCGCGACCGGGCGCGCCACGATCGCCGGATCGGCGACCGATCCGGAACGGGCGCTCGCGTCGCTGCGCGACCTGCCGGTCGACGTGTTGTTCCTCGACATCCAGATGCCGGGCCTCAATGGCTTCGAGCTGCTCGAACGGCTCGAACGCGATCTGGCGGTCGTGTTCACGACCGCGTACGATCGTTACGCGCTGGATGCCTTCGCCGTGAACTCGATCGACTACCTGCTGAAGCCGATCGAGGCCGATCGCCTGGACCGCGCGCTCGACAAGATCGAGCGGTTCTCCGGCGAGCCGCGGCCGGACGTGCGAGCGCTGGCGCGGGAGCTCGCGGCGCAGCTGGCGCCGACGCGGCGGCTCGAACGCATCGCCTCGCGCGTCGGCGAGCGCACCACGGTCCTGGACGTGGCCCGCGTCAGCCACTTCGTCTCGAAAGACAAGCTGACGTTCGCGGTCGTCAACGGCCACGAGCATGTGATCGATCACACCCTCACGGAGCTCGAATCGCAGCTCGACGCACGGCGGTTCGCGCGGGTGCACCGCGCCACCATCGTCAACATCGGCTTCGTCCAGGAGCTGTTTCCGGCGGTGGACGGCGGCGTGCTGGTGCGGCTGAAAGACGACGCCAGAACCGAGCTGAGCGTGGCGCGCGATCGCGTCCGCGATCTCAAGCAGCGGCTCGGAATCTGACCTATCATGGCCGGGCACACGGGCCGCCGCCCTGAGCCATGCCAGCACCAGACGCTACCCCGGCCCCGTCGTTCCTTCGGACGGTTGCGCAGGCCGCCCTGCTGGGTCTCGCCTACGCGGCCGCCGTCTGGATCGCCGGCGCGATCTCGATCCCCAACGTCAGCATCGCGCCGATCAGGCTGCCCAACGCGATCGCCATCGCCGCGCTGCTGCTGACCCCGCCATCGACCTGGTGGCTCTACCTTCTGGCGATCGTCCCGCGCAACCTGTTGTTCGGCGACCCGCTGGTCGACGTGCTGTACGTCGTCGCCAATTCGCTGGAAATTGTCGGCACCGCCGCGGTGCTGCGGCTGGTGAGCCGCGGCCGGCCCCGCCTCGACGAGCTCAAAAACTGCCTTGCCTTCGTCCTGGTGGGCGTCATCCTGGCGCCGCTCGTCAGCGGGTTCATCGGTGCCTTTGCCGTCCAGCGGATCTACCCGGCCGTGGCGTTCGTCAGCTCGTGGCGGGTGTGGTGGTTCGGAGACGCGGTCGGAAATGTTGCGGTCGTCCCCACCCTGCTCGCCCTCGCGTCGTTCCGCTCACGCCTGCGCAGCGATGTCCGCGCCGCACGATTCGCGGAAGCGCTGGCGCTGGTCGTGCTGATCGTGGCCGGCAGCCTGCCGACGCTGGGAATCCTCCGCGCCGCGGGCGGATCGAGCGCAAACGCGCTATCCATGTTGTACGTGCCATTTCCGCTGCTGGTCTGGGCGGGGCTGCGCTTCGGCGCGCCGGGCGCGGCAGGCGCCACGCTGCTGCTGGCCGCGCTGTCGATCCTGAGCGCGCTGGAGGGGAGCGGGCCGTTTGCGCAAACCGACAACGGCACGGGCGTGCTGGTGCTCCAGCAGTTCATCGTCGTGTCCGGCGCCACCGCGGTCACGCTGGCCGGGGTGGTCGAAGAGCGGCGCCGCGCCCTGGCGGCGCTGCGCGATTCGGAGACGCGGTATCGCGGTCTCTTCGACACCGCAACGGACGTGATCGTCACCACCGATCTCGACGGGCATCTCCTGACCGCCAACGCCGCGTTCGAGGCGATCACCGGATGGGCGCGCGCAGACTGGTCCGGCCGGCCGCTGACGACGCTGCTGGATCCCGGCGACGTACCGGAAGCGATGCGCCGTCTGCAGGCCACCGCGGCCGGCATCCCGTCGACGCCCCAGGTCTGGCGCGTGCGGACCAGCAGCGGCGGGTGGCGGCTCGCCGAAGTCAAGGCGTCGCTCTTCACGCAGGCCGGCCACGCCGCCGGCATCCTGCTGATCGCGCGGGACATCACCGAGCGGCAACGCGCCGAGGAGGAGCGGGCCCGGCTGGAGAGCGAGATCGCGCAGAGCCGCAAGCTGGAGGCGGTCGGGCAACTGGCCGGCGGCATCGCGCACGACTTCAACAACCTGCTCCAGGCGATTCTCGGCTTTGCCGACTTGACGCGTGAGTACCTGCCGCCCGACAGCCGCGGGCTCTCGAACCTGGACAAAGTCACGCAGGCCGGCGAGCGCGCGCGCGATCTGACGCAGCAACTGCTGACCTTCAGCCGCCGCGAAGTGATCCACCCGAGGATCCTCGACATCGCCGCGGCCGTGAACGAGATTGGCGACATCCTGCGGCGGGTGCTCCCGGCCAACGTCCACCTCCTGATCTCGAGCGACCCCGCCGCGCCGCCGGTGCTCGCCGAGCGCGGCCACATCGATCAGATCGTGATGAACCTGTGCGTCAACGCGCGCGACGCGATGCCGGAGGGCGGCACGCTCACGGTCACGACCGGGATGCGGACGCTCGATGCCGCGTTCGTCGCGCCGCGTTCGTGGGCGCGCGAGGGCCACTTCGTCACCATTCAGGTGGGCGACACCGGCGAAGGGATCCCGGCTGAGTTCCTGCCGCGCATCTTCGAGCCGTTCTTCACGACCAAGGGCATCGGCCGCGGCACCGGTCTCGGCCTCGCTACCGTCTACGCGATTGTGAAGCGCTACGACGGCGTGATCGAAATCGACACGGCAGTCGGCCGCGGCACGACGATCACGGTGTACTTGCCGCCGACCGCGGGACCGGCGGTCGGCCCGGCCGTCGGTGCGACGGCGCAAGCGTCCAGCGGCCGCGGTGAGCTGATTCTGGTGGCCGAGGACGAACCGGCGGTCCGCGAGCTCGCGGTCCGGCAGCTGACGCGGGCCGGCTACCGCGTGATCGCGGCGCGCGACGGAGCCGAGGCGTTGCGGCTGTTCGCGGATCACGAACCGGACATCCGCCTGGTCTTCCTCGACGTGATGATGCCCAATGGCGACGGCCGCCATACCCGGCGGCTGATCGGCGAGCGCCGACCCGATCTGCCCATCCTGTTCGCAACCGGCTACGCCGAACGCGGCGCGCGCGAGGCGATCGAAGACCCGTTGATCGAGAAGCCGTACTCGGGTGCGACGCTGCTGGGGAAGGTGCGGGAGATCCTTGACCAGAGCCCCGGCGGGGTCCGGGCGTGATCATGGATTGCCGCCTGACGCTTCTTGATTGCCGACAATATAGGTCGGAGTTTGACCGTTGGCGCCCATTCCGGCCCGTTCGCGTCCGATAATGCCCGTTCGCTGAAAATGTAATCAGCTAAGGCTTTTGTCCTCTAATATTTAACGCATGCACAAGCCTATTAAGTTCGTGGAAAAGGGACTCTCGTTCGCCGCCAACGGCGCGTGGGCAGTGTTCAATAACCTGAACAAGATTAATCAGCGCCCGTCCTTCACGCCGAAGTGGTCGGACAAGCCGCTGCTCAAGTCATACGAGAAAACGAAACCGCCGCTCGGCTGGCCGCGCGAGACCGACTCGCTGTGCCCGACCTGCACGCGTGAAGCGCGCCAGGCGATCATCGACGGCAAGAAAGACGTCAACGACCTGCTGACCGAGAAGGTCGGCGAGATCAAGGCCACGATCCTCGAGCGCGACGGCAAGATCCTGATGGTGAAGGACTGCCCGCTGCACGGCCACTTCGAGGACGTGATGGCGATGGACACCGCGTTCTTCAAGCACCTCGAAGAGGTGTTCCCGGGCCGCGACATCCGCGCGCACAACGACGACAAGCTCCACAACCACGGCTCGAGCACGATCCAGCACGGCCGCGGCTCGGTGCTGACCGTCGACCTGACCAACCGCTGCAACATGATGTGCGACCCCTGCTTCATGGACGCGAACCAGGTCGGGTTCGTCCACGAGCTGTCGTGGGAAGACATCAAGATGGTGCTGGACAACGCGATCAGCATCAAGCCGCGCCGGCAGATGTCGGTGCAGTTCTCCGGCGGCGAGCCGACCATCTCGCCCTACTTCCTCGACGCGGTCCGCTACGCCCGCAAGGTCGGCTACAACAGCGTCCAGGCGGCGACCAACGGCATCGAGTTCGCCAAGCGCCCCGAGTTCGCGAAGGAAGCGGCCGAGGCCGGCCTGCGCTACGCCTATCTCCAGTTCGACGGCATCGGCAACGCCGCCAACGCCCACCGCCGCGTCGGCAACCTGTTCGACGTCAAGCTGCGCGCGATCGAGAACCTCCACAGCAACGGCGTCGACATCGTCCCGGTCGTGACCATCGTCAACGGCGTCAACAACGAGCAGGTCGGCCGGATCATCGAGTTCGCGCTCGACAACCCGAAGACCATCAACTTCCTGTCGTTCCAGCCGGTGTCGTTCACCGGCCGCGACGAGGAAGTGACGCCGGAGCGCCGCGCCGCGCAGCGCTACACGCTGTCGCACCTCGCGCACGACGTCAAGAACCAGACCGGCATCGGCGAGCCGATCCGCGACTGGTTCCCGATTTCGTTCATGGGCAGCTTCACCGACTGGGCCGACGTGACGCACGGCGCCGAGAAGGAGTTCGGCCAGCTGACCTGCGGCTGCCACCCGAACTGCGGCATCGGCATGGCGATCATGATCGACAAGGAAACCAAGGAGGCCGTGCCGGTCACCAAGTTCCTGAAGGCGGAGCGGTTCGCCAGGGACGTGCAGCAGGTCACCGACGCCGGCCGCAGCCGCTTCTGGTCGAACTTCGGGATGGCGCTCGCGGTCGTCCGCAACTACGACTCGTTCAACTCGCCGACCCACTTCAAGCTGACCGACCTGCTCAAGAAATTCGACAAGACCTTCGGCGCCACCAAGGCGGCCGAAAAGGGCAAGTACGGCAAGGTCGAAGGCGACCGGACGATGGACGACATCGCCAAGCGGCGCGCCGATCGCTGGAACTTCCTGTTCATCGCCGGCATGTGGTTCCAGGACCTGTTCAACTACGACTTCCGCCGCACCGAGATGTGCATCATCCCGTATGCGACGCAGCAGGGTGAAATCTCCTTCTGCGCCTACAACACCGGCATCGGCTGGCGCAACATCATCGAGAAGATGCACATGACGGCCACCCTCACCAAGTGGTACGAGGAGCACGGCCGCCACGAAATCTTCGCCGGCGGCAAGTCGGTGCAGCTCGATTCGACCGAGCACCGGCTGAAGCTGAACGAGGAAGCGGTCCGCGCCGGCGCGCAGACCGACATGGACGACATGGGCATCGCCAAGAACGCGCGCGAAGAGAAGCTCGCGGCCCAGGCGCGCAAGCACAAGACACCCGAGGAAATCGCCAAGGAAGCGGCGCACAACGCCGAGATGGCCAAGCTCTACGCGCAGCACGTGCTCAAGGAGCAGCCGACTCTCCAGATTCAGGGACTCGGCGGCAAGAAGAAGGCGTCGCAGCCGCAGGAAGTGCTGCACAAGCCGGTCGTGTAGCGAGATTTCAGCGTTCTGATTTCAGATTTCAGGTCGCAGATTGGGCCGGCGGTTTTCCGCCGGCCTTTTTTATTTTGTGACTAGAATCGGACCGTCGAAAGCCATGCCGCCTCAACTACCGTCCCGGTACCAGGTCGGACGCGAGCTCGGGCGCGGCGGGATGGGCATCGTCTACGAGGCCGACGACGAGCGCCTGGGCCGCAAAGTAGCGGTGAAGGTGCTGCACAGCGGCCCGGAGATCGACGAACGAAAGCGCCGCTTCGCTCAGGAAGCCAAGGCCGCCTCCGCCCTCAAACATCCCAACATCATCACCATCTACGACATCGACGCCCACGACGGCGTCGAGTTCATCGTGATGGAGCTGGTCGACGGCATCGCCCTGACGAGCGTGATCCGTGACGGTCCGATGGCGCTCGATCGCGCGCTCGGCTACGCGCTGCAGATTGCGAGTGCGCTCGCCGCCTCGCACGCCGCAAACATCATCCATCGCGACATCAAGCCGGCCAACATCATGGTGACCGGTACCGGCGACATCAAGGTGCTCGATTTCGGGCTCTCGAAATGGACATCGCCCGCCGGTCTCGAGGCGCCGACCGTCAGTCCGGTCACGCGAGTCGGCACGGTCGTCGGCACCAGCGGATACATGTCGCCCGAACAGGCGCTCGGGCAGGCGATCGACGCACGATCGGACGTGTTTGCGTTCGGCGTCGTGCTCTACGAGCTGCTGGCCGGGCGACGTGCGTTCAAGGGCGATTCCGAACGGGCAGTGACCGCCGCGGTGATGCGTGACGGGCCGAAGCCGCTCTCCGAGATCCGGCCCGACCTGCCCGACGCGCTTCTGCACATTGTCGCGCGCTGTCTCGAAAAGGACCCGCTGCAGCGCTACCCGTCGGCAGTTGAAGTGCTCGACGATCTGCGGAAACTGTCGCCCGTGAACGCGGTGCCGCGTCGGTCGGCGATGGCGCGTTACGTTGCCGTCGCGGCGGTTGTCCTTCTTGCCGCCGTCGTCGCTGCGGCCTGGGTGGCCATTCGCCGGTGGCAGACGGCGACGATGGTCGAGCGATCGATTCCTGAGGTGGAGCGGCTGGCTGCGACGGGGCAGTACGTCGAGGCCTATCGGCTCGCACAGCGTACGACGAAAGCCGCCCCCGGCGATGCTCGCGTCCGGCGCGCGCTCGTCGCCGCGACGGCGCCGTTTGCCCTCGACGAACCGGCTGGCGCGGACGTGTACTTCAAGGACTACGCCGACGTCGATGGTCCGTGGGAATCAATCGGACGCGTTCCCCTCAAGGACGTGCGCGTGCCACAAGGTGAGCTCAGGTGGAAGTTCGCCAAGGACGGGTTCGAATCGGCGGAGGGCTCGTCGGCGATCGGACCGCTCATCACCATTCACCGATTGGGAGAGGCACCCGCCGGCATGGTCTACGTCCGCGGCGGGCCATCTCAAGAAGGAACCACGCGGGTCCAGCTCGCGGATTTCTGGATCGACAAGTACGAGGTGACGAATCGGGAATTCAAGCGCTTCGCCGACGCGGGCGGATACAGCCAACGCCAGTACTGGCACGAGCCCTTCGTCATCGACGGCGTGAACCGGTCCTTCGAGGACGCGGTTGCACGGTTCACGGACAAGACCGGCCGGCCGGGCCCCGCCAGCTGGGAGCTCGGCACGTATCGCGCAGGACAGGCGGATTACCCGGTGGCCGGCGTCAGCTGGTACGAGGCGGCGGCATATGCCGAATTCGCCGGGAAGCGACTCCCGACTGTCTTTCATTGGAAGCAGGCAACGGGGAATTTCTTGTTCGGCCAGACGGTCGCAGCCATCGCGAACTTCAACGGCAGGTCGTCCGAACCGCCGACCCGGCTCAAGGATCTCGGGACCTACGGCACCTATGGGCTCGCGGGTAACGTGAAGGAATGGATCTGGAACGAAACAGAGGGTCGCCGGTACGTTGTCGGCGGCGCGTGGAACGATCCGCCTTACATGGCGCTGAACCGCGAGGCGCGATCGCCCGTCGATCGCAACGAGACCCACGGCTTCCGCTGCATTCGCGACACTTCGACGCTGCCGCCCGATGCCTCGGCGGCGATCGCGGCCGGTTCTGGCGCTCGGACCGACAAACCCGTCGGCGACGAACTCTATGAGGCGTACCGGGCGCTCTACGCCTACGATCAGCGTCCTCTCGACGCCCGTATGGAGTCCACGGAAGACACGGAACAATGGCGTGCAGAACACGTGTCGATCGCGGCGGCGTACGGACAGGAGCGCGTGCCGGTCCACATTCTCCTGCCGAAGAACGCCGTGCCACCGTTTCAACCGATCGTCTGGTTTCCGGGTGGGTACACGTTCGGGCTCTTTCGCTTCGGCACGGACATCGCGGACGCACCCGGCGCGTTACAATTCCGCTTCATTCCTCTCAGCGGCCGCGCGCTCGTGTTTCCGATCTATCAGGGGACGTTCCAACGGTTCGCGGGAGTGGGCGAGTTTCCACGAGACGATCAGATGAACGCCTATCGCGACATGGTCGTCCAATGGTCGAAGGATCTCGGCCGGACCATCGATTACCTGCAAACGCGATCCGACATGGATACCGGGAAACTGGGCTACTACGGGCTGAGCGCGGCAGCGAGCGCCGCGCTTCCGATCGTCGCGGTCGAGCCGCGATTCAAAGCCGTCGTGCTGGTGTCCGGAGGCCTCGTCGCCGCCCGCCGGCCAGCGGAAGCGGAGCCGCTGAATTTCGCACCGCATATCATCGCGCCGACGCTGATGATATCCGGCCGCGACGACTTTATCTTTCCGTTCGAGACGGTCGCCAAGCCACTCTTCGCGCTGCTAGGCGCGCCTCCCGATCGCAAACGTTTGGTGGTTCACGACGGCGGCCACATCCCGCCGCCCAACGACCTGATTCGCGACGTGCTCCGATGGTTCGACGAGCACCTTGGACCGGTTCGGACGAAGTGATGCGGCGAGTTGTCTACTTGGCCGGAACGACGGCGACGACTTCGATCTCGAGGAGCAGATCCGGGCGCACCAGGCCCTTCACCTCGACGAAGGTGCTGGCCGGCGCCGCGTCGGTGAAGTAGTTCGCGCGCACGTCGCGGACCGCCTGCACCTTCGACATGTCGGTGATGTAGCTGTTCATCTTCACGACGTCGGCGAACTTCGCGCCGGCTGCGGTGAGCGCGGTCTCGAGGTTCTTGAACACCTGCTCGGCCTGCGCCTTCATGTCGCCGGCGCCGACGACCTTCCCGTCTTTGTCGTAGGCGATCTGTCCGGAGATGTAGATGGTCCGGTTCGGGCCGGTGACTTCGACGATGTGGGTGTAGCCGGTCGGCGTCGAGAGCGTCGGCGGGTTCGTGCGCTTGACCTGCGCGAAAGCGAGAACCGGTAGAAACATGAACAGCGCCGAGAGCAAGATTCGCATCGTCTGTTCTCCTCGCTCGGCCGCGACCCGCGCGACCTGCCCGGCCCACCCGACCTAGCGGCCCTTCTTCGCGGGCACCGCCTTCGGCGGCTTCGGCGGCGGGCCCGGGCGATATTCCAGCATCACGTTGCTGACGACGGCGATCGGCCGGCCGGGCTGCGCGTAGCTCGCCGGGCCGTCGATGCGCTCGACCGCGAGCTTCTCACCCAGCAGGCTGACCGCCAGTTCCGCTTCCGGAATCAGCACCGTGATCGATTCGGTGCCGGTCGGCGCAACCGCCTTCACGCCGCCCGGTCCGGCGCCGCCGCCGACCCGATCGACGAGATCGCCGGCCGCGCGGAACTCGTTCTGCACCACCGCCCGGCTGATCAGCGTGTTGTCGAGCGTCAGCACGCCGATCGTCGCGGTGTAGCGCGCGTAGGCGCGGTGCGCCTTCACCTGCTCCTCGGAGTAGGTGTGGAGGTTGTGCAGATCGAAGGTGAGCGTCGCGGGTCCTTTGTGCGGCGGGATCTGGATGATCACGCCGGCGGCCGGATCGCGGCCGGCCATCACCTCGCAGAACGACAGCTTGGTCTTCACGCCGACGCCGAGGGGCGCGGGACAGGTCATCTCCGGCGCGACCTTCTTCAGTGCCGCGGCCGGGCGGCCGCCGGCGCCTTGCGCGGCGGCACGGCTTGCGGGCTTGCGCGAACGCGGGCACCGCGATCGCCAGAGCGACGAGGCATGCAGATGCGCTACGCATGCGGCCAGTATAGTACGGCGAGTGTCACGTATCAGAAGAAACCGCGAGTGCGACGGAGACGACCTCTGCGCCTTCGCGCTCGCGGTTCCTTCCGATCGTTCAGTGGCTCGCGACCGCGCCAGTCTTCAGGTTGGCGTCGAAGAAGTCCTCGACCCGGTGCCACGCGTCGCGCAGCACGTGCTCGCGCGTGAAGTAATGGAACTCGCCCGGGTAGGTCATGAACGAGACGAGATCGCCCTTCCCCTTCTTCAAGCAGCTCATCGATGAGCCGCACCGAGTGGAGGTACGGCACGTTCACGTCGGACGTGCCGTGCAGCACCAGCAGCGGCCGCTCGAGCCGATCGATGTGCGACAGCGGCGAGGCGTTCGCGTAGACCTCCGGGTTCTGCTCCGGCGTGCCGATGCGGCTCGCCGTCCAGCCGCCGTGATACGGATCCTCGTAGTACATCGCGTAGTCGGCGACGCCGGCGACGTCGACCGCGGCGCGGAACAGCTTCGGCTGGTCGGTGACCGCGATCAGCGTGAAGAAGCCGCCGTAGCTCAGGCCCCACACGCCGACGCGATCCATGTCGACGTAGGGCAGCGTCTTCAGGTAGTTCGTCACCATCCACGCGTCCTTGGCGTCCTTGCCGCCGACGTCCATGTAGACGCCCTCGCGCCACGCCTTGCCGTAGCCGATGCTGCCGCGATAGTCGGGCATGATCACGACGTAGCCCTTCTGCAGCAGGTACTGGTGGAAGCTGTAGTAGACCGCGTAGTTGCGCTGCACGTGCCAGCCGTCGTAGCCCTGGTTCACGCCGTCGCCGTGAATCCAGACGATCGCCGGATGCTTCTTCGTGCGGTCGAGACCCTTCGGCACGAACAGCCACGCCGGCACCGTCTGGCCGTCGGGGCCCGCGTAGCTCACGCTCTCCGGCTCGACGAACTGCGTGCGATCGATCGCCGCCGGCATCGAGTCGGACAGCCGCGACGGTCTTGGCGGCCGGCTTCGCGTCGGCCACCCAGATGTCGGCGGAGTTGTGCGGGTCGGTGTGCTGAAAGACCAGCCGCGTGCCGTCGGGCGACCACTGCGGCGCGATGTCGGTGCCGCGGCCGCTGGTGACGGCGGCGATCGTCGCGTGCGCCGGATCCGATCCGATCGTCGCCACGTAGAGGTGCCGGTCGCCGTAGTGATCCGGTTCGTTGGCATCGAACGCAATGCGCGTGCTGTCGGGCGACCACTGCGGCGCCCGGACCTCGAACTTCCCTTTCGTGATCTGCACGGCGGCGCCGCCGGCTCGCCGGCATCACGTAGACGTGATCCCAGCCGTCGCGATCGCTGAGGAACGCGATCCACTTGCCGTCCGGTGAGGGCTGCGCGCCGGCATCGCCGGTGATGCTCCAGAACTTGTCCGCCACTTCCTCGTGGAGCACCTTCGGCTCGCCGCCGGCGAGCGCGACCACCGACGTCGTGCGCTTCTTGAAATCCGGCGAGGTGCGCTCGGCCAGGAAGTGCGCCGCGTCCAGCCATCGGCGTCCGCCGAAGCCGCCGCCCGAGCCGAGCGTTTTCATCCCGGTGCCGTCCGCGTTGACCACGTCGGTCTCGCCCGGCACGTTCTCGCTGATCGTGTAGATGATCTTCGAGCCGGAGTAGGCCGGCGTCTGCTCGTGGCGAATGGTGCGGTTGTTGTCGCTGAACACGATCGCCTTGCCGTCGGGCGACCAGCTCAGGCCGCCGATGGCGTGATTGTCGCGCGCGCACGCACCAGCGACTCGTGCCCGTCGGCGAGCGTGCGGATCATCAGATCGCCGCCGCCGGCGCCGCCGCCGCGCCCTGCTCGCCCGACCGTGCCGGCGCCGCCGCCGCGGCGCCGCCTGCCCGGCCGTCGAAGGGCCGACCGGACGAACGCGACCCGCGTGCCGTCAGGCGACGGCGTGATGCCGTTCTCCGCCTGCGGCGTCGTCCAGACCGCGGACGGCTCGCCGCCGCTCGCCGCCGCCTGCCAGAGATCGCCGCTCCGCGCGAAGTACACGCGCGCGCTGTCGGCGCTCCAGAAGAAACCGCCGCCCTGGCCGTCCGCGTAGCTGCGTCAGCGCGCGCGCCGCCGCGGCCGACAGACGAGCGCGGCGACGTCGGCGACAAAAATGTTGGCGATGCCGGCGCGCTCCGACAGAAACGCGACGTGGCGCCCGTCAGGCGACCACACCGGGTTCGACGGATGGCGGATGTCGATCAGCTGTTCGATCGTGAGTCGGCTGTCCGCACGCGCGCCGGATGGCTGCGGCGCCGCGTCGACGATGAAGACGAGCGCGCCGAGCGTGAGCGATCAGAGCGATCGCGAAGAGATAATTTCTTCATGGCGAGTGAGTATCACAGACGCTAGGCTGTCCATGGAGTCACATCGGCCGAACATCGGCAATCCAAGTTTTCGAAGATGTCCAGCGCGTGTGGAGATTCGTCGGAAATAGTCGGCTGCACGCGAAGATCGCTTTGATAGAGTGTCCGGGTTCCGCAACGGATTTTTTCCTACCGAACGTTTTCTCTCTCAGGAGGACCGCAAATATGAAACGGATCGTGAGTTTCCTCGCCGTGCTCGACGGCCCTGGCTGCTCGCCACGACGGCGAGCGCCCAGGTGCAGACCGGCAGCATTCTTGATCAGAGCGGTCGACGAGCAGGGCGCGCGTCATGCCGGGCGTCACGATCACGATCACCAGTCCCGTGCTCGTCGCCGGCTCGATGACCGGCGTCACCGACGCCGGCGGCGTCAACCGCTTCCCGTCGCTGGTGCCGGGCACCTACACCGTCAAGATCGAGCTCTCCGGCTTCCAGACCGTCACGCGCGAGAACATCGCGGTGCTGGTCGGCCAGACGACGCCGGTCGAGTTCGCGATGAAGGTCGCGAGCGTGGCGGAGAACATCACCGTGACCGGCGCGTCGCCGACCGTCGACACCACGAGCGCGAACGTCACCGTCAACCTGAGCGAGCAGCTGATTCAGGGCACGCCGGGCGGCCGCGACATCTGGGCGCTGGTCGAAGCCAAGGTGCCCGGCCTGGTGATGAGCCGGCCTGACGTCGGCGGCACCTCGGGCGGCCTGCAGGGCACCTTCAGCGCGCGCGGCACGACCAGCGCGCAGAACACGTCGTTCCTCAACGGCATCAACGTCGGCGACCCGGCGGCGATCGGCGCCGCCGGCTTCTACTACGACTTCGACGCGTTCGACGACATCCAGGTGTCGACCGGCGCGCACGACATCACCGTGCCGACCTCCGGCGTGTTCCTGAACATGATCACCAAGACCGGCGGCAACAAGTGGAACGGCAGCGACGACGTTCACCTACCTGAACGACAGCATGCAGGGCCGCAACGACACCGATCCGACGCTGCAGAAGTACGGCTTCCGCCCGGAACGGCAACACGTCGGACTTCGTGTCGGACATCAACTTCACCGCCGGCGGACCGCTGGTGCAGAACAAGCTGCGCTTCTTCGGCGTCGTTCCGCGACTGGCGCGTGCACCAGAACGTCGCCGGTGCAGAACTCGCAGACGGTGCTCGATCAGACCAACATCACCTCGGGCCTGGGCAACGTCACCTGGCAGGCGAACCAGAACAACCGCATCACCGGCTTCTACTCGCGGCAGCGCTACAACAAGCCGAACCGCCTGCTCA
Source organism: uncultured Acidobacteriota bacterium (assembly GCA_963794705.1). Lineage (GTDB taxonomy): Bacteria > Acidobacteriota > Vicinamibacteria > Vicinamibacterales > CAVVIG01 > CAVQFC01. The sequence goes on from CAWCFI010000003.1 coordinate 807,775, forward strand.
ACGCGCAGGCGATCACCGTGCCCGACTCGACGGTCGACGAAGAGGACATGTTCGACGTCGGCCAGGGCCTGTGGAACTCGGTGCTCGGCAAGAACCTGTTCCTCGACGCGCGCGGTCGGCGTGAACAAGATTCTGTTCCCGACCTACTTCAACGGCGGCAACCAGCAGTCGCTCGACCGACAACGCGACCGGCATCATCTACGGCAACAACGCCAGCCAGGTGGTCCGCAACCGCAACCGCTACCAGGCCAACGCCACGGCGCAGTACTACATGGATCAGGCGCTCGGCGGCCGGCACGAATTCAAGTTCGGCTTCGACTACACGCACGCCCGTCGACACGCAACGAGACGACGCGCATCGACGACGTCGGCCTGACCTACACCAGCGCGAGCGGCGCGTTCGCAGCCGCAGAACGTGACGTTGTTCGCGACGCCGCAGAACGACGCGACGCGCGCTCAACGTGCTGTCGCTCTTCGTCGCAGGACAGCTACAGCGTGAAGCGCCTGACGGTGACCGGCGGCGTGCGCTACGAGCAGCTCGAACGGCTACCTGCCGGAGCAGTCGAGCCCGGCGTCGCCGCTTCGCCGCGGCCGGCATCGGCGGCTTCGCGGCGCCAGGCCGCGCAGCTTCGCCGAGAGTCCGCAACATCGTGAAGTGGAACACGGTCGGCCCGCGCGTCAGCGCCGTCGTCGACGTCACCGGCGACGGCAAGACCGCGGCGAAGGCGTCGGCCGGACGCTACTACTACGTCCTGTCCACCGGCGGCGGCGGCGTCAGCAACGTGAACCCGAACGCCAACTACAGCGAGACAGTACGTCTGGAACGACGCCAACGGCGATCACAAGTACCAGATCGGCGAGCAGACCGGCACGCCGGTCGATCACGCGCGGTGACGTCGAACGGCGTGCATGCTGACCTCGATCGATCCGAACTTCAAGCCGGCCCTACACCGACGAGTTCGCCTTCGGCGTCGATCGCGAAGCTGGTGGCCAACTTCAAGCTGAGCGCGGTCTTCACCTATCGCCGCGAGAAAAATACCCAGGCCACGATCAACCCGGACAACCGGCGTCTACGCGACGACGCTGACCACCGCGGTCGATCCGGGCATCGACGGCGTCGTCGGCACCGCCGACGACGGCACCTACGGCTTCTACCAGCGGCTGTCGGCGGCGAACCGCACGCTGATCACCAACGACCCGACACTGGTCCAGAGCTACAAGGGCCTGGAGATGACCGCCACCAAGCGCTGTCGCACCGCTGGCAGATGCTGGCCGGCTACACGCTGTCGAAGAACCGGTCGACGACATCAGCTGACAGTCGCCGAACATCTCGCCGAACCTGCTGATCAACAACAACGGCAACAGCTCACCGATGCAGCGGCTGCGAACGCGAACGGCGACAAGCCGAACCAGTTCAAGCTGACCGGGATGTACATCCTGCCGTGGCACGAGATCATCTTCAGCGGCAACTACAGCGGCGCAGCAGGGTCCGGCCGGTGACCCGGCAGATCAGCCGCGCGCTGGCGATCGGCGGCAGCCAGACGATCAATGCTCGAGCCGATCGGCAACACGCGGCTGGATTCGCTGAACCGAAGATCGACGTGCGCGTCGGCAAGCTGTTCCAGTTTCGACGGCAGCCGGAGCCTGGAAGCCACGGTGGATCTTCGACAACCTGACCAACTCGAACATGGTGTGGCAGGTGCGCACGCTGACGCCGGCGACGGCGTTCACCGATCCGACGACCGGGACGCGGGCCACGCTGCAGCAGTTCGGATCGCCGGTGCAGATCCTCGGCCGCGAACCGCCGTGGTGCGCGCGGCGTTCAAGTTCTAACAGAGTAGGATAGGCAGAAGGGCGGACGGGCATGGAAAGGCGGGACGGGCAGACAGGGCGAGACGGCCCCTGCTGCCTATCCAGCCCCTCCTGCCTGTCCCGCCCTTTATTTCTATTCGTCCGCCATGCACGCATAGCCGGCCGGCTCGCGCATGCCCGGCGCGGCGCTGCGCAGCTTGATCAGCTCAAGAAATTCCATCCGCGTGCGCGCGTTGTCGCGGAAGGCACCCTGCATCGCGCTGGTGACCGCGAACGAGTTCTGCTTCTCCACGCCGCGCATCGACATGCACAGGTGCGTCGCTTCCATCACGACCGCGACGCCGAGCGGCGCGATCTTGTCGCGGATGGTGTCGGCGATCTGGTTGGTCAGCCGCTCCTGCACCTGCAGCCGGCGCGCGAAGACATCGACGATCCGCGGGATCTTGCTGAGGCCGATCACCTTGTTGCTGGGAATGTAGGCGACGTGGCACTTGCCGAAAAACGGCAGCAGGTGGTGCTCGCACAGACTGTAAAAGTCGATGTCCTTGACGATCACCATCTCGCTATAATCGACCGAGAACGAGCGCGTTGTTCAGCACCTGGTCGATATCCGCGCTGTACCCGCTGGTCAGAAACTTGTACGCCTTCTCCACCCGCTTCGGCGTGTCGCGCAGTCCTTCGCGCATCGGATCCTCGCCGAGGTCCGTCAGCAGCTTTCTGATCGCGTCCTGCATCCTTCTATTCTATATCTCGGCTCTCGCGGCTCAGTCGCCGGACCCGCCCTCGCGCGACGCGCGCCTCGGCGAGGCGGACCGCCTCTACGCGGACCGCGCCAACCAGGCCAGCGCCCGCCGCGCCGCCGAAGCCTGGTCGGCGGCGCTCGCCGCCGACCCGCGCGACTTCGACGCGGCCTGGAAGCTCGCGCGCGTCGACTACTGGCTCGGCACCCACGGGCCCGAGCCTGAGCGCCGCGGCCACCTCGAAGCGGGCATCGACGCCGCCAGAAAGGCGGCGGCGCTCCAGGCGAACCGGCCCGAAGGTCATTTCTGGATCGCCGCCAACATGGGCACGCTCGCCGAGTCGTTCGGCCTGCGCCAGGGGCTGAAATACCGCAAGCCGATCAAGGAGTCACTCGAGACGGTACTGCGGCTCGATCCCGCCTTCATGGACGGATCCGCCGATCGCGCGCTGGGGCGCTGGTACTTCAAGGTGCCGCGTCTGTTCGGCGGCGACCGCAAGCTGTCCGAGGCTCACCTGCGCAAGTCGCTGACCTACAACCCGGACAGCACGGTCTCGCATTTCTTCCTCGGCGAGCTGCTCGAGGACGACGGGCGCAAGGCGGACGCGCGCGCGGAGTTTCAGAAGGTGATCGACGCGCCCCTGAGCCGCGACTGGGCGCCCGAGGATCGGGAATACAAGGACAAGGCGAAGCAGGCTCTCGGCAAGTAAACCCTCCGCTCGCGCCCGCCGTCCAACAGCTCCATGGACAGCTTTCTCGCCGATCTGCGCTACAGCCTTCGCCTGCTGAGGAAAGCGCCGGGCTTCACCGCGATCGCAGTCGCGACGCTGGCTCTGGGTATCGGCGCCAATACGGCGATCTTTTCGGCGGTCGATGCCGTCCTGATACGGCCCCTCCCCTATACCGATCCCGACCGCGTGGCCCTCATCTGGGAGGACAACACCGCGGCGGGCTTCCCGCGCAACACGCCGGCCCCAGGCAACTACACCGACTGGAAGCGGCTGCAGCGGTCGTTTTCCGGCATCGCGGCCACACGCAGCGGCTCGGCGAGCGTCACCTCCGACGGCCCGCCGGAGCAGATCCTTGGCCGGCGGGTCAGCCAGAACTTTTTCGACGTGCTCGGCGTGCGTCCCGCCATCGGCCGGACATTTACGGAGGAGGAGGATCGCACCAGCGCTCCGGTCATCGTCATCAGCGACGGACTCTGGAAACGTCGCTACGGCGGGGATCGGTCAATCCTCGGCCGCACACTCCTGATGAGCGACAACCGCTATCAAGTGATTGGCGTGATGCCGCCGGGCTTCGTGTTCCGCGATCGCCAGATCGACTACTGGGCGCCGATCGACCTGTCACCCGCGGTCGCCGCCGATCACGGCTCGCACTTCCTCAACGTAGTGGCGCGTCTCTCGCCTGGCGTATCCCTGGCCGCGGCCAACGACGACATGCGCCGCGTCGCCGCGGAACTGGCGCGGCAGTTTCCCGGCTCGAACACCAACATCGGCGCGGTCGTGGTGCCGGTCAAGGAAGACGCGCTCGGCAACACGCGGGTCGAGCTTCTGGTGCTGATGGGCGCCGCTGCCGCCGTGCTGTTGATCGCCTGTGCCAACCTCGCGAGCCTCCTGCTGTCGCGCGCCGTCGGACGGCGGGGCGAGCTCGCCGTGCGCGCCGCGCTGGGCGCCACTCGCGGCCGTCTCGTGCGCCAGCTGGTGATCGAAGCCGCGCTGATGGCCCTCGCCGGCGGCGCCATCGGCCTCGCGCTCGCGCCGGCCGGCACCGCCGTGATCGCGCAACTGACCCCGCGCGGCGTGGCCGCAATGCCGGCATCGGTGCTCGACCTGCGTCTGCTGGGATTCACGCTGGCGCTGTCTCTCGCCACGGCGGGCGTGTTCAGCATCGTCCCTGCGCTTCAGGCCTCGCGGGTGTCGCTGCAGGACGCATTGCAGCAGAGCGCCCGGTCCGCGGTCGGCGGACGCGGCCGTCTCACCCGGGACCTGCTCGTCGTCCTTCAGGTGGCGACGGCGCTCGTGCTGCTGGTCGGCGCCGGGCTGATGCTGCGGACGCTTGCCAACCTGAGAGCGATCGACGTCGGCTTCCGCGCCGACCACATGATGACGATCCGGACCACGCTGCCCGTGGCGAGATACCACGATCCGCTGAAGCGTCTGGCGTTCTACGAGCGCGTTACCGCGGACGCACGCCGGCTGCCTGGCGTGGATCAGGCGGCATACATCTCGACGCTGCCCTTCACGTCTCAGGGCAACTCGATCTATTTCGCGATCGAGGACGGTGTGCCGCCGAAGCCCGGCGAGCCCACCGACGCGCTGTACCGCGTCGGCACGCCCGGCTACCTGTCGGCGATTGGCGCGCGCCTCGTGGACGGGCGGCTGATTGACGATCGGGATGCCGCCGGCGCGCCGCCGGCCGTCGTCATCAACGAGACGATGAAGCGGCGGTACTGGCCGGACGCTTCACCGCTCGGTCATCAGATGCGCTTCGGCTCGCGCAGCACGCCGCTGTTCACCATCGTCGGCGTCGTCAAGGACATCCGGGAGCGGGGCTACGAGCTGGCGATGAAGCCGGCAATCTATCTGTCGTTCGCGCAGACACCCACGACGTGGGCGCTGCCGGAGTTTCTCGCCGTTCGCGTCAAGGGCAACCCGCTGGACGTCGCCGACGCGCTCCGGCGCATCGTCGCCGCCGCCGACCCGGATCAGCCGGTCGCGGCGGTGCGGACGATGGACGAGATCCTCGAGCTCGACGTCGCCGACCGGCACCAGCAGATGGTGCTGCTCGGCGCATTCGCGGCGCTGGCGCTGCTGCTGGCGTCGATCGGCCTGTATGGCGTGCTGTCGTACGTGGTGCTGCAGCGCAGCCGCGAGCTGGGTCTGCGCATGGCGCTCGGGGCGACGTCAGGCTCGGTGATGCGGATCGTGGTCGCTCGCGGATTGTCCCTGACGGCCGCCGGCCTGGCGCTGGGCCTCGCGCTGGCGTGGGCGCTCACCCGCACGCTGCAGAACCTGCTGTTCGGCGTCGCCGCCGGGGATCCAGCCACCTTCGGCGCCGTGGTCTCGCTGCTGGGCGTGATCGCGCTCGCCGCCTGCTACATTCCGGCGCGCCGGGCGTCGCGGCTCGATCCGATCGCGGTCTTGCGGGCGGACTGACGTCAGACTTCAGACTTCAGACTTCAGACTTCAGACTTCGTACTTCAAACTTCGTACTTGTAAAAGCCCTGTCCGCTCTTCTTGCCAAGGCGGCCGGCCAGCACCATTCGCTTCAGCAGCGGCGGCGGCGCGTACGCCGGCTCGCGGAACTCCTCGAACATGATGTTGGCGATGTAGTAGGTCGTGTCGAGACCGACGAAATCCAGCAGGGTGAACGGCCCCATCGGGTAGCCGCATCCGAGTTTCATCCCCTTGTCGATGTCCTCCAGCGTGCCGAGCCCGTTCTCGTAGGCGCGGATCGCGTCGAGCAGGTACGGCACCAGCAGTCGGTTGACGATGAACCCGGGACGGTCGGGCGCGGTGATCGGCTCCTTGCCGAGCGACTGCGCGAACGCGAACACGGTCTGGTAGGTCTCGTCGCTCGTGGTCAGCGCGCGGATCACTTCCACCAGCTTCATCAGCGGCACCGGGTTGAAGAAGTGCAGGCCGCCGAATCGGTCGGGACGCCGGGTCGCCGCGGCGAGCTCGGTGATGCAGAGCGATGAGGTATTGGACAGGAAGATGGTGTGCGCCGCGACCACCTGCTCCAGCGCCGCGTAGATGGTCCGCTTGTCCTCGAGGTTCTCGATGATCGCCTCGACGATCAGATCGCAGTCCTTGAGCGCGTCCACCGAGGTCGTGCCCGACAGGTTGGCGAGCGTGCTATCCCGTGTGTCCGCAGTCACCTTGCCCCTGGTGACGCCGTCTTCCAGGAACTTCTTGATGCGGCCGAGGCCCTTGTCCAGAAACGTCTGATCGACCTCGCGCACGATCGTCTTGTAGCCCGCCGCCGCGCACACCTGCGCGATGCCGGCGCCCATCAACCCGCAACCCAGCACACCGACCGTCTTGATAGCCATTGTCTCCTCGGGCAGGCCTGAAGGCCTGCACTACGATCCCGTAAACCGAAGGTCCTTACGAGATCCCGTAAACCGAAGGCCCTCACGACGCGCTCGTAGTGCAGACCTTCAGGTCTGCTCTAACGTCTGATGCCCTTCGCGATCGCATCGCCGGTTTCTCGCGTGCCGAGCGAGCCGCCGATCTCCTGAGTACCCTGTCCCGAGACAACCGCCTGCTGCACGGCCGCCTCGACGGCAAGCGACTCCTCCCTCAACCCGAGGTAGTCGAGCATCAGCGCGGCCGACAGGATGGCGCCCATCGGGTTCGCGAGGTTTTTTCCGGCCAGCGGCGGCGCCGATCCGTGAACCGGTTCGAACATCGAGGTCTTGCCGGGATGCAGATTGCCGGACGCCGCCAGGCCGAGGCCTCCCTGCAGCGCCGCGCCGAGGTCGGTGATGATGTCGCCGAACAGGTTGTTGGTGACGATGACGTCGAACTGCGCGGGGTTCTGGATCAGCAGCAGTGCCAGCGCATCGATATAGAGATGCCGCGCCTCGATGCCGGGTACTGGGGCGCGAGCTCCCTGAACACGCGCTGCCACAGCGCATGGCCCTGCGCCATCGCATTGCTCTTGTCGGCCATGCAGACGCTGCGGCGGCCGTTCGCCCTGGCGAACTCGAAGGCGTGTTTGATGATGCGATGGACGCCCTTGTAGGTGTTGAGCTCTTCCTGGATCGCGACTTCGTCCTCGGTCCCCGCCTTGAACCGCCCCCCGATGCTGACGTAGAGGCCCTCGGTGTTCTCCCGGAAGACCACGAAGTTCACGTCCGCGGTGGTACGGTTCTTCAGCGGACACAGTCGCGCGTCGAGCAACTTCACCGGCCGGTAGTTGACGTAGAGATCGAGCTCGAAGCGCGTGCCGAGGAGGATGTCCCGCGCGTGCCGGTTGTCGGGCACCCGCGGATCCCCGAGGGCGCCGATGAAGATCGCGTCGAACTGATCGCGCAGCATCGCATAGCCATCGGCCGGCATGGTGATGCCGCTCTGCAGAAAATAGTCGGCCCCCCACGGCAGCATTTCGAGATCGAACTGCCGTCCGAATACCTCGCCGACGGCGCGGATCGCCTTCACGGCTTCCGTGGTGGTGTCCACGCCGATACCGTCGCCGGGAATGACCGCTATACGCATCAATTGATTCTCTCGATGGCCAGCGCCATCCCCATCCCGCCGCTCACACACAAGGTCGCCAGGCCGCGTGCCACGCCGCGCCGCTCGAGCTCGTGCAGCAGGGTGACGACCAGACGCGCGCCGGTGGCGCCGATCGGATGCCCGAGCGCGATGGCGCCGCCGTTGACGTTGAGCCGATCGGGCGGGATCGGCGCCTCGTGCAGCACCGCCAGCACCTGCGCCGCGAAGGCTTCGTTCAGCTCGACCAGATCGAAGTCGTCGAGGCCAAGCCCGATGCGCTGCGTCAGCTTCTGAATCGCCGGCACCGGCCCAATCCCCATCAGCCGTGGGTCGACGCCGGCGCTGGCCCAGCCGAGGATCCTGGCGCGCGGCGTCAGGCCGCGGGCCCGCGCCGCGTCCGCCGACGCCAGGACCAGCGCGGCCCCGCCATCGGTGATGCCCGACGACGTGCCGGCGGTGATGATCCCCGGGTGTCCTTCGACGTCGCCGAAAACCGCCGGCAGGCGGGCCAGACTCTCGATGGTCGTATCGCCGCGCGGATGCTCGTCGCGATCGACGACCGTGTCGCCCACCGACCCGCGGCCGGTTGCGGAGAGCGTGACCGGCGCGATCTCGCGAGCGAAATGCCCGGCGTCGGCCGCCGCCTTCGCCTTGCGCTGGCTGTCGAGCGCGAAGGCATCCGACTGTTCCCGCGTGATGCCATGCTGGCGGCCGAGGATTTCCGCGGTTTCGCCCATGATCAGGTTCGAGATCGGACACTGAAACCCGTCGCGATACATCGCGTCGACCAGCGTGAAGTTGCCCATGCGATGGCCCCAGCGCGCGTCAATCGCGTCGATCAGGTACGGCATCCGGCTCATCGACTCGATGCCGCCGGCCAGCACCACATCCGACTCGCCGAGCATGATCGACTGCGCGCCCGCGACAATCGCCTGCAGGCTCGAGGCGCACGCCTTGTTGATGGTCTGCGCGGGAGCGCGATCGGGTACGCCCGCGCGCCGGCCGACCTGGCGCCCGGGGTTCGGGCCCGAGCCGGCCTGCCGTCCATGACCGATCACCACCTCGTCGACGTCGCCAGCGGTCAGGCCCGCCCGAGCGATCGCCGCGCGGGCGGCGACGGCGCCCAACTCCGCTGGGTGGAGATCCTTGAACGATCCGCCGTAGCGGCCGATCGGTGTGCGTGCGGCGCTGAGGATGAAGACGTCGCGATCCGGCATGAACGTCTATTGTAGGGCGGGTGCTTTCGGGGCCGCCAGCGACCGTCAGTGAACGGAGGCTGGTCCGGCAAAACCTGAACCCGGGAGCGTGAGGCGGAAGCAGCAGCCGGACGCTACCGGTACGAGCTCGAGCTGGCCCTGGTGCGCGTTGACGATGCCGAGGGAGAGCGACAGACCAAGGCCGGGGCCGGTCCCGACGGCTTTGGTCGTGAAAAACGGCTCGAACACCTTCCCGGCCAGCTCGCTCGGAATGCCTGGACCGGTGTCCCGCACCTCGACGATCGCATTCGAGCCGGACATCAGCGTCCTCACCGAGAGCACCCGCGTCTCGGCTGGATCCGACATCGCCTGCTGGGCGTTCATCACCAGGTTGAGGATGACCTGCTGAATCTCTTCGCGGTTGACGAGCACCAGCGGCAGCATCGGCGCGTACTCCTCGCGAATCCGGACGCCGGCCATCTCCAGTTCGTAGGCCCGCACGCTCATCGTCGCCTTGACGATCTCGTTCAGATCGAGCAGCAGCCGCTCGTTGGGCGCCTGCCGGACGAAACGCAGTAGATTGCGGACGATGCGGCCGGCACGGCCCGCCTCGAACCGCGCCCGTTCGAGGTCGACCCGCAGGTTGGGGTCGAGATCCTGATCGAGCACCAGCTCGAGCGATCCGATGATTGTCTGGAGCGGGTTGTTGATCTCGTGCGCCACGCCGGACACGAACTCGCCGAGCGCCGACAGCCGTTCGCCGCGCACCAGCTGCTCCCGCATCCGCAGCTCGTCGGTGATGTCGCGGATGACCGCGACGAAATGGGTAACACGGCCGCTCGCGTTGACAATCGGCGCGGCGACGCACGCCGTCTGGAACGTCGAGCCATCCCGGCGCGCCAGCGCCGCGTTGAGGCGCGTGACCTTCAGGGCTTTCAGACTCTGATTGAGCAGCGGAATCGACGCCACCGATTCCTCGGCGACCAGCGCCCGCGGCGAGAGCGACTCGAGCTCTTCGCGGGTGTGGCCGGTCGCCCGGCAGAAGGCGTCGTTCGCGTATTCGATGCGGCTGTCGCGGCCGACGATGATGACGAGCTCCCCTGCCTGCTCGCACGCCGTAGCCAGCAGCCGCAACCGCTGATTGGCCTGCTCGGCGAGGCGCTGCTCGACGCGAAGCCGTACCAGCACCAGGCCGATGACGCCGACCAGCGTGCACGCCGTCGCCATCTCACGCAGCGTATCCGCCGGCTCGCCAAGCGGCATCAGGTAACGCAGGCCGTAGCCGATGACCGGGACGCCGAGCAACGCAGCGAACAACAGCAACGGCGAGGCCTGCGCCAGCGGACGCGTCGGGCTGACGCGCGCGTGGGACGGCGATGCCGGCGACGCGGAGGCGGCCCATGCCGCGAAGAAGAACGGCAGCATCCAGCCGATGTCGGCCGGCGATCCGGTGCCGTAGCTGCCGCGCACCGCGATGATCGACAACACGATCAGAATCCCGAACGCCAGCGCCATGCCAAGCGCGAGCCGCCGGTAGACCGTCGCCCACTCGCTCTCGCCGGCGGACGCCGCCGCCAGCAGCAGGGCGACAACCGACGCGAGCCTCACGATCGGTCCGATGATCGCCAGCGATCGCAGCCCCATCGCGGCCTGCTCCGGGTTGTTGGCCGGTGCGATGATCAGCGACCAGTACAGAAAGCCGGTCAGAAAGACCAGCACCGTCGCGTCGATGGCCACCGTGGCGGCGCTGTCCTCAGAGTCGGGACGATGGGGCCAGGCAACCAGCGCGATCAGCGGCAGCGCCGAGCCGCACAACTGCAGCACGATGTGCCACTTGAACCAGGGCATCGGCGTCGAGCGCAGCAGCTCGTCGGCCGCCCAGCCCAACTGCCCCGCGAACCACAACACCGCCCATGCGCCAAACGCGCCCCAGAACACGGCCTGGCGGCCGCGCCAGGCCCGGCGGCGGATCGCCAGCACATAGAGCAGCGCCAGCGGCGGCAGCAGGAGTGCGATGTTGCCCGCCACCAGCCTGGCGCGTTCCAGGTCGGCAAGGCCGGTCATCACCGCCGCGCACACGGCGGCGTAGACGAGGCCCGCGATAGCCCAATTCATGGAACGCTACAGATCTGCGGTATCGATTTGCGCGCGCTGCAGCTTGCCGCTGAAGTCCACGTAGACCGACTTCCACTCAGAGAACACGTCGAGCGCGGCAGTGCCGGCCTCGCGATGCCCGTTGCCCGTCGACTTGGTACCGCCAAATGGTAAGTGGACCTCGGCGCCGATGGTGGGCGCGTTGACGTAAAAGATGCCGGTGTACATGTCCCGCATCGCGGCGAACGCGCGATTGACATCTTGAGTGTATATCGAAGCCGACAGCCCGTATTGCACGCCGTTGCCTATGGCGACCGCGTCCTCGTAGGACCTGCACGGAATCACCGAAACGACCGGCCCGAAAATCTCTTCCTGCGCGATTCGCATCGACGGCGCCACGTCCGCGAAGATGGTCGGCTCGTGAAAATACCCGCGGGCGCGGGCGCCGTCCGCGAGCGCGTGGCCGCCGCAGACGAGGCGCGCGCCCTCCTGACGCCCGATCTCGACGTACTTCACCACGGTCTCGAGCTGCCCGCTGCTCACCGATGGTCCCATCTGCGTCGCCGGATCGAGCCCATCGCCCACTCGCAGCTCGCGGGCGCGTGCGGCAAACTGCTCGAGGAACGGTCGGTAGAGCTTCTCGTGCACGACCACGCGGCTCGCCGCGGTGCAGCGCTGGCCGCTGGTCCCGAAGCCACCCCACAGACAGCCTTCCACCGCCAGTTCCAGGTTGGCGTCATCCATGATCAGGATGACGTTCTTGCCGCCCATCTCGAGATGCACTTTCTTGAAAGAGGGCGCCGCCTGACCCGACACGGTGCGGCCGACGTCGGTCGATCCGGTGAACGACACGATGCGGACGGCATCGCTGACCAGCATCGCCTGGCCGACATCGCCGCCGCCCCCGGTGACGAGGTTGACGACGCCGCGTGGGATCCCCGCCTCTTCGAGGATCTTGACGAAGTTGAGCGCCGACAGCGGCGTCAGCGTCGCCGGCTTGAACACCACGGTGTTGCCGCACACCAGCGCCGGGATGATCTTCCACGAGGGGATCGCCATCGGAAAATTCCACGGCGTGATGATGGCCGCCACGCCGACAGGCTGGCGGATCGACATCGCGAACTTGTCGCGCAGCTCGGAGGGGACGGTCTGTCCGTACTGGCGGCGGCCTTCACCGGCCATGAAGTAGGTCATGTCGATGGCCTCCTGGACGTCGCCGCGCGTTTCGTCCAGGACCTTGCCCATCTCGCGCGTCATGTCGCGCGCCAGCGATTCCTTTCGTTCGGCGAGCAGCTGGGCGACGCGGAACAGCAGCTCCGCGCGCTTGGGCGCCGGCACCAATCGCCAGGATTCATACGCGCGGCGGGCGGCCTCGATCGCGCGCTGCGCATCCGCCGCGCTCGATTTCTGGAACACGCCAATCAAGTCGTCGGTGTCGGCCGGATTTCGGTTTTCGAACAGATCGCCTGAAACCGACGGCACCCAGTCGCCGTCAATAAGGTTGTAGTAAGTAGTCGCCTGCGTGACGGTGCTCATGGCCTGCAGAGTGCCGTACTGTGGACATCCCCTGCAACACGAGGAGAAAGGCGCCGGGCTCAGTGGGTTACAGTTCGCGCCGGGCTGCAACCTTTCGGAGTCAGCCGCAGCGTGTCCGGCCGGCCGACGCCAGGAACTCGCGCAAATGACGGCAATTCTTCCGATTCCTTATGGCACGGATCCTGAATTGATGAGGGTGTCCGACCGGAGACGGACTGTGATGATGACCAACACCGCGACCACCGACAGCGTTCGCCAGCACGCCGCCGCCGCGACCATGACCCAGAAGGTCGTGATCGTGAACGGAAGCGCGGACATGCTCGAAATGCTCGAAACGGTGCTCGACGCCGGTCACTACGACGTCGTCTTCGTCGAGTCGAGCCAGCATGCGTACTCGCAGATCAAGCGCGTGCAACCGGACCTCGTCATCCTGTGCGTGCGCACCGACGATGCGGACGGTTTCCAGGTCTTGACGATGTTGAAGCTGGACGATGACACCTCCAGAATCCCGGTCGTCACCTACACCTCCGAAGGCGGCGACGACGAGCCCGAGGAGCCGTACACGGAGCCGTCCGACGCTGAGCTGTTTCCGGCGGCCAAGGCCGCGATCTGGATGAACTGAAAGGTGTTATAGTCCCGCCGAATGGCGCCCGCTGAGGACAAACGCGACACCCGGCGTCTGCAGATCCTGGGCGAATTGCACGGCGAGGTGATGGTGTTCCAGCCGATGGCGATCAAGGAGATCAGCCACGGTGGCGCGCAGGTCGAAACCGGGTTCCCGCTGCACCTCGATTCGCTTCACGACTTCCGTCTGACGCTTGGCGACCGTTCCCTGGTCGTCAAGGGGCGGGTGGTGCACTGCAGCGTCACCGACATCGAACAGGAGCAGGTGGTCTACCGCGCCGGGCTGGAGTTCGTGGAGCCGGCTGAGCGGGTCTCGTCGGCGATCGCCGATTTCATCGACGCGGTCACCACCGGCCGACGGGCGGAATAACGAACAAAAGAAGGAACCGCAGAGACTGCAAAGACCGCAGAGAAACGGTTTTCTCAGCGAGCTTCGCGGTCTCCGCGGTTCCTTCCTATGTACCGGGCTTGGTTTTGATGTCCGTGCTGGCGCGGGGCGGGCTCACGTAGGCCGTCACGAAGCTTTCATGACCGGCGGCGTCGATCGCCGCCACGCCGAAGACATAGTCGTCAATCTGCATGTTCGGCAGGATCAGCGACGTGACGTTGCCGACTCGCACATCCTGCTGCCAGTCCTGCCCCCACGCTTCGCGCCAGAAGACACGGTAGGCAGCGGCGCCCGGCGCCGCGTTCCACTTCAGGTTCGCGTCGTAACCCGACGGCGCGCGCGTGATCATCGGCTGGCTGCGGTCGCTCAACACGCTCGGCGGCGGCGGCGCCAGCGCGAGCGTCGCCGCCGACGCGGCGTTGACCCGCGCGTTCTGCGCCAGGTACGGGAGCGAGAGCCCTTCGAACGTGTCGCGCACATCGTGCTGCCGCGTGAAGTTCTCGCGCGACTCGCGGAATCCCACCGCCGTGAACCCCAGCGCGTTGTACGCGGAGTGGTCGCCGCCACGGCCGAACCGATCCGGCCGTCCCATCGGCCGCACTTTGTGCGACGGCACGTAGCGGCCGCCCCATCGCTGGACGAACCGCGCCAGCTCGCGCGACGGCGAATCCTCCGGCCCTTCCGAGTAGACCCGGATGGTGGCGCCGTCGATGATGCCGTTGCCGCCGCGGTCGTTGCCGACAATGTCGTTGTTGAAGACCGCCTCGATCGGAATCTGCTGAGCGACCGCCTTCTGCGCGTGAAGACGCGCGCCGACCAGCCCCTGCTCCTCGCCGACGTGGCACATGAAGACGAGGGTCGCGTCGAATTCGATGCCGCTCTGGCTGAAGACGCGCGCCAGCTCGATGGTCAGCGCGGTGCCGCTGCCATCGTCGTTCACGCCCGGCGCGAAGTTGTCGAGCGGCGCGTTGGGATCGGCCGGCGGCGCGGTGCGCGCGTCGGGATCGGCGGGTCCGCCGGCGTTGGCGGTGCCCTGGCCGCCGGGACGCGCGAGGGTGTCGTAGTGCCCGCTGACGTAAATCCGGCGCGGGCTCCGGCCCGGCAGAATCGCCATGACATTTCGGAGCTCGACGTCGCGGGTGATGCGCCCCTGCGGGACCACCTGGTAGGTGTCGAACGCGACCTGCAGCTTCGGGCTGTAGCCTTTCATCTCGTCCAGAATCCACTGGCGCGCCGCGCCGATGCCGCGGGTCGTGGAGGTCGTGGACGACAGCGTGCTGCGGGTCTCGAAGCTCTCCAGCTTCTTCAGGATGACGCCCAGCCGCTCTTCGGAGACGGAGGCGACCAGCTTGACGATCCGAGGATCGAGATCGCTTTCCTGCGCAAAGGCGGTCCGGCTAAAGCCGGACACTACCGAAACAAGGACCACCGCCGCGAGTACAGGCGGGCCGCCAGCGCCCGCACCTCGCACCGACGCACATCGCACCACGTCGCTCTGCCGTCATCACTTCACCTTGAGATGCTGGAGGTAGTCGCCTGACTCGATCCGCTGGGCGCGGCCGAGCGGCGCGTTGTAGAAGTACGCCCAGGCCGGTTCGACCCGGCCATCGTCGAAGGTGACCGGCGTTTCGACACGGGTGTACAGGCTGGCGTCGGGCTGACCCGGACGGTAGCCCTCGATCTCGTCGAGGGCGGCGAGCACACCGTCGACATCGCTCATGCGGTGGACTTCGCCGAGGACGCGTTCCTCCGCGGCTGGAATCGCGGCGGGATAGATGCCCAGGTCGAACAGCGTCGCATTGATCGAGCCGCGGCCGATCGGCGTCAGCTTCGGATCGATGCGCGAACGGCCCGGCCGCTTGAAGCCGCTCATCAGCGTGCCGTAGAAGAAAACCAGGTCGGTCATCTGTGGAAGGAGAAAAGCGCGGGTGTTGCTGGCGAGGAGTGTAGGGGGCGCGACCGGAAGGCGTCAAGGCGCCTTCCGGGGGAGACAAACAGTTACGACGCTGGCCGCAGCCGCGGCCGCATCACCTAGTGCGCGGCCGGCTTGCCCTTGGCAGCGCCGAGGCCGATCACGTCGAACAGCTCGGCCGGGACCGCGAACGACAGCGAAACCGTCTTGCCGGTGCCGCCGAGCTCGAGCGACTGCATCACGGCCTGCAGCTCAGGCTTGGCGCCCGAGCCCATCTTGGCGAGCGCGAGGAATCCGCGCACGACGTCGCGCAGGTTGTTCGCCGATTCGTCGTCACGCGCTTCCGCGCGGAGCGTGCCGCGCAGTCCGCCGTTGATGTGCGCGCTGACCGCGAACCAGGAGATGGCCGGAATCTGGCTGAGCACATTCGCCGGCAGATGCGACTGGTTGCGCAGCGCGTCGAACCGCCCGACCGCCCACGCGTTCGAGTTGTCGAGCGAGCGCACGAGGTTCATCAGCTCCTCGTTGCCGGTGACGCTTTCGAGACCTGCCTGCGGATTGTTGCCGGCCTTGTGGAGATCGATCGCGGACTTGATCAGCTTGGTGCTGCCGATCGCCGCGAGGCCTGGTTCCATGAATGAAAGGGAGAGACTGGGACGGGGATGCCGGGGTTTCTCGCCGGGGTCGGCATCGACCGGGACATCCTGCGGATCGGCCACCACGACACGCTTGCCGTTGTAGGTTTCGACGTGCGCGCCGTGCTCGCGCATCAACGCCTCGATCTTGGTCTCGTCGAAGCGGCCACGCGCCAGCACCATTCCGGCGCCGGGCGGGTTCGCCCCCGGGGTTTCGGCGCTCATGCAGGCGACGATGGTATCGATGTCGGTTTCGATGTTGATGCCGGTCTGGTTCTCGAGCTCCTGCTGGCCGTTTTCCTGAATCGGGATGGCGCGGCGGAGTTTCTGTCGCAGCTCGGATCCCATGATGTCGTGGACGTTGGCGAACGCGATGACCGACGCGTCGCGCGGAATGAAGCCGAGCTCGGCGGGGCCTCCGCGGCTGGCAACCGCACCCGCAGGGAACCCGACGTAATACGCAACAACTCCCGTCCCCAGGCCCACCCCGAGGGTGAGCAGCGAAACAATCACGAAATACCGGGTCTTTGTCGTCATTGGACGCCCCTCAAAGTCTTATACGGACTGAGGTTAATTATTGTTCAAGCACGTACTCGCGTTCCTCGACCGCGCGCCCCGAGAGCCAAAGGGCAACCGCAACGACGGCGGCCAGCACCGACAGGCTGACGACGACCGACGGCACCTCGTGAAAGATTTGGAGCAGCAGGCTCATCGACGAGTCCTGGGGCATTTCGTGGGTGACCAGCGCCTGCATGTAATAGGCGACGGTCAGCCGCTTGAGATAGCCAGGAAACAGCAGGACCGCCGGCTCCCAGCCGAACGCAAAGACCAGACCCACCACCAGCGGCCGCTTGAGCCGGGTGCCGACCAGCGCGAACACGGCCCCGTACGCGGCCAGGCCGACCACCAGCATCCCCAGGTCGGCGAGCAGCGAGGGAAACGCGGCGCCAATGCTGCCGCCGCCGGTCGGGACGATCAGGAAGAACACCAGCATCACCGACGGCAGCACCAGCAGGACCGTGCAGGCGAGGTAGGCCAGGTACTTCCCGAGCAGGACCGCGCGTCGAGGAATCGGCCTCGTGAACAGATATGTGATCGTCTTGTCTTCGACTTCGTCGGCGATGAGCGACGTGCCGTAGAACACACCGAGCACCGGCACGATGAAGCGGATGAACAGCAGCCAGATCATCATGCCGAAGATGGTGGATCCGCCGACCGCGGCGCCGTTGACGCGGAATCCGGACGCATGGAGCGTGTCGACGATCCGCAGGATCACGGCAAGGAGCACGGGGCCGCCCAGCAGCACGCCAAGGAACACCGATCGCCGCGACCACAGCATCTGGCCGAGCGAGAGATCGAAAATGCGCATCGCGGAGGCGAGCACGCCGGGGGTGCGAGGTGCGGCGTGCGGGGTGCGAGGTGCGGTCGGCGCGGTGCGAGGTGCGGTCGGCGCGGTGCGAGCTTCGGCGTCGCTCATGCCTTCACCAGATACTGGAACACGGCCTGCAGGTTGTCGTCGGGCGACGTCACTTCGTGGATCGCGCCGTGCGCGCCGGACGCCGCCAGGTCGGTGAGCCGCGCGTAAAACGCGTCAGGGCGGCCCGTCTGGACGATCACGGCTCCCTCCTCGAATTTCAGGCTCAGCACATCGTCGTGGCCGAGGAATTCGCGCGCGAGCGCGCGCGTCTCGTCGGCCTTGATGTGGACGGTATGCGGATGCTCGTCGATGAGATCGCGAATCTGGTGAACGTTCCCTTCGGCCAGGATCCGCCCCTGGTTGATGAGCAGGATGTTCGCGGTCATCGACTCGATCTCGTGGAGGATGTGGCTGGAGACGATCACGCTCTTGCCGGCGCGGCCCCAATCCTTGATCATCCGGATCGCCTTGCGTCGGGCGATCGGATCCATGCCCGACAGCGGCTCATCGAGGATCAGCAGCTCGGGGTTGTGCACGAGCGCCTGCGCCATCTTGATGCGCTGGCGCATCCCCTTGCTGTAGGCGCCGATCTTCTTGTCCGCGGCCTCGCTCAACTCCACTTCTTCGATGGCGCGCGCCGCCAGCGAGGCCGCCTCGGTCTCGGTGGCCCCGTTCAACCGGACCAGCGCCGTCACCCACTCGCGGCCGGTCATCCGATCGTAGAAGGCGTCCTGTTCGGGGCAGAAGCCGATGCGGTGATAGAGGCCGGGGTTCTGCCAGATCGGCTCGCCGAGCACCGTGACGCTGCCCTTGCTCGGCCTGAGCTGACCGGTAATCAGCTTCATGAACGTCGACTTGCCCGCGCCATTGGGCCCGAGCAGCCCGGTGATGCCGGACGGCACCGTGACCGACACGTCGTTCAGCCCGATGACCTGGCCGTACCATTTCGACAGGTGGTCGGCGACGACGAGATCGGCCATTACGCGACCACCTCGACCCCGCGCACCCGCCGCTCGAGAATCACGCCCGAGACCGCGATCAGCAGCGCAATCATCAGCAGCGAGACCGGCCACGGCGTGTCGTACTTCAGCGGCTGCCGGAAGATCACGTCACCGATCTGCGAGAGGTTGGCCGAGAACGACAGCCACGAGAAGGCGGTGCTGCGGGTCACCGCGTAGAGGACGCCGTAGACCGCCTGGGTGAAGAAGATGACCGCGGCGTAGAGAATCGCGACGTAGCGGCTGCTCTTTGACAGCGACGACAGCGCCAGCATCGTCGACGAGGCGAGCGCGACCTCGATGAACGCGAACAGGGTGATCGCCGGGAACAGGAACACGTTGTTCTTGAAGAAGGTGAAGTTGCCAGCGAAGGCAATCTGCACGATCAACAGGACGATCGCCGGCAGCCACGTCACCAGCGCGAGAAAGGTCATCAGGATGGCGAGCTTGCCGAGCACGTACTCGGCGCGGGTCAACGGCTTCGAGAGATAGATCTGGAGCGCGTTGGCGCGCCGATCGTTGGCGATCAGGCCGGCGCCGACGTAGACGGTCACGAAGAACACGAAGGTCTGCTGCTGCTCCAGAAACTGGCGGAAGGTGTCGGCCGACGGCGCCAGCAGGGAGGCCTGCGGGATGTTGGTCAGGTTGGAGGCGGCGTAGAACTGGACGGCGCGGACGAAAAACGGAAACCAGGAGATCAGCATCAGGCCGAGAAAGGCCCGCTTCGACATCATGTTCCGGATGCCCGCGCGCGCGATCACCATCCAGCCGGTGCCGGTCCGCGCCTTGCTGCCGCCGTAGCGCCGATAGCCCTGGTCGATGGATATCGGCACGCGGCGTACTCTTCACCCACGGCGTGCGCGAACACGTCCTCGAGCGTCGGCACGCTCGGGCGCAAGTGACGGACCTGGACGTGCTCGCCGGCGGCCAGCGCGAACAGCTGCTGCGCGCCGCCCTCACCCGGCACGAACACCCGCATGATGTCCTCGTCGGTCTGCTTGCATTCGAGGCCGGCCGCGCGCAGCCGCGCCACGAACAGACTCGAGATCGGCCGCGGTTTTCACCCGCAGCTCGTAGACCCGGCCGCGCGGCTGTTTCAGCGCGTCGATCGGTCCGGACGCGGCGATCGCGCCCTTGTCCATCACCACGACATGATCGCAGGTGTACTCGACGTCGGGCAGGAGGTGGGAGCACAGAATCAGGTTGACGCCCTTGTTGTGCGCCAGATCGCGCACCAGCTCGAGCATCTCGTCGCGCCCTTTCGGGTCCATGCCGTTGGTGGGCTCGTCCAGGAACAGCAGATCGGGATCGTGCACCAGCGCCTGCGCCAGCTTGATGCGCTGCTTCATGCCGGTGGAATAGGTTTCGACGTTGCGGTAGCGCGCCTCGCCGAGGCCGACGTAGAACAGCACCTCGTGAGCGCGCTGCATCGCGTCGACGCGCGGCAGGCCGGCCAGCTCGCCGCAATAGGCCACGAACGAGACGGCGTTCATCCCGGGAATGTGCGAGTCGCTTTCCGGCATGTAGCCGACGCGGGCGCGAATCTCGAGCGGCACCTCCGCGACATCGAGGCCGAGCACCCGCAGCCGGCCGCGCTCCGGGACGATGAAGCCGAGCAGCGACTTGATCATCGTGCTCTTGCCGGCGCCGTTGGGTCCGAGCAGGCCGACCGCGCCGGCGGCGAACGACGACGTCACGTCGCGCAGCGCACGGTTCTTTCCGTAAGTCACGGTCACGCCTTCGAGCGTGACGACCGGATCGGCTTCAGCCATTCAGTTTGATATACGCACCAGCGGGCCCAAAAGGTCCGCTACAGCGTGCCTCTCAGCCCGAGCTCGTCGGCCTTGTCGCGCATGAAACCGATGGTGTTGCCGATGTGCTCCTCGAGCGGTCAGGCCGAGCAGCGCCGCGCCCTCGTGCAGATCCTCGCGCTTGACTCCCTTGGCGAATGCCTTGTCTTTCATCCGCTTGACCACCGACTTCGCTTCCAGATCGAGGATGCTCTTGCTCGGCCGGACCAGCGACGCGGCGGTGATGAAGCCAGCCAGCTCGTCGCAGGCGAACAGCGTCTTCTCGAGCCGGCTGTCGCGCGTCACGCCGGTGATCTCGGTCGCGTGCGAGAGGATCGCCCGGATCATGAACTCCGGATAGCCCTTCTCGCGCAGGATCTCGGCGCCCTTGTTCGGGATGATCGCCGAGCGTCGGCCAGCGCTCGTAATCGAAGTCGTGCAGCAGCGCGGTGATGCCCCACGCCTCTTCATCCTCGCCGAACATTCTGGCGTAGCCGCGCACCGCGGCCTCGACGCCGAGCGCATGTTTTCGCAGGCTCTCGCCCTTGGTGTACTCGGTCAGCAGCGCCCAGGCGTCTTCGCGATTCATGATAAGTTCCAGCATCTTAATGCAGGAGCACGGGATGACCAACGGGCAGTCGTCAGTCGTCAGTCGTCAGCCATCGGCGGCCGGTCAATCCGGCGCGACGGGTCTCGACACCGAGTTTCACCGCGGCCTCGGCCTCTACGATTCCACGATGGTCGTCGTCGGCTCGATGATCGGCTCGGGCATCTTCATCGTCTCGGCCGACATGGCGCGCAACATCGGCAGCCCCGGCTGGCTGCTGGGCGCGTGGCTGCTGACCGGCGTGCTGACGGTGGTCGGCGCGCTGTCCTACGGCGAGCTCGCGGCGATGATGCCGCGGGCCGGCGGCCAGTACGTCTACCTGCGCGAGGCGTTCTCGCCGCTGTGGGGATTCCTCTACGGCTGGACGCTGTTCCTGGTGATCCAGACCGGCACCATCGCCGCCGTCTCGGTCGGCTTCGCCCGCTACTTCGGCGCGCTGGTGCCGTGGATCGCGGACGACCACTACCTGATCGCGCCGATCCACCTCAGCACCGGCTACGCGCTCTCGCTGTCGACGACGCAGCTGGTCGGCAGCGTGATGATCGCGCTGCTGACCTGGACCAACACCCGCGGCCTCGAGTACGGCAAGATCATCCAGAACGTCTTCACCACCGCGAAGACCGGCGCGCTGCTCGGGCTGATCCTGTGTCGGCCTGCTGCTCGGCTGGAACCACACCGCCGTCGCCGACAATTTCGGCAACCTGTGGTCGCCGCGCGGGACGGTGGAGATCGTGCCCGGGCCTCTCGGCGATCACCGCGTTCGGGCTGTTCGTCGGCGATCTGCGTATCGCAGACCGGATCGCTGTTCTCGGCCGACGCCTGGAACAACATCACGTTCACCGCCGGCGAGGTGAAGGAGCCGCGGACGCAACATCCCGCTGTCGCTCGCCTTCGGCACCTTCATCGTCATCGGCCTCTACCTGCTGGCCAACGTCGCCTACCTGGTGACGCTGCCGTTCGACCAGATTCAGCACGCGCGCCGGCGATCGCGTCGCGACCGCGACGCTGAACGTGATCTTTCCCGGACTCGGCGTGACGATCATGGCGATCGGCATCATGGTCTCGACCTTCGGCTGCACCAACGGCCTGATCCTCGCCGGCGCCCGCGCCTACTACGCGATGGCGCGCGACGGCTGTTCTTCCGCTCGGCCGGCGAGCTGAACGCCGCCAAGGTGCCGGCCTGGGCGCTGCGTGCTGCAGGGCGTCTGGGCGATCTTCCTGGTGCTGCCGCGCACCTACGACCCGGCGACGAAGGCGTACGGCAACCTCTACAACAACCTGCTCGACTACGTCATCTCGGCGGCGCTGATCTTCTACATCCTGACGATCGCCGGCATCTTCCGCCTGCGGCGGACGCGGCCGGACGCCGAGCGGCCGTATCGCGCGTTCGGCTACCCGGTGATCCCGGCGCTCTACATCGCTCGGCGCCGCCGCGATCCTGCTGGTGCTGTTCGTCTATCGCCCCGCCACCACCTGGCCGGGCCTGGTGATCGTGCTGCTCGGCGTGCCGGTGTATTTCGCCTGGAAGCCCAAGGCTGATACGATCGAAGAAACCGCGGACCGCAGATCGACATGCTCTGCGTCTCTGCGGTCCTGTCGTCACGCGCTGGCGCGCGCGGACGCGGACGCCTTTGCGCGTGACGGTGACGTCGATCGGCGTGCAGGTCCCGCTTCGACGCCGCCGGCCAGTAGCCGAGCAGGTAGTAGTGGCCCGGCCTCGCGCCAGATCGCGCCGCGCCGCGCGTCAGGAAGTCGTTCTCGTGGGCGAAGATCGCGCCGCCGGTGAACTGCACCAGCCCGTTGCTGGACAGATTCAAGCCGCCTCTCGCGCCGGTCGGATCCACGCAGTAGACGCTGACGTTGGCGCGCGCCGCGGCGCTGATCGCCTCCACCCAGGCCGGCCAGATCACGCTGGTGCCGCCCAGCGCCGGCTCGCTCACGTCGCAGACCGACGGCAGACCGAGGCACAGAATCACCTTCCGCCGGTGATCGATCGACTCCAGCTGCCGCGAGATCTTGGCGATCGCTTTCAGCACGGTCTCCGGCGTGTCGCGCCGCGAGAACGGAATCGCGCCGCCGCGATAGCCGTCGATGCGATCGCGCGCGGTTCTGACGTCGCCGAACGCCTCGTCGGAACGGCTCGACAGCCGCACCACCGACACTTCGTCGCCGTCGCCAAGCGGCGAGAGGACCACCGGCGCGATCTGCTGCATCGGCGACGTGCCGCTGATCGGGACGCCGATGTCGTCCATCAGCAGCACCACCACCCGCCCATCGTCGGGCTGGGTCGAGCCGAGCGCGGTCACCTTGGCGAAGGTCTTGAGATCGACGAGACGGCCGTCCTCTTTGACCCTGAACTCGTCCTGGTGAAGATCGGTCACCGGCTGGTCGTCGCGGTCGAGCGCGACCACGTCGAGCTCGACCAGATCGCCGGTGGCCGGCTGGCGGACGGCTGCGCCGAGACGGAAGCGGCCAGGACCGCGGCGACGGCCGCCGCGATCCACTCGGATCACGCGCGCGCCTTCTCGATCACCGCGAGCGCGGCCGGGGTCAGGTGATAGCGATCGAGCTCGGCGATCGGCACCCAGCGCACGTCGGCGGCGTCGGTGCCGCGTGCCGCGGCGGTCGGGGTGCCGCCGCGGACGCGGCAGGCGTAGTCGATGATGACGTAGTGGTATTCGGCGCGGCCGCCGGCGTCGCGGCGGATGCTGTCGAGGACCTCGACGACCGGACCGACCACGATGTCGAGCGACGTCTCCTCGCGCACTTCCCGCGCCAGCGCGGCCTCGAGGGTCTCGCCGATCTCCACGGCGCCGCCCGGCAGGCTCCAGTCGCCCTTGCAGCGGCTCGTGGCCGCGCTGGACCAGCAGCACGCGATCGCCGTCGAGGATCACGGCGCCGACGGCGACGATCGGCCGATCGGGATACTGCCTCAAATCCTCAGATCCTCAAATCGCCCATCGACCTTCACGACGACGCGTTTTTTCCGCCGCCCGTCGAACTCGGCGTAGAAGATCTGCTCCCACGGGCCGAGATCGAGCTTGCCGGCCGTGATCGGCACCACCACCTGGTGCCCCATGATGGTGCGCTTCAGATGCGCGTCGGCGTTGTCCTCGCCGGTGCGATGGTGCTGGTAGTCGAGTCCCGACGGCGCCAGCTTCTCGAGCCAGACCTGGAAATCGTTGATCAGCCCGTCCTCCCAGTCGTTCACGTAGACGCCGGAGGTGATGTGCATCGCGGACACGAGCACGGTGCCGTCCGGCGACGCCGCTGGCCTTGACGATCGCCGCGACCTCATCGGTGATGCGGATGAACTCCTGCCGCTTCTTGGTGTTGAACCAGAGGTAGTCGGTGTGGACCAGCATGCCGCGCGATTGTAGCGCGAGCCACGCGCGAAGAAGATCAGGCCACGAAACGCGCGAACGAGGATCGACTCGGCACGAAAGCGACGAAACGATAGGCGAGCGCCAGCGCCGCGTCGGCGTTGAGATCGAGCGACGAGCGGTGGCCGGCCCTGAACCGTCGCAGCCCGGCGGCGGCGATCATGGCGGCGTTGTCGGTCGACAGCGCGAGGCTCGGCAGAAACGTCGGCAGCTCGCGGCGTTCGCCGCGCTCCTTCAAGTCGGCGCGCAGCCGGCTGTTGGCAGACACGCCGCCGGCCACGCCCACGCTCCTGGCGCCGTGGCGGCGCGCGGCGTCGAACAGCCGCTCGATCAGCACGCTGACGACGACCCGCTGAAAGCTGGCGGCGACGTTGGCGATCTCCTGATCGGACATCGGACCGTCGTGCGCCCGAACCTGCCGCAACACCGCGGTTTTCAGCCCGCTGAAGCTGAAATCGAGATCGCCCTTCAGTTGAGGCGCGTTGCGATCGGCGTGCGTCAGCCGCGTGGTCGGCAGCGCGACGGCACGGTCGTCGCCCTGCTTCGCGAGCCGGTCGATTACCGGACCGCCGGGATAGCCGAGGCCGAGTAGCTTGGCCACCTTGTCATACGCCTCGCCAGCGGCATCGTCTCTGGTACGGCTCAGCAGCTGGTACGAGCCGGGCCGCTCGACCAGATACAGACTGGTGTGGCCGCCCGAGACGACCAGCACCACCGACGGCAACGGCAGTTCGCCGTTCTGCAGCACCAGCGACTCGATGTGGCCGGCCAGATGATGGACGCCGACCAGCGGCAGGCCGGCCGCGGCCGCCGCGGCCTTCGCGAACGACAGTCCAACCAGCAGCGATCCCACGAGGCCGGGCCCCTGCGTGACGGCGACGGCGCCGAGATCGCGCCAGGTGGATTGCGCCTCGGCCAGCGCGCGCTCGACGACGCCGGTGATGTCGCGGATGTGCTGGCGGGACGCGAGCTCGGGCACCACGCCGCCCCATTCGCGATGGATGGCCACCTGCGAGGCGACCACGTTCGAGCGGATCGCCCAAGGGGTCGCCGCGTCGCCGGTCTCTTCGACGACCGCGGCAGAGGTCTCGTCGCAGGATGTTTCGATCCCGAGGATGCGCATACAGGCCAAAGCGATCTTTTTCGTGTATTTCGTGTGTTTCGTGCCGACTGGTTTTTTTCGTGCGGTTCGCGGTTAACGCGCCGCTGCCGGCTCCTGCTCGAACGCGCTTTTCAGCGACTCCGTGTAAGGCGCCCTGAAGATCCCTTTCTCCGTGATGATGCCGGCAATGAAGCGGTGCGGGGTCACGTCGAACGCAGGATTCCAGATCTTGGCGTCCAGCGGCGCCACCTGCGAGCCGCCGACGTGGGTCACTTCACGGGCGCTGCGCTCCTCGATCGGGATGTGGGAGCCGTCGGGCGTGCGGAGATCGATCGTGGAGAGCGGCGCCGCGACGTAGAACGGGATGTGGTGCTCGCGGGCGAGCACCGCGACGCCGTAGGTGCCGATCTTGTTGGCGGTGTCGCCGTTGGCCGCGATGCGGTCGGCGCCGACCACGACGAGATCGACCTTGCCCTGGCCCATCAACGCGGCGCTCATGTTGTCGGTGATGATGGTGGTGTCGATCCCGTCGCGCACCAGCTCCCACGCGGTGAGCCGCGCGCCCTGCAGAAACGGCCGGGTCTCGTCGGCGAATACCGCCACGCGCTTGCCTTGCTCGATCGCACCGCGGATGACGCCGAGCGCGGTGCCGTAGCCGGCCGTGGCCAGCGCGCCGGCGTTGCAATGGGTCAGGATCCGGGCGTCGTCCGGCACGATCGCGCGCGCCAAAGGC
Organism: uncultured Acidobacteriota bacterium; assembly: GCA_963794705.1. Classification (GTDB taxonomy): domain Bacteria; phylum Acidobacteriota; class Vicinamibacteria; order Vicinamibacterales; family CAVVIG01; genus CAVQFC01. The sequence goes on from CAWCFI010000003.1 coordinate 833,969, forward strand.
GCCCATCGCGCGGCAGCTCGCGACGTCTTCGTCGTGAATCATCTGCGCTTCGCGGTCGAGCGCGTCCTTGATCTGGTCGACCGACTGCCCCGCCTGGACCGCCGCGCTGAAACACCGCTTCATGCGATCGATCGCCCAGAACAGGTTGACCGCGGTCGGGCGGGTCTCCGCCATCAGATCGCAGATCTTCTGGAATTCGGCGGCGAACTTCTGGGTACCGGTCGCGGCACTTCGGCGCATGCCGATGGCGATGCCCCACGCGGCGGCGACGCCGATCGCCGGCGCGCCCCGGATCACCATCGTCTTGATGGCGCGCGCCACTTCCGGCGCGGTCTTGCAGCGGACGTAGACTTCCTGGGCCGGCAGCTTGCGCTGGTCGATCATCACGACCACGTCGCCTTCACGATCAATCGTCGGCAGCATTGATCGATTGTATCCCACGAAAAAGACACCACGAAAGGCACGAAACCGCACCCGCGGTCGGGCACGAAAACCACGAAAGCGAAACCATCTTTTTCGTGTACTTTCGTGGCGTCTGAGTTTTCGTGCGCTTCGTGGTTAGAGAAGCCGCGCGTCGAACGGCAGCGGCAACAGGTTCTTGAGGTGGTGCCGGCCTTTCTCCTCGGTGAGGTTCGCCAGCAGGATCTCGAGGTTGCCGCCGAACTCCCAGAGGATCTGACGGCAGGCGCCGCACGGCGGGGTCGGCGCCTCGGTGTCGGCCACGATCGCGATGCGGGTGAACACGCGATGGCCTTCCGAGATCGCCTTGAAGATCGCGACGCGCTCGGCGCAGATGGTCAGGCCGTAGGTCGCGTTCTCGATGTTGCAGCCGGTGATCACCGCGCCGTCGCCGGTTTCGAGCGCGGCGCCGACCTTGAAATGCGAGAACGCCGCATCCGCGTGCTCGCGCGCGCGGCGCGCCGCGGCGACCAGATCCACCTCGCCGTCACGATCCTTGACCCGGCGCGGTCCGAGCCGCCGCTCGCTGACCCGCCGATTGCTCTCGGCGCGCCCGCCCTCCTTGACGCGGCGATCGAACCCGGTTCGGCGGTCGGGCTCCAGGCGCGCACGGCGCTCGCCGAGCGTCAGACGCACCGAGCCGGTCGGCTGCACGCCGTTGACGACCTGCGTGACGCGGGCGATCTGATACAGCTTGGCGGTCAGCGCCTGGACCTCGGGATCGCGGTGGCACCGCTCGGCGGTGAGCGCATCGACCCAGTGCCGCACCGCGTAGAACCGCAGCGGGCGCGCTTCGTCGCGGATCATCTCGGCACGCCCGTAGTCCTTGCGGATGAAGAGCGCGTCCAGCGACGTCGCAACCGACACCAGCTCGGCGTCGTGCCCTTCCGACACCTCGACCAGCGCCACCGACAGCCGGCGGCGATCAGAGCTGTCCAATGATGCCCTCCAGCAGCGCGATGAACTGGCCGCGGACCCGCGCCGCGGTCTCCATCACCTCGGCGTGATCCAGAGGGCGCGGCAGCACGCCGGCGGCCATGTTGGTGATGCACGAGATGCCGAGCACGTCGATCTTCATCTGACGGGCCGCGATCGCCTCGGGCACGGTCGACATGCCGACCGCGTCGGCGCCGATCGCCCGCAGGTAGCGGATCTCCGCCGGCGTTTCATAGCTGGGCCCCATCAAGGCGGCGTACACGCCGTGCGGCAGGGTCACTCCGATCGCCTGGCCGGCGCGATCGGCCACGCCGCGCAGCCGCGCCGAGTAGACCTCGGTCATATCAGGAAAACGCACGCCGAAGCGCTCGTCGTTGTCGCCGACCAGCGGGTTGTGGCCGGTCAGGTTGATGTGATCGTCGATCACCATCAGGGCGCCCTGCGCAAAGCCGGTGTTGACCCCGCCGGCGGCGTTGGTGAGGATCAGCGACGTGACCCCCAGCACGCCGAGCGCGCGCACCGCGAACGCGACCCGTCCTGGATCGTGCCCTTCGTAGAGATGACAGCGCCCGGCGAGCGCGGCGATGGTCTTGCCGCGGACCTTGCCGACGACCAGCTTGCCGGCATGGCCGATGACGCGCGAGGCCGGCCAGTGCGGCAGTTCGCCGTACGGCATCGTCTCGGCGTCGTCCAGCGAGTCTGCAAAGTCGCCCAGGCCCGGAGCCCAGCACGATCGCGATCTGCGGGACGACGCGAATCCGGGCGCGGATCGCGTCGGCCGCCTGCTTGACCTCGTCGTAATAGTTCATCACAGGAGGAATCCGGCGATGGTCGCGGTCATGAAATTGGCGAGCGTGCCCGCGAACATCGCGCGCAGGCCCAGCCGCGCCAGGTCGTGGCGCCGGTTCGGCGCGAGCGCGCCGATGCCGCCGATCTGGATGCCGATCGAGCTGAAGTTGGCGAAGCCGCACAGCGCGAAGGTGGCAATCGTGAACGACTTCGGGTCGAGCGTCGCCTTCATCGGGCCGAGCTGGGAATACGCGACGAACTCGTTGAGCACCATCCGCGTGCCGAGCAGGTTGCCGATCACCGGTGCATCCTTCCACGGCACGCCCATGCTCCAGGCGACCGGGGCGAACACCCAGCCAAAGATCTGCTGCATGCTGAGGTGCGCGAACCCGAGCACGTAATTCACCAGCGCGACCAGCGCCAGAAACGAGATCAGCATCGCGCCGACGTTGAGCGCCAGGTGCAGTCCCTCGCCGGTGCCGCGTCCCGCGGCGTCGATCACGTTGACGTCGGTCTGCTCGATCTCCAGCTTGACCGACCCCATCGTCTTGGGCACTTCGGTCTCGGGGACCAGCATCTTGGCCATCATGATGGTGCCGGGAGCGGTCATGATCACGGCCGTCAGCAGGTGCTTGGCCTCGATCCCGAACAGGATGTAGGCCGCCATGATCCCGCCGGAGATGTGCGCCATCCCCGAGGTCATCACCGTCATCAGCTCGGACTGGGTCATCTCCGGCAGGTACGGCCGGATCGTCAGCGGCGCCTCGGTCTGCCCCATGAAGATGCTGGCGGCGACGTTGAGCGATTCGGCGCCGCTGCATTTCATCACCCGGTGCATCACGATCGCCATCAACCGCACCACGAACTGCATCACGCCGTAGTAGTAGAGGATCGCGAACAGCGCGGCGATGAAGATGATCGTCGGCAGCACCTGGAACGCGAAGATGACGCCGTAGTTGGCGCCCTCCGGCCCGAGCGCCCCGGTCATGGCGCGACCCCATACGCCGCTGTTGCCGAGCGGACCGAACACGAACCCGGCACCGACCCCGGCGAAGCCGAGCAGCTTGTTGATGCCGGCGCCAAGGGTCTCGAACACCCGCTGGCCGGCGGTGGTCTTCAGCACCACCAGCGCGAACAGGATCTGCAGGCTCAGGCCCCACGCCACCGTGGTCCAGTTGATCGCGCGCCGGTTGTTCGAGAACGCCACGGCGATCGCCAGGATCACGATCGCCCCGAACAGCGGCTGCAGGATACCGATCATCAACGGACCTCTCCGACGATCAAGCGCCCGGGCGCGGGCGGCTCGTCGCCTATGGTGATCGCCTGGCTGGTCAGGCGCATCGCCGCATCCAGCCGGCCGCGATCGCGGAAGTGCAGTTCGAGCACGGGCGCGCCGGCGCGGACCGCGTCGCCGGGCTTGGCCACGACCATGATCCCGACCGCCGGATCGACCGGATCCGCGACCCGATCACGCCCGGCGCCGAGCACCACCGAGGCCCGCCCGACCAGTTCCGCGTTGATCGCGGTCACGTAGCCGGCGCGGTCGGCGGCGACGATCTGCCGATCGGCGACATGCGGCATGCGCTGATAGTCGTCGACGACCTTCGGATCGCCGCGCTGCATCTCGATGATCTGGCGGAACCGCTCGAGCCCGGCCCCCGAGGCAATCGCCCGCTGCACCTGCTGCACGGCCGCCGCCCGGTCGGCCGCGACCCCGCCGAGCACGAGCATCCGCGCCGTCAGCTCCACCGACACGTCAATCAAGTCCTGCGGCCCGCCGCCCTTGAGCACCTCGATGCACTCGATCACCTCGAGCGCGTTCCCGACGGCACGGCCGAGCGGCGCGTCCATCGAGGTGATGATCGCTTCGGTCTTCACCCCGGAGGCGTTGCCGATCGCCACCAGCGACTCGGCCAGCTTGCGCGAGTCGGCTTCGGTCTTCATGAAGGCGCCGCTGCCGGTCTTGACGTCCAGGACCAGCGCGTCGATCCCCTCGGCGATCTTCTTGCTCATGATCGAGGCGCTGATCAGCGGGATGCTTTCGACCGTGCCGGTCACGTCGCGCAGCGCGTACAGCTTCTTGTCGGCAGGGGCGATTTGCGCGGTCTGGCCGATCATCGCGCAGCCGATCCTGGCGAGCGCCGCCTTCATCTCCTCGAGCGACAGGTCGACCCGGAACCCCGGAATCGCCTCGAGCTTGTCGAGCGTGCCGCCGGTGTGGCCGAGGCCGCGCCCCGACATCATCGGCACCGGCACGCCGCAGGCGGCGGCGAGCGGCGCCAGAATCAGCGAGGTCTTGTCGCCGACGCCCCCGGTGCTGTGCTTGTCGACCTTGACGCCGGGGATGTCCCGCAGATCGACGCGCACGCCGGAATGCACCATCGCGTCGGTCAGCCACGCCGTTTCCTCGGCGGTCATGCCGCGCAGCAGGATCGCCATCAGCAGCGCCGACGCCTGATAATCCGGCAGCGTCCCGTTGGTGACGCCGTCGACGAAGAACCGGATCTCCTCGCGCGTGAGCGCGCGGCCGTCCCGCTTCGATAAGATGATGTCGACCGCTCGCATGCGGCGGGCAGTATATCGGAGATAATCACCCCGTGTCCCAGGTCTCCCAGCTATCCCCCGAACTGTCACGGGGCTTGCTGCAAATGGCCCGCGCGCTGCTGGTCGCGGTGCGCAACTGGACGCTCTATCCCCCGGAACATCCCGCCGTCGGCGCGTCGGCCGAACGGTTCGCTGCGGCGATCCGCGAATCGTCGCTCGGCGTCGCCGTCGCCATCGGGGTGACGCCGGACACGCTGATGGTCGAAGGCGCCGCGGCCGACGGCGGCCAGAGCGGCATCGCCGAGGCGGCCAGGATGCTCCACGATCGCGACATCGCCAGCCTGATGTTCGTCGGCAGCGTGCCGACCGAGACCGTTCACGCGCTGCTGCGCCTGCTGACGCTCGATTCGGCGGAGCGCCGCCGGCTGGGGGGACCGGCGCGGATCTGGGCGGACCAGGGGCACGACTCGCTCACCATCGAGCAGATCGACTACCAGAAAGTGCTGGCGCGCGAAGAGGGCGAGGTCGCCGAGCCGGCAAGACGCGACGACCTGTGGCGCTCGATCGTGCTGTCGATCGCCGGCGCCCAGCAGGCGGTGTTCGACGAACGCGCCCAGCACCGCCTCCTCGCGATCGCCGGCAGCGCCGTCGACATCGGCGATCTCGCAACCGCGGTGTCCGCGCCCAAATGCACCATCGACGGCTCGCCGATGATCACCTCGCAGGCGGCCACCGTGCTCGCCGCCTTCCGTCATCTCAACAGCATCGTCGCGGTCATGTCGCCGGAACGGCTGCCCGAGGTCATGACCAACATCGCGACGGCGTCGACCCGGCTCGACCCGCACGTCGTGATGCAGGTCCTGCAGAGCGCCGACGAGGAGGGCGCGCCGGTCGTCGCCGGCATCGCCGCGGCCTTCGACGATGTCAAGGTCGCGCAGCTGCTGGCGACGGCGCTGGCGCTCGACGGGCAGGCCTCGGATCGCCTCGCCACCATCTTCAACACCATCGCGCCCGACGAGGATCGCAAGCGGCGCGTGCTGACCCTGACCCGCAGCATGCTGAGCGAGACCGACTTCGGACGCACCGGCCAATTCCAGGTGCTGTGGGCGTCGACCGAAGAGTTGCTGGTTTCCTACAACGACAAGCCGTTCATGTCGGAGAGCTACCGCAATGCGCTCGACGGCGTCGGCGGGCGCGCCGAACGGCTGGCCGGCGGCGAGCTGCCGCCGGAGCTGCCGGAGTGGTTGGAGAGCCTCGGGCAGGCGAGCGTCCGCGCGCTCTCGGTCACGATGCTGCTCGACCTCTTCTCGATGGAACGGGATCCCGAGCGCGCGGGGGAGATGGCGCAGGATCTCGCCGCGCTGGCCGAGGACCTGCTGATGTCGGGCGCGTACGATGACGCCCTGACCGTGACGCGGGCGATGCAAGCCCGCGCCGCCGCGCCAAAGGCGATCGGCCGCGAAGCGTGCCGCGCCGCGCTCACCCAGCTGGGTGAGTCGCCGGCGATGCGCGAGGCGGCGGCGTTACTCGCGGACCTGGACGAGGGCGGCTGGACGTCGCTGAAGGCCGTGATCGACGAAATCGGCGTCTCCTGCGTCGATGCCCTCAAGCCCATCGTCGCGGTCGAGCACGACGATGCCGCGACCGGACGGGCCGAGCGGGCGATCACCGGCTTCGGTCAGAAAGCAGTGGTCAGGCTCGGGTCGCTCGTGAGCGACCAGCGCTGGTTCGTGCAGCGCCGCGGCGCGCGGTTGCTGGGCACGATTGGCACGGCCGACGCCGTGCCGCTGCTGCAGCCGCTGCTGCGGCAGAGCGACCCCCGGGTGGCGCGGGCCGCGGTCGCGGCGCTGGGCGTCATCCCGGACCCGGCCGCGGCGCGGGCGATCCACACCGTGCTCCGGGCCGCCACCGGCGAGGTGCGCCGCGCCGTCGCCGAAGCGCTGGTCAGCGAACGGGACCCGCGGGTGGTGCCGATGCTGGTCAGAATCCTGGAGGAGAGCGAGCCGCTCGGCAAGGACCACGAGGTGGCCCTCGAGGCCATCGAGGCGCTGGGCACGGTGGGGACCGACGCGGCGGTGCCGATATTGGTGACAATGGCGCGTCGCAAGAGGTTTTTGGGCGGCCGGAAGCTGCGCGCCCTCAAGCAGCGCAGCGTAGACGCGCTGGTCCAGGTCAACACCGAGACCTCGGCCGCCGCTCTGAAGGAGGCCGCCGCGCGGGGCGATGGCTACCTCAGGAAAATCGCCAGGGCGAAGCTCTGATGGATGATCAGAAGGCCGACGACCTGATCCGGCGGCTCGCCGCCGCGCTGCGCGGCACCGAGCTCTACTCGCCGGCGCATCCGATCGTGCAGCGCGGTGTCGATGCGCTGACCGCCGCCGCGGTCGAGCGGCTGCAGACCGCGCCGTCGATCGTGATCGGCTTCATCGGCGACGAGGTGGTGGTCGACGGCACCCGGCTCCCGCGGGGAACGGCCTCGCTGATCGGCTTCGCGCGAGACTTGCGCGATCGCGGCATCGAGAAGATCACCATGAGCCGCGGGCTGTCGCGCGCCGAAGTCGGGCACCTGGTAGCGGCCTTCACCGACCGGGCCTCGCCAATCCCGCTGCCGGAGCGGTTGATCGCGCGCGGCGTCCGCAACGTCAGCCTCGGCCGCATCGTGGTCGACGATGTCGGCGACGATCAGGTGGGGATCGCCGCCGCGCGGCGCGTCTACGGCGCCGCGGTGGAAACGGCCGAGAACCTCTGGAACGCCGCCAAGGCCGGCGATCAGCCGGATCCGGGCGCCGCGCGCAAGATCATCGACGGACTGGCGCGGCTGGTGACCCAGGACCGGACCTCGCTGATGGCGCTGACCGCGCTGAAGAAGTACGACAACTACACTTTCACGCACATGGTGAACGTGGCCGCCTTGTCGATGGCGCAGGCCCGCGCGCTCAACATCGACGGCCCGCTGCTGCGCGAGTTCGGGTTCGCGGCGCTGATGCACGACATCGGCAAGGTCAACACGCCGCTCGAGGTGCTCAACAAGCCGGGCAAGCTGACCAACGACGAATTCGACGTCATGAAACGCCACGTCGTCGACGGCGCGCACATCCTGCGGCGGACGCCGGAGATGCCGGCGCTGGCGCCGATCGTCGCGTTCGAACACCACCTCAAGCAGGATCTCAGCGGCTATCCCGAACACATCGGCAGCCGGAAGCTGAACCTGTGCACGATGATCGTGTCGATCGCCGACGTGTTCGACGCGCTGCGCAGCAACCGTCCCTATCGCGAAGGGATGGCGACGGTGCGGATTCGCAGCATCATGGGCGAACAGGGCAATCCGGCGTTCAACCAGACGCTGCTGAAGCGCTTCGTCAATCTGATGGGCCTGTTTCCGGTCGGCAACCTGGTTCGCCTCGGCCAGGGCGAAGTCGCGGTGGTGACCGCCGAGCATCCCAGCGATCCGTTCCGGCCGCAGGTGAAAATCATCGTCGATCGCCGCGGCGACACGCTCGAGGCCCCGCTGCTCGCCAACACCTGGGAGCGCGACTCGCGCGGCGAGCATCTCTATGCGGTGGTCGAGGCGGTCGATCCCGAATCGAGCGACATCGATCCGCTGAAATATCTCTGATGGCCGACCTGACCGACGCGCCCACCCCGCTCGACGCCAAGGAGACGGCGCAGCTGACCGAGTTCGCGCGCGCCTGCAAGGCGGCCGCCCGCGCGGTGGTGCTCTACCCGGCCGGTCACCCGGCGATCGCGGCCACGCTCGGCCGGATTGCCGCGATCACCAACCCGCCGGCGCTGGCCGCGTCGCTCAAGATCCGAGTGCTGCCCGACGGCCTGCTGCTCGACGACCGCACGCCGGCGCGCGCGGACGCGTCGCTCGGCGAGCTGGCGACGCTCCTGCACAGCCATCTCATCGGCGAGATGACGATTCATCCGGGCGGCGACGTCGACGCCTGGCGCGCCTTCCTGCTGCTGCTCGGCCGCAGTCCGGAGTCGGTGCGCGGCGACGGCGGCGTGGCGCGGGTCTGGACGACGATGGCCGGGCGCCACGTGGAACTGCGCGAGATCGACTATGCCGAGGTGCTGCGCGAGCGCGCCGGCGGCGATCCAGTGGTGTGGCAGCGGGTGATCGCCAACTGCCTGCAGGGCAACAGTTTCGATCTCGACGAGACCGCGGTGCAGGAGCTGCTGGGGATCGCTGTCGACACGGAGCAGCTGGCGGGCCTGATGGCGTCGCTCGAGAGCCGAGTCGAAAGCGGCGGCGGCATCGGCCTCAAGGCCGCGGCCCTGATGCGCATGCTTCGCGGCATCGTCGACGTGGTGTCGAAGAAGGAGCCGGAGCAGCTGGAACCGGTGCTGAGAAACATGGCATCGGCGGTCGGCCGCTGCTCGCCCGAGATGTTGCTCGGCCTGATCGGCCATCACGGCGAAGAGGAAGGCCCGCCGCTGATGCAGTCGGTGGTGAGCCGGATGACCGACGCCACCATCTCGCGTTTCGTGTCGCGGCACGTCATCTCGGGCGACACCTCCACCGACCGGCTGGCGCAGGCGTTCCAGACCCTGGTGCGTGACGGCGGCGAACAGCAGCGGCTGCTGGCGATGGCGAAGGACGAGGTCGCCGCCTCGCCGCTGGGCAGCACCGAGGGGTTCGAGTCGGTCTGGAACAACGTCGCCGAAAAGCTGCTGACCTGGTACTCCGACGAGCCGTTCGTGTCGGACGCCTACGGCAAGGAGCTGTCGGGCGCGCGCACCAAGGCGATCGAGGTCGAAGGCGTCAGCGACGATCCGCCGGAGCGGATCAGTGCCTGGCTCAGCACCATCGCCACCACCGCCCTGCGCGCCCTCGACCTGACGCTGATGCTCGACTTGTTGCGGATCGAGCACGACGAGGATCACTGGCGCGAGCTGATGAAGCCGCTGGTCGGGCTGATCGAAGATCTGCTGCTGGTCGGCGATTTCGACGCCGCGGCGGAGCTGATCGCGGTGCTGGTCGCCGAGGCCGCCGGCACCGCGGCCGGATCGACCGCGCGGCGGCAGATCGCGCTGACCGCGATCGACGTGCTGATCGCCGGGGCGATGATGCGCCACGTGATCACCCATCTGGCGACGGTCGACGAGGCCCAGTTCGAGCGGGTCAAGGCGATGTGCGTGTCGCTGGGCGAGGTGCTGGTGCGGCCGCTCGCCGAAGCGCTGTCGGTGGATGAGCGGCCCCGTACGCGCGAGCGGCTCACCTCGATTCTGCTGGCGTTCGGCTCGGTCGGGCGCCGTACCATCGAGCGCCTCAAGAACTCGCAGAACCCGGCGGTGCGCCGTACCGCGATTCACCTGATGCGGCAGTTCAGCGGCAGCGAGGCGCTGCCCGATCTCACTGAACTGCTCGACGACAACGAACCGCAGGTGCAGCGGGAAGCGGTCCGCGCCATTCTCAACGTCGGGACCGACGCCGCCTACCGGATCCTCGAGCAGGCGCTGACCAGCGGCACGCCGCAGTCGCGCGAGGCGATCATGCAGTCGATCAGCCTGGTGCGCGACGAGCGCGCCACGCCGCTGTTTGCCTATATCCTCGGCCACGTCGATCACCGCGGCACGCTGGCGCCGATTTACCTGCGCGCGATCGAATCACTCGGCGCCTTGCGCGATCCGAACGGCATTGCGCCGTTGCGTGACGCGCTCTACAAGGGCGAATGGTGGGCGCCGCGCCGGACCGGCGCGCTGCGCGCCGCCGCCGCTGCCGCGCTCGGACGGATCGGCACCCCGGACGCCCTCGCCGTGCTCGACGAGGCAGTGTCGCAAGGCTCGCGCGGGGTTCGATCGGCCGCGCGCGCCCAGCTCGCGAACGCCCGGCCGCGGCGGCCGGCCCGCGCCCCGGAGGGCGGCGACACATGAGCGCACCCCGCTTCCAGCTGGCCGACGAACTGCTGCGGCGCCTGGCGGCGTCGCTGCGCTCGGCGCAGCTCTACTCGCCGGGCCATCCGATCATCGGCCGCAACCTCGATTCGCTGTCGGCGGCGTTTCAAATGCTGCACGGCCTGCAGCCGGCGGTCACGATCGGGCTGGTCGGCGACGAGGTCATCGTCGACGACATGCCGATGGCCAAGGCCGACACGCTCGGCCCCTTCGTCCGCCGACTGCAGCAGGCCGGAGTCGAGCGGATGACCATCGACCGAGGCGTCACGGTCGACGAGATCACGGCGTTCCTGGCGGCGATCACCACCATCGATGCACGCGACGGCGAGGCCGCCCGCACCTTCCCGGTGCTGAAACACATCCGGGTCGGCCGCGTCACCGTCGATCAGCGTGTCGAAGGCAGCCTCACCGACATGGCGACGATCAAGCGCCTCTACAGCGACGCGGTCAGCGTCGCCGGCGACATCTTCGACAGCGCCCAGACCGAGGGCCGGCCCGACGCCACTGCCGCGCGTTCGATGATCGACGGGCTGGCGCAGGCGGTCGCGCAGAACCGCACCGCCCTGCTCGCGCTGACCACGCTGAAGAACTACGACAACTACACGTTCACCCACATGGTGAACGTCTCGATCCTGACGATGGGCCAGGCGCGCGGGCTGGGCATCGACGGCCCGCTGCTGCGCGAGTTCGGGCTCGCCGCGCTGATGCACGACATCGGCAAGGTGCGAACCCCGCTCGACATCCTCAACAAGCCGGACAAGCTGACCGACGCCGAGTTCGTGATCATGAAGCGCCATGTGGTGGACGGCGCCGAAATCCTGCGGATGACGCCCGACGTCCCGGCGCTGGCGCCGGTGGTCGCGTTCGAACACCACCTGCGGGTCGACGGATCCGGCTACCCCGACCGCGTCACGCGATCGTCGCTCAACATCGGCACCATGCTGTGCAGCGTCGCCGACGTCTACGATGCGATGCGGTCGCAGCGGCACTATCAAAAGGCGTTTCCGACCGACCGTATTCTCGCCGTGCTGAAGCGCAACGACGGCACCCAGTTCGACCAGCACCTGGTGCGCCGCTTCGTGCAGCTGATCGGCATCTATCCCCCGGGCAACCTGGTCCGCCTCAACACCGGCGAGGTGGCGGTGGTGATGAATGTCTACGCGCCGGATCCCTACCGGCCGCACGTCCGCGTCCTGATCGACCGCGACCACAAGCGCATCGATCTCCCGTACGAGCTGAATCTGTGGGAGACGAGCGAAGACCCGCAGCGCCCGGCGGCGGTGGTGGCGCCGGTCGATCCGGTCGACTATCCGTTCGACCCGCTGATGCTGATGTAAGATTTTGGCGTGAGATCCACCGCCGGCGTCGCCGCTGCCCTGCTCGTCCTGCTGACGCCGCGTTTCCACGCCGCACAACCGCCGCCCAAGCTGGCGGTGCTGCTCGTCGTCGATCAGATGCGCGCGGATTACGTCAGCCGCTTCAACAGCGAGTGGACCGGCGGGCTCAAGCGCATGGTGACGCAGGGCGCCTGGTTCCAGCAGGCGGCATACCCCTATCTGACCACGGTGACCTGTGCCGGTCACGCGACCATTTCGACCGGATCGTTCCCGCACACGCACGGCATATTCCAGAACGCCTGGTGGGATCGCGAAGCGCGCAAGCAGATGACCTGCACCGAGGATCCGTCGGTCAAGGACGTCGGCTACGGCGTGGCGGTGACCACCGGCGACAGTCCCTACCGGCTGCAGGTGCCGACCTTCACCGATCAGATGCGCTCGTCGCGACAGGCGCACGTGGTCTCGCTGTCGCTGAAGGCGCGCAGCGCGATCATGCTGGGCGGACACGGCGGCGACGCGATCACCTGGCTGACCGAGGCGCTCGACGGCTGGGAAACATCGGCGGGATATTCCGAGCACGGCGTGCCGGCGGTGAAGGCATTCGTCGACGCGAATCCGCTCTCGGCCGACTTCGGCAAGACCTGGGACCACAGCCTTCCGGCCGCGTCCTACTCGGGCCCGGACGACGGCGTCGGCGAGGCGCCGCCGCCCGGATGGACGCGCAGTTTCCCGCACGTGCTGAAGGGCACCGCCAACACCGCCGACGGGAGTTATTTCGCGCAGTGGGAGCGAAGCCCGTTCGCCGATGCCTACATCGGGCGTTTCGCCGCGGCGCTGGTGCAGTCGCTGAAGCTGGGCACGCATGACGGCACCGACGTGCTCGCGGTGAGCTTCTCGAGTCCCGACCTGGTCGGCCACGGCTTCGGCCCCAACAGCCACGAGATTCAGGACATCTACGCGCACCTGGACAAGACGCTCGGCACGCTGTTCGATCAACTCGACGCGATGGTCGGCAAGGATCAATGGGTCGCGGGGCTCAGCGCCGATCACGGCGTCACCCCGATTCCGGAGCAGCTGACCGCGGCGGGCCGCGACGGCGGCCGCATCAACGGCGGCGCGATGGTCGGCGCGATCGAGCAGGTGCTGAAGCCGGCGCTCGGCGATGGCCGCCACCTGACGGTGCTCAACACCAACGACATCTATTTCGAGCCGGGCGTCTACGACAAGATGCTCAAGTCGCGCCAGTTGCTCACGTCGGTGATGTCGGCGATCGCGGCCCAGCCCGGGATCGAGCGGGTGTTCCGCAGCGAGGAGCTGCGCGGCGCCGCCGGATCGAAAGACGCGCTGCTGCGCGCCGCGGCGCTCAGCTATTTTCCCGGACGCAGCGGTGATCTGGTGTTCGCCACCAAACCGGGCTGGATGATCTCCAGCGTCGGCACCACGCACGGCTCCGCCAACCCCGACGATCAGCGCGTGCCGGTGCTGTTCCTCGGGCGCGGCGTCAAACCCGGCACCTACCAGGATGCGGCGACGCCGGCCGATCTCACGCCGACGCTCGCGGCGCTGTCCGGGCTGGCGATGAAAGCGGAAGGCCATCCGCTGCCATGCGTCGTCCAGTAAAGGCTCCCGACCCGCTGGACTTCTCCCGCCGCGTGCTGTCGGTGGTGCGGCGCATTCCGCCGGGCCGCGTCGCCTCGTACGGCGAGGTGGCGAAGCTGGCGGGCCGACCGCGCGCCGCGCGCGCCGTCGGCAACATCATGCGCGGCTGCGGCCGCCCCGACGTGCCCTGCCACCGCGTGATCGCGGCGGGCGGACGGCTGGGCGGCTATGGCGGCAGCGAGTTGCTCAAGCGTTCGCTGCTCGTCGCCGAAGGCATCGTGGTGTCGGGCTCGCGGGTCCGCGAGCTCGACCGCGTCCGCTGGCGCGTTCCGCGCCGGAAAGTCTGAAATCTGAACGCTCAACTCTGAACTCTCAGCTGTTTTCCCCGTATCTGCTTACGTGCCTGCCCCAAAGCAACGCCCGCCAATCCCCTTCCCGTCTAAGGACATGACGGTGGATCTTGTTGCCAGAATCCAGGCGGGCGACGTCGAGGCGTTCGAAACGCTCTACCGGCAGCACAGCGCCAAGATCTACACGCTGGCCAGCCGGATGGCCGGATCGGCCGAAGACGGCGAAGATCTCCTGCAGGAAATCTTTCTGCAGGCCTACCGCAAGGTGGGCAGCTTCAAAGGTGACTCGGCGCTCGGGACCTGGCTGTATCGGCTGGCGCTCAACCATTGCCTCGATTTCGTGCGAAGCCGGCGGGCGAAGATGAACAAGCTGACTGAAACGCTCGACGCCGAGAGCTCGTTCGAGCCGACCGCGCGCCGCGAAACGCCGATTGCGCGGCTCGATCTCGAGCGCGCCGTCGAGCGGCTGCCGGAAGGGTGCCGCGAGGCGTTCGTGCTGCACGATGTCGAAGGGTTCGATCACAAGGAAGTCGGCGAGCTGCTGGGCATCGCGGAAGGCACCTCGAAGTCACAGGTTTTCAAGGCGCGGCTGAAGCTGCGCGGATTTCTGCGCGGGAAATAAATGCATCCCACCGACACGACCCTTGACGACTACGCCGACGGCACGCTCGAGCGCGGCCGAGCGGCCGGGCGTCGAACAGCATCTCGCCGGGTGCGCGACCTGCCGGGAGATGGTCGACGACCTGCGGGAGATTCTGCGGGGCGCGGCGGATCTGGAGCTGCGCCAGCCGCCGGTGCGCGCGTGGTCGCGGCTCGAACGCGCGATCAAGATGGAATCGGCGCACGCCACGCCGATCGCCGCGGCGCCGGCGGGCGCGCCCGGACGCTGGCCGCGCCATCCTGACAGGCGCGCGCGCGCCGTGGCTCGTCGGCCTCGCGTCGGCGGCGGCGATCGTGCTCGCAACCGTGGTCGGGCTGCGTTACGCGCCGGCGCGGCACGCCGACGCCGGCGGGCGCGGCGTCGGGCGCGAGCGCGGCCGTCACCGCCGGCGACGCCGCGCAGTCGATCGAGACGGAGCTGCGGCAGGCCGAGTCGCACTACGAGAAGGCGATCAAGGGGCTCGAGGCGATCGCCAACAGCGAGCAGAGCGAGCTCGACCCGCGGACCGCGGCGACGCTGCAGAAGAACCTCGCGGTCATCGATCAGGCAATCAGCGAGAGCCGCGCCGCGGTGCGCGCGCAGCCGGCCAGCGAGCCGGCGCAACAGAGCCTGATCGACGGCTTCAAGACCAAGATCGGGCTGCTGCAGGACACCGTGGCGCTGATCAACGAAATGCGCAAAGGCAACGAGGCGGGCGCGGCGCGGATCGCGTCGGGCCTCAAACAAAAAGGCACTTAAATCATGCGACTCACAGCGCCGATCGTCTTTACCGGGCTCGCTCTCGCGGCGGTGCCCGCTCTGGCTCAGGACAACGGGCACCGGATCGTGCTTCGCGACGTGATCCGCACCGCGGCCAGGCCCGGGGCGTATCAGGGGCGGAACAACGGCCCGGAGCAGACCGAGCGCTTCTCGCGGAAGGTGAAGATCGGCCGCGACGGCCGGTTCAGCCTCGGCAACATCTCCGGCGATATCATCGTGACCGCCGGTGCAGGCGACGAGGTCTCGATCGAAGCGGTCAAACGGACGCGCGGCGACAAGAGCGAGCTGGCGCGGGTGCAGATCACCGTTGACGACCGCGCCGGCCGGGTCGACGTCCGGACCGAGCACGAGCAGAACCGGACGGATCGAAACCGTCAGGGAGACCACGTCTCAGTCGATTACACGGTCGTCGTTCCGGCGACGGTCTCGGTCGATCTGCACTCGGTGTCCGGGGGCATCAAGGTCACCGGGGTTCATGGATCGCTGCGAGGTGAAACCGTCAGCGGCGACGTGACGATTACCGATGCGCCGAAGCTGGAGGCCGCCAAGACGGTGTCGGGCGACGTCTCGCTGACCGGGATCACGACGGACGGCGACCTGACGGCGTCCAGCGTGAGCGGCAACGTCCGGGCAAAGGGGCTGAAGGCCCGCGGCGTCGACCTCGGATCCGTCAGCGGCGACATCTCCATCACCGACGCGATGTGCGAGCGGCTCGGCGTCAAGACGGTCAGCGGCAACGTCGAGTATGCCGGGGGAATCGCCAAGGGGGGCCGCTACGAAGTCAACGGCCATTCGGGGACGATCCGCCTCGTGCTGGCCAACCCGGCCGGGTTCGAGCTCAACGCCAACAGCTTCAGCGGCTCCATCCGCTCGGAGCTGCCGCTCACCATCGGCGGCGATGCGCCGCGCTCCAACGACAGCCCGCGCGGCCGCCGGGACTCCAGCAGCCATGCCATGCGCGCCACCTTTGGCGACGGCAGCGCCACCCTCGCGATACGCACCTTCAGCGGCGACATCATCATCGCCAAGCGCTAGCCAGCCCAGCCGTGGGTTGGTGGCACCTTGCTTGCTGAACCTCGGTATAATTAGCGCCGAGGTACGGGCGTTTTACTTGGAGGCCAGCATGAAGCGATTGGTTCTTGTAGGAATTCTTGTCGGCGCGTGTGCCGTGACTGGCTTCGCGCAGTCGAAAGACAAGGGCATGGGCCAGGGCCATACGGCGCCGAAGACGCAACCACCGACCGCGGCGGCGGCCACGGCGCCCGACGGGTCGATGACGCTCGGCTCGGTGCACATTCCCAAGGGCGTGAAGGCCGACGGCAAGGCCCTCGCGGCGGGCACCTATCAGGTTCGTTTGACGCCGGACACGGCGAGTCCCGCCGCCAAGGGGCAAACCGGCTCGCTCGAGCGCTGGGTCGAGTTCATGAAGGGCGGCAAGGTCGCCGGCCGCGAGGTCGTGACGATCATCCCGCAGAACGAGATCAGCCAGGTCCAGAAGGACACGCCGCCGCACGCCAACTCGTCGAAGGTCGAGACGCTCAAGGGCGGCGACTACGTCCGGCTCTGGATCAACAAGGGCGGCAACCACTACCTGGTGCACTTCGCCGCCTAGGCCCAAGGGGTCAGAGCTCGATTTTCTCGCCCGCGAGTCCAACACGCAGAAAATCGAGATCTGACCCGAGGCCGCGTCAGACCGCCATCACGTCGAACTGCTCGTGATGGAGCTGGACGTCGGCCTTGATCGTGACGTCCTTGCCAATCGACTGCCGTAAGTCCTTCAGCACGCCGCTCTCTTCGTCTTTCAGCGCGCGCGCGATGTCGGGGTTGACGCGCAGCACCAGCCGGTGGCCGTTGATGTCCGGGCCGACCTTCTTCACCTCGTTCAGGATCTCGTAGCAGATCGTCGCGCTCGACTTGATCACGCCGGTGCCGGCGCAGTACGGGCACGGCTCGGTCAGCACCCGCTCGAGGCTCTGCTTCACCCGCTTGCGCGTGATGATCACCAGCCCGAAGTCCGATACCTGCAGCGCCTTCGACGGCGATCGGTCCTTGCGCAGCTCCTGCTCGACCGCCTGGTACACTTTCAGCCGGTTCTTCTTGTCGTCCATGTCAATCAGGTCCAGGACGATGATCCCGCCGAGGTCGCGCAGCCGGACCTGCCGCACGATTTCCTTCACCGCTTCCAGGTTGGTCTTGACGATGGTGTCTTCGAGCCGGCCGCTGGTCTTCTTGCCGACGAAGCGCCCGGTGTTGACGTCAATCGCCACCAGCGCCTCGGTCTGGTTGATGACGATCGATCCGCCCGACTTCAGGTAGACCTTGCTCTTCAGCGCCTTGTCGATCTCGGCCTGGACCCCGTATTCGTCGAAGATCGGATACGGCTTCGAGTAGAGCTTTACCTTGGGCGCCAGGCTCGGCATGATCCGCTCGATCAGCTCCAGCACGCGCTGATACTCCTGCGCGTTGTCGATGCGGATCGCCTGGAAGTCCTCGGTCAGCAGGTCGCGCAGCAGCCGCGCCACGATGCTCTGTTCCTGGAACAGCACCGCCGGCGCGCGCGACGACTCGTTGCGCTGGCGCATCTCGGTCCAGATCTTGTGAAACGCCTCGAGGTCGCCGAGGATGTCCTCCTTCGGCCGCCCGCCCGCCGCGGTGCGGATGATCACGCCGCCGGTGAAGCCGTGCGCCTCGCGGAATTCCCGGACGATGCCGCGCAGCCGGCCGCGCTCTTCGCGCGACTCGATCTTGCGCGAGACGCCGATGTGATCGACGGTCGGCATGAACACCAGGAACCGCCCCGGCATGGTGACGTGCGAGGTGAGGCGCGCGCCCTTGGTGCCGAGCGGCTCCTTGACCACCTGGACGACGATCTCCTGGCCTTCCTTGAGCAGCTCTTCGATCTTCTGCTGCGGCTTGTCCTGACGGTCGCGCTCGCGCCGGTGCCCGCCGCCGCCGTTGCCGCTGCTGCCGGCCTCGTCGTCGTCATCGCCGGCCAGCTTGTCGAACTCGGCGAGCGTATCCATCACGTCGGCGACGTAGAGGAAGCCGTCGCGCTCGAGCCCGAGGTCGATGAAGGAGGACTGCATGCCGGGCAGCACTTTCGAGACCCGGCCCTTGTAGACGTTGCCGACCACGCCGCGGTGGCGTTCGCGCTCGACGAAGATTTCCGCGACCAGGTCGTCCTCGAGGATCGCCACCATGGTCTCGTGGCCGTTCGAGGAGACGATCATTTCCTTCTGCATTCACGAACCTCCCATCATCAGTCGCCGGTCATCAGTCTCAGTCTGCCGACCGAGCACTGCGACTGCCGACTGACGCGTTAGTTCGTGAATCTGCGCATACGGACGTTGAGCACCAGCCCGAAGCCAGCGAGGGTCGCGATCATCGACGAACCTCCATAGCTCATGAGCGGGAGCGTCAGTCCTTTGACGGGCGCCAGCCCTGCCGACATGGTGACGTTGTAAATCACCTGGAAGGTGAAGCTGGCGAGCACGCCAAGCACGAGGTACGATCCGAGCCGGTCTTTGGCCAGCCGTGCCGCCTCGAGCGCGCGCAGAATCACAAACAGATATAAACCGAGCGCCACCAGGACGCCCGCAAAACCCTGCTCCTCGGCCAACACCGAGAAGATGAAATCGTTGTGAGCGACCGGCAGGAAGCGCAACTGCCCCTGCGTTCCCTGCTTGAACCCTTTGCCGGTGAGCCCCCCGATCCGACGGTGATGCGCGCCTGAATCTGCTGATAGCCGGCGCCTTTCGCATCCTGTGACGGGTCGAGGAAGGTCGAGATTCGGGATTTCTGGTAGTCCTTGAGCGCGAACTTCCACGCGACCGGCGCCGCGAGGATCAAACAGAGGAACATCATGCCGAAGATGCGCATCCGCATCCCGGCGAGGTAGGCGATCGCGAAGAACACCGGCAGCAGCGTCACTGCCGTGCCCAGGTCCGGTTCCTTGGCGATCAGCGCGAGCGGAATCGCGGTCAGCACCGCGCCGACCGCGAGATCGGTCCACGACGGCGCGCCGCGGTTCTCGCCGAAGAACTTGGCCAGCACCAGCGCGACGCCGACCTTGGCGAATTCGGACGGCTGCAGGTTGAAGACCTTGAGCGGAATCCAGCGGCGCGCGCCCATCTGCACCATGCCGAAGAACATCACGTAGATCAGCAGCGCGCACAGCCCGATGTAGATCAGGTGCGACTTGTCGGTGAAGGTGCGGTAGTCGAGGGTCAGCATGAACACCATCGCGATCAGGCCGAGCACGATGGCGTAGAGCTGGGTGATGTACATCCGCGACATCGCGCGGGTCGGGTCGGCGGTGGTGCTGTTGATCATCACCACCCCGAGCGCGCAGAGCGCGAGGATCGCGATCACCAGCGCCCAGTCGATGTGGTGGTAGAGGCGTCGCTCGAACATGCTATTGGCCGCCGGCCGCCGCGGCCGCTTTGCGGGCCATCGGATCGCTCATGTCCAGGTGCAGATCGGTCGGCGGCGGCGGCAGCGGCCGCCCTTCCTGCTTCGCGAAGAAGGTGTCGAGGATGTGGTGGGTGATGCGCGCGGCGTTGCCGCCGTGGATGCCGTGCTCGCGCGAACACCACGCCGGCAATCTTGCGGGTTGTCACGCGGCGCGAAGAACACGAACCAGCCATGGTCGCGCAGGTTCTTGGTGGTCTTGGCGGCGGCGCGCCCGGTGTTCGAGATCACCTGCGCCGATCCGGTCTTGCCCGAGACGTCGTGGCCGGCGATGCGGGCGCGTGCCGCCGGTGCCGGCGGCGTTGACCACCATCCACAGCCCGTCGCGGATCGCCTGCAGCTTGGCCGGATCGATGTCGATCTTCGATTGCGGCGGCGGCGGCGGCACCGCCTTCCAGCCGCTGCCGTCGTCGACCGCCTTGAGGAGGTGCGGCGTGACCCGGGTGCCGCCGTTGGCGAGCGTCGCCATGTAGACCGCCATCGACACCGGCGTCAGCGACACCTGGCCCTGGCCGATCGACGACCGAAATGGTCTCGCCCGCGTACCACTTCTCGTGCATCTTCTCGCGCTTCCACTCGGTGGACGGCACCAGCCCCTGCACTTCGTTCGGCAGGTCGATGCCGCTCTTGACGCCGAGCCCGAGCAGCGTCGCCCACTTGTTGATCTTGTCGACGCCGACCATGTTGCCGACGGTGTAGAAATAGACGTCGCACGACTGTTCGATGGCGTGGCGCAGATCGATCGAGCCGTGCCCGCCCTTCTTCCAGCACTTGAAGTCGCGGCCGTAGAAATTCGCGTGGCCGGCGCAGTGGGCGTGGAAGTCGGGCGTGATGATGCCCTTCTTCGAGGCCGGCCAGCGCCACCGCCATCTTGAAGGTCGAGCCCGGCGAGTAGCGCCCCTGAATCGCGCGATCGTTGAGCGGCCGCAGCTCGTCGGTGTTGAGCGCCGCCCAGGTCGCGCGATCGACGCCCGGCCGCGAACGCGTTCGGGTCGTAGGCCGGAATGCTGGTGAAGCGAGCACGTCGCCGTTGCTGGGATCGAGCACCACCGACGCGCCGTTGAAGCCCGACGCCTTGAACGCGTCCTCGACCGCCTTCTGGACGTCGGCGTCGATGGTCAGCTGCAGACGCTTGCCCTCGGTCGGCGGATCTTCATCGAGCACCCGGATTTCCCGTCCGACGCTGTTGACGACCACGCGCTTGGCGCCATCGGCGCCCATCAGCAGGCTGTTGTAGACCTTCTCGATGCCGGCCTGCCCGACGATGTCGCCGCTCTTGAGGCCGTCGCTGTCGGTGACCTGCGCGTCGTTGACCTCGCCGACGTAGCCGAACAGGTGCGCCGCCATCGCTTCGGGATACTGGCGGGTCGGCACCTGCTCGACGACGATGTCGGGCAGCTCGAAGTCCAGCCGCCGCGCCTTGACGGCGGCGACCTGCGCCAGCGTGGCGTCCTGCACGATCATGATCGGCCGGTAGGACGGCTCGCGACGGTGACGCTCGACCATCAGCCGGATCGCCTGCTTCGTCCATACCGATCGCCTCGGCCAGCAGCCGCACGGTGCGGTTCAGGTCCTTGGTGTGCTCGCGCACGATCGAGATGCTGTAGGAACGGCGGTTCTCGACCAGCACCTTGAGGTCGCGGTCGAACACGATCCCGCGCGGCGCCCGCAACGCGAGCGTCCGCTGATGGTTGTTCTCCGCCATCTCCTCGAACTTGGCGTGCTCCACCACCTGCATCACCCAGAACCCGATCGCGAGCGTCGAGAAGATCCCGATGACCGCGTACGGTCAGAATGGCGAGGCGGATGGTGGCACGGCGACGATCTTCAGCCATGGCAGTTATGTCTATTTTACGATGTCATCGCCGCAGCCGGGACTTTCCGGCGCGACGCCGCTCGACGGCTCCGGGCAGCAGCTCGACCAGCTGGAATGCCACCACGCCAACCACGGCGTTGGCCGTGGCCTGGCCGGCCACCGCGGCTACCGGCGCGCCGAAATGCCGCAGGTCCAGCAGCATGTAGAGCCCCATGAACACCACCGCGTGGAGCGCGGTGGCGGCGAAAAACACCACGAACCGCGGCAGCGACGCGGTGACGATGAACTGCGTGCCGATGATCCCGGCGAGGAACCCGACCAGCGTCTTCGCCAGCCCGCCGATGCCGATCACGCTGCTCGACAGCGCGTCCTGGACCAGCCCGGCGAACGCCCCCGACAGCAGGCCGGTCGGCCGGCCCCGAGGTCAGCGCCACGTAGACCACCACCACCAGCACTAGATCGACCGCGACCGATCCGCGCACCAGAAACCGCGCGGCGGTGGTCTGCAGCGCCAGCGCCACCGCGACGGCCACGATCACCCCGATGGCTTTCACTCCGACGGGCCTTCGGACGCGGCGCGAGCCGGCGTCGGCGTCAGCACCACCAGCACTTCCTCGAGCGCCGAGAAGTCGACCGCCGGCTTGATCAGTGATGCGCTTGTAGGCGAGGCCGGCCCGCTCGACCGACTCGATGCGGCCGATGATGAAGCCCTTGGGATAGATGCCGTCGATCCCCGACGTCATCACGACGTCGCCGCCGACGACGTCGAACACTTCCGACACGTAGTCCAGCCGCAGCCGGTCGTCGCCGCCGCCGACCACCACGCCCTGGGCGCGCGTGCGCTCGATGATCGCCCCGGCCGCGGCGTTGCGGTCGATCAGCAGCTGCACCTTCGCCGACCGCAGGCTGGGCACCACCAGCCGCCCGACCACGCCGGCCGGCGCGATCACCGACATGTCGGCGCGAACCCCGTCGCGCGTGCCGCGGTCGATGGTCAGCGTCCGGAAGTCGGGCGTCGCCGCCGCGCCGATGATCTCCGCGGCCACGGTCTTGAGCTGGAGCTGCTCGCGCAGCTCCAGCAGCTGCTCCAGGCCGCGGCTGCGATCCGCCAGCGCGCGCTGCTCCTGCACCGCGACCTGCGCGCCCGCCAGCTCGCGCTTCAGCGCGTCGTTCTCGACCTTGAGATGGCGCAGGCCGATGTAGCCGCTCCACAGGTTGCGGATCCCGGAGAAGCCGCCGGACAGGCCGCGCTGCACTTCCGCAGAAGACGCCGAAGGTCACCCGTTCGATCACCGGCACGCCGGATTTGGTGTTGACCTGCGCGGAGATCAGCAGGATCTGGCCGAGGGTGACCGCCAGGAACAGAAAACCGGACCGCTGACGGAGGTCGAGGAGTGCCACTTAATCGATCGAAATCTTCCGCAGCAGGTTGAAGTCCGACAGCATCTTGCCGGCGCCGAGCACGACCGACGACAGCGGATCTTCGGCCATCGCCAGCGGCAGGCCGGTCTCCTCGCGCAGCCGCTTGTCGAGGTTCTTCAGCATCGAGCCGCCGCCGGTCAGCACGATGCCGCGATCGACGATGTCGGCCGACAGCTCGGGCGGCGTGCGCTCGAGCGCGACGCGCACGGCGTCGACGATGACGTTGACCGTTTCGGCCAGCGCCTCGCGGATTTCCTCGTCGGTGATGGTGATGGTCTTGGGCACGCCCTCGATCAGGTGCCGGCCCTTGATCTCCATCGTCATCCGCTCCTCGAGCGGGAAGGCGGAGCCGATTTCGATCTTGATCGCCTCGGCGGTGCGCTCGCCGATCAGCAGGTTGTACTGTTTCTTGATGTACTGGATGATCGCCTCGTCCATCTCGTTGCCGGCGACGCGCACCGCCTTGCTGTAGACGATGCCGGCCAGCGAGATGACCGCGATGTCGGTGGTGCCGCCGCCGATGTCGACGATCATGTTGCCCGACGGCTCGGTGATCGGCATGCCGGCGCCGATCGCGGCCGCCATCGCTTCCTCGACCAGATGGACCTCGCTGGCCTTGGCGCGGTAGGCGCTGTCCTTGACCGCGCGCTTCTCGACCTGGGTGATCTCGGACGGCACGCCGATGACGATGCGCGGGCGGACCCAGACGTTGCGGTTGTGCGCCTTCTTGATGAAGTAGGTCAGCATCTTCTCGGTGACTTCGAAGTCGGCGATGACGCCGTCCTTCATCGGCTTGATGGCGACGATGTTGCCGGGCGTGCGGCCGAGCATGTCCTTGGCGTCCTTGCCGACCGCCTCGACCCGGCCGGTGACCTTGTTGATGGCCACGATCGACGGCTCGTTGACGACGATGCCCTTGCCGCGCGCGTAGACGCAGGTATTGGCCGTGCCCAGATCGATGGCCAGGTCACTCGAAAACAGCGAAAGCATCGAACGAAGACTCAAACGGAACTCCTTATGGTCGTTGGTCGCGGGTCATTGGTCGTTGGTCGTCGGCCTGGGTGCGTCGCGCTGTGCAGCGGCGTGCAACGCAAACGACTGACGACCTGTGACCGATGACGAACGACCAATGACCAATGACTACTGTGTATCGGCGGGATCGACGGCGGCCTGAATACCGTTCTTGCCGGAATCTTTGACCCGGTACATCGCCTTGTCGGCGGCCTGCACCAGCTCTTCGGCCGAGTGCGGCGACGTCGGGCAGCGTGGCGACGCCGACCGAGGCGGTGAGATGAATGTCGAGGCCGTCGCCGGCGAGAAACCGGTGCGCGGCGATCCGCTCGCGGATGCGCTCGCCCACCGCGAAGGCGCCCTCGCCGCCGGTGTCGGGCAGGACGAGCGCGAACTCGTCGCCGCCGAAGCGCGCGACGACGTCGGTTTCGCGGGCGCTGCTGCGGATCACCGCCGCCGCCTCGACCAGCGCCCGGCTGCCGAACAGGTGGCCGTGCGTGTCGTTGACCGCCTTGAAGCCGTCGAGATCGATGAACAGCAGCGACAGCGGCCGGCCGCTGCGCGACGCGCGCTTGGTTTCGCGGCGCAGCACCAGGTTCAGGTAGCGCGAGTTGTAGAGGTGCGTGAGGTCGTCGGTGACCGAGAGCGCCTCGGCGCGCTTGAGCAGCAGCGCGTTGTCGAGCGCGACCGACGCCGGCTCGAGCAGGACGCGCACCGCGCGCAGCATGCTCTCCGACAGGCGCGGCTCGCGCGCCGACGGCTGCGCGATCGAGCGCGACCAGCGCGCCGACGCGGCGGCCGCGGCAGCTGAGCGGAAACGCGATCACCGCGCCGACCGCGGGATCGGTGACGCGCGCGTCGCGCGTCAGATCCGCGGTGACGAATTCCTGGTTGCGGTGCATCACCCAGGTGGCGATGGCGTGGACCGCCGGCCCCATCTCGGGCGTCAGGCCGCGATCGGCCAGCACCGACAGCTGCCCGGAGAGATCGGCCGAGACGACCGCCCAGCACGGCGCCGGCACCCAGGTCGACGGCGCGCTCGACGATGACCTCGGCGATCTTCGACGGCTCGAGCGTGGCGTTGACGCCGCGGACGATATCGAGCAGCGCGTCGCGGCGCTCGACGCGGCTGCGCAGCGCGCGCTGAAACACGCGCAAGCGTGTCGCCAGATCCAGGCCGGGCGTCGTGAGCGAGATCTCGCTCGCGCGACGCAGCTTGGATCCGCTTTTACCGGCGGGGCCGACCGCCTGGTACAACGCGACCGGCGTCCGAGGGGCTCGACTGGCTGAAGACATCGAGCTAAGTGCTTCTATCCTCGACAAATATAGCACATCGCCCGCTTGTAACTGCTTGCCACGTCGCAAGTTCCTAGCCTAAAATGAACGTTTCCAAGGTGCCCCAATGACCATGCTCGATCGGATGCGCCGCCACAGGGACTGGCTCAAGTGGAGCCTCGGCCTGGTGTGCGTGGCGTTCGTCCTTTTCTACATTCCCGATTTCCTGCGCGGCAGCGGCGCCGACGCCGCCTCGGGCGACACCGTCGCCAAGGTCGAAGGCCGCGAGATTACCGGCGCCGACTTCCGCCGCACCTATCAAGCTCAGCTGCAGGCCTACCGCTCGGCGTACGGCGGCAACATGAGCGACCAGCTGCTCAAGCAGCTCGGCATCGAGCAGCAGATCCTGCAGCAGATGGTCGACGAGCGCGCCGCGCTGGCCGAAGCCGAGCGGCTCGGCATCAAGGTGAGCGACGAAGAAGTGCGGCAGCGGATCTTCGCGATGCCGGCCTTCCAGGAGAACGGCGGGTTCATCGGCGAAGCGCGCTACCAGCAGCTGCTCCGCATGCAGCGGCCGCCGCTGATCGCCGTCCGAGTTCGAAGACAACATCCGCCACGGCCTCGCGGTCGAGAAGCTGCGCGGCTCGCTGACCGACTGGCTGTCGGTCAACGACAAGGATCTCGAGAAGGAATACCGCCGCCGCAACGACAAGGTGAAGCTCGCCGTCGTCAGCTTCACCGCCGACAGCTTCCGCGCCGCAGGTGACCGCCAGCGACGCGGAGGTCGCCAGCTACTTCGACGGCGCACAAGAACGACTTCAAGATTCCCGAGAAGCGCAAGATCCGCTACCTGCTGATCGACGTCGAAGCGCTGCGCGCGAAGACGGTCGTGCCGGCCGCCGACATCGAGCGCGAGTACAACAACAACAGCGAGCAGTACACGACGCCCGAGCAGGTGCGCGCCAGCCACATCCTGCTGAAGACCGAAGGCAAGGACGACGCGGCGGTGAAGGCGAAGGCGGAGGCGCTGCTCAAGCAGGCCAGAAGCCGGCGCCGACTTCGCCGAGCTGGCGAAGAAGAATTCCGAGGACGAGGCCAGCGCGAAGAACGGCGGCGACCTCGACTACTTCGGCCGCGGCCGGATGGTGCCGGAGTTCGATCAGGCGGTGTTCGCGATGCAGCCCGGCGCGATCAGCGACCTGGTGAAGACGCCAGTACGGCTACCACATCATCAAGCTGGTCGACAAGAAGAACGCGACGACGCGGCCGCTCGCCGAGGTGCGGCAGCAGCTGACCGACCAGCTCGCCTACCAGCGCGCCCAGGCGCAGGCGGCCGATCTCGCGCAGAACCTCGAGAAGCAGATCACCAAGCCGGCCGATCTCGACAAGGTCGCCAAGGCGCAGGGGCTCACCGTCCAGGAGTCGGGCTTCTTCGCGCGCGACGAGCCGATTCTCGGGCTCGGGCCGTCGCCGGAAGCGGCCAACAAGGCGTTCGACATGAAGACCGAACGAGGTCGCCGGCCCGCTGCGCGCCTCGCGCGGCTTCGTGTTCGAGACGCTGGTCGCCAAGCAGGATCCCTACGTGCCGAAGGTCGATGAAGTGAAGGACCGCGTGCGCGAGGAGGTCGTCAAGCAGAAGGCGCGCGATCTGAGCAAGCAGAAGGCGGCGGAGCTCGCGGCGAAGCTGAAGTCGGCGCCCGACTTCGAGAAGGCGGCCAAGGCGGCCGGGCGTCGAGGCGAAGACGACCGAGCTGATCACGCCAGGACTCGCCGATTCCCGACCTCGGCGTCGCGCCGGCGGTCGAGGACGCGGCGTTCAAGCTGCGCGGTCGGCGCCGTCAGCGATCCGATCCCGACCGACAACGGCACCGCGGTGATCAAGGTGCTCGAGAAGAAGGCAGTGACGCCGGAAGAGTGGACCTCGTCGAAGGACCGCTTCCGCGAGGAGCTGCTGGCCGACCGCCGCAACCGCTTCTTCTCCGCCTACATGGTGAAGGCGAAGCAGAAGATGAAGATCGAAGTCAACCGCGAAGTCGCTGCAGCGCGCGTCGTCGTAACCACGAAACTCACGAAGACACGAACGGCACGAAACTCACGAAGTAGATCTTGAGGATCTGTTTCGTGTTTTCGTGCCGTTCGTCTTTTGGTACGTCGTGTGTTTCGTGATCAACGGACGAACGTGAACGGCAGCAGCGCCAGCGGCTCGCCGCGGCGGAACATCGCGAACGGGCCGCGCATGATCCGCAGCGCTTCGATCTCGCCGCTCGACAGGTTGGTGCTCAGCCAGGCACTCATCGCCGCGGTCTGCGCCGATTCGCCTGACCCGCTGAACTGCTCCGACAGCAGCTCGTAGAAGCTCTTGCGCGGCGGATAGACGACCAGCTCCACGTCGCTGTCCGCGGCAATCTTGGCGCGCTGCTTGGCCACCGCGACCGCGCGATCCAGGCCGCCGAGCTCGTCCACCAGCCCGTTCTGCTTCGCCTGCCGTCCGGTCCACACCCGTCCCTGCGCCAGCGCGTCGATCTTTTCCGGCGTGCTGTGCCGCGACTCGGCGACCTTCTCGACGAACTGGTCGTAGAAGGACTGCAGCTGCTCCTGCAGCTTCGCCAGCTCCTCCGGGTTGTAGGGGCGGGCCGGCCCGTTGATCTCGGCGTGCTTGCCGATGCTGGTCGATTCGATCTTGGCGCCGAGCTTCTCGTAGACGCCGCCGGTGACGAACTTGCCGCCGAAGATGCCGATCGATCCGGTGAGCGTCGACGGCTGCGCGACGATCACCTGCGCCGGCATCGCGATGTAGTAGCCGCCCGACGCCGCCAGATCCGACATCGACACGATCAGCGGCCGATCGGCGCGCTCGGTCCTGGTGATCACCAGCTCGCGCCAGATCGCGTCGGAGGCGGACGCCGATCCGCCCGGGCTGTCGACGCGCAGGACGATCGCCTGCACCTGGGGATCGCGCCGCGCCTGGCGGATGTACTCGATCAGCGTGTCCGAGCCGGCGACCGCGCCGTTGACCGGGTCGTAGCCGCTCTTGCCGCCGTTGATGGTGCCGGTCGCATAGATCACGGCGATGCGGGGGCCCTTGTTCAGACCCAGCGAGGAGAGGCTGACGCGCGCGTAGTCGTCGCCCTCGAGATGGCGCCGCTGCTCGCCGGCGCGGAGCTTGTCGTCGACCTGGTCTTCGTAGGCAATTTCGTCAACCAGGCCGGCGCTGAGCGCGTCCTCGGGCAGGAACGGCCCATCGTCGATCAGCGCCCGCACGTCGGCCTCGTTCTTCTTGCGGCCGTCGGCGATGCCGCGCACGATCTGTTCGTAGAGATCGCGGTTCATCGACTCGTCCATCTCCTTGTGCGCGGCGGTGTAGCCTTTTTCCTTGAAGGTGTTGACCGCGGTCTTGTACTGGCCGATGCGATGGAGATCGGGATAGGCGCCGATCTTGTCGAGGGTGCCGCGCAGGAACAGCTCGTAGGTGGCGACGCCGACCAGGTCGAGCGGCGCCGAGGGCATCAGGAAAACCTTGTCGGCCGCGGTCGCGAGGTAGTACTCGCGGTCGCCGCCGTTCTCGAGATACGCATACACCGGCTTGCCGGACTTCTTGAAGTCGAGCACCGCGTCGCGCACTTCCTGCACCTTGGCCCAGAACGGCGACTCGAACCCGGTCGGCTTGAGCAGCACCGCCTTGACGCGGGGATCGACCTTCGCTTTGCGCAGGTCGTCCACGATCGCGCGGACCGTCGGCGTCCTGGAGCCGCGCAGGTAGCCGACCACGTCGGCCGGCGCGAGCTCGGTCAGCGAGCCGCCGACCCGCAGGATCAGCGTAGCGTTGGACGGCACCGCCGGCTCGCGGCCGAACAGGACATACATCAGCCCGAAGCCGACGATCGAGACGACCAGCGCGAAGCCGAGCAGCGTAAAGAGGATTGCAAATCCACGGCGAGCCATGTAATCAGTATAGCCTTCCCCCATGGAGACACTGCTCAAAGACATCCGCTACGCCGTGGCCATGATGCGGCGCAACAAGGGCTTCACCACGGCCGCGCTGTTGACGCTCGCGCTCGGCATCGGTGCGACGACGGCGGTGTTCTCGGTCGTCTACGGCGTGCTGCTGCGGCCACTGCCCTATCCGGCCGCCGAGCGGCTGGTGCGCCTCTCTGAAGAACATCCCGGCGGCAACTCCCCGCTGCGCACGCCGATGCTCAGCAACCTCACCTATTACGCCTGGGGTGAAGCCACTCGAACCGTCGACGCGTTCGCGGCCTACTCTTCCCGGCAGCTGACCGTGGCGCTTCCCGACGGCCCGGCCCGCCTGGATGGCACGGCGGTCACCCCAACACTCTTTCCGATGATTGGCGCGACACCGGCGCTCGGCAGATTTTTTCAGACGGACGAAGGCGCCCCCGGCGCTGACGCCGTGATGGTGCTGAGCGACCGCGGCTGGCGCGAGCGCTTCAATGCCGACCCGACCATCGTCGGCCGCGGCGTCAACGTCGACGGGCGGCCGTTCGTGATTGTCGGCGTCGCGCGGCCGGGATTCCAGTTTCCCGATCGCCAGACCTTGTACTGGACGCCGATGGCCGTGCGCCGGCCATCGCCCGACGCCGTCGCCGGACGGTCCGGACAGATGAGCGTGCTCAACGCCGTCGCCCGCATTCGCCCGGGCGTGACGCTGATGCAGGCCGAAGCCGAAGGTACGACGGCCGCCCGGGCCACCGTCCGCCCGATGGCGGCGAACCTGCTCTTCGGCGTGGGCGGACCGCCGATCGTTCACGTGCGCGGGATGGTCGACGAGATGACGGCTGGCATCCGTCCAGCCCTGCTCGTGTTGGCGGCGGGTGTGGGCTGCGTGCTGCTGATTGCGTGCGCCAACGTCGCGAATCTCTTTCTCGCGCGCGGCGTCGCGCGGCAGCGTGAGCTCACCGTGCGCGCCGCAATCGGCGCCAGCGCGTCGCGTCTGGCGCGGCAGCTGGTCACCGAAAGCCTGGTGCTGTCGCTGGCGGGGGGCGCACTGGGTCTCGCCCTCGCATGGGCGCTGATGAGGCTCGCCCAGGTCACCGCGGCGCACGACTTCCCCCGGCTCGACGCGATCCAGCTCGATGGCCCGGTGCTGGCGTTTACCGCGTGCACCTCGCTGTTCACCGCGATCGCGGCGGGTCTTGCGCCGGCGCTGCGCGGCAGCCGGTTCAACCTCGCCGAGTCGCTGCACGGCGGCGACGGCGCGTCGGCGGGCGGATTCCGCGGGCTGCGCGCCCGCCGGATGCGCGACGGCCTGCTCGCCGCGGAAGGCGCCTTCGCGGTGCTGCTGATCGTCGCCGCCACGCTGCTGGGGCGCAGCTTCGCGCGTCTGACCCACGTGGATGCCGGCTACACCGCGGATCGCGTGCTGGCGGCGCAGGTGTACGTGCCAGGCTACGACGCCGCGCCGCTCGCGACCCCGGGCAGCGTCGCCAAGGCCGAGCACATCGGCGCACTGATGTCGGCAATTCTCGCGCGCCTTCGCGCGACGCCCGGCGTCGTGTCGGCCGGCGCCGGCAACATGATGCCGCTCGACGGCGCCACGCAGATCGCGGGGTTCCCAGCGCCCTGGACGGCGCCTGGCGCGGCGCCGGCAACCGCACGGTCTCTCACCTACCAGGTCACGCCCGGTTACGCGGAGGCGCTTGCCCTGCGATTGCGGCGCGGGCGGTTGTTCGTCGACGCCGATCAGGCGAGCGGGACGCGGGCGTGGATCGTCAACGAAGAGTTCGCGCGCCAGTACCTGCCGCCTGATCCGCTTGGCTACCTGTTCGAGCAGAAGCTGGATACTGGCGCCGTCTCCAACGAAATCGTCGGCATCGTCGGCAACGTGCTGAAGGATGGCAACGACCGGAAACCGCAGGCGGAGGTGTACGTCATCCCGCGGGACAGCGGCCGGTTCTCAGGACGCTTCGAAATCGTGGTGCGCGCGTCGGACAACGCCCCGGCGCTGGCGCCCGGGGCTGCGCGCGCTGATGCGGGAATTGGAGCCGACCGCGGCGGTCGAAACCGTCGCGCTTTCCCAGCGCGTGGCCGCCTCGGTCGATCAGCCGCGCTTCGCCGCCGCGGTGCTCGGCACGTTCGCCATCCTCGCGCTCGCGCTCGCATCGGTCGGGCTGTTCGGCGTGCTGTCGTACAGCGTGTCGCAGCGGCGCCGCGAACTCGGCGTCCGCGCGGCGCTCGGCGCGGCGAAGGCGGACCTCGTGCGTTTAGTGGTGCGCGAGGGTCTCGGCGCGACGATGACCGGGCTCGCGGCGGGTCTGGTGGCCGCCATGTTTTTGACGCGGCTGATGCAGAGCGTGCTGTTCGGAGTCAGCCCACTGGATTTCGTGGCCTTCGCGGCGGCGCCGACGCTGCTGATCCCGATCGCGGTCGTGGCCTGCTGGCTTCCGGCCAGCCGGGCCGCCCAGACAGACCCGATTGAGGCGCTGCGCAGTGAGTGAGGAGCGCGGCGCGGGTACACCCGTTGCAAGGTTGAGCGGTCAATGAAACCGACATTGACGCGTCCTGTCCCTCTCGCTTTCGCTCGTCTTCGCCGCGCACTCCGCATTCGCGCAGACCCCCCCGGCCGATCCGCCGCCGCCGCCCCTGTGGGATGCACAGGTCGGCGCATCGTTTGTGGGCACGAGCGGCAACTCCGATGCCTCGTCGACGGGGGTCGATTTCAACGCGCATCGGCGCGGCGCGATCTGGAAGCTGGAATCGACGGCGACCGTGGTCCACAGCGCCAGCGACGGCGAGACGACCGCCGAGCGCTATCTCGCGATGTTCCGGGCGCAACGCACGCTGACGCCGCTCCTGGGGCTGGCGACCGGCGTCAAGCTGGAGCGCGATCAATTCGCCGGCCTCGACTTCCGCTCGATGCTCGACGTCGGGTTGAGTTGGGCGCTGGTGCATCATCCGGAATGGACGCTCGACGGCATCAGCAGCATCGCCTGGCTGCACGAATCACGCACGGACGGCACCGACGTGAACGATCCGATCGGCATCCTGCAGTTGCTCAGCCGCATCCCGTTCGGCACCGCGGGCGACACCACGCAGCGCTTCACCTACTATCCCAATTTCAGCACGGCGTCGGCCTACCGATCCGAGGCGGAGATCACCGCGCAGGCGGCGATGAGCGCGCACCTCGCGTTGAAGATCGGATACCTGCTGCGCTACTCGAACGACCCGGTGCCGGGATTCAAGAAGACCGACAACACGACCACCGCGTCCGTGGTGCTGCGCTGGAAAGCGGCGACGCCGGCGCGCTAGATTTCCGCGGTTCGGCTATACTGAGGTTTCGGCCTGCGAGGTTTTTCTCACCACTTGCGGAAGTGGCGGAACGGCAGACGCGCTAGCCTCAGGAGCTAGTTGGAGCAATCCAGTGGAGGTTCGAATCCTCTCTTCCGCACCACTCGACTCGGCCCTTCGGGCCTCGCTCGTGGCAGGCCCGAAGGGCCGAGTCGAGTGGTGTCCCGAGCGAGCTTCCGTCCGAACCGTCGAGCGAGCCGAGGGGCACCTCGATGTTCTTCTGCTACATCCTCCGTTGCGCGGATAACACGTTTTACGTCGGCCACACCGACGATCTCAACTCCCGCATCGCTCTGCACAATTCGGGTTTTGGAGCGACTACACCGCCTCCCGACGCCCCGTTGTCCTCGCGCACTCCGAAACATTCACGACGCGAGAGCAAGCTCTCATGCGTGAGCGTCAGATCAAAAGATGGAGCGGTAAGAAGAAGGCCGCTCTCGTCGCCGGCGATCTTCAGACGTTGAAAGGGCTCAGCCGAAGACGTCGTCGATAGCGTCGCCGCTTATTCCAGATCCACCGCATGCTCGGCGATGAACGCTTCGACCGCCGCGTTGTCCACCGAGGTGAACGCGATGCCCGCCGGGTAGCGGTAGGGGCGCCCCTTCGCGGTCTGCTCGCGCCGCGCCCAGAGGAGACGGCCCTGGCAGAAACAGGACTCGTCATCCGATAGCAGCGTCAGCGTCACCATCGTCCCCACTTCCGGAGAGGTGGCGAAGATCACCTGCGCCCCCGTCAACGACAGATCGACCAGGAGCGCCGGTGCGCGATCGACCTGCACGCGCTTGAGCGGCTTGAAGCCGTAACGTTTGGCGGGAGTACCGCCGCGCTCGATTGGTGGCACCGCCTCCGGCGGAAGCAGCGATCCCAGTTCGACGTCCGCGTCGCGAGGCCCGCGGTCGCGCGCGAACAGCTGCAACTCGAGGGCGTGGATCCGCTCGAGCGCGACCTCGAGCTGCTGCGCTGAGTCCGGATCCGCGGCGGCGGCAGGCGCGGAGGCGAGCGCCGCGAGCTCGGCGGCCAGCGCGTCGCGCTCACGGGTCGCCGCCTCGGCGCGCTCCTGCGCCTGCTGCAGCGCCCGCGCGCGCTTCGCATCGATCGCGGCCAGGCGCTCGTCGACGGCCGCGTTCATGCCCTGCACCGACTTCACCGCCGCGGCGAGCCGCGACCCGAGCTCGTCGCGATCCGCGACGGCCTCTTCCGCGCGTTCCTCCGCCTCGAGGCGCGCTTGCTCGGCCGCGGCCAGTTCGCCGTCGATCACGGTCAGCCGGGCGTCGGCGTCGGCCCATGCCGCGGCGGTCTGTTTTCGTTCGACGTCGAACGCCGCGGACAACGCGTCGCGGTCCCGGACCGCCGCCGACTCGCGAGCGATCGCCGCATTCGCCGCCTCTTCGAGCTCGGCGATTCGCCGCGACAACGCAGCGGTGGTCGCGAGCTGCTCCGCGGTTTCGCCGGCGGCCGCGGAAAGCCGCGACGCAAGCTCGTCTCGATCGGCGATCGACTCTTCGAGCTCCGTGACGCGGCGCTCGAGCGTTTCGACCGTGGCGCGGTGTCCAGCGGACTCCTCGCCGGCCGCCGCGATCCGCGACGCCAGCCGATCGCGTTCCGCGGTCGCCTCCGTCACTCGCGCCTCGGCTTCGAGCCAGGCGCGCTCGGCCTCCACCCGTTCGGCATCGACCGCGCTCAGCCGCGCGTCGGCGGCGGCCGAGGCGTCCGCGGCCTTCTGCCGTTCGGCTTCCAGCGCCGCAGTCAATGCGTCGCGCTCCGTGACCACGTCCGATGCGCGAGCGCGCGCCTCGGTGCCCGATTCCTCCAGCTCCTCGATCCGATGCTCGAGCGCGGCAATCGCGTTCCGGTGTGCCTGGCCGTCGGTTGCGAGCCGCGTTTCCGCGGCCTGCCGGGCTTCCGCCAGCTCGCGCTCCAGCGCGGCCTGCGTCGTCGCGGCCTCGGCGGCGGCGGCGCGGTGCGCGGCCAAAGTGGTTTCGAGCTCGGCGTGCGACGCCGCCATTTCAGCGGCCTCGGCGTGCTGCGCGCGCAGATCGGTTTCGAGCTGCGCATGCCTCGCCGCCATTTCGGCAGCGGCGGTGCGCTGCACATCCAGATCGGTCTCGAGCTCGGCGTGTCGTGTCGCCAGCTCCGCGGCGGCGGCACGCTGCGCGCCCAAATCGGTCTCGAGTTCGGCACGCCGCGTCGCCGCCTCGGCGGCGGCGGCGCGCTGGGCAGTCAGGTCGGACTCGAGCGAGGAGCTGCGGGCACGCACGCCCTCGAGTTCCCGATCCAACTCGGCGAGCTGACGGCTCCGCGCGGCCTCGGCGTCGGTCGCGGACTTGCGCGCCGCGCGCTCGCGCTGAAGCTCGCCTGTACCTCTCGACCCCCGCCTGCCGCGCCTGGTCGAGCGAGGCGCGGAGGGCCTCGCATTCCTGCTGCAGCCGAGCCGTCGAGGTTCGTTCGCGTTCGAGCGCGGCCTGTTCGCGCTCGACCTCGCCCCGGAGACCCTGAACGACCGTTCGCTCCGCATCGAGCTCGCGCCGCAGCGAATCGGCGGACTTGCCGCGGGCGTTGACCTCATCGCGCAGGGTACTGATGGCGCGGTCCTTTGCGCCGGTCTCTGCCCGGAGTGCATCGGCCGCGCCGCGGTTCGCGTCACGCTCGGCTCGCAGTGCCTCGGCGCCGGCGCGCTCGGACTCGAGCGCCGCCTGCGCTTCGACCACCGCCACGGAAGCCGTCTGCTGCGCGTCCAGCTGGGCCTCGAGGATGGCCCGCGCGGCCGCCGACTCGGCTTCGGCCGTCGCCACCCGCGCCAGATCGATGACGAGGCGTTCGAGCGAGGTCCGCGAATCGGGATTTGCGAGCGCGGTCTCGAGCGCGGCCAGCTTCACGTCGAGCTCGGCACGCAGGGCGTCGAGCTCGCGCCGGGCCGTGGCGACGAGCGACGAACGGTGAGTATCCGGCGACGGACCAGTCGATGCGGTTCGGCGTAAATCGGTCATTCGGTGGATGCAGAACGAATTATAGTTTTGGTCTGTGCCCGTCAACGACGACAACTTGCCAGAGCACGACCGGTTGATTCAGGCGGCCCATGCCGCCTCGAGCTGGGTGCGCGCCCGCCGGGCCACCTGGGCCAACGAGCCGGAGACGACAGGCCCGGCCTCGCCCGAGGTTGCCGGAGGCGACTTCGAATTCTTGCCCGCTCCGCCGGCAACGCTCCGCCCGTCCGGCCCCCTTCCATCGCCAATCCCATCCGCCGCGCCCGATCCTCACCGCAGTCCGGACGATCGATTGGATGCGAAAGCGGGTCGCAGCTCGTTGCCCGAGTTGAGCGAGCGCGTGCGCCGCTGGCTTGCGGGCGGGACGATTGGGCTGGCGGTGATCGGGGCGGCGTTTGCCGGCGGACGGTATCTCTGGCGATCGTTGCCGGAGCGTCCCGCACGACCGGCCGCGGCGGCCCCCGCGCCGGTCGCGCCGGCGGCTGCGGTCGAACGGAAACCGCCGCTTCCTGCCGTCGCGTCGCGCAAAGGCATGGGCTCGCTGAGGGTGAGCTCCACCCCCGCCGGCGCCCAGGTGCTGGTAGACGGCAAGGCCCGCGGCGCCACCCCCTTGACGCTCGCCGACGTGAGTCCCGGCCGTCACGACGTCGCGCTGCGAAGCGACGCCGGCACGGTCACCCGGACCGTCACCGTTTCGGCGAATGCGACCGTCGACATCGACGAGGCGATTTTCTCCGGCTTCGTCACCGTCTACTCGCCCTTTGAGGTGACCGTCAGCGAGAACGGCAAAGTGCTCAGGGCCGACGACCGCCACCAGATCATGCTGCCGGCAGGCGGGCACGAACTCAGACTGGTCAACCGCACGCTCGGATTTGATGCGGTCCGCCAGGTCGAGGTGAAACCGGGCGACGCGACCAACCTGCAGTTGACGCCGGACCCGTCGCCGCTCACGGTGACGGCATCGGACGCCGCGGAGGTCTGGCTCGACGGCACCCGGCTTGGCGAGACCCCGATGAATGCGACGCCGGTGCCTCTGGGCGCCCACGAAATCGTGGTCAAGCGCGCCGCCGGGGGCGAGCGCCGCTTCAACGTCACCATCGGCGCGAAGCCCTTCACGCTGAACGTCAACTTCTAGGGCCCCGACCCGGACCGATTCCCTCACGCGGCGAGCCGTCTCGACGGGTCGCGGATCAGCATCGACAACGCCAGGCTCACCAGGCTCACGACCAGGGCGCCGAAGAACGCGGCCCAGAATCCGCTCACGTGAAATCCGAGCCCGAGGGTCGACGACAGCGAGCTGGTCAGCCACAGCATCAGGCCGTTGATGACCAGCGCAAAGATCCCGAGCGTGACGATGATCAGCGGAAACGTCAGGATTTTGGCGAGCGGCCGCAGCGATGCATTCAGCATCCCGAACACCAGCGCCACACCGAGCATCGGCAGCGGTCCGCCGTCGAAAGTGACGCCCGGCACGATCCGGGTGGCGACCCAGAGCGCCGCCGCGTTGACGAGCAGTCGAACCAGAAACGGCATAGGGGTATTATTCACCTCATGGCCTCGAAATCACGCCGTTCCTTTCTCTCGAATCTCGGCGTCGCCGCTTCGGCCGCCAGCGTCACGCTCGCGGGCGGCGCCACGGTCGCGCACGCCCAGACCGCTGCCGACGGCCGCTGGCAGCCCGCCCGCCACGAGAAGGACGACTGGTACGATCAGCTGCCGGGCAAGCACCGGCTGTTCTTCGACACCACCAAGCCGGACGCCCTCGAAGACGCGATCCAGTTCGCGGGAAACTTTTATAGCGCCAACCGGAGCGATTACGGCCTGGAAAATGGCGACCTCGCCGTGGTCATCTGCATGCGCCACCGGTCGGCGCCGTTCGCGTTCAACGACGCCATCTGGGCCAAGTACGGCGTGACGCTGGCGAAGCGCGCGGAGTTCGTCGATCCGAAGACGCAGGAGCCGCCGAAGGTCAATTTCTTCACCCCGGTAGCGCCGGCCGCGCCGGCGCGGGCGCGCGGGCTGGCCAGCTTGATGAAGCTCGGGGTGCAGTTCGCGATCTGCAACCTGTCGACGCACGGCATCGCCAGCATGATTGCCGGGGCCACCGGCGGCACGGCCGACGCCATCTACAAGGAGCTGGCGGCCAACCTGATCGACCAGGCGCGCCTGGTGCCGGCGGGGATCGTCGCCGTGAATCGCGCCCAGGAGCGCGGCTTCTCGATCACCGGCTCATGATCCGCCGCACCGACGATCTTCGCATCCGCGACGTCCGGCCACTGATTCCGCCCGCCATCCTGTCCGAGGAGATCCCGATCAGTGAGCGGGCGTCGAACGTGGTCTCGGACGCCCGGGCCGCGATCACCGCCGTGATCGAAGGCCGGGATCCGCGGCTGGTGGTGGTGGTCGGCCCCTGCTCGATTCACGACACGGTGGCGGCGCTCGACTACGCCGCGCGCCTCCAGCCGATCGCCGCGCGACTGGCGGACAGCCTGATCGTGGTGATGCGCACCTACTTCGAGAAGCCGCGGACGGTGGTCGGCTGGAAGGGCCTGATCAACGATCCCGATCTCGACGAGAGCTTCCACATCAACAAGGGGCTGCGCCTGGCGCGGCAGCTGCTGCTCGAGATCAACGATCTGGGGCTGCCGACCGGCTCGGAATTTCTCGACACCCAGATCCCGCAGCACATCGCCGACCTGACGTCGTGGGTGGCGATCGGCGCGCGGACCGCGGAGAGCCAGGTCCATCGCGAGCTCGCGTCGGGCCTGTCGATGCCGGTCGGCTTCAAGAACAGCACCGATGGCAGCACCCAGATCGCCGTCGACGCCGTGCTGGCGGCGCGCTCGCCGCACTGGTTTCCGTCGGTGACCAAGCAGGGCGTCTCCGCCATCTTCCATACCGTCGGCAACGACACCTGCCACGTGATCTTGCGCGGCGGCACCCGCACCGGCCCCAACTACGACGCGGAGCACGTCGCCAAGGTCGGTGCGCGGCTCGCGTCGAAGGGCCTGCGCGAGAGCGTGATGGTGGACTGCTCGCACGGCAACAGCGTCAAGGATCATCAGAAGCAGGGCGCCGTCGCCGAGGCGGTCAGCGCCCAGATCGCCGACGGTTCCCGCCGCATTTTCGGCGCGATGCTGGAGAGTCATCTGGTCGACGGCCGGCAGGACTACGTCCCCGGCCGCGCCGCGGTGTACGGCCAGAGCATTACCGACGCGTGTCTGTCGCTGGAGCAGACGGAGCCGCTGCTCGAGCGTCTGGCGTTGGCGCAGCGCGCCCGCGGATAGCGCTTGTCCACGGACTGTCCACGCATGTAAGGTGTCTGACACCATGTAAGGGGTCTGACCCCTTACAACTGGAGGCTGATATATGAAACGCTTCGTCATCGCCCTGGTTGCGCTGCTCGGCGCCGCGACCGCGTCCGCGCAGGTTCCGGAGATTCCCTTCGAGGGCAACGTCAACTTCCTCAAGCTGCCGCCCGACATGAACGTCGGCGAAGTGTCTGGCGTCGCCGTCAATTCGAAGGGCGACGTGGCAATCTTCACCCGGTCCAACAGCGCCGGCGGCCCCGCCTATGGCGCGACCGCCTCGCAGGTGCTGCTGTTCGACAAGACCGGCAAGTTCCTGCGCGAGATCGGCAAGGGCCTCTACGCCTGGTCCTACGCCCACGCCATCCGCTTCGACAAGGACGACAACCTCTGGGCGATCGACAAGGGCTCGGACATGATCGTCCGCATCAATCCGGAAGGCCACGTCACGATGGTGTTCGGCCGCAAGAAGGAAGCGTCCGACGATGCGGAGCCGTGGAAGCGGGTGACGCCGCCGCTGCCGCCGATCAACGGCCAGTTCCGCCAGCCGACCGACGTGGCGTGGGACACCGAGGGCAACATCTACATCAGCGACGGCTACATCAACTCGCGCGTGGCGAAGTTCACCAAGGACGGCGACTGGGTCGCGTCGATCGGCGAGCCGGGCCGGACCAAGATCGGCGAGCTGAACACGCCGCACACGATCTCGTACGACGCCAAGGGCAACATCTACGTCGGCGACCGCGGCAACCGCCGCATCCAGGTGATCGACCCGAAGACCAACACGCTGGTGCGCGAGATCAAGATCGACGTGCCGGTGCCGCCCGACGCCAAGCCGTGGATGGGTGCGACGCCGACCGCCGAGGGCGCGGCCGCCCAGAACGGCGCGCCGTGGGCGATCTGCGTCACCCCGCCCAACGCCGCCGGCCAGCAGTTCCTGTACAGCGCGGACGCCTTCCCCGGGCGGGTCTACAAACTGTCGATTCCCGATGGCAAGGTGCTCGGCTGGCTCGGCAAGTCGGGGCATCAGGCCAAGCAGTTCGGCTGGATTCACGAGATCGCCTGCCCGAGCGAGAACGAGATCTACGTCGCCGAGCTGCTCAACTGGCGGCTGCAGAAGCTGACGCTGAAGCCCGCCGGCACGAAGAGCACGGCCGCCGGTCAGTAAGTTACAAAGTACAGAGTACGAAGGCTGAAGTACGAAAGGCTGCGGCGCCAAGCAGCCTCCTGCTTCAGACTTCGTCACCTTCAAACTTCGTCATTCCACGCTCCCCCTACCAGATCCCCACCTGTCCTTTGACCGAGTCGATCAGCTTCGCTGGATCGAATCCGACTCCCTGCTTGAACACCGTCTCGACCTTGCGGATATCCGAGATGGTCGTCGCGGGGTTGCCGGCCACGACCACCAGATCCGCCTGCTTCCCGAGCGCAATCGATCCGATCCGCGCCTCGCGGCCGAGGTATTTCGCGCCGTTCAGCGTGCCGATCGAGATCGCTTCGAGCGGCGTGAAGCCCTCCTCTACCAGCAGCTCGATCTGCCGCTGATCCGCGTAGCCCGGCACCACGCCGCCGGCGCCGGTCGGGTCGGTGCCGGCGACCAGCGTGCCGCCGGCTTTGACGAAGGCGCGCTCGAGCCGCATCGCATTCGGGAACAGCGTCGCGTAGACCGATTGGGTGTTCTGCGACGCGCGTTCGTACGCCCGCTCGAAGCTCGCCTTGAGCTGCGGCGTCAGGACGTCGAGGCCGGGCGGCATCGGTCGCCCACGCGCGAAGGTCTCGAACACCGTCAGCGTCGACGTCAGCGCGACGTGCTTCTCCACCAGCTTCTTCACGAGCGCCTTGAACGGCTCGCCGTTCTCGTCGAGCGCCGCAATCGTCTGCTGGCCCTTGGCCTGGCCGGGACAGATGTCGGGCTGCTTGTCGGTCACGAAATCGGTCGCGGCGAAGAAGCCATGTTCGAGGTTGTCGATGCCGAGATCGGCCGCCTCGCCGTAGGTCACCGAGCACAGGTGGCCGGTGATCTTCATCCCGCGCTTGTGTCCCTCGTCGATCGCGCCCTTGAGCGCGGCGCGCGAGATCTGCATGTAGGCCTTGAGCGAGGTGGCGCCCTGCTCCTGCCAGTAGGCGACGTGGGTGCGCGCCTGGCTCGCGCTCTCGACGGCATGCATCTGCAGGAACGTGTTCGGACCGTTGACGTACGGGGCCGTCGGATCGATGGCCGGACCAGGCATCTCACCGGCGGCGATCCGCCGCGCGACATTGATGTCCATGATCCCGTTCACGTTCCCCGCCGTCCTCATCGTCGTCACACCGCCGGCGAGATAGAGGCGGGAGAAGCTGACGCCGAGCTGACCGTACACGCCGGGACCGGTGGTGTAGTACAGGTGCTCGTGGAGCATGACCAGTCCGGGGATCAGGCTCTTGCCGGTCAGGTCGACGACCGTGGCGCCGGGCGGGGTCGCGATCCGCGCGGCGTCGCCGATCGCGGCAATGTTGCCGTCGCGAATCACGATCGTCTGATCCTCGCGCGGCGGCGCGCCGGTACCGTCGATCACCCGCGCGTGCGTCAACGCGACGATCGGAGCCTGGACTTTGATATAAGGCGCGAGCGGGTTCGCGGGCGGCTGCTGGGCAACGGCAGGCCTGAAGGCCTGCACTACGAGTACAAGGGCGATGAGCACGACCGGCCCCACCTGCCCCACCTGCCCCGCCTGCCCGTCCTGCCCGTCCTGCCCTTCCCGCCTGTCCTGCCCTTCCTGCCCTTCCCGCCCTGTCCCGCCCTTCCCGCCCCGCTGTGTCATCGCACTACCTCCGCTGCGATCGCGCCGAGATCGTCCTGGCCATGCCCCTTGGCGATCGCATCGTCCATCGCCTTGGCAATGCCGGGCAGCACGGTCAACGGCTGACCCGCGGCGGCCTCGAGCATCAGCCGCATGTCCTTGCGCGCCATGGTCAGCTCGAAGGTGGCGCTGAAGTCGCCCCGTGCCATCTTGTCGCCGCGCGATTTGATCAGGCCGCCCGGCTGAAACTTGGAGAACACCGTCAGCGCCTCCGCGGCCGGGATGCCGAGCCCCTTGGCCATCGCGAACACGTCGGCCACGCCGGCCGCGATCACGAACAGCATGGAGTTGCCGAAAATCTTGTAGGCAGCGGCGCGCTCGCCGTCTTCGCCCAGATACCAGACTTCGCCGGTCATCGCTTCGAGGGTGTCCAGCACCGCGTCGTAGACCGCCTGCGGCCCGGCGGCGAGGATGATGCCGATCGAGTCGCGAGCCATCTGCGGCGACATGAACACCGGCGCGTGCAGGAACTTCACGCCGGCCGCGTTCAGCCTGGCCACCCGCGCCTTGGTGCCCCGCGGCGAGGTGGTGGTGTGATCGATGACGATCGCGTCCTTCGTCAGTTGTGGCGTGAACGCCGCCACGATCTGATCGACGACTTCGTCGTCCGGCAACGTCATATGGACGCGGTCGGCCCCGGCCACCGCGTCGGCCGGCGTCGCGGCCACTTTCGCGCCGAACGACTGCAGGGCACGCGCCTTCGCCTCGGTCCGGTTCCAGACCGTCACCGAGTCGCCCCGGCGCAGCATCCCTTCCACCATCGCGCCGCCCAGCATCCCGGTCCCCAGAAACGCCACTCTCGCCATCGCTGACCTCCCAGTAGAATCTACTCCAGTGCTTCGTTCAGTCGCGCAGGCCGTGAGGCCGGTGGTCGGTGTCGTGTTCGTTGCCGTTCTCGTCGGCCTGGGTCCGGCTAAAGCCGGACACTACGCCTTGGGGATGGGTCCGGCGACGACGCTGGCGCAGCCGGGCATCCTGCGCTGGGCCGGCGACCCCGAAGGCGGCGCGCCCTTCGTCGAAGCCGATCCGTCGCATCTCGATCGGGTCACCGGCTTCGACGTGGAGATCGCGGCGCTCCTCGCTGCCGGCGTCGGCCGCACGCCGCAGTTCCAGAACGTCACCTTCAGGTCGATCGACCAGAGCATTGCCCGCGGCGACGCCGAGATCGGGATGAGCGGGATCGAGGACACGCCCGCGCGCCGGGCGACGATGGCCGTGACCATCCCGTACTACGAGTTCCGCGAGGTGCTCGCGGTCCGCGATGCCGACGCGTCGCGCTTCCAGACACTCGCTGACCTCCGCGGCAAGACGGTCGGCACGCTGGAAGCGACGATCGCCTACGACATCCTGCTGCGCGCCGAGCGCGACTACGGCCTGCGCGTCGTCTCGTACGAAGACGACGTGCATCCGTACAGCGACCTGGTGATCGGGCGCGTCGACGCGGTGCTGCTCGACAACGTGCTCGCCGAGCGCCGGCACAAGGCGATGCCCGGCTTCACGATTCAGCCGCAGACGGTCGCCACCGGCCACTACGTCGGCGTGCTCTCGGCAGCCAACGCGCCGCTGCGCGACAGCTTCAACGAGATTCTCCTCGCCGCCATGCGCGACGGCCGCCTCGAGAAGATCCTGCGCCCGTGGTCGGTCTGGAACGACGATCAGCCCAAGCTGTACCAGCAGTTGCTCGCCGGTGTGCCGGTCCCGGCCGTGATCGGCTTCGACACGTCGAGCAGCGTCGCCAGCGTCGGCCGCTGGGAGGCGGCGCGACGCTATCTGCCATCGCTGCTGCGAGCGTCGGTGGTGACCATCGCGCTGTCGTGCCTGTCGATGGCGCTGGCCGTGTCGATCGGCGTGGTCATCGCGACGGGGCGCGTCTACGGCGGACCGATCCTGCGCACAGCGCTCATCGCCTACGTCGAGCTGATTCGCGGCACGCCGATCCTGCTCCAGCTCTTCGTGCTCTACTACGGCCTCGCCTCCGCGATTCGGCTGCCGGCGTTCGTGGCGGCGCTGCTGGGCCTGGCGCTGAACTACGCCGCGTACGAGAGCGAGATCTACCGTTCGGCGCTCGAGGCGATTTCGACCGGCCAGCTCGAGGCCGCGCGCACGCTCGGGCTCAGCGAACGGCAGGTGCTGACGCTGGTGCGGGCGCCCCAGGCGTTCCGCCTGGCGCTGGCGCCGATGACCAACGACTTCATCGCGCTGCTCAAGGACTCGTCGCTGGTGTCGGTGCTGACCGTGCTCGAGCTGACCAAGCAGACGCAGATCTTCGCCACCAACCTCGGCAGCTGGGTCATTCCCGGCACTTTGTGCGCCGCCCTGTATCTCGCGATGTCGCTGCCGCTGGCCGCGCTCGCCCGACGTATGGAGCGGCAGTGGAGGGTGACGCCGCAATGAGCGCGAACGGCGACGTCGTGCTACGGGTGGACGGGCTGCGCCTGCAACGCGGTGAGCGCGTCATCCTCGACGGCGTCAGCCTCGAGATCGGACGCGGCGAGCTGGTCGCGGTGATGGGACCGTCCGGATCGGGCAAGACGACGATCCTGCGCGCGGCCGCCGGCCTGGAGCCGTTTCAGTCTGGGCGAATCGACGTCGACGGCGTCGCCCTGAACGGCGGCGGCCCGATTCCAGCCCCGGTGCTGCGCGAACTGAGGCGCAAGGTCGGCATGGTATTCCAATTCCATTGCCTCTTCGAGCACCTGTCCGCCATCCAGAATGTCTGCCTCGCGCCGGTGCACGCGCACCATGTCGCGCCGGCCGACGC
Organism: uncultured Acidobacteriota bacterium; assembly: GCA_963794705.1. Classification (GTDB taxonomy): domain Bacteria; phylum Acidobacteriota; class Vicinamibacteria; order Vicinamibacterales; family CAVVIG01; genus CAVQFC01. Next base: position 878,496 of record CAWCFI010000003.1, read on the forward strand.
GCGCGCGCGCGGGCTGGAGCTGCTGCGCGCGTTCGGAGTTGAGCATCGCGCCGCGGCGCTGCCGCGTCAGCTGTCGGGCGGCGAGTGTCAGCGCGTCGCGATCGCGCGCGCGCTCGCGGTGGATCCGCCGGTGCTGTTGATGGACGAGCCGACGGCGTCGCTGGATCCCGAGCGCCGCAACGAGCTGGGTGCGTTGCTGCAGGGGCTGCAGCGCCAGCAGCGAACGCTGATCGTCTCGACGCACGACGAGGACTTCGCGCGCGACTTCGCGACGCGCATCTTGCGCCTGCGCGACGGCATCGTCGTCTGAGCGACGACGATCAACACAGAACTCGCCGATTTCTGCGGGTTCAGCGTTGTGCGTTGGTCTTGCCGTTGAGGGCCGTGAGCTGCTCCCTGATCTTCGTCGCTCGCTTGCGCTCCTTCCGATCCGACATCCGGCTCGGGGCGGCCGCATAGAACGCGTTGATGTTCTGACGAAGCGCGTCCGGAACCGCGGCCGCGTCGTGTCGAGTGAGCCGTCCGAGCAACTCGGCGTAGGTCTCGTCCGCCAGCGAGTATTCGCCGTGGGCGCTGGGCTTGCCGGTGTCGAAGTCGGTGTTGGGCAGATCGAGCCGTCCGCGTCCGAGTGCGTCGAGCGCCGACCGGAACCGTTCCCTGGTGGTTTTGAAGCTCTCGAGAAAGAGCGCCTCGGCCTCTTTGGTCGGCGCCTTGAATTGCAGCGGCTTGAGCGGGCCGACCTTCGGCAGCAGCCGGTAGAGGAACGCCAGGAAGCGCGCCAGCAGACCCGGTTTCTCGTAGTCGGTCCCGTAGGCCTTGTCGTATTCCTGGGGCGACAGGTTGAAGATGAACTTCTCCTCGGCCGCGCCGGGAATGAGCCGCTGGATTTCCTCACGCTTGTCACGCCAGGCGATCCGCGTGATCTCGGGGATGGTCTGGCTGACGGCATGGCGGTACGAACCGATGGCCAGGTCCTCGCTCATGAACACGTCCTTCATTTCGAGCCCGTAGGTCGCGAGGAAGGCGCGTTCGAGCACCGGCTTCGCCACCTGGAATCCGACGAAGCTCTGGTACATGTCAGAGACGTAGCCGCCACCTGCCGCCTGCACGACGTCGAACGAGAACTCCACGAGCACGTGCGTCGCCGGAGAGTCGGCATAAGTGACCGAGTCGCCGTGCTCGGCGCGAAGCTTGGGATACATCAACGCGACCGCCCGATTGACGCCGTCCGGATGGCCGACGTTGTCCGCCGCGTAGTGCGCCAGCGCGCCGAGCGCAAACGCGTACTCGTTGACGTCGCGCGACTCGTGGATCAGCGACTGGACGAACTCCCCGGTGCGGACGTAGTGCACGAGGTTGCTGAAGAAGTGGCTGCCAAACGGGTAGTAGCCCAGATCCTGGATGACCGCCCCGCCGTAGGCGTAGGCGCGTGCCTTCGTTACCTCGTCTCTGCTCGCTCGCGGATAGCGGCGGGCAAGCAATGGGCGCAGGCTCGTTTCCCAGAGCGCATCGATGTTGGCCTCGTGCGCCAGCACCGAGTATGCGCGCGCCTCCCGCGTCGCGCACACCACGAACGCGAGGAGCAGCCACACGGCCCACCACTTCCTCGTACTTCGTACTTCCACCTTCGTACTTCCCGTAAGCCTTATCCTTTCCACCGAGCGGCGGTGCCGCGGACGTCGATGTGCACGAACGGCGGGTGCGCTGAAGTGGCGGGATAGAACCCCATGCCGCCCTGAAACCGCGCGAGCTCCTTGGCCGCGAGCATCCGCTCGATCTCGTCGTAGAGGAACTTCGAATCCTGGATATCAACCTGGCCGTCGCGGTTCAGATCGGCCATCCGATCCCTCTTCAACGGATCGATGTAGACGTCGGCGGCGCTGCCCCACTGGTGCATGCTGAACTTCACGTCGCCGATCGCGTGGTTGTAGTACGGCGTGCGAAAGGCGCTCATCACGTGGAGCGTGTCCACGGCGAACCCCATCGCGTTGACCCGTTCGAGCACCGCCTCGAGTTTGAGGGGCAGCCGCTCCTTGAACAGCACGTATTTCGGAAAGGTCCTGCTCGTGTCTTCCTTGCAGAGGAACTGCTTCAACGTGAAGTGCGGCGACAGCCGGGTCTCCTGGTTGTCCTTCGTCACCTCGATGAACCCCGGCGGCGGCAGGTACAGCGGATTCCCCTTCAGCGGCGTCGCGGGGTACTCGCCGATGCGATAGCCGTTGAGCAGACCGTTTTTGACCTCGGTCGCCGGCACCATGACGAACCCGTGCATCTCGATCGTGTCCTTCTTGCCCGGGCCCTCGAACGTGATCAGGTAGGTGCCAGGACGATCCGGCGCCGTCCACTTCCATTGGTGCAGCCCCTGCTGCAGCAGCGTGCCGTCATTGGTCACCGCCGCGTAGTCGCCAGGCGGCCCGCCCACGGTCTGAAATACGACCGACGCGCCGGGCAGCACAATCACCGCGGCGTCGCGGTATGCCGACGTTTCGTCGTGGAACGTCACGGCGAAGGATGCCGTCCGGGTGTCGAACTTCTCGTCGGCGGACGCCGCGATCACCATCGGCAGCAGGCACGCCGCGACCGCGAGCCGGGCGCCCTTCATTGGCCGCCGGCGGTTGCCGTGTGCCGTCGATCGATGCCGTAGACGTCGGGCACCGTCTCCAGCGCGCCGTTGTTCTCCCACGCCGTGAAGTAGACGAGGTAGATCGGCAGCGGCTGTTTGAGCGCGACCGAGCGCTCGGTGCCGGCGTCCATCGCCGCCTTGATCTTCTCGTCGGTCCAGTCCGGCTGATCGCGCAGCACGTACTGCGCGAGCTTCATCGGCTCGTCGAGGCGGACGCAGCCGTGGCTGAAGTCGCGCTCGATCCGATCGAACAGCGACTGCGCCGGCGTGTCGTGCAGGTAGACGTTGAAATGGTTCGGAAACAGGAATTTGACCTGCCCGAGCGAGTTGCCGCTGCCGGGCAGTTGGCGGTAGTTGCCGTTGGCGTCCGCCTCCATGTGATTCTTCTCGAGATACGCCGGATCCTTCGCCGCCTTCGGCAGGATCTCGTGCTGCACGATGTCCTGGGGGATGTTCCAGTACGGGCTGAACACTACCGTCGTCATTCTATCGGCCAGCACCGGCGTCGGGCTCGCCTTCTTGCCGGTGACGACCTTCATGTCGAGCACGCTCTTGCCGTTCTCGATGGCGTCGAGCCGGAAGGCCGGGATGTTGACGATCAGATACCGCGAGCCGAGATCGTCCGGCAGCCAGCGCCACCGCTCCATGTTCATCACGATCTGTTCGATCGCGGCGGCGTCCTGCTTCTGCCGCGCGATCGCGAGCTGATGCTTGAGGCCGAGGTATTGCGGCGACTGCGGCGCCAGTCGCAGCAGCGACTGGCCGATGTTGTTGCTGCTCAGCCCGGTCTGCAGCGCATCGCGCTGATAGATGGTCCGCGGCGAGGCATGCCATTCCGGGTTCAGGTCTTCGGGATCGATCGTTCCGACACTGAGGTCCGCCGCGTAGCGGAGGTAGGTATAGGTCGCGCGCAGATCGAGCGCAACCGCCTGGTCGGCGTTCAAAGCGGTCCGGCGCGCCGCCTCTAGCTCGTCGAGGTGATAGTCGGCCGGGTCGAGGCCGTCCTGATCCGCTGCCCGAGCGGCCGTGATCAATCCATCGAGGGTGCCGTGAGGGTGAGCTCCATCGCTCCACGCCAGCTGATAGCCGTTCTGCTTGTAGAAGCGCTGCGCCTCGTGCCACGCGTGCCGGCCACGTTCTCCTTCGTCGACAAACGCAGCGCTCCGGGCAGCGATCGCCGTCTTCAGCGCCGAGCTGGTGTCGGGCGGCGTGGGCGGAGGCGTGCTCGAGCTGGGGCGGGAGCAATGCCAGCTGGCGACCGACGCCACAACAAGCAGGGAAAGGCGAGCACCTCGGAAAGTCATCGCTGAGGTGGGGCTGCAAACCCGATGCCCCATCGAGGTTAACAGACGCCAGCCCTGCCGCGTCTTGATTGGCAGGAGGCGTATATGACCCGATGCATGCGACCGTTCCTGCTCGCGGCGATCACACTGGCTGCCGTCCTGCTCGCCCGCCCCGCGCTCGCGGGCCCGCCGCTGCTCTGTTTTCCGTTCGACATCGGTAGCGCCCAATCGCTGCCCATGGGACACGGAAGCTGGCAGGCGACCGACTCCAGCTATGACGTGTCCCACCTCGTCCCCGACACGCTCGCGCTGCTGACCCCAGCGACACCGGTACTCGTTCGCATGGAGACGATGCGCCGCGCGACCATCTATGCGGCCGCGCACCCGACACTGGCGTCGGCGCTGGTCGACGCGGTGCAGGCGCGCGCCGCCGCGCCCAGCCCCGACACCGCGGCGCTCGCAATCTTCGACTTCGGGTATCTGGTCGAGAGCTACAAAGAAGCGAAGTTCCTGTTCAAGCAACCGCTGCCGGCGGTCGATCGTATCGACGGATATCAGCTGGTCCTCCAGGCGCAGGTGCTGCACCCTGATCCCGCCATGCAGCAAGCCGCGAGGATGATCGTCGAGGGCTATCCGAGAGCGACAAAGTAGCGCGAGGAGACGAAAGCACTGTGTTACCCTCGCGGTTTCGCCGCGTCACCTCGCCTCCACACTGGTCACGACAACGAAGGCAGACCGCGGCATGAGGAGGACACATGCGGAAGAGCCTATCGTGCCTCATGGGTGTTGTGATGCTGCTCGCCGGCGGCACGGCGCGCGCCGACGACGAGCGATCGTCGGCCTGCCGGGACCTGCCGTCTCACGCGGCGTTGCGGGCCCAACTCGAGGCGGCACGGGCGCAGGCAAACGGGGGATTCAACCTGGATATGTGGGCGACCGTGGTCAACCGCGACGGCGTGGTCTGCGCCGTCGCGTTCACCGGTAACAACCGGGGCGATCAATGGCCCGGAAGCCGGGTGATCTCGGCACAGAAAGCGAATACCGCGAACGCGTTCAGCCTGCCGGGGCTGGCGCTCTCGACCGCGGACCTGTTCACCGCAACGCAGCCGGGCGGCAGTCTGTTCGGCCTCCAGGAGAGCAACCCGGTGGACACCGGCGTGGCTTACGGAGGCAACCCCTCGAACAACGGTCAAAGCAACGATCCGATGGTCGGCGGGCGGATCGGCGGTGTGAACGTGTTCGGCGGCGGGCTCGCGCTGTACAACTCCAACGGAAAGATCGTCGGCGGCCTTGGGGTCAGCGGTGACTCGTCATGCGCCGACCACAACATCGCGTGGCGGACGCGTCACAACTTGAACCTCGATTTCGTGCCCGGCGGTGTCGGCCCGGATTCGGCCCGCCCCGACAATATCGTCTACGACATCGTGCCGCAGGCGGGCCAGATGCCCGGCGTCAGCGCGAGCGGATGGGGCCACGCCAGCTGCAGCGCAGCCGCCACGGCGATTGCGGCTGGTCTGCCACCGGTCAGATGAAGGCGGCTTGAAGATCTAAACGCTGAACTCTCAAGTCTCAAGTGCCGAGACTTGAGAGTTCAGTCTTTCGGAAAGCGGTGCCCGACAAAGGCATCGTAGGCCCAGCCGCCCACCACGCCGCCAACGCACGGCCCGACGATCGGCACCCACCACCACGCGTTGCCGGCGCGAAACACCTCTCCGCCCCAGCCGGCGACGAACGTGAACAACCGCGGGCCGAAATCGCGCGCCGGATTGATGGCGTAGCCCGCGTTGAAACCGAATGTCGCGCCAATCAACACCACCAGCAGGCCGACCACGACCGGAGCGAGCCCCGCCGGTGCGGGCGAGTTGCGGCTGTCGGTGATTCCGAAGATGCCCGCGACCAACAGTGCCGTCCCGACCACCTGATCGATGAAACCGCCAGGAAAAGTGCTGAGGAAAGGCTGCGGATAGGTCGCCCAGATGCCGGCCGTCCCCTGCGCGCCGAGCACCTGCCGCACGCCGCCGTCGAACGCGTCGATCGCTTCGTGATACGTCAGGAACACCACCGCCGACGCGACGAACGCGCCCGCGATCTGCGCGACGGTATACGGCAGCACCTTGCCCCACGGCAGCTTGCGGTGCACGGCGAGCGCCAGCGTGACCGCCGGGTTCAGGTGCGCGCCGGTCACTCCTGCCGATACGTAGCATCCCATCGTCACCGCAAGGCCCCAGGCGATATTGATCGACAGGGTATCGCCGGCCGTGTGCTTGCTGAGCACCACCTGCGCAACCACGCCGACGCCGAAGACGATCAGGATGAACGTGCCGAAGAACTCGGCCAGCACTTCGCGCAAGAGTCCTTTTTGCATGGGCGCATTGTATAGTGAGCGGCCATGCCGTACATCCTCGCGCTCGATCAAGGAACCACCAGCTCACGGGCGATTGTCTTCGACCATGACGGCGCGATCCGCGCGGTCGCGCAGAAGGAATTCACCCAGATTTTTCCGTCCACCGGCTGGGTCGAGCACGACCCCGGCGAGATCTGGGCCTCCCAGATCGGTGTCGCCGTCGAAGCGCTCGGGCGCGCCCAGGTGCGGCCGAAGGAACTGGCGGCGATCGGCATCACCAACCAGCGCGAGACGACCATCGTCTGGGATCGCGAGACGGGCGATCCGGTCTACAACGCGATCGTCTGGCAGGACCGCCGCACCGCCGACTACTGCCAGGGTCTCAAGGCGCAGGGCGCCGGCGAGACGATTCAGGCGAAGACCGGCCTGCTCATCGACGCCTATTTTTCGGCGAGCAAGATCCGCTGGATTCTCGACAACGTGGCGGGCGCCAGGGCGCGTGCCGACGCCGGCAAGCTCGCATTCGGCACCGTCGACTCGTGGCTGGTGTGGAAACTGACAGGGGGCGCCCGTCACATCACCGACGTGAGCAACGCGTCGCGGACGATGCTGTTCAACATCCACACGCTGCAGTGGGACGACGAGCTGTTGCAGCTGTTCGGCGTGCCGGCGAGCATGCTGCCCGAGGTGCGCTCGTCGAGCGAAGTCTACGGCAACGTGTCGGACGTCGCTGGGCATCGAGAGCGTGCCGATCGCGGGTATCGCAGGCGATCAACAGGCCGCGCTCTTCGGCCAGATGTGCCGCCAGCCGGGCATGTCGAAGAACACGTACGGCACGGGCTGTTTCCTGCTGCAAAACATCGGGACCACGCCGACCCGCTCGACCCAGCAGCTCGTCACCACCGTCGCATGGCAGATCGGCGGCCGGACCGAGTACGCGCTCGAAGGCAGCGTGTTCATCGGCGGCGCCGTCGTGCAGTGGATTCGCGATGGGCTCGGCCTGATTCGCACCGCTCCCGAGATCGAGCCGCTCGCCGCCAGCGTTCCCGACAACGGCGGCGATCTACCTGGTGCCGGCGTTCGCCGGTCTCGGCGCACCGCACTGGGATCCGTACGCGCGCGGCACTCTGGTCGGGATCACGCGCGGGACCTCGTCCGGGCACATCGCGCGCGCGGCGCTCGAGAGCATCGCCTACCAGGTCGCTGACCTTCTCGACGCGATGCGGCGCGGATGCCGGCGTCCCGCTCAAGGAGCTGCGCGTGGACGGCGGCGCCGCCACCAATAACATGCTGATGCAGTTCCAGGCCGATCTGCTCGGCGTTCCGGTGGTGCGCCCCGCGGTCACCGAAACCACGGCGCTCGGCGCCGCGTATCTGGCGGGGATCGCGGTCGGCTACTGGAAATCGGCCGACGACGTCAGCGGTCAGTGGAAGGTGGATCGCCGGTTCGAACCGGCGATGCCGCGGGCCGCGGCGAACGCGCTGCGTCAACGATGGACACAGGCGCTGGAACGCTCCAAAGGATGGGAAGTCAGACAGCCGTGAGCGTCCCTCGCGCCAGCATGCCGCTCCAGGTCGCCGCCGCGATGCTCACGCTGATCGGTCCGATGACGCGCGGGCAACCCGCTGGCAGCCTGGCGCAACTCGAAGTCGTCGTCAGCGACAAGCGCGGCCAGCCTGTGCTGGGACTGCAGAGGGACGATTTCGACATAAAGGAAGACGGCCGTAGCGTCGCGCCGGACGCCGCAACGATGGTCGACGCAGACGAGGATCCCGGCCGGGGCGAGGGCCGCTTCGTCATTCTGGTGCTGGATGATGTCAGCGAGCTGGCGGCGAAGGATCCACGCATGACGCCGAGCGTTCAGCGCGTCGCAAGGGCGTTCGTCGACAAGATCAGCAGCTCGAACGCCGTGACGGTGCTGCGCTTGAGCCGCAACGCGACTGCCGCGCCGATGACGCATGACGAGGCGCTCATGGCGCTCGCCGCGCCAAAACGGGTCGGCGAAGGTCTTGGACCCGCGCCACTCTTTCGCCACGCCATTCAGACGGTTGCGACCATTGCCCGGCAAGTCGCGTCCGCACCGCATCGATGGAAACCTGTGGTCTTGATTGGCGCCGCTGACTACCTCGAGCGCCAGAACACCGATCCGATGTCGCGTGATTGGTTCGGCGCGGCGGAGGCCGCCGCCAGGGCGCATGTCATCACCTACGTGATCGATCCGACCGACCTTGCCCGCACGATGCTCCGGCCGGAACCGCGAGTCTCCGGTTCGTTCGGGCTCGCGGCCGAAACGGGAGGCTACGTCTTCGCTGGCGCCAGCGCGGCGGGTGCCGCGGTCGAACAGGTCTGGAGCGAGGCGGGCCATTACTATCACCTGGAGTACAAGCCACTGCTCACAGGAAAAGCGCCGCATCGGATCGACGTCCGCGTCAAACGCGCTGGCGTCAGCGCGCGAAGCAGACAGTCACGATGGGAACCGAGTTAGCGTTTCGGGAATCGCGGCACGCCGAAATCGGCGGCTTCCGCGCGGGCCGGATGATCGTCCACCAGCTCAGCATAGCCGGCGATGATCAGCACCGATGCGAGGTAGGACGGAACCAGAAATACGCCGCCCACTCGAAAATGGCTCAGGTCGAACTCGTCAAATTCCCCCGGCGGAGGAAGCGAGGTGAGTCGAATCCTGAGTGCAGATTCGGGTGTATGGTTTTCAGTCAAGAGAACTCTATTGCTGAGCGAGCCCGCTACACGGATCGCCCTCTTTCTGCCTAGATGCTAGCAAAAAGCAAGAATATTGCCCGATGCCTCATGACGTAGGAATCGCCGGAGAATCCCAGTGAAACGATCTCATCTGCTCGCGGCCGTATTGCCGCTACTGCTGGCGATGGCCGCCTGGTGGGTGCCACGCACCCCGGCCGCGCAAACCTTCGAAACGACGGCCTTCGGCGGCGCCATGCGCTGGCGGGCGATCGGGCCGTTCCGCGGCGGCCGCACCAAGGCGATCACCGGCGTGCCCGGCGATCTCCACACCTTCTACATGGCACCGGTGAACGGCGGCGTCTGGAAGACGACCGATCTCGGCCGCACGTGGGCGCCGATCTTCGACGATCAGCCGACGGGATCGATCGGATCGATCGCGGTGGCGCCGTCGGATCCGAACGTGCTCTACGTCGGCAGCGGCGAAGGGCTCGCCCGTCCCGATCTTTCCGTCGGCGACGGCATCTACAAGTCGACCGACGCGGGCCGCAGCTGGACGCATCTTGGCCTTCGCGACGGGCAGCAGATTCCGTACATCATCGTCGATCCGAGAAATGCGAACCGGTTGTTCGTAGCGGTGCTGGGCCACCCGTACGGACCGAACGAGGAGCGCGGCGTGTACCGGTCGACCGACGGTGGCGCGACGTTTCAAAAGGTGCTGTCGAAGGACGAGAACACCGGCGCGTCCGACCTTGAGTTCGATCCGAAGAACCCCGACATCGTCTACGCCTGTCTGTGGGAACAGCGGCAGGGACCGTGGGAAAACGGCGCGTGGGCCGGGACGACCGGCGGCATCTTCAAGTCCATCGACGGCGGCACGACGTGGCGGCAGTTGAGCAAGGGGCTGCCCACGGAGGGGATTGTCCAGGCCGACATCGCCGTCGCGCCGAGCGACGGCAACCGGATCTACGCCACGGTGGCCAACCCGCAGTCGGTCCGAATCTATCGATCCGATGATGCAGGTGACAGCTGGACGCAGATCACGACCGACAACCGTCCCGCCGGCCGGATCGGCGGCGGTGACCTGCCGGTGCCGGCGGTCGATCCGAAGAACGCCGACACCGTGATCATCGCGAGCACGGTCAGCTATCGATCGACCGACGGCGGCAAGACCTGGATCGCGCTGCGCGGCGCCCCCGGCGGCGACGACTATCAGCGGCCGTGGATCAGCCCGGCCGACTCGAAGATCATCGCGATGGCGAGCGATCAGGGCGCGATCATCAGCGTCAACGGCGGAGAGTCGTGGAGCTCCTGGTACAACCAGCCGACGTCGCAGATGTATCACGTCAACGCCGACAACGCTTTTCCGTACCGCGTCTGCGGCGGCCAGCAGGAAAGCGGATCGGCCTGTGTCGCCAGCCGGGGCAACGATGGGATGATCACGTTCCGCGAATGGCATCCGGTCGGCGTCGAGGAATACGGCTATGCGGTGCCGGATCCGCTGAACGCCGACATCATCTACGGCGGCAAGGTGACGCGCTACAACCGCAAGACCGGCCAGGTGCAGAACATCGCGCCAACGCCGGTGCGCCCGGCCGACTTCCGCACGCTGCGCACCGCGCCGGTCGCCTTCTCCGCCGCGGATCCGCACGTCATGTACTTCGCGTCGAATACGCTGTGGAAGACCGCCACCGGCGGCCGCAGCTGGACCCAGATCAGCAAGGACCTGACGCGCCCAACCTGGGACGCGCCCGCGACCATCGGCAAGTACCGGAGCGCCGACAGTGCGAAGCCGACGCAACGCGGCGTGATCTACACGGTGGCGCCGTCGCCGCTCGACGTCAATCGGATCTGGATCGGCACCGACGACGGCCTGGTCCAGATGACGGCTGACGGTGGTGCGTCATGGCACGACGTCACGCCCCCAGACCTGAAGCCGTTCATGAAGGTATCGATCGTCGATGCCGGCCATTTCGATACGCAGACGGCGTACACGGCGATCAACACCTTGCGCCTCGACGACATGCGGCCGCACATCTACCGGACGCACGATGGCGGCAAGAGCTGGACCACCATCACCAATGGCATTCCAGACGGGGCGCCGGTCAACGCGGTCCGCGAAGATCCCAACCGCCGGGGTCTGCTGTTCGCCGGTTCGGAGCGCGCCGTCTACGTCTCGTTCGACGACGGCGAGCACTGGCAGTCGCTCAGGCTGAACATGCCGGCGACCTCGATCCGCGACATCATCGTCAAGGGAGACGATCTGATTGCCGGCACGCACGGCCGCGGCATCTGGATCCTCGACGATATCACCCCGCTGCGACAGATGATGGATGATGCCGTGCAGGCTGTCAGGCCTGCCACCGCAGGGCTGAAGCCCAGCACTACTCTCGACAGACTGTTCAAACCGCAGACGGCGTACCGGGTGCGACAGAATACGAACACGGACACGCCGATCCCGCCCGACGAAGCCGCGGGTACCAATCCGCCGGACGGCGCGATCATCAACTACGCGCTCGCGGCCGCGGCGACGGGTCCGATCACGCTCGACGTTCTCGACGCCGCCGGAACCTCGGTTCGCCACTACTCTAGCGGCGATCGCAACGACAACCCGACCGACGCGACCGCGCCGGTACCGCTCTACTGGTATCGCGCGCCGCAGACGCTGTCCGGCGCGGCGGGAATGCATCGCTTCCTGTGGGACATCCACTATCAACCGATCCCGGGCGGCGGAGGCGGCCGCGGCGGCCTGCCGATCGCGGCGGTGCCGCACGACACCGTGCCGGCGCCATCGGGTCCATGGGCGCCGCCCGGCCAGTACACGCTGAGGCTGACCGTCGACGGCAGGAGCTACACCCAGCCGCTGACGCTGAAGATGGATCCGCGCGTCACCACGTCGGCCATCGGGCTGACGCAGCAGTTCACGCTGTCGAAGCAGCTCTATGACGGAATCATCGAGGCGCAGAAGGCGCTCGACGAGATCCGCGCGCGCAGGGCGGGGTCGTCAGGCGACGCGGCGGCCGCCCTCCAGGCGCTGGAAGGTCAGGCCGGGCGGGCGTGGCGCTGTCGCCGACGGACCCGACACATTCAACAGCGCGATCGGCGGCATGAATCAGCTGATGGGTTTGCTGCAGGGCGCCGACGTCGCGCCGACGACGCAGCTGGTGGCGGCGGTCGGCCAGCGCCGTGCGGCGCTGGCGAAGCTGATGACGAGGTTTGCAGCGTTGAAGGCGGAGGCGAAGTAGAAGAACGGGATGTAGGCCGGGTCCTTTCGGACCCGGCGCACAACGGCGGGTCAAGCAAGACCCGCCCTACTTGCGCTTTGGTACCTTGAGATCCTCAAGCTTCGCGACGACGTCCTGTCCCGATGTCGCTGGCTTGACGGCCTTGTCGATGAACGCGATCTTGCCGGCCGGATCGATGTAGTAGGTCCACCGCTTCGCGAATTGCCGCTCGGGTGGGGCGTCGGTGGGAATCACCTGGTAGGCGAACGCGACCTTCTTGTCCGGGTTCGAGAGCATCGGGAAGTCCGCATGCTCTTTCAGCGCGAACGCCTTGTTGTCTTCGGGCGTGTCGACGCTGATCATGAAGTACGCGGTGTCGAAGGCGCGAATCAGTCCCCCGCTCTCACGGAGCGAGTTGCATTCCGCCGTTCAACCACCGGTGAACGCTTTCGGGAACCACCCCAGCACGACCCAATGCCCTTTGAGATCCTTCAGGCTGTAGGTCTTGCCGTCGGTGCCCGGAAGCGTGAAGTCCGGAGCCGCATCGCCGACCTTGAGCTCCGCGCTCGGGGTCTGGGCGATGGCCGGAGTGGCCAGCAGACCGCACGCGACCAGCGCGAGCGGCAGCAGCCTTAACGCTTTCCTCATCCAACCTCCTCTATGGAGAAGAAGATACCACTAGTCGGCCCGAAGAGCCGATATCGGATCGACCTGCGTGGCGCGCAGCGCGGGAATGGCGGTGGCGGCCGCCGCGGTCACGATCAGCGCCGCCGGCACGGCCAGAAACACCACCGGATCAGCTGGCGCCACCGCGAACAACATTCCGCGCAGCAGCTGCGCCAGACCGTAGGCCATCGCGCAACCGAGCGCGATGCCGGCGGAGGCCAGGCCAAGCCCCTGTCCCATCACGAGCCGCAGGATGTCGCTCGACGCGGCGCCCATCGCCATCCGCACGCCGATTTCCGCGGTGCGCCGGCTCACCGCGTACACCATCACGCCGTATACGCCGGCGATCGCGAGCGCCAGCGCGAGTGCCGCGAAGGTGCCGACCAGCAGCGCGCGGAAGCGCGGCGTCGCCACCGACGACGACAGAGTTTCGGTCATCGTCGTCGCGCGAACCGGTACTTCGGGATCGGCGGTACGAATCGCGTCGCGGAACGCATTGGCCAGCGTCATCGGCTCGCCGCTGGTCCGCGCGACCAGGGTCAGCGACGTGCCGAACGACGGGTGCTGGAGATACGGCATGTAGAGCTCGGGCAGCGGCGGCACCGACGGATCGTATGCGCGCACGTTGCCGACCACCCCGACGATGGTCATGAAGCGTGGCGTGTCGAGACCGCACATGATGCGGCGGCCGATCGGATCGAGACCGGGGAACGCCTGGCGCGCGAGTGCCTCGTTGACGATCGCCACCATCGGCGCCTCGAACTCGTCGCGGTCGGAAAAATCCCGGCCGCGGCTGATCGGGATCGTCATCGCGCGGAAGTAGCTTGGCGTGACGACGGTGAAGACCGCCTGTGGCGCCTGGACGCCGGACACTTCTGGACCGGGGCCGCCTTCCAGCCAGTAGCCGCCGTTGGAATGCGTGGATGTCGCGGGCAGGCCGCGAACACCGGCAACGGACACCACGCCCGGGAGAGCGCCGAGCCGCGGCAGCAGCGCCGCGTAGGTCGCCGTCGCGCGGCGCGCGCTCGCCTCGTCGCGCGCCGGCACCGTCGTCCGCACCACCAGCACCCGATCGCTGGCATAGCCAAGATCCACGCGTCCGAGCGCGACGAAGCTCCTCGCGAGCAGCGCGGCGCCGACGACGAGCGCGACGGCAAGCGCGACTTCAGCGACGACCAGGAGCCCGCGGAAGCGCGCCCCGCTCCCGCCGGCCGCGGCGCCGCGGCCGCCTTGACGAAGCGATCCGTTGAGATCGACGCGCGACGCCTGCACGGCCGGCAGCACGCCAAAGAGCAGGCTCGCCGCCACGGACGAGGCGAGGGTAAAGCCGAGCACTCGCCCGTCGATGCCTATCTCGGACGTCAGCGGCAGACCTGCCGGGGCCAGCGCGACGAACGCAGTGACGCCCCATTTGGCGATCGCGAGGCCCGCCGCGGCCGCGACCACCGCGAGGAGGAGGCTCTCCGTCATCAACTGCGCCACGATCCTGGCGCGTCCGGCACCGAGGGCGGCGCGCACGGCGAGTTCGCTCGTGCGGCCCGTGGCTCGGGCCAGCAGGAGATTCGCGACGTTCGCGCAGGCGATCAGCAGCACGAGACCGACGGCGCCGAAGAGGAGATACAGCGTCGGCCGGGTGTCGCCCACGAGCTGTTCCTGCAGCGGTACCGACCGCCGCGCCCTTGCCTTCGTTCGAGGCTGGATACGCCGCCGACAGCCGCGCGGCCAGCGACGAGAGTTCCGCCTGTGCCTGGGTGACCTCCACGCCGTCTTTCAGCCGCGCGACGACCCGATAGTTGTGCGCGGAGCGCGAGGCGGTCTCTCCGGAGGAGGATGGGAAGTACCAGATGTCGGTGCGCCCGGGAAACCCGAACCCGGGCGGCATGACGCCGACGATCGTCACGGCGCGCTGGCCGAACGTGATCGTGCGGCCGATCGCCCCGGGCGAGCCGCCGAAGCGACGGCGCCAGAACTCGTGGCTGATCACCGCCGCAGGCGCGTCGCTGGGCGATGCGGTGCGCGCGATGCGCCGGCCGGCCAGCGCGTCCACGCCAAAGACGTCGAAGAACTCGGGGGTCACGAGCACGACGGATCCGTAGTCGGCGACTCCGTCGACGTTGACGCTGGTCTCGAAATCGAGGTCGTAGGTGTAGTAGGCCATCGCCGCAAACGACGACGTCGAGTCGTGCCAGTCGTGGAAGTCGGGCGCCGAGACGGTGCCGCGGCGCCCCGTTTTCTGCCACTGCGTCGTCAAGGCGACGATCCGATCGGGCCGGTAGTAGCCGAGCGGGCGCAGCAGCACCGCGTTCACCACGCTGAAAATCGCGGCGTTGGCGCCGATGCCGAGCGCCAGCGTGCCGATCGCCAGCAGCGCAAAGGCCGGCTGACGGCGCAGCGAGCGCGCGGCGTAGCGGAGATCCTGAAGCACGGCGTCCATCGAGTCCCTCCTGAATGGTGGTTAGACGGGAACCGAGGACCGAGCGTTCAGCGCATAATGACGGATCAGGAGAGGACACTCATGAAGACCGTGAACGCCTGTTCGACGATGGTGATCCTGTGGGCGGCCATGGCGGCGGCGCAGGCCCCCGCCCCGACCGACACGGGCTATACCGCAACGGTGCGCAACAGCTGGAACAGCGTCAAGCGGTACGTGGCCGCGTCGGCCGAAAAAATGCCGGCCGAGCAGTATGGATTCAAGCCCACGCCGGAAGTCCGGAGCTTCGGCGAGCTGGTCGGGCATCTGGCCAACGAACACTACCTGCTCTGCGCGCCGCTGAAGGGCGAAGCGAACCCGATGGCAAAGGTGGACTTCGAAAAGACCACGGCGAAGGCCGACCTCGTGAAGGCGATCAACGACTCGAACGCCTACTGCGACGCGGCGTACGCGGCGGCGAAAGACGACGCGAAGACGATCGCGCCGTTTTCCGAGACCCGCCGCGACACGCCGTTCCGGACCATGCTGCTCAACGTCACCCACGACAACGAGCACTACGGCAACATGATCACCTACCTGCGGATGAAGGGGATCGTGCCCCCCTCGTCGACGCCGACCCGATAATCAGCGACCGGCGCCGGCGCTAGAACCGGGTGACGAGCGCGAGCCGGAGCGCCCGCGGGGAGCCCGGCGAGATATTAGTGTTGCTGTCGGCGTTGATGTAGTAGTTCGCGCCCAGCAGGTTCTCGACGTTGAGCTGCAGGCGGGTCTTGGCGGTCACGCCATAGAACAACGCGGCATCGACGCGGGTGTAGGCCGGCAGCGTCACGGTGTTGTCCACCGCGACGAACATGTCCGAACGGTACAACAGCCCGAGTCCGGCCGACACCTTCGGGTGCAGGCGGTAGTTGTTCCAGAGTGACAGCGTGTGGTGCGGCACCTGGCCGACCTGGGCGCCGGCCGCGGCGCTCACGGTCGCGCTGGTCACGAAGGCGTTCTGATACGCATAGCCGCCGGCGATCGTCCAGCCGGGCGTCGGATTGCCGTTGACGCCAAGTTCGTAGCCGTTGGTCCGCTGGCTGCCGGTCTGGATGATCCGCGTCGGATCGTTCGGATCGGTGGATCGGGTGTTGGTCCGGTCGAGACGATAGAGCGCCGTCGTCAACGCCAGCGACGGCCGCGCGGCCCACTTCACGCCGACCTCGTAGTTGTTGAACCGCTCCGGCTCGACCTGCTGGGTGATGCTGGTCAGCGAGGAGAACTGATCGCCGGAGCTGGGCAGATACGACACGCTGTAGCTGCCGTAGAGCGAGAGCGGCGCGATCGGCTTCAGGACCACTCCGGCCCGCGGCGAGACGAGATTGTCGGGCCGCGTCAGCGTGCTGTTGGAGCGATTGTCGTGATAGGTCAGGTCGAAGCGATCGAAGCGCAGGCCGCCAACGATCTGCAGATGGGCGTTGAGCTCGACCTGGTCCTGGGCGTAGACGGCTCCAAGGCCGGTGGTGAGGTGATTGTCGGCATCGGTCGCACTCTGGCGGAAGGTAACCGGCGTGGTGATCATCGGGGAGGCGAGCGGCACGAGGATCGACGTCGCGGTGTTGTTGAAGAAGCCGGTGTTGCGGAAATTGTCGGTCAGCTGACGGCCGATCTCGGCGCCTACGAGGAGGGTGTGCCGGATCGTTCCGGTCGACGCGAGATAGGTCAGATCGGTCTGGTTGAACAGGTTGGTGCGGGCGGTCGCGTTGTTGTACGCGGTCATCGCGAACTGCGTCTGGTTGGCCGAAACCGCGCCCGGCACGTAGTTCTGATAGGAGCGATCGTAGCGCGCCACCGAGCTGTTGTTGCGAATGGACAGGGCGCCCGCCTGATGTTCAATGGTGACGTATGCCAGGTTGACGTTGGCGTCCACATGGCTGTCCGAGGGATTGCCGAAATAGGTCGACGGATCGACCACGACCGGCTTGCCCTGCGTCGAGGTGATGCCGCGATCGGCGACCCGCGTGTCGTTGAGATATTCGTAGCTGGCGACGATCTTGGTGCGGCTGTTCGGCACGAACGTCAGGGTCGGGGTGATGCCGTAACGCTTCAGACCGACGGCGTCGCGAAAGCTGTCCGAATCCTCGAACATGCCGTTGACCCGGAACGCCGCGGTCTCGCCAAGTTGGTGATCCAGATCGGTCGTGACCCGCTTGTTGCCGTACATCCCGCCCTGCACGGACACTTCGTACAGCGGCTGGAACAGCGCCTCCTTGCCGACGCGGTTGACCACGCCGCCGGCCCCGCCACGGCCGAACATCAGCGCGTTCGGTCCCTTGAGAACTTCGACCCGGTTCAAGTTGTACAGATCGCGGTAGTACTGGACGTCGTCGCGGACGCCGTTGACGAAGAAGTCGGCTGACGAACTGTTGCCGCGCATGATGATCTGATCGCGGTTGTTCTCGCCCTGATGCACCGACACCCCCGGCACGTAGCGCATCACGTCGCCCATGCCCATCATGAGCTGATCCTGAATCTGTCGGCCGGTGACGACCGCCACCGACTGCGGCACGTTCAGCAGCGGCGTGGGCGTCTTGGTGGCGGAGCGAATGACGGCGACCGGCTCGGCGGGCGCCGCCGAGACCGATACGGTCTCGCGGACGCCCGCCAGCGCCAGCTCAAAATCGAGCCCCTGCGGACGGCTCAACGGAATGCTCACGGTTCGTGCGGCCTCACGAAAGCCGTCCGCGGTCACGGTCAGCGCATAGGTGCCGGCCGGCAGCGTGAGTTGGAACGCGCCCCGCCGATCGGTGACGACCGCGGCGCCGATCGGGCGGCCGTCGGAGGCGACGATGATCACGGCGCCGGCGATCGGCGAGCCGCTCGGATCAGTGACCTGGCCGGTCAGGGCGGACGTTGTCACCGCCTGGGCCGCGGTCAGCCTGGCAGGTGTCGCGAGCAGCGAGAGCAGAGAGAGGGCGACGAGCCACGAACGCATGCATAACTCCTGGTCGTCGCGTGGCTCGCGTGCGCGCTCCAGTAGAATGTGGAGGCCGAACGCGTCACGCGCCACGCGCGTGATAAACGGTCCTGTTCCGGACGACGGTCGGCAACCCGCCGGGTGTTGGCGCACCCGGCGGGCGCTTAATCCATTAAATGAGACTGAGTCTCAATTTCAGCTCGGTTAGCTTATCTCCGACCTTTTCGGTCGGTCAAGCAGTACGTGCATGAGTAGTAGCTGCCGACGGTTTGCTGCGACCCTCACCCTCAGTGCCGCGGCCGTGCTCCTCTCCCCCACTGCTGACGGAGCGCCGCCGCCCCGCCAGAGAGCGCATGTCGCGAAGCCACCGCCCCCGCCGCCTCCCGTCCTCGACGTGCCGGAAGCGACGCGCCTGCTGGTAGTCGCGCCTCACCCCGACGACGAGGTGCTCGGAGCCGGTGGGCTGATGCAGCGCGTGAAGGCGACGGGCGGAGCCGTCCGGGTGGTGTATCTCACGGATGGCGACGGCTATCCCGAAGGCGTCAAAGAGGAGGATCACGTCGAGGCGCCGACGGCGAAGGACTACCTGGGATACGGAAAGCAGCGCCGGCGAGAAGCGCACGCCGCGCTCGTGCGCCTGGGCCTGGGAGACGCCTTTCAGACGTTTCTCGGCTTTCCCGACGGCGGCCTTTGCAAGCTGACGCGCGCCTACTGGTCGGAGCGTCGTTCGGCCTACCGATCGCCGTACACCCGCCTCAACCGGCCGCCGAAGTCGGAGATGCTCGTGCCGGCGACGCAGTATCGCGGCGAGGATCTGTCGCAGGAGATCGCGCTCGTGATCGGCGACTTCAAGCCGACGATGATCGCGGTACCGCGCCGCGAGGACCAGCACGCGGACCATTGCGCAGCCTGGTACTTCCTGAACGACGCGCTCAACGACGTGCGCCGTGTCCATCCCGAGTTCACGACCGACGAGAT
Organism: uncultured Acidobacteriota bacterium; assembly: GCA_963794705.1. Lineage (GTDB taxonomy): Bacteria > Acidobacteriota > Vicinamibacteria > Vicinamibacterales > CAVVIG01 > CAVQFC01. The sequence goes on from CAWCFI010000003.1 coordinate 897,696, forward strand.
CAACTACATCGTCCACTTCAACACCTGGCCGTTCGAGGACGACGGCCCGGCGCTGGAGCCGCCGCCGGGGCTGCGCGGCGGCGCGTCCGGCTGGATGCGGCTGGCGCTCAGCCCGGCCGAGACCCGCGCCAAGCGTCAGGCGCTGCGGCGCTTCACCACCCAGATGCACGTGATGGACTGGTTTCTCGACGGCTTCGCGCGGTCCAACGAAGTGTTCTCGAGGCCGCGGCCGTTCAGGGTGATCCTGCCCAGCCGCCGCAGCCCCTGCTGCGATCAGTAAGACGTGACCACCGCAGCGCCGCGCCTCGATTCGCTCGACGTCTTTCGGGGCCTGGCGATTGCGGCGATGATCCTGGTCAGCACGCCCGGAACGTGGAACGCGGTCTACACGCCGCTCGATCACGCGCTCTGGAACGGCTGGACGATGACCGACCTCGTCTTTCCGTTTCTCCTCTTCGCGATGGGGGCGGCGGTGCCGTTCGCGCTGGCGCGGCGCCGCGGCACGCCGCAGCGGATCGGACGGCACATCCTCAGGCGGGCGCTGATCCTGTTCGCGCTCGGCCTGGTCCTCAACGCGATTGAAGCGGCGACGCCGATGCACTGGGCCACGTTCCGGATCCCCGGCGTACTGCAGCGCATCGCCATCGTCTTTCTCGCGGTGGCGTGGCTCACGGAAAACGGATCGCTGCGCCTGCAAATCGCGGCGGTCGTCGCCGCGCTGGCGGGGTACTGGGCGGCGCTGCTGTTGATTCCGGTGCCGGGCGCCGGAGCTGGCGTGCTGACGCCCGAGGGCAATCTCGCGTCGTTCATCGATCGCGCGCTGTTCGGCCGCCACCTCCTGAACCGGCTGTCGGATCCGGAAGGGCTGTTGAGCACGCTGCCGGCGATCGCGACGGCGATGAGCGGCGTGTTCGCCGGAGACTGGTTGAAGGAACGGCGGCAGCCGCACCACAGCGCGTGGCTGTTCGCCGCCGGCCTGCTCGCGATGATCGTCGGACTTGCGTGGGGGCGCGTGTTCCCGATCAACAAGAACCTGTGGACCAGCTCCTTCGCGCTGTTCAGCGCCGGGCTGGCGGCGCAGGCGCTCGCGCTCTTCCACTGGCTCGTCGACGTAAGAGGCTGGCGCGCCTGGTCGACGCCGCTCGCGGCCTACGGGCGCAACCCGCTCGCGGCGTATTTCCTCTCGGTCGGCTTCGACAGCATCCTCACCCGCGTCACCATCACCGGCAGCGGCTCGCTCAAGGGCATCGTCTATCGCAGCGCGTTCGTGCCATGGCTTCGACCGTGCTGCGGCGCGGAGGCGGCGTCGCTCGGTTACGCGATCGCCTACGTCGCGCTGTGGGGCGTGATTCTCGGGGAGCTGTACCGCCGGCGGGTTTTCATCCGCATCTGAAGGTATCATCGCCGGCAATGACCCACGTCACGCTCGACGCCTCCCCGCAACGCCCGGCCGGCCGCTGGTATCGCGACGTCACCCGCACCCAGTGGAAGGCGTTCGTCGGCTGCTACCTGGGCTGGGTGCTCGACGGCTTCGACTTCACGATCCTCACCTTCCTGCTGGTCGACATCCAGCGCAGCTTCACGGTGGACAAGGCGCTGGTCGGATCGCTCGGCACGATCACGCTGATCTTCCGCGTCGCCGGCGGCATCGGCGCCGGCACCGCCGCCGATCGCTGGGGCCGCAAAGGCCCGCTGATGTTCTCGATTCTCTGGTACTCCGCGTTCTCGTTCCTCGGCGGATTCTCGACCTCGTTCCAGATGCTGTTCGCGATCCGGGCGCTGTTCGGCATCGGGATGGGCGGCGTGTGGGCGGCTGGCATGCCGCTGACGCTCGAGCACTGGCCCGCGCACCTGCGCGGCACCGCGTCGGGGCTGATGCAGAGCGGCTACTCGATGGGGTTCCTGCTCTCGTCGCTGGTCTTTGAGTTCGTCTACCCACGCGTGAACCACGGCACCGACCTCGGCTGGCGCTGGATGATGTGGATCGGCATCCTGCCGGCCTTCCTGGTGTTCTTCATCATGAGGGGCGTCAAGGAGAGCCCGGTCTGGCTCGACCGCCAGGCGCACCTGAAGAAACACCAGCAGACCGACTCGCTGTCACTGCTGCGGCTGTTCAAGCCCGATCTGATCTGGACGACGGTGCACACGTCGCTGCTGATGGGCGCCTTCCTCTTCATGTACCACTCGATCACGTATTGGTATCCGACCCTGATCACGCAGATGCACCGCCCGACGCTGCCGTACCTCGCGGCGCTGAACGTCGGCGGCATCACCGGCGGCATCGCCTTCGGACGGATTTCGGAGGGCGCGCTCGGCCGCCGCGGCGCCGCGACGATCGCGACGATGGTCGGCATCCTCGCCGTCCCGATTTATGTCTTCACGCAAAGCACGCCGCTGCTGCTGGCAGGCGCCCTGATGATGGGATTCTTCGGCGCCGGAAATTTCGGCGTGGTCCCCGGCTATCTGACCGAGCGCTTCCCCACCGTGGCCCGCGCGGTGGGCGCCGGCTTCGCCTACCACGTCGGCGCGGGCTTCGGATCGTTTACGCCGACGCTGGTCGGCGTGCTGCAGGATCGCGGCCTGCCGCTGCCGACGGCGATGGGCGCCTGCATCGCCGCCTCGGGGACGCTCGTAATCATCCTGATATGGCTCGGCCCGGAGACACGAGGGCGCCACTTCAGCGCGGAGAGTTAATATCTAGAGGCCAGCACCTGAAGGACGTCCCCATGAACGGCACGATTCGCGTCGCCGCGCTCCTCGCCGCTCTCGCCAGTCTTCCGCTTGCGGCGCGCCAGACCCAGCCGCCGACCTTCGGCGCCGGCAACCGTACGGTGGCGGTCTACGCCACCGTCACCGGGGCGCGCGGCCGGCTGGTGCCGGACCTGACGCGCGAGGACTTCACGATCGACGACAACGGCAAGCCGCAACCGCTGACCCTGTTCGCCAACGAGGTCCAGCCAATCACCCTGATCATGCTGCTCGATCGCAGCGGCAGCATGAAGGCCAACTTCGAGCTCGAAGAGCACGCCGCCGAGGCGTTCGTCGCCCAGATGCTGCCCGGCGACAAGGCCCGGATCGGCAGCTTCGCGAAATACATCCAGATCGATCCCGAGGAGTTCACCTCGGACCGCGATCGGCTGGTCAAGATCCTGCGGACCGAACTGCAGGAGGACGGCCCGACGCCGTTGTGGAACGCCGTCGACCGCGGCATCGACAAGCTGCTGATCGAGCAGGGCCGCCGCGTCATCCTGGTCTTCACCGATGGCGTCGACATGCCGCTGAATTTCGCCAGCCACAACAAGTCGCTCAAGGACGTGATGAAGCGCGCCGAGGAAGACGACGTGATGGTCTACGCGATCGGGCTAGCCGGCCAGAATGGCATGCCGGCCCCCACAGGCGGGAACGATCGCGGTCGGGGCGGGATGAACCCGGGCGCGTTCGGCGGTATGGGCGGACGCGGGATGGGGATGGGCGCCCCCATCCCAAGCCGGGGCGGGCTGGAAACCGAGAAGCCAGACGAGGGCCTCCCCAAGATTGCCGCCGCCACCGGTGGCGGCTACTTCGAGCTGACGTCGCCGCGCGATCTCGCGGCGACCTTCGCCAAGGTCGCCGAGGAGCTGCACCATCAATACGCGCTCGGCTTCACGCCCGAAAAGCTCGACGGCAAGATGCACGAGCTCACCGTTCATCTCTCGAAGCCGGAATTCGTGGCTCGCGCCAGGAAACGGTATCTCGCGTCGAAGGCCCGATGACCTAAGCGCCGCGATTCGCCTTCGTCGTCGCGCTGATCTGCAGATCGAAGCCGTTCGGCGTCGTGGTGTGGTAGCTCTGGTACGACGCGGTGTGGATGTCGCCCCTGCCGCCGGTATCTTCGCGCGCGGTCAGCCCGCGTTTCTCGAGCTCGCCTTTCACCTGATCGGGATCGAACGGCGTGATGCCGAACGAAATGTGGCCCATCGCCGCCCGCCGCGCCGGCGGCGTCGTGGGCGGCGCCGCGCCGCGGTTGCCGCCGCCGCCACGCCGGATGATGATGTCGCCGATGTCGCCGATCTCGCACTGATTCTGGCTGCCCTCGTCGGTGCCCGGCTTCCAGCCGAGCAGCGCGTGGTAGAACGCGGCGGTCTCCTTGTAGTTCGAGACCTCGAACGAGATGTGATCGAGCCACACGGTCTTCCACGCCGTGGTCGCGTGAACGGCGCCGGCGCCGACGTCTTGCCGGTCGCGGCTCCCTGACGCCGGTTCTTCCGGTTGCCGTTGCTGATCTGCAGGTCGAACCCGTCCGGATCCTTCACGTGGAAGCTCTGGAAATCCTTGCCCTGGTTGTCGGCGACTGGCGTCAGCCCGCGCTTGCGCAGTTCCGCTTCGACGTTCTTCGCGTCCCACGGCTCGATGCCCCAGCAGAAGCCGTCGAACGCCGCGAGGCGCGGGAGCGCGCGGCGCGCCGCCGCGACCGCCGCCACGGCCGGCCCGCGGCCGCGTCGGCCACCGGCGCGGCGGAGGCGGCGCCTCATAGCCGCCGCGGATCACGAGACCACCCCAGTCGCCGATGTCGAGCACCGCCTGCTTGCCGTCGTCGCTCCTGATCTTCCAGTTCATCAGCGCGGCGTAATAGGCCGCCTCCTTCGGAGTAGTCCACGGCCTGGCAGGAGAAGTGGTCGAGCAGCACCGTGTTCCACCCGGTCGCCTCGAACGGCAGCTTGGCCGGCGTGGGATCGCACTCCGGGCTGCCGGCGCGCGCGCCGCCGCACTGGCCCTGCGCCAGCGCCGACACGGGACGAATGGCGACCGCAAGGCCGAGCGCCTGCAGCAATTGCCGGCGTGACAGCCGTCCGCCATCGAACTCGTTGAAGAGCCTCGAGAGATCGCTACTCATCGGATGTCCCCCTGTTTGCCAACGGTCGGCTTCGGCTTGACCGCGTTGGGCAGCGCCAGCCGGTTGTCGTGCGTGACGTAACTGATTTGCAGGTTGAAGCCATTCGGCGTGGCGGTGTGATAGCTCTTGAACGCCGCGGTGTGAATCTCGTCGGGCACGTAGGTGCCGTCGGGCCCGAGATGCCGGCTGGAGGTGTCGATTTGCGCGCGCAGCCCGCGCTTCTCGAGCTCCGCCTTCACGCCGTCGGTATCCCACGGCGCGATCCCGAACGAGATGTGATCGATGCGCGCACGGTTACCGCCGCCCTTGCCGAAGTTGGGATCGAGCGGGTTGCCGCCGCGAATGATGATGTCGCCCACCTCGCCCATCAGCAGCTCGTTCTGGCTGCCTTCGTCGTAGGTCGGCGTCCATCCCAACAGGTTCATGTAGAACGACGCGCTCTTCTTGTAGTTCGCCGCGTTGAACGAGAAGTGGTCGAGCCACACGGTCTTCCACCCGGTTGCTGCGAACGGCGCGGGTTCGGACAGTTTCGCGTTCGCCGGTCCCGTCTTGCGGCTCTTCACCAGGCCGCTGCCGTTGCTGATCTGCACATCCCAGCCGTCCGGATCCTTGACGTGGAAGCTCTCGAATCCGTGGCCGTCGTTGTCGGCGACAGGAGTCAGCCCCCGCTCGCGAAGCGCCGCTTCGACCTTCGCGGCGTTCCATGGATCGATGGCAAACGCGAACGACTCGACCGTCACCGTTACCGGGCCGCCGCGGCCGCGACCGCCGTCGCCGGCCGTGGCGTCGAAGGCGCCTGGTGCAGCCTGCTTGAAGATCGCCGATCCCCAGGGGCCCATGTCCAGCACGGCCTGCCTGCCATCGTCGCTTCGCAGCGTCCACCCCATGAGCGCGATGTAGAAGGCCGCTTCCTTCTTGTAGTCGGCGGCCTGAAAGGTGATGTGGTCGAGACCAACGGTCTTCCAGCCGGTCGGCGCGAAAATCGGTGCGATATCGGTGGTGTTGCAGGCCGGCGAGCCGAAAGTCAGCATGCAGCGACCTTGGGCGACGGACGATCGCGGCGTCAGCACCGCCAGCAGCGCCGTGGCGGCCAGCGTCTGCACCGCGCGTCGTGACATCAGAGTCATGGAATGGCTCCTCTCGTGCGCGTGCGAATCAACGACGGCGGCCGCCGCCCTGCAGGCGAAGCAGCATCAGGAACAGGTTGACGAAGTCGAGATACAGCGCCAGCGCGCCGACGATGGCATAGGAGCCGGTCTCGCCCGCCGAGGTCATGAGCGCCATCGCCTTGAGCCGCTGTGCGTCGTAGGCGGCCAGCCCCGTGAACACGATCACGCCGATGAAGCTGATCACGAACTGCAGGGCGTCGCTGTGCCAGAACATTCCCACGATCGATGCGATGACAACGCCGATGAGCCCCATGAAGAGGAATTGGCTCCAGCCCGCGAGGCTGCGCTTCGCCACCGTCCCGTAGAGCGCCATCGATCCGAACATCCCGGCGGTCACGACGAAGGTGGACGTGAGCGTCTGGCCGGTGTAGACGAGCATCACGAACGACAGCGTGACGCCCGTGAGCACGGAGTAGCCGATGAACAACAGCGAGGCGGTGGACGCCGACAGGCGCTGCACGCGGGAGGACAAATAAAAGACGATGCCCAGCTGAGCCGCGAACAGCCCGAAGTACAGCAGCTGGTTCTGCGCGATCATCCGCAGTAACGACGGGGATGAGGCGACCATCCAGGCCGTGGCCGCCGTGATCGCCAGGCCCGCGCACATCCATCCGTAGGCCGCGCGAAGAAAGGCGGCAATGCGATCGGCGCTCGCGGCCGTAGCAGGAAACGCGGAACCGTGCGCGATGTCGATGTCAGCCATGGAGTTGCTCCTCAGCGCTAACGATAACGCATTCCCGCGCCGGCAAGGAGTCTCCGAACGTCACCGAGGCCGCGGCCCCGCCGCGGTGGTCTGGATATCGCCGGGGCGAATCACGGTTGAAACCGGACGCTTTGCCACAGCGCCGCCGCCTCGTAGACGCGGCCGCCGCTGATCGTCCAGCGCACGCGGCGGATGTTGCGGATCGCATCGAGCGGGTTGGCGTCGAGCACCACCAGGTCGGCACGTTTGCCGCGCTCGATGGTGCCGAGTTCCCCATCCATCTTCATGGCCCGCGCCGACACGATGGTCGCGGCCTGGAGCGCCTCCATCGGCGTCATCCCGGCCTCGACGTAGAGCTCGATCTCGCGATGGACGCTGTGGCCCGGAATGCCTTCGTCGGTTCCGGCGACGATCGGGACGCCGGCGTCGTGCAGCGCCTTGACGATCCGCAGACCACGCTCGAGGCGCGTTCGCGCGGTCGCGGCATCGATTCCGGCCGCGCCGGCATTCGAGAACACCCGGTTGAGCGGCGCCGGAATCTTCAGCACGCCCGGTTGAAACGCCGCAATCGGCGTCCCCACTGCGTGACCGAGCAGCTCGTTCCACGATTGCGTCGGATCCAGCACCGTGTGGTGCGCTTTCAGGAATGCAATCGTCGCGTTCACGTCGTCGGAGCCCGCCTCGCCGCGAATGCCCAGGTGCGCGATGTGATCCATTCCGGCGGCGGCGGCCTGCTCGATCGTCATGCCGGTGGGAATGTGGCCGGTGACGGTCATGCCCAGGCGATGCGCTTCGGCGCAGATCGCCTCGACAATCGGCGGCGTGACCAGGCTATAAATCTTGATCTGCTGAAAGCCGGCGTCGTGATACTTCGCCACCGCCTGTTTCGCTTCCGCCGGCGTCGCCGCGTAGTACACCCCGAACGCGTTGGGGCCGCCGCCGTCGATCAGGCCGGCCGCGAGCATGCGAGGACCGACGGCGCGCCCGGACATGATCGCGTCTCGCAGCGGCACGAGGAACTCGAACTCGTTCCCCATGTCGCGCACCGTCGTCACGCCGGCGCCAAGGTAGACCGGCGCCCACTCGACCTGGGTGACGTGGGTGTGCATGTCCCAGAGCCCCGGGACCACGGTCTTGCCGTCCACCGCAACGGACGGCAGATCCGGCGGAATGGCGACGGACGAGCGCGGCCCGGCGTCGGCAATCCGCCCGTCGCGGACCACGATCACGCCGTTCGCGATCGGCGGACGGCCGGTGCCGTCGACGATGGTCGCGCCGACCAGGGCATAGCTGCCGCTGTGGAGCGGCGCCACGCGCCGGGTAATCGCTTCGAGATCCGTGATGCGGTCGCGCGTCCCCCGCTGGACGAACTCGACCAGCGCCGGCTCGAGATCCTCGCGCACCGCTTCGAAGCTCAGCCCGCCGGCGCGGGTGATCGCCGCGGCCAGGACGTCGTGATCGTCGAGCCACACCGTCTCGCGCCCCCAGACCACGCCGTCGATCGCGTAGCGCTGGAGCCGCACCTCCGTCGATCCGATCCGGATCACGTCGGCGCCACGCGCCTCAATCCACACGTCGTTGGTGGGCAATCCCGGCACCGTGTGGATGAGGGGCGGCTGACCATGCCGCTTCCAGTAACGCAGCAGCAGCATCTGCGCCGCGAACGGCGCGTAGCCGTCGACGGTGTAGAACGGCCCCGGCACCGCGATTCGCGATTCGGTGCCGTCGGCCCTCACGATCGCGTCAGCACCATCAATCCGGACCTCGGAGTCGACGTTGACGAAGCGGTAGCTCTTGCCGCTGGCTTTGAACGACAGCGGCGTGAAGTCCGGCCTCGTGCGCAGCGTGGCGGCAAGCTGGACGCGCCCGCCGCGATCGGTGAAGTCGAAGTCCGAAGTCAGCGTCAGCGCGTCACCGTCGGGGACAATCTGGTAACGCTCGTAGCCGATCGCCTTCTGCACGTAGTGGAGCCGCAGGGTGCCGCGCTCCGTCGGCTGCGGCTGCAGCAGGACGCTCCCTGCGCCGCCTGGAAGAAGTCCGGCCGCGCCTGCGTTGGTCGGAAGCCGGACCATCGTGGATAGCAACGCCGCCGCGGCGGTCGTGACGAGAATCAGTCGCACGGCGCGCATCATCGCACACTATGATGAGCGCCATGCCCTACCCGGTGTCGACGGCCATCGAGCCGCAGTTGGGGGAGCGCAACCGCCTGACCACGGCATTGCGGCTGGTGCTGGCGATTCCGCACCTGATTCTGGTGGGCGGCGTCGGCGTCGGGTTCGCGGCCAACAGCAGCCGCCGCGATCTGCTCTCGTTCGGGGGTGAGACCGGGCTGCTCGGCAGTATCGCCTTCCTCCTGGCCATCGTCAGCTGGTTCACCATCGTCATCACGAGCGAGCACTACACGCCGATCCGTCGCTATACGGGCTACTACCTGCGCTGGCGGGTACGCGCGTTGGCCTATCTGATGTTGCTGACCGACGTCTACCCGCCGTTCGGAGACGGGCCCTACCCCACCACACTGACGCTCGAAGCGCCGACCGGGCCACGCGATCGCGTGAGCGTCGGGCTGAGGCTGATCATCGCCATCCCGCATTTCATCGTGTTGTTCTTCGTGTTGTGCGCCTGGTGGGTGACGACGGTCGTCTCGTGGTTCGCGATTCTGATTGGCGGACGCTACCCGCCAGCCCTGTACGACTTCGGCGTCGGCGCGCTGCGATGGCTGATCCGGGTGGAAGCGTTCGTGCTCCTGCTGGTGGACGAGTACCCGCCCTTCGCACTGACCTGACAACCACAGGGGCGGTGCATCTCGTCTAACCGGCGAGGGACTTTGTGTCGACATTTTTCCAAGATCTTCGCTTTGCGCTCCGCGGTCTGGCCAAGCAGCGGGGCTTCACGCTCGTCGCGCTGCTGACCCTGGCGCTGGGAATCGGCGCCAACACCGCCATCTTCGGCATCGTCAACGCCGTGCTGCTGAGGCCCCTGCCTTACCAAAATCCCGATCGGGTGGTGCTGCTGTGGAGTCACTGGATCAACTGGTCGAAGACATGGGTGTCGCAGGGCGAGCTGGTCGACTATCGGGAGCAGTCCCGGTCGCTGGAGCACGTCGCTGCCTTCAGCGCGACCTCGTTCAATCTGACCGGCGGCGGCGATCCCATGCGGGTCCGGGCCGCGCAAGTGCAGCCGGAGATCTTCGCGGCGCTCGGCGCGCAGCCGATTGCCGGGCGCGTGTTCTCCGCGGCCGAAGATGAGCCCGGGCACGAGCATGTGGTGATGCTCACGGAAGGCCTGTGGCGGACCCAGTTCGGATCGGATCCCTCGATTGTCGGACGCGCCATTCAGCTCGACGCCGAGCCCTACACCGTCGTCGGCGTGCTGCCGGCGTCATTGCGGCTGCCGCTCGACTACGCGAGCCGGACCTTTACCCAGATCTGGGTACCGCTCGCGCTCGGCCCGAACGACCCGCAGCAGCGCGGCAATCACGGTCTGAATGCGCTCGGGCGCCTGCGCGCCGGTGTGCCGCTGGCGCGGGCGCAGGCCGAAATCGACACCATCACCAGAGGCTTTCAGCAGAAATATCCGAACAACTACGACCGGGAATTCGGCCTCACGCTGGTCACCGCCCCGCACGAGGTGTTCGGCGACGTCCGTCCTGCGCTGCTCGTGCTGCTGATGGCCGTCGGCGCGGTGCTGCTCATCGCCTGTGCCAACGTCGCCAACCTGCTGCTCGCGCGATCGGAGGCTCGTCAGAAGGAGCTCGCCATCCGGGTCGTGCTCGGTGCCGGCCGCGGCCGCATCGTCCGCCAGTTGTTGACGGAGTCGATGGTGCTGTCGTCGCTCGGTGGCGCCGCCGGTGTGGCGCTCGCCTACGGATTGACCCGCGGGCTGATCGCGCTGGACCCGCTGAAGATCCCGCGCGTGCAGGACATCGCGATCGACGGCAGAGTGCTCGCGTTCACCGGCGCGATCGCCCTCGTCACCGGCATCCTGTTCGGCATCGTGCCGGCGATCCAGTCGTCTCGCGCGGATTTGCAGCCGGTGTTGAAAGAAGGCGGGCGCGACTCTCGCGTGGCCACGGGATGGCTGCGCCGCATCCTGGTCGTGGGCGAGGTGGCCGCCTCTGTCGTGCTCGTGGCTGCCGCTCTATTACTGGCGCGCAGCTTCGCGCGGCTGCTCGACGTCGATGCGGGCTTCAATCCAGCCCACGTGCTGACGCTGCGCACCTCGCTCCCGCCAACCACCTACACCAGCGGTGCCGCAACGGTTCGCGCCTATGTGGAGGTGGGACGCCGGTTGCGCGAGTCCCCGGGCGTTCAGTCGGCAGGCGGCGTGACCGGTCTGCCGCTGGCGACGACGCGGGGCGATTGGGGCGTTCGCATCGAAGGCCAGCCCGCGCCGACCGCTCAGACCAACACCGCCGCGGACTGGCAGGTAATCACCCCCGGGTATTTCGAGGCGATCGGCACGCCGCTGAAGGCGGGACGCGCAATCACCGACGCTGATGCCGCGGACACGTTGCCGGTGATCGTCGTCAACGAGACGATGGCGAAGAAATACTGGCCGGGTGTCAGCCCTGTCGGCCGCCGGATGATGATGGGCGGCAACGGCGTGTGGCTCACCGTCGTCGGCGTCGTCGCGGACGTGCACCATCGCGGGCTGGATGTGCTGCCGCGGCCAGAGATGTATCGACCGCACACCCAGTTCCGCTACGGCAACACCTCCGCGCCGGCCGTCAGCTCGCTCACCTGGGTGCTGCGCACGGCGGCCGATCCGCTGGCAGCCACCGGGCACGCGCGCGCCGCGATCCATGCCGTGGACCCGAGCCTCGGCATCTCCGACGTGGCGACGATGGAACAGGTGATGTCGGACTCGACGTCCGACCGGCGGCTCAACCTGCTGCTGTTCGCGCTGCTCGGCGGGCTGGCGCTCGCGCTGGCAACGGTCGGCGTCTACGGCGTCGTCGCCTACTCGGTAACGCAGCGCACGCACGAGATCGGCGTGCGGATGGCGATCGGCGCCAGGCCGGGCGATGTCGTGCGCATGGTGCTCGGCGAAGGGGGACGGCTCGCGCTGGCGGGCGTCGCGGTGGGATCGGTGGTGGCGATGGCCGGCGCGCGGCTGATCCGCGGCCTGCTGTTCGAAGTCAGCGCCAGCGATCCGTTGACCTTCGCGGGTGTCGCCGTCGGGCTGCTGGGCGTGGCGCTCCTCGCAAGCTACATCCCGGCGCGCCGGGCCACCCGCGTCGATCCGATGATTGCGCTCCGCGGCGAGTGAACCTGGGGGCTCGGGGCTTATTTGAGCGAAACGCCCGCGGCGATGATCAGCAGTGTCTGGCGGGGCGTCGCCGGAAAAATGTACGCGAAGCCTGGACTGATCGCGTAGAAGCGGACGTCGAAGCTGAAGGCGAGATGCGGCTTGATGAACCATCGCCCGCCGCCGCCGTAGTTGAGCGTTTTCAAGCGGTCGCTGTTGGGCGGATACTCGCCCAGATCGTCCGGCGCCAGGAACCATATCGTCTGCCCGAGGCCGGCGCTCAGGTAGCTCCAGCCAGAGCCGTTGCCGAAGTTCAGCGAGAGCTGTGGCGAGAACGAGGTGATCCGCTCTTCGGTCGGACGAAGGGGCGTCCCGTCCGGCGCCGCGGCGCCGGGCAACGGCGTCTGGCTCGACCGGGCCATGGCGAGCTCCCCGCCCAGGCCAACCGTCACCACACGGGTATGCAGCGGATAGAAGTGCACGCCGATCTGCAGGCCCAGGCCCGTACCCGGCAGCTCCGCCAGACTCTGGAGACCGCGGCTGTCGGCGAGCGCCTGGTCGTCGTTGTGAAAACGCGCGACCGAGCCATGCAGATCGACCACGACCCATGGAATCGGCGGCGGCGGATCCTGCGCGGAGGCCGGACGAGCGAGCGAGACGAGGACCACGACCAGAACTGCCGCGAAGGCGCGCATGTAGACGCGAGACATTGTACTCACGGATGCGGATTCGCCGCGAGACGCGACCGCAGCAACATCTGAAGATCGTCGGTCACGACGAGGCGCGACAGGTCGCGCGCGCGCCTGGCCCTGGCATCCTCTTCCGCGCACGCCGACGGATCGACGATCAGGTGGCGTCCGAGATCGTGGCAGGAGGATTGGCCGTCACCCGCGAGAAAGAGGTGAGTCGCGTCGAGCCAATCGCCGTACGGACGAGGCACCGGGCGATCCTCAACCGCGCCGAGCAGGTTGCGTCCGAGATAGGGCAGCGGTGCGGGATCTATCCCCAGCAGCGCAAGCAACGTCGGCGCGACGTCGGTCTGCCCGGCCGGCCGGCCGCGCGCGCCAGCGAGCGTCGTACCGTCCGTTTCCCCTCCAGCCCTTCCTGCCCCTCCCGCCCTTCCCGCCCTGATAAACAGCGGAATCCGATCGTTCAGCGTCCACGCCGCGCCGTCTGTTCCGATGCCGATGGTCCGCGCCAGCGACGCGTCGCGCGCAAAGCCGGCATCGTGATCGCCGAAGACGACCAGCACGCTGCTGTCGAGCAGCCCGTCTCGCGCGAGCGCGGCCTTGAAGTCTTCGAGCGCGGTGTCGAAGAAGCGCATGGTGTGGAGATAGTTGCCGAACGAGGTCCCTTCGAGCGCGCCGAGCTTCAGCACCTTGTGCGCGTCGGGAAACGACTCGAACGGATGGTGGAGTGACAGCGTGATCAGCCACGCGGCGAAAGGCCGGTGCTGCTGCTCCAGCCGCGGCACCATCTGCTGGAGGAAATCGTGATCGTTGAGCCCCCAGCCGATCTGCTCGGTCATCTGGAAATCGGGCTCGAACAGACTGTGCTGGAAGCCGTAGGCGGGGTGCATGACCTGCCGGTTCCAGAAGCCGGGCTCGAAGGCGACCGCCGAGAGCGTGGCGTAGCCGCGCTCGGCCAGGACCCGGGGCAGCGCGGCGTAGTGATTGCCGGGAAAGCGGAACGCGACCGCGCCGTGATCGAGCGGCAGCAGCGACGTCAGCGTCGAGAACTCGGCGTCGGAGGTACGCCCTTCGCTCGTCTGATCCGTGACGTTGGTGAAGCGAAGGCTGTCGCCGCTCCAACGCCGCAGGTGCGGCATCACCTCCTGGCCGCCGATCGTGAAGTCGACCACGAAATCCTGGAGCGATTCCACCTGCACGACGATCAGGTTCTTGCCTTGCGCGGCGGCGAAGCCGGCGCCGGCGGCGCGCAGCGGCGCGCGCTCCTGCAGCCACGCCACCGCCTCGTCGACCTGTGCGGCAGTGGCCGGGCGGCGCAGCCAGGTGCCGCGCAGGTAATTCCAGGTGTCGTAGGCGTGGTAGCCGAACGGCCCGAGCTGTTCAACGACGGAGCGGGCGCGAAACATCTGATCGAGCGGCGTCGAGGTGAGCACGCGCGGCGCCGACAGCAGCAGCGCCGACAGCGCAAGCCCTGCGACTTCCACCACCATCACCCCGAATCGCCACGTGACCGCCACGGGCTCGTCTGTTTCGCGGGAGAGGCGCACCGCGAGCCAGGCCGCGAGGGGCCAGTCGACCACCAACCAGAACAGGCCCGGCGTGAACAGGCTGCCGATCGAGCCCCACACGTGGCCGGTCTGACGTGCCGCGAGCATCGCCGATGCTGAAAGTACGTCGCCGAAGAACCGGTAATAGACCACGTCGGCCAGGATCAGCGTCGAGCAGAAGATGCCGATCAACAGCAGCACCCACGGTCGGATGCGGCGAGGCACGATCAGCCACGCCATCTGCGGTACGAGGATCGCGAAGGCCAGAATCAGCCAATACGCCACGGCCGTAGGTTCGAGCAGCGCCTCGTGAGCCAGAATCAGCGGCTTCACCGCCAGCGTTGCGACGCACCACCAGACGTCGCCGTCGGCCGATCGCCGCCCGAACAGCGCCACCAGAACGAGCAGCAACGGCAGCGGCGCGAAGATCCACGCCGGCGGAGGAACGACGACCACCAGCGCTCGCGGCTGGCGAGGCGCGACCTGCGCGAACCAGGTGACGCCCTCCTCCACCATGTCCCACTGCAGCCAGTAGACGCCCGGCCAGGCGGGCGCGAGGATTCGCCCCTGCCGCGCCACCCGCGCGCCCGGAGCGATCGGCGCGTCGCCCAGATCGGTGCGGATCCCATCGTGGTACGGGACGGTGCGAGAGCGGTGCGCGAGCTCGCGCGGCACCAGCCACAGCCAGTGATACGAGAGGTGAATGCGCGCCGGATCCCACGAGCGATCGCCGATGTTGGCCACGGCCACCGGCACGGCGACTTCCTGAGACGTCTGGAGCAGGCGCGGCGAGGCTGCGTCGAGGGAGAACGCCAGGTGATACGGCGGCTGGAGGCGGGGACCGCACGCCGAGGCGATCAGCGCGGCGCTGAGCGCCGCCGCCACCGCCCATCGTCTCGGCACACCAGGTTCGATCAACGTGCCGGCATGCCGCGCCGCGCGACCATTCGATCGCCGGCGATCAATACTGACGTTTTCATTATGCCGTCTCTCATGATAGCAGCGTGATAATGCCACCCATGCAAATCGAATTGTGGCGCCACATGTTCGTGCTGAGCCTGCCGATCGCCGAGAAAATCGTTCGGCCAATCCTGGTGTACGCGTTCCTGATTGTCGGGCTCCGACTCGCGGGCAAGCGCGAACTGGCGCAGCTCAACCCGTTCGATCTGGTCGTGCTGCTCACGCTCTCGAACACCGTCCAGAACGCGATCATCGGCGACGACAACAGCGTGACCGGCGGCCTGATCGGGGCCACCACCCTGCTGGTCGTCAACTATGTCCTGGTCCGGTTCGTGTCGAGTCACGAATCGCTCGAACGGTTCGTCGAAGGCGATTCCGATATGCTGATCGAAAATGGCCTCATCAAGCATGACTGCCTGAAGAAGGAAGCGATCACGGTCGCCGAACTGCTGGGCGCGGCGCACAAGCAGGGCTTCGCCTCGCTGGAAGAGATCGATAACGCGGTGCTCGAGCCGAGTGGCAGCATCTGCTTCTTCGGCAAAAAGCCCGGGCCGGATACCATGCGGCATGACGAGATCATCCGTCGGCTCGATCAGATGGCCGCGCAGCTGGCAGCGCTGAAAGCATGATGACGTTCCGGAAGGAATCGCGGAGGCCGCAGGGCGCGCAAGGCATCGTGCGGGGACTGTTGGTGTTCGCGATTTCTGCGGGGCTTACGTTGATGGTCGCGGCCCAGAGCAGGCCGCGGGCGCGCGATCTCGGCATCGTGATCGGCATCTACCCGAGCGGGGCGCGCGATGCCATCACCGACGTCGACGGGGTCCGGGTCGGACACACCACGATCGTCGAGGGCGATCGGGTGAGGACCGGCGTGACCGCGATCGTGCCGCATGGCGGCAACGTGTTCCAGGACAAGGTCGCCGGCGCGGTCTTCGTCGGGAACGCCTTCGGGAAGCTGGCCGGCTCGACCCAGGTGAACGAGCTGGGCACGATCGAGACGCCGATCGTGCTGACCAACACCCTCAGCGTCGGCACCGCCATGGACGCGGTCGTCCGCTACACGCTGGCGCAGCCGGGCAACGAACAGGTGCGGTCGGTCAACGCGCTGGTCGGAGAAACCAACGACGGCGGGCTCAACGACATCCGCGGGCTGCACGTCACCCGCGAGCACGTACTCGCGGCGATCACGGCGGCGACGGCCGGTCCGGTGGCGGAGGGCACGGTCGGTGCCGGCACCGGCACGATCAACTACGGCTGGAAGGGCGGCATCGGCACCGCTTCGCGGATGATCGCGGCGCAGCCTGGCGCCGCCGGCCGGGATTACACCGTCGGCGTCCTGGCCCAGACCAACTTCGGCGGCAACCTGACGATCGCAGGCGTGCCGATCTTCCGCAGCCTGCAGCCGCCGCGGGCGCGCACTGCCGCGGCCAACGCCGGTGACGGGTCCTGCATGCTGGTCGTGGCCACCGATGCGCCGCTCGACGCGCGCGACCTTCACCGGCTCGCGGCACGCGCCATTTTCGGCCTCGCCCGCACCGGATCCTCCTACAGCAACGGCAGCGGCGACTTCGCGATCGCCTTTTCGACGTCGCCCGAGATGCGCGTCCGATTCAACGAAACCGCGCCGCGTGCGCGCGCCATCCTGCCGGCCGAGGCGACCTCGCCGCTGTTCGAGGCCGCGCTCGAGGCGACGGAAGAAGCCGTCTACAATTCCCTGTTTCAGGCGACCACGGTCCGCTCGGCCAACGGCACGGCGGAAGCCATTCCGATCGAGCGCGTGCGCGAGCTGCTGAAACGCTGACTACCGACCAACGACTAACGACCAACGACCAACGACCAATGACTATCTATCTGGCCTGTACCGTGCGCGGCGACCGCGGCGGCGTGCTCGCCGGGCGCGCGATTTGCGAGCGGCTGCAGCACAACGGCCACCGCGTGCTCACCACGCACCTGCTGGCCGACAACGTTGAGACTGCGGAGTCGCAGATCACGGAGGTCGAAGTGTTCCGGCGCGACCTCGAGTGGCTGGCCGCGTGCGACCTGCTCGTCGCGGAAGCATCGGGCTCCAGCTACGGCGTCGGGTTCGAAGTCGGCTACGTGCTCGGCCGCGCCGCCACGTCCGGTCAGCGGGTGATCCTGGTCTACGACACCGCCCGCCGCAACCAGGTCTCGCGCCTGATCACCGGCAACGACGCCGCCGCCTGCACCACCTTCGGCTACGGATCGATCGAGGAGCTGACCGCGTTCATCGACAAGACTGTCGGCTGACGGCCTGCGGCGAGGCGGCCGTGGCCCGGCAGCATGGACGAGGCGCGCGAATCGAGTTACGATCCGGAACTCTTGGCGACCAATGTATCGTCCCGCCTCATCACGCTTGCCGCGATCCGCGATGCCGCCGGCGCCGTCTACGACGCCGCGATCCGGACGCCGCTGATTCACGTCGAGTTGCCGGACGTCGATCTGTACCTCAAGCTCGAGGCATTGCAGCCGATCGGCTCCTTCAAGATCCGCGGCGCCTACAACGTCGTCCGGCAGTTGACGCCGGCGCAGTTGCAGGACGGCGTCTGGACGGTCAGCGCCGGCAACGCGGCCCAGGGCGTGGCGTTCGCGGCGCGCAAGGCGGGCGTGCGCTGTTCGGTGATGGTGATGGACACCGCGCCCGACACCAAGATTCGCGCGATCGAGCGGCTGGGCGCGTCGATCGTGCGCGCCAGCTACGACGAGTGCTGGAAAACCGTCGAGGCGCATGCGTCCGATCGGATGAGCGGATATTTCGTGCACCCGTTCGACGACGACCGCTTCATCGCGGGCAACGCGACCGCCGGCCTCGAGATCCTGGAGGACCTGCCCGACGTCGCCGCCATCGTCGCGCCGCTGGGGGGCGGCGGCCTGCTGGCCGGCCTGGCCGCCGCGACGCGGGCCTTGAAGCCGGACACGCGGATCTACGCCGCGGAGCCAGACACGGCGGCGCCGCTGTCGGCGTCGCTCGCCGCAGGACGGCCCCTGTATTTCGACAACTGGACGGCCTCCTTCGTCGACGGCGCCGGCGGCAAGTCGGTGCTGACCACGATGTGGCCGCTGCTCGCGCCGCTCGCCGGGTCGATCGTCGTCTCGCTGGACCAGGTCTCGCGCGCGATGAAGCTGGCGGCGGAGCGGGCGCGGGTGATTGCCGAAGGCGCCGCCGGCTGCGCCATCGCCGCCGCGCTCAGCGGACGCGCCGGCTCCGGAAAAATCGTCGCCGTCGTCTCGGGCGGCAATATCGATCTCGCAAGGTTCGCCGCACTCATCGGCGCATGTGACCAATGATTCCAGACGGTACCGCCCTGTTGCTCCCTGAACGCATCGCTCGACTGCACGACCTCGCCGGCGACCTGTGGTGGAGCTGGCACGCCGAAGCGCGCGAGGTATTCCGCCGTCTCGACTACGGCGTCTGGCGCTCGACGGCGCACAATCCGGAACGGATGCTGCGGCTGATCGCCCGCGACAAGCTCGAACAGGCGGCCGCCGACCCGGCGTTTCTGGGCATCTACGATCGCGCCATCACCGCGCTCGACGCCGCGCGCACCGCGCACAACACCTGGTGGACGAACACCATGCCGCAGTCGAGCGGCCAGACCATCGCCTACTTCTCCGCCGAGTTCGCGCTCCACCAGTCGCTGCCCATCTACGCCGGCGGCCTCGGCGTGCTCGCCGGCGACCACTGCAAGGAAGCGAGCGATCTCGGGGTACCGCTGATCGGCGTCGGCTTCATGTACCCGCAGGGCTACTTTCACCAGCACATCTCCGCCGAAGGCTGGCAGGAAGAAAGCTACGAGCGCCTGAACTGGGCCGACGCACCGATCGAGCCGGCGCTCACACCCGACGGCAAGCCCTGCATCACCGCGGTGCCGCTCGGCGACCGATCGGTCCTGGTCGCGGTCTGGCGCGTCCTGCTCGGGCGCGTGACGCTGTACCTCCTCGACACCAGCCTCGAAGAGAACGCGCCGTGGGACCGCGAGCTCTCGGCGCGCCTCTATGGCGGCGACCGCGAAACGCGTATTCAGCAGGAGATCATCCTCGGCATCGGCGGCGTGCGCGCGCTGAAGATGCTCGGTCTCGAACCAGGCGTGTTCCATCTCAACGAGGGGCATGCCGGCTTCGTGGTGCTGCAGCGGATCCACGATCTGATCGCGCGCGGCATCTCGTTCGACGACGCGCTCGCGGAAATCCGCAAGACGACGATGTTCACGACCCACACCCCGGTGCCGGCCGGACACGACGCGTTCCCGTTCAGCCTGGTCGAGAAGCATCTCGCCGGCTGCTGGGGCTCGCTGGGCGACAACCGCGAGCGGTTCCTCGCGCTCGGGTCGTACGACAATGGCGGCGGCATCCAGTTCAACATGACCGCGCTCGCCATCCGATCGGCCGGCTCGACCAACGCCGTGAGCCAGCTTCACGGCGAGGTCACGCGCGCGATGTTCGCGCCGATGTGGCCGGACCTGGCCGAGGCGGACCGGCCGGTGTCGGCGGTGACCAACGGCGTGCACGTGCCGACCTGGATCGCCGGCGATCTCACCGACCTGTTCACCACCTACCTCGGCGCTGGCTGGATCGAACGCCACGACGATCCGGCGCTCTGGGACGGCGTGCTCGCGATTCCCGACGAAGAGCTGTGGAGCGTCCGCCAGTCGCTGCGCGGCTATCTGTTCACGTTCATCCGCGAACGCGCCCGCCAGCGGTGGGTCGAGGAGCACGTCGGCATCCCGCGGGTGGTCGCTGCCGGCACGTTGCTCGAGCCGGAGGCGCTGACGCTCGGATTCGCGCGCCGCTTCACCGGCTACAAGCGCCCCGAGCTCGTCTTCCACGATCCCGATCGCCTGGCGCGGATCCTGAACGCCGCCGGCCGGCCGGTGCAGATCATCTTCGCCGGAAAATCGCACCCGGCGGACGACATCGGCAAACATCACCTGCAGCGGGTCTACAAGCGCGCGCTCGATCCGCAGTTCGGCGGACGCATCGCGTTCGTCGACGACTACGACCTGCACGTCGCGCATTTCCTCGTCCAGGGTTGCGACGTCTGGCTCAACAACCCGCGCAAACCGCTCGAGGCGAGCGGCACCAGCGGCATGAAAGCGGCCATCAACGGCGTGCCGCACCTGAGCATCGGCGACGGCTGGTGGGCGGAAGGCTTCACCGGCGCCAACGGCTGGGTGATCGACGGCGCCGCGCCGGCGGACAACCCGGACGCCGTCGACGCCGCGGATGCCAACGCGCTCTACCGCCTGCTCGAAGAGGAGGTCGTGCCGGCCTTCTACGACCGCGACCGTTCGAACGTCCCGCACCGCTGGATCGCGACGGTCAAGGAAGCGATTCGCACGGTGGCGCCGCGGTTCTCGGCGCGCCGGATGGTCAAGGACTACGCGTCGCGCCTCTACACGCCCGCCCTGGAAAAGAAGTTAGAAGTGAGAAGTTAGAAGTTCGAAGTTACAATTAAGGGATGTCACGCAAGGCTGCTGTCGCCAAGACGCGGTGCGCGCTGTGCGGCGCCAAAGAGGTGTCGGAGCCGCGCGGCGAGGAACGGTACTGCCGCGACTGCTGGGACAAGAAGATCGCGGTCGAAGAGATCGTCGCGCGCGAGTTCGCCATCAAGCGCTACATCCGCGCCCAGAGCGCGGAGAAGTACCTCATCTACCACTCCACCCAGAAGCGTCCCTGCGGTCAGCTGATCGTGGTCGACGACGGCTACGACCTGTTCCTGACCCTGATGCTCTATCCGATGTTCGGCTGGGATGAGCCGGCCTACCACCTCGAGGGGGATCCGGAGGGCCGGCTGTTTTCCGAGATCCTGGTCGACGTGATCGCCGCCGAGGTGATCGAGCCCTGGGGCGGCGGCAAGTGGCATATGGAGATCTTCCGGTCGGTCGCGCCCGAGCCCGAAGACTGGAACGGGGAGATGTAATATAATTCCGCCGTTTTTGTCCTGTTTCTGCTTGTCCACTTCCGGGAGGAATTTATGAACCGCGCGCGCCTGATCCTTGCCGCGACGCTTGTGGGCGCCAGCCTGGTCGCCGCCCACGCTCAAACGCCAGCCGCTCCGCCGATGACGTCAGTCCTCGCCGGCAAGAAGTTCACGCCGCCCTTCAAGGGTCAGGCCGAGGTCGACTTCACCAAGCCCGTCTCGAAGAACGAGAAGGGGATGGTCACCACGACCATCATGGTGAAGAACAACGCCGCCGGCCCGCTGCTCCGGCTGACGGTCGACGAGACCTGGTACGACGCCGCGGGCGGACTCGTTACGGGCGGCAAGGGCATCATCAACCGTCTCGAAGCCGGCGAAGTCGGCACCATCAAGATCGAGACGCCCTACAACCCGAAGATGAAGGCGAACAACTACAACTTCACCCACGCCAACGGCACGATCAAGCCGCATGCGGTCGCGAAACTGACCGCGGCCGGCGAGAAAGAGCCGGCGGCTACGACGAAGAAGAAGTAGGAACGTAGAACTCAGAACGTAGAACTTGGAACTTAGAAGTACGGAGGGCGCGCTTCCACTGGGGGCGCGCCCTTTCTCGTTTCGGCGCGTATAATCCGGCTGCTCCATGCCCCTCGCCGACGGTGCCCGCCTCGGACCGTACGAGATTCTGTCCGCCGCCGGGGCCGGCGGAATGGGAGAGGTCTACCGCGCCCGGGATACGCGGCTCGATCGCACCGTCGCCATCAAGGTGCTGCCGTCGGCATTGGCCGGCGACGCCGAGTTCCGGGCCCGCTTCGACCGCGAGGCGCGGGCCGTCTCCTCCCTCAACCATCCCCACATCTGCGCGCTCTACGACGTCGGCTGCGAAGCCGGCATCGACTTCCTCGTCCTCGAATTCCTCGAGGGAGAAACCCTGGCCGGCCGAATCACCCGGACCGGAGCCCTGCCGCCGAACGAGGCGCTGAAGATCGCCAGCGAGGTCGCCGGCGCGCTCGACTGGGCGCACCGCGCCGGCATCGTGCATCGCGATCTCAAGCCCGCCAACGTCATGCTCACCAAGTCGGGCGCGAAGCTGCTGGACTTCGGCCTTGCCAAGAGCGCCGCACCGGTGGTCGCCGCCACAGGCCTGTCGATGCTGCCGACAACGCCGCATGGCGTGACGGCGCAGGGCACGATCCTCGGGACGTTTCAGTACATGGCGCCGGAGCAAATCGAGGGGCTCGAAGCCGACGCGCGCACCGACATCTTCGCCTTCGGCGCCCTGCTGTTCGAGATGATGACGGGACGGCCGGCGTTCGAAGGCAAGACCCGGGCGAGCCTGCTCGGCGCGATTCTGAAGGACGAGCCGCCGCGCATCTCGTCGCTCAAGCCGCTCTCCCCCGCCTCGATTGATCGCATCGTCGCCACCTGCCTCGCCAAGGATCCCGACGATCGGTGGCAGAGCGCGCGCGACGTCCTGCATGAACTACGGTGGGCGGCGTCGGGTCCGCCCGATTCGGACGCGAGACCGGCGGCGGCGGCCGCCGCCAGTCGCACGCCATGGCTGGTGGCCGGCGCGCTCGGCCTCGCGCTGCTGGCGTCGAGCGCCCTCGTCGTGCGGCACGCTCGCGAGACGCCAGGTGAAGCCCTGCAGTTCAACGTGGCCCCGCCGGAGACGACGCTGTTCGGCGGACTGCCCGGCGGCGGTACCGGTATCGCGCCGCAACTGGCGGTCTCGCCTGACGGACGTCACATTGTCTTCGTGGCCGGCGGTCCGACAGGCTACCGGCTCTGGCTGCGTCCGCTCGGAAGTCTCGAGTCCAGACTGCTTGCCGGCACGGAAGAGGCTGCGTTCCCCTTCTGGTCGCCCGACAGCCGTTTCGTCGCATTCTTCGCGGCGGGCAAGCTGAAGAAAGTGCAGATCAGCGGCGGACCTCCCATTGTGTTGTGTGATGTGGCCCGGGGCCTTGGCGGCACCTGGAGTCGCGACAACATCATCCTGTTCAGCGTCACGCCGGACTCAGGCGGCAGCGTCCTGTTGCGCGTGCCGGCCGCAGGAGGCGTACCAGTCGCGGCCTCGGTGATCGACAAGACGAACGGTGAGACAAGCCATCGGTGGCCGCACTTTCTGCCGGACGGCCGTCATTTCCTGTACACCGCGGCGACAGGCACGTGTTGTCCCGCGGCAAAGCCGTCGATCATCCGTGCCGGCACGCTCGACTCCACCGAATCGGCCAACGTCTTCGTAGCGGAGTCGTCGGTCGCGTACGGCGCGGGCCACCTGCTGTTTTTTCGTGCCCCAGGCACATTGATGGCACAGCGGTTCGATCCGGCCACTCGGCAACTGACTGGTGATGCATTTCCGGTGGCGGACCATGTCGCCAACGAGGGCTCGCGCTATGGCAGCTTCGGCATGTCCGAGACTGGCGTCCTGGTGTACGCGCGCGGCGCCGCGCGGCCGACGACGCGTTTGATGTGGTTCGATCGTGCCGGAAACGTCACCGGTACAGTCGGCGAACCGGCCGGCTACTACGCGCTGGCGCTCGCGCCGGACGAGCGGCGCATCGCCGTCTCCCTGCCGAGCGGGACGAGCGAGAACCGGGCGATCTGGATCATCGACTCGGCGCGCGGCGGCGCGATGTCGCGGGTGACGTTCGACTCGGTCGATGACACGGCGCCCCTGTGGTCCCCCGACGGTTCACGGCTCGCGTTCCAGTCCGTCCGGGTGGGCGAATCGAGCCTCCGGCAGAAAGCCCTGAACGGCACCGCGACTGACGAACCACTGCTGGTCGGACAGCAATTGTTTCCCACCGCCTGGTCCCAGAACGGGCGCTTCATCGCGTATACGCGCAACAACAGCGGCTCCCCCGATGTCTGGATCCTGCCGCTGACCGGCGATCGCAAGCCGTTCGCGTTCGCACAGACATCGTTCGCCAAACGCACGGCGGCGTTCTCGCCGGACGGACGGTGGCTCGCATACGAATCGAACGAGTCCGGACAGTCGCAGGTGTACGTCCAGCCCTTTCCCGCGACCTTCGAGAAGCATCTGGTGTCGATCAGGGGTGGACAAATGCCGTCGTGGCGCGGCGACGGCAAGGAGCTCTTCTTCCTCGGGTCCGATTCGAAGATCATGGCCGCGACGATCGACACAGCGACCCAGTTCGAGGCGGGCGTCCCTCAGGCGTTGTTCCCGGTTGCGATTTCAACCGCGATCACGAGTCGCCAGTTCGCGGTGAGCGGGGACGGCCAGCGGTTTCTCGTGAACGTCCGCACCGCGCCGACCACCGTCGAGCCGCTGACCGTCGTCGTCAACTGGCTCGCATCGGTGCAGAAGTAGCTACTTCTCCGCCTTTTCGAACTTCACGTCCTTGACGTCGACTCTGGGGATCGCCACCAGATGAAACGGAAACGTCAGGACCTGGGCGCTGATGCTGCCTGGCGCGGGGAGCTTCTCGGCATAACGCACGATCAGCGCGCCGTTGGCCGCGGTGACACTGACGATGGCCGTGCTGAAGCCCGCATTCGGCCGGCTTCCCATGAACACGCCGACGACCATCTCCTTCGAGAAGTCGACGGCCGGGCGCGGCTTGTCGGGGTGGTGCTGGCGCCAGAGCGTGGTCCACTCGGCATCGGTCCGCACCAGCACCCGCCTGGCATCGTCGATGTTGCTCTGGTCGCCCTTTTCGATGGTCCGGGTGTTCGGTGCTTCCAGCATCATCTCGCCCGGGTTGGCTAACCCGCCCGGATGGGGCGGCTGAACCAGCATCGCCGCGAGCGCGAGGCCCAGGGCGATCATCGCGTCGGCCCCGTCCGCGGCGCCTCCACGGTGAACTGCAGCTCGCGCGCGACCGGCGGCGTGTCCTTCAGCCGGGACTTCGCTTCGACCTTCAGCACGTAACTGCCGAGCGCCAGGTCCTTCATCGGGATGCGCGTGGTGTAGCCGTAGCCTCCGCGCTTGCCGCCCAGGTCGGCGGAGTCGCGCACCTCGTCGGTCTTGAACAGCACCTTGCCCTCATCGGTCGTCACCGTGGTCACGATGTCGACCTTGTGCGGTGTCGCGCCGGCGTTGTCGTAGACCTCGGTGAAGAGCGCGATCTCGTCGTTCTGCGGAAAGGCGCGCAGCGCCACCGGCGGGCCCGGCATCATCGGCTTCAGCTGCTCGTCGGGCTTGACCGTCGGGAACGCCGAGCCCGCACCGGATGTCAGGACCAGCCCGCTCATGCTGAACGGCGCCTTGGCGTAATCGGGCACGTCGAGGTCGTACTGCACCGAGCCGACGTTGCCGCCGGACGGATCGTGCGCGGCGATGCGGAGCTGATACTTGCCGGGCGGGAGATCCAGCCGGTTCAGCATCCGCAGACCGGTCTGCTCGATCCGCGCCTTGGTGTCCGGGCGCAGGTTGGTGAGCGCCAGCGAGTCGGTGTTGCCGCCCTTCACCTTGCCGGTGGCATCGATCGCGATGTAGGAGAGCAGGATCTTCGAGTTCGGATCGACCTTCATGTCGCGGCCGCGCAGCTCGACGCCGAACAGCACCGACGCGTTCGGCGCGGTGCCTTTGAACGGTGCCGCGAACACGTGCATCGTCAGGCCGCTCACCGGCAGCGGGCTGTCGAGCGCCTCGCGCAGCTCCGGCGTCGAGGGATTGTTGGCGGTGACCTTCGGCGCGTCAACCTTCTTCGGCGTCAGGTAGGCCTTGCGCGCGCGCACGGTCAGACCCGGCCGCGTGACGCGGACGTCGATCTTGTGGCTGCGCCCGGGCCGCGCGTCGGGCGGGTAGTAGGCCAGCACGTAGTACGAGCTGTTGTCCTCGACGATGCGCTGGAACGCGGTCGAAAAATCGTTCTTGTTGACCACCGCGAAGCCGCCGGTTTCCTCGGACAGCGTGCGCAGGCTGTCCTGCGACAGCCGGATCTCGTTCTGCAGCGAGCCGGCGCCGACACCTAACGAGGTGTCGTCCGGAAAGGCGCCGATTTCAATCGACTCGTCGCCCAGATCGGTCAGGCCGCGCGGATCGATGCCATAGATCGCGACGTTGGCCCGGGTGGCGGCGCCGATCGCCTCGCGCGTCGCGTCCAGCACCATCGAGGCGCTCTGATGGTTGGAACCGGACGGCGGAATCATGTCGTAGATGTCGTAGTCGATGCCCTCGCTGACAAACAGGATGGCCTTGCGGCGGCCGTGCACCGAACCGAACCATTCCGCGACGTTGCGCAGGGTGTCCAGCGTGGAACGGGCGTTGAAGCCGCGCTCCATGTCGTCGGGATCGTTGAGGGCGTCGCCCTGCTGCCGAATGTCGCGGGTGCGGTTGTATTCGTTGGTCTTGTTGATCGTCGGCGAGTCCAGCTTGCGGCCCATGGTCTTGTCGACCGCGGCGAGCAGCAGCCGTCTATTGCTGGTGAACTCCTGATTGGCGTCGCTCGGCGCCGAGGTATGGACGATCGCCATCAGATCGTTCGCCCCGAGGCGGCGCTCGATGAACTGCTTGGCGGCGGTCTTGACCCGCACCGACCGGCCGAAGCGGGTGTGCATGTCGTCGATCACCATCACGTAGACGCGGCCGTCGAACGGTTTCTCGTTGGTCTTCACGTCCGGCTCGATGGGCTGCGAGGCGAACAGCGGACGGGTGTCCTTGTCCACCGGGATGTCGACCAGCGTGAAGTTGGTGATCGCCTGTGACTTCCCGTCTTCCAGCACCTGGAAGTCTTCCTTCTTCAAGTTCCGGACAAGGTTGCCCTGACGATCGGTGACAACCGCGTCGACCTCGACATAGTCGACGCGCACCTTGAAGGTCGGCGGCTGTTGAGCCGGCGGCTGCTGCGCGGCTGGTGCAGGCGACGGCTGGGGCGGCGCGGGGGCCTGGCCGGCCGTCAACGCCGCGCCGGCCAGCAGCACGATCGGTGCGATCAGTCGAAGACGTGCATTCATGGTCACTTCTCTCGCTCGCGTCGCGCGGCGCGACGCCCAAAACGCAGGCAAACAGGCGTGATTCGATTATACGTCCCGGCTATACTGGACGGGATGTCTCCTTCTCAGGCGGCGGCTGGGCTCGACATCAGCGCCGTGCAGGCGGCGCTGGCGGCTGACGGCCTCGACGGGTGGCTGTTGTACGACTTCCGAGGTCTGAACCCGATTGCGGCCGATGTTACCGGCGTCGGCAAGCAGGGCGGTCACCTCGCGACCCGCCGCTGGTACTACTTGATTCCCGCAACCGGCGAACCACGCGGCCTCGTCCACAAGATCGAGAAGAACTCCCTGGCGCACCTGCCGGGATCGACGACTCAGTACGCCGGACGCGATCAGCTCGAAGCGGGACTGCGGACGCTGCTCACCGGCATCGGCCGCGTCGCGATGGAGTACTCGCCCGGCTGCGCGATCCCATATGTCTCGCGGATCGACGCCGGCACGGTCGAGTTGATCCGGCAGTCGGGCCCCGACGTGGTGTCGTCCGGCGATCTGATTCAGCGCTTCTCCGCCGTCTGGGACGCCGCCGCCATCGAGACGCACCAGCACGCGTCCGAGAAGCTGTATCGCGTGAAGGATCGTGCGTTCGAGGCCATCACCCGGCGGCTGCGTAACGGCATGCCGACCACCGAATACGACATCCAGCAGCTGATGGCGGGCTGGTTCCGGGACGACGGGTTGGTCAGCGATTCGGATCCGAACGTGTCGGCCGCGGAGAACGCGGGCAACCCGCACTACCTGCCCACCGCTTCGGCACACCGGGCGATCGGGCCCGACGAAATCGTCCTGCTCGATCTCTGGGGCAAGGTCTCGCGGCCGGGCGCGGTCTACGCGGACATCACCTGGATCGGCTATACCGGCGCGAGCGTGCCCGAACGGTTCGCCAAGGCGTTCGCGGCCATCTGCGCCGCGCGCGACGCGGGCGTGCGCGTGGTGCAGGACGCGGCGCGCGCCGGCCGCGAGGTGCGCGGCTACGAGGTCGACCGCGCCGCCGCCGCTGTGCTGCGCGACGCGGGTTATGCCGATAACATCCTGCACCGGACCGGCCACAGCCTCGGCGAAACGGTGCACGGCAACGGCGTGAACATGGACGACTACGAGACCCACGACGATCGCCGCCTCCTCCCCGGCACCGGGTTTACCATCGAACCGGGGGTCTACTTCGACGATTTCGGCGTCCGGACGGAGATCAACATGGTCGTCGCGGCGCGCGACGCGGCGGTGACCGGGCCGCTGCAGACCGAGATTCTGGCACTCGTCTAGTTAGGGAGATTCAGACCGATGTCAACCCGCAAGACCACCGCCTTCTACGGAGTGCTCCTCGTCGTCGCGTCGCTGTTCGTCGGGATGGTGATCGCGTCGCGGCTCGACCTCACGCCCGCGTCCTCGGCCCAGACGATTGCCGTGCCGCCGATGAACAGCGCGCCGCTGACCGGCACGCTCGACGCCTCGACCTTCCGCAACATCGCCAAGGCGGCGACGCCGATGGTCGTCAACATCCGCACCGAGATGAAGGCGAAGGCGACCGACCTCAACGACTTCTTCAGCGGCGGCGGGGGCGGGGGCGGCGGCGACGATCTGTTCCACCGCTTCTTCGGCAACCCCGGACAGCAGGACGACGACCAGGCGCCTGCGCCGCGCGGCCGCGGCAACGCGGCGCAAGCCGCGCGAGCAGACGACCCGGGCCGCCGGGACCGGCTTCATCATCAGCAGGGACGGCTACATCCTCACCAACAATCACGTGGTCGAGGACGCGACCAAGATTGAAGTCTCGCTTTACGCCGACGAGGCGGACGTCAGCTACAAGGCCAAGGTGGTCGGCCGCGACGCGCTGACCGACAGCGCGCTGATTCAGCTGATCGACAAGCCGAACCACCCGCTGCCGGAGGCCAAGTTCGGCGACTCGTCGCAGGTCGAGGCCGGCGACTGGGTGATGGCGATTGGCAACCCGTTCGGCTACGAGCACACCGTCACCGTCGGCGTGATCAGCGCGACCTCGCGGGCGTTCCGCGTCACCAATGGCCGCTCCAACGACATGCTGCAGACCGACGCCGCGATCAACCCCGGCAACTCCGGCGGCCCGCTGCTCAACGTCCGCGGCGAGGTGATCGGCATGAACACCGCGATCATCACCAACGCCCGCAGCGAAGGGAACATCGGCATCGGCTTCGCCGTGCCGAGCAACACCGTGCGCGACCTGCTGCCGCAGCTGCACACCGGCAAGGTGGTGCGGGGAAGGATCGGCGTCTCGGTGCTGGCGGTGCCGCGTGAGGGCTTCGAGGACTTCGGCCTGACCAAGCGCGCCGGCGCGATCGTCGCCGAAGTGACCCCGGGCGGGGCGGCGCAGAAGGCCGGCATCGAGCCGGGCGACGTCATCATCCAGTACAACGGCCGCCCGATCGCCAACAACGACGAGCTCGTGAAGATGGTGGTCGCGACCAAGCCGGGCACCAGCGTCCAGGTGAAGGTGCTGCGCAATAAGCAGGAGAAGACGCTGAACGCCGTGGTCGACGAGCTGGACCTCGACGCGGAACAGAACCAGACGCGCCGCGGCACGCCGCAAAACGATCAGCCGGCGCCGGAGGAGCAAGGCACCGGTAGCTTCGGCGTGACGCTGGAGCCGGTGACGCCGCAGATGGCGCGCCGCCTGCACCTGCCGTCGGGCCGATCTGGCGCGGTCGTCACCGAAGTCGATCCGGACGGCGCCTCGGCCGGCGCCTTGCGCCAGGGCGACGTCATCCTGTCGGTGAACGGCAAGCCGGTGGCGAACGCGGTCGAGGCCGCGCGGGAGCTGCAGAAGGTGCAGACCGGCCGGCTCGCGCAGATGCGCGTGTGGCGCGGCGACGCGGAAGTGTTCGTTCCTGTCAAAAAGGAATGAGATTTCAGATTTTCGATTTCAGATTTCAGATTGGCGATTGCTGATGTGATTCGCGAGCGCGGCCCCCTCACGGTGGCCGCGTTCATGGATCTCGCGCTCTACGATTCCGAGCTCGGCTACTACGCCCGCGCGGCCCAGCGTTCCGGCCGCGCGGGCGATTTTTTTACCAGCGTCGACGTCGGCCCGCTGTTCGGTCGATCTCCTCGAGGTACAGCTCGCGGAGATGACACGAATTCTGAATTCAGAATTCGGAATTCAGAGATTCAGACCTGGTGGAGGCCGGCGCGGGCAACGGCCGACTGTCGGCCGACATCCTGCGCGCGGCCAAGGCGCATCACCCCGGCTTCTACGACGCGATCCGTCTGCATCTGGTCGAAGCGAGCGCCGAAGCGCGGCAGGCTCAGGCCGCCACGCTGGGCGACGTCGCCGAGCGGCTGGCCTCGTCCGGCGGGTCGCTGCCGGACTCGTTCGAAGGCGTGCTGATCGCCAACGAGCTGCTCGACGCGCTGCCGGTCCACCAGGTGGTGATGCGCGAAGACGGTCTGCGCGAGGTCTACGTCACGGCGAACGACGAACGCCGAACCACGAACCGCGGCGAGCTCGAGACCATCGAGGCCACGCCATCCACGCCCGCACTGGCCGAGTATCTGGACCGCCTGGGCGTCGTCGCTCGAGCCGGGCTGGCGCGCGGAAATCAACTTGCGCGCGGTGGACTGGATCCGCGACGCCGCGCGCCGGCTGCGGCGCGGCTTCATCATCCTGATCGACTACGGGCACGATGCGCGCGAGCTGTACTCGGCGACGCACTCCACCGGCACCTTGACGACGTTCGTGAAGCACCGCAGCGGCGGCCCCGAAGGATCGCCGGACCGCGCCGGCCTGGCTGCAGCAGCCCGGCGAGCAGGACCTCACCGCGCACGTCGACTTCACCAGCGTGCGCAGCGCCGCCGAGGCTGAAGGCATGACCACGATCGGCTTTCTCGATCAGACGTATTTCCTGCTCGGCCTGCTTGAAGGCCTCGCCAATCCGCAAGCCGCCATCCGC
Organism: uncultured Acidobacteriota bacterium; assembly: GCA_963794705.1. GTDB lineage: Bacteria > Acidobacteriota > Vicinamibacteria > Vicinamibacterales > CAVVIG01 > CAVQFC01. Next base: position 928,703 of record CAWCFI010000003.1, read on the forward strand.
AACCCGCAATTCAAGACGCTGATGCTCCCGGGCGGAATCGGCAGCACGCACAAGGTGCTGATCCTCGGCAAGGATGTCGGCGCCCCTCCGCTGCGCGGCTGTTCGTTCCGGATGCGGGTCACATGAAACAACACCAAGGACACCAAGGACACCAAGGACACAAAGAAATACGGTCGGCCTTGATCCTGTGCGCGGGGCTCGGCACGCGACTGCGTCCGCTGACTGAGGTTCGCGCCAAGCCGGCGATGCCGGTCGCGGGCGAGCCGATGATTCGACGCATCGTCTCCTGGCTGGTGTCGAAAGGCGTCGACGATCTCGTGGTCAACCTCCACCACCGCCCCGAGTCGCATCACCGCGGTGCTGGGCGACGGACGCGATCTCGGCGCGCGCGTCCGCTATTCGTGGGAGTCGCCGCAGGTGTCTGGGCAGTGCGGGCGGCCCGCGTCTCGCGCGCCCGATCGTCGGCGCCGACACGTTTTTCATCGTGAACGGCGACACCCTGACCGACGTCGATCTCACGCAGCTCGCCAGCGCGCACGCCGCCTCCGGCGCGCTCGTCACGCTTTCGCTGGTGCCCAACCGCGACTTCCTGCGGTACGGCGGCGTCGCGCTGGATGGGGATGGACGTGTCACCGGTTTCGTCCGACGAGGTCCGGCCGCTGAAGGGTCCTGGCACTTCATCGGCGTGCAGGCCGTCGCCGGGCGCGTCTTCGACGTCGTCGAGCCCGGAGTCCCCGCCAGCTCGATCGGCGGCGTCTACGATGCGCTGATCGCGATCGCAGCCGGGCGGGGTGCGCGGCGTGACATCGGACGCGGCGTTCTACGACGTCGGCACGCCGGCCGACTACTGGCGCACGTCGCTGGCCTTCGCGGCGGCGGAAGGCCGGCCCGGCTCGAGTGAGGGCCGCGGCGTCAGAATCGACCCGTCCGCACGCGTCACGCAGTCGATTCTATGGGACGATGTGGAGGTGGCGCCCGGGGTCCAGCTCGACGAATGCATCGTCACCGACGGCGTCCGTGTGGCGCCGGGAGCATCGCACCGGCGGGAGATTCTCCTGCGCGGCGAGGACGGCCGCACGCGGCTCGCTCCCCTGAACCTTTGAACCTTGAACCGCTCGATGACTGAATTGAGAACCGGCGATGGCGTCCGCGATCGAATCGATCGCTACCTGCGCGAGAGCGGGCTTGGCGGCGACGACCCGCGCGTCGTGCCGCTGACCGGCGACGCCTCCGACCGCAAGTATTTCCGGATCATCCCCGCCGACGGCCCGTCGATCGTGCTGGCGCTGCACGCCGGCGCGATCGACTTCGCGACGCTGCCGTTTGCCAACGTCGGCACTCTGCTGCAGCAGATCCCGCTGCCGGTGCCGGGCATCCTCGGACACTCCGACCCGCTCGGCATCGTCGCGCTCGCAGGATCTCGGCGACGTCACGCTGCAGGCGCACCTCGGCGCGGCATCGCCATCGGAGCACGCGGCGCTGTACCGGCAGGCGGTGGCGCTGATCGAGCAGCTGCAGCGGCGCGGCGCCGAGCTCCAGTCCGACGCGTTCCTGCCGTACGGCATCGCGTTCGACGTCGACAAGCTGACCTGGGAGCTGGATTTCTTCGCGAAGCATTTCGTCGAAGGCTATCGCGGCTCCGCCTTCACGCCGCCGGAGCGGACGGCGCTCGCCGCCGAGTGGGCGTCGATCGTCGACCGAGCTGGCGGGCGAGCCGCGGGTGCTGTGCCATCGCGACTACCACAGCCGCAACCTGATGCTCAGCGAGGGCAGCCTCTACATCATCGACTTCCAGGACGCGCGCATGGGCCCCGACACCTACGATCTGGTGTCGCTGCTGCGCGACTCGTACGTCGACATCGCCGATCGCGAGCTCGACGAGCTGATCGCCTATTTCCTGGCGCTGAAGACGCGCGACGGCGCTCCGGCTGCGGCCGCCGACGAGTTCCGGCGGCGCTTCGACCTGATGGCGCTGCAGCGCAATCTGAAGGCGCTCGGCACGTTCGGCTACCAGACGATCACCCGGCGCAACACGGTCTACATCCAGTACATCCCGCGCACGCTGCGCTATGCCAGGACCAATCTCGAGAAGTATCCGCGCTTCGCCCGCCTGCGCGAGATCCTCGCCGCCCACGTCGAAGAGCTGGCGTAAACTACGCCGGTGGACATCCACCCGCCACACCCGATTCACTCGTGGAGGGACTTCGGCATCCAGCTGGTCACGATCACCGCCGGGATCCTGATCGCGCTGTCGCTGGAGGGCGTGCGCGAGTCGCTGCACGACCGTGCCCTGGTCCGCGAAGCGCGCGAGAACATTCACCGCGAGATCGCCGACAACCAGCGCGAAATCGACAACGAGATCAAGTCGATGCCGGTGCGCTCGAAGAAGATCGACACGGCGCTCCAGTTCGCCAACGACATGCTGAAAACCAAACGGAGCGATATCCACCACGTCGAGCTTCAGGTCGACTTCCCGGATTTGAGCGCGGCCAGCTGGCAGACGGCGGAGCGCACCGGCGCCCTGGCGCATATGGACTACCGGGAAGTGCAGAAGTACGCGACGCTCTACACGTTTCAGGAATTTCTGATCCAGCAGCAGCGGCGCGCGCTCGAGGCGATGACGGCGACGATCGGCATCATGACGGCCAGCGAGGACAGCGATCTGGGCAAAGCGTCAGCGGCCGAGATCGAGCGGTTTCGGGAGCAGGTCGTCACCGTCCGCAGCATCCTGTTCATCGAGGCGCAGCTGGCCACGGCTGCGACCGCACGCTACAAGAAGGCCCTGGAGTAACATAGAGAGTTCGGCTTGTGGGTAAACGCCAGTTCGGGGTCTCCACGCATCTCTACCACGCTCAGCGGCTGTGCCGGGATCACCTGCTCGAGATCGCGGCGCACGGCTTCGAGTGCGTCGAGGTGTACGCGACGCCGCACGCACTTCGACTATCACAACCCGTCGGCGGTCGCGGATCTGCAGCAGTGGCTGGCGGAAGCCGGGCTCGAGCTGCACAGCGTCCACGCGCCGGTCGGCGGAGAGCTTTACCGGCGGACGCTGGGGCGGGTCGCTGTCGCTGGCCAGCGCCGATCCGGCCGCCCGCGCGCGCGCGGTGAGCGAGGCCGAGGCGCGCTGCACATCGCGCGGCGGCATCCCGGTGCAGGTGCTGGTCGTGCACCTCGGCATGCCGCGGACGCAGCGGACGAGGGCGCGGGCGACCACAGCGCGTCGGCGCGGCGCAGCATCGAGGAACTGCTGCGAGCTGGCCGAGCCGCTCGGCGTGCAGATCGCGGTCGAGGTGATCCCGAACGAGCTGTCGCGGGCCGGATCGCTGGTGCACTTCGTCGAGCAGGGTCTCGAGACGGCCGATCGGCATCTGCCTCGACTTCGGCCACGCGCACCTGGACGGCGACCTGGTCGACGCGATCGAAACGGTGTCGGAGCACCTGATCGCGACCCACGTGCACGACAACCGCGGGCCGCAGCGACGATCATCTGGTGCCCTTCGACGGCACGATCGACTGGCCGGCGGCGCTGACGGCGGTGCAGAAGATCGGCTACGACGGCCCGCTGCATGTTCGAGATCGCCGCGCACGGATCGACCGAAGAGACGCTCGCCAGGGCGCGCCACGCCGCGCGAGCAGATGGAACAGCTGCTGACGATAACGATATGAGCTCACGTCTACATCGAAGACATCGGCAAGCACGAGGGCGAAGAGGTCACCATCAAGGGGTGGCTGCACAACCGCCGCTCGAGCGGCAAGATCCATTTCCTCACCGTCCGCGACGGCTCCGGCTTCATCCAGGCGGTGATGTCGAAGGCCGCGGTCGGCGAGGAGCTGTTCAAGGCCGCCGATCACCTGTCGCAGGAAACCTCGATCATCGTCACCGGCACCGCGCGCGCCGACAAGCGCGCGCCGAGCGGCTACGAGATCGACGTCAAGGGCGTCGAGGTCGTCGGCGCGTCGCACGACTACCCGATCACGCCGAAGGAGCACGGCGTCGACTTCCTGCTCGACCGCCGTCATCTGTGGATTCGCAGCCGAGCGCCAGCAGGCGATCCTGCGCATCCGCCACGAGATCATCAACGCCGTCCGCGACTTCTTCAACAACCGCGGCTTCATCCTCGCCGACACGCCGATCTTCACGCCGGCCGCCTGCGAGGGCACGACGACGCTGTTTCCGGCGCAGTACTTCGACGACCAGACCGCGTACCTGACGCAGAGCGGTCAGCTCTACAACGAAGCCAACGCGATGGCGCTCGGCCGCGTCTACTGCTTCGGCCCGACGTTCCGCGCCGAGAAGTCGAAGACCCGCCGCCATCTCACCGAGTTCTGGATGGTCGAGCCCGAGGTGGCCTACGCCGACCTGAACGACGTGATGGAGCTGGCCGAGGATCTGGTCGTCTCGGTGGTCGGCGCGCGTGCTCGAGAAGCGCCGCCGCGAGCTGACGGTCCTCGAGCGCGACACCTCGAAGCTCGAAGCGGTGCAGAAGCCGTTCCCGCGCATTTCCTACGACGAGGCGGTGAAGCGCCTGCAGGCCAAGGGCCTGCCGATTCGAGTGGGGCGGCGACTTCGGCGGTCCCGACGAGACCGACGCTGTCGGAGGAATACGATCGGCCGGTGATGGTGCACCGCTATCCCGCGGCGATCAAGGCGTTCTACATGAAGCCCGATCCCGAGCGCGCCGATCTGGCGCTCGGCGTCGACATGCTGGCGCCCGAAGGCTACGGCGAGATCATCGGCGGCGGCGAGCGCCTCGCCGATCTCGATCTGCTGCTGCAGCGCATCAAGGAGCACAACCTGCCGCAGGAAGCGTTCGAGTGGTATCTCGACCTGCGCCGCTACGGCACCGTGCCGCACGGCGGCTTCGGCATGGGCATCGAGCGCGTGGTGGCCTGGATCTGCGGGCTCGATCACGTCCGCGAAACGATCCCGTACCCGCGGATGCTGTACCGGTTGTATCCGTGACGGGACTGGACTGAGGCTGACATCCGAGTATGTCTGCCTACCCTGGTTGAGATCTGATGAAAATTGGAATGATCTCCCTCGGCTGCCCCAAGAACCTGGTCGACTCCGAGGTGATGCTCGGGCTCGCGCAGCAGGCCGGCCACGAGCTCACGCCGGACGCCGCCGACGGCCGAGGTGCTGGTCGTCAACACCTGCGCGTTCATCGACTCCGCCAAGCAGGAATCGATCGACACGATCCTCGAGATGGCGCGGCACAAGACGGACGGCGCCTGCCGGCGGCTGATCGTCACCGGCTGCATGGCCGAGCGCTACCGCGACGAGTTGAAGAAGGAAATCCCCGAGATCGACGCCGTGCTCGGCACCGGAGAGGTCCCGGAGATCGTCGGCGCGATCACCGGCGGCGCCACGCCGCTGACCTTCTACCGCGCTCGCGCCGACAGCTCGCCCGAGCATCCGGTCACCGCAGCTGCCCCAGCCGTCCCGGCGCGCTGCCGACCTACATCTACGACGCCGACACGCCCCGGCTGATGGCGACGCCGAAGCACTACGCCTACGTGAAGATCGCCGAAGGCTGCGACTACAAGTGCGCGTTCTGCATCATCCCGACGCTGCGCGGCGCACTACCGCAGCCGGCCGGCCGACTCGATCGTCCGCGAAGCGCGCGCGCTGGCGGCGCGCGGCGTGAAGGAGCTGCTGCTGATCTCGCAGGACACGACCTTCTACGGCATCGACCGGCAGCGAGCGCGGCGCGCTGGCGCGGCTGCTGCGCGAGCTGAACACGATCGACGGCCTCGAGTGGATCCGGCTGCTCTATCTCTACCCGACCACGATCGACGACGACACGCTCGCGGCGATGGCGGAGTGCGAGAAGGTCTGCAACTACATCGACCTGCCGCTGCAGCACGCGTCGAACGCCGTGCTCAAGCGGATGAAGCGGCCCGGCACGCGGCAGAGCTACGACGCGCTGCTCACCCGCATCCGCGAGCGCGTCCCCGGCGTCGCCTTCCGCACCACCTTCATCGTCGGCTTCCCTGGCGAGACCGAGGCCGACGTCGAGGAGCTGTCGGCGTTCATCGCGCGACCACGCGTTCGATCACGTCGGCGTCTTCACCTACTCGCACGAGGAAGGCACGTCGGCGTTCCAGCTGGACGACGACGTGCCGGCGCGGGCGAAGGCGGCGCGGCGGGCGCGGGTCATGGGCCTGCAGAAGCGGCTGGTGAGAAGCGCGCAGCGGGCGCGCATCGGCGAGCGCGTCCGGGTCATGGTCGACGGCCCCTCGCCGGACCACGAGCTGGTGCTGAAGGCGCGTCTGGCGACCCAGGCGCCGGACATCGACGCGTCGGTCTTCCTGACCGAGTGCGACCCGTCCGCTCTATCGCGCGGGCGACTTCGCGGAGGTCGAAATCGTCGGCGCCCAGGGCTACGACCTGATCGCCCGCCCCTGATCGGAGGCCGCAGTTCGTCCTGCGCCGCACGGATGAGCTGCCTGGGCTCGGCCTTTCGAGATCGCCAGCGGGGTTCAAGGCCAGGCTGGCGGTGTGACGACGTCCGGTGCTGGACGGGCGGAACCCGGCGAATCGCGTTCGCCAGGCTCCAGACCGCCTTCCGCAAGCCCTTCACGTGCTATAATTTTGGATTCGAAGGCCTGGGGTAAGGACCGAGTGGGCAGGTGCCCACTTTTTTAGTTTATGGGCGCGGAAACCGTCGTCGAGAAGGTGCGGGCGATCGCCGCACGGGTGGCCGGCGGCTACGGGCTGGAGATCTTCGACGTCCAGTTCCGCCGCGAGGCGCCCGGCATGGTGCTGCGGGTGCAGATCGACCGGCCGGGTCCGGCGGCGACGGAAGAAGACAGCGTCAGCGTCGACGACTGCGCCAGCGTCAGCCGCGATCTGAGCGCCATCCTCGACGTCGAAGACATCGTGCCGACCGCGTACACGCTGGAAGTGTCGTCGCCCGGGCTCGATCGGCCGCTGCGCGGCCTCGACGACTACCGGCGTTTCACCGGCCGCCTCGCGAAGATGGTGATGCGCGAGGAGGTGGACGGCCAGGGGTTTTTCAGAGGGCAGATCGCCGGCGTCGAGGGCCAGGACGTGCTCATCGACGGCGACGATGGACGGACGCACCGCGTGCCGCTCGACGTGATCACCCGGGCGAATTTGGAAGTGGAATTCTAGATTATGTCGAATCCGTTGCAGCAGACGATTGAGGCGCTGGCGAAAGAGAAAGGCATCGAGCCCGACGTCGTCATCAGCGCCATCGAGGAAGCGGTCGCGACCGCCTCGCGCAAGTACTACAAGACCGGCGAGAACCTGAAGACCCGGTTCAACACCGAAACCGGCCAGGTCGATCTGTTCGCGCTCAAGACGGTGGTCGAGGAGGTCGCCACCGCCGGCGACCGAAATCTCGATCACCGAGGCGCGCGAGATGTACCGCCCGCTCTACGGCGACGAGGTCGCCAACAGCATCGAGCTCGGCGACGAGATGGAGTTCCCGAAGCCGACCGAAGTGCTGGGGCGCATCGCGGCGCAGACCGCCAAGCAGGTCATCTTCCAGAAGGTGCGCGAGGCCGAGCGCGAGCACGTCTTCGCCGAGTACAACGAGCGCATCGGCGAGGTGGTCAACGGCACGGTGAAGCGGTTCGAGAACGGCGACATCATCCTCGAAATCGGCCGCATCGAGGCGGTGCTGCCGCGCAAGGAGCAGTCGCGCGCCGAGAGCTACACCCCGGCCGACCGCGTGCGCACCGTGATCAAGGGCGTCAACCGCAGCGCCAAGGGGCCGCAGATCGTCCTGTCGCGCACCGACCCGGCGCTGCTGATCAAGCTGTTCGAGCAGGAAGTGCCGGAGATCTACGACGGCACGGTGATGATCCGCGGCGCGGTCCGCGAGGCGGGCGACCGCGCCAAGGTCGCGGTGTTCTCGCGCGAGCGCGACGTCGATCCGGTCGGCGCCTGCGTCGGCATGAAGGGCACGCGCGTGCAGTCGATCATCCGCGAGCTGCGCGGCGAGAAGATCGACATCGTCGAATACTCGGACGATCCGATCGCGTTCGTCACCAACGCGCTCAGCCCGGCGAAGGTGCAGCGCGTCTCGATCGTCGACGACGGCGAGCGCGTGATGGAAGTGGTCGTCGAGGACAAGCAGCTGTCGCTGGCGATCGGCAAGAAGGGCCAGAACGTCCGGCTCGCGGCGAAGCTGACCGGCTGGCGCATCGACATCAAGAGCGAGGAAGAGAAGCGCCGCGAGGTCGAGGCGCAGTTCGGCGAGCTCGCCGGGCCGGCCGAACCGGTCGTCGATGCGACGCGAGGCGGCGATGCGAACCGCACGGATGGCGGCGAGCCACCGGCGCTGGCCGCGCCGGACGAACGGCGAGCGAGAGCGCCGAAGCCTCGGACACGCCGCTGCCGTACACGCTGGCCGGCATCGGCGAGAAGACCGTCCGCAAGCTGGTCGACGGCGGCTTCGCGACGCTCGAGGCGCTCGCCGCCGCGACCGCCGAGCAGCTGTCGGCGATTCCCGGCATCGGCGGGAAGACCGCGGAGAAGATTCTGGCCGCGGCGCGCGGTGACGCGCCGGCAGCCGGCGACAGTAGTGCGGACCTGTAGGTTCGCGCTGACGCAGGCCGGAAGGCCTGCCCACATGTAGATAGAGGTTACTGTTGGCAACTGTTCGGATCTTCAAGATCGCGGAGCTCCTCGGAACCACGAGCCAGGAAGTGACCGCGCTGCTGAAGCGCGATCACGGCATCGAGGTGAAGAGCGCCTCGAGCACGATCGAGGAAGTCGTGGCGCGCCAGTTCATGGAGCGTCTGGCGAAGCAGCGCAACATCACGCTGCCGGCGGCGCACATGTTCGCCGAGACGCCGGTCGTCAAGGGCAAGAAAGGCAGCGCGCCGGCGAAGAAGGCGGCCGAGCCGGCCAAGCCGGCGGCGCCGATGCTGCCGCCGCCGCGACTGGTCAAGGCCGCCAAGGTGGCCGCGCCGGTCGCGGAGCCCGAACCGGTCGCCGACGAGCCCGAGCCGGCCGTCGAAGAGCCGATCGAGGAAGCACCGCCGGCGCCGATTCAAGAGCCGGTGGTCGTCGAGCGGCCGCCCGCAGCACATCGCGACGCGCGGGACTGAAGACCGAGACGCACGCCGCCGCCCGCCGCCGCCAACGCGCACATCGAGACGCGTCAGCGCCGGTCGTGGCGCCGTCGCCAGTCGCGCCGGAACCGGAGCCGCCCGTCGCCGCGGCCGCCGCCGCCAGCGGCCGCCGGCGCCGCCGCGCGCCGCAGGCCGGCGCCCGGCCGCATCGTGCCGCCGACGCTGCGGCTCCGCATCGAAACGGAGCGCCCGACCACGCCGACGCAGCCGCTGCCGACGACGCCGCCGCCGCGCGCGGTGCAGCGTCCGATTGCGCCGCCGAAGCCGGCGCCGCCGGTGGCCGCGCGCCCCGCGGGCGCGCCCGGCGCCGGCGCGGACCCGGCGTGCGTCCGGGCGGACCGCCGCGTCCGGGCATCCCCGGCCAGCCGCGGCCGCAGTATCCGAGCTCGCGTCCGCCGATGGGCGGACCGCGTCCGCTGCCGTCGCAGCCGGTCCGGCCGCAGCAGCCCGGCATGCCGCCGCGGCCCGGCCAGCCATATCCGCAGCGGCCCGGGATGCCGTCGCGGCCGTCGTATCAGCAGCGCCCGGGCGGCGCCGGACGTCCGGCCGCCGCGCAGCGGCGTGAGCACGCGCGCCCCGCGCCGCCGCCGATGGCCGTCGGCTCCGCCGCCGGTCACCAGGACCATCACGCTCGCCGAGGGCATGACGGTGAAGGATCTGGCGGACAAGCTCGATCTGCGCGTGAAGGACGTCCTCGCCAAGCTGCTGATGAAGCGGCTGATGCTGACGATCAACTCCGCGCTCGACACCGATACCGCGACGATGATCGCGCGCGAGTTCGGCGCCGACGTGCAGATGCGGAGCTTCGAAGAGGAGCTGCTGCAGGCCGACGAGGGCGAGTCGCAGGCCGAGGACGTCGATCCTGCGCGCGCCGGTCGTCACCGTCATGGGCCACGTCGACCACGGCAAGACCAGCCTGCTCGACGCGATCCGCACCACGCGCGTCGCCGAGCGCGAGGCCGGCGGCATCACGCAGCACATCGGCGCGTATCACGTCACGATCAACAAGCGGAACATCGTGTTCCTCGACACGCCGGGCCACGCCGCGTTCACGCTGATGCGCGCCCGCGGCGCCAAGGTGACCGACATCGTCGTGCTCGTGGTCGCGGCCGACGACGGCGTGATGCCGCAGACCCGGGAAGCGATCGATCACGCCAAGGCGGCCAACGTGCCGATCGTCGTGGCGATCAACAAGATCGACAAGCCGAACGCCCAGACCGAGACGCGTCAAGCGCGAGCTGACCGAGCTCGACCTGATGCCGGAAGAATGGGGCGGCAAGACCGTCACCGTCGAAGTGTCGGCGCGCAAGAAGACAGAACATCGACCCGCTGCTCGAGATGATCCTGCTCTCGAGCGACATCGTCGAGCTCAAGGCCAACCCGAAGCGGAGCGCGTCGGGCACCGTGCTCGAAGCCAAGCTCGACAAGGGCCGCGGCCCGGTGGCGACCGTGCTGGTGCAGGACGGCACGCTCAACGTCGGCGACACGTTCATCGCCGGCCCGATCGTCGGCCGCGTGCGCGCGCTGATCGACGACCGCGGCAGGCCGACCAAGTCGGCGGGGCCGTCGACGCCGGTCGAAGTGCTCGGCCTGTCGGGGCTGCCGCAGCCGGGCGACGTCTTCCAGGTGGCCGACGCCGCCAAGGCGCGGCACATCGCGACCTTCCGCGAGGAGCAGGCGAAGTCGCGGGCGCTCGGCGCCAAGGGCTCGCGGCTCACGCTCGAGTCGCTGCAGGCGCAGATCGCCGAAGGCGGCATGAAGGAGCTGCCGCTCATCATCAAGGCCGACGTGCAGGGCTCGGCGGAAGTGCTGGCCGACACGCTGACCAAGCTGACCGACGAGAAGGTCAAGATCCGCATCATCCACGCCGGCGTCGGCGCGGTGAACGAGTCGGACGTGCTGCTCGCCTCGGCGTCCAAGCGCGATCATCATCGCGTTCAACGTGCGGCCCGATCGCAACGCCGAGGAGATCGCGGCGCGCGAGCGGGTCGACATCCGCCAGCACTCGGTGATCTACAACGTCACCGACGAGATGAAGAAGGCGATGACCGGCCTGCTCGATCCGACCTTCAAGGAAGTCCGGATCGGCGTCGCCGAAGTCCGCGACATCTTCAAGGTGCCGAAGTTCGGCACCATCGCCGGCTGCATGGTCGCGCGAAGGGCGCATCACCCGCGCCGGCGACACCCAGGCGCGGCTGCTCCGCGACAACGTGGTGATCTACGAGGGCAAGATCGGCTCGCTGCGCCGCTTCAAGGACGACGTCAGCGAGGTCAAGTCCGGCTTCGAGTGCGGCATCGGCTTCGACAAGTTCAACGACCTCAAGGTCGGCGACGTGATCGAGGTGTTCGCCATGGAGCGGGTCCTGACGCCGCGCTTGACGGCCGGCGTCAGCGAAGTCATGGCCCAAGGCTCCCGTCCCGATCGCGTCGCCGATCAGATCCGGAGCGAGGTCGCGTCGATGCTGGCGCGCGACGTCCACGATCCCGGCATCGGCTTCGTGACGATCACGCGCGTGCAGGTCACGCCCGATCTGCAGCACGCGCGCATCCACTACACCGCGCTCGGCGACGACAAGGCGCGCGCCGACACCGCCAAGGCGCTCGACCGCGCCGCGGTGTTCCTGCGCCGCCAGATCGGCTCGCGGCTGCGGCTGAAGCGCGTGCCCGAGCTGGAGTTCCTCTACGACGAGTCGATCGCCGGCCAGGACCGGATCGAGCAGCTCCTCAACAGCATCCGCGCCGGCGGCCCCGGCGGCGCGGTGACGCCCGAGCCGCCCCCTGATGACGACGACCAGTCCTGAGCTCCAGCAGATCGTCGACGCGATGCGCGCGCGCCAGCGCTTCGTGCTGTCCTCGCACTCGCGGCCCGACGGCGACTCGATCGGATCGCAGCTGGCGATGGCCTACGCGCTGCGCGCGCTGGGCAAGGAGGCCACGGTGGTCAACGCCGACCCGGCGCCGCCGCCGCTGATGGCGTTTCCCGGGCGTGCCGCGACATCCGCATCGCGCCGAGCGTCGAGGGCGACTTCGACGCCGCGATCATCATGGAGTGCGGCGATCTCGCGCGCACCGGCGTCAGCGGCCTCGAGCGCTTCTTCGTCATCAACATCGATCACCATCCCGGCAACACCGGCTACGGCCAGATCAACTGGTTCGATCCCGGCGCCGCCGCCTGCGCCGAGATGGTCTACGACGTGGTGCGGGCGCTCGGCGTGCCGCTGACGCACGAGATCGCGACCCACGTCTACCTGGCGATCCTCACCGACACCGGCTCGTTCCACTACTCGGGCATCTCGCCGCGGACGTTCGAGATCTGCCGCGAGTGCGTCGACGCCGGCGTCGATCCGGTGCTGGTCGCGCGCAACGTCTACGACAGCAACAACATGGGGCGGCTGAAGCTGTTCGGCGCGGTGCTGGGCGCGATGCAGATCGACCCGACCGGCCGCATCGCCATCGTCTACGTCGATCACGAGATGGCGCGCGCCGCCGGCGGCACCTACGAGGACACCGAGGGGCTCGTCAACCTGCCGCTGACGGTCAAGGAGATCGAGGCGGTCGTCTTCTTCAAGCAGGAGAAGGGCGACGAGTACCGCGTCAGCCTGCGCTCGAAGGGCGACATCGACATCGGCGTCGATCGCCAAGGAGTTCGGCGGCGGCGGCCACAAGAACGCCGCCGGCTGCACCGTCACGCGGCCCGATCGACGAGCTGCAGAAGACGCTCGTCGAAAAGATCGAGGGCGCGATCGATGGACGGCCTGCTGGTCGTTGACAAGCCGTCGGGTCCGACCTCGCACGACGTCGTCGCGCGCATGCGCCGCGCGCTGCGCGAGACGCGCATCGGCCACACCGGCACGCTCGATCCGATGGCCACCGGCGTGCTGCTGCTGGTCGTCGGCAAGGCGACGCGGCTGGCGAAATTCCTGAGCGCCAGCGACAAGTCGTACGAGGCGGTCGTCCGCTTCGGGTTCGCGACCGACACCGCCGACGCGCAGGGACAGCCGCTCGGGCCGCCCAGCGATCGGCGCGATGCCGTCGCGCGAGGCGATCGAGGCCGCGCTCGACGCCGTTCCGCGGCACCTTCCTGCAGCAGCCGCCGGCGTTCTCGGCGAAGAAGATCGACGGTCAGCGCAGCTACAAGCTCGCGCGAGCGACGCTCGGCTGACAGCCGTCGCGCCCCGAGGACCGCCGTCCACTCTGCCGCTTCCTGCCGCTCCCTGCCCGTCCTGCCCCGACCCCTCCCCGCCCCGTGCCGCGTCACCACCACGCGCCTCGAGATCGCTGAGCGTCGAGGCGGACACGCGTGACGCTGCGGCGTGGACTGCTCGGCCGGCTTCTACGTCCGGTCGCTCGCGCACGACCTCGGGCGAGCGGCTCGGCGTCGGCGCGCATCTGGCCGCGCTGCGGCGCACGCGGAGCGGCGACTTCGGACTCGACCGGGCGCTGACGCTCGACACGGCTCGAGCGCGATCCGCAGCGGCGCGGCCGCGGCGCTGGTGCCGCTGGCCGGCATGCTGCCGGCGCTGCCGGCGGCGATCCTGACGGCGGAGGGCGTCGCCCGCGTCGGCCACGGCCAGGACATTCGGCCGGAGGATCTGTCAACGCTCAGGTCTCAACTCTTGCAGCCCGTCAGCCCCCGACCGCCGAGCCCTTTGTGCGGCTTCTGGACTCGCGAGGCGAGCTGCTGGCGATCGCCGAGACCACCGCCGCCGGGCTTTTGCATCCCTCGGTTGTTCTGGTGTAACATGTTGATCTTGCTCGACTAACGAATTTCTCGACGTATACGGCGCGCCCGGTTTCAGACCTCGACAGGCTGTTTCTGGGGCGTTCGTGGAGGACAGCCCAGGTGCTCAGCAAAGACCGCAAGACAGAACTGATCGGCAGCTACAAGACCCACGACGCCGACACCGGTTCTCCCGAAGTGCAGGTCGCGATTCTCAGCGAACGCATCAACTACCTGACCGAGCACTTCAAGACCCACGCAAAGGATCACCACTCGCGCCGCGGCCTGCTGATGCTGGTCGGCAAGCGCCGCCGCCTGCTCGACTACCTCAAGGGCAAGGACGCGCACCGCTATTCGGACCTCATCAAGCGCTTGAACATCCGCAAGTGAGCGAGCCGCCTTCGGGGAACTCAGAACATCCAGAACTCAACGCAGAACGCAACTATGCATACGCGCGAAATCTCTGTTGGACAGAACACCCTCCGTTTCGAAACCGGCAAGCTCGCCAAGCAGGCGCACGGCTCGGTCATCGTCCGCCTCGGCGATTCGGTGGTCCTCGTCACCGCGTGCCACTCGGCCAACCCGCGCGAAGGCATCGACTTCCTGCCGCTGACCGTCGACTACCGCGAATACACCTACGCGTCCGGCCGCATCCCCGGCGGCTTCTTCAAGCGCGAAGGCAAGATGGCGGAAAAGGAAGTGCTGACCAGCCGGATGATCGACCGCCCGACGCGGCCGCTGTTCCCGGCCGGCTGGCGCTACGAGACGCAGATCATCGCGCTCGTGCTGTCCTCCGACCAGGAGAACGACACCGACGTGCTGGCGATTACCGGCGCCTCGGCGGCGCTGGCGCTCTCCGACATGCCGTTCGAGAAGACGATCGCCGCCGTCCGCATGGGCCTGGTCGACGGCCAGTACATCGTCAACCCGACCTTCAAGCAGCGCAAAGAGAGCAAGCTCGATCTCATCGTCGTCGGCAGCAAGGACGGCCTGGTGATGGTCGAGGCCGGCGCCAAGGAAGTGACCGAGGAGCAGGTCGTCACCGCGCTCGAAACGGCGCACGCCGCGATCAAGCAGATCGTCGCCGTGATCGACGACCTCGCCAAGGAAGCCGGCAAGAAGAAGATGACCGTCGCGGTCAAGGAGCTCTCGGCCGGCATCGCGGCCGACGTCGAGGCCAAGGCCTACAAGCCGCTGCAGGCGGCGATGCGCATCCGCGAGAAGCTCGAGAACTACAGCACCGTCGATCAGGTGAAGAAGGACCTCGTCGCCACCTATCCGGACACGGAAGCCGAGCGCAAGGCCGACGCCAAGGTGGTCTTCGGCGAGCTGAAGGAAAAGGTCCTGCGCGAAGAGGTGCTGACGCACGGCGTCCGCCTCGACGGCCGCAAGTTCGACGAGATCCGCAACATCTGGATCGAGACCGGCGTGCTGCCGCGCGTCCACGGCTCGGCCGTGTTCACCCGCGGCGAAACGCAGGCGCTCGTCACCTGCACGCTCGGCACCGCCGACGATGCGCAGAAGATCGAGAGCTTCGAGGGCGAGACGTGGAAGAGCTTCATGCTCCACTACAACTTCCCGCCCTTCTCGGTCGGTGAGACCGGCCGCATGACCGGCCCGGGCCGCCGCGAAATCGGCCACGGCGCGCTGGCGGAACGCTCGCTGGCCTCGCTGATGCCGGCCGAAGCCGACTTCCCCTACACCGTCCGCATCGTCTCGGACATCCTCGAGAGCAACGGCTCCTCGTCGATGGCCTCGATCTGCGGCGGCTCGCTGGCGATGATGGACGCGGGCGTGCCGATCAAGAAGGCGGTCGCCGGCATCGCGATGGGCCTGGTGATCGACGAGAAGAGCGGCAAGTACGCCGTCCTCTCCGACATCGCCGGCGCCGAAGACCACTACGGCGACATGGACTTCAAGGTCGCCGGCACCGCCGACGGCATCACCGCGCTGCAGATGGACATCAAGGTGGGCGGCATCACCACCGAGATCATGCGCAAGGCGCTCGACCAGGCGCGCAACGGCCGCCTGCACATCCTCGGCAAGATGCAGAAGGCGCTCGGCGCCTCGCGCCAGAACATCTCGCTGTTCGCGCCGCGCATCGTCACCATCCGGATTCCGGTGGACAAGATCCGCGACGTCATCGGACCGGGCGGCAAGATGATCCGCAGCATCATCGAGCGCACCGGCGTGAAGATCGACGTCGAGGACGACGGCCGCGTCAACGTGGCGTCGGCCGACGGCGAGTCGGCGGCCAAGGCGATCTCGATCATCCAGGAGCTCACCGCCACGCCGGAGCTCAACAAGACCTACATGGGCAAGGTGCAGCGGATCACCGACTTCGGCGCGTTCGTCGAGATCATGCCCGGCACCGACGGCCTGCTGCACGTCTCCGAGATCGCGAACCACCGCGTCAAGGACGTGCGCGACGAGCTGAAGGAAGGCGAACAGCTCATGGTCAAGGTGATCAACATCGACCCGACCGGCAAGATTCGCCTGAGCCGCAAGGTGCTGCTGCAGGAAGAAGCGGCCGCGGCGCCCAAGGCCGAATAACGCGCTCGATACGGCTCGAGACTGAGGGCCCGGCGCTGCAGAGCGCCCGCGGCCCTTTCGTCGTACAATTCCCACGTGCGCGCCCTGCTCCTCCTCCTCGCGCTCGTCGCCGCTGCCTCCACCCAGGACCAGGCTCCGACCGCCAAACCGTTCAGCGTCCGCGCCCACCGCTTCGCGTTCGAGCCGGCGCGCATCGAGGTCAACCAGGACGATCTGGTGAAGATCGAGCTGCGCACCGACGACATCGCCCACAGCCTGACCATCGACGATTACCGTATCGCCAAGCGCGTCGACCCCGGACAGCCGGTGACCTTCGAGTTCCGCGCCGATCGCGCCGGCACCTTCCCCTACTACTGCAACCTGCAGGTCGAAGACGGCTGCCGCCAGATGCGCGGCGTGCTCGTCGTCAAGCCGCGCAAGTAGGATGAAGCACCTCGGGCCGCTGGCGCTGTTCGGCGCGCTGGCGATCGCCTGGACCTGGCCGCTGGCGCTGCACCTGCACGACGCGGTGCCCGGCGATCCCGGCGACAACTACAGCTTCCTGTGGAACCTGTGGTGGATGCGCCACGTCCTCGCCACGCCGGGACTGGCGTATTTCCATACCACCTATCTGTTCTATCCGTTCGGCACCACCATCGCCGATCATCCGCACACCGCGCTGCCGGCGCTGGTCGCGGCGACGCTGCTGCGGCCGGCGTCGATCGTCACCGCGCAGAACCTGCTGCTGCTCGCCTATGTGTTCGCCAACATGGGCGCGATGTACGCGCTCGTCTGGGACGTCGCGCGCCACCGGCGGGCGGCGGTCCTCGGCGGCGTGATCTTCGGGCTGTCGCCGTACCTGGCGGCGCACCTGCTCGGCCACTTCGATCTGATGGCCGCCTGGGTGCTGCCGCTGTTCGCGCTGTTGCGTGCGGCGGGCGATGCGCGCGGGCTCGGCGGCGTGGACGGTAGCGGCGGGGCTGGTCCTCGTGGCGACGGCCTACACGCACTACTACTACGTCGTCTACCTGTGCTTCTTCGTCGCCGTCTATGGCATCGCGCTCCTCGATTGGCATCCCGTCGGCTGGTCGAGGAGGGCCGCGTCCGCTGCCGTGCGGCGCCTGCGCTCCGCGGCGGCGGCGCTGATGATCCTGCTCGGCGCTGGCGCCGCCTGGATCGTGTTTACCGGCGGGCGGACGGTCAGGCTGGGCGGCGCCGCGATCGCGATTCACACGCCGCAGAACGCGCTGACCGGCGTCTGGATCTGCGCGATCGCGTACGCGCTGTCGGTGTGGCGGCCGCGGCTGACGGGAGCGCCGCTCCAGCGCGAGCCGGCACGGCGCATCGCGATCACGGCGGCGGCGAATCGCCGGCGTCTTCCTGATCGGCGCGGCGCCGCTGCTCTGGCAGGCGGCGCGGCTGATCGTGCGCGGCGAGTACGTCACGCAGGAGTACGGCTGGCGCAGCATCCCGCGCGGCGTCGATCTGCTGGCGCCGCTGCTCGGCCACCCGCTGCACCCGCTGATGGCGGCGGTGAGCGGTCCGGCCTATGCGGCGCTCGGCCAGAATGCCGTCGAGGCGGTCGGCTGGCTCGGTATCGTTCCGATCGTCCTGCTGCTGACCCGGCGCGCCGATCATGCCGGCATCGACGCTGAGGCCGCGGTATGGCGGATCGTGGCGATCGCGTTTGCGATCTTCGCGCTTGGCCCGTTTCTCACCATCGGCGGCTTCGACACCGGCCTCAAGCTGCCGGAGATCGCGCTGCGCTACGTCCCGTTCGCGGCGAACGCGCGCATGCCCGGGCGCGCGATCGCCGGCGTCTATCTCGCACTCGGCGTGCTGGTCGCGCTGTCGCTTCAGCGCGCGACCGGCCGTCTGAGATCTCCGGCGGTTCAGTGGCTGCTGATCCTCCTGGTCACATTCGAATACTGGGATGCGCCGATCCGCCTGACGCCGCTCGATCGTCCGGCCGTCTACGCCGCGCTGGCCGCGGCGCCGCCCGGCGCGGTGTGCGAGGTGCCGTTCGGCATCGGCGACGGCCTCAGCGTCGGCGTCGGCTCGCAGGATCGCCGCGTGCTGTACTACGCGACCCTGCACGAGCATCCGCTGGCCGGCGGCTACATCGGCCGCATGCCGGCTGATGCGGCCAAGCGGTACGCGACCTTGCCGGTGGCGGCGCCGCTGCTCCGCCTCTCGGATGGCGCCGGCTCCGCGTTTCTGCCCACGGGGGACCCGGCCTGTCGCTACCTGGTTGTGAATCGCGGCGCCAGCTCGGCCGCGCTGCTCGCCTATGTGGCCAGCCTGAAGGCCGATCGCATTGCCTCCGACGACGCGCGCGACTTGTATCGGCTCCGTTGATCAGCGTGGTACGCCGGTTGCACCGCTCGGCTGTATGACCATGGACCTGAAGGTTCTCAAGTGCGGGAACTGCGAGGAACTGAAACTGGGCGTGCATGCCCTGGCGTTGGGAGTCGCTGCATTATGCGGCGCCTACAATGCGGCGGCGTGGCTGAGCCGGCGCGAGCGGCATCTGGCCGTCAACACGGTCATGTACGCGGCGCTGATCGCCTTCGAGCAGCAGCACGTCGCGCATCACATCGCAGAACTTCGGCGACCCGCCGGCGTCGCGGGGGCGACAGCGGTGGAGGCATCGGCCGACGAAGCGCTGTCCGCTGCCGTGGCGCAGCCGGCCGCAACCGCCATCGCCGCTTAGTGCTTGAAGGCCTCGGCGGCGGCGATGCGTTCGCGCACGGGAGGATGGCTGTGGAACAGCCACTGCACGAGCCTCGAGGGATTCTCCTCGGCGAGGTTCTGCGCGCCGAGCCGGCGCATCGCTGAGATGAAGGCGCCGGGGTTGCGGGTGAGGCGGAGCGCGAAGCGATCGGCCTTGCGCTCGAAGGCGCGCGACATCGCGTGCGCGGCCGGCACCATCGCCAAGGATACGGCTCCCGCCGCCAGCAGCAGCAGCGGCAGGCCGGCGACGTCGTCCACCCCGCGCAGGCCGGCCGGTCCGGCCATCAGCCGCAGCACCAGCGACGCGAGATAGAACCCGGCGACAATTAACGCGCTCTCGAACGCGATCCCTTTCCAGATGTCGCCGTGGACGTGGTGCGCGATCTCGTGCGCGAGCACCACTTCGATCTCGTCGTCGGAGAACTCGGCCAGCATCGTGTCGGAGACCAGGATCCGCCGCGTGCCGCCGAGCCCGGCGAGCGCGGCATTGGCCTTCCTGGTTTTTTCGCCGAGTCCCCATTCATAGGCGCCGAGCACGCGGGCGCCGGCGCGGTCGGCCAGGGCGAGCAGCCGGGCGCGCAGCGCGTCGCGATCGAGCGGCTTCACGGAATAGAAGATCGGCAGGAGCAGCACCGGCGCCAGATTCGTCAGCCCGACGATCAGCAGCGTAAACGTGAGGCCGGCGCTGAGCCACCACCGCTCGGGGGAGAGCCGGATCAGGGCGTAGACGATCTCCGCCGCGGCAGTGGCGAGGATCAGACCGATGCCGAGCGACTTGGCCTGATCCGTCAACCAGCCGCGCAGCGTTTCGGTGGAGAGTTGGTATTGGCGTTCGAGATAGAAGCCGCTGTAGAAGCCAAGCGGCAGGCCCGCGACTTCATTGAGCAGCGTCAGCAGCACCACGAACACGAGCACGGTGGCGGCGGCGTGCCAGGAGCTCGACGCCACGCTGCCGGCGATCCGTTCGGCGGCGTCTCGAAGGGCCGTGCTCCCGCCGGTCGCGGCCATCCCGCCGAGCAGCAGCACGCCCCAGAGCATCGAGCCGACGCTCGACTGGCGCTTGAGGCGGTGATAGCGGGTGGCCTTGTCCTCGTTCACCGCACCTCGGGAGTCTCAGCGATCCTTGTCTTTTTCGGCGGTATCGGTATCGGTCCGCGTGTTGATCGAGTCACGCGATCGCAGCCGCACGCCGCCGTTGGTGGTGTGCAGCTCCACCATGGTACCGCCGCCGTTCAGTTTTCCCTCGAGATGGCGGCGCGATTTCTCGGTGACCTCGAAGTTGTCGAGCGATCCGACGCTGATGCCGCCATTGGTGCACGACGCCGTCACCGTCGCCTTGGCGCGGTCCGGCAGCGCCAGCGAAACGCCGCCGTTGGTCGTCTCCAGCGAAATCGGATCCGATCCGACCGACGCCATCTCGATGGTGACGCCGCCGTTGGTCGAGCGGGCGTCGACGCCCCCGCTTAGGCCTGAGCCCTTCACCCCGCCGTTGGTGGTGTGCGCGACCACCTTGCCGCCGAGCGCGGTCACGGTCACCAGCCCGTTCGTATTGGACACGTTGATGAGGGCATTCTTCGGCGCGCGCACGTGATACCGGACTTCGAAGCCGGCGCCGATCATGATGCCGCTCATGCGCTCGGTCTCGAGCGTAATGCGGTCGGGTTTGACGTCTTCCTTGATCACGATCCGCGGCAGGAGCTCTTTGGCCGCCGCCTCGGTCGAGCCCTTGGCCACCCGTTCGGCCCTGACCTCGACCGTCGAACCGTCGACGCCCTCGACCTCGATCCGGCCATTGGTATTGACGATCCGGACTTCGCCGCCGGCGGTCAGCGGGTAGGTATGGGTCCACTCGTCGGTGGCCCGCGCCGACAGGTTGCCGAGGGACAGGTCGCACGCGCCCAGCATCAGGGTGAGCGGCAGGGCCAGCACGGCGACACGACGAGACACAGCACGATCCATCGGAACCTCCTTCCTTACATACGGGGGGAAGGGACGGTCAGTTCAACTGGACGGAAATCAGCTTGGAGATGCCCGGTTCCTCCATGGTCACGCCGTACAGCCTGTCGGCGATCTCCATCGTCTTGCGGCTGTGGGTGATGACGATGAACTGGGTGTGCTGCTGCATGCCGCGCAGCATCTCCACGAACCGCCCGATGTTGGCGTCGTCGAGCGGCGCGTCGATCTCGTCGAGCACGCAGAACGGGCTCGGCTTGAACTTGAACATCGCGAACATCAGCGCGATGGCGGTGAGCGCCTTCTCGCCGCCCGACAGCAGCTGCACGCTCTGCAGTCGCTTGCCCGGCGGCTGGGCGATGATCTCGATGCCGCTCTCGAGCGGATCGCTCTCGTCCAGCAGCGTCAGCCCGGCGCGGCCGCCGCCGAACAGGGTGCTGAAGGTCTGCTGGAAGTTGGTATTGATCGCCGTGAACGCCTCGACGAACCTCGCGCGGGTGGTCTCGTCGATGCGCTTGATCGCCTCGCTGGTCTGGGCGATCGAATCGACCAGGTCGGTGCGCTGGCTGGTCAGGAACAGGTGACGCGTTTCGAGCTCGTCGAACTGCTCGATCGCCATCATGTTGACCGGTCCGAGCCGCTCGATCTTGCCGCGCAGCGCGGCGATCGCTTCCTCCGCGCTGAGGGTGCGCTGGACGGCCGCCGCCACATCCGGGTCCGGCTTCAGCCGGACCTCGTCCTCGTCTGGTTCGTCCGCGAGAACGACGGCCGCGTCCGGGGTCGTCTGCCCATCCCGCTCGAGTTGAGCGACTTCCAGAGCGACCTCGTCGAGCGTGGCATTGACCGCGTCTTCGCAGGTGTGCGCCAGATGCGAGAGGTCTGCTTGCGCGGTGGCGCGGGCGACGTCGAGCTCGGACACCGCGGCCCGAATCGCGTCCAGTGCGCCCCGCGCGTCCTTGATCGAGACCTCGAGATCGTCGGCGCGGCCGCGTAGCGCGGTCACCGCCTCGCCGGTGGCCATGACCGCCTCGCGCAGCGCGTCGAGATCGCGAATGTCGGCGTCGAGCTGCGTTTCGCCGGCCGCGATCGCCGCCCGCAGTTCGGCGACGCGGCGGCGCGTCTGGTCGAGCTCCGCGGCCAGCGCGGACGCCCGCTCCTCCAGCTCGGCGCCCGCCTCCTCCAGCCGAACGATTTCGATCGCCAGCGCGCCCGCGCGCTCGACCAGCGCGGCGTGCGCCGCGCCCGCTTCGGCGGCACGGCGGCTCAATTCCTCGGCCGCTTCGCGCGCCTCGAACAGGCGGCGCTGGGCCACGGTCAGCCGCTCGTCGGCCTGGCGCTGGGCCTCCTCGAGCCGCGCGATCGACACCCGCGCCTCTTCCTGGCGGCGATCGATCAGATCGCGCTCGTCCTCCGCCTGGTGCTTCTCGCGCGCCAGCTGCTCCGATTTCTGCGCCAGCCGCGTCTCCTCGTCGGTCGCGTGCTGCAGCTGCGCGTCGTGTCCGACGACCGCCTTCTCCTGCTTGTGGAGCTCGGCGTTCAGCGCCGCGATCGCATTGGATGCGTGCGCGATGGTGCCCTCGAACTCCGCCGTCTCCTGCGCCAGCTGCGCCAGCGCGCGGCGGTCGGCCGCGATGCGATCGCGCAGCTCCTTGATCTCGCGCTTGGTCTCCAGGATGCCGCGCGACTCGGCGCGGCCGCCGCCGGAGACGAGGTGCGGCCCGCGGAACACGTCGCCCTCGAGCGTGACGATGGCGAGCGGCGTCAGACGGCTGGCCACCGCCGCGCCGTCGTACGACTGCGCAATGCCGGCGTCGCCGATCGCCTGCCGAATCGCGGCGGCAAACGGGCCGTTGACGCGGACCACCGACGAGAGCGCCACCACACCGTCGGGGAGCCGCTCGCCGGCCACGGCGCCGAGATGCCCGTCACCGGACGCCAGGCTGGCATCGCCGGTGACACTCATGCGCGCGGCGAAGAAACCCGATCGTGCCGGCGCTGCCGCGGCCTCGGTCACCAGGAATCCGCAGCGTCCCGCCCCGGCTTCGCGCACCAGCTGAAATCCCGCGGCGGCATGCTCGGCGCGCTCCACGACAATGTGCTGCAGCAGCTCGCCGAGACAGGCTTCGACGGCACGCTCGTAGCCGGCCTCGACCTCGAGGTAGTCGGCAATCGCGCCCTGCTGGTTGACCTTGCCGTTCGCCTGCACCAGGACCGTGCGCGCCGCGTCGCCATACCCGGCGCGCGCGGCGTCGAGCTCTTCGAGCGAGGTCAGCCGCGCTTCCAGACCGGCGAGCTCGTGCTCGCGCGCGCGGACCGACCGCGCCCGCCATTCGTGCTCGATGCGCGCGCTGGCGAGCTCGGATTCCCGGGCCGCCCTGGCCACCCGGCTTGCCTCGATCGCGTCGTGCGCGCGGCGGAGTGCGTCGACCGCAGCCGCCCGTTCTGCGCCGGCGCGCTCGGATTCGATCCGGACGTCGCCCGCCTCGACCTCGAGCTTGGAGAGCGTGTCGCCCACGCGATCGCGCGCGGCGGCGGCGTGTTCGAGCGCGTGACGCAGCGCCGTCGCGGAATTCAGCGCGGAGAACACTTCGCCGCGCGCCGCCTCGACATCGGCTTCCAGTCCTTCCAGCTCACGGTGCGCGGCCTCGTAGGCGCCGGACTCCGACGCCAGCGCCGCCGATGCGCGATCGCGGTCGGCGTTGGCCCCGAGCGCCGCATCGCGCCGCGCCGCCAGCGCCAGGCGCGCCGGTTCCCGCCGCGCCTCGAGGCCGTCGAGCTCCGCCGCCACGTGGCCGGTCCGGGTCTCGAGCGACTGGACCTGTTCGCGGTCGAACGCAATCTGCTGTTCCTGACGGGTAATCGCGAGCTCGCGGGCGTGGGCCGCCTCACGCGACTGCGTCGAACGCGACTCGGCCTCGACCAGCTCGATGCGCAGCCGCCCGAGATCGGCCTCGACCTCCCCGACCCGTCCGGCCGATACCGCCTCGCGCTCGCGCGCATCGTCCAGCCGCGCCCGCGCCGACTCGATGGTCTCCGCCAGCTGGCGGTACTTGCGGGCGAACAGCACCTTCTCCCAGCGGCGCAGCTCGTCGCGGAGACGCTGATACCGCTTGGCCTTGCCGGCCTGGCGCTTCAGCGTGCCGCGCTGCTTCTCGACCTCGAACACGATGTCGTCGATGCGCGTGAGGTTCTGCTGGGCCGCTTCGAGCTTGAGCTCCGCGGCGCGGCGGCGCGCCTTGTACTTGGTCACGCCCGCTGCCTCTTCGATCAACTGGCGTCGATCGGTCGGCCGCGTGCTGAGGATCATCCCGATCTTGCCCTGCTCGATGATCGCGTACGCCTTCGCGCCGAGCCCCGTGTCCATCAGCAGATCGTGAACGTCGCGCAGCCGGCAGACGGTGCCGTCGATCAGGTACTCGCTCTCGCCCGATCGGTACAGTCGGCGGGTGACCTCGATCTCGCGCGCCACCGACTGGATGATCGCGTCGACTCCGAGGACGGCCGAGGCATCCGCTCCGTGGCCGTTGCCGGTCTCGAGCGCGTGATGACCATTGCCGTTGCCGTGCCCATTCCCGTGGCCGTTGCCATTCCCGTGGCCGTTGCCGTTTCCATTGCCGTGGCCGTTGCCGCCGCCCGTCGCAGTGTCGAGCCCTGCCTCGGCCGGGAACGCGGGGCCGCTGACGGTTTTCAGGAAACCGCTGAAGCGCAGGCGGACCTCGGCGGACGCGGACGCCTTGCGGGCGTCGCTCCCATTCGAGATGACGTCTTCCATCTTGTCGCCGCGCAGGCTCTTCGCGCTCTGCTCGCCCATCACCCAGGTGATGGCGTCGGCGACGTTGCTCTTGCCGCACCCGTTGGGGCCGACGATGGCCGTCACGCCCTTGTCGAAGGCGAGCTCCGAGCGATCGGAAAACGATTTAAAGCCGTTGATCTCGAGGCGTTCAAGACGCATTAGGGGACACCTGACCAATGCTGATTGCTAAATGCCAATTGCAAAATAAATTGGCAATTGGCACTCAGCAATTTGCACTGCTGGGATACGTGAAGGTTGGCTGGGATGCGACCTGGCAAAACGACCGATTTTTGGGCCCACTTTCGCCTTCCAGGAGGTAGGAAGGCGGCCCCGGGGCCGAACGGTCGTCAGTCTAACAAGGCCCAGCTATAGGGGCAAGAGCAATCTGCGACCCCAATGCGTTGTGGTCGCTTGCCCCAAGCGGGCCGGACGTCGCGGGCGTTCGGTTCTCGATTTTCGCGGTCGCACGGGAGCGCGTGCGAAAACCGAGATCCGATCCCTAGTGCGCCTTGATCTTGGCGCCCTTGCTCAACTCGGTGAGCTTCTGCGCCTCGCCGAACATCGTCAGCGCGGCCTGCGCCTGCGGATCGACGCCAATCAGGTGACGGCGCGCGTCGGCGATGCCAAACACGGCGTTGTCGATTTCGAACCGCATCATCGCCTTGATGAACTCGGCGTCCTTGGCAAAGGCCGGCTTCGTCGATCTTCAGCTTGTCCGACTTCATCTGCTCGCGGAAGTCGGCCACCATCGCCTCGTCGACGACGAAGTTGCGCTTGACCAGCTTGCGATTGGTGGAGGCCTGCGTGACGCGCGTGTCGCCCTCGGCGGCGTACTTCTGCGCGTAGTTGGCGAACTCGCCGCGCGCCACGAGCATGCGCCCGAAGCGGCCCGGGTTGAAGCCTTCGAGCGGTCCGGCGACGCGCTTGTCCGGCTCGATGCCGCCGCCCGCATACACCGGGCGGCCCGAGTCGGTGTGCTTCAGGTCGCTCGGCGTTGTGCGGCTTGTTGGCGTCCTGATCGCGCAGCGTATAACTCAGATACTCGTCGAAGCTCGCGTCCCACGGACGCTGGATGATGCGCCCCGACGGCGTGTAGTAGTGCGCCGTCGTCAGCGCGAGGCCGGCGCCGCCGCTGATCCGGTAGACCGACTGCACCAGCGCCTTGCCGAAGGTCGTCTCGCCGACCAGATAGGCGCGGTCGTGATCCTGCAGCGCGCCCGAGACGATCTCGGCCGCGCTCGCGCTGTTGCGGTTGACCAGCGCGACGATCGGGATGTCGGTGAATTCGCTCTCTTCCGTCGCGCGGTAGTCCTGATCCGAGTTCGGGACGCGGCCGCGCGTGTAGACGATCATCTTGCCCTTGGGCAGGAACTCGTTCGAGACCTTGATCGCCTGGTCGAGCGGGCCGCCCGGATTGCCGCGGATGTCGAACAGCAGCCGCTTCATGCCCTTCGACGCGAGATCGTGCAGCGCGTGCTTGACGTCGCGATCGGTGTTCTCGCCGAAGTCCTGCATGCGGATGTAGCCGGTGGTGTCGTCGATCATGAAGTAGGCGGGAACCGTCGGGATGTAGACCTCGTCGCGCGTCAGCGCGAACTTGATCAACTCCGGGTAGCCGCGGCGCCGGACGCCGACGCCGACTTCAGTGCCCTTCGGCCCGCGCAGCTTGCGCATCGCCTGATCGACGGTCCATCCCTTGGTCTCTTCGCCCTCGACGTTGGCCAGCACGTCGCCGCGGCGGATACCTTTCTTATAGGCGGGCGACTGCTCGAATACCTGCATCGCGGTGATGTCGCCGTCGATGGCTTGAATCGAGACGCCGATGCCGTAGTAGCGGCCTTCCTGCCGCTCGCGCATCTGCGCGTATTCCTTCGGGCTGAAGAAGCTCGAATGCGGATCGAGCGTGCCGAGCATGCCGCGCACCGCGCCGTAGACAAGGTTGTCGGAGTCGACCTTGTCGATGTAGCTCGTCTCGATGGCGTTCAGCGCTGCGGTGAAGGCGCGATAGTGTTCGGGAACCTTGTCATCGGTCGCAAGCGCGCTGCGTCCGAACAACCCGCCGACGAGGGCGGAGACGAGGATCGCGAAGAGCACGGCGGGCAAGGGACGGTAGCGTCGCATGCATCGTACCCTAGCAAATAAGTTCCTTACGTGCAACGACTTCTGGCGCATCGCCCGCTGCCCGGAACTCGCTTGACCCCACGTGGAGGGCGTTCCTATAATGACGACAGCGGTCCGGCTTCGGTCTTGGGGAAAGTAGGAGTCTTATGTTTGGTTCCATCGGAATGCCCGAACTGATCATCATTTTCGTGATTGCCTTGATCATTTTTGGGCCCCGGAAGCTGCCCGAGCTGGGCCGTTCGCTCGGCAAGAGCATCGCCGAGTTCAAGAAGGCGTCCAACGAGCTGAAGAGCACGCTCGAAGAGGAAATCCGCCTCGAGGAGCAGCGCTCCAGCATCGAGGAAAAGAAAGCCCAGTCCGTCACCGCGCCGCCCGTGAATCCCACACCGCTGGTCGACGAGCACGTGGTGGCCCGCAAGGCCGACCAGAGCGCCTAAGCGCGCGCCATGGCCCTCGTGCCGTTCCCGAGCCCCCAGACGGGGGCTCTTCAGCTTCCTCCTGACGAAGACGACGACATCTCCGCCGCCGGAAAGATGTCGTTTCTGGAGCATCTCGACGAGCTCCGGAAACGCATCGTCAACTCCGCGATCGCGATCGGCGTCTGCGTCGTCCTCGGCTTCGCGTTCATCAACCGGATCGTCGACTTCATCCTGGCGCCGACGCGGCGGCGCGCTGCCGCCCGGCGTGAAGATGATCTACACCGAGCCGGGCGAGGCCTTCTCGCTCTACATTCAGATTTCGCTGATCATGGGCGTGGTCCTCGCCGCGCCGTTCATCATGTATCAGGTCTGGATGTTCATCGCGCCCGGGCTGTACTCCAACGAGAAGCGCCTCGCGATTCCGTTCGTGCTGTTCACGACGATCGGGTTCGTGCTCGGCGCGGCGTTCAACCACTACATCGCGTTCCCGTTCATGATGGCCGTTCTTCGCGAGCTTCAACACGCCGGACCTCGCGTTCATGCCGAGGCTCGACGATGTGTTCGGGCTCTACACCAAGATGCTGCTCGGCATGGGCATCGTGTTCCAGATGCCGGCGGTGGTCTTCTTCCTCGCCAAGATGCGGCTGATCACGGCGCGGTTCCTGCTCGTCAACTTCAAGTACGCCTTCCTCATCATCTTCGTCGTCGCCGCCGTAATCACGCCGACCGGCGACATGATGACCCAGACGATCTTCGCGGCGCCGATGGTCGGCGCTCTACTTCGTGAGCATCGTGATCGCCTGGGTCGTCGGGCCGAAGCGCCTCGCGGGCCGACCTAGTAGAATCTGACAGGTACGAGATCTCCCGCAAGTCGTTGATTGACTTCGACTAGCGGTCGGCCGTACTATTGTGGCTGAGCTAATGTTTGCTGGTACCGCGGGAGGTACAGCTTGAAGACGACGGTTCTACGATCCTCGCTGTTTGCAGTCGCGCTGGCATGCTGGTTCGTCCGGCGCATTCGCCCAGACGCCGGCATCCCCATCAACCCAGACGCCGGCTCCGTCCGACGAGTCCACCGACCGGCGACGACCACGTTCTTCGGCGACACCGGCATCTGGTACGTGCCGACCGGCGAGGTGCTGCCCGACGGCAAGTGGTCGGCGCACCGTGTATCGACGCGGCACCAACTGGATTCAGGGCTACACCAACGTCGCCGACTTCGCCGGCACGTTCGCGTACGGCCTGAAGGATCGCGCCGAGATTTTCGGTTCGTTCCTGGTCGACACCCGGATCGACCGAGACATCCGGCCGATCTTCGTCAACGATCCGACCTTCGGCGGCATCATCGATCGCTATCCCCAGGCGAACAAGTACTGGAGTGGCGACAACGTCGGCGACCTCTACCTCGGCGTGAAATACAACCTCTGGTCCGAATACCACCAGAAGCCGGCAGCGCTCGCGGTGCGCGGCATGGTCAAGCTGCCGACCGGCAAAGCGGACGCCGGCGTCAGCACCGGCAAGCCGGACTTCTCTTTCGATTTCATCGCCAGCAAGGAGGCGTCGAAGCGGGTCGAGGTGTCCGGCTTCGGCGGCTACGAGTTCCGCGGCAGCCCGGACGGCAACGACGCGCCGACCGGCGCCTTCCGCTGGGGCACGGGTCTCGCCTACCCGTCGCGAAGCGCCCTGCGATTCTCCGGCGAGTTGAACGGATTCATGCCGTCGAGCGACGTGGCCACGATTACCGGCGCCTCGATCATCGGCACCGATCTGACCCGCGCCCCGGTGACCTCCAACACCGAGAACATCACCCGCGCCACGCTCGGCCTCACCTATCAGGCGAAGAGCGGCTTTTTCGCGGGCGCCGGCCTGAGCTGGAACGTGCCGACGCACGCGCGCTCCGGTTCGTTCACCGACGAGCCCGACGTCACCGGCGACTATTACGACTGGCAGTTCCGGATTGGCTATCACCCGGGCGTCCGCGTCTACACGCCACCGCCGCCACCGGCGCCCGCGCCGCAACGGGCCGAGCCGCCGGCGCACACGCTCACGGTGAAAGCGGCGTGCGATCCGTGCACCGTCGAAGTCGGCGGGAATTCCACGGTTACGGCAACGGTTCAGGATTCGATCAGCTGCGCGGTGACCTACCGATGGTCGGCGCCGAGCGGCACGTTGGCGCAGCCCGCCGGGCGGAGCACGCGCTGGACGCGCCGGCGCGCAGGCCGGCAGCGTGCCGGTCACGATCACCGTCACCTGTCCGTCGGACAACAAGACCGCCTCGGACACGGTCAACATCCAGGTCACGGCCCCGCCGCCGCCGAGGAAGCGCTACGAGTTCGAGGATGTCTATTTCGACTTCGACCGCTACTCGCTGCGGCCGGAAGCGACCCGCGTGCTCGACGAGGCGATCGCGGCGATGCGCGAGGACGCCACGCTGAGAATCGAGATCGAAGGCCACACCTGCAGCATCGGCACGGCCGAATACAACCTCGCGCTGGGCGATCGCCGCGCCACAGCGGTGAAGGACTATCTGACCAGCCGCGGCGTCAGCGCCGACCGGCTGCGGACGGTCAGCTACGGCGAGGAGCGGCCGAAGTACGACAACAGCCGCGAAGAGACGCGGCGCCTCAATCGGCGCGCCGCGCTCACGGTTAATCTCCGCTAGACGACGGGGCTGAGGATTGAAGGCTGAGGGCTTGCGCCCTCAGCCTCGAGCCCTCGGCCCTTTTCATGTACGATCGCCGTGTGGCGATCCGGGCCTCGTCCTCCAGACAAATCAACGCGCTCATCGCGGATCTCGGCGACGACAGCTCTGTCGCGCGCGAGACGGCCGTCGCCCGCCTCATCGTGCTGGGCGCGCGCGCGGTCGAGCGACTGATCGCCGTGGCGGCGTCCGCCGACGGAACGGCGGCGCGCGCCGAGGCGTGGCGCACGCTGGAAGGCATCGGTGACGCGCGCGCGCTCGAACCGGCGCTCGCCGCACTGACCGATCGGAATCTCGAGCCCGCCATCACCGCCGCAGCGGCCGGGGTCGCCCGGGCGCACCTGCGCGGGGCGCGCGGCGCCGCCGCGGTCGATCGGCTCGCCGAGGTGCTGCTCGATCGGACGCGGCCCGAGATGGTGCGGCTCGCCGCGTTGCGCGCGCTGAGGGAGCTCGACCCGGCGACGATCGCGCCGGTGCTGGCCTCGCTCGCCGACGATCCAAGCGCCACGATCCGCGCGGAAACGGCCGCCAGCGGCGGCGTTCAGCGAGCGGCCGACAGCCCCGCAACGGTGATCGCGCGAGCGGCGGCCGGCAGTCTGGGGGACGATTCGGCCGCCTTACGGCAGGCCCTGAAGCTGGTCGGCGCGACGGCGCCGCTGGGATCGCTGCAACAGGTGGTGGAGCGCGTGCGGGTGCGAGAAGGCGCCGAGCCCGCGGCCGCGCGCGATCAGTGGAGGCTGGCACGGGCGGCGGCGCACGTCGCCCTCGGTCATCGCGGAAGCCGGCTCGCCCTGTACGATCTCCGCGAGTCGATCGAATCCGCGAAGGCGCCGCTGCCGGTGGAATTCCTCACGGCGCTGTCGCTGGTCGGGGACGGGTCGTGCCTCGAAGCGATTGCCGCCGCGCACACCAGGGCAAAGGACGCCTGGTGGCGCGAACATCTCGCTGGCGCCTTCCGCGACATCGTCGTCGCGGGAACGGCTCACCCGCCGACATAGCGCGATCAGGAACGCCGGGAAGAAGTGGAAGCACGCGATCGACGCGATGTGGACTCAGTAGCTCTTCGCGAACCAGGCCTCGGCAACCGCGGGCTTGTCGCATCGCACGCAGCCGGCGGCGGGCGCCGTGCCTCCGATCGGCATGTTGCGAATGGTCGCCTGCGTATCGGTCTTGATGTGCGCCTCGCACACCGCGTCGCCGCACCAGGGCGAGATCACGAACCCCGGCCGCCCATCCATGGTCTGCTTGAACGCGTCGTAGGTGGCGGCCCGCTGGGTGTGCTCGTCCCGGAACGCCAGGGCACGGTCGAACAGATTCTTCTGAATCTCGTCGAGCAGCGAGAGCAGCTGCCCCGCCAGTCCAGCCATCGGCAGGCTCTGCTTCTCGCGCGTGTCGCGACGGGCGACCAGCACCGCGGACTTCTCGATGTCCTTCGGACCGATCTCGAGGCGGAGCGGGACGCCGCGCAATTCCCATTCGGCGAACTTCCAGCCCGGGCGCTCCTCGCGGTCGTCGAGCGTGACGCGAACACCGGCGGCCTGCAGCTCGCGCTGGATCTCCTGCGCCCTGGGCAGCACGGTCTCGCGCCAGTTGTCGCGGCCGATCGGCACGATCACGACCTGGAACGGCGCGATGCGGGGCGGCAGGACCAGCCCGCTGTCGTCGCCGTGCACCATGATGGCGGCGCCCACCAGCCGGGTGGTCATGCCCCACGAGGTGCCCCAGACGTGCTGCACCGATTTGTCGCGCGCCTGAAACGTGATGTCGAACGCCTTGGCGAAGTTCTGACCGAGGTTGTGCGAGGTCCCCGCCTGCAGCGCGCGGCCGTCGCCCATCAGCGCCTCGATTGAGTAGGTGCGGAGCGCGCCGGCGAACTTTTCGCTCTCGCTCTTCATGCCTTCGATGACCGGCACCGCCATCTCGGTCTCGACCGTTTCCTTGTACATGTGAAGGATCTGCAGCGTCTCGTCTTCCGCCTCGACGTCCGTCTCGTGCGCGGTGTGCCCTTCCTGCCAGAGGAACTCGGTCGTCCGCAGGAACGGCCGCGTGACCTTCTCCCAGCGCACGACGTTGGCCCACTGGTTAATCAGGATCGGCAGATCGCGCCAGGACTGCACCCACTTGGCGTACATCGTGCCGATGATCGCCTCAGATGTCGGACGCACGACCAGCTTTTCCTCGAGCTCTTCGCCGCCGCCGTGGGTGACGTAGGCGACCTGCGGCGCGAACCCCTCGACGTGTTCGGCTTCCTTGTTCAGCAGGCTCTCGGGGATGAACAGCGGGAAGTAGGCGTTGACGTGGCCGCTGGCCTTGATCCGGCGATCGAGCGCCTGTTGAATCAGTTCCCAGATGGCATAGCCGTACGGCCGGATCACCATGCAGCCTTTGACCGGCGAATAGTCGGCCAGCTCCGCCCGGCGGACGACATCGAGGTACCACTTCGAGAAGTCCTGGGAGCGCGGCGTGATTTCGGTGACGAACGATTGATTCTCGGGTTTCTTCGACATCAGGCTGCTTTCCAACGCTGCTCGAACACAAAGGACACAGAGGACACGAACGCGTATTGTATCGGGTCTTTCCCTTTGTGTCCTCGGCGTCCTCGGTGTTTACGAGGCGGCGACATCCACCATGTGGATCCGCCACCGGCCGTCGTTGCGCTGCGGGAAGTCCTCCCGGAAATGTCCGCCGCGGCTTTCTTCGCGCCGCAGTGCCGCGCCGGCGATCAGTCGCGCGACGGTCAGGAGATTCCGATCGCGCCACGCATCCGCGGTCGCGGCACCAGGCGTCGTGGCGCGACCGAGCGCGGCGACCGCGTCGGCAAGCCCGTCGCGCGTGCGGAACAGTCCGACCGATTGCCACATCAGATCGCGGATCCGATCAGGGCCTAGGAGCTGGGGACTGGGGGCTCGACGATCGGCAACGGCGTCGCGATCGTTCCCAGCCCCCAGGCCCAAGTCCCCAGCCACGATGCGATCGGGCTTCAAGAGCGCCGCCCGCGGCGCTTCCGTCATCGCCTGCGCCGCGCGGGCGCCGAACACCAATCCTTCCAGCAGCGAGTTGCTCGCCAGCCGGTTGGCGCCGTGGACACCGGTGCAGGCGACTTCGCCGGCCGCGAACAACCCGGGCACCGACGTGCGCGCCCATTCGTCGGTATCGACGCCGCCCATGATGTAGTGCGCCGCGGGACCGACCGGAATGCGATCGCGCGCCAGATCAAGCCCGGCCTGGGCGCACATCGCGGCGATGGTCGGAAAGCGCTCACTCACGTACTCGGGATCGAGATGGGCGAGCGTGAGGTAGATGCGGCCGCCGGTCAGCTCGGACTCGCGCACGATCCCGCGCGCCACCACATCACGCGGCGCGAGGTCGCCGTCGGGATGGTAGCGGGTCATGAAGCTGTCGCCGCGCTCGTTCACCAGCCGCGCCCCTTCACCGCGCAGTGCTTCGGAAATCAGAAACCTGGGGGCGCCGTCGAGCTTGAGCGCGGTGGGATGGAACTGCACGAACTCCAAATCGGCGACCCGCGCGCCGGCGTGGAACGCCAGGGCGATGCCATCGCCGGTGGCCACCGCCGGGTTGGTGGTCTCGCGAAAGACCTGGCCGGCACCGCCCGTCGCCAGCAGCGTCGCCGCAGCGCGGACCTCGAGCCTGGTGCCGGCGGCGTTGAAGTAGCGAAGTCCGCGCGCGTGCCCATCCTCGACGATGACGTCCGTCACCAGCGCGTGATCGATCGTCTCCACCGCCGGCAGGGCACGGACCCGTTCCCACAGCGTGCGGCCGATCTCGCGTCCGGTCGCATCGCCGGCGTGGAGCACGCGGCGCACGCTATGCGCCGCCTCCCGCCCGAGCGCCGGCCGGCCGTCCGCGGCGCGATCAAACCGCGCGCCCCACTCGAGCAGCTCCCGCACGTAGCCCGGCCCCGCTTCGACCAGGACCGAGACCGCCGCCTCGTCACACAGGCCATCGCCGGCGCGCACGGTGTCGGCTGCGTGCAGCGCCGGCGTGTCGTCGTCGCCCACCGCGGCCGCGATGCCGCCCTGCGCGTAGCCGGTGTTGCTCTCGGCCGGTTCCGCCTTGGTGAGGATCAGGACGCGGCCAACCGCCGCCAGACCAATCGCTGCGCGAAGCCCGGCGACGCCGCCGCCAACGATGAGAAAATCCGGCCGGTGCACGCGGGTGTTATCCTACCATCCGCATCCGATGGATCCCGTCCGCATCGACGTCGCCACGCCCTCACGCGCCTACCCCGTCACGATCGGCGCGGGCCTGCTCGACGGCATCCGCGGCACGCTCGACGCGATCGGCGCACCTGCACGCCGGTTCGTGGTCTCCAGCCCGCTGGTGTGGCGGCTGCATGGACCGCAGCTCGCGCGTGCGGTCAGTGCCGCCGAGCCGATCCTGATCCCCGACGGCGAGCGCTTCAAACAGCTCTCGACCGTGTCACGCGTGTATGACGCGCTGGTTCGCGCCAGCGCCGATCGCGCCTCGACGATCATCACCTTCGGCGGCGGCGTGATCGGCGACATGGCCGGTTTCGCGGCGGCCTCGTACCTGCGCGGCATCTCCCTGGTGCACGTCCCCACCACGCTGCTGGCGCAAGTGGACAGCGCGATCGGCGGCAAGGTCGGCGTCAATCATCCGCTCGGCAAGAACCTGATCGGCGCCTTCTATCAGCCGAATGCCGTGATCATCGATCCCCTGGTGCTCGGCACGCTGCCGCGCCGCGAGTTCCGCGCCGGGCTGTACGAAGTGATCAAGTACGGGATGACTTCGAGCGCCTCGCTGTTCGAGCGCGTGGCGCGCGATCGCAAGGCGATCTTCGCGCGCGAGACCGAGTCGCTGCTGCCGATCCTCTCGGAGTCGTGCCAGATCAAGGCCGCGGTGGTGACCGCCGACGAGCGCGAAGCCGGACCGCGGCGGATCCTGAACTTCGGCCATACCGCCGGCCACGCCCTCGAAGCCGTCACCCGGTTCCGCCGATTCCGCCACGGCGAAGCAGTGGGCTACGGCATGCTGGTGGCGGCGGAGCTCGCGGTCGCGCGCGGCGCCCTGGCCGACGGTGACCGCCAGGCGCTGGCGGAGCTGATCGCAAGCCTCGGCCCGCTGCCGCCGATTACCGATCTCTCCGCGACCGCCATCCTCGAGGCCATGCAGCACGACAAGAAGGTCGTCGCCGGCACGCTGCACTTCGTGCTGCCGACGGCGATCGGAGCCACTGCGATTGTCGATGATGTCAAGGAAGGCGAGCTCAGACGCGCGCTGAAGAAGGTGGGATTCGCGAAGTAGGCCTCACCTCATTCGATGCCGTGTTCCTTGATCTTCGCGGTCAGGGTCTTGAAGCTCACCTGCAGAATCTCGGCGGCCGCGCCTGGGCTGCCGCCCCCCTCTTTCAGCGCCTGCACGATTTTCCGCCGCTCGACTTCCAGCAGCGTCCGCTTTGCCGCGTCGGCGAGCGTGCCCGAGAGATCGATCTTGGACCAGGGCCCATCGTCGCCGTCGACCGGCGCGGCCAGCGTCGGCCCGCGGAACGACAAGCTGAGGTGCCGCGGGTGAATGGTCTCGCCTTCGGTCAGGATCGCCGCGCGCTCGATGCAGTTCTGCAGCTCGCGAACATTGCCCGGCCAGGCGTAGGCCACCAGCTCTTCTTCCGCCGCCGGCGATAGCGCCAGCGGCGCCTTGTTCAGGTCGCGGCAGAACTTCTCGATGAAGTAGCGCGCGAGGGTGGGGATGTCCTTCGGGCGATCGCGCAGCGGCGGGATCACGATCGGAAATACCGACAGGCGGAAATACAGATCCTCGCGATACTGACGCGCCGCGACCGCCGCCTTCAGATTGCGATTGGTCGCGGCCACCACCCGGACATCCACCTTCAACGGCGCCGTCCCGCCGACCCGCTCGAACTGCTTCTCTTCCAGGGCGCGCAGGATCTTGGCCTGCAGCGACAACGGCAGATCGCCGATTTCGTCCAGGAACAACGTGCCGTGGTGCGCGAGCTCGAACTTGCCGGGCTTGCGCTGCGACGCCCCCGTGAACGCGCCCTTCTCGTGGCCGAACAGCTCGGTTTCCAGCAGATTTTCCGGGATCGCCGCGCAGTTGATCGCCACGAACGGCCCGTCATTGCGCGGGCTGAGCGCGTGCAGCGCCCGCGCGAACAGCTCCTTACCGGTGCCGCTTTCGCCCTCCAGCAGCACGGTGGTGTCGGTCGCCGCCGCGCGATGCAGCGCCAGCGACACCTGCTTGAGCTTGGCATCGTCGCCGACGATGAGCGGCGCGCCGCGGCGTTGCGCGAGCTCGTCCTTGAGGATCATGTTCTCCGTCGCCAGCCGGCGCTGGATGAGCGCGCGTTCGACCATCAACAGCAGATGATCCGGATCGACCGGCTTGGCGAGGAAATCGAGGGCGCCTTCCTTCATCGCCGCCACCGCGTCCTGGATGCTGCCGAACGCGGTCATGACGATCACCGGCAACTGGGGATCGTGTTCCTTCGCGGCGCGCAGCACGCCGAAGCCGTCGCCTTCGGTCAGCCGGAGATCCGACAGCACCACCGCGGGATTGCTGGCGACGAGCGCCGCTTCGGCCTCGGGCTGATCGCGCGCCTCGACGACCGTGTGCCCCTGCGCCTCGAGCGCAAGACGCAGCATGGTGCGGAGCGAATCCTTGTCCTCGACGAGCAGGATGGGAGGATCGACGGACTGGCGGGATCGTGCGCTCACCGGTGCTGGACGATCAGCGGACCCAGCCTGGCGGAACGCCGGCGCGGCGCGCGGTCTCGAGCCAATCGGCGATGGCCTTCTTCGAGTCCTGGACGGCCTTGGTGAGACGAGCGAGTTCGGCGATCGACTTCTGGCGATTCTGCTCAATCACCGCGCGCTGCGCCGGATCGTCGCGATTCACGAAATCGGTCGTCAGCGAGTTGATGCGGGTCTGCATCGCGTCGGCGTAGTCCTGGTTGCGGGCCATGTCATCGCGCAGCGCCTTCAGGTGGCCGGACCAGTATTTCTCGTCCTTGACCGGTCCCTTGTCGTCGGCATCGGCGGTCTTGCCGCCACCTTTGCCATCGCCGTCCGCGGGCTTGGCGCCGCCCTTCCCGTCCCCGTCCGCGGGCTTGGCGGCGTCGTCGGCCGGCTTGGCCGGCGCCGGCGATCCTGGCGGCGCTGGGCTCAGATCCTTGTTGGTGTAGACCTTCGCGGGCGCCCCCACGGTCTTGCGGCGGTCTTCTTCCTTCTTTGCGACATCCGCCAGCGACTGGGCCCGCGCGGGCCGGGAGGCCAGGCAAACCGCGGCAACGCTGAGCAGGGCGATGCCGGTTTGCACGCGGGATGACGCTCTGGAGAACATGTCCGTGTACACCTGTTCGGCTTATCGGCTCGAGCCCTATTTTACCTGAGGGTTTCCCGGGTGCGCCCGCGCCAGCAGCGCCAGATGGCCACGGACCCGCTCAGCGTCTGCAGGAAGAGGCCGGATTTCCAGGTAATCCTTGAATGCCTGGGTCGCCTCGTCTACACGGCCGACCTTCTCGAGGCTGGTTCCGAGCCCGAGCGCAGCCGCCGGCAAGGAGGGGTCGAACTTGTGAGCTTTCTGGAACTCGACCACCGCCGACTGATCGTCGCCCTTCTTCTGCAGGGCCAGCCCCAGGGCCGCCAGGCTCGCGGCATCCTTCGGCTGCAGGCGCACGACCTCGCGGTATTGATCGATCGAGCGATCCCACTGGGACAACTTGCCCGCCGCACGGGCCAGGTTGACACGATAGGCCGGCTCACGCGGCGCGAGCGCGACGGCGCGCTCGAAGCGCACGGCTGCATCGTCGACCCGGTCCATGCGCTCCAGCACCTCACCCAGCTTGTTCACGAGCGGAGCGTCCTTGGGATTGGCAGCCAGTTTCTGTTCGTAATCAGCGCGCGCGGCTTCGAGATCCGCCTCGGACGGCGCGGCAGCCGCGGCGCGCGGCGCATCGACGGACGAAGCCTCCGGGGACAACGGAGGGACAGCCGTGCCGGAACTCTGGGCCGATGATGATGCCGCGGCAGGTGCGGTGAGGGCGTTGGCCGGTTGCGCCTCGTCATCCGCGGGAACCGGCCACGTTTGCCAAATTACCATCGCGAGCAGGACGACCGCGACCGCGGTGCCGGCGGCGAAAAGCATTCCCTGGTTGCGCGACAGGCCGAGCGACTCCGATAGCGGCGGCCGCTCCGGCACGTCCGGATCGGGCAGCGGTGCAAAACAGCGCAGGCAATGCCCGCGGCCCGCTTTTATCCTCGTCCCGCACGCCTTGCAGACGACGAATCCTGACACCTACCGCACCTCTCGCCACGACAGGATTTTGACCGCCACCTGTCCCGGAGCGTCATTGTAATCCGTCTTATCGGCGGTGGCCTCGACGACCGCATGCGCACCGCGCGCCCCGAACGCCTCCGCCCGGAGCGCCAGCAGCGCATCGGCCGGTCCGTTGCCGGCAAGCAGCAGCACGTAATACGGCGAGTCGATGGCGCCAGGCGCCATCATGTTGCGCAACGGTCCGTAGGCATAGGGTCTCCACAGCGGATTGTTGGCGCCCCACGGCCGATCGTCGGTCACCGCGGCCAGTTGCGCGGGCACGCATGCGATCAGCTTCTGACAATTCGCCAGGTTCACGGCCTGCTCCAGATCGAGCGTCGACCCATCCGACAGCAGTCGTACACCGGATGGCGCGCCGTCGACCCACGCCGACTGCACGGCGCCGGCGGTCACCAGATTCCAGTCGCCCACCGCTGCCATCTCGTCGATCCCGCGCGCGAGCATCACGTCCGCGGCGTAGCGCGCCTCGAGGTGGTCGCGAAAATGCGCCGCGATCATCGTTTCGGTCGACGACGACAGAATCAGCGCGGTGCCGAGCGCCGACATCAGCAGGAGCGTCATGATCGCGATCAGGAGCGCGACGCCATCCTCGCGCACGGCGCCCGTCATTCTCGCTCCAGGTTCATGTTGGGCGGCGACAGCTGAAAATGCACCTCCAGGTCCGGCGCCCACCGAGCGGGGTTGCGCGAGGAGCCGGCGTTGGCAAACAGCACGCCGGCCGGGCCGCGCAGCGCGGTCAGGGCAGCTTCGATGCGAATCGTGACGCCCACTCTGCGGATGCGGAGCAGATCGGCATCCCAGCGGTTCGCGTTCGTCTCGTCGGGACACCACGGGCCATCGACCAATTGCGCGGACGGCAGCGGCACGAGCGCGCTGTCCGCGGCCAGCGCCGGGAGACGCGGAACCTGCAGCCCGCTGACCTCGTCGACGCGAAACGTGCAGTTCTCCCCCGCCGGGTACGCGGTGTTCTGAATGCCCAACGCCGGCGGCGCGGGTCCATACGAGGCGTCGCCGCTCGCGTTCAGGGTGGGCGCGCGGGGCTCGCCGTCGTAGCTGAAGGCGAGACCGACGACATGGTCGACCACAGGCTGGGCGGCGTTCGACGAACCGTCGGCGTGCATCAACTGAAACGTTTGCGCGGCGGCGTTGGCCTTCAAGTAGTACGTATGCAGTCGCGCTTCCACCACATTGGAGCCGTGCGGATAGGTGGTGGCGGCCGAATCGAGCGGGCGCGACGCCAGCGTCAGCTGGCCGGCGGCAGCATCCACCGTGTCAATTTCGAACAGGTCGACGTTACCGGTCTCGTCGTAGACCAGCATCGTCATCCCCACGGCAAACCCGCACAGCATGATGCCTGGCGGACAACCCGGGCCCGCGGCCAGCTGCAGGGTGAGGGCGCCGGGCAGCAGATCGGCCGCAAGCGTGGTCTGGGCTGCCGTGACCGGCACGGAAATAAGCGAAATGGTGTCCGTCCGAAACGTACCGGGCGCATCGTCGGCGTTGCCCTGGTGAAATGGCAGCACCGGCGCGAAATAGTGAACCAGCGGTCCCTTCCGGCCGCCCACGTAGGCGCCGGCGCCCGCCATTGTCAGATCCCTCGTCAGCGTGTCCGCCGAGACGCGGACACGCTGCTGCATGTCGGCGGCGGCGAGCTCGGTGTCGAACGCGCTCTGCGCCGGGCCCGCTATCGCGAACACGGCGGCAGCGACCGCCATGCCGATCGTGCTGGCAATGAGCAGCTCGATCAGGGAAAAGCCGTGACCGCGATACATGTCAGAACACCTTCCCGGTACGCGCGGCGACCAGGCCGGCGACGTCATGGGTGCGCAAGTCGGTGACCCGCACCTGCAGAATCCACGTGTTGTTGGTGCTGTTCTGCAGCGGATCGATGGACCATCGCCGCAGGTACGCGCTCCCCTGCCGGCGGCGCCAGTCCGCCGCCGAGCAGCCGGCCGGTCCGATCGGCAAAGTCGGCATAGCCGGCGACGCTATTCATCAGGGCGCCGGCTGGTGACGCCTGTAGATCTCCGCCGGCCGTCGGCAGGAGCTCCTCAATCTTTTGTTGGGCCAGCATGGCGGCCACAGTCGTGTGCCGTGCGCGCAGGTTGGCGTGGGCAGCAAACCCGACCAATTGCCCGAGCGCGGTGATTCCGACCGCGACGATCGTGACGGCGACGAGCACTTCCAGGAGCGAGTAGCCGCGCATGCCCGCAGCAAAAAGCAACGGACGATCCACTCGCCTTCAGAATGTGGTCGGCGCTTTTGTCGAAGGAATCTTGCGATTCGTCAAATAGAAACGCGCGGCCCATGGCAAAAGCCACGAACCGCGCGCGAATCGGTCAGGCAGAATCTGCGAACGACGTTACCGGCCGGGACGCAGTTCCTGTGAGAAGCCGACCACGTTCATGTCGCGGAACATCGGCGTGAGCGGCGGCAACAGCGCCGGCTGGGTGAAGTCGGCGTCGAACACGAACGAGCGAACCGGGGCGCCATACACCGTCGTGCAGCACTTGTAGGTGCCGACCGCCTGCTGGTTGTAATACAAGGTCGCCATCGATCCCCGATAGTTCAGCTGCCCACCGCTTTCGAGCATTCTGAGGAAGTTGTGCGCGCCGCCGTCGGTGCCGAAGTCGGCCTGCGCGTTGTCGGCGGCCACGAGCGGGAAACTGGGGCCCTTTCCAGAGAGCACGGCCAGGCGATAGTCCGACTGCGCGGGTCGAGCTCGATTCCCGGCGTTGTACGCCTGATCGAAGGACACGCCATCGTCCCAGTTATTGGAGAGCAGCGTAACCGCGTCGGCAATCACCGCGGTCGCCGCGTGAAGATCGTTGACCAGGAAGGTTGCCGCCGCGTTCCAGTCGCCCTGCACGTAGACCGGGTTCTCCGCGACGGCGGTAAACCCGGTGATCCGGTTCGCCACCACGGCATTGCTGCCCAACGTCCCGCCGTTGATCAGTTTGAGTGCACGGCGGAAGAACACCGGGCGGTTCACTTGCAGGAAGCTGCGCTTGAACAGGGCGGTCGGCGTCATCCCGGCCGCGTATGGCGCGCCCGGCAGGGTCAACAGCGGCCCGATATCGTTGTACACGGCGTTGTAGGTCGGAAGGCCGCCATACACCTCACAGGTGTTGTTTTCGTTGACGTCTTCTCCGGGCAGGTTGCAAACGCCGTTCGGCACGCCGTTGGCGACGCCGGGGTTGACGAAATCCTCCCAGCCATACTCCGCGGTTTCCTGCGCGGCGGCGTTACGGTTGCTGCGCCGATCCGAGAAATAAATCGAGTATCCGTTGTTGTCGGTCCTGGCGGTATTGCCCGTTCCCAGGTTGTACGGCGCCTGTCCCCTGAACCACAACGCCAGCTTCCCGGCATCGACCTGGATGTAAGTCATCGCGCCGCCGACCTGCAGGCCGGTCGCCATGTTGCCGGGGTCGGCGTCGCGCTGCAGCCCCTCGCGCGTGTCGAACAGCACGTTGGGCCAGAAGTGGTACGAGTCGGTCGTATCGTAGATCCGGCACGTCCCATCGGGATTGTCGCGCAGGCGCTGGAGCTGAATGATCGAATTGGGCGTGGGGCTCGCGCAGTTGCCGTCCGGAGCGCTACTGGTGATGCCGTAGTTCAGCATCTCCTGGGTGATGTCGAACCACACGCCGGCGGCATTGGCTTTTTCGATCTTGATCCAGCCGCCGATCGTTCCGGTGCCGATCGGCGTAGCGGCACCGGTCGTGATGATCGCGCCGCTGTTGGTGGTCGGAACGCCCGAGCAGCCGGTGAGCTGTGTGCCGGCCGCGTTGATGCCCATGCACGTGAACGGCGTCGCCAGACCACCGCCCGCGGCCGTGTTGGTGATGAACGCGGTGTTCCCGGCAAACAAGAAGGTATTCTGTCCGGCCGCGAAGGTCAGCGTCCTCCCCAGACCGTTGGCGACGGCGCCGTTCAATGTCAGGCTGGGAGTGTTGAGAGATCCGGGCATCGTGCCGACGCCAAGGTCGGTACTCCCACCGCCAGGAGGTGTTGCATAAATCGTCCAGCCATTGCTAAGAGCGATCGGAACATTGCAGCCGGTAAACGTCAGGTCCGTTCGGCCGGTGCAAATGATGTTGTCGGTCTTCAATAGCGCGCCAGACTTGGCGGAGAGTGGGGGGTTCTTGAAGATCGAAGGCGCACCGGCCGCCGTCAGCGAGATGGTAACGTCGCCTGCAGCGGTGGCGGCATTCGTCGTCGCCAGCGTGCCGGTATTGCCAATCGACCGCGCGATCGGTCCGCCGGTATAGCCCGCATACGGCACGCCTGCCACTCTCCAGTCGCCATCGAGCTGGATCGGCGCGCCCGGTCCGATGCCCGGCATGTTGGTGATGTCCGCGGACGTGTCGGAGAGCAGAATGCGGATGCTGGCCTTGTTGGCGAGCCGCTCGTTGTACAGGATCGAGAGGACGTTCTCGCCGGCGGGCGGACGCCGGATGATGTCCACGTTCTTGCCGCCAACGCCGGGGGCGGTCAGCGGCAGGCTCAGTTTCTTCCCGCCGGTGCCTGGAGGGTTGGAGCCGGCAGGACCATTCAACAGGAAGCCGTTGTAGTTGGCGGGTGTCGCGCCAAGCGAAATGGTTTGCCAGTTGGGGTTGGGCGCGCTGCCGGGCATGCCGACGATGCTGCCCTGGGTGTCGAGCAGATTGCGGTTGCCGAGCGGCGCGGCCTGCGACGTCGCCATGCTGACCGTGCCGGTCGAATTGTTGCTGGCAATCGTGGCGCCGTTCGAGAGGAACGGCCGGATGATGTCCTTGTTGGCGGTCCACTTTCCGGTCGTGGTCAGCGTCGCACCGTTGCCGGCGGCCAGCCACAGGTTGCCGTTGGTGTGGACGCGGCCGCCGATGTTGAAGTTCGCGCCGGGGAAGATGCTGAGGTCCGGCTCGGAAAACATGATGAACTGAAACACCGGGATCGCCACCGCTTCCATGGTGCGCACCAGGTGGACTTCGCCGCCGGTCGAGGTCTTCGCGGTCACGTCAATCTGATAGGGCGTCTGCAGCGCGGTCATCCCGGCATAGGCGCCGGTGCCCGTCACCGTCAGCGGGTCGTCCGCGGTCGTCGGGTT
This sequence comes from uncultured Acidobacteriota bacterium, assembly GCA_963794705.1. Taxonomy (GTDB): domain Bacteria; phylum Acidobacteriota; class Vicinamibacteria; order Vicinamibacterales; family CAVVIG01; genus CAVQFC01. Next base: position 972,206 of record CAWCFI010000003.1, read on the forward strand.
GCCGCTCGTCAGCCCCTTGCAGTAGGTGATGACGTAGCCAATGGTGCCGACCGGGGTGGCAACCTTGTCCTCGCCCGTGATCGGATTCTTCAAGCAGTGATAGGGGGTCAGCAGGCTCGCGGGCAACGGCTGGGGCGCCTGCGCGGCGGCAAAGGTGATTCCGGTGATGGTCGGCAGGCTGCCCGCGGCAGTCAACGCCGTGACCTGCGCGGTGGTCGGCGCCACGTTCTCGAGAAACAGGTTGCCGAGATCGGCCGTGAGCTTCTCGATGCCGGCGCTGGCCGCGTAGAACGCCTGGTTGCGATCGCGATCGATGAACCGGTAGCGCTGATCGCTCATCACGACGGTCGTGAAACCGACCAGCAGCGCGGACATGAGCATGAGGACGAGCAGCGTCGTGATCATCGCGATGCCGCTCTGGTTGGTGGTGCGCATAGCAGTCTTCTGTCCTTGTTCCCGTTCTAGCTCGGGTATTTGTCGACGGCCGAGAGGCTTCGCACGTTCACCGACGTGGTGATGTGGTTCCGGACGTAGTCCTGGGTCGGCTTCGAGATCGTCTCGGACCGCACGCCGACATGGATGTTGACCTTCCGGATCTGATTCTCTGTGTAAGTCACACCGTTGAGCGTGTACGGAAGATTGGTTACCGCCGTGGGGTTCACCACGCCGTCGTAAAGGTCGTAGGTCAGGTCGAGATCTTCGACCACGCCGGCCAGCGCCTGCGGCGGGAAATGGTTCACCACCCGCGTGAGCCGCGGCGTGCCGGGGGTCGTGGTGTTGTCGACGTAATAGGTGATCATCAACGCCTTGAACAGCGTCACCGGCGTCGAAGAGGGAGCGACCTGCCACGCCTGGCCACCTGGCAGCGCCGCGCCGGCGGGATCCTTCAACCACGCCAGCGGGCGCGTCACACCGGTGGTCGCGTTCGGCTGATTGAAGTGAAAGTAGTCGTTCACGGCGTCGCCTGACGCGAAGTTGAGACGATGATTGACGGTGTCAATCGACGTGACGGTCTGAATGGCGCTGCCGTTCTGGCCGACATAGAGCACCAGATCGCCAACCTTGATTTTCGGCGTGTCGTTGACCGTGTCGCCGTCAATCCATTGCGACGTCGCGGCGAACTGGATGGACGTACCGTCTGCCGAGATCGTGGCCTGCCCCGCCGAACCGGCAACGGTCACCGGCGTGGTGACCACTGGCATGAACTCGTCGACGGTCATGATCGTGATGATGTCCGTCTTCGAGTTGTTGATGGTCGGGCCCAGCTGATACCCGGTCGAGATGCTGGGCAGCTGCAGGGTCGAGTCGCTGTCCGAGATCATGTCGAAATTGAGCGCGACCGGGCCCGGTCGTAAATAGGTGATGCCCGCACCGGTCGGCATGGAGACGCCGGCGGCACCGATGATGCGCCCGGCCATCAGCAGATCTCGCACCAGCTGGTTGGTGCCCGCGCGCAGGTTCTGGTTGGCGTCGGCCAGCTGCGCCGCGGAATCGTTGATCGCCAGCGCGTTCCTGAACGTGGTCAGCGCGCCCGCGAGGACCATCAGCACGACGGCAGTCGAAACCATCATTTCGGTGATCGTGAAGCCGTCTTGCCGTGACAGGTGAGGCATGGTTGTTTCTTATGAGTAAGAAGAGATGTACGTCGTCAAGGTGTAGGTGCGCGTGGTCGGACCGTTGCGATACCTGATGGTCACGACAATCGAGCGCAGTTGCGCGTTCTCGTTGGCGACGTCCTGAATCTGAATCTGCCGGGTGAACGCGGTCAGCGACGTGATCTGATCGTCGGCGGTGTTGAGATTGTGATCGGCGCCGGGCAGGGTCACCGTCTCGATCCCGGCGGCGGCATCGTCCGCGGTGTTCACCAGGCCGTCGAGGCCCGCCTTGTTCAGCGGCTGCGCGCCGTCCAGAAACACTCCGCCGTTGGAGACATTGTTGATTTGCGTCCAGGTGAGCTTGCCTGACTGCCGCGCGCTGAACACCGCCTCCATCGCCTCGGAGGCCTTCTGCGTCGTGACCACGTCCATCGGCGAGCTGCTCAGGTTCTGCATGCCGCTGGCGAGCACGGCGGCGGCGCCGAGAATGCCGGTGGTGAGCACGCCAAGCGCGATCACCGTTTCCGCGAGCGAAAAACCTTTCGAAGAAGATACGCGCATGGTTACACCACTCTCCACGCGCTGCCGTCCCAGCGGAACGCTCGAACGCGGCCTGTCGAACCAAACACCGTGACCGCTCGCGCCGACATCTTCTGGCCTGCCAGCGCCACGAAGACGGTGCCGTTCAGGTAGTTGCCGTTCTGATCGACGAGCGTGCCGTCCGGGGTGAACTTGATCTCGGTGGCCGTTCCGAAATACACCGCCGACGAATTGCCGAACGCGTCAGGCGTGTCCGGCAGTCCGGTGACGGTGAGGAACTTGAGGCCCTGCTCGAAGGGGATCTGGGACAGCGTGGTCAGCACGGGGCCGGGCACTTCTTCCCGGACGGTCTGCACGACGCTCGTGCCCGTGAACGCCACTCGGATATTGCGGCGCTGCGTGATCGCCAGCTCGCGCGCCTGGGTCAATTGCGCCAGGACAACGCGCATCGCGCCATCGCCTGCAAACGCCTGCTTGGAAGAGCCGACCTGCAGGACTGCGATCCCGGTCACAACGCCCATCACGCCAACCACGATCATCATTTCGATGAGGCTGTAGCCCTGTTGCGCGTGCCGCCAACGCTTGAAAACGTCCATCGGCCGGGTTTAGAGCAAGGGCTGAGCCCAACCGATGAGCCTTGCCATTCACGGGGATATCGCTGAGCGGGTTGGACTTACCTACGATTTGGCGAGAAAGTTCAGAACTGTTAGATGAGCCGTTCTTGAACATCGAATCACGAAACTGGCGGTTACTCCCTCAGAGGCAAGGTCACCTGAAAAACCGCGCCGCCCGCAGGAGCGTCGGTCACGACGATGCGCCCATTATGAAAAACGACGATCTTCTGGACGAGGGCGAGACCGAGGCCCGTCCCCGTGCGTTTCATGGTGAAGAACGGTTGGAAGACACGATCCGCAGTCCGGCCGGCACGCCCGGCCCGTTGTCGGTCACCGCGACGCGAAGAACTTTCGCGCTCCGATCAACTTCACCCTGGATCGCAATGCGCGGAGGGCTGCCGGCGCCGCCGCACGCCTCAATCGCGTTGCGGAGCAAATTGCTGACGGCCTGCCGCAGCAGCACTTCGTCGCCCTCGACCACTCCGAACTCTCCTCGCGTCTCGACGTCGCCGCCAAGCGCCCGCGCATCCGGCCGAATTTCTGCGGCGGCCCGCTCGCAGATCGCACCGAGATCGACGTCGGTGAGCGTCAGCTGCGCCGGGCGGGCGAAGTTCAGAAAGTTGGTGACCACCTGCGAGAGCGATTCCGTTTCGGCGCGGATGCCTTCGACGTACGGGCGGTACTGCACCGGCAGCCCGTTCAGGTCGACCAGCTTGCTGTACCCCTGAATCGTCGCCAGCCCGTTGCGAAACTCGTGCGCGATTCCGGCGGTGAGCTCACCCACCGTCGCCAGGCTCTCCTTCAGCCGCAGCTGTTCCTCGAGGTCCTTGACCGCGGTCAAATCGGTGAACAGGCAGATCGCGCCGTGGGGCTCGCCCTGGGGATCGAACAACGGCGACACGCTGACCCCGAGGTGGGTGACGCCCTGGCCTGCCGCGGGCAGGACCACTTCACGCCTGACGATCGAGCTGCGATCGCGCAGGCACTCGTCGATCACGTCCATCAGCGGTTGCTCCCGCGGCGCGCGCTCGAAGGCGTCCGGACGCAGTGATTCAGGACGATCCAGCACGCGCAGACCGGCGGGGTTGAGAATCCGCACCTCGCCGTGCAGGCCGACGACCAGCAGTCCGGCGGTCAGGCTCGAGATGATTTCGCCGCTCAGCCGCTCCGACGCGTCGGCGCGCGCCGCGGTGGCGCGTTCCTGGGCCTTGAGCTTGGTCACCGCTTCCTGCAGCGCCGCCGACAACAGCGCCGTCTCGGCGCCGCTGCCGCGCAAGCCGCGCTTCGCGTCGGCCGCCGCCGCCGAGAAGCGCAGAAACGCGAACGTCAGCACCGCGACGAGGCCGGCAATCAGCGCCGTCAGGCCGAGCAGCGTATAGGCCGGCGCCGTCAGGTGCATCGCCTAAAAGAATCCCAGATACCAGTTGACGATGCGCGGCCCCACCGTCGCAGCCAGCGCGGCGCCGATTGCCAGAAAGCAGCCGAACGGCAGCTTCGACGCCAGGCTGGCTCGTTTGGTGGCGATCAGCCCCACGCCCAGCGCCGTTCCGGCCAGCGACGCCATCATCAAGGTGGCGATCACCATCTTCCAGCCGACGAACGCGCCGATCATCGCGAGCATCGGCGGATCGCCGCCGCCGAGCGCCTGCTGGTGGCGGAGTCGTTCCCACGCGAACGCGATTCCGTAGAGCACGCCTGCCCCCACCACGATGCCGATCAACGAATCGAACCAGCCCGGCTCCGTGAACAGGCTGAAGCCGAACCCGACCACGATGCCGGTGATCGTGATGACGTGCGGCAGCAGCTGATGCTCGAGATCGATCGCGAACAGGACGATGAGCAGGCAGCCGAACACCAGGCGCGACGCCAGCAGCACTCCCGGGCCGTAGTACCACCACGCGGCCACGAACATCGCGCAGGTCAGCGCCTCGACGAACGGATAGCGCATGCTGATCGGGTTCTTGCACGTGCGGCAGCGCGCGCGCAGCACCAGCCAACTCGCGACCGGGATGTTCTCGTACCAGGCGAGCTCCCGCTTGCAATGGGGACACGCGGACGAGGGCCAGACGATCGATCCGCCGAGCGGCAGGCGGTGAATGCACACGTTCAGGAAGCTGCCGACGATCGCCCCGAACGCCCCGGCGAACACCAGCCCGAGCAGCGGCGGCACGGTGTCGATCATGAGCGCGGCCGTTCCGCGGCCGCCGGTTCTTCCGGCGGCGGCCACAACGGCGAGGACTTCGACAGCTGGACCCGGCCGTTGATCAGGTCGAACGGCGCTCCGGTCGGATCGACGGGAATCCCCCGTAGCACGCCCGTGGCGACGAGCGTCCGCCAGTCGGGCCTGGCGCCGCTGCGCCGTGCGTACTCGTCGAGCGCGCGCTGCAGCCCGTCAACCATGTCGAGCGCCTGCAGCTGCAACCAGCCGCCGCTGCGCGTCCTTTCGCACCCAGTCCGATCTCCGTCGTCTGCAGAATCGCCGTCCACATCGCGCGCGACGACTGCCGATCGCCTCCCTGCGCCAGCGTCGTGGCCGCGAGAGAGCGAAGCCACCACGGCGCGCCTGGGACGTCGGCCGCTTTCTGGAACCACTCCGCGGCGGCGCGGAAGTCGTGGCGAAACCAGTAGTGCACGAAGCCGATGTCCTGAAGGTATTGCCATTTGTCAGGGCGCTCCCGCACCCCCTTTTCCAACAGCGCAATCGCCAGATCCGGGCGGTCGGCCCCGCGCGGGTACGGTTCGGCCAGGAAGACGGAGCCGAATCGGTAGGCGATGTTGAACCGCGGATCGAGCGTGGTCGTGATGTCGAGCAGCGGATACAACACCGGAAAAGCGTCCGCCGCGAGCGACGGCGGCGGTTCCGCAACGATCGCCTGGCGCGCGCCGGCTGCGTCGAGCTGCTGCTTCGTACCGCCGTAGTACTGAATGGCGCGGATCCAGTAGACGTCGGCGAACAGCGCATTGTATGGCCCGGTCATCCGCCGCACGGTGCTGGCCGAGCGGATCGTCAGCGAGTCCTCGCTGACCTCGGCGGCGGGATAAGCGCGCTCGCGCGCCGCCTGCAGCTGAACGGCCGCCGCCAGCAGCGCGCCGGCCAGCGCCACCGCTCCGACCACGCCGGACGGGGATCGGGTGGCCATGGTTACTTGAAGTCCCGGCGCGAGAAAATCAGCGCGGAAAGCGTCAGCAGCATGCCGATGTAGAGCACCGCATACGCACCGGTGATCGCCATGTAGCCCGCGGGCACATGAACGCCGTGCACCACATCGTTCTTGACGTCGAACTGCGCGAGGTTCGGCAGCACCCAGTAGAGCGCGCGCGCCAGCGCGGCTGCCGCCGGCGAATCGAGCACCTGCTGGAAATTGCGCAGGTCGGCGCTGAAGTGGCCGACGATGTAGAGGCCGAAGGTCAGCGCAGCGGACAGCATCGGCGAGGAAAACGTCGAGAAGAAGAGCGCCAGCGCGGTCACCAGCATCAGCTCCGCGAAGATCAGGGCCAGCGCCTTCAGCAGCGCCGGATCGAGCGCCGGCGCGTCCCAGGCGGCCCGCATGTCCGCCGGAACGCCCCACGCCAGGTACCCGAGCACGGCGTAGAGGGCGACGGCCATCACCACCATGTTCACCGCCAGGGTCAGCGTCAGGCCGCAATACTTGCCGAACACCAGCTGCGCGCGCGACACGGGCTTGGCGAGCAGCGAGTAGATGCTGCGGCGCTCGACCTCCTTCGACACCAGCCCGATGCCGATGAACACGGCGATGAACAGCCCGAACATCGACGTCGCCGCCAGCCCGAGGTCCTTGATGATCTTGACGTCCTGCCCCGCCGTCAGCTGGCCGATCAGATACGACGACGCCGTCATCAGCAGCGCGAACAGGACCAGGTTGTAGAACACCTTGTCGCGCACCGATTCGCGGAAGACGTTGACCGCAATCGCGGCGGTGACCCTCACGACGGCTCTCCGGACGCGGCTTCCAGCCCGCGCCGCGTGTTCATCACGTCTGGAGCCGTCACGCTCTGGACGAACACGTCTTCGAGCGTCTCGCGGATCGGGTTGAGCGACGCCAGATGCGCGCCGCCGGCAGTCAGGTCCGCGAGCAGCTGTTCCGGCGGCGGGTCGAGCGGCAGCTCCAGCGTGTAGCGTCCCTCGCTGATCCGGACGCTGCGGCGCACGCGCGATCCCAGCGAGGCGATCAGCGGCTCGCTGGCGCCGGCGACGACCATCTCCCAGCCGCGCGCTCGCAACGCCAGCATATCGGTCAGCCGGCCGGCCGCCACCAGCCTCCCCTTTGCGAGAATCGCGACCCGGCTGCAGAGCGCCTCGGCGTCGCTCAGGACGTGCGAGCTGAAGAACACCGTGCAGCCGAGAGTCGCGCAACCGCAGGATCAGCGTGCGCACGTCGCGGCGGCCCAGCGGATCGAGGCCCGACATCGGCTCGTCGAGGATGACGAGCTCCGGGTCGTTGATCAGCGCCTGGGCGATGCCGACGCGCTGCAGCATGCCCTTGGAAAACTTGCGGAGCTGAAGACGGCGTTCGGCGCCGACGCCGACCTCGTCGAGCAGCTGCGAGGCGCGCGACGCGCGTTCCTGGCGCCGCGGAGGCCGAACAGGCTCGCGAAGTACACGAGCAGTTCCTCCGCGGTGAGGTGATCGTAGAAGTATGGATTCTCGGGAAGATAGCCGATGCGCCGCTTCACCGACCGATCGCCGAGCGGCCGGCCGAGGATCTCGGCCTCGCCGCTGGTCGGGTAGACCAGCTGCATCAACAGCTTGAGCGTGGTGGTCTTGCCGGCGCCATTGGGCCCGAGAAACCCGAAGACCTCGCCGGCCTCGACCTCGAGCGTCAGGCGATCGAGCGCGCGGTACGGGCGCTGGCGCCAGAAGCCGACCGCGTAATCCTTGGTGAGCGTCGTGCGTGGCAAGGACTGGCACGTCACTTCGAACTGGCGCGCTGCAACTCGTAGGCGATGGCCTGATCGAAATACTGCGGCGGCAGCGCGCCTTCGACCTTCACGCCGTTGATGAAGAAGGTCGGCGTCGACTTGATGCCGAGCTGCCGCCCGAGCGCCACGTCGCTCTTGATCAGGCTCAGGGTCGCCTGATAGTTCGCGTCGAAGTCGGTGATCTGCCCGACGTCGCGCGCCGCCTGGCGCACCGAAGGCGGCGTCATGGCCGGTTGGTGCGTGTAGAGCCACTCTTCCATCGCCTCGGTCTTGTTGTGGGCCCCCGCCAGCCGCACCGCCACCGCCGCTTCACAGGCCGCGGGGTGAATGGTCTGCCCCAGCGCGTCGTTACAGTCGCGATTGAGCGGGTAGTCTTTCAGGACCAGCTTGACCTGGCCGGGATGCTCGGCCTCGTACTTCGCGAAGATCGGCTTGTACTGCAGGTACGACTGGCCGCAGGCCGGGCACTGAAAATCGTTGAACTTCACGACCAGCACCTTCGCGCCGTCCGACGGGACCACCAGCGGCACACGCGGCTGGGAGCCGTACCAGCGCTGGAACTCCGACGTCTGATCCGGAGTGGGCGCCGGCAGCGCCTGCGCCGCAGAATCGCCGGGAGCGACAGTTCCCTCCCTCGGGAACCAGGCCAGCGTCGAGGCGGCGCCGGCGAAGAACAGGATGGCAACGACGATGGCCAGGGGACTGCCCGCAAACACGCGGACGTCGGAGGAGGCGCGGCGAGGCAATGTGGTCATGGGAAATGAGGTGGCCGCACCGGAAACAAGGAAGAGCCCGATCACCGCGGCGTAGGTGGTCAGGCACAACAGGCACACGGCCTTCAACAGCACGAACGACGCGTAGCCCAGATACAGGATCACGGCGAGCGAGAGGGTCGACAGGACGAACAGATACCCGGGAACGTTCTCGCGTACGGCCGGGCGCGCGGTCAGACCGCTAATCGACAACAGGGCCGCGGCGACAAACGCGGTGGCGCCGAACAGGGCGACCGGGATGCCGCGAATCGTGCTGAAGCGGCTCATGTAGACCTGGGTGCAGCTGATCGTCTCGTTGACGTCGCAGAAGCTGCGATAGGCCGGATCGTAGAGCAGGTGGTAGTGCGTGTACGCGGCCGCGGCGGACGCGCCCAGGCCGACGATGGAACACAGGAGCGCAAAGAGAGCCGCGCGTCTACTCATGACAACGTACGAGTTGTAGCTGAGGCTAGGCGCGCCGTCAAGGGATGCGGCTGCATGGATGGGTGCCGGGGGCGGAGCCGCGCTCCGACCCCGGCTGATCGGACTACTGGATTGGAACCGCTGCCGCCGGAATCGCCGCCGCCGCCGTGGTGACGGCCGCGCCGTTGGCGAAGAAGATGGTGCCGCGGTTGTCGCTGGCGAAGTTACGCGTGCCGGTCGACGACGAGACCGGGTCGGCCACCGCCGTGTAACCCGAGTTCACCGCCGCGCCGCCGTTGCACGAGAGCACACCGGCCACCGCCGCCGTGCCGCCCACGCCGAGATCGATCGTGTAGCCGCTCTTGGTGACGGTCGCGGTCGCCGTCGTCGAGGTCGCGATGTCCGGGCTGATGAAGGCCTGGCCGCCGGCGTTGGGCGGCGTGCCCAGCGCCACCAGCGTCACCGCGTAGTTGCCCTGGCCGCAGCTGGACGAGAACGTCGATTCCGCCGAGTTGATCGCGCGCAGCGAACCGATCGCCGACGCCTCGTTGCCCGACATGCGGGCGCGGAGCAGACCCGGCACCGCGATCGCCGCGATGATACCGATGATCGCCACCACGATCAGCAGCTCGATAAGCGTGAAACCCTTTGCGTTGCGAACCTTCATTGTCCTGTCCTCCGAATGGGTTTTCGACGGCGACGCGGGTCGCGGTCGGGTATGCCCTTCCTAGAGCAACCGAAATGCCAGCTCTTCTGGATCGATGAACGCTGTAAGCGTTGCAGCATAACAACTTAGTGAATTACTTAATTGTTGCCAGTGACAAACGATGCCCCCCTGACAAATGTCGTCAACTCCGAGCGCCGCTAGTTGTCAGAAGGTCTTTCATTCCGTTGAGGGGTGGGATTTCGCCGCTGGTGGGAGATGCCAGAGGTCGAATGGGTATTCGACCCCTGGCCGCGGTACTGAGGACGTTTACTGAATCGGAACCGCCGCCGCCGGAATCGCCGCCGCCGCCGTGGTGACGGCCGCGCCGTTGGCGAAGAAGATGGTGCCGCGGCTGTCGGTGCCGAAGTTACGCGTGCCGGTCGACGACGAGACCGGGTCGGCCACCGCCGTGTAACCGGAGTTCACCGCCGCGCCGCCGTTGCACGAGAGCACACCGGCCACCGCCGCCGTGCCGCCCACGCCGAGATCGACGGTGTAGCCACTCTTGGTGACGGTTGCGGTCGCCGTCGTCGAGGTCGCGATGTCCGGGCTGATGAAGGCCTGGCCGCCGGCGTTGGGCGGCGTGCCCAGCGCCACCAGCGTCACCGCGTAGTTGCCCTGGCCGCAGCTGGACGAGAACGTCGATTCCGCCGAGTTGATCGCGCGCAGCGAACCGATCGCCGACGCCTCGTTGCCCGACATGCGGGCGCGGAGCAGACCCGGCACCGCGATCGCCGCGATGATGCCGATGATCGCCACGACGATCAGCAGCTCGATGAGCGTGAAACCCTTAGCATTGCGAATCTTCATTGCTGTGCCCTCTGGAAGAATTTGACTGCGGACCTCCCGCGGCCCGCCAGCATGCCGTCACCGGAGCAACCGAAGTGCCAGCGTTCTCGCTTCAGTGAATGGCCATAACTATTGCAGATAAATGACTTACAAATATTTTTGAATTGTTTATAGTGACAAACAATGGCGGCCTGACAAATGTCGTCAACCGAAAGCGCCGCAAGATGTCAGGGGATGTTCGCGAGGAGGGACTGGAGAAGGGAGAACGCCAGGGTTCGAATCGGATTCGAACCCTGGCGGAGGAACTGAGAGCGCTTACTGAATCGGAACCGCCGCCGCCGGAATCGCCGCCGCCGCCGTCGTGACGGCCGCGCCGTTGGCGAAGAAGATGGTGCCGCGGTTGTCGCTGGCGAAGTTACGCGTGCCGGTCGACGACGAAACCGGGTCGGCCACCGCCGTGTAACCCGAGTTCACCGCCGCGCCGCCGTTGCACGAGAGCACACCGGCCACCGCCGCCGTGCCGCCCACGCCGAGTCCAACCGTGTAGCCGCTCTTGGTGACGGTCGCGGTCGCCGTCGTCGAGGTCGCGATGTCCGGGCTGATGAAGGCCTGGCCGCCGGCGTTGGGCGGCGTGCCCAGCGCCACCAGCGTCACGGCGTAGTTGCCCTGGCCGCAGCTGGACGAGAACGTCGATTCCGCCGAGTTGATCGCGCGCAGCGAACCGATCGCCGACGCCTCGTTGCCCGACATACGGGCGCGGAGCAGACCCGGCACCGCGATCGCCGCGATGATGCCGATGATCGCCACGACGATCAGCAACTCGATGAGCGTGAAACCCTTTGCGTTACGAACCTTCATGCTATGCCCCTATCAAAATGAAACTGTTGACTGGTTGATCGTGTCGCCAGCCTCTTGAGCAACCGTGGTGCCAGGCACTCACTGATCTCTAACATACTGTTATCGTTGAACTTACCAAAATGGATCGCTCAAAATTACTGACACTTAGTGGCGCGCTGACAAAGTTTGGCGACCGGGCGTTGTCCTATAGTGTCATCTCAAATTGTACTTCTTCACGTAGTACCGGAACGATCGGAAGCTCATGCCGAGCAGCTCGGCAGCCTTGACCTGGACGCCCCCTGCCTTCTTCAGCGCCTCGGCGATGTATCCCCGCTCAATATCTTTGACGTGAGCTTCGAGATCAAAGCCTGACTCGGGCAGTCCGTCCGCGCTGGCGGTCGGCACGCGCGGCACATCGCCTCGAATGCTGGCCGGCAGGCTGTCGGGGAGAATCGAGGGCGTCGGCTCCAGCGCCACCGCGCGCTCCATCACGTTCTCGAGCTCGCGGATGTTGCCCGGCCATTCGTGCTGCTGCAGCAGGCTCATCGCCTGGTGCGAGATGCCGGCGATCTCCTTGCCCATTTGTTCGTTGTATTTCACGAGGAAGTGCTCGGCGATCAACGGGATGTCTTCCCTCCGCTCACGCAGCGGCGGCAGAGAGATGGGAATGACGTTGATCCGGTAGAACAGGTCTTCGCGGAAACGGCCTTCGGTAATCAGGCGCGTCAGGTCCTGGTTGGTGGCGGCGATGATGCGGATGTCGGCCTGCATTTCCTCGAGCCCGCCGACGCGCCGGAACCGTCGCTCCTGCAGCACCCGCAGCAGCTTCACCTGCATCACCGCGCTCATCTCGCCGATCTCGTCGAGGAAGACCGACCCGCGCTCGGCGACCTCGAGCAGCCCCTTCTTGTTGCTGTCGGCGCCGGTGAAGGCGCCCCGCATGTGCCCGAACAGCTCCGATTCCAGCAGGTTCTCCGGCATCGCGCCGCAGTTGAGCGAGACCATCGGCTTGTCGCGCCGCAACGAGTTGAAGTGGACCGCCTGCGCGACCAGTCCCTTGCCGGTCCCCGACTCTCCGGTCAGCAGGATCGTGCTGTTGGTGCGGGCGACGGTCTCGATCATCTTGAACACGTCGAGCATCGCCTCGCTGCGCCCGATGATGTTCGAGAACTGGTGCGCGAGCCCCAGCGTGCGCTTCAGGATGAGATTCTCCTGGCGCAGCTGCCGGTTCTCGATCTTCTCGCGCACTTTCATCTTGAGGAGATCGATGTCGAAGGGCTTGCTCAGATAGTCGCAGGCGCCGAGCCGCATCGCCTCCACCGCGGTTTCGGTCGAGGCGAACGCGGTGATCATGATGCCGAGAATGTCCTGATCGATTTTCTTGGCGGCGCGCAGCACGTCGACGCCGCTCAGGTCGGGCATCTTGATGTCCGAGATCAGGATGTCGACCGGCTCGCGCTCCAGCAGGTCGATCGCCGCGCGGCCGTTCTCGGCGAGCAGCACTTCGTAGCCTTCTCGCCGCAGCACGATCTGCAGCATCTCCCGCATCGATCGCTCGTCGTCGACCACCAGGATACGGGGCGGCCGGCGGTCGGTGGCCGGCACGGCCGGCTGCGCCAGCGTGTTCACGATGCCACCGCCGCTCGCGCGGGGAGGCGGACCGCCACGGTGGTGCCGGCGCCCGGCTGCGAGCTGACCTGAATCTCGCCGCCGTAGTCGCGCACGATGCGGTGCACGATCGCCAGCCCGAGCCCGCTGCCCTTGGCAAAGGTGCCGTGGAACGGCTGGAACAGCGCATCGAGTTCCCCGGCGGGGATACCGATCCCTTCATCGCTCACGGTCAACACAACTCCTTCGGTCCCCTGCTCGAACGTGCCAACCAGGCGCAGCCGTCCGCCGTGCGGCATCGCGCGCAGGCCGTTGGTCGCCAGGTTCCAGACAATCTGCTTGATCTGCCCCTCGTCGGCGTCGTACCACAGCTCGCTGGCGGGCACGTCGAGGGCAATCTCGTGCCCGTCGAGCACCTCGGCGCTGTTGCGCAGCAGCAGCGCGGTGTCGTTGAGGGCGCGGCGCACGTCGAAGCGCGCGATTTGAAACCGCTGCGGTCGCGCGTAGGCGAGAAACGATCGAATCGTGGTGTTGAGCCGCTCCGACTCGCGCAGCACGATGTCCATCAGCTGCTCCTGTTCGCTGCTCAGCGGCAATTCCGCGCGCAGGATCTGGATCGAGCCGGACATCGACGCCAGTGGATTGCGGATCTCGTGCGCGATGCCCGCGGCCATCTCGCCCACCGCGGCCAGACGCTGCTGCATCGCCGCGTCGCGTTCGAGCTTCTTGATCGCGGTCACGTCCTGGAACGTGAACAGCAGGCCGGCGCGGCCGCCCGGCGTCTCGAGGTGGGTCGCGGTCAGCCCGATCTCGAGCTCGCCCCGGTGATCGGCTGTCTGGTAGCGGAACTCGTGTCGGGGACGAGTGCCCTTGGACCGCAGATCGCGCTGGATCGACGCCACGACCGGCCCGGACAGCTGCAGTACGTCGTGAATCCCGCGGCCGGTGGCGGAGCGGCACGGCACGCCGGTAATCGATTCGGCGCCGCGATTGAACGTCAGGATCCGCAGCGTTTCGTCGGTGGTGGCCAACCCGCTCGGCAGGCTGTCGATGACGTGCTGGTTCAGCGCCTGGAGATCGGCGATCTCGCTCGAGGCCTGGACCAGCTGGGCGCCCGGCCGACCGCAGGCTGTTGGCGAGCGTGCCGCCGAGCGGCGGCGACCGCGAACAGCCCGAACACGTTCAACGCGACGGTATAGCGCGCGACCGATCCCGACGGCAATGACTGCGAATACGCCGTGAGCCACGGATCGGCGCGCAGACCCGAGGCCGCCAGATACTGGGCGAGCACCAGGCCCCCGTACAGCACGGTGCTGAGCGTCGCCACCATCAGGCCGCCGCGCCGGAACTGAATGGTGCTCGCCGCGATCACCGGCAGCACGTAGAGCGAGGTGAAATAGCTGGTGATCCCGCCGGTGAAGTAGATGAAGGCGGACACCAGCAGCGCGTCCATCCCCAGCTGGAGATCCACCAGCCAGCGGTGCCGCTCGACGAAGCGCAGCGCCAGCGCGTAGACGATCGTCAGCGCGTAGGTCAGCCCGATCAGGAAGAAGAACGGATCGACCGCGAACGACCCCGGCTCGGTCACCCGCGTGAAGGTGGCGGACCCGAGCAGGATCGTGCTGATCACCGCCCGGATGGCGATCAGCCGGCCGATGCTCCGCCGCAGCGGGACTTCGTTCATGGCTACGTGAGCTTGCTGATCAGATCGAAGATCGGCAGGTACATCGCAATCACGATCCCGCCGACCACGATGCCGAGCACCGCGATCATGATCGGCTCGAGCAGGGTCAGCAGCCCGGCCACCGCGGTGTCCACTTCCTCTTCGTAGAAGTCGGCGATCTTCCCGAGCATGGTGTCGAGCGCACCGGTCGCCTCGCCGACGCCGATCATCTGGGTCACCATCGAGGGGAAGACCTTGGTGTCCTTCAGCGGCGCGGAAATGGTTTCGCCGCGCTCGATGCTCTTGCGGGTCACCATGATCGCGTCTTCGACGACGGCGTTGCCCGAGGTCTTGGCGGTGATTTCGAGGCCGTCGAGAATCGGCACGCCCGAGCTGATCAGGGTCGACAGGGTGCGGCAGAACCGCGCCACCGCGATCTTCTTCATGATGTTGCCGAGCACCGGCAGCTTCAGGGTGATCTGGTCGATCACCCGCCGGCCGTTCTCGGTGGCGTAGTAGGTCTTGAATCCGTAGGCGGCGGCGCCGCCGCCGATGAAGATGAACGGGAAGAAGCGGACCAGGTTGTCGCTGAGCGCAATCACGATCCGGGTCGGCAGCGGCAGGTCGGCGCCCAGCCCGGAGAACAGCGCGGCGAAGGTCGGAATCACCTTCCAGAGAATCACGCCGACCACCGCTCCGGCGATGACCACCACCGCGATCGGATAGATCATCGCGGACTTCACTTGTCCGGCCAGCTTGACCGCCTTTTCGATGTAGGTGGCCAGCCGCTTCAGAATCGTGTCGAGAATACCGCCCGCCTCGCCGGCGGCGATCATGTTGGTGAACAGCGGGTCGAACGTCTTGGGGTGCTTGCGCATCGCGTCGGCGAGCGAGGCGCCCGACTCGACGTCGGTCCGCGTCGCCAGGATGACGAAGGCGAAGTTCTTGTCTTCTTCCTGGGATCCGAGAATGTCCAGGCACTGCACCAGCGGCAGCCCGGCGTCGATCATCACGGAGAACTGCCGGGTGAACACCGCCAGGTTCTTGGCGGCGACCTTCTTGCCGGTCCGGCCGCCCTTTTCCTTCTTGGCCGCGGCTTCCTCTTTGCCCTTGGCGGCCGGCGTGATCCGGGTGACGTTGATCTGCTCGCGCCGCAGCGCCGCGGTTGCCGCATCCATCGAGTCGGCGACGCGCTCGCCGCTCACCGTCTCTCCTGCGCGTGTCCGTCCGGTATAAGCGAAAGTAGGCATGGGCTAACTCCGCACTGGCCGCGCCGGCGCCGCCGCGGTGCCGACCGACCGTCCCAATCCCGCACCCGCGACCACCCCGACGCCGCGGTTGATCATGTCCTGCAGTTCGTCCTTGTTCGACGAGGCCGTCATCGCCGTTTCGATGGTGATCTTGCGCGACAGGTAGAGGCTGGCGAGCGACTGGTTCGCCGTCTGCATCCCGAGCTTCTCCTGGCCGGACTGCATCGAACCGTAGATCTGATGGATCTTGTCGTCGCGAATCAGGTTCCGGATCGCCGGCGTCGGCACCATGATCTCGAGCGAGCAGACCCGGCCCTTGCCGTCGGCCCTCGGCAGCAGCGCCTGACAGACGATGCCCTCGAGGACCAGCGAGAGCTGGGTGCGAATCTGCGCCTGCTGCCCCGCCGGGAAGACGTCGATGATGCGGTTGATCGTCTGCGCCGCCGAGTTGGTGTGCAGGGTGCCGAACGTCAGGTGGCCGGTTTCGGCGATCTTGAGCGCAGCCTCGACGGTCTCCAGGTCGCGCATTTCGCCGATCAGGACGATGTCCGGATCCTCGCGGAGCGCGGCGCGCAGGGCGTTGCCGAAGCTGTTGGTGTCGCTGTGCACTTCGCGCTGGTTCACCAGGCAGTTCTTGTGCTGGTGGATGTACTCGATCGGGTCCTCGATGGTGAGGATGTGCTCGTGCCGCTCGGAGTTGATCTTGTCGAGCATCGCCGCCAGCGTCGTCGACTTGCCGCTGCCGGTGGGGCCGGTGATCAGCACCAGGCCGCGCGGACGATCCGCGAGGTTGGCGAGCACCGCCGGCAAGCCGAGCTCGCCGAAGGTGCGGATTTTTTCCGGAATCAGCCGGTAGACCGCCCCGACCGCGCCGCGCTGGTTGAACACGTTGCAGCGGAAGCGCGCGCCGATCGCCTTGATGCCGAACGAGAAGTCGAGCTCCATCGTTTCTTCGAAGCGCTTCTTCTGCGAGTCGGTCAGCACGCTGTAGACCAGCTGTTTGGTCTCGGACGGCCGCCAGTTCGGGCATCTGGCAGCCGCGCCAGGTGGCCGTGCACGCGCACCTGGGGCGGCGACGAGGTGGCGATGTGCAGGTCGGACCCTTCCATCTCGACCATCGTCTTCAGCAGTTCCGGTAGTGTGGCCATACATGTCCCTACCTACTTGACCGTCTCGCGAACGACTTCCTCGAGCGATGTCAGACCCTCTTTGACCTTGCGCAGGCCGCTCATCCGGAGGGTGAGCATCCCTTCCTCGACCGCCTTGCGACGCAGTTCCATGCCGGAAGCGCCGACCAGAATCAGCTCCTTGAGCTCGTCGCCGATCGCCATCACTTCGTAGAGGCCGACGCGGCCCTTGTAGCCGGTGGTGTTGCACTTGTCGCAGCCGGCGCCTTTCATCGGCGTGACTTCGTTGGCGTCCTGCTCGGTGAAGCCCGCCAGCATCAACGCTTCGGGCGTCTGCGGCGACGGCTCCTTGCAGTTGGAACAGACCCGGCGCACCAGCCGCTGCGCGCAGATCAGGTGCACGGAGCTGGCGACCAGGAACGGCTCGATGCCCATGTTCATCAGACGGTTGATGGTGCTGGGCGCGTCGTTGGTGTGGAGCGTGGAGAGCACGAGGTGGCCGGTCAACGCCGCCTTGACCGCGATTTCCGCGGTCTCGAAGTCTCGGATTTCGCCGACCAGGATGATGTTGGGATCCTGGCGCAGGAAGGAGCGCAGCGCGGCCGCGAAATTGAGCCCGATGTTCTCCTTGACCTGGACCTGGTTGACGCCGGCGAGATTGAACTCGACCGGGTCTTCGGCGGTCATGATGTTGGTTTCGGGCGTGTTGATCTTCGAGATCGACGAGTACAAGGTGTTGGTCTTGCCGCTGCCGGTCGGGCCGGTGACCAGCACCATGCCCCACGGCCGCTGAATCGCGAGCTCGAACTTGGCGAGCGACTCGGGCTCGAAGCCGAGGCGCGTCATGTCGAGCATCAACTTGTCCTTGTCGAGCAGTCGGAGCACGATCTTTTCGCCGAACAGGGTCGGCAGCACCGAGACGCGGAAGTCGATCTCCTTCGGCTCGCCGCTCTCGTTGTAGCGGATCTTGATGCGGCCGTCCTGGGGCAGCCGCTTCTCGGCGATGTCCAGCTTCGACATGATCTTCACGCGCGACACGATCGCGTCGCGATACTTCATGGGCGGCGCCATGATGTTGTAGAGGATCCCGTCGATGCGGTAGCGGACCCGCAGCTCTTTCTCGTACGGTTCGATGTGGATGTCGCTGGCGCCCTTCTGAATCGCCGACATCAGCACCACGTTGACCAGCCGGACGACCGGGGCGTCTTCGCCCTGGCGCGCGAGCGCTTCCGCGCTGATCTCCTGCAGTTCCTCGAGCACCTCGACGTCGTCGGCGCCGCCGCCGAGCGAGTTCTGGAGCTCCTCGAGCCCGCGGCTCGCCATCTCGAGGGTGCTGCCGGAGACCGCGCCGGGGGCGCCCGGCTTGCCGCCCTTTGCGCCGGGAGCCGCACCACCCGCACCGGGCTTGCCGCTCGGGTAGTACTTCTCGATCGCGTCCGTGATGGCGACTTCCGAGGCGACGACCGGCTCGACGGTATAGCCGGTCATGAACTTGATGTCGTCCATCGCGAAGACGTTGGTCGGATCCGTCATCGCGATCGTGAGGGTGCTTCCGGAGCGGCTGAGCGGGATGATCTGGTACTTGCGGGCGGTCTCGGTGGGGACGAGCTTGACGATGGTCAGGTCGATCTTGAACTGGGCGAGGTTGATGGCCGGAACGCCGGACCGTTTGCTGAGAAGCGAGGTGATCTGCTCGTCCTTGACGAACCCCATCTTGACGAGGTTGTAGCCGAGCTTGCCCCCATTGGACTTCTGCTGCGTCAGCGCCTGCTGAAGCTGCTCGGGGGTGATCAATTTCTCCTTGAGGAGGAGTTCGCCTATTCGAACGGCCATGAAACTCTAGAGTTTACTCGTCATGACAAATAATGTCAATTCTGACCTAAAACGTCACTCTGAGGCCGAAACCCCAACCGTGGCGGCCCTCATCGGTCCCGCCTGTGAGCTCGCCGTCGACATACACACCCTTTTTCAGGGCCGCGCTGACGCCGCCGCTGACCGCGGTGCGCCGCGTGCCGATCGTGTTCACGCTCACCCCGGCGCGCACCCCGAACGTCCGCGCCGTCGTCCACAACTCGCCGCCGGTAGCGATCAGCCGCTGCTCGCCATAGACCGTCGTCGTGGTGGTCAGATCGCCGTCCACCGCGAGGGTGGCGCTGCCGATCACACCGCGAGTTCCCGTGCTGACCGCCGCCCCGACGCGGGCCTGACGATTCAACTTGAACGCGTCGATCCCGCTCCCGAACTCAGGCTCCTTGACGTTTCTCACCATCACGCCAACCCTCGCCCGGCCGAACATGGCCATCGCCCCGATGTCGAGACCAGCCTCCCAATCTCCAGGCGGATCGATGTCGTCTGCCGCGTCCAGCGAACCCGCCGCCGCGGTCCGAAACTGCGACGCGGCGCCCGCGCTCACAAGCTTGAGGGTTGATCCAATCACCAGATGCGACCCGAGTGACTGCGCCACGCTGGCGCCAAACTGGTTGAGCACCAACGAGCGCAGACGGACCTCCGTCGCTCCACCCTCTTGTCGGCCGGGGGGGGCCGTACCTGTAGAGGTTCCCGGCTGTATTTCACTGATGCGAAGGCGGTAATAGCTCAGGCCGAGGGCGGGAAACGCGACGGCAAAACTGCGCGTATTGGCGCGCAGCGCCGCCTGCGGATCGCCGGCATCGGTCCGCTCGGAGTTCGGCTGGCGGTAGTTGCCGGCTTCGATCAGCGCGTTGAAATAGGCGCCGCCGGCCATGCCGGCCGGATTCCACCAGGACGCGGTGGCGTCGTCGGCCACGGCGGTGAACGCGCCGCCCATTCCGCTGGCGCGAACGCCCACGGCGTCGGCCGGCTGCGCGCTCGCGTGCGAGACGAAAGAGAGAGAGGCCACGAAGGACAGACAGGAAATGAGACACACCAATGGCCGAGAGGCTCTGAACATGCCCCTTACCTTAGTGCCTTCTTCTGTGTCCTTTGAAACCCTTTGTGGCTTGGTGGGCGGGAGACGCTATCCGACGAGCACGGCGGCGGCGACGACCGTGGTCCAGAGCCCCTTCTTGTCGCCGACGGCGCTCTGGGTGACGTTCTGCACGTGCACGATCTCGTTGGAGAGCCGGTAGACTTCCTTCTTTTCGTCCCAGCTCTTGTCAGGGTCGAATTCCAGTCCGAGCGTGGTGGCCAGCATCTCGGCGGCGAGCTCCTCGGCGTAGTCGCCGGCGATGTCCTCGCTCTCGCCGAAACTGTGGTGCTCCGACAGGTAGCCGTACAACTCGCGGTCGCGTGGAATCGCGACGCCGACGGTCGCGGCGATCAACCGGTGAGGCTCGCGGGTGGCGGCCTCCGACATGACGACGAAGGTGACCTGACCGGGCTCGAGCCGCTTGGCGCCCTGGGCGCGCGACAGGATCCGGCAGTTGGGCGGAAAGATGCTCGACACGCGCACCAGATTGCAGGCCGCAATGCCCGCGGAGCGCAGCGCCAGTTCGAACGACGTCAGCTTTTCGCGGTGCTTGCCGACACCCTTCGTGAAAAACATCTCTTTAGGGACGAATCCGACCACTTCACGCTCCTTAAGTCGCAGGGAATCTGCATGGTAAACACCCCCATTCCCACTGTCAAGGAAACATGATAACTTAGCACCCGTAACTATTAGTTCTCCTAATCCAGAGTGACCGTCATGACCCGCGGCCAGGCGCGCGATACCGCTCGCGAGATCCTCGAAATCATCCCGCTGGTGATGCGCACCGTCGCCGCGGAGCTGCGAGCCGCCGGCGAGATGCCGGCGCCGGCGCATTTCGGGCTGTTGAGCATCCTCAGCGTGCGGCCGCGCATGCTGAGCGACCTCGCCTCGCTGCAGGGCGTCAGCCTGCCGACGATGTCGAACTCGATCAGCGCGATGGTCGAGCGCGGCTGGGTGCGGCGCGAGGCGCCCGACGGCGATCGCCGGGTGGTGATGATCGACGTGACGCCGACCGGTCGCGCGGCGCTGGAGCGCGTCACCCGCGCCGCCGAAGCGCATCTGGCCGACCTGATCGCGCCGCTCGACCTGCCCGGCCGGAGGCGGTTGACCGGCGGCCTCGGCGTGCTGCGCAAGCTGTTTGCGGGCGCTCCGGCATCCGGGGCCCGCAAGGGCCACAGAACACCGGCGAAGCGATAGTCGTATGTATCCTAGGTAGCACACGAGGCACATGTGACGCAGATCCCGACGGCCGAACCGGCGACCGCCTCGGCGAACAGCCTGCCCGCCCGCTTCATGGGCATCCTGTTCGCGCCGCGCGCGACCTATGCCGCCGTGGCCGCGCAGCCGCGTTGGCTGGGCATCTTTCTGACCGTGTTTTTGATCACCGCCTCCGCCGCGACCGCGCTGATGTCGACCGAGACCGGCCGCAACGCCCTGCTCGAACAGCAGATCGCGCAGTCGGAGGCCTACGGCCGCAAGATGACCCAGGAACAGATCGACCGGCTCGAGAAGTTCTCGTCGTACTACGCCTACGGCGCGCCGGTGATCCAGCTGGTGAGCCTCGGGGTCGGCTGCCTCGTCATCTCCGGGATCGCGTTCGCGGTCTTCAACGCGATGCTCGGCGGCGATGCCAGCTACAAGCAGGTGTTCGCGGTGGTCGCGCACTCGGGCGTGGTGCTGGCGGTGCTGGCGCTGTTCACCACCCCGCTGGCCTACGTCCGCGAGTCGATGTCGGGCACGACCAACCTGGCGGTGTTCCTGCCCTTTCTCGACGACAGCTCGTTTCTGGCGCGGCTGCTCGGTTCGATCGATCTGATCGTCATCTGGTGGATGCTGAGCCTGGCGATCGGGCTCGGCGTCCTCTACCGCAAGCGTACCGGTCCGATCGCGACCACCATGTTCGCCGTTTACGCGGCGATCGCGGTGATCATCGCGGCGATCAAAACGGCCTCGACAGGAGTCTAGATGTCGCGCAAGAACGTGCTCATTGCGATCGTGGTCATCCTCATCGGCGGCGCCGTGGTCGCCGCCAACGTCTACTACAAGAAAGACAAGGGCCTGGCGGTCACCACCGACGTGATCAAGACGCGCGACCTGGAAGCGATCGTCTCCGCGTCCGGCAAGATTCAACCGAAGCGCCTGGTCAACATCAGCGCCGACACGCCGGGACGGGTCGTCAACCTCGCGGTCAACGAAGGCGACCGCATCCACAAGGGGCAGTTCCTCCTGCAGATCGACCCGAAGTCGCTCAGCACGCGAGTCGACAGCGGCTCGGCCTCGCTGCAGGCCAATATCCAGACCCTCGACTCGATGCGGCAGTCGATCGAGACCTCGCGCGCGCAGCTCCAGCAGGCGCAGCAGACGCTGGCCCGCCAGCAGGACTTGTGGAAGCAGCAGCTGACCACGCGCGAGGCGCTGGAGAAGGCGGAAAACGACGTCAAGGTGGCGCAGTCGGCGGTGCAGGAGCGCGAGAAGCAGATCAAGCCGCAGGAGAGCCGCATCAACCAGGAGCGCGCCACGCTCGAGAGCGCGCGCTACGATCTCAGCAAGGTGCGCATCGAATCGCCGATCGACGGCATCGTCACCCGCCGCAACATCCAGGAGGGCGAGACCGCGGTGATCGGCACCATGAACAACGCCGGCACGGTGCTGCTGACGCTGGCCGACATGTCGATCATCCAGGCCGAAGTCGAAGTCGACGAGACCAACATCCCCAACGTGCAGCTCGGCCAGCGCGCCAAGATCACCATCGACGCGATCCCCGACAAGTCGTTCAAGGGGCACGTCAGCGAGATCGGCAACAGCCCGATCCAGGCGGCCGCCGGCGCGACCGGGACGCAGGCGACCAACTTCAAGGTGGTGGTGATCCTCGACGAGCTGGTGCCGGACGTGCGGCCCGGCTTCACCGCCACCGCCGACATCACCACCGCGACCCGCAAGGAAGTGATCTCGGTGCCGATCCCGGCGGTCGCGGTCCGCGAGCTGATCTACGACGCGGCCGGCCAGGTGGTCAAGGAGCCGAAGACCGATAAGAAGCGGCGCGGCGCCGACGCGGCGGCGGCGACCACCGTCACCGAGCTCAAGCCGGGCGAGACCCGCAAGGAGACCGAGGGCGTGTTCGCGGTGCGGGACGCCAAGGCCGAGTTCGTGCCGATCAAGATGGGGATCGCCGGCGACAAGTACTTCGAGGTGCTCTCGGGCATCAAGGCCGGCGACCAGGTCATCACCGGCCCCTACAACTCGGTACGCGGCATGGCCGACGGCGACCTCGTCAAGATCGACAACAACAAGAAGAAGTGAACAAGATCTTCGAGTCGGCGCTGATCGCCCTCGACGCGATCTGGTCCGCCAAGCTGCGGTCGTTCATGACCGTGCTCGGCAACATCGTGGCGGTGACGTCGATCATCGCGGTGGTGTCGCTGATCCAGGGCCTGAACGCCTCGGTCAAGTCGGCGATCCTCAACCAGGCGGGCGCCGACTCGTTCAACATCCAGCAGTTTCCGATCACGCGCAGCGACGAGGAATTCGACAAGGTCCGCGCCAACCCGCGCATCTCGATGGACGACATGCGCGCGATCCGCCGTTACAACTCCGACCGGATCGCCGCGGTGATGGCCGACTCCGCCGGCCGCGGCCGGATCACCTACCGCGACAAGTCGATCGACAACGTGCAGGTGCAGGGCGTGTCGCCCGAGTACGTGAACTTCTCGAGCTTCGACGCCGAGCGCGGCCGGCTGATGAGCCCGACCGAGGTCGAGAGCACCCGGCCGGTGACGGTGATCGGCTGGCAGACCGCCGACCGCCTGTTCGGCGCCGACATCGATCCGATCGACAAGGTGATTCAGATTGAGGGAGTGCACTTCCGGGTGCTCGGGGTCAGCGCCAAGCGCGGCTCGCTGCTCGGGCAAAGCCAGGACGAGTTCGCAATCCTGCCGCTCGGCCAGTTCCGGATGATCTTCGGATCGCGGCGCTCGCTGTCGATCAGCGTACGGCCGCGCGACCTGTCGCAAATCTCGTCGACCATCGACGAGGCGACCGTAGCGCTGCGCGCCGCCCGCCGGCTCAAGCCGAAGCAAACGGACAATTTCGGGATCTTCACCTCCGACACCATCCTCGACATCTACCATTCGGCGACCAACGGCATCTTCGCGGTGCTGGTCGGCGTGGTCGCCCTGTCGCTGGTGGTCGGCGGCATCGTCATCATGAACATCATGCTGATGGTGGTCACCGAGCGGACCCGCGAGATCGGCCTGCGCAAGGCGCTCGGCGCGCGCCGATCGGACATCATGGCGCAGATGCTGACCGAGTCGGTGGTGCTCTCGATCTTCGGCGGCGTCCTCGGCACCATGCTCGGCGCCGCAATCGCCATCACCATCTCGTCGTTCACGCCGATCCCGGCGGCGATCGAGGTGTGGTCGGTCGCGCTCGGCATCGGCATCACCGCGCTGGTCGGCCTGGTGTTCGGCCTCTATCCGGCGATGCGCGCCGCCGCGCTCGATCCGATCGAGGCGCTGCGAAAGGAATGACGGCCGGCTGATGGCGATCCGGGTCGGCTTGATCAAAGAAGTGGTCGCGATGGCGTTCGACACCGTCCGCGGCAACAAGATGCGCTCGGCGCTGACCGTGCTCGGCGTGGTGATCGGCATCACCTCGATCGTCGGCATGACCGCGATGATCCGCGGCTTCGACCAGTCGCTGCGCGAGATGATCAGCGCGATCGGGCCCAACACCATCTTCATCCAGCGGTTCGGCGTCACCAGCTTCGCCGGCGGCGCCGAGTTCAAGGAGCTGATCAAGCGGCCCAACCTGTCGATTTCCGACGCGCGCGCCATCGAGGAACAGGCCGGCACCATCCAGTTCGTCGACATCGAGCTCGGCGCCGGCGGGCCGCCGACCCAGCGCCGCGTCTTCTTCGGCACCCAGAAGACCAAGAGCCTGATCGTGTTCGGGACCACCGAGTATTTCGCGGAGGGGACCAAGATCCCGTTTCTGCAGGGACGGTTCTTCAACGGCACCGAAGTGCAATACCGCAAGAACGTGGTGGTGCTCGGCAATACCCCCTACAAGCTGCTGTTCGAGCCGAGCGGCATCGATCCGGTGGGCAAGACCGTCCGCGTCGGCAGCGAGCGCTTCGAGGTGGTCGGCGTGTTTGACAAGCGGCCGGCCGCCGGTGGCTTCAACCTCGGCCAGGACGACTTCGTGGTGATCCCGTACACCGCCTACCAGCGCATCTTCGGCCTCAACCCGGTCCGGATCAGCAAGAGCGCGACCTTCCTGCCGATCCAGATTGCGCTGGTGCCGCGTGAAGGGGTCAGGCAGGCCGATGCGATCGCCGACGTCGAGCGCGTGATGCGCATCCGCCACGGACTGCGGCTCGACCAGCCGAACGACTTCGACGTGCTGACCCAGGACGCGTTCCTCAAGCTCTGGGATCAGATCAGCCAGGGCACCTTCTTCGCGCTGATCGTGATCTCGTCGATCGCGCTGATGGTCGGCGGCATCGGGGTGATGGCGATCATGTCGATCTCGGTCACCGAGCGGACCCGCGAGATCGGCGTGCGCAAGGCGCTCGGCGCCCGCCGCGCCGAGATCCTGTTCCAGTTCCTGATGGAGGCGGCCTTCCTCACCTCGGTCGGCGGGCTGATCGGCATCGGCCTCGGCGCCGGCATCGGCTGGGCCGTGCACTTCGTGTCCGGCTTTCCGATCTCGCTGCCGTGGTGGTCGTTCGCGATCGGCATCGGCTTCTCAGCGTCGGTCGGGCTCTTCTTCGGGATGTATCCCGCCTTCAAGGCCTCGCGCCTGGATCCGATCGAAGCGCTGCGCTACGAATAACACAGGAGGCGTCGATGGCGCTTCGTCTTGGTCTGCTGCGCGAGGTCGTCGTCATGGCGGTCGACACGGTGCGGGGCAACAAGATGCGCTCCGCGTTGACCATCCTCGGCGTGGTCATCGGCATCACCTCGATCGTCGGCATGACGGCGATGATCCGCGGCTTCGACCAGTCACTGCGCGAGATGGTGCGCGCGCTCGGCCCCAACACCATCTTCGTGCAGCGCTTCAGCTTCATCAGCTTTTCCAACCCGGCCGAGGCCAGGACCCTCTTCAAGCGCCCCAATCTCACCATCTCCGACGCGCGCGCCATCGAGGAAGGCGCGCCGACCGCGCAGCTGGTCGACGTCGAGATGGGCCGGGCGGACCGGCGATCCGTCAACGCGTCTTCTTCCGCGATCTGAGGACGAAGGCGCTGGCCGTGATCGGATCGGGCGAGCACTTCGCCGACGCGACGCGCGTGCCGGTTCGCGCCGGCCGGTTCTTCAACGGCACCGAACTGCAGTACCGCAAGAACGTGGTGGTGCTCGGCGACACCCCCTACCAGCTGTTGTTCGCGGCGAGCGGCACCGATCCGGTCGGCAAGACCGTCAGGGTCGGCGCCGAGCGCTTCACCGTCATCGGCGTGTTCGACAAGACACCGAGCGCCGGCGGCTTCAACCTCGGCGCCGACGATTTCGTGGCGATTCCCTACACCGTCTACCAGCGCGTGTTCGGGCTTCGCGCCTTCCGCGTCACCCCGTCGTTGACGATGACGGCGTTCATGCTCTCGGTGATCCCGCGCGACGGGGTCAGCCAGGCCGCCGCGATGGCGGACGTCCAGCGCGTGATGCGGAGCCGTCACGGGCTGAAGCTCGATCAACCCGACGACTTCGATCTGGTGACGCAGGACGCGTTCTTGAAACTGTGGGACCAAATCAGCCAGGGGACGTTCTTCGCGCTGATCGTGATCTCCTCGATCGCACTGATGGTCGGCGGCATCGGGGTGATGGCGATCATGTCGATCTCGGTGACCGAGCGGACCCGCGAAATCGGCGTGCGCAAGGCGCTCGGCGCCCGCCGCGCCGAGATCCTGTTCCAGTTCCTGGTCGAAGCCGCGGTACTGACCTCCGCCGGCGGCCTGATCGGCGTCGCGCTGGGAGCGGCAATCGGCTGGGGCGTGCACGCCGCCTCGGGTTTTCCCATCTCCCTGCCGTGGTGGTCGTTCGCGATTGGCATCGGTTTCTCTGCCGCGGTGGGTCTGTTCTTCGGGATGTACCCGGCATTCCGGGCTTCCAGGCTGGATCCCATCGAAGCTCTGCGCTACGAATAGCACGATCGCCTTGCGGGGTCCCCCACCCCTGCATATGATGCCGCCATGGGATAAGCGTGGTTGGTGAATTCACCAACTCGTCGGGGGACACCTCATGAAGGTCTACGACGCGGCCAGCATTCGAAACGTCGCTCTCGTCGGTCACAGCGGCTCGGGCAAGACCCAGCTCGCGTCCGCGATCCTCGCCGACGCCAACATGATCAACCGCTTCGGCAAGGTCGACGAAGGCACCACCGTCACCGACTACGACGACGAGGAGATCGCGCGCAAGCACACGCTGTCAGCCAGCGTCGCCTTCGCCGAATGGAACCGCCAGAAGATCAACCTGATCGACACCCCGGGCGTCGGCAATTTTCTGGCCGACGCGCTGGCGGCGCTCAACGTCGCCGACGCGGCGCTGGTGGTGGTGGACGCCGTCGCCGGCGTCATGGTGCAGACTGAAAAGGTCTGGGCCGCCGCCGAGGAACAGACCCTGCCGCGCCTGATCGCCGTCAATCGTCTCGATCGCGAACGCGCCAGCCTCGACCGCACCGTGGCCTCGCTGCGCGAGTCGTGCAGCCGGTCGGTGATCCCGATCCAGCTGCCGATCGGCGACGAGAAGGCGTTTCGCGGCGTGGTGGACCTGGTGTCGAAGAAGGCGTTCGTCTTCAAGACCGACGGCAGCGGCGCCTTCAGCGAAGCGCCGGTGCCAGCCGAGATGACCGACGCGGTGGCCGCCGCGCGCGAGGCGCTCATCGAGATGGTCGCCGAGAACGAAGAAACGCTGATGGAGCATTTCTTCGAAGCCGGCACGCTGACCGACGACGAGCTCGTGGCCGGGCTGCGCAGCGCGACCGTCGCCGGCAAGCTGTTCCCGCTGGTCTGCACCTCGGCGCTGCTGAACATCGGGGTGCCGCAGCTGCTGGACGCGATCACCGCCTGCCTGCCGTCGCCGGCGGACCGTCCGTTTCACGGCACCGACCGGGCCGGCGCGGCGGTGGCGCGACCGGCCGACGACCACGGGCCGCTGTCGGCCTTCGTCTGGAAAACGATCGCCGACCCGTTCGCCGGCCGCATCACCATGTTCCGCGTCGTCTCGGGCGCGGTGAAGGCCGATTCGACGGTGCTCAACAAGACCAAGGATGCGCCTGAGCGGCTGGGCCACCTGATGCTGATGCAGGGCAAGACCCCGACCAACGTGCCGGAGATCAAGGCCGGCGATCTGGGCGCCGTCGCAAAGCTGAAGGACACGCTGACCAACGACGTGCTCGGCGACAAGAGCGATCCCGTCACGTATGCGGGCCCGCAGGTCTCGGAGCCGGTGCTGGCCTATGCGATCGAACCGAAGAGCCGCGGCGACGAGGACAAGATCAGCACCTCGATGCACCGCCTCGAGGAAGAGGATCCGTCGATCCGCTACAGCCGCGATCCGCAGACCAAGGAACTGCTGCTCTACGGGCAGGGCCAGCTGCACATCGAGGTGACCGTCGCCAAGCTGAAACGGCGGTTCGGCGTCGACGTCACCCTCAAACCGCCGCGGATCCCGTATCGCGAAACGATCAAGTCCGCCACCGAGGCGCACGGCCGCCACAAGAAGCAGACCGGCGGCCACGGACAGTTCGGCGACTGCAAGATCAAGGTCGAGCCGCTGGCTCGCGGCTCGGACTTCGAGTTCGTCGACGACATCTTCGGCGGCTCGATCCCGCGCCAGTTCATTCCGGCGGTGGAGAAAGGGATTCAGGAAACCCGGGTGCGCGGCTACCTCGCCGGCTTTCCGATGGTCGACTTCCGGGTCACGGTGTTCGACGGCTCATACCACGACGTCGACTCGAACGAGCTCTCGTTCAAGATGGCCGGACGGCTGGCGTTCAAGGACGCCATGACGCGGGCCCGCCCCACCATCCTCGAGCCGGTCATGCACGTCGAGGTCTACACGCCGTCTGACTACGCCGGCGATCTGATGGGTGATCTCAACGGCCGGCGCGGCCGCATCGCCGGCATGGACACCCGCGGCGCGACCACGATCATCAAGGCGCAGGTGCCGATGTCGGAGATGCTGACCTACGAACAGCACCTCACCTCGGCCACCGGCGGCCGCGGCTCGTACCACATGGAGTACTCGCACTACGACGAGGTCCCGGCGCATCTGCAGTCGAAGATCATCGCCACCGCGAAGGCCGAGCGGGCCGGGGTCGAAGTAGAGGAAGTCTGAACGCCCCGAGACGTGACCGTCTAAATCTCGATCACCCAGAGCTTGCGGCGCGACGACTGATAGAGCAGCGTGAAGACGGCGGGCGACTCCGGCAGCGCGAGCGGACGAAGAGCCACCACGTAGCGCGCGCCGCTGGCCTTCCATCGCCGCCAGTTGTCCTGATAGCCGTCGAGCGCCAGTGTCTTGTGGCCGGTCGCGAGGTACACCAGCGCCGGATTGGTGGTCACCACCGGGACACCCTCCGGCAGGCGCCCTTTCATCCAGCCGAGCACCTCGTCGATTTCCTTCGAGTCGCCGATCCAGTCGACCGCCTGGGCTCCCTCCGCGCCGCGCGCAGCAAAGATGTATTGCCCGTGGTCGAGCAGGTCGAATCCAATCAGGCAGAGCATCACGATCCTCGCCACCCGCCACGGGTCGCGCGGCACCGCCCCCATCGCGCGGCCGCACCACAGGCTCACCCGCCGCACGCCTTCGATCAGGTAGAAGAACAGAAACGGGGTCAGCGGCAGCACGTAGCGGAACGTCTGGAACGGAACCGCGATCGTCAGCGCCAGCGAAAGCGGCACCAGCAGTTCCGCCGCGGTGAGATGCTCGCGGGCGGCACTGACATAACCGGCCAGCACGAACGCACTGAGCACGAACGCAATCACCATGGTCGCGGTGGCGCCGCCCATGCTGCCCGGCAGGGGACCGGAACTCGCCCCCAGCGAGACCACCTCTTCGCCGCTCTCGTTCGGGCCGCGAAGGAAGGCCGGGACGAACACCCCTCCCATATCGCGGCCGAACACGTTGACCAGGTTCCACCAGGTCTGTGCGGGAAGGTCGCCGAGCGTGGTGCGACCCGAGGACGCCATGCCCGCGACCCGCATCCGCATTGAAGTCGTGTACACGGAGGCGATCGACCCGCCATGTTCCAGGCGTTGGGCCTCGGTCGGCTCGTGCGCGCGCGCATAGATCGTCCACGGCAGCAGGCACAGCAGCGTGACCGCGGCGAACAGCGCGGCCGCCTTGGGGCGCCGCTTCACCACCAGATGGCCGGCGACCGCGACGATCAGGGCCAGCCCGGTCGAACGCACCAGCATGGTGGCGGCGGCGACCAGCGCGGCCGTGATGGTCCGGCGCCGGCCGGCCGCCTCGTCGTCGGCCCGCAATGCCGCCTCGATCACGACGATGGTCAGCAGCTGACCGAATACGAAGACGCACTCCGCCATCAACGTCGACGTCGCGAGAAACACCAGGCCCGGGGTCAGCGTCGTCGCCACGGCGATGCCGACGGCGAGCAGCCATGGCACCTGGCGATATTCGGTGAGGAAGTAGTAGGTGAGCGGCCCGACGGCGAGCATCGCCGCGATGGACACGCTCTTCAGCAGCAGCACGTTCTGCGGAAAGTCCGGGCCGATCCGGAAGATCACGGCGAGGATGGCCGGAAAGCCCGGAGGCACCACCGGCATGATCGCCGTGGCCGCCGAGCTGACCAGACGGAATCCTTCACCGCGGGCCAGCGCCCGCCCGAGCAGCACGTACCACGCGTCGTCCACCACGAGCCCGGCGATGCGATCGACCCGCAGCCAGTAGACGCACGCCGCCACGCCCATCCCGACGGCCAGCGCGGCCAGTCCCGCGCGAGACCGCGACGCCGCGCGCGGCCGCTCCGCCAGCCGTGTCATGTGCGGCATCGTATCGCAAAACGAAAAAAGCCCCGCGCCACCTTTCGGTCACGCGAGGCTTCGTACTTCTAACTTCGTACTTCTAACTTCTAACTTCTAACTGCCGCCCGCCTTGCGAGGCGTCGTGGCGCGACGACCCGCGCCGGCGCCCTTCGACGGCTTGGCGGTCACTTTCTTGCCGCCGCCCTCGGGCGTTTCCTTCTTGCCGCGGAGCCGTTCGGCGGCCGCGCGCAGACGGTCGCCGACGCCCTTGCTCTTCGGCTTCGCCTCTTCGGCCGGCGCTTCGGTCTTGGCGTTCGGATCGAACTCGCTGCCGATCAATTCGACCATCGCCAGTTCGGCGCTGTCGCCCTTGCGGTAGCCGGTCCGCATCAGCCGCGTGTAGCCGCCGGGACGGGCCGCGAAGCGCGGGGCAATCGTCTCGAACAGCTTGCTGACCACGTCGCGATCCTGCAGGTCCTGCATGACCAGCCGGCGCGCGTTCAACACCCGTCCGTTCGCTTCGCCGGCGGCGAGGCCGCGCTTGGCGACGGTGATCAGGCGCTCGACGAACGGCCGAAGCTCTTTCGCCTTCGGCACGGTCGTGGTCAGGTGCTCGTACTTGAGCAGGGCCGTCGCCTGGTTCCGCAGCATCGAGATGCGATGCTCGGTGACTCGGCCCAGTTTTCGGTGTGCGACTCGGTGTCTCATAGCTGCAAATCCTGTAGGGGCTAGGACGTGGGGATTAGGGATTGGAGAGAGGGGAGACCATCCGAGGTCTCCGCCTAATCCCTAGTCCCTAATTCCCAATCCCTGTCCCTGTCTTAGTCCTGCGACGCGCCGGCCGGCTGATCGACACGCATGCCGAGGCCCAGCCCCATCGTCTGGAGGATTTCCTTGATCTCGTTGAGGCTCTTGCGCCCGAAGTTCTTGGTCTTGAGCATCTCGGCCTCGGTCTTGAGCACCAGCTCGCGGATCGTCCGGATGTTCGCGTTCTTCAGGCAGTTGTACGACCGCACCGAGAGCTCGAGCTCTTCGACCGACTTGTCGAGGTTCTCGTTGCTGGCGCCCGAGCGCGGCGCATCGGCCGCAGTTTCGGTCTGCGTCTCCGCCCCCTCTTCGAGGTTGATGAAGATATTCAGGTGGTCGCGGACCAGCTTGGACGCGAGCGAGACGGCGTCGCGCGGGTTGATCGAGCCGTTGGTCCAGACGTCGACCGTCAGCTTGTCGTAGTCGGTGGTCTGTCCGAGGCGGGCCGCCTCGACCAGGTAGTTGACCTTCTTGACCGGCGAGTGGACCGAGTCGATCGGAATCCAGCCGATGCCGAGGTCTTCGTCGAAGTTCTTGTCCGCCGACACGTAGCCGCGGCCGCGCTTCATGCGCATCTCCATGTGGAGCTTGCCGTGCTCGGAGACGGTGGCGATGTGGGCATCCGGCTCGAGGATCTCGACGTCGCCGTCGGCCTGGATGTCGCGGCCGCGCACTTCGCCGGCCTTGTCGATCTTGAGGGTCAGCGTCTTGACCTGGTCGGTATGCAGCTTCAGCGGAATCTGCTTCAGGTTCAGGATGATGTCGGTCGCGTCCTCGACCACGCCCGGGATCGGCGAGAACTCGTGCAGCACGCCGTCGATCTTCACCGCGGTGATGGCCGCGCCTTCAATCGAGGAGAGCAGCACCCGGCGCAGCGCGTTGCCGATGGTGGTGCCGAAGCCGCGCTCGAACGGCTGGGCGTAGAACCGGCCGAATCGATCGGTGAGCGTCTCGCGTTCGAACTCGAGCCGCTTGGGTCGCTGAAAACCTTTCCAGAGCATCTTGTATCCTTTCGCGTCGGGCCCGCAGACGGGCCTCCAGACCTGCACATGACCGCCGACCTCCCGCTGCAGGTCTGAAAAAGCTGCGGGCCGGCGGGTGACGAATTACTTCGAGTACAACTCGACGATGAGCTGTTCCTGCACCGGCAGGTTGATCTGCTCGCGCGTCGGCACCGCGTTGACGCGGCCGGTGATCGTGTTCTGGTCGAACGAGAGCCATTCGGGGATGCCGCGGCCCTTCACTTCTTCCATCGCGTGCTCGATGGTGGTGTTCTTCTGGGTGCGGCCGAGCACGGTGATGACGTCGCCTTCCTTCACCTGGAAGGACGGGATGTCGACCTTCTTGCCGTTGACCAGGAAGTGGCCGTGGCGCACCAGCTGCCGGGCCTGCGGACGCGAGGTCGACAGCCCGAGGCGGTAGACCACGTTGTCCAGCCGGCGCTCGAGCAGCTGCAGCAGCGTCACGCCGGTGATGCCGCGGGCGCGCTCGGCCGCTTCGAAGTAGCCGCGGAACTGATCCTCGAGCACGCCGTAGATGCGCTTGACCTTCTGCTTCTCGCGCAGCTGCAGGCCGTAGCCGGCGAGCTTCGCCTTCCGCGTCTTGCCGTGCTGTCCCGGCGGGAAGTTGCGCTTCTCGATCGCGCACTTCTCCGTATAGCAGCGCTCGCCCTTGAGGAACAGCTTCATCGCCTCGCGGCGGCAGAGCCGGCAGACCGGACCGATATAACGAGCCATTTACACTCTCCTCCGCTTCGGGGGACGGCATCCGTTGTGCGGGATGGGCGTCACGTCGCGGATCGATTTCACTTCGATACCCACCGTCTGCAGCGCGCGAATCGCCGACTCGCGGCCGGATCCGGGTCCCTTGACCCGCACGTCGAGCGAGCGCATGCCGACCGTCTTGGCGACGTTGCCGGCGGCGAGCGCCGCCTGGGTGGCCGCAAACGGCGTCCCCTTGCGCGAGCCCTTGAAGCCGATTCCGCCGGCGCTCGACCATGCCACCACGTTGCCTTCGGTGTCGGTGATGGTCACCGTGGTGTTGTTGAACGAGGCGTGGATGTGCGCCAGGCCGTGGTGCACGATCCGCTTCTCGCCGCGCTTCTTGAATGTCTTCTTGCGCTTGCCGGCGCCTTCCTTTTTCTCTTTCTCGGGAAGGCCCGCGTCGGCGGCCGGTTCACTCTTCGCCATTAGATAACCTTCTTCTTCGCAATCGCGCCCTTGCGCGGGCCCTTGCGGGTGCGGGCGTTGGTCTTGGTGCGCTGGCCGCGCACCGGCAGGTTGCGGCGGTGCCGCAGCCCGCGGAAGCAGCCGATTTCCATCAGCCGCTTGATGTTCATGGAGATGTCCTTGCGGAGGTCGCCTTCCACGCCGCCCTGCTCCTCGATCACCTTGCTGATGTTCCGGACGTCGTCTTCGGACAGATCCTTGATGCGGATGTCGGGGCTGACCCCGGCCGCCTTCAGAATCGTGTTCGAGCGAAACCGCCCGATGCCATAGATGTAGGTGAGACCAATCTCGATGCGCTTGGTCCTCGGGAGATCAACGCCTGCAATTCGCGCCATAGTCTTATCCCTGCCGCTGCTTGTGTTTCTGGTTCGAGCAAATCACCCGCACCACGCCGCGGCGCCGGACGATCTTGCACTTGTCGCAGATTCTCTTCACCGACGCTCGTACTTTCATGTGGTCCCCGCTCCCGGCTGAAGCCTTCGCGCTACAGCTTTTCGATAATCCGCCCCCGGCCGACATCGCTCGGCGAGAGCTCCAACCGCACTCGGTCGCCGACCAGGATCCGCACGAAGTTGCGATCGATCCGATCCGCGATGTGCGCCATCACCAGCGACCCTTCGTCGAGCCGCACCTTGTAGAGGGCGCTCGGCAGGGTCTCCATGACCACGCCGCTTACTTGCGCGCGGCCAGCCTGGGCGCGACCGGGACTTCCCTCGCCGTCAGAATCCATGGGCCGTCCGCCGTTACCGCCACCGTGTGCTCGAAATGCGCCGACAGGCTGCCGTCCCGCGTCACCGCGGTCCAGCCGTCCGCCAGCACCTTCACCGCCGGCTTGCCGGCGTTCACCATCGGCTCGATCGCCAGCACCATCCCCTCGGTCAGCCGCGGCCCGCGCCCCGGCTCGCCGTAGTTCGGCACCTGCGGCTCCTCGTGCATCTTCTGCCCGATGCCGTGGCCGACGAACTCGCGCACCACCGAGAACCCGTAGGCCTCGACGTGCGCCTGCACCGCGTGGCCGATGTCCGAGATCCGCCCGCCCGGCTTCACCGCCTCGATCGCCTTGTAGAGCGACTCGTCGGTGACCCGCAGCAGCGTCGCCGCCTCTTCCGACACCTGGCCGACCGCCAGCGTCATCGCGCTGTCGCCAAAGTAGCCGTCCAGCTCCGCGCCGACGTCGATCGAGATGACGTCGCCTTCGTTCAGCAGCCGGCGCCCGGAGGGGATCCCGTGGATCACCTCTTCGTTGATCGACGCGCAAATCGTCGCCGGGTAGCCGTGGTACCCCTTGAACGCCGGACTCGCGCCCGCCTTCCGGATCCGCTTCTCCGCCAGCTCGTCGAGATCCGCGGTGGTCACGCCCGGCGCCACGTGCGCGGCCAGCTCGGTCAGCACTTCGCCGACCAGCCGCCCGGCTTCGCGCATCCGTTCGAGCTCCGCCGACGAACGGCAGACGATCACCCGCGTACTCCCACGGCGCCGCGGCCCGTGCCCGCCGCCTCGATCGCCGCGGCGAGATCCGCCGCCACCCGATCGGGCGCCTGGGCGCCGTCGATCGAGCGGAACGTCGGCCGCACGCGGTAGTACTCGACCAGCGGCTCCGACTGCCGGTGGTAGACCTTCAGGCGCTCGAGCACGACCGCCTGGTTGTCGTCGGCCCGCTGCACCAGCCGGCCGCCGCACTTGGCGCAGGCCGCGCCGAGCGCGCTGCCGACCGCCGCGCCGGTGCCGCAGTCGTCGCAGATCATCCGCGTGCCGAGCCGCCGCACCAGCTCCGCCTCCGGCACCACGATGTCGACCACGATCAGCGGATCGCGCTCGGTCATGATCCCGTCGAGCGCCGCCGCCTGCGCCACCGTCCGCGGAAAGCCGTCGAGCACGAAGCCGCCCATCGCGTCGTGCCGCTCGAGCCGCTCGCGCGACGATGCCGATCATCACGTCGTCGCCGACCAGCTCGCCGCGATCCATGACCGCCTTGGCCCGCAGCCCGATCTCGGTCCCGGCGTGCACCGCCTCGCGCAGGATGTCGCCGGTCGAGATCCTCGGGATGCCGCGCGGCCTTGGCGAAGCGTTCCGCCTGCGTGCCTTTTCCCGCGCCCGGCGGACCGAGCATCAGCAGATTCAAAGCCATGTGGTCGTTGGTCCTTGGTCCTTGGTCCTTGGCCGCGGTTCACCGACAAACGACAAACGACTCATGACGAACGACTACGCCCTTCGCCCGCGAACCCGCGACTTCTTCATGAAGCCGTCGTAGTGCCGCATGATCAGCTGCGACTCGACCTGCTGCACGGTGTCCATCGCCACGCCGACGACGATCAGCAGCGAGGTGCCGCCGAAGAAGAACTGCACGTTCAGGCCTTCGGTGATGAACTTCGGCAGCGCCGCGTCGAGCCAGTCGCCGATGAACGGAATCGGCGCGACCCGGAAGCCGCTGATCAGGAAGTTCGGCAGCAGCGCGATCAGCGCCAGGTAGATCGCGCCGGCCAGCGTGATGCGCGCCAGGATCGTGTCGATGTACTCGGCCGTCCGCTTGCCCGGCCGGATGCCCGGCACGAAGCCGCCGTACTTGCGCATGTTCTCCGCCACGTCATCCGGGTTGAAGATGATCGCGGTGTAGAAGTAGGCGAAGAAGATGATGCCGGCCACGTAGAGCAGGTTGTAGAGCGGCATGCCGAGGCCGAGCTGCTGCGACACCGCGTCGGCGTACTTGCCGGGGAACGCCTGCGCGATCGTCGCCGGGAACGCCAGGATCGACGAGGCGAAGATCACCGGGATGACGCCGCCGGTGTTCACCTTCAGCGGGATGTGCGTGCTCGAGCCGCCGTACATCCGCCGCCCGACGACGCGCTTGGCGTACTGCACGGTGACCCGCCGGTGCGCCGCGCTCGACGAACACGATCGCCGCGATCGACCAGCGCCATGAACACGATCAGGAACAGGATCCGCAGCAGCCCGATCTGGCCGGTCCGCATCTGATCGAACGTCTGCAGCACCGCGCGCGGCAGCCCGACGACGATGCCGGCGTAGATGATCAGCGACATGCCGTTGCCGATGCCGCGCTCGGTGATCTGCTCGCCGAGCCACATGATGAAGCAGGTGCCGGTGGTCAGCGTCAGCACCGCCATCATCCGGAAGCGCGATGCCCGGGTTGTAGACCAGCGGCAGGCCGCCGGCGATCTTGGTCTGGCGCTCGAGGAAGATGGCGATGCCGAGCGCCTGCACGACGCTCAGCACGATCGTCCCGTAGCGCGTGTACTGCGTGATCTTGCGGCGGCCCGAGCTCGCCTTCCTTCGACAGCTTCTCGAGGTACGGCCAGACCACCGTCAGCAGCTGCAGGATGATCGACGCGCTGATGTAGGGCATGATGCCCAGCGCGAAGATCGTCACCCGCGACAGGTTGCCGCCCGAGAACATGTCGTAGAGGCCGAACATGTTGTTCTGCATCTGCCGCGCGAGCTCGTCGAGCGCGGCCAGGTTCACGCCCGGCACCGTGATGTGGTGCCCGACGCGGTACACCGCGAGCATGCCCAGCGTGAACAGGATGCGGTTGCGCAGGTCCGAGACGGTGAAGAGGTTCTTCAGGCTGTCGTTCACTAGAGTTGCTCCGTCGCGCCGCCCGCCGCCGCGATCTTCTCCGCCGCCTTGCCGCTGAACTTGTGCGCGCGCACCGTCAGCGCCTTGCCGACCTCGCCGCGCCCCAGCACCTTCAGCCGCTTCTTGACGCCGCTGATCAGCCGATGCTCGGCGAGCAGCTCCAGCGTCACGACGGTGCCGGCCTCGAACCGCTCACCGAGCGTGTCGAGGTTGACCACTTCGTACTCGACGCGGAACGGGTTGTGGAACCCGCGCTTCGGCACGCGGCGGTGCAGCGGCATCTGGCCGCCTTCGAAGCCGCGCTTGAAGGTGAAGCCCGATCGCGATTTCGCGCCCTTGTGCCCGCGCCCGGCGGTCTTGCCGTTGCCCGATCCCTGGCCGCGGCCGATCCGCTTCTTCGCGTGCTTCATGCCCTTGGGCGGGCGCAGATTGTTCAATGCCATGGTTATTCCACCTCCACGAGGTGACGCACCTTGTGGATCATGCCGCGCGTCTCCGGCGTGTCCTTCAGCTCCACCGAGTGGCGGATCCGCAGCAGGCCCAGGCTGCGCACCACGGTCTTCTGCGTGCCGTTGAACCCGGTCGGGCTCTTCATCAGCGTCACCTTGACGGTGCCGCCCTTGGTGTCGGTTCGATGGTTCGCCATGGTCGTTACGCTCTCACGCTCGTCAGATCCGTCGAGCTCCTTGCCGCGCATCCGCGCGATCGTCGCCGGATCCTTCAGCGAGTCGAGCCCCTGGCAGGTCGCGCGCACCACGTTGTGCGCGTTGGCCGATCCGAGCGACTTGGTCACGATGTTGCCGATGCCCGCCGCTTCGACCACCGCGCGCACCGCGCCGCCGGCGATGATGCCGGTGCCGTCCGGCGCCGGCTTCAGCAGCACGCTGCCCGCGCCGAAGTTGCCGACGATCCGGTGCGGGATCGTGTTGCCGGCCTGCGGCACGCGGATCAGGTTCTTCTTCGCCGCCTCGATGCCCTTCTTGATCGCCGAGGGCACTTCCTTGGCCTTGCCGATGCCGAAGCCGACCACGCCGTGGCCGTCGCCGACGACGACCAGCGCGCTGAAGCTCAGGTTCTTGCCGCCCTTGACGACCTTGGTGACGCGGCTGATCTGCACCACGTTGTCCTTGAGGTCGAGCTGGCTCGGGTCGATTCGCTCGCGAGTTCGCATAGTGCTCCTAGAATTCCAGTCCGGCTTTGCGCGCAGCGTCCGCCACGGCGCGGATGCGCCCGTGATACAGGAACCCGCTGCGGTCGAACACCACGCGCTTGATGCCCTTTTCGATCGAGCGCTCGGCGATCGCCTTGCCGATCGCCTCGGCGCCCTTGAGGTTGCCGCCCTTGCGCCGCCTTGTCGAGCGCGCCCTTCACCGACGGCTCGACGGTCGACGCCGACACCAGCGTCTCGCCGGTCAGGTCGTCGATCACCTGCGCGTAGATGTGGGTCACGCTGCGGAACACGCTCAGCCGCGGCCGCTCCTTGGTGCCCGAGATCCGCTTGCGCTGGCGCAGCTGGATGCGGACGCGCCGATCGTCCTTGGTTTTGATCCTCATTACTTCGCCCCCGTCTTGCCGGCCTTCTTCTTCAGCACTTCACCGGTGTAGCGGACGCCCTTCTGCTTGTACGGGTCGGGCTTGCGCAGCCGCCGGATGTTGGCCGCGACCTGCCCGACCAGCTGGCGGTCGACGCCGGTCACGGTGATGTGCGTCTGCTTGTCGATCGCCACGTCGATCCCCGTCGGGATGTCGAACACGACCGCGTGCGAGTAGCCGAGCGCGAAGATCACCTGCTTGCCCTTCAGCTCGGCGCGGTAGCCGACGCCGACGATGTCGAGCTCGCGCTTGAAGCCGTCGGTGACGCCCGGCGACCGCGTTGGCGACCAGGCTGCGCGCCAGGCCGTGGAACTTGCCGAGCTGCGGATCGTCGGTCTCGCAGCTTGGCGACCAGGTGGCCGTCCTCGAGCGCGAAGATGATGCCGGCCGGGATGCGCCTGGCGCAGCTTGCCCTTCGGGCCCTGCAGCTCCACGGCGCCGTCGACCACTTTCGCGGTGACGCCCTTGGGAACGGTGATGGGTTTCTTACCGATTCGAGACATATCTTTTAGCTTTCAGCTCTCCGCTTTCAGCTCTCGACCTGTCAGCGCTGAGCGCTGAGCGCCGAGAGCTGATGGCTTCTAGCTACCAGATGTTGCAGAGCACTTCGCCGCCGACGCCGGCCTTCACGGCGGCGCGGCCGGTCATGACGCCGCGCGACGTCGTCAGGATGCTGGTGCCGAGGCCGGCCAGCACTTCCGGCACGTCCTCCTTGCCGAAATAGACGCGGCGGCCGGGGCGGCTGATGCGCTGCACGCCGGTGATCAGCCGCTCGCCGTGCGGGCCGTATTTCAGGAACAGGCGCAGCGTCTTGGTCTGCGCGGTGGTCTTCTCGGCCGCGCCGTCGAGCAGCTTGAAGCCCTGGATGTAGCCCTCGTCCTGGAGGATGCGGGCGATCTCGGCCTTCAGGCGCGACGAGGGCATGTCGACGCGCGTTCCCTTGGCGGTCACCGCGTTGCGGATCCGCGACAGCATATCGGCAATAGGGTCAGTCATATCTCTCAGCTCTTCAATCTTCGATTTGGTGAGTTCGTGAGTTGGCGAGTGGGTGATTGCATTCACCACCTCACCAAGTCTCCAATTACCAACTACTCTTCGTCACGCCCGTGACGTCGCCGTCAAGCGCCAGCTTGCGGAAACAGAGGCGGCACAGGGCGAACTTCCGCATGTAGGCGCGCGGCCGCCCGCACAGACGGCAGCGGTTGCGCAGCCGGACCTTGAACTTCGGCGTCTTTGCTTCTTTCGCGATCTTTGCAGTAGTAGCCATATGCGTTAGTTCTGACGGAACGGCATGCCGATGAACTGCAGCAGCTTCCGCGCTTCTTCGTCGGTCCTGGCGGTGGTCACCACCGACACGTTCATGCCGCGCGCCTTGTCGACCTTCATGTAGTCGATTTCCGGGAACAGCAGCTGATCCTTGAGGCCGAGCGTGTAGTTGCCGCGGCCGTCGAAGCCCTTGGGCGACACGCCCTTGAAGTCGCGCACGCGCGGCAGCGCGATGCTCACCAGGCGGTCGAGGAACTCCCACATCCGCTCGCCGCGCAGCGTCACCATCGTCCCGACCGGCTGGCCCTTGCGGACCTTGAACTGCGCGATCGACTTCTTCGAGCGGCGCGTCACCGGCTTCTGGCCGGTGATGCGGGCGAGCTCGTCGGCGCCGGTCTCGATGATCTTGGCGTTGGCGGTCGCCTCGCCGAGGCCCATGTTGACCACGACCTTCTGGATCTTGGGCACGGCCATGACGTTCTTGTAGCCGAACTCCTTGGTCAGGGCCGGCACGACTTCCTTGTGGTACTTCTCTTTCAGCCGGTTCATTTGTCGACCACTCCCTCGCACTTGCGGCAGACCCGGACCTTGCGGCCGTCGCCGAGAATCTTGTGGCCGACGCGCGTCTGCGCGCCGCACTCGGGGCAGACCAGCTGCACGTTCGAGGCGTGCAGCGACGCCTCGCGCTCGACGATGCCGCCCTTGATGTTCTTGCCGGGGTTCGGCTTGGTGTGGCGCTTGATCAGGTTGACGCCTTCGACGATCAGGCGGACCTTGCCGCTCTTCGACGGCACCACTTTCAGGACGCGGCCCTTCTTGCCGCGGTCCTTGCCGGTGATGACCAGCACGTTGTCGTTCTTGCGGAGCGGAGTAGCTAGACGGGCATTTACAGAACCTCCGGCGCCAGCGAGATGATCTTCATGAACCGGCGCTCGCGCAGTTCGCGCGCCACCGGCCCGAACACGCGCGTGCCGATCGGCTCGTTGTTGTCGTTGATCAGCACCGCGGCGTTGCGGTCGAAGCGGATGTAGCTGCCGTCGCGCCGGCGCTGCTTCCTTGACCGTGCGCACGATCACCGCCTTGACGACCTGGCCCTTCTTGACGGTGCCTTCCGGCGTCGCTTCCTTCACCGACGCCGTGACGATGTCGCCGAGCCGCGCGTAGCGCCCGGTCGATCCGCCGAGCGGGTTGATGACCGCGATCTTGCGCGCGCCGGAATTGTCGGCGACGTCGAGGATCGATCGCATCTGAATCATGGTTGGCTCCTAGACTCCCGCCGAGCTGCGGACGACGCGGGCCAGCGCCCAGCGCTTCCGGCGGCTCATCGGCCGCGTCTCGGTGATCGCGACGGTGTCGCCGATCTTGGCGGCGTTCTCCTCGTCGTGCACCATGAACTTCGAGGTCCGCCGCTGGGTCTTGCCGTAGAGCCCGTCGCGCACCTGCCACTCGACCGCCACCACGATGCTCTTCTGCATCTTGTTGCTGACGACGACGCCGACTTTTTCAGATTTCTGCGCCATATCTGATCCTGATGGGCTGGGTCCCATCCCAATTCGCCGCGTCTTCTGTCGCTGCACGGTCTTGATGCGCGCGAGATCGCGGCGCACCGTGCGCATCTTGTCCGGCGCCTCGAGCTGTCCCATCGACTTCTGGATGCGCATCCGGAACAGCTGATCGGTCAGGTCGCGCTCCTTGGCGCCGAGCTCCTCGGCGCCGAGGTCGCGCAGTTCGGCGGCCTTCATAGCATCTTCTCCAGCGCGAAGCGGGTCGCGAACTTGGTCATGATCGGCAGCTTCGCCGCCGCCAGCCGCATCGCCTCGCGCGCGTCCTTCTCGCGTCACGCCTTCCATCTCGAACAGCACCCGCCCGGGCCGGACGACGCAGACCCACTGCTCGGGCGCGCCCTTGCCCTTGCCCATGCGGGTTTCCTGCGGCTTCTTGGTGATCGGCTTGTCCGGGAACACGCGCGTCCAGATCTTGCCGCCGCGGGCGATGAAGCGCGTCATCGCGACGCGCGCCGCCTCGATCTGGCGGTCGGTCAGCCAGCAGGGCTCGAGCGCCTTCAGCCCGTAGTCGCCGAACGACACGTCGGACCCGCGCCAGGCCTTGCCGGCCATGCGCCCGCGCTGCTGCTTGCGGTACTTAACTTTCTTCGGCATCAACATAACGACAATCCCTGAATCTGGTAATTGGATCATCTGGGAATCTGATAATCGATCACTCGACTGACCAGATCACTCGATTACCAGATCGTACGCGCGCGCCTGCGGTCGGCGCGGCGCGCGTTCCCGGTATTCCTCTTCACGGCCGCGCTGCGGCACCAGGCGCTCGCCCTTGTAGAGCCACACCTTGATGCCGATCTGGCCGTAGGTCGTGCTCGCTTCGGCGAAGCCGTAGTCGATGTCGGCGCGCAGCGTCTGCAGCGGCAGCTGGCCGTGCAGATACCACTCGGAGCGCGCGATCTCGGCGCCGTTCAGGCGGCCGGAGACGCGCACCTTGATGCCGCGCGCGCCGAAGCGCAGCGCCGATTCGACCGCCTTGCGCATCGCGCGGCGGAACGCGACGCGCTTCTCGAGCTGCATCGCCACCGACTCGGAGATCAGCTGGGCGTCGAGCTCCGGCTTCTGGATCTCCTGGATGTTGATGAAGACCTCGCGGCTGGTCTTCTTCTGGATTTCCTGCTTCAGCTTGTCGACTTCCGTGCCCTTGCGGCCGATGATGATGCCCGGCCGCGAGGTGTAGATGTCGATCTTCAGCTGGTTGACGGCGCGCTCGGTCTCGATCTTCGAGACGCCGGCGTGCGCGAACCGCTTCTTGAGGGTCGAGCGCAGCGCCAGATCCTCGTGCAGCAGCTTCGCGTAGTCGCTTGTCGGCGAACCAGCGCGACCGCCACGTCTTGTTGAACCCGAGCCGGAATCCGAACGGGTGAACTTTCTGGCCCACGGTTACTCCTTCGCCTTCTGTGAGCTTTTTTCGACGGCGTCGTCGCCGACTTCTGGGCGCGCGCGCGCTTCGGCCGCGGCGCCTCGGCGCCGGCGGCGTCGGTGCCGACCGCGACGACCTTCTCCGGCCGCTCCGACACGTGCACGCGTGAGGTGCGCGGTGCGCTTCAGCACGCGGAACGCGCGGCCCATCGGCGCCGGACGCACCCGCTTGGCCGACGGCCCCTGGTTGGCGTAGCACGCCGACACGAACAGCTTGTCGACGTCGCCGCTGAAGCCTTCCTTGTTGGTGCGCGTTGGCAATCGCCGAGCGCAGCACCTTCGAGATGTCCTCGGCAATCGCCTTGCGCGTGAACTTGAGCGTCGCGAGCGCCTGGTTGACGTCCTTGCCGCGGATCAGCGCGAGCACGAGCCCGGCCTTCTGCGCCGACGTCCGGACGTAGCGCGCTGTGGCCTGCTGCCTGAATCATGATGCCCTACCTAGCTCTTCCCGCCGCCGCAGCCGGCGCGCCGGCGCCGGGCGCGACCGTCGCGGCCTTCTCGGCCACCTTGGTCGTGTGTCCCTTGAACAGCCGCGTCGGCGCGAACTCGCCGAGCTTGTGGCCGACCATGTTCTCGGTCACGTAGACCGGGATGAACTTGCGCCCGTTGTGCACCGCGAGCGTGTGCCCGACCATCTCGGGAATCACGGTCGACCGGCGCGACCACGTCTTGATGACCTTCTTGTCCGCCTGGCGATTCATCACCTCGACT
Source organism: uncultured Acidobacteriota bacterium (assembly GCA_963794705.1). Classification (GTDB taxonomy): domain Bacteria; phylum Acidobacteriota; class Vicinamibacteria; order Vicinamibacterales; family CAVVIG01; genus CAVQFC01. The sequence goes on from CAWCFI010000003.1 coordinate 1,016,160, forward strand.
TTTTCGAGGAGGTGCGTGTCGACGAACGGACCTTTCTTCAGTGAGCGGCCCATTTACTTCTGTCTCCGCTGAACGATGTACCGATCGGTGGTCTTGCTGTTGCGCGTCTTGTAGCCCTTGGTCGGCATGCCCCACGGCGTCACCGGGTGACGGCCGCCCGAGGTCTTGCCTTCGCCGCCGCCGAGCGGATGGTCGACCGGGTTCATCGCGACGCCGCGCACGTGCGGCCGGATGCCCTTCCAGCGGCTGCGCCCGGCCTTGCCGATCGAGACGTTCTCGTGGTCGATGTTGCCGACCGTGCCGATCGTCGCGTAGCACTCCATGTTGATCTTGCGAATCTCGCTCGACGGCATCTTGACCGAGGCGTAGTCGCCTTCCTTGGCGACCAGCTGCACCGACGACCCGGCGCTGCGCGCGATCTGGCCGCCCTTGCCCGGCTTCAGCTCGACGTTGTGCAGCAGCGTGCCGAGCGGGATGTTCTTCAGCGGCAGCGCGTTGCCCGGCAGGATGTCGACGTTCTGCCCGGACACGATGCGTGTCGCCGACCTTCAGGCCGGCCGGCTGCAGGATGTAGCGCTTCTCGCCGTCGGCGTAGGTCAGCAGCGCGATCCGCGACGAGCGGTTCGGGTCGTACTCGATCGTCGACACCTTCGCCGGAATGTCGTGCTTGTTCCGCTTGAAGTCGATGATGCGGTACATCCGCTTGTGGCCGCCGCCGCGCCACCACGAGGTCAGCTGCCCGGCGTTGTTGCGGCCGCCGGTGCTGCGATCGGCTCGAGCAGCGGCTTGTGCGGCTCCTGCGTCGTGATCTCGTCGAAGATCGGCACCGTCTGAAACCGGGTGCCGGGCGACGTCGGCTTGAGTTTGCGAAATGGCATGATTACGCGCCTTCCAGGAATTCAGGCATCTTCGCGCCTTCGCGCAGCTTGACGTAGGCCTTCTTCCAGTCCGAGCGGCGGCCGGCGAACCGGCCCTGCCGCTTGATCTTGCCGTGCGAGATGCTGGTGCGGATGCTCTCGACCTTGGCGCCGAGCAGCTGCTCGATCGCGCGCTTGACTTCGATCTTGTTCGGCGCCCGTCGCCACCTCGAACACGATCGTCCGGCCGTCTTCGCGCAGCAGCGACGTCTTCTCGGTGATGAGCGGGCGGCGGATCACGTCGGTGAGCTTCATGCCAGCGCCTCCTGCAGCTTCTCGAGCGCGCCCTGGGTCGCGACCACGCGGCCGGCGCCGATCACTTCGCGCGCGGTCAGCCGCGCGCTCGGCGACCAGCGACACGCCGGGAATGTTGCGCACCGAGCGCGACAGCTTCTCGTCGGCGGCGACGTCGACCAGGACCGCCTTGCCGGTGACGCCGAGCCGCTTCAGCATCTCGACCGCCGCCTTGGTCTTGATCTCGGTCGCCGCCGAGCGCGTCGACGACGATCACCTCGCCGGCCTTCATCTTCTCGGACAGCGCCGAGCGCAGCGCGCCGCGCTCGACCTTCTTCGACAGCTTGAAGTCGTAGCTGCGCGGCCGCGGCGGGTGCACGGTGCCGCCGTGGCGCCACAGCGGCGTCCGGCTCGAGCCGACCTGGGCGCGGCCGGTGCCCTTCTGCTTCCACGGCTTCTTGCCGCTGCCGCTGACGAAGCGCGCGGTTCTTGGCCGCGTGGGTGCCGCTGCGGTCCGCCGCGTTGGCGTGCACCACCGACTCCCACATCAGGTCGCCGTTGATGCGGCCGCCGAACACCTCGTCGTTGACGTCGACGGTGCCGACCTTCTTGTTCTCGTTGTTCACGACATCGAGTTGCATGGCTACTTCTTGCCCTTCTTGGGCTTCTCGACCTGCGCGACCTTGAGCTTCTTCGGCGTGACCGCCTTGCGGATGATCACGTAGCTGGTCGGCGCGCCCGGAATGCCGCCCTCGACGATCAGCAGGTGGTTCTCCGGATCGACGCGCAGGACCTTCAGGTTGTGAATCGTGATGCGCTTGCCGCCCATCCGGCCGGCGGCGCGCATGCCCTTGACGACGCGCGACGGGAACGACGAGGCGCCGATCGAGCCGGGCGCGCGGTGGAACATCGAGCCGTGGGTCGCCGCGCCGCCGGCGAAGTGATGCCGCTTGACGACGCCCTGGAAGCCCTTGCCGCGGCCGGTGCCGACGATGTCGACGCGCTCGCCGTTGGCGAAGATCGACGCCAGCACCTGATCGCCGACCTTCGGCTTCTCGGCGCCGGCGGCGAGCCCGACCTCGCGCTTGACGCGCGTCGGCGGCACGTTGGCCTTCTTGAAGTGCCCGGCGGTCGGCTTGTTCGACTTCGCCGGCGTCTCCTCGACGAAGCCGAGCTGCACCGCCTCGTAGCCGTCCTTCTGCGCGTCCTTCGCCTGGACGACGACGCACGGACCGGCCTTGATCACGGTGGCCGGATGCACGGTGCCGTCCGCGTCGAAGATCTGGGTCATGCCGACTTTGCGGCCGATGATTCCGGTGACCATGGCTATTTGTGTTCCTTGCCGAACGCCTTGATCTCGACGTCGACGCCCGCCGGCAGATCGAGCTTCATCAGCGCGTCCACCGTCTGCGGCGTCGGCTCGAAGATGTCGATCAGCCGCTTGTGCGTGCGGATCTCGAACTGCTCGCGCGACTTCTTGTCGACGTGCGGCGAGCGCAGCACCGTCCACTTGTTCTTCGACGTCGGCAGCGGAATCGGCCCCGCCAGCCGCGCGCCGGTGCGCTTGGCGGTCTCGACGATCTCGCTCGTCGACTGGTCGAGCACCCGGTAGTCGTAGGCCTTGAGGCGGATGCGGATCTTCTCGTTGAAAGATGCGGTTGCCATCGTTATTTACCCTGCATGCGAGCGACGACTTCTTCGCTCGTCGTTCGTGCGGCGCCTGCTCGTAGCGATCGAAGTGCATCGAGTAGGTCGCGCGTCCCTGCGTCCGCGAGCGGAGGTCGGTCGAGTAGCCGAACATCTCCGACAGCGGCACCCGCGCGTTGATGATCTGCGTGCCGCCGCGGTCTTCCTGCGACTGAATCTGGCCGCGCCGGCTGGACAGGTTGCCCATCACGTCGCCCATGTGTTCCTTCGGGACGACGACCTCGACGCGCATGATCGGCTCGAGCAGCACCGGCTTGGCCTTCTTGGCCGCGTCCTGGAACGCCATCGAGCCGGCAATCTTGAACGCCATTTCCGACGAGTCGACGTCGTGGTACGAGCCGTCGTACAGCTCGATGCGGACGTCGTCGATCGGGAAGCCGGCGAGGACGCCGCGCGTGAGCGCTTCCTTGATCCCTTCGTCGATCGGCTTGATGAACTCCTTCGGGATCGAGCCGCCGGTGGTCTCGTTCTCGAAGATGTAGCCGGTGCCCGGCTCGCCGGGGAAGAGATGAATCTTGACGTGGCCGTACTGGCCGCGGCCGCCGGTCTGCTTCGCGTACTTCATCTCGCCGTCGGCCGGACGGGTCAGCGTTTCCTTGTAGGCGACCTGCGGCTTGCCGACGGTCGCCTCGACCGCGAACTCGCGCTTCAGCCGGTCGACGATGATCTCGAGGTGCAGCTCGCCCATGCCGGCGATGATGACCTGGCCGGTCTGGACGTCGGTCTGGACGTGGAAGGTCGGATCTTCGGCCCGCAGCTTCTGCAGGCCGACGCCGAGCTTTTCCTGGTCCGACTTGGTCTTCGGCTCGATCGCCAGCGAGATGACCGGCTTCGGGAAGTCCATCGACTCGAGCACGATCGGGCTGCTTCTCGTCGCACAGCGTGTCGCCGGTCGAGACGCTCTTCAGGCCGACCGCCGCGGCGATGTCGCCGGCGTAGACTTCCTTGATTTCCTCACGCTTGTTGGCGTGCATCTTCAGGAGGCGGCCGATGCGCTCGGTGCGCTGCTTGGTCGAGTTGTAGACCGACGAGCCGGCGGTGAGCACGCCCGAATAGACGCGGAAGAACGCCAGCTGGCCGACGAACGGGTCGGTCATGATCTTGAACGCCAGCGCGCTGAACGGCGCATCGTCGGTCGCCGGGCGCTCGATCATGGTTGGCGTCGGCGTCGTCCGGGTCGGCCTTCTTGTCCGGGATCGATGCCGGTGATCGACGGCACGTCGAGCGGCGACGGCAGGAAGTCGACCACCGCGTCGAGCAGCGGCTGCACGCCCTTGTTCTTGAACGCCGAGCCGCAGATCACCGGCACGAACGCGCCTTCGCTTGCTGTTGCGCACCGAGCTGTTGACGCGCTTGCGGATCGCCGCCTTGATCTCGTCCTCGGTGATCTGGTCGGCGTGGCCGCCGAGGTACTTCTCGAGGATCACGTCGTCGACTTCGCTGACCTTCTCGAGCAGCTGCTCGCGGTAGTGCTTGGCCTCGTCGAGCATGTCGGCCGGAATGTCGCCGACGATGTAGTCGGCGCCCATCGTCTCGTCCTTGTAGGTGATCGACTTCATCTGGATGAGGTCGACGACGCCGAGGAACTGGTCTTCCGAGCCGATCGGCAGCTGGATGGCGACCGGGTTGGCTTCGAGCTTGGAGATGATCTGATCGAAGGTCCGCTTGAAGTCGGCGCCGATGCGGTCCATCTTGTTGACGAAGCAGATGCGCGGCACGCGGTACTTGTCGGCCTGGCGCCAGACGGTTTCCGACTGCGGCTCGACGCCGGCGACCGAGTCGAACACCGCGACCGCGCCGTCGAGGACGCGCAGCGAGCGCTCGACTTCGGCGGTGAAGTCGACGTGGCCCGGCGTGTCGATGATGTTGATGCGGTGATCGCGCCAGAAGCAGGTCGTCGCGGCGGACGTGATGGTGATGCCGCGCTCCTGCTCCTGCTCCATCCAGTCCATGACGGCGGTGCCTTCGTGGACTTCGCCGATCTTGTACGTGATGCCCGGTGTAGAACAGGATCCGTTCCGTGGTCGTGGTCTTACCGGCATCAATGTGGGCCATGATGCCGATGTTGCGCGTCTTCGCGAGCGGTGACTGCCTGGCCGATTCGAGTCGATTCGATTTACCAGCGGTAGTGGGCGAACGCCTTGTTGGCTTCGGCCATGCGGTGCGTGTCTTCGCGCTTCTTCACCGCGCCGCCGCGCAGGTTGGCGGCATCGAGCAGCTCGTTCGCCAGCTTCTCCTGCATCGTCTTGCCGTCGCCGCGCGAGGTGGCGTAGCCGACGATCCAGCGGATGCTGAGCGAGAGGCGGCGGTTCGGGTTCACTTCGACCGGCACCTGGTAGTTCGAGCCGCCGACGCGGCGCGACTTCACTTCGAGGCTCGGCTTGACGTTGTCGATCGCCTTCTTGAAGACCTTGAGCGGGTCGTCGGCGGTCTTTTCCTTGATGATGTCGAAGCTCTTGTAGAGGATGCGCTCCGCCGTGCTGCGCTTGCCGTCGCTCATCACGCAGTTGATGAACTTGGTGACCAGCGCGCTCTGGTAGAGCGGATCGGCGGGGATTTCGCGCTTCGAAACAACTCGTCTACGTGGCATGACTGATTCCTGCCTAAGCCTTCTTCGGGCGCTTGGCGCCGTATTTCGAACGTCCCTGCATCCGGCCCTGCACGCCGACCGCGTCGAGCGTGCCGCGGACGACGTGATAGCGGACGCCCGGCAGATCCTTGACGCGGCCGCCGCGAATGAGCACCAGCGAGTGCTCCTGCAGGTTGTGGCCGACGCCCGGGATGTAGGTCGTCACCTCGATGCCGTTGGTCAGCCGGACGCGCGCGACCTTGCGCAGCGCGGAGTTCGGCTTCTTCGGCGTCTGGGTGAAGACGCGGACGCAGACGCCGCGCTTCTGCGGGCTGTTCTGCAGCGCGGGGCTCTTGGTCTTGCTGACGATCTTCTTGCGCCCGGCGCGGACGAGTTGACTGATAGTCGGCATAAATGGCAAATCGCTCAACGAAAATCACAACGCACCGCGCACTGGCGCGGTACCTGTCGCTTCAGGCCTAGAAGCCGCCTTCCCAAGAAGAAGGCGGCTTGGCGCCTGAAAACCCTATGACCCTAACAAGTTAGTTGGTCGCGACGGATGGTCTGCCCCGGCCCGTGTTACGAATCCCAGACGCCTCCCGAGGCCGCTCGGCCGGACGCGGTCAACGAACATAGGCGGTGTGGCTAGATAGGGTGATCCTAGCCCCAACAGAACCTGACGAATATAGCACGGTGTTCGTCGAAGCGTGCAACCGGTCCGGACCGGCTCAGCTGCGCGGGGTGGTCCCGGCCGGGGCCGGACGGCCCGGCGCTGCCCGCGGGGCCGGCGTGCCGGCGGAGCCGCGGGCGGGCGCCGCCCGCCGGCGCCGCGGCACGGCCGAACTTGGTCGGATCCAGCCCGGCCCGCTTCATCGTCATCTCCATGCCCGGCTTGTCGATCGCCTTGCTGTAGCCCTCTTCCGGCGTGATCAGCTTCTTGGTGACCAGGTCCATCAGCGCGTCGTTCAGCGTGACCATGCCGATCGCCTTGCCGACCTGCATCATCGACTGAATCTGGAACGTCTTCGCCTCGCGAATCAGGTTGCTGATCGCCGAGGTCACGATCAGCACTTCGAGCGCCGCGACGCGGCCGCCGCCGATCTTCTTGCACAGCGTCTGCGAGATGACGCCCTTCAGCGACTCCGACAGCATCACGCGGATCTGCGCCTGGCGATCGGCCGGGAACTGATCGATGACGCGATCGACCGTCGACGCCGCGGTCGACGTGTGCAGCGTGCCGAACACGAGGTGGCCGGTTTCCGCCGTCTCGATCGCGATCGCCACCGTCTCGAGATCGCGCAGCTCGCCGACCAGGATGATGTCCGGATCCTCGCGCAGCGCCGCGCGCAGCGCCGCCTTGAACGACGTCGGTGTGGTTGTGGACCTCGCGCTGGTTGATCGCGCACTGCTTGTTCTCGTGCACGAACTCGATCGGATCCTCGATCGTGATGATGTGATCGTTGCGCGTGCTGTTGACGTGATCGATCATCGCGCACAGCGTCGTCGACTTGCCCGAGCCGGTCGGGCCGGTGACCAGCACCAGCCCCTTGTGCAGCTTGCACAGCTTGAGGATCGCCGCCGACAGCCCGAGCTGCTCGGCGGTGAGGATCTTGCTCGGGATGACGCGGAAGACGGCGCCCTTGCCCTTGCGATCCATGAAGATGTTGGCGCGGAAGCGCGCCAGGCCGGGGATCTCGTAGGCGAAGTCGGTGTCGTGCGTCTCGGCGAACTCGTGCCGGTTCTTCTCCGGCATGATCGGGTCGAGCAGCCGCGACGACCAGCTCGCCATCGAGCACCGGCGCCGCCGGATCGAGCGGCTTCATGCCGCCGTCCTTGCGCACCAGCGGCGGCGTGCCGCACCATCAGGTGCAGGTCCGAGGCCCCGCCTTCGCACCATCAGCCGGAACAGGCCGTCAATCTGAGCGCTCATGCTTCGGTCGTCTCCCGCAATTCGACGATGTGGTCGGCGTTGACGATGACGGTGCCGCCGGGCGTCTCGACGTAGCGGAACACTTCCGGCGACGCGGGCGTAGTCGCTGAGGCGATCGCGGCCGCTCGGACGGTAGATCGCGCACGCGGCCCTCGACCGCGCTCGCCGTTGGACAGCAGCATGCGGACGCGCGCTCGGTGGCGACGCTGTAGCCCGGATCGAGCTGCGCCTCGACGGTGTCCTCGAGCAGCGCCACCATCACCAGCTGCGTCCGGTTGTACAGCACCGTGTGCGGCTCGCCGGCCGTGGCCAGTTCGAACGGAAAGAAGCCGGTTTCGGCGTTCAGCAGGTCGGCGACCCGTTCGGGCCCGGCGTGGCTGGCGCTGGATCCGGACAGGAAGAAACAGCCCGCGGACGGTCGTCCGGTCGTCAGGGTCAGGGCGGCTTCGGCGCGGCGTTTCTCGATGCGGAATTCGGACACGTCAGTCGAGATATCGGTCCGAGCGTCCCCGTCTCGATATATATTCAGGTCCTGGAGAGCGTTATGGGCTTCACGCCAACTGAAACAATCTGGTTCAACGGCAAGCTGGTTCCCTGGAACGACGCAAAAGTGCACGTGCTGGCGCATGGCCTGCAGTACGGCACCGGCGTCTTCGAGGGGATGAAGTCGTATCCGACCGCCGACGGCCCCGCCATCTTCCGGCTCGACGCGCACCTCGAGCGCTTCTACAAGTCGGCGGAGCTGTACGACCTGGCGATTCCGTATTCGCAGAGACGCGATCGCCGAGGCCAGCCTCGAGGTCGTGCGCGCCAACAAGCTCGAGGCGTCGTACCTGCGCCCGGTCGCCTTCTTCGACGCCGGCACGCTGAGCGTCTGGACCGCGGAGTGCCCGGTCACGGTGGCGATTGCCGCCGTGCCGACCGGCAAGTACCTGGCGAACGCCGACGCCGGCGTCCGCGTCACGGTCTCGCCGATCCGCAAGTTCGACAACAGCGCGATCCCGGCGTGGGCCAAGGCCTGCGGCCAGTACATCAACTCGGCGCGCGCCGTGAACGACGCGCAGCGCCGCGGCTTCGACGAAGCGCTGCTGCTCAACTCGCAGGGCCTGGTCGCCGAAGGCTCCGGCGAGAACCTCTTCGTCGTCAAGCACGGCGGCATCGTCACCAACGACAAGGACGCCAGCATCCTGATGGGCGTCACGCGCGCGTCGATTCTCGAGATCGCCAAGGATCTCGGCATCGCGGCGACGGTCGCGCCGATCTCGGTCGAAGACGTCCTCGGCGCCGACGAGCTGTTCTTCACCGGCACCGCCGTCGAAGTGACGGCGATTCGCGAGGTCGACGGCCGGGTCATCAGCGGCGGTAAGCCGGGACCGGTCACCCGTCGGATTCAGGAGACGTTCAATCAGGCGGTCCGCGGCCAGCTGCCGCAGTACCGCAAGTGGCTGTCGTTCATCCGTCAAGAGGTGCGCGCATGATGCGTTTCTCCGGACTCGCCGTCGGCGATGGTCGTTCTCGCCGGCGTCGATCGGCTACGCCCAGGCGCCGGCCGCCGGCGGCGCAGGCGCCGCGCCGCCGCCGATGACCAACCTGCAGATCTTCCCGAAGGACACGCCGCGCGCCGCAGGTGCTCGCGACGATGCAGGCGTTCACGCAGTCGCTCGGCGTGGCCGTGCAACTACTGCCACGTGCAGGAAGGGCGCGGCGGCCGCAACGACTTCGCGTCGGACGAGAAGCCGACCAAGAAGGCGGCGCGCGGCATGATGCTGCTCGCGCGCGAGATCAACACCAAGCTGCCGGAGGCGGTCGGCAAGTCGGCCGACGCGACGACCCGCGTCGGCTGCGCCACCTGCCACCGCGGCGTGCCGATTCCCGAAGCAGATCACCGACATCGTCACCGACGCCGGCGGCGGCGCACCGCGGGCCTCGCGAAGTACAAGGAGCTGCGCGACGAAGTTCTACGGCGGCCAGAGCTACGACTTCAGCGAAGGCAGCCTGATCGCCATCGCGCAGCGCGCCAACGCCGCGAACAAGGCCGACGATGCGCTCGCCTATCTGAACGCGAACCTGGAGTACTACCCGAAGTCGTCGCGCACCTACGCGACGATCGGCCAGGTCAAGAACGCCAAGGGCGACAAGCCCGGCGCGATCGCCGCGCTCGAGAAGGCGGTCGAGCTCGACCCGAACAACGCGCAGGCGAAGGCGCAGCTCGAAAACTTGAAGAAGTAAGCGGACAGATTCGAATTACACGCGAGGGAGCGGTTTGGCCGCATCATAGGCGACCGCTTCCCCGTTACAGATCAAGGAGTACGTATGCGCCGTTGCTGTTGACGATTCCGCTGCTCGCGCTGTCCGCGGCGACCGCGTTCGCGCAGGCGCCCGCCGCCAAAGCCGCGCCAAGCCGGCCGCCGCGAAGCAGGCGGCGACGGCGCGAAGAAAGAGCCGCTCGTCGAGTTCGAGATGATGACGTGGCCGGAAGTGAAGGCGGCGCTCGCCGCGGGCAAGACCACGGCGATCGTCTACACCGGCGGCACCGAGCAGCGCGGCCCGCAGAACGTCAACGGCGGCCACACGCTGATGGCGCGCGCGACCGCGAAGGCGATCGCGCTGAAGCTCGGCAACGCGATCGTGATGCCGACGCTCGCCTACTCGCCGAACCGCGCCAGCGCCGATCTGCCCGGCACGATCGGCCTGAGCAACGAAGTGTTCGGCCAGATGCTCACCGAGATCTCCGAGCAGGCGATCATCACCGGCTTCAAGAACGTGATGATCATGGGCGACCACGGCGGCGGCCAGCCGACGGTGTTCGCCGAGGTCGCCAAGAAGCTCGACGCCGAAGTACGCGCCGCAGGGCAAGCACGTCTACTTCGTCGACGAGGTCTACGCGAAGGCGCAGGGCGACTTCGACAAGTGGCTCGGTCGCGCAACGGCTATCCGCGTCAGCTCGCACGCCGGCATCCCCGACACCTCGACGATGCTGTATCTCGGCGGCGACAAGGGCTGGGTCCGCAAGGAGCTGATCGCGACCGCCGAAGGCGATCCGGTTCCGCCGCCGGGCGCGCGCGGTCAGGGCGCGGCACGCCCGATCCGAACGCGCCGCCGCGCAAGAACAACGGCATCAGCGGCGACGCGCGCCGCTCGTCGATCGCGCTCGGCAAGCAGGCGTTCGACATCAAGGTCGACTACGCGGTGAAGCAGATCACCGGCTTCCTCGCGAACCAGCCGAAGGCGACGACGCAGCAGTAGTGCACCTCCTGATTCTCGGCGGCACGCGTGACGCACGACGTCGCGCCGCGCGTGCTGCCGCGAACGGAGCGGCGATCCTCTCCTTCGACACAGACACCCTTCCCTTCCACGGCCTGACCGGTCACCCTCCCGGCGGCGCCGCGCGTCCTGCTGCTCGAGGACATCGAGCGCGGCGTTCCCGGATGCATCAGCAGCGCGGCACGCGGCTGGTGCTGACGCAGTCGACCTATCTGCTGCAGAAATGGATCGACTTCCTCGACGAGGGCGATCGGATCATCGCGACGGCGGATCGCGCATGCGCTGGAGCGATGCGCGCCGGAAGCGTTTCAGGCGCGGGGATGCTGGAGCGCATTTGAGATCATCGAAGGGGCTGGGAGCTCGGAGCTCGGAGCTAGCCGCTGCGCAGACGATGCCGCCGCAGCTGGTACCCGAGTTCCGAGCACCTAGCCCCGTCACGGTCGCGACGCTCCTCGCAAGCGCTTTTTCCACCAGCGAGCCGAGCGAGCGCCTGCGTCTGTGCCGCGAGGCAGCGGCGCTCGACGCCGAGTGCGAAGTCGCGCAGCTCGCGCTCGCCAGCGCGTGCCGCGAGAACGCGCGACGGCGCCGGCGCGCGCGCGGCGCTCGATCGCGCGGCGGCGCTCGCGCCCGACTGGGAAGCGGTCGCCTACGAGAGCGGCAAGCTGTCGCTGGTCTTCGACGACCTGGCGCGCGCGCGCGACGCGTTCCAGCGCGCCGCCGACCTGATGCCGTCCTTCTCCGCCGCGTTCAGCAATCTCGGCGCGACGCTCGGCGAGCTCGGCGATCCCGCGTCCGCGCTGCGCGCGTTCCGCCAGGCGCTGGCGTTCGACCGCCGCGGCTTCACAATTCTTAACAATATCGGCGTCGTGTCCCGCGAGCTCGGACGTCTCGACGAATCGGCCGCGGCGTTTCGCGAGGTGATCGCGATCAACCCGGGCTTCGTCTTCGGCCACTACAACCTCGGGCACACGCTGTTTCTGCATGGAGCGCTACGCCGACGCGCTCGCCGCCTACGAAGAAGGACAGCGGCGCGATCCGCAGCAGAATCGCCGTCAAGGCTGCCGCCTCGCCGTGGTGCGCTTCGCCACCGGCGACGTCGAGGGCGCCGGCCGCGATCTGTGGCGGTTCGCCGACGCCGCGCCGCCCGACGAGCGCGACGACCTGCTGCTCGAAGCCTACGAAATCGTCCGACGCGCTGCTGACACGCCATCCGGCGCTGGCGCCGCAGCGGGCGTTCCTCGATCGACTCGGCGCCGAAATCACCAAATCCGAGTAAGCTAAACGTGATGGATCCGCGGACATTCCGGCATGCCGGTCGGGCGCGGCGTCGGGCCTTCGGTGGTCGGGCACCTGGTGCGGGATCGCAGCTTGCGGCTGGCAGCGGGGCTTGCGATCGCGGTCGCGATTCCGGTGGCCGTGCTCTTCTACTTCCAGTTCCGATCGATCGCCGACCTCGGCAGTTCCTCCTCCGTCGTCCTGCGCCAGCTGAGCCACGAGACCGCCGACGGCCTGACCCGGACGATCGAGGACACGCTGAAGCTGCCCTACGTCAACACGATGCTCGGCGTCCCGCAAGGGCAGACCGAGCCGTTCAACCTCGCCGCGATCTCGCGCACCTTCGACGCCGGGTTCATCGACGAGCCGTACATCGATCGCTACTACGTCGTGGTCGGACGTCACCGACGGAGCACCGCGACGAGCTGCTCGCCTACGATCGCGACGGCCATCAGTTCCACGCCGGCGTGCCCGAAGCGGCGCTGCTGGTGCAGCGGTTCAAGGAGCTGGCGCCGCAGAAGCGCGCGATCAGCGTCTTCGAGGCGACGGTCGACGGACGGCGCACCTACTTCCAGGCGCAGCTGCGCTGGGCGACCGCGGCGCGCGAGACGCTGACCAGCTTCGTCGCCTTCCGCGTCGACGCCGAGCGCTTCCGTCACGACTATTTCCCCGCCTTGGTCACCGCCAAGCTGGCGTCGGTGCAGGGGCCGACCGGGTTCCCGGCGCTCACCGTCACCGTGCTCGACGGCGACAACCGCGTGATCTTCCCGGCCGACGGCAAGGCGCCGTCCGCGTTCGTCGACGAGCGCACCTTCCCGCTCGCCTTCTTCGACCCCGAGCTGCAGCGCTTCATCGCGCCCGAGGGGCACAAGCAGGAAATCTGGCGGGTGCGCACCGGCTACGGCAATCAGACGATCCCGGCGATCATCGCCGCGCGCGCCCGGCCGCAGCGCGCGATGATGGCGGTGCTGGCCGTGGTCATGGCGATCGGCGTCTTCTTCGTCGCCCGCGCCGCGGCGCGCGAGGTCCGCGTCGCCGAGATGAAGTCGCTCGTTCGTCTCGAGCGTCTCGCACGACCTGAAGACGCCGCTGGCGCTGATCCAGCTGTTCGCCGAGACGCTGGAGCTCGGCCGGCTGAAGAACACCGACCGCGCGCAGGAGTACTACCGGATCATCAACAGCGAGGCGCGCAAGCTGACCCGGTTGATCAACAACCTGCTCGACTTCTCGAAGATCGAGGCCGGGCTGCGCAGCTACAAGAAAGTGCCGGTCGATCTGACCGAGATGACCCGCGGCGTGATCGAATCGCTGCAGAGCCAGTTTCAGCACAACCAGTTCACCGTGACCTCGCACCTCGGCCGCGAGGTGCCGGTGCTGATCGACAGCGAGGCGGCGGTGCAGGCGCTCGAGAACCTGATCTCGAACGCGATGAAGTACTCGCCGGAGCACCGCGAGATCACCGTCGCGGTCGACCGCGAAGGCGCCTACGGCGTCGTGCGCGTCACCGATCGCGGCATCGGCGTGCCGCCGCGGCTGCAGAGCAAGATCTTCCGCAAGTTCTATCGCATCCAGACCGATGCCGGATCGGGCCCGCAGGGCACCGGTCTCGGGCTCGCGATCGTCGATCACGTCATGCGCGGCCATGCCGGCTTCGTGCGGGTCGAGAGCGAGCCGGGCCGCGGCAGCACATTCACGCTCCATTTCCCGTTGTACGCAGGAGAGACTCACGGTGACGAAACGCATTCTGGTGATCGAGGACGAACCGCAGATGTTGCTCGGTCTGCGTGACAACCTCGAACTCGAAGGCTACGAAGTAGTGACGGCGTCGGACGGCGAGGACGGGCTCGCGAAAGCGATCTCGACCGCGCCGGATCTGGTGATTCTCGACGTCACGCTGCCGCGCAAGAACGGCTTCGAGGTCTGCCGCGAGCTGCGCGCCCGCGCCAACCCGACGCCGGTGGTGATGCTGACCGCGCGCTCGCAGGAAACCGAGAAGGTGCTCGGCCTCGAGCTCGGCGCCGACGACTACGTGACCAAGCCGTTCAGCATCACCGAGCTGCTGGCCCGGGTCCGCGCCGTGCTGCGCCGCGCCGGCGGCCGGCCGTCGGGGCTCGAAACCTGCCGCATCGGCGACATCGAGATCGACTTCCGCACCCACCAGGCGCACCGCGGCGGGCAGCGCATCGACTTCACGGCGCGCGAGTTCGACCTGCTGCGGTACCTGGTCGCGCACACCGGACAGGTCGTCACCCGCGAGCAGATCCTCAACCAGGTCTGGGGCTACGAGGAGTCGCCGACGACCAGGACCATCGACAACTTCGTGGCGAAGCTGCGGCAAAAGATCGAGCGATCGCCCCACGAACCGGAGCACATCCTCACCGTGCACGGCGCCGGCTATAAGTTCGTCGGCTGAGCGCGAAGACAAACATTTACCGGGTCGTCCCGGTAAACCGTTTATATTGAACGGGATGAACGACGAGATTCTGAAGAAGCTGGCCGCCGGTCTCGACCGCCGCAGCTTCCTCCGTGGATCGGGCCTCGGCGTCGCCGCGCTGCTCGGCGTGGCCGCCGCGTCGCCGCTCGTCATTTTCGCGCAGCAGCAGGACGACAAGAAGAAGGCCGACGACAGGAAGAGCGACGAGAAGACCGATCAGGACGACGCCGAAGGCCGACGCGCGTCCGTACCGGACCGAAGGCAAGGACGGCAAGTTCTTCGATCGCGAAGGCGTCGAAGTCCGCGAGTGCCCCGAGTGCGGGCACAACATGTATCAGCAGGGCCGCACCTGGACCTGCGAAAACTGCGGCTACAGCTACATCGAGTAGCGCGCGACCACTGCGGTGCAGTTATCGCGGCTGCCGCGCGTCAGCGCGGCGTTGATCACGCCGCGCGCCATCGCGTACGGCTCCTCTTCCTCCATCATCAGCCGCTCCATCCGCCGATCGTCGAGCACCCCGTGCACGCCGTCGGTCGTCAGCAGCAGCAGCTCGCCGCCGGCGAGCGGCTGCTCCTCGACGTGCACCTCGGTCCGCGTCTTGGCGCCGACGACGTTGGTCAGCGCGTTGCGCATCGGATGATGCTCGAGCAGCAGCGGATCGGCGGCGGGATCGTGCGCGAGCATCGACGACCATCCACGAATCGTCCTGCGTGACCTGCTCGCAGCGCGCCCGCCGTCGAGGACGTAGAGGCGGCTGTCGCCGACGTGGGCGACCGACAGCCGTCCGTCGCGACCCGCGCGGCGACGATCGTCGTTCCCATGCCGGCGTAATCGTGCGAGGCGACGGCCGCTTCGCGGATCTGCACGTTGGCGAGGTGGATGGCGGTGCGCAGCAGGTTGCCGTCGGCCGACAGCGACGGGATCGAAGCCGAACGGAAAGACGTGTCGGATCGCGGCGCAGCGCAGGAAATCGCACGACGGCGTCGACCGCCAGGCGCGCGGCGACCTCGCCGGCGTTGTGGCCGCCCATGCCGTCGGCGACCACGCAGAGCCCGAGCTCCTCGTGAATCGCGAAGCAGTCTTCGTTGGTCGGCCTGACGCGGCCCTTGTCGGTGAGTCCGTAACCCCGCAGCAACTCGCACCCCGCACCCAAGGATTCCGCACGACGCACTTCGCACCTCGCGAAGGCATTCGGTGTATCGGCGGGGTACGGCGCGGTACGGTCAGGGTTATTTGTCGAGCGAACTGAGGTCGAGCGACGCCGTTTCGATCTGCAGCGCCTTCAGCTTCGTCCCGTCCGGCACCCGAAATGGGAAAGTGCAGGAATATTCGGGCACGCTGCCGACGTCGACGAAGGTCGAGGCGGTGTTGTATTTCTTGTCGGCGCCGTCGGTGACCGTCGGCCGCTTCATCGGCGACGCCTTGAACGCCGGCGAGACCTTGAAGGCGACGGTCACGAGCGCGAAGGTTTCCCCCGGCCGCGTGACCGCGTTGACCGTGTTGGTGCCCGGCGGGCAGTCGCGCAGCGACGCGCTCGCCGCGTGTTCGACTTTGGTGACCGTGGCTTCGAGCCCGGGCAGAGGTTGGACCTTGCTGGCGGCCTGGAACGCGGCCGCGGCCGCCAGCAATCCGGCAGAATCGCGAACTCTTCATCAGCCTTAGCCTCAGCCCTCGTAAGCGGGTTGTCCGGCCGCGCCAGCGTGCGCCACATGTGCGCGCTCGAGCTGTTGTCGTAGCCGAGGCCTTCCTTCGGCTGCTTGAAGTGGCGGCCGATGATGTCCTGGAACGGATCGATCGACACCTTGGCGTTCGGATCGAACGCGTAGAGGTCGTTCACCGTCACCAGGCGCGGCTCCATGTACCACTTGTGGTTCTTGAGCATCTTGTAGGTGTCGGCGATGTACTGCGGCGGCTGATAGTCGTGCCCGAAGATCCGGTAGTACTGATCCGGATACTCGTAGCCGGCGTCGTCGTCCGCGTAGAAGCGCAGCGTCTGGTGATAGCGGATCGCGAACGCGGTCTTCTCCGGGACGTAGGGCTCGAACAGCTGCGCGCCCCACCAGCCGTGATCCGGCTTGATCAGCGACAGCACGCAGTCGTGCAGCAGGCAGGCGAGGATGATCTCCTCGGACATGCCGGTCTTCATCGCGCGCGTCGCGCTCTGCAGCACGTGGTTGGCCGGCGCGAAGCGCAGGCGGAAGAAATCCTGCAGCGTCGGCTTGTCCGGCATCTTCTCGAGGATCTTGACGTTCTGTCCGCGGCCGGTGAAGACGTCGCCGGCGCCGCGCCGGTACGGGCCGCGTCGTGATCTGCGCCTCGATTTCGGCGACCGTCGGGAACTTCTCGGGCTGCTGGGCGGCGACCATCTCGTCCAGCTTGTCTTCCATGTAGTGCTCGAGCGCTTCGGCCTTGGCCTCGTGATCCATGAGGTTCACGGCCGCGACGCCGCCAAGACTCGCGATGAAGACTCTCCGGTCGACTTCCATGCTGACCTCCTGAGGCTTGGCGAAAGGATAGGCCCATCCCCGGCGCAATCAACCAAATTTGTCGGAATGTCGTCTAAGCGGATACCCTGATTATCTAGGCATATGAACGAGCTGCTGCACGGCACGCTGGAAATGCTGATCCTGAAAACGCTCACTGCGTGGCCGCCGCCACGGCTATGGCATCGCGAAGGCGATCGAGGAAACCACCGACGGCGTCGTGATAATCGAAGAAGGATCGCTCTACCCGGCGCTATACCGCATGGAACGGAAGGACTGGATCGAGGCCGAGTGGGGCGTCTCGGAGCTCGGGCGCCGCGCCAAGTTCTACCGGCTGACCACCCAAAGGCCGGCGGCAGCTCGACGGAAGACCGCAGGAATGGGCCCGCTTCGCGCGGGCGATCTCGAAAATGCTGCTCGCCTGACAATGACCATCGAACCGCGGCTTCAATCGCGTTTCTGGAAGGCCGCGGGTCGAAGACGAAGTCGACGACGGAGATCTCGACTTTCACCTCGAGATGCGGACGCGCGAGCTGATCGCGAGCGGGATGGAACCGGCCGCGGCACGCGCCGCGAAGCGGAACGGCCGCTCGGCAATCGACCGGCGCAACGCGCGCCACGCTCGAAACGCTCGGCACGCGAGAGGAATCAACGACATGGCCAGCACGGAATATCTCGTCGAGCTTAGCCAGGACGTCACCTTCGCCGTCCGGCAGCTTCGTCGCAGCATCCCGGCTTCACCGCCGTGGCGATGCTGACGCTGGCGCTCGGCATCGGCGCCACCACCGCGATCTTCAGCGCCGTCTACGCCGTCGTGCTGCAGCCGCTCCCCTGCCATCCGTCGCGGCTGATGCTGGTCGGCGAAGTCTGGGAGGGCACGGCCGCAGGTGATGTCGGTCGGCAACTACGTCGACACGACGCGCCGGCGTCGACGACTTCGAGCGCGGCCTGGCCGGCGTCAACTACGCCAACTACAATCTCGCCGACGAGACGGTCGCCGGAACGCGTCGTCGGCGCGCGCGTGACCGCCGAACTACTTCGACGTGATCGGGCGTCGCAGCCGGCGCTCGGCCGCACGTTCACGGCCGCCGAAGACGGCCGGGCAACGAGCAGGTCGTCGTGCTCAGCCATCGCCTGTGGAAGCGCCGCTTCGGCGGCACTCCGGCCGTCGTCGGCCGCGACGCTGCGCATGAACGGCGTCGGCGTACCGCGTCATCGGCGTGATGCCGCCGTCGTTCGATCTGACGCGGACAGCGAAGAGCTGTGGATGCCGATTGCCTTCACGCCGGCGCAGCGCGCGATGCACGACGAGCACTACCTCAGCGTCTACGGCCGGCTGCAAGCCGGGCGTCACGCGCCAGCAGGCGCAGGGCAAGCTCGACGCCGTCGCGACGCGGCTCGCGCCACGATCTTCCCGAACGACGACGAGACCGTGAGCTTCGGGACCGTGCCCTTCGTCGACGCAGTTCGTCGGCGACTACGCGCAGCGGCTGTTCGATGCTGCTCGCGCGCGGTCGGCCTCGTGCTGCTGATCGCCTGCGGCAACGTCGCCAACCTGCTGCTGGCGCGCGGCGCGGCCGCGCCGCGCGAGATGGCGGTCCGCGCGGCGCTCGGCGCCGGCCGCGGCCGCATCGTCCGGCAGCTGCTGACCGAGAGCGTGGTGCTCGCGCTCTGCGCCGCGGGCGCCGGGCTGGTGCTGGCGCGGATCGTGCATCGCGCGCGGTCGATGGCCATGGAGTCCGCACGACGTGCCGCGCCTCGAGCAGGCGCGCATCGATCCGCTGGCGCTCCTCTTCACCATCGGCATCGCGCTCGTGAGCAGCGTCATCTGCGGCCTCGCGCCGGCGCTGCGCGCGTCGCGCCGCGATCTGCAGGGCGGCCTGCGCGACGGCGGCCGCGGAGTCCGACCGGCGGGTTGCGCGACCGCCTGCGCGGCGGCTCTGATCGTCGCCGAGGTGGCGCTGTCGCTGCTGCTGCTCGTCGGCGCAGGCCTGCTGATCCGCAGCGCCATCGCGCTGCAGCGCACCGGCACCGGCTTCGAGCCGCGCGGCGTGCTGAGCGCGCGCGTCACGCTGCCCGACGACGAGCTTCGACCGAACCGGCGCAGATCCAGGAGACGCTGCGCCGCATCCGCGAGGCCGCGGCCGCGGTCCCGGGCGTCTCGTCCGCGTCGATTTCCTCGTACGCGGCGATGGGCGGCGGCGGCGGCTCGCAACGGCCTCGTGCCCGAAGGCCAGACGCCGGTCGCGGCCAATTTCGATCGACAGCACGCCTGCGCATGATCACGCCGGACTACTTCGCGACGATGGGCATCCCGATCGTGCGCGGCCGCAACTTCAGCGACGACGATCGCGCGGACGGACAGCGCGTCATGATCATCAGCGCGCGGCTCGCGGCCGTCGCCTGCCCGGGCCAGGATCCGATCGGCAAGCGCATCAGCTGCTGCGAAGCCGGGCGGCAAGGGCTTCAAGACCGTCGTCGGCGTCGCCGGCGACATCCGGTCACGCGGGCCCGCGACCGGCGCCACGCCCGGAGTTCTACCTGCCGATCGCCCAGGTCCCGACGTCGCCTGGGGCTGGAACCGCACGATGTACGTGCGTCGTCGCGCACCGCGGGCGATCCGATGGCGCTCGTCAAGCCGCTCAACGCCGCCGTGACGCCGCGTCGATCGCGATCTTCCGCTGTTCGACGTGCGGACGATGGACGAGCGGTTGGCGCGGTCGCTGCCACGGCGCGCTTCAACATGCTGCTGCTCACCCTGCTCGGCGGCATCGGCTGGTGCTGGCGGCGACGGAATCTACGGCGTCATCGCCTACTTCGTCAGCCAGCGCACGCAGGAGATCGGCGTCCGCATGGCGCTCGGCGCCACGCCGGCAGCGTGGTCCGGCTGGTGCTCGGCCAGGCGCTGCGCCCGGTGGCCATCGGCGCCGGCGTCGGCGTCACGGCCGCGCTCGGCGCCAGCCGCGTGCTCTCCAGTCAGCTCTTCGGCGTCAGCCGCACCGACCCCTTGACGATCGGCGCCGTCGTCGCCACACTCATCGGGGTGGCGCTCGTGGCGAGCGCCGTGCCGGCGCGTCGCGCGGCGGCAGTCGATCCGACGCGTGCCTTACAGTCGGAGTAAACAGTCTAGTCGGCAGTCAGTGCAGTCTCAGTCGGCAGTCTCAGTCATCAGCCTGAGACTGACGACGGGCGACTGCTCGGAGGATCGGATGATTGGAATTCTGCTTGCGGGTGCGATGACGATCTCGAGCCCGGCCTTCACCGACGGCGGCAACATTCCGTCCAAGTTCACCTGCGATGCGGGCCAGACCAGCCCGTCACCGGCGCTGGCGTGGAAGGATGCGCCGGCCGGCACCAAGTCGTTCGCGCTGGTCATGGACGATCCGGATGTGACGCAGATGCCCGGCGGCTTCGTGCACTGGGTGCTATTCGACATTCCGGGGACGACGAAAGGACTGCCGGAAGGCTTCACGGTCGGCTCGCTCGGGACCTCGGGCAACATGGGCATGCGCCGTCCGGGCTACATGGGCCCGTGCCCGCCGACCGGCGCGCATCACTATCACTTCAAGCTCTACGCGCTCGACGTCGAAAAGCTCGGCCTGCCGGAAGGCGCGACGCGCGCGGACATCGAGAAGGCGCTGGCCGAACACAAGCCGCTCGCGATGGCCGAGACCATCGGGATCTATCAGAAGCAGCCGAAGTAACAGAAATCAGCTTCAGCTTCAGTCTCAGTCTCAGCTGGCCGTCGGCTGAGACTGTCGACTGGACTGCCGACTAGACTGCCGACTGAGACTGCCGACTGAGACTGCCGACTGCGACTGCCGACGATCGACTGGACGAGTTCATCCCGTCCGCGCTTAACCATCTCGACGACACACATCACCGCCGACTGCATGAGGTTCATACCTGTGCGGACGTAAGCGTTTTGAAAAGATTCCACGCACGCCAGAATGAACGTCACACCTTATGAGACCGCGTGCGCGTGACAGAAGTGACCAGCGGTGGTGAAAAGTCGGTGACATCCGTGGCAGGATCAGCAGTGATGCGGGTGCAACCTGATGCGGCGGCGCGGACGGCCATCGCGGCCACGATCGGCGGGCTGGTGATGGTCACCATCGTCGCCGATCGGATGACGCCGCCGGCCTATGCGATCGCCGATCGCTATTCGACGCTGGCGGCGATCCTCATCACCGCCACCGCGATCACCGCGGCGGTGATGTCGCGCGAGCGGCTCGGACGCGAAGGACGATTGCTCGCGGTGGTGGTGCTGCTCGCGACCGGCGTGACCTGGTACACCAGCCGGCTGTGGGTGCACGAGAAGGAGTTCGACTATCTCGTCGCCCAGCAGAAAGCCGACCTCGAAGTTCGCAGCATCGAACTGGCCGGCGACATCGGCAACTTCCTGAGAGTGCGGGCGCGCACCGCGCCGCCGCGGCCGCAGCCGGCGACGTGGGACCGCGACGAGGACGCGATCTTCCGCTACGAGGAGGAGACGGCGCAGCTGTTCGAAGCCGCCTTCGGCCCGCAAGTCCGCAAGGCCCGCGACCTGTTCGCGCTGCGCGGCCTGACCGATCGCGATCTCGACGCGTTCTATCGCCGGCCGTCGAATGCCTTCCGGCATCGGCATCATCGCGAAACGGCTGGCGATCCTGGCGCACCGCCTCGAGCGAACCTCAGTAGCGTTCGGCGTCGCTTTTCGGCGCCAGCGGCCAGACGGTGCCCTTCTCGCCGTTGATCGTCGTGCCGCCGTGCGAGTACATGTTCACGATGTTCATGAACGCCGCCGGGAAGCCGAGCGTCGGCTTCGACAGCTTGTCGAGCCGCGCGATCTGATCCGCGGTCAGCCCGACGTCGAGCGCGGCCAGATTCTGTTCGAGCTGATCGATCCGCCGCGCGCCGATGATCGTCGAGGCGACGCCGGGACGGCCCTGCACCCAGGCCAGCGCGATCGACGCCGGGCTCGCCTTCTGCTCCTTGCCGATCGCGATCAGCTCGTCGATGATCGCGTAGACCTTCTCGCCGAGGTTCTGCGTCACGCGCTCGCCGCGGTCGGCCTTCGCCGTCGCCGCGTTGTCGCGGGTGTACTTGCCCGACAGCACGCCGCTCTTCAGCGGCGACCACGGCGTCACGCCGAGGCCCATCTCCAGCGCCATCGGAATCAGCTCGCCTTCGACCGTCCGCTCGAGCAGCGAGTATTCGATCTGCAGCGCGATCAGCGGCGCCCAGCCGCGGAACGCGGCGATCGTCTGCGCCTGCGCGACCTTCCACGCCGGCGTGTCGGAGAAGCCGATGTAGCGCACCTTCCCCGCCGCCACCAGATCGTCGAGCGCGCGCATCGTCTCTTCGATCGGCGTGTGGCGATCCCAGCAGTGCATCCAGTAGAGATCGATGTAGTCGGTCTGCAGCCGCCGCAGCGACTGCTCGCACGACGCGGCGATCGCCTTCCGTCCCGCGCCGCCGCCGTTGGGATCGCCCGGGTAGAGGTTGCCGAAGAACTTCGTGGCGATGACCGTGCGTTCGCGCCGCGAGGGATCGCGGCCGACGACGTCGCCGATGATCTTCTCGGAATGACCCTTGGTGTAGACGTTGGCGGTGTCGATGAAATTGCCGCCGCGCTCCATGAAGCGCGCGATGATCGCCTCGGACTCGGCGACGCTCGAGCCCCAGCCCCAATCCTCGCCGAAGGTCATCGCGCCGAGACACAACGGGCTGACGCGCAGCCCGGACTTGCCAATCGTCACGTAGTCGCTGAGAGCCATGGGAAATTCTACCGTTTCATTTCGCGGGGACTCGCGCGGCAAGCTCGTCGGTCCAGTTGAGCACGATGTTGGCGTGCGACGCCGCCGGCGCCGCATTGCCGCGCTTGATCATCAGGAGCCGCTGCCCGTCCGGCGTGGCATCGAAGTTCGGCCACAACGCGATGCTGCGTTCGTACGGCGTATCGAACAGCTTGTGCGGGGTTCCCGCGGAGAAGGTTGCGCTGGTGTCGATGTCAACCGCCATCACCGCGTCACCGGCGCGGTAGAACAGCTCCTTGCCGTGGCGCGGCCAGACAGGCTCATTGCCGCCCTCGAGCGAGATCGGCCACTTCTCGCCCGGACCGGGAAACGGCCGGACGTAGATTTCGAACCGCCCGGACTCATCCGAGACGTAAGCGATCCATTTGCCATCGGGTGAGAAGACGGGCGCGCCTTCGCGAAACTGCGTCTCGACGAACGGCGCCGACGTTCCCGGTGTGTCGACACTGAGCATGCGGATGTCCTGTAGCGTCGTCGGGCTCACCGAGACGAGCGCGAGCGTTTTTCCGTCTGGCGCCCACGAGAACGGATAGTCCGGCCAGCGCCCCGACAGCAGGCGATCGTCGGGCGCACTGCCGTCCGCGGGCCGCCAGTAGATGCCGTACGACCCTTCCTTGGCGGACGCTAAGGTCAGCCGTTTTCCGTCCGGCGTCCAAACCGGAAACGATGTATTGCTCTCCGCCGTCAGGCGGCTCGAGGTGCCGCGCGAGAGATCGATCATCCACAGATCTTCGGTGTTGCCGCGTAATGACGTCACCACGCGGCGGCCATCGGGCGAAAGCCGCGGTTGCGCATACGGACGTCCCGAGGCACCGGTCGGCTGTTCGGTGCCCGAGCGATCGACCCAGACCAGCGCGTTCGATCCAGCCTCGGTGCTGGTCGGCACGTAGACGATCGCGCCGGTTTCCGAGTAGCTGACCAGCGGCTGCCCCGATCGCGCTTGCCGGATGCCCTCGATGATCGCGATCGGCGCGCCGGTCGCTTCGAGGCGTTGAGCGTCGAACCGCACGGCGAACAGCGTGCCGGACTGCACGAACACGAGGTGCCCGCTGTTCAGATAGTGCGGACCGCTGCCCTTGGCCAGGGCATGGCGCTCGTGCGTCTTCAGCGACTCGACATAGACCTGATCGTCGGTGACCCCGCCGCGGGCGCTGAACAGCAGCGCCTGGCCGCCGGGCAGCACTTCGGGGAAGCGCTGCTCGTTGTCCTTCTCTCCCGGCTGCGTGACCGCTACCGCCTCGCCGCCGCCCGCGGGAATCCGCCAGATGCCGGTGGCGGTGCCGGGGTTGTACAGGATGGATTGGTCCGCCGTCCACGTCAGCCCCGCGCCGTCGACGCGATCGCGCAGCGTCAGCGGTGTGCCGCCCGACAGCGACACCGTGCGCAGCTTGCGCTGGGCGACGAACCCGATCGCCTGGCCGTCGGGAGAGAAGGCGGCGCTGACCACGCCTTCGGTGTCGGGGATGGCGCGGCCAGCGAACTGATCGACCTCACGGACGAACAGCTGCTGGCGGCCGGCGGGGCCCGCCGCGTACGCGACACGGCGGCCGTCGCGCGAGATGATCAACAGCCCGTCGGTGTCGGACATCGGCTGCGAGAGCTCAATTTGAAAGCGCGCCGGACCGGCCGCGGTGATGGCCGCCGATCCGGCCGGCTTCAGCAGCCAGGCGAGCACACCGCCCGCGAGCAAAGCGACGACGATCGCGCCGGCAACCAGCGATGACCAGCGCGCGTCGTTGATCGCCCCGGGCGGATCGCCGGAGGGCGCCGCGATCGCCTCGTCGATTTCGAGCCGCGCGTCGGCAATGTCGTGCAGCCGCTGCTTCGGATTTTTTTCGAGGCATCGCCGGAGCAGGCGGCGCACGGCCGGTGGCGTCGTCGTCGGCAGCCGATCCCACGCCGGCTGGCGTTCCAGGATTGCCGCGATCGTGCCTGGCACGTCGTCTGCCTCGAACGGCCGGCGTCCCGACAGCATTTCGTAGACGAGACAGCCGAAGGCCCACACGTCGCTGCGCGCGTCGACGCCGCGCCCCTTCGCCTGCTCGGGGCTCATGTACGCCGCGGTACCGACGATCATCCCGGCCTGCGTCACCAGCGGCGACGCGAAGGTCGGCGACATCGACAACGCTTGAATGACTGCGGCGCTTCCTCCTGCTCCGGTCCCGGCGATGCCGCCGGCTTCGATCGCCTTCGCGAGGCCGAAGTCGAGTACCTTCACGGTGCCGTCCGGACGAAGCTTGACGTTGGCCGGCTTCAGATCGCGATGGACGATCCCCTGCTCGTGCGCGGCTTCGAGCGCTTCGGCGACCTGTCGCGCGATCACGAGCACCTCGTCGATCGGCAGCCCGGAACCCCTGGCCGCCACCGACTGGACGTGTGCGAGAGGTCCGCGCCGTCGATGAGCTCCATCACGAGCGCGGTAGACCCGGCGGCCTCCTCGAGGCCGTAGATGCCGGCGATGTTGGGATGGTTCAGCGACGCCAGCACTTCAGCCTCGCGTTGAAAACGGGCGAGGCGATCGGGGTCCTCGGCCAGCGCCGCAGGCAGGATCTTGATCGCGACCTGGCGCTTCAGACGGGTGTCGGTGGCTCGATATACCTGTCCCATCCCGCCCTCGCCGATCTGGGCGGCGATTTCATAGACGCCGATGCGCGTGCCTGGTGTGAGCGCCACGAGTGGCGTGATTATAAGCTTGGTCAACGGCTTGCAGTCTGCCGGCCCGCAAGGAGCAGCTCATGTTGTATCGAACGCTCGGCCGCACCGGAGAGCGCGTGTCCGCCATCGGTCTCGGTGGATGGCACATCGGATTCTCATCGCAGAGGGAGAAGGACAGCCTTGCGATCATTCGCGGCGCGATCGACCGCGGCGTGACGTTCATGGACAACAGCTGGGACTACAACGAGGGCCGATCCGAAAAGCGGATGGGCAAGGCGCTGAAGAACGGCTACCGCGACAAGGTCTTCCTGATGACGAAGATCGACGGCCGGTCGAAGAAAGAAGCGGCGCGCCAGCTCGACGAGTCGCTGAAGCGGCTACAGACCGACCGTATCGATCTCGTGCAGCACCACGAAGTGCTTCGCTACGAGGATCCGCACCGCATCTTCGATCCGGAAGGGGCCCACGCCGCGCTGGTCGAGGCGAAGCGGGCCGGCAAGATCCGGTACATGGGCTTCACCGGTCACAAGGATCCGCACATCCACCTGCACATGATCGAGGTCGCCTACGCCAACGGCATCGTCTTCGACGCCGTGCAGATGCCGCTCAACGTGATGGACGCGCACTACCGCAGCTTCGCCAGGCAGGTGCTGCCGCGCCTCGTCCACGACGAGACGGGCGTGCTCGGCATGAAGAGCATGGGCAACGGCGTGATCCTGAAGTCAGGCGTCGTGTCGGCGGTCGACTGCTTGCGCTACGCGCTCAACCTGCCGACCTCGGTCGTGATCACCGGCATGGACTCGATGGAGCGCGTCGACCAGGCCTGCCGCGTCGCCGAGACCTTTCAGCCGCTGGCCGACGATGAGGTCGCGAGGATCCTCGCGAAGACGGCGCCGGCCGCCGCCCGCGGCGAGTTCGAGCTGTTCAAGACCTCGTCGATCTTCGACGCGACGACGACGAACCCCGAATGGCTCGGCGAGGAACCCAAACGCCTGCAGGCGCTGATGCCGGATGCGTAACCCATAGTACGGACCGTGCCGGTCGCGGTTACGATGGTGGCGGAGAGCTGTCGATGATGACGCGACTGACCGTCTACGCGCCGCTACTGCTCGTGGTCTGCGGCAGCCTGCTGTATCACGTGTCCGCCAAGTCGGTGCCGAAGGTGATCGAGCCGTTCGGCGCGTTAATCGGCGTCTACGCGACGGCGCTGATCGCGAGCCTGGCCACCTACGCCGTGGCGCGCCGCGGCGCGATACCACCCGGGCTGTCGAGCGTCTGGCATCCGACGGTCGCCGCAGTCGGCATCGGCGCGCTGCTGATCGAACTGGGGTTCCTGCTCACCTACCGCGCCGCCTGGCCGGTGAGCACCGCGTCGGTGATGACCAACGGCGCCGTCGCCGTGCTGCTGCTGCCGATCGGCGCGCTGTTCTTCAGCGAAGCGATCACGCTCGTGCGCGTCGGCGGCGTCGCGCTCTGCTTGGTCGGCCTGTGGCTGTTGCAGCGTTAAGCTACCGTCGAGGGTCTCATGACAAATACGTCTCCGAAATCGCCTGGCCGTCGCGCGCTGCTCAAAGGCACCGCGCTGCTGGCCGTTGCCGCCACGGCTCACGTCCACGGGCAGACGCCGGCCGCTGAACCGGTCACCACGCTGGCCGACGTGCCGCTTGCACCGTCGGCGACGATCACGGTGGAGCGCCGCGGCGACGTGGTCCTGGTCGGCCTCAACCGGCCGTTCATCCAGAACCGTCTCGATCCGCCGACCCGCGCCCGGCTGGGCGAGACCTTCTATCAGTACGAACACGACCCGACGCTGCGCGCGCTGGTGTTGTTCGGGCACGGCGAACACTTCTCACGCGGCATCGACGTCGACGCGTCGCAGGCCGGCATCATCTCCGGGCAGCGGAACGTCGCGACCGGCCCGATCATCGACGTGCTCGGCAACGGGCAGCCGCGCCGCTCGAAGCCGGTCGTGGTCGTCGTGCACGGCGACACGTGGAATCTCGGTCACGAGATCTATCTGGCCGGCGACGTCCGCATCGCCGCGGCCAACACCCGCTTTGGACAGGACGAAAACACGCACGGACGGTTCCCCGGCGGCGGCGCGACGGTGCGCTTCGTCCGTGAGGCCGGCTGGGGCAATGCGATGCGGTATATGCTGACCGGCGATCATTGGAGCGCCGAGGAGTCGTACCGCATCGGCGTCACGCAGCAGATCGCGGCGACGCCCGCGGCGGCGCTCGACGCCGGCGTGGCGATGGCGCGCAAGATCGCGGCGTGCGCGCCGCTGTCGATCAAGGCGACCCTGGCCTCCGGGCACCAGGTGATCGACCCGGTCGAAGCGGATGCGCTGTCGAAACTCGGCGCGCAGTACGCCGCGCTCTATCGGACCGAAGATTTCATCGAAGGACGGCGCGCCGAAGCCGAAGGCCGGCCGCCGCAGTACAAAGGAAAATGATGACCACCACGAGCCGAGGCGCCGCAGCCGGCGCGATGACCGCCCTGACGTTGATCGCCGCGGTCACGACGCTGCTGGCGCAGTCCACGCCCGGCGTGATCTCTGGGCCGGTCGGTCCGAGCCCGTACGACGTCGTGCGCGGCTGGCACAAGCCGAACTCGGCACCGGGATTCACCTTCGGCGGCAACTCCGGCGTCTTCGCCGAGTCGCCGAACCGCATCCTGGTCGCGCAGCGCGGCGAGTACAAGCTGCCGGATCCGGTGCCGCCCTCGTTCGCCGGATTTGCCGGATCGATTGGCGTCAACGTGCTGAGCGCGACCGCGGGACGCGTCTGGCAGAACTGCCTGTATACGCTCGACGGCGACGGCCGCGTCAAGGAACGCTGGACGCAGTGGGATTCGCTGTGCGCCGGATCGACCGGTCCCGGGCCGCACCGGCTGCGCATCAGCCCGTACGACCCCGAACACCGCGTCTGGGTGGTCAACGAAACCTTCAGCACGATCTACGTCTTCTCGAACGACGGCAGCAAGTTGTTGAAGACGCTCGGCGAGAAAAACGTGCAGGGCGCGGACGGCACGCACTTCGGCAAACCGCAGGACGTCGCGTTTCTGCCCGACGGCCGGATTCTGATCGCCGACGGCCTCGACAATCACCGCGTCATGATTCTCGATCGCGCGATGAACTACATCGGCGAGTTCGGCGGCCAGGGCAAGGGGCCGGGACAGTTCAGCGGCGTGCACGCGATCGCCGTCGGGCCCGAGGGACGGATCTTCGCGCTCGATCGATCGGGCGGCCGCATCAACGTGTTCAAGACCACGGCCGATCCGGCGAAGGTCGATTTCGTCGAGGCGTTCACCGGCTTCTCGCTGCCGCTGGATCTGATCGTCAACGACGACAGCCTGTGGATGACCGACCTCAACCCGCTGCGGTTCACGAAGCTCGATTTCCACGGCAACCATCTCTACACGTGGATGGTGCCGAAGGATCTGCCGGACGGCTATCTCGAGGTCCACACCTTCACGGTGGACTCGAACGGCAATCTCTACGGCGGTGATAACCAGTACGGACGCACGCAGAAGTTCGTCCCGAAGGCCGGCGCGGATCCGAAGCTGCTGATCCGCACGCCGTGGCGCCAGCGGTAGACGGACATCATCGGCCGTCCGCGAAACGCTCCGGGTGCCTGGCCATCTCCTTGCGGAAGCCAGCCCGCAGCGCCGCCACGTCGGCGGCCTCGTCTTGACTGGGGATCCGCGGCGCGCCGATCCCGACTTCGCGAGCCTGGTAGTCGATCCAGACGGGGACGATCGGAACCCCGGCCCTCGCGGCGATCCGGTGAAAGCCGGACTTCCAGTGATCGACGCGCCGGCGGGTGCCTTCGGGAGAGAGCCCCAGCACAAACTGCGGCCGCACGCGAAACCGTTCGACGGCACCGTCCACCACGCGACCCGGTGCGGATCGATCGAGCGGCTCGCCGCCCAGCCAGCGAAGAATCGGGCCGAAGGGAAACCGGAAGATCGTGTGCTTGCCCAGCCAGCTGATACGCAGGTCCGTCGCGAACATCGCCAGGACCGCAAACAGGAAATCCCAACTCGAGGTGTGCGGCGCGACGATGACGACAAATCGCGGGCACGCTGGAACGGCGCCCGCGATTCGCCAGCCGGCAAGGGTCAGCATTCGGCGAGCGAGCGCCTGACCAAACCGGGAGCCCCGATGCGGGTAGTCCACCACTCCAACGGCTACTTGTGCTCGACGACGACCAGCTCGATCGTCTTGCCGGTCTCGTTCACGTCCTTGTGCATTGCACCGGGCGGCATCGGTTCCTGCCAGTAGGCCTTGCCTGCCTCATAGTGCGTCACGGTCTTCTTCCCCTGCGGATCGATCGTCGTCAGATCGCCGCCGACGATTCCGATCACGGTTCGGTACCGATCGTGCCGGTGCATCGTCGACTCGGTGTGCGCCGGGATGACGCTCTTCCACGACACCGCGCGATCGTTCTCGAATTGCGGCACGCGCGTCATCTCGGGTTTCGGGGTTTGTGCAAGGGTCCGGCTAAAGCCGGACACTACCGTGACGGCGAGGAGACCCACCAGCCCTACCCGCCCCACCAGCCCCACGAGCCCCTGCCCTACCTGCCGTTTCATCGTCCCACCCGTTGTTCGAGGCCGAGCAGCTTGGCGGCGTTCTTCCAGCGAATCCCTTCGCGCTGTTCGTCGGTCACCGGCAGTTTGTCCACGGCTTCGAGCATCAGCGGGATGCTGCCGATCTGGTGCGGGTAGTCGCTGCCGGCGAGGATGTGGTCGGCGCCGGCGAAGTCGATGGCGAGCTTCAGCGCGCCCTGGTTGAAGTTGACGGTGTCGTAATAGAACTCCTTGAGGTAGGTGCTCGGCGGCCGATTGATCTTGGCGCGGCAGTCCTTGAAGTTGTGGAAGCCGCGGTCGAGCCGCTCGACGAGGTACGGAATCGTGCCGCCGAGATGACAGAGCGCCCATTTGATGTTCGGAAAGCGTTCGGGCACGCCGTTGAAGGTCAGCGACGCGGCGGCGAGCGTCGTGTCGTAGAGAAAGCCGACCAGCGGCATCAGCCAGAACTCTTTCATCATGTCGACGTTCACCGGATGTTCCGGATGGATGTACATGACCGCGCCGATGTCGTTCGCGGCTTCGTAGATCGGCCAGAAGCGCTCGTCGCTGAGCGCGACGCCGTTGACGTTGCTGAACAGCATCGCGCCGCGCATGCCGAGCTCGCCGGTGGCGCGGCGGAATTCCTTCAGCGAGGCCTTCGGATCGTTGAGCGGCAGGGTCGCCAGCGCGGTGAAGTGCTTGCCGCGGGTTTCCATCGCTTCCTTGAACTCGTCGTTGACCATCGTCGCCAGCCGCACCGCCGTCTCGGGCGTCTCCACATGCGTCCCCGGCGTCGTCAACGTCACGCACTGCATCGTGACGCCGTGCTGGTCGAGCACCTCCTCGCGATACGCCAGATCGCGATGGCCGCGGACGGCGACGTTGTAGTCGCCCGGATAGTGCAGGTTGGGATTGCCGTCGCTGTCGACCGTGACCTTGACGCTGCTCTGGCCCGACTGCAGCGCCTTCATGTAGTTCGGCGGGTAGTAGTGGTTGTGGAAATCAATCACGGGCATGAGCGCGACTCCAGAAGTAGTAGACGGGAAGACCGAGGACGACCAGCCCGAGGCCGATCAGGCTCTCGCGCGGGTCGCTGGCGATCTGGTTGAGCACAATGGCGAGGCAGACGAGCGCGAAGATGATCGGCACGATCGGAAATCCCCAGCAGCGGAACACCGGCGCGTAGCCGCGCGAGCGGCGCAGCGCGATCGTGCCGAGCGCGAGCGCGCCGAAGAAGATCCACTCGGTATAGACGACGCGCGAGACGATGACGCCGTAGGTGCCGGTGAGCACCAGCACCGACGACCAGATCCCCTGCACGACGATCGCCAGGTACGGCGTCTTGTAAACCGGGTGCACGGCGCCCATCCACTTGAACAGCAGGCCGTCCTCGGCCATCGCGTAGTAGACGCGCGGTCCGGCGAGGACGATGCCGCTGATCGCGCCGAACGACGACACGATCACCAGCACGGAGATCGCCGATGCGGCAGCCGGACCAGCGGTCGCGCGGGTCGCGTCGAAGGCGATGTGCGTCGACTTCAGCACCGCGTCGAACGGCAGGACGAGGAGATACGCGCTGTTCAGCAACAGATAGATGACGACGACGACCGCCGTGCCGAGCATCAGCGCGCGCGGGATGACGCGCTCCGGGCTGTGCGTCTCCTCGGCGGCGTAGGTCACCATGTGCCAGCCGCCGAACGCGAACAGCCCTGCGACCAGCGCGCGCAGGAAGCCGCGCGGCTGGATCGCGCCGAGCGATGCCGGCAGGTGCGGCGTGCCCCATGCCGAACAGCAGCACCAGCAGCACGACGATGGCGCCGATCTTGGCGATCGTCAGACCCGGTCTGCACCGCGCTGCCCGGCCGCACGCCGACGTAGTTGATCCACGACAGCACGCGTGATCGCGCCGACGGCGACGAGGCGGATGCCGAGATCGTTGAGCGGGACGATCGTCGCCGTGTAGCGGCCGAAGACCATCGCGATCGCCGCGATGATGCCGGAGTGCATGCTCCAGAACATCGCCCAGCCCCACAGGAACCCGGCGGCCGGCGAGAACATCTCGCGCAGGAAGACGTAGACGCCGCCGGTCTTCGGATAGGCCGACGACAGTTCGGCGCAGATGCTGGCGCCGAACCAGGTCAGCGCGCCGGCGGCGAGCCACACCAGCAGCATGCCGCCGAACGACGGCACC
The DNA here is from genome assembly GCA_963794705.1 of uncultured Acidobacteriota bacterium. Classification (GTDB taxonomy): domain Bacteria; phylum Acidobacteriota; class Vicinamibacteria; order Vicinamibacterales; family CAVVIG01; genus CAVQFC01. Next base: position 1,048,193 of record CAWCFI010000003.1, read on the forward strand.
GCCTTGCTCACCTCCGAGGGCTGCACGAAAATCGACGACCCGACGATCGTCCCGACGACCATCGCGGTCGCCTGGGTCAGCCCGATCGTTGGCGTGGCGGAGCACTGGCGGCACACGGCGTCAGACACTCGGCTTCGAGCACGCCATGTCGATCGTGTCGGCGTCGGCGGCGGCCTTGTCGGTGCGATAGCGCTTGACGCGCGCGAAGCGCAGCGCCACGCCGCCCGGATACTGCGAGCTGGTCTGCACCTCGTTGAACGCGATCTCGACGACGACTTCGGGGCGCACGTAGACCGTGTAGTCGTCGCGGCCGATCTCGAGCTCGAGGAACTTCTTCGTCTGCCACGCGAGCATCTCGTCGGTCAGGCCCTTGAACGTCTTGCCGAGCATGACGAACCCGCCGCGCTCCGGATCGCGGGCGCCGAGGTGCAGGTTGCTGAGCGTGCCGCGCCGCCGGCCGCTGCCCCACTCCGCGGCCAGCACGACCAGGTCGAGCGTCCGCGCCTGCTTCACTTTCAGCCACGCGGCGCCGCGGCGTCCGGCGGCATAGACGCCGTCGACCGACTTCGCCATCACGCCTTCGTGCCCGGCCGCGAGCGCGCGCTGCCGCGAACGCCGACGGCCTCGTCCGGATTCGACGTCACCAGCCGCGGGACGAGGTTGACGGCGCGACTCTGCTCCGACAGCAGCGCGACGCGCCGCGACAGCGGTTCGTCGACGAGCGGATTGCCGTCGAGATACAGCGCGTCGAAGAACACCGGCGTGATCGGCAGCGTCTCGCGCAGCCGATCGACATCCAGCTTCCGGCCGAACCGCCGCATCGTCTCCTGAAACGGGACGCGGCGTGCCGTCGGGCCGAAGCGACGATCGCCTCGCCGTCGAGGACCAGCGAGCGGCGCCGGCATGGCGCGCGACGATCTCGACGATCTCCGGCACCGCGACGGTCACGTCCCGCAATGCTCGTGAATAGACGCGCACGTCGTCGTCCACCTTGTGGACCTGGATGCGCGCGCCATCGAGCTTGTATTCGAACGACGCCTCGCCGAGCTCGGCGAGCGCGCCGCGCGGTATCGGCCGCCGAGTCGGCGAGCATCGGCTGCGACCGGCTGAAACGGCCGCAGCGCGAACTGCGCCAGGCCGGCTTCACCGTCGGCGAGCGCGGCGCGCGCGACCGGCGCGAGATCGCCGGCGAGCATCGCGGCGCGGCGGATGCGTCGCGAGCGGCACGTTGGCGGCGCGCGCGACCGCATCGATCAGCACGCCTTCGAGCGCGCCCTGACGAAGCTCGCCGAACAGCAGACGGAACAGGAAGTCCTGCTCGTCGGCGGTGGCCGCCGCCATCAGGTCGCGCAGCAGCTGGGCGCGGGCGGCCGCCGATCCGGCGCCCGACAACGTCGCGAGACGATCGAACCGCGCGTCGACATCGCGCAGTTCCAGTGCGGGCGCGGCGGCCGGCGGCGTGCCGCGCAAGCCGGAGAGCACGGCGCCGCCGACCTTCATCCGGCCTTGCCGCGGTTCGCCGCTCAGAAAGGCGATGACGATAGCGATTTCATCGGGTGGTACGCGGCGCAGCAGGTCGGCGAGGTGCCCGACCTTGTCCAGGCGCCCGGAGGTCCCGGCCACCGCGCGCGAGATCTCGACCACGGCCGCGAGCTGCATCTCGCGATCGTATCGAAAAATCTCGACGCGGCCGCGATTAACGCGGTGTGCGCTTGAGGAACGACGGAAACGCGAAGGCCGCGAAGGCGGCGAAGCGCGTCGGTGCTTTGCGGCCCTTGGCGGCGTCCGGCGCCGCGGCCAGCAGATCGCCGCGGCGTTCGCCGTCGCGGACGCTGGGCGGCACCTCGTCGCGATATTGCAGATCGTTATGGCCGATGATTTCGGCGTGGCCGCGGATCACCAGCTGGGCGCGCCGGTCACCCTGCGGGAACCAGCGGCAGAAGGCGTCGACCGTGGATTCCGGATCGACGCCGATGTATTTGGCATAGCTCCGGACGTAGGCCCGGGCATAGATGCCGGTCGGCCAGCGTGACAGATCGTTGCGTTCCAGGCCTTCCCACAACGCCGCGTTGACATTCGTGCCACTAACAATTTCGTCGATCGAAATTCCCCGCTGAACCCGGATTCGACGTAAGTTCGGCCCGAACGCCTCACGCTCACTCATGGCGAGAGGGCTAGGCGCAAGATCCTGACCAGTTGGAGCGACGCATCCAGCACGCAAAAGCGGGCGGACCCCTCGATCGCCGCGTCTCGTTTTTCTACAGCCGATTACCGTTTTGGTGTGGCGTCAACGGGAACAAAGGAGACGAAGAGAACCGATCAACACGAAGCAACAAAGCAACGAAGATTCTCTTTCACACATTCTTTTCTCTCAGTCGAACTCCCGCTTCGGCACCGTCTGCTCACTTCCGACTCTGCCCGCGACGATGTCGGCGCGCGAATAATTTTCACTCTTCATCTTCGCGCCTCCGAGGCGCCGGAGGATGGCGAGTTGGCCGACGTGCGTCAGCGAGTCGGCAATAGCGCCTTGGAACAATTGCTCCGGCGTCGCCGCGAGCGGCGCGTCCGACGCGAGGTAGTCGTCGAAGCGCTGCAACGCGGCATGAAAGCGCTCGACCTCGCGGTCCCACTCGAGCGGCGTGGCGTTGTTCCACGCTTCCGCGCCCTTCGCCTGCGTCAGCGCCCAGTCGTAGAGGTCGCCGATGTGCGCGAGGATCTTCACCGCCGTCCAACCCAATCCGTCGCCGCTGAACGACGCGAAGCTCGCCGGCGCGTCGCGCACCGCCTTGCCGCCGCGATACGCCACCGTCGCCACCGTGTGCCGCAGGAACGCGCGTGTCTAATCCATGTCAGGCTCCAAACTGCTTCAGGTGATGGTCCATGTGCCGGTAGATCAGCACGCCCCAGGCGCGCTTCGTCAGCTTGCCGAACGCCGGATGCTCGGGCCAGGTGTCGGTGGTCCGCGCCGACCCGGCGCGCGCCAGCAGCGCCTGCACGTCGGCGACGTCGTTGGCCCACTCGCGCGGCGCGCGGGCCAGCAGCTCCGGCGCCGTCGGCGCGCCTTTCGGAAACGGCGCGACGTAGATGATGAACTGTTTCAGCGGCGGATAGCGGATCGGCAGGTGCTTCGACGCCACCGGCAGATCGCCCATCGCCATCTTCAGGCTGTCGGCGAGATGGCAGATCATCTTCGGCGCGGTGAACTTGCCCCACGCGGCGCGGCCGATCCCAGGCGACGCGGCCGACCCGCTCGGTGATGTCCTGCCGATCCTGATCCTGCCAGATCGATTTCATGATCCCGCTCCTGGAATGATTAAGCTGCAGCAGGTGACGGCGCCTTCGGCTTTCGCCAGCTCGCTCGCCTCGACGCGATCGACGCGGATGCCGAGCGCGGCGATGCGATCCGCGGTTCGCGGAAACGCGCTGGCGGCAATGACGCGATCCGCCAGCCGCAGCACATTGGCCGCCGACGGCTCATCGGGTGCCACCTCGATCAAGCGTGAAGCCGTCGAACGCGGCCGCGATCGATCCAGGCCGGGTTCACCAGCAGCCGCGTGTCGTCGATCGCGGTCACCGCGGATTTCAGATGCAGACACTCGCGCACGGCGGTGTCGATCACGGTGTAGCCGAACGGCGTCAGGATGCGGCGCATCTGCGCGATCGCCTCGGCATTGGTCCGCGTCGAACGGCCGACGAAGACGTGACGCCCGGCGACGAGCACATCGCCGCCGTCGACGGTGCCCGGCGGATCGATGGCCGCAAGCGGCCGATGCGGCTGCAGCGCCGCGGCAATCGCCGGCATCTCCCGCCGCCGCGACTCGGCGCCGGGATTGGTCAGGATCGCGACCTCGTCGAACACGACCGCCATGTCCTCGACGAAGACCGAATCGGGCATCGCCGCGTCCGACGTCGAACTGCTGGACGCAATAGCCGGCGGCCGACAAGCGCCTGCTCGTAGGCGCGGTGCTGCGTTCGCGCCACGTCCACATCGATCGGCACGCGTTCCTGATACGTCAATTCGCAGGCCGCCAGCCCGGCACTGATCGCGCGCGTGATGGCCGCCGGTCCGGGCATGGCCGGTAATCATAGCCGGTTCGACAATCCGAGATTGCAGAGTTCAGATTGCAGATTGCAGATTGCCGATGAGCTGACCTTCGCCTCGCCATTCGCGCGCTCCGCGCCACGCCGGTCGTCTCGATCGTCGCCGCGCTGTCGCTGGCGCTCGGCATCGGCGCCAACACGGCGATCTTTTCGCTGGTCAACAGCCTGCTGCTGCGCGCGCTGCCGGTCAAGGCACCGGCGCAGCTGGCGCTGATCGACCGACGATGACGGCGACGCGGCATCAACTCGTGGACCAATCCGATCTGGGAACAGATCCGGTCGCACCGCGATCTGTACGACGGCGCCTTCGCCTGGAGCACGCCGCGCTTCAACCTCGCCGGCCGGCGGCGAGACGCAGTTCGTCGACGGCATCTGGGCGAGCGGCAGGATGTTCGACACGCTCGGCGTGCCGGCGATGCTCGGCCGCACGTTCACCGAGCAGACGATGCGCGCGGCGGCGGGCCGGACGGCCCGGTCGCGGTGATCAGCTACAGCTTCTGGCAGCGGCGGTTCGGCGGCGCCGGCGACGTGCATCGGCAAGCCGCTGATCGTCGAGAAGACGCCGTACACGATCGTCGGCGTCACCGGCCCGGACTTCTTCGGCCCCGACGTCGGCCGCGCCTTCGACGTCGCCGTGCCGATCGGCACCGAGCCGCTGTTCCGCGGCAAGGAATCGTGGCTCGAGCAGCGCTCGACGTGGTGGCTGACGGTGATGGCGCGGCTGAAGCCCGGTCAGAGCGATCGACGCCGGCACCGCCGCGATCCGCGGCGTCCAGCCGCAGATTCGCGAAGCGACGATGCCGCCGGACTGGCGGCGCGTCGGACGCGGCCGGCTATCTCAAGGAGACGTTCACGCTGGTGCCGGCCGGCACCGGCAACTCGTCGCTGCGGCAGCGCTACGAGCGTCCGCTGCTCACGCTCCTCGTCGTCGTCGGCCTGGTGCTGCTGATCGCGTGCGCCAACATCGCCAACCTGCTGCTCGCGCGCGCGACGGCGCGGCGTCACGAGCTGAGCGTGCGCGTCGCGCTCGGCGCGTCGCGCTGGCGGCTGGCGCGGCAGCTGCTCGTGCGAGAGCCTCGTGCTCGCCGCGGCCGGCGCCGCGCTCGGCCTGCTGATCGCGTCGTGGGCCAGCCGGCTGCTGGTGCGGCAGCTGTCGACGCAGACCAACACGGTCTTCCTCGATCTCTCGCTCGACTGGCGCGTGCTGGCGTTCACGATCGGCGTCACGGTCGACGACCGCGCTGCTGTTCGGCACGGTGCCGGCGTTGCGCGCGTCCGGCGTCGCGCCGATGGAGGCGCTCAAGGAGCACGGCCGCGGCACGTCGAGCGACTCCCGCGTCGGCCTCGCCAGCGGCCTGGTCGTCGCGCAGGTCGCGCTGTCGCTGGTCCTCGTGGTCGCCGCCGGGCTGTTCATGCGGACGTTCAGCTCGCTCGCCAGCCTGCACTCGGGCTTCGATCGCGATCGCGTGCTGCTCGTCAACATCAACGCGCAGCGCACCGAGATTCCGCCGGCCGATCGCCTGCGCACACTTCGAGCGCATCCGCCAGCGCGTGCTCGCCGTGCCCGGCGTCGCGTCGGCGGCGGTGTCGTTGCGTCACGCCGGTCAGCGGCAGCGCTGGGACAACCGCGTCGAGCGTCTCGGGCGGCGTACCGATCTGCCCGAGCGCGAGCGGCAGCTCGAACTTCAACGCGATCACGCCCGGGCTGGCTGGCGACGTTCGGCACGCCGCTGATCGCCGGACGCGACATCGCCGACGGCGATCGCAGGGCGCGCCGCCGGTCATCCTGGTCAACCAGGCGTTCGCGAAGAAGTTCCTCAACGGCGCGAACCCGATCGGCCACACGGTGACGATCGGCGCCGGCGGCCCGACGCTGCAGCCGCCGCGCGAGATCGTCGGCGTCGTCGCCGACGCGGTCTATCGCGCGCTGCGCGAGCCGGTGCCGCCGACGATGTACGTGCCGCTGGCGCAGTTCGACGACAGCGGATCGGCCGGCGCCGGCGGCGATGTCGGTCAGCGTGCGGTCGGCGACCGGATCGCCGGCGCTGCTGGCGCGCAGCGTCAGCGCCGCGATCGCCGGCGTCAACCGCGATCTCGCGCTCACCTTCCGGCCGCTCGCCGATCAGGTCGACGCGTCGCTGACGCAGGAGCGCGTGGTCGCGATGCTGGCCGGATTCTTCGGCGCGCTGGCGCTGCTGCTCGCGGGGCTCGGTCTCTACGGCGTGACGTCGTACGCGGTCAGCCGCCGCCGCACCGAGATCGGCATCCGCATGGCGCTCGGCGCCGCGCCGGCGCGGCGTCGTGCGGCTGGTGCTGTCGCGCGTCACCTGGCTGGTCGGCGATCGGCGTCGTCGTCGGCGCCGGCGTCAGCATCTGGGCGGCGCGGTTCGTCGCGACGCTGCTCTACGGCCTGCCGCCGCGCGATCCCGCGACGCTCGCCGGCGCCGCCGTCGTCCTCGCGCGGTCGGCGCCGCCGCCGGCTGGCTGCCCGCGCATCGCGCCTCGCGCATCGATCCCGCCGAGGTGCTGCGCGACTCGTAGCGCAGGCCTTCAGGCCTGCCCGCGCCGGCAGCCCTAAAGGGCTGCGCTACTCTCGGGCGCGAACGTCTGCTTGAAGGTGAACGCGAAGGCGTCGGACCGCGTTCCCAGCGAAGCCAGTCGCTCCTTCGCCTCCTCGATGGTGGGAATGTGCCCCGCCGGAATCCACCACAGCGCGAGAAACACACCGTCGAACTTCTCGAACCAGTCGCGCCGCTGACTCAACACTTCCGCGTGCGCCGTTGTAGGTGTAGGCCCGCAGCTGCTCGACCGATTGCCCACACCGACATGTTACGATGATCCGGTCGTCGTCGAACGGACTGAGGTAGGTATTGCCGTCGCCTTCGCCGTCCTGCAGGCGCCAGACAAAGCCATCGCTGCCATCGGCGAGCGCGTTGATCTCAGCGAGCCGCGACATGAAGCCGTGCCATCGACGGATCGTCGAGCGGCGCCTTCATGCGGCCGATGTTGACCTGCGCGAGATGCATGTGATCGCGTACGAAGAAGAAACGCGGTTTCTTCTGATCGTGTCAGTGCCGGCCGCGCAGCGCGTCGACGCTGATCGGGCCCGGGCCGGCGACGCAGAAGAGCAGCCAGAGGAAACAGAACAGCGACCGCGAGCTCGCCGCCGTTCTCGATCGGCCAGAAGCCGCTGCGGCGCAGTGCTGCGTGAAGATAGGCGACCGCCATCTGTCCCGACAGCACGAACGCCACCGGCCGCGTGAACAGGCCGAGCAGCATCAAGATGCCTCCGATTGTCTCGATCACTCCGGCCGCGCCCATCAACGTCACCGCGAACACCGGCGCGTGAAACGGATGGCCGGGCACGCCGAACATCTTCTGCGTGCCGTGCGCGACGTAAACGAATGCGGCGACGAGGCGTAGAACACTGAGAAGATACGGCGTCAGACCGGACTCTTCATGCGCGCGCCTCTTTGATAGACTGACCGGAACCATTATGTACTCACGCGACGAAATCAAAGCGCTCACCGACAAGGTCCTCAACATGGCGAAGGCCGACGCGGTCGAAGTGAACTTCGACGGCGGCGAGCGGTCGGCGACGCGCTGGGCCAACTCTTCCATCACCGTGAACATGGTCCAGTACGACCAGCAGCTCACGCTCAACGTCCGTCACGGCGCCAAGCAAGGCAGCGCCTCGACGCGCGAGTTCGACGACGAGTCGCTGAAGGCGATGGTCGACGAGGCGCAGGACGCGGCGCAGAAGGCGCGCGACAACCCGAACCTGCACGCCGCTGGTGAAAGGACCGCAGGACTACGTGCCGGTCGACGCGGTGCTGCCGAAGACCGCCGACTTCGGTCCCGGCGAGCGCGCCGCGTGGGTGAAGCAGTCGGTGGACATCTGCGAGAAGAAAGGCGTCCTCGGCTCCGGCTACATTCCGAAGAACTATCAGACGACCTGCCTCGTCGAACTCCGAAGGGCTGTTCGCGTACTACCAGGCGGCGGAAACCGGCTTCGTGCTCACCTGCCGCATGGCGAGCGGCGGCGGCTCGGGCTGGTCGGGGATCACCGGCGCGAAGGATCTGTCGCAGGTCAACGTCGCCGAGCTCGACCGAGATCGCGGCGAACAAGGCGCTCAAGAGCCAGAAGCCGCGCGCGATCGAGCCGGGACGCTACACGACGATCATCGAGCCGCGTCCGATGGCGCGCCTGCTCTCGACGATGATGGGCGCGTTCAATGCCGGCGGCGGCGGCGGCGGATTCGGCGGCGGTGGCGGTGGCGGCTTCAATTTCGGCGGCATCGGCCGTCCGTTCGTCGCCGCCGACGGCACGCCGAAGATCGGCCAGAAGCTGTTCAGCGACAGCTTCACGCTGAAGAGCGACATCGGCAACCCGATCCTGCGCCAGACGCCGATCATGAACGACGGCCTCGCGGCGAGGCCGGTGACCTGGATCGAAAAGGGCGTGCTGAAGAATCTCTACTACGACGCGGCGACCGCGCGGCGCCAGAAGGTCGGCGCCGTCCACCGCCAACCCGAACATGAGCCTCGTCGTCGAAGGCACCACCCAGTCGATCGAGGACATGGTGAAGACGACCAAGCGCGGCCTGCTGGTCACGTTCTTCTGGTACCTGCGGCCGGTCGACACGCTGACGCTGCTCAACACCGGCATGACGCGCGACGGCCTGTTCCTGATCGAGAACGGCGAGATCACCGGGCCGGTGCAGAACTTCCGCTGGAACATGTCGCCGCTGGTCGCGTTCGCCAACATCTCGGCGGTCGGCAAGTCGGTGCCGATCCACACCGGCGAAGCCTACGACGGCCCCGGCACCGCGCTGGTGCCGGCGGTCCGCGTCGAAGACTTCTACATGACGTCGGTTTCCCCGGCCGTTTAGCATCAACCATAGTCATCAACCCTTAGCCTCAATCTAAGCCATGAGCCCAACCGTCGGACTTTCTGAAGTACACCGGCGCCACCCGCCTGCTGCTCGCCTCGAGCGATCTCGTCGGCCAGCTGATCGCGCAGTCGCCGAAGGGCAACCGCATGACCTCGTCGTTCAAGGGGCTCGCCGACATCGTCCTCGGCGAGGCGAAGAGCGCCGGCTGCTCCTACGCCGACGTGCGCTTCACGCGCAGCGTCAGCTCCGGCGTCAACGCCAGCGGCGGCAGCGATCGTGACGCGACGCCGGCGGGTTCGGCGGCGGTGGCCGCGGCGGCCGCGGCGGCGCGGGCCGCGGCGGCGGCGCGCGCGCCGGCGGACGGCCGGGCGCGGCCGGCTTCGGCGTCCGCGTGATCCACAGCGGCGTCTGGGGATTCGCCAGCAGCCCGATCGTCACCGAGGACGAGCTGAAGCGCATCACCCGCATCGCCGCCGAAGTCGCCAAGGCCAGCGCGGTCGCGAAGAAGACCGACATCAAGCTCGCGCCGGTGCCGGCCTACACCGAGTACTGGTCGTCGCCGATGACGAAGGATCCGAGCAAGGTCTCCACCGAGGAGAAGCAGGCGCTGGTGCAGAAGGTCGTCGACCTCGCCGCGGCGAACAAGAGCGTCAGCAGCGTCACCGCCTCGGTCGGCGTCAACAACGAGTGGCGCTACTTCGCGTCGAGCGAAGGCTCCTACATCGAGCAGGAGACGTTCGAGATCACGCCGACCTTCAACGTCTCGGCCAAGGTCGGCGACGTCGTCAAGACGCGCAGCTTCGTCGGCGTGCCGAAGACCGGCGGCTGGGAAGTGGCCGAAGAGTCCGAGATGATCGAGAGCGCCGAGCGCATCGCCGCCGAGGCGGTCGAGATGACCACCGCCAAGCCGCTCGGCATGGGGCTCAAGGATCTGGTGCTGACGCCGTCGCACGCGATGCTCACCATCCACGAGATCGTCGCGCACGCCACCGAGCTCGATCGCATCCTCGGCTACGAGGCGAACTACGCCGGCACCAGCTTCGTGAAGCTGTCCGACGTCGGCAAGCTGAAGTACGGCTCGAAGCTGATGAACATCACCGCCGACCGCACGATGCCCGGCGGCATGGCGACCATCGGCTACGACGACGATGGCGTGAAGACGATGGAGTTCCCGATCATCCGCGACGGCATCCTGGTCGGCCTGCAGACCAACCGCGAGACCGCGCCGCAGATCGGCGACAAGGCGAGCAAGGGCTGCACCTCGGCCTCCTCGTGGCGCGACTATCCGTTCCTGCGCATGCCGAACGTCCGCCTCGAGGCCGGCGCCGAAGGGATCGCCGAACGTCGCGCAGATGATCGCCGACACCAAGGACGGCGTGCTCATCGACGGCCGCGGCAGCTACTCGATCGACCAGCAGCGCTACAACGGCCAGTTCGGCGGCAACTGCTTCTGGGAGATCAAGAACGGCAAGATCACGCGGATGGTGACCGACGTCACCTACAACGCGATCACCACCGACTTCTGGGCCAACCTGGATCTGATCGGCAGCCAGGAGACCTGGAAGATGTTCGGCACCGGCGGCGACGCCAAGGGGCAGCCGACGCAGACCAACAGCATCTCGCACGGCTCGCCGCACATCCGGATCAAGAAGATCATGGTGGGAGCGGCATACGCGTAATTGGTAAGCTGACGCGATGATGCGGTTACGTTCGCTGCTGACCCTGGCGTTGATCAATTGACCGCTGCGGCTCAGGCCGCGCCGGCGATGCGGATCGCGGTCCTCGTCGACAACAGCACGGCGCACCAGCGCTGCGCTGCCGCAGATGCGCACCGCCCTCGTCGGCATTTCTCGACGCGTTGCCGGCCGACACCGAGGTCGCGCTGGTGAGCACCGGCCGTCGCGTGCAGGTCCGCGTCCCGCCGACCACCGACCTCGCCAAACTCAAGAGCAGCGCCGGCGGCCTGCTGACCGAGAACGGTCCGACGTCGTTGATCGATGCCTTGCAGGAGATCGAGCAGCGCTTCCTCCGCAAGCCCGGCGACCGCTGGCCGGTGCTGGTGGTCGTAACCGGTACCGGCTCCGACAACAGCAAAGAGACCGACGAGCAGACGTTCAACCGCTGGCTGACCGAGACCGCAAAACGAGGCGTATCGGCAAACGCGGTCGTATTGAAGACCAGCGGCAACAGCCTGCCCGAAGCGGTGGCGATGGCGCTGGTCAAAACGACCGGCGGCCACTATGCGGTGATGAGCAGCGGCGCCGGAATGGCCGACGCGATGACCGGGCTCGCCGGGCAACTCGCCGGCGATGCGGCAAAGCGCTGACCGCGGTCAGACGGGGCGACCGTCAACGCAGGCACGCACGACGGCGACGAAATCCTCCAGGCTGATCGGCTTCGCGCGGAGGTGGGCGCCAAGCGCCTCGAGACCGGTCCGCGTAGGCTCGTCGAGCGATTGGCCGGTGACCATCACCAGCCCGGTGCGCCGGAAGGCCGACCTTTCACGCAGCCGCGTCATGAAATCGAAACCGTTGCCGCGCGGCATCCGGAAATCGGAGATGATGACGTCGGGCTGATGCGCGTCCGCTTGACGGAGCCCCTCTTCGGGATCCGACGCGAGGAACACCTCGTACGCTTCGAGCTCGAGCGCGCGCGCGAACCCTCTGGCGAGGCAGTCGTGATCCTCCACAATCAGCACGCTCAGCATATGTTCCTGAGACATCGGCCCACTCCCTGGCCACATCTATCGGGGAGCAATTCGCACGCCGTCCGCCGGTCTGAGCCACGTTCGAGTGAATGGCATTGAGGATTCCGCTTGCGGCGGTCGAGCTGGGCGGGCGCTGGGCCGCGCAGGAGTTACACGTTGAGTCCGCGTTCTGTACGGTGGTGCGGATGACGCGATGTTCCTGGGCCGGCGACGATCCGCTGATGCGCGCCTACCACGACGAGGAATGGGGCGTCCCGCAGCACGACTCCGCGCATGCTGTGGGAGATGCTGATGCTGGAAGGCTTCCAGGCCGGGCTGGCCTGGATCACCGTCCTGCGCAAGCGCGCCGCCTTCCGCAGAGCGTTCGCCGGCTTCGATCCGAAGAAGGTCGCGCGGTTCGGCAAGGCGCGACATCAAGCGCCTGATGGCCGACGCCGGCATCATCCGCGCCCGCGCCAAGATCGAAGCGACGATCCGCGGCGCGCAGATCTACTGCGAGATGGAGGAGCAGCGGCGAGAGCTTCGACGACTTCTGCTGGTCGTTCACCGACGGCAAGGTCGCTGAAGGGCGACGGCCGCAGCCGGATCGTCGCATCGTCGCCGCTGTCCGAGCAGATCTCCAAGGAGATGAAGCGCCGCGGCTTCAAGTTCGTCGGCCCGACGATCGTCTACGCCTGGATGCAGGCGGTCGGCATCGTCAACGACCATTCCGCCGGCTGCTTCCGCCGGCAGGCCAACTCGTAGCAAAAGCTGACGGCAGAATAAAGTCGCGCCCGGACACGGCATTTCTTTTCGAAATGAGTCCGTTGCCTCTTGACGTGGGCTGACGCGGCCCATAAGGTCCTGGGGTCCTGCGCGCGTGAGCGCACGACTGTTCGTGGAGGGCTCGAATGACGGCGTTTGTCAGGAATCTCGCGATCGCACTGGTGGCCGTCTGGACGATGGCCACGGCGTCGGCAGCCGGGCCGTCCTACGTCGACATCACGTGGATGTCGATTGCGAACATCTACTACGAGATCGGCTCGCTCGGCGTGCTGACCGACGGCTACATCACCCGGATCCCGCTCAGCAACTTCTACGGCGGCGGCGGCGGGTTGAAGCAGACACCGCAAGCCTTCGACGCCCGATGCCGCCGCGGTCACGCGCGTGTTCAACGCGCTTGGTGGACCCGGCAAAATCAACACGCTGCTGACGGGTCACAGCCATTTCGACCATTCCTTCGACACGGCGACCTGGGCGAACCTGACCGGCGCCCCGATCATCGGACCGCAGACCACGTGCTTCCAGGCGGTCGCGCAGAAGATTCCGGCATCCCGCTGCACCTCCGTCGTCGGCGGAGAGACGATCGCGTTGGCCGACAGCGTGATCGTTCGCGTGGTGCGGTGGAACCACAGCGGCGATTCGCGGAGCAACCCGGAGCAGCACAACCCGGTGGAACTGGGTGCAGTTCCACATCCCGATCCGGTCACCGGCGGCCTCCGCGCCGGCGTCGCCGAAGACTTTCCCAACGGCGGCGGCGGGCGCGGCTTCCTGTTCACGGTGAACGGACCCGACGGCCCGTTGACCTGGTTCTACCAGAACTCAGCGAGCGCCGTTGATCTCAACGTCCCGATCGTGATCGGCGGCGTCAACTACGGCGCACCGCTCGATCGTTTGAAGGCCACGATGAGCGCCGCCGGTCTGACGAGCGTCGACCTGTGGATCGGCACCGGAGGTGCGCCGGTCGCCCAGCTGGTGCTCCCGATCCTCAAACCGAAAGCATATCTGCCGATTCACTGGGATGGCCTCGACGCCTCCTTTCTTGCCGGTGTGAAGACGCCGTATGCGGATCCGTCCCTCGCCGCGCTGTTGACCAAATCGGGAGTCAAGCTCGTCAAGCCGGTGAACTACATGGACAAGTGGCGCGCTCAGTCGCGCCGGCATCCAAAGCGTCACGAACACGGCAGTCAAGCAGGCACTCGGCTTCACGAAGTGACACGCTGCCGCTGGCGGCTGATCGTCTCAACCGCCGCGACGATCAGCGTCACGACGACCGTTCCAGCCCTCGCGCAAGATCAGTCGCCCGCAGCGGTATCGATGTCGCGAGACGCGTTCACCCTCACGGCGGCGCGGCCCGCCGTGGCGCGTCCGCTGGTGATCGACAGCACGGCGGCCCTGTCGCTCTCCGTGACGGCGCCATCGCCGATCCTTCGGGTCGACGCTGGTCGCCCCAGATGGCGAACGCTACGCCGTTGGCAAGCGTCGCTCATCGTTAATCGACAGTCCAGCGGTGTCCACGTACCAAGCGACGTTGCCACGACCAGCGCCGGGGATCTGGCGAATCGACGTGGCTCAACCGGTCACCTCCGACTCCGATGTCGACGTGACGGTCGACTGCACCTTTGAAAACGCGGTCCGTCTCGCGCTGGCCGGCGCCACCGGAGTGCATCCCGCAGGAACGCCGGTACGCCTGGCGCTTGCACTCTTTGATGGGCCATCGAGAAATCACGCGCTGACCATCCACGCGCGCTTGCTGCTGCCAGGCGATCCGGGATTCACTCCCGTGCCGGTGGTCTTTTCCGACGATGGCGAAGCCGCAGACGAGTCGTCCAACGACGGCATCTACGAAGCGTTCATCAATCCCGGGAAGCCCGGCGCCTTTCGACTCGAACTGGATGTCGAGGGCACCGGCTCCACCGGCCGCTTTCGACGCAGCGCAGTCGACGTGGTTCATGTGGTCAACCGCACGGCAGCGGTCGACACGTTCAACGATCGCGGCATCTATGACGAATCGGACGGATCGCTCGAGCAGCTCGCGGTGACGCCGGAGGTGACAGTCCTGGCCGAAGGCCGTTATGTCGTGACGGTGCGGCTGCGCGGATCGAACGGCCGCGACATCGAGCGGAGCGCCGAAATGCCCCTTGCCGCCGGCACGACTCCTGTCGACGTCCTGTTCGACGCTGCGGACATCGCCGGCGAAATCGGCGTCGACGGTCCTTACCATGTCGTGGAGATCGCGTGCTTGCGGTCAGTCGACGGTGAACTCGTTCCGGCCGGCATTCAGCGCGATCCGGGCGAAACAGCCCCGTATCAGCTCGCCGCGTTCAAGCAGCCACTCGTCCGCCTGACAGGATCCCCGACCGCGGAGGGTGTCGATATCGGGGGCACCGGACTCTTCGGCCGCCTCGACGTCACGCTCGAGATGATCGCCGACGTCGCCGGCAGCTACAGCTTTTCGGCAAGCGTGACGGACTCCTCCGGCCGTGAGCTCTCGCTGGCCGCCGGGTCGCAGTTCCTCGACGAAGGCCGCTCGACGATCACGCTCGGAGTACCAGGGGAATCGATCGGCCGCAGCGGGTTCGACGGCCCCTACTGCGTCTCGAACCTGGTGATATTCGGCGCCGGTCAGTCATTGGTCGTCGGACAGGTGCTCACGACCGGACCGTTTCGGGCGAACCAGTTCGAAGGAACCGACGCATCCACGACACCGCGCGAGCGGCCGATGCCGCCGTTCGAAGGCTGCAATCCGTCGCGTCGCCGGCCGCATTCGGCTGTCGTCGATGCGCTGCTCGCTCGTCCGGTGCGACCGATCGGCAACGGTCTGCAGCGGCCCTGAGCGGTGGCGGCGGAGCCGATTTCAAGTACCCTTCTCGTCTATGAAATCGGTTGACGACACGAGCGCGGCGATCGATTGGCTGGAACGAATGGCCGGCGACTGGCGCCTCCTCGAGCAGTCTCCCGCCTCACGAGCGCCAGCGCCTGCATCGGGTGATTGCCGCGCTGTCGACCGCGGATCCAGCCGCCAACCGAAAACGGCGGAAGGGCGCGAAAGCGGATCGCGTGCGGCAGGAGGAAGCGGTTCTGAACGAGACCGGCATCCGCGCGCTCGGCGGCGCCGGCCGTCGTCACCACGCCGAACGTGTTTCCGCCGCCGGTTGAGCCGGCTCGTCGCGGCAGAACGCTCGCCGTCGGTCGATCGGGTGTGCTACGTCTGCAAGGAGCCCGTACTCGCAGGTCCACGCCTTCTACGACCAACTCTGCCCCGCCTGCGCCACGGTGAACTTTGCGGCGCGAACCGAGCTTGCTGATTTGCGTGGGCGAGTCGCGCTGCTGACCGGCGGGCGCGTGAAGATCGGGTATCAGGCCGGCTTGAAGCTGCTGCGCTCGGGCGCGCGCCTGATCGTGACGACCAGGTTTCCGCACAATGCCGCGTCGCGCTACGCGCAGGAACCTGACTTCGGCGACTGGGGCGAGCGGCTCGAGATCTTCGGGCTCGATCTGCGACACGTGCCAAGCGTGGAAGCGTTCTGCCGCAACATGGTGGCCACCCGTGAGCGGCTCGACTTCATCATCAACAACGCCTGCCAGACGGTGCGCCGGCCGCCGGAGTTCTATGCGCACATGATGGCCGGCGAGCTGACCGCCGCGCATGAATTGCCTGCGCATGTCCGCCGCCTGCTCGGCGAGCCTCCGCCCGGACAGCCCGCGCGGGCGACGAACGGATCGATCGCCGCACAGTTGTCGCAAGTGCGCTTGCTCGATGAGGAGTTCGCCGTCCGAACCAGCGTCTTCCCCGCCGGTCAACTGGACGAGGATCTGCAGCAGGTCGATCTCCGCGACAGGAATTCATGGCGCATGCTGCTCGCCGATGTGCCGACGGTCGAAATGCTCGAAGTGCAGCTGGTGAACGCGATCGCACCGTTCCTCTTCAACGCCCGGCTGAAACCGCTGATGCTCCGGACGCCCGAGCGCGACAAACACATCGTCAACGTCTCAGCGGTCGAAGGACAGTTCTACCGCATCGCCAAGACGACGCGTCATCCGCATACCAACATGGCCAAGGCGGCGCTGAACATGATGACGCGCACGGCCGCCACGGACTACTTCAACGACGGCATTCACATGAACAGCGTCGACACCGGCTGGGTGACCGACGAGGACCCGATCGAGATCGCGATGCGCAAGACCGCTGAGCAGCGCTTTCATCCGCCGCTCGACGCCGTCGATGGCGGCGCCCGCATCGTCGCGCCAATCATCACAGGTTTCAACACCGGCACCCACGTGTGGGGGCAGTTCCTGAAGGACTACAAGCCGACGGCCTGGTAGGCCGCGCCGCGATCCCCGAAGATTCTTTCGCATCGGGCCGCGATCGGATGGCCCGGCGCGAAGTCCGCTTCGCGTCCCTCTCACGCATCTCCCGAAAATAAACGCGCATTCGCATGGCGTGCTGGTTGCAGCCCCGCTGCGGCATATCGCCATGCGCATTCGTTGCGGCGCGCGCCAGGAGATCTCCTGAAGGGAGCTGAGACATGCACGACATCGATCGCACGCAACTCGAATCCTCCTCTTTCGAACACAGCCAAGAGCTCGGCGAGTCGGCCGAGTTCGGTGAATTCGGCGAAACCATGGAGGGCCCGCTCGAGACCTCGCTCGGCGAGACGGAGGAAATCCAGCTCGCCACCGAACTGCTCGAAGTGACCAACGAGCAGGAGCTCGAGCAGTTTCTCGGCAGCGTCTTCTCGAAGGTCGGCAACGCCGTCGGCTCGTTCGTGCGCTCGGACACCGGACGCGCGCTGGGCGGCATTCTGAAAGACGCGGCCAAGAAGGCGCTGCCGGTCATCGGCCGCGGCGTCGGTCAGTGGATCTCGCCGGACCGTGGCGGCGACATCGGTGCCGACGCCGGGCAACTGGCCGGCCGCATCCTCGGCCTCGAGCTCGAAGGCCTGAGCAACGAGGATCGCGAGTTCGAGATCTCGAAACAGTTCGTGCGCTTCGTGGCGGCGGCGGCGCGCCGCGCCGCGGCAGGTCCGCAGACGATGCCGGCGCCGGCGCTGGCGCGATGGGCGGCGGCGGCGGCGGCGCGAGCCTACGCGCCCGGCCTGCTGCCGCGTCTCCAGGGACGCGGATCGCGGATGTGGCCGCGCGGCGGCCGGTGGGTCCGCCGGGGACGGACCATCGTGCTGTACGGCGGCTAGCCTGTTGTTCATTTTTCAGGGCACACACAAAGGAGCAGTTCCATGAGCAACCAGTATTCGGAGGTCGGCGAGTTCGGTGAGACGGGCGAATTCGGAGAGTTCGGGGAGATTGGCGAGTTCGGTGAAACCGGAGAATCCGGCGCGTTCGGCGCCGGCGAGTTCGGCGAGTTCGGCGAAGCCGGCGAGTTCGGGGAAATGGGCGAGAGCGGCGAGGCCCAGGAGAACGAGCAGTTCCTCGGCAGCATTCTCGGCGCGTTGACCGGCGGCGAAATGGGCGGTGGCCTCAGCGAGGCGCAGGAAGTCGAGCTCGCCACCGAACTCCTCGAAGTCTCCAACGAAGAAGAACTCGAGCAGTTCCTCGGCAGCTTGTTCAAGAAAGTCGCGAGAGGGGTCGGCAGCTTCGTGCGCTCGCCGATCGGCAAGGCGCTCGGCGGCGTGCTGAAGTCGGTGGCCAAGAAGGCACTGCCGATCGTCGGCGGCGCGCTCGGCTCGTTTGTCGCCCCCGGTGTCGGCACCGCGATCGGATCGAAGCTCGGCTCGATGGCCAGCGGCCTGTTCGAAATCCCTGGCGAGATGCCGCAGGAACAGGCGCAGTTCGAAGTGGCACGTCGCGTCGTCCGCCTGGCGGCCTCGTCCGCGAGGCATGCGGCGGCGGCACGTCCGGCTCCGACAATCAACCCGCGGACGGTGGCTCGCGCCGCGGTGGCGCGCGCGGCGCGGCAGGTCGCGCCGGCCATCTACCGCAACATGGTGCGATCGCTGCGCGTCGGCGCCGGCCCCGTGGCCGCGCTCGGCGGTGGACTGCGCCGGGCGTACTACCGGGCGGCGGCGGCCGGGCTACGGCGGGCCGACCTACTACGGCGGCGGCTCGTACGCTCCCGGCACGACCTACTACGGGCCAACCGCCGCGGCCGCAGCCGAACCGGCGAGCTATGCCCCGACCGCGGCAGCCGCGCCGGCCGATAGCTGGTCGAATGGCGCGGCCCCGACCTACGGCGCCGCCGCGAGCTATGGCGCCAGCGGTCGATGGTTCCGTCGCGGCCGCAAGATCATCCTGGTGGGGGTGTGAGCCGTGCCTGCCGCCGCCTTCTCGATGCCGGCCGCGGAGCAGACGGGCGCGTTTCGCGCCTCGTGGCTGCTCCAGCAGGAAGCGCGCGCGCTACTGACCAGGCTCGACGTCGTGAAGCCGTTCGTCCTGCAGAACACGATGGTGCCCGCGGCGGCGTTGATGCCGGCGGCGCAGGTCGCCATCGATCGCTACCTGATGCAGGGGCGGCGGCAGTTGCGGGCGGAGATCCTCGCGTTTCTCCGCTGGCTGACCGGACCTGGCCGGACGGCGGCGCCGGACGAGATGCAGCGGCAGTTCGTCATCCTGAAGCTGCGCTTCAACACCGCGCTGTCGCAGCTCGATCTGTTCGCCGAGGCAATCGGACAGCGCAGCGAGCACCAGACGGGCGTGTGGCTGGCCGGCCTCGACATCGCCGCGCAGGACGCGCTCGTCCTGCGCGACCGCTACTACGACGTGCCGCCGATTGTCTGCCATCTGCACCGCGGCATCGGCGGCGCGATCCGGCGGGCGCGGACGCGGCTGCCCGGCGGCGGCGACAGCCCGGTCTCGATCATCAAAATTCCGCGAGAGCGGATGATCGGTCACGGCATCGGATCGTCGCTGGTGCACGAGACCGGTCATCAGGGCGCGGAGCTGCTCGATCTGGTCGAGTCGCTGCGCACCTCGATGCAGCAGGCGCGACACCGCCTGCCGGCCTCGCGCCGCGCCTCATGGCGTTTATTCGAGCGATGGATTTCGGAAGTGATCGCGGACGTCTGGGCGATCGGGAAGATCGGCATCTCGTCCACGCTCGGCCTGATCGGGATCGTCAGCCTGCCGCCGACGCTTCCCTTACCTCCGGCAGGGTCCGACCGGATTGTTCGTGACCATCTGCGAGTGTTTTTGGCGGTCGTCAGTTCCTGAATGCTCGCTGCCGCCGCGGACATAGGCGCATCCCGATCAGCGCCCGCCAATCGAGAAGGGCAGCCCGCGCGCCGTCGACGTTAGGCCCGCCGAGGCGGGAGACGCATTGGCTACGGCGCGAGCCGGCCTCTGCATGCCAAAAGTTGCCAGCTGGCAACTTCTCCTGACCTTCCCGGCAGGCCCAACGTCACCTTAGGGCCAGCGAGAAGTCGATTCAGCAGAAAGCGCAGCGGCGCATATCCGTGTATGTCGGGCCGTGCCACCTGCATGCGGCCCGATTGCCAAACGCGGCGTAACAGAGAACGATTCTCGGCGTTTCGAATCAAAGTGTTACCGCGGGCGATCTCGTTAACCTTCGCTTAACCCTTAATTTCTTGCCAAGGGAGCCGAATCGGTCAACATAGGCACGGTCTTTTGTTGCATATCCGCAATCCAACCGTGTCTGATAGGTGCCGCCGTGCACGCAACCGCAGTCAAAATCGAGCCCCAGGAGGCCATTCACGAGCTCGTCGGTCAGCATGCACGCGAGCTGTCCGCGAAACTGCAGGCGCATCGGCTCAATCTTTTTCCTCCGTCGGCCAAAAAGACTTTACGCCGATTCTCCTCAACGGAAGCCGCCAAGTTGATCGGCGTCACTGACGCCTATCTGCGCCGCCTATCGATCGAGGGCAAAGGCCCGGCGGTCGAAGTAGGGCAGGGGGGCGCCGCTCTTACACGATCGAGGATCTCAACGAGCTACGCCGCTACCTCGCGCAGATCACCAAGGGCGACCGCAATTACCTGCCGCACCGCGGAAGCAACGAACACCTCCAGGTCATAACCGTCGTCAATTTCAAGGGCGGCAGCGGCAAGACCACGACCGCCGCCCATCTCGCCCAATATCTCGCCTTGCGCGGCTACCGCGTACTCGCACTCGATCTCGATCCCCAGGCGAGTCTTTCCGCCCTCCACGGGCTGCAGCCGGAATTCGACGTCGGCGAAAATGAAACCCTCTACGGCGCGATCCGCTACGACGGCAACCGCCGCGATCTCAGCCAGATCATCCGGCCGACCTATTTCACCAATCTAGACTTGGTTCCCGGCAACCTCGAGCTCATGGAGTTCGAACACGAATCGCCGCGCGCGCTCCTGTCCGGCGAAGAAGATCGCCAGCTGTTCTTCACCCGCATGGACGCAGCGCTAGCGACCGTCGCCGACCGGTACGACGTCGTCGTTGTCGATTGCCCCCCGCAACTCGGCTTCCTCACCATGTCCGCGCTGTGCTCGGCCACGGCAGTGCTCGTCACCGCACATCCGCAGATGCTCGACGTGATGTCGATGTGCCAGTTCCTGATTATGACCTCCAACCTGCTTGGCGTCGTCGCCAATGCCGGGGGCAACATGAATTACGACTGGATGCGGTATCTGATCACCCGTTACGAACCCGGTGACGGACCGCAAAACCAGATGGTCTCCTTCATGCGGTCCATGTTCGGGGAGCACGTCCTCAATTTCCCGATGCTCAAAAGCACGGCCGTATCGGACGCCGGGATCACCAAGCAGACGCTCTACGAAGTCAGCCGTGACCAGTTCACCCGCTCGACCTATGACCGCGCTATTGAGGCGCTCGACGCTGTCAATGGCGAGGTCGAACAGCTTATTCGCAGTGCGTGGGGGAGGCCGTAATGGCGCGCAAAAATCTCCTTGCGGGATTGACCAATGAAAAGTTGCCGGCCGGCAACTCTGGCGGGGCCGTCAATTCCGCCGACCTCGCCAGGCAGCTGTCGCCACCCTTCGCAAACCTCACTGGCGGGCGGGCCATTGGCGCCGTCTCTCGCTCGATCGAGCAGATCAAGTCTCAGGCCGTGGTCGAACTCGACACGGCCCTGATCGATCAATCGCCAATCGCCGATCGCTTGCCAATCACAGCGGACGCCCTGCAAGACCTGATCGCGACCATCCGCGACAATGGCCAGCAAGTACCCATCCTCGTCCGGCCGCACCCCGAAGACGCGGCGCGGTATCAGATTGCCTATGGTCGCCGCCGCTTGCGCGCCTGCATCGCACTCGGTCGCCGCGTGCGCGCCATGGTTCGGCCGCTCAGCGACCAGGAACTGGTCGTCGCCCAAGGCCAGGAAAACAACGCCCGCGAAGATCTCGCCTTTATCGAGCGGGCGCTGTTCGCGGCCAGCCTCGAAGAGGGCGGCTATACCCGCGACACCATCATGGCCGCGCTCGCGATCGACAAAACCGGCTTGTCACGCCTCATCTCGACCGCGACCAAGATCCCGCGCGACCTCATCGAAGCGATCGGACCCGCCCCGAAGGCCGGCCGCGATCGCTGGACAGAGCTTGCGACAAGGTTGGAAGCTTCGGGCGCGCTCGACAAGGCGAAGGCCGCGGGCGCGCGTGAGGGCTTCGCCGAAAAGCCGACCGATGAGCGCTTCGCTTCGATCTTCGCGGCGACAACTCCGACGCGTCCAGCGACGGGATCACGGGCTTCCGCAATCAAGGGCCCCGACGGCAAAGCCATCGCGACCTTCAAGGAAGACGCACGCGGCATCACTCTGAACATCGCCAAAAAGCAGGTTGGCGGCTTCGGCGCTTATCTCGCGAAAGCGCTGCCCCAGCTCTACGAGGCCTACACCCGCGAAACGCAAGCGCCGGTAACACCTGGCGAAGCGTCGCCACAGAACTGACGCGGCCTGGCCCAACCAGCGGCAGGCCACCACCGAATTTCTAGCCAACCACGGAGCAACCCCGGCAAAAGAAAAAGGCCCCCGAAACGTTACCGTCCCGGAAGCCCTCTACTTAGTCTGGCGACTTGTAGAGAATCACTTCCGCGAATCACAGTCAAGCCTCTTGTGAGGATGGCGCGTTTTCGCGAGCAGGTTTTCTTTGCCTGATTGAAAGGCAAAGGCATGCAATCCCATCAACCCACGACGCCCTTTGGGCGGCGGTCGCTGACGCTTGCCCATGTGGCGACACAGATGGCCGCATCCGCACGACCGCCTGACAAAGTGGTCCACAAATGGAAGGTCTTCAAGGCGGTTTGCGTCGCGCGGCCACGCATAGGGGTGTCCGAGCGCGCCCTGGCCGTCCTGAATGCCCTCATCAGTTTCTATCCGGATACGACACTCACTGGAGAGGATGACCTAATCGTCTTCCCATCCAATGAGCTGCTCTGCCTAAGAACGCATGGCATGCCGGCGTCGACCTTGCGGCGACAATTGGCTGCGCTGGTGGACGCAGGGTTGATCGTTCGACGCGACAGCCCGAATGGCAAGCGCTACGCGCGAAAGGGCAGGGGAGGGGAGATCAAGCTCGCCTTTGGTTTCGACCTCGCGCCGCTGGTGGTCCGCGCCGAGGAGTTCGAAGGGATGGCGCAAGAGATCGAAGCCGAGATTCGGGCGATCAAACTTGCAAAGGAGAGGATCACGCTGTGCCGCCGCGACATCGCGAAAATGATCGCTACCGGCATTGAGGAAGGCGTTCCCACGCAGCAGGGTAGGGCAGGGGCCTGCAAGCTGGCAGGAGCTTCACGCCGTCTTTCGGCGGGCTGGTAGAGGGCGTTTCGCGGACAGCGAGCAGGGAAGAACTGGAGTCCGCGGCGGAGGCTCTGTCTGTGTTCGCTGACGATGTCCTCAACTTGTTGGAAAATCAGATTAAAAGAACAAATACGAGCGCCAATGAGTTCTCCAGATGAGCGCCACAAACAGAATTCAAATCCAAACTCCCCAATTGAACTTGAACCTAGCCTTCGAAAAGGCAGGGCGGCGAGGGCGGAGCCAAATCCCCGAACGTCGCAGCAACGGAGAGGACCTATCCGCTTGGAATGGTGCTGAGCGCCTGCCCTGATATCGTTGACTACGCCAAGGGCGGGATTGCGAATTGGCGCGACTTTCTCGCGACCGCCGCGGTCGTCCGGCCGATGCTGGGGATTAGTCCAAGCGCCTGGGAGGAGGCGCGAACGGTGATGGGCGAGGTGGAGGCGGCGGTGGTGGTGGCTTGCCTGCTGCAGCGAAGTTCTACGATTCAATCAGCGGGCGGCTATTTGCGCGAATTGACGCGGAAGGCCGGGGAGGGAGAGTTTTCGCTCGGACCCATTCTCATGGCCCAAATTAACGCCAAGAACCGCGAGAGGCGATCCGCCTGAGGGCGGGGTGAGTTCCTCGCGGCCGGCACCATCCCTTATTTCTGGTTGGGTCCCAGTGCCGAAGGGGAATTCCTATCCGATCCGCACCCCTGACGATAACGGGGAACACTGATTGATGGAGTGGATGCCCCCTCCTGACGGCATCGCAATGTGCCAAGGTGGCGATGTTTGCGCATCCCACGAATGAAGAGGGCATCCATGGAAAAAGTTAGCATCATCGGTCTCGACCTTGCAAAGCGGTGCTTTCAGGCGCATGGCGCCCGCGCTGATGGCGGCGTGGCGTTCCGCAAGAAACTTTCGCGCGATAAAGTCCTCGCTTTTCTTGCCGAGCATCCACGCTGCGTCGTTGCTATGGAGGCCTGCGGGAGCGCCCATCACTGGGGACGCGCCATCGGCGCTTCTCGGCCATGAAGTTCGGTTGATTGCGCCCGCCTATGTCAAACCGTTCGTCAGGCGCCAGAAGAACGACGCGGCGGACGCAGAAGCCATTTGCGAGGCGGCGGTCCGGCCGACCATGCGCTTCGTGGCGGTCAAGACCGAGGAGCAGCAGGCGCGCGCCATGCTGTTTCGCACCCGTGATCTTCTGGTTCGCCAGCGCACGCAACTGATCAATGCGCTCCGCGGTCACTTGGCCGAGCATGGCGTCGTCGCCCCGCAGGGACCAGCGAACGTGAAGGGCCTTGCAGAGGCGATCGAGTCGGAAACCACGTCCCTTCCGCTTCTCGTCGTGGAGCTCTCTCGCGTCTTCCTCGACCAGATCGACGGGCTGTCGAAGACGATCGCCGAACTCGAGAAGGCGACGGTTCAGGAAGCCGCGCGCGGAGCGACGATGCGCCGCCTGCAAACCATGCCGGGCGTGGGACCGATCACCGCGATGGCGATTGAGACTTTCGCGCCGCCGATGGCCGTCTTCAGACGCGGCCGCGACTTTGCCGCCTGGCTCGGGCTTGTTCCCCGGCAACATTCGACGGGCGGCAAGCCGCTTCTCGGCAAGACCTCGAAGATGGGCCAGCGCGACATCCGGCGCCTGTTGATTATCGGCGCGATGGCTGTCGTCCGCTTGGCCTCCCGAAAGGGCGGGCCAGAGGGAAGCTGGCTGCATCGCCTGCTGGCGCGCAAGCCACGGATGTTGTCGGCCATCGCACTCGCCAACAAAATGGCGCGCGCGATCTGGGCCATGCTGACGAGGGGCGAAGATTATCGGGTTCCTGCAGCTGCAGTGCGCTGATCCACGATCGGACATGTGCAGCCAAGGGAACGTCGGGCGCGTGAGGAGGTCGACGAACGGTAAGGGCAAATGATCGGTCAGATCCGGGCCAGGAAA
The DNA here is from genome assembly GCA_963794705.1 of uncultured Acidobacteriota bacterium. GTDB lineage: Bacteria > Acidobacteriota > Vicinamibacteria > Vicinamibacterales > CAVVIG01 > CAVQFC01. The sequence goes on from CAWCFI010000003.1 coordinate 1,073,281, forward strand.
CGCAAGAAGAACCCAACGAGCTCACAGCTCGCCTGATTGATCTGCGCCTGGTCCGCGCATCTCCATACCGGCCCGCGGCATCGTAACAGCCGCATCCGAGGCCTGATACATGACCGCACCCGATCACGCGACCAAGCCATTCCAAAAACACCTTGCGCGAACGGGGGCATCCATACATGGGTTTTGGACAGCGCAAATCTTTTGCACATGGCGGGGCTATTAATCCCGCCGATCGTCCCTCCTTCTCGGTCGGATTTCTCGTTCGCGCCGACCACGCCCACCTTGTGGGTGAGAAGCGAAGGAGCGCAGATGTCGATTTCGGTTTCAAAGTGGGACTGGAGACATGTCTTGAGGATTCTTCGGTCTCAATTGGGACTGGATCTTGGCCTCAGTCCCAATTGAAACCGGAAATCCGAGCGTCAAGCGGAGACGGCCTCTCGTTCGAGGACCGGCTTCCACCTCTCCACATCTTCGTCGGTGATTTGCTCCTTTCTCGACCGGACCGCTTCCGCGGCGAGCTCGTTGAGCATGCTGAAGACTTTTGCGGTTCTGCCGCCCGTCGCCCGTGCAAGCGTTCGCAAGCTTTGAGCCGAGAGCACGGAAGGTCTCTGCAGCGGGAGGCTTCGGACAATCGCGATCGCAAGAAGGCTCTGAAACTCGTCGTCGGCCTTCCACCGCGGCAACACCATTTGATCCAGCCGTCTTGAAAGCTGAGTAATGCCGGCTATGGCCTCGCGGGCGTCGGCGATGCCAAGGAAGACCAAGGACGCCTTCAACTCATTACTCAAGTGACGAAAGAGCTGGAGGATGACGCGCTGTTCACGCGGGCTACCGGCGAGCAGGACTTCGTCAATGACGATGACGCGGACTTTCAACTGCTTCAGTATCAACAGCGCGCGAACCTCCATTTCCACGAGTGTCATCGCGTGGCGAAGGCTCGCACCTGAACCGCTCAGGAGTTGCGCATAGACGCGCCGTTCGGAAGGTTTCGACGACAGAGAAATCGAAAGGATGGGAACGGTCTCGGCGCCGCCAACCGAATCGACAGTCGGCGGGTTTGTGCGACGAAATTTTTCGACAAGCATCGTTTTGCCCATTCCGCTATGCGCATAGAAGACCTGGGGGGCGGGTTGAGGGTGGGTGTTCGCAAAGGAACTGAAGCCGTTCGAGCGCGAGCTTAGCACGCGAGAATCCTATCCATCGGTCCGTTCGTATTGCCCTGATGCGCAGATCATCCGTCATATTCATGAGCGCCGCAGCCTGAGGCGCAAGATGAGGATGATCCAAATTCACTCCCAAAACTCCAAGTCGTCCGCACCGGATTGAAACCGAAGAAACGCCGATCCAGTCTCAATTGAAACCGAAAACGCAGCGGGACTTATTTCCCGTAAGGCTTTGAGTTCTCGAACTCCCCCAGTCTCACATTGAAACCGAAATCGACAGAAGTTCTACGATTTAATCAGCGGGCGAGACGCGGAAGGCCGGTGAGGGAGAGTTTTTACTTGGACCCATACTAATGGCTCAAATTAATGCCAAGAACCGGGAGCGGCGATCCACCTGAGGCATGGTGCTTTACCGCTCGTGGCGGTACCATTTCAAAACGAAATTGGGCGATTGGCGAAAGCCTTGTCGTCACCGCAAAAGTCGTGAGTTGCGCAATGAGCACCTAAAGGCGCGCTCTTCTCCCGGAACCTGGCGGTGCTGCGGCGGTTGGGTTTAGAAACCTTTGAATGAGGAGCGACCACTATGATGGCTCACGCCACCACGGAAATGACGGGGGGTGATGTCAGCGCCGACTTGGAGACTTTTTCCCGCGACGGAGTTGTAGGCCTAAAGCGCGCTTTCTCCCGCCAATGGGCCGAGCACATGCGTGAAGACATGTTGACGGGCTTCTGGGAGGCGATCCAGCGCCCAGGAGGCGCTGTTGGCCGTGGCCCGCGCCGTTGGTACGTAGAGATCCATCCGCAGGCCTTCGGCGGGTTTGCCGACCTTTGCGCACACCCCTGGGTCACGGCGATGTGCGGAGCCGTCCTGGGCTCCGACTACAAAATAGTCGAAATTGGCTTCGACACTCCCTTCGAAGGAGCGATGAACCAGCCATGGCATCGCGACTTTCCCTCCCCGCAAGACACCTGGCGAGATCAGCGAATGACCTCGCTGGCCTTTAATCTCACAGGCGTTGACGTGACTGCGGACATGGGCCCTTTCGAAATCGCGCCCGGCACGCAATGGGACGACGGCCGCTCATGGGAACACGAAATGTTCCCGCCGAGAGACCTCTGGCCGCGCTTCATCGAGCGCGGCGTCCGCAAATTCCCTCAGATGGGCGACATTTCCTGCCGCTCCGCGCTTACCGTTCATCGGGGTACGACGCATCGCTCGCCGGTCGCCCGCCCTGTTCTCGTGCTCGGCGTCGATGCGCCAGGCGCAGGCCACGACACGTTGCACGACCTCATGGTGACGCAGGCGTACTACGACGCATTGCCTGCTGTCGTGCGCGACCACCTAGTTTGCAGGGTCGTCGACCAGTTGATCCCCGTTACGCAAAAGCACGACATCGAGGGGCTGGTGATGGGGGTTACGTAGGGTCAGCGGCGCGCATGGCGCCTGTCGTTTAGCGAGCCAAACTTCACCGAATTCTGCCCGTCCCGATCGAATGCCATGACAGTCCACGATTGGCGTTAACCGGACCCCCGCCGATCCGCTGCAATCATCGTAGCGAAGTTCGCCACATGACGAGTTGCAAGAGCTTAAAAAGCATGGCACGAATGAAAGCGCTTTCATTAGGACTTTGGAATGGATCATCTCAAGGGTATACGGGTCGTCAGCTTCAACCATTTTCTCATGGGTCCAGTCGGCGTCCAGTTTCTCGCCGACCTTGGCGCGGAAGTAATTGCGATTGAGCCGATCGAGGGTGCTTTTCAACGCCAATGGGGCGGCGCAAACCGCCGACTTGACGGTCAGACAATGCTTTTGCTCACGGGCAACCGCAATAAGCGAAGTCTCGCCCTCAACCTGAAGGATCCTGAGGGCCTAGCGGTAGCGAAAGCCTTGATCGCTACCGCCGACGTCGTCGCCGAGAACTACCGTCCGGGGGTAATGGACAAATTCGGCCTCGGATATGAGCATTTGCGCGCGATCAAGCCAGATATCATCTATGCCGCAGCTTCTGGCTTCGGCTCCGACGGCCCCTATGTGAATCGACCGGGACAAGATCTCATCATTCAAGCGCTGTCCGGCCTCGCCGCCATAACTGGCACCAAGGATGGTGGCCCGAGAGCTGTTGGCGTATCCGCCGTCGACCACCACGGGGCGGCTTTATTCGCGGGTGGTATTCTTGCTGCACTGCTTCGTCGCGAACGCACCGGACGGGGCGGTCGCGTCGACGTCAATTTGCTGTCGGCCGCACTCGATTTGCAGATGGAATTGCTGGTCACCTACCTGAATGGCGATCGCGCTGACGACATCCGTCAGAGCGACTGCCTCGCCGGGTGGTATTACGGCGCTCCCTACGGAATCTATCGCACGAAAGACAGCTTCATCGCCATCTCGCTGGGCTCGCTGGACGTTATATCAACCGCGCTGGAAATTCCTGAGGCTGAACGTGTGCCGGAGGCCGAGTCCTGGGCACGTCGTGAAGAAGCGGCCCGCACAATCGCGAAGGCGCTTATGCGAAAGACGACAGCGGACTGGGTGACAATTCTGACGAAGGCAGGCGTGTGGCATTCTGTCGTCAACGACTATCGTGCGCTTCTCGACGATCCTCAGGTTAAGCACAATGGCAGCCTCATCACGGTTCCCGGCGCAACCGGTTCTGATGTGACGCTGGTCAATCATCCCATCCGCTACGATGGCCAGGCTGCGGAGGTAAGGCTGCCCCCGCAGAAGCTTGGCGCGCAGACCGTCGAGATTCTCCAGGAGCTTGGGTATGGCGAGGCCAAGATAGCCCAGCTTCTGGAGATGCGCGCTGTCGTGGGCGAAGCGCAACAAGAGACGTCGCGCGCGTTCGCGAAGGCCTGAGCGCTTGAGAAACATACGAAAAGGAAAGCCATGACCGCAATGCATGTCGCGCTCGGCGACTCGGTGCGCTTCGGAAAGACGGTTGGCGAAACCGACGTCTACATGTTCGCCGGTGTAACCGGTGATTTTTCCGGCAACCACGTTGACGAAGTCTATATGAAGAAATCTAAGTACGGTCAGCGCATCGCTCACGGCGCGCTGATGGTTGGCTACATGTCCACCGCTTCGACGATGATGATCGATCGCGCCCTCGCGAAAGGTCTTGATTCCACGCCGGTCTCGCTTGGCTATGACCGCGTGCGATTCCTTGCTCCCGTATTCTTTGGCGACACCATTCGGGTGACTTACACCATTTCGGAATTTGAAACAGAGCGCCGGCGAAGTCGCGCTAAAGTCGAGGTCCATAACCAGCACGGAGACTTGGTTGCCGTGGCGGAGCACATTCTGAAATGGGTGCCAGACAAGCCCGATGAGGATGCAGCTTAAGGCGGAAACCACGTGACCAGCCTTTCCGGCAAGACGGCGATTATCACCGGCGGCGCCTCAGGGATCGGGCGTTCGATCGGCCGCGAGATGGCGGCGGCCGGATGCGCGGTTGCTTTGCTGGATATCGATGAAGGCGGCCTCGAAAGCATAAAGGTCGAGATCGAGAGGGGCGGCGGCAGGGCGAGCGTTGCGCGCGCCGACGTTTCCGACCCGGCGTCAATCAGCGCCGCCGTGAGTATGGTGACAGCTGCGCTGGGGCGCCTCGATGTTCTGGTCAATTCAGCGGGAATTCTCAGACTGGGTTCAATCGAGAAGCTAAGTCTTCAAGATTGGGCCGACACGCAGCGCATTAACGTCGATGGGCTCTTCCACACGACGCGGGCTGCAATCCCGTATCTGCGCGAAAGCAACGCGGGGCGAATCATCAACATCTCGTCCTGGATGGGGAAAAGCGGGAAGGCCTATTACGGCGCCTATTGCGCCTCGAAGTTCGCGATTATCGGGCTCACCGAAACGCTTGCCCTCGAGCTGGCGGGCGATCGCATCACGGTGAACTCCATCTGTCCGGGCATCATCATACGGACAGGCATGCGCGATCGGGCGGAGGAGGAGCAGCGCGTCATGGGCCTGCCGAGCGCCGAAGAGCGCATTGCGACGATCCCGCTCGGGCGCCTCGGGCAGCCGGAAGACGTCGCGGCGATCGCTGTGTTTCTGGCGTCCGATCAGGCAAGCTACATGACCGGCCATACGGTCAACGTCACCGGCGGTATGTGGCTCAAATAGAATAGAAGGGAAGGCAGGAGGCTTCGATGAGACGATTTCCAGACTATGTCCCGCGTGGGGTCATCCCGGCGACTTTGCTGGCCTTCAAGGATGACTACTCCATCGATTGGGCCGGTACACGCAAGCACTTGCGGGACGTCGCGGCAGTCCATGGGCTTACCGCTGTGACCGTCAATGGCCATGCGTCCGAGGTAAGCAGCTGTACCTTCGACGAGCAGCGGGCATTGCTTGAAGCGACGGTCGACGAGATTGGCGATCGGCTGCCGGTGATCAGCGGCGTCTATGCCGATGGCAGCTTCGAGGCCGCCCGCCTCGCGCGCATGATGGACCAAGCCGGCGCCTCCGCCCTGCTCGTCTTTCCCTCCTATTCGCTCGCCATGGGCGGTCAGTTGCGACCGGAGATGGCTGTCGCGCATTTTAAGGCCATCGCCGATGCGACCGATCTGCCGCTTATCTGCTTTCAGTATCCGGAGAGGAGCAATGTCTCTTACCCATTGGACATGTTGCTAAAGCTTGTCGACGCGGTCCCCAGCATCCGGGCTATCAAGGACTGGTGCAACGATCCGATGCTGCACGAGAAGCATATCCGCACGCTCCAAGCGCTGCCCCATCCGGTCAATGTCCTCACGACGCACAGTTCCTGGCTAATGGCCTCCCTCACGCTTGGCTGCAACGGCCTGCTGTCGGGATCCGGCAGCGTGATGGCCGATCTCCAGACCGCCCTTTGGCGCGCGGTTCAGGCGAACGATCTTGCCAAGGCGAAAGCGATCAACGGTCGCATCTACCCACTCGCGCACGCGTTCTACGCGCCGCCGTTTCTCGACATGCACAATCGCATGAAGGAGGCGCTCGTGCTGCTCGGCCGCATGAAGCGCGCCGTAGTCCGACCGCCGCTGATGAAGCTTTCGGAGGCTGAAATCGAGCGGATCCGGCAAGCCATTGACTTGGCGGGGCTGGCGCCCGACGGCGCTCTTGAGTTGGTGGCGTAGATCCCGCGTTCCCTCAATCGTCGATGAAGGATGCTTGTGGCTACGTTCGGAGTAATGCAAAGATGGATGAAAGCGCTTTCACCGATGGATCGAGCGACGGGAGAGAAATGACCGGAGGAAAGCCCTATGGCTGATTTTGTCATCGTCGGCGGCGGATCCGCCGGATGTGTGCTGGCGAACCGTCTGAGTAGTGCTCCGGGCTGCAACGTCGTGCTTCTGGAAGCGGGCCTCCGAGACACCAGCCCATTCATACGTATGCCCGCGGGCTACTTGCGGCTGATGGAGACGGGGCAGGTCGATTGGGGCTATCATACGGTCCCACAAAAGCATTGTTATGACAAAACATTTTATTGGCCGCGGGGTAAGGTTCTCGGCGGCTCAAGCTCGATAAACGGGATGGTGTACGTGCGCGGCCACACGTCAGATTTTGACCGTTGGGCGCAGCTTGGCAACCGGGGCTGGTCCTATTCGGACGTGCTGCCGTATTTCAAGCGGGCGGAGACGTGGGAGGGTGGCGGGGACACCTTTCGCGGCGGTGAAGGGCCCCTAAAAACGGTCGGTGTCCAATCCTATCACCCCTTCGCTCAGGCCTGGCTTACGGCCGGAGAGCAAGCCGGATATCCGCATACCAACGATATCAATGGCGCAAACCAGGAAGGGTTCGGGACGCTTCAAAGCACTATCGTGGACGGACGGCGTGCAAGCACGGCCTATTGCTACCTCCGGCCTGCTCTATCGCGGCCTAACCTCTCGGTAATCACGGGCGCGCTTGCGAAGCGCGTCGTCATCGAAGGAGGGAGGGCGACGGGGGTTGAATATACTCGCAACGGCACGGTTGAGACGGTGCGGGCCGACAGCGAAGTGATACTGTCGGGTGGCGCTATAAACTCGCCGCAGCTGCTGCAGCTTTCTGGTATTGGAGACGGCGATCATCTCCACCCGCTCGGAATTAAGGTTGTTCACGAGTTGAACGGCGTTGGGCGGAATTTATCTGATCATGTCGCGGTCTCCATGCGACAGCTTTCCACCCAGCCGATATCGCTGAAGAACGAGCTCAATGCCTTCAAGGCTGCCCGATCGCTGGCGCAATGGGCGATCTTCAAGACCGGGCCCGCAGCCCATCCGGGCATCCAAGCCGTTGCCTTCATCAAGAGCCGGCCCGATCTCGTGGCTCCGGATCTCCAGTACCATTTCATCATGGTGCTCTACGGAGACCACGGGAGACAGCGGTACAAGCAGCATGGGTTTCAGCCGCTGATCAACGTCCAGAGGCCTGAGAGTGTCGGCACAGTGATGATCCGTTCGACGGATCCGACAGTCGCGCCGGCCATCGATCCGAACTATCTCGCTTCTTATGAGGATGTGCGCCTGCTGCGCGAAGGCCTCAAGATTGGTCGCGAAATCATCGCTCAGAAGGCCTTCGATCCCTATCGCGGCGATGAACTCGACCCCGGCCCGGACACCAAGACGGACGCGCAACTCGACGAATATGTTCGCCGCAATTGCCACACGCAGTATCACCCCGTGGGCAGTTGTAAGATGGGAATTGATCCGATGGCGGTTGTAAATCCAGAACTGAAGGTGCATGGGCTAAGCGGCCTCCGCGTCGTCGACGCGTCGGTCATGCCTCTTATGGTCAGCGCCAATACAAATGCGGCCACGATCATGATAGCGGAGAAGGCTTCCGATCTGATCATGTCGGATCGCGGATCGGTCACGGACAAGGTGGCTTAAAGTTTTGGCGGCGTGGGCTCGGCACAGTCGAGACTGCGACGCGGCTGGCGCATCGACTGCTCGGCAAGAAGCAGCGCGGCGCTCTCGATAGAAGCCCAAAAAAGGTTCAATGCTCGCTTCGTTCTGCCGTAGAGGTGGTCGAAGCAACTTTAGGGAGAAGAAACACTATGCTTATCACACGTCGTTCTCTGCTGACCGCCTCGGCGGGCGGCCTTGCTGTCATAAGTCTGAGCCGCAACATGGCTTGGGCAGCCGAGCTTCCCAAGCTGAAGAAAAAGGACGTTTACAAGGTTGGCTTCGCGCAAACGGAGAGCAACAACCCCTGGCGTCTGGCTCAGACCCAAAGCATGAAGGACGAAGCCGCGAAGCGGGGCTGGCAGTTGGTGTACACCGACGCGGCCGGCTCGGCCGCCAAAGAGGTGGCTGACGTGCGCTCGATGATCGCGCAACGCGTCGACGTCGTTCTGCTCGCCCCGCGCGAGGAGAAACCGCTGGTCCCCGCCGTCATGGAGGCCAAGAACGCCGGCATCCCTCTGTTCTGCATCGATCGCAGCGTCGACGCCTCGCTCGCTAAGCCCGGCCGAGATTACGTTGCGTTCATCGGGTCAGACTTCGTTAAGGAAGGCAAGATGTGCGGCGAACTCTTCGCCAAGGCTGTCAATGGCAAGGCGAAGATCATCCAGCTCGAAGGAACGACAGGGTCTTCACCGGCCAACGATCGCGCCAAGGGTTTCAAGGACGCCATCACAGCTTTCCCGGATATGCAGATCATCGCCTCCCAGTCGGGCGACTTCGCGCGTGACAAGGGCCGGCAGGTGTTCGAGGCGCTCTATCAGGCTCACCCGGAAGCGACCGCGCTCTATTCTCATAATGATGAAATGAGCATGGGCGCCATCGCGGCCATGGAGTTCTGCTGGCAAGACGCCAGGCAAGGACCTCCTGATCGCGTCGATCGACGGTACCAAGGATGCGGCGCAGGCGGTCGCGGACGGCAAGATCGCTGTCCTCGTCGAGTGCAATCCGCATTTCGGACCGAAGGCTTTCCAGGCCATCGTTGACTACGCGGACGGCAAGGAGATCCCCCTTTGGGTCGTCAATACCGATCGCACGTTCACGAAGGACAATATCCAAAGCTACATGCCTGAGGCATTCTGAGCCTCGCGGGCGCCTGTCTCAGGCGCCCGCACCCTTTCTTAGACACGGATCCGTTTCTATGACGGTTGAGCCGCTGCTCAGGATGAGCGGGATAGATAAGGCTTTCGGCCCAGTGCAGGCTTTGCGCGGCGCGTCCTTCGAGGTCGCGCCGGGCGAGGTGATGGCGCTGGTCGGTCAGAACGGCGCCGGCAAGTCAACTCTGATAAAAGTGCTGAACGGCTTCTTGCCTCGCGACGCCGGTGAGATCGTCTTCGAAGGAAAGCCGTGGACCGCAGGCTCGCCCCAGGAGGCCCAGCGCAGCGGCGTCAGCACGATCTTTCAGGAAATCAACCTCATTCCACTTCGCTCTGTGACCGAGAACATCTATCTCGGCCGCGAAATCCGCAATCGCGCCGGATTTCTTGCATGGAGGCTCATGGACGAGGGGGCCGCCGCATTGCTCAAGGAATTCGACGTCTCCCTCGACGTCCGCCGGCCGCTCGGCGATTTCAGCACGGCGGTTCAGCAGATGGTCGCCATCGCCCGCGCTGTGTCTTTCAACGCCAAGCTTGTGGTCATGGACGAGTTCGACATCGTCGCTGGCGGACCACGAGGTCCGCGTTCTTTTCCAGACAATCCGCAGGCTCAAGTCGCAAGGCGTGTCGGTGGTGTTCGTCAGCCATAAGCTCGACGAACTGTTCGAAGTCTGCGACCGGGTCACGATCATGCGGGACGGCGTCACCGTTGCTGCGTCGGCGATGAAGGACGTGTCGAAGCTGCAGCTGGTCGCGACCATGTTGGGGCGGGATCTCGTCGAGATGCGCAAGAGAGGCGCGACGGCGTTTGCGGGCGGCCAACACTCGATCGGCGAAGAATTGCTGCGCGCCGATGGCCTGGCCGTCGGACATCGCGTGCAGGACGTGAGCCTGTCGGTCCGCAAAGGCGAGATCGTGGGACTCGCGGGCTTGCTGGGTGCCGGGCGGACGGAAACAGCGCGGGCGATTTTTGGCGCTGATGCGCATGAAAAAGGCGAAATCACTTACCTTGGCCAAGCCCGCAACTTCAAAGAGCCTGCGGAGGCGATCCGGGCTGGGATGGGCTTTTGCTCGGAGGACCGCAAGCGGGAAGGCATCATTCCGGGCATGTCCGTTCGCGAGAACATGACGCTTGCCTTGCTTCCGGCCTTGTCGCGATCGGGCATCGTCGACGAAGCGCGGCAACGCGCCGTCGTTGACCGGTTCATCAAAGAGATCGGCGTCAAGTGCGCGAGCCCCGAGCAGCCGATCCGGCAGCTTTCGGGCGGCAACCAGCAGAAGGTCCTGCTGGCCCGCTGGCTTTGTATGAACCCGACGCTTCTCATTTTTGACGAACCGACGCGGGGCATCGATGTCGGCGCCAAAGTCGAAATTCAAAAGCTCATCCGCCGTCTGGCGGAAGACGGGCTTGGCGTGTTGATGATCTCGTCGGAACTTGAGGAGATTGTCGAAGGCGCTGATCGCGTCTTCGTTTTACGAGATGGCAAGACAGTCGCGGAACTTGAGCATGATCAGGTCAGCGAGTTGGTCGTGATGGACGCGATGGCTCAGGGAGTGCTGGCGTGACCGTGAATGTCGATCGGCCGGCCTCGGAGGAACTGCGGCTTGAGTTTGGCCATGAGCCATTTGGGATCTTGTCCTTTCTCAAGCGGTACGGAACGCTCACGGCGTTGATCGCGCTCATCCTGTTCAATTTCGCATTCACACCGCATTTTGCGACGTTGCAGACCTTGAACGTCAACCTCACGCAGGTCTGCACGATCGTGATCGTAGGCGTGGGCATGACGCTTGTGATTGCGACGGGAGGCATAGATCTTTCCGTGGGTTCGCTCATGGCGATCGCCGGAGCGCTGGCGCCGGGCTTTTTTACGGGAAAGTTCTTCCACGGTAACGATCTTTACGTAAATATCGCGCTCAGCATCGTAATTCCTATCATCGCCGCCGGGCTGTTTGGTTTGTTCAACGGCTGGCTCGTCTCGAGCTTCAAGATACAGCCGATCGTTGCGACTCTCATTCTCTTCATCGCGGGACGCGGCATCGCCCAGGTTTGGACAAACGGCGATCTGCAGGTGTTCAAGGCGCCGGAATTTCAGGCGATTGCGATCGGAAGAGTCTTCGGCATACCGTTCCAAGTCTACATCATGGCGGTTATCGTCGTGATCGCTGCATGGATTCTGCGGAGAACGGTATTTGGCCGCCAGGTTCTGGCGGTCGGAGGCAACGAGGCGGCGGCGAGGCTCGCAGGCGTTCCTGTTCGGCGTGTGAAACGCCTAGTCTATGTCGTGTCCGGCCTTTGCGCTGGCGTTGCGGGCCTCATCGTCATCGCTGAAAACTCGGCCGCTGACGCCAATCTCATCGGCATGGGCATGGAGCTCGACGCTATCGCGGCTGCCGCCGTTGGCGGGACGCTGCTGTCCGGCGGACGTGCCTCCATTTTTGGCACGCTGCTCGGGGCTCTCATCATCCAGCTCGTTCGCTACACTCTTTTGGCGAACGGCGTGCCTGACGCCGCGGGGCTGATCGCGAAGGCCCTCCTGATCGTACTAGCGGTCTGGCTCCAGCGGACGGAACGCGCATGAAACGCCTGCAGTTCGCCGGCTCCGGCCTCGGCATTCTCATTGCGCTCGCCCTTTTGGTGGGCTTCGGCGCCTGGCGCTACGACGGCTTCATCGGCGCGTACAACATCCTAACCGTGCTTCGCTACAATTCCATGTTCGCGCTGGTCGGGCTTGGCATGTGCTTTGTGATCATGACGGGCGGCATCGACCTCTCGGTCGGCTCCGTCGCGGCAATGTCGAGCGTGGTCTCAGCCTATCTGAGCCCGTACGGACTTATCGCTGGCCTTGTCGGAGGTCTGGTGGCGGGCGCCATCGCAGGCTCCCTTAACGGCCTTCTCATCACCAAGCTCAAAATCTTTCCCTTCATCGCGACACTCGCGGTGATGCTCGCGGCTTCCGGCACAGGCCTCCTTCTCGCTAACAACCAGTCGGTTTCAGCGTCCTATGACACCGCCTTCACCGCTCTCGGGCAGGGGAGCCTGCTTTCGCCATTCAAGCCCGATTGGGTTGACGCCGACAATGCTGGTTGGCTGGGAGGCGCGATGAGTTTCTTGTTCGGGTTCCCGACGCCGGCGTGGATCGCCCTGGTCGCCTATATCATTGGTTCGATCGCGCTGAACGCGATGGCGTTCGGTCGCTATGTGCTCTCGGTTGGCGGCGGTGAGGAAGCGTCGCGGCTCATGGGCCTGCCGACCGACCGCACGGTATTTCTCGTCTACCTGATTTCGGGGACGCTTGCGGGCATGGCCGGCGTCATTCTGGCGGCGCAGTTCGGCGCGGGTCAGCCGATCGAGGGGGTCGGGTGGGAATTGTTCGCGATCGCCTCGGTGGTCGTGGGCGGGACATTGCTGACTGGCGGGAAGGGCTCTGTCTTTGCGACCCTCGCTGGCGTGCTCTTGTTGGGCCTCATCTTCACCATCCTCAATTTCGAGAACGGCAAAGGCTGGATCAGCCTAAGCGCGTACTGGCAGTCGGTGGTGCGAGGCGCGATCCTGCTGCTCGTGGTTCTCTTACAAAGCCGGCTCAACAAAACCGCAACGGCCTGATGCGGATGACAAAGAAGCCGTTTCGTTTCGAACTCGGATGAAAGCGCTTTCACCTCCGAGTGGCGCGAGATGAGAAGGACGAAACTTTGGAGGAGCGAGTGTACGATTTTATCGTCATTGGTGGAGGCTCAGCCGGTTCGACGCTGGCCTCGCGTCTGTCCGAGGATCCGGACGCCAAGGTTCTTTTGCTGGAAGCCGGGCCTCGCGACTGGAATCCCTATATTCACATGCCGATCAGGTTCTACAAGACCACGAAAGGTTCCTTGACGTGGGGCTTCGAAATCGGCGCCGCAGAAGCACCAGAATGGCATTACTCCCCTCTATCCTCAGGGCCGCGTGCTCGGCGGCAGCAGCTCAATCAACGCTCAGGTCTACATTCGCGGCTCGGCGGCGGATTATGACGGGTGGGCCGCCATGGGCTGTCCGGGCTGGGGCTACCGAGAGGTGCTGCCCTACTTCAAGCGTTCGGAAGGCAACGAGCGTTACTCCGGCCAATATCACGGAATAGACGGTCCCCTGCGCGTGTCGGATCAGCGTTATACGCATCCGCTTGCGAAAGCCTTCGTCCAAGCCTGTCAGGACTACGGTCTGCCTTACAATCCAGACTTCAATGGGGAGCGACAAGTCGGCGCGGGGCTCTATCAGGTGACAAATCACAACGGCCGACGCTGCAGCGCCGCCGTCGCCTACCTTCGGCCGGCGCAGCGGCGGCCGAATATGAACGATTCGCACTGGCGAGCCAGTCCGCCGGATCGTCATCGAGAACAATCGTGCGGTCGGAGTCGAAATCGGCGCCAAAAGCCGTTCAATAATCGTCCGGGCGGAACGCGAGGTCATCCTGACGGCAGGCGCACTGAACTCGCCGAAGATCTTGCTCCTCTCGGGCATCGGTCCTGCGGCTCATCTGCGCAGCGTCGGGGTTGACGTGGTGCATGATTTGCCCGGCGTAGGACAGAACCTGCATGACCACCTCGACATTTTCATGATGTACAACATCGGGGGCGTCCACAGCTACGACGTCAATAAGAAGCCTCATCGCCAGCCGTGGGCCGGCCTGCAGTATCTAGGCTATCGAAATGGCCCAGTGACCGGCACCATCGTCGAAGGCGGCGCCTTTTGCTGGGCGGATAAGTCGGTCGGCGAACCCGACCTCCAATATCATTTCCTTGCGGGAACCGGCGTCGAAGAGGTAAACAATGACACATCACACGGCAATGGCTGCACGCTTAACGGATATTTCCTTCACACCCGCTCGCGCGGCTCGGTGAGCCTGAGGAGCGCCGATCCGCAGCGTGTCGCCGATCATCGACCCTAACTTTCTCGCCGAAACTTACGACATGGATCGCACGGTCGACTGCGTGAAGGTCGGTCAGGAGATCATGAGCCAGCCTTCGATGGCCAAGTTCGTCGTGAACGAGTTTCTGCCCGGGCCGAAGTGCCAGACGAAGGCGGAGTACGAAGCCTACTGCCGCGACCGCGCGCGCTCCGGCTATCACCCCGTCGGCACTTGCAAGATGGGCGCGGACGATATGGCGGTGGTCGATCCGCAGTTGCGGGTGCACGGCCTGGATGGTCTGCGTGTCGCGGATTCCTCAATCATGCCGCGACTCGTCTCGGGCAACACCAACGCGCCGAGCATAATGATCGGCGAGCGCGCTTCCGATTTCATTCGGGGCAACAGGATCGGCAAGCCGGGCGACGCTCGCTGTTCGGGCGGCCTGAAACAGGCTGTCCGTCTCGCGGCGGCGCGAGCCGACGGCCGCGTTTCCGCCGATGCTTGTCTCCGCAAGCGTCACATGGTCTGCGGCGACAGCCCAAATCGAATCGGAGGAGTGGATGGAAGAATTGCGCACTGCGTTCGAACGAGCCATGGACCTCATGGGCTCGAAACTGCTCGAAGACGAGCGCACGATCGGTGTCGCCTTTCCCTATGTCACCAGGCCCGACGGCGCTTGGGATACGATGTTGGCGTCGCGTTCTGCGGGCTATGACGGCAAAGCTTGGAGTTACGGCAATTGGTTTTGCGGATTCTGGGTTGGCCTTCTCGTCGGGGCCTATCATCGAAGTGGGGAGACGCTGTTCCTCGACCTCGCCCGCGAGCGCATGCGCCTCGTCGCGCAACGAGCTAAAGATGGCAACACACACGACATCGGATTCATTTTTTGGAGTTCGGCGCTTCCTTTATTTCGCGCGACCCACGAGACCGCATTCGCCGAATTGGGGCTGGAGGCCGCGAATCGGCCTTCGCAGTCGAATAGTTAGAACCTCTGCCGGCGCCTATGTGTCGTCTTGGGGTCCGCTCGACGACCCGCGGGGAAGAGCGAGTTCGGCGATCGACACAATGGCGAATATTCCGCTTCTCTATTGGGCGGCAAAAGAAACCGGAGACGACAGCTTCACGCTGGCCGGCGAAGCTCACGCCGCGATGACCGAGCGCAATTTCATCCGGCCGGACGGAACTCTCTATCATGCCGTGGAATATGACACTCGCACGGGGGTTCGTACACGGGCCTACACGTTTCAAGGATATTCCGACGAATCTTCGTGGTCGCGCGGCGCTGGGTGGGCGGTTTACGGTTTTGCTGCGACGGCCGCCGCCACGGGCCGGCGAAATTATCTGGACCGCGCGCTCGCGTTGGCGACGACGTGGCTCGATCAACTTGGTGACCGTTCCTGTCCTCCATGGGATTTTAGCGATCCCGCGGCCGCGCCAGCCCGCGATTCCTCGGCTGCAGCCATAATGGGAGCGGCGCTCCTCGACATCGGGATTCTTCATCCCGATGCGACCGAGCGTGAGCGGTGGACCCAAGCAGGCGTGCGCTTGATTAGCGGGATCACGACCGACTGCCTCGCGGTTGGGGCCGCCCATCGCGGGATTCTCCTTCACGGCTGCTACTCGAAGCCACACAACATTGGTCCCGACGCGGCCGTGCTATTTGGCGATTATTATTATATAGAAGCGATCGGCCGGCTGCTGTTTCCGGGCAAATTGTCCCCTTTATATGAGCCGTTGCCGAGCTGAGGCGCGTAGTCGGGAGCCATGAAGGCCAAGGCATTCGATAAGGCGCCGACCGAACGCGCGAAACTTACGGATGTGGCGCGCGTCGCGAACGTCTCGCTCGCGACCGCCTCTCGGGTGCTCAATCAACCGGTAATCGTCAGCCCTGAGGTCCGGGAACGTGTTCTCGCAGCTGTCCGGGCGCTATCTTACACACCTGACCGCATGGCTCGAGCCCTGAGCTCCGGGCGAAGTTTCATTGTCGGCGCGGTCGTGCCTACACTGGGAAATGCAATTTTCGCGGACGGCGTCGAGGCGTTGCAAGATCGCTTGAGCGACTTGGGCTACACATTGCTGCTCTCAAATTCCCAGTATAACCAGCAGAAAGAACTCGAACAGGTGAAGGCTCTCCTCGAGCACGGGGTCGATGGTCTCGTCCTCGTCGGGGATACCTTCAAGCGCGAGATGGTCTCTCTGATACGCCAGCGTGGAACGCCTTGTATCAGTACGTACGGCGCGGAATCCCGCAACGGGTTTTCTTCGATCGGGATCGACAACCGCGCAGCGACTTTCGAACTCACGCGACATCTTCTCGATCTGGGCCATCGGCAATTCGGCGTCATCTCGAACACAGCGTTCTCAAATGACCGGTCACAGGCGCGACTGGCGGGCATCGTAGAGGCGCTGAGCGGCTTCGGCCTCACGCTTGAGGCCGAGCGCCTCGTCGAGATTGAAAAGCCGATCATCGCGAACGGGAGGGCTGGCTTGCATAAGCTCCTGGAAAGCCATCCCGCGATCACTGCGGTCGTCTGTACGACAGACGCGCTTGCTGTCGGCGCGGTCGCTGCCGCGCGAAATATGGGTCGCGAGGTGCCTCGGGACTTATCGATTTCCGGCTTCGATGACCTAGAGATTGCGGCCGAGACAGATCCGCCGCTGACCACCGTTAGAGTGCCCGCTAGCCAGATCGGTCGCGCGGCCGCCGATAATCTCGTGCGCGCTATTCAAGGCGAGGAGCTACCGATCAATACCTTGTTCGCGGCGCGGATCATGTTCCGCGGGTCGACCGGCAAGGCGCCGGCTCGCGGCGTGGCTTCATTAAACGCATGACGGGATCTTCAGCGACGCCAGGCGAGGAAGCCGTTCAACGAACATTAAACGTGCCGCCGCCATCGCAAGAATAGGCGCCGCAGGCGGGGGCCCGGGGGGCCGCTGGTCAGTGTTTGAAGCTAAGACCGAACGAGGTCGATCCCGCGTACTCCACTAATCAGTGTCGCCTCGCTATATGCTAGAGGGTGCGGCGCTGGCAGCCGCGACACTAGGCGAAAAATGGCTGATAGAGCGAAGGTGGCCGAACTATCCGATGCGATTCAGCACCCGGCCCGGTCGCCGACAGTTTTCGATGTCGCGCGGGAGGTCGGATGCTCGATCGCGACCGTGTCTCGGGCAATAAATGAACCAGGTCGGGTAAGCCCCTCCATTCGGGAGCGGGTCCTCGAGGTCGTCGGCCGCCTTGGCTACGTGCCGAATGGCTCGGCGAGGGCCCTAAGATCGTCGAAATCCCGCCTAATGGGCGCCGTGATACCGACGCTTAGCCACGCGATCTATGCGCGATTGATTGAGAGCATGCAAGGTCGGCTGTCCGCGCGCGGGGTCTCACTGCTTCATGTCGCCGTAGGTTACGACCTCAAGCTTGAAGCGCACCATATCCGCCTCCTGCTGGAACAGGGGGTCGAAGGGATGGTGCTGGTTGGCGCACATCATCGCCCGGAAAGCTTTAGGCTCATGCGAGATCGTGACGTTCCCTTCGTTGCGACCTATGCCGTGAGCGGCAACATTCCGTTCGTCGGTTTCGACAATTACAAAGCCGGCCGCATGGTCGCTCGTTACCTGGCCGACCTCGGGCATCGTAAACTCGCGATGCTTGCCGGCGTCACCAAAAATAATGACCGCGCAGGTGAACGCGTGCGCGGTTTCCTGAGACGCCGCAGATCAGGCTGGCATTGGCAAAGACGAAATCGAGGTCATTGAGGCTCCTTACCGGATGGACAGCGGCGAGGCGGCGCTTCGCGTGGTCCTGGATAGGCGTCCGGACACCACGGCGGTATTCTGTGGCAGCGACATACTGGCTGTTGGAGCCATGAAGGAGTGCCGGCGGCGCGGGCTCCACGTTCCCCGCGATCTGTCGATCGTTGGTTTCGACAATCTGGAAGTTGCTGAATACCTGTCGCCCGCCCTCACGACGGTCGCTATTCCCGCGGAGCTGATGGGCGCGAAGGCGGCAGAGTTTCTTCTGGCCAAACCGGTTGACCGGCAGTTGCACGCCCGTGTCGAATTGGAAACGCAGCTGATCGTTCGAGAAACCACCGCGCCCCCAAATCGCTGAAGTCAGGTCGCGCTGGCCTCTGAGGATGCGTTCGATGGCGGCGGATCGAACCGATAGGCGAACTGACCTCAGGGCCGTGGGGGAATCGGCTCGGTCGCAGCCCCCACCCAGGCCAGGAAGAGATAAGGGTTCAACCCGACATTGAGGTAAACAGCGACGAGCACGATCGTGCCCAGCACGCCCTCCGACAAGAGGGGCGATACGCCGAGTATATTCATCGTGTTCTCGACGACAACGATGACCAAAACCCCGCCCACGGTGTTTATCACCCGGCCACTTCCCCCCGTCAGCGCCGTGCCGCCGACGACGACCCCTCCGATTGTCGCGAACAGCGTGTCGAAGTCCACAGTGGTCAGGGCCTCTTGCACGTAAGCGCTTTGGATAAGGCCGGCGAGGGCGGCGAGCACGCCGCTGGCGGCGTAGACGAAAATCAACACCGCCGTAACTGGCAGGCTGGCGTAGCGCGCCGCCACCGGATTTCCTCCAACGGCGTAGATCTGCTTGCCGATCGCCATGCGATGCATGACGAAGATGAGAAGGAGCACGACCGTGAACAAAATCAAAGTCGGGAGAGGCACGGGCCCGAAGTAGGAGCCTCCCAGCGCTTTGTAGTCCGGCGGCACCGAAAGAATTGGCGAGTTGCCGGTATAAACGCGCGCAATCCCTTCGCAAATTGAGAGCGTGCCGAGCGTCGTGATCAGCGGCGGCACGCGCAACACCGCGACGAGGCATCCGTTCACGAAACCGCCGGCAAGTCCGACGCACAGGGCGGACAGCGCCGAGACGGCCAAGCTCCAGCCGTCGTTAGCGAGTTGCGCGGCGATCACCGCCGATAAGACCCAGACCGCGGCCACCGACAAGTCGATTCCGGCTGTCATGATCACGAGCGTTTGGCCGAGCGCTGCAATCGTCGTAGGCGCCGCCACGAATAGAATGGCCACGAGGTTGGACGGGCGCAGGAAGATACCGCCGGACGCGAGCGCGGCGCCGGCCAGGAGCAAGATCAGAACAGGCCAGATGCGATAGGTCGACAGAGCCGCTGTCAGGCGGCCACGCATGAAGTCGACACCGTTCGCCGTCGACAAGGGAGAACTCGCGGCGGTCATGCCTTCGCCCGCCTGGAATCCGTCAGCACGTTGATCAGGCCCGCCAGCAGGACGATCACGCCTGCGACGATTTCAGTGATATTTGGGTTGACGTTGTAGAGGTTGAGCACATTTTCTATCAGGCTATAGAGGAGCGCGCCGAAGCAAGCCCCAACCAACGTCCCCCTGCCGCCGAAAAGGCTCACGCCTCCGATCACAGCCGCGGCGATGGACTGGAGATTCAGGTTGCCTCCACCGATCGGGTTTCCGCTGACAATGCGGGCGGTGTAGACGACCGCGGCGATCGAGGCGAACAGTCCCGAAAGGCCGAAAGCCACCAGGGTCGTACGCGGGATCGAGAGGCCGGAAAGCCGAGCTGCCTCGGAATTTCCGCCAACCGCATACAGGCGCCGTCCGATGGTCAGGTGACGCAACCCAAGCGTTCCGACACCCAACAGGGCGAGCGCGAGGACGATCTGATAGGGCACGCCCAAGATTTCACCCGTGGCGAGCTTCGGCAATGCGCTGCTCGCCGGCAGGCTGATGCGGTCGCCCCCCGAGATCACCAAGCCCGCTGCGTAGGCGATGCCCATGAACGCGAAGGTGACGATGAAAGAGGGGATGTTCAGGATCACGACGCTCGCGCCGCTGAGGAGCCCGATGCCCGAGCCCGCCGCCAAGGTTCCCGATACAGCGGCCCAAAGCGGCCACCCGTCTTGAAGGAGGCCTGCGAGTACGACCGATCCCATCGCGAGAACGGCGCCGACCGAAAGGTCAATTCCAGCAATCAGCAAGACGAACGACTGCCCCATCGCCAAGATCAGCAAGACGCCAATCGATTGCAGGAAGCCCTGCAGATTGTCGTAGGATCGAAAATTCGGGTTGAGGATGGCCGGAATCGCGATGGCGAGCGCGAGAGCCGCCCACCGCAACTGGCTCACCAGCAGCGCCACTGACCTCGAGCCAACTGTCCCAGCGTCTGCGACCGCTCCGGACGTGTGGGTCATGCCGATCGAGCCTCCTGCGCAAACGAGGCCCCTGGCGCAAACGCCGCACGCTCGCTCGCCGGGAGCCCTTTGGCCAGGATCTCAGCATCGCTAAACGGCGCATCCAGCGTGGCGGTATGGCGACCCTCTGAGAGCACGATGAGGCGGTGACTCGAAAGCCATCACCTCGACCATCTCTGAAGAGATGAGGAGGACCGATCTGCCCTGCGCAATGAGGTCGACGATCAGTTGGTAGATCTCGGCCTTCGCTCCGACGTCGATGCCGCGGGTTGGCTCATCAAGCACGAGGATCTTGGGATCGGTCGACAGCACTCGAGCGAGAACGACCTTCTGCTGGTTTCCTCCGGAAAGCGCCGAAACGGGCTGGTCAAGGGCTGCCGAACGGATACGCAAATTTTTGTGGTACCGCCGCACGAGTTCGATAAGCGCGCGGGCGTTGACGACGCCGAACCGCGTGTGCGCGTCGAGGACGGAATAGCTCGCATTGTCGGCGATGGACGCGCCTATGACGAGGCCTTGGCCTTTGCGGTCTTCCGGCACCAGCGCAACGCCAAGCGCCTGACTGGTCCGTGGAGAGAGCCGATTCGCCTTCTGCCCATTGATTATGATTTCGCCATCGAGGATGGGCTCGAGCCCGACCAGCGCGCGAGCCAAGGCGTCATGGCCGCAGCCCGCGAGCCCCGTGCATCCAAGGATCTCGCCTAGATGAAGGTCGAACGAAACGTCGGTCAGAGTCGTTGTCGTCAGGTGTCGAACCGATAGGACGACATTGGCGTCCTTGACTGGAGGCAGGCTTGGGAAGCGCTGTTCGGTCTTCCGCCCCACCATCCACTGAATGAGCTGGTCTTCTGTCGTCGCGGCGACATCTTCGGTCACGACCGCCTTACCGTCGCGCAAGACAGTCACCCTATCGCCGAGGCGGAAAATCTCGCCCATTCGGTGCGAGATGTAGATGATGGCGACGCCTTCCGCCTTGAGGCGGTCAATGAGCGTGAACAGCGTGTCGAGTTCGCCGCCCGACAGCGCGGCCGTCGGCTCGTCCAGCACCAAGATGCGGGGCTTCAGCGCAAGGATCTTCGCGATGGCGACGAGCTGCGCCTGGGCGATGGTTAGCGTGGAGACCAAGCGATCGACGCGCAGACTTACGCGCATCATGGCGAGGACCGATTCGGCTTCACGGCGGACTTGCGCCCACGCCACGGTCCCAAACGCCGTGCGCGGCTCGCGCCCAAGCACGAGGTTCTCCATGATCGAGAGGTTCGGGATAAGCTCGAGCTCTTGGTAAACGACGCCGATCCCCCGCCGTAAGCCGTCCTGGGGCGAAGCCAGCTGGACCGTCTCGCCGTCCAATGTGATGGTTCCGCCGTCATGCCGCACGCTTCCGGCCATGATCTTGATCAATGTCGACTTGCCGGCGCCGTTCTCGCCGCACAAGCAGTGCACCTCTCCGGCCCGGAGATCGAAGGTCACGCCGCCGAGCGCGGTGATTCCTGCGTAGTGCTTCTCGATGGCGTCCATTCTTAGGACGGGTGACGGGCGAAGGGATGTCATCGTTGGCTTAGGTGATGCTCGTCCGCGGAGGTCGGGTCAGGTAGAGGGCTGCGAGCAGCGCAATGCAAAGACCCGACAGGATACTGCCAAGATAGACGACATAGCCGTCCGCAGCCCTGGCAGCGGCTTGCGTCGCCCCGAAGCTCCAGTTCACCTTCCCCTCGCCCGCGGGGCCGGAGAGCAACAAGCTGAAGCCCCTGCTCGAGTCGGCGAGGAGGCCCTCGGGAGCAGAGAATTGGTAATCCCAATCGTCCTCCCAAAAGTCGCCGTTTGGCCCGCTCTTGAGGTCAGCTGGCGCGATCCGCTTGCCGGCGACCGCCGGGATGCTAGTCCCCTCCACCGTCTGCAGGGTCACTTTCCAATCCTTGGCATGAAGGGAGGCTCGATCGGTCGCCTGGTAGGCGACGCGGAATCGAAGGATCTTGGGAAACCCGGCGAGCTTTTGCTCAAAGGCAGCCTGGTCGATGCTGGGAGACTCTCGTCGCAACCATGCGAGGTAAAGCGGCGGATCGAGATATGTGGCTCGGGCCGTCACGGGCCCGATCAGCGCGTCCCGACTCCATTTCAAAAACAGAATGTAGTACTGACCCGACGCTTCCGAGGTGACATTCGGGATCGTCGTGCTGGGATGAAAGGCCTCTGATTCCGCGGCGTTTGCGCGGAACGGCGAGCTGACGATCATCTGGGCGAAGAGCGCAGCGAGGAGCCACGGGCCAAGCCTGATGGGACGAGTCGCCGGTCTTCTTCCAAGCCCCCTGCGCGGATCCGCCGCGCGCAGCGCCTGTCGCCCGGCGCTTGTCGAGAATGCCGGCTTTGTCTTTTGCTCCAACGCGGCGGACCTCGAATGGCGCCCGACCGCCATACGGCGGCCGGGCATTCATCTCGACCTCAGAACTGCATGCCCGTCGACTTGAGCTGAGCAACATATTCCTTGGTCTCATTGCACGCCGTGTCGGTCAGGCAGGTGAAGGTCTTCTGCTCGAGCCAGTAGTGTGGATCGAGTTTAACACCTTGCGTGACCGCGATTGCAGCCTGAAGGCCGGCTTCCCCGTAGAGTGGCGGGAATTGACTGGTGGCGACGTTGAAGCCTTCGACGACGGCTTCAAGGCCTTGCAACTGACCGTCGCTAGAGAAGAAGGCACCGTCCAGGTCCTTGCGGTTGACCGCATCTAGCGCTTGGCGCGCGCCGATCATCTCTTCGTCGGAGGCCGTGTAGACGCCCTGCAATTCACCCGGCGCATAGCGCTGGATGTAAGCCTGCATGACCTTCCTGCCGCCATCGCGGGTCCAGTTTCCTGACTGGGTGTCGAGGATCTTGATGCTGGGATAAGGCTTGATCGCATCCTGAACCCCGCGATTGCGTTCGTTAGCCGGATCTTGGCCGACGCCGCCCATGATAATGACAAGATTTCCCTTCGGGCTATCCGTCTTCTGATCTTTCTTCAGCTTCTCGATCCAAGCGTTCGCGGCCGAGAGTCCCACGGTATAATTGTCAGCGTTGATCACGCTGAGATAGGTCTCGGGACCAGGTCCCACGGACAACCTGCGGTCGATATCAATCATCGGAACGCCGGCCTTCTTGGCCATTTCGATGACCGGGACGAGCGGTTGGTCGGCGATTGGATCGAGCAGGAGCACGTCAGGCTTCTGCGCCAGCAGGTCCGCGACGTTGCTGATCTCTTTCGAGACATCTTCGGCCGCCTCGTTCCAAATGAAGTTTGTGACGCACAACTTCTTCGCCCAAAGCTGGAAATGCTTCAATTCGGCGACGCGCCACGGGGTGTTGAGGTCGGTTTGCGCGAACGCGATCTTCAGCTTGGGGTTCTTCGGGTTCCCGTCGTCGTCGCAGTTCGTATAGCTTTTCAGGGTGCTGACGCTCGTCGGCTTGTCATCCGCGAGCGCGACACGGCTCCCGCAACAAGCCAGCAGCGCAATGGCTGCAATCCTGGTGTAGAAATTTCTACTCATTGCGTTTGCTCCCATTGGTGACGGATCTAATCGACGACTGACGTCGCGGCTCTGCATCACGGGCAGGCGCCTTCGTCAGAAGCTTGTCCGAGTATGAATACGTTTACCATCGTGGATGTCGGACGTAAAGCTGGTCAGCAGGAAATTCCGCAGGTTTTTTACATGCGTGCAAGCGCTACCGCCGGCCGCAGGCCTCAGCACTGTAAACGTATCCATTGTCTCCTCGCCAAGGTTGATTCTACGCAGCTGTCGACTCCAAGACGGCCGCCGAGTGCGTGCGGTTCCGTATGAGATCCGCAGCCTTCTCAGCGATCATCATGGTCGGCGCATTTGTGTTTCCGCTTGGAAGCACCGGCATGATCGAGGCGTCGACGACGCGCAGGCCCTCGAGGCCGTGCACGCGGAGATGAGAATCGACAACCGCCTGGGCGTCCGCGCCCATCTTGCAGGTGCCTACCGGGTGATAGTCGCAGCAAGCGTACTGGCGGACGTAGGCCATGATTTCGGTGTCGGTGCGCGCGTCGGGCCCCGGCAGTCGCTCCTCCTTGATATGCTTCGCAATCTCCTTTCGAGCGAGAATCTCGCGCACGGTTCGGATTGAACGGAGCGACATCTCCCGATCGAAGGGATCGGCGTGGTAGTTCGGATCGATGATCGGTTCGGCCGCGGGGTCCGAGGCGCGCAAGGCAACCGAGCCGACGCTGCGAGGCCGGAGGAATGTGGTGTTTATCGTGAACCCGTGGCCATCGAGGCGGGTTTGGCCGCCGCGCACGACGAAAGCAGGCGCGATATGAATCTGCGTGTCGGGCCGGCCGCTGGCGTCACTGGAAGCAAAGCCGCCGCCTTCTACGATCACCGAGGCGACCGGCCCGCTGCGGTAGAGCAGCCACTGGAGGCCATGTCGGAGCGAGTGGGGAAACCGATCCTGGCCGTCGTAGCTGATCGGCTCCCGCAGGCCGACATGCAGGTTCGTACACAAGTGGTCCTGGAGGTGCTTGCCGACGCCTTTGAGGTCGTGCAAAGGCGCGACGCCTGCCCTTTTGAGATCGTCCGCGTCCCCGATGCCTGACAACATGAGCAGCCTCGGAGAGTTGATGGCGCCGCCCGAGACTATGATTTCGCGCGAGCAATTCTCGGTCGTAACCTGGCCCTGTCGTGCGATTTCAACGCCTACCGCGCGGCCGTGGCTCAGGACGACCTTGATCGCCCGCGCGTGCGTCAGCACGGTGAGATTCGGTCGGCGGCGGACCGGCCAGAGATAAGAAACGGAGGCGCTGCGCCGCCGCCCATGCCTGCAAGTCACTTGGTAAAAGCCGGCCCCGTACTGCGTCTCCCCGTTGAAGTCGGGGTTGTAAGGCAGCCCCCACGCCTGACAGGCGCGCACGAAGGCGCGCGAAAGTTCATGAGGTCCGATTTGATCGGAGACCCATAACGGTCCTCCCTGGCCGTGATACTTGTCGACGAAGCGCTCGTTGTCCTCGGACTTTCGGAAGTAGGGCAGCACGTCGGCGTATGACCAGCCCTCGTTTCCGAGCGCGGCCCAACCGTCGTAATCCTCCTTCTGTCCTCGAATGTAGACCATGGCGTTGATCGAACTCGACCCGCCAAGCGTCCTGCCTTGCGGATACCAGATCGATCGACCGTCGAGGTTCTTCTGGGGGGCAGTGAAAAAGCGCCAATTCACATTCGGCCCAAATAGCTTGCCGAGGCCGCCGGGCAGGTGGATGAAAGGATTGACGTCTCTGCCGCCCGCTTCGAGCAGCAGCACCTTGACGCTTGGGTCTTCGGAAAGCCGGTTGGCGAGAACGCACCCAGCCGATCCGGCTCCAGCAATGATGTAGTCGTACATCCGCTCCTCCAGCGCCTACTTTGTGGCGCCGCCGTCAAGATGGCCCGTGAACATTTCGCCCTCCAGACGATTGCTGGCCTGGTCACCATTGAGCCCGATGGCGGACCGTGCCGGACGAGGGCGCGCCGCGCGCATCTCTCAGCCGTCTCGCTGCTAACTTCTCGATAGCGCGCGCAGGGCCAACAGAGACTTGAGGTAATAGTAGTCGCCGTACATCGTCGTGCCATCGATCCCGAGGCCGTGCGGCAAATCCGCGGTGGCGTGAAGCAGCAATCCGCCGCCATTGGAAGCGTTGGCGCACGTCATGGCCATGGCGCTCAGAAGCCGCGTAGCGGTTTCGAGATGGCGGCTATCCTCGGTGATGCCGTAGAGCTTGATGAAACCGTAGCTTGCGATAGCCCCGGCAGAAGAATCCTTGGGCACATCGGACCCGCGCGCCGTGAAGTCCCAAGGCGGCACCCCGTCGGCAGGGAGCTGGCTGAGGAAATAGTCGGCAACGCGTTCGCTGGTCGCCTGGTAGTTCAGATCGGCGGTCATCGCCGCAAGGATCGCGAGAGCCGTGATTGCCCAAGCCTGTCCGCGGGACCATGAGCTGTCAGGCGAGAGGCCCTGGTAAGTGTCGCCGCCTGCGCCCTCGCCGGTCGCGGGGTCGAACTTGTAGACGTGGTAGACCGAGCCGTCGGGGCGAAGATGGTGCTCAAGTGTCTTGGCCACCTGCGCTCGAACCACCTCCATCAGGCCTGCGTCCGCGCCCTGCTGTACGGCCCACACGAGCAAGGGCAGGTTCATCAGGGTGTCAACGAGGACCGAGCCGCTCCAATCCTCTTTACCGAAAAAGCCCCAGCCGGGAATGAAGCCGGCCTTCTCATTGAATTGGCCCCCAAGCGAGACAGCGGCCTCGACCGCCGCCTCACGGTAACGTTTGTCGCCTTTCAAGATCCAGGCCTTGATCGCGCTCGGATAAAACATGAAGCCAAGATCGTGATTTCGGGTGTCGGACGATCGCGGCAGCAGCCGTTCTGTGAAGTCGACAGCGTAGCGGTGCAAATCTTCGCCGCCGTCATGCTCGTAGGCGAGCCAAAGGACGCCGGCCCAGAAGCCGCCCGTCCACACGCCGTCGGGCGTGCACTGCCAATCTCCGTTGTTTGTGATGTGAGGAAAGTCTTTCGTTTCGCGCACAATGCCGCGAGTTCGCCTAACGGCCTTGGCGATCGCCTCGTCGATCCATGTTTCGTGGTGCATCTGAGCGTCCGTAATCAATGGCGGAGGATGTGGTCAGCGCCTTTTTCGGCGATCATGATCGTCGCGGCGTTGGTGTTGCCGCTAACGACTGTCGGCATGATCGAAGCGTCGATCACGCGCAGCCCGTCGACCCCGCGAACCTTGAGCTCGGAATCAACCACAGCCAATTCGTCGACGCCCATCTTGCAGGTTCCACAGAGGTGGTAGTTCGAGTCGACGTTGTTGCGGACGAAGGTCTCGATCTCGGCATCTGTTTTTACTTCCGCGCCGGGCGCATATTCGGACCCGCGATACGGATCGAAGGCCTTTTGGGCGAAGATCTCGCGGCCGATCTTCACGCCGTCTCGCATCGTTTCCAGGTCAATTCTGCGTTCGAAATAATTGGGGTCGACGTCCGGTGCGACACGCGCATCGTCCGAGCGGATCATGATGGTTCCACGGCTTTCCGGGCGCTGCAGCGTGAAGACGACCATGTAGCCGTGCTCCGGAATAATCTTCCGGCCGCTGTCCTCGTACATGAGCATCGTCATGAAATACTGGAGATCGGGCGCGATCAGGTCGGGCCGCGAACGGACGAAGGCCATGGTTTCAAGTCCATTGTTGGTGCCCGGCCCGGACTGAAACAAAAGGTATTGGGCGAGCGTTCGCGCCTTGGCCGCCAAAGAGACTGCTGACACATACGTGATCGGCTGGGTGCAGCGCTGCTTGACGCCGCCGATGCCGGGGTGGTCGTGCAGGTTTTGACCCACCCCCTTCAGCTCCTGCACGACCTTGATTCCAAGAGCGCCTAGGTGCTTGGCGTCGCCGATCCCGGACAATTGGAGCAGTTGGGGAGAGTTGACCGCCCCGCCCGACAGGATGACCTCACGCTCCGCCCGAAGGATGTGCTTCGCGGCGCCCTTTAGGTACTCAACGCCCACGGCCCGCCCCTTCTCAACGATGATGCGCGAGGCGAGCGCGTGGGTGACGACAGTCAGGTTTGGGCGCGAAAGAGCAGGACGGAGAAAAGCGACCGAACTGCTAAACCGCCGGTTATCGGCGGTGGTGCTGTCCGTTGGACCGACGCCGCCCTGATCGCCGCCACTGTTGAAGTCGGGATTGTACGGAAGTCCCTGCTGCTGGCAGGCCTCCGCAAAAGCCTTTGCAAGGGGGTGGATGATTCCGCGACGCGTGGTTCGAAGCGGGCCGCTGCGGCCGCGCGCTTCCCCTTCGCCGCCTTCGAAGTTCTCGGACTTCATAAAGTATGGGAGGCAGTCGTCGAATGACCAGCCCCGATTCCCAAGTTGCGCCCATTGATCGAAGTCCGACCTGTCTCCACGGACGTAGACTTGGCCGTTTACGGAACTCGACCCGCCCAAAACCTTGCCGCGCGGCGAGTGGATGCGGCGACCCCCGAGGTGGGTCTGCGGCGTTGTTTCGTAGCCCCAGTCCTTGCTGCCCGACTGCATCAGCTGGAGAAAGCCCGCCGGCATCTTTATGAAGATGCTACCGTCCGAGCCCCCCGCCTCAAGCAGCGTGACGTTGGTGGTATGATCCTCCGACAGCCGGTTCGCCAGCACGCACCCAGCTGATCCCGCGCCGACGACAACATAGGCGCTCGTCGTGACCTCGTTCATCTCACTGCCTCGTGATCTGATCTTCGCGCCCACGGGGCTTCTGCCTGCTGGCCGCTCGGCGCAGGCGACAGGGCGAGGCTGCCGCGGCACGGGACCTGATGGAAGAGGAAGCGCTCCTCGTTAAGATCCGGCTCGAAGACGCTGCTCTTGTCATCTCGCCTCCCCATTCCGATCCGCCTCGCGCCGGGCATACTGTTTTCAGCCAGGGTGAGGAGCTGTGAATACGTTTACATATCCATAGGACATCGACAGAATGAGCGCAACGTCCGATTTGATCAAATCTCCGCGTTTCCCCTGCTTATGCGCGAAGTGACAACTTGCGGCTGGGTCGACGCGGCTGTAAACGTATTCTCGGACCTGTTGTGGGCACGTGCTCGCAGCAACCCACACCGGTATGAGATTTCAGAGGCCTCGTCCCAATTTGGCGCGCGAATCGATAAGTTTGCAGCTTGCAGCTAGCTAGCGCTCGAACCGTAGCTAAGGGAGAGGCGAGGTGACCGAGCGATCCTATGTGAAATACGAGCTCATGGATTCCGGTGTCGGAATCCTCACACTCGACAATCCGCCTCTGAATCTAACCACCCTGACAACTCTCGATAAGTTGCAGGCGACCTGCAAGGCTATCGCAAGCGACGATCGCGTGCGCGTGCTCGTGGTCACCGGGGCCGGCCGAGCGTTCTGCGCCGGCTCGGACGTAAGTGAGTTCAGTTCGGTCCTTGACGATGTCGTCGACCGTAAGCTCGCTCGGGAGAATGCCGCATTCACGGCACTGGCCGAACTGCCGATGCCCGTCATTGCGGCGCTCAACGGGATGACCCTCGGGGGCGGGGCGGAGATTGCCCTAGCGTGCGACATCCGCTTCATGGACGAAGCGGCGCGCATCGGCTTTCCGGAGGTCAAGCTTGGGGTGTTCCCCGGGAGCGGAGGCGTGTTCCGGCTGCCGCGCCTTTTGGGAGCCGCCAGAGCCTATGAGCTGCTTTACTCGGGCGACCTGATCGACGCACGGGAGGCGCACCTAATTGGTCTGGTCAACCGCATCGCTCCAGCGGGAGAGGCCCTTTCGCAGGCGCTCGCCTTTGCAGAGACGATCGCAAAGCGGCCCGCGCTCGCCTTGAGCCTTATCCGGGCTGGGGTTCGAGATTCACTGATGCAGACCACCAAGGAAGCGACAGATCGCACCCTTGCCGACAGTCACACTGTTTTCACGGGTCCGGACATCGCAGAGGGCGTGGCGGCTTTTTTTGCCAAGCGCCAACCCGTTTTCACGGCCGGGCGAAACGACGCAAGAAAAGAAAAAACGGAGGCGACAAAGAAATGAGCAATTTTCTGGCGGACATCAAGGTTGTGAGCCTCACTCATTATCTGCAGGGTCCCGCTTGCGTCCAGTTTCTTGCCGATCTTGGGGCCGACGTCGTCAAGATCGAGCGGATAGGCGGCGCTTACGAGCGCCACTGGTCGGGCGCAAAGGCTTTCCTCAAAGAAGACGCGAGCGTCTTCTTTCTCATGGCCGGCCGCAATCAGCGAAGCGTCGAGCTGAACATCCAGTCGAACGAGGGCCAAGCCGTGTTGTGGCGGCTAATCGAACGGGCCGATGTTCTGGTGGAGAACTTCAGACCCGGAACGCTGGATAAGCGGGGCTTCTCGTATGAGGACGTCAAGAAGAGAAATCCGGGAATCATTTATTGCTCGCTGACCGGCTTTGGCTCCGAAGGCCCTTCGCGAGAGAAGCCGGGGCAGGACCTTCTCCTGCAGTCGCTGTGCGGCCTCGCCATGCTGAGTGGGCGCGCGGGAGATCCGCCTGTCCTTATGGGCACCGCTCTCGTCGACCAGCATGCCGCGACGCTCGGAGCGCTTGGAATCGTCGCGGCCCTATTTGGCCGCCAGCGAACGGGCAAGGGATGCAAGGTCGATAGCAATTTGCTGTCCGCCGGTCTCGACCTCCAGATCGAGCCGCTGAACTATCATCTGAACGGCGCGAAGCTTTACGATCGCAGCGAATCGGGGATCTCCTCGCGATTCCATCAGGCGCCTTATGGGGTATTTAAGACAGCCGACGGCTGGCTAACGCTGTCGCTTGCAGATGGCGGCACTTTGGCGAAAGCCTTCGGTGATCCGCAGTTCTTGACATGGACCAAGGATGACCAATTCGACCACCGCGAGACCGTGAACAAGGTAGTCGCCAGCCACATGGTCAAACGCACAACGTCGGAATGGGAGGTGACCTTCTCGGAGCATGGCATGTGGTCCGCAAGGGTTAATGGCTACGACGAGGTGCTTGCCGACCCGCAAGTTGCAGCGAATCAGTCGATCCTCGAGTTTGAAGACCCTCACGCCGGCCACGTACGGGCGTTGGCGCATCCCATCCGCTACGATGGCGAAGCGCCGGGCATCCGTCGGACCCCGCCTGGAGTAGGCGAACACACGGACGAGGTCCTCCAGGAACTCGGCTTCGGGGCCGCTGATGTGAAGAAGATGCGCGGGGCGGGCAGCGTCGGGCCGGATCGCAGTGTCATCGCCTTTGATCGCAAGAGGTCCGCGCCAAAATCCGCATATAGCCGAAAGTCGAAAGCGAAATAATTCAAGCTGAAGAATTGGTTCGGCGCTCATCTTCGCAGCGAAGGACGAGCGTGGCGAACGCCAGCTGGAAGTAGTGGGGTCCCAAAGGTATCGAGCAGACCAGCGGACCTACGTAGAGGGCCGATCCGGTCGCAGCTTTCAATTCGCCGCGAATCCTCCATCGGCCCGCAGCGACACGCCTGTGATTGCCGAAGCACGATCAGACAACAGGAAGGCGATCGTTTCGGCGATCTCGTCGACTTCCAGAAAGCGGCCGATGGCCATGCGCGCAAGGCGAGGCGCGGCGCGCTCCGGATCGCTCCAGGCTTTCCGGCCCATGTCGGTCAGAGTGATGGTTGGGTTGACCGAGTTCACACGTATGCCGCGCCGTCCAAGCTCGGTCGCCATCACGCGGGTCAACGCGTCGAGCGCCGCTTTGGACGCACAATAGGCCGCATGATCGACCACTCCGAGAAACGCCGCGTCGCTGGAAGCGTTCACGATTGCCCCCGGCAAATTCGCCGCAATGCGCTTGCGCGCATAGTCCTGCGGGTTCTGGTGCAAAGATCAGAAGCCGAGCATATTTCGCGGCCGCGTAACTCTTGGTGAAGCTGACTTGCATGTTGAGCGTGGACGAACTCTTCAAAGGGCGCCACTTCGATCGGGAGATCATTGTCCTCTGTGTGCGGTGGTATCTGCGATACAAACTCAGCTTTCGCGATCTCGTCGAGATGATGGCCGAACGCGGGCTCTCGCTGGCGCACACGACGATCATGCGTTGGATCCAACGCTATGTCCCGGAATTCGAAAAGCGCTGGAACCGCTTCGCCCGCCTCGCGGGTCGCTCCTGGCACGTCGACGAAACCTACGTCAAAATCAAAGGACGCTGGACCTATCTCTATCGTGCCCTCGACAAAGAGGGAAAGACCGTCGATTTCCTGCTGCGCGCCAAACGGGACGTCGCGGCGGCCAAGGCCTTCTTCCGGCAGGCGTTCATGCGCCAGGGTCGACTGCCGCAAAAGATTACGCTCGATGGCTATCAGGCCTCTTATCGGGCGGTCAAAGAGGCTCTCGGCGAACATCCCGAGGGCAATCAATGCGAGATCCGATCCTCAAAATATTTGAATAATCGGATCGAACAGGATCACCGATCGGTCAAGCTTCGGCTCGCTCCGATGCTCGGCCTCAAGAATTTCCGCCAAGCCGCAACGACGATCGCCGGCGTCGAACTCATGCATCGGATCAGGAAAAGTCAGTTCAAACTCGGCAAGCTTCGCATCAAAAACAAAACCGCACCTGAAATTTGGAATGCAGTGCTTGCCGCGTGATCCACATCAAGCCCCAGAACTCCTGCTTGGCTCGACTTCCAATGTTTGCACCACAGCCGTTGGATTCAGCTGAGAATCGTCGTGCCTCGCACTCATGACTTCGAGGGACCGGTGTGCGATACAGCTGCCTTTCCCCGATTCTCCAGGACGTTTGCAATGAACTCTTCCGAACTCGTCACAATCGTGGCAGAAGCTCACGATGTATCAAAAGCGCAAGTGCAGGCAATTCTGGATAGCGTGTTGAAAAGCATCGTCAAGGCCGCGGCGAGCGATGACGAAATTTCCTTAGCTGGATTTGGAAAGTTCAAAATCAAGGCTTCGCCAGAACGCGAGGGCCGCAATCCGGCCAACGGTGAGAAAATCAAGATCGCCGCGTCGAAGAAGCTCTCCTTTTCGCCTGCCAAGGCAGTGAAGGACGTCTTGAACGCCTGAACGCGGGCATCAAACTCATCGGGCCTTTTTGGCAGCTGGGGTCATCAGAGTTCACTAATTTTGAGGATGCCGTTGAAACGCGCAACGCCTTCGTTCCCCGTCGAATACCGCCAGGCCAAGCGGCCGAACACCGGGAGTGCAAAACTGGGTTGGGCTCACGCGAAGCCGGCGCCGCCGGGAGGCGATGAGAAGGCGAATCGGATCGCGATGTCCGCGTTCAAGACCGTCGCGGCCCACCCGCCATCGGACCTCATATCGCCATCAATTGTGCCCGGCCGCGTTCTTCCGAACCTCATAGAGACCGCGCCTGTGACCGAGCAGACCGACGCCCGAGGCGCTCAATTGAAGAGCCACGGCAGCGCCTCGAAAGCGGCCCATGCCGCGCAAGAACGGGGAGACGGGACAGTGGCTGGTCACATTGGCGAGTACACTTATCCCGCCGAAGATCTCGAGCCTTCGATCGCGGTCGACCCCTTACTTCGGTTAAGGGATCCCACTATCTCGCACCTGAGCGTTAAGAAGGCGGGAGCGCCAAGGTCGGAGAAACGGAGCCGCCGTCCTGCACAAAAGCAAGAGAATCTCGACCACTATCCTGGGCCGTCCGCCAAACAATGTGAACCTTCACCGGTGAGTTCAATCTCCGGCTTGCCGCCTGTCGGCAAGCCTTCATCGACCACGCGCGCAAGTCGAATCCTCGGTCGCTACGTCTTTCGCGACGAACTCAGTCCGGGAGAAAGCTGGAAGCGCAGAATTGAGGCGCGACGAGAACGTCGCGCGTAGGCGCGCTTCTGTCCTACCGGCCTAACTCGTCGCCGGATGATTGCTAGGTCAGGAGCGGATCTTCGCTCGCAAAGCGGACGCCAGGCTCTCAATCGACCAACAACCGAATGCGCTCAATTCGCCCTATGGCCTGGACGAGCAGTGCTCGGCCAAGGCGATCTTCATCGACAAGCCTCCTCTGTAGCGAAGTTCCGGTAATGATTTGGTCGCGCACCGGCAGCCTGTTAGGGACGACCCCTCCGCTGACCGGCGCACGGTAGGTTTCCTTCTGACTGGCCGTCGTGGGATCGGGATCGCAGGATCAATCACTTAAGCTCGATGCGCTGTCGTGGCAGAGTAGGGCAGGGCGTGCCTGTGCGCTCCTTGGAGCATACCCGCGCTTGCGCTTTCGAGTGAGCCACGTTTCCAGGTTTACTTGGGCCCGTGACGCATCCTCACTCCTGAAGAACTGAAGGCGTTTCCGGCCTCGGCAACCGATGCGGCCCCAGCGCCGGATTGAACCGCGCCGGGTTTGCCGGAGGCTCCAACTCTTGAGAGGGTGGAGCCATGATAAGCAAGACAACGAACAAGTTCTCGCCTGAGGTGCGAGCCCGCGCTGTGCGGATGGTTTTGGATCACGAGCATGAACATACGTCGCGTTGGGCGACGCTGGTGTCGATTGCGGGCAAGATCGGCTGCACGGCGCAGACACTGCATCAATGGGTCGGCAAGGCCGAGCGAGACAGCGGGCGCAAGCTTGGCCTGACCACGGATATGGCCGCCAAGTTCAAGACCCTGGAGCGGGAGAACCGTGAGCTTCGCCAGGCCAACGAGATCCTGCGCAAGGCTAGCGCTTATTTTGCCCAGGCGGAGCTCGACCGCCGATACAAGCCATGATCGCGTTCATCGATGATCACCGCGGAGCATATGGGGTCGAGCCGATCTGCAAGGTGCTGCCGATCGCCCCATCCACCTACCGCGCCCATGCCGCAAAGCGGTCTGATCCCGCCAAACTATCGGCGCGCGCGAAGCAGGATGCGATCCGCAAAATCGAGATCAGGCGTGTCTTCGCGGAGAACTTCGACGTCTACGGCGTACGCAAGGTCTGGTGGCAATTGCGCCGCGAGGGCGAGGATATCGCACGATGCCCCGTGGAGCGACTGATGCGGAGCATGGGCCTGCAAGGCGTGATCCGGGGAAAGCCGGTCAAAACCACGATCGGCGACAAGGCCGCCCCGTGTCCGCTGGATCATGTCAACCGCCAGTTCCGAGCGCCCAGGCCGAACGCGCTCTGGGTCTCGGACTTCACCTATGTCGCGACCTGGACCGGTTTCGTCTACGTCGCGTTCGCCCCGCGCTGACCTCCACGGCGCGGGGCTTTTTACCCGATCGGATCTAAATATGGTTAGCCGTACCGAACCACTAAGCATCGCAATAGACCCTGATGATGGACCGCGGGTCCCCTCTGACCCACTTGTGGCGCGTTTTCTGATGCGTGAACTGGACTCGTCAGACGGCGTCAACGATCTTCTCGCGTTACTTGAGGCGCCGCAGCAAAGCTTGGCGCGGCGGCTTTGGATCACAGGGCCGACAAAGGCTGCGAACTCCTTGGCATCTTCGCCAGCAAACCAATGAGCCAAGTGCGTTGACGTCTCGGCTGGCGGGTCGTTCCGCGTAGTCAGGGTGCTACGGTGAAGCAGCCGTTGCAAATCGCGGCCGCGAAAGTCGCCGGCGGGAGCGCTAGCGGCCGTAACCTGCCCCGACCGAGAGGCGGGGTTGCCCAAGCAAACAATTTCTTGAAAGAAAACGCGTCGGAGTCGATCTTGGAGAGGGTCCCGGCCCCACCGGTTGCAACCTGCGAGAGGCGAATTGGCAACGCAAGTACGCAGTAGCCGGCGGCGCCTTCAACGCGGCCAATGGGACTTCCTCGTCGTTAAGACAGCAGCGCTAAATCTGTTTCGGCATCGAAAAGCGACGCCCGATTGAGGTTTGCATCGAGTTGAATGGTCTCGCCAGGATTACTGACGTCATGCGCTTGAAGTTCTGCCAGCGCCGACGCGTCACCAATCCGAAATGTCGCAAAGGTGCGCGACCCAGTCGGCTGCAAGAGTTCAACCTTTGCGTCAATCCGTATCATCCCCTCTCCAGGCGACGCGCCTTGCGCCCTGACGATGTGCTCGGGACGCAAACCGAGGAGGATGCGCGCGCCTGACGTCGAAACTCGCGCGGCGTGTGCAGGGGGTAGCGGAAGCGGAAAGGCGGCGCCGTCGATCGCGACGGCCGCCACGCCTTCGGAACCGACCACCCGACCCGGAAGGAAACTCATTTTCGGAGATCCCAAGAAGCCTGCGACGAAGCGCGAGATTGGGCGTTCGAAAAGCTCCGCAGGCGTGCCGACCTGTTCGATCCGGCCCTCGCGCATCAGCACGATGCGATCAGCCAGCGTCATTGCCTCGATCTGATCGTGGGTGACATAGATCATCGTCGTCGAGATCTCGCGGTGAAGACGTTTGATCTCCCAACGCATCTCGTCCCGTAACTGCGCGTCGAGGTTTGACAATGGCTCGTCGAACAGAAAGATTCGCGGCTCTCGCACAATGGCGCGGCCGATGGCGACGCGCTGCCGCTGGCCTCCCGAGAGTTGGCGTGGGAAGCGGCCATACAATTGGGCAATGCCCAGCATGGTTGATGCACGATTGACACGATCATCAATTTCGGACTTCGCCATCTTACGCGCTCGAAGTCCGAAACCGATGTTTTTCTCCACTGTCATATGCGGATAAAGGGCGTAGTCCTGGAACACCATCGCCACATCGCGATCGCGCGGGCGCATGTCGTTGACGATTTCATCGCCGATAAAAATTTCGCCTTCGCTGACGTCCTCCAGGCCTGCAATTGTGCGCAGAAGCGTGCTCTTGCCACAGCCGGACGGGCCGACCAGCACAGTGAAGTCGCCATCTGCGATATCTAAGTCAATGCCGCGCACAGCATGAAATCCGCCAAACCGTTTGTGCAACCCACGAATTCTCACTTCCGCCATCGGCAGGTCCTTTATCCACGCACCGCGCCAAGCGTGAGACCGCGCACCAAATGTCGTTGCGCCAGCACGCCGAGCGCGATCGAAGGCGCGAGAGAAACGACAGCGAGCGCGCTCGCCTCGCCATATTGCGCGCCCTGAAATCCGAGAAACGCACGAAACACAGTCGGCAGCGTGAACGCGTTCCGACTCGTTAGGACAAGCGCGAAGAAGAATTCCGTCCAACAGGCGATGAAGGCGAAGACCGCAGCCGCGATAATGCCTGGCGCCGCAAGGGGAACGGCGACGCGCCAGAATGCTTCCCATCGCGTGCATCCGTCCACTAGCGCTGCATCCTCCATCGAACGCGGGACGCCCTTGAAATAGGCGAACATCATCCACACCGTGACGGGAAGCGTAAAGACAGTGTAGATGATTATGAGTCCGAATCGCGTGTCGTGCAGTCCGACGGTGCGATAGATTAGGAATACCGGCAGTACGATCGCAATTGGCGGAAGGAAACGTTGCGACAGGACCCAGAACGACAGGTGCTTGCCGCCTGTTTCGAAGCGCGCAAAACTATAAGCCATCAACGTTCCTACAAACGCCGATAGCGCGGTCGCCGAGATCGAGATTATGAGGCTGTTCACGATGCCTAGAAGTCCCCGATAGGCAAATAGCGCGGCTACGTAATGGACCACCGTGGGATGACTTGGGAACCAAACCGGAGGCACGGCGAGGTAGTCATCGCTCGGTTTGATGGAAGTGATGAACATCCAATAGAGCGGACCAAGCACGAAGATAAGGAACGCACCAAGGAAAACGAAGCGTCCTATCCCCGGGCGTCGACGACGACGCCTCCTCTTCGGAGGCGTTCCGGCGGCCCCTGCGATCGCGTTTTGCGACATCAAACCGTCTCCGCCTTTAAGAGACGGCGCACAAGAAAGCTGACAAGCGCCGCGGTGAGCACGAGGAGGATCCAACTTCCCGCAGTCGCCTGCGACAGATGGAATTGCGTGAAACCGACAGTGTAGAGATAGAACGAGCTCGTGTATGTTTTCGTGCCTGGGCCGCCCGCCGTCATGATGAAGATCGTGTCGAAAAGCCGGATCGCATCCAATAGGCGAAAGGTTATCGCGAGCGTGATCATAGGGGCGAGCAAAGGCAGCGTGATGAGTTCGAAACGCAAGCCAGCCCCCTATGCCGTCGAGTTCGCTGGCTTCATAAAGGTTCGGCGGAATCGACGTCAAACCAGCGAGCAGAATGACAAACATGAACGGCGTCCATTGCCACACGTCGGAAAGGATGAGCGCGAAGTAGACCCATGGACTTTCCGATAGCCATCCGATCGTGACTTCACGGCGCAGCAGTGCTCCCAAAAGGTAATTCGTCGGACCGAACGGGCGTTGCAGCAGCAGCGCCCAGGCCTGACCGACGATTACCGGGCTTATGAACAGCGGGATGATCAAGATGGACATGACCAGGCCCCGACCCGGAAAGGGCTTCACCATCGCTAGCGCCAGACAGAGACCCAAGACGAATTCGATGGTCACGTTCGCGGCGGACAGCATCACGGTGAGGACCAAGGACCAACGCGCCACCGGATCGAACACCACCTGAGAGAAATTCTTCAGGCCGACGAAAGCGTGACCGGGGATCTGAAAGTCGTAGTTGACGAAGTTGACCCACAACGAGAACAACAACGGATAGACCGATAGCGCGAGGATCAGCCCGATGCCGGGCGCGACCAGCAACCACTTAAAATGCCGGTCGCTCCACAACGATAGCGCCGTCGAGAAACCGGCCATAAGACCAGCGTCTCGGCGACGAACTTCCGAAACTCGCGACATTCCGTTGATCCAAACGCGCGAATTCGCGCGGTCCGCGATACAAACAGCGGCCGCCGGCGGGGACTAAGCTCGCCGGCGGCCCGGGCGTCTAGAGTTTTACTCCCATGCCCATTGCCTCGACCGTATGGTCGGCAGAGGATCCAGGTAGTTTCTTGTATTCCGCGAAGAACGCTTTTTGGCTGTCTTTGCCCAGACGCTCCGTCGTCTGATCCCATTCGGCGGCGGCCGTTTGCAAGGCTGTCTTAGGATCGGTTCCCGCCCATACCGAGGAACACATTCGATCAATGCTAAGGGCGTAGTCCTGCCAACCCGGCATGACCATATCGAGCAGGCCCACGTTCGCAGAGTTACAAAGGTTAATGAGATAGGCTGGCGCATCGGGCCATAGCGAACGGTAGAGTTCCGACTTGTAATGGGAAAGCCGATACGGATCCCGCAACGAATAGGGCAGCATCGTGCGCGCAAGCGACACCGGGGGCGAAACCGCCCATTGCATGAAGAGATAGGCGGCCTCGGCATTGGTTGAATCTGCCGAGAGAGCCTTGTTGTAGCCGGTCGCCATCTCCGGATTGCCCGGAACGAGAGCATAGCCGACCTTTCCGGCGATCGATGATTGCGGGATGAAATTGATCGCCTTTGCACTCTGGGAATAATTCGCACACATGCGCCCGGTCGGCGGCCAGGAATAGATCATGGCGACCTTGCCCTGCAAGAACGCGGCCCAAAGGGAAACCGCATCGAGTTCATTGTTGCCGGGTATCGATGCCTTGTTCGCGGCGAGCATGTTTTCGAAGGTCTTCATGCCGGCCGGTGACGCAAGTTGCGCATTCATGGAGTCATCAAAGAATTGGCCTTTGTTCGCGCGGAACTGCTGCAGAAAGTCATATTGGTTGCCAGGACTGCCCGCCTTGCGGAAGTGGCCGGCGCCATAGACATTCGGCGCCATCTGATCTGTGATGAATTGGGCGACCTGGGCGTAGTCCTCCCAGGTCTTTGGAGGCTCCAGGGCCTTGTTGAATTTGCCTTGATAGGCAGCCTTCATCTTCGGATCTTCGAAGATGTCCTTTCGGTAGTAGAGGGCGAACATGTCGCCATCGTCGAAGAAGCCCCAGATCTTGCCCTTGTAGGTTGGCAACGCCTTGAAAAGGGGATGGTAGTCGTCGAGGTCGGCCTTGTTGAGGTATTTGCCGATGAAGTCGTCGAGCGGGGCGATCACACCGCCGTTGGCGAGCGAGGGCGTCCAGGCCGGTTCGATGTCGAGGATGTCGTAAGCGCCCGAGCCCGCGATATGCTCCGCTACGGGCTTCGAATATTGGTCGGGATGTGAGAGTTCGACGACGTTCGATTTGATGCCGGTTAGCTGCTCCCAGAGCGGCCCCGAGAAATTGCGGGGATCGAGCGCCTGCAATCCGGATTCGTAGGTCATATTGAGGGTGACGCCCTTGAACTTTTTGGCCTCGGCGACGGCTCTGAAAGCCGATCCGTCCGCCGGCCCCTCGGTCGAGGCCTTCAATGCGGCAGCTTGAGCCTTGCCGAGCGGCGACGAAGCGTCGGCCAATTCCACCGCCGCCTGCGCTAACGCCCATTGACTGCTCGACGCCAGCACCGGTCCGGAGACGGCTAGCATGCCTGTCATTTGACCGAACTTGGCAATGAACGTTCGTCGAGTTGGTTCTCCTTTGAGCCAGGCGTCGACATCCGCCGCCAGACCCGCTTCGAAATCGCGTTTTTCACGATTGTCCATGGTCGCTTCTCCTCCCGTTGGAGTTCCGGCCGGATCGACCGGTTTCACTCCTTGCCCACCGGTTCCGAGCGCGCTCGGCCAGGTTGGTCGCTTCAATCGCCGCGCCATTGCGCAAAGGTCCGGCGCACGCGATGTTCCTGTTGACGGTCAGTCACCAAAGCGCCGGCGGAACCTATCCAACCGCGCCTTCCATAAGTTCATATCGAGGACCTGGCGATTGACGACGCCGCGCGGATTTCGGCCGTGCTGAACGTCGAGCACGGCTTTGACATCGGCGGCGCCATTTCCCGCAAAGCACTGATCCGTCCAGCACAGCGCGTGCGGGGACAAGATGACGTTGTCGAGTTTGAGAATGGGATCGTCGACATCCGGGGGCTCTTGTTCCAGCACGTCTAGCCGGCGCCGGCAATGCGGTTCTCTTGCAAGACTTTCGTTAGTGCTTTTTGATCGACGATCGGTCCCCGCGCTGTGTTGATGAGGAAGGCGGATGGCTTCATCAGCGCAAGGCGTTCGGCGTTCACGAGATGCCGGGTTTGCGCGGTCAACGGACAACTTACGGAAACGATGTCCGCTTGTCTGAACACGTCGTCGAGCGCCACGAGTTCGATGCCGAGTTCGGCAACCACGGTCGAATCCGCGAAAGGGTCGTGAGCGATAAACCGCATATCGAACGGCTTCGCCATGCGAAACAATTCAGCCCCGATATTGCCGATGCCCACGGATCCAAGCGTGCGTCCGACCAAGCCTACGCCCATGTGATCTGAACGTTTGGCGAAGCCGGCAGCGGCTTCACGAGCGAGCCGGTCTTTGATCATCAGCTTGCCCGTCAGAGCGAGCATCAACGTGACGATTGAAACCGCGACCGGGCGACGCACACCGTCGGGCGTAATGACGAGCGCGATGCCCGCCTGCGTGCAAGCATCGACATCTACGGTGTCATATCCGACCCCGAAGCGCGCGACGACCGCAAGCCGTCCACTCTTGGGAACGCTCTCCGCGGCAAAGCGATGGGCGAGCAGGATCAGCGCGTCGAAATCTTCGAGTTGGTCGGCGCGCAGAGGATTGGCGGCGTCCAGAAAGACGACCTCGACCCCTTTGGCCGCGCGCAACGGCGCGAGATCGAAATCGGGGTAGGTCGGCGATTCGTCCGCCTTTCGAAAGTCGCCTGACAGAGCGACACGGAACTTGTCAGTCATCGCTCTAGCTCCGGTTCGCCCTCACGCCTTCACGCAGAGCGGTGATCGCTTCCGCAAGGGCGTTGTGGAGCACCCACACATCGCCGGAATAGCAAATGAAATCGAAACCGCCGCCGCAGAGCTCGACCCCGAGTTCCACCGTTGGGACCAGTCGCCCCAGCGACTTCTTATGTTTCTGGCAG
>CAWCFI010000004.1:0-284717 GCA_963794705.1 uncultured Acidobacteriota bacterium
ATGAATTATTCCGCGCCTCATTCACGTCTGGGATCTGGGCGAAGGGGAAGGTGGCCGATGGACTCGACTACCAGGTGATGCTCGGCAACAACCTGAGCCAGCTGGGGGTCGATGCGGGGCAACTCGATAGCGGCCTGAATTCCCTGGCGACAATGCTCGCATGGATGCCGACCACCGGAGAGTTCGGCAGAGGCTTCG
Organism: uncultured Acidobacteriota bacterium; assembly: GCA_963794705.1. Classification (GTDB taxonomy): domain Bacteria; phylum Acidobacteriota; class Vicinamibacteria; order Vicinamibacterales; family CAVVIG01; genus CAVQFC01. Next base: position 199 of record CAWCFI010000004.1, read on the forward strand.
GCGACTACGAGCCGCATCCGCAGGCCGCGACGCGCGTCGGCGTCCACTTCACTCGGAGCGACGAGAACCGCCAGAGCCAGCCGGACACGGAAGCGATCGAGAACTCACAGATTCGCACCTCGGACGGCAACATCGTCTTCACGCCAGGACTTTTCGGAACGGGGATCAACATCTCGGACGTGAAGTATCAAATGACCGCGCTGGACGCGGGGGTCAAGTACGGGGCTTCTCGCTCGAGAGCGAGTTCTACTGGCGCACGATCTCGAACTTCCGCGGCGCAGGCGTGGAGGCATTGCCGTTCCAGTCGATGCACGACAGCGGCTTCAAACTGGAGTCGTCCGCGATGGCGGTACCGAAGCTCCTCCAGGTGTATGTGTCAGGCTCGAAGATCTTCGGCGAGTACGGCGATCCGTGGGATTTCCGTGCCGGCCTCAACTATCACCCGTTCCGTAACGACATCGTCTGGTGGAACACCGAGTACCTGCAGCTGCGCCGCTCGCCGGTGGGCGGCCTCTCGCTGCCCGAGCCGGTCGGCGGCAACGGCGGCGTCTTCTATAGCAGCTTCGTGGTGAATTTCTGAAGATTGGTCGCCGGGCTGGCAGGTCGCGGCATGCGCGTTGCTCGCCTCCCCTCTCTAACAACGCTCTGGCGGTTTTTCTGGCGCAATCTGCTGAGCGCCGGATTCAATCGTCAGACTTTTGGGCTCGGAGCGCCAGACTCTCGAGTGAGGGAGACACGAACGTGAACAAGCAGCGGCGAGTCGAGGATCGGTACCGTGCTCTCCTCATCCAGCGGCAGCTCTGGAACGTGATGCGAGTTGCTCTGGTGCTGTTTCCCGCGATGCTTGCCCTGGCGATTGGCTACGCGATCGGCCCATACCTCGGTCCGCTCTTCTAACGTTCCGCCAGCCACTTACCACTTTCCGTTCTGGCCCTCCCGCGGGTAAGATCGCGCGCAACCTCCCATCATGAGTGTGGTCACGCTCGTCTGGTCGATGATCGCGTCAGCGTGCCTTACGCTGTCGGTGATCTACGCTCTGGTCTGGTGGCGGGACCGCCGCGCCTGGGCCCATCTATTCTTTTCCCTGACGGCTGCGGCCACGACGGTCTTCACGTTCTCTGAACTGGCGATCATGCGGGCGGAGTCGCCTCGCGAGCTGCTCACGGCGATGCAGTGGGTGCAATTGACCCTGTCGTTCTGGCTCGTGTCGATCTCCTGGTTCGTGTGGTTCTATCTGGATGCGGGGCGGCGATGGCTCGCGTGGACGATTACCGGCATGCGCCTCGGCTGCGTGCTGCTCAATCTTCTGATGTGGCTCGACTATCCCCTGCCGCGCCTTCGGCAGATCCGGTTTCTCGGAGAATCCGTCACGGTTCTCGGCGGCGGCCTGCCCCCTCATCCGGTGGCGGTCCTGTTCGGCCAAGCTTCGATATTGCTCATTCTCGTCTTCGTGGCGGATGCCAGCCTGACAACGTGGAGACGGGGCGGCCGCCGGAAGGCATTGATGGTCGGGAGCAGTGTCGAGTTTTTTCTGGTCGCTTCGCTTGGGTTGTCGGTGTTGGTGTTATGGGCGCACCTCCAGGTGCCGATTGTCTACAGCCTGCTGTACATGGGCCTGATCTCGATAATGGGCTACGAGTTGAGTGGTGATGTGCTGCGCGCCTCGCAACTCGTCCGCGAACTTCGAGCGAGCGAGGCCGGGCTACGCGAAAGCGAGGCGCGCATGAGCCTCGCCGTCGACGCCGCCGACTTCGGCATCTGGGTTCGCGACCTGACGGGCAACCAGATCTGGGCCAGTGAGAAATGGCGGGAGCTGTTTGGCTTCGCGCAGTCGGACACCCTGCACTTCGACGCCATCCTGTTACGCCTGCATTCTGAGGATCGCAAGGCCCTGCGGCGCGCCCACGCGATGGCGGTGGCGAATGTGGACGGAGGCAGGTACCAGACGGAATTCCGCCTGGTGCTGCCAGATGGCGCGATCCGTTGGATCTCGTCGTGCGGCCGCGTCGAGTGTGACTCCTCCGGCCGGCCGCTCCTGATCCGCGGCGCCTCTCGCGACATCACGGCGAGCAAGCACACCGAACTCGCCATCCGCAGTCTCAGCGGCCGGCTGCTTTCGGCCCAGGAAGAAGAGCGCCGCCGGATCGCCCGCGAACTGCACGACAACCTGAGCCAGCACGTCGCGCTCCTGGCCATCGAAATTCAGCGTCTGGCGATGACGTCTGAGCCTCAGACCGCCGTCGCAGCGTCGACCCGGAAGATGGGCGCCCGAATCGACGAGATCGCGGCGGAGATTCACAGCCTTTCCCATCAGCTGCACTCGGCGAAGCTGGAAGCCCTGGGACTCGCGGCGGCCGTTAAGGGACATTGCCGCGAGATGCGCGCCAGAGGTCTTCAGGTGCAGTGCGTGGCCGAAGGCGTGCCCGGCGGGTTGCCGTACGAGGTGGCGCTGTGCCTGTTCCGTGTCGTCCAGGAGGCCCTAAACAACGTCGTCAAACACAGCGGCGCCGGCGTGGCGCAGGTGTCGCTCAGAGGGACGGGCGACGCGCTCCTGCTGAGCATCGTGGACGCCGGACGCGGATTCGATGAGGCCGGTTCCGCCAGTCCCAACGGGCTGGGTCTTGCCAGCATGCGCGAACGCCTGCGGTTGATTGGCGGCGAGGTGATGATCAAGTCGAGGCCCGGCCGCGGCACGACGGTCGATGCGCGCGTGCCGCTTCCATGGGCAAGTCACATGACCGTCGCCGATGCGCCGGTCGAAGCGAACACGTCGATGGACACGCGCGCGAGTTAGCGCCAGCCGAAGCGTTGCCGCAGTGGATTCACGCTGGTACGCCGCCGGTCGCGTGACGTGGTTCTGGGGAATCCTCGCGGCGGGCGCCTTGTTGTGGCCCGATCGAGTCAGCGGCCCGTTCGACGGCGTGCCTCTCGATCAGGCGGCCGAGGCGATCCTGCTGGGGATCGTATTTCCGGCGTTGTGGTGGTTCCAGCCTCGATTCCTCAGGACGCGCGGCGCGCGCGCGGCGATCGTCGCCCTAATCATCTGGAAGGTGGCCGCAGCTGCCCTGCTGGTCCCTGAAGGCTGGTGCGTGCGCTTCGCTCCCACGCGGCCGTACGTCAAGAACGGCACCGGCGCACCGCACTCCTGGGACCTGCGCGCCGACTGGCGCGCAGCCGATCCGGCGTGCACCGCGGTGATGAGGCGCCCCTACCAGCGCTTTGAAGATTTCCCCGCCTGGTTTTTCAACCTCCCTCCCGCGGACGACAACGCGTTCGACAAACAAGATCGTCCTCCCGACGCCACCGTCGCCATGACGGTGCAGGGATTCGTCGACGTGCCGGAGGACGGCTTGCTTCACATTGATACCAGCGACAACGTAACCGCGCGGGTGCGGGCGGATGGAGGTCCGCAGTCGGGAGAGGTGTTCCTGACACGCGGCGTGCACGCCATCAACGTCTACTCCACGCTCACCGGCGACCGCTGGCGGTTCGAGCCGAAGTTCAACGGACGTAATCTGTTCGCGGCCGGCCCGCTGACGCTCAAGCGCCCCGCACGCATCGATCTCCTCGTCCGGCCATGGGCCCGCTGGATTCCGACAACCTTGACCTTGGCGTTGCTCGGGTGCTGGTTGATCTCTGCCCTGATGCGCGCGGGCGATCCGGTGCTGCTCGCCTGGGCGGCGGCGACTTCGACGGCGATCGGTCTGCTGATCGCCGCCGGTCGTGTGGAAGACGCCCGTTGGGCGCTCGCGGCGCTCAGCGCCGCCGCGTTGCTACCGCTCAGGTCGCGGGTCCGCAACGTGTTTGGCGCGTTCATCGCCATCGGCATTCCGTGGTTGACGTTCGTGGTCGTCAGCACTCGCCCGGCGATCGGACAGCTGACCATGTACTCGCGCGGCGACGACTGGTGGTCGTTCCAGCGTTACGCCTACCGCATCGTCCTGCAGGGGTACTGGCTCGAGGGCGGATCGCCCACCTTCTGGTTCCAGCCGTTGTATCGCTGGATCGCCGGACTGCTCCATGTGGTGTTTGGCGACTCCAGCGTAGGCGAGGGCTACTGGGATGCCGCGTGCGTCTTGACCGGCGCCCTTTTCGCGTTTCGCGTGGTCCGTCAACATGCCGGCTTCCGATGGGGACTGATCGGCGCGGTCGTGACGCTCGGCCTCTTCGTGCTCAGCAACGAGCGGGTGTTTCTCGGCCTTGGCCTGGGTGAAATCAGCTCGATGGGGCTGCTGCATCTCGCGGCGTTTTTCGTCATGCGCAGCCGACATGGTCGCCTGAGATCGGCCGCCGCCGGCGGGGTGCTCGCCACCCTCGGCTTCTACACACGCATGAACAATCTGCCGATGGCGATCGGCACCGCCGTGTTTGCGCTGCCTGGTGGGTTGGCCACGCGGCAGTGGTACCAACCCGCGCGCTGGTGGCGGCGCTGTTCATGGCGCGCCGTGGTCGTCGTGACGGCGACGATCGCCATCGGCATCACGCTGTTTGCGTGGCGCACGTGGTACTACACCGGTGTGTTCAGCATGTTGTACGGAACGTCGCGTGATCAGCTCGCCATCTGGCAGCCGGGCATGCGGATTGGTACCGTCCTCGAGCGCGCGGTCGGCAGCGTGATGATGGTCCTCACCCTGAACGACCCTGCCCGCTACGATCCCTTTGCCATTCCAGTCGTTGGCGGCGCGGTCGTCGCGATTCTCAGCTTGCTCGGCGCACCGAGACTACGCACGCTCCCGATGGGTCCCACCCTGTTTTTTCTCAGCGCTGTCTCCGGCGCGTTGGTAGCCCGTGGATCGGCATATGCCGGACGGTTCTCGCTGCACATCATCCCGGTTACCTGCGCGCTGAGCGTCTGTGCGGTTGCGGGCCTGATCTCGCGGGTCCGCCGCGTCCCCTCATCGCAAACAGCCGGCACCTCGAACTGATCGAGGTTGGCCTTCGACAGGGACCGGGTCGCCTGGTGCGGGGCCGCGATGACAGTCCCCCTCTGTCAAAGTGTCGAGTAGCCGAGCGCACGCAGGGCACGTAGACTGATGTTGAATGACCCGCCCGCGCGTGTTGATCGCCGACGATCAGCAACCTATCCTGGAATGGCTGGACCAGCAGCTCCGCGATGAGTTTCAGATTGTCGCCGCCTGCGCCGACGGATCGGCGGCGCTGGCGGCCGCCATCGAGCTGCAACCGGACGCAATGGTGCTGGATATCTCGATGCCGCAGATGAGCGGGCTTGACGTGGCGCGGCAGCTGTCGGCACTGCCCAATCCTCCGCGGATCGTATTCCTGACGGTACATGAGGACCGGGACTTCATGGAGGCGGCCACCGCCGCCGGCGGCTCGGGTTACGTGATCAAGCGGAATCTGTGCACGCACCTCGTCGCCGCGCTCCGGCAGGCACTGTCGAGCTAGCTCGCATCCGCGTCATTTCTTGAAGGGCATGCGCTTGACCAGCTCGTGCGCGGCGTCGCGGATGATGCCGTCCCGCTCGGATTCGGATCGCGCGTAGTCGACGTCGGTCTGCGACACGCCCCGCCAGACGACCCGGTCGAGCGAGGTCGACACCGCGTCGAGCACCAGCGAGCCGCGGGTGATGATGTCGAGTGATTGAGTTGCCGCCGCGAACGGCGGCACCCCCCACAGTGGAACCGCAGGCAGGAACTGCCCCATCACCTGCGCGTCCATGCCGACCGTCACCAGCAGGTAGTAGTGAATCGTCAGGTCCGGCTTGCCCGCGCTGGCAAGGGTCAGGCCCTTCAGCCCGAGCTCGTGCGCCAGCGCCTGGGTGAGGACCGGGTCGATGCGCTTCTTGACCGGGGCGGGATCGTCTCCCGACGAACGCGCCATGATCACGTCGCCGCCCCCGGACGGGTGCCACGCCCAGGTCTTGACCTCACGGAAGTTGAACGCCGGATCGGCCTGCGCCTGCGTCTTGATCTTGGCGCCGTGCAGCACGACGACGGCGCCGATCCACGCCACCAGCACCGTCGTCGCCGCAGCTTTGCCCTTCATCGCGCCTACTTGGGAGCTTCGGCCGAAATCAGCACCGCCATCGTCCAGGTGATGTCCACCCGATCGCCGACCTTCACCTTCGCAAGCGCGGCCTTGTCCTCGACGCGCGAGCTGTAGTGCCAGCCGTTCGGCCCGCTGAACGCGATCGAGGGCACCTTGGGATCGATGTGGGTGATCGTCGCGGTGATGGTGCGCTGAGTGGCCGCCGTCCCGCCCGCCTTTGCGCCCGAGCCCGGTGTGAGCGCCGCGGTATCGGTGTCGGTGGCCTTCTCGCCGGGCAGCTTCAGGCGCAGCACGATGTTCTCGTAGTACTTCGCGGTGATCTTGTCGCCGACCTTCAGGGTGTCGAACCGCTTGACGTCGGTCGGCACGTAGATCTCGTTGTAGTCGCCGTTCGTTTCCTTGAGCGTGACCGAACGGGTGCTCCGTTCGATGGCCTCGACCGTGGCGGTGACCGTTTTCTGCTCGCCGGTCAGGGTCTTGGTCATGGTACGGTCTTGCGCCGATGCGGTGCCGGCCAGCGGCAGCACCAGGGTCGCGATTGCCGCGGTGGCGTACAGTAGTTGTTTCACGATGTCCTCCTCGAATGGTTGTCGAAACGCAGTTGGATCTATTTCCCCTTGACGATCATGCCTTCGCGCTGCAGCTGCTTGACCACGGCGCTGACAAGCCCCTTCATGAAGCTGCCGGCGTCCGTGGGATTGGTCGTCTGGCTGACGCTCGCCCACAGCAGCGCGGCGTCCGACACCCGATAAAGAAGCGTCTCCACCGCGACGGTGGTCTCGATGTGCCCCTTGCCGATCGGCGTGACCGTGGCCCAGCTGCTGTTGTAGTAGTCGTAGAAATTGCCGTAAGTGCCGCTGCTCCAGACCACCGCGGAATAGACGCGGTCCTTGTCGACGCCGACGACCCGCATCGCGACGACGCCCTCGACCTCGGTCCGCTCGAACCACGTCTTCGCCGCGGCCTTGTCCGTCAGTGCCTCGCGCGGAATCAACGTATAGGCCGCCACCCCTCGTGGTCCGCGCGCGGTGATCTCGCGGGCCAACGCTGCCTCGGCGGACATCCGGAGGCTGGTGTCGTCGGTGATGACCAACGCCGCCACTTTCCGGCCGGCGAAATTCAGCACGCCCGCGGCCGGCGCCTTCCAGGTCGACACGAACGTCGGCGCCGCCGCGGCCAGCCAGACGCCGGCAACCATCACCGCGCCGACGCTCAGGATCCTAGTCAGCGGAGTGGAACCGGAACCCGAAGGTGAACGGAAAGTAGTTCCCGTTGGCCGTCCGCGACACGCCGGCCGGATCGGTGAACGTCGGCCCGTTGGTGTGGATGTAGCGGATCTCGGCGTAGAACTTCGTCGTGTCACTCACCCTGGCCGTGACGCCGCCGCCCAGGTTCCACCCGAACGCGGTGTTCGACCGTTCGCCGATGATCTGGGTGACCGGCACCGCCGCCGGATAGCACACGTAGATCCAGGGATCGCAGACCGTGGCGAGGCCGACCGAGGGCGTCGTGACGTTGACGATCTGGTGGTAGACGCCGCCGCCGACAATGGCATACGGCACAGCCGCCTTGTCCTTGAGCGCCGGCCCGAACAGCAGGTTGAAGTCGGCGTCGTGCATCGAGTGGTTCGCGGTCAGCGGGATCGACGAAATGATGCCCGACGGCAGCGTGCTGGCGCCGGTCGGCGCGAGATCCTTGCTGCCGAGCCTGTTGTATCCGTACTCGACCTGAATCTTGGCCATCGGCGAGACTCGAAGATCGGCGCCGAGCTGAAAGTTACCGCCGACGCCAAAAGCATCCTTGAGATCGGAGTAGGGAATGGTGAATCCGCCGCCCAGATTGATGCTGATGGGGCTGTCCTGCGCCGAAACGGGGATGGCTACGGCGAGCAGCGCCGCGGCCGTGAATATCAACTGACGAAACATGCCGTGTTCTCCTATGGGTCGGTTCGACGCCGAGTTCTGATGATCTTCCGCATGCCGGAGAATACGTGCCCCCGCCGGCGGCGACTATGCGGATTCGGCAACCCTGCGCCAGGCCGGCTAACGGCCGAAACCACCACCCGACCGAGGCGGCCACCCCGACGTCGTGATGTGAGCGGAGACCGTCATTTTCCGTGCGCAGGCGGCGCGCACGCGTGGACCGCGCTCCTGAGCGTCGGGAAGAGCGCGCCGTCGCCGAGGTGCTCCAGCGCGCCGCTGCGGTGGAGCATCTGTTCAACGCGGGTGTGCGTCCCGGCAATCACCAGCCGCTGACCCGCCGCGCCGAGCTCGTCGGCGAGTGCGGCCACGACGTCGGCGCCGGTGCTGTCGAGATGCACGATCGGCGCGGCGTCGAGGACGAACCAACGCGCACCCGGGTTGGCGCCGGCAGCCTCGAGCACGCGGCGCTTGAAGTGCGCGGCGTTGAAGAAGATCAGCGGTGCGTTGAAACGGTAGAGCACGACGCCGGGAATCGCCGCCGCGCCTTCGTGGCGCGCCACGTTGTGGAACCCGGGCACTCCTTCGACGCGCCCGAGCAGCGCGTCGGACGGCCGCGACGAGCGGATCAGCAGCACCACCAACGACAGGCCGACCGCGAGCAGAATGCCCTGCAGCGCACCGATGGTCACCACGCCGAGCATCGCCACGACGCACACGATCAGCTCCCCCTCGCGGATCCGGGACAGGTGCACCATCGCCTTCCAGTCGAACAGTCCCCACGCCGCCGACATCAGCACCGCGCCGAGCGCGCAGACCGGCAGGTAGCGAAGCGGGCCGGTCAGCCACAGCAGCACCACCGTCATCGTCGCCGCCGCGACCAGGCCAGTGACCTGGCTCTTGCCGCCCATCGCGTCGTTGATCGCGGTGCGCGAATCGGCGCCGGTCACGGCGAAGCCGTTCGACAGGCCGGCGGCGATGTTGCACAGGCCGAGCGCGATCAGCTCTCGATCGATGTCGAGCTCGTAGCGGTTGCGGGCCGCGAAGCTGCGCGCCGTCACCATGCCGCTGGTGAAGCTCACCAACGCCAGTCCGATCGCCGCCGGCGCCAGCGCTTCGAGCTCCCCCGGCGACACGCCGGGCCAGCGTAGCGACGGCAGGCCGGCTGGAACCGCACCGATGGTCAGCACCCCCTGGGCATCGAGATTGAGCCCCTTCACCAGTGCGACCGCCGCCACCAGCGCGACCATCGGCGCCGGCAATTTGGGAAACAACCGGTGCGTGCCGCGCAGGATCACGAACGTCGCGATTCCCACCGCCAGGGTGGGCAGGTGCGTCGTCGGGAGCTTCGTCAGAAATTCGACCAGCCTTGGGAGAACGCGGCCGGATTCAATCGTGAACCCGAACACCTTGCCAATCTGGCCGAGCGCAATGCTGATCGCGATGCCATTCAGGAATCCGACCAACACTGGCTTGCCGAGGAAATCGGCGAAGAACCCGAGACGGAACAGGCCGGCGGCAATACACGCCACGCCCGACAGCATCGTCAGCATCAGCGCGAGCGCGACATAGCGATCCGGATCGCCGGCCGCCAGCGGCGCGACGATCGCCGCGACCATCGCACAGACCGCAGCGTCGGGGTTGACGATCAACTGCCGGGACGTGCCGAACGCGGCGTAGACGACGAGAGGAAGGATCGCGGCGTAGAGGCCGACCACTGGCGGAAAGCCGGCCAGCTGCGCGTACACAATCGCCGTGGGCAGCGCCACCGCGGCGACCGACAGCCCGGCGCCGACGTCGGCGGGCAGCCATTCGCGGTGATAGCCCCGGAACCGGGCGAGCCCAGGCGCGATGGCGGTCCATTCCATCGGACGATTACAGACGGGCGCCGATGCAAACCACGACGATCAGGTAACCGGCCATCACGCGACCTGTATGGCTGCTCATGTCGCGACCAGCCTAAGGAGCATTGTCGAGTGTCGCTATGCAGTTCCGGCAACAACGTCGGCGCTGCCGGAACTGCATAGTGATGCTGCCGCGCCCTCGATAGATTGAGGGAAGGACTCCGCAGCCACGCGCATGAGACGAACGGCCTTTCGGGTCAGATCGCTGGTCGTCCTGGCGGTGGTGTTCCTGCTACCGAGCCGCGGACAGGCGCAGAACCCACCGAACGGCCAGCTCTGGGGCGACTTCATCATGAGCTGGGCGAAGACCGCCCACCTCACCTACGAACTCGACATCGAGCCGCAGCTGCTGGTGTATGTGCCACCGGGTCAGCCGGACTGGGCAAGCCTTCACCTCACGCCGAGCGTCGACTACGCCGTCAAGAAGTGGCTCGATCTGACCGGTGAATTCATGGACGCCGGAACCCAGCAGAACAATGACGTCAATTCGAACGAAGTGACCGAGCGGATCGGCGTGCGGTTTCACCTGCTCTCGCGCGACGTCGTCACGCTCGTGCCCGATCGCGAAGCGAGGGAGCTACCTCCGCGCCGCCGGCTGGTGATCCGCGACTACGCCAGGATCGAACAGCGGAACATCTTCTACTCCGACGACACGCCCACCAGCCACACCTGGCGGTTCCGCAACCGGATCGAAGTGCAGTTCCCGTTCAACCACGAAAGCGTCACCGCCGACAACACGCGTTACTTCCTGAGCGACTGGGAATGGTTCGTGCCGATCAACGACGACCCGAGAGAGCGCTATGCCAACAAGCAGCGCATCCGCCTCGGGTTCGGCTATCGCCAGAACTTCAAGTGGCGATACGAGGGCCTCTACATGTGGGGACGTTCGCTCGACACCAGCACCAACTCGTTCACGACCGCCGACAACATCATCGACCTGCGGGTGAAGCGAGCCTTTTGATTGGCACCAGTCGCTGATGGCGCGGACTAGGCGCGAGCGAACGTCGCGATCGAGTAGATGCTGATCACCAGCAGCGCCGCGGCAACCCCGACGACCGCGATCCGCGGCCCGAAGATCTCGAAGCGCTGGCTGAGCGCGGTCAGCAGGAGCACCGTGGCCAGCAGCACGGTAATCCGTACGTACTCGTCGCCCGTTTCCCGCATGGTCACGCCCTGCTCGAATTCGTGCTCCCCTTGCTCGGTGAGTGTCTCGGCCTGCTGTGCGTTGGCGTTCACGTACTCGGGCATGAAAATCGGCCCCGCCGGCGCGGTGAGGTTGTTGAACGGGTCGAGCTTCTGCCAGACCACGAAGGCGGCCGTGTATTCGGGGCGGAAGCGGCGTTCGAAAAACCCCGTCCGCGCGCCATCGCCGGCCATCTTCGCCGCAATCCAGCCGTTGAAGGTGACGGTGTCGTACAGCCGATCCTGCCCGGCGAGCGTCCGCCGGCCTTCGGCCGCGACGTTGGTGCGGGATGCGAGCTGGTAATACTTCGCCGACAGCGCATCCCATTTCGCCGCCTGGTAGCCGCTCCACGCGGTGGCGATGGCGACGATCGCCAGCACCACCGCCTCGGCAATCTCGATCCACTGTTCCCGGCGATCGGTCGCCGGCGAGCGATGGTGGCCGCGCTCGTGAATCTTGTGCGCGAACTCGACGTTCGACGTGGCTTCTGCCACGGCTACTCCACGAATGGAATGTTTGCCGCCAGCTCGTAGCGGATCATCGCGCGGATCTTGTTCTCGATCTGGATGTAGCGCGCTGCCTTGGTCGCCGGCAGCGCCGCCAGGATCTTCGGCTGCGATGACGTCTTGAGCGTCGCCTCGGCGGCGTCGATCGCGGCCGACTGCTCGATCAGCATCTTGGCGGTCTCGTTCGTGACGGGCCCGGCGTTGTAGGCCTTCGCGTAGGCCTGGATGGTGGCGGCCATCCGTTCGTTGATCGGCTGCAGCTCCTTCTGGTACGCGTCGTAGACCGGCCAGAATGCCGCCGCCTCCGCGTCGGTCAGACTCAAGTTCTGCGCGACCAGCAGCTTCTTGTCCGCCTTGACCTTCTGGCGGAGGATGTCCATGTTGGTGGTCGCCGCGGTCTGGGCGAACGCCGGCGCGGCCAGAGCCGCTACCAGCGCAAAGGCCGTCATCAAACGAGTCATCGTCATTTCTCCTGGATCGGGGTTAACGCGGAAAGAGGAACGTCGCGGCCAGCCGAAAACGCCAGCTCGCCCCAGCATCGGGGCTCGCGATCAGCGGACCCGCGGCCAGCGCCAGGTTCACCGGTCGCGTGCCGAGCAGCGTCACCTTGCTGACGCTGAACAGCAACGGCGCCGTCCATGCCTGGTCCGCTTTCCAATTGCCGGTGGCTTCGACGCTGACGCCCACCGACAAGCCGGCTCCCAGGTTGTAGTTGGTGAACGGCTGCAGGAAGGTCTGGTTGACGTCGGGCCGATCGTTGGCGCCGCTGACCGACCAGATCTGGTTGAACAGGATGCCGATCGTGAACTTGCCGGGCTGACTCAGCAGCACGACCGACGGACCGATGCCGAATTTTTCGCTGCCGAGCGCGGCGTCGGTCGCGGTCGGGACCATGATCACCGGGCCCGCGCCCCAGATGACTTTGCCCGGCTTCGATGGCGAGAAAAAGAACGTCGCGACGGTGTCGGCCAGGCCGTTGATCCGCGGAGCCGTGGACGCCGTGCCGGGCTGCGACGTCAGCGGCAGGATGACGCGCAGGATCACGTTCGTGGACTTGCTGACGGCGAACGGCACGACCGGCTGAAAGTTGAGAAGCGTGCTGGTCGCGGCACGATCGCCGATGCCGAAGTCCCAGTTGCCTTGAAACGGCACGCTGATCAGGTTCGCAATCGGGTTCTGGGTCTGCTTCGCCAGTTCGTCGGCGTCCTGCGCGGCAACCGGCCCTGCCGCGAGCACCAGCATCGCCACCGCCACCATCGATAGGACCCGGCGTCCATACCTCGTCACCTGGACACTTTAGAAACACGCCGCCGTACCCGCTATGCAGATCCGGCACCCTACATTTTTCTCCAACGGCCGATCGACGTCGGGTGACCAGCATCGTCCTTCGTCGTCAGGGTCAGGAGATTGCCCTCCACCTGCCAGTAGCGAGGCCGGCTCGTGGCCAGCGGACCTGTGCCCGCTGACGGCTGCCCCTCGATCATGTAGGTCAGGGTCCGGTTCTGCATGTTGACAGCGGTACGGCCGCTCGACGAGATGGTGCCGTCGTGCACGTCGATGCCTGCCGCGCGCAGGAGATCCGTGGTCGCGACATCGGTTCTGATCTCCATCGTCAGGTTGCCGAAATCGTCGTAGGTGAGGGAGCCCTGGCCCTTCAGCGTGAAGACCGGCTTTCCAGGCTGGTGCACTTCGAACGACTCGAGCGTCCAGCGTCCTTCCAGATAGGCTCGGGCCGCGGTCAGCGAGCCGGCGCCGGTGTCCACCGGCCCGCCTTTGATCGGCCTCACCTTCGGGCCGCAGGCCGAAAGGCCCAGCACGATGGTCGCGAGCAGCGCGCTGCTCGCGGCGCCGATGACCAATCCACCCCGCCGAGGTCGTGTCCAGCCGTTCATAATCTCCTCCAGGAGTCGTCTCGCGGCGTCTACTTGCGGGTGACCGAGGTCAACGTGATCGGTGCGTCGGCGCCGTAGTCCTCGATCTGCACGCCGGTCTCGCCGCCTGACTTGACCCTCGCGGCGGCCGCCATGATGCCAGTGCCCGCTCCGTGACCATCGACCGTCAATTGGATCAGCCCGACCTGATAACCGGCTTGCGGCCGGGCGTCAGACGGGCCATTGGGCAAAAACGCCATCGGCATGTCGGTGACGACGACGATCGTCCGGCCGGTCGGGGACGGCGTTTCGCGCGCCCAGCGAATCGTGAACTTCCGTCGGCCCAGTTCCACGGAGCCGACCTTGGGGGCCTTTTTCAGCGCAGGCACGAACCCGGGATAGCCGCCGACTCGCAGCGCCTCTGCGACCACGTTGCGGTCGAACTCGGGCGTATAGCGATCAATGTGCACCAGAACAGGTGACGACACGGTGACGCCGACCGCGTTCTCGGCCCGCGCTGTTGCGCCGAACGTCTCCGGCGCGGTGGCACTCTTCGCTTGCTGCGCACCGGCCGGCGCGGCGGCGCACAGGCACAGGCCGAACAGCATTCGAGACAACACGCGCATCACACACTCTCCTGTCATGTTCGATCGATGCCGGCGGCGGCAGGTGGCGGATGATCGATCCGCAGCCGTCTCCGCTGCTATGCGGTTTCGGCATCTGAGCAGAAACGGGAGGCGACTGGGGTTCCCGCGTGGACAGGTGGACCGCATGCCCGGTTCGTTGCCGAAAGTGCATAGCAGCCTGGCGGAGCCGGCTTGGATACTAGCCTGGCAGTCGCTTGATGGCGACCGCGCTCAGGGCTAACGACATGGATATCAACATGATCACCGTCTCGGCACTATGCGTAGCGCAGACGGTGCTCATCTCGGCGCTGCTCGTCCAGCTGTCCAGGCGACGGATCGCAGAGCACGCGCTGCGGACCAGCGAAACGGCGCTGCGTTTGAGTAACCGCGAATCCCAGCACCTGGCCGGCCGTCTGATCGCCGCCCAGGAATCGGAACGGTGCCGTCTCGCCCGCGAGCTGCACGACAACCTGAGCCAGAAGCTCGTGCTCCTGTGCATGGACCTCGAGCGGCTCGGCCTGCGCACGCCGCTCTCGCCGGCTGCGCTCGCCCACTCGATCGACGAACTGCTCGAGCGCAGCAGCGACATTGCCAGCGACGTCCGCTGTCTGGCGCACGATCTTCACCCGCCAAGGCTGGAGCTGATCGGTCTCCCGTCCGCGATTGAAGGGCTGTGCCGGGATGTGTCGCGTCAGTGCGACGTACGGGTGAAGTTCCGCCTCGGCACGCTGACCCGTCGGGTGCCGCCGGATCTGGCGCTCTGCCTGTTCCGCATCACCCAGGAGTCGCTCCAGAACGTGATCAAACACAGCGGCGCTCCTACCGCCGCGGTGCGCCTGACCCAGACCGGCGAGGATATCCGCCTGTCCGTCATGGACAGCGGCAGAGGATTCGAAGCGGAATCGCGTAAGGCTGCTGGATTCGGTCTGCTCAGTATGCGCGAACGGGTCCATTACGCCGGCGGACGGATCAGCGTTCGCGCGGCGGCTGGACGGGGGACGCGAATCGTCGTCACGCTCCCGCTGAACCAGGAACCCGGCCAATCGTGGGACGCCGGCCACGACTACGATACGCACCGGGTCGTCAGGGAAACGCCGAAGCTGAGCGCCGGCGCACCTCTGCGGGGCCGCGCGCTCGCGCACCCTATCGCTCAGGTTCCCGCATAAACGGAGGCCGTCGCTGGCGGGGCACGCCGAGTCCCTGCCGATCGTCGGTCGACGCGTCCTGCCGGTCCGGGCCGTCGGCGAATGAGCGCGTGATGCTGACCCGCAGACGCCCCTGCCAGACGTTGAGCGCCGGTCGACGTGCATCCGGCACCGCCGAGATCAAGTCATCGAGGAGGGCGTTCATGCGTCGCATCACCTGCACGCTGGTCGCCCCGTACGATGCGATTTCGTCGAAGGCCACGCTGAGGAGATCGTCCCAGTCCGGACATGGCAGCACGAGCCTCGGGGTGCCATCGTCGTCGCGGCAGGTGCCGATCGCCAGGTGGCGGTGGCTGAGGCGCAACAGCAGGTCCTCGAGCTGATCGAGCGCCTGAACCGCCGTCGACGGATCGTTGACCGCCGGCGACAAGGCCCGGATCGCGATGTCCACGAGCAGCCGGATGGCGAACTTTGGATCCTGCGCGAAGGTCCGCTCCTCGCCGATGTGAATACCAGCCCTCAGCGCCCGCTCGTCGATCGCCTGCGCGCCGAACACCCGCAGCAAAGGCATCGACTCGACCACGGTGTCGCCCACGGCCACGACGATTTGGACAAGGCCGCGAGAATGGCGGGCCAGCCTCACCAGCGCCGCCGTGTCGATCCACTGGATGGCGCGCGGCCGTCCCTGATGCCTCAGTGTCTGGATATCAGCGGCGCTGTGAGCGTCGGGCGCAGCCTCGGCCGCGGTTGGCGACAACGCCCGCCACGGTGAGGGATAGGTGCTCTCGATCGATCGTCGTCCCTCATCGCCGATGAATATCAGCACCCGGCTAATCTGCAACACGCCGACGCGCTGGATCAGGCTGATGAACATGGCAACGCTGGCGACGAGCAGGGCGACCACCCCGTACAGGCTGAGGAACGGGACGGCCCCCGACCCGGCGCGATCGACGCCGGCGAGCGCCGCGATGGCATAGAGGAAGGTCGCGGTGAACGTGCCGAGGGCGTGCGACAGCACGGGGTCTCTCGATACCCACGAGACGAGGCGCGGCGAGTAGGCGGTCGCGCTGAACTGCACCATCACGAACGCCAGTGAAAAGACGACGCCGGTCAGGGCGATCATCCCCGACGCGATCGCGGAGTAGATCGCCGTGGCCTCCGCAACGGTCACCGTGGAGACCAGCCAAGGAAACAGGTAGCGCTCGATCCGCGGCAGCGTCAGCCCGGCGAGGATGGCCGCGACGGCGTAGACCGCCGGTATACCCCAGGCCCTGACCCTCATTTGCCGGACGGAAAGACCGTCTTCCAGTCAGCCTTCATGCTCACCACCGTCCAGCCCCGCTGCGTGGCCTCCTTCAACGCTTCGACCAGTTTGCCGCTGCTCCTGGGATGGGCGTCGTAGACATATTCCCGGGACTCGTCATCGTGACGGACGATGAGGCCGAGACTGGGACGCGGGTTGGTGATGGTGGTGTATTCCAGCATCGCCTGGTCGCCGTCGCTGTTGCCGAAACAGGCGATAGGCCGGCGGCCGATGAATTGATGGATGCCGACGGGCTTCCCCGCCTTGTCGTCCACGAACGCGGCTTCCACGGTCTTGACGAGCACCGGCCCGCTTGGGCGCAGTTCGAACGTGGTTCGTGCCGTCGAGCCGACGACCTGCTCGGGCGGGATGCCGTAGACCCGTTCAGCGAAGACGCGCATGAAATCGGCGCCGCCGCCCGACACGATGAAGGTCTTGAAGCCGTTGGCCCGCAGGTAGGTCAGCACTTCCTGCATCGGCTGATAGGTGAGCTGATCGTACGGCTTACCGTATCGCGGATGGATCGCGGATCCGAGCCAGGCGCGCACGGTGGCGTCGAAGTCGCTCACCGTCATCCCCGCATGGGTGAGGGCGATGATCCGCATCAGACCGTCGGCGTGTTCGCCGGCGAGAAGCGTGGCCAGGTCGCCGGCCAGCGCGGCTTTCACCATCGGATCCGCCGCCAGCGTCGGTTCTGACGGCACGCGGCTCTTGAGTTGGTCGAGGACGAAGGCGAGCTGGAACGGCAGCGGATTCTCCGGCCATAGCGTGCCGTCGTTGTCGAACACGGCGATGCGTTCGGAGGACGGGACGAAGTCAACGCCCGGAGTGGAGACGCGCCTGACAAAGTCGACGATCGAACGCCTTGCCGCGCCGTCGGTCCACGACGGCAGCGGATCGGCTGCCTGCGCGTGGGTCCGCCCCCCGGTGCACAGACTCACGACGGCGATGAGCAGCGGGAGGATGGGCGCGATTCGTCTGTTCGACACCACCATATACGTGCCTCCGCTCGTCGGCTAGCTGTACAGGACCACCGCGACAAACGCCACGATGCCGAGCGCCGAGATCAGGCCCGCGACCACGGCCGCCGTCGAGTACGGCACCGCCCCGAACTCCGCGCGCATCGCCTGCATGTCGCGACGATGCTGAATGGTCGACAGCGCCAGCGCGACGAGGCCGATCGCAATCATCGCGAGCGCGAACTCGCGAGGGCCGAACAGCTGGCGACGGTTCGCCGCTTCGTTCTTGATCTCCAGCTGAAAGAACTTGTAAATCGTGAAGCCGAACGAGATGAGCGACGTCGCGGTCCGCACCCAGGCCATCAGCGTCCGCTCGTGAGCCAGGCGGGTGCGGTCGACCGCCAGCCGCGTGCCGGCATCGAGGCCCGAGGCGCTCACCGCGCTCATGTCGGCACGCCTGGCTGTCGCGCCCGGGTGATCCGTCCGACCGGACCGCGAATCAGCAGATACGGCACGATCGCCAGCAGCACGGCGACAATCAGCGCCTCCAACGGGTAGAACCAGTGCAGCTCCATCACCTGGTAGGCCGTATCGATGACGATGGCCAGCATGAAGACCTGGGCGACCGCCTTCCACCCCTCCTTCAGCAGCGCGCGCCGATGCGAAGCGTCGGTCAGGACGGCCCAGCCATACGCGGGACGCCCCGCGCGCCCGTCCGCCAGGCCAGCCTTGATCGCGAAAATCGCCGCCATCGCCGGCTGCAGGATCAGGCGGAACGTCATCGGGCCGCCGACACGCCCGTGCAGATTGTCGAGAATGCGGGTGATCACGTCTTCCATGGCCAGTGCCCTTCCATCTCGACAACCAGCGACCAGCTGAGGAACGTCCGGACCACGACCAGAACCGCGAGAATCAACACGTTGGGCATCGTCGGCGCGAGCGCGACCGTCCGGATGATGTCGGCGGCCACGAGCAGCTCCAGCCCAAGCTGCAGCGCCTTCCCGAGCCGCACCTTGTAGCGCGTGTACGCGTCGGGCGCCTGCTGACGCATGTGGAACACGTAGGCGAGCGTGCCGTGGACGGTGGCGATGACGATGACCGCGACCGCAAGGGTCTCGATACCGCTGGCGCCCATCTCGATCGCGTCGTGCACCGCGTCCACGCTCCTCGCTCGCGACTGTAACCGTCGGTCCGAGCGCCGGATATGCAGTTTCGGCACCCGCGCCCCTCGCGATCTTCCGATTCGGCATAGTGCCAACCGGTGGGAGCGCGTATCGTGCCTGGCATTGCATCCACTTTTCAGACGCATCGCCATCGTCCTGTCGCTGCTGATCCTGCCAACCGGCGTCGGGGCGCAGGAGTTGACGCCGGGAGCCTACTGGCCGCTGCCCCGCGGCATGAACATCATCACCGTCGTCAACAGCTTCAACTGGGGGGACGTGACCTTCGACCCGGCGGTGCCGGTGGAGCAAGCCACGGCGCGAATCAACACGACCGCCGTGGTCTACACGCGCACGCTCTCAATTGCGGGCCGGTCCGCCAACATCGGCGTGCAATTGCCGATCGTCGGCGGACATGTCGAAGGGTTGTATCTTGGCGCGCCCGCCGAGCTCGACCGGTTCGGCCTCGGCGATCCGCGTATCGTGGTCGGCGTCAACCTGTACGGCGCTCCGACCATGACACCGAAAGCATTCGTGCCGTATCGCATGCGCACGCTGGTCGGCGCGAGCCTGACCGTGGCGCCGCCGCTCGGCCAGTACGACGACACCAAGGTCATCAACCTCGGCACCCATCGCTGGTCGCTGAAACCTGAGGTCGGGTTGTCGCGCGCATCAGGCCATTGGATCGTCGAGCTGATGGCCGGCGTGTGGCTGTTCACCGACAACACCGACTTCATCGGGACCCACACCCGGTCCCAGGATCCGATCGGATCGGCCCAGGCCCACCTCACCTACCGGTTCAGCCAGCGGGTCTGGCTCGCCGCCGACGCCAACTTTTACTCGGGCGGCCGCACCTCGGTCGACGGTGCCAGGAACCTCGATCTGCAGAAGAACTCACGCGTCGGATCGACGTTCTCGTGGGGGCTCGACGCGCACAACGCGGTGCGCGCGTCGATCAGCCGCGGCGCCTACACGACCATCGGCGCCGACTTCACGTCGGTCGCGGTTGGCTACAACTACGCCTGGATGCAGTAGCGCGTCGGTGGCGGCGGTCAGCGGACGCGGTTGCGCTGGGCGACGGCCTTCTCGTTGATGCCAAGGCCGAAATGGGCGCCGTCGCCAATCGAGAGATCGAGGCGAATCATGTTCACGTACGGCAGGTAGAGGCGTAGACCGATACCGCCGCCGCCGATGAAGCTGTCGGCAAAGGCGCCGGGATCGCTCCAGGCAGCGGCCACGTCGGTAAAGGCGGCGAGCGCCAGTCCGCCGTAGAAGTTGAGGCCGAAGACGCGGAAGCTGCGCGTCGGCACGACCGCGTAGCGATATTCGATGGTGGTGATGAA
The DNA here is from genome assembly GCA_963794705.1 of uncultured Acidobacteriota bacterium. GTDB lineage: Bacteria > Acidobacteriota > Vicinamibacteria > Vicinamibacterales > CAVVIG01 > CAVQFC01. The sequence continues at coordinate 20,127 of CAWCFI010000004.1, forward strand.
CTGGTTCTTGCCGCGCCTGGTGCCGAAATCGTGGCCGCGCACGGTATTCTCTCCGCCGAGCGCGTAGTCGGTGTAGGTCGGGAGATCGACGCCATCGACCCCTGATTGCAGGGTCAGCAGCGTGGTGGCCAGGATCGTCTGGCGCGCCGCGATCGGCTGGTAGCGGCGCACGTCGACATCCAGCGTCGCGTACTGGCCGCTGCCGGTGGTCCAGAGCGAGTCGATCGACGCGAACCAGCCGCGCCGCGGCTCACGAAACGAGTCGCGGTCGTCGTATTCGGTGACGCCGCCGATGCTCGTGAACGCATCCAGGTTGTCCGGAGACAGCGTGACGCCGCTGACGTCGCTGCCGACTCGGTAGTACTTCACAATCGCACCGCTGCGCCACGCCTCTGAAGAGCGGCCGCCAATCCGCGCGTCGAGATCGACCGACCGTTGTTCGAACTGATCGAGCTGGTTGAAGTGTTCGCTCAGGGTCAGGCTGGCGCTGTGCCACAGCCGTCGGTTGGTGAATGGCTGCGAGTTCTCGCGGAACTGGCCGAGCGTCTCGCCGCCGAACCGCGTGGTGAACCCGAGGTCGATCGGCTGACCCGCGAGGCTGGTCAGCTTGACCGCCGGCCCCGCCGAGAAGCCGTCTTCGTCGCTGACCGCGATCGCTACGGCCGGGATGATGCGCGGCGTTTCGGTCAGCGCCACCTCGACCCGCACGCCATCGTCGAATTCAACCGCCGTCACTGCGATCGAACCGAACACACCGAGGCGATCGAGCCGGACCACGTCGCGATCGGCGGTGGCCTGGTGGTAGGGCTGCCCTGCCGTCGACAGGATCTGGGCGCGGACCACCGACTCCTTGACGTGGTCGAGTCCGGTCACGCGAACGTCGCGTATGACCCTGCCTTCGAGCGAGGGCTGGGCGGCCAGCGGCGCCGCCGCGAACAACAGCGCAAGCGCCAGCGCGGCCCTCTTCATCGCGCGATCGTCAGAAGGGAAGAACGAGGCCGAATGCCGGCCCCTGCACCATCACCTGGCGAGTGTAGCGAGCGGCGCGGCGCTGGGGCTATGCAGTTTCGGCACGCCAGTCGCGTTTGAGGGCCGCGCCGAAACTGCATAGCGGCGCCTGCCCGCACTCTCTAGAGTGCGATCACCGTTGTCGGGACATTCATGAAACATCACCTTCTCGCGTTCGGAATCGTCGTCGCGCTGACCGGCGCGACCACCCAGGCGCAACGACCCACCGTCGGCGTCGCGTTCGGCGGCGGCAGCGCGCGCGGCATCGCCCACGTCGGCGTGATCCGCTGGTTCGAGGAACATCGCATTCCGATCGACCTCGCCGCGGGCACCAGCATGGGCGGCCTGATCGGCGGCGCCTTCGCCACCGGCATGGACGCTGCCGAGCTCGACGACATGCTGAAAGGGCTGAACTGGGACGAGATGTTCGGCGCGTCGAGCTTCGCCTTCAAGAACATCCGCCGCAAAGCCGACGCGCGCGCCTACCCGTCACGGCTCGAGTTCGGTTTGAAGCGCGGCATCGCCGCGCCGGCCGCGCTCAACAACGGCCAGCAGGTGGACCTGCTGGTCGGCCGGATCGCCGCCCCCTATTACGACATCCCGAACTTCGACGCGCTGCCGACGCCGTTCCGCGCCGTCGCCGTGGATCATCCTCAGCGCGACGCCGGTGGTGCTCGATCGCGGTCCGCTGGCCTCGGCGATGCGCGCCACGATGTCGCTGCCGCTGATCTTTCCGCCGGTGCAGCGCGACGGCCAGGTGCTGGTCGACGGCGGCGCCATGGACAACGTGCCGGCGGACGTGGTCCGGGCGATGGGCGCCGACCGCGTCGATCGCGATCAACGTTGGCGATCTGTCCGATCTCAAGGACGTCGACTACTCGATGATCGGGCTGGCCGGCGCAACTCGCTCGACGCGATGATGCGGGCCAACACCAAGGCGGCTGATCAAACAGGCCGACATCATCATCAACGTGCCGCTCGCCGGCTACGGATCGCTCGACTGGCGCCGCAGCGCGGAGCTGATCGAGGAGGGCTACAAGGCCGCTGAAGCGATGCGCGACACGCTGCTGCCGCTCGCGGTCAGCGAGGCCGACTACGCGGCGTGGACAGGCCAACCGTCAGGCGCGACGCCGGACGGCGCTGCCGGTTCCGGCGTTCACCCGCGTGGAGGGCTTCAGCTCCAGCGACGAGCGCCGCCTGTCGGCGCTGCTGGCGCGCCACGTCGGCGTCGCCTTCGACGTCAACGCGGTCCAGACGGACCTGACCAACCTTTCCGGCCTCGATCGCTACGAAACGCTCACCTGGCGCATCGTCAGCAACCAGGCAGGCGAGAACGGCCTGCTGGTCGAAGCGCACGCCAAGCCGTACGGTCCACCATTCCTGATGCTCGGTCTCAATCTCGAGAACACGACGTCACAGGATTTCCGGATCACCTTCACCGGACGCTATCTGGGCTACGACCTGGTCGGGTCCGGTTCCGAGCTCCGCATCGACGCGACGATCGGATCGGATCCGGCGCTCGGCGCCGCGCTCTACAGGCCGATCCGCTCGCAGCTCGATCTGTTCTGGAGCCCTACGCCGGCGTGTCGCACCAGCACATTCGAGCTCATCCAGGACGACGCGATCATTGCGGAGTATGGCGAGACGTTCACCCGGGCGGGAGTGAACGTCGGCATGAATCTGGGACCGCAGAGCGATTTGCGCATCGGCGCATATCTCGGCCGGCTGGACGCCACGGTGCAGGTCGGCGATCCGGGGCTGCCCGGAGTCAGCGGCGCCGGGACAGGCGCTGAAATCCAGTGGCGGATGAACTCGCAGGACAGCCCGGTGATCCCCAGCCTCGGCACCTCGGCGTACGCCACGTTGCAGCATTCCTTCGACGGGCCCGAGATCTCCCCACCGCTCGCCAGCCAACGTTCCAGTGTGAAGCTGACGCAACTCTCAGGAGAGACCAACACCTTCTGGACGCTGCGCGAACGCAACCGCCTGTTCATGCTGGCGGGCGGCGGGACCTCGTTCGGCGACCACCCGTTGCCGACCGATCAGTTCACGCTCGGCTCGCCGCTGCACCTCGGCGCCTACAGCATCGGCGAGCTCCGCGGCGATCAGTACTACATCCTGACCGCCGGTTACCTGCGACAGGTGGGCCGGATGCCGGATTTCATGGGCGGCCCGGTCTTCGCCGGCGCGTGGCTGGAAAATGGCGACACGTTCGACACCTGGAGCAGCGCGACGCTGAGAACCAATCTCAGCGGCGGCATCATCGTCGACACGCTGGTCGGGCCGGTGATCGTCGCGGCCTCAGCCGGCTTCAACGGCCGGTGGCGTACCTATCTGGGCGTGGGCCGGATCTTCGGGCGCAAACAGCAGTAGGCGGGTGTTATTCGCGTGCTAGCTCGCCCGGTCGGAGGGAATGAGATAGACGTGCCTGGCTGAGGATTGCATGCCCCGCCGATAGATGCCGGCATCGATCGGCACCGACAGCCTGATTTCGGTACCAAAGCCGGGCCGCGACGTCACCAGGATCGTGCCCTTCACGAGGTGCGCGCGCTCGCGCATGCTGATCAGGCCCAGGCCATGGCCGCGCATCGCGGTGTCGGGTTCGAAACCGCGGCCGCGATCCCGAATCGTGAACAGTATCGTCGCCGACGAGCACTGAAGCAGGACCTCCACGTGCCGGACGCCGCTGTACTTCAACGCGTTGCGCAGCGCCTCCTGCAGGACCCGGAACAGGCACAAGGAGATGTCGTGCGGCAAATGCGTCGGGACGCCACTCGACGTGAAGTCGATGGTCACACCAGCCTGCTGCGCCGCCAGCTCGGTGCAGAATCCCCTGATCGCGGCCACAATGCCGAGGTAGTCCAGCTTCTGGCAGTGCAACTGGTGCGACAGCGCCTGGACGACGTTGGATATGTCGACGGTGCGGTTCAACAGCATCTCGGATCGCGACCGGATGTCGCCCAACGGGTCGTCGGTCAGTTGCTGCAGTTCGATGGCGAGCACCGCGAGCCGCTGGCAGATGTCGTCGTGGAGCTCCCAGGCGATCCGGCTGCGTTCCTGTTCCTGTGCTTCCATCAGGCGGCCGCCCAGCGTCGCCAGCGCTTCCTCGGCCAGCCGTTCGTTGGTGATATCGATGCACGATCCGACGTAGCCGTCGAAGTTACCGGACCCATCGAACCGCGGCGCGCCGGTATCCTTCACCCAGCGATAGGCCCCATCGTGACGCCGCAGGCGGTACTGCACGGTGAAGCCCTCCTGGCGTGCGAAGGCGTCGTCGTAGACGGCCAGGCATCCGGCGAGATCGTCGCCGTAGACGCCGTCAACCCACCCGAAGCCCAGTTCGGCGGAGAGCGGCCGGCCGACGAAGTCGAGCCAGCGACGGTTGAAGTAGGTGCACCGCCGGCTCGAGTCCGACATCCAGATCATCACCGGGGCGATATCGGCCACCAGCTGAAAGTGTTCCTGTCGCTCGCCCCGCTGTGGCGCCGGCACTTCTTCGGCGGTCTCTGTTCGACGCCCGCGTTGCATACTCATCATTTTGTCAAAACGGCGCCCAACGCCACTATGCGTTTTCGGCATCTAGCAACAGCTTGCGTCGAACACGATCTGGTGGTACTCCCAAAGGCGTTCGAAGAAGCTCATGGCCCGATGCTCGTCGTCGCCGTCCTTGAGCACGCGCTGGAGGATGGCACCCAGCGTGCGCTCCTGGTCCACGCGCGTCGAGCAGTCGATCTTCGAACGCGTCGATCGGCAGCACCAGATCGGTGAAGGCATGCGCGCGGTTGATCAGCACCGCGACGCTGCCGGTGGGCACGCGCTGGCGCACGCACACCGTCCACGGCAGCACGATCGGCACGTAGCTGCGCCAGCGATCGCCCTCGAAGGTGACCGGCTGACTGGCACCCGCGTGGTCGTCGCGGTAGGTGATGAAGCTATGCATGACCATCGTGCCGCGGAACAGTTCGACCGCGGCGTGTTGCTGCGGCGCCGGCAGCGAGGCAAGGCGCGCGGCGTGAGGGCTCTTCCTGACCGCGCCGCAGCACGGCAGGTACGGCGCCTGTTCCAGCCAGCGGCCGAAGGACATGCCGCAGCGATCGAGCCAGGCGTACAGGTCCGCGACGCTGTAGGCACGATCCAGCGGGTGCAGCAGCGCATCGGCCATCGCATCCGGCCGCCGGAAGTCCTTGCCCCGGCGCAGCACACCGCCGATCGGGTGGTCGGCCGGCAGCGACTCGAGGGCGGCGGCGAGTTCCTGCAGGTCCGATTCAGCCGAGCCGATGCCGAGCATACGGCAGTACTCCTGCATCATGTAGATGCCCGCACGGCCGTAGGGCGCGTAGACCATCAGGTGCATGGCGCCCTGAGGGCGGAGCACGTCGCGCAGCGCACGCAGACCCACATCGGGATCAGCCAGGTGATGCAGCACGCCGGTGCACACAATCTGATCGAACGAGCGCCCGAGCACCTGGACGTCCTCGATCGCGAGCTGACGGATGTCGAGATTGTCGAGGTGATGGCGGCGCTGCAGCTCGCGGGTGTGGTGCAGGCTGGGCTCGCTGACGTCGATCGCCGTCACGCGCGCTCCGGGCTCGCGCATCGCGTGCCTCGCCGCCTGCGAGGTGCCGCAGCCGGCGATCAGGATCTCCTGGTTCGGCTGCTGCCGCTCGGTCGGCCACATTCGATGAAACAGCGCGCGGCGCCGGACCGGGTTCTGATAGAGCACGCGCTGCTCGTCCAGGCTGGTAATCGGCGGCGGATACGGCAGCCGGTCGTAGAACTCGCGCACGTCTCGAGCGGCACCGTGCGGCATCGAATGCTGTTCTCCCATGTCGCTTACAGCGAGGGAGAGGTTGCGTCGTTTGTCGCCGCGATGCCGTCGATCCTGGGCGTGGGGAGGCCCATCATCCGCTCTGCTATCTTTCGGAGAGCACAGGCGCGGCGTCGCCGGAAGAGAACCCCGGGCGTGGCAGCGAGGCGGGGTCAATCCCGCTGAACGTCGAACTCGGCGCGTGGCTGCCGTGGCAGAAGCGGAACTTGCGGCCACTCCCGCACGGGCAGGTCTGATAGGGTCCCTGCTTGGCGTCTTCTTCAGCGACGAGCGCCATCACATCCGACGGCGCCCGCCCCTCTTTCAGCAGTCCGACCATCGTCTGCATCGCCGGGCGGGTGTGGGTGAAGAACAGCTCGAGACCGGCGCAGAGATAGTTCTGCCCGGGATCGCCGTCGCGCGACGCCGTGAAGCGGTCTTTCGGACAGCCGCCATGGCACAACGACCGCACCTCGCACTGCTGGCATTGCGGCGTCAGCGAGTCTCGTTTGTCCAGGCCGAACTGGCGCTGCTGATCGGATGCGATCAGCGTCAGCATGTGGGTCTTGTGGATGTTGCCGAGCAGGAACCGCGGTTCGACGAAGTGATCGCACGAGTACAGATCGCCGTTGGATTCGAGCGCGGGGCCGAGCCCGCAGGTCGGGGCGTGGATGCAGAGCAGGTGGCGATCGAAATACGCCTCGAGCGTCACGTCGAACATCTGCACGAACACCCGGCCGACATCGTGGCGGACCCACTCCTCGAAGATGTCCACGAGGAATTGGCCGTACTGTTTGCCCCCGACCGAACGCTCCGTGACCAGGTTGCCGCTCTGGGTGTAGAGCAGGCGCTTGGTGCCGGGACGGTCGCTCCAGCCCAAGTTGGCGATTTGCAGCGTCTCCGCGGTCGCCCGCTCGACGATCGGGATGAACTGCACCCACTTGGCTTCCATCTCGTCGCGGAAAAACCGGTACACCGCGCGGCCATGATCCTGGTTGGCGGCGTTGACCGTGCACAGGATGTTGAACTCGACGCCGTGCCGGCGCAGGTGCTTCCAGCCGTGCATCACCCGGTCGAAGGTGCCGAGCTTGCCGCGGTCGACGCGATACAGTGTCGTGGATCTCGCGCGGGCCGTCGACGCTCAGGCCGACCAGGAAGTTGTGCTTCTTGAAGAACGCGCACCACTCGTCGTCGAGCAAGATGCCGTTGGTCTGGAAGGTGTGCTGCACCACCTGGCCGGGACGCCGATACTGCTCGACCAGTTCGACCGAGCGCTTGAAGAATTCCAGCTTCATCAGCGTCGGCTCGCCGCCCTGCCACGCGACCGTGACCTGCGGCATGCGGTGCGATTCCAGCAGCTGGCGGATGTAGGTCTCGAGCGTCGCCTCCGACATCCGCTGGGTGTCGTTGGGATAGAGCGCTTCCTTGGACAGGAAGAAGCAGTAGGTGCAGTCGATGTTGCACGTCGAGCCGCTCGGCTTGGCGAGGAGGTGAAACCCGGGTGGGCCGTCGGTCGGCAATGAAGTGATGTCCACGGTTCGTCACGATAGAACCGCGTCCGCCTCGCCGCTATGCAGTTTCGGCACAGGCAGCCGCGCCGCCTTCACGTTCCGGTGATCGGTCGTGAGGCGGACGCGGCTGCGCCATGTCCCGACGATGCCCTACTGCCGCGCCATCGCGACGCGGAGCGCGTCCTCCGGCGAGACCAGATGGTCCGCGTTCTCGGCCGCGTCGGCGATCGCGATCTGCACGCCCCTGACGGTCCCGTTGAACTCGTTGCCCCGCGGCCCGTAGTCCTGCGACACCGGCGATCCGGTGTCGCTCCCGACGTCGCAGCCGTCGTCGGCGGAGAAGACCATCGCGGCGGTGGCCGGCGACCTTGACCGACCCGTCCGCCTTCGCCGTCGATGAACAGCGTCGCCGTGCCGCCTTTGCCCAGGCCGCCGCCGTCGTAGGCGAACTCCATGCGCACTTGATGATGACCAGCGGGGATTCTGGCCGCCGACTCGGCGTAGAAGTAGTTGATGCCGAGCAGGTTGTAGCAGTACTTCAGCTTGCCGGCCTTCGCGTAGAGGGCCCAGCCGCCAATGTTGCCGCCCTGGGCGATGATCACGCCCTCGGCGCCGGCCGCCGGGACGTCGATGCTCGGCGGTCACCGAGTGCGACTTGTTCTTGATGCTCACCACCGAGTTCTCGGACAGCCGGCCCATGCCGCCGAACAGGATCTGCGTCTTGCCCTTGATCAGAACCGGCCGGCCCGCCAGATCAGGGTTCATGCGTTCGGCGACGCGGTCGTCGAGCGGCAGCACGTTGTAGCGCGTTGCCTCGATCAGCCACAGCCGCTGCAGCTCGTGCAGTTTGTCCGGCATCTCCTTCGCCAGATTCGCTGGCCTGGCTCCAGTCCGTGTTGGTGTCGTAGAGCTCCCACACGTCGTCGTCGAAGGCCGGGACCGTCTCGCCGACGAGCAGCCACGGCGTCTTGTGCCGGGTCACGGCGGTCCAGCCCTTGTGGTAGATGCCGCGATTGCCGAACATCTCGAAGTACTGGGTCTCGTGTCGCTCGGCGGCCTTGGCGTCGTTGAAGCGAGTACAGCATGCTGACGCCTTCGATGGGGTGCTGCTGGACGCCGTCGACGGAGAGCGGCTGGGGAAGGCCCGCGGCCTCCAGAATCGTCGGCGCGACGTCGATCACGTGGTGGAACTGCGTGCGGACTTCGCCCTTCGCCTTGATGCCGTTCGGCCAGTGCACGATCGTGCCGTTGCGCGTGCCGCCCCAATGCGAGGCGACCTGCTTGGTCCACTGGTACGGCGTGTTCATGGCGTGCGCCCAGCCCACCGCGTAGTGGTTGTAGGATTCCGGACCGCCCAGCTTGTCGATCCGATCCATCAGGAATTCCGGCGTCTCGAGCGCGGCGGCGCCGTTGAAGTTGATCATCTCGTTGTAGGTGCCGTTGAGCGTGCCCTCGGCCGACGCGCCGTTGTCGCCGATGATGTAGTAGACCAGCGTGTCGTCGAGCGATTTGCAGTTCCTTGAGCGAATCCAGCAGCCGGCCGACGTGGTGGTCGGCATACTCGAGGAACCCGGCGTAGACCTCCATCTGGCGGCGAAGCACCGGCTTGAGCGCCTCCGGCATCGTCATCCCACGCCGGGATCTCCTCGTGGCGTGCGGTCAGCTGGCAATCGGCCGGAATCACCCCGAGCTTCTTCTGCCGCGCAAAGGTTTCCTCACGGAGCTTGTCCCAGCCCTGGTCGAATTTGCCCTTGTACTTGTCCGCCCATTCCTTCGGGACGTGGTGCGGGGCGTGGGTCGCTCCGGGCGCGAAGTAGACGAAGAATGGCTTGTCGGGGATGAGCGCCTTCTGCTGGCCGATCCAGCCGATCGCCTTGTCGGTCATGTCCGCCATGAAGTGATAGCCCTCTTCAGGCGTCTTTTTGACCTCGATCGGCGTGGTTCCTTCGTAGAGCGATGGATACCACTGGTGCGCCTCGCCGCCGATGAAGCCGTAGAAGTACTCGAAGCCGCCGCCGCCGGTCGGCCAGGCATTGAACGGGCCCGCCGGGCTGGTCTCCCACACCGGGACCTCGTGGCACTTGCCGAACTGCGCTGTCGCGTAGCCATTGAGCTTGAGCGTCTTGGCGAGCGGCGCGCAGGTGTTCGGGCAGGACCGAGTTATAGCCAGGCGAGCCGCTGGCGATTTCGGTGATGCCGCCCATGCCGACGGAGTGATGGTTGCGGCCGGTGAGGAGCGCCTGGCGGGTCGGCGAACACAGCGCGGTGGTGTGAAAGCGGATGATATTTCAGCCCGTCCGCCGCGAGCTTTTCGGCGTTTGGCGTCTGGCAGGGACCGCCAAACGCACTCGACGACCCGAACCCGGCATCGTCGATGAGGATGACAAGCACGTTGGGCGCGCCCTTCGGCGGGCGCAGCTGCGCGATCGGCGGGTATTTCGTGTCTGGATCCTTCGCGTCGTATGTGACGAGCCCGGTTCGCGGCCGGTCGGGAATGGGCAGCACGTTGCGCGAAAACGGATCGACCCTCTCGCTCATCGAATTCTCCTCGAAAGACTGTGGACACGGCTGAAGCCGTCACCTCACGGTAGGAGAGGTCATCGAGCGGCGGCTATGCAGTTTCGGCAGGGGATCGGGGCGGGCGCGGTGCGGACGGCTAGACGATGTGATGGCTGATCGCGAACTGAATGAGCTCGGCGCTCGAGCGGATGTTGAGCTGCTCCATCATCCGGTACTTGTGGAACGCGACCGTGCGTGGGGTGACGTTCAGCAGCGCCGCCACCTGTTTCATCGAGTGTCCCTCGGCGAGCAGCTGCAGGACCTCTCGCTGCCGCGGCGTCAGATCGTGCGACGGCTTGCGGTTGATCGCGTCCATGAACGACCCGACTAGCCCCTCGGTGATGAGCGGGGTCACATACGATCGGCCCTTCATCACCTCGCGAATCGCCACCAGCAGTTCGGACGCCGCCGATCGTTTCAGCAGGTAGGCGGACGCACCGGCGCGAAACGCCTCGGCCGCGAGGTCGCTGTCCTCGTTCATCGTGACGAATACCAGCTTGATGCTGCTACGCAGCTGTTTGATCTGACGGCCGGCGTCGAGCCCGTTCAGCAGCGGCATCGCGATGTCGAGCACGACCACGTCTGGATTCAGCCGCTGTGCCTCGACCACCAGCGTCCGACCGTCAGAGGCGGTCCCGACGATGTCGCATTCAGGGGCCAACAATTTCTCAAAGGCTCCCAGAAGGAGGTTGTGATCATCCGCCAGGAGGACTCGGGGAGCGGGCATGTGGGTATCAGTTTAGGGCGACTATCGGCAAGGGTTTGAGCCGTTTGGTGCGCGTCCCGCCTGGGAATCGCCGCATCAGCGAACTGTAACGGTCATGCGGTCCGGTCACTATGCAAATTCGGCATGACCGACGCGGCTGCCCCCTGTCATTTTTTTCCTGTCAGTTCTGCCACTTCCCGCAGTTTTCCGCGGCTCCGGCCACGACTAAGTTTGCGCCCATGGCCTCAGCACTCTTTTCTCACACGCCCCGCCCGAACGCGTCACGGCAGCAGGTGGTCGAACGGGCCGAAGCATTCCTGGTCGCACGGATCGGCGAACCGGTCTCGATCGGCGACCTGTGCCGCGCCGCTGGCGTCAGCGAGCGCAGCTTGCGAAACGCATTCTACGACGTCCGCGGCATGAGCCCGAAACGCTGCGTCGTCCGCGCCCGACTCGCCGAAGTGCGGCGCGCCCTGAGCGACGCTGGCGGCGCGCGCGGCGCGGTCACCACCATCGCCACCGACTATGGCTTTTTCGAGCTCGGTCGCTTCGCCGGCACCTACAAGTCGATGTTCGGCGAGTCGCCGTCCGACACGCTGCGTGGGCACGTCGGCCGAGAGCTAGCCTCGTAGCTTGCAATCCGGCAACCGCTACGCGCGGAGTCGCTGCGCCGCGATCAGCGGCCCGACGGCCCGACCCCGAGCCCACGTCGCTAACCTGGGCGCCGATCCACGTCACCGGGACCGTGACCGCGACGCGCGTGCCTCGGCCTGGCTGAGAGTGCACCATGAAATGGGCTCCGACCACCAGCGCGCGTTCGCGCATGCTCACCAGCCCGAGACCGTCGGAGGCCGAGTCGGGCGCAAAGCCCCCGCCGGAGTCGGCGATCTGCAGCGCCAGCCGTCCGTCGGCCTGCCACAGCGTGACCGTCGCCCGGCGCGCGCCGCTATGCTTGACGACGTTGCGCAGGGCTTCCTGAGCAACCCGGAACAGGCAGAGCGACACCTCGTACGGAATCGATGCGGGAATCGGCGCGCGCTCGAAGGCGATCTCGATGTGGTGACCGGCCGACATCTCGTCGCACAGCCCCCGCAGCGCGGGTGCCAGTCCCAGCATTTCGAGGCGGGCCGGATGGAGCTCGTGCGACAGGTTGTGGACGTCGGTCGCGATTTCGGCGGCGCGGGCAGACGCCGTGCGGGCCCGCATTTTCACCGAGTCTGAGGCCGCCCCGTCGCCGACGAACTGTTCGAGCTCAATCGACAGGAGCGCCAGTTTCTGGCTCAAGTCGTCGTGCAGTTCCCGCGCGATCCGGGCGCGCTCGGCTTCCTGCGCGGTAATGAGCCGGCCGGCCAGCGATTGCAACTCGCGATCGCTGACCCTCAACGCCGACTCGGTCACGCGCAGCGCGCCTTCGGCCCTCCGCCGACGCACCCGCTGGAACAATAGCCCGCTGATCAGCGCGCTTTGCATGACCACCACGCTCAAGACCCCGAGCGCGGCCCAGCGGTGCTGATCCCAGAACGTGACCTCGCGAAACCGCACGTCGCTGCCCGGCGGCAGCTGATACTGATCGATGTCCCATCGCTTCAACTGGCGCCAGTCGAACATCGGCAGGTGAACGCCCTCGATGGGCGGAATTCGACGGGAGGGACCGACCGCAAGGCGGATTGCCAGATTCGCCAGCTGCTCCGCTTGCCCTTCCATGCTGACGACGACTCCACCAACCGGACCGCGTCCCACCAGCTGGTCGGATACGACGTAGATTGGCGCTCTGGCCACCCGCACGACCTCCTCGAGTGCGTCATCGTTTGCAATCGGCTCACCGAGGCGCCCGATCACCTGGCGAGTGAAGACGATGATCGAATCGGGCGGCAGCTCACGCACCCGGGCGAGCAGCTCACCGAGCGCGAGTTCGCGAAGATAGGTCACCGGCACGCGGATGCCCAGGGCCCCGATCTGGCCCAGCGTCTCCGCGGATGCCACGTTGTTCGCCAACGGGGTGCCGTCGATGACGGTGATTTGCCGTGCTGTCGGGTGCAGCCTCAGGGCCAGCGTCACCGTTTCACCAAATTGGTTGCCGGACCAGATCGCGGCGACGGGATCGGGAAGGGACTGCGGGTACCGTGCCAGCAAGGCCGCCACCGGCACGCCAGGAAACAGCGGGCCGTCGTGCCCGTACGCAAATGCCAGCGCCCCATCGAAGACCGCTACCACCGCCGCGAGCTTCTTGTCGGCGTACTTCTCACGCAGGTAGTCGCGCGTCAGCCGTGGCTGCAACTCCCCACCAAAGCGGTAGAAGTCGAGCGACTCCATGTAGAAGTCAATCTTGGCGTTGGTGCTGGCTCGAAACGTGCGCGCGAGGGCGGCGTCGAACGGCACCCGGAACGGCCCGTTGTTCCCATAGGTGTGGAGTACCAGGATGGCTTTGGTGCCCTCAGCGGCGCCGGGCGATGCGGCAGCGACGATCACCACCATCATGAAGAGGACCGCCGCGACGCGTGCGCGTGCCCTCACCAGATGCCCTATACCAGTCGTACCGTGCCGCGCCGGCAGACGCACGCGCGAGGCGAGACGTCGAAGCTCCCGACCGACTGTGCAAGATAGGCGTGGCATCGCAGTGAACGGCGACGATATTAGCGTCGCTGGAAGTCAAAAACACGACGTCGCTTAAGAATTGCGTCAGAATTTGCATCGCTGAAATGGAACTCTGTAGGACACAGAGTGCAAACAATCACTCGACATCGGCTGCCTCTGTCAAATATGACAGGGGCAAATTCTGCGATCACCTCGCCGTCGAGGACCCGAGCGTCCCGACCGGCGTCGTGCGCGCGGCCGGTGTCTTAGGCTGAGCGAGCGACACGTTGAGCATCGCCACGACGCCGAGCCAGAGTCCTGTCAGCACGATGTTCACCGCGGCGAACGCGGGCACGCCGAACGCCAGCTGCTCGCCGCCGAAGACGATACCGGCCTGAATCACGTCGCCGCCGCGGACAAAAAAGGAATCGACGGCCTGTTTGGCCTTGTACTTGGCATCGCGGCTGGCGTGCAGCCAGAGCGCCTGCTTGGTCGTGTTGCCGAGTGAATAGTCCACGCTGTTGTCGGCAACCTTGAGCAGGCCCATCAGCCGCATCGACGGCGCGCTGAGCATCATCGCGTAGCCGGCGACCGCGATGATCGGATGCACGAACAGCGACTTGCCAATGCCCAGGAACTTGAAGACGCGCGATACGACGAACAATTGGAGGACGAGCCCGAGCAAGTTGACGGTGCTGAACAGCTGGCTGTAAGCGTTGCCGACATAGGTCTGGCGCGCCGCGGCCGCCGCCGCGCCGGCGCCGTACACCACGTTCGCTTGCTCGACCACGTAGCGTCCGAACAGGTATTCCCCTGAGGTGTTGACGACGTTGAGCAGTACCGTGAGCGCGGCAATCAGCATCAGGTAGCGGTCCTGGAAGATCAGCGCAAATCCACCCGCCTTGCCGAGGGGTTTGTCCTCTACCGCAGCCGCCCCGCGACTGGCCGGGGCGTGCCGCCGGCTGGCGATCACGGAAAGGCCCGCGCACAGGACCAGCGTCGCACCGCCGCCCATCAGGAGCCGCATCGGCCCCATCGACCCCATGACCTCGCCCGCCCGGACGGCGCCGGCCAGCGCGCCGAGGCTGCTGCCGACCCCGATCAGCGGAAAGAGCCGTTTGCCCTGCTCGGGTGTGAACAGATCGGCAGCCAGTGCCCAGAACTGAGCGATGACCATGACGTTGAAGATGCCGACCCAGAGGAAGTACACCACCCCGATGCGAAGGCCGGCGCGATCCGCCAGCGCGAACAGCACGACGTGCGACGCGAAGAACAGGGTGACGCCGAGCACCAAGCGGGTGCGGTTGACGCGCGACGCAATCGCCCCGTACGCGGGCACCAGCGCGAGCAGCAGGATCGCCTGGCCGGCCGACGAGTAGCTTTTCACGGCGGCGCCGCCCTGGGTCAGGATGAAGACCTCGCGCGCCGTCTTCAGCATGTAGTACGCGCCAAGCACGAGGAACATGATCAGCGTCATCAGCAGCACGCTGCGCTCCTCGCCGGGATGGACGTCGGCAATCGGGGACAACAGCTTACCCACCACCGACTTGGCGGCCGGCGGCGGCTCTGGCGTGTTCTCGATCGGGCTCATGCGTGCCGGCCTCCAGCCGGTGTCAGTGTCTGTTCCTCTGGCCGCGGCCACGATCGCCGGCTTCGAGCATCACGCGGGCGCGTTTGAGATCCTTCAACTGATCCGCCGCCACCGTCGGGAACCTGAGTTTGAGCGACTCGAGCGCTTCGATCACCGCGGCTGCGACCACAATCCGCGCGAACTTCTTGTTGTCGGCGGGCACCACGATCCACGGTGCGTGCGCCGTCCCGGTGTGACGGATCGTCTCCTCATAAGCCGCCTGGTAGTCGTTCCACCGGTCGCGTTCCTTGAGGTCGCCCATGGCGAACTTCCAGTTCTTGTCCTCGCGATCGAGCCGCGCAAGAAACCGCGCCTTCTGTTCTTTCTTCGAGACATTCAGGAAGAACTTGCGGATCGCGTAGCCGTTGCGCGACATGTAGCGTTCGAAGGCGTTGATGTCCTCGAACCGCTCCTTCCAGATGTGTTTGGTGACCAGCCGGGGCGGAAGCTGCGAATGTTCGATCAGCTCGGGATGGACCCGGACGACGAGCGTCTCCTCGTAGTAGGACCGGTTGAAGATGCCGATCCGGCCGCGCTCGGGCATCTTCTTGGTCGTTCGCCAAAGGAAGTCGTGATTCCGCTCCTCGGCCGACGGCCCCTTGAACGAATACACTTCGCATCCCTGGGGATTGACCCCCGACATCACGTGCTGGATCGCGCTGTCCTTGCCGGCTGCGTCCATCGCCTGAAATACGAGCAGCACGCCCCACTGGCCCTGAGCGTAGAGCCGTTCCTGCAGCTGGCACAGTCGCCCGACACCCTCCTGGAGCAGATCCTTCAACTCCTTCTTGGTCCGGACCCAGCGGGTGTCGGACGGATCGTGGTCTTTGAGGCGGAACCGCTTGCCGTCGTTCACCACATAAGGCTTGATGAACTTCGCGATGTCTCTCTTCATCGATCTCCTCCGCCCGCGGGTCAGAGACGCCGAGGATCTCGAGCGGGACGTTCACACAGAATTGCCCAGCAGAAGGTAGTGCCGGGCGGGAAGATCAGGAACTGTTACAAATGGCAGGGCCGCTCTGGAAAATGTGGCAGCAGAGTGAGGCGCCTCAACCGCCCGGGCGGGCGGACGTCGGCTGGCCAGCCGGTTCCTCGATATGGCGCTACGCCGGCGATCGCCGTCTGATCGCGGGTGACACGTAGGTCTCGCCGCGGATCGCGGCGTGAATCGCGTCCAGCAGGTCCTCGCCGGCCGCTTGCTTGAACACAAAGCCCGATGCGCCGGCGAGCAAGGCCTGCGTCGCCATCGAGGCGTCGGCATGTGCCGTGATGAAGATGAACCGTGACGGCACTCCATCCGCCTTCAGCTGGCGCATCGCCTCGAACGCGCTCATGGCCGGCATGTTCACGTCGGCCACGATGATGTCCGGCCGGAGGAGGCGGGCGCGCTCGACCAGTTGCGCGCCGTCGGACACCGTGGCGAGCAGGTTGACCTCTCGCGCCAACAATCGACCCAGCGCCTCGGCGACCATGGCATGGTCATCCGCGAGCAGCACGCTAGGTGGCATGCACCTCTCCGGTCGGGACGGTGACAGAAACAGTCGTGCCCCTGCCGGGAGACGATCTAACCGCGAACGTGCCCCCGAGCATCACGACTCGTTCATTGAGGCTGGTGAGCCCGAGCCCCTCGCCCCCAAAGAATTCGTCAGCCGGGAAGCCGCTGCCATCGTCGGCCACGGTCATGGCCACGGCGCCGTTCTGTCGTGACAGCGAAACCTGGGCGCGTCGCGCCTTCGCGTGCTTGGCCACGTTACGAAGCGTTTCCTGGCCGACGCGGTAGAGGCACAACGCCACCTCGTCGGACATGACGCCTCCGAGGTCAGCGGGCGCGTCGAGACCCACCGCAATGCCGCTTTCGGCGGCGACTTCGACGCACCGCGCGCGAAGCGCCTCGATGAGACCGAGGTGTTCGAGTATTCGTGGGTGCCACTCATGCGAGAGCAACCGCAGATCGTCGGACAACAGCATCATCTGCTCTTCGAGCACGACCAGGTCCGGCTGCAGCTGCTCCGGCGAGCCGACCAGCCGGCGCCTGACGTCGCTCAAGGTGATGGAGAACGACGCCAGCCGCTGACCGGCGTCGTCGTGGAGCTCTCGCGCGATCCGCGTGCGCTCCGCCTCCTGGGCGGCGATCAGCCGGTGGGCCAGATCCTGAATCCGTGCATGGCTGGACCGGACGGCGGCTTCAGCCTGGCGGCCTCGCTTGCGTAGCACCACCAGGCCGCCGATCAAGGCGGTCTGGAGCGACATCACCAGGAGCGCACCAACGATGTATCTCTTGTAGCGGTCCCAGACGGTCTGCTCCTGGTATCTGATCACACTGCCCGGCGGCAGCCGGCTCGGGCTGATGTTCCAACGCCGCAGCTGCCGCGCATCGACCATGTTGTAGTTCGGATCGATGATCTCGACAGGGATACTCGCCGGCGTTTCGCCGGCGAGAATGTGCTGCGCCATGCGCCCCGCAGCCGCACCCGATTCCGCGAGGTCGTACAACACGCCGCCGACGATGCCCACACCGAGCTCCGGCTCGTTGGTGCCATAGACAGGAACGCTCGCCGCCGCGCACACACGCTCCAAGGTCTCTTCCGGAAGGAAATAGTCGCCGGCCGCGTCATAGAAGAACATCGGTGAAAACAAGATGATGGTGTGCGGTTCCTGCTGTCGCATTCGAACCAGCATTTCGTCGAATGAGAGATCGCCCAGGTACTCGATGGCCACGCGACTCTCGTACGGCTGAAGCAGTTTGCGGGTGTCCTCCGCCCAGCTCCTCTCGGTCGGCGATGTACCGACCGGAACCACCACGCGGCGCGTATCGGGCTGGAGCCGGAGGGCGAGCTCGAGCGTCAGTCGGAGATCGCGCTTGACCGACACGCCCGTGATGTTCGAGCGCAAGTGCAGTATCTGCGGCCTGGCGGCGCCGACCGACGCGAATACGATCGGCACCGCCGGAAACACTTCTTCAGCCCGCTCGACCACAAAGTCGAATGCGAGTGAGCCGACGACAACGATCAGGTCGACCTTTCGGCCGGCGTACTTGACGCGCAGGTATTCGACCGTCTGCAGCCCATGCTGCTCGTCGGGGAACCGCATCAGATCCAGGTACTCGGTGTAGAACACGGTGTGAGACGCCGCGCCAGTTTGGAGCGCGCCGCGGAGGCTGTGATCGAGTCCCGTATAGGTTCCCGCCTCCCGTTCGTGCGAGTACAGCAGCAGCACCGTCTTCTGCGTGGACTCCTGAGCCAAGGCGGCGCCCGAGCTGAGAAAAACGAGCGTGCCCAATAGCAGACGGGCAATGAGCATGGTGGATTTGCGTGAAACCGGTGACGCGGACGAGGTGCGCCGATAGGTTATCACGGCCGAGCGGGCGCGCTGGCCATGCGGTGGGTCTGGAGAGGCTGGGAGATGTCTATCGCGACGAAGAGGCCGATTACCAGGGGTGAACCTTCGCGCCACAGGATTCGCAAATCCAGAAGACGCCCGATCGGCCGTCGCGGTGTGGCGCGACAACGGCGCGGACGCGGCGTTGCCAGCAATGATGACAGCGAAGGAATAACGCGACCGGCGTCAGCAAGGCCACCACCGCGAAACAGATGACGCGCCTCACGATCTCAACCTACTGACGCCCGCCGGCAATAGCAAGCTGAGCGGATGGAGCCGGGCCCGCCGCAGGGACGCCGATCGTCGCCCCACACGGCACAGCGCGATCAAATCTCGTCGAAATCGCATAGCGCTCCCAACACTTCCTCAACACCTTGCAGGTAACTTGCCGAGTATGGTTACTCACGATGATCACGACGACTTCGGCGGGCTGCATCGCGACCTGAGGGCGACAGGTGCAGCGATGGACCGGCGGAACCTGTTCCGCATGGCCGCACGATTCGGGGGCGCAGTGGGCGCCCTGCAACTGCTCGGTTGCGGCGGGAGTTCCACCTCGCCGACCGCCTCCACGGTGGCAACAGCCACCAGCACCACCACGCCGACCGCCAACACGGCGTGCAGCGTCATACCCAACGAGACGGAAGGCCCCTTCCCGGGCGACGGGTCGAACGGCCCGAACGTGCTCACCCTCAGCGGCGTCGTGCGCAGCGACATCCGCAACAGCTTCGCCGGCCTGAGCGGCACCGCCGACGGGGTCCCGCTCACCATCGCCCTGACGATCGTGTCGAAATCGACCTGTGCGCCGATCGCCGGACGCGCCGTCTATATGTGGCACTGCGACCGCCTCGGACGCTACTCGCTCTACACCTCAGGCGCCACCAACCAGAACTATCTGCGCGGCATCCAGGAAAGCGACTCGACCGGCAAGGTCACGTTCACATCGATCTATCCCGGCTGCTACTCCGGCCGCTGGCCGCACATCCATTTCGAGGTCTATCCCAGCCTTGCCACCGCGATGAGCGTCGCGAACAAGATCGCCACGTCGCAGATCGCGATGCAGAAGTCCACGGCCGATCTCGTCTACGCCACCGCAGGGTACGAATCCAGCATCTCGAATCTTGCCCAAGTAACGCTGGCGAGCGACAACGTCTTCAGCGACGGCGCGTCGCTCGAACTGCCGACGATGACCGGGAGCGTGTCGGGAGGGCTCACCGCCGCGATCACCGTCGCAGTCTGACCCACCCAGCCATGGCAGACTGGGCATCATGACGCGTGCGGCCGCGGCCCCATCGGTTCGCTGGTATCAGAGCTTCTACTTCCGGCTCGGTTTCAGCTTCGTCGTGTTCGTGGTCTCGCTGTTGATCGCGCAGAGCGCGATCTTCAACATGATGCTGGCGCGCCGCGCCTTCCCCGGACGCGCGCCCAACAACGTCGTCGCCATCGTCGCCGCCGACCTGAGCTCGGCGCTGGCACAGGACCCGTCGCTCGACGTCGGTGCGTTTCTGACGCGGGAGTACGGAGGCCTGCAGCCGGCCTACGCGTTGATGAAGAACGGAGCGATCGGATCCAACCGGACGAGTCCACTGGACAGCGAGGTGCGTCGATCGGCGGAGGGCGTGCTGGCCGCCAGGGACCTGCGGCGTGAGGGAGCCGAGCCGCGCCTGACCGTTCCTCCATTCGTGATGGCGCCCATTCAGGTCGCGGGCGAGCTGCGCGGCATCGTCGTCCTTCCGCCGGCACCAGCGCCAAACCCGCTCGCGCGCGACGTGGGACGGCTGTTGTCCGTACCCGGAACGGGTTTGCTCGTACTGGCGACGATGGCCGCGGCCATCTTCATCTTCGAGCCGTCCCGGCGCCGGCTGAAGTCGCTGCAGCAGGCGAGCCGTCGGCTCGGCGCCGGCGACCTGTCCGCCAGGGTGACGGTGACCGGCACCGACGAAGTCGCGGACGTGGCCGCCGCGTTCAACAGCATGGCCGCGGACCTCGCCGCGCGCGATGAGGCGCTGCGTGCCGCCGAACGTCTTCGCAAACAGATGCTCGCCGACGTCTCTCACGAGCTCAAGACGCCCTTGACGGCGATGCTCGGTTACGTCGAAACCCTGCACATGGAAGATCGCTCCATGGACGCGGAGACTCGCGAACGCTATTTCACGACACTCGAACGCGAGACCTACCGCCTCGACCGGATCGTCAAAGACCTGCTCGACCTCGCACGTTTTGAAAACGGCGTCGGCGACCTGGAGGTGAGAGATTTCGCGGCACGCCGGCTGTTCGACCACGTCGTCGAGCGTTACCACCAGGACATTCAGCGGCATGCCCTGACGGTCGACATCAGCGTCTCGGACGACGCCGATCAGATCGTGGGCGATCCGGGACGGATCGAACAGGTCATCGACAACCTGTTCGGGAACGCGCTGAAGCATACCCCCGACGGCGGTCGCATCGAGTTATCAGCCCGGGCCGAAGGCGGTCAGGCGATTCTCGAGGTCACCAATTCCGGCGCCGGAATCTCGAGCGAGCACATCGGCAACGTGTTCGAACGGTTTTACAAAGTCGATCAAGCCCGGGTGAGCGGCACCGAGGGCAGCGGTCTCGGGCTGTCGATTGCCAAAGCCATCGTCGAACGGCACGGTGGCCGGATTGGCGTGGTCAGCCGGCCAGGGCTCACCGTGTTCTCGGTCGCGCTGCCCTGCGAGCAGGGATCAGGCCGGACCACTCACGGCTCGTCGACGAACTTGTAGCCGACGCCCCAGGCGGTGAGCAGCAACTCGGGATCCTGCGGATCGACCTCGACCTTCCGCCGCAGTCGGCTGACTACGGTGTCAACGGTCCGCTCGGTCACATAGGTATCCCCGCCCCAGACCCTGGACAACAGCGCCTGCCGGCTGAAGACGATGCCGGGGTTCGCGCACAGAAGGTACAGGAGATCGAACTCCTGTTTGGTGAGCTCGATCGGTTCTCCTCGCACCGTCGCCTGCCGCCTGTCAGCGTCCACCCGCAGATCGCCCCGAACGACTTGACGAGTCGTGGTTCCTCCGCGATCGACCCGGTCGTGCCTCCTGAGCAACGCCGTGACGCGAGCCACGAGCTCGCGCACTCCGAACGGCTTGGTGAGGTAGTCATCGGCCCCATTCTCGAGGCCGAGCACCTTGTCTGACTCCGTGTCCCGCGCGGTCACCATCAGGATCGAGGTTGCGAGATTGGCGCCCTGAACCCGAAGCGCGCGGCACAGCGTGAGGCCATCGAGGCCAGGCAGCATGATGTCGAGGATGATGAGATCGAACGGCGTGACCCGCGCGAGGTCGAGGGCGGCAGCACCGTCGCTGAGCTCGACCACATCGAAACCCGCGAGCGCCAGATGGAAGCGCACGAGCTCGCGAATGGGCGCCTCGTCCTCGACGACCAGGACCCGCCTCGTGCCGTCGTCTCCGCTCGTCCCGCCCTTCGCCATGGTCTCCATCATACGATCGCGATTGCAGCATGCATCTTGCAGCCGCACGGCGCATGAGCGATATCCGATTTCAGAGCATTGAAGACGGCGATCTGGCAGACATCTGGTACGCGTTGGGCGGGTCCGCCGCGCGCCATCCCGATCACTTTCAGAAGCTGATGGACGAGTGCTTCCAGGAGCTGCTGGAGCGGCGGGAGGCCAGCCTCAAGCCGTGGCTCGAGGAGCGATTCCGTGCGTTCCGGCTGGCCGACTCCAGAGAGGACGCCGCCGTCAATCTGGCGATGTCCCCGGAAGCCCGGCCTTAGCGCAGTACGGCCCGACGTCGGCGCTGGTGCGCCCGGCTCACGGACAGCACCACGCCGGTCACCGCGGCGGCAATGGCGGCGCCTCTGATTGCGCCGCCGACCGGATCGGCGACCGGCGGCGGCAGAAACACCACGCCGTGTTCGTCGGTTCGCGCCGGGCGGCGGACGTACCTTCCCTCTCTGGGCGGCGAGAAATGCGCGGCGAAATGCTCCATCGCGCGGGTTGCGTCGTCGCCGACCATTGGCCGGCCGTGACCCGCCGCGATCGCGCGCGGACCAAGAGCCGCCAGCCGATGAACGCTGGCATTGGCGGCAGTCCAGTCGGTGGTCAACGGCGCCGGCGGCCACCTCAATTCCGGTTTCATCGTCATGGTGGACACCCATGATTCCTGGTTCACGGTGGTCAGGGCATCGCCGGCCAGCAGAGTGCCGTCGGATTCGCGAAAGAGCGAGACGTGACCGGCGGTATGGCCGGGTGTGTGGACGGCACGCCAGCCCGGCAGTGGATCGAGCGCGCCGTCGGCATCAATCGAACGGAGGCGTTCCCCGAGATCAATGCTCCCGTATGGAAATGTCCGCGACAGCAGCGCGAGCGCGCCGCCGACGGTCGGGTCCGGTGGCGGATAGTCCGATCGGCCAGTCAGATACGGCCGCTCGAGCTCGTGCGCAAGGATCGGCACCTGCCATGCGGCGGCAAGGCGTGCCGCGGATCCGGCGTGATCGAAGTGCCCGTGCGTCAGCACGATGGCCCGCGGCGGCCGTGCCCCGTATCGCGCGGCTGCCGCACGCTCGATGATCGGGACGCCAACCCCGGGGAGCCCGCTGTCCACGAGCACCCACCCGCCGGATGGATTGTCCGGTTCCACGTCGACGAGATACGCATTTACGAACAAGATCGGAACACGACTAACGCCCTGCATGGTGCCTCCACGGATTCCGGTGCAGGACGTGCGCCAACTTTCGGCTGAGGTGCGGCGGCGGGCGCGTCTTTTCCCTAGGGTCGCTTGCCGGGCAGCCACGCCGGCTTGAAGCGGCTGTTC
Organism: uncultured Acidobacteriota bacterium; assembly: GCA_963794705.1. Lineage (GTDB taxonomy): Bacteria > Acidobacteriota > Vicinamibacteria > Vicinamibacterales > CAVVIG01 > CAVQFC01. The sequence goes on from CAWCFI010000004.1 coordinate 43,096, forward strand.
GCCAGCCACCGCACCGGCTTCAGCATCGACTGAATCGACTCGGTCATGTGCGGCGATGTCGAGATGCGCGAGATCGTCCGACGGCTGGTGGTAGTCGGTGTGCATGCCGTAGCTCGACACCGTCTGCGCGACGACGCCCTGACGCGCCAGCATGATGTTGTCCGACCGCTCGAAGAAATTCTGATCGGGGTGCGGATCGGCGACGATGCGCGCGCCGCGGCGGGCGAGCTCGGGTCCGAGATTGCTGCGCTCGTAGCCGGTGAGCCAGAGCGTGTGGGCGGCGACGGCCTTGTCGGCGCGGCCGATCATCTCGAACTCGAGGTTGGCGATCAGATCGATCGAGCGGCACCGGCGGGTGCTCGACGAAGTAACGCGCGCCGTAGCCGCCGGCCTCCTCGCTGCCGAACCAGGCGAAGATCAGCGTCCGCTTCGGCCGCTTGCCCTTTCGCCAGCGCCTCGGCCAGTTCCAGCACCGCGGCGCTGCCCGACGCGTCATCGTCCGCGCCGTTGAAGATCTGATCGGCGCCGGTGCCGTTGCCGCCGAGGTGATCGAGATGCGCGGTCAGCAGGATGACCTCGTTGACCATCGACCGCGTCGCTGCCCTTCAGCTGTCCGACCGCGTTCCAGGTGTGGGTCGTCACCTCGCTGCCGGTCGCTTCCAGCGAGACGACGGCGCCGTCCGCCAGCGCCGCTCATCGCGGCGTGCGAGGCTTTGTCGAGCGTGATCCGCGTCAGAGGCGCAGCGGCCGCCGGCTCGACGGCGGCAGCGCGACGATGCGGCCGGGCAGCAAGATGGGACGCGCGCGCCTGCACGTCCCAGCGCGAGCGCATCTGCGCGTTTTCGATCGTCAGCACCGCGGCGGCCGCCGGCGGTACGCGATGCAGGCGTCCCGGCTGATCGGCCCTTCCGGCATCAGCACCACCGCGCCCGCCGGCGACCGTCGCGCCGCGTCCGGAACTTCCGCAGCGGGCCCGAGACGCGCAGCGCGCCGAGGCCCTGCACGATCATCTCCTTGCCGTGCGTCAGGCGCAGCGCGCCGGCGCGTCAGCACCGGCGGCGCCGTCACCTGCGTCCGCGCGATCTCCACCGCCTGCACGAAGCCGCCGTCGTCGCCGAGCGGCTCGAGGCCCCAGCGGCGCAGCTGCGATGCGATGTAGCTGGCCGCAATCCATTCGTCGCGCGTGCCGCTGCCGCGGCCGTTCATCGCGTCGCTGGCGAGGAACTCCATCGTGGCCGCGGACCGACGGCGCGTTGATCGTGTGGGTGGCGCAGCCGGACAGCGAGAGACGCGGCGAGAGCCGGCGACGACGAGTGGTTTCATGGATGAAGGATCAGCTTCTGCACGCGCCAGTTGTTCATGTCGGCGACGTAGAGCGTGTTCTCCGACGGGCACGCCAGGCCGTGCGCCCAGTTGAACTGACCGAGGTCGTGCCCCGACTCGCCGAGCATGCCGACGATCTTGCCGTCGAGCGTCAGCTTGTAGAGCGCGGCCGGGCTCGAGTCGGTGGCGTAGAGATACTGCGTCGGCGTCGGCGTGATGCAGAGCGTCCACGCCGCGGTCTCGTCCGGCGGGCGCGCCGGCAGGTTGCCGAGCACCGGATGCCGCGTCTTGTCGTACGGCGCGTTCAGCAGGATGACGCGTAGAAACGTGCCGTCGCGATCGAACACCTGAATGCGGTTGTTGCTGCGATCGGCGACGTAGACGTTGTTCTGGCGATCGATCGCGATGTTGTGCGGGGTGTTGAACTGGCCCTGGCTCGCGGCCGCGCGATCCCCACGACTTCACCCAGTTGCCGTGCTTGTCGAACTTGGCGACGCGCGAATTGGTGTAGCCGTCGCTGACGTAGATGTTGTCGTCGCTGTCCCAGGCGACGTCGGTCGGCCCGCGGAAGTAGCCGTCGATCGTGCACCGGCGCCGGCCCGCCGCCGCGGCCGCCCTTGAAGTACTCCGGCTCGTCCGGCCCTTCGGGCCGCCGGCCGAGATTCAGCGTGACGTAGCCGGCCGGGATTGAACTTGGTGACCGCGTGCGTGCCTTTGTCGACGACCCAGAGGTTGTCGTACTTGTCGTAGCGGATGCCGTGGCCGTAGCCGAGACCGTAGACGCCCTTGCCGACCTCGCGCACGAACTTGCCGTTGGCGTCGAACTCGAGGATCTGCGTCGAGGCGTTGCCGTAGAGCGGGCCGACCGTCGCGCTGCCGGGATGGTTCAGCACGGCGAGCGTGCCCTTCGAGTTGATCGCGACGCCGAGCACCTCGCCCAGATTCATGTCCGGCGAGTACTTCAGGAAGTCGGGCACCGACTCGAACCGGATCTTCGGGACGTTGGCGTTCTGCGCCGGCTGCGCCAGCAGCGGGGCGGACGCGGCAATCGCGGCGAGCGCGAGCGAGGCGATGGCGCGGTGTTTCATGGGACCGAATCCTACCGGGTGGCGAGCGCCTCGGCAAGGCGCGCGAGGTAGTCGCGGCGAGACACCTCGATCGCGCCGAGCGACGCCAGATGCTCCGTGCACCACTGCACGTCGAGCAGCTGCATGCCGCTCTCGACGCATCAACCGACCAGCGCCATCAGCGCCACCTTCGACGCGTCGCGCTGGGCGTGAAACATCGACTCGCCGGCGAACAGCCCGTTGATCCGGACGCCGTACAGGCCGCCGGCCAGCTGTCCGTTGCGGTCGAACACCTCGATGCTGTGCGCCCAGCCCAGCTCGATGGAGGGTGGTATAGGCGGCAACGAATTCCTCGGTGATCCAGCCGTCCTCGCGCGACGGATCGCCGCAGGCGCGCATCACCTCGACGAAGCAGGTGTCGACGCGGACCTCGAATCGCTTGGCGCTCTGCCGCATCGACTTGGTCACGCGCAGGCGATCGAGCGGCACGATGCCGCGGGGATCCGGCGACCACCATCCGAGCTTGCCCTGCAGCGCCGCCGACTTCCATCGGAAAGATGCCGCGGCGATAGGCGTTGATCAGCGTCGCCGGTTCGAGATCGCCGCCGACGGCAATCAGGTCGCCGTCGGGCCAGCGATCGGGAGGCGGGAACGACCAGCGGCTGTCGCCGACCGGCTGCGGCGTCGTGGACCAGTCAGTCACGGCGCCGGACTACTCCGGGTTCGCCACGAAGCGATAGCCGACGCCGCGGACGGTCTGCAGATGCCGCGGGTTGGACGGCTCGTCTTCGATGTAGCGGCGCAGGCGCACGATGAAGTTGTCGATGGCGCGCGTGTCGGTGTCCTCGTGCACGCCCCAGACCTTCTCGAGGATCTCCTTGCGCGGCACCGGGCTGCCTTCGTGCTGCACGAAGTAGCGCAGCAGCGACGCTTCCATCAGCGTCAGCGGCATCCGTCTTGTCGCCGACCCGGACCTCGAGCTGCTCGAAGTCGATGCTCTTGTCGCCGAACGAGAACTGCGACGCCACCGGCCGGCGACGCCGGCGCCGCCGCCTCGCGCGCGGAACCACTCGTGCCGGCGCAGCAGGCCGCGCACCCGCGACAGCAGGATCGGCAGCTCGAACGGCTTCGGCAGGTAGTCGTCGGCGCCCGCGCCGAAGCCGCGCAGCACGTCCTCCGATCGGCCGCGCGCCGTCAGCATCAGCACCGGCACGAACTGCCGCGCTCGCCGCAGCTCGGTCGCGACGCGCGAAGCCGTCGATGCCCGGCAGCATCACGTCGAGGATCACGAGGTCGTAGCGCGCCGGATCGGCGGTCAGCCGCCGCAGCGCCGTCCTCGCCGTTGTCGACGACATCGACGTCGTACTGCTCGGCCTCGAGGTTGAAGCGCAGGCCGTCGGCCAGATGCTGCTCGTCTTCGACGACCAGGATGCGGCTCATTGCGGCGCCACCACCGGCAGCTGCACGATGAACGTGCTGCCCTGGCCCGGCGCCGTCGCTCTCGACGAACACCTTGCCGCCGTGCCGCGCGACCACCGATCGGACGATGAACAGCCCGAGGCCGGTGCCCTTGACGCGCGACGCGCATCGCGCCGGGAATGCGGTAGAAGCGCTTGAAGATCCGCTTGCGCTCGACTGCCGAGATGCCGACGCCGCGATCGCGCACCCGCAGCGTCGCCGTCGCCGGATCGGCCTGCTCGAGCTCGACCGCCACCTGCACCTCGGGCCCGGAGTACTTGATGGCGTTGTCGACCAGGTTCGAGACCATCGCCTTCAGGTCGTCCTCGTCGCCGAGCACCTGAACGACGCGCCGTCGACGTGCCGACTCGTCGCAGGTCACCGCGTCCTGGCGGCAGATGATGGCGCGTGCGCGCCAGCGCCAGGCACTCCTCGCACGATCGCCGCCGAGGTCGACCGGCATCGGGCTGGCGTGCCGCAGCTTGCGCGCCGAGCTGTCCGGCGCGCAGCACCTGCTCGATCGTCCCGAGCAGGCGATCGCTGTCCTGCAGCATCGACGCCGATAGAACTCCTGCCGCTTGGCCTCGTCGACGTCGCGGTTCTGCAGCGTCTGGAGGTACAGCTTCATCGACGCGACCGGCGTCTTCAGCTCGTGCGTGACGGCGTTGATGAACGCGTCGTGCTGCTCGTTGCGGCGGATTTCGCGGACCAGGAAGATGGTGTTGAGCACGACGCCGGTGATGATGAGGGGAAAGACGAGGAGGCCGAGCGATCAGCAGCCCGGCCTCGCGCCAGTTGAGGATGACCCAGCCGACGTTGAGCGCGACGGCGCCCGCCACGAGGCAGACGCCGAGGACGATGAAGAACGCGATCGACTTCCGGCGCCCGCCGGACGTCATGCCCGCCTCACGCCTTCAAGGATAGCGGCGAACGGCGCTAGGCGGCGACCTCTTCCTCGGTGCGCCTGGCTGATCCGGGCGACCTGGACGTCCCAGACCAGGCCGATCGCCTTCAGGACCTTCAGCTCGAGCCAGGTGGGGTCGAACTCGTACCAGGCCAGGCCGTGACGCGCCGACGTCGGGTGCGCGTGGTGGTTGTTGTGCCAGCCTTCGCCGAAGGTCAGCAGCGCCACCCACCAGGTGTTGCGCGAGTCGTCCTTGGTCGCGAAGCGGCGGCGGCCCCACATGTGCGTCGCCGAGTTGACCAGCCAGGTCGCGTGCAGGCCGACGACGACGCGCAGGAAGATCGCCCAGTTGACCAGCGGCCAGCCGCCGATGGCGAGCAGCGCGAAGCCCGAGCACCGTCAGCGGCACCCAGTGATAGGTGGTCAGCCAGCGGTAGAACGGGTCCTTCGCCAGGTCGGGCGCGTAGCGCGACATCAGCGCGGTGTCGTTGTGGTGCGCCTCGCCGAAGAGGATCCAGCCGAGGTGCGCCCAGAACGCGCTGACGCGCGGCGTGTGCGGATCGAGCTCGGCTGGTCGGAGTGCTGATGGTGCTGGCGGTGCGTGGCGACCCAGAAGATCGGTCCGCCTTCGAGCGTCAGCGTGCCGCAGACCGCCAGGAAATACTCGAACAGCCGGTAGGTCTTGAAGCCGCGATGCGTGTGCAGCCGGTGATAGCCCATGCTGATGCCCAGGCCGACCGCCACCCAGTAGAGGAACAGCGGCGACGAACAGGTTGGTCCAGGTGAACGACCAGAACGCGGCGACCGCCTGGACGTGAAACCAGATCAGCACGACGCAGGTCAGATAACTGAATTTGCTGTAACGGGATTCGGCCGGGAGGGTCGCTACGCTGCTCATATGTGACTACTAAGGTAGTCAAACCTGTCGACCGCGCACTGTAAGAGTTCGGTAATATCTGTTTGCTGCGCGGATCTGCACCGGCGGGGATGTAGAATCTGCCTCCGGGAAAAGCGAGGCTTTCACATGCGTGCACCGCTTCCTGACGCGCATCGGCCTGGCCACGGCTGTCGCCCCGTGTACTCGCCGTCGAAACCGGCGATCATCCTTGCCGTCGCGGTGTTGGGGAAAGCCGCCGGCCCGCTCCTGATCGGGCGGCGACTCGGGTTCACATCGCGCGAGACCCTGGCGCTGGCGGCGCTCCTCAACACCCGTGGCCTGGTGGAGCTGGTCGTGCTCAACATCGGGCTCGAAAGCGGCATCCTGCCGCCGCCGCTCTTCACCATGCTCATGCTGATGGCGCTGCTGACGACAGCCATGACGTCGCCGCTGCTTCGGCGTCTCGGATACTCGAACACCGCCGCCAGCGCTGCCGCCGAACGAGAGTAGAATGCGGAAGCGAGGTCTGCACATGCGCACACCATTCCTGACGTCGATCACGGTGATGACTGTCTTGGCGGCGGTGATGTACGGGCAAACGCGCGGGCCGGCCAGGACCCCGCCGGCGGCGGCCGGTGGGATGCCCCGGACCAGCGACGGCCATCCGGATCTCCAGGGCACCTACGATCTCGGCACGCATCACGCCGCTCGAGCGACGCGCCGGCACGCCGCTGGTGCTGACCGACGAAGAGGCGAAGAAGCTCGAACAGCAGGTCGCGGATCGCAGCGAGAAACTCAACGCGCCGATCGACGCCAACCGCGCCGCGCCGCCGTCGGGCGGCGACGGATCGCCGGGCCCGTACGGCAACGTCGGCGGCTACAACAATTTCTGGCTGGATCCCGGCTCGCGCTACACCACCGTCGACGGTCGCAAGCGCGCCTCGCTGATTGTCGATCCGCCGGACGGCCGCGTTCCGGCGCTGACCGAGACGGCGCAGAACGCGCAACGCCTCGCGGCGTGCTGCGGACCACCTCCGACGAGGCGATCCGCGAAGACGATCCCGGGCTTCGAAGGCGCCGACGCCTACGACGATCCGGAACAGCGTCCGCTCGGCGAGCGCTGCATCATCGGCTTCAGCTCGACGTCGGGCCCGCCGATCCTGCCGACCTACTTCTACAACAACCTGCATCAGATCGTGCAGACGCGCGGACACGGTCGTGATCCTGACCGAGATGGTGCACGACGCGCGCATCGTCCGGATGGGCGCGCAGCATGCTGCCGTCGTCGATCCGCAAGTGGATGGGCGATTCGATCGGCCGCTGGGACGGCGACACGCTGGTGATCGACACCACCAACTTCACCGACAAGACCCGCTTCCGCGGCTCGAGCGAGGCCCTTCACATCGTCGAGCGCCTGACGCGGGTGGACGCCAAGACGCTGCGCTACCAGTTCACGGTCGAGGATCCGACCACCTGGACCAGGCCGTGGACGGCGGAATACACCTGGCCGGCGACCAACGACCTGATGTACGAATACGCCTGCCACGAAGGTAACTACGCGATGGGCAACATCCTGCGCGGCGCGCGCCTCAAGGAAGCGGACGAGGCGAAGAAAACGAAGCAGCAGTGATCAAGGGCGGCAGCGTCCTGCTGCTGCTCTCGATGTTCTTCGCGTACCTGCTGGCGCCGGCGGTCGACATCGTGAGCCGCACGGTCCGCACCCGGACGCCGCGGGCCGGCCGCTGCCGCGCGGCGCCGTCGCTGGCGCTGATCTACGCCGTCCTGTCGCTGCCGATCGCACTCGCGTGGCGATTCGCCAGCGAGCCGATCGCGCGATGGGTCCACGTCACCGCGCCCGGACGCCGTCGATCACCTGTTCGGCGGCGGCGATTTCGACACCATCGATCGGTTCATCGCGTCGGCGCCGGTGCCCGCCGTCGAGCGCGCCCGCTGCTGAAGCGCCGCATCGAGGGCGCCATCGGCTACATCCAGCGGCAGGCGCGCACCACGCTCGACACGCTGATCGACGCGGCGCGGTACGCGGCATGGCTGGCCGTCACGCCGGTGCTGGCGGCGATGCTGCTGACCGTCTGGCCGAGCCTTCCGCCGATCGACGCTGCGCGTGCTGCCGCGCGGCCACCTGCAGTGGCGCGGCGAGGAGTACCTGCACGACGTCAACAGCGCGCTGGCGGGCTACATCCGCGCGCAGGCGGCGGCCGGCGTCATCGTCGGGCTGCTGTGCGTCGGCGGCTTCGTGCTGATCGGCGTGCCGTCGGCGGTGTCGCTCGGCGTCGCGGCCGGCATCCTCGAGCTGGTGCCCGGCATCGGCCCGGTGACGACGATGCTGATCGCGGTGACGCAGGCGGGCGATCGCGCGCTGGCGGTGATCGCGTTTCTGGTCGCCCTGCGCGTCGTGCAGGACACGCTGGTCTACCCGCGGCTGATCCGCCACGGCATGCACCTGTCGACGCCGGCGTGGTCCTCAGCCTGTGGACGCGGCGCGGTGCTCGGCGGCGCCGGCGGCGTGGTCCTGGCGCTGCCGGTCGCCGGATTCCTGTCAGTGAGCCTTCGGCACTGGCGCGAGTACCGCGCCATCGAGCGGCTGGTGCGCACGAGCGCGCACCAGGTGGTAGCAGAGCAGCCCGATCGGCCCGAGCATGAACGTCAGGACCAGGCAGGGCGCGAGCAGTAGCCGCGGCACGCCGCCGCGCCATCGCGTCGCGCGTTTCCCAGGCGCCGATGAACAGATCGAACGCGAGGTAGTGCACCCAGCCGGCCAGCAGCAGCCAGCGATTGTCGAACAGCTGCGCCACACCGGCGAGCGACGAGAACCCGCCGCTCGATCCGCGCACGTGCAGCACGAACAGCGCGAGGTAGACCGCGGCTAGCGTCAGCGGAATCGCGGTCCGGCGATCGTCATGGCCAGGCGATGCCGCGGCACGAGCGAGCAGCAGGAGCCAGCCGGCCATCGCCAGCAGGTTGCAGGCCGAGAACACACCTTCGATCGTCATCGCGACACCATCGTCGGCACCAGCGGGTGCCCGCCGAGCGCCTGCGCCAGCAGGATCGCGAAGAGCGCGTAGTAGCCCGCCGCCGCCAGCAGACACGGCGCGCGGCGCCAGGCGGCGCCGAGCGGCCCGCTAGCAGCCAGGCGATGCGCCGGCAGCAGCTGCACGGCGTGGATGCCGACGAAGTGCGGCGACGCGGAGATCGCCGTGCTCGCGGCTCCAGCCGGTGAGCGGCAGTCCCGGCCCGCCGTCAGGGCCGCCGACGGTGTGCGCGCCGGAGACGTGCAGGCCGGTGCGAGCGCGCGGCCTCGAGTTGCGCGTCCGACGGCGATCGTCATCAGCCCGCCGGTCGCCTGACCGATCACCGTCAGCAGCATGCCGAGCCGCAGCGCCCAGCCGAACGACGCGTCGGCGAAGCGGTGGCGGAACAGCGCCACGGTCAGCGCGATCGCGGCGACCCACAGCACCAGGATGGCGATGCCCATGACCGCGAACAGCACCGCGTCGAGCGCCGTGGCGGCGTTGAAGTGGCTGGTGACGCCGCGCGCCGCCTGCAGGTCGATGATCCCGACCTCGAGCACCAGCACCACCGCGGTGATCCAGCCGACGCATGGCCGGTCAGCCGCCGCCGCTCCGGGAGGCACGTGAAGATCCAGGCGAGGGTGAAGGCGTAGATCGCCGACGAGATCGCGAACTTGGCCGGCTTCAGCCAGCGCGGCGCGCCGAGGATCTGGCTGGTATCGACCGCCATGGCGATCAGCCGAGGCGGCCAGCGCCGCCAGCATCACCAGTCCGACGGCGGTCAGCGGCGGGCTGGCGTTCCAGAGTCGCTCGTAATGTTGTCATAGTCAACATAGCTTACCGCCACCGATGTTGACGCTGTCAACACCGATCGCGATAGACTGGCGCAGGACATGGCGAAAAAACGGGCGCTATCACCACGGCGACCTCGAGCGGGCGCTGGTCGAGACCGCCGTGCAGATGATCCAGGAGGAAGGCGTGCAGGCGCTGACCCTGCGCGGCGTCGGCGCCCGGCTCGGCGTGTCGCGCACCGCGCTCTACCGCCATTTCGACGACAAGCAGGCGCTGCTCGCCCGCGTCGCCTCCGAAGGGTTCAGGCGCTTTCACGACGCGCTGGCCGCGGCGGTCGCGCGCGCCGAGGCCAGCGCCGGCGCGATCCGATGCCGGCGATGGCCGCGGCCTATCGCGCTTCGCCCGCGCCAACCCGTCGCACTACCAGACGATGTTCAGCGGCGTGCTGACTGACTGGACCGGCGGATCCGGAGCTGCAGCGCTGCACGGCGAGGCGGCGTTCAACGTGCTGCTCGACACCATCCGCCGCGGCCAGAAGCGGCGGCCGGATTCGGCGCCGGCGATCCGCTCGAGCTCGCCGAGATCACCTGGGCGCTGAGCCACGGCATCGCCACGCTCGGGATGGCGCATCAGCTCTCGACGCACCGCGACGCGCTCGACGATCTCGCGGTCGCTGGGCTGCGACGATGCTGACGCGCGGCCTCAGGCGCCAGTAGGGTCTGCTACACTGCGCGTCGATGAGACGCGCCTTACCTTCGTCCTGTTGCGCCGATCGCGTGCCTGGCGTCGCCGGCCCCGACCGCGACGGCTCCGATCGACGCGGATCTCAAGGCGCTCGCGGCGCTGCCCGGCGAGCCGCGCCTCGTCAGCGCCGCCGGCGTCACGCGCAGCGAAACGCCGCTGCTGACGATCGAGAACCCGTCCGCGTTCGATCCGGCGTCGACCAGGCTGCGTCTGGTGATCGTCGGCGGTCTCGACGGCGACCGCTCGCGGCGCGCAGGCGGTGCTCGACGCGGTGCGCTGGTTGAAAGGCGAGCGCGCCGCAGAACGATTCGCGAATCGCTGGATGGTCTCGGCGCTGCCGATGGCCGACCCTGACGGCCATGCGCAGCGCGAAGCCGTTCCATTTCCCGCCGATCAAAGGCTTCTACGAGGATCCCGAGCAGCCGGAGAGCCGCTACGTCTGGCGATGGGTGGCCTACCAGGCACCGGATCTCGTCGTCGAGATTCCGCGGCGAGGCGTCTGCGGGCGAGCCGCCTGATTCGCTGACCGCCGCATTGCGCGACCCGGGCCGCCGCAGGCCTGGCCGCACGTGCGGGCCAAGCTGCTGCCCGCGTCGGCGACCCACGACGAGTCTGGCGCTGGCGCTGTCGATCGTCGGCGAGCCATCGCGCCGCCGCATTCGGCGCTTCGTGACGCGATCGCGAAACGGGTGGCGCGCGCAGCCGATCGACATCGCGCAGCTGCTCGCCGCGCGCTACCCCGCCGCGCCCGTCGATCAGCTACATCCCGGCGCTGGCCTGGATCAAGACGCTCGAGCTCTCGACGCTGACCGGCGACGCCACGCTGCGCACGAAGGTGCTGGCGACAGGTTCAGCCGTGGCTCTCCGGCGAGAAGTCGCTGCTCGGCGATCGCATTCAGCTGACGACCGTCGCCGGCACGCATGGTGTTCGCGGAGCTGGCGAAGGCGGACCCGGCCAACGCCGCGGCGCGGCGGCTCGCGATCGAGGGCGCCGACGCCGCGCTCAAGGAGAAGGACGGCGGCATCCCGCAGTACGGCCAGGGCTGGACCGACGACATGTTCATGGCGGCGGCGATCCTGGCGCGGACCGCGATCGATGCCCGATCGCGCAGCGCGATCTCGATCGCGCCGCGCAGCTGCTGATCGCCTATGCCGGCCGGCTGCAGCAGCCGGACGGCATCTTCAACCACGCGACCGACGGCCCCGCTGCCTGGGGGCGCGGCAACGGCTTCGCGGCGTTCGGCCTGATGGAAACGCTGACCGCGATGCCGGCCGGCCACCCGTCGCGCGCCGGCGCTGCTGGCGATCTTCACCAGGCAGATGAAGGGCCTGGCCGCCTGGCAGGCGCCGGACGGCATGTGGCGGGAGATCATCGATCGGCCCGGCGCGTACCGCGAGGAAACGGCGACCGCGATGATCCTGACCGCGATGGCGCGAGGCGTGCGGCTCGGCTGGCTCGATCGGTCCGTATCGCCCCGGTTGCCGATCGCGCCTGGCGCGCGCTCGCCGCCCACATCACCGAGGACGGCGGCCTGGTCGACGTCTGCAGCGGCACCGGCGCCGGCCCGACCCGCGCTACTACTTCGATCGGCCCGGCGATCGAAGGCGCCGACGACCGCGGCGGCGCGATGGCGCTGGTCGCCGCGATGGAGAGACTGTCACGATAAGAAGGAACCGCGGAGACCGCAAAGACCGCAGAGAAATATTTCTTCTGCGCCTGCTCGGCGGTCTCTGCGGCTCTGCGGTTCGTTCCGTTTGTTACTACGCGATGATGTCGTGGATCACGTTGCCGGAGACGTCGGTCAGGCGGAAATCGCGGCCGCTGTAGCGGTAGGTCAGCTTGGTGTGATCGATCCCCAGCAGGTGCAGAATCGTCGCGTGCAGGTCGTGCACGTGCACCGGCTTCTCGACCGCCTTGAACCCGAAGTCGTCGGTGGCGCCGTAGACCGTGCCGCCTTTGACGCCGCCGCCCGCCAGCCACATCGTGAAGCCGAACGGATTGTGATCGCGGCCGTTCTGCGAGCCGCCGGCGCCGCCGCCGACCTCCATCACCGGCGTGCGGCCGAACTCCGATCCGCAGACCACCAGCGTGTCCTTGAACAGGCCGCGTGACTTCAGATCCTTGATCACCGCCGCGAACGGCTGATCGGAGTCCTTGGCGTTCTTGCGGTGCGCCTGGATGTCCGAGTGCGCGTCCCACGGATCGCCCTTCGCGTAATAGACCTGCGCCATCCGCACGCCCCGCTCGATCAGCCGCACCGCCATCAGGCAGCTGCGCGCCGTGCTGCCGGGTCCGTAGAGCTTCAGCGTCGCCTCGCTCTCCTTGCGGATGTCGAAGACGTCGGGCGCCTCGGTCTGCATCCGGTAGGCGGTCTCCATCGACGAGATCGCCGCCTCGAGCTTCGGGTCGTGAACCGCCTCGCGCTCCATCTGCAGGCGGTTGAGCGTCTCGAGCAGATCGAGCTCGCGGCGCTGCTCGGTCAGCGTGAACTTGTCGTTGTGGATGTACGAGATCAGCGTCTTCGGATCGAAGTCCTTGCCGATCAGCGCGGTCTCGGTCTGCTTCTCGACCTTGTCGGCGATGAAGGTGCCCTGGTGCACCGCCGGCAGGAACGCGCTGTTCCACAGCGGCGGCCCGACCGTGGTCGGCACGTCCGGGCAGAGCACGACGTAGCCGGGCAGGTTCTTGTTGTCGGTGCCGAGCCCGTAGGTCAGCCACGAACCGATCGACGGCCGGCCGACCTGGGTGTGGCCGGTGTTCATCATCAGCATCGACGGCTCGTGGTTCGGGATGTCGGTGTACATCGAGCGGATGAAGCAGATGTCGTCGGCGCACTCGCCGACGTGCGGAAACAGCTCGCTGACCTCGATGCCGGCCTTGCCGTACTTCTTGAACGTGAACGGCGAGCGCATCAGCGCGCCGGTCTTGCGCTCGGTCGCGACCGAGCCGCCGGGCAGCGGCTGGCCGTGGTACTTGTCGAGCATCGGCTTCGGATCGAAGCTGTCGACCTGCGACAGGCCGCCGTTCATGAACAGGAAGATGACGCGCTTGGCCTGCGCCGGGTGATCGAGCTTGCGCGCGTCGACGGTGCCGTCCTGCGCCAGGCCGCCGGCGGCGCGGAGGATCGACTCGTTGACCAGGCTGGCGAACGCCAGCATGCCGAAGCCGTTGCCCATGCGGCAGAGCGCGTCGCGCCGCGTCAGCGGCTGTCGTGATTTGTGTGAGGCCATCTCAATCCACGAACAGAAATTCGCTCGAGCTGAGCAGAATCTTCACGTAGCGGCCCCACGGCGTCGCCGGCAGCAGCTTCTTGCCTTCGTCCTTCTTCGCGCTGCCGGGGATGACGCCCGCCATCATGCCCTCGCCGGCCTTCTCGTCGTCGTCGGCGGCGTCGTTCGGGTCGGCGCCTGAATCCTTCTTGCTGTCCTTTGCTTGGCGTCCTTCGTCGCCTTGCCGTCCTTGTCCCGGCTTTTCTGTTCTTCGTAGGCCTTGAGCGGCTCGGTCGTGCAGGAACGCGAGCCCCGCCTTGACCTCTGCGTCTGAGGCGGCGCGGCCGAAGATCAGATCCGGTAGGCCTTCTGGATTCGCGCCGGTGTTGTCGGCCTCCGACGCCACGCGCCGCGCGATCAGCTCGCCCTGCTGCTGCATGAAGTCGCTGTTCATGAAGAACAGGCGCTGCAGCGGCACGGTCGTCGTGAAGCGGCGCTCCGCCGAGAGGTTCGGGCTCGGAAAATCGAACAGCTGCAGGTAGTCGTCGAGCTTGTAGCGGCTGACCTTGCCGTAGATCGTGCGCCGCGTCGAAGGCCGGCGACAACGGCGTCGACGGTCCGCCCATCTTGCTGTCGAGCGCGCCGGACACGAACAGCAGCGAGTCGCGGATCTGCTCGGCCGTCATGCGATGCCGGTCGGCGCGCCAGTACAACCGGTTGCCGGCGTCCTTCTCGAAGTTCGCCGCCGACGTGCTCGGTGCTGAGCTGGTACACCGCGCTCAGCATGATGTCGCGATGCAGCTGCTTGATCGACAGCTTCTGCTCGACGAACCGCTGCGCCAGATACTCCAGCAGCTCCGGGTTGGTCGGGCGCTCGCCCGCGACGCCGAAGTTGCTCGGCGTGTCGACCAGCCCGGTGCCGAAATGCCCCTTCCAGATGCGATTGACGATGACGCGCATCGCGATCGGCTGGCGGAGGATGGCGTCGGCCAGCTCGAGCCGGCCGCTGCCCTTCGCGAACGGCGCGGGATCCGCCGCTCGAGAGCACCGACAGAAAATGCCGCGGCTCCTCGTCGCCGAGATTGTACGGGCTGCCGCGCTTGCTGACCTTGAGGTTGACCGGCGTCTCGACGTCGGCGACGCCGTGCACGAACGCGTACTTCGGCGGCTGCGCCTTGCGCAGCGCCTTGATGTCGGCGCGCAGGCCGTCGACGTAGCGCGCGGCGGTCGGCGCTCAACTGCCGCTCCAGCCCCCAGCCGCGGAACGCCAGCAGCCCGGGCTTGATGCGCTCCGACGACTGCGACGGATCGAAGCCGTCCTGCAGATCGCGCTGAAACACGTCGGTCCACAGGTTGTTGCGCTCGACCGGCAGGCTCTTCGAGCTCGAGGCCGCAGCCGGGACAGAAATCGTCGTTGGTGACGAAGTCGCTCGGCAGCTTGCCCGGCTCCTTCTTCTTCGTCCCGGGCAGCGCTTTGGCGGCGATGATGTCGTTCTCTTCCTTGATCTCCTTGCCGATCGAACATCACGTCGAGCAGCAGCGCCTGGAACTCGTCGGCCAGCTTCTTCGCCTCCGCCGCGCTGCCGCCGCCCTTCATCATCTCCTGCCACTTGGTCAGGTACGGATAGAAACGCGGCGGCTTCGCCAGGAACTTCAGCCAGCGATCGAACAGCTCGTAATCCAGCTTCTCGGCGTCGACGACCTTGGCGACCTCTTCCTTCGGTTCGCCGAGCACCTTCCACGCCGCCGCCATGTATTTCGACGCCTGCAGCGCCAGCGTCTCGCCGAGCTGCGTCGACTCCGTCGTGCGTGAACTCCTCGAGCAGCTTCTCCTTCTTCTCGATCTGCTTGTCCTGCGCGTGTACTCGTCGACGATGCTCTTGGGGACCAGCGGATATTCGTGGTACGAGCGTGTTCAGGAACACGCCGGCCAGCGAGTAGTAGTCCCGGGTCGGGAATCGGATCGTACTTGTGATCGTGGCAGCGGGCGCAGCCGACGGTCAGCCCGAGGAAGCCGCGCGACACCACGTCGACGCGATCGTGCCGCTCGTCGGCGCGGGTGATCTCGACCGCGCCGTTGTCGTAGAACCACGGGTCCGAGGCCGAGAAAGCCGAGCGCGGGCAAGCGTGCGCGCGCGCGTCGACGCGTCGTCGAGCAGATCGCCGGCCAGCTGCGCGCGCACGAACTGGTCGTACGGCAGATCGTCGTTGAACGCCTTGATCACCCAGTCGCGATAGAGATACGCGTTCGGGATACGGGTTGTAGCCGCGCTGTTTCGGATCGAGCGAGCGGTAGTCGTCCTCGCCGTAGCGCGCGACGTCGAGCCAGAGCCGGCCCCAGGTCTCGCCGTACTGCGGCGAGGCCAGCAGGCGATCGACCACCTTGGCGAACGCGTCGGGCGACGCGTCCTTCTCGAAGGCCTCGATCTCGTCGGCGGTCGGCGGCAGGCCGATCAGATCGAGCGTGGCGCGCCGGATCAGCGTGCGCTTGTCGGCCGCGCGCACCGGCGCCAGCCCGGCCTGCTCGAGGCGCGCGAGCACGTAGCGATCGATGTCGGTCTTCGGCCACGACGCGTGCGACACCGCCGGCACCGGCGCGACGCGGATCGGCTGGAAGGACCAGAACGCCCGCTGCTCCGGCGTGATGACGTACGCCGGCAGCGATGGCGCGGGCTTCGCCGCCGAAGCGCCGGCGGGCGGGGCGGTCAGCCGTCGACTCGGGCCGCGAACGGCGGGCCAGACCGCGCCCGCCTTCACCCACTCCGCCAGCGCGTCGATCTCGGCCGGCGTCAGCCGCCCGCCCTTCGGCATCTTCAGCGTGCTCGCGTCTGCCGCACCGCCTGGATCAGCAGGCTCTTCTCGGGATCGCCCGGCACGATCGCCGGTCCGGATCTGCCGCCCTTGAGCAGGCCCTCGCGCGAGTCGAGGCGCAGGCCGCCCATCCTCTCGTCGCCATGGCAGTCGTAGCAGTTGGCGGCGAGCACCGGGCGCACGCTGGTTTCGAAGAATGTCGGCCGACTGCGCGGCTGGCGCCGCTGGCGCCGCCGCCTGGCGCGCCTCGGCGGCGATCTGGAGCGCCAGGGGCAGCGCCGCCAGCGACGACGGACGCCGACGCGCCGGCGCAGTGGTTCGGCGAATCATGGCGCGCTATTATGCACGGACGAGATGATGAAGATTGTCATGGCGCTCTCTGGCTCGGGCTTGGCGCATCGTGCAGACGCCGCCCGCACCCAAGCCCGGCGTCAAGACGCGCCGGCGTCAAGATCCCGATCGAGCGCCTCCAGCCGGACGCGGTCTTTCCCGTGCCGGGTTCGCCCGACTGGATTGCGGTCGACGAGGACGTCTGGATCTCGAACAAGCCGAAGGACAGCGTCGCGCGGCTGAGCGCCGCGTCCAATACGGTGGCGGCGACGATTCCGGTCGGCAAGCGGCCCTGCTCGGGGCTGGCCGCCGGGTTCGGCAGCCTGTGGGTGCCCAACTGCGGCGATCAGACGATCTCGCGCGTCGATCTCAAGACCGGCGCCGTCACCGCGACCATCCCGCTGCGCCATCGGCAACACCGAGGGCTCCATCGCCGCCGGCGCCGGCAGCATCTGGATCGTCACCGACAACAAGGGCACGCTCGCCCGCATCGACCCGGCCACCAACGCCATCGTCGCCGAGATCTACGTGGCGCCCGGATCGTACGGGCTTACCTACGGCGAAGACGCGCTGTGGGTCACCAGCAGCGAGAAGAATCTGGTCACGCGCGTCGATCCGCACACCAACCTGATCGTCGAGACGATCGCGGTCGGCAAGACGCCGCGCTTCATCGCCGCCGGCGGCGGCGCGGTGTGGACGCTGAACCAGGGCGACGGCAGCGTGTCGCGCATCGATCCCGGCGACCAACAAGGTGGTCGCGACGATCGAGGTCGGCGTGCCCGGCGGCGGCGGCGACATCGCCGTCGGCGAAGGATCGGTGTGGGTGACGGCGTTCGAGTACCCGCTGTCGCGCATCGATCCGTCCACCAACACCGTCGTGCAGCAGTTCACCGGCAAGGGCGGCGATGCGGTCCGCGTCGGGCTCGGCTCGGTGTGGCTGTCGAATCTCGAGGCCGGCAACGTGTGGCGAATCGATCCGCGCCGCGTGCTGGCGACGCTGCCCCAATAGGTCAATCATGCCGATCCACGATTTTCACTGCCGCAGCTGCGGCCACGAGTTCGAGGCGCTGTCGCGCCCGCAGGACCCGCCGATCACCTGCCCCTCGTGCAAGAGCGCCGATCTCGAGAAGCTGCTGTCAGGCTTTGCGGTGAGCTCCGCCGAAAAAACCGCCGCCGCCGCGCTCGACTCACGCAAGCGCCAGGTCCGCGCCAACAAGGACAAGATCGTCGCGGACGAGGAATACCGCAAAGAACACGAAGGACACTGAGGCGACCAGGGACACGAAGGGGTCGGGCGCAAAAAAAGGCCGCCACGCGTTTCCGCGGGCGGCCTTGAACCGAGAACCCTAGAACCTAGAACCTGACCTTCAGAAATTCATCTGCATGCCGAACCGGAGGTAGCGGCCGTCCATGATCGTCGTCGGCGCCAGCCACAGGTTCGTGCCGCTCGCCGCGTAGGTCTGGTTGACGCTCATCGCCGTGCCCGAGTTGAACACGTTGAAGACGTCCATGAAGCCCTGGATCTTCGTGCGGTCGAACTTGAACGTCTTGCCAAGGCGCAGATCCAGACGGTTCTGGTAGTCGAGGAACAGCGTGCCCGGCTGAACCAGGTTGACCACGATCGAAGTTGGCCCCGGCCGTCGAGCTGATGATCGTGCGGCCGGCGAGCGCCGACGTGACCGTGTAGTTCGCGGCCACGCTCGGGCCCGGGAATCGACGGTGAACGATCCGCTCAGGTTGATGTCGTGCGGGAACGAGTAGGCGGCGGACGCCTTGACCGTGGTGCGGAACGGCGGAATCGCGTCGCAGAACCGCGCGCCGTTCGGCGTGTCGCGCGGCGTGGTGGCGGTGGTGTCGCCGTCGCAGGTAATCGTCGTCCGCTTGTCGGTCGTGACGCCGCCGAAGACGATGAACTTGTCGCGCCGCACGTTGGCGGTGAACTCGACGCCGTTGTAGGTCGTCTTGTTGGCGGTCGAGTAGGTCACCAGCGTATCGGTGGCCACGCCGACCTTGGCCGCGTTCAGGCTGTAGAGCGGGATCGGCTGCCCCGCCAGCGGCAGCCTCGGGTCCGTCGGGCGTGCTGATCGTTGAACGGGCGCCGACCAGTCGGTCAGCGCCACGTTCTGGTTGTCGTTGACCTGCAGGTTGTAGAAGTCGCGGCGATAGTAGCCGGCGGTGACCGACAGTGCGCGGCAACAGCTCGTGCTGCAGGACGGCGCTGTACTCCCAGTTGTTGCCGCGCGCCAGCGCCGGATCCGGGACGGCTGGTCACCTGGCCGTAGTTGGCGGTGCGCGGGCCGACTTCGTTGACCTCGATGTTGCCGTTGGCATCGAAGATGGTGCCGTTGCGCGAGAGGTCGGTCCAGGTGACGGTCTGGGTCACGCCGCTCATGCCGTTGAACGTCTGGGCGTAAGCCGGCCGCCTGCGAAGCGACGTACTTGCCGGCGTTGGCCTTGATCGCCGTCTTGCCGGTGCCGAAGAGATCGTAGGCGACCGCGAAGCGGACCGCCCAGTCGTTCCAGTTCGGCACGTCGGGAATCGCCGGGAAGTTGCGCGCGCCGATCCAGGTCGACGCCGGCGACGACTCGCGCCGGAATCGAGGCGTTGAAGTGCTCGAAGCGCGCGCCGTAGTTCAGCGTCAGCCGCTTCATCGTCCAGGTGTCCTGCGCGTAGCTGCCGAAGTCGCTGTTGACGTTCTGGATCGAGGTCGCCGGCGAGTTGTAGACCACGACCTGGAACGGGATCTCGTTGCCCAGACCGGCGACGTTGATCTTGATCAGCGTGTCGATGTTGGCGTTCGGCGCGAAGGTCCGCGAGTTCTCGCCCCAGCTGTCGGTCATGCCGAACTTCATCGCGTGCGAGCCGGTGACGTAGCTGGCCGACGCCATGCTGCGCGTAGACCTTCGACGTGCTCGAATACGGCGGCGTCAGGTAGCCGCAGCGCGCCCGACACCAGGCCGGTCGAGCCGTTCAGGCTCGGCAGCGCGGTCGCGCTCAGGCCCGCGTGGCACGCCTGCGAGTACGGCAGGTTGTAATAGGAGAGCCCGGCTTCGAGCAGCAGCTTGTTGGACTGCGCGCGGGTCCACCGGATGTTGCGGATCCCAGCCGCCGCCAAACCCGTCGGTCGCCGCTTCCGGCGTCGAGACCGCGTAGGTGTTGAAGCCGTTGTAGAACTCGCCGTTGAACTGCTTCTCGACGTAGAAGCGGACCTTGTCCTTGCTCGACGCCGCCCAGGTGACGCGGCCGACGCCGCTGTAGTTGCCCATCGCAGTTCCGGTAGGCCGGGCTGCCGTCCGGAAAGTGCGCGCTCGGCACGTAGATCTTGTTGTCCTGGTACTTGTAGGTCACGTAGAACCAGAGCTTGTCCTTGACCAGCGGCCCGCCGAACGACGGGTTGATCTGCCAGTCGTAGGCCGTGCCGGCGATGGTGATGCCCGCCGCCTTCGCCGCGTCGGACCGGTTGTCGGCCGCCATGAAGCAGCCGTTGGTCGCGGTGGCCGCGCAGCCCTTCTGGCCGTAGAGGAAGAAGGATGCCGGAGAACTTGTTGCCGCCGTCCTTCGGCACGCTGTTGACGCGGATGCCGCTGCTCTGGATTTCCGCGGACTCCGAGCCGGTGGTGTAGGTCAGCTCCTGGACGCCGCGTCGTTCATGTAGAAGCCGCTGTACTGGCCGCTGCCGCACAGGTTGTTGACGCGGATGCCGTCGACCGCGATGGTGAAGTCCGACGTCGACGAGCCGTGGCTGGTCAGGTTGTACTGGCCGAGCACGAACGGCGTCACCGTCGTGCCGGGAATCAGCAGCGCGCGCGCCGTGGTGTCGCGCCGGGTCGTCGGAATCGCGTCGAGCACGTCGCGGCTGGCGACGAACGACTGCTGGTTGTTGACGACGTCGACGATCGGCGATTCGGCGGTGACGGTCAGCACTTCGTCAGCGCGCCGACCTGGAGCTCGGCGTTCACCGTCGGCGTGGACGTTGCCTTCGAGCAGACGTTGCCGCGGCGCACGGTCTTGAAGCCGGCCAGCGTGAACGACACCTCGTAAGTCGCCCGGGCTGAGGTCGACGATCTTGTACTGGCCGGCGTTATCGGTGACCACCGATGCGCGTCTTTTCGATCAGCGCAGGGCTCGACGCTTCGACGAGTGACGCCAGGCATCACCGCGCCCGACGCGTCTTTGACGACGCCGGTGATCGCGGCGCGATCCTGGGCGAGGCTGGCTCTCGGCGACGAAGAACACCGCGGCGCAAAGCACCGCGCAACTCAGTACGACTCGACGCATGTTTCTCTCCCCCTTATGTGGGCGAACAGACTTGGATGGTCGGACCTTACGGTTGTGTCGGTTTAGTGTCAAGACAAAACGTGACAAGGGCCGCCCTGCGCGAAGCGCAAGGCGGCCCCTAGATCCAAAAATCCTAAGATCCTGAGATTTCTAGATTAGCAGGAGACGCACTTGTGGTTGTTCTTGGAGCCGAGCTTCTCGAGCAGGGCCAGCGCCTCGGGGTAGGGCTGGATGCGCTGCACCGGGCCGTTGGCCATGTCGGCGGTGGTCTTGCCCTCGCGGGTGACCGCCTTGACGTCGGCGCCCTTGGACACCAGGTACTGGATCATCTCGACGTCGCCGCGCGCCGCGGCATGGTGCAGCGCGGTGTTGCCCTCGTGGTCGAAGGCGTTGACGTCGGCGTGCAGCTCCTCGATCAGATACTTCACCGCCGCCAGCATGCCGCCCGGCGCGAAGCGGTGCGAGTTGGCGGCGAAGCCTTCGCCGTAGCCGACGCCCGCGGCCGCCTGCAGCGGCGTCACCGCCGGGCCGCCGACCGGCACCGGCGGCAGACCCGAGACGTCGATCACGTCGCGATCGACGTCGCCGGCGCGCGGCCGGCCGGCGATGCGCTTGGTGCGGATGTTCGGATCGGCGCCGTACGCAGACCAGCATCTTCATCGCGTCCACGTCGCTGGCGTAGGCGGCGCGCCAGAACGGCGTCGCGCCGGTTTCGTCAACGCCGGAGAGGTCGAAGCTGTAGCCCGAGTACCAGACCTTCTTGTTCAGGCGCACGTTCGGGATCGGCGCCCTTGTCGAGCAGCGCCTTCATCAGGTCGAGATAGGTGGTCTTCTGGTTCATCTGCGCGCGCGGCTGCGGATAGAGCGCCTTGGGCGCCCACTCGCAGTTCAGCGCGGCGTAGAGCGCGGTGGCGTTGTTCTCGGAAGCCGCGTTCGCGGATGGCGCCCTTGTCGAGCAGCAGCCTGGCGAGATCGAAGTGGCCGTTGATCGTCGCGATCAGCAGCGGGCTGGTCTTGTCGCCGGCGCTCACCTGGTTGACGTCGGCGCCGGCATCGAGCAGCGCGCTGCGCCGGCGTCGACGTGCCCTTCGCGCGCCGCAAACAGCAGCGGCGTCAGGCCGCCCTGCGCGGCGACCAGCTCGTTCAGCTGATAGTTGCGATCGACGCCGGCCGTCTGGTTGCCGCGGCCGCCGCGGCCGCCCGGGCCGGCCGCCGCCTGCGGGGCCGGACCGTTGCGCCCGCCGGCCGGCGGCTCGTCCGGGAGGCGGCGGATTGCCGAAGGTGATCTCGCGCAGCGCCGCCGGATCCTTGCTCAGCGCCGGCGAGGTCGGTGACCTTCGAGGTCGCCTTGAGATCGGCGCCGTGCTTGGCCAGCAGCGTCAGCACCGCGGCGCGGTTGGACGCCGCGGCGAACATCGCCGGCGTCAGCCCGCGCACCGGCTCCTTCTCGTTCACCTTGGCGCCGCCGTCGATCAGCACCTTGACCGCGTCGGTGTTGCCCGACGCGGCCGCCAGCATCAGCACCGTGGTGCCGTTCGAGGTGGCGCTGTTGGCGTCGGCGCCCGACTTCAGCAGCGGCGCGATCACCGCGGCGCTGCCGCTCTTGGCGGCGAGAATCAGCGGCGTGTAGGCGCCGATCCGGGTCGTCGCGCGCACGTTGGCGCCGGCGAACAGCAGCGTCTGCACCAGGTCGGCGTCGTCTTTCATCGCCGCCCAGTGCAGCGCGGTCATGCCGTCGCCCTGCGCGGCGTTGACGTCGGCCGCCTGCTTCAGCAGCGTGCGGACCGCGTCCCGGTTGCCCTGCATCGCCGCATCGGCCACCATCGCGGTCGGCGCGGCGTGAAGCAGCGCGGACAGCGCAAGCGCCGCCAAAGGCGGAGATCTGAACGATTCGTATCAGCTTCATAGATCCTCACGAACAAGATGAAACCGCCGAGACCGCCGGGACCGCAGAGAAACGCTTTCTCTGCGTCCTTTGCGGTCTCCGCGGTTCCTTCCGTGCCGTTACGCCTTGTCCGTCGCCACCGGCGCCTGCACGCTGTTCAGATCGAGCTCGCCGGTGCTGTCGCCGAACGACGGCATGTCCAGATCCAGCTTGTGCGCCATCGTCAGCATCGCGTTGGCCAGCGGCGTGCCGTCGGCCGCCTTGATGTGCAGGTTGCCCTTCAGCGCGCCGCCGGCATGGCCGGCGAGGAACAGCGGCACGCGCTTGTGGTTGTGGACGTTCGAGTCGCCCATCGGCGAGCCGTAGAGCACCACCGAGTTGTCGAGCAGGCTGCCGTCGCCGTCGGGCGTGTTCTTCAGCTTCTCGAGGAAATACGGAATCATGCTGACGTGGTACTTGTTGATCTTCGCGAAGTCCACGATGCGATCTTCCTTCTCCTGGTGATGCGAGGCGGAGTGGAAGGCGCCCTTGTAGCCGCTCTCCGGGAACGCGCGGTTCGAGGCGTCGCGCCCGAGCTTGAACGCGAACACGCGCGTGATGTCGGACGCAAAGGCGAGCGCCTGCAGGTCGAACATCAGCTTGACGTGCTCGGAGAACGAGTCCGGCACGCCGATCGGCGCGCCCGGCAGCTCGCGCTGCTCGCCGGTGCTGTTGTGCGCCTCGATCTTCTGAATGCGCCGCTCGATTTCGCGCACGTCGTCGAGGTAGTCGTTCAGGCGGGCGCGGTCGGCGGCGCCGAGATCCTTCTGCATCCGCCCGATCGAGTTGCCGAGCCAGTCGAGGATGCTGCGATCCTCGGTGCGCCGCTCCTTGCGATCGGCCGGCGTCGCGCCGACGCCGAACAGCTGATCGAACACCACCCGCGGGTCGCGAATCATCGGCAGCGGCTGATCGGGCGAGGCCCAGCTGATCGAATCGGTGTAGGCGCAGGAGTAGCCGTAGGAGCAGCCGCCCGACTGATCGACGTTCTCGATGCACAGCTGCATCGACGGGATCGGCGTGTCCTGGCCGTGCTTCTTCGCGAAGATCTGATCGATCGAGATGCCGGCGTGCAGGTCCGAGCCCTGCGTCTGCTTGCAGTGCGACTGGGTCAGGAACACCGCGCTCGAGCGGAAGTGGTCGCCGCCGATCTCCGGGGCGGTGAACGCCTCGGCGTTGCGCACGTCGGTGTTGCTGACGATGGTCACGTAGTCGCGGAACGGCTCGAGCGGGCTCAGCGAGCTCGGGCTCAGGTCGAAGTCGCTGCCCGTCGCCGCGGGCGACCACAGGTGCTTCTGCGCGCCGATCGGCGCGCTGCCGGCTGCGCCGTGCACCATCTCGATGGCGACGAAGCGCAGCTTCCTGGCGCTCGCGGCGCTGGCGCCTTGCGCCAGAATCGTCCGGGCCGGCACCATCGCCTCGAGCAGCGGCAGCGCCATCGTGACGCCGATGCCCTTCAGCACCGTGCGGCGGGAAATGTTCTTGTTGGTGATAAACATTCGCTCTCCTCTACCGTTGTGGGGCGGACGTTGACCGCTTCGCCTCGCTGGCGTCGGTGGTCAAGAGATGAGTGTCGGGCTTCGCCGTCCGGAACGCGGCGCTGTTGACCACGCCGAGCACGAACGACGAGAAGCGATTCTGGTTCTTCCCGGCCTCGCGCAGGATGGCGCGGACCGCCGGCATGTCGCTGTATTCGACACGGCGGCCGAGCGCGTAGGTCATCAGGTTCTCGGTGAAGGTCTCGAGGAAGATGTCCGTATGCTTGGCCATCCCCTCACGCAGCCCGGCCGGCCCGCTCATCTTGGTGCCGTCGTACAGATCGCCGACCGAGTCGACGAGGACTTCGTTGTCCTTGATCCGCCACACGCCGGTCGCGTCGAAGTTTTCGAGCGTCAGCCCGAGCGGATCGATCACTTTGTGGCAGGAGGTGCACGCGGGATTCTTGCGATGCTCCTCCATGCGCTCGCGGGTGCTCAGGTTCTTGCCGCCGATGACCGCCTTGGTCTCGTCGAACAGCGGCACACCCGGCGGCGGCGGCGGTGGCGGCGCGCCGAACATCACTTCGAGGATCCACTTGCCGCGCTGCACCGGCGAGGTGCGGTCGGCATATGACGTCAACGTCAGGATGCTGCCCTGGCCGAACAGCCCGCGGCGGTACTCCGGCAGCTGCACGCGCTTGAACTCGTTGCCGGTCACGTTGGCGATGCCATAGTGCTTGGCCAGGCGCTCGTTGACGAAGCTGTAGTCGGCCGTCAACAAATCGAGCACGGAACGATCTTCGCGGACGATGCTGTCGAAGAAGAGCTCGGTCTCCTTCTCCATGGATTGCGCCAGCGTGTCGTCGTACTGAGGAAACAGCAACACGTCGGGATGGATCTTCTCGAGGTCCTGCAGCCGCAGCCACTGCGCCGCGAAGCGCGTCGACAGCGCGTCGGCGCGGCGATCCGCCAGCATGCGGCGGACCTGTTTCTCGAGGCCGAGCGTTGTGTGCAGCAAGCTAGCGCTCGCCGCCTTCATCAGCTCCGCGTCCGGCGCGGTGCCCCAGAGGAAGAACGACAACCGCGACGCCAGATCCTGATCGTTCAGGCGATAGATCGCCGACGCCTTGACGGTCCGTACCGTCGCCGGCGCCTGCTCGAGACGGAACACAAACCGCGGGCTCATCAGCACCGACTGCAGCGCCATGCGGATGCCGCTCTCGAAGTCGCCCGTCTTGCGCCCCTTCTCGTAGAACGACAGCGCGTCCTGCACGTCGTCGGGCGTCGCGTCGCCGCGGTAGGCGCGGGCGGTGAGCCCTTTGACGATGTCGGCGGCGCAGGTTTCCTCTTCCTTGGCGCTGGTCGGACGGCAGGTGAAGACCATGCGGCGGCTGACCGTGTCCGAGACGCCGGTGACCGCGGACGGCCCGAGGATTGTCATGTCGCGCATGTGCGGCAGCGCGGTCACGCCGAAGCTGATGTTGACGTCGGCGAGCGTGTTCTCGAGTGGGACGAGCAGATCGTCGAGCGGCCCGTCGAAGCGCTGGATGAACGCGGCCGAGATGCGTTGCGGGCCGGCGGCGATGTGAATCGCCGGCGTCTTGATCTCGAGGCTGTTCTTCGGATCGGTCTCGCTCATCCGGACGTTGAGGTCGAGGAGCGCGGCGCGCTCGCCGTTTACCGACACCTCGATCTGCTCCTTGATGTCCATCGTCGCCATCGTGGTGCGGCCGTAGATGCCGCCGAGCGGCTCGTTGTGCAGGGAGACCTTGACCGTATAGTCGCCGTCGGCCGGGAAGGTGTGGACGACCGAGACGCCGCCCCGCGTACCCATCGGCGTGCCGTCGACGTGGCGCATCTGCGAGAGGTTGCGGCCGATCTTGTAGGTCGCCGAGGTATTGCTGGCATTGCGATCGCCGATCGCGAGCCGGCTGATCGAGCTTGCGGCGCGGAGGTAGCTCTCCATCAGCGTCGCCGAGAACGCCTGCACGTCGGCGACGTTGTCGAACCCTTTGCTGATCGTGTCGGGCGGCAGAAACGCATTGACGTCGACGTCGATGCCGAGCAGATCCCTGACCGCCGCTTGATATTCGGCGCGATTGAGTCGTTGGAAGGGACGCCAGCCGGGATTGGGGTTAAGCGCCGCCGCCGCGTCCATCTTTCCCTCGAGCGTTTCGACGAATGCGCGAATGGTTGCCGCATCCGGACGCCGCGCGCCCGGCGGCGGCATCATGCCGGCGCGAAGCTTGCGAATCATCTTCTCGGTGACGTCGGGATGCTCGATGACCTTCGCCGCGTCGAAGCCGGCGAGCACGAGCTCGCCCGCCTTCATCTTTTCGCTGTGGCACGAGGCGCAGTTCTGCGCCACCAGCTTGTTTTGCGCGTCGACGGGTAGAGATGAAGAAGACGAGGACGGGCCTGTCCCGAGTTTGGTCGAAGGACCGGTCCCGAGGTTGGTCGAGGGATGAGAGGCCGCGAGCTTTGGCGCGGTGGAAGAAGGCGTCTGGGCGTCGGGCGATTTCGCGGCTTGGCGGGCTGAAAGGCCCGCCCCGCATAGCGCCGCAACCACAGCCGCAACCGCTAGCTTTTTCATGTGTTTCCCCATAGAGAGTATAGGGGAGGAGGGGTGTAAAAGATGCATTTTGTCGTCGGCGTTTGTCATCAAATGTAAGGGGTCAGGCACCTTACGGACGGGCGGACGGCCCGAGCAGGATTCGGCCCGGCCGGGCGGCGGTCATCCTGCCGTTTTCGAACGCCACCTGACCGTTGACGACGACCGCGATCACGCCCTCCGCGTATTGATGAGGGCGCTCGAACGTGGCCATGTCCCGCACCGTCGCCGGGTCGAAGATGGCGATGTCCGCCTTCATCCCCTCGCGCAGCACGCCACGATCGGCGAGGCCGATGCGCTGGGCCGGGAACGCCGACATCTTCCGCACCGCATCTTCGAGGGTAATCACCTTCAGGTCGCGGACATAACGGCCGAGCACGCGCACGAACGTGCCGTAGCTGCGAGGATGCGGGCTGGCGACGCCGAAGATCGGAATCTCGCCATCCGATCCGATCATCGTCGCCGGATGCCGCAGGATGCGCTGCAGGTCGGCCTCTTCGATCGCGTGAAAGATGCCGGCGCAGCCGCCCTGCTCGACGATCCACAGCGCCGTCTCCGCGGCATTCTCGATCGTCGGATCGAGGCCGCGGCCTTTGGTCACGTCGCCGAGCCGCTTGCCGTCCAGCGCATGATCCCAGTCGCAGCGCGCGAGCTGGATGTTCTGCGGGTCGCCGCCGCCCCGCTCCTCGAGGATCAGGCGCGCGGTCTCCTTGCGCAGCTCACCGCGCATCGCCGCGGTCTGCAGCCGCTTCAGCACCGCGGGCCGTCCGCCTTCGAGCGCCCACGCCGGCATCAGCGCCGCCTGGATACTGGTGGACGAGGCGGTGTACGGATACTGATCGATGGTCGCATCGACGCCGCGCGCCCGCGCCTCATCGATCAACTTGAGCGTGTCGGCACTCCTGCCCCAGTTCGCCTTGCCGATGATCTTGTGATGGGTGACCTGGGTCGGCAGCCCGCCTTTCTCGCCGATCTCGATCGTCTCGCGCACGCTGTCGAGCACACCGGATGCTTCGTCGCGCATGTGCGAGATGTAGATGCCGCCCATCCGGCCGGCGACCTTCGCGAGCTCGACCACTTCGGCGGTCGGCGTGAACGTCCCCGGCACGTAGAACAGCCCCGAGCTCAGGCCGAAGGCGCCGTCCTCCATGCCCTGGCGCACGATTCCCCGCATCCGCTCGATCTCGGCCGCGGTCGCCTTACGGTTGACCGGCCCGATCACTTCGTCGCGCACCGAGCCCTGTCCGACGAACAGCCCGAAGTTCGGCGTGATCCGCGTCGCCGCCACCCGATCGAGAAACGGCTTGATCGGCAGCGGCGACGACCCGTCGGGCCCTTCCATCAGCGTCGTCACGCCCTGGCGCACGTAGTTGTCGGCGGTCGGCACCTCGAAGATGCCGCGGCGAGCGTGGGTGTGGATATCGATGAAGCCGGGGGCGACCACCTTCCCGCCCGCGTCGATCACCCGCGTCGCCGGCGCGTCGATGCGCGGCGCGATGCGGACGATGGTGTCGTTGCGCACCGCGAGGTCGCCGAGGTACCACGGGCTACCCGTGCCGTCGACGATGCGGCCGTTGCGGATCACGAGATCGAAGGCCGGCGCTTGCGCGCGCGGTGCGGCGACGAACACGGTCAGCGACGCGGCGGCGAGAACGGAGGGGATGGTGGCGCGCATGGCGCGGAGTATAGACGAAGGGCTGCGAGCTGAGGGCTAAGAGGGCTGGCTTTCGTAGTGCGGACCTTCAGGTCCGCCGTCGTGGCAGGCCTGAAAGGCCTGCACTACATCGGAGGGCTCACTGCGAGCAGAATCGCGTTCCGCGCGGGATCGTGGATCAGCAGGCCGCCTTCGACCGGCTCGGGCATGACGCCGGCGGCCCCCAGGCGCTCGGCGACCGCGGCGAGCGCTCCGGCATCCGGCAGCTGCACCACGAAATGCTTGAGCCCAATCGCGCCGGGCGGCGGCGGCGGTGCGCCGACGCCAGCCCACGTGTTCAGGCCGATGTGATGGTGATAGCCGCCGGCCGCGACGAACAGGGCGCTCGGACCGTAGCGCTGCATCAGCTCGAACCCGAGGAGATCGAGGTAGAACGCCTGGGCGTCTTCGAGCCGCGAGACGTGGAGATGGACATGCCCGATCACGGTGCCCTCCGGCAGCCCGGCGCCGCTGTCCGCCTTCCCCGCCGACGTCAGCAGCGCGTCGAGATCCATCGGGGCCGCGCCCATACGCAGCCGGCCGTCGACCAGCGGCCACTCGTCGCGCGGACGATCCCGGTAGATCTCGATCCCGATCCCGTCTTCGTCTGCGAGGTACAACGCCTCGCTGACGCCGTGGTCCGCCGCGCCCTGCATGACGGTGTCGGTCGCGACCAGCCGGCGCAGCGCCCTGGCGAGATCGTCGCGCGACGGCACCAGAATCGCGAAGTGATACAGGCCGGTGGTGCCGCGGACGCGCGGCGCCGCCTCGCACTGGGACAGGGTCAGGAGATCAGCGCCGCCGGCGCCGAGCCATGCGGTGCGCTCGTCGCGGCGATGGACCGCGAAGCCGAGATGGGTTTCGTAGAAACGGACGGACCGGCGCAGATCCGAAATCGTGAGATGGACCGCGCCGATCCGGGTCGCGGGATCGATCATTTCGACGCGGACGTCTGCGTGTTCTTCTCCGCCAGCAGACGTTCGACCAGCGCCGTCACTTCTTCCTTCAGCTCCGTATGGAACTTGCCGCTTGCCTTGCCCGCGAAACCGGCATGCGCGCTCCGCACCCGGCCGTCGCGGCCGAGGAAGAACGTCGTCGGGAACGAGTTCAGGTTGACGCCCTGCGGCACCTTGTCGTTCAGCTCTTTCGGCTCGCCGGGAATCAGCACGGTGTACTCGACGCCGTAGCGTTTGTTGAACGCCCGCACGCGCACCGGGTTCTTCATCTGCGCTTCCTCTTCGAACGACAGCTCGACGATCTCGAGCCCCTGCTTCTTGTACTTCTTGTACAGCTCGACCAAAAACGGCGTCTCGTCGTGGCAGTTCGGGCACCAGCTGCCGCCGATCGCGACGATCACCACCTTGCCGGCGAAGCGCGCGTCGGTGTTC
Source organism: uncultured Acidobacteriota bacterium (assembly GCA_963794705.1). GTDB lineage: Bacteria > Acidobacteriota > Vicinamibacteria > Vicinamibacterales > CAVVIG01 > CAVQFC01. Next base: position 73,014 of record CAWCFI010000004.1, read on the forward strand.
GACACCATCTTGCCGTCCAGATCGGGGAAGTTGAAGCGGAAGGGCTCGGTCGGATCCTTGACGCTGGTGAAGCGGGTCGGATCGCTCGGCTGCGGCAGGCCCTTGGCGCTCGCCTGCTCGGCGCGGAGCGCCGTCAGCGGTTTGTCGGTGTTCTGGACCACTGCGAGCGTGCCGTCGGCGCCCGGCGTCAGCTCGAGGCGGAGCGGTCGCGCGCCCGAGAAGTGGCTGAGCGCAAAGGTGCCGTTGCGGAAGCTGCCGGTGAGGGTGCCGGTGTCGCCGTCGATGCGGAGGATGACGGCGGACACTTCCGCGCCCGCCTGCCGAACGATCAGCTGCCACGCTGCTTCACCCTTGGAGCTTTTTCCGACCTGCACGTTCCACAGTCCGGCGATCGAGGGAATGGTGTCGGCGCCGGGTTGGATCGGTGCAAAACGTCGGGCGTGAAACGGATAGGGCGCGCCGCGCGTGCCGCGCGAGTACTGCCCCTCGAGCTGACCGTCCTTGAGGGTGGCGTCGAGCTTGGTGCCGAGCTCATCGAAGCTGAGCGAGAGCACCCCATTCTGAAGGGTGCCGCTCGTCGACGTGGTCCGGTCGTCGCCGTTGAAGAACGATCCCTTGACGTTCGAGCCCGAGCCGGAGAGCTCGAAGCGGAACGGAATTTCCAGCGCGCCGTTGTTGACGAGGACGGTGGCGTCCCACAGCCCGTTGACCGGCTGCGCGGCCACCCGCGACGGCAGCACGACCAGCGCGAGGAGCACGACGACGACGGCGGACAGCTTGGTGGTCATTCACTCTCCTGAAAACGCAAAAAGCCCGAAAGGTATCAACCTCTCGGGCCTGCTATCGAGCTGGACTGATCTCGTGCCTGCTTCTCTCTATCTCGACCGGGGCACGATCTCCGTGGACGCAGCGCGGGGCAGGCCGGAGAGGTCTCCGGCCATCCAACACGAGCATCCACAACAGCGGAACACGTTCATGCCTGCACATTTATGGACGAGAACCGGGCGCGGTGTCAAATCACGGCTCGCGCCACGCCGCTTGCGCTAGCATGGACTGTGCGCGCGCCACGGCCCGCTCTCCTGCTCGCTTGCGCCGTCTCGGCGCTGCTGGCGGTGCGCCTGGTCGCGCAGCAGCCGGTCACCGACAACCGCGTGTTCCAGTCCGGCGTCGAGATCACCAGCCTCACCGCCACCGTCACCGACAAGGAAGGCCATCCGATCGCCGGCCTGCCGCGCGAGGCGTTCGAGGTCTACGAGGACGGCGTGCTCCAGACGATCACCCAGTTCACCCGCGAGCGGGTGCCGATCGGCCTGGGCGTGCTGCTCGACATCAGCGACAGCATGTTCGGCAAGCGGATGGACGACGCCCGCAGCGCGGTCGACAAGTTCCTGTTCGACCTGCTCGATCCGGCCGACGAGTTCTTCCTGATGGCCTTCAACCACCGGCCGCGTCCGCTGACCGGCTGGACCCGCGAGCAGGGAGACGTGCGGCACGCCCTCGCCGGGCTGCGGCCGTCGGGCGGCACCGCGATCTACGACGCCATCCTCGACGCGCTGCCGCTGATCGAGAAGCGCAACCGCCAGCGCGCCGCGATCCTGGTCATCTCCGACGGCGCCGACACCGCCAGCAACGCGACGCTGCGGGAGTTGCGGCCGGCGCTGCACCGCAGCGACGCCTTCGTCTACGCGATCGCGATCGACTCGCCCGACCGGCAGCCGATCAACACCCGGGTCAACCCGGCGGCGCTGCGGGAGATCACCGCCGAGAGCGGCGGCCGCACCGAGATCGTGCAGAACTCGGCGCAGCTCGACGAAGCGGCGGCGCGGGTCGCCGAGGAGCTGAACAGCCAGTACGTGATCGGCTACACCCCGCCGCGCGGCGCCGACGGCCAGTTCCACAGCCTGCGGGTCCGCACCCCCGGCACCGACTACCGGGTGCGGGCCCGCAACGGCTATGTCGCGACCCCCACCACCCGCAAGCGCAGCCAATATTGACGGAGTCAACTAATTCGTTGACAATGTCAACGCCATGCCGCATCCGGTCGACAGCGTGCGCGCCTTCAACCGCTTCTACACCAGGGAAATCGGCGCGCTCGGCGAGCGCCATCTCGACAGCCCGTTCTCACTCACCGAGATGCGGGTGCTCTACGAGCTCGCCCACCGCGACGCGCCGGCGGCATCGGCGCTCGGCCGCGACCTGGGACTGGATGCCGGCTATCTCAGCCGGATCCTGCGGCGCTTCGAACACAGCGGCCTGATCGGCCGCACCCCGTCTCCGGCCGACGCCCGCCAGAGCCTGCTCCACCTGACCCGCAAAGGGCGCCGCGCCTTTGCGCCGCTCGAGGCGCGGGCGCGCGGCCAGGTCAAGACCTTGCTCGGACGGGTGGCCGATCCGGACCGGCAGCGCGTGGTCGAGGCGATGGGCACGATCGAGCGGCTGCTGGGCGCGCCGCGCCCCGCCGCCGCGGCCCCGGCGCCGTACCTGCTGCGCGCGCACCAGCCGGGCGATATGGGATGGGTGATCCATCGCCATGGCGCCATCTATGCGCGCGAGTGGGGCTACAACCACGAGTTCGAAGCGCTGGTGGCGCGCATCTGCGCCGATTTTCTCGAGCACTTCGACGCCTCGGGCGAGCGCTGCTGGATCGCGGAACGCGACCAGGCGATCGTCGGCTCAGTTTTCCTGGTCCGGAAGTCAAAGACCGTCGCCAAGCTGCGGCTGCTGCTGGTGGAACCGTCGGCGCGCGGGCTCGGCATCGGCCGGCGGCTGATCGACGAATGCATTCGCTTCGCGCGCCAGGCCGGCTACCGGAAAATCACGCTTTGGACCCAGAGCGATCTCGACGCCGCGCGCAGCCTCTATCAACAGGCCGGCTTCCGCTGCATCGATCGTCAGCCGCACGACAGTTTCGGCCGCAAGCGCCTGATCGCCGAAACCTGGGAGCTTACGCTGTCGCCGCCTCGCTCATGATCGCGAGCAGGTGGCCGTCGGGATCGCGCAGGAACGCCATCCACAGGTCGGCGTGCGGCAATCGCGCCACCACGTGCGGCGCCGCTTCGAACACCACCCCTCGACCCGCCAGCGCCTGTGCCGCCTGCCGGATGTCGTCGACCGCGTAGTAGAGGACCGAGGCGAACGCCCGGCCCGGGTCGGCGCCGCCCTGCTCCGGCAGCGACAGCATCAGCCGGATGCCGCCGCAGTCGAAGAACGCCAGCGCCGGCGGCGCCTCGAACAGGAACCGCAGCCCGAGCACGTCGCGGTAGAACGCCACCGCCCGCGGCAGGTCGGCCACCGTCATCGCAATCTGGCCGATCCGCGACAGTCCGAATTCCTGAGGCGCTGCGGTCATCGCCGTCCTCCGTGCTATCATTTAGTGACGCTAAGTAACTATTTAGCATATGCAACTATCGACCGTCAACCGCAGCGTCGCCGATCGGCTGCACTCCGCCGCGATCCAGCTGCTGCGCCGGCTCCGCCGCGAGGATCAGGCGATGGGACTGACCGCGGCCCGCGCCTCGGCGCTGTCGGTGCTGGTGTTCGGGGGGCGGCCGCTGACCCTCGGGGCGCTGGCCCAGGCCGAGCAGGTCAGCGCTCCCACCGTCACCCGCCTGATCGTCGGCATGGAACGCGACGGGCTGGTGCGGCGCGACGCCGATCCGAACGACCGCCGCATGGTGTGGCTGCGGCCGACCGCCAAGGGCGCGCGGCTGTTGCACGCCGGCCGCAAGCGCCGCGTCGCGGTGCTCCAAGCGGAACTGGCGAGCCTGGCGCCTGCCGAGCGCGAAACCATGGCCGCCGCCACTGCCCTTCTGGAGCGGCTGTTGCACCGCCCCGGCTCGACGGCCGCCATCGGCGCGGCGGCCCCGGCCGGTCACACCGACAGCACCGCTGCCAGGAGAAACAGGAACAGATGATGCGCGTTGCGATCGCCGCTGCCCTCGCGTTGATACTGGCGCCCGCGCCGGCGCCGATCGAAATCTCGGCGCGTTCGAGGTCGCTCCAGCCGGGTGAGGTCGTGCTGCTGTCGATCGTGCTCGCCGACGCCGACACGGTCCGCGTCCGCGCCTTCGATCGCGAAGTCGCCGCCTATCCCGACGGTGAGCGCACCTGGCGCGCGATCATCGGCGTCGACCTCGACGTCAAGGCCGGCACCTATCCGGTGACGGTGGAAGCCGGTGGCGCCCGCGCCACGTATCAACTGCAGATCAAGCCTCGCGTGTTCCGCACGCGCCGCCTGACGGTGAACGAGGCTTTCGTCACACCGCCCCCGTCCGAGCAGGCGAGGATCGACCGCGAAGCCGCGCTGCTCGCGGACGTCTGGAAGGCGCCGGCCGGCGAACGCCTGTGGCACACGGCGTTCGTCCGTCCCGTGCCGCAGGAAGCCAACAGCGCGTTCGGCACGCGCAGCATCTTCAACGGCAAGCCTCGCAACGCGCACGGCGGCGCCGACTTCCTGAGCCCGGCGGGCACGCCGATCAAGGCGCCCAATGCCGGCCGGATCGCGGTCGCCCGCAATCTCTATTTCTCGGGGAACACCGTGATCATCGACCACGGCCTGGGGCTGTTTTCCATGATGGCGCACCTGTCAGCGATTGACGTGCACGAAGGGGATCGCGTAACGGCGGGACAGCTGCTCGGTCTGGTCGGCGCCACAGGACGGGTGACCGGGCCGCACTTGCACTGGGCCGTGCGCGCCAGCAACGCGCGCGTCGATCCGCTCTCGCTACTGGCACTCCTCGGTGCGCCGGCAGCCGCTCCGTGATGCGGCGCACCGCCAACCGCCGAGCTTAGCGCGCGCCAGATCTGGCGCGACGATTGCTCATGTTTCAGCGGAGGTTGATGACATGCGTTACATCGTCGCTTGGATGCTCGGAGTGCCCTTCTCGGTGATCGCGGTGTGGTACGTGCTCGGACACGCGGCCTGCGGCCGCTAGTCCCAAAGTCGGGAGAGGTTTAGATCGCGCGAACGGGCATCGGGAGCCGGACGACGAAGGTCGCGCCGGATCCCTCGCCTGCGCTGCGGGCCTCGATCGAGCCGCCGTGCAGCTCGACCAGATGACGCGCGATCGCGAGTCCCAGCCCCAGGCCGCCGTGCTGGCGGGTGAACGAGGCGTCGCCCTGCCGGAACTTGTCGAACACGAACGGCAGAAACGCCTCGGGAATGCCCATCCCCGTATCGGTTACCTGAAGTTCGGCCGAGTCGCCTTCGGTTCCCACCGCCACTGTCACCTGTCCGCCCTGCGGCGTGAACTTGAGTGCGTTCGACATCAGGTTCCAGACGACCTGTTGCAGACGATCTGGGTCTCCCACAATCGGTACCGGAACGGGCGCGTCGACAGTGATATGAATCTGCTTTCCGCCGGCGGCCGGCGATAGCGCTTCGACCGAGCCATGCACCGTCTCGACCAGATCGAATGTCTTCAGGTCGAGGCGAAGATTGCCTTTCATGCCCCGCGCCACGTCGAGAATGTCGTCGACGATCTTCGCCTGGGCGTTGGCGTTGCGCTGAATCGCCTCAATCGCCTGTTGTGTTTTGTCGGGATCGAGCTGGCCGGTGGCGAGCATGCGCGACCATCCCAGCACGGCCGAGAGCGGCGTCCGCATTTCGTGCGACAGCGTCGCCAGAAATTCGTCCTTCAACCGGTTCAACTCGTCGGCCTTCCGGAACAGCCGCGCGTTCTCGACAGCGCTCGACACGCGGCGCGCGAATTCCTCGACCAGGGCCACGTCCGCGTCCTGGTAGTCGCGCCGCGAGTCCTGTGCCGTTGTGCCGAAGGCCATCACCCCGATGGTGTGACCGCGCACGAACAGCGGCACGCCGACGTACGACCAGGCCTGAATTTGTTCACCCAGCGCACGGATCTCGGCCGAAATACCGGGGGCAACGCGAGCGGCGACCTGCATCAACGCGTCGTGGCCGATCACCGCCGTTTTCCCGCTTTTCATGATGCGATCGACGAAGGTTGGGACCTGAGACCCCGCGGGAGACTCGACCAGCAGCTTCGCCAGCTCCCGCAGCGCCGGTTCCTTGGCCCGGACGATGTGCCCCCAGGCGACGTGGCGCAGCTGGCCATGTTCGTCCTGGATGACGACATTACAGTAGTCGCCGAGGCGCGGCAGCGCGAGGTGCACGGCCCGGTCGAGCGTCTCCTCGTAGTCGAGCGACGATGTGAGCAGGACCCCTACTTCCGCGAGAAAGGCCAGACCGTCGCGCGCGGTGGTCATGGCCTCCGCGACCAAGCGCTGGCGCTCGACCAGGTCGGCGCGCACTCGTTCCATCCGCCTGCGATCCGTGATGTCGCGGGCGATCTTCGATGCGCCGACGATGTGACCGCCGGCATCGGTGATCGGCGACACGGTGATTGACACCTCGACTTCGCTGCCGTCCTTGCGCCGCCGGACCGTGTCGAAGTGCTCGACACGACGGCCCGATCGGATCTGCCGGATGACGTCGTCCTCCTCGGAGCGGCGTTCCGGCGGGATGATCAGCGTGATCGACCGGCCGATCGCCTCCGAGGCCGGATAGCCGAACAGTTGCTCAGCGCCGCCGTTCCAGGAGGTGATCACGCCCGTCAGATCCTTACCCACGATCGCATCGTCGCTCGACTCGACAATCGAGGCGAGCTGCGACCGGTCGCTCTCGGCGTGCCGGAGCGTGTCGCTCATCCTGGCGATCACCACGCCGGCGGCGCCAAAAATGGCGAGCCGCACCAGATCGGACGGCTGCTTGATCGCAAAGTTGCCGGTTGGCTCCAGGTAGCGGACGAACGCCGTCGCGGCAGACAGGACGGTCACGAAGAGGCCAGGGCCGAAGCCGCCGTACCTGGCCGCGACCACGACTCCCGGCACGAAGAGCAGGAACGGGACCGACGTGCCGAGCCACGGATCGATCGTCATCCGCAGGAGCGCGCAAAGCAGAAAGGTGAGAAACGCAAACCCGTACGCGCGAACCGGAGTCACGGATCGAGCCAGCACCCGACGATTCTAGTGCAGTCAGAAGTCGAGCATCAGCAGCAGCGGGTAGTGATCGGATCCGAACCGGCTCGGCAGCCGCATGATCGGGGCTGGTGACGCGGCGCCGCGAATCAAGATGTGGTCCAGCACCGCATGCAGACCGAGCGGGCCGATCCACGTCGGACGGCGATCGGGAACGACCGCGCCGTCGAAGGTGTCGTGCAGCGCGCGGACAGCTCCGTCGTTCGCACCCAGCCATGAATTCAAATCTCCGGCGAGGACGGTGGCGGACGGTTCAGGGGACACCGGCAGGGCGCGGAGCGCTTCGACCAGCGCCGCCGCCTGACGCCGGCGCGCCTTTTCAGGGCCGCCGTGCCACAACGCCAGCGTGGTGTCGAGGTGGACATCGATCAGCTCGACGCGCCACGGGGTGCCACTGCCGTTTCGTCCCGTGATGGCCGCCATGACCGCGACCCGTCGCTGATGTTGCAGCGGCAGCTCAATCAGGCGCGGCCGCTGCAGTGGCACGGTGGAGACGATGGCATTGCCGCGATCCTCCGCGGCGTTGCCGACCTCGCCGTTGCGCATCGAGGGCGCGTACAGCACCGCCAGACCCTGCTCCGCGAAGCCATGGACATCACCATCGGAACGGCCTGACGATGGTCCAATACGGTGCGGAGATGGAGCGCCGCGCGCCAGCTGCCGAGGGACCGTCGCGTCGATACGGGTCGCTTCCTGCAGCAGCAACACGAACTGCTCGACGGGCTCGCCGCCCGTGAATTCGCCCATCCGGAGCCGCCGCAGCAGGTCGTCGACGTCGCCGCCGCCTTCGTGAATGTTCCAGGAAACGATACCCAGCCGGTTGATCGGCGACCGCTCTCCCTCGGCAGGCTGTGCCTGAAAGAAAATCGGTCCAACCGTCCCGCACCATTGTTCCAGCGGTTCGCTCGCGCTCCGTGCCGCCGGCACAATCCAGACGGGCGCATCATCCGCCGCCGAAGACTGTCTGCATGAAAGCGAGGAGGGCGGGGCGGTGACGAACGCGGTTTGGACCTGGTGGGCGCAGCCGATCGCCAACACCGTCATGGCCGTCGCGATGACCAGTCGAGACGGCAGCGTCGGGATGCGCCTAACGTCCGCGGCGCCGATGCACGCGCGGAGCACTGCGTCGAGGCGCGGCTGGCTCATCGTGGGCCGAACTCCGTTCGGCGTCGGACGCACTGCCCCGCGCGCCGGGGTTGTGGTGCAGCGCCCGAACATTGGACATCTGTTTGGTCATTTCCCGAATGCGCTTCAGTTGCTCCTCCAGAAAGGTCTCGGCCATGGCCCGCTCCTGCCTGAGGCACTGCTAATCCTGTGCCATCAATCGGAGCGAGTCTGCGGCCTGGAACTTCAGTAAAAGACGCTTGAGCTGGTGTTCATTACCGCGGTAATGCGCTACCTCGACGGTCGTCGGATTCCACTTCTTTCGGCCGCGGCAGTCGTACGCAAGCGGCCAGGTGCTCGATCCGTCATACGCGCATCAGGATGCCGCGAGCCGGTTGGCCGGTGGCTTGCGCGATCGCCGACGCGTACAGCGCCACTTGCCGTCGGTACTGGTCCTCGCCGCGCGCTGCCACCTCGCGATCGGTCTTGTAGTCGACGACGGTCCACTCGCCCGCCTCTTCGAACGCCAGATCGACGACCCCCTCGATCAATGTACCGTCGGGCAACGTACAGGTGACGGGTGTTTCGCGCCGGCAGGCACCGCGTAGGTCGGCGGCGCGCGCCCGCGCCAACACATCGTGTGTCATTAGCCGCTCCACGACCGCTGCGGCTGCCGTCGCGTCCTCGACCGTGAGGCCGAGCACTCGCGCCTCGCTCGTCGCGAGCGCGTCGAGCGCACCTCTGTCCGCGCCGAACGGCGCCTTCGCCAGCAACCCGTGGACGAGCAGACCGAAGCCGATCCCGCCCGAGCGCGCCTCCTCGCCGCTGCGTCCCTCACCGACCACCGTCACGAATTCTGAATGTGGAATTCCGACTTCGGAATTCGCGGCAACCCAGTCCCGCGCGGGCTCGACCGTCAGCGACGGCACCGCGCCCGCGGCTCGAGCGTCATCTCGCGCCAGATGCCAGCGGTCGTAGCGGCTGCGGCCGTCGGCGATGACGTTCCTCGGCACATCTTTCACGATCAAGTCCTCGCGGCGGACGCCGAAGGTGGGCTTCTCGTCCAGCTTCAACGCGCCAGGATCCCACCACACGACCGAATAGCCGCCTTCGTCCCGCTTCGGCGCGCCGGGTCCACCGTCGAAAGTATGCATTCCGGGACACACCGTGCCATTGCCGGCCGGCTCGTCGTTAGGCCGCTGCAGCACCGAGTCTTTCGACTTGAACGCCGGACAGTTCGGGCCTCGTCCGGCACTGCGCCGTGAGACGACCGCCGGATACAACGCGCCGTTGAGCGGCGCGAACCAGCCGCCGTCCCACGGATCGTCGCCAAGAGCCGGGACGACCAGCAGATCGCGGGCACGCGTCGCGGCGACATAGGCGAGGCGTACGCCCTCGGCTTGATCGCGCGCGACCTCCATCGCTTCGTGCTGATGCAGTTCGTGCGGCGCCCAGCCGCCGATCTTCATCGCGCACAGTCCGCGCGACGCATCGAGATAGCGGCTGGCCTCCTTGCGGCTCATATTGCAGGTCAGATCCGCGAGGATCACGACGGGAAATTCGAGGCCCTTGGCCTTGTGCACCGTCATCAGCCGGACGCCGTCGCTGCCCTCTTCGAGAATCGGCGCTTCGGCGGCTTCGCTGGCGGCCGCGGTCCGCAGTTCGTCGATGAACCCGCGGAAGGAGATGCCGCCGCCCGCTTCGTACTGGCGAGCGAGCTCCGCGACATGCAGCACGTTGGCAAGGGCCTGCTCGCCAGCCGGCCGGAGGATGAAGCCCACGTGCGCGCGGGTCGCGGCGAGCAGCCGGCCGATCGTGTCGGCGACCGGCCGATAGTTGCGCGCGCGATGGAGCTGCTGGAGCAGGCGCAGCGCCTCGGCAATGGCGATCAGCTGCGCGGTGGGCTCGGCGGTCAGCGCCAGCTCCTGCCCCGAGTTGCCGCCGATCTCTTTCGGAATCCGGAAGGGGTGAAACGCGCCGAAACGATGCCGGAACTCCAGCAGCGGTTCGTCGTCGATGGCAAACAGCGAGCCCTTCAGCGTCGCGAATACCGACAGCTCGTCGTCAGGCCACTCGATGGCCGCGAGCGCCGCGCGGATGGTCTCGACCTCTTCGCGCCCGTGAAACGCCTTGCCGCCCACCAGCAGGTGCGGGATGCCGCGCGCCTCGATGGCGTCGACGTAGGCGCGCGTGACGTCCTCACCGTAGCTGACGAAGCGGCGGAACAGGACGGCGACGTGGCGCGGCTGAAGGGGTACCCGGATCTCGCCGCCGTCGGCCTGTTTCTCCGCGACCGTCCAGCCGCTTTTTTCGGTGAGCCACGCGATATAGGCGCCGACCGCGTCCGGCAGCGAGGCGTCGATCGCCTTGCCCGACGCCTTGAACGCGCCGAAGCCGCCGCGGCCGTAAGGCTTCGGGACCGGCAGCGCGACAATCGCCGGCTGAGAGTCGTGCGATGGGCGTGACGGCGCCAGCTCCACGTACTCCGCCTGGCGCGTCTCCTCGTCGCCGGTCATCGCGGGTGCGAAGGCGGCGTTGACGAAACGCTGGATCTCCGGAACGCTCCGGTAGCTCGTGGTCAGCTGCAGCACCCGGCCGCCGCCGCGTTCCAGCTGCCTGCACACCTGCCAGTAAGTGGCGACGTCGGTGCCGCGGAACCGGTAGATGGCCTGCTTCGGATCGCCGACGATGAAGAGCTTGCCGCGGACGTCGTTGGCGAGGAGCAGGAGGATCTCGGCCTGAACCGGATCGGTGTCCTGGAACTCGTCCACGAAGATGCGCGTGAATTTCTGACGCAGATGGGCGCACACGCCGGCGTTGGTCGCGATCAGATCGCGCGCGCGCGCCAGCAGATCGGTGAAGTCGAGAGAGCCGGCGGCCTGTTTCAGCTGCTGGTACCGCTCCGTCGCCGCCGCCAGCTCCTGCTGAAGACAGGCGGCGAGGTCCGCGTCGGCGTCCTTCCGGAACTGCTGCAGGCCATTGAAGAGCGCCTCGCGCGCCGACAGCACCTCGGTGCGGGTGGCGTCCCTGCTGAACTTGTAGCCGCTGCCCTTCCGGGTGCGGGAGAAGCCGCGGTCTCGCGTCAGGTCGACGAGCCGCGCCTCCCAGCCATCGAGATCGACCTGGCCGAACGACTGCTCCAGCTGAATCTGCAGGCTGAGGCGGCGCGCCGCGCCGGTGTCGATGAAGAAGTTGTCCCGCGGCGACAGCGGCGACGCCGTGAGTGCCGCGAATCGGTGAAGCTCTCCGACCAGGCGATCGATTTCCACACGGCGATCGAATTGCGGCCGGCTCCACGGCTCCGGAAAGTGGCGTGCTTCGGCGAGCATCCGGCCGGCGCCGCGGAGCCGATCGATCGGCCCGCCGCCCTCTCCGCCGGGCCCGAACGACGGTCCGCTGCTGCGCCGCAGCGCGCGCCGAAGCCCTTCGGGCGGCGCCTTCAGCGCCTCCTGAAGCCACGCGCGGAACGCGCGTCCGTAGACGCGATCCGCCTGCGGCTCGGTCAGCACGACAAACAGCGGATCGACTCGAGCTTCGACCGGGCGCTCGCGCAGCAGCTCGGCGCAGAAGCCGTGGATGGTGTTGACGTGCGCTTCCTCGAGCGTCTTGAGCGCTTCCTCGAGCCGGCCGCAGACCTGCGGATCGGTGGCCCTGGCGCGCGCGCGCTCGAGCTCCTCGCGCAGCCGCAGCTTCAGTTCCCCCGCCGCCTTCTCCGTAAACGTGACCGCGACAATCTCCACCATCGTCGCGCGCCCGGTGGCGAGCACCTGCAGGATGCGGTTCACCAGTTCGGTGGTCTTGCCGGTGCCGGCGGCAGCTTCGACGATCAGCGTATCGTCGAGGTCATTGGCGATCGCGGCGCGTGCGTCCGCATCCCCTCTGTGTCCTTCGTCCCCCTGGTGTCCTTGTTCTGTCGTCACCGCATCCCTCGCAGTGCTTCGAGATCGGCCAGGCGCTCGCGCGACTTGCGCCTGGTCCGCTCTTCCTCGCGCGGGCCGCACACCGGCCTGAAATCACACCACGTGCAGGCACGCTCCTTCGGCACCGCCGGCAGAAACCCGGTTTCGACCGCGCGGTCGATGATCTCCAGCACCTGCAGCCCCTGCCCGGCGGTGTAGTCGTTGATCGGGATCGGCTTCTCGACGAAGCCGCCGACGGTCGTGGCATAGAACAGCCTGCCCTCGAACACCTTCTTCCCCAGCCCTTGCTGGATCGCCAGGCTGTAGAGCACCGGCTGCAGCATCTCGCCGCCGCCGACCACGAGGTCGGGGTTCGAGCGGTTCTTGCCGGTTTTGTGATCGGTGATCCGGAGCAGATCGAAATCGGCGCGATGCTCGATCAAATCGACCGAACCGCGCAGCACGAAGCGGCCATCGACCAGCACCGCCTCGGGCAGACTGCGGGGATCGCGGCCTTCGTCGTTGAGGCCGAAGCTGAACTCGAAGTAGGCCGGACGCCAGTCCGGCTCGTCCGCGATCTTCTGCACCCAGATGCCGAGGTCCCGTCGCAGCTCATCGACCTCGTCGCGCCACACGCGTTCGATCGCCGGCGCCAGCTTCTCCGCGTACTCGAAGGCCACGCGATCGAGCACTGCGTCGAGCGTCCTGGACGCCGCGGCGAGCGTCGTGCGCGTCACCGGCAGCGCGCCCTCGGCTTCCAGCGCGCGATAGAACTCGGCCTGCGCCTTGTGGAACAGGCTGCCCCGCGTCAGCGGATCCATCCGCACCAGCGGCTCGGGTTCGTCCCACGGCTCGAGCCGGTAGATCGTCGCGAGCAGAAACTGATAGGGGCAGGCGGCGAATCGCTGCAGCGCGGACAGCGAATAAGCACGCTGGCGCAGCCGGTGGGCGGCCAGCGCGGTCTCCGTCCCAGGCGCCACCCGGACCAGCCCGTCACTCGGCGACCAGACGCCCCGCCCCCGCGCCCAGCGGCTGATGACCGAGCGGCGCAGCGATTCGTTCAGGCCGAGCAGGTAGTGCGCGTGGCCCTTGACCGTCGACGGATCGCGCGCGTCGAGCAGCGGCCTCAGACTGGCGAGATCATGTTCGAGATCGTCGATCGCGCGATCCGGGTCCTTCGGCGCCGGCCAGGCCAAGCTGGCGCCTCCTGCTTCGGCCGCCTCCGAGGCCAGAACCCGATGGTCCGGCACGCGGCCGGTGATCGCTCGCACCACGTCGAGCGCATAGAACGACGGGACCCGCGCGCGGGTTTCGCTGACGTCGAGCCGCGGGTACGACAGGTAGAGTCGCTCGCTGGCGGCGCCGATCGCGATCTTGAGCAGCAGGCGCTCCGCCTGGCTGCGCTCGTCCTGGCGAATCAGCGCCGGATCGATCCCGCGGCGGCCTTCGTCGAGCAGCAGCGGATCTTCGCGCGGCCGCTGCGGCACCACCCGTTCGGCCAGGCCCGGTACGAACACCACCCGGAAGGATCGGCCGCGCGCCTGATGCGGAGTGCCGACGAACAGCTGGCCGTAGCGTTTGGCCGGCGGTTCCCAATCGAGGGTGACGAGACGATCGTGCAGCACGTCGCGGGCTTCCTCGAGCGTCACCGGGCCGACGCCGGCCATTGGACGCAAATCCGCCAGCGTCTGCAGGACGCGTCCGGGCCGCCGCAGCGCCCGGGCCGCCAGGGCACTGAAGCGCTGCATCCACTCGCCCCAGGTCGCCTCGGAAGACCATTCGGCGAGCGCGTCCACGATTGGCAGCGCGAACTGACGCAGGTGCGCGAGGTTTCTGAGATCGCGCTCGAACCGCGCGATCCGCGCGGACTCCGGCTCGTCCTTCTTCAACGCGGCGATGCGGTAGGTGAAGTCGGCGGCCAGGCCGTCCAGGCGACGGCGCCACCGCGCCTTGCCTTCTTCGCGGGTGCGCCCGCCGACCACCGCCGACTCCACGATCAGCTCTTCCCACTTCCACGGCGATCGCAGCGTCCCGGCCACCACGGCTTCATCATCGCTGTCGATCTTCGAATCGGGCGGCCCGGCCGGATCGGCCCAGAGGTCAGGTGGACTCAACGGTCCGCTGCGTCGTTCCTCGTCGGCAAACACTTCGTCGAGCGGCAGCACCAGGGCGGCCGCCGCGGCGGTGTCGGTCACTTGCGGCACCTGGCCGAGCGAGAGGTACTCGTCGAAACGCTTGGCCGACAGGCCGTCCACCGCGCACGACAGCAGCGCCACGAACGCGCGTCCCGCGGGATCGGGCCGGCGGGTGCCGCGATCGAAGTAGACCGGCACGTCGCCGCGGGCGCAGGCGTGCTCGAGCAGGCCCAGGTACTGCTGCGGCGTGCGCAGGAACACCGCCATCTCGTCGAACGGCACACCGCGCCCGGCCTCGTCGAGCACGCGCCGCACGATTTCCACGGCCTCGCGCCCTTCGCCAGGCGCGGAGAACAGCACGACCTCCCCTGAACGCTCACGCTCGCGCGGGCGCTCGGTCTGAAACACGTAGCGGCGCAAGCAAGACAAGTCCGAAGTCTGAAGTCCGAAATCTGAAATCTCTTCGACCGTGCCGCCGATCGCACGAAGCGCGCCGAGCGCGAACGTGTCGCCGTCGGGCACCGTGGCCAGCACGTCAGGCGACTGCGCCGTCAGCGCCGCGGCAAACTCCTGCTCGGCCTTCGAGTCGAGCGGTACATCGAGCAGCAGCATCGGCAGGCGGGCCCACCGTACCTGGCCGTCGCGGCAGGCCGCGGCCGCCAATCGGAACAGCGCCGCGCGATCGTCGACGCCCGATCGCGCCAGTTCGCTTTCAACCCGCCGCAGGAGGGCGAACAGATCCGATCGAGCGGCGTCGTTTGTCGTTCGGTGGTCGGCGTTCGCCGGGACGCCGGCAAGCCGGAGCTCGTGCAGCGTGCGCGCCAGCGCTTTCGGAAAGCCGGGCATGCGCGCCACGGGCTCGAAGTAAGCGAGCTCGTTCGCGGCAAGCGCGTCGAACACCGCGCGCGCGGCCATCGCTTCGGCGCCTGCCTGGGTGCCGGGCACGCGACGCTCGATGTCCAGACCAGCGGCCGCCGCGCGCGCCGCCAGTTCGGTCAGGCTGGCACGGGTGATCCCGAACGTCGCGCCCGCGTGGCGTGCCACCGCGCGCGCGAAGTCGTCTGCCGCCCCGCGCGACGCGCCGACGATGAGCAGTTCGGTGGAGGGAGGCCGCCCGGCGACAAAGGCGCGCGCCGCCTCGAGCCTGGCGGCGGCGGACGTCGAGGTGATGATCCGCATTCCGTACTCCTTCCGGACACCATGCCGGACACTCGGGGGACCGCGGGCTTCGCCCGCGGAAGTCAGACGTTAGAACTTAGAACTCGGAACCCAGAGCGCTAGCTTACTCTCACGTGGAAGTAGCCGCCAGCTTCTTCGACCGACAGCGGCGCGTCGAATGCGCGGCTCAGTGCCTCGGTCGTCAGCACGTCGGACTTGGCGCCGTCCCGGTCGATGCGACCGCGACGCATCAGGACGACCCGGTCGATCTCCGGGATGATCTCGTCGATGTGATGCGTGACCAGCAGGATCGTCGTTCCCTGCCGAGCCACCGCACGCACCCGCTCCATGAAATGGTGGCGCGACACCACGTCGAGCCCTCGCGTCGGCTCGTCCAGCACGAGCGCCGCGGGCTGGTGGACCAGCGCCCGCGCGATCAGCACGCGCCGCGCCTCGCCGGTGGACATCGTGTCGAGGGTGGCGTCCGCCAGCCGCGCCGCGTCGACGCGCTCGAGCGCCTCCATCGCCTGGCCGCGCATCGCCCCGGTGACGCGCTGGTGTCCGAACAGGCCGTGCGTCGCGAAGAAGCCCGAGACGACGGCATCCAGCCCGGTGAGGACGCCGTTCGAGTTGCCGTGAACGAAACGATCGTGCAGATCGGCGGAGACGATGCCGAGCTTCGATCGCAGTTCGAACACGTCCCAGCGATCCTGGCCGAAGACGCGGATCGGCGCGGCGGTTCCGCTCGGCTAAAGCCTCGCGCTCTTCGATCGCGGGATACTGCTGCAGCGTCAGCAGCTTGATGAAGGTCGATTTCCCCGCGCCGTTCGGGCCGAGGATGGCGGTGTGCTCGCCGACGCGGATGGACAGCGTGAGGCGATCGAGCACCCGCGTGCCGCCGAGCACCACCGACGCGGCGTTCAGTTCCAGCAGAAGCCCTTCTGACTGCTGCCTTCGTGCTTCTGACTCCCGCGTCAGCGGATCCGCCATCCGTTGACCGGCCCGCCGTGGAAGAACGCCGCCGGCGTCATCACGCCGTCTTTCTTGAACACCTGGCCGTCCTTCATCACGAACTGCACGTTCCTCAAGCGCGTCCACATCGTCCAGCGGGTTTCCCGGCAGGGCAATGAGGTCGGCGAAGAAGCCGGCCTTGATCGGGCCGCGGGTCTTCTCGGTCTGGCTCACCTTGTAGCCGCCGATGGTCATCGCGCGCAGGATGTCGGCGTTGGGGATCGCCGCGTCCTTCCAGGTCTTGAGGAACTCCATGCAGACCTCGCCGCGCGTCTTGCCGGCGACGTAGTAGTCGGCATCGGTGGAGAACGTCAGCGGCACTTTCTTGGCGTAGGCGTCCTTCAGGCTCGCGACCGTGCGCTGATACGCCTGCGGCGACACCGGATGGCCGGCGAGCGTGTCCGGTGTGTCGGTGCCGGCGCGGAAGATGCCCTTCTGCGCCATCAGCGTGTGCATCTCCTCGTTGAGCCCGGTCGAGTGCGCGATCGACCAGATGCCGGCGTCGATCGCGTTCCGCGCGCCGTGCAACGGTCTGCACGTGGCCTTCGACTTTCATCCCGGCCTTGGCGGCTTCGCGGATGACCAGTCGGATCTCGTCGGCGGTGTAGCCGTACGGCTTGCAGTCGACGCAAATCTTGATCACCCTGGCGCCGAACAGCACGTTCTGCCGGACCGCCTTGACGATCTCGTCCGGCGTGTCGGCGTCGAGATATTCCGGGTAGACGATGTTGTGCTGCTGCGCCATCTCCGGCGTCGGGAAGAACTGCCCGCCCATGCCGCCGATGATGATCCCGGAGTTGATGATCGTCGGACCGGGAATCCAGCCCTGCTCGATCGCCTGCCGCAGCGCCGTGTCCGCATACAGCGCGTTGTTGCCCATGTCGCGCACGATGGTGAAGCCGGACGCCAGCATCTGGATGCCGTTGGACGCCGCCTGAATCGCGCGCAGCGCCGTCGATTCCTGCACGTAGGTGTAGTAGTAGATGTTGTTCTCGGGCTCCGGCTTGTAGGTGAGCGCGAGGTGATTGTGCGCTTCGACCAGCCCGGCATCACCGTCATGCCGCGACAGATCGATGACCTGCGCGCCGGCCGGAATCGCGACGTTCGGCCCGACGTCGGTGATCTTGTTGCCCGCGACGAGGATGATCTGGTTGGTGAGGATGCGGCCGGCTTCGGGATCGAGCAACCGGCCGGCGCGGATCGCCGTTACGACTGGGGTCTGCGCGTGAAGCGCGACGCTCGCCAGAACGAGCGCCGCGCCGATGGCGCGAGAGGATTCGTCGTGGCATCGGACTGCGGGTCGCGCGAAGGCTTCAGTCGGCATGGAGCGCGACGCCTTCAATCCGAGCGTTCACGGCTGCGCCGCCGCGGTCGTCGACACCTTGCCGCCGGCGGCGCGCGTCCACTGATTGAACCAGCTCATCATGTAGAGCTGGGTGCGGATGTAGTTCGACGGCTTCGATCCGGTGCCGTGGATACTCCTCGTTGAACTGCAGCAGCTTCACCGGCACGCCCTTCACCTTCAGCGCCGCGTAGTACTCCTCGGTCTGCGGCATCGGCGTGCGGCGATCGAGCACGCCGGTCATCAGCAGCGTCGGCGTCGTCACCTTGCCGACCGACATCAGCGACGAGTGCGCCAGCCAGTCCGACGGATCTTCCCAGAACGGCTTCTTGAAGAAGCTGTAGGTGAAGAGCGGCACGTCGGTGTGCCCCGCCATGCTCAGCCAGTCGATCACCGGGCAGCGCACCGCCGCCGCGGCGAAGCGATCGGTGTGGCCGATCACCCAGCTCGAAAGCACGCCGCCGCCGCTGCAGCCCGAGACGTACATCCGCGACTGGTCGACGTAGCCCTTGCCGACGACGGTGTCGACGCCGGCCATCAGGTCGTCGTAGTCGGGACCGGGATAGTTGTGATCGATGCCGTTGATGAACTCGCTGCCGTAGCCGGTGCTGCCGCGCGGGTTGGTGACCAGCACGACGAAGCCGTTGGCCGCGAAGTTCTGGAACATGTAGTTGAAGCCGACGTTGTAGTTGCCGAAGGGCCCGCCGTGGATCTCGAGGATCAGCGGGTACTTCTTCGACGGATCGAACGACGGCGGCTTGACGATCCAGCCCATCACCTTGGCGTTGCCGGTCGAGGTGTAGGTGATCTCTTCGGCTCTTCGCGAGCTGGATGCCCTGGAGCACGTCGGCGTTGACGTCGGTGAGCTTGGTCACCGGTCCCGGCTGCCGGACGCTGTACTTCACGACGTCCTGCGGGTGATCGAGATCGGAGGAGATGCCGGCGGCGATGCCGTCCTTCGACACCGAGTCGAACGTCAGCATGTGGCGGCCGCTGGTCAGCGGCTTGACGCCGCCGACGATCGCCGCGAACTGGATGTTGCGCGCGCCGCGGTCGTCGGCGTCGAAGTAGACGCCGGTGCCGTCCGGCGCCCAGCTTCATGTTGATCGGATCGCGATCGAAGTCGCCGCTGATCTTGCGCATGTCGGCCGAGCCGCCGGAGATCGGGACGACCCACATGTCGCTGACCGTGTGCGAATGGCCGGTCGGCGCGTAGCCGGTGAACGCCACCGTGCGGCCGTCCGGCGAGACCACCGGCTTGCCCCACTCGCCCGCCTTCGTCACCAGCTCGCGGATCGCGCCGGTCGCGACGTCGGCGACGTAGATCTGCGACGTCTCGTACTGCATGTCGGCGTCCGGCGAGCGGTTGCCGTCGAACACGATCGACTTGCTGTCGGGCGTCCAGTCGATCGACGCGCCGCCGCGGAGCTCGCCCGCGCCGACGCTCCACTTGCCGGTCGTCAGCTGACGCGCGGTGCCGCCCTCGGCCGGCACCACGAACAGGTGCGTGAAGCCGTCTTCGAGATAGCCGACCTGATCCTGCCGGTAGTGAATCGTGCTGACGACGCGCGGCGCCGGCGTCCACTTCGCGCCCTTCGGCTCGCCCGGCATCGAGATCGTCCACTTGTCCGTGCTCGGGCACGAACATCGAGAACGCGATCGACTTGCCGTCGGGCGACCACTTCGCGTTGCGCGGCGCCTCGCTGATGTGCGTGATCTGCGTCGCCGGGCCTTCGGCGTCGACCCAGCGCACGAACAGCTGCGAGCCTTTCGGCTCGCCTTCGGCCTGATACAGCAGCCGCTTGCCGTCGGGCGACCAGCGCGCGCGCGCCGCCCTTGACGAGGAAGCGGTTCTGCGATCCGTCGGCGTTCAGCGATCCACAGCTCCGAGTCCCACTTGTCCTCGAGCTTGTTGACGTGCTGCCGCGTGTAGACGATGCGCGATCCGTCGGGCGAGATCTGCGCATCGCTCACCCGCTCCCAGTCGAGATAGTGCTCGGTCGTCAACAGCGTGGCCGATCGCGTTTCCTGCGCGAGCAGACCGACCCCTCCGCCCGCCGCGGCCGCGGCCAGCGCCGCGGCCGCGACGAACCGCTTCATCGGCGCACCCGCCTGCGACGTACGCGCGCCGGCGCGGTCTTGGACAGGCCCTGAACCGCGGCGCGGCGGTTCGGCATCCGCAGCAGCGACGCCTGATACTGCGCCGCGGCTTCCGGCGCCGCGGCCGAGCTCGCTCAGCAGATCGCCGTAGAGCTCGAACGACGGCTTGATCGGTTCCGGCGGTCCGGACGGCGCGTCGAGCGTCAGCTCGATCGACGGTCGCCTCTTTGAGCAGCCTCTCCGCGGTCGCGGTGTCCTTCTGCGCCGAGGCCACGGCGGCGCCGACTTCCTTTTCCATGATCGCGAACGGCTTGGCGCGGTAGGCGTTCGAGCCGGTCTCCGCCTGCGTGCGCATCGCCTTGAGCTTGTCGAGCGCGACGTTCGCGGTCGCCAGATCGCCGAGCTTCGCCGCGCTCAGGCCGGCGGCGAGCAGATAGGCCGCGCTGCCGTCGTAGCCGGGCGCGCCGCCGTCTTTCACCGCGCCGGTCGGCAGCGCCAGCTTCTCCCACGCGCGCTCTCGACCACCTGCCGCGCCTTCATCGCCGCGTAGCCGTCGCGGATGTTCGCCGCGGTGTCCTTGTCGGCGACCGCCTTGGCCTGGTCGACGCACTTCTGCGCCTCGTCGAACTTGCCTTCCTGGAGATACGCGTACTGCAGCCACGACAGCGTGTGGAAGTCCTCGCGTCCGCGCGGCAGGTTCTTGGCGTCGGCGAGATCGACCGCCGCCTTGTAGGCGACGATGTTGGAGGCGATCACGTCGTCCCACATCCCGAGCTGCACGAAGATGTGCGACGGCATGTGGAGGGCGTGCGCCGCCGACGGCGCGATCTTCGAGTACTCGCGCGCCGCGGTCAGGCTGAGGATCGCGTGATCGGGATCGTCGAAGGAATGAATGATGTAGTGCGCGGCGCCGGGATGCTTCGGGTTGCGCTGGAAGATGCCCTGCGCGATCGCCGCGGCCTGCATCGCGTTGCGCGTGTTGCGACACGCCGGGCCGGCCGGTGCCGAGCAGCGCCAGCGAGTAGAAGCAGGCGATCTCGTCGTCGGCGGGATACTTGGCGTGCATCGTCTTCAGCGCGTCGGCGTAGGCGATGTCGCGCGCCAGCTTGTCGCCGGCGCCGAACAGGACCTCGATCGACTCGATCAGGTCGCGCTCCTTGCCGGCCGGCGCCTTGGCGGCGCGCGCGGCGGCGGTCGGCGCCAGCCGCTCCATCACCTTGCGCGCCGCGGGCAGATCCTGCTGCGCCCAGAGCGGGTGGTTGTAGCTCATCGCCTCGCCCCAGTAGCCGAGCGCGAAGCCGGGGTCGGCCTTCTGCGCTTCGCGGAAGGCGTCGGCGGCGATGTCGAATTCGAAGTTGTAGAGCGCCTTGACGCCGGTGAGGAACGGCGCCTGCGCGGCCGGTTTCGCCGACGTCGGAAAGTTGATCGAGCCGAGCTCGACGGCCTTGTCTTCTGGGCGCCTGCGCCGCCGGCGGCTCGCGCCGAACGAGCCGCCGCGCACCAGCACGACCGACGACGAGCGAATGGTTCCAGAGCTTCATCAGACACCTCCCAAAGGCAGCGCCATTCTAGCGCCTAGATCTCGAGCTGAATACCGATTTCCACCACCCGATCGGCGGGAATATTGAAGAAATTGGTGGCCCGCCGCGCGTTGCGGGACAGGAAGATGAAAATCGTGTCGCGCCAGCGCGACATGCCGATCTGGCCGTTGGCCAGCAGCGTGAGGTCGGCGAGGTAGAAGGTCGTGTCCTCGTCGTTCCAGCTGCAGGCCCTTGTCGCGCGCGCGCGCCAGCGCCGACCGGCACGTCGGGCGACTCCATGAAGCCGAACCGCGCGATGACGCGGTAGAACCCGCCGCCGAGCGACTGCACCTCGATCGGCTCGCCTTCGCTGATCGTCGGCGTGTTCAGCATCGAGACCGTCAGCAGCACGATCTGCTCGTGCAGCACCTTGTTGTGCTTCAGATGGTGCACCAGGATCGGCGGCGCGCCTTCCGGGCGCGCGGTCATGAACACCGCGGTGCCGGGCACGCGGACCGGCGGCGTCTTGGCCAGCCGCTTGAAGAACGTCGTCGAGCGAGACCTCGGTCGCGTTCAGCCGCTCGACGACCAGCTCGCGGCCGCGCTTCCAGGTCGACATCACGCCGTAGACCAGCGCCGGCGACGACCAGCGGGAACCAGCCGCCGTGCTGAATCTTCAGCACGTTGGCGCCGAAGAACGACGAGGTCGAGCGAGAGAAACGCCGCGGTGATCAGTGCCGGCGCGCCACAGGCTCCACCGCCACAGCTCGCGCGCCACCACGAACGCGAGCAGCGTCGTGATGATCATCGTCAGCGTCACCGCCATGCCGTAGGCGGCGGCGAGGTTGGTCGACGAGCGGAAGCCGAACACCAGGCCGAGCGTCGCGACCATCAGCATCCAGTTGATCTCGGGGATGTAGACCTGCCCCATCTCGTGCGCCGAGGTGTGCTGGATGTCGAAGCGCGGCGAGTAGCCGAGCTGAATCGCCTGCTGCGTCATCGAGAAGGCGCCGGAGATGATCGCCTGCGACGCAATCACCGCGGCCATCGTCGACAGCACGACCAGCGGATAGAGGCCCCAGGCCGGCGCGAGGTGGAAGAACGGGTTCACGCGCGTCTCGGGGTCGGCGAGCAGCAGCGCGCCCTGGCCGAAGTAGTTCACCAGCAGCGTCGGCAGGACCAGCGCGAACCAGGCGACGCGGATCGGCTCGCGGCCGAAGTGCCCCATGTCGGCGTAGAGCGCTTCGGCGCCGGTGATCGACAGGAACACCGAGCCGAGCGTCAGCAGCGATCCGAACCGGTGCACCGCGAAGAAGTCGTAGGCGTACCACGGGTTCATCGCCGACGAGGATGCCGGGGTTCTTGCACGATCGGCGGCAGGCCGAGGACCGCGATCAGCGTGAACCAGACGATCATGATCGGCCCGAAGATCTTGCCGATGCCGCTGGTGCCGCGGTGCTGCACCAGGAACAGCGCGATCAGGATCACGACCGTGATCGGCGACGATGAACGGCTTCGAAGACGTGGGTCGCGACGCTGAGGCCTTCGACCGCGCTCAGCACCGAGATCGCCGGCGTGATCATGCCGTCGCCATAGAGCAGCGCCGCGCCGAACAGGCCGATGCGCGATCAGCGTCGCGGCGATACGCGCCGCCTGGTCCGGCCGCGGACCAGCGCGACCAGCGCCAGGATGCCGCCCTCGCCCTCGTTGTCGGCGCGCATCACGAACAGCACGTACTTGACCGACACCGTGATGATCAGCGACCAGACGATCAGCGAGAGCACGCCGTAGACGTTGCCGAGCGTGACCGGGATCGCGTGCACGCCGTCGAAGCACTCGCGCAGCGCATACAGCGGGCTGGTGCCGATGTCGCCGAAGACGACGCCGAGCGCCGAGAGGATCAGCACGCCTGTACGCGAGCGCCGGTGCGAGGTCACTGCTCTTAGTGTCTTACAAAAGCGCGCGCCGATGCGTGTGCTACCATCGGGCCGCCTCGTGCGAGCACCCCACCTCCTGATCGCGGTCCTGGCGATCCACGCGGTCGCGTTCGCGATCGCCGCCGCCGAGAGCGCCCAGCCCGCCAGCGACTTCGATCGCTACTACGAGATCGGCA
Organism: uncultured Acidobacteriota bacterium; assembly: GCA_963794705.1. Classification (GTDB taxonomy): domain Bacteria; phylum Acidobacteriota; class Vicinamibacteria; order Vicinamibacterales; family CAVVIG01; genus CAVQFC01. Next base: position 96,392 of record CAWCFI010000004.1, read on the forward strand.
GCACGCCCGGCCGCCCCTACGTCGACTACCAGGTCGAGCATCCCGATCGGCACGCTGCTGGTGCTTCAGGGCGCTCGGCGCGCCTGCCCGGCGGGCGCGCCTCGTTCGGCCTCGGCATCGTGGTCCTCGAATCTGATCGCCGACGCGATCATCGTCGGCGCGCTGCTCTGGGGCTGGGGCATCGCCGCGGCGGTGTACGGCGCCGGCGTGCTGGTGCCGGTGCTGGGCCTCTTCTTCACCCGCGTCGATGCCTGGTCGACCGCGGCGGCGATCCTCGCGGTCGCGGCGTGGCGGCAGCGACCGGCCGATTATGCTGGGCGTGCGCGCTGGCGATCGGCGCGGCGTTCAAGCTCTGGCCGCTCGTGCTTGCGACGCTGCTGATCGTGCCGTGGCGCGAGCGGCGGTCGATCGCCGCGGCGTCGCCGCGTTCGGCGGTCACCGCGGCGCTGCTCGGCGGCCTGGCGGTGTGGCTCGCGGGCGCGAACGGCGATGCTGCAGGTGCTGACGTTTCGCGGCGCCACCGGCTGGCAGATCGAGAGCCTGGCCGGAAGCCTGGTTCACCTCGACCGACTCGCAGACGCTGCGGATGGAGAGCGGCGCGTGGCGCATCGGCACGATCAACGGCACTCGTCTCGATCGCGATGTTCCTCGCGGCCGCGCCGATCTGCGTCTGGAGCAGCTGGCGCGGGGCGCGGCTCGACCGCGTCGGCGCCGGATGGCTGGCGAGCGTGTCGGCGCTGCTGCTGCTCTCGGCGCTGCTGTCGGCGCAGTATGTGATCTGGCTGGCGCCGGCCGCAGCGATCGCCTGGTCGGAGGGCGACACGGCGGCTCGCCGTGCTGACCGCGATCGCGATCCTGCTGACGCAGGTCTTGTGGAGCGACTACGGCGCGGTGCTCCACGGCGAGCTGCCGGCGCTGCTGATCGTCGTCGCGCGCAACCTGGTGCTGCTCGCGCTCGCCGCCACCGCCATCGCGCGCCTCGCGTCTCCGCGAACTCTGAAGTCTCAACTCTGAATTCTGCAATCTGAGCTCTGAATTCTCTCTTACACCACCGGTCGCCACAGAAAGAACCAGATCGCGAGCAGCGCCTGACCGGCCGCGAACGCGCCGGCGACGCGCGCAGCCGCTCGCGTGGAATGCGGATCGCCATCCAGAAGAAGAGCGGAAACAGCACCGAGCATGAACCGTCCGAGCGACATGAACAGGTGCGCCGACGACCGGCGGGAAGATGTTGACGGCGATCCAGGCGCCGTAGGCGAGGCCGAGCGTCTTCGAGATCGGACGGATCGCGCAGACCGCCGCGACGAACGCGGCGATGTTGCCGATCCAGGCGATCACTTCGATCGGCTTGATCGGTCGCTTCGCCGGGCAGCTTGCCCGGATCGGGCGCGCCGGCGCGCAGCAGCATCGGCACGCCCCACGCCGCCTGGCCGTGCACCCACGCCAGCGCGTCGCCGAATCGCAGCTGCAGGTAAGTCGAAAACATCGTGACGCCGATCGACCGGCACGCACGGCCGCAAGCAGGCGGCCAGCGGCGACGCGCTCCAACGCGGCGGGCTCACGCCGGCTCGGCGCTCTCTCGCGCGGCCAGAGCGCGAGGCACGCGAGCGGCAGCGCCAGCCAGAATCCGTTGGGACGCGTCAGGCCGGCGGCAAAGCCGCACGACCGCGACCCACCCAGCCGGCCCGCGCCGCATCGCATAGAAGGCGCCGACGCTGAGCAGCAGAAACAGCGACTCGGTGTAGACGGCGGAAAAATACAGCGCGTACGGAAACGTCGAGATCAGCAGCACGACGCGCCAGGCGTAGTCCTCGCCGAGCTCGAGGCGCGCGAGCCGGTAGAGCAGCACCAGCGCGCCGGCAAACGCCGCCAGCGACACGATCAGCCCCGCCAGCAGCGGATGCCCGCCGAGCGCGGCGCCGCCCCACCGCATCAGCAGCGGATAGAGCGGAAAGAACACGACGTTGTAGTGACGGAAGACCGGCGGGATCCCAGTGATAGCCGTCGGTGGCGATGGTGTAATAGAAAAACGTGTCCCAGCGCGCGAGCAGGTTGGCGACTTCGTGCGACGAGACGCGCCAGATCGCTTCCGCCGCCGGCGGCGGCACCGTGCCGACGATCGTGACGGCGAGCGCGCCGAGCAGCAGGACCGGCAGCCGGGTGCCGAGAGCCGCGGCGGCGACGACGGCCGCCGCCGGACGCGCGGCCTTTGGCACTACACTCTGCATGTCGGATGCGAAGATAGTACCGCAAACGATCCTCGCACCGCCGCAGGCCACGCGTCGTTCGCCGCCGCATGGCGCGCCGTCCTGTTGCCGTTTGTGGTCACGCGCGCGCGGCGTGCTCGCTGGTCGGCGCTCGCCGCTGCGTCTTGCGATCGGCTACACGCCGGAGGCCGGCCAGCCGTCCGCGCTGGCGGCTCGCACGCCGATCCGGTGCGCAACTGCTCGCGCGCTGGGACACCTTCTGGTATCTCGACATCGCCACGCGCGGCTATCACTGGAACGGCAATCCGCTCGAGCAGCAGAACGTCGTGTTCTTTCCGCTGTTTCCGCTGCTGATGCGCGGCGGCGGCGTGGATCATCGGCGGACATCCGTTGCTCGCCGGGCTGTGCGTGTCGCTCGCCGCCTTTCTGCTCGGCGCTGTCGCTACTTCTGGCGCTGGACCGCCGATCGGCTCGGGCCGGACGCGGCGACCGGCGCCGTCTGGCTGCTCAGCGCGTTCCCGCTCGCGGTGTTTTTCAGCGCCGCCTACACCGAGTCGCTGTACCTGCTCCTGGTCGTCGTCCGCCTGCTACTACGCGGAGCGCCGCCTGTTTGCCCGCTCGGCGGTCGCCGGCTTGCTCGGCGGGCTGGTCCGGCCCAACGGCCTGCTGCTGTCGTTGCCGATCGCGTGGATAGACGTTCGATCGACCGACCGCGAACCGACGCGGCCTGACGTCGCGGCTCGGCGTCGCGATCGCTCGCGCCGCTCGCTCGGCGTGCTCTGCTTCTGCGCCTATCTCGGCGTGGCGATTCGGCGACCGACGGCGTGGATCGCCGACCAGGCGGCGTGGCGCCCACAACTCGGTGTCGCGGCCGCTCCGACGCCGGCTCATCCTCGATCGATCTCTGGTGGCTATCGAACGCGCTGCCGCTGGCCTTCGTGCGCTGGCGCTGGTCCCCGGTCACGACGGCTGCTCGGGCGCCGCCTACGGTCTGTTCGTCGGCCGGCAACATCGCGCCGCCGCTGCTGCGGCACGGGCTGATGTCGCTGGGTCGGTTCTCGTCGGTGATGTTCCCCGTCTTCGCCTGGCTGGCTGCGCGCGTGCGCGGCCGCGCGCGCACGCGGCTGATCGTCGCCGTTGCCGTCGCGTCAGGCGGTGCTCGCGGCGCTGTTCTTCACCTGGCATCCGATCATCTGACGGGTGTCGGCGCAGCAGCGCCTCGTCGTAGACGCGGCGGATGCGGGGCACGACCACGCTCCAGTCGTGGCGCCGCGCCATCGCCCGCGCCCGCGCGACCTGATCCGGCGTCGACGGCGCCAGCGCGCGCTGCAGCGCATCGGCGTACGTCCTCGGCGTTTCCGATCGCGCCATCTCCGCCAGCGACCAGTGCTCCCCGGCGCGGCTCGTACCTTCGCCCGGCAGCGCCGCGACGCGCAGGCCGGCGGCGAGCGCCTCGAGCAGCAGAATCGAGAAGCTCGCCTTGCGCGCCGCCAGCGCGAAGCAATGCGCCGACGCGTACAGATCGGCGCGCTCCTCCCAGACCGCGCCGAGAAACAGCACGCGCGACGCGATCGACGCCGGCAGCCGGCGCGCCTGCGCTTCGTACTGCGCGCGCCCGGGCCCCTCGCCGGCGAGCAGCAGCCGCAGCGACGGCTGGTCGCGCGCCAGCCGCGCGAAGGCGTCGATGACGACGTCGATGCCGTTGCGCGTGCTCGAGGCGGGCGACGCTCAGAATGTTGGTCATGCCGTCGGCGAACCGCGGCATCGGACGGCCCGCCTGGAACGCGTCGCAGTCGACGCCGTTGCCGATGATCGTGCTGTCGAAGCGCGCGTAGCGGCGCCATCGCGTCGCGCGCCGACTCGCTGACCGCGATCACCCGCGTCATCCGCCTCATCACGTAGCGGTACCACGGCCGCGATCAGCGTGCCGCTTCCAGGTGTGGGTGAAGTAGCTGTGGATCGTGCCGACGATCGGGCCGTCGAACGTCCACAGCGCCCACGCGGACAGGCCGATGTCCACCGGCGCGTGGATGTGCAGCAGATCGAAGCGCTCGCGCGCGAACAGCCGGCGCAGCGCGCCGTAGGCCGACGGCGTGATGCGTGGCCTGCGACGCCGAGCCTTCGCCGTAGACCGGATCGAGTGCGCCGGACGCAGCACGTGGTCGTCGTCTGGCGGTCCGTGCCAGCTCGTCGTAGGCGACGTGCGGCACGATGATCCGGACGTCGACCGGGGCCGACCCGTCAGCGGGCGATTCGAGATGACGCCGCAGGTTGAAGATGTGCTCCTGCTCGCCGCCGAGCGTCGGAAAGTAGTTTTCGCAGAGGATCCCGACCTTCACGCGTCGCCGACCCGCACGAAGGTGAAGCCGCGCTGCTTCAGCTCGCGGATGATCGCCGGCAGCGCGGCCAGCATCGACTGCACGTCCGGCTGCGGCTCGTCGCCGCGGCCGTCGTGCAGCAGCAGCACCATGCCCGGGCGCGCCAGCCGCGTGGCGCGGCGGACCAGCACCGACGGATCCGGCCGATCGGTGTCCCACACGCCGCGGCTCCACGCCCACAGCGTCAGGCCGTGGCGACGCGCCACCTCGAACACACCGGGCGACTTGTAGCCGTGCGGCGTGCGGTAGACGGTCGCCGGCGTCACGCCGAGGCGCTCGAGCACGCGCGTCACGCCCGACACCTGCGCTCGATCGCTTCGGCCGCGCGCGCCGGCCAGCTTGGCGTGGGTCATCCCGTGGATGCCGACCGCGTGTCCTTCGTCGCGGGCGCGCTGCACGATTCGCGGATGGCGCTCGACGTTGGTGCCGAGCACGAAGAACGTCGCCGGCACGCCTTCGGCCGCGAGGATGTCCAGCACCGTCCGCGGTCGCCGGGCTCGGGCCATCGTCGAAGGTCAGGGCGCAGCGCCTGGCCCCCGGCGATGCTGGCAGGTGCCAGCGAACGCGGCCGAGCGGGTCGAAGGCCGGCATGCCGCCGGAACGCCTGATCGACGCCGACCGCCAGCCAGCACCGCGAGCACGCACCAGTCGCAACCACAGCGGCACCGGCGCCGCCAGCACCGCCCGCGGCGATGGCGACGACGGCCAGCGTCAGCGCGACACGAAAGATCCAATTGCGCAGCGGCGCACCCACGCTGATGATTGTACTTTGCACGCCATCTGGCACACCGTCGCAAACAGCGTCGCACGCCTGTCGACCGCCCGTCCCGGCTACGCCGCGGCGGCGTTGCTGCTGTACATCGTCAGCCTGGTCATCGCCGGCGCGCGCTGGCGCGGGTTCCTGCGCGCGCTCGGCGGCGACGTCACGCGTCATGCGCGCGACGCTGGCGACGCTCGGCGGCATCGCCGCCGGCAACCTGACGCCGTCGCCGGGCGGCGAAGCCTGCCGCATCGGCCTGGTCCGCATCGGCGGCCGCGCGACCTGGCGCAGGCGACCATCGCCGCGGTCTGGGATCGACTGTCCGAGCTGCCGCCGATCCTGGTGCTGACCGCGATGGCGCTGGTCGCGGTCCGTCACGCTCGCCGCTTCGGATGGCGCGCCTCGACTCATCGCTGGCCGGACTGTCGGTCGACGCTCGCCATCGCTGCGTCATCGCGCTCTGGCGCGTGCGCCGTTCGGGATTCGCGCTTGCCGGCTGGCGCGAGCGCCTGCGCCGTCAATCGCGTCAGCGCGTCCGCTGTTCGCGGCCGGCGTCGGCTACTCGTAGCCTGCTGTGGCTCCAGGACTTCCTGCGGCTGACGTGCGTGACGCTCGCGTTCGGCGTGGTGCTGTCGCCGACGAAGATCGCGACGCTGTCGATCGCTGGCGATGCTCGGCGGCGTGGTGCCGGCGATCGCCGGACTCGGTCCGGTCGAAGGCGGTCTGATGGCGGGGCTGATGGCGTTCGGGATCGATCTGCCGACGGCCGCGGCAGTGACCGCGCTCGAGCGCGCGATCTCGTACGGGTTCAGCACCTCGGCCGGCGCGGTGGTGATCGCGCTGATGGGCGGCCGCTCGGTGTGGAGCGCGCTGCGCGAGCGTTAGGCGCCCGACAGCGACGCCGACGCCGCGCGTTCCTGACCGCCGGAGACCGTCACGCAGGCGGGGCGCCTCGCCGGCGCCGCGCAGCGTGTCGCGGTACAGGCTCGCGCAGCTGCTGCAGGAAGCCGGTGCCTTCGGCGACGCTCATCTTGCTCTCGCCGGCGGTCCGCCCGACGAACACGTAGCCGACTTCGGCGAGCCGGCGCGGCTGCGATCGCACGAACAGCTCGAGGCCGATCTTGAATCCCTTCACCGACGGTCCGGAATTCGTCGAGGTGCGGTGCGGCGGATCAGGAAGAACCCCGACATCGCGTCGCGCACCGGCGTCAGCGGCCGCGCCAGCCAGCAGCCGAGCGCGCGACAGCAGCCAGCGGCCGATCGGAAAATTCGACGGTGCCGCCGCCGCGCACGTAGCGGCTGGCCGACCACCAGATCGAAGTGCCGTCCTCGATGGTGCGAAACAGCTGCGGCAGCAGCTCCGGCGGATGGCTCAAGATCGCCGTCCATCACGCCGACGACTTCGGTCCGCGCCAGCGCGAAGCCTTCGAGCACCGCGGTGCCGAGCCCGAGCTTGCCGGCGCGGTGAATCACCCGCACCCGCCGGTGCCGCGCCCAGTCGTCGGCCAGCTGCGCCGGTCCCGTCGGCGGAATTGTCGTCGACGATGACGACCTCGACGGCGAGGCCGTCGCGATCGCAGGCGTCGAACACGCGCTCGAGCAGGACGCCGAGGCGATCCCGCTCGTTGTAGGTCGGGATGACGATGGTGAAGTCCGCCGGCAGGCGACGCATCATGGCACCACCTTCGACGCTGCGCGGCGTCAGATCGGGAAACAGTTCGCGCAGCGTCGTGTCGACGCGCACGCCGGCATCGAGCGCGCGCTCGATGATGTCGGGAATCTGCTCGTCGCGGCGCGTCCAGCCGGACGCGGAAGCCTCGCACGTCGGGACAGCGACGCCGAGGCCTTCGCGCCACACCTCGCGCGCCTTGTCGTGCTGGTTCAGCCGCCAGTAGCCGTCGCCGAGCGCGACCAGAATGCGCGGCGCATACGGGCACCTGCGGATGCGCTGCCGCCAGCCGCGCGCGCCGTCTCGAGATCGGCGACGCCCTTGTCGGTGCGGTGGAACACGAACTGGTCGTAGTAGAGGTTGACCAGGCCGCGAATCAGGTAGGCCAGGTCGGTCGGCTCGATGGCGATGGCGCGCGTCAGCGCATCGAGCGCGTCGCGGCCGAGCAGCGCGCGGCGAACCGATCCGGACACCGGCACCTTGTCGACGTTGGCGAGCGCGAGGTTCAGGAAGCGGTTGGCGCCGCCGCGCGGATCCTTGGCCAGCCGCTCGAACAGCTTGATGCTGCGATCGTAGCGGCCGGTCTCGATCACCAGCTGGCGGTACTCGGCGGCGACGCGCAGGCTCGCGGGATCCTGGGCGAGCCGCGCCTCGAGATCGTCCAGCGCTGCGCGGGTGTCGGCACGCCGGCGTCGCGGCCGCTGACAAGCAAAACCAACAGAAATGTCATCGCGCCTGCACCGTGCTGACGAGCAGCGTGTCACGCAAACGAGACAGAACGCCACCGGCAGCGGACATTAAGCGTGGCACGGGCCATCATCCTTCTCCGGAAAGCAAGACCTGTGCTCGCCGGAATGCCTCATTGTGCCCGATCAACGCTCGAATCGCACCTGAAGTCTGTATTGGCGGAACTGGGAGTTGTAAAAGGATCCGAAGGCCGGCGACGAGATGTTGGCCTGGACGTCGGCGGGCAGAAACGCGTTGAAGGCGTTGTAGGCGCGCACGCCGATCCACGGCTGCAGCTTGCCGATCTTGAAGCGGTGCTCGAGGCCGAGGTCGAAGCGCAGGTAGTTCGGCATCCGCTGCGTCGTTGCGCGGCCCGACGAAATCCAGCGCTGCGTTGACCAGCGAGTACGGCAGGCCGGTCCGCCAGTCGGCGACGCCGATGATCAGCCACGTCGCCGCCGGCAGCAGCCGGCCGCGCGCCAGGAACCGGTGCGGCACGTCGGTCGGCAGCGGGCCGTAGCTGCGCGGCGGCACCACCGGCCACATCATCGTGTCGAAATAGTTGGCGAACGAATTGAGATCGCCTTCGGCCGAGCGAGCGCGAGTAGGTCGCGGTCAGATCGGCGCGGCTCGAGTGGCTGGCGTGAAAGCCGACCTCGAGGTCGCGGTAGATGCGAGCGGCCGTCGGACTCGAGCTGCAGCTCGCCTGCGCTGCCGTGCTGCTCGCGCGTCGAGCATCAGCTCGCGGCTGCCCTGCCGATCGAGGAAGCTCGCGTGCACCGAGAACGACGGCTTCCAGCGGTACTCGTAGGTGACGTCCCAGGTCGCCGCTCGCGCCGTCAGCAGGTGCGGATCGGTCACGTGGACGAACATGCACCGGCGGCCCCAGCGGCGTCACGCCGTCGTCGGCGAAGCGCGTGTCGGTGAAGGTCTCGAACTGGCCGTACTCGAAGGCGCCGGCCGCCGACGGCGTGCGCTCGAAGAACAGGCCGTAGCCGCCGCGCAGCACCGAGCTGCCGGCTTCGTTCAGCAGCAGCGCCGCGCCGATCCGCGGCGTGACGTTCCAGCGGCCGATCGACGCCGTCGCGATCGAGGCGCGCGCCGAACTCGACGTACCAGCGCGAGTTCGGCTGCACGCGGTCCTGGGCGTAGAGCGCGACGTCGGTGGTCCGCAGCATCTGCGCCGACGGGCCCGAGGCGATCGAGGCTGCCGCGCCAGCGTGCCGTTCGATCGCTCGATCAGGAACGGCCGGCTGTCGCTGGTGCCGTCGTAGTCGTTGATCGAGCAGATCGAGGCCGACCTTGAAGAGGTGCAGCCCGGTGCGCCCCTTGGCCGAGCCCGACGCGGTCTGGATGAACTGAAACGTCGTCGGCGAGCGGTACTGCGTGTTGAAGAAGTTGCCGAGCGTCGTCTCCGGCAGCAGCTGCATCGGCGCGGTGCCCTGCGGCTGCACCGACGCCTGGTAGCCGCGCACCTGGACGGTCGACTCCGACACCAGCGCGTCGCTCCACAGCGCGCGCTCGGTGACGGTGCCGAGCATGCACGCGCTCGTGCACGTCGACGGTCGCGTCCGGCGGCGTGAAGGTGCCGAGCGACGGCCATCGTGGTGATGCTCGGGAAGAACCCGGCGGTGCCGACCAGCGAGTGCTTCGGCGGTCAGGTTGGCGTCGACGCGCGTGAACGAGCTGATCCAGTGCGTGGTGCGCCGCTCGTCTTCGGGACGGCTCGGCACGTCGTCGCTGCTGTAGCGGTACTGCGCGGTCTGCTCGAGGAAGACGCGGTTCTTGACGATCGGGCCGCCGAGCTCGAAGTTCGGGACCGAAGCCGGCGATGCCGTTGATGTTGTAGAGATCCTCGTGGCGCTTGCTGCGGAACGTCGGGCTCAGGTTGTTGAGCCGCACGTGCCAGGCGTCGCCGCCGCGCCGCGTCTGGATGACGACCAGCCCCGAGGAGAACCGGCCGTACTCGACCGCGTACGGGTTCGGCATCACCGCGACCGAGTCGATGGCGTCGTCGGGCAGCGTGAAGTGCACGAGGCCGAGCACCGGATCGGTCAGCGTGCTGGCGCCGATCTGCACGCCGGCCTGCGTCGGCCGGCCGCCTTTGATGCTGACGCCGCCCGGCACCTCGATGACGCTGGCGAGCAGACGCAGCGCGCCGCCGAGCCCGTTGCCGCTGGCGAACTCGTCGGTCTCGTGGCTGTTGATCGACTCCGACCGAGCCGAGCGTGTCGGCGGCCGACACGATCGAGGCCGGCGCCATCACTTCGACCGTCTGCGTCAGCGTGGCCAGCGGCAGATCGAGCGAGCGCTCGGTCGTCTGATCGGCGGTGACGACGACCGCGGCGCGCGCCGATCGCGAAGCCTTCGAGCGACGCGGTCAGCGTGTACTTGCCTTCCTGGATCGCGCGTGAAGCGGAAGTGGCCGTCGCCGTCCGACAGGACCGATGGCGACTTCCTGATTCGACGAGCTGTGGACGACCACCTGCGCGCCGCCGAGCCGGATGGTGCCGCTCTGCGTCGTGACGAAGCCTTCGATGACGCCGCCGCCGGTGCGGTGGCTGCGCGCGCGCCCGGCCGGCGCGAGCAGCAGCAGGCGCACGCGAGCAGTACGGCGATGAATCTGGAACCGGGGAACCACCCGATCTCATTGTGGTCCATCCCCATCGGCCGATCAATTCACAAGCCAGATCGCCAGCGCGACGCGCGGCGCCGGCGGCCACGTCGACGACGTAGTGATATCGCCCGACCACGCAGGCGACGCAGATGCCGAGCGGCGAGCGCCAGCAGCATCAGCCCGGCCGCATGGCAGGGCGCCGATCACCGCGAGCGCGACCGCCAGCGAGCCCGCCGCGTGGCCGCTCGGAAACGTGTTCACGCCGAATCGTCAGGTGCTGGACCATCTGCGAGGCGAGCCGATGAATCGCCGGATCGGCGAGCTCCGGCTTGCGCTCGAGCGCCCACGGCGGGCGCGTCTGGATGAAGGCCAGCGGCGCGAACGCCGCGAACTCGGCGCCCATCACCATCGTCCAGTAGCGATCGACGAGCGAGCGATGTCCGGTCGACGACCAGCAGCGCCAGCGCCGGCGGGAATCAGCAGGAAGCAGCCCATGTAAATCAGCTCGAGGCCGGCGACGAGCGCGCGCGGCCAGCCGACGAATCGCGTCGCCGGATCGCCGAGCAGGCGGCGATCCCACGCCATCAGCCACGACTCGATCGACGGCGACGGCGCGGCGAACAGATAGCCGCTGAGGAAGTAGCCGGCCGAGGATGTAGCCGAGCGGCGCCCAGTCGCGCACCAGCGGCGGCGCCGCGCGGGCGATCGTCCACGACGACGCCGCGGCGATCGCCGACGCCGGCGATCACGAACGCGCGCCGCGCCGGCGATCAGACGGCGGGAGCCAGCACGCGACGACGAGATATCCGAAATACGCGCACGCGATCCACTCGAACGAACGCACCAGCGAACGATACCTCATCGTTTACCATTACTAGACGCATGAGCGAGTCCGATCGACGTCCGCGCCGTCCGCGGCCGCGGCGAACTCCGCCGGTTCGTCGACTACATGTACGAACGCAACGCCGGCGACCCGCACTGGGTGCCGCCGCTGCGGATCGGCGAGTACGAGCGCCTCAACCCGAAGAAGAACCCGTTCTTCGCGCACGCCGACGTCGAGCTGCTGCTGGCGTGGCGCGGCGATGCGCGTCGTCGGCCGGATCGCGGCGATCGACGATCGCCTGCATCGCGAGACGCACGGCGACAACGCTGGCGATGTTCGGCTTCTTCGAGGCCGCGGACGGCGAGGTGGCCGCGCGCGCTGCTGGCCGCGGTCGAAGCCTGGGCCGCGGCGCGCGGCCGCGCCGCGTGCGCGGGCCGATCAGCCCGTCGCTGAACGAGATGTGCGGCCTGCTGATCGACGGCTTCGACACCGATCCGATGCTGCTGATGCCGCACAACCCGCCCGAGTACGGCGCGCAGATCGAAGTCGGCGGGCTACGCCAAGGTCAAGGATCTGTTCGCGTGGCTGCACGATGCTCGCAGCGCGAGCTGCCGCCGGTGTTCGTCAGGGCGGCGCGGCGGCTGCGCGACAAGCACGGCATCACGATCCGGCCGCTGAACCTCGGCGAGTTCACGCGCGAGGTCGAGCGCCTGCGCGCGATCTACTGCACGGCGTGGGAGCGCAACTGGGGCTTCGTCGCGCCGACCGACGCCGAGTTCCGGCGCATCGCCAAGGAGCTGAAGCCGATCTTCGATCCGCGCTGCACGGTGTGCGCCGAAGTGGACGGCGAGATGGTCGCCTGCCTGGTCGCGGTGCCCGACATCAACCAGGCGCTGAAGGGCACCAGCGGCCGGCTGTTCCCGCTCGGATCTGCTGCGGCTGCTGTTGCGGAAGCGCTACATCACGCAGGTCCGCCTGCTGCTGCTCGGCATCGACGAGCGCTATCGCGGGCTGGGGCTGTATCCGCTGCTGATCGCCGAGTGGCACGCGCAGATGCAGCGGCACGCCGTACGCGCGCGCCGAGTTCTCGTGGGTGCTCGAGGACAACCGCGACATCAACCAGCCCGGCCGAGGCGGGCGGCGCGCGGCGCTACAAGACCTATCGCCTGTACGAGAAGGCGCTGTGACGCCGGCGCGTCGCGGTCACCGGCGCGTCCGGGCTTCATCGGCCGTCATCTCGTCGAGCATCTCGCCGCGCGCGGCACCGAGGTGGTCGCCGGTGCGCCGTCCGTTCGAGCCGCACGACGCTGCGCGACGCGCTGCGCGGCGCCGACGCGGTCGTGCATCTGGCCGGCGTCGTGTCGGCGCTGCGCGAGCAGGACTACTATCGCCGCCAACGTCGACGGCACGCGCGCGGTCGCCGAGGCGGCGCGCGCCGCCGGCGTGCCGCTGATCCACATCTCGAGCCTGGCGGCCGCCGGGCCGGCGTCGCCGCGCGCGCCGCGGTCCGAGGACGATCCGCCGGCGCCGATCAACGCCTACGGCCGCAGCAAGCTCGAGGGCGAACGCGCGGTCGCGGCTGGTCGACGGCCTGCGCTGGACGACGCTGCGCCCCGGCGTCGTCTACGGTCCGCGCGATCGCGCGCTGCTGCCGCTGTTCCGGCTCGCGCAGCGCGGGCATCATGCCGCTGGTCGGCCGCGCCGACGCCGCCTACACTTCATCCACGTCGCGCGATCTGGTGCGCGCGATCGCCGCCGCGGTCGATCACCCCGCGGTCGGCGACACGATGTTCGTCGGCCATCCGCGATCCGGTGACGACGCGCGCGCTCCTCGAGGGGGTGCGCGCGGCCGCGGCGGCGCGCGCGCGCGATCGTGCCGGATTCCGCTGGCGCTGACGCGCGCTCGCCGCGATCGCCGGCGATGTCGCCGGCTGCGCTGCGCGGCAAGCCGGCGGTGATCAACAGCCGGCGCTACGCCGAGCTGGCGTCGGAGGGATTCGTCTGCCGCGTCGATCGCCTGCGCGATCGCCTCGGCGTCGTCGCGGAGATCGGGCTGCGCGAAGGGCTCGCCGACGCGTATCGCCTGGTACCGGCAGGAGGGATGGCTGTAGGAGTCTGACCGCGCTCATCCGAGCGAGCGCGACGGCGCGCGTGACGCCGATCTCGGCGCCGACGCGGCCGAGGATGTCGAGCGCGCGGCGCGAGCTGCTCCGGCGTGTGCGCGGCCGAGCAGCTCGCGCGCAGCACGCAGGCGTCGACCGGGCAGCCGGGCGGCACGATCAGGTTCACGTACAGCCCTTCGCTGCAGCAGCCGCTGCCACAGCGCGATCGTGCGCTCCTCGTCGCCGGTGAGGATCGGCACGATCGGCGACTCGGTTTCGCCGATCACGTAGCCGAGCTCGCGCAGGCCCTGGCGCAGGCGGCGGACGTTCGCCCACAGCTGATCGCGCAGCTCCGGATGCGCCCGCACCACCTTGACCGCGGCGCTGACGCTGGCGACGTTCGACGGCGATCCGGACGCGGTGAACACGTAGGCGCGCGCCAGGAAATGCAGCGCGCGCAGCTCCGGATGATTCGACACGCAGACGCCGCCGATGCCGGCCAGCGACTTCGAGAAGGTGCCGACGACGAAGTCGACCTCGTCGAGGACGCCCTGATCTTCGGCGCAGCCGAGACCGGTCGCGCCCGTAGGTGCCGAGCGAGTGCGCCTCGTCCACCAGCAGGTAGGCGCCGTGGGCGCGGCAGACGTCGACGATCTCGCGCAGCGGCGCGACGTCGCCGCGGATCGAATACAGCCCCTCGACGACGACCAGGCGGTTGCGTCCCTGCGCCGGCAGCCGCTCGAGCTTCTTGCGCAGGCTCTCGGCCGAGTTGTGGCGGAAGCCGATGACCTGCGCCGCGGTCTGCCGCGTCGCGTCGTAGATGCTGGCGTGGCTGTCGCCGTCGATCAGGATGACGTCGCCGGCGCCGCACAGGCCGCCGATCAGCGACAGGTTCGCCTGGTAGCCGGTGCTGAAGATGATCGCGTGGCGCTTGCCGAACCAGTCGGCGAACTCGCGCTCGAGATCCTCGTGGATGCGCGAGCGTGCCGTTGGCGGTGCGCGAGCCGGTGGTGCCGGTGCCGTAGTCGAGCACCGCGCGGCGCGCCGCGTCGGTGACGTCGGGATGCAGCGTCAGGCCGAGATAGTTGTTCGAGCCGAACATCAGCGTCGGCCGGCCGCCGACGACGACCTCGCCGGGGCTGAGCACGCGGTCGATGACCGTCTGCCCGGGCACGGACGCGCCCGTCCGCGAACGTCGCGCGGCGCTTCTCGATCGCCCGCAGCTTGTCCAGCAGATCCATCAGCCTTCGCCTCAGCTCGCCATTCGCCTCGTCAGCGCCTCGCCCGAGCTCGCCGCGCTCGTAGCGCGCCTTGGTCGCCGCGCGCTGCACCTTGCCGCTCGTCGTCCGGCCCACCGTGCCGCTGCGCACGATCGCGACGTCGTCGACGTAGAGGCCGAAGAGATCGCGGATCTCGCGGCGAATCGTCTCGGTGAGCACGTCGGCCGGCACCGTGCCGCTCGGCTCGACCACGATCACGACCCGATCCGCCTGGCCGCTCTCGGTGGCGCCGAACGCGACCACCCGGCCCCGCCGCACGCCGCCCAGCGCGTCGACCGCCCACTCCAGATCCTGCGGGTGATACTTCCGGCCGTTGACGATGATGATGTCCTTGGCGCGGCCGCAGACGAACAGCTCGCCTCCGGACAGGTAGCCCAGATCGCCGGTGTGCAGCCAGCCGTCGCGAATCGTCTGGGCCGTCAGCGCGTCCTGCTTATAGTAGCCCAGCATGACGGACGGCCCGGCGAGAAGGATCTCGCCGACGTGCCGCTCGCCCAGCGGCCGGCCGTCGTCGCCGACGATCTGCAGCCGGTGCCCCGGCAGCGCCGAGCCGCAGCTGACGAGCGCCACGGCGGCGCCGGTGCCGTCGTGCGGCACGGCGACGCGCTGCGCTCGGTCAGCGTCGTCGGCCGACACGACTTCGGTCCGCGGCCGCCGGCCGCGCGGCGGAAACGTCGCCGCCAGCACATGTTCGGCGAGGCCGTAGCACGGCAGGAAGCTGGTGTCGCGGAATCCGGCCGGCGCGAATTTCTCCGCGAACGCCGCCAGCGTCGGCGGATGAATCGGCTCGGCGCCGCAGCCGGCGATGCGCCAGCTCGAAAGATCGAGGCCCGTCGAGATCCTTGACGCGGCGCACGCAGAGGTCGTAGGCGAAGTTCGGCGCGAAGCTGACCGTGGCGCGATGACGCGTGATCGCCCGCAGCCACTCGGCCGGCCGCCGCACGAACATCTCGGGCGGCAGCAGCACGCAGGTCCGCCGCGTGTAGAGCGCGCCGAGCGCCATCCCGACCAGCCCCATGTCGTGGTTCAGCGGCAGCCAGCTGACGCCGACGTCCTCGGCCGACGCCGCGACCGCCGACGGCCCGAGGAACGCGTCGATGTTCGCCGAGCACGTTGGCGTGCGTCAGCGCCACGCCCTTGGGCGACGAGGTCGAGCCCGACGTGAACTGCACGAACGCGATGTCGCCGAGCGACGGCGCGCCGATCCGGCTCGGCCGTCGGGACCGTCGAGGTCGCTCGGCGCACAGGACCAGCGACAGGTCGGGACACAGTCGCGCGCACGTCTTCGAACGACGGCGCCAGCGCGCGGCTGGTGACGACGGCGCGGGCGCCCGAGGCGCGCAGGATGCCGGCGGTCAGCTCGAAGTAGCGCGGCAGATCGCTGGTCGTCGAGGGCGGGTAGATGCGACGCCGGAATCAGGCCGGCGATCGACGCGCCGAACAGCGTCGTCAGAAACTGCTCGGCATCGGGCAGCACGAGCCCGACCAGATCGCCGCGCCGCAGGCCGGCGGCGCGCAGCGGCCCGCGCGGTGCGCCGCGCCGCCTGCTGCAGCTCGGCGTACGAACGCCGCCGATCGCCGTCGCCCGTCACGAAACAGTAGCCCGCGTCGGCGCGCGCGCCTTGCGCCAGCGCCTCGGGCAGCGTCCGCAGTGCGGCCATCAGCTTTGCGACCGGCTCCTCGACCAGGCGCGCGACCTGCGCCACCACCTGCGCCACCGTGCGGGTGGCGGGCACGTCGTTCAGCGGAATCGAGATGTCGAACCGATCCTCGAGCTCGGCGATCACCTCGAGAATCTGGAGCGAGTCGAAGCCCGAGATCGGCCACCAGGTCGCTGCTCAGGGACGGGTTCGATCGGGCGGCGGCTCACGTTCTTCAGGACGTCGATCACGCCGTCTTCGATAGGGGCCGAGGCTGGCTGGGGCATCAATAGCAGATTGTAAGGATAGCATCAGGCCATGAGGAAACGATAAAACGGTGGCATCATGGCGGGCATGCTCGCTCCTGCCGCCGCAGCTGCCATCCTCACGGCCGCACGCGAGCTCAAGCAGCTGCTCGGCTCGCGCGCCAACGACACCGTCGCGGTCAGGGAACATCACAGCCACGGCGAGTCGTACCACACCCCCGCCGCGCCCGACATCGTCTGCTTTCCGCACACCACCGCCGAGGTCGCGGCGATCGTCACGATCGCCGCGACGCATCGGCTGGCAATCGTGCCGTTCGGCGCCGGGACCTCGCTGGAAGGGCATGTCAACGCCATCCGCGGCGGCGTGACGATCGATCTCCGCGAGATGAACACGGTGTCGCGGGTCAGCGTCGAGGATCTCGACGTCACCGTCGACGCCGGGGTGACGCGGCTGCAGCTGAACAAGGCGCTGCACAACACCGGCCTCACCCTCCCGGTCGATCCCGGCGCCGATGCGACCATCGGCGGCATGACCGCGACGCGCGCGTCCGGCACGACCGCGGTCCGCTACGGCACGATGCGCGAGAACGTGCTGGGCCTGACGGTGGTGCTGGCCGACGGCGCGGTGATCAAGACCGGCACGCGTGCGCGCAAGTCGTCGGCCGGCTACGATCTGACGCGGCTGTTCGTCGGATCGGAAGGCTGTGGCAGGGGGCGTGGTCTGATGAGGCCTCGTCGGTAAACTCGCAGCACCGGCCCTAATGTTTCCGATAGTCTCGTCGTGTCGGTGTTCGTTGCTGGCTGGCGCTGTTGTGGAGCGGCGGGCCGGCGTCGCTCTGGCGTACCTGTCGCACGGCGTCCACCACGCGTATCCGCGCGATCCGGATCGCCTCGTCATGCCGCTCATCGTCAGCGCGCCGATCGCGGTGATGCTGCTGTTGGCCGACCGCGCCATTGGCGGCGCAGGAGCGTACCCGTTTCTCGCCGGCTTCGCTCTCGGGTATCTCGCCTACGATCTCATTCACCACAGCATCCACCGCGACGACACGAAGAGCGGCGTGTCGAACTGGCTGCGCCGATACCACTTCCAGCATCACTTCGCGGCGACGGATCGACAGTTCGGCGTGTCGACTCCCATCTGGGATTACGTGTTCCGCACGGGCCGCTGAGGCGAATCCGCACCGGTGACGGCCGATGTCCGCTGGTGCGACGTTCGCACGATGCGATTGAAGAGCGTGACGTTGCTGTCACCCAGGAACGTCAGCAGTAACCGGGTCCACGACCGGTGCGCGTGCAGGTGATCGTAGAACTCCGGCGCGGACGCGCGCACGCGCGGCAGGCGCGACCACGGAATCGTCATCAGGTCGTGATGCTCGTTGTGGTAGCCGATGTTGAACGCGACGGCGTTCAGCGGTCCGTAGTACGAATACGTTTCCTGCCCCGGCGCGAAGACGTAATGCTCTTGAATCCATCGCGCGCCAAGCGGGTGCAGCCCGACCGCCAGCAACGCCGACACCAGCAGATACTTCACCGGATCCCAGCCGGACATCATCACCAGCGCGGCGATGACGACGCCCTGAATCACGACGTTGACCACGGTCCAGGCGTCGAGTAATGGAACCTTCGCGAGACGTCTCGGCCGGATGGTCCCGACCACGAGCGCGAAGGCGGCGAGCCATAACGTCTTGCGCATCGACGAACCGCCCACGACCTGCGATTCGGTGGGGCCGGGCACGTCGGTGTCGAAGTCGACCTCGTTGAGGTGACCGTGGTGGAGCAGGTGGTACTTCCAGAACGACATCGCCGACGGAAACACGAACGGCAAATTGGCGAGCAGCGCCACGAGACGATTGCCGGTTCGCCAGCCGAAGACCAGGTTGTGACAGGAATCGTGAATCAGCACCCAGAGCGCGTGATCGATCGTCGCCCCGACGACGTACGCCAGCGGCAGCCACACGTACCACGGGCGACGCCCGACGAGCACGGCGAGCGCCAGTTGCGAGGCCACGAGCGCCGACACCCACAGGGCAGTGGCCGGGAACGGCTTGGCCAGCGCGCGAAGCTCCGGATGCGCCGCGAGAATCTGTCGCCCGCGCTCGACGTGAGGATGCGGGTAACTGACGTACGTGAAATCGGGCGCCACGCCACATACGTTACCATCACCAGAGACCAGTCGACATGCGATCTTCCGAGTGGGTGTCTTTCGTTTACTTCGCCGCGCTGACGGCGATCGCATGGATGCGGCCGCTGCCGACAGGACGCCGGATCACGATTACCGTCATCGGCGTCGGCCTCTGCGCCGCGATTCCGGCGCTGGCGCGGAACGGGACGCTCGCCGCACGCGACTGGGTGCCCGCCATCGTCATCCTGATCGGTTATTACGTGTCGGGCCGGTTTTTTTTCCGCCCGTCGGTGGCGTTCGAACATTGGCTGATGGCGTGGGATCGCCGTCTGCTCGGCGATCCGGCGACGCGATTCGCGAACTGGCCTCGCTCCGTTCTCGGCTGTCTCGAGATCGTCTACATGGGTTGCTTCCTGCTGGTACCGGGCGGCTTCGCGATCCTGGCGTTCACCGGTCACGCGTCGCTCGCGAATCGCTACTGGACGATCGTGACGGCGGCTGAGTTCGGGGCGTTTGCGGGGCTGGCGTTCATCCAGACCCGGCCGCCATGGGTGATCGAGCGCAAGCCGGTACTGACCGATCCCTCGATCCACTGGCTGGCCTCGCAGATGGTGCAGAACCTGACGACTCGCGCGAACACGTTTCCGAGCGGTCACGCGGCCGGCTCGCTGGCCGTGGGGCTAGCCGTCGTCGGCGCGGTGCCGTGGGCCGGCGCGGTGTTGCTGCTCATCGCCGCCGGCATCTGCCTCGGCAGCGTAATCGGACGGTATCACTACGTGATAGATGTCGTGGCCGGCACGGCGCTCGCGCTGGCTGTTTGGCTGGCGTATTGATGCTTGCCCATATGGCCTCACAATAGATGCACCTCGGATCAGGAGCAATGTGTTCCGTTTGCAAGTAGGTGTCCGCCGCTTCCGAATCGTCACCGTTTCGATTCTGTGTCTGCTCGTCACGGCGCCGGCACTGCTGTGCGCGCAGCCGCCTGGCGTGGGTAGCATCGAAGGCCTCGTCACGTCGCAGGACGGCACGATCCGCCTCGGCGGCGCCCGAATCGTTATCCGCGACGCCGCGAACCGGGAAATCGCGACAATTGTGTCGGAGAGCGACGGCCACTTCCGCCTCACCGCGGTACCTGAAGGCAAGTACACGGTGACGGCGGCGCTCGAGGGCTTTGCGACGATGAAGGCGGTCGTGGTCGTGACGGCGGACCACGCGACCGAACGATCGTTGGATTTGCCGATCGCCACCGTCACGCAGACGGTGGAAGTGACCGCGTCGGCGTCGATCGTCTCGGCGGCCGAGACGCTCGGGTCGGCCGACTCCATCAACAGTCGCGAGACCGACCAACTGGCGAGTGGGAGCGGACTGGGCGGCGCGCTGCGCCTGCTCGCGAGCGTGATTGAGGTCCCTGGCGGCCTCAGCATCAAAGGTGGACGGCCGACGCAGGCCGGCGTCCAGATCGGCGCGAGCACGCTCACCGATCCGGTGCTCGGCCTCCTTCACTTCACGCTGCCCGACGATGCGATCGATTCGGTGTCGGTGATGCCGAATCCGTACGCCGTCGAGTACGGACGATTCTCGTCGGGCCTCGTGGTCATCCAGACGCGGCGGGCCGGCGACTCGTGGCACGCCAGGATCAATAACCTGTTCCCGACGCTCCGCAGCAAGCGCCACCAGGAGCTATACAACGTCAACGGCATCGCCGACTGGAGCCCGAACTTCGAGGTGGGCGGACCGATCGTGAAGGGTCGCCTGTTCCTCGAGCAGACCGGTCAGTATCTTTACAGCAACGACGACGTTTCGAGCCGGCCGGAATACGAGCGCCGCTCGACATACTGGTTCAGCTCCTTCTCGCGCGTCGACGCGAACCTGTCGCCGAAGCATTCGCTCGTCGCGAGCGCCGGTTTCTTTCCGAGCGTCACGACGTTCGCGTCGCTCGGCACGTTTACGCCGCCCGACGCGACGGTTGACCAACACGATCAGGTGACGCTCGGCACGGTCACCGAGCGCGCGCTGTGGACCGACGCCCTCGTGTCCGAGTCCACCGTGCAGGTCCGCGACTATCGCACGTCGGTCGTGCCCCAGGGCACCGCGCCGATGCGGCTGTATCCCGAGACGACGCTCGGCAACTTCTTCAACACGCAGAACCGCACGCCGACCACGTTTCAGCTGATTCAGACGGTGTCGGGATCCGCGAAGCTGCCGTCGGGGCTGCACCTGTTCAAGGTGGGCGTCGACCTGCTGCAGAACGACTACGACGGGACGAGCGACAGCCGGCCGTTCTTGATCTTCCGCTCGAACGGAACGCTGGCGCGCCGTCTCGTGTTCTCCGGGCCGTCGTCGCAGATGCTGCGGACGACCGACGTGGCGCTCTTCGCGCAGGACCGCGTGCAGCCCAGCGCGCGCTGGTACATCGAGTCCGGCGCTCGCCTCGATCGCGATGGGGTCGTCGGCCGGTGGAATGTCACACCACGCGTCGGCGTGGCGCTGCTACTAAACGAGGCGGGCAGTTCGGTGCTGCGCGGCGGCTACGGACTGTTTTTTGAGCGGACGCCCTCAGCGGGCGGCGCGTTCGCGGAGGGGCAATTCGAGACGTTCACCGATACGCGGTATGCCGCCGACGGCGTGTCGCCGCTCGGTCCGCCAGTGCCCTTCGCGCACGGGACCGATCCGGAGCTCCGGACGGCGCGGGCCGAGACATGGGACATCACGTACGAGTACCGGTGGAAGCCGTCGTTCTCGGTGCATGCGAGCTTCCTCGATCGGCAGGGCACTCACGAGTTGATTCTCGATTCCGAGCAGCAGGGCCGCGTCGGTGCGCTCCAGCTGGAGAGCGACGGCAGCTCGTCGTATCACAATGTCGAGGTCGGCGTTCATTTCAGCCACACGAGCGGGGCCGATTTTACCGCGTCGTACTCGCACGCGCGGGCCGAAGGCGATCTGAACACGTTCGCCAATTTCTACGACACGATGATGTGGCCAATCGTCAGCGCCCAACGCGTACGGGCCGTTGGCCACCGACGTGCCGCATCGCTTTCTGGCGCGCGGGCGCTTGCTGCCGAGCTCGACGTGGCTCCTCACCGGCGTCGCCGACTGGCGCACTGGCCTGCCGTACTCGCTCGTCAACGAGTACCCTGGATTTCGTCGGCCCGCGCAACGTGCCGCGGATGCCGAATTACTTCCGCGTCGACGTCGGCCTCGAGCACCGGTTCCGGATCGGCAAGCTGCAGCCCTGGATGGGCGTGCGCGTGAACGACGCGTTCAACACGTTCCTGCCGGCCGACGTTCAGGCCAACATCTCGTCGCCCGCCTTCGGATCCCTTTACAACTCCCAGTTCCGGCAGTACAGATTGCAACTGCGCTTCCAGCGCTGATCGGTCACGATGGGCCTCTCCGCGAGCACCCGTTTGCTTGCGCGTCGTTCGGACAATCGGACAACAGGTACAGGGCCGTTACGGACGCTTCGGCTCGTTGCCTCGGAAGGTCACCTCGAAGCCGCCCAGGATGACGAGCGGCGTCAGCAGCGACTTGAATTGAACCCGCTTCGTCAGGTCCACGTGCAGCGGTACGCCGACGACGGGATTGACGCCATGCTCGAAGAGAAATGTGTGAGCTAACGGCAGGTGATCGGAGTCGGCGAGGCTTCCGTGGTAACCAACCATCAGGCCGGCGCCCCACCCGAGGCTCAGTCGATGAAACCGAAGCACGTCACGCTCGAAGCCGAGAGACCAGGTTCGTGCGCCGCGGGAATTGATGAACGTCATGCCGTAAATGGACTTGACGATGCCGCCGACCAATTGAAAGCTGGCAACCTTCAACGCGTTGTTGTGACCGCCGTACGGCAGGTAGAAGACGCCGCTGGGGGGGGTCGTTCCCCACACCGCCGCCCACTTGCTTCGGCTCGGGTCCTGCGACTCGCTTGCGGCCGTTGCGGGCGGCGGATCGTCAGTTTGCGCCGCTGTCGTTCCGATCAGACACAGCGCGGCCGCGATTCCGTGGCGCAAGACTCCGCAGCGAAACATTAGTACCTGTCCCCCGTCCGGATAATACGCCAACGAAGCTGCGCTCCGGTCGACACTCTCGACATTTCTCGGACACCTCTCCCGCGCCCGGCGTCCTTCTTAACTCAGCCGTACACCGCAGGAGAACGTCTTCGTCTCATTGATCCTGGCGGACACGCTGGTGGGGGGGCGTGGTCTGATGAGGCCTCGTCGGTAAACTCGCAGCACCGGCCCTAATGCTTCCGATGGTCTCGTCGTGTCGGTGTTCGTTGCTGGCCGTGGCGCTGTTGTGGAGCGGCGGCCCGGCGTCGCTCTGGCGTACCTGTCGCACGGCGTCCACCACGCGTACCCGCGCGATCCGGATCGCCTCGTCATGCCGCTCATCGTCAGCGCGCCGATCGCGATGATGCTGCTGTTGGCCGACCGCGCCATTGGCGGCGCAGGAGCGTACCCGTTTCTCGCCGGCTTCGCTCTCGGGTATCTCGCCTACGATCTCATTCACCACAGCATCCACCGCGACGACACGAAGAGCGGCGTGTTGAACTGGCTGCGCCGATACCACTTCCAGCATCACTTCGCGGCGACGAATCGACAGTTCGGCGTGTCGACTCCCATCTGGGATTACGTGTTCCGCACGGGCCGCTGAGGCGAATCCGCACCGGTGACGGCCGATGTCCGCTGGTGCGACGTTCGCACGATGCGATTGAACAGCGTGACGTTGTCGCCTAGGCTCGGCGAGGGAGCGCGGCCGGCGCTCGTCACTCGGCCGGAGACGATGCTGGGTTAGACTGAGCGGATGTCCGCTCCAGCCGCCACCGACGCCATCCTCGCGGCCGCGCGCGAGCTCAAGCAGCTGCTCGGCGCGCGCGCCAACGACACCGCCGCCGTGCGCGAACATCACAGCCACGGCGAGTCGTACCACACCCCCGCGGCACCCGACATCGTCTGCTTTCCGCACACGACCGACGAGGTCGCGGCGATCGTGAAGATCGCGGCGGCGCACCGGCTGGCGATCGTGCCGTTCGGCGCCGGCACCTCGCTCGAAGGGCACGTCAACGCGATCCGCGGCGGCATCACGATCGATCTGCGCGAGATGAACACGGTCGTCGCGCGTCAGCGTCGAGGATCTCGACGCGACCGTCGAGGCCGGCGTGACGCGGCTGCAGCTGAACAAGGCGCTGCACAACACCGGCCTCACCTTCCCGGTCGATCCCGGCGCCGACGCGACCATCGGCGGCATGACCGCGACGCGCGCGTCCGGCACCACCGCGGTCCGCTACGGCACGATGCGCGAGAACGTGCTGGGCCTGACGGTGGTGCTGGCCGACGGCGCGGTGATCAAGACCGGCACGCGCGCGCGCAAGTCGTCGGCCGGCTACGACCTGACGCGGCTGTTCGTCGGATCGGAAGGCACGCTCGGCGTGATCACCGAGGTGACGCTGCGCCTGCATCCGCTGCCGGAGGCGGTCTCCGCCGCGGTGTGCTCGTTCGACTCGATCCAGGGCGCGGTGGAGACGGTGATCGCGACGATTCAGCTCGGCGTCCCGGTCGCGCGGATCGAGCTGCTCGACGAGGTCGCAGCTCGACGCCGTCAACCGCTATTCGAAGACCAGCTATCCTGTCGCGCCGACGCTGTTCTTCGAATTCCACAGCGACAGCGCGCGCCACGTCGCGGATCAGGTCGGCCGCGGTGCAGGCGCTCGCCGCCGATCACGGCGGACACGGCTTCCAGTTGGCGACGCACCTCGAGGATCGCGAGCGGCTCTGGCAGGCGCGCCATCACGCGCATGTACGCGGCGGTCGCGCTGCGTCCCGGCGCGCGCGCCGTGGACCACCGACGTCTGCGTGCCGATCTCCCGCCTGGCCGAGTGCGTCGTCGAGACCAAGCAGGACAATCAGGGCGCGCCGTTCCCGATCTGCCTGGTCGGCCACGTCGGCGACGGCAACTTTCACCTGATCTACGTGCTGGATCCGGCCAGCGACCGCGAGCTCGAAGAGGCGCGCCGGCTGAACGAGCGGATGGTGCGGCGCGCGCTGGCGATGGGCGGCACCTGCAGCGGCGAGCACGGCGTCGGGATCGGAAAGATGAAGTTCCTGGAACAGGAGCACGGCCCGGCGCTCGAGGTCATGCGCACGATCAAGCGCGCGCTCGACCCCGACAACCGGATGAATCCTGGAAAGATGATCGCGATCTAGGGTTTGGAGTCGGCGTCGAGATAGCGCTCGATCTCGACCTTGGTGCGCTGCCCGACCAGATCCAGGACCGGCCGCAGCTGCTCCGGCTCGATGCGCAGCATGAGTCGATCGTCGGCGGTCTCAATCGTCACCCACAGCCGCGGCCCCCGCGCGAAGATGTTGCCTTCGGGGAAGCCGCCCGGGGTCTCCAGCACGGCGCCGCCCGCGCCGCGCGGCTTCTTCGATCGCGAGACGGTCGTGTGGGTAACGGCGCCATAGGCGAACGTCTTCACGGTGGAGCCGCTGCGCGCATCGCTGGCGGTGATCGACTGTTCTGAAAAGGCCACGATCGCGTCGACCACGCGGCTGCTGCGGCCGTTGACGACCGTCACTGCACGCAGATCGCGCACGACGATCGGCTGGAAGGCGACTTCTGGCGCGGACGCTGGCGCCCCGCCGCGAACGCCACGGCCGCTCCGGCCACCGCGCGACGCCGGTGGCACGACCTCGGCGGCGGGCACGGTCGCCGGCAGGCGCGCAGGCGCCGGCGCGACCTCGGGGGCGGGCACGGACGGTGTCGCCGGCTGCGCTTTCGTCACCTTCGGCGCCGGCGGCGGCGCTTCCTCGATCACGGCGGGCGTGGGCGGGGCAACGACCGGCGCGGCGGCCGCGGGTGCCGTCACCGGCGCCGGCGCCGACATGGTCATCACCTGCACGGGCGTCGCGGCCGGGCGGCGCAGCGCCACCCACGCGAGCAGGCCGATCACCAGCAGCAGCATCGCCGCGAATCCGCCGGCGACCGCCATGTGCGATCGGTTCAGCACCAGCGTCGTGGTCGGGGTCGGAGCGGCGGGCGGCGTGGCTGCCGCGCTCGCCCGCGCGTGGCTGGTGTGCAGCGCAAACGGCAGGGACGGGGTCGCCACCGTCAGATCGTCAGGCTGCGGCGTCTCCGGCGTGAACGTGCCGAGGGAATCGAGCGACCGGCGGAACTCGTCGGCGGTCTGGTAGCGATCGGCCGGACGCTTGGCGAGCGAGCGCATCAGCACCGCATCAAGCCAATCGGGCAGGTCGCTCCGGAGATCTCGCGCCAGCGTCGGCCGCTCGTTGAGCTGCGACTGAATCATCGCCACGGCGGTCTCGGCCTTGAACGGCAGCTTTCCGGTCAGCAATCGATAGAGCACGACGCCGGCGGCGTAGAGATCGGTCCGGCCATCGACTTCGTCGCCGCGCACCTGCTCCGGCGCCATGTAGGCCGGCGTGCCCACCATGAAGCCGTCACTGGTCATCCGTTCGGTGCCGGCGACGCGGGCGATGCCGAAGTCCATCACCTTGACCACGCCGCCGTCGGTCAGCATCAGGTTGGCCGGCTTGAGATCGCGGTGCACGATGCCGGCGCGGTGCGCGTGGCCGAGCGCGTCCAGGATTTGGCCAACCAGTGACGTCGATCGCTCGACCGGCATCGGCCCCGCCCCGGTGATCAGCTGCTCGAAGGTCTGGCCGCGGACCAGTTCCATCACCATCAGCAGGCGATCGTCGTCGCGAAACAATTCGTAGACGGTCGCGATGTTGGGATGATTGACCTTGGCGAGCGTCACCGCCTCGGCACGGAAGCGCCGCACGAGTTCGTCTTCGACCAGTTCGGGGCTGATCGCCTTGATCGCGACCTGCCGATCGAGCGTTTCATCGACACCGAGATAGACGATGCCCATGCCGCCGCGGCCGATCTTGTCGAGGATGCGGTACTTGCCCAGTGTCTTGCCGACCATCGGAATCGTGAAGGATAGCACGGTAGAATGGCGCATGCGCCATGCATCGCGGCCGTTTTTTCGGCGTCTCGTTGTCCTCGTCGCGCTGACATTAGTCGCCACAGCGGAGACCGCGCAGGCGAAGACCTTCGCCTGGAAGGCAACGGGCAAGGGCGGCACCATCTACTTGATGGGATCGATCCACGTGATGTCCGAGAGTTTCTATCCGTTGAATCCGGCGCTGGAGGCCGCATTCAAGGACTCGGATCTGCTGGTGGAGGAAGTGGATCTGTCGGAGATGCTCGACCCGATGGCGCAAATGAGCATCCTGACGCGCGGCATGCTGCCGTCGAATCAGTCACTCGACAAGGTGCTGTCCCCCGCGACGATGGCGCTCGTCAAGAAAACCGTGGGCGATCTCGGCGACGCCGGCGGTCCGCTGATGCGGTTCAAACCGTGGATGCTGGCGATCACGCTGCAGGGCATGGAGTTGCTGAAGGCCGGCTTCGATCCCGCGCTCGGCCTCGATCAGCACTTCTACGACCAGGCGAAAGCCGCCGGCAAGTCGGTACAGGGACTGGAGACGGTGGAGTTCCAGATTTCGCGCTTCGACGGCATGACGCTGGAACAGCAGGACCGGATGCTGGCGGAGACGCTGAAAGAACTGCAGACGGAAACGGCGACAGTCGGCAAGCTGGGCGACGCCTGGAAGGCCGGCGACGTGCCGGCCATCGAACGCATCGCGCTGGCCGATCTCAAGTCCGATCCGCTCGATGTACCAGCGTCTGCTGGTCGAGCGGAACAAGAACTGGATGCCGAAGATCGAGGCGCTGTTCACGCGCCGGGGCCGTGCGCTGGTGGTGGTCGGCGCCGCGCACCTGGTCGGCCCCGACGGCCTGCTGGCGATGCTCAGGTCGAAGGGCTACATCGTCGAGCAGTTGTAGGGGCCTTACTGCTCGAAACAGCGCTTGGTTTCGAGCAGGTGATCGGCGACGATGCGGATCAGCCGGTTGCCGCCGTCGCGCGCCCGCGTCAGCTGGCGACGGGCGTCTTCGGTCATCGCGCGGCTGCGGTCGTCGGCCGCGGCGCCGTCCATCTCGCTCGCGCACAGCTTGCGGTGGCCGGCCACGAGATTCAGGTACGGCGCGAGCCATGGCTTGGGCAGGTCGGCGAGCAGGCGATCGATGAATTTCGCCTCGCGGCGCGGGTGCTCGGGCAGGCCCTGCCAGTCGGGTTCGATGTCGGCGTCGAGCGCATACTGCGGCGCCACCTTGGCGCTGTCGCCGCGCGGGAACAGGCAGAAGACGACGCGCTCGATGCCGACGCGGCGATCGTAGGTCTCGCGCTCTTCCGGCGTCGCGCCCGGCGGCGGCGTCAGCGCGCTGCGGAACGCGTGCTCGCGCTCGAGATACTCGGCCAGCTGCGACTGCACGTTCCGCGGCAGATCGGCGCTGAGCGCCGACGCCGGCATTTCCTTGCCCCACAGCACGGCATCGGCGATCGCCGCGGCGCCCGACAGCTCTCCGGCGCCGGCCAGCGTCGAACCCGCCATCAGACTGCCCGAGATGATCACCGCGAACAGGCCACCACGTTTGCGCATAGTCCTCAATCCCAGAATCGGAAGCCCAGCGTCTTGAGCAGTTCCCGGTCACCGCCCACGTAGACGAAGTATTTGCCGTCCACCGTGAAAATCGACTGGGGGTTTGCAACGATCCCTTCGAGCCCGCCGGTGCAGATCGGAATGTCCCAGCACCCGGGCGCGCCGCTGGTGTGCGTGTATCCCACCACCGCCACCTTCTCGCCGTTCGAGAGCGCTCGATCGACTTCCTTGACATACGCAGGATATCGGGCGAGCGGATTGGTCCATCTCGAGATGACCTTCTCGTCACTGTAGAACACGAGCTGTGAGTCCAGCATGCCATTCATCGAGAACACGTGGCTCACGTCCGAGACCTTCAGGTAGCCGAAGACCTGCTGCAATCGTCGGGCCTCGGTCCAGCGGTCCGGAGGATTCTTCCACAGGTAGTTGAACTCGCGGAACTCGCGCATCGACAGCGACCCGAGCAGCAGCATGACGGCCACGAGGAAGACCGCCACCGGCTTCGGCAGGAACCGTCGATCGACGAGATCCACGATCTCGACGCCCGCCAGCGTCACCAGAAGCGCGCCGAGCGGCAGCAGATAGCGCGCGTCCCGCGCCGAGAGCAGCGCCCATTCTGCCAGCAGGGTCGAGCACACCGACGCAAACAACAGATGCGATGGCAGCCAGTAGCGCCTGGTGTACAACCGGTACAGCTGCACCAGCGCCGCGGCCGGCAGCACGCCGCACCAGACGATCGCCAGGCCATTCGTGACGGGTCCGGGCGGATCGATCGCCCACGACAGGTAATACGCGCCGGTCAGAAACACGTAGACTTGCCGCGCCACGCGCGACAACGACCCGAACAGATCGTGATTGCCGAGGACGGGACCGCCCCACGCCTCGGTTTCCGTCCCGGTCGTGAGCTTGACGAGAAGGATCGCCAGGGCCGCCACGCCGACATAGCTGACGCCCCACCATGCCCTGCGCCGTGACGCGAGCGCTACCAGCAGGATCGGCAGGACACCGGGCAACCACAGCGGCTGGGCCAGGTAGATGATGGCCGTCATCAGGCCCGCGACCAGCCAGCGCGCAACGGTCTCCTTCTCCCGATTTCGCACGACCAGCCAGAGCAGAATCGCGGTCGCGGTGAAGGCTGTGATGTACCCGCCCCCGGCCTTCATCGACCAGGCCGCCCAGACTGGATTCAGAACCAGCAGGGCGGTGATCCAGAAGCTGCTGGTGAGTCCGACCAATCGCGAAAGCGCCAGGAACCAGAACAGGACGCCGGCGGTCCACAGCGCCAGCATCGCCAGCTTGAGCGTCAGCGCACCGACGCCGAAGAGCACGAATCCCAGCGCGCCGACACCCGCCTCGACCGTCTCGAGCGCATAGTGCTGCCCGTAAAAGAAGACTGGAAACTCGAGCCCCTGCGCGGCGTGCTTGGCCATCAGGCCGAGGACGCACTCGTCGCCGTCCACCAGCAGGTTCGGGCTTCGCAATTGCGGGAGCCGGGAGACCACGCTGATGGCCGCGAGGGCCGCGAGGCACATCAGCGCGCGCAGCGCTCCGCTGTCGGGCGCGGTCGGCGTGTTCGGTGTTGGCGCGCTGGGTCTCACCGTCGTCGGTGCCAAGGGAGCGGTCGGCGGTATTCTATATCCCAGCGGAGGTCACTCATGCGGCGAATGCTGACGGCGACGGTGGTCGCCATGCTGGCGGGATCGGTCGGGCTGCGCGGCGACGACACGGCGGCGCGCTGGTGGGCCCACGTCGAAGCGCTCGCCAACGACGGCATGGAAGGGCGCAACACCGGCAGCCCGGCGCACAAGCGCGCGGCGGAATACGTCGCGGCACAATTCAAGAAATCCGGCCTCGAGCCGGCCGGTGTCGGCGGCTACATCCAGCCGGTCGCCTTCAAGACCCGGAAGATCGACGAGTCGAAGTCGAGCCTGGCGCTCGCGAAGAACGGCATGAGCGAACCACTCGTGCTGGGTGAAGACGCGAACATCAGCGTCCGGGTCGACCCCGCCGCGACCGTCGACGCACCGCTGGTCTTCGTCGGCTACGGCCTGAACATCCCCGAGCGCGGCATCAACGACTTCAAGGGCGTGAATCTGAAAGGCGCGGTAGTGGTGTACGTCTCGTCCACCCCGCGATCGCTGCCGGGACCATTGCAGGCGCACTTCGGCTCGGCGGCCGAGCGCTGGAAGATGTACAAGGCCGCCGGCGCGGTCGGCACCCTCACCATCGCCAACCCGAAGAGCATGGACATTCCATGGGCGCGGTCGACGCTGGCGCGGCTGCAGCCGGCGATGTCGCTCGCCGACCCCTCGCTCGACGATGCGCCGGGACAGCAGCTGGCGGTGACGATGAACCCCGCGCACGCGGAGAAGCTGTTCGCGGGTTCAGGGCATACCTTTGCCGAGATGCTGGCGCTCGTCGACGGCGATCAACCCGTGCCGAGCTTTGCGCTGCCGGCCCGCCTCAAAGCGACGGCCGCCGTGGAGCGCGCGCAGGTGGAGTCGCAAAACGTCGCCGGCATCCTGAGGGGGTCTGACCCCAAGCGTCGAGACGAGTACGTCGTGTTGTCCGCGCATCTGGATCACCTCGGGGTCGGCGGCGCGGTCAACGGCGACACCATCTACAACGGGGCGATGGACAACGCGTCGGGGATCGCCGCGATCCTGGAAGTCGCGGCGGCGCTGCACGAGTCGGCGGCGAAGCCGGCGCGATCGATCCTGTTCGTGGCGGTGACGGGAGAAGAGAAAGGCGAGCTCGGATCGCGCTATTTCGCGGTGCACCCCACCGTGCCGCAGGCGAGCATCGTGGCCAACGTCAACACCGACATGTTCCTGCCGCTGTTCCCGCTGAAGATGCTGATGGTGCTGGGGCTCGACGAGTCCGACCTCGGCAGCGACATCCGCGCGACCGCCAGAGCAGTCGGCGTCACGGTGCAGGCCGATCCCGAGCCGCAGCGGAATCGTTTCGTGCGCAGCGATCAGTACAGCTTCGTGAAAGTCGGCATTCCCGCGCTCGCGATGAAGGTCGGCTACGACGTCAACACGCCGGAAGCGGCGATCGCGGCCAAGTGGACCGCCGAGCGCTACCACGCTCCTTCCGACGACCTGAACCAGCCAGTCGACCGCTCGGCCGCCGGCAAGTACGTGGAGGTGGTGCGCGATCTCGCGCTGCGCATCGCCAACCGGACGGACCGTCCCAAGTGGAACGACGCCAGTTTCTTCAAACGGTTCGCGCATGACGCCACGCATTAGGGCCGCGTGCACGGCGTTCGCCGTCGCCGCCGCGATTGTCGTGCCGCGAGCGCAGTCGCCCGCGCTCGATCGCGAATTGCGGCGCATCTTTCAAGGCAACGACTACGCCGCGGCCACGTTCGGGCCGTCGGTGTGGCTCGAGGGAGGACGATCGTACGGCGTCATCGAACGCTCGAGCGAAGGCGCGGCGCGCATCCTCGTCGCCTACGACACTGCCTCCGGCAGGCGCGAAGTGCTCGCCGACGCGGCGCTGTTGACGCCGGCCGGCGCGACCGCCCCGCTCGCGGTCGCGAGCTATGCGTGGTCGGCCGATCGACGGCGGGCGCTGCTGTTCGCCAATACCAGGCGCGTCTGGCGAGAGAACACGCGCGGCGACTACTGGCTGCTCGACCGCGACGCGCGGTCGCTCCGCAAGCTCGGTGGCAACGCTCCGGAGTCGTCGTTGATGTTCGCCAAGTTCTCACCCGACGGATCGTCCGCCGCCTACGTTCGCGAGCACAATTTGTACGTCGAACCGTTGAATGGAGGCGCAATTCGCCAGCTGACCAGCGACGGATCACCGACGATCATCAACGGCACCTCCGACTGGGTGAGCGAGGAGGAGCTCGGCATCCGCGACGCGTTCCGCTGGAGCCCCGACGGCCGGTCGATCGCCTTCTGGCAGTTCGACGCATCAGGCGTCGAGCCGTTCACCTTGATCAACGACACCGACAGCCTCTACCCGACGGTCAGCCGGATTCCGTATCCGAAGGCCGGCACCACGAACTCCGCCGTGCGCATCGGCGTCGTCGACGCAGCTGGTGGAGCGATCCGATGGATGAAGACCCCCGGCGATCCGCGCAACACCTATCTGACGTCGCTGCAGTGGACCGACGATTCACGCGCGCTGCTGATCCAGCAGTTGAACCGCCTGCAGAACACCAACGATCTGCTGATCGCCGCCGGCCGCACCGGCGAGGTGACGCGCGCGCACGGTGAGCATGGCAGCGCCTGGGTGGAAACGGTCGGCGACCTGGTCTCGCTCGATGCTGGCCGCGCGGTGACCTGGACGAGTGAGAAAGACGGCTGGCGCCATCTCTATCGTGTCGCGCTCGACGGTTCCGGCGATCAACTGCTGACGAAGTTCGAGGCGGACGTCGTCGACGTCGTATCGGTTGACGTCGCCGGCGGCTTTGCCTATCTGATCGCGTCGCCGGGCTCGGCGACCGAACGGTTCCTCTACCGCGTCGCCCTGGATGGGCGCGGCAGCGTCGAGCGCGTGACGCCGGCCGGAGCGCACGGCACGCACGCCTACCGGATCTCGCCGGACGGACGCTGGGCGCTCCATACATTTTCGAGCGCCGACGTGCCGCCGCGCGTCGATCTCGTCAGCCTGCCGGATCATCGCGTGGTTCGAACGCTCGCGGACAATAGCGCGCTCGCCACCAAGGCGGCGCCGCTGCTCGCGCCAGCAACCGAGTTCTTCACGGTCGACGTCGGCGGCGGCGTCGTCCTCGACGGCTCGTTGCTGAAGCCGGCGGCGTTCGACCCGTCGAAGCGCTATCCCGCGATCGTCTACGTGTACGGTGAGCCGGCGTCGCAGACGGTGGTGGACCGTTGGGGCGGCAGCCGCGCGCTCTTCAACCGCGCGCTGGCCAATGAGGGCTATCTGATTCTGAGCTTCGACAACCGCGGCACGCCGGCGCCGAAAGGCACGGCGTGGCGGAAGGTGGTCTATGGCACGGTCGGCGACCTGTCGGCGAAGGAACAGGCCGCGGCGGTGCGGGCCTTCGCGGCGTCACATCCGTTCGTGGACAGCGATCGGATCGGCGTGTGGGGCTGGAGCGGCGGCGGGTCGAACACCCTGAACGCGATGTTCCGCTTTCCCGACGTGTTCAAAGTCGGCGTGTCGGTGGCGCCCGTGCCGGATCAGCGGCTCTACGACACCATCTACCAGGAACGCTACATGGGACTGCCGCAGGAGAATGCCGAGGGCTATCGAGTGGGCTCGCCGATCAACTTCGCCGAGGGGCTGAAGGGCAAGCTGCTCATCGTCCACGGATCGGGCGACGACAACGTGCATTACCAGGGAACCGAGCGGCTGGTGAACCGCCTCGTCGAGCTCGGCAAGCCGTTCGATCTGATGGCGTATCCGAACCGCACCCACGGCATTTCGGAAGGCACTGGCACCAGCCTGCACGTGCATTCGCTGATCGCGCGCTATTTCCTCGATCATCTACCACCCAGCCGCACGGAGCGTGGACAATGAGCAACATCACATTGAAGGTGAACGGCCGCGCGCACACGGTGGATGTCGAGCCCGCGACGCCGCTGCTCTACATCCTGCGCAACGATCTCGGCCTGCAGGGCCCGCGCTTCGGCTGCGGCCTCGGCCAGTGCGGCGCATGCACGGTGATCATCAACGGCGTGGCGATTCGGTCGTGCATCACGCCGATCTCCAGCGTGCAAGCGCGAGGTCACCACGCTCGAAGGGCTCGCCACCGAACGGCAGGCTGCACCCGCTGCAGCAGGCCTGGATCGACGAGCAGGTGCCGCAGTGCGGCTTCTGCCAGAACGGGCAGATCATGACGGCCAAGGCGCTGCTGGACAAGAATCCGCATCCGACCGACGCGCAGATTCGCGAGGGAATGGACCGCACGCTCTGCCGCTGCATGACGTATTACCGCATTCAGGCCGCCATCAAGCGGGTCGCCGGCGAGGAGACGGCATGAGTCCGCCTCACGCCGCGACTTCCTGCAGACCTCGAGGCTGGCTCGCTCGTCGAGCGTCGGCGCGGCGGCAGCTCGCCGGGCCGTTCGGCGAGGACGTCGGGCGCGCACGCGTGGCGCTGCCGCGGCAAAGCAGCCGGCAGGCGCGACGGCGGGTCCGTATCCCGATCCCGACTTCCGGCAGCTCGATTCGTGGATCGTCATCCATCAGGACAACACCGCGACCTTCTACGTCGGCAAGACCGACTGCGGCCAGGGCACCGGCACCGCCTTCCGGCAGATGATGTCCGACGAACTGGACATCGCCTACGACAAGACCACCTGCATCATGGGCAGCACCGACATCACCGTCGATCAGGGCGGATCCGGCGGTTCGGACGCGATGCAGACCGACGGCTGGCCCATGCGGCGCGTCGCGGCCGAGGCTCGACGCGTGCTGCTGGAGATGGCGTCCACGCGGTTCGGCGTGCCGGTCGATCAGCTCGCGGTCAGCGAAGGCGTGATCACGGTGAAGGCCGATCCATCGAAGCGCGTCACCTACGGGGAACTGATCGGCGGCAAGAAGTTCAACGTCGCGCTGACCGGCAACAACATCGACGCGACCACCGGCGTGGCCAAGGTGAAGCCGGTGCAGGAGCTCAAGATCGTCGGCCAGTCGCCGCAGCGCTACGACATTCCCGCCAAGGTGGACGGCTCGCTGAAGTGGGCGGTGGACGTGAAGCTGCCCGGCATGGTTCACGCGCGCAACGTGAAGCCGCCGGTCGCCGGCGCGAAGCTGGTCAGCATCGACGAGTCGTCGGTGCGGAGCATGCCCGGATTCATCAAGGTGGTCAGCAAGGGCAACTACGTGGCGGTCGTCTGCGAGCGGGAAGAGCAGGCGATCAACGGCGGCCAGACAGCTCAAGGTGAACTGGGAGAAGCCGGCCACGGCGCCGTTCCCGTCATCGGAAGACCTGTTCAACTACATGCGCGGCGCGACGCCGACGTCGAGCCAGCGGCCGACCGTCGTCGGCGATCCCGACAGCGGCGTTCGCCGGCGCGGCGAAGGTCATCGAAGCCGACTACGACGTCCCGTTCCAGGGGCACACCGCCTTCGCTCCGGCGCACGCCATGGCCGATCCGTCGAACGGCCAGATGACGATCTATTCGAACGACATGAAGTCCTACGGCATGCGCAACGGCGTCGCCACGTTTCTCGGCATGCCGCGCGAGAAGGTGCGCGTCGTCTGGATGGAAGGCCCGCAGGGCTACGGCCGCACCGCCGCCGACGATGCGGGCTTCGAGGCGGCGTATCTGGCGAAGGAAATCGGCCGGCCGGTTCGCATGCAGTGGATGCGGAACGAAGAGACGGCGTGGGACACCAAGGGCCCGGCGTTCGCCGTCAAGATGCGCGGCGGGCTCGACGCGCAGGGCAACCTCGTCGCGCTCGACTACGACGCGCGCGCCGCCGACTACAATCACGTCGGCTACAACGAGCCCGATACCGTGCTGATCGCGCAGCTGATGGGCGTGCGGCAAGGCGACGCCGGCGGCAGGCAGCGCGGCGACGCCGTCGCGACATGTACGCGATCCCCAACCGGCGCATGACGGCCCACGTCGTGAGCCTGCCGCTGGTCTGGGAGACGCCGCTGCGCACCGGAAATCTGCGCGATCCGAACGGTCCGCAGTCGACCTTCGCCGCCGAATCGTTCATCGACGAGATGGCGGCGGCGGCGAAAGCCGACCCGGTGGCATTCCGCCTGAAGCTGCTGACCGCCGGCACGACCGACGACAGCGGCTTCAAGCGCGCGCGGTCGATCGCGGTGGTCAAGGCGGCGGCCGCAGGCCTACGGCTGGGACACCCGTCCTTCGCCGAAACCGCGCGGCACCGGCGAGATCCTCACCGGGCGCGGCCTCGCCTACAGCTTCCGCGGCCAGACGGTCGTCGCGGAGATCGCCGAGGTGGAGGTGAATCGCAAGACCGGCCACGTCTGGGTGAAGCGGCTGGTCTGCGCGCACGACTGCGGGCTGGTGATCAACCCCGAGGCGCTGCGCCGCACCATCGAAGGCGGCATGCTTCACTCGCTGAGCCGCGCGCTCCACGAGGAAGTGCAGTTCGACACCGAGAAGGTCACGAGCGTGGATTGGATCTCTCATCCCATCGCTCACCCACGTCGACGCGCCCGAGAAGATCGACGTCGTGCTGGTGAACGGCGATCCGAACCCGAAGCGGCCCGATCTTCCGCACTATGGCGCCGGCGAGACGATGTGCAAGCCGATGATCGCGGCGGTCGCCAACGCGATCTACGACGCGACCGGCGTGCGGCTTCGCCGGGTTCCGTTCCGAGACGCGCGCGTGCTGGCCGCGCTCAAGGCCGCCGGCGTCTGAAGGGCTCTGCTCTTTACGCGGGAACGTAGGTCAACCTGATCACATCCTCGCCAATCCGATCATTGGCGATCAGGCGGAGCGGCGGCCGGGGGCCGGCGAAATATGGCCTGCCGCGACCAAGCACCACGGGGTGCAGGTAGATTCGATACTCATCGATCAGGCCAAGTTCGGTCAGGCTGTGCGCCAGGTCCGGGCCGGCCACTTCGATCTCGCCGTCGCGCCCGGCCTTCAGCTCGCGGATCGCGCCCTCGAGATCATCCCCAACAAGCCTGGCGTTGGGGCCGACCGACGTCAACGAGCGCGAGACCACCCATTTCGGCTGGTTCCGCCACGCCGCCGCGAAGGCGCGCTCCGCTGCATCCCACTCAGGATGATCGTCGTCCCAGTACCGCATGACCTCGTACATGCGGCGCCCGTAGACACTGCCCGCCTGGCCCTGAGCCTCCTCGATGAAGTGGCGGAAGAGGGTGGGGCCTGGCGCAAACGCCGTATGGTCGACGTAGCCGTCAAGGGACTGGTTCATTCCGAACACGAGCCTAGCCATACCGCTTCCCTTCCTCACGCGTGGCTGACGCGGATTGTTCGGGAGTTCGGCCGCCGACCCACCTGACGCCGATGTCCGCGGCGGAACGGAGACGATCGGCGAGCTGCGCGGCGTGATGCTGGATGTGGCGGATGTTCACCAGTTGATGCTCCAGCTTCGACATGCGATACCAACTAAAGCCGCTCTCCGGGCTGTCGAGGTCGAGCGCGTCCACCGCATCATCGACGATGCCATCGCAGAAGGACCAGTACTCGAGCACCTGCGCTGGCGAATATGGGTCGCCATCGATACCGTCACCGGGACCTCGATGCTGCGCCCACAGCTGAAACGCCGCCTCGTCGCGCTGCAAGTATAAGTGCGCAAAAAACAGCGCGTGATACGCCACCTGCCAGAACGCGTTCTTGTGGTCGGCATTCGACCACTCGTCTGCAGGACAGCGCTCGACGGCCTCACGCAGCATCGCGAGCGTCGCGTGGTACTGGCTCTTGAGAACGGATCGGACCAGGGCATCCGTCATGGCGCTTCACATGCTACATCCAGGCGCTGTCGCGAGCGTTTCGTCGCGTTCGGCCCGCCGTCTTCGGCCGGAGCACAGCCAACCTCCCATTGACCTGACTAAATGCCGAGTGTTACGGTTTCCGGGAGGGCCGCAATGGGCAAGGGCACTGCTCTCGTGGCATTGATTGGCGGATTGGGATTGCTGTCGGCGGCGTGCGGCAGCAGCAGCCCGATGGTGAGTCCAACCCCCGCTCCGACATCGACGCCAGCGGCGTCGTCGATGTCCCCAAACAACAACGCATCGATTCCCCAGAACAACTCGGCAGCTGGCTGCTCGCTTCTCCCCGGCCCGGACGCGACGAGGGGACTCGGGCTGGCGATCCCGTTTCACTGGGCGGCGCCGCCGTTGACAAACGGCATCACGGGCTACGAAATATACGCGACGAAAGTCGGCGCCCCGCTGCCACTCGTCGATACGTTCACCGGGACCACCGACTTCACCGAGACACAGTGCAACGCGTTTGTCGCGGACTCGAACCGGCAGGGCTGGCAATGGCGCACGCGCTCGAAAGATGGCCAGGGACAGTTCACTGACTGGACGCCGTGGGCCAGTTTCGAGTTCAGCCCGTGTCGGTTGAGCGACGGCACCCCATGCCGAGCACCAGAATGACCGTCAACGCACCGCGAGGCTCCTGAACCACTGCGGCGCCTTTGCGTCGGGACCGGGCCCGACCAGCAGCTCACCATTGCTCATCGCGTCCATGCCGTGGACGCCGGCGACCTCGACGTAGCCGAGCACCGCGCCGCTCTTGCGATCGATCTTCAGCAGCCATCCCGGCGACAGGTTCGGCTCGTTCCGTTGCTGCGTCGCCAGCCACATCGTGCCGGCGTCGGCCTTGAGCCCGAACGTCTTACCGAATGCCGCCCACTCGCCCAGGTAGGCGCCGTCCTGCGTGAATCGCTGGACGCGGCCGTTCTCGCGATCCGCCACGTAGAGGATGCCGTCTTCGTCAATCTGGATCGAGTGCGGCAGGCGGAACTGCCCCGGCCCGGTTCCCGGCGTGCCCCACTCGCGCACTTTCTGTCCATCACCGGTGTATTCGAGGATGCGCGCGTTGGCGTACCCGTCAGCGATGAACAGGTGGCCGTTCCGGGCGAACGCGATGTCGGTGGTGCCGCAGAAGTTGTTGCGGCACGGCACCGGCTGACCGCCGACGGCGATCTCCATCAGCTTCCTACCGTCCGGCGTGAATTTGATCACCTTCGAGCTGGCGGCGTCGGTCGTCCAGACGTTCCCGTCAGGATCGATCCGGATGGCGTGGGGCATCACGTACAAGCCCGCGCCCCACGATCGCACGACCTTGCCGTCGCGGTTCATCACCACGATCGGATCGGCCCGGTCGCCGCGCTGCAGCAGATACACCAGGCCCTGGCGATCGGCGGCGACCCACGACACCATCCCCATCGACCAGCCATCGCGCGGCGGCGTTGGCTTCACCTCCGCCGCGTGCAGCGGCAGCCTCGCGGCGCGCTGCACGATGGCGCGCAGTGCATCCGCTTGCGCGGTGGCTTCCGGCCCTTGGGCGTCTGGATTCTGCGCCCTCGACTGCAACGTCACGGCTATCGCCAGCATCGAGAGCATCGCCGCCGCCCGCGTCACAACCGCACCTCGATGGGTTCGCCGGAGAACACCAGATCGCGCACCGCGCCCGTGCCGGCGATCCGGACGCGGATCCGCCGTGACGCCGGCGGAAACATACGCGAACCCTTCGCCAGACGCAGCGTCAGCGTCCGCCGCGCGTCGGTCCAGCGCATCTCGATCCCCATCCATGTTCCCTGCTGGTAGTCGAACGTCTGCCCATCGTCTTCGTAGAGCATGAACGCGCCGTCGGCGCCGGGATGGACCTGCACGGTCAGCGGCTCATCGACCTGCTCGCCGCTGTACTGTTTCACCGGACCCAGCGGCAGCACCGCGCCGGCGCGGACGTAGAGCGGGAGCGTCTCCAGATCGACGGCGCGGCTCGATCTCGCGGCCGCCCTCGTGCACGGTCTCGTCCCAGAAGTCGTACCAGCGTCCCGCGCGGCAGGTAGAGACGCGCGGGTCGAGCGCCCTTCTCGACGACCGGCGCCACCAGCATGTCGCGTCCCCACAGGTACTCGATCGCCACGCGCCACCGCCTCGCGGATCGTCCGGGTAGTGCAGCCAGAGCGCGCGCATGATCGGCATCCCGGTGTCGTGCGCCTCCCGCGCCGCGCTGTAGAGATACGGCAGCAGACGGTAGCGCAGCTCGAGGATACGTGCGGCAAATCGGCTCGACGGCGGCGTTGTGCAGCTCGCTCGGATCGGGATTGGCCGCGCCGGCCGTGGTGCTCGCGGATCTCGTCGGGCTCGAGCGATCCGGTGTTCCAGCCCCACGGCAGGCGCAGCTTCCAAGTGCGCCCGTGCGAGCGGAACAACGGGCAGAATGCCGCGAACTGGAACCACCGGACGTAGAGCTCGCCGGTGTATTCTCTGGTCGGCACGAAGCCGCCGATGTCCGTGCCCCAGAACGGAATGCCCGACAGCGCCGTGTTGATCGCGACCGGCACGTGGGTCTTGAGCGTTTCCCACGTCGAGAACACATCGCCCGACCAGAGAAACGCGCCGTCGCGCTGCATGCCGGCGTGGCCGTTGCGGTGCAGCGCGAACACGCGCTCGTCGGGGCGCCACAGCCGGCTGCCGTCCGCAGTACATGCGGTTGCGCGCCAGCCGCGACGGCGCGTCGAGTCCATCGCCCTGATCGGGCCACCAGCCGTCGACGCCGAGCATCGAACAGCGGCTTGTGTGCCGGCCAGTAGCAGCTCACCTGACGATCGTCGGGCCATTTGCCCGTCCGGGGTGCGGCCGGTCGGCAGCGGCGGCGCCGTGCACGGATCGGCGACCGTGCCGGTCAGCGTCTTGCCCTCGAGCACGACGTGCAGCACCACCTTGAAATGCTCGATCGTGCAGCTGCTGGATCACCGCCTTCGGATCGGGAAACACCTTGGCGTTGAACGTGAACTCGCCGTTGTCGGTATTCCAGCCGGAGGGACAGAACCCGGTGCCGAGGTAGATCATGGTGTCGCACGGCAGCTTCTTCTCGCGGAAGGTTCGCGCCTCCTCGAGGATCTCGTCGCGGCCGGCCAGCGTGCGATGCGACTGCTGGTAGCCGAACGCCCAGAGCGGCGGCAGCTCCGGATACCCGGTCATCCGCGCGTACTCGCGCATGATCGCCGCCGGCTCCCGCGCGCCGACCACGAAGAGATCGAGCGGCAGCGCAGCCACGGGCGGCGATCCTGGTTGCGGATCCGCTGCCGCGAAGCGTCCGTCCAACCCGGTGAGGTCGAAGGTCCCGTATGGCTGGTGGACGAACAGCGCCCCGCCGCCGGTGTCGACGACCCACTGCACCGGCACCCGGCGCCGTGCGTGCGCAGCTGATATCCGCCCTGGCCGGCACGGTTGCCGACCGTCGATCCGCGGCGATCGAATTGCGGACCGCCCTCGCCGAGGCCGAGGAGCGGACGATCGCTGAGGAGGAACGACAAGGCGCCGGTTTCCCGATCGATGCGAAGCCGCTGCACGACGCGGCCGCCCGCGTCGGCGACATCGATGTGCAGGGCGCGCGGAGCCGGCAGATCGGGAGAGGAGACGCGAATGCGCAACTCACCGCACTGAATCGTGCGCGAGCGCGGCAGGTCTCGAATGCGCGCCACTGGAACCGGCCAGGTCCGTTCGACGAGCGACCCGTCCGAGCCGACCATTGGTGCGGCGGGGGCGGTGAGCGTGATGCGGGCGGTCAGCGGGCTGGCACGGGTGATCGACAATTCGACCGGCTCACCCGCGATCCGAATCAAGGTCGGTTCCGATGCGGTGGAGGCGTCCAGACCGGCGGCACTCAGCCCCGCGACCGCGCCGGCGGACCCGACCCGCTTGAGCATCTCCCGCCGCGAGATCGAGGTCATGGACGGAACTGGCGCTTGAATCGATTCAGCGGGACGCGGTGACCACGCTGCTCATCTTGTCGTACTGGCGCCGGTTGGCGTCGGTCCAGGCGACCAGCCTCTGACGCAGCCGCGCACAACGCTGCGGCTGGAGCGCCGCCAGGTTCTGCTGTTCGTCCGGATCGCGGCTCAGGTCGTACAGCTCTTCGGAGCCTTCGCGCAGATCGAAAATGTACTTCCAGTTCTCTTCGCGCACGCCGAGGGTGAAATGATCCTCGGCCACGTAGAAGTAGGCCCGCGGCGCGCGCGCGGCCGCAAACAGGCTCCGGCCCTGCCAGTCGGGCGCCGCGGGAAAACCGGCGAGGTCGGCGATGGTCGGCGCCAGATCGACGTGGCTGCCGATGGTCGCCGAGCGCGCCGGCGCCCTGTAGCGCCGCGGATACCAGATCAGCAGCGGCACGTGGACGTCTTCCTCGTAGACGTTCTTTCCCTGCATGAAGCCGTCGTGCGGGTTGCCGAACGCCTGCCCGTGATCGCCGGTCACGACAATCAGCGTGTCCTGCTCGAGGCCGGCGCGGCGCACGGTCTCGAACAGCCGCTCGAGATGACGATCGGTTTCGTGCAGCACGTTCAGGTAGCGCCCGAGATCGTAGGCGTCGGTGACCGGCTCGGCGACGAAGGGCAGCAGCGGCACCCCCGGCGTCGGCTCGTACGGGTGGTGCGTCTGCTGGCTCCACGCCATCACGAAGAACGGGCGCGCCGGTTCCTTCTCGATGAACTGGATCATGCCGTCCACCGCGCAGCGATCCTCCATCCCCCACGACGACAGCAGCGTCGTGCACGGCAGCTGGTGATGGTCGATCACCTCGCCGAAGCCGCGCCGGTCGAGAAACGTGCGCCAGTCGGCCCAGTCCAGATCGCTCGGCGTGACGAACGCGGTCCGATAGCCGCGGTCGTGAAACACCGCCGCCAGCGAGGTGCCGGGGAGGCGGGGATATTCCTCGGTGAGGTCGTTGAAATCGAGCTTGGGAAACGTCGACAGCAGGATCGACCCGAGCGAGTTCGAGCTGCGGCCGATGTGGGCGTAGAAATTCTCGAACACCATGCCGCGGCCCGATTCGGCCTTGAGCTGCGGCGTGGTGTCGTAGGCGCCCCGGTTCAGGCCGGCCCACCGCGCCGCCACCGATTCGAGCACGATCAGGATGACGTTGGGCGGGCGCCGCGCCGCCACCAGGCGCGCGCCGCGGGCCTGCGACAGCGCCCCGCGGACGAGCGCCGCGGGCAGCGGCTCGAAATCGGCCAGATCGTCGGCGCCGAAGGGACCGGCCAGGCGGATCGCGCCGTCGCCGGCCACCGCTTCCCACCACGACGACACGAACACCCATTCGGCGTTGGCCGCGACCTGGCGATCCCGCCGGGTGGTCCAATCCTGCGTGAACGAGCGTTCCCCGCCGATGACCCACACCGCCAGCAGCGCGAGCGCGATCAGGCGCGGCCGCCATCGTGTCCCCGTGCCCGGCGCGATCGCCCACAGCGTGCCCTCGACCAGCGCGAGATAGAGGAGCGGTGCGGCGGCGAGCGCGCTCAGCGTCGATGGCGACAGCTGCGCGGCCACCGACGAGCGGAGCATGTGGAGATCGCCGACCAGCGCCAGCAGCGGATAGGTCAGGAAGCCGCCGAAGATGCCGAAGAAGAACACGCTGGCGATCGCATACAGGCTGGAAATCGCGCCGCACACCATCGCCGCGATCGCCACCAGCCGCGCGACCCGGGGACGATCGCCGGCGAGCAGCAGCGCCGCTGTCCCCGCCACCCACAGCACCGCGGCAAAGAGCCCATCCACGAACGACACCGCGGCCAGATCGCGCAGGTAGTCCCACGCGGCGTGCGGGGTCGCGGCCGCCGGCGTGCCGAGGTAGAAGGCCTTGATCGCCAGCAGGACGATCGCGAGCCAGGCGGCCGCCCAGAACACGCGGCGATGTTCGCGCATATATGTGCTCAGAAGGCCTTCGTGCCGGGCGCGCCCGCGGGCGGCGCGGCCGACAGCACGCGCGACTGCGGCAGGCGCGCGCGGTCGACGACCTGGCCGCCCTTGATCACCGCGCCGATCTTGCGCAGGTTGCCGATCTCTGCAAGCGGGTCGGCGGTGAGCAGCACCAGATCGGCGAGCTTGCCGGGCTCGATGGTGCCGAACTCCTTCGCGCCGCGCGCCGCGACCGCGCCGTTTCGGGTCGCGGCGACGATCGCCTGCGACGGCGACATGCCCAGCTCGACGAGCCCCTCGATGGCCATGATCGTGCCGATGCCATGGTCCTGTTCGGGCGGCTTCGGCGTGCGCGTGAACTCCGGCGCCGCCGCCCAATAGCTGTCGGTGCCGGGCGTGACGCGGCAGCCGGCCCGAATCAGCTTCTGCGCGTTGGCGCGCCGCATCTCGAGATCGGCGCCCTCCTCG
The DNA here is from genome assembly GCA_963794705.1 of uncultured Acidobacteriota bacterium. GTDB lineage: Bacteria > Acidobacteriota > Vicinamibacteria > Vicinamibacterales > CAVVIG01 > CAVQFC01. The sequence continues at coordinate 140,284 of CAWCFI010000004.1, forward strand.
GCTGCCTCCTTGCGCCGCTCGGAGGTCGTCTGCTCCCGCGCCGCCGTTCGCCCGGCCTTGTCCCCTTCCGCTTTTCCTTCTGCCCTCTTCCTCCCGACTTCCTCCTTGTTCTTGAGGTGCCGTTTCCAGGCGGGCCCGGTGATGGTGCTCGCCAGCATCGAACAGTTCAAGCCGCGGTCGACGATGACCGAGACCAGATCGTCGGGGATGGCGCGGCCGTCGAGCAGCTCGGGGTGCTGGATGCCGTCGATGCCGGCGGCGATCGAGAGCCGGAGCCCTTCGATGCTGGTGGAGTGCGTTTCAGCCGCGCGATTACGCGCGTGCGCCCGGTCCACGATCACCTTCTGCGCGTCGGCGGAGAAGCCGATGAAGGTCGGCTCGGAGAAGTGGCTGGTGCCGCCGAACTTCAGGAAATCCGGTCCCTTGTCGAGATAGGCGTCGATCGCCCGCCGCAGTTCCTCCGGCGTCATCCCCATCAGCTCTTCGCCGCCGCCCTGGGCGATGAAATCGTTCATCTGCTCCTGGAACAGCGTCAACTGCCCCATCACCCGGCTGAACGAGAACGAGTAGGGCCCGCTCCAGCCGAGAATGTTGCCCGCGGTGAGGATCCGCGCGCCGGACTGTTCCCCGCGCGCGATCCGATCGCGGACCCGGGTCAGCGGCAGCAGCGCGCCGTAGCTGTCGCGCACGGTCGTGACGCCGTAGCTCAGATCGATCTGCGCCGCCTCCAGCACGATGTCGTCCTGCCGCGGCTGGTACTTGGCCATCGTCTCGTAGCGATCGTTCTGGCCGCCGTAGAGCGACAGGTGCACGTTGGTGTCGATCAAGCCCGGCACGATCCAGCGTCCGCGGGCGTCGATCTGCCGAGCATCCGTGGGCACCGGCACGGCGCCACGCGGGCCGACGGCGGTGATGCGCGCCCCGTCGATCAGCACGACCGCGTCGGCGATCGGCGGTCCACCGTTGCCGTCGATCACCGTGCCGCCGACGATCGCGGTCCGCCCGGCAGCGGGCCCCTGAGCGCTGGCATGGAGTACCGCCGCGGTCGCGGCCGCGGCAATGAGCAACCCGAACGTGGAACGATGGCCGATCATTTCCTGGTCGCCAGCGGCAGGTCGTCGCGATTGCCCCACTCTTCCCACGCGCCGTAGTAGTTGCGGAGCTTGTCGTAGCCGATCAGGTGCAGCGCGAACAGATCGACCGAAGCGCGCATGCCGACCTGGCAGTAGGCGATCACTTCCAGAGACGGCACGATGCCGCGCTCTTCGTAGATCTTCTTCAGCTCGTCGGCCGGCTTGAACGTCTTCTTCTGGGCGTCGAGCAGATCTTCCCAGTAGATCGGGATGGAGGACGGCACGAATCCGCCGCGCTTGATGTTGCGCAGGTCCTTGCCGTCGATTTCGCCCTGGGTCCGGGCGTCGATGATCTTGACGCCAGGCTTGTCGATCGCGCTCACCACGTCACTGGCGGTCGCCACCCAGTTCGGCTGCGACCGCGCGGTGAACGCCGCGGCCGGGGGCGCCGCCGCCGCCGTCGACGAGGGACGCTGCTCGGCCGTCCACTTGATCCAGCCGCCGTTCATCAGCGCGACGTTGGGATGCCCGTAGTAGTTGAGGATCCACCACAGCCGCGCGGCGTAGATGCCGCCGCGCTCGTCGTAGACCACCACCCGCGTCGTGTTGCCGATGCCCAGCTTCGCCATCATCTCTTCGAAGGCGGCGGGAGTGGGCAGAAATGTGGGCGGCGCTTTCGCGTCGCGAATCGCCACCGGCGACACGTAAACCGCACCAGGCACGTGGCCTTCGGCGTAGCCGGTCTGCCGCATGTCGACAATGCGGACGCCGGCGTCGGCGGCGTGGGCGGCCACCCAGTCGGTTTCGACCAGCTGCTCGGGGTGTGCGTAGGTCATGGCCAGCACGGCCAGCATGGGGAGCATCGGCAAAGTTTAGCCCATGCGGCGGCGGTTTCCCGTACAGTGAGAGGCGTGAACGATACGACTTTGAGCGGCGTCTCGGTGCTGGTGGCTGGAGCGGGCCTGGCCGGCCTCGCCGCCGCCCGCGATCTCCTCGCCCTGGGCGCGACGGTGACGGTGATCGACGTCCGCGACCGCGTCGGCGGCCGGGTGTGGACCATTCGCGACGGCTTCGCCGAGGGGCAGCACGCCGAGGCCGGCGGCGATTTCATCGACGAGGAACAGCACGAGATCCGCAATCTGGCGGCCGAGGTCGGGCTCAAGCTGACGCGCATCCTGAAAGGCGGGTTCGGCTACGTCCGCGCCGATCCGAGCGGCCGCGCCAGGATTGTCGCGCGCAATGCCAGGAACGGCTGGGAGCGGCTGGCGGAACAGCTGCGCGATGTCAGCCGGCCGTACACGCTCGCCGAGCGGCGATGGGACTCGCCGATCACCGCCGACCTGGCGCGGCGTTCGGTGTCGGCGTGGCTGGATCAGGTCAAGGCCGACGCGGACCTGCGGACCACTGCGGCCGGGCTGCGCGGCTTCTTTCTCGCCGACCCCGAGGAGCTCTCGCTGATTGCGCTCATCGATCAATTTTCCGAGAGCGAGACGCCCGCGCCGAGCGCCATCTACCGCATCGAGGGCGGCACCGACCGGCTCGCTCTGGCGCTCGCCGAGCCGCTCGGCGACCGCCTCCATCTCAACACCGACGTGGTCGCGCTGTCGCACCGCGGCAAGATCGTCCGCGTCAGCGTCAAGAACAACCGCGCGCTCGCGCAGATCAACTGCGACTACGCGATCCTGGCGCTGCCGGCCACGCTGCTGCGGCGCATTCCGATCACGCCGGCGCTGCCGGCCCAGCAGCACGAGGCGATCGTTCGGCTGAAGTACGGCCGCGCCACCAAAACGCTGCTGCAGTTCTCGAAACGTTTCTGGCGCGCCGCGGGGCGGCCGCGAGCGTTCGGCTCGCCGCTCTCGTTCGGCGCGGTGTGGGACTCCAACGAGGAGCAGCGCGGCCGCGCCGGCATCCTGGGACTGCTCGCCGGCGGCGGCGCCAGCGACGCCACCCAGGCGATCGTCGCCAAGCACGGCGCGCGAGGGCTGGCCGACGCGCTCGACTGGCTCGGCTCGAAGGACGGCGAACTGCTCGCCTCGCGCCAGATCGTGTGGGAGCAGGATCCCTACGCCCGCGGCGGTTACGCCTATTTCGATCCCGGCTTCGATCCGTCGCTGCGCGCCTGGCTCTCCAGGCCGGCCGGCCGCCTGTTCTTCGCGGGCGAGCACACCAGCGTCAGGTGGCAGGGCTACATGAACGGCGCGATCGAAAGCGGCCGCCGTGCCGCCGCGGAAGTCGCCGCCACCCACCGCGCGCCAGTCGTCACGTAAGAAGAAGAAACCGCGGAGACCGCAAAGACCGCAGAGAAATCGTTTTTCTTGGTGCTCGGCGGTCTTTGCGGTCTCCGCGGTTCCTTCCGATCGTCACTTGCGTTGGGCCGACAGCACGCCGACGCCGGCGAGGACGATTGCCGAGCCGGCCCACTGCAGCGCCGAGAGCCGCTCGTCGAACAGCAGCACGCCCCAGATCACCGTGAACACGGGCTGGCCGAGCAGCAGCACCGAGGTCTCCACCACCGGCAGCTTCGGCAGCGCCGTGCCGATCAGCAGCCAGCCGATCACCTGCGAGCCGATCGCCAGCAAAGCCAGCCACAGGCTCGCGTTCAGCCCCGGCGTGAAGGTGAAATGCGGATCGAACACCACCGACGCCAGTGCGCCGGCGATCATCCCGAGCGTCGAATCGAGCAGCGGTCCGGAGCGGGGGCCCGGCGTGCGATTGGCCTCGCGATAGACCAGCAAGAAGGCTGCATAGGTGACCGCCGCGAACAGGCCGACCACCGCGCCGGCGACCGGCGCTGCGCCGTAGGCATCGTGGCGCGCCAGCCCCGACGTCAGCACCACGCCGCCCAGCACAATCAGGATCGTCGCGATCCGCGCGATCGTCGGCCGCTCGCCGTACAGCACCCAGGCCGCGGCCGCGACGAACACCACCTGCGCGTTGGCGATCACCGTTCCCAGTCCGGCGCCGAGCAGCGCGATCGACTCGTGCCATAGATTCAGATCGAGCGCGAGCAGCAGGCCGCTGGCGATGGCGAGGCCGCGCTCGCGCCGGCCGCGGCAATCGTGCGACCGCTGCGCGAGCCAGATGGCCAGCAGCACCGGCGCTGCGTAGGCGCCGCGATAGAACGTCGCGGTAACGGGCGAGGCGCCGGCGAGCCGAACGAAGATCGCCGAAAAGGAAATGCTCAGAACCCCGAGCAACGCGAGCAGGTGCACCACGAGACGACGATTCTACTTTGAGGTACAGTCGCGGCGCATGGCACCTGCCTCCGACGCCGGGCTCGTGCGCGCGATCGGCGCGCGTCAGCTCACCGCGAGCATCATCAACTCCACCATCGGCGCCGGCATTTTCGTGCTGCCGGCGGTCGCGGCCGCCGGCCTCGGCGCCGCCGCGCCGATTGCCTACGTCGTCTGCGCGGCGCTGATGGCGCTGATCGTCTGCTGCGTCGCCGCCGCGGGCAGCCGCGTGTCGCTGACCGGCGGGATCTACGCCTACGTCGAGGTCGCGTTCGGGCCGTACGTCGGGTTCCTGGCCGGTACGCTGTACTTCCTGATGGCGACGTTCGCGGTTGCGTCTGTCTCGAGCGCGCTGGCGGGATCCACCGGCGCGTTGTGGTCCACGGCCGACTCGCCGGCGGGGCGCGCGATCCTGATCGCCGCGCTGTTCACGGCGCTGGCCGCGATCAACGTCCGCGGCGTCAGGCCCGGCATCCGTCTCGTCGTGACCTTGACGGTGGCGAAACTGCTGCCGCTGCTGGTGCTCGTCGGCGGCGGTATCTGGTTCGTCAACCCCGCCTTTTTGCGCTGGCCGGGCATGCCAGCCACGTCGGCGATCGGCCAGGCGGCGATCGTGCTGATCTTTGCGTTCGTGGGCCTGGAGATCGCCCTCGTGCCGAGCGGCGAAGTGCGCGATCCGGTCAGGACCGTGCCACGCGCCCTCTTCTCGGCGCTGGCGATCACGACCTGCCTTTACCTGCTGATCCAGTGCGTCGCGCAGGGGCTGCTCGGACCGGCGATGGCCTCGTTCTCCAACGCGCCGCTGGCGGAGGCGGCCAGCCGGGTGCTGGGCCAGGGCGGCCGGCTGCTCGTGCTGCTCGGCGCGGTCGTCTCGATGTTCGGCTACGTCGCGGGCGACATGCTGGGCAGTCCGCGCAGCCTGTTCGCGTTCGCCCAGGACGGCGTGCTGCCCAAGGTGGTCGCGCGCATCCACCCGCGATTTCACACGCCGTACATCGCCATCGCGATCTACGCGTGCATCGTCGCGGCGCTGGCCATCAGCAGCAGTTTCACGCAGCTGGCGGTGCTCGCCAACGTGGCGGCGCTGACGATGTATCTGATGTGCGTGGCCGCGTCGTACCAGCTGCAGCGGCGCGACGTACGGGCTGACGGCGGCATCCCGTTCGCGCTGCCCGGCGGACCGGCCATCCCGATCCTGGCGGCGGCGGTGATTCTCTGGCTGCTGTCGAGCGCGACCCGCCGCGAGTTTGGAGTGGAAGCCCTCGTGCTCGCGGTGGCCACGATGTTCTACTTCATCCGCAAGACCGGCGGCCAGCTCTGAGGCAGATCGCACAGGCCGCGCGCCCGGCGCGTGCTCGAGATCGCCAGCGGCACGCGGTCGGGTTGCCGTTCGATCGGATCGTAGAGTGCGATGGCGCCCGAGAGCAGCGCCACCGGCGGCCAGTCGAGCCGGCCGGCGCGATTCGCTGAACCGAAGCGTTGCCGGAACGCCTCCACCTCAGCCCCATCCAGCACGTAGTACGGCCGCCGCCCGCTCGCCTGCAGGTGGGCGACGACGCGATCGAGCCAGAGCGGATCGAGGGCGTCGTAGCGCAGGGTCAGGCGGTCGGCGTAGAGCCGCAGCGAGCCGCTGTGCTGCACGCTGAGGATCACCGCGTCCGGGTCGGTGTGGGCGGCGACGAACCGCGCCATGTCGACATAGCGCCGTTCGAAGATGCCCAGGTCGAAGGCGTGACGGTCGATCGCGGTGCGGAGGCCGTGCCACGCGCCGAAGATCACGGCTGCGGCGATCGCCACGGGATAGAGCGGCCGCAACCAGCGGCGCGCCATCGACTCCAGCGCGGCCGCGGTCAGCAGCATCATCACCGGCCACATCGGCAGCAGGAACCGCAGGTACCACCATGCGTCGAATGGCTGGTAGAACAGGTACGAAAGCAGCACCACCAACAGCGATCCGCCGAGCAGGACTCTGGCGAACGCCACCTTCGGCGGCGGCAGCAGGCCGGGAGCCAGGAAAAACAGCGCGGCCGCGGCGACGATCGGCGTCTCGACGTCGGCGATCCAGGCGCTGAACTGCCGGACGTTGGTCGAGAAGAAGCGCAGGCCGTACAGATCCGAGGTTTGACCGTAGCCCGACGTGAACGGTGATTCGTACAACACGGCGTTGAAGGCCGCGACCGCGACGACCGATACGGCGACGCCGCCGGCCAGGCGCAGACACGCGAAGGCGGCGTCGCGCGGACCGCGCTCACGCCGCTCCACCAACAGCGTCCACGCCAGGAGCACGCCGGCGAGCGGCGCCAGATTGGGCCGGATTGCGATCGCCGCGCTCATCGCGAATCCGGCGGCGAGCGGGCGCCGCGACAGCGTCAACAGCAGGGCGAGCGTCCAGGCGGCCGTCACCGGGACGTCGCTCATCGCGTTCATGATCTGATACAGAAACACCGGGCTGGTCGCGACCAGCGCGGCGCCCCAGAGCGCGGTGCCGGGCGCGTCGAAGACGCGCCGGCCGACCGCGTAGGTGAGCCAGACGGTCAACGCGCCGCAGAGTGGGACCACGAAGAAGGCGCCGCAGAAACCGGCGATCGCCTGGGCGAGGACCATCAGCAGCGGCAGCCCCGGTGCGTAGAGCGGTACGATCGCGTCGGGCCGCTTGGGCGAGGGCCGGTATCCGAGCGGCGACCACGTCAGCGCCGCGCCCGGCCACGGCGATGGGCGGATGGCGTCTTCCTGAATGACCAGGCTGCCGCGCTGCCAGTAACCGGCCTGGCTGACGTAGCCGTACAAGTCGGAGCCTCCGGCAATCAATGCGCCCCAGCGGATCGCTGCATACAGCGCGGCCAGCGACAGCAGGGCCGCCATCACCGTGCAGAGACGATCCCTACGCATCGACCCGCCTCACGGCTTGCGCTGGTGGACGACTCTGCCGCCGACGATGGTGGTGAGCGCGCGCACGTCCTTGATGCGGACCGTCGGAATCGCCAGGATGTCCTCGCTGAGCACGACCATGTCGGCGAGTTGGCCGGCGGCAATCGTGCCCTTCACTCCTTCCTGGAACTCGGCAAACGCGGAGCCGCTCGTGTAGGCGGCCAGCGCCTGGGCGACCGTCAGGCCCCGCGCGATCGCCGCCTCAATCGCCTGCATCGGGTTCAAGCCCACGGACGGCCAGCCGGTGCCGACGGAGAGGGGGATGCCCCGGCCCGGCAGCGGACCGGCCGCGGCGCTGCCGGGATCCGGCTGCACGCGAACGACCGCGTTCACCGATCCGAGCCGCTCGATGTCCGCCGCGGTCAGGCGTGATCCGCCGATCTGCGATCGGCGATCGCGCCCGCCATTGCCGTGATCGATGTCCTGGAGCAGTGCAATCACCGTCGACGCCGAGGCTTCCCCGGCAGCATCGGCGAACAGCTGCATCCCGGCGTGGTCTGCCGCCATCAGCCGCGTGCGCAGGTCGTCGAGATCGTGGGGGCGATCGACCAGCGCGCGCACCGCGCCAATCCGCAGCCACGGCGATCCGAACGAGCGGTGTACGCCGACCTTCGCCAGATCGTACCAACCGCCCTCCGCGGGCACGGCGTAGACGCGAACCGTCAGCTCGCCTCGATTGGCCAGATCGGCATACGCCGCGATGTCTTCGTAAGTGGCGCCCGCGTCCTGGACGCTGGTGACTCCCAGCGACTCGGCGTACTCGAGCGCGCGCTTCAGGACGCGCAGGCGTTGTTCGGGAGTGACCTTCGGGATCACGCGGGCGACGATGTCCATCGCCGCGCCCTGCAGCACCCCGGTCGGAAATCCATTGGCGCCGCGAACGATCGCGCCGTCCGGCGGATCGGCGGTGTGTTCGGTCACCCCGGCGCGCCCGAGCGCGGCCGCATTGGCGAGCGCCATCCGGCCGTCGTAGCGGACCACGAATACCGGCGACGAATTGGTGATGTCGTCGATCGCCGCACGGGTCGGCAGCTCCGGCGGCGTCCAGCGCCGTTCGTCCCATTGGCCGCCGAGCAGCCACTCGCCCGGTTTTGCCCTGGCGCGTTCGTTGATGCGCCTCGCAAACTCCTCGACGGTCGCGGCGTCGTTCAGATCGACGTCGTCCAGCGCGGTGCCGCCGTCGACGAAGCGCACGTACGAATCGTTGAACCCCGGAATCAGGCGCCGGCCGCCGGCGTCCAGCACCGTCGTGTTCGGGCCGCGCCAGCGATCGATCTGGTCGGCGGCGCCGACCTCGACGATCCGATCGCCAATGACCGCGACGGCGCTCGCCGCCGGCTGCGCCTGGTTACCGGTCCAGATCTCGGCGCCGGTGACGACCAGATCGGCGGCGAGTCGAGGCGGGCGCGCACACGCGGCGGCGAGCGCCGACACCGCGGTCAACGTCGCGAGCACCGTTCTCGACGTGATGCGCATCGTCAGTCAGGGTCGTACTTCCGACTTCGTACTTCCGACTTCGTACTTCAGACTTTCAAGGCCCCGATCGCACCCTCCAGCTGGGTCACCAGCCGATCGAGCTGGGCGACGACGGCGCGTACGGTTTCCGGCTTGCTCAGATCGACGCCGGCGCGCTGCAGCAGCGGCATGGGATGATCGCTGCCGCCAGACTTCAGCAGCGTGAGGTAGCGATCGATGGCGGCGGCGCGCTCGGCCTCCGATCCGGTGGTCAGCTGCTGCATCAACTGCGCGCTCGACGCGAAACAGGTCGCGTACTGGTAGACGTAGTAGGGCGTGCTGTAGAAGTGCGGGATGCGCGACCAGGTAAGGCGCGACAGCTCGTCGTAGTCCAGCGCGTCGCCGTAGTATGCCTGCAGCAGGCCAAAGTAGATCTCGCTGAGGCCGTCGGCGGTGATCGGGCGGCCCTCTTCCACCAGCCGGTGCGCCTGCAGCTCGTAGTCGGCGAACAGCACCTGGGTGTAGAAGGTGCCGACGATTCCGTCGATCGCGTGCTGCAGCAGGACGATCCGCTCGCGGTCGTCGGTGGCGTGAGCCAGCATGTAGTCGAGGAAGAACATCTCGCTGAGTGTGGACGGCACCTCGGCGATAAAGATGGTATAGGCCGAGTAGACGAACGGCTGGTGCGCGTTCGAGAGGATGGTGTGCATCGAGTGCCCCATCTCGTGCGCCAGCGTGAACACGGCGTCGAGCGTATCGTTGTAGTTCAGCAGCATGTACGGGTGGACCCCGTAGACCGGCGCCGAATAGGCGCCGCTGCGCTTGCCCGGGTTTTCATAGACGTCGATCCAGCGGCTGGCGAGCGCCTCGCGCATGTGCCCCTGATACTGCGCGCCGAGCGGCGCGACCGACGCCGGCAGCCACTCTTGGACGTCTTCGTACGGATACTTGCGATCGACATCGACCAGCGGGATCGCGGTGTCGTAGTTGTGATAGGTGTCGAGCCCGAGCACCCGCTTGCGCAGACGGTGATAGCGCCGGAGCGGCTCGGTGCCCGCCTTGGTCGTCTCGATCAGGTTTTCGACCACCGCTGGCGGGATGTTGTTGCCGTGCAGCGCGGCGTCGAGCGTGGTCGTGTAGCCGCGCGACTGCGAGTGAAACCAGTCGCGCTGCAGCACCCCGTTGTAGAGCGACGCGTAGGTGTTCACGTTCGCGGCGAACACCTGGTGGTAGGCCTCGAACGAGGCGGCGCGGTCGGCCTGGTTGCGGTTGGTCGCGAGAATGGCGCGGTACTGGCCGTAGGTCAGCGTCACCTCCGGTCCGGTCGACAACTTGATGGTCGGGTGCTTGATGTCGGCGGTGGAGAGTGCCGCGTAGGCGTCGTTGGGCGCGGAGGAGAAGCGGCTCGCCAGCGACAACAGGTGCTCGCCTTTTTCGTCGAGCACGTGCTCCTGCTGCCGGTACAGATCCTCGAGGGCGAAGCGATACATCGCCAGGGCCGGCTGTGTGCCCATCCAGGTCTGGACGGTCGCCAGCGGAATCGCGAGCAGCTCAGGGTTGAACCACGCGCTCGCCTGTCCGGCCTTCGCGAACAGGATCTGGACCTGCTGGCGCCTCGCGTTGATCTGATTGTCGCGCTGGTCCTCGTCGTACTTCAGGCCCGCGAAGTACCAGACCTTGTAGGTGAGCTGGCCGATGTCATCGGACAGCTGCATTGCGGCCAGCAGGCGATCGGCGCCCTGCGCGAGCGTGCCCTGCAGCGCGGCGTAGGCGGCAATCTTGGTCTCGAGCTCGTCGTACCCCTGCTGCCACGCCTCCCACCCCTGGAAGATGTCGTTGAGGTTCCACTTGTAGCGGTCGTCAATCGCGGTGCGGTCGCGGAGCTCGGGCGCAGCAGAGGCCTCGGCGGTCGAGAGCTGATCCATCAGGCGATCATATCCCGCTTTTTTATCGACGCGCGGCAGCGCGGGGCGAATCTGTGTCATGGTGGGGGCATGCGACCCGCCCGGATCCTGCTCCGCATCGCCCTGGTCTTTGCCGGCGCGCTGACGACCAGCGCCTGCTTTCAGATGACCACGGTGCTGAAAGTGAACTCCGACGGCAGCGGCACGATCAGCCACCGGATGGTCTACACCAAGGCGGCGCTGGCGCAGCTCAAGCAGTTTGCCGCGCTCGGCGGCGGACGCGGCGGCGGCGGCGATCCGCTGTCTGAACAAGTGGCTCGCGACACAACCGCCAGCATCGGCCCCGGCGTCACCTACGTCTCGTCCGAACTGGTGACGACGCCGCTCGGACAGGGTCGAGAGGCGCTCTACGCCTTCACCGACGTCAGCACGCTGCGGATCTCGACGCAGCCGGCGGCGCCGGGCGGCATCGCGATCAAGACGCCGGGGTTCAGCACCCAGCCGTCGCCATCTGAATCGATCACCTTCACGATGACGCACGAGGCCAACGGCAACGCCATGTTGCACATCCACGTGCCCGAGCCGAACTACCTCGACTTCTTCGGTTCGCCCCAGGCGGCCGCACAGATCGGCATGATCAAGACGATGCTGGCGGGCGCGCGGGTGCTGCTGGCCGCGGAGCCGGCCGGCACGCTGGTTCGGACGAGCAGCCCGTTCGTCGAAGGCCAGCGGGTGACGCTGCTCGACATCGATCTCGACACGGTGCTGGCCGACGAGACGCTGCTGCCGCGGATTCAGGCGGTCGCGGCGACACCGAAGGAGGCGAAGGCCGTCCTGCTGGGCGCCAAGGGCCTGAAGATCAACCTCGATCCGGAAATCACGATCGAGTTCACGCCAGCGAAATAATTTCCACGTCGATCGCCGGCGGATCGCCGGCCGCGATCGTCAGCCGCGCCACGCTCGGCTTCAGATCGAAACGCCGCGGGCCCGCCGCGCCGGGATTGAACGCGATGCGGCCGCGCTCGCCGCGCAGAACCACCGCCTGATGGGTGTGGCCGAAGATCATCACGTCGCCGCGGTAGCGCGCCAGCACCAGTTCCGCTGTCGGGCGCCCCAACTCGTGCCCGTGGCTGACGTGAATGGTGACGCCGCCCAGCGTCACCACCCGCTCACGCGCCAGCGAGGGATCGTGCGGATCGTCCACGTTTCCGTAGACCGCCTCGACCGGCGCGATCTTAGCCAGCGACGCGAGCACGCCGGCGCCGCCGACGTCTCCGGCGTGGAGAATCAGATCGACGGCCGCGAACGCCGCCGTCACGTCCGGGCGCAGCAGGCCGTGCGTGTCCGAGATCACGCCCACCACGTATACTGCGGGGCCCATGTCCGATCGCCTCTTCACGCCGCGCTTCTTCATCATGTGCGGCTTCACCTTCACGGTATTCCTCTCGGCGTTCCAGCTGCTGCCGACGGCGCCCTTCCGCATTCAGGAACTGGGCGGCTCGACGTTTGCCTCGGGCCTGTTCCTCGGTTTCCTCACCTATGCGTCGGCCGCTTCGGCGCCGCTGACCGGCGCGATTGCCGACCGGATCGGCCGCCGCCGCACCCTGATCATCGCCAGCAGCGTCATCCTGCTGTGCGCGATCGGCTACGGCGTCACCACCAGTTATCCGCTGATGCTCGCGCTGGTGGTGGTCCACGGCGTCTTCTGGTCGGGGCTGCTCTCGGCCTCGGCCGCCTATCTCACCCACCTGCTGCCCGATCGCCGGCGCGCCGAAGGCATCAGCTACTGGGGCCTGTCCAGCGTCGCCGCGATCGCGGTGGCGCCGCCGATCGCGTTCTGGATCATGCAGCACGGCGGCTGGAAGTGGATCTGCATTTCCTGCGGCACGCTCAACCTGCTGATGGGCGCGATTGCGGTGGCGCTGCCGGAGGATCGCATCGAAACCCAGCTCGATTTGCCGCTGCCGCAGCTGCGGCCGGCGCTGGTCGAGTGGCGGGTGCTCGTGCTCTCGCTGACCCTGTTCCTGTACTCGTTCGGCTACGGCGCGATCACCAGCTTCAGCGCGATGTACGCCGACGCGCTCGGGATCTCGCCCAAGAGCATCTACCTGACGCTGCTGGCGGTGGTAATTCTGCTGACGCGGCCGCTCTCGGGGCCGCTGGCGGATCGCATCGGCTACCGCCGCGTCTTCATGCCGTGTCTCGCGCTGATCGCCGCCGGTCTGGTGCTGCTGTCGGCCGCCTCCAGTCTGCTCTGGCTGATCGGCTCGGCGATCGTCTTCGGGATCGGTTTCGGCACCGCCTATCCGGTGTTCGTCGCCTATGTCATGCGCGACATCAGCGCCGCCCGGCGCGGCGCCGCGTTCGGCGCGATCCTCGCCGCCTTCGACACCGGCATCGGCACCGGATCGACGACGGTCGGCTGGCTGATCGAGCATTACGGTTTCGCGTCCGCCTTCGGCGTCGCCGCCGCCCTCTCCGCCATCGCGCTCCCCTACTTCCTCGTCGTCGATCGCAGGCTGAGATAGCGGCGGGCATTCCGGCAGGTCGTGTCCGGCTTTAGCCGGACGTCATGGTCCGCCTGAAGGCGGACACTACGACCGCGTCAAACGGTTTTCGCCGTCTCGTCAGCCGTTTCATGACGCCGGTACCGCCTGAGCGCCGGTGTCGTCCCCGCGACCCAGCCGGTCGCGAGCAGGCAGCCGATGCCGCCGCTGATCACCGAGAACGGCGCGCCGAGCCAGTTCGCCACCGCCCCCGCCTCGAGCTCGCCCAGTTGCGGTCCGCCCATGAAGAACACCATGTTCACGCCCATCATCCGCCCGCGCAGCCGATCGGGCGTTTCGAGCTGGCGCACGATGTTGCGGATCACCATGCTCACCGTGTCAGTCGCGCCGGTAAGCATCAGGCAGGCAAATGTCAGCCAGAACGACCGCGACAGGCCGAACACCACCGTCGCCAGGCCATAGCCGGCGACCGCCCACAGCAGCGTCGGTCCACGGCGCTCGATCCGATCCACCAGCGGCACCAGCGCGGCGCTGGTCGCCATCGCGCCGACCGCCGGCGCGGCGTACAGCCAGCCGTAGCCTTTCGCCCCGACCTGCAGCACATCCTGCGCAAAGATCGGCAGCAGCGCGGTCGCCGACGAGAAGAACGTCGCGAAGAAATCGAGCAGCATCGTCGATCGAATCAGCGGCGACCGGAACACGAAGCGCAGCCCTTCCATCGCGGCTCGCCACGAAACGTCGTCTCTGGATCCGCTCTCCGACTTCGGGTGCTCCGGCACGTCGCGCATCAGCAGCAGGGCCACGATCACGAAACCGAACGAGACGGCGTTGGCGACGTAGACCCAGCCGACACCGCTCGACGCGATCATCAGCCCGCCGAGCGAGGGGCCGACCACCGAGGCGGTCTGAAACATGATCGTGTTGAGGCTGATCGCGTTGGGCAGGTGCTCGCGCGGCACCAGCGTCGGCACCAGCGCGCCGCGGGCCGGCAAATCGAACGCGCCCACCGCCGAGCCGAGCGCCGCCAGCACGTAGAGCGGCCAGACCCGGGTCTCGCCGCGAAACGCCAGGATCGCCAGCCCGGTGGCGACCGCCGTCGCCGCGATCTGAGTGAACAGCATCACCCGGCGCCGGTCCCAGGCGTCGGCCACCACGCCGCTGATCATCGAGAAGATCATGATCGGCCCGACCCGGACCAGGCCGACCATGCCGAGCGCCAGCCCCTTGCGATCGGGCGGCACCAGCAGCGACACGTGCCACAGCAGCGCCGCGTTCTGCATCATCGATCCGGAGAACGACACGAACAGCCCGATCCAGAGCAGCCGGTAGTTGCGGTGCTGCAGCGCGACGAACGACTGGCGCGAGATCAAGTCAGCTGTGCCCGAGAATCGCGTGGGGCTGGTAAGGTGCGTCGAGGAGCGCGACCTCGTCGGCGTCGAGGCGAATCGCCAGCGCGGCCACCGCCTCGTCGAGATGCGGCAGCTTCGACGCGCCGATGATCGGCGCCGTCACGCCAGGCTTGCCGAGCAGCCAGGCCAGGGCGATCTGGGTCGGCTTGACGCCGCGCCTGGCCGCGACCTCGACGACGCGCTCCGCGATGGTGAAATCGCTGTCAGCGTAGTAAAGCGCGTGCGCGAAGTCGTCGGTCTTGGCGCGGACGGTCTCGCCCTTGTCCTCGCGGCGCCGGTTGCCGGCGAGGAACCCGCGCGCGAGCGGGCTCCAGGGGATGACCCCGATCCCTTCCTCGCGGCAGAGCGGCAGCATCTCGCGCTCTTCCTCGCGATAGACCAGGTTGTAGTGGTTCTGCATCGACACGAACCGCGTCCAGCCGTGCGCGTCGGCGGTCGAGAGCATCTTCATGAACTGCCAGGCAAACATGCTCGACGCGCCGATGTAGCGCGCCTTCCCCGACCTCACGACATCGTGGAGCGCCTCGAGTGTTTCCTCGATCGGCGTGTCGTAGTCGAAGCGGTGGATCTGGTAGAGATCGACGTAGTCGGTGCCGAGACGGCCGAGCGACGCGTCGATCGCGCTGAACAGATGCTTGCGCGACAGGCCGGCGTTGTTGGGGCCGTCGGTGACCGGATAGAACGCCTTGGTGGCGATCACCAGCTCGTCGCGCTTTTGATCCTTCAGCGCCCGGCCGAGCACCTGCTCGCTGACCCCGCGTGAATACATGTCGGCGGTGTCGAAGAAGTTGATCCCGTGATCGAGCGCGCTGGCGATGAACGGCCGGCTCGCCGCCTCGTCGAGCACCCACGGCCGCCATTCAGGCGTGCCGTAGGTCATCGCGCCGAGGCAGAGCCGCGACACCTTCAGCCCGCTGCTGCCGAGTCGAATGTAGTCCATGAACAGAATTGGGTAATTGCGTAATCGGGTAATTTGGTAATCGATTACCCGACTACCAGATCCTCCGATCACCCGATGCTGGTTATTTGACGGCCAGTAGCTCGACGTCGAACAGCAGCGTCGCGTTCGGCGGGATGGCGCCGCCGGCGCCGCGCGCGCCGTAGCCGAGCTCGGACGGGATGACGAGGGTCCGGGTGCCGCCGACCTTCATGCCGGCCACGCCCTGATCCCAGCCGGCGATCACCTGGCGGGCTCCGAGCTTGAACTCGAACGGATCGCCGTGGTCCTTGGAACTGTCGAACTTCTTGCCCTTGTGGTCGGCGGTCTTGGGATCGTACAGCCAGCCGGTGTAGTGCACGGACACGGTCTTTCCCGCCGTGGCCTCGGCGCCGGTGCCGACCTTGCCGTTCGAAATCTGCAGGCTCGTGATGTTGTCCATATCAATCCAGATTACCCGATTATTCAACTAGGTGACGAGCAGGAGCTTGCCGATATGGGCGCTCGATTCCATCATGCGGTGCGCTGCGGCCGCGTCGCGCAGCGGGAACCTGGCGTGGACGATCGGCTTGACCGCCGCAGACTCGAGCAGCGGCCACACCTGCTCACGCAGCTCTGCGGCGATCGCGCCTTTGTCGGCGACCGGCCGCGGCCTCAGCGTCGAGCCGGTGATGGTCAGGCGACGGCCCATGATGGTCTGGATGTTCAGCTCGGCCTTGACGCCGTGCAACGTGGCGATCTCCACCAGCCGCCCTTCCACCGCCAGCGCGTCGATGTTGCGCGCGAAGTAGTCGCCGCCGACCATGTCCAGGATGACGTCGACGCCGCGGCCACCGGTCAGGCCGCGCACCGCCTCGACGAAGTCGCCGTCGCGGTAGTTGATGCACCGCTCGGCGCCGAGGCGTTCGCACGCTGCGCATTTATCAGCCGATCCCGCCGTCGCGAAGACCCGGGCGCCCCTCGCCTTCGCCAGCTGAATCGCGGTGGTCCCGATGCCGCTTGATCCGCCGTGGACGAGAATCGACTCCCCCTGAGTCAGCCGCCCGCGCTGAAACACGTTGGTCCAGACGGTGAAGAACGTCTCTGGGATGGCGGCGGCCGTGACGACATCCATCCCTTCCGGGATCCGGAGGCACTGCGGCGCCGGCGCCGCGCAATACTCCGCGTACCCTCCGCCGGTGACCAGCGCACACACCTGATCGCCGACCCGCCACGTCGTGACGCCGGGCCCGAGCGCCTCAATCACGCCGGCAACTTCCAGCCCTGGAATATCCGACGCGCCGGGAGGCGGCGCGTAGCGTCCGCGCCGTTGGAAGACATCGGGCCGGTTGACGCCTGCGGCGGCCACCCGAATCAGCACTTCGTCGGCGGCCGGCTCCGGCACCGGCCGCTCGACCGGCACCAGTACCTCCGGCTCGCCTGGTTCACGAATCTCTATGGCGATCATGGTTCCTCCCCGAATGCGGCTGCCGTCGTCGCCGGTTCGAGCACGAGCGACGCGAGCGCGATCCCCACCGCCAACGCGATCGCAAACACCGCCGGCAGCGCGCGGGTGCCGGCGACGATCGCGGCGTCGGCGAACAACAACAAGGCGATCAGCAGGTCGAGCAGCCGGGTCGCGCCGCGGGCGCGCCGGCGTTCGGTCGCCAGCCGCGCGGCATTCATCGCCGCGGTGAAGACCAGGTGGCCGCGCAGGATGCCGCCGATAGTGGCCGCGGCGCCGAGCGCCAGGAAAATCGCGACGCTCACCGGCGTCTCGACCCATTCCTTCAGCTGCCACCCGAGCGTGGCCGCGGTGATGTAGAGCAACGCGATCACGATCTGGTGGACCCGCCACCACGCGGCATGCGGCACGGGGGCGGCCTCGTCTGCGCGAGACGTCTCGAGCGCGCCCAGGAGTTCGCTGGCCGATCCGAACCGATCCGCCGGCGCCTTCTGCAGGCAGCGCGCAATGATCTCGGCCAGCCGGCTGGGCACGTCGGCGCGCGACAGCAGCGGCCGGGCGTCGCTCTCCAGCACGCGCGCCACCGTCGCCAGCGCGGTCGCCGCCGCGAACGGGTGCGCGCCGGATGCATATTCGTAGAGCAGCACTCCGACCGCGAAAACGTCGGCTCTGGCGTCGACCGGCAGGCCGTTGATCTGCTCGGGCGCCATATAGGCCGGCGTCCCGATCAGCATGCCCGGCTGGGTCACCCGCGACCGCTCATCCGCGGCTTCGGCGCTGACTCGCGCCAGCCCGAAGTCGAGGATCTTCACCCGGCCGTCGATCCCGCGCATGACGTTGTCCGGCTTGAGATCGCGGTGAACGATGCCCTTCGCATGCGCGCTGGCGAGCGCCGAAGCCAGCTCGCGCGCGGTCCGCAGCACCTCGTCGCGCGCCGGACGCCGCTCCGCGCGGATCTCCTCGCCGAGGGTGTGGCCGTCGACGAACTCGGTGGCGATGTAGAGATCACCGTCGATCTCCTCGAGCGCGTACACCGTGCAGATCCCGGGATGGGTCAGTGCCGCCGCGGCGCGCGCCTCGCCGCGCAGCCGCTCGCGTTGCGCCGGATCACGCATCAGATGCGGCGCCAGCGCCTTTAGCGCGACCGTGCGCCCGAGCCGGGCGTCATCGGCGAGATAGACACGGCCCATTCCGCCCCGCCCCAACTCCCGCACGATGGTGTAGCTGCCGATCGTCGTTCCCGCCGCAAGCGGATCGTCATCGGTCAGCAGATCGGAAGCCTGCTCGACGATCGGCTGGAGGAGGAAGGCGCCCGCGCGCGAATGATGCTCGACGAGCGAGAGCACCTCCGCCCGCACCGCCGGATCATCCTGGACTTCCCGCGCCACCCAGGCGGCGACGCTGCCCGGATCATGATCCACGGCCGCCTCGAACAGATCGCGGACGCGCCGCCGCTGCTCGGGCGTCACGATCCGCTCATCTCCCGAAACAGCCAGGCACGGGCCAGCGCCCAGCGCCGCTTCAACGTCGCCGGCGACATGCCCAGGGCATCGGCGGTGTCCTCGATGCTGAGGCCGGCGAAGTAGCGCAGTTCGACGATGCGCGCCTGCTCCGCGTCAATCTGTTCCAGACGCGTCAGGGCCTCGTCCAGCGCCGGCAGCATCTGCGCCGGCTCGGACGCGACCGCGAGGGCGTCGGTCATCGAGACCCGGTTCATCCCGCCCCATCGTTTCTGCGCGCCGCGCGCGCGCGCCCGCTCGACGAGGATCTGCCGCATCGATCGCGCGGCGATGCCGACGAAATGCCGCTCGTCGTGCCACGGCGTGCCGGCGCCCGCGAGGCGCAGGTAAGCCTCGTGGACGAGGGCGGTCGCCTGGAGCGTTTGCCCCGGACGCTCACGCCGCATGTAGGCGGCGGCAAGGCGGCGAAGCTCGCCGTAGACGATCGGCGCCAGGTCGCGGGCGGGCGGCGGTGTTTGAGGCGGATCGGCGCTCATGAGCCAGTCGATGGACGGTCTGCGCATTATCGGGTGAAAGGGAGTTTATGCGCCACAGACTGCTCGCTGCCTTGCTCGTGCTGCTCGTTCCCGCGGCCGCCGTCGCACAGCAACCCGACACACGACCCGCGGTCACGCATGACCAGACCCTCTCCACGGACCCGCTCGGCATCGTCGTCAAATGGTTCAACGTCGAATACGAGCACAAGCTCGGGCCTGCGGTGACGTTGGGCGCGTCGGCTTCGCACTTCGGCGATCTTGATCAGTCGAACGCGGCGGGGCTGTTGCGCTGGTATCCACAGCAATCGGCGCTCGAAGGCTTCTATCTCGGCGTGCGGCTCGGCGCGTATCAGGTCAAGACGTACAGCTACGATTTCCGTGCGTATCGAGAGCAGACCAGCGTCCGGCCGGGCGCGGGGGTCGAGCTCGGCTACAACTGGCTGCTCGGCCCCAGACGGAACATCATCGTGGGCACAGGTTTCGGCTTGACCCGCATCGCCGGCGACAGCCAGATGTACAGCAGCGCGCCATCGGTGCTGCCCGTCCTGCGGCTGAATGTCGGAATCGCGTTCTGAAATATGCTGGCTATGTGGTGATCATCCTGACGGGCGTGGACGACGATGGCACCTCGACGGTCGCCCGCGCGCTGGCGGCCAGCCTCGGCTGGCCACATACCCGCGGCGGCGATCCTCGCGCCCTCCACGCCGCAATCGCGCATGTGCTCGGCCGTCGCGAACACCTCGTCGTCGCCAACGGTCCGCTCACCGCGGAGGAGCAACACACGGTGCGAGGCGACCTTCACGGCGTCCGCTTCGTCGATCTGGCGGAGCCGCGCGGCGACCCCGACGAAATCCTGATTTCCATCCGCCGCGAATTCGGCCTCTAGCGGAGCACTTCGGACATATATTCTTGTCGGCGCGCCGATTTCGTCGGCAGTCTACCGAAGACCCGCAGCGGCACAATCATGCGGCGATCGGTGGAAGAGGCGCGGGTTGCCTGGCAGCAGATGAAAGCGGAGATTTCCCGATGACTGCGTTCGACGCGTTTCGCGTGTTCGACGAAGGCGGCACGATCAACGGCCGTGTGGTGCAGCTGGCTCTGGAGGATTTGAGCGAAGGCGCGGTGGTCATCAAGACCGCGTTCTCGAGCGTGAACTACAAGGACGCGCTGGCGGCGACCGGCGCCGGGAAGATCATGCGCCGCTTTCCGCTGGTCGGTGGCATCGACGTGTCGGGCACCGTCGCCTCGAGCGCCGATGCGCGTTTCAAGGCGGGCGACGAGGTGCTCGTCACCGGCTACGACCTCGGCGTGGCGCACGACGGCGGTTACGCCGAATACGTGCGCGTGCCGGCGGACTGGGTCGTGCCGGTGCCAGAAGGTCTGTCGCTGTCCGAGGTAATGGCGATCGGCACGGCCGGCTTCACGGCGGCGCTTTCGGTCGCCGGCCTTGAGCGGAACGGCGCGGCGCCCGCCAACGGTCCCGTGATCGTGACCGGGGCGACGGGTGGCGTCGGCAGCATGGCGGTGCAGTTGCTGGCCGCGCGCGGCTACACCGTGACCGCGCTCACCGGTAAGGATGCGGAACACGATTACCTGCGATCGCTCGGCGCCGCCGACGTCTTGTCGCGCGCGACGCTCCAGATGGGCACGCGTCCGCTCGAAAAGCCCCTGTGGGCCGGTGCCGTCGATCCGGTCGGCGGCGAGACGCTCGCGTGGCTGACGCGGACGATGATGTATAACGGCGCGATCGCCTGTTCCGGCCTGACCGGCGGGACCGAGTTGCACACCACGGTGCTGCCGTTCATCCTGCGAGGGACCAAGCTGCTCGGCATCGACTCGGTGATGTGTCCCATGGACACGCGGCTCGACGTCTGGCATCGTCTGGCCACGGACATGAAGCCGGCGGCGCTGAGGACGATGGCGAGGGAGATTTCGATGAGCGGGCTTCCGGACGCGTTCAAGACGCTGCTTGGCGGCGCGGCGCGCGGCCGGTTCGTCGTGAGGTTCTAGAAGGAGCACACCATGGCCGGGAGACGCTTCGACGTGGGTCGGCGCGCGATGCTCAAGACGTCGGTGATGGGCGGCGCATTCGCAGCGCTGCCGGTGTTTGCGGCGCGCGCGGTAGAGGCTGCCGCCGAGTCGTCGTCGATGTCGGCCGTGGTCGATACCGCCGGCGGCAAGGTCCGCGGCGTCGTCTGCAACGGCGTCCATGTGTACCGGGGGATTCCGTACGGCGCGTCCACCGCCGGCGCCAATCGCTTCATGCCGCCGCGAAAGGCCGAGCCGTGGACCGGCGTGCGCGATGCGTTTCAGAGCGGGCATGCGTCGCCGCAAGTGTCCCCGGCGCCGGGCGCGATTGGCGCCGGCCTGCGCGGCTATGCGGCGCAGGGCGAGGACTGTCTGGTCCTGAACGTGTTCTCGACCGGCGTCAACGACAACCGCAAGCGCCCTGTGATGATGTGGATTCACGGTGGCGGATATACGTATGGATCCGGATCGTCGCTCGGGTACGACGGCGCCAACCTGTCGCGGGCGGGCGACCTCGTGGTCGTCTGCATCAACCATCGTCTCGCGATCAACGGGCACTTGTACCTTGGCGGCGCCGGCGCCGACTTCGCCGATTCGGGCAACGTCGGCATGCTCGACATCGTGGCGTCGCTGCAGTGGGTGCGCGACAACATCGCGCAGTTCGGCGGTGATCCGGCGAACGTGACGATCTTCGGCCAGTCCGGCGGCGGCGGAAAAGTCAGCACGCTGCTGGCGATGCCGTCGGCGAAGGGTCTGTTCCACAAAGCGATCGTGGAAAGCGGATCGACGCTGAAGCAGATGACCCGCGACGAAGCGCAGAAGACCACCGACCGGGTGGCCGCGCAACTCGGCCTGAAGCCGACCCAGGCGGCGGAGCTGCAACAGGTTCCGCTCGCGAAGCTGCTCGCGGCGATGGGACAGGGCGCGCGCTTCGGCCCCGTGGTCGACGGTCATGCCCTGCCGCGCGATCCCTTCGATCCGGACGCGCCCGACGTCTCGGCCGACGTGCCGATGATCATCGGGACGACTGAAACCGAAGGCTCGTACTTCGCGCCGCCCGAGCTGCTGTCGCTCGACGAGGCCGCGGTCCGCGCACGGCTCAAGGAGCGGCTCGCGGGCGACGGCGATCGCGTCTACGACCTGTTCAAGAAGAATCGGCCGACGGCAACGCCGAGCGAGATCTACTTCACGATTTCGGCGTTTCCCAGCAACGCGCACATCCAGGCCGAACGCAAAGCCGCGCAGGGCCGCGCGCCGGCCTTTCTGTATCAGATTCGCTGGAGAACGCCGGTCGAGGGCGGTCGCCGTCTGTCGCCGCACTGCATCGAGATTCCGTTCGCGATGCAGAACCACTGGCAGCTGCCGGAGATGGTGGGCACCGGCCCGGAGCTGCAGCCGCTCGCGGACAAGGTCGGCGGCGCCTGGATGGCGTTCGCGCGGACCGGTAATCCGAGCCACCCAGGGATTCCGAAGTGGCCGGCTTACCGCGCGTCCGAGCGATCCACCATGCACATCAACAACGAGTGGGCGCTGTCGAACGATCCGGACCACGAGGAGCGGATCGCGCTAGCGTCGCTGCCGCGGCTGCCGATGTTCTGAGGGGGATACGATGAAGACTCGCATTGCACTCGCGGCCGCACTGCTCGCCGTTTACGCGGGATCGCTGCGGCTCACCGGTCAGGGTCTGCAGGGCGGCCGATCCGCCGCGCGCGACTGGGCGCAGGACGCCCCGATGAAGATCACCGAGCCGTTCACGCTCGCCAGCGTCGGTGACGTGATCATCATCCGACCCGCGTCGCAGTCGACCGATCCCGGATTGCAGAGCGCGATCAAGGTGATCCGGGACGCCGACGTCGGCTTCGGCAACTTCGAGTCGCTCATTCGCGACGAACGCACCTTCGGCGGACCGCTGGCCGGCAGCATGGTCGGCACCAAGGAGGTGGCGGCGGATCTCAAGGCGATGGGGTTCAAGCTGATGAACCGCGCCGGCAACCATCTGGTCGATGCCGGCGAGGAAGGGCTGTTCGAGACCGTCCGGCTGATGGACCAGGCCGGTCTGGTGTACGCCGGCGTCGGCAGGAACCTCGACGAGGCGCGGGCGCCGCGGTTCGTGGATACGCCGAAGGGACGGATCGGGCTGGTCGGGATGTACAGCGAGACCGGCGGCAACCAGTCGCGGCTCGCGGCGACCTATCGCGTCGGAATCACCGGCGGCCGGCCAGGATTGAACGCGCTGAACCTGACGCGCGCGATCACCGTCAACGCCGATCATCTGGCGCTGCTCAAGAAGGTGAAGGACGCCGTCTACGAGCGCCGCACCGACTACACCAATCCGGTGCGGCCGGCGTCCGGCGATTCAGCCGGCGCGGTGGAGATGTTCGGGACGATCTACAAGGCGGGCAGCAAGCCGGGCGAGCTCACCTACACGATGAACCCGCGCGATCTGCAGGACACCCTGAAGAGCATCAAGAACGGCAAGCAGTACTCGGACTTCATGATCGCGACGATTCACGCGCATCAGGGCGACTCCGTCCTCCAGGCGTTCCTGTTCGAGGATCATCCGCCAGACTTCCTGGTCGAGCTGGCCCACGACGCGATCGACAACGGCGCCGACGCGTTCGTCGGGCACGGTCCACACATCCTGCGCGGCATCGAAATCTACAAAGGGAAGCCGATCTTCTACGACCTTGGCGAGTTCTTCCGCGAATGGGACTGGAGTTGCGACTGCAATGTCAGCCCCAACGGCGACGTCACGCAGGCCGAGAACGTCGTGCGCGGCCTCGAGGCGCGCGGCGTGGTCGAGCCGATCAACTACGAGAGCGCGATCGCGCTCAGCAAGTTCGACAAGGGAGAGCTGCAGGAGGTCCGGATCTTTCCGATCTGGGCGAGACACGACGGTCCGATTTCCAGGCGCGGCATGCCGATGACGGCGCCCCCCGAGATCGCGCAGCGCATTCTGCACCGGCTCCAGAAGTTGTCCGAGCCGCTCGGCACCGCGATCGCGATCGAGGGCAACGTGGGCGTCATCCGGCCGAACGCGAAAATGCAGAGCTCACGACCATAGCCCGTCGGCCTTGTTCACCCGACGCGAATCGGGCTCCAACGCCGCTGGTGTTGGTTCACCGTTCCCATTCCTCCGGCTGTTCCCACTCGGCGGCGCGCACATCGAGCACGCCAGGGCCCGCATTCGATGCCTGGGCGCTGACCTGATTCCAGCCGGGCGGCTCCCGCCGCTGCAGGTGCCGCACGAAGAAGTCGAAGCGCTTGTGATCGCCGTAGGCGCCGCCATTGGTGTGATCCACGCCCGGAATCACGACGAGCTCGAAATCCTTGTGCGCCTTTACCAGCTGATTCACCACTTGCATGGTCGACGCCGGATCGACGTTGGTGTCGAGTTCGCCGACGAGCAGCAGCAAATCGCCCGTCAGGTTTTTCGCGTGGGTGGTGTTGGACGAAGCGGCATACTGCGGACCGATCGGCCAACTCATCCACTGCTCGTTCCACCAAATCTTGTCCATCCGGTTGTCGTGGCACCCCGCCGAGGACGCGGCCGCCTTGTAGAACTCGGGATGAAACAATAAGGCTGCGAGCGACTCCTGTCCGCCGGCCGAGGTGCCATAGATGCCGACGCGGGTGATGTCGTAGTACGCGTAGCGAGCCGCCACTGCCTTGTGCCAGCGGATGCGATCCTCGAAGCCGGCGTCGCCCAGGTTTTTCCAGGCGACGTTGTGAAACGCCTTCGATCGGTTGGCCGTGCCCATCCCGTCGATCTGGACGACGATGAAGCCGAGCTCCGCGAGCGTCTGCATGTCCATCGTGCTGACCAGCCACGCCGCGCCCGTTTCCGAGTTGAACGTCTTCGGCACGAACGACCCGTGCGGGCCCGCGTAGATCGTTTCGATCACCGGATACGTCCTCGCCGGATCGAAATTGGTCGGACGGATGATGATGCCCCAGATATCGGTGGCATTGTCGCGCCCCTTGGCGGTAAACACCTCGGGCGCCCGCCAGCCAGTGGCCAGCAGATCGCCTATGTCGGCGCGCTCGAGCGTTGACACCAGCGCACGATCGCTGGCCCGACGCAACTCCGAGATCGGGGGCGTGTCGACACGCGAGTAGGTGTCGACGTAGTAGGCGTGATCCGGCGACCAGCTGACCGCGTGCTGCGCGTTGGCCGAGGTATACGCGATCAGCCCGGTCCCGTCGAAGTTGATCCGGTAGGCGTGGAAGAAATACGGGTCCTGGCCGGCGTTCATGCCGTTGGCCGTGAACCAGATTTGCCGGGCCGCGGCGTCGACCCGATCCACGTTGTGGACAGCCCATGCGCCCTTGGTGATTTGGTTCTTCACCGTCCCGGTGGCGCCGTCGTACAGATACAAGTGACTCCAGCCGTCGCGTTCCGACATCCAGATGATTTCCTTGCCGTCGCCGACGTCCGCCCGGAAGCGACGCCCCGATCCGGTCAAGCCGGGCACCGCCGGCCGGTAGTCGAAGAACGCGCCGGGCTGTTCGTCAACCAGAGTACGGGCGCTGCCGGTGGCCGCGTTCACCTCGATGACGCGAAACACTTCGTGTCCGCGCTGGTTGTACTCGAAGGTAAAGGCCCGGCCGTCCTCGCGCCAGACCGGGCGTGAAATGTCGTAGGCCGTCGGGAACAACGTGTTGTCGACGGGGACCGCTCGGCGCGCCGCGACGTCAATCACCACCGGCTGATCGCGATCGACATCGTCGCCGGGCTTGCGATAGTTGCGCGTGATCACCCGCGGCTGCAGCTGATCCGCCGGCGACGACTCGACGATGGTCAACGTGCGTTGAAACCCCGGAGTGCGGCGGTAGACGGCAATCTTCCTCGAATCCGGGGACCACACCAGCGAGGCAATCGCGTAAGCACTGCCGTCGGCGCCGTCATGGGTGACCTGCACGCCCAGCGATGCCGGCGCCCCGGCCGGACGGACGACGACGTTGAACTGCTCGACCGTCGCCTCGGTCAGGCCGTCCGGCGATCGGCGAACGGGATCGACCGGCGCGTTGACGGCCGCACCGCCACGGCCCTGGCCGCGGCGGTTATTCGCGTCACTGGCGTCGGCGGCGTCGGTGACACGAACGCAGACGTAGTCGTCGAGCGTGCAGCGCCAGCGCGGCGATCCGAATTCGATCGCTCTCGGGTTCTCCGTCAGCGTCAGCGTCGTGAACGGCAACGTGGTGGCCGTGTAGGCGACGTGCGCGATCGCCGACAGCGCCGAGGCGAGCCGGACATGATCGAAAAGCGGCTGCTTCGACGCCGTGGCCGGATCGACGACGACGAACTCGGCGCCGCCTTTGACGGTGGTGCGATACCAGAACCGTCCGTCCTTCAGCCACACGGGTGGATCGGGCAGGTGGGAGACCCTGCCGTCGATGCGCGCGCGGTAACCGAAGGCGCGCGTGTAGTCGTCCTTGACGTCGGGTGGCTGCGCGCCAAGAAATCGGGATGTGCCGACGACGACACCGCCGCACAGAGCGAGTGCCGCGATCAGCCTGGCGATGAATAAGTGCGTCCGCATGGCCACACTTTACTCCAGGCACCACCAGCACCTTGGCGGGTCGCGACGTCGCGTCCCGGTTCTGCGAGTGACTAGCCGGCGACTGAAAACAGCGGCGGCTGTTTCTGGTAGTCGCGGGTCAGTGCCTGATACGCCATCGCGAGGGTAATGAGCTCGCCCTCCCGATAGAGATGGCCGGAAAACATCACACCGGCCGGCGAACCGCTGCCGTTGAATCCATTGGGGACGGCGATGGACGGGTGACCGGTCAGGCTCATGACCGGGTTCAGGCTGGTCGTCGAATCGAGCGTGAGGGTCGTGAACAGGACGGCGTCCACGGTCGCCATCACCTTGGCCACGTCCGCCATGATCGCCAACCGTCGGCGGTTGGCCTGCAGGTAGTCGACCGCCGTCACCAACTGACAGGCGCGGAGATACTGGCCCGTGCGCTGCCGCACGCCGCGATGGAGCCCGTCGCGCGTCAGGCTGTCGAACGCGGCGGCACGCTCGACGTACTCGATGAAGTACGAGAGATCGCCGCTTGGCAGTGCGACCTCGTGCATGGTGCAACCAAGGCGCTTCAGCACGTCGAGGGCGCGGGCGTTGTTGGCGCGGGCGTCCGGGTCCGTTTCCGCCTCGAGCATCGCCGGAACGTAGCCGATCCGGGTCGGCCGCCGCGTGCGAGCGGCATCCCACGTAAACGGCACCTGCTCGGGAACCGCGAGATCGTGACCGTCTGGGCCGGCGATGGCGCCAAGCACCGCCGCGCAATCCTCGGCGCGCCGGCAGAGCGGGCCAATCTTGTCGAGCGTGGTGCCCGCCGACATCACGCCATGCCGGCTCACCCGCCCGAATGTCGGCCGCAGGCCGACGACGCCGCAGCGCACCGCCGGAGAAAGAATCGATCCGCCGGTGTCGCTGCCGATCGCAAACCCGACCAGACCGGCCGCGGTCGCCGCGCCCGAGCCGGCCGACGAACCGCTCGACCCCTCGCTTGGATTCCACGGGTTGTTGGTGCGGCCGCCCGACCACTGATCGCCGAACGCCAGCTCGCCGGTCGTCAGCTTTGCCACCAGCACGGCGCCGGCGTCATGGAGACGCTGGACCACGGTGGCGTCCGCGTCGAACTCCTGGCGTTCCAGCGGCGCCGCGCCCCACCGGGTCGGATAGCCCCTGGCGGCGATGATGTCCTTCACGCCATAGGGCACGCCATGAAGCGGGCCGCGATGTTTGCCGGCGGCGATCTCGGCGTCGGCGGCAGCCGCCTCTCGCATCGCACGCTCTTCGGTGAGGTTTGCCACGCAGTTCAACGCCGCGTTGTGACGCGTCAGCCGGCTCAAATACATGCGCGTCAGATCGACGGAGGAGACCTGACGCGTGCGCACCAGCTCCGACAGTTCCCTCACGGGGAAAAAGGCGACGTCTTCGATCTTCGCCGGCCGCGCGACACGAGGGGGCGGCGCGAGGCGCACGCCGCTGCTCTGTGGCAGGTCGAGCGCGACGTCGGGAGGGCGGGGATTGAAATGAAACGGCAGCGGCGATGCGTTCGAGAGCGTCGGCTTGTCGATGCGATCGAGGTTCGCCGCCAGGCTCGACAGCGAGGTCACCAGATCCTGGCATTCGGCGTCGGTCCAGTCGAGGCCGGCCAGCCGCGCGGATTCGCGAACCATCTCGACCGTGATCGTGCGGGTTCCAGGTTTGATCTGCGCCCACAGCGTGCCGGGGAGCAGCGTCGAGGTCAGCCCCACCGACGCGAAGTAGGCGACGAAGGCGCGGCGGTCGAAATCGGACAACGTCAGAACCTCCTGCGCCGCGGGCATGCGGCGGCCATGCTCCCGGCGTGCCCGTGCGTCGGGCGGATGTATACTGCCGCACTCGCAGCGCGCGAATGTTATCAAATGCCGATGTTTCCGTACGATCCGATGCTGATCGCCGCAGTCAACACCCTCCCGCAAACCGTCGCGGACGTGATGCAGACGATGACCACGATCGACGGCGCGTGCGTGGACGGTGACGGCCTGAAATGGTTCAACGGCCTCTACCTGCGGGTAACGCAGGCGGTCGCGCAGCGGATCGCCGCGGGCGGTTTCAACGATCCCGCGTGGCTGGCCGAGCTCGATGTTCAGTTCGCACGGCTGTATTTCGCGGCGCTGTCGGCTCACCTGCAGGGCAGGGAGTGTTCAGCGTGCTGGCGGGTGATGTTCGACGTTCGGAACAACACCCGACTTGCCAGAATCCAGCTGGCGCTGGCCGGCGTCAATGCCCACATCAATCACGACCTGCCCGAGGCCCTGGTCGCGACCTGTCAGGCGACCGGGACGGCGCCCAGTCGCGGAACGCCTCAGTACGCCGACTACTCGAATCTCAACGCCACGCTCGACTCCATCGTTGAAGAGGCCAAGCGGACGCTGCAGGTTCGGCTGCTCGGAGATCCACTGCCTGCCGTCTCCCGGCTGGAAGACACGATTGCCGCCTTCGGCGTCAAGGCGGCGCGGGAAAAGAGTTGGGCTACCTCCCAGGTCCTCTGGCACATCAAGGACTCGCCGGACCTGGAGGCGGGCATGATGGAGTCGGTCGACGGGCTGACCACCGTCGTGAACAAGGCGCTGCTGGTGCCGGTTCCCTGAGTTCTACGGCTCGATGAATTCGCGCGGCTGCAGGGCGAGCACCGGATAGCGGCGACGCAGGTCATCGACGCGGACGGCGTACTCGACCTTTGGAAACTCCCGGCGTAGGTAGCGTTCGCGCAGGCGGCGGATTTCGTACTTGTACAGGTCGCGGACGTAGTCGCGCACCAGCTGAGGATGGGTTCCCTCGGTCGGCCGGATGCCATGCGCCAGCAGCTGCGCGAGCACCTCGGCGCGGTAGCGGTGGCGATCAGCCATCCAGCATCCCAAGCAGGCGATCGAGCGAGGCGCGAATCCGGATGATGTGCTGCGGCCCGTTGAGCGCCGCGGCCAGAGCCGGTGGCTTCTCGACGGGCCGGCCGATGATTGGTTCGACGATCTCCGCGAACTTCGCCGGATGGGCGGTCGACAGGAAGACGCCAGCATTCCCGTCCAGCCCTTCCTGCCGATCCCGCCCCTCCTGCCCCTTCCGGGCCGTCAGCCCCATGTACGCGATCGCGCTGTGCGGATCGAGCAGGTAGCCGCGCTCCTCGTAGACCCGCTTGATCGTCGCCCGTACGTCGTCGTCGCCGAAGCGGCAGCCGGTGACGTCGCACCGCATCGCCTCGACGTCGTTGCCATAGAGCCAGAGCATGCGCTCGAAGTTGCTCGGGTGACCGACGTCCATCGCGTTGGACAGCGTCGCGACCGAAGGTCGCGGCGTGAACGTGCCGGTCTCCAGGTAGGCGGGCACCACGTCGTTGGCGTTGGTGGCGGCGACGAATCGCGAGATCGGAAGCCCGGCGCGCTTCGCCATGAGGCCCGCCGTGAGGTTTCCGAAGTTGCCGCTCGGCGTGGAAAACACCGCCTCGCCGGTCCGACCCAGGCGACCCAGCTGCCCCATCGCGTGAAAGTAGTAGACCGACTGCGGCAGCAGCCGGCCGACGTTCACCGAGTTGGCGGAGGTCAACCGCATGCTGCGCCGGAGATCGGGATCGGCGTAGGCGTCTCGGGTCAGCCGATGACAGTCGTCGAAGCTCCCGGCCACGGCGTACGCCCGCACGTTGCTGCGCTCGCCATTGAACATCGTCAACTGCGCTTCCTGGGTGGGGCTGACGCGGCCGTCGGGATAGAGAATCACGACGCGGGTGTTCGGCACGCCGTGAAAGGCGTGAGCGACCGCGCTGCCGGTGTCGCCGGAGGTCGCGGCAAGGATGGTCAGCGGATCGTCGCCGCGATGCCGCGATGCCATCAGCCGCGCCATGACGCGCGCGCCGACGTCCTTGAACGCGAACGTCGGGCCGTGGAACAGCTCGAGTGCGAAGATCCCGGCCTGCACCTCGACGAGCGGGATTGGGAAATTCAGCGCCTCGGCGACGACCGCTTCGAGGGTCGCCGGATCGAGGTCGCCGCGCGTAAACGGCCGGAGGGCCCGCAGAGCGATCTCGGTCAAGGTCCGCTGCGGCAGCCGCGCCAGTTCCTCGGCGCTCCACGGCTCGATCGCCTCCGGGACGTAAAGGCCGCCATCGGGAGCGAGCCCCGCGAACAGCGCGACGGTGAACGGGACGGGCGGCGATCCGCCGCGGGTGGTTATGAAATTCATCTACACCTGCAGGGCGGGTCCTTTCGGACCAGCCACGATCACACGCGCTCCGTGCAGCGCGATCGGCGAGACGTAGGTCTGCGGCTCCCCCCCGATGTGCTGGATGACCGCCCTGGTCATCGCGGCGGCGACCGCATCAGCCGAGGCCGCGTC
This sequence comes from uncultured Acidobacteriota bacterium, assembly GCA_963794705.1. GTDB lineage: Bacteria > Acidobacteriota > Vicinamibacteria > Vicinamibacterales > CAVVIG01 > CAVQFC01. Next base: position 171,082 of record CAWCFI010000004.1, read on the forward strand.
GCGGCACAGTGCGAACAGCGATGGCCCCGATCCCGAGAGGCTGCAGCCGAGTGCTCCCGCCGCGGCGGCCGCCTGCTTGATCCGGGCAAAGCCAGGGACCAGCGGCGCCCGGCGCGGCTCGGCGATCACGTCCTCGAGCGAGCGTGCCATCAGGTCGAAATCCGACCGGTGCAGTGCATCGATGAACGCGCCGAGGTTGGCCCATTGCCGAATGGCGTCGGCCAGCGGCACCGTGCTGCCGAGCAGCGCCCGCGCACGCGCCGTCTCGATCTCGAGGTCCGGGTGCACGACCACCGCCGTCAATCCGGCCGGCACCGGCAGCCTCACGACGTCCGGAGGATTCGGGACGCGGACCAGCACGAACCCGCCATACACCGCCGGCCCGATGTTGTCGCCGTGCGCGGATCCGGCGCCGACCTGCTCGCCTTCGAAGGCGCAGGCCATCAGCGTCTCGAGCGGCGTGCCGGCGTTGAACAGCCCGTCGACCGCGACCACGGCGGCGACCGCGCTGGCGGCGCTGCCGCCGAGACCGCTCGACAGCGGCAGGCCCTTGCGGATCGTGAGCGCGACACCGCGATTCCCCCCCAGGATGTTCAACAGCGCCTGGGCCGCGATGCCGGCCGTGTTCCTGGCCGGATCGCGCGGCAGCCGGCCCTGATCCCCGGTGATGTCGTCGATGGTGACGCCGGGCGGCGCGAGCCGCGCCGTCACTTCGTCGCCGGGCGCATGCAGCGCGAAACCGAGCACATCGAACCCGCACGCGACGTTGGAGACCGTCGCGGGCGCAAAGGCAGTTACCGCATCCATCGATGCCACATCTTACTTGCGACGGTAGCGCTGGCGAATGGTCGGGATCAGATACTCCCGGAAAGCGCGATCAAAATCGTAGGTCGGGCTGAAGCCCCAGTCGCGGCGCGCGGCGGAATCGTCGACCGCCGCGGGCCACGAGTCGACGATCCCCTGCCGCTTGGCATCCACCCTGTAAGTGATGGTCGCTTCCGGGAACGCGGCAAGGACGACGTCGCGGATCTCGGCCGCGGAGGGATTGAACGCGGCGAGGTTGTAGGCGGTTCGGGTCAGACGGTCGCGCGGCGCCGAGGCCAGCGCCAGCAGCGCATCGACGCCGTCCGGCATCGCCATGAATGGGATGGTGGTGTCCGGACGGACGAAGCAGTCGTAGGCCTCGCCTTTGGCGGCGGCGTGAATCATCTCGGGCGCGTAGTCCGACGTGCCGCCCGATGGCAGCGTCATCGCGGAAATCAGACCGGGGAAACGGACGCACCGGAAGTCGACCCTGCCGATCGCGTCGGCGGACAGCTGCTTGTAGTGGTGGGCGTAGTAGTCGCCGAGCTGCTCGCAATACAGCTTGTTGCAGCCGTACATCGTGGTCGGGTGCGCGAACTGATCCTCGGTGACCGCTCCGGCGCGGGCCTTGGTCTCGAGGCTGGGAAATCCGAAGGCCGCGATCGACGAGGGATAGATGAAGGTGACCGGTCGGCCGTGCGACTCGCCCTGGTGCTGCGCGAATTCCAGCAGGTTGAGCGTCCCCTCGACGTTGACGTGATGCGCCGTGACCGGCGTGAACTCGGACCGGGTCGAGAGCAGCGCCGCCAGGTGGAAGACGCGGTCGACTTCGAATTCCGCCAGCACCCGCTCGAGCAGCGCCACATCGGTAATCGATCCGGTGAACTCGCGGGCGACCAGCGGCGCCAGCGATCCGTCGAGCGGGCTGACGTCGAGCGTGATGATCAGCGAACCGGCGCCGGCGAGGCGCGTGACCAGACCGTGGCCGATCTCGCCGCCGGCCCCGGTGATCAGCACGACCGGCTTACGCATGCGTTCCTGCCATCCTGCCGTCCTGCCCTTCTGCCTTGTCTGCCTTGTCTCGCCCTGGCCGTCATCAGCATGTTGGCCGAGGTGTAGATGACGACCACCACCACCAGCCAGCGGACCGCGTCGAGCGACATCGACTGCACGACATAGGCGGCGATCAGCACCGCCGGAAGGCCGCCGAGCGCGAGGCCGAGCGCGGCGCGCACGTCGTAGGTGCGGGTCCGCACGAACCGCACGCTGCTGAGCGGCATCAGGAACGCGCACGATCCCATCATGATCGGAAAGGCCGCGGTCGGCGCCATGCCGAGCAGGCTGACCAGGATCATGCACGGCGCATACAGCCCGATGCCCAGCATCATCAGGATGCCGAGGACGAAGTTGCCGGCCAGGCCGATCCCCAACCGCGTCCCCGCCAGTCCGATGGCATCTCCCCCGCCGGGCACGATATTGAGCTGCGTCATCAGCATCAGGGCCGCCGCGCCGAGCAGCGCGATCCCCATGCCAATCTGAATCTTGCGGCGCGGCCAGTGCACCACGACGCCGACCCCGACCCAGGCGCCGACCGAGGCCGCCGCGATCATCAGGATCAGCGTGGTCGGATCCACCGGCACCAGCTTGGTATAGATGAACGCCTGCGCGATGGTCGACAAGGCGTGCCCCACGTTGAGCGTGCCGGGAATCAGCTTGACCGGCACCATGTCGCGCAGCTTGTAGACCGCGGTGGTGGTGGCAAACGATCCGATCCCGAGCGTATCGAAGAAGGCGGTCACGAACCCGATCGCCGATTGCAGCGCCGTCGGCATCACCAGCCCGCCGCGGAACACCGTCACCGAGTAAATCACCAGCATCGCCCCGAGCCCGACGAACAGCAGCGTCTTAGCGTCCATGAATGAATTCATTGGTATAGGTCTTCGACAGATCGATGGTCGCGGCGCGCACTTTCTCCATCGAGCCGGCGAGCAGGGTCCGCACGACCTCGGTCCCTTCCGCCGCCATCATTCCGTCGGGCGAGAACATCGGCATCGAGGCCTTGAGCGCCTCGACGTAGAGCGCATCATCTTCGCCGCGGAAGGTCTTCGGCGTCTTGTCCGCAATTTCCTGAGGGGTGTGCGCCTGCATCCACGTCAGCGTCCGGGTGATGGCGCGCGCCAGCCGCTGGGTGGTATCGCGGTTGGCGCGGATCCACTCGCCCTTCGCGTACAACACCGACGCCGGATACGCATGCGTGCCGAGCGCGGCGTTGACGCCCTCCTCGGTACGCAGATCGGCGAGCACGCGCACGGTTGGGTTGCGCCGGTGCACCAGCGTAAATGCGGGGTCGGCGACCATCCCGACGTCGACCTTGCCGTGCTCGAGCGCCGCGATCGCGGTCGCCGCGCTGCCGATCGCGGTGATGCTGACCGCGTCGGCGGCAAGGCCGTTGCGCTGGAGGATGTAGGTCAGCAGCATCTGCGAGGACGAGCCGGCGGTGGTGACGCCCGCGATGTGGCCCTTGAGCGCGGCAATCGTCGACAGCGTGGCGGCGCTTTGGGGAGACGTCACCAGCACCAGCCCCGGGAATCTGAGCATGGTGACGAAGGCGACGAACTCGCGCCCCTCGGCGGCCATCTGAATGGTGTGATCGTAAAAGCCCGACACTACGTCGGCGCTGCCGCCGACCAGCGCCTGCAGCGCCTTGGCGCCGCCGGCAAAGTCCTGCAGCTCCGCATCGAGCCCTTCCTCGCGGTAAAACCCCAGCTCCTGGGCCAGCGTGGTCGGCAGGTAGACCATCTGGTTCTGGCCGCCAATCGCGATTCGCACGTGACGGAGACCCGAGTTCGGCCGCGTGCCACACGCCGAGCAGAGCATCAACACAGAGGACACCATGGACACCAAGGAAAAAATCCTTCTCGACGTCTGTGTCCTTCGTGTTCTTTGTGTGGGATCGGCGCCGATCACGCTTTCCACCGCAGCAACCACCTCTCCAGTCTGGTGACGCCCGCGCTCACGCCGACCACCACCAGTCCCAGGACCGTCATCCCGGCGAACACGCCGGTGGTGTCGAACGTGCCTTCGGCCTGCGAGATCACATAGCCGAGGCCGCGCGTCGAGCCCAGATACTCTCCCACAACGGCGCCCACCATCGCGAATCCGAGGCTGGTCTGCAGGCTCGAAAAGATCCAGGTCAGCGCGCTCGGAATCAGCACGTGGCGGATCAGTTGCCGTTCCGTGGCGCCGAGCATGCGTACGTTGTCGATCAACACCGGATCGGCGTCGCGCACGCCCTGATAGGTGTTGAAGAACATCACGAAGAACACCAGCGTCACGGCCAGGGCGACCTTCGACCAGATGCCGAGACCGAACCAGAGCAGGAACAGCGGCGCCAGCACCACGCGCGGCACCGCGTTGAGCATCTTGATGTACGGATCGAAAATGCTGGCCAGCATCGGTGAACGCCCCAGCCAGAAGCCGAGCGAGATGCCCATCCCCGCCCCGGCCAGCAGGCCGAGCAGAGATTCTTCGAGCGTCACCGCGAGGTGCCCCCACAGCGATCCGGACACGACCCATTGCGCCAGCCGCTGTGCGATGTCCGACGGACGGCTGACGAAGAACGCGTCGAGGATCTTCAACGACACCAGCGTCTGCCACACCGTCAGCAGCGCGACGCCCAGCGCAACCTGCCAGAACAGCACGGCCGGACGGGACGGACCGGCCTTACGCGCGGCCATGCGCCACCCTCTGCTGGCTCCTGAGCACTTCCCCGCGCAGCACCGCCCAGATCGCGCGGTAAAGATCGACGAACGCCGGCGTCGTGCGCAGATCCATCAAGTCGCGAGGACGCTCGAGCGTGATCGGATGGCGCGCCACTACGCGCGCCGCCGGCCCCGCGGAGAGCACGATGACCTCGTCGGCAAGCGCGATCGCCTCTTCGAGATCATGCGTGACGAAGACGATGGTCTTCCGACCGGTCTGGCTGACGCCAGACACTGCCGGCACAGGGGGCGGCGCGGGTTGCGGTCGTGTCCGGCTTGAGCCGGACCCCTCCCACAGCTCCAGCAGCTCCGTTTCCATCCGTTGCCGCGTGTGGACATCGAGCGCGCTGAACGGCTCGTCCATCAGCACGAGTCCTCGGTCGAGAATCCAGTTCTGGGCCATCACGGCCCGCTTGCGCATGCCGCCGCTCAGCTGTGAGGGATAGTGCGCCGCGAACTCCGACAAACCGACGCGGTCCAGCCAGCCCGCGGCCCGCGCGCTGGCCTCCGCGGCCGCCACCCCGCCGAGCGTCAGGCCCAGCGCCACGTTTTCGCGAATCGTTTTCCACGGCAGCAGCGCGTCCTGCTGAAACATGTAGGTCGCTCGCCGGTTGAGACCGGTCAACGCTTCGCCCTCGACCCGCACCCCGCCGCTCGAGGGCGGCAGCAGCCCGGCGGCGATGTTGAGCAGCGTCGACTTACCGCAGCCGCTCGGTCCGACAATCGCCGCGAACGACCCGGCGGCGATGGAGAGTGACACGTCGTCCAGGGCGCGATAGCCGGCGCCGTCCGGCGTGACGAAATCGCGCGAGACGCGATCGAACTCGAGGGCGATCATCAATGGCCCGACAGCTCGCGTAGGAAACACTGCGCCACGTTCGTGACCTCGTCGGCAGTGGCCCGCTCACTGTGCGGGCTGTGGCCGCCTTCGGGCAACACCGCGAAATGACGCGCCGCTCGAGCGTTGCGGCTCAACACCTCGCGCAGCGCTTCGAACTCTCCCGGCTCGGTGCGCGGATCGCGCGCGCCGTGAAGAACCAGCGTCGGCACCTGGAGGTCACCGAGCCGTCCGCCGTACAGGTCGGTCTCCAGGGTGGACGCGTCGCTGGCGATCCGCAGCCACGCGTCGCCGTTGGTCCGAATGAGATCGCGCCAGCCGTCGCCATGCTCGCGGGCCAGCGTCGCCACGACCCGGTCGCCAAGCCCTTCAGGGTCGCGCATCATCGTCTCGAAAAAGTCGCGCGAGCCCGGCTTGCGCCTCGCGAAATGCGCGGCTTCGACGATCAGGCCGCTCAGCCGCCCGGGTTCGGCCAGCCCCATCAGCAGCGCGATCACCGCGCCATCGCTGTGTCCCCAGACCACGGGACGATCGAGACCGAGCGCATCGATCACCGAGAAAGTCTCGGCGGCGGCGCGATGGTGAAAGTCGGTCGCCTGCCGCGCGATGCGCTGCGAGCCGCCGTATCCGGTGCGATCGGGCACGACCAGTCGATGGCTCCCGGCGAGGGCCGCGATCTGACGTTCGAACGGGTAGATCTCGTAGCCCCAGCCGCCATGAAGAATCACGATCGGCGGTCCCGCACCGGCATCGCGATAGTGCACGCGGACGGGCGACTGATCAGGGGCGAGGGCGGACGAAGGAAGCTCGGTGAACGGCACGAATGACTCGAACGCCTATGCTAAGGTAAGTCGCATCAAGTTATGAAGAAGACCCTGCTCGTCATCGTGGCGCTTGCGGGAGCTGTCCTCGGCGCCCAGTCACCAGCCGCGTTGACGCCGGCGCAGACGCTGGAGAGACGCGGCATCGGCGAGCTCGAGCTGTCGCCCGACGGCGCCCGCCTGGTGTTCACCGTAACCGAACCGGTCAAGGGCGCGGCTCGACAGCGCAACCTCTGGCTGCTCGAGGTTGCCAGCGCGCAGGTGCGCCAGCTGACCTTCTCGGCCAAGAGCGACTCCTCGCCGAGGTGGGCGCCCGACGGCCGCAGCATCGCCTTCCTCTCCGATCGTGACGGCGCCGCGCAGCTTTACCTGCTGCCGATGGACGGCGGCGAGGCACAACGGCTGACCGATCGCAAAGATCGGGTTGAGGCATTCCGCTGGTCCCCGGACGGCCGGCGAATCGCCCTGCTGATGGCGGAGCCGAAGCCGGAGGCACAGCAGCAGCGCGAGAAAGACAAGGACGATGCGCGCGTCGCGGAAAAAGAGGATCGCCTGGCGCGGATCTGGGATATCGACGTCGCATCGCATGCAATGCGGCAGGTCACCAGCACGCCGCACCGCATCGGCCAGATCGAATTCGCACCGGCCGGCGACAAGCTCATCGTCGCCGCTTCGGCGAAGCCGCACGCGGATCAATTCAACGAAGCGATCTTCTCGGTCGATCTGAAAGACGGCCGCTTCACGGCGATCGCTACGCCGCGCGGACCGATGGGCGCGATGGCGCTGTCGCCCGATGGCTCCGCCATCGCCTACGGCTGCGCGCGTCTCGACGGGCCAGAGGCGCACGACATCTGCCTGCAGCCCGTGTCCGGCGGACCGCCGACAAACCTCACCGCGGCGACCCTCGATCGTCCGATGTCGCAGATGCGGTGGTCTGACGATCAGTCGCTGCTGGCGCTGACGAGCCAGGGCTTCAAGACCCAGCTGGTCGCGGTCGGCAAGGGAGACGCGCATCTGTCAGAAGATGCGCAGATCATCGAGAACCCGACCGCATTCGCGCGATCTTCAAGCGGCGGAATCGCGTATGTCGGCGAGTCGGCGACCCATCCGCCGGAGATCTACCTGGTCAAGCCGCGCGAGGGCGCCCGCGTCGTCACGACGTTCAACGATCACTGGAAGACGCGACCGGTGATCGCGCCGGAGTTCGTCAAGTACAAGAGCGCAGACGGCGTCGAGATCGAGGCGGCGCTGTTGGTGCCGCCGGTCGCGTCTGGCTTCAGCCAGACCGGGTCCGGCTCGAGCCGGACACTTCCTGCGGTGATCCTGGTTCACGGCGGCCCGACCGGCCGCTGGTCCGACGCCTTCGAGCCGTGGGGACAACTGCTCGCGGCGCGCGGCTACGCCGTGCTCTATCCCAACGTGCGCGGCTCGACCGGCTACGGCCAGAAGTTCGTCGAGATGAACCGCGCCGACTGGGGCGGCGGCGATTTCAAGGACGTGATGGCCGGCGCCGACTGGCTGGTCGCGCGCGGTATCGCCGATCCGAATCGCCTCGGCATCGGCGGCTGGTCGTATGGCGGCTACATGGCGGCGTGGGCGGTGACGCAGACGACACGCTTCAAGGCCGCCGTTTCCGGCGCGCCGGTCATCGACATGGCCAGCGAATTCGGCACCGAAAACGGCTCGGCCTACGACGAATGGTTCTACGGCACGCCTTACGAAAAGCTCGAGGGCTTCATCAAGAGCTCGCCGATGACGTTCGTCAAGAACGTGAAGACGCCGACCCTGCTGCTGCAGGGCGAGGACGACACCACCGATCCGATCGGCCAGAGCCAGCAGTTCTACCGCGGCCTGAAGCGGTACGGCGTGGATTCGGATCTGGTGCTGTACCCGCGCGAGCCGCACGGGCTGCGCGAGGAACACCATCTGGTGGACCGGCTGACGCGCATCCTCGCCTGGTACGACCGCTACCTCAAGCCGGCGGCCTCGTCGGACACGCTGCGACCGTAAACGTCTTCACGCTGGTGTAGTGCGGACCTTCAGGTCCGCCCGTACCAGGCAGGCCTGAAGGCCTGCACTACATTGGTGCCAAACCGCTTTAGCCGAGCGCGACCTGCGGCACCCCCGCGAGACCGCCCCAGGTCTCGGGATCCTGCGACAGCAGCGTGTTCAGATAGATCCGGACGTCGTCTGGAGGAAACTGCTGCGCGAGCGCAGCCGCGGCCGGGCCGATCTTGTCGGCGTCGGGTTTCACCGCATCCTCCTCGATCAAGCCGTTCTCGTGCTTGATGCCGAGCGCATCGAGGAACGCGCCCATCATCGCCCGCTGCTCGGCGAGGTGGTAGACGATCAGCGCGCGCGCGGCCATGGCGTCGGGCAGGCCGCCGAGCGTCGCCAGATGCTTGGCCTTGCGGTCGACGTCGAGGCCGATCACCGTCTTCGGCCGGAACTTCTTCTGCTGCGCGATCAGGAACGCGGCCTGCACCTGATCGTCGGTCGCCTCCGGGTCGGCCCAGAACGCACGCGCCGCGCGCGTTCGCTGGTCCAGGGTCATTTGTTTCCACAAGCGTGAAGGGGTCAGCGGCGTCTCGGTCATTGCTGCAAGTCTAACGCACCCCTGACGGACGATAAAGAATCGATAAGCATCGCGCATGCGCCGCCGGGCCGGCGGCGATTGCGCTTATAGTGAGAATTCAGCTCCCGCTGCCCACGATGTTCAACTGCTGCGCACTGACTCTGGCCGCATCGCTGCTGGCGATGACGAACGCGCTACGGCGCGACGACGTTCGAGATCCAGAATGCGACGGCGGGCGATCACGACAACCTCGAGCCGGATCGGCCGGACGTCACCAACGGCACGCACATCGTCGACGTCGGGCTGCTGCAGATGGAAGTCGGCGGCCTCTGGAACCGCACCGGCTCCAGCCAGCACAACGTCGGCACGCCGGCGACGCTGCGCCTCGGCCTGTCGGAATGGATCGAAGCTCGCATCAGCAGCGACGGGTTCCTGTCCGCGACCGACCCCTCGGGGACGCAGCGCGGCATCGGCAACATCCAGATTGGCGCGAAGCTGCGGCTCTGGTCCGATCCGGGCGGCGTGCCGGTGCTGTCGATTCTGCCGACCGTCAACCTGCCGGCGGCGAGCGAAAGCAAAGGGCTGGGCTCAGGACAGGCGGACTATACCGTCGCGGTGCTGACCGGCACCGATTTCCTGACCCGCGGCCACATCGACGTCAACTACGGCATGGGACGAATCGGCGCGGGGACCGGCCTGCCGCGTTTCACGCAGCAGCTCGTCTCGTGGTCGGCGAGCGCGGAGGTGCCCGGGCCGGTGACGCCGTATGTCGAAGGCTTCTGGATTTCGCGGCAGGATCCCGACGGCGGGCCGGTGGTCGCCATGGATGGCGGCGCCATCTACGTGATCAACCCACGCCTCGCCCTCGACGGCGGCATCCAGGTCGGATTGTCGGATGCCGCGCCGGCGCTGTCCGCCTTCGCCGGGTTGTCGGTCGTGGTCGGCAACGTCCTGGGCGACCACGGCGTGCACGCGCGCCAGCGCGAGGTCGCCAGGCGCGGCGCCGCCCGGGCGGGGTCACGATGACACGGCTGACGCGCAGGGCCCTGCGGCCTGTTGACCGTGCTGGGCGCCGTGCTGCTGTGCGGCGCCTCGGCGCCGCACGCCTTGCGGACATCGCATCCGGCCTTGGCGCTGTTCTCGCCGGAACCGGGTGCCGATCGCGCCGTCGCGTTGCCGGACGGGTTTGCCGCGTCCGTGGATCGAGCGACGAGCGCGCAGTTCGTCAGCGTGGTCGCCGACGACGTCGATCAGGACGGCGACCTCGACGTCGTCGCCAGCGTCGGCTCGCTGGATCTGCTGGTGTGGCAGAACGACGGCGCCGGACACTTCACCAGGCTTCCCTCGTCGCAGCGCCGCGCGTTCCAGACGCAGCCGCCGCCGCCCGCGGTGGACGGCGACTCGATCGCCTCGAACGAGTGGATCCAGAACGACGATCGTGACACGGCAGGTGTCCTGCCGCTTCGCGCGATCGTCCACGCGGCGCCGCGCACGACGCCGCTCCCGCCAGTCCGTCTCGTCAGGCCGCAATCGGGCCCGCGCGCCCGGTCCTCCCGCGCGCCCCCGCTCGCCTAGAGCGCTCTCACACCACTTACATCACCACGCATCGCGCGGGCCATTGCTGCCCGCGTCCGAGGGGGACTCATGTTTCGAGCTCGTATGCTCGCGGCGGCGCTCTGCCTGGCGCCGCTCGCGACGGCACGGCCGTCCGCGCAAACGGCGGCGGCGCTGACCATCGATCAGGCTGTCGCCGAGGCGATCGCGCACAATCCATCGGCCGGCGCCGAACGCTACAACCTGGCGGTCGCCGACGCGCGCGTGCTCACCGCATCGCTGCGGCCGAACCCGGTGGTGACCGGGAGCGTCATGCTGCCCGACGGCACCATCTTCAACAGCAACGTCAATCCGAAAGAGGGCATCGTCCGCGGCGACGTGCTGCTCGAGAGCGGCGGCAAGCGCGAGCGGCGGATGGAGGTGGCGCAGGAGGCGCGCGGCGTCGCCGACTTCCAGCTGCAGAACACCGTGCGCGCCCTGACCCTCAACGTGCAGAGCGCGTTCATCGACGTGCAGCAGTCGCAGTCGGATCTGCAGCTGGCGCGGGAATCGCTCACCGCATTCAACGACGTCGTCGCGATCAACACCGAGCGCGTGCGTTCCGGCGATCTGGCCTCCGTCGAGCTCGCGCGATCGCGGCTGGCGTCGCTGCAGTTTCAGAACGATGTGCGGAGCGCGCGAGGCCAAGCTCACCGTCGCCGTGCATCGGCTGCGCGCGCTGCTCGGACGCACCGATGCGTCGCCGATCGAGGTCAGCGGCGAGCTTCGTCGAGACGGGGCGCCGGCCGGCGCCGACGGCCTGCTGCCGCTGGCGTTCGAGCGGCGCCCCGATCTCAAGGCGCTCGAGCGCGATCAGGCGCGGTCGACCGCCGACGTCCGCCTTCAGCTGGCGCAAGGCAAGGTGGACTACACCGTCAGCGCCGAGTTTCATCGGCAGGTGGCGCCCGGTTCGCTGACCGGCAACGAGTGGGGCCTGTTCGTCAGCGCGCCGATCCCGCTCTTCAACCGGAACCAGGGCGAGGCCGAACGGGCGCGGCAGGAAGCCCGGCAGGCCGCGGCGCGCGTCGCGGCGCTGCAGTCGGACATCACCGGCGATCTGCGCAGCGCCTGGGATCAGTACACCGCCGACGCGCGAGCATCGTCGACACCATCGAACAGCAGATGCTCGCGCAGGCGCGCGACGTCCGCGATACCACCGCCTATTCATACCGCCGCGGCGAAGCGAGCTTCATCGAGCTGCTCGACGCGCAGCGGACCTTCAACGACACCATGCAGAGCTACAACGAGGCCCGCGCGGAGTTCGCGCGCAGCCTGTACACGCTCGACGCCTTGACCGGAGGGACCCACCCATGACCCGAGCAACGAACTATTTCATCGGAGCGCTCGCGCTGGCCGTCGCGGCCAGCGGGTGCGGTCACGCCGAGCCGGTGGCCGAAGCCGGCGCCCTCGACCTGGACCGTCGGGAACGCTGACGGTCCCGGCCGGATCGCCGATGCTCTCCCAGATTCGCAGAGAGAAGGTCGCGGACGCGGAGCTCGCGACCGACGAAGTGATTGCGCCGGGCAAGATCGAAGCGAATCCCAACCGGATCTCGAAGGTCGTGGCCCCGGTCGCAGGACGCGTCGCGCGCGTGCTGGTGGCGGTTGGCGACGCGGTTCGACAAGGACAGCCGCTGTTCACCATCGAGAGCCCCGACGCCGACGCGGCGATGTCGGCCCATCTCCAGGCCGACGCCGCCGTGACGCAGGCGCGCGCGACGCTGCTCAAGGCGCAGGCCGATGCCGAACGCACCAAGGATCTCTTCGACCACAACGCGGTCGCGAAGAAAGAGATGCTCAACGCCGACAGCGCGCTGGCGCAGGCCCAGGCGGCGCTCGATCAGGCGCTGGCCTCTCGCGAGCAGGCGGAGCGCCGGCTGTCGGTGCTCGGCCTGGCCCCCCGCGACTTCAAGCAGCAGGTCACCGTCCGCTCGCCGCTGTCCGGCAAAGTGCTCGAGCTCAGCGTCGTGCCCGGCGAGTACCGCAACGACACCAGCGCGCCGGTCATGACCATCGCCGATCTGAGCACGGTGTGGGTCTCGTCGCAGGTGCCGGAAACCTACATCCGCTTCATCCAGCCGCGCGAGAAGGTCGAAATCCGCCTGGTCGCTTATCCCGACGAAACCTTCGAGGGACGCGTCCGGCAAATCGCCGATACGGTCGATCCGCAGACGCGCACCGTCAAGGTTCACGCCGAGCTCGACAACGCGGACGGGCGGCTCCGTCCGGAAATGTTCGGCAGCATCCACCACATCGAGTCGACGATGAGGATGCCGGTGGTGCCGGCCGCGCGCGCTGATCGAGGGCGACGGCCGCGTCGACGGTGTTCGTCGAATCGGCGCCCGGGACGTTCCAGGAGCGCACGGTCGTGGTCGGCAAGCCGGTCGGGTCGAACGTCCGCGTGATCAGCGGCCTCAAAGCGGGCGAAACCATCGTCGTCGACGGCGCCATGCTGCTCAGCGGCCTCATGAAGAAGCCCGCATAGCCATGGTCAACCGCATCGTCTCACTCGCGCTGCGGCAGCCGCTCTTGATGGCGCTGCTGACGGTGCTGTTCATCGGCACGGGCATCCAGTGCTTCCGGGCGCTGCCGGTCGAAGCGTTTCCCGACGTGACCGACGTGCAGGTCACGGTGATCACGCTGGTGCCGGGCCACGCGCCGGAGGAAGTCGAGAAGCAGGTCACCATCCCGCTGGAGATCGGGCTGAGCGGCCTTCCCCACTCGGTGCGGATGTTCTCGCATACGCAGTTCGGCCTGTCGTTCCTGATCCTGACCTTCGACGATCAGGTCAACGACTACTTCGCGCGCCAGCAGGTGCTCGAACGGCTGCAGGGCGTCGAGCTGGCGCCCGGCCTGCAGCCGCAGCTGGCGCCGCTGTCGACGCCGATCGGCGAGGTCTATCGCTACCGGCTTTCCGGCACCGGCGTCACCCCGACCGAGCTCCGTTCGATCCAGAACTGGACGATCGAGCGCTACCTGCGGATGACGCCGGGCGTCGCCGACATCGTCAGCTTCGGCGGCTTCATCAAGCAGTACGAGGTGAACCTCGACGTGGTGCAGATGGGATCGCTCGGCATCTCGATGCAGCAGGTGTTCACCGCGCTGGGGCGAGGCAACGCCAACGCCGGCGGCAGCTACATCGAACGCGGCGAGCAGCAGTACATCGTGCGGGGCATCGGGCTGCTGCGATCGGCCGACGACATCGGCGAGATCGTGGTGGCGCAGCGCAACGGCGTGCCGGTGCTGGTGCGCGACATCGCCCGCGTCGGCGTCGGCGCGGTCCCGCGTCAGGGCATCACCGGGCAGGACGAGGACGACGAGGCGGTGACCGGCGTGGTGCTGATGCGCAAAGGCGAGAACCCGTCGGAAGTTCTCGCGGCGCTGAAGGCCCGCGTCGACACCCTGAACGGCTCGATGCTGCCGCGCGGCGTGAAGATCGTGCCGTTCTACGACCGGACCTGGCTGATCGGGACGACGCTGCGCACCGTGTTCACGAACCTGCTGGAAGGCGCCGCGCTGGTGACGGTCGTGCTGTTCGTGTTTCTCGGCAGCCTGCGCGCGTCCGCGATCGTGGCGGCGATGATCCCGCTGTCGCTGCTGGCCACCTTCATCGGCCTGACGATCCGCGGCATTCCGGCGAACCTGCTGTCGCTGGGGGCGATGGACTTCGGCATCATCGTCGACGGCGCGGTGATCGTGGTCGAGAACATCGTCAGGCATCTGTCGCAGCTGCGCGGGTCGCCGGATGCGGAGCAGCGCCGCGCCACCATCCTGGAGGCGACGGTGCAGGTCGGGCGGCCCACCTTCTTCTCGATGCTGATCATCATCCTGGCCAACCTGCCGATCTTCACGCTGCAGCGCCAGGAAGGGCGGATCTTCGCGCCGATGGCCTACACCATCACCGCCGCGCTGATCGGATCGCTGATCTTTTCGCTGACGCTGGTGCCGCTGCTGTGTCTGGTGCTGTTGAAGAAGGTCCCGAGCGAAGAGAACGCGCTGGTGCACGCCTGCCAGCGCGTCTACCGCGCCGTGCTGGCCGCGGCGATGCGCCGGCGCCGCCTGGTGCTGGTCTGTGCGACCGCGGTGCTGGCGCTCAGCCTGGGCGCCGCGACGCAACTCGGCAGCGAATTCCTGCCGGAACTGAACGAGGGCGCGATCTGGGTGAACGCGATGCTGCCCGACGGCATCTCGGTGACCGAAGCCTCGCGCGAGTGCGCGAGGATTCGCGCCCTGCTCCGGCAGTTTCCGGAAGTGCGGACGGTGATCTCGAAGTCGGGCCGGCCGGAGGACGGCACCGATCCGAAGCTGATCAACATGGCGGAGTTCTTCGTGGACGTGAAGCCGGCGTCCGAGTGGACGCGCCACATCAGCAAGGAGCAGCTCGTCGCCGAGATGGACAAGGCGCTCGACGCGATTCCGGGGATCGACGCCAGCTTCTCGCAGCCGATCCGCGACAACATCCTCGAGAGCATCTCGCAGATCGACGGCCAGGTGGTGATCAAGGTGTTCGGCACCGACGGCGCCGCGCTGCGAAAGGATGCGACCGCGGTGCTGGACGCGGTGTCGGCCACTCCCGGCGTGGCGCGGGCGTTCATCGATCGCGCCGGCCAGGTGCCGCAGCTGCAGATCACGGTCGATCGCCAGCGCGCGGCCCGCTACGGGCTGAACGTCGCGGACATCCAGGACACGATTGAGACCGCGCTCGGCGGCCGCGACGCGACCGAGATCTGGGAAGGCGAGCAGCGCTTCGGCGTCGTCGTCCGTCTGCCGGCCGAGGCGCGCGCCGACGCCGACACCGTGCGGCAGATCCGGGTCGACACCGCCGACGGCGCCCACATCCGGCTCGCGGACGTCGCCGAGATCGTGGTGCGCCAGGGCGCGATGAACATCAGCCGGGAGTCGGGCGCGCGGGTCATGGCGATCGGCGTGTTCATTCGCGGCCGCGACATGGGCAGCGCGGTCGAGGAGATGCAGCACCGGGTCGGCGGCGGGCGTCGCACCTGTCGCGGGGCGCGCGGCTGGTCTGGGGCGGCGAGTTCGAGAACCAGCAGCGCGCGATGGCGCGGCTGCGGGTGATCGTGCCGCTGAGCGTGTTCCTGATCTTCGTGCTGCTCTTTCACGCCTTCCACTCGGCGCGCCACGCCACGCTGATCCTGCTCAACGTGCCGTTCGCGCTGGTCGGCGGCGTGCTCGCGCTGCTGGTCACCGGCATGCCGCTCAGCGTGTCGGCGGCGATCGGCTTCATCGCGCTGTTCGGCGCGGCGGTCCTCAACGGCGTGGTCATGGTGAGCTACATCAACCAGCTGCGTGAGATCGGCACGCCGCTGTTCGAGGCGGTGCGCCAGGGCGCGGAGGCGCGGCTGCGCACCGTGCTGATGACGTCGCTGCTGGCGATGCTGGGCCTGCTGCCGATGGCGCTGTCGCACGGCATCGGCTCGGAAACGCAGCGTCCGCTGGCGATCGTCATCATCGGCGGGCTGGTGTCGGCGACGCTGCTGACGCTGATCGTGCTGCCGGCGCTGTATCTGTCGCTGGCGCGCCATGAGGATCAGGATGCGTAAGGCGCTGCAGCTGTTCGCGATCGGTCTCGCCGCGGCTGGCGGCCTGGGATGCCATCAGTTGATCCCGCCGGCGCGGCCGCCATTCTCGGTCACCGCCGTGGTGACCGAGACGGATGCCGGCACGATCACGCTGCGGCACAAGTCCGGGCAGCGGATCCTGGTAGCCATCACCCCGGGCACCGCGGTCACCAGGAGCGGGAGCGCCGCGGCGGCGGTTGATATCGCCGTCGGTATGAGGGTCGTGGTGGTGTATCGCCTGGTCGACGGCGCCGCCGTGGCCGACGAAGTGCGGCTGTTCCGGCCGCCGATCAACTATCCTTGACGCATGCGACTTCGCTCGTCGGCCTTGCTTCGAGGCGGCCTGCTGGCCACGGTCCTCGCGGCCGGCCTCGCGGCGCAGCAGCCGGGCGTGCACCCAGTCAGCGGCCGGCGGTTCGCGCCGGTGATGGGCTACCAGGGCGCGCCATGGCTGGAGCGGAGCGAGCGTGAGGAGGAAGAAGCCCCCGACGTCGCGCTGAACGTCCTGAACATTCCCAAGGGCGCGTCGGTCGCCGACATCGGGGCCGGCTCCGGCTACATCACGGTGCGGCTGGCCGCGCGCGTCGGGCCGTCCGGGCGCGTGTTCGCCAACGACGTCCAGCCGCAGATGCTCAACATCCTGGCGCGCCGCCTCAACAACGCCAAGATCACCAACGTGACGCTGATCGAGGGCACGCTGGACGATCCGAAGCTGCCGCCGGCGTCGGTCGATCTCGCGATGATGGTGGACGTCTACCACGAGCTCTCGCAGCCGCAGGCGATGCTGCGCCACTTCCGCGAATCGCTCAAGCCCGGCGGCCGGCTCGTCCTGCTCGAGTACCGCAAGGAAGATCCGACGGTGCCGATCAAGCCCGAGCACAAGATGAGCGTGGCCGAGGCAAAGATGGAGCTCGAGGCCGAAGGCTTCACGCTCTCGAAGGTGGACGAGGCGCTGCCCCGGCAGCACATCCTGATCTTCGTCGCGAAGCCGAAGCCCTAGCCCCACGTCACTGGCGCCCAGCCCTTTGCTGTTCACCGAACCCACATTTCTCTTCCTGTTCCTGCCGATCCTGCTCGGCCTCTACTTCGTCCGCGGCTCTCGCGAGCACGGCGCCTACGGCAACTGGCTGCTGCTGGCGGCGAGCGTCATCTTCTACGCCAAGGGCGGCGGCGCGTTCACCTGGCTGATGCTCGGCTCGATCGCGTTCAACTACTGGATGGCGATCAGCGTGGACCGGGTCCACGGCACGCCCGCTGCGTCGCGGCGGCCTGGCCTTCGCGGTCACCCTCAACCTGGTCGTGCTCGGCGTGTTCAAGTACGCCAACTTTTTCGCCGACAACGTCAACGCGCTGCTGCAGGCGGCGCACGTCCAGCCGGTCGCGGTGCCGCACGTGCTGCTGCCGATCGGCATTTCGTTCTTCACCTTCCACGCGATCTCGTACGTGATCGACGTCTCGCGGCGCGACGCGACGGCGCAGAAGAGCCCGGTGCACGCGGCGCTCTACCTGTTGCTGTTCCCGCAGCTGATCGCCGGCCCGATCATCCGCTACCGCGACATCGCGGACCAGCTGGCGCGGCGCATCGTGTCGATCGACGACTTCGCCTACGGCGTGCGGCGGTTCGTGATCGGGCTGGCGAAGAAGGTGCTGATCGCGAACGTGGTCGCCGGTCCCGCCGACAAGATTTTCAGCCTGCCGGCGGCGGAGCTGTCCGCCGCCCACGCCTGGCTCGGCATCGTCTGCTACACGCTGCAGATCTACTTCGACTTCTCCGGCTACTCGGACATGGCGATCGGCCTGGGACGGATGTTCGGCTTCCGCTTCCCGGAGAACTTCCGCTGGCCCTACGTCGCCACCAGCGTGACCGCGTTCTGGCGCCGGTGGCACATCTCGCTGTCGACCTGGTTCCGCGACTACCTGTACATCCCGCTCGGCGGCAACCGCGTGAGTCCGGCGCGCCGCTACTTCAATCTGATCACCGTGTTCTTTCTGTGCGGGCTGTGGCACGGCGCCAGCTGGAACTTCGTGATCTGGGGTCTGTGGCACGGCGCGTTTCTCGTGATCGAACGCCTGGTGCCATCACGCAATCGATCATCCAATCACCCGACTACCCAATCACCGACACAGGCGTGTTGGCCTGGCCGATCTGGCCGCATGTCTACACGATGGCGGTGGTGATGATCGGCTGGGTGTTTTTCCGGGCGGAGACCCTGACCGGCGCGATCGCGTTCCTGACCTCCCTTGCCGGCCAGAACGCCGCCGCGCCGACCCCGTACACCGTCGGGTGGTATCTGACACCGGAACTGTGGCTCGCGCTCGCGGCTGGCGCGCTTGGATCGACGCCGTGGGTGCCCGCGCTGGCGGCGCGAATCGACGATGGCCGCGGCTGGGCCGTGCCGCTGCTCAACACCGCCGCGCTGATGACGCTGCTGCTGCTGTCGATCATGAGCATGGCGGCCCGCACCTACAACCCGTTCATCTATTTCCGGTTCTGATGAAGCGCCTGCTCGCCGTCCTGTTTGTCGTCGTCATTGCGCTGCCGCTGGCCGTGAACCTGGCCGGTGTCGATGGCGCCGACGCGGGCGCCGAGAATCGCGAGCTCGCGGCATTTCCGCGACTCGACGGATCGCTCACCTCGATGGCGGCATTGCCGACCGCGTTCAGCGCCTGGTTCGACGACCATTTCGGCTTCCGATCGCGGCTGGTGCGCTGGTACGGCGAGAGCCGGCTGTTCCTCCTCGGGGTCTCGCCGTCGGCGGCGGTGGTCAAGGGCGAGCACGGCTGGTTCTTCTACGGCGACGACAAATCGGTCGAGGACTACGCCAACGTCGAGCCGATGACCGACGCGGCGCTGGCGAACTGGCGCGCCGCCATTCTCCGGGCGCGCGAC
The DNA here is from genome assembly GCA_963794705.1 of uncultured Acidobacteriota bacterium. GTDB lineage: Bacteria > Acidobacteriota > Vicinamibacteria > Vicinamibacterales > CAVVIG01 > CAVQFC01. Next base: position 189,942 of record CAWCFI010000004.1, read on the forward strand.
TGGCTGCGCGCGAGGAACATCGCCTACGTCTTCACCATCGCGCCAGACAAATACGTGATCTACCCGGAAGAGATGCCGCCGACCGTGGCGCGCGTCGGCGAGGTGTCGCGCGCGGACCAGCTGTTCACGGCGTTACAGGACACCGGGCTGGCGGTGGACGTCCGCGCAGCGGTGTTCAACGCCAAGGCGCGCGAGCGCGTGTATCAGCAGACCGACACCCACTGGAACGATCGCGGCGCGCTGGCCGCCTATCAGCAGATCATCCGCGCGGTGCGCGCGCGCGTGCCGGCCACGCCGCCGCCATGGTCGCGCGACGATTTCAGCGCCGCGGACCGCCCCATCGAAGGGTTGGATCTGGCCGGCATGATGGGGCTGACGCGCGTGCTGCGCGAGATCGACATGCGGCTGGTGCCGAACAGGCCGCGGCGGGCGCGCGTGCTCGAACCGGCCGGCGCGCAGCCGACCGACGAAGAAGGGCGGCTGGTCACCGCGATCGACGACCCGACGCTGCCGCGCGCGGTGATCTTCCGGGACTCGTTTACGTCGCGGCTGGTGCCGTTCCTCTCGGAGCATTTCAGCCGCGCGGTATATCTCTGGCAGAACGACTTCGACGCCGCGGTCGTGACCCAGGAACATCCTGATGTGGTGATTCAGGAGATCGTCGGCCGGCACCTGTACAACTTCATCCCGTCGCCGGAGCTCGTGCCGCAGCCGTAGGTCGGATCAGCAGGCCACCGGCGCGCGTCGGTCGGAAGCGGACGACAGGTTGCTGCGCCAGGTGTCGGCCAGCATCTGCGCGCTGCCGCGCGCATACAAGCGGTTCTGGCGCAGGACTTCCTCGCCGCGCACCACACAGATTTCGAATCGGGGGGCGTCTTCACGTTCGACCAGCAGGCAGACGGTCCCGTCTTCCATCGACCACAGCCGTTCGACGTTCAGGGTCGGCGAAGCCATGCGTCCGGGGGTGCAAGGACAGATCCCGGCGGCATCAACGGTTTTGTTCGGGAAATCGCCCGATCGCGCCAGGCGCACAGCGCGCACGCGTGCGGTTCTGCCGCACACGGCGCGCGAGCGCACACTCCGCGATGAGCGCCGTTACGGCTGTTCGGTGGTGCGCGTGCCGGCCCCCGGCGTCGACGCGCTGCCGTAGTAAATACCGTTGAACAGCAGCTTGAACGTGCCGTGCGGTTGGCCGCGCCAGTTCACTTCGTTGCCGAACAGCACGACGTGGCCTTTGCCAACCGGCGCGTCGACGATCGAGACCGCCTCGTTGAGATACTGCTGGCCCCACGCCCAGCCGCTGCGCAGCGGCGTCTGGCTGTCGTACCAGGCAACCGGCCTGACGCCTTTGAGCATGGCGTCGGGCCGCAGCCGGAACGCCGGAGACTCGTCGTAGAACACCATCGCGTGCTCGCCCATCCCGTAGGCGAGCGGGTTGGTGTTGTCGATGCGCGCTTCGAGGATCGAGCCCGGGATGTAGTACTTCTCGCGCGGCAGCTCGCGCGAGCTGCCGTCGGCCGCCCGCTCGACGAGCGCGTTCGTCACCGGCAGGCCGAGGTGGTAGCCGAGCGCCGTCGATGATCCGATCGTCAGGATGGTGCCGCCGTTCTCCGCGAACTTCTTCAACTCGGGCACGGTCTTGGCGACCGTCACGCGGCCGAGCCAGCCGCGAAACTCCGCCGGAATCGCGTCGGCCGCAGGCTGGGCGCCGAAACCACCGCCGCCGCCGGCGCCGCCATCGCGGGCGGGAATCCCTCCGTCCACGAAGATCAGCACGTCGTACTTCGCGTTCAGATTGCCCGCGTCCAGCGTGTTCGGGAAGACGACCTCGAACGGGAACTCGTACTGCTCGAACAGCCAGCGCGTCCAGCCGGACGGCATCGACCCGCCGTACTGATCCCACAGGCCGATGCGCACCGGCTTCAGCCGCATCGTCGGGTTGCCGGACGGCGCCGATGCCACCGCATCGAAGGTCAGCCCCTTGTCCGCGGCCACCTTCTGAAGAATCGGCAGCGTCGTCGGCTTCGCCGAGATGTACATCGTGCCGACGGGATAGGTCTTGCCGTTCACGGTCGCGGCCGACTTCAGCCAGTAGACCTCTTCGTTGGCTTTCAACAGCCGATTGACCGCGACGAACGCGTCGTTGACCTCGTGGCTGAGGAGATAGCCGCCGCCGGCTGGCGCCGCCGTGACCTTGCCCTGCGGGACCGGCGCGAGATCGGGAATCGGCTCGAACGGGCCGTCGAACGCGTCGAGGATGCGATCGAACTTGATGCCCATCGAGTAGGCGATGTTGTATCCGGTGACGTCGTAGGGCGGCCGCGGCGCGCCGCCGGGGTACGGAATGTCGTCCGGGTGATCCTGCGGCTCGAACATGTCCAGCAGGTGCGCACGGAACGGCTGCGCCGACTTCACCACGTACGAACCGGCCGGATACGACTTGCCGGCGACGGTGAACGCCGCGGTGGCGCGGTGGACGAACACGCCGGCCTTGATCAGCGTGTTGACGAACTTGGTCGCGGTCGGGAAGTCGGCCTGATCCGACGGCAGGATGAAGCCGCGCGGATCGCGCATCTTCGGATCGTGGAGCACGTCGGTGTAGATCGCGACCGGCGCGCCGCCGCGACCGAAGCCGCCGCCGCGGCCGCCGCGCGGCCCGATGTTTTCGACGCCGCGCGACGCGCCGGCCTGCGCCGCCTCGATCGCCTGGCGAGCCGCCTCGATCCGCTTCGGATGGATCGTCCAGCTGTCGCGGTTGCCCTTGTCGATGGCGTTCTTCGCCATCTTGTACATGTTGAAGAGGAAGTCCTCGTGCCGCTTCGACGCCAGGTCGAGAATGGCGTAGTTCATCGTGATCGAGTACTCGATCGCGGTGCGGAACGGGAAGATGCCGGGTGCGATCGGGTTCGGCACGTCGGCGCGCGGCAGCTGCATGTCGAGGACGAACGGAATCTCGACCGGGGTCGGGTTGCCGATGCTCTCCGTCAGAATGCCGATCTGGTTGTGAAAGTACGAGGTCGTGCGGATCCCGCCGTTGAACCAGGTCGAGTAGGGCGCGCCGGTCCGCATCACCGCGCCGGGCTTGCCTTCGGCGGCGAGCCGGGTGTGGATGGCGGCGCCCACGGTGTCGATGCCCAGCGGGATCAGCGGATCGAAGTTGTAGTTGAACGGATCGCGGAACGGCGGCGCGAACAGGACCGCGCCGGCCGGCCCGGTCTGATGATGGTTGTACATGATCGCGGGGAACCACTCGCGATACATCATCTTGTTGGCGTTGACGCTCTCCGACATGTTCATCATGTAGAAGTCGCGGTTGTCGTCGTGGCCGATGTATTTCTGATAGAGCCGCGGGATGCCGTTGGTCGTCCGCTTCTTCTCGTCTCCGTCCCGCATGTACCAGTTCGACACCAGCTCCATGCCGTCGGGGTTGACCAGCGTGCAGAGGATGACCACGTCGTTGAGAATCCGCAGCGTTTCCGGATCGGACCTGGTGTTGAGGCGGTAGATGGTCTCGATCAGCTGCTGCGCGCCCAGCACCTCGGTCGCGTGCAGGCCGCCGTCAATCCAGATCACGATCTTGCTGTCGCGCGCCAGGGCGTGGGCCTGTTCGTCGGTGAGGTTTTCGGCGAGCGCCAGACGACGGTTCGCCGCCTTGATCAGCGGCAGCTTCCGCTGGTTCTCGGGCGAGGTGATGATCGCGGTGAACTCGGTCCGCCCTTCCTCGGTCTTGCCGATGTCGGTCACGACCATGCGTTCCGACTGCGCCTGCATCTTCTTGAGGTAGTCGGTGTACTGGGTGTAGTTGACGAGGCGGTAATCGTCGCCGACCGCAAAGCCGAACTGCTCCTTCGGCGGCGTGACCTTCGACGGCGGCGCAGCCTTCTGCGCGGACGGCGCCGCCACCGCGATGCTCACGGCCAGCGCGACCAGCGCCGCGTATCTCTTGAACATAGGAACCTCGCGTGAAAGGGAGAGAACGCGAGAATCCTAGCAGATTTGTCGATTTACCGGCTGGCGACCAGCGGTTCGCCGCGCAGTCGCGCCGCGACGATGCGCCGCTGCGCCGGTTCGATGCGAAACGCGCCGGAATCGGGCATGAACAGCTCGGCCGCGGTCATGGTCGCTTTCATCAGACCGCGCTCGGTGTGGACTTTCGACGCCAGCAGATAGTGGCCCAGCTCGTGGGCCAACGCCCGGCCCATCGCCCGCGCCAGCAGGGTCTCGCGCTGCATGATCGGCATCTGGTCGATGATGCCGACCACCCCGCGCGCCTCCTCCATCATCTGCATGGCGTTGGCGTACGACAGGTAGATCTCCTGCTGCGGCTCCGTCACATCGTCGAACACGATCCAACCGAGCGGGAGGCGGCCGCTCTTGCCGATGCCGCGGTTCTCACCGATGACGACGTGGAGTGAGTTCGGGACGAACGGTCCGGTCTGGCGCTGCTCGGCCGTCCTGGCGAGGCGCGATGCCGCCTGCCAGAGTAGGGTGATGCCGCTGGGGCGCCAGATCGTGTCGGCTTCGGCGAGAAGCGACTTCACCAGCGTCGGTGAGAGATCCGCGGCGGTGGTCACGGTGACCGTCATCGGCGGGATGGTGTCGGTGGCTGCCGGCGCGGCGGCGCCGCCGGCGAACGCGGTCGACGCGACGAGCGCAATCGCAACGGTGGTGGCGATCAGCATCATGCCTGCAATAGACGGATGCGATCGTCAAAAGTTTGATGTCCGGAATCGTCAAGAACGGACGGTGTTAAATCTCGAAATCGACCGCTACGATCTGTTCGCAGAGACCGACTCCGAACTTCGCGACCGGCACGTGCTGATCGTTGATCTGATAGGCGTCGAGCGCGGCGCGATTCGCGAACGTGACCGCGAGGCCGGTGTCGAACGAGCGTGGCGAGTGCACCACGTCCGCGCCAACCTTCAGGTCGATCACGCCGTCTAACCCCTGCAAGCCCGCGAGACGCTGCCGATGCTGCGCGCGCGCGGTCGCGTCAACCTCCGGCCGGTATTTGAAGCTGACGAGGTGCAGCAGCATCAGAGCTCTTCTCCTTCGATGTCGTCCTCGGCCACGTCGACCACCACGCTGTGGATGTCGATGCGGAACCATTCGCGGAACGTCTTCAGGTCGCGGTTCTCCGGCCAGCTCGCCTCGTGCTCGGTCCACGCCGACAGCTGGAAGTCGAACAGCCACGCGACATTGTCTTCGACCCACTCCTGCAGGTCTTCCTCGAGATCGAACTCGGGCAGCAGGAACGCCGATCCGTACGCCTTGGCGCGCGGCACCGTGATCGCGCCGCGGTTGAAGTCGGCGTCGGTGTCGCGCATCCAGTCGATGAACGGCTGGGCGCCGGTGATGGTGACGGCGGTGCGGTTCACTACTCGCATGGCGGAATTCTAGCGGGTTCTCACACCATCCGCACGGCGGCCGGCGCCGCGGCGCCGTCGCGCGCCGCGGCGGCCAGGCTGCGCGCCAGCGTGGCGGCAATCTGCGTCGCGCGACTGGCCGGCTGCGAGGTATAGCAGATGCGCAGCTGATGATCGCCGCCCTGGTCGACGTAGAACGGATCGCCGGTCAGCACCATCACCGACTCGCGCAGCGCGTGTTCCTGCACCGCGCGCGCCCGCACCGATGGCAACAGCTCGCACCACAGGTACATGCCGCCGTCGGGCACGCCGAACCGGAGCTGGCCGCTCGGCACCTGCTGCCGCAGCGCGTGTGCCATCGCATCGCGGCGCCGGCGGTGCTCGGTTTTGAGCGTGGCCAGATGACGGTCCAGCACGCCGTTTTCGATCAGCTCGGCGATGACCAGCTGCGACAGGTTCTGGGTGTGAGGATCGACCTGCTGTTTGATCAAGGCCAGCTGATCGACGATCGGCCGCACCGCGCTGATCCAGCCCAGACGCAGACCGGGGGCCAGCATCTTCGAGAAGCTGTTGATGCGAATGACGACGGTGTGCGCCTCGTCGAGGGTGAACAGCGAGGGCGGAGGCGGCGGCCCGGTCAGCGCGAGATCGCGATAGGTGTCGTCCTCGACGATCGGCACGCGGTAGCGCGCGGCCAGTTCCAGCATCTCGCGCCGGGTGCGAATCGGCAGGCTGGCGCCGGTCGGGTTCTGATGGGTCGGGTTGGTGTAGATCAACTTCGGACGGTAGCGCAGCAGCAGCTCCTCGAGCTCGTCGCTGTCGGCCCGCGTGACATCCCACCCCACGAGGCGCGCGCCGGCGTTGCGGAAGGTCTGAATCGCGCCGAGATAGCCGGGCCGATCGATGATCACCGCGTCGCCGGGATCGATCAGGCAGCGCGCCAGCAGATCCAGTCCCTGCTGCGCGCCGGCCAGCACCAGGATGTGCTCTGGCTCGCCGCCGAACCGGCGCGCCAGCGCCGCGCGGAACCGCTGCAGTCCTTCGGTCGGGCCATGCCGCCAGGCCGCGTCCCCCTGCGTCATCAGCACGTGGTTCATGGCGCGCTGGAACGCCTCGGTCGGAAAACAGTCGAGCGCCGGCACCCCGGCCGCGACCGAAATCAAGTGCGGATCGGCGGCGGCGCGCACCAGATCGCGGACGGTCGTCGTGTCGTTGGCCTGGAGTGCGGACGCGGCGATCTTGCCGCGCCAGGCGAACGGTGCGCTGGCCGCGTCGGGCGTCGCGGAGACGAACGTGCCGCGGCCGACGTAGCCGCGCACCAGTCCGCGCGCCTCCAGCTCACGATAGGCGCTGACCACGGTGGCGCGGCTCACCTTCAGGCCGGCCGCGAGGTCGCGCTCGGGCGGCAGCTGCTGACCGGCGGGCACCGCGCCTGCCGCGATCCCGCGTTCCAGCATGGTCACGATTCGCCGGTAGAGTGGACGGGCGCGAGGCAGCGTCTTCGCGTCGACGCCGAGGGCTCGAAACAAGCCATTCACCGATTGGCCTGCTTGCCGGATCATGGTCTTGGGCATGATGGCTTCACTATGCCATCAGAAACCGGTCCAATCCAAGCATCGGCCGCTCCGGCGCGCCCCAGCGACGGGCTCGTCTACGTCAGCGGCGCCTGGCGCGGCGCCGCCGACGCCTCGATCAGCGTCTTCGACCACGGCCTGTTGTACGGCGACGGCGTGTTCGAGGGCATCCGCGCCTACAACGGACGCGTGTTCAAGCTCGAACGCCACATCGATCGACTGTTCGACTCCGCCAAGGCCATTCGGCTCGAGATCCCTCAGACGCACGCGGAAGTGTGCGCGCTGGTGGTCGAGACCTGCCGGCGCAACGGGATCAGCGACGGCTACATCCGTCTGGTGGTGACCCGCGGGCCAGGCGATCTCGGCATCGATCCGCGCAAGTGCCCGCGCGCGGAGCTGATCGTCATCGCCCGGCAGCTGACGATGTACGCCGCCGCGGCGGCGGGCATCAAGGTGGTGACCTCGACGTTCCGGCGCAACGCGCCCGACGCGACCAGCCCGTCGATCAAGTCGCTCAACTACCTGAACAACATCCTCGCGCGCATCGAGGCCAACGATCGCGGCGCCGACGAGGCGTTGATGCTGGACGGCCAAGGCTACGTCGCCGAGGCCACGGTGGACAACTTCTTCATCGTCACCGAGGACGCGTTGCTGACGCCGCCGACCGCGACCAATCTGAAGGGGATCACCCGCGAGACGCTGCTCGAGGTCGCGGCCAGCCTCGGGATCAAGGCCGAGGCGCGGCCGTTCACGCTGTTCGACGTGTGGACCTCGAAGGAGGCGTTCATCTGCGGCACCGGTGCTGAAGTCGTGCCGGTGCTGTCGGTCGACGGCCGGACGATTGGCGCCGGCGAGATCGGCCCGGTCACCCGTCGCATCGTCGCTGGTTATCACGACGTCGTGCGCTCGCAGGGCACGCCGATCCAGGCGGCACGCGAAGTGGCGAGTGCTTCTCTAGGCTGAAGGTCCTTCGTGTTCTCTGTGTTGAAGAAGCGTCGGAACGCCTCGAGCGTCCGCACGATGGACTCTCGCGCGATGCGCGTCATCAGCGGCGCGGCGATCGGGCGAACCAGCGACGGGACGTCGCGGCTCAACGTCAGCGACTCCAGTTCGACGCGGACGCCGGCGCCGGTTTGTTCGTAACGCCAGTAGGAGTGCAGCCGCCACAAAAACCCGTGGTCGCTGCCACCGACTTCTTCGATCCGGGTCGCCACGCTCCGGGCCGTCGCGAGCCCCGGCGACCAGCGGCGAAAACGCATCTCGTGCTCGGTGTCGTAGGTCACCGTCACAATCGCGCGGCGGACCAGGCGGATCGCGACTCGCAGCGAGGCGTCGCCGCGCGCGATCACGCGTGACGAGACCACGTCGTCCTGCGGCGGCGGCGTGCCTGGATGCTGAAGACCCTGCAGCAGCTGATCGAGCGTCACGCCGCGAATGAAGACCGAGCCGCGCCAGTCACTGATGGTGCCCGAAGGCACGTGGACGCTCTCGCCGCTGACCGGGATCGCCTCCCGCTCGCCGTCCCGTGGCCGGGCTGACATCCTCGAGTCGTCGAGTCGCAGTTCGGTGGCCGTCACGTAGCGCTCCCACGCCGCCAGTGCGGCCGCGGGCTGTGCCGACGCGGCGCCCGGCGCCAGCAGCACACACGCCAATGCCAGCGGCGCCGCACGGAACACCCACCGATCAGCCACCACGAAGTTCGCCGCGCTCATCACCAGGACCGCGAGCGCGTTGGCGGGAAGCGGCGGCATGCCCAGCACGCCGGTGAACAGCGTCATGAGCGCGGCGTTGCCCGCGAGGGACGATATGCCGTTGGTCAGCTGAAATCTGACGAAGCCGGCCAGGCGCGCGTCCGGACGATCGCGCCAGGTCCACCGGACGTGCCAGAGGAAGTTGTGGAGGATGGCGCACTCGACCGAGACCAGGGTCGCCGCCAGCCATGGCCAGCCGGCACGCCGCGTCAACCAGCCGAGCGTGCCGAGCTGAAGGAGAAACCCGAGCAAGCCGATGGCGAGGAACCGCCCCCAGCGCGGCGTCATGGCAGGGGCTCCGCGAGATACAGCGCGCGCGCGCTCCTGATGGCAGAGACGACGAACACCAGCACAAGGCCGGCGACGGCGACGAGTCCGCTGACGTCGAGCAGCCGGACGCGGGCGCCGGCGATTTCGACCCAGGGTTGCGCCGCCACGTAGAAGCCGCCAGCCGCGATCAGAATCCGCAGTTCCGTCGGGCCGACGCCGGCGAACGAGAGCCGGAAGACCCCGACCGTATGCGTTGCCAGATAAGTCTCAGCTGAAACCAGCAGATACGACGCCAACACGGCCAACGCGATCGACGGCTGCATCAGTCCTGAGGCGCCCATTCCGGCAAGCAACGCTGAGGTTCCCGCGAGATCGATGACGTGATCGACGTAGTACCCATAGCGGGGACGCTGTTGAGCGCGGACCCGCGCCACGGTGCCGTCGAGGCTGTCGCCGAACCAGTTGGCGGCCAGTGTGAGGGCGAGGCACGGCGCGCCCCAGGGCGTTTCAGGGATGGCCGAAAACGCCACGCCGGCGGCGCCGAGCGAGCACAGCCCGAGCAACGTCAGGTGATCCGAGGTGAGCCAGAGCGGCAGGCGCCTGGCGATCGAGACGAGCAGTCGTTTCTCGGCGGAAGCGAGCAGGCTTCGGTGCTCGCGGATGTGGTCCATGTGGCCTCCACACCCGAATGTGAAAACGGGGGCTCGGCCGGCTCAGAGGCGTAATATTGTCGTCAGGAGGTTCGCGATGGCCGATACCGCCAAGTGCGCCCACCCCGCCTGTGAATGCCAGGTTGAGAAAGGCGGCCCTCACGGGAAATACTGCAGTGAGCACTGCAAAGAGAAAGGACAGACCACGGAGCTTCGCTGCGAATGCCGGCACCCGGCATGTCAATGAACCCAGGTCTCTTCGCCGACGTATGGATGCACCGGAACGCTACGAGCAGCTGATCGCATTTCTCGACACGAATCTATCCGCCCCGGTCGATCGGCAGGAGTCGGCGGATGGCACGGTGCAGTTCGTCGGTGGCGAGCCCGCGGACGTCGTCGTCTCGCTGACCGAGAGCAGCGTCATCATCTCGGAATTCGCCGGCGTCTGGGAGACGCCGTTCACCTTCGCGGCCAAGCCGCGTCGCGTCGGCGTGCTCAAATGGCGCCGTCTGCCCGAGACGGCGCTGTTCAACGCGCTCCAGGTGCTGATCAAGGGCGCGCGCGAGGCCCGGCTGTCGCGCTTCCGCGTCTGCGCCTACTGCCGCCGCAGCACCGCACCCGAGTGGATGCACGACGACGGCGTCTGCCAGGCGTGCGCGGATCAGCACAGCGGCGCCGTGCACTAAGTCATTTCCTCGCGTCGAGCTCGGCCCAGCGGGCGTAGACCCTGGCGAGCTCCGGCGGCAGCGCCTCGGCGCGGGCCAGGGCCTGCTTGATCGCCTCGGCGCCTTCCTTGTAGAACTGCGGCGCGGCGATCCGGGCCGCGAGCGCGCGTTGCTCGACCTCGAGTGCGTCGATCGCCGCGGGCAGCTGGTCGAGCTCGCGCTGCTCCTTGAACGACAGCTTCCTGGGCTTGACGACGATCTTGGTGGTCTTGGGCTTTTCGAGCGGCTCGTTCGCGGTTTCGGGGGCGCGAGCCTTCCTGGCCGCCGCGCCTTTCTCCGCAAGCCGCTGCCGGACCCAATCCTCGTAGCCGCCCACGTACTCCTGGACGCGGCCGTCGCCTTCGAACACAAACGTGCTGGTCACGACGTTGTCGAGAAAGGCGCGGTCGTGGCTGACCAGCAGCAGCGTCCCGGGCCACTCGACCAGCTGCTCCTCGAGCAGTTCCAGCGTCTCGAGGTCGAGATCGTTGGTCGGTTCGTCGAGCACCAGCACGTTCGCCGGCCGGGTGAACAGCCGCGCCAGGAGCAGGCGGTTGCGTTCGCCACCCGACAGCGCCTTCACCGGCGACCGCGCCCGTTCGTCGGAGAACAGAAAATCGCGCAGGTAGGCATGAACGTGGCGCGTGCGCCCGTTCGAGGTCACGGTGTCGTTGCCCTCGCCCACCGTGTCGAAGACCGTGCGATCAGGGTCGAGCTGCTCGCGCTGCTGGTCGTAGTAAGCAATCTGGACATTGGCGCCGAGCCGGATCTCGCCGGCGTCCGGCTGCAATTCGCCGAGCAGCATTCTCAGGAGGGTCGTCTTGCCGGCGCCGTTCGGGCCGATCAGGCCGATGCGATCGCCGCGGATCACCCGCGTCGAAAAGCCGCCGATGATCGGCGTCCCGGCAAAGCCCTTCGAGATGCCCTTCGCCTCGAACACCAGCTTGCCCGACTGCTCGGCCTGCTCCACCTGCAGACGGACGTTGCCCATCTGCTCGCGGCGCGCGGCGCGCTCGACGCGCATGGCCTCGAGCGCCTTGACGCGCCCTTCGTTCCGGGTGCGGCGCGCCTTGATGCCCTGGCGCACCCACACTTCTTCCTCGGCCAGCTTCTTGTCGAATTTGTCGGCCAGCACCTGCTCGTTGGCGAGCGCCTCTTCCTTGCGCCGCAGATAGGTCGCGTAGTTCCCTGGCCACGACGTCAGCTTGCCGCGATCGAGCTCGATGATCCGCGTCGCCAGCCGCTGCAAAAACGCGCGATCGTGGGTCACGAACATCACCGCGCCCTCGTACTCCGCGAGAAAGCTTTCGAGCCACTGAATCGCCTCGATGTCGAGGTGGTTGGTCGGCTCGTCGAGCAGCAGCAGATCCGGCTGGCCGACCAGCGCCCGCGCCAGCAGCACGCGGCGGCGCCAGCCGCCCGACAGCGTGTCGACGATGGCGTCGGCCGGCAGTTCCAGGCGCGACAGGATCAGCTCGACATGGTGCTCGCGAAGCCACGCTTCGTCTTCTTCGAGATGATGGGTGTGGCCTTCCGCGACCACGTCGAACACCGATCGGTGCGCGGCGAGCGGGACGTCCTGCTCGAGCCGCGCCACCCGCAGCGACGGCTGACGCCAGACCGTGCCGCCATCCGGCGCGATCTCGCCGCTGAGGATCTTCAGCAGCGTAGATTTGCCGGTACCGTTGCGGCCGATCACGGACACGCGCTCACGCGCGTCGACTTGCATTGCGACTTCGTCAAGCAGCGGCAGATGGCCATAGGCCATCGACACGCGGTCCAACGTCACCAGGGGCATCCCCCCAACGTACCTCATTTCGGCTACCATCGCATGCCGAGGAGATTCGCATGCGCCGCCTGCCGTTGGTCCTCATCCCGCTGGTGTTCGTCGTCACGATCGCGGCGCAGCCCCGCCTGACGCTCGACTACCCGGCGATGGCGCGGCGGCTGGTCCAGCAGCTCGCGCTGAAGCCGGGCGAACGGGTGCTGTCGATCGCGCATCCCGGCACCTTCGAGGATCTGCTGCCCTACATCCGCTATGAAGTGATGCGGGCCGGCGGCATGGATCTCGGGGTGATCGAGGTGCTGCGGGAGCCGGTGCCGGAGTCGTTCGACGCGGCCGTGCTGCAGAAAGCCGCGCGTGAGGCACGGGCCGGCTACAAGGCGATGTTTCGCGACGTGGATGCGGCGATCATGATGCCGGGCGCCAACACCTCGCACCCCGCGTATCTCGCGATGCAGGACTGGCTGAAAGACGACCTCACCGCGCATCGCGGCCGGCGGACGATTCATTTCCACTGGATCGAAAACGGCAGCGCCTATCCGATCGCCGGCCAGCCGCTGCCGTCGCGTGCGGCGATGGATGCCACCTACCAGCGCGCGCTGCTGCAGACCGACTACCCGGCGCTCGGCGACGATGGAGCGACGGTTCGCCGTCGCGTTGAAAACCGGCGAGGTGCACATCACCTCCCCCGAGAGGCACCGATCTCCGCTTTCGCGCGGGCGACCGCCCCGCGAACCTGCAGGACGGCGACGCCTCCGCCGCGCGCGCCGCACAGGGCAGGGTGCTCGTCGATCATGAAATCGAGCTGCCGGCCGGCGTGGTCAGGGTCGCGCCGATGGAAGACTCCGTCGAAGGGGTGATTGCGTTTCCCCCGTCGCAGTGGGACGGACGCCCGGTCGAGGGGCTGAAGCTGCGGTTCGCCAAAGGGCGCATCGTCGACATCGCGGCGACCGCCGGCAAGGATGCGGTCGAAGCCGAATTGCGGAAGGCCGGCGACGCCGGCCCGCGCATTCCGCGAGATCGGGTTGGGATTCAACCCGCTGCTCGCGGTCCCCGACCAGGCGCCCTGGATTCCGTATTACGGCTACGGGGCCGGCGTCGTCCGGCTGTCGCTCGGCGACAACACCGAGCTGGGCGGCGCCGTGGCCGCTCCCGCGGGACAAGCCGCCTACGTTCGCTGGAATTTCTTCACCGACCTCACCGTGACGGTCGGCTCCACCACCTGGGTCCGGAACGGACGACTTCAATGAATGACGACAAGCCGCTGAAATCCTCTCTCGAGCTCGCGATGGAACGGTTGGCGAAAAAAGACGCCGACGCCGGGATCGCGGCGAAGCCAATCACCGAATCGCAGAAGGCGGCGATCGCGGAAGCCCGCAATTTCTATGAGGCGAAGCTCGCCGAGCTCGAGGTCCTGCACCAATCCAAGATCAACGGGACAGCTCGATCCAGCCGAGCGCGAGACCCTCGAGCAACAGTACCGGAGGGAACGCGAGCATCTGACCACCGAGCGCGACAACAAGGTCGCGCGCCTGCGCGCCTCGTAGACCGGCATAAGGAACCTACCCCTAGCGTCCCGCTTTCAGCCGGGCGTAGGATCGTGTCGTGCGCCGCAGATTGCTCGTCGCGGGAGTGCTGGTGTTGTCCCTGGCCGCCGCGGCCCTGGCCCAGCGCCGCTTCGACGACTTTGGCGGCTTCGGCGGCTACGGCCGCGTTCCGCCGATCCGCAACGTGCCGTACGACGGCCAGTTCACGTTCGTCCGCGTCCAGTACGACACCGCGCCGGGTGGCTACTGGGCCGGCGGCCGGCCTGCCTGGGTCCACGGCTATCCGGTCGCCGAGGGGCACCTGATGCGGATCATGAACGACCTCAGCTTCTTCAACGCCAGGACAGACGAGGTCAACGTGCTCTCGCTGGAGGATCCGGAGCTGTTCAGTACCCGCTCGCGTACATCATCGAGGTCGGCTGGTGGACGCTGACCGATGCCGGCGCGGCGGCGCTGCGCGACCTACATCGAGAAGGGCGGCTTCGTCATCGTCGACGACTTCAAGATGCTCGGCTGGCGCGGCAACGACACCGGCGGCTGGGAGCCGTTCGAGCGCAACATGAACCGGGTCTTCCCGGGCGTGAAGTTCTTCGACATGGAGCTCGACGCACCCGATCTTCCACGCCTTCTTCGAAATCAACACGCTCGAGAACTTTCCGCAGGCCTACAACAGCGGCCGGCCGGTCTTCAAAGGCGTCTACCAGGACAACGATCCGTCCAAGCGGCTGCTGATGATCGTCAACTACAACACCGACATCTCACAGTTCTGGGAGTGGTCCGGACGGGGCCTGCGGCCAGTGGACGACACCAACGAGGCCTACAAGCTCGGCGTGAACTATCTGTTCTACGGCATGACGCACTAGCTTCCGACAGGTGTAGTGCGGACCTTCAGGTCCGCCATCCGAGGCAGGCCTGAAGGCCTGCACTACGTGAGTGCACAACAACGCTCGCTACGGCGGCGGGCGGCGGTGATGCGTCGCCTGTTCGTACGCATACGCGAGCGCCAGCACGCGTCGATCGGTCCAAAGGCGGCCGAGGAACGACACGCCGAACGGATAGCTGTCGCCGAGAAAGCCGGCGGGCACGGTCACTTGCGGCAGGCCGGTCATCGCGCTCTCCTGACAGGTGCCCGGCTCTTCGCCGTACCGCTCCAGCCCGCCTTCGTGCGTATTGGGACGCGCCAGATTGGCGGGATACAGCAGCACATCGAGTCGCTGCGGTTCCATCGCGTCGACGAACAGCGCCCGAAAGGCATCGCGGGTCGCATAGAACGCCGCCGTGGCCGCGCGTAAGGCGTCGCCCGTCGGGGTCGGCTGCAGCGCGTCGCGCAGCCGCCGCGCGCTGACCGGCGCCAGCTTGCCCGACGCCAGCAGGCTGTCGATGGTCAGCACCGGTTCTCCGGCGGCGGCGCCGCGCGTCAGGTACGACGTCCACCCGGCTTTCAACGACCCTGGCGCGCTCCCTCGCGCCTTTACGTAGGCGGCGTCCAGATTCGGGATCGCGACGTCGACGACGGTCGCGCCTGCCGCTCTCAGTTCGCGGATGACGTTTTCCATGGCGGCGGCGGCCTCGCGCTCGCCCGTGACGCCGACGAACAACTGCCGGAGCACGCCGATGCGGGCGCCCTTGAGGGCGTTGGGATCGAGCGCGTCGGCGAACGAGCCGCCGCCATGCCCCGCGGCTTCGGCCGTCGCCTCGTCCTCCGGATCGGGGCCGGTGACCTGGTCGAGCACCAGCGCGAGCTCGCGGATCGATTTCGCGATCGGGCCAACGGCATCTTGAAAGGTGTTGAGCGGCATCACGCCGGCGCGGCTGGTCAGGCCGCGGGTGGTGCGGATGGTCGCGAGCGACGCGAACGATGCCGGATTCGACAGGGAGTTGCACGTATCGGTGCCGAAGCCGAGCGCCGCCAGGCTGCTGGCGACCGCGGTGGCGGTCCCGCCGCTCGAGCCGGACGTGCTGAGCGTGGGATCGAACGCGTTGCCGATGGTGCCGCCGACCGTGCTGATGCCGAAATCGCCAAAGGGAAACTCGTCGAGGTTGGCCTTGCCGAGCATCACGGCGCCGGCACGGCGCATCCCCGCGGCGACCCGCGAGTCGAGCCGCGGCCGGTGATCCACCAGCGCCCGCGATCCGCCGGTAGTCGGCAACCCGAGGACGTCGATGTTGTCCTTGAAGACGATCGGAACACCGTGCATCGGGCCGCGCGTCCGGCCGGCAGCGCGCTCGAAGTCGAGCGCGCGCGCGTCCGCGATCGCCGACGGGTTCAACGCCAGCATCGATCGCAGCGTCGGCCCGTGACGGTCGACCAGCGACAGCCTGGCCAGGTATTCGCGGACCACGTCTTCGGACGTCGTCTCGCCACGGCTCAGCGCATCCTGGATTTGCGGAACGGTCTTCTCCACGACGGTGAACCGCGCGGCCGGCGCACCCGTCGCTGCGAGCCGCCAGTTCGCGATTTGCGATCGCTGCAACGGCGTCAGGCCCCGTAAATCCGGCGCCGCAACCAGCTGACGCGCGATGGCGGTCACGCGCGCGATTTCGGATCCGGCTTCTGGGATCTTCGGCGCGGCGCCCGCGTACGGCGCCGAATATTTGGGGGCGACGATGGCATCCCGAAGCGCGATCGGAAAGCCGCCGCGGGGATCGTAGACCTCGCTCAGTCCCTTCACGACGAAGGTCATCAACGCGACGGTCTGACCAGGCTTCACCATCAGCGTAAATACGTAGCCGATGTGCGCGGGGTCGTAGCCAGGCCAGCGGCGGGTGAAGGGATCGCCGTACATGTCGCCGACCGCGGTGAGCAGACCGGCCGCGTGAGAGCCGAGTACGTGGGCGGATGGCCCGTGCCCCGAGGGCCCGCGCGCGGGCTCGGTCCGATGCATCGCGTTCTGCATCACGGTGACGAACGTATCGCCGAGATCGATGGCGCGGCCGCCGCTCGACGACGCGGCGACGGTGACCGGGCCGCCGTCGTCGAAGGCGCCAGCCGCGCCGCCCCAGGCGACGTCGATCAATCGGTCCTCGCGCGCGCTGTTCGTGAAGCTGTCGACGTAGCGCAGGTAATCCGCGTCCGCCGGCGCGAAGACGCCGCGCGCGACCAGGACGTCGCCCCACAACACCGGCGTGATCGAATCGAGGCGCTCGCGGCCGTCGTGCGCCAGGCCGAAGCCGGTCAGGTACTGCTGGCGCACCAGCATCGCGCCGCCGGACGCGCGCACGCGCATCTTGAGGTAGCCGAACCCGTTGAACGGATTGGCGCGGCCGCCGGTCGCAATCCCGCCGCTGTCCTGCGACCACGGCGAGGTGTCCTGGATGTCCCAGAACTGGCCGTCGGCCGACGCCAGGCGCGTGACCGCATCGGCACGCAGCGCCAACGCCGCGACGATCGCGGCCACGCTGAACGCGCGCGCGCGAAGCGAGAGGGTCATGCCGCGTATTAAACCACGGCGATCGCGGGTCAGACGCTGATGGTCACCAGGTTGCTCTGGAACGACGTCGGAAACTGGCGAAGCGCCGACGATGCGGGCCCCTGGACCACCGCGCCGCTGGTGCTGAACTCCGATCCGTGACACGGACACACATAGAGCGCGTTCGCGAAGCCGGTAACGGCACAGCCCTCGTGCGTGCAGACGGCCGTCACCGTCGTGAAGCTGTCTTGCGCGGTTCGCGCGACGAGGTACGTGCCGGTCGACACCGTCACCGTGGCGGCGCTGCCGACGGCAGCGAGGGGCGACGCGGCGTCCACGGTGATGGTCAGCGTGCGGTTGACGAGCGTGCCGGAGACCGATGGGAGCGTGGGCGCGGAGCTGGGGCTGGTACTACTGCCGCCGCAGCCGGGAATCACTGCGCCGATCGCCAGGAACGAGACGGCCTGGCAGGTGCGAGCGCAGAACTCGCGGCGGGACGAGGCCGGAATATCGCGGTCAAGGATCTGATGCATGTCACGCCGGCTGTGCAACGCCAATGCCCGCGGAATCATTGGGATTTTCGTCATTGAACGCCGAATTCGTCCGCTCGACCGGACATCGGCTGTGCGCCGGCCAGTGCAGCCGGTACCAGGACGGACCTGGATCACGAATCGTGGCGCGGGTCTTGCGATGCCTGCGCCGGAGGGCGATCAAATGGCTGACATGAAGAAATGCGCGCACCCGCAGTGCAAGTGCACGGTATCGGAGGGTGGATCGTTCGGCAAGTACTGCAGCGAACATTGCCGCGAGGCCGCCGATCAGACTGAGCTCATGTGCGACTGCAAGCACCCCGGCTGCCGGTAGACCCGACAGACGCGATCAACACATAGCAGGAGGACACGAAAATGGGAAAGATCGATGATGCCGCCGACAAAATGAAGGATGCGACGGACCGTGCGGCCGAAGCGACGAAGGATGCCGCCAAGAACGCGGGCGACAAGATCAAGGACGCCGGCGACCGGATCAAGAGCGCCGGCGATCGGATCAAGGACGAAGCGTAGCCCCACCGGCGGGTCCAGAAGGACCCGCCCATTTCTCCCGATGGCGGCCGATTCATCTAGGATACCGACGTGCTACGGTTTCCGAAGCTGGAGGACCGCACCTTCTCCGCCGCGTGGCCGGCGTGCGTCGGCGCGCTTGCCGCGCTGTTCGCCGCCGCCGGCGACGGCGCCTGGACGCGCCGATCGGCGATCGGCTGGATGATGGGCGCATGGGGGGCGCGTCTCGCCGTGCAGACGTTTTACACCCGCGCCTCTGGTGTTCCCGATCTCCCGACCCTCCCGCTCCCGCCCTCGTACGTCCGGCTTTTTACGCGGTCGGTCTTCTTTTCGCTGCCGGCGCTGCTCGCCTCCCGCAATGGCGAGCCCGTTCTCGCCGTCACCGAGATTGCGGCCGGCGTCCTGTGGGTCGTTGCATTCACCGGCGAAACGACGGCCGATCGGCAATACCTTCGGTTCACGTCGATTGCCGAGAATGCCGGGCTGCCGTGCCGGACAGGGTTGTGGAAGAAGGTTCCTCGCGCGCACGACGTGTGCGAAGTCCTGCTAGGGACGTCGTTCGCGTTGTTTGCGTCGGCTTCGCCGTGGGGATGGGTCACGTTCGCGTGCCCGGCAGTGATGCTTGTTCACCTCCTCGCAGCCGCCCCTCGATCCTGACAGGTGGCGGCCGGGCCGAATGGCCCGGCTGGCACGGGTCGTGCTCAACTAGCTCGGGTGGAGACGCTAATGACGCCAGTTCCATCGGCGACGGAGCCCCGCAAGCGCAGACCGCTCGCAAAACAGCCATTGTTCTGGGCGGTGACGAGCCTGATTGGTCTTGTCATCGTGTTCGGACTGATGCTCATGGCTGCCGTACCGTTGTCATCAGATACACTCCGCCATCGGATCGTCAGCTACCTGTCCGACAAGCTCGACAGTGACGTCGAACTGGGCGACCTGCACTTGCGCGCCTTCCCACGCCTGCGCGTCGAGGGAGCAGATCTCCGCATCCGCAAGCGCGGCCTGTCCGACTATCCGCCGCTCATCTCGATTAAGTCATTCCACGTCGACGCCAGCATCATGGGCCTCTATCGCAAGCATGTGGACCACGTCCGGCTCGACGGCCTCGATATCAACATCGCGCCCAGCCAGGCGCGGGACAAGATCAAGTTAGAAGAGAAAAGCGAGAAGGTAGAAGGAAGGCGCGCGGAAGCGACCAGCGGGCCGGACGCGACAGCAGCAGAGCACCGAGGCGATCCGCTCACCGACGCCGGGATCGTGATCGATGCGATGGACACGGTCGACGCGCGGCTGATCATCCTGCCTTACGAGAAGGACAGACAGCCGAAGGTCTGGGCGATTCACAACCTGCACATGCGCGAGCTCGGCTCGACGCGGCCGTGGCCGTTCAAAGCCACCCTCACCAACGGCGTCCCGCCAGGCGAGATCGAGGTCAACGGCGCCTTCGGCCCGTGGCACCGCGACGAACCCGGCGACACGCCGCTCGAGGGCGCCTTCATGTTCGCCAAGGCAGACCTCGGCGTCTTCAAGGGCATCGCCGGCACGCTGTCGTCGCACGGCTACTTTGGCGGCACGCTCGCGCAGCTGGAAGCCAACGGCGAGACCTACACCCCCGACTTCACCATCGCGGTTGGCGGGCATCCGTTCCCTCTCTACGTGACCTATCAGGCGCTGATCGACGGCACCAACGGCGACACACGGCTGCAGAACATCGATGCGTGGTTCCTCAACTCCTTCCTGCACGCCAAAGGCGCCGTGCTCGACGCACCCAAAGGCCAGCACGGGCGCACCGTGACGCTCGATGTCGCGATGGACAAATCGCGCATCGAGGACATCATGAAGATGGCGGTGAAGACGGCATCGCCGCCGATGGTCGGCGGGCTGAAGCTGAACACCAAGTTCCTGCTGCCGCCTGGCGAGAACGACGTCGTCGATCGCCTGCGCCTGGACGGACAGTTCTGGATCAACAAGGCGCGCTTCACCAACTACGACGTACAGGGCAAGATCGAGGAATTGAGCAAACGAGGCCGCGGCAAAACGGCTGAGCCGGTGAAGGAACGGGTCGCCTCCGATTTCCAAGGACGTTTCAAGCTGGGCTCGGGACACCTGCTGCTGCCCGACGTCTCGTTCGACGTCCCCGGGGCGCGCGTCGAGCTGGCGGGCGGCTACGCCCTCAAGGCGGAAACGATCGATTTCAAGGGACAGCTCCTGCTCGACGCCAAGATCTCGCAGACTACGACCGGCTGGAGATCGCTGCTACTCAAGGTGGTCGATCCGCTGTTCAAACAGAAAGACGGGTCGGGCAGCGCCATCCCCATCAAGATCGGCGGATCGCGCAGCGCGCCCGACTTCGGTCTTGACGTGCGGCGGGTGTTCAAGCGCGGCAACTAGCGGGTGACAACAAGTTGCAACCCTTCTCCGGCGCGATGTCAGTATGATCTTCGGTACTGATGTGGATCGTCCGGATTGCGTTAAGAAGGCCTTACACCTTCGTCGTGATGGCCCTGCTCATCCTGATGCTGGGCCCGCTCACGATCGCCCGTACGCCGACTGACATCTTCCCCAACATCGACATTCCGGTCGTCACGGTCGTCTGGAACTACGGCGGCCTCTCGGCCGACGAGATGTCCAACCGGATTGTCTCGATCTACGAACGCAACCTGACCGCCACGGTCAACGACATCGAGCACGTCGAGTCGCAGTCGCTGCGCGGCATCGCGGTGGTCAAGGTGTTCTTCCAGCCCGGCGCGAAAATCGATCTGGCGGTGGCGCAGGTGACCGCATCGGCGCAGTCGCAGCTGCGGCAGCTGCCGCCCGGCACCCAGCCACCGTTCATCCTCACCTACAACGCGTCGACGGTGCCGGTGCTGCAGCTCGCGCTCTCCGGTAAGAAGCTCTCGGAGCAGCAGCTGTTCGACATCGCGGTGAACTTTCTCCGCACCCAGCTGGCCGGCGTGTCGGGCGCGCAGATCCCGTATCCGTACGGCGGCAAGCAGCCGCAGATCCAGGTCGACCTGCTGCCGGGGGCGATGCAGGCCAAGCACCTGACGCCCGCCGACGTGGTCAACGCGATCAGCGTGCAGAACCTGATTCTGCCCGGAGGCACGCAGAAGCTCGGCACCACCGAGTACGACGTCGACATGAATGCGAGCCCGAAGACGATCGAGGAGCTGAACGACCTGCCGATCCGCACCGTCGCCGGCAACACGGTCTACATTCACGACGTCGCGCACGTCCGCGACGGCTTCCCGCCGCAGACCAACATCGTCCGGGTCGACGGCTCGCGGGCGGCGCTGCTTACCATCCAGAAAGTCGGCAACGCCTCGACCATCGACATCATCAACAACGTCAAGGATCTGCTGCCGAAGATCGCGGCGGGGCTGCCGCCGGAGCTGGAGATTAAGCCGCTGGCCGACCAGTCGGTGTTCGTGCAGGCGTCGATTTCGGGAGTGCTGCGTGAAGCGCTGATCGCGGCCTGCCTGACGGCGCTGATGATCCTGGTGTTCCTCGGCAGCTGGCGGAGCACGGTGATCATCGCGGTGTCGATCCCGCTCTCGATCCTGAGCTCGATCATCGTGCTGAGCGCGCTCGGCGAGACGATCAACATCATGACCCTCGGCGGGCTGGCGCTCGCCGTCGGCATGCTGGTCGACGACGCGACGGTGGCGATCGAGAACATCAACTGGCATCTGGAGCAGGGCAAGGACCTGGAGCCGGCGATTCTCGAGGGCTCGGATCAGATCGCGATTCCGGCGTTCGTCTCCACCATCTGCATCTGCATCGTGTTCGTGCCGATGTTCTTCCTCACCGGGGTAGCCCGCTATCTGTTCGTGCCGATGGCCGAGGCGGTGGTGTTCGCGATGCTCGCGTCCTACGTCCTGTCGCGCACCCTGGTGCCGACCATGGCGAAGTACCTGCTGCACGCACACGAGCCCCACGGCGAGGGCCGGCCGAGCCGCAATCCCCTGGTGATCGTCCAGCGCGCCATCGATCGCGGCTTCGTGCGCATGCGCGACGGCTATCGCGCCCTGCTCGAGCAGTGCGTCGCCAGCCGCGGGATCTTCACCGCGCTGTTCCTGGGGGCCTGCATCGCCTCGCTGTTCCTGGCCCGCTGGGTCGGCGAGGATTTCTTCCCGGCGGTCGACGGCGGACAGTTCAAGCTGCACCTGCGCGCGTCGAGCGGCACGCGCATCGAGGAGACGGCGATCCTGGCCGATCACGTCGAGGAGACGCTGCGCGAGATCATCCCGGCCGGCGAGCTGGCCGGCATCATCGACAACATCGGGCTTCCCTACTCCGGGTTGAACCTCTCCTACAGCACCTCGGCGCCGATCGGCCCCGGCGACGCCGACATCATGGTGTCGCTCGGCCCCGGCCATCGACCGACCGCCGAGTACATCCACGATCTCCGGATGTCGCTGCCCAGACGGTTCCCCGGCGTCACCTTCTCGTTCGTCCCGGCCGACATCGTCACGCAGATTCTGAATTTCGGCCTGCCCGCCCCGATCGACATCCAGATCGTCGGGCGCAACATCCAGGCGAACCGCGTGTTCGCGGGCCGGCTGGTGACGAAGCTGGCGCAGGTGCCGGGCATTGCGGATTTGCGGGTGCAGCAGGAGTTCAACCAGCCCCGCCTGCACCTCGACGTCGACCGCACCCGCGCCGCTCAGCTCGGCCTGACCCAGCGCGACGTCGCCACCAACCTGTTGATCTCGCTCTCGGGCAGCAGCCAGACCACGCCGACCTGGTGGCTGAATCCGAACACCGGCGTGAGCTACGCCGTCGCCACCCAGACGCCGCAGTACCAGGTCGCGTCGCTGCAGGATCTCGGCAACATTCCGATCACCGGCGCCGCTCGCGGCCAGACCCTGCAGGGCCTGGCAACCGTGACCCGCGATGTCGGCACCCAGGTCTCGTCGCACTACAACGTCGCGCCGGTGATCGACATCTACGGCGCCGCCCAGGGACGCGATCTGGGCAGCATCTCGCGCGGCATCAACCCGATTCTCGCCGCGGCGCGGCAGGAGCTGCCGCGCGGCTCGCAGATCATCGTGCGCGGGCAGATCGACACGATGACGACGTCGTTCACCGGCCTGCTGGCCGGGCTGGCGATGGCGATCGTGCTGGTGTATCTGCTGATCGTGGTCAACTTCCAGTCGTGGCTGGATCCGTTCATCATCATCTCGGCGCTGCCGGCGGCGCTGGCCGGCATCGTCTGGTTCCTGTTCCTGTCGCACACCACGTTCAGCGTGCCGTCGCTGACCGGCGCGATCATGTGCATGGGCGTGGCGACCGCCAACAGCATCCTGGTGGTCAGCTTCGCGAAGGAACAGCTGGCCAGCGGCGCCGGCGCCGTCAGCGCGGCGGTCGAAGCCGGCTTCACCCGCTTCCGCCCGGTGCTGATGACCGCGCTGGCGATGATCATCGGGATGGTGCCGATGGCGTTCGGCCTCGGTGAAGGCGGCGAGCAGAACGCGCCGCTGGGGCGCGCCGTCATCGGCGGCCTGGCGCTGGCCACGGTCGCGACGCTGTTTTTCGTTCCGTCGGTGTTTGCGTTGCTGCATGGCAGAAAGGCGGCGCCGAAAGGGCCCGTGTTACAGGAAGCGAATGTCGAACCGTAGATCGTTTGGTCCGTTGGTTGGCGGCGTGCTGCTGCTCGCGGTGGGGCTGGGGCTCGCGTTCTGGGGGATTTCCACACGCGCCAAGTCGCTCGACGTGGTTACCAGGGAGACACGCGAGCTGGCGGTGCCGACCGTGTCGGTGATCACCGCCGAGCGCGGCGCGCCGCAGCAGGAAATCGTGCTGCCGGGCACGATGCAGGCGTTCGCCGATGCCGGCATCTACGCGCGCGTGTCCGGCTACCTGCGCAAGTGGTACGTCGATCTCGGATCGCACGTCCGGGCCGGCCAGGTGATGGCCGACATCGACACGCCGGAAATCGATCAGCAGCTCGACCAGGCGCGCGCCGATCTGGCGACCGCCGAGGCCAACAACCGTCTGGCGCAGCTCACCGCCGAACGGTATCGCGACTTGATCAAGACCGACTCGGTGTCGAAGCAGGACCTCGACAACGCCAACGGCAGCCTCGAAGCCAAGGTGACCGCGGTGACATCGGCGAAGGCCAGCCTCGGCCGGCTCGAGCAGCTCAAAGCCTTCAGCAAGATCACCGCGCCGTTCGACGGCGTCGTGACGGCGCGCAGCACCGACGTCGGCGCGTTGATCGATTCCGGCAGCAACGCCAAGGAACTGTTCCACGTCGCGGCGGTACACCGGCTGCGCGTGTTCGTCAACGTGCCCGAGGTCTACTCGCGCGCGGCGCTGGCCGGGATGAAGGCGGATCTGACGCTGACCGAGTTTCCCGGTCGCGCCTTCACCGGCACGCTGGCGCGCACCGCCCAGTCGATCGACGTCGCCTCGCGGACGCTGTTGACGGAGATCGACGTCGAGAATCCCAAAGGCGAGCTGCTGCCGGGGTCGTACGCCGAGGTGCACCTCAAGCTGCCGAGCGCGCAGTCGACCTACAAGCTGCCGATCAACGCGATCATCTTCCGCACCGAGGGCGTGCGCATCGCCGTGGTCGGCGCGGACGGCAAGGTCGCGCTGCAGCCGGTGACGCTCGGACGCGATTACGGCAACAGCCTCGAGGTGGTGTCTGGCGTCAGCGGCCGCGAGCGGATCATCGTCAACGCCCCGGACTCGATCGAGGCCGGCCAGTCGGTACGCATCGCCGAGGCCAAGAGCCAGTGACGAGGACGGTAGTGCAGGCCTTCAGGCCTGCCGTCCTGGCCGCGGTCGTCACGCTCTCCGCCTGCGCGCCGAAGGTGAAGTACGTGCAGCCGACCGTGGAGATCGCGCCAGCCTTCCGCGAAAACGCCGAGTGGAAGACGGCACAGCCGGCCGACGATCTGCTGCGCGGCAACTGGTGGGAGCTGTTCGGCGATCCGGAGCTCAACGCGCTCGAGCAGCAGATCGACGTCTCCAATCAGACGTTGAGGGCGGCCGACGCCCAGTTCGCGCAGGCCCGGGCGCTGGTCCGCGGCACCCGCGCCAACCTGTTCCCGACCGTGGACGTGGCGCCTTCGGTGACGCGTTCCCAGGCGTCGGGCAATCGTCCGGCGTCGACGTTTCACCAGGCCGCGAACGACTTCATCCTGCCGGTGGAAGTGTCGTGGGAAGCCGACGTGTGGGGCCGCATTCACAGCGCCGTCACCGCCAGCCAGGCGGCGGCGCAGGCCAGCGCCGCCGATCTCGAGACCGCGCGCCTCAGCCTGCACGCCGAACTCGCGGTGGACTACTTCACCCTGCGCGGGATCGATCGCGATCGCCAGCTGCTGGAGGCCGCGGTCGAGTCGTTCGAGAAGGCGCTGGAGCTGACCCAGAACAGGTTCCGCGGCGGCATCGCGTCGCAAGCTGACGTGGCGCTGGCCGAGACCGTGCTGGAGACGACCCGCGCGCAGGCGGTGGACGTGACCGTGGGGCGGGCATCGCTCGAGCACGCCATCGCCATCCTGGTCGGCAAGCCCGCCTCCACGTTCGCCATCGCGGTGACGCCGATGAACGAGGCGCCGCCCGCGGTCCCGACCGGTGTGCCGTCGGCCTTGCTCGAACGCCGTCCCGATATCGCGGCGGCCGAGCGGCGGGTCGCGGCCGCCAACGCGCAGCTCGGCGTGGCGACGGCCGCCTTTTATCCACGTCTGCTGCTGTCGGGCGCCGCCGGCTTCGAGAGCAGCCCGCTGGGCAGCCTGCTGACCGGCACGAGCAGCTTCTGGACGATCGGTCCGGCGCTGATCGTCAACGTGTTCGACGGAGGACGCCGGCGCGCCGTCTCGGACCAGGCGCGGGCCGCGCAGGATCAGGCGACGGCGCTGTATCGCCAGGCAGTGCTGGTCGCGTTCCGGGAGGTCGAGGATCAGCTCGCCGCGCTGCGGATCCTCGATCAGGAAGCCACCATCCAGCAGCGCGCGGTCGATGCTGCCGAGCGGTCGCTGATGCAGGCGAACAACCGGTATCGCGGCGGTCTCGCCAGCTACCTCGAGGTGACCTTCGCCCAGAATGCGGCGCTGGTCAACCAGCGGACGGCCGTCGAGATCATGACCCGCAGAATGACCGCTAGCGTGTTGCTCATGAAGGGGTTAGGGGGCGGCTGGGAGGTATCGACCCTGGCCTCGCCGTAGCCAGATTGGAGCGTTTGAGTTACACTACGTATCTTAGTGTCATCTATAGTCATAAAGGATACGTCAGATGTTCTTCAAAAAGCTTGCTCTCGCGATTGCTAGTCTGGTTCTGATCTCCCTTCCAGCACTCGCTCAGACTCCAGCTGGAAGCATAACCGGCCGCGTGGCGGACGCCACCGGCCTTCCGCTGCCCGGCGTCATCGTGACCGTCCAGGGCACCGATATGCACCGGACGTTCACAACCGACGGCGAGGGCCGCTTCCGCTTCCTCGAACTTGCGCCTGGCGACTATCGCCTGACGTCCTCCCTGGACGGTTTCACGACCAACGTCCGGGAGCGCCTCGTCATCGGCGTCGGCCAGACCATCGACCTGCCGGTCACGCTGGCGCTCGGCGCCGTGACCGAGACCGTCAACGTGACCGCGGCATCACCGATGGTCGACACCAGGCAGACCGGGACGGCCACCACTGTCACCATCGACGAGCTGACCAACATTCCGACCTCGCGCGATCCGTTCTCGCTGTTGCGATCGGTCAACGGCGTGCTGGTGGACCGCGTCAATGTCGGCGGCAACGAGACCGGCCAGCAATCCACCTTCGTCTCGAAAGGCACCCGGCCGCAGGACGCGGTGTGGACGCTGGACGGCGTCGCCATCACCGACATGACGCTCACCGGCGCGTCGCCGACCTACTTCAACTGGGACAACTTCGAGGCGATTCAGGTCGCCACCGCCGGCCAGCCGATCACCCAGCAGTCGGGCGGCCCGGGACTGAACTTCGTCGTCAAGCGCGGCACCAACCTGTTTCACGGCGGCGCGCACTCGTACTTCGACAATGATTCGATGGAGGCATCGAACGTTCCGGCGGAGCTCGCCGCCAAGGGCGTGACCCCGGAGACCGCGGATCACAACGATCAGATCTCCGACTACGGGTTCGAAATCGGCGGACCGCTGGTCCGCGACACAGCGTGGTTCTACGGCTCGTACTCGACCCAGGACGTGCGGCTGGTGCGGCGCACCGGCACGCTGATCGATCGCACGCAGCTGCAGAACCCGAACCTGAAGCTGAACTGGCAGGCGGACGCGAAGGACATGGTCAGCTTCCTCTATTTCGACGGCTTCAAGATCAAGGACAACCGGAGCCCCGGCACGTCGGGCATCACCTTCGACGCGCCGACCGCGACGTTCCACCAGGACAATGCCTACAGCTCCAACCCGCTGCATGGCCTGTTCAAGCTCGCCGACGATCGCGTCATGCGCCCGAACCTGTTTCTCACCGCGAAGTACGCCTACTACAACACCGGCTTCGTGCTGACCCCGGAAGGCGGCATGGGCCTATCGTCGGGCCGCGACCTCGTCTCCGCGCGTTCGTACGGATCGACGGTGCAGAGCTTGAACGTCCGCCCGCAGATGACCGCCAGCGCCGACCTCAACTCGTTCCTGAGCGGCCTCGGCGCGTCGCACGACGTGAAGTACGGCGTCGCCTGGCGGCGCGTCGACGCCACGACCGGCACGCTGTGGCCGGGCAACGGCATCCTGGGCGTCGTCCAGACACCGACGACCGTCATCGCGCAGGTGTTCCGCGAAGGCAGCGGCACCAATGAGACCCAATACATGGACGCCTACGTCGGCGACACCATCTCCAAGGGGCGCGCCACGCTCGACCTCGGCATCCGCTACGACCATCAGGGCGGCCGCGCCCTGGCGAGCGCCACCTCGGCAAACCCGGCATTCCCGGCGCTGGTGCCCGGACTGAACTTCGCGGGCTACGACGCGCCGTTCACCTGGAACAACCTCTCGCCGCGCGCCGGCCTCACCTACGCGCTCGACGACGCGCACAAGACCATCGCGCGCGCCAGCTTCGCCCGCTTCGCCGGTCAGCTCGATTCGGCCAGCGTCGGCTACATGAACCCCAGCTCGTCGGCCGGCGTCGCGGTCTATCGCTGGAACGATCTGAACGGCGATCACCTGCCATCGGCGGATGAAGTGCTGACCAACCAGTTCCTCGGCACGGCGAACGGCTTCAACGCCGCCAACCCGACGGCGGTGACGTCGGCGAACCGCATCGATCCCGACCTCAAGGCGCCGGTCACGCAAACCGTCGTCGCCGGTCTCGACCGCGAGCTGCGGGCCAACCTCTCGGTGTCGGTGAACTACACCTACACCCGGACCACGAACCTGCTGGGCAACCCGACGTTCTCGGTGACGCCGCGGGTCGGCGTGGCGCTCTCGGACTACGCGGCGGGGCCGACCCTGACCGGCACGCTGCCCGACGGCAGCAGCTACAGCGTCCCGACCTTCATCGCCAACCAGGCGAAGGTGACGGCGGGCGGCAGCGGCTTCCTCCTCACCAACTGGAACGGCTACTACACCGACTACCACGGCGTCGAAGTGAGCGCCGTCAAGCGCCTGTCGAACCGGTGGATGGGTCGCGTCGGGATCTCGTTGAACAACGCGCGCGAGCACTACGCGCCGGAGGCCATGTACGACACCAACGGCAACCCGACCCGCACCATCACCGAGCCGCTGGTCGACGGTGGGCAGTTCGCGCCGCAGAGCAGCGGCAACGCGGTCGGCAACGTCTACATCAATGCCCGTTGGCAGCTCAACGCCAACGGCCTGTATCAGGCACCGTTGGGGATCGACGTCTCGGCGAACGTGTTCGGTCGCCAGGGCTACCCGTTCCCGCTGTTCCGGACCCAGGCGCTCGGCGCCGACACCGGGCTCGCGGTGCTGGTCACGCCGACGATCGACACGTTCCGCTACGACAACGTATGGGACACCGACCTGCGGGTGGCGCGGACGTTCAGGCTGCGGGCGATCAACCTGCGCGTGATGGGCGATGTCTTCAACGTCACCAACGCCAATACGGTGTTGATCCGAAACAACAACGTCCTCTCGACCGCGTTCAATACGATCGCCCAGAACGTCAGCCCGCGGATTCTCCGGCTGGGATTGACGGTCAGCTTTTAGAATTCTGAATTCCGAATTCTGAGTTCGCTAGCGCGCGCCGTGGCTTCGCAGCCAGGCGCGCGCTTTTTTGTACTCCGGGCACGCTTCCGCTACCAGCTTCCAGAACTTCGGCGAATGGTCCATGCGCTTCAGGTGCATGAGCTCGTGGATCAGCACGTAGTCCCTGACCTCCTCCGGCATCGTCACCAGCCGCCAGTTCAGGCAGATGTGGCCATTCCGCGAACAGGATCCCCACCGCCACCGCTGATTCCGGATGCTGACGCGGCTGACCGCGAGACCGTGTTGCGCGGCGAGCTCCAGCAGCCGCGCCGGCAGTTCCTTCTTGGCGCGGACCAGCAGGTCGCGGGGACTCCCGTGAAGTTCGCCGTCCGGCCCGTTCGTCGTTCGTCGTTCGCGCTCGCGCTGCTCTCGCTCCGCTCGCGCGCGCAGCTGCTTCTCGATCCAGGCATGTTCCCGCTGGGCAAAGGCCGCGGCCTCGCGCTTCGAGCCCCATCGTGGAACGGTGACCCGGACCGTGCCTGCGTCGGTGACGCGGATCAGGTAGCGGCGGGCCCGGGGATGGCGGACGAAGGACAACACCGGGTTCGAGGTTCCTGGTTCCTGGTTCAGGGTTCTCGGTTCGGGGTTCTCGGTTCGGGGTTCGGGGTTCTGGTCGGGTTCGGGGTCGAGGTTGAGCGGAAGCTGCATCAGTGGCCGCCGTAGACGACGTAGCCGCGCTTGCGGAGGCTGTCGGCGAGCGCGGCTTCCATCTCGACCGCCTTGGCGTAGGGCATCGGGTTCAGATGCGCGTAAAGACGCGGGACGAGCCGTTCGCCGCAGCGCCTGACGATGCCCGCGGCCTTGTAACCCTTCTTGTGGTTCGCGAAACGCTCTTCGGGCGACAGGCCGGTCATCCCCACGTAATAACCGGCCTTGCCGTCGCCCTTCGGGTCCCGCAGATAGACCACGTACACGTGGTGATGACCTGCCATGGTCGCGTCGCGTCAGTATGTCACTCGCACGCGATATTTCAGCACCGCCGTCGCGTCCGCCGCGACCGGCACCGAGAACCCGGCCGCCCACGCCGCCGTCTTGGTCCACTCGTGCGATGAGCGCACCATCTTCCAGGTGCCGCCAATCGGCTCGTTCACCTCGACGGTGATCGGCGCCGCCTTGTGGTTGCGCAGGGTGATCGCATATTCGAGCTCGTAGACGTTCGAAGCGATCTTCTCGAAGTCGGTCTGGTTGCGCTCGCAGGTGACATCGAAGGCGTTGCCGATCTTGAGGTTCAGTTCCTCGTCCTTCGGCGTGTGGGTGATCCGATCTTCGCCGACGAACTGGGTCCCGCCCTTCGAGTCGGCTTGATACACCCGGACCACGCCGGCCGGCATCGGCATCCCGAGCCCCGCACGCTCCTCGTTCTTGAACTGGTAGTACACCTGCACCACATCCTTGATCGGCGATCCGGGATGCTGGCTGTTGCGGTAGTAGAACGCCTGCCCTTCGACCACATAGCGCTTCCGGACGGGAACGCCGGTGCCGGCCAGCATGCTGACCTGTTTGGTCTCGTTGTTGTTGATCGTCGTCTTCCGCGCCAGCGTGTAGAGGTGGTAGTCGGAAAACGACTCCTGCGCCATCACCGACTCGGCCGCCGGAGCAGCCGCGCGCCGCGCGTCGTACATCATCGCCTTGTTCATCACCTCGCGAACGCGGTTCAGATCGCCCGCCACCAGCTGCAGCTTGGTGTTGCGGAAGGACGTGCCGCTGCCATTGGCGAGCGTCACCCAGCCGTCGAGATCGGCGGCCTTGTCGTCGCGCCCGACGGTGAGCACGTAGTCGGCATTCCACGACAGCTTGCCCGCGAGATACGACGCTTCGACGCGGTGGCGCGCCGCGCCGGTGTTGTCGAGCGTCCAGATCAGCGTCGGGTGGGTGTAGAGGTTGCCCGGCAGTTCGGGAAACTTGATGTGATCGGCGTTCATCCCGGTGACGATCTCGTTGCCGATCTGCCAGACCGGCGCGGCGTTGTAGCTGATCAAGCGCGCCTTCACCTCTTCCTCGCGCGTCTCGCCGTTCTCCGAGCGGCGTCGCACCAGGACCACGTCACGGCCGACGTACTTGCGAAGCAGCTTGTCCGGCTCCAGCAGGTCGTACTCGTAGTTCTGCTCGAGTACGCTGACGCGCGCCGGCTCGGTGAGCGAGCGAAAATGAACGGTCGCCGGATTGACGGTCGCGGCGATGTCCATGAATCGCAGATCGAAGCTGCCGCGCGGCAGCGTCAGCTCGCGGACGTCGCGCACCAGCGCGATGTCGGAGTTGTAGACGGTGACCGCGAGATCGGTCTGATCGTCGAGGGTTGACGAGCCCGGTTCCACTCCGCGAGCGGCCTGCGCGGCCGGCGCCACATGCGGTGAGAGGAGAGCGGCGCCGGTGATCACTGCCGCGGCGAACGCGAGTCCGATTCGTGTCTGCATCAGAAGGCTCCTTTGTTGTCCTGTCCTTAGAACGGAGCCGCCGGAAAATCTTGCAGGAGAGGCGAAAAGCCTAGGGATTCTGGCTGCGGGACCATGTCTGGCCGCCGTCGGCCGTCACGAAGACGCGACCGTCGGCGGCCGTGACGGTGGCGTTGTCGCGGTCCGCGGCGCTGACGGCCCGCAGATTCACGGTCTCGGGGAACGTGATCCGGCGCCAGGAACGGCCGTCTGTCGAAAGCAGCACCATGCCGGATGGACCGACCAGCCAGCAGACCGACGGCGACGGCGAGCTGCCGGCCGTCAGTGTGTCGGTCGCGCCGGTGGACTCGGTGCGCCAGGTCGCGCCGGCGTCGGCGGAACGCTGCACGCCGCCGCCGCGCACCAGACGGAATCGTGTCGCCGGGTTCGACGAGACGATGACGACGTCCGGCGCCGCGGCGAAGGTCGAGAGCCGCGCCGGCGCGGACGCGGCGTCACGGCGCACGGATGCGTCCGCTTCTTTCGCCGACAGCGCGGATGGTGCCGCATTGGAAGCCGGCGCGGCGGCGGGAGCGGCGGGCGCG
Organism: uncultured Acidobacteriota bacterium; assembly: GCA_963794705.1. Taxonomy (GTDB): domain Bacteria; phylum Acidobacteriota; class Vicinamibacteria; order Vicinamibacterales; family CAVVIG01; genus CAVQFC01. Next base: position 222,216 of record CAWCFI010000004.1, read on the forward strand.
ACCGCCACCTGTTCCGACAGCGCGTTGGCGGCCGCGGCCGGCGTCGGAGCGGTCGCCTTGTCCAGCGGCGCAACGCTTCGCCGTTCGCGAAGGTCGTCGGCGGGAGGCGCGGGCGCCGGCGTGGCCACGTCTCGCTGATTGGCAGCCTCTCGCGGCGCCTGAACATCTGGCAACGCCCTGGCCTTCACGTCGGCCTGCGGGGCCGGGCGCGCCGCGGGCGCCGGCTCGGCAACAGCAATCACCCCGTGATCCGATTGCTGCAGCGGCTCGCGGTTGGGCACCGCAAACCAGATCACCAGCGCCGCCGCGACCGGAACGATCGGCGCAAGCCACCACAGGAGGCGGGTGCGAAACGGCGCCGCCGCGCTCGACGGCGGCGCGGTCCTGACCATGGCTGCGAGCAGCGCCTGGCAGCGTCCGCAGTCGGCCGCATGGGCTTCGGCGGCCGCCCGCTCGCGCGCGTCGAGCGCGCCGTCGGCCCAGGCCGCCAGCGTCTCGGCGTCCAGGCAGGCAGCGCCGGGCTCCGCCTCGGCGCGCGCCTTCAGCGTAGCGGCCAGCAGCCGATCCACCGACGCTTCTCGATCGCGGTTTGTGCCCGTCACATGCGGCCCATCATATAGAACGATCCGCCGCCGATTTCTTGCGCAGCAGCTGGTCGAGGTCGAGCGGGCCGGCATCTTCAGCCGCTGACTCGAAGCACTCCGCGATCTGGGCGTCGCTCAACCCGGCGTCGGCGCGCAGCTGGCGCTCGACCTCTTCGCGCAGCACACGGCGGGTTCGGGCCAGCTGCCGCGACACCGTCGCTTCATGCTCCTTCAGCAGCCGCCCGGTCTCTGCCAGCGTCAGCTCTTCCACATAGTAGCAACCGAGGCGCAGGCGGTCGCGGCTGTCGAGCCCTGCGACGGCGCCGGCCAGCGCCTTGCGCAGCAGCCTGGCATGCCGCGATCGATCGGGATCCGGCGGATCGCCGGGTCGTTGACCCGGCAGGGCTGCGTGGTCTTCTTCCGACAGCGGCTCGAGCCGTTTCTGCGCGCGCAGCCGATCCACGTACCGCTGAGACAGGACGGCGCGCAGCCACGTCGCCAGGCTGCTCCGTCCCTGGTAGTAGCGGAACAGCGAACGGCGCTCGCTCTCACCCTGCGGCATCCCGTAGAGATCCGCGTAGAGCGAATCGGCGAGATCGCGGGCGCCACCGCCCGGGTCCAGCGCGTCGGCCGCGCGGTAGAGTACGGGCCGGAATTCGAGCACGAAGCGCTCCCACGCCTGCTCCTCGCCGGCGGCGCACTGACGCGCGAGCTCGAGGTCGCGGGCGTAGGACGCGTTCACCGTGTGCGCACGGGCTCGACTTCTTCTTCCTCGTCGTGGAACGGCAGGCCGTCGGTGAGCTCGGCCGCCTGCAGCATGCGGGGAACGCGGTCAATCGGCTCGAGCGGCTTGATGTCCTCGCCGCCGTTGGCCGCCTGCAGCTCCTTGAACTTGCGTGCCTTGACCAGCACGTTGCCTTCGAGCGAGCCGACCGCGTCGTTGTAGGCCTCGAGGCTGGACTTGAGCCGCATGCCCAGGGTCTGGAAGCGATCGCCCAGCGTCTTCACGGCTTCGTAGAGGTTCTTGCCGAGATCGCTGATTTTTCGCGCGTTCTCTTCCATCGCCTCCTGCTGCCAGCCGTAGGCGACCGCCCGCAGCAGCGCGATCAACGTGGTCGGGCTCGCGGGAATGACCCGCTTTTCGACGCCGCACTCGATCAGCGAGGGATCCTGCTCGAGCGCGGCGCTGAAGAACATCTCGCCGGGCAGGAACATCACCACGAACTCCGGCGTCGAGGCCACCTTCTCGAAGTAGCTCTTCGCGGACAGCTGCGAGATGTGGTTGCGCACCTGCTTGGCGTGCTCGCCGAGCAGATTCTGGCGCGCCACTTCATCCGGCGCTTCCAGCGCGCGAAGGTAGGCGTCGAGCGGCGCCTTCGCGTCGATCACGATGCGCTTGCCGCCGGGCAGCCGGACGATCACATCCGGACGGATGCGGGCATCGTCGTCTCCGGCCTGGATGGTGTGCTGCTCCATGAAGTCGCAGGTACTCGATCATCCCGGCAAGTTCGACCACGCGCTTGAGCTGCAGCTCTCCCCAGCGGCCGCGCACGCCGGGGCGCTTGAGCGCGTCGGTCAGGCGACGGGTCTCGTCGCGCAGCCCCTGACCGGCGGTGTCGAGCGAGGCAATCCGCTGCATCAGCTGCGCGCCGCTCTCGACCCGGCGGCGCTCGGAGTCCTTGATCTCGCGATCGACCTGATCGAGCGTCTTCGCCATCGGCGCGAGCAGATCCTCAATCGCCTTCTTGCGCGCGTCGATGTCGCCGGCGGCCTCGGCGCGCGCTTCGCGCATCCGGGTTTCGGCGAGCGACAGGAACGCTTCGTTGTTGGTCTTGAGGGCGTCGGCGCTCAGCGCCTGGAACGCATCGCGCAGCTTGCCTTCCGCATCGTGGTAGGCCTTGAGCCGCTCGGCGTGCACGGCGCGATCTTTCTCGAGCTCGGTCTGGAGGCGGGTCTGCGCGGGCCGGGACGCGAGCCAGCCGAAGGTCGCGCCGATGGCCAGTCCCGCAATCAGCGTGATGAAGAGGGTGAGTGGCTCGATGGACATCAGTATCGCATGATCATCGCGAGACCACGTACGGCAGCCACGCCTCGGGCAGCTGCAGTTCGGCGGCGTGAATCGCCGCGGCCATGGTCTGCGATCTGCGCCGCCGGCGTCAGCTGGCGCGCCTTGAGGCCGGCCGCGATCGACTGCAGCGCGTGGCGCGCCTGAATCTGCGCGCGACGCCGCTTGTCGGCGTACTGGCCGATGCCCTGACTGGCGGTCGCGCGCGCGTCCGCTCGACCGGCCTTCAGCATGTCGAGCCGCGCGTGGTTGACCGGCTCGAACGGCAGTTGGGATTGGAACCGCGCCTCGGTCGCCGTGTCGAGCTCGCCCGCGGCTTTCATCGCTCGAGCGCGAGCCAGGTCGGCGCGGTAGCAATCGAAGCACAGCAGGCGGGAGCGACGCGCGACCCCGGCCGTACCGTAGGTGGCCGCCTCGCGCTTCAGGGCTTCACGGCACGGCCCGCACAGCGCCTTCGGGCGTTTGCCTTCCAGCTCGCCGCCAGGGAACGTAACCCACTCTTCCGTAACGACTTCATGCTTTTGAGCCGACATGCTGCCTCCGCTCGGGACGGTACAAGAACCGTGCCTGAAGACAGTCTAGATGCCGGGTGTGACAGGGGAGGTCACTCGGGTTTCAGATGGCCGAGTTCAGATTTTTTAGATTGTGACGTGCTGCACCGTGTTTCCGCAGGCGGCGAGAAACCGGGTGAAGTCGGACGCGGCGAGGGTGAACGTCCGGGTATTGATGTTCGGGTGAAACGCGAGGCGAGCGGCGTTCAGAAAATCGCGGTCGAGCACGACCCGAACCGCGTGCTCGCGATCGTTGATGAGCCCGAAGGGCGAGACCGAGCCCGGCGTGACGCCAAGATGGGCCATCAACCGTTCGGCCGAGGCGAAGCTCAGCTTGCCGTCGCCGATCTGATCCGCCACCGCCCGCAGGTCGGCCCGCTTCGACGCCGTCAGCACGACCAGGTAGTGGCGGCTCCCCTTCTGGTTGCGGAGGAAGAGGTTCTTGCAGTGAGTGCCGTCGATGCCGGTCCAATGCTCCTCGGCCTCATCCACCGTCGCGACCGGCGGGTGCTCGTGCCTCGAGTACTCGATGCCAAGCTCGCGAAGCCGCGCGGCGACCGTCGCTTCCTGATCGGTCATGACGGCTATCCGGGAAAGCGGCCCAGCGCCGTGAGGAGATCCAGGCGCGCGCGCCGCAGATTGTCCTCGGCCTGCGTGACCAGAAAGTCGGCGTCGCGCGCCGTCCGTTCAGCGTCGATGACTTCGATGTTGGTCGCGGCGCCGGCGCGGAAACTGACGTTGGTAATCTGCACGACCTGCTGCGCCTGATCCGCCGACGCCCGCGCGCTGGCAAGGCTGCGCTCGCCGCTCGCGATCGCCTCGCGCGCCGCGCGCACCTCTGAGTTGGCCCGGGTCACGCCCCCGGCCAGCGTCGCGCGTCTCTCCTGGACGTCGGCCTGCCGCTCCATCTTGGTGCCGGCCCGCTGACCACTGTCGAAGATCGGCACGTTCGCCTGCAACAACAGCCGCCAGCTGTTTCCGGGCAGGAAGAACTGCGACGGGTAGGTCGTCGAGGGCTGGAAGATGGCGTCGAGCGTCGGCCACCAGTCTTTCGAGCTGTCACGGAAGACATGCTCGGCGGCCTGCTCCTGGCCCGCGAACAGCTTGAGGTCGGTGCGAAACGCGGTCAGGGGTCCGGTCGTGTCCGGTGGCAGATCGAACACCGGCTCGTCCATCGCGTCCACCGGGCCGTCCGCCACGATCAGCACGCCGAGTGCTTCCTGGGCGCGATAGAGCGACAGGCGAGCAACCTCCACCAGGCCGTCGTCAATCGAGGTACCTGCTGCTGCGCGCGGAGCGCATTCAGCCGGCTGCCCGACCCCTTCTGTTCCAGCTCGGTCGCGTAGTCGAAGTGCACCTTCGCGACGTCGCGCGATCGGGTGGTCGATTCGACCACGCGCCGCGAGGCGATGATCGTCAGGTACGCATCGGCGGTGGCGAACGCGATCTGCCGTCGGGTGTCGGCGAGCGCGAGCTGCGAGACGGACTTGACGTCCTCGGCCTGCGCGCGCCGTGCCCACGCCGCCGCAGCCACGATCGGCATGTCGGCGGTGAGCGACGCGGTGACCTGATTCTGGGGCGTCACCACCGAGCCCTGGAAATCGACGCCCGTGTTCAGGGTGGTGGTCGTGATGCTGCCGGCGACCTGCGGGCGCGTCGCCGCGCGCGCCAGGCGGATCAGCCCTTCGGCGCGCAGGATCCCTGTTGCCGCGGCCACCACGGTCGGGTTCTTCTCGATCGCGCGACGGATCGCCTCGTCGAAGGTCACGCGCTCGGTCGGCGTCGGCGCCTGCGCGATGCCCATCACGCCGGCCCACAGCATCGCGATGACCGTGGCGGAACCCGCCAGGACTCTACGCGTCGGCACGGCGCTTCGCTCCGATGCTCTTGACCACCACATACAACACCGGGATGAACAGCAGGTTGAGGAACGTGGATGCGAGCATCCCGCCGGCAACGGCGGTGCCGACCGAGTGGCGTGCCTCGCGCCCGGCCCCGCTCGCCACGACCAGCGGCATCACCCCGAGCACGAAGGCGAGCGAGGTCATGAGAATCGGCCTGAGCCGGATGCGGGCGGCTTCGACCGCCGCGTCGGCAATCGACAGCCCGCGTCCGCGCAGCTGCTCCGCGAACTCGACGATCAGGATGCCGTTCTTCGCCGACAACCCGATCAGCATCACCAGGCCGATCTGACAGTAGACGTCGTTGATCAGGCCGCGTCCCCACTGCGCCAGCAGCGCGCCCATGATCGCCAGCGGCACCGACAGCAGGATGATGAACGGCAGCGTCAGGCTCTCGTACTGTCCCGCCAGCGTCAGATACACCAGCAGCAGGCCGAGGCCGAAAATCGCGGTCGACTGGCTCCCCGCCTTGATCTCTTCCAGCGACAACCCCGACCACGCGAACGACATCCCCTGGGGCAACGCGCGGCGCGACAGCTGTTCCATCAGCGCCAGCGCCTGCCCCGAGCTGTAGCCGGGCGCCGCCGATCCGCTGATCTCGGCGGATCGAAACAGGTTGTAGTGGTTGATGCTCTTCGGCGCGGTCGCCTCGTGCACCGAGACGATGTTGCTCAGCGGCATCATCTTGCCGCCCGCGGTCCGCACCTGATAGCGCTCGATGTCGCCGGGATTCGATCGGAACTGCTGATCGGCCTGCACGTAGACGCGGTACGACCGGCTGTCGAAGTCGAAATCGTTCACGTACGCCGATCCGAGCAGGATCTGCATCGTGTTGGTGACATCGCCGAGCGACATGCCAAGGCTCTTGGCCTGCTGGCGATCGATGTCGACCACCAGCTGCGGATCGCTGGCGGTGAACTGGGTGAACAGCGCGGTCAGGCCCGGCGTCTGGTTCCCCTGACCGATCAGGCCCTGCGCCGCCGCCTCCAGCCCTTGAATGGGTCCGCCGCTCTGGTCCAGCAGCTCGTAGGTGAAGCCGCCGAACTGGCCGAGGCCCTGAATCGACGGCGGCAGGAACGGGATCACCATCGCGCCGGTGATCTGACTGAAGGCGCCGAACAGCTGGCCGACCAGCGCCTTTGCCGAGTGCGCGTCGCCGGGCCGATCCTTGAAGTCCTTCAGCTGCTCGAACAGGATCCCCTGGTTCGGCGCCGATCCGGCGAAGCTGAAGCCGCCGGCCGCGAACATCCGGTTGTGCTCCGGCAGCTTCGATACGATCTGCTCGGTCTGCTTCACGATGTTCATCGTGTAGTCGAGCGACGCGCCTGGGGGCGCCTGGACCAGGATCATGATGTAGCCCTGGTCCTCGTCGGGCACGAACCCCGACGGCACGCGCGTATACACCCAGTAGGTCGCGCCGAGCAGCAGCACGAACACCAGCGCGACGATCGCCCGCGCCCGCACCAGCACGCGCAGCATGCCGACCAGCGCCGCGGTGCCGCCGTCGATTATGCGGTTAACGACGCGGAAGAAGGCGCCCTTCGGCTTTTCCCCTTTGCTGAGCAGCACGCCGGCCAGCGCCGGCGTCAGCGTCAGCGCGTTGAAGGCCGAAATCACCATCGACACCGCGATGGTCAGGGCGAACTGCTGGTAGAGCCGCCCGGTCGTGCCGGGGAAGAACGCGACCGGCACGAATACCGCCGCGAGCACGAGCGCCGTCGCGATCACGGCACTGGTTACCTCGCGCATCGCCTCGGACGCGGATTCCTGCGCCGGCCGATGATGCTCGTGGATGTGCCGCTCGATGTTCTCAATCACCACGATCGCATCGTCGACCACCAGCCCGGTGGCGAGCGTGATCCCGAACAGGGTCAGGGTGTTGATCGAGAAGCCGAGCAGCTTGACGAACGCGAACGTCCCGACCAGCGACACCGGGATGGTGATCGCCGGAATCAGCGTCGTGCGCCAGTTCTGGAGGAAGAGGAACATGACCAGCACCACCAGCGCGATCGCCTCGAGCAGGGTCGTGACCACCTCCCGGATCGATTCGGCGACGACGGTGGTAGTGTCGAAGGCGACCTCGATCTTCAACCCTGGCGGAAAGTGCTGCGACAGCCGTTTGATCTCGGCCTCGACGTCGCGGTAGACCTGCAGCGCGTTCGCGGTCGGCAGCTGCAGCACGCCGAAGCCGGCGGCGTCGCGGGACTGATAGCGGGACGCCGTCGAATAGCTTTCGCCGCCGAGCTCGACCCGGCCGATGTCCTTGACGCGCACCAGCGTGCCCTCGGCCGATCGCTTGAGGATGATGTTCTCGAACTCGGACGGCTCGCTCAGGCGTCCCGACGAGCGGACGCTGAATTGATAGGTCTGACCCGGACGAGCGGGGGCGGCCCCGACCTGTCCCGCCGCGACCTGGACGTTCTGCTCCCGCAGCGCCGCCACCACCTCGTCGGCGGTGACGTTGCGGCCGGCCAGCTTGTCGGGATCCAGCCACAAGCGCATCGCGTAGCGGCCGGTGCCGAACATGACGACGTCGCCGACGCCGGGCACGCGCTTGATCTCGTCGCGCACGAAGCGGTCGACGTAGTTGCTCACGAACTGGGTGTCGTACTCGCCGTGTTCGGCGAACGCGGCCGCGGCGAGCACGAAATTGGTCGAGACCTTGGTGACGGCGATGCCGACCTGCTTCACCTCGTTCGGCAGCCGCCCTTCGGCCTGGGAGATCCGGTTCTGCACGTCCACCGCGGCGAGGTCGAGGTTCCGCGTGATGTCGAAGGTGACGATGACGTTGGACGTGCCGTCGTTGCCGCTCGAGGACGTGATGTACTGCATGCCCTCGACGCCGTTGATGGCCTGCTCGATCGGGTTGGTGACCGCGGTCTCGACCGTCTCCGCGTTGGCGCCGTTGTAGAAGGCGGTGACCGACACCTGCGGCGGCGCCAGCTCGGGAAACTGCGCGATCGGCAGCGTCGGGATCGCAATGGCGCCCGCAAGGATGATCACCAGCGAGCAGACGCTCGCGAGAATCGGACGACGGATGAAGGTGTCTACGAACACAGGGATTAGGGATTAGGGATTCGGGATTAGGGCTTCGAGCCGGAAGCTGACGGCTGCGAGCTGGCAGCTGCCGGCGTGTCCTGAATCGGCGCACCGTCGGCCAGTTTCTGCGCGCCCGATACGACCACCCGCTCACCGGGCTTGATGCCGTCCAGCACCGGGTAGTTGTCGCCGGCGATCGCGCCCACCTTGATGGCGCGCTGTTTCGCCGTCAGCCTCCCTCCCGTTCCGGGTTCGGCGACGAACGCGAAGAACTGCCCATTGACGCGCAGCACCGCGGTCACCGGCACCGCCAGTCCGTCGGCGGTCTTCCAGACGATGCGCGCGCGCACATACTGTGCGGCGCGCAGCGCCCCATCTCCATTCTTGACGATGCCTTTGACCAGCACCGACTGGGTCTGCTCATCGGCGTGCGGCGACACGAAGCTGACGCTGGTGGTGGCGACGCGCTGGCCGCCGTCACTGCTCCACACCTGCAGAGGCAGGCCGATCTTGAGACTGGGGGCGTGCTCGATCGGCACGGAAACGTTCACCTCGAGCGTGTCGTTCTGGTCGATGGTCGTCAGCAGGGTCTGCGTGGTCACCTGGCTGCCGACCCGCACCGGCACGTCGCCGACGATGCCGGCCGTCGGCGCGGTGATGCTGAAGAAGCGAAGCTGCACTTCCTGCTGCTGGACCTGCGCCTGGAGCGCCTTCAGATTGGCGTCGGCGGTGCGCTGGGCTGTGTCGGTCTGCTCGAGCTGTGCCTTGCTGATCGCGCCGGCGGCATACAGCTCGTCGTTCCGCTGCTGCTGCTGCCGCGCGTAGCTGACGGCGGCTTCGGCCGCCGCGAGCTCGGCCTGCTGGCTCGAGACCGCCGCCTGCTGCCGCCGCGCATCGATCTGCATCAGCGGCGCGCCCTGCACGACGCGGTCGCCAGCGGCGACCAGGATCCTGGTGATCTGGCCGTCGATCTGCGGCTGGACCGTGGTGGAGCGCAGCGACTTGAGCGACGCGACGTACTCGCTGGCATCTTCGATGGGGGTCGCGCGCGCCGGCGCGATGACCACCGGCGTCGGCGGCATCGTCTGGCCGGCGGGCGGGCCCGCCGGCGCGCGATTGCACGCCGCTCCGATCAATGTCACGGCCACAGCTGCCGCGGCCCGGTTGATTGGCATGTTCAGGACTCTATCCTAGGGCTCAAATTCGACCGTGATCTGTGCAGCCACGCGCGGTTTCGAACGGTGACGCCGTCACGGCTCACATCGACAGGACCGGGCGCAAGGGACGTTTCTGCACTCAATTATGTCATCGAGCGCAAAATCTGTAATCGGATACGGCCGAGTTCGTAGTTCGACTTACATATTTTCCGCCGTTTCCGACGGATTCGTACGCGGATCGGACGGCATCGACCTTGCCTCGGGCGAATCATCATGTTTGCTACCCTCCTCGCTCGCTTCTCTCACGATCTGGCCATCGATCTGGGCACCGCCAACACGTGCATCTTCGCGCGCGGCCGCGGCATCGTCGTCTCGGAGCCCTCGATCGTGGCGATCAACAAGATCAACGGCAAGATCGAAGCGGTCGGGATCGAGGCCAAGGAAATGCTCGGCCGCACCCCGGGCAACATCACCGCCATCAAGCCCATGAAAGACGGTGTGATCGCCGATTTCGAGGCGGCCGAGAGGATGCTGACCCACTTCATCCGGAAGGCGCACAAGCGCAGCGGCCTGCTGCGGCCGCGCGTGGTCATCGGCGTCCCGACCGAGATCACCCAGGTCGAACGCCGCGCCGTGCGCGACAGCGCGATGCGCGCCAAGGCGAGCGAAGTGCACCTGATCGAGGAGGCGATGGCGGCGGCGATCGGCGCCGGCATGCCGATCACCGAGGCGTCGGGCAACATGGTCGTCGACGTCGGCGGCGGCACCACCGACATCGCCGTCATCTCGCTGGCCGGCGTGGTCTACGGCAAGTCGGTACGGGTGGCGGGCAACGCGCTCGACGAAGCGATCATCCTGCACGCGCGCAAGGCCCACAACCTGCTGATCGGCGAGCGGACCTCCGAACAGATCAAGATCGAGATCGGATCCGCCTTCCCGCTCGAGCGGCCGCTGACGATGGAAGTGAAAGGGCGGCACGTGATGGAGGGGCGGCCGGTCACGGTGACGATGAACGACGAGGAGATCCGCAAGGCGCTCGGCGAGCCGGTGAAAGCGATCGTCCAGGCCGTCCACGACGCGCTCGAGCGCATTCCGCCGGAACTGTCGGCCGACATCTTCGACCGCGGCATCATCCTCACCGGCGGCGGTGCGATGCTGAAGAACCTCGACAAGCGCCTGCGCGAGGAAACCGGCCTGCCGGTGCAGCTCGCGGAAGATCCTCTGTCGTCCGTGGTGCTCGGCGCCGGCAAGATGCTGTCCGATTTCGATCTGCTTCGGCGGATTTCACTGGATTGACACGCGGGCATTCCCGACGTCGCGCGGCAAGCTGAACATCGAATCACGAAACGCACGAAATCAAATCGGCACAAAACACACGAAAAACCCTCTGGGGATCGGTTTCGTGTCTTTCGTGCCGTTTTTGTTTTTCGCGGGTTTCGTGATGCAAAACGCCGCGGCGATTTCCAGTATCCTTTCTCCGTGCCACGAAACGCCGAGGTGATTCGTCAGTGGACGATCCTGCGCGAGATCGAGCGCTCGCGGGGGGCCGGGGTCACGATTGACGATCTGGCGTCGCTGTGCAGCGTGACCACGCGGACGATTCGCCGCGATCTGCAGGCGCTGGAGGAATCGGGCTTCCCGCTGTTCGACGACAAGACGCACGACGATGGCAAGACGCGATGGCGGGTCAACGGCCAGGCCTTCAAGGGTCTGTCCGCCGGCCTCACCGTGTCCGAGCTGTGCGCGCTCTACTTCAGCCGCACGCTGCTCGAATCGCTGTCCGGCACGCCATTTCGAGACGACGTCGAGAGTGCCTTCGAAAAACTGTCATCGGTGCTGACGCCGCACATGCGGCGGTTCCTCGACCAGCTTCCCAGGGTGATTGCGACCAAGGCCGACCCGATGCGCCGGCACGACAACCCGCGCCAGCAGCAGTTCATCGCCCGCGCGCTGGAGGCGACGCTGCAGCTGCGTCAGGCGAACCTGACCTACCACTCGAAATCGAGCGAGCGGACCAAGACCTATCTGGTGCACCCCTACCGTCTCGCCTACGCGCAAGGCGGCCTGTACCTGCTGGCCTACGTGCCGGAGTATCAGGAGGTGCGCACGTTCGCGGTCGAGCGCATCCAGGAGGTGGCGCTGCTCGAAGAGCGGTTCACGCCGATCGAAGAACTGCCTGACGCGGCGTTCCCGCATTCGCTCGGCGTGCACTCGGGTCCACCGGAACACGTCGAGGTCGAGTTTGAACCGGCCGTCGCCGACTACGTGCGGGCGCGCGAGTGGCATCCATCGCAGCAGCTTCGCGACAACGGCAGCGGCGGTCTCGTGCTGGCGCTGGATGTCTGCCTCGATCGCGCGCTCAACAGCTGGATTCTCAGCTTCGGTCCGTTCGCCCGCGTCCTCGCACCGGCCGCGCTGGCGCGCGAGATCGCGGAACAGTTCGAAGAAGCGAGAGCGAGATACGCGTCATGACACAAAAAGATGCAACCGCGGAGACCGCTGAGCACGCAGAGCCAACATGTTTTCTCGGCGATCTTTGCGCGCTCTGCGGTTAAACGTGGGTGCTGCGTTCTGTTCTGTGGCCTGTGGCTGTCGTCTGCCAGCGCGGTCGCGGCGACCAAGGCGATTCGCGCCGGCGCGGTGATCGATCCGGCGGGCAAGGCGATCGCCAACGCCGTGATCCTGATTGACGGCGACCGCATCACCTCGATCTCCACCGCCGCGCCGCCGGCCGGCGCCGAAGTCATCGACCTGCGCCGCTTCACGCTGATCCCGGGTCTGATCGATCTCCACACGCACATGACCTACTTCTGGGACCCGGCGTCCGGGACCCGGCCGCTGAGTCAGCCGCGCCGGCCCGCCGGGGTCACCACGGTGCTCGCCGCGGACAACGCGCGGCGCACGCTCGAGACCGGCGTCACCACCGCCCGCGATCTCGGAGCCGCGGCCGACGTCGACTACGCGATGCGCGATCTGATCAACGCCGGCAGGATGATCGGGCCGCGGATGTTCGTCGCCGGACAGGGGCTCTCGGCGCCGCGCGCCGACGCGCCGAAACCTGACTACGGCGAGCTCGCCGCCGCGCGGGTCGCGGCCGGCTCGGACTGGGTCAAGGTCTACGGCTCGCGCGGCAGCTACCAGAGCGTCGACACCACCCAGACGCTCACCTTCGAAGAGATGAAGGCGGCGGTCGATGCCGCGCACGCGAAACAGCATCCGGTGGCGATTCATTCATACGGACCGTCTGGCGTGAAAGACGCGGTGCGCGCCGGCGCCGACTCGATCGAGCACGGCATCGAGCTCGACGACGAGACGATCGCGGACATGGTGAGGCGCGGCACCGTCTGGGTCCCGACCGTCGATCACAACCGGTACTACGTCGAGGCGAAGGACGAATTCGGCTTCGCGCCGGAGACGATTCCGCCGCTGCGCGCCTACATCGAGAAGAACCTCGAGTCGACGAAGCGCGCCTTCAAGGCCGGCGTCAAGATCGGCATGGGCTCCGACGCGGTCTACAGCATGTTCGGCCAGAACACGCGCGAGCTTGGCTGGTTCATCAAGGCCGGGATGACACCCGCTCAGGCGCTCGCCACCGCGACCACCATTCCGGCCGCGCTGCTGGGTCATGCCGGGGATCTCGGTGCCATCGCCCCGGGGTTTTTTGCCGACCTGGTCGCGGTCGACGGCGATCCCCTCGCCGACATCGACGTCGTCATCAACAAGGTCCGCTGGGTCATGAAGGGCGGTACGGTGGTCGTTGACCATACCGGGACAGATGGGTCGCGTGGGTCTGGTGGGTCGGCCGGGTCAAATCGGTCGGGTGCGGCTGACGGATCGGAGGCGGCCGAACTGAAGACCCTGGTCGAGCAGTTCCTGCTCCACCTTGGCGACCACGAGGTGGACAAGGTCGCTGCTGATCTTGCGCCAGCCTCAATCATCGTCATCTCGCGCGTGCGAGACGGTCAGTGGACGAACACCGAGCAGCCCGGCAACGAATGGATCGCGGCGATGCGAAGGAGCACCACCCCGGTGATCTTCCGCGAGCCGCTGACCAACGTCACGGTGACGATCGACAGCGATCATCTCGCGCACGTGCGCGCGGATTTCCAGGTGATGCGCGACGGCAAGGCGGTCTCGCACGGCGTCGATCACTTCACCCTGGTTCGAGAGCCCTCCGGGTGGAAATTCGTGGTCATCGCCTACACGTCGATTCCGGAGAGGTAGGGGGCAGGAAGGGCGGGAAGGGCGGGCCGACCAGCGGTGCTCCGACACCGCTCAGATCGTTTTCGAGCTCGGTTACCAACTCCGACACGAAGTAATCGAGGCGCCCGGCCACGTGAATGCAATACGACACGTCAGCGAGCGACGCTTCCGCGATGTTGAGGAAATGAACGCGATCGCGTCTATGTCGTCGCCCGAAGCCTTCCGCGATGTTTGCCGGTACAGGACGCGGCCTTGCGAAGTTGAAAACCGAGTCCTTGATGAACAAATCGTCGGCGCGCTGCCAGGCCACGAGCGAATGATGCCGCAAGTTCTTCATGAGGCGCCGCTGATCCACGCTCCGTTCCAGAACGACAAGGCGCGATCCGCTGGCGTTTTCGAAACTCTTGAGGGCCACGGCCGCCTTTGGGACGAACCTATCTACCCAACCGAGAACGAACGACCCACCCTGCCCTTCCTGCCTCTCCCGCCCGTCCTGCCCCTCCTGCCGGTCCTGCCCCGATGATCCGCCTCCTGGCCATCGACATCGACGGGACACTGCTCGACAGCCGCGGGCGGCTGCCGGAGGCGCACCGCGACGCGTTGATCGAGGCATCGGCGCTCGGGGTCGAGGTGGCGCTCGTCACCGGCCGGAGCTATCACTTCACCAGCGCGGTGGTCGATCGGCTGCCGATTCCGCTCACGCTCATCGTCAACAACGGCGCGGTGGTGAAGCGCAAGAGCGGCGAGACCGAGCTCCGGCACGTGCTGTCGCGGGACGCGGCGCGCCGCGTGCTCGACCAGACCCGGCACCTCGAGGACAGCGTCGCGGTGGTGTTCGACCGGTCCGACGCGCGGCAGATCGTGTTCGAGCGCATGGACTGGTCGCACCCCAACCGGCGCGGCTATTTCGACAAGAACAAGGCCTTCATCAGCCGCTCGCCGTCGCCGCTGCGCGACGCCCTGACCGAGGATCCGATCCAGGTGATGTTCAACGGCAGCGTCGCGCCGATGCGGGCGCTGGTCGAATCGCTGCGGGCGATGCCGATCGCCGATCAGTTCTCGGTGGCGATCACCGAGTACGCGGCCCGCGACTTCTCGCTGGTCGACATCAACGCGGCCGGCTGCTCGAAAGGGACGACGCTGGCGGCGTGGGTGGCGCGGCGCGGCTGGACCGCCGCCGACGTTGCCGCGATCGGCGACAACCTCAACGACATCGAGATGCTCGACTTCGCCGGCACCGCATTCGTCATGGGCAACGCGACCGAGGCGCTCAAATCGCGCGGCTACCGGCCGACCGCGAGCAACGACGAAGACGGACTCGCGGCGGCCGTTCGGACGTGCTTGCAGGCGGGATGAACCAGACCGGCCAGAGCTGAAGCCACCGCCCTACCCGTTTGTATAGGCCGGCCCCTTTTGGTCCCGGTTATCATGACGAGTGGCCCATCCTGAACGAACACCCCGATCGGCGGTCCCCGCCGACGCCGCCAAGACGCCAAAAAAGAAAGCCTTCACCGCCGGCTCGTGGGAAGAAGCGCGAGGCCTGATCTGGACCCATCGCAAGCGGCTCTCGATGGGCCTCGGGCTGATGCTGATCAACCGCCTCTCGGGTTTCGTGCTCCCGGCCTCCACCAAGTACCTGATGGATGACGTGGTCGCCAAGGGCCACTGGGATCTGCTGCCCAAGCTGGCGATGGCGGTCGGCGCCGCCGCGATCGTCGATGCGGTCAGCTCGTTCACCAACTCGCAGATTCTGGGCGTTGCCGCGCAGCGCGCCATCACCGACATGCGCAAGGACGTCGAGGCGCACGTGATGCGCCTGCCGATCCGCTACTTCGACTCGACCAAGAGCGGCGTGCTGATCTCGCGGATCATGACCGACGCCGAGGGCATCCGCAATCTGGTCGGCACCGGCCTGGTCCAGCTCACCGGGTCGATTCTCACCGCGACGATCGCGCTCGGATTCCTGATCTACTTGAACTGGAAGCTGACCGTCGTCACCCTGCTCATCCTGGTGCTGTTCGGCGGCGGCATGGCGACCGCGTTCAAGCGGCTGCGGCCGCTGTTCCGCGAGCGCGGCCAGATCAACGCCGAGGTCACCGGCCGGCTCGCCGAATCGCTGGGCGGGGTCCGCATCGTCAAGGCCTACACCGCGGAAAAGCGCGAAGAGATCGTGTTCGCGCACGGCGCGCACCGGCTGTTCCGCAACGTGGCGCGGTCGCTTACCGGCGTCTCGTCGATCACGGCCTTCTCGTCGCTGGTGATTGCGGCGATCGGCATCGCGATGATGCTGATCGGCGGCTCGGCGATCCGCGCCGGGCAGATGACGATCGGCGACTTCTTCCAGTACTTCGCGTTCACCGCGATGATCACCATGCCGGTGATTCAGCTCGCGTCGATCGGCACGCAGTTGAGCGAGGCGTTCGCCGGGCTCGACCGGATCCGCGAAATCCGGCGGATGGCGACCGAGGATCAGGAGGACGCGGATCGCGCGCCGCTGCCCGACGTCCGCGGCGAGATCGCGTTCGACCACGTCACCTTCGAGTACAACCCGGGGGTGCCGGTGCTGAAGGACGTCACCTTCACCGCGCCGGCCGGCTCGACCACGGCGCTGGTGGGATCGAGCGGCTCGGGAAAGAGCACGCTGATCAGCCTGGTCATGACCTTCAACCGGCCGCAGACCGGCCGCGTCCTGGTGGACGGCCACGACCTGACGTCGATCAAGCTGCGCGACTTCCGCGAACACCTCGGCGTGGTGCTGCAGGACAACTTCCTGTTCGACGGGACGATCGCCGCCAACATCGCCTACGCCAGGCCGCACGCGTCGCGCGAGGAGATCAAGGCGGTCAGCCAGATCGCGCACTGCGATGAATTCATCCAGGAGTTCGAGCAGGGCTACGACACCATCGTCGGCGAGCGCGGGGTGCGGCTGTCGGGCGGTCAGCGCCAGCGCGTGGCGATCGCGCGCGCGATTCTCGCCGACCCGAAGATCCTGATTCTCGACGAGGCCACCTCGAGCCTCGACAGCGAGAGCGAAGCGATGATCCAGGATGCGCTGAAGGCGCTGCGCGCCGGGCGCACCACGTTCGTGATCGCGCACCGGTTGTCGACGATCCGCAGCTCCGACCAGATCATGGTGCTCGAGCACGGCCAGATCGTCGAGAGCGGCACTCACGAGGAGCTGCTGGCGCGAGCCGGCCGCTACCGCCAGCTCTACGACAAGCAGTACCACTTCGAGAAGGACCGCTTCATCAACCCGGGCGAAGACTTCACGCCAGAGCCCGAGAAGGTCGCGGCCACCGCGCGCGTCAGCAGCACGCTCTAATACGCTGTTGAGGTAACCTCTATCGACTCCGGAGGTTCCGAATGCGACGCCGCGTGGGACTCTTGCTCGCCGTACCGTTTTTCGCCGTAGCCGCAACCATCGTCGGGGCGCAAGCTCCACCGCCGACAGCGTCGAGCAGTCCGGCCTGGCTCGACGCGTACCGCGACCCGGCCTCCCGATTGATTGGCGAGGCCATGAGCAGCACGTTCGCCTGGGATCGGCTGGCGGTGCTGACCGATACCATCGGCAACCGGCTCAGCGGCACCCCCGCGCTCGATCGCGCCATTCAATGGGCGGCCGCTGAAATGAAGAAGGACGGCCTGGAGAACGTGCACACCGAGCGTGTGATGGTGCCCAAGTGGGTGCGCGGCAGCGAGAGCGCCGAGATCGTCGAGCCCGCCCGGCACTCCATGGTCATGCTCGGGCTCGGCGACAGCGTCGGCACCGGCGGCGACGCCATCCAGGCCGAAGTCATGGTCGTGCATACGTTCGACGAACTGGATGCCCGGGCATCGCAGGCCCGCGGGCGCATCGTCCTCTTCAACGTGCCGTTCACCAACTACGGAGAGACGGTGCGATTCCGATCGGGCGGGCCGTCGCGGGCCTCGCGCCTTGGCGCGGTCGCGATGCTGATTCGTGCGGTCGGCCCGGCCGGCCTGCGCACGCCGCACACCGGCGCGCTGCAGTACGCGGGCGACGTGAAGAAGATTCCGGCGGCGGCGATCTCGGCTGAAGACGCCGATCGCCTGCAGCGCATGGTCGACCGCGGCAGCAAGCCGGTCGTGCGCCTGAAGATGGAAGCGCATTTCGACGCCGACGCCGAGTCGGCCAACGTGGTCGGCGAGCTTCGCGGACGCGAACGGCCCGACGAGGTCGTCGTCGTCAGCGGCCACCTCGACTCGTGGGACGTGGGCGCGGGAGCGACCGACGATGGCGGTGGCTGCGTGGTGACGTGGGAAGCGCTGCGGATCATGAAGAAGCTGAACCTGCGGCCGCGCCGGACCGTCCGCGTCGTGCTCTGGACCAACGAGGAGAACGGCGGGCGCGGCGGCCTGGCCTACCGCGACCAGCACCGCGCCGAGCTCAGCAAGCACGTGATGATGCTCGAGTCTGATGGCGGTGTATTCCGGCCGCTGGGGTTCGGCTTCACCGGCAACGACGCGGCGCGCGAAACGGTGAAGGCAATCGGCACCCTGCTGGCGGGGATTGCCGCGGATCAGATCAGCCTCGGCGGCGGCGGCGCGGACATCGGCCCGAGCATGCAGGAGGCGCATATCCCCGGTATGTCGCTGGAGGTCGATGGCTCGAGATACTTCCTGATTCACCATACGCCAGCAGACACCATCGACAAGATCGATCCGGTGGAGATGGCCAAATGCGCCGCGGCCGTGGCGGTCATGGCGTACGTCATCGCCGACCTGCCGCAGCGGCTAGGCGAGTAGGAAAGGCTATAATTTTGTGATGAGGAAGTTGATGCTCGCGGCGCTGCTCGGGGTGCTGACCGCCTGTTCGCAGACCTCGGCGCAGCAGGCCCGCCGTCAGCTGCCGTCCGAGACCGTAGCCACCGTCGGCGGCGCACCCATCACCTTGGCCGAAGTGGACGACAAGGCGCTCGATCAGCCGGCGTCCAACTTCGGGAGCGCCAAGCTGTCTCAGGCGCTCTACGAAGCCCGTCGCTCAGCCCTCGACGAGATCGTCTCGAACAAGCTGATGGACGCCGCGGCAAAGGCACAAGGCATCGATCGCGCGGCGCTGATCGAAAAAGAGATCACCGCGAAGATTCCGCCGGTGTCGGAGACCGACGTCACCAGCTGGTTCCAGGCCAACCAGGCGCGACTGCAGGGTGCGCCGCTCGAGCAGGTGAAACAGCCGATTCGCGCGTTTCTCACCCAGGAGCGGATGCAGGGCATCCGCGCCCAGTACGTGGACTCGCTCCGGGCGAAGACCAGCGTCACGATCGCGCTCGACCCGCCGCGGCTGACCGTCTCGTCCGGCAACAGCCCGAGCAAAGGGTCGAAAAGCGCGCCGATCGAGTTGATCGAGTTTTCGGATTTCCAGTGCCCGTTCTGCCTGCGGGCGGACCCGACCGTGCAGCAGGTGCTCAGCACCTACGGCGACAAGATTCGCTTCGTCTATCGCAACTATCCGCTTCCCAATCATCCGGCGGCGCGGCCGGCCGCCGAAGCCGCGGCGTGCGCCGGCGAGCAGGGCAAGTTCTGGCCGTATCACGACCTCCTGTTCGCGAACCCGAGCAAGCTGACCGATGGCGATCTGAAGCAGCATGCCACGGCGCTGGGATTGAACACCGCCCAGTTCAATAGCTGTGTCGACACGCACAAGCTGAAGAGTGTGATCGACGCCGACGTCAAGGACGGCGAGGAAGCCGGCGTCAACGGCACGCCCGCTTTTTACATCAACGGCCGCATGATCAGCGGCGCCCAGCCCTTCGACGTATTCAAGCGAATCATCGACGAAGAGCTCGAGCTCAAGAAGAAGTAGGGTCGCCTCAGCGCAGGATCGACATCCGCGTCAGGATTGACGCGGCAATCGACAGGACCGTTGCCACCAGGCAGGCCGCCGCGATGATCATGTGATCGCCGCGCTCGCGCGTCATCGGATTGAGAAACGCCGACGTGAAATAGCCGCCGGCGAACCCGCCCAGATGCGCGAAGTTGTCGATGCCCGAGTTCCCCATCAAGACGCCGAAGATCACCGCCTGAATGACGATCGACTGCGCCATCTGCTTGGCGATGCTGCTGCTGGTTCGTCCGTAGTGATAGAGCGCGCCGATCAACCCGAACACCGACGCCGAGGCGCCGACCGTGAGCGCGCCGCCGTGCAGGAACGGCAGCGGCGGGAAGAACGCCCACGCCAGTGAGCTGAGCGCAAATCCGGCGACACCACCGGCGGTGTAGATGATGACGGTCCGGGCCGGGCCGAGGATCTCGGTCATCGCCGGCCCCATCTGCCGCACCCAGTACATGTTCATGAAGATGTGAAGCAGCGAGGCGTGCAGCCAGCCGGCGCTGAGCACGGTCCACCAGCGGCCGTCGCCGAACACCGGCACGCCGCCGCTGGCGCCGAACAGGCGAAGCACGCCGGTGGTGGGCGCGAGGATCGACATGATGCCGCCGCCCATGTCGAAGATCGCGTTGCCCGACATCAGCAGGGTAATCACGTAGAGGGTCGAGCACGCGCCGATCACTATCGGACCGAAGCCGAAGTCGGCGCCGATGTTCCGCAGCGCCGGACCGAAGCCCCAGAGTCCCGGATTCGAGCGGCCGCACGAGTAGCACTTGTCGTCGCGCACGCCGACGAGCGAGCCGCACGATGGACAGACGACGGAACCGGTGGTGCGACGGTTGAACACACCACATGATACCGGAGGTGCGGGGGTGCGAGGTGCGAGGTGC
Organism: uncultured Acidobacteriota bacterium; assembly: GCA_963794705.1. Taxonomy (GTDB): domain Bacteria; phylum Acidobacteriota; class Vicinamibacteria; order Vicinamibacterales; family CAVVIG01; genus CAVQFC01. Next base: position 242,451 of record CAWCFI010000004.1, read on the forward strand.
GAGGTGCGAGGTGCGAGGTGCGAGGTGCGAGGTGCGAGGTGCGAGGTGCGAGGTGCGGCGTCGGGGGCGAGCTCAGAGCCTGACAATGAGACCGACGAGCGCGCCGTAGACGATGTGCGCCGCAAGCGTCACCAGGAAGGTGTTGCGGCCGTAGTTCAGCATCAGGAATCCCGGCGGCTCGATCAGCGTGATCTCGTTCGCGGCCGTGTCCGCCGTTGCCATGCGCGGGTGCACCACGGGTAGCAGCACGCTGACCAGCACCGTCGCGGTGAACACGGCCTGCAATGCGCCCAGCAGCGCGCCAAGCTGCCACGAGCTGCGGCCGACGACAGCGAAGAACCGGCCGTACGCTTCGGCGAAGGCGACGCCGAGGACAAAGTAGCCGGCGTAGCCGAGCGCGCGCGCCTTGCGCCGATTCTCGGTGACGGCCGTCCCCAGCAGCAGCGGCAGATCCATGCGCGTGATGCCGAGCTCGGTCGCCGCCTTGAGCAAGGTCGTCATCGCCAGCGTCCCGATGACGCCGCCGGCCAGCGCGGACGCGATCACGCGGCGCCGGCCTTTGCGATCGCGATGGCGGCGTCAATCAGCGCCAGGTGGACCAGCGCCTGAGGAAAGTTCCCGAGAAAGGCGCCGCTGCCGGGATCGATCTCCTCGGAAAACAGCCCGACGTCATTGGCGCGCGCGGCCAGCCGCTCCATCAGCCGCTTCGCCTCGTCCCGCTGACCGCATTGTGCCAGGGCGCTCACCAGCCAGAACGAGCAATTCAAGAAGCACCCCTCGCCGCCCGGCACGCCATCGTCCGCATGATACCGATAGACCACGTCGTCGTGCCGCAGCAGCCGGTTGACGGCGTCGACGGTGCCGCGGACGCGCGGGTCGGCGGCGCCGGCATACCCGAGCATCGGCAGCATCAGCAGGCTGGCGTCCACGTCGCGGCTGCCGGCGATCCGCGTGTAGCTGCCAAGCTCCTCGCTCCAGCACTGCTGCTCGATGAATGCGCGGATGGCGTCGGCTTCGGCGCGCCAGCGGGAGGCGCGGGCCGCCGGCAGCTCGTGACGCTCAGCCAGCCGCACCGCGCGATCGAGGGCCACCCAGCACATCACCTTCGAGTGCGTGAAATGAAACGGCCCGTTGCGCACCTCCCAGATGCCGGAGTCCGGCTGTTGCCAGAGTTCGCACACACGGTCGGCGATGCGGGCCAGAACCGCGCCGGTTTCGCGATCGAGCGCATGATGCCCTTCGCTGTAGAGCCAGGCGGTCTCGAACAGCGCGCCATAGATATCCAGCTGGGTCTGCCCCACGGCGCCGTTACCGACCCGTACGGGACGCGAACCTCGATAGCCGGACAGATCGATCTCGCGTTCGGTGGTGCCGAGACCGCCGTCGAGCCGGTACAACACGTGAAGCGACGGCACCGTGAGCGCGGTGGCCTGCATGAACCACCAGAACAGCGAACGCGCTTCTTCATGACAGCCGAGCTGAAGCAGCGCGTCGATCATGAAATTGGAGTCGCGGATCCAGCAGAAGCGGTAGTCCCAGTTGCGCTGTCCGCCGATTTCTTCGGGCAGCGACGTCGTCGGCGCCGCAACCGACGCACCGGACGGCGCGAAGATCATCAACTTCAGCGCCAGCGCGCTGCGGAGGACGAGATCGGCCCAGGGGCCATCGTAGTCGTGCGCCCGCGACCACTGTTCCCAGAAGGCGGCCGTCAGCGCCAGGCGCTTCATCACATCGTGGCGGCCCGGCAGAATCAAGGGCTCGGCGTAAGCGCTGCTCATCGCGAGCAGGGCGCGGCCTCCGCCGGCCACCTCGAACTCGGCTTCCGCGCCGGCGTCACGCCAGGCCGGGCTCCCGGCGCCCCAGCTCGCAATCGCGACCGCGTCCCCGCCGCAGGCGGCGACCGGAATTCCGTGCCGCCACTCGGTGCGCGGCCGCAGGCGGCCGTAGTCGAAGCGCGGCGCGCAGCGCCAGCGCATCGGCACCAGGCCCGAGACGCCCTCGACCGATCGCACCAGCTCGCGCATCGGATCCAGGTGATCGTTGGGCAGGGTCATCGCGTCGATCACGCGCACCGATCCCTGCCCGGTGGTGAAGGTGGTTTCGAGCACGTTGGTGCGCGGAAGATAGCGGCGGGTGGACTGAAACGGCACGGCGGGCTGAAGGGTGAAGCTGCCGCCGCGTTCGACGTCGAGGATCGCCGCGAATGCGCTGGGAGAATCGAGGTTCGGCAGGCAGAGCCAGTCGATCGCGCCATCGCGCGCGACCAGCGCCATCGTCCGTCCGTCGCCGATGACCGCGTAGTCTGCGATCGGTGCGTAGCCGTCGACGCGCATCAGGACTCCGTAGGCCGGGTCCTTCTGGACCCGGCTGGCGGCGGATCTGGCACGACCCGCCCTACCGCTCGGCGACTTCCTTCTTCGGCCGCATGTTCGCAGAGAGGATCCGCTTCCGCAGCCTGATCGTCGACGGCGTCACCTCCACCAGCTCGTCGTCGTTGATGAACTCGATCGCCTGCTCGAGCCCGAGCTTGCGCGGCGGGATCAGCCGGATCGCTTCGTCTGCCGACGAGGCGCGCATGTTGGTCTGTTTCTTTTCCTTGCAGACGTTGACGTCCATGTCGGCGGTGCGTGAATTCTCGCCGATCAGCATCCCCTCGTAGACGTTGACGCCCGGGTCGATGAAAATCTCACCGCGCTCCTGCAGGTTGAAAATCGCATACGACGTTGCGACTCCCGCACGGTCGGCCACCAGCGCGCCGTTGGCGCGCGACGCGATCGCGCCGTGCCAGGGCTCCCAGCTCGAGAAGATGTGGTTCATGATGCCGGTGCCTTTGGTGTCGGTCATGAACTGCGAGCGGAAACCAATCAACCCGCGCGCTGGGATGCGGAACTCCAGGCGAACGCGCCCGCTGCCGTTGTTCACCATCTTGGTCATCACGCCCTTACGCTCGCCGACCTGCGCGATGACGATGCCCTGATGATCTTCGGGGACGTCGATGATCAACTCTTCGACCGGCTCGACCGTCTGGCCGTCGAGCTGCTTGGTGACGATGTCCGGGCGGGAGACCTGCAGCTCGAAGCCTTCGCGGCGCATCATCTCGATCAGGATCGACAGCTGCAGCTCGCCGCGGCCGATGACCTTGATCTGTTCCGGGGTGTCGGTCGGTTCCATGCGGATCGAGACGTTGCCGAGCAACTCCTTGTCGAGGCGATCCTTGAGCTGGCGGGACGTGACGTACTGCCCTTCGCGGCCGGCCACCGGCGAGGTGTTGACCCCGAAGATCATGTGCACGGTCGGCTCGTCGATCGCGATCGGCGGGATCGCGATCTGGTGCTCCATGTCGGTGATGGTCTCGCCGATGGTGATGTCCTCGATGCCGGCCAGGCAGACGATGTCGCCCGCCGCGGCTTCCTGGATGTCGACCCGCTTCAACCCGTCGAAGGCGTAGAGCTTGGTGACCTTGGTGTGCTGCACCGCGGTGTCGAGCTTGACGACCGCGACGGCGTCGCCGATTTTGACGCGGCCGTTGAAGATCCGTCCGATCGCGATCCGCCCGACGTAGTCGCTCGCGTCGAGGTTGGCGACCAGCAGCTGCAGCGGCGCGTCGGGGTTGCCGCGCGGCGGCGGTACGTGCTTGACCACCGCGTCGAACAGCGGACGCAGGTCCTCGCCGGCGACCTCCGGATCCACGCTGGCGGTGCCGATCCGCGCGTTGGTGTAGAGCACCGGAAAGTCGAGCTGATCCTCGTTCGCGTCGAGGTCGATGAACAGATCGTAGACCTCGTTCAGCACTTCCGAGATTCGCGCATCGGGGCGGTCGATCTTGTTGATCACGACCAGCGGCGTCAGCCGGCGCTCCAGCGCCTTGCGCAGCACGAACCGGGTCTGCGGGAGCGGCCCTTCCGAGGCGTCCACCAGCAGCATCACCCCGTCCACCATCGACAGCGTCCGCTCCACCTCGCCGCCGAAGTCGGCGTGGCCGGGAGTGTCGACGATGTTGATCAGGACATCGTGGTAATGCACCGCGGTGTTCTTGGCCAGAATGGTGATGCCGCGCTCGCGTTCCAGCTCGTTGCTGTCCATGGCGCGCTCGGCGACGCGCTCGTTGGCGCGAAACGTCCCGCTCTGGTGCAGCAACGCGTCAACCAGGGTGGTCTTGCCGTGATCGACGTGGGCGATGATGGCGACGTTGCGGCGCAGCGGGTTGGCGACGTCCGCTTTACCCGGCTGTGATGAAGGCTTTTCTACTGACAGAGACATCCTCCCAGTATACAGGACGCGACCTGCCCGGGTTCGGGGTTCATGGTGCAGCGTTCAGGGGCGAGATCTCAACGTGCGGGGCTTTTGGCCAGCCGCGAGAGGATTTCCTTCGCGCGATCGCCGAACTGCTCGTCCTCGACCACCTTCTCGGCGTACTGCCGCGCTTCCGCCGGCTTCGACAAATTGTAGTAGGCGACGGCAATGTCGAACCAGGACGTCGCCAGATAGCGGCGCCCCTTCGCGATGTACTGCTCCCGCCTGGCGATTTTCTTCGCCTTGCGTTCGGGCGGATCGTCCGACGCGCGAATGTTGGCGATCTCCTGCGTGTAACCGAGCTCGGCCCCCTGCAGGCAGTCGGACGCTTCGCGCAGCACCGCAGCGGTGCGAGGCCAGGCGCGCTGCTCGGCGAGGACGACGCCAAGGTAATAGCCGGTCTCGCAGTCGCGGGGATTGCGGGTCCGTGACTGGTCGAATTTCTCGCGCGAGACCTCGAGCTCGTGCCGCCGGTATGCGATCAGGCCGGCCAGCTTCGGCACCTCGGCGTTCACCAGCAGCTTGGCCGCGAGCTCGATGTCGCTCCAGGCTTCGTCGTTGCGTTCGAGCTCGCTCTCGTTCAGCGCGCGCCAGTAGCGCGCGTCGCCGACGAACCAGCGTTCCGCCAGCAGCGTGTCGAGCGTGGCAATCGCCTCGACGCCTTGTCCGAGATAGGTCTGGGCGCGCGCCTTGCCGAGCAGCGCGTCGACGGCGTGCGGCTCGAGCGCCAGCGTGCGGTCGTAGAACAGCGCCGCGCGCTCGAACTCCTCGACCGTCATCGCGATGTTGGCGATCGACTGCGTCAGCGCGGGCCATTCCGGGCGCCAGGCGTAGGCCTCGTCGAACAGGTGGTCGGCCTCATCGAGCTTGTCCTGCCCGCTGATCAGCAGGCTGACATCGTAGGAGCCGAGGTAGTACTTCGTCTCGACGAACCGGGGATTGCCGGCGATCAACTCCCGCATCGTCTCGGGTCCGAGGCTGCGGCAGGTCGCTCGCCTGAACACGATCAGCGGTACGTCCATGAACGCCGCGGTCGGGGCGAAGATGCTGTCGCGGGTGACGTCGCGCGCTTCGTTCGCGCAGGCGAACGACAGCCAGACGTAGGCGTTGAACTCGCTGGCCGGCGCGAGATCCCGCAGCGTCTCACGCCAGGCGTCGTGGTTCAGCCGAAGGGCGCGGCTCCGGTCGAGATCGAGATCGCTGGTCGGGGTCCGGGTCACGCCGCCGGCCGGCAGCACGTCGACGATGTCGAGCACCGTGCGCAGCCAGGCCGGCTGACCGGGTGAGCCGAGCAGCATCGCACGCGCGCGCTGGCTGTAGCCCTCGTCGCTCATGCCCAATTCGCGCTGGCGCAGGGCGATGAGCGCCGCGCTGCGGACCGCGCCGGCGGTCCCGACCTCGGCCGCCGAGGGAATCGTGCGCAGCAGGTCGTACTGCCCGAAGGCGTCGATCAGACAGTCCAGGCAGCCTTCGCGGACGAGCGCATCGGCCGACGCGAGCCGCTGCGCTGGCGTGGGCGGCGGCGGCGCCACCGGAGCCACCGCCTTGAGCGGCGGGCGCGCGCACGCGGACACGGTCAGCAGCAGGACGACGGCAAAGACGCCACGCACTACGCGCATCGAGTCCTTAGACACCGGCTCGGGCGAAATAGTCCTTTGGCCTTGGTTCTTGGTCCTTGGTCCTTTCAGACCTTCAGGTCCGCCGTCGAGGCAGGCCTGAAGGCCCGCACTACCCACTCCCTAGAACAGCGGATGGACCGTCGCGAACAGGGCGAGGCCGAGCGTATAGAAGAGCGCGAATACGACGACCAGCGAGGTGTAGACGAACCGCGATCGGAGCGAGGCCAGCCAGATGAACGTTGGAAAGAGCACCGAGCAGTACCGGCCCAGCCCCTCGAACGCGCCGGACGAGAGCGGGACGTATAAGTTCAGCAGCATGAACAATCCGTAAGCCGCGCCGAATTTCTGCCAGACGAACGGAATCGCCGCCGCAAACAGGAGCGCCGTCACGCCGTAGAGCGTGTCGTACAGCGCCATCGGTTCGGACGTCAGAAACACATATGGATGCGTCAGCAGGCGCTGCGCCAGAGCGACCGGCGCGCTCCATGGCGCGCCGCCCGGGTGATAGCCGCTCCCCCAGCGGGTCAACGCCGTCGCCCACAGCAGCGGCTGGCCCGTGAGATCGTAAATGTAGGCGCAGTAGCCGACGAAGCCGAGCGTGGCGGCCACCAGGCCCGCCGCGGCGAAGGCGCGATCGCGCCCGTTCGGCGCCGCCGACCGCCATGCGAGCCAGGCCAGCGCCGGCCACATCATGATGCCGGTCACCCGCGTCGCCGTCGCGATTGCTCCCGCGATGCCGCCGAGCGCCCAGCGCCGGGTTCTGAACCCGTAGAAGCTGAGCAGGGTGAACAGCAGGAAGGTGCTCTCGGTATAAACGGCGCCGAAGAAAAACGAAAACGGAAAGATCGCGATCAGCACCACCGCGCGCTCCGCATGCCGGCGCGGCAGATCGAGCGCGGCGAGCCGGTACAGCACCACCATCGCCAGCGCGAACGACAGCCACGATACGGCGATGCCGCCGAGATAGAGGTCGCCCGGCGATCGGCCGAACATCCGGCCGACGTAGCGCATCAGCATCGGGTAGACCGGCGCGAACGCGATATTGCTGCGACCGCCGGCGACAGCGGCGCTCGCGTCGTAGCCCTTGCGCGCGATGTCGAAATACCATCCGGAGTCGTGACGCGCGAACGCGTCCCAGAACGGGCTGGGGTTGCCCCACACCGTCGACTGGTCCGGCAGACGGCGATCGAGCGGAAAGGCGAGGACCGCGCACAAGGCGACGAACGAGGACACCAGACGAAATCCGATCGCCGCGATCGCGATGCGGATCTCCGCACCCCGATGATGAACGCCGTCAGCCGGGCCTGCGCTCCGGCAGTGTCCGCCTTCAGGCGGACCCGTCAAGTCCGGCTGAAGCCGGACACTACGTGGGTTTGACAAGTGCCTTCGGGAGACGCATCGCCTCGGCATCGGCGAGCGCCTGATTGAGTTCCGAGAGCGCGTAGGTCCTGGCGCCGATCGCGCGCCAGGGGATCGCGGCGTGATGACGCTCGAGCACGCGCAGCGCCCGCACGAAGTGCGACACCTCGCTTCCCCAGCAGCCGCGGATCTCGAGGTGCTTCTTGTTGATCTGCTGGTGCACATTGACCGCGCTCGGCCCGGCGTCGGTGTAGTGCCCGGCGATCACGTAGCGGCCGCCGTCGCGAATCAGATCCAGCGCTTCCTCGACGGCGCGCGCCGCCCCCGCCGCTTCGATCGCGACATCCACACCCAGACCGCCGGTCAGATCCCGGACCAGCTGCAACCGTTCTTCCGGCGTCGTCTGCAGCACGTCGACGACGTGATCGGCACCCATGGCCGCGGCCAGCTGGAGACGATCGGCCGGCGCGCCGAACGCGATCACGCGGGTGGCGCCGGCCAGACGCGCCAACGCGATCGCGCTGAGCCCGACCGCGCCGGTGCCTTGCACCAGCACCGAGTCGCCGAGCGTGATCGCCGCCCGATCGATCGCGTGCACGGCGGTGATCAACCCGCAACCGCCGCTGATGTAGGTTTCCGACGGCACCGAGTCGGGCAGCTTCGCCATCGACACGCCCGGCTCGAGGTAGATCGCCTCGGCCCAGCCGCCGAACAAACCTTCGGCCGCCGAATCGGTGATGCCGTAGACGCGCCGCGCCTCGCAGCGCGTCGGCGTCCGGTTCACCGCGCAGGCCCGGCACCGCCCGCAGGTGCGGTGGACGTCGAAGAAGACGAGGCGATCGCCTTCGACCACCCTGGCGCCGTCGACACCGCGGACGTCACCGCGGATCTTGTCGGCGATGCCGACCGAGACGTGGCCCGGGATAATCGGAAACGGCACGCCCGCCAGGCGTCCGTGCCAGATGTGAACGTCGGTGCCGCAGACTTCGGAATAGAGTGTGCGCAGCAGCAGCGAGCCCGGCTCGAGCTCCGGCTCGGCAAACTCCCGCAGCTCGACCGGCAGCAACGGCCCCGGCATCACGGCAGCAACAATCTGCGGCAAGGGCGCTAGAATACTCCATGCCTCTTTTCGAATACGAATGCCGCGGCTGCGGGCATCGCTTCGAGTATCTGACCCGGGAGAGCCAGACGCCGTCGTGCCCGTCGTGCAAAGGCGCCGAGCTGCAGAAGCTGATGTCGGTCTTCGCCGCGCAGTCGAGCACACCGGCCAAGTCGGCCGGGAAATGGGATCGGCCAATCAGCGCGTGCGGATCGTGCGGCGACCCGCGCGGTCCCGGCGCCTGCAGCATGAACTGATCGCTTTCAGGTAGTGCAGGCCTTCAGGCCTGCCCGGAACGGCGGACCTGAAGGTCCGCACTACATCCGTGAAAGACGCTTTGAAGCCTTCGCGCTACACGAGCGCCAGCGGACGGATCGGCGATCCGGTCGCGCCGCGGAACTTCAGCGGAATCCCGACGAAGCCGAACTCGTGTATGTTCGCCGCCGCCAGCTCCTCGAGGTTCAGGTTCTCGATGATGTGGATGCCGTGTTTCACCAGCAGGTGCGCATGGCCGAACAGCGCCATCTTCGTGTCCGGATCGCGCTCCTCCATGTTGTCCCACGCCATGTTGTCGGCGCCGACCGCCACCACCCGCTGATCGGCGGCCCAGATGTTCCCCGACTTCGAGACGCCGGCCGCGTTCAGGTAGGTCGCTTCATCCCCCCAGAACGGAGCGTAGCCGGTTCGAACCAGCAGCACGTCACCCGGCTGCACCACGACCGAGGCGGCGCGCGCCGCGGCGACGAGATCGTCGGCGGTGATCGCGTAGTGCTGCGGCAGCTGCGCCACGCCTTTGAGCGCCGCGATGTCGAGCAGCACGCCGCGGCCCAGCAGCGGCTGTATCGTTTCGGCGCCGAGCTCGCGATACCCGTCCTGGCGCTCGACATCCTCGACCTTCACGCCGCCGTGAAACGCCAGGTCGCACGCCTGGTGACACAGCGCGTCGATGTGCGTCCCGCTGTGCTCCATCATCGTCAGCATCCCCGAGGCGCCGGATCGCGGACCGTGCTCGTTCGGACGGTACGAGTCCCGATGACGCCGATGGAGGCCGTAGAAGTAGCCGGGCCGGTGCGCGGGATGCACCGGCATGCCGGCAAATCGCGGCTGCTCGAGATCGTAGACGCGCGCGCCGGCCAGCAGCGCGGCGATCGTCATCGCTTCACCAGCCGGATGACGCCCGCCTGCTCGCGCGCGCGCAGGTAGGTCATCACGTCGGCCAGCGGCAGCGGATCGAACTCACCGGCGAGAAAGTCGCGGAACTCGAGCGCGCTCTTCTTCTGACCCAGCAGGATCGTCGCCTCCGCGGTCATGTGCTGCGGCAGGCCGCTGCCAAGGGCGCCGCGCCCGCCACCACCGCCGCCACCGCCGGGCCCGCCGCCGCGGCCGGTCGCGCCCGGCGCCGGACTGCATCCCGAAAAACCGCTGCCGTTGACGCACTCGATCATCAGCGTCGAAGCCTCACGCTCCTCGGCGGTCATCGCCGGCTCCGCCGCGGCGGTTCTGCGCTGTGCCGCCTGCAGGCCATACGCCGCCTTCGCCTCGTCGAGCAGCGCGGCCGCCCGCTTGTCGATCAGCGGCTCGAATACCTGCACTTTTTTCTCGCCGTCGGCGGGGTTGTCGAAGAGCGCCTTGGCGGATCGCACGACCCCCTTCTCGACATTCGCCTGGTGCGTGATGGTGACGATCGCCTCTTTGTAGGCGCCCGCCAGCGAGGCCGGGTTGGGCGCGTCGGCCAGGTACGACAGCGCCTTGCGATACGACTCGCCCATCCGCTCGGCGCCGCGCGACAGGTTCTCGGACACCACTCGCGCCGCCATCTCGTCGCCGCCGGTCGCGAGCACCGCCATCGCACCGGTGGCGACGACCGCCGCGCGTTTGTACTGGGTGGAGTCCTGCTTGTCGGGCGTGTCCTGCGACGAGTGGTACCAGTTGTCGGGCCAGGTGATGAACATCACGGCGGGGATGCCGTGCTGCATGTAGGTCACGTGATCGCTGGAGCCGTAGTGCTTGTCGACCTTGATGTAGAACGCATCGTCGCTGCCGTTGGGCGACTGGACCGCGAGGCTCGGCGCATAGCCGCCGGCGCGGAAGCGCACCCGCTCGCGGGTGATCTCAGAGACGAACTCCATCATGCTCTGGCCGATGTCGTTCAGGAACGATGGGAAGGTGTCCGGTGTCCGCTGCAGAATCCAATAGCTGCGCGAGGTGGAGAGCCGGATCCCTTCCATGTCGAAGTTCAGGTCGGCAACGACGCGCCTGGCGATGTCAGGGTGAGCGGTGAGCCAGGCGTTGGTACCGCTGATTTCCGGCACCCAGAGGAAATGGATGGTGTGCTTCGGCCTCGGCAGCTTCCCTTCGGCGACCAGCTTGATGTACGCGCGGCCGACCTCGATGGTGAGCGCGCAGCCGGAGTTGTCGTCGTTGGCGCCCTGTTTGAGATAGCCCTCGTAGAGGTGGCCCGAGATGATCATGTCCTGGGTCGAGTTCGGGTCGCCGGCAATGGTGGCGTGCACGGTTTCGAGCTCGCCCGGCAGCGTTTCCGCCTTGATCACCGAGCGGAGCGACAGCTTCTCGCCGCGGGCCAGGCGCGCGACCAGCTCGTGCCCCTGGCGTGGCGACACCGCCCAGCCGAAGCCCTGCGCGTTGACCGCGATGCTCGATGACGGGATGACGTCGACGCCGCGATCCGGATACAGCGTGCTGTAGCCAACCGCGCCGATCGCGCCGCGCGTCGAGGCCATCGCGAAGATCTGGGCGACGCCGCCGCCGCCGATCGCCACTTTGCCTTTCAGATCCTTGCCGGCGTAGTCCTCGGCGCGGGTGCCCAGGCCGACGTCCACCAGTTCGCCGGTGACATCGCCGTTCTGGCTGTTGGCGGCCACCGACACCGCCACGTCGTGGATGTCGTAGAGCTTCTTCTGCTCGGTCGGCGTCACCAGCCAGAGCTCGCCCATGGTCGGCGCCCAGCTGCGGTTCGGCGCCGGGAACGACTCGATCTCGACGCTCGAGAAACCGTACTCCTTGGCAAAGCCGGCCATCACTTCGCTCTCGCGGAAGTGGCCCTGGTACTCGGAGATCGGCCGGATTCGCGGATACGGCACCAGCTCGAGGACGTGATGCATGGCGCGCTCACCCGAAGCCTCGCTCACGATGGCGCGCATCTGCTCGTGCGTGAGCAGCGTGCGATCCTCGCGCTCCTGGGCGAACGGATTCCGGGCGCAGACGATCGCCATCACGGCAGACAGGCCGATCAACACTCGTTTGGTCATGCGCGGAATTGTATCGGAGGCGAATGCCGGGTCCAAAAAGGACCCGGCCTACTTGGTGACCGGCCGCGGAAGCTTCCGGTCGGTCATCGCCGACTGATAGGCGAAGGTGGCCATCACGATCGCCGCCTGACGGATGTCGTTCACGTCGAGGCGATCGTCGGTGTCCATGTTGGTGTGGTGGGTGCGGATGTCGTAGTTGCCGTAGTCCTGGATCGGATTGAAGCCCGGGACGCCGGCGTCGGTGAAGCTCAAATGGTCGGTCGAACCAACCGGTTCGCCGACATTGCGCCGCGCACCGATGCTCTTCAACGGCTCCAGCCAGCTGTCGAAGATCGGCCGCACCTCTTCCTGGTTCTGCAGGAACCAGCCGTAGATCTTGCCGGTGCCGTTGTCGATGTTGTAGTAGACGTCGAACTTGTCGCGGGCGGCGGCGTTGGCCGGGCCGGCCAGGTGCTCCGTGACCCATGCTTTCGATCCGAGCAGTCCCTGTTCCTCGCCGCCCCACAAGGCGACGCGGATCGTGCGCCGCGGCCGCGCGCCAATCGCCTTCAGGATCCGCATCGCCTCCATCACGGTCGTCGTGCCGTCGGCGTTGTCGGTGGCGCCGACGCCGGTGTGCCAGGAGTCGAGGTGGCCGCCGATCATGACGACCTCGTCCTTGAGCGCGGGATCGGTCCCAGGCAGCTCGGCGATCACGTTGTAGGCGTTGCCGGCATCGGCGTCGTAGAACTTCGTCTGCACGTTGACGCGCAGCTTCACCGGGACGTTCTGCTGCAGGTAGCGCGCGATCATGTTGTAGTGCTCGGCACTGAGTGTGACCGCCGGCACCGCGCCGGGACCGCCGTCGCGGCCGGTGACGAAGACCGTGCCGTGCTCGCCAACGCTCGGTCGGAGGATCACGCCGGCTCCTGCCGCCTTCACAGCCTCGGTGATCCGCTGGTTGCGCTGCTGCGCGGTCTCGCCAACGGGCGCCGGTCCGCGTCCGCGGCCGGCTGACGTCGCGTACGCGGCCGACATCGGCACGTAGTCGGGATCGCTCGGCTGCGGCCGATCCTTGCGGACGAAGTTGGTCAGGATCGGCTGGGTCATCACGATCGCGCCCTTCATCTGCGGCGCGAGCGCGGCCAGCTCCTGCGGGCTCGTCTTGGTGTCCAGAAATACCGGGGCAGCCACGATCTCGCCGCTGGTGGCCGACGACCAGCCGTCGGCGTAGCCGAGGAGCGGCAGATATCGCGGCTCCACCAGCTCGATGGTGAGCTTCTCCAGCGTCCATCCTCGCCCGAACTTCCACGGTTCCAGATGAGCATTGGCGAGGCCGTAGGACGCCAGCCGGTCGCGCGTCCACTCCGCCGCGCGCTTGTGCGCCGGCGACGCCGTCAACCGCGGACCGATGTTCACGGTCAGCATGTCGAAGACCGGCGCCACTTGCGAGTGCTCCAGCCCCTCAGCGCGGATGCGAGCCAGCATCGGATCGCCGGTCTGCGGCTGCGCGCCGACGACGACGGAAAGGAGGATGACGACGGCGGTCGCGATTCTTGTCATAGCTGAGGGCAGATTCTGCCACCTTCGGTGGCAACATCCAAGAAGACCCGTCGGGTGACCTCACTCGATCGGCGCGGCGGGCCTCTGTTCAGTCGATCCGAAGCGCGTCTGCCGGCTGAATCGAGGCAGCTCGGTTCGCTGGAATCGCGGCGGACATCATCGTCACGACACAACAGCACCAGGCTGACGGCGACGAGCACGACCGGATCGTTCAGATTGCCGATCGACCACTGGGCGACAACCTTGTTCAGCCCCACGCTCAATGCGAGACCAGCGAAGAGGCCCGCGACGATGGCCAAGACCGCCGGCTGCACCGCAGCGTTGACGATGCGCCCGCGACCGGCACCGAGCGCCATACGGATGCCAAATTCTTTGAACCGGCACGACACCGAGTACGACACGACACTGTAGAGCCCGACGACTGCGAGCATCAGCGCAAACAACCGCGAAGCCGAGCAACAGCAACGTCACGAACCGCTCACGGGCCCAACCCGCGTCTGCCAGCGCGTCTTCCGCTGTGCGTACCACGTTCACTGGTTGATTGGGATCGACGGTCCGCACCGCCTCCCGAATCGATCGGGTCATCGACAGTGGATCGTGACTCGTCCGCAGGATCACATTCAGGGAATCGCTCAACATGAGCGTGTACGGCACGTAGATCGACGGCGCCGGCGGCTCATGGAGACCGACATTGGGTGTGTCGCCGACCACACCGATGATCTCGAACCAGCCGTCGCTGCCGGGCGCCGCCAGCCTGAAATAGGTGGGTGATTTGATGTACTCGGGCATCCGAACTCGCCGTCCAATCGCGGATTCGTCAGGCCACAGCTCACGAGCCATCGTTTGGTTGACGACGGCGACGTGGGGCGTTCCGGCGCTCTCTGAATCTGACCACACGCGGCCTCGAATGAGCGGGATTTTCATCGTCGCAAAGTAGTGGGCGCTGATCCGTTGGAGAATCGGTGCCTCGTCTCCTGTCATGTCCCGTCCGGGAACGTCGACCACCGACCGTTCGCCCGACCGGGGTGGTATCCCGCTGTAGGTGGCGAGCGCGACCGATTCGACCTGGGGCACGTCTGCCATGCGATTCCGCAGGCGCTCATAGAACGTGGCGCGGTCGGCCCATTTCGTGTAACTGTTCTCTGGAAGGTTGATCGAAGCGTCTGGAAGGTTGATCGAAGCGATGATCACATTGTGCGGATCGTAGCCAAGCGATGTCCGGTACAGACCCATGAGCACCCGGACGGCCGCGCCGGTGCCCGCGAGCAACAGCACCGTCAGCGCAATTTGAGCCGCGAGCAGGAGGTGATGCGCTCGCCGGCTTTCGACGCCGGCGGTCGTCCGGGCAGTCGCCGTCAGGCGTGGGCGCGAAAACGACAAGGCCGGTGACAGTCCAAAAATCAGGGCCGACGCCATCGCAAGGCCCGCACTGAAGAGCAAGACCGGTACATTGACGGGCACGGCCATGAGGTTCCCGACCGGAACCGAATTGGGGGGCAAGAGCCTGAGCATAGCCGGCAGGCCCCAGTAGCCCGCCGCAACGCCCAGTGCGGCGCCGTTGAATGCCAGGAGCAGCGATTCCACGAGGAGCTGCCTCATCAACCGTCCACGACTTGCCCCGATGGCGGCCCGCACGGCGAACTCATGCGCCCGCGAGGTCCCGCGCGCCAACAGCAGGATGGACACGTTCGCGCATGCGAGCAGGAGCAGCAACAGAGACGCCGCGAAGATCAACAGGAGGGTCGGCACAAAGTCGGCCGCCCTTTGTGTCTCCACCAGACTTCGTACGAGCGGACGCACCTCCTTCGGAAAGCGTTGCGGGGCCTCCTTGGCGAATTGGTCGAAGAGCGGCTGAAGTCGCTGTTCGGCCATGCGTGGAGTGACGCCCCGCTTGAGACGGGCCTGGACGCCCCATGCGAAGTTCGGATCGAACGTCAGATGAAGGGGAACGAGAATCTCCGGACCCGTGTAAAAGTATTGACGTGGCAGCACGCCAATCACGGTGTAGGGTTCGCGGTTTAAATAGAGGGTCTGCCCCACGGCCTCAGGCCGCCCGCCGAAGTGTCGCTGCCAGAACCGATAGGTGAGCACGACGACCCGTTGGGGCTGCTCGCCCGCCGGCCCGTCCGCCTCGTTGAAGACTCGTCCGAGGAGGGGCGGAACCCCGAGGACGTTCAAACCGTTTGCTGAAAAATACTGGGTGGGCACCGCTTCTGGGAGGTCCTGGCCGGTCAGCGTCATCTCCCAGGTGTTCGAGGCGAAGGCGCCGTCCAAGACTTCGCTGTGTTGAAGGGCGACGAGCTGTCGCGCCGTGACAGACAGACCACGCGGCTTGCCTTTGTCGATCATGTCAAGCCTGACGATCCGATTGATGTCGGCGAATGGGAAGGGATTCAGTAATGCCGCATTCACGATGCTGAACAGCCCTGTCGCGGCGGCAATCCCGACTGCCAGGGAGACGACAGCCGTCGCGGCGAAACCGGGGCTCCGGCGGAAGATACGCAGCGCATAGCGCAAATCTTGCCAGACGTGTTCGAGCCATATGCCCCGCCGCACGTCCCTGACAGCGTCTTTCACTTGCCCAGTCCCGCCGAGTTCCAATCGTGCCGCCCGTCGTGCAGCGGCGTCCTCCATGCCGGTTGCGCGATATTCGTCAACCAACAATTCGAAGTGCGCTTGCACTTCCTCGTCGAGATCGCGCTCGACGGCGCCATGACGCGACAAGTTGCGGAACAGCGTCGCAAGGAAGCGCATGGCTGGCTCTTATGAAGTGGCTTTGATTGCCCAGCCGATCGCCGCGACGATACGCTGCCAATTGGTGAGCTCCGCATCGATCTCGCGTCGACCGACAGCCGTCAACTTGTAGTACTTCGCGCGTCGACGATTCTCTGACTCGCCCCACTGCGAGGCCAGCCACCCTCTCTCTTCCAAGCGATGCAGAGCGGGGAACAGGGATCCCGGTTTGACGTCGAACGTGCCGCGAGTAATTTGCTGGATGCGACGTGTGATGCCTACGCCGTGGTCTGGCTGGAGCAAGAGCGCACGCAAGATCAGAAGGTCGAGCGTCCCTTGTAGTAGATCAGTCTTTGGCGTAATGCTACCCTCCTACAGAATGTTCTGTATGAGAGTATGCGACCACCTACAGAATGTCAATAGGACGGATACGGTGAACCCCGGATGCCACGGTCGGTACGTTAGCCGGCGGAGGCCGCCGGCTGCAGGCCGTTGATGAAGTCCGCCGCGCGCTGCGCGTGGGTGGCCGCGGTGAAGATCGCGCGGTTGTCTGCCTTCAGCACGCCCAGCCAGTTGGCGATGTAGGCGGCGTGGTCCTCACGCGGCTCAAGCGTCGATCCAGATCCTCTGATCAGCAATCGGATCGTCATAGGGGAAATCGTGTCGGCAACGTTGCGGCGTATTCGGTGGCCGACACGTCGAGGAGTGTGCCGGAATGTTCGCCGTGGCCGGGGACGCGGGCGCGGATGGTCAGATCGGCGCCGCGATCGATCAGCAATTGGGTGATTTCGGGGTTCGTGCCGGTGAAGTGGGCGAGCGAATGGAAATATCGCGGTCTGGCCGCCGACGCCGTTGACGTCGACGTCAGCGCGGGCGTTGACGTCCGCGCCGCGGTCGAGGAGTAAGCGGGCGGCATCGAGAAAGCCGTACTCGGCGGCGACGTGGAGCAGGGTTGCGCCACGAGGGTAGCATGCGCCCGCCGACGGGCCGCAATCCAATTCTGGGTAGCGGCGGTGGATCAATGTGGGTCGGCATCAAGCAGTAAGGTGAGTTCGTCGTTGCGGCCGCGGAGGAGCGGAAGCACGCCGGGAACGTCATAGCGCGTGTGGCCTCCGGCTGCCAGGAGGAGATCGATACATGCAGTGAGGCGCTTCGGGGTCGCGGGGGTAGGTATCGATGACATAGTCGAGAGCGGTGGCGGAGCGTCTGGGGTTACCGCAATTGGGGTCGGCACCGTGATCGAGAGCCACTGGAGCGGTTCGGGTTCCAGATTCTCGCAAGGCGTGAACAGCACCGGGAACCAACCCCAGCACAGTCCGTTGACGTCGGCGCCGTGGCGGACCAGGAGTTCCATCATCGGAATCCGGCCGGGTTGCGCCACAGCCTGGAGCGGCACGTCGTCGATCAGGACCTGGCAAAGTCCCTGGTTCGAGGTCAGAAGTTCCTCGACACGCGCCACGTCGTTGCCGGCGATTAAGACGGCAAGGGATTTAACAAGGCGCGCGGCGCGAAGGTGATCGCGAAAGCAAAAACCTTCCTCGATTCCGCCGTACCGCTTGCGACCGCAAGCCATACCGACGTCACCGCCTACAGCGTCATCGCCGGACAGCTCGCGGCGAAACTGAAGAGCGGCAACGCCACCGCACTGAAATCCAACGCGCAGTTCGCCGGCTTCCAGGGCGACGCCGCGGCGCCGAGTGCGATCCTGCTGGTCAATAACGGGCTGCATATCGAGGTGAAGATCGACCGCAGCCATTTCATCGGCAAGGACGATCCGGCCGGCGTCGCCGACATGATCATGGAATCGGCAGTCTCCACCATCCTCGACATGGAAGACAGCGTTGCGGCAGTCGATGCCGAGGACAAGGTGCTGGTCTATCGCAATACGCTCGGCCTGATGAACGGCACGCTGTCGGCGGATTTCGAAAAGGCCGGCAAGACCTTGAAGCGCGCGCTCAATCCCGACCGCGTCTACAAGACGCCCGACGGCGGGGAGATCAAGCTGCATGGCCGCAGCCTGCTGCTGATGCGCAATGTCGGTCACCACATGTTTACGGACGCGGTGCTCGATCATGCAGGCGAGGAAATTCCCGAAGGCCTGCTCGACGCCGCGGTGGCCGGGCTGCTCGCGATCCATGACCTCAAGGGCGGCACCAAGACGCCCAACAGCCGCACCGGTTCGGTCTATATCGTGAAACCGAAGATGCATGGGCCGGACGAGGTGGCGCTGACCTGCCAGCTGTTCGGCCGGGTCGAAGCGATGCTCGGGCTGCCGGAGAACACCCTGAAGGTCGGCATCATGGACGAGGAGCGCCGCACCACGGTCAACCTCAAGGCCTGCATCCAGAATGCCGCGAAGCGCATCTGCTTCATCAATACCGGCTTCCTCGACCGCACCGGCGACGAGATCCACACCTCGATGGAAGCGGGGCCGATGATCCGCAAGAACGACATGAAGTCGACGCCGTGGATCAAGGCCTATGAGGACTGGAATGTCGATATCGGCCTGATCGACGGCCTTCCGGGACACGCCCAGATCGGCAAGGGCATGTGGGCCGCGCCCGACAAGATGGCGGACATGCTGGCGCAGAAGATCGCGCATCCGCAGGCCGGCGCCACCACCGCATGGGTGCCCTCGCCCACCGCCGCGACGCTGCATGCGCTGCATTATCATCAGGTCAACGTGCTGGCGCGGCAGGAAGAGTTGAAGCAGGGCGGCCCGCGCGCAAAGCTGTCGGACATCCTCACCATCCCGGTGTCGCAATCGAACTGGGCGCCTGACGATGTGAAGCAGGAGATCGACAACAACTGTCAGGGCATTCTGGGCTATGTGGTGCGCTGGATCGACCAAGGCGTCGGCTGCTCAAAAGTGCCGGACATTCACGACGTCGGCCTGATGGAAGACCGCGCCACGCTGCGCATCTCCAGCCAGCATCTGGCGAACTGGCTGCATCAGGGCGTGATCACCAGGGAGCAGGTGATGGAGTCGCTGAAGCGGATGGCGGTCGTGGTCGACAAGCAGAACGCGGGCGATCCGCTGTACCGCCCGATGGCGCCCGGTTTCGACGGTGTCGCCTTCAAGGCCGCCTGCGACCTCGTCTTCAAGGGCCGCGAGCAGCCCAATGGCTACACGGAATACATTTTGACGGCGCGGCGGCGCGAAGCAAAGGCGGCGGGGTGATCACCGTGTCCCGGACGCGGTGCGGCATTCTTCATGCCGCTCCGCAGAGCCGGGACCGTACCAAACGCCGGAGTTCGTGACGGCCCCGGCTCTGCAGCGCACCGCTTCGCGAAGTGCTACGCGCTGCGCTGCGTCCGGGGCACGTGCGGCAATGACGGCGAATGTTTTATGCCGCGGTTCCGATCGGAACGTTTGAATTGCCTGCCCGTTACAAGGCCATCTCAACTCAAGAGGAGATGGCGATGGACTGGAACCGGATTGAAGGCAACTGGAAGCAATTCAAGGGCGCGGCCAAGGAGAAGTGGGGCAAGCTCACCGACGACGATCTCAACGTGATCGAAGGCCGCCGCGAACAGCTCGAAGGCAAGCTGCAGCAGCGCTACGGTTTTGCCAAGGACCAGATCCACAAGGATGTGGACGACTGGTTCAGGACGCTGAAGTAGGATTGCGCTATCGGCGCACGAAAAAGCCCCGGCGGATGCCGGGGCTTTTTTTATCGTCATTCCGGGGCGCCCATCCCAAGTCGGCAACAGCCGACTTGGGATGGGCGGGCCCGGAATCCATAACCACGATTGGGGGTTATGGATTCCGGGCCTGCGCCAAGTGGCGCATCCCGGAATGACGAAGTTGAGAATCTGTGTGTCTAAAACACCGCGATATATTTCAGCAGCGAGATCACGCCGAGGATGATCACCACAACGCGGGCGATCTGCTTGGCGCGGCCGTCCAACGGCAGCAGGTTAATCAGATAGAGAATGAGAATGACCACGAGGAACGTGATCAGTGCGCCCATCAGCATGGCAATTCCCTCATTGGTTTCAGCGACGCGACGCGCTCGACGTCAACCCAACGCGTGTGGAACCGAAGGGTTCCACCAAGGGAACATTGACCTCATCCTGAGGAGCCGCGAAGCGGCGTCTCGAAGGATGGCCGCAGGCGCGTTCTTCTCTCATCCTTCGAGACGCGCGCAAGGGCGCGCTCCTCAGGATGAGGGTCCGATTACTCGGCCGCCACGACCGGCAGGCGCTGATACTTCGCGCGCACCTGAGCCGAGGCAGGAGAGAAGTTCAAGGAGGCGCCCCGCCTGTCAGAGAGTCGGGCAGCGACCACCAACCCGTTTGCGCCGGCGACGATGTCGCCCTTGCGAAGCGTCGGGTCGTCCTCGATTTTCACTGGCGCAAGGCCCAGTTGGTCCTTGCCGTTGCAGGTGCAGCCCGCGACCAGTTCGTTGCGGTAGCGGAACGCGTTCGGCAGTTCGGAATAAGGTTTTCCGTTCTCGGTGGCAGCGTGGTCGATGCTGCTGCCGTAAACGACCTTGGTCTCGCTGGCCGGGCAAAAACTGTTGCACGATGCGGCACGGCTCTGGCCATCGCCCGCGCTGATCGGGAAGTAGCGTCCGTCGCAGGTGCGCACGCAGTAGGCCTGTCCGCCACCCCCGCCATAAGACACCCGGGGACGCGGCTGCTCGGCCGGATGGCCGAACAAGTCGCCCTCGCTCGCGAACGGCATCGCCCTTGAGGGCTCGGGCCGTGCTGGCGCCAGTGACGGGTTGTCGGAGAATGCGCCGAACAATGCCGAGAAAAAGTCGCGCGCCTGCGCCGTCGGCGCAGCGCTCAAGACACAGACTGCGATTACCGCAACGCCCCACCGGTTGGCTGATCTCGATCTCATATCAGGCTCCGACGGGCTCCCTCGCTTTAGTAAAGCGTTGAGGTGGAAAGGTTCATCGCCTGGCGGTCCGATCGCGCCGCCACGGGACGTGGCGCAACGGTTGCGGTCGGACGAACCGTGATGGTGCCTTTCGCTTCAAAGTGCGGCGTGCCGGTCTTGGGCAGCACCACCACCTTGGTGCCGACATCGACGCGGCTGAACAGGTCGGCCACGTCTTCATTGGTCAGGCGGATACAGCCCGAGGACACGAACTTGCCGATGGTCGAGGGATCGTTGGTGCCATGGATGCGGTACTCGCTGGTGCCGAGATACATGGCGCGCGCGCCGAGCGGATTGCCCGGTCCGCCCGCCATGAAGCGCGGCAGATAGGGCTGGCGCGCGATCATCTCGGCCGGCGGATGCCAATCCGGCCACTCCGCCTTGCGGCTGATTGTCTGCACGCCGGACCAGGTAAAGCCTTCGCGGCCGACGCCAACGCCATAGCGAACCGCGCGGCCCTGGCCGAGCACGAAATAGAGCGCGGTGTGGCCGGTATCGATGATGACGGTGCCCGGCGCTTCGCTGGTATTGTAAGCAACCACGGTGCGGCGGAGCCGCTCCGGTAGCACGCCTGATTCATCCTCCGGCAGGGCAAGCGCGGCGTCCTCCGAAGGGAACGCGCTCGACGCTGCGGGCGCGTAACTCAAAACCTGCGCCGAAGCCTGAGTTGCGATCAATGCGGGCGCCAGCAGCGCCGCAGCGAAAACCAGCGCGGTGGTTGCGCGCGACGCCTGTCTGCGATTTTCGGAAAATTGTGTCATGGCTTGCCCCGTTCGAACTGCATCGGTGATGCGACTGCACAACCAACTCGACCGGGGCTCTACGGTTCCGTTCACAAAGCTGCGTCGACCAGGCTGTCAACCTCGCCGCCTCTCACGTTTCCGCGATGGAACTTTTTCGGCGCGGTCAGGTTAGCGCGACATGAAGTCCGGTTGATAGCGATCCCGGCTGAATAGCGAGGGTTACGCTCATGTCGCTCGGCACCATACTCGTCATTTTGCTGATCCTTATCCTGCTCGGCGTGTTCCCGCGCTGGGGCTACAGCAATTCCTGGGGCTACGGCCCGTCGGGCATCGTCGGCACTATCCTGGTCATCGTTCTCATCCTGGCGCTGTTGGGACGGATTTGAGCAACGACCTTCCGAAAGAGCGGCGTAATTCCGGGGCAAGTCCGTTGCGGGCGCTTTCCGCCGAGACATCGGGCACGCCGGTGCCCGACAGCAAGGTCGAGCAGCCGCCGGTCATCCGCCGCGCGGAGGTCGTCGCCTTCGCGCTGGTGGCGCTGCTGGTCATCGCCGTCGTTACGGTGCTGTATTTCGCGAAAGCCTTCTTCCTTCCGGTCGCCACCGCATTCGTCGTCGGCACCATGCTGTCGCCGGCGGCCGGATATCTGGAGCGGCATCGCATTCCGCGATCGGTGTCGGCGGTATTGATCGTGATCGCGGCCTGCGCCGGCCTTGCCTTTATCGTCGGGCTGATTGCCTCGCCCGTGATGGAGTGGAGCACGCGCCTGCCTGAGCTTGGCGCGCTGCTGAAAGAAAAGATGCACCTGTTCGACCGGCCGCTCGCGCTCTGGCAGCAACTGCAGGGCCTGCTCGGCGGATCGGAACTGCCAAGCGGCTCCTTCCAGATGCCGAAGTTCGAGTGGGTGCAGCCAACGTTCGAATTCCTGTCGCCGACCTTCACCGAGTTCCTGCTGTTCGCCGCCACGCTGATCCTGTTCATCGCAAGCTGGCGCGATCTGCGCCGGGCGCTGATCATGACCTTTGCCGACCGCGATACGAGGCTGCGGACGTTACGGATTCTCAACG
This sequence comes from uncultured Acidobacteriota bacterium, assembly GCA_963794705.1. Taxonomy (GTDB): domain Bacteria; phylum Acidobacteriota; class Vicinamibacteria; order Vicinamibacterales; family CAVVIG01; genus CAVQFC01. The sequence continues at coordinate 265,066 of CAWCFI010000004.1, forward strand.
AGATCGAAGGCAGCCTCGGCGGCTACCTCTTGATGGTGACCGCGATCAATCTCGGCGTAGGGGCTGCGACCGGGATCATTTGCGCGGCCACCGGAATGCCGAATCCCGCCGGGCTCGGGGCGCTTGCGGCAACCCTGAACTTCTTCCCCATCATCGGCCCGGTGGCGACGTTCGTGGTTCTCACCGCGGTCGGCGTGATGTCGTTCCCGACGCTGAGCGCCGGCCTGATGGCGCCGCTCGCCTTTGTCGGGCTGACGTTCCTGGAAGGACATTTTGTCACGCCGACCATTATCGGCCGGCGGCTCGAGCTGAACGCCCTCGCCGTGTTGATGGCGCTGGCGTTCTGGACCTGGCTGTGGGGACCGATGGGCGGCTTCCTGTCGTCGCCGATCCTGATCGTCGGCCTCATTCTCAAAGAGCATTTGATGCCGGTCGACGCGCCGCAATTGCCGCAGGACTGATCCGGCAGAATAATCCGAGGTTTATATAATCCGAGGTTTATCGGCTCAGGTCACGCAGCGGCCGGGCTGCAGCTGCTTTGCAACCTCGGTCAGCACGCTGACGACCGGCTCGCAGGCCACGGTCCGGCCCACCGGCTGCTTGCTTACCGTCGGAGCGGGCCCGGGGTGTTGCGGGCTTCCTTGCGGATTTGCGCGACCGGCACGCGAACCAGAACCGAGGTATCGGAGAGGCCATCGACCCGTACCGAAATCGTCTGGGTTTTCAACGACACCGCCGGCGCGTCGGCGCGATCGGCCTTGGCTTGCCGGTTGACCGTGACTTCCTGCGCCGGGGTTGCATCCTGCTGGCCGCGAAGGTCGCTGCCCGAGGCAAACTGCGCCGCGCCAAAGCTCAGCGAAACCGCGATTGCACCCAAAATTCCTGAAAATACCTGGGACATGGCCTGCCCGCCTTTAATTCTGTGTCGCCGCAGGGGCGAACAGGTTCACAACGCGGCCTGCTATGTCGGGTTCGGAACGCGGTTATCACTTAACTGTGTACAAAAATATTTTCGCAGCCCCGGAACCGGTTCGGGGGCTGTGCGTAGTCACGGCAGCCGGTCATCCCCCCTGCCCCAATTGACTGGCGACGTGGGGCGCAGCTGTGGTGATGCCAGCTGCGCCCCGCTTTTTTGCCCTCAAATCAACAGCCAAAGAAAAACGCCGCAACACATGTTGCGGCGTTAAATCCATTTCAGAAACCAGCAGCCTGTTACGACGCCGCCGCCCTTGGCGCCCGGTTGCGCGAGTTGCGCTGGAAGAACAGCGCCTGGCTGGCGACCGCGGAGACCATCGCGGGCTGGAACGGTTTTGAGATCAGGAATGCCGGCTCGGGGCGCTCGCCGGTCAGGAAGCGTTCGGGGTAGGCGGTGATGAAGACCACCGGCACCTCGAAGGTGCGCAGCAGTTCGTTGACGGCGTCGAGGCCGGAGCTGCCGTCGGCCAGTTGAATGTCCGCCAGGATCAGGCCGGGCTTGCGGTTTTTCGCCAGCGCAACGGCGTCGGAATGGGTGCGCGCCACGCCGATGACATTGTGGCCGAGGTTCTTCACCAGGCTTTCGAGGTCCATGGCGATGAAGGTTTCGTCCTCGATGATCAGCACGTCGGTGGCGATCTCCGCCGCCATCTCGCGGCCGGCGGTATCCGCCAGCTTGCGGGTCTCGGTGACGTCCTTGTCGAGGATGAAGCCGACTTCCTCTTCCGAAAACCCCTCCAGCGACAGCAGCAGGAAGGCCTGGCGCGGCAGCGGGGTGATGTTCGACAGCCGGCGCTCCGAGGGGCTCGACAGCGGGATCACCTCGGCGTTTTCGTTGAGCGACACCGAATTCCAGATCTGGGTGAACAGCCGGAACAGGCCGGCGCGGGGTCCGTGGCGCTCGTCGAGCAGCGACTGGTCCTGCAGCAGGGCCTCCAGCATGGCCCCCACATAGGCGTCTCCCGAGGCCTGATTTCCCGTCAAAGCCCGGGCATAGCGCCGCAATAACGGTAAATGTTCAGCAACCAGCTGTGATCGGGACATCCCCACTCCATCTGTCTAGGGCCAAAAGCGCATCGGTTAAGGGGTGGCCGGTTCCCCACAAGTGCCTATCTACGCCTCAGCCGGATAAAAGTTCCCTTTTTCCGGAACTTTCCGCGCCAGTTGGAATTAGCAACCCTACAGATGATGCCAAGGCTCCGAAAATCAAGCAAAATTCTTGGATTTCTAGAGACTTAACTCTTGGGGAAATGTGGATCAGGGTCATGAAAGATGTGAAGTCTCAAGCCAGCAAGAGCCCCGGGCCCGGCAAGCAGGGCGGGCTCAATGCCGAGATTCAATCCCGGATCGGCCACCAATTGCGCGCGATGTATGACGACGTCGTGCGGCAGGGTGTGCCGGACCGCTTCGCGGAGCTGATCCGCAAGCTCGATACGCCGGAGGGCGGCGCAGGGGGCGACCCAACAGCCAAACCCGACGGGAGGGAGTAATGCCTCTCACAGATTCACTGCGCGACGACATCCTGGCGTCGGTCCCTAGCCTGCGCGCGTTCGCGATCTCGCTCAGCGGCAATGGCGACCGTGCCGACGACCTGGTGCAGGAAACGCTGCTGCGCGCGCTCGCCAATATCAACTCGTTCCAGCCCGGCTCCAACCTGCCGGCCTGGCTGTTCACGATCCTGCGCAACCTGTTCCGCTCCGACTATCGCAAGCGGCGGCGGGAGGTGGAGGATGCCGATGGCAGCTACGCCAAGACGCTGAAGACCCAGCCGGCGCAGAACGCGCATCTCGAATTCGAGGAGTTTCGCGTGGCGCTGAACAAGCTGCCGCAGGACCAGCGCGAAGCGTTGATCCTGGTCGGCGCGTCGGGCTTCTCCTATGAAGACGCAGCCGCGATCTGCGGCTGCGCAGTCGGCACCATCAAGAGCCGCGTCAACCGCGCGCGCTCGAAACTCTCGGCGCTGCTCTATGTCGACGGCGCGGAAGATTTCGGCCCCGACGACACCGTCCGTGCCGTGATCGGCGGCAGCGGCGGCTAAGGCCCGGCGTCACTGCCAATCAACCGGCATTCGATCCTCATCTCCGGATGCGCCCTCATTGCCGGGCGATGAGCCCGTGCACTGTTCCGGATCCGGGTTCGTGCGCAAAAACGGCCCCGGAATGACGGCGATGGATGCGCGGGTCAAGCCCGCGCATGACGCAGGTTATCTAAGACACCCGCCGCACCGGCGCCGACAGTGCTTCGGTGCGGTCGCGTTCGGTCATGTCGATGACGGTTTCCATCGGTGCGGTGAGTTCGTAGACGTAGCTCGCATCGGTAAAGTAGCGCTTCGCCGTGCCGCCGAGCGCTTCCGGGGCGACGCGGTCGAGCAGGATAATGCCGAAATCGCTGTCCGCGCGGCGGGTCGCCGCGCTGGTATTGGATTCTTCCCAGCGGAAATGAAACACGGCGTCCGGCTCTTCTCCCGTCACTTCCCAATGCGCCTTGATGTTCGGATGCTTGCCGACCAGCGACAGTCCTTCGTCGGAGTGCGACGCCAGTTCGAAAAACAACAGCGACAGGCTCTGCGCGGCGCGCGCGCTGACGTCGATGTCCGGGCCGGACACCGCGATGCGGTCGGCATGGGGAATGGCGCGCGAACTCGAACAGTCCTTTCAGCTGGACGCCCTGCCACTGGCTCTCGCTGAGCAGCGAAACCACGTTCGACATGGCGTGGATGCGGCCGATCAGCAATTCGCGCGCGACATCGATATCGGAGCCGTGGCGCAGCGTGCGCGTCACGATCGATTGAATCACCGCGAGGATGTTCTTGACGCGATGATTGAGTTCGTCGATCACCGCCGTGAGGCGGCGCTCGAATCCGATTCTGACCTCGATCTCGCGGCGGAGCCTCAAGTTGCTGTAGGCGACATATCCGAACAGTCCGCAGACGATGCTGGTCAGCGCGATGCCGATCGCCGCCACGATCGCGGCCGTCTGCTGCGCGCGTTTCAGCGCGTTGGTCTTGGCATAATAGGCGAGCGACCAGTCGCGGTCGCCGAACGTCACGGTGCGAATCATCGAGGGCGCCGGGCCGTCCTGGCTCGCGGTTCGCGCCGTGACGTTGCCGCGATCATCCGCGATCAATTCGCCGTCATCGCTGCGCGGATCCTTCAGCACCACCGAGAACAGCGACAGATCGTCGTTGGTCAGCATCAGCGGCGCCAGTTCGTAGGAAAACGCCACGAACCCCGCCGGCGAAGCGTCGCCTTCCTGCAGGACGGGCGCGGCAAGGACCAGCCCCGCCGGCCCATTCGGATGCAGCAGCGGCACGGGATCGGAGGCCACCGGCTTACCCTCGGCCATCGCCCGCGCCAGCATCGGCCCCAGCACGGGGCTGCGATCAAGGGACCAGCCGGCGAATGCCATGGTCTCCGCGTTGCGGGGTTCGACGTCCATCACCACGTCGATCGGCCCGGCGAGCGCGCGCGTATCCAGAAGCTTGTCATTATGATCGCGGATCGTCGGATTCGGGAAGCCGGCGCTTGCCAACTCGTTGCGCGCCGACTCCAGTTCGTTCGGCTGCAATCGCGCGATCCAGCTGGCGACGACGAAATCGGTCTTGAAGGCGTAGATCGACGACCGCAGCGGCTGCAGCATGTTGGCTTTCATCACCGACGGCGCGCGGAACAGGCCCGAGGCGACCCGCGCCAGCAACTCGCGCTCGGTCAGCCGGTCCTGGACGAGGCTCGCGTGAATATCGATCGCGCGCGCCAGCGCGATGCCGTCGATGGTCAGTTCCTGATCGTGGACGCGATAGGCCGCGGCACCGGAGAGCAGAACCCCGATAAGCGCAACCAGACCGATAATGAAACCCAGACGAACCACGCGCTTACCCGGAAATGAGGAGAATATCTGCCGGTTGCGGCATGACCTTTGGATTGAAATGCATAACACGCGGAGTCGGGCGCAATAATGAAGAAGCGGTCATCGGTACGCAACTGCGGTTCGGGACAAGCGACTGCCACGCGCATCGGCTGGCAGAGTCTGAAGGACGCTAATCGCACCGCTTCAATTTGGTTCCGGCAATCGGGGAAATATTTTCGACGCCACAATCGTTAACGTCGTTTAGACTGCTTCTAGTTTTGAGACCAGCGTGTCCCGGACGCGGTGCGGCATTCTTCATGCCGCTCCGCAGAGCCGGAGACCGTACCAAATACCGGCGTCCGTTACGGCCCCGGCTCTGCAGCGCACCGCTCCGCGAGGGCTACGCGCTGCGCTGCGTCCGGGGCACGAGAGTTATCTAGACGGCCTTCACCTGCGTCGGCTTGTCGAGCCCGCCCTTGGCCTCGATGAACGCGATGATGCGGTCCAGCCCCTCGCTCTTCTTGAGGTTGGTCATGACAAAGGGCCGCTCGCCACGCATCCGTCTGGCATCGACATCCATTTTTTCCAGCGACGCGCCGACATGCGGCGCAAGATCGATCTTGTTGATGACCAGAAGGTCCGACCGCGTGATGCCGGGGCCGCCCTTGGACGGAATCTTGTCGCCGGCCGCGACGTCGATGACATAAATCGTCAGGTCCGCCAGTTCGGGCGAAAACGTCGCGGCGAGATTGTCGCCGCCGGATTCGATCAGCACCATGTCGAGATCGGGAAATTTCGCGCGCATGTCGGCCACCGCGGCGAGATTCATCGAGGCGTCCTCGCGGATCGCGGTGTGCGGGCAGCCGCCGGTCTCGACGCCGGCGATGCGGTCCGGCGTCAGCGATCCCGAGCGCACCAGGAATTCGGCGTCCCATTTGGTATAGATGTCGTTGGTGATGGCGGCGATATCGTAGCGCTCGCGCATGGTCTTGCAGAGCAGATCCATCAGCGCGGTCTTGCCGGAGCCGACCGGGCCGCCAATGCCGACGCGAAGCGGGCCGTGGGGGTTGGACATGTCAGGGCTTTCCAATGAAGGTGAAACGAGCGCGCTTGTCATCCCCGCGAAAGCGGGGACCCAGTACCCGGCGGCGTTGCGATTCTATCGCCAGCGATCTGGAATACTGGGTCACCCGGTCAAGCCGGGTGATGACATTTGCGAATGTGGCGCGGCCGTTCATCATGACCGAAACAGCCTTGTATATTGCGTCTCGTGGCGCATGCTGGCGAGGTCGGCGCGGAAGGTGGCACTGCCGAGATCGTCCAGCGCTGCGTCGAGCGCGCGTTTTCCGGTCTCGATCACGACCGGCTCCAGCGCCGCCAGTGCGCGCTGGCTGTCGGTTTGCCCGAGCGGAATGAGCCGGGCACCAGCGGAAATCCAGTTCGACGTCAGCGCGTGCAGAAACGCGTGCATCGTCGATGCCAGCGGGACCGCATGCGCAGCGCTGACGATGCCGACCGCGACGGGATAAACGATTGCACCATTGCAGGCCGCGATCACGCGGTCGAGGCTATCCGTGTTCCACGCGGCGCGCGCAATCTCGATAAAGGCGCGGCCTTGCGCCGTGGTTTCCAGATGGCGCTCTCGCGAGGGCGCGAACGCTGCGGCAAGCTCCGCCACCTCGCGCAGGCTCGCGTCGTCGGCAGACACCGCCGCGCGGTGCGCGTGAGCGACAAATACGCCGTCGCAAAATCCCGGACCATCCGCGAGCATCGATGCCAGCCAATCCTGCAGCGTGGTCACATCGACGATATCGCCGGCTTCCACCGCCCATTCGATGCCGCTGGAATAAGAGAAGGCGCCGACCGGAAACGCCGGCGACAGCCAGGTCATCAGCCGGTACAGCGCCGCGGCTTCATCCGCGGATAGCGCAGTGCCCGGTTGAGGCAGCGGGCTGAAATCCGCCGGCTTACTTGTGGTCATGAGCATGGGAATGGCCGTGATGATGCTCGTGATCGCAATGCTCATCGTGATGATGATGGTCGTGATGATCGTGCGCCGAATGATCGTGTGCCGCATGGCCGCCGTCGGCGTAGGCACCGCCTTCCGGATCGAACGGCGCCTCGATCTCGATCACGCGGGCCCCTAACCCCTTCACCATGGCCTCGATCACATGGTCGCGGCGGATGCGCAGGCCTTTTGCCATGATCTGCGTCGGCAGATGACGGTTGCCGAGATGCCAGGCGACGCGGACCAGATGCTGCGGATCGGTGACGCGGATCTCCGCCAGCGGCTCCGGCGCTGCCACCACTTCGACCAGCCGGCCGTCCTCGAGCACCAGTGCATCACCGCCGCGCAGCGCGATCGCGTTTTCAAGGTCGAGCAAGAATTCCAGCCCCCGCGTGCCGGTCATCGCCATCCGCCGCCGATGGCGGTCGTCGAAGCCGAGCACCACGGTGTCGGCCGCCGGCTCCTTCCAGGGATGCTGGCCCTGAACCCGCGTGGCGCGGATCATGCTCGCTCCGTGGCGCCGCCCGTCATCGCACGTCGACCTTTTCCGGTGTGATGATCTCGATCTTGGTCGGCGCGGTCGCGCATTCCTTTACGACCTTGCGCCACGGCTTCATGTGCTCGTTGCCGCCATGCGCCATCAGGTCTTCCATCGTCTCCCACTGTTCGACGAACACGAAGCGCGCCGGATCGGTCATGCTTTCGTGCAGGTCGTACAGGATACATCCCTTCTCCTTGCGGGTAATTCCGATGCAGGTCTTGGCCGCGGCAATCAGCTCCGCGCGTGTTTCCGGTTTGATGGTCAGTGTGGCGACAACGTAAATCACGAAATCCTCCCGGTGTTTTTTGTTGTGCTTGTTAAGGCAACTCAAGTCGTCATGCCCGGCTTTGTGCCGGGCATCCACGTCTTTGCGTAGCCGCAACGTAGAAGACGTGGATGGCCGGGACAAGCCCGGCCATGACGGCAGGCTTGGTCAAAACATGAAATACCGCTGCGCCATGGGCAGCACCTCGGCGGGCGGACACGTCAGGAGCTCGCCGTCAGCGCGAACCTCATAGGTTTCGGGATCGACCTCGATGTTCGGCGTGGCGTCGTTGTGGATCATGCTCTTCTTGGATATTTTTCCGCGGGTGTTCTGCACCGGATAAAGCGTCTTCTCGATGCCGAGCTTCTTCGCCAACCCCGAGGCGATCGCCGCCTTCGACGTAAACACCACCGATGAGGCAGTGAGCGATTTGCCGTAGGCCGCGAACATCGGCTGGTAGTGCACGGGCTGCGGCGTCGGGATCGAGGCATTGGGATCGCCCATTGGCGCGGCCACGATCGAGCCGCCCTTGATGATGCAATCCGGCTTGACGCCGAAGAATGCTGGAGACCACAGCACCAGGTCGGCGAGTTTTCCTTTTTCCACCGAACCGATCAGTTTCGAGACTCCATGGGCGATCGCCGGGTTGATAGTGTACTTCGCGATGTAGCGTTTTACGCGGAAGTTATCGTTGTCCTTGCCCTTGTCCTGCGGCAACGAGCCGCGCTGCTTCTTCATCTTGTCGGCGGTCTGCCAGGTGCGGATGATGACCTCGCCGAGCCGGCCCATCGCCTGGCTGTCCGACGACATCATCGACAGCGCGCCGAGGTCGTGCAGGATGTCCTCCGCGGCGATGGTTTCCTTGCGGATGCGGCTTTCCGCAAACGCCAGATCTTCGGCAATCGACGGATCGAGGTGGTGGCACACCATCAGCATGTCGAGATGCTCGTCGATGGTATTGCGGGTGAACGGCCGGGTCGGATTGGTCGACGACGGCAGCACGTTCTTCAGGCCCGCGATCTTGATGATATCCGGCGCATGGCCGCCGCCGGCGCCTTCGGTGTGGAAGGCATGAATGGTGCGGCCCTTGAAGGCTTTTACCGTGTCCTCGACAAAGCCGGATTCATTCAGCGTGTCGGAATGGATCATCACCTGGACGTCGTAGTCGTCGGCGACTGAAAGACAATTATCGATCGCCGCCGGCGTAGTGCCCCAGTCCTCGTGCAGTTTCAGCGCGCAGGCGCCGGCCTTGATCATCTCCACCAGCGCCGCGGGCCGCGACGCGTTGCCCTTGCCGGAAATACCGAGATTGACCGGGAACGCATCGAACGACTGGATCATCCGCCCCATATGCCAGGGGCCGGGCGTGCAGGTGGTCGCAAAGGTACCGTGCGACGGCCCGGTGCCGCCGCCGAGCATCGAGGTGACGCCGCTCATCAGCGCGTGCTCGATCTGCTGCGGGCAGATGAAATGGATGTGGCTGTCGAATCCGCCCGCGGTGAGGATTTTGCCCTCGCCCGCGATCACGTCTGTGCCGGGACCGATCACGATGGTGACGCCGGGCTGGATGTCCGGATTGCCGGCCTTGCCGATGGCGGAGATGTAACCTTCCTTGATCGCGACGTCGGCCTTGACGATGCCCCAGGTATCTACGATCAGCGCATTGGTGATCACGGTGTCGGCCGCGCCCTGCCTGTTGGTGACCTGGGATTGCCCCATGCCGTCGCGGATCACCTTGCCGCCGCCGAATTTCACCTCCTCGCCGTAGGTGGTAAAATCCTTCTCCACCTCGATGATCAGATCGGTATCGGCGAGCCGCACCCGATCGCCGGTGGTGGGACCGAACATGTCGGCATAGACGGAACGTTTTATTTTCACGGACATGTCGTGCTCCAGGCTCTAATTCGAACGCTCCCGCATCACTTTGGGTGGTTGCTTGCAAACATCTTGAAACTTGACCGCGCTCTCCAGCCCCGTCGTGAACTCTTCGGCGATCACCGTTGTGCCCATCTTGAACGTAAACTGACCCGTTCGTTTAAATTCGTCGAAGGAAGGTCCAATAGCCGGCACGTCGAAAGCATACTGCCATCCGCGCATCTCGCTGTACGACAGGCTCAGCAGCGAGATGTAGTCTGAATCGAACGGAAAGAGATGAAGCCGCGGGTATTCATCGGCCCGAATCACGTCGGCCATCGCGGTACGTAAATCCTGCTTCGCGTCCCCCCCAACATGAATCATTCCAGAACCGCGTCGGCATTGAAAATAGAGCGAGCCGAAGTCGTCAGTGGGCCCCTCAGTTGTCGTGATCAAAAGAGAGGCCTCGTTGTCGCCTTCAAAGATGCGCCATCTTTGTTCTGCGTCGCCTGCCGCAACAGCGGCCGAGATTGGCGCAAGCAAGAGGCAGGCGCCAATCGCAAGATATATCGAGCTACCGCTATTGCCGTCCACGACCTCCCCCTCAAATTCGCGGGGTTGCCGGTGGTCGGGCCGAACATGTCGGCATAGACGGAACGGCGCATCTTGATCGCCATGAAGAACTCCTGTCAGTGCGGCTTCGGCAGCAGGCCGTGCGTTTCGAACAATTTTTGCAGCTTCAGTTTCGCAATGCTGTATCCGATATCATGACGCTGCTTGATGCCGGCGGCGGAAAAATCGCGGAAAGCTCCGGAGTCGTCCGAGGACAGCGGGAACCCTGCTTCCGCCATCAGCGCCGGGTCGGCAAGATCGACGTCGGTGATATCGTCGAGCACCTTGAAGCGCCCCGCGTCCGCCACGCGGGCTTCAAGTTGTGGCGTGAGCAGATCCTTTGGCAGGGCACCGGCGAGATCGCCGATCGTCAACAGCAGTTCGTTGATCGCATGCGCGTTCGCGCGGTCCTGGCGAAGCCGGTTGCCGTAGCGCAATTCGTCGAGGCGATCGTTCACCTCGATCATATTCGTCGGCGGTGCCCGGCTCTTGCGAAACAGGTTCATCACCACAAGGATGCGGTCGGCATCGCCTGACCCGGAAAACGCGTCGATTGCGTCGCCGAGCGGCGTGTTATCGACGATACCGCCGTCCCAGAAATTACCGCCCTCCACCGCGGTTGCCGGAAAACCCGGCGGCAAGCTGCCGCTCGCCAGCACATGGCGCGGCCCGATCTCGGTCTTCGCTTCGTCCTTGTGCGGATGATTGCGGAAGCGGGTCAACTCCCCGGAAGCCACATCGACAGCCGTGACCACGAAGGCGGTCTTGCTGGCATTGAGCGCGTCAAAGTCCACGTGCTTCTTCAGCGTGTCCAGCATCGGATCGGTGTCGTAATAATTGGTCCAGTTGACGAAATTCCAGACATCCCGGCGCGGCGCGTAAAAGCCGGGCACGCCGAGCAAAGCGAGATTGCGGCCTACGGCAGTCCACCAGTATTTCGGCGTCTCGATCGACAGCTCCGCCCATAGCGCGCGCAGGCGCCTGCGCGCGTCAGACCGGTCCTTGGCGCCGACGACGCAAGCCGCGTTGATCGCACCGATCGAAACTCCGGTTACCGCGACCAGCCGCACGGTTCTGCCCAGAGCTTCAATGGCGTCCATCAATTCAAGCAGCGCGACGATCGCGCCGAACTCGTAGGCTCCGAGCGCACCGCCGCCCTGCAGCACCACGCCGATTTCGATCTCATTCTTCGCAACCTGCTCCATGGCGACCACGCTCAGAGCTTCCCCATCACGTCGCCGCGAAAACCGTAGACCACGCGCTTGCCGGCCAGCGCCACCAGTTGCACGTCGCGCGTCTGTCCCGGCTCGAACCGAACCGCGGTGCCCGCTGCGATATCGAGCCGCATGCCGCGCGCCTTTTTGCGGTCGAACTTCAGCGCCGGATTGGTCTCGAAGAAATGATAATGCGAGCCGACCTGGATCGGACGGTCGCCGGTGTTGGCGACGTTGAGCGTCACCGTCTTGCGGCCGGCGTTGAGTTCGATCTCGCCGTCCTTGATGAAGAGTTCACCGGGGATCATTCAGAATACCTCACATTTTTTTCAGCGTCATGGCCGGGCTTGTCCCGGCCATCCACGTCTTGCTTTGCATCAAAGAAGAAAGACGTGGATGCCCGGGACAAGCCCGGGCATGACGAATTTGTAGACCGCGCACATGTCATCGGATCGGCTCATGCACCGTCACCAGCTTGGTGCCATCGGGAAACGTCGCTTCGACCTGAATGTCGTGGATCATCTCGGCGATCCCATCCATGCACTGCGCGCGGGTAATGACCTCCGCGCCGGCTTTCATCAGCTCGGCCACGGTGCGGCCGTCGCGCGCGCCTTCGACGATGAAATCGGAAATGATGGCGATGGCTTCGGGATGGTTGAGCTTGACGCCGCGCTCCAGCCGGCGGCGCGCCACCATGGCCGCCATCGAGATCAGCAGCTTGTCCTTTTCGCGGGGAGAGAGATTCATGCGGGCACTCTTGTCGGGATTCCAGACCTAGTTGAGCCACAGCCGCGGCAGCGCCGGACCGCCGCTGCTGCCGAGCACCGCGATCATGTCGGCGCGGAGTTTGGCCGCATCTTGGGCACAGAAGCGCGCCATTGCAAACCCGTTCCAGGCCGATATGCCGACCTCGCCACCAAAGGATTCCGAGGCCTCTCGAATCCGCGCGACCAGCGCTTCGTCGCCCGGCGCGATCAGCGCGGTACCGATCGCGACGCCGCCCTTCGCCACCGCAGGGCGGGCGAGTTTTGCGCCGATGTCGCCGTCGAGCCGTGCGGTCTCCGCGAATGCCAGCCGACCGCCGCGACGCACCCGCCAGCGGTCTACAAAACTACCGGTCAGTATTTTCTCGCCCATCGCGGCGCGGCCGAATACCACGATTTCGCATAGCAGCAGCGAGGCGCTCTCGGCGAGATCGATATCGATGCGCCGGTTCAGCCGCGCCTGGTCGAACAGGATGGTTTCCTGCGGCAGCCAGGTGAGATGCGAGCCCGCCGCCGCCTTAAGCGCGATGTTGAGCTGCGCCGCCGGTCCCTGCGCGCGATAGATTTTTTCGGCGGCGGCGGTGGTCACCGTGAGGCGTGACCCCTCACCCGCTGCGATGTCGATGTCAAAACGGTCACCGCCGGCGATGCCGCCGGCGGTGTTGACAAACACCGCCGAGAGCCCTTGAGCTTCCGGTGAGGGAAACCGGACGCGCAGCGAGCCGGATTCATGCAGTTGCCGACGGCGCGTGACACCGTCGACCAAAGCCACGTCGAAGGTCACCGAACCGACGGCACGGTTGGCCGAGAACACCTCCGACGATGCATTCGTGAGTTCCGCCCGCATTGGTCCCCCGGCCGCGGTCCATAACTGACCGCGTAACAAAACCATTCTACAGCGCCGGTTCTACAGCGCCATGGCCCGGCTGATCTCGCCTGGGTCGAGATTACTGCGGTCGCAACTATATTTGACCGCGCCACGGTCCATCACCGCGAACTGGTCGCCGAGCTCGCAGGCAAAATCGAGATATTGCTCGACCAGCACGATGGCGATGTTGCCGAGGCCGCGCAAATAGGAGATGGCGCGGCCGATGTCCTTGATGATCGACGGCTGGATGCCTTCGGTCGGCTCGTCGAGCAGCAGCAGCTTTGGGCGCATCACCAGCGCGCGGCCGATCGCGAGTTGCTGCTGCTGGCCGCCGGAGAGATCGCCGCCGCGCCGGCCCAGCATCGATTGCAGCACCGGAAACAGCGAGAATACGTCGTCCGGGATGTTGCGGTCGTGGCGCTTCAGCGGGCCGAACCCGGTCTTGAGATTTTCCTCCACCGTCAACAGCGGAAAAATCTCGCGGCCCTGCGGCACGAAGCCGATGCCGCGCCGCGCCCGCTCATAGGGCCGCAGATGCGAGATATCGGCGCCGTCGAAGGTGATCGAGCCCGAGGCGATCGGATACTGCCCGACCATGGCGCGCAGCAGGCTGGTCTTGCCGACGCCGTTGCGCCCCAGCACGCACGTCACCTTGCCGGGCTCGGCCTTGATCGAAACCCCGCGCAGCGCCTGCGCCGCGCCGTAATACAGGCTGATGTTGTCGACGTTCAGCATGGCTAAAATTCCCCCGTCATTCCGGGGCAAGCGCGCAGCGCTTGAACCCGGAATCCAGCAACAAGCTCCGCCCCTCGTCTGGATTCCGGGTTCACCGCCAACGGGCAGACCCGTTGGCGGTGCCCCGGAATGACGGTTGCTGAGATGTCCATCATCGCCCCAGATACACTTCGATCACGCGCTCGTTCGACGACACCTGGTCGATGGTGCCTTCGGCCAGCACCGAGCCTTCGTGCAGACAGGTGACTTTCACGCCGAGTTCGCGCACGAAAGTCATGTCGTGCTCGACCACCATGATCGTCTTGTCCTTGTTGATTTCCTTGAGCAGTTCGGCGGTCTGATGGGTTTCGACGTCGGTCATGCCGGCGACCGGCTCGTCGACCAGCAGCAGTTTCGGATCCTGCGCCAGCAGCATGCCGATCTCGAGCCACTGCTTCTGGCCGTGCGACAGGCTGCCGGCGAGGCGGTTGCGCGCATCGGTCAGGCGGATGGTTTCCAGCACCCGCTCGATGCGTTCGGACTCGTCCTTGGTTTCCCGCCAGAACAGCGTGCCCTTGACGCTGTGGTCGACATTGAGCGCCAGCAGCAGGTTGTCCTGGATGGTCTGGCTCTCGAACACCGTCGGCTTCTGGAATTTGCGGCCGATCCCGAGTTCCGCGATCCGCGTTTCGTCCAGCCGGGTCAGGTCGGTGGTGCCGTCGAACAGCACGTCGCCTTCGTCGGGTTTGGTTTTGCCGGTGATGATGTCCATCATGGTGGTCTTGCCGGCGCCGTTGGGGCCGATGATGGCGCGCATCTCGCCGGGGGCGAGCGTCAGCGACAGGTTGTTGATGGCATGAAAACCGTCGAACGAGACGTGCACGCCGTCCAGATACAGCATCGCGGAAGTGGCACGGGTGTCCATGACGTTCATATGCTCACTCCGCCGGATTCGGTTCGCTGACGCCGTCTTCGAGCGCCGCGCTCTCGGCGGCCGGCGACATCCGCTGCGCCTTGTACGGCTCCCACCATGCGTTGAACGTGCCAATAATGCCCTTGGGCAGCAGCAGCGTGACCAGGATGAACAGCGCCCCCAGCATGAACAGCCAGTACGGCGCCAGCGGACCCGAGGTGAACACGGTTTTCGCGTAATTGACGACGATGGCGCCTAGCGCAGCACCAGTCAGCGTGCCGCGGCCGCCGACCGCGACCCAGATCACCGCCTCGATGGAATTGCCGGGCGCGAATTCGCCGGGATTGATGATGCCGACCTGCGGCACATACAGCGCGCCGGCGACGCCGGCCATGCAGGCCGACAGCGTGAACACGAACAGCTTGTAGGATTCGACGCGGTAGCCGAGAAATCGCGTGCGCGACTCGGCGTCGCGCACCGCGATCAGCACCTTGCCGAGTTTCGACGTCACCACCGCGCGGCAGATCAGGAAGGCAATGATCAGCGCCAGGCAACTGAGCAGGAACAATGTTGCGCGGGTGCCGTCGGCCTGCACGTTGAAGCCCAAAATGTCCTTGAAGTCGGTCAATCCGTTGTTGCCGCCAAAACCAAAGTCGTTGCGGAAGAAGCCCAGCAGCAGCGCGTAGGTCATCGCCTGCGTGATGATCGACAGATAAACGCCGGTGACGCGCGAGCGGAACGCGAACCAGCCGAACACGAAGGCCAGCAGGCCGGGCACGACGACGACCATCAAGGCCGCGAACCAGAACATGTCAAAGCCGTTCCAGTACCATGGCAATTTCGGATAGTTCAGGAACACCATGAAGTCCGGCAGCAGCGGATTGCCGTAGACGCCGCGGCTGCCGATCTGGCGCATCAGGTACATGCCCATCGCGTAGCCGCCGAGGGCGAAGAACGCGCCATGACCGAGCGAGAGAATGCCGCAATAGCCCCAGATCAGGTCGATCGAGAGCGCGAGGATGGCGTAGCAGACATATTTGCCGAACAGCGCCACCAGGTAGGTCGGCACCTGAAACATCGAGCCTGCCGGCAACAAGAGATTGGACAACGGCAGCAGGATGCCGACCGCGGCGACGATCAGGACGAAGATCGTCGCGCCGCGGTCCAGCGAACGCGTGAGGATGTGCGGGGTCATGCTTCCACCGCCCGCCCCTTCAGCGCGAACAGGCCGCGCGGGCGTTTCTGGATGAACAGGATGATCAGCACGAGAATGGCGATCTTGCCGAGCACGGCGCCGGCGACCGGCTCGAGGAATTTGTTGGCGATGCCCAGCGTAAATGCGCCGACCAGCGTGCCCCACAGATTTCCGACGCCGCCGAACACCACCACCATGAAACTGTCGATGATGTAGCTCTGGCCGAGATTGGGACTGACGTTATCGATTTGCGACAGCGCCACGCCGGCAATGCCGGCGATGCCGGAACCGAGGCCGAAGGTCAGCGCATCGACCCGCGAGGTCGCGATCCCCATCGACGCCGCCATGCGGCGGTTTTGCGTCACCGCGCGCATTTCAAGCCCGAGGCTGGTGTAGCGCAGCATCGCCAGCAGGATCGCGAACACCGCGAGCGTAAAGCACAGGATCCATAAGCGGTTGTAGGTGATGGTGATCTGGCCGATCTCGAACGCGCCGCTCATCCAGGAGGGATTGCCGACCTCGCGGTTGGTCGGACCGAACATGGTCCGGACGGCCTGCTGCAGAACCAGCGACAGCCCCCAGGTCGCCAGCAACGTTTCCAGCGGCCGTCCGTAGAGGAAGCGGATGATGCTGCGCTCGATCAGGATGCCGATTGCGCCAGCCACGATGAAAGCCAGCGGCACCGCGATCAGCAATGAAATGTCGAACAGGCCGGGATAGCGGGTGCGGATGGTTTCCTGCACCACGAAGGTGACATAGGCCCCGATCATCACCATCTCGCCATGGGCCATGTTGATGACGCCCATCACGCCGAAGGTGATGGCAAGGCCGATCGCGGCCAGCAGCAGCACCGAACCCAGCGAAAGCCCATACCAGGCATTCTGCACCGTGGACCACAGCGCGAGGCTGCGCTGAATGGCCGCTGTCGCGCTCGCCGCTGCGCTCGCAATCGCAGCCGGCTGGTCGCCGGACAGCCCGGTCAGCAGTGCCAGCGCTTCCTGATCGCCGCGCGCCTTGATGGTGGCGATGGCTTCAAGTTTTTCGACGTCGGTGGCATCGGACTTGAACAGCAGGATCGCCGCGCGCGCCTCAGTGAATGCCAGCTTGGCGCCCTTGTTGGTTTCCTTCGCCAATGCGCCGTCGACGACTGGCAGCATGGTCTCGTCGTGGGTTTTGAACACCGATTGCGCCGCCTGCACCCGTTTGGCCGGATCGGGCGACAGCAGCGTTAATCCGCCGAGCGCGGCCTCGACAACGCGGCGCAGCTTGTTGTTGAGGCGCACGGCGCTGGCGCTGCCCGGCACACTGGCGACAGCGGCGCCGGTCGCGGCGTCGATACTCTTGCCATCCGGCTGGGTGACGTAAACTTTTTTACTGTCCGGGTCGGCCATCAGCCGGCCGTCCTGCAATGCGCTGATGATCGGGAAAGCCAGCGGATTACCCGAGGTGGCAAGCCCGCCTATGGCCTCTTCGGTGTCGGAATATGCGTCATTGGCGAACTTGGCGACCGCATCTTCAAACGGGCCCGCGAGAGCCGGAACGGCGATGGCGGCGAGCAACAAAACGGCAAGTGCAATCGCTCGCAGACGATCAACGGCGTAGTTAAGCACTGGACGACCCCGGCGAAAGTGGAAGAAGGCGGCGGCAATCGCCGCCTTCCAGTACTCGAGTTTCGTCATTGCGAGGAGCGAAGCGACGAAGCAATCTCGTTTGTTGCCCTGGATTGCTTCGCTTGGCTCGCAATGACGGCGCGGATCAGGAGCCCTGACCGCCGCACTTGTTGGTCTTGGTGTTGTAGTTGCCGCACTTCTTGCCGACCCAGTCGCCGATCAGGTCCTTGGAACCATCGAGCTCCTTCGACCATGCATCGCCGGCAACCAGACCCGGGGTCTTCCACACCACGTCGAACTGGCCGTCGGCTTTGATTTCGCCGATGAACACCGGCTTGGTGATGTGATGGTTCGGAAGCATCTTCGAGGTGCCGCCGGTGAGGTTCTTGGCTTCGATGCCGGGCAGCGCGTCGATCACCTTGTCGGCGTCGGTCGACTTCGCCTTCTCGACCGCCTTGACCCACATCTCGAAGCCGATCACGTGAGCTTCCATCGGATCGTTGGTCACGCGCTTCGGATTCTTGGTGTAGGCCTGCCAGGCTTTGATGAACTTCTCGTTGCCCGGATCCTTGATCGACTGGAAGTAGTTCCAGGCGGCGAGATGGCCGAGCAGCGGCTTGGTGTCGATGCCGGCGAGTTCTTCTTCGCCCACCGAGAATGCGACCACCGGGATGTCGGTTGCCTTGATGCCCTGGTTGCCGAGCTCCTTGTAGAACGGAACGTTGGCGTCGCCGTTGATGGTCGAAACCACCGCGGTCTTCTTGCCCGCCGAGCCGAACTTCTTGATGTCGGCGACGATGGTCTGCCAGTCGGAATGACCGAACGGCGTGTAGTTGATCATGATGTCTTCCTGCGCGACGCCCTTCGACTTCAGGTACGCCTCGAGGATCTTGTTGGTGGTGCGCGGATAGACGTAGTCGGTGCCGGCCAGCACCCAGCGCTTCACCTTTTCTTCCTTGGCGAGATAGTCGACCGCAGGGATCGCCTGCTGGTTCGGCGCCGCACCCGTGTAGAACACGTTGCGCTCGCTCTCCTCGCCTTCGTACTGCACCGGATAGAACAGGATGCTGTTCAGTTCCTTGAACACCGGCAGCACGGACTTGCGCGACACCGAGGTCCAGCAGCCGAACACCACGGCAACCTTGTCCTTGGTGATCAACTCGCGGGCCTTTTCCGCAAACAGCGGCCAGTTCGACGCGGGATCGACGACCACCGCCTCGAGCTTCTTGCCGAGAACGCCGCCTTTCTTGTTCTGCTCGTCGATCAGGAACAGGACCGTGTCCTTCAGCGTGGTTTCGCTGATGGCCATGGTGCCCGAGAGTGAGTGAAGGACGCCGACCTTGATGGTGTCATCCGCCGCTTTCGCGGGTGCAAAGGTGGCCAGGCCCAAAACAAGGCCGGCACCGGCCGCCAGCAAATGGCGCCGGCTCATCGGCTTCGCGATGGCGTGAGTTAGTTCGGTGATCATGTGCTGTCATCTCCCTGACGCAGACGTAAAGACGCTGCGAACGGCCCCACGGCCGCCTGCGTTAACGGAATCGCAAGAAGCATGCCACGGTGCACAAATGGCGTAACTTCATGAGCATGCTTGAGAATCTGGATTTGGAATGGTGTTTCGCGTTCTTGTTGCCTAAAATTTAGACCACAAAAATGTGTACATAGTCGGCATTGTGTTTATTTATTGGGCAAATCGGCTGGGTTGTCTAAATTTCCGGCAACGGAATTCGCTCGTGGAAAGCGAATTTTGGCCGCTTCCATTAACCCGTAAAGGCGAGTTTTGACAATTCACCTTGAAAGCGCCGCGTTCGTGTTCCATATCAGCGCTCACGACCTTGAGAATCATCAGGTCATTGCGAGCCGCGTGTTCTGAGCCCGTCCAACGGTTTCTGGCTTGCCCCTTCAGCTAACCAAAACCGACGCCCCAAACACGCGGGTGTCTCAGACACCCTCGCGCGCTCCTGGCTGATCAAGCCGGGCGCCTGCTTTCACTTATGGAAAGAACCAGACTTTTGACCTCCTTTCAGGATTTCGGCCTCGCCGATCCAATCTCGCGTGCGCTCAAGGAAGAGAACTACCTCACGCCCACACCTATCCAGGCTCAAACCATCCCCTTGGCGCTTACCGGCCGCGATGTCGTCGGCATCGCCCAGACCGGCACCGGCAAGACGGCGGCCTTTGCGCTGCCCATCCTGCACCGCATCCTCGAAAACCGCATCAAGGTGCAGCCGAAAGCCTGCCGCGTGCTGGTGCTGAGCCCGACGCGCGAGCTGTCG
>CAWCFI010000005.1:0-1020555 GCA_963794705.1 uncultured Acidobacteriota bacterium
GGCCGGCGTGGGTGCACAGAGGAGGCTGCGTACGTGCTGCACGCCCTCCGGGGGGTCTCCGTCCGAGCACGATGGCAAACACAAATGCTGAATCCGGCGAACCGATCACCCGCGTTACCGGAAACGTGTTCGCGGATCTGGGTTTCCCACGCAGGCGAGCGCCAAGCGAGACTACCGTTGGCTTATGCTCTGAATCAGGTGCTTGACGCGTGTAAGCTGTCGCAGGTGAACGTCTCAAAAGTCCGGGACCTCGAGATCGTGATTCGAAAGAAGTCCCTTTCCCGAAAAACCGCCCGAATCAGCGTCGTCGCGGCTTGAGCGAGCTGGTGGCTGCACAGGACGACGTGAAGCGCACATCTGCACCGCACCCACTGAGAATCGCCTCAGTATCAGCAGCCGCGAGGCTCGGTCGTGTGGGTATCACGTTCTGCCCGGGCGAGTATGACGAGAAGGCCGCGACGGGCTCTTGGGAGCGTGACCTGAATCTGGACTTCGACGTCATCAAGGACTGGGGCGCCGCCGCGGTCGTGACCTTGGTGGAGCCTCAAGAGCTGACCCTGTTACGAGTGGAGCGTCTTGGCGAGGAGGCGATTCGCAGAGGTATGCGGTGGTTCCATCTGCCCGTTGCAGACGCCTCGACGCCTGGCGCCGAGTTCGAGCGGCGATGGGAGCTCGACGGTGCGGACATCCGGACCCTGCTGCGCGACGGACGCGATGTCGTCCTCCACTGCCGCGGCGGGCTCGGACGAGCCGGAACAATCGGTGCTCGCCTCCTCGTCGAACTCGGCATGGAGCCGGCAGAGGCGATTCGACAAGTCCGCGCCGTCAGGCCGGGCGCCATTGAAACCGCAGCCCAAGAGCGCTACCTGCTCGGCCTTGAGCGTCCTGCGCATCGAGAGCGGAACTCGGCGACCACTGACCTGAGCCTTTTCGACAGAATCCACGGTTGCCTTCTCGGCGGGGCGTGCGGCGATGCGCTCGGTGCCCCAGTGGAGTTCATGTCCCACGAGAAGATCGTGGCCCGTTATGGCACCGAGGGAATTGTGCGGTTCGACGCCGCCTATGGCGGGATCGGGCTCGTCACCGACGACACCCAGATGGCGCTCTTCACCGTTGAGGGGCTAATCCGCGCGTGGGTGCGCGGCACGCTGAAGGGCATTTGCCACCCGCCCAGTGTCGTTCACCATGCGTATCTGCGATGGCTGGTTACCCAGGACGAATCGTTTCAGGCGCTTCCCGCAATCGAGGAGGCCGACGAGGTCGACGGTTGGTTGATCCGGGAGCAGCGTCTCTGGGCTAGGCGCGCGCCGGGAAATACCTGCATTTCCGCGCTCCGCATCGCACGAAGGTCGCGACAATTCGGAGGCCAGGCTGCCAACGACAGCAAGGGCTGCGGCACCGTCATGCGCGACGCACCGTTCGGTCTGTTTAAGTTCGACGCTCCGGCGCTCGCATTCGAGTGGGCGGTCGAGGCCGCGTGGACGACGCACGGGCATCCTTCAGCACGGTATTCGTCGGGGGCTCTGGCGGTGATCATCGCGCATGTCGCGCAAGGCGAGGGGTTGTCAGACGCTGTTAGCCACGCGCTCGCGATGCTGCCTGGCGGTGCCGAGGCCGACGAGGTCCGCGATGCACTTGGGCGAGCGGTAGATTTGAGCCGCGCCCCAGACTGGCGAAGGCGCCTGCCGGAACTTGGTGCGGGCTGGATTGCCGAGGAGACGCTCGCCATCGCGGTCCTCTGTGCGCTGGCCGCCAAGGATTCGCGCGAGGCCATCATTGCCGCCGTCAACCACGGTGGCGATTCGGACTCCACCGGGGCCGTCGCAGGCAACATCGTCGGGACCATCGGCGGCGCGGTTTCACTTCCTCCTGAATGGGTCGCGCAGGTTGAACTGCGCGACGTGATCGAGACGCTGGCGCAGGATCTCGTGGCGATTCTGGACGACGCCCGCGACCGCGAGGCGTTGGCCGAACGATTGCGCGACTATCCTGGCTGGTAACTGCTTCGGGAAGCGGTAGCGCATCCGATTTCGACAGGGGCCTGGCAACATGCTCGCGCTCTTCGAAGGGCAGGGGCTTTCCCAAATTGGCGGCGCGACCTCACGCCGCCCTCATCACCGGCTCCTTTCCCAGCCCTGAAGATCCGCATACGCTACGATCGGCCGCAGCCAGTTACGCGCAGCGCGCTCACCGCGTCGTTGTTGACGTTGCGGTGCCGGAGGTGCATGCCGCTGTACACGATCAAGGCATGGCGCTTTTTGGCGACGACCTCTCTGCGAATGAGTTCGACCGGATACGAGACCCGATCCTCAGGCGTCCATCGGTTGGACGTGGAGAAACCATCATCGCGGAAGAACGCTTCGCGATAGTTGAAACCTACGTGAGGGACAAAGAGCTTCTGATCTAAGGATTTCTTCGCGTAAGGGAACAATAAGCATTAATAGTGGCGAGGAAAAATAAGGATCCTCTGAGGCATTAACCTTGCTGAGCTGAGCAATACTACGAACTTCACGTACACCGAGAGGTTTCACGATGAAACAGCGTCTTCTGGCAGGAATCGCGATTGTTCTGCTCGGTTGGGCAAGCTCGGCTCAGGCATCCCCGATTACCTACATAGAAACGGCCACGGGATCGGGCGTGTTGAACGGCACAGCGTTTAACAATGCCTTGGTGACTATTTCGTTTTTTGGCGACACGGCTAACGTCGCGCCTTTTGGGGACCCAGGTTGTCCCTCCTGTCTGGTGAACGTCCCGGCGTTAAGCGCAACGGTCAACGTGGCTGGTGTGGGGACTGACACCTTTGTTGACAGCATTGGCATCATCGGTCTTCCGATCATGACGCCAGACCTTGGCAACCAGGCGGGCGTGGTGTTCGTGGACGCGGCTCCTGCGACTAATGGGCTCACGATCTTGATCACAGCGAGCAACGCGCTCCTCGGCTACGATCTCATCAGCCCGATTGGGCCGATTTCGGGTGACGTGGTGTTCACGGATCCGGTCTTCGCCACCAAATTGGGCAATTTCCAGTGGACATCGTCCCCCGAAACCTCGACCTTTGAAGCGACCCTTGCGCCGACGGCAGTCCCGGAGCCGGGTAGCATGGTTCTTCTGGGCACGGGCGTGATCGGCGCTGCGAGACGCCGCTGGCGGGCGCGCAAGGCATAAGACTCCGCCGTTCTCATCATGAAACGAGGGCCACCCCAAGGGGTGGCCCTTTGTTTTCACGCCCGTGTCGAGCGTCCGGTGTCTCCTGGCCGTCGACATCTAACCCGGTGCGACCCGTCAGCATGTCCAGCAGACGCGCTCGCTGGCCAATGGGCGTGTGCGCCAGGCGGACGTCCCAATCTCGCAGGAGAGCGCTCATATCGTCACGTAGCGCGGTCAACTCGCCGAGTTGACGGTTCAATGTGTCTAGGCGTTCGCCGACTATTGCCCGGACTCGCCGACAGGGCGGATCGATGCTGTCACGTTGTCGCAGGACCGAGGCGAGATCGCGCAACGAGAATCCGATGACGAGAGCGGGGCCACTGCCTTGACCTCTGGACATGGGGACGCGCGAGGTAAAATGCAGGGCATAGCACGGCCGGAGGCGTTTGCCTACAGCGTCTTCAGGAATGCGATCAGCGCCTGCTTGTCCGGCGGTAAGATGCGTCGGTCCAGTGACTCTCCGTTGGCCCCGCTCCCAGCGTCCGTCCGGGTCGCGTCGAACGGCGACAGCACGGATGGGGCCGCTGGTCCTCTTGCTCCTGGTGTGGTGCGGAACAGCGCCGATCGAAGGCGCAACACCAAAGCGCGTCCTCGTCCTCGCTGAGGGGCCTGTGCTGCCGCCCGGCGCCGTCCTCCGGTCCACCATCGTCACGGCGTTGCGTGGGGATGGGACAGAGCCGCTCAACGTCTACGAAGAGTTGATCGACCGGGCCCACATCGACGACGCCGAGTACGACCGGCAGTTCGTCGCCCTGTCGCGCATCAAGTACGCCGACGCGGCGCCCGACCTCATCATCACGATCACCGAGCCGGCGCTCGACTTCGTGCTGCGGCATCGACGCGAGCTGTTTCCGGACGCGGCCCTCCTCTCTGGCGCTGTGGACGAGCGTGCCATGCGCTCGCGCAACCTCGGGCCGAACGCGACTGGTGTGTTCACTCGTATCGACGCCCGGGCAACGCTGGAGGCGGCGCTGGCGCTGCACCCGCACACGCGGCGCGTCGTCGTCGTGGGCGGCCGGTCGGACAAGGGATACATGGACACCGTGCGCGAGGAACTGCGTCCCCTCGCATCGCGGACCGACATCGTCTACGTGACCGACAAAGCGCTGCGCGACGTGGTCGCCGAAGTGGTCGCGCTCAGAGACGGCGACCTCGTGCTGCTCCTGAGCATGCAGACCGACGGCGAGGGCGTGGCGAGGACCGGTCCCGAGATACTGGCCGCGTTGCGGCGCGTTGCGACCGTCCCGATCTACAGCATGTCCAGAGTGTTCCTTGGCCGCGGCATTGTCGGCGGCGTCCTGGTAGACATGGAGCGCCACGGGCTGGATCTGGCCGCTCGCGCCCGGCAGATACTGAACGGCGATCGGGCCGCCGATCTGCCTGCGATGGTGTCGGCAAACCAGATGGCATTCGATTGGGGCGAACTGAAGCGGTTCGGCATCGACGAAGCGCGCCTCCCAGCGGGCGCGACGGTTGTCAATCGCCAGCTTGGCCTGTGGGAAACCTACCGCCGTACCGTGCTGGTGGTGGGCGCCGTGCTGTTGGGTCAGGGGCTCTTGATCGGCATGCTCTGGCTGCAGAGCCGGAGACTGCAGGAGAGCGAGCATCGCTATCGAGTGATCGCCGAGCGCAACCAGGGCCTCGCAGGCCGCCTGATCAGCGCCCAGGAAGAGGAGCGCACGCGAATCGCGCGCGAACTACATGACGACATCAGCCAGCAGCTGGCGATCCTGAAGATGGACCTCCATCAACTCGCCGGGTTGGTTCAGGGCCGCGCCGAAACCATCGCCAGCGAAGCGACACAGTCGGCCGAGAACATTGCGACGAGCGTCAGGAACCTTTCACACGAGTTGTACCCCGCAAGCCTTCGACTGATCGGCTTGATGAGTGCCCTCAAAGGATTGGTCGCCGAACTGTCGGAGCGCAGACTCCGCATCACCTTCACGCACGACGCCGTTCCGGCAAAACTGCCACCCGATCTGTCCTTGTGTGTCTTCCGTATCGTGCAGGAGGCCTTACAGAACGCGCTGAAACACAGTCACGCGAACAGCGTCTCAGTCGATTTGAGGTGCGAGGACGAGCGGCTTGCCGTGACTGTCACCGACGACGGCGTGGGATTCGTCGTCGAGGGGCTGGGACAGCAGGGTTTCGGGCTCATTGGCATGGGCGAGCGCGTCGAAGCGATGGGCGGTCGCTTCACCCTCTGGTCGAGCCCTCACCGTGGCACGATACTGCACGCGACCCTACCGATGCTACCGATCGACAGGTCGATTGCGTCGGCCGTCTGAACCGCTGACGTGCGTATGGCGGTCAATGTGTGCCGGTAAATACCGGCTTCCTACCGGTAGTGTTCGCGTCTCGAATCCCTCGCTCGGTTTCGATTTTCCTCAGCGAAAGTCATTCGCGGACCTTCGCGACGCTGTCATGGCATTTGAAGTCATGACATGGCGGAGTGTCGGTTGGTGCTCAACAGTGTTCGCGGGCTGCGTCGGCGCTTTGTGGGGTGAGGCCGTGTGTTAGGGATGCTGGTGTTAGCGGGAACTAGAGCGAGCGGATCGTGTGGTTTTCGCCGCGCCGGAACTCGCCTACATCAGCGATTCGATCGGCAGGATCCCGTACACCCACGCCTTGAAGCGCCGCCAGCGACTCGCGCGCGGCTCGCTCGTGAAGCGCTCCTCGCGTCCCTTGTCGGTGTCCACCCATTCCATGTGCCTGGCACCGTTCGACGTCGTCGTCAGCTCGAGGCGGAACGCACCGCGTGCGAACGTCTCGTCCAAGGCTTTGCACAGCGGTCCCGCGACGTCGGGGGCATCGACGAGGAACCCGATCTCGGTGTTCGTGAACGCCGACCGCGGATCGAGGTTCATCGACCCGACAAAGAACTGGAGGCAGTCGAACGACAAGACCTTGCCGTGCAGCCCCGCGCGCGGCGCTTTCGCGGCGTCTGACGCCTGCAGCGGTCCGGCCGGTCCGTCGAGGTCGTAGACGGGATCGATTTCGTAGAGCTCGACCCCCGCTTCGAGCAGCTGACGGCGGTACTTCTTGTACTTGCCGAAAACGGGCAACACGTCGGTCGATGCGAGGCCGTTGGTGAGCACCCTCACCCGGACCCCTCGCGCACGCAGCGACCGCAGGAAGTCGACGCCGCCCTTGCGGGGCACGAAATACGGCGACACGAGCATCACCGACTCGCGCGCGCCGTCGAACCACGGCCTGAGCTGCGGCATCAGGTTCTGCGAACGGTCTTTCCCCCCGTGCTCCACCTTGATGGGGTCGTCGGACGTGACCTCGATGCGCGCGGGGCTGAACGAGACGCGGCCGTCGCGCAGTTCCTGCGAGAGCCGGCTCTCGCGCATCGCCTGCGCGTAAGGCCCCGCACGCTGCTGCTGTTCGAACGCACGCAGTCCGGCCGCCGCGCGTTCGAGGTCGCCGGACGCGGCCGACTCGTGACGCAGCTCGCTGATCCCGTAGACGATCGGGCTGTTCCAGTAGCGATCGAACCTGGCCGACACCGCCGCGACGGCGGCGCCGATCGCGAGCGCGTCGAGGTCGGCGTAGTTCATCTCCGTGCTCGCCTCGAAGTACTCGTCGCCGATGTTCCGGCCACCGACGATCGTGATCTGGTTGTCCGCGGTGATCGACTTGTTGTGCATGCGGCGGTTGACGCGCGAAAAGTCCGAGATCATCCAGAGCGACCTGATCGACCGCGAGGCAATGGGATTGAAGAGTCGCACCTCGATGTTCGGGTGCGCGTCGAGCAGCAGCAGCGTCCCGTCGTCCGGCGACGCGCCCACGTCGTCGATGAGCAGTCGCACGCGGACGCCACGATCGGCCGCGCGCATCACGGCCTCGATCAGCAGCTTGCCGGCGGTGTCGTCCTGCCAGATGTAGTACTGCAGGTCGAGGCTGCGCTCGGCGAGATCGACGATGGTGAGGCGCGCAAAGAGCGCATCGGGACCGCGGGGTATCAGGTTGATGCCCGACGGCCCGTTCAACTCGGTCATTCTGCGGGCCGCCACTCGCCCGAGCGACGTCGTGTCGGCGGTATCGGCGAGCGCCGACGAGGGGCTGTAGGTGTGGGTCTTCGGAAGTGAGGCGCAGGCGGCGCACGCGAGGAGGGCGATGCCTGGCACGGCGAACCGGACGCGACACCCGTTCGAACGTGTCGAAGTGTTGGGCCCCACGAACGCGAATAAATAGGTCACGTGCGTATGCAGTCCTCGTCAATCGTACAGCCGGGATGCGATTTTTTTAGGAATTTTGGAGCCGGCGACGTGACTCGAACACGTGACCTGCTGATTACGAATCAGCTGCTCTACCAACTGAGCTACGCCGGCCAGGCGGGGATGACTATCTTAGCACGGCGCTGAGGGCGCAGGCGGAACCGGCTGGCCTTATCGAAGCTGGATCCACACTTCGCGGCACACCAAATCGCGCAGGCCGGCCGATCGTTCGCTGTTGTCAGCGCTTGAAGTAGGTGTCGGTCTTGTCGATCCAGTCCTGGCGCACAGGGCTGAACACGTCGATGGCGAGCGTGTCCTCGAGCACTTCGACCTCGTGCGCCACGTTGGCGGGAATCTGCATCACCTCGCCTGCTTTGACCACCGTCTCGCGGCCGCCGAGGCGGAACAGCAGTACGCCGCTGAGCACGATGCTGATCTGCTCGTTGGGATGCGCATGCGAAGGCACCACGCCGCCCTGCTTCAACTCGAAGCGGCCGATCGTCACCGCGTCGCCGGTGATGAAGCGGCGCGCGATGGTCTCGTTGATCTGCTCGTTCGGCACGTCGACCCAGCGGTGATGGCTCATGATTCCTCTCGCAGGCCGCTCTACTTCTTGCGCGGCAAATCGGGGCGCGGATCGGCGACGAAGCCGTTGCGGTTCGGCATCTGCACCTTCGGCAGCGTCGTCTGGTCGAGCACGTCCTGTTCGCCGACGATGCCGTTGAGGAACAGGACATAGGCGGCGGCCGAATAGACCTCGTCCGGCGTCAGCGTGCTGGGATGATCGAACGGCATCGCGCGGTTGATGTAGTCCCACAGCGTGGTTGCGTACGGCCAGTAGCTGCCGACGGTCTTGATCGGCTTCGGCGTCGCGAGCGTGCCCTGGCCGCCCGCGAGCGTGTCCTGAGGGCCCTCTTTTCCGGTTGGCCCGTGACAGGTCTCACAGCGGCGGGTGAAGACGTCCTTGCCTTTGGCCGCGGTGCCGCTGCCGCGGGGAAGACCGTCGCCGTCCGGCGTCACGTCGATGTCGATCAGTTTCAGTTGCTCGGGCTTCGGCGTGTGGCCGATGGCCGGCGTAGGTGATTGAGACACGGCAGGCCTGACGGCCTGCGCGACGACGCCGGCAGACGTGGAGGCCTGCGCGACGAGCGCGGCCCCCAGCAGCGCGATGGTCCACCCGAAGCGACTATCCGCGGTTGCCATTGGTGATCTTTCCGTCCGCCGCGACCTTCCATGCCTGGATGCCGTTGTTGTGATAGGTCGAATTCATGCCGCGCACCTTGATCAGCTCCGGCAGCGGGGGCTGCGTGTAGCCGGTGTCGTCGGTGCAGCGCGAGGCGATCAGCGTGTCCTGGCCGTCCCACGTCCAGGGGAACCGGAAGCGCGTGTGCGCAATCGGCAGCACCGGCGTCTGCAACTGTGCCTTGTTCCACGTGCCGCCGCCGTCGGTGGTGATCTCGACGCTGACGATGGTGCCGCGGCCGGTCCAGGCGATGCCGGTCAGCTCGTAAGGCCGGCGAGCGACGAGCGTGTCGCCGCCGGACGGGCGCGTGATGATCGACTTCGCCTCGAGGTCGAAGGTGAATTGACGCGCGGTGCCGTCGGGCATCAGGTCGGTGTACTTCGAGGTTTCCTCGCGGCTCATCGCCGGCTGATTCATCACCTTGAGCCGGCGCAGCCATTTCACGTTCGCGTTGCCTTCCCAGCCCGGCAGCAGCAGGCGGAGCGGATAGCCCTGCTCGGGACGCAGCGGCTCGCCGTTCTGCCCGTAGACCACCATCGCATCGGCCATGATCTTCTTCATCGGGATGCTGCGATCGTGCTTGCCGGCATCGGCGCCTTCGGCGAGCACCCACGTCGCGTCCGGGTGGACGCCGCATTCGCGCAGCAGCGTCGAGACCGGCACGCCGGTCCATTCACTGCAGCTCGTGAGGCCGTGGATGCGCTGCACGTCGGACTCGGTCGAACCGCCGCGCCACTCGCCGCCGCTGTTGCCCGAGCACTCGAGAAAATGAATCCGCGACGTCGACGGCAGCCGCCGGATCTCCTCGACGCTGAACTCGAGCGGGCGATCGACGAGTCCGTGAATGGTCAGCGTGTGCACCGACGGATCGAGATCGGGTACGCCGGAGTGATGGCGCTCGAAATGGAGCGAGGAAGGGGTGATGATGCCGTAGGTGTCGTGCAGCGGCGTGCGGCTCGACGCTTCCTCCAGCGGGACCTTGGTGTTCTGGTTGAAGAAGCGGGCGGTCTTTTCGTATTTCGATCGCGATCCGTACGGGCTGACCGCAGCGCCCAGCGCTCTCGGCTCGGAGACGGCCGGCACCTCCGCCTTGGCGCGGCAGGCGACGAACGCTGCGCTCCAGGCGGCGCCCAGCCCGAGGAACCAGCGACGCGACCGGAAGGAATCGTTCTCCATGGCGGCTATTCTACCCACCGATTTGTAGGATTCGTGATATACTACATATCTGAACTAGATGGGTGGGACAGAACGGACGGGGTTGTTCGCGGTGCTGCACGCGTCGAGCGTGCTGGAAAGCCGGGTCGAGGCGCGGCTATCGGACGTCGGCCTGTCTCTGGCCAAGCTCGCCGCGCTCCATCGGTTGACCGAGGCGGGTGAGTCGCTGCCGCTCGGGCAACTGGCCGATCGACTGTCGTGCGTGAAATCGAACGTGACGCAGTTGGTCGATCGCCTGGAGGCCGATGGGCTGGTGCTTCGGACGGCGGATCCGAACGATCGCCGCTCGCGCCTGGCCGTACTCACCGACGCCGGACGGGCCGCGTTTGCGAAAGGTAGCGAGATCCAGATGCAGACGGAACGCGAATTGTTCGGGGTTCTGACCCCAGCGGAATCCGACACGCTCCACGCGCTGCTTGGGAAGCTTCAGGGATAGGTCTCTTTTTTTGTGCAATTGGTTCAGCTATGTATATTACAGGAGAGAATATGACGACACTCATCGCACGGCGATCTCGGGTTACGGTCGGAGTTTTGTGGACGCTGCAGATTTTCAGCGCCGCATGTTCCCGTTCGCCGGCATCAACAAGCTTGCGGGCGATCCCGCGATGGTGCAGGCGTTTGCCGTGATCGGCATCGGCCAGTGGTTCCGCTACCTCACTGGCGGGATCGAAGTGGGTTCGGCCGTCCTGCTGCTGATTCCGGCGACTGCCGCCTACGGCGCCGCCGCGCTGGTCGTGACGATGGTCGGCGCGATCATCACGCATCTCTTCATCGTCGGCGGCAGTCCGATTCCGGCGGTCGTCCTGCTGGCGACGACCGCCACGATCGCATCGCTGCGATGGAGCGACCGATGAGCCTGCTGTTCTCGGCCCGTCCGCTCGGATCGCTCATGTTGAAGAACCGGCTCGTGATGGCGCCGATGACGCGCAGCCGCGCCCTCGGCAACGTGCCGAACGATCTGGTGGTCGAGTACTACGCGCAGCGGGCGTCCGCGGGGCTGATCATCACGGAGGGGACCTCGCCGTCAGCCAACGGGCTCGGCTACGCGCGAATCCCAGGCATCTTCTCCGCGGCCCAGATTGCGGGCTGGTCGGGCGTCACCGGCGCGATTCATGCGCGCGGGGGAAAGATATTCCTCCAGCTGATGCACTGCGGGCGGGTAGCCCATCCGCTCAACATGCCAGCCGGCGCACGCGTGCTCGGACCGTCGGCGGTGGCGGCCGTCGGCGAGATGTTTACCGACGCGGAAGGAATGCAGCCGCTGCCGATACCCCGCGCGATGACCCTGGCGGACATCGCGGCGACGATCGAGGAATTTGCGGCGGCCGCGAAAAACGCCGTCGCGGCGGGGTTCGACGGCGTCGAACTGCACGGCGCCAACGGCTACCTGCTCGAACAGTTCATTCGCCCGAACTCGAACCAGCGAACCGATGACTACGGCGGCGCGATCCGAAATCGCGTGCGGTTCGTCCTCGAGGTTGTCGACGCGGTGACCGCCGCGATCGGCAGAGACAAGGTCGGCATCCGCCTCTCCCCGTTCGGGCTGTTCAACGACATGCACGGCTATCCGGAGATGGAAGCCGACTATGTGTATCTGGCGGAGCAACTCGATGCGCGCGGGCTGGTTTATCTCCACCTCGTCGATCACTCGTCGATGGGGGCTCCCACGGTACCCGAGTCGATGAAGCGGACGCTCCGCGATCGCTTCAAAGGCACGCTGATCTTGTCGGGCGGATACGATGCCGAGCGCGCTGAGCACGATCTCGCCGCCGGCAAAGGCGACTTGATTGCGGTGGGGCGGGCGTTTCTCGCCAATCCGGACCTGCCGACCCGATGGGAGACGGGAGCGACGATCAACGCGCCGGACTTCGCGACCTTCTATACACCTGGACCGACCGGCTATACCGACTACCCGGCGCTCGGCTGACCAGGTTGCGACGGCTACGACCCTGCGATACGATTGGTGGTTCAAGTCTCCACCAAATTCGCAACAGCAGGGTCGTACACCAAGCATGTCCGATACGCCCGTCGCCGGGGCGGCTGGAAGCCCAGATACATCGTCGTGCGCGGCGCGCGCACGCACAACCTCAAGAACATCGACCTGACGCTGCCGGTCGGCAAGCTGATCATCGTCACCGGCGTCAGCGGCTCGGGCAAGTCGTCGCTCGCCTTCGACACGATCTACGCCGAAGGCCAGCGGCGCTACGTCGAGTCGCTGTCCGCCTACGCCCGGCAGTTCCTCGAGCGGATGGAGAAGCCCGACGTCGATCGCATCGACGGCATCTCGCCGGCGATCGCGATCCGGCAGAAGAACAGCATCCGCAATCCGCGCTCGACGGTCGGCACGACGACCGAAATCCACGACTACATGCGGCTGCTGTTCGCGCGCGTCGGGCCGGACCTTCTGCCGCAAGTGCGGCAAGGAAGTCGTGCGCGAGACGGCCGAGGTCGTCGCCGCGCAGCTCGGCGAGCTGCCGCCCGGCACGCGGCTGCTGATCGGCTTCGATCTGCCGGTCGTCGACGTCGCTCGGTCTCGAGCGGCGAGACGCGCCGGAGGTCGACGAGCTGAGCGAGCGGCGAGCGACGACGACGCGGCGGCCGGACCGACGCGTCGCGGCCGCTCGCCGGCGCGACCGGCTGCCGTCGACGGCGCGGCCGCGGTCGCCGCGACGATCGCGAGCCTGCGCCGCAAGGGCTTCGCGCCGGCTGCTGATCGACGGCCAGCGCGGTGTCGTTCGACGACGTCGATCCGGCGGCGCTGCGCAGCCGGCCGATGCTGCAGGTGGTCGTCGATCGCATGCAGCTGAGCGGCGACGATCTCGCGCCAGCGGCTGACCGACTCGATCGAGATGGCGTATCTCGAAGGCGGCGGCGCCGCGTGGGCCGTTCAGCTCGTCGGCCGCACAGCGTCAGCCGATCGCGCCGATCCTGTTCTCCGAGCGCTTCGAGTGCCGGACCTGCGGCATCCCTACGAGGATCCGCAGCCGCGGCTGTTCTCGTTCAACAACCCGTTCGGCGCCTGCCCGACCTGCCACGGCTTCGGCAACATCATCGAGCTCGACATGAACCTGGTCGTGCCCGATCCGACGAAGTCGATCCAGCAGGGCGCGATCGAGCCGTGGACCAAGCCGCACTACCGCGCGCAGCTGGCCGAGCTGAAGCGCGCGGCGAAGAAGGCGCAAGGTGCCGTCTCGACGTGCCGTGGGAGGAGCTGACCGACGAGGAGAAGCACTTCGTCATCGAAGGCGCCGAGGATCCGAAGGAGTACGACGGCATCCGCGGCTTCTTCCGGTGGCTCGAGCGGAAGAAATACAAGGTCCACGTCCGCGTGTTCCTCAGCCGCTATCGCGGCTACCTGACCTGCCCGGACTGCGGCGGCGCGCGGCTGCGGCGCGAAGCGCGCGACGTGCACGTGTCGGCGGCCGCACGATCGATCGCGGTCGCGTCGCTGACGGTGCGCGAGGCGCAGGACGTTCTTCGGCAGCCTCGAGCTGAGCGAGAAGGAAGCGGCGATCGCCGAGAAGGTGCTGAAGGAGATTCAGCGGCGGCTGTCGTTCCTGCAGCGACGTCGGCCTCGACTACCTGACGCTCGATCGCCTGTCGTCGACGCTGTCGGGCGGCGAAGCGCAGCGCATCAACCTGGCGACCTCGCTCGGCTCGGCGCTGGTCGGCACGCTCTACGTGCTCGACGAGCCGTCGATCGGCCTGCACTCGCGCGACAACCTCCGGCTGATCGCGATCCTCCGGCAGCTGCGCGACCAGGGCAACACCGTCCTGGTCGTCGAGCACGACGCCGACATGATCAAGGTCGCCGATCACATCGTCGATCTCGGGCTCGGCGCCGGCGAGCAGGGCGGCCGCGTCGTGTTCTCCGGCACGCTCGACGCGCTGATGCACGAGCCGCGCTCGCTGACGTCGAAGTATCTGCGCGCAGGAGCTGGCGATTCCGGTGCCGACGACGCGACGGCGCGGCACCGGGCAGAAGATCAAGCTGACCGGCGCGACCGAGCACAACCTGAAGGACGTCGACATCACCATTCCGCTGAACACGCTGACCGTGCGTCACCGGCGTCAGCGGCTCGGGCAAGTCGACGCTCGTGCACGACGTGCTCTACGCCGCGATCAAGCGCGCCAAGGGCGGCTGGGACAAGCGCGGTCGGCACGTTCGAGAAGCTCGAAGGCATCGAGTACATCACCGACACCGTGCTGGTCGATCAGGCAGCCGATCGGCCGGACGCCGCGCTCGAATCCGGTCACCTATCTCAAGGCGTTCGATCCGATCCGCGAGCTGTTCGCCGCGACCAAGGACGCGCAAGGCGCGCGGCCTGACCGCGAGCCACTTCTCGTTCAACGTGCCCGGCGGCCGCTGCGAGGCGTGCCAGGGCGAGGGCGAAGTGCGCGTCGAGATGCAGTTTCTCGCCGACGTGTTCGTGCCGTGCGACCAGTGCGACGGCAAGCGCTTCAAGCCGCAGGTGCTCGAAGTGCGCTACCGCGGCCGCTCGATTCACCAGGTGCTCGACCTCACGGTGCGCGAGGCGCTGACCTTCTTCAGCAGCTCGCCGAAGGTGCTGCGGCGGCTGCAGGTGCTCGACGAGATCGGCCTCGGCTACCTGCGGCTCGGCCAGCCGGCGACGACGCTGTCGGGCGGCGAGGCGCAGCGGATCAAGATCGCCGCGCACCTGTCGTCGCACAGCGGCGAGCGGCTGCTCTACATCCTCGACGAGCCGACGACCGGCCTGCACTTCGACGACATCGCGAAGCTGCTGACGGCGTTCCGGAAGCTGCTCGAGGCGGGGCACACGCTGCTGGTCATCGAGCACAACCTCGACGTGATCAAGACCGCCGACTTCATCATCGATCTCGGTCCCGAAGGCGGCGAGGACGGCGGCACCATCGTCGCGACCGGCACGCCGGAGCAGGTCGCGCAGGTCGAGGCGTCGCACACCGGCCGCTACCTGCGCCCGGTTCTCGCGGAAGGACGCTCGCATGCCTATGCGGCGGGACGGTAGGGACAGCGTGGGCGGAATGGGCTGGATGGGCGGGACGGGCAGGATGGGCGAAGACGCTGCTCACCGCGTTCGTTCTCTGCGTGTTCCGCTTCCTGCCTATCCTGCCCTTCGCCGACCGCCTCGCCTGCCCAGGTGTCGCTTCGAGCAGGCGATCGGCGGATCTGGCGAGCCCGGACGCCGGCGTGCGCCTGCGCGCGGTCGCAGCTGCTGAAGACAGGCGGCGTATCCCGAAGCGGCGGTGCCGCTGGCGCGCGCTGGTCACCGATCCGCAGGACGACGATGCAGCTCGAGGCGATCGCGGCGGAGCTGAATATCTTTCTCGCCGAGCCGATCGTGCCGAAGAAGCGCGTCGCGCTGGTCGTCGAGAAGTCCGCAGCGCGGTGCAGGCCGAGCCGGCGTTTTCGCGCCGGACCGCTCGCGCTCGGCGCCGCGGCCGGTGCCGGTCGAAGTGCTGACCGCGCTGCGTACGGCGGCGCGCGACGAGAATCCGCGCGTGGCGCTCGAGGCGCTCTACGCGTTCGGCGCGCTGGCCGTCCAGCCGGGCGGCGCGGCGCGGCGCGACCTGCTGCGCGCCGCCGGGCCCGATCTCGCCGCGTTCATCGGCTCGTCGGATCCCGGCGATGCGCTACGCCGCGGTCCGCGTGATCGGCCGCGTGTTCGCGAAGCGCGCAGCAGGACGAGCCGATCGAGTCGACGGTCGGCGACGCGGTGATCACGGCGCTGAACGACAACGATCGCGCGGTCAAGGCGGCGGCGATGCAGGCGCTCGGCGCGATGCGCTACGAGCGCGGCGTGCAGGCGCTGACCGAACTGTTCACGTTCTACGGCAAGGGCGACGCGGCCGAAGCGGCGCTCGACGCGCTGGCGCACATCGCCCACCCGACGAGCGTGCCGCTGTTCACCGCGCAGCTCGCGAGCCAAGAGCGCCGGCGCTGCGCGGCGTCGCGATCGAAGGGCTGCGCGCGAACCGGCGACGCCGCGCAGCTCGCCGGCGATTCAGGCCGTGGTCGACAAGGAGCACGAACGAGCGTGACGCTGGCCGGCGCCTTCGCGTCGGTGCATGCTCGGCAACGCGCTCGACCGATCGCGGTGTGCCGAGGCGCTCGCGCGACCGCGAACTGCGCGACCAGGCGAAGCGCTACCTGGTCGAGATCGCGCCCGGCCGCACCGCGACCTTCGCGCCACCAGCTGCTCGACTCCGACCCGCAGATCCGCGTCGACGTCGATCGACGCGCTCGGCCTGGCCGGCGATCCGGCCGCGATCGCGGCGCTCGAGCCGCTGACGAAGGATCACGATCCGCAGGTCGCGCAGCCGCGGAGCGCGCCGTCGCGCGGTTACGTGCAAGCAACCACAGCGGGCGCTGAGGTCGCGGCGCAGGCGGTTCCTCGGCGTGCTCGCCGCGCTGCCACGGTTGCTTCCGCGCGCGTTTCTACGATCGCCCGACCCTCGACGTCGCCGCGCGATCTCCTCGGCAAGGTCCTCGTCCACAATCGGCGCGGCGTTCGCACCAGCGGCGTCATCGTCGAGGTCGAGGCCTACATCGGCGAGTCCGATCCGGCCTGCCACGCGGCGCCGGGCCCGACCGCCGCAACGCGCCGCTCTACGGCACTGCCCGGCTACGCCTACGTCTACCTGAACTACGGCATTCACTGCCTGGTCAACGTCGTCACCGAAGCGCACGGCTCGCCGGCGGCGGTGCTGATCCGCGCGCTCGATCCGCTCGACGGCATCGCGGTGATGCGGCGCCGCCGCGGCGCGGGCGATGAAGGGCCGGCGCGCGGCTCGGCGTCCGCGATCGCCACGCCACGATCTCTGCCGCGGCCCGGGCAATCTGACGATGGCGATGGGGATCACGCTGGCGGAGAACCGGCTCGATCTGCATCGGCGATCGGCTGTTCATCGAGGACCGCGGCATCGCGCTCGACCGCGATCGCCTGGGGGCCGCGGATCGGCATCCGCGTCGGCACCGAGACGCCGTGGCGCGCCTGGATCGCGGGCCATCCCGCGGTGTCGCGCACTCAGAACGCCGTCAGCCCTAGCTGTGCGTCGTGCCTTGAGCCGCGTGTAGTGCGGACCTTCAGGTCCGCCATGTCGGCAGGCCTGAGAGGCCTGCACGACGTCGCTGACAGCGTTCAGCGTCCGCTCTCGTCGCCAGCCAGCCGGTGACCGCCGGCGTCTGCCGCTGCTTCAGCGCGATGCAGTTGTTGATCTGCTCGAGCGTCTGCGTCAGCGTCCGCGCCGCGGCCGGGCAGCGGATGCGCCGCGAAGAACGCCGCGATGTCGTCGCGCGGCGCCGCGTCGCAGAACGCGCCCAGCGACGCGGATCAGGTTGGCGTCGCCGCCGAAGATCGTGACCTTCGGCTCGAGCTCCGCCCAGTGCTCCTTGACGAACGCCCAGGCGCAGGCTCGCGCGCGCTCGGGTTGACGAAGAACCGCGCCAGGTAGAGCGCCGTGTCCTGGCTGCGCACTGCGGCGACAGCGTGCGTTCGAGGCCGCGCTCGATCAGCGCCGGATCGCTGGAAGCGGCCAGCGCGAACAGGTAGCGATAGTGCTCCTCCGGCGACGACCGCCGCGCTCGGCGGCCGCGGCCAGCGCGTCGAACAGCGTCGCGTCGCCGTGCGTCGCCGCGACGCGTGACGATGGCGTCCGGCGAGCGGTCGGATCGAGCGGCGGCGCCGCCGGCGAGCGCGCGATCGAGCGCGGCGCGCGCCTTGGCGATCACGTCCGGATCGTGGCCGACGGTGCCGAGCGCGCCGATCAGCGATCGCGCGCAGCGATCGGCGGTCGTCGCTGTCGCCGCCGGCGCCGGTCGAAGCCGACCTCGTCGAACAGCGGCCGCAGCAGCGAGCGCGACGAACGCCTCGAACTGCGGGCTGCGTCGCCGCCGTCGTCAGGTCGTCGTGCGATCGAACCGCGAGGCGCCGCGCGACTTCGCTCGAGCACGCCGCTGGCGTGCTCGCGTCCGAAGCCGGCGGCGAGCGTCAGAAAGTCGCCGGCGCTGTGCCGTCCGGCGCGGACCAGCGCCCACTCGTCGTCGAGCAGCGACAGCCGCTCGGGCGCGGTCAGAGCGGTCTCGCACGCGCGGCGCCAGCGCGCGCAGCATGTCCGGCGGATAGGCCGTCCGGTAGTAGCCGTGCGCGCCGGCGTTGGCGAAGACCCACGGCGCGCAGGCGCCCGGCGAGGGTCAGCGTCCGCGTCTCGCTCGGTCAGCACCTCGCACGATGGCGGTCGCGGCCCGGCGCCTTTGACGCAGATCGGAATCTGCCAGCGGCCGGCGTCGGCCGTTCGCGCGCGTCGATGACGAACGCTGCTGCTTGAGCGTCGACGGCGGTCTGGCCGTTGGCTGCAGGCGAGCGAGACGTCGAGCAGCGGCACGCCCGGCTGGTTGACGAACGTCGGCAGGATCCGCTCGACCGGCTTGCCCGACGCGCGCGGCGATCGCCTTCGCGAAGTCCTCCGACGTCGCGTTGCCGTAGGCGTGCGCCTGCAGGTAGGCGTTGACGCCCTTCCGGAACGTCTCGGCGCCGACGTAGTTCTCGACCATGCGCAGCACCGCCGCGCCTTTCTGATAGGCGATGGCGTCGAACGCCTCGTCGATCTGCGCCGGCGTCGTCGACGTCGGCGTGAATCGGGCGCGTCGACTTCAGCGAGTCGAGCCCGAGCGCGGTCTGGTTCTCGTCGCGCTTCGTCGACGTCGACGTTCCAGTCGGGGTGCGCCGCGGCCAGCGGCTGGTTCGCCATCCAGGTCGCGAACCCTTCGTTCAGCCAGAGGTCGTCCCACCACTGCCATCGTCACGAGATCGCCGAACCACTGGTGCGCCATCTCGTGCGCGAGGATCGACGCGATGTTCTTGCGGGTGTCGACCGACGCCGACTTCGTCTCGGCGAGCAGATCGGTCTCGCGATAGAAGATCGCGCCGGTGTTCTCCATCGCGCCGGCCGCGAAATCCGGCACGGCGACGACGTCGAGCTTGCCGAACGGATATTTGATGGCGTAGTAGCAGTTGTAGAAGCTTGAGGATCTGCTGCGCCGACTCGAGGGCGAGGTGCGTCAGCTCGCGCTTGTCCGGCGTGGCGCAGATGCGAATCGGGATGTCGTCCGCGGCGCCTTCGACGCACTTGAAGTCGCCGACCGCCATCGCCACCAGATACGACGACATCTTCGCGGTCGTCGAGAACTTCATGGTGTGCTGCGTCGGCGCCGGGCCCGGGCATGTCCGAGAGCACGCTTGCCGTTGGCAGATCGCCGTGTCGCCGCGATCGATGGTCAGCGTGAGCGCGAAGGTCGCCTTGAACGCCGGCTCGTCGAAGCAGGGGAAGGCGCGCCGCGCGTCGGTCGACTCGAACTGCGTGACCGCGTATTTGCGCAGCTTCGTCTTGCTGATATAGAAGCCGCGCAGCTGCGTGTTCAGCACGCCGCTGAACCTGACGTGGATCTCGGTGGCGCCCTTGGCGAGCGGCTGCGGCACGGTGAGCGTCGCGGTCTGGCTCGCTTCGTTCGAGCGAGACCGTCGCCGTCTGCGCGGCGGCGCCGGCGCCGATGGTGACCTCGCGGAACTGGAGCTCGACCGCGTGCAGCACGACCTGCGGACGTCGGCCTCGCCCACCTGGACGCGAATCGTTTCGGTCCCCTCGAACCGTTCGCGGTTCAGGTCGACGCGAACGCCAGGTCGTAGTGCGACGGGCGTGACGGTGGTCGGAAGTCGTTGCGCCGACGCGGGTAAGGCGGCGAGAAGAGTGACGGCCAGGGCGGCGAGAGCGGTCAGGCGCATGCCTCCAGTGTAGCGAGAAAACTTGACGCCGGCCCGCGGGGCGGGGTAAAAAAGCCTCATCTTGAGTGGTCTGACGACCTGCTTGTGTACGTGCTGTTGTTGCGGGCTCTTCGCGAGCCCCTGCGCCAACGGTCTATTCACTTGCGGATCGATGATCACACCCTGATCTAGTCCAGCAACCGAACTCAGACTCACGGCCCGGGAGGCTCATCAGCTTCCCGGGCTTTTTTCTTTTGCCGATCGCCGTAGCCGAGTGACCCATGTCCGAGCTCTGCCGCTATTTCTCAATCTGACCGGCCGCGCGCGTCGCTGCTCGTCGGCGGCGGCCCGGTGGCCGCCGCCAAGCTGCGCCAGCTCTCGCCGCCGGCGCCGACGTCCGGGTCGTCGCGCCGGAGGTCACCGACGAGATCGCGGCGACGCCTGCGCTCGACGGTCGATCGCAGCGGCGAGTTCGAGCCGGCCGATCTCGACGGCGCCTGGCTGGTCGTGGCGGCGGCGACGCCCGAGGTCAACCGCGCAGGTGGCGCGAGGCGGCGGAGACGCGCCGGATCTTCGTCAACGCCGTCGACGATCCGGCCAACGCCAGCGCGTTTCTCAGCGGCGTCGTCCGGCGCGACGGCGTGACGCTGGCGATCTCGACGAGCGGCGCGGCGCCGGCGCTGACCGCGCTGCTGCGCGAGGGGCTCGACGCGCTGCTGCCGCGCGATCTGGCGAGCGTGGATGTGGCAGGCGCGCGCGTCAGCGCGTCGCCTGGCGCCGCGACGGCGTGCCGATGGACGCGCGCAGGCCGCTGCTGCTGCAGGCGCTCAACGAGCTGTACGACGGGAACCGGTGCGTACGCACCGACGCTGCCGCATCAGACGTCTTCTGCGCAGTCCCGGCGATCTCGCGGTCGACAACGGGCCGCGAGTGCCGTGGCTGAATGCACCGGAGGACTCGTGGCTGTGACCGGACATGTCTCGCTGGTCGGCGCCGGGCCCGGCGATCCCGGGCTGCTGACGCGGACGCGCGGTCGCGCGGCTGCGCGCCGCCGATTTGGTGCTCTACGACGCGCTGGTCGACGAGCGGATCCTGCGCTACGCGCGGCGCGCGCAGCGGTTCTTCGTCGGCAAGCGCGCCGGCCGTCACGCGATGACCCAGACCGACGATCCACGCCGCTGATGATTCGCGCCGCGCGGCGCGGGCGAGCGCGTGGTGCGGCTGAAGGGCGGCGACCCGTTCGTGTTCGGCCGCGGCGGC
Source organism: uncultured Acidobacteriota bacterium (assembly GCA_963794705.1). Lineage (GTDB taxonomy): Bacteria > Acidobacteriota > Vicinamibacteria > Vicinamibacterales > CAVVIG01 > CAVQFC01. Next base: position 20,910 of record CAWCFI010000005.1, read on the forward strand.
GAGGAAGCGCTGGCGCTGCAGCACGCCGGCGTTCGCTTACGACGTCGTGCCCGGCATCAGCAGCGCGATCGCCGCGCCGGCGCTCGGCCGGCATTCCGGTGACGCATCGCGGCGTGGCGTCGGCGTTTCTCGTGGTCTCCGGGCACGAGGAGGAGGCGTTCGCCGTCGGCGATCGCGCCGCTGCAGCCCAACGGCGTCACGCTGGTGGTGCTGATGGGGATGGCGACGATCGGCGGCGATTGCGTCGCCGGCTGATCGATCGCGGCTGGTCGCGCGGCACGCCGGCGGCGGTGATCGTCGACGCGTCGAGGCCCGAGCAGCAGGTCTGGCGCGGCACGCTCGATCGAGCTGGCGCCGACGCAGCGGCGCGTCGACGGCGACGGCGCCGGCACGATCGTCATCGGCGACGTCGTCGCGATCGGACTGCAGATGGCCGACCGCTTCGGAGCTCACGCTCGGGAAGGCAGCGATCGAAGCCGAGGCAATCCGAGCGAGAAGAGGACCTATGTCAGTCGTTGACGATCCCAAGACCTTCGGCCGCGCGCGGCTGTCGTTCGCGAGCGACGCCGACATCGACGAGTTCGTGACCACGCTCGAGCGCTACGAGCGCGGCGAGATGACGCCCGATCAGTGGCGCGCCTTCCGGCTGGTGCGCGGCACCTACGGTCAGCGCCAGGCGGAGGACGCGCAGATGCTGCGCGTGAAGATTCCGCAGGGCATGCTGACCGCCGACCAGCTCGAGGCGCTCGCCGACGTCGGCGAGCGCTACTCGCGCGGCTTCGGGCACATCACGACGCGGCAGAACGTGCAGTTCCACTTCGTCAAGCTGCACGACGTCGAGCCCGCGATGCGCCGGCTCGCCGAGCCGGGCTTGACCACGCGCGAGGCGTGCGGCAACTCGGTGCGCAACATCACCGCCTGCCCGTACGCCGGCGTCGCCGCCGACGAGCGGTTCGACGTCACGCCGTACGCCGAAGCGATGACGCGCTTTCTGCTGCGCCATCCGCTCAGCTCGACGCTGCCGCGCAAGTTCAAGATCGCCTTCGAGGGCTGCGCCGCCGATCACATCGCCACCGGCGTCAACGACCTCGGCTTCCGCGCGCGTGGTCGGCCCGGACGGCGGCCGCGGCTTCCGCGTCACCGCCGGCGGCGGCACCGCGATCATGACGACCTCGGCCGGCCTGCTGCACGAGTTCCTGCCGGCGTCGGAGATCCTGCGCGTCGCCGAGGCGGTGCTGCGCGTCTTCCAGCGGCTCGGCGACTACAAGCACAAGCAGCGCAACCGCATGAAGTTCATGATCAAGACGCTCGGCTGGACGCGCTGGCGCGAGGAGTACGACCGCGAGCTGACGCGCGTGCCGCCTGCGCGGTCAGGTGCCGACGCTCGAGATCGATCCGCCCGGCGAGCGAGGCGCGGCCCGAATGGGTCAAGGACCCGTCGCCGTCGGTCGGGCACATCGCGGCGCGGGTCGCCGACGGGCGGATCAGCGGCCCCGGCCTCACGCCGACCATCGTGCCGGTGCTGTTCAGAGCGGCGACGAGGCGTACGCGCGGTGGCGCGCGACCAACGTGCGGCCGCAGAAGCAGTTCGGCTTCGTGATCGGCGATCGCCACGCGTGCCGCTCGGCGATCTCACGAGCGCGCAGATGCGCGTGATCGGCGAGCTGGCGCGCGCCTACGGCGACGGCACGGTTCGCGTCACCGCCGATCAGGATCTGCTGTTCCGCTGGGTCAACTCGTGCGACGTGCGGCAGCTGTATCGGCGGCTGGCGGCGGCCGGCCTTGGGCTGGCCGAGGCCGGCACGATCGCCGACGTCGACGAGCTGCCCCGGCGCGGAAACCTGCCGGCTGGCGGTGACGCAGTCGCGCGGCCTCGGGCGTCTGCTCGAGGATCACCTGCGCGTCGCGGCCGGATCTGATTGCGGCGGCCGACGGCGCGCGCATCAAGATCAGCGGCTGCCCCAACGGCTGCGGCCAGCATCACATCGCGACGATCGGCTTCCAGGGCAGCGTGCGCCGGCTCGGGTCGCGGGCGGTGCCGCAGTACTTCGTGATGGTCGGCGGCGGCGTGCACGATCGCGGCGCCTCGTTCGGCCGGCTGGCGGCGAAGATTCCGGCGCGGCGAGTCCCGCAGGCGGTCGAACGGCTGATCGAGCTGTACGCCGCCGGCCAGCCAGCCGGGCGAGACCGCGACGGCCTTCTTCGGGCGGGTCGACCTGGAGGCGGTCAAGCAGCAGCTCGCCGACCTCGAGACGCTGCGGCCGGGCGACGCGGTGCCGGCCGACTTCATCGATCTCGGCGAGGCGACCGAGTTCGTGCCGGAGGTGATGGACGGGGAGTGCTCAGCATAATCTACGTATGCGGATGCATCGATTTGCATTTCGCCACTGACCTTGCTAGAGTCGCCGGGTCGAACAACTGAAAGACGCGCTTCATCAAGAGTGGCTGAGGGACAGGCCCTGTGACGCCACGGCAACCACGCGACCACCGGTCGCGGTTCAGGTGCCAATTCCCGCCCCGCGCCTCGCGGGGGGAGATGAGGGAGATCGGATCCGTGAGCAGCCGCTGTCGTGTCGCGCTATTGGGTTTCGGCACCGTCGGTTCGGCCGTCGCCCGCCGTCTGCTCGCCGCTGAAGCCGGCGGCCCCCCCAACCTGCAACTGACCCACATCTTCGATCGCCGCGCCGGCGAGAAGCGCGCCCGGCTGGCCGCCGATCGACGTGATCTGGACATCGTCGATCGACGACGTCCTCCACAGCGGCGCCGACGTCGTCGTCGAAGCGCTCGGCGGCATCGAGCCGGCCGCCGGCTGGATCGGCGCGGCGCTGCTCGCGGGAAAGTCGGTGGTCACGGCCAACAAGCAGGTGGTCGCGCGCCATGGCGCCGCCCTGCTGACGTCTTGCCGCGCAGGCAGGGCCGGCAGCTGCGGTTCGAAGCCGCGGTCGGCGGCGCGATGCCGATCGTCCGCGTCATCGGCGAAGGCCTGGCCGGCGACCGCATCACGCGCGTGGTCGCGATCCTGAACGGCACGACCAACGCGGCGCTGTCGCGGATGGACGAGACCGGCTGCACGCTGGACGCCGCGCTGCGCGATGCTCGGGAACGCGGCTATGCCGAGGCGGATCCCGCCGCCGATCTCGACGGACGCGACGCGCGTGCCAAGCTGGCGATCCTCTGCGCGCTGGCGTTCGCGCTGCGGGTCGAACCCGAACAGATTGCGATCCGGTCGTCGGCCCACATCACCGCCGGCGACTTCGCCCGGACACGGCAGCACCGCACCACCATCCGGCAGATCGCGTACGCCGCCTACGACCACGCCGCGTCGGCGCTGACCGCATGGGTCGCGCCGGTCGAGGTCGATCGCGATTCGATCTTCGGCCGGACCACTGGCGCGCAGAACGCCGCGCTGATCACCGGAGCGCACTCGGGTGAGGTGGGGATCTTTGGCGCCGGCGCCGGCGGCGACGCCACCGCGGTCGCCGTGCTCGGTGACATTGCCGCGATTGCCCGAGACAAGGCCGCCATCGTCCCCGCGCCAATTCTGACTTCTGACTTCGTATTCTGATACTTCCCTGCTGGCGGAGGCCGTGTGACCGCGTTAATCGGACTGCAATGCCATCTCTGTAAGGCGACGTTCCCGGCCGAGGCGATCTACGTCTGCGACAAGTGCCTTGGGCCGCTCGAGCCGGTCTACGACTACAGCGCCATCCACTTGACCCGCGAGCAGATTGGCAAGCGGCCCAAGAACCTGTGGCGCTATCGCGAGCTGTTGCCGATTACCGGCGAGCCGCGCACCGGTTTCAATTCCGGCTTCACACCGCTGGTGCGCTGCACGCGCCTCGCGGATCGGCTGGGAGTCAGCGAGCTCTACATCAAGGACGACTCGGTCAACCATCCGACACTGTCCTACAAGGATCGGGTCGTGTCGGTCGCTGCGACCCGGGCGGTCGAGCTCGGCTTCAAGGTCCTCGCCTGTGCCTCCACCGGCAACCTCGCGAACAGCGTCGCGGCGCATGCGGCGCGCCTCGGGATCGAATGCTGCGTGCTCATTCCGGACAATCTGGAAGCGGGGAAGCTGCTCGGATCGGCCATCTTCAACCCGACCATCCTCGCCATCAATGGCAACTACGACGATGTGAACCGCTTGTGCACCCAGGTGGCGGATCGGTACGGCTGGGGATTCGTGAACATCAACCTCCGCTCGTACTACGCCGAAGGCGCCAAGACGATGGGGTTCGAGATCGTCGAACAGCTCGGGTGGCGTTATCCGAAGCACCTCGTCTCGCCCGTTGCCGGCGGCACGCTGCTGCCCCGTATCGTCCGCGGCCTGCGTGAGCTGCGCGATATCGGCCTGGTCGACGGCGATCTGCCACGGGTGTATGCGGCGCAGGCGGCGGGCTGCTCGCCGGTGGTGAATGCGCTCGCGGCGGGGCTCGAGTATCCCGAGCCGGTCCGGCCGAACACGATTGCCAAGTCGATCGCGATCGGCAACCCCGCCGACGGTTATCAGGTGATTCAGTGCGTGAACGCGACCGGCGGCGCCGGTTCGGCAGTCAGCGACGAGGCGATCGTCGGCGCGATCCAGCTGCTGGCGGAGACCGAGGGCATCTTCACCGAGCCAGCCGGCGGCACCACGCTGGCGGCGACGATTGATCTGATTGAGCGCGGCGTCATCCCGCGCGACGAATCGATCGTCGTCTGCGTGACCGGCAACGGCTACAAGACGGCGGAGGTGGTGGACGGCAAACTGACGCCGCCTGTGAGAGTTGAGCCGCGCGTTCAAGGAGTTCGAAGCCTGGCACGCCTCCCGCGAGGCATTAGCGTAGCGCCATGCCGGCGCGCGCAAGGTGCGCGAATCGGCCGACGCCCTCGATGCGGAGGCCGTCCGTCCTCGACGAGAAATAGAGGCTGTTGAGCGCGTCCGCATCGATGTGATCGATCTCGCCGAACCCGATCTGTCGCAGCCTGGCGTCAAGATCGAGCGGTTCGAAGAACGTCCGCCACGGTTCGCCGACAGCGGCCGCTTGTCCGGCGATCGCGTCGAATCGCTGACGCTGGCGCGGCGGCAGTCGATCGGGCGGCATCGAATAGTCGAAGACGATCGTCGTGCCCGGCACGCACGACGCGATGAACCGCAGTGTCTCGAACACCGCATCCAGTTGCAGATACGCGACCACGCCGAGCCAGCCGAAGAATGCCGGACGGTCTTTGTCGAATCCGACCCGCGCAAGCGCATCGGCCAGGTGGTCGCGTTCGAAGTCGATCGGCGCGAACGCCATCGATGCCGGTACCTGGATGGCGGCCGATGTCAGATGCTCACGCTTCCAGGCCTGGGTCGCCGGATGGTCGACTTCGAAGACGCGCAACTGCGGGTAAGGATTGCGGTAGGCGAACGTGTCGAGGCCGGCGCCGAGCACGACATATTGATCGATGCCGCGATCGACGAGCTGCGCCAGCTGATCCTCGACGTAGCGGCTGCGCGCGGCGATGAACGCTCGACGGTGACGGTTGACGCGGGCGGTCTCGCCCTGTTCGCGTGGCACGTCGATTCCGGTCGCGCCGATGATTCGCAGCGCGAGCGGATCCTGAAAGACCGGCGGCACATCGAGGACTTGATGCGTCGCCCGGCGCATCGCGACGCGTTCAGCGGTGAGGCTCGGTCGGCTGTCAAGCATCACGTCGAGTGTGCGGTACTGCCCGCGTCGAGACGATCAGCCGCGGGTGCGAGTGGACGTCGAGGTCGAGACGATCGGCAGCCTGAACTCCATCGTCTTGCTGCCGCGCAGGATCTTGATCGCCGCGGTGGTGCCGGGCTTCGAATCGGCGATCAACCGCAGGAACTGCGACGCATCGTCGATCGGCTGGCCATTGACGCTCAGCACCACGTCGCCCGGTCTGAGCCCGACGTCGTAGGCCTCCGACACCCGCGTCATGCGCGAGATGATCACGCCCTTGGTCGCGGCGACGCCTGCTTCCTCGGCGAGCTGCGGCGTCAGCTTTTCGATGCCGAGCGGGCCGATTGAGCCACGGCGCACCTCGCCGTACTGCATGAGATCGTCGACCACCCGGCGCGCCAGCTTGCTCGGTACCGCGAAGCCGATGCCCTGATAGCCGCCGCTCTCGCTGTAGATGCCGGTGTTGATCCCGACCAGCTCGCCGCGGGTGTTGATGAGCGCGCCGCCGGAATTGCCGGGGTTGATCGCCGCGTCGGTCTGGATGAAGTCTTCGTAGTCGGCGAAGCCCATGTTGGCGCGGCCGGTGGCGCTGACGATCCCGGCGGTCACCGTCTGGCTCAACTGAAACGGGCTGCCGATCGCCAGCACCCACTCGCCGACCTTCAGCTGGCTTGAATCGCCCCAGGCGAGCACCGGCAATCCGGTTGCCGGAATTTTCAGCAGCGCGATGTCGGTGGTCGGATCGGTCCCAATCAGCTTGCCCTTGATCTCGCGCTTGTCGGGCAGCGCGATGGTGATCTCGCGGACGTGCTCTCCGACCACGTGGTTGTTGGTGATGACGTAGCCGTCGGCGGAGATGATCACGCCGGAGCCGAGGCTCAGCGAGCGCCGGTCGCGCCCGCCAAACACTTCATCGTCGCCGTTGAAGAAGTAACGGAAGAACGGGTCGTTGGGAAATGGCGTGTTGCGGGTGCGGACCACCTGCAGCGACGAGATGTTCGCCACGCCTTTGACCGCCTGCCCCGCGACGCGGGTGAAGTCGGGTCCGGCGCTGGACGGTGCGCCGGTTGGCACCGGCGAGGGCTGAGTCGATGCCGGCGTCGGCGCGGCCACCGCGCGTGGCTGGGCGGCGCCGGCAGCGGCGGGGACCCGTTCGGCGGCGCTCGAGTCGGCCGCGGTACGCATGCGTCCCGTGACGACGAGGCCGGCGACGAATCCGGCGACGATCAGCATCACGGAGAGGGTCAGGCGTCGGAACATGGAGACCGGCTCAGCCCACGTCGATTCGACGGGTGCCGCGATCGCGCGCCTTGGGGATCGTGATCGTCAGGATCCCGTCCTTGAGATCGGCGGTGATGGCGTCCACCTCGATGACTTCCGGCAGGGAAAAGGCGCGCGAGAAGCGGCCGTGGCCGCGCTCGACCCGGTGGTATTGCTCGCACGGAATGGCCCGGCCGGGATCGGCGCCGCGCGCGCCGCGAATCACGATTCGGCGCTCCTCGGCGTGGATGTCGATTTGCTCGCGCGTCAGGCCCGGCAGCTCCGCGGTCAGCACGTAGTCGTCGACCGTCTCGTAGAGGTCGACCGGCGGCGTCCAGCCAGGCGCGTCGGTGCCGACAAGATGCCCGAGTTGTTCGTGGAGGGCGAGCAGATCGCGCAGCGGATCCCAGCGCGTGAAGGCCACGTTTCAAGACTAGCACGGTTGGCCGCGTGCAGACCATATGTGCTAGCATTGAAAGGATATACAGCCATTCACCATGCCATTCCTACAAGCGACCAGACTCCGAAAAGGGATGCTGATCAAGGTCGGCAACGACCTGTTCCGCCTCCTCGAGCTTCATCACCTGACGCCGGGCAACAAGCGGGCGCACATCCAGGTCAGGATGCGCAACATCCGGACCCTGGCGCTGGCGGATCACAAGTTCCGGGCAGAAGAAGACGTCGAGCGCGCCACCCTCGACGAACGGGAGATGCAGTACCTCTACAGCGACGGCGACACGTTCTACTTCATGGATACCTCGACCTACGACCAGGTGCACATCAGCGCCGAAGCGCTGGGCGACTCGAAGGATTTCCTCGTCGCCGAAATGCTGATCCGCGTCGAGTTCTACGACGTGGAGCCGGTCGGCATCGAGCTGCCGCCGACGGTCGATCTGGTGGTGAAGACGACCGTGCCCGGCATCAAGGGCGCGACCGCCAGCAATCAGATCAAGCCGGCGACGCTCGAAACCGGCCTCGTCATCCAGGTGCCGCCATTCGTCAACGAAGGCGACAAGGTTCGCGTCAACACCGAAACCGGCGAATACCAGTCGCGCGCCTGAACGGGCGGGCTACAATACCGGCCCCATGGATATCGTTCGGAAAGAGCTTCATCACGGCTGGATTGAAGTGGTCACCGGCAGCATGTTCAGCGGCAAGAGCGAGGAGCTGATTCGCCGGCTCCGGCGTGCCCAGATCGCCCGCCAGAAAGTCCAGATCTTCAAGCCGCTCATCGACAACCGCTTCAGCGAGGACCACATTGTCTCGCACAGCGACATGCGGATCGCGTCGCAGAACGTGAAGAATTCCGACGAGCTGGTCAGCCTGGTCGCGGAGGACACCGAGGTCGTCGGCATCGACGAGGGGCAGTTTTTCGACGCCAACCTGCCGGCCGCGTGCAACACGCTGGCGGATCGCGGCAAGCGCGTGATCGTCGCCGGGCTCGACCAGGACTACCTGGGCAGGCCGTTCGAACCGATGCCGCAACTGCTGGCGATTGCGGAGTACATCACCAAGACGCTGGCGATCTGCGTGGTCTGCGGCGACCCGGCCAACCACACCCAGCGGCTGGTCGCGAGCAGCGATCGGGTGCTGGTCGGCGCGACCGGTCTCTACGAAGCGCGCTGCCGGCATTGCTTCGATCCGCACCTCGCGGAGGTTCCGACACCGTAGCGCGGCCGTCAGCCGGTCAGCCTCAGCCATCAGCCCTGGCGCATGAACATTCAGGCCTTGGATCCGATTACCGCGCTGCTGTTGCTGCTCGGTTTCGGCTATCTGTTTCAGAACGCACGGCTGGCCTACAGCTACATCCGATTCCTGAGGCGCCGGCGCTCCGCGATCCTCACCTGGCGGATCCCGAAGCCGCCGCTCTACGCTTTTTCGCTGGGAATCGGCGTCGCGCTCGGGCTGCTGGTCTTCGTCAAGGTGGTGTTCATCCGGCGCCAGGCCTTCGGCGAGCTGATGATGTTCATCTACTACGCCTATCTCGCGCCGATGAGCCTGACCATCGGCCGCGGTTTCTACCAGGACGGCATCTGGGCGGACACGGCGTTCATCCCCTACCACGAGATCGGCGGGATCAGCTGGCGCGAAGGCGACCATCAGATTTCGCTGATTGTCATCTCACGGCTGCGCAATCTTGCACGCCGTCTCAACGTCCCCGGGGACAAGTACGGTGAGGCCCGCCGCCTGCTTCGCGACAAGATCGGCGAGCACGCGATCCATTTCACGGGCACCGGCCTGGATCTGGGCGCGCACGACGAGCGGGACGAAGCTTAGTGGTCGTGAGTCCTTGGTCTTGGGTCGTTGGTCACGGAACCGTCCGTTGCGACCGATAGAGCGTCAGGACCAAGGACCAACGACCAAGGACTAAGGACCAATATGGCAGCACGAGCGACCTGGAAGGGCTACCTCAAGATCAGCCTGGTCAACATCCCGATCAAGGTGTTCCCTGCGACCGAGTCGAGCGGCTCGATCTCGTTCAACCAGCTGCACGCCGAGTGTCAGACCCGGATCCAGCAGAAAAAGTGGTGTCCGCACTGCGAGCGCGAGGTGCCCAACACCGAGATCGTCAAGGGGTTCGAATTCGAGAAGGGCCGCTACGTGGTGATGTCGGAGGATGACCTGGCGCAGGTCCGACCCGAGTCCACCAGGGTCATCGATCTCGTCCAGTTTGCCGACTCGGCGTCACTCGATCCGATGTACGTGGACCGCACCTACTACCTGGCGCCAGACGGCCGCATCGCCGCCGACGCCTTCGCGGTGATGCGCGACGGCATGCAGGGCAAGATCGGGATCGGCAAGCTGGCGCTCTACGGCCGTGAATACCTCGTGGCCGTTCGACCGTTCCAGCGCGGCATCGTGATGCACACCCTGCACCACGCCGCCGAACTGCGCGGCATCGACTCGGTCGACGAGTTGAATAGCGTGCCGGAAACGGTCAAGCCCGAGGAGATGAAGCTGGCGCGCCAGGTGATCCAGACGTTCGAGGGACCGCTCGATCTCGCGCACTACAAGGACGAATATCGCGAGGGGCTGCAGCGGATCATCGACGCCAAGATCGCGGGCGAGGAGGTGGTCGCCACATCGACGGAGGCGCCGCCCAAGGTGGTCAACCTGATGGAGGCGCTCAGGAAGAGCCTGGACTCGGTGAGCGCCAAGAAAAAGCAGCCGGCCAAGGCTGCGATCGCGAAGGCGCCGGCTAAGAGGAAGCGCGCTTAGGAATTCAGAATTCAGAATCTGGAATTTGGAATGCGTACGTAGATTCAGCGTACAGCTAGTTTCGATCGTCCAGAAAACTAGGAAAACACCATGCCACGATGGCATCCACTCTGCTTATGTGGGTGCGCCATGGAACAACACCCCAGCTTTGAGGGCGGCCAGGACATCCGCGATCGTTCGTTTGAATACGCGTGTGAGGTCGTCGGCTTCTGCCAGCAGTTGTCGGAAGGCGGCGGCGTCGGACGCCTGATGGTGCCGCAGTTGCTCAACTGCAGCCTGTCGTTTGCAACGATGCTCGAGGAAGCGCGCTCGGCGGAGAGCGATGCGGACTTTATTTCCAAGTGCTGCATCGGGCTCAAAGAGGCGCGAGAGTCCTGGATCCGCATGCGCGTCTGTCAGCGGTGTCGGATCGGCCCTCAATCTACAGCGGGCGTTCTGGTCGGCGAGGGCAACGAACTGATCGCGATCGTCACCACAATCATCAAGCACAAGCGGAAGAGCGTGGCAGCGAAGCGGGCAGAGCCCAGAGCGCGAGGCGCGAAGCCCCGTGCGCCAGGATCCGAATTCAAAATTCCAGATTCTTAATTCTAAATTCTATATTTTGGCGAGGATCCAGGCCACCAGGCCGGCGTCGTGGGCCATCGGGTCTCCCAGCCACTCCGGCGGGACGAGCCACACGAACGCGAGGATGGCGATCACCCAGAGATCGTACGGCAGCGTCGCCCGGTCGTCGGTCCAGAAGACGGCGCGGTTGAAGATGCCGGCCGCGCCCTGCCGGCTCGGCATCGGCAACCGGTTCAGCGCGAGATAGGTGTAGTAGATCCGATCCGCCACCGCCAGGATCGACAGCACCAGGATCACCCACAGCACCCCCGCCATCCGGTTCGTGATGGTGCCGATCATCAGCAGGACGATCCGTTCCGGGCGTTCCATGAATCCGACCTTGCACTTCTCGACCAGCGACTCGGCGCGCGCGCGCGCGTAGCTGGTCATGATCGAGAAGATCAGCGTCAAGGCGGCGATCATCACGTAGTCGCTGCGGTTGAGTTTCGAGTACAGGAAGATCAGGCCGGTCAGCAGCGCCAGATCGGAGAACCGGTCGAGCGTCGAATCCCAGAACGCGCCGAACTCGGATTGCAGGCCCAGGATGTGCGCGACTTTGCCGTCGATGAAGTCGAAGATGTTCGCGACCAGCATGATCACGAACGCCAGCCTGAACCGGCCGAAGCCGAGCGCCCAGGCCGCGCCCACGTTAATCAGCACGCCGATCAACGTCAGCGTGTTCGGGTGGATACGCAGCGCGACGCACAGGTTGATGATGCCGCGCAGCGGCAGCATGCACGCGGCGCCGATCGCCCCGGTGAAGGTCAGCGGTTTCTGCGGGATCGGCTCGGTCGTGGATTGAAGAGGCACTATAATGGAGGGTTCAGGCACCTGAAGAAAACGCGTCATATTATCGTATGCCCATCCACGAACTCAAGGAACAGATCGGCCGGCTGCCCGAGCAGCCCGGCGTGTATCTGTACTTCAACGGGGATGGCGACACGATTTACGTCGGCAAGGCCCGCGCCCTGCGCGACCGGGTGCGCAACTACCTGGGCGCCTACGGCACCGATCCCAAGACCGACGCCCTCCTGGAGGAGGTGGTCCGCCTCGAAGTGATCGTGACCGACTCGGTGGTCGAAGCCCTCGCGCTCGAGAACAACCTGATCAAGCAGCGCGCGCCGAAGTACAACATCCTGCTGCGCGATGACAAGAACTACCCGTTCCTTCAACTCACCACCAACGAGGCCTTTCCGCGCGTGCTGGTGGCGCGCGGTGTCCAGCGCGACGGCAGCTTCTACGCCGGTCCGTTCATGCCGGCTCATTTCGCGCGCAAGACGCTGTCGCTGACGCATCGGCTGTTCGGGATGCGGTCCTGCAACGAAGTGATTACCGGCAAGCGCGGCCGTGCCTGTCTCGAATACGACATCAAGCGATGCATCGCCCCGTGCGTCGATACACTCTGCTCGGAGGAGGACTACCGCCGCGCTGTCGACACCACCCGGCTCTTTCTCGAAGGCAAGAACGACGAGCTGGTCAAGACGCTGCGTGGGCGGATGCTCGCCGCTGCGGAACAGGAGCGCTTCGAAGAGGCGGCGCAGCTGCGCGATGCGCTCCGGACGGTGCAGACGCTGCACGACCGCCAGCAGAAGATGGCGACCGCCGAGCTCGGCCATCGCGATGTGTTCGGCGTGAAGCTGGGTCCGGCCGGCGTCGCCGTGCAGGTGTTCCAGGTTCGAGGTGGCCGCGTGGTGGAGCGCGTCGAGCTCGGCACCGAGGAGGCGATCGTCGGCTCGAGCGAAGCCGAGGTGCTCGAGGCGGCGATTCAGCAGTTCTACGAGCTGCGGGCGGCGCCGGCCGAGATCTACGTGCCGGTGGAGCCGGCCGATCGCGACGAGCTCGAGAGCTGGCTGTCCGATCGCGTCGGGCGGAAGGTGCGGATCCTGGTGCCGCAGCGCGGCGAGAAGCGCGGCTTCGTCGATCTGGCCAATCGCAATGCCGCGCTCGCGTATCAGACGCGCTTCAATCAGACGCAGACTGCGCAGTACGACGCGCTCGAGACGCTCCAGCACGTGCTCGCACTGCCGGCGCTGCCGCGCCGCATCGAGTGCTTCGACATTTCCACGATTCAAGGCAGTGAAACGGTGGCCTCGATGGTGGTGTGCGAGGGCGGGCGCATGCGGCGGTCGGACTACAGAAAGTTCCGTATCAGGGGCTTGGCGCAGGCGTCCAGGCGCCCGGTGTCCTCAGCCCCCGGCTCCGAGTACCCAGCTACTCTCCAGGACGATTTTGCGGCGATGCACGAAGTGGTGATGCGGCGCTACCGCAAGCTGCTCGAGCTCGGCGGGCCGTTCCCGGATCTGGTGCTGATCGACGGCGGCAAGGGACAGCTCTCGGCTGCGTATGCCGCCCTCGAGGCGCTCGGTCTCGCCAACCTGGTCGCGGTCGGCATCGCCAAGAAGGAGGAGCTGCTCTACACGCGCGAGCACGACGATCCGATCGCGCTGGCCTCACACGATCCCGCGCTGCTCCTGATCCAGCGCATTCGCGACGAAGCCCATCGCTTCGCCGTCACCTTCCATCGGCGGGCGCGCTCGATGCGCGATCTCCGTTCCGAGCTGGACGATATTCCCGGCGTCGGCGTGCGCCGGCGCAAGACGCTGCTCACGAGCTTCGGCAGCCTGGCCGGCGTGCGGCGGGCGACGCGCGAGGAGTTGGCGGCGATTGTCGGCGCGAAAACCGCCGATGCCGTCCTTGCCTTTTTCGCAAGTCGGCCGTAACCTTTAACCCTTGCAATACTTCGACTTCGCGCAGATTTTCATCGCCTTTATCGTTCTCCTGTTTTCGCTGACGGTACACGAAATGGCGCACGCGTGGACGGCGGACCGCCTCGGCGATCCGACGGCGCGGCTGCTCGGCCGCGTCTCGCTGAATCCGATCGTGCACGCCGATTTATTCGGGACGGTGCTGCTGCCGCTGGTGTCGATGTTCAGCGGCGCCACCCTGATCGGATGGGCCAAGCCGGTCCCGGTCACGCTGCGCTACCTGCGGCATCCTCGCCGCGACTACATGCTGGTGGCCGCGGCCGGGCCGGCCAGTAACCTGCTGCTGGCGTTGTTCGCGGCGCTGCTCCTGGCGATTGTGCCGATCTCGCCGCACACGGTCGGCGAGTCGAACGTCTCGGTGCCGATCGCGCAGATCTTGAGCCGCCTGATGACCCTGAACGTGCTGCTGGCGCTGTTCAACATGATTCCGATTCCGCCGCTCGACGGCGGCAACGTGCTGGCGGGCCTCCTGCCGCCGAACCTGGCGGCGCTGTTCAACAAGGTGCGGCCCTACGGGTTCGTGTTGCTCTACGTGCTGGTATTCTCTGGCGGTTTCGAGATGATCGTGCTGCCGCCGTATCGCTTCATCCTCTCCTGGCTGCCAACCAAGTGACCAAGGCTCGCGTCGTTTCCGGCATGCGGCCGACCGGCCGTCTGCATCTCGGCCATCTCGTCGGGGCGCTGACCCACTGGGTCACGCTGCAGCAACAGGCGGAGTGCTTCTACTTCGTCGCCGACTGGCACGCGCTCACGAGTGATTTCGCCGACACCGGCCAGCTGACCGGCTACACCTACGACAACGTGGCCGACTGGATCGGCGTCGGTCTCGATCCGGAGAAGAGCACCTTCTTCATCCAGTCGCTGGTGCCGGAGCACGCCGAGTTGTATCTCCTGCTCTCGATGGTGGTCCCGGTCCCGTGGCTGGAGCGGGTGCCGACCTACAAGGAGCAGCAGGACAACCTGAAGGAGAAGGATCTCTCGTCGATCGGCTTCCTCGGTTACCCGCTGCTGCAGACGGCCGACGTCGCGATGTACGATGCGACGCTGGTGCCGGTGGGCGAAGATCAGGTGGCCCACCTCGAGCTGTCGCGCGAAGTGGTACGCCGATTCAACAATTTCTTCGGCGCCGACGTGCTGGTCGAACCGAAACCGCTGCTGACCAAATTTGCCCGACTGCCTGGACTCGACGGCGACAAGAAGATGAGCAAGAGCCTGGGCAACACCATCCTGCTGTCGGACTCACCCGAAGAGGTGACCAAGAGGGTCCGACAGATGTACACCGATCCCAAGCGCGTTCGCGCCGACATCCCGGGCACCGTCGAAGGCAACCCGGTGTTCATCTACCACGACGCCTTCAACCCCGATGTCGCGGAAGTCGACGATCTGAAGGCGCGCTATCGCGCCGGCAAGGTCGGCGACGTCGAGGTCAAGACCAAGCTGGCCGCCGCGCTCAACGCTCACCTGGCGCCGATCCGCGAGCGCCGCAACGCAGCCCTCGCCAGGCCGGGCTATCTCCGCGATGTGCTGTTCGAAGGCTCGAAGCGCGCTCGCACCGTCGCCGCCGAGACGATGGGCCGCGTCCGCGAGGCGATGAAGATTTCCTACCCATGACCGAGTCGCATTCCCCGTTCGAGTCGGCGAAGGACGCTTTTCCGGTCAAGCTGTCGAATTTCGAAGGGCCGCTGGACCTGCTCCTGCACCTGATCCGGAAGCACGAGCTCGACATCCACGATATCCCGATCGCGCTGATCACGGCGCAGTATCTGTCGGCGATCGCGTTGATGGACGAGTTCGACCTCGACGTCGCGGGCGAGTTCCTGATCATGGCGGCGACGCTCATCCACATCAAGTCCAAGATGCTGCTGCCGCGCCCGGAAACCGCGGCCGGCGTCGAGGGCGAGGTGGAAGACCCCCGAGATGCGCTGGTCCGCCGGCTGCTCGAGCACCAGAAGTTCAAGGCGGCCGCAGGGCTGTTGCACGAGCGCGAACAGTTACGCGCGGCGCAGTGGCTGCGGCCCGACGGCCGCGTCGCCGAGCTCGCCGGCGAAGACTACGAGCCGGAGCTCGAGGTCGATCTGTTCAGCCTGATGAACGCGTTCCAGGCGGTGGTCGACCGTCTCAAGCTGCGGCCGAAGGTGCTGCTGCCGCCCGAAGAGATTCCGGTGGAACTGCGCATCGAACAGCTGCTCGCGCGCCTGTCCGAAACCGAGGCGCTCGGCTTCGAGGATCTCTTCTCGGATGTCGAGGAACGCCGGGGCATGATCGTGACGTTCCTGGCGCTGCTCGAAATGATTCGCTTGAAGCTCGTGAGGGTGTTCCAGTCCGGTAGCTTCGGTCCGATTCGCGTCTACAAACGCGCCCGGCCCGCGGACGCGCCGCACCCGATTGGCGACCCGGAGGACAATCGTGGCTGACGAGAAAGACGGGCAGGAAGGGCAGGACGGGCGGGAAGGGCAAGGCAGCGTCGAGGGCCAGGACGGGCTGGAAGGGCAGGAGCGCCAGGATCGGCGCGAGGCCGACGCCGAGATTCAGGACGGAGAGAGCCTGCCCAAACGCGGCGCCGCGGAACTGAAGTCGATTCTCGAGGCGCTGATCTTTGCGTCGCCCGACCCGATGACGCTCAAGGCGATGTGCCGCCTGCTCGACGCCGAGCCGAAGGAGGACGTCGTCGCCGCGCTCGGCGGGCTGAAAGAGGATTACGAACAGCGGCCGGGCGGCCTGCAGCTGGTCGAGGTCGCCGGCGGTTACCAGATCGTGACCCGCTCCGATTTACATGAGTGGGTGCGGCGCCTCTTTCACGAGCGGACGACGCAGAAGCTGACGGTGCAGGGGCTGGAGACGCTCGCGGTCATCGCTTACCGACAACCGATCACCGCGGCGGAGATCACCGAGGTCCGCGGCGTCAACACCTCGGGGGTGTTGAACACGTTGCTCGAGCGCCACCTGATCAAGATCGTCGGCAGAAAGCCGGTCGTCGGCCGCCCGTTCATGTACGCCACGACCAAGGAATTTCTGATTCGCTTCGGGTTGAACGATTTGACCGACCTGCCCAAGGTCGAGGACATGGCCGAAGCGCTCGGTCTGGAGGCGCCGATTCTGACCGAGCACACGCCGTCGGAAGACTTGCTGCCGCTCGACGAACCGGACGACGAAGACGAGGAAGACGGCGAGCCGGAGGAGTCGATACACTGATTCAACACAAAGGACACCAAGGACACGAAGGGTTCTAGACCTTTTTGGTTTTGCCTTTGTGTTCTTTGTGTCCTTCGTGTTTGGCCCGCGCAGCGTCTGGCGCCGTGGCTTGCTGGAGGCGCTTCACTTCGTCGTCGCTGAGGTCGCGCCAAAACCCGACCTTCAGCCGCGGGTCACGCAACGGTCCGATTGCCACGCGCTTGAGGTGATCGACCGGATGGCCGATCGCGTCGCACATGTTGCGGACCTGCCGGTTGCGTCCTTCCCGCAGCGTAATCACCAGCGTCGCCCCGGCTGCGTCGCGCTTCATCGGTAGCAGCGCCACCTCGGAGGCCCGCATGCGGCGGCCGTCGATCACCATGCCGCGCTGCAGCCGTTCGAGATCGTGCGCGTCGGGCACGCCGAGCACCTTGGCCTCGTAGACCCGGGCGATGCCGTGGCTCGGATGGGTCAGCCGCGCCGCGAGGTCGCCGTCGTTCATCAACAGCAGCAGCCCTTCCGATTCGTAGTCGAGCCGTCCGACCGGGTAGACGTATTCCTTCACGCCGCGCAGCAGATCGATGACCGTCTTGCGGCGTTCGGGATCGGCGCGCGTCGTGACATAGCCGCGCGGCTTGTTCAGCAGGATGTAGCGATGGTGCTGGGCGATCTTGATGCGCGAGCCGTCGACGCGGATGTCGTCGCGCGACGGATCGGCCTTGGTGCCGAGTTCGCGAACCGTCGCGCCGTTCACCGTCACCCGTCCATCGAGCATCATCTGCTCGGACGCGCGCCGGGAGGCGATGCCGGCCTGCGACAAGATCTTCTGTAAGCGCTCGCTCATCGGACGATCACCACGAAACACACGAAATCAAAACGGCACGAAAGATACGAAAAAGCCATTTGGATCTTAGCCTTGTTTCCGGTTTCGTGTTTTCGTGCCGACTCTGAAGCTTTCGTGCCTGTCGTGGTCTAACGTGACAGCAAGTCACCCCAAAATCCCGCGAGCTGCAGCACGTCGGTCGCGTGCATCGGGCGATCGGCTTCCGCGTGCGAGATCAGGCCGCTGAGCAGGAGTCGCACCGGCGCGTGGCCGCGCAGATCGGCGGCCATGTACTCCGACTCCACCGCCGGCACCACGTTGTCTTCGAGGCCGTGCAGCAGAAACACCGGCACCGTTGGCTTCGGCGACTTCGAGACCGACAGGCCATCGGCGGCCCCGCTCGATCCGATCAGCGGTAGCAGCCGCGCGCCGAGATGGGCGACGTCGCGTTCGAGCACGTAGCGGAGCAATGTTGCCGAGGGCTCGGGCAGCGTCTTCTGCAGCTTCCGCACCGATGTCGAACTCCGCCGGCGCGCGCGCCCTGTCGACCCCGCCATCCAGCGCCGAGGCCCACAGATACTGCCGCACCCCCTCGCGCAGCCGCTCGCACTTGCGCCGCGGGCACCAGGCGATCGGCCAGCGACAGCAGGATCACGGCGACGCCGTAGTCGTGCGGCGGCAGCACGAAGTCGGCATCCCGCGCCGCCGATCCCAACTGCACGTCGGGCATCGGCCGCGGTTCGTGGCCGGTGCAGAGATAGCGCAGCACGCGCGTCAGGTCATCATGGCCGCCGAGCGAAAACACGTAGGCGACGCGTCCGCGCAGCGACGGGCGACCGGCCGCGACGACCGACAATCCGCCGCTGAAGCTGATCCCCATCAACGCGGCCGTGTGATCCGGCGCAAGCGTCGCGTCCGAGGCGAGCCAGCCGCCGGCCTCCTCGATCGCGTCGGTAATCGCCGGCGCGATCTCGAAACGCGAGAGCTCCGGAATGTCTGGCGTGACCACCGCGATGTGGCTGCCGGCGATCTGCTGGGCCAGACGCACCAGCCGCGGCTCGTCGATGCCCGACGCGTGGAGACCGGAGGTCAGCAGCGCGGCGCGGGTGTGCGCGCCTGAAGGTTCGTAGAGCCGCGCGCGCATCGGACCGCGGCGGGTCGGGATGGTGATCTCGCGCGTCGGTGACCGCCGTGGTGTCCAAGTCGGCCACGCGCCGCGGCGCGCCCTGCATCTCCGCGGCGCGGATCACGAACGAGAGTCCGTGCACGTAGGGACGAGCGATCAGCGACCGCGCCGAGCAGCGCCACGACCACGGTCAGCAGCGCGAACAGACGGCGAGCACGCATGGAGCGCATGGTATCCTGAGATTGCAGATTTCAGAGTTTGGATTTCAGAGTGCGGGCGGCGATCGGGCCGCGACGAATCTGAAATGAAACCTGCCATCTGCAATCTCATGAAGCCTCTGGTGATCGCCATCGACGGGCCGTCCGGCGCGGGCAAGGGTACGGTCGCGCGCGCGGTCGCGGTCGCGCTCGGCTACCGACATGTCGACAGCGGCGCGATGTATCGCGCGGTGGGCTGGAAGGCGATGCGCGACGGCGTGGCGCTCGACGACGAAGCGGCGGTCGCCGCGCTCGCCGATCACGCGCGCATCGACGTCACCAGCACGCAGTGTCACCATCGACGGGACCGACGTGACGCGCGCGATTCGCACACCGGAGATCGACAGCGCGGCGGCCGGCGTCGCGCGGCTGCCGCAAGTTCGCAGCGTGCTCGTCGAGCGGCAGCGCCAGATGGGCGCCGACGGCGGCATCGTGATGGAAGGGCGCGACATCGGCACGGTCGTGTTCCCCGATGCCGACGTGAAGCTGTATCTGGACGCGTCGCCGGAAGAGCGCGCGCGGCGCCGCGCCACGCGATCCCGCGCACACCGGCGTGCCCGCGGCGGTGTCGGAAGTGGCGACGCTGCTCACGCAGCGCGACGAGATCGACCGGACCCGGACGGTCTCGCCGCTCTACGCGGCAGCAGACGCCATCGTGATCGACACCACCGGGAAGGATGTGGACCAGGTGGTGTCGGAAGTGATGGCGCTGATCCGCCGCGAAGTCTGAATTCGTTCAGTCTCTGTCCTTGATAGTCGTCGGACGAGGCCGGATCCAGCTCCCAGCGGTGCTTGTCGCGCTTCGACGAGCTTGTCCGCGCCCTTCAGTTCTTCGTTGTCGTTGTAGGTGACGCCCAGCGCCTTGCCGATGTCGTCGACGATGTCCTGATCGGGCGTGGGGTTGTCGCCGCCGGGCGCTTCCTCGCCGGCGAAATACGCGTCCTCGATATCGACGTCGGGGTCGCCGCCGGTGACGCTGTCCATGCCGTGATGCTCGCGGATGTTCTCGGCAATCTCGGCGCGGCCGGTTCGCGCGGCCGAGCCGCGGCGATCCATGTCCAGCGACGAGGGCGGTCGTGCTGAGCGTTTCGTCGTCGTCCAGGGTGCGCCGCGGCGCGGTCGAGCCTGGGGACCTTTCCCGGCGGTGCGGCTGAGCTCTGCGCCCGCGAGGGCGTCTTGAGCCGGGCCGGCTGACCGCTTTCTTGCGGGTGGCAGCCTTCGGCGCAGCCTTTTTGCTGGCTTTTTTCGCCGGCGCCTTCTTTTTGGCAGATGCCGTGGCGCTTTACGAGGCGCTTGGCAGCGGGCTTTAGCCGAGCGGGGCGGCGAGCGACCGTCTTTTTGGCGCGGGGTTTCGCCGATTTCTTGCCTCTCGCCGCCTTCCGTTTGGCCATCGATACGTCCTTTCGGAACCTTGACAGTTTGGCGATAAGTGTCGTACTCTCTGTTGCTTATCGGAATTCAAGAAAACCCAGCGGGGGCCGGCACCCGCTTAAACAACCGCCGGCAATCTCCGATCGAAAAATCGATCGGATACAGGAGGACGCGCAAGGCATGGCGAACGTAGCAGACGAGAACACTCCCGGTGCGGGCGGGGTCGCGACGACGGAGCGACCGGAGCGAAGCGAACGCACGGATAAGGGCACGTTGAAAATTCGGCCCCGCGAGGACGACGACCAGATCGACCCGGCCGACTACGCACGGCTGCTCGATTCCTACGATAACAGCTTCCGGAATATCGCGGAAGGTGAGGTCGTCAAGGGCACGGTTCTCAAGGTGACCGCATCGGAAGTGATTGTCGACGTCGGGTACAAGTCCGAGGGCATCATCTCGGTGGACGAGTTCCTCGACGAGAACCGCGAAGTCACGGTTCAGGCCGGCGACATCGTCGACGTCCTGCTCGAGCGCACCGAAGACCGCGAAGGCTACGTCGTGCTGTCGCGCGAAAAAGCCGAGAAGATGAAGATTTGGGACGAAGTCGAGAAGGCCTATGCCGAGCGCAAGGTCGTGATCGGCCGCGTCATCGAACGCATCAAGGGCGGCCTCGCGGTGGACATCGGCGTCCGCGCGTTCCTGCCGGGCTCGCAGATCGACGTCCGTCCCGTCCGCAACCTCGACGCGCTGCGCGGCCAGGAACTGCGGATGCGCGTGATCAAGGTCAACAAGAAGCGCGGCAACATCGTGCTGTCGCGCAAGGCGCTCCTCGAGGAGGAGAACGCCGAGAAGAAGAAGCACACGCTCGACATCCTCGCCGAGGGCAAGGTGCTCAAGGGCGTCGTCAAGAACATCACCGACTACGGCGCGTTCATCGATCTGGGCGGCATCGACGGCCTGCTCCACATCACCGACATGTCGTGGGGCCGCGTCGGGCACCCGTCGGAGCTGTTCAAGGTCAACGACGAAATCGACGTGATCGTGCTGAAGTACGATCCGGCGACCGAGCGCGTCTCGCTCGGCCACAAGCAGCTCATCACCGATCCGTGGGCGAACGTGATGGAGCGCTACCCGGTCGGGCGCGCGGATGGGCGGCAAGGTCGTCAGCCTGACCGACTACGGCGCGTTCGTCGAGCTCGAGGCGGGCGTCGAAGGCCTGATCCACGTCAGCGAGATGTCGTGGAGCAAGCGCGTCAAGCACCCGTCGAAGCTGCTCAACGTCGGCGACACGGTGGACGCGATGGTGCTCGGCGTCGACGCGACGGCGCGGCGCATCTCGCTCGGCCTCAAGCAGGTCGAGACCAACCCGTGGCACGACCTGGCCGACAAGTATCCGGTCGGCTCGAAGATCCAGGGCAAGGTCCGCAACCTGACCGAGTTCGGCGCCTTCGTCGAAGTCGAAGAGGAAATCGACGGCCTGATCCACATCTCCGACATGTCGTGGAGCAAGCGGATCAAGCACCCGTCGGAGGTCCTGAAGAAGGGCGACGTCGTGGACGCGATGGTGCTGAACATCGACGCCGAGAACCAGCGGCTGTCGCTCGGCCTCAAGCAGCTCGCCACCGACATCTGGGACGACTTCTTCTCGCACCGCCACGTCGGCGACACGATCGAGGGCAAGGTCGTGCGCATGACCAACTTCGGCGCCTTCGTCGAGCTCGACGAGGGCATCGAGGGCCTGATCCACGTCTCCGAGTTCGACGACTCGGTGGCGGCGGGCAAGGAAGGCAAGATCGAGCTGGTGGTCGGTGAGACCTACCCGATGAAGATCATCAAGCTCGCGCCGGCGGAGCGGAAGATCGGCCTGTCGATTCGCGCGCTGAAGTCCGACGAGTTCCGCGCCGACTGGGAAAGCTACCAGGAGAGCGCCGGCGACGGCAGCGCGACGCTCGGGGATCACTTCAGAAACCGGTAGGACTGGTAGGGACGAGGGGCAGGGATTAGGGATTGGAAGACGCCTAATCCCCAATCCCTCACCCCCAATCACTACAAGGATCAGGTATGACCAACGGGAGCATGACGAAGGCGGAGCTGGTCGAGGAAGTGTCGCGCGTCTCGGACCTCACGAAGAAGCACTCGGAGGTCATCGTCGACACGGTGTTCCGCAGCATCATCGAGGCGCTGCACCGCGGCGAGAAGATCGAGCTGCGCGGCTTCGGCAGCTTCCGGCTCCGCAAGCGCGAGCCGCGCAAGGGACGCAACCCGAAGACCGGCGACAAGGTGGACGTGCCGCCGAAGAAGGTGCCGTACTTCAAGCCCGGGAAAGAGCTCAAGGAACTGATCAACAAGGAGCCGGCGCCCACGCCGGCGCAGGGTGGTCCGGCGTCCGGTGCCGCCCGACGCGCTGGCCGTCTAGCGCGTTGATGGAACGCCTCTGGGCTCCTTGGAGACACACCTACGTGACGGGAGCCAGCGGCGGCGCCATCCCCGACTGTATTTTCTGCAGCAGCGCTGAACCCGGTCGCGACGAGCTCGTGCTCGTCCGCGGCCGGGTTTCGTTCGTCATCCTCAACCAATATCCGTACAACAACGGCCACCTGATGGTGGTGCCCGAACCGGCATGCGCCGAATCTCGCGACGCTCAGCGCGGACGAGCAGGCGGAGCTGATGCGGCTGACGCGGCACGCCGAGATCGCCCTGACCGAGGCGTACGCGCCGCACGGGCATCAACATCGGCATCAATCTCGGCAAGTCCGCCGGCGCCGGCGTGCTCGATCATCTGCACGTGCACCTGGTGCCGCGCTGGAACGGCGACACCAACTTCATGACCGCGATCGGCGACACCCGCGTGCTGCCGGAAGATCTGCAAGCATCGGCGGCCAAGCTGCGGCCGATCTTCGAACGCCTCGCCACGACGACGCGTAGCCACGAAAAACACCAAAGCCGGACGGTGTCAGCACGAAACACACGAAAAAGACCCAGGTATTTTTGGTTTCGTCTGTTTCGTGCCGTTTGAGTTTCGGTTTCGTGCATTTCGTGGTTAAGTAGCTTCTGATGATCCTCGAGCTGACCCCGGAACAGACAGCCTTCCAGCAGCAGGTCGAGCAGTTCGCGCGCGAGATCGTCGCGCAGCGCGCGGCCGGCATCGACAAGTCGGGCGAGTTTCCCGCCGACGTGATGCACGCGGCGGCGGGGCAGGGGCTGCTCGGCGTCACGATCCCGAAGGTCTGGGGCGGGCTCGGCAAGGACTACATCAGCTACGCGCTGGCGATCGAGGCGATCGCGCGCGCCAGCGCGACCGTCGCGGTGTCGCTGTCGGTGACCAACTCGCTGGTCGCCGAAGTGATCGCCCACGCCGGCCGCGACGCGCAGCGCGAGCGCTGGCTGCGCGAGACTGGCGCGGGGTGAGGCGATCGGCGCCTTCGCGCTCTCGGAGCCCGACGCCGGCACCGACGCGGCCAACCAGCTGACGAAGGGCGGTCAAGTCGGCGGACGGCTATCGCATCACCGGCAAGAAAGTCTGGGTCGCCAACGCCGAGGACGCCGTCAGTCGTCATCGTCTTCGCGCGGACGCGGCCGGGGTTGCGCGGCCAGGGGATCACGGCGTTTCTGGTGCCGATGGACTCGCCGGGCATCAAGCGCACCGCGCGCGCCGACTCGCTCGGCGTCCGCGGCCTCGGCTGCATGGATCTCGAACTCGATCTCGCGGTCGGCCGACGATCAGGTGCTCGGCCACGTCGACCAGGGGTTCGAGCTGGCGATGTGGGCGCTGCAGGGCGGGCGCGTCGCGATCGCCGCGCAGGCGCTCGGCATCGGCCAGGCGGCGCTCGACGAAGCGATCGCCTACGCCAAGACGCGCGAGCAGTTCGGCCAGCCGATCGCCAACTACCAGGCGATCCAGTGGATGCTCGCCGACATGGCGACCGAGCTGGCGGCGGCGCGGATGCTGACGCTGAAGGCCGCCGCGGCCAAGGACACGCAGGAAAAGAGCACGGTGGAGGCGTCGATGGCCAAGCTCGCGGCGTCGGAGGCGGCGCACAAGGCCGCCGACAAGGCGATGCAGATTCTGGCCTCGGCCGGCTATCGCCGCGGCTCGGTCGTCGAGCGCCTGTTCCGCGACGTCCGCGCCACGGAAATTTATCAGGGCACATCCGAGGCCCAGCGTATGATCATCGCCGCCAGCGTGCTGGCCAACGTCTGATCGGGTGATTGGACAATCCGGTGGTCTGGTAATCGGTCGGCCGATTCAACAATCGATTACTCGATTACCCGATTCCTCGATTACCAGATGCGAGGTGTCATGAAGAAGATCAACCGCCGCCAGTTCGTCCAGACCACCACCGCGGCTGCCGCCGCCGCCGTATCCGTTCCCTCAACCGTCTTCGGCCAGGCTCCGACCATGATGACGCCCAAGAGCGTCAAGCCGGTCGTCGTCTCGGCGAGCAACGGCAACAAATTCAAGAACGGCGGGACCAAGACCTGCGTCGAGACGGCCTTCTCGATGATCACCGGCGGCGCCGACGTGCTCGACGCCCTCATCGCCGGCGTCAACATCGTCGAGCTCGATCCCGAGGATTCGAGCGTCGGCTACGGCGGCTTGCCCAACGCCGACGGCGTGGTGCAGCTCGATGCCTGCTGCATGCACGGGCCGAAGAAGCGCGCCGGCTGCGTCGCCGGCATCGAAGGCGTGCGCACCCCGTCGAAGGTGGCGCAGCTGGTGATGGACCAGACCGACCATCACCTGCTGGTCGGCAAGGGCGCCCAGGACTTCGCGCGCAACATGGGGTTCAAGATCGAGGACGACCTCAATACCGAGAAGTCGCGCGCGGCGTGGCTCGAGTGGAAGCGCCGCGCCGACCCGCTGCACTACCTCTCGCCCAAGGACCGCCAGACCGCGCTGCACAATGTCGCGATGGACATGATCGCGGAAGGCTGGATCGACCGCGAGCACTACTACGGCACCATCAACTGCGACGGCGTGAATGCCAAGGGCGAGGTCTGCGGCGTGACGACGACCAGCGGCCTGGCGTGGAAGATTCCCGGCCGGGCCGGCGACTCGCCGATCCTGGGCGCCGGCCTGTACGTCGACGGCGAGGTCGGCGCCGCCGGGTCCACCGGACGCGGCGAGGCGAATCTCTACAACCTGTCGTCGTTCCAGATCGTCGACGAGATGCGCCGCGGCGCGAAGCCGAAGGACGCCTGCGTCACCGTGCTCAAGCGGATCGCGAAGAACACGATCGAGAAGCGGCTGCTGACGGCCAACGGCCAGCCCAATTTCGGCCTGAACTTCTATTGCCTGAACAACAAGGGCGAGTACGCCGGCGTGTCGATGTACGACTCGACCTACGCGGTGTGCACCGAGAACGGGGCCGAGACGCGCAAGACCGATTCGCTGTTCGGTCAGTTGAGCCCGGACGGGCGGCGCTAACGTGGTTTTCCTGGGAGGATTGCAGATGCGACACCGGTCTCTCAACCTTGCTGCGGCGTCGATGCTCTCGATCGCCTGGTGCGCGGCCGCGAACGCCCAGACCCCGGCGCCGCCGCCACCGGCTGGTGGCGCCCCGAGTGGCATCGTGGTCGCGTCGCCGACCTACACCTCGATCCTGATGGAAGTCGCCATCAACAAGCCCGCCGCCGACGTGTGGAAGCGGGTCGGCAAGTTCTGCGACATCGGCGAATGGCTGCGCATCCCGTGCACGATCACGTCCGGAAAGGACGGTGAGGTCGGCGCCATCCGCTCGGTGGCGAACGAGGTGCTCGTCGGCAAGACCGAGCTCTCCTACACCTACACGCAGCCGGTGCGAGAGGGTCGGCCCTACAACCTCTATCACGGCACGCTCGAGGCGCGGCCGGTGACCGCGACCACGTCGAAGCTGGTCTACACGCTGTTCTTCGACAATTCGATGCTGGCGGATGCCGCCGCCAGGGACACGGACAAGGCGAGGCGAACCGCCCAGTTCACGCAGGCGCTCGAGAACATGAAGATTCTCGCCGAAGGCGGGACCCTGCCGCCGGCGCCGGCGCGCGGCCGCGGCGCCCCTGCTATTTTTTGAACTCGCCCTTGAGGTTCGCTGACCCGCCCTTCGGGATCGTCAGCGACGTCCAGTTGTCGCCGGCGAAGTGGCGCGACAGATAGACGATCTGCCCGACGTGCGACGCGGTGTGCGCCACCGAGCGGTTCAACGCCTCGATCACGAGATACTGTTCGCCGCGAATCGTAATCGTGCGTCCGAGATCCTCCGGCGCGAGCGCTTCGATCGATCCGAACACGATCGTCCACGCCTCCTCCCACCATTTCAGGAGCTCCGCGCGCGATGCGCGGTCCGGCATCTCGAACTCGCCGTCGCGGTGACGATCCGGCTTCTCGCCGTCAGCGGTGAGGAAATCGCGAAACCGCGATCGCAGGTTGCCGGCGACGTGTTTGACGATGACCGCGATGCTGTTCGAATTGGTGTCGAGCTCGGTGTGGAGATCCGCGTCCGGTACGCGCGGCAGCGCCTTGTCGACGTAGCCCTTGTACATCCGGTACTGCCGGAGAACGTCTTTCAGATAGGCCGCTCCAACACTCGCATCCAGCGAAGCCATGCGCTCACCCCATGATGTTCTTGGCGATCGTCTGAAGCTGCAGGTTCGACGTGCCCTCGTAGATTTGGCCGATTTTGGCGTCGCGATACAGCTTCTCGACCGGGTAGTCCTTGACGAAACCGTTGCCGCCGAACAGGTTCACCGCCAGCGAGGCCGTGCGCTCGGCGACCTCTGACGAGAAAATCTTGCACATCGCCGCCTCGGTGAGAAACGGCAGCTTCGCGTCGCGCAGCCGCGCCGCGTTGTAGACGAGCAGCCGCGCGGCTTCGATCTCGGTCGCGGCGCGGGCGATCTGGTGCTGCACCGACTGGAACTCGCCGATCGCCTTGCCGAACTGCTTCCGCTCGCCGACGTACTTGATGGTGTGGTCGAGCGCGCCCTGAGCCAGCCCGATCATCTGCGCGCCGATGCCGATCCGCCCCTCGTTCAGCGTCTCGATCGCGACCTTGTAGCCCTTGCCGACCTCGCCGAGCACGTTGGCCTTCGGCACGCGGCAGTCCTCGAACAGCAGCTCGCAGGTGCTGCTGGCGCGGATGCCGAGCTTGTCTTCCTTCTTGCCGACCGAGAAACCCGCAAACCCGCGCTCGACCAGAAACGCGGTGATGCCGCGATAGCCCGCCTCGGGGTTCACGTTGGCGAACACGATGAAGAGTCCGGCTTCGTTGCCGTTGGTGATCCAGAGCTTGCGTCCGGTCAGCCGCCACTCGCCGTCGTGTTCGACCGCGCGGGTCGTCAGGGCGAACGCATCGCTGCCAGACCCCGCCTCCGACAGCGCGTAAGCGCCGATCAGGCTGGTCGCCATCTTCGGGAGGAAACGCGCCTTGATCTCGTCGCCGCCCCAGCGCAGCAGCGCGTTGATGACCAGCGTGTTCTGCACGTCGACCATCACGCCAATCGAGGGGTCCACCCGCGACAAGGCTTCGACGGCCAGCACGGAGTGGAAGAAGCTGGCGCCGCCGCCGCCGTAGCTGTCGGGAATCTCGATCCCCATCACCCCGAGCGCGAACAGCTTGTCGATCAGCGCCGGCGCGAACTTCGCGTGCTCGTCCATCTCGCGGACCAGCGGTCGGACTTCCTTGTCCGCGAACTGGTAGACGCTGTCGCGTAAGAGCCGTTCATCCTCGGCCAGAGTCGTCAGGGGCTGCATCCCGCAAATGTTATCATCGACGCATCGTGCGCCGGATCTGGCTCCTGTCCGCCGTGCTGCTGACCGCGACGCTCAGCGCCTCGCAGAGCGCGCCCCAGCAACCGCAGCCGCCGATCTTCCGCGGCGGCACCAACCTGGTCCAAGTTGACGCGATCGTCACCGATCAGGACAGCCGGCCGCTCGTCGACCTCACCGCCGCTGATTTCGAGCTGCTCGACGACGGCAAGCCGGTGCCGATCGATCGCGTGCGCTTTCTCGGCGCCGCCGAGTACTCCGGCGACAACACCCTCGCGCCGATCCGCACCCACGAGGACGAGGAGCGCGAGGCGTCGCGCGACGACGTCCGTGTCTACGCGATTGTGCTCGACGACTATCACGTGCAGCGATTGAACGAGCTGCGGGTGATCGAGCCGCTCGTCGCGTTCGTCAGGCAGCTCCCGCCGACCGATCTGGTGGCGGTCTACTATCCGCTGGACTCCGTGACCGATGTCGCCTTCAGCCGCGACCGCGAGCTCGTCCTCAAACGGATCCGCGCCTTCTACGGACGCCGCGGCGAGTACTTTCCACCGAAGTACCCGGTCGAGGAAGGGCATCTTCGCTACCAGGCACCGGACATCGAGCGCTTCCGGCGCGAGATCGTCAACACCGCGCTCGAAGGGCTGGCGATCCATCTGGGCGGCATCAAGCAGGGGCGGAAGACCGTCATCTTCGTCAGCGAGGGGTTCCAACAGGCGATCGACGACGTCCGCGACCTGTATCAGGCCGCGAACCGCGCGAACGTTGCGTTCTATCCGCTCGATCCCAGAGGCCTGATGATGGCCAACGGGCGCACGACCAGCGGCCAGATCATGAATTTCCAGTTGAGCGCTCAGGACGCGATGGAAACGCTGGCGAGCGAGACCGGCGGCCGCGCGATTGTCCAGAAGAACGACATCAGCGCCGCGCTCGGTCAGGTCATCCGCGACTCGCGCGCCTACTACCTGCTCGCATACGAGTCGCCGCATCCCGACGATGGCAAATTCCACAAGGTGACCGTGCGCGTGAAGCGGCCGCGCGCGACCGTGTTCGCGCGCACCGGCTACTGGGCGTTCAAGCGTGGCGAGAATACGGCCACAGCCGCGGCGCCGCTGGCGGCCGTTTCGCCAGAGGTGCAGGCCGCGGTCGAACGGCTGGCGGACTCGCTGCGGCCCGACGCGGACGAGCCCGCCGAGGGCCGGCGCCGCGTGATCATGCCGAAGCTGGTCGACCAGGCGCCGCCGTCGCTCACGATCGGCGTCGCGCGTGGCCGAGTGGTGGGGGAGCCGGTCACTCGGCGCGAATTCCGCCGCACCGATACGCTGGTCGTCCGAGCCCCGGGGGCGCCGGTGACCGTTTCCGGACGTCTGCTCGACCGCCGCGGTCAGCGGCTGACCGATTTGCCGCTGACGCCGGCCACCGAGACGCCGGAGTTGCGCCTCGCGCTCGGCAATCTCGGTCCAGGTGATTACGTCATCGAGCTGGCCCAGCAATACATCGCGTTCCGCGTGGTTCGGTAGGAGCTAGAATTGAGTATGCGGATGCGCACGTATCTGGTCGCCGGCGCCGCACTCTGGATCGCTCTGGAAACGAACGGCGTGGCACAGCAGCAGCCCGCCAAGCCCGCGTCTCAGCCGCCTCCGGCGGATGCCGCCGCGCAGCAACCTCCTCCCGTCTTCCGCGCCGGCATCAACTACGTCCGGGTCGACGTCATCATCTCCGACAAGAACGGCAACCCGGTCGCCGATCTCCAGGCGTCGGACTTCGACGTCGCCGAGGACGGCAAGCCGCAGAAGATCGACACGTTCAAGCTGATCAAGCTCGACGGCGGCACGGCCGATTCGATCAAGGAGCCGCCCAAGGAAATCCGCAACGACTTCGACGAGGAGTCAGAGGCCGCGCGCGACGACGTGCGGCTGTTCGCGATCTTCCTCGACGACTACCATGTGCGCCGCGGCACCAGCATGGCGGTTCGCGGACAGCTGGCGAGGTTCATCGATACGCAGATCGGGCCGTCGGACATGATCGGCGTGATGTATCCGCTCGAGTCGACCGGATCGGTCCGCATGACGCGCAACCATTCGGCGGTGTCGCGGGGCCTTCAACAGTTCCTTGGCCGCAAGTACCAGTACGAACCCGAAGAACCAGTTCGAAGAGCAGTACGCGCACTATCCGACGGAAACGGTCGAGCGGGTGCGGAACCAGGTGTCGCTGTCGGCCCTCAAGGCGCTGATCACCCACATGGGGTCGCTGAAAGAAGGCCGGAAGTCGCTGATTCTCGTCAGCGAAGGCTACACCTACATGGTGCCGCCGCAGATGCGCAACGCCGACGCCCAGCAGCCCGGGCTCGGCAATCCCAACGCCTTCAACCCCTTCGCCGGTCAGAATGATCCCAACGAGGACCGTGCATCCTGGCTGTCGGGCCTCGACATGGACTCCGACCTGCGGGAGATCTACGACACCGCGAACAAGAACAACGTCGCGATCTACGCCGTGGATCCGCGCGGGCTTCCCGGGTTCGAGTTCGACATCAACGAAGGCGTCGGCATGTCGACCGACTCGCAGTACTTGCGCTCGACCATGGATTCGCTGCGCAGCCTGGCGGAGAACACCGACGGCCGCGCCATCGTGAACCGGAACGACATCGTTGCCGGCATGAAACAGATCACCCGCGACTCGAGCGCCTACTACCTGATCGGCTACAACTCGGTGCAGGCGCCGGCCGACGGTAAGTTCCACGAGATCAAAGTGAAAGTGAAGCGGGCCGGCCTGCAGGTTCGCGCGAGGCGCGGCTACTGGGCGCTCAACCGCGAGGAACTTGCGCGCGCGACCGCGCCGGCGAAGGCGCCCGTCCCCAAGCCGGTCGAGGTCGCGATCACCAACGCGGTGGTGCGCCCGTCGCGCGCGAGCGTCGTGCGCTCGTGGGTCGGGATGTCCCGCGGCGAGAACGGCAAGACCCGCGTCACCTTCGTCTGGGAGCCGTTGCCGAAGTCGCCCGGCGATCGCCCGCGCGAGGAAGCCGCGCGCGTGTCCCTGATGGCGATCGCGCCTGACGGCTCGCCGTCGTTCCGCGGCAAGGTCCCCGACGTCGCGCTCGCCTCGACCGCGCCGGGATCCGCCGCCCTCGCCGGCGGCGCGTCTGCCAGCCGGACGCCGTCGCGCGTCTCGTTCGATGTGGCGCCCGGCAAGATCCAGCTCCGTATCTCGGTCGAAGGCACCGCGGCGCAGGTGCTCGACAGCGAGACGCGGGAGATCAGCGTCCCGGACATGACCGGCGCGCAAGCCCTGCTGGGTACCCCAGCGGTGCTGCGCGCCCGCACGGCGCGTGAGTTCCAGCAGCTTCGCACCGACGCGGACGCGGTGCCCACCACCGGCCGCGAGTTCAATCGCATCGAGCACCTGCTGCTCCGCGTGCCGACCTACGGTCCGGCCGGGACGACGCCCGAGCTGCGCGTGCACCTTCTCAACCGCGCGGGCGCCGCGATGAACGAGCTCAAGGCGGAGCCGGCGCCGAAGGCCGGCGAGCAGCAGATCGATCTCCCGCTCGCCGCGCTGCCCCCGGGCGAATACGTCGTCGAGATCAAGGCCGGGGACAAGGACGGGGAAGCCAGCGAACTGGTCGGTTTCCGCGTGACCGGCTGACGGGCCATGCGTTGCGTTCTCGCCGCATTCCTGGTGGCCGCGGTGGCCCCACTCGCCGCGCAATCGTCCCGTCCACCATCCAATCCGCAATCCGAAGGCCGCCTCGTCACCATCGATGTCACGGTGACCGACGCGCGCGGCCGCGCGATCATCGATCTGAAGCCGTCCGACTTCGATTTACGAGAAGGGAGCCTGCCGCTCCCGCTCGATTCCGTGCGGCTGGTGCGCGTGGCGCGGGAAACCCAGGGCGCCGCGCCCGCAGGGATCCAGTCGGCCGCTGACGAGCGGCTGGCCGCCGGCCAGGATCAGGCGCGGCTGTTCGCGATCTACCTGGACGAATATCACGTCGCCGGCGGCGCCGAAACGGAACGCGTGCGCGACACCTTGACGCGCTTTCTCGATCGCGATGTCTCGCCGAGCGATCTGATCGTGGTCATGAAACCGCTCGACTCGCTGTTCGCGATACGCCTGACGCGCGATCGCGAGGCGGTGCGGCGGGCGATCGGCAGCTTCGAGGGGCGCAAGGGCGACTACCAGCCGCGCAATGCCTACGAACGCGACTACATCGCCGGCACCCCGGCGCGAATCGATGTGGCGCGCGCCCAGGTGGCGCTGTCGGCGATCAACGCGCTGGCCGTCCATCTCGGCAGCCTGACCGATCGCCGCAAGACGCTGATTGTCGCCAGCGAAGGCGTCGGCCGCGCCGACCATCGGCGCGGGCAGGAGTACCTGCCGACGCTGGACACCATCATTCGATCGGCGAACCGGTCCAACGTGGCGGTGTATCCCTTCGATCCGCGCGAGGGGGCCGAGGCGCCGGTCGCGGTGGCCGAACTGCGCCGGCTCGCCGACGAAACCGACGGCGAGGCGATCGCGGCTGACGCCGAGCCGGGCCTGCGGCGGGTGACCGCCGACTCGAGCGCCTACTACCTGCTGTCATTCCGCACCACGCACCCCGACGATGGCCAGTTCCGCGAGCTTCACACGTCGGTGAAGCGTCCCGGAGCGGTCGTGCGCGCGCGCAAGGGATACTGGACGGCATCGCCTGACGAAGCGATGCGCGCGGCGCTCATCGCCAAGGCCAACGAGCCCAAGGTGGTCGTGCCGCTGGAGCCCGCCCCGCATGCCAGCACCCTGATCCGCCCGTGGTTCGGGCTGAACCGCGGTGAGGATGGCAAGACGCGCGTCACCTTCGTCTGGGAGCCGGCTGCGCACGTGCCGGGCGAGCGCGTCCGGCGGACCGTCTCGAAGCTGGAGTTTCAGGCCCGCGCCGCCGACGGCACGGTGCTGTTCAAAGGTCCGGTGGCGCCGACCGGGCCCGCGACGGTCAACGAGCCCGAGGGCCCCCCCGCCCGCGCCGTCTTCGACATGCCGCCGGGACGGCTGCGTCTCAGCATGTCGATTCAGGACGCCGCGTCCACCGTCCTCGACGAGGACGTGCGAGAGATGTCAATCCGCGATCTGAGGGGCGATGTCGCGGTCGGCACGCCGGAAATCCTCAGGGCGCGCACGGCGCGCGAGTTTCGCGCGATTGACGGCCAGGCCGCCGCGGTCCCGGTCGCGTCGCGAGAGTTCAGTCGCACCGAGCACCTGCTGATCCGGTTCCGCGCCTACGGGTCGTCCGGTCAACCGCCGGTGGTATCTGCCACGCTGCTCGACCGCGCGGGACACGCGATCCGAGTCCTCACCGTGGTATCCACCGCCGAGGCCGGCGAGTACGCGATCGATCTCTCGCTGGCCGGTTTCGCGCCTGGCGACTACGCGATCGCGATGAAAGCGGCCAGCGGCGCGCGCGAGGCGACGGAGCGCACCGCGTTCCGCGTCACCTACTAGAGCTCCACACCGATGTCGTGCAGGCCTTCAGGCCTGCCCGACCGCGCGGCGTTCCGTTGAAGCGGCCGGAACGAAGCCTGCCGGCGAGACGCGCTCGATGATGCCGGGCAGCGTCATCGCGAATGGCTCCGCGAGCGCGTTGACCGACTGCTCGCCGCCGCGAACGTCAATCGTTGGTCTGGGGGTCGAGCAGCCCGAGGGCTTCGGCGTAGGCGCGCGTCAGGCGTTCGAACTCGCCGACGGAGAACTGCGACGGACGCGCGAGCGCCGCCGGCAGCTCGAAGGTCCTGACCTGGCCATCGTCCATGCGAAGGGGAAGAGAGAGACGCCGCGCGCGGGACGATGGACGCCGGCCGTCAGCCGGCTCGGTCTGCCGCGTAGGGTCGAACGGATTCGGGGAGCCGGTCGAACTGTGAGGCATCCGATTAATGACTGCTGACTGAGACTTCCGACTGAGACTGCCGACTGAGACTGCTTAAGCGTACATGCCGCGCATGCGAGTTACCGTCGCCACCCGGTTGATCGCGACGATGTAGGCGGCGGTGCGCATGTCGACCTTGTACTTCAACGAGGTCTGCAGCACCGCGCCGAAGGCCTCGCACATCTTGGCCTCGAGCCGCTCGTTCACTTCCTTCTCGGTCCAGAAGTAGCCGTAGCGATCCTGCACCCACTCGAAATAGGAGGTCGTGACCCCGGAGCTGTTCGCGAGGATGTCGGGCACCACGAACACGCCGTGCTCGTGGAGGTACTTGTGCGCGTCGGGCGTGGTCGGTCCGTTCGCGCCTTCGATGATGACCTTGGCTTTGATCTTCGGGGCGTTGTCGATGGTGATCTGGTTCTCGAGCGCGGCCGGGATCAGGATGTCGACGTCGAGGGGAAACAGGTCGGCATTGGTCAGCGGCTCGGCGCCGGTGAAGCCCTCGACCGTCTTGTGCTGCTTGACGTACTCGAGCAGCGCCGGGATGTCGAGCCCCTTCGCGTTGAAGACGCCACCCTTCCAGTCGGTAACCGCCACGATCGTCGCCCCCACCTGCGAGGCGAGCAGCTCTGCCGAGATCGAGCCGACGTTGCCGAAGCCCTGCACCGCGACCTTGGCGCCTTTGATGTTGAGGCCGACGTGCTTGGCCGACTCGCGCGCCGCGATCATGACGCCGCGTCCCGTGGCCTCGCGCCGCCCGAGCGAGCCGCCCATCTCGATCGGCTTGCCGGTGACGACGGCGGTCGCCGTATGGCCGACGTGCATCGAGTAGGTGTCCATCACCCACGCCATGATTTGCGCGTCGGTGTTGACGTCCGGCGCCGGGACGTCCTTCTCGGGCCCGATCGCGTCGATGATCTCGGCGACATAGCGGCGGGTCAGCGCTTCAATCTCGCGCTTGGACATCTTGCTCGGATCGCAGATCACGCCGCCCTTGCCGCCACCGAACGGGATGTGCGCCACCGCGCACTTCCAGGTCATCCACGCGGCCAGCGCCGTGACCTCGTCGAGCGTGACGCCGGGATGGTATCGAATGCCGCCTTTGGCCGGGCCGAGGGTGATGTTGTACTGCACGCGGTAGCCGGTGAACACTTCGATCTCGCCGTTGTCCATCTGGATCGGGCAGGAGACGGTGATCTGGCGCCGGGGGTGGGTGAGGATCTTCCAGATGCCGGGCTCGAGGTTGAGGATGCGCGCGGCTCCGTCGAATTCCTGGAGCATCGCGTTGAAAATTGATCCGTTTGTGGCGGCCATGATGCTCCTAGTCCAAACGGGGCAGCGTACCGTGCCCTCCGGCAACGAGTCAAGCGACGCAGCCGTAACTGATTGCTATAATGCTGCTTGTATGAAAACGGTTGCGGAGAGCGGCAAGGCGCGGTGGGAGCAC
Source organism: uncultured Acidobacteriota bacterium (assembly GCA_963794705.1). Classification (GTDB taxonomy): domain Bacteria; phylum Acidobacteriota; class Vicinamibacteria; order Vicinamibacterales; family CAVVIG01; genus CAVQFC01. The sequence continues at coordinate 56,267 of CAWCFI010000005.1, forward strand.
GACACGCTCGAGCCGACGTTGAAGAAGTCGCCCGAACGCGCCGCGAGCTTCACGACGATTTCCGGCCGGCCGATCGATCGTCTCTACACCGCCGAGGACGTCGAGGGAATCGACTACGCCGGAGACGTCAACAACCCCGGGGCCTTCCCGTACACGCGCGGCATCCACCCGACCGGCTACCGCGGCAAGTTGTGGACGATGCGCCAGTTCGCCGGGTTCGGCACGCCCGAAGAGACCAACGCGCGCTACAAGACGCTGCTGAAGGCGGGCGGCACCGGCCTCAGCGTCGCGTTCGACCTGCCGACCCTGATGGGACGCGATCCCGACCACGAACTGTCGCTCGGGGAGGTCGGCAAGTGCGGCGTCAGCATCATGTCGCTGGCCGACATGGAGATGCTGTTCGACGGCATTCAGCTCGGCGACATCACCACCTCGATGACGATCAATTCGCCGGCGGCGATGATCTTCGCGATGTACCTGGTCGTGGCGGAGAAGCAGGGCGCCGACTGGAAGAAGATTTCCGGCACCATCCAGAACGACATCCTCAAGGAATTCATCGCCCAGAAGGAATACATCTTTCCGCCGCGGCCGTCGATGCGGCTGATCACCGATATTTTCGGGTTCTGCGCCACCGAAGTCCCGAAGTGGAACACGATTTCGGTCAGCGGCTATCACATTCGCGAAGCCGGCTCGACCGCGGTGCAGGAACTGGCGTTCACGCTGCGCGACGGCCTCGAGTACGTGCAGTGGGGCGTGGACGCGGGGCTGGACGTCGACGCGTTCGTCCCGCAGATCTCGTTCTTCTTCAACGCCCACAGCGATTTCTTCGAGGAGATCGCCAAGTACCGCGCGGCGCGGAAGATCTGGGCCGACGCGATGCGCGACCGCTTCCACGCCAGGAGCGAACGCTCCTGGAAGCTGCGGTTCCACAGCCAGACCGCCGGCGTCTCGTTGACCGCGCAGCAGCCCTACAACAACGTCGTCCGCACGGCGCTGCAGGCGCTCTCGGCGGTGCTGGGCGGCACCAATTCGCTCCACACCAACTCGCTCGACGAAGCCCTGGCGCTGCCGACCGCCGAAGCGGCGACCCTGGCGCTGCGCACCCAGCAGATCATCGCCTACGAAAGCGGGGTCGCGAACGTGGTCGATCCGCTCGGCGGGTCGTACTTCGTCGAGAAGCTGACCAGGGACATGGAAGAGGGCGCGCTGGCCTACTTCCGGACGATCGACGCCATGGGCGGGATGGTCGATGCCATCGAGCGGGGCTTCCCGCAGCAGGAGATTGCGGAGAGCTCGTACCGGTTCCAGCAGGCGTTCGAACGTAAGGAAAAGATCATGGTCGGGGTCAATGCCTTCGTGCAGCAGGACGATCCGCCGATTGAGATTCTCTACATCGACGAATCGGCGTCCGACACCCAGCTCGCCAAGCTCGAGACCCTGCGGAAATCGCGGAGCCAGGAGGCCGTGTCCCGGACGCTGGGTGCGTTGCGCGCCGCCGCCGGCACCCGCGAGAACCTGATGCCGCGCATCCTCGACGCGGTGCGCGCCTACGCGACGGTCGGCGAGATGTGCGACGCCCTGCGCGAGGTGTGGGGCGAGTACGAGGAAGTCCCGATCATTTAGGATTTCAGAGGGTAGATTTCAGATTCATGCGCAAACTGAGAGTCGTCATCGCCAAGCCCGGCCTGGACGGCCACGACCGCGGCGCCAAGGTGATCGCGCGCGCGCTGCGCGACGCGGGCATGGAAGTCATCTACACCGGCCTGCGCCAGACGCCCGAGATGATCGCGACCGCGGCGCTCCAGGAGGATGCCGACTGCGTCGGCCTCTCGATCCTGTCGGGCGCCCACAACCATATCGCGCCGCGCCTGATGGAGCTGCTCAAGGAGAAGGGGATCGACGACGTGCTGGTCGTGATCGGCGGCATCATCCCCGACGTCGACATCCCGAAGCTGAAGGCGATCGGGGTCAAGGGGATCTTCCTGCCCGGGACCCCGATGCAGGAGATCATCGACTTCATCAACGGCAACGTCCGGGCCAGGGTCTGAGGCCGGACAAATCTGCACTCTGAAGTCTGCCGCCTGAAATACCGATACCTCTGACCGTGCCGCATACCCTGCTTCTGGCCGACGACAGCGTCACGATTCAGCGCGTCATCGAGCTGACCTTCGCCGACGAGGACGTCACCGTCATCGCCGTCAGCGACGGCGATCAGGCGATCGAACGCCTGGACGCTGCGCCGCCCGACATCGTGCTCGCCGACATCGGCATGCCCGGCAAGAACGGTTACGAGGTCGCGCTGTACATCCGCAATTCACCCAGGCTCGCCCATATTCCCGTGGTGCTGCTGACCGGAGCGTTCGAACCGGTCGATCAGGCCCGCGCCGACGACGCCGGCTGCGATGGCGTGCTGGCCAAGCCCTTTGAGCCGCAGCAGGTCATCGGCCGCGTCAAGGAGTTGCTGGCCAAGCCGAAGCGTCCGGTCGAGACGCCGACGGCTGAGCCGGCGAGCAGTCCCGAGCCGCGCAGCGAGCTCACCGACTACTTCGATCGCCTCGATACCGCATTTTCGGCACTGTCGTCCAGCGCGACGGCGCCGCCGCCGATCCATTCGGTTCCAGCTTCGCAGACGAAGGACGTCGAGAGCGACATCGATTGGTTTGGGTCGGCGAGCGAGAAGGCGGGAGCAGGGGAGCCGTGGGACCTGCCGGCGCCAGCGGCAGACATCTCGCCGGTCGATTTACCGCTGTCGCATGGTTCGCCGCAGGCCGAGCTCGCGCCGGCTCCGCAACAGGAGCAGGAGTGGCTTGCGTCGTTGACCGAGTTCGAGCCGGTGCCGCAGCCTGTTCCGGTCCAGTCCACGGCATCGATCCCGGACGCGACCGAACACCTCGTTGATCTCGCGCCGATCCCCGAGCCAGCGCCGGTAGCCGAGCCCGAACCGGCCGCCGAGGCCGCGCCGATGCTCGAGGCCGAACCCGCGGTCGAGTCCGCCTTGATCGAAGCGCCGGACGAACGTCTCGCGCCGATCGAGGAGAGCGCGCCCGTCGAACCACTGGAGGCGGAGCCTCCGGTCGGGCATGCCGCGATCGCTACCGCGCCACCCGCGCTCGAACTTCCGCTGGCGAATCCGCCGTCGCTTCCGCCGCTGGCCGACGCCTTTGCCGCCCTGCTCGCCGCCGAGCAGGGCCATGCAGCGCCGGCCGACGCGCGACTCTGGCCCGCATCAGCTCCCAGCCAGGCGCCGCCGCCTGCCGGCGTCAGCGAGGCGCTGATCGAAAGCGTGACCCGCCGCGTGCTCGAGCGCCTCTCCGACACCGTCGTGCGCGAGGCGGTCGCCGACATCGCGTCGAAGACCGCCGAACGCCTGGTCCGCGAAGAGATCGAGCGCATCAAAGCTTCCATCAGGTAGTTGGCGAATGGGTGACTTGGTGATTTGGTGAATTGAACTCACCAAGTCTCCAACTCGCCAACTCACTCATTTCTGTATACGATCCTCTGATGTCAGAGTCGTCGAAGTCGCTGACGCGCCTGGATCCTGCGCGTCTGCAGTTCCCCGAGAAGCCCGCCCTCGAAGGGCTCGAAGCGAAGTGGATGGCACGCTGGGAGGAATCGGGCGTCTACCGGTTCACGCGTCCCGCGTCCCGGGCGGACGTGTTTTCGATTGACACGCCGCCGCCCACCGTCAGCGGCTCGCTCCACGTCGGCCACGTCTTCTCCTTCACCCACACCGATCTGATCGCCCGGTTTCAGCGGATGCGCGGCAAGGCGGTGTTCTACCCGATGGGGTGGGACGACAACGGCCTGCCGACCGAGCGCCGCGTGCAGAACTACTACGGCGTGCGCTGCGATCCGTCGCTGCCGTATGTCGCCAACTTCGAGCCACCGGCGCAGCCGCCGAAGCCGCCGCTGTCGGTGTCGCGGCCGAACTTCATCGAGCTGTGCGATCGCCTGACGAAGGAAGATGAGCTGATCTTCGAGCAGCTCTGGAAGAAGCTCGGCCTGTCGGTGGACTGGTCGCTGACCTACGCCACCATCGGCAAGCGCGCGCAGCGCGTCTCGCAGCTGGCGTTTCTCGATCATCTCGAGAAGGGGCTGGCCTACCAGGTCGAAGCGCCGACGCTGTGGGACATCGACTTCAAGACCGCGGTGGCGCAGGCCGAGCTCGAGGACCGCGATATGGCGGCGGCCTACCACCGCATCAAGTTCAAGCTCGGTCCCGATCAGTTCATCGAGATTGACACCACTCGTCCCGAGCTGATCCCGGCCTGCGTCGCCCTGGTCGCGCATCCGGACGACGAACGTTACCAGCCGCTGTTCGGGCAAGAAGTGGAGACGCCGCTGTTCGGGGTGAAGGTGCCGATCCGCGCGCATTCCCTGGCCGATCCCGAAAAGGGGAGCGGCATCGCGATGATCTGCACCTTCGGCGACATCACCGACGTCACCTGGTGGCGAGAGCTGCGGCTGCCGGTGCGCGCGATCATCCAGGCTGATGGCACGCTGCGTGATGTCGCGTTCGGGTCGGCCGGGTGGGAATCGGTGGACGCGGACCGCGCGCAACTCCACTACGGCGGCCTCAGGGGTCTGTCCGCCGCGAAGGCGCGCGCGAAGATCGTCGAGCAGCTGCGCGAGAGCGGTGATTTGGTGGGCGAGCCGCGGCCGATCACCCATGCGGTGAAGTTCTACGAGAAGGGCGATCGGCCGCTCGAGATCGTCACCAGCCGGCAGTGGTTCATCAAGACGATCGACTTCCGCGCGCCGCTGATCGCGCGCGGCAACGAGCTGCGGTGGCATCCGGACTACATGCGGGTCCGCTACGAGAACTGGGTGAACGGCCTGAACGGCGACTGGTGCATCAGCCGCCAGCGGTTTTTCGGCGTGCCGTTCCCGGTCTGGTACCCGCTCGACACTCAAGGGCGGCCGCAGTACGACCAGGCGATCCCGGCTCGCGCGGATCAGCTGCCGGTGGATCCGTCCACCGACGTGCCGACCGGCTACCGCGAGGATCAGCGCGGCGTGGCCGGCGGCTTCGCCGGCGACCCCGACGTGATGGACACCTGGGCGACCTCGTCGCTGTCGCCGCAGATCGTCTGCGGCTGGCCCGACGATCAGGCGCTGTTTGCCAGCACCTTCCCGATGGATCTGCGGCCGCAGGCGCACGACATCATCCGCACCTGGCTCTTCTCGTCGGTGCTGCGTGCGGAACTGGAGCACGACTCCCTGCCGTGGACCAACGCGGCCATCTCGGGCTTCGTCACCGATCCGGATCGCAAGAAGATGTCGAAGTCGAAGGGCAACGTCGTGACGCCGATGGCGCTGCTCGACGAGCACGGCTCCGACGGCGTCCGCTACTGGGCGGCCGGCGGCCGCCCCGGCACCGACACGATGTTCGATCCGGGCCAGATGAAAGTCGGCCGGCGGCTGGCGATCAAGCTTCTCAACGCGTCGAAATTCGCGCTGATGAACTCGAGCGTGCCGGGCGCGCCGCAGCCGCAGACGGAGGCGGCCGCGATCACCGCGGAGGTTGACCGCGCGATGGTGCGGACCCTTGCCGCGCTCGTGACCGACGTCACCGCGGCGTTCGACGGCTACGACTACGCGCGCGTGCTGCAACGCACGGAAACGTTCTTCTGGGGCTTCTGCGACGACTACCTCGAGCTGGTAAAAGGCCGACGCTACGGCGAGCAGGGCGCGGCAGGCGCCGTCTCGGCCAACGACGCGTTGACCGCCGCGCTGTCGGTGATGCTGCGGCTGTTCGCGCCGTTCCTGCCGTACGTCACCGAGGAAGTGTGGTCGTGGTGGCGGGAGGGGTCGATTCACACGTCGGCGTGGCCGACCGCTGAAGAGCTGACCTCTCTGCTGGAGGATAACAGCGACGCAACCGTGCAGGCGGACCAGGCGGTCTATGAGTTCGCGCAGCGCGTGATGTTCGGCGTTCGAAAGGATCGTTCGGAGAAAAAACAGCCGCTGAAGGTGCCGATTACGAAGGTCACCATCCGAGCGGTGCGGCAGCTGCATCCGCAGTTCCAGCCCATCGAGGCCGACCTGCGGAGCGCGCTTCGCGTGAAGCAGTTCGAGCTGGTCGAAGGAGACGCGGAGATCCTGGTGGATGGCTATGAAGCGGTTCCCCAGGGCTGAAGCCGAACCGCTAGACCCGGCGCTCTACCGCGACATCGTCCGTCGCGCGCTCGACGAAGACGTGCGCGATGGCGACATCACCACGGATGCGACGGTGGCGCCGGGGTTGATGGCGCGCGGCGTGCTGTTGCTGAAAGGCGACTGCGTCGTAGCTGGCCTCGAGGTCGCCTTCGAGACGTTCCGCCAGGTCGATCCGGCCGTGCAGTGCGCCGCGCGTCAGGGCGACGGCCAGGCCTGTGCCGCGGGCACGGAGATCGCGCAGATCACCGGCACGGCGCGCGCGCTCCTGATCGGCGAACGCACTGCGCTCAACTTTCTGCAGCGGCTCTGCGGCATCGCCACCCGCGCCCGCCGGTTCGTCGACGCGGCCGGCGGCCGCATCACCATCCTCGACACCCGCAAGACGACGCCGACGCTGCGCGTGCTGGAGAAGTACGCCGTCCGGGCCGGCGGCGCGTCGAACCACCGGGTCGGCCTGTTCGACGCCATCCTGATCAAGGACAACCATATTCGCCTCGCCGGCGGCGTGCGGGCCGCGGTCGAGCGCTCGCGCGCGTACCGGCCGGGCCTGCCGGTCGAAGTCGAAGCGGAAACCCTGGCTCAGGTCGAAGAAGCGCTGGCAGTCGGCGCGGAGACGATTCTGGTCGACAACATGTCCACCGAGCGGATTCGGGAGGCGGTCGCCCTGGTGCGCCACCGCGCGACGATCGAAATCTCCGGCGGCGTGACGCTCGAGCGCATCCCGGAGCTCGCTGCCACCGGCGCCGACTTCGTGTCGGTCGGCGCGCTGACCCATTCCGCACCGGCCATCGACATCAGCTTTGAAATCGAACCTGTCTGACGAATTTGCGGACGCGATCGAACGCGCCCGACCGCGCCTCGGCCGGCTCGCCTCGCCGATCCTGTTCTTCGAGACGATCGGATCGACCAACGACGAAGCCGCCGCTCGCTCGGCTAAAGCCTTCGCGCTACGGACTGACGAGGATGCCTCAGGGGGCGCCAACGAATCGACACGGAGCGCGAAGGCTTCAGCCGAGCGATCCGAAGGTCTCGTCGTCGTGGCCGACGAGCAAACGGCCGGCCGCGGGCGCCGCGGTCACACCTGGTTCTCACCGCCAGGCTCGGGGTTGTACGTCTCGGTGGTGCTCGCCCCGGCGACGGCGATGACCGATCCGGCGCGTGCAACGACGCTGCTGACGCTGGCCGCCGGCGTGGCGCTCGCGGAAGGCATCGAGCAGGCGACCGGACTGCGCGTCGATCTGAAGTGGCCGAACGATCTGCAGGTGTCGCGCCGCAAGCTTGGCGGCATTCTCGCCGAGTCGTCGGGCGCCGGCGATCGGTCCGACACGGTGATCGTCGGTTATGGCATCAACGTCCGCCCGACGGCGTTCCCGGCGGAGTTGGGCGATCGCGCGACGTCACTGGAGTCGGAGCTTGGACGCGCTGTCGATCGCCATCACCTGCTCGCTGAAACGCTCGCCGCGCTGTCGCGTCGCTACGAGGATCTGCTCGCCGGCCGGTTCGATGCTATCCTCGACGCGTGGCGCAGCCTCGCGCCGGCCGCGTCCGGTGCGCGGGTCAGATGGACGACCAACGCGGGCGAGTGGTCAGGCGTCACCGCCGGGGTCGACGGTCTCGGCGCGCTGCTGGTGCGGACCGGCGACCGGATCGAGCGGATCGTTTCAGGGGAGATCACCTGGCTTTGAGGCTGAGGAGACGGTGATGCTACTCGCCATCGATGTCGGCAACACCAACATCGTGCTCGGCGTGTTCGACGGGGCCACCCTCATCCAGAGCTGGCGCCTGCAGACGCTGCGCGAGCGGACGTCCGACGAGCTCGGCTTGCTGGTCGATGGACTGTTCGCGCACAGCCGGATCGAGCGCGTCCAGATCCGCGGCGTCATCCTCGGCTCGGTGGTGCCGCCGCTGACCGGGACTCTCCAGGCGATGGTGCAGCGTTACTTCGGCGTGACCGCGCTGGTGGTCGAGCCTGGCGTCAACACCGCCATGCCGATTCTGTACGAGAACCCCTCGGAAGTCGGCGCCGATCGCATCGTCAATGCCGTGGCGGCGTACGAAAAATTCGGCAACGGACTCGGCCGGCCGCTGATCGTCGTCGACTTCGGCACGGCGACGACGCTCGATGCGATCACCGCGAAGGGGGAGTATCTCGGCGGCGCGATCTGCCCCGGCGTCACCATTTCCGCCGACGCGCTGTTTCAACGCGCGGCACGCCTGCCGCGCATCGACGTGCGCAAGCCGGCTCGCGTGGTGGGGCGGACCACGGTCGGCGCGATGGAGTCGGGGCTGTTCTGGGGCTACGTCGGGATGGTCGAAGGGCTGGTGCGGCGCATGAGCGACGAGCTCGGCGGCAACGCGGTCTGCGTCGCCACCGGCGGCCTGGCCGACGTCATCGCGCCCGAGACGCCGCTGATCCAGCACGTCGACGGCGACCTGACGCTCCATGGTTTGAGAATCGTGTGGGAACGCAACCAATAGATCGAGTACTGCCGCGAGATCGAAACCTACCTGTGTCAGAAGAACGACGGCCATCTGATCCGGGTGGTCGGCCCATCCTTCGAGGTCGTGTCGGGCTGGGCGGAGCAGGGCGTGCCGCTGAAGATCGCGTGCGCCGGCATCGATCGGTACTTCGAGCGCTACTACCGCAAGGGCCCGCGCCGGCGGCCGGTCAAGATCGACTTCTGCGATGCCGACGTGCTCGACGTCTTCGACGAGTGGAAGCGCGCCGTTGGGGCGCAGTCGTCAGCCGTCGGCCGCTGAGTCGTCGGCCACGAGCCGTCAATCGCTTCCTGCCAGCGCATCTCGAGCGCGTCGTGCTGCGCCTCACCCAGGCGCGGGCCAACGGGTCGCTTGGCGATGAGTTCGATGCCTTGATCGATCGCGCCGCCGCGGAACTGGACGCGGCCCGGGCCAGGGCCGGCGGCCTGCGCGGCGAGGCGCGACAGGCGCTGCTCGAGCGCCTGACCGCGCTCGACGCCGAGCTGGTGCAGCAGGCGCGCGCCGACCCTCGACGACGGCGACGCGGTCGTCGCTGGCGCGTGAAGCGGAAGTCGGAGCTGGCCGGCGTTTCGCGAGCGGCATGACCGCGGACGCATTTGCGCGCGCGCGCGACGCGGCCATCGACCGCCTGGTGCGCGAGCGGGTCAGGCTGCCGACGATCGCGTTCGCGTGAGCCGATGCTGAAGGCCGGGCGACGTCGATCTCCGCTCACGATCGAAAAGCCGGCCGCCGGCGGCCCGATGATCGCGCGCCACGAAGGGCGTGTCGTGCTCGTGTCCGGCGCGATTCCCGGCGAGCAGGTGCAGGCGCGCATCGTGCGCGTGGCCAAGGGAGTGGCCCACGCCGCCGCGGTCACGATCGAGGCGCCTCGCCGGATCGGCGCGCGGACGCCGGCGATCCGCTCTGCGGCGGCTGCCTCTACGGGCACATCGCCTATCCGCGGCAGCTCGCGATCAAGAGCCAGGTGATTGCCGACGCCTTCACGCGCATCGCGCGGCTCGCGCTGCCGGCGCCGGTGACGGTCGCGGCATCGCCGGAGGATGGCTACCGCATGCGGGCGCGGCTGCACGTGCGCGGCTCGCGCGCTCGGGTTTTTCCGCGAGGGCACGCACGATCTCTGCGACGCGCGCGTCACCGGTCAGCTGCTGCCGGCGACGCTCGACACGCTCGAGCGGCTGATGGCCGCGATTCGGTCGATCGGCGCCGACCTGGTGCGCGAGATCGAGCTGTCGGAAAACCTCGACGGCAGCGAGCGGGTCGTCCACCTCGAGACCTCGGGCCGCTGGACCCCCGGCTGCTCGAGAAGCTGGTGTCGGTGGACGGGCTGACGCCTGGACCGTACGTCACCGACGCGATCGCGATCGGCGACGCGTCGCTGCGGCTGCGGCGGCACGTGCTGTCGTTCTTCCAGGGCAACCGCTACCTGCTGCGCGACCTGGTCGTCGCACGTCGCCGAGCGCGTGCCAATCGGCAGCGACCGTGCTGGATCTCTACGCCGGCGTCGGGCTGTTTTCGGTGGCGGCGGCGGTCGACGCGCGGCGCCACCGTCACCGCGGTCGAAGGCGACGCGCCAGGCGTCGGCGGATCTGCACGCCAACGGCATCGCCGCTGGCGGCGGATGGCGACGCTGCGCGCGCCGGTCGAGAGTGTCGGCGCCGGCCGGGAGCGCGGTGTCCTGTCGCGGCGTCCCGGGCATGGAGATCGAGACGGTGATCGTCGATCCGCCGAGGACGGGGATGTCGCCCGAGGCGATCGAAGGCGGTGCTTGAAGGTGAAGGCGCGCGCGGCTCGTCTATGTCTCGTGCGACGTCGCCACCCTCGCCCGTGACGCCCGCAAGATCGTCGACGCCGGCTACGCCATCGAGCGCGCCGACGCGTTCGACATGTTTCCCGAACACGCCGCACGTGGAAACGGTGGTCGTGTTTCGACAAGGCGCTAGCTCAGCTCGGCGCGGCGAGGTCGCGCCGCGGGAACACCACCAGCGCCCACGCCGTCGCCGCGACGATGACCGCCGCCAGCACGCCTGCGTCGAGCGGCGCGCCTGCACCCACCAGGATCGCCTTCGGCTTCAGGTAGTGGAACAGCGAGTAGGGCTGCAGCACCTCGGCGGCCGGCCAGAGCGAGCCGAGCACGTCGAAGAAGTACATCACCACGACGAAGCCGAGCGTGATCGCCGAGCGCCGGCGAGAGCCGGTCGAACGAGGCCGAGGCGGCGAGGCCGACGGCCGTGAACGAGCCGAACAGCAGGACGCGCGTTCAGCCAGAGCAGCGGCAGATTGCGGATCGCCAGCTCGCCGATGACGCCCGCAAACAGCGATCCCGCGATCGCCGCCGGCCAGCAGCGCCGTCACGGTGACCGCGACGAAGCCGAACGCCGCGGCGAACAGCGTCAGGTAGAACGCCCGCCGCGCGATCGGTCGGGCGAGCGCGACTTCGAGCGTGCCGCGCTGCCGCTCGCCGGCGATCGCCGCCGGCGGAGAACCCGACCGAGAACACCGACGTCAGGATGATCGCGATCGGGTGGATGAAGCTGAGCGCGATCGAGCCCGGCAGGCTGAAGATGTCGCCGCCGCCGAAGCTTGGCGAACTGCTGCGGGAACAGGCCGCTCTCCAGCACCGCGCGGAACTGCGAGCCGAACCTGGCGTAGATCGATCGGCAGCAAGAAGCCCCAGATGGCGAGCGCGGTCGACACGACCGCCAGCTTGAGCCGCTGCGCGCGCCAGGTCTGCCGGAAGAGCGCGCCGTTCATGGCGCGGCGTCCTCGTAGAACTCGAGGAACGCTTCCTCGAGATGCGCCGGCTCGATCGTCAGGTCGACGATCGGCGCGCCGACGATCGCCGCGAGGAACGGGCCGATGTCGCCCTCGACGCGGCACGGTCAGCCGGCCGTCGCGCGACTCGAGGCTCGACACGCCAGCCACGCCGTCGAGCCGCGGCGGCGCGCCGTGAAGCCGCATGTCGACGTTGCGCTTGTGCCGCGCGAGCAGCCCCGCGATGTCCTCCATCGCGACCAGCCGGCCGCGCCGGATGATCGCGACGCGATCGCAGACCCGCTCGACTTCGGAGAGGACGTGCGACGAGAAGAAGATCGTCCGGCCTTCGGCCTTGAGCGTGTCGAGGATGTCGTAGAAGGCCCGCTGCATCAGCGGGTCGAGCCCCTCGGTCGGTTCGTCGAGGATCGCCAGTTCCGGATCGTGCTGCAAGCGCCTGGACGATGCCGATCTTCTGGCGCATGCCGCGCGAGTAGTCGCGGACCAGCCGCTCGCAGCGTGCTCGCGCGACAGCTCCAGCCGCTCGCACAGATCGGCGCGGCGAACCGGCGGCCGGCCGCTCAGCTCGGCGAGGTAGTCGAGCAGCTCGTTCGCCGGTGAGCGAGTCGTACAGCGCGATGCCGCCAGGCAGGTAGCCGATCCGCCGGCGGATCGCGACGCTGTCGCGGACGATGTCGAGCCCGAGCACGCGTGCCGCGCCGGCGGTCGGGTGCAGGTAGCCGAGCAGCAGCCGGATCGTCGTGCTCTTGCCGGCGCCGTTCGGTCCGAGGAAGCCGAAGATTTCGCCTTCGCGCACCGTAGATGTCGAGCGAGTCGAGCGCGCGGATGCGGCAGCGGGGCGCCGAGGATCGGAGAGGAAGGGCAGCCGCCGGCGCCCATAGTGTTTCGTCAGGCCGGCGGTCGTGATGGCGTCCAAGAACGACAGTGTACCGCGAGGGCGGGTAGCGTCGAGCTACCGCTGGGTCGCCGACGCTTCGAGAAAGCCTTCGAACAGCGCGCGGAACTCGCCGGTGCGGAAGAAGTTCTCCGGATGCCACTGCACGCCGAGGCAGAAGCGCGCCGCGGGATCCTCGATCGCCTCGATGACGCCATCGGGCGCGGTTGCGGTCGCGACGAAGCCGGCCGCGACCGCCTTGACCGCCTGATGATGGCGGCTGTTCACTTCGAGCGCTTCGTCCACCAGACGCTCGCGCATCAGCCTGGCGAGCAGCGAGTCCTTGTCGATCCAGACCTCGTGCGCCAGCTCGTAGGGCTGGTGCTGCGGCACCGCGCAGGCTGTGCGGCAGCGCGCCGGCGACCTGCGACGGGATGTCCTGCACCAGCGTGCCGCCGCACGGCGACGTTCAGGATCTGGACGCCGCGGCAGATCGCGAAGATCGGCAGGTCGCGCGTGCGCGCCGCGGCGATCAGCGCGATCTCGAATTCGTCGCGCCCCGGCTCCGCTTCCTCGACCGTGGCGTGCGCGGCTTCGCCGTAGCGCGACGGCGCCACGTCGCCGCCGCCGGTCAGCATCAGGCCGCCGATGCCGGCGAGCGCCTCCTCGATCGGCATCGACAGGTCGAGCATGCGCGGCTCGCCGCCGACGTGGAGGATCGATTGCCGGTAATCTTCGAGCTTCCGGCACGCTGCGATGCCAATCACGGTCATGGTTACATTCGATTCGGGACGTCGATGCCCATCAGATCGAGTGCGCGCGTGAGCTGCGCGCGCACGTAGGCGACGCCAGCGGCACGCCACTGCTTCCGATCCGCCGTTCTCTTCGTTGAGGATCGGATACCGATGGTAGAACGCGTTGAAGGTCTGCGCCAGCCCGAATGCATATTTCGCCAGACCGGAGAATTCCAGCGATCGGACGACCTGATCGACCACCTCATCCAGGCGTGACGCCTCGAACACCACGGCCCAGAGGTCGTGGGACGGGTCGTCGGACTCGGCGGTGATCTCGTCGGGCGCGCGCCAGGTCGAGCGCGGCGAGCACGCCGGCTTCCGACAACCCGTCGCGATCCTGCAGCTTGTGCAGGATGTTGCCGGCCCGGACCACCGCGTACTGCAGGTAGGGGCCGGTCTCGCCCTCGAAGCTGAGCGCCTCTTCGATGTCGAACACGATCAGCTTGCCGCGCGAGAACTTCAGCATGAAGTAGCGGATCGCGGCGACCGCAATCTGCGCGCCGATGCGGTGGCACTCCTCGGACGTCAGCTCCGGGTTGCGCTTCGCGACTTCGCGCGCCCGCCTTGTTCGTCAGCAGATCGAGCAGATCGTCGATCTTGACGCCGAGTCCCTTGCGCCCGGACACCTCGACGAACGGCTTTTCGGCGTCTTCAGCGCCGGTCTCGTAGCCGAGCTCGCGTGCCGTGGCGTGCGAGAGCGCCACCATCTCGTACGAGAAGTGAATCGAGTTCTCCGCCTCGCGTCGGGTGGCCGAGGGTCCGCAGCGCCTGGCTGAGAAGCGCCTGCAGATACATCTGGCGCGAGTCGATCACGTTGTAGATGCGCGTGGCGCGGCCGAACGGCGGCGCCACCCCCTCGCTCTCGCCCGACGTCGTCGCCCACAGCGCGCGCGACCATCCGGCTGAGTGGCGAAGAGGCGGTAGCGGAAGTCGAGGCCGAGCAGCCCGAACTTCCAGAACTGATTCGCGAGATCCTTGCCGACGTAGGTGACGACGCCGTTGGAACGGACGATCACCTTCTCCCGCTGCTCGGGATCGTCGCCGTCGGAGTCGGCGGCGTCGGCTTCCTCGATCTTCATGACCCAGCAGCCCGCGAGCTTGCCCTCGGTCTGCAGGAAGACCGCGCCCTGCGCCTTGAGCGTCTCGAACAAGTGCGCCCAGAACTGCAGCCGCAGGATATCGCCTTCGTAGGTGAGCAGGTCGTAGCCGATGTTCAGCCGCGCCATGGTCTTGAGGTGGGCGCGCACGATGCGATCGACGATCAGCGTGCCGATCGCCGCGGTGTCGTTGCCGCCGTGCTCGAGATCGTGGAGGACCGCGGCGCGGATGGCGAGCCGCGCCTGATCGCCGTCGTACCACTCGGTGACCTTCGCATACAGGTCCCAGCAGTAGTAGTCGAAGCGGGTCGCGTCGGCGATCGCCCTGATCTCGCCGATGGACTTGTGCTCGAGTTCGCGGAAGCCGACGATCACGTCGGCGACCTGGACGCCGGTGTCGTCGATGTAGTTCTGCGTCTCGACCGGCGTGCCCTGGAAGCGCAGCGCGCGGACCAGCGTATCGCCGAGCGCGGCGTTGCGCAGGTGGCCGATGTGCGCCGCCTTGTTCGGGTTGATGGCGGTGTGCTCGACGATCGCCTTGTCGCCGCCGGCGCGCGACGCCGCGATCTGGCCGCGCGCGCGGGCGACGAAGAAGGCCGGCCGATCGAGATAGAGGTTCAGATAACCGTTGGGCGTGGCGGCGATCCGGGCGATGCCGGGAATCGAACCGAGCGCCTGCGCCAGTTCCTGCGCGATGACCTTCGGCGCCTTGCGCAGCGTGCGCGCCAGCTGGAATGCCACCGCCACGGCGAGATCCCCCAGGGCGCGGCTCGGCGGCGTCTCGATGGCGAACGGGGGCACGTCGGCGATGCCGAACTGCGTCCGGATCGCCTCGGTGATGGCGTGGTGAACCTGTCGTTGAACGCTCAGAATCATGTACGGGTCGCGTGCGAGCCGGAGCGAAAGCGCGCTAAGCTCGTGATACGATTACAGTTTGTGACCTTGCAGCGCCTCGAGACCTGCGTAGTCGGCTGGCGTGTTCACGTTCGCGAGCAGCCGATCGGGCTCGCCGAACTGCCGGATCTCATCGACCGGCACGATGCGCGTCCGCAGGTTCTCCACGAGCTCGCGTATTTTGAGTCGCCGATCCGCGAGCCGCGCGGCCACCGGTTCGAGACAGGCGCGCGCGTACACGGCGCACAACGGATGATAGCCGCGTTCGCTCTGCGGCATGACGATGTCCGCCTCGGTGGCCAACGACAGCAGGTAGGTGAGGAACGCCGTCGACAGGTGCGGCATGTCGCAGGCGACAAGCAGCACCGCGCCGCCATGCGCCGCGGTCAGCGCCGCGTGCAGTCCGCCGAGCGGTCCGCAGCCCGGTACGATGTCGTGAATCGTGGCGCGCGGTCCGCCGACGATCAGCACCTCGTCAACGACCGGTGCGAGCGCCGCGATCTGGAGATCGAGGATCGGTCGGCCGTCCACCAGCAGCGCGCTCTTGTCGCGTCCGCCGAAGCGCGTCGACTGACCGCCGGCCAGAATCGCTCCGCTGCGCGTGAGATGGCTCATGGCTTATGCTCAGCCATCTTATCCTGACATGCGAGAAGCGGGCATTGGTCGCGTGCTTGTTGCCAGCCTTCACCAGGGAATCGCGGACATCCTGCCGACCCGGCTGGCGTTCTATGAAAACTGGCTGAATGCCGAAGGGCTGCGCGAGGGCACAATCGGGCTCGCGCCGCTCTATGCCGTCCTGAGCTTCCTGCGCCAGGAAGGCGATGCCTACACGCTGATCACCACTCGCGCCGGCGAGTACGCCGCGGACTGGACGGTCCAGTCGATGGCGCCGATCCAGCGCGCGATGCTCAAGGCGGCGCCGCTCTGGCTTCGCAGCCGGATGCTGTTGCGGCTGGCGCAGCGGCTGGTCCACAGCAGCTACAGGGGCAGCCGCGCGATCGCACGGGTCCAGCGCGGATCCGCGCGCGTCGATCTGCGCGCCTCGGTGTTCTGCACCGTGCGCGAGAAGGTGCCGCATCCGCTGTGCGGCTTCTACGCCGCCGCGTTCACCAGGCTGCTGGCGCTGTTCGACATCAGCGCGAGCACCGAGGTGATCGCGTGCCGCGCCACCGGCGAACCCACCTGCGTCCTGAGCGTGTCGCTGGTGACCGGGCAGCCAGCTGGATCCGCACCCGTCGAGGCACTATGACGCGCTCGGTCGCGGCGCTGCTGGCCCTCGGACTTTCAGCCACGCCCGCCGCCGCGATATCTAGTGTGTCCTCCGAACCGGTACACATGCGAGGTCAGACCTTCAGGTCAGACCTTAAGGTCAGACCTGTGGACGGCGCGGTCGCCGCTTTGCAGACCCAAAGCTCTCAGGCAGCGGCGGCGCGGATCCTGGTCATGCCGTTCGAGAATGTCACGCGCGAAGGGCGCTTCTTCTGGCTGACCGAGGGTGCCGCAGTCCTGCTGACCGACGATCTCAACGCGCTCGGCGCCGGCGCCATCACCCGCACCGAGCGCCAGCAGGCGTTCGAGCGGCTGCAGGTGCCGCCTTCGTCCGTGCTCACCGATGCGACCATGATCCGCATCGGCCAGCTCGTCGGCGCATCGCAAGTGGTGGTCGGATCGCTGCAGATGGAGAGCGACGCCGTGGTGGTGCGCGCGCGCAGCATCGCGCTCGACACCGGGCGCGTCAGCGTCGACGTCACCGAGCGCGGCCCGCTCCCGGAACTGTTCGCGACCTTCGAGCGGATCGCGCGCCAGATGGCCCCGCCGTCCGCGACCACCTCCGCCGACGTCGAAAAGCAGCACCCCCCGGTGACCGTCTTCGAAGCGTTCATCAAAGGGCTGCTGGCCGAAACGTCGGCGACCGCGATCAGCTACCTCCGCGCCGCGCTGGCCGGGCAGCCGTCCTTCGATCGCGCGCGGCTCGCGTTATGGGATGTCTACGCCGAGCAGGGCGAGCACGCGCTGGCGCTGGCGGCGGTCGCGTCGGTGCCGGAGGATTCGCCATGGTTCAAGCGCGCGCGGTTTCTGGCCGGCCTCGCGCAACTCAACCTCAAGAAATACGACGATGCGTTCACGACGTTCAAGGCGCTGGCCGACAGCGACGCGTCTCCGGCGCTGTCGAACAATCTCGGCGTGATCCAGTTGCGCCGCGGTGCCGCCGCGCAGGGCGGCCAGCCTGACGTACTTTTTCAACAAGGCGGCCGACGCCGATCCCGACGAAGAGGATTTCCTGTTCAACCTGGGATACGCCTACTGGCTCGATCGCGACGCGTCGGCGGCGGCGTTCTGGCTGCGCGAGGCGGTCCGGCGCAATCCCGCCGATGCGGACGCGCACTTCGTGCTCGCGGCCGCGCTCGGCGTCGGCAGCGGCACCGCCGCGGAGGCCGCGCGCGAACGCGAGCTCGCGCGCCGGCTGTCGGACCGCTACGCGCCCAGCAAGCGGCCCGGCGGCGACGTCGTCCCGAAAGGGCTGGAACGGGTCAAACAGGAGGTCGAGCTCCCGCACGCGCGGCAGATGGGCACGCGCCTCGCCACCAGCGAACAGCGCAGCACCGATGAGCTCGCGCGTTTCTATCTCGAGCGCGGCCAGCGCCTGTTCCAGGAAGAAAACGACCGCGACGCGATGGTCGAGCTGAACCACGCGATTTATCTGTCGCCGTACCTCGCCGACGCGCACCTCCTGCTCGGTCGGTCGCTGCTGCGGACCGGACGCGTCCACGAAGCGATCGACGCGTTCAAAATCGCGCTGTGGAGCGCGGAGACCGCGCCGGCGCATGCGGCGCTCGGCGAGGCGTACCGGCAGGACAAGAACCCCGATGCGGCACGCGCGGAAGCGGAACGCGCACTCGCGCTCGACCCGACGCTGGCCGACGCCAAGCAACTGCTGGCGCGGCTCGAAGGGCGCTAACGTGCTAAAATCACGCTGGTTGTGGCGCAACAGATCCAGGACGAGGGCTTTCACGAAATCCAGCTGAACGGGAAGCAACTGGTGTTCCTGTTCATGGCCGCGACGGTCGTCTCGGTCGTGATTTTCCTGTGTGGCGTGCTGGTCGGCCGCGGCGTTCGATCGCAGTTGAGCGGCGGCTCCGATCAGCCGATTGCGGGCGGCGTCGAGGAAACGACACCGACGCAGCCAGCCGCACCGGCACAGGCGCCCGCCGCGGGCTCGGATCCGACGACGGTCGCCGCGCCGGCGCCTGCCTCCGAAGACCTGAGCTATCCCACTCGCCTCGCAAAATCGAATGCGCCGGAAGAGCGGCTGAAGCCGACTCCTGAGAAGGCCACGCCGGTGGAGCATGCGGCCGCGCCATCGCCGGCCCCCGTTGCGGCGGCGCCGCGCCCGGTACCGCCGCCGCCCGCACCGGTCAAGGAACCTGTCCGCGCGCCCGCGCCGGCGGATCCGGTCGCGGCGTCGGCCGAGCCGTCAGGGCAAGGCTTCGCCGTGCAGATTGCCGCGCTGAACGTGCGCAGCGAAGCCGACGCCATCGCCAAGCGGCTGAGCTCAAAGGGATATGCCGCGTATGTGATGACGCCGGCGACCGGCACGCCTTCGGTATTCCGCGTGCGCGTCGGCAAGTTCACCACGCGGCGTGAAGCCGAAACGATTGCCGCGAAGTTGCAAAAGGAAGAGCAGTTCAAACCCTGGGTCACGCGCTAGCCCGCGCGCCGATCCGTCCTCACGAATCCATCAGGTAGTAGACTGAGCGCGAGTTGTCCTCGCGTTCATCGGCGTATGCGTTGGCGGCGGCGTCGGGCGTTCTCCTGGCGCTGAGCTTTCCGAAATTCGGTCATCCCGCTCTGGCCTGGATCGCGCTGGCGCCGCTGCTGGTCGCGCTGACGGGCACCACGCTGCGGCGCGCCTTCACGCTCGGTTTCGTCGCGGGCGTGATCTATTTCGCCGGCACGCTGTACTGGATTACCCGCGTGATGGCGATGTACGGCGACATGGCGTTGTGGGTCGCGGTGCTGATCAACGCCGCGCTCATCGCCTACCAGGCGGTGTTTCCCGCCATCTTCGCGCTGGTCGCGCGGCGGATCGTGATCGCGCACGGACCCCGGGCGCTGATGGCCGCGCCGCTGGTGTGGGTGGCCACGGAGCTGGGACGGACGTACATTTTCACGGGGTTTCCCTGGGTGCTGCTCGGCTACAGCCAGACCAGCGTCCTCCCGATCGCGCAGTTCGCCAGCCTGTTCGGCGTCTACGGCGTCTCGATGCTGGTGGCGTCGGTGAGCGCGGCAGCGGCGGCGTACGCGACGGGTCCGGCTAAAGCCGGACACTACCGGAGAAGCAGGCCGCTCTTACTGGTTTTTGTCGCGGTCATGCTTGTCGCGGTCTGGGGCAGCCGCCGGGCGGCGACGGCCGAGTGGACGCACAGCGGCGACGTGATTCGGGTCGGGCTCATTCAAGGCAACATCGATCAGGACGACAAGGTCCAGGCGGGCCGCGCCGCCGGGATCTTCCAGGACTACCTGGGCATGACCCGCCAGGCGATCCGCGAAGGCGCCGGGTTCGTCATCTGGCCGGAGTCGTCGACGCCGTTCCGCTTCGAGGACGATCTGCTGGCGGCCGCGCAGATTCGCGCGCTGGCGCAGCAGGCCAGGGTGCCGATGTTGTTCGGCAGCGATCAGTTCGTGCGCGGCGCCGGCGGCGCGCCGACCACGTTTTACAACGCGGCGTTCCTGGTGCGGCCGGACGGCACGACCGGCGGCGTCTACCGCAAGATGCACCTGGTGCCGTTCGGCGAATACGTGCCGGTCAAGCGCTTGTTGTTCTTCGCGGCCCCGCTGGTGCAGGCGGTGTCCGACTTCTCGGCGGGTGAAGAAGCCACGCTGCTGCCGGTGGCGGGGCACCTGCTCAGCACCGCGATCTGCTACGAGGTCGTCTACCCGGATCTGGTCCGCCGCTTCGTCGCCGGCGGCAGCGAGATGCTGACGACCATCACCAACGACGCCTGGTTCGGCCCGACCTCGGCTCCGTACCAGCATTTCGAGCAGGCGTCGATGCGGGCGATCGAAGAAGGACGCTATCTGGTGCGATCGGCCAACACCGGGATCAGCGGCATCGTCGACCCCTATGGGCGGGTGATCGCGCGGTCCGGAATCTTTCAGCCGGCGGTCGTGGTCGGTGAAGCGCGGTTCCTGAAGACGTCCACGTTCTACGCCAGGCACGGCGACATCCTCGCCTACGCCTCGGTGCTGGTGACGGCGGCATTGTTGCGCCGTGGCCGGCCGTGTAAAATAGCGGCATGCCCACAGTCGACGAGTTGAAGCGCCGCTACGAGGATCTCAGCAAGCGTGCTGCCGATCTGCGGAGCTATCTTTGAGCAGACACGGCCTGACGAAGAACTGACCCGCCTCGACGTGCGCGCCGCCGCCCCCGATTTCTGGAAAGACCCGGCCGAAGCGCAGAAGGTCCAGCAGCGCCGCCGCCGGCTGGAGCAGGATCGCGATCTCATTCTCTCGCTCAAGAAAAAGAACGACGACCTGGCCGTGCTCATCGAATGGGCGGAGGCGGGGGAGCCGGTCGACGCCGAGTTCGCCGCCGGCCTCGACGCGCTCGATCTGGAAGTGCAGGCCGGCGAGATCAAGAAGATGCTCGGCGGCGAGCACGATCGCAAGAACGCCATCATCACCATTCATCCCGGCGCCGGCGGCACCGAGTCGCAGGACTGGGCCGAAATGCTGCTGCGCATGTACATGCGCTGGGCCGATCGGCGCGGCTTCAAGCGGGAGATCATGGACTACCAGCCCGGCGAAGAGGCGGGGCTGAAGAGCGCGACGGTGACGGTGACCGGCGAGTACGCCTATGGCCTGCTCGCGGCCGAAGCCGGCGTGCATCGTCTGGTTCGCATCTCGCCGTTCGATCAGGCGGCGCGCCGTCACACCTCGTTCGCCTCGCTGTACGTCTGGCCCGAGCTGCCGGAGGACGTCGACATCGTGATCGAGGACAAGGATCTGCGAATCGACACCTACCGATCGAGCGGCGCCGGCGGCCAGCACGTGAACGTGACCGACTCGGCGGTGCGGCTGACCCACCTGCCGACCGGCCTGGTGGTGTCGTGCCAGAACGAGCGGTCGCAGCATCGCAACAAGGACTCGGCGATGAAGGTGCTCAAGGCGCGGCTCTACGACATCAAGATGAAGGAGAACCAGGCCAAGCTGGATCAGATCAGCGGCGTCAAGCAGGCGATCGGGTTCGGCAGCCAGATTCGCAGCTACGTGCTGCACCCCTATCAGCTGGCCAAGGATCACCGCACCAAGGAGTCGATCGGCGACGTCAATCGCGTGCTCGACGGCGACATCGATCAGTTCATCAAGTCGTACCTGATGAAGAAGTCGAACGGCACGCTCGGCCAGGTCACGCCCGACGAGGATCTTGACTAGCCCACCTTCGGCCCCGCGAGGTTCCGGGCCGCCTGCGACCGGGACGAGCAGCGGGCGTCACGCGCTGCTGGTCGGCGCAGGGATCCTCCTCAGCCGGCTGGCCGGGCTGGTCCGCCAGCGTGTCTTCTCGCACTACTTCGGCCTGCGCAACGACGCCGCCGACGCCTTCACCGCCGCCTTCCGCATTCCGAACTTCCTCCAGAACCTGTTCGGCGAAGGGGCGTTGTCGGCGTCGTTCATCCCGGTGTACGCCGCGCTGCTGGCGCGGGGCGAGCGCCGCGAAGCCGACCGCGTCGCCGGCGCGGTCGCCGCGCTGCTGACGCTGATCGTGGCCGCGATCGTGCTGCTCGGCGTGGTGGCGACGCCGCTGCTGATCGCCGCGGTCGCGCCGGGCTTTCACGGCAGCAAGCGCGAGCTGACAATTGCGATCGTCCGGATCCTGTTTCCGGGCGCCGGGCTGTTCGTCGTCTCGGCGTGGTGCCTGGGCGTGCTCAACAGCCACCACAGGTTCCTGCTCTCGTACGCGAGCGGCGTGATGTGGAATGCGGCGATGATTGCGACGCTGGTCATCTTCGGCGCCGGGACCGCGCTGCCGCGGCTGGCGGTGATTCTGGCGTGGGGATCGGTCGCCGGCAGCGCGCTGCAGTTCGCGGTGCAGGTGCCGGTGGTGTGGCGGGTGGCGCCGGACCTGCGCCTGTCGTTCGATACCACCTCCGAGCACGTGCGGACCATCGGCCGCAACTTTGTGCCGGCCCTGCTCGGGCGCGGCGTCAACCAGGTGAGCGCCTACGTCGACCAGCTGATCGCCAGCCTGCTCGGCACCGGCGCGGTCACCGGGCTGCAGAACGCGTCGACGCTCTACACCCTGCCGATGAGCCTGTTCGGGATGGCAGTCTCGGCGGCGGAACTGCCGGCGATGTCGGGGCTCGCCGGCGCCGATGCGGCGTCGATCGAAGTGGTGCGCCGGCGGCTGGACGCGGGGCTGCGCCGGATCGCGTTCTTCGTCGTGCCGTCCGCAGTCGCGTTCCTCGCGCTCGGCGACGTGGTGGTCGGCGCGCTGTTTCAGACCGGACGGTTCGATCACAGACGACTCGATCTTCGTCTGGCGGATCCTCGCCGGATCGGCCGTCGGCCTGCTCGCGTCGACGCTCGGCCGGCTCTATTCGTCCACCTACTACGCGTTTCGCGACACGCGGACGCCGCTGCGCTACGCCGTCATCCGGGTCGCGCTCACGACGGTGATGGGCTATCTCTTCGCGATCCCCCTGCCGCGGCTGCTCGGCGTCGCGCCGGAGTGGGGAGCGGCGGGGCTGACCGCGTCGGCCGGGATCGCCGGCTGGGTCGAGATGCTGCTGCTGCGCGCGACGCTCAACGCGCGGATCGGCGAACGGGGCTGCCGCGGCATACGTCGCGCAGCTTGGGGATCCGCGATCGCCGCGGCGCTGGCGTGGGCGTCAAGACGCGCTGCCGCCGCTGCATCCGATCACCCTGCTATCGCCGTCTGGCGTCTATGGCGTGATGTTCTCACGGCCACGACGCTGCTGCACCCGAGGCGCGGCGCTGGCGCGATCGGCGCCGCTAGCGCACCGCAACGATCTGCTCTGGCGATTCGGCTTGTGTCGCGCGTTTCGTGGTGGGCACCTGCCGATCAACATATGGGCTGGTGCCATGGCGGCCATGATGCCGTTCTCAGGCTTCGTCCGCCATCGGCGTGGCCGGCGCGCTGCTGGCCGTCACCGTGTCCGCGCACAGATCGTCAGAAGAATACCGGCCTCGACTCGCGCAGCTGGAGACCACCATCGCCTGCGGCGGCTCGACCAGGCCGAAGCGATTCCGGAACTTGGGCAGGATGGGTTTCAAGTCGGTGATCAACCTGCGTCTCGCGAGCGAAGAGGGCGCTCAGGTGGAGGACGAGGGCAACGCGGTACGAGCCGCGGGCATGCACTACGTGCACCTGCCGTTCAGCGTGCAGGCGCCGGATCCGGAGCTGGTCGACGACTTCATCGCCGCCGTGACCCTTCCGGCCAATCAGCCGGTGTACGTCCATCGCGCCGCCGGCGGTCGGCGCAGCGGCGATGTGGATGATCAAGCGGGTAGTCGCCGACCACTGGGACGAGCCGCGGGCACTGACCGAGGCCAATGCGCTCGGGCTCAACGATCGGCTGAGACCCTTCGCGCTCAGCTACATCCGTTCGCACGTCAAGCAGTAACCACGAAAGCAGGAAAGGCGATCCGTCGGCACGAAAACCACGAAAAAGATCGATTTGTCTTCGTGCGTTTCGCGGTGAGGGTTACTGCTGCCTGTTGAAGGTGTTGGCGCCGGGCTGGGTGCCGGAGATGAACGCCTCGCGGATCGAGCCGGGCGTCTCGGCCGGCAGCGCCGAGCCGTTGCTCTTGTCGACCGCCAGGAAGACGATGTTGCCGGGCGCGGCGAATTCCGGCGGATCGTCCTTGTCGGGCCTGCCGTCGATGTAGGCCTTCATGAACTCCATCCAGATCGGCAGCGCCGCGAACGCGCCCTGCTCGACGCTGCCGAGCGACTTGCGCTTGTCGTCGAAGCCGAGCCAGACGCCGACCGTGATATCCGGATCGAAGCCGACGAACCAGGCGTCGGTGTTGTCGTCGACCGTGCCGGTCTTGCCGGCGAGCGGCCAGGCGAGGCCATCGCCGGCGGCCTTGGCGCCGGTGCCGCGCAGGCTGAGCACGCCGCGCAGCATGTTGGTCATCACGAAGGCGGTGTCGGCGCGGATCACGTCGGTCGGCTCGGCGCGATTCTCCTCGAGCAGGTTGCCGTCGCGGTCCTTGACGTTCAGGACCGAGACGGCTTCATCCGCACGCCCTGGTTCGGGAACGTCGGTGTAGGCGCTGGTGATGTCGAGCAGCGTCGCGTCGCCGGCGCCGAGCGCGATCGGCAGATACGGCGGAAAGTCCTCCTCGAAGCCGAACCGCTTCGCGAACTCGATGACGTTCTTCGGCCCGAGCGTGTCCATCATCTTGATCGCGGGGATGTTGCGCGATTCCTCGAGCGCGTAGCGCAGCGTGATCGGGCCCAGGAACTTGTGGTCGTAGTTGTGCGGGCTGTAGACGCTGGCCGGTGCCGGCGGTGTAGCTGACCGGCGCGTCGACGATGATCGAGGACGGCGTGAAGCCGCGGTCGATCGCCGCGGTGTAGACGATCGGCTTGAACGTCGATCCGAGCTGGCGGTAGGCCTGGACCGCGCGGTTGAACTTGCTGCGGCCGAAGCTCCAGCCGCCGACCATCGCCTTGATCTGCCCGGTGTGGTTGTCGATCACCAGCAGCGCGCCCTCGGCCAGCGGCGACTGTTCGAGCGTCACGGTCGCGGTCGAGGTCGCGGCATCCAGCTTCGTGATCGCGACGTCGACCAGATCGCCGGGCTTGAAGAGATCCGCCGCCGAGACGCGCCGCGTCCAGGCGTACCCGACCTTCTCGAGATCGGCGTGGAGGGCGCCGATGCGCAGGCGCGCCGGCCCGGTCTTTGGCGCCGTGACGACGACCGCGGGCACGACGTCGCCCGGCGCGATCGGCGCGCGTCCACCGATCGGTCTTGAAGCCGTCGATCGTGTGCTTTTCGTCGACGACGTTGCGCGCCGGCTTGCGCCAGCCGTGGCGCTTGTCGTAGGCGCGCAGGCCGTGCTCCAGCGCCTTGTTCGCCAGATCCTGCAGTCCGGCGTCGAGCGTGGTCCGGACGTTCAGGCCGTTCTCGTAGAGCACCTTCGCGCCGTACTGCTTCTCGAGGTGCTTGCGCACTTCCTCGACGAAGTACGGCGCGATCCCGGGCGGCTGGTTCGGCTGGCCGCGCGTGACGATCGGCGTCGGCCTTGGCGGCGTCGGCGTCGGCCTGGCGTGATGTAGCGCTCGTCGGCCATCCGCTGCAGCACGATGTTGCGCCGGCTGGTCGCGCGCTTCATGTCGAGGAACGGGCTCTGCCGCTCGGGCGTCTGGAAGATGCCGGCGATCAGCGCCGCCTCCTCGAGCGTCAGCTGCTTGTTCGACTTCTGGAAATAGAGCCGCGAGGCGGCCTCGACGCCGTAGGCGCCATGGCCGAGGTACATCTGATTGCAGTAGATCGTGAAGATCTCGTTCTTGGTGTAGCGCTTCTCGATCTGGATCGCGAGGATCGACCTCGCGAATTTTCCGCTCGAACGATTTCTCGTTGTTGAGGCCGAACTGCTCCTTGAGGTTGCGCGCCAGCTGCTGCGTCAGCGTGCTGGCGCCCTGCGCCCGGCGGCGCTCGATCACGTCGGTCGCCGCGGCGACGAAGATGCGCCAGATGTTCACGCCGAAGTGGCGGTCGAACTCGGCGTCCTCGGTGGCGATGATCGCCTGCCGCAGCAGCGGGTTGATCTCGTCGTAGCCGACCACCACGCGCCGCTGGGTGGCGAATTCGCCGATCACCTGGCCGCCGCTCGCGTAAATCCGGGTGATGGTGCTGGGGGAATAGTTGTCGAGGGCCGAGACCTGCGGCAGGTCTCCGGCATACGCGAACATGACGCCGCTGAGGATGCCGAGCATCGCCGCGACGATGAACAGCGCGACCAGGCCGGCGTTGCGCGCAACTTTGACGACTACATGAGCCACGGGGAAACCGCAGTAGAGTTTACAATAACTCACTCAACTTTTATACTTGAGCGGATATCAGACCCCGTCGGGTCGCGAGCTATGAGGCTGCAGAGGTCTAAATGAGCAAAATCATCGGAATCGATCTGGGCACCACCAACTCGGTCGTCGCCGTCATGGAAGGCGGCGAGCCCGTGGTGATTACCAACCCGGAAGGCGGGCGCCTCACGCCGTCGGTGGTGGCGTTCACCAAGACGGGCGAGCGCCTGGTCGGCCAGGTCGCCAAGCGTCAGGCGGTCACCAATCCCGAGAACACGGTGTTCTCGATCAAGCGCTTCATGGGCCGCAAGTTCGACGAGGTCAATGAAGAGATGAAGATGGTGCCCTATCAGGTGGTCCGCGCCAGCAACGGCGACGCGCGCGTGAACGCCCAGGGCAAGGAGTACTCGCCGCCGGAGATCTCCGCGATGATCCTGCAGAAGCTGAAGCAGGCGGCGGAGGAGTATCTCGGGCAGCCGGTCGGCAAGGCGGTGATCACGGTGCCGGCCTACTTCAACGACGCGCAGCGCCAGGCGACCAAGGACGCCGGCCAGATCGCCGGCCTCGAAGTGATGCGCATCGTCAACGAGCCGACCGCGGCGGCGCTGGCCTACGGCCTCGACAAGAAGAAGGACGAGACCATCGCGGTGTACGACTTCGGCGGCGGCACCTTCGACATCTCGATCCTCGAAGTCGGCGAAGGCGTGGTCGAGGTCAAGGCCACCAACGGCGACACCCACCTGGGCGGCGACGACCTCGATCAGCGGATCATCGACTGGATCATCGGCGAGTTCAAGAAGCAGCGAAGGGCATCGATCTCGGCAAGGACCGGATGGCCCTGCAGCGCCTGAAGGAAGTCGGCGGAGAAGGCGAAGATGGAGCTCTCCACCGTGATGGAGACCGAGATCAACCTGCCGTTCATCACCGCCGACGCGACCGGACCCAAGCACCTGCAGATGAAGCTGACGCGCGCCAAGTTCGAGCAGCTGGTCGACGATCTGCTGCAGCGCACCGTGGGGCCGACCAAGCAGGCGCTCGCCGACGCCGGGCTCGATCCGTCGAAGATCGACGAGGTCGTCCTGGTCGGTGGATTCGACCCGCATCCCGAAGGTCCAGACCGATCGTCAAGGAGCTCTTCGGCCGCGAGCCGCACAAGGGTGTCAACCCGGACGAAGTGGTCGCGATCGGCGCGGCGGTCCAGGCCGGCGTGCTTGCCGGCGAGGTCAAGGACCTGCTGCTGCTCGACGTGACGCCGCTGTCGCTCGGCATCGAGACGATGGGCGGCGTGATGACGACGCTGATCCCGCGCAACACGACGATTCCGACGCGCAAGAGCGAGATCTTCTCGACCGCGTCCGACAACCAGACCAGCGTCGAGGTCCACGTGCTGCAGGGCGAGCGCTCGCTGGCGCGCGACAATCGCACGCTCGGCAAGTTCCACCTGGTCGGCCTGCCGCCGGCTCCGCGCGGCGTGCCGCAGGTCGAGGTCACCTTCGACATCGACGCCAACGGCATCGCCAACGTGTCGGCCAAGGATCTGGGCACCGGCAAGGAGCAGAAGATCACCATCACCTCATCGAGCGGCCTGGCCAAGGACGAAGTCGATCGGATGATGAAGGAAGCCGAGTCGCACGCGGACGACGACAAGAAGCGGAAGGAAGAGATCGAGGTCCGCAACCGCGCCGACCAGGCGGTCTACGGGGCCGAGCGCCTGCTGAAGGACACCGGCGACAAGCTGAGCGCCGGCGAAAAGCAGGCGATCGAAGAGGCGATGGAGGCGGTCAAGAAGGCGAACGAGGGCACCGACTCCGCGGCAATCCAGAAAGCGCTCGATCAGCTGACGGCGGCCCAGCACAAGGCGGCCGAGTCGCTCTACAAGCAGGGCGCGGCGGGCGGCGGCGCGGGCGGTCCTGGCGCGGCCGGCGGCGCGACCGGCGCCGGTGCGGGTCCGGGCGACGCGGCCGGCGGCGCGAGCGAACCGAAAGGCGACGTGATCGACGCAGAGGTGGTGGACGAAGGTAAGGGAACCTAGAGCTCAGAACTGAGAACTGAGACTGAGAACTCTGAAGTCTGAAGTCAGAAATCTGAAATGGACTTCTACGTAATCCTGGGCGTGGAGCGCGGGGCGACGCTGGCTGACGTCAAGCGCGCGTACAAGCGGCTCGCCCGGAAATACCATCCGGACATCAATCCGGGGGACCGGATGGCCGCGGCGCAGTTCCGCCAGATCGCCGAGGCGTACGAAACGCTCAGCGACGAGCAGCGCCGGCAGCACTACGACACGACCGGTTCGCTGGTCGATACGGGTGGCGCCTCCACGTTCGGCTTCGACGGCTTCGACTTCACGATCAGCGTGCACGGAAACGAGGCGTCCACGTTCGGCGATCTCTTCGCCGACGTGCTCCATCAGCGCGAGGCGCGGCGGGCTCAGGGTACGCCGGAGCGCGGCGTTGATCTGCACCAGTCGGTCTCGGTCGAGTTCGAAGAAGCGATGCGCGGCGGTCAACGAACGGTGACCGTCACGCGCCAGGACTACTGCCCGGAGTGCCAGGGCCTCGGCCAGCGCCACGTCACGCCGGCGGCCTGCGCGCACTGTCACGGCAGTGGCGCGGTGAAGTCGGCGCGCGGACACATGGTGTTCTCGAAGCCGTGCCTGCAGTGCGGCGGTACGGGGCAGCAGCGGCAGGCACGCTGCCAGGCCTGCGGCGGCGACCAGTATCAGATGCGCACCGAATCGATGACGATTGCGGTGCCGCCCGGGCTCGCCGACGGCGCCCGGATCCGCATCCCGGGAAAAGGACACGTCGGCCGCAACGGCGGCGAGACCGGCGATCTCTATATCGACGTCGCCGTGCAGGCGCACCCGCGGTTTCACCGCGACGGCGACGACCTGCACGTCACGGTGCCGGTGGCGATCCACGAAGCGGCGCTCGGCGCGAAGATCGACGTGCCGTCGCTCGACGGTCCGGCTCGCGTGCGGGTGCCGCCGGGCACCCAATCGGGCCAGCGGTTTCGCGTCCACGAGCGCGGCGTCCCCTCGCCGCGCGACGGCCGGCGCGGCGATCTGGTCATCGAGGTCCAGCTGGTGCTGCCGCGGCTGCTCGACGAGCGATCGAAGGAACTGCTCAGAGAGTTCGGCCGGATAAACGCCGAGGACGTAAGAACCCCATTACTCGCGGCGACAAGGACACAAAGGTGAACAGAGGGCGTCGCCCACGATCGGTCCTTGGTGTCCTCTGTTTGCCTTTGCGACCTCGTTCTATATGAAGAAGCCCGGCAAAGCGTTCTACATGATCAGCGCCGTCGCGCAGAAGTACAACATCCACGCGCAGACCCTGCGGTTGTACGAGCGGGAAGGGCTGCTGAAGCCATCACGCACCGACGGCAACACGCGGCTGTACTCGGAAGAGGATCTCGAGCAGCTCGAAGTGATTCTGTCACTTACCCGAGAGATGGGCGTCAACCTGGCCGGCGTCGAGATCATCCTCAACATGCGGCGCAAGATCGAAGCGATGCAGCACGAAGTGAACGAATTCATGGCGTACGTCAAGAAGGAAATGGCGCGCGGCGTCGACGATTGGGAAACGCGGCTGTCCACGGCGCTCGTCAAATCTTCTCCGACCGACCTCGTCAAGCGTCAGAAGTAATTCCGCCGCGCGCGCGACCTGATAGAATCCTCTCAATGTCCTGCGAGCGGTGTGACGACACCGGTTGGAAGCCGGTCGACGAGAAGGGCGTCCGCCGCGTCGTTCGCTGCGAGTGCTGGCGCGAGCAGGCCGGGCACGATCGGCTGGCCAGCGCGAACATCCCGAAGCGCTATCTGCACTGCACGCTCGCGAACTTCTCCGCCTACAATCCGTCGCTCGAGCGCGCGCTCGAACAGGCGCGCCGCGTGCCGGATCGGTTTCCCTCGGCCAACAACCTGCGCGAGCAGGGGCGCGGCCTGCTGCTGGAAGGCCCGCCTGGCGTCGGCAAGACGCATCTCGCGGTCGCCGTGCTGAAGCAGGTGATGGAGCAGTCCGGGGCGCGGGGGCTGTTCTACGACACGCGCGATCTGCTGCGGGTGATTCGCAGCACCTACGATCCGTCGATTCGCACCACCGAGCTCGAGATTCTCAGGCCGGTGATGACCGCCGACCTGCTCGTGCTCGACGATCTCGGCGCCGAGAAGACGTCCGAGTGGGTCGAGGAGACGATGAACCTGATCGTCAATACGCGGTACAACGAGCGGCGGCTGACGATCTTCACCTCGAACTACCAGGACATCCCCGACGACAGCGATCCGAACTCGCTGCTGTTCCGGATCGGCTTCCGGATGCGTTCCCGGCTGCACGAGATGTGCGAATTCATCGAGATGGACGGTGCCGACTATCGAGAGCTGCCGGTCAACGGCGGTGTCGACGACCTCATCGCGCTCTGGAAAATGCGCAAGAAGACATCGCTCCCGTCGCGCGCCGGTCGCCAGGCCCGCGCCCAGCTGCGCGAGCCGGCCGTGCGCGACGGCCGCGCCGACCTGAAATGGCCGGGCGGACGGGCCGGATCGTAGAAATGTAGAGGGCAAATTGCTAGATGCCAATTTGCAATCAGCATTTAGCAATCAGCAATCATGTTAGGTCTCTACGTTCACGTTCCCTTCTGCTCCGCGATCTGCAATTACTGCAATTTCAACCGCGGCCTGTTCGATGCGGACCTCAAGGCCCGTTACGTCGATGCGCTCATCACCGAAATCAACCAGGCGGGCCTGAAGGCCCGCACGACAGGTCCAGATCTAGGGCAGGCCTTCAGGCCTGCTGCTGACACGATTTTTTTCGGCGGCGGCACGCCCTCGCTGCTGGAGCCTGAGGACGTCGCACGCATCCTCGCCGCCTGCGAGTCGTCGTTCGATCTCGCCGCCGATCGTGAGGTCACGATGGAGGCGAACCCCGAATCGGTGACCGAGGCGCGGCTCGCCGCCTACCGCCATGGCGGCGTCAATCGCCTCAGTTTCGGCGTGCAGTCGTTCCGCCAGGACGAGCTGCGCCGCCTCTCGCGCCTCCACAGCGCCGACCGCGCGCGCGCGGCGTTCGCCGAAGCCCGCGCCGCCGGCTTCGACAACATCAGCCTCGACCTGATGATGTGGCTGCCCGAACAGCGCGTCAGCGAGTGGCTCGAGTCGATCGATGCGTCCATCGCCCTGGGACCTGAACACCTGTCCCTCTACATGCTCGAGGTCTATCCGAACGCCCCGCTCAAGGACGACATGGCCCGCGCCCGATGGTCGCAGGCCCCGGACGAAGATGTCGCGGCGATGTATCTGGCGGCGATGGAGCGGCTGGACTCGGCCGGCTACGGTCAGTACGAAATCTCGAACGTGGCGAAGCCCGGGCGGCGATCGAGGCACAACCTCAAATACTGGACCGACGGGGAATGGCTCGGGTTCGGCTGCGGGGCGCACTCCACACAGGCCGGTGTCCGGTGGAAGAATGTCTCGTCCACCGAGGAGTACATCGCACGGACGGCGGCTGGCGAGACTCTCGCGGTTGACGTCCGCCGTCTCAGCGCGGACGAGCGGCTCGGCGACGCGCTCTTCACCGGTTTGCGCCTGGTTGACGGAATCGACGCAAATGCCATACAAACTCGCTACGGGGTTGACGTCTGGCGTCGGTTTGGCGCCGACCTCGAGCCGTTTCTCGAAGCCGGCTGCCTGCGGCGCGATGGAGATCGCCTCAGCCTGACCCGCCAGGGAATGCTCCTTGCTCACGAAGTAATGACAGTGTTCGTGTAGCTCCAAGTACGCTACAGTAACGCCCTTTCGCACAGGAGGCCGCGTGATGCTTCGCAGGATTGTGTTTGGATTTGTTGTCGGCACGTTGTCGGCGACCACCGCGTTCGCGCAGGCCGCTCCCGCGGCGGCGGCTCAGGCGGCGCCCACCACGCGCACGTTCGCCTCGGACGGCGGCATGGTGCTGAATTTCATCAAACCCGACAAGACCGCCGACTTCGAAGCGGTGGTCGCCAAGCTGAAGGAAGCCCTTCAGAAGAGCGCCAAGCCGGAGCGCAAGCAGCAGGCGGCCAGCTGGAAGGTGTTCAAGTCGCCGGACCCGGCGGCCGGCGGCAACGTGCTCTACGTGTTCGTCATCGACCCGGCGATCAAGGGCGCCGACTACACGGTGTCGAACATCCTCGCCGAGGCCTTCCCGGCCGAAGTGCAGGCGCTCTACAAGCAGTACGCCGAGGCCTACGCGTCAGGTCAGAACTTCGTGAACCTGTCGCTGGTCTCGGATCTCGGCAAGTAGGTCACAGCTTCAGATTCAGTCCTGCGTAGAAGCGGTGCGCTGGCGAGTTCAGCGCGCCGCTTCCCAGTTTGAAGATCCGATAGTCCACCCGCAGCCTGAGCGGTCCGGCAAGAGAGATCTTCACGCCGCCGCCGGTGTTGAAGCCGACGCCCGTGTCGGAATGCGCGCCGAGCTCCTCCTGATAGATGCCCACGCCGGTCGTGAAATACGGCTGGAGCCCCATCAACGCCACCGGCGTCTGCAGCAGCACGTTGCCCATCCCGGTCTTGAGCGATGGCGCGGCGGCACGCAGATCGTCGGGGGAGTAGGCATATTCGAACTCGACGCCGATGATCAGCAGGCCCATGCCGAGCGAGGCGCCAAGGGCCTGACGGTTGGCCGGTGTCATATTCGCCCCGATAAAGGCGGTGAGATCGGCCCTGGCGGGGGCCGACGTGCAGGCCAGCAGCACGACGGCGAGTCCGATGGTTCGGATGCGGGTCATGGGCTCCATGAGCAGTACAATCGCGCATAAGTCCCGTGAAATCTCATCATTACAGCCAGCACGCCGCGGCGCTGCGGACTGAGCTCGGGCATACGCTGACCCGCGAGCAGATGCGCGCGTTCCACGAAAAAGACGGCACGCGCCACCTGCTGGTCGCCGCCCGACAGTTCGCGATCCTCGCGCTGACCACGTGGGCGCTGATTGCGATCGTCAACCCGCTGATCTGGGTGCCGCTGGTGCTGGTGCAGGGGTTCACCGTCTTCAATTTCACGGTCCTGCTGCACGAGGTCGTGCATCACACCATTTTCGCGCGCCGCCGTCCGGCCGCCGAGCGCCTGCTCGGCTGGCTGTACGCGGTGCCGAGCGGGATCTCAGCGAGCCAGTTCACGCGCTGGCATCTCGATCATCACGCGGAGCTCGGCTCGGACGAGGACGATCCCAAGCGGCATCATCTGTCGCCGAAGACCAACGCCCGCTGGTTCAAGCTGCTGTACTGCTCGCCGGCGCTGTTCCCGATTTACTTTCGCGCGGCGCGGCGTGAGAGCGCGACCTATCCGGCGGCGCTGCAGCGGCGGATCGCGTTCGAGCGCAAGGTGTCGATCGCCGCGCACCTGACGGCGCTGGCCCTGATCTGGACCCTCGCCGGCGGCTTCGCCGCGGCGCGCGCCTACCTGATTCCCGTGTTCTTCGTCTTCCCGATCGCCTTCACCCTGAACCGTCTCGGCCAGCACTACGACATCGACCCCACCGACACGGCCAAGTGGGGCACGCTGATGCGCGGCCACTGGTTCTGGGACTTCGCGTTTCTCAACTCGAACTACCATCTCGAGCACCATTACTTTGCGGGTGTGCCGTTCTACCGGCTGCCCGCGCTGCAGCGGGCGCTCGCGCCGTTCTACGCGCGGCACCGCATGCGCTGGCAGAGCTATTCCGGCCTGATTTACGGCTGGCTGATCGAGAACCGCGCGCCCCACACCGACTGGTCGCGCGATACCCGGAACGAGGTGCGCGATGCGGTGGCTCCTGGCGCTCACGTGGGTCCTGTCGATCTCGTCCGGTCAAACTCCCGCCACGGCCGTTGACGCATCCGCGGTCAGGATCGGCGCGCCGTCGACGGTCACCGAGCTCGATCTCGGCAAGCTGAAAGGCGAGCTGCGTCAGCTTGGGTGGTCGCGCGACGGCAGCGAGCTGTACGTGCAGACCGCCGACGGTCCAGAGGCGTCCGAAAAACTCCGTCACTACATCGTCGCGGTCGCCGGCGGCGCGGCCAGGACGGTCGAGAGCGAACCCGAGTGGGCGACCGACTACTGGGGCTTCAAGTCCGATCGCTTCGCGCCCGGCCTTCGCTCGTTGATCATCGGCTTCGAACAGAAGCAGGAAAAGGTCAAGGTCGGCACCGGCACGGGCCGTCCGGGAGAACAGGCCGGCGGAGCGGGCGGCGTGTCGCCGGTCGATATCGAGAAGACCGCGGAAGGCCAGTTCCAGAACTACGCCCGCCTTACCTTTGTCGGCGAGACGATCAGTGAGTTCGTCAACCAGAAGCCGATCCCGGGCCTGATGTTCAGCTGGGGACCGGTGGGGAGCGGCGCAATGGCCTACACCACGCGCGAGCTCGGCCACCTGATGCTGATCGATCAGCACAATCACAAGCAGACCGTCTCGGGCGTGAAGGACGCGCTGCTGCCGGCGTGGTCGACCGACGGCGCCCGGCTCGCCTGGGTCCAGAAGGCCGGACGAAAGAAATACACGCTGGTCTGGGCGGCGGTCAGCAGTAAGGGCTGACGGCTGAGGGCCGAGGGTTGCTGACCCGCCTGCTCTTTCTCGCGTGGCTCGTCCCGCAGGCGGTTTCCATCCCCGCGTTCGACGTGTCCTCTCTCACCGTCTCCTCGCTGCAGTTGATCTGCGAACTGGACATGAACCGGTTGAAGTGCAGCAAGACAATCGGCGGACCCGTCCCACGCCCATGACGGTCCGCTCATGAGCTCCGCCCAAGTCTGATGCGCATCAAGAATGGTAAAGTCTAACGACAGATGGACTTCCGCCCCACCGAAGAGCAAGAGCTGCTGCGCCGCACCGTGCGCGAGTTCGCCGAAACTGAAATCCGCCCGCACGTGCGCGAGTGGGATGAGGCGCAGCATTTTTCCGCGGACCTGATGCCCAAGCTGGCGGCGCTCGGGCTGCTCGGCATCCAGTACCCCGAGCAGTACGGCGGCGCCGGGATGTCGGCCGTGGACTACTGCATCTGCATCGAGGAGCTCGCGCGCGTCGATCCCGCGATCGCGTTGTCGGTGGCGGCGCACAACGGCCTTTGCGCCTCGCACATTTTCCTGTTCGGGTCGGATGCGCAGAAGGCGCAGTTCCTGGCGCCGCTGGCGCGCGGTGAAAAGCTCGGCGCCTGGGGACTGACCGAGTCGACCTCCGGCAGCGACGCGGCGAGCATGCGCACCACCGCGACCCGTGCGGGGGACGAGTGGGTGCTCAACGGCTCGAAGACCTTCATCACCCACGGCCGCATCTGCGACGTCATCGTCGTGATGGCGGTGACCGATCGCGCCGCCGGCCGCAAGGGGGTCTCGGCGTTCATCGTCGAGCGGGGCAATCCGGGCATGTCCCCGGGCAAGAAGGAAGACAAGCTCGGCATGCGCGCCAGCGACACCAGCGAGGTGCTGTTCGACAACTGCCGCATTCCTGCGGACCGGATGGTCGGTCTGGAAGGACAGGGCTTCGTCAACACGATGCAGGTGCTCGACGCCGGGCGCATCGGGATCGCGGCGCTCGCCGTCGGCCTCGCGCAGGGCGCGTATGAGGCGGCGCTGCGCTACGCGCGCGAGCGCAAGTCGTTCGGCAAGCCGATCGCCGGGTTCCAGGCCATTCAGTGGAAGCTGGCCGACGCGGCGACCAAAATCGAGGCGGCGCGGCTGCTGACCTATCGGGCGGCGTATCTGAAGGGACGCGGCGCCGGCCGCACCACGCTCGAGTCGTCGATGGCCAAGCTCTACGCGAGCGAGATGGCAGTGAAGATCGCCGACGACTGCGTGCAGATTCACGGCGGCTACGGCTTCGTGAAGGACTATCCAGCCGAGAAGTATTTCCGCGACGTCAAGCTGACCACCATCGGCGAGGGAACGAGCGAGGTGCAGCGCCTCGTCATCGCGCGGCAGCTGCTCTCCGCATGATCGTCGCGTCGTGACTCCCAGCCTTGCCGAACGGCTCGTGGCCGGCG
Organism: uncultured Acidobacteriota bacterium; assembly: GCA_963794705.1. GTDB lineage: Bacteria > Acidobacteriota > Vicinamibacteria > Vicinamibacterales > CAVVIG01 > CAVQFC01. The sequence continues at coordinate 92,391 of CAWCFI010000005.1, forward strand.
ACCCGCGCGCCATCGCGCGGGCCATTTCCCTGATTGAAGACGAAGACCCGGCGGCCGCCGATTTGGTCGGCGCGATCTTCAGCCGCACCGGGCGCGCCTATCTGATCGGCGTCACCGGGCCGCCCGGCGCCGGCAAGAGCACGCTGGTCGACAGACTGATCACGAACCTGAAGAAACCGCCGAGACCGCAAAGCCCGCAGAGCCAAGAGATCTCTGCGGTCTCAGCGAGCTCCGCGGTTCCTTCTTTGTCATCTATTGGGGTGATCGCCGTCGACCCCACCAGCCCGTTCACCGGCGGCGCGGTGCTCGGCGATCGGCTGAGGATGCAGGCCCACGCATCGGACCCCGGTGTGTTCATCCGCAGCATGGCGACGCGCGGCCACCTCGGCGGGCTCGCGCGCGCCACCGGAGACGCCGCGCTGGTGCTCGACGCCGCCGGAAAAGAACTCGTGATCATCGAAACGGTCGGGGTCGGCCAGGATGAAGTAGACATCATCCGCACCGCCGACGTGTCGATCGTGACGCTGGTGCCCGGCACCGGAGACGATGTTCAGGCGCTCAAGGCGGGCATCATGGAAATCGCCGACATCTTCGTCGTCAACAAGGCCGATCGCGAGGGCGCCGAGCGCCTCGTCTCGTCGGTGGAGTCCAACCTGGCGCTGCACCACTACGCGGACGACGAATGGCGGCCGCCGATCGTCAAGACGGTGGCGACGACGGGGCAGGGAATCCCGGAGCTGGTGGAGACGATCGGGCGGTTCCGCGCGCATTCGCTCGGCACGCAGGCCGCCCGGCGCCGGACGCGCAGCGAGTATCGCCTGCGCGAGCTGGTGTCTCAACGCTTCATGGACCATCTCGAGCGGCAGGTGCTGGCCAGCGGCGAGCTCGGCGCGATCGTCGACCGTATCGCCGCGCGCGAGGTCGATCCCTACAGCGCGGCGAACGACCTGTTGAAACGCGCGATTGGACGATGAACCGACAAACGGCGAAACACACGCATCGAAACGGCGCGAAACACACGACCAGGAAGACACCTATGATCTTTTTCGTGAATGTCGTGCCGACCGCGTGTGCGTTTCGTGCCTTTCGTGGTTTCGAGGGTCGATGAAGGCGACGCTCGATCACGTCGGTATCGCCGTCAAGGATCTGGCGGCGGCGCTCGCGTTCTACCGCGATGCGCTCGGCCTTGAAATCGAGGCACCCGAGGAGGTCGCATCGCAGCGCGTGCGGGCGCACTTCCTGCCGGTCGGCGACGCCAAGCTCGAGCTGCTGGAGGCGACCGCGCCGGACTCGCCGATCGCCAAGTACACCGACAAACGCGGCCCGGGCCTGCACCACATCACGCTGCGCGTGGACGACATCCATGCCGCCCTCGCCCAGCTCAAGGCGCGCGGCGCGCGCCTGATCGACGAATCGCCCAGGCCCGGCGCCGAGCGCAGCCTCGTCGCGTTCGTCCATCCGGCGTCGGCCCACGGCGTGCTCGTGGAGCTGAAACAGTCCTCAGTCGTCAGTGGCCAGCCGACGGCCAGTCCTCAGCCCTCCGCGCTCAGCCCCGATCTGTCGGTCCGGCGATTCACCGTGGGCGATCTCGAGCTCATCTCGCTGTGCGACGGCCTGATCCGGTTGGATGGCGGCGCGATGTTCGGCACCGTGCCGAAAGTGATGTGGGAGAAGCGCGCGCCGGCCGATCCGCGCAATCGCGTCACCCTCGCGATGCGGCCGCTGATCGTGCGCGGCGCACGCACCATGCTGATCGACGCCGGGCTCGGCGGCAAGGAGAGCGCGAAGTTCCACGACATCTACGGCGTCGATCGCGCCCGATCCCTCGAGGTGACGATGGCGGAAGCGGGTCTCGGCCCTCAGGACATCGACATCGTGCTCGCCAGCCATCTGCATTTCGATCACGTTGGCGGCTTCACCTACCGCGACGACGATGGACGCCTCAGGCCCACGTTCCCGCGGGCCCAGTACATCATCCGTCGCGGAGAATGGGAGGACGCGGCCCACACCCACGAACGGAATCGGGCGAGCTACCGGGCGGACAACTACCTGCCGCTCGCGGCGGCGGGCGTGCTCCAGCTGGTTGACGAGGACGTGACGATCATGCCGGGCGTGAAGGTCAGGCGGACCGGCGGGCACTGCATGCACCACCAGATCGTGCTGATCGAGTCGAAGGGACAGTCGGCGGCGTTTGTCGCCGATCTCATCCCCACCGCCGCGCACCTGTCCGATCCGTGGATCATGGGGTTCGACCTCTATCCGATGGACACCCTGGCCGCCAAGAAGCAGTTCGTTCGGGAAGCGCTCGAGCGCGACACGCTCGTGTTCTTCGAGCACGACCCGGCGGTTGCCGCCGGCTACATCCGGGAACAAGACGGCAAACGACAGGTCTTGCCGGCGCTGAGCTAACACAGAGGGCGCCATGGACACAAAGGGAACACCGGTCTTAACCTTGGTGCCGCTCGTGCCCTTTGTGTTAAAGCAGCGCCGCACATCATCATGACCAACGACATCCAGATCGGCATCATCGGCGGCAGCGGCCTGTATGACATGGCGGAGCTGACCGACCGCGAAGAACGCACGGTCAGCACCCCGTTCGGCGATCCGTCGGGTTCGTACGTGATCGGCACGCTGCGTGGCAAGCGGGTCGCGTTCCTGCCGCGCCACGGCGTTGGCCACCGCATCCTGCCGTCGGAGCTCAACTTCCGCGCCAACATCTACGGCATGAAAGTGCTCGGCGTCGAGCGCATCCTGTCGGCGAGCGCCGTCGGCAGCCTGAAAATGGAATACAAGCCGCTCGACATCGTCGTGCCGGATCAGTTCTTCGATCGCACCAAGGGCCGGATTAGCACCTTCTTCGGCAGAGGGATCGTCGCGCACGTCGCCTTCGCGCACCCGCTCTGCCACGAGCTGTCGAGCGATTGCCGCCGACTCGGCCGAGAAGGTCGGCGCCACCGTCCACCGTGGCGGGACCTACGTGAACATGGAAGGCCCGCAGTTCTCGACGCTCGCCGAGTCGAACCTGTACCGGTCGTGGGGCATGGACGTGATCGGGATGACCAATCTGCAGGAAGCCAAGCTGGCGCGCGAGGCCGAGATCTGCTACGCGACCCTGGCGCTGGTGACCGACTATGACTGCTGGCACCCCGATCACGATTCGGTGACCGTCGACTTGATCATCGCGAACCTGACCCAGAACGCGGCGACCGCGCAGAAGACGATCGCCGACGCGGTGGAGACGATCGGCGGCATCCGCACCTGTGCGTGCAAGGACGCGCTCGCCACCGCGATCATCACGCAGCAGACGCTCTGGCCCGAGCAGACCAGGAACGAGCTCGCGCCCATCATCGGGCGGTATAGCCGTTAGCCAGGGTTCTCGGGGTTCTCAGGGTTCTCAGGGTTCTCAGGGTTCTCAGGGTTCTCGGGGTTCTCGGGGTTCTCGGGTCTCGGGTTCTCGGGGTTCTCAAGGTTCTGACGGTTCGCGAACGGTTCCGGCGCCGTTGCCGTTCGCAGGTAGGCGATGAGGCGCACGTTCGCCTTCATCGCGCGGAGACAGAGACGCTTCATCTGTTCGTGACGCTCGGCCGACAGATACTTCTGCTTCAGGCCGTCTTGCAGATGGTTCTTGGTTTCTTGCAGCGAGCCTTCCGTGATTCGCAGGAACCTGGCGAACTCCTTGGGGTAGTACCTACCGAATCCTTCGGAGGCATTGCGCTTGGCGGACCGGATAGAGTCGCGGATTTGATCGCAGTATTTGAAGTCTCGCGAAGCGGGTGGGTGTGAAGTAAATTCAAAGATCTCTTTTTGCAGTTGATCCGAGAGCTGCCAGACAATGAGATCCTCGAAGCGCTCAGCCTTCATGCCGTCGAGAAAAGCACGAAGCGATCCAGCGCGCGCCGAACTTTAGAACCTTGAGAACCTTGAGAACCCCGAGAACCCTGAGAACCCTGAGAACCCCGAGAACCTTGAGAACCTATATTTATGACCATCGTCGTGACCGGCTCGATCGCCTACGACTACCTGATGCATTTTCCGGGGAAGTTCACCGAGCACTTCCTGCCGGAGCACATGAACCGTGTCAGCCTGAGCTTTCTCGTCGACACCATGGACAAGCGCCGCGGCGGCTGCGCCCCGAACATCGCCTACACGCTGGCGTTGCTCGGCGAGCGTCCGTTGCTGATGGCCACCGCCGGCGAGGACTTCGGTGAGTACCGTCAGTGGCTCGACGCGGCCGGCATCGACACTACCCACGCGAAGCAGGTTCCGGGAAAATTCTGCGCCTCGTTCTTCTGCAGCACCGATACCGAAAACAACCAGATCGCGTCGTTTTACACCGGCGCGATGGCTGACGCCGGTCAGCTGTCGTTTCGCGCGGTGAAGGACTGCGGCCTCGCGATCATCGCGCCCAACGATCCGAACGCGATGGTCCAGTACGCCGAGGAGTGCCGGGCGCTGGCCATCCCGTTCATTTTCGACCCGGGCCAGCAGTGCGCGCGGATGGAAGGGGATCAGCTGCGCGACGGCATCACCGGCGCGACGATCGTCATCGTCAACGACTATGAGCTCGAGCTGCTGCGGCAGAAGACCGGGATGAGCGAGAAAGACATCCTGGTGGTCGCCCGGACGCTGATCGTGACCCGCGGCGAGCACGGGTCGTCGGTAATCACCCAAGGCGGGCAGGTGGATGTGCCCGCGGTGCCGCCGGCGCGGATCGTCGATCCCACCGGTGTCGGCGACGCCTTCCGTGGCGGACTGATGCGCGGCATCTCACTCGGCCTGCCTTACGAGGTCAGCGCGCGGATGGGCAGCGTGGCCGCGACCTACGCGCTCGAGCATCTGGGCGGCCTGAGCCACGCCTACACCTGGGACGAGTTCAAGACGCGCTACCAGGAACACTTCGGGGTGCTGACACTGCCAGCGTAGAGTAGTGCAGGCCTTCAGGCCTGCCTTAGACGTGACTGCGATTGTCATCATCGCCACCACACTGCTCTCCTACGCCCTGGGCTGGGCCATCGGGGTCCCGATCCTGCTGCCGATTTTCAACACGCTCGCCAGTTTTCCGTTCATGGTCCTCGCGCTCACGCGCGGGGATCTTCGTCTCGCCGTGACGCGCATGCTGCTCTGGGCCTTGACCATGGGCATGACCGCGACGTGCCTCTCGTACGCGCGGCCGTCGCAGACCGGCGCGCTGTTCCTGCGCGGCGACGCGTATCGGACCGAGATGGTCGAGTGGGTGATGACCGGGCAGGGCGCCGAGAGCACGCCGTCACAATTCATTCCGGAGCAAGCCGGGCACGCCATGCTGTTCGCGGCTCTGGCGCTGGCCACCGGCGGCGTCGCGGCGATGCCGATGGGCGCCGTGCTGATGAACTACATGGGATCGTATGTCGGCGGCCTCGCCGCCATCAGCCGGCATCCGGGATTGACGGCGATCGTGGCGTGGCACCCATGGGCGGTGATCAGGGTGATCAGTTTCGTCGTGATCGGCGTCGTGCTGTCGGCGCCGCTGCTGTCGAGGCTGGGAAAGTTCCGCGTCGATTGGGCGACCGCACGGGCGCTGCTGCTCGGCGCCGGCGCCGGACTGCTGGCTGACGTCGTCCTTAAGACGCTGCTCGCGCCCGCCTGGCAGCGTCTGCTGTTCCGCATCGTGAGCCCATGAGGAGACGGAGGACACGAGCCGTGATTCGACGAACATCGTTTCTGTTGATGACCGCGCTGTGCGGGGTTGGCGCCTTCGCGGCGGGCCCTGGAGCCAGGCCCGACGCCCACGCCGGCTTCGACGGCATCTGGAACTCCGCAACGGTGACGCCACTAGAACGCTCAATTCAACTGAAGGACAAAGCCTTCTTCACGCCAGAGGAAGCGGCGGCGTGGGAGCGCCAGGTGGCTGAAAGCAATCAGGAGCCGCCGCCAGAGGCAACCTCGAAGGGCACCGGCACCTACAATACGGTCTACCGCGAGTTCGGGACCCGCACCGTCAAGACCCTCCGCACCTCGATCGTCACCGACCCTCCGGATGGCCGCATTCCCGCCCTCACGCCGGCGGCCGCCGAGCGCAAGCGCCAGCGCGTCGACGGGATGAAGAACGCCGCGAGCGCCCAGGACACGGGCCTTCAGGATCAATGTCTGGCGTTTCTCACCGCCGGACCGCCGATGCTGCCGTATTCCTACAACAGTAACTACCAGATCGTGCAGACCAAGGGCGCATTCGTGGTGCACGCGGAGATGATTCACGACGCCCGGATCATTCGCCTGAACAACACTCCTCATCTTCCGCCCAGCATCAGACTGTGGATGGGCGACTCGATCGGCCATTGGGCCGGCGACACACTGATCGTGGACACGACGAATTTCAACGACGGCGGCGGCTTTTACGGAGACGCGGGCGGCAACTTCGGGTGGGATCGCAACCTTCACGTGGTCGAGCGGTTCAGCCTGCTCGACGCCGATACGCTGCTCTATCGCTTCGAGATCGACGATCCCACCGCGTTTACGAAGCCGTGGAAAGGGGAGTTGACGATGGTGCGTTCGCCCGGACCGATCTACGAGTACGCCTGTCATGAAGGCAATTACTCCCTGACGAACCTGCTCAGCGGCTACCGCGCCAGCGAGCGACAGGCTGCGAGCCGGCCGGAGCGCTGAGCGTTCGCGAGGAGAATCCCGCGCGTTCCGTTGGCGCGATTTCTGTCCGACCCGTGTGCCGAAACGCGACACTTGCACGCCGACCAGCGGCCGGCGAATTCTCCAACAGATTCTCCAGCAGCAAGTTGCCAGGACATCAAAATTGGTCACGGCATTGCTAGACCAACACATCAGTGGCTCAACCCATCAAGTTCGGCCCCCAGGCCTGAATGCGGTCCCGCGCCCGCTATTCGGCCCTCGTTGTGTTTGCCGCGATCGCCATAGGAGCCGGCGTGCTCCTGGGGTTCGCGGAGTGGCCACAGCCTCATCGCACCGTTGAATTCCCCGGCCTGATCCTGGCCGCGATCCTGACCGCCGCCCTCACGATGCGGAAGGCGACGGCCAAGGACTGGGCGCTCATGCCGCCCTCCTTCATCGTCGATTTCACGTCGCTGCTGTTGTTGGGCCCCGACGCGACGATGCTGGTCGCCGTCGCGGGGCTCGTGACGCAGCGACTCACGGAAGCACCGCGCGCCCATCAGACGCGGCGGCTGGTGGTGAACGGGATCACCGTCGTGGCGGCGATCCAGGCGGCCGGTTTCGCGCATCACGCGCTCGGCGGCACACTGGGCCAGTTCGTGTGGCCGTGGCAAGGGCTGCCGATCGCGGCGGCGGTCATCGCCTGGTGCGTTGTCCGCAGCGCGTCGGCGGAGATCATCGTGCCGCTGATCGCGAGGCAGCCGATCAACCGTGCGTGGCCGATGAGCCTGCTGCACGGCTGTTCGAGCCACGTAATCGGCGCCAGTCTGTCCGTGGGCATCATCGAGCTGATCGATCGCCGGGTCTGGGAAGTGCTGCCGGTGATGGCATTGCCGTCGTACTTCGCCTATCGCGCGTACCGCGCCCATGCGAACCGCCTCGAAGAGGAACACCGCCGCCGGGAGGTCATCGGATCCCTGGATCAGGGCATGTCCGTGATCGGCAGCACTGGTGTGATCACGCTCTGGACCGACGCGCTCGAACGCATCCTGAGCTGCCCCGGCCAACGAGCGCTCGGGCGGTCGCTCGTCGACGCGCTGCCGTTCCTGGCCAAGACCGAGCTGCCGCGCGCGATCAACGAAGTCCTGACCCAGCGAAGCGCGCGGACGCTCGGCAATCTCGGAGTCACCACCGCCGAGGGCGCGCGGACGCTGGAAGTCAAGATCTTGCCCGTTGCCGATGGCGCGACGATGCTCTGGACCGACGTCACCGATCGAACGGTCGAGGAGCACGCGCTCAAGCGAAGCGCCCAGCGCTTTGCGCTCGCCGCCGAGGGGGCGAACGACGGCCTGTGGGAATGGGATCTTCGCACCCAGGAGTTCTACGTCTCGAATCGCTGGAGGTCGATGATGGGCCTCGCCCCGGATACCGGCACCCTCCGCCACGAGGCCTGGATCGATCGCGTGCATGCTGACGACGTCGGGCCGCTCAGGGAGGCGCTCGAGGCCCATCTGTCAGGCAAGACGGATCACTTTCAGTACGAGCACCGGATCCGCCACGAGGACGGCACCTACCGGCGGTTCCTCTGCCGCGGCGTCGCGGTGCGCGGCGCCGCCCGCCGGGCGGTGCGCGTCGCGGGATCGCTGACCGACACGACCGACCGGCTGGTCGCGCAGGACCGGCTGCACAGCGCCGGGTTCCTCGATCCGCTGACCGGGCTGTGCAACCGCGTCGGTGTTCGTGGAGAAGCTCGGACGCCGTCTCAACGAGCTCAAGGAGCAGCGCGCCGGCACCCGCTTCGCGGCGCTCTATCTCGACCTCGACCGCTTCAAGGTGGTGAACGACAGTCTCGGTCACCTGGTGGGCGACGAACTGCTCGCCGCGGTGTCGCGCCGCCTCGAATCGTGTCTGCGGAAGGGCGACGAGCTCGCCCGGCTTGGTGGCGACGAGTTCGCGATTCTCCTGAACGAGCTCGCCGACGGGAACCAGGCCAACGCGGTCGCGTTCCGGATTCAGGACTCGCTGAGCGCGCCTTTTTCAATCGGCGGCCGTGAAGTCTTCACCTCTGCCAGCATCGGCATCGCGTTCGGCGGGCCGCACTACAACAACCCCGACGAGATGATGCGCGACGCCGACACCGCCATGTATCACGCCAAGTCGCGCGGCAAGGCGCGCCACGAGCTGTACGACGCCGACATGCACGCGCGCGAGCTCGACCGACTCGGCCTCGAGAACGACCTGCGCCACGCCGTCAACCACAACGACTTCGAAGTGGTTTATCAGCCGATCGTGCTGTTGGACTCGGGGATGTGCGTCGGCTTCGAATCCCTGGTCCGATGGACGCGCAACGGCCAGGCGATCTCGCCGGCGACCTTCATCCCCCTGGCCGAGGAACTCGGCATCATCGAGCCGCTCGGCACATGGGTGCTGCAGCAGGCCTGCGCCACCTTCGCCGACTGGCAGCGGCGGTTTCCCGCCTTCGGCCTCGACTACATCACCGTCAACGTCTCCAGCCGGCAGATGCAGCAGAGCTTTCTGGGGATCGTCGAGCAGGCCGTGCATCATGCCGGACTGAAGCCGAGCGATCTCCGCCTCGAAATCACCGAGACCGCCCTGATGGACAACCCGAACGAAGCCGCCAAGCTGCTTCGCGAGCTGCGCGAGTTCGGCGCCAAGATTTACCTGGACGATTTCGGCTGTGGCTACTCGTCGCTCAGCCACTTGCACAAGCTGCCGGTCGACGCGCTCAAAATCGATCGCTCGTTCGTGAAAAGCCTGCTGCTGCCCGATCGGCCGGCGATCGTCGAGAGCATCCTCGCGCTGGCCAGGACGCTCAACACCAGTGTGGTGGCCGAAGGGATCGAGGACGACGGGCAGGCGTGCGAGTTGGAGCGTCTCGGCTGCACGCACGCGCAGGGTTATCTTTTCTCGAGGCCGTTGTCGATCCGGGCCGTCGAGGACATGCTGGCGGCAAACCTTCCGCTGGGACCGAAGAAAGACGAGGCGGTCGATGCCGCCCGCGCGGCCTCCGGCAAGCCCGACGCTCTCCACTCCTCAAAACCGTTCGAGTGGCCGACCGCGCTGCACCCGGCCTGAGCGCGAGCCACCAGCGCACGCCGGCATCCGACGGCTATCGCGCCGATGGACAGCGTCCGTCGAGCGGGCGCCAGCCTTCGACGTCGATAATAAGCTGGCCGGCGACGGGGCTTCCCAGGCTGCCGCCCGGCCCGCCGGGCCCAGGGCCGACGCGCACGCCGCCGCCGACCGCCACGCCACCCGGCTCGAACTGGCCTTTCTTGGTGAGCCCGGTGAGCGAGAATCATCGATCCTTCTTCGGCCTTGATCTCGGCGAGCAGCTTCTTCGGCCCGTTCATCCGGAAGTGCATGCCCTCGGGTACGGACACGCTGCCCGGCTCGTCAACGGTGCGGCGTCCTGCCGTGAAGATGTAGCCCTTCGTGCAGCCGGGAATCGAGATGCGTACCGAGTCTTTCGGCACCGGCTTGGATTCCTGTGCCGCGAGCGTTCCGCTCAAGACGGCGGCGGCGATGATGACGGTCGTGGTCCGCATGAACATACTCCTTCAACCGAGCAGCGCGAGAATCTCTTCCCCGTAGGTTTCCCGGCGCCAGGGACCGAAGTCCGCGATGTGCGCGAGTTCGCCAGCCGTCCGTGGCGGCCGCCTGGCGAGATCCCAGAGCGCCGTGCGCGGCAGGATCACATCCGACTCGACCCCGCGGGCCCTCGCTCTGTTCTTGCGCCAGGTATGAAGGCGGTCGTACCGATCCTGGACGTCGTCCGGCTCGCGATCGGCCTGGGGCGCGCGCTGCGGCGGGGCGTCGAGGCCTCGCTGAACCGCCTGAAGCAGACCGTTCGCGTAGCGCTGAACCTGATCCGGCGTCATGCCGGGGACGCCCTGCAGATCGTCTGGGTGGCGCGGGGCACGGCGGGTGAGCTCCAGCAGCGTCGCTTCGCCCATCACCTTGAAGGGAGGGCGATCCAGACGCTCGGCCTGCTGCTCGCGGTACTCGAAGAGCGACTCGAGGATCGAGGCTTGCGCGGGCGTGAGCTCGCGCGCACCCTTGACCCGCCAGAACGCGGCCGCCTGCGAGCCGCTCTCGCCGGCATCGCCGCGCAGCCTCGCCAGGCGATCGAATTCCTCGTGGGCCTCCGCCCAATGGCCGGACCCGGTCAACGCCTCGAACTGCCTGTCGCGCAGCGCCACGAGGTAGTGGGTGTCGAGCCTGGCGTAGTCCAACTGTTCCGGCGTCAGCGGCCGGCGCTTCCAGTCGGCGCGCTGATACTTCTTGTTCATCGCCACGCCGAACTGTCCCTCGAGAATGGCGGCCAGCCCGACCTGCGGCCAGCCGAGCGTGCGCGCCGCGCTCATGGTGTCGAAGATGTTCGCGAACTCGAAGTGGTAGTCGCGCCTGAGGCAGATCAGGTCGTATTCGGCGGCGTGAAACACTTTCTGCTGATCGCGATTGGCGAAGACGGGGGCGAGCGAGGCGAGATCCGCGAGCCTGATCGGGTCGACGATGTAGTCGGACGTGGGTGTCGAGAACTGAATCAGGCAGACGCGCTCACGATAGGCGTGCAGGCTGTTGGACTCGGTATCGACCGCGACGACCGCACACCCGGCGAGGTCGCCCACCAGCCGGGCGAGGCTCGCTTCATCGGCGACGAGAACGGGAGGTGGCAGGCCTGGCGAGTCCATATCTCTACTTGTTGGCGTCGTGTATCTGCGTCACGAACGTATCGACGAAGCCCTCGAGCCCGCGCACGACCGCCAAACCGTGGGCGGTCGGCGCGCTGGTCCCGATGCCTCCCCGGTGCATCAACGACACCTGCACCAGCACCGGCTGCTCGCGATACGACAACTTCGCGGTGGCGTGCGTGTACAGGAAGGTATCGTACCGCGAGGTGCACGACCCGCCGGGCAGGCTGGTCGACATGATGTTCACGTAGACGTAGGTGTCCTCGTCGGAATTGCGCCGGACCGTGAACCCGCCGGCCGAGAAGCGCTTCGACAGCGCGTCTTCGATCGCGGTTTGGCTGAGCCCGCACGCGATCGCCTGGGAGCTGAGCGTCTCGACCAGGATCCCGAGCGTGGTCAGGCCTTTGAGCTCCGCGCCCGGCCGCTGATCGAACGGATCGGGGGCCGGCTGCCCGGGCGCGCCGGCCGGCGCCGGGGCGGTCGTTGTGCGTGTCTCGGTGCCCGTGCCGGAATCGTAGACGCGCTTCGCCTGGTCGCCCTTGCCGTGTTCGAGGAACTGCACCTCGACCACCAGCTGCGGCGGGCTCGCGGTGGACGCGTAGGTGAACCGGACCTCGCGGTTTTGATCGACCCGATAGTCGATGGTCAGCTGATCGCCGTCGCGTTTCGAGGTCACGGCGAACGACACGCCCTGAATCTCCATCGACTCCTGCCGCCCGTCGGGATGCACCGTTCGCGACTGCCCGAGCTCGTTGGTAATCGTCACGGCGGACATCGTGTCGACGATCATCAGCCGCGATGCCGGGTTGCGGGCTTCGCCGGTCAGGAGCTGGACCCGCCGCGAATCTTCGTAGCTCTCGGGGCGCGCGGCGAACGGCGAGGCCGCGCCTCCCGTCGTGCGGCTTCCGCCGCCCGAGCCCCGGCGTCCGCCGCCGCCGCCGCCCCCGCCACTGGTCGAGCCGCCGCCGCGGCCGTCGTTGGCCGCCGCGGTCATCCATGCGGGGTTGAACCCGATATCCGTAGGGAACTGGCTCAGGGAGCGATTGAGCGACCAGACCCCGGCCAGGGGCGAGGGGGCTTGCGCGAGGGCCGGGGCGGGCGGAAAGCCCGCCGCCGCGATCGCGAGCGCGATCAGCGTGAATGAGCGTGCCATATCGTGATCCACCGTAGCACGGGGTTTCGTTGGAAAGCCATGCAGCATCTGCTAGAATGTAAGCACCCCTAACAAATGAGCACAGCACTTTTCGTCCGAAATCGTCGTTGGATGGTGTCCGGGTGCCTCGCACTCCTGGCGTGCGGCGTGGCCGCCGTGGGTGCGCAGGTTCCGAAGGCGACCCTGCCGCTCGATCCCCAGCGGGAGCGCGGCGCCAGCATCACGCCGGCCTACGAGGGTTGGTACACCAACCCGGATGGCACCTTCAGCTTTCTGCTCGGCTACTACAACCGCAACACCAAGGAAGCGCTCGACATTCCGGTGGGTCCGAACAACCGCGTGGAGCCGGGCGTCGCCGACCAGGGGCAGCCGACGCATTTCGAGATCGGCCGGCAGTGGGGCGTGTTCGCGATCAAGGTGCCAAAGGACTTCGGCACCAAGACTCTTACCTGGACCATCGTCGCCAACGGCGAGTCGCAATCGATTCCGCTGACCCTCAACAAGGGCTATCCCATCAGTCCATACGAAGAACTGGGGATGCACAACAAGCCGCCGGTGCTGGCCTTTTCCGAGGGCGGGGCGAAGGTGACGGGCCCGCCGACCGCGGTGGCCGCGACCTTCAGCGGCACGGTGAACCAGCCGATCGCGATGAGCATCTGGGTGGAGGATCCGAAGGCGCCGGCCGAGGCGGAAGGCGCCGGCTTCGGGGGTCGTGGATCCGGCTCGGTGGCCACCGTTTCGGTCCACAAGTTCCGCGGACCCGGCAAGGTGACGTTCGACAAGGCCCGTATCCCGGTGCTGAAGCAGGGCGCCATGATCACCGTCGCGGGCACCTTCGCCGCGGCGGGAGACTATATGTTGCGCGTCCAGGCGAACGACGAGTCGGGCGAGGGCGGGGGCGGCTTTCAGTGCTGCTGGACCAATACCTACGTAAAAGTGACCGTCCGGCCGTAGAATACACAGGAGAGGGATCACGATCATGAGGCACTTGACGCAGTGGGTGTTGGGCGTGGCGCTGCTGGCGCCGTCGATGGCCGCGGCCGCCGACGCACCGAAAACGCCGACGTTTACCAAGGATATCGCGCCGATCTTCCAGGAAAAGTGCGAGGCGTGCCATCGGCCCGATTCGATGGCGCCGATGTCGCTCATGACGTTCACCGAGGCGCGGCCATGGGCGCGCTCGATCAAGGCGCGGGTCGCCGATCGGCAGATGCCGCCGTGGCAGATCGATCGGACGGTCGGCATCCAGAAATTCAAGAACGACCGTTCGCTCACCGACGAGCAGCTCGAGACCATCGTCAAGTGGGTGGACGCGGGCGCGCCGCAAGGCGATCCCAAGGACATGCCGGCGGCGAAACACTGGCCCGACGATCAGGGCTGGAACTTCGCGGCGCAGTTCGGCCAGAAAGAGCCGGACCTGATCATCAAGTCGTACGACTTCACGATGCCGAAGGTGTCGCAGGACGCGTGGGACAAGCGCGTCACGCCGTCGGGCATCACCGAGCCGCGCTGGGTCCGCGCGATTGAAATCCGTCCCGAGACCCTGCCGGGCCGCAAGATCACGCATCACGCCATCGCTTATCTCGAGCAGACCGAACCGGGCGCCTCGGCGCCGGCCGGCCTGCCCGCCCCGTTCATGGAATGGGCGGTCGGCAAGCAGGGCGAGATGATGCGCCCCGACACCGGCAAGCTGCTGCTGCCCGGCTCGAAGTTCCACTGGGACATTCATTACTCCCAGGCGGGTGAAGAGATCACCAGCAAGGTCGAGATGGGGATCTACTTCTACCCGAAGGGCCAGGAGCCGAAGTTCCGGACGTCGCTGTCGCTGGTTCCCGCCGCGCTCGGCACGATGGACATCCGGCCGAACACCGTCTCGCTCGCCGAAGGCTTCACCGTGCTCCGCGAGGCGGCCCGGATCGAGAGCTTCCAGCCGCACATGCATCTGCGCGGCAAGGCGATGATGGTCGAGGCGATCCTGCCCAACGGACAGAAGCAGGTGCTCAGCCTGGTCAGCGACTTCAACTTCAACTGGATGACGACCTACGTCTACGCCGACGATGCGGCGCCGCTGCTGCCCAAGGGGACGATCCTGAAGGTGACGGCGTGGCACGACAACACCATCGCCAAGAAGAGCAATCCCGACCCGAACCAATGGGTCGGCTGGGGCGATCGCACGGTGGACGAGATGGCGCACGCCTGGATCAACATCGTCTACATGAAGGACGAAGACTTCAAGATCGAACAGGACAAGCGTCGCACCATGACGACGTCGACGACCGCCGCGCCGCAGCAGTAAGCGGCGCGCCGTTCGGGTGAGATGAGAGGCCGGCGCCCCGAGGCGCCGGCCTTTTTTATTTGGCGCGCATAACCACGGTCCCGCCGTTTCCGTCTAAGCACGCGGAGGACGGATGTTTCGCGATTTGCGCTTCGGCTCCAGACTGCTGCTGAAGCATCCCGGCTTCATGGTCATCGCGGTGCTGACGCTGGCCCTCGGCATCGGCGCGACCGCAGCCGTCTTCAGCCTGATCCAGGGCGTCCTGCTGACGCCGCCCCCGTACCTCCACCCGTCGCGGCTGGCGCTGATCCAGTCCGAGCGCAGCGATCACGTGCCCGCCCTGAGTCCCAGGATGTGGCCCGCCGCGCAGTGGATGGACTGGCAGCAGGAGTCGAAGGCCTTCGACGCGCTCGCCGCGTACGGCTGGTCGTTCAATTTCCTGGTCGATGATCAGGGCAGCGAATCCATCGAAGGGATGGTCGTCACGCGCGACTACTTCAAGGTGGTGGGCCTGCAGCCGGTGATGGGCCGCAGCTTCGTCGAGTCGGAAACCGGCGCCGCGCCGGCGCAGTCGATCATCCTCGGTTACGAGCTCTGGCAGCGCAAGTTCAACGGCGATCCGCATATCGTCGGCAAGACCCTGCGCATGAGCCGGACCCAGACGCCGCCGACGGTAATCGGCGTGATGCCGCCCGGCATCCGCTTTCTGCCGTCGCCGTCCGCCGCGAAAGAGCCGAACTACAACCTCAATGCGCTGGTGGATTTCTGGATGCCGGCGACGCCGAGTCCGGAGCGGCTGAAGAATCCGTCCTGGAACGTGATCGGCCTGATGAAGGAGGGCGTCACGCCGCGGGACGCGCAGGCGGAGCTCACCATTCTCGTCGCGCGCGAAGCGCAGGCCGAGCATGCCTTCGACGGCTTCACGCCCGTGGTGCAGTCGCTGACCGATGCTCTGAATGCGGACGGCCGCCACATCCTCCTGCCGCTGTTCGGCGCGGCGGCGCTGGTGTTGTTGATCGCCTGCGGCAACACCGCGGCGCTGCTGCTGGTGCGCGGCCTGCAGCGTCAGCAGGAGTACGCGGTGCGCATCGCACTCGGCGTCGGCCGTGCCAAGCTGTTCGGCCAGGTCGCGGTGGAGAGCCTGCTGCTCGCGGTCCTGGGCAGCGCCTGCGGCGTAGTCCTCGCCTTCGGCATCGTCAGGCTGTTCAAGCTGGTGGGCGGCCATGCGATCCCACGGCTCGACGCGGTGACGACCGGCTGGCCGGTGCTGGCCGCCGGACTCGGACTCGCGGTCTTTGCGGCGGCGCTGGCGGGATTGATCCCCGCAGTGCGCGCGACGCGGCTCGACCCGAACGAAATCCTCAAGAGCGGCGGGCCCAAGAGCAGCGCCGGGATCGGCGAGCGGCGGCTGCTGCGCGGCGTGACGATCGCGCAGACCGCGCTCACGCTCGCGCTGCTGGTCAGCGCCGGCCTGCTGATCCGCACGATGAACAACCTGGGGAACGTGCGCGCTGGTTATGCCATCAACCGCATTCTGACGATGACCGTGACCGCGGTGCAGGGGGACTGGGTCGGTTTTCACAGCCGCGCGCTGGAACAGGTCGCGCAGGTTCCCGGGGTCCAGCAGGCGGCGTTCGCATGGGGCGTGCCGCTCACCGGCAACAACTGGCCGGGCACGATTGAGGTCGAAGGGCACCCCATCGCCAAGCCGAGCGACGAAGTGTCGCTGCCGCTGCGCGCGGTCACGTCCGGCTATTTTGCGCTGCTCGGACAGTCGATCATCAGGGGCGGGATGTGCGATCCACCGACGATCGGAACGCGCCCGGCGTAGCGCTGATCAACCAGCGGTTCGTGGATCGTTACTTTGCGTCGACCAGTCCGATCGGCAAGAAAACTGTGGATCTTTGGCCGCGAGCGGCCGCCGACCGAAGTGATCGGTGTGGTGAGCGACGGCCGCGTGGACGATCTGACCAAGGCGGCGGAACCGGAAGTCTACCTCTCGCTGTGGCAGGCATCGGCGTTTTCGAAGGATCTCGTGGTGCGGACGGCAGGGGACCCGCGCGCGGTGACCGCCGCCGTGCAGCGCGCCCTGCGCGGCGTCGATCCGACGGTCGCGGTGGAACACGTCAGGACGCTGGAGCAGGTGCGCAGCGAGTCGGTCGCGTCGCGGACGTTCGCGGCGCAGCTGCTGGTCGGCTTCTCTGTCGTCGGCACGATCCTGACCCTGATCGGCATCTACGGTGTCCTCTCGCTGTCGGTCGCTTCCCGCCGCCGCGAGATCGCGATCCGCACCGCGGTCGGCGCACAGCGCCGCGACATCCGGAACATGATCTTCGGCGAGGGATTCTGGCTGATCGGGGGCGGGCTGGTCGCGGGCACGGCGGCGGCGCTGATGCTCGCGCGCGTGCTGCGGGCCTTCTTGTTCGAGGTTGAACCGACCGATCCGCTCACCCTGATCGCCGCCGGCATCCTGTTCAGCGGCGTGGCGCTGGTAGCGTGCTGGATTCCGACGCGTCGCGCCACCAGCGTCGATCCACTCGAGGCGCTGCGCTACGAGTGAGGTGCAAAGGGGGCGCAGCGGCTGCCCGCGTCAGGTGCGTTCGTCGACGGACGGTAGCCGGTAGGTCCCGTAGGCTGGCATCGTCGCGTAGCCTTCCTTGACCAGCGCGCGATTGCCGAGCCCCGCGTCCTGCCGCGACAGGCCGGTCACGCGCGCCAGCTCGCCGGGAATCGTCATGCCGGCGCCCGCCAGAAAGCCCCGGGCGATTTCTCGCAGCGCCGTCTCCCGAGCGACGCGCTGCCGCAGCGCGTCGGGAAACCGGCCGACCCCGAGGGTCCAGATGTAGGTGAATTTCGGCTGGTAGAACACCTGGCTCGGCAGGACGATCATCGCCGCCTGCAGCTCGTCCATCGCCTTGTTGAACGCGGCGCGATCCGTGATGCCGGCGTCCTGCCGCAGGTCCGCGGTGCTCATTTCCCACTCTCGTCGAAGAACGCGGAGGATCGCCTGCGCGCTCTCTTGCTCAGCCGCTGCTTTTCCTCAGCCTTGCGAATGCCCCAGACGGCGTGGAAGTACGGAATCATTCGCGGCGCGAGGAACATCGCCTTGCCACGCGACAGCTTGGCGTAGTAGACCCGGCCGCGCGCGATGATTTCGTCTTTCAGCACCCAGGTGCAGCGACGCCTCTTCATCCTTCTGAACGTTGCGCGGCATCACCGCATCGCGCCGCCCGCACACCGCCACGTAGAGCGACGGCCCCGGCCGGCGGCAGTCGGTCAGGCAGGCGGCGAAGCCGACCTGTTCGATGAAACGTTCCGCCTCGAGCGCGGTTTCGATCTGCCGCATGCCTTCGCGGCGCCAGTAATGGTCCCGGTAGTCCTCGAGCTCTGGCGGAATCTGCGGCGTGGGTCTCATACAGGCGGCACGAGGCTCGATTCTAAGCCGAGGCGCCGAGGCGTGGAGCAGACTTAGGCGACAATAGCCCCGGATGCAGAGAACGGCGATGTTCGTGGCCGCTGTCGCCACGGTCGCGGCTGGCTCGCTCGCAGTGATTGCCGGCGTGCCGGCGGGGCAGCTGACGGAACGGCCGCTGGCCGGCGCGCTGACGCATCCGGAGATTGGCTACTACGCGAAGCCCGCGCACGATGAGGTCGGCGCGCTGAGTCGCTCGGTCGAAACCGGCAGCGTCCATCTCGATTTCGACGAAGGGACCGGCTACCTGCGGCCGGTGCTGAGCGCGCTGCACGTGCCGGTCGCGTCGCAGATGCTGGTGATGTCGAAGACCGGGATTCAGGCGCTGTACACCGAGCCCGGCAAACCCACGCGCCATCTTCTTCAATGATGCGGTCACGGTCGGCTACATCCGCGGCGCACCGTTGCTCGAGCTCGCCGTCCAGGACCCGGAGCAGGGCGTGCTCTTCTACACCATCGAACAGAAGCCGCAGCCGCGTCCGGTCGTCGAGCGGCGGCCGGCATGTTTGAGCTGCCATCAGAACTACAGCACGCTGCACGTGCCGGGGTTGCTGGCGCGCAGCGTCTTCATGGCGCCCGACGGCCTGCCGCTCGCGCAATTCGGCAGCTACGATGCCGACGATCGGACGCCGTTCCGGCGCCGCTGGGGCGGCTGGTACGTGACCGGCCGCGACCGCGGCACCGCCACATCGGCAACGCCGTGGTGATGGACACCGTCAAGCGCGAGGCGATCGTCTCCGACAACACGCTGCATCGAATCGCGCCCGAGGCGTTGTTCGACGGACGGGGATACCTCTCGACCCAAAGCGACATCGCCGCGCTGATGGTGTTCCAGCACCAGGCGCACATGATCAACCTGATCACCAGGGCCGGCTGGGAAGGCGCGGATGCGAGACGCGGTCCGCTGAGTGACACCGTCAGCGAGTTGGTGGACTATCTGCTGTTCGTCGAGGAGGAACCGCTGACCGCCGCCGTGGACGAGCCGTTCGCCGTTCGCCGAGCAGTTCTCCGCGCAGGGTCCGCACGACAGCCACGGCCGCTCGCTCCGTCAACTCGATCTCGAACATCGTCTGCTGAGATACCCCTGCAGCTTCCTGATCTACTCCGCGGCGTTTCGCGCCCTGCCGGAGGAGGTGAGAGCGGCGATCTATGTCCGGGTCTGGGACGTGCTTGCGGGTCGAGACACTGCAGCGAAATACGCGCGTCTCAGCGCCGCCGATCGGCAGGCGGTGATGGAGATCCTGAAAGAGACCGTGCCGGATCTGCCGCGCGCGCTGCGTAAGTAGCGCCGCCCTTCAGGCCTGCCCGACACGGCGAAGCTGACCGTCCGCACTACACATGCGCGGTGGGACGGCTATCGTCCTTTCGCTGCCGGTGGATGTGCGTGGTGTCGACCGTCTTGCCGCACGTCGGGCAGTAGTAGGCAATCTCGACGTTGGTGCCGCAGGCGTCGTGGACGAAGGTCCACGAGGCGCCGAGATGGCGTGCGCCCCAGATGCCGAGCGCGCGGACCACCGGCCGCAGCTCGAGTCCACGATCGGTCAGCGGGTACTCGGCGCGCGGCGGGTGCTCCGAGTAGAGGTGGCGCGACACGATGCCGTGCTTCTCGAGCACCTTCAGCCGGTGCGAGAGCACCGCGGGCGCGACGCCGCTCAGCGACGCGCTGAAGTCCTGGAACTTGCGCGGTCCCATCAGCAGATCCCGCACGATCAGCAGCGTCCAGCGCTCGCCGAGAAACTCCAGCGACCGGGCCACGGGGCAGGGTTGGCCGTAGTTCTTCGGCATGGCGCCAGTATACCGCTTGATTATCAAAAAGATAGTGACTACTATTTTTCACACGTGAACATCTCGGCCCTGTTCGTCCGCCGCCCGATCGCGACCAGCCTGCTGATGCTGGCGGTCGCGCTGTTCGGCGTGCTCGCCTACGCGGCGCTGCCGGTCAGCGACCTGCCGTCGATCGACTTTCCGACGCTGAGCGTCGGCGCCGGCCTGCCCGGCGGCGATCCGGAGACGCTGGCCTCGAGCATCGCCAGCCCGCTCGAGCGCCAGTTCACCGCGATCGCCGGCCTCGACTCGATGACCTCGTCGAGCGCGCTCGGCACCACCAACGTCACCCTGCAGTTCGATCTCGATCGCAGCATCGACGGCGCCGCCGTCGACGTCCAGACCGCGATTGCCGAGGCGCTGCCGCTGCTGCCGCCCGGCATGCCGTCGGCGCCGACCTTCCGCAAGGTCAATCCCGGCCGACCAGCCGATCTTCGTCATCGCCCTCAGCTCCGACACCCGTCCGCTGTCGGAGATCGACAGCTACGCGCAGACGCTGATCGCGCCGCAGGTCGCGGCGCATCAGCGGCGTCGCCCAGGTCAACGTGCTCGGCGGCCAGAAGTACGCCGTCCGCGTCCAGGTCGATCCCGATCGGCTGCGCGCGCAGGGCATCGGCATCAACGAGATCGATCAGCTGCTGCAGAACTCCAACGTGAACCTGCCGACCGGTCAGCTGTTCGGACCGACCGGCACCTTCACCATCCGCGCCAACGGCCAGCTGATGACCGCGGACGCCTTCCGGCCGATGATCCTCGGCTTCCACAACCGCGCGCCGGTCCGGCTGCAGCAGGTGGCGACCGTGATCGACAGCGTCGAGGACAACCACAGCGCATCGTGGCTGTTCGATCCGGATCGCGAGCGGCGCGCGATCCTGGTCTCGGTGCAGAAGCAGCCGGGCAGCAACACCCTCGAGGTGATCGACTCGATCAAGGGGCTGCTGCCGCAGATCAGCAGCCAGCTGCCGCCGGCCATTCACCTGATTCAGGGCACCGACCGCGCGCTGTCGATTCGCGCCGCGTTCAAGGACATCAAGATCACGATGGCGGCGACCCTGGTGCTGGTCGTCTTCGTGATCTACCTGTTCCTGCAGAACGCCTCGGCGACGCTCATCCCGGCGCTGGCGCTGCCGTTTTCGATCCTCGGCACGCTCGTGGTGATGCGGCTGATGCACTTCAGCCTCAACAACATGTCGCTGATGGCGCTGATCCTGTCGTTCGGCTTCGTGGTCGACGACGCGATCGTGATGCTGGAGAACATCGTGCGCCATCTCGAGGAGGGCGCCGATCCCTGGCGCGCCACCATGGACGGCTCGCGCGAAGTGGGCTTCACCATCCTCAGCATGACGGTATCGCTGGCCGCGGTCTTCATTCCGGTGCTGTTTCTCGGCGGCATCCTCGGCCGGCTGTTTCGCGAATTCGCGGTCACGATTACCGCGGCGGTGGTGATCTCCGGCCTGGTGTCGGTGTCGCTGACGCCGATGCTCTGCAGCCGGCTGCTGCAAGGCGCGCCCCAAGGGCGCCAGGCGAGCCGTGGGTCGATCGCGCGTTCGATGCGTTCCGCCGCCAGTACAGCCGCAGCCTCACCTTTGCGCTGCGGCACCGGTTCGCCGTGCTGGTGCTGTTCTTCGTCGTGCTCGGCGCGACCACGCAGATGTTCCGGGTGGTCCCCAAGGGATTCATCCCCGACCAGGACGACGACTCGATCAACATCGGGCTGCGCGCGGCGCAAGGCACCGCCTACGAGGAGATGTACGAGAACGTCCGGCGGGTCGGGAACCTGGTGCGCACGAACCCGAACCTGCAGCGCGCCGTCGCCTTTCTCGGCAACGGCCCGGGCGGGGCCGGCGCCATGAATACGGCTCGCGTGGTGATGCGCATGAAGCCGCGCGCCGACCGCGTCAACACCGCGCAGGAAATCGTCGCCCAGACGCGGCCGCTGCTGGCGCGCTTTCCCGGGTTCCGCACCTTCGTGACCCTGCCGCCGGCGCTGCAGATCGGCGGCCGCCAGGGAGACAGCAGCTACAGCGTCACGCTGCGCAGCCCGGACACCACCCAGCTGTACGAGTGGGCCGGCAAGTTTCAGGCCGCGATTGCGCAGCTGCCGCACGTGCAGGACGTGTCCAGCGATCTGGAAATCAAGAGCCCGCGCGTCCGGCTGGTGATCGATCGCGACAAGGCCGCGGCGGTGGCGCTCGATCCCGCCGCGATCTCCGCCGCGTTGTACAGCGGCTTCGGGCCGAAGTGGTCGTCGACCATCTACGGCGACGAGGCGCAGTACCGGGTGCTGCTCGAGCTCGATCCCCGATATCAGACCAGCATCGGCGCGCTGGGGCACCTCGCGTTCAAGACGCTGCGCGGAGCGATGGTGCCGCTCGACTCGGTGGTGCACACGGTGGAGGACGTCAGCCCGCAGACGGTCAACCATTCGGGGCAGCTGCCGGCGGTCGCGATTTCGTTCGGCCTGCGGCCGGGGGTCGCGCTCGGCGACGCGGTCGACGAGATTCGCGCGCTCGGCCTGCAGCTGCTGCCGGCCGCGATGACCGTCGCGTTCGAGGGCTCGGCCAAGGCGTTCGAGGACTCGGTCCGCAATCTCGGGCTGCTGTTGATCGTCGCGATCGGCGTCGTCTACATCGTGCTCGGCATGCTCTACGAGAGCTACATTCACCCGCTCACGATTCTGTCGGGCCTGCCGTCGGCCGGCCTCGGCGCGCTGCTGACGCTGTGGCTGTTCGGCAACGAGTTGAACGTGTATTCGTTCGTCGGCCTGATCATGCTGGTCGGCATCGTCAAGAAGAACGCGATCATGCAGATCGATTTCGCGCTCGAGGCCGAGCGCAGTGCACGGCAAGACGCCGGCTGAAGCGATCTACGAAGGCTGCGTGATCCGCTTCAGGCCGATCATGATGACGACCATGGCGGCGCTGCTCGGCGCGCTGCCGATCGCGCTCGGTCTGGGCGCGGGCGGCGAGGCGCGGCGGCCGCTTGGCCTGGCGGTGGTCGGCGGCCTGCTCGTCTCGCAGCTGATCACGCTGTATCTGACGCCGGTGGTCTACACCTACATGGCGCGGCTGATGCCGGCGCGGCGAATCAGCGTTCCCGTCAGAGCCGTCACCGCACTGCCGCAGGTGTAGCGAAGGCGTCGCCCGAGCGCCCGGTCAGGCCGAGCGGTCGGCCGCCACCTGCCGCACCGCGCGCAGGTCCACCTTCCCGGTGCCGAGCGTGGGAATCGCCTCGACGATGTGCAGGTCCTCGCGTTTGGGAATCCAGAGCTTCGGCAGCTCGCAGCGAGAGAGCTGCTCCCATACGTCCTGTGCCGAGACGTCTGGATCGGTGTAGAGCGCGACGAGGCGCTCACCCTTGGCTGCGTCCGGCACCGCGGTCACCACGCAGGTGTGCGGATCGCGCAGCAGCGCCTGCAGCCGCTCCTCGACCTTCATGTGCGGCACCATCTCGCCGGCGATCTTGCTGAAGCGCGACAGCCGGTCGGTGATGCGGATGAAGCCGTCTTCGTCGATCGCGGCGATGTCGCCGGTGACGTACCAGCCGTCGCGAAGCACATCGCGCGTGAGATCCGGCTCGCCAAGATAGCCGCGCATCTGGTTCGGCCCGGTCACCAGCAGCAGCCCTTCCTTGCCGACCAGCGGTCCCTCGCCGGTGTCGGGGTCGACGATCTTCGCGGACACTGCCCGGCAGCGGCCGGCCGACCGTGCCCGGCTTCGAGCCGCTGCCGTCGGCGTGCGGGCACGTTGACCGCCACCACCGGCGCCATCTCGGTGCAGCCATAGCCCTCGATCAGATCGACGCCGAACTTGTCCTTGAACGCCGATGCGATCGGTTCGCGCAGCCGCTCCGCGCCGACGATCGCCAGACGCAGCCTGGCGAACTGTTCGGGCTGGCACTTGCGCACGTAGGCCGAGCAGAACGTCGGCGTGCTGATCAGCAGCGTTGCACCGTATTTCGCCGCCATCTCGCCGATGGTCTTGGCGTCGGTGGGGTTGGGATGATAGGCGGCCGCGAACCCGACCACCAGCGGCAGCCAGAGGGTGACGGTATAGCCGAAGGAATGAAAGAACGGCAGCACGCCGAGCACGACGTCGTCGGCTCCCAGCCGGAACAGTGAGTTGGCGCCGTCGATGTTGGCCAGGACGTTCCGGTGAGAGAGCATCACGCCCTTGGGCACGCCGGTGCTGCCGCTCGAAAAGATGATCGCCGCGAGCGCGTCGGGGTCGGTCGGCGGCAGGAAATAGCGGATGATCAGCGGCGCCGGCAGGACCCGCGCCGCCGCCAGCATCAGGATCCTGGACAGCGTCGTTGTGTTCTGCAGCACGTCTTCGAGAAACACCATCCCTGGAGCCTGGGCGAGCCCGGCCTTCGACAGGAAGGTGCGAGACGTCAGCACCACGGTGATGCCGCAGCGATCGATCGCCGCGGTCATGGCGTCCCGGCCGGCGGTGAAATTCAGGTTGACCGGCACGCACCCCGCGAACGACGCGGCGATATTGGCGAGGGCGCCGCCGACCGACGCTGGAAGCAGGATCCCGATGGTGGCGCCCGGCGGCACGCGCCGGCCGATGTCGCGCGAGAGCAGCAGGCTGCCGACGAGAGCGCGGCCGAAGGTCAGCTCGCGTCCGGTCGAGTCGGCCATGCAGAGCGACGACCAGCGGTGTTTCGCGGTCGCCACGAATCGGGTGGCCAGGGTATCGGTCAACCTAGAACTTATAACTTAGAACTCAGAGCCAGGTCTCAGTTTTCAGTTTTCAGTCTCTGCCGCCGACGCATACCCTGGCCGGGTCGCTCATTGCCGGGCGGTCGCCCCCGCGGCTGCGGCTGTCGCCAGCGCGCCGGTGCCTGACGCGAGCGAGGAGGCCGCGGTCGTCGCCGATGGACCGGCCTCCTGCAGGGCTTCGAAGTCGACCAGGGAGAGGTCGTAGGCGAGCACGGCGCCGAGCTCGTTGGTCCTGGCGTTCGCCAGATCGCGCTGCGCCTGGATGGTGAGGAAGCTCGTCGACATGCCGACCTCGAAACGCTTGCGTTCGGCGTCGAGCCGCTGCTCGGCCAGCTCGCGAGCCGAACGCGTCGTCTCGATCCTCTTCGCGTTCATCTCGATCTTCCATGCGGCGTCGCGCACCTGCGAAATGGCCCGCGCTTCGGCCGCCTTCAGACGCTGCTCGGACTGCGACTGCTCGAGCTGCGCCCGCGCGTAGTTAGCCTGCTCGACACTCTCGCCAAGCGGGTACGAGACGCTGACGCCTACGCCCCAGGTCGGGTAGTCATGCGCGAACAGCTGCCCGAGCACGTCGCCGATCGGGGTGATCGTGCCCGGACCGAGGATGTTGCCGGGGAAGCCGCCGCTGCGGAGAATCTGGGTGCCGCCGAGCCCGCTCGCCTGGTAGCTGCCGTTCACGCGCACATCGGGCAGCTTCTGGTTGCTGGTGAACTTGACGTTGGTCTTGGTGTTCTCGATGTCCTTGCGTGAGCGCAGCAGATCGGCGCGCTGCGCCAGGGCACGGGTGACCGCCGCCTCGAGATCGATCGCGGGCGTGGCGATCGGCGGCGAATCGACCGTCTCGATCGCCACGTTCCAGCTGTCCCGATTCGCGGTGTCGAAGATCAGCAGGCGCAGGCGATCTTCGGCTTCCTTGACCGAGGTCTCCGCGATGATCAGCTGCTCCTGGTCGGCGGCGACCTCTGCCTGCGCCGACACCAGGTCGAGCGGCGGCGAGGAACCGACGTCCACCTTGGCCTTGTTGACCCGCACCAGTTCCTGGGCGAGATCGATCGTCGACCGCCGCGCGTCCACGGTGGCCCGCGCCGAGACGAGGTTCCAGTACGCCGACTTCACGTTGGCCGTGGTGTGGACCAGGCTTTCGCGCAGCCGCGTGTCCGCGATGTCCCGGTTGGTCTTGCTGGTCGCCAACTGCTGGCGATTGCTGTCGAAGGACAGATTCCTGATGAGCGGCTGCGACACGGAGACCGACAGACCCGACTGCACCAGCGGGTTGTAGCTGTTCAGGATGCTGTTGCTGGTGGTGTGGGTGAAGCTCCAGCCGAGGCTGTAGTTGGTGCCATATTTCGGCAGGTTCTGACTGAGACCGGCCGTCGAGGTGACGACGTCGTTCTCCTGTGGGACCGGCGTCAGGAAATTCGACGGCGGCAGCAGCTGGTTGTTCGAGTTGGCGGCGGTGTTGAAGACTGGCCGGAACACACCGGACGCGGCCGCGACCCGCGTGTCGCCAATCTGCGGGTCGATCCGGTCGGCCGCCAGATCGGCGTTGTTGTCGAGCGCCATCTTCACGGCCTCGTCCACGGTCAGGCGGAGGGTCGCCGGTGTTTGTGCGGCGGCGCCGCCTTCCCGCGGGGCGCGCGGCGGCTGTGCCTGTTGCGCCGACGCCGTCGCCGCGAGGGCGACGGCGAGCAGTGCGATGAGGGTGGTGCGGCCCAGCGCGGCGCTCGATGACGCCGCCACGTTGGTGGCGGCCGGCGCGAACGAGCCGGCCGGGTGCGCATCGTCGGGCGCCCCGCTCTTCCGCCGGCCGAAGATGCGGATCTTCGAGGCATCGTCGAACAGCGAGTAGGCCACCGGCGTCACCAGCAGGGTCAGCAGCAGAGCGAGCGACTGGCCGCCGAAGATCACATAGCCGATGGCGTGGTTGGTGCCGGAGCCGATCCCGCGCGAGACGATCAGCGGGATCATGCCGGCGACGAACGCGAACGTGGTCATCAGAATCGGCCGCAGTCTGTCGCGGCTGGCCTGGACGATGGCGTCGTGCGTCGACAGCCCGGTGTCCCTGAGCTGGTTGGCGTGATCGATCTGCAGAATCGAGTTCTTCTTCACCACCCCGAACAGCACCAGCAGACCCAGCGCCGAGAAGATGTTCAGCGACTGCCGGAAGATGATGATCGAGAGCAGCGCGAACGGCAGCGTCAGCGGCAACGACAGCAGAATCGTGATCGGGTGCAGCCACGACTCGAACTGCGCCGCCAGAATCAGATACATGAAGACCAGCGACAGCGCGAACGCCAGCACGAAGTTCTGTGCGGCGCGCCCGAGCTCTTTCGAGCGGCCGGCCATACTGCCGTGATATTCGCCGCTGGTGTTGAGCTTGTTGAACTCCGCCAGCATTGCGTCCTGAACCGCCGCCTGCGACGCCGACGGCAGCAGGTTGCAGAACACCGTCACTTGCCGTTGCCGCGCCTGGCGGTTGATGTCGGTCGGCGACGAGCCGGGCTCGAAGTCGGCGACGTTCTCCAGCGTCACGCTGCCCAGTCTCGTCGACGGCACCGCCAGCGACGCGACCGCCGCCTCGGTCGAGCGGTTCTCCGCCCTGGCCCGCAGGTGGACTTCGTACTGCTCGCCGGCGTCGTTGAAGGTGGTCACCTGATCGCCGCCGACCAGGAGGCGCAGTGCCTCCGCGGCGTCGCTGATCTGGACGCCGAGGTCTGCCGCCTTCGGGCGATCGACGCGGACCGACAGCTCAGGCTTGCCGGTATTCAACGAGGTGTCGATGTCGACGACGCCGGGGATCACCTTCACCTTGTCCACGAGTTGCTTGCCGAGGATCTCGAGCTTTCGCAGATCCGGTCCGTTGATCACGAACTGGACGGCGGCGTTTTGCGAGCCGCCGCCGCCGATCACCGCGACCTCCTGCACCGAGGTGCGGATGTCGTTGGAGAACGGCGGCAGGATGTCCTTGCGGATGATGTCCATCACCACGAACTGATCGCGGTTCCGCGCTTCGATCGGCTTGAGGCGGACGTAGATCGTGCCCAGGTTACGCGTCTTGGCCGGGTCGCCGGCGATCGTCACGAGCGTGTAGTCGATCTCGGGCAGCTTCTCGCGCATCGCGCTGGCGACACGATTGCTCAGCACTTCGGTCGACTCGAGGCTGGTGCCCTCGGGGGCGCGCAGGTTGACCTCGAACTCCGACTGGTCGTCCTGCGGCATGAAGTTCTTGTTGGCGATCATGAACAGCGGCACGCTGGACAGCAGCACCAGCACCGCAATCCCGGCGACGATGGCGCGGTGCGCCATCGCCCACTCGAGCATGCGCGTATAGAACACGTCGATGGCGCGGAAGATCGGCGAGTTCTTGGAGTCGTGTCCGTCGGTGCCGTGTTTCTTGACCTTGAGCCAGCGCGCCGACAGCATCGGCGTCAGCGTGAAGCTGACCAGCAGCGACACCATGATCGCGAACGCCATCGTCAGGCCGAAGCTCTTCATGAAGCGGCCGACGATGCCGCCCATGAATCCGACCGGGACGAAGATCGCGACCAGCGAGAGCGTCGTGGCCAGCACGGCGAGCCCGATTTCCGCGGTCGCGTCGACCGCAGCCTGGAGCTGGTTCTCGTGCTTCTCCTCGATGAAGCGGTAGATGTTCTCCAGCACCACGATCGCATCGTCGATCACGATGCCGACCGAGAGCGTGAGGGCCAGCATCGTCATCAGGTTGAGCGTGAAGCCCATGTACAAGAGCAGCCCGAAGGTGGCGATGATCGAGGTCGGGATCGCGATCGCCGCGATGATCGTCGAGCGCACGTTGGTCAGGAACAGCAGGACGACGATCGCGGCGAGGATCGAGCCGACGATCAGGTGTTCCTCGACGTTGTGGATCGAGGCTTCGATGAAGTCCGAGGCGTCGCGCACCATCCGGATGGTGTAGCCCGGCGGCAGCGCCGCGCGCAGCTCGACGACCTTGTCGCGCACTTCCTTCACGACCTCGACGGTGTTGGTGCCCGACTGGCGCCGGACCTGCATCAGCACGGTGCTGGCGCCGTCGACATTGGCCACCGTTTCGGCATCTGCCTCACCGTCCTCGACCTGCGCGACGTCGGCAATCCTGACCGGATGGCCGTTCTTCTCGCGGACGACGATGTCGTTGAACTCGGCGACGGTCTGGACGCGGCCGCGGGTGCGCAGGTTGACCGAAGTCGGGCCCTGGTCCATGCGGCCGCCCGGGATCTCGATGTTCTGTGCCTGCAGCGCGCGCGAGACGTCGGTGACGGTCAGGTTGTAACCGCGCAGGCGATCGGCGTCGAGCCACACGTTGATCTGACGCTGGCGGCCGCCGAGGATCAGCACCTGGCCGACGCCGTTGACGCTTTCGATTCTCCGCCGCAGCACCTTGTCGGCGTACTCGGTGATGTCCTTGACCGGCTGGTTCTTCGCGCTCAGCGCGAGGCTGAGCACCGGCGCGGCGTCGGGATCCATCTTGTCGACGCGCGGCTGCTGGATCGTCTTCGGCAGGCGCGGCAGGGCGCCGTTGATCTTGTCGCGCACTTCCTGCGCCGCGACGTCGGTGTCCTTGTCGAGCAGGAAGGTGATGATCACCTGGGAGATGCCTTCAGACGAGATCGACCGGAGATCGTCGATGCCGCTGATGGTGTTGACCGCTTCCTCGATCTTGTCGGTGATCTCGGTTTCGATCTGCTCCGGCGCAGCGCCGGGCTGGACCGTGGTCACCGTGATGGTCGGGATGTCGACCTTGGGAAAGCGATCGACGCCCAGGCGCGTGAACGAAAACGCGCCAATCACGGTGAGAGAGAGGATCAGAACGGTCGCGAAGACGGGACGTTTGACGCAAAGCGCGGCTAGCCACTGCATGATCAGCTCACCTTGATTCCGTCGGCAAGCTGCGCGACGTTCTTCGTCGCGACGCGCTCGCCGGCCTTCAAGCCCTTGGTAACTTCAATCAGATCGCCGACCGGCTCGCCGGTGGTGACGATGCGCTCTTCGACGTGGTCACCAGCCACCACGTAGACGCGGCTGGTGCCGGAGATGGCGACGACGCTCGCGGACGGAATCAGGATGCCGGGAGTGTGCGCCGGCTGCTCGATGCGCGCCGTCGCGAACAAGCCGGGCTTGAGCACGCCATCGGCGTTGGGCACGGTCGCCTCGACCGTCAGCGCGCGCTGGTCGGCCTGCAGTGCGGGCGAAACGTACTTCACCTTGCCCTCGAAGCGCCGTCCCGGGTAGGCGTCCACCTCGAAGGTCACCGGCTGGCCGGGCGCCATCGACGACACCGCCTGCTCCGGCACGGTCAGCTGCACGCGCAGCGGGTTGACGCGTACGACGGTCGCCACCTTCATGCCCTTGGTGACGTAGTCGCCGGTGGTGACGAGGCGCTGCGCGACGATACCGTTGAACGGCGCGCGGACCGAGGTGTCGGAAAAGGCCTTGTGGGCGAGCGCCACCCGCGCGCGCGCCGCCTGCAGCATCTGATACTGCTGCGCCGCGCCGTTCTTGGCGGCCTCGTACTGCTGGCGCGCGGCCTCCGCCTGGGTGCGGCGCTGGTCGTATTCCGATTGGGACACCACGCGCTGGTCGAGCAGGGATTTGATGCGCGCGAACTCCGCCTGCGCCAGATCGGCGCCCGCCTTCGCGTTCTGCACCTCGGGGACGGTGTTGACGTCCATCGCCGAGCCGCCGGTGATGCCGAGGCGCGCCTCGAGTTGCGCCGCGTTCGCCTCCGCTTCTTTCAGTTGCGCGTCCGTCTCGGCCCCCGAGATTCGAATCAGCTCGGCCCCCTGCGAGACCGGCGCCCCGCGCTCGATGTTGGCGGCGACGACCCGGCCGGCCGTCTCCGCGGCGACGTCGGCCTGCTCCTCGGCCATCAGCGAGCCGGTCGCGCGGATGAAGCGCGCGATCGGACGCTCGGTGGCGGCCACCGCGGCGACCGCCACGACCGGCGGCGCGGTGTTCTGTTCCTTGGCTTTGGCGTCGCCGGCGCTGCACGCGCCGGAGGCGAGTGCCGCGGCCGCGATCAACGCAGTGACGAGAGATAAGGTGGTTCCGCGATTCATGACAACTCCTCGGAGCTATGAAGCCTGAGCATCGGCGACCGGTTGAATTTCGAGTGGACAGGTATCGGCCAGACCGGCCGACTGCAGCGCCACGCCGGAGCGGAGGCCTGCCAGGGTGAGGTTCAGCACATCGGCAGCGAGCTCGTCGGCGTCTTCGCCGGGGCCGAGCCGGTCCGACAACTGCAGGACCGCGACGCCGAGCACGCCGACCATCAACGCGCGCATCGCGACGGCCGTATTCAGCGCCCGGGGCAGTTCTCCCGCGTCGACGCAGGCCTGAAGGGCTTCGATGATGTGCTGCTTCCGATCGCGCATGAACGCGAAACGCTCGTACTCGCGGCTGATCCGCGGCACCGATCGGTCGACGAAGATCAGCGCGAAGTACTGTGGCTGTTCGCGGCTGAATTCGTAGAGCAGCCAGAACATGGCGCGCACGCGCTCGAGTGGCGGCGCGTCTTTGTAGCGGGGATCGCTCTGCACCGCCGCCGGATCGCCCAGGAGCCGGAGGCCCTCTTCGGCGAGTGCAAAGAAGATGTCGTCCTTGCTGGGAAAGTATCCGTAAATCGCGGCGGGGCTGTATTCGATGCGTTCGGCGATCTTGCGAATCGAAACGTGTTGAAACCCCTCGGCCATGAACAGCTCGCGTGCCGCGTCGAGAATCGAGCGGCGCACAGCCTCCCGGTCGCGTTCCTGTCGTTCCTTTATACCCATGATATGAACAATCCTGGTGATGTGCTGAACACTGTTCACCAGTTTAACATCGTTAGACGCGGAAACAATGTTCTGCGTTCCAGCGACAGCTAAGCTATTGATTGTGCTTGGGTTGGGTAGCTAAGAGCAGCGAGACGAGGCCGATGAGGTAGGTCAACACAGCCGTAAGGAGCGTGACCCGGAAGCCCCAGTTCATGGCGATGAAGATCGCGAGGGTTGCCCCGAGCACCGACAAGGCGCCGTTCATACCCCAGGCCCAGGCCAGCATCTGCGGGGCGCGCGCCGTCAGCATCCGCATCCCCGTCGGCATCGGAATGCCCAGAGCCACCCCGATCGGTACCAGCATCGCGGCGGCGACGACCATCCGCGCGCCGCGCGAAAATGGAATCGCCCAGTTCACAATCGGCGTGGCAGCCACCATGAACACGAGTGCGATGGCGCCGACAATCAGGATCCCGATCGTTCCGGTCCGCCGGAGCGAGCCGGCATCGAAGCCGCGGCTCCACGCTGCGCCGAGGCCGGTGCCGAGCAGCAGCGAAAACAGGGTGACCGTCAACGAATAGACGGGATGTCCCAGCAGCAGCACGAAGCGCTGGAGCACGGACACCTCGATCAGCATGAAGCCGGCGCCGAGGGCGCCAAAATACACCAGCCACGCCAGCCAACCGCTGGGACGCTCCTGGCCGCGTCCCGCCAGGATGAGCGGCCCGATCACGAACACCACCACCAGCGCCGCCGAGATCCCGAGCAGGGTCATCAGCGCGCTAAGCCCGTTCCCGAACAGCATCTTCTGACCGAAGGCGACGTCGAACTGATCCTCGATCTTGGTGGTGTGGAAAAAGAACGGCCGGTCGTCGGTCGTCGGCCGGATGTCGGAGCGGTAGGCCGCGTAAAACTGAGCTCTGTCGGGAGCCAGCACCAGGCGCGCGTAGTCGCCGGTCGAGGCGCCGTCGACGATCACCTCGCCAGCCGGACGCGAGAACTGCGGCCGCGTGTCGCCGGTTGCCGCGACCGCGCCCGGGGCGTACAGCACGTCGAAGCCGAGTCGGTCGGCCACCGCGTGAAGCTGCGTGATTTCGCCGGCGGTGAACGGTGTCTTTTTCAGCAGGAACGTGGCCACGCGATCCTGGCGGACGATGGCGAGCCGGTCGGCCGCCGGCCAGCCACGCTGCGCGCAGGCCTCCTGCGCGAGTGAGACCAGACGCAGGCCGTCGGCGACCCAGCGCGTGATGGTCAGCATGCCGTCGTCGGTGAGATGATCAAGATAGTCGTTGAAGGCGTCGACGGTGTACAGCGAATTCTCGGTGAGCGTGTAGGCGCCGGCCGCGGTGGCGGCCCAGGTGTCCACCAGCGACGCCTGAATCACGTCGTACTTCCGCGTCGTTCGCCGTACAAAGCTGCGTCCATCGTCCACCGCGATGCTCACCCGGGGATTGGTATAGATGCCGCCGGAAAACTCGCGGAAGCGATCGCGCATTACGTCGTTGGCGATGATCGGGTTGATCTCGACGCCGTCGACCCGCGCCGCGCCGAACACCAGCGCGGAGGCGAGATCGCGGCCGCCACCGGGCCCGATCACCAGGGCGGTGAAAGTGCCAGCGGCTGGATGCTGGGTACTCGGCGCGAGGCGGCTAGCGCCGAGCTCCGAGCCAGTAGCCCCCAGCGCCAAGCTCCTCGCCCCGACGATGTGGTAGGCCAACGCGGTCAGCTCGTATCGCAGATACTGCGCGTTCGACAGGTCCGGATTCAAACGCAGGATCGGCGTCGAGGCGGCCGAGTCGATGTCCATGAAGCGCGTGTCCGGCAGCGTGCCGGTATAGGCCGGGCTCAGGGACCAATCGCCGTGCGTCCGCTCGTAAACGCCGATTCGCGAGAACGAATTCCACTTGCTGAACAGCACCCGGTCTCCCTGGTGCCCCTTGGTGTCGACGACGTCGAAGGCGGCGCGGCCCGACCATTGGCCGGCGATCGGAACCAGCAGGATCACAGCGCCGACGGCGGCGATCGTCGATCGGCTCGCGAGTGGCGCGAACAGGATGGCGGCCGCAATGGTCAGCACGGCGGCGGCGAGCACCACGCCGGGCGCGCCGAGGCGATCGAGGAGCGGGATGAGGATCAGGCAGCCGCCGGCCGCGCCGATCAGGTCGGCCGCGTAGATCGCATTGATCTGCGCCGACAGCCGCGAGATGGCGAGGGTCACGACCAGGCCGCCCGCGAAAAAGGGGAGTGCGGCGAGCGCGTAGATGGTGAGCATCAGCGCCAGGTTGTGCGGCGAATAGCTCAGGCCGACCCGCAGGCGCACCAGCCAGAACAAGGCGATCACCGTGCAGACGGCATAGAGCAGCGACTGGCGCGACAGCAGATCGTCGGTGGCGTGCCGTTCGAGCCGCGCCCGCATCACGTAGGCGAAGACGCCGCTGGCGCTCACGCCGAACAGCGCGATCGAAATCGCCAGGAACGCGAAGTGGTAATACATCACGACCGAAAAGATGCGCGTGAGCGCGAGTTCGGTCATCAGCAGCGTGGCCGAGACGAGCGCGACGCCGGCGAGGTGCCGGCCGGACGGCGAGGTCATGCGAGAGTGTACCATCTGGGTATGAAGACGACGTTCGACGCAGCATCCGCAGCAGCGTGTGTGCGCTGCGAGTGCCGCGTCAACCGTCGTGGAGTCGGGGCGTGACAGCCGGCCGCCTGCGCGCGGCGTTCGTCGCCGCGGTGGTTGCGTGGGCGGCGCTGCTGGTGGTGGCGCCGTGGCTCGCCAGCCGCCCGCATGCGTCGCCGATCGCGAGCGCGGTGATTCTATCGGTCTACGGGATCGGCAGCCTGGTCTGCCATCAACTCCCTCAGCGGTCCTATCAGCTGTGGACCTCGCAGATGCCGGTCTGCGCGCGCTGCGCCGGTATTTACGCCGGCGCGGTGATTGGTGCGGTCGCCGGCATCTTTCGTCTGATGCCCGGCGGTTGGCCGGGTTCCGCGTCGGGGCGAGACGCGCGCATCGCCCTCGCGCTGGCGGCGGTCCCGACGCTGGCGACGCTGCTCTACGAGTGGGCGACGGGCGAGATGCCCGCGCACGCGATCCGCGCCGCGGCCGGCGTTCCACTCGGCCTTGTCGTCGCGCGGCTGGTCGTGGCGGCCGCGGATTATCAGGTAAACTAACGTTCGTGCGCGCTACTGCTGCCGAAGAAACGCAATCCGGCACCTTGTTTCTGTTGTGCCTGGCGGCATGGGCCATCCCCGGGGCCGGCCATCTCTGGCTGGGCCGGCGGTCGAAGGGCCTGATCTTCCTCGTTGCGCTGCCGCTGATGTTTGCCATCGGCGTCGCGATTCGCGGACGCCTGTTTCCGTTCGAGCTCGGCGATCCGCTGGTCGGGCTCGCCGCGGTGGCGGATCTCGGCATCGGCGCCACGTATTTCATCGCGAGCGCGCTGGGATACGGCGGCGGCGAGGTTCGCGCCGTCACCTACGAATACGGCAACGCCTTTCTGATTGTCGCCGGCCTCCTCAACATGCTGGTCGTGGTCGACGCCTACGACGTGGCGATGGGGAGGAAGTAGTGCAGAGCCACATCCTCCTGATGGCGATCTTCGCGCTGTTCGTCTCGCTGGTGTTCGCGGTGATCGCCAAGGACGAGGCGCGCGATCAGCTGCGCCTGGGCGGGATGATGTTCGGCGGCTTCCTCGCCTCGGCGATCGTGCTCGGCTGGCTGATGTATCCGTTCCCACTCTAGATGGCTTTCGAGAACCTCCTCATCGAGCGCGACGGGGCGACGGCGATCATCACGATCAACCGCCCCAAGGTCCTCAACGCGTTGAACACGCAGACGCTCGACGAGCTGCGCCGCGCGATCCTCGAGATCAAGCAGGACGAGGGCGTGCGCGTGGCGATTCTCACCGGCGCCGGCGAGCGGTCGTTCGTCGCCGGCGCCGACATCAACGAGCTCGCAGTGCAGACCGCCGCGGGGGGACGCGAGCACGCGCTCGCCGGGCAGCACGTGTTCGATCTGATCGAGAACCTCGGCAAGCCGGTAATCGCCGCGATCAACGGCTTCGCGCTCGGCGGTGGCTGCGAGCTGGCGATGGCCTGCACGCTGCGGCTCGCGGCCGACAGCGCCAGACTGGGGCAGCCGGAGATCGCGCTCGGCCTGATTCCGGGCTATGCCGGCACGCAGCGGCTGCCGCGGCTGGTCGGCCGGGGCAGGGCGATGGAGATGATCCTCGGCGGCGCGCCGATTTCCGCCGACGAGGCGCTGCGAATCGGGCTGGTCAACCGGGTCGTGCCGGCGGGCGCGTTGATGACGGAAGCGCGCGCCCTGGCCGGACAGCTGGCGAAGAACGCGCCGATCGCGATGCGCTACATCATCAACGCGGTCATCAAGGGCGTCGAGATGCCGTTCGCCGAGGCCTGCCAGTACGAGGCGACGCTGTTCGGTCTGGTGGCGTCGACCGACGACATGAAGGAGGGCACCGCGGCCTTCCTGGAAAAACGCAAAGCCACGTTCCGGGGCAGGTAGGCTGTAACCGAGCGATGCACACGATACAAGGATCGGGGCGCGCGGCGGGATTCCGCTTCGCGGTGGTGGTGGCGAAGTACAACGACTTCATCACCGATCGCCTGCAGGCCGGCGCGCTCGCCGCGCTCGCCGCGGCCGGGGTCGCGCCGAGCGACATCACGCTGGTCCGGGTGCCCGGCGCGTTCGAAATTCCGCTCGCGGCCCTGCACGCCGCGGAGAGCGGCCGCTTCGACGCGATCGTCTGCCTTGGCTGTCTCATTCGCGGCGAAACGGCCCACTTCGAGTACATCTCCTCCGCGGTGGCGCACGGCCTCACCGAGGGCGCGGCCGCGACCGGCGTGCCGATGGCGTTCGGGGTGCTGACCACCAACTCGATCGAGGAAGCGCTGGCGCGCGCGGCCGAGGGCAGCGGCAACAAGGGGCACGAGGCGGCGGTCGCGGCGATCGAAATGGCGGAGGTTGTCGCGCAGTTGACGCGGCAGGCGACGCCGAGGACCTGACCGGGTGGCTCGCGCGCGGAAGGACCCCCGCCATCGGGCCCGCGAAGCCGCGCTGCAGATCCTCTATCAATGGGACATCGGCAAGCGCGACATCGACAAGTCCGCGGCGACGTTCTTCGACCTGCAGTGGCCGAACAGCGATCCGCCGGCGGATGACTTCCGCGAGTTCGCCACCGCGCTGGCGCGCGACACCAGCGAGCGGCTCAGCGAGATCGATCCGCTGATCGCCGACACCACCGAACGCTGGCGACCGGAGCGGATGGCGATTCTCGACCGCCTGATTCTGCGGATGGCGGTGTGCGAGATGCTGCGCGACTCGTCGACGCCGCCGGTGGTGGTGATCAATGAAGCGCTCGAGCTGGCGCGCACGTTCACGACCGAGGAATCGGTAAAATTCATCAACGGCATGCTGGATGCGATACGAAAGAAGATCGATGTCGCGCGCTGAACCAACACAAAGGACACAGAAAAAATGCGGCCTGTCCCTGGTGTCCTTCGTGTCCTTGGTGTCAATCCGGCGGTGGTATGAGCTCACACGACGAACAGGTCCTGCAGCGTCAATCGAACCTCGCGGAGCTCGGCAAGCTCGGCGTGGAGGTCTATCCGCGCACCTTCGAGCGCCAGCACACGATTTCGGCGCTGGTCGACGCTCATGGCCAACGCACCCACGACGAGCTCGAGGCGGAGCACGTCACCACAATCACCAGCGGGCGGATCCTCGCGATTCGCGCCTTCGGCAAGGCCAATTTCCTGGTGCTCTCGGACGGCCATGCCAAGATTCAGGCCTACGTCCGGCAGGACGCGCTGCCCGAGCTCGATTTCAAGATCTACAAGCTGCTCGATTTCGGCGACTGGGTCGGTGTTGAAGGCCGGCTGTTCCGGACCAAAACCAACGAGCTCACGATCTGGGCGACCCGGCTGCACTTCCTCGCGAAGTGCCTGGTGCCGCTGCCGGAGAAGTGGCATGGGCTGACCGACGTCGAGATTCGCTACCGTCAGCGGTATCTCGACCTGATCGTCAACCCTGACTCGCGGCGGGTGTTCGAGACGCGCAGCCGCATCGTGTCGGGCATCCGCGATTTCATGACCGCGCGCGGCTATCTCGAGGTCGAGACGCCGATGATGCAGCCGATCGCCGGGGGCGCCATCGCCCGGCCGTTCGTCACCCATCACAACACGCTCGATATGGCGCTCTACCTGCGGATCGCGCCCGAGCTCTATCTCAAGCGGCTCGTCGTCGGCGGACTCGAGAAGGTGTTCGAGATCAACAGGAATTTCCGGAACGAGGGGATTTCGACGCAGCACAACCCCGAGTTCACGATGATGGAATTCTACGAAGCCTACGCCGACTATCACGCGCTGATGCGCATGACCGAGGAGATGATTTCGACCGTCGCAACCCAGGTGCTCGGTACCGATCAGGTCACCTTCGGCGATCACGAGATCTCGCTGAAGGCGCCGTTCGTGCGGCTGTCGCTGCGCGAGGCGGCGCGCGAGGCGGCGTCGAGGAAACTGTCTCGCGAGGTGACCGACGCCGACCTGCGCGACCGCGGCCGGGTCGCGGCGATTGCGGCCGCGCTCGGACTCGAGGTCGATCCGGGCTACGGCGCCGGCAAGATCACCACCGAGATCTTCGAGCGACTGTGCGAGGATCGGCTGATTCAGCCGACCTTCGTGCTACGACTTCCCAACCGAGGTCTCGCCGCTGTCGAAGCAGCGACCCGACGATCCCGACACCGTCGAGCGGTTCGAGCTCTACATCGGCGGCTTCGAGGTGGCCAACGCCTTCAGCGAGCTCAACGATCCGGTCGAGCAGCGGCGCCGGTTCGAAGGGCAGCTCCAGAACCGCGCCGGCGGCGACCTCGAGGCGCACGCGATGGACGAGGACTACATCCGCGCGCTCGAGTACGGGCTGCCGCCGACCGGCGGCGAAGGGGTCGGCATCGACCGGCTGGTGATGCTGCTGACCAACAGCCCGTCGATTCGCGACGTCATTCTGTTCCCGCTGATGAGGACCAAGGAGTAGCGCTCAGCTTTCAGCTCTCGGCTGTCAGCTCTCGGGCTGCTAGCTGAAAGCCGACGAGCTGACAGCTGAACGCCCTATGGATGTGCCCTTCGAGCTTCAGATCGCGCTGCGGTACCTGCTGGCGAAGCGCAAGCAGGCCTTCATCTCGGTCATCTCGTTCATCTCGACGCTCGGCGTCACCGTTGGCGTCATGGCGCTGGTCGTCGCACTGGCGCTGATGACCGGCCTTCAGCAGGAGCTCCGCGACCGCATCGTCGGCTCCAACCCGCACATCTACGTGTGGAACACCAAAGGGATCGACGACTACCGCGCCGAGGCCGACAAGCTGCGAGCGGTGCCGCACGTGCTCGGCGCGGCGCCCGCCATCCAGGGGCAGGGCCTGCTGTCGGCCGGCGACACGCAGCCGGTGCAGATCAAAGGGATCGACCCGGTGCTGGAGCAGCAGGTGACCAACCTGCGGGAGTCGATCACCAGCGGCAGCATCGAGGCGCTCAACACGCCGGAAGGCGAGTTGCCGGGGATCCTGCTGGGGAAGGAGCTCGCGGCCAAGCTTGGCGTGACGACCGGCGATTCGGTGTCGCTGACCATGGGGGTGACGCTGACGCCGGCCGGGTTGCTGCCGCGCACCCGCCGTCTTCACGTGGTCGGGCTGTTCAGCCTCGGGCTGATTGAGTTCGATCAGACCTATGGCTTCCTCTCGCTCGACGTCGCCAAGCGGCTGCTCGGCAAGGAAAAAGTGGATCTGATTCAGCTGCGGGTGGACGACATCTTCGCGGCGCCGCGGATCGCGCAGTCGATACCGGAGCGGCTCGGCGCGCAGTACGTCACCCAGGACTGGGCCGACATGAACAAGTCGCTGTTCTCGGCGCTGGGCCTCGAGAAGATGGCGATCTCGCTGACCATCGGTCTGATCGTGATGGTCGCGGCGCTCAACATCGTCGCGTCGCTGATTCTGCTGGTGATGGAGAAGCACCGCGACATCGCGCATCCTGAAGACGATGGGGGCGAGCGCCAACAGCGTGACGACGATCTTCATGATGCAGGGGCTGATCATCGGCCTGGTCGGCACGGTGGTGGGCGCCTCGGCCGGCTACGTGGTGTCGACGGTGCTGACCCGCTATCAGCTGATCAAGGTGCCGGCGGACGTCTACCAGATGTCGTACATGCCGTTCCGCGTGCTGCCGCTCGACTTCGCGCTCGTGGTGATCGGCGCGATCCTGGTCTGCTTCATCGCGACGATCTATCCGTCGCGCCAGGCAGCGAAGTTCGATCCGGTGCAGGCGTTGCGATATGAATAAGTACGAGAATACAAGAGGTACGAATACACGACGGCCTCGTCGCTTTCGTGACTTCAAACTTCGTACTCGTACTCGCCATGTCTTTCCTAGAAGCCCGCGGCATCGTCAAGAGCTATCCGGTCGGCGGTCGGCCGCTGACCGTGCTTCGCGATCTGGATCTGACGGTCGAGGCCGGCGAGATGGTCGCGATCGTCGGCGCCTCCGGCGTCGGCAAGAGCACGCTGCTGCACGTGCTGGGCGGTCTCGATCGGGTCGATCAGGGCAGCATTGCGCTCGACGGCGTCCAGCTGACGTCGATGCGCGACGCCGAAGTCGTCGCCTTCCGCAACCGGCGCGTCGGGTTCGTCTTTCAGTTCCACCACCTGCTGCCCGAGTTCAGCGCGCTCGAGAACGCGCGAGATGCCGATGCGCATCGCGCGGACGCCGATCGCCGAGGCGCGGGCGCGCGCCGCGGCGCTGCTGCAGCGCGTCGGGCTTGAGCGAGCGCCTCGATCACCGGCCCGGGATGCTGTCCGGCGGCGAGCAGCAGCGCGTGGCGGTCGCCCGCGCGCTGGTCATGCAGCCGGCGATTCTGCTGGCCGACGAGCCGACCGGCGACCTCGACGAGCAGACCGCCGACTCCCTGCACGCGCTCCTGCGCGAGATGCATCTGGCCTACGGCCTGACGTCGGTGATCGCGACCCACAACCCGCGGCTTGCCGCCGGCTGCGATCGGACGCTGCGCCTCGAAGGCGGACGGCTGACGGCCGAGGCCCGCTAGCCGGCGCCTGCCGCGCCGAGCCGGATCGGCAAAGGCGGGGGACCGCCGCGCCGTGTGGTGCGTCCAAATGGGTGGGGGAGAACCCCTTTAAATGCCGTATAATGTGGTCATCGTCTCCGAGACCCCAACACCAGTGTCTTTCACGTAGGTACCCCGGATGTTCGAACGGTACACCGAACGGGCCCGACGAGTTCTCTTCTTCGCCCGCTACGAAGCCAGCCAACTGGGCAGCATTTCGATCGAGACCGAGCACCTGCTGCTCGGCCTGATTCGCGAAGGCAAGGGCCTGACGAGCCGGATTTTCGCGCGCTCGCACCTGTCGCTCGAAAACATCCGCAAGGAAATCGAAGGGCGGACCGTGTTCCGGGAGAAGGTCTCCACGTCGGTGGAGATCCCGTTCAGCGCGGAAACCAAGCGCGTCCTGCAGTTCGCGGCGGAAGAGGCCGATCGGCTGCTGCACAACTACATCGGCACCGAGCATCTGCTGCTCGGCATCCTGCGCGAGGAGCGGTCGGTGGCGGCGTCCATCCTGATGGAAAAGGGGATGCGCCTGAACACCGTCCGCGAGGACATCGTCCAGCTGCTGAACGAGAAGACGACGCTGACGCGGGTGAAAGAGACGCCGCTGCTGGCCGAGTTCAGCCGCGACCTCACCGAGTCGGCGATGAAGAACCAGCTCGACCCGCTGGTCGGCCGCGAGCACGAGCTCGAGCGGGTCCAGCAGGTGCTGTGCCGCCGCACCAAGAACAACGCCGTGCTGATCGGCGAGCCGGGCGTCGGCAAGACCGCGATCGTCGAAGGGCTGGCGCAGAAGATCGTCTACGGCGACGTGCCGCACTTCCTCGCCGACAAGCGGATTCTCGCGCTCGACATCTCGTTGATCGTCGCCGGCACCAAGTACCGCGGCCAGTTCGAAGAGCGCCTCAAGGCGATCATGAAGGAACTGACCGACAACCCGAACATCATCGTCTTCATCGACGAGCTGCACACGCTGGTCGGCGCCGGATCGGCCGAAGGATCGCTCGACGCCGCCAACATCCTCAAGCCGGCGCTGTCGCGCGGCGAGATTCGCTGCATCGGCGCGACCACCCCGGCCGAGTACCGCAAGTACATCGAGAAGGATCGCTCGCTCGAGCGGCGCTTCCAGGCGATCAAGGTCGACCCGCCGGGCGAGCGCGAGACCATCGAGATCCTGCTCGGCGTCAAGGATCGCTACGAGAGCTTCCATCACGTGGAATACACCCGCGAGGCGATCGAGGCGGCGGTCTACCAGTCGAACCGCTACATCACCGACCGCTTCCTGCCCGACAAGGCGATCGACCTGGTCGACGAGGCGGGCGCGCGCGCCAAGCTGCGCGAGGCCGGCTACAGCGAGGAGTTCGGCGAGATCAACAAGAGCATCCGCGTCGCCGTCGAGCAGATGGAGAGCGCGGTCAGCCAGAAGGACTTCGAGAAGGCGCAGTTCTACCGCGAGCAGGAAGTGACGGCGCGCGAGAACCTGCAGTTCGTCCGCGAGAAGTTCGACGTCAAGTCGTCGGCCCGCAAGGTCGATCGTCGGCAAAGCGGAAATCGACGATGTCGTCTCGAAGTGGACCGGCGTGCCGATGGCGTCGATCAACCAGGACGAGAGCGACAAGCTGCTGCGGATGGAAGGCGAGCTGCACCGCCGCGTGGTCAGCCAGGAGAAGGCGATCTCGGCGATCTCGCGCGCCATCCGCCGCTCGCGCGCCGGGCTGAAGAATCCGGCGCGGCCGGTCGGCAGCTTCGTGTTCCTCGGCCCGACCGGCGTCGGCAAGACCGAGCTGGCGCGCGCGCTGGCCAACTTCCTGTTCGGCAGCGATCACGCGCTGATCCGCTTCGACATGTCCGAGTACATGGAGAAGCACTCGGTGTCGAAGCTGATCGGCTCGCCGCCCGGATACGTCGGCCACGAAGAAGGCGGTCAGCTCACCGAGAAGGTGAAGCGGAACCCGTATTCGGTGGTGCTGCTCGACGAGGTGGAGAAGGCGCATCCGGACATCTTCAACATCCTGCTGCAGGTGTTCGAGGACGGCCACCTCACCGACGGCCTGGGCAACCGGGTCAACTTCAAGAACACGATCATCATCATGACGTCGAACATCGGCGCTCGCTTCATCCAGAAGAAGAGCTCGATGGGGTTCCAGTCGTCCGACACGCTGACCATCGACAAGAGCGTCAACGACATGGTGCTCGGCGAGGTGAAGCGGACGTTCAACCCCGAGTTCATCAACCGCATCGACGAGATCATCGTCTTCGAGGCGCTGGCCGACGACGACCTGCGGCGGATCATGGGGCTGCTGGTCACGCAGCTGAACGAGAACCTGGTCGATCGCAAGCTCAGCATCTCGCTGACGCCGGAAGTGGTGGACTGGATTATCGAAATCACTTGTAAGGATCGGTCGTATGGCGCCCGGCCGCTGCGCCGGGCGATCCAGCGCTACGTCGAAGATCCGCTGTCGGAGGAGCTGATCCGCGGCCACCTGCAGGGCGGCGAGGTCGAGGTCTACCTGCAGGCTGGCGTCCTGTCCTACCGCCCGAAGCTGGCGCCTGCTCGAAGCGGGCCGAAACTGGCCTGAACGGCACTCGAGCGGCCTGACGGCCATCCCGACTGTCCGTTCACGACGCCGTCGGCCCGTCTCAGTCTAAAATAGCCGCAAATGTCTATTTCGTTCCGTCCGCTCGCCGTGGGCGGCCTTGCTGGCGTTTGTTGCCGCGCCGCTGGCTGCCCAGGAGCAGCCGGCGGCGCCAGGCGCCGCCGGCCGGCCTGCCGCCGGCGAACGTCTGCGGTCAGCAGATTCGCCGCCGCTCGCCCAGCCGCCCGCCGGATCCGCGCCCGTCGTCCTGTTCATCGCGCCCTGTTTCGAGGCGCAGGGGAACCAGTCGGTCATCGAGCCGCAGACCTATCTCTATTACATCCAGCAGAAGTTCAGCGCGCCCTTCCAGGAACCAGTGGGTGACCTACGACGAGGCGAGCGAGAAGACCATCCAGGACGACTTCCACCGCCTCTGGAACACCAACTTCCTCGACAACCTGTGGGTCGACGTCAGCGACTACAAGTTCCCCAACGGCACGATCGGCAAGATCGTCACCTACAACATGGAGGAGCGGCAGCGCGTCAAGATCGTCGACTACGTCGGCTCGAAGAAGATCGAGGTCTCGAAGATCGACGAGAAGCTGAAGGACGCCAACGCCCAGATCCGCCTCGACTCGTTCATCGATCCCGGCCTGGTCCGCAAGGTCGAGGGGATCGTCCGCGACATGCTGCGGGAGAAGGGCTTCCAGTTCGCCACCGTCACCCACGAGATCAAGGAGATCCCCGGCGGCCCGAAGCTGGTGCACATCACCTTCAACATGGACGAGGGGCCGAAGGTCAAGATCCGCAAGATCGAGTTCACCGGCAACAAGGCGGTCAGCGACGGCACGCTCAAGCAGCAGCTGAAGGAAAACAAGGAGCAGGGGCCGTTCACCGACTTCATCCACTTCCCGACCTGGTTCCTCAGCCTGATCGGCGAGCACGGCACCTACCAGGAGCAGAAGTTCGACGAGGACGCGGAGAAGGTCGTCGCCTACTACCGCGATCAGGGCTACCTGCGGGCGAACGTCGGCGTGCCGGAGCTC
Source organism: uncultured Acidobacteriota bacterium (assembly GCA_963794705.1). Taxonomy (GTDB): domain Bacteria; phylum Acidobacteriota; class Vicinamibacteria; order Vicinamibacterales; family CAVVIG01; genus CAVQFC01. The sequence goes on from CAWCFI010000005.1 coordinate 136,675, forward strand.
AAGGAGGTCGCCGACTCGAACGACAAGAAGACCCGCTGGGTCGAGCTGAAGATTCCGATCACCGAGGGACCGCGCTACAAGGTCGGCAGCTTCGAGGTCGCCGGCAACACCGTCGTCAAGACGCGAGTTCCTGAAGCCGCTCTTCAAGATGGAGCCGGGCGAGTATCTACGGCGAGAAGCGGATCCGCAAGGGGCTGGAGAAGGCGCGCGAGGTCTACGGCACCGGCGGCTACTACGAGTTCACCGGCTTTCCGGACTACAAGTTCCACGACGACCCGAACCCGAACGAGCCCGAAGACGCCCGACGCGCTCAAGGCGCCCGAGGCGCCCAAGCCGAAGGACGCGGCGCCGATCGTCGACGTGACGATGCGGATGCAGGAAGGGCAGCAGTTCTTCGTCAACCGCATCACCTTCACCGGCAACACGACGACGCGCGACAACGTCATCCGGCGCGAGATGCGGCTGGTCGAGGACGGCGTCTTCAACACCGAGGCGCTGAAGTTCAGCGTCAAGCGGCTCAACCAGCTCGGCTACTTCAAGGCGCTCGAGGGCAAGCCGGGCGAGGTCGACGTCCAGAAGATCCCGAACGAGACCAACAAGGTCGACGTCAAGCTGAAGCTCGAAGAGCAGAACCGCAACCAGCTGACCTTCGGCGCCGGCGTCTCGGAGTTCGAGGGCTTCTTCGGCCAGCTCTCGTTCCAGACCGCGAACTTCCTGGGCCGCGGCGAGAGCCTGACCCTGTCGCTGTCGGCCGGATCGCGCGCCCAGAACTACTCGCTGGCGTTCACCGAGCCGTTCCTGTTCGACCGCAACATCACCGGCGGCGCCAACATCTTCAAGGCCGACGTCCGCTACGTCGGCCAGTTCACGCAGAAGTCGGCCGGCGGCGTGCTCACGATGGGCTTCCCGCTGAGCGGCTTCTCGCGGATGTTCGTCAACTACAGCTACGAGCGGGTGCGGGTCACCGAGATCGCCGACGTCTACCAGTCGCCCGAGGTGCTCGCGCGCAATCCGTTCCTGCGCGACTCGCTGCTGCTCGGCGTCGGCGGCGAGCGGATCATCAGCAAGGTGGTGCCGTCCTACGTCTACAACACGGTCGACCAGCCGATCTTCCCGACCAGCGGCAAGCGCTTCACCACCTCGATCGACCTGGCCGGCCTCGGCGGCAACACGAACTTCTACAAGCCGATGATCGAAGGCGTGTGGTTCATCAAGCAGGCGCCGCGCCTGACGCTCGGCATGCGCGCCCAGGCCGAGTACATCCACCAGTTCACCAGCGCGTCGAAGGATCTGCCGATCTTCCAGAAGCTGTTCCTCGGCGGCGAGTACAGCGTCCGCGGCTTCGACATCCGGACGATCGGCCCGCAGGATCCGGTCACCGGCCTGGTGCTCGGCGGCAACAAGAGCCTGCTGTTCAACATCGAGGAGCAGATCACGATCGCCGGACCGGTCCGCCTGATCTTCTTCTACGATGCCGGTCAGGTGCAGGCCGGGCCGGTGCTGCAGGGCCCCGGGGCCTACGTGCCCGACGGCGGATCGCTCGCCGTCACCGTTCGTGCCGGGCCAGAACTTCAACCTGCAGGACTTCAAGACCTCCACCGGCGCCGAAGTGCGTTTCTTCATGCCGGTGCTCAACGTGCCGTTCCGCCTCATCTTTGCCTACAACCCGCAGCGGTCCGGCGTGCTGGACAATACGCTGCAGCCCCAGAAGGGCTTCCAGTTCCGGTTCGCCGTTGGCTCGACCTTCTAACGGCCACTCATCTGGTGTAGAATCAACAGCTTCCGACATTCGAAAGGATTCAGTGTAATGAGAGGTTCTGCTATTGCCGCGTCGCTCGCTCTTGCAGTTTTCGCGCTGAGCGCGGCGCCCGTGTTCGCGCAGACAGCGGCCAAGCCTGCGGCCACGCCACGCCAAGCCCGCGCCGGCTCCCGCGGCTCAGGCTCCGGCTCCCACGCCCGCGCCGCCTCCGGCCGCAGTGGCCCGCCCCGGCGCCGTTCCCGACCGGGCGCGAAGATCGCGTTCTTCAATCCGCAGGCTGTGTTCCAGGCGTCGGCCGACGGCCGCGCCGGTGTGGCTCGCGTGAACGCGCTGATTCAGAAGAAGCAGACCGAGAACGCCGACAAGGCGAAGCTGCTGCAGGGCAACCAGCAGAAGCTCGCAGACCAGCGGCAGCGTGATGAACGAGGCGGCGCGCGGTCCAGCTCGAGAAGGAAATCGAGAAGCAGACCAAGGACGCCGAGCGCTTCCAGCAGGACGCGCAGGCCGAGATCAACGAGCTGCAGCAGGAAGTGCAGAACGACTTCGTGAAGAAGCTCTCGCCGATCGTCGAGCAGCTCGCGGTCGAGAAGGGCCTGCACCTGGTGTTCAACGCATCGGAATCCGGCATCGCCTGGGCGACGCCCGGCCTCGACCTGACCGGCGATGTGATCAAGAAGCTCGACGCGCTGGCCAAGCCTGGGACCGCCAAGTAACGTACCCGATTGCTAATTGCAAAATGCAAATTGCTACGTGAATTAGCAATCAGCCATTTGCAATTAGCATTTGCCCTGTCGTGTTGAACATCCCCATCCTCCTGGACCGCCTCTGCTACCGGCAGCCGTCCTTGCTCGTGGACGCGATCACCGAGCACGACGCGGGGCGGCGGCTCGTCGCCGTCAAGAACGTCACGGTCAACGAAGAATTCTTCCAGGGGCATTTCCCGGGCGCTCCGGTGCTGCCGGGCGTGATGATGCTCGAGTCGCTCTCGCAGGTGGCGGCGATGCTGCTGCTGCACCGCGAGGACGCGCCCGCCAACGCCCGCGTCTACCTGCGCGGCATCAACGACGCCAAGTTCCGACGCCAGGTGCTTCCCGGCGATCAGCTGCGGCTGGAGGTGACGCTCGGCAGGCGGCGCACCTCGCTGGCGCGCGCGCAGGCGGCGGCGATCGTCGGCGATCAGGTCGTCGCCGAAGCCGAACTGCTGCTCGGCCTGGTCGCGGACGAGACCCAGATTCACCCGTCGGCGATCGTTCATCCGGGCGCACAGATCGGCCGCGGCACGACCATCGGGCCGCACGCGATCATCGGTCCGAACGTCCGAATCGGCCGCGGACTGCCGCATCGGCGCGTCGGCCGTGATCGACGGCTGGACGGAGGTCGGCGACGACACCGAAATCTACCCGTTCGCATCGATCGGCCTCGCGCCGCAGGATCTCAAGTTCCAGGGCGAAGCGACCCGGCTGGTCATCGGCCGTCGCAACATCTTCCGCGAGTTCGTCACGATCAACCGCGGCACCCGCGGCGGCGGCGGCGTCACGACGATCGGCGAACCGCAACGTGTTCATGGCCTACGTGCACGTCGCGCACGATTCCACCGTCGGCGACGACACGATCTTCGGGCCGCATGCGACCCTCGGCGGCCACGTCGCGGTCGAGTCCTACGCGAACATCAGCGCCGGCTCGGCCGTCCACCAGTTCTGCCGCGTCGGCCAGCACGGCTTCATCGGCGGCTACTCGGTGATCACCAAGGACGCGCTGCCGTTCGCGCGCACGGTCGGCAGCCGGCCGGCGCGGATCTTCGGCGCCAACACCGTCGGCCTGACCCGGCGCGGCTTCACCCCCGAGGTGATCGCGAAGCTGAAGCGCTCGTTCCGCTACCTGCTCCAGTCGAAGCTGAACACCACCCGCGCGCTGCAGCAGATCGAGCAGGATCAGTCGCTGGCGTGTCCCGAGGTGCAGTACCTGATCGACTTCATCCGCTCGTCGCAGCGCGGCGTCATTCTCCGGCGCGCCTCCCGGCGGGCCGAAGAAGTGGTCGCCGACGAGTAAGCGCACGCCATGCGGTTAGGCCTGATCGCGGGGAATGGCCGTTTTCCCTTCCTCGTGCTCGACGCGGCGCGCGGTCTCGGGCACGACGTCACCGTCGTCGCGCTGAAGGACGAGACGTTTCCCGAGCTCGCCGACCTGGCCGCGCGGCCGCCCGCCGCCGCCTTCCACTGGATTTCGCTCGGCCAGCTCGGCGCCCTGATCAAGCTGTTCAAGGACGCCGGCGTCACCCAGGCGGTGATGGCGGGTCAGGTCAAGCACACCAAGCTGTTCGCCGTCATGGCGAGCGCGGATGCGACCCTGCTCGGCGTGCTGATGCGCCTGAAGACCAAGAACACCGACGGCATCATCGGCGGCATCGCCGATGCGATGCGGGACAAGGGCATCGAGCTGCTGAACTCGACCGCCTTTCTCGCGCCGCTGCTGGCGGCGGAGGGCGTGCTGACGCGCCGGGCGCCGGACGCCGACGGAGCAGGCGGACCTCGCCTTCGGCTACCGGATCGCCGACACCATCGCCGGCCTCGACGTCGGCCAGACGATTGCCGTGAAGTCGGCAGCGGTGGTCGCGGTGGAGGCGATGGAGGGCACCGACGCCATCATCGCGCGCGCCGGCCAGCTCGCCGGCGCCGGCGTCCGCATCGTCAAGGTCGCGAAGCCGAATCAGGACATGCGCTTCGACGTGCCGGTCGTCGGCGTCTCGACGATCGAGGCGATGAAGGCGGCGGGCGCGACCGTGCTCTCGGTCGACGCCGGCAAGACGCTGATGATCGACGGCGACGCGATCGTCAAGGCCGCCGACGAGGCCGGCATCTGCATCGTGGGCCGTGTCCCCGGAAACCACGAAACACACGAAACGGCGAGCGGGCCAAACGGCACGAAACACACGAAAGATACGAAACCCTAGACATGTTTCCTTTTTTTCGTGTTTTTCGTGCCGGTTTTGTTCGTGGCTTTCGTGGTCTGGCTTCGTGGTCTCGCGATGAGCCTTCGCGTCGCGGTCATCGGGGTCGGGCATCTCGGGAAGCACCATGCCCGGATCCTGGCGTCGTTGCCTGGTGTCGAGCTCGCGGCGGTGGTTGACACCAACCGCGCGCGGGCTGAAGAAATCGCCGCCGCTAACGGCACCCGCGCCGTCTTCGCCGCCGGCGACCTCATCGGCCAGGTCGATGCCGTGACCGTCGCTGTCCCGACCGAGCTGCACCGCGACATCGCGCTGCCGTTTCTGAAAGCCGGCGTGCCCGTTCTCGTGGAGAAGCCGATGGCGCGGACGCTCGAGGAGGCCGATCGAGCTGATCGAAGCCGCCGCCGACGCCGGGGTCGTCCTCGCGGTTGGGCATACCGAGCGCTTCAACCCGGCGCTGGCCGCCGCGCGCCCGCTCATCACCGATCCGCGATTCATCGAGGTGCATCGCCTCGGCACGTTCCCCGAACGCAGCCTGGACATCGACGTCGTCTTCGACCTGATGATTCACGACCTCGACGTGGTGCTCTCCATGGTCGACTCCGACGTGGAATCGCTCGAGGCGGTCGGCGTGCCGGTGATCACCAGCCGCGTGGACATCGCCAACGCGCGCCTGCGCTTCGCGAACGGCTGCATCGTGAACCTGACGGCGAGCCGCATCAGCCGCGATCGGGTGCGCAAGATCCGCTTCTTCCAGCCGTCAGCCTATGTCTCGATCGACTACGCCACCCAGAAAGTCGAACTGTACCGCCTGGTGAAGGGGGCCGCTCCCTTCGAGGGGTCTCAGGACAGGCCAACGCCCTCGATCGAGGGCGGTGAGATCACCGTGCCGAACGAGGAGCCGCTGAAGCTCGAGCTCGCGGATTTCGTGGCCGCCATCGTGTCGCGCCGGGCGCCGCGCGTGCCGGGCGAAGCCGGCCGCCGTGCCCTCGCGCTCGCTCAGGAGATCACGGATAAGATAGAAACCTCATAAACACGAAGGACCCCAAGGACACAAAGGTCGAACCGTTTGTTTTCGGTTTGTGTCCTTCGTGTCCTTTGTGTTGAGGTATCGTTTCGAGCCGCCCAGCCTATGTATTCAGATCTCAACGACTTCCTCGCCGACCTCGAGAAACGCAAGCTGCTGGCGCGGATCAGCGACGCCGTCAGCCCCGATCTCGAGATCGCCGCCGTGACCGACCGCGTCTGCAAGACCGCCGGTGGCGGACCCGCGCTGCTGTTCGATCGGCCCACCGGCTACGACATCCCGGTCGCCACCAACGTCTACGGCTCGAACGAGCGCATGTGCCTCGCGCTCGGCGTGAAGACGCTCGACGATCTCGCCAGGGAGATCGACGAGTTGATGACGCCGCAGATGCCGGAAGGGATCATGGACGCGTTGAAGATGCTGCCGATGGTCGGCCGCCTGCGCGATCTGATGCCGAAGACCGTCAAGGACGCGCCCTGCCAGGAAATCGTCGACAAGAACGGCACGCTCGAGTCGCTGCCCATTCTCAAGTGCTGGCCGGACGATGGCGGGAAGTACATCACGTTTCCGCTGGTGTTCACCAAGGACCCGGAAACGGGGATGCGCAACATCGGCACTTACCGCATGCAGGTCTACGACGGCCGCACCACCGGCATGCACTGGCAGCGGCACAAGGGCGGCGCGCAGCATCATCGCGTCGCCGAGAAGATGGGGAAGCGGCTCGAGGTCGCCGTCGCGCTTAGCGCCGAGCCGGTGCTGCCGTACTGCGCGACCGCGCCGATGCCGGAAGGGCTCGACGAGCTGCTGCTGGGAGGGTTCCTGTCGCGCAAGCGGATCGAACTGGTGAAATGCATCACCGTCGATCTCGAGGTGCCGGCCAGCTCCCACATTGTGCTCGAAGGCTACGTCGAGCCCGGCGAGCGGCGCCGCGAAGGGCCCTTCGGCGATCATACCGGCCTGTATTCGCAGCCCGACGACTTTCCGGTGTTCCACATCACCTGCATCACGCGGCGCAAGAAGCCGACCTACCTGACCACGGTGGTCGGGGTGCCGCCGATGGAGGATGTCTATCTCGGCCTCGCCAGCGAGCGGATCTTCCTGCCGATGATTCGGAAGACCCTGCCTGAAATCCAGGACATGCATTTCCCGGCGGAGGGGATCTTCCACAACCTCGTGCTGGTGTCGATCGACAAGCGCTATCCGGGTCACGCGCGCAAGATCATGAACGCGTTCTGGGGACTCGGTCAGCTGATGTTCTCGAAGACGATCATCGTCGTGGACAAGGACGTGGACGTCCACGACCTGAGTCAGGTCGCGTGGATCGTCGGCACGCACTACGATCCGCTGCGCGACGTCCAGATGACCAAGGGCCCGGTGGACGACCTGGACGATGCGTCGGACCTGCCGGCCTACGGCGGCAAGATGGGGATCGACGCGACCAGGAAATGGGCGTCGGAGGGCTACACGCGCAGTTGGCCCGAACGTGTCGTCACCACCGAGGCCGCGGGAAGGCGCGCGGCTGAGATTCTGTCGAAGATGCGGATCGCTACTCGAAGCTGACCGCGGTCGTGTTCGCGCCGCTGACGACAACCCCGACACGTTCATTCGCCGCGGGCAGGTAGGCGCCCGACAGAATCGCCGCGAACGCGGCGCAGCCGCCTGGTTCGGCGACCAGCCGCAGGCTTTCCCACAACATCTTCTGCGCCATCCGGATGGCGTGATCGGAGACCAGCACCACCCGATCGATGTGGGCCTGCGCGATCGGGAACATCAGCTCGCCGACCCGCTTCGGCGCCAGCGAATCTGCGGCGACGCTGCCAGTGGGCGCGTCGACCGGCTGACCCGCCTTGAGCGCTTCCGCGAGCGTCGGCGCACCTTCGGGTTCGACGGCGATCACGCGCGTCTTCGACTCATACCAGGCGGCGATGCCGCCGATCAGGCCGCCGCCGCCGACCGCCACCAGCACGGTATCGAGCTCCGGCGCCTGTTGCTGCAGTTCGAGCGCGAGCGTGCCTTGTCCCGCCAGTGTCTCGATCTGATCGAACGCGTGCACCGGCATCGCGCCGGACGACTTGCTCCACTCGATGCTGGCGGCCAGCGCTTCCGCGTAGCGCTCGCCGATAACCGTCAGGTCGGCGCCATAGAGGCGGATGCGGTCGATCTTGGCGGGCGACGACACCGTCGGCACGAAGATGCGGGCCGGCAAGCCGAGCTTCATCGCGGCGTACACGACCGCGGCGCCATGGTTGCCTCCCGATGCCGCGACGACGCCGCTGACCGGCGGATGGCGGGTCAGCAGATTCGCAAAGGCGCCGCGCGTCTTGAACGAGCCTGCGTGCTGGAGCTGTTCGAGCTTCAGCGTCAGGGGGAACGGCGGCAGGCCGAAATCCGCCCCGTTGATGGAAACCACCGGCGTCCGCCGGACGTGTGGTGCGATGACGGGATAGACGCGCTCGATGTCGGATCGGGTAACGGCGATAGCCATGTCCTGCCGATCTTATACAGGTCCGTCGAAGCCGCACACTACCGATCGGCGCGCGCGACCTAACGGAGATCGCGCTCGTGATGCTCGCCCGCCTCGACCACCTGACCGGTGGCGAGTGCCTTGACCGCGCACCAGAGCCTCACGACGCGACTGGTCGGCACGTCCCAGTATTCAATCCGCTCGATGCGAACCGTAAAAATCGCGCTGTCGGGATCGTCGGGCCCGCCGGGAAACCATGCGCGGTAGCTCATTTTCCACAGCGCGTGCATCCGCGCCGAATCGTGCGTGGCCGTCGCGACGCCTGACACCGAGACGTAGCGGTCGCCCTTGTCGCTCACGAACGCGACGTTGACGCGCGCGTCGCGCGCGATCTCGTGCACCTTGGCTGACGACAGGTGCGTGAGAAAGGTGAGCACGTCATCCTCGAGGCGCTCCAGCAGCATCGGCCGGCTCCCCAGCATCTCGTCGTCCGCGCGCGTCGTCACCATCGCGACCGGAATGCCCTCGATCAGCCGGGCCAGCTCAGCGAGCGCGTGCGCACGGTCGTCCATGATTCAAAGCGATTGCACGAGCGGTGCCGTTCCCGCACAACGCACCTAGCACCCCGCACCCGCACCCCGCACCCCCGCACCTCGCACCTCGCACCCCGCACCTCACACCCTGACCTATACTCTGCCCTTATGACCCGCATCAGCGTCGCCCTTACGTTGGCCGGCATTGCCGTCGGCGTCCTCGTGTTTCGCGCGCCCTTCGACTCGCCCGCGAGTGGTCTGCTCGCTCAGGTCAGGCAGGACGTCGCCTACAAATTCACCGAGATCGTGCCCGGCGTCTACAGCGCGATCGGCACCGGGACGATGAACGTCGGCTCGAACTCCGCGGTCATCGTCAACAGGGACGACGTGATGATCGTCGACTCGCACATTTCGCCCGAATCGGGCCGCGCGATGCTGCAGGAGCTCAAGGCGATCACCGACAAGCCGGTGCGGTTCCTGATCAACACGCACTTCCACTACGACCACACCAACGGCAACCAGGCGTTTCCGCCAGGCGTCGACATCATCGGCCACGAGTTCACTCGCCGGAAGCTGACCGGCGACGTCCTCGAAAGAGGCATGTTCGCGGATTTGGTGAAAGGCCTCCCCAGACAGATCGACGACCTCAAGGCGCGCGCCGCGAGCGAGGCCGACCCGGCGGCCAAGGCGCGCCTCAGCCAGCAGGTGCCGGTGCAGATAGCCTTCGCCAACAGCCTGAAGGAGCTGAGGCTGACGCCGCCCAACGTCACGCTCGTCGATCGCATGACGCTCTTCCGCGGCGATCGCGAGATCCGGCTGCTGTACCTCGGCCGCGGCCACACCGGCGGCGATGTCGTCGTCTACCTGCCGAAGGAGAAGGTGCTGTGCTCCGGCGATCTGCTGGTCCACGACGTGGCCAACCTGATCGACGGCTATGTCAACGAGTGGCCCGACGCGCTGGAGAAGCTGCGTCCACTCGACTTCGTGGACGTGATTCCCGGCCACGGCGATCCGTTCAAGGGCAAGGAGCGTATCGACTGGTTCCAGGCCTACCTGCGGGACCTGTGGAGGCAGGGGAGTACCCTCCACGATCAGAAAGTGCCGGCTGCCGACGCGGCGAAGCGCATCGATATGACAGCCCATAGAGCGCACTACCCGGCGATCACGGCGCCAGGTGTCAATTTGGCATGGGTTTCGCGCATGTTCGAGGTGATGGACGGACGGGCGGATCAGTAGCAAGCTCCTTGCATAAGGCACAGCATGGCTTCCACAACCGCGACCACGCCTTTCGTCATGCGACTCATCGGCGCCCTGGCCATCGACCCCGTGACCTACGAGGAAGTCGAGGCGGATCGCTCGGCGACCGGCCAGGCGCTCCTCGTCGTCGTCTTATCCAGCGTGGGCGCCGGCATCGGCGCGCGCGGCCTGGGCAGCGGCTCCCCTCAGAGCATGGTCTTCATCAGCGCGGTGTCGCTGATCGCCTGGGTCTGCTGGGCGCTGCTCACGTGTCAAATCGGCGTAAGGATCATGCCGGAGCCCGAGACCCACGCCGATGTCGGCCAGCTGCTGCGGACCATCGGGTTTGCCGCGGCGCCCGGCATGTTGCGGATATTCGGCATCGTGCCGGGTGCCGCGATTCCGGCGTTTGCGATCACCGCCATCTGGATGCTGGTGGCGATGATCGTCGCGGTGCGGCAGGCGCTCGACTATCGCAGCACCGCGCGCGCGGTCGCCGTCTGCGGGCTCGGGTGGGCGCTGGCCATCGGAATCTCGGTCGGGCTCGGGTTGGTCTTCGGTCCGGCGGTGTCATAGACTAAGGACAGATGAAGCGGATTCTTTGGGTGGTTCTTGGAGTCGCGATCGCGGCGGCCGGATGCTCCGATCCCGTCGCACCGACCACGCCGACGCCGGCGGTGCCGACGATCGACGAAACGTTCAGCGATACGCTGCTCGTGCTCGGCGCCAACACGCACAATTTCAGCGTGAACGGGATCGGCGGCGTGAAAGTGACGCTGAGCAGTGTCCAGCCCGGGGCGGCGGTGGGCCTGGGAATCGGCACGCCGAGCCTCGGCACATGCAGCGTCATCGATCGGGTGGTCGCGGTGGCCGGGCCGTCCGTGGTGATGTCCGGCACCGCCACGCTGCCAGGCCTCTACTGCGTGACCATTTTCGATCTCGGCAACCTGGTCGAGCCCGCCGCCTACACCATCGACGTCCTGCACTCGTGATCTCCGCCGCGGAGTTGAACAGCCTCGCCGGCTCGCACGACATCATCAGCCTCGGTATGCTCGCCGACGCGCTGCGGCGTGAGCGCCACGGCGCCACGACCACGTTTGTGCGCGTCGCCACCGTCGCCTCCGATCCCGGTGCGGCGGTGATCCGGCCGCCGTCCGCCGGCGAGCTGCGAATTGTCGGCGTTGCGGCCAGCCGCGGCGCGGCGGTCGCCCGCGTGCGCGAGGTCGCGGCGTCTGCGGCGGGCGCGGTCGTCACCGGCTTCTCGCTCGCCGATCTCGAGGCGCTCGCCGTCCACGAAGGCGTCACGCTGCGCGCGCTGCTCGAGGAGCTGCGCGCCGCGGGGCTCGAGCTGGTTGCCGAGGCGCCGATCGATCGCCTGCAGGATCCCCGGCGGTCAATCGAGGAGGTGAACATCGCCGGGCTGTCGCTCGCGCGGCTGACGGTGGACAAACTGGATTCGGCCGACCCGCTGCCGCGGCTCAAGGCCGTTGCCGAGCTGCAGCGGACGGTCGCCGTGGTGCGCGCGTTCGCGCCGCTGCCGCGCCGCGTCAACCCTGCCGCGCCGACCACGGGCTTCGAGGACGTCAAGCACATCGCGCTCGCGCGTCTGGTCTGCGACAACGTGCCGTCGATTCAGGTCGACTGGTCGCTGTACGGTCCCAAGCTCGCGCAGGTCGCCCTGACCGTGGGCGCCGACGATGTCGATGGCGTGTCGGCGGAAGACGAGTCGCCCGAGGGGCGTCGGCGCGCTCCGCTGGAAGAGATCCGCCGCAACATCATCGCGGCCTCCCAGCAGCCGGCAGAGCGCAACGGCCGCTTCGAGCTGCTGTGACGCCCGTGCGGCTCGGCGCGGTCGGGTATCTCAATGCGCGTCCGCTCGTCTACGGGCTCGATCGGGAGCCGCGCTTCGATCTGCGCTACGACATCCCTTCCGAATGCGCCAGGCTCCTGCACGCCCGCGCCATCGACGTCGGGTTGATTCCTTCGATCGAATATCTACGCGGACCGCAGCCGTACGCCTTCGTGCCGGGACCGGCGGTCACGTCGCGCGGGGAAGTGGCATCGGTGGCGATCTACACGCGGCGCGAGCCGCGCGATGTCCGTTCGATCGCGATGGACACCAGCTCGCGGACGTCGGTCGCGCTGTCGACCGTGCTGCTCCAACGGACGTTCGGCGTGACGCCCGAGGCCGTGCCGATGGCGCCGGACCTGGATGCGATGCTGGCGCGCGCCGACGCCGCGCTGATCATCGGTGACAATGCGCTGTTCCTCGACCCTCAGCCACCCGTGCGCAAGATCGATCTCGGAGCGCTCTGGACCGAATCCACCGGACTGCCCTTCGTCTACGCGGTCTGGGCAGGTTGGCCGGGCACCATCGACGCCGGGGACGTGCGCCTGCTGCAGCAGGCGCGAGATCGCGGCGTGGCCGAGGTAGACGAGGTGGCGCGCGCTTACTATCCCGACGACCAGGGCCGACAGGCTGTCGCCAGACGCTACCTGCGCGATAATATTCGATACGTTCTCGGCGACGAGGAGCTCGAAGGGTTGAAGACGTTCTACCGCTACGCGGCCGAGCTCGACCTGGTCTCGTTCGACGGAACGTTGCGTTTTTTCTGATGCAGGCCTGAAGGCCTGCACTACAACAGAACGGCCTGAAGGCCTGCACTACAACAGAACGGCCTGAAGGCCTGCACTACAACAGAACGGCCTGAAGGCCTGCACTACAACAGAACGGCCTGATGGCTTGCACTACAACAGAACGGCCTGATGGCTTGCACTACAACAGAACGGCCTGATGGCCTGCGCTACAACAGAACCAGGCCTGAAGGCCTGCGCTAGAAGAACGTGGGGCAGGCCTTCAGGCCTGCCGTGAGTGAACACTACGTCGTGACGATGAACCTAGAACACATCGCGGACAAGGTACGGGCGGGGGGCCGCGTCACGGCGGACGAGGCGCTCGCGCTGTACCGCGATGCACCGACCTCGCTGCTCGGCCGGCTCGCCGACGGCATCCGCGCGCGCAAGCACCCGGACGGCCTCGTCACCTACATCATCGATCGCAACGTCAACTACACCAACGTCTGCGTCGCCAGGTGCAACTTCTGCGCGTTCTACCGCGAGGTCGGATCGCCTGACGGCTACGTGCTCGGCTTCGAGGAACTGTTCCGGAAGATCGACGAGACGATTGCCGTCGGCGGCGTGCAGGTCCTGATGCAGGGGGGCCACAACCCCGACCTCCCGTTGTCCTGGTATGAGGATCTGTTCCGCGCCATCAAGTCCCGCTATCCCGAGTTCAAGCTGCACGCGCTGTCGCCGCCCGAGGTGATCCATATCTCGCGGCTGTCGCAGCTCCCGGTGCCGGCCGTCATCGATCGCCTGATCGCCGCCGGACTCGACAGCATTCCCGGCGGCGGCGCCGAGATTCTGGTCGATCGCGTGCGCAAGGCGCTGCACTGCTACGGCAAGGCGACCGCCGACGAATGGCTCGACGTCATGCGCCACGCGCACCGCGCCGGTCTGCGCACCACGGCGACGATGATGTACGGCACGGTGGAGACGGACGAGGAGCGGCTGGAGCATCTGCTGCGCCTGCGCGCCCTGCAGGACGAGACGCGCGGCTTCACCGCCTTCATCACCTGGAGCTATCAGCCGGACCACACCGAGCTGGCCGGCTCCGAAGCGACCGGGATCGACTACCTCCGCACCCTCGCCATCGCCCGCATCGTCCTCGACAACTTCGACAACCTGCAGGCGTCCTGGGTGACGCAGGGCGGCAAGGTCGGACAGTTGAGCCTCGCCTTTGGCGCCAACGACATGGGCAGCGTGATGATCGAGGAGAACGTCGTCCGTGCCGCCGGTGCGGCGTACTGCATGGACGAAGTCGAGATCGTCCGCAACATCGAGGACGCCGGCTTCCAGGCGAAGCGCCGCAACATGCACTACGACATCCTCGGCGGTCCCATCTTCCGCGAACGCGAGGTCCCGCGGATGCTGGAACTGGCCACCGCTCGCGAGGACGGCGATGTCAGCGTTCCCGAGGAGCTCCGTTTCTATCCGGCACGCAGCCGCCCGGGGAAAGAGTCCAGGCAGCAACCCTGAGACCACGGATCCCCCAGCCCTCAGCCCCTAGCCCTTCATGATTCGTTATCACGCCTCCTGGATCCTGCCGATCAGCGAGCCGCCGATTCGCGACGGCTGGTTCGCCGTCGATCGTGGCCGGGTGGTGGCGCTCGGCGCGGCTGGCAAGCGCGTGCTCGCCGACGGCGCGACCGTGGTCGACCTCGGCGACGTAGCGGTGCTGCCAGGTCTGGTCAACGCGCATACCCATCTCGAGCTGTCGTATCTGCGCGACGAAGTGCCGCCGGCGTCGCAGTTCGTGACCTGGATCCGCGGCGTGATGCAGGCACGGCGGGATCGTCCCGATCCGAGCGGCCCGGAAATCCTCGACGCGGTCGACGACGCGATCCGTGAGGCGGTCGCCTGCGGGACCGCGATCGTCGGCGACATCAGCAACACCCTGGTCACGTTCGAGCCGCTGTCGCGCAGCAGCCTGGCGGCGGTGGTGTTCTACGAGCTGATCCGCTTCAATACGCCGGACCCGGCGGGCGTGGTGGCGAGTGCGCTCGCCGATCTCGGCGCGCTGCCGCAGACCGAACGCGTGCGCGCGAGCCTCGCGGCGCACGCCCCGTACTCGGTGGCGCCGCTGGTGCTGCGCGCCATCCGGCAGGCGGTCAACCGCGATCCGTTCGCGCCCTGCAGCATCCATCTCTCGGAATCGGCCGAAGAGGTTGAGTTCATCCGCACCGGCGGCGGCCCCTGGCGCGCGCTGCTCGAGGAGATCGGGTCGTGGGATCCCGCGTGGGTGGCGCCGGGCGGCACCCCGGTGCAGTTTCTCGACGACAGCGGCTTTCTCGACGGCCGGCTGCTCGCCGTTCACGGGGTGCAGATGACCACGGCCGATCTCGATCGGCTGGTGGCGCGCGGCACCACGCTGGTCACCTGTCCGCGCAGCAACGGCCACACCGGCGCCGGCGCGCCGCCGATCGAGGACTTCTACAACTACGGGGTGAAGGTGGCGATCGGCACCGACAGCCTCGCCAGCAGTCCGGACCTCAACGTCTTCGCCGAGCTCGCGACGCTGCGCGCCCTGGCGCCGACCGTGTCGGCCGGCGCGCTGCTCGACAGCGCGACTCGGCAGGGCGCCGCCGCGCTCGGGTTCGACCAGGATTTCGGCACGATCGAGCCTGGCAAGTCCGGCCGGCTGCTCGTCGTCAGCCTGCCGCCGGCGCTCGTCGATGTGGAAGAATACCTGGTGAGCGGCGTCGAGCCGAGCCAGCTGCGTTGGCTGGAACCGTGAACCAAGAACCTAGAGCCCAGAACCTAGAACCCTGAACGAGAACCCTTGAACGTAGAACCTTTGAACCGCTTGCGGACCTACGCGTCCTTTGTCCGCATCAGCCATTCCGTGTTCGCGCTGCCGTTCGCGCTGGCCGGGGCGCTGCTGGCCGCGCAGCACCAGGCGGTGACGTGGGCGACCATCGGCTGGATTCTGGTCGCGATGGTGGCGGCGCGCAGCGCCGCGATGGGATTCAATCGGCTGGTTGATGCGCGGATGGATGCGCTGAACCCGCGCACCGCCATGCGCGAGATTCCGCGCGGCGCGATGAGCGTGCGCGAGGCGGCTGCATTCGTCGCGGTGTCGTCGGCGGCCTTCGTGTTCGCGTCGTGGTGGCTGAACCCCGTCTGCCTGGCGTTGTCGCCGGTGGCGCTCGCGATCGTGTTCTGGTACTCGCTGGCCAAACGCTTCACGACCTGGACGCAGCTGTTCCTCGGGCTGGCGATGGCGGTGGCGCCGGTCGGCGGCTGGCTGGCGGTCGGCGGGCGCGGCGGCTGGGAGCCGTGGCTGCTCGCGCTGGCGATCGGCGCGTGGGTCGGCGGCTTCGACGTGCTCTACGCGTGCCAGGATCTCGAGTTCGATCTGGCGCACGGTCTGAACTCGATTCCGGTGCGCTTCGGCATCCGCACCTCGCTCGCGATCTCCCGCGTCATGCACGTGATCGCGGTCGCCTGTCTGCTGGCGCTGGCGGTGGTGGCGCCGCTCGGCGGCGTCTACCTGGCGGGCGTCGCCGTGGTCGCGGCGTTGCTGCTCTTCGAGCAGTCGCTGGTCCGCGCCGACGATCTCTCGCAGGTCAAACGCGCCTTCGACCTCAACGGGTACGTCGGTATCCTGTATCTCCTCGTGCTGACGGTTGCCCTCTATGGCCCCTGGCAGCACTGACCGCCGCCAGAAGATCGCGATTGCGGTGACCGGCGCGAGCGGCGCGGTCTACGCGACGCGCACCGTCGCGGCGCTGCTCGAGCGCGGCGTGCACGTCGAGCTGATCGTATCGGACTACGGCCGCCGGCTGCTCCGCGACGAGCTCGGCGAGCAGGCGTCGATCGATCGGCTGATGCCGTTCCTGACGGAGAAGTACGGCGCCGGCGTCGGCGCCGGCACCATCACGATTCACAGCAACCGCGATCTGGGGGCGACCATCGCGAGCGGCAGCCACGGCTGCAGCGGCATGGCGATCGTGCCGTGCTCGATGAAGACGCTGGCCGCGGTCGCGCACGGGCTGTCGCGCAATCTGATCGAGCGCGCCGCCGACGTGATGATGAAGGAGCAGCGCCGCCTCGTCATCGTCCCGCGCGAGACGCCGATGAGCCTGCCGCAGCTGCGTAACATGGTGCTCTGCGCCGAAGCGGGCGCGATGATTCTGCCGGCGATGCCGGCCTTCTACCAGCAACCCAGGACACTCGACGACCTTGCCGACTTCATGGCCGGCAAGATCCTGTCCGCGCTCGGCTTCGAACACGAGCTGTATCCGGCATGGACGGGACAGGTCCCTGGTTCGTAGTCCGTGGTCCGTCGTCCGTCCAGCGTCCAGAGTGCTCGGCTCGTGCGCGCGGACCAAGAACCGGGAACCAAGGACCAGGGACCCAGAGTGACTGACGTTTCCAAGTCGCCCGAGCAGATCGCGGGCATGTTCGACGCGATCGCGGGGCGCTACGACTTCCTCAACCATCTCCTGAGCGCCGGAATCGATCACCGCTGGCGCCGCCGCGCGATCCGTTCGCTGCGGCTGACCGGAGGCGAGCGCGTCCTCGACCTCTGCACCGGCACCGGCGATCTGGCGATCGCCGCGGTGCGGGCGCGGCCGGCCGCGGCGCGCGTCGTCGGCGTCGACTTTTCGTCCGCGATGCTGCGGGTCGGAGAGGGGAAGCTGCGCGCCGCGAGCCTCGATGCCCGGATCGCGATGGTTCAGGGGGATGCCGCGTGCGTGCCGCTCGCCAGCGCGTCGGTCGATGCGGTCACCATCGGATTCGGCATCCGCAACGTGGAGCGGATGGACGCCGCGTGCGCCGAGCTCTATCGCGTGCTGAAGCCGGGCGGACGCCTGGCGATTCTCGAGTTCGCGGTGCCGACCATGCCGGTGTTCGGCGCGTTCTACGGGTGGTACGTGAACCAGGTGCTGCCGCGCATCGGCCGTGCCTTGTCGCGTAACGACTCGGCGTACGCATACCTGCCGGCCTCGATCAGCGCGTTCGCGTCGCCCGACGAGTTTGTGAAAATCCTGCGACAGGCCGGGTTCGGCACGATTTCTCCCATCCGCCTGATGCTCGGCAGCGTCATTCTTTATACGGCTCAGAAAGGGGCTGGGCACTAGGTTTTCGGGGCCAGCTCCTTACGAACTTTTTCGAGCGCCTGGCTCCGAGCACCCAGCCTCTGACTGCTATACTGCTGTAAGCACCTGATGTATTTCGATTTAGAGGATTATCACCCGGACATCAGCCCGGTCGGTCAGGCCATATCGTGGCGTGAGGGCGTGCTGCTGTCGATCATCGCCCACCTGGTGATGGTGATCCTCATCCTCGTGGCGCCGAGATGGTTTCCGTGGTTGACCGAGCCGAGCCGGGTACAGGTGGTGGCGAGGCAAACCGCGAAGGAACCGCCGCTGCAGTACATGATGGTGGCGCCGCGCGTCGAGCGCCCCGTCGCCAAGCCACCGGAGCGTGCCCTGCCATCCGATCTGAATCGCGCTGCGGCGGCACCCGAGCGCGCCAAGAAACCCGAGAACATGGAGCCGTTTTCGCGCGGCAGAAGTCCCGAGCGCGTGGACGAGCCGCCCAAGCAAACGGCGCGCGGCCAGGGGCCGCAGCCCGATCCAGCCGCCGGTAATCCGGCGGACAAGGCGCCCGCGGATCAATCGCAGAAGATGGCGGACTCGCAGTCGTCGTTGCAGCTGCCGTCGGCCCAGTCGCGGATCACCAACGGCGCCAACGGCCGCGCCTCGAGCGCCGGCGGATCGCTCGGCGACGCGCTGCGCAATCTGCAGCGCTACACCCAGGGCGAGGCGTTCGACAATCAGGGGGGCGGCGGCGGCCAGTTCGGCCCCGAGATTCAGTTCGATACCAAGGGCGTCGAGTTCGGCCCGTGGATTCGCCGCTTCATCGCGCAGGTCAAGCGCAACTGGTTCATTCCGTACGCCGCGATGTCGATGAAGGGGCACGTCGCGATCCAGTTCAACGTGCACAAGGACGGCTCGATCACGGACCTGCAGGTCGTCGGCGCCAGCCCGGTTGACGCATTCAACAACGCCGCGCTCGGCGCGCTGTCGGGCTCGAACCCGACCCAGCCGCTGCCGCCGGAATATCCCGACAGCAAGGCGTTCTTCACCGTCACCTTCTTCTACAACGAGACGCCGCCGCGGTGACGCGATCGCAGCAGCTCGGGCTCCTGATCCTGCTGTTCGCATTCGTCGTTTACGTCGTCGTCCGGGTGCGATGACCCCGTTCGCCGTCGCCGTCCTGGGTGCCACCGCGACCGGCAAGAGCGCGCTGGCGCTGGCGATCGCCGAACGCTACGGCGGCGAGATCATCAACTGCGACTCCACCGCCGTCTATCGCGGGTTCGACATCGGCACCGACAAGATTGCCGCCGCCGATCGCCGCGGCATCCCGCACCACCTGATCGACATCGCCGAGCCGACCGACGACTACACCGCGGCGCAGTACGCGCGCGACGCGGCCGCGGCGATCCGGGAGGTGCACGGACGCGGACGCCTGCCGATCCTGGCGGGCGGAACCGGCTTCTACTTCAGGGCGCTGACGCGGGGGCTGTTCCCGGGGCCGGGACGCGATCTCGCGCTCCGCCAGCGCCTGGAGGCGATCGCGGCGCGGCGCGACGTCACCTTCCTGCACCGGCTGCTGCGGAAGGTCGATCCCGAGTCGTCGCTGCGTATCCAGCCTCGCGATCTCAAGCGGCTGGTGCGGGCGCTGGAGGTCTACTTCCTCACCGGCAAGCCGCTGACCGCGCACTTTGCCGACACGCAGTCGCTGATTCCCGACGTCGACGTGCTCGAAATCGGCCTTCGCCTGCCGGCGGCGGACATCTCCACGCGGGTGACCAGGCGCGTCGACGAGCAGTTCTCGCGCGGCTTGCTCGACGAGATCCGGTCGCTGCTCGCGCGGGGCGTGCCGGAGACGGCGCGGCCGTTCGGCGGGTTGGTCTATCGTCAGGCGATGGAGCACCTGCGCGGCGTCCGCGACGAGCCGTCGACGCGCGCGCTGATCGCGCAGGAGAACCGCCGCTACGCGCGGCGCCAGTTGATCTGGTTCCGCAAAGAGCCTACTCTTAGCTGGTTCGACGGCCCGGGCGAGTCGGCGGCTACGATCGACGCCGTGCAACGTCTGATCGCCGAGCGGCTTCAGGAGCGCGAACACTAATGCCCGCCCCGGAATCGAAATCCGCGCAGCCCAACATTCAGGACGTCTTTCTGAACTACGTGCGGCGCGAGAAGCTCACCGTCGCGATCCGGATGATGGACGGCAGCGAGCTCGAGGGGCGGATCAAGAATTTCGATCGCTTCGCGCTGATCCTCGACCAGAGCGGCACCGACCACATGATCTTCAAGCACGCGATCGCCGCGATCAAGACACCGAGGGCGGTCTCCAACTACTTCTCGCATCAGTAGGCCGGCGTGACGTCACCCCAGCCGTCCTTCCGCCGCGCCATCGTCATCGTCATGGACAGCGTCGGGATCGGCGAGTTGCCGGACGCGTCCGTCTACGGCGATCAAGGCAGCAACACCGTCGGCAACATCCACCAGCGAGTGCCGCTGAAGATCCCGACGCTGCGCAAGCTCGGCCTCGATCGCCTGGTGCGTCTGGACGCCCGCGATTCAGAAAAAACCGCGGAGACCGCAAAGCACGCAGAGATCTCTTTGACGAGGAATCCCTCCGCGGTCTCTGCGGTCTCGGCGGTTCCTTCCGGTCCGTCGCTGGGCGCGTACGGGCGCATGGCCGAAGCGTCGGCCGGCAAGGATTCGGTCACCGGGCACTGGGAGATGATGGGGATCGTGCTCGACCGCGCGTTTCCGACCTTTCCACACGGCTTCGCACCGGAGACTATCGCGGAGTTCTCGCGGGCAACCGGGCGCGGCGTGCTGGGCAACAAGGCGGCGTCCGGCACCGACATCATCGACGAGTTCGGGCCTGAGCACCTGCGCACTGGCGCGCTGATCGTCTACACCTCGGCGGACAGCGTGTTTCAGATCGCGGCGCACGAAGAGGTCGTGCCGGTTCCTGAGCTCTACCGCGCCTGCGAGATCGCCTACAAGCTCGTCGGCGAAGGGCTCGGCGTCGGTCGCGTGATCGCGCGGCCGTTTGTCGGCGCGCCCGGCGCCTTCAAGCGCACCTCCAACCGCCACGACTACGCGCTGCCGCCGGCGGGCGAGACCCTGCTCGATCGCGTCAAGGCGGCGTCGATCCCGGTGGTGGCGATCGGCAAGATCGAGGACCTGTTCGCGGGTCGCGGGATCACCCGCGGCCTGCACACCGTCAGCGACGAGGACGGCATGGACCAGGTCGAACGCCAGATGGCCGCGCTGGATCGCGGGTTCATCTTCACCAACCTGGTCGACTTCGACGCGCAGTACGGCCATCGCAACGACGTCGTCGGCTATGCCGCCAACCTCGAGCGCTTCGATGCGCGGCTGGCCGCGCTGCTCCCGACTCTCCGCGACGACGATCTACTGGTGGTCACCGCCGACCACGGCAACGATCCGACCACGCCCAGTACCGACCATGCGCGGGAGTACGTGCCGCTGCTGGTCGCCGGTCCCCGCGTGCGTGGCGGCCGCGATCTCGGTACCCGCCAGACGTTCGCGGATCTCGGCCAGACGCTGGCCGACATCTTCGGCGTCGGCCCCATCGCCCACGGCACCAGCTTCCTCAAGGAGATCGTCACGTAAACGCCGAAACCGCTGAACACGCAGAGTATGATCTGCTCTGCGGTTTCCGTGGGTTCTGCGTTGATCGTCGTATGACAAGCCTGAGACAACAATTGGAGGCGCGCGAGCGCGACATCCTCGCCCCGCAGGCCGCCAAGAGCGCCGACTCGCGCGGCCGGCTCAAGGCCGAAGCGGAAGACGAAGTCCGCCCGGCCTTTCAGCGCGACCGCGATCGCATCATCCACTGCAAGGCGTTCCGCCGGCTGAAGCACAAGACGCAGGTGTTTTTCGCGCCAACCGGGGACCACTACCGCACCCGCCTGACCCACACCCTCGAGGTCTCGCAGATCGCGCGCACCATCGCGAAGGTGCTGCGACTGCACGAAGAGCTCACCGAAGCGATCGCGCTCGGCCACGATCTCGGCCACACGCCGTTCGGACACGCCGGCGAACGCGTGATCGACGCCCTGATGCCGGGTGGGTTCAACCACTACGAGCAGAGCCTGCGCATCGTCGACGTGCTGGAAAACGAACGCCGCGGGCTCAACCTGACCTGGGAAGTGCGCGACGGCATCGCCAAGCACTCGAAGGGGAAGTCTGGCGCGCCGGTCGGCATGGCCGCGGCGCTGCGCTCGAGCACGATCGAAGGCCAGATCATGCGGGTCGCCGACATCATCGCTTACGTCAACCACGACATCGACGATGCGACGCGGGCCGGCATTCTGAAGGCGGAGGATCTGCCCAAGGATCTGGTCGCCGTACTGGGCACGTCGTCGTCTGCGCGCATCGGCACGCTCGTGAAGGACGTGGTCACCGAAACGCTCGCCGGCGGGCTCACCGAGATCCGCATGAGCGAAGGCGTCCTGGAGGCCGTGCTGCAGCTGCGCGCGTTCCTGTTCGAGGCGGTCTACGAGAACACGATCGCGACGCTGGAGTTCAAGAAGGCCTCGGGGATTCTGAGCGGGCTGTGGGAAAAGGTGCGCGAGAGGCCCGATGAGTTCCTCGATCGCACGACGATCGAGACCGAAGGCCTCGACGCGGCGACCCGCGACTTCATCGCCGGCATGACCGACCGCTACGCCGTGAGGCTGTTCGAACAGCTCTATATTCCAAAGCCCTGGGCGATCGACTAGGGCGGAGCCCTAAGCCCTAGCCTCCAGCCCCTTTTCCAAGGTATATTGGGAGGTTGATGCTCCTCCTGAATCTGAACAAGATCCGGACGGCGCAAGACCGGTTCGAGAAGGTCTACCGTCCCGACGAGTTCGAGGTGGACGACGACTTTCGCGTCATCGCACCGGTCTCGCTCGCGTTCGACATCTTCAAGGACAAACAGGCGTTCCGGCTCGCGGGACGGGTCGAAACGACGCTGGAATTGAAATGCAGCCGGTGTCTCGAGCCCTACACCGCGCCGGTGGATCAGACGTTCGATTTGCGCTACCAGCCCCACACCGTGAACGCCGGGGAAGGCGAGCGCGAGATTGAAGAAGACGACCTGACCACGGCGTTCTACGAGAACGACGAGATCGACCTGGGGCAGCTGATGCACGAGCAGTTCGTGCTCTCGCTGCCGATGAAGCCGCTGTGCAGCGACGATTGCAAGGGGCTGTGCCCGGTGTGCGGCACGAACCTGAATCGCGGCACCTGCGACTGCAAGCCTGTGTGGGAAGACCCCCGGCTCGCGGCGCTCCGCGAGTTGCGGACCAAGAACTAACGACGAAGGACCAAGGACCAAGCCGATGCCCAATCCAAAACGACGCCACTCAAAAACGCGGACGGCCAAGCGCCGGACGCACGACGCGCTGAAGCCGAAGAGCATCAGCGAGTGCCCGCATTGCCACGAGCCCAAGCTGCCGCATCAGGTGTGCGCCAACTGCGGTTATTACAATGGCCGGCAGGTCAAGGCCGTCGCCGAGAAGTAATCCATTCTGAACCCGGACGTGATCTGGATAGCCGTTGACGCGATGGGCGGCGACGACGCCCCGCGACACGTCGTCGACGGCGCGGTGGCGGCGTCGGGCGATGCCGATCTCGGCGTGGTGCTCGTCGGGCCGTCGGCGCGAATCGACGACGAGCTCCGGCGGCATCCGGACGCCGATCGGAGCCGCATCCGGATTCTCGACGCGCCGGAGGCGGTGACGATGGACGAGTCGCCGTCGGCGTCGCTGCGGCGCAAACCAGGCGCCTCGATTCGGGTCGCGGCCGGCAGCGTGGCGCGCGGCGACGCCGCCGGGCTCTTCAGCGCGGGACACACCGGCGCGACCGTGATGGCGGCGCACGCCGCGTTCGGGATGCTCACCGGTGTGGATCGCCCGGCGCTGGCCGCCACCATCCCGACCCCCAGCGGGTCCGCGGTGCTGCTCGACGTCGGCGCCAGCGTCGAGTGCCGTCCCCAGCACCTCCTGCAATTCGCGGTCATGGGAAGCGTCTACGCCCGCGTGGTGCTCGGCATCGACGCGCCGCGCGTCGGCCTGCTCTCCACCGGCGAGGAGGCCACCAAGGGCAACGAGTTGACGCGGGAGTCGCACCGCCTGCTGAAAGCGTCGCTCGCGCCGTTCATCGGCAACGTCGAGGCGCGCGACGTCTACCGCGGACAGGCGGACGTGATTGTCTGCGACGGCTTTACCGGCAACGTGGCGTTGAAGATCAGCGAGGGTCTCGTCGACCTCATCGAGGGACTGTTGAACACGGAGTTGAGCGTGATCACGGCCTACTCGGAGCACGGCGGCGCGCCGTTGCTCGGTGTCAACGGCATCGCCATCGTCGGCCACGGCCGATCGAGCGCCAGGGCCGTGCGCAATGGCGTGATGCTGGCACACCGGTTTGCGTCGGACCGCGTGATTCAGCGCCTCGAGGGCGATATCGCCGCGTTCGCGGTGCCGCATTCATGATCGCGTTCATCTTTCCCGGCCAGGGCGCGCAGAAAGTCGGCATGGGCCGATCGCTGGCGGAGGCGTTTCCGATCTGCCGCGAGACATTCGACGAGGCGGACGCCGCGCTCGGCGCGCCGCTGAGCCGAATCATCTTCGACGGGCCGGAAGACCAGCTCACGCTCACCGAGAACACGCAGCCCGCGATCCTCGCGGTCAGCACCGCCGCGGCGCGGTTGCTCGCCTCGCGCGGGCTGGTGCCCGCGTTCGTGGCGGGGCACAGCCTCGGCGAGTATTCTGCGAACGTCGCGGCCGGCACGTTTTCGTTCGTCGACGCGCTGCGGCTGGTGCGGCGGCGCGGGCGCTACATGCAGGAAGCGGTGCCGGCGGGCGAGGGCGCGATGGCCGCGATCCTCGGACTCGATGCGGAGCAGGTGGCGCAGGCCTGCCGCGAGGCGGCCGCCGGCGAGGTCGTCAGCCCCGCGAACATGAACGGCGCCGGGCAGGTCGTGATTGCCGGCGCGCGCGAGGCGGTGGCGCGCGCATCCGAGCGTGCCCGCGCGCTCGGCGCCAAGCGAGTGATTCCGCTCGCGGTGAGCGCGCCGTTCCACTGTGCGCTGATGAAGCCGGCCGAGGATCGCCTGGCGCCAGAGCTGCGGGCCATCCCCGTGCAGACGCCGCGCGTGCCGATTGTCGCCAATGTGGACGCCGAACCGAAGCGCGAGGCGCAGGCCGCGATCGAGGCGCTGGTGCAGCAGGTGTCGGCGCCGGTCCGATGGGAGGCCGTGGTCAGACGCCTTGCGTCAGAAGGCGTCACAACGTATGTTGAGGTGGGCCCTGGCACCGTGTTGAGCGGGTTGGTCCGGAAGATTCATCGCGAGGCGACCGTCGTCAACTTCGGCAGCCCCGACGATTTCGCGGCAATCGAACCCCTGATTCATGTTTAAGCTGACAGGCAAAGTGGCGCTCGTGACCGGAGCGTCGCGGGGGATCGGGCGCGCGATTGCGTCGCGGCTGGCCGAACAGGGCGCGACCGTGATCGCCGCCGCGCGCGGAGACCACGCCAGAGCGTGCGCCGACGAGCTGCGCGCCGCGGGGCATCAGGTAGACGCGATGACGCTCGACGTGACCGACACCGCCGCGGTCGAGGCGGCGCCCGGCGACATCGTCAAGCAGTCACGGGCGGCTGGACATTCTGGTCAGCAACGCCGGCATCACCCGCGATCAGCTGCTGATGCGGATGAAGCGCGAGGACTGGGACGCCGTGATGGCGACCAACCTCACCGCGACGTTCCTGCTCGCGCAGGCGGCGATGCGGCCGATGCTGAAGCAGCGGGGCGGGCGGATTATCGCGGTCGGCTCCGTCGTCGGGCAGATGGGGAACGCGGGGCAGACCAACTATGCGGCGTCGAAGGCGGGCTTGATCGGCTTTGCCAAGGCGCTGGCGCGCGAGGTGGCTTCGCGCTCGATTACGGTGAACGTGGTGGCGCCGGGCATGATCGACACCGACATGACCAAGGCGGTTCACGCGAGACGCCAAGGTCGACTGGGCGGCGCAGATTCCGCTCGGCCGGCTCGGGGCCGTGGACGACATCGCCGCCGCCGTCTGCTTTCTCGCATCGGACGAGGCGTCGTATATTACAGGGCACGTTCTCGCCGTCAACGGCGGGATGTACATGTAGGAGGATTGAATGGCAGTTGCTGACAAAGTGAAGAGCATCATCGTCGAGCAGCTGGGCGTCGACGAAGAAGAAGTAACCCCGGACGCGTCGTTCGTGGACGACCTCGGCGCCGACTCGCTCGACACGGTCGAGCTGGTGATGGCGTTCGAAGAGGAGTTCGGCATCGAGATTCCGGACGAGGACGCCGAGAAGATCACCCGCGTCAAGGAAGCCGTCGAGTACATCGAGTCGCACGCCAAATCCAAGAAGTAGAGGCCGATGACCAATAGACGGCGAGTGGTCGTCACGGGCATCGGGCTCGTGTCGTCGCTCGGGATTGGAACCGAGGCGAACTGGGCGGGAATCAAGGCCGGCCGGAGCGGCATCGGTTCGATCACCAAATTCGACACCACCCTTTTCGCGACGCGGATCGCGGGCGAAGTGAAGAACTTCGACCCGCTGGCGTACATCGAGAAAAAAGATGTCAAGAAAATGGACATCTTCATCCAGTACGCGATCGCCGCGTCGCAGTTCGCGATGGACGATTCCGGACTGACCATCACGCCGGAGCTGTCCCGGCGCGTCGGCGTGTTCATCGCGTCGGGGATCGGCGGGTTCACCACCATCGAGCGCGAGCACAAGGCGCTGCTCGAGGGCGGGCCCCGCAAGATTTCGCCCTTCTTCATCCCGTCCGCCATCATCAACCTGGCCGCGGGCCAGGTCTCGATCCGGTTCGGCGCCAGGGGACCGAACTCGGCGACCTGCACGGCCTGTTCGGCGTCGGCGCACGCCATCGGCGATGCGTTCGAGATCATCAAGCGGGGCGCCGCCGAGGTGATGATCGCCGGCGGCTCGGAGGCGGCGATCACGCCGATGGGGATCGGCGGGTTCGGCGCGCTGCGCGCGCTGTCGACCCGCAACGACGAGCCGGACAAGGCGAGCCGGCCGTTCGACCGCGATCGCGACGGCTTCATCGTCGGCGAGGGTCAGGCGTGCTGATCCTCGAGGAATACGAGTTCGCCAAGGCGCGCGGCGCCCGCATCTACGCCGAGCTGGTCGGCTACGGCATGTCGGCCGACGCGTATCACATCACCGCGCCCTCGGAAGACGGCGACGGCGCGTTCCGCGTGATGACCGAAGCGATCGAGACCGCCGGGGTCACGACCGCCGACGTCGACTACATCAACGCGCACGGCACGTCGACGCCGCAGGGCGACGCGCTCGAGACGCTCGCGATCAACCGCTGCTTCGGCGAGCACGCGAAGGACATCGCGGTCTCGTCCACCAAGTCGATGACCGGGCACCTGCTCGGCGCGGCCGGCGGGCTCGAGGCCGGGATCACCGTCCTGGCGGTGTATCACCAGATCGCGCCGCCGACGATCAACCTCGATCATCCGGACGACGAACTGCAACCTCGACTACGTGCCGCATCACAGCCGGCCGCTGGCGATCACCTACGCCCTGTCGAACTCGTTCGGCTTCGGCGGCACCAACGCCGCGTTGCTGTTCAAGAAATTCGACAGCAACGCGTGATATCTGGCCATGTCGTCATCGGTTCGTCTGGTCATCGGCTCTGGCGATTTCAATGACCAGATCACGAAATAACCAAATAACCAAATGAAGATAGCCGTCTGCATCAAACAGGTGCCCACCCGCGAGTGGCAGCCCCGTCTCAACGACGACAAGACCTGGATTCGCGATCAGGACGCCAGCTTCGAGATGAACGAGCCCGACGCCTACGCGCTCGAAGAGGCGCTGCGGCTGAAGGAGAAGCACGGCGGGGAAGTGGTCGTCTGCTCCGCCGGGCCGGCGCGGGTCGCGCAGGTCATCCGCGAGGCGCTGGCGCGCGGCGCCGACCGCGCCATCCACGTCGAAGACGATGGCCTGGCGAGCGCCGATGCGTTCGTGACCTCGGGCGCGCTGGCGGCGGCGATGCAGGACGAGAAATTCGACCTCACCCTGACCGGGCTGCAGTCCGACGATCAGGGGTTCGCGCAGGTCGGGGTCATTCTCGCGGAAAAACTCGGCCAGCCGCACGCCACCATCATCATGGAAGTCCAGGTCGAGGGCGGCGCGCTGCGCGTGAAGCGCGAGCTCGAAGGCGGCTGGTTCCAATGGGTGGCGATGCCGCTGCCGGCGGTGCTGACGATCCAGAGCGGCATCAATCAGCTGCGCTACGCGACGCTCAAGGGCATCATGGCGGCGAAGAAGAAAGAGATTAAGAAGGCGGCGGTGCCGGCGGGTCTCGCCGGCAAGCAGAAGATCGCCGCACTCTACGTGCCCGAGAAGGGCAAGAAGACCCAGCTGATTTCGGGATCGCCGGCCGAAGCGGCCAAGGAGCTCGTGCGCAAGCTGCGCGACGAAGCGCGGGTGATCGCATGATCCTGGTCATCGCCGAACAGAGCGGCGGCAAGCTCAATCGCGCCAGCTGGGAGACGATCGTCGGCGCGCAGCAGCTCGCCGGCATGCACCGGCAATGCCGAGATCGCGGTGCTGATCGCCGGCGCCAGCGTCGGCACGTTCGCGGCGGAGCTGGCGGCGGCGCAGGTCAAGGAAGTGATCACGGTCGAGAACCCGGCGCTCGACGCCTACACGCCCGACGGCTTCACCGCGGCGCTGCAGGACGCGATCGGCGCAGCTGTCGCCGTCGCACGTGCTGCTGCCGCATACCTATCAGACGCGCGACTTCGCGCCGAAGCTCGCGGCGCGGCTCGATCGCGCGCTGCTGACCGACGTCACCGGCATCAAGTCGTCGGGATCCGAGACGCGCGTTCACCCGGCCGATGTTCCAGGGCAAGCTGACCGCCGACGTCGTGCCGCAGGGGCCGGCCCCGCATTTCGTCACGTTCCAGATCGGCGCCTATCGCGTCGATCAGGTGGCCAAAGGGCCGTCGGCGGCGCCGGTGCGCGCGCTGAGCGTCACGGTCGATGCGTCGGCGATCCGCGAGAAGCCCGAGGCGCCGTTCCAGCAGGCGAAGCAGGCCGTGGATCTGTCGCAGGCCGAGCGGATCGTCTCGGTCGGCCGCGGCATCAAGGAACAGGCGAACATCGCCCTGGCGCAGAAGCTGGCCGACGCGCTGCACGCCGAGATCGCCGCGTCGCGGCCGATCTGCGACGCCGGCTGGCTGCCGATGGAGCGCCAGGTCGGCAGCTCGGGCCAGACCGTCGCGCCGAAGCTGTATCTCGCGCTCGGCATCTCCGGCGCGATCCAGCATCTCGTCGGCATGAAGGGCTCGCAGCACCGTCGTCGCGATCAACAAGGATCCCGACGCGCCGATCTTCGAGATCGCCGACTACGGCATCGTCGGCGATCTGTTCGAGATCGTTCCGGCGATCATCGAGGCTGTCAAAGGCTAGGATGAAACCGCCGAGACCGCAAAGACCGCTGAGAAAACGGTTTTCTCTGCGCGCTTCGCGGTCTCCGCGGTAAAACAACATGGCCACCCTGGCGTTCTGGATCCTCTTCCTGTCGTTCCTGGGCGCGTTCGCGGCCCAGGTCGCGCGCCGGGTTCAGCTGATCGCCGCGGCTCCCAACACCTTTTCACTCGACGACCTCGGTTTCCGCGCCGGCCGGTTCCTGGTCGATGTCGTGCTGCAGTGGCGCACCATCAAGGAACGGCCCTTCACCGGCCTGATGCACGCGTTCGTGTTCTGGGGCTTCGTGGCGTTCGGCGGCTACACGCTGGCCGAGTTCCTCTACGGCCTCGGGATCGTCAACCTGACGCAGGCCGGCTGGTTTCATGTCTACCGCCTGGCGCTGACCCCGTTTGCGGCCGCCGTCCTGCTCGGCATCAGCTATCTCTTCGTCCGGCGGGCGTTCGTGCGGCCGGTCACCCTCGGCCCCAAGGTGTCGGTGGAGTCGCTGGTGATCGCGCTGTTCATCGCGACGCTGATGATCACGTTCCTCCTCGCGTTCCGGCTCGACGAGGAGACCATCGCGGCGCGCGTGAACTGGTGGATCCACATGGTGGTGATCCTCGCGTTCATGGCGCTGATCCCCGCCTCGAAGCATCTCCACCTGGTGCTCTCGCCGATCACGGTGTTTCTCAAATCGCGGGAGCTCGGCAACCTGCCGAACCTCGACTTCGAGAAGGAGCAGGTCGGGCTCGAGACGGTGAAGGACCTCGGCAGCAAGAGCGTGCTCGATGCCTTCACCTGCGTCGAGTGCGGCCGCTGCCAGGTGAACTGTCCGGCCTGGGGCGCCGGCAAGGAGCTCAACCCCAAGACCATCATCCTGCAGACCCAGGGGGCGCTGCTCGCCGGCGATAAGGACAAGAAGCTGGTCGACGTCTACTCGGCGGACGTGCTCTGGCAGTGCACGACCTGCGGCGCCTGCGAGAACCAGTGCCCGGTCGGCATCGAGCATCTGCCGATCCTCATCGGATCGCGACGCGGCCTGACATCGAACGGCGAGGCGCCAGAGTATCTCGGCGCGATGTACAACAACCTCGAGCGCCGCAGCAACATCTGGGGCCTCGGCTACGATCAGCGCACCAAGTTCGTGACCGCGGCCGAGCTCGAGATCTTCGATCCCGCCAGGCACGACGTCATGGTGTGGCTGGGCTGCGCCGGATCGTTCGACGCCGACTTCCAGAAATCGCTCAAGTCGATGTTCGCGATTCTGCGCAGCTGCGGCGTGAAGTTCGGGGTGCTGTCGAAGGAAAAGTGCACCGGCGATCCGGCCAAGCGCACCGGGAACGAATACATGTTCCAGGAGCTGGCCAACGCCAACATCGCCGATCTCAAGGCGGCCGGACCGAAGAAGATCCTGACGTCGTGCCCGCACTGCGTGAAGACGATCGGCGACGACTACAAGAAGTTCGGCTACGAGGTCGAGATCGTGCATTCGTCGGTCTACATCGAGGAGCTGACCCGCGACAAGATCGCCGCCGACACCTCGCGCGACAAGGTGACCTTCCACGACCCCTGCTATCTCGGACGCTACGCCGGCAAGGTCGACGAGCCGCGGGCGCTGCTCGAGCGCTTCGGCGGCGACATCAGCGAGGTGGAACGGAACCGCGACAACCCGTACTGCTGCGGCGCCGGCGGCGGGCTGCTGTTCAACGACAAGGAAGAGGAGCAGGGCACTCGCATCAGCGACGTGCGCTTCAAGCAGCTCCAGGCCACCGGCGCGAACACCGTCGTCACCGCCTGCCCGTTCTGCTCGATCATGCTCAAGGGCGCCGGCGCGAGCGCCCAGTCCGACACCCAGTTCGTCGACCTGATGACTTTCGTGAACGGGAAACTGCAGCCACGCGCGTGAGCCCGAGCGACTGGCGCGCATCCCGCTCCAAGCGCCTTCAGGCGAGCCGTCATTTCCGCGGCTGGATATCCTGTCATTGCCGCGCTCGGGTCGACGTTCCGTTGGCGCCAGGCGGGCGTCGAGCATCTCGAGGCCGTGCGCCGGAGCGGCCGCCAGCCGATCATGGCCTTCTGGCACGGACGCATCCTCCCGGCCACCGTCTATTTCCGAAGGCGCGGCATCGTCGTCATCACCAGCGAGAATTTCGACGGCGAGTGGATCGCCGGCATCATCGAGCGGTTCGGCTACGGCACCGCGCGCGGTTCGACGTCGCGCGGCGCGGTCAGGGCGCTGGTTCAGCTGAAGCGCGACATGGCGGCGGGCAAGCCGGCGGCATTCACTCTCGACGGCCCGCGCGGACCGGCCCAGGTCGCTCAGCCGGGTGCGGTGTGGCTCGCGAAGGCCACCGGCAATCCAATCGTTCCGTTTCACATCGAGTCGGATCGCCACTGGACCGCGAAGAGCTGGGATCGCACGCAGATCCCGAGGCCGTGGTCCACGGTCGCGATTGCGATCGGCGAGCCGATCGAGGTGCCGCCCGGCGCCGACGACGAGGCGATGGAGCAGGCGCGGCTGACGCTGGAGGCGACCCTGAAATCGCTCGAAGCGCGCGCACTCGAGATGCTCTAACCCTTCCATGGTCCTCGGTCCTTGGTTTGAAGTCCCTGGTCCGTGCACTGCGATCGAACGTCGGACGGACTCGGAATCACCGCCGCGATGTTGATGTCCCCGGGCTTCGTCCCGTCGTCGTAGATCAGGATGTGGTGGAATCCGGCGATGTGGAAATTGACCGCGCCGCCGGCCTTGATTTCGAACACGTCGGGAGTCAGGTGATGGTAGTTACGCTCGCGCGGCGAGTTGTTCGGAAACCGATCGAGCGGGGTGTCGAGATCCCACTGTCCGAAGCTGACGTCGGCGGTGGCCAGCGGCCCGTCCATTTCTTCGTGCTTTCCGTCGTGTCGTGCTCGTGCTGCCGGCCTGAGCTCGCGCCGGCGAACCGGCAGGCGACAATCCCGACCTGCCGCCTCTCGAAGACTCGTCGCTTCTGAGTGCCTCCGCTGTTCGCTGCTGACGGATGTCGCAGCTCGAACGGTCCAGAGCGGACAGCCACTTTCGAATTCCTTACATCGCTTTCTGCCTTGGAAAGTGCCCGGTCCAGGGGCGACGAGCTGCTACCACGCGATGGCCTTTCGATCGCTGAAGAAGCCGCCGGTCGGTCCCCCGGCGTCGAGCGTGGCAAGCCACACGATCGTGTCCGCGCCCTGTTCGACCGACCGCGGCGCGCCCGGGCCGCCCATGTCCGTTCGGACCCATCCCGGGCAGGCGCTGTTCACCAGCACCCCGGTGCCTTTTGTTCCCGCCGCCAGCTGGCGCGTGAACGCGTTGAGTGCGGTCTTCGACATCGAGTACGCCGGCGCGTAGGTGCTCATCGACGCCAGCTGCCCGGCCTGGGAGGATACGTTGACGATGCGGCCGTAACCGCGGGCGACCATGGCTGGCGCGAACGCCTGGCTGAGCGCGACCGCCGCGAAGAAGTTGGTCTCGAAGGTCCGGGACAAGACCGTCGGCGCCAGCGACATGATGTCTTCGGCCTCGTCCAGAAGGATTGCCGCGTTGTTCACCAGGACGTCGACCTGCGTGCCGGCAAGCGCGCGGATGCTGGCGGGATCGGTCACGTCCAGCCGGGCGGCGATGATATGCCCGGCGGAACGAATCGACTGCAGCGCGGCCTCCGCCTTCGACAGATCGCGGGAGGAGAGGATGACGCGAAGGCCCAACGTTGCCAGCTGGCGGCAGACTTCGAGCCCGATGCCGCGATTGGCGCCGGTGACGAGCGCGGTTCGAGTTTCGGGCATAATTTCGACCATGTCGGTTATTTTGGTCCACTCTGACCGCTTCGCCGAACATCAGACGCCGCCCGGCCATCCCGAGCGCCCCGAGCGTGCGGAAGTCATGGACGCCGTCGCTGACCGGTGGCGTGAGCGAGGCGCCGAAATCGTCGCACCTCGCGCGGCGACCACCGAACAGCTCGCCCGGGTCCACGATCGCGAATACCTGCGTCAAGTGTCGGAGACGGCCGGACGCTCTCGGCAGCTCGATCCGGACACGTATACCTCTCCCGAATCGCACGAGATCGCGCTGCTCGCCGCCGGCGCGGCGATTGACGCGGTCGAACGCGTGATGGGCGGGTCGCACCGAGGGGCCATCGCCCTCGTACGCCCGCCCGGTCACCACGCCGAGCGCGATCGGGCGATGGGGTTCTGCCTCTACAACAATGTCGCGGTCGCGTCGGCGCACGCCCGCGCCGGGGGTGCCGCGAAGGTCGCGATCGTCGACTACGACGTCCACCACGGTAACGGCACGCAGCACATATTCGAGGCGGATCCGCACGTTCTCTACATTTCCACCCATCAATATCCGTACTATCCCGGCACCGGGGCCGCGCATGAGGTGGGACGCGAGGCGGGACGCGGGTTCACCGTCAATGTGCCGCTCGAAGTCGGGAGCGTGGACGACGACTACCAGCTGGTGTTCGAGCGGATCGTCGCGCCGGTGGTGCGTCAATTCGAGCCCGATCTGATCATCGCGTCGGCCGGCTTCGACGCGCACGAGCGCGATCCGCTGGGCGGCATGCGTCTCTCGACGCCGGCGTTTGCCGCGATGACGCTGACGCTGCGCGGGCTGGCAGAAGAGTGCTGTCGTGGACGGCTCGTCTCAGTAACCGAAGGCGGCTACGATCTGCAGGCGCTTGGCGCTTCGCTCGACGCGATCATCGACGCGCATGCGGCGGCCGTGGTCACGGCGCCGGTGTCATGGCCCTCGTCCGGCAGAGCTGCCGAGCGGGGATTGGCCGCCGCTCGAGACGGTACGACGGGAGCACGCGTCCTACTGGCAGCTCTAGGCCAGGAAGCTGCTAAAATCAGATCGACTAGCACGCTCCGTATTCACAAAAAACACATAATGGCGACTACCGCCGAAGACTATCCGGCTGTCATCTCAGGGCGGATGGCTGGCGAGCGCGTTTCCATCGCGGCCAGCTGGCTCGGCCGGCTGCGCGCGCTGCTGACCGTGCCGGCCGAAGACGTGTTCCCGTCCGAACAGCTGCTCGATCACATCCCCTCGCTGGTCGACGAAATCGCGCGCTACCTGGCCGCGCCGAGCGACGCCGAGATCGCCGCCAACGCGGCGGTGATGGACAAGGCGCGCGAGCTCGGCCAGCTGCGCCACGAGCAGCACGCCTCAGCGCATCAGCTGCTGCACGAGTACGAGATCCTCGGCGAGATCCTCGAGACGTTCCTGGTCGAGGAAACCAAACGCCTTCAGCCGCAGCCGTCGGTCGCGGAGTGCTTTGAGGTGCACCGCCGCCTGACCCGCGCGGTGCGGGTGCTGATGCGGACCACCGTTGACACCTTCATCGGCGAATACACCGCCACCATTCAGGAACAGCACGAGCGGCTGAAGGCCTTCAACCGTGCCGCCAGCCACGAGCTGCGCTCGCCGATCGGCACGCTGCGATTCGCCGCCGCGCTGCTCGACAACGAAACCGTCCGTCACGACCCGGCGCGGCTGGCGAAAGTGGCGTCGACGGTCAAGACCAGCACGGATCGGCTCGCCTGGCTGATCGAGAACCTGCAGCGCATTGCCCGCATGAAGGACCCGATCGACGTGCCGAGCGAGCAGCGCGTCGACCTGTCCGCGTTGGCCGACGAGGTCAGCCGGCAGCTTCAGGACATGGCGCGGGCCCGGCAGGTGGCGATCCGCGTCGCGCCGGATCTGCCGACGCTGGTCGCCGACCCGGCCCGCCTGGAACTCGTCCTGCTGAACCTGGTCGCCAACGCGATCAAGTACAGCGACCCGCAGAAGCCCGAGCCGTTCGTCGAGATTGCGGAGGCGCGCCGCGCGGTCGACGCGGTCGTGGCCGACGAGGGCGGCTTCACCATCTGCGTGCGCGACAACGGCCTCGGGATCGCGGAGGCCGATCAGCCGGCCATCTTCGATCGCTTCTTCCGGGCGCATGCGCATCGCGACCAGGAACTGGGCGTCACCGGCACCGGCCTCGGCCTGGCGATCGTCATCGACTGCGTCCAGGCGCTCGGCGGCGCCATCCGCTGCGAGTCGCGCGCCGGCGAGGGCACCGCCTTCTTCATCACCCTGCCGCTCACCACGCCACCCGCGGCGTAGCTCGGTCTAGTAGAATGAGGGGCAGCCCCCTCATGGCCGACTACAAACCCCAAGAGCTCGACAAGAAGTGGCAGGCGCAGTGGACCTCGTCCAGGGCGTTCGAGGTCGACGTCGATCCGTCGCGCCAGAAGTACTACTGCCTCGAAATGTTCGCCTACCCGTCCGGCCACGCGCACGTCGGCCACGTCCGCAACTACATCATCGGTGACGTGGTGGCGCGCACCAAGCGCATGCGCGGGTTCAACGTGCTGCACCCGTTCGGGTGGGACGCCTTCGGCCTGCCGGCCGAGAACGCCGCGATCAAGACCGGCACGCACCCGGAAAGGTCCACGCTCGACAACATCGCGCACATGAAGGGGCAGCTGCAGCGGCTCGGCATCAGCTACGCCTGGGAGCGCGAGATCGCGACCTGCCTGCCGGACTACTACAAGTTCAACCAGTGGATCTTCCTGAAGATGCTCGAGCGCGGGCTGGCGTACCGCAAGCGGTCGACGGTCAACTGGTGTCCGGTCGACAACACGGTGCTGGCCAACGAGCAGGTCATCGACGGCGCCTGCTGGCGCTGCGGTTCGGTGGTGGAGCCGCGCGATCTGGAGCAGTGGTTCTTCCGCATCACCGCAGTACGCCGACGAACTGCTCGCCGGCCTCGAGACGCTGACCCACTGGCCCGAGAAGGTGGTCGTGATGCAGCGCAACTGGATCGGGCGCTCGGAAGGCGCCCGCGTCACGTTCGCGCTGGCGGATGAGGCCGGGCTGAAGCCGGACACTACGCCTGCTGATCCGGACGCTGCGCGTGCTGCCGTAGTGTCCGGCTTTAGCCGGACCGTCGAAGTCTTCACGACGCGCATCGACACCATCTTCGGCGCCAACTTCATCATGCTGGCGCCGGAGCATCCGCTGGTCGAGGAGTTCGCCGCCGCCTCGCCGGATCCAGCCGGGTTCCGCGCGAAGGCGCAGGCGTTCCGCGCGCAGGAGCGCGACGTCCGGATGGGCGGCAAGCAGGGGTTCGACACCGGGCGTCACGCGATCAACCCGTTCAGCGGCCAGCCGGTCCCGATCTGGGTGGCCAACTTCGTGCTCTGGGGATATGGCACCGGCGCGGTGATGGGCGTGCCCGGCCACGACGAGCGCGACTTTGAATTCGCGCGGGCCTACAACCTGCCGATCACGATCGTGGTCCAGCGCGAGGGCGAACCGCTGTCGGCCGCAACCATGACCGAGGCCCACGCCGGCGACGGATCGCTGGTGAATTCCGGCGCGTTCAACGGCCTGCCGTGGGAAGAAGCGAACCGGCGGATGACCGCGGAAGCCAAGGCCCGCGGCATCGGCGAGGGCACCGTGCAGTACCGCTTGAAGGACTGGGGTATCTCCAGGCAGCGCTATTGGGGAACCCCGATTCCGGTCGTCCACTGCGAGCGGGACGGCGTCGTCCCCGTGCCGTACTCGGAGCTGCCGGTGAAGCTGCCGGAGATCGCGACCTTCACCGGCCGCGGCGACTCGCCGCTGGCGCAGGTCCCCGAGTGGGTCAACGTGAAGTGCCCGACTTGTGGGGGTCCCGCCCGGCGCGAGACCGACACGATGGACACCTTCGTCGACTCGTCCTGGTACTTCCTGCGGTTCGCCGATCCGAAGAACGACGAGCTGCCGTTCGATCCGGCGGCGGCCGCCTACTGGATGCCGGTCGACTTCTACAGCGGCGGCGTCGAGCACGCGATTCTGCATCTCCTCTACTCGAGGTTCTTCACGCGCGTGCTGCGCGACGTCGGGCTGGTCAACTTCGACGAGCCGTTCACGCGTCTGCTGACCCAGGGGATGGTGCTCAAGAACGGCGCCGTGATGTCCAAGTCGAAGGGGAACGTGGTCGATCCCGACGACATGCTGCAGAAATACGGCGCCGACGCGCTGCGCCTGTACGTCATGTTCGTGGCGCCGCCGGAGAAGGAAGTCGAGTGGAGCGACGCGGGGCTCGAGGGGAGCTTCCGCTTCCTGATGCGGGTCTGGCGGCTGGTCGATCACTGGTGCGAGACCATCGGCGGCGAGGGCATCCCGGCCTGCGGCGACGACTGCACCGAGGCGGAGCGGGCGCTGCGGCGGAAGACGCACGAGACGATCAGGCGGGTCACCGGCGACATCGAAGAGCGGATGCACCTGAACACCGCGGTTTCGTCCCTGATGGAACTGGTCAACGAGCTGTACGGCTTCAGCGAGGGGACCGCGCACGGCGCGCCGTCCCGCGCCGAGGTCGAGCCGGGCCGGGTCGAACGGGCCCAGACCATTGCCGCCCTGCGCGAGGCCATCGACGCGCTCGTCGTGATGATCTCGCCGTTCGCACCGCATACCGCCGAAGAGCTGTGGCTGAAGCTGGGTCATGTCGGCGGGCTGGAGCAGGCCAGGTGGCCGTCCTTCGATGCCAACGTGGCGAAGGCGGCCGAAGTCGTGGTGCCGGTGCAGGTGAACGGCAAGCTGCGCGGCCGCATCACCGCGCCGGCCGACTCGTCCGACGATCAGCTCCGCGAGCTGGCGCTCGCCGATCCCGCGGTACGGGCGCACACCGACGGCAAGACCATCAAGAAAGTGGTTATCGCGAAGGGACCGCTGGTCAGCGTCGTGGTCTCTTAACGCCGCCAAGGACACCAAGGTGAACAGAGATCACAGAGGAGTGTATGTCACGAGCTAGCTACGGGCGCGTGCTCCTCGGTGTCCTTTGCTCCCTTTGGGTCCTCTGTCTGCCCGCGTGCGGATATTCACTGGCGGGCCACGGGTCTTTCTTGCCCGCCTACATCAAGACCATCGGCATCCCGACCTTCGCCAACCGTACGGTCGATCTTCAATCTGGAGACGCTCATCACCCAGAAAGTGCGAGCGGAATTCATCGGCCGCGGCAAGTATCAGATCCTGCCGGAGGCGACCGGGGTGGACGCGCTCCTGAACGGCGAGATCACCGCGGTGAGCATCCAGCCGGCCAGCTTCAGCACCCAGCAGCTCGCCTCGCGCTACGCGATCATGATGACGGCACGGATCGAGTTGCGCGACATGCGCGAGAACAAGGTGCTGTGGGAGAATCCCAGCCTGATGTTCCGTCAGGAGTACGACGCCACCGGCGGCCGCACCATCCTCGATCCGGCGGCGTTCTTCCAGCAGGATACCAACGCGCTGGAGCGGATCAGCACGGAGTTCGCGCGCACCATCGTCAGCGCGATTCTGGAGGCGTTCTGACGCAGGCCGCACGTCGCACCACGCACGTCGCACGTCGCACCACGCACGTCGCACCCCGCACCACGCACGTCGCACCCCGCTGATGCCGTCTTTGACCCCGGCTCTCGTCCGCAAGCAGATTCAGGCCGGCACTCCGGACGCGATTTATCTGATCCTCGGCGAAGACGAAGTCGAGAAATCTGGGCTGGCGGCGGAGTTCGCCGAGCTGGTGGACGAAGGACTCCGCGCCTTCAACGTCGAGCGCATTCACGCCGGCGATCTGACCACCGGCGATCGGCTGGCCGACGGTGTGGCGGGGATCGTCGCCGCGGTCCGCACCCTGCCGATGATGGTGCCGCGGCGCGTCGTCACCGTGCTGCACGCCGAGACGCTGCTGGCCCCGAAGCGCGAGAGCGACGCGGCGACGAGGGCGCTCGACCAGCTGGAGGAGCTCATCAAGCGTCCCGAGCCGCAGACGGCGCTCGTGCTGGTCGCGACCAGCGTCGACAAGCGCGGCCGCATGTTCAAGCTGCTGCAGAAGCACGCGGTGGTGGTGGAGTGCGGCGCGCTGGAGGATCTGGCGGATGCCGAGCGCTGGGTCCGGACACGGGTGTCGGCCGCGGACGCGGCGATCGATCCGGGCGCGGCGCGGCTGATCGCCCAGCGCGCCGGCCTCGACGTGAAGCGGCTGCGCGCCGACGTCGACCGGCTGCTGCTCTACACGCTGGGACAGAAGCAGATTACCGCCGATGATGTGCGGGAGGTGGTCGGACCGGCGGCGCTGCAGGACGACTGGGCGATGACCAACGCGATCGAGGCGGGGCAGGCGGCCGAGGCTCTGCGTCAGCTCGCGCTGATGTTCGACGCCGGAGCGCCGGCGGAAAAGATCCTCGGCCAGCTTGGATGGCTGGTGCGCACCAAATTCCCCGCGCTCGCCGCCGCCGACGTCCGCCCGGCGATCGAGGCGCTGTTCCGGACCGACCTCGATCTCAAGCGGTCAGCCGGCGACCCGCGCGTGCTGGTCGAACGACTGATCGTCGAATTGTGTGCTGGGAAGCGGGTGGCGGCCAGGCGATGGTAGGCCAGGAAAACGGCAGCCCTGAAGGGCTGCACTACGAGCACCAGCGAGTGTAGTGCAGGCCCTCTGGCCTGCCGTCGTGCCTCTACGAAGCTTTGCGGGCGATGCGGGTGGTCAGGCGCGACTTATAGCGGCCGGCCGCGTTCCTGTGAATAATGCCCTTGCTGGCCATCTTGTCGATGAGCGAGATGGTCTGCTTCAGCCCGTTTTTCGCGCCGGCCAGATCGTTGCCGTCGATGGCGGTGCGGATGGTCTTGAGGGCGCCTCGCAGGCGCGACCGGAACTGCCGGTTGCGCTCGCGGTTCTTGAGACTCTGCCGATGCGCTTTGAGCGCGGATTCGTGCGATGCCACGTGATCTTTAACCTCCGGAAACCCCTAATCTTAACACAATGGCCCTTTCAGTCGAGCATTTCGGCCGCACGTATGCGGCCGCCACCGGCGCGTTCACGGCGGTCGAGGACCTGTCGTTCTCGGTCGCCTCGGGCGAAATCGTCGGCCTGATCGGCCCCAACGGCGCCGGCAAGACCACCACGCTCCGGTCGCTGGCCGGCATCCTCCGTCCAAGCGCCGGCCGCGTCACCATCGACGGCCACGACATCATCCAGGATCCGCTGGAGGCCAGGCGGCGCCTGGCGTTCATGCCCGACGAGCCGCACCTGTTCGAATACCTCACCGTCACCGAGCACCTGCGCCTGGTGGCGCGGCTCTACGGCGTGGCCGACGTCGATGCGCGCGCCGCCGCGCTGGTCGACGAACTCGAACTGACCGGGAAGGAAGGCTCGCTGCCGGGCGAGCTCTCGCGCGGCATGCGCCAGAAGGTGGTCATCGCCTGCGGCCTGGTGCGCAACGCGACCACGCTGCTGTTCGACGAGCCGCTGACCGGGCTCGATCCGATCGGCATTCGACGCATGCGCAACACCATCGTGGCGCGGGCGCGTGCCGGCGCCGCCATTCTGCTGTCGTCCCACCTGCTGCACCTGGTGGAGGAGGTGTGCTCGCGCGTGATCATCATGGATCGCGGGCACAAGGTCGCCGACGGCACGTTCGAGGAGCTCGCCTCGCGCGCCGACCTGGCGACGGCGGGATCGAGCCTGGAGCAGATCTTTCTCCGCGTTACCGGCCACGATGCTGTCAGCTAGCCTCTACATCATCGTCTGCAGCGCGCGAAACCGGATGCGCGTGCGGCTGCGCCGGCTGCGCGAGCCGAGGTATCTGATCGGCGCGATCGTCGGCGCGGCCTACATCTATTTCAGCTTCTTCGCGCGCTTCCGCGTCTCGAGGGGTTCCTCGCGCCGCCGGCCGCGGACGTCCGACTGGCCGGAGTCGATGATCCCGGTGATCGCGCTGCTGCCCTCCCTCGGCGCCGTTGCGCTGTTGATGGTGGCGGCGGCTGCCTGGCTGGTGCCGATCGACAGCGGCCTGCTCGAGTTCTCCGACGCGGAACTGCAATTCCTGTTTCCCGCGCCGGTGTCGCGGCGCCAGCTGCTGATTCATCGCATGCTGCGATCGCAGCTCGGCATCCTGTTCGGCGCGCTGATCATCGCCGTGGCGTCGCCCCCGACCCTCGGGGTGTCGCGGCTGCGGCTCTCGGTCGGCGCGTGGATCCTGATGGTCACCGCGAAGATCTACTTCACGGGCGTCACCCTGGCGCGGGCGCGGCTCAACCACGCCAGTCCCCGGATCCGGCGCGTGGCGTGGCTGCCGATCGCCGCGATCTTCTCGGCAACGGCGGTCGTCGCCGCCGCAATCGCGCTCGACGTGCATCGCGCGCTGCCCGCCGGGCTGAGGGAGGTCGCGCTCATGATTGGGCGCGTCGCCCAGGCCGTCCCGTCGCGGATCGTGCTCTGGCCAGCCGCCGCGTTGGTGCAGCCGCTCTTTGCCGCCTGGCCGCAGCCGTATCTCGTGAGCCTGGCGGCAGCGCTCGCGGTATTCGCCGCAATCGCGGCCTGGGTGCTCCTGAGCGACGAAGCGTTTCAGGAGGCGGTTGCCAGCTTCGCCGAACGCCGAAGCCAGGAACCGGCCCGGACAGGCGGGATCAGCTACAAGGTGCGCACCACCGCCTGGACGCTGTCGCCGGTCGGCCGCCCGGAGATGGCGTTCGCGTGGAAAGCGGCGCTGCAGACCCTTCGGATGGTGGACCGGCGCAGTCTTGCGCGCATGGTGGTGATCCTCGTTCTGTCTGACCATTGCGGCGGCGACGATGGGGCGGGCCAACGGCGTGGCGGCGATGCTCGGCGCCTTCGCGTTCGCGGGAACAGCCTTCGCGGTCGTGCTGGCGCCGCAGGTCCTGCGAATCGACCTGCGTCAGGATCTGCGGCACCTCGAGCTGCTCAAGACCTGGCCGATCAAGGCGTCGGCGATCGTCCGCGGCGAACTGCTGTGGCCCGGCGCGATCATCACCATCGTCGCCTGGACGATGCTTGCGGTCGCGACGCTGCTGTCGGAAACGATGCTGTCGAACGTGAGCCTGGCCTGGCGGATGGGCGGCGCCGCGGCGGTGGCGATTCTCGTTCCGTCGCTGGTGTTCTCGCAGCTGACGATTCACAACGCGGTCGCGCTCATCTTTCCCGCCTGGGTGCCGCTCGGCAATCAGCGTCCGCGCGGGCTCGATGCGATGGGGCAGCGGCTGATCATGCTGGGCGGTACCTGGATCCTGCTGATCATCAGCATGCTGCCGGGCGCGATCGCCGGCGGCATCGTCTGGTTCGCGCTGGAGCGCTTCATCGGGACGGCGGCGCTGGTGCCGGCGGCGCTGGTCTGTTCGGCAATCGTGGGTGTGGAAGTGCTGCTGGCTACCGAAGCGATCGGGCCGGCCTACGAGCGGCTCGACGCGCTGGCGGTCGAGCGTTCCGAGTAGCGACGGTTCGCTACGGTTTCTTGTCGGTGTACTTGGGGATCTCGCGGCCGTCGATGACGTCGGTGACCTTGTAGATCGAGTGGTCGATGACCTTGGTCGGGGGACCTGCCATCTTGCCGATCTGGCTGACGTAGCTTTGCGTTTCGCGGTACGGCGGCACGCTCTGGCCGTGCTTGTCCACCGCGCCGGGGCCCGCGTTGTAGGCCGCGAGCGCCAGCTGTTCGTTGTTCTCGTAGCGGTCGAGCAGGCCGCGCAGATAGGCGACGCCGGCGCGGACGTTTTCGGCCGGGTTGTACGCGTTCTTGACGCCGTATTGCCTGGCGGTCGCCGGCATCAGCTGCATCAGGCCCATCGCGCCCTTCGGAGATCGGGCGTAGGGGTTGAACCCCGACTCGACCTGCATCACCGCGCGAACCAGCGCAGGTCTGACGCCGTTCGAGCGGCTGTGTTCGGTGATCAGGTCGTCGTAGGAACGGGCCCGCTCGGCGAGGGCGGATCGGGTGGCGCGCACGCCTTCAGCCTTCGGGACGGTATACGAGGGCAGCGGCGCCGCCTCGCCCGGCCGTTTATTCGACAGCACCAGATTGCCGTTGGCGTCGCGCCACGAGTAGATCTGCGCATAGCGCCGGGGCAGACAACCCGAGCAGGCACAATGCGATACCGAAACGGCTGAGTATGGTCATCAGGGTCAGCAGCGGATACATCGGCCGCCTGGGGAGGGCAGCCAGTCGGCTTATCGGCAGCAGTCCGACCTCGGATTAGGGCCGGGGAGGGTTGGTAAGAGGTCAGACCTCAGGGTCCGACCTTCAAGTCTGACCTCGAAGTCTGACCTCGAGGTCAGACCTTGGCCTTAAGGCAGTCTCTACATAGACTTACGCGAGTATCTTGGCGAGGACCGCCTGGCTGGCTTCGAGCATCTCGTCGATCTTCTCGGGCTGCTTGCCGCCCGCCTCGGCGAAGTCCGGGCGGCCGCCGCCGGCTCCGCCGACGATGGGGGCGATTTCCTTGACGATCTGGCCCGCCTTGACCCTGGCAGTCAGGTCAGCCGTCACCGAGACCACGATCTGGACCTTGCCGTCGCTGGCCGAGGCGATGACCACCACGCCGCTCTTGATTCTCGCCTTCAGCGAGTCGGCGAGGCCGCGCAGCGCATCCTTGTCCATGTCGCTGACCCGGCGCCGGGCGAGCTTCACGCCAGCGACCTCGGTCGTCTCGTCGGCGTCTCGCCGACGGCCCGCCCGTTCCCAGCGCGATCCTGGTCTTCAGCTGCGTGACCTCGCGCGCCAGCTGCTTGTCCTCCGCCTGCAGCTTTTCAATCGCGTCCACCGCCTGCGCGTCTGTTACGTGCAGCGCCTCGATCGACCGACGACAGCGTCGCCCGCTGATGCTGCGCCCACCCGACCGCGCCGGCGCCCGTGAGCGCCTCGATCCGCCGGACGCCCGCCGCGACGCCGCCCTCGGCGACGATCGCGAAGAAGCCGATGTCGCCGGTCGCGCTCACGTGCGTCCCGCCGCACAGCTCGAGGCTGAACCCGGGCACGCTGACGACGCGCACCTGATCGCCGTATTTTTCGCCGAACAGCGCCATCGCGCCGGCCGCGATCGCCTCCTGGGTCGAGCGCACCTCCGTCGTCACCGGCGTGTTGCGACAGATCTGCTCGTTGACGATCCGCTCGATGCGATCGAGCTCGGCGCGGGTGATCGGCCTGAAAGTG
This sequence comes from uncultured Acidobacteriota bacterium, assembly GCA_963794705.1. Classification (GTDB taxonomy): domain Bacteria; phylum Acidobacteriota; class Vicinamibacteria; order Vicinamibacterales; family CAVVIG01; genus CAVQFC01. The sequence goes on from CAWCFI010000005.1 coordinate 180,769, forward strand.
CACGAAGTCGAAGCGCAGCCGATCGGGCGCGACCAGCGAGCCCGCCTGCTTGACGTGACTGCCGAGCACTTCGCGCAGCGCCGCGTGGAGCAGGTGCGTCGCGGTGTGATTCCGCCGGGTGGCGTCGCGCACGTCCGCGTCGACTTCGGCGGTCACGATGTCGCGGACGCGAAGCTCGCCGGACGTCGACGCGGACGCGATGCGCGCGCGGCAGCCCGGTCCGGATCCGCGCCAGCCCCTCGACCGTCGCGCGGCGCGCCGGTCGCCTCGTTGACGATGCGGCCGGTGTCCGACACCTGGCCGCCGGCTTCGAGATAGAACGGCGTTCGCGCCAGCGCGACGTAGCCGCGCTGATCCGCGGCGAGAGCCTCGACCGGCTGACGCTGCTCGTCGAACAGCGCCACGCACCGGGACGCCGTCGACGCGTGGTCGTCGTGTAGCCCTCGAACTGGTCGCCGACCGCTGCCAGCGCGGCGCTGACCGCCTCGTCGCCGATGCGCGAACTCCTCGCCCTTCTTGCCGCCGAAGGCGCTGCCGGCGCGCGCCTTGTCGCGCTGGCCCTCCATCGCCGCGTCGAACGCCGTCTCGTCGACGGTGACGCCCTGCGTCGCCGCCGTGTCCTCGATGAAGTCGTACGGCATGCCGAAGGTGTCGTACAGCTGGAACGCGGCCGTCGCCCGGCAGCGACTGCGATCTTGCGTCCCCAGCACCTTGGCGAGCTCCGCTTCGAGCCGCGGCAGGCCCTCGGTGAGCACCGCGTCGAACCGGTGTTCCTCGGCGAGGATCGTCTTCTCGATCATCTCGCGGTTGCGTCGAAGCTCGGGATAGGCATCGCCCATCTCGCGGTCGAGCACGCGCACCAGGCCGTGCATGAACGGCTCGGTGAACCCCAGGTGCTTGCCGTGCCGCATCGCCCGGCGCATGATCTTGCGCAGCACGTAGCCGCGCCACTCGTTGGACGGGATCACGCCGTCCGCGATCAGAAACGTCGTGGCCCGGATGTGATCGGCGACCACCCGCATCGACACGTCGGACGGGCTCATGCTCGCGCCGTAGGCGTGTTCCGACAGCCGGCCGATCTCGGTCGAGCAGCGGCATGAAGACGTCGGTGTCGTAGTTCGAGTCCTTGCCCTGCAGCACCGCGGTGATGCGCTCGAGGCCCATGCCGGTGTCGATCGACGGCGCCGGCAGCGGCGTCAGCATGCCGTCGGCGCTGCGCTCGAACTCCATGAACACGTTGTTCCAGATTTCGATCTCCGGATCGGCGCCGCTGCCGCCGCGCACGAAGTAGATCTCCGAGCAGCGGCCGCACGGGCCGGTGTCGCCCATCTGCCAGAAGTTGTCGTCGGCGCCGAGCTCGAGGATGCGGTCGGCCGGCACGCCAAGGCCGCGCCAGATGTCGTAGGCCTCGTCGTCGCGCGGGATGCCGTTCTCGCCCTTGAAGATCGAGACGACCAGCTTGTCGGCCGGCATCTTCCAGACCTCGGTCAGCAGCGTCCACGCGAACGGCAGCGCCTCCTTCTTGAAGTAGTCGCCGAAGGAGAAGTTGCCGAGCATCTCGAAGAAGGTGTGATGGCGGTGTGACGGCCCGACGTTGTCGAGGTCGTTGTGCTTGCCGCTGACCCGCATGCACTTCTGCGAGGTCGTGGCGCGGGTGTAGTCGCGCTTCTCGCGGCCGAGAAACAGGTCCTTGAACTGGTTCATCCCGGCGTTGGTGAACAGCAGCGTCGGATCGTCGCCGGGGACGAGCGGCGAGCTCGGCACCGACGCGGTGGCCGTGCTGCTCGAAGTACTTCAGGAAGGATGCCCGGATCTCGTTCGCCGTCATCCCTTTATTCTATAAGCCTTCAAGGCTTTCATCACCCGATCCGACTCGAACCCCTGCCCGATCAGATACCGGAACAGCCGCGCGAACTCGCGATCGTCGGCGATGCGTGTCGCGTCCGCGCAGCCGCTTTGCAGCGACGACTGGAGCAGCGCGTCGTCGTCGATCGCGCCGAACACGTCGTCGATCGCTGTCCTGGCGGTCTCCTTGGCGATGCCGGCGCGTTCCAGCTGGATGCGGACGCGGACCTTGCCGCGCTTGCGGATGCCGGTTTCCGTCCGCGCGATCGCCTCCGCCACCCGCTGATCGTCGATCGCGCGCTCCGCGCGCAGGCGGGCGACCGCCTCGTCGATCTCGTCCTGGCTGTATTCCTTGCGGGCGAGGCGCTGCCGCAGCTGCCGCTCGGACAGCTCGCGGCGCCCCAGCATCTTGAGGCCGTCGATATAGGCGGAGGGCATAACGGTCCGGCTGCAGCCGGACACTACCTATGATCCGAAGCGCGAGATTTCCGGGTTGGGCATGGACGCCTGGGCCATCTGGTCGCGGCTCATGTCCGAGGTGGTGGAGATGCCTTGTACCTTCAGCTTGAACTCGTCGACGTTGCTCGCCCAGCGCAGCGCTTCCTCGAGGGACACCAGTCCCTGCTGGAACAGGCTGAAGATCGACTGATCGAACGACTGCATGCCGTACTGCGACGTGCCGGCCGCGATCGCGCCGTGGATCAGGTGCGTCTTCTCCTTGTCGACGATGCAGTCGCGGATGAACGGCGTGCTGATCAGCACCTCGACCGCCGGCGCGCGGCCCTTGCCGTCGATCTTGGGCATCAGGCGCTGCGACACCACCGCCTTCAGCACGCTCGCGAGCTGCAGGCGGATCTGTTTCTGCTGGTGCGGCGGGAACACCGAGATGATGCGGTTGATGGTCTCGGTGGCGTCCAGGGTATGCAGGGTGGAGAACACCAGGTGGCCGGTCTCGGCCGCGAGCAGGCCGGTTTCGATGGTCTCGAAGTCGCGCATTTCGCCGACCAGGATCACGTCGGGATCCTGCCGCAGCGCGCTGCGCAGCGCCTGCGCGAACGAGCGCGTGTCGACCGCGACCTCGCGCTGGTTGACCATCGACCGCGCGTCCTTGTGCAGGAATTCGATCGGGTCCTCGACCGTCATCACGTGCGCGGACCGCGTCTTGTTGATGTAGTCGATCAGCGCGGCGAGCGTCGTGCTCTTGCCGCTGCCGGTCGTGCCGGTGACCAGCACCAGGCCGCGTTCCTCGGCGGCGATCGTCTTCAGCACGGGGGGCAGCCCGAGCTCGTCGATCGTCCGGATCTGCATCGGGATGACGCGCAGCACGAGGCCGACCGTGCCGCGCTGCTGGAAGATGTTGCAGCGGAACCGCCCGAGCCCCGGCACGCTGTAGGCGAGGTCGACTTCCTGCGACTCCTTGAATTTCTGGCGTTGCGTTGTCGACATCACTGCCGCGGCCATGGCCACGACGTCCTCGTGATCGAGCTTCTTCTCGTCGTTGGCCGGCACCAGCACGCCGCGGATGCGCATCATCGGAAAGCTGCCGACCTTGAGGTGCAAGTCGGACGCCCCGCCTTCGACGGCAATCTTCAGCAGATCATTTACGTGCAAGCTAGCTCCTGGCTCCCGCGGTCCTCAACGGCTCGCGAAGCGAGCTCTCGGATGGATAGACGTAGGTGAGCCAGCCGTGCGTGTCCGGCACGACCCCATTGATGACGTCGAAGAAGGCCTGCTGCAGCGCCTGCGTGACCGGCCCGCGCCGGCCGGCGCCGATCTGCTGTTTGTCGACCGAGCGGACCGGGGTGACTTCCGCGGCGGTGCCGACGAAGAAAATCTCGTCGGCGATGTACAGCGCCTCGCGCGGGATCACCGACTCGCTGACGGTATACCCGAGGTCGCGCGCCAGCGTCATCACCGAGTCGCGGGTGATGCCGCCGAGAATCGACGAGCCGAGCGGCGGCGTGTAGATCGCGCCGTCGCGCACCATGAAGATGTTCTGGCCGCTGCCTTCGCTGATGTTGCCGGAGACGTCGAGCGCAATCCCCTCCGCGTAGCCGTCGGCGATCGCTTCCATCTTGATCAACGCCGAGTTGGCGTAGTTGGCGGCGCTCTTGGCCATCGCCGGCAGGGTGTTGGGCGCCATCCGCGACCACGACGACACCTTGACGTCGGTACCCTGCTCGAGCGCTTCCTTGCCGAGATAGGCGCCCCATTCCCACAGCATGATTGCGGCGTCGACCGGGCAGGTCAGCGGATTGACGCCAAGCGAATCGTAGCCGCGATAGAGGATCGGTCGGATGTAGCAGGCCTTCATCTCGTTGGCGCGAATCGTCTCGAGCACCGCCTCGTTCCAGCCGGCGAGGTCGAGCGCGTACTCCATCCGGTAGATCTTGGCGGAGTGCTGCAGACGACGCATGTGCGCGTCGAGGCGGAAGCAGGCGGAGCCTTTCGGCGTCGCATAGCAGCGCGCGCCCTCGAATACGGCGCTGCCGTAGTGGATGACGTGGGTCGCGATGTGGATGTTGGCGTCCTTCCACTCGACCAGCTTGCCGTTCATCCAGATCTTGCCCGTGCCCGCGAATGCCATGTCAGCTCCTGCACCAGATCTTAGCGTGTTCGTCGCGAAAAGACGAAGGCGTGGTTTCGTGGCAGGATGGGACAGCGATGACGAGGGAACTGGCGCCGCCGGCGGCCGCGGTCGTGAATGTCGCGGCGGCGATGCTGTCAGGTAAGGCGGTTGGGCTCTTGGTTCTTGTTGCGCTGCTGTGCGCGCCGCAGCCCGGTCTGTCACAAGCCCGCCAGCGGCCGGCGATTCTCGAGTCCGTCGACCTGTTCGTCCCTGTGGCGCCGGCCAGCGTCGCCATCTCAGGCCAGACGCATCTCGTCTACGAGCTTCACATCACCAACCTGCTGCCGGTCGACGTCTCGATCACCCGGATTCAGGTGAAACTCGCTGAGACTCCCGGCGCACCGATTGCCGATTATCGGGACGGCGACCTGAAGGCCAGAATCGGCCGGGCGGGGCTGCGACGAGGCGAAGCGAACCCGGAGATCATCGGCGCAGGTGTCCGCGCGGTTGCCTATCTCTGGATCGCGCTACCGGAGGGTCTCGCGCCCAGGGCGATCGAGCACAGAGTCGAGCTGGATGTTCTGCGGCCGACTGGGCTGGTTCACGTGACGGTCGATGGTGCGCGCTCGAGCGTCGTCGGGGAATCAGCGGTGGTGCTGGGACCGCCGCTGCGCGGTGGTCCGTGGGTCGCCATCTACGCGCCGTTCCTGAAAGGTGGCCATCGCACCGCGATGTACACCGTGGGGGGCCGGGCGCGCATACCGGGGCGTTTTGCGATCGACTGGATACGCGTGCCGGCGAGCGGCGCAATACAGCCCGCCGGGACGTCCCGGCCCGCGGATTGGAACGGGTACGGCACCGAGGTCCTGGCCGTCGCCGATGGTGTCGTCGCTGCTGCGCTGGACGACATCGCCGACACCCAGGCCGCGCCTGGCGGTGCGGCCGTGCCCGTGGGGATCGAAAACGAAAGCGGGAACTATGTCGCGCTTGCGCTGGGCGGCGAGCGATTCGCCTTCTACGAACACTTGAAGCACGGGAGCATCGCGGTGAAGGCCGGCGACCGCGTCAAACGCGGGCAAGTGATCGCCCAGCTTGGCAACTCGGGCAGCAGCTCGATTGGACCGCACCTGCATTTCCATGTCAGCGACGCGGACTCGCCGGTGGCCGCGGAAGGGCTTCCCTTCATGTTCACCCGCTTCGAGCAGCTCGGCGCGTTCAGCTCAATTGACGCGCTCGTTGCCGGCGACCGTTGGCTGCCTGACGGCGTCGGAACGAAACCTCACGTCCGCGAAATGCCCGGCGCGAACTCGGTGATCCAGTTTCCCTGAGCCGCCGCGCGTTCCTCTCGCTCATCCCGCTCAATCTTCGAGACCGAAACGGCTCTGCATCTCCCGACGGCCGAGCGCGGTGACGCTGAGCGCGCGGCTGTCGAGATCCTGAACGACCCAGCGTTTCTTGAGCGCGGCCTTCAACAGCGCCGCGCCCAGGGCACCGCCGAGGTGCGGCCGCCGCTCGCTCCAGTCGACGCAGGCGAACGCGAAGCGGCGGCGCAGCGTCCGTGTCGCATCGACGTCGATACCGACGCCGGCGCACGCCCGCAGGCCGGCGCTCGTGAGGTCGTAGCCATGCTCGCCGGCGGCATCGGGTGTCAGCCACTTCAACGCCACGAACCGATCGTGGAGCCGCACCGCCACGGACCCGGCCATGTGGTCGTAGCAGGTGCGCGCCGCCCGGAGGCGATTCGGCGTGTTCGGCACGAATGCACGGTGCGAATGACCGGCGACCACGCTGAGCGCTTCCAGGGCGTCGGCGACGCTGGTCCCGCTCAGGCTGTAGTAGCGATGCTTGCCCTGGGCAAACACATTGACGAGACGCTCGGTCTTCAGCCGGTTCAAATGCACGCTCGCCGTCGACGGGCTGACGCGGCCCACCACCCCGAGCTCCGTGCTGGTGCGGGCGCGGCCGTCGGCCAGGCAATAGAGCATCCGGGCCCGCGCCGGCTCGCCGATCGCCGCGGCAATGCGCGAAACGGCCTCGTCCGGATGATCGACATTCATAGTTTCATTTTGAACGAAGTATGAGTGTTCGGCAACTGCCACACTGCGGCTCATGTCCGGGGAGAACAGCTCACCGCCGCCGATCGGCCGGCGCGCCGTGCTGGGGATTCTTGCGGCGGCGGGCGCGGGGTTGAGCGCCGGCTGTGGCGGGGTCCCGATCCGTCCGGAAGACAAGAGGGCACCCATGACGATCACCTGCGTCATCCGCTACCAGATCGATCCTGCTCAACGAGAAGGCTTCGCGACCTACGCGGCGAACTGGGGTCGCATCATCCCGCGCTGCGGTGGCCGTCTGGTCGGATATTTTCTCCCGTACGAAGGCACCAACGACGTCGCGTGGGGCCTCATTGCGTTCGACAGCCTGGCTTCGTACGAACGCTACCGCGCGCGGCTGAAGGCCGATCCTGAAGCTCGCGAGAACCTCGAGATGGCGCACGCGAAGCGGCTGATCCTGCGCGAGGAGCGCAACTTCGTCGAAGTGGTGGAAGGCACTTTCCACGTCGACCCGAGCTGACGTTACGCCTGCCGCCAGGTCACCACCATCACGTCGCGGTAAGCAGGGCGATCGGGATCCACCGGCTCGATCGGCGTCACGCCATGCGCGACTCTCGAGTCGTCCAGCAGCGCCGCGTCGAGCGGCTCGGTCAAGGTGAAGGCGCCGAGCTCTTCGCCGCTCAGACGATGGACGGTGGTCGTGCCGCTGGCGATGTTCTGTCGATCGACCAGCAGCACGAGCACGTAGTCGACGCCGTCACGGTGCACGCCCTCGGGGGTCGGCCGGCCTTCTTCGCCGGTGCGTGCCTCGATGCGAAACTGGTGGACTTCAACCTGCCAGTCGCGCGCGCCCGCCAGGGTCTCGAACCACGCGCGCGACGCCGTCAGGATCGCCTGCATGGTGGGGCCGCGGCCGACGCCGGCGTCGATCGGCTCGAACCAGCGGGCGATCCCGCCGTTCAACGCGTTGTAGTCGCGGCTCTGGTAGTGCGGCTGATGAGCGGCCCGGACGATCGCGCCGCCGACGGCCGCGGCGTAGACCGCGTGACGCCGGCGCCGATAGCGGCCGCCATCGGCCATGTAGTGATCGAGCTCGAGCGTGTTCCAGCTGGCCGCGAACGCCGCCCAGTCCGACAGGGAACCGGCGGCGGTGAGAAGCGCACGCATCTCCGCGGCGTGCACGAAGACGAAGCCGTCGCGCGCGATCTGCTCAACCACCTGCCGATCCTATGCTTCTCCCGTCGGCCCGAGCGGTCCAGAAATGGATTGGACCGCCTACACCTCCTGCAGCCGCTTGATCAGCTGAATCTGGCCGGCGTGATAGATGGCGTGGCCGGTGATTCCCAGCGCCAGCGCGAAGCGCTCGTCGTCTGAGAGCGGCGAGGTTGCGCCGGGGGCCACCGCCAGCGCGAGTTGCGACTGCTCGGCGTCAACCGTCGCGCGCACCCGGTCCCAGGACAACACGCCTTCGTCCGGCAGGTTGAACCAGTCGTCACCCTCCAGGACGAACGGTGCGGCGGCGACACCGGTGATCTGCGCCCGGACATTGCGGGCGCAGTAGGCATGGTGCAGCGCGATCTCAGCGATGTTGTGGCGGCCCGGTGCGGGTCGTCGGAATGCGGCAGCCGGCGTGACGCCGTCGATGGCGGCCTTGAGATCGGCGCCGTGCCAGGCGCCGGGGCCGTAGCCTTCGGCAAGCACGCGGGCGGTGCGAGTGTCGGTCGTGGTGTCGGTGACCATGATGTCCTCCATGGCAAACAGTTATAGGGCACGGCAGGAGGACGGATCTTGGCGAAAATTGCGGTGGCGCTCGAACGGGCCCTGGCGGATCGCGCGGCGCACGGCGCGGCGGGACAGGCGACGGCGGGGATCATCGCGCGCGGTGACGGCTGGACGGTCGCTGACGTCGTCTGCACGTCGGGCCCGAGCGATCGCCGGTTCGAGGAGCGGCACGACGCCCACGCGATCGCCGTGGTCGTGGCCGGGAGCTTCCAGTACCGCTCGACGCTCGGCGGCGGGCTGATGGCGCCCGGTTCGCTGATGCTCGGCAGTCCCGGGCAGAGCTACGAGTGCGGTCACGACCACGGCAGCGGCGATCGGTGCGTCGCGTTCCGGTTCGAGCCGCGCTACTTCGAGCGGCTGACCGTCGGCGCCCGCTTCCGGGCCGCCCGCATTCCGGCATGCCGCGCGTCCTCGCCGCTGGTCGCCAGGGCCGTGGCCGGCCTTCTCGGATCGCCCTTCGTGGCGTGGGAAGAGCTCGGCGTCCGGCTGGCCGCGATGGCTGCCGCCGTTGACGGCCGATTGGGCGACGCCGACCCGATGCCGCCGAACGCCGTCGCCCGCGTCACCCGCGCGGTCCGCGCGATCGAGCGTCATCCCGAAGCGGCGCTGACGCTACCCCGTCTGGCCGCCGGCGCGGGGCTGAGTCCGTATCATTTCCTGCGCACGTTCGAACGGGTGACCGGCGTCACGCCACACCAGTTCATCCTTCGCGCGCGGCTGCGCGCCGTCGCCGTGCAGCTCGCGCACGAGGCGGACAGCGTGCTCGACATCGCGCTCGCGTGCGGCTTCGGGGACGTGTCGAACTTCAATCGGGCGTTCAGGGCAGAGTTCGGCGTCAGCCCACGGGCGTACAGAAACGCCGCTACTGACCCTCGCCGCAGAACGGGCAGCGATCCGATCGGGCGTGGAGCGGTTTGCGGCAGTGCCAGCAGAAGCGCGGCTGCGGCGCTTCGCGCGCCTTCAGGCGCAGATGGATGTCCTGCGCCACGCCGTCGCCGACCAGCGGTTCGTCCGGCTCCGGGGTAGCGGACGCCCAGGTGCGCGGGATGCGCCGGGCGGTGGTCGAACGCGCGGCGAGCACGTCGTCGAGCAGCTCGCCGGCGCGCTGATACCGCGCCGAGATGTCGGGCGCCATCGCCTTCAGCACGATGTCGTTGATCGACTTGGGGATCTTCGGGTTCTTCAGCCGGGGCGCGGTCAGCAGCTCGCCCTTCATCAGCCGCTCGAGGTCGGCCGGAGACGGCGTGTCGTACGGCAACTGGCCGGTCATCATCTGGTACATCGTCACGCCGAGCGAGTAGATGTCGGAGGCGAAGACCGCCTTGCCGTGAAACTGCTCCGGCGCCATGTACGGCGGGCTGCCGATGACGGTGGTGCCGTGCGCGGCGATTTCCAGGAAACGCGAGGTGCCGAAGTCGGCGACCTTCAGCATGCCGCTCTCGGCGACCAGGACGTTGGAAGGCCGGAGATCGCGATGCAGCACGCCCTGGCGATGGGCGTGATCGACTGCGTTGCTGATCTGGCAGGTGTAGTCGAGCGCGCGCGTCACGTCGAGCGGCCCCTCCCGCGCGATGATCGTCTCGAGCGTTTCGCCCGGCACGAACTCCATCACGATGAAGAAGACGTTTTCCTGTTTCTCGGCGGTCAGGATGGTGACGATATTCGGGTGATTGAGGCTGGCGAGCAACCGCGGCTCGCGCAGCAGCTCACCGAAGTCGACGCCCTGCTTGTGGGGGACTTTGAGCGCGACCTTCTTGTCGATCCAGGTGTCTTCGGCGAGGTAGACCGTGCCGAATCCGCCGCTGCCGATCGTCGACAGGATCTTGTACTTCCCGATAATCTGCCCGCGGAAGAACATCTGGGCGCGCAGTATAGCAGAGCGCTTATCAGGTGCGAGGTGCGAGGTGCGAGGTGCGAGGTGCGAGGTGCGATGCGTCGTGCGAGGCGCGCTAGTCGCTCCGCCGTCTGACGCGCGCTGCCTTGTTGCGCGCCGCCGGTCTGTCGCGCGAGTGCTGTAGCCCCGTCGTCGCCCGCGCGCGATGCGTCAGGAGCGCATAGCTCGTGCGTGGTTCTCGCATCAGCGAGGCGCGGGCGATGGCGAGGAAGTGCGCGAAATCGCGGTGCGTCTCGCGCCCGAAGCCCTCCGCAATGTTTGACGGCGCCGATCGCGCCGACCGTCGGATATCGTGGCAGAAATCTCGATCCGCCTTGGCCGGCATCCTGGCGGTGAATGCGAATACCTCGAGCTTCAATTCGTGGGCGAGCTGCCAGCATTCAAGATCCTTGTAGTGCCGTGCGACCATATCGGATTTCGAAGGCACGGAGCGTGCCGCACCCCGCACCCGCACCCCGGACCCCGCACCCCGCACCTCGCACCTCGCACCCCGCACCGTATAATCCCACCCGTGCACCGCTTCTACGCGCCCGCCCTCGATCCCGGCGACGAAACGGTGGCGCTGCTGCGCGACGAGGCGGAGCACCTCACGCGCGTGCTGCGCCTCGGAGTCGGCGACAGCGTGGCGGTATTCGACGGCCGCGGCGGCGAGTTCATGGCGCGGGTGGTCAGCGCCATCGGCCGCGACGTGCGGGTGCAGATCGTCTCGCGCCTCGAGCCCGCCGCCGAGTCGGGGGTCGCGCTGACCCTCGCCCAGGCGGTCCTCAAGGGCGAGAAGATGGACGACGTCATTCGTGACGCGGTCATGCTCGGCGCGTCCGCGATTCAGCCGATCGTGACCAAACGGAGCGAGACGACGGTCGCGGCGCTGATCAAGGGCGCGCGTCTGGAACGTTGGCGGCGTGTCGCGCTGGCGTCCGTGAAACAGTCGCGGCGCGCGGTCCTGCCCGAGATCCGCATGCCGCTCACGCTGGAGACCGCGCTGAAGGAGCCGCCCGCTGCACTCGAGCTGATGCTGGTGGAGCCCTCCGCGTCGGTGAGCGTCGAGCCGATGTCAGCGCTCCGCCAGGCGCCGGTGCCGGAGGACGCGACGCTGTACGTGGGGCCCGAGGGGGGATGGGCGGTGGAGGAGTGCGCGGCCGCGGCCGAACGGGGAGTCCGGCTGATTTCGCTTGGCCCCCGCACACTGCGCGCTGACGCCGTGCCGGTCGCCGCGATCAGCGTCCTGCAGTTTCTCTGGGATGCCGGTTGAAAATCATCTCAGGCTGATCTTGAAGTCCTTGGTCTTGGCATCCCCTTCGCTCAAGGACAGACGCACTGCGCCGGACCGATGCTCATCGAGGTAGGCCGGCTCGAACCACTCGCCCTGCTGCGAGGGGTCGACTGTGGCGAGGTAGTAGTCGCCTGGCGGCAGGCCGCGGATGCGGTACTTCCCGGTCTGATCCGGCCGTGCGGTGGCGATTTGGCGCGATTGCGGGCGCCACAGCGCGGGATCGGCAGGGAACGCCAGCACCGTGTACTCCGGCACCGGTGTGCCGTTGTCGGTCGTCAACGTGCCGTTGATTTCGCTTTGTTTGTCGGTGAACACGACAGTCACGTTTGCGACGTTCTCGCCGCTCCGCACCGCAAACGGCGTGTCGGTGACGTCGCGATCGCCGACCGTCACCGATTTCAAAATCCAGGTGCGCGAACCGTTGCTGGGACGAATCAGATGCGTCCCGGCCGACACGCCGCTGATCGAGAAATGCCCGTCCTTGTCCACGCGGGCGTTCGACTGCGGCCCGAACTCCGATTGGTCGGTCGACGGCGCGGTGATTCTGAACTGCGTGTAGTCGGGCGCGGGTGAGCCGCCCGGCAGGAACGACACCGTGCCGCTGATCGTCGCGCCGGCGGAGAGGATCACGATGAGGTCCGGCACATCGTCCCCGGTGACGCTGATCGGCTGCGCCGCGAACTGCGGCACCTCCGAATCGTCGCCGCGCGCGCGCAGGACGTAGCGGCCCGGCGCGACGTTGCCGATCGTGAACGCACCGTCCCATTGGATCCGCCCGCCGAAGTTCATGCCGATCTGGTTGCCGCGTCCGCCGCCGGCGTCGGACATCAGGTTGACGTTGCCGCTGGTGACCGGCGTGCCGTCCGGGTTGGAGACGATGCCGCTGATGCGCGACACGCGCACGAGCTGCATGTTGAAGCTGATGTCGAGGACTTCCTGGCTCAGGCCGACGTTGACCGGCTTGGCCTCGGCCACTGACGGGACGCCAGGGTAGTAGGTTGGCGCGTAGTTGATCTGTTCCTGATCCGGCGCGCCGCCCGGGCCTGCGCCTGGAGCGCCGCCGCGCCCGCCGCGTCCGCCGAATCCGCCCGGTCCACCTGGGCCGCCGAACGGGCCGCCGCCGCCACCTCCCCGCGCGATCGCGTTGACATAGTATTCGCCCGGCATCAGGCCCCAGACGCGGTAGATCCCCTTGTCGTCCGTCTGCCCGTTGCCGGCCGGGGTCAATCGGCGCTCGCCCTGCTGGTACTGGTAGCGCATCACGCGCACCGTCACGCCCGGCATCGCGTCGCCGTCTTCGTCGAGCACCCGGCCGCTGACGACGCTGCCGCGCGGCAGCTGGAACTCGATCCCCTTCATCTGCTGGCCGTCGGCGAGTTGCAGCGGTGTGCCGGCCTGCAGCGGCCGGCGCTGGCCATAGGAGAGCGCGACGAATCCCGATTTCGAAACCGAGAGCGAGTACCGTCCCGCCGGCAACTCGGTCAGGTCGAAGACGCCGCTGTCGTCAGTCAGCATGCCCGCGTCCGCCCGGGAGCTCCGCCGCCGTCGCGAACACGCGGGCGCGCTTCACCGGCCTGCCGTTGTCCGCGGCGAGCACGCGTCCGGTGATGCGGCCGGCTGGCGGCGGCGGCGCGTCTTTCGGCTGGGCAGAAGTATCGCGCGCCGGCTGCTGGCTGCCGCTCTGGCCCGGACGCGGCCCGGGTTGCTGCGCGGCCACGCCGACCGCGAGGGCGGCGAGGAAGATCGACACCGGAACGGCACGACATACGCGAACCATGGCTTCCTTATTAGACAGGAACTGGCACCGACCGGTTGACTGTCACCGTTTTTTCACCGCCATCCCGATCCAGCCGTCCTCGTCGCGTTCCCAGCAGACGTCGGCGTCGGCAAACGCGCGCCGCACCTCGTCGCGCTCGTGCGATTGGACGCCGCTCAGGATCAGGATGCCGCCGGACCGGACTGCGCCCAGCAGCGCGCCAGCAGAGCGAACCAGCAGCGCACCGGTCAGGTTCGCGGTGACGATGTCCGCAGACGGCAAGGCGCGCGCCGCCAGATCGATCGTCTCGAAGGTCACGCCGCGCACCTCGGGGTTCAGATCGAGGTTCTCGCGCGCCGATTGAATCGCGTCGGGATCGAAGTCGATGCCGAGGGCCTGTGCCGCGCCGAGGCGGTCGGCGGCGATGGCGAGCACGCCCGACCCGGTGCCCACGTCCAGCACATGCCGGCCGGTCAGATCGATCGTCTGCAGCGCCGCCAGGCATAGGCGAGTGGTCACGTGGTGGCCGGTGCCGAAGCCCATGGAGGGGAGGATGACGACGGTCAACGGGGTCAGATCTCGATTTTCTCGCGCCGGTTGGTCGCCGCGAGAAAATCGAGATCTGACCCGACCTCCGCCCACGGCGGCGCCACGGTGATGCGTCCGACGGTGACTGGTTTCAGGTTGTCCTGCGATCGCCTCGCCCAGTCCTCGTCGTCCACCTCGATCGCGGTGACGTCGTAGTGCGGCGCCAGCGCGCGCTGCGCTTCGTCGCGGTCGTGTGTCGTGGTGAAGAAGACGCGGACGGAGGCGTCGCGCTCTTCGACGGCTGTCGGATGAAAGTCGTCGACGAGCGCGAGCAGAAGGTCGGGGGAGTCGGTGTGGACTTCGAGCGCCGGATAGCTCCTCACGAGTTACCCAAACATGTCCTTCACGCGATCGAACAAGTTCCGTTCGTCCTGCTCGTCCTCGCCGCGCGCACGCGGCTCGAACTTGTCCTTGGGCAGCGCCTTGGCGAGCTCTTCGATCAGCTTGCGTTGATCCTTGGTCAGCTTGCGAGGCGTCTGCACCTGCACGGTCGCAAACAGATCGCCGCGCCCGCGGCCGTTGACGTCCGGCATGCCCTTGTTTCTCAGGCGCAGCGTGGTGCCGGTCTGGGTGCCCTCGGGCACCTTCACCGTTTCGTTGCCGTCGAGCGTCGGTACCTGGATTTCGCCGCCGAGCGTGACGGTGGTGAAATTCACCGGGATCTCGCAGAACAGGTTCATGCCGTCGCGGCGGAAGAACGAGTGCTCGTGCACGTGGACGACGACGTAGAGGTGGCCGGGAGGGCCGCCGCCGGATCCGGCTTCGCCTTCGCCCATCAGCCGCAGCTGCTGGCCGGTGGCGATGCCCGCCGGAATCTTGACGGTGATCTTGCGGTCGCGGGCGATGCGTCCGGCGCCGCGGCACTCGGGGCACGGCTTGGTGATGACCTTGCCGGCGCCGCGGCACTGCGGACAGGTGCGCGCGACGGTGAAGAAGCCCTGCTGGTAGCGGACCTGTCCCTGCCCCTTGCACTGCGGGCAATCGCTGGCGGTCGAGCCTGGCGCGGCGCCCGATCCGCTGCATTTCTCGCAGCTTTCCTGGCGCGGAATCTGGATCGAGGTTTCCGCGCCCATGGCCGATTCCTCGAACGAGATTTCGAGATCATAGCGAAGGTCGGCGCCGCGCTGCGGCCCGCCGCGTCGGCGGCCGCCGCTGAACAGATCGCCGAACCCGAACATGTTGCCGAGGATGTCGGCGAAGTCGCCGAATTCCTGGAACACCGAGGGATCGAAGCCGGCGCCGCCGCCGGCTGCCGATTTCACGCCCGCGTGGCCGAAGCGATCGTACAGGCCGCGCTTCTCGGGATCGGCGAGGATGGCGTACGCCTCGGCGCACTCCTTGAATTTCTCTTCCGCGAGCTGGTCGTCCGGGTTCCGGTCCGGATGAAACTTCATCGCCAGGCGGCGGTACGAGCTCTTGATTTCGGTCTCGGTCGACGTCCGGGTGACTTCGAGGATCTCGTAGTAGTCGCGCTTGCTCACGCCTTCGCCACCTTCACCATTGCGGGCCGCAGCAGCCGGTCACCCAGCATGTAGCCCTTCTGCAGTTCGCCGATCACCTCGCCCTCGCGGTGATCCGGGCTCTGCTCGTGCATCACCGCCATGTGGACGTTGGGATCGAAGTCCGCGCCGAGCACGTCCATCGCCGTCACGCCCTGCTTGCGCAGCAGATCGTGCAGCTTGCCGTGAATCAGCTCGACGCCTTTGCGATAGGCGCCGCCCTCGTCGCCGCCGACCGTCAGCGCGCGATCGAAATCGTCGACCACCAGCAGCAGCTCCTGGAGGAGGTCGACCACCGCCTGGTCGGCGTGCTCGCGGCGCTCGCGCTCGACCCGCTTGCGGTAGTTGTCGAACTCCGCGCCTTTGCGCAGCCAGCGGTCCTTGTAGTCGTCGCGTTCGCGCTGCAGGTCGGCCAGCTCGGAGCCCTCCGGCGCCGCGACCGTGGCGTCCGGCCCGTCGTTCACAGATTCATCAGCCATAGGTCCGTTTCGGTCAATTCGGATCGCGCAACAGGCGCGACACTGCCTGCGCCGCGCCGTCGACGGCGGCAATTGCGCGGGAGTAATGCATGCGGGTTGGTCCGATCACGCCCACCGTCCCGATTCCCGATCCATCGTCGTAGGTCGAGAGGACCAGGCTGAACGGCCGCAGGTTCGGATCGAGATGCTCGGCGCCGATGACCACGGTCAGGCCGGGGCCGTCGATGTACTCGTTGAGCAGCTCGAGCAGCTTCTGTTTCTCTTCAATCATCTGCAACAGCGCTTGCAGCGTCTGCACCGTCAGCCCGGTCGCATCATCGAGCAGCGAGGAGGCGCCCTCGACGTACATCGGCCGATCGTCGGGCAGCTCGGAGAAGGTCGAGGTGGCCAGCTGCAGCGCGCGCTGGCGCAGCGCATTGTAGAGAGAGCGCTCGTCGTTGATGCGTTGGAGCACCGCCTCGCGCGCCCGGTGCAGCGGGAGGCCGGAGAACTCCTCGTTCAGATAGTTCGCGGCCTGCCGCAGATCGTCGGCGCCGAGCGGTTCCGTCAGCTCGATCACTTTCTGGATGACGTGGCCGCCGCTGGCGACGATCACGACGAGGACGCGCAGCGCGCTGAGCGGCACGAACTCGACCCGATCGAACACGGCGGCTTCGTGCGCCGGCCGCACCGCGAAGCCGACGCCTCGCGAGGCCTGCGACAGCATGTGCGACACCTGCGGCAGCAGGGAGTCGAGCAGCCCATTGGGGCTGTCGCGGCGCAGGCGCGCCTCGACCGCGGTGGCGGATCGATTGACGCGTTTGGAGTCGAGCAGGAGGTCGACGTAAAACCGGTAGCCACGATCGGTGGGAATGCGTCCAGCCGAGGTGTGCGGCTGCTGGACGAACCCTTCCTCTTCGAGGCGCGCGAGAATGCTGCGTACCGTGGCCGACGACACGCCAAGCCCGGCCGCGGTGACCAGGAGCGACGACGCGACGGGTTCCCCCGAGGCGATGTACTCCCGTACCAGCGCTGCCAGCACCCGCTTCGACCTATCTGCGGCGTCTTGTGTCATTTAGGGTTGGCAGTCGATGTGCGCGAGTGCCAACCTCATTATACAACGTCCCTGGGGGGATTCTTCGTCAGGCCGGCGATGAGCGACCGTATCGTGGATGCTGGCGACAGCTCGGCCACAGTCGCCGAGGTGCGGTTAAAGAGCAGCATCGATACTGCCTCGACCAGCTCTGCGGGGCTGCAGGGCTTTTCCAGAAAGGCCTCGCCTTCCCACAGCAGCGCCCGGTTGTCGAACAGCGCCTGGCTGTATCCGGTCAGATAGAGCACTTTCAGATCGGGCAACAACTGACGAAGCCGGGCGGCGAGCTCGTCGCCGTCCATCTGCGGCATCTTGAAGTCGGTCAGCAGCAGTTCAGGGGCGCCTTCCTGTTCGACCTTCGCGATCGCCTGGGGACCATCGGCGGCGGTGGTGACCTGATAGCCCGAGTCGATCAGAATCCGCGCGACGAACTCACAGATCTGTGGTTCATCATCCACGACGAGGACGCGAATAGGATTTGTACGCCGCCGTGCAACGTTGTGCAATTTATGCATAAGATCACGACGCTCTTGCCGGGGTAGTCCCAGCTGAAGCAGATTGCCTGCCAGTCCCTAGAGCCCTGCCCGGGCGGCGAGTTGCCTGGCCGCCTCCCGTGCCTCGACCGCAATCTGTCGCCGATCGACGCGCAGCGGCGCGAAGTCGTCCACGAGCAGCTCGCCATCGACAATCGTCGTCCGCACATCGCTTCCACGGACCGCGTAGACGAGCGTCGAGTACGGATCCGGCCCCGGCGCGAGATGCGGCCGGTCGCGTTCGACGACGATGACGTCAGCGCGTTTGCCGGGCTCGATCGATCCGATCTCGTGCTCGAGGCCGAGCGTGCGCGCGCCGGCGCGGGTCGCCATCCACACGACCTCTCGCGCCGGAAGAACACCAGGCTGCTTCCGCATCGCCTGCAGCACCGCCGCCAGCCGCATTTCCTCGAACATGTCGAGCCGGTTGTTACAGGCGGCGCCGTCGGCGCCGAGCGAGACGGTGATGCCGCGCGCGCGCATCTCCGGCACCGGCGCGATTCCCGAGCCGAGCTTGAGGTTCGACCCCGGGCAGTGCAGCACCTTGATGTCGTGTTCGGCCAGCAGTTCCTGATCCCGGTCGTCGACCCACACGCAGTGCGCCGCGCAGAGATGCGGCGAGGCGAGGTGCACGCTCGCCAAGTACTCGATGTTGCTGCGCGCCCCGGTGCGCTGCTGGACGATGGCGATCTCCTCGCGCGACTCCGAAGCGTGGGTGTGCACCAGCGCGTGATGCTCGGCAGACAGGCCGGCGACCGCTTCGAGCAGCTCGCGGGAACAGGACACCGCGAATCGCGGCGCGAACGCGGCGTGCAGGCGGCCGTGCTCAGCCCCGTGCCAGCGCGTGCGGATCGCGACGCTCTCGTCGATCGAATGGCGGGTGTGTTCCTGAAGACGCGGCGGCACCTGTGCGTCGGAGTCCATCATGCACTTGCCGATGGTCGCGCGCAGGCCGCTTTCCGCGACCGCCTCGAACACCACGTCGGTGTCGTGCACCGTCTCCATCGTCAAGACCGCGGTGGTGCCGCTGCAGAGCAGCTCGGTCGTCGCCAGCCGCGCCGCGGCGCGGAGCGACGCGGGCGTATGTGCGGCCTCCATCGGCCACACGCGCGTCCGCAGCCAGTCCATCAGCGCGAGATCGTCGGCATAGCCGCGAAACAGCGTCTGGCAGAGATGAATGTGGGTCTGGATCAGGCCGGGCAGCACGAAGCCGCCGCGGGCCTCCACCACGCGATCGTGAGAACCGGTCAGGTTCGAGCCGATCGCCGCGATCCGGCCGTCGCGGATCGAGACGTCGCCCTCGACGACGTCCCAGCGGTCGTTCAACGTCAGGATCGTGCCGCCACGGATCAACAGCGACATGGCAGACGTCAGACTTCAGATTTCAGATGCGATTTCAAATTGGTGGGTGTCCATCGCAGCGACGTCGGGTGCGTCTTGCCGTGCTTGACGGCAATGAGCTCGGCGAGAATGCTGACCGCGATCTCCTGCGGCGTCACGGCGCCGATGTCGAGGCCGATCGGCGCGTGCACGCGTTTCAGCGTCTCGGCCGGCATCCGCGCCGCCGACAGCTCGTCGTAGATCCGCGCCACCTTGGCGCGGCTGCCGATCAGCCCCAGATAGCGGAGCTCCCGCGGCGCGAGGGCCCGCAGCGCCTCGAGATCGTTGGTGTGCCCGCGCGTCACGATCACGACGTAGGCGTGCGGCGGAATCGAGGCCCGCGCGATCCAGGCCGGGATGTCGTCGACGACGATCTCCGCGGCGGTGGGGAAGCGCTCGGCGTTGGCGAACTTCTCGCGATCGTCGGCGACGTGCACGCGGAAGCCGACTTCTTCCGCGATCCGCGCGAGATGAAATCCGACATGTCCGGCGCCGACGATGTAGAGCTCGGGCGATGGTTCAATCGGCTCGATGTAGACGTCCATCTGGCCGCCGCAGATCAGGCCGGTTTCCTGCGCGAAGTCGTCGTCGAGCTCGTAGTGCACCAGCTGCGGGGCCCGGCTGAGGATCGCCTCGCGCGCCTTGCCGAACGCGTCGTTCTCGTAGCACCCGCCGCCGATGGTGCCGACGATCCGGCCGTCGCCGAACACCAGCATCTTGGCGCCGACGCGCTGCGGCGTCGAACCGGTGGTCGCCACGATGGTGACCAGCGCGGCAGGTTCCCCGCGCTCCAGCGCATCGGCCACGGCGGCAAAGACTTCACGATTCATCTGGAACGATTATACGGGGGTGGGGCTGGGTCAGCGATGCAGCTCGCAGACCTCGTGCGGTTCGGTGCCGGCGATGAAGCTCTCGGAGATGATCTTCGGGCAGTTCGGTGTCGCGAGTTTGCCGGTCTGCGCGTCGATGTCCGCGAAGACGATGCCGTCGGGGACCGCAAACGGCACGCTGGCCCGCCCGGCGAGGGCGCTCTTCATGAACTGGGTCCAGATCGGCAGCGCGGCGCGGGCGCCGCTCAGGCCGACCGGCTGGTTGTCGTCGAACCCGACCCAGACGACGGTCAGCAGTTCGGGCGTGAAGCCGGCGAACCAGGCGTCCCGCAGATCGTTGGTGGTGCCAGTCTTGCCGGCGGCATCGAGGGTGAAGCCCATCGACCGGGCGCTCGCGGCGGTGCCCTCGTTCAGGACGCTCCGCATCATGTTGGTCACCAGGAAGGTCGTTTCCGGCTTCGCGACCTCACGCGCCACCACGGTGCTCTTCTTGGTGACGTCCTTGCCGCCGCTGGTGATCCGGGCGATGTGCTGCAGCTGGCGGAGCATGCCGCCATTCGGAAAGAGCGTGTAGGCGGTGGCAATCTCGTACGGCGTCGCCTCGAACACGCCGAGCGCGATTGACGGGTAGGGTTTCGGCGCCGCGCCGACGCCGAGCTTCTTCCAGAACGCCGCCACGCGATCGTAGCCCGCCGCCTGCGCTACATGGATCGTGCCCAGGTTGCGCGAATGGGCGAGCGCGCGCCGGAACGTAATCGGGCCGTCGTACTCGTGCTCGTAGTTCTCCGGAGTCCAGACCTGGTCGTCGAACTCGAAGGTTTCCTGCTCGTCGATGGTGATTGAGGCCGGGGTGACATCGGTGCGGCCCTCGGCGAGCGCGTGCTCGAACGCAGCGAGAAAGACGAACGGCTTGAAGACCGAGCCCGGCTGCCGGCGCGAGATGATCGCCCGGTTGTACTGCGACTGGTTGTAGGAACGGCCGCCGACGAACGCGAGGATCTCGCCGGTACGCGGGTCCACCGCGATCAGGGCCGCCTCCGCCTTGCCGCGCTTTCGCTTCGACAGCAGCGCGTCCACCTGGGTAAGCCCATCCCTCACCGCATCCTGCGCGATGCGCTGAAGGTGCAGGTCCAGCGTGGTGTAGACATCCACTGCTTGTGTCGTCGTGGTGGTGAGCCCGGGATACTGCTCCGCCAGCGTCTGGCCGACGAAATCGACGAAGTAGGGCGCTTCCGCTTCGAGCGCGCGCTGCACCACGACCAGCGGTTCGTGAATCGAGCGATCGGCGACGTCCTGCGTAACGTAGCCGGCGTCCACCATCGACTGCAGCACGACGTTGCGCCGTTCCTTGCACCGGGCCGGATTGTTGAACGGCGACAGCGCTGACGGCGACTGGAAGACGCCCGCGATGGTCGCCTCCTCGGCCAGCGTCAGGTTGCTGACGTCCTTGCCGAAGAACAGCCGCGCCGCCTCTGGCACGCCGACGATCCCGAACGAGCCGCGCTGGCCGAGCGGTCATGTCGTTCAAATACATCTCGAGGATGGCGTCCTTCGGCGCCCGCGTCGTGATGATGAACGACACCCAGATCTCGAGCGCCTTGCGCCGCCACGACTTCTGCCGCGCCTCCTGCAGCGTCATGCCGGGGAACATCCTCGGCAGGAACACGTTGCGCGCGACCTGCTGGGTGATCGTGCTGGCGCCGCCGGTCGTAGCGCTGTTTGCCGCGAATGTTCGAGATCACCGCGCCGACCATGCCGATCGGATCGAAGCCGGGGTGCTCGTAGAAGCGGCGATCCTCGATCGAGAGCACCGCCTCCTGCATGCGCGTCGGGATCGCCGCCAGCGCCACCGGCCGCCGCTTCTCCCGCTCGCCGCCACCGAGCGCGGTCAGCACCGGCGCGTCGAGCGTGACCCGCTCGCTCGGCTTGTCGTCGAGCTCGAGCCGCTGCACGCGATCGGCCACGCGCGGCGGCGGCGCTTTCTTGCCTTTGGCCACCGGCTTCGGATCGGGCGGACGTTGAAACACGACGCGGACCGGGTGTCCCTTCAACTCGGCGACGCGCGGCATGATCGCGACCGCGCCCTGGCCGATCGCGAACTCGCCGGCCTTCTCCAGCCGATCGCGATGGGCGTAGCCGAGCTCGTTGAGCCGATCGACCAGCTGCTGCTCGGTCATCGACTGGCCGCGGCGCAGCTCGAGCGGCCGCGCCAGCACGCGCGGGAACACCGTCGATCGCTCGCCGTGCAGGCGCGCGTCGATCAGCCGCGCGAAGCGCACGTAGTAGTAGCCGGCGACGATGCAGAGGAGGAGGGCGGGGACGGCGAGCGCGACGGCACCGATCCGAACCCAGCGTTTCCGCCAGAGCCCGACGATGCGGATGCGATAGCGTGCGGAGTGTGAACGGGTTTTGGCCAGCCTACCTCCTCAGGGTCCGGCTAAAGCCGGACACTACCGGCCGTGGTGACCTCTTAGATCGTGACAATCCAGTGCCGCCCGAGATCGAGCGGTAACTCCTCGTCCAGCCGATCGACGAGCGCCGGGCCGTACTGGTTCAGGAAGGAGAGGAACCCGACCGTCCGCTCCTGCGCGTGGCCGCCGGGGAAGGCGAGCGCCCGCGCGTGGATGAACTGCCGGCGCAGCGTTTCGTCGCGGCGCTTGGCCGCCTGGATCATCTTGCCGTGCAGCGTCTGGAGATCGCGCTGCATGCGCTCCAGCGTCGAGCGCGCGGCGCCTTCGAGCGTCGGATCGAGCGCCGGCATCGCTTGCACCAGCCGCGCCATCTGCGCGTCGATCGCCTTCTCCGCCTCGCTGAACGATTCCTCGACCGCCGGCGGAATCTGCGTCTTCAGCAGCTCGTTGAGCGCCGCTTCGTCCTGCGCCTGCAGCGCTTCGAGCGGCAGCTTGTACTTCGTGAGGAAGCGCAGCGCCGCGGAATCGAGGATGCGTCGCGGTCGCGCGCGGGTAGAAGAGCGGCATCGGCACGCCGAAATGCTCGTAGACGCCGCGGAGCTGGCCCGAGATAGGCGAGCTCGTTAGGGCCGGCGACGTAGCAGATCGTCGGAAACAGCGTGTCCTGCACGATCGGACGAAGCAGCACGTTGGGGCTGAAGCCGCCGGGCTGCGTCGTCGCCTGTTCGACCAGCGCCGGCGCCGCGTACTGCTCGTCGCCGATCACGAAGCGGCCGTCCTGCTGGCGGATCGCGCGGCGGCCGCCGTCGATGATGGAACAGCGCCACGCCGTCGTCCTGGCCGTGCACCTGCGCGTGATAGCCGCGCGCGGTCAGATCCGAGCCGGCCAGCGCTGCCAGCCTCACCGTCGTGCCCGGCGTCGACAGCTCGCGCGCGAACACCTGGCCGACGAGCGGCTTCGAGGTCGCGTCGGACGAGTCGTACACGATCAGGCCGCGGTTGCCGAGGACCTCTTCCATCCAGCGGCCGAACGCGTCGGCCATGCCGATGCCGGGCGCGTAGGCGCGCCGCAGGCTGTCGACGAGCGGTCGCTCGGAATTCGGTGGGGGGGAGCAGGCGTTCGATCTCAGTCGAGGACGTCGACGATGGACTGATCGAGGGCGACGGTGGCCACGGGCGCGGGTTCGGCGCCAGGCCGCGCCGGCAGCGAGACGCTGCGCGGCGCGAAGGTCTCGTCGAACACCGTACACGAGCGGACCTCTTCCCAGTCGTGATCCTCGGCGTCGATCCAGAAGACCGCGACGGCGGGGACCTTGTGATCGCGCGCGACCTGTTCGGCGAGCTTGATCGCGGTCAGCGCCTTGAACAGCGTGAACAGCGGGCCGCCGAACAGCCCGGCCTGCTGGCCGGTGACGATCGCGACGGTGCTGCGGTCGGCGAGCAGCGCGCCGGCCTCGCGCGCGCGCGGCGGCGCGCCGCGGCGCTCCTGCTGGCGGGCGATCACCGCGGCGATCTCGTCGCGGCGGCGATCGTGCGCCTGCGTGCGCGCGATCGCGTCCGCCCAGGCGCCGCGATCCGCGGGGTCGCCGGAGAAAAACGGCGCGACCGATCGGAAGTCGTAGGCGTAGTCGGCCGCGAGCCGACGAATCCAGGGAAACCTCCGGACGTCGACCGGAATACGCACGGAAGGCCCGTCTGGGGTTGAAGTTGAAGGCTCGGCTGAGTTGACCTGCACCGGAACGCCTACTGTCTCAAAGCGCCGCGCGCACTGTCAAGCACGAGGACGCGCTATTCGATTGATGCAACAGCACTAAGACGCCGATTCGACGGCGCGGGTTGCGCGATTTTCGTGTTACCATGAACGCGCCTTCCCGAGGAGTTCTTCACTGCACACTGACGCTGCTGGCGCTGCGCCTCCCGACGCCTTCGGACCGTTTCGAGTTCTTCATCAGATTGGTGCGGGAACCCTCGGACCGGTGTTTCGCGCGTACGATTCAACGCGCGAGCGCCTTGTCGCCGTCAAGCTGTTCAAACTCGACCTGCCGCCCGAACGCGCCCATCAGCTGGTCGCCGAATTCGAGCCCTGATCGCGCGCGCAGCTGGCGCATCCCGCGCTCGCGGCGCCGCTCGGCACCGGGATCAGCGGCGTATCCGCGTTTCTCGCCCAGGACTACGTCGCCGCCGATTCGCTCGACCTGGCCGTTCGCGAGTACGGGCCCGCTGCCGCCCGGCGACGCGTTACGGGTCGCCGCGCACCTGGCGGGCGCGCTCGACCTGGCGGCGGCGGCGCAGGTCACGCATGGTGCGCTGCACCCCCGCGACGTGCTGCTTTCATCCGACGACACGCGGCTGACCGGCCTTGGCGTCACCCGCGCGCTCGGGAAAATCGGCGTGGTGGCGCCGGTGCGCCGGCCGTACACCGCGCCGGAGCGGATCGCCGGCGCCGATTGGGATCGGCGCGCCGACGTCTTCAGCCTCGCGGCGCTGATGCACGAGCTGATGTGGGGCCGGCGGGTCAGCGGCCTCGGCGTGCCGGCGGCCGAGAGCCTGACCAAGATTCCCGGCACCGATCTCGGCGCGCTCCAGGATGTGTTTGCGCGCGCGCTGGCCGAGGATCCCGGCGATCGGTTCGAGGCGCCGCTGGATTTCGCGGCTGCCTTGAAGGCCGCATGTCCAGGGGTCGCCGCAACGCCAGAACCGGTCTCCACGCCGAAGCGGCGGCCGGCCCGCGTTGACGAACCGCGCCTGCCGCTCGACGAAGATCCCGACAGCGATCGACGCGCTGCAGGTGTTCTGGACCCGACGTGCCGGAGATGGAGCTGCACGGTCCAGCCGGCGGCGCGAACCTGTCTCCGAGCCGATCGCGCAAGAGTTCGCACCCGACGGATCCCGGTGTCGAGGCGCTGCCGATCGCCGTCACCCGAGGTCGCGAATATCAGGCTGTGCCGGAACCACATGAGCCGGTCGTCGCATGAGCCGCGAGCCGGCGATGCCGGCGGGGCTGATTACCGGCCACGATTCCGACGCGATGTCCGCGATGGAGCGGACACGCTCGGCGGTGTGGCCGCTGGTGCTGGCGCTGGTGGTCGGCATCGCCATCGGTTTTGCCGGCGGATTCTTCGCCGGTTCGCGCGAACAGCCACCGACCGTCGCGGCCGCGGCCCCAGCCGCGGCCGCCCCTGCAGCCTACGCCAACGGCCACGCCGCCATCGGCGGCCGTGCCGCCGGCGAACGCAGACCAGCGAACGCAGAACTCAGAACAGAGAACTCAGAGCTCAGAACCCAAGAATCCGAAATCTGAAATCAGCAATCTGAAATCTCCAGCGCCGTCCGAGCGGGCGCCTTCTCGTCCGCTCGCACCCGGCTGGCGCGCGGGTTTCCGTCGACGGCAAGGACCACGGCGTGACGCCAGCCACCGTTCGGGATCTCGCGAACGGGGCGCACCGCGTCAAGATCACTCACGATGGCTTCGTGCCCCAGGAGCGGCGCGTCGTCGTCAGCGCGGCGCAGCCGTCGCAGACGACCACGATCGCGCTCGTCCCGGTGCGTCCGGCCACCACCGCGCGCGCCCAGACCGCCGCGCCCGCCGCCTCGCGATCGACCGGCGCGCTCGCCGTCGACTCGCGTCCGACTGGCGCCAAGGTGTTCCTGGACGGCAAGCTGGTGGGCACGACGCCGATGGCGCTGCCGTCGGTGCGCGCCGGATCGCACGCGATTCGCCTGGAGCACGACGGCTACCGGCATTGGTCGTCGTCGGTCCGCATCGTGGCGAGCGAACAGAACCGGGTCACGGCGTCGTTGGAACGATAAGAAGCAACCGCGGAGCACGCGGAGCGCGCCGAGAAAAAGGGTTTTCTCCGCGGTCTTTGCGAACTCCGCGGTCAAACGTGGGGGCTATGGAAGCGATTCTGGCATTGGAAGACGGCACCTGGTTCCGCGGCGCGGCCGCCGGCGCCGAGGGCGAAGCGCGCGGCGAAGTGGTGTTCAACACCAGCATGACCGGCTACCAGGAAGTGCTGACCGATCCGTCCTACTCCGGACAGATCGTCACGATGACCTGTCCCGAGATCGGCAACTACGGCGTCTCGACGGAGGACGTCGAGTCGCGCGCGCCGCAGGTGGCCGGCTTCATCATCCGCGACGAGTCGCCGGTGGCGAGCAACTGGCGCTCGGAGATGACGCTGCGCGACTATCTCGTCGCCAACCAGCATCGTCGCGATCTCCGACATCGACACGCGCGCGCTGACGCGGCAGCTGCGCTCGGGCGGCGTGATGCGCGGCGTCATCGCGACCGGCGAGCCAGCTCGATCCGGCAGGCGCTGGTCGAGCAGCGCCGCGCGCGATTCCGCCGATGGAAGGCTCCGATCTGGTGCGCGGCGTGACGCCGGCCGAAGGCGTTCGACTGGCCGGCAGGAGGATCCCGACGAGTTCGGCGTCGACGCCCGATCGGCGCGCCGAAGCGGCGGCTGAAGATTGCCGCCTACGACTTCGGCATGAAGTGGAACATCCTGCGCCGCCTGAGCGCGCACGGCTGCGACGTGCGCGTCTATCCGGCGACGACGCCGGCGGCGGAGCTGCTGGCGACGAAGCCCGACGGCGTCTTCCTGAGCAACGGCCCCGGCGATCCGGCGCCGCTGACCTACGCGATCGAGAACGCCAAGGCGCTGGTCGACGTCCGACGTGCCGGTGTTCGGCATCTGTCTCGGCCATCAGGTGCTCGGCCTCGCGATGGGCGGCAACACCTTCAAGCTGAAGTTCGGCCACCGCGGCGCGCAACCATCCGGTGAAGAAGCTCGACGACCGGCAAGATCGAGATCACCTCGCAGAACCACGGCTTCGCCGTCGATCCGGCCTCGCTGCCGGACGATGTCGAGGTGACGCACCTCAACCTGTACGACGGCACCGTCGAGGGGCTGCGCCACAAGACGCAGCCGGTGTTCTGCGTGCAGTACCACCCCGAAGCGTCGCCGGGCCCGCACGACGCCGACTATCTGTTCGACGATTTCATCACGCTGATCGAGGAGGCGAGCTACCGATCCCACCCCGACCTCAGCACGATGCCACGTCGCACAGATCTGAAGCGCGTCCTCGTCATCGGCTCCGGCCCGATCGTCATCGGGCAGGCGTGCGAGTTCGACTACTCCGGCAGCGCAGGCGTGCAAGGCGCTGCGCGCCGAAGGGCTCGAGGTGGTCCTCGTCAACAGCAACCCGGCGACGATCATGACCGACCCGGAGCTGGCCGACCGCACCTACGTCGAGCCGCTGACGCCGGAGGTGCTCGCGGCGATCATCGAGCGCGAGCGGCCCGACGCGCATGCTGCCGACCGTCGGCGGCCAGACCGCGCTCAACCTGGCGGTCGATCTCGCCGCCGCCGGCACGCTCGACGAAGTACAACGTCAAGCTGATCGGCGCCTCGATCGAGGCGATCAAGGTCGCCGAAGATCGCCAGCTGTTCAAGGACGCGATGCGCGAGATCGGCCTCGACGTGCCGCAGAGCGGCGTCGCCCGCATCGCTCGCCGAGGCGATCGAGCTCGCCGAGACGCTCGGCTTTCCGCTGGTCATCCGGCCGTCGTTCACGCTGGGCGGCGTCGGCGGCGGCATCGCCTACAACATCGAAGAGTTCCGCGAGCTCGCCGAGCGCGGCATCGAGCTCAGCCCGGTCCACGAGATCCTCGATCGAGGAGTCGGTGATCGGCTGGAAGGAATTCGAGCTCGAGGTGATGCGCGACGTCGCCGACAACTTCGTCGTCATCTGCTCGATCGAGAACATCGATCCGATGGGCGTCCACACCGGCGACAGCATCACCGTCGCGCCGATCCTGACGCTGAGCGACAAGGAATACCAGCGGATGCGCGACGCGGCGCGCCAGATCATCCGCAAGGTCGGCGTCGAGACCGGCGGCTCGAACATCCAGTTCGCGGTCAACCCGGCCAACGGCCGGATGATCGTCATCGAGATGAACCCGCGCGTCTCGCGCTCGTCGGCGCTGGCCTCGAAGGCCACCGGCTTCCCGATCGCCAAGATCGCCGCCAAGCTCGCGCTCGGCTATCACCTCGACGAGATCCCGAACGACATCACCCGCCTGACGCCGGCCTCCTTCGAGCCGACCATCGACTACGTCGTCGTCAAGATCCCGCGCTGGAACTTCGAGAAGTTCCCGCAGGCCGATCGCACGCTGACGACGCAGATGAAGTCGGTCGGGCGAGGCGATGGCGATCGGCCGCACCTTCAAGGAAGCGTTCATGAAGGGCGTGCGCTCGCTCGAGCTCGGGCGCAGCGGCCTGCTGTTCGCGCCGTCCGAGCATGGACGACGAGGACGATGCGCGCGCTGCGCAAGCGGCTGGCGATGCCGAACGATCGGCGGATGTGGGACTCTGTTCCGCGCGCATCGGCCGCGGCTGGACGGTCGAGCAGCTGCACGAGCATCACCAAGATCGATCCGTGGTTCCTGCGGCAGTTCGCCGAGATCGCGCGACTGCGGCAGGCGGCCGCAGACGAGGGGCTCGACGGCGCTCGACGCCGGCCGACGATGCGGCAGCTGAAGCGCGCCGGCTTCGGCGATCAGGAGCTCGCGCTCGCCGCTGGACGCCGACGGAAGCGGCGGTCCGCGCGCGGCGCGCAGGCGCAGGGGCTGCAAGCCGGTCTACAAGCGCGTCGACACCTGCGCCGCGGAGTTCGAGTCGTTCACGCCGTACCTGTACAGCTCCTACGAGCCGACCTGCGAGTCGAACCCGAACGGCGCGCGAACAAGGTCGTCATTCTCGGCAGCGGCCCGAACCGCATCGGCCAGGGCATCGAGTTCGACTACTGCTGCTGTCACGCCGCGTTCGCGCTGCGCGAAGAAGGCCTCGAGACGGTGATGATCAACTGCAACCCGGAAACGGTGTCGACCGACTACGACACCGCCGACCGGTTGTACTTCCAGCCGCTGACGTTCGAAGACGTGATGGCGGTGATCGAGACCGAGCGCTCGGCCGGCGGCGAGGTGTCGTGCCTGGTGCAGTTCGGCGGCCAGACGCCGCTGAAGCTGGCGCTGGCGCTGCAGGACGCCGGCGTCAGGATTCTCGGCACCTCGCCCGACTCGATCGACCTGGCCGAGGATCGCAAGCGCTTCTCCGCGCTGCTGTCGCGAGCTGGACATCCCGCAGCCGGCGAGCGGCACCGCGACCTCGCGCGAGGAGGCGCGCGACGTCGCCGCGACGATCGGCTTCCCGGTCGTGGTGCGGCCGTCGTACGTGCTCGGCGGCCGCGCGCATGGCGATCGTCTACGACGTCGGCGACGCTCGATCGCTACATGACCAGCGCCGTCGACGCGTCGCCGGAGCATCCGGTGCTGGTCGACAAGTTCCTCGAGGACGCGTTCGAGTTCGACGTCGACGCGGTCGCCGACGCGACCGGCGCGGTCGTCATCGGCGGCATCATGGAGCACATCGAGGAGGCCGGCATCCACTCCGGCGACAGCTCCTGCGTCGTGCCGCCGTTCATCTGTCCCGAGCGGCACCTGGCGACGATCCGCGACTACACGCGCCGCATCGCGCGCGCGCTGAAGGTCGTCGGCCTGATGAACGTGCAGTACGCGATCAAGGACGATGTGGTCTACGTGCTCGAGGTGAACCCGCGCGCGTCGCGCACCGTGCCGTATCTGTCGAAGGCGACCGGCGTGCTCGCTGGCGAAGGTCGCGGCCAAGGTGATGGCCGGGCGGACGCTCGCCGAGCTCGGGCTGACCGACGACATCGAGGTCGCCGGCGTGTTCGTCAAGAGCCCGGTGTTCCCGTTCGTGCGCTTCCCCGGCGTCGACACGATTCTCGGGCCGGAGATGAAGTCGACCGGCGAGGTGATGGGCGGCGTCGACAGCTTCGGCGTCGCGTTCGCCAAGGCGCAGCTCGTCGGTCGGGCAGCGGCTGCCGGAGCGCGGCACCGCGTTCGTCAGCGTCAACAACGACGACAAGGCGAACCTGCTGCCGATCGCGCGCGACCTGGCCGAGCTCGGGTTCCACCTGATCGCGACGCGCGGCACCGCCGCGTACCTGCGCGCCTACGGCCTCGACGTCGACGTCGTGTTCAAGGTGAACGAAGGGCGGCCGAACATCGCCGAC
The DNA here is from genome assembly GCA_963794705.1 of uncultured Acidobacteriota bacterium. Lineage (GTDB taxonomy): Bacteria > Acidobacteriota > Vicinamibacteria > Vicinamibacterales > CAVVIG01 > CAVQFC01. Next base: position 210,831 of record CAWCFI010000005.1, read on the forward strand.
GAGATCGTCAACCGCAAGATCGATCTCGTCGTCAACACGCCGCTCGGCCGCGAGTCGTTCTTCGACGACCGCGCCGTCCGCCGCGCCGCGATGATGCACGAGGTGCCGTGCATCACGACGCTCACCGGCGCCGCCGCCGCCGTCAGCGCGATCCGCGCGCTGCGCGAGCAGGGCGTCGGCGTCCGCGCGCTGCAGGACTACTACGCAGGAATTGCCACCGAGAAGGTCTAGGCGAGCTGCGCAGATTCTGCAATACCGCGCGATTCCAGAATCACGAAGACACGCCAAGGACACAGAGGAAAACCCTTTATGGGCTCTGTACCTTTGTGTCCTTCGTGTCCTCTGGTGTTGACGCAGCGGTGAACGCGCTTGCAGCGCGCCGCGTGCATGCCTTCGTCGCGGCCGTCCCGGCCGTCGGCCTGCTCGCCGGCGCCGCCGCGGGCCTCCTCCTACCTTCGCTTCCTTCCTTCGCCCTACCTTCCTGCCTTCCTGCTCTTTGCCTTGCTGCCTTGTTGCTGGGCCTGCCGCGCCGCACGCGGCGCGTGCTGCTCGCGTGCGTCGTCGCCGCGGGCTTCTTCACCGGCGGCGCAGCGCTGCTCGCGCGGCTGCGTGGCAGCGCGCATGGCGGCCGCCGCTGCGGATCGCGTTCGAACGAGCTCGCGCGCGCGCCAGCGCGCGCAGGCCGCGTCCGACGGGACGACGGCTGCCCGAAGACGACGAGGCGTTCGCGGTCGTCGAGGGCGTGCTGCGCGAGCGATGCGTCGCGACCGACGAGGCGGCGTCTCGCTCAGCCGATCGACGGTGCGACAGGACTGGCCGTGCCGGCTCGGTGCCGCGAGGCCTGCGACGCGGCCGGCCAATCCGGCTCGCATCGGCGGCGTCGCTCGTCACCGTCGTCGGCGCGCTGGCCGCGGCGCGCGTATCGGCGACTGGCGCGCCGGCCGCCGCGTGCGGCTGCCGGTGCACGCTGCAGCGGCCGTCGCGGTATCTCGATCCCGGCGTGCCCGACCACGAGCGCGCGCTGGCGCGGCGCGGGACGACGCTGGTCGGCACGGTGAAGAGCGGCGCGCTGGTCGAGGTCCTGGCGCGCGGCAGTCCGGTCGACGAAGCGATGTCCGGCGCGCGCGCCTTTGCGCGGCGCGCGATCGCGCGACGCCGTCGGGCGCTGGAGCGCGCAGTCCGCGCGCGATCGTCGCGGCGATCGTCATCGGCGATCGCGCCGGGCCTGGACGACGACGTGCAGCGGCGGCTGCAGGAGGCCGGCACCTATCACGTGATCGCGATCTCCGGCGGCAACATCGCGATCCTCGCCGGGCTGCTGCTGAGCGCGTTCCGCCTCGCCGGCTGGCTCGGACGGACCGCGATGCTGTCGTCGATCGCCGTGCTGCTCGCCTACGCCTCGCTCGTCGGCGGCGGCGCGTCGGTCGATCGCGCGACGCTGATGGCGGTCGTCTACTTCGGCGGCGCGCGCGATCGATCAGCGCGGCCCGCCGCTCAACGCGCTGGCGCTCGTCGCGGCGCTGCTGGTCGCCGCCGATCCGCTGAGCGTCGCCGATCCCGGCGTTCTCCTCACCTTCGGCGCGACGCTGGCGATCCTCGTCGTCGTGCCGGTCGTCACGACGTGCAACGCAGAAGCCGCGGAGCGCGCAGAAGAATCCTGGCTCTGCGGTCTCTGCGGTCTCTGCGGTTCGATCCTGCTGTGGCCGATGTTCGCCGCCTCGGTGGCCGCCGAGGCGCTGCTGTTTCCGGTCGGCGCGCTGATCTTTTCGCGCGTCACCTTCGCCGGGCTCGGCGCTGAACTTCCTGGCGATTCCGCTGATGGCGGTCGCGCAGATCGCCGGGCATGGCGGTCGTGCCGCTGGCGCTGGTGTCGCGGCCGCTGGCGGCGCTGGCCGGCTGGATCGCGCATCTCGGCGCGGCGGGCCTCGTGCGTCGCGCCGATCTCGTGCGGTTCGCGCCGGCGCTGACCTATCGGGTGGCGCCGCCGTCGCTGGATTGCCGTCGCGCGTCTACTACGCGGCGCCGCGGCCGCGTGGTGGCGCTGGTCGCGCGTCCGCGTCGCGCTCGGCGCGCGCTGCGGCGCGGTCGCCGCTGCCGCGGCTGTGGATCCTCGTCGAGCCGCGGACGCTCGTCGCCGCGCGCGGCGACGGCCGGCTGCACGTCACGTTTCTCGACGTCGGCCAGGGCGACTCGGCGTTCGTGCGTGTTTCCGCGCGGCTCGACGCTGCTGGTCGATGCCGGCGGCCTGTCGGCCTCGTCCGTCCTTCGACATCGGCGACCGCGTCGTCGCGCCGGTGCTCCGGGACGCCGGGCTTCCGCGCGGATCGACTACGTCGCGCTGACGCACGGCGATCCCGATCACATCGGCGGCGCCGCTGTCGATCCTGCGCGAGTTCCGGCCGCGGGAGGTCTGGGAAGGCATTCCGGTGCCGCGGTTCGAGCCGCTGACGCGCCTGCGCCTGGCGGCGCAGGCGCAGCGGCGCGCGGTGGGCGAACGTCTATCGCGGCGATCACGCTGATCGATCGACGGCGTCGACGTCGTCGCGCGCCATCCGGCGCCGGCCGACTGGGAGCGGCAGAAGGTGCGCAACGACGACTCGATGGTGCTCGAGCTGCGCTGGCGCGACGTGTCGGTCTGCTGACCGGCGACATCGGCAAGGCGGTCGAGCGAGCGATCGCGCCGCGATCGCGCCCGCGCGCCTGCGCGTCGTCAAGATCCCGCACCACGGCAGCCTGACGTCGAGCACGCCGGCGTTCGTCGGCCGCGCTGCGCCCCGCGATCGCCGTCGTCAGCGCCGGACGAGCCAACCACTTCGGCCACCCCGTCCCGGAGGTCCTCGAGCGCTACCGAGCCGCCGGCGCGGAAGTCTTCCGCACCGACCAGGACGGCGCCGTGACGGTGACACCGACGGCACGTCGCTCGACGTTCACACCTTCACCGGCCGGACGTCTCGTCCGCTCCATTGAACCACGAAAGACACGAAGGACACGAAGACGCACGAAGAACGAAAGCGACGTGATCACATGCTCAGAGTCCAGCCCGCTGCCGGACGATCTCGAACAGCTTGATTCACGACACGATCGGATGCTGCATCGCCGTCCATCGCGCCCTCGGGCCAGGGCTGCTCGAGCGATCTATCGCGTGCAATCGTCTGGATCGAGCGACGGGATCGCGTTCGAGCGCGAGAAGCGCTACGCGGTGACTATCGCGGCGAACTGCTCTGCGACGCAGCGTCTCGACCTCGTCGTCGGCGGACGATCGTCTCGAACTCAAGTCGGTCGAGCATCTCGCCCGATCCATCACGCTCAGCTGCTGAGCTACATGCGGATCCGGCTTGCGCGTCGGCCTGCTGATGAACTTCAACGTGGCGGTACTGCAGGATGGTCTGAGGCGGAAGGTCTTGTGATCGTGTCTTCGTGTCGTCTTCGTGCGTCCTTCGTGTCTTCGTGGTTCGTAGGTCCTGATTCAGCTGTGCACCGTCTTCAGCCGCTGCCACTCCGCCTCGAGCTCGTCGAGCGTCATGTCCTTCATCGCGCGTCCCGAGTCGCTCGACCGACTGCTCGAGCCGGCCGAAGCGTTTCGTGAACTTGTCGTTGGCCTTGCGCAGCGCGGTCTCCGGCTCGATGCCGAGTCGTCGCGACAGCTTCGCGATCGAGAACAGCAGGTCGCCCATTTCTTCCTCGGCGCGCGCCTGGTCGATCGGCGCCGGCGCCTCGACGACCTCGCGCAGCTCGTCGACCTCCTCCTGGATCTTGGCGACGACGTCGCGGGTGGTGTCCCAGTCGAAGCCGACCGAGGCGGCGCGGGTGCCGATGTGGTAGGCGCGCAGCAGCGCCGGCAGCGCCGGCGCGATGCCGCTCAGCAGCGTCTTCGGCTTCGCGCTGCCGCCGCGCTCCTGCGCCTTGATCTCCTCCCACCGCGTCCGCACCTGGTCCGCCGAGTCGAGCGCCGGCTCGCCGCTCGTCGCGCGCGAAGACGTGCGGGTGCCGCCGCACCAGCTTGTCGGCGATGCTCTTGACCGAGTCGGCGATGGTGAAGTGCCCGGCTTCCGCCTCGAGCTGGGCCAGGAAGACCGCCTCGAACACGAAGTCGCCGAGCTCCTCGCACAGCGCCGCGTGATCGTGGCGCGTCGATCGCCTCGAGCACCTCGTAGGTTTCCTCGAGCACGAACGGCTTCAGCGAGTCGATGGTCTGCTCGCGATCCCACGGGCAGCCGTCCGGGCCGCGCAGCGTCGCCATGATCTCGATCAGGCGCGTGAATTCGTCGGCGGCGCGTGACGCATCGGACATTTGGTAATCTTAACCAAATGACCGAGCCGCAGCCGCAGCTGTCCTTCACCGCCTTCGTCCTCTCGCTGGCGAGCACCGCCGCGATCCATTTCGGCGACCTGCCCGATCCGATCTCCGGCGAGCGCGCCGAGCCCAATCTCGAAGGCGCCGCGCAGATGATCGAGATCCTCGCGCTGCTCGAGCAGAAGACCCGCGGCAACCTGACCGCCGAGGAGCGCGAGGTGCTCGACAGGTGCTCTACGAGCTGCGCATGCGCTTCGTCGAGGCCACCGGCGGCGGCAAGCGGATCATCGAGCCGTAGCCAGCTCACGTCAGCTTCGAGCCTCACCTAGCCCTGATCCGCGTCACCGTCCTCGGCAGCGGCACCTCCCACGGCGTGCCGGCGATCGGCTGCGACTGCGAGGTCTGCCGATCGACCGATCCGCGCGACCGGCGGACGCGGCCGTCGATCCTGATCGAGATCGGCCGGCGCACCGGCCGGCCGCGCCGGCGTCGGCCGCCGCCGCGCGTCCGCTCGATCCTGGTCGACACCTCGACCGACCTGCGCGCGCAGGCGCTGGCCAACGACGTCCGGCGCGTCGACGCGATCCTGTTCACGCACAGCCACGCCGATCACATCTTCGGGCATCGACGAGGTGCGGCGCTTCAACCAGATGCAGAAGGCGGCGATCCCGTGCTTCGCCGACGCCGGACACGCTGGCCGAGCCTGCGCCGGATGTTCGCCTACATCTTCGAGCCGCCGACAGCAGCAGGGCGGCGGCCTGCCGCAGCTCTCGCTGTTCCGCATCGCCGGCGCCGTTCTCGCTCGGCGGCGTCGAGATCGTGCCGGTGCCGCTGTTGCACGGCACGCTGCCGGTCCTCGGCTTCCGCATCGGCGCGTTCGCCTACCTGACCGACTGCAACCGCATCCCGGACGAGTCGTTCGCGCTGCTCGACGGCGTGCGCACGCTGGTCATCGACGCGCTGCGCGCATCGGCCGCACTCGACCCACTTCAGCGTCGACCGAGGCGCTCGCGGTCGCCGCGCGGCTCGGCGCCGAGCGCACCTACTTCACGCACATCTGCCACGATCTCGGCCACGCCGCGACCTGCGCGCGCTGCCGGCCGGCGTGGAGTTGGCTTATGATGGCCTGGTGCTGGAGATGTGACCGCATCCGTGCATCGAGCGCTCGACTCGCGTACGCGTCATGGACGTCATTCACTTTCCCGACGATCCGCGGCCGCTCGCGCTGGGTGCAGCCCGGTGCTCGCGCTCGGCAACTTCGACGGCGTGCACCGCGGCCACCGCAAGATTCTCGATCGCCTGCACCGCGTCGCCAGCGAGCGCGGCGCCACCTCGGTCGTCATGACCTTCGATCCGCACCCGCCGCGCGTCGTCCGTCCCGACAAGGCGCCGCCGCTGCTGATGACCAAGGCGCAGAAGCTCGAGGCGATCGCCGCGGCCGGCGTCCAGGGCGCGGCGATCGTGCGCTTCACGCCGGAGCTGTCGCGCTGGGAGCCGGAGACGTTCGTGCGCACCGTGCTGGTCGACTGGCTGCGCGTGTCCGAGGTGTGGGTCGGCGCGAATTTTCTGTTCGGCCACGATCGCACCGGCAACTTCTCGCTGCTGCGCGACGCTCGGCGCGCGCTACGGCTTCAAGGCCGAGAAGATCGATCCGGTCCGCTACAAGGACTTCGTCGTCAGCAGCACGCGCGTCCGGCGGCTGGTCAGCGAAGGGCGCGTGGACGAAGCCGGCGCGCTGCTCGGCCACGAGTACGTTCATCGACGGCACGGTGGTGCGCGGCGACCAGCGCGGCCGGACGATCGGCTTTCCGACCGCGAATCTGTGCACCGACAACGAGCTGCTGCCGCCGCACGGCGTCTATGCGACGACGGCGACGGTCGGCGGCGATCGTGTATGCCGTCGGTGACCAACATCGGCACGCGGCCGACCGTCGACCAGTCCGGGCGCACCGTCGGTCGAGACGCACATCTTCGATCTGAACCGGGATCTGTACGGCAGCGCCGATCCGCGTCGGCTTCGTGCAGCGGCTGCGCGACGAGCGCGCGTTCGAGTCGCTGGACGCTGCTGCGCGCGCAGATCGACGCCGACTGCCGGCGCGCGCGCGTGCTGTTCGGCCGCCTTTCACTGTAGAATCCTGCTCGTGTCCGATCAGGACTTTTTCTTCGCGCTCGACGTGTCCGGCGACCCGACGGCCGACCAGATGCTGGCCGAGCTGGCCCGCACCGTGCTGGGGCACGTCGGCTACGCCGAATTCCGCCATCGACGCGCTGACCGGCGAACTGCGCGGCGCCGCTGGCCGAGCGGGTCGCCGACGGCCAGCGGCGCTGCGAGGTCCGCTTCCGCGCCGAGCGCGGGCAGCTGGAAATCGTCGTCTCCGGCGCCGGCCGCGCGGACTGGCGCACGACCTGGCCGCTGCCGGCGTCTTAGACCCATCATGCGCCTCTACAACACCCTCACCCGCAGCGAGGAGGACTTTGCGCCGGGCCCGGGCAACACCGTCCGGATGTACACCTGCGGCCTGACGGTCTACGCGCGCGGCCACATCGGCAACTTCCGGACCTTCGTCTGCGTCGACGTGCTGCGCCGCACGCTGAAGTACCTGCTCGGCTACGAGGTGCGGCAGGTGATGAACTTCACCGACGTCGACGACCGCACGATCATCGGCGCGCAGAAGGCCGGCATGGAGCTGCGCGCCTACACCGATCAGTACATCGCCGATGTTCCGCGAAGACGCGCAGGCGCTCGGCCTCGAGCAGGTCGAGGAAACGCCGCGCGCCACCGACGCAGGCGAACCTCCAGGCGATGGCCGAGCTGATCCGCGCGCTGGACAAGAACGGCCACACCTACGTCAGCGACGGCTCGATCTACTTCAAGATCTCGACGCTGCCGGCCTACGGCAAGCTGGCGCACCTCGATCACGAGGGCATGAAGCCCGGCGCGCGCGTCGACTCCGACAACTACGCCAAGGAAGACGCGCGCGACTTCGTGCTGTGGAAGGCGACCAAGCCGGACGAGCCGACCTGGGACGTGGTCGATCCGCCGGGCCGCCCGGGCTGGCACCTCGAGTGCTCGGCGATGGCGCTGCGCCTGCTCGGCGAATCGCCGATCGACATCCACGCCGGCGGCATCGACCTGATCTTCCCGCATCACGAGAACGAGATCGCGCAGAGCGAAGGCGCGACCGGCAAGCTGTTCTCGCGCTTCTGGATGCACGTCGAGTATCTGATCGTCGAAGAGAAGAAGATGTCGAAGTCGCTCGGGAACACCTACACGATTCCCGACGTCGTCGCGAAGGGCTTCCGGCCGTCGGCGGTGCGCTATCTGCTGCTGTCGGCGCACTACCGCAAGCAGCTGAACTTCACCTGGGACAGCCTCGCGCGGCGCGGAGAAGGCGCTGCAGCGGCTGACCGACTGCCTCGGCCGGCTCGACGCGATCACGCGTGACGGATCGCATCCCGAGATCTGCCGCGCGCGTCGCGGCGGCGCAGCGAGGCGTTCGCCGAGGCGATGCGGCGACGACCTGAACACCGCCGGCGGCGCTCGGCGCGATCTTCGAGCTGGTCAGCGACCTCAACTCCGCGATCGATGCCGGCGCGATCGGCAAGGGCGACGTCGCGCGCCGCCAAACGAGGCCTTCGACCAGTTCGATCGCGTGCTCGGCGTCGTCAGCCTGCGCCAGGCCGAGGACGCCAAGCCGCCGGTGCCGGTGGACGAGATCGAGCGGCTGATCGAGGATCGCCACGCGGCCCGCCGCCGCCGCGATTTCGCCGCCGCCGACCGCATCCGCCAGGACCTCGCGGCACGCGGCGTGCTCCTGGAAGACAACGCGGCCGGCACGCGCTGGAAGCGGAAGTAACGGATCGGTAGAAAGCAACCGATAACGTAGTGCAGGCCTTCAGGCCTGCTGCCCGACATGACTCCGAACATCAAGACGCCGCTGCCGGGGCCGAACGCCAAAGGCGATCATCGAGCGCGACAAGACGGTGGTGTCGCCGTCCTATACGCGCGGCTATCCGCTCGTCATCGCCAGCGGCACCGGGTCGTCCGTCGAGGACGTCGACGGCAACGTGTTCCTCGACTGCGCCGCCGGCATCGCCGTCAATTCCACCGGCCACTCCCATCCCGCCGTCGTGAAGGCGATCATCGAACAGGCGCAGAAGTTCCTGCACATGTCGGGCACCGACTTCTACTACGAGCCGCAGGTGCAGCTGGCGGAGGAGCTGGCATCGCATCGCGCCGATTCAGGGCGGCGTGCGATCGTTCTTCGGCAACTCCGGCACCGAGGCGATCGAAGCCTGCCTCAAGCTGGCGCGCTACGCGACCGGCCGCCAGAACATCATCGCGTTCTTCGGCGCGTTCCACGGCCGCACGCATGGGGTCGCTGTCGCTGACCGCGAGCAAGGCGATCCAGCGGCGCGGCTTCGGACCGCTGCTGCCGGGCGTGTATCACGCGCCGTATCCCGATCGCTATCGGCCGCCGCTCGGGACGACGGCGGAGAGCTGCGCCGAGGGCGTGCATCGACTTCATCGAGCATCAGCTGTTCGCGAACGTGGTGTCGCCCGACGAAGTCGCGGCGATCGTCGTCGAGCCGATTCAGGGCGAGGGCGGCTACATCGTCGCGCCCGACGAGTTCCTGCAGCGGCTGCGCGAGCTGACGACGAAGCACGGCATCCTGCTGGTCGTCGACGAAGTGCAGTCGGGCATGGGGCGGTCGGGCAAGATGTTCGCGATCGAGTTCACCGGCGTCGAGCCGGACGTGATGGCGATCGCCAAGGGGATCGCGTCCGGGCCTGCCGCTCGGCGTCGCGGTGGCGCGCGCCGGGCTTGATGGCCTGGCCGCCCGGCGCGCACGCCAGCACCTTCGGCGGCAACCCGGTGTCGTGCGCCGCGGCGCTGGCGACGATCGCGCTGCTGAAGGATCAGCTCGTCGCCAACGCCGCCGACGTCGGCGCGCACCTGATGGCGGGCCTGAAGGCGCTGGCGGAGAAGCATCCGCTGATCGGCGACGTGCGCGGCCGCGGCCTGATGATCGGCGTCGAGCTGGTGCGCGATCGGCAGACCAAGGAGCGCGCCACCACCGAGCGCGACGCGGTGGTGACCGCCGCCTTCAACCGCGGCCTGCTGGTGCTGGGCGCCGGCAAGAACGCGGTCCGCTTCTCGCCGCCGCTGGTGCTGACGCGAGCGGAAGCGGAGACCGCGATCAGGATCTTCGACGAGGCGCTGACCGAGGTGGGGAAGCCACGCTAAGAAGGAACCGCAGAGACCGCAAAGATCGCAGAGAAACATTTTGTTCTGCGTATTCAGCGGTCTCCGCGGTTTCTTCTTTGTCGATGTAGCGTGACTGTGGCGTGAGTGTTGCTGGGCTTCGGGCATCATGTCCGAGCTCGCGTGATCCTTGGGAAAACCGGCGAAGATCTGGCCTGCGCGGAGCTCGAGAAGCGCGGGTACGCAATAATTGCCAGGCGTTACCGGCGGCGCGGTGGAGAAATTGACATCATCGCTCGCGAGGGCGGGACGATGGTGTTCGTCGAGGTGAAGGCGCGGGAGGGCCACGAGTTCGGGGAGGCCGCCGAGGCGGTCACCGCGCTCAAGCGGCGGCGGATTGACGCGGCTGGCGCGTCGACTACATGGCCCGGCATCGGCTGTCCAACTGTCCGTGCCGTTTCGACGTCGTGTCGATCCACTTCGACGCAGGGCGACCGGAGATCGAGGTCTTCCGAACGCCTTCGACGCCGTGTAAAGTGTGACTTCCTCTTTGTAAATGTCTGATGCCTGAACTGCGTCGAGACCCGGTGACCGGCCGCTGGGTGATCATCTCCACCGATCGTCAGAAGCGCCCCCACGATTTTCAATTCGAGCGCGCCGGCCGCGGTCGGGCGCGAGCAGTGTCCGTTCTGTCCGGGCCACGAGGCGATGACGCCGCCCGAAGTGCTGGCCTACCGGCCGGGCGGCAGCGCGCCCAACACGCCCGGCTGGGAGCTCCGCGTCGTCCCCAACAAGTTTCCGGCGCTGCAGGTGGAGGGGACGACGGTCGATCGCGAGGGCGACGGGATGTTCGACCGCATGAGCGGCATCGGCGCGCACGAGGTGATCATCGAGACGCCCGGATCACGATCGGCCGCTGGCGCTGCAGTCCGAGACCGAGATCGAGCGCGTGCTGTGGGCGTGCGCGCGAGCGGATGCTGGACCTGAAGCGCGATTTCCGGCTGAAGTACATCCTGGTGTTCAAGAACCATGGCGCGGCGGCGGGCGCGACGCTCGAGCATCCGCACGCGCAGCTGATCGCGCTGCCGATCGTGCCCGACTTCGTGCGCGACGAGATCGACGGGGGCGCGGCGGCACTTCGCGGTCAAGGAGCGCTGCGTCTTCTGCGACATCGTGCAGCAGGAGCTGCGCGACGAGCGGCGGGTGATTCAGGAGAACGCGGAGGTGGTGGCGATCGCGCCGTACGCGCCGCGCTTCGCGTTCGAGACCTGGATGCTGCCCGGCGGCACGGCGCGCGGTTCGAGGAGGCGCCGAGGCAGGACTACGAGGCCGTGGCGCGGCTGCTGAAGGCGGTGCTGCAGCGGATGAACCGGGCGCTCGAGACGCCGCCGTTCAACCTGGTGCTGCACAGCGCGCCGTTCGTCGAGGAGGCCGTCGGAGGTCTATCACTGGCACATCGAGATCATGCCGAAGCTGACGCGGGTGGGCGGGTTCGAGTGGGGAACCGGGTGCTACATCAACCCGACGCCGCCGGAGGAGGCGGCGCAGGTGCTGCGCGCGGTCAGCCTGTAGACTTGAAAGCAGACCCGGCCGTGTGGTACTTTGGGGGTTCGGGCGGGAATAGCTCAGTGGTAGAGTGCGACCTTGCCAAGGTCGAAGTCGCGGGTTCGAATCCCGTTTCCCGCTCCAACATTTTCTTCTCGCCAGGTCGGTCAGGGCGGGTCGCAAGACCCGCCATTCGTCTTTTACGGGGCGCCGTCGCCAAGAGGTAAGGCAGAGGTCTGCAAAACCTCCACCCCCGGTTCAAATCCGGGCGGCGCCTCCACTCACTAACTACATTTCCTTGCTAGCACTTGCAGTCGCCGCCGGAGTTTCCTCGGTCGACGATTTGGGAACAGTTGGGAACAACTCGCGCTTCGAGTTGTTCGATCGCTCGCCGGTGCGATCCATCCACGACGTGCGTGTAGATGTTGAGCGTCGTCTGGATGCTCGCGTGTCCGAGTTGCTCTTGCGCGATCTTCACCGGCACGCGGAGATCGTTGAGCAGCGACGAGTGGATGTGGCGGAACTGATGCCACGTCACGCGTCCGAGCCCCGCGCGTTCCGCCGCCGGTTGTAGCACGCGCTCCAGCAGCTTCGATTCGCGGAGAGGTTCGCCAGACTTGTTCGGGAACAGCAGATCGTCGTCGCCCTTGCGCGTCGATCGATCGCGATGTCCCTTCAATGCGCGCGATCGCATGCGGTCCAAGCGGAATCGTCCGTCTGGACTTCTGCGTTTTCGGTCGCTGAACCTTGCCCTCGTACACCGACTCCCGAACCGCCAGCGTTCCGACCTCCAGGTCCAGTGCTCGCCACCGCACCGCCAGCAACTCGCCGATGCGCAACCCCGTCGCCGCGATCAGCTCGACCATTGTCCGGTACGGCTCCTCGACTTCGTTCAAGAGCTTGGCGAAGACACGCCGGCGATGATCGTCGGCGCCTCACGTTCGGCCTGCCGCGGGAACTTCACCCCGCGTGCAGGATTCATCCTGAGGAAGCCGTACTCGACGGCCGTCTCGAGGATGCCGGAGAGCAGCGTCCACGCGTTGCGGACCGTCTGCCATCCGGCCTGCTGCCGGAACTTGTCGGCGACGAACTGCTGCACATCGAGTTTGCCGATGTCCCTCAGCCGCCACTCGCGCCAGTAGGGAAGCACATGCTTGTTGAGCACGTGCTTGTAGCCATGCTGGGTCGACAGCTTGAGCGTTGGCACTACGAGCACCGCCCACTGACTTTCGGCAAACACTCCGAACCGCATTGATGCTTCCGGTTTCGTGGTGCCCTGGTCGACTGGCCGGATCTGTTCGTCCAACTTCGTCAACGCGTGACGCTTCGTCGGCAGTTCGGCGAGGGTGCCGAGAACGACCGAACGATGCAGTCGGCCTAACTGTCCGCTTTCCAGCAACACATCCTCCCGCCACCGTGCCACCCAAACCTTGCGGCGCTTTCCTCGCTTGAACAAACAACCTGTTTGATAACGCCTTCGAGCCACGTGGTGCCTCCGTTCACGGAGTGGCTCGCCTTGCCTTCTGAGCGTCACGGTAGCGCGGTCACTGTCCGTCGTCAACGTCTGTCATCTCGTTGGCCGGAGGCACGACGCTTGTGGTCTACGTACGCGCGGAGGTCAGCCGGATCGAATCGGATGTACTTGCCGAGTTTGACGAATGACAGGCGATCCTCGGCTTTTCGGCGCGTGTGCTCGCACACCCATGAGATCGTGACGTTCAGAAATCGCGCGGCGTCGTGGACCGTCAATAGCTCATGGTCGAGTGGTGTCGAAGTGACCGAAGGTGCGGCTCGCAGTTGGTCATGTCGGTGTGACGAGTTGCCAGCGCCATTCTCAACGTTGGTCCGGAATCTGAAGCCCTGAGGCGACGTTGTCCAGGCCTCGGAGCGCTGCCGTCGTGGCGGTTTTCCCTGGCATCGTGTCCTTCGTTGACTTTGTGTTGTCGCGAAATGCTCGGAGAGTTCGCCGCCGTCACTCAAAAAAAGGTGGGAGCAAGATGTATGCTGCGTGATGTCGCGGCGCGATCGCGCGAATCGCCCAAGAATTCGCAGCGCTGGATTCAGTCGGGCTCAGACTTGTTCCGCGAGCGGGCAGACCCTTGGTCCGGATCTGGTCCGAATGAACACGGATCGTGTTGCGTTCCTTCGGCCATCTTTACGATGCCCTCCGCTCACGCGGCCGTCAAGGACGCTCCGCGCCGCTTCGCGGTGCCTCCACAGTCGGCATCCTTGACCGCCGCTTCGCTGCGGCCCGATAGCACTTGTGGCCGAAGGAAGGTTTGTGCCTGGGTGCTTCTGGGACTTCGCGACAAGTTGATGGTCCGCGGCGTCGCACCGTTCCGTCGGGACTGCTCGGCGAGTCAGACCGGCGCCAATGAGCAGTCGGATTGAACTAGACCCGGCTGTTCATGGCGTAGCTCTGTGTTCAACCCCGCGGCGGACGCGGGCCTTTCCCTTTCAAGGTCGCGATTTGCGACCTTGAATTCTCGTCTTGAATGTCGGTCGCGCCCGAAGCCTGTCCGAGAGCTACGAGGATTGATCGACGACCTACGAGCGCTACAGGCGATCGCCGCCCCTGAACCCCTGCGAATGAAGCGCCTGAATCGAGAGCGCGTGAGGGTGAGTTCGCTGCTTCGCAGCGGCAGTACGTTGACACGTCACCCCCGGCAGGGTGCTGCACGTAAACCGCTGGTTTCTGTTCGTCAACCATCAACGCACCAATGGTTTGGGCGCGATTTGGTAACGGCGAGGTTTACGAAGAGAACCCAATTGGGTTCTATAGGTAACCCGTTGAGTGCCGGCGAGTTGCGGCTTAGGCCTACGAATGGAGGCGCCGTGGTTTACGGTGCTCGTTCGATCGGCTTGGCCGAAAGGGCGAATCGCGCCGTCCACACTGACCGCTACGCAGTGCACGTTACTGCGGCTTCGGACGCTCGCGATCGAGTGGTTTGACGGCAATGGTCCATGACAAGGGCACCGACTGCGGCGCGAAGCAGACGCGATCGTCGCATGCCTGGTAATCAAATCGTCCCTGTATGGTCAGCGTCGTGACCTCCTTCAGCGCCGCCGTGCCGTCGCGCGAGGGATCGAGTGCCACGTCCTGGACGACGCGGAACGGTCGTTGATACACCGGCACGTGCTCATTGAGCGGCTTGAAGAAGTAATCTTCGGATCTCGGATAGAGCGGGCCTTTCACCAGCAGTCCCGGGTGCGGATCCAGACGGATCGCCACCGGTCGGTAGTCGTGGGCGCCGGGCGCATAGACGTGCACGTGCGGTCCAGGGTACTACGTCCAGTACCAGCGAGAAATGCGTCCCTTGCGCCGCGACCTCATCGGTCGCGTACGACGTCAGACTCAGGTGGGGAGCGTCGATCTTCGTCGCCTGCGCACCTATCCGTTGACCAAGGCGCACCAGAATGCTCGAAACGGTGTCGCGCTCCTGGTAAGCTTCCTCGAAAAAGCGCGAGGTGACAACACCTCGCGCATCGACGATGAAGGTGCCCGGAAACGGATACCCATAGAGCGCGTTCGTACGGATCGACCGTCGTATTGAAGATGCCGTACCGCTGATCGTCTCCGAACCCGGGTCAGACAGCAGCGGGAACGTTATGCCGCGCCGTGCTGAAAAGTCGCTGAGGACCGGCGTCGGGTCGTAGCTGATCGCGGCCACCCCAAGTCCAGCCTTGGTGATGTCAGAGAGACGTCCTTGCAGCTCGACGAGCTGCGTTTTGCAGTAGGGTCACCAGTCGGCTGATCGGAAGAACACGATCAGCGCGCCCTTGGGTCCCAACAGCGAAGCCAGCGAATGCGCCTCGCCGCGCTGGTCGCGAAGCGTGAAATCGGGAACATGGGCACCGATCTGAGGACCGAGGCGTTCCACGTCTATCTTAACGGCCGGGCCCGCGGACTGCTCGAAGCCGGCAGGTGTGACGCCAGTCGTCGCGAGCGCAGCGGCCACGATCACAATCAGGTTCCGAACGCGCGCAAACTTTTGACTCATCGTCAAGACTACCTCTCTCTACGTAATATAGCCGTTCACCAAGAATTTATTCCCAGGCGCCCGAGCAGAGCCGGGGCCCCTCTGCGGCCTGGCGCACCGCTGCGGCCTACGCCGGGAGTCGGCAGCTAGGGCGCCGTCTTGAGCTAAAGCGGGTACATCCATCCGGTCGGAAGGACTGGGTCCGAATCACGACGATAGCTGAGATACTTGATGGCGTCTCATTTGGTGGGACCGCGATGAAAGATACCGACGCCGAGGTGTTCTACACCCGTCTCGTATAACGCAAAATGACCGCGGGTGGGGCACAACGACGTTAGCCCGATGTGACGTCCAGCGAAATCTTGACGGCGCGTCCGCCCGTTGCGAGGATTCGATCCTGGCGCGAATCCTCCGAACGCCTCGGATGACAGCTGGTCCGGATCGTCAAAGTCGGCGACAACTTCGATCTCTGGTGCCGGCCGGCAGGGGAACGGCCGCTCAAACCAATAGCGACGGACCCAGTCGGGACTCGCGTATGCATGCGCAGCAATGGCACCCGAATACCGTTCGGCAGGATGGCGGACGCCGTCAGCGTAATGTTCGGCGGAACGTCGTCTGGGCTTAGCGCGAGCGCGTCGACATGGCGATCGATCGTGTGAGTGAATGTCAGCGTGTGATCGGCGGGGACGTGGGCCAACGGCGCGTCAATGGGAACGACGAGCAAGTCCCGACCGGCCGTGATTCGGCGCGAAGTACAGGCCGATGGTGCTCTTGTCCTTCGGCGACTGTCCCTCGGCCTGCCACGTTTTTTTGTAGTGGATCTGCACCGTCAGAACGGCGTTCGCGGGCAGCTTGAAGGCTGCGCCGTCGCGGTCGATCGACTCGACGTCCTGGCCTGGCAGCCAGCGCCGCAGCACGGGCTCGGCGCCAGCCGCTGGGCCGGTGTGCCCTTGATGGCGATGATCGCGCTCCGTACGATGGAGGCTGAACCTGGCAGCAGGTCTGCCGCCCGAAGCCAGCGCTCCTCTGTTGTGCCCGTCGCGACCGTGAACTCCTGGACCTGTTCCATCTTGTCCGCCGCGAGCGTCACTTCCGGCAGCGGTAGGGTCAGATCCGGAGCCCCGAGCGCCCAGGTGTTGTTCAGTGCGACCTTCGGAAGGTGCTCGGTCGACCGACCCGCGCGGGTTACCGCCGGTGGCCCAGGTCAGGACGGTGTCGAGCTCTGTCGCGGTCAACAGACTGGCGTGCTTCAGCGCGCCAAATCCGCGCATCGCATTGGCTGGCGGCATGTGCGAGGCGATGAGCTCCACGCGGATAGATTCGGCCCACGGAAAGGCGGCGTCATAGGTCATCAGTGACATCGGTGCGACGCCGCCCTCGACGTGGCACCGGCCACACTTGTCTCGGAAGAATCGGAAACACATCGTCATTGAACGTGTACTTCGACGTGATCGGCTTGTGCGCTTCGCCCGTTCCGATCGAGAGCGCGACGATCGCGATGGCGGCGATCAGACGCTGCGAGCAGACGCGAGTGGTCCAAGGCGGCTGGTCATGGCTGTTGCCGTGGGAAAGATGCGAGAATCTCGGTCACCGCCGCGGAGAAATCGGTGAACGCGTCGGAGATCTGCTGCTTGTTGCCGAGATCACCGAATGCGTCCAGCAAGTACGCGTCGCGTACCAACGTGGACAGGGCCGCTTCGGACGTTGGACGGCGTGCCGGCAGGACCTCGGACTGGTGTGCCTCGAGCGCGACGGCAAGATCCTTGGCCTGGAACGCGGGCACATACACCTCGCCGAACAGGCCCGTTCGCGATGAGGCCGCGGATTTGATCCGTACGAGTGCGCAGCATGGTCAGTATTTCCGGTACGGTTCCGGGAATCGCTTGCGACAGCGTCACCGGCTCGATACTCGACGAGGCGCCGCCGGCGACCTGGCCGACGCGGGTCGTGCTCGAGCTGGGCGCGCCGAGCCGTCGGCGGAACGGGTGCGGTGATGGAGGAGCGGACATCGCGGCTGCCGTGACGGTCGGCGCACGGGAGTTGGGTTTTCGAGTAGTCGGCGAACGTGAAATCGAACACGTTCGGCCGTATCGTCCTTTGTGAAATGGACGCGGGCCTGCATGGTCGCCGGAAGAGCGACGTCAGGAATCCTGGCCTCGAGGTACGTGCGGTTCCCGGCTGCGAGCTCAGCGGCACGGCGCGCCCGTCTACGACGATCTGCGCCGCCACCGCCTGCATTGATCCCGCGGCAGCGGCTTCGTGAAATCGTCGTAGAAGTACATGCGGAAGGCGCCGGCCTTGGGGTAGACGCCTTCGAGGTGATGCCAGTTGTCTGGCGCCATGAAGAACTGGCCGCCGTGCTGGGGATTGTGGTTGCCGTGAGGCCGCGGCGCGTACTCCTTCACCATCTCGGAGCCATCAGGGCAGCGGCCGGGCGTCAGCGTAGCCGGTCTCGGCGCCCTTGCAGCGCCAACTCACGGACATCGTGACCTGGATCAGGGCTCGGCGGTCGATCGGACACGGCCCGGCGCGTCTTTGTGGACGGCGCCGTGAATCGGGCACGTCCATGTCGTATCGAGCCGGACAGGTGTCAGGCGCATGCCGCACTTCGGACAATTGCCGGGCTTGTCCTCGATGACTTCCGGCGTCGGCTGGCATCGGACAGACGTACGAGAGCGGAGGCAGCGGGGCTTCGTCGCGGCGCTGACTGCGACGGCGTCCGAGCGGCGAGCGGAGGAGCCAGCCATCGCGATCAGAAGAGCGGACATGGCTGAGCTGCTGGCATACGGCATCGACCTCACCTCACAGCATAGAGGTTATATAGTTTGAGGTCAAACTATGCGAGTACGCACGTGAGCTGGCCACGGCGCGCGCTGGGCGAGCGGCGTGCGTCAGGCGTGAATCCGGATGCGACGGCGGTATAAGAGCGCCGGCCACGGCCGTCCAGCACGCCAGCGTGCCAAGGGCAAACCCGAGGGATAGCCACTCGTCGCGGACGCCCGGGACAAGCGGCCGGAGCAGGTCCCAGAAGATCCAGGCTGCGCAGCGTCATCTGCTGGGCCGCGGCGCGCGGCCACGGTGCGTCGAGCAGATGGCCGCACAATTCGGCGAGAAAGTAGATGGCGAGCGGGTTGAACCCCAGCCACGCGAACGGTTGCGCCCAGCGCCGGAAATCGTAGACGTCGAAGAGCACGTAGCACATCGCCAGCGTGAGCGTCGCGATCCCGCCGGTAAACAAGACAAACGATCCGGTCCACAGCGACTTGTTCAGCGGCAGGAGCGGTGCCCACAGCAGCCCGAGGCCGAGCGCCGCCAGCCTGCCGACGACGAGCCCTCCGACGCGCACCCAATCCGCCTGCGAGCGGCGCAGCCAGTCGCCGGCCATCGACCCAAGCAGGGCGCTGGCGACCGCAGGAATCGTTCCCAGGAATCCTTCGGGATCGCCGGTCGCGGTGAGGGTATGGCTGCCAAAGACCGCGCGATCAACGGATCCGGCCACATTGTGCGGCCGGAGCAGTCCGGCTGGCGGCAAGAGTCGGTGCCGTCAGCAGCGCCCAGTGGCCCAGCACCAGCGCGCTCAGCGCGACCAACCGCCAGCCCGGACGCGCATGGATCACGATCGGGCGCCGCAATGAGGTAGACGAGGCCGATCCGTTGCAGGACGCCTGGAAGACGCATCGAGACGACGGCCGGCGCGGCCGCAACGACATTCAGCATGAGCCCGAGCGCGATCAGCCAGGCGCTGCGCCGCGCGATTCGAAGATAGAGGTCGCGCGTCTTGATCGTCCTCGCTGATCTCGGCGGGCGAACGCGAATGGCATGGCGGCGCCGAGGATGAACACGAAGGAGGGAAACACGAGATCGGCGAACGTGCAGCCGTTCCAGTCGGCGTGTGTCAGCGATTCAAACGTGCTGCTCCAGTTGCCGGGATTGTTGACGAGGATCATGCCGGCCACGGCCACCCCTCGAAAGATGTCGAGCGAGGCCAGGTGATCACGGCGGACGGTCACTGGCCGCCGCTGGCCAGCGGTCGAGATATTCTGGCCGTTGCACCAGCAGGGAAATGGCGGTGGGGGATCCCCTTCGATGAAGAGCTCGTTCGGGCGCTCGAACGCCTTGAAGAAGTCCGCCATCACCAGCATCTGACTTCGATACGCGTCGAGCGCGTGGGACTTGATGGTAGCGTTCAACGGCGGTGAGCGGCAGGACGCTCCACGTCCAATCGCTGGCGTGTCCGCCCGAC
Organism: uncultured Acidobacteriota bacterium; assembly: GCA_963794705.1. Lineage (GTDB taxonomy): Bacteria > Acidobacteriota > Vicinamibacteria > Vicinamibacterales > CAVVIG01 > CAVQFC01. Next base: position 230,100 of record CAWCFI010000005.1, read on the forward strand.
GGTGGGGCCAGCGGTGCGTCGCTTCGCGCGGCCGGCCAGTCCGGATAGTGCAGGATGTAGTGCAGCAGACGCGGTGGGGAGGCCGTGCGGCGATAGCGCGGCGCCAAGGCCTCGTGCACGAGCAGGTGCGTGGCGCAGTGATCGGGATGCTGGTCCCCGCAGTGAGGCAACACGATCAGCGTTGGGCGGAAGTGCCATGAGCAAGCTGACAATTCGTGCACCAGATCTTCCCGCCGATACATCGCGCCGGGAATCAGCTGTTCGGACGACGGCGGGGCCTCGCGCGCGGTGTAGGGCGAGACGAAGGGCGGCAGATCCGCGCGGTCCGCACCGGCGAGCAGGCACAAGCCCTCGTCGGGATAGCCGAGGAGGCGAACCCGCGATCGGCCGATGCCCAAGCCGATGCAGCGCACGAATCGCCTCTCGCTCGCGCATCGAGCCATACCAGCGGTACGACGTCGGACTGGGAGGACATGCGGGGGTTGAGGGTGGTCACGCCCTTCGGAAAGGCGTCGCCGCCGGTCATCTGGACGACCCGCACCGAACCGCCGCGGCTGAATGATGCGTTGCATCGAGCCCGCCAGCGGCGAGCGTTGCGTCGTCGGGATGCGGCGAGATGACCAGCGCCCGGAACGGCGCCGATCTCCGAGTGGACGCCGTGGCTGCGCCGTACACGGCCGTCGGGCAGCGTCAGCAAGGAGCGACACGCCAGAAACCAGAATGTGAAGTTCGCACGGCTGATAGCGTCGAAATGCTTGACGTCAAAGCGCCACCGATAATCCCAGTCGCAGGCGCGGGTGTCGTACATCTGCCGCGCTGACTCACTTCGCCGTGATCTCGAAGTGACCGCGACGATTCTGCGACCAGCAGGACTCCCCGTGTCGCGGCAGAACGGTGCTTCTTTCCCAGGCTGCGCGTCTGGATCCGATCGGCGACGGACGCCGAGACCGGTCAGATATTCCCTGACGACCTGCGCCCGCCGTTCGCCGAGCGCCAGATTGTATTCGGCGGTGCCGCGTTCGTCACAGTGTCCGTCGATGCGGATCATGGTCTGCGGCCATTTGGCGAGCCACTGGGCGTCCTGTTGCAGCGCCTGTTTGGCATCCTCCCGCAAGATGTTCTGGTTGTAGTCGAAGAATGCGTCGGCGAGCGGGTGTTCGGCGTTGAGTTCGTCGAGTGACTTCCGCCGGAAGAGTTCGGCCTCGCTCAGCGGGGCAGCCGGGCGCGGGGCGCGGCCGCCGGCGGGGGCGGCGGTGACGGCGGCCGGGCGGGGACAGCGCAGGGGAGCGCCATCGTCGGGACGGCGCGGCGGCCGGCGGCGAGGATGGCACGCCGCACCGGCGGCCGCGATGAGCAACAAGGGACAGCACGATCGAGCGACAGGCATGGACAGACCTCCTCTAGCGCGAAGTGGCGCGCCGGCGAGCAATGTAATTGTCATATAGTTTGACGTCAAACTAAATATTCATAAAGAGGCGGCCGCGGTATGATTTCTGGCGCGATGCCGAACCGACGTCGACCGGCGAGGACAGGTATCAGCTCGATCCCGTGCTGGACTTCATGCGGCTGCTCTGGTCCGATCGAGCACGGCCTTCAGCGGATGTCGAAGAGGATGGAGACCGAACTGGGCATCACGGGGCCGCAGCGGCTCGTGCTGCGGGTCGTCGGCCGGTTTCCGGGCCTGTCCGCCGGAGAATTGGCGCACATCGTCCGCCTGCATCCGAGCACGATCACCGGCATCCTGCAGCGTCTGGTCGAGCGCGGGCTGCTCGAGCGGAACGCGATCCGGGGGACAGCCGCCGCGCTCGCCTCCGCGCTCAAGCCGCGGCGCTGCCGTTTACGCGAACGTCGTCACGGAACGGTGGAGAAAGCGGTGACGCAGGCGCTCGAGAGAGCCGGCGCGTCCAACGTCCGGGCCGCGCGCAAAGTGCTGACCGCGGTCGCAAAGCGCTCGATCAGCTCTGAGGTGCGTGATGGCCAACGCGGTCTATCTGCTCTGCGCCCTGACCAGCGGCGCGTGCGCGCTGCTGCTGTTCCGGCTGTTCTGGCAGCATCGCCGACGAGCCACGCGGCTGGCCCTGTGGAGCAGTCTGTCGTTTGCCTGGTTCGCGGTGAGCAACGCCTTCGGTGTACGCGGACCTGGCGTCTTCGGGACTGGTGAACTCGCCGTCGCTCGCGCCGCGACCGCGTGCGTGGGCGGCGGGCTGCTCTTGGTCGGATTGATTTGGGAAACGGAGTAGCCGATGGCGAGTTTCCTGAACGGCGCGGCGGCGATGTCCTGCATGGCGATCGGCACGTACTTCGCCCGGTTCTGGCACTTACGACGGCGTCGTGCCTGCTCGGCGCCGCCGTTCAGCGCCGCCGCGAAGGATGCTGTCGCGGGTGATGACACCTTCGACGCGTCTGGCCTCGGTCCGGCTGACCACCGGCAGGACGCCGTCGCTCTCCGCAAGACGTTCGAGCACGACGTCGATCGGATGATCGGGATGCGCGTGCACGAACTCGTCGGGTGCAAGCGCGTCCAAGCGATCGGTGGCTCGTCCCGCCTCGCGGAGCTTCTCGAGCTGCGCGCGCGTGACGACGCCGACGAGCCGATCGCGGCGTGCCGACCAGGTAGGCGGGCGCGTCATGCTCGCCGGCCCACGCGCAGCGCCTCCGCCACGGACAGTCCGGGGCCATGAACGACATGTCCGTCCGCATCACGTGCCGCGCGCGTTCCGGCGCCGGCGGCCGCCGTCGCCGGCGACGGCAGGTGCACGCCGTCCTGATGGAGCAGCGCGTGATAGACCGGCACCGGCTGATAGCGCCTCGAGATCACGAAGCTGAGCATGTTGGCGACCATCAGCGGCACCAGGATCTGATAGTCCTGCGTGATCTCGAAGATCATGAACACCGATGTCATCGGCGCGCGAATGATGCCGGCGAACAGCGTGCCCATGCCGACCAGCGCGTAGGCGCCCGGATCGCCGGTCGGAAACGGCGCGATGCGATGCACCAGCATGCCGACCGCGCCGCCCGCCATCGCGCCGATGTACAGGCTCGGCGCGAAGATGCCGCCGGCGTTGCCAGACGCGTACGACACGATCGTCGCGCCGAGCTTCAGGAAGCACAGGATCGCCATCGTCTTGAGCAGCAGGCCGCCGTTGAGCGCCTGATCGACGTACTCGTAGCCGACGCCCATGATCGCCGGCGAGTAGAGCAGAATCGCGCCGATGACCAGCCCGCCGATCGCCGGCTGGAACCATCTTCGTGCACGGCGGCAGGCGCAGGAACGACGCCGCGGAGCGCGAGCAGCGCCTTGCAGAACAGCAGCGACACGATGCCGCCGACGACGCCGAGCGCCGCGTAGGCGAGCAGCTCCGCGGGATGCACCAGGCGATACGTCGGCACGTGGAAGAGCGGCTCGTTGCCGAGGATCGAGCGTTCGACGATCACGGCGGCGACCGACGCGACGACCGTCGAGCCGAGCAGCGCCGCATTCATGTCGCCGATGATTTCCTCGAGCGCGAACAGCACCGCCGCGACCGGCGTGTTGAAGGCCGCCGCCAGCGCGCCGGCCGCGCCGACCGGCACGAGATCCCGGACCCGCTGCGGCGACAGATGCAGCCAGCGGCCGATCACCGAGGCGAGGCCCGCGCCGATCTGGACCGACGGGCCCTCGCGTCCCATCGAATGTCCGGAGCCGATGCACAGGACGCCGGTGATGAACTTGCCGAACGGCACGCGGGCCGGGATGACGCCGCCTGACAGGTGATACGCCGCTTCGGTCTGCGGCACGCCGCTGCCGCGCACGTCCGGGAAACACCTTCGCCAGCAGGAAGCCCGTCACGAGGCTCATGAGCGGCGGGATGGCGAACAGCCGCAGCCGCGAAGGCGCCAGGCCGAACAGGCGATGGCTGGTCTGCTCGATGGCCACGGTGAACAGGACGGCCGACAGGCCGCAGACGACGCCGATGACGATCGTCAGGATCGAGAAAGAGCTGATTCTCGCGCAGTCGCAGCTGCTGCGCGCGCGGGACGACGGGCTCGCTCATCGCGGATCCGCTCCGTGCTGGCGCCCGATGAGGGCCAGCGCCTGATCGAGCGTCGTCGGCGGCGCCGCACGCTTGGCGATCTCAGTCTTCGATGCGATCGATGAGGTCGACCCCGATTTCGACCGTGTCCTGTTCCAGCGCGCCTGGCTGTCGTCAGCTGCGCTCTCGAAGGCCCGCGCCTCGTTCGGCCAGCGCCAGCGACTCGTCGGCTGCGGTTCCCACTGCTCGACGCACGTCTGGATGCGCTCGTCGACGTAGGAGAAGTCGGCGACCAGTCGCCGGCGCCGCTCGGCCGAGCCGAGGCGAGTGGCCAGCGGATCGTCGGAGAGCACGAGGTCCGATCAACTCTCGGGTGGCGCGCACCCTCGTCGGCGTCGGGCGGCAGCGGCGCAGATACGTACGCGCGCGCGGCGTAGTCGCCGAGTCTGAACGCCGCCAATCCGGCGCCGGCGAGCGCCTCGTGGTTGCCGGGACCAGACGGAGCGCCCGCTGAAACTGGTCCAGCGCGTGGGTGTCGTCGCCGGCGTCGGCGAACAGCTGCGCCACCTCGAGATGGAGCGCGGTCTCGTCCGGCAGATCGGCGGCTGAGCGCGAGCAGTTCGGAGAGCGCGCGGCTGGTCTGGTCGTGGGTGAGCAGAAATCGGATCAGCTCGAGGCGAACGCGCCCGCCGTGCGTCGGCCTTCTCGGCCGGCCAGGGCGCGTACAGCGCGTTGTGATAGAAGCGGAGCGCCTCGGTCACATCCTGCCGCGCGGCCGCGAGCCGGGCCAGTTGCAGGTTGATGTCCGGGTCTTCCGGCGCCGACTCCCGCAGTGTCATCAGCACGCTGCGCGCGCCGTCGTGGTCCCGTTTGCGGCGCGAGCGCGTGCAGCGAGTGCCGAGCACATAGCGTTTGTCGTCCCGGTCGCGGACCGTGGCCCGACGAAGCGAGTCGATCGCCTCGTCGACCTCGCCCGCCTGCATGGCCTGCTGTCCGCGGCGGAACCATTCGGCCGCGTCGCGAAGGGTCATTTCGCGATTGCTCATCGCGATGGCGCGCGTGAGCAGGAAGGCCACGACCGCCAGCGCGATCAGCGCGCCAATCTGGAAGATCTCGCGGTGGATGAGCGCGGCGCGCTCCCCGATGGCGCCACAGGCTCAGGGGCTTCGACCACAGTCCTCGCTCCGTCTGGCCAGGCCAAAGTTTCAGCTTAACACGCATCAGTTTGTGCTCAAACTGTCCCGAGTGCAGGGCGCTCTCGGTGGCCGAGCGATCTCAAGCCGGCGATCATCCGGCGGGCAGTGGATGGGCAGGACGACCACGATCAATCGGATCAACGCGATCGCCTGTCAGAGGCGCTGGAGCCAGGCAGCTCATCACCGATGCCGTAGTGCACCAGTACCCGGCGCACGGTCAGCCCTTGGACGAGAATCGAAAAGACCACCACGGCGTAGGTACACGCCAGCAAAAGGTCTCTGGCCGGAAAGCGGGGCAACGACAAGACCATCGCGACTGAGATACCACCGCGGAGTCCACTCCACGTCAGTAGCGGGATGACCCCACGGACGAATCGGCCCCGGATGCTCATCGCGCTGACGGGGATCGCGACCGATGCCAGCCGTGCCACCAGAGCGATTGGGACCGTCAGCAGAGCCGCCACAACGACCACCGGCCGCGTCGGCACCGAGAGGAACTCGAGGCCTATTAACAGAAACAATACGGCGTTGAAGATTTCATCAGTCATGTTCCAGAAGGCCTCGATGTGCTCTTTGGTCCGCTCGCTCATAGCGAACTTGCGGCCGGGATTGCCGTCAGCAGGCCCGCAACCACAACCGCAATCGGGCCAGACACGCCGATCCAAAACGAGACGGTGTAGAGGAACATGGCAAGGGCCAGCGTGATGAGCAGTTCGAGCGGATGATTGTCGATGCTGAACAGGGCGCGGTAGCCGACATAGCCTAGACCGAGTCCGAGTGCCACGCCTCCGCCCAGCTCGCGAACGAAGAAGATGAAGAGACTGGTTGTGTGCGCCGACACTTCGGTCGGTCCGGCGGCGCTCGTTAGTCCGGCCACGGACACCAGTGCGAAGAAGACGACCACGCTCATGCCGTCATTGAAGAGCGATTCGCCCGCGATTTCTGCGCCTCGAGACTTGCGGGGGGCGTTCAATTCCTTTAGCAGACCCATCACGGCAATCGGATCGGTCGGTGAGATGATTGACCCGAAGATGAGACATGCGACGAAGGGAACGCCCACACCCAGAAGGAACATCCACCACGTCAGTATTCCGATCGCCACCGTTGAGAGCAGCACGCCCAGGGTCCACAGTATCCCAATCGTCCACTTGTTCTTCGAGCAGCCCTTCGAGGTCGACGTGCAAAGCCCCGGCAAAGAGCAGGAAGCAGAGCATGCCGTGCATCAAGGTTTGGTTGAAACGAATTTTCCCAAGAAAGCTGCCAATGCCCACCGGCAGACTCAAGCTTAACAACGATTCCGTGGCGACGATGACGGAACGAGCTGAGGAGTGCCACCACCAGAGTCCCGCTCGTGGCGGGCAGCTTCAACAATCGGTGGTTTACATAGCCGGCGGCGGCGGATATCGCGATTAGAACAGCCGCGATGTCAAAGGGATGGATGCGTTCGACGACGACAGCGCGTGAGCGCGTTGGTCAGGGGTCGTGCACGAGCAACGGCGCTGCGGCCCTGGTCAATTTTGGCACGAAGCGTGTCGCCAACGCCCCTCGAGCTCGACGCCCCATTGATCGAACGACAAAGCTTGAGCTTAGCACGCTCGTCAGTTGGTGCCCGAACTGTCCGTGGGGAGCGCGCACCTCTTCATTCGCCCGATCGTCGCTGTAAATGTTCCGACGAGACTTGTGAATGGGTGCCGCGCTCGTCGAAGACCTCAGGATGGTGCATCAGAGGGCCAAAGTGTCACGGAACTCCTTCGGACTCCTCAGCTACAATCCGCCACATGCGAGTGGTCGCTCTTGATAATCATCGGACGGTGACGGCGCGCACCTTGTCACTCATTGGCTGCGCAATGCTTGCAGTGTCAGTCACGATGGTCGCCTGCGCCGGGATAAAGGCAACGTCGCCCACGCTGGTTCTTCCTGTCGGTCTCGACCTCGGTGGCACCGCGGCACGCGTTATCGAGCAACAACAGGCTGACAGCCAGGCGGTAGTGGTACCTAGCCTGCCCGCGATCGATATGAAGCGGGACTTGTTGACTACATCCCGATTGCGCTCGGAGGGCTGACACTGCTGGTCGCTTTTATTGGCGGCTGGGTGTCTTACAAGGCCTTTACTGATCAGCGCGAGACCGTTGGCTCACGCAAAGAGCCGACGTGCTGATCAAGACGATCGAGACGTCGAGCAAGGGTCCACTTCAAGAAGACACAGTGACCACGATCATCTTTCAGAACTTCGGCCCTACCAGGGCCGATAGGTTTGTGCTCAAGAGTCACGTCGAAGTTGACGGCGCTGAGATTTATGGGTCCACCAAGTTTCCTGTCGTTTCTCTGGCGGCGACCGACGTTCAGCCCTGCCAACTTGAACGAATGGACCGATTGCTCAAAGGGCACTTCGCTGACGTGCAATCCAACAAAAAAGTGCTTCGGATCGTAGGTTCCCTGACTTACCACGATGTTTTCAGTTGGGAACACAGGCTCCAATTCACCTTAAAATGGGAAGGCGCCGTCAATGTGTTCGCCACCGAGCAATACGACTCTGACGCAAATCACGCGGCGGCAAATGGCGGTCGCGTGTCACTCGCAAATGAATCACACGCTCATGGAAACCAAAGAAGTGGGCGGGTCGGTTACGAGACGCCGACGAACGGAGCGGGGCGTTCCTCGGTATCGCCGAAGCTATCGCGGACCAAATCAAGAAGCCGAAACAGTGACAGTTTCATTCTCGGCTCCGACCGAATCTCACGACGGTCCTACGCCGCGTGCCCACGCTTCGGTCACTGGGAGATGGGAGCCAGACTTAGCTTGAGCCGAAATGGCTTCAGAAGCCGATTGAGCGTGTCCTGAGTGGGATTGTGGCGCGGGTTGAGAGTCCGCAACAGATTCGGACTCGCCATTCCTACCTTGGCTGCGAATTCCTTCACGCCCATCGCTCGAACAACTTTCCCAAGCGCGACCTGAAGGGGCACCTCTTCATCGATCGCTCCGAGTAGAAATTCACGGGCGAACTCCGAATCCCGAAGATCTTTCGCCAGCCCATTCGAGCGGGACAGCATCACACCATCGTTGCGGAGCATGTACTCGTCGTGGCGCTTTCGAGCGCGGGGCAGCAGTCGCCCTCAACGACGAAGCCACCGTTCGACGCACGTGGCTGAAAAAGAAAAACCCCGCGGCTCCTGAGAGCCGCGGGGTGAAGTGATCCCGATTCGATCAGTCGCGATGAGCGATGCTACTTAGCAGCGAGGCGCCGCCGCCGAATGACTTACCCAGCCCGGATCCCATCAGCATGAGCGAGGCGGGCTCCGGAACCGCGCCAACCGGCGGCGGGGCGTTGATGAAGCTGCCGGCCTTCAGGAACACCGCGGAGTCCAGAACGAGGTCCTGCGTGTCTGCGATGGCGAGCTTGATGGTGTTTTCACCCGCGATCAGGTTGCCGGTCGCGAAGAGCGACAGCGAGCCGAGGCCACCGGCGATACCGTTGTATTGGGTGTTGAGTCCGCTGACAGTGCCATCGCACCCGCCAGCAGTTGGATTGAAATTGTCGTTGGACTTGTAGTAGGCCGCATTCGAGCCGCAGTTGATCGTGTTGATGGAGGCAGGGTTTGTCGTGCTCGGCACGAGAGCGATGTTGGTGCCGTTCAGGAAGAACCCGAACACGTCGTTGAACGCCGAGTTGACAAAAAAGTTGTATCTTCCGACGCGAACACGTACTGGAAGGACACGACGTCCGGCGCCGTCACGTCGGTCTTGTGGAACGTGAACGTCAGGATGTTGGCGTCATGCGTGGTGCCGCCAGAAAGCGTATTCAACTGCGCGTCGCCAGCCGTGCTCCAAGCCGCCGACGACTGGGCCTCGCTGTTCGGGCCAGGTGCCGCCATCGCGTTCCCGCTGGTAAGGATGACGCCCGCGTCGAAGGGAATGATCCCGGTGCCGCCCGTGAAGCTGCCTTGCTGGAACGCTGTCCCATCGGAGCTTCCGGTGAGAGTCGCGCTATCCACCGTGATGCCAGCGCCGGCGAGCAATTGAGCCAGGACGAGCGCGTTCGGGTTCGACGCGGTGACACCGGTGACGACCAGCGGATCAGCGCTTGCCGCTCCGGCGATGCCCAGCAACGCCAAACTCCATACTGCGAGCCGAATCTTTTTCATGTGCTGCTCCATCCCTGCCACGAGGGACATTCTCACGAACTCGTGAAACAAATCTGCCGACTGACCGAAGTCTGTCGCGTCACAAAGCAATTACAGTACCGTTACAGATGAGTCTGGGATATTGGGATTTCACACGGAAACGTTAGGAAAACACCTGATTCTCGTGTGGAAAGCGGACGGGTCGGTCTGGAAAGTCAGCTCAACTGTCTACATTAGTCTCGCCGAGATGTCGCGAGGTGGCTTAGCGGCTGGCGCATGATCAGGCCCCGATCGTCGCGAGCGCCTTCCTGGCTTCGTCCGCCCCTTCGAAGTCGGCCTTCAACTGAAGTGCGCGTTTGAGCGCGACCCGCGCCTTGGGCCAGTCCCCGGTCTGGACATAGACCATTCCAAGATGAAACTGGATCGCGGGATCGTCCGGCGCGTCGTGCGCGCTCAGTTCCAGGTGCTTGAGGCCGCTCGACGCCATGTTCTTGCGATAGTAAATCCACCCCAGCGTGTCGTTGATGTGCGGCTCGTTGGGATAAGCCTGCTGGGCGGCCTGCGCGAGCTGAAGCGCTTCGTCAAGCTTCCGGTTCGCCGCCAGGTAAATGCAGGCGAGGTTGTTCGCGGCGACCGGGGCCCGCGCATCGATGGCGAGCACGCGCTCGTATTCCTTCTCCGCGTCCGCCGTGCGGCCCTGCTGCTCCATGATCAACCCGAGCATCGTCATCGCCGACACTGATTTCGGCGTGCGCTCGAGAATGTCGCGAAAACGCTTTTCGGCCTCGGGGAGCCGATGCTGGCTGATATAGAGCTGGGCCAACAGACCATATGCCTGCAGCCGGGACGGGTCGGCCTCGACCGCCCGAAGCAGGAGGGCCTCTGACTGCTTCAAGTCTCCGACGGCCGCATACGTGCTGGCGGCGAGCAGCAGGATCGCGACGGGCGGCTTCGCCGCAGTCAGGCGGTTCTCGATCAGCTCGATGGCCTCTTTCGAACGGCCGGTCGCCAAGTCGATCCGGATCAGTCCCGCGAGCGCCTCCGGGCTGTCCGGCACGCTGCGCAGCGTTTTCGCATATTCGGCACGCGCCGCCTCCGTCTGCTTGCGGCTCACGGCCACCAATGCGGTCAGGTTCGCGACCTCGGCGAGTTGTGGATACGCCTTCTGCAACGGCGCGAGCTCGATCGCTGCCTTGTCGATGTTGCCCGCCATGAGCGAGCTGCGAACCAGCAGGCTCTGGGCCTCGGGGTTTCGCGGCTGGATCCCGAGGGCCTGAGTGGCGTAGCCGGCGGCCTTGTCCGCATGGCCGCGCGAGAGGTGCAGGCGCGCGAGCGCCAGTTCGGCGGCCAGCGGCCGGCCCCCGCGCTTCAACACTTCTTCGTATGCGGCGAGGGCCTCGTCGGTCCGATCGCTCATCGAATAAATCTGTCCCGCGAGCTGGTACACCTGCGCCGCGATTGCGGGTGACACGTCCGACGTAATGACCGACGTCACATGGGCCAGGGCCTCATCGCGCTTGCCGTCGACCAGGAGGAGACGGGCGGTCAAGAGGTGAGCGGAGGGCTCCTTCGGCAGCTTGACCAGCACCTCGTGGAGTCGTGACAGCGCCTGCGCTCGATCGCCTTGAATCGAGTCCAGCGAAGCCAGCCGCAGCGTCGCGGCCGCGTAGGCTTCGTCGTGGTCGGCCACCTCGCGAAGAATGCGGCGCGCGTCGTCGTAGCGCCGAACGCTCATGTAATAGTCCGCCAGCGTCAGCGATGCGCCTGGCGTGTTCGAATCGCGCGCGATCGCGCTGAAATACGGCTCGGCGTCCGCGGCACGGCCGCTGATCAGCAAGAGGAAGCCCAGCGCCCGATTGGCCGCCAGGCTCTTGCGATCCATTTTCACGGCTTCCCTGAGCGCGGCTTCCGCATCGGCCGGCCGGTTGGTCGACCACAGGAAATTGGCCAGCGCGAGGCGGGCGTCGATGGAGCCTGGTGCCAACGCCACCGCTTTTCTGAATGTGTCCTCGGCTTGATCCCGTTGACCTCGAACGAGCTGCAGCGCGGCGAGGTTCTGATACGCGCTGACTTGCGCGGGGTCGATCGCGATAGCCTCCTGATAGTCGGTCATCGCGCCGTCGAGATTCTTGAGGCCCGCCAGCGCGTTGCCGCGCAGCACCTGCGCGTCGACGTTCTTGGCGTCGAGCGTGATCGCGCGGTCCGCGAGCGTCTTCGCATCCTCGTACGACTGCGCCAGCAGCAACAGATTGCCCGCCTTGAGCTGCGCCTCGACGCTGTTGGGCAGGAGATCCGCGGCGCGGCGGTACTCGGCCAATGCGTTCTTCCCGTCCTTGACCCGCAGGTAGGCGTCGCCGAGCTTGAGGCGAATGTCGCCGCGTTTGGGGTTCGCCTGGAGCGCCATGCGGAACTGCATGATGGCTTCCGGGTAGTGCGCCTCGTTGAACAACGCCGAGCCGCGGGTGAATAGTTCGGCGTCCGACGGCTTGCGTCGGCATCCCGAGCCAAGCGAAGCCAGGCACGCGAGTGCGAGGAGACAGACGGCAGGTGCTTTCATGGCTCTTTGAATCACCAGCTCCATTTGAGGCGGCGGCGGATGGGCACCCTTATATACCACGGTGTCGCAAGCGTCGGTAACGTTCTGCGTCCGGAACAAGCGATGGTCGCAGCCGTCTATTCGAGTATGCGCGCCGAATCGGCGACGCAGCGAACAGGAGGGTAGGCAGATGACTCGTCAACCGCTTCTCACCGCATTCGGTGTCGTTGTCGGGGTGGTCATCGGAGCGACAACGCTCAGCGCGGGATGGACCGCGAACAGCCGCGAATACCTGACGTTCAGGTCCTCTCTGGCGCTGCCTGGCGTCACGCTCGCCCCCGGCACCTACGCCTTCGAGATCGCCAACCCTGGGAGCGGCGCCAACATCGTGCTGGTGCGCAACGCCGCGACCAACGAGCCGAAGTTCATGGGCTTCACGAATCGGGTCGATCGGCCGCGCGAAGGCACGGCTGTGCACCTGACGCTCGGCGAAGCTGTCCGCGGCCAGCCGTCGCGGATCGTGGCGTGGTACCCGATGAATGATTCGACCGGTCGCCAGTTCATCCGTCGCGAGTAGTGTTCGGCCGTTCAAGGACGGTCCCTGCGATCATCACGACCCGATGATCGCAGGGAGCCCTTACTGCTTGCGCGGTCGGCCGGGCACCGCAATCGGGCTGGCTGACTCGACCTGTTTCCAGATCCGCCGTCCGACCTTATCGGCTTCGGCGACGATCTGATCTTCGTCCATCGTGAGGACTTTCCGGTTCCGCATGATGAACTGACCGTCGACCATGCTCGACTCGATGTCGGACGGTTGACCGTTGTGAATCCAGGCGGACAGGATGCGCCCCGCCGGCACGAGGTGGGCCTGCCGCGTGTCCAGCACAATCAGGTCGGCCTTCTTTCCGACCTCGAGCGAGCCAAGCGCCTTGTCGTGCCGCACCGCTCGCGCGCCGCCCTGCGAGTGGCGTCTTCGAGCATGTCTTCCGGCTGAGGACGGAGCCCGGGGTTCGCATCACGGCGCGAGATGCGCTCCGTCAGCAGGGCGATCTTCATCACCTCGAACAGGTCGTTGGTGTTGTTGTCGGTGCCGTTGGCGATCGGGCAGCCCGCTGCCCGCAGCCTGGCGATCGGCGGGATGACCCCGCGGTTCGCGGCCATGTTCGCCTGATGCGAAACGATCGTGCCCGAGCGGCCGAGCAACGCGATGTCGGCGTCGTCCACGTAGCGGCAGTGCGCCGCGAACAGGCGAGGACCGAGGAAGCCGTGCTTGGTCGAGAAATGCCGGCGGACGCACGCCATGGTGTCGCACCATGAAGTCGACTTCGGCGACGCTCTGCGACAGGTGGATCGTATATCCGAGATCGTGCTGCTCGGCAAAGGCACGGACCGCCTGCAGCAGCTCGGGCGAGGAGGTCTCGGCGAGCGCGGCGGCCGGGAACACGCTGATGCGTCCCTGGTTCTTGCCGTGCCAGGCGGTGAACAGATCGTTGATGCGCTGCAGGCCCTCGTCTCGCAGCCTGGGCGAAAATCGTCGGCGGCTTCACTGCTGGCGAGCCCATCCTGGCGACATCGGACCCGCGACGTTCTCGCTGTCACGGATCGGCCTCCGCGAACACGCAGCGCAGGCCGGTTCGCGCCAGCGCCGCGGCGGACCGATCGATGCCGCCGAGACGTTCTCGACGATGGTCGTGGTTCCCGTGCGCATGGCTTCCAGCGCGCCGACGGTGACCATCAGCGTGTTTTCTTCGCCGCGGAGCAGACTGCCGGGCTGAACGGCCAGGCGCGCGGCGTTGGGAAATCCGAAGTCTTCGTTGAACCCGCGCGCGAGCGACGGCGGCCAGATGCGCGTGACAGTTGATCAGGCCGGGGAACAGCGCCTTGCCCCGTCCGTCGTAGACCTCGGCCTGGGGATGCGTCTGGAGGATCGCGTCGGTGGGCCCGATCGCGCGATCGTGTCGCCTTCGACCGCGAGCGCCACATCGTCTTGAACGGCATCGACGTTCACGACCGTCGTATGAGAGAAGACGACGTTCGGCCTGGACGCGCCTGAGCCTGGAGTCCGCTGTGCTCGAGCAAGACGGCTGCGGCGCCAGCGCCGGCTCCGGCGAGCAACTCGCGCCGGGTGAGGGTCGAGCGATCCGTCGATCGTGGCATGAGGTGCTGTCTCGGTCGGTCCAGAGACGGTGCTGATTATTGCGCAAGAGGCGGGCAAGTCAATCAGGTGCCGCCGACCGACGCACCGAGCCCCGGCCTATGACCGTCCGCGCGACCGTACCTCCGCCGACAATCACCTCGATGAGCGGCGCGGCGGGCAGCGCGCTCAGCACCGACATCGGTTCCTCGCTCAGCTGATACGCAAGGATGATGTTCACCAGGTGCCAGGTTGCCAGCGCGCCGAGCTCCTTGCGGAGCAGCGTCTCTCCCTTTTCGAACACCGAAAACGGATCCAGGATCGCCTCGACACGCGGCGCCGGTCCGCCGAATGACGCGTGCGGCGCGACCGTCGTCTTTCGCACCGGAGGATTCAGCGCCCGGGTGAGCGCGCCTTCCAGATAGATCGTGGTCAGACCGGTCGCCCAGTAGGCGGCGTCGGTCTTGTTCGGCTGGGTGGTCTCGCGCGACGACCGAAGCGCGCGCCCTCCGTTGGAGGGAATGAATTCAATCCAGCCCTCCCATAATCCGCCGGCATTGGGGGCGCCGCACGCCTGGGCCAGATAGATCGCGCCGTCGCTGGTGCTGAGCGGTTCTGCGAATTGGGCAAGGACCTCGGCCATTCGATCACTCTCCATTCGAGTCATCGCAGGTGCAAAATCGCGGCCCGCCAGGACGCCGGCCGATGCTCCGAGTATCCAGCAACAGCACCCCATCGATCCCGTCGGCGCCGTACTGTGACACAATAGCCGGGTGTCTGAGAGGCCCAAGGTGACCACCCGTCCCGGTAAACCCAATCAGCCGCAGCCGCCCACCGGGCGGCCGACCAGTGGCCACGTCATCCGCATCCACGCCGGCCAGAGTCACGGCTTCATCAAGGACGTCGACAGCCGTGAGGTGTTTTTCCACCGGAGCGACACCACCTTTGGCACGTTCAACAAGCTGCTCGTCGGCGACAAGGTCGCGTTCGAGCTGATTGAGGATCGGGTCAGCGGCCCGCGTGCGACCGCGGTGCGACTCGGCAAGAGCGCCCGCGCGTAGCGTCGCTTCGTGAGGTCTGCGCGAAGCTGCTCCGCGCCATCGACGCGATGGGCGCAGGGCAGCTGAAAAGGGGTCTGGGCGGGGGTGTTATTCGACGACGACCGGGTTTTCGCCGACCGGGATGCGAGAGACCTTGCCGGTGGCGACTTCGATTTGCGCGGTGGTGATCACCTTGTGGGCGCGCTCGACGCGGGGAATGCATCCGCGCATCAGCTGGGCGGCGCGCAGCCCAGAAACCACGACGAACTCGAACGGGTTGGTGCCGTACGGACGCTGAACCACGAGACCTGCTTCTTTCTTGCGGCGATGGGTGGAAAACCCTAGTATACCCCGGACTTACTCGGTGAAGCGGTACTTCAGCAACACCCACAGCGCGACCACGCCGTCCCGCCAGGTAATCTTCTTCCCCTCCTCGTAGCCTCGGCCGTCGTAGCTGATCGGCACTTCGTAGACCTTGTAGCCCCGCTTGAAGACCTTGGCGGTGATCTCGGGCTCGATGCCGAAGCCGTTGGACTGCAGCTCCATCGACCGCAGCACGTCGATCCGCATCAGCTTGTAGCAGGTCTCCATGTCGGTGAGCATCGTGTTGTACAGCACGTTGGTGAGGAAGGTGATCAGCAGGTTGCCCAGGTAGTGGGTCAGCAGGAAGACCCGATGGGTGCCGAGGAAACGCGATCCGAACACCACGTCGGCGCGGCCCGAGGTAATCAGCGGCGTCAGCAGCTCGTACTCCTCCGGCGAGTACTCGAGGTCGGCGTCCTGGATGATCATCATGTCGCCGGTGACCGCCGCGAACCCGCGCCGCAGCGCCGCGCCCTTGCCGCCGTTGCGCGGCTGGCGCAGCAGCACGAAGCCGAGCTCTTTCTGGAGGCGTTCGAGAATCGCCGCCGTGCCGTCGGTCGACACGTCGTCGATGACGATCAACTCGATTCGCATCTTCACGGCGAGCACGCGGCGGATGATCTCCTCGACCGTGTCCTGCTCGTTGAAGACCGGCATCACGACCGACAGCAGCGGGTCGTCCGGCATGCGGGCCGCGGCGCGCTGCTGTCTGGTGAACGGAGCGCTCATGGAGTGGTGGTCGAGGCGCGTCCGACCGCGAACAGCGACAGGCCGATCGGCGGCGCCACGAGTCGGTCGAGCGGCAGCGCCCACGGCGCCACCAGCTGTTCGAACAGTCGAAGCTGGCCCGAGGTGTGTTCGATGGTCTTGCTGATGTGCGCGTTGTACATCCAGCCGAGCAGGCCGATCGGATTGGTGTAGCGGAGCGTTTCGAGCTCGAGGCCGGCCGCCGCGAACGCCGCTCGCAGCGAGGGCTTCGAGTAGCGGCGATGATGGCCAAGCGCGGCGTCGAGCGGTCCGTAAGCCGCCTGCACCGCCGGCACGAAAATCAGCACGCGTCCGCCGGACCGGCGCCACCAGCTCGCGAAAGACGGTCAGCGCCTGGATATCGTCCTCGATGTGCTCGAGCACGTTGACGCAGACGATGGTGTCGAAGCGCTGCTGGATCAGCTCGGCGCGATCGCACTCCTCGAGATGGCAGATCCGCAGCGTGATCTTGGGGTTGCCGTCGAGCGCGGCGCGCGCGCGAGAGACGCAGTTCAGGTTCGGCTCGATACACACCAGGCGATCGGCGATTTCGGCCAGCCGCAGGCTGGTGGTGCCGATGCCGCAGCCGACCTCGAGCACGCTCGAGCCGATGTACGGGCGCAGCAGATCGAATACGTGCGCCTGGTACCGCTTCGCCTCGCTCATCGTTTCGAGGTCGTCGGCGGCGTACTGCTTCTGAGTCTGGGTGAAACGGTGGTCGACGTTCATCTCTGAATGAGGAGCGTCAACACGGTACCATATGCTATCGTCCGTCCGCCACTGTGATGACCAGCCTCCTGACCGTCTGTCGCCGTTGCGCTGCTCGCGGGCCTGCCGCAGCAGGCGCTCCCCGACGCCGTCGCCGCAGGACAGATCCAATCCGTCGAGGCGCTCCTGAAGAACGGCGCTGATGTCAGCGCGGTGGACGACAGCGGTCTGACGCCGCTGGCGCTCGCGGCGATGCAGGGACAGACCGCGATCGCGCGGCTGCTGATCGCCGCGAAGGCCGGCGTCAACCAGGCCTCGAGCGACGGCACCACGCCGTTGATGCGCGCCGCGTCCGCCAATCACGGCGAGACCGTGCGCCTGCTGATCGCCAGCGGCGCCGACGTCAACGCCCGCAACGCCGGCGGCATGACCGCGCTGATGGTGGCGGCGTTTGGCGGCTACGTCGAGCCGTTGCGCGCGCTGCTGTCGGCCAAGGCCGACGCCAACGCGAAGGACAACCAGGCGCGCACGGCCTTGATGGCCGCCGTCACCAACGGCGACGCCGCGGTGGTCGAGGCGCTGGTCGCCGCCGGCGCCGACGTCACGGCCGCCGATGCCGGCGGCGGCGTGGTGATGACGTACGCCGCGGCGGCCGGCTCCGCCGCCGCGATCGATCTGCTGCAGAAGCGCGGCGCCAAGGCGTATCCGCGCGATCTGATGCTGGCCTCGACCGGCTGCTACACCGACGCCGTGCGCGTGCTGCTGGCGTCCGGACTGGGTGCGAACGCGGCTGGTGGACGGCAACGCGCCGCTGCTGGCCGCGGTCGGCGAGAATTGCGTCGAGACGGTCGCGCTGCTGCTCGACAAGGGCGCCGACGTCAACGTCACCAACAGCGACGGGTGGACGCCGCTGATCAAGGCCGCGTCGGCGAACCTGCCCGACGTCGTGCGCGTGCTCCTGCAGCATCATCCGAATCTGGACGTCGCCGACCGGCTCGATCGCACGGCCTGGATGTACGCCGCGATGAACGGGCGCGAGGAGATCGCCGCGCTCCTGAACGGCGCCAAAGAGAAGAAGTGAGAGTCATGAGACTGATCTTGTGCGCGACCCTGTTTGCCGGCGTCGACGCTGACGGCGCAGACCGCGCCACCGCCGATCGCCGTCGCCAGCCCGACGCTGAAAGCCGACGAGACCATGCCGCGCGATTACACCCCTGACGGCCGCAACCTCTCGCCGCCGCTGACCTGGAGCAATCTGCCGGCCGCCACCAAGGAGATCGCCGTCGTCTGCGAGGATCCCGACGCCGGCAATCCGCCGCCGTTCGTGCACTGGGTGATTTACAAGATCCCGGCGACGGCCAAGGGTCTGCCGGAGGGCATTCCGATCGATCCCGCCGCAGCCGATGCCGCCCGAGATCGCCGGCGCGATCCAGGGCGTCTCCGGATTCCGGCGCGCCGATCTATCGCGGCCCGGCGCCGCCGCCGGGGAAGCCGCATCACTATCACTTCGTGGTGTACGCGCTCGACGCGGACCTCGGCCTGAAACCCGGGCTGACGCGGCGCGATCTGCTGGCCGCGATCAACGGACACGTCATCGGCAGAGGCGAGACTGGTCTCGATTTACGAACGGAAGGCCCCATGACATTCATTTCACGCCGCGATCTGTTGAAGCGCGCGGGGTGCGATCGGCGCGGCGCCGCGGTAAGCGACGCCGCTAGCGCGAAGGGTCAGCAAGGATCGAGGCGCCGCTGCATCCGGAGACGATGGCCCTCACGATCACGATGATGGCCGCCGCGCGCGAGCCGCTCGAGAACCTGACCGCCACCGAGGCGGACCTGCTCGAGGCGATCGTCGCGCGGCTGATTCCCACCGACGCCAACGGTCCGGGCGCGACGGAGGCGCGCGCGGCGCACTACATCGACCGCGCCCTCGGCGGCGCGCTCGCCTCTTCGCGCAGGCGCTACACCCCGGCCTGGCGGCGCTCGATCGCTACTCGCGATCGTCGCGCGGCAAGGCGTTCACCGAGCTGTCGGCGACCGACCAGGATTCGGTGCTTAATCGACGTCGAGACCGGCGCCGCGACCGGATTCACCGGCAGCTCGGCGCCGTTTTTCGCGCTGGTGCTCAACCACACGCATCAAGGCACGTTCGGCGATCCGTACTACGGCGGCAACGCCAATTTCGTCGGCTGGGATCTGATTGGTTATCCGGGCATCCGCACGATGGTGACCGCCGCGGATCAGCAGCAGCTCGAGAAGCGCGACTTCAAGCCGAACCACAAGTCGGCCTACGACTATCAGAACTTCACGAAAGCAACGGCGAGCGTGTCCCACCGAAGTCCGGGCGAGAGGAGGCGTAGCGGATGGCCACCAGATTGAAGGACACCGACGTCGTCATCATCGGCCTCGGCGCCGCCGGGCGGCGTGGCCGCGCTGCCGCTGGCGCAGGCCGGCCTCGAAGTCATCGGTCTCGAAGCCGGGACGTGGCTGACCAGACGCGACTTCGCGCCGGACGAGCTGCGCAACAACTATCGCGGCTGGCCGCAGGCGGTGCAGAAGGCCAACCAGGAGATCCCGACGTCGCGTGCCACGGCGTCGTCGCCGACCGGGCCGCGCGGCAACATCCATCCGATGCAGAACGGGGTCGGCGGCACGACGCTGCACTACTGGGCGCAGAGCTGGCGGCTGAACCCGTGGGACTTCAAGGTGGTCAGCGAAACGACGACGCCGCTACGGCGCGTCGCGCATCCCGAAAGGGTCGACCGTCGAGGACTGGCCGTTCGGCTACGACGAGCTCGAGCCGTACTACGACAAGATCGAGTACGAGGTCGGCGTGTCCGGGCAGGCCGGCAACATCAACGGCACGATCGATCCGCGCGGCAACATCTTCGAAGGCGCCGCGCAAGCGCGCCGTATCCGATGCCGCCGCTGCGCGGCACGGCGTTCATCGAGAAGATGGCCGCGGCGGCGAAGAGCATCGGCTGGCATCCGTTTCCGGGTCCGGCCGCGATCAACTCGCGCACCTACCAGAACCGCTCCGGCTGCATGTATCACGGCTTCTGCAACCGCGGCGGCTGCCACGTCGACGCCAAGAACTCGACGGCGGTGACGACGATTCCGCGGGCGCAGGCGACCGGCCACCTCAAGGTCGTCACCCGCGCGCACGTGACGACGATCGAGGTCGACGCCAGCGGGCGCATGACCGGCGTCAACTACCTCACCGACGGCATCGAATACTTCCAGCCGGCGAAGGTCGTGCTGCTGGCCAGCTTCACCTACGAGAACAGCGCGGCTGCTGCTGCTCTCGAAGTCGAAGGCGTTTCCCAACGGGCTGTCGAACAATCACGGGCAGGTCGGGCGGCACTACTTCAGCCATCACCAGGGCGCGCCGGTCTCGGCGCTGTTCCCGTTCAATCTCGACAGCTGGTACGGTCTGCCGGCGCAGGGCGTCGCCGTCGACAACTGGGCCGACGACAACTTCGATCATGCCGGCCTCGATTTCATCGGCGGCGCCAACCTCTGGGCGATGTCCGACAAGCGTCCGATCGCCGCGGCCGGCATGAACACGTTCGGCCGCGCGCCGGGCTGGGGTGCGCAGTGGAAGGCGTTCATCAAGGAGAACGCCGATCGCTCCCACAGCTCGTACATCCAGAAGACGACGCTGCCGTACGAGGACAACTATCTCGATCTCGATCCGGTGGTGAAGGATCCGCTCGGCTTTCCGGTCTGCCGCGTCACCGCCGAGTTCAAGGACAACGAGCGCAAGATCGCCGCCTTCTCGCAGGACAAGATGGAGCAGTGGTACAAGGAGGCGGGCGCGATCGCGGTGCAGCGCGGCGCCGGTCGGCGGCGCGATGGGCGTCGTCGACGCATGCCTACGGCGGCACCCGCATGGGCGACAACGCCGAGACCAACGTGGTCAATCGCTGCGGCTTCTCGCACGAGGTGCCGAACCTCGGCGTGCTCGGCGCGTCGGTGATGGGCACCAGCGGCGCGCGCAACCCGACGCTCACCGCGCAGGCGCTCGCCTGGCGGACGGCTGAGCATCTCGATGAAGAACTGGAAGAAGGTCTCGACCGATTGACGCCGCTGACGACTGAGACTGAGACTGCCGCGACGTGAGACCGCGCTGACGGTTCTTTTCGCCGCGGCTCTGCTTCAGGTACTGCGGGCTGTACGGCATCCCGTACGGCGTGGTCACGCGAGCCGCGGCCTTGTCGTCGCGAGAACTGCGCCTGCCGACTCCTTGATCGCCTCCAGTTCCTCGGCGCTGCAGTCGCGGAAGCGTGATCTCTTCGCGCGGCACGAACACCACCTGGCCGATCGGCATGGTGTGCGATCCGGAAATGCCCTCGCCCGGTTCCAGCACGTAGCGAAACTCGGTCTCGTGCGCGTACCAGTCGGTCTCGACGCGGACCACCAGCATCGGCGCCACCGGCCGATCGATCATGTTGAAGATCGGCGTGTAGACCGTGTCCCAGCCGGGCGGCGTCTGGAAATTCGTCGCGCCGCGCAGCGCCAGCGCGCCCGGCGGCGTGCCCATGTCCTCGGGGACGATGAAGGTGCGCGCGGCGAGCAGGGCATCCTCGCGCGACATCGACGGGGTTCGCGCTCATGAACGTCACCTCTTCCTTGATCATCCCGAGCGTGCCGACCGGCAGCTGCGATCGTCACCGCGAAGATCGCGTCCCACTTCCCGCGCGGATTGCAGGTTGAAGTAGGTGAACTGATACTCGCCCGTCGCCCTGGAACTCGACGTGGAACGACTCGTTCGGCTCGAGCGGCGGATAGACCATGAAGCCGAGCGCGCTGCCGGCCTCGAGCACCGGGCAGTGCCGCGCGTGCTGCGGCAGCAGCGGACGCTGAGCCTTCGCGCCGCGGCCGCTGGCCGACGCCGGGACGCCGCGAGTTGGGAAAGAGACGAACTTCCATAGGATTAGGGTCAGCGAGCCGGCCGCCCGATGGCGCCGGCTCGCTGGGGAAGCCTAGTTGAAGATGTCGCCGACCGGCTTCTTCTTTTTCTTGGTCGCCTTTTTCTTCGACGCCTTCTTCTTGGTGCCGCCCTTTTTCTTGCCAGCCTTCTTCTTCGCCATCTAGCCTCCTGGTGGTTGACGATTGACGGACGTGAAACGAGCTCTGACGCCGCGGCCGATCCGCGGCGTCGAGTTTCGTGGACAGCGGGCGCAGCCGCTTCATCGCCTCGCGTGACGGCTGATATTCGCCGATCGGCACCGCCAGCGACAAGTACTTGGCGCCCTCGTTGATCATCACGCCGCGGCCGGCGAAGTCGCTGCAGCCGCTCGGCGCTCGACGGCGTCGAGCGCGCTGGCGTCGGTGATCGCGTCGCAGGTCAGGTAGAGCTCGCGATCCGCGCCGGTCAGCACCGAGACCGGCGCCTGCGCGCGCGGCCTGGTATCGAGCAGGAACAGCCGGTCGTCGAGGTCGACCGAGACCAGCTCCGAATGCTTCCACGTCGTCGTCCACGCGTGCACGCTCTTGACCAGCGGGTCGGCATAGCGCGCCACGTCCTGCGGCACCTTGTAGTCGTAGGCGAAGTAGTAGGCGAGGTTGTGGCGCGCCGATTCGGGCAGGTCGTAGAGGAACTCGTAGAACGGCAGCGGCCGCAGCTTCGTGAAGCCCAGTTGGCCGGACTGGTTGAAGTTCGGGCTGAAGCGATCGAGCCGGACGACGTTGACGCCTGATGGCTTGGGCAGGTGGCAGACGCGCGCCGACAGTGACGGCCATCTCGAAGTAATCGTCCGGCGATTCGCCGCGGGAATCCCATCAGGAAGTACCAGATCGGCTCGACGCCGATCTCCTTGCACCATTTCAGGAGCTGGATGTTCTGCAGGCCGGAGACGCCTTTCTTCATCAGCTTCAGGACCTTGCGAGCTGAAGCTCTCGATGCCTGGCTGGATGGTCAGCACGCCGGAGTCGCGCAGCAGGCGCACCTGCTCCTTCTTCAGGTTGGACTTGGTTTCGTAGAACAGCGACACGTTCAGCTTGCGCGCCGCCAGGTCCGGCAGCAGCGTCTTGAAGTAATTCAGGTCGAGGATGTTGTCCACGACCTGGATGTCGCAGCCCGGATAGGTCGTCGCCAGGTGCGTCAGCTCGTCGAGCGCTCGCGGCGCCGACTTGCTGCCGGAACGCCATCGTCGCGCCGTTCAGGCCGCAAAAGGTGCAGTGCATCCGTTCGCCCCACCAGCAGCCGCGCGAGGTCTCGACGAAGACGCTCGGTTGCCAGGACTTGCCGAACTGGCTGCTCTCGAACTGCGCGAAGAAGTCGGTGTAGTCGGGATAGGGCAGCGCTGTCGAGATCGGTGACCGCCGGTGCGGTCGGCGCCGGGCCCAGACCCGCTGGTCCGGCGACCGACGCCTGGGTGATGACGCCCGAAATGCCTTCGATCGACTCGCGGCGAACCATGCGCGCCGCGAGCTCGGCGAAGACCTGGTCGGCTTCGCCTGAGACCGACGGCGTCGACGAAGGCGAACTGGCGCACCGTCTCCACGCCCATCGTCGCCTCGCAGTTGGCGCCGCCCATGACGATGAAGGTGTCGGGCAGCCGCGCCTTCAGCCGTTTGGCGAGCGCCAGCGAGGCGAGATGCTGCTGGAAGACGCTGGTGAAGCCGACGACCTGCGGCTGCAGCTCGACGACCCGGTCGGCGCAGCGGTCGACGAACGCGGCGGCGGCGTCGCGCGCCGCGAACAGCCCGCGGATTTCGCCGGCCGTCGGCGGCCGGGTGTTGTTACGACCAGCCACGACGGCGGCGGCAGCAGCACCTCCGCGATGTAGCGCTCATCGTGCGCCGCGTCCCACTCGTAGAGCGCGTGCGAGAAGATCCACTCGCCGACAAACGCGCGCGAGAAGGCGCGGAGCTCGTTCGTGATCTTGCAGTACTGCGCTTCGCCGATCAGTTCGCCGAAGCCGAGCGTGAAGTACTCGCTGCGGCAGGTCAGGCCGCGGGCGGCCACCTGCGGCTGCAGCAGGCTGAGCCCGATCGACGGCGACATCAGCGGTCCGAAGGGCATCGAGACGAGGAGGACGTCGACCGGGGCGATCATCGGGTCGGGGACGGCGCGGCGCCAGGAAGCGCCGCCGCCTCACGGGTCGCGGCCAGCAGCAGCGGGTGGCGTGGTGTCGCGTTCGGCATGGCGGCGGTGAAGTCGGCGTAAGCCTGGCGGGCCTGCTCGGTGTGGCCGGCGTCGCGTTCGGCGCGTGCGAGCTGCAGCCGCGCGATGGTGTGAACGAAGCTGGTCGGCTGATTGCCGGGATGGGCGACGGCGCCCTGGAAGTGCTGCGCAGCCTGCGCATGGTCGCGCGCGGCTTCGCTCGCGAGGCCGCGCAGGTACGGCAGCCACGGCCCGGCCACGCCTTCGAAGGCGGCGGTGCTGTTGAACTGGGCCAGCGCCGCGGCGCCGTCGTGGCTGGCGATCGCGATCGCGGCCTTCAGCAACGGGACCTCCGCGTAGAGGATATCGGGCGCCGGCGGCTGCATGTCCTGATATGCCTTGGCGAGCTGCGTGGCCAGCGGCGCCTGATCGAGGAACGCCGCGGCCAGGGCGGCGCCCCACGTCGTCTCGGCGCCGCGGCTGGTCGTGGTTGCGGCCTGGAGCTCGGTCCGCGCGCGACCGAGATCGCCGAGGAGCGCGTCGTTGATCGCCTCTTCGGCCAGCAGGCTGCCGGCGATGTCGGAGATGCGCGTGGCGCGGGCCGCGGTGACCGCCTGCTGGTAGAGCGTCCGGCTGCCGTCGATGTCGCCGCGGGCGAACGCCGCGCGCGCCGCCTCGGCGACGATCAGATAACCGTCCGGCCGCGACGACGCGGCGCGCAGGTGTGTCTGCATGGCGTCGGCGTCTTTGTCGATGAACGCCAGGTTGAACGCCAACTGGCGCAGCGCCGACGAGTCCAGTCCCTTCGCCATGGCTTCGGCGATGATCGTCCTCGCCTCGTCGAGCCGGTCGAGCGCCATCAGCGCGCGCGTCAGCTGTTGATATGCGATGACGGAGTTGGGCGCGAGCTTGACTGCCGCCAGTCCCTCCTGCCGCGCATCCTCGAATTGATTGAGCCGCACATACGCGGTCGACAGGTTGTTGTGCGGCGCCCAGTCGTCGGGATACGTCGCCATCCACAGCCGGTAGGTGCTGACGACGTCCTGGATGCGGCCGCTGACCACAATCTGGTAGACCGACTGGATGGTGAGGCGCTCCGGTTCGCTGAGCGAATCGGCGCGCGCGAAGGCGCGCTCGAGATAGGTCTTCGCGCGCTCGAAGTCTCGGAGGTTGGAGTAGATGGCGCCGAGCCGCGCCGCCGCCAGCGCGAAATTGGGATCGAGTTCGAGCGCGTGCTCGAAGAACGGAATAGCCTGGACGTCGCCGGTGCTGAGGCGGGTCGCAATCCCCAGGCTATAGGCTTTCAACGCCTCGAGCGACGGCGTGGTCGCGTTCGGCGCAGGCACGTTGTACTTCTGAATCGAACCGATCGACTCGCCCAGCCGCTCGCGGATACGCGCGGCGCCGCTGCCGACGGTGGCGAGCACGTCGGTCTTCGACGCGGCCTGCGCCTGGTCGCGCGCCAGCGTGTCGCCGGTGCGGCAGGCCTGGGCCTCGAGCGTGATCACGTAGGCCGAGCTGAGCGGCGCAATCGACCCGACCAGGATCGCCTTGACCCCGAGCCGCTCGCAGAGATCGCGCGCAACCGCCGAGGTCAGCGGCTCGGTCGGCGATCGTTCCATCAACTGCAGCGCGGAGCGCACCTGCGAGCTCGGCACCACGCTCAAGTACGGCGACTGCTGCAGCTGGATTTCCAGCGCGTCTTTCAGCGCGCCGTCGAACACGGCTTCCCCGGTGGAGTTGGAGAAATCAGCCAGTAGCAGCGGCTCGCGGGTCGCCGCTGGAGACGGTGCGCTGCGGTACCATCGGTACCCGCCGTAACCGCCGAGCGCGACCAGCACCAGCACGGCCGCGACGGCGATCGCGTCGCGGACCTTGCCGGGCGCCAGCGCCTGGCTCAATCCTGACGACTCGATCGCGGCGGCGGGCGCGAACAGCGGCGTGCGGCGGTAGACGTTCGAGTTGAGGTCCAGCGGCGTCGAGGCCGATGCGCCGACCGGCGAGGTCGCGGCGTACTCGCGTCCCGCCATCGATCCGCTCTGGACGGCGCGCAGCCGCGCCGCGATCTCGGCCGCCGTCGCCGGCCGTCTCTCCCGATCCTTGTCGAGCATGCGCTCCACCAGCTTGCGGAGCTCCTTCGGCACCGCCGACACGTCGGTGGCGGCCAGGCCCGGCGGCGACGAGTGCAGGATCGCATCGACGATGGCCGTAGTCGATCGGCCTTCGAATGCGCGACGGCCGGTGAGCATCTCGTAGAACACCAGACCGAGCGAGAAGATGTCGGTGCGCGCATCCAGCGGATCGCCCAACGCCTGCTCCGGCGACATGTAGAGCACCGTGCCGACCGCGGTCCCGAAGCTGGTGAGCGGACCGTCGGAATCGCTGTCGCTCGACGGTTCGCCGGCCGCGCCGGCGATCACCGCGGCGAGCCCGAAATCGAGCAGCTTGGCGTCGCCGCGCACGGTCACGAAGACGTTGGCCGGTTTCAGATCGCGATGGATGATGCCGGCGCCGTGCGCCGCATCGAGCGCATCGGCGATCTGCACTCCGAGGCCGATCACCGTCGCGACGGACATCGGCCCGGCGGCCATCGTTTCGTAGAGCGTGACGCCGCGCAGCAGCTCCATTACCAGATAGGGACGGCCGTCGGCTTCAGGCGCCTGCCCGACGTCGTAGATCGTGCAGATATGTGGATGGTTCAGCGCCGAGGCCGCGCGTGCCTCGCGCTCGAAGCGGAGCAGATGCTCCTCGGAGGTGGCCAGCGCCGGTGAGAGCAGCTTCAAAGCGACGTCGCGCCGCAGCTTGCGGTCGTGCGCGTGGTAGACCTCGCCCATGCTGCCGGCGCCGAGCGGCGCGACAATCTCGAAGCGGCCCACGATCTGGATGCCTGGAGTGAGCGGCACGGACGGGGCCTACGAGATGTGCCGCATGGTCCAGAAGTCCCATGTCAGGTCGGGCGATGCGAAGAAATCGTACGGCAGGTAGCCATAGCCATGATCGCCCCACGCCGCGCCCCACGAGTTGCGGAAGGCGATCAGCCGCCTGACGTGGTCGTAGCCGATCGCCAGCACCGCGTGGCCGCCGCGTAGCGGATCGCGCCGGGTCGGCACCGGCACGAAACCGGTGCGACGCACCTGGCGGGTCATCATGCTCTCGTGAACGGCCAGGGCCATGACGAACGGATAGCCCTCCGCGAGGCAGGCGCGGAACTGCGACACCGCGCGCCGGATCCGATAGTAGCCGACGGCTCTGTGCAGCTGCGACGCGTGGTAGCAGTGCGGCGTCGGATGACGCCGGAACCGGCGCACGAGGTACGGCCAGATCGGCTCGGGACAGGCCCCGATCTTGGAAATCGTCCGGAATCCGTCGCGCAGCGGCACCGGGCTGTTCGTGCCGATCACGCCGGCCAGCACGCGCTCGTTGTAGTAGATGAACAGCCGCGACGGCGACGACACGTTCGGACGCCCCTCCCTGAGTTCGTTGAACCGCAGCGCCGCCGCGATAGCGTTCGCCGAGCAGCTGTTCAAGTGAAGCTGGTCGTAGACCGGCGGGCAGTGGCGACGGAGATCGACGACCGCGGGGAGCTGACGAACCATCGAGGAGCGCGGCCGGTACTTCCAGTCCAGCGGACTCACGCTGTCCCGACCGGTGCCGAGATGCCGTATCACCTTTGAACGCGGGAATTCTACATTACTTTCAGCGCGTTGGCGCCGGCGCGGTCCTTGGCTGGCGTCAGTCGATCAGCTGGATCGAGCTGATCACCCGGTCGAAGATGCGGGCGTATGCGGAGAAGTCCGAGCGCGGCGCCACCGCGACCGCATAGAACAACGACCCATCGCTCAGCTGCGCGGTGAACATGACGATGTTTTCCGGCTGGCCGGTCGCCGAGGTGTTGGACAGCACCGCGCGCAGGCCTTGCCGGCCGCCGATGTTGACCCGGTCGTAGCCGGACGGCCGGCTCAAGCCGGGATTGGCCTGCCCGAGCGACGCGAGCAATTCGTCGGTCGCGGTCTGCAGGTCGTGCGTCTCGTTGCGGGCCGAGCCCACCTCCACGCCGTGGGTGAACACGCCCTGGCCGTTCGCGTTGCCGTAGGCGCCGTCCGGCGCGAACGTCACGGCATTGGTCCCCGGGCGCTCGCGCCAGTTGGACGGCACGCTGATGCGGAATACGCGGCCTTCGGTGTAGGTCTGGAAGCTCGAGGACGGTGGTTCTACCCGTCCGCTCGGCAGCCCCGCGCCGCTCGATCCCGTGTTGCCGGTGCGGCCCGCGGTCTTGGTCGCCTGTTCGGTGGTCGGCGCCGGCGCCATCTGCTTCAGGTGCGACTGCACCTGCGCGAATTCCTCGGTGCCGCGGATCGGGTTCACGACCCGCAGCGACCGGGCCTCACGCGCGATGTAGGCGGAGCGATCGCCGGGATCGGGATGGTCACTGAGCCACTGCGGTCCGCCCGACCCTCCTTGTTTCTGGATGGTCTTGAACATGTTCGCCATGTCGTTGGGGTCGTAGCCCGCGCGCGCCATGATCTGGGCGCCTTGGATGTCGGCGTCGCGCTCGTATTCGCGGCTGAAGCGGAGGAAGGCGGTGCCGAGGCCGAATTGGGTGCCCTGCGAGATGATCTGGCCCCAGCCGCCGCCGATGATGGCGCCGAGCACGGCGCCGGCGACCTGGCCGACTTCGTACTTGCTCGCCTTGCTCGCCTGGGCGGTCCCGTGGCGCAGGAGCACGTGGCTGAGCTCGTGGGCCATCACGCCCGCCACCTCGCCGTCGTTGTGCGCCGCTTCGAGCATCCCGCGATTGACGAACATCGGCCCGCCGGGCAGCGCGAACGCGTTAATCTCCTTCACGTTCACGACTTCGAAGGTGTATTGAAATTCGGGATGCTGCAGGTCCTGCGGGATGGCGGCCACCAGGCGCCGGCCGGTATCCTGGACGAACGACGTCACGTTGTCGTCGCGCATCAGCGGCAGCGTCTTGCGCGCTTCGGCGGCCGCCTTGCGCCCCAGTTCCACATCCTGCGCGGGCGTATAGGTGTTGGGTGGCGCGACGACGCGAGTCTGGGCGCGCGCGAACGTCGAGGCGAGCAACAGCACGACGATCAGGATCGCGCCGTGCAGGGAAGCTGTGGACGGTCGGATCATAAGCTGGGCTGCTGCAAGCCAGGATCCCAAAGTTTTCGGCCCGCGGTCGAGCTGGTTCGACGCGCGGATTCGCTAGACTACCAACAGGAGACGACGATGCCAGACAAGACGACGACGACGCGCAAGCAATTGATCGACAACCTCAACGAAGATCTGTCGCGGGAATACCAGGCCATCATCGCGTATGTCGTGTATTCGCAGGCGCTCAAAGGCGCCCAGTATATGAGCATCGCCAAGGAGCTCGAGAAGCACGCGGCCGAGGAGCTCAAGCACGCGCTGACGATTGCCAAGCACGTGGACTACCTCGGCGGGATGCCGACCAACACGCCCAAGCCGGTGAAGCTCTCGGAGAAGCCCGAGGAAATGCTGCGCGCCGACCTCAAGAACGAGAGCGACACGATTCGCGCGTACCGCGAACGTCTCCAGCAGTGTGAAGCGCTTGCCGAGTATGCGATTGCCGAAGACATTCGGGAGATCCTGCGGCAGGAGCAGGAGCATCTCGTTGACCTGGCCACCGCCCTCGGCGAGGACGCGCCGGACCTCTCCAAGAAATAGCTGGCGTTGAAATTGCTAATTGTCGGGCAGTGAGACGATGACTATGCCCGACAATCGCGACCCGAAAGTGAAAGATCGCCGACGCGTAGGCCGTCCTCCCGCTGGGGAAGACGGTGAGAAGGTCAAGGACTACCCGCAGCTCAGCATTCGAGTCCCGCTCGAGTTCAAAGCGCGGCTGAATGCATTGAGCGCCGTCACCGGCCTCGCTCAGTGGCGGGTCATCGTTCAGGCGATCAACTGCTTCAACGATGACCTGCCCAAGTCCGAGCGGGACCTGGTCGCCGGGCTCAGCGAACGCCTGATGCGGGCCGGTTCGTTGTAGACGCCCCCGCCGGTCTGCCGGACAATCAGTGTCAACATTTGTCAGCTGGCTGGGATGATGACGTAAAGTGTCATCATTTCCAGACGGTCTGATGTGTTAAATCACTGATTCCACAGTATTTGCCCACTGCGTGCGATTCGGCACAGCCTCTGCAGTCCGATGAGCTGAGAGCTGATCAATTGCCGATCCGTAAAGCGCAAGGCTTCGCGCTCATCGACCTGATTTTCGTCTGTGGTGTCATCGGGGTGCTGTGCAGCATCGCGTTGCCGCGACTCCTGCTTGCCCGGCAATCAGCGGGGGCGGCGTCCGCGATCGGCACGATGCGCGTGATCGACAGCGCCCAACTGACCTACGCGCTGACGTGCGGGTCCGGTTTCTATGCACCGAATCTCACCACGCTGGGCACGCCGCCGCCGTCCAGCACGGAGCCCTTCATCAACGCCGGCCTGGGCAGCTCGGACACGGTGATCAAGAGCGGCTATTCGGTCACGATGAGCGCATCGGCGTTTGCGGGATCGCCGAGTTCATGCAACGGCGTCGGCGCCGGCGCGTCAGGACAGGGTTTCAGCGCGGCTGCGGACCCGATCGACCTGAACAACATGCGTTATTTCGGGACCAACGCCAGCAACGTCATCTACGAGCACATCTCGACGCTCTCCGCATCGATGCCCGAAAGCGGCCCGCCTCCGGTCGGCCAGATGATCGTGCATTGATTCAGTTATAATCCCGGTCCATGTGGACCAAGATGATGTCCGGGCCTCGCAAGAAGGCCCCCAAGACAATCGCCGTCATTGATCCCGACAGCTGTTTCGGCGCCTTTGCCTGCTCGATCTGCCAGGCCGCCTGCCCGGTCGCCGGGTGCATCGTCGAGGAGCCCGATCGTGACGGGCGGATGGTGTGCGCCGTTCGCGCGGACCTGTGCATCGGCTGCGGACTCTGTGCGTCACGCTCGGCAACCCGACGGCCCCCCAACAGCGCGAGTTCGGCTGCCCGGCCGACTACGATGCCATCAACATGATGCCGTGGGAGGATGTGCTGAAAACCCTGACCGCGCAGAACGCAGAAGTTACAACTTAGAACTGAGAACCGCCTGCGCGTAGCGCGACGGCAGGCGGTGGTCGATTTTCGAGGCGATGAACGCCGACGCCTCGCTCACCGCCGCCAGCGACACGCCGGTTTCGATCCCCAACCCGTCCAGCATGTAAATCAGATCGTCGGTGGCCAGATTGCCGGCTGCTCCAGGCGCGTACGGGCAGCCGCCGAGGCCGCCCGACGAGGCGTCGTAGGTCGTGATCCCGAACGGCAGCGAGGCGAGCACGTTGGCGAGCGCCGTGCCGCGCGTGTCGTGATAGTGCAGCGCGAGGCGATCGGCCGGCACGCGCGCCAGCACCGCCTCGAGCACCCGTGGAACCTGGCCCGGATGCGCGATGCCGATCGTGTCGCTGATCGACCACTTCGAAGACGCCAAGGTCCGCGAGGCGTGAGGCGACGCGCGCGACCTGCTGAGGGTCGACCTGCACCTTCGAACGGGCAGCCGAACGCCGTTGACAGATAGCCGCGGACCCGCAGACCGGCGGCGATGGCCCGCTCGCACACCGCCCGGTACGTGGCCAGCGAGTCGTCGATGCCTTGGTTGATGTTCTTGCGGCTGAAGGTTTCGGTGGAGGAGGCGAAGATCGCGACCTCGCTGACGCCGGCGGCGATGGCCCGGTCGAGCCCGGACAGGTTCGGCACCAGCGCCGTGTAGCGCGTCCCCGGGGCGCGTGCGATCCCCGCGAACACCTCCGCCGCGTCCGCCATCTGCGGCACCCACTTCGGGCTCACGAAGGCGCTGACCTCGATCACCGGCAGATGCGCGGCCGACAGAAGGTTGACGAACGCGATCTTGTCGGCGGTGGAGACGCGCGCCTGCTCGTTCTGCAGGCCGTCGCGCGGCCCGACTTCCACGACGGTGACGCGGCCAATGGTCATAGGTGCGGCGGTCCGCTCCGATCCGCCTAGGAGAACTCTACCAGCGTGGCGTCTGCCTGCACGAGGTCGCCTTCCTGGCAGCGGACGGCCCGGACAATGCCGTCGCCCAGGGCGCGCAGCGGCAGCTCCATCTTCATCGCCTCGAGCACGATCACCACGTCGCCCTTCTTGACGGCGTCGCCAGCCTTCACCTGCACCTTGATGACGGTGGCCGGCATCGGGCGCCGTCAGGTCGCGGCCGGCGGATGCCGAGGCGCGGCGGCCGCGCGGCCGGCGCCTGCGCTTTCGCGGTCTGGACGCCGGGGTCCCAGGGATCGACCTGTCTGACCGCTGATGGCGGACGAGCTCGGGCGTGACGGTGCAGACGGTTCCTCGGCGAGGCTCGCCGCGATGGTCGCGCCTTCGCGATCGAGGAATGCGGTGTCGATCTTCGCCGTCACGAAACGCCTCGGACTCGAGGATCGCGATCAGGAAGGCGCGATTGGTCTTGATGCCGGCAATCTCGAACTCGCGCAGCGCGGCCGACAGGCGCGCGATCGCGAGGGCGCGGGTCTCGGCGGTCGCGATCACCTTGGCGATCATCGGGTCGTAGTAGACCGAGACCTCGCCGCCTTCGACGACGCCCGCGTCGACGCGAATGCCGGGTCGTTGCGGCTCGCGATAGCGCGGTGAGGGTGCCGGCCTGCGGGATGAAGCCCTGCGCCGGATCCTCGGCGTAGACGCGCGCCTCGATGGCGTGGCCGCGCTGGCTGATCTCCGCCTGGGTCCACGGCAGCGGCTCGCCGTTGGCGACGAGGATCTGCGCGCGCACCAGATCGAGGCCGGTGACCTGCTCGGTGACCGGATGCTCGACCTGCAGCCGCGTGTTCATCTCGAGGAAGTAGAACGGCGCATCGCCGTCCGACGAGGAATTCGATCGTGCCGGCGTTGCGGTAGCTGGCGGCGCGCGGCCGCGGCGACCGCGGCCTCGGTCATCCGCGCGCGCAGCGCCGGCGTCAGCGGCCGGCGACGGGCTCTCTTCGATCACCTTCTGGTGCCGCCGCTGCGTCGAGCAGTCGCGCTCGAACAGGTGCAGCACGCCGCCGTGATCGTCGGCGAAGATCTGCACCTCGACGTGGCGCGGGTGCGCGACGAGCCGCTCGACGTAGAGCGTGCCGTCGCCGAAGGCCGCGGTCGCTTCGCGGCGCGCCGCCTGGATCGACTCGTCGATCTCGCCTGCGTCGTGGACGTGGCGCATGCCTTTGCCGCCGCCGCCGGCCGACGCCTTGATCAGCACCGGAAGGCCGACGCGCTCGATCGCCTGCGCGAATGCCCAGGTCGGACTGATCGTCGGGCGTCTCGCCGGGCACGACCGGCACGCCGGCCGCCGACACCAGCGCGTCGCGCGTCGATCTTCGATCCCATCTGCGCGATGACGTCGGCCGGCGGACCGACGAAGACCAGCCCGGCGGCGGCGCAGGCGCGGCGAACGCGGCGTTTTCGGACAGGAACCCGTAGCCCGGGTGGATCGCGTCGGCGCCCGACGAGCGCGCGGCGTCGAGCAGCTGCGGCGATGATGAGGTAGCTCTCGCGCGCGGGCGCCGGCCCGATCGCGCACCGCGCGATCGGCGGCGGCGACGTGCGGCGCGTGCGCGTCGGCGGCCGAGTAGACCGCGACGCTCTCGATCCCCAACTCGCGGCAGGCGCGGATGATGCGAAGCGCGATCTCGCCGCGGTTCGCGATCAGCAGGCGGCGGATCATCTCGACCGCCCACTCAACACAGCGGACACAAGGGACACAAAGGCACGGCCCATCATCTAAGGTTTTCTTTCCTCTGTGTCCTTGGTGTCCTTTGTGTTGCGGCCCGGTCGACCCAGACCGGCTTCCGCTTGTCGAGAAACGCGCGCAGCCCTTCCTGTCCCTCGGGCGATACGCGGCGGGCGGCGATCGCGGCGGCCGTCACCGGCATGGCGTCGGCGATCGGCCGCCCCCAGACGTTCGGGATCAGCGCCTTCGCGGCGGCGACCGCTTCGGGACCGGCGGTCCGCAGTTCGTGGACGTACCGATCGACGGCCGCGTCCAGCTCCGCCGCCGGCACCACCTCGTGCACCAGGCCGATCTCGCTGCGCCCGCGCGGCTGGAAAACGCGCACCGGTCAGGAACAGCTCGCGCGCCGCCGCCTGGCCGATCTTCGCGAGCGCGAACGGCGAGATGACCGCCGGCAGGATGCCGAGCTTGGTCTCGGTGAATCCGAACAGCGCAGCGTCCTCGGCGACCACGATGTCGCAGACCGCGGCCAGGCCGGCGCCGCCGCCGAGCGCCGCGCCTTGGACGCGGCCGATCACCGCGACCGGCAGCTCGTTGATCGCCGCGAACATGCGCGACATCGCCATCGCGTCGCGCAGGTTCTCGTCTTCGGTGTAGTGCACGGTCTTGGCCATCCACGTGACGTCGGCGCCCGCGCAGAACGTCTTGCCGGCGCCGGCGATCACGACCGCGCGGATGTCGTGGCGCGCGGCCGCCTCGCTCGTCCGCGCCGCCCAGTCGGTCAGCTCGGCGATGACGTGCTCGTTGAAGGCGTTGCGCACGTCGGGCCGATTGAGCGTCAGCCGCTCGACCGCACCGTCGCGCGCACTCATCAGATACTGGTAGGCCATAAGCTCGCTGAGTCAACACAGACGACACCAAGGACACAAAGGAAAAACGGATTGCCTCTGTGTCCTTCGTGTCCTTTGTGTTGACTCACATCCGGAATACCCCGAACTTCGGCGGCGGGATCGGCGCGTTGAAGGCGGCCGACAGGCCGAGCGCCAGCATCTGGCGCGTCTGCGCCGGGTCGATGATCCCATCGTCCCACAGCCGCGCCGTCGAGTAGTAAGGCGACCCTTCGTGCTCGTACTTGTCGAGGATCGGCTGGCGGATCGCGTCTTCTTCCTCCGCCGTGAAATCGCTTGCCCTCGCGCGTCAGCTGATCGCGCTTCACCGTCGTCAGCACGACGGCCGCCTGCGCCGCGCCCATCACCGAGATGCGCGCGTTGGGCCACATCCACAGCATGCGCGGCTCGTAGGCGCGGCCGCACATGCCGTAGTTGCCGGCGCCGAACGATCCGCCGATGATCACCGTGAACTTCGGCACCACCGAGTTGGCGACCGCGTGCACCATCTTGGCGCCGTCCTTGGCGATGCCGGCGCGCTCGTACTTGCTGCCGACGATGAAGCCGGTGATGTTCTGCAGGAAGATCAGCGGGATGCCGCGCAGGTTGCACAGCTCGATGAAGTGCGTCGCCTTCAGCGCCGACTCCGAGAACAGCACGCCGTTGTTGGCGACGATGCCGACCAGGAAGCCGTGGAGGCGCGCGAACCCGGTCACCAGCGTCGTGCCGTAGCGCTCCTTGAACTCGTCGAAGCGCGATCCGTCCACCAGCCGCGCGATGATCTCGCGGACGTCGTACGGCTTGCGCGGATCGGCGCTGACGATGCCGTAGATCTCGGCCGGGTCGTAGCAGCGGATCTTCGGGCGGCGTCATGTCCGGCCGGCAGCGTCTTCGACGTGTTCAGCGTCGACACGATCGTGCGGCAGATCTCGAGCGCCTGCTCATCGTCTTCGGCGAAGTAGTCGGCGACGCCGGAGAGCCGGGTGTGCACGTCGGCGCCGCCCAGCTCTTCGGCGGTGACCTCTTCGCCGGTCGCCGCCTTCACCAGCGGCGGGCCGCCGAGGAAGATCGTCCCGGTGCCCTTGACGATGATCGTTTCGTCCGACATCGCCGGCACGTAGGCGCCGCCGGCGGTGCACGAGCCCATCACCGACGGCGATCTGCGGAATCCGCTCCGCCGACATCCGCGCCTGGTTGAAGAAGATGCGGCCGAAGTGATCGCGGTCGGGAAAGACCTCGGCCTGCAGCGGCAGGAAGGCGCCGCCCGAGTCGACCAGGTAGACGCACGGCAGGCGGTTCTGCAGCGCGATCTCCTGCGCGCGCAGGTGCTTCTTCACCGTCATCGGGAAGTAGGTGCCGCCCTTCACCGTCGCGTCGTTGGCGACGATCATCACCTCGCGGCCCGAGACGCGGCCGATGCCGGTGACGATGCCCGCCGCCGGGCGCGTCGCCGTCGTACATGTCGTATGCGGCCAGCGGCGACAGCTCGAGAAACGGCGAGCCGGGATCGAGCAGCCGGTCGATGCGCTCGCGCACCGGCAGCTTGCCCTGCGCGCGATGGCGCTCGACGTACTTGGCGCCGCCGCCGTCGCGCGCGCGGCTCAGCCGCTCGCGCAGCTCGGCGACCAGCTGCTGCCATGCGCTCACGGTTGGCTGGAAAATGGGATCGGCAGGGTCGACGTGAGTCTCGAGCGCTACCATCCACAGCAGTCCGTCTTGAACCCGCAGGCGGGGCAGCGCCAGACCGCGTGCATGCGGTACATCTCGCCGCCGCAGCGTTCGCAGAGCGTCTTGGTCTCGCCGGCGGGCGGTGCGCTGAGTGCGGACTTCAGAGGGGTAATCGGGCGCGCGACTGGGCGGGGCGCGTCGGAGTCGGCCATGCCGGAAATTATGGCATGGCGGCCGCTCGAATACTTACAGCCTGTGACCCAACCGTAAGCCCACGGCGACTCGACATTTAGACGTCAGCTCAGCAATATGAAGTGCTGCTCGTATGTAGTGATAACACTCGAACGTGTCGACAATGTGTATTGACATGTTGCGCGTTATCGCTACATCCTCTTGCTCATGAGTATCAAACGTAAGAAGCGCGTGCTCGCGATCGACGATGAGCCGGCGATGACCGAGTGGCTGAAGATCCTGCTCGAGCATGCCGGCTACGAAGTGCGAACCGCGCTCATCGGCACGCGCGGCGAAGAGATCTTCAAGACCTGGCGGCCCGACGCGGTCGTGACCGACATGATGCTGCCCGACGTCGACGGCATCGAGCTGGTCCGCAAGTTCAAGCAGCTCGACCCCGAAGCCGAAGTCATCGTCGTCACCGGACAGGGGAACATCCCGCGATCGGTCGAGGCGGTGAAGGCCGGCGCGTTCGACTTCCTCGAGAAGCCGATCGACGCCGAACGCCTGCTCGACAAGCTCGAGAAGGCGATCAAGCAGAAGACGCTGATCGACGAGAACGAGCAGCTCAAGGCGAAGCTGCAGGACCGCTACAAGTTCCAGAACGTCATCGGCAAGAGCAAGAAGATGCAGGAGCTGTTCGAGCTGGTCGAGAGCGTCGCCGCCAGCGAGGCCAACATCCTCATCCAGGGCGAGAACGGCACCGGCAA
Organism: uncultured Acidobacteriota bacterium; assembly: GCA_963794705.1. Classification (GTDB taxonomy): domain Bacteria; phylum Acidobacteriota; class Vicinamibacteria; order Vicinamibacterales; family CAVVIG01; genus CAVQFC01. Next base: position 267,298 of record CAWCFI010000005.1, read on the forward strand.
GGAGCTGATCGCCAACGCCATCCACTACAACAGCAAGCGCAGCAAGGGCCCGTTCATCAAGATCAACTGCGCGGCGATCCCCAAGGACCTGATCGAGTCCGAGCTGTTCGGCTACAAGAAGGGCGCGTTCACCGGCGCGACGATGGACAAGGAAGGCCTGTTCGAGATGGCCGAGGGCGGCTCGCTGCTGCTCGACGAGATCGGCGAGATGCCGCCGTATCTGCAGACCAAGCTGCTGCGCGTGCTGCAGGAGCGCGAGTACCGGCCGATCGGCAGCGACCGGATCGTGCACGTCGACTTCCGTCTCATCTGCGCGACCAACATCGATCTCGACGCGGCGCTGCGCGACGGCCGGCTGCGCGAGGACCTGTATTTCCGCATCAACACCATCACGCTGCGGGTGCCGCCGCTGCGCGAGCGCACCGAAGACATTCCCGCTGCTGTGCGACTACTTCCTCGACAAGTTCCGGCAGCGCTACCAGAAGAACGTCAAGACGCTGGCGCCGTCGGTCTATCACCTGCTGATCCGCAACCGCTGGCCCGGCAACGTGCGCGAGCTCGAGAACGCCATCGAGCGCGCCGTGCTGGTCGGCAAGGGCGGAGAGATCGCGGTCAGCGATCTGCCGGAGATCGATTCGCGAGGAGACGACGACGGCCGACCGACTTCGTGATTCCGCCGCACCGCACGCTGGCCGAGATCGAGAAGATGGCGATCCTGCAGACGCTGCAGCGCACCAACTGGAACAAGCAGGAAGCGGCGCAGATCCTCGGCCTCTATCGCCCGACGCTCTACAGCAAGATGAAGAAGCACGAGATCCGCGACGCCGGCAAGTCGGCACGCAGCTCCGCGACGTCTCCCTCCACGCCCACCTCCGCCGCCTCGTAGCTCTCGCCGCCAGCTCGTGCACACGCGTGTGCACGAGCCTTTGCTCGCTACGTGGCACATTACTTGTAAACCACTTGAGTTAGCAGGAGGGCAGATGAACAATTCGCGCGAATTAGCAGCCACATTGGTAGGTGCGGTGCTTGGCGGGATCGCCGGCTACCTGTTCTTCACCGACCACGGGCGTAGCGTCCGGCGACAGATCGAGCCGGCGCTGGAGGACTTCTCTCGCGAGCTCATGAGCTTTCGCACAACGGTCCAGAAGGCTACCGGGGTCGCGAGCGAGGGATGGAAGCTGTTGAACGACGCGCTCGGCGAAACCGAACCGGGCGCCGAAGTTTCCCGGCCGCCAGACGTCTCCTTTCTGAGGCACACATGACAGGTGAACTCGGCACGACCAATCTGCTGCTCGGCATCATGGCAGCTGTAAGCGTTCTCGAAGCGCTGGTGATCATCGGCGCAGGCGTCGCCGCTTTCGTGGTCTACAAGAAGGTGACGGCGCTCGTCGACCGGGGGATGGTGCTCGCCACCGGTATCGAGGCGCGCCAGGTGGCGCCGGCGATGATGCGCGTCAACGCGATCCTCGACGATGTGAAGGACGTGACGGCGAAGGTGAAGTCGGAGACCGAACGGGTGGACAACGCCATCCACTCCACCATCGACCGGATCGACGACACCGCCGACCGGGTGCGCACCAACGTCCGAGCCAAGACCAACGCGCTGGTCGCGCTGGTGCGCGGCGCACGGATGGCGGTCGAAGCCGTCCTGCGGACGGAAGTGAGAACGTAGAACTGAGAACTCTAGAACTTTAGAACCCGAGAACTTTGAGGAGGTCGGACATGGCAGACGGCTACGATCGTTTCGAAAGCGACAACAACAACGGCGGCGGCAGCTTCGTGATGGGTCTTCTCACCGGCACGGTGCTCGGCGCCGGACTGGGCATGCTCTTCGCGCCCAAGGCGGGATCCGAACTGCGCAATCAGCTCTCGGAACAGGCCGGCAACCTTGCCAATCAGGCGCAGGATGGCATCCGCAAGGTCACCGAGAATGCCGGCGACTGGGCTGATCGCGGCCGCGACATGTACGGCAAGGCGAAGGACGCTGTCGCCAAGGGCGCCGACGAGGCCCAGAAGTACGTGCGCGACAATGCGGACACGGTCAAGGACGCCGCCGCCAAGGGTGTCGAGGATGCGCAGAAGTATGTGCGCGACACCACCAACAGCGTGAAAGACGCCGCGGCGTCGGCTGTGGCGTCGGCGGCGCCCAGCGGGTCGTCCGGATCGAGCTACAGCGCGGGACCGGGCACCTCGCCGACCGGATCCCGGCGGAGCTGATGACCGATCAAAACGCGCGAACCGCCGCGAATGTCGTGCTGGTTTCCGCGGGCGTGGCGGCGGCGTACTTGGTGCTGACCAGGCCGCCGCTTCGCCGCCTGGCCTTCACGGCGGTGCGGATCTGGCTGGGCGCGAGCCTGCCAGCGTTTCTCCTGACGCAAGCGCGCGAGGCCTGGGTCGAGTCGGGCCATCGCCAAGCCTGACATAAACTGTCCGGGTGATTGCACCTCGTGGCGCCGCGCGCCGGGCGCGAGACATCGTCCGGCTCACGGGGCTGTCGTTCTGGCGCGGCTTCGAAGGTTTCTACAACAGCGACGACCTGACGTATGCGGCATCGATTGCCTACTACGCGCTGTTGTCGCTGTTTCCGCTGTTGCTGCTCGCATTCGCGCTGCTCGGCCGCTCGACCGCCGACGTCAACAACCGCAACGAAGTCCTCACCTTCGTCCTTCGTTATTTTCCCGCGCAGTTCGAGTTCATCACCACCCAGCTCGACGCCTTTCGCAGCAATTCCGTGTCTATCGGCGTAGCCGGCACCGTGGCCCTGGTGTGGGGCGCGCTCGGCGTGTTCGGGGCGATCTCCACGGCGGTGAACTACGCGTGGGGCGTCGAGAAGCAGCACAGCTTCTGGAAGCACAAACTGGTCTCGTTCGTGATGCTGCTGTTCGCCGGACTGATCCTGCTGATCGCGCTGCTGCTGATCAGCGCGACGCAGGTCGTCAGCGCGAGCTGGTTCGCCGAAGTGCTGGGAGTGTTCCCCTGGCTCGGCGTGCTGCGCGGCCTGGCGGTGCGTAACGCCACCACCCTGTTGTTCATCGCCGTCGTCGGGTTGATTTACTACTTCGTGCCGAACGCGAAGGTGCGGTTTCGCGACGTGTGGATCGGCGCGCTGATCACCGGCCTGTTGTGGAAAGGCGCGCTCGAGGCGTTCTCCTGGTACATGCGGGACATGACGCGGTTCACCCGCGTCAACGGGTCGATCGCCGCGGTCGTCGTCTTTCTGGTGTGGGTGTACGTCCAGGCCGTGATCCTGTTGTATGGGGTGGAATTTACCGCCGCCTACGCGCGCCTGCGGCGAGGCCGGCCCGAGGAAGTCCCTGCGGCGGCGACGCCGCGCACGTGATGCCGGGAACCGCGACGACAGGCAGCCGGATCGCGGTCGCGATGATCCTGCTGTCGACGTCCGCTGGCGCGATGCAGCTGATCTCCGTGGCCGACGAGATCGCCATTGGCAGGCAGGCTCAGGCGCAGGTCAAGAAACAAACGCCGCAGCTCAACGACGCCGTCGTCCAGGCGTACGTGGCACGCCTCGGGCGCCGGCTTGCGGCGCACGCCTCCAATCCATCGACTCGCTATCCCTATACGTTCACCGTCGCGGACAACCGCGAGATCAACGCCTTTGCGCTGCCGGGCGGGCCGGTCTGGGTGAACCGCGGGGCCATTCGGGCAGCAGGCACTGAGTCGCAGCTGGCCGGCGTCCTGGCACATGAGATCGCCCACATCTCGGAGCGCCATGCGGCGCAGCAGCTCTCGAACGAGATGGTGACCAACCTGGGCCTGAGCCTGATGGGCGCGCTGCTGGGCAACGCCGGCGGCGCCGGCGCCGCGAACGTCGCTGCGCGCTACGTGGCCGGTGGCACCTTCCTCAAGTTCAGCCGGGACGACGAGCAGGAAGCGGATCGGGTAGGCGCGGCGATCATGGCGCGCGCCGGCTGGGATCCGCATGGGATGATCGAGCTGCTGGACACGATTCGCGAGCAGCAGAAGCGGGATCCCGGCCTGGTCGAGACATTCTTCTCGAATCACCCGTCGCCGCAGGATCGCGTCGAGAAGCTCGCGCGGGTCGTGGCGAAGCGCCGCTCCGGCACGCGCGACAGCGCCGGGTTTCAGTCGATTCGCTCGAGGCTGAAGCGATGAGCCGCTTCTAGACGCGCACCCTCGAGAGCGCACGAATGATCGCCTCGCCGAACACCGGCACATCGTCCGGCTTGCGCGACGTGATCAGGTTGCCGTCTTCGACGACCGGTTTGTCGACGTAGCGGCCTCCGGCGTTCTTGATGTCGATGGCGATTGACGGCCAGCAGGTGAGCGTGCGTCCCTTGAGGGAGTTGGCGGAGATCAGCAGCGATGGCCCATGGCAGATCGCTGCCGACCGGCTTGTTGGCTTCCATCGCGTCGCGCGCCAGATCGACCATCGCGTGCCGCATGCGCATCTTGTCAGGCGCGTGGCCGCCCGGAATCACGAGCGCGTCGAAATCGGCCATGCGCGCGGCGCCGGCCGCGACATCCGACGTGACGACGGCGTGCCGCGCTTGCCGGTGTAGCGCGCGCCCGCGGTCGGGCCGACGATCGTGACGGTGGCCCCGGCCGCTCTGAGCATCTCGAGCGGACCGGTCAGTTCGCGATCTTCGAATTCGTCTTCGACGAGCATCGCGATCCGCTTGCCCGCGAGCACCGCGCCGTCGCTCATGTGTCGATTCTACCTCTAATGCCATAATGGTGAAATGAACCGCCTGGCGCGCGAGCGCAGTCCGTATCTTCTGCAGCACGCGCAGCAATCCCGTCGACTGGTATCCGTGGGGCGACGAGGCGTTCGCCCGGGCGCGCCTCGAGGACAAGCCGATCTTCCTGTCGATCGGCTACTCGACCTGCCACTGGTGCCACGTGATGGAGCACGAATCGTTCGAGAACGACGCGATCGCCGCGGTGCTCAACGATCAGTTCGTCGCGATCAAAGTGGATCGCGAGGAGCGGCCCGACGTCGATCGCGTCTACATGACGTTCGTGCAGGCGACCACCGGATCCGGCGGTTGGCCGATGAGCGTGTGGCTCACGCCCGAGCTGAAGCCGTTTTACGGCGGCACCTATTTTCCGCCGGAATCAAAGTGGGGACGGCCGGGCTTCGTCGACATCCTGCAGGAGATCGCGCGGGTGTGGAAGGCCGAACGCGGCAAGGTCGTCGACTCCGCCGATGCCCTGACCGTCCGGCTCCGATCGATGGAGCAGGCGTCGCCGTCGGCGGACGTTCCGGGCGCGGCTGCGCTCGAGAAAACCGTCCAGCAGTTCCGCGACGCCTTCGATCCCCGCCACGGCGGCTTCGGCGATGCGCCGAAATTTCCGCGACCGTCCGAGCTGTTGTTCCTGCTGCGCGAGCACGCGCGGGCCACGGCGCCGCAAGCGGCGCGAGATGGTGCTGCGCTCGCTGCGGGCGATGGCGCTGGGCGGCATGCGCGATCACATCGGCGGCGGCTTTCATCGCTACTCGGTCGATCGGCGAATGGCGCGTGCCGCATTTCGAGAAGATGCTCTACGACCAGGCGCAGCTGGTGCTGGCCTTCGTCGAAGCGTCGCAGGTGTCGGGCGATCCGTTTTACCTCGAGGTGGCCGAGGACACGCTGCTCTATGTGATGCGCGAGATGACCGACGCCGGGCGGCGGCTTCTACTCCGCCGAGGACGCCGACAGCATCCCGCCGGAGGAGGCCGGTTCGCCGGCCGCTCACAAGAAGGAAGGCGCCTACTATCTGTGGACCGCGGCGGAGCTCGATGCGCTGCTCGGAGCAGGATGCCCGGATCGTGAAGGCGCGCTTCGGCGTCGAGCCCGGAGGCAACGCGCCCCAGGATCCGCAACAGGAGTTCACCGGCAAGAACCTGCTCTACGTCGCGCGATCGATTGACGAGATCGCGAAGGACAGCGGCGCGCCGGCCGATGACGTGGTCGACACCCTCGCACCGCGCCCGCCTGAAGATGTTCAAGGAGCGGCTGGGGCGGCCCCGCCCGCAGCGGGACGACAAGATTCTGGCGGCGTGGAACGGGCTGATGATCGCCGGCTTCGCGCGCATGGCACGAGCGCTGCGCGGCCTTGGCGCCGACGGCCGGACGGCCGGGGAACCCTACCTCGACGCCGCGCGCCGCGCGGCCTCGTTCATCCGCGAGCAGATGTGGAGCGCCGCGATCAGGCATCTTGTTGCGCCGCTACCGCGACGGTCACGCCGAGATCGACGGCTATGCCGAAGACTATGCCTGCATGATTCACGGCCTGCTCGAGCTGTTCCAGGCCGACCCGCAGCCGATGTGGCTCGAGTGGGCGATCGCGCTGCAGCGGCGCCAGGACGAGCTGTTCTGGGACGACGAGGCCGGCGGGTGGTTCAGCACCACCGGCCGCGATCCCAGCGTGCTGTTGCGCATGAAGGAGGATTACGACGGCGCCGAGCCGACGGCGAGCTCGGTCTCGGTCCTCAACCTGCTGATGCTCTCGCACCTGGTCGCTGATGCGCAGTGGGACGATCGCGTGGCGCGCACGCTCAGGCTGTTCGCGACCAGGCTCGAGCAGATGGGCCGCGGCGTTCCGATGATGGCGGCGGCGCTGTCCTCGCACCTCGCCGGCGTCCAGCAGATCGTGATTGCGGAGGGGGAGGGGGGCGATTCGCTCGATCGCTTCCTCGCAATGCGCTACCTGCCGTTTGCGGTTCAGCTGCGCGTCAACCCGGCACTCCGGAGCGCGCTGGCCGGGAGCCTGCCGTTTGTCTCGGCCATGGAGCCGCGCGCGGGCATCACCGCTGTCTATGTCTGTCGTGACTTCACCTGCCGGCAGCCGGTCACCACCGTCGAGGCACTCGAACAGGAACTGGGGATCACCGCATGACCGTCTCCGTCGACGTCTGGCTTCGCGGCACCGAACATGCCACCACCGTCACCATCGAGGGGCTCTCGCGAGAGCCGTCGGCGTGGACCGACGATGACGTCCGGTACGTGCTGGAAGGGATGCTGCGCGTGATGGCTCAGCTGAAACAGCCGGGGAAGGATCCGCAAACGATTGCGCTGCGCGGGCTGAGCTGGATCGTGAACGCCTACGAAGAAGGCGGCGTGGTGATTGCGATTGAGATCACCCTGGGCGCGGCGATCGCTGGACCATTCGCGATCGACAAGGCGGCGCTGGAGGCGATGATCACCAGGGTGATGGCGCCGCCGATCGCGCCCGCATCCTCCACCGTCCACTGAAGCGCGGCCATCGTGACGTTCTCGCGTCCAGGCGCGAGCGGGACCGTTGCAAACGTTCTCGATAGTCGGATAGCCTCAAAAGAGACGCGTTCGCCGCGGCAGAGTCGAGGGGCCTTGACCGAAACCAAATCCGTGCGTTGTGGTGTGAAGCGAGCGATGGCAGTTGCGGCGATATGCGCGTTGGCGGTGTCGTGCGCCGGAGTCGACCAGCAGAAGTTCGACCGCGTCTACAAAGCCGGAGCCGCTTTGCAGGCCGAGGTCCAGTCGAACAGCGGTCCACCGCGTCCGCAGTCCCGAGACTTGCTGAAGGAGCTCGACACCGAGATTGCGGCGCTGACCGATCACACCATCGGCACCAAGGAGTCAGAGGCGCTTCAGGCGTATGCGGACTCTGCCAATGCCTACCGGTACTTTCTCCGCTTTCGCGTGCTCGATCTCGACACCGACAGCACCCAGATTCTCCTCAAGGGCCCGAACCTGGAGGCGGCGACCCGTTACAAGCTGCCCATCGATACGCGGAACGGCTCGAAATGGGTCAACCGTGCGCAAGCCGTCACCATCCTGCTGCAGGCCGCCGAACAGCGCCTGAACGATGGGAATCGGATGGTCAAGGGCCGCTGATTCCGATTTCGCGTCGCCAGGTCCACGGGACGATTCTGTAAGGCTCGAGCCGAAACCGAAACCGGAGCAACCCTCCGTCAATCGCCGATGTGGGCGCATCCCGCAAAAACACGGTCAAAATCACCTGCGCCGAGTGACTGCGGCCGAAAGGGGAGTGCGGCACGGCCGTTGCGGCCGAGTTCGATCGAAGGAAACAGCAATGGATACATTCTTCGATCGAAAACAGCTGATTGTCAGCGTGCTTTTGCTCGCGCTCATCGAGATCACCGTGGTGGTCACCCGGGCCCTCGCTCACTGAAGTCGGCCTGCGCGCGAACGCAGGTCGGCCACGACGTTCGCCGCCCCTTTTCCCGCCACGTTGGTCTGCCGTTGGTCTTGCGAACGAATCCGCTGGCGTGCTATCTTTGCATCGCAAAGTAATTTTAGCTTTGCATGCGGAGGATCGCCATGACCCTGTCCCTGACCAGTCGCCCCAGCGGGCTCGTTCCGATCGCCATGTCGCTCGCGGCGGTGGCCACGATCCTCATTCACATTGCGGTCGCCGGCACCGCGCCCCAGCCTGACGAAGGCGCCGCCGCGCATATCTGGCAGCTGCTCATGGCAGGGCAGCTTCCGGTCATCGGGTTCTTTGCGGTCAAGTGGCTGCCGAAGGATCCCAGGGCGGGGCTCCAGGTTCTCTCGCTCCAGGCGGGCGCCGCGCTCGCCGCCCTTGCGCCTGTCTACTGGCTGGGGTGGTGAGCCGCGTCCACGCGGAACGATCGGCGGCGCGTACGCACTGAACGACGTGCGGGCCCTCGGCCCTGAAGTATGCTGCCCGCAATGGCAGGATGGCGGCGCTCGTCGGATCGGCGGAGCACGACACGCACGTCGATCAGAGACCTGGTCGGATGCATCTCCGTCGTAACAGCATTCGCGTCACTCCTCCCGGCGTTCGGCTGCGGGTCGATCGCCCGCCCATCGTCACGGGTCGTGGCGATCACGGCGGCGGATGGTGTCGTGCTGAAGGGGACGCTCTTTCTCGCACCGAGCAGTGGGCCGGCGGTTCTGCTCCTGCATCAGTGTGACGAGCAACGGACAGTCTGGGATCCGCTCGGTACCCGTCTCGCCGCATCCGGCGTCACCGCGCTCGCCATCGACTACCGGGGTTACGGAGAGAGTGGCGGTCCAGGCCACGCGACGCTGACCAACGATCAGTTGACCGAGATGATGACGAAGACGTGGCCGGCCGATATCGACACCGCCTTCGCCTTCCTGTCCCGGCAGGCGGGCGTGACCACGGACCGCATGGGCGCCGGCGGTGGCAGCTGCGGCGTGAACAACGCCGTCCAATTGGCCCGACGCCACAGCAATATCAGGGCACTCGCATTGTTGGCCGGACCTACGGATCGCGATGGCCGCCTGTTTCTGGGAGGACCCACCGCACCGCCTGTGTTCGCAGCAGCCGCGGCAGACGATCGGTATGCACCCTTTGTTCAGATCATGAGCTGGCTCGAGGGTGTTTCGCAGCGGCCGGAGAGCCGACTCGCCCAGTACCTCGACGGAGGTCACGCGGCGATCATGTTCAGGACCCATCCGGATCTGGCGGAGACGATGGCTCAGTGGTTCGTGGGCGTCCTGGCGAGCACGCCCGGAGCGCTTCCCGTCACGAACGGTATTCCGATCTCACCGTCCATTCTCAGTCGGCTGCGCGACGTCGATCAGCCGGGTGGCGCGGCGGCGGCAATCGCGGCCGCGACTCTGCCGCGGACCGGTTCGCCAGGCGAGCCGCAGCTGCCCGAATACTTTGTCAATCAACTCGGTTATGAGCACATGCTCATGAAGGACTATCCGGGCGCGATCGACCTCATGAAGCTCAACGCGGTCACCTATCCGCATTCGCCGAACACCATGGACAGCCTGGCGGACGTTTACCTCGCCGCTGGCGATCGGGCGTCAGCACTCGCGGCTGCAAAGCAAACGCTCGCCTTGCTGGATACCGACACCGCGGATACGGCCGCGCGCAAGGCAGACCTGCGCGTCGCAGCCGAAGCGAAGATCACGCAGCTCTCGCCTCCGTAGCGCTAAAAGAGGCAGCCGAAGATTCTTTCAAGTTCAGGCGATCAGTCCTCCACGGTAGAATCGACAAGCTCAACACACTGAACGGCATGCCGGGGTGGCGGAATTGGCAGACGCACAGGACTTAAAATCCTGGGTCCCGAAAGGGGCGTGTGGGTTCGATGCCCGCCCCCGGCACTCACCTCGCTCGCGCTCGGTTCGCGCCGGTCGCGGTCCTCAGGCACTTGGCCGTCGGCGCGTTGCGCCTCGGGCCGGCGGGCTCGAGGCCCTCCCGGTGATGGACGTCTCCGCGGTGGACAGGTCGCGCTGCAGCCCGCCGATACAGCAGTTCGCGCGAAATCTTGCCGCGCCGCAGGCATCAAAGTTGATTGGGGCCGGACCTCTCTCGGCTGCGGTGTCTTCTGAGATTGATCGAAGGCTTGTTGTGGGGAGTCAGCGTCATCGCGTGCGTGTATCTGGCATCCGAGGCGTGCTCGCGCGACTATAGGGCTCGCCGCATGGCGAAGCCGACGCCAAATCGTGTTTCGAACGTCCCGGTCACCTGGAAGCCGCACGAGAGGTAGAACCCTTCCGCATGGGGATTGCCAATCACATGCAGAAATCCGGCAGTCCGCAGGTGCGCCATTTCGACAGCATGATCGACGAGCCGCCGACCGATGCCATGCTTCCAGAGGTGCGGTTCGACGAAGAGCGCGTCCAACTCCGCACCGCCGTCTGGACGCGGCACCACGGCCGCGAAGCCGGCGACGACACCGTCGCGTTCCGCAACGAAGACGCAGCCTTCGGTAATCTGCTCGATCGGTACCGCGATCGCGTCCGGATTCGCGAGAATGGCGTCTCGATCGCCGGGATTGTTCAGCGACGCGCGACGCTGCAGCGCCTCGAGGGCCGCTTGCTCGTCGGGCCGTGCCTGGCGGATGGAGATGTCTGGCGCCATATCGCTGCTCCTTACGAATCCGGTTCCAGACGCTTACGCATCAGCAAGTTCCGGTAGCCGAGTGGATGATTGTCGATCGCTGCGACGAGCTCGAAACCCTGCCTGTCGTAGAAGGACGGCGCCTGAAACGAGAACGTCATCAACACGATTTGGGTGCAGCCGCGCCGTCGCGCTTCCTGCTCGGCGGCCCGGAACAGCTCCGTGCCGAGCCCGTGGTGACGCCGCGCTTCCTCCACCCAGAACTGACGCAACTCGCAGGTGCCGCCCCACGTATTCCCGCAAATGCCGGCCACGATGCGCTCGCGATCGCGCACGACGAACGTGAGCAACTCCCCGCCGGCGATGCCGGTGGCGCCCTCATTGAATTCGTAGATCCGATCTTCCAGGTACTGCACGTCGTCTGGCGTCGGATCGATTGGCGTCAGCGTGACTTCGGCTCATGGCGCTCGCCTCGTGCCGCCGATCTCGATGATCGCCGTCGGCAGGTGTTCTTTGTGCCCGGTCAGAGATTATGTGTCATCCGAACGATCAGACCGCCGTCTCATCGCGACCCGCCGACGCGGATCCAGGCCGCGCCGGGTTTCGTCGTGGATGACCTCGCGGAGCGCGAGCGAGAGTTCCCGAGGCGGAATGACACGAAACCCAAGCCGTTTGTAGAAAGGCATGTTCCACGGAACGTGTCGGAAGGTGGTAAGCGTGACCGACGCGAAGCCGCTGCCAGCGGCCCAGTCACACACCTGCTGGACCAGCTTCCTGCCGAGGCCGCGTCGGCCGTGCGCGGGATCGACGTCGATTTCCTCGAGATGTGCCGCCTCGCGTTCGATGACTTCGACGTGGGCAAAACCCACCGGTCGATCGTCCGCCAGCGCAACCCACAGATGTCCTTCATCCAGCGCCTTCTTCAGGACGACAGGGCCGGTGGTCTCGTTCAGGACCGACTCGGGCGCATGCCCGGCGAGGAGCCGCGCAGCGGCCAGCTCGATCGCTGGTAGCTGCGCGAGATCCTGTGGCCGGGCACGCGTGATCGAGTATTGCGAGTTCACGTATTCAAGCCGAGCCGGGCCGTCATCGCTGCCGTCCGATCAGCAGCGCGTTTTGGAATCTGAAGGACGTCCGGCACGGCTGACAGCATCATCAGCGCGGCCATCAATCCTGTGACGATCCACCCAACCCAGCGTCGAACCCTCATGGCGACGCCTAGTTCCGCTCGCCCGCGCGCGGCGCAAGGATCGCTACGCCATTGGCATCAGGGACGCCGATCGTGATGATCGCGCCGGCCGGCGTGAGTTCGCCGAACCGGTTGTACGAGAACACGGACAGATGTGATTGGCCGGCGCCATGGTCGATGACGCCCAGCACGCCCGCATCGGCGTCGATGTCGGCCGGTGATCCGGTCGGGACCTGGGCCGCGATCGGGCTGTCCACGAAGACGTGGTTTCCCGTGCCCACCAGTCGACTGATCGACCGGCTGCCCGTATTAGCCACGAACACATACTTCCCGGCCCGGGTCATCCAGCAGGACGCCGTCTGGCCGGCCGCCACGATCGACGCGAACGAGCCGTCGCGAAACAGACCATCCTGGTTCGAGTGCGCCAGCGTGATGAGCGCGGTCCCGTCAGGGTAGGTGGCAAATCCGAACGGCGCCAGCGTTCCATCTGGGGCGGCGACGGCCGTGGCCGCCGATCCGGTGACCCTGCCCCGATGGAGCGAGATGACGTCGATCGTCCCCGGATCGGGATCGGTCTTCAGGGTGACCAGCAACTGCGTGTCGCCGAGCACGCCCACTTGCCCGGTGCTGCCCGCAGGAGGAATTCCACCACCGGCGAGCGCAAGGCTGGTCGTGCCGTCGAGCCATTCGACCACGCCCTCATGCAGCGTGAAGGAATCCACCGTCGTTGCGCCGGCGACGTACAGATGATCGTTGCCGAAGTCCACGCTGACCGGCGCGCTGGTCGTCTGAATGACCTTGTCGAACTTCAGCTCGCCGCCGTCCCGCCGGAACAGCGCGACGTTGCCGGATCCGTTGTTGACCACCGCCACGATCCTGCCGTCGAATTGTTTGATTCCTCGCGCGTTGCCACCGACGCCGCCCTTGCCGTGCGTCGAGAGCGTCTGGAGCAGCGCGTGGCTCTCTGCGTCGTAGACCTTGATCTGATTGGCTTGCTGATCGTTGGTCATCGTCACCACGAGCGTGCGCGCGCGGTCGCTCGCGTGAATTCCCGTCGTTGCTGCCGCAATCGCGACACAGGCCAGGACGGCACTCAATACTCTCACTCTGAACATGTGTTGTCTCCTCACAGATCAGAGATACCCACGCCGGAGCGAAATATTCCGGCGTCTCGAGCCCACCACTGATCGAGCGACCACGGTCCGGACCCGCCGAGGACGATCGTCGCCAGTGCAGCCAGATACAGGAGGTCCGTCTCGTAGCCAGGTGGACCGAATTGCGGCCCGGCGGCCGTCACCTCGCGCAGCTTGATCGAACTGAATCCGTAGGGCAGGTGCACGGTCATCACCGCGACCAGCAGGATCGCCGACAGCGGCACGCTGACGAGGGGAATCCAGGCGCCGACGAGTACAGCCAGTCCTCCAATCAGCTCGCAGGCAATCGTCAACCACGCCATCGCGCCCGGCCAGGGGACTCCGAGCGCGTGAAGAGTCGCGGCGAATCGGTCCGGTCCGTTGGCGACCTTCGCATATCCGTGCACGATGAAGCCGTACCCGACGATCAATCGCAACGGCAGAACGGCCCAACGTCGGAACAGCGATGTCTGACCAGTGAATCGCATCTATGACCTCCAACGTGGTGATGTCGAGTAGCAGCTGAAATATTCCGCGGAATATTCTGGACGCGCATCGACATAGAGCTAGCAAGGAGGAACCTGTGGTCACTGTCGCGCTGTGGGTCCGGCTGGAAGCCAAGCCGGGCCGGGAGACCGATCTGGAAGCGTTTCTGAAGAGCGGTGCCGCGTTGGTAGAGGCGGAGCCTGAGACCGTGGTCTGGTTCGCCGTCCGGCTCGGACCATCGAGGTTCGCGATCTTCGACGCATTCGCCGATGAAGCCGGACGTGCCGCGCACCTGAGCGGCCGCGTGGCGGCGGCCCTGGCCGAACAGGCGTCGACGCTGCTGGCGACGCCGCCGATCATTGAACGCCTCGATGTGCTCGCGGCCAAGCTGCCGCGGTGGGGAGCGTGATGCGACTCGTGACCTGCTTCGCGGCGCTGCTGCTATGCGGTAGCGCAGCGTTGAGCACCACCGCCGTGTCGAAACGGCCCGCGGCGATGACCGTTGCTGCGCGAGGGCGGCCTGCCGCCGTCGCGTTCGACTATTTCGTCCTCTTCAACCCTGATTCCGTCGTGTCCGCCGTTGATCGTGCGTTTCCCGGAAAGGGGCGTGCGTTCACCGACATCTGGCGGACACGACAGTTCGAGTACAGCTGGCTTCGGTCGATGACTGGGCGTTACGTCGATTTCGCCGCGCTCACTGAGGATGCGCTGGTGTACACGGCCAACGCCCTCCATATCGAGCTGACGGCGTCGTCCAAGCGTCAGCTCATGGACGCCTATCTCCATCTGGAGCCGTGGCCCGATGCCCAGGACACGCTGCGGCGACTGCGGCAATCGGACATTCGTGTCATCGCTCTTGCGAACTTCAGTCCGGCCATGCTTCGTGCCAACGCCGACCATGCCGGGCTCGCCACGCTCTTCGACGCGCTGATCAGCACCGACGCGAATCACACCTACAAGCCCGACCCCCGAGCATACCAACTGGGGGTGGACTATCTGGGATTCGCGAAGCAGGACATCGTGTTTGCGGCGTTCGGGGGATGGGATGCGGCCGGCGCGAAGTCGTTCGGCTATCCGACTGTCTGGGTGAACCGCTTCAACCAGCCCGCGGAGGAACTGGGCGTTCGGCCAGACCGAACCGCGAGGGATCTGCAGGGCCTCCTTGATTTTGTCTTCGAGTCCGGGGCCGGGCAGCACGCGGTTGAATAGTGCGTCGCGATATGGAGACTGTCCACATTCGTCGCTCGCGGCCGGAGGACGGCCCGTCGTTGCTCACGCTGTGGGAGCGCTCCGTGCGTGCGACGCACGACTTCCTGACCGAGGCAGACATCGCATACTACCGGCCGCTGGTCGCGGCGGTTCTTGACGGTGGCGCGCTTCAGCTGTGGGTCCTGACCGGCAGATCGAATGCTCCGCTGGGTTTCCTGGGTCTGTCCGCGCACGCGATCGAGGCGTTGTTTCTCGAGCCGGAGTATCGGAGGAGAGGGTACGGTCGCCGCCTGGTCGCACACGCTCAACAACTCCTGGGCGGCGCGCTCACCGTGGACGTCAACGAGGAGAATGACACGGCACGCCGCTTCTACGAGGCGCTCGGGTTCGTCGCGGTCGGGAGATCGCCGCTCGACGAGGCCGGGCGTCCGCACCCGCTGCTCCATCTGCGCCGGGAAGCCGGTCTTGCGTGAGTGCGAGCCCAGTACGGACCGACACATGAGCAGGAGCGCTCGTCCCTTTGAGCATATCCTGGAGATGCTGGCAGCGATGAGCCTCACGGCGCGCTGTCAGCGCGCTTCAATTCCATTCGCAAGTTGTCGGCGGCCTCGACACGCTCTTCAGCGGTCAGGGTGAACCCGTCTCGGCTGATGGCGAACGCTTGACTTGCCGTCCACGCCGCCCGCATCAGACCGCGTGGCGTATGCACCTTCGAGCGGAGGATGTAGTGGCCCATTTCGTGGGCGAACGCACGACCCAGCGCCCGCGCGATGAACGCGTCATGCGAGGTAATCGTGGCGTCAACCAGGCCCGGCGAACCTCGAAGGAGTTCCTCTGCAGACGCCCGCGACAGGTGGATGAGAGGTTCCGGGCCATCCGCAGCGAAGTTCAGCCAGCCAAGCGCGCCGTGACGGCCCGCCGGGGCTGGACGATCGTCGATCGTGACCGCAATCACCAGTCGCCGCGGCGCCGCGTCGTCCCTCGATGCGTCTCGGCTCCATTCGAGGACAATCCCGGCCGGCGCCCAGATCGCTTCCGTTTCTACGCAGATCCGATGCACCAGCGAATCAGTCACGTCCGGTGGCGCGACAACGGTGACCGCAATCGGCATGGTCGGTGCCGTGACGGCAAGCAGGGCCAGAGTAGGCAGGGACAGTGGGATCATCGGTGATCCCTGTCGACCCGCAAGGCGCTCGAGGGCCTCGAGGCGCGGAGTTTCGTCATGTCCACTGGATACCGGCGACCCCGCGCGATATTCCGCTGGCGAGCTCCTTCTCGTGGAGGCACGGGCTTGAATCGGGGCCCGGAGTCCGGGCGTCAAAACGGGGCCGGAGCGTCGATCGCCGGCCCGGGGAATATCCAAGGGCCGGGCGGTGATTCAACAACGACACACGATGGTGAAAGCGGCCGCTTCTCGCGACGACTCCGACGCTCGGGCGGCGTTCGAAGGGGAAGTGTTGCCACATGCGGACCGTCTGTTCCGCCTCGCGATGTGGTTCGTCCGGAACCGAGCGGATGCCGAAGACATCGTGCAGGACACGATGATTCAGGCGCTGAAATCGTTCCATCGATTCCAGCCCGGTACTAACTGTCGCGCCTGGCTGACCACCATCCTGCAGCGCATCGTGAGCAATCGACGGCGAGCGGCAGGGCGTTCGAAGGAGGTGGATGATCCCGACGATCGCATGGCGCAGGCGATGCCATTTGTCCCGCCGGTGCCGCAGGAACTCACCGACGAACTGGTCCTCGGAACGCTGCGACGGCTGCCGACGATGTTCCAGGAGGTGATTCTGCTCTGCGACGTGGAAGACCTTTCATACAAGGAAGCCGCCGAGGCGCTGGCGATTCCGATCGGCACCGTCATGTCGCGGCTCCACCGAGGTCGCGCTCAGCTGCGGGTGGAACTGGCGGCCGCCGACGCGGTGGTGGTCGGACGGCCGACCGATGGCGTCCATACTCTGGTCAAGAGAATCGAGGCGTCATGAATTGTCGTGACGTGCGGGACATCGCCGACTCATTTCTGTGCGAGGAACTCTTGACGGAGACGAACCACGAGATCCTGCGGCACCTCGACACCTGTCCGCCATGCCGTACGGAGCTCGATGCACGACGCCGGCTCCGGGGCGCGCTTCGCGAGGCGTTTCGCCGTGCGCCGGAGCTGCAATCGTCAGCAGAGTTCAGCAGCCGCCTGCGCGACCAGCTCCGCGACGTACCAACCCGCAGCGCGCGGTCCGGGCTCCTCTCCCGTCGATGGCTGGCGCTTGCCGCCGGTATCGTGCTCGCGGTGAGTATCACTGGTGTCGTCCTGATGAGGCGATCCGCGGTGGCGGCCGAGGCGATGGCGCGAGACGCGATTGGCGATCACCAGAACTGTGCGCTGAAGTATCGCCTCGTGAGGATGCCCGTCCCGCTCGAGGACGCGGCGAGGCAGTTCGACAGGGCGTATCGCCTGCTGCTCAGCGCACCACCGGACGACATTGCCACGCCAGGCGGTCCAGTTCGCGTGATCGAACGGCACTCGTGCGAATACGGTGGGCGCCGATTTGGTCACGTCATCATGGCAGTACGCGGGCGGGTCGTGTCGCTGCTGATGACGACGAGCGACGCAGGGGCGGGCAGCGTGGGAGAAGACGCGATCCCGCGCGTGATTGGACATCCGACGAACGGATTGTCGGTGGTCTCGGTGGATGGAACGCATCACGCCATCTTGCTCGTCAGCGATCTGGAGAGTGGTGAGCTGACGCAGCTGTCGCGGGCCGTTTCGGTGCCGTTGACCCGGCGTCTAGAAGTGAGCCTGACGCTGGATCTTGGCAGCGTCGCCTCGCTGCAGCCCATTCATGTTGGTGGCCCGATCCCACCGATTCGTTGAGCTGATGCGCCGCCGCGTTGGCGCTGGGGCGGCGATCGGTGGTGGAATGCTTCGTGCCGCCGCCGCGTTTGCGCCGGCCCTCATTCAGTCTGATCTCTGGCGAGAGACGCTCTACATGGCGGTCGACGTGTGCCTCGCAGCCGGACTCCTTGGCGTCTACTCGCGGCGGTCCGAACGCATTGATTGGTGGAGTATCGCTGGTCTTGCACTCGCGTGGGCCGGCATCGCCACCATCAGAGCGAATCGACTGATTGCGGCTGCCGATCTGTATCCGGCGGGTGCTCTGGCGGTGTCATCCGGTGTCGTGATATTCAGCGTCCGTGCGTGGCTCGTCAACCAGATTCGCGGCTGGGTGCCGGCGGTCTTCATGCTCTCGACGCTTCTCGGGCTTGTCGGCGGCACTGTTCAGGGCGCGGGCGCGCTGTTCGTGTGGTCCGGAGTGACGTTCGGCGCGGCGTTCGCAGGACTCGGCTTCGAGACTGTGGCCACCTGGCGTCCTTTGGCATCGAAAACTAATTGAAACGGAACACGACGTGGCACTCTGGACTATGCGGCTACTCGCCAATCAATTTCAGCACGTCCTCACATCTCTGGAAGCGCGCCCACCAGATCGCGTCGTTCCAGGCAGAGTTGCGCTTCAAACGAAGCCCCGGATCGTGCGCGATCAGCGCGCGCACCGTTTCGACGCGGCAGCCGCCAAACATCGGACGGTCGGGTCCGTGGAGTGTGCCGGCGGAGACCGCACGAGACAACGGCGTGGCTCCGTTTTCGTCCTCGACGGCCGGGTCTGCTCCGTGGGCGAGCAGCAATTTGAGGATGGCGGGATCCGGTGTCGCCGGCCGCCAGGAGCAGCGGCGTCAGGCTTCCCGGGCCGGCGCCGCGGTTCAGGTCGGCGCCGCGATCGAGAAGAAGCCGGACGGCGGCAGGCTGCCGCTGGAGAATCGCGTGTTGCAGCGGCGTCGCGTCCCAGTCGTCTCCCGTGGATCCCGGCCAGGTTCACGTCGGCGCCGGAATCGAGGAGGAAGCGTGATCGCGTCGATCGATCCGGACCGCGAGGCCCAGATCAACGCCGTCCACGAGTCGCCACCCTCATCGGCTTGATGGCCGTCGTCGAGCAGTTGGCGAAGGGCGGCGACGTCGTTGCGGGCGGCGGCCTGGGTCAGCGGAGTTTCGGGACGCTGAGCGCAGGCGCCCGCCGCGAGCAGCGCGGCGCCGAGCCCGAGCAGAAGCATGAAACGGTGCATGACGACCTCGGCGAAGCATCATACACAAAGAACTTTACAATGTAAAGTCATGTGCGAGGCGGCATGGCGTGCGGCGATTGCAGGACCTCCATCGGCCGCGAGGCCGGCTGTCGTTCCGTCAGTTCACTGCCGAATCGGAGAGGCCTGGAACGAAAAACATTCGTTCGGGCTGAGGCAAACCTTGAACACGTTCTGCGGGACGCCGTCGATGGACTGGCGCTCGAAAAGCAGAGGCGTAAACGGCAGGTAGGTCACCACCGGCACATGGACGGGTGGCGGCGACGTGACAATCGGCGGCAGGCACGGCAGCGGCATTCCCACATTCGGGGCCGTCGGGTCCGTGCAGAGGGTCGGCGGCGGGACACCTTGTCCGACGGTGAGGTCGAACACATACAGGGCGGTCGAGTCATTCCCCTGGCCATCCGGTTGCTGCCAGAACACCGCGGTCTTGTGCGTGCCGGTGCCGAAGTCCTCCGGGTTCAGGGTAATGGGCGTCTTGGTGAACGACCCCGCGCCCTGGAAGTGGTCCGACTGCAGCGTGACACCGGGAATGCCGTTGTGGATGTCGAGGTCACGCCGGAGGTTGAATGTGCCGTCGGGAAACGCAAAGGGATCTGGATGGAGCGGCCCCGGAATCCCCTCGAGCGAGGCGTAGGAATAGAAAAACCCGCCGGTGTTCCACGGTCCGAAGATCGGCGCAATCGGCACCAGCCCCACGAACTCGCTCACCACGACACCCATCTGGTTGCCGTAGAGGTTCAGGTCCGGCCGCTTCAGCGTGGTCGGCGAGCAACGTGTGCCGTTGATGAGCCCCTCATCCGACGGCGGGCTCTCGGGCACGCCCGGGTCAATCACTGAGTAGAGCGACCGCACCGCGTCGAGCCTGTTGGAATCGCCGTTGGCGTAGAACGTGACGGTCGAAACGATCGAGGTCGCCCACCCGTGCTTCGTTGGATATTGAGGGGGGAACGTCGACAGGCGCGGACGCGAGATGTCGAGAGTAAAGTGGACATTCCACTGCCGCACGCCCATCGGGTCGCCCACCATCATGGGAGGCGTCTCGGTGCCCGTGTCCTCATACACCACGTCTGTGATCTGCCCCAGCGGACTGTAGATGCCCGACGTGCTGCCGTCCGTGTGATACAGCATGATGGTGCAGGAGACAGGAATCGGCCCGTCCAGTTCCGCGTATTTCGGGATGTTGCAGTTAAGGTGCGTGTGGGCGATGTTCGGGTCCGAGGTCGAGACCCCGACAGGGATCAGCGGGAACATCGGCACCGGCTCGGGGAGGAGGTTTCCCCGCTTCCAGTGGCACTGCGACGAATCCACGTTCCACTCGAGGGGACTGGCGTAGAACTCTTTCTGCGGATGCCCGTGGATTCTGAGATGCTGCGCCGACGCAGGGAGGGCGGCCAGAATACAGACCGCCAATAAGAGCGATTGGAGCATGCTCTTCATCGGTGTTTTCCGCCAAAATGCAAGAGGCGGGCCCCAACTCATGTTGGATGGGGAACGTATGAACTGTGTTTACGCCGCCTTTCGATGTCGTAAACGAGACGCTGCGGTGTGAACGGGTGACAGCGCTGGCTCCTTTGGGAGCCATGCAGTCTGGTAAACATCACCTACTACCGCCGGCAGTTCCTGCGGGCTGCGGCAGCGTCCGCCGTCAGCGCAAGGGTGCCACGAGCGGGCGCGGCGCAGGCGCCCGCCCTGCGACGAGCGATGAGACGGTGTAGACCTGCCCATCCTTCATCACACGCCGTACGCGCCGAAGGTCCTTGATGTTCTGCAAGGGGTCGCCGTCGATGAACGCGAGATCGGCGAGCCTGCCCGGCTGAATGCTCCCGATGTCGGCGCCGACGCCCATCGCCTCGGCGGACACCGTCGTCGCGGTCCGAAGGACCTCAACCGGCGTCAGCCCGGCCGCCGCATAGTTCTCGAGTTCCATCAGCAGGCTGAGTCCGTAGGGATTGATCGGCGCATCCGTGCCCGCCGTCACCAGCCCGCCGCCTCTGACGATGCGATAGACCGTCCGTTCCTGCGGCGCGACCAGGCGCTGCGCCTCTTCGAGCGCCGCGGCCGACGCCGGCACGCGCGTCTCCGCCCGCCAGCGGTCGATGACGCTCCGCGGATACAGGGCCTGCATTCGCGGATCGTCGAGCCACGACGCGTCGCGGAGCGTCTGGAGACGAAAGCCGCCCTGAATGCCGATGGTCGGCGTCAGCGTCATCTTCGACGCGGTCAGCAGATCAATCACGTCCTGGTACGATCGCGCGAGCAAGCTGATCTTCGGGGAATAGCCGCGACGACTGGTGCCTCGAATGTGCTCGACGCCGTCGGCGCCGTAGGCCACGGCCGGATACAGTTCGTGGGACGTCACCGGCATGCCCATCGCGTGGGCCGCCTCGATGATCCGCTTCTGCATCAGATCGGGCAGCCGCACGTAGGTCTTGATGAAGTCGTAGCCGAAGTCTTTCGCGTGTTGCAGCTCGAGCGGCACCTGCCCGGAGTCGCTGAGGGACGTGCCGCCCGGATAGTAGACACGCGTCCCGTCGAACGGCTCACCCGTCGTGAGCAGCCGCGGACCGACGCGCGCCCCCGACTCGAACGCTTCCCGGAACTCCATCGTCTCGAACGTGTTCGTCGCGGGATTGCGCACAGTAGTGATGCCCCACGAGAGGAACGCGCGGCCGAGGGCTTCACCAAAGCTCTCGCTCAGGTGTGTGTGGATCTCGATCAGGCCGGGGATCACCGTCTCGTTCGACGCGTCGATGACGTCGCCCACGTGCGCGGCGCGATGCGGCTCGACGCGGGTGATCCGATGTCCGTCGATGACGATGTCCACATCGCGCTGGAGGGTGTCGCTGCGGCCGTCCCAGAAGCGGCCTGCGTGGACCGTCCGGGTCTGAGCGCCGGGGCGGGACCCGAGATACGACGGCAAGGCCTGCGTCCACGTGAAGTTGGGCAGGATGTCGCGCACGGCGCGTCGGGCGGCGACGTCAATCAACTGCATTCCCGTATCGGTCTGGCACAGGATCTGGCGTGAGTTCGCGGTCCACGTCGGCGACCCTGCCAGCGTCGTCGTCAACGCCCGCGGCGGCCCGAGCGGCGCGCCGTCGGCAGCCACCGGCCACGCCGTCAGCAGCCCGTCGACGATGGCGGCCATCTGCTTGCCGTCCGGCGACCAGACGGGGCCGGAGTCTTCGCGCATCCCGATGGACGTGTGCGGCGCCGGCTCGAACCACCGATCACCGGAGCCGTCCATCGGGACGCGCAGGATCTCGTTGTCGCCTTCGCGGAAGCGCGTCGAGTACACCTTGAGCGACGACACGACGATGGCGGATCCGTCAGGAGACCAGCTCGGACGGCCCGGCTCGTTCAAGTGATCGTGGATCTTCCGTACGGCGCCGCTGCCGACGTCGACGATCTGCAGCTGTCCGTCCGCGTCGACGAACGCGATGCGACCGCCGTCCGGCGACCAGGCGGGAAACGTCGCCGCCGTCGCGAGTGTGGTGAGCTGTCGCTCGGCGCCGGTCTGCACGTCGCGGGTCCAGAGGTTCATCGTCCCGCTTCGATCGGACACGAAGGCCAGCGAGCGGCCGTCAGGCGACCAGGCGGGCGCGGTATCGAACGCCGGATCTGAAGTGAGACGCCGAGGAGAACCGTCGACGGGCATCAGCCACAGATCGCCGAGCGCCGCAAACGCAATCTGGCGGCCGTCTGGTGAGATCGCGGGATGCATGATGCCGCGAACGGGTTGTGGTCCCGCCAGATCGAATCGATGACGCTTCGGGGTGAACGCCGGACGGGTGAACGACACATCCGCGCTGAATTCCACGATCCGGGCGCCGCCGCCCGTGGCCGGCCGGCGTTTGATCTTGCCGTCCGCGGTGTACAAGATCTCACCGCTCGGCAGCCACTGCGGACGGAACGGAAAGACGTCTTCATCGGGATCTGCGACGTTCCGATCGCCGATCATCAGGCGGCTGTGGCTGCCCGCGATGGCGTTGAACGCCACGGCGCTATTCGGTCCAAACGCCGGAGCCGCGAGTGCACCGTCGGCGGATGCGACGAGTGTCTCGGTGCCAGCCGTCAGCGGTGTGGCGTAGATGCCGGGACGGTCGCGCCGGTCCGACACATATGCGACTTCCGCGGCGCCGCGCCACGACGGCATGAACTCATTCGCCGCGCCGGTCGTCAGTTGTCGCACGGCACCGGTCGCCAGCGTCAAGACCCAGATGTCATAGCTGCCGCCGCGGTCGGACGAAAACGCAATGAGGCTGCCGTCGGGCGACCACGCCGGTTCGCGATCGTCAAACGGGCTCGCGGTGACCGGCTTCAGATCGCGGCCGTCGGCCGCGATCGTCCAGATTTGCCACGTGGTGTCCCGATATGCCTGAAAGGCGATGCGTCTGCCGTCCGGCGACCACGACGGCTGTCGCGCATCGAGGAAGATGTCGGTGATCGCCGTCGCCGCTCCGCCTTGCGCCGGCATCGTCCAGAGCGTCCCGAGCAGGTCGATCGCCAGCGTGCGGCCATCCGGCGACAGCGCCGCCGCCATGTTCGTGCCCTCGTGCAGCGTGATGTGCACGGCTCGCGGCGCCGGCGTTTGTCCATGGCCGACGAGCACGCTTCCCGCGAGCATCGCGCCTGCCAGCAGCTTTTTCATGGCGCTAGTCTACTGCGCGAGGCTCGGGCCGACGCGGCACGTCGCGCGGAAGAAGGCGGTGAGGCATCACTCTTTTTGACGAGTGACCTCGGCGTTTCTCAGCGTCGGTTCACTTGCGAGCGCGTTGTAAATGCGCTCCGTCAGGTCTCTGAGGTGGGCCAGCTTGTGATTGCTGATGTCCTTGTTCAGCGAACCGAGTGTCTCCGCGTCAATGCTGCGGCTCTGGATCAGCGCGGCGGCGATGGTCGCCCTTGCTTGAATCTGTGCATCGGTCATGATTCGCCCTCTTGTCCGACGATCCCGGCAACGGCGGACAGTTGATGACCACGATCGTATGGCCTGAGCCGCCGTCGGTTTCCAAGAGATACGCTGCCGTTTCGACTCCTCGGGCAGCGCCTGTCATCGACGGGCATCGGGATGGGCCAGACACTTTCCGTCACTCGATCCGCATTGTGGCTTTTTTTGTCAGGGCGCCCGGTCCAGGCGACCCGCCGATCTCGTTATATACGTGTTCTTTACGGACGGAGGCCAGCCTCAGACCCCGTGGCACGTCTCGTGAAGCCCTCTGGCTGGTTATGAAGTGCGCAAGGCGCCTGGCTGGCTTTTCCATGGTGTGCGGCCTGGCGTGGACAATTCTGTCGTCCACGCTCGACGCGCGCGCCCAGGAAGGTCCGGCCGATCCGCTGGTGCCAACCGCGATCGAGGAAGCTCTCATCGAACACGCGTGCGGCGCGCTGCACCCCGCCGGCACGGTGGAAAACGACAGCTATCTGGGGTGCCGGACCCGTCAACTGCTGTCGCTGCGCACGGACTTCGGCCGGGATCTGCGACGTCTGTCGCCTGCCGAACGGCGGACGATCGACTCGGCGTGTACGGGTCTGCGCGCGTCGCAGGGGCAGGATGCATACGTCGAATGCCTGGCGGGACGGTCTTGCGTCGCTGCGCGGGCACGGAAGCCGGCCTGCGGTGGAAGCCGCCGCCAACACGGCGCTGCCATCAGGAGACAGCCCGCCGATTGCGTCAGCACCCGCCGTCGCGCCTTCATCGAGGATCTCAGGCGTGTGGATCGGCGGCGCGTTGCTCCTCGTGGTCGTGGTCGCGGCCGGCGGCACCTTCGCGACCGTCAACGCGCGGCGCCGGTTCGGCACGTGCCGCACCTGCAGTGTCAAGCTGCTGGAGCGCGGCGACCTGTGCCAGGCATGCAGGCACGAAGCGGCGGACGCGCTGCGGCGGGCGACGGCGGAACGCGTCGAGCTGGCGCGCCTCCAGGACGAGGAACAGCGCCGCGAAAGCGCGCGTGAGGTTGAACTGCAACAGCGGGCGCGTGATGAAGAAACGCGTCGCCAGCAGTGGGAAGAAGCGCAGAAACAGTATGCCCGCCAGGAAGAGGCGCGCGCCCAGGTCCAGCGCGACGAAGAGGCGCATCGGGAGCGCCAGGTCGACGTGGCGGCGACCACCGACGAGTTCGATCCGTATGCGGTGCTGGGCCTGACGCAAGGCGCCGCCGCCGCCGACGTGGAGGCGGCGTACCATGCCGTGCGCTCGAAGTTCGATCTGGATCTCGTCGCCGACATGGGCGTCGAGCTGCAGGAGCACATGAAGCGGAAAGCGGAAGCGGTCGAGCGGGCGTACGAAACGCTCACGGGGGCCCGGGTCTAAGTAACGGCCATCCCGCTTGAGCTCAGCGTGGCGCGCGCACGGCCCAGCGCAGCTTGGCCGCCGACGCTCGCCGGTTCGCGAACGTTTCTTCTTTCGTCGAGCGCACCACCTCGTTCGCCACGGCCGCATACACCCCGGCGCGAAGGCCCGTCCGGAACGCCTGCTTCACCCGGCGATCTTCACCGGAATGAAACGTCAGCACCGCAACCCGACCGCCGGGTGCAAGGCACTGCGGCAATGACCCCAGCAACGCATCGAGCGAGGCAAACTCGTCGTTGACGGCGATGCGGAGTGCCTGGAATGTGCGCCTCACCGACATCTTCACGTCGGTCTTCGCCAGGTCAGGCCGTGCGGCATTGAGCCCCATCCGAATGACCCGTTCGAGCGCGTCCGTCGTCCGGACCGGCTTGGCCTTCAGGAGGGCAGCCACCAGCTCGGCGTGCGGCTCGTCGGCATTCTCCGTCAGCAGCGCCGCGAGGTCGCTCTCGTTCAGTCGATCGAGTAGCTGCCACGCCGCTTCGCCGCGCGACGCACTCATCCGCATGTCGAGCGGTCCCGGCACCTTGTAGCTGAAGCCGCGGTCGCGACTGTCGGCCTGCATCGATGACACGCCGAGGTCCGCGAGGATGACGTCCGCCGAAGCCAGCCCTTCCGCGGCCAGCAGTTGCGGCAACTGCGCGAAATTTCCGGTGCGGGTAAGGAAGGTAGAGGCGCCAAAGCCGGCCGCGCGCAGGTGTGCTTCCGTGCGCGGCAGCTCGAGCGAGTCGATGTCGATCCCAAGCAAGCGACCGCCGGGCTGCAGCCGTTCCAGGATCGCCTGGGCATGGCCGCCGCCGCCGAGCGTGCAGTCCACCGCTACATCGCCGGCTGCTGGCCGAAGGCTGCGAAGCACTTCGGCCAGCATGATCGGTCGATGCGTACCCGGCAGCGCTTACTCCCGGTCGAACAGCTTGAGCGCGAGCGTGCCGTGCGTCACCGCTGCGCCGGCGCGCAGCGCGGCGGCGATGAACGCCGTCTCCGCCACTTCCTCGCGCGTCGCCCCGGCGCGCTTGGCGCCTTTCGTATGCACGTCCAGACAGTACGGGCATTGAGTCGTGCAGGCGATCGCCAGCGCCATCAGCTCGCGATACTTGCGCGGGATCGCCCCGCCTTCCTTGCCGACGATGGAGTCGAGCGCGACGAAACCCTTGAATTCGTCGGGCGCCAGTTTCTTCAGTTCCGGAATCAGCTTGAGATCGTCAGCGTCATGATAATGAGTCATCTGCTCTCCACGTGTTTGGTCGCGTTGGCCGCGACGCGGTTCATCGGCCCGGGCGCTGCAGCGTGAACTTCTGCACTCGGCGTCCGGTCGAGGCTTCACCGACGTAGAGGTTGCCCTGGCTGTCGATACTCATCCCGTGCGGTCGAAGCATCTGTCCGACCTGCCGTCCCCCTCGACCGAACTCGCCGACGATGGAGAGGTCCGAGCGGCGGAGGATCCAGATCTTGTGGTTGGTGCCGTCGGCGACGTAGAGCCACGTCTGCTGCGGATCGGGTGAGAGCACCGGCACGAATGCCGAGCCCGACGACAGCGTCGCCGGCGCGATCACTTTCTCGGCGATGAACTTACCCTGGTGATCGAAGACCTGGATGCGGTTGCCGCGGCGATCGGCGACGTAGATCTTGCCGTCCTTCGACCCGGTGATGCCGTGCGGCGTCGAGAACTGCTTCGGCAGCGCGCCGCTCGCCATCGTCTTCGGATCGAAGCGCTCGGTGTCGTCCGGGACGTTGCCGTAGGCGCCCCAGTGGCGCAGGTATTTGCCGGTCGCGCCGTCGAACACGATCACGCGGCGGTTGCGATAGCCGTCGGAGATGTAGACCTCGTTGTTGGCGGGATCGACCCAGATCCCCGACGGTCCGCCGAGCAGGTGCGTGTCGGCGCTGCCGCCGGTCTTCTCGTACTCGCCGAGCGTCAGCACGCGCTTGCCGTCGCGTGTGAACTTCATCACGCGATGGCGGTTGTAGCTGCCGATCCAGACGAAGTCGTTGTGATCGACGAAGATCCCGTGCGGCTCGCGCGGCCACTCGGTCATGTCGTCGTAGGAGCCCTGTCCCCAGCCCTGAACCAGCTTGCCCTGCTGGTCGAATTCGAGCACGGGCGGCGCGGCCTTGCAGCAGGTGCCCATCTGCACCGGCTTTTCTTTCGGCGCCGCGGCCGCCGCCGCCGGCGCACCACCGCGTCCCGGCGTGGGAGGAGTCACGACGTTCCACGGTTCCTCGTAGAGCTCTTCCTCGGTCAGCGTTTCGGGAAGATGCGTCACCCAGACGTGCTGTTTGGCGTCGACGAAGACACCGGTGACCGCGCCCATGATCCAGTGGTTGGGCATCTCGAGCGGCCATGACGGATCGACCTTGAACGAAGGCGCCTGCTGGGCGAGGAGCGTGGGAACCAGCAGGCAAATCATCAGCGCAGTACTAAGACGGATCAGACGGATGCTCGGCATAATGCCGAACAGTATCGCCAATCAGGACGGCCCTGTCACCCTCTTAACCATTCCTGCAGCAGGCGAGGAGCGACGGCGACGCCGCCGACGGCGTAGCTGAACCCGATCGCCGCGCCGCCGATCGCGACGGTGCCGACCGCGAAGCCGCCCACCGAGACCCCGAGGCCGAGCGCCGCGCCGCCGACGGCGAAGAGCAGGCCGAGCGAGGCGCCGCCGACCGTGAACAGGCCGCACGCGACGCTGCCGATGGCGACGACGCCGACGGCGATGTTGCCGATGGCGATCACGCCCCTGGCAATCCGGGGGCGGAGCGTCTCCGGGTCAATCCCGCCGCAGATATGCAGCAGCGGGAGGCCGCCGATGGTCAGCCGCGATTTGTACTCGTAGCTGGCGCCGAAACCGTATCCATAGCCGTAGCGTGGTCCGATGAACGCGTTCATTTCGGGCCTCGTGTGAAGGTGAGCGGAAGGGTGACCGCGCCTTGCGCCCAGGTTCCGACCAGCTCGTGATCGGATGTGAGGCTCGGCGACGTACGAGCGCGCCGACGGCGGTAACCTCAACGGTAAGGCTCGAGGCCTTCTGGGTCAGCGCGACCGGAATCTCCACGTTGCTCCCGTCGAGATCGAGAATCGTCCCAGTGGAGGTGCCGTCGGGGTTGTTCGTCATCGTCAGCACGATCCGTTCGGACTTGCCGCCCACGCTGATCGTGCCTCTCCAGTGGCCTTCCAGCTCCTTGCCGATCGGTGCGCTCCTGGGAGCCGGCGCGATCTGCGCGTCGCCGGCCCGCTTGAGGTCGAAGGGGATGTTGTAGCCGCCTTCGGTGGTGACGAATTCGCCGGAGATGGTCCCGGCCTCGGCCAGCGTGCCGCGAAACAGACCGCCGCCATTGGTCGCCTTCAGCTCGAATGCGATCGAGCGACCGTTGACCGACACGTTCGCGAGCGGCAACCCCTTCACGTTCTGCTCGGGTTGGCTGAACCGGCCCTCGACGGCGCCTTTGTCGTTCTTGGCCAGATCGATCTCGATGCCGACCTCACGGGCAGCGGCACCGTTGAACGCCGGCACGTGGATGGCGCCGCTCCAGTGGCCGGACGGATCGGGCGCCCCTTGCGCGCGGGCGGAGGCGGCTGGCGCGATCAGCAGTGATGCCGCGACGATGAGGCGAGTGACAGTACCCATCTGCATGCTCCTTGAGGGGCGCGTCAGAAATCCTGGCGCGCGAGGTTTCTGCTCGCGGCGAACAGCATCGCCGCCGACATGGCCGCGCTGGCGAGCAGACCCAGCCACGGCAATCCATTCCCGCGGAAATACATTTCTCCGTCCATCAACCCGAACAGTCCGTAGCGCGAGTAGTCGCCGAGAAACGGTTCGACGAGCCCGACACAGGCGGCGAGCAGGCAGACGATGAGCACGGGCCGCCAGATGTCGCTAAAGATCGTCGAGAGCAGGCTGGCCAGGCTGAACAGCACCGCCGCCGCGAAGAACGCGCAGGTGCCGTAGGCCAGCACGTCCACGCCGCTGAAAGACTCGCCGACGGCGGGGAGAGCAGCGGCAGCACGAGCGAGGGGATGAAGGCGAGCGCGAACAGCTCGGCCAGCCCGGTCGCGGCGCGGACCCCGAGCAGGCGGTCGCGTGATACCGGCAGCGACAGCGTGAAGAACGCGCCGCCGCCGGAGGATTGCGACAGCAGCCCGCCGGTGCCGAGCAGCGCCGCGAACAGCGCCAGCATCTGCGTCATGTTCTGGCGCAGCCACTGTGCCCACACGTAGCCGCGGTACGTTCTCGACAACGCCGCGATTTCCAGCAGGCGGCGGCCCACTTCGCCAGAGTCGACGACGGAGGGCACCAGCGGCAGCAGCTTCACGACCCGCGGATAGGCGAGCACGGTGCCAACCGCGGAGAGGATCAGGATCGCCAGGCCGATCGCGAAGCGCCAGCGCGTCTCGAGCCACGACTTGTACCAGAGCATCTCAGACCTCCCCGACCACGGTTTCGAGAAAGATTTCCTTCAGCGTCACCGGCACCACGTCCACGGACACCGGATTGAGCGCGCGCGCCTCCTGGACGATCATCTCGGCGCCGGCACTCGCCAGCACCGTGAGGACGCGTCCCTGGCGTCGCACCCGGCCGGCGCCGGGGGCGCGGAAGGTGGCCTCCGGCGCGTCGTGCTCGAACACCAGCTGGACGCGGCGATACTGCTGGCGCAGATCGTCGAGCTCGCCCGCGGCGACCACCCGGCCGCGATCGACGATGGCGACGTGATCCGCGATCTGGTCGATCTCGCCGATCTGATGCGAGGAGAAGAACACCGTCATCTGCTCACCCGCGACGTGCGCGACCAGCGCTTGCAGCACCTGCTCGGTCATGGCCGGGTCGAGACCGGAGGTTGGCTCGTCGAGGATCAGCAGCTCGGCGCCGCGGCACAAGGCCAGCAGCAGCGCCAGCTTGGTGCGGGTGCCGCGGGACAACCCCTTGATCTTGCGGGCGAGCGGCAGCTCGAAGGCGCGGAGATAGCGCTGCTCGAGATCGGCGCGCCAGCGCGGAAAGAAGGCGGCGGTGAAGCGGATCATCTCGTCGACGGTCATGTAGTCGTAGAGGTCCTTCTCGTCGCTGACGAAGCCGATGCGCTGCCGGCTGGCGACGGCGGCGCCGGCCGAATCGACAGGGGCGCCGAACAGCCGCACGCTGCCGCTGGTCGGATGCGCCATGCCGAGCAGGACCTTGATGGTCGTGGTCTTGCCCGCGCCATTGCGGCCGAGGAAGCCGTAGATCGATCCGCCGGGCACCTGAAGGGTCAACCCGCGCAGCGCCTCCACCGTGCCGTACCGCTTGTGCAGGTCGGCGGTGTCGATGACGAACGGCTCACTCACCGGGTCCTCCTGTTCGATTCCAGCGCCGCCAGCTCCGCTTCGAACAGGCGCCGGATTTCCTCGTCGGTCACCCCGCGCGCCCGCAGCTTCTCGACCGTGCCCGCCACCAGCGTCTGCCCGGCGCGCAGCGCATCGGTGGCCTTCTTCGCCCGCGCGGTGGCGGAGACGAACGCACCGGCGCCGTGCCGGATCTCGACGACGCCCTCGTGTTCCAGCTCGCGGTAGGCCTTGGCCACGGTATTCGGGTTGATCACGAGCTCCTCCGCTAGCGGCCGGATGCCCGGCAGCTGCTCGCCGGGACGGAGCGCCCCGGTTTCGATGCCGTGCTTCACCTGCTCCATCAGCTGGAGGTAGATGGGGACGCCGGACGATGGGTTGGGCCTGAGCAACATGGTGAACTGTACTACTGAACTAACACAGTGTTACTGTCCAATACGTGGGCCGCGGTTGTCAAGTTCCATCGGAAATAGCCAGAAAAACATGGGACAGGAAGGGCGGGAGGCAGGAGGGGCAGAGGGGCAGGAGGGGCAGGAAGGAAGACGGGCTATTTCGGCCGGAGCGCGGCGGTCGGGATGATCACCGAGCCGGTCGCGCCCGAGGCCGGGTCGCGCAGGACGAGGTGAACCTCGGTCGCCGTCTCGGCGAGCGGGATCGCGCGCGTGAAGCTGAAGCCCTGCGACAGGTACCTGCTCGTAGCGCGACGCCGGGACGCCGACGTCGACGTTACCGAGGACGCTCTTCACCGGGTCGCCGTCCGGCGCGAACTGCGCGATCGCGAGGCCCAGCGAGATGCTCCAGTCAGCGCCGTCGCGCCAGATCGAAATCGCGCCGGGATCGACATGAATCGACAGCGTCACGTCGCGGCTCCCGGCGGCAGCATCGTTGGGCACGGCGCGCGCGGTCAATCCGATGCCGGTCGAAACGATGGGGCTGCGAGCTTCCTCGAGCAGATCGTCGTCCGGTTTCGCCACGGGCGGCTTGCCTGGGACGTAAAACGCGCGGTAGCCGGACCGATGCCGGACCTCGAGATCCGGACGATTGACCTTCACCGTGACGCGATGGAACGAGCCATCCCACTTGCCATGGGAGGGGTAGTAGGCGAGCACATAGGTAACGCGGCCATCGTCCACCGCCGTGCGGAGCGCGCTGTTGATGTCGTTGCGATTGAAGAACGCGCGGCCGCCGGTACTGGCAGCGAGCGCCTTGAAGGCGTCGAGGTTCGGCACCGTCTGCGCGACACCTCGGCCCGGCAGCTGCGGGACCGAACTGACGCGTCCCTTCATCGCCGCCACCTCGGGCATCGTTTCGGCCGGCGCCACGCCAGTGCTGACCAGTCCACGCGCGTCAACCGGATAGATCGCGACGTTGGCATCGTCGATGGCCCGGCCGGCACGCGCGACCGGAATTGCCAGCGTTTCGTCGCGGACCGTAAATGGTATGCCGGACGAGATCCAGACGAGATTCTTGCGGCCGCGAATGCCCGCGAGATGTCTGGCGATCTCGACCAAAGAATCGAGGGTGTGGCTGACGCGATTCGCCAGCATCATCTGTGTCATGTCCTGAGTGGTGACGGAGAGCCAGGCTGCGAGATCCGGATCGTCGGGCGGACGGTCGGCCGAAATGGGCTGCGAGATGGCGCGGATCAGCGACGCCGTGTCGCTGGTGAAATCGTGCAGCACCTTCACGCGGTCCGACTCGAGGGAATAGATCGCAACGCGATCCTCTGGCTGGAGATCTTTGAGGAACCTGACGATCTGCTCTCTCGCCGGACGCTGATCCTCGATCCGCGTGTTGACCCGGTCGAACAGGATCGCGGTGACGCTGCTGTGCGCCGCCGCGCCGTCGATGTGATTACTGAAAACCGGCGGCGCGGCCGGATCGACGCGGCGCGGAGCCGCCGATGCGTCCGTCTGCCCTGCGATCGCCGACTCCGCCGAGAAGATGGCGATCGGCTGCGGCTGTCCGTCCTCGAGGAGCGTGAAATCCTCACGCGTCAGGCCCGCGACGGGCGCCCCCTTCTTGTCGTGGACGACGACGCTGACTTCGACGAGGCGGGTGTCGCTGCGGAAAACGGGAGGGACCTGCGTCGGGGGTGCGGGCGCCTGCGCGAGCGCGGCGGTGATGAGGAAGCCGCACGCCAGTCCGGTGACCGGGAGTATGCGACGCATACCGGCTAGGTTACACTCTGGGCCAACCGTGGTCTACGCGCAGCCGCCCAAGAATTTCACGCACGGGAGCATCCTGCGATGGCGCAGGGTGGGCGGTCTGGTCCTGGCTGAGGTTCAGTACCGAACCGGGCCAGCGCGTTCACCGCCATGTTCACGCCCACGCGCGCTTCGTCCTGGTGCTCGCCGGACGCCATCACCGAAATCCGCGGCGACGACACCAACACCCACGGAGCCTCGACGCTGCTGTTCCGCCGCGCCGGCGAGCCGCACGCCTATATCGTGTCTCGCGCCGGGGCGACCTGCCTGGTCGTGGACGTAGACGCGACCTGGCACGCGCGGGCGCGGGTGCACGCGCCTGTGCTGGAGCAGTCCGCGGCCTTCCGCGGCGGATTCGTCCTTCACCTGGCCCACCGGCTGCACGGCGAGTTCCGGCTCCGGGACGAAGTGTCGCGGCTCGCCATCGAAAGCATCGCGCTGGGTGTGCTCGCCGAGGCCTCGCGCCGCGCCGCGAAGGCGGGCGAGCGGCCGGCGCCGAGCTGGCTGCAGCGGGCGCGCGCGCTGGTCGACGTTCACTTTGCGAAGCCGCTGCCGCTGGTCGAGGTCGCGCGCCACGTGGGCGTGCACCCCGTCCACCTCGCGCGCACCTTCCGCCGCGTGCACCAGATGACGTTCGCCGGATACGTCCGCCACGTCCGCATCGAATTTGCGCGGCGCGAGCTGGCCGTATCCGGCGCGACGCTGGGCGACATCGCCGTCGCCGCCGGCTTCTGCGATCAGAGTCATTTCTCCCGCCTCTTCAAGCGCTACACCGGCCAGACGCCTGCCGAATACCGCCTGGCGTTCCAGGCACGCTAAGCCCGTCCCATCAGGTTGATCGTGTGCAAGACGCGCGGCAACGCGTTGCGGCACGCTTGCGCGCATGGGGCTGTTCGCGAAGAAGTCGTTTGCCGATCTTCAGGCTGAGGCCGACGGCGGGCAGCTGCGCCGCTCGCTCGGACCCTGGCACCTCACCGCACTCGGGATCGGGTCGATCATCGGCACCGGCATCTTCGTGCTGACCGGCACCGCGGCGTCGCAGAACGCGGGGCCGGCGCTGGTGCTCTCGATGATCATCTCGGCCGCCGGGTGCGCGTTCTCTGGCTTGTGCTACGCGGAATTCTCGGCGATGGTCCCGGTGGCCGGCAGCGCCTACACCTACGCCTACGCCACGATCGGCGAGTTCGTCGCGTGGATCATCGGCTGGGATCTGATCCTCGAGTACGCCCTGAGCGTCGCCACGGTCGCCGTCGGCTGGTCCGGCTATTTCGTGAGCCTGGCTCGCGACGTCGGCATCGTCGTCCCGCCGTCGCTGATCACCCCGCCGCCGGACGGCCTGTTCAACCTGCCGGCCGCGATCATCGTGCTGGTCGTCGCGGGCTTGCTGGTCATCGGCATCAAGCAGTCGGCCGACACCAACACCGTGCTGGTCGCGATCAAGGCCGTCGTGTTGGTGGTGTTCGTCGTCGCCGGCGCGTCATACGTCAGGCGCGCGAACCTGACGCCCTTCATCCCGCCGAATCTCGGACCATTCGGCGAGTTTGGCTGGAGCGGCGTGCTGCGCGGCGCCGGCGTGATGTTCTTCGCCTACATCGGCTTCGACGCCGTCTCGACGGCCGCCCAGGAGGCGCGCAACCCGGCGCGCGACATGCCGATCGGGATCCTGGGGTCGCTGGCGATCTGCACGATCATCTACATCTTCGTCGCGATTGTGCTGATCGGCATCGTGCCGTATCAGCAGCTGAACGTCGCGGATCCGCTGGCGGTCGGCATCGACGCGACCGGCATCACCTGGCTCAGCCCGGTGATCAAGATGGCGGCGCTGTTCGGCCTGTTCAGCACGATGCTGGTCCAGCTGCTGGGCCAGACCCGCATCTTCTATTCGATGAGCCGCGACGGCCTGCTGCCGGGGGTCTTCGCGGTGGTCCATCCGCGCTTCCGCACACCGCACCTGAGCACCATCCTGATCGGCGTTGTCATCAGCCTGATCGCGGGGCTGACGCCGATCGCGGTGCTTGGCCAACTGGTGAGCATCGGCACGCTGCTCGCGTTCGTGCTGGTCAGCCTCGGCGTGATCATCCTGCGGCGGACGGCGCCGGACGCCCCGCGCCCGTTTCGGACGCCGTGGGTGCCGGCTGGTGCCGATCCTCGGCGCGCTGATCTGCCTGGCGCAGATGGTCGGGCTGCCGCTGGCGACCTGGGAGCGGCTGGTGATTTGGCTGGCGATCGGCCTGGTCGTCTACTTCGGCTATTCCCGCCGTTCTTCGCTCCTGGCGTCGCGCGGGGCCTAGCGGTGTGTCTCTCACACGGACGTAGTGCGGACCTTCAGGTCCGCCTGAACGTGATGACGGGATTCTCCGGGGCTATCATGGCGTGGAGCGCGCCATGCCCACAGACGATTCGCCGGCCGTGCACAAGCGGCGTCCCCGGTATCCGGGGAAGAACCCGCGCCGGTTTCACGAGAAATACAAGGAGCTGAACCCCGAGCGCTACGCCGACGATGTGCGGAAGATCGTCGAGGCTGGCAAGACGCCGGCGGGCATGCACCGCGCGATCATGGTCGACGAAGTGCTGCAGGCGCTGGCGCCGCGTGCCGGGAGACGTCGCCGTCGACGGCACGCTTGGTTTCGGCGGACACGCGCGCGCGATTCTCGAACGTATTCAGCCGGGCGGCCGGCTGATCGGCCTGGACGTCGATCCGGTCGAGCTGCCGCGCACCGAAGCCCGCCTGCGCGCGGCGGGTTTCGGCGCGGATCGGTTCATGGCGCGCCGCAGCAACTTCGCCGGCCTGCCGCACGTGCTGGCGGAGGAGGGGCTCGCCGGCGCCGACGTCATCCTCGCCGATCTCGGCGTCTCGTCGATGCAGCTCGACGACCCGGCGCGCGGCTTCACCTACAAGGCGCCCGGGCCGCTGGACATGCGGATGAATCCGGCTCGCGGACGAGCCGGCGTCGCTGCTCCTGGCCCGGCTCAGCGAAGATAAACTGGCGCAGCTCCTGGAAGAGCACGCCGACGAGCCTGCCTCGCGCAAGATCGCCCGAGCGCTGAAGGCGCAGCCGATCGACACCACCCACGCGCTGGCGCGGATCGTCCGCGAAGGCGGCGGGCGCCGCCGACGCGGAGAAGGCGATCCGGCGGACTTTCCAGGCGTTGCGCATCGCCGTCAACGACGAATTCTCCGCGCTCGACGCGCTGCTGCGCCATCTGCCGGAATGTCTGGCGCCCGGCGGCCGGGTGGCGATCCTCACGTTTCATTCCGGCGAGGACCGGCGTGTGAAGAAGGCGTTTGAGGCCGGCGCTCGGGACTCGCTCTACAACGCCATCGCGGCCGAAGTGGTGCGGCCATCCGCCAGGGAAGTGCGCGCCAATCCCCGCGCCGGTTCCGCCAAGCTGCGATGGGCGGTCAGGGTGTGACGCCCACCCCGGCTCGGCAGCTCGACACCTTTCTCCGCCGCTTCTCACCGGACATCGTCGCGCTGGCGAAGGCGGCGCGCGCCAGGCTGCGCAAACGCTTTCCGCGCGCCATCGAGATGGTCTACGACAACTACAACGCGCTGGTGATCGGCTACAGCCCGACCGAGCGCCCCTCCGACGCTGTCTTGTCGCTGGTGATCTTCCCCAAGCGGGTGAGCGTCTGCTTCATTCAGGGCAAGCACCTGCCCGATCCCGACGGCGTGCTGCAGGGGAGCGGCAACCAGGTGCGGTTCATCCGTCTCGACGCGCGCGCCGCGATCCTCGAGACGCCGCCACTCAAGGCACTGCTGTCGGAGGCGGTCGCCTTCGGCGAGACGCCGTTTGCCGGTAAGCGCCAGCTGGTGATCCGGGCGATCTGCCGGACGCAGCGACCGCGGCGCTAGCCCTGGCGGTTGCCCGCCGCGCCATCCATCGGCTATCCTATATATATGGGAGCCAATATATATCGGCCGGCCACCCGCGACGTGCTCGATGCGATCCGCCGCATCGTGCAGGCGCTGCGCGAGTCGTCGCGCGCGGCCGAGAAGCGCGTCGGGCTGAGCGGCGCGCAGCTGTTCGTGCTGCAGACGCTGGGCGAGTCGCCGGGTCTCTCGCTCAACGAACTGGCGGAGCGCACCCGGACGCACCAGAGTTCGGTGTCGGTGGTCGTCGCCAAGCTGGCGCGGCAGCGGTTGGTGGAACGCGGCACCGCGCCCGAAGACGCGCGCCGGGCCGAGATTCGCCTGTCCCTGCGCGGACGGAGCCGGTTGGGCCGCGCCCCCCAGACGGCGCAGCACCGGTTGATTGCCGCGGTCGACAAGCTGCCGGCGGCCGATCGCGCCCGCCTGGCGGCAACGCTGAACCGGCTGGTCGAGGGGATGGGATTGGCCACGGGCCGGCCGGCCGTGATGTTCGAGGAGCCAGGGAAGAAGACGGCAGGACGACGGACCCATGCATGATCTCGGCGATTTCACCACCGGCAGGCGCGTCATCGTCATCACCGCGATCGCGATGGGCATCGGCGTGGTCGCGGCCTATGTGGCCAAGGCGCTGCTCGCGCTGATCGCGTTCTTCACGAACCTGTTCT
The DNA here is from genome assembly GCA_963794705.1 of uncultured Acidobacteriota bacterium. Lineage (GTDB taxonomy): Bacteria > Acidobacteriota > Vicinamibacteria > Vicinamibacterales > CAVVIG01 > CAVQFC01. The sequence continues at coordinate 304,662 of CAWCFI010000005.1, forward strand.
ACTACGGGCGCTTCTCGGTCGACGCCGCCTCGCCGGTCGGCAACCACCTCGGCCCGATGGTCATCGTCATTCCGGTCGTGGGCGCGCTTGATCATCGGGTTCATGGCGCGCTACGGATCCGACCGTATCCGCGGGCACGGGATCCCGGAGGCGATCGAGGCGATCCTGATCAACGGCAGCCGGATCGACGCGAAGGTCGCGGTGCTGAAGCCGCTGTCGTCCGCGATCTCGATCGGGTCGGGAGGGCCGTTCGGCGCGGAAGGGCCGATCATCATGACCGGCGGCGCCTGCGGCTCGCTGATCGCGCAGTTCTTCCACCTCACCGCCGCCGAGCGCAAGACGCTGCTGGTCGCCGGCGCCGCGGCCGGCATGTCGGCCACCTTCGCCGCTCCGGTGGCCGCCGTGCTGCTCGCGGTCGAACTGCTGCTGTTCGAGTGGAAGCCGCGCAGCTTCATTCCGGTGGCGCTGGCGAGCGCCACGGCCGCCGCGGCGCGCCGCTACATCATCGGCACCGGACCATTGTTTCCGGTACCGGCGCACCCGATCTTCATCGGGCCCGGAGGGCTCGCGGGATGCGTGATCGCGGGGCTGCTGGCCGGGGCGCTGTCGGCGCTGCTGACCTACGCCGTCTACGCCTCCGAAGACGCCTTTCAGAAGCTGCCGATTCACTGGATGTGGTGGCCGTCGATCGGCGGCCTGGTGATTGGCGTCGGCGGGTACTTCTTCCCGCAGGCTCTCGGCGTGGGCTACGACACCATCGCCGCCCTGCTGCAGGGCGAAGTCAGCCGCCGGGTGATCGTCGGCGTGCTGCTCGTGAAGTCCACCATCTGGGCGGTGTCGCTCGGCTCGGGCACGTCCGGCGGGGTGCTGGCGCCGCTGCTGATGATGGGCGGCGCGCTCGGCGGCATCGAAGCCGGCATCCTGCCGTTCGAAGGCGTCGGCTTCTGGCCGCTGGTCAGCATGGGCGCGATTCTCGGCGGGACGATGCGGTCGCCGTTCACCGGCATCGTGTTCGCGCTGGAGCTGACCCACGACGTCAACATGCTGCTGCCGCTGCTGGTGGCGGTGACCATCGCGCACGGCTTCACGGTGCTGATGCTGCCGCGCTCGATCCTGACCGAGAAGGTCGCGCGCCGCGGCTTTCACCTGAGCCGCGAGTACGCGGTCGATCCGCTCGAGATCCTGTTCGTCCGCGAGGTGATGCGCACCAACACCCTGGCGATTGCGGCGGACACGCCGATCGAAACCTTGCGCCAGGCGCTGCACGGCAGCCCCGAGCGACACCCGCAACGGCTCTATCCGGTCAGCGGCGCCGATGGCGCCCTGGTCGGGGTCGTCACGCGCAGGGAACTGCAGACCATCGTCGACGGGTCTGGCGCGGCCAGCCTCGGGGAATTCGTCACCAGCACCACGCGGACGCCGACGGTCGCCCATCCCGACGAATCGCTGCGCGTGGTCGTCTACCGGATGGCCGGCACCGGACTGACGCGATTTCCGGTGGTCGAGCGCGGCAAGAACGGGCGGCTGGTCGGGATGATCGCGCTGACCGATTTGCTGATCGCGCGCACCAGGAATCTCGACGCGGAGGAGCGCCGCGAGCGAGTGTTCGCGTTGCCGAGGCCGTTCGCGTCGTCGCGCATTTCTTGACCGGCCGCGACCGGCGATGATACAAACGTCATTCGCTTGGGTGCCCGCGGTGGGCATAACAGGGAAGTCCGGTGAAAGTCCGGCGCGGTTCCGCCACTGTATGTGCGGGTTCGTCGCTTCGTTGACCACTCGGCGGTAGCCGGGGAAGGTGAAGCGGCCGGCAGCAGACGATCGCCTGCCACCCACGAGCCAGGAGACCTACCCAGCGTGCAACCCCTACCACCGCGTCAACGGTGTGGAGGACGACATGCACTCACGTCTCCGGCTCGGACTCTGTCTTTTCACGATCACCCTCATCATCAGCAGCGCGGCGTCGGCCGCCGCGCAGAACGTCGACATCACCGGCACGGTGAAGGACACCTCGGGCGCAGTGCTGCCCGGCGCAACGGTTGATGCGACCGTCGCCGGGCTGTCAGTCGCGACCGCGACGACCGGGCCCGATGGCCAGTACCGGATTGCGCTCGCGACCGGCACATTGCACCAGTTGCGCGCGCGCATGAACGGCTTCGCCGACGAGACATTCGACATCCGTCCGGCGGGCGCGGCGGCGGCTCACAACTTCATCCTCCGGATCGCCGCGGTCGCCGACGAAGTCGTCGTGACCGCGACGCGCGTTCCGGAGAACCGGTCGGCGACCACCGGGTCGATCGACGTGTTCACCGCGAAAGACATCCAGGCGCTCGGCAGCACCTCGCTGGTCGACGTGCTGCGGATGGCGCCCGGGCTCAACGTCGAGAGCACCGGCCGCGAAGGCGCGCTCTCCTCGCTGTTCGCGCGCGGCGGCGAGTCCGACTACAACCTGGTGCTGATCGACGGCGTGCGGGTGAACCCGAGCGGCGGCGCCTACGACTTCAGCCGGGTGTCGGCGTCGGAGATCGATCGGCTCGAAGTCGTCCGCGGCGGCCAGTCGGCCCTGTATGGCTCGGACGCGATCGGATCGGTGGTCCAGGTGTTCACCAGGCGGGCGGCGCCCGGCGACGCGCCGCAGCTGATCGGCTCGCTCGAAGGTGGGAGCTTCGACACCTGGCGCGGCGACGCCAGCATTCTCGGCGGCGCGAAGCGCCGGGTCGACTATCAACTCGGCGCGGTGTATCGCGGCACCGAAGGCGCCTTTCAGGACATCCTGCCCGATCACGACACCTTCAAGGAGACCTCGATCGACGCCGGCATCGGCACCATCCTCGGCGATCGCGCCACGCTGCGCACCGGCGTCCGTTATGCGAATGCCAAGGGAAAGGCAATTGGCCAGATCGACTACGGATCGCGTGACACCGGCACTGCCGCCGATACCCACGATCTGTCGTGGCACCTCGACTTCTCGCATCGCATCTCGGACCGGGTCGATCAGACCGCGCAGGTCAACTACTACAAGTCGTACCGGCTGTCGGCCGACACGATTGCGGATCCGACCTACAACGTCTACGCGATCCTGTCGGGCACGCCGGGCGCGTTGTTCCCGAACAGCCCCCGGCTGGTGCAGCTGCTCGATCAGCCCACTTTTGCGGCCTATCGATCCGGGGCTCTGGCTCTGGGCGCCGGCCAGTTCCTGGCGACAACGCCCTTCGGCGTGAGCGATTTCACCTCGACCAGCAAGTCGGAGTTCCAGCGTCCGGCGGTGCGTTACCAGATGAACGCCACCTGGGGCGGCGATCAGACGCTGAGCGGCGGCTATGACTACGAGCGCGAATCCGATCCCCTGAATCCGTCGTTCCTGGTCGAGAACAACGCCTTCTTCGTGCAGCAGCAGTTTCATGCGCAGGATCGATGGCTGGCGACCGTCGGCGTCCGGATTGACAAGAACTCGCGCTACGGCACCAACCCCAGCCCGAAGCTGTCGCTCGGTGGATTGCTGCTCCCGTACCAGAACGGGTCGGTCTCCTCGGTGAAGGTGTTCTCGAACATCGGCCGCGGGATCAAGAACCCGCAGTTTGGCGAGCTCTACAGCAGCGCCTTCACCGACGGCAATCCGGACCTGCGCCCCGAGCGCGCGCGCACGATCGACGCCGGCGCGGAGATCACCTTCGACAACCAGCGGATCCTGGCCCGGGCCACTTACTTCAACAACGCGTTCAACGATCAGGTCGCCTTTAAGTCGACGGGTCCCGGCCTGGACGGCAAGCCGGACTACATCAACATCGACGGATCGGAGGCGAACGGGTGGGAGCTCGAAGGCGTGCTGCAGCGGCCGATCGCCGGATTCACCGCGAGCGGCGGCTACGCGTTGGTCGATACCAAGGTCGTCGCGTTCGTCAGCACCAGCGAGCAGTTTCAGCCTGGGCAACCGCTGCTGCGGCGGCCCAAGCACGCGGCGGTACTGCGCGCCAACTACACGCGCGGCCGCGCCACCCTGAACTTCAACCTGCGTTACGTCGGGCAGCGACACGACGCCGCGTTCCTCGGCCTGTCGGCGGTGCCGTCGCCTCAGTTTCCCACCGGTCGTTCGGTTGATATCACCGTGAACCCGGGATACACCGTGTCCTGGCTCGGCGGCGAATTTCGTGTCAGCCGCGAGGTAGCCGCTTATCTGCGCATCGACAACCTGACGGATACGGTCTACGAGAGCGTGCTCGGATATCCCGGGCTGCCGCGCTCCGTGGTGGCCGGCGTCCGCTTCAATATCAGCGCGCACCGATGATCCGGTCGGGCGTCGTGTCTCCGCTGGTAAGGTGTCTGGCACCTTACATCGCGCTGATGGCGATGCAGCCGGTCGTGCCGCGCATGTGGGACGCGCGGGAGCTCGCGTCGTTCGAGCTGCCGCTGGTCCAGGCCGATCGCTCGGCGCAGCACGCGGCGCCCGACTATTACTACCGTCTCGCCGTTCGGCCCATCTACAAGAGCTATCCGATCTATGTGCCGGGCCGCGAACCGGCCGGGTACATGGACTGGCTCGCGCAGCAGGAGCCCGAGCTCGCGTTCGACGCCTCGACCCTTCGGACGGACCGCGACTGGATCGCCGCCGGCGAAACGGTGTTCGATGCGCCGATCGGATATGGCGCCACGTTCAAGGTGGCGGCGGTGCGCGACCGCAGCTGGTACGAGCACAATCAGGTGCCAGTCACCGCGGACGGCGTCATGCCGTTCTCGCGCTACGTCATTCGAAAAAAAGGGCTGGTCGAGGTCGGGAGCGGATCGTGCGTGATGTGTCACGCGCGCGTGATGCCGGATGGCACGCTGCTCAAAGGCGCACAGGGGAATTTCCCGGCCGATCGGATTGTCGGCTACAACCTCCGGCGGCAGGCGGCCGCGACCCGCGATCCCGCGGCGCTGCTCGACGGCGTGCGCCTCGGCCAGCGCACGTTCTTTTCGATGCCGTGGTTGACGCCCGACCCGGTCGCGCGCGTGTCATCCATGGCGATCGACGAGATCGCGAGCGTCTACGAATCCGTGCCGGTCGGCGCCTCGACGCGCGTCAACCTCAGCCTGTTCACTCCCGCCCAGATTCCCGATTTGATCGGCGTGAAGGAGAGGCGCTTCCTCGATCACACCGGCCTGGTCCAGCAGCGATCGATTGCCGACCTGATGCGGTACGTCGCGATCGTGCAGGGCGCGAACGCGTTCGATCGGTTCGGCGATTTTCGCCTGGTGGATCCGGTGCCCGATCCCACCAAGATGGATCGCTACGGCGACGAGCAGCTGTACGCGCTGGCCCGGTATCTGTACTCGATCGCGCCGCCGCCGAATCCCAACCGCGCGACGGCGGACGCGGAGCGCGGCCGCCGCGTCTTCGCCAGGGAAGGGTGCAACACCTGCCATACGGCGCCGCTGTACACGAGCAACCGGCTGACGCCGGCCTCCGGCTTCAGCGTGCCCGCCGCACACCTGACGCGCTACGCAATCATCAATCGATCCGTCGGCACCGATCCGGCGCTGGCGATGCGGACGCGCAAAGGCACCGGCTACTACAAAGTGCCTTCGCTCAAGGGGGCGTGGTACCGCGGTCCGTTCCAGCACGCGGGCGCGGTGGCAACGCTCGACGAGTGGTTCGATCCGGCCCGCCTCGAGCGGGTGCCGGGCCACCCGTTTGGCCTGACACTCGATCCTGCCGATCGCCGCGCCCTGGTCGCGTTCATCAAGACGCTGTAGCGGTCACTGTAGCGCGGACCTTCAGGTCCGCCGTGTCGGGCAGGCCTGAAGGCCTGCACTACAGCAGAGTAAAGAACCCTGTAGCGGTCAGTTGCCGTTCAGCTGTCGCGCGATTGGAAACTCGCCGACGCGGGTCCACTGACCCGAGCCAGCCTTGACGAACACCTCGACCTTCGCGTCGACGAACTGCGAGTTCTGCAGCAGGGCTTCGGCCGGGTCGGTGCCGGTGTAGCCGAGCGAGCCCTTGAGCGTCAGGGTGTCGGTCGTGTCGCTGGCGGCGAGCTGTCCCGATCCCGACACGGGGCGGAACTCGGCGCCGAACTCCTCGTTCGAGCCAGCGCGTCGAAACACCGCGTTGATCTGCAGCGCGCTGAGCGGCTGGCTCGACACATTCTTCAGCTTGAACGCGACGGCCGGGACGATCTTGTTCTTGCCGTTCGATACGCCCGCCCGGTACCAGCCGGTCGACACCGCTTCCAGATGCACGGCCTTCGCGATATCAATCGGCGCCCCGCACGCCGTCGTGACGGCCACCGCGAGCGCCAGCAGCATTCGCTTCATGTCCACTCCTGCTGAACGTCCAGCTGTACGGGTTGACACCGAAAGCGCGGAAAGGTTCCCCCCTCGGCGGCAAACATCATAGAATCACGCTCTTCGCCATTCACAGGAGGTGTCATCGTGTCCATGTCCCAGGCGTTTCTTCAGGAATTCGATACCGAGGCCAAGACGACGCGGCGCGTGCTCGAGCGCGTGCCCGCCGACAAGTTCACATGGAAGCCCCATCCCAAGTCGATGTCGCTCGGCGAGCTGGCGCTGCACACGGCGATGGTGCCGGGCTTCATCTGCGGCTGGGCCTGCGATGAAGAGACCAAGATGACCGGCGACAAGCCGCCGGTCGCGACGTCGACCGCGGACCTGGTCGGCGCATGACAAGAGCGTGGCGAAGTACAAGAGGTGCTGGGCCAGCTGGGCGACAACGGCCTGACCAAGAACTGGAAAGCCTCGGCCGGCGGCCAGACGATCTTCGAGATGCCGAAGTCGGCGCTGATCCGCTCGATCGCGCTGAACCACTGGTATCACCACCGCGGCCAGCTGTCGGTCTACCTCCGGCTGCTCGACGTGCCGGTGCCGTCGATCTACGGCCCGAGCGCCGACGAGAATCCGTTCGCCCGCGCCTGATGCCGGTCTGGTGATCCACCGGATCGCTCGCGCTCACTTCTGGATCGCCGCCGTCCTGGCGGCGATCGACATCTCGGCACCGGCCTGATCTGGAGCACGCGCGTCGCCGCTGGCTCCGACGCCTACGGCTACGTCAGCCAGGTCGATCTCTGGCTGCAGGGACATCTGCACATCGACCAAAGCTTCGGCGCGTCGGTGCCGTGGCCGCTGGCGCGCTGGACCTTCACGCCGCTCGGCTATCGTCCCGAGCCGGACGGCTATCGCATCGTTCCGCAATATTCGCCGGGGCTGCCGCTGCTGATGGCGGCGTTCAAGCTGGCTGCCGGCCAGTGCGCCGTCTTCTGGGTGGTGCCGGTCTGCGGCGGCATCCTCGTGTTCGCGACCTACGCGATCGGCCGGCGTGCTCGGCAGGCCGATCGTCGGCCTCGCGGCGGCCTGGATCGTCGCCACGAGCCCGACGCTCTTGTTCATGCTGATGGCGCCGATGAGCGACGTGCCCGCGGCGGCCGCCTGGGCCGTGTCGATCGCGTTCGCGCTCGGAGGAACGCCGCTGGCGGCGGGTGCGGCGGGCCTCGCCGCCGCCGCCGCGCATCCTCATCCGCCCCAACCTCGCGCCGCTGGCGGGCGTCATCGTGGTCTGGATGATCTGGCGCGGCAGACGAGCGCGGGGGCCGGCGTCGTCGAGGCTGGCGCCGCTGTCGTTTGCGATCGCGGCGGCGTCGGGCGCGATCGCGATTGCCGTCATCAACGCGCGTCTCTACGGATCGCCGCTGACTTCCGGCTACGACATGACCGATGCGTACCTGTGGTCGTACGTGCTGCCCAACATCAGGCGTTATGGCTGGTGGCTGCTGTCGGTGGAAACGCCGTTTGCGATCGGCGGCTTCGCGGTGTTGGCCCTCCCATCTGCGCGTTTCTGGCCGACTCAGGATTCGCGCCGAGGCGCGCTGGCTGCTTGGCGGCGTCGCCCTGTTGATCTGCTCTCGTACGTGTTCTACGTGCCGTGGGACGCCTGGTGGTATCTCCGGTTCCTCCTGCCCGCCTGGCCGGCGATGACGCTCGGCGCGGCGTCGATCGTCGCCGCCGCCTACCGCTCGTCGGTGCCCGCCCTGCGCGGCGCCGCGATGGTGGCGCTGGCGGCGATTGGCGTCAGCGGCGTGACGCAGGCGGTCCGCCGCGACGCGTTCGGGACGGCGCGTGGCGAGGCCAAGTACATCGAGGTCGCGAGAACCGTGGAGTCGCTGACCGGACCGGACGATGTCGTGATTGCCGCGCAGCACAGCGGCAGCATTCGATACTACGCCGGCCGGCTGACCGTGCGGTGGGACGTCGGCGATCCGGCCTGGCTCGATCGCATGGTCGACTGGCTCGCCGCGCACGGGCCACCACCCGTACTTCGTGCTGGAGCCGCAGGAGGTCGACGAGCTGCGCGCGCGATTCGGCGCGACAAATATGTCGGCCCGGCTCGATTGGGCACCAATGGTGTCGTTCCGCGGCGGCGCCGTCGCGATGTACGATGGCATCCGCCGCGATCGCGCTGGCGCGACCGCCACGCCGCTGCCATCGCGCGCGCTCCACGAATGTCTCGAACAGAAACCGCCGCCGCGCCTGAGAACCTTGAACCGTGAACCTTGAACCCTGCCGGGGAGACCGACGATGAAACGGTGTGGCTTCGCGCTTCTCTCGACCGTGCTGCTCGCGTCCTCGATCGGTCAGGGCCGAGACCCATACCTTCATCCCGACCGTCTTCTACTCGACCTATTCGTTCGCGCATCCGCCCGCGCTGCGGATCAAGCCCGGCGATCGTGTGATCACAAAAACCATCGATGCCGGCGGCGTCGACTGGAACGGAAAGTCGGTCGCGAGCGGCGGCAATCCCGAGACCGGGCCGTTCTACGTCGAAGGCGCCGAGCCGGGCGACATGCTGGTCGTCATCGATCGAGAAGCTCGAGACCAACCGGGCGTCGGCATACTCCAGCAGTCTGCTGGCGCCGTATACGGTCGATCCCGCCGCGATTGCCGCACGCGTCGATCGCGACGCCAAGCGCACCACCTGGACGATCGACAAGGCCCGTGGGGTCGCCCGCCTCGATCAGGTCGAGCTGCAGCCGGGCGGCATCGAGCTGCCGCTCAAGCCGATGCTCGGCTGCATCGGCGTCGCGCCGGCGCGCAAGGAAGCGATTGCGACGGGTGTGCCCGGCGCCTTTGGCGGCAACATGGACTACGCGTCGATGGGCGCCGGCGCCAAGCTGATGCTGCCGGTCAACGAACCGGGCGCGCTGCTGTTTCTCGGAGACGGTCATGCGCGCATGGGTGAGGGCGAAGTCGTCGGCACCGGCCTCGAGACCTCGATGGACGTCGAGTTCAGCGTCGCGCTGGTGAAGAAGAAGGCGATCGGCTGGCCGCGGCTCGAGACCGAGACGCACGTGATGGCGCTCGGCAGTGCGCGGCCGCTGCTCGAAGCGTTTCAGCATGCCACCACCGAACTGCAGAAGATGCTGGCGGGAGACTACGGCATGACCGAGCGCGGCGCGCAGATCCTGATGGGCCAGGCCGCCGAGTACGAGATCGCCAACGTGGTCGATCCCAACTTCACGGTGGTGGCGAAGATCCGGAAGGCGCTGATCCCGAGGCGTTGAATGGACCCTCGCACGATCACGGTCAACGGCCGCACCTACCGCTGGCCGTCACAGCCAGTGGTGGTGGTGTGTCTCGACGGATCAGCGTTCGGTTACATCGAGCGCGCGATTGCCGCCGGGGTTGCGCCGTACCTGCGGTCGCTCGTGGACCTCGAGCGTTTCGCACTGGTTCAATCAGCGCTACCGAGCTTTACGAACCCGAACAACGTGTCGATCGTGACCGGCGTGCCGCCCTCTGTGCACGGCATTGCCGGCAATTTCTTCCTCGATCGCGACACCGGCCAGACGGTGATGATGAACGACGCCTCATACCTGCGCGCCGAGACCGTCCTGGCGGCGTTCTCTCGGGCCGGCGCGCGGGTCACGGTCGTGACCGCCAAGGACAAGCTGCGACGTCTGCTCGGTCACGGGGTGAGCGGCACCTGCGTTTCGATCGAGGCGACCGGCGTCGAGGTCTACTCGGCGGCGCTCAGCGAGCAGGCGCTCTGGCCGAAGGCGCCAGGCTGCTCGCGGCCGACGCCGCCGCACCTGATGTATCTCTCGACCAGCGACTATGTGCAGCACAAGCACGCCCCTGGCGATGCGGAAGCCAACCGCTTCTACGGTGTGGTCGATCGCACGCTGGCCGAAATCGGTCGCCTCGGCGCGACCCTGGTGATTACCGCCGATCACGGCATGCAGGCGAAGACCGATGCCGCAGGCGAGTTGCGCGCGGTGTTTCTGCAGGACCTGCTCGACGGCTGGCTCGGCGCCGGCGCCGCGCGCGTCGTCCTGCCGATCACCGATCCGTACGTGCTCCATCACGGCGCGCTCGGCTCGTGCGCGATGGTGTATCTCGCCATGCCTGGCGCAGCGGCGGCACTTGCCGCCCGCGTGCAGGCCACTCCCGGCATCGATGTGGCGTTGGCGCGTGACGAGGCCTGCCGCCGATTCGATCTGCCGCAGGACCGCACCGGCGATCTCGTGGTGTTCAGCGACGCCGCGACGGTGATTGGCACGCGCCCGGCCGATCACGATCTGTCGGCGCTGGACGCGCCGCTGCGCTCGCATGGCGGGCGTGCGGAGCAAGAGGTACCGATGCTGGCCAATCGGAAGGTGGCGGGCGGGAGCCGTCCGCGGCATAACTACGACGCGTTCGATGTCGCGCTGAATGGGTGCGCATGAAGTAGTGCAGGCCTTCAGGCCTGCCGGACCGACGCAGGCCTTCAGGCCTGCCGGACCGACGCAGGCCTTCCAATGCAGGCCTGAAGGCCTGCACTACTTATCCGCGACGAAATAACCGCGGCGCGCGGTGACGTCGGCGCTTCCGTTCTTCAGCTTCACCTTCAGCTCGTGCCAGCCGGGCTGGCGGACACCACGCGGCGTGTAAGTCAGCAGATAGCGCGCCCGCATCTCGTCGAGCGCCTTGGTGAAGAGATCCTGCAGTTGCCGATCCGATGTCGCGGACCAGGTGCGCCCACCGGAAATCTGCGTCAGCTTGTCGAGAAAGGCGTCGGACTCCACCCGCACCGCGTGAACGACGACGCCGGCGCGGCGGGCGGAGTCGATCGCGTCGTCCTCGGTCAGCCAGCTGGCGGTGTCGTGTCCGTCGGTGAAGACCAGCATCAGCGGCCGGGTCTGGTCGTGCGGCTGCAGCTGCAGCGCCAGGTGGACGGCGTCGCGCAGCGAGGTGGCGCCGTTGCCGGTCATCGCGCCGAGCGCGTCGCGGATCGCCGTCAGGTCGCCGGTCATCGGCACCCGCAGATCGACGGCATGTGAGAAGGTGATGAGCGCAGCCCGGTCGCCGGCATGCAGCGCCGTAGTCAGGCCGGTGCCGGCCAGGACCAGATGCTGCAGGCGCTCGCCGGCGACGCTCTGGCTGGTGTCGAGCACCATCGTCACGCTGAGCGGCAGCTGTTCGAGGGTGACGCTCTGCGACGTCCTGCGCTGCGCCGTTGTCGGTCAGCGCGAAGTCGCGCGCGGTCAGCCCGGCGACCGGCACGCCGCCGCGCGTCACCGATACGTCCAGCTCGACGACCTCGACGCCGCTGCTTGAACGTCGTCTGCGGCGCGGACGTCAGTTGCGCTGCGAGCAGCGCGACAACCAGGAACCTCATTGCGGCCGCCTCACTTCATCGCGCAACCAGTACAGGCTTTCCCGGTCGAATCCGATCCGGTGATCCCACCACGGATCGTCCGCGGCGGTCTTTTCGAGTTGCAAGCCGCCAAGGGCGAGCTCCCGGGCCCGGCCGTCGTGTCCAAGTGCCTGCTCGACGCGGCTGAGCGCGACCCATGGCGTCTGGAAGTCCGGGCCGGCCGTCCGCGCGAGCTCGTACTCCTGAAGCGCCTCGGCCAGATGGCCGTCCCGCTCGGCGAGGGCGCCCAGAAGCAGGTGGGCCATGTAAGGCACGGCGTCGTCCCGGGCATCGGCGATGGCGGCGGTGAGCTCGCCCTTTTCCCGCCCGTCGCCCAGAACGAAGCGCACCCAGCCAAGGTGCAGGTGGGCCTCCGCGTTGTGGCCGTCGATCGACAGCGCGCGCATGTAGTCGTTCGTCGCGGTCTTCATCGCCGCGTCGACCCTCGCGCGGTTGTCCGCGCTGTAGACGGAGTGGCGCCGCCAGTCGGGCACGAGATTCTTTCTCACGCTGACCTCGACGATGATGCCGCGGGCGACGTGAAGACCCGCGTCCTCGGGGAAACGGTCGAGTCCTTGCTGCACGAGAGCCCGCGCCTGCGGCAGGAGCTCGGCGGACGTGTAGACGCTCGCAACGAAGCGGAACCAACGCCGGTAGAAAGGCTCGAGGGGCTTCCGCTGGCCGATGCGGCTGCTGGCGACGGTCAGCGCGCCGCGCGCCATGTTGAGGTGAAACCGTGCCGCTTCGGGGTCCGCGTCGATGATCGTGTTGGCGAGGTCGGTATGGAGCATGGCGGCGGATTTCAGATCGCGGGCGCTCGCCGTAAGAGCCGTGACCTCGGCCGCCGCGCTGAGATCGGGAAGCGCCCAGGTTGCGAGGCGCGCCGTCGCATCGTCTCCGCGGCCGGCCGCATACTCGCGCGCCAGCGCCAGATAGCGTTCGACGTCCTGAGCGCTGCAAGGCGAGGCGAGGCCGAGCACGAGGAGTGCGCCCGCGCCGAGCCGGATCACTGGCGCCTCGCTTCCGCCCGCAGCCAGGTGATCGCGCCGGGCTCGAAGCCACCGAGCTGATAGTTCCACCAGGGATCCTCGGCGCGCGCGGCGGATTGGGCGAACGCCGCGGTGATCGCGCGGGCGCGATCGGCGTGGCCCATCGCGGTTTCGACGCGGCTGAGAGCGACCGCAGAGGTCTGGAAGGGGCCGAGCTGATGCGCAGCCTCGAAATGGCGGCGCGCGGCCTCCAGATTGTCGTGCCGTTCAGCCGAGGCGCCGAGGAACAGATGGGCAAGATACCGGACGCTGTCGCCCTTCGCGGCGCGCAGGGCAGCCTCGAGATCGGCCGAGGCGCGACTGTCGCCCACCTGAAGGTGGACCCATCCCCGATGCAGGAAGGCGAACGCGAACGTGGGGTCCTCCGTCAACGCCTGCTGGTACTCCGCTGCAGCGCTCTCGAAGTCGCGCCTGATGCCGTAGCCGCGATCGCTCGACGCATTGACGCCGGTAGACATGGCGAGGGTCGCGCGCATCTCGTAGACGGCGCCACGCGCGACGGCCATTTCCGCGGAGTGAGGAAAGGCGGCCCAGCCGTCCCGGCTGATCGCGAACGCGGCGACAAACAATCCCTGGCCGGGTACAGGTTGGTCGCGAAGGCGTACCAACGGATCGCGAATGGCTGCGCGGCCGCCCGGCGTCGAGTGTCCTCGGTCAGGATCTCGAGCAGGCGCTGGGCGTTGCCGATTTGCACCGTCGCATGTGGCGCCCGCGCATTCGCGAGCAGCACCGCGGCCCACTCCGTATGCAGCATGATCGCCGACCGCACTTCGCGATCCGTCAGCGTCCGCATGCGTGCCACGGTCGCGGACGGAATCCGTTCGCCGGTCCGCGTCAGGCGGTTCAGCGCGCCGTTTTCGTCTCCGTCGGCGTATTGATGGACGATCGAAAGGTACTGCTCGACCGCCTGCGCGAACGCCGGGGTCGTCACCAGCAGCAGCGTCGCGGCGGTCGCGAGCAGCGAAGCGAGCCGACGAGGGAGCCGAGGTTCGCCGGTCACGCTCGGATTAGCGCTGCACCGTACCTTGCGGGCGCTCGAGTGGAAGCTGCGCGGTTTCCCAGGCAGCCAGCCCGCCGGCGATCTCGCTGACCCTGGTGAAGCCGAGCTGCTGCAGCAGGCTCGCTGCAATCGCCGAGCGATAGCCGCCGGCGCAGTAGACCAGCAGCGGGCGATCCGTCGGCAGCTCGCCGGCCCTGTTGGCGAGCTGGTTGAGCGGGACGCTCAGGCTGCCGGGTACCGACTTCTGCGCGCGCTCGCCGGGAGCGCGGACGTCCACCGCCAGCGCGAGGCCCGCGTCGAGACGCTCCGCCGCCAGCGGCGCGCTGATCCGTTCGGTCACGACCGTCAGATCCGGTCGAGCCTCGAGGCTGTTCAGGCCGTCCTTCAGATAGCCAACCACGTGATCGAAGCCGATCCGGCCGAGGCGAGTGGCGGCCTCATGCTCGCGGCCGGGGTCCGCGATGATGACGATCGGATGATCGTGGCTCAGAATCGTGCCGGCCCACGTCGCGTACTGGCCGCCGAGCCCGACATTGAGGCTGCCCGTGAGGTGCGCCGCGGCGAACTCGCCCGGGTCGCGCGTATCAAGAATCTGCGCTCCTACCTCGCGCAACGCGAGCAGCTGATCGAGCGTCAGCGGGTTGACCTCCCGGGCCAGTGTTTCATCCAGCGTCGGGCGTTCCTTGCTGTTCAACACGGCGTCGTAGGTGAAGTAGGCGGGCGCTTCCGGCTGATCCGCCGTCACCAGATCGACGAACGCCTGCTTGGTCATCGGCTGCAGCGCGTAGTTCGAGCGGCGCTGCTCGCCGATGGTCGACACCGTCTCCTTGCTGATCGCCTTGCCGCACAGCGAGCCGGCGCCGTGCGCGGGGTAGACCAGGCTGGCATCCGGCAGCGTCAACAGCTTGGCGCGCAGCGAGTCGAACAGCAGGTTGCCGAGATCGCCCGCCGACCAGCCCAGCGCCGCCCGCAGATCGGGGCGGCCGACATCGCCGACGAACAGCGTGTCGCCGGTCAGCACCGCATGCGGCTCGGCGTCGCTCTGATTCAGGTCGTAGACCGCGATCGAAATCGACTCGGGCGTGTGGCCGGGCGTCTCGATGGCCTGGAGCCGCACGCGCCCCAGCTCGATCCGATCGCCGTCGCCAAGCGGCGTAAAGGCGTACTCCGCCTTGGCCGCCGCGCCGAGAGAGATGCGTGCGCCGACGCGGTCGCGCAGCTCGAGATGCCCCGCGATGAAGTCGGCATGGAAGTGCGTGAGGATGACATGGGCGATGCGCAGCTCGTGCTGCTCCGCAAACGACAGGTACTGCTGAATGTCGCGCTGCGGATCAACCACCGCCGCAACGCCGGACGCCTCGTCGGCGACCAGATACGACGCGTGCGCGAGGCAATTCAGATAAAACTGGTGGATGATCATGCGCTAGAATCCGCCCAACTATGGCCAAGTATACACGGGGAGAATTTCTCGGATTCGGTGCCGCCCTCGCCGGCGCATTCACCGTCGGCCGGCGCTCGGCGCGAGGCATCGCGCTGCCGTCGATCTCGCAGCCGGTCTCGGCGCAGATGCCTGCGGCTCCCACCGAACCCGATCTCATCGTCGTCAACGCGCGCGTGCTGACCAGCGACGCGGCGCTGCCGCGCGCCGAGGCGTTCGCGGTCAAGGGCGGACGGTTCACCGCGGTCGGATCGACCGACGACGTCCGCAATCTGGCGACGGCCCGAACGCCGCTGATCGACGCGCAGCGGATGACGGTGGTGCCCGGTTTCATCGACGCGCACAGTCATCCCAGCGGCGTCGAGGAGCTCTACGGCGTCAACACCAACCTCCGCACCGTGCGCGAGATCCAGGCGGCGATCCGCGCCAAGGTCGAGACCACCCCGCCGGAAGTCTGGATCACCGGCTTCATGTTCGACGACACCAAGCTCGATCGTCCGCTGACGCGGAAGGATCTGGACGAGGCGACGACCGAGCATCCGGTCTCGGTGGCGCATCGCGGCGGCCATACCAATTTCTACAACAGCAAGGCGTTCGAGCTGGCCGGCATCACCGACGCCACGCCCGATCCGGCGGACGGGCGCTTCTTCAAGGAGAACGGCGTGTTGAACGGCCGCGTCGCGGAGAACGCGCGCAATGTGTTCAATCGCGTCGGCAAGCGCGAGACCTTCACACCCGAGCAGCGCCGCGATCGTGCGCGCAAGGGCATGGCGCACATGTCGAAGCTGTTCAACGCCGCGGGGCTGACGTCGGTCCACAATGCGATGACCTCACCCGAGCACATCCTCGCCTACGAAGACTGCCGGCAGCACGGCGAGCTCACCCACCGCGCCTACATGATGATGTTCTCGCAGGCCTACAACGCGTTGAAGCCGGCCAACATCCACACCGGCTTCGGCGACGAGTGGATCCGCGTCGGCGGCGTGAAGTTCGTCGCCGACGGCTCCGCCTCGGAGCGGACGATGCGGATGAGCACGCCGTACGTGGGGACGCAGGACTACGGCATCCTGACGCTGACGCAAGAGCAGCTCTACGAGGCGGTCGACGAGGCGCACAGCCACGACTGGCAGGTCGGCGTCCACGCCAACGGCGACGTGACCATCGACATGGTGTTGAAGGCGTACGAACGAGCGCTGCAGAAATGGCCGGACCCGAACCGCCGCCATCGCATCGAGCACTGCACCCTGGTCAACCCCGATCTCATCCGGCGGATCGTCGCCAGTGGGGTGATCCCGACGCCGTTCTGGACCTACGTCTACTTCCACGGCGAGAAATGGAGCGAGTACGGCGACGGCAAGATCGCGTGGATGTTCGCCCACAAGTCGTTCCTCGACGCCGGCATCCGCGTGCCTGGCGCGTCGGACTACACGCCGGGCCCGTTCGAGCCGCTGATGGCGCTCCAGAGCATGGTCACGCGCAAGGACTACAAGGGACGGGTGTGGGGCCCGAACCAGAAGGTGACGATCGACCAGGCGCTGACGATCGCGACGATCAACGGCGCCTACGCCTCGCACGAAGAGGATCTGAAGGGTTCGATCGCGGCCGGCAAGCTCGCCGATTTCGTCGTCCTCGAGAAGGACCCGCACGACGTCGATCCCGATCAGATCATGAACATCAAGATCAACCGCACGGTGGTCGGAGGGAAGACGGTCTACGGCGGGTAGCTATTGTCGCGCCGTGATGATCAAGATGTGCGCCGCTGAGTTGGGCGACTGGATGACGTCGATGCCGGCGGTCATCAGCGCCGAGCCGGTGGCGGTGCCGAGAATGCCGGTATCCACCGACTGCACCTGGTAGGTCAGCCCCGGCTGCAGGTCGGTCGGCTTGATGTTGATCTTCTGCACGCCGCTGTCGGACTGCACCGCGCTCAGGACGAGCTGATCGTGCGCGGCGGTGCTTTCCTGCAGCACATCCCATGACGGCCCGTCCTGCGGTTCGGCCTGCTGGGTCAGCAGCGACCCGGCCGCGACGCTGATCGTCGCGCGGGTGGCCTTGTAGATGTCGATCTCGTGGCTCATGCTCGCGTTCTCGCCCTCGGTGAACCCGTCGCCGCGAAAGCAGAGCCCGAGCGCGCCGCTCATCCGGCTGCGGAAGTAGAGCGACAGATCCGGCGAGTCGTGGAGCGGCTCGGTATCGTGATCGGTGACGAACGACAGCAGGTAGGCCGGCGGAAACACCGCGCTCAAGCCCTGCAGGTTGTGACGGACGTGCACCGAGGGGGCCGTGCGGTCGTCCATCCAGGCGACGTCGGTGAAGCGGAGCATGCCGACGTCGAGCCGGTTGCCGCCGCCCGAGACGTTTTCGATCAGCAGATCCGGATACCGCGTGCGCAGCTGGGAGAGCATGTCGTAGAGCGCGCCGGTGTGCGCGAAGTTGCCGTCGGTGGGGCCGTGGCCGTGGCCGTCCCGATCGCAGTTCACGAACATGTTGTTGTCCCACTTCAGGTAGTCGGGCTGGACCTCGTCGATCAACGCCGTCAGGTGATCCATCAGCCATTGTCGCGCCGCGGCGTTGGCGAGGCAGATCTGGCCGGCATGGTCCGATCCGTACTGTCCGTTCTCGGTCGCGAGCCACGCTTCCTCGACACCTGGCGGTCCAACCAACGACAGGTTGACGCGCTCGGGCTCGACCCACAGTCCGAACCGCAACCCCAGGCTGTGCGCGTAGTCGCGCAGCGGCGCCAGCCCGTTGGGGAAACGCACGGGATCCGCGGTCCAACCGCCCAGGCCGGCGTCGAAATCGAATGGACCCGCGGCGCCGGTCCCGGCGTACCAGCCGGCATCGATCACGAACAGCTCGACGCCCAGTGCCGCGGCGCGTTCCATCTCCGCCCGCATCGAAGTCTCGTCGATCTCGGTGCCGTAGGCGAACCAGGTGTTGTAGGTGACCAGCGGCAGGATCGGACGCCCCGCGCGGAGGCCGTCGATCACATAAGAGCGCAGGGCGGCGGTGCCCTCGGCCATGCCTCCCGGCACGACACCGAAGATGACGTGCGGGCCGTCGACGGCGGCGCCCACGCTCGTGGTCATCGGCGCGAGGCCGACGGCGATCGACAACGCCGAGCCGGCGCGGGTCAGGGTCGCCGACCAGGCGCCTGACCACATCAAGGCCAGGTAGAACTCGTCGCGCGCGCCGTCGATGGACAACCACGGCACGGTCTTCTCGGATGCGCGGTGCGTGGCGCCGAGCGAGAGTGATTCGCTGGAGGCCAGCGACTGCTGCTGGAGCGTGAACGCGCCATCGGTGGGGACGTTGGCGGTATCGCCTTGCAGCCCGGTCAGCCAGCGGACGGGGCCGTTGGGGACGGTGATCTGCAGCGCATTGAGATCAGCAAGCGAGGCACCGGCGCCCTCGTAGGTCGTCCACGTCTCGAACGACGGCGAGCCCGGCACGATCGCGTAGTGGCGCGTCAAGATCAGGCCGTCCGCCGCCAGCGCGAACGTTGCGTCGAGCCGCAGGGTGTTGCCGTTGGTGACCACGGCCGCGTCGCGATAGGCGAAGCCGGCCGGCCGGCTGCCGAACGCCAGCGTCCGCGAGCCGACGCGCACGAGCGTATCGGCGGCGGCACTGGTGTTCCACGTCGCGCCGGACGCCGACAGCAGGCTCACGATCGCGAAATCACGGGATGGATCCAGGGCCAGCGTCAGCGATGCGCCGGCAGTGGAGAGCGTCCAGCTCCCCGCCGACGCATCGTGCGCGATCGTCGCGTCGTCCCGCTGCGCGACCACGGTTGCCGCCTGCGCGGGCGAGCCGGTGACCAGCGCTCCGATGAACAAGGCCGCGAGGAGCGAGCCAGTCGATAGTCGTGGCATGCAGGTGATGGACAGACGCACTGCATGGGTTGGACCAACCGGCCGGCAGAAAGTTACAGCGGCTGGGCCGGACTGACGTACCTCTTCTGTACGAATGGCGACAGAACCGTCATCCGAGCGCAGGACACCGACCACTTTCGAGTACGCGATCTGCTAGCATCGCCTTTATGCGAGTTTCACGCCTGTTATTGGTGCTGATGTTCGTCATCGGCTCGTCGTGGCTGGTCGCGGGGCCGTCGGCGCAGCGGCCCCGCTTCGACGTGATCATCGCCAACGGACGAGTCGTGGACGGCACCGGCGCGCCGTGGTTCCGCGGCGACATCGGCATCACCGGCGACCGCATCACCGCGGTCGGCGCACTCGGCGACGCCACGGCCGGCACGCGGGTGGACGCGACCAACCTCGTCGTCTCGCCTGGATTCATCGACCTGCTTGGCCAGTCGGAATTCAACGTGCTGGTGGACGGCCGCGCCGCCAGCAAGATTCTTCAAGGCGTGACCACCGAGGTGACCGGTGAGGGATCGTCGATTGCCCCGGTCAACGATCGGCTGATCGCCGACGCCGCGGCCAACGCCACACACTTCGGCGTGGTGCAGGACTGGCGCACGCTCGCCGACTACTTCAAGCGGCTCGACGAGCGATCGCACTCGACCATCAACGTCGCGACGTTTGTCGGCGCCGGCGGCATCCGCAGCTACGTGATCGGCAAGGACGACCGCCCGGCGACGCCGCCGGAACTGGAACGGATGAAGCAACTGGTGGCCGAGGCGATGCAGCAGGGCGCGCTGGGACTCAGCACCTCGCTGCAGTACGTGCCCGATCGCTTTGCTTCCACCGACGAGATCATCGAGCTGGCGAAGGTCGCGGCGCGCTACGGCGGGGTCTACTTCACCCATCAGCGGTCGGAGAGCGCGCGGATCTTCGAGTCGCTCGACGAGGTCTTCACGGTCGCCGAACGCGCCGGCATTCCCGCCGAGATCTGGCACCTGAAGACCGCGTACAAAGCGAACTTCGGCAGGATGCCTGAGGTGCTGCGGCGGATCGAGGCGGCGCGGGCGCGCGGTCTCGACGTGACCGCGAATCAGTATCCCTATACGCGGGCCTCGAACGGCCTGGACTCGTGCCTGCCGTTGTGGGCTCGTGAAGGCGGCTTCGAGAAAACACTCCCGCGCCTGACCGATCCGGCGACGCGGGAGCGGATCAAGAAAGACATGGACGATCCGAACGCGGCGACCTGGGAGAACCAGTGGTACGGCGCCAACGGCGGCGACGGGGTGATGCTGTCGTCAGTGCTGAACCGCGACCTGGCGAAGTACGAGGGCATGACGCTGACCCAGATCGGCCACGCGATGGGGAAGGATCCGCGCGACGCGGTGATCGATCTGGTCATCGCCGATCACGGCGAAAGCTCGGTGATCACCTCGATCATGGACGAAGACGACGTCCGCACTGCCTTGAAGCATCCGCTGGTAGGGGTCGGCACCGACTCCGGGGCGCAGGCGCAGGACGGCCGGCTGTCCGAGTCAAAGTCGCACCCGCGCGCCTGGGGATCGTTCCCCCGGATCCTCGGGCGCTACGTACGCGACGAGCACCTGCTGACGCTGGAGGAGGCGATCCGCAAGATGACCTCGAAGGCGGCCGATCGCGTCCACCTCAACGATCGCGGGCTGCTTCGTCCGGGGATGATGGCCGACATCACCGTCTTCGACCCGGCGACGATTCGTGACGTCTCGACTTTCGACGATCCCAAACATTACGCCACCGGTGTGCGCCAGGTCTTCGTCAACGGCAGGCGCGTGGTCGGCGACGGCGCGATCACCGCAGAGCGTCCCGGACGGCCGCTGCGCGGCCCCGGCGTCCGGTAGCGCTCGGCTCTCGGCTCTCAGCCTCCAGGCTGACGGCCGAAAGCTGACGGCTGAAAGCTGTCATGCCCGCATGGCTCCTCGACCTGTTCGCGAGCTACGGCTACGCCGTGGTGTTCGCGGGGGTGTTCCTCGAGAACATGGGCCTGCCGGTGCCAGGGGAAACGGCGCTGCTGGCGGGCGCGGCGCTCGCGCATTTCGGCGATCTGTCGCTCGGCCGGGTGATCGTGACCGCGATCGCCGCCGCGATCCTCGGCGACAACCTGGGCTTCTTGATCGGCCGTCACGGCGGGCGCGCGATCGCCGAGCGGCACGGCTGGCGCATCGGGCTCACGGCGGATCGGCTCCGCGAGTTCGATCGGTTCTTTCAGCGTCACGGTCCGAAAACCGTGTTCGCCGCCCGCTTCATCACCGGCCTCAGGGTCGTCGGCGCGCTGCTGGCCGGTGGCAGCGGAATGAAGTGGCCGCAGTTTCTCTTTTTCAATGCGACCGGAGCGGTGGTGTGGTGCACGGCGGTGGCGGTCGCGGGCTACTCGCTGGCGTACAGCTGGGCGACGCTGGAGCGGTGGATCGGCCGGAGCGGCCTGGTGGCGCTCGCGCTGGTCGTCGCGGTTGGTATCATCGGGTGGATGCGCGCGCGGCGGGACGCTCACACATGATCACACTGGCCTCCGGGCTTTCCTATCTCGACCTGCATTTCTGTGGCGTTAACGGCGTGATCGCCTCGGTGATCCTGCATGGACCCGGCGGCGTGGCGATCCTCGATCCCGGGCCGTCGAGCACGCTGCCGGCGCTGCGCGCCGGCCTCGAGCAGGCAGGCATCGCCCTGGCCGACGTCCGCGCCATCCTGCTGACCCACATCCACCTCGATCACGCCGGCGCCACCGGGACGCTGGTGCGGGAGAACCCGGCGATCCGGGTCTACGTGCACGAGAAGGGCGCGCCTCACATGGTCGATCCCTCCAAGCTGATCGCGAGCGCGACGCGGCTGTGGGGCGACGAAATGGATCGGCTGTGGGGAGAAATGCGGCCGGTGCCGCCGGGGAACCTGGAGATTCTGCGCGGCGGCGAGCGGATCGCCGGTGGCGGGCGCGCGCTCGACGTGGCTTACACCCCGGGGCACGCCTCGCATCACGTCAGCTACTTCAGCGACGACACCGGCATCGCGTTCGTCGGCGACACCGCCGGGGTGCGGCTGCAGAGCGGTCGGTTCATCATGCCGCCGACGCCGCCGCCCGACATCGATCTCGAGGCCTGGCGCGACAGCTTCGCGCGCATCGGCGCCTGGCATCCAGAGACGCTGTTCATCACGCACTTCGGCCCGTTCGCGCCGGTGGCCGCTCACCTCACGGAAATGGCGGATCATCTCGAGTTGACGAGCGGCCTGGCGAAGGCGTCGCTGGTCCGCCCGGGCACCGACGACGAGCGGGAAGCGTGGTTCACCGGTGAAATCCGCCGCGAGCTGCGGCGCCGCATGTCGGAATCAGACGCGCAGGCGTACGAGGTGGCGGGACGCTTCGATCTGAGCTGGCGGGGCCTGGCTCGGTACTGGAGAAAAGGAATTAAGAATTGAGCATTCGGAATTTGGAATGCGCGCTCGAATTCCGGATTCCAAATTCCAGATTCTTAATTCAAGCGGTGGCGCGAGTCTGTTCCTGCATGGCGGCGCGCCGCGGCTCGACCATCAGACGCAGCGCCAGCCCCTGCGGCCGCGACGCGGTCGGCGGCGACACGCGATAGACGGCGCTCAGCACCCGGCCCTGTTGCAGCGGCACGCCGTCCGCTTCGCGCGCGTCGCGCTCGAACTGAAACTGCACCAGCCGGTAGAGCGGGATGGTCACCGGCGACTGGCATTCCACGAACACACCGAAGTCGCTGACGTTGCGGGCCATGACGGTCGCAAACCGCGTGGCGCCGCGCTGATCCTTCCAGGTCAGGCGAGCGGGGAGGGCGACGGCACGGCGTTCGGTGCCGCGCTGGTTGACGTCAGAGCGTGTCGGCGTCGGCAGGTCAGTCCAGATATGCTTCACGTCGGCCCCCAAGTTTTGAGAACGCGACGGAATAGATATCAAGTGTCGAGCCGTGTGCAACCGTGGGCAGGTCAACGATCGGTCTAAGGGCCTAAGTCAATATTAGACAGATCTTTACAAAACTATGCTGAAAATAGAACCCCTTGAAAAACCGAGTATCTAGTATCCAACAGCGCTGGTAACTGGCTACTCAGTATCCATAAATGTGGGATCGGACTCGGCTCTGGAGTCCAGTCCGAGGCGTCTGATCTTCAGGTACAGGCCGCGCCTGGTCAGCCCCAGAGCCCGCGCCGATTCCGAGATGTTACCGTCGGCGCGGTCGAGCGCGGCCTGAATCAGATCGCGCTCCACGTGCTCGACGGCGGCCGCCAGGTTCGGCGCGGCGCGCGAAATCCGAATCGATCCGGACGCCGTGGGCAATCGGGTCGTGCCGATTTCCGGGGACAGATGCGCCGGATCGATGGCGCTTCCCGGCGCGCTGAGCGCGACCGCGCGCTGAATCTCGTTCTTCAGCTGGCGCACGTTTCCGGGCCACCAATACTGCGAGAACACGTCGAGCGTCTCGGAGCTGAGATGGATGTCCGGCTTGCCGAGGCGCTCAACCGCCTCGCGAAGGAAAAACGTGCTCAGGTGCGGAATCTCCTCCCGCCGTTCACGCAGCGGCGGCACGTGGATGCGGATGACGCTCAGCCGGTAATACAGATCCTCCCGGAACTTGCCTTCGGCGACGCGCTGTTCGAGGTCCGCGTTGGTGGCGGCGATGACTCGCACGTCGACCCGCTGCGGCTTGTTCTCGCCGATCGGCATGATCTCGTGCTGCTCGAGGAAGCGCAGCAGCTTCGGCTGCACGTCCAGCGGCAGGTCGCCGATCTCGTCCAGGAACAGCGTGCCGCCCGATGCGGTGCGAATCAGCCCGGGCTGA
Organism: uncultured Acidobacteriota bacterium; assembly: GCA_963794705.1. Classification (GTDB taxonomy): domain Bacteria; phylum Acidobacteriota; class Vicinamibacteria; order Vicinamibacterales; family CAVVIG01; genus CAVQFC01. The sequence goes on from CAWCFI010000005.1 coordinate 328,497, forward strand.
TCGGTCACCGCGCCGGTGAAGCTGCCGCGCCGGTGTCCGAACAGCTGGCTGTCGGCGAGATCGCGCCCGGTGGTGGTGCAGTTGTACGGCAGGAACGTGCCTGCGCTCCGGTGCGAGCCGACGTGGATCGCGCGCGATACCAGTTCCTTGCCGGTGCCGCTCTCGCCGGTGATCAACACGGTCAGGTCGTTGCCCTGCAGCCGCTGAATCTGCTCGACCACCCGGGCCATCGCCGCGCTGGCGGAAAGGAATCCAGGCAGGAGCGGCTCGAGCGAGGGTGGATCGACCGCCAGGCCCGCCACCGCCACCGGGCGGTCGCGCGCGGCGCACAAGGCAAATCCCTGCCGCGCCACGGCGGCAATCATCTTCAACCGCCGCATCACCGGGTGGCCGATGGGGCGCGGCGACGCGACCAGGCCCAGGCGGGCCCCGGCGGCATCGCGTCCGAGCGGCTCAATCACGATCACGCCGCCGCGTCCGTAGGGCGTGCCGTGGGCCGCCGAGCGCGCCATCGCACGCCCGGCCTCGGCATCGCAGCCGGCGGTTGCGACCACGACCACGTCGCCGCCTGCCAGCTCGACGTAGATCACCGCGACGTCGCCGGCCGATGCTTCCATCAGCGCCGCCGCCGTTTCCCGTCCGAGCAGATCGGGCAGCGCCGCCGCATCCACGATCCGGCGCACGATCGCATCGTCGGCGTCTGCCGGCGAGATCACGTACTGGCCGGTGCCGACCGCGGTCAGCAGCGACTGCGCGGCGTGGGTATCGTCGATGTCACGGTCCGCGCCCAGCTGCTCGAAGATGCCGAGCGCCTTGTTCAGATGGCGTTCGGCGACCGACCGTGCGCCGGTCTCCGCCACCAGGCGGCCGAGCGCGAGATGGCTGAGACCGGATTGATAGCGCTCGCCGAGCAGCTCGAGCAGCGCCGCGCTCTGGGAGAAATCGTGGTAGGCGTCGGCGCCGCTGTTGGACTTGGCGTGGAGCGCGCCGCGCAGCCGCAGGTATTCGCCCCACGCCGCCGGTGCGACCCTCGGATCGAGCGCGTCGGCGGCGGCGGCGAGGCGCTGCTCGGCCTCCGGCAGGCGATCGGCGGCAATCAGCGCTTCGGCGGCGATCAGCGTCGCTTGCAGCGCGTCGAACGGCGGCGCGCCGGCCTGCAGGATGTCGTCCACTCGCGCCACCGCGTCGTCGAGCGCCGATCGCCGAAGCGCCAGGCGCGCTCCCAGCACGCGCACCGACCATTCGTACCACTGGCTGGTCTGGCGGCCGTACGCGCCGAACGCCTCGCTGGCCCGGCCGAGAAAATCGCTGGCGGTGTCGTAGCGGCCGCGGATCAGGTGGATCTGCGCGAGGGTGTCGAACACCGCGCCGGTGGTCTCGTGAAACTGAATCGGGCTGCGCACTTCCAGCGCGCGGTGGAGCGCGTCCTCCGCCCGAGCCAGATCGCCGAGGCGCACGCAGATCTGGCCGAGCGTGGCAAGCGCGACGGCGAGGCCGTGTCCGGACCCGTGCATCTCGTGCAGCGAGACGCTCCGCTCCGCCAGCGCCAGCGCCTGCTCGTAGCGGTGCTGGAGCATCATCACGTTCGCCTGGTTGCCGCAGACGGTGGCGAGCACGTCCTCGGCCTGGACCACCGCGGCGAGCCGCTCGGCGTGCCGGAGCGCGGCCATCCCTTCGTCGTAGCGCCCGAGCTGCGCCAGCGAGATGCTCGACAGGGAATGGACCAGCGCGAGATGACGCCGGTCACCCGCGGCGTGCAGCGCCGAGGCGGCCTTGCTGATGTGCTCGCGGACGATCGCGACGTCGCCGACCTGGCGGTAGCACTGGCCGAGCTCGTAGTGGGCGAGGCCGATGGCGCGCGAATCGTGGGCCGCCTCCGCCTGTTTCAGTGCGCGGCCCTGCATCGCGATGGCGCGCGACTGATCGCCACGCGCCGAGGCCAGCCGTCCGTGCAGGCGCCACAGCGCGGAGAGCCGGCGCGGCGGGACGGTGTCGCGGAAGGTGTCCGGCGGACGGCCCAGCGCGCCGGCCGCCTGATCCAAGTCGTCCTGCAGCAGCGCCGCTTCGGCAAGCATCGAGCGCACCGTCAGCTCTTCGTCGCGGGTCAGCGATGATCGCAGCGCGGGCGCGAGCATCTGCACCGCCTCGGCGCCGCGGCCGCGCTCGAGCGAGGCGCCGGCGCGTATCAGCAAGGCCTGCAGGGAGGACGACGGCACGCGGCGAGTATAAACCTACTTGGAAGGCCGGAACGGGCGTCCTTTGGACGCGAGATGCGCGTCGAGGCGCGCGGTGCAATCGCATTCGCCGCACGCCCACGGTTCGGTGCCGTTCAGATCGCGGCAGCGGCTGCGGGCGTGGGCGTCCTGCACCTTGTCGAGGGAGAAGTAGACCTCCCAGTAGTCGCGCTCTTCGGCCAGCGGCGTCGCGCAGTAGCAGACTTCGACCCACTGCACGCGGCCGTCATCCAGCTGTCGCGCGGTCGTCATGTCGTGCAGGTACTCTTCGCCGGCGACCGAGCCGCGGCCGAGCGATTGGTCCTCGATCGCGCGGTCGAGCGCCTCGCGCTGCCCGGCCTTGACCCGCGCGGTGACCAGGTATCGCATCAGAGCGGCCGCCAGGTTCGTCCCATCGACTCGATGAGACGATCGGCTTCGGGCGGTCCCCACGAACCGGGTGCATAGGTCGCCAGCGGCGCGGGCTGCGCCGCCCAGCGATCGAGCACCGGCATCACCCATCGCCATGCCGTTTCGACCGCGTCCCGGCGCATGAAGAGGGTCGGGTCGCCGGTCAGGACGTCGAGCAGCAGTCGTTCGTAGGCTTCAGGCGACGAGCCGTCGCCGAACATCTCCCCGTAGTGGAAGTCCATCTTCACCGGCGAGACGTCGACGTGCGGGCCCGGCCGCTTGCAGCTGATGCCGAGCGAGAAGCCCTCGTCGGGCTGAATCCGGATCGCGAGGATGTTCGGCTCCAGACGCTTGCCGGGATCGGTGTTGAAGAGGATGGGCGGAATCTCCTTCAGGTGGATCGAGATCTCGCTCGAGCGCTTGGGCAGGCGCTTGCCGGTTCGCAGGAAGAACGGGACGCCGTACCACCGCCAGTTGTCGATGAAGACCTGCAGCGCGACGTAGGTCTCGGTCCGCGACTTGGGATCGACGCCCTTCTCGGCGAGATAGCCGTTGTACTGGGCCCGCACCACGTTGGCGTCGATCGCGGCGCCCTGCAGCGGCCGCAGCGACTGGAGAATCTCCAGCTTCTCGTCGCGGATCACGTCGGCGTCGAGCGAGTGCGGCGGCTCCATCGCCACCAGCGACAGCAGCTGCAGCATGTGGTTCTGCACCATGTCGCGCAGCGCGCCCGCCTGCTCGTAGTAGCCCGCCCGGGTGCCGACGCCTTCTTCCTCCGCCACGGTAATCTGCACGTGGTCGACGTATTTCTGGTTGAACAACGGCTCGAAGATGCTGTTGGCGAAGCGCATCACCAGGATGTTCTGGACGGTCTCCTTGCCCAGGTAGTGATCGATCCGGTAGATCTGCTTCTCGTCGAAGACCTCGGCGATCGCGTCGTTGATCGCGCAGGCGCTGTGCAGGTCGGTCCCGATCGGTTTTTCGACGACGATGCGCGCCGCCGGGCCGTCGCCGCGGGCGACGAATCGGGCGCGCTGCAGCTGCTTGACGGTCGGCACGAACAGCGACGAGGGGAGCGCGAGGTAGTAAATGCGCTCGGGCGGCAGGGCGCGCTCGTGCTCGATGACGTCGAGCCGCGCCCCGAGCGGGGCCAGGCCCTGCTCGCCGTCGATCTCGGCGGCGACGAAGAACAGCGCGTCGGCGAATCCGGCCCAGGCCTGCTCGTCGATGGTGCGGCGCGAGAACTTGGTGATGCCGTCCTTGGCGAACTCGCGATACGCGTCATCGGTCATCGCCGAGCGGCCGACGCCGAGGATCGCGGTCTTGGGGGGCAGCAGACCGTCGACGTGCAGGTTGTAGAGCGCGGGCAGCAGCTTGCGGTGCGCCAGGTCACCGCCGCCGCCGAAGATGACAATCGTCACGACGACTTTTTCACCGCATGGCCGCCGAACTGATTCCGCAGCGCGGCCAGCATCCGCTCGGAAAAGGGGTTGTCCTCGCGCGAGCGGAAGCGGGTGAACAGCGCGGCGGTCATGACCGGCAGCGGCACGCCGCGGTCGATCGCCTCGTGCAGGGTCCATCGCCCTTCGCCGGAGTCTTCGACGTAGCCCTTGAGGGCGGAGAGCTCCGGGTCTTCGGCCAGCGCGCGGCCGGTCAGCTCCAGCAGCCACGACCGCACCACGCTGCCCTGGTTCCACAGCTTCGCCACCGCCCCGAGATCGACCGCGTAGTCGCTCGCGTGCATCAGCTCGAAGCCTTCGGCGTACGCCTGCATCAGGCCGTACTCGATCCCGTTGTGAATCATCTTCACGTAGTGGCCGGCGCCGTGACCGCCGACGCGCAGATAGCCGTCGGTCGGCGCGAGCGTCAGGAAAATCGGCTCGAGGCGGCTGCAAACGTCGGCCGGGCCGCCGACCATCAGGCAGTAGCCTTCCTGAAGACCCCAGATGCCGCCGCTAGTCCCGGCATCGAGGTAGTCGACCCGTTTGGCCCCGAGCACCTGCGCCCGCCGCACATCGTCGTGAAAGTTGGTGTTGCCGCCGTCGATGATCGCGTCGCCGGCGGCGAGGATGCGCCCGAGCGCGGTGACGGTGGACTCGGTGGGATCGCCGGACGGGACCATCACCCAGACTGCGCGAGGCGCGGTCAACCCTTCAATCAGCGCTTCGAGCGTCGATACGCCCTTGGCACCGGCCGCTTCGGCGCGAGCTACGGCGTCTGCGCTTCGATCGTACGCGACGACGGTGTGGCCGCCGCGGACGAGCCGCGTGACCATGTTCAGACCCATCTTCCCCAGCCCTACGAAACCGATCTGCATCGCATACTCCGGTCCGGCTGAAGCCGGACACTACTGAAGAGATACTCCGGGTCCGGCTGAAGCCGGACACGACCGAAGAGATACTCCGAGAAAAGCCGACGGTACCCTGTTTCCGGTAGTGTCCGGCTTCAGCCGGACCCGGGAGGCTCGTAAGCAATGCGTCCGCCAGCGTGCGGATGAGCGCCGGATCCTGCGACGGCAGGTGCGCATGGACGGCGCGGCGGCCGGCGGCGTCGAGCGAGGCGAAGTCGCCGACCGCCTGCGCGTGCTCGAGGGTGCCGAACGAGAATGGCTGATCCGGGATGGGCAGGTCCTCGGACGGCGTCGCCGAAATCAGCACGAACACGCCGCTGTTGGGACCGCCTTTGTGCAGCTGCCCGGTCGAATGCAGATAGCGCGGGCCGTAGCCGAACATCGTCGCCACCCGCGCGCGATCGCGGACGCTCCGCCGCCACGACTGCAGCGCGGCGGCGAGCGCCGGATCGGGTCCCAGATACGCCAGCAGCGCGAAATAGTCGCCAGGGTGAAGCAGCGACAGCAGCGCTTCGGCGCCGCGGCCCGCCAGCGCCTGGCGCGCTGCCGCGCTCACGGTCAGGGAGATCCCGCCGAGCGTCGCGTCCGGATCCGCGACGGGCAGGCGTCCCTTCGTCTTGTACTCGGTCAGCAGCGCCTTGGTGGCGTCCTTGGCCTGCTGCACGTTCGGCTGATCGAACGGGTTGATCGAGAGGAGCGAGCCCGCGACCGCGGTCGCGATTTCCCAGCGCATGAATTCAGCGCCCAGCGCCAGCGGGCCCGGTAGGTCGATCTCGACCACGGGGGCGCGCGTCTCCGTGATGGCGCGGATGCCGGCGTCGCGCGCGTCTTCGCCGGCCGCGTCAGCGACGCGCATGCGCACGAACAGCCGGTCGCTGCCGTAGGCGGCCGGTGCGGCGAGCGGTTCACCGGCGATCGGCACGATGCCGACGCCGTTCTTGCCGGTGCTCTCGGCGATCAGCTGCTCGACCCAGAGGCCGAAGGCGTCGAGCCCCGGCGGCACGACCAGGGTCAGCTTGTCGCGGCCACCGAGCGCCCCAGCTCCGAGCACCAGGCCGAGCCCGACGGAGGGGTTCGTCGCGGCCGCCGCAGCGCCCGGCTCCGACGCGGCGAGCATGGCGAGCGCCCAGCCGATGATCTCGGACACGTCCTGTCCCATCAGCGCCGCCGGCACCATGCCGAAGAATGAGAGGGCCGAGTAGCGGCCGCCGATGTCGGACGGGTTGATGAACACGTCGCGGAAATGCTCCTCACGCGCGCGCTGTTCGAGCTCGGTGCCGTGGTCGGTGATCGCGACGAAGTGATCCGCCCAGCGCGGCACGCCCGCGTCCTGCAGGCGCTGGCGGAAATGCGCGGCCAGCGAATTCGGTTCGATGGTCGTGCCCGACTTGCTCGCGAGCAGGTACAGCGTGCGATCGGGCGCGGTGGCCACGGCGCGCACGGCCGCCGGATCGGTCGAATCGAGCATGTGCAGCCGCGGCCATCCCGGCGCTGCGCCGATCACGGCGCGCAGGACTTCGGGCGCCAGGCTCGATCCGCCCATGCCGAGCAGCACGACGTCGGTGAAGCCGTTGCGTTTGATGCTGGCGGCGAAAGTCTGCAGGCGATCGATGGAGTCGGCCATCAGCATCGGCGAGCTCATCCAGCCGAGCCACTTGCCGATTTCCTGCTGCAGGGCTGCGTCGGCGCTCCACACCGACGGATCCGCTCGCCACAAGCCCGCGGCGGCGCGGTCCGCGGCGACGATCGAACCGGAGGAGGCGTCGGCCAGGCCGGGCGAGAGGTGCAGCGAGTTGGTAAGGCGGGCACGCTTGGCCGCGATATCGAGTGCCGGCCATCGCGTCGTCAACTCGTGCGCGCTCTGCATCTCAGTAGAATACTGTAGTCGGTATGGCGAGAGGCTTCGAAAGCAAGGACGTCGAGTTTCAGCAGGCTGAGCGGGAACGCGGCCGGCAGCTCGGCCGCGCCCTCACGCCAGAGGAGCGCGATGCCCAGGCCAGGCGCCAGACGATCGAGCTTGCGCTCGCGCGCGCCAGAGCCGATCTTGCGGCGGCGCGCACGCCGGCTCACAAGCGGATGCTCGCCGCCGCGATCGAAACCTTGGAACGGCAGCTCGCGTCGTAACATACATCTGATGAAAATCTGGGTCGCGGCGGCACTGGCGCTGACGCTCACCGGCTGCGCGCCGTCACGCGACAATCCGGATGATCTGTCGCGGACGAAGTCGCGAGAGGCGGGCCAGCAGCCCACCCCCGCTGCCGCCGCGCCGGCTCCGGCCCGCGGCGTGGCGCCGACCGGCTCGCGCCCGCGGATCGCCGTGCTCGGCGACAGCCTCACCGCCGGTCTCGGTGTCGCCAAGGCGGCGGCGTATCCGTCGCTGCTGCAGGAACGGCTCGACGCGGCGGGGCTCGACTTCGAGATCGTGAACGCCGGCGTCTCCGGCGATACGTCGGCGGGCGGGCTGGCGCGGCTCGACTGGGCGCTCGACGGCGACGTGCGGATCCTGATCGTCGCGCTCGGCGGCAACGACGGCCTGCGCGGCCTGCCGGCCGAGGAACTCCAGTCCAACCTCTCGCAGATCATCCAGAAGGCACAACTGCGCGGCATCACCGTGATCCTCGCCGGTATGGAAGCGCCCCCGAACTACGGCCATGACTACATCGTCTCCTTTCACAAGGTCTACCCGGCGCTCGCGGCGCAGTACCACGTCGCGCTCGTACCGTTTCTGCTGCAGGGGGTCGCGGGCGACGAGGCCCTCAACCAGCGCGACGGCATCCATCCCACGGCCGCCGGCGCGCGGATCGTGGCCGACAATGTGTGGGCGGTCCTGAAGCCCATCGCCGAAGCCCGGAGACAACCGACCACATGATCGAACTGCGCGACGTGTCGAAAACCGTGATGAGCGGCGCTGAGCCGCTGACCATCCTCCACCCGCTGTCGATTCAGATTCCGCACGGACAGTTCGTCGCCATCGTCGGTCCCTCGGGCAGCGGCAAGTCGACGCTGCTCGGCCTGATCGCCGGGCTCGACGCCCCGTCCTCTGGATCGGTCCTGATCGACGACGTCGACATCACCAAGCTCGGCGAGGATGCGCTCGCGAAGCTGCGGGGCGAAAAGGTCGGCTTCGTTTTCCAGTTCTTCCACCTGATTCCGTCGCTGACTGCGTACGAGAACGTCGCGGTCCCGATGGAGATCGCCGGCGTCGCCGACGCGCGTCCGCGCGCCGAGCAACTGCTCGAGGAGGTGGGGCTGACCGGCCGCGCTCATCACTATCCGTCGCAGCTCTCCGGCGGAGAACAGCAGCGGGTCGCGCTCGCGCGCGCCCTCGCCAACAACCCGAAGATCGTCCTGGCCGACGAGCCGACCGGCAACCTGGACACCGCCAACGGCCGCCACATCATGGACCTGCTGCGCACGATTCACGCCGGTCGGGGCACGACGCTGGTGCTGGTGACGCACGACGCGGAGCTGGCCGCGATGGCCGATGCGAAGCTGGTGCTGCGCGACGGCCGCATCGTCGAGAACACCCTGCGACCCCTCGAGAACCTCGGACAAGCTCAGGGCAGGGCCGTTTCATGATGTTCGTGCTGCGGATGGCGCTGCGCGAGACCCGGGCATCGCTGCGCCGCCTGTTCTTTTTCTTCATCTGCATCGCGGTCGGGGTGGCGGCGATCGTCGCGCTGCGTTCGGTGATCCAGAGCGTCCGCGGCGTGTTCGGCACCGAAGCCAAGTCGCTGATTGCCGCCGACGTGCTGATCGCCACCAATCGCGACTGGACCGCCGAGGCCCGCGCCACGATCGACCGCCGTCTCGCCGATGCCGGCGCGGTCGAGCGCACCGAGATGATCGAGACGCCGACGATGGTGCGGCCGGCGGACGGCGCCAAGGCGGTGGCCAAGATGGCGGAACTGCGCGCGGTGCAGCCGCGCTTCCCGCTGTATGGCAGCATCGACCTGCAGGGCACGCAGTCGTACTCGCCGGCGCTGCTCGCCGAACCACGGCGTGCTGGTGCGGCCCGAGCTGCTGACCGCGATCGGGGTGGCGGTCGGCGACCGGATCGTCATCGGCCGCGCCACGTTCACGATTCGCGGGCTGATCGTGCGCGAGCCGGGGCGGGGGATGGGCGAGTTCAGCCTCGGCCCGCGGGTCATCATCGCCTACGACGATCTCGCCGTCGACCGGCCTGCTCGGGTTCGGCAGCCGCGCCCGCCGCGCCATGCTGATCAAGATGCCCGAGGCCAGGGTCGATCCGCTGGTCAAGGCGCTGCGCGAGGACTTCAAGGACGACTTCATCAACACCCGATCGTTCCGATCGACCGAGGACCAGGTCGGGCGCGACTTCGATCGCGCCGAGAACTACTTGAGCCTGGTCGGCCTGATCATCGTCATTCTCGGCGGGATCGCGGTCTCGAGCGTGACGCGTGTGTTCATCCTGCAGAAGATACGTAGCATCGCGGTCCTGAAGTGCCTTGGCGCGCGCAGTGGGCAGATCATCTCGGTCTACATCCTGCAGGTGATGACGCTGGGGCTGGCCGGCAGCTTGCTGGGCATCGCCATGGCCCGCGGCGTGCTCGCCTCGATCCCGCTGATGCTGGGGGCGTCGACCTCGATTCTGGCGCAGGCCCATTACGGCGTCAGCTGGAGCGCGGCCCTGCAGGGCGTGGCGATCGGCGTGCTGGTCTCGCTGCTGTTTTCGGTGGTGCCGCTGCTGCAGGTGCGGTTCATCAAACCGTCGCTGCTGCTGCGCGACGAGAGCGTGCGGCGCAGCCGCGACTGGCTGGGGATCGCGGTGATCGTCGTGGTGTCGCTGGCGCTGGTCGCGCTGACCGCCTGGCAGGCGGCCTCGCTCAAGGTCGGGGTCGTGGTGTGCGTGGGGTTCGCGGCGCTGGCGGTGATTCTTCATCTGGCGGGTCGCGCGCTGGTCGCGCTGATTGCGCCGATGGCGAACTCGCGGTCGTTTCCGCTGCGCCACGCGGTGCTGCACCTGTCGCGTCCGGGCAACCAGACACGCGTCATCCTGCTCGCGGTCGGCCTCGGGGCTTTCTTCATCGTCGGGGTGCGATCGCTGCAGGCCAGCCTGCTGAGTGAGTTCTCGCTGCAGGTGGCGGCCGACGCGCCCGACATGTTCCTGCTCGACGTCCAGAAGGGCCAGGCCGACGGTGTTCGCGCCTTTCTCAGCGATCCGGCGCATGGCGCCGGCGAGTATCAGCTGATCCCGGTGCTGCGGGCGCGGGTGGTCGGCGTCGCCGGGAAAGAGGTGACGCTCGAGGGGGCCGATGACGTGCGCCAGCGAGGCGTGTCGATCGGCCGCGAGTTCACGATCACCTATCGCGATCATCTGGAGGCCGAACGAGCGGGTGATCCAGGGCGCGTTCTGGCACGGCCCGTCGGCCGAGGCCGAGGTCTCGGTGGAAAAGCTGATCGCCGAGCGGGCCCACCTGCACGTCGGCGACACGATGCGCTTCGACGTGCTGGGCCGCACCATCGCCGCCCGGGTGACGAGCATTCGCGACGTCGAATGGCGCGAGTCGAGAAACGGCGGGTTCGTGTTCCTGTTCCGGCCGGGCGTCCTGGATCAGGCGCCGCAGACCTTCGTGGCGCCGCTGAAGGGGCCGGAAGGGGCGGAGGCGCGCGCCCGCTTCCAGCACGATCTGGTCGAGCGCTTTCCCAACGTCTCGGTGATCGATTTCCATGAGGTGCTGGAAACGGTGCGCGACGTCATGTCCAAGGTCACGCTGGCGATCACGGTGGTCGGCGGGCTGGTGCTGTTCAGCGGCGGGCTGATCCTGATCGGCGCGGTCGCGATGACCAAGTTCCAGCGCGTCTACGAGGCCGCGGTGTTCAAGACGCTCGGCGCCAACACGCGGACCATCGCCCGCATGCTGCTGTTCGAGTACGGCGTGCTCGGATCGCTCGCGGGCCTGATCGGATCGCTCGGGGCGATTGTGCTCACCTGGGGTGTCAGCCGCTACGCCCTCGAGATTCCCTGGCGCGTGTTCGCCGGCGAACACATCGCGGGCGTGGTCCTGACCGCGCTGCTGGTCGCGATCATCGGCGTGGTCTCCAGCCTCGACGTCCTCCGAAACAAGCCGCTGGCGACGCTGCGAGCCGAATAGAGAAGCGCGCGCTCGGCGTTCTCGGCGTCACGCCGCGACCGCGGTTGTCTCTGTGGCTGCCGGTTCGTCAGGTGCGCGACCGAACACTCGGTAGTGTTATGATTTGATGTTGTGGACGGGCCCGGAAAGCGGGCGCGGGCAGGAGTCAGGATCCCCATGGAAGAGCAGACACTCAAGGACGCGCTTCTCAAGAAGCGCACTGAAATTCTGGGCACCGGCGGCATCAAGCCGCTGCAGGCCTCGATGGACAACAATACCCGCCAGGGCGACATGGCGGATCAGGCAAGCGGCAACAACGAAGTCCACATCGCACTGAAGCTCAAGCAGACCGACGCGAAGATCCTGCAGGCGATCGAAGAAGCGCTGTGGCGGATTGAGAAGGGCACCTACGGCATGTGCCGCGACTGCGGCGAGCCGATCGCGCCGGCGCGCCTGAACGCGATCCCCTGGACCCGCGTCTGCATCACCTGCAAGGAAAAGCAGAACTCGTGACCGACTTGCTGCCGCTTCTCCAGGAATTCCATCGCGAGAAGCTGACGATGATGCTGCGGCACCAGGCCGGGGCGCGGCTGATCGGGCAATACGACGCCAACAACACCTATCAGTACATCATCAACCGCGAGCAGACCCAGCTGACCTGGGTGGCCACCGCGATCGCCGAACTGGGCGGCGCCATCGCCGACCAGGCCGAGCCGTCGCGCCCGGCCAGCGGCAAGGCCGACGCGGCGGCGCAGGCGATTTTCAGCGAGGACGGCCAGGACGCGCAGCGGTTCGTCGATCGCTGGCGTCCACGCGTCGACGAGATGGACAACGCGCGGCACGCCAAGATGCTGCGGGTCATTCTCGGCGAGACCCTCGAGCAGAAGCGCTTTTTCGATCAGGCTCTCGCGGGCCGTCAGGACTTGCTCGGCCGCCGCGGCGAGCAGGTCGGACCGTCCCACGGCGAGGTGCTGCCCTCGCGATGGATCGAGTAGCGATCGCCCTCGGCAGCAACGTGGGCGATCGGCGCGCCCATCTCGACTACGCGGTATCGGCCCTTCGCAGTCTTCTGGCCAACGTCGCCGCCTCCCGTTACTACGATACCGTTCCGGTCGGCGCCTCGGGGCCGCAGGCGATGTACCTGAACGCCGCGCTGGTCGGCGACACCACTCTGACCGCGCGTGCCATCCTCGACGCGCTGCTCGCGATCGAGCAGGAGCGCGGCCGTGAGCGGCCGTACGTCAACGCGCCGCGCACGCTCGATCTCGATTTGATCCTGGTCGGCAAGGTCGTGGTGGAGGAGCCGGGGTTGGTGGTGCCGCACCCGCGGTTCCGCGAGCGGCGGTTCGTGCTCGAACCGCTCGCCGCGGTCGCACCGGATCTGCGGGATCCGGTCAGCGGGAAAACGGTCGCGGAGCTGCTTGCGGCTTCGGCTGCGGGGCCGGGCGCGGCATAGGCATCGGCATCATCCGCGGCATCAGCTCGTGCCATTCCGCCATCGCCTGAGCCACCGCCGCGTCGATCTCCGGCTGGACCTCGCGCATCGCGTCGGCGACAGCGCGGTCGATCTCCGGCTGCGCCTCGGCCATCGCCCGCTCCACTTCCGCCGGAACATCCAGGTCCAGATGGTCCCGCAGGAACGCGCCCTGGTTCCCCTTGTCCTTGTCCTTTTCTTTCTCGGAGCGCCGCTTGCGCTCGGTCTCGGGGCGCGGGTCGCTCGGGCGGCGCAGCGAGATCGTGCCGCCGAACGATTCGAGCTCCACGTGCGCGCTGCCGTTACCCAGCGTGACGGTGAAGCGCTTGTTCCGCTTGTCCGGGTCGCCGATCGGGAACGTCGACCGGAAGCCGCCGTTGTAGGTCCGGACCGTCAAGGTGGCGTTCGTCTTGTCGGCGATCGGCATCGCAATCAGGCCATTGTGCGTGGTCAGGCGGTAGAGCCCCTTGTCCTTCATCGCGCCGTCGTAGGAGATGTTGCCGTTGACGGTGTAGAGGTCGACGTTTCCCGAGTCGATCCGGTCGAGGATGATGCTGCCGTTGGTCGACTCGGCCGAGAGGTCGCCGCTGATGTCGGCCAGGTGGATGCTCTCGTTCACCGCCCGGACCTCGACCCGGCCCTTCGCCTTCTCGAGCGTGATCTCGCCCTGCACCGACTTCAGCGACACGAAGCCCGAGCCGCCGCGCACTTTGACGTCGCCGTGGGTGGTCTCGACGCTCACGTCGGCGCCGACCCCTTCCATCGTGACGTCGGCGTAGGTGCCGGCGACGGTGATCGGCATCCATGACGGCACGCTGATCGTGTAATCGAGCGAGCGCGGCCGGCCGCCGCGCAGCGAGCGCGAGCGAATGGTCAACGTCTGCTCGCCCTTGTTGATGTCGACCGTCTCGCGGTCGGAGTTGTTGACTTCGACGCGCACCGCGTCCTTGTCCCACACCTTGATGTTGACGTCGCCGGCGAAGTTGTTGACGTCGAGCTTGGTGCCCTTGGCGACCTGCACGGTCTGATCGGTTGGCGTGATTGCCATCAGCGCCAGTAAAAGTGTTCCCAGCATGGTTGTCCTCTAATTCGTTTCCGATGCGAGCGCCGTCGCCCGGCGCAGCAGATCCAGTTTCCGCCGCCGCGCCTCCACGAGATGGCCGCTCAGGTAGCTGTTGGCCGGGTCGCCGACGAGCGCTTCTCGCGCCTGGTTGATGGCCTGGTCGATGATCTGCAGGTTGTGCTCGACCACCGCGATGGTCGAAGCGTCGAGACGGCCGCGTCCGTCCTTCAACGCCTTCTCGAGATCCGCGACCGCCGCGTCGTACTGCGCGTCGGCCATGCTGACGTTCTCGATGCGGGCGAAATCCGCGGCGCCGGTGGCGGGCGCCGCCGGCGATTCCGGGCGGACCTGAAGGTCCGCACTACGAGCGCCACGCGCCTGGCCGTCACCGTTGGCGTCGTGCAGGCCTTCAGGCCTGCCGGTGCGTGCCGCGAACTGCCACGCGATGCCGCCCGAGACGGCAATCAGCACCACGGCGGCCGCCGCGAGCTGCGCCAGGCTGAAGCTGAAGCGCCGCGTCCCCTTCGGCGCGAACGAGACGACGCGCGCCGGCTCGCCGCCCTCATCCAGGCGAGCCGCGATGCCGCGCCACAGCTCGGCCTGCGGAGGGCGCGCCTCGAGCGACCCGGCTCGCGCCACGACGCGTTTGAGGTCGTTGAGCACCGCCGTGCACGCCGCGCAGCTCCGGAGGTGCGCCTCGACCGCACTGCGCTCGTCCCCCGTCAGCTCGCCGTCGAGATAGTCCGACAGCTGGTCTGTCCATTCCTGATGCACGTTCAATCCCCTGAAAGATGTTGCCGCATCAGCATGCGGGCCCGATGCAGCTGCCGTTTCGACGTGCCGGTCGCGATGTCGAGCATCGCCGCGATCTCCCGGTGCTTGTAACCCTCGACGTCGTGCAGCACGAAAATCTCTCTTGCGCCTGGCGGCAGCTGGCCGATCGCGCTCTCGAAATCGACCTTCAGATCCGCGCGGGCCGGTCCCACCGTGAGCAGGTCGAGCGCTGACGGATCGTCCGACATCCGCTCGCGCTGAATCGCGAACGACCGCCGCCGCTCGATGACGACGTTGACCGCAAGCCGATGAAGCCAGGTCGAGAACGCCGACTCGCCGCGGAACTGGCCCAGCTTCTGCCAGGTCCGCACGAAGATGTCCTGCGTGACCTCGTCGGCCTCCTGCGTGCTGAGCATGCGGCGCGTCAGGCTGTGGATCCGGCTGACATGCGTCCGGTAGAGCCGCTCGAAGGCAGACTGGTCCCCGCCGGCCGCCAGGGCCACGTCGCTGTCGAGCCCGCTTCCAACCGGGGTTTCGCCGCTCAGCGTCATCACCGCCGTCATCGTCACAATCTGCCCACTTACAACAGCTTGGACGGGCTCAGGTTACAGGAAGGTTGTCACGGGAGGACAGGGCTTGAGCGGCAGGAACGGCTGGATGGGCGGGAAGGGCAGGACGGGCAGGACGGACTGTCGTTCCCCTCCCGCCCCTCCCGCCCCTCCTGCCCCTACTAGGGCCGCTCCGCCGCCGGTGTCGGGGCCTTTGGCGACCGGCCGAAAATACGCCTCAGCGTCGCCGCGGGGGACCATTCCCGCAGATCGTCGAAGTAAGAGTAGACCACCGGGGTGACCAGCAGTGTCAGCAGCAGGCAGAGGACCTGACCGCCGAGGATCGTCACGGCCATCGAGGCGCGCGATCCGGCGCCGGCGCCTTTGCCGAATGCGATCGGGATCATGCCGGCGACGATGGCGATGGTGGTCATCAGGATCGGCCGCAGGCGCACGTGGTTCGAGACGATGAGCGCCTCGTGCCGCTCCATGCCCTGCTCGCGCAGCGTGTTGGTGTAGTCAACCTGCAGGATGGAGTTCTTCTTCACCACGCCAAACAGCATCATCAGGCCGATGGCGCTGTAGACGTTGATCGTCATGCCGAACGCCATCAGTGCCAGGAGGCCCGCCGGCAGGCTCAGCGGCAGCGATGTCATGATCGTCAACGGATGAATGAAGCTGTTGAACTGTGATGCCAGCACCATGTAGATGAAGATGACCGCGAGCACCAGCGCGATGGTGAAGTTGCTCGACGCTTCCGCGAGCGTGCGGGCGCTGCCGCCGAACACGGCCTGGTAGCCGGCCTTGAGGTGCAGTTCGTCGACCTTGACCCGCGCGTTGGCCAGCACCTCGCCGAGCGGCACGCCCTGCAGGTTGGCGTTGACCGAGATCTGGCGCTGCCGGTTGTAGCGATCGATCGAGGCAGGTCCGAAATCGCTCTTCAGCTGCGCGACGTCACTCACCTTGACCACTTTGCCTGGCCCCGCCGCCACCAGCAGGTCGGCCATCTGGGCGGTCGTCCGGAACGGCTCGTCGAGTCGCAGCAGCACCTTGAACTGGTCGTCCCCGTCCTTGAACTCAGACACTTCCTCGCCGCCGACCAGCGTGCGCAGGTTGTTGGCGAGCGTGTCGATGTTGACGCCGAGGTCGGCCGCGCGTGCCCGGTCGATGTTGATGCGCAGCTCGGGCTGGGTCGGTTCGAAGTTGGTGTCGACGTCGACCACGCCGGGGATGGTGCGGACGAGATCCATCAACTGGACGGTGTACTGCTGGAGCTGCTCGATGTCCGGTCCCTGAATGAGGATGTTGAGGCGGTTGAAGCCGCCGCCACCGCCGCCGCCGGGGCCGCCCCGGCCGCCGCTCGACGCGCCCGAGATGTCGGTGCCGCCCGACACGCTGATGCGCGCGCCCTGATACTTGCGCAGCATCTGCCGCGCCTGAATCATCAGCTGCTGCTGCGAGATCTTGCGGTCCTCGAGCGGGGTCATGGTGATGTTGAAGCTGGCGAAGCCCGAGTTCACGTTCTGCATCACTCGCTGCAGTGCCGGCAGCGCCAGCACGTCCTTCTCGATCGGGGCGATGAACTCTTCCGTGCGCGGGTAGCTGGTGCCGCGCGGCAGCCGCACGTTGATGCTGAACTCGCCCTGGTCGTCGTCGGGCACCAGCTCCTTGCCGACGTACGGGTACAGGAAAGCCGCCGACAGCACCACCACGCCGGCGACGCCGATCATCGCGGCGCGGTGGCCGAGCGACCAGACCAGCATCCTGCCGTAGAGCGCGTCGATCCGGGCGTAGAAGCCGGACGACTTGGTGTTGGAATGGTCGGCCCTGGCGTCCTCGGGCTTCAGCCACATCGCGCACAACGCCGGCGTCAGCGTGAAGGAGACGAACATCGACAGCAGGATGGCGGCGGCCGACGTCAGGCCGAAGCTGTAGAAGTAGCGCCCGATCTGGCCGGTCATGAACGCGACCGGGACGAAGATGACCACCAGCGACAGGGTGGTCGCCATCACCGCGAGGCCGATCTCCTTGGTCGCCTCCGCCGCGGCTTCCTTCGGCGTGACGCCCTTCTCCTCGACGAACCTGAAGATGTTTTCCAACACCACGATGGCGTCGTCGATGACGATGCCGGTCGCGAGCGAGAGCGCGAGCATCGTCATGTTGTTGAGGGTGAATCCGGCGATCTTCATGAAGGTGAAGGTGCCGATGATCGAGGTCGGGATGGCGAGGGCGGCGATGAAGGTGACGCGGAGGTTCCGGATGAAGAGGAACACCACCACGCTGGCCAGCAGGCCGCCGAGCACCAGGTGCAGCTTGATGTCTTCGAACGAGCGCCGGATGAAGCGCGACTGGTCGTTGCCGATGCTGATCTGGATGTCCTGCGGCAGCTGCGCCTGGATGCGCTCCAGCTTCTCCTGCACGCGATCGACGACTTCGACGGTGTTGGTGCCGGACTGCTTGCGCACCTGCACACCGATCGCCGGGGTGCCGCTGAGGCGGGTCGCGCTCTTGATTTCCTGGGTGGTGTCGAGCACCCGTCCGACGTCGCCGAAGGTGATCACCGAGCCGTCGGACCGGTACGAGATGACGATGCGGTTGAAGTCCTCGACGTCCTTGATCCGTCCCATCGTGCGCAGCGCGACGTCGGCGGGACCCGCGGTGAACTGGCCGCCCGGAATCTCGACGTTCTGCCGCTCGACCGCGGTGCGGACCTGATCGACGGTGAGGCCGTAGGCGTTGAGTCGATCGGCGTTGAGCAGCAGTTGGATCTCGCGCTTGCGGTCGCCGTTGTAGCCGACCGAACCGACGTCCTTGACGGTCTCGAGCTCCTGCTTGACCCGCTTCTCGGCGATCTCGGTCAGCTCCTTGCCGGCGCGCGGTCCGTAGACGGCGAAGCCGAAGATCGGCTGGGCGTCGGGATCCATCTTGGTGATCTGCAGCGGCCGGGTATCGCGTGGAAACTGGTTGACGATCTGCGCCAGCTTGTCGCGGACGTCCTGGGTGGCCGACTCGATGTCGCGCTCGAGCGTGAAGTTGATGGTGACCCGCGAGTTGCCCTGATCGGAGGAGGCGCGCAGCTCGTCGATGCCGCTGATCGTATTGACGGCCTCCTCGATCCGCTTGGTGATCGTGGTTTCGATCTCCTCGGCGCTGGCGCCGGGCAGGTTCGCCTGCACCGAGACGACTGGGGCGTCGGTCTTCGGCATCAGGTCGAGGCCGAGCGACTCGTAGGAGACGGCGCCCAGCACGATCAGGGCGGCGGTCATCATGATCGCGAAGACGGGGCGCTTGACGCTGATCTCGGCGATGTTCATGGACGTGCTCCGCGACGGCCCTGGCCGGATCCGTCGCCCCCTTCGCCGCCCAGGCGCACGCTGACGCCGGTGGCAAGCTGGCTCAAGTTGGTGGTGGCGAGCTGCTCGTCGCCCTTCAACCCGCTGGTCACTTCGACCAGCTTGTTCTGCCGGGCGCCGAGCGCGATCTGCTGCTGGCGGGCCTTGCCGTTGTCGATGACGTAGACGGTCGAGACGCCGGCGAGCGTCGAGATGGCGTCCTCGGGCACGGCCAGCACGCTCGCGTCGACGCGGGTGAGGACGACGCCCTTTGCGAAGAACCCCGGCTTCAGCTGGCGATCGCTGTTGTCGACCAGCGCCTCGACGGCGAACGTCCGCGTGGCCTGATCGACCGACGGGCTGACGTAGGCAATCCGGCCCTTGAACTTCTTGTTCAGGAACGCCTCGACGTCGAACTCGACCGCCTGGCCCGGTTTGATCAGGCTCGCGTTCTTCTCCTGAATGGCGGTCTTAAGCTTGAGCGGCGACATCTGGACGATGGTGGCGACCGGGGTGTTCTCGCGGATGAACTCTCCCGGCTGAACCAGGCGCTCGGAGATCGAGCCGGCGACCGGCGCCTTGATGACCGCGTCGGCGAGCTTCTTGCGCGCCAGGTCGTAGGACGCGCGGCGATCCTGCAGGCTGGCCTTGAGGCTGTGCACGGTGTCGAGCGCCGCCTGGTAGTTCGCCTCTCCGACCTTGAGACGGGTCTCGGCGGTGTCGCGATCGGCGCGGGTCAGCAGCCCGCGCCCGTTCAGCTGCTGCGCCCGCTCGAAGGCCGATCGCGCGTCGTCGCGGTTCGCCAGCGCCTGGCGCACCGAGGCGATCTGCTCATCGGCTGGCGGCTGTTTGTCCTGCGCGCGATCGATGCCCAGTTGCGCCTCGACCTGGCGCAGCGCGCTCTCGGCGCGATCGAGGGCGAACTGCAGCTCGCTGGGCTCGAGACGAACGAGCACGTCTCCGGCCTTCACCTCGGTGCCCAGCTGCATCCGCACTTCGCGGACGATGCCGGCCACCTCGCTGCTGATCTTGGCCTGCTCGGGGGAGAGCAGGGTGCCCGAGAGATCGACTTCGCGCTGCACGGACATGCGCTGCACGGCGGTGGTCTCGGTCGCGACCGCCGCGCCGCGCCCGCCCCGCCCACCTCGTCCGGCCGGTCCGGCTGCCTGTCCCGAGGTGCTGTCGCACGCCGAGGCCAGTAGTCCGGTCGCGAGAATCATTACGAATCGCATAGACAATGTTTTCAGTTCCTTTATGCGCTCGACACGCGAATGCCGCGCAGCGTCTCGATCAGACTTATGCGCGGCCGCGTTCTTCGATGTTCTGCAGGGCGATGGAAGCGTCGACCGGGGCGCCGTGCACGTCGCGGCGCGTGGTCTCGGCCGGCACGCGTCCCCGGCCAGCCAGCCAGAGCCTCGCGCCTTCGATGTACACGTAGTAGACCGGCGTGATGTAGAGGGTCAGGAGTTGCGAGACGAGCAGGCCGCCGACGACGGCGAGGCCGAGCGGCCGGCGCGACTCGGCGCCGGCGCCGATGCCCATCGCGATCGGCAGCGTGCCGACCAGCGCGGCCATCGTGGTCATCATGATCGGGCGGAACCGGACCAGACAGGCTTCGTGAATCGCTTCAGCCGGCGTCTTGCCGTGCTCGCGCTGCGCTTCCACCGCGAAGTCGACCATCATGATGCCGTTCTTCTTCACCAGACCGACCAGCATGATGATCCCGACGAACGCGTAGAGGCTGAGCTCAACCTTGAACAGATACAGGGTCAGCAGCGCGCCGAAACCGGCCGACGGCAGGCCCGAGAGAATCGTCAACGGGTGCGTGAAGCTCTCGTAGAGGATGCCCAGCACGATGTAGATGACGACGATCGCCATCAGCAGAATCAGACCGAGGCCCTGCAGCGAGTCCTGGAAGGCCTGCGCCGCGCCCTGGAAGCTGGTGGCGATGGTCGACGGCAGCGTCGTCGCCGCGGCGGTCTGAATCGCGGTCACCGCGTCGCCCAGCGCGTAGCCCGGCTTCAAGTTGAACGAGATCGTGACCGACGGCAGTTGACCGGTATGGCTGACGGTCAGCGGGCCGGCTTCGGTTCGGACTTTCGCGACGGTGCTCAGCGGCACCAGCGGGCCTTGCGCCGCGCCGGCCGGCACCGCCGTGGAGCGCACGTAGAGCTTCGACAGCGCCGCCGGATCCTGCTGGAACTCGGGCGCGACCTGCAGAATCACCTGGTACTGATTGTTCGGCGCGTAGATCTGCGAGACCTGACGCGTGCCGTAGGCGTTGTAGAGCGCGGTCTCGACCTGGTTGATGTTGAGGCCGAGCGAGGAGATCTTGTCGCGATCGAGATCGACCTGGATCTGCGGGTTCTTGATCTGCAGGTCGCTGCTCACGTCCTCGATGCCGGGCAGGTCGCGCACCTTGGCTTCGAGAACCGGCGACCACTTGTAGAGCTCGGCGGTGTCGGTGTCCTGCAGCGTGAACTGATAGAGGCTGCGCGCGCCCTGCTGGCCGCCCAGGTTGATCGGCGGCTGGTTCACCATGTAGACGCGCACACCGGGCACCTGCGACAGCTTCGGCCGCAGCTGCGCCATGATCTGATCGACCGACCGCTTACGCTCGGCTCTCGGCTTGAGATCGATCGACAGCCGACCCTGATTCAGGCCGCCGCCGCCGGGGCCGCCGCCGATGTTGCTGCTCATGCCGGCGATGTCCGGATCCTGCGCGACGATGGCGGACACTTCCTGCTGGTGCCGCACCATCTCGTCGAACGAGATGCCCTGGATCGCCTCGATGCTGACGTTGAAGCGGCCCTGATCTTCGCTCGGCAGGAAGCCCTTCGGCACCAGGCCGAACAGGTAGACGGTGCCGAAGATCAGCGCGATCGACGCGGCCATCGTCACCACGTGGAAGCGCATGCAGGCCTGCAGCGTCACGTCGTAGACCTTCAGCCACAGGTCGAACATCCGCTCGGTCGCGTTGTAGAACCAGCCGTGCTTCTGCGCGTGCGGCGGCTTCAGGAAGCGGCTGCACAGCATCGGCGTCAGGCTGATCGACACGAACCCGGACACGAGAATCGCGGCGCTGATGGTGACCGCGAACTCGTGCAGCAGGCGGCCGACCACGCCGCCCATGAACAGCACCGGGATGAACACCGCCGCCAGCGACACCGTCATCGAGACGATGGTGAAGGCGATTTCCGCCGAGCCGTCGAACGCCGCCCGCATCGGCTGCTTGCCCATCTCCATGTGCCGGACGATGTTCTCCAGCATCACGATCGCGTCGTCGACCACGAAGCCGACCGAGAGGGTGAGCGCCATCAGCGAGAGGTTGTCGAGGCTGTAGTCGAGCAGATACATCACCGCGAAGGTCGCGACCAGCGAGGCGGGCAGCGCCAGGCTGGGGATGATCGTCGCCGAGACGTTGCGCAGGAACAGGAAGATGACCGCGATCACCAGGCCGATGGTCAGCAGCAGCGTGAACTTGACGTCGGACACCGACTCGCGGATGGCGACCGAGCGGTCGGTGCGCACGTCGAGCGAGACCGCGGCGGGCAGCTGTTCGCGGAAGGTCGGCAGCAGCTGCCTTGACGGCGTCGACCACCTGCACGACGTTGGTGCCGGGCTGCTTCTGGATCGCGAGATAGATCGTGCGCTGGCCGCCGTACCACGCGACGCTCTTGTCGTTCTCGATGCCGTCGTAGACGTGGGACGACCTCGTCGAGCCGCACCGGGTTGCCGTTGCGGTAGGCGATGATCATCGGGCCGTACGCCGACGCGCGCATCAGCTGGCCGCTGGCCTGCACGACGTAGGTCTTGTCGGGGCCGTAGATGGTGCCGGTCGGAAGGTTGACGTTGTTGTTCGAGATCGCCGTCGCCAGCTCGTCGAGCCCGACGCCGTGCGCGGCCAGCTTGTTGGGATCGGCGTCGATCCGCACCGCGTACTTCGCGGCGCCGAACACGTTGACCTGCGCCACGCCGCTGACCATCGAGATGCGCTGCGCGATCGTGCTCTCGGCGTATTCGTCGACGGTGGACATCGGCAGCGTCGCCGAGCGCAGCACCAGGAACAGCACCGGCTGGTCGCCGGGATTCACCTTCTGGTAGGACGGCGGCGTCGGCATCTGCGGCGGCAGCTGCCGCGCCGTCTTGGCGATCATCGAGTTCACGTCCTGCGCCGCGGCGTCGATGTTGCGGCTCAGGTCGAACTGCAGCGTGATGTTGGTGCTGCCCTGCGAGCTGGTGGAGTTGATCGAGTTCAGGCCGGCGATGGTCGCGAACTGTTTCTCGAGCGGCAGCGCCACCGCCGAGGCCATCGTCTCCGGGCTGGCGCCGGGCAGTCCGGCGCCGACCTGGATGGTGGGGAAGTCGACGGTCGGCAGGTCGCTGACCGGCAGCTGCCGGTACGACAGGGTGCCGAAGACGATGATCCCGAGCATGATCAGCGCCGTGGTGACCGGACGCTTGATGAAGAGCGATGCGATATTCATGACGTGGCCCCGGCGCCTTCGCCCTTCTTGACGCTGACTTTGGTCCCGGCGTTGAGCCGCAACTGGCCGTCGGTGACGACCGTCTCACCCGCCTTGAGACCGCTCTTGATCACCGACTGCTCGCCGGCGGCGCGCTCGATCACGACCGGCCGGAGATCGACCGTCTGATCGCTCTTGATCACGAACACGTAGGTGCCCTGCTGACCGGTCTGCACCGCGAGCGACGGCACCACGATCGCATTCGGCTCGGTCGACAGCGTCACGTTGACGTTGACGTACTGCCCCGGCCACAGCCGGCGATCGGTGTTGGGAAAGGTGCCCTTCACTTTGATCTGCCCGGTGGTCGGGTCGACGGCGTTGTCGATGAAGTTGATGACCCCCGCCGCCGGCGCGCCGAGCTCGTTGGGCGGCAGCGCGGTCACGGCGAGCTTGCCCCTCGCCATGTAGCGCTTCAGATCCGGCAGCATCGCTTCAGGCACCGAGAAGGAGACGTAGACCGGGGTGATCTTGTTGATCGTCACGATCGGCGTGGTGTCGGTGGCGCGGACGAGATTGCCGGGATGCACCTGCAGCAGGCCGGTCTTGCCGCTGAGCGGCGCCCGGATGGTCGCGTACTGCAGCTGCACCTTGGCGTTGTCGATATTGGCCCGATCGAGCGCGACCGTGGCGTCGAGCGCCGCCGCGTTGGCGATGATCTGATCGACCTGTTCCTTGGTCGCGATCCCGCGCGTGAGCAGATCCTGGTAACGCGCCGCCTGCGCCTTGGCGTTGGCCGCCATCGCGACGTCGCGATCGAGCGCCGCCTGCGTCTGCTGCAGCGCCGCCTCGAGCGGGCGCCGATCGATCTCGACCAGTACCTGGCCTTCTTTGACCTCGTCGCCCTCGATGAAATGCACCGCGGTCAGCTCGCCGGTGACCTGGGCGCGAACCGTGACCGTCGACGCGGCGATCACCGTGCCGATGCCTTGCACCGCCAGCGGCACCGACTTCTGGACGACCGGAGCGGCGGTGACCGGCACGACCTGCGCGTTCGCGCCGCCGCCGCGGCCGCCGCCGGCCGGCGGAGTGGACGGGGCGGCTTCGCCGCCCGAGCAGGCTGCCGCCGCGACGGCGCCGCCCAGGACCAGTATTCCGAGAAGAGATCGCACACTCATTCGCATCATTCAAATCGCAGGGCGTCGATGGGATCCAGCGCGGCCGCCTTGCGCGCCGGATAAAAGCCGAAGAAGACGCCGGTCATCGCCGCGAACCCGAACGCGACCGCCACGGCATTGGCAGACACCGCGGTGGGCCAGCCCTGCCACAAGGTGACGCCTTGAGCGAGACCGAAACCGAGCGCGATGCCGATGCCGCCTCCGAACAGGCTCAGCACGACCGCCTCGACCAGAAACTGCAGCAGCACGTCGCGCCCGCGCGCGCCGATCGCCATCCGCAGGCCGATTTCGCGGGTCCGCTCGGTCACCGACACCAGCATGATGTTCATGATGCCGATGCCGCCGACCAGCAGCGACACCCCGGCGATGCTCGCGAGCAGCGCCGTCATCGTCTGCGTCGCTTCCTTCCTGACGCTGGCCATCTCTTCCATGGTGCGGACCATGAAGTCGTCGGGATCGCCGGGCTGAATCTTGTGGCGGACCCGCAAGGCCGTGGCGATGCTGTCGGCGACCTTCGTCACATCGCCGGCCGAGGCCGCCGACACCGTCACGTTCTGGATGTTGGTGATGCCGCGCAGCTTCTTCAGGACCGTGGTGTACGGGATGAAGATCACGTCGTCCTGATCCTGGCCCATGCCCGACTGACCCTTGCTCGACATGACCCCGACCACCGTGAACGGCTGCTTGGTGATCCGGATCACCTGTCCAATCGGGTCGACATCGGTCCCGAACAGCTGATCGCGCACGACGCTGCCGAGCACGGCCACCTTCGACGCGGTCGCCACGTCCTGCGGCGTGAAAAAGGCGCCGCTGCTGGTCGGCCAGGCCCGGATCAGCGGGAAGTCCACATCGGTGCCCTGGACCTGGGTGTTCCAGTTCTGATTGCCCGAGACGATCTGCCCGCGCGTGTTCGAGCCGGCGGCGGTGTACTGCACCCCCGCGAGCTGGGAGATGGCCGACGCATCCTCGGGCACGAGGGTGGACGCGTTCCCCTGGCCCTGGCGGACGCCGCCCTGCGAGAAGTTACCGGCCGACACGATGATCATGTTGGTGCCGGCGGACTGAATCTGGGCCTCGATCGAGGTCTGCGCGCCGGTGCCGAGCGCGACCATCGTGATCACCGCCGCGACGCCGATGATCATTCCGAGCATCGTCAGCGCGGTCCGCATTTTGTTGCGGTTCAGCGCCTTCACGGCGATGCGAAGAATCATGAGGAATGACATGACGTGTCCTTAGACGGCCTCGGCCGTCGGGCATGGCGGCGAGCTCGTCCTCTGCCTTCCGCCGCCGCGCTACCGTCTTGTCGGCCACCACCTGTCCGTCACGGAATGTCACGGTGCGGGTGCCGTACTCGGCGATGTCCATCTCGTGCGTAATCAGCACCACTGTGATCCCGCGTTCCTGGTTGAGGCGCTGGAAGATCCCCATCACTTCGATGCTGGTCCGCGTGTCGAGGTTCCCGGTCGGCTCGTCGGCGAGCAGGATCGACGGGTTGTTGATCAGCGCACGCGCGATTGCCACGCGCTGCTGCTGTCCGCCCGACAGCTGGTTCGGGTGATGGTCGGTGCGATTGCCCAATCCGACCAGCTCGAGCATCTCGTGGGCGCGCTTGTGACGATCGGCGGTCTTCATCGTGGAACTGCCGCCGTAGAGCAGCGGCAGCTCTACGTTGTCGAGGGCCGAGGTCCTCGACAGCAGGTTGAAGCCCTGGAACACGAACCCGATCTTCTTGTTCCGCACCGCCGCGAGCGCGTCCTTCGACATCCGCGACACGTCCTGTCCATCGAGCAGGTACTGTCCCGAGGTCGGCTTGTCGAGGCATCCGACGATGTGCATGAATGTCGACTTGCCCGAACCGGACGTTCCGCTCACCGCCAGGAATTCGCCGCGCTCCACATCGAGATTGATGCCGCGCAGCGCCTTCACCTGCACCTCGCCCACCACGTAGGTCTTGACGAGGTTCTTGACCGAAATGACCGTGGGCATGTGCCTGCAGCCTACCGGCCGCGCCCTCCTGGAGGACCGCCGCGTCCGGCCGGCATCAGCGGGTTGCCCGCGCCGGCGCCGGTGGTCGTCCGCGTCGGACTCAAACCGGTCACGCCGGTCACGACTTCCATGTTCTGCTGGAGCTCGCCGCTCAGGAGCTCGGTGTTGGTGCCGTCGGTGATGCCGAGGCGCAGGTTCACCGGCTTCAGCTGGTGGTCCATGAACAGCCAGGCGCGCCCTCGGGACTCCACCGACGCCAACGGCGCGAACAACGCGTCGATGGTCTGCGCGCCCTGCGCGGTGACGGCGCCTTTGCCCTTGGCTGGCGCCTTCGCCGCCGCGGGCATTTCCTTCTCGAACAGGCTGGTGTCCTGGCCGCGGTCCTTCATGCGGGCGATGAACGCCTTCTGATCGTCGGGCGACATGCCCTTGAAGCGTTCCATCATGCGCGCGGGATCGAACCCGCGTCCGCCACCGCCACCGCGTCCACCCTGGCCACCGGGGCCGGCGGCGGCACCCGACGGTGCTGGGGCCGGCGATGCTGGCGCGCCCGCAGGCGTTGAGCCGGCAGGAGAGGCGCTGGCGGGGGATCCCGTTGCTGGCGTCGATGCCGCAGGTGCGGTGCCGGCATCGGTGGCGCCGCCGCGCGTGCCGCGGCCCTGACCGCCGCGTCCACCGCGGCCGCCGGTGTTGAGCGCCTCGGGCGGGACCGGCTGGTTGAGCGCGGCGAAGACGTCGGTCGACGGCCGGAAGCGCAGCGCCGCGGCGGGGACGCGGAGCACGTCGCTTCGCTTGGCGATTTCCACTTTCACGTTCGCCGTCATGCCGGGCTTGAGCTTGAGCTGCGCGTTCGGCACGTCGATCACCGTCCCGTAGGTGGTGACGTTGGAGACGACGACCGGCTGCAGGCGGATCTGCGAGACCGTGCCCTCGAAGGTGTCGGTCGGGTAAGCGTCGACCTTGAAGGTGACGTGCTGGCCGGGACGGATCCGGCCGACGTCCGCCTCATCGATGTTCGCGTTGACCTGCATCTTGGTGAGGTCGGCGGCGATGATGAACAGCGTCGGAGCCTGCATGCTGGCGGCGACCGTCTGGCCGACGTCGACCGAACGCTGGATGATGATGCCGTCGATCGGCGCTTCAATCGTCGTGTGATCGAGGTTGACCTGGTTCTGGTTCACGGTGGCCTGCGACTGGCTGACCGCCGCCTGCGTTTGCGTCACGGTGGCCTGCGCCGACGCCAGGCTGGCCTCCGCGCTGTCGACGGCGATCTTCGCCGCATCGAGATCGCTCTGCGGAAGGAGCTGTTTGGCCGAGAGCTCCTTGGACCGGGTGTATTTCTGCTGGGCGTCGGTCAGCATCACCTTGGCGCGGTCGAGATCGCTCTGCGACTTGTTCAGGTTGGCGCGGGTCTGCTGCAGGTTCGCGCGCGCCTGCTGCAGCTGGGCGTCGAACAGCGACGGGTCCAGCTTGGCGATGACCTGGCCCTTCTTCACGATCGAGTTGAAGTCGGCGCCGAGGAACGAGATGTTCCCCGATACCTGGCTGCCCACCTGGACGGTGGTCACCGCCTGCAGCGTCCCGGACGCGCCGACGGTGTCGACGATGTCGCCCCGAGTGATCGGCGAGGTGTTGACCTGGATTTCCGGAGCACTGCGTCGGATGTAGTACGCGCCGGCGCCGGCCCCGATGGCCAGGACGATCAACAGGCCGATAACTGCTCGTTTCATAGGGCGTTCGTTGTCCTCTTAGCCGGCGTTACTGGGGCGTCAGGATGGTGATGCCCAGGTTCGACAGCGTGGTCTGCTGGGCGCGCTCGAGCTCGACCAGCGCCTTGCGGTAGTTCAGCACCGCCTGCAGCTCGTTGCTCTGCGCCGTCGCGAGGTCGCGCTGCGTGAGAATCACGTTGTAGTTCGTCGACATGCCGACCTCGAACTTGCTCTGTTCCGCTTCGAGGGTCTTCTGGGCGAGCTCGCGCGCCGCCTGCGCGGCCTGGACGCGTTCGACGCCGCTCTGGACGTTGATGGCCGCGTTGGTGACGTCGGTCGCGACCTGCAGCTCGATCTGCTTGGTCTGCGCGACTACCTGATTCTGCTGGACGCGGGCGCGGGCGACCGAGGCCTCCTGCGAGCTGACGCCGAGCGGGTAGCTGATGTTCACCGCCACGGTCCAGCGCGGATACTGCGAGTGGAACAGCGAGTCGATCGCGTCGCCGTAACCGCCCGGGATGGTGCCGGTCGGAATCTTGTTCACGGTGCCGCCGACGGTATCGGTGGCGTAGGTGTATTGCGATCCGCCAAGGCCGACCAGGCCATAGGTGGTGGAGAGGTCGACCTGCGGGCGCATCTGATCGACCAGGTACTTCAGCGTCACGTCGTTGGCTTCGATGTTCTTCTTCGCGATCTCCAGGTCGGTCCGCTCGCTGAGCGCGCGGCGCACCGCCGCTTCGATGTCGATCGGCTCGGCCCGGAACTCGGGACGATCCGTGGGATCGAGGCGCACGTTCCAGTTCGGATCGGTGGTGCCGGCGACGATCAGGCGCTTCAACGCGAGCTCCGCGGTCCGCATCGAGCCCACCGCCGCGACCAGCAGCTGCTGCTGCGTGGCGGCCTGCGACTGCGCCTGCACCACGTCGATTGGCGCCATCGTGCCGACTTCGACGCGGGTCTGGTTGTCCTTCACCAGCTGGGACGCGAGATCGACGGACTGGCGGGCGACGTCGACCGACTGCACCGCGAAGACGTAATCCCAATAGGCGTTTCGCACATTCGACAGCGTGTTGGTGATCGTGGCGCGCAACTGCACGTCGGAGATGTCGCGGCTGAGTTTGGTGACCCTCAGCGATCGCCGCGTCGCGTCGATCGAGAAGTTGCGGAACAGCGGCTGGACGTAGGTCCCGGACCAGTTCGGCTGATAGGTCGGGTTGAACAGCGTGTTGAGGCTGGTCGTGCTGTTCTTGGGGTTGTTGAGCGCCACCGTGTAGTTGCCGCCGCCCCAGGGAATGCTCTGGGCAATCCCGGCGTTGTAGTTGGTCGCGCCGACCACGATCGGCTGGCCGGCGAGAGAGCCGCCCGAGGTCGTGCTGGTCGACGCGTTGGTCGTCGACGCGGTCGAGAGCAGCGAGGTCAGCGCCGGGTGGTAGATCGACTTGATGCTCGCGTAGGCGATGTCGTTGATCTCCGGGTTCAAGCGCTGCACCGCGATGTCGAGGTTGCGGTCGAGCGCGAACTTGACGGCGTCATCGAGGCTGAGCGGCACCACCTGCCGCGTGTCGCCGTTTGACGGTTGCGACGTGGCCGGGGCCTGCAGCCGGCTGTTCGGATCCGCCGCCTGTTTGATCAGTTCGCGGATGCGCGCTTCCGACACCTGCGCATGCGCGGTCGAGGCCAGCCCCGACAGCGCGAGCGCCGCGGTGAGCGTCCAGAGTGAACCGTTCCGTGTCATTCCCAGTCTCTCCATTACTTGACGTCCCGTTGCGAAGGCCGCTTGTGATCGCGTTCCCACTGCTCGTGCAGCTTGTTCAACTTGATTCGCTGATCGGGTGAAAGCACCTGACGCTCTTTCAACAGCATCAACGTCCGCATCTTGTTCATCTGCGACCGGATGGCCTCCACTTTCTCGACCTGCCGGGTGACCAGCGCCTCTTCGGCCCCAGCCACGATCTGCTGCGACAGCAGGTCTTCCTGCTTGTCCAGCTCCTCTTTCTTGGGCCGGAGCTGCGAAATCGCTGCCTGAAAGATGGCGTCGATTCTGGCGGATTGATCGGCGGACAACGCCAGCTCGCGCTGGAATTGCGGATCCTTCCACCACGCAAAACCGAACGATTGTCCGTAAATAGGAGCAGCCAGCGCCAGTATCCAGACCACCGGCAGCAGCCTGCAAACCCAAGTCTGCCTCATGGGTAAACCTCTGAAAAAGCAGTTACTTGAGGGACTACGACGTGAAGGCTGTAACTGTTTAACGGGAGACAACTTTTTACGACGGAGGGACCGGCTATCCGCAGAATTCGACGAGCTTGCCGATGGCAGCACCCACCAGGTTGTCGGGGGTCGAGGCGCCAGACGTCAGGCCAATGGCGACCGGCCCATCGGCGGGCAGCCAGTCTCGCCCCGTCACCTCGATCTTGGAGCCGACCGGCCGGTGCCGGATCTCCTGCGCCGAGACCAAGCCGTCGGGGCCGGCGATGTGAAAGGTGGGTCGCGACGCCTGGCAGAGGCGGGCCAGGTTGGCGGTGTTGCTGCTGTTGTACCCGCCGATCACGATCATCAGGTCCACCGGCTTGTCGCGCAGCAGCGCGACGACCGCGTCCTGGCGATCCTGGGTCGCGCTGCAGATCGTGTCGAACGCCTGATAGTGGTCCGGCAGCGCCAGGTCGTCGTAACGGTCCCGCATCGCGGCGCGAATCATCTCGCCGATTTCCAGCGACTCGCTCATCAGCATCGTCGTCTGGTTGGCGAGTCCGATGCGCTGCAAATCGCGGTCGGGATCGAAGCCCGGCGCCGCGGCCTTGCCGAAGCGCTCGAGGAACGCCTGGCGATCGCCGCCGCGCCGGATGTAGTCGCAGACGATCTCGGTTTCGGGACGGTCGAAGACGACCAGGTACTTCCCGCCGTACTGCACCGCCTGCGAGGCGGTCGCCTGCGTCTCCTCGTGCCAGACCTTGCCATGGATGATCGAGGTGTAGCCGCCTTCGGCGTAACGCCGCACGTTCTTCCAGACGTTCAGCACCGAGCCGCAGGTGGTATCGATCATCGTGCAGCCGCGGCGGTCGAACTGCTCGAGCATGGCCACGGTGACGCCGAATGCAGGCAGGATCACGACATCCGAGGCGGTGAGACGATCGGCGTCCTCGCCCGCGTCGGTCAGGAAGCGAATGCCCATCGCCCGCAGCTTGTCGTTGACATGCGGGTTGTGGATGATTTCGCCGGTGAGGAAGACGTCGCGGTCGGGAAAGCGCTCGCGCGTCTGGTAGGCGTAGTCGACCGCGCGATCGACCCCATAGCAGAAGCCAAACTCCCGCGCCAGGTGCACGGTGAGCCGCCCGGCGCGGTGGGTGAAGTCGCTGGCCTTCACCTGCTCGACGATGGCGCTGTGATAGTTGTCGGCGAGCATGCCGGCGACGGCATGCTTGAGGTCGAGGCCTTTCCGGAAGATCAAAGAAGCCATCGGGCGATGGGTTCCGTGTTCAGCGTGCCGCGTTCTGGGTTCGTTCGGGGTTGCGGATTCAGAACCCTGCAGCCGCCACCCTGAACGCTGCACCCGATCCTAACGTTGATCCCGAATCTCCCGCACATGAGGCGTCAATGCATCGAACGCCATCAGCTCGCGGGTATGCGGACGTTCGAGCGCGATCTCGAGATCCGACAGGAACGCATCGTCGGAAGCGACCTCGGCGGGTGCGCTGCCTCGGGTCGCGATCGGTGTCAGGCGCTGCGCGCGAGCGCGGCTCGCGTCGTTCAGGTAGCTCTGGCGGCCTTCCAGCTGCGAGCGCCACTGAAAGGAAGCGCCGACGGCGATCCCCACAAACAGCCCGGCGGCAGCCGCTGCCGCGGCCCAGCGGGGCGCCGTGCGCGACGCGGAGGCGTTGATGGTGCGGCGAACGATGCGCCCGGGAAAACTGAGGACGCGGGCGGGCCTTCCCACCAGGGCGATTCGCCGGTTGATCTGTTCCTGCTGGACCCTCAGACGCTCCGGGGTAAAGATGGCGTCTGCCTCGGCGTCGCCGTCGCGGCGAAGGGTGTCCATGAACGCCGTGAGCTCCGCGTAGCGCGTGCCGCAGGCGGCGCAGTCGGCGAGATGTTCGGCCACCGGCGGATCGATCGGCGCGCCGCCGCGCTCGGCCAGATACGAGTCGAACAGACGTTCTTCCGGGAGGTGATGCGCGCGATGGATCACGGCTGTCCTCCGAGCAGGCCGCGCAGCTTGCGCGCGGCGCGAAACAGGTGCACCCGCACCGTGGATTCGTTCAATCCGGTCATCACGCTGACTTCCCGCGGCGTGCAATCACCGTAATGACACAACATGAAGACGGTCCGCTGCCGGCCGTCGAGACGATCGATCGCACCGGCCAGCTTGGCGCGGCGCTCGCGCGAGAGGAGCCGGTGTTCGGGGTCGGATGGAGCCGCGGCCGCAGAGGCCCTGGCTTCGTCTGCGCTCGATATCTCACCGCCCACGAACCAGCGCTCGCGGCGGCCGCGTGCTTTGCGCCGGTCGAGGCAGCCGTTGATGAGAATCCGCGTGAACCAAACCTCGAACGGCCAGGCCTCGCGATACGAGCTGATGTGAGAAAACACCTTGAGGAACGCATCCTGCACGGCTTCGTCCGCGTCCGACGCGTCTCGAAGATACTGGTACGCGATACGCGCCGCGCGCCGTTGATGGAGGCCGACCAGGCCGCCGAAACGCTCACGGGCCTCGTCCATCTCTCCGGATTCGACGAGCCCTCTGATTTCGACCGCGAGCTTCGAGTCCTCGGACAGGGGCGCGGGGAGGCCTCGGCGCGCAGCGATAACCGGTTCGGGCGCCGGGCCGGACGGGGAAGCAATGGGTGCGGGTCGCACGTCACTCATAGAAGCATTACGATGCGAGACAGCCTGTGTTTACAGTTTAACGTATAATTTGAAACTTTCCGTGTATGTTGCTGGCTCTTCGTATCTTAGGGAGCGTTTGATGAGCACCGAGGTTGATCGCGCGCGAGGACTGGAGCGCGAGGGTATCCAGACGGATCGAGTGCGGTGGAATCTGTCCACAGCTGTGCTGTACGAAGAAGCCGTGCGTCGCCAGGAAGGCGTGATCGCCGCCGCCGGCCCGCTCGCATGCCGTACCGGCCAGCACACCGGCCGATCGCCCAACGACAAGTTCGTGGTGCGCGAGCCGTCGAGCGAAGCGGAGATCGCCTGGGGCAAGGTGAACCGGCCGATTACGCCGGCCCAGTTCGACGCCTTCCACAAGGACCTGCTCAGCTCGCTGGCGGGAAAGGAACTCTTCGTCCTCGATTGTTTCGCGGGCGCCGATCCGACATATCGCCTGCCGGTCCGCGTCATCAACGAGTTCGCCTGGCACAATCTGTTCTGCAAGAACCTCTTCATCGACGATCCGGCGGCCGCCGCCGCGGCCGCGCCGGCGTTCACCATCATCGACTCGCCGAGCTTCAAGGCCGATCCCGCGCGCCACGGCAGCAGCTCCGAGGTCATGATCGCCCTGAACTTCGCCAAGAAGCTGGTGTTGATCGCCGGCAGCAGCTACGCCGGGGAGATGAAGAAGTCGATCTTCTCGGTGTTGAACTACCTCTTGCCGCTGCAGAACGTCCTCTCGATGCACTGCTCGGCCAACGTCGGCCAGGACGGCGACACGGCGTTGTTCTTCGGGCTGTCCGGCACCGGCAAGACCACGCTGTCGAGCGATCCCGACCGCATGCTGATCGGCGACGACGAGCATGGCTGGAGCGATCGCGGCGTCTTCAACTTCGAAGGCGGCTGCTACGCGAAGACCATCCGCCTGTCGGCGGACGCCGAGCCGCAGATCTACGCCACCACCAGGCGTTTCGGCACGGTGCTCGAGAACGTGGTGGTCGACGACAGCACGCGCGAGCTCAACCTCGACGACGACCGCTACACGGAGAACACGCGCGCGGCCTACCCGATTTCGTTCGTCGACAACGCCGTGCCGTCGGGGCAGGGCGGCCATCCGCGCAACGTCGTGATGCTCACGGCCGACGCGTTCGGCGTGCTGCCGCCGATCTCGAGGCTGACCCCCGAGGCGGCGATGTATCACTTCCTGTCCGGCTATACCGCGAAGGTCGCGGGCACGGAAAAGGGAGTGACCGAGCCAAAGGCGACCTTCAGTACGTGCTTCGGCGCGCCGTTCCTGCCGCTCGACCCCAGCCGCTACGCCAAGATGCTGGGCGAGAAAATCGCGCGGCACGACGCACGCGTCTGGCTGCTCAACACCGGCTGGACCGGCGGCCCCTACGGCGTCGGCTCGCGCATGAAGATCGGCTACACCCGCGCGATGATCCGCGCGGTGCTGTCAGGCGCACTGGACGCCGTGACGTTCAAGAAGGACCCGGTCTTCAACCTCGACATCCCGACCAGCTGCCCTGGTGTGCCGGACGACGTGCTGACGCCGCGCACCACCTGGAGCGACGGCGCCGCCTACGACGCGCAGGCCGCGAAGCTTGCCCGCATGTTCGTCGAGAACTTCAAGACGTTCGAGCACGGCGTGAGCGCCGCCGTGATGGCGGCCGGCCCCAATGCCTGATGGAGTTTGAAGCCGTCATCGGGCTGGAGGTCCACGCCCAGCTGCTCACCGCCTCGAAGATTTTCTGCGGCTGCAGCGCCGCGTTCGGCGCCGATCCGAACACCCACATCTGTCCGGTCTGTCTTGGGCTGCCCGGCGCGCTGCCGGTCCTGAACCGCGCCGCGGTCGACTTTGCCATCCGCGCCGGCATAGCGCTCGGCTGCACCATCCACGAGCGGTCGGTGTTCGCCCGCAAGAACTACTTCTATCCTGATCTCCCCAAGGGCTATCAGATTTCCCAATACGAGCTGCCGATTGCGACCGGCGGCGCCGTCGAGTTTACGAGCGGCGGAGAGACCCGCCATGTCGGCATCACCCGCGTGCACATGGAAGAGGACGCCGGCAAGTTGGTGCACGAAGGGTTCGCCGACACGGATCGCAAGAGCTACGTCGACTACAACCGCAGCGGCGTGCCTTTGGTGGAGATCGTCAGCGAGCCGGATCTGCGATCGGCGCCGGACGCGGCGGAGTTCTTCAGCCGTCTGCGCGCGCTGCTGGTCTGGCTCGGCGTCAACGACGGCAACATGGAAGAGGGCAGCCTGCGCTGCGACGCCAACGTCTCGGTACGGCCGCGCGGGGCCGCGGCGCTCGGCACCAAGGCGGAAGTCAAGAACCTCAACTCGTTCCGGTTCCTGCAGAAGGCGCTGGAGCACGAGATCGCGCGGCAGATCGAGCTGATTGGCGACGGGGGACGGGTGGTCCAGGAAACGCGGCTGTGGGATCCCGCCGCCGGCCGCACCGTCTCGATGCGCAGCAAGGAAGAAGCGCACGACTATCGCTACTTCCCGGACCCGGATCTGCCGCCGGTGGTGATCGATGTCGAGCGGATCGCGCGGATCCGAGCGGCGATGCCCGAGCTGCCGGACGCGCGCCGGCGCCGCTTCATCGAGGCACTCGGCTTGCCCGACTACGACGCCGGCCAGCTGACTCAGTCGCGCGGCCTGGCCGACTACTTCGAAGCGGTGGTGCAGGCGGGCGCCCCCGCCAAGGCCGCCAGCAACTGGATCATGGGCGAGCTGGCGCGGGTGCTCAAGGAGCACGGCGCCGACATCGCCGCCTCGCCGCTGGATGCGGCGAGGCTGGCCGGCCTGATCGCGCTCGTCGAGCGCGGCACGATCAGCGGCTCGATGGCCAAGGGCGTGCTCGAGAGGATGTACGCGTCCAACCGCACGGCCGACGCGATCGTCGCCGCGGAGGGGCTGGCGCAGATCGACGACGAGGCGCAGATCGTCGCGCTGATCGCGGAGGTGCTGGCTGCTCACGCCGGCCCGGTCGCCGACTATCGCGGCGGCAAGGCGTCCGCATTCGGTTTTCTCGTCGGCAAGGTCATGAAGGCCGCGGGCGGCAAGGCCAACCCCAAACGCGTCAACGAACTGCTCAAGCGCGCGCTCGAAGCGTGATATAAGGTCTCGAGTTGATAGAGACCTATCACCTTTCCAAGTTCTACAACCGCGGCGTCTACGCGCTGCGCGACCTTTCACTCACCATCGACAAAGGCGAGTTCATCTTCCTCACCGGCCCCAGCGGCGCCGGCAAGTCGACGCTGCTGCGCCTGCTGTTGAGGGAGGATCTGCCGAGTGAAGGCGAGCTGAAGGTGCTCGGGCGCGACCTCAAGACGCTCAGTCCCTCCCAGGTGCAGACCTTCCGCCGCAGCGTCGGCTTCGTCTTCCAGGACTTCCGGCTGATTCCACGCTTCACGGTGTTTCAGAACGTGGCGTTCGTGATGCGCGTGCTGGGACTGCCGGTGGCGACGCAGCAGCGAAAGACGTTCCAGGTGCTCAAGTGGGTCGGCCTGCAGCACCGCATGAATGCGTTTCCCGAGGAACTGTCGGGCGGCGAGCAGCAGCGGATCGCGATCGCGCGCGCGCTGGTCAACGACCCGCAGCTGGTGCTGGCCGACGAACCGACCGGCAACCTCGATCCCGATCTGTCGCTCGAAATCATGAACCTGTTCCGCGAGATCAACGCGCGCGGCACCACCGTGGTGGTGGCGACGCACGACCGCGAGCTGATCCGGCGGGTCGGCCGCCGCTCGGTCACGCTCGATCACGGTCGCATCGTCGAGGTCGCCTGAGATGCGCGCACTCCGATACGCGCTCGAGGAGGCGTTGACCAGCCTGTGGCGCGGGCGGCAGGCCGGCCTGCTGTCGACGCTGACCATTGCGCTGGCGCTGTTCGTGCTCGGCGGCTTCCTCGACGTCACCGCCAACCTCGAGCAGCTCGGCGCCGAGTGGAGCAATGCGGCCGAGCTCTCGGTCTATCTCAAGGACGACATCACGCCCGCCGAACGGCGCGCGGTTGAAGGGGTCGTAGCGCCGAGCGACGTGGTCGCGGCGCATGAATACATCTCGAAGCCCGATGCGCTCGCGCGCTTCAAGCAGACGTTCGGCGATCTCGCCGCGGCGGTGGACGGCGTGGGCGGGAATCCGCTGCCGGCGTCGCTCGAGGTCCGCCTGCGTCCGGGGGCCGGTGTCAGCGGCGGCGTCGACAATCTCGCGTCGCGGCTGCGCCAGATGGCCGGCGTCGCCGATGTGCGCTACGACCGGCAATGGCTGACTCGCGTGCTGTCGGCGATCAACGTGATTCGCGGCATTGGCCTGGTGCTCGGTTCGGTGTTGGTCGTGGCGGCGGCGCTGACGGTCGCCAACGTGGTCCGGCTCGCGCTGTATGCGCGCCGGGACGAGCTGGACATCATGAATCTGGTCGGCGCGCCGCAGGCCTACGTTCGCGGCCCGTTCGTCATGGAAGGGGTTCTGCAGGGAGGGATCGGCGCGCTGGTCGCGCTGGTCGCGCTCGCCGCGGCGTTTCTCGCGCTGCGCGGCCGCTACCTCGTCCCGCTTGCGGCGGCGATCAACGTCTCGTCGATCCACTTCCTCCCCGCCTGGCTCTGCGTGGCGCTGGTGGTCGGGGGGATGGCGGTGGGCTGTCTCGGCGGGCTGGTTGCAGCCTGGAATCGCTGAGGCGCCTTACGGAATCTTGACAGCGGTTTTGCGGCGGCGTTACACTGGATCATCACGGGACAATTCATCTCGAGGACCTGCATGCCACGCTTCGTTCCCGATTCGAGGCCGACCGCGCAGCATTTGCTCACCGAGTTCTACCGGGAAGAATTTCTCAAACATCGCCGCTGTCTACAACAGCAGCGGGCCTACTATTCAGAGAGCGCGATTACCGACGTCGAAGCCGCACTCTCCCGGATCATGGGTAAGCTCGAACAACTATCCGCGCAAGACAACGCCCCGCAACTGGTCAGCTCACTCCTCAAGAAGTTCGACGTCGTAACCGGCCTCTCCTCGTGGTCGGACCCCAAGCAAACACACTGACGCGGTCACTCCCGGATCTTCGACACGATCTCCTGGCGATTGTCCGGGCCGGTATCGCTGCGGCCGCACCGGAGACGCTGGTCGATGCGGCGCTGACCGACATCGTGCAGGCCGTCAGGCCTGCTGCCGGCGGCGGACCTGAAGGTCCGCACGCCTATCGATTCATCGCCGCGGGAAAAGCGTCGCCGGCGATGGCGGCGGCGGCCGCGCGACGGCTGGGCTCGCGGCTGCGCGCCGGCCTTGTCGTCACGTCCGTCCCGGCGCCGGTGGCGGCCGGATTCGAGACGATTGTCGGCGGTCATCCGATCCCTACGCTCGAGAGCGAGCGCGCGGGACGCCGGGCACTCGAACTGGCCGGCGGCCTCGAGGACGGTGAGCGGCTGCTCGTGCTGCTCTCGGGAGGCGCTTCGGCGTTGATGGCGGTTCCGGCCGAGGGCGTCACGCTCGACGACAAGCGGGCGACAACCGACCGGCTGCTCCGCGCCGGCGCCGACATCCACGCGCTCAACACCGTGCGCAAGCATCTCTCGGCCATCAAGGGCGGCTGGCTGGCGGCGGCCGCGCGCGGCGCCTGCGATGCGCTGGTCATCTCCGACGTCGTGGGCGACAATCCCAGCTTCATCGCGTCGGGCCCGACCGTGGCTGACGTCACCCGGTTCGAGGACGCCATGGAGGTGCTCGACCGTTTCGGCGGGGCGGCCGCATATCCGGCGGCCGTGGTCGCGCGCCTGAAACAAGGCGCCAGCGGCGCGGTCGCGGAGACGCCCAAGCCCGGCGACCCGCGTCTCGCACGGAGCCGAACCGTGGTGATAGGTTCGCGACGTCACGCGATGGCCGGCGCGGTCGCCACCGCTGCGACGCTCGGCTATCACACGCTGCGCCTCGACGATGCGGTGGTGGGGGAGGCGCGAACCACGGCGACGGCACACCTGCGCGCAGTGCTGGCGCGCGCCACCGGGCTGGGGCGCCCCGCGTGTATCGTGTCCAGCGGCGAGACGACGGTTCACGTCACCGGACGCGGGAAAGGTGGCCGGAATCAGGAGTTCGCGCTGGCGTCCGCAGATCTTCTCGCTACGGCCGGCGGCGACGCCGTCGCCGCGAGCGTCGGCACTGACGGCATCGACGGTCCGACCGACGCGGCCGGGGCGCTGGCCGATTCGACCACGATAGACCGCGCCGCCGCCGTGGGCCTGACGCCCGGGCGCTTCCTGTCCGACAACAATGCCTACGCGTTTTTCGAAGCGCTGGGCGATCTCATTCACACCGGTCCGACCGGCACGAACGTCGGCGACCTTCAAGTAATTCTGTTAGCCTAAATTCAGATGTTTTCACGCGATCAAGTCCTCGTGCTCATGCGGGAGCGGGTGCATCACCCCGCCAGCATGCGCGAGCTGCTGCAAGTGCTCAAGGTGCCCAAGGACGACCAGACGTCGTTCAAGCGGCACGTCAAGTCGCTCGTCTCTTCCGGCGAGCTCATTCAGATTCGAGGGAATCGATTCGGCCTGCCCGAAAAGATGGACCTCTACGTCGGCCGTCTCCAGACCAACCCGGCGGGATACGGCTTCGTCACGCCGGAGCGCCCGCTCGAGCCGTCCGGCGGCGACATCTACATCCCCAACCAGGCGCTCGACGAAGCGATGCACGGCGATCGGGTCGTCGTCCGCATCGAGCGCATCAAAGACGGCGGAAGGGCGGAGGGGCGGATCATCCGCATCCTCGAGAGGCGGACCGGCTCGCTGGTCGGCCGCTACGACCGGGACGACAGCGGCATGGGGCACGTCGCGCCATTCGATCGCCGCGTCCTGATGGACGTGTTCGTGCCGCCCGGACAGGACGGCGGCGCCTCGCCGGGCGAGATGGTGATCGTCGAGCTCACCCGCTGGCCCACCGCCAATCGCGGCGCGATCGGCAGCGTGACGGAGGTGCTGGGCGACATCAACGCGCCGGGCGTCGACACCGAGATCATCATCCGCAAGTACGGCATCTCGGATACCCATTCGAGCGAGGCGATCGCCGAGGCGATTCGGCTCGGCACCTCGGTCGCGGAGAAAGACATTCGCGGCCGGACCGACTTCCGCGATGTGCCGACGGTCACGATCGACGGCGAGCACGCCCGCGACTTCGACGATGCCATCACCATCGAGAAGCTGGCCAACGGCAATTTCTGGCTGGGCGTCCACATCGCCGACGTGTCGCACTACGTCCAGGAGGGCAGCGCGCTCGACCGCGAGGCGTACAATCGCGGCACCTCGGTCTACTTCCCCGAGCGGGCCGTGCACATGTTCCCCTCCGAGCTGGCGACCGGGTTGTGCAGCCTCAACCCGCGGGTCGATCGGCTGGTGCAGTCGTGCTTCATGGAGGTCGACCGCCGCGGCCAGGTGGTGCGGCAGGAATTCCACGACGGGGTGATCAACAGCAACGAGCGGATGACCTACACCGCGGTCAACGGCATCCTGACCGATCGCGATCCGGCGCTGCTCGAGCAGTACGCGCCGCTCGTCCCGATGTTCGAGATGATGCGCGAGCTGTTCCAGATTCTGAACGACGCGCGCCATCGCCGCGGCTCGATCGACTTCGACATCAAGGAAGCGGAGGTGATCATCGACGCCGGCGGCGTGGTCGAAGCGATCATTGCCCTCAATCGCAACGTCGCGCACCGGCTGATCGAGGAGTTCATGCTGCTGGCGAACGAGACCGTCGCCACTCACCTCGAGGCGCAGCAGGCGCCGGCGCTCTACCGCATCCACGAGGAGCCCGACATCCTCAAGATCGCGAAGTTCGAGGAGTTCGTCTCCGGCTTCAATTACAGCCTCGGCGCGCCGGTGAACGCGCTCCGGCCGCGGCACTTCCAGAAGCTGCTGGAGAAGATTCACGGCAAGCCCGAAGAGAAGCCGATCGCGATGCTGATGCTGCGGACCATGCAGAAGGCGCGCTACGCCCCGGAGAACATGGGCCACTTCGGGCTGGCGTCGCCCAGCTACACCCACTTCACCTCGCCGATTCGGCGCTATCCGGATCTGGTCGTGCACCGCGCGCTGCGCGCCTCGCGCCACGGCCTGCTGACCGATGAAACGCGCGAGGAATGGATCGACGAGCTTCCCGAGGTCGCGCGCCACACCTCCGAAATGGAGCGCCGCGCCGACGATGCGGAGCGGGAGCTGCTGCAGTGGAAGAAAGTGAAGTTCATGGCCGACAAGGTCGGCGATGAATTCGAGGGCTACATCACCGGCGTGGCGGCGTTCGGCCTGTTCATCGAACTGATCGAGCATTTCGTCGAAGGCATGGTCCACGTCTCGACCATGGCCGACGACTACTACCGGTTCCTCGAAGGCACCCATGCGCTGGTGGGTGAGAACACCCACAAGAGCTATCGGCTCGGCGACAAGGTCAAGGTCCAGGTGATCCGCGTCAACATGGAGGAGCGGAAGATCGATCTCGGTCTGGCCGAGATCCTGGAGCGCGTCCGCGAGGGCGAGCGCGGCTCGCGCCGCAGCAAGGCCGCACCCAAAACGGAGAAGCGACGGAAGCAGCGCCCCGGCCGGCGGGAACGGCAGGGGCGGAAGGGTGGCCGACGGTAATGGGGCCAGATCTCGATTTTCTCGGGTCCCATAGCCGCGACGAGAAAATCGAGATCTGACCCCGTGCATATCGTCGTCGGCACCGCCGGGCACATCGATCACGGCAAGAGCGCGCTCGTGCTGGCGCTGACCGGGACCGACCCGGATCGGCTCAAGGAAGAAAAGGCGCGCGGCATCACCATCGATCTGGGCTTCGCCCATCAGGTGATCGACGACGTCAACTTCGCGTTCGTCGACGTCCCCGGCCACGAACGCTTCGTGAAGAACATGCTCGCCGGCGCCGGCGGCATCGATCTCGTCCTGTTGATCGTGGCGGCCGACGAGTCGGTGATGCCGCAGACGCGCGAGCACTTCGACATCTGCCGTCTGCTGCGCGTGCCTGCCGGGGTGATCGCGTTGACCAAGGCCGATCTGGTCGACCCCGATACGGCCGAACTCGCCGAGATGGAGGTGCGCGAGCTGGTTGCCGGGTCGGTGCTCGCCGACGCGCCGATCGTGGCGGTGTCGGCGAAGACCGGCCAGGGGCTCGATCAGCTCCGGGCGGCGCTGATCGCGGTGAGTCACCAGGCGCGCGGCCGAGCCGCCGGCGGCGTCACGCGGCTGCCGATCGACCGGGTATTTTCAATGAAGGGCTTCGGCACGGTCGTGACCGGCACGCTGATCGCGGGCCGGGTGGCCGTCGATGATGAGCTGCTGATTGCGCCGGGTGACCTTCGGGTGAAGGTCCGAGGCGTGCAGGTGCACGGCGAGAAGCGGCAGCACGCGGTGGCGGGCGAACGCGCGGCCATCAACCTGGCTGGCGTGGAAGTCGAGCAGATTTCTCGCGGCCAGGCGCTGGTGACTCCCGGCGCCTTTGAAGAGACGCGACTCGCCGACGCGACGATCGAGCTGCTGCCCGGCGCCAAGCCGTTGAAGCACGGCGCCCGCGTCCGTTTTCACCAGGGCACCGTCGAGATCATGGGACGCGTGGCGATTATCGGCGGGCAGGGCGGGGAGCCCGGTCCTGCGATCGGTCCGGGTGGCCACGCGTTCGTCCGGCTCCGGCTCGAGGCGCCGGCACTTCTGGCGCGCGGCGACCGCTACATTTTGCGCGCCTACTCGCCGGCGGTGACGATTGCCGGCGGACTGATTCTCGATCCGCGTCCGCCGCGCACGGCGATACGCTCGGCGGCGGCGCTGGCCAGATGCCGACGGCTCACGTTCGAGCCGGGTGCTGCGGATCGTGTCGAGGCTGAGCAGCGCGCGCTTGCGGTGATGATCGACGGCGCGGGACGCGCCGGTCTGCCGCTGACGGCGATGATCTCACGCGCCGGCGTCGACCCTGGACAGGTGGACGCGCAGGCCGACGCGCTTGTCGGCCGCCAAGGCTGGCGGTACGGGCCGGCGACGTGGTCGTGGCCTCGGCGATCTTCGCGCAGCTGAAAGAGGCCATCGTCAGGACGCTCACCGCGCATCACAAGAGCAGCCCTTGTCGGAGGGGATCCCGCGGGAAGAGCTGCGCGAGCAGTTGTTCGCGCGTGGCCACGCGGCGGTGTTCGATCGCGCGCTGTCGGACCTCGCGGCGGCCGACACCATCTTCGCCAGGGATCGCGTCGCGCTGGCCACGCACCGCGTCGAATTGACGCCGGAGGAAGATGCGGGCTCACGCGGCGATCGAAGCGCCTATCGCGACGGCGGGCTCAAGCCGCCGGACGCGGCCGCGGTCGCCGCGGCGGCCGCGGCGCCGGCACCGATGGTGGAACGGATGCTGAAGCTGCTGCAGCGCCAGAAAACGCTGGTCAAGGTGGACGTGCTGTTGTTTCACGACGAGGCGCTGAAGCAGTTGAAGGCGGAGGTGGCGGCGCTCAAGTCTTCGGCGGGCGCTGCTGCGACGATCGACGTCGCTGCGTTCAAGGAGCGGTTCGGCGTGTCGCGGAAATTCGCGATCCCGCTGCTCGAGTACCTGGATCGCGAGCGCGTGACGCGCCGCATGGGTGAGAGCCGGATCGTGCTCTGAGGCGAACTAGGACGCTTTGCGGTTCTTGTCGTCCTTTTCGTCCTCGTCGGTCTTCATGCCTTCCTTGAAGCCTCTGATGGCGTCGCCGATCCCACGGCCGAGGCCTGGCAGGCGGTTTGCTCCGAAGATGACGACGACAATCGCCAGAATGACCAGCAGTTCCGGCAGCCCGAGACGTCCCATGTTGGTGCTCCTTGAAGCGCAATTGTACCACTGTTCCTCGGCGCGCTCGCCGCGTACGTCAGCGCGGAACCTTACGCGCAATTTACGACCGGCGTGAATCTGGTTGAGGTGTATGCCACCGTCACCGACCGGGACGGCGAGCCGGTCACTGATTTGCCCGCCTCCGA
Organism: uncultured Acidobacteriota bacterium; assembly: GCA_963794705.1. GTDB lineage: Bacteria > Acidobacteriota > Vicinamibacteria > Vicinamibacterales > CAVVIG01 > CAVQFC01. The sequence goes on from CAWCFI010000005.1 coordinate 371,929, forward strand.
TTTCCATCTGGCAGAAGACGGAGCCGGCCAGACCATCTCGGCGTTTGCCGCCGCCGAGTTTCCGCTCTCGGTGGCCGTCGGGCTGGACCGCAGCTTCAGCATGGGCGGCGCGGAGAACCGGCTCGCCGTCGCGAAGTCGGCGGCGCGCGCGCTGATCGGCGCACTGCGGCCAGCCGATCAGGTGATGGTCGTCGCGATCGGCGGCGAGACCGCCATCGCCGCGCCGCTGTCGACCGAACGCCGGCCCGCGCTCGCGGCGATCGATCGGCTTGACGCGTGGGGAACGACACCGCTTTACGACGCGACGCTGGGCGCCCTCGATGCGATTCAGCCCGCGCGCGGACGCCGGGCGCTGGTGCTGTTGTCGGATGGCACGGATCGCTACAGTGATACGAACGCTGCTGAGCTGATCGATCGGGCGCGGCGTCACGATGTGCTGATTTATCCGGTCGCGATCGGGGCGGTCAGACCACCGGTGTTCGCCGAGCTCGCGGCGGCCACGGGCGGTCGGTCGTACGTGGTGCGCCAGCCCGATGCGGTGCTCCGCGCGATGACGGCCATCGCAGGGGAACTGCGATCCCAGTACCTGCTGGGATACGCGCCGGCGCGGGAGCGGACGGGTGAGCCGTCGTGGCACGAGATCGACGTCACGGTGAGCCGACCGGGCCTGCACGTGCGGGCGCGAGCGGGATACTTTAGTCGTTAGTCGTTGGTCATTAGTCGTTGGTCGTAAGAGCCCGCCAGGCGAGACCCACTTCGAACGTTTTCAGCAGGCGCCACTTCAGCGACGCGTAACTCTGGCGGCCGGCGACGAGGTCGGCCATCACCGAGCGGATCGCGGCGCTCTGCATCAGCGCGCGCATCATCAGACCGGTGAATGCGGGCCTGAAGAATCCCGCCTTCAGGCGCGCCGCGCGAGCGAGCTCGGCGATCGCTTCGTCACGCACCCGCATGTTGTAGCCAGGCGCCGGATCGTTCCCCGCTACTGCATCGGCGATCCACTCGCCCGACGCCAACGCGAAGAAGATGCCCTCGCGGGTGATCGGATCGACGAGCCCTGCCGCGTCGCCGACCAGCGCCCAGCGGCTCCCGGTCAGCGCGAGCGTGTCGTAAGTCGCGCCGCGCTCAACGAAGGAATCGGCCACGAGTAGGGCTCGAGCCTCGCCCCTTCGGCAATGTGCGTCGCTGCAATCCAGTCGCGCGTCCGCGCCGCGCAGCGTGCCGGCGCCGATGCCGGCGTCGGCCTGCGCGCAGATGCCGATCGCGAGATGGCCGGGACGGGGAAACGACCAGATGTAGCCGGGCGGATCGGTCGTCAGCTCGATGACGATCTCGTCGCTGCTGACGCCGTGCGCGAAGAAGCCGGTGGCGATCGACAGTTGATCGCGTCGGAACGGCGCGGCGAGCCGGCGCCGCACCAGGCTGTTGGCGCCGTCGGCGCCGATCAGATACGACGCGCGGTGACGGCTTCCGTCGGCTGTCGTCAGCGAGATGCTGCTCGAGCCCGCCGAGATGTCCGTCACTCGCGATCGCACGAAGCGGCGCGCCCGCCGCTTCCGCGGCGGCGAGCAGCGCCGCGTCGAAGCTCGCCCGGCTCGCCACCACCAGGGCGTTCGCATCGAGCGGAACGCCGACACCGGATGACGAGGAGGAACGCCGCGGCGGAGCGCCAAGGCCCTGCGTGAAGCGCACGGAGCGGATGACGGTGTGGGGGAGAAGGCGCGCGTCGATCTGCGTCGGCCGACGAGCGCGAGCGCGCGCCCGGTGACGCCGCCGCCGCACGGCTTCTCGCGCGGATGCGAGCCGTCGAAGACGGTCACGCGCGCCCCGCGGCGGGCAAGCACGTACGCGGCTCGCGCGCCGGCCGGCCCCGCGCCGACGATCGGTACATCAGTCGGCATCGGTCAGGCGTCCCAGGGCTGTCGAACTCCATACCCGTGATACATTACACGGCCATGGTTGAAGTCGAGGCGGGCCGGTTCACCGTCGGTGTGTTTCAGGACGTCGCGTGGGCGACGAAGGCGATTGCCGCGCTGGTGGGCGCGGGTCTGCCGCCGGCGTCGCTGACGATTCTTGCGAAAGACACGCCCGACGGCGGCCGCGCTGCTCGAGAAGTCGCTCGGCGCGCCGGGAGGCCGGCTGGATATCGCCGGCATCGGTCCGGCCGTTCTGCACGGGCCGATGGTCGAGGCCCTGCAGGGGAACCTACGCGATCTCGCCAAGCTTGGGCTGGCCGGCGACGATGCGCCGCGTCGGGCTTCCAGGCGCACGACGGCCGTATCTTCGAGGCCCTGGTCGCGCGCGGCGGCATCCTGGTGGCCGTTCACAGCGAGCCTCGCGCCGCCGATGCGCTGGCCGTGATGTTCTCCTACGGTGGCGGCAACGCCGCCATTGGAGCCTGGACCGGACGCGTCTGACGGACAGCCAGCCGCGCCTCTGAGCAGCGCCTCGTCCTAGCAAACATGGACGAGGTTCGAGGCACCCCTTTTGCAGTTGCAGCCGTCACACCGGTGCGCAACAATACTTCTACGAGTCCCATAGCATTCCCGATGGCCGAGACCCCGACGCCGGACGTCCGCGCCAACGAATCTGCCGGGCATCTCTCTGTCCACGTCGAAGGAGCCCATCCGGTCGAGATTCCGTTCCTGTTCGAGCAGCAGCAGAAGCGGATGGGCCCGGCTGTTATCGTCTCGTTCGTCTCGCACCTCGTTTTTGCCCTGTTTTTGATCCTCGCGATTCGGTACGGCACCACCAGCGTGACGACCGCCGCATTGCTGCCTGAGCAGCCCAACACGAACATCATCTGGCTGAGTCAGCCCGGGCCCGGCGGCGGCGGCGGTGGCGGCGGCAACCGGATGAAGGAACCGCCGCGTCAGGCGGAGATGCCGGGCAAGGACAAGATTACGGTTCCCGTTTCGAAACCTCCGAAGATGGAAATGCAGGAGGTCAAGAAGGAGCCGGACCCGGTCGCGCAGCTGAACATTCCGGCCAAGAGCCTCGCGGCGGCGCAGGACTCGCTGCCCGGCGCGATTGAAGCGCCGCCCGGGCCGCCGACGCTGTCGCAGGGATCGGGCAGCGGCGGTGGCGCCGGCACCGGCACGGGGAGCGGCGTCGGTCCCGGCACGGGCTCGGGTCTCGGACCCGGCAGCGGCGGCGGCACCGGCGGCGGCGTCTATCGGCCCGGCAACGGCGTCACGCTCCCGCGCGTGCTGCACGAAGAGCGCCCGCAATACACCTCGGACGCGATGCGCGCGAAGGTGCAGGGCACGGTCCTGCTCGAGTGCGTCGTCCGCCCGGACGGCAGCGTCGGCGACGTGCAGGTGGTGCGCTCGCTCGATCCGACGTTCGGCCTCGATCAGCAGGCCGTCGTCGCCGCGCGCAAGTGGCGCTTCGCCCCCGGCACCCGACTCGGCGAAGCGGTCCCGGTGCTGATCACGATCGAGCTCACGTTCACGCTCCGGTAAGCGCGGGAACTCAAAGCTCGGAGCTCAAGACTCCGAACTCTGGCTCCGAACTCCGAACCAGAACGAAACGAAAAGGCCCGAGAGCGTGAGCTCCCGGGCCTTTCTCGTACGTCGAACTTCCGAATTCGTACTTCGAACTTCTTACTTCTTACTTCTACTTTAGTACATTCCGCCCATGCCGCCGCCGCCCGGCATGCCCGCCGGCGCATCCTTCTTCTCTTCGGGGATGTCGCAGATGAGCGCTTCGGTGGTGAGCAGCAGCGACGCGATCGACGAGGAGTTCTGCAGCGCCGAGCGGACGACCTTCGCGGGGTCGATGACGCCGGCCTTGACGAGATCCTCGTAGGTGTCGGTCAGCGCGTTGAAGCCTTCCGAATCCTTCATCTCGCGCACTTTCTGCACGACGATCGAGCCTTCGTGGCCCGCGTTGGTGGCGATCCACCGCATCGGCTCCTCGATGGCGCGCTTGACGATGTTGACGCCGATCTGCTGATCGCCGCCGAGCTTCAGGCCGTCGAGCACCTTCGACGCGCGAATCAGCGCCACGCCGCCGCCGGGGACGATGCCCTCTTCCACGGCCGCCTTGGTCGCGTGCATCGCGTCCTCGACGCGCGCCTTCTTCTCCTTCATCTCGGTCTCGGTGGCCGCACCGACCTTGATGACCGCGACGCCGCCGACCAGCTTCGCCAGCCGCTCCTGCAGCTTCTCGCGGTCGTAGTCCGAGGTGGTGTCCTCGACCTGCGCGCGAATCTGCTTGACGCGGCCCTGGATGGCGTCGGTGTTGCCGGCGCCTTCGACGATCGTCGTGTTGTCCTTGTCGATGGTGACCTTCTTGGCCTTGCCGAGGTCGTCGAGCTTGATCGACTCGAGCTTGATGCCGAGGTCCTCGGTGATCGCGCGGCCGTTGGTCAGGATCGCGATGTCTTCGAGCATCGCCTTGCGGCGATCGCCGAAGCCCGGCGCCTTGACCGCGGCGGCCTGCAGCGTGCCGCGCAGCTTGTTGACGACGAGGGTCGCGAGCGCCTCGCCTTCGATGTCTTCCGCGATGATCAGCAGCGGGCGGCCGAGGCGCGCCACCTGCTCGAGCACCGGCAGGAGATCCTTCATCGAGCTGATCTTCTTCTCGTGGATCAGGATGACCGGGTTCTCGAGCACGACTTCCATGCGCTCGGGATCGGTCACGAAGTAGGGCGACAGGTAGCCGCGGTCGAACTGCATGCCTTCGACGACGTCGAGCGAGGTCTCGAGCGTGCGCGCTTCTTCGACCGTGATCACGCCGTCCTTGCCGACCTTGTCCATCGCTTCGGCGATGATCTTGCCGATCGTCTCGTCGTTGTTGGCCGAGATGGTGCCGACCTGGGCGACCATGTTGCCGCTGACCGGCTTCGACATCCGCTTGATCTCGGCGGTGAGCGCCTCGACGGCCTTCTCGATGCCGCGCTTGATGTCCATCGGGTTGGCGCCGGCGACGACGTTCTTCGCGCCTTCGCGGTAGATCGCCTGCGCCAGCACGGTGGCGGTGGTGGTGCCGTCGCCCGCGGTGTCCGAGGTCTTGCTCGCGACTTCACGGACCATCTGCGCGCCCATGTTCTCGAGCGGGTCCTTCAGGTCGATTTCCTTCGCCACCGTCACGCCGTCCTTGGTGATGGTGGGCGAGCCGAACTTCTTGTCGAGGACGACGTTGCGGCCCTTGGGGCCGAGCGTGACCTTCACCGCGTCGGCCAGCTGGTTGACGCCGCGCAGGATCGCCTGGCGCGACTGCTCGCCGTACACAATCTGTTTTGCCATCGATGTCGTCTCCTACTTCTTTTTCTTGGTGTCGCCGTCTTCAATGACAGCGAGAACTTCGTCTTCGCGCATGATGAGGAATTCCTCACCATCGAGCTTGATCTCCTGGCCGGAATACTTCCCGAACAGGATGAGGTCGCCGGCCTTGACGTCGAGCGGGACGCGCTTGCCGTCGTCCTTCGACTTGCCGTTGCCGGCGGCGATGACCTTGCCCTGCTGCGGCTTTTCCTTGGCGGAGTCGGGGATGATGATCCCGCCGATCTTCTGTTCGCCTTCCTCGATGCGCGGAGACGATGATGCGGTCGTGCAACGGTCTGACGTTCATGCTGTGTACTCCGTCTGTGATGAAGAGGGCGTCCCTCTGTGCGTTAGCACTCGGTGAGGGCGACTGCTAATTATATGGCGGTGGCTGGCAGTGTCAAGGGGCGACTGCTAGCGGATGGGCTGGAAGGCTAGGGTGGGGCGGGAAGGTTCGGCCTATCCTGCCCGTCTCTTGATCTTGTACTCGCCCATCTTGCGGGTGAGCGTGTTGCGGTGCATGCCGAGCGTGCACGGCGGTCTTGGTGAGGCTGCCGTCGCACTGCGTCGAGGACGCGCGACGATGAACCGCTTCTCGAACTCGCGGACCGCATCGTCGAACTGGACGCTGCGGTCGACCATCTCTTCGACCAGGCGCTCGAGTCGATCGCTGATCACGATCAGTCGAGCTCCCGGCCGGTGAGGCGCTGGAACGCCTCGACGTATTTCTCGCGCGTCTTCGCCACGACGTCGTCGGGCAGCGACGGGACCGGCGGCTGCTTGTTCCAGCGGATCCGCTCGAGGTAGTCGCGCACGAACTGCTTGTCGAAGCTCTGTCTGCGCGCCGCCCGGGCTGTAGCTGTCCTTCGGCCAGAAGCGCGAGGAGTCCGGCGTGAGCACCTCGTCGATCAGGATGATGCGATCCTCGACCGGGCCGGCCGTCGCCGTCCTCGACCGGCAGCAGGCCGAACTCGAACTTGGTGTCGGCGACGATGATGCCGCACGACTCGGCGTGCGCGGCGCCTTCGGCGTAGAGCCGCAGCGTCAGCTCTTTGACGCGATCGAGCACGCGCCTGCCGACGAGTTCGGCGGCGTCCTTCTCGGTGATGTTGATGTCGTGGCCGCTCTGCGCCTTGGTGGCCGGCGTGAAGATCGGCTCGCGGCAGCCGATCGGACTCGCGCAGGCCGGTCGGCAGGCGGATGCCGCACAACTCGCCGGTGGCGGCGTAGTCCTTCCAGCCGGAGCCCGACAGGTAGCCGCGCGCCACGCACTCGATCGGCAGCGGCTCGGTGCGCGTGACGAGCATCGAGCGTCCCTGGCAGGAGTCGACCGCCCGGCGCGCTTCGCCCGGGATACGACGCCGGCGTCGGTCGACAGCAGGTGGTTGGCGACGATCGGCTGCATCCGCTCGAACCAGAACGACGAAATCTGGGTGAGCACCTTGCCCTTGTCGGGGATGCCCGAGCCGAGCACGTAGTCGAACGCGGAGATGCGGTCGGTGGCGACGATCAGCAGGCGATCGCCGAAATCGTAGATGTCGCGGACCTTGCCCTGGCGATCCGGGCGGCGGTCGGCGAGTGTGGTCTGGAGAATGGGAACGGAGAGCGGCAACAACATCCTCAGCGGAAGAAGAAATGCATCTTACAGGGGCGCTCGACCGTCTGACAACAACAACATGTAGGGCGGTATAGTAGAGGGCACTCAAGGCCCATGCGATCCCACGTTCGCACCATCGTCGTTCTGGCGGTCGCCCTCGTGCTGGTCGCGTTGTTTCTGTACAACGTGAACCTGTGGGGCGTGCTGGCGGCGATCGCGCGCGCGCGGCCGGAATGGCTGGCGCTGTCGCTGGCCGACGATGTTCGCCAATCTGGCGATCCGCGCGCTGCGCTGGAAATTCCTGCTCGAGCCGCTCGGGCCGACCAGCTTCGCCAGCGCGTTTCGCGCGACCGCGGTCGGCTTCGCGGCAAGCGCCGTGCTGCCGGCGCGCGCCGGTGAGGTCATTCGCCCGTACTTTCTGGCTCGACAGGCGCCGCGCGAACAGCAAGGGCGCATGACCGCGACCGGCGCCTTCGCGACGATCATTCTCGAGCGGCTGCTCGACATCGTCACCGTGCTGATGCTGCTCGCGTCGTTCGTGTTCGTCTTCGGCAAGGATCTCGCCGCGCGTCAATCCGACCGGCTTCGCGCTGGTCAAGTGGGCCGGCGCCAGCGCCGGCGTCGTCGCCGCTGGTCGCGCTCGTCGTGCTGTTCGTGCTGGCCGGCGATCCCGAGCGCGCTGGGCCGCGGCGATGACGCGGCTGGAGCAGGTGCTGCCGTCGAAGCTGGCCGGGCTGATCGCCGGCATCGCCGAGAAGTTCGCGCGCGGCCTCGGCGCGATCCGGCGGCCGGGCCGGCTGCTGGCGGCGCTGGCGTGGTCGCTTCCGCTGTGGCTGTCGCATCGCGCTCGGGCATCTGGTCGATGGCGATGGCGTTCCGCTTCGCGATTCCGTTCACCGGGTCGTTCCTGATGATCGCGCTGCTGACGCTCGGCGTCGCGGTGCCGACGCCCGGCGCGGTCGGCGGCTTTCACGAGGCGTTTCGCGTCGGCGCGACGATGTTCTACGGCGCGCCCGATGACGCCGCGGTCGGCGCGGCGATCGTGCTGCACCTGTTCTCGATCGGGCCGTCGCTGCTGCTCGGGCTGTTCTTCGCGGCGCAAGAGGGACTCAATCTCGGCAGCATGCGGCGGCTCGCCGATCAGGCGGAGCAGGGAGCACACGGCGTAAACCTATGAAGTGTCCGTACTGCGCGCATCTCGGCGACAAGGTGGTCGACTCGCGCGAGACGAAGGAAGGCGAGGTCATCCGCCGCCGCCGCGAGTGCCTCGACTGCGGCAAGCGATTCACCAGCTACGAGCGGATCGACGAGATCCCGTACATGGTGGTGAAGAAGGACGGCACGCGCGAGCGCTTCTCGCGCGAGAAGCTGATCGGCGGCCTGCTCAAGGCCTGCGAGAAGCGGCCGGTGAGCGTCGCCGCGCTCGAGGCGGTGGCCGATCGCGTCGAAGCGACGCTGCAGGAACGGCCGGAGAAGGAAATCGCGACCGCCGACGTCGGCATCGTTCGTGATGGAGGAGCTGAAGAAGCTCGACAAGGTCGCCTACGTCCGCTTCGCGTCGGTCTATCGCCATTTCCGCGACATCAGCGAGTTCGCCGACGAGCTGAAGCAGCTGCTGAACCCGAAGGAATGAGGCGATGGGACGTGCTGTTCTTGCGTTCGTGGCGCTCGTGGGCGCGGCCGGCGTGGCGCCGACGGCTGATGGACCGCCCGATCTCACTGTCACGCCGATTACGCGCGATGGTCAGGTCATCGTGTCTTTCGATTTGAGCGACGGCTATCACCCCGGAGGTGCGAGACGCGATCCACAGCGGGCTGTTGACCACCTTTTCGTACGAGCTCGATCTGCGCCGGGACTCCGCGCTGTTCGATCGCACGGTCGCCTCGGTCACCGTCGCCGCGATCGTCCGGTTCGACAATCTGACGCGCCGCTATCAGATGTGGCGAACGGTGGACGGCCGGGTCGAGGAGGCGCGGCCGACCGAGGATCAGAACGCGGTTCGCGCCTGGATGACGCACTTCGAGCGCGTGCCGCTCTCGGCGACCGCGGCGCTCGAAGCCAATGGCGAGTACTACGTTCGAGTGCGCGCGCACACGCGGCCGCACAACGCGTGGCTGTTCTGGCCGTGGGGCGGGACCGCGCTCGGGCAGGCGAAGTTCACGTTCATTCAGTGAGATGGCTCATGGCCACCAGCCATGATGGTGACGGATTGTTATGCCAGCGACGGTAACGTCGATCACGCCGAGACGCGCGACCGGATCGAGCCGCAAGCGCCGAGTCGCCGCGGCGGCCGTTCCGCGACAACCCGCGCCTGATCCTCGCCGGCATCGGCGTCCTGCTCGCCGTCCTGGTCGCGCTGCTCGCGATCGCCAACGGCACGTCGCAGTTCTCGCCCGACTTCCTCAGCGAGTTCGTCCTCTACGCGCTGTCGGCCGCCGATCTGACGATGCTGGCGGCGCTGGTCTTCGTGCTGGCGCGCAACATCGTCAAGCTGGTCGTCGAGCGGCGCAAGGCGCTGCCGTTCGCGCGCTTCCGCGCCAAGCTGGTGGCGCTGCTGCTCGGCATGACGCTGGTGCCGACCGTGCTGGTGCTGATCGTCGGCAGCGAGCTGATTCGCACCAACATCGACCGCTGGTTCAACGCGCCGATGGCCGACATCCTGTCGTCGGCCAACCAGATCGCGAGCGACTACTACCACGAGCAGCAGATGCTCGCGAGCGATCACGCCAGCCGGCTGGCGCGCGGCGCTGGCCGGCGTCGATCTGACCAACGCCGACGTCCGGCCGATCCGCGATCTGCTGGCGCCCGGACGTGACGCTGCAGCGCGTGCAGATGGTGGAGGTCTACCGCGTCGTGCCCGCCGCGGGATCGCTGCCCAGCCTGGAGCCGGTGGTCGACGTCGCCGCGCCGTCGCTGCCGCCCGGGCACAGCCGCGCCGCGGTCGATCGCCTCGCCGCGCAGGCGCTGGCCGGGTCGAGCGGAGGCCCGCGTCGATCGAAACGCTCGGCGCCGCGGGCGATCTGCTGCACGCCGCTGCCGTCATCCGCACCAAGGACGGCAAGCCGTCCGGCGTCGTCGTGGCGACGGCCTACCTGACCGGCGATCTCGCGGCGCGATCGCGGCGCATGACGAAGGCGTTCGAAGACTACAACCAGCTGCGCGTGCTGAAGCGGCCGCTGACCGGCCTCTATCTCTCGTTCTTCCTGATGGTGACGCTGCTGATTCTGTTCGGCGCGACCTGGATGGGATCGTACCTGGCCAAGCGGATCACCCGGCCGGTGCTGATGCTGTCGGCCGCGGCCCGTGAGATCGGCGCCGGCCGTCTCGATCAGCGCGTCGAGCCGCAGAGCAACGACGAATTCGGCTCGCTGGTCGAGGCGTTCAACTCGATGGCGCGCGAGCTGGCCGCCGGCCGCCGCAAGGTGGATCGCGGCACGATTCAGCTCGAGCGCAAGCACGGCGAGGTCGAAGGCCGTCGCCGCTACATCGAGACGATTCTCGAGCGCATCGCCACCGGCGTCGTCTCGGTCGACGCGGCCGGCGCGATCACCACGATCAACACGCGCCGCGGCGCGGCTGCTCAGCCTCGACCGGCAGATCGTCGGGCAGCCGGCGGCGGCGGTGTTCGATCGCGCGGATCTGCAGCCGCTCGGCGCGCTGCTGGCCGGGGCCGGCCACCCGGGCCGCGGCGAGCCGCCGACCCACGAGATCGCGCTGGCGCGCGAGGGGCAGGAGCTGCACCTCGCCGCGGTGGCGACCGCGCTGGTCGGCGAGAGCGGCGCGTCGGAAGGCGTCGTGCTCGTGCTCGACGACGTGACGCCGCTGATTCGCGCGCAGAAGGTCGCGGCCTGGCGCGAGGTGGCGCGGCGCCTGGCGCACGAGATCAAGAATCCGCTGACGCCGATTCAGCTGTCGGCCGAGCGGCTGCGGCGGCATTTCGCCGGGGCGCCGCCGCAGACCAGGGCGCTCGTCGACGAATGCACCACGACCATCGTCGGCGAGGTGGAGTCGCTGAAGGGGCTGGTCGACGAGTTCTCGCAGTTCGCGCGGATGCCGTCGCCGCGCACCGTGCCGACCGACCTGGCGCAGCTCATCACCGATACGGTCGCGCTCTACAACGGCATCTTCACCGACGTGCGCATCGACCAGCGGTTCGCGCCGGGCGTGCCGCTGGTCCGGCTCGACCCCGAGCAGATCCGCCGCGTCATCATCAACCTGATGGACAACGCGATCGAAGCGATGGAGCGCCGCGGGCAGATCGTGGTCGAGACCCAGCTCGACGCCGCCAACAGCGTGGTCCGGGTCATCGTCGCCGACGATGGCCCGGGCATTCCGGCCGGCGAGCGCGAGAAGCTGTTCCTGCCGTACTACTCGACCAAGCGGCGCGGCAGCGGCCTCGGCCTCGCCATCGTGCGCCGCATCATCGCCGAGCACGGCGGCAGCATCGAGGTCGGCGACAACACGCCGCGCGGGACACGGTTTACAATCGAGTTACCGTGCTGAAGAACCTGACGTTCGAGGTTCGGCGTTCGGGCCTCTTTGTCGCTGGTTCGTCGTCCGGACCTCGAACCCCGAACGCCGAACCTCGAACGACGCCGTGAAACCCACCATCCTCATCGTCGACGACGAGCCCGGCGTGCGCACCTCGCTGAGCGGCGTGCTGCGCGACGAGGGCTACAGCGTCGAGGCGGTGCCGAGCGGCGAGGACTGCCTCGAGCGCGTCACCCGCGCCGCCTTCGATCTGATCGTGCTCGACGTCTGGCTGCCGGGCATGGACGGGCTGGCGACGCTGGCGCGGCTGCGCGAGCGGCAGGTCGATGCGCAGGTCGTGCTGATCTCCGGCCACGGCAACATCGAGTCGGCGGTGCGCGCCATCAAGATGGGCGCCTTCGACTTCGTCGAGAAGCCGCTGTCGCTCGAGAAGACCGTCCTGGTGGTCCGCAACGCGCTGCACCAGCGCCGCCTCGAAGCCGAGAATCGCGCGCTGCGCGCCCGCGTCGATCGTCACCAGACGATGATCGGCGAGAGCTACGCGATGCGGCAGCTGCGCGAGCAGGTGGCGATGGCCGCGCCGACCAACGGCCGCGTGCTGATCTACGGCGAGAACGGCACCGGCAAGGAGCTGGTGGCGCGCACCGTCCACGGCCTCAGCCGGCGCCGGGCGGCGGCGTTCGTCGAGCTCAACTGCGCGGCGATTCCCGAAGAGCTGATCGAGAGCGAGCTGTTCGGCCACGTCCGCGGCGCCTTCACCGGCGCGGTCGCCGATCGCCGCGGCAAGTTCGAGGTCGCCGACGGCGGCACCATCTTCCTCGACGAGATCGCCGACATGAGCCTGAAGACGCAGGCCAAGGTGCTGCGCGTCCTGCAGGAACAGACGATGGAGGCGGTGGGCGGATCGGCGCGGATCAAGGTCGACGCGCGCGTGCTGGCGGCGACCAACAAGGATCTGCAGGCGGAGATTCGCGCCGGCCGGTTCCGCGAGGACCTCTACTTCCGGCTGAACGTGATCCCGATCTTCGTGCCGCCGCTGCGCGATCGGCAGGAGGACATCCCGCTGCTGGCCGATCACTTCATGGCCGACTTCGCGCGCGAGTACGGCCGGCGCATCAAGGGGTTCGACGCCGGCGCCGAGTCGGTGCTGCAGCACTACCCGTGGCCGGGCAACGTGCGCGAGCTGCGCAACGTCATCGAGCGCTGATGATCATGGTGCCGGGCGACGCCATCTCGGCCGCCGACCTGGGCTTCCTCGATCCGACGGCGCTGACGCGGCCGCCGGCCGGCGACGCGCCCGGTGAGCGCCAGACGCTGCACGAGGCGCGCGATCAATTCGAGCGCGATCTGATCCTGCGGACGCTGGCGGAGCAGCAGGGCAACATGTCGCGGACCGCGGACGTGCTCGGCGTCGAGCGCAGCAATCTCTATCGGAAGATGAAGGCGTTCGGCATCGCGCCGTCGCGGCGCGCGGACGAAGAGACTGAAGCGGTCTGAGTTCTAAGTTCCGAGTTCTTAGTTCTCAGTTCTAAGTTTGTTCTCCAGAACCTGCTCCGCCTTGAATCCCTCAATCTGGAGATAGAACTCGGCCGCGGCGTTCAGCGCGGCGGCCGGCACCAGCCCGACGATCTCGCTCTCCAGAATCGCCACGCCGTACCGCTCGGCTTCGCGCTTGACGGTTTCGAACACGCGGAAGATCGGCGTCTTCTCGAAGTTGGTCAGGTTCATCGACACCTGGACGATGCCGCGATCCTCGAGCTTGATGCCCATCGCCTTGACGTACCGGTAGCCGCCGCTGCTGTGCCGGATGGCGGCGGCGATCTTCTTCGCGACGTCGAGGCGATCGGTCGCGAGGTTGATGTTGTAGGCGATCAGCGGCATGCGCGCGCCGATCACGGCGGCGCCGGCGCTGGGGTGCGGCGCGGCCGGGCCGAAGTCGGGCGTCCAGCCGGCCGTCGCCATCTTCGCCGCGAGCCCCTCGAACTCGCCGCGGCGGATGTCCTCGAGGTTCTTGCCGCGCAGGGTTGGCCGAGGCTTCCTCGTAGAGGTAGACCGGCAGCTGGAACCGCGCCGCGACCTCGGCGCCGACCTTCCGCGCCAGCGCCACGCACTCGGCCATCGTCACGCCCTCGATCGGCACGAACGGCACGACGTCGACCGCGCCGAGCCGCGGATGCTCGCCGCGGTGCGTGCGCAGGTCGATGATCGGCGACGGCGCGCTCGAACAGCGCCAGCACCGCGCGCTCGACCCCGGCGGCGTCGCCGACCAACGTGAACACGGATCGATTGTGGGACGCGTCGGAGGAATGGTCGAGCAGGCGGACGCCGTCGACCGCGCGGATGGCGGCGGCCATCGCCGCGACGACCTCGGGGCGTCGCCCCTCGCTCACGTTCGGAATGCATTCGATCAGCATCGGGACGTCGATTCTAGCGCTGTACTTCCGCAGATCACCATGCTATGATCGGCGCGCAGTTTCACCCTATGTCCGATCCGCTTCGTACCGACGGCTCTCGCGCTCACGCGGATGTCGCGTCGGGATCGGATCGCGACGCCAAGATCGAACAGCTCCTGCTGGTCGGCCTCGACCACTATTTTGCCTCCCGCTACGAGCTCGCGATCAACGTCTGGACTCGCGCGCTGTTTCTCGATCGCAGCCATGCCCGGGCTCGCGCCTACATCGACCGCGCTCGCAGTGCGCAGGCCGAGCGGCAGCGCGAGTCCGAGGAGCTGCTGCAGAACGGCGTCGCCGCGTTCCAGCGAGGCGAGGGCGACGAAGCTCGGCGGTTGCTGCAGGCGGCGATCGACGGCGGCGCGCCTTCGGATGAGGCGCTGGCGGTCCTCGATCGCCTGAATCGTTCCGAGACGGCCGTCTCGCAGGCGCCCCTGCTTCGCAGCGATCGCGTCGCGGCGCGAGCAAGCGCCACGCACGCTGCGGAAGGCCTCGCAATCGGTTGGCGGCGCATTCGGCGTGGGCGGCCATGGTCGTGCTCGCGACCGCCATCGTCGCATTCACGGCCGCGGCGGCCTGGAACGACCTCATCGACTGGCGGTCGCTCGTGGCGCTCACCAGGGTCGCGACGCGCTCGGAGCCGGTGCCCGTTGCCGCGTCGGTGCCGGTCGTGCGCGAAGCCGCGCTGCCGCTGCCGCGGCGAGGCGAGACCGCGCTGCTTCGCGCCCGCGCGCTGACCGCTGCGCGGCCGCTTGCGCGAGGCCTTGACCGCTCTCGACGGCGTGCGGCTGACCGATCCGGAGCGGCCTGACGCCGATCGCCTGCGCGCCGACATCCAGCGGCAGTTGCTGGCGCTGACTCCCGTGCCGTCTGGCGACGCGCCGGAACGCGAGAAAGCCGAGCGGCGCAGCCGATGAAGTGTCCGAAATGCGGATACCTGGGCTTCGAGCAGGTCGACCGCTGCCGCAATTGCCGGTACGACTTCTCCCTGCACGCGCCGAGTCCCGATCCTGACTTTGCCATTCGCCGCGAGACGGAGACCGTGAACCCGCTCGACGATCTCCCGCTGATCGACGCCGCGAGCGTGTGGACGGCCGACCGAGCCATGATCCATGTCGAGGCCGATCTCGACCGCGTGTTCGGCGCCGAGGAACCCGCGCCGCAGCGGGCTGCGGTCGCGCCGATGTCGCTGGCGGCGGTCGCCGAGCTGCCGCGTGGCCTGCCGCGCGAAGAGCTGCCGCTGTTCGGGCCGCCGATTCCTGACGACGAACCGCTGATCACCAAGGCGTCGCCGCCCCGTCCGCCGCTGGCGGTGCGGCGCGCGACGCCGGAGATGCCGAGGCTGCGGTCCGAGCCCGCAACCGCGAACGGCCGAGCTTCGATCTGGCGCTTGACGTCTCCGACCCGTCGCCACTGCCGATCGTGCTGCCGGAAGAGCGCGCGGCGGCGGCCGAGACGTGGCACCACGATGAACATCGACAGGACGCCGGCGTCGGCGCGCGCTTGCTCGCCGTCATGCTCGATCTGGTGATCCTCGCGGCCATCGACGCGGTCGTCATCTACTTCACGATGCAGCTGTGCTACCTGACCGTCGACGATCTCGGCATGCTGCCGAAGGGTCCGCTGATCGCGTTCCTGTTCGTGCAGAACGGCGGCTACCTCGTCGCGTTCACCGCCGGCGGCCAGACGCTCGGCAAGATGGTGGCGGGTATCCGCGTCGTGCAGTCGGACTCGGAGGGGTCGCTCGATCTCGGCCGCGCCTTCCTCCGGACGCTGATGTGGGTCGTGCTGGCGGTGCCAGCGGGCCTCGGATTCCTGTCCGCGCTCTTCAGCCGCGATCACCGCGGCCTCCACGATCGCTTCGCCGGGACGCGAGTCGTTCGCGCGTCGGTTTAAGGGGTCGGGAGTCGTTTGCCGTTTTCGCGACACTGATGGCGACGCCGGCAAACGACTCCCGACCCCTTCGGCCTCGCCGTCGCCACCGTCTTCGGCGTCGGCTACGCGCCGGTCGCTCCGGGCACGTTCGGATCGGCCGCCGGCCTGCTGGTCTGGTGGCTGCTGCCGGCGTCGACCGTCGTCCAGGCGTCGGCGATCGTCGCGATCTTCGTCGCCGGTTCGTGGGGCGGCAACGTCGCCGAGCGCCACTTCGGCCGCACCGATCCGGGACAGGTGGTGATCGACGAGGTGATGGGGATGCTCATCACGCTGTTCCTCAATCCGGTCGGCTGGATGGGCGCGCTCGCCGGCTTCCTGCTGTTCCGGATCTTCGACGTGATCAAGCCGTATCCGGCGAACCGGCTCGAGCAGCTGCACGGCGGCGTCGGCGTGATGGCCGACGATGCGATGGCCGCGGTGTACGCGAATCTGGTCGCTGCGCTGCCGCCTTGCATTGGGTAATCGGGTGAAAGCCTGCATCCTGGCGATCGGCAGCGAGATGCTGACGCCGTTTCGCGTCGACACCAACTCGCTGTTCATCACCGAGCGCCTGAACGCGATCGGCTACGACGTGCGCCTGAAGGCCGTCGTCGCCGACGAGATCGGCGAGCTGGCGCGCGTCGGTCGAGAGCGCGCTCGGCTGGGCCGATCTGATCGTCATCACCGGCGGCCTCGGTCCGACCGAGGACGACATGACCCGCGACGCGGTGGCGCGCGTGCTGGGCATTCCGCTCGACGTCGACGAGTCGATCGTCGACCGACTCCGCGAGCGCTTCGCGCGGCGCGGCATGACGATGCCCGAGATCAACCGGCGCCAGGCGATGGTGCCGCGCGGCGCCGACGTGCTGCCGAATCCCGAACGGCACCGCGCCCGGCCTGTGGCTCGAGCGCGGCGCGACCGCGCTGCGTGCTGCTGCCCGGTCCGCCGCGCGAGATGAAGCCGATGCTGGAGGCGGTGATCGCCGAGCGGCTGGCGCCGAAATCGCGGCGGCCGCGGTCTGTTCCGCCGCGTGCTGAAGATCACCGGCCGCGCCGAGTCGGAAGTCGATGCGCAGGCCGCGCCGGTCTACGGCCAATGGGCGGCGCAGGCGGTGCCGATCAGCACGACGATCCTCGCGGTGCTCGGTCAGATCGAGCTGCACCTGACCGCGCAGGCGTCGAGCCAGGCCGACGCCGACGCCGCGCTCGACGCGGCGGTGCTCGAGCTGCAGACGGCGCTGGGACCGTCGGTCTACAGCGTCGACGGCCGCGGCCTCGAAGCCGTCGTCGGCGATCTGCTGCGCGAGCACAAGCTGACGATCGCCGTCGCCGAGTCGTGCACCGGCGGGCTGCTCGCGTCGCGGCTGACCGACGTGCCCGGCAGCTCCGACTACGTCGATCGCGGCGTGGTCTGCTACAGCAACCAGGCGAAGATCGATCTGGCCGGCGTGCCGGAGGCGCTGATCGCCGAGCATGGCGCGGTCAGCGAGCCGGTCGCGCAGGCGATGGCCGAGGGCATTCGAGCGCGCGCCGGCACCAACGTCGGCGTCGGCATCACCGGCATCGCCGGGCCGGGCGGCGGCACGCCGGACAAGCCGGTCGGGACCGTCGCGATCGCGGTGACCGCGGACGACGAACTGCGCGTGCGCACGTTTCAGTTCATCGGCAGCCGCGAGATGGTGAAGTTCCAGGCGGCGCAGTCGGCGCTGAACATGACGCGGCTGATGGTGTTGGGCCTGCCAGGCGGGCGCGAATGGGCGGAGCGCAAGATATCGACTGATCGCCGCCGTGATCGCTCGCCGCCTACCTGATCGGCTCGATTCCGTTCGCGCTGATCCTGGCGCGGCGGTGGGGCGCCGATCTGCGCAGCGTCGGCAGCGGCAACCTGGGCGCCGCCAACGTGCATGCGCGCGTCCGGGCGTCACCGCCGGCGTGCTGGTCGCCGCGCTCGACATGGCCAAGGGCGCCGCGAGCGTCTGGCTGGCGGCGCGGCTCAGCGACGACGCCGAGCTGCCGGCGGCCGCCGGGCTCGCCGCGATCGTCGGTCACATCTATCCGATCTGGCTGCGGTTTCGCGGCGGCAAGGGCGTGGCAACCGCGTGCGGCGTGTTCTCGGTGCTGACGCCGCTCGCCATGCCGCCGGCGCTCGCGCTGTTCGCGCTCGCGGTCTGGTTCACGCAGTACATCTCGCTCGGATCGGTGCTGGCGGCGATGGCGCTGCCGCCGCTTGCCTACGCGCTGGGCAGCCCTGCGCCGGTCGTTTTGGCCGCGGCCGCCGCGGCTGTGCTGATCGTGTTCAGGCACCGATCGAACGTGCTTCGTGTCTGGATGGGCACCGAGCGCCGGCTGGGGGCCCGCGCGTAGTGCGGACCGTCACGGTGCTCGGCGCCGGCAGCTGGGGAACGGCGCTGGCCGTGCATCTCGGCCGCGTCGGACACGATGTCAGGCTGTGGGCGCGGGATCGAGACGCTGGTGGACGACATGTCCACGCGTCGCGCCAATGCCGTCTATCTGCCGGACGTGCCGTTTCCTCCGCAGCCTGACGCCGACCCATACGCTCTCCGACGCGCTCGGCGGCGCTGACCTGGTGGTGTCGGCGGTTCCGTCGCACGGCTGCCGCGCGGTGATGAAGAGCGCCGCGCCGTCGCTGGACGCCCGCGTGGTGATCGTCAGCGCCACCAAAGGCCTCGAGGCGGGCACGCTCCTGCGCATGTCGGAAGTGATCGGGCAGGAGGCCGGCGCCACGCATCCGGTGGTGGTGCTGTCGGGGCCGAGCTTCGCCTCCGAGGTGGCGCGTGAGCTGCCGACCGCGATCCTGGCGGCGTCGCAGGATGCCGCGGCGATCGCCCTCGTCCAGCAGGAATTCCGCGGACCGTCCTTCCGCCTGTACGGCAGCGACGATGTCGCCGGTGTCGAGATCGGTGCGGCGATGAAGAACATCATCGCGATTGCGGCCGGCGTGGTCGAAGGACTGGGGCTCGGCCACAACGCGCTGGCGGCGCTGATTACACGCGGGCTCGCCGAGCTCACGCGCCTGGCCTGCGCCGGCGGCGGACGTCGCGAGACGCTCGCCGGGCTCAGCGGCCTCGGCGATCTGGTGCTGACCTGCACCGGCAGTCTGAGCCGCAACCGCCACGTCGGCCTCGAACTGGCCCGCGGCCGCGCGCTGCCGGAGATCCTCGCCGGCATGAAGATGGTGGCCGAAGGGGTCGTGACCACCGGCGTGGCGCTCGCGCTCGGCGAGCGCTACGGCATCGAGCTGCCGATCACGACGCAGATGGCCGAGGTGCTGAACGGACGGACCGACGTGCGCACGGCGATCGAGGTGCTGATGCTGCGCCGGCAGCGGGCGGAGGCGGAGACCGGATAAGATCGCGGGGATGGGATTCTTCGGCCGTATCCGCGAGGGGCTCTCGCGCACCACCAAACAGATCGTCGGCCGCTTCGACGAGATCGTCCGCATCGCCGACGCGCCCGAAAAGCGATCCCGTCCGATCGACGTCGAAACCATTGACGCGCTCGAAGAGCTGCTGATCTCAGCAGACCTCGGCGTTCCGGCAACCACCCGCATCATCGCCGCGGTCAAGGCGCAGTCGCGCAACGGCGCCAGCCTGCGCGATCTGGTCAAGCAGGAAATCCGCGCGGTCTTTGCCGCGGTCGATCGGCCGGTCGCGATCACGGCGCGGCCGCAGGTCATTCTGATTGTCGGCGTCAACGGCACCGGCAAGACGACGACGGTCGGCAAGCTCGCCAACCTGCTCAAGAGCCAGGGCCAGACGCCGTTGATCTGTGCGGCCGACACGTTTCGCGCCGCGGCGGTGGAGCAGCTCGAGATCTGGGCGACGCGCGCCGGGGTCGACATGATCCGCGCGCGCGAGGGCGCCGATCCGGCGGCGGTGGTCTTCGACGCGATCACGTCGGGCAAGGCCAGGGGACGCGATCCGATCCTGGTCGACACCGCCGGCCGGCTCCATACCCGCGTCAACCTGATGAACGAGCTCGACAAGATCAAGCGCATCGCGGCGCGCGAAGTCGCCGGCGCCCCTCAGGAAGTGCTGCTGGTGCTCGACGCCACGGTCGGCCAGAACGGCCTGGCGCAGGCGCGGGAATTCATGGGGGTGGCCGGCGTCAACGGCATCGTGCTGACCAAGCTGGATGGCACGGCCAAAGGCGGCGTCGCGGTGGCGATCGCGCACGACCTGAAGCTGCCGATCCGGTTCGTCGGCGTCGGTGAAGCGATTGACGACCTGGTGCCGTTTTCGGCGGACGAATACGTCGACGGCCTGTTCGCAGAGAAATGGTAGAACGCGATTACATGGATCGCGCGCTGTTCCACGCGGCGCGCGGCGCCGGACGCACCAGCCCCAATCCGCTGGTTGGCGCGGTGGTGGTCTCGGCCGACGGCGTCGTGGTCGGACAGGGCTTCCATCAGCGGGCTGGCGAAGCGCACGCCGAGGTCCACGCACTCACCGAGGCCGGCGTGCGCGCCCGGGGCGCCACGCTCTACTGCACGCTCGAGCCGTGCTGCCATCAGGGGCGGACCGGCCCGTGTGTCAGCAAGATCGTGGACGCGGGCGTCGCGCGAGTGGTGGCCGCGGTGGAGGATCCGAATCCGGCCGTCCGCGGACGCGGCTTCGCCTTTCTGCGTGAGCGGGGCGTGGTCGTCGAGGTCGGACTGGCGGCCGAGCGCGCGGTGACGTTGAATCAGCCATTCTTCACGCTGATGCGCGAGGGCCGTCCGTTCGTCACCCTCAAGGCGGCGACCAGCATCGATGGCCGCATCGCCGAGGCGGCCGGCCGCCGCACCAGGTTGACCTCGGCGATTGCCAATCGCCATGCCCACCGCGTGCGGGCCGAAGTAGACGCGATTGGCGTCGGCAGCGGCACCATCCTGGCCGACGATCCCGCGCTGACCGCGCGCGGCGCCTTTCGCGAGCGCCCGCTGGCCCGCGTCATTTTCGACCACCGGCTGCGCACTCCGCCGGCAGCCCGCGTGCTCTCGACACCCGACGCGGGGCCTGTCATCATCGTGACCAGCGCCTCGTCGGCCGCGCTCGCCGGCCTGCGGAAGCCGCTGGAAGCGCGCGGCGCCCAGATTGAAGTCGCGGCGGATCACACGCTGCGCGCCGCGCTGCAGCGCCTGGCCGAACGCCAGATCGAGTCGCTGCTGCTCGAAGGCGGCGGCGCGGTGCACGCCGCGGCGTGGGACGAGGGACTGGTCGACTACGTGCGACTCTACGTAACGCCGCACACGCTCGGGGCCGGCGGCGTGCCGCTGCTGCCGGACCGCAGCTTTTCATCGGCGAACCTGCACGATCGACGGATCGTGCCGCTCGGACCGGACGTCTTGATAGAGGGATATGTTCACGGGACTCGTTGAAGGCGTCGGCGAACTGCTGGAGCGCAAGGCGACCAGTGCGGGTTTCCGCCTGCGCATCGGCACGGCGCTGGCGCCGGAGCTGAAGCCGGGCGACAGCCTCGCGGTCAACGGCGTCTGCCTGACGGTGATCCTGTCGGAGCGCGGTGAAATTCACGCGGACGTCGGACCCGAGACGATCCGGGTCACGACCCTCGGCACCCTCACCCGCGAGACCGTCGTCAACCTCGAGCGCCCACTGCGCGCCGATCAGCGCTTCGGCGGCCACTTCGTGCAGGGCCACGTCGACGCCATCGGCTACGTCGAGGAGCTCCGCCAGGAGGCCGAATTCCACTGGCTGACGGTGAGCTTTCCCTCGGCACTGGCGCCGCTGATCGTCCACAAGGGATCCATCGCGGTCGACGGCATCAGCCTGACCGTGGCCGGACTCGGCGCGGATCGCTTCGACATCATGGTCGTTCCGTTCACGATGCAGCACACCAACCTCGGTCGCATCAAGATCCGCGATCGAGTCAATCTCGAATGCGACATGGTCGGCAAGTACGTCGTCCGGGCCGCGGAACTATCGGGTCTGACGCTCGGCGTCCGTCCCGGGGAAGTCACACATTGAAGAAAAGAACCACGAAAGCCAAGCTGGCCACGGTGCCGATCGCGCTGGCGACGAAGAAGACGAGCTCGCCGTTCGCGCGCATCGAAGACGCCGTCGCGGCGGTCCGCGCCGGCCAGATGATCATCATCGTCGACGATGCGGATCGGGAGAACGAGGGCGATCTGATGATCGCCGCCGAGCAGGCGACGCCGGAGGCGATCAACTTCATGGCGCGCTACGGCCGTGGGCTGATCTGCCTGTCGATGACGCCCGAGCGCCTCGACGAGCTCGAGATTCCGCTGATGGTCAGCCAGAACAGCTCGAAGTTCGACACCGCGTTCTGTGTGCCGATCGAAGCCCGCGACCGCACCAGCACCGGCATCTCGGCGGCCGACCGCGCCGCCACGGTGCTGACTGCGATCGATCCCGCCACCAAACCGGCCGACCTGCTGCGGCCCGGCCACATGTTCCCGCTGCGCTCGCGCACCGGCGGCGTGCTGGCGCGCACCGGCCAGACCGAAGCGTCGGTCGACATCGCGCGGATCGCCGGCCTCTACCCGGCCGGCGTGATCTGCGAGGTCATGAACGAGGACGGCACCATGGCGCGCGTGCCGCAGCTGGCCAAGGTGGCGAAGCGGCACGGGCTGCTGATGATCACCGTTGCCGATCTGATCAAATACCGGATGAACACCGAGTCGCTGGTCAGGCGGGTGGCGTCGGCGAAGATGCCGACCGACTACGGCGACTTCCGCGTCCATGCGTTCGAGAACGAGGTCGATCACCAGACGCACGTCGCGCTGGTCCGCGGCGACGTCGGCGACGGGATGGACATTCTGGTCCGCGTCCACTCGTCGTGCCTGACCGGGGACGGCCTGCATTCCATCCGCTGCGACTGCGGCATGCAGCTCGATGCGGCGATGGAGAAGATCGCGAACGAGGGACGCGGCATCCTGCTGTACCTGAATCAGGAGGGGCGGGGCATCGGTCTTGCGAACAAGATCCGCGCCTACGAGTTGCAGGACGAGGGGTTCGACACCGTCGAGGCCAATGAGCGCCTCGGGTTCAAGGCGGATCAGCGCGACTACGGTATGGGCGTCCAGATTCTGCGCGAGCTTGGCGTGCGATCGATGCGGCTGCTGAGCAACAACCCGCGCAAGCTGGTCGGCATCGAAGGCTACGGTCTGTCGGTCAGCGAGTGGCTGCCCCTCGAGATCCCGGCTCAGGACTCGACGCGGCGATATCTGAAAACCAAGAAAGAAAAGATGGGCCACAAGCTGTCATCGGTGTAATTGCCAACTCACCAACTGATCCTGTTCGATGGCGTCTGCAACCTGTGCAACGGGTTCGTCCAGTTCGTCATCGAGCGTGACCCACCCGGCCGGTTCCAGTTTGCGGCGCTGCAGTCCGACGCGGCGCGCCGGATCCTGGGCGTTCATGGCGCACCCGCACCGTCTGGCGACACGGTTATCCTGGTTGAAGAGCGGCAGGGTCTACACCGGTTCGACGGCAGCGCTACGCATCGCCCGGGGTCTGCGGTTTCCGTGGCCTGTCGTCGGCGTGCTCCTGGTCGTGCCGCGGCCGCTGCGCGACCTGATCTACGCTGGTGTGGCGCGCCGACGATACCGGTGGTTCGGGCAGCGGGAACATTGCATGGTGCCGACGGCGGCCACGCGGTCCAGATTCATCGACTGACGTTGACACCGCGCGAGCGCCTTCGCTACGATAACGGTTTACGGCAGAGCAGGTTAGCAACTACATGACGGTCAAAGGCCAACTACACGCTTGTCGAGATTCGCTGATGGCGGGCATGCGCGCCGCCTCCCGCGGCGCCACACCGAACCCGCGGGCCGAACCGCTGCTGCGCGCCTGTCTCGATCTCGTCGAACATCTCGTGCGTCAATCACTCGACGTCACCACCGCCGAAGTCGAAACCACGTTGGCCGTGCTCGAGCGGGCCTACGCCGAGCTGGAAGGCGAGGCCGTGGGCGAGACGGCGATGAATCCCGCCTCCGTTGCGCTGAAAAACGCCATCGGCAAGCTGAAAGCCCTGCGCATCGAGCTCGGCGCCAAGTAGCCGCCATCATCGGTTTGACAGGCTCGAGCCCGTCCGCTACGATAAGGGTTTGCGGTAGAGCGGGTTAGCGGCACATGTTCGAGTCCCTCAGCACACGACTTCAGGACGTTTTCAAGACGCTTCGGGGCGAGTCCCGACTGACGCCGGAGAATATCGAGGTCGCGCTGCGCGAAATTCGGCTCGCGCTGCTCGAAGCGGACGTCAACTTCAAGGTCGTCAAGGCGTTCGTCGATCGCGTCCGCGACCGCGCGATGGACGCCGTCTCGAACAAGGACGTCCTGCGGGGCGGCCTGGGGCCGTCGCAGGAAGTCGTCAAGATCGTCCGCGACGAGATGGTGGCGCTCTTCGGCAACGCCGAAGGGGGGCTGCAGCCCACGACCTCGAGGCCGCGCGTCATCCTGATGCTCGGACTCCAGGGCGCGGGCAAGACGACGACCTCGGGCAAGCTGGCGGCGTGGCTGAAGAAGCAGGGCAAGCATCCCCTGCTGGTCTCGACGGACGTCAAGCGTCCGGCCGCGATCCAGCAGCTGAACGTCGTCGCGGAGAAAGCCGGCGTTCGCGTCCACGATCCGGCGGGCGTGATGGATCCGGTGGCGCGGGCGAAGGGCGCGGTCGCCGAGGCGACGACGCTGGGGTTCGACGCGGTGATCGTCGACACCGCCGGCCGCCTGCACATCGACGACGAGTTGATGGCGGAGCTGGTCGCGATCAAGACCGTGACGCAGCCGTCGGATCTGCTGTTTGTCGCCGACGCGATGACCGGGCAGGACGCGATCAAGAGCGCCGGCGAGTTCAACGCGCAGGTGGGCGTCACCGGCGTGGTGCTGACCAAGATGGACGGCGACGCGCGCGGCGGCGCGGCGCTCTCGGTGGTGTCGGTGGTCGGCGTGCCGATCGCGTTTGTCGGCAGCGGCGAGACGCTGACCGATCTCGAGCCGTTCCATCCCGAGCGGGTGGTGTCGCGCGTGCTGGGCATGGGCGACGTGCTGTCGCTCATCGAGCGGGCGGAAGCGGCGATCGACGTCGAGGATGCGGAGAAGCTCGAACAGAAGCTCCGCGCCAACGAGTTCACGCTCGAGGACTTCCGGGATCAGCTGAAGACGATCCGGAAAATGGGGCCGCTCGAGCAGATCATGGGGATGCTGCCCGGCATGGGCAACCTCAAGGCGCTGGCGGAGAACAAGCCCGACGAGAAGCAGATTTCGCGGATCGAGGCGATCATCAGCTCGATGACGCCGGAAGAGCGTCGGAAGCAGCACATCATCAACGGCAGCCGCCGCAAACGCATCGCCAAGGGCAGCGGCACGTCGGTGGAGGATGTCAATCGCCTGCTGAAGCAGTTCGTGCAGATGCAGAAGATGCTGAAATCGCTCGGCGGGATGGCCGGACTGGCCGGAGGCGGCAAGCAGGCGCGCCGTTCGGCCATGCAGATGCTGCGCAACCGCGGGTAATCCCGCGGTCTCGAGCAGTCGGCAGGTAGCAGTCTCAGTCACAGTCGTCGGTCTCAGTCATCAGCACTGAGACAGAGACTGAAGCTGTCGACTGCTGACTGAGACTGGCGTAGCGTAACAGCGCGAGAGGAGCGAGCCTCGAGCGCGTGTAGGAGAGTCTGATGGTCGCCATTCGTTTGCGTCGCGCCGGTTCCAAGAAGCGCCCGTACTTCCGCATCGTCGTCACGGATTCCCGGGCCGCCCGCGACAGCTCGTTCGTCGAAATCCTCGGACACTACAACCCGCGCACGCGTCCGGCGCTGGTCGACATCCAGCAGGAGCGCGTCGACTATTGGATCAGCAAGGGCGCGCAGCCGTCCGATTCGGTGCGCACGCTGATCAAGCGTCACCTGACGCCGGTGGTCGCGGCTCCCGCGGCAGCGGCCCCCGAGGCCAAGTGAGCGCCGACGCGGCGGCGGGCACCGGCGTGCGCGCGGTCGTCGAGGTGCTCGCGAAAGCCCTGGCGGATGCGCCCGACGAGGTGCGCGTCACCGAAACACAGCAGCAGAAGGGGACGCTCATCGAACTGGTCGTGTCGCCGCGCGACATCGCCAGGGTCCTCGGGCGTTCCGGACGGACCGCGGCCGCGCTGCGCACGCTGGCGGCCACCGCCGGCGAGCGCGACGGGAAACAAGTCACGCTCGAAATCCGGGAGTCGCGCTGAACTGGGCTGACATGGCGGTCGTCGGACGGATCGCCCGGGCGCACGGGATCCGCGGCCAGGTGATCGTCAACCCGGACACCGATTTCCCGGACCAGCGGTTTCAGCCCGGCGCGGAATTGTTCATCGAGCGCGGCGGCAAGGTCGAAACGCTCACCGTCACCACCGCGCGGTTCCATCGCGACCGGCCGGTGATCGGGATCGCGGGCGTCGAGACCATGAACGACGCCGAAGCGCTGGCGGGGCAGGAACTCCGGGTGCCGATCGACCGGCTGGCCGCGCTGCCGGCGGGCACGTTTTACCGGCACGACCTGATCGGCTGCCGCGTCGAGCTTCGCGACGGCGGCGAGGTCGGCATCGTCCGCGATGTCGAAGGAACGCTGACCGGCAGCCGGCTGGTCGTGGACCGAAACGGCGGCGACGTGCTGATCCCGCTGGTGGCGGCGATTTGCACGGAGGTCGACCCGGCGGCGAAGCGGATCGTGATCGACCCGCCGGCGGGGTTGATCGAAGTGAACGAGGTCCGGCTGAAGCCGGACACTACCGGAGCGTGAGATCGGTAGCGGGCGGGTCGACGAGTAACGGTAGTGTCCGGCTTTAGCCGGACCAGCGCACCATGACTGTGGACATCGTCACGATCTTTCCGGCGATGATCGCGCCGCCGCTGGCGGCCGGGATTGTCGGGCGTGCGATCGAGCGCGGCACGCTGGACGTGAAGGTCCACGATCTCCGCGACTTCACGACCGACCGGCACCGGGTCGTGGACGATGTGCCCTACGGCGGCGGACCGGGAATGGTCTTGAAACCCGACCCGATCTTCCGCGCGCTCGACGCGATTGCGGCGGAACGTGGGGCGCCGTTGACGGTGATCATGACCTCGCCGCAGGGGCGGCGGTTTACGCAGGCGGAGGCGGAGCGTCTGAGCAGGCTGGCGCACCTGGTGCTGCTGTGCGGGCGCTACGAGGGATTCGACGAACGCGTGCGCGAGCGGGTGACCGAGGAGTTGTCGATCGGCGACTACGTGTTGACCGGAGGAGAACTCCCGGCGCTGGTGGTGCTGGACGCGGTGGCGCGGTTCGTGCCCGGCGTGGTCGGCGATGAGCAGTCGGTCGCGCAGGATACGTTCAGCCGCGGACTGCTGAACCATCCGCAGTACACGCGGCCGCCGGAGATCGAGGTGCGCGGGGTTGGCGGGGTTCTCGAGGTGCTCAAGGTGCCCGAGGTATTGACGTCAGGGAACCACGCGGAGATTCGACGGTGGCGGAAGCGCGAGGCGCTGAGCCGGACCCTGGAGCGGCGGCCGGACCTACTGGACGCGGCGAGTTTGGACGAAGAAGAAGAGCAGTTGCTGCGAGAGCTTAAAGGAGCGAGTCATGAGCGCGATTGAACTAGTCGAGAAGTCGCAGTTGGCCGAGCGGCCGGCGATGAAGTCGGGCGACACGGTCAAGGTGCACGTCAAGGTGCGCGAGGGCGACAAGGAGCGCATCCAGGTGTTCGAGGGTGTGGTCATCGGCATGCACCGCGGCGGGACGCGCGCATCCTTTACCGTGCGCAAGGTGTCGTTCGGGCAGGGCGTCGAGCGCATTTTCCCGCTGCATTCGCCGACGATTTCCAAGGTCGAGATCACCCGTTCCGCCAAGGTTCGCCGCGCCAAGCTGTACTACCTGCGCGATCTGAAGGGCAAGGCGGCGCGCATGAAGGACACCTCCAAGGCGTAACAGGCAGGAAAGGCTGGACGGGCAGGAAGGGCAGGCAACGCCCATTCCGCCCGTCCGCCGGTCCCGCCGATCCTGCCCATGAGCCGAGTCCCCGCGACGCGCACGCTCGAGAATGCGCTCCGTCGTGTGGGATTCGTCCACGTCGCCGGCTGCGACGAAGTCGGGCGCGGCTGTCTGGCCGGGCCCGTCGTCGCCGCCGCCGTGGTGCTCCATCCGGATCGCCATATCCCCGGCGTCTGCGACTCCAAAACGGTGCCGGCGGCCGAACGCGAGCGCCTCTACGATCAGATCCTGTGCGACGCGATCGCCTGGGCGGTCGGCGCCGCCGATCCTTCCGAAATCGATCGCATCAACATCCACCAGGCGTCGCTCCGTGCGATGCAGCGCGCCGTGCTGCTGCTCGCGCCGCTCCCCGATATTGTCCTGGTTGACGCCTTCCGGGTGCCGGATCTGCCGATGGCCCAGCGCGGCGTGCTGCACGGCGATCGCCGTTGCTCGGCCATTGCCGCCGCGTCGATCGTCGCCAAGGTCACGCGCGATCGCCAGATGCTGGAGTTGCACGGCCGCGATCCGCGCTACGGTTTTGATCGCCACAAAGGCTACGCCACCGCCGATCACCTCGAGGCCGTGGCGCGCTTCGGCTACTCAGAAGTGCACCGCCGCTCATTCCGCCCCGCGACACTGTTTGATACGATTGATTAAGTTCCCACGTGCCGATTGATCGCGCTGCCACGCTCCGGAATGCCGAGAAGCTGATCCGTCAGGGTAAGCTGCCCGACGCCATCGCGGAGTACGTCCGCCTGGTCGAGGATCAGCCCGGCGACTGGAACCTCGCCAACTCGCTCGGCGATCTCTACGCCCGCGCCGGCCAGATCGACAAGGCGATTGCGCAGTACGGCCAGATTGCCGACAGCCTCAATGACGAGGGCGCGGGCGCGAAAGCCGCCGCCGTTTACAAGAAGATCCTCAAGTTGAAGCCGGATCACGAGCACACCCTGGTGCAGGTGTCCGAAATCCTCGGCAGCCAGGGACGCTACGCCGACGCGCGCTCGCACTTGAACACGCTGATCGAGCTGCGCAAGGGGAAGGGCGACGTGCGCGGCGCGCTGCAGGCCAAGGTCCGGCTCGGCTCGCTCGATCCGGAGGACTACGAGGGCCGCATGACCGCGGCCAGCGCCCGCATCGAGATGGGCGACAAGGCCGGCGCCCTCAACGACCTCAAGGAGATCGCCGGCGAGCTGGCGGACAAGGGCCGGCAGCCAGAGGCTATCGAGGTGCTGCGCGAAGCGGCGAAGCTGAATCCGGACGACGACGAGATCCGGGAAAAGCTGATGGACGTGCACTTCGCCGCCGGCGACTACGCGCAGGCGCGCGAGTGCGCGACCACGGTCGAGCAGTTCCGGATGATCGCGGCGGCGCTGGAGGGAGCCGGCCAGGCTGACGACGCGCTCGAGACGCTGCGCCAGGCCGCGGCCGCCCATCCGGGCGATACCGAGCTCTCCGCGCAGCTCGCCAGAATCTTCATAGCCAAGGGCGATCTCGCCAGCGCGGCGCTCTACCTCACCACGGAAAGCGCCGGCGACGATCCCGACCTCCTGCTCACGGTGGCCGACATCCGGCTTCGCGGCGAGCAGTACCGAGGAGGGGGTCACGATCGTCCGGAACCTGCTCGATCAGGACGCGACGCGCCGCGAGCGGATCGCGCAGCTGGGCTGGAGTGTTGCGGAGAAGGCGCCGGATGCCGGCTTTCTGATCGTCGAGCTCGCGGCCGAATCGGCGGTGGCGCAGGTCGACTGGCCGGGCGCGGCCGCGGTCCTCCAGGAATTCGTGACCCGTGTTCCCAATCACATCCCCGCCCTCATGCATCTGGTCGAGATCTGCGTGGACGGCGGGCTGGAGTCGACGATGTTCAGCGCGCAGGCGCAGCTGGCCGACGCCTACATCGAGGGAGGCCAGGCCACCGAGGCGCGGTTCATCGCCGAGGATCTCGTGGCGCGCGAGCCCTGGGACAAGTCCAACATCGAGCGCTTCCGCCGCACCCTGGTGCTGCTGGGCGAGCCGGACCCGGACGGGTTGATCGCCTCCAGGCTGAGCGGCGAATCGCCGTTCATGAGCACCGATCTGAGCGGCGGTTCGCTGTTCGACGAGGTCCCGCCAGCGCCCGCGCCGGCGGCCGAGTTCGACGATGCGGCCATCGACGAGCTCCTCTCCGCCGCGGCGGCGGCCGAACAGCCGATCAAGCGCGCGCCGCTCAAACCGAAGCCGCGGCGGGTCGATGAGGATCACCACTTCGCGATGAGCGCCAACGCCATCGACCTCGACAGCATCCTCGGCGATTTCGAGATGTCCTCGCCGGCGCCGGTGGAAGCGTTGCCGGCGGACGGCGAGGTCGACCTGAGCATCTCGCTCGACACGATCAGGACCCCGGCGGCAAAGGCCCCGGAGCCTCAAGCGGAGTCCGATCTCGACAGCGTGTTCGGCAGCATGCGCACCCAGTCGGCCCGGCGCTCGGGGCTCGACGAGGCCGAGAAGGAATACAAGCGCGGTCTGTCGCTGCGGGCCGCGGGCGACATCGACGGCTGCATCCAGGCGTTCGAGAAAGCGGCGCGCGCACCGAAGCTCCGATTCGGCACCTCGTGGCTGATTGCCAGGCTGTACCGCGAGCGCGACCAGATGCCGCAAGCGCTCGAGTGGCTGGAGCGCGCGTCGCAGGCGCCCGCGCCCACGACCGACGAATCGCATCAGCTGCTGTTCGAGCTGGCTGAGGCGCTGGAGAAAGTCGGTGAGAACGCGCGCGCCCTCGCCGTGTGCATGGAGCTGCAGTCCGACGCCGGATCGTACCGCGACGTGGACGAGCGCATCGAGCGCCTCACCAAGGTCCAGGCGGGGAGCTGACCGCTGTTCCGCCGGTTCCTCTACGTCGTCTTCTTCGTGCAAGTCGGCCTGCTGCTCATCGTGATGCCGTGGTGGCCCGCGTTCTGGGAGCACAACTACTTCGCGCTGGCCTGGCCGCCGCTGCGGACGCTGCTGTCCAACAACTTCGTGCGCGGCGCGGTGAGCGGTCTGGGCGTGGTCAACCTGTTCGCCGGATTCGCGGACCTCGCCTATCTGTTCGCGGCCCGGGATCCGCGCGAGGTGTCGCTCCACGACGACACGCGATGATCTGCCTGGTCACCGATCGGCGGCGCCTTGCCGGCGGCGATCTGGCGGCGCAGATCCGCGAGGCCGTCGACCTCGGAGTCGACCTGATTCACGTGCGCGAACGCGATCTCGAAGCCGGCGCGCTGGCCGCGTTGGTCACCAGGCTGCTGCTCATCACCGCCGGTACCCCGACCCGGCTGGTCGTCAACGATCGAATCGACGTGGCGCTCGCGTGCGGCGCGGATGGCGTGCAGCTGCGCGGCGACTCGATTTCGGTGGCCGAGGCGCGGCGTCTGGCGCCGCCTGGATTTCTGATCGGCCGCTCGGTCCACGGCGTCGAGCAGGCGACTGCCGCCGCGGACGCCGACTACCTGGTTGCCGGGACGGTGTTTCCGTCGGCATCCAAGGCCGCGGAGACACCACTGCTGGGCCTCGACGGGCTGCGCGCGATTGTTCGAGCCGTCAATCGGCCGGTGCTGGCCATCGGCGGCGTTGGCGCCGATCGGATTGACTCGGTGGCCGACGCGGGGGCCGCCGGCTTCGCGGCGATCGGCCTGTTCCTGCCTGCACGCCCTGACATAGAAGCCGGCGGCGCCCGCCTGGCCGAACTGCGCCAGACTGTGAAAAGCGCCCGTTCACGGTTTGACAGGCTGAAGACCACTCCCTAACATGAGCCGGTTGGCGCGCGTGGCAATGCCCTCTGAACGCACTCCCGGCGGCTTCGGCGCCAGGCTTCGCGACGCACGCGAGCGACGCGGCGTGTCGCTGCGCCAGATTGCGGATGCGACCAAAATTTCGGTGGCCGTGCTGGAGGCGCTCGAGCGCAACGACATCTCGAAGCTGCCGGGCGGCATCTTCGGCCGCGCGTTCGTCCGCAACTACGCCGTCGAAGTCGGCCTCGATCCTGAAGCGACCATCGAGGACTTCATCACGCAGTTTCCCAACGACTCGGTGGTCGCCGGCCATCCGACGTCGGACCAGGTCGAAGACAACGTCGCGGTCGAGAGCGAGCGGCGGACCGCCGGCACCTTTCTCTGGATGATCGTGGTGAGCGTGCCGATCGCGGCCGCTCTCCTGTACTTCGCGACGATCGGGCGGCACGCCGCCTCCGGACCGATCCAGCAGGCGGTCGGATCCAGCACCTCCGAGGTGGCGGCGGCCGCGCCACCGCCCGCGCCGGTGCCGGAGCCGGCCGCGGCGTTGCCCGCAGTCCAGGCGGCATCGCCTCCGGGTGCCGCGACATCCGCAGCGGTTGCATCTCCTGCCGCGCCGCTCACTCCAGCCGGCGATCAGCTGACGATCGCGCTCACGGCCAAGCGCCCGTGCTGGGTCTCCGCGACCGTCGACGGCCAGAAATTGCTCGAGCGCCTGCTGCAGCCAGGGGAGCAGCAGATCGTCACCGTCAGGCGGGAGATGGTCCTGACCGTCGGCGATGCCTCGGCGATCGCCGTTCAATTCAATGGCGCCGACGGCCGCGCGCTCGGCAACGCCGGCGAAGTCGTCACCGCGCGCTTCAATCTCATGAACTACAAAGACTATCTGCGGGTGCGTTGATGGGACCGACGCCGCTCCTGGATTTCTTCAAGCGAGGCGAGGTCGAGCGCGACGTCCGCCTGCAGGCGGCGCAGGGCACCCTCGCGCCGCGCGCGCACGAGCAGCTCGCCATCCTGGTGCTGCTGCTCGAGGACCCCGACCGTGAGATTCGCGACACCGCCGACGAGACCCTGAACAAGATCCCGGCCGAGGCGCTGGAGAAGTTCCTGGCGCGCTCCGACGTGCCGGTCGATCTGCGCGAGTTCTTCGGCGACCGCGGGATTTTTCCCGCCGAGATACCGCCGATCGAGGTTGACGACCTAGAGGCGTTGATTGACGAGTCAGGCGAGGACGAGGACGAAGAGCGCGTCTCCGGCACCCAGGAGCTCGCGGCAATGAACTTCCCGCAGCGCCTCCGCGCCGCGATGAAGGGCACGCGCGAACAGCGCGCCATCCTGATTCGCGATCCGAACAAGATGATCTGCGCATCGGTGCTCAGCAGCCCGAAGGTCAGCGTGCCGGAGGTGGAGAGCTTCGCCCGGATGCAGAACGTGTCGGAGGACGTGCTGCGGATCATCGGCCACAACCGCGCCTGGCTGAAGAGCTACGGTGTGATCCTCGCGTTGACCAAGAATCCGAAGACGCCGTTGTCGCTGTCGATGCAGCTGATGACCCGGCTGACGACCAAGGATCTCGCCAAGCTGTCCGTCGATCGCAACGTTCCGGAGGCGCTCCGGATCTCGTCGCGGAAGAAGGTCGTCGCCAATCAGTCAGGAAAGGACTAGCGCTTCTTCCTGCTGCCCGACGCTCTCTGCCCTGAGCCCTTCCCGGCTCGCTGCCGCCCGCTCCAGTCTTTCCGCATCTGGGCCAGCCCTTCCATGTAGACCGTCGCCCGTTCGCGTTCTTCCTCGGAGCCCATCGACTTCAGCAGATCCAGCGCCTTCTCCAGATCCTGCTGGATCGTCGCCTTCGTCGTCTTGAAGTAGAGTCGGCGGATTTCCGCGTGCTTGTCGTCGGCGCTGAGCATCGGCAGCTTCATGAAGGCGTTCTCCGGTGCCGTCTCAAGGACGCACGGAAGTCGTCGAACGGTCGGGTGTTGAGCACGTCGGCCGCCTGAAGCCAGGCGCGGCGCGCGGTGGCGGCGCCCCAGCGCAGGTAGCCGAATCCGTGGCGAGAATGGGAGTCGCTCGAGATCACGATCGGCACGCCGCGGTCGCGTGCGAGCCGGGCGTGGACGTCGTTGAAATCGAGTCGATGCGGCTGGCTGTTGATTTCGATGGCTGCGCCGGCGCGTTGCGCGGCGTCGACCACCGCCTCGATGTCGATGGGATAGGCCTGCCGCTTGAGCAGCATGCGTCCGGTACCGTGGCCGAGGATGTCGACGTGCGGGTTCTCGAGCGCGCGCAGCACGCGGTCGGTCATCTCCTGACGCTCCTGGTTGAACGCCGAATGGACCGACGCGACCACGAGATCGAGGGCCGCGAGGCAATCATCGGCCAGATCGAGCGAGCCGTCCGGCTTGATGTCGCACTCGACGCCGGCCAGCACGCGGATCCCGAGCCCTTCGGCGTCGACCGCGCGGATCCGCGCCGCATGGGCGATCGCGCGGCGTTCGTCGAGGCCGTTGGCCATCGCCAGCGACTGGCTGTGATCGGTGATCGCGATGTATTCGAGCCCTGCCTCGCGCGCCGCCAGTGCCATCGTCCGGATGTCGTCCTTCCCGTCCGTCTCGGTGGTGTGCATGTGGAGATCGCCGCGCAGATCGGCGCGTTCAATCAGGCGCGGCAACGCGTGCGCCTCCGCGGCATCGATCTCGCCGCGCATTTCGCGCAGCTCGGGCGGCACGAAATCGAGACCGAGCCCGGCGTAGATGTCCTCTTCGCGCTCGCCGGCGAGGCGGCAGTCGTCGGCGACACGAAACAGCCCGTATTCGTTCAGCTTGAGGCCGCGGCCGATCGCGCGATCGCGCAGCGCGATGTTGTGCGCCTTCGAGCCGGTGAAATACTGCATCGCGGCGCCGCGGCTCTCCGCCGCCACCAGCCGCAGGTCCGCCTGGAAGCCGCCCTGGACGAGAATGCTGGATTTGGTGTCGCCGTGCCCGAGCACGCGCTCGACCGGCGGGTAGGCGATGAAGTCGTCCATCAGCGAGGCCGGCGCGTTGGTGGCGAGCAGGTCGAGATCGCCGCACGTCTCGCAGCCGCGCCGCAGGCTGCCGACCGCCTCGATGGTGGCGTCAGGCGCCCGCTCGCGCAGGTACTCCTGCAGCGCCGCCGAGGCCTCGTGCGCTTTGGAGAGCAGGTGGCGGCCCGCGAATCGCTTGCGCTCGTCGAGCGCCTTCAGGATCAGGGCTTCCTTTTTCGCGCCCATCCCCTTCATCGAGCGAATCCGGCCGTCGACGCAGGCTTTTTCGAGATCGTCGAGCGATCGGACATTGAGATCGCGATAGAGCGTCGCCACCGTCTTCGGACCCACGCCCTGCAGCCGCAGCAGATCCAGGATGGTCGGGGCGAACTCGGCGATGAGGTCGCGATGCACCGCGGTGTCGCCCGTCTCGGAAATCTCGCGGATGCGCGTGGCGAGATCCTTGCCAATGCCGGGAATCTCCCGCAGGCCGGTCTCGTCGAGCCGCGCCAAATCGTGAGGGTGGTTGCCCGCGATGTCGGCGCCGTTGCGGTAGGCGCGGATCTTGAACGGATTCTCGCCCTTGATCTCGAGCAGGTCGGCGACCTCCCGGAGAATGCGCGCGATCGCGGCGTTATCCAAACCGCAGCCCTTCGGTTTCGATTCGATAGTCGAGCAGCCTCGCGCCGCCCGACGCCAGCGCCGACGCAATCGCGGCGCGGGCTTCCGGCGGACCGTAGCAGAACAGGCAGCCGCCGCCGCCGGCGCCGCACACTTTGGCGGCGGTGGCGCCGGCCGCGGTGGCTCGCGCGATGAGGTCGTCAATCGTCGGCGTGGTGACGCCGGGGGCGAGGCGCTTGCGGTTGTCCCACTCGATGGCGATCTGCCGCCCGACCTCGTCCCAGTCGCCGCGCTCGAGCGCCGCCCGCATCGCCAGCGCGGTGTCGCGGATGCGCTCGAAGCAGTCGAAGATGTGCCGGTCGCCGTCGGTATGGCGCTTGGTGATTTCCCAATTGTTGGTGCCGGAGTTGCGCGGCGCGCCGGTGTAAGCGAGCACGATCCGCTGTTCCAGCTCACGAGGATCGACGTTGACGGCCGCGCGCGAGACGCCGGTGACGCCCAGCTCGATGGCGGCGATGCCGCCGTAGAGCGCGGGCCGATAGTCCTGCACGCCGGTCGGCACCCGAATCGTCTGGCACTCGACGTTCATCGCCACTTGCAGCAGGTGCTCAGGATCGGACGGCGACTGTGTCCAGCGCGCCAGGGCGCCACAGACGGCGATGGTCAGCGCCGACGATCCCGCAATCCCCGCGCCCGCCGGCGACTCGCCGCGCGTGGTCAGGGTCGCGTTCTCCAGGCGGTAGTGCCGGGCCAGCAGCGCGAGCAGCGACAGGTCGTTGCTGCCGTCCAGTTCACTCCAGTGTTTGGCGCGGGACGAGCGATCGGTGTCCACCGAGCGCAGCTCGACGTAGCCGTCGTCTCTGGACGCGACCTCGACGTGCGCCCGCAGGCTGATCGCCGCGTTCAGCGTGGTGGCGCCTTCGTGAAAGAGATACAACGGCCAGATGTCGATCGTGCCGCCGGCCAGATCGATTCGCGTCGGTGCAGACGATGTCAGGAGCACGCGCAATTATAGCCAGCGGGGGCTCGGTCTGAAATTCGCGTCGACTCTGGCGCGCGCGACCTCGCTTGTTATCCACGGATTGCACGGATGTACACGGATTGATATTCGAAACGTTCGGCGCCGGCCGCTTCGCGGCCGAACGTTGCGCCGTCACCAGCCGCGCGCCGGTCAGTGACCGGGCCATGGCTCAATCTGTGAAATCCGTGTAATCCGTGGATAAAACGTCCATCTGGCCTTGTGATTGTCGGTCTGGGCGCGATCCCGTCTGAGATCTCAGTCTTCGCGAAGTGCGCGCATCGGATCGACGGACGCGGCGCGGCGTGCCGGGATCAAGGCCGCCGCGAGGGCGACGACGGCGAGCAGAGCGGGCACGACGGCGAACGTCAGCGGATCCACCGTCTGGATGCCGAAGACCATCGTCGTCATGAAGCGGGTGAGGGCGTACGCGCCTGCAAGCCCCGTCACGATTCCCGCGCCGGTTACCGTTGCCGCCTGCGCCACGACCGATCCCAGAATCTGGCCGGCCCGGGCGCCGAGCGCCATCCGTACGCCGATTTCGCGCCGCCGCGCGGCGACCAGCTGCGAGAGCACACCATAGAGACCCATCGCTGCGAGCGCAAGCGCCGTCAGGGCGAACAGCGCCAGCAGCAACGTGTTCAGCCATGGCTGCGAGGTCAACTCGGACAGCGTGTCCGAAAGGGCGCGCACGGCGTAGACGGCACGCCCCGGTTCGATCTCGGTCAACGCGGCGCGGATCACCGCCAGCGATACAGGCCGTCCGGGTTGCGTCCGGACCAGGAAATGCGGGTCCGGCCAGTATCCCGAGTAGCCGCACCAGTAGATCAGCGGATCGGCCGGCTTGACCACGCCGTTTTCATGGACGTCCGCGACCACGCCGACGATGCGTGATCCGGCTCCGGGCGGACCGCCGGCGGAGGCCAGCGAGTGGCCGATGGGGTCGGCGCCGGGGAAGAAGCGATCGGCGAACGCGCGCGTGACGAGGGCTTCCGCTGGCATCACCGCCGTCTGCTGAGCGTTGCACGTGTCGCCCTGCAGAATCGGGATGTGGAGTGTCTTGAAGTAACCGGAGCTGACGGCGCGCCCGTTCGCGAACGTCTGCTGATCGATCCGGCCGCCAAGGATCACGAACTCCGCCGGCGGGAAGTCGGCGCCCGCCGGCAGCGCCTGGCTGGTGGCTGCGGCCTCCACGCCGGGAATCGCCTCGAGCCGCGCCACGGTCCGCCGTTGACGCGCGACCACGGCGTCGAGCCGCTCGGACCATGAGGCGCTCATCCGGAAGGTCTGCACGCCCGCAGGATCGAAGCCGGGCGAGGTCGCCTGCAGCCGCACGAAGCTGCGGATCAGCAGGCCGGCGCCGACCAGCAGGACGATCGCCAGCGCCACTTGCGCGGCGACGAGAATTCGTTGGACTGTGAGACGACCTCCAGCCTGACTGCGTCCGCCCCTGCCTAGCGCGACCGCGGGATCGGTGCGCGTCGCCTGAAGCGCCGGCGCCACCGCAAAGAGCAGCGTCGTGAGCAGCCCCAGGCCGATCGTGAAGATGACGAGCCGGGCGTCAACGCGCACGTCCTGGATGCGGGGCAGGGTCGCGGCCGCCTGCCGCAGCAGTGCGGTGCCCCAGAACGCGATCACCACGCCGAGCGCCGATCCGATCAGCGCGAGGACCAATCCTTCCATCAGCAGCTGCCGGATCACGGTCGCGCGCGCGGCGCCCAGCGCGAAGCGCACCGCCACCTCGTGCTCGCGCCGCGCCGCTTCCGCCAGCAGCAGAGCAGGCGACGTTGCCGCAGGCGGCGAGCAGCACGAGCGCAACCGCGCCGGCCAGGAACCAGAGGGAACGCCGAACGCCGCCGACTTGTTCCTCTTTCAGCGGCGACAACGAGGCGCCCCAGCCTTTGTCGGTATCCGGAAACTGCTCGCCCAGGCGCGCTTGAATCGCCGCGAGATCGGCCTGCGCCTGCTCGACCGTGACGCCCGGCTTGAGGCGTCCGATCGCAGTCAGGAACCGTGCCTGCCGCGCCTGGAGCAGCATCGCCGGCATCTGGGCCGGTACCCACGCTTCGGTCGTCGCGGTCGGATACCGGAACGACGGCGGCATGACGCCGACGATGGTGCGGCTGACACCCGAGAGGACGAGCGTCCGTCCGACGATGGCGGGATCGGCGTTGAATCGCGCCCGCCAGAAGCCGTCGCTGATGACTACCGATCGGGGCCCGCCCATCAGCTCCTCGGGCGCGGTCAATGTGCGGCCGTGTGCGGCGGGGACACCGAGGACGCTGAAAAAACGCGGCGACGTCCGCATCGCCTCGACGCGCTCGGGCAATGACCCGGTCGTCTCGGTCACGTTCTCGAAGTAGCTGCCGGCGAGCCCCGCGAACGACCGGTTCGCCTGCTGCCATTCCTCGAGGCGGCCCGGCGCGACGAGCTGGGTGGCGTGTTTCTGCCCGAGGTTGAGCTCGTAGACGGCGACGAGCCGATCAGCCTCGGGGTATGGAAGCGGCTTGAGCAGCACGGCATCCACAGCGGAAAAGATGGCGCTGTTCGCGCCGATGCCCAGGGTCAGCGTCAGGACAACGGTGGTGGCGACCGCGCGGCGATGGCGAAGGCCGTAGACGGCGGCGACGAGCTGGTCGAGCATGGCTGTTCGACGGACATCACCGTCCGCGCGTTAGCTTGATAGAATCACCACCATGTCGCCGAGCGCGCTCCGCCGCCAGATCGGTCAGCTCCTGATTGCCGGCTTCAACGGGCATCAGATTCCTCCCGAGCTGCGATCGCTTGGCCGCGAATTCGGGTTGGGCGGCGTCATCCTGTTCGCGCGCAACATCGTCGAGCCGGAACAGGTCGCGGAGGTCGCGTTCGACGCGGCGCGGATGCTGCCCGAGCTGCCGGCCTGGGTGTCCGTGGATCAGGAAGGCGGCCGCGTGGCGCGGTTGAAGGCGCCGTTCACCGAGTGGCCGCCGATGGCGACGTTGGGCCGCAGCGGCGACGTGACGCTGGCGGAGCGCTTCGCGCGCGCGCTGGCAGCGGAGCTGAAGGCCGTGGGCATCACGCTCGACTACGCGCCGGTGCTCGACATTCACACCAATCCGAAGAATCCAGTGATCGGCGATCGGGCCCTGGCGGACAAGGCGGAGGAGGTCGCGCGCCTCGGCGCTGCGATTGTCCGCGCTCTTCAGGGTGAGGGGATCGCCGCCTGCGGCAAGCATTTTCCCGGTCACGGCGACACCAGTACCGGACTCTCATTTCGAGCTGCCGCTGGTGGAGCACCCGCCCGACCGCCTCCGCCGCGTCGAGTTCGTGCCGTTCAAGGCGGCGATCGATGCCGGAGTGGCGACGATCATGACCGCGCACGTGCTGGTGCCGTCGCTCGATGAGAAACGCCCGGCCTCGCTCTCGCGGAAGATCGTGTTCGACCTCCTACGCGACGAATTGCACTATGAGGGCGTGATCCTCAGCGACGATCTCGAGATGAAGGCGATTGCGGCGGGATACGCCGTCCCGGAGGCCGCGGTGATGGCGATCGAAGCCGGGTGCGACGGCGCGCTGATCTGCAGCGGCGATCACGCCACCCAGGTCGCCGCGCTCGAGTCGCTGATCCACGCCGTCGAACAGGGCCGCATCCCGTACGCGCGCGTCGAGGACGCGCTGAAGCGCCAGCGGCAGGCCAAGGAGCGGTTCCTGACGTCGACGGTCGCGGCCAAGCCGATGGGCGGGCGGGTCCTGCGCGATGCGCTCGGCCGAGACGAGCATCGCGCCGTCGCCGAGGAGATGGCGCGCTTCCTGTGATGCACAAACCCCGCGCGCTGGCGGCCGGTGACCGCCTGGCGATCGTTGCGCCCGCCAGCCCGTTCACCCGAGAAGAGTTCGACAGCGGCCTTCAGGAGATCCGTCGCCTGGGCTTCGTGCCCGTCTACGACGACTCGGTGTTCGCAAGGCAGCGGTATGTCGCCGGATCGCCTGCGGTGCGGGCCGCGGCCATTCATGCTGCCTGGCGCGACCCTTCGATCGCGGGGCTCATCGGCGTTCGCGGCGGCTATGGCAGCGCTCAGCTGCTGCCGTTGCTGGACCGCGAAGAGGGCAGGCGCGCAGCCAAGCCATTCATCGGCTACAGCGATCTCACCGCGATGCTGACGTATCTCACGCTCGGCTGCGGCCGCGTGGCGTTCCACGGTCCGATGCTGGCAGGGCGGCTTGGACGCGGGGCGGCCGGCTACGATGAAGACACGTTCGTCAGAACGCTGTGCCGCCGGGAGCCGGCGGGTGAGCTTGCCCCCAGCGGGCTCGAGACGATCCACTCAGGGGAGGCTGCCGGGATGTTGCTGGGCGGCACGCTGACCCAGCTGCTCGCCTCACTGGCCACCCCTTTCGCGTTCGACCCGCCCGCAGGCTATGTGCTGTTTCTCGACGAAGTGGGCGAGCGTCCGTACCGCCTCGATCGCATGGTGACGCAGCTCGCCCAGGCAGGGCTGCTGGCCCGCGCGGCCGCCGTGGTGATCGGCGAATTGCCGAAATGCGACGAACCGACCGGCGATCCCACGGCGCGCGCCGTCATGGCCGATCTCTTTGCAGACTTTCCCGGTCCGGTACTGATCGGGTTTCCGTCCGGCCACACCGTCGGCCCGGCGATGACGCTGCCGTTCGGCGTCGCCGCGCGGGTGCTCGGCGGCGCACGGCCGCGTCTGGTGATCGAGGAATCCGCCGTCCAATGAGCAAGATTCACTTGATTGGCGTCTGCGGCACGGCGATGGCCACGCTCGCGGCGATGCTGAAGCGGAAGGGACATGACGTCCAGGGATCCGATCAGGATGTCTACCCGCCGATGAGCGACTTCCTCGCGGCGGAAGGCATTCGCACCCTGGTCGGCTACGCGCCCGAGCACATCACCGGCGACCTCGATCTCATCGTGGTCGGCAACGCGATCTCGCGCGGCAACCTGGAGCTCGAGGAGGTCCTGGATCGCAAGATCCGGTACTGCTCGCTGCCGGAAGCGGTCCGTGAACACTTTTTGTGGGGCGCGCGATCGATCGTGCTCGCCGGCACCCACGGCAAGACGACCACCACGTCGCTGACCGGCTGGTTGCTGACGCACGGCGGCGCCGACCCCAGCGTGCTCGTCGGCGGCATCGCGCGTAATTTCGGCGAGCACGGCTCCAGCTACCGGATCGGCCAGGGCCGCGACTTCGTCATCGAGGGCGACGAGTACGACAGCGCGTTCTTCGACAAGACCGCGAAGTTCCTCAAGTACCTGCCCGACATCGCGGTCATCAACAACGTCGAGTTCGACCACGCCGACATCTATCCCGACTTCGAGGCCGTGACCCTGGCGTTCCGCCGCCTGGTCAACCTGGTGCCGCGCAGGGGACTGCTGCTGATTGGCGCCGACAGCCCGGGCGCGCGAGCGCTGGCAGGCAGTGCCGTGTCGCGCGTCCAGACGTTCGGCACGTCAGACGACGTGGAATGGCAGGCCCACGATTTGGAGCCGGCCGGCGCGTCGACCCGGTTCAAGCTGCGGCGCGGCGGGATGCCGTTCGGTGTGTTCGAGCTGCCGATGGTCGGCACCTACAACGTGCGTAACGCGACCGCGGCGATCGCGGTGGCCACGGAAGCCGGCATCAGCCCGGAGCGGATTGCCGAGGGGCTGCTGGCCTTTGCCGGCGTCAAGCGGCGCCTCGAGGTGGTGGGCGTGGCGGATGGCGTGACGGTGTACGACGATTTTGCGCACCATCCGACGGCCGTCGCCGAAACGCTCGCCGGACTGCGCGCCTCCAATCCTGACGCGCGCATCTGGGCGGTGTTCGAACCGCGCTCCGCCTCTTCATGCCGTCGCGTGTTCCAGGACGATTTCGCGCGGGCGTTTGCCGGCGCCAACGAGGTGCTGATCGCGCCGATCTTTCGATCGAGGCTTCCGGAGGCCGAACGGCTGTCGGTGCCCCAGCTGGTGCGCGACCTTCACGCGCAGGGACTCTCCGC
Organism: uncultured Acidobacteriota bacterium; assembly: GCA_963794705.1. Classification (GTDB taxonomy): domain Bacteria; phylum Acidobacteriota; class Vicinamibacteria; order Vicinamibacterales; family CAVVIG01; genus CAVQFC01. The sequence goes on from CAWCFI010000005.1 coordinate 413,974, forward strand.
CCGCGAGGCCGACTCGATCGACGACATCGTCGCCGGCATCGCGAGAGAGCATCGGCCGGGCGATCTGGTGGTGTTGATGTCGAACGGCGGCTTCGGCGGTATTCATCAGAAGCTGCTGCGGGCGCTTGCGTGACCGCGTTCCGGATCGTGCAAGGCGGCGACTCGGCGCTGATCGTCGAGTTCGACGAGCGGATCGATCCTGGCGTCAACGCACAGGCGATCGCCTGCGCCGAGGCCATTCAGGACGCCCGCGTGCCCGGCGTCCGCGATGTGGTGCCGACCTATCGATCGGTCGCGATCTATTTCGATCCGCTGCACACCGACCGCGAGGCGTTGATGGCCAGCCTCGAACGCGAGGCGGCGCGCCCCCGGGTTCCGGTGTCAACAGCACCGGCGCCGGTGCGCATTCCGGTTTGCTACGGCGGCGAGTTCGGCCCCGATCTCACCGGCGTGGCGGCGTTCGCAGGGATGGCCGAGGCCGATGTGGCGCGGGTCCATGCGGCCGCGACCTATCGCGTCTTCATGCTGGGGTTCGTGCCCGGCTTCGCGTACCTCGGCATCGTGGATCAGCGGATCGCGATGCCGCGCCATGCGACCCCGCGTGTCCGTGTCCCTTCCGGATCCGTCGGCATCGCGGGCGTGCAGACAGGCGTCTATCCGGCGGTGACGCCGGGCGGATGGCAGCTGATCGGCAGAACCCCGGTGAAGCCGTTCGATCCGTCGCGCGACGATCCGTTTCTGATGAAGGCCGGCGACGCGGTGCAGTTCTACCCGATCGATCGCGATGAGTACGAGCGGCTGACGCCGGATGCGCGAACGTCCCGTCAGCAATCGGGGCTCGAGCGATGAATGGGGCCCGGCCCTCTCAGGCGAGCGTCAGCGTCGTCAAAGCCGGCATGCTGACGACGGTACAGGACATGGGACGGTGGGGGTTCCAGGCCCGCGGGGTGCCAGTGGCCGGTCCGATGGACCCGGTCTCCCATCGTCTGGCCAATGCGCTGGTCGGCAACGGCCGCGACGCGGCGCTCCTCGAGGTGACGCTGCTCGGCCCGGAGCTGGCATTCGAGGACGAGCGGCTGGTCGCCGTCACGGGCGCCGAGTTCGATTTGTCGTTGGACGGCCGGCCCGTGCCGTTGCGGGCGCCCTTCACGGTCTCCGCCGGTTCGCGCCTGCGATTCGGCGCGCGGCGGCAGGGCGCGCGCGCTTACCTCGCCGTGTCCGGCGGCATCACGGTGACGCCGATTCTTGGAAGCCGCGCCACCCATCTGGTCAGTGTGATGGGCGGTGTCAACGGCCGCGCGCTGATCGCCGGCGATCGTCTGCCGTTGGGGGTCAGATCTCGATTTGCTCGGGCAGCGCTACCGCTGCCGCCGGCGAGAGAATCGAGATCTGACCCCCACGCGACGCTGCGCGTGCTACCCGGGCCGCAGGTCGAATATTTTCACCCGGAGGCGATCGACGTCCTCCAATCAGCGCCGTACGTGGTCGGGCAGGACTCGGATCGCATGGGCTTTCGCCTCGCAGGTCCGCGGCTGATGCACGCGCGGCCCACCGATATCATCTCCGACGCCACACCGCTCGGCGTGCTGCAAGTGCCGGCCTCGGGACAGCCGATCCTGCTGATGGCGGATCGCCAGACGACCGGCGGTTATCCGAAAATTGCGACAGTGATCGCCGCGGACATGGCGATCGCCGGCCAGCTGGCGCCGGCCGACACCATCACCTTCGCGGTCTGCACGACGGCCGACGCGCTGAAAGCGCTCATCGCGCAGGAACGCGCGCTGATGGCGCTCGAGGATCGGCCATCGTGACCGACTTCGAAGCGGCGATGCGATCCGTCTTCGGCGACCGGTTGCGCGCCGGCGCGGCGCTGGCGCCGCTGACGACCTTCCGCGTCGGCGGCCCTGCCGACTGGCTGATCGAGACCCGCAACAGCGGCGAGATCGAAACGGCACTCTCCATCGCGCGCGCCGCGACGGTCCCTGTCACGATCCTTGGCGGCGGCTCTAACGTGCTCGTCGCAGACGCCGGTGTCCGCGGGCTCGTGATCCGGCCGCGCGGCGGCGAGATCCACGCGATCGACGATGGGCATGTCCAGGCGGACGCGGCGGTCACGATTAACGGCCTGGTTCGCTGGACCATCAACCACGGGCGCGCCGGTCTCGAAGCGTGGGCGGGCACACCCGGCTCGGTCGGCGGCGCGATTTTCGGCAACGCGCATTTCGGCGGCCGGCTGATCGGCGATCTGGTGACCGACGTGCGCCTGATCGCGGCGGACGGTTCGACCACGCGAGTCCCTGCATCGGCGATGGCGTTCGGATACGATCGCAGCCGGCTGCAATCGTCCGGCGAGATCCTGCTCTCGGCGGTGTTTCGCGTCGCCGAGGGGCAGCCGGCGACGCTGCGCGCGATCGCCCGGGAGTCGCTGGCGTTCCGCAAGCGAACGCAGCCGCTCGAGACGCCGAGCGCGGGCTGCGTATTCCAGAACCCTGAACCTGGCCGGGACATCGTGCCCGACGGCATTCCGTGGTCGGCTGGAGCGCTGGTCGATCGCGCCGGACTAAAAGGCGCGGGCGACGAAGGCGCCAGAGTCTCTCCGACGCACGGCAACTTCATCGTCAACGAAGGGACCGCGACGGCGGCGAGCATCAAGCGGCTGATCGATCGCTGCAAGACGGCCGTGTACGATCGTTTTGGGGTCGAGCTTCGCGAGGAGATCGTCTACATGGGTGACTTCTAAATGTCGACACTGTTGATCGAGGGCGGCCAGCGTCTGTCTGGCAGCGTCGAAGTCGAAGGCAACAAGAATGCGGCCCTGCCGCTGCTCGCCGCCTGCCTGCTCACCGCCGATGAGTGCGTCCTGACCAACGTGCCGCGGATCAGCGACGTCGAGGTGATGGCGCGTTTGATCCTGGATCTGGGCGGGGAAGTGGAGGGGATCGGCAGCACGACCCTCCGCGTGCGCTGCCCGCAGATCGTCAAGGACGAACCTGACGGCGCCCTGGTTGGACGCCTGCGCGGTTCCGTGCTGCTGCTGGGTCCGCTGCTGGCACGACGCGGTCGTGCCCACCTGGCGCCGCCCGGCGGCGACTTTCCCGCGCGCCGCACCATCAACACCCACCTCGAGGCGCTCGAGTCGATGGGCGTGCGCAAGGTTGAGGGCGCCGGCCACGTGCTCGAGGCGCCCGGCGGGCTGAAGCCGACGTCGATTTATCTCTACGAAGCGTCGGTCACCGGGACCGAGACCGCACTGCTCGCGGCGGCCGCCGCGAAGGGCATCAGCGAAATCCGGCATGCCGCCTGCGAGCCGCACGTCGTCGAGTTGTGTGAGTTCCTCCAGCAGTTGGGGGTGGGTATCACCGGCGCCGGCACGACGACGATTCGCATCGAGGGCGGGGGCAAGCTGCACGGCGCCGAGCACAAGCTGTGGGGCGACTACATCGAAGCGGGAAGCTGGGCTGTCGTAGCCGCGGTGACCGGCGGCGAGATCGACGTCCACGGCGCGCGTCCCGAGGACATGGAAGTCGTCGCGTCCGTGCTCACGCGGCTGAACATCCAGTGCGGCTCAAACGGTGAACTGTTCCGCGTCGAGCAGTCGGTGCCGCGTGCGGCGGGGCGGATCACCACCAGCCTGTGGCCGGGCTTTCCAAGCGATCTGGTCAGCCTGGTGACCGTCCTCGCGACGCAGGCCGAGGGCCAGACACTGGTGCACGACTGGCTGTACGAACTGCGCCTGTTCGCCCTGGAGCAGCTCAGCGGCATGAGCGCGGATCTGTTCCTGTGCGACCCGCATCGAATCATCGTCACCGGACCGCGGAAGCTGCGCGGTCGTCCGCTCGACAGCCGCGATCTGCGATCGGGAATGGCGTTGATCGCGGCCGGGCTCGCCGCGGACGGCCAGAGCCGGCTGTCGCCGCTCGAGACCGTGGAGCGCGGCTACGGACGGCTCGTGGAACGGCTGCAGGGTCTGGGTGCGAGAGTGGCGAAGATGTCGTGACGCGCTAACGTCCGCCGCCGGGCTTCTTGATCGGCGGCACGATCGGGTTGACCGTGTCGTCGGGCTTGGGCAGTTCGGGCGGCTTCGGCGCTTCGAGCGGCAGCAGCGGCAGTTCGGCGATCGGCGCGAGCGAGTCACGGCCGACCCGGAACGGCCTCAGGTCGGCCTCAGTCAGGTCCAGCACGCGGACGATGTGTGGCGTCAGCGTGAGGATGATGTCGGTCTGGGTCGACGACTTGGTGTTGTGCGCGAAGAGTTTTCCCACCAACGGCAGATCGCTCAGCCCGGGCACGCCGTCCAGCGAGCGGCGTTCCTCGTCCCGAATCAGACCCGCCAGCATGTTCGTCTCGCCGTCGCGCAGCCGGATGACGGTGTTGATCTCCCGATTGCCGAAGGTCGGCAGCCCGCCGAACCCGGTCCCCGAGATGTTGGTCACCGACACCTTCAGCGTCAGCGACACGTCGTCGTCGTGGTGCGTGCGCGGGGTGATGTCGATGTTGACGCCGATGTTCTGGTAGTTGAACGACGTGATCGGCTGCTGCGCGGTGCCGCCGGTCGCGATTGGCGCGAATGTGGTCACCGGCACCGGCACCTGATCGCCGAAGCGCGCCTGCGCGACCGAGCCGTCGGTGGTGCGCAGCTGCGGGTTGGCCAGCGTCCGGGTGTTGGTGTCGCTCTTGAGCAGCCGGTAGTAGAGCGACGGCAGATTGGCCAGCAGGATGTCCGACGACGTCAGGTTGCGCAGCGCCGACAGCGTGATTCCGGCGGCCGGGGCGTCGATGGCCACGCTGCCGTTGATTCCGGGCGACCCGGGCGAGGCGAACTGCAGGCCGTACTCCGCCATCTTGGTGCGATCGACCTCGATCAGCTCGACGTCGATGATCACCTCGGGCCGCGCCTTGTCGATCGCGGTGATGACGCGCGCCGCGGCGGCGATGCGCTCCGGCGTGTCCTTGATGGTGAGGGCGTTGGTGGCGGTGGTCGGGGAGATGCGCCGCGCGTCGAGCACCATGCGCAGCAGATCCATCGTTTCCTTGAGGTCGGCATTGCTCAAGTAGAACGTCCGGACGATTTCTTCCTCGGTACTCGCGACGCTTGGCCGGCGTGTCGGGAATGACCACGATCGTCTTCGGCGCGGTGACGCGGAAGAACGTCCGCGTCGCGCCGGCAATGGTGCCCAGCGCGTCCTCGAGGGTGGTGTTGCGCAAGTCGACGGTGACCGGCGCGTCGCGGAACGACGAATCAAAGATCAGGCTGATGTTGGCCAGGCGGGAGATCGCCGCGTAGACATCGCGGCTGCTCGCGTCGCGGAACGTGAGAGACGCCGGCATCTTCACGCCGCTCGGCAGATCCATGCCCGGCGATGGCAGGTCGCGGGTGCGATCGATCAGCGTCTGCAGTTCGGTCTTGCCCTCGCGGGCGACCGCCACCTTGGCGCGCAGCTTGTTCCGCGTGGCGCGCAACTCGGTGTCGATGTCGCCGCTGGACGGGTTGAGCTCGGAGGCGACCTCATACTCGACCAGGGCCTGTTCGAACTTGCCGGTGGCGGCGAGACGCCGGCCGCGGTTGAAATGATCCTGCGATGCGCGCAGCTTGGCGCGTTCCAGCGCGGACCGCGTGTTCGCATCGTCAGGGTGCTCGCGCAACGCCTTGGAGTACTCGACCACCGCGAGGTCGTAGTCCTGACGTCGCTCGGCGCTGTCGCCGCGGTGGAAGGCGCCGGTGCCGGCGCAGCCTGCGGCGGCGAGGCACAGCGCGAGCAGCGCGGCGATGCCGTGTCGGCGGGGCTCAGTTCCGGGATGGCGCAGTAACAACATCAACACCGCGGGGAATCTTGAAGGTAAAGTCCTTATCGGCCAAACCGACGTTTTCCTTCAGATTCGTGAAGGAAAAGCTCGATTTTCCGCCCTGCTCGTCCACCGTCAGCAGGCCCCGGATCGACAGGGTCCCGGGATCCAGGACCAGCACCAGCCAATCGTAGTCCCGTTGCCTCGCCTTGGGTACCAACTTCAGCGCGCGGCTGCCGGCCGGCATCCCGGGCGGTGTCTCGACGAGCGACGGGGTGAAGTCGCGGGTGACGTTGCCTTTCCCTGCGAGAAACAGCGTCGGGGTGGGTGCATCCTCGTCGGGCGGCACCGTGGCGACGATGACCTGCTTGTCCTGCGGGATATACGAATACATTTTCAGGCCGTCCGACACGAATTGTTTCGTCTCGGGGGCCGAGTAGTCCCAGCGCATCTTGCCCGGCTTCTTGACCAGGAGATGGCCGCGTTCAGTAATCTGCTTGTGCAGGACGCCGCCTTCGTAGGAATGGGAGAAGTCGGCCGAGAAGTCCTTGATGCCGTCATATTTCTTCTGGAGCGCCGCCGCGAGCTCTGGAGCGGTGGAGTCTGCCGCGCCGAGCGCGAGCGAACCGGCGAACACGGCGGTCGTGAGCGCGGCCATGGTCGCGCGTCGAAGCATGGTCATGACTCAACCTTAGCACCATGCCGCGCGGCCTTTAGCGGTCTTTGTTGTCGATGAGATAGCGCGCCTGGGGCGCGTAGATATTGGACGCATAGGCGGTGTGGACGGCCGCGCCGTGCTCGTCGAATGCGGCGAAGCTGACGCCCCGCTCGACGATCAGGGTGTGCTGATGAGCTGCCACGACATGTCCGAACCCCATGCGCCGAATGGTGTCCGAGGTCAGCCACGAGTCCATCCGGATTTCGACGTGGACCCCCTGTATGGTGAGCTCGCGGCGAAACGGGAGATCGGCCGCCGCGATCAGGTCGGGAGCTCCGCCAACGGCGCCCGCCACGGCGACATAGGCGCCGCGCGGCAGCACCGTCTCTCGTCCGCCGGTCAGTCGCTCGAGCGCCGCCGACATCTCCGCGGCGTCAAGACTGAGATCGCCTGACGATTGCAGCACGCACAGCACGTAACGTGTGCCCGGCGGGAGGTTCCCGATCGTCTCCGTCAGCCGTGGCACCGCGACGCGCGTGTCGCGGACGATCGGCAGGAGTGGACCGTACGCGGTTTCGACGCTCGCACGCGCGCGTTCGGTGAGCGCGACGCGCCGTCCGATCGTCCGGTTGTCGGCGACCAGGGCCGGCGCGTACAACTGGACGTCGGGCATGCGCGCGTAGGCGATCGCCGGGCGCGTCACCTTGGCGAAATACGACAAGCCGTTTCCGATCTGCCAATTGAGGTCGGCGAGCAGTATGTCGTGTCGATCGTCGAGATCCCGCGTCAGGGCGTCAACCACCATCGTCGGCCTCGCGTCCTGGCTGCGATCGAGCGCCGGGAAGTCGTGATAGGCGCGCGCGCCGGCATACACCATCAGCATTCCCGCGGCGATCGGCGTGCCGTGACGGACCAGGCGCCCGGCCAGCACGAGCCCCGGCGCCGCGAGCAGCGCCAGCAGCAGGTGTGATGGCAGGTAGAACACGTGCGCGTCGCCGACGTTGTAGCTGTAAGCGAAGATCACGTTCGCCGCAAACAGCGTGACCATCAACATCGCGCGCCGTCCGTTGACGAGCGCCAGCTGCGCGACTCCGGCCGCCGCGAGCAGTGGGCCGGCGAGGCCGAACTGCTGTGTGAGATCGAATTGGTACATCGCGAGATGATCGCGGAGCAGCGAGGCCGGCACGTTCAGCACCATCGTGTCTCGCCAGTCGGACTTGGTGACGTCGAACCAGAATCGCTGCAGCGCGTCTGTCAGGCCGTGCGGCGGGTCGGGCAGGAGCCATAGCGTGCGCACGTTCCACCCGTACTGGAGCGCCCCAACGGCGGCGCACACGGACGCCGCCACGACGACGCGCGGCGCGAACATCGAACGCCAGCCGGGCCGGGCGGCGAGCAGGAGAAAGAGCGTGTAGCCGGGCAGCAGGAGGATCATCGAGAGATGGTTGCCGAAGGCCAGCGCGTAGGCGGCGAAGAACGCGTAGAGCCGGCGGTCGGTCTGGACCTCGGCCCAGCGCAGCAAGAGGAGCAGCGTTAGCGCCACAAGCGCGATGTGGAGGGAATAGACCTCGGCGATGACGGCCTGACTCCAGAACGTGTAGGACGCCGCGAAGAGCATCGCAGCAGCCGCGGCGGCGGCGATCGAGCCCGACAGCTCGGCGCCAACCAGGACGATGAGGCCGCAGGCGATTGCGGCTTCGATCGCCGATGCCAGGTTGAGCGCGTGCGCCGGATCGCCGCCGGCCAGCCGGAGCGTCGCCCAACCGATGGCGAAATACAGCGGGTAGCCGTCGCGCGGCGTGATCAGCGGCGATCCCACCATCGTCTGAAACGAGCCGGTGTCGCCGAAGTCGAATCCGGGAAGCAGGGTCGCGCGGTACAGCGCGAACGCCGCCAGCGCGACGGTCAGCGCGACGAGCCCTGCGCGGCGGGTCATGGTGACCGGCGTCAGTGGGACGCGCGCTTGGCCGCGATCAAGGCTCGCACGTCTGCCAGGGAGCGCGTGTTGAGGACATGGCGCGGTTGCACCCAGCCGCGGCGGGCGGTGAAGATGCCGAGATCCATCTGGCGTCCCAGCATCTCCGAGCGGTGGCAATCGCTGTCGATCGCGACCGTGGCCCCGGCGGCGATGGCACGGCGGGAGAGCGCGCCGTCCAGGTCGAGATGCGACGGCGAGCCGTCGATCTCGACGACCGTGCGCGATGCGACCGCCATCTCGAACAGGCGGTCGTAATCGAGATCGTAGCCGGCGCGGCTCGGCACGATGCGGTTGGTCGGATGGGTGATCAGCGTGACCAGCGGGTGCTTCATCGCCGAGGCGTAGCGCTGCATCAGCTGATCCGGGCCGTGACCGGCCCGCTCGTGCAGCGAGGCGAGGACGATGTCGAGCTGTTCCAGCACTTTGTCAGGGAAATCGAGGCGGCCATCCGGCAAGATGTCGACCTCGCAGCCGTGCAGGATGGCGATGTCGGGATAGCGCTCGCGCAGGCGGGCGATTTCCTCGGCCTGCTTCTTCACGCCGTCGACCGTCAGGTTGCGCGCGGCGGCGGAATGCGGCGAGTGATCGGTGATCGCCATGTACTCGTAGCCCAGCGCGCGGCAGCCTTCGACCATCGCCTCGATCGGATCGCGGCCGTCGCTCCAGTCAGAGTGCATGTGGAGGTCGCCGCGGATGTCGTCGCGAGACACCAGCGCCGGCAGCCCGCCGCTCGCCGCCAGCGCGATCTCGCCGTCGCCGTTTCGAATCTCGGGAGGGATCACCGGCAGTCCGAGCGCCTGGTAGATGCCGGACTCCTCGGCAGCCGGCTTCAGGGTCCCGTCGCTGGCGTGCAGTCCGCCGGCGTCGAGGATCAAGCCGGTCTCGGCCGCGTGCGCCTGCAAGCCCTCGAAATGCGCGCGCGATCCGGTGAGGTAGAGCAGATCGGCGCCGGCATTGGAGGGCGGCGGCAGCCGCACGCCGATTTGCACGCGGTCGGCCAGAAGGTAGAGCCGGCGCTCGCCGCGGTGCAGTACATGCGACGAGGTCGGCAGGCTGAGCAGCGCGTCGATCGCGGCAGCCGGTTGATCGGTCGGCGCCAGGATCTCGATGTCGCCGACCATGTCCTGGCCGCGGCGCAGCGATCCCACCGGCATCGCCCAGGCGACGCCGCGCGTGTCGCGCAAGGGATCGAGCACCATCTCGGCCACGGCGACGGCGCGCCCAAGCGGAATGCGCGGGATTCGTGCCCGCAACGACGGCAGCGCGGCCGCCACCGTCGCTTCAACGGCGGCATCAAGACCGGGCAGTGCGCGTAGTTGCTGGCCGCTGACGGCGGCGTTGAGGTCGGCGACCGAGGTCACGCCCAGGGCGCGGTGGATAACGGCGAGCTGCTCGATGGTGACGGCGCCAGACTCGAACAGCCAGCGCAGGTCGGCGGGAAGATCGGCGATCGCCGACTCGACGAGCACCCAGCCGCCGGCTTCATACATCTGCCGCAGTCGTTTGAGCACCTCGGGATCGACGTTCGCGGGCTGGTTCTCGAAGAGCGGTCCGGTATCGGCGTCGGATTCGATCCGGTGCGCGCGAACCAGATCGAGCGCACGCGCCCACAGCGCCGCCTCGGTCTGATCGCCGCGCATCGTCGCCAACGACGCGAGCTGTTCGAGCGTCTGGTGGAAGGTAACGGCCCGCTAGCCTTTCAGTGCCCCGGGTTCGGGAGTGGCCTGCTTCGGGGCTTCTTTCGTTTCGGTCGGCAAATTGGCCGCGAGCCAGTCGACGATGCCGCCCTTCAAGGCCGCTGCCTTGTAGCCCTGCCGGATCAGCCGCGCCGCGACGTCTGAACTCGCCACTTCGTTCGGATCCGAGTCGTACACCACCACCTCACGATCGCGCGAGAACGCGGGCGTGGCGGAGCCGGAGCCGATGCGGAGCGATCCCGGGAGTTTGACGGTGCTGTGCTCGTAGGGGTATTTCAGGCGCGCGTCAACGAGAACGGGAGGCGTCGCGCTGTCGAGACGTTCTTTGAGCTCTTCTTTGGTGATGCGGGGAACCGGCACGGCTGTTATTGTGATCGCGCCGTACCGGGCTGTCAACTAAACCGCTAGCTCGCGGCGGCGCGGTCGAACGGGAGAACCCGGGCGGGTGTCGTGACGACCGGCGGGGCCACCGGCAGGCGCGGCGCCGTCTGATGAAACCTCGCTTCGACCGCCCAGCCCGATGTGCGCTTACCGCAGTGCACGCATCGCAGGAACATCGCGCCCGGTTCGCACCACATGCCGTAGTCGTGGCGGCCGGACAGATAGCAGTGAATCAAGTTCCACATGGTAAGGCCTCGTCGAACACGCCGGTTGGGTTACTCACCCTATGGCAAGGTTAGTGCCGCATCGCGGCCACGCTCGGTACATCGGCAACAGCTATGGAAAACTTTGGGGTTTATCCGAAACTACAGTGGGCAGGTGATCTGGGACGCGCCAGCGCGTGTGCCAGGCTTGGACAGACAATGATCGATCACATACAGTTCTGTAATGGCTAAGCAGCTGGAACTTCTGGGACGGCGGTTCTGGATCCTGTCTGAGCCTTTCGATTCGGGGTGGAAAGCCCTGGTCGTCGAGATGAAGGGCGAGGAGCAGGAATCGATCGGGATCGACGCCACCGGCGAAACCCGGGGCGCGGCCGACGACGCCGCTGAGAGGAAGCTCCGCCGGTTGCTGCAGGCCTATTGAGGCGGCGAGGATGGCCGCCGAGGCGCCACCAGCCAGGCAATGCCGATGCTCAGGACGTAGAGGACCAGCATCGGCGCGGCAAACACCGACTGATTCCAGGGATCGCCTGACGGCGTGAGGACCGCGGCGAGGATGAAGATGACCAGGATGGCGTACTTGATGTTGCTCCACAGCATCCGCGCCGAGACCAGGCCCATCTTCGCGAGGAAGAACACCGCCGTCGGCATCTGAAACACGATCGCCATTCCCAGCAGCATCTTGATGTACAGATCGAACGCCGTCTCCACCTTCGGCATGAACTGCAGGTTCGCGTTGCTGAAGGTGCCGAAGAACTCGATCATGTATGGAAAGACGATGTAGTGGCTGAACAGCCAGCCCGCCACGAGCCCGCCTGACGACATCAGCACGAACGGGATCGCGAACTTCTTCTGGTTGGTGTAGAGCGCCGGCGCGATCAGCTTCCACACCTGAAACAGGATGTATGGTGACGCCAGGGCGCAGCCGGCGATCAGCGCGATGTTGATGTAGAGCGAGAACGCCTCGCCCGGTGCGGTGTAAATGAGCTTAGTGCCGGGCGGGAGCGCCCGGCGCATCGGCGCGAAGATGAAGGCGACGATGCGGTCGATCCAGACGAAGGCGACCAGCACGCCAAGCGCGACCGCGACGCACGCCCGCACGACCCGCTTGCGGAACTGCTCGAGCAGATCGAGCAGCGACAGGCCGGCCCACGGCGGACGATACCCTTCGCCGTCCGGGTCGTACCAATTCCCGAGCGCGGGCGTCATCCACCAATTTTAGTCTGAAACGCGCGCCGCCCGGAGAACCGCGAACGCCCCCCGGCGCCAGAGCAGCTCGACGCGGAAGCCGGATCGGCGCAGCAGCGCGATCTCGGCGTCGAGCGGCACATACACGTCCTCGTGTGACCAGGACGTAAAGATGGCCTTTGCCTGCGCCGCGGTGTAGCGGCGGCGCAGATGGGCGAGCCACTCGTCGAACTGCGCGCGCCGCACGGAGACGTCGGACGCCGGCTGCGAGTCGACGATCAGGAACGCCCCGCCGGGCCGCAACGCGGCTCGGGCCCGCCGATAGAGCGCGCCCTTCGCGGCCCGGGTGCGCACATGATGCAGCGAGAATGAGGCGACCAGCGCATCGCAGGCCGGCAGCTGAGCGCGAAGGAAGGAGCCGGTGACGAAGGTCGCGCGACCGCCGAGGCGGCGGCTGGCGAGAGACAGGATTTCCGGATCGATGTCGATCCCGACCGTGCTCGCGCGCGGTCGCCGTCTTCAGGCAGCGGGCCGACAGCGCGCCGGTCCCGATGCCGAGGTCGACGATGGTCCGGGCGCGAGGCGGAACGGCGGCGGCGGCCGCGTCGAGCATCTCCTCGTAGTGCGGGATGAACGTGCGGATTCGTGAGTCGTACTCCGTCAGCTTGATCCCGAGATGCGAGGCGACGCCCATCCGGCTAGGTTACTGCAGGGCAGGGGGGGCGGGAAGGGCGGGAAGGGCAGGAAGGGCAGGGAGGCAGGAAGGCAGGAAGGTAGGAAGGCAGGAAGGCAGGAAGGTAGGAAGGTAGGAAGGCAGGAAGGCAGCAAAGCAGGACGGTCAGGTGACCTTGGAGCGATTGGGTTCGTACCCCGGGCATTCGCGGACTGGCAGGACCGGGTAGCGCCGGAAACTGGGATCGGTCGCCGACAGCGTGCAAAGATAGAACGTGGAGCCGCGTGACGAGGTGATGATCTCGGCAAAGCGGCAGGAGGCGCAGAGCCCGGCGCGGTCGGGCGGCGTGGCGGCCATGGACGATCCGATCACAGCACAAATCACGCGCGAAGTCGCCGGGTGGGACGGCGTGACGGTTGCGCCGCATCGGTTCGGCGGCGTCGAATTTCTGGTGGGGCGGCGGGAACTGGGACACCTGCACGGCCACCGTCTCGCCGACTTGCCGTTCCCGGTCCGCGTCCGCGAGCAGCTGGTCGCCGAAGGGCGCGCGCAGCCGCACCACATTCTCCCGGAGTCAGGCTGGGTGAGCTTCGTAATCCACGGCGCCGCCGATATCTCGGCGGCCATCGCGTTGTTCCGGTTGAATTACGACCGGCCGTGGACCGCCGCGCCGCCGAAGTGACTTGCGTGTCCGCCGCGTTGCGGCAGAAGAAAGACGCGTGTTACACTCGGAGTTTCGTGGGCCGCTAGCTCAGCTGGGAGAGCGCTGCGTTCGCAACGCAGAGGTCAGGAGTTCGATCCTCCTGCGGTCCACCATTTTCCTTCCTGCTACACTCATCCCCAATGTCGGCGATCACTCGCATCGGTGTCCTGACCGGCGGCGGCGACGCGCCCGGTCTCAACGCGGTCATCCGCGCCGTCGTGAAGACGGCGGCCAACGCCGGCATCGAGACGGTCGGCATCGAGGACAGCTTCGACGGCCTGCTCGAGATGAATCGCTCGCGGGTGCTGACACCGCGCGACGTCACCGGCATTCTCCGGATGGGCGGCACCATTCTCGGGACGCTCAACACCGGCAACCCGGTCAGCTCGGAGGTCCAGACCTCGGAAGGGCCCCATCAGTACGCGGCTCGCGTCCTGGACATCTTCCGGCGGCTGAAGCTCGGCGCGCTGGTCGCCATCGGCGGAGACGGCACGCTGGCGATCTCCCATGAATTCTGCAACCTGGGTATCCCGATCGTCTGCGTGCCGAAGACGATCGACAACGACATCGCCGGCACCACCAACTGCTTCGGGTTCGATACCGCGGTCGCGTTCGCGACCGACGCCATCGATCGGCTCCACACCACCGCTGAAGCCCACAAGCGCATCCTCGTCGTCGAAGTGATGGGCCGCTACGCCGGCTGGATTGCGCTGTACGCCGGCGTTGCTGGCGGCGCCGACGCGATCCTCATTCCCGAGATTCCGTTCGACATCGCGCTGGTGGCGCAGCGGCTGCGCGAGCGCGACCGGTGGGGCGCGAAGTTCAGCATCGTGGTCGTCGCCGAGGGTGCCTTCCCGAAGGGCGGCACCTTGTCGCTGCTCGAGGCGGCGCACGGACGGTCCGTCGAGCGGCTCGGCGGCATCGGCGCCCAGGTCTGCGAGGCGCTGCACGGCGAGACGGGAAAGGAAACCCGATCGGTCGTGCTCGGCCACCTGCAGCGCGGTGGCGCCCCGACCAGCTTCGATCGCATCCTGGCGACACGCTTCGGCGGCAAGGCGGTGGAGTTGGTGACGCGCGGAGAGTTCGGGAAGATGGTGGCGTTCGCGCCCCCCGATATCATCGCCAGGCCGCTCGACGAGGTGGTCGGCAAGACGAAAATTGTGCCGATGGACTTCGACCTGCTGACCACCGCCAAGGCACTCGGGGTCACCTTCGGGGACTGAAAGGCAGACTTGAAACAGAAGGTTAGGAGATCAAAAGAACTCTTGATCTCCTAATCTCTTGTTAAGCGCTCAAGACGTCGAGGTACTTCAGGGCTCCGCCGGTGTTGAAGAGCACCACGGAATCCTGCGGCTTGATCGATCCGTCCGCGACCAGGCGTTGAATCGCGACCAGCGCGGCGCCGCCCTCAGGCGCGGCGCTGACGCCCGCATGCTTGCCGATCGCGAGCATGCCCTCGACCATCGATCGATCGGTGACGGCGAGAGCCGTGCCGCCGCTCTCGCGCACCGCGCGCAGAATGAGAAAATCACCGATCGCGCGCGGCACCCGCAGACCGTCGGCCAGCGTCGACGCGTTCTCCCAGGGCTGCGCTTTCTCCGTGCCCTGCTGAAAGGCACGGACGATCGGCGCGCAGTGCTCAGCCTGCACCGAGACCATGCGCGGGCGCTTCGCCGGCTTGACCCAGCCGATGCGCTCGATCTCGTCGAAGGCTTTCCACATGCCGACCATCCCGGTGCCGCCGCCGGTCGGATAGATGATCCAGTCGGGCCACTCCCACTGCATCTGTTCGGCGAGCTCGTACGCCATCGTCTTCTTGCCCTCGATGCGGTAAGGCTCCTTGAGGGTCGAGACGTCGTACCAGCCAAGCGGTCCGCCGGTTTCGGCGCAGATCCGTCCGGCGTCGGTGATCAGGCCGTCGACCAGCGTGACGTTCGCGCCGTAGAGCCGGCACTCGTCGACGAACGGCCGCTTGGCGTCTTTCGGAATGAACACCTCGCACGCCAGACCGGCCGCGGCCGAGTAGGCGGCCGCCGCATTGCCGGCGTTGCCCGCCGTCGGCAGCGCAATGGTCTTCGCGCCCAGGTACTTCGCCCGCGTGATCGCCGCCGACTGGCCCCGCGCCTTGAATGAGTTGGTCGGGTTGAGCGATTCGTCCTTGATGTAGAGGCGATCCAGCCCGAGCGTCGAGCCGAGGGCGCGTGCGTGAAACAGCGGGGTGAAGCCTTCGCCGAGGGTCACCGGCGACTCGCCGTCGAACAGCGGCAGCAGCTCGCGGTAGCGCCACATGTTCGGCTCGCGCCCCGCCAGGCTGTCGCGCGACCAGCTCCGCGCCTTCTCGAGGTCGTAGCGGGCCAGCAGCGGCGCGCCGCAGACGCACAGGTGATGGATGGCCCGCGGGTCGAGCAGTGGTGCGCCGCAGGGAACAGAACACTCGAGATGCGTGAAGTAGGACATTACCGGCCGAGCAGCTCGGTGTCCTTCTTCTTCTGCAGATCGTCGATCGCCTTGATGTTGAGGTCGGTCAACTTCTGGACTTCCTCGAGGCCCTTCTTCTCGTCGTCCTGCGAGAGGCCGTGGTCCTTGAGCATCTTCTTCAGGCGGTCGTTGGCGTCGCGGCGCACCTGGCGCACGCTGTTGCGGCCGTCCTCGCTCAGCTTGTGCACGTGCTTGGACAGTTCCTTGCGCCGTTCCTCGGTCAGCGACGGCAGCGGGATGCGCACCACCTTGCCGTCGTTGGCCGGGTTCAGGCCGAGCCCCGCCGCCCGAATCGCCTTTTCGATCGCGCCGAGCTGCGACGGGTCGAACGGCTGCGCGACGATCATCGTCGGCTCGGGAATGGATAGCCCCGCGACCTGGTTGAGCGGCATCTTCGAGCCGTAGGCTTCGACGTGCACGTTGTCGAGAATCGTGACCGAGGCGCGGCCGGTGCGCACGCCGGCGAACTCGTGCTGCAGGTGGTCGAGGGCGGCCTTCATCCGCTTGCCGACTTCGGCGTACAGGCCCTTGAGATCAGTGACATCCATAGCGTCGCCTTCACGTGACGTCAACTCCCTGACGCCGGTCCTAGGCCGTGACCAGCGAGCCGATCGGCTCGCCGGTGATGGCGCGCTTGATGTTGCCCGGCGTCCGCAGGTTGAAGACCACGATCGGCAGCCGGTTGTCCATGCAGAGGGAGATGGCGGTGGAGTCCATCACCTTGAGCCCGCGCTCGAGCACCTGCTGGTAGGAGATGCGGTCGATACCGCGACGGCGTCGGGCTTCACCATCGGGTCGGCGTCGTAGATGCCGTCGACCTTGGTCGCCTTTCATGATGACGTCGGCCTTGATCTCCATCGCGCGCAGCGCCGCGGCGGTATCGGTGCTGAAGTACGGGTTGCCGGTGCCGGCGCCGAAGACGACGACGCGGCCCTTCTCGAGGTGGCGGATGGCGCGGCGGCGGATGAACGGCTCGGCGACGGCGCGCATCTCGATCGCGGTGACCACGCGGGTCACCACGTCCTGCTGCTCGAGCGCGTCCTGCAGCGCGAGCGCGTTGATGACGGTCGCCAGCATGCCCATGTAGTCCGCGGTCGCGCGGTCCATGCCGCGCGCGCTGGCCGCGACGCCGCGGAAGATGTTGCCGCCGCCGATGACGATGGCGGTCTGGACCCCCATGCCCTGAATTTCGTTGATGTCCTTGGCGATTTGCGTCGCCACGGCCGGGTCGATGCCGTAGGTCTGCTCGCCCATCAGGGCTTCGCCGGAGAGTTTGAGCAGGATGCGTTTGTATGCGGGTCGGGCGGGGGAGGTCACGAACAGAGATTATATCCCGGCGAGGTGCGTGATGCGAAGGTGCGTCGTGCGAAGCGGGGGTGCACTGCGCACCCCGCACCATCGCACCCCGCACCTCGCAGCCTCGCACCTCGTGCTACTGAGCTGCTTCGCCGACCTTGAGCCTGGCGAATCGCGTCACCGACACCTCGCCGCCGAGGGTCTTGTTCGCGGCCGCGAGCACGTCCTTGACGCTGGTCTTGCCGGTCGTGTCGCGGATCGAGTCCTGATCCGTCAGCACGGTCTGCTTGTAGTAGCTCCCGAGCTTGCCCTCGATGATCTTCTCGAGCACGTTGGCGGGCTTGCCCGAGCTCTCCATCTGGGCGCGGTAGATCGCCTTCTCCTTCTCGAGCAGGTCGGCCGGGACCTCTTCGCGCGTCGCATACGCCGGGCTCGCCGCCGCGATCTGCATCGCCATCTCCTTCACCAGCGCCGCGAATTCGTCGCGGCCGGCGATCGCCGGCGTCACGCCGGCAAACTCCACCATCACGCGCGATCTTGCCGCCCAGGTGAATGTACTGCCCGACGTAGCCGTTGCCGGCGTAGCGGACGAACCGCGACACGCCCATGTTCTCGCCGAGCTTGGCGATGACCGGCGCCACCTGCTTGATGACCGGCCCCTGCGGATCCTTCAGCCAGGCGTCGTTCGCCGCGTCGCCGGCCTTCTCGATCTCGGTGACGATCTGATCCATCAGCTGGACGAAGTCCGGCGTCCGCGCCACGAAATCCGACTCGCAGTTCACCTCGGCGAGGATGCCCCACGAATGATCCGCGGCCACCTTGTTCGCGATCAGCCCCTCGTTGGCCGTGCGGCCGGCCTTCTTCGCGGCGCTCGGCGAGCCCGCGCTTGCGCAGGATCGTGTTGGCCTCCTCGAAGTTGCCGTTCGCCTCGGTCAGCGCGTTCTTGCACTCCATCATCCCCGCGCCCGTCTGGTCGCGGAGCTTCTTCACCTCTGCTGCCGAAATCGTCGTCGCCATGACTCTCTGTCTCCGTGTTGTCTGTACAAAAAAAAGGCGCCGGGCTCGGGAGCCAGGCGCCTCGGCGTGTTGCTAAGCCCTAATCCCTAGTCCCTGATCCCTGTTCACGCTGAGGCCGGCGCCGGTTCGCGGCGGCGTTCCGGGCGCGCGGTCGAGCGGCGGCCCTTGTCGTCGCCTTCGTCGCCGTTCTCGCGCGAGCCTTCGGCGTCGACCGACTGCTTCATGTCGCGACCGGAGATGACGGCGTCGGCCATTTTCGAGGCGAACAGGCGAATCGCCCGCAGCGCATCGTCATTGCCCGGGATCACGAAGTCGACCTGATCGGGATCGCAGTTGGTGTCGACGATGCCGATCACCGGAATCTTCAGCTTGCGCGCCTCGTCGACGGCAATCTGTTCCTTCTTGGTGTCGACGATGAAGACCGCGTCGGGCAGGCGGGTCATGCCGCGGATGCCGTCGAGGTTCTTCGCGAGCTTCTTGCGCTCTTTCTCGTTGCGCGCGATTTCCTTCTTGGACAGCGTGTCGAAACGTCCGTCGGTGGCCATCGCTTCGAGATCGCGCAGCCGTCCGAGACTGCGCTGAATCGTCGCGAAATTCGTGAGCAGACCGCCGAGCCAGCGCTCGTTGACGTGGAACATGCCGCAGCGCTCCGCTTCCTCGGCGATCACGTCCTTGGCCTGTCGCTTGGTGCCGACGAAGAGGATGGTGCGTCCCTCGGCCGCGAGGCGGCTGACGAACTGCTCCGCGGTGTTGAACAGCTTCACCGTTTTCCCCAGGTCGAGGATGTAAATGCCGTTGCGTTCGCCGAAGATGTATTCCTTCATCTTCGGATTCCAGCGCTTCGTCTGGTGGCCGAAGTGCACTCCGGCCTCCAGCAGTTCCTTCATCGCGATCGCGGCCAAGCGTTGCTCCTTACTGAGGTTACTAACGTTTGCTGAACTGGAAGCGTTTGCGCGCGCCAGCCATCCCGTACTTCTTGCGTTCCTTGGCGCGCGCGTCGCGCGTCAGGAGTCCTTCCGCCTTGAGCGCCTTGCGCAGCTCCAGGTTGTACTCGACCAGCGCGCGCGCGATGCCGAGCCGGACCGCGCCGGCCTGCCCCGACACGCCGCCGCCGGCGACGGTCGCCAGCACGTCGAACTTGTCGGCGGTCTCGGTGAGCACCATCGGCGTCTTGATTTGCGTGCGGAGCGCTTCGGTGGGGAAGAACGCCTCGAACGTGCGGCGGTTGATGGTCAGGGTCCCGCTGCCGGGCCGGAGGAACACGCGGGCGGTCGACGTCTTGCGGCGACCGGTTCCGTAATATTGCACTGCTGCTGCCACGTTACGCGACCTCGAGCTTGGAGGGTTTCTGCGCCGCGTGCGGATGATCCGGACCGGCGTACACTTTCAACTTGCGATACATCGCCTCGCCCATCTTGGTCTTGGGCAGCATGCCGTGCACCGCGTCTTCCACCAGCTTTTCCGGTTTGCGCGCGCGGACCAGACGGGCGCGTTCTTCGCGCAGGCCGCCTTCGTATCCGCTGTGCTGCCGGTAGATCTTCTGATCTTCCTTGCGGCCGGTGAGCTTGACCTTCTTCGCATTCACGATGACGACGTGATCGCCGGTGTCGATGAAGGGGGTATAGGTCGGCTTGTTCTTTCCCTGAAGCAATCGCGCCGCGACGGTTGCGATGCGGCCGAGCACCTGCCCGTCGGCATCGATGATGTGCCAGCGGCGTCCGGCGGCCGCCGAGTCAGCACTGGCCATGAACGTAGACATCCCTAAAAAAGCCCTTTCCGAAAAACCCACGAACCGATGTTGGGGGATTTCCAGCCCGGACTAGCGAGCAGTCGGGCCGGTCCGGGCAACGGTAAACCCAAATCATACCGGCCTTTCTGGGGACTGTCAAGGGTAGCGAACGACCCTCTGATGCACGGTCAGCGCCGGGCCGATAAGCCAGAGCCGGCGACGGTTGAGACCGGCTCGAGCCCGAAACCGTAACTCGCTGACGTATTTGTAATTAGCGGCATGTCGGTTTTCGTGCGGCCGACACCGAATTTCGACGGTTTGAGGCTGCAAACGAGCCCGGTACCACTTTTGCGGACCAGCTACTCACTCTCAGTCAGGACATAACTGTGTTTGGTCTCGGAAAATCGAAGGCGGTCGTCGGCCTCGACATCGGATCGAGCGCCGTCAAGGCTGTCGAACTCAAAGCGGTCGGCAAGGGCTACAAGGTGGTCGCGTTTGCCATCGAGTCGGTCCCGCCCGACAGCATCGTCGACGGCGCGATCATCGACGGCGCCGCCGTCGCTGACGCGATCCGCCGTGTCTTCGAGAACAAGGCGTTCAAGACCAAGGAGGTCGCCGCCTCGTTGTCCGGCAACGCGGTGATCGTCAAGAAGATCAACCTGCCGGTGATGACCGAGGCCGAGCTGGCCGAGTCGATCTACTGGGAGGCCGAGCAGTACATCCCGTTCGATATCCAGGACGTGAACCTCGACTACCAGATTCTCAACGCCGGCACCGGCGCCGAGTCGGAAGGCACGATGGACGTGCTGCTGGTGGCGGCGAAGAAGGAAAAGATCGCCGACTACACCGGCGTCATCTCCCAGGCCGGCCGCCTGCCGGTGATCGTCGACGTCGACGCCTTCGCGCTGCAGAACGCCTACGAGGTCAACTACGGCCTCGAGCCGGATGCGGTGGTCGTGCTGCTGAATGCCGGCGCGAGCGCGATCAACATCAACATCATCACCGGCGACCAGTCGGTGTTCACCCGCGACATCTCGATGGGCGGCAACTCCTACACCGAGGCGGTGCAGAAAGAGCTGAACCTGCCGTTCGAGAGCGCCGAGCAGATCAAGCGCGGGCAGCCGGTGGAAGGCGTCACCTTCGAGCAAGTGCAGCCGGTGCTGCACGCGATGACCGAGAACGTGCTGCTCGAAATCCAGAAGACGTTCGACTTCTTCAAGGCGACCGCCTCCTCCGATCGCATCGATCGCGATCGTGGTCAGCGGCGGCGCGTCGCGGGTCGACGGGTTCACCGCGTCGCTGCAGGAGCGCTTCAACACCGCCGTCGACGTGTTCGATCCGTTCAAGACGATCTCGTTCGAACCCGCGAAGCTGGGGGTCAGCGATCCGGAAGAGCTGAGCGCCACGGCGGCGGTGGCGGTGGGCCTCGCCCTCAGAAAGACCGGCGACCGATGATTCGGATCAACCTGCTCGCCGCGGAGCGCGAGAAGTCGAAGAAGAAGGCGGTCACGCTCGGCACCACCGGCCAGAAGCTGACGGTCGGCTGCAGCCTGATTCTGGTGCTGGCGGTGCTGTTCATCGGCTGGCGCTACTGGGCGATCGCCCGCGATTCGAACGCGCTCGACGCCGAGATCGCGGCGGCGCAGGAGGAGACCACCCGCCTGCATTCGGTGATCCTCGCAGGTGCAGCAGTTCGAGCAGCGCAAGGCGCAGCTGCAGCAGCGCGTGGTGCTGATCGAGCAGCTGCGCAAAGGGCAGACCGGGCCGGTCCACATGCTCGATCAGATCAGCCGCGCCCTGCCGCAGATGCTGTGGCTGACCGAACTGAAGCAGAGCCGGCGGCGACGTCGTGATCGACGGCCAGTGCACGACGCTGACCGGTCTGTCGGAGTTCGTGTCGAACCTCGAGGCGTCCGGGTATTTCAAGCGCTCGATCGAGATCGTGGACACCAAGACCGACATGGTGGGAACGCCGCCGGCCGAGATGATCAAGTTCACGATCAAGGCCACGTTCCAGCAGCCTGGCGAAGCGGTGAAGCCCGCCGCCAGCGCCAAGGCGGGTGGCTAGCGTGGCACAAGCGAACTTAAAGGTCGTGTGGGGTCGCCCCGATACGGCGCAGTGACGGCATCCGATGGAACTCACACTCACAAAACTCCCGTGGTACGCGCAGGTTGGCGCGTTCGTCGCGCTCGCCGCGGCTGGCTGCGGCATGTTTTATTACTACTACGAGCAGCCGGCGCGCACCGACATGGCGTCGCGCCAGTCGCAGCTCACGCGCTGCGCGCCGACATCACCAAGGGTCTGACCACCGCCAAGAAGCTGCCCGAGTTCCGCCAGCAGGTGAGCGACCTCGAGTCGAGGCTGGCGAACCTCAAGGCGATTCTCCCGGAGGAGAAGGACGCCGCCGATCTGCTGCAACCGGATGCAGACCGTGGCCGCGCAGTCGAACATGATCGATCAAGGGCTTCAAGCCGGCGCCGACGGTCACCAAGACGCTGCACGCGGAGTGGCCGATTACCCTCGAGCTCGAAGGCACGTATCACAACCTGGCGATCTTCTTCGACCGGGTCGGCAAGTTCACCCGCATCGTCAACATCAGCGGCCTCGACGTGAAGGGCCGCGACAAGCCGGAGGCGAACAACACCATCACCGCCACCTGCATTGCGACCACGTTCGTGCTGCTGGAAAAGCCGACGCCCGCGCCGGTCAAGCCCGGCGCCGCCGCCGCCGCCGCGGCGGCCAAGAGCAACTAGTGGCGCGCACATGCCTTCGTCCTGATCGCGTCGACGGTCGTCGCGCTGGCATGCGCGCCCGGTGCGCACGCGCAAACTCCGGCGCCGAAACCTGCCGCCGCCGGCCGCGCCGCGCCGCGACCGCGCCAGCGCCGGCGGCGCCCGGCGCTGCCGCACCGCCGGCGGCGCAGACGGCTGCTTCGACGCCGCCCGCGCAGGAGGCCTACACCTACCGCGCCGACGGGCGGCGCGATCCGTTTCTGAATCTGATCGGGCAAGGCTCCGACGTCAAGCTGACGTCGCGGAAGGGCGAGGGACCGACCGGCATGTCCCTCGGCGAAATCAGCGTGCGCGGCGTCATGCAGAGCCGCGGCGCGCTGGTCGCGATGATTCAGGGGCCGGACAACAAGACCTACATCGTGCACCAGGGCGACAAACTCCTCGACGGCACGATCAAGACCGTGACGCCGCAGGGGCTGGTCGTGGTTCAGGAAGTCAACGATCCGCTGTCCCTGATCAAGACGCGGGAAGTTCGCAAACTGCTGCGATCGCTCGAGGACGCCAAGTAATGACTGTAAACCGGGGCCTGGCCCTGTTGCTGACTGTCGCGGCCGCGAGCGCGCTCGTGAACGCCTCGCCGGCGCCGCCCGACGCCGCGGTCGCGGTACGGCTCAAAGCGATCAGCGCCCGCGTCAACACCAAAGGCGCGTCGCTGGTGATCGAGGCGACCGAGCCGGTCGCATACACGACCTCGCGGCCCGATCCGCTCACGCTGCTGCTCGACTTCCGCAACGTCGCGGCGAACGACGTCGCCAACTCGGTGGCGGCGGACGTCAAGAGCCCGATTACCCGGGTCTCGGTGGAAGCCACCGAGACGCTGGGCGCCTCCGCGTCCCGCGTCCGCATCGCGCTGTCGCAGCCGGTGGCGCATCACGTGCGCAGCGAGCGCAATACGGTCGTGATCGACTTCGACCGGCCGTCGCCGAAGGCGGCGCCTTACGTGCTGCCGCCCGCCGCGCGCCAGGCCTCAGCCGGTAGTCAGTCGTTGCCGGCGCCGGATGCAATGATGGCGCTGCAGAGCGCGCCCGGCCCGCGCCGGATCCGATTGCCGCGCTCGGACTCGACAATGGCATCGGCGGCCCGTCCGCCTCGGCGCCCGGCCGTCAACGCTCCGATGGTGCAGGCGCCGCCGGCGCCGCCCGCCGCGCCGCAGCCGCACAGGCCAGTCGATCAGCTGAGCACCAGCACGCGCGGCCGCCAGTTCACCGGCCATCCGATCAGCCTCGACTTCCAGGGCGCCGACCTCCGCGCCGTGCTGCGGACGTTCGCGGAGATCAGCGGGCTGAACATCGTCATCGATCCGGCCGTGCAGGGCACGGTCGACGTCGCGCTGCGCGACGTGCCATGGGACCAGGCGCTCGACATCATCCTGCGCGCCAACAAGCTTGGCTACTCCGTTGACGGCACGATCGTGCGGATCGCCCCGAATGCGCGTGCTGAAGTCGGAGGAAGACGAGCGCAAGGCGCTGCTCGAATCGCAGAACGACGCCAGCCAGCTCGGCACGCTGCAGCGGCAATTGAGCTATGCGAAGGGCGAGGAAGTCGCGGCGCTGCTCAAGTCGGCCAACGTCCTCAGCAAGCGCGGGCAGGCGCAACGTCGACTCCCGCACCAACACGCTGATCGTGCGCGACGTGCCGAGCCAGTTTCCGGAGATCACCTCGCTCATCGACGGCATCGATCGCGCGCAGCCGCAGGTCGAAATCGAAGCGCGCATCGTCCAGACCAACAAGACCTATGCGCGAGCGCTGGGCGTGCAGTGGGGCTTCGG
This sequence comes from uncultured Acidobacteriota bacterium, assembly GCA_963794705.1. Taxonomy (GTDB): domain Bacteria; phylum Acidobacteriota; class Vicinamibacteria; order Vicinamibacterales; family CAVVIG01; genus CAVQFC01. The sequence goes on from CAWCFI010000005.1 coordinate 438,339, forward strand.
CGGCCGCGTCGATCCGTCGCTCGGCAACACCACCAACCTCGCATTTCCCAACAACGGCAGCCTGACCGGCCGCACCGGCGCGAGCCAGGGCCCCGCGACCGGCTCGACCACCGGTCAGCCGACCGCGGTCAACCTCGGGGTCGCACGGCGCGACGCAGCGCGGTCGGCCTGGCGCTGGGTTCGGTCAACGGCGCGTTCAACCTCGACGTCGCGCTGCTCGGCGCTCGAGAGCAGCGGCAACGGCCGGCTGCTGTCGACGCCGCGCGTGACGACGCAGAACAACGTCGCCGCCGAGATGACGCAGGGCGTGCAGATTCCGATTCAGACCGTCGTCGAACAACACCGTCACGGTCAGCTTCAAGGATGCGGCGCTGACCCTGAAGGTCACGCCGCAGATCACCGTCGGCCAACACCGTCATCATGCAGATCTCGGTCGAGAACGCGACGCCGGACTTCAGCCGTCAGGTCAACAACATTCCCGCCGATCAACACCCAGCGCGCCAACACGCAGGTGCTGGTGAGCGACGGCCAGACCACGGTGATCGGCGGCATCTACGTCAGCAACTCGACGCTATCGAGCGACAAGACGCCGGGGCTCGGCAACGTGCCGCTGCTCAAATGGCTGTTCAAGCGCGATCGCGTCGACGAGTCGAACACCGAACTGCTGATTTTCATCACTCCGCGCATCATCAAGAGCTGACGGCAGAGGACGCCATGCGCACTTCCATTCGATTGTTTGGGCTCGCGGCGCTGACTGCGGCCACCGTCTCGTGCGGCGATGTCGTGCGGCAGGGCAGCTCGCCGGTGTTTCTGGTGATCGACCAGCTGGCGGGTCAGCGCGGCGCCACCACGCTCGGCACGCCCAGCAATCCCTTGATCTCGGACGTGATCACCAACATCACGTCGCCGGCGCCGTGCTCGGCGACGTCGCCGTGCCCGACGATCTTCGGCGACAGCGGCACGGTCACGCTGCGCACGCCGCTCAAGGACACCGGCGCGACGGCGGCGCTCGCGCCGACCTCGAACAACGAGGTCACGATCAACCGCGTGCACGTCGCAGTACGCGCGGGCCGACGGCCGCAACACGCCAGGGCGTCGACGTGCCGTTCGGGTTCGACAGCGCGATCACCGGCACGATCCCGGCGGGCGGCACGCTGCACGCTCGGCTTCGAGCTGGTCCGCAACGTCGCCAAGCAGGAATCGCCGCTGGTGCAGCTGCCGCACCAGCACCAACTTCATCTCGGCGATCGCGACGGTGACGTTCTACGGCGTCGACCGCGTCGGCAACGACATCCAGACCACGGGACAGATCCAGATCGAGTTCGGCAATTTTGGGGATCAGTAGGGCCATGCCTTTCACATCATGTTCGCCGGGCCGCGCTCGCGCTCGCCCTGTCTGACCGCCGCCGGGTGCACCGTCAAGAGCACCCAGCCGCCGGCGTTGACCGGACCGTCCGGTCTCGCGCTGTCGCTCAACGTGAACGCGATCCCCGACAGCATCAACCAGGATGGCGGCTCGCAGTCGTCGGTCAAAGTGACCGCGATCGGTCCGGACGGCAAGGGGCATCGCGGCGTTGCCGCTGCGCCTCGACATGTTCGTCGGCGGCGTGGCGCAGGACTACGGCACGCTGTCCGCGCGGTCGATCGTCACCAACAGCGACGGCGTCGCGACCGCCGTGTACACCGCGCCGCCCAGCCCGGTCAACGGCGTGTTCGGGACCTGCACCGGTTTGCCGGGCAACTGCGTGTCGATCGTCGCCACCGCGACCGTCGACCAACTTCACGACCGCGAACCCGGAACAGGTGGTCATCCGGCTGGTGCCCGACCGGCGTGATCCTGCCGCCGGCCGGCGTCGCCGACCGCGGCGTTCACCGTGTCGCCGACGCCGGCGAGCGCGGGCGTCGCCTTGCACTTCGACGCGTCGACCAGCAAGCCGGGCAGCGGTGCGACCGCGATCACCAGCTACAGCTGGGATTTCGGCGACGGCACCACCGGCACCGGCAAGGCGCCGACGCACACCTTCAGCGGCCGCGGGCACCTTCAACGTGACGCTGACGGTCACCAACGATCGCGCGCTGACCAATTCGACCTCGCAATCGCTCGCGGTCAGCGCGCAGGCGCCGATCGCGGCGCGCGCTGCCGACTCCGGTGTTCACGTTCTCGCCAGCCGCGCCCGGCGTCGGCGAGACGGTCTTCTTCAACGCCTCCACCTCGACGCCGGGCGTCGGGCACACGATTGCGAGCTACCGCTGGACGTTTGGCGACGGCGGCAGCGGCGACCGGCGTGACCGTCAGCCATGCGTTCGTCGCCGCCGGCAGCTATACCGTGCAACTGACGGTCGTCGACGAAGTGGGCCAGGCCGCCACGTCGGCCGGCACCTCGGTGACCGTGGGGGCTCCGCCATCGCCCACGTCGAACTTCACCTTCTCGCCGACCAGCCCGGTGGTGTCCGACAACGTCGTGTTCGACGCGTCGACGTCCACCACGACGCAGGGCACCACGATTGCCAGTCTGGCGTGGAACTTCGGCGACAGCACGCCGATCATCAGCTGTCCGGGCGACTCGCACTGCGTCGGCACCAGAATCATCTCGCACGCGTACTCGTCGGCGGGCGTCTTCGTGGTCAACCTGGTGATCACCGACAGCGCGGGCCGCACCGGCTGCGCACTCGACGACGGTGACCGTCGGCACCGGTAACCCGGAACCGGTGATCACGTTCTCGCCGAGCGCCGGCACGCACGTCCACTGTCTTCGAGCTTCAGCTCGGCGGGACCAGGCTGTTCAGCGGCGCGACGGTCGCGAGTTATGCGTGGGATTTCGGCGACGGCCGAGCGGCCGAACCGTCGAACGGGCGAACCGCATCGCACACATTCGCCACTGGCGCGGAACGCTATACCGTCCGGTTGACGGTCACGGACAGTCAGGGCCGCGTCGGCGACCACCACGGTGACCGTCACCGTTCCGTAGCGGATGGCCGACAGTCAGCAGGATTGAGGATCTTCGGCGCCGGGTCCAGAAGGATCCGGCGTCGATCGCGTTCGCCCAGCTGGCGGAGGAGTGCCGCCGCGCCGGTCACTACCAGGAGGCCGTCGACGTCTGCCGCGCCGGTCTCGACCTTCATCCCGGATATCTGTCCGCGCGCGTCACGCTCGGCCGCGCGCTGATCGAGCTCGAACGATCTCGAGACCGCGCTCGCCGAGCTCGAGCACGTCCTCAAGAGCGCACCCGAAAATCTCGCCGCGATCCGCGGCGTCGCCGAAATCCATCATCGCCAGGGCTCGCTCGCCCAGGCGCTGGCGCAGTACCGCGCCGCGCTCGCGCTGGCGCGCAACGATCCGGATCTGCAGCGGACCGTCGACGAGCTGGCGCGCCAGGTGGAACCGCCGCCGCCGCCGGCATCGGCGGACGGCCTGTCGTTCGAGCAGCTGCAGGACGAGTTTCTCCAGAACCTTCCGCCGCCGCCGGTCGCGCCGCCGGCTGCGCCGCACGCCGGGCTTGCGGATTGCGCCCGCCCCGACGACGGCAGAGTACGGCCGATCCGACCGAGGTCCAGCCGGACGCCGTCGTTCCTGACACCAGAGTCCATGGTGACTGCGCCGACCGCCGCTGACCCGGACGCCGACGCTCCGGCGCAGGCCACCGAAGCGAACCGAGCAGGCGCCGAAGCTGATCGCGGTTCTCGAGCAGTGGCTCGACGCCATCCATGTCACACGCGCCCAGCCTCGCGCTTAGCCTCCGCCACCAGACCGTTCGGCGGGAGCTGGCGTCGCGCGGCCTCGACGCGCTGGTCGTCACCTCGCTGCCCAACATCCTCTATCTCACCAACTTCACCGGCAGCTCGGCGATCGTCGTGCTGACCGCCGACCGGCTCGATGTTCATCACCGACTTCCGCTACCTCACCGTGCTCGACCGAGGCGCGCGGCACCGCGCACGAGTGTCCCGGACCTCGAAGTCGTGACGGTCGAGGGCTCGTACGACGCCACGCTGGCGCGACGCTGCTCGCGGTCGCAGCCGTGGCGGCGGATCGGCTTCGAAGCCGCGCACCTGACGGTCGATCGCTATCGCTGGCTGACGGCGACGATCGCCGCGAACGGAGCTCGGCGAGGCCGAGCTGGTGGCGACCGAGGGGCTGGTCGAGCGCGCGCGCGTGCGCAAGGATCGCGTACGAGATCGCGACGCTTCGCGAGGCGGCGCGGCGGCTGTCGGCGGTCGCCGCCGGCGCGTTCCGACTGAGGTCGTGCCGCGGCCTGACCGAGCGCGAGGTCGCGCTCGCCATCGACCGCCGGGTCCGCCAGGCCGGTTTCGAGCGCCGGCGTTCGATACCATTGTCGCCAGCGGGCCGAACACCGCGCTGCCGCATGCGCGCCCCGGCGAGCGAAGAATAACCGAAAGCGACCTGGTGGTGCTGGACTTCGGCGGCGTCTACGACTCATACTGCGTGGACCTCACCCGGACGGTGTCGGTCGGCCCGGCCGAGTCAGCGGGCTCGCGAGGTCTACGCGGCGGTGCTCGAAGCCCACGACGGGCGATCGCCGCGGTCGGCCCGGGCCGTCCCGGTTCGCCATCGACGCCGCGGCCCGCGACGTGCTCGACGCGGCGCGGGTTGGGCGAGGCGTTCGGCCACGGCACCGGCCACGGCCTCGGGATCGAAGTGCACGAGGATCCGCGGATCGCGCGGCGGCGGCCGGAAGTCGACGCGCGAGGACGAGGCGGTCGCGCCGGGCATGGTCTTCACGATCGAGCCCGGCGCCTATCTGCCCGGGTGGGGCGGCGTTCGCATCGAAGACGATGTCGCTGGTGACGGAGACCGGCGTCGAACTGCTGACCGACGTCACGACCGAGCTCTGATTGAGAATGAGGATCTGATCGCGACTTCTATCAACCATGATGGACCTCGACCAGCTGAGACAGATCCTCGACCTCGTGCGCGAGCACGAGCTCTCGGAATTCGAAATCGAGCACGAAGGCCTGCGGCTCAAGGTCCGCAAGGACGGCGACGGCGCGCACATCGTGCCGCCGCGGCCGCCGGCCCTGCCGGTGGCGCGCGGCGCCCGGCGCCGCGGCGGCGCCGGCGGCGGCGCCGTCGCGGCACCGGCCGCTCGGCGGCCGATCGCGGCCGACGAAATCGAGCTGGCGGTCGTCAAGTCGCCGATCGTCGGCACGTTCTACCGGTCGTCCGAGCCGGGCTCGCCGGCGTTCGTCGAGATCGGCTCGACGGTGAAGAAGGGCCAGGTGCTCTGCATCATCGAGGCGATGAAGCTGATGAACGAGATCGACTCGGAGTACGACGGCGAGGTCGTCAACGTCTACGTCGAGAACGGCCAGCCGGTGCAGTACGGCGAGCGGCTGTTCGCGATGAGGACGAAGTAGCGCGGCGGCGTCGAGCCAGCGACGATGTTCAAGAAGATCCTGATCGCGAACCGCGGCGAGGTCGCGCTGCGCATCATCTACGCGTGCCGCGAGCTGGGCATCAAGACGGTGGCCGTCTATTCCGAGGCCGACGAGAACTCGCTGCACGTCCGGTTCGCCGACGAGGACGTCTGCATCGGCCCGGCCGCGCAGCGCCGACAGCTACCTGAACGTGCCGGCGGTCATCAGCGCCGCCGAGATCACCGGCGCCGACGCCATTCATCCCGGCTACGGCTTCCTGTCCGAGAGCGCCTACCTCGCCGAAGTCTGCGAGGCCTGCCACATCAAGTTCATCGGGCCCGACCCGCAGGTGATCCGGCTGATGGGCGACAAGGCGCGCGCCCGGCGCGTGATGAAGAAGGCGGGCGTGCCGATCCTGCCCGGCAGCGACGGCCCGATCGACAGCGAAGACAAGGCGCTCAAGCTCGCCAAGGAGATCGGCTATCCCGGTCATCGTCAAGGCGACCGCCGGCGGCGGCGGCCGCGGCATGCGCGTCGTGCGCGCGCCGGGCGAGCTGTCGCACGCGGTCAAGACGGCGCAGCGCGAAGCCGAGGCGGCGTTCGGTGTCGGCGACGTCTACATCGAGAAGTACGTCGAGTCGCCGCGCCACATCGAGTTCCAGATTCTCGGCGATCACTACGGCAACGGTCGTGCACCTCGGCGAGCGCGAGTGCTCGATCCAGCGGCGCCATCAGAAGCTGATCGAGGAATCGCCGTCGCCGGCGCTCAGCGAGAAGATGCGCCGCAAGATGGGCGCGGATCGTCATCGACGCCGCCAAGGCGGTGCAATACACCAACGCCGGCACCTTCGAGTTCCTGATGGATCCCGAAGGCCGCTTCTACTTCATGGAGGCGAACACCCGCCTCCAGGTCGAGCACCCGGTCACCGAGATGGTGACCGGCATCGACATCGTCAAGGAGCAGATTCGGATCGCGGCGGGCGAGCGGCTTGTCGTTCAAGCAGGGCGACGTCGTCTTCACCGGCCACTCGATCGAGTGCCGCATCAACGCCGAGGATCCGGAGACGTTCGTGCCGTCGCCGGGCCTCATCCACGTCTTCAGCGTGCCGGGCGGACCCGGGCGTGCGCGTCGAGACCTTCGCCCACTCCGACTGCACCATCTCGCCGTACTACGACTCGATGATCGCCAAGATCATCGTCCACGGCCGCGACCGCGCCGAAGCGATCGCCCGCATGAAGCGGACGCTCGAGATGACGACGATCGAAGGGATCAAGACCACCATCCCGCTGCACCTGCGGATCCTGGCCGACCCCGAATTCATCGCCGGCAAGCTGAGCACGTCCTTCATGGAGCGCTTCCTGGCGCGCCCTAATCCGGCGGCTGGCGGCCGTCTCGCCGAAGCCGTTTAAGGGGTCGGTGATGTCGGGGTCAGATCTCGATTTTCTCATCGAGACGCGTGAGAAAATCGAGATCTGACCCCCAAGACTCCCGACCCCTTATGCGCCATTCTCGACGCGGACGCCGCCGCCCGCGCGGGGTGGCCGATCCTCGATCTCGCTGCGGCGTACATGCGCGGCGGCGCCCGCTACCTTCAGCTGCGGGCGAAGACGATGCCCGGCGACGCCCTGCTCGCCACCGCGTCCGCGGTAGTCCAGCTCGCACATCAGCACCAGGCCCGCGTCATCATCAACGATCGCGCTGACATCGCCCGGCTGGCGGGCGCCGACGGCGTCCACGTCGGGCAGGACGATCTGCCGCCGGCGGCGGTCCGAGCCCTGTTGGGCGATGCCGCCGAGGTCGGTCTCTCCACGCACACCATCGAACAGATCGAGCGGGCAGTGCTCGAGCCGGTGAGCTACGTGGCAGTGGGGCCTGTCTTTGGCACCGCCACCAAGGCCACCGGCTACGCGCGAATCGGGCTCGAAATGGTACGGGAAGCGGCGTCGCGAACGCGCGCGAACGGGTTGCCGCTGGTGGCGATTGGGGGCATTACGCTCGAGAACGCCGTCTCGGTGCTGGAGGCCGGCGCCGACTCGGTGGCGGTCATCAGCGACCTCCTCGCCGCGGGTGATCCCGAGGCGCGGGTGCGGGCGTTCGTCGAACGGCTCTCGCCTTACCAACGGCCCCGCGTATAATCGCCGGGTCTTTACCGCAGGCGTCTTTCGAACTGAGAGGGTACATAGTGGCTGGAGCATTGACTCGGACGAAATCAATCGATCGCCTCATGGCCGAGGTCCAGGGGACCGGTGAAGCGACCCTCAAGCGGACGCTGGGCTCGTTCTCGCTGGTCACGCTCGGCATCGGCGCCATCATCGGCGCCGGTCTCTTCGTGCGCACCGCGGCGGCGATCGCCGAACGCTCCGGGCCCGTCGGTGACGCTGGCGTTCCTCGTCGCCGGGCTCGGCTGCGCGTTCGCCGGCCTGTGCTACGCCGAGTTCGCCTCGATGATCCCGATCGCGGGCAGCGCCTACACCTATTCGTACGCGACGATGGGCGAGCTGGTGGCCTGGATCATCGGCTGGGACTTGTGCCTCGAGTACGCCGTCGGCGCCGCCACCGTCGCGATCGCCTGGAGCGAGTACTTCAACAAGGTGCTCGAGTACGTGGGCATGCACGTGCCCTATCAGTGGTGCCACTCCCCGCTGGAAGATCGGCCGCGGACGGCGTGCACGGCATCATGAACATTCCGGCGATCTTCATCCTTCTGCTCCTCTCGGCCGCTGCTGATCCGCGGCATGCAGGAGTCGGCGACGGTGAACAGCATCATCGTCGTCACCAAGGTGTCCATCGTCCTGATGGTGATCGTGATCGGCTGGGGCTTCATGAACCCGGCGAACCACACGCCGTACATTCCGGATGCGACCACCTATACGACGCCGCAGGGGATCACGCATCCATACGGCGGCATCATGGGCATCCTCGGCGCCGCCGGCGTCGTGTTCTTCGCGTTCATCGGCTTCGACGCCGTGTCCACCGCCGCGCAGGAGGCCAAGAATCCGAAGCGCGACATGCCGATCGGCATTCTCGGCTCGCTGGTGGTCTGCACCATTCTCTACGTGCTGTTCTCGCACGTGCTCAGCGGCGTGGCCACCGTCGACGATTTCCGCACCGCCGGCAAGGAAGCCTCGGTCGCCTTCGCGATCTCGAAGTACATGATCGGCTACGAATGGCTGTCCAAGTTCGTGACGATCGCCATCCTGGCCGGGTTCTCGTCGGTCATCCTGGTCATGCTGATGGGCCAGTCGCGCGTATTCTTCTCGATGAGCCACGACGGTCTGGTGCCGAAGATTTTCTCCGAGGTGCACCCGAAGTTCCAGACGCCGTGGAAGGCGAACATGCTGTTCTTCCTGTTCACCTCGGCGTTCGCCGGGTTCCTGCCGGAGAGCATCGTCGGCGAGATGACCAGCATCGGCACGCTGTTCGCCTTCATCCTGGTCTGCGCCGGCGTCTGGATCATGCGGGTGAGGCGGCCGGAGATTCCGCGCGCGTTCACCGTGCCGGCGCTGCCGCTCGTGGCGGTGCTCGGGATCGTGGTCTGCGGCGCGATGATCTACGGCCTCGGCTGGACCAACTGGCTTCGGCTCGGGGTCTGGCTCGCGATTGGGCTGGTGTTCTACTTCTGGTACGGCCTGAAGCACAGCCGGCTCCAGTTGCACCCCAACGAAGCCGGCCGCTAGACGCGTTGTCGTGACCGTCCTCAAGGGCGACCGCTGGTTCCGGGCTCAAGGTCCGGCCTTCGCGGTCGCCCTTCTCGTTTTGGTGATCGCCGGCGGCACGGTCGGCTACATGCTCACCGACGGCCGTTCGCCATGGGCCGCGTTCTACATGACGGTCCTGGCGCTGACGACGGTGGAGTCGCCGGCGCACCTGTCGTGGGCCGGGCAGGCGTTCACCGTGGTGCTGCTGCTCGGCGGCGTCGGCTCGGCGCTCTATACCTTTACCCTGCTCGCCACCGTCGTCTTCGAAGGCGGGCTTCCCAAACGGCTGCAGCGGCGCCGCCACGAACGTATGCTGGAAACGATCAGCGATCACTTCATCATCTGCGGCTACGGCCGCATCGGCAGCATCATCGCGCAGCAGTTCCGGCGCCAGGGGATCCCGTACGTCGTGATCGAGCGCAGTGCGGAGCGGGTGCAGCTGGCCATCGAGGAGGGCGCGCTGGGGGTCGAGGCCGACGCCAGCCGCGAGGACGTGTTGAAGCGCGTCGGTCTCGCCCGGGCGCGAGGGCTGATCGCCGCGGTCGGCACCGACGCCGAGAACGTCTACGCGGTGTTGAGCGCGCGCGTGATGCGGCCGGATCTGTTCATCATCGGCCGCGCCGAAACCGAGGATGCCACCCTCAAACTGAAGCGGGCCGGCGCCAGATCGCGTGATCTCGCCGTATCAAATCGGCGGCGATGCAGATGGCGCAGACCGCGCTGCGGCCGGCAGTGGTCGACTTCATGGAGCTGGCGACGAGCTCGGACAACCTGGAACTGGCGATGGAACAGATCCCGATCAGCGCCCGATCGTTGCTGGCGAACAAGACGGTGGTCGAGGCGAACCTGCGTCAGCAGTACGGCGTGATCGTGATCGGCATTCAGCGGGAGGACAACCGGATGGAGTTCAACCCGGAGCCGGACACCTCGATCCGACCCGGCGATCAACTGGTCGTGCTGGGGCGTCCGGACTCGCTCAAACGGTTGACCGCCGACGCGGCGGAGGGGAAACGCTGATGGCGGCGCGCCTGCTGGACGGTGCGGCGGTGGCCCAGGCGATTCGAGCCGAGGTCGGCCCGGCGGTGGCCGCCTTCACGGCCCGGGCCGGCCGGCCGCCGGGGCTCGGGATCGTGCTGGTCGGCGAGGATCCGGCGTCGGAGATCTACGTGCGGAACAAGCTGAAGTCCGCGGGCGACGCCGGACTGCGCGCCGATCTCATGCGGCTGCCGTCGAGCGCGTCGCTCGAGGATCTGCTCGCGGTGGTCGAACAGCTGAATCACAGCGACGTGCACGACGGCATCCTGGTGCAGTCGCCGCTGCCGGCGGCGATGGGCGCGGAGGCGGAGCGGCGCGTGTTCGACGCGATTCGTCCCGACAAGGACGTCGACGGCCTTCATCCCACCAACGTCGGCCTGCTGGTTCAGAACCGCGCGACGCTGGTCGTCGTGCACGCCGTCAGGCGTGATCGAGCTGCTCGAGCGATCGGGCGTGTCGATGGCCGGCGCCCGCGCCGTGGTCATCGGCCGCAGCGACATCGTCGGCAAGCCGATGGCGCTGCTGCTGCTGCACCGGCACGCGACGGTGACGATCTGCCATTCGCGGACCACCGATCTGCCGACGGTTGCGGCGCGAGGCGGACATTCTGGTCGCGGCGATCGGCCGGCCGGGCTTCGTGACGCCCGCCTTCGTGAAGCCGGGCGCCACGGTCGTCGACGTCGGCACCACGCCAGGTGTCGGACCGAGCGCTGGTGGAAGCGCTGTTTCCGCCGGGCTCGAAACGGCGCGACGCCTTCGAGCGCCGCGGGTCGATCGTCGTCGGCGACGTGCATCCGGACGGTCGGCGAGGTCGCGGGCGCGCTGACGCCGGTGCCCGGCGGCGTCGGACCGCTGACGATCGCGATGCTGCTCAGGAACACGCTGCGCGCGGCACAGGAGAGGGCGGGATGGGCGGGATAGGCCGGCGATGTTGAAGATCGCCCTGACGGGCGGCATCGCCACCGGCAAGAGCTACGTGCTGGATCAGTTCCGGCGCCGCGGCGTGCCGTGCCTCGATGCGGACGAACTGGCGCACGGCGTGACGGCCGCCGGGACCGAGGCCACCGCCGCGATCGCGGAGCGTTTCGGCGCCGGCATTCTGGCGGCGGACGGCGCGGTCGATCGCAAGAAGCTCGGTCCGATCGTGTTCGCGGATCCAGCGGCGCGTCGCGAGCTCGAGGCGATCGTGCATCCCGGCAGTCTATCGAGCGATCACGGCCGGGATGCGCGGCTTCGAGCTGACCGGCGGCGGCGCCTTCGCGGTCGTCGACGTGCCGCTGCTGTTCGAGACCGGCGCCGAGAAGGACTTCGACCGTGTCATCGTCACCGCCTGTCGCGCCGGAGGCCCAGCTCGCGCGGCTGGTGAAGCGGGGCCTCACCGACGCGGCCGCCCGCCAGCGCCTCGCGGCGCAGTTGCCGACGGAGCAGAAAATCGCGCGCGCGGATTTCGTGGTGACGACCGACGGAGCGTTCGAAGACACCGACCGGCAGATCGACGAGATCTATCGCGTGCTCACGACCTGATCACGAAAGACACGAAACCGGCACGAAACCCACGAAACCGATCCAAGCCAGATCTTGTTCGTGTTTGCGTGCCGACTCGATCCCAGTTTCGCGTGTTTCGCGGTTAGACTTCGACTTCCGTCGGATCCTGCGCCGGAGCGATGCGCTCCTCGACGAAGGTATTCCAGTCGTGGCAATGCGGACACTGCCACAGCAGCTCGGTGCTGCGGTAGCGGCAGCGCATGCAGACGTGCGGATCGAGATAGAAGACCGCGTGCTGGGTCAGTTCGCCGTAACGATCGACGAGTGCCGCGGGATGGTGCAGCTGGCCGAGCGCGCGCCAGATCGCCTGGTGGATGCTGAGCGCGTGCGGATTCTGCACCAGCGCCGAGAACAGCAGATCGAGCGCGTCGCGCGGCTGGCCGCTCGCCGCCAGATGTCGTGAGAGGGCGAGCCGCGCACGCCAGTCCTGCGGGTTTTCGTCGATCAGGCGGCGGCACAGCCGGGTGAACCGGTCGGGATTGCCGGTGCGAATCGCCAGCGCCTCGAGCCGATCGAACGCCAGGTAGGCGCGATCGGGGGCAACGTCGATCAGCCGCTCCCACACCGCCGCGGCCTCGCGCTCGTTGCCCTGCGTCACCCTCACGTCGCCCAGGTTGAGATACGCCGGCACCGCGCGCGCGTCGAGGTCGATGGCCGCTTCGAAGCGGCGGATCGCGTCGGCGTATCCTTCCGGCGGATCGCTTCGAGGCCGATCTCGTTCTCCAGGAACGCGAGAATCGCATGGCTCTGGGGCCGCGCGTCGATGTCGGCCAGCTTCGACAGCCGCCGCCGTGTGTCGTAGGCCTCGGTCCACTGATGCTGTTCTTCGTGCAGCTTCTGCAGGTTGAGCAGCGCGTACTCGTTCTTGGGGTCGAGACGAAGCACCTCGTTGAACGCCTCGAGCGCGCGATCGACGAAGCCGCCGCGCTTGTAGTCGAGGCCGAGGCAGAGCAGCACGTAGGCGTGTTCGAGCTTGCTCAGGTTCGGCCGCTGCAGCAAATTCTGGTGCAGGGTGATCGCCTTCCCGACCTGGCCTTTTTCCCGGTACAGGTTGCCCAGAATCATGTGGACTTCGAGCGCGTCGCTGTCGAGGCTGGCGGCCTTGCTCAGTTCCTCGATGGCGAGGTCGATCTGGTTCGCGACCAGGAAGTTCAGGCCGAGGATGTAATGCGGTGATTCGCGCGCGCGCCGGCGATCGATCCAGCGGCCGTCGCGCAGCTTGTAGCGCTCCCACGCCTTGCCGACGGTGAGGCCCGCCAGCAGCGCGACGAGCGCCGTGAGCAGCAGCGCGTAGGAGCTCACGATCGCTGACCCTGTGGCATGGCGAGGTAGGTGGCGAGCACCGAGTCCCACAGTTTCTGGGCGCGGAGGATCAGCTCGATCAGCTCGCGCGCCGCGCCGGCGCCGCCGCGCGCCTTCGCCGCCCAGTGCACGCGGCTCAGCACGTCGTCCGAGGCGTCGGCCGGTGCGGTTGCCAGCCCCACGCGGGCGAGCACCGGCAGGTCGAGGATGTCGTCGCCCATGTAGGCGACTTGATCGTCGTCCAGCATCAGGCTGTCGGCGATCTGTTCGTAGGTCTCGAGCTTGCTGGCGACGCCCTGGTGCACCAGCGTGATGCCGAGCTGTGACGCGCGCTGCGCGGTGGCGGCCGACGATCGCGCCGAGAGGAAGCCGACCGTGAGCCCGAGCCGCTGGGCCCAGACGATGCCGGTGCCGTCCTTGATGTCGAAGACCTTGCTCTCGCTGCCGTCGGCGTGCAGCAGCAGCGTGCCGTCGGTGAGCACGCCGTCGACGTCGAACAGGATCAGGCGGACCCGGGCCGCTCGCTCTTCGATCACGGCATTGCCCGTCGTCAAAACATCTCCATTCGCCACAGATCGTGGATGTGCAGCACGCCGGCGACGCGGGTTGGCGGACCGTCCTCGGCGACGACGATCGAGGTGATCTTGCGCTGTTCCATGATGTGCAGGGCTTCGGCGGCCAGCGTGGCCCGCGGCACCGCCACCGGGTGGCGCGACATCACGTCGCCGGCGGTGAGGTCGAGAATCTCCCCGCCGCGCTCCATGCGCCGCCGCAGGTCGCCGTCGGTGATGATGCCCAGCAGGGTGTCGTCGTCTCGATCGATCACGCAGGTCATGCCGAGCTGCTTGCTCGACATCTCGTAGATGACGTCGCGCATCCGCGCGTCGGCCCGGACCAGAGGGCAGTCCTTGCCCGAGTGCATCAGCGCTTCCACGCGCATCAGCCGCTTGCCCAGCTTGCCGCCGGGGTGGAGGTTGGCGAAGTCTTCCTGCCGGAAACCCTTCTCGACCAGCAGCGTCATCGCCAGCGCGTCGCCGATGGCGAGCGCCGCGGTCGTACTGGCCGTCGGGACCAGATTCATCGGACAGGCTTCTTCCGCGACGCTGCAGTCGAGCGCCACGTCCGCCGCCTGCGACAGGGTCGAGCGCGGGTCGCCGGAGATCGCGATCAGCTTTGCGCCGAGGCGGCGAATGGTTTCGAGCAGCTGGAGCAGCTCGCCGGTCTCGCCGCTGTACGACAGCGCCACGACGACGTCGTCGCCCTGGATGACGCCGAGGTCGCCGTGAATCGCCTCGGCCGGGTGGAGGAAAAACGCGGCGGTGCCGGTGCTCGTCAGCGTCGCGGCGATCTTGCGGCAGATAATCCCCGATTTGCCCATCCCGGTGAGGATTACCCGGCCTTTGCACTGGCGCAGCAGCTGGATGGCGGTGTCGAAGCGCTCGTCGAGACGCTCGACCAGCGCGAGGATGGCCGCGGCTTCGGTTTCGAGCACCTTGCGCGCCAGGGAGCGATCAGCCATGCCGGCGGGCCTCGGGCCGTTTCGCGATCGCGTCGATAGCGACCAGCCGCTCCAGAAGGGGTTCGAGCGCATCGAGCCGCAGCGCGTTCTGGGCGTCGCTCTTTGCCCGGGTCGGCTCTTCGTGCACCTCGAGAAACACGCCGTCGACGCCGGCGGCCACGCCGGCCGACGCCAGCGGCACGATGTATTCCGCCTGGCCCGTGGTCACCCCGTCGCCGCCGCCGGGCAACTGCAGACTGTGGGTGACGTCGAACACCACCGGCACGCCTCCCGCGCGCATCATCGGAAACGCGCGCATGTCCACGACGAGGTTGTGGTATCCGAAGCTGGTACCGCGCTCGGTGAGGAGCACCCGCGGGTTGCCGGCGTCGACCACCTTCGCGACCGCATGCGTCACGTCATCAGGCGCGAGGAACTGTCCCTTCTTGATGTTGACGATGCGACCGGTCTTCGCGGCCGCGACGAGCAGGTCGGTCTGGCGGCAGAGGAAGGCGGGAATCTGCAGCACGTCGGCGACGGTGGCGGCTGCCGCCGCCTGCGAGGGTTCGTGGATGTCGGTCAGGATCGGCACCTGGCAGCGCGCCTTGATCTCCGCC
Organism: uncultured Acidobacteriota bacterium; assembly: GCA_963794705.1. Taxonomy (GTDB): domain Bacteria; phylum Acidobacteriota; class Vicinamibacteria; order Vicinamibacterales; family CAVVIG01; genus CAVQFC01. The sequence goes on from CAWCFI010000005.1 coordinate 453,408, forward strand.
AGCACCCGCAGACCCTCGTCAAGACCCGGCCCGCGGAACGAGCGCCCCGACGTCCGGTTCGCCTTGTCGAACGACGCCTTGAAGATGAAGGGCACGCGGGCTCGCCGGGCGATCTCGACAAGGCGCCCTGCGAGGTCGAGGGCATGCGCCTCGCTTTCGATCACGCACGGGCCGGCAATCAGCACGAAGGGGCTCCCGGCCCCGATCGTGATGTCGCCCAGCTGCAAAGGGGTCACGGACAGCATTATAGAGGGCAGCAAGGGCTGGACGGGCGCGAGGCGCGTCTAGGCCACGGATGCCGCCGCCGCGCGCGGCGTCTGCGCCGTCTTGTGCTGATACGAAGCGGCGACGAACGCCGCGAACAGCGGATGCGGACGCGTCGGCTTCGATTTGAACTCAGGGTGGAACTGGACCGCGAGATACCAGGGATGTCCCGGCAACTCGGCGATCTCCACGAACTTGCCGTCGGGCGAGCGGCCGGAGATCTTCAGGCCGTGCTCGCTGAGGGTGCGCTCGTAGAGACAGTTGAACTCGTAGCGGTGGCGGTGCCGCTCGTCGATCGTCGTCGCCCCGTAGACCTTCTGCGCGAGCGAGCCTGGCGCGAGCTCGCACGCATAGCTGCCCAGCCGCATCGTCCCGCCGAGGTCGTCGACGCCCAGCAAATCGCGCAGCTTGTATATGACCTTGGCGGAGGCGTCGGGGTTGCACTCAGTCGAGTCGGCATCGGTCAGCCCGGCGACGTTGCGGGCGTATTCGACCGTGGCCCATTGGAACCCGTAGCAGATCCCGAAGTACGGGATGCCGCGCTCGCGCGCCACCCGCGCGGCGATCATCATCCCGCGCGTGCCGCGGTTGCCGAAGCCGCCCGGCACGAGGATGCCGTCCGCGCCGTCGAGCAGCGCCGGGCCATCGGGCTCCTCGAGCGCCTCGGCCTCGATCCACTTGATGTTGACCTTCAGCCGGTGCGGAAAACCACCGTGATAGAGCGCTTCGTTCAGGCTCTTGTACGAATCCTCGTAGCCGACGTACTTGCCGACCACATGGATGGTGATTTCATCGGAGGGGTTCTTGATCCGGTTGACGAGATCTTCCCACGGTTGCATCCGCCGTTCGGTGGCGGGCAGGTGCAGGTATTTCAACACGATGGTGTCGAGCCCTTCGGCGGCAAGCACCACCGGCACCTCGTAGATGGTCGAGACGTCCTTGGCGGTAATCACCGCCTCCTCGGCGACGTCGCAGAACAGCGCGATCTTGCGCTTGAGATCCGCGTCGAGGAACCGGTCGGTGCGGCAGAGCAGGATGTCGGGCTGGATGCCAATCGATCGGAGATCGCGGACGCTGTGCTGGGTCGGCTTGGTCTTCAGCTCGCCGGCCGCGCCGATGAACGGCACCAGCGTGAGGTGCACATACAGCGTGTTGTCGCGGCCGACGTCCTGCCTGAACTGGCGAATCGCCTCGAGAAACGGCAGGCTCTCGATGTCGCCGACGGTCCCGCCGATTTCCACGAGCACCACGTCGACGTCCTTCGACACGGCGTGGATCGCGTCCTTGATCTGGTTGGTGATGTGCGGAATCACCTGCACGGTCCGACCCAGATACTCCCCGCGCCGCTCTTTCGAGATGACGGTCGAATAGATCTTGCCGGTGGTCCAGTTCGAGTTCTTGGTGGTGACGGTGTTGGTGAAGCGCTCGTAGTGTCCCAGGTCCAGGTCCGTCTCGCCGCCGTCGTCGGTGACAAAGACCTCGCCGTGCTGATACGGGCTCATCGTGCCCGGATCGACGTTGATATACGGGTCGAATTTCTGCATCGTGACCGTGTAGCCGTGTCCTTCGAGCAGGCATCCGATGCTTGCCGCCGCCAGGCCCTTGCCCAGTGAGGAGACCACGCCGCCGGTGATGAAGATGTATTTCGGGGTCCGTCCGTCCGGTTTTGTCATAGGTATCAACTCGATGTCGGGGTCGTCAGCAGCCGACGCACCTGTTCCAGGTCCTCCGGCGTGTCGACGCCGAACGATTCGGTACTGGGTTTCCACGGCCTTGATGCGGATGCCGTGTTCCAGCGCGCGCAATTGCTCCAGGGATTCGGCCTGTTCCAGCGGCGTGGGATCGAGCGACGCCAGCACGAGCAGGGTGCTGCGGCGATACGCGTAGAGACCGATATGTCTGTATAGAGGCGGCCAGCCGCCCCGGGGATCGCGAACGAACGGAATCGCGGCGCGCGAGAAGTAGAGCGCGAAGCCGCCGCGATCGACCACCACCTTGGTGATGTTGGGGTTGTTGAGCTCGGAGGGATCCTGGATGCGGCGGTACAGCGTCGTCATCTGCACGGTCGGGTCGCCGACGAACGGCGCCGTCAGTTCGTCGATCGCGCGCGGATCGATCAACGGCTCGTCGCCCTGCACGTTGACGACCACGTCGCAGTCCATCGACGCGACCACTTCGGCCAGCCGATCCGTACCGGTGGCATGGGTTGCCTTGGTCAGACGCACCTTGCCGCCGAAGTCGTGGACCCGCGTGGCGATGCGGAGATCGTCGGTCGCGACGATCACTTGTGACAGGCCCCGCGCCGCCAACACGCGGCGGTACACGTGTTCGATCATCGGCCGGCCGTCGAGGTCGGCGAGAGCTTTGCCGGGCAGCCGCGTCGAAGCGTATCGGGCGGGGATGATGGCGACGATGGTGAGCGGAGGAACCGAATCGACTCTTGAACCAGTCGATGCAGGGTGCACGACGAATAATAGCACAACCCAAAACGGCGCGTGCTACGATCGCCGGAGTTACACATGGATGTGAAGCGGACGACGACGATGGTGGTCGTTGGCGCGGCCCTGGTCGCGTGGCTCGCCGGCGCCGCCACCTCCAATCACACGATTCCGACCACGGCCGTCGTCCAGCAGACCGCCGTCGAAAAGCGTGGGGCGGAGCTCGCCGTCGAGATCGAACGACTGCACGAGCGTCTCGCGCCGTCGGTGGTGCCGAGCGTGCCGGGCCGCAACCTCTTCACTTTCCACGCTGCCGCCGCGGCGCGTTCCGCAGCGCCGCCGCCAGCCGCGCCGCGTCCTGCGATCACCGAACTCCCGCCGCCGCCGATCGCGCTGCCGCCGCTGAAGCTGTCGGGCATCGCCGAGGATCCGGGCCCCGACGGCCCGGTTCGCGTCGCCTTCATCTCCGGCGAGGGACAGCTGTTCATGGTCAAGGAAGGCGAGACGGTAACGCCGCGCTATCGCGTGGCGAAGATCTCGGCCGACGTCGTCGAGCTCACTGACATTATCGACAACAGTGTCCGAAGGCTTGCGCTTCGGTGAGTCTTCGGAATTGAGAACTGAGAACTGAGAACTCAGAACTTTCAGTTCTCAGTTCTCAGTTCTCAGTTTCTGACCCGTGTCGACAGCCATCATCATCAATCCGATCTCCGGCGGTGCGAGCCCGCGGACGGCGCGCGCGCGGGCACAGCTCGCGCTGGCGGTGGTCGATGCGCACGGCGACCCGGTGGAAGTGCTGCTGACCGAACGAGTTGGCCACGCGCGTGAGCTGGCCAGGTCGGCGGTGCGCCGCGGCGCGCGCCTGGTCCTCGCGTGGGGCGGCGACGGCACGATCAACGAGGTCGCCTCGGCGCTCGCCTTTGACGAGGTACCGCTCGGCATCATCCCGGCAGGATCGGGCAATGGCCTGGCGCGCGAGCTCGGCGTGCATCCGCGGGCGGAGCGCGCCATCGCCGACGCGCTCCAGGCCGTGCCCCGACCGATGGATCTGGGCGAGATCGACGGTCATCTATTTGCGAACATGGCCGGCGTCGGTTTCGACGCGCACATTGCGGCGGGATTCGCGACCGCGACGCGGCGCGGTTTCCTCGGCTACGCGGGCATCACCGCCCGCGCGCTCAGGACCTACCAGCCGGGGCACTATCGGGTCACGACCGGCGGGATCGAGACCGCGCACCGCGCCATCCTCGTGACGATCGCCAACTCGGCGCAATTCGGGAACAACGCGCGCATTGCACCGGGAGCACGGGTGGACGATGGCGAGCTGGATCTGGTCGTGATGGAGGAGCGGTCACGGTTCGCGACGCTGTGCGGCATGCCCCGGCTGTTCAACGGCACCGTCGAGCGCGTCCGCGGCTGCACGATCCGCCGCATTCGCGAGGCGACGATCGAATCCGACCAGGCGATGACGTATCACGTGGACGGCGAGCCGGTGGCGGGCGGGACCAGGCTCCGGGTTCGTATTCATCCCGGCGCCTTGCGCATCGCGGTGCGGTGACGCTCGGCTGAAAGCCTGCGCAACTACGTGAGGCGAACGATCCACGCCTCTCTAACAGCAGGAACCTTCCGTAGTTCCTCGACCGCCTTCTCGAGAGTGTTCGGCGTGCCGCTGTCTTCGTCGACGTTGACGACGCCGATGGCGCCGCTGTCGCCGCGGCCCAGCGCGAAATTCGCGATGTTGACGCGGTGGCGGCCGAGGATGGTGCCGACTTCGCCGATGACGCCGGGCTGATCGTCGTTGGCCACGATCAGCATCGTGCCGCCCAGCGGCGCCTCGACGTCCACCCCGCGAACCGACACCAGCCGCGGCCGGTTCGGTTCGAACACCGTGCCTTCCACCCAGCGATCGCCGGCGTCTGTCGTCAGCTTGATCGACAGCAGGCTCGTGAAGTGCCGGGACCGCGAGCTGCGGGACTCGACGATGTCGATGCCGCGGGCGCGGGCGGCGGCGCGGGCGTTCACGATCGAGACGCCGCTCGAGAGGATCGGCCGCAACACGCCGGCGGCCGCGCTGGCCGCGAGCACGTCCACGCCGCGGCTCTCGACCAGCGCGCCGTAATAGCGGACGCCGAGCGCTTCGATGCGCGCCGTTCCCATCTGGGACGCGATTGCACCGAGCTGGTCGGCCAGGCGGATCCACGGCTGCAGCCGCTGCATCTCGTCGGGGTGCAGCGAGGGAAAGTTCACGGCGTTCCTGACCATTCCGTCGCGTAGAAAGTCGCGGACCGTGGCGGCCGTTTCGATGCCCACCAGTTCCTGCGCCTCTTCCGTGGACGCGGCGATGTGCGGGGTAGCGATGACCTGAGGCAGTTGGGCGAGCGACCAATCGATCGGCGGCTCGGTTTCGAACACATCGAGGCCCGCGCCGCCGACCACGCCCTGCTCGATCGCGTGCCGCAGCGCCGCCTCGTCGATCAGCTCGCCGCGTGCCGTATTGATGATGCGGATGCCGGGCTTGCAGCGCGCCAGGCGGTCGGCGTTGAACAGGTGCCTGGTTTCCGGCGTCGACGGCAGGTGCAGCGTCAGGTAATCGGAATGGGCGCAGACCTCGTCGAGCGTCATCAGCTCGACGCCGATGCTGGAGGCGAGGTCCTTGGAGATGTACGGATCATGGGCGACCACGCGCATCCCGAACGCGCGCGCGCGCTGCGCGACCTCCTGGCCGATCCGGCCCAGCCCCGCGACGCCGAGCGTCTTGCCGCGGACTTCGGTGCCGAGAAAGCGCTTCTTTTCCCATTTGCCGGCCTTCATGGCGCTGTCGGCGGCTGGAACGAAGCGCGAGAGCGCCAGCATCAGGGCGCAGGCGTGCTCGGCCACGCTGATGCTGTTGGCGCCAGGCGCGTTGACGACCAGGATGCCCCGGGCGCTCGCGGCGCTGACATCGACGTTGTCGACGCCGGTCCCGGCGCGGGCGATGATTCGCAGGTTCGGCGCGGCGTCCATCAGCGCCGCCGTTACCTTGGTGGCGCTGCGGACCATGATGGCGTCGGCGTCAGCCATGTCCGCTGCGAGCGCGTCGGCCGTGCGGCCCGCACGCGCGTCGACGACCCAGCTCACCTCGGCGCGAATCAATTCCAGCGCGGAGGCTGGCAGGTCGTCGGCGACAACGATTTTCAATGGGATCCTGTCTTGGGTCCGATGCTCCTGACGTAATTCACGACGTCCCAGAGCTGGTGGGTGGTGAGTTTGCGGCTGTACAGACTTCATCCCCGTGGATTTCACGCCGTCGCGGATGACCGTGAAGATCTCGCCGTCGGTCGAGCCGTGCTTCCAGTCGGCGTCGGCCAGGTTGGATGGCTTGGGGGTGAGCTCTTCACCCATCGCGCCGTCCCCCTTTCCCGTATCGCCATGACAACCGGCGCATTGCTTTTGATACAGGTCCCGCCCGGCCGCGATCGAGGCCGCGCTGACCGGCACCGGGTTCTTCAGCGCCGCGGCCTTCGGATGATGATGCGCGCCGCCTTCCGGCGGATGCTCATGTGTTTGGCGCGCGCGTGCGCCAAGCGCGATGGTCGCGCACGCCGAGATCGAGAGGACCAGGACTGCGTGATGAAGTGATGTACGCATCGTTCGACTCTCCTGCGGTCCTGTAAGTATAATCCGTAGGTTTTGGTGGACGCGTGGTCGATCGCCGACGACTCGCCCTGACGTGGTGCAAACCGCTAAATCATTCGGAAGTCTTCATCACAACGACGTAAACGCGATGCCTTTTCCACAGAGTTTTCCACAGCGTCCGCGGAAATCTTTTGTGGACGGCAGGTGACCTGACCTAAAAACATATGCCGAACTTCACCGCACTCAAGCCTCCGACCACCGGCGCCGCCATCTCCAGAAAGAACGGTCAGCTCGCCGTTCCGGACAACCCGATCATCCCGTTCATCGAAGGCGACGGGACCGGGCCGGACATCTGGCGCGCCAGCGTGCGCGTCTTCGACGCGGCCGTGCAGAAGGCGTACGGCGGACAGAAAAAAATCGCGTGGATGGAAGTCTACGCCGGCGAAAAAAGCTTCAAGCAGTTCAGCAACTGGCTGCCCGATGACACGGTCGAGGCCTTTCGCGAGTACTACGTCGGCATCAAGGGACCGCTGACCACGCCGGTCGGCGGCGGTATCCGGTCGTTGAACGTGGCGCTCCGGCAACTGCTCGACCTCTACGTCTGTCTGCGCCCGGTCCGCTGGTACAAGGGCGTCCCTTCGCCGGTGAAGCACCCGGAGAAGGTGGACATGGTCATCTTCCGCGAGAACACCGAGGACATCTACGCCGGGATCGAGTTCGTGGCCGGCTCCCCGGAAGCGCAGAAGATGCTGGACTTTCTCGCCAAGGAGTTCCCGAAGGAGTACCGGAAGATCCGCTTCGGATCCGAATCGGCGGTTAGAACGTGGCAGGCGCAGCTCGAGTCGATTGGCGCGCCCAATCGCGAGCTTGGGATCGAGGTCGGCCTCGGCATGAAGGCGGTCAGCCGCCTCGGGACCGAGCGCCTCGTGCACAGCGCGATCGAATACGCGGTGAAGGCCGGTCGCAAGAGCGTGACCCTGGTGCACAAGGGCAACATCATGAAGTACACCGAAGGCGCCTTCCGCGACTGGGGCTACCAGGTCGCGAAAGACTTCTTCGGCGCGGTCGAGATCGACGGCGGACCGTGGTGCAAGATCCCGGCAGGGAAGCCGGGCGCCGGCATCGTCATCAAGGACGCGATCGCCGACATCACCCTCCAGCAGGTGCTGACGCGGCCGGACGAATTCGACGTCATCGCGACGCTCAACCTGAACGGCGACTACCTGTCCGACGCGCTCGCGGCGCAGGTCGGCGGTATCGGCATCGCGCCCGGCGGTAACATCAACTACGTCACCGGCCATGCGGTGTTCGAGGCGACGCACGGCACCGCCCCGAAGTACGCCGATCAGGACAAGGTGAACCCGGGCTCGGTGATCCTCTCGGGCGAGATGATGCTGCGCCACATGGGCTGGGGCGAGGCGGCCGATCTGATCGTCAAGGGCATGGACGGCGCCATCGCCGCCAAGCGCGTGACCTACGATTTCGCGCGCCTGATGGACGGCGCCACGGAATTGAAGACGTCGGAGTTTGCCGACGCCATTATCAAGAACATGTGACGTTTTACCGCGGAGCACGCTTTGCGGTCTCGGCGGTTTCATCTTGTTTTGAGGAGCATCGAATGAATCGCAAGGTAACGGTGGTCGGTGGAGCAGGAAACGTCGGCGCGACGGTGGCGCGCGGCGTCGCGGACAAGTCGCTGGCCGACGTCGTGGTCATCGACATCGCCGACAAGAAGGCGACCGGCGTCGCCCTCGACATCCTCGAGGCCTGTCCGGTCTACGGATCGGATGCGCGGGTGATGGGCTCCGGCGACTACGCCGACAGCGCCAATTCCGACATCGTGGTGGTCACCTCCGGCGTGCCGCGCAAGCCGGGCATGAGCCGGGACGACCTGCTGAACGTGAACTACAAGATCATGCAGCAGGTGACCGAGCAGGTGGTGAAGTACTCACCCAACTGCATCATCATCCCGGTCTCGAACCCGCTGGATGCGATGGCGCAGGCGGTGCTGAAGCTGTCGAAGTTCCCGCGCGAGCGCGTCATCGGCATGGCCGGCGTCCTCGACTCGGCGCGCATGCGTGCGTTCATCGCCAAGGAGCTGAACGTGTCGGTGGAGAACATCCACGCGTTCGTCCTCGGCGGCCACGGCGACACCATGGTGCCGTTGCCGCGCTACTCGACCGTGGCGGGCATTCCGATCACCGATCTCCTGAGCAAGGAAGCGATCGACCGGATTTCGGCGCGGACGGCGCGCGGCGGCCTCGAGATCACCGAGCTGGTCGGGACCAGCGCCTGGTACGCCCCCGGCGCGTCGGTGGTCGAGATGATCGAGGCCATCCTGCTCGACAAGAAGAAGATTCTGCCGTGCTCGGTGTACCTGCAGGGCGAATACGGCACCCAGGGCCTGTTTGTCGGCGTCCCGTGCAAGCTCGGCTCGCGCGGCCTCGAGGAGATCATCCAAATCAAGCTGACGCCCGAGGAAGACGCCGCGTTCAAGAAGTCGGCGGCATCGGTCAAGGAACTGGTCGACGTCATCGGGGTCTAGGTGCGACGAGCGGGGGACTCGGGGCTCGCTGCGCGGCGGCGCGGCGGGCGTAGAATGACGGCATGAGCGACAGCGAACTTGTCGTCGTGCATTCGTTCGGGAGCCGGCCCGAGGCCGACATGGCGGTGAGCGCGCTCGACGCCGCCGGCATCGACGCGATCGTCCAGGCCGATAGCGGCGGTGGGATGCGGCCGCACCTGGCGTGGGCCGGCGTCGGCTTCCGGGTGATGGTGCGCGAGGACGATGCGACGGCGGCGCTCGAGGTGCTGGACCTGCCGGCGACGCCGATCGCATAGATGGCGATCGATCGTCCGGTCGTCGACTACGATGCGATCGCGGATCGCTACGACGCGCGCTACGCCCACTATGCCTACGACGGCGTGCGCGAGACGCTGCTCACCTTTCTCGGGCCCGAGCCGAATGCCGTCCTCGAAGTCGGCTGCGGCACCGGCCATTGGCTGGCCGTCGCCCACGCCGCTCGACCAGGGCCTTCGCCTATCGGAATCGATCCGTCGGCCGGGATGCTCGCGCAGGCTGTGGCGCGAAGCGCGGACCTCCCAGAGCCGCGGCGATTGCTCCGGGCGCGAGCCGAGCAGCTGCCGTGGCGCAACGCGACCTTCGATCGCCTCTTTTGCATCAACGCCCTCCATCATTTCGCCGACCGCGGCCGCTTCTTCGCCGAAGCGCGCCGGGTGCTCAAACCCGGCGGGGGACTGCTGACCATCGGCAAGGATCCCCACACCGATCGCGACGAGTGGTGGGTCTACGACTACTTCGACGAGACGCGCGCGATCGATCGTGAGCGCTACGCCCGGGTGCGGACGCTGCGTGGCGAGATGGCGCTGGCCGGGTTCGCGTGGGCGGAATCGTCGGAGGCCGATCACATCGAGACGCTGACGCCGGCGAGTGAGGCGCTGACCAATGGGCTCGTCGATCGGAGTTTCACGTCGCAGCTGACGCTGCTGCCGGAAGAGGCGTTCGGTCAGGGAGCGGAGCGCCTGCGCCGCGCCAGCGACGACGCCGGCGGAGAATTGCAGCTGGTCGCCGACTTCCGGCTCTATGCCACCATCGGCTGGGTCGGCCCGTAGGGAACAGGAGACCAGAAGATCACGAGAACAACTTGTCTTTCAAAGAATCGGTCTTCTGATCTCCTGATCTCCTGTTTAACTCGAGCCGCTCATCATTTGCCGGCGCCGAGGCTGGCCTTGACGTACTCGCGCGTCATGCGCGCGATGTTGGAAATAGGAATTTCCTTCGGGCAGACCGCCTCGCACTCGCCCTCGTTGGAGCAGCTGCCGAAGCCTTCACTGTCGGCCTGATCGATCATCGCCGTGACGCGCGTATAGCGTTCCTGCTGACCCTGCGGCAGCAGCGCCAGGTGCGAGATCTTGGCGCTCATGAACAGGTGCGCCGACGCGTTCTTGCAGGCCGCGACGCAGGCGCCGCAGCCGATGCACGCCGCGGAATCCATCGCCAGGTCGGACACCTCCTTCGGGATCAGGATGCTGTTGCCGTCCTGCGCGCCGCCGGCGTTGATCGAGACGAAGCCGCCCGCCGCGATGATGCGGTCGAAGGCGCTGCGGTCGACCACCAGGTCCTTCACTACGGGAAAGGCCTTGGCGCGCCACGGCTCGATGGTCACGGTCTCGCCGTCCTTGAACCGCCGCATGTGCAGCTGACAGACGGTGGTGCCGCGATCGGGCCCGTGCGGCACGCCGTTGACGACCAGGCTGCACATGCCGCAGATGCCTTCGCGGCAGTCGGAGTCGAACGCGATCGCGTCCTTGCCCTTGACGACCAGCCCTTCGTTGACGACGTCGAGCATCTCGAGAAACGACATGTCCGGCGACACGTTGTCGGCGGTGTAATCCTCGAGCCGCCCCGGCGCGGTCGGCCCCGCCTGCCGCCAGATTTTCAGGTTGAGACGCATTATTTGTAACTCCGCTGCGAAGGATGAACCTCGTGGAACTCGAGCGGCTCCTGGTGGAGCTCCGGCCTGACGCCGACGCCCTTGAATTCCCACGCGGCCACATACGAGAAATGCTCGTCGTCGCGCATCGCCTCGCCGTCCGGCGTCTGGCTCTCCTCGCGGAAGTGGCCGCCGGCCGATTCCTTCCGTTCGAGCGCGTCGAGCGCGAGCAGTTCGGCGAACTCGAGGTAGTCGGCGACGCGTCCGGCGTATTCGAGGCTCTGGTTGAGGTTGTCGGCGGTGCCGGGCACCGACACGTTGTGCCAGAACTCCTCGCGCAGCTTGGGAATCGCCTGCAGCGCGCGCTTGAGGCTCGCATCCGTCCGCGCCATGCCGACGTCGTCCCACATGACGCGTCCGAGCTCGCGGTGGATGTCGTGGATGCTGCGGTTGCCCTTGACCGTCAGCAGTTTGTTGATCTGGTTCTGCGCGTTGTTGGCGGCTTCCTTGAACGCGTCGTGGTCGGTCGTGACTTTCGGCAGCGCGTTGCTGGCGAGGTAGTCGCCGATGGTGTAGGGGATGACGAAGTAGCCGTCGGCCAGCCCCTGCATCAGCGCGCTCGCGCCGAGGCGGTTCGCGCCGTGATCGGAGAAGTTCGCTTCGCCGAGCACGTGCAGACCCGGCACCGTGCTCATCAGGTTGTAGTCCACCCACAGCCCGCCCATCGTGTAATGGATGGCGGGGTAGATCCGCATCGGCACCTTGTACGGATCCTCGTCGGTGATCTTGTTGTACATCTGGAACAGGTTGCCGTATTTCTCCTTGATCACCTCGGGGCCGAGCCGCGCGATGGCGTCCTTGAAGTCGAGGTAGACGGCCAGGCCGCTCTCGCCGACGCCGCGGCCTTCATCCGCGGCCTGCTTGGCATTGCGCGACGCCACGTCGCGCGGCACGAGGTTGCCGAACGACGGGTACTTGCGCTCGAGATAGTAGTCGCGCTCGTCTTCGGGAATCTGCTCCGGCGACCGCGCGTCGCCCTTCTTCTTCGGCACCCACACCCGGCCGTCGTTGCGGAGGCTTTCGCTCATCAGCGTCAGCTTCGACTGGTGTTCGCCGCTGACCGGGATGCAGGTCGGGTGGATCTGGGTGTAGCAGGGGTTGGCGAAGAAGGCGCCGCGCTTGTGGGCGCGCCATGCCGCCGTCACGTTCGAGTTCACCGCGTTGGTGGAGAGGTAATAGACGGTGCCGTAGCCTCCGGTGGCCAGAATCACCGCGTCGGCGGCGTAGCGTTCGATCTCGCCGGTGACCAGATTGCGCACGATGATGCCGCGCGCCTTGCCGTCGACGATCACCAGGTCGAGCATCTCGCGCCGCGCGAACAGCTTCACCGCCTTGTGGTGCACCTGCCGCATCAGCGACTGATACGCGCCGATCAGCAGCTGCTGGCCGGTCTGGCCGCGCGCATAGAACGTGCGCGAGACCTGGGCGCCGCCGAACGAGCGGTTGTCGAGCAGCCCGCCGTACTCGCGGGCGAACGGCACGCCCTGCGCGACGCACTGATCGATGATGTTCACGCTCAGTTGCGCCAGCCGGTAGACGTTCGCTTCCCGCGATCGGTAGTCGCCGCCCTTCACCGTGTCGTAGAACAGGCGGTAGACGCTGTCGCCGTCGTTCTGGTAATTCTTCGCCGCGTTGATGCCGCCCTGCGCCGCGATGCTGTGCGCGCGGCGGGGGCTGTCCTGGATGCAGAAGTTCAGGACGTTGTAGCCCAGCTCGCCGAGCGAGGCCGCCGCCGACGCGCCCGCGAGACCGGTGCCGACGACGATGATGGTGTACTTGCGCTTGTTGGCTGGGTTGACCAGCTTCATCTGGAACTTGTGGCGATCCCACTTCTCCGCGATCGGGCCGTCCGGCACTCGCGCGTCGAGCTTCATGACCGGACTCCCGCAAAGTGGGCCCAGAGGGCGATGACGATGAATCCGCCGGCAATGAGCACGGCGATCACCTTGCCGGCCGGAAGAATGAAGCGGGTCCACGCCGGCTTGTCGGCGCCGAGCGACTGGAACGCGCTCGAGATGCCGTGCCACAGGTGCGAGCCGACCACCAGCATGCTGATCACGTAGAAGGCGACCATCAGCGGGTTCTGGAACGTCTCCATCTCCTGGCGATACAGGTCGCGCCCGCCGGCCGGCCACTCGTACTCCGTGCCCCAGCCGTCGTGGAACGCCTTGACGTGAATCAGCAGGAAGACCAGCAGCCACAGCCCCGAGACGATCATCGTCGACGAGGCGAACGTCTTGCGGCTGGTGTGGCCCGCTGATTTCTTCTTCGCGTACGCCACCGGCCGTGCGCTCTGGTTGCCCAGGAACATCCGCACCGTCTTGTAGATGTGGACGACGAACCAGGACAGCAGCACCAGCTCGATCACCGGCAGCAGCGGATTGCTCTCGAGCGTGTGGGCGTACTTGTTGAACGCCGCCGGTCCGAGGAACACGACCAGGTTGCCGGCGATGTGAATCAGGAGATACAGGAAAAGGAGGATGCCGGTGATGCCGATCAGCAGTTTGGTGCCGACCGACGAGGAGAACACGCCTTGTCGTGGAGCCATCAGCCCTGAGTTTACGTTGCGTCAGGATGATGCGCAACCGTCGGCGCGCGCACTTGACGAGGCGCCACGCGGATGCGACCCTTGCTCGTCCCGAGCGTCCCCAGCCGCGTCAGGTCAATGAGTGACCGCCATGCCCATCCGACTCCGCTATGTGTGGCTCGCGCTGCTGCTGGCCGCCGCTCCCGCACGCGCGCAGGACGCGCTGACGGTCGCCAACGCCCAGCCGACAGGTGTACTGGCGAGTCTGGAGCAGGCCGCCGAAGTCCGCATCCGCTTTTCCGAGCCGATGATCGCGATCGGACGTCTGCCCGATCAGGTGACGGCGCCGTTCGTCGCGATCCGGCCGGCGATCGCCGGCACCTTCCGGTGGGCCGGTCCGACGCTCCTCGTCTTCACGCCCGATCCCAGACAGCCGCTGCCGACCGCGACGCGGTACGACGTGACCGTGGCGGCGACGGCGACCGCGGTTAGCGGCCGGACGCTGGCGCGCCCGTACACGTTCAGCTTCACCACGCCGACCGTGCGGCTCCTCGCCGTCAATTGGTACCGTTTCAACGGACGGTTCGATCAGCCGGCGATCCTCGCGCTCCGCTTCAACCAGGCGGTGCGCCCGGCGGACGTGCTGGCGCATGTCACCGCGCGGTACCAGGTCCATAACTGGCAGCGGCCCACGCTCACCGCGGCCGCGCGCGCGCGCATGGGCGCCGACGGCGCCGCGCGGTTCGACGCCAAGGTGGCGGCGGCCGCGGCGGTGGCCGCCTCTACGGCGGCCGTGCCGCTTCAACTCGCGCCCGACTGGGACAAGAAGCAGTTCCCGGCGGCGCCCGATCTCGTCGTGCTGCAGACGCAGGCGGCGCCGGCCACCGACGGCCGGGTGCAGCTGACCATCGACGCTCAGATGCCGGCAGTCGCCGGGCGTGCCACGCCCAACGTGCAGCAGCAGCGAACGGTCACGCTCGATCGCACGTTGTTCGCCGATGGGTTCCGTTGCCGCTCGGAATGCGACGCCGACAAGTACAACAACGCGGTGCTGCGCGCTCCCGTCGCGATTGCCGCCTTGCAGCGCGCCGCCTCGGTGCTCGACGTCACCGACCGCGCCCGCGAAGCCGCCGTGGGCAGGGCCGCCGCGCCGCAGACACCGCGCGAGAGAGCCGAGCGGATCGTCGGGTTCAGCGTGGAAGATCTGGGATTCGGGCGGCAGCCGCCATCGCGAACATATGCCGTCAGCCTCTCGGCCGATCTCCAGGCGCTCGACGGCCAGACGCTCGGCTATCCGTGGGTGGACATCGTCGAAAACTGGCACGAGCGCGCGCTCACGAGCTTCGGCGATGGCCACGGTGTCTGGGAAACCGGCGGCGGCCCTGCTGCCGTTCTTCGCCCGCAACTTCAGCGACGTGCGTCAGTGGGCCCAGGCGATCGCGCCTGACCGCCTGATGCCGACGATCCTCGAACTCACGAGAACGGAGTTCCACATCGCTCCGCCCGGGCCCGGGACCCGGCGACAGCTGGGCGGCGCCAGCGACAGGATCCTGTCGCACGGTCTGGACCTGTCGAGCGCATTGAAGCCCGCCGGCACCGGGCTGGTCTGGGCGGCGGTGGAGCAGGGCCAACCGATCGCGCGATCGCGCCCCTTCGTCCTCGCCCCACCGATCGACGCGACTGTGGTTCAGGTGACCAACCTCGGCGTCACCGTGAAGGACAGCCCGCAGAACACGCTCGTGTTCGTCACCCGGCTCGACACCGGCGCGCCGGTGCCGGGCGCCGACGTGTCGATCGTCCGGCTGGACAACAGCGCGGCGTGGAGCGGCCGTACCGACGATCACGGCGTGGCCATCGCGCCGCAGGTGAAGATCCGGAATCCGCGCCAGCCGTGGAAGTTTTCCTTCATCGTGACCGCCGCCAAGGACGGCGACGTCGCCTACGTCGGCAGCGACTGGAACGAAGGGATCGAGCCGTACGCGTTCGGCGCGCGGTACGACATCACCGAAGCGGAGCCGCTGCTGCGCGGCACGGTGTTCAGCGACCGCGGCGTCTACAAGCTGGGCGAGGAGATTCACTTCAAGGCGATTCTGCGGCGCGATGCGCCCGCCGGCATCCAGCTGATGCCCGCCGGCACTCCGGTTTATGTCTCCGTGACCGACAGCCGCGACAAGGTGATCGATCGACGCACCGTCACGGCAATGCCTGGAGCAGCCTCGAGTGGACGCTGAAGCTGCCGGCCGACGGCGCGCTCGGCAACTACCAGATGGCGGCGACGCTCGACAAGGCGTCGCTCACGCCGCCGGCGCCGAAGCCGCCGTCAGACGACGAGGACGACGAGCGCCGGACCGCGAGTGGCAGCGCACGGTGCGCGGCTCTTTTCTCGTGGCCGCCTACCGCCGCCCGGAGTTCCGCGTCGACGCCACGCTGACGCGGCGACTGCAGCGCTGCCGCTGGCCGGCGCGCCGCTCAAGGCCGTGGTTACCGCGCGCTATCTGTTCGGCGCGCCGATGAGCGAATCGCCCGGCGGCGTGGACCTACTCGCGAACGCCGTTCCTTCAGGCGCCGCCCGGCTGTGCTGAATCGCTTTCCCGCCGATCGCTTCGCATTCGTCGGCTGCTGCGACGAGGGCGTGCGCCCGGAATCGGGCCAGCTCGGATCCAAGACCGCCGCGCTCGACGCCAAAGGGCAGCTGACGCTGGATCTCGACACGCAACCGAGCGACGGCCTGCCGTATCAATACACGATCGAAGGCGACGTCGAAGATCTCTCCCGCCAGCACATCGCCGGCCGCGCCAGCCTTCGTCGTGCATCCCGCGCCGTGGTACATCGGGCTGAAACGGCCGCCGCTGTTCGTCGATCAGAAGGACGGCATCAGCACGACCATCGTGGCGGCCGCGCCCGACGGCACGCCGGTCGCCGGGGTCAAGGTCGAGGTGACGCTGGTCGAGGTGCAGTGGCACAGCGTGCGCCGCGCGGAAGGCAACGGTTTCTACGGCTGGGAGACCGAGCGCACCGAGATCGAGAAAGGGCATTTCACGGTGACGACCGGCGCCGAGCCGGTGCCGCTGTCGCATCCCGCTGCCGGAGGGCGGCTCCTTCACGATCCGCGCGGTGGCGCAGGAGGGCGGATCCAAGGCATCGACGCGCATGCCGTTCTACGCGATCGGCTCCGGCTACACCGCGTGGCAGCGCTACGACCACAACCGCATCGATCTGTCCCCGAGAAGGACACCTACAAGCCTGGCGAGACCGCGCGGCTGATGATCCAGTCGCCGTGGGAGCAGGCGACCGCGCTGCTCACGGTGGAGCGCGAAGGCATCCGCTCGCATTCGACAGTTCAGGCTGACCTCCACGCAGCAGACGGTGGACGTGCCGATCACCGCCGCCGATATCCCGAACATGTTCGTCTCGGTCCTGCTCGTGAAGGGCCGATCGAAGGCCGATGTCGACGACCGCCGACACGAGCGATCCGGGCAAGCCGTCGTTCCGCCTTGGCTACGCCAAGCTACGGTCGACGACGCGTCGAAGCGGCTGTCGCTGACGGTCAAGGCGAACCGCGACGAGTTCCGGCCCGCCGGCTCGGCCAAGATCGATCTGCAGGTCACCGACGCCGCCGGCGCGCCGGCCGCGACCGAAGTGACGCTGTGGGCGGTGGACTACGGCGTGCTGTCGCTCACCGGCGTTCCGGACGCCCGACGTGCTGCGGTCGGTCTACGTGCCGAAGGCGCTCGAGGTGATGACCGAGGACAACCGCCAGCGGATCGTCAGCCGGCGCGTGCTGACGCCGAAGGGCAGCGACGAGGGCGGCGGCGGCGGCGCCGACTCGACCGTCAGCCAGCTGCGCAAGGATTTCCGCGTGCTCGCGTTCTGGCTCGGCTCGGTCGACGACCGACGCACGCGGCCGCGCCTCGACCGACGTCAAGCTGCCCGAATCGCTGACGACCTACCGCATCATGGCGGTCGCGGGCGACAAGGCGTCGCGGTTCGGATCGGGCGAGAGCGAAATCCGGATCAACAAGCCGGTCGTGCTGAAGGCGGCGTTCCCGCGGTTCATGACGCGCGGCGACAAGGCGTTCTTCGGCTCGGTGGTGACCAGCCAGCTGAAGGAGGCCGGCACCGCCATCGTCACCATGAAGAGCCTCGATCCGGATATCGTCCAGATCGTGGGCGACGGCAAACAGTCCGTGGCGGTGGCCGCGGGCGGTTCGGCCGAAGTGCGTTTCGACGTGATCGCGAAGGTCGACGGGCCGCGCCCGGATTCAGACGACCGTGAGGCTGCGGAACGAGAGCGACGCGTTCGAAGAAATCGTGCCGGTCCAGGTGACGTTGTCACCCGAGAGCGTGGCGGCGTACGGCGAGGCTGCGCCCGATGCCAGGCAGACGTTTGAACTGCCGGCCGGGGTGCGTGCCGGACGTCGGCGGGCTGCGCGTCGAGCTGGCCTCGACGGCGCTCGTCGGCCTCAGCGAAGGCGCGCGCTACGTCGTCGAGTACCCGTTCGGCTGCGTGGAGCAGCGCGCGTCGCGGGCGCTGGTGCTCGCGGTGGCTGCCGACCTCGGCGATGCGTTCCATCTTCCGGGGATCGACGCGCGCGAGTCTGCGCCCGCGCGTGCAGAGCTCGCTCAAGGAGCTGGAGAAGTTCCAGTGCCCGTCCGGCGGGTTTGCGTTCTGGCCGGGCGAGTGCCAGACCGTGTCGCCGTACTTCACCAGCTACGTGCTGCAAGTGTCTACCAGACCGCGCGAGCAGCTGAAGTACACCGATCGACGCCGACGGGCTGCACCGCGGCGTACGACTATCTCGAGAGCGAGCTGAGCGAGAAGCCGCCGGTCAACGAAGGATGGTGGCCGGCCTACACCGCGTGGGAGGCGTTCGCGGTCAAGGTGCTGGTCGCCGGCGGCCGCAATCAGGACTCGAACATCAACCGGCTCTATCAGTATCTCGATCGCATGCCGGTGTTCGCGCTCGCCTACCTGCACGACGCGCTGGCGGCCGAACGGCGACGCCGGCGCCGCGGCTGGCGGAACTGCGGCGGCGGATCAACAACGCCATCCTGCCCGAGGCCGGCACCGCCCACGTCGAGGAGCTGAACGATCCGTACCTGCTCTGGTTCTTCAACTCCAACATCCGCACCACGGCGCTGGTGTTGAACACGATGGTGCGTGCCAGGGCGCCGCTCGACCGATGTCAGCCCGATGGTCCGCTGGCTGGTCGCGGCGCGCAAGAACGGGCGCTGGGGGAACACGCAGGAAAACGCCGTCGCGATGCAGGCGCTGGTCAACTACTACCGCCAGTACGAGGGCCAGGTGCCGAACTTCACCGCGTCGGTGCGGCTCGGCACCGAGGATCTCGTGCGTGCCGACGTTCAAGGGGCGTTCGGCGGACGCGACCATTCGCGACGTGCCGATGACCGCGCTGGCGAAAGGCGGCACCGCGCCGCGCGATCTCACGCTGCACCGCGACGGCGACGGGCACGCTGTTCTACGCCACCCGCCTGACCTACGTGCCCGATGCGGCGACGCTGACCGCCGCGGATCGCGGCTTCAGGGTCGAGCGCCAGTACGCGGCGCTGGTCGACGGCAAGGCCGGGGCGGTCGCGACGACGTTCCAGGCCGGCGATCTGGTTCGCGTCACGCTCGCGTTCGATCTGCCGAAGGAGCGCCGCTATGTCGCGGTCACCGATCCGGTGCCGGCCGGGTTCGAACCGGTCGAGTCGTGGTTCGCGACCACCGCGTCCGACGTGGCGCGAGCCGCTTCGCAGGACGACGGCGCGTCGGCGCCGAGCTGGCAGGACATGTGGCGGCGCGGCACGTTCGATCATGTCGAGCGTCACGACGATCGCGTGCTGCTGTTCGCGACGCGGCTCGCCAGCGGTCATCACGAGTTTTCGTACGTCGTCCGCGCGACGACCGCGGGCACGTTCCAGGCAGCGCCGGCGCGGGTTGAGGAGATGTACGAGCCGGAAGTCGCCGGGCGGACCTCGACGCAGAGCCTGGAGATCAAGCGGTGACAGCTGCGCCGACGAGTCGACGACGCCGGCTGGCGCTCGCCGCGACGGCAGCGACGATCGGCGTGCTGGTCTGGTTGCGGCTCGGCCCGTTGCCCGACGGGCTGCTGCTGCCGCGCCGGGCCGAATCGACCGCGGTGCGTCGCCAGCGACGGCGAGCTGCTGTACGAAGCGCGTGCCGGCGACGGCAGCCGCGCCTCGTGGATGACGGCGGATCAACTGCCGTCGTCTCTGGTCGACGCGACCGTGACCGCCGAGGATCAGCGGTTCTGGCGGCATCCGGGTGTCGATCCGATTGCCGTGGTGCGCGCGGCCGCGCGCAATCTCCGGCGCGGGCGCGTGATGGAGGGCGGATCGACGATCACGCAGCAGGTCGCGAAGCTGCTGCTGGCGCGCGCAGGCGGCACGCGACACTGGCACGCGCGGGATCATGGTCAAGCTGCACGAGGCGTTGGTTGCCATCCGCCTCGAACACCGGCTGAGCAAGCGCGAGATCCTGGCGCTGTATCTGAATCTCGCGTCGTACGGCAACCAGCTGACCGGCGCGGAGCGCGCCGCCCGCGCCTACTTCGGTCGCGGCGCCGGCGCTGCTCACGCCGGCGCAGGCGGCGTTCCTCGCCGCGCTGCCGCAGCGGCCGACGACGTTCAATCCCTACCGCGATGCCAGCCGCGCGCGTGCCGCGGCAGCAGCGAATTCTGGTGCAGATGGGCCTGCAGGGACTGCTGTCGCCCGATCGCGTGGGGGAGTCGCTGCGCGAGCGGCTCACGCTCGAGCGGGCGCCGGCGCCTTTCGCCGCGCCGCACTTCGTCGATCGCGTGCTGGCGCTCGCGGGACCGACGCCGCCGCCGCGCATCGTCACGACCCTCGACGCCGCGCTTGCAGCGGACGGTGCAGGGGATCATCCGCGCCGAGCGGCCCGCGCTGGAACGCTACGGCGCGCACAACGTCGCGGCGGTCGTGCTCGACAACCGGACGGGCGAGTGGCTGGCGTGGGAAGGCTCGGGCGACTACGGCGACGCCGAGCACGGCGGCGCGATCGACGGCGTGGTGACGCCGCGGCAGCCCGGTTCGGCGCTGAAGCCGTTCACTTATGCTGCGGCGTTCGAGCCGGCGAGTCGCCGGCCACCGTCCTGCCCGACGTCCCCTCGTCGTTTCCGACCGGCGAAGACGGCGTCGTCTACTCGCCGCACAACTACGACAATCAGTTTCGCGGCCCGCTGCTCGCGCGCCGCGCCCTGGCCGGATCGGAGAACGTGCCGGCGGTCGCGCTGGCCGTCGCGCGTGGGGGTGCCGAATCTGGTGCGGTTCCTGCGTGACGCCGGCTTCACCACGTTCGACAGGACAGCGGCCTACTACGGCGTCGGGGTCACGCTGGGCGACGCCGAAGTGCGGCTCGATCAACTGGTCGCGGCGTATGCCGCGTTTGCCCGAGGCGGGCTGGCGGTCGTCCCGCGCTTCGTGGCGCGATGCGGCACGCGCGCCTGACGGCGACCGCCTGGTCTCGGAGCGCACCGCGTTCTGGATCACCGACATCCTGTCCGACGACCAGGCGCGCGCCTTTGCGTTCGGCCGCGGCGGCAGCCTCGAGTTTCCCTTTCCGGTCGCGGCAAAGACCGGCACGTCTCAGGCCTATCGCGACAACTGGGCGATCGGCTACACGCGTTCGGTGACCGTCGGCGTCTGGGTCGGCAACTTCGATCGCCGCCCGCTGATCGGATCGTCCGGCGTCAGCGGCGCCGGTCCGATCTTTCACGCGATCATGCTCGCGGCGGCGAATCGAGCGGGGGACGATTCCGCGGCACCGGCTGCCGCGGTGCCGACCACGGCGCGGCCGGAGCGCGCGGCCAGGCGGTCGATCTGCGCGCTGTCGGGCATGCCTGCCTCGACGCTTTGTCCCGTTCAGATCGACGAATGGATGCCGACCGACTCCGATGGTCCTCCTTGTACATGGCACCAGCGGGCGGGATCGTCCGCGCCCGGCGTCGTGGTCGCGTGGCCCGCTGAGTACCTGGCCTGGGCCCGCTCGTCAGGCCGCGCGCCGGCGCGGCCGGTCGAGATCGCGACTGGCGCCACGCCGCGATCGGGCCCGAGGGGCTCTGAGGCGACACCGCTGCGCGTCGTCAACCCTCCCGACGGCGCAACCTATCTCATCGATCCGACGCTGCGGCGCGAGTTCCAGACGCTACCGTTGCGGGTGGCCGCGGGCCGCGCGGTGATCGAATGGCGCATCGACGGACGGCCGGTCGGCCGCGCCGCCGGCGACCGGTCGCTCGCCTGGCCGCTCGCGGTCGGGCGGCACGTGGCAGCGGCGCGCGACGGCGACGGCCGCGAGGCGGAGGTCGCGTTCCTCGTCAAGTGAACCGCGCCTTGACGCAGTCGCGCGATGCCGATTAGCATCAGGAGTTTCCTACCGTCATGAAAATCCACGAGTATCAAGCAAAAGCGATTCTGGCGCGTCACGGCGTGCCCGTGCCCCGCGGCGAAGTGGCATCTACCGCGGCCGAAGCGCGGCGAGATCGCCAAGCGCCTCGGCGGCGCAGTGGTTGTCGTCAAGGCGCAGATTCATGCGGGCGGCCGCGGCAAGGGCGGCGGCGTCAAGCTGGCCCGGAACCCGGACGACGCCGTCAAGCTGGCCAAGGCGATGATCGGCATGACCCTCATCACGCATCAGACCGGCCCGGAAGGGCGTGTGGTCGGCCGGGTGCTGGTCGAAGAAGGCCTGCAGATGACGCGCGAGCTCTACCTGAGCATCGTGCTCGATCGCGCGGCCGGCAAGCCGGTGATCATGGCCAGCGCCGCCGGCGGCATGGACATCGAAGAGGTCGCCGAGAAGACGCCTGAGAAGATCGTGCGCGTCTACATCGAGCCCGGCGTCGGGATCGTGCCGTTCGAAGCGCGCCAGCTCGGCTTCGGCATCGGCCTCGACGGCGCCCAGGTCAACAAGTTCGTCAAGGTGGTGTCCGCGCTCTACGACGCCTACCTGTCGACCGATTCGACCCTGCTGGAGATCAACCCGCTCGTCGTCACCGCGTCAGGCGATTTGCTCGCGCTCGACGCGAAGATGAACTTCGACGACAATTCGCTCTACCGCCACCCGGACATCAAGGAACTGCGCGACCTCGGCGAGGAAGACCCTCTCGAAATCGAGGCCTCGAAGTTCAACCTCAACTACATTCACCTCGACGGCAACATCGGCTGCATGGTCAACGGCGCCGGCCTGGCGATGGCGACGATGGACATCATCAAGCTGGCGGGCGGCGAGCCGGCCAACTTCCTCGACGTCGGCGGCGGCGCCAATGCCGAACAGATCCGCAACGCGTTCAAGATCCTGATGTCGGACAAGAATGTGAAGGCGGTGCTGATCAATATCTTCGGCGGCATCCTGCGGTGCGATGTTCTGGCGCAAGGCGTGATCGCGGCGGTCAAGGAACTCGGCGTGCCGGTGCCGATCGTGATTCGCATGGAAGGCACCAACGTCGATGAAGGCAAGCGTCTGCTGCGCGAGAGCGGAATGAAGCTCACGACTGCCGACAGCATGGACGAAGCGGCCAAGAAGGTCGTGGAGCTCGCAGGTTAATGTCGATCCTCATTGATAAGAAAACGCGGCTGATCGTCCAGGGCTTGACCGGCCGCGAGGGCACCTTCCACGCCAAGCAGGCCGCCGCGTACGGCACCACGGTGGTCGGCGGCGTGACCCCCGGCAAGGGCGGCACCACGCACGAGGGCTGGCCGATTTTCGACACCGTCCAAGACGCCGTGAAGCAGACCGGTGCCAACGCCTCGGTGATCTTCGTGCCGCCGGCGTTCGCGGCTGACGCGGTCATGGAAGCGGCCGACGGCGGGCTCGCGCTGGTCGTCTGCATCACCGAGGGCATCCCGACCCTCGACATGATGCGGGCGATGACGTTCCTGAAGGAAAAACCGGGCACCCGCCTGGTTGGGCCGAACTGTCCGGGCCTGATTTCCCCGGGCAAGGCGAAGGCCGGCATCATTCCCGGCAATATCTGCAAGGAGGGCCGCATCGGCATCGTGTCGAAGAGCGGCACCCTCACCTACGAAGCGATCCACCAGCTCACACGCCTCGGCATGGGGCAGAGCACCTGCATCGGCATCGGCGGCGACCCGTTGATCGGGACGTCGCACATCGACGCGCTGCAGCTGTTCGGCGACGATCCCGACACCGACGCGGTGATCATGATCGGCGAGATCGGCGGCAACGCCGAGGAAGACGCCGCGGCGTGGATCAAGCTGCACTTCAAGAAGCCGGTCGTCGGCTTCATCGCGGGCCAGACGGCGCCTCCCGGGCGCCGCATGGGTCACGCCGGCGCGATCATCGCGGGCGGCAAAGGCACGGCCGCCGAGAAGATGGCCGCGCTGACGGCCGCGGGCGTGACGGTCGTGCAGAGCCCCGCCGACATGGGCCAAGCAATCAAAGAGCTCCTGTAAGTCTGCTATACTCTCAAGGTTGTCCTGCATCGGCGGAGCTCCGCCGAGATTCCTTTATCTTCATACGTTGTAAGGACTTGAGAATGTCACCGACAGATCTCGCGGTTCAAGAACAGCAAGCCTCCGGGAAGGGCCAGCGCGTCGTCAACGACTTCAGCATTCAAATCGCGACCGTGAACGGGTCTGGCAGCCAGACGGCGAACATGGTGCTGCTGCGCTCCATCCTCCTGATGGGTGTCCCGGTCTCCGGCAAGAACATGTTCCCGTCGAACATCGCCGGGCTGCCGACCTGGTACACCATCCGCGCCAGCAAGCGGCACTACATCGCGCGCAAGAAGGAAGTCGACTTCCTCGTCGCGATGAACCCGGAAACGGCGAAAGAAGACGTCCTCACCCTCGATCCCGGATCGGCGGTGGTCTACGACGAGGCCGTTGAAGCTCAACGACGCTGCGCAAGGATCTGATTTTCTATCCCGTGCCGTTCGACACGCTCGTCAAGCCGGTCTGTCCGGACGCCAAGCTGCGCCGCCTCGTGCGCAACATGATCTACCCGGGCATCCTGGCGAAGCTGCTCGGCATCGATCCGGCTGCTGATGGAGAAGGCGCTCGGCAAGCAGCTCGGCAAGAAGGCCAAGGCGGTGATCCTGAACGCCGCCGCGTTGAAGGCCGGCTTCGACTACGCGGAGGCGACGTTCACCAAGCAGGACCCGTTCGCGATCGAGCCGATGAACGAGACCGCCGGCAAGATCCTGATCGAGGGCAACGCCGCGGCCGCCGATCGGCTGCATGATGGCCGGCGTCACGGTCGTCGCCTGGTATCCGATCACGCCGTCGTCCTCGTTGTGCGAGTCGCTGATCGGCTACATGAAGAAGTACCGGGTCGACAAGGAAACGGGCAAGGCGACGTTCGCCATCGTCCAGGCCGAAGACGAGATCGCCTCGCTCGGCATGGTGATCGGCGCGAGCTGGGCGGGCGCGCGCTCGATGACCGCGACCGCCGGCCCCGGCATCTCGCTGATGGGCGAATTCGCCGGCCTGGCGTACTACGCGGAGACGCCGGCGGTGATCTTCGACGTCCAGCGCGTCGGACCGTCCACCGGACTGCCGACCCGTACCGCGCAGGGGGACATGGTCCAGGCCGCGTTCCTCTCGCACGGCGACACCAAGCACATCATGCTGATTCCGTGCTCGGTGGAAGAGTGCTACCAGATGGCGCAGGACGCGTTCGAGCTCGCCGAGATGTTCCAGACACCCATCTTCGTGATGATGGACCTCGACCTCGGCATGAACAACTGGATGTCCGACGCGTTCAAGTACCCGACCACGCCGATCAATCGCGGCAAGCTGCTGACCGCCGAAAAGCTGAAGGAGCTCGGCGACGGCTGGGGCCGCTACAAGGACGTTGACGGCGACGGGATCCCGTACCGCACCATTCCGGGCGACGGCCTGCCGTCGTACTTCACGCGCGGGTCCGGCCACAACGCCAAGGGGCAGTACAGCGAGCGGCCCGACGACTATGTCGAGAACATGGACCGGCTGTCGCGCAAGTTCGAGACCGCGCGCAAGCACGTGCCGGCGCCGGTGGTCCAGAACAACCCCAAGGCGAAGATCGGCCTGATCGGCTACGGCACCTCGCACTTCGCGACCGAAGAGAGCCGCGATCAGCTGCTCGAAGAGACCAAGGTCGAGACCTCCTACTTCCGGCTGCGCGCGTATCCGTTCACGCCGGAGCTGGCCAGCTTCATCGACGCGCACGAGCGGGTCTATGTCATCGAGCAGAACCGCGACGGGCAGCTGCTGCAGCTGATGAAGCTGGAGCTGACGCCCGATCAGCAGAAGAAGCTCCGCAGCGTGCTGCACTACAACGGCCTGCCGATCGACGCCCGCAGCATCACGGACGATGTGCTGGCGCAGGAAGGCTACGAAGTGGCGAAAAAGACGGCCGCCCGCATGAGCGCGGGAACGGCGGGTGGGGAATAGTCATGGCGACGCCAATCAAAGTGAACCGTATCGGTCTCGAGCCCGCGATTTACAAGGGCGGCAAGACGACGCTCTGCGCCGGCTGCGGCCATAACGCGATCTCAGAGCGCATCATCGACGCCTTCTACGAGATGGGCATCGATCCCAAGCAGGTCGTCAAGCTGTCGGGCATCGGCTGCTCGAGCAAGAGCCCGGCCTACTTCCTGGGCGGCTCGCACGGCTTCAATGCGGTGCACGGCCGCATGCCGTCGGTCGGCACTGGCGCGATGCTCGCGAACCACAAGCTGATCGCCATCGGCGTCAGCGGCGACGGCGACACCGGCGCGATCGGCATCGGCCAGTTCGTCCACCTGATGCGCCGCAACCTGCCGATCATCTACATCATCGAGGACAACGGCTGCTACGGCCTGACCAAGGGGCAGTTCTCGCCGACCGCCGACCTCGGCTCGAAGCTGAAGACCGGCGTGGTCAACGACCTGCCGCCGATCGACACCTGCGCGCTGGCGATCGAGCTCGGCGCGACCTTCGTCGGCCGCTCGTTCTCCGGGCGACAAGAAGCAGCTGTTGTCGCTGCTCAAGGCGGCGCTCTCGCACCGCGGCACGGTGATGCTCGACGTCATCTCGCCCTGCGTCACCTTCAACGACCACGAGGGCTCGACCAAGAGCTACGCCTACGCCAAGGATCACGACGATCCGGTCGAGGACATCACCTTCGTGCCGTTCTTCGAGGACATCGCGGTCGACTACGAACCTGGCTCGTCCCAGGAAGTGACGATGCACGACGGCTCGAAGCTGTTGTTGAAGAAGCTGGAAGAGGACTACGACCCGACCGACAAGCTCAACGCGATGAAGCGGCTGCACGAGACCGCGCGCCGCGGCGAGTTCGCGACCGGCCTGATCTACATCGAGCCGGACCGCGACGATTTCCTCACGCAGCTGAACGTCGTCGACGAACCGCTGGCGTCGCTGCCGCTCAGCCGCACGCGTCCCGGTCCAGAGGCGCTGGAAGAGATCATGGAAGGCCTGCGGTAGATTGGACGCATGGCGAATTGGCGAATTGCGTAATCGCAAATTGCAGATTTATTGACGATTGTTCATCGCTGGCGGTCTTCGCGCGATCTGTAGATGAAGATCGCCAGCAACTCCCGTCCTTCCGCCAGTAAGCTCTTCTGTTCGGAAGTTTCGATTCAGCGCCTGACCGACCGACGAACGTCAGCCAGAAGCACCGCTTCGTCCGACTCCTCGACTACCACCCCGAGTTTGTTGATGAATTCTCGGTCGGGAGCGGCCGCGGCAGGCCGACTGGTAGTTCGGCGCTGGTTCTCGCGCTGGCACGGAACAACTGATCCGCGACGAAGCGGCCCTCCCAGTCGTCGGGAAGTGGTCGGCAGAAACGCGATGACGCGGAGAGCAAACCGCATCGTGCGTTGCCTGGAGTTGGTCAGCGATTTCGTTCGCCATGGCGCAGTGCAGACGAGATGCACGTCGACCATGCCGGTTGAAATCCCTAATAAATCAGCAATTTGCCGATTCAGCAATTTGCAGATTTCTGCTATCCCTGCGTCTTGTCCGCGTTGGCGCCTTCTTTGTCCTGCGCCGTCGCGACCGGATCGTTCGGGAGGCCATTCCTGTCGACGCCCTTCCCCTTGTTGCTCACGTTCTGCTCGTCGGACGGCGTGTCGCCTTCGATCGCGCCTTTGTGGATGTCCGGGTCGTCCATCTGCGTGTTCACGGGTGTCGTCATCGGTGGCTCCTTCGAAAGGCTGAGGTGGCGCCTGCTATAATCGGCGGATATGACCGAACGAACCCTGGCCATCATCAAACCGGACGCCGTTGAACGGCATCTTGCGGGCAAAATCATTCAGCGCATCGAAGACGAGGGATTCCAGATCCGTGCCATGCGGAAGGTGCATCTGTCGACGGCGCAGGCGGAAGGCTTCTACGCCGTGCACCGCGAGCGTCCCTTCTTCGGCAGCCTGACGTCGTTCATGTCCTCGGGACCGGCGATTGTGCTGGTGCTGGAGGCGGCTGACGCCATCAAGAAGTGGCGCACGCTGATGGGCGCGACCGACCCGGCGAAGGCCGACGCCGGCACCATGCGGAAGGAGTTCGCCCAGTCCATCGAGCGCAACGCCACGCATGGATCTGACGCGCCGGACACGGCGGCGTATGAAATCGGCTACTTCTTCCAGGGCGTCGACCTGATTTAGGGCGATGGGGAAGACGCTGGTTCTCCTGGGCCTCGGGATCGCGGCCCTGGGGCTGGTGATGATGCTGGGCGTGCCGCTCGGGCGGCTGCCCGGGGACTTCTACGTCCGGCGGGGGAGCTTCAGCTTCTATTTCCCGCTGACGACCTCCATTGTCTTGAGTATCCTGCTGACGCTCGTGCTGGCCTTCTTCCGGCGATGAGCGCGTTCGACTGCCGACGGAGACTGCTGACCGAGACTGCCCGACTGCCGACTGCCGACTGAGACTGACGACTGTCTGACTGAGACTGCCCAATGTCGATCAAACCCGATACGTGGATTACCCGGATGGCGCGCGAGCACAAGATGATCGAGCCCTTCGTGGACGATCAGGTGCGGCAGGGTGTCATCTCCTACGGCGTCTCGTCCTACGGCTACGACGTCCGCGTCGGCGACGAGTTCAAGGTCTTCACCAACGTCTACAACACGCTGGTCGACCCGAAGAACTTCGACTCGAAGTCATTCGTGGACATCAAGGGCGAGGTCTGCATCATCCCGCCCAACTCGTTCGCGCTGGCGAGCACCATCGAGTATTTCCGGATTCCGCGCGACGTCCTGACGGTGTGCCTCGGCAAGTCCACCTACGCCCGCTGCGGCATCATCGTCAACGTGACCCCGTTCGAGCCGGAGTGGGAAGGGCACGTCACCATCGAGATTTCGAACACGACGCCGCTGCCCGCCAAGATCTACGCGAACGAGGGGATTGCCCAGGTGCTGTTCTTCCAGAGCGACGAGCCGTGCGCGAGGTCCTACAAGGACAAGAAGGGCAAGTACCAGGCCCAGCGCGGCGTCACGTTGCCCAGGCTCTAAGCTCGTCCGGCTTATAATCCCGTAAAGATTATCAATTTGACTTCTAGGCTGGCGCCGTATGTAATCGGCGTCTCCTATGACAATTGCCTATCAGGGCGAGCCTGGCGCGTTCAGCGAGGCGGCCGCCCGGCGAATCGATCCCGACGCGCCGCTGACCCCCTGCCGCAGCTTCGACGAGGTGTTCGACGCCGTCCAGTCGGGGCGGGCGGCGTACGGCGTCCTGCCGATCGAGAACTCGATCGGCGGCAGCATCCATCGCAACTACGACCTGCTGCTCGAGCGCACGCTGCCGATCGTCGGTGAGGTCGAGCTCCCGGTCATCCACCACCTGCTCGCGCTGCCGGGCGCGACCCTCGACGGCCTGCGCCGCGTCTACTCGCATCCGCAGGGACTCGCGCAGTGCGAGCGCTTCCTGCGCACCCTGACCAAGGTCGAGATCATCGCCACCTACGACACCGCCGGCAGCGCCAAGATGGTGGCCGACGGCGGGCTGATGGATGCCGGCGCGATCGCCTCGGCGCGCGCCGGCGATGTGTTCGGGCTGACGTCGCTGGCCGCCTCGGTCCAGGATTTCGACGACAACATCACCCGTTTTCTGGTGGTCGGCGGCACGCCGCTGCCGAACCGGGTGGCCGACAAGACCTCGATCGTCTTCACGCTGCCGAACGAGCCCGGATCGCTGTTCAAGGCGTTGAGCGTCTTCGCGCTGCGCGGGATTTCGCTGACCAAGCTCGAGTCGCGGCCGATCCAGGGGCGGCCCTGGGAATACCTGTTCTACGTCGACCTGGCCGCCGCGCGCGACGAGGTCCACTGCACCCGCGCGCTGGCGCACCTCGGCGAGTTCGCGCCGATGCTGCGCACGCTCGGCACCTACGCGAGCTGGAAGACGCACGACGGGATGCAGCCCGACCCGTTCGAGGTGATGTCGTGAGCGACCGCGGCAACCCGCTGACGACCGGCCCGAGCCGGGCGCCGGCGCGCGCGATGCTCAAGGCGGTCGGGTTCTCCGACGCGGATCTCAAGAAGCCGCTGATCGGCGTCGCCAATACCTGGATCGAGATCGGTCCCTGCAACTACCACCTGCGCGATCTCGCGGTGCACGTCAAGGCCGGCATCCGCGCCGCCGGCGGCACGCCGATGGAGTTCAACACCGTCTCGATCTCCGACGGCATCACCATGGGCACCGAAGGGATGCGCGCGTCGCTGGTCAGCCGCGAGGTGATCGCCGACTCGATCGAGCTGGTCACGCGCGGCAACGGCTTCGACGGCCTGGTGGTGCTGGTCGGCTGCGACAAGACGATTCCCGGCGGCGTGATGGCGCTCGCGCGCCTCAACGTGCCGGGCGTGCTGCTCTACGGCGGCTCGATCGCGCCGGGCCAGTTCCACGACAAGGCGATCACGATTCAGGAAGTGTTCGAGGCGGTCGGCGCGCACGCCGCCGGCTCGATGAGCGACGCCGAGTTCTGCACCATCGAAGACCAGGCCTGCCCGGGCGCCGGCGCCTGCGGCGGCCAGTTCACCGCCAACACCATGGCGATCGCCAGCGAGTTCCTCGGCATCGCCGCGCTCGGCAGCGGCAGCGTGCCGGCCACCGATCCCCGCAAGGCCGACGTGGCGCGGGCGGCGGGCGAGCGCGTGATGAGCCTGGTGCGCAGCGGCGTCCGTCCGCGCGACCTCATCACCCGCACCGCGCTCGAGAACGCCATCGCCTCGGTCGCGACCACCGGCGGATCGACCAACGCCGTGCTGCACTTGATCGCGATCGCGCGCGAGGCGGGACTACCGCTCGAGCTCGCCGACTTCGATCGCATCAGCGCGCGCACGCCGCTCTACGTCGACCTCAAGCCGTCGGGGCGGTTCGTCGCCACCGAGCTGCACCAGGCCGGCGGCAGTCCGCTGGTCGCGCGGCGGCTGGTCGAGGCCGGGCTGATCGACGGTGCGGCGCCGACCATCACCGGCCGCACGCTCGCCGCCGAAGCCGCCGACGCGGTCGAAGCCGCAGGGCAGGAAGTGGTGCGCCCCAACGGCCAGCCGCTGAAGAAGAGCGGCGGCCTCGTGATTTTGCGCGGCAGCCTGGCGCCCGACGGTGCGGTGATGAAGATCTCGGGCACCGAGCGCCAGACCCATCGCGGTCCGGCCCGCGTCTTCGACAGCGAGGAAGCTGCGTTCGACGCGGTCCAGCGTCAGACCATCAAGGCGGGCGACGTCGTCGTCATCCGCTACGAAGGGCCGAGCGGCGGGCCGGGCATGCGGGAGATGCTCGGGGTCACCGGCGCGATCGTCGGCGCCGGCCTCGGTGAAACGGTCGCGCTGATCACCGACGGCCGGTTCTCGGGCGCCACCCGGGGCTTCTGCGTCGGGCACATCGCGCCCGAAGCCTCGCGCGGCGGTCCGATGGCCATCGTCTGCGACGGCGACACCATCGTGATCGACGTGGACAGCCGGACGCTGGACCTCGACGTTCCGGCCGAGACGATCAAGCAGCGGATGGCGGCGTGGGCGTGCCCGCCGCCGCGCTACACCTCCGGCGTGTTCGCGAAATACGTGAAGCTCGTCTCCTCGGCCTCGCAAGGAGCGGTAACGGGATGAAATTGACTGGCGCACAAATCCTCTGGGAAGCCCTGGTTCGCGAGGGCGTCACCGACGTGTTCGGCTATCCCGGCGGGGCGATTCTGCCGTCGTACGACGCCATGCTCCAGTACCCGATTCGCCACATCCTGGTGCGGCACGAGCAGGGCGCGACGCACATGGCCGACGGCTACGCCCGCGCCACCGGGAAGGTCGGCGTGGCGATCGCGACCTCCGGCCCCGGCGCGACCAACATGGTGACCGGCATCGCGACGGCGATGATGGACTCGTCGCCGATCGTCTGCATCACCGGCCAGGTCGGCAGCAAGCTGATCGGCTCCGACGCGTTTCAGGAGACCGACATCACCGGCATCACGTTGCCGATCACCAAGCACAATTATCTGGTCACCACCCCCGAAGATGTCGCGCCGGCGATCCGCGAGGCGTTTGCGGTGGCGCGCGGCGGCCGGCCGGGGCCGGTGCTGGTGGACATCACCAAGGACGCGCAGCAGGGCAGCTGCGAAGTGGACTGGGACGCCGCCGAGCCGCATCTGTTCGAGGCCGAGGACGAGGCGCTGCCGGGCGACGGCGATCTCCGCGAGGCGATCGAGCTGATCAATACCGCCGAGCGGCCGCTGATTCTCGCCGGCCATGGGGTGATGCTCTCCAACGCGGAGCGGCAGGTCCTCGCGCTCGCCGAGCGGGCGCAGATTCCGATCGCGGTCACGCTGCTCGGCATCGGCGGCGTGGCCGCCTCCCATCCGTTGAATCTCGGCATGATGGGCATGCACGGCGAGGCGTGGGTCAACAACGCCATTCAGGAAGCCGATTTGCTGATCGCGCTCGGCATGCGGTTCGACGACCGCGTCACCGGCAACCTGAAGACCTACGCGCGCACCGCCAAGAAGATTCACGTCGACATCGACCGCGCCGAGCTGAACAAGAACGTGCGCGTGGACGTCGCCATCGCCAAGGATCTCCGCGCCGCGCTCGACGAGTGGCTGCCGCAGGTCCAGCCGGGCGATCGCTCGGCCTGGCTCGCGCACATCAACGCGCTCAAGGGCGACACCGCGGTGCGCGACATCCAGAACCTGCCCGACGATGGGCATCTGTACGCGGCGCATGTGATCAACGACATCTGGCGCCTCACCAAGGGCGACGCGGTGGTGGTGACCGACGTCGGCCAGCATCAGATGTGGGAAGCGCAGTACTACAAGCACGATCGTCCGCGCACGCTGATCACCTCGGGCGGGCTCGGCACGATGGGGTTCGCGCTGCCGGCGGCGATCGGCGCCAAGATCGCCTGTCCCGACGCCGAAGTCTGGGTCGTGGTCGGCGACGGCGGATTCCAGATGACCATGCCCGAGCTCGCGACGCTGGTGCAGGAGAAGCTGGACATCAACATCGCGATCATCAACAACGGCTACCTCGGCATGGTGCGGCAGTGGCAGGAGTTCTTCTACGACAAGCGCTACGCGGCGACGCCGATCACCGGGCCGAACTTCGCCAAGCTCGCCGATGCGTTCGGGATCGCGGCGACCACCGTCACCAAGCGGGCCGACGTCGAAGGCGCGGTGGAAGCGGCGAGACGCCTGAAGCGCGCGGCGCTGATCGATTTCCAGGTTGAACAGGAAGACTCGGTCTACCCGATGGTCCCGGCCGGCGCGGATCTCCACAAGATGATCCGCCGACCGTCGCCGATTGTGGAAACAGCGGCGGACTGAAGAGGACCACGAACGCAACCACGAAACACACGAAATAAGAACGGCACGAAAAGCACGAAAACGAAAAAGAGATCTTTTTCGTGTCTTTCGTGCAGACAAGCGCCAGGAGTTTCGTGATCTTCGTGGTGAGGTGAGTGACACATGCTTCATACATTTGCGGTCTACGTCGACAACAAGCCAGGCGTCCTGAACCGCGTCTCCTCGCTGTTCCGCCGCCGCGCCTTCAACATCGAGTCGCTGACGGTCGGCCACACCGAGACGCCCGGTGTCTCGCGCATGACGGTCGTGGTCGACACCGATGAGTACGGGGCGCGCCGCCTCGAGGCGCACCTCTACAAGCTGGTGCCGTGCCGGCGGGTCGACAACATCACCTCGGCGCCGTCGATCTCGCGCGACCTGGCGTTGATCAAGGTCGCGGCCACCGGCGAGGCGCGCACCCACGTGATGCAGCTGGTGGACGTCTACCGCGCGCGCATCGTCGACGTCAGCCCGGAATCGCTGGTGATCGAGACCACCGGCACCGAGGACAAGATCGACAGCCTGGTCGAAGTGCTGCGGCCGTACGGCGTGATCGAGCTGGTGCGCACCGGCCGCGTCGCGATGGCCCGCGGCACGCTGCCGCCGCGCCACGCGCGGACGCGCCCGGTGATGACGAGCGCGGCCGACATCAGCGGCGACGTCAGCAATTGTTCGGTGTGAAGACGGACCACGAGAGACACGAAACTAGAACCCAAACGGCACGAAACACACGAACGCAAACCACGGGAAACGAAACCAAAGCTCTTTTTTGTGTTTTTCGCCCTGATGAAGCGCCTGTCGTGCTTTTCGTGGTGACCGTGAGAGGGAGATGACATGGCGACGATGTATTACGACGACTCCGCGGACCTCGGGCTGATTCAGCAGAAGAAGGTCGCGATTATCGGCTACGGATCGCAGGGGCACGCCCACGCGCTGAATCTGCAGGACAGCGGCGTCGGCGTCCGCGTCGGCCTGCCGGTCGCGAGCCGATCGCGCGCCAAGGCGCAGGCCGCCGGCCTGGTGGTCGGCGACGTCGCCGAGGTCTCGAAATGGGCCGACGTCGTCATGATCCTGATTCCCGACACCTCGCAGGCGAAGGTCTATCGCGAGGAGATCGAGCCGAACCTGGCGCCGGGCAACATGGTGATGTTCGCGCACGGCTTCAACATCCGCTTCGGCGCCATCAAGGTCAGGCCGGACGTCGACGTCTCGATGGTCGCGCCCAAGTCGCCGGGGCACCGCGTCCGGGAGCTGTTCGTCGAAGGCGCCGGCACGCCGGCGCTGTTCGCCATCGAGCAGGACGCGACCGGGAAGGCGCGCGAGCTCACCCTGTCGTACGCCAAGGGCATCGGCGTGATGCGCGCCGGCGTGATCGAGACGACCTTCAAGGAAGAGACCGAGACCGACCTGTTCGGCGAGCAGGCGGTGCTGTGCGGCGGCGTCAGCGCGCTGGTCAAGGCCGGCTTCGAGACGCTGGTCGAGGCCGGCTATCAGCCGGAGATCGCCTACTTCGAGTGCCTCCACGAGCTGAAGCTGATCGTCGACCTGATCTACCAGGGCGGCCTGAACTACATGCGCTACTCGGTGAGCGACACCGCCGAGAACGGCGACTACACCGGCGGACCGCGCATCGTCACCGACGCGACCAAGCGCGAGATGAAGCAGATGCTGACCGAGATCCAGAACGGCACCTACGCCAAGGCGTGGATTGCCGAGAACGAGGCCGGCCGCCCGAATTTCCACAAGCTGCGCGAGGCCGACCGCAATCACGCGATCGAACAGGTCGGCGTACGGCTGCGCGCGCTGATGCCGTTCCTCAAGCCCGTCACCGCGGACGCGCCTGCGGCCGAGACGGTCGGCACCGCACGGTAAAGACAAGCTTTCTCTGCGAGCGCGGGTTCTTCGCGGGTTAAGCTCGTCGCGGTGAGGTTGCAGCCCGGCTCGCGGCTCGGTCCGTACGAAATCCTCCCGCCGATCGGCGCCGGTGGGATGGGCGAGGTCTATCGCGCCCGCGACACGCGGCTGGACCGCGACGTCGCGGGTGGCGCGGCTGTTTCCATCTGCGACGTCTCGGAAGGGATCGGCTACAGCGGAGGTGCGGCCGATGCAATCGAGCGCGCAATACGCCGATCCCGGCTATCTCGTGTTCGCGAGTGAAGGCGCGATCGTCGGTCAGCGGTTCGACCTCTCGCGCGGAGAAGTGATCGGCGCGCCGTTCTCCATCGCGGAGGCGGTCGGCTATTTTTTCACCACCACCGTCGCCCGGTTCGCCGTCTCGACGAGCGGCACGCTCGTCTACCAGTCGCACTCGGATGAACATCACCTCATCGTCCACGATCGGGCAGGGCGCGAAGAAGTCACGCTCGGCGACCCAGGCCGGTATCAGATGCCGCGGATTTCGCCCGATGGGCGGCGGGTCGCCTACGCCCGACAGCGCGCCGGCGCGTTCGACGTGTGGCAGATGGATTTGGAGCGGCACGTCGAGACGCGCCTGACCATGGCGCCGAGCAGCGAGCAGCCAGGTCCGTGGTCGGTCGACAGTGCGTCGCTCTTCTTCAGCGCGGACATGGGCGCGCCGCCGAAGATCTTCCGCAAGACGCTCGCGACCGGAGCCGACGAGCCGGTGCTGCCAGGCAGCGGCACTTTCCAGCACCCCGAGGACGTCTCGCCTGATGGCAAGACGCTGCTGTATACGCAGCGTGCGCCCGGCGGCAATGACATCTGGTCGCTGGCGCTCGACGGATCGGGCAAGGCGACGCCGATCGTGGTGTCGCCGGTCGAGGAAATCGGCGCGCGTTTCTCGCCAGACGGTCGTTTCTTCGTGTTCGATTCGAACGCCTCGGGTCAGCGGCAGGTGTACATCGCGCCCTTCCCGCTGGCCGGCGAGCGCACGCCGGTCTCCCGAGGCGCGGGATCGACGGCGCGGTGGCGTCGCGACGGAAAGGCGCTGTTTTATCTGTCTACCGACAGCCAGCTCATGATGGTGCCGATCGAGACCACCCCGTCACTCCGACTCGGAGTGCCGGTGGCGCTGTTCGACATCGACAAGAAGAGGCCATGGCTCGACTTCGACGTGTCGCCGGCTGGACAATTCATCGCCGTCGTGCTCGAGAGCCGGGCCAGTGCACAGCCGCTGACGGTCGTGGTCAACGGCCTGGCTGAGTTCGCTCGCCAGTGACGGAGCGAAAGGGCGGCGCAACTTGACCGCTAAACCTCCCACGTAGTAAAACTTGCACCGCCTCGGGTGTTTCCGAGCACGTGGCCGTTTCCCATTCATGGACAAACTCGTCGAGCGCGAAACCGCGACTCGTAACCCACTAGTCGCCGCGCCCGCCCTCGCTGTTCAATTTTTTCTGATCCCGCTGGCCGTCGTCGGCATCACCGTCACGGTGTATGTCGGCTTCCGTTCGCTCCTCGCCAACGACCGCACGCCGCAGGAATACCTCAGCGAGGTCCGCAACGGCGGATCGGATCGGCGCTGGCCCGCGGCCTACGAGCTGTCGCGGCTGATGGGCGATCCGAAGGTCCGGGCCGACCGCACGCTCGCCCCCGCGCTCGTGAAGGCGTTCGAGGCGGCGAAAGACGACGATCCGCGGGTGCGGCAATACCTGGCGCTGGCCATCGGCCGACTCGATCCGCCGCTGCCGCCCGAAGCCGTGGCCGGCCTGACCAAGGCGCTCGACTCGGCCGACGGCGAATCCCGCGTCAGCGCGATCTGGGCGCTCGGCTCCTCCGGCGATCCCGTCGGTGGTGGCGACGCTGCAGCCGCTCGGCGCGTCGCCCGACAAAGGCATTCGCAAGATGGTGGTCTACGCGCTCGGCGCGCTGCCCGGCGACGCCCAGCTCGCGACGCTGCGGACGGCGCTCGCAGGATACCGAGCCGGACGTGCGCTGGAACGCGGCGGTCGCGCTCGTCGCGCAAAGGGCATCACGAAGGCGTCGCGGTGATCCGGCAGATGATGGACCGCCAGTACGTCGAGCAGCAGGTCAAGCGCGACGTCCGGCAGGACGAGGATCGCGATCCGATCGCCGACGTCATGATCAGCGGCCTGCGCGCGGCGGCGACGCTGAAGGATGCGGCGCTCAAACCCTCGGTGACGACCCTCAGCCAGCAGGACCGCAGCATGAAGGTCCGGCAGGCGGCGCTCGAAGCGCTCAAGGTGATGGGATAACGAGACATGGCCGACGACAACCGAAATCCTGAAGGTCGCCGCGACCGGCGCCACCGCGCCGCCGCGAGCGCCAGCCGCCGGCGCGCGGCCGCGCCATCGCCGCCGAAGCCCGCTGCGCGCCGCGTCCGCCGGCGCGCGCCGCTGCCCGATCTCGCGGGCAAGACGACTCGGTCGGCGTCAGCCGGCGGGCGCGGCCGCGGCGCGAAGCCGGCGCCCGCCGCCGCGAAAGCCGCGACCGCGCGACGCCGACGACACCTCGCCGCTGCTGAACCGCCGCGCCTGGATGGGCCTGGCCTGGGGCGCGTTCTCGGCCGCGTCGGCCGCGGCGCTCGCCGCGACCGGCCGCTTCATGTTCCCCAACGTGCTCAACGAGCCGCCGCAGCAGTTCAAGGCCGGCTTCCCGAACGAGTACGGCATGGGCGTCGACGAGCGCTGGAAAGAGAAGTTCGGCATCTGGATCGTGCGCATCGCCGACGAGAACGTCGAGCCGCACGCGCAGCGGCTTCTACGCGCTCTTCACCATCTGCACGCACCTCGGCTGCACGCCGAACTACCTGTCGGCGGAGAACAAGTTCAAGTGCCCGTGCCACGGCAGCGGCTACCGCACGACCGGCGTCAACTTCGAAGGCCCGGCGCCGCGCCCGCTCGAGCGCGCCACGATCGTCCTGGCCGACGACGGCCAGATCCTGGTCGACAAGAGCCGGAAGTTCCAGTACGAGCTGGGTCAGTGGACCGATCCGGACGCGTTTCTCAAAGCGTGAACCGCACGCTTACAGCTTTCAGCGCTCACTTTCAGAGCTGGGAGCAGAGCTGATGCTGAGACTGATACTGATATGGCTGATACGAAAACCATCGCTCCGAAGGAAGGCCCCGGCACCCAGTTCTGGAACTGGCTGACCGAGACGCAGGTGTGGACGTCCGTGTTCCGCCACGGCCGGCCCGACAGCGACCGCAACCGCGTGCTGGTCATGCTGTCGAACGTCTTCCTGCACCTGCACCCGGTGCGGATCCGGAAGTCGGGCGTCAAGCTGCGCTACACCTGGTGCATGGGCGGGCTGAGCTTCTTCCTCTTCCTGGTGCTGACGTTCACCGGCCTGCTGCTGATGTTCTACTACCGGCCGACGCTCGAATACGCCTACACCGACATCGTCGGCCTGCGCGAGCACGTGCCGCTCGGCATCATGCGCGAGATGCACCGCTGGGGCGCGCACGCGATGGTCATCACCGTGTGGCTGCACATGTTCCGCGTCTTCATGACCGGCTCGTACAAGCCGCCGCGCGAGTTCAACTGGTCGGTCGGCGTGATCATGCTGGTGCTGACGCTGCTGCTGTCGTTCACCGGCTACCTGCTGCCGTGGGATCAGCTGGCGATCTGGGCGATCACGGTCGGCTCGAACATGGCGCGCGCGACGCCGTTCCTCGGCTACGAAGGCCCGGGCGCGCAGCTGCTGCGGCTCGGCGACGTGCCGCTGATTCACGCCTACGACGACGCGCGGTTCGCGCTGCTCGGCGGGTCGTTCGTCGGCGAAGGCGCGCTGCTGCGCTTCTACGTGCTGCACTGCGTCGGCCTGCCGCTCGGCATCGCGGTGCTGATGGCGGTGCACTTCTGGCGCGTGCGCAAAGACGGCGGCATCTCGCGGTCCGCTTTAGAAGTTGGCCGGTTCACGGATCTGCGCTCACGGATCTGACAAACTCCACCTACGAGAGGGCTATGGGCTTCATCAAGGGCGCTATCAACGCGGTCGCCGATCCGCGGCTGTTCTTCATGCTCGCGGTCGCGGCGCTGGTCGTCATGGTCTGGAAGC
Organism: uncultured Acidobacteriota bacterium; assembly: GCA_963794705.1. Taxonomy (GTDB): domain Bacteria; phylum Acidobacteriota; class Vicinamibacteria; order Vicinamibacterales; family CAVVIG01; genus CAVQFC01. Next base: position 492,542 of record CAWCFI010000005.1, read on the forward strand.
GCGAGACGGTCGCGTCCAACGCGGTCGGCTACGGCCTGCTCGGCGTGCTCGCGCGTGTTCTTCATCTTCGGCACCTTCGACCCGAACTTCCGGCTGATCGTCACCAAGCCGGACAACGTGCCGATCGTCGGCCTGATCTTCCTGCTGGTCTTCTTCGTCTGGTACTCGATGCGCGAAGGCGGTGCTGAACGACCGGCGGATCGCGGCGGGGAAGGGGCCGATCGAGAAGGCAGAGTCCGACCGCGTCTGGGTCTGGCCCGACCTGGTCTACACCGAGCTGATCTCGCTGATCCTCTGCTCGGTCGTGCTGATCGTCTGGTCGATCTTCCTGAAGGCGCCGCTCGAGCAGCCGGCCAACCCGGCCAACACGCCGAACCCGTCGAAGGCGCCGTGGTACTTCCTCGGCCTCCAGGAAATGCTGGTCTACTTCGATCCCTGGCTCGCCGGCGTCGTGCTGCCCGGCCTGATCATCGTCGGGCTGATCTGCCATTCCCTACGTCGACAAGAACCCGAAGGGCAACGGCTACTTCACCTTCAACGAGCGCAAGGCCGAGATCACGATCTTCCTGTTCGGCTTCGTCGTGCTGTGGTGCTCGCTGATCGTGCTCGGCACGTTCCTGCGCGGGCCGAACTGGAACTTCTTCGGGCCGTTCGAATTCTGGGACATCCACAAGCTGGCGGCGCTGACCAACGTCAACCTGTCGGAATACATCTGGGTCGCGGCTGCTGCAAGACCGGCTGCCCGGCGCAACTGGTTCATCCGCGAGATCTTCGGCATCCTGTTCGTGCTGTTCTACGTCTTCGCGCTGCCGGTGCTGCTGGCCAAGATGTGGTTCAAGGCCTACTACGAGAAGCTCGGCGCGTCGCGCTACTACGTCAGCGTCGTTGCTGTTCCTGATGATGATGTCGCTGCCGATCAAGATGCTGGCGCGCTGGATCTTCAACCTGAAATACATCGTGGCGATTCCCGAATTCTTCTTCAACATCTAGATCATGGCTGAAAAGAAGAGCGTCGGGCACGCCTATAACGTCGACTTCCTGAACGTCGTCTTCGCGGCGTCCAGTCTGTTCCTGTTCCTGTCGGTCATCTGGATGGTCTGGGACGACTTCGACCGCGACTGGAAGAACACCCAGCGCCAGTTCGCGCAGCTCGAGTACCCAGGTGACGCAGGCGCAGCCTGCAGCAGGCCGGGCCGCGCGCGTCGACAAGAGCAAGCTGGCGCAGCTGACCGGCGCAGGAAGCCGCGGCGCAAGAAGAACGTGCAGCGCCAACCAGGCGAAGGTCGACGAGCTGCAGGCCAAGCTGAAGGACGCCGACAACGAGCTGTTCCGCGCCACCACCGACTACCAGACGATGAAGGCGACCTACGATCAGGATCGCTACGACTTCGAGGCGGCGCGCGGCCAACGGCCTGTCGAGCGCGGCCAAGAAGGAGGCAGATCGCCGAGCGACGAGGAGCGCCGGCTCGACGACGCTGAACCTCGCGCGCGAGAAGGCCGAGGCCGACAAGGCCGACGTCCAGAAGCAGCTCGGCCAGTACACCGGCGAGGTCGTCGACGTCGCAGAAGCAGATCGACGAGATCAACGCCGAGCAGAACCGCCTGCGCAAGCGCCTCGACGTCATCGCGCCGAGCGCGGTCAAGGACTACTTCCGCAACGCGCCGCTGCTCGACTTCATGGCGCCGACGCTCAAGGTCCAGCAGATCATCCTGCCCAACGTCGTCGACGACGTGAACTTCATCCGCGTCGCCGAAGATGGATCGCTGCCAGACCTGCCATCTGGCGATCGACAAGAAGGGCTACGAGAAATATCCGCAGCCGTTCACCACCCATCCCGATCTGGCGACCTATCTCGGCGGCAGCTCGCCGCATCCGATCGACAAGACCGGCTGCACGGTCTGCCACGAGGGCATGGGGCAGTCGGTCAGCTTCCGCGACGCGGCGCACATGCCGCAGCAACGAGAAGCAGAAGGAAGAGTGGGAGAAGAAGTACCACTGGGAGCAGCCGCACCTGTGGGACTACCCGATGCTGCCGATCAAGATGACCGAGGCGTCGTGCGCCAAGTGCCACAAGCAGCAGGTCTACGTCCCGAAGGCGGACAAGCTGAACGTCGCCTACGCGACCTACGAGCGCGCCGGCTGCTACGCCTGCCACAAGACCAAGGGCTTCGAGAACGTCAAGAAGCCCGGGCCGATCCTGACCAAGATCGACTCGAAGCTGACGCAGGACTGGGTCAAGAACTGGATCCGCAATCCGAAGGCGGTCAAGCCGACCACCTGGATGCCGCGCTTCTGGTACAACTCGAACAACAGCTCGCCCGAGGACGCGGTCGCGCAACGAGGTCGAGATCAACGCGATCGCCGCCTATCTGTTCGCCAACGCCGACAAGCACGAGTTCGCGGTGAAGAACCCGCCGCACGGCGACGCCAAGCGCGGCGAGGAGATCGTCAAGCCGATCGGCTGTCAGGGCTGCCACGTCGTCGGCGAAGGATCGCGATCGGAGGCCGGGCCGCGCCGGACCTTCGGCCAGCCGCTCGAGAACATCGGCAACAAGACCACCTACGAGTGGATCTACAACTGGGTGCGCGATCCGAAGCACTACAGCCCGGCGACCTACATGCCGAACCTGCGGCTCACCGACGCGCAGGTCGCCGACGTCGCGACCTATCTGGTCGGCCTCAAGGGGCCGGCGGGCGATCAGGCCGAAGGCGACGCCGGACGCCGAAGGTCGACCGACGACGTGCTGCTCGACTACCTGAAGAACGTGATGCCGTTCGAGGACGCGAAGGCGCAGCTGGCGAAGCTGAACCCGCAGCAGAAGCAGATCGAGCTCGGGCAGCGCGCGATCAGCCGCTACGGCTGCTTCAGCTGCCACGACATCAAGGGCTTCGAGAAGGCGCAGTCGATCGGCACCGACCTGTCGGAAGAGGGCAGCAAGCTGGTCACGCGCCTCGACTTCGCGTTCATCACCGACATCCCGCACACCTCGAAGATCGGCTGGTTCGAGCGCAAGCTGCACGATCCGCGCATCTTCGACAAGGGCCGCGTGCTGCAGCCGCTCGAGAAGCTGCGCATGCCGAACTTCGACTTCACCGACGACGAGGTCGAGCGGCTGCTGACGGCGATCATGAGCTTCCAGCGCGAGATTCAGCCGCCGGCGGCGATGCCGGCGCGATCGGCGCGCGTCGACTACCTCGGCGTCGGCCGGACGCTGGTGCACCGGCGCAACTGCGTCGGCTGTCACATCATCGAAGGCGACGGCGGCGACTTCCTGAAGCTGGTGGCGGATCCGTCGCTCGGGCCGCCGATGCTGACGCCGGAAGGCGCGCGCGTGCAGCCCGACTGGCTCTACGCGTTCCTGCGCGGACCGATCACGATCCGGCCGTGGCTGAACGTGCGGATGCCGACCTTCGGCCTCGACGATCAGAACCTGAACGGCGTGATCAGCTACTTCGGCGCGATCTCGAACACGATCGGACCGTTCCAGACCCACGAGGTGCGTCCGACGTCGGCGAACGACGACGCGCGGCAAGCAGCTGTTCGAGACTGCTGAAGTGCCAGCAGTGCCACGTGCTCGGCGCGATCCCGAAGGATCAGCCGACGTCGAACCTGGCGCCCGATCTGCGCATGGCGCCCGAGCGGCTGCAGCCCGACTGGATCCTGCGAGTGGCTGAAGAAGCCGTCGGACATCCTGCCCGGCACGCGCATGCCGGCGTTCTGGCCGGACTATCCGAAGTCGTTCTACCCGCAGCTGGGCGGCGACGCCGAGGCGCAGATTCGCGCGATCCGCGACCATCTGCTGACGTTCCGCGGCGGTCCGAGCCCCAAGGACGCGGCGGCGAAGACCGCGAACAACAACTAACTAGCCGGCCGGTCACGGCAGGATGGGCGGTAAGGCAGCCGATGGCATAGCATTGTCCGACCTTCCATCGCCTTGCCCATCCCGCCATCCAGCCATCTGCCGTCCTGCCTGTATAATCCAGTCAGTGCTCCGTCCGTACCGCGGGACGTCTCCCGCGCGTCCATCCCACCGCCTTCGTCGACGCCAGCGCCCAGGTCATCGGCGACGTCGAAATCGGCGAGGAGAGCAGCGTCTGGATGTGCGCCGTCATCCGCGGCGACGTGCACTGGATCACGGTCGGCAAGCGCACCAACATCCAGGACGGCACCATCGTCCACGTGATGACCGGCACGCACCCGACCAGCATCGGCGACAACGTCACCGATCGGCCACGCGCGCGGTGATCCACGGCTGCACGATCGAGGATCGGTGCCTGATCGGCATGGGCGCGATCCTGCTGAACGGCGCGCACGTCGGCGCCGGATCGATCGTCGCCGCCGGCACGCTGCTGGTCGAAGGGCAGAAGGTGCCGCCGCGGTCGCTGGTGATGGGCAGCCCGGGCAAGGTCAAGCGGCTGCTGACGCAGACGCGAGGTCGCCGACATCCAGGTGCTACGCCGACCGCTACGTCGGCTACCGCCTCGATTACATGGAGCGATAGTCGGGCCGGCCGCAATAGCATGTCGACCAAACCCGCGCGCGGCACGCGCGATTTCCTGCCCGACGATCTCCGCCGCCGCGAGTACGTCATCGGCGTCGTGCGCGACGTCTACGAGCGCTACGGCTTCGAGCCGCTCGAGACGCCGGCGTTCGAGAACATCGAGACGCTGATCGGCAAGTACGGCGAAGAGGGCAACAGCTCATCTTCAAGATCCTCAAGCGCGGCGAGCACGAGACGAGCGGCGAGGCGGACCTGGCGCTGCGCTACGACCTGACCGTGCCGCTCGCGCGCGTCGTCGCGCAGTATCAGAGCGAGCTGCCGACGTTCTTCAAGCGCTACCAGATTCAGCCGGTGTGGCGCGCCGACCGTCCGGCGCGCGGCCGGTTCCGCGAGTTCTACCAGTGCGACATCGACGCGATCGGCTCGACGTCGCCGGTCGTCGAAGCGGAGATCTCGGCGCGGTCAGCGAGGTGCTGACGACGCTCGGGTTCGAGCGATTTCGTGATCCGCGCTGAATCATCGCCGCGTGCTGACGGCGCTGCTCGACAGCGCCGGCGTGCCGGCGGCGCTGCACGGCGACGCGCTGGTCGCGCTCGACAAGCTGGACAAGATCGGCGCCGACGGCGTGCGCGAAGGAGTTCGCGGCGCGCGGCATTCCGGCCGAGCGCCGGCGTCGAAGGCGCTGTCGTTCTTCGTCGCCGGCGCCGTCGAGACGCCGCAGGCGGCGCTGGCGCGCCTCGGCGGCATGCTCGGCGAGCACGACGCGCTGGCGAACCTGGCGGACGATCGTCGAGCTGGCGGCGTCGACGCCGGCGGCGGGCCGCGATTCGCGTCGATCCGAGCCTGGCGCGCGGGCTGTCATACTACACCGGCGCGATCATGGAGATCGCGGTCGACGGCATCGGCAGCCTCGGCGGCGGCGGCCGCTACGACAACCTGGTCGGCATGTTCCTCGGCCGCGACGTGCCGGCCTGCGGCTTCTCGCTCGGCCTCGAGCGGATCATCGTGCGTGATGACCGAGCGCGAGATGTTTCCCGCCGCGGTGGCGCAGCAGCGCCGTAGACGTCGTGGTGACATTCCTGGACGACGAGTCGCGGGCCGAGGCGCTGGCGCTGGCCGGCGAGCTGCGCGGCGGCCGGCCTGCGCGTCGACGTCTATCCCGAGGCCGCACAAGTTCGGGCAAGCAGTTGAAGTACGCGTCGGCCGCAGCGCGCCGGTCGATGGCGATTCTCGGCGACGACGAAGCGAGCGCGCGGCGAGGTCGGCGTCCGAAGACCTCGCGACGCGGCGAGCAGACATCGGTGCCGCGCGACGAGGCCGCGGCGTTCGATCTGCCGAGCGCGAACTGAGACGCCGAACCTAGAACCTAGAACCTTGAACGAACCCTGAACCTGGAACCCTGAACCTAGAACCTTTTCGAATGGCTGAACATCTCGGCGACCTGAAACGAACCCATACCTGCGGCGCGCTGCGCCCGGCGATGTCGGCGCGGACGTCGTCGCTGCTCGGCTGGGTGCATCGCATCCGCGACCTCGGCGGCGTGACCTTCCTCGACATCCGCGATCGCGCCGGCGTCTCGCAGGTCGTGGTCCGCGAGAACGACGCGCTGATGGCGCGTCGCCAAGCGGCTGCGCTCCGAGTTCGTCGTCGGCGTCTCCGGCGTCGGTGCAGCGGCGGTCGCCCGAGACCGTGAACCCGAAGCTCGCGACCGGCGAGGTCGAGGTGCTGGCGCGCGAGATCCGGCTGCTGAACGAGGCGAAGACGCCGCCGTTCCAGATCGCCGAGGACGGCCCGGTGTCGGAGGACGTGCGGCTGCGGTACCGCTATCTCGATCTGCGCCGGCCGCGGCTGCAGCACAACATCGGCCTGCGCCACCGCGTGTCGATCGCGATCCGGAAATATTTCGACGCGAACGGCTTCTGGGAGATCGAGACGCCGATCCTGGCCAAGTCGACGCCGGAAGGCGCGCGCGACTACCTGGTGCCGAGCCGCGTCCACGCCGGCGAGTTCTACGCGCTGCCGCAGTCGCCGCAGATCTTCAAGCAGATCCTGATGATTGCCGGCACCGATCGCTACTTCCAGATCGTGCGCTGCTTCCGCGACGAGGACCAGCGCGCCGACCGGCAGCTCGGAGTTCACGCAGGTCGACGTCGAGGTGTCGTTCGCGCAGCCCGAGACGATCTACGGCCTGATCGAGCCGCTGATGCCGCGAGATCTTCAAGGAGATCGGCCAGGAGGTCGACGCTGCCGTTCCGCCGCATGCCGCTACGCCGAGGCGATGGCGCGGTACGGCTCGGACAAGCCGGACCTGCGCTGCGGCATGGAGATCCACGATCTGTCCGACGTCTTCCGCGACTCGGAGTTCCGCGTCTTCAAGCAGATCGTCGCCGACGGCGGCGTGGTGCGCGGCTTCGCGGTCAAGGGCGGCAACGAGTACTCGCGCAGCCAGCTCGACGTGCATCGTCGATCAGGCGAAGACGCTCGGCTTCACCGGCCTGATCTGGGTGCGTCCCGGCGAGCCGCCGCTGAGCTCGGTGAAGGCGCTCAGCGAAGCGGCGCTGCGGCCGGCGCTCGATCGCGTCGGCGCGGCGACGGACGACCTGCTGCTGATGGCGGCCGGCCCGGCGGACGCACACCTCGAAGCTGCTCGGCCAGCTGCGGCTGCAGATCGCGCAGAAGGAGAACCTGCTGAACCCGGAGCAGTTCGAGTTCCTGTGGGTCACCGACTTCCCGCTGCTCGAGTACAGCGCGCGAGGACGGCCGCTGGTACTCGATGCACCATCCGTTCACCTCGCCGCACGACGAGGACTGGGACAAGCTCGAGAGCCAGCCGGGCGAGGTGCGCGCCAAGGCCTACGACCTGGTGCTGAACGGCATCGAGATCGGCGGCGGCAGCATCCGAATCCACGACGCGGCGCTGCAGGCGCGGATCTTCAGCCGGCTCGGCATCACCGAGGAGGAGGCGAAGCTGCGCTTCGGCTTCTTCCTCGAGGCGCTCGAGTACGGCACGCCGCCGCACGGCGGCATCGCGCTCGGGCTCGACCGTATCGTCGCGATGCTGGCCGGCGAGCCGTCGATTCGCGAGGTGATCGCCTTCCCGAAGACCGCGAACGCCGTGGATTCTGATGGCCAGCGCGCCGTCGCCGGTCGACGCGAAGCAGCTGCGCGAGCTGCACATCCGGATCCAGAATTGAACTGATGAAACGCATCACCGTCCCCGAAGAGGGGATCGAGACGCTGTTCGGCGCCTACGACGAGAACCTCAAGCACCTCGAGTCGCTCTTCAACGTCCGGATCCGCACGCAGGGCACACGACCTGCTGGTCGAGGGCGACTCGGCCAGACGTCGAGCAAGGTCGACCGCGTCGTCGGCCAGCTGTCGTCGCTGATGCGCGACGGCTACAAGCTGTCGCAACGCCGACGTGAAGACCGCGCGGCGATCTGGTGCGCAGGACACGCCGGTCGATCTGCGCGATCACTTCCTCAAGGGCAGCCTGACCGCGGCGGGCAAGCGGCGCGTCGCGCCGAAGACGGTCAACCAGCGCAAGTATCTCGACGCCATCGAGCAGCAACGACATCGTGTTCGGCATCGGCCCGGCCGGCACCGGCAAGACCTATCTGGCGATGGCGCAGGCGGTCGCGTTCCTGATCGCCAAGAAGGTCAGCCGCATCATCCTGGCGCGGCCGGCGGTCGAGGCCGGCGAGAAGCTCGGGTTCCTGCCCGGCGACCTGCAGGAGAAGGTCAACCCGTACCTGCGGCCGCTCTACGACGCGCTCTACGACATGCTCGACGCCGAGCGGGTCGGCGCGCTACATCGAGCGCGGCACCATCGAGATCGCGCCGATTGCCTTCATGCGCGGCCGCACGCTCAACGACTCGTTCGTGATCCTCGACGAGGCGCAGAACACCACCTCCGAGCAGATGAAGATGTTCCTGACGCGCCTCGGCTTCGGCGCGAAGGCGGTGATCACCGGCGACATCACGCAGATCGATCTGCCGACCGGCCGGATGTCCGGCCTGATCGAGGCGATGAAGGTCGTGCGGCAGCATCGAGGGCATCGCGTTCGTCCAGTTCGACGAGCGCGACGTCGTCCGCCACAAGCTGGTGCAGCAGATCGTCAAGGCCTACGAGGCGTACTCGAACGGCAACGGCGAGCACGAGCTCGTCCGGCACGCGACGGCCGTCGGCCGCGACCGTCATGGCTCGCTGATGAGCCCATCGGGACCGCTGGCCGCCATCGACGCTGCCGCACGTCGTGACGCGGCGCGTCTGCCCTGCGCGTGCTGGTGGCCGACGAGCGGGGCCGCGCGGTGCCGGCGCCGGGCCTGGCCGCTGGCTGCGCGCGCGTCGCGCCGGCGCGCGCGCGCGGCGTGGTCAGCGTGGCGCTGGTCAGCGACGCGCGCGTCCGCGCGCTGAACCGCGACTACCGCGGCAACGACTACGCGACCGACGTGCTGTCAGTTTCCCGATGCCGGCGAGTCCGCCAGTCCCCGATCCCGAATCCCGTTCCTCGGCGACATCGTGATCGCGCGCGGCGTGGCGCGGCGGCAGGCGCGCGCGGCCGGGCACTCCGAGCAGACCGAGCTGCGGGTCCTGGCGCTGCACGGCCTGCTGCACCTGCTCGGCTACGATCACGAGCGCGACGACGGCGCGATGCGCGCGTCGAGCGGCGGCTGCGCCGCAAGGGCGGCCTGCGCGAGGGCCTGATCGAGCGAGCGGCGCCGGACGCCGCGCATGATCCCGCTCAGCGTCTTCCTGCTCGCGTGCGCCGGCGATCTATCTCGGCACGATCGAGGCGGCGTTCAGCGCGCTGATGCGGCTGTCGCTGCGGCTGGTGGCCGAGCGCAGCGACCGTCCGGGCGCGCTCGGCGCGTATCTCGACGATCCGCTGCTGCTGTTCGTCCCGGTCCGCCTGCTGCTCGGCCTCGTCACCGGCGCCGCGACGCGCTGCTGGCGCGCGGCGATCGGCATCGAAGGCGCGCACACGCCTGCCGACGCTGCTGCTCGGCGCTGGCCGCGTTCGTCGCTCGTCTTCGAGCTGCTGCGTGCCGCTGGTGATCGCCGGCCGCGATCCCGAGCGGGTGCTCGAGGTGCTGCTGCCGACGTTCGCGCCGATCGCGCGCGCGCTCGGGCCGATGACCCGCTGGATCGCGCGCATCGGTGCCGAGCGACGCGGCGCGGCGGGCCGCCGCCGACGCCGGACGAGGCGGCGCGAGGAGGCGAACGAGGCCGCGAAGGCCTACATCGACACCGCCGAGCAGGAAGGGCTGATCGAAGGCGAAGAGCGCCGGCTGCTGCAGAGCATCGTCGACTTCGGCGACACGCTGGTCCGCGAGGTGATGACGCCGCGCCCCGACATCGTCGCGATCCGCGACGACGCCACGATCGGCGACGTGCGCGCGCTGTTCCGCGAGCAGGAGTATTCGCGCTTTCCGGTCTACAAGGACAGCCTCGACAACATCGCCGGCTTCGTCTTCGTCAAGGATCTCGTCGTCCTCGAGCACGGCCGACGATAGCGCGGCCGATGACGACGCTGCTGCGGCCGGCGGTGGTCGTGCCGGAGACCAAGCGCGTGCCGGAGCTGCTGAAGCAGTTCCAGCGCCAGCAGACGCAGTGCGCGATCGTCGTCGACGAGTACGGCGGCACCGCCGGCCTGGTGACCATCGAGGATCTGCTCGAGGAGATCGTCGGCGAGATTCGCGACGAGTACGACGTCGAGTCCGAGCCGATCGTCGACGAGGGCAACGGCCGCTTCGTGTTCAGCGGCAAGGTGGACATCGACGAGGTGCGCGCAGCGGCTGAACGTCGCAGATCGAGCGCGAAGGCTTCGAGACGGTCGGCGGCTACCTGCTGTCGCACCTCGGCCGCGTGCCGGCGGTCGGCGAGAGGTTCGAGATCGACGGCCTGACCGTCGAGGTGCTCGACGCCGAGCGGCGGCGGATCAACAAGGTGCGGATGTGCCGCAAGCAGCGCGGCCCCGATGGACACGGAGGACGCCGGAGCTCAAGATCCCGCGTCGGTATGAAGTCAGGCTTCGTCTCGTTCATCGGCCGGCCCGAACGCCGGCAAGTCGACGCTGCTCAACCGGCTCGTCGGCACCAAGCTCGCCATCGTCTCCGACAAGCCGCAGACGACGCAGGAACCGGATTCTCGGGGTGCAAGAACTATCCCGGACGCGCAGGTGGTGTTCCTCGACACGCCCGGGCATCCACCGGCCGCTGCACCGGATGAACGTGCGGATGGTGGACGCGGCGGTCGACACCATCCGCGAGGTGGACGTGCTCGGCCTGGTGGTGGACGTCACCGAGCCGCCGGGCAAGGGCGACCGCTACGTGCTCGATCTGCTCAAGCACGCCGAGGCGCCGGTGTTCCTGATCCTGAACAAGATCGATCTGATCAAGAAGAACGCGGCTGCTGCCGATGATGCAGCAGTACGGCGAGCTGGCGAAGTTCGCCGAGATCATCCCGGTGTCGGCCGGCACCGGCGACAACGTCGATCGGCTCGAGCGGGTGATCCTCGATCGGCTGCCGGAAGGCGAGCGCGCGCTATCCCGCCGGACTACCTGACCGATCAGCCCGAGCGCTTCTTCGCCGCGGAGATCGTCCGCGAGAAGCTGCTGCAGTTCACCCACGCCGAGATCCCGTTCTCGAGCGCGGTGGTCATCGACCGCTTCGAGGAGCCCGAGCGCGAGAAGCGGGCATGCTGCAAGCTGTACTGCACGATCGTCGTCGAGCGCGAGTCGCAGAAGCCGATCGTCATCGGCAAGGGCGGCGACATGATCAAGCGGATCGGCATCGCCGCGCGCGAGGAGCTCGAGAAGTTCTTCGACGCCAAGGTGTTCCTCGACCTGCACGTCCGCGTGAAGTCCGAGTGGCGCGAGGACGAGGGCATGCTCGAACGACATCGGCCTGAAATGACGCCGGCCGCCTGGCGCCTGGTCGCGGCGGCGCTGTGGTTGTCGCTGCCACAGGCGAGCGCCGGCACCATCGCCATCGTTCACTACGAGGCGCGGCTGAACGTCGACGCCGAGGGCGGCGCGTGTCCGGCACGGTCGTGATGACCGCGGTCGCGGCGCGGCGGGACTGCCGGATCGGTGCAGCTGGACTGCCGGCGATCTCGTCGTCGATGCGGTGACCGTGCGACGGACGCGGCGCCGAGTTCGCGGCCGCCGAACCATCATCTCACGCGTGTCACTTGCCGCGTCCGCCTGCAGGCCGGCGAGCGCGTCGCTGCTGTCGGTGACCTATCACGGCGAGCCGCGATACGGGCATGCGCTTCTCTCGCCGACCGCGGTCAGGTCTACACCGCGTTTTCCACCAGCCAGTGGCTGGTGTGCGTCGACGCGCCGGATCAGAAGGCGACGCTGCACGCTGTCGGTGACCGTGCCGCCGGGCTCGGCGTCCATCGGCAGCGGCAAGCCGGCGGCCGATCACGACCTGGGTGCTCGACACGCCGATCTCGACCTACCTGTTCGGCTTTGCCGCCGGTCGCTTTCACGCGGTCAGCGACGACGCGCCACGGCGTCCGTCTGCCCTATCTGAGCGACTCCTATTCCGATGACGGAGCTGCGCGCGATCTTTCGCGAGACGCCGGGCATCCTGGCGTTCTTCGAGGAGCGTGCCGGCGTGCCGCTATCGCGGCGAGGCCTACACGCAGGTGCTGGCCGCCGGCTCGCGTCGAGCAGGAGGCTGGGCTCTTCACGCTGCTGAGCGCGAGTCTACGGCCGGACGCTGCTCGACGATCCCGCCGACGTCTGGCTCGAGGCGCACGAATTCGCGCATCAGTGGTGGGGCAACGGCGTCACCTGCCGCGACTGGACCCATTTCTGGCTCAACGAGGGTATGGCGACGTTCATGGCCGACGCCTACAAGGAGACGCCGCTTCGGGCGCGCCGTCTATCTGAAGGAGATCGAGGCGTCGCGCGCGCGCTACGCAGCGCGTCCGCGAGGCCGGGCTCGACAAGGCGCTGGTGTTCGCCGACTGGCAGCATCCGACCGCCGCCGACCGGGTCATCGTCTACCACAAGGGCGCCTACGTGCTGCACCTGCTGCGGGAGCAGCTCGGCGATGAGCGGTTCTGGGCGGGCGTGCGCGCCTACACGCGCGCCGAGATGGGGAAGTCGGTCACGACCGCGGATTTCCAGAGGGAGATGGAGCGCGCGAGCGGCGCCGACTTGAGCGATTTCTTCGCGCGGTGGGTCTACTCGGCCGGCGGCGGGGTGTAGTACAGTCATATCCCGCCTCTGGATGCCGCTTCATACCACCGACGCCCTGATTCTACGGACTTACAAGCTCGGTGAGTCGGATCGCATCGTCGTGTTCCTGACGCGCGATCGCGGCAAGAAGCGCGGGCGTGGCGAAGAACGCGCGGCAGAGCCGGCGGCGGTTCGGCGGCGGCGCTCGAGCCGCTGACCTGCGGGCGCGTCGGCTACGTCGAGCGCGAGCGGCGCGATCTGGTGCGGCTCGACTACGTCGAGCAGACTGCGGTCGCCGCTGTCGGCGATGGACGGCGAGGCGCTGGGCTACGTCAGCTACTTCGCCGAGCTGATCGACGAGTGGGCGCAGGAAGCGGACCCGAACGAGACGCTGTTCCGGCTGGGCGCGTCGATGGTCGACGCGATCGCCGCGGGCGTGCCGATCGAGCCGCTGGCGCGCTATTTCGAGTTCTGGCTGCTGCGGCTGCAGGGCGTCTACGAGGTCGATCGGCGGCTGTCGGCGAGGCGCAGGCGTTTCTCGACGACGGCGCGCAGCGTCGAGCCCGTTCGCGCTGGCGCGACGTCGCGGTGTCGCGCGGCGCGCTGCGCGAGCTCGAGGCGGCGCATCGCGCGCTGATCGCGATGCACCTGGAGAAGGATTTGAAGTCGGTGCGCGTGCTGCGGGAGATGCGGCGATGAGCCGACGCTGCGCAATCCTGACCGATGACGTTTCAAAGCCTGATTCTGAAGCTGTCGGAGTTCTGGGCGTCGCGCGGCTGCGCGCTGCAGCAGCCGCTCGACGTCGAGGTCGGCGCCGGCACGATGCACCCGGAGACGTTTCTGCGCGTGCTCGGGCCCGGCGCACTGGAACGTCGCCTACGTGCAGCCGTCGCGGCGGCCGGCCGACGGCCGCTTCGGCGAGAACCCGAACCGGCTGTTCAAGCACCATCAGTTCCAGGTGATCCTCAAGCCGGCGCCCGACGAAGTGCAGCAGCTCTATCTCGACAGCCTCGAGGCGTGCGGCATCAACCCGCGCCAGCACGACATCCGCTTCGAGGAAGACAACTGGGAGTCGCCGACGCTCGGCGCCTGGGGCATCGGCTGGCAGGTGATGTTCGACGGCATGGAGATCTCGCAGTTCACCTACTTCCAGCAGGCCGGCGGCATCGAGCTGGCGCCGATCTCGGCCGAGCTGACCTACGGCCTCGAGCGCATCGCGATGGTGCTGCAGCGGGTCGACAGCATCTACGACCTCGAGTGGGCGCCCGGCGTGAAGTACGCGCGACGTCCGGCTGCGCGAGGAGATCGAGCAGTCGAAGTACGTGTTCGGGCAGGTGGAGATTCCGGGCGGCGAGTTCGGCGCCTTTCACCGCGATCTGTTCGAGCGCTACTACCAGCTCGCCGACGGCGCTGCTCAAGGCCGGCCTGATCTGGCCGGCGCTCGAGCACATGCCTGAAGTGCTCGCACCTGTTCAACATCCTCGACTCGAGCAACAGCATCGGCGTCACCGAGCGGACCGCCTACATCCTGCGCATCCGCCAGCTCGCGGTCGGCGATCGCGAAGGCGTACGTCGAGCGGACGAGCCAGCCGTCGGCGCCGGCCGCCGGAGAGGAGCGCTGTAGGTGGATCGCGAGCTGCTGCTCGAGATCGGCTGCGAGGAACTGCCGGCCGAGCTGGCTGCCGGGGCTGACCAATCAGGTCGGCGAGGTCGTCGGCGCGCAGCTGCGCGAGCATCGGCTGCCGCCGGAGTCGCCGGTCGAAACCTTCAGCACGCCGCGGCGCCTGACCGTCCGCATCGTCCGCGTCCCCGAGCGCCAGACCGATCTCGAAGAGCTCGTCAACGGGCCGCCGGTGTCGGCGAGCTTCAAGCCGGACGGCACGCCGACGCCGGCCGCGGCCGGCTTCGCCGCGAAGCACGGCGTCGAGGTGTCGGCGCTCGAGCGCGTCGAGACGCCGAAGGGCGAGTACCTCGCGTTCCGCAAGCGCCAGCGCGGCAAGGCGACCGTGGACGTGCTGCCCGACGTGCTGCGCGGCACGCTGCGCGGCGCTGCACGTTTCCCGAAGGCGATGCACTGGGACGCGATGCTCGAGGACGGCAAGGGCGATCTGCTGTTCGGCCGCCCGATCCGCTGGATCCTCTATCCTCTACGGCGGCCGCGTCGTGCCGTTCACGATCGCGCGCACGCCGGCGGCGCAGACCGTCGCAGGTGCAGGACGTCTCGCACCGGCGCCGTCACCTACGGCCACCGCTTCCTGACGACCAGCGGCCGCGCCGGCCGCGCCATCAAGGTGCGCTCGTTCGACGAGTACCGCGCGCGGCTGCTCGAGAACTTCGTCATCCTCGAGCGCGAGCGAGCGGCACAACAAGATCGCGCGCGAGCTCGACGCCAAGGCGCAGCGCCTGCAGGGCCGCGTCAGCCGCACCGTGCACCACGAGACCGGCCTGCTCGCACGAGGTGCCCGATCTGGTCGAGTACCCGTCGGTCGTCGCCGGCACCTTCGCGCTCGAGTTCCTCGAGCTGCCCGAAGAAGTGCTGACGACGACGCTGATTCACCATCAGCACTACTTTCCGGTCGAAGGCGAGGACGGCAAGCTGAAGAACGCGTTCCTCGCGGTCATCAACACCGAGCCGGACAACGAGCGCACCATCGCCCGCAACGCCGAGCGCGTCGTCACCGCGCGGCTGCGCGACGCGCGGTTCTTCTGGGAAGCGGATCGCAAGGTCGCCGCTCGAGTCGCGGATCGAGCGGCTCGGCACGCTGCTGTTCCACAAGAAGCTCGGCACCTACAAGGAGAAGGCCGAGCGGATCGAGCGGCTGGCCGAGTGGATCGCCGCGCGAGGCGCTCGGCGCCGACGCCGCGACGGCGACGCCGGCGGGCACGGCCGCGCGGCTCGCGAAGGCCGATCTCGCGACCGACATGGTGCGCGAGTTCACCGAGCTGCAGGGCATGATGGGCGGCATCTACGCGCGCGCCGAAGGGCTGCCCGAGGAAGTGTGGAAGGCGATCTACTTCCACTACCTGCCGATCGGCGTCGAAGCCGACGCGCCGCCGACGCGCGCGCAGCTCGGCAAGGCCGCCGTCACCTGGGCCGCCGTCGTCGCTCGCCGACAAGCTCGACACGATCGTCGGCCTGTTCGCCGCCGGCGAGAAGCCGACCGGCTCGCGCGATCCGTACGGCCTGCGCCGCGCGGCGCAGGGCGTCGTGAAGATCCTGGTCGACCTGCAGTCGACCTCTGGCGTTCAGTCGGCCGTCGATCTGAAGGCGCTGGTGGACCGCGCGCTCGCCGGCTATGCGGGGACGCTGAAACCGGAGTCCGATGCCTGGCGTGGCCGCGCTCGACGAGTTCATGGCCGAGCGCGAGCTGCACCTGTTCGAGCGGCGCGGCTTCGAAGCCGACGAGGTCCGCGCGGTCAAGCGCCGACTGGCGTCGAGCCGGCGTCGGCGTTCAAGCGTGTCGAGGCGCTCGCTCGAGGCGCGTCAGTCGACGGCGTTCGAAGCGCTGGCGGTGCTGTTCAAGCGCGTCAAGAACATCACCAAGGACTTCAGCGGCGAGCCGACCGCGCGAGACGAGGCGCCAGGCTGCGCTGCAAGAGCCGGCGGAGCTCGCGCTGCTCGAGCGAGCTCGACGCGCGGCTGGCCGTCGATCGACGCGGCGGTCGGCGCAGGCGAGCTACGCCGACGCGATGCGCGAGCTCGCCGCGCTGCAGCCGCCGGTCGATCGGTTCTTCGACGACGTCCTGGTCATGGCCGACGATCCCGGCGCTGCGCGACGGCGCGCCTGGCTGTTGTTGTCGCGACGCTGCGGCGACACGATTCTGAAGCATCGCCGACATCTGCGGAGATTGCGCCGGACAGACGCGAAGCAGGCCTGAAGTCAGCCGATCGACGCTGACGATTACCCATTACAGAGATCGACAGACGAGCACATGGCGAAGAAGACCGCTGCGAAGAAGACCAGCGCAGCCCGAAGCCACAGAGCCGCCAGCACCAAGCGGGCAAGTACGTCTATCTCTTCGGCAAGGCCAAGACCGACGGCAACGGCGGCATGAAGCCGCTGCTCGGCGGCAAGGGCGCCAACCTCGCCGAGATGTGCCGCATCGGCCTGCCGGTGCCGCCGGGCTTCACCATCACCACCGAAGTCTGCACCTATCTACTACGACCACAAGCGGACGTATCCCGTCGGTGCTCGAAGGCGCAGATGCAGGCCGGCATCGCGACGATCGAGAAGGCAGACCGGCAAGAAGTTCGGCGACGCCGACGAATCCGCTGCTGGTCTCGGTCCGCTCCGGCGCGCGCGACTCGATGCCCGGCATGATGGACACGATCCTCAATCTCGGGCTCAACGATCGAGACGGTCGAGGGGCTGGCGAAGAAGACCGGCAACGCCGCGCTTCGCCTGGGACTGCTACCGCCGCTTCGTCCAGATGTACGGCGACGTCGTGCTCGGCGTCCAGAAGACGCCGGACGAAGACACGAGCCGTTCGAGACGGTGATCGAGACGCTCAAGCACGAGCGCCACCACAAGGACATCGAAGACACCAAGCTGACGCCGGACGATCTGCAGGAGCTGGTGCGCCGCTTCAAGGCGCTGGTCAAGGAGCGCGCCGGCAAGGCGTTCCCGACGGCGCCGTGGGATCAGCTGATGGGCGCCGTCGGCGCGGTGTTCGGCTCGTGGATGAACGATCGCGCGCATGGTCTACCGCCGCAACTACAACATCCCGACCGAGTGGGGCACCGCGGTCAACGTCCAGGCGATGGTCTACGGCAACACCGGCGATCGCTCGGGCATCGGGCGTCGCGTTCACGCGCAATCCGGCCAACGGCACCAAGGAGTTCTACGGCGAGTTCCTGATCAACGCGCAGGGCGAGGACGTCGTCGCCGGCGTGCGGACGCCGGAGCCGGTCGCCGAGCTCGAAGAAGCAGATGCCGAAGGCCTACAAGCCGAGCTCGAGCGACATCCGCCAGACGCTCGAGAAGCACTTCAAGGACGTCCAGGACTTCGAGTTCACCATCGAGGACGGCGTCGTCTACATGCTGCAGACGCGCAACGGCAAGCGCACCGCGATGGCCGCGCTGAAGTTCTCGATGGACATGTTCAAGGAGAAGCTGATCGACTGGAAGACGGCGGTGATGCGCGATCCGGCGGATCAGCTCGATCAGCTGCTGGCGCCGGTGTTCGACCCGGCGAAGTCGCGAAGGTCGCGACGATCGCCACCGGCCTGCCGGCCGGCGCCCGGCGCGGCGTCGCGGCCAGATCTATCTCAACGCCGATCGCGCGGTCGACCGCGGCCGAGCAGGGCGAGAAGGTGCTGCTGGTCCGCGTCGAGACCGTCGCCCGAGGATCTGCGCGGCATGATCGCTGCCGAGGGCATCCTCACCGCGCGCGGCGGCGTGTCGTCGCACGCCGCGCTGGTCGCGCGCCAGATGGGCAAGGTCTGCGTCTGCGGCGCCGCCGCGCTCGACGTCGACTATCAGGCGCGCACGGTCAAGGTGGACGGCAAGACCTACAAGGAAGGCGACTGGCTGTCGATCGACGGCACCGCCGGCAAGGTGTTCGCCGGCAAGGTCGCGACGGCGCCGTCCGAGATCGTCGCCGCGCTGATCGACAACGACGAGGCGGCGAAGAAGACCGAGAAGTTCAAGAGCTTCCAGCAGCTGATGAAGTGGTGCGACCAGGCGACGCCGCATGTCGGTGCGCACCAACGCCGACACGCCGGAGCAGACGCAGAACGCGCATCGCCTTCGGCGCCGTCGGCATCGGCCTGTGCCGCACCGAGCACATGTTCTTCGAAGGCGACCGCATCGACGCCATGCGCGAGATGATCCTCGCCGACAACGCTCGAGGCGCGGAAGGCGGCGCTCGCCAAGCTGCTGCCGCTACCAGCGCGACGACTTCTGCCGGCATCTTCCGCGCGCTGCAAGGGCTACCCGGCGACGATCCGCTTCCTCGATCCGCCGCTGCACGAGTTCCTGCCGCACACGCCAGGAACAGCAGGCGGATCTCGGCGAAGAAGCTCGGCATCCCGGCCGAGAAGATCCACTGCAGCGCGTCGAGCAGCTCCACGAGTTCAACCCGATGCTCGGCTTCCGCGGCTGCCGCCTCGGGATCGACTTCCCGGAGATCTCCGAGATGCAGGCGCGCGCGGTGTTCGAGGCCGCGGCGATCGTCCAGAAGGAAGGCATCAAGGTCCGTGCCGGAGGTCATGATCCCGCTGGTCGGGTTCAAGAAGGAGTTCGACCTGCAGGCCGAGATCGTCGACCGCGTCGCCAAGGAGGTGCAGGCCGAGAAGAAGGTCAAGCTCAAGTTACCTGGTCGGCACGATGATCGAGGTGCCGCGCGGCGCGCTGACCGCCGACGAGATCGCCGCAGACGCGCCGAGTTCTTCAGCTTCGGCACCAACGACCTGACCCAGACTGGCCTCGGCATGTCGCGCGACGACTCCGGCTCGTTCCTGCCGCACTACGCCGAGCTCGAGATCGTCGAAGAAGAATCCGTTCGCGACCATCGACACCGACCGGCGTCGGCGCAGCTGGTCGAGATCGCGCGTCGAGCGCGGACGCAAGACGCGGCCCGACGCTCAAGCTCGGCATCTGCGGCGAGCACGGCGGCGATCCGGCGTCGATCCACTTCTTCGAGAAGGTCGGGCTCGACTACGTCAGCGCGTCGCCGTACCGCGTGCCGGTCGCGCGGCTGGCTGCGGCGCAGGCGGCGCTCACGGCGAAGGCGGGGGATTAGATATGATCACCATCTTCGTCCAGCGCGAACGGCGTCACCGAGCAGGTCGGCGAAGTTCGATCGCGCCTGGCTGAATCCGGCCTCGGGCGTCTATCTGTGGGTCGATCTCGCCGCGCCGTCGATTCCCGAAGCGCTGATCCTCAGCGACACGTTCGCCTTCCACCCGCTCTCGGTCGAGGACGCGATGTCCGCCCGGCAGTACCCGAAGGTCGGAGCCCTACGACGGCTACCTCTACGTCATCCTGCACGGCATCCATTTCCAGAAGGGCGACAAGCGCTTCAGCCACCCACGACATCGACTTCTTCGTCGGTCCGAACTACCTGGTCACCGTCCACGACGGCGACTCGGGCACGATCAGCGAGCTTCGCGATCACGCCACGCGCAACCCCAGGATCTTGAGCGAGGGACCGGTGTCGCTGCTGCACCGCATCGTCGACGCGATGGTCGACTCCTACCGCCCCGAGATCGACAAGCTCGAGGACCGCATCGACGATCTCGAAAAGCAGATCTTCGACCAGCCGGAGCCGGCGCTGATGCGGCAGATTCTCGACGAGAAGCGGCAGATTGCGGGCTTGCGCCGGATCATCACGCCGCAGCGGGACGTCGTCGCCCGCCTGGCGCGCCGCGACTTCGTCGACATCAGCACCGAGATGTCGTTCCGCTTCCGCGACGTCTACGACCACCTCGTCCGCGATCGCCGACGACGTGATGATCTTCCAGGATCGGATCACCGGCATCCTCGACGCGCACCTGTCGAACGTCAGCAACCGGCTGAACGAGGTGATGAAGGTGCTGACCGTGGTCTCCACCATCCTCATGCCGCTGACGCTGCTGACCAGCGTCTACGGCATGAACGTGCCGCTGCCGCAGTTCCCGGGCGGCGAGCACGTGCAGTTCTGGTGGCTGTTCGGCATCATGGTGGCGATCGTCGTCGCCATGCTGGCCATGTTCCGCCGCAAGCGCTGGATCTGACGTGGGCAAGATCCACCGGCTCCCCGCCGACCTCGCCAACCAGATCGCCGCCGGCGAAGTGGTCGAGCGGCCGGCGTCGGTCGTCAAGGAGCTGGTCGAGAACGCGATCGACGCCGGCGCCCGCCGGCTGGCGATCCACGTCGAGCTCGGCGGCAAGAAGCAGGTCCGCGTCGAGGACGATGGCGAGGGGATGGAGCCGGACGACGCGCGGCTGGCGATCGAGCGCCACGCCACCAGCAAGATCCGGCACGCCGACGATCTCGCCGCGATTCTGACGCTCGGGTTCCGCGGCGAGGCGCTGCCGTCGATCGCGTCGGTCTCGCATTTCGTGCTGCGGACGCGCGCCACGCGGGCAGCAGAGCGGCACCGAGATCCGGGTCAACGGCGGCACGGTCGCGTCGATCGTCGAGGTCGGCGCGCCGCAGGGCACCGTCGTCGAGGTCAACGACCTGTTCTACAACCTGCCGGCGCGGCGGAAGTTCCTGAAGTCCGACGGCGCCGAGTCGGCGCAGGTGTCGCGCGTCGTGACGCAGCTGGCGCTGGCCTATCCGGAAGTCGGCTTCACGCTGACCAGCGCCGGCCGCACGGTGCTGCAGTGTCCGCCGGCGGTGTCGCTCCGCGATCGGCTCTATCAGGTCTACGGCGAGCGCGCCGACCTGATGGAGGTCCACAAGGAGGCGGGCGGCATCACGCTGACCGGCTTCATCGCGGCGCTGGCGGAGCAGGGGCCGACGCGCGGCCCGCAGAACGTCTTCATCAACCGCCGCATCGTCAAGGACAAGACGATCGCGCACGCGATCATCGACTGCCTACAGCCAGGCGTCGATCAAGGAGCGCAGCCCCGAGGTGCACCTGTTCATCGAGATGCCGCCCGACGCGCTCGACGTCAACGTCCACCCGACCAAGGCGGAAGTGCGCTTCCGCGATCAGTCGCTGGTGCACGAGGTCGTGCGGCGGGCGCTGATGGACGCGCTCGGCCACAGCGGCGCGCCGCAGCTGCAGCTGCGGCCCGAGCACATGGCGCAGACCCCGTTCGACGGCGACGTTGCCGAACGTGCTCTCGGGCGGCGGCATATCCCAATCGGTGGATCCCTCAGGATCACGATCGGAAGCGAACCGCAGAGCTCGCAAAGACCGCAGAGTCGCTTTTGCGGGCAGTAACCGGCCGCGACCTCCGCGTTCTCTGCGGCTCCGCGGCGGTTCCGTTCTTCGATCCGCTGCGACATCAAGCCGATGATCCCGCTCGGCCAGTTTCGCGACACCTTCATCATCGCGGTGGACGACGAGGGGATGGCGATCATCGATCAGCATGTGGCGCACGAGCGCGTGCTGTTCGAGCGGGTGATGGAGCGGCTGACGAGCGGCCGGCTCGAATCGCAGCGGCTGCTGGTGCCGATGGTGCATGGACCTGACGCCGTCGGCGCAGCAGGCGCTGGTCGAACCGGGCGGCCGAGCTCGAGCGCCTCGGCTTCGAGGTCGAGCCGTTCGGCGCCGCGACGATCAAGGTGACGGCGGTGCCGGCGCTGCTGAGGATCGAGGACAGCTCGAAGGCGCTGCTGGCGCTGGCGGAGGATCTCGAGGGGCTCGATCGCGGCGCGCAGGTGCAGGACGCGCTGCAGCGGATTGCCGCGCGACCGCCTGCCACGCGGCGGTGAAGGCCAACTATCCGCTGACCTACGAGAAGATGGCGCACATCCTCGACGAGCTGCGGGCCACCGCGTACTCGACGATCTGTCCCGCACGGCCGGCCGGTGATGCTGCGGCTGACCCGCCGCGAGATCGAGAAGAACTTCGACCGCATATGAAAACGACGCTTTATTATATCGGGCGGATGTTACAGCTCTTCGGTATGTTCGAGCTGCTGGTCGATATCGTCACCGCCGGCCCGCTCGGCCCCAGCCCCAAAATCTTTACGGTCGGAATCGTGGTTTTTGTTGTCGGCTGGGCACTTACCCGCTTGACACGCTGAGACCGCGTTGCTACATTAATCGCGTTTCCCAAGCGAAAAAGGCTTCTCGTGTGCGGCGCGGGTGTGCGCGCACGCCGGAACGCAAAGCTGTAAGCCTTGCCTCGTGCAAGGTGGTTTAGCTGCCGAACTTGGAGTGCCGCAGCAATGATGTCCCGGCGCCTGATTTTCACGACCTCCATCCTCGCCACCGCGATTCTGTTTTTCATGCTCGGCGCGATTCAGTCGCGGCGCCGCGATGCCGCGAGCCGCGCCTCGTACGACGCCAAGCTCGATGCGATTCGCAGCGAGGTGCGGTCCGAGCTCGGACGATCGTCGCGGGCCGAGGCCACCGAGGCGGTCGCGACCGCCGGCACGACTGGGCGGACTCCCGGTAAAGCGGCCGACGCCAGCCGTCAGCGCATGGTCGCCGAGATCAAGGAGCAGCTGCAGGCCGAGATGGGGCTGCTGCCGGTGCAGCTGCTGCGCGAAAGCCGCTCCAGCTTCGTCGAGCTCTACTCCTACGACAACCAGGGAAAGACCAACTACGGCACCGCCGGCTACCTGGGGGGCGGCTACTTCATCACCGTGAAGCACGCGGTCGTGGCGCTGCGCGACGAGGACGATCGCCAGAGCAGCCGGAAGATTCAATCGGTGAAGGTGGTCTATCGCGGCAAGGAGATTCCGGCCAAGGTGATTGACACCGGCGACGCCGACGTCGAAGTGCACAGCGGCGACTGGGCGATCATCAAGACGCGCGATCTGGACCTGCCGGCGCTGCGCGTCGACGCCGCGTTCGCCTACGACTTCGCCGATCCGATCTTCCGTCTCGGCAACGACTATTCGAAGGGGATCATCCTCTCGACCGGGTACGTGGGGCAGCGCACCTCGAACGGCCTGGTCACCTGCCTGACCGACGGCCATCCCGGCGTCTCGGGCGGCGGCGTGCTCGATCAGCGCGGCGATCTGGTCGGCATCCCGATCGGCCGGATGCAGGGCGATTACCGCTTCTCGTTCATCCTGCCGATCCGCGCCGAGATGCTGCGCAAGCTGCCGACCTACGAGCAGTCCGAGCCGCTCGCGCACACCGCCGTCGCGGCCGACCAGCACTAAGGAGCCACTCGTAGTGCTGGCCTTCAGGCCTGCCTCTGCCAGGCTGCCCTAAAGGGCTGCACTACGAGCGTTTGCCTAGAAGCTCTTCAGCGCTTCGGCCTCGTTGTCGTGGCACTCGAACACCGTCAGCAGCTTGGTGATCGACAGCAGATCCTTGATCCGCTTCGTGACGTTCAGCAGCTTCAGCTTCCCGCCGTTCTTCGTGACCGTCGCGTAGGACTGGACGATTTCCCCCAGCCCCGCGCTATCCACATACGAGACGTCGCCCAGGTTGAGCAGGACCTTCTTGTGGTCCTGCTGAATCAGGCTGCGCATCTTGTCCCGGAGCGCCACGTCCCCACCGTCACCGAGCGTGATCTTGCCTGAGACGTCCACTACCACCACATCGCCAATCGTCCGTTCCGAGATCTGCATTGTGCCTCCGCGCCGAAAGTATAATCCGGCATGCTTAGACCCCGGACAACGGCTTTTGTCTGCGTCTGTCTCGCGGTGGTCTCGGCAGCCTGCGGCGAGGGTGCGAAAGGGCCAGCTCCTCGGTCGACGCCGGCCGCGGCCCCCGAACGGGCCGACGCCAGGGTCCGCGCCCTGGCGGACGCCTACCTCGACGGTTTTTTCGAGCGAAATCCCGACCAGGTCACGCTGTTCGGTGTCCCGGGCCGTCATCACGACGCGCTGCCCGACAACGGCCTCGCCGCCCTCAAGGCCTGGCAGGCCAAAGAGGACGGCTGGCTCGCGCAAGCGAAGCACATCGACCCTGCCACCATCGACACGCCCGCGCTGCGCGGCACCTACGCCATCGTCCGCGAGGCGCTGGAGGCGTCGATCGGCGCCAGGGTGTGCCGCAGCGAGTTGTGGACGGTCAGCCAGTTCGTCAACGGCTGGCAGGTGCAGGACGGCTATACCGTCACCATCCAGCCGATCGGGACCGACGAGGCGCGGAAGGAAGCGCTCGCGCGCTGGAGCCGGCTGCCCAAATACGTCGATACCGAGATCGCCAACCTGCGCGAGGGGCTCAAGGCCGGTTTTTCGGCGCCGAAGGGCAACGTCCGCATCGTCATCGAGCAGATGGACACGCTGATTGCGACGCCGACCGCCGAGTCGCCGTTCGACTCGCCGTCGGTGCGCGACAAGACGACGGCGTTCACGAAGCAGTTCGACCTGCTGGTGCGCGAACAGATCGTCCCGGCGTTCAAGCGCTACCGCGACTTCCTGGAGAAGGAATACCTGCCGGCGGCGCGGGAGGCCATTGGCGTGTCGGCGAACCCGAACGGCGCCGCCTGCTACGACGCGTCGGTGCGGTTCCACAGCTCGCTGCCGGTGCCGGCAAGCGAGGTGCACGCCACCGGCCTTCGCGAAGTCGCCCTTCTCGACCAGGAGATGAAGGCGATCGGCCAGCGGTCGTTCGGGATCGGCGAGGTGCCGGCACTGCTGCAGCATGCGCGAACCGGGAAGCGCTATCTGTTCACCGGGCCGGACGACTTGATCGCGCGCTCGCAGGCTGCGCTGGCGCGCGCCAAGGATCGCATCCACGACTGGTTCGGGCTGCTGCCGAAGGCCGATGTCGTGATTCAGCGGTATCCGAAGTTCCGGGAGAAGAACGGACCGAACGAATACAACCCGCCGGCGGAGGATGGCAGCCGTCCCGCGGTGTTCTTCATCAACGCGTATGAAGCCGAGAAGAGGAGTCGCGTCGAAGCGGAGTCGACGGCGTTTCACGAGACCATCCCGGGGCACCATCTGCAGGGGGCGATCGCGCTCGAGCGGAAGGACATCCATCCGATCGGCCGCTATCTCGGGAATTCCGGGTATCAGGAAGGGTGGGCGTTGTACTCCGAACGGCTTGCCGACGAGATGAAGCTGTTCACCGCCGATCTGGACCGGCTCGGCATGCTGTCGAGCCAGGCGCTCCGCGCGTCCCGGCTGGTCGTGGATTCCGGTATCCACACGCTCGGGTGGACCAGGCAGCAGGCGATCGACTTCATGCTGGCGCATACCGCGGAGGATCCGGCCGAGGTCACCTCCGAGGTAGACCGGTACATCATTTATCCGGGACAGGCGACCGCCTACATGCTCGGCAAGCTCGAGATCAGCAAGGCGCGCGAGGAGGCCGAGCAGGCGATGGGGCAGCGGTTCGACATCAAGCAGTTCCACGATCGCGTGCTCGAGGACGGCGCCATCCCGGTCAGCTTCCTCCACGAGAAGATTCGCGCCTGGTCGGCGTCGAAGTGAGGCGCCGCTGGATTGCGGCGTCCGCGCTGGCCGTGGTGATGGCCGCGGCCCCGATCGTCGCCGCCCGCGGCCCGCAGGCGCCGTCGGCCGCGCAAGCCGTCCCCTTTGACGTTCAGGAAAAGAGCATCGCCGAACTGCAGACGGCGCTCGGGTCCGGTGCAGTCACCTCGCGCGCGCTCGTCCTCGCCTACCTCGCCCGCATCCGCGCCTACGATCTGCTGGGACCGCAGATCAACGCGATGATCGCGATGAACCCGAAGGTGCTCGAGATCGCCGACGCGCTGGATCGGGAGCGGGCGGCGGGCCGCGTGCGCGGCCCGCTTCACGGCATTCCGATTGTCGTGAAGGACAACTTCGAGACCGTCGACATGCCCACCACCGGCGGCACGCTGGCGCTCACCGGGTTCATGACCGGTCGCGACGCGTTTCAGGTCAAGAGGCTGCGCGACGCCGGCGTCGTCATCATCGGCAAGACCAACCTCCACGAGCTGGCGGCGGGCATCACCACCATCAGCTCGCTCGGTGGACAGACGCGCAATCCCTACGACCTGTCGCGCAATCCCGGTGGATCGAGCGGCGGCACCGGCGCGGCGGTCGCCGCCAGCTTCGCGGCGGCGGGAATGGGCAGCGATACCTGCGGCTCGATCCGGATTCCGTCCGCGAACAACAACCTCTTCGGCCTGCGCGGCACGATGGGGTTGTCGAGCCGCAACGGCATCATCCCGCTGTCGCACACGCAGGACATCGGCGGCCCGCTGGCGCGCACGGTCACCGATCTTGCGGCGATGCTGGATGCCACGGTGGGCCCCGATCCCGAGGACGCGATCACGCAGCAAGCCGATGGTCACATCCCGCCAAGCTATCGCGATCTGCTGAAGGGCGACGCGCTGCGCGGCGTCACCATCGGCGTGGTCAGGAACCTGTTCGGCGCCTCGCCTGACGAAGAAGAAGTCGGCGCCGTCGATCGCAAGGCGCTGGAGGCGATGCAGAAGGCGGGCGCGACGCTGGTGGAGGTGTCGATTCCAGGGGTCGACGAGCAGATGCGCGGCTCGAGCCTCATCGACGCGGAGTTCAAGTTCGATCTGATCGCCTACCTGGCGCGGTGGCCCGGCGCGCCGGTGCACTCGCTCGGCGAGATCCTCGATCGCGGCGACTATTCGACCGCGCTCGAGACGATGTTCAGGCGGCGCAACGCGCGGACGTCGCCGGACACGCCGGACGTCGCGCAGGCGCGGGCCAGGCGCACCGAGCTGCTGCAGGCGGTTACAGCGCTGATGACCGCGCAGCGTCTCGACGTCCTCGCCTACCCGCCGCTGCGGCGGAAGGCGGCCGCGATTGGCGAGGCCCAGCGCGGCGGGGAGAACTGTCAGTTGAGCGCGAGCACCGGTCTGCCGGCGATCAGCGTTCCCGCCGGCTTTACCGACGATGGGGTGCCGGTCGGGCTCGAAGCTGATGGGACCGGCATGGAGCGAGGCGAGGCTGCTCTCGATCGCGTTCTCGTACGAACAGGCGACCCACCCGCGCCGCGCTCCCGCCGCGACGCCCGCGCTGGTGAACGGCCGCGCGCCGTCGACGCTCAATTTCGTCGTCAACCTCGCGGGCGCGCACGTGACGTTCTCGTTCGATCAGGTGGCCGGCACGCTCGCGTGGGATACGACCGTCGACCACGCCGCTGGTCGCCTCGCTGCATCGCGGCCGCCAGGGCCCGGCCATCGCGACGCTGATCACCAACAAGGCCAGCGAAGCCGCGGGTGTGATGACCTGCTGCCCGCCGACCGCGCGGCGCTGCGCGCCAACGGCCTGTTCCTCGCGGTGCGCACGATGGCCGCGCCGCAACAGGTCGAGCGCGCGCCGCTCAGAGTTGGGGTGCCAGACAGCAAGTAGGGCGCGAGACCCGCGCACTGCTTTCGTGAATTTCGTGGTTCAGTCGCCGCCCGCCCCCTTGAACTGATCCTCTTCCTCCGCGAACAGCACGTTGAAGCTGGTCAGCGTGCCGTAGCAGCCGCTGATGTAGCCCTGCAGCTTCACCTTCACATCGTCCGGCAGCTCGGCGCTGTTGACGTGCTGCTCGAGCGTCCGCAGGCGATTGCGCAGCATCACGACCTTGTGGAAGAAGGTTTCGATCGGCCAGCGACTTCTCCTGCAGGCCGGGGGTGCCTGGGCGCAGCACGAGCGTGCCGCCGCGCCATTTCTCCGCGGGCGCGACCGGGGTGATGCCCGCCTCTTCGCGGATGACCCGCCGCAGCAGCAGTTCGAGGTCGGCGTCTCGGTCGGCGGTCATCGGCTGGGCCTGTCCTTTCGCGTTCGGTGACGATGGGGAAGGCGCCTTCGCGCTTGCGACGCTGTCGGCGAGCCGGAGCGCCTGACGGCGGACCAGATGCCGGCGCCGGTCGGGCGCCGGCGCCGGCCCGAGCGCCGATACGGGCGCCCCCGCGGTAGTTGTGCTCGCTGTGGCAGTAGCCGCAGTCGACGCGGATCGGCCGGCCGTCGCCGTCGGCGGCGACCACCGTGTGCATCCGGTCGGTCTTGCAGGCGCGGCAGAAATCCTCGATCGATTCGCCGGCGCGGTAACGTCGTGGGTCCATGTCGGATGCTATGATCGCACGACGCGGGAGACGCACAATGAACCGTGACGAAGGCATCCTGTTCAGCGGCGGCGCCGCCGGAGCCGAGGCGGAGTTCGGCGCCTGCGCCGAGCGCCACGGCATCGAGGAAGTGAACTTCACCTTCGAGGGCCACACGATCGCGCGCCACCGCGGCGTCCGCGTCCTCAACCACGAAGAGCTGCAGTCCGGCGACGTCAGCCTCGCCTACGTGTCGCGCCTGATGCACCGGCGCTACGCCGACGCGCCGACCATCCGCAAGGTGCTGCAGACGCTGTGGTATCAGGTCAACAGCGGCCAGGAGATCTACGTCATCGGCACCATCCTCGACGATGGCACGGTCCGCGGCGGGACCGGATGGGGCGCGGAGTTCGCCAAGCTGTGTAACAAGCCGCTGCACGTGTTCGATCAGGAGAAGAACAGCTGGTTCACCTGGTCCGGCGAGGACTGGGAGAAGCGCACGTCGGCCAACGGCCCGATCATCACCCACGCGCACTTCACCGGCACCGGCACGCGGCGGCTGCAGCCCAACGGCACGCCGCGCGATCGAGGAGCTGTTCACGCGTTCGTTCGGCGGTTGATCGAGCAAGCGTATGGTCGACGATCGCCGCCGGGCCGCCACGCTGCGCTTGTCGCAGCTGCAGTACGTCGATCGTCGGCCTGTTCACCCTCCTCGCCGTCGGCTTCTGGGTGCTGCAGGTGGTGCAGCACGCCAAGTTCGAGGAGATGGCGGAGAACAACCATCAGCGCACGCTGGCGCTGCGCGCTCCGCGCGGCATCGTCTTCGACCGCAACCAGCGCGTCCTCGTCGTCAACCGCCGCTCCTACAGCATCTCGATCGTCCGCGAGCACACCAAGGATCTCAACCGCACCGTGCGCCTGCTGTCGGCGGTGCTCGGCATCGACGAGGCCGGCGTGCGCGCAGATCGTCGATCGCCATCGCCGCGAGCCGGCCTACCGGCCGATCACCATCGTGCAGGACGCGACGCTGGCGCAGGTGGCGGCGATCCGCGCCCGGCGCCTCGACTACGAGCTGCCCGGACATCGTCGTCGAGCAGGTGCCGACGCGGCGCTATCCCGGAGGCGTTCGCGGCGCACCTGTTCGGCTATGTCGGCGAGGTCAGCGACGCGCAGGTGACCGACGGCGACGGCCTCAAGAGCGGCGACATCGTCGGGCAGTCGGGGATCGAGAAGGTCTACAACGCGATGCTGATGGGCGAGGACGGCGCCCGCCGCGTCGTCGTCAACAGCGTCGGCCGCGAGATCCGCACGCTCGAGGAGAACGCGCCGAACGAGGGCAAGCGCGTCACGCTGACCGTCGACTACGACCTGCAGAAGGCGCTCGAGGACGGCTTCAAGGTCTCGGGCTTCAACGGCGCATCGGTGATCATGGATCCGAAGACGGGCGAGGTGCTGGCGTTCACGAGCGTGCCCTGCCTACGATCCCAACGCCTTCGCCGCCGGCATCGATCGCGCGACCTGGGCGTCGCTCAACACCGACGACCTCAAGCCGCTGCAGGACCGCGCCATCCAGGGACGCTATCCGCCCGGCTCGACGTTCAAGATGGCGGTGGCGAACGGCGGCGCTCGAGGAAGGCGTGATCACGCCGGACTTCAAGGTCTACTGTCCCGGCCACGCGATGTTCTTCGGCCGCTCGTTCCAGTGCTCGCTGCCCAACGGCCGCGGCCACGGCACGATCGACCTGCGCCAGGCGATCGAGCACTCGTGCAACGTCTACTTCTACACCGTCGGCAACATGGTCGGCATCGACAAGATCCACAAGTGGGCGACGCTGCTCGGTCTCGGCGAGAAGACCGGCATCGATCTGCCGAACGAGACGCAGGGGCTGGTGCCGTCGCCGGAGTGGAAGCGCGAGCGGTTCAACGAGAAGTGGTACGCGGGCGAAACCATCTCGGTGTCGATCGGACAGGGCGCCGTGGCGCTGACGCCGGTGTCGATGGCGGTCTACATCTCGACGATCGCCAACGGCGGCACGCGGCTGACGCCCGCACCTGCTCAAGGCGGTGGACGACGGCAGCGGGTGGAAGGACGTGCCGCCGCCGGCGCCGCATTCCGTGGTGCAGTTGAAGCCGGAGACGATCCAGGCGATTCGCGAAGGGCTGTGGATGGTCGTGAACGGCGCCGGCACCGGCGGCCGCGCCAGGATTCCGGGCCGCGACGTCTCGGGCAAGACCGGGACGGCGCAGGTGATCTCGCTCGAGGGCGGCAAGGCCGCCAAGGGGCGAACGCGACAGGGATCTGCGCGACAACGGCTGGTTCGTGTTCTTCGCGCCGCGAGACAACCCGCAGATCGCCGGCGTCGTGTTCGTCGAGCACGGCGGCCACGGCGGCACCACCGCCGCGCCGATCGCCAAGCACGTCCTCGAGACGTTCTTCGCGAAACAGGAGGGGCAGCCGCTGCCGGTGCTCAAGGGCCTGGTGACGACGCCGGTTGACGGCGACGAGCCGATTTCCCCGCCCGTCGAGGTGCCTGCCGTCGTGCCCGCACGCCGGTAGCGTCAACGCGACGCGTTCAGCCCGCTGCTGCAAGGCCTGTCCTGAACTGCACACACAGATCGACCGCCTCGCTTCATGCTGTGATCAGGAGAACAGCATGAACCATCTCAAGCGCACGCTCGTCTTCGCGTGCCTGATCGCGGCGGCGGGCCTGTTGCCGCAGCGGGCAGCCGCGCAGGCGAACCCGCGCCTCGGCACGTGGATCCTCGACGTCGCGAAGTCGACCTACCAGCAGGGCCAGGCACCTGCGACGAGACGCGCACCTACCTGGCGACCGACGACGGCGGCGTGCAGATGACCGCGGACACGGTGCTGCGTGAGCGGGACCAAGCAGCCGTCGGGATACCGGGCGAAGTTCGACGGCAAGGATGCGCCCTACAGCGGCGCCGCCGGCGACTCGATTGCCATCACCGGCGACGGCTGGGCGTCGGACTCGACGATCAAGAGCGTGGCGGAAAGTGACGCAGACGACTCACAGCGTCGTGTCCAGGGACGGCAAGACCATGACGCTGGTCACCAAGACCGCATCGGGCCGCGCGGTCAGCACGCGGGTCTACAACAAGCAGATGTAACGGCGCTCAGCGCTCGGACATTTCGATCGCTGCGTCCGCGCGCAGGGCGAACCGGCCCCGGCCCGTAGAGACGATCTGCAGGTCGGGGCATTTCTCCTGGAGGCGATGGCGGAGCAGGATCAGCCGGCTCTCGAAATTGTCCTTCACCGGCGGCAGCCCCAGCGCCGGATCGATCCGCATTTCCCGGTTGGAGAACTCGGTGCGGCCGGTCCGCATCGACTCGCCGAGCACCTTCCAGAGAATCCTCGCGGGGATGTTGCGAATCAGATACTCGTCGTCCACGAAAATCGCGTCGTCGTGACGATAGTAGGTCAGCCGGCGGGTGGTTCGCGGCTCGGGATCGGCGGGTCGGCGCGGCGGCGCGGGCGCCGGCAGGGGCGCGGCGAGTGCGTCCGCCGGTTCGTCGCAGCGCTCGATCATGCGGTCGATGCCGAGCGCGATCTGATTAGCCAGCACGTCGAGGTAGGCCTCGTGCCACTCGCTGAACCGCATCGGATCGCGATCCTCCGCGGCGATGACGCCGATCAGCCGATCGCCGATCGTCAGCGGGATGGCGAGCACGCTCTGCGCGTCGGGCAGCCCCGGCAGCGGAATCTCCGCCTGGAGCGCCCGGTCGCCGCCTTCGGCGGCGCGGCGGATGGCGCGGCCGTAGCGCAGGTCGGCTTCGAGGCTGGTCAGCCGCAGCAAACGCCGCTCGCGCGCGACCGTACCGATCAGACCTTCACCGATCGCCACCTCGGCGCCGACGCCGCTCTGTCCGTAACCACGGCTCGCCAGCGTCGTCAGCCGGTGATTCGCCTCGTCGTGAAGCAGCACCGCGGTGTGCGCGAAGGTGAAGTATTCGTCGAGCGCTTCGAGGACCTCGCGCAGCAGCGACTCCAGGCCGGTGGCGCGATTGATGCGGTCCGAGACCCACTGCAGCCCGCGCATTTCGGTCCGCAGCCCTTCGAGTGACGCGCCTGCCGGTGTATCGACCGGCGGGTCGGTGAGAAACCCCGCAACCGCGTCGGCGGTGAGGACTTCGAACACGTCGGCGGCGATCAGGCGAAACACGCCGGCCATGCCGGTATGCGAGGCGATCGCGTCGATCCGCAGCGACATCGTGTCGAAGAGCGGCCCGCTGCGCTCCGAGCGCAGGAACTTCAGCCGCAGGCGGTAGGCCTGCAGCGTCACCGGATCCAGCACTTCGGCGCAGGCGACCGGGTTCTCGTCGAGGTTGCGGCGCGTCTTGCTGAAGAACTGGCACGAGAGCGCGACGTGCGAATCGTCGACGAAATAGACCTGGCTGACGTAGACCACGTTCGGGATGCCGCGGCTGTCGGCCGTGGCGATCATGCTGGGCACCACGCCCTGGAAGCAGCGCCGGATGTCGAGCAGCCGGACGCTCATCGCGACGGGGCTTCCCGCGTTGGGCCCCGGCGTCTGGTCGAACGTCTGTTCGACCCGCATCGTGACCGCGAAGGCGGGCCAGTGCGCCAGGCTGCGGGCCACCCGGCGCGGCACACCGATCCGGTCGAGCACGTCGGCATAGGCTTCCAGGCGCGCCCGCACGAACGCCGATTCGTCGTCGCGGGCCAGCCGCGCCTCGAGCGTGGTGCCCTTGAACTGGGTCGCGAAGTTGTCGCGCGGGTGGGTGACGCCGACCGCGATCCGCCCGGTGGTGGCGAGATTGCGAATCATGTCCTGGCTGGTCGCGAGCGGCAGGTAGACGGTCACCGTCTGCAGCGCATCCTCGGACGCAATCGCAATCCCGCGGCAGCACGACGGGATGCCGGTGGGATCAACCGTGCCGACAAGGACCGACAAGCCGGGTTCGAGACAGCGATCGAGGCGTGTTTGGGCCATAAACGCGGCGGCGCGCAACATTATGAATCATTTAAGAAACATTTAGGATCGGCGTAGGCAAGTCTTAGCAACCGCGATCTTTTCGAACGTCTACATTGTCCGTATGGAGAAGAGCGGCTGCGACCCACTGAGGAGGATGCGATGAACGTCCTGACTTTCCTGGCGCTGCGCGCGGCGCACGTGCTGTTCGCTGGCGTGTGGATCGGTTCGACGGCCTACGTCTCGCTGCTGCTTGGTCCGGTCGTCGAGGAAGCCGGGCCGGCGGGAGGCCAGATCATGATGCGGCTGGACCGCCGCGGCCTTCATACCTACATGGGCGCCGTGGCCATGACGACGATGGCGACGGGCGCCTACCTGCTCTGGCGATTCACCGGCGGTTTCGATCCGTCGGTCATCGTGACGCATGCGGGGATCGCGTTCGGCGCGGGCGGCGTGTCAGGCCTGCTCGCCGGCGTCATCGGCGCCACGGTGGTCGGAAAGAGCGCCTCCCAGATGGTGACGATCATGACCGAGGCGACAGGCGCGCCCGACGGCCCGGCTAAAGGAGCGCTGATGCAGCGCGCCGCGGCGCTGCGCGGGCGGATCAACGGCGGCACGCGGTTGGTGATGGCGCTGCAGACCATCGCGCTGGTGCTGATGTCGGTGGGGCACTACGTCTGACGTGAGATGATGGCTACACAGCCGCCCAGACCTCGTGCCCGTCCACGCGGATGCTCGAGACCCAACGGCGATCGAGCAGCATCCTGTGGCTACGCGCGGGGGAGAGTTGCACCTCGGGATGCAATTCGCGAACGCGAACGAACGCCAGTTGGTCGTCTTCAATGCCCACAAACTGCATGCCGCCGAAGCCGACGCGCGCGCGGCCGCCAATGTCTTCGGCGAGAATGATCTGATCGGTTGGCAGGGACACCCGCACCCCTTCTGGAAACGCCACGAATGTGCCAGGTGGGCCGTTGCCGACGATGGGCAGCGCAGACGGTCGATCGACTTCCCTGAGAAGGGACGATGGTGCAGCGAAGTCGATCATCAGCGGAACTTCCATATCAGTCACGTCCCTGCCAAACCGTCCAAAATCACAGAGACACAGACCTGAGCGCGTCGCACGCCGACTTCGGCGGCCACGCGTCCCGAAGAACGGGTGAAACACAAGCTCCAGGCGTTTGAGATGCGCGTTTACTCGTTCTCCGGGACGCGAGTATCGGCCGGCGAGGCCGGCCGACGTGCGACGCGTCGACAGGGTGCGTGTGTTTCGACCTCGGTGACTTGGTGACTCTGTGGTTCGAACACTCCGTGTCTCCGTTGTCTCCCCGGCTATTCTCGAGGAGCGCGTCGCTTCCTTTTGATCTCTTCCCAGCCGTCGAGGCGCCGCTTGATCTCCTTCTCGAAGCCGCGCTCCTTCGGCTCGTAGTATTTCCGTCCTTCGAGCGCGCTGGGCAGGCACGACATGTCGGCGACCGCGTCCGGCCTCGTCGTGCGCGTACTGGTAGCCCTTGCCGTAGTCGAGCTCCTTCATCAGCTTGGTCGGCGCGTTGCGCAGGTGCAGCGGCACCGGCTGCGGCGACGTCGCGGTGCGCGTCCTCGGCGGCGCGGTTGTAGGCCTCGTAGACCGCGTTGCTCTTCGGCGCCGTCGCCAGGTAGATCGCGGCCTGCGCCAGCGCGGTGTTGCCCTCGGGCATGCCGATGAAGTGGACCGCGTCCTTCGCGGCGACCGCCACCGTCAGCGCCTGCGGATCGGCGTTGCCGATGTCCTCGGACGCGAAGCGCACCAGCCGCCGCGCGATGTACAGCGGATCCTCGCCGGCCTCGACCATCCGCGCCAGCCAGTAGACCGACGGCGTCCGGGATCGCTGTTGCGCATCGACTTGTGCAGCGCCGAGATGAGGTTGTAGTGCTCCTCGCCGCTCTTGTCGTAGAGCAGCGCGCGCTTCTGGATCGTCTGCTCGACGCGGCCGACGTCGACGTGCCGCCGGCAGATCGATCGACGGCGCGGCCGCGAGGCTCAGCTCGAGCAGGTTGAGCGCCGACCGCGCGTCGCCGTTCGCGTAGAGCGCGATCGCGGTCAGCGCATCGTCGTCGATCGACACCGGCTCGCTGCCGAGGCCGCGCTCGGGGTCGGTCGAGCGCGCGCCGCAGGATCGACGCGACCTCCTCGGTCGGTCAGGCCGTGCAGCACGAAGACCTTCGAGCGCGACAGCAGCGCCGCGTTCACCTCGAACGACGGGTTCTCGGTGGTCGCGCCGATCAGCACGATGTCGCCGGCCTCGACGCGCGGCAGGAACGCGTCCTGCTGCGCCTTGTTGAAGCGGTGGATCTCGTCGATGAAGACGATGGTGCGGCGGCCGGTGGCTGCGGCGGATCCGCTCGGCCTCCGCCATCACGTCGCGGATTTCCTTGATGCCGGCGAGCACCGCGCTGAACGAGACGAAGCGCGCCTTGGTCGTGTCGGCGATGATGCGCGCCAGCGTGGTCTTGCCGGTGCCGGGCGGGCCCCACAGGATGATCGACTGCAGCAGGTCGCGCTCGATCGCCTCGCGCAGCGGCTTGCCCGGGCGCGAGCAGATCCTCCTGGCCGACGAACTCGTCGAACGTGCGCGGCCGCATCCGCTCGGCGAGCGGCGCCTTCGCGCGGTTGGCGACCGGCGCGTCTTCGTCGGGGAACAGGGAGTCCATGAGCAGTTCAGATTTCTAGACGTTCAGATTTCAGATCTGTCCGCGCTGGCGGCGCGCTTCGTAGACGATGAGCGCGGCCGTGACCGCGGCGTTCAGCGACTCGACCGGCGCCTGCATCGGGATCGTGACGCGCTCGTCGGCGGCGTCGATGAGCGCCGCCGGCAGACCCTGGCCCTCGCCGCCGATGAGCAGCGTCGATCGGCGCCGTGAGATCGACGTCGAACAGCGAGCGTCCGTCGCGCGGCACCGTCGCGACGATGCGGCAGCCGTGGCGCCTGGCGTCGGCGACCGCTTCGTCGGCGCTCGACGCTCGCTGACGATCGGCAGGCGCAGCGCGCTGCCCATCGAGCCGCGCAGCGCCTTCCAGCCGAACGGGTTCGCCGATCCGCCCGCGGCGACGAAGCCGGTGGCGCCGGCCGCCTCGGCGACGCGCACGATCGCGCCGAGGTTGCCGGGATCCTGCACGTCGCACGGCCGACGACGACCAGCGCGGCCGGCGCCGTAGATGCGGTCGGCGCCGGCCGCCGGCCGCTCGGCGAGCGCGACGATCGCCGCTGGGCGTCTTGACCGGGCTGACCGCGTCCATCACCGGATGCGCGACACGGTGATCACCTCGACGCCGTCGCGCTGGAGCGCGTCGACCAGCGCGCGGATGTCTGCGTCCTCGCTGCGACGCCGGCGTCACCGCCGCGAGCTGAAAGGCGATGCCGGCGGCGAGCGCGTCGGCGACCAGGTGCGCGCCGTCGAGCAGCATCACGCCGCCGACGTCGCCGCGCGCGGCCGTCCGGAAGCGCGCCACGAGCGGATTCTGGCGGCTGGTAATGGTCACTCGGGAAGGATAGCACTGTGGTACGATTGCCCGACCGATGGCGGACACGATGAAAGAGCGGCTGATCAAGAAGTTCGAAGACGAAATTCAGGCGCTGAACCACGAGCTGAAGCTGGAGCTGCCGAAGGAGATCAAGCGCGCGCGCGAGCTCGGCGATCTGCGCGAGAACGCGGAATACCAGGCGGCGAAGGAGCGGCAGCGGCTGGTCGAGTCGCGCATCAGCATGCTGCAGAAGCGCGTCGCCGAGATCGCGCTGATCAAGGTCGATCGCATTCCGCACGACCGCGCCGGCTTCGGCTCGACGCTCGACGTCATCGACGGCAACGGCGAGAAGATGAGCGTTTCAGCTGGTGATGCCGGAAGACGCCGACGCCGAGAAGGGCATGATCTCCACGACCTCGCCGATCGGCCGCGCGCTGATCAACAAGGAGCCGGGCGACACCGTGAAGGTGGTGACGCCGGGCGGCGCGCGCGAGTTCGAAATCGTCAAGCTCACGACCATCCACGACGAAGTCGCCGGCTAATGGATCGGGCCGACGCCACGGTCTCCTCACCAGCTCCCGAACCGTACTCTCCGCAACGCCGCACCGCGCTGGTCCTGACCGGCACCGGCACCGCCGGCGCCTATCACGCCGGCGTGCTGCGCGCGCTCCACGAAGCCGGCGTCAAGCTCGACATCGTCGCCGGCCGCGGCATCGGCGTGATCGGCGCGCTGTTTGCGGCGGTCGACGGCGCGCAGCGGCTGTGGGACGAGAAGGGCTTCTGGCGCGCCGACGGGATCGAGCGGCTCTACGAGTGGCGGCTCGTCGCCGCGCATCGTCGTCTGGGCGCTGGCGTCGTCGCTGGCCATCGTCGCGGTCCCGATCGCCGCGGTGGCGCTCGGCCTGATCGTGTTCCCGATCGACTTCGTGCTGAAGATGGTCGGCGTCAGCGGCGCCGGCGGGCTGGTGGCGGCGTATCTGCGGCTCGCGCAGGCGGCGTTCGCGCCGCAGGCGCTGCCGACCTGGCTGCCGCGGCTGGTGCTGCTCGTGCTCGGCGGCCGCGGGCGTCGTCGCGCTCGTCGACGGCTGGATCGCCGGCGCGGCGAAGCGGCGCCGGTCGGCTCGGCGCCGTTCGTGGTGGCGCGCGCTGCGCGCGCCGCTGTCGTCCGAGCCAGGCGATCGACCACTGCTGGCGCGTGATGTGGGATCTGGTGCGCGGCGCCACGCAGCTGAAGGGGCCGACGCCGGCGGAACTCGGGCGCCGCTACGCCGAGATGCTGACCGAGAACCTCGGCCAGCCCGGTTTCCGCGAGCTGATCGTCACCGTGCACGACGCCGACGCGCATCGCGATCTGCTGTTCGCGCTGGTCGGCGAGGACCGCCGCCGCGATCTGATCCGCCGGCCGACCAGCGAAGCGGCGGAGGCGCGCCGCGCCGAGGTGTTCGATCTGGCCGGCGTCGCCGCGCGATCACCTGCCCGACGCCGTCGCGGCCGCGCTCTCCATTCCGCTGGCCACCGACTGGCACGCGATCACGTTCGCGCGCCGACGCCTACTGGCGCGGCGAGACCCATCGGCTGTGCGATCGTCCGGCAGGCCTGATTCGCCTGATCGACGAGCTGATCGACCTCGGCGTCGAGCAGATCGTGCTGGTGTCGGCGGCGCCGGAGTCGCCCGGCCCGCACGCGCTGGCGTCGCCGCGGCTCGACGGCCGCGGCCGGCTCGGCGAGTACCTGCAGTCGGCCGAAGCGGCGGTCGTCCGCGACGCGACGCACGACGACCGGCGGGCGTGCGGATCTTCACCGTCCGGCCGGCGCACAACCCGATCGGCCCGTTCGATTTCGCCGGCGGCTACGACGATCGCTCGCAGCGCCGCCAGGGCCTGGGCGAGCTGATCAGCCGCGGCTACGAGGACGCCTATCACCAGTTCATCGAGCCGGTGGTCGGCGCATCCGGGGACAAGGTGGGATTTCAGAATGCTGATTTCAGAAGTCAGAATCTGAAACCTGAAATCTGAAATCTGAGGTCTCAAATATGAAGGGTCCGGCTACCGAGCTGATCCACGCGGGCGAGACCGACACCAGCGCGCCGGCGCCGCTGACGACGCCGATCTACGAGACCACGACCTTCGTGTTCGAGAACGCGCAGGAGGTGGTCGCCTACAACGAGGGGCGATCGACCAAGCACCTCTACTCGCGCTACACCAACCCGACCGTGGTGGCGGCGGAGAAGAAGCTGGCGGCGATCGATCGCGCCGGAGGCGGCGCTGCTGTTCTCGTCCGGGACAGGGCGCGACCGACGACGATCATGCTGGCGCACCTGAAGGCGGGCGACGAGATCGTCTGCGGCGCCGCGATCTACGGCGGCACGCTGCACCTGCTGGAAGACGTGCTCGCCCAGCTTCGGCGTGACGCCGCGCTTCGTCTCGCTCGAGGAGCTGGCGCAGCCCGGAGTCGGTCATCGGCGAGCGCACGCGGATGGTGTGGTTCGAGTCGCCGATCAACCCGACGCTGCGCTGCGTCGACATGCGCGCGGATCGCCGCACGCCTGCCGCGCGCGCGGCGTGCTCTCGGTGATCGACAACACCTTCGCCTGCCCGATCAACCAGCAGCCGCTGGCGCTCGGCGTCGATCTCGCGATGCAGAGCGTGACGAAATATCTGAACGGCCACAGCGACGTCACCGGCGGCATGGTCGCCGGCCCGCAGCGCGCTGGTCGCGCCGATCGAGAAGGCGCGGCGCCAGGTCGGCACGGTGATGGATCCGCATCCCGGCCTACGCGCTCGGGCCGCGGCCTGAAGACGCTGCCGCTGCGCGTCGCGCAGGCACAACGCCAACGCGCTGGCGGTCGCGACGTTCCTGGCCGGCGACAAGCGGCGTCAGCCGGGTCTACTATCCGGGGCTGCCGTCGCATCCGGATCACGAGATCGCGAAGCGGCAGATGACCGGCTTCGGCGGCATGGTGACGCTTCGATCTGGACGGCCAGCTTCGACCGCGCCGAGCGCGTCTACGACCGGCTGCAGATCGTCAAGCGCGCCGCCAGCCTCGGCGGCATCGAGAGCCTGATCAGCATGCCGGTGCATCACCTCGCAGTGGGGGCACACCGACGAGCAGCTCGAGGCGGCCGGCGTGACCAGGGGCATGCTGCGGCTGTCGGTCGGGCTCGAGGATGCGGCCGATCTGATCGCCGATCTGGATCAGGCGCTGGGGAAGTTAGCGAACTTGAGTTCTAATTCTTAACTTCCGGCAGCTTCTCGCTTCTTCTCAGGCGGTGAAGCGCTCGTGCTGCAGGAACTCGTGCGCGAACTCCTGAAGCTTGCGCGCTGATCGCCTCGGCCGGCAGGTCGCCGTATTTCTCGCGGAACGCGCGCAGCGGCACCACCGCCTTGGCCATCGCCCGATGGCCGCCGGCGCTGCCGATGTCGGCGAAGAAGCGCCGCACGAACTCGCCGGCGTTCTTGGTGTAGCCCAGGTTCCGCACCGACACCACCAGCGAGTCGTTGACGATGCCGGCGATGACCGTCCACTTGACGTCCTCGAGCTGCAGGAAGAAGTCGGCGACGTAGGGGATGAAGTCCTCGCGCGGCATCGAGCCGAGG
The DNA here is from genome assembly GCA_963794705.1 of uncultured Acidobacteriota bacterium. Taxonomy (GTDB): domain Bacteria; phylum Acidobacteriota; class Vicinamibacteria; order Vicinamibacterales; family CAVVIG01; genus CAVQFC01. The sequence goes on from CAWCFI010000005.1 coordinate 532,861, forward strand.
AACGCGCAGAACACCTGGTCCGAGAGGATGCCGCCGAGGTGCGCCTTGAGCACGTAGTCGAGGCGCTCGGTGGTGATTTCGGCGCCTTCCATCTTGCGGATCAGCGCGGCGTCGGCCAGCGGATAGAGGTACGAGAACGCCTCGAGGTCGACGCGGTTGGTCGAGCGGTTGAAGAACAGCGTGTCGGACTTGATCGCGTAGAGCATCGCCGTCGCGGTGCGCTCCGAGATGTTGACGTCGACGGCGCGCAGGTGCTCGGTGAGGATCGTCGAGGTCGATCCGTAGTCGGCGCGGATGTCCTTGAACACCGCGGTGTAGCCGGGCTGCTCGGGGTGGTGATCGATCACCAGATCGACGCGATCGATCAGGCCGCCGAAGTAGTGCGGCTGGACGTCGACCATCGCGATCCGATCGTACTCCTTGAGCGAGTCCTGCGGTGATCGGCCTCGACGTGGATGTCGAGCAGGTTCACCATCCGCAGGTTTTCCGGCCGCGTCACGCCCTGGATCGCGCCGATGATCGCCGTCGTCTTGGTGCGGCGCAGCACGTTGCGCAGCGCCAGGCCGCTGGCCATCGCGTCGGGATCGGGATCGTTGTGCAGCATGATCAGGACGCGCTCGGCGTCGCTGAAGTAGCGCTGATACTGCTGCACGCGCGCCCGCGTCATCGAGCGGCTGAACTCGGTGAGCAGCGGCCCGCCGAACAGCTCCGACATCGACAGGTAGGCGACGTCGGGGAACTCGGCGTGGAACTCGTCGGCGCGCTTGCGCGGTCGCGGCGGCGCCGATGCCGAGCACGTAGACCAGCGTGCCGCCGGCGTCGCGCACCGCTTCGAGGATCTTCTTCGAGGCTGCGCTTGCCGTTGTCTTCGATGATGACGCAGGTGCGAGGGGCCGATGTCGGCCTTGAGGTAGGTGTCGGTGCGCCGGGGATCGCCGGCGGTCACCGTGCACCCCCGCCTCGTGCAGACGGCGGGCGAGCGGCCGGTTCTCGACGATGAACTCGACCTCGAATCCGGGCAGCAGGATCTCGTCGAGCATCCTGATGACCAGTTCGTCCTGGCAGACAGCTAGACACCGCATCAGCGTAGCAACCAGCGATTATACGCCCAAGCCATCAGAAGAGATTTCAGACGGCTGATTTCAGATTTCAGAAGCGCGCATGCCGCCGGCGCCAATCTGAAATCTGCCTTCTGAAATCTGAACTACCAGCGGACCTGCATGTAGCCGCCGAAGGTCACGCCCGGGTTGTTGGTCAGCTCCCGGAAGCGCGGCGAGCCGATGACCGAGATCACGTCGCGCGGGTTGAAGTGGTTCGTCAGGTTGAAGACCTGGACGCCCAGGTCCATCTTGCGGCTGAAGACGTCGAACGTCTTGAACGCGGTCAGGTCGACGGCGAAGTAGACCGGCAGCCGCTCGGTGTTGAAGCCGCCGACGTAGTGCCGGTACATGTCCTGGATCGAGTAGGGAAAGCCGGTGCGCCATTCGACCGCCGGCGACATGACCACCCGGTACGGCAGCGCGAACGGTCGACCACGCGCGCAGCCGGTGCGGCACGTCGGCGATGCGCGGGCGACGCGGTGTCGTTCGGCTCGAGCAGCGGCGTGTCGAGGTTCGTGAACATCGAGCCGAAGTCGTTCGACTCGACGCGCGATCGCGCGTGCACGTAGCTCACGAACAGCTGCGCGTCGGCGCTCCACACCTGGCGCACCGAGATCTGCAGCTCGCGATACACGCTGTCGCCGGCGCTGGCCAGCACCGCGTCGCCGCCCTCGGAGCCGACCATCACCGTCGGCAGGTCCGTGCTCTTGCGGACGCGGACCGCGGCCTGCGCCTCGAGCCCGGGCCGGATCTGGCGCTCGATCTCCAGCGCGACGCCGTCGGATCGCGGCAGCAGCAGCGTCCGCGCCGACGAAGCGGTAGGTATGTTGCCGATCGCAGCGCGCCGGTCGACGCGGATCGAACGATCGATCGAGCCGCGCCGGGAACTGGCCGAACGCCTGCGCGCCGAGCGGCGGCCGGCCGACGAACCGGCCCGGCGCTCGCCTTCAGCGTCGTCCGCCCGTCCGCGTCGAGCATGTAGCGCACGCCGAGGCGCGGCGACGGCGTCAGGCCGGACGCTCCTGCGTAGCCGTCGAGCCGCAGGTCGAGGTCGAGCTGCAGGCGCGGCGTGACGTCCCAGAGATCGCGCATGCCGCCGCCGCCGCGCGTGTCGTGCACGCCGATCGGCGCGGTCAGCGGCACGAAGTCGATCGACCGCGTCAGCCGGCCCGAGGTCGTCCTCGATCCGGATCGCCTGGTGGTTCATCACGCTCGACATCGTCCGGTACTGGACGTCGCCGGTGAGCGAGACCGTGTGCGTGCCCAGCGCGCGACGAGCCCCGACCGATCCCAGGTGACCGAGGCCGACGGGCGCGTGCCGGAGGTGTCGACGCCGGAGAACCAGTTCTGGTGCCAGCCGTCGGGGCGCAGCACCGCGTCGCCGACGCCGGCCGGTCGGATCGTGGTGCCGTGGTTCATGCACGCCGACGCGCAGCGTCAGCAGATCGCGCTGGTCCGATGACCAGGCGATCGACGACGCCGCCGAAGAGATCGCTGCGCGTCGACGTCGGGCGCCGACTCCGGCTGCTGCAGCGGGCTGAGGCCGGAGTACGAGCTGTTGGCCGGCAGGAACAGCCCCTCGACCGTCAGCGTGTTGGACGGCGAGAGGTCGAAGTCGACGCGCGCGAACGAGACGACGCCGGTGGCGCCGACCGCCGGGCGTGCCCGACTGCGTGGTGACGCCGGGCACCGGCACCCGCTCGAAGTTCAGCTCGATCGACGAGAAGTAGCGCGCGCGCGGGCCGAGCCGGCCGCCGACGTAGGCGCGCGGAAAGAACGCTTCGATGCGTCCGAGCCCGTACTGCGGCGTTCAGGCGCGGCCGCGGGATGAAGCCCTGAACGCCGGCGTGGAACTCGCCGGTGCCGGCGGTGGTTTCGATCGACGCCATCGATCCGAGCACGCCGCTGAACGTGGCCGACACCGGATCGCGCACCACCGCCATGCCCTTGACGCTCTCGTTCGGCAGGTCGATCGCCGACGTCAGCGTGACCGGGTCGGTGACGTCGAAGCCGTCGATCCACAGCGCCGACTCGTGCGGCCGGGTGCCGCCGATGCGCAGCAGGCCGTCGCGGCCGCGGACGACCGACGGCAGCAGCGGCAGCGACTGCAGGATGCGCGGGCGCGGCGCGGGCAGCCGCTGCGCGAGCGGCGCCGCCATCGTGCTGCCGAGATGCTCCATCGACGAGCCCGAGGAGGTCAGCGCCGAGGCGACGACCTCGGTGACGTCGCTGGCGTGCGCGATCGCCAGGACGATGCGATCGGCGGCGCTGCGCGGCACGCGCGCCGTCTCGAAACCTTCGAGCGTGGCCTCGACGATGTCGGTGGGCGGCCCGGGCGCCAGGTCGAACGTGCCGTCGCCGCCGGTCACGGTGCTCTGAATCACCTGATCGCCGCGATAGCACCTCGATCCGGACGCCGGGCAGCGGCAGGTTGGTCTGATCGAGGACGACGGGCGCGGCCGGTTGCGCGACCGCCAGCCAGGGGGCGCACACCAGCACGACGACAAGCGTGGTGACACGTGCGCCCCGACAGGTCACGGTGGGATTATATGGCCGTGAAGTTGTGTCGAGTACGGTGAAGATCGGTCAGTAAGCGGCCTGTGTGTCCCCAGTGATACGTGCGCGTCGCAAAACGGCTTGACAGCTTGTACTAATACATTAGTATTGCCCTCCGAGGTCTGCCATGCTCGATGTCCGATTACGCCTTTCGGATGATGCGCCGCGCTCCCGGTTTCACCGCGGTGGCGATTTTTTCCCTCGCGCTGGGCATCGGCGCCAACACCGCCATCTTCAGCCTGATCAACACCCTGATGCTTCGACCGCTGCCGGTGCGGGACCCGGGCGAGACTCGTCCAGTTCCTCAGCCAGTATCCGGATCCGGCGGAACCGCCGTCCAACAACTACGCGTGGAAATACTTCGAGCGATTTCGCGACGAAACCCACGCATTCTCCGATCTGATCGGCGTCTCGCCGGCCCGGTTCCATCTTCGCGCGGATGGCATCGAGGCCGACGCGGTCGACGGCGAGTACGTCGTCGGCAACTACTTCACGATGCTCGGCCTGACGCCGGCGATCGGCCGGCTGATCGGGCCGCAGGACGACGCGCTCGGCTCGGACAGCGCGGCGGTGGCGGTCCTGAGCTGGGCTTCGTGGACCAATCGCTTTCATGCCGATCCGTCCGTGGTCGGCCGGCGGCTGGTGGTCGACGGCGCGCCGGCCACGGTGATCGGCGTCGCGCCGCGGCGGTTCGTCGGACTGCCAGATCGGCGCCGCGCCGGAAGTGTGGCTGCCGGTGGCGATGGAGCCGCTGATTCAGACGCCCAGCCGTCGCGCGAGCGGCGAGCTCAGCATGAGCGTGATGGCGCGCATCAAGCCGGGCGTGTCGCGCGTTCAGGCGCGCGCGGAGCTGCAGGCGATCAATCGCGATCGCAACGAGGAGATCGCGCAACGCGGCGACGCGCGGTGGCGACAGGTCACGATCGATGCGGTCCCGTCCGCCGCGGGCATGTCGCGCTGACGTTCGTCTACGCGAGGCCGCTGTTCGCGCTGATGGCGATCGTCGGCCTGCTGTTGCTGCTCGCGTGCACCAGCGTCGCGACGCTGCTGCTGGCGCGCGGCGCGGCGCGGCAGCGCGAGATGACGGTGCGCGTCGCGCTCGGCGCCGGACGGCTCCGCCTGGTGCGGCAGGTGCTGACCGAATCGCTGCTGCTCGCAGCGGCCGGCTGCCTGCTCGGCATCGTGCTCGCTTACTTCGGCGCCGATGCGCTGATGCGGGTCGTGACGTCGGGGCGCATCCCCGGCATGCCGTCGCACATCGAGATTCAGCCGCAGACTCGATCTGCGCGTGCTGCTGTTCACGGTCGGCGTGTCGCTGGCCACCGGCGTCCTGTTCGGCCTCGCGCCCGCGCTGAGCGCGTGGCACCCGGCCGCGGCCGCATCGTTGCGCGCGACCGGGGCCGCGCCCGACACGCCGTCGCGGCGAGTCGATCGGCAAGGGCCTCGTCATCGCGCAGGTGGCGCTGTCGATCGTGCTGTTGGCCGCCGCGGGACTGTTCGTGCGTCACATGTTCACGCTGCGAAACGTCGGCCTCGGCTTCCAGCGCGAATCGGTGCTGCTGGTGACGCTCGATCCCGCCGGCAGCGGCTACCAGGGCAATCAACTCGCGCCGATCTACCGTCAGCTGCTGGACGGCTCGCGGCGATTCCCGGCGTGCGCTCGGCGACGCTCAGCGCCATCACCCCGGTCTCGGGCGGCGGCGCGTCGCGGTTCATCGAGGTGCCGGGGTTTCAGTGAACAAGCGGCGGATCGCCGGCGCGTGGCGTTGAACTGGACCGCGCCGGAGTACTTCGAAACGCTCGGCACGCCATTGCTGGCAGGGCGCGATTTCGCGTTCGAAGACCAGGGACGCCCGCCGGTGGCGATCGTGAGCCAGTCGATGGCGCGCTACTACTTCGGCGATCGCAGCCCCGTCGGACAACTCTTCACCTTCGAGCGGCAGGACAATCGCGGGGCGGTGCGGGATCAGCCGTACCAGATCGTCGGCGTCGTCGGCGACACGAAATACCTGAACCTGCAGGAGCCGATCTGGCGGATGGTGTACCTGAACGCGTTTCAGGAGCCGGGCGTCCCGCAGCAGTTTTCGCTGCGGACGAACGTGCGGCCGGAGGCGGTCGCCGGCGATGTGCGCCGCGCTGGTTCGCGAACTGCTGCCGACCGTCACCGTCGCCAGGGTGACGACGATGACCGACCAGGTTGACGCGTCGATGATTCCCGAACGCCTGATCGCGATGCTGTCCGGTTTCTTCGGCGCGCTCGGGGCGCTGCTTGCCGCGATCGGGCTCTACGGCCTGCTGGCCTATACCGTCGCGCGCCGCACCAGCGAGATCGGCATCCGCATGGCGCTCGGCGCGACCCAGCGCGACGTGCTGTTGATGGTGCAGAGAAGCGCACTGACGATGGCCGGCGCCGGCGTCGCACTCGGTGTCCCGCTGGCGCTCGCCGCGCAGCGCGTCGCGGTGACCTTCGTAGACAACATAGCCGCGGGCCCGACGATGCCGATCGCCGCCGCCGCCGCGATGATGGCCGTCGCCGCGCTCGCCGCGTACGTGCCGGCGCGACGAGCCTCGCGGGTGAATCCCATCGAAGCGCTGCGGCAAGAGTAGGTGGCTGGCGCACCCCAGCCCCTAGCCCCCAGCCCCTAGCCCCTAGTACTATGGTCAGTTCGTATGCCGTCCCTGTACGACCGCTTCAACCTCGTCTCCGATTTTTCGCTCGCCGGCGATCAGAAGCGCGCGCTCGGCGAGCTCGTCGACGGGCTGGAGCGCGGCGATAAGCATCAGGTGCTGCTCGGCGTCACCGGCTCGGGCAAGACCTTCACGATGGCGCAGACCATCGCGCAGGTGAACCGGCCGACGCTGGTGATGGTCCACAACAAGACGCTGGCGGCGCAGCTCTACCAGGAGTTCCGGCACTTCTTTCCCGACAACGCCGTCGAGTACTTCGTCAGCTACTACGACTACTACCAGCCGGAGGCCTACGTCCCGGCCACCGACTCGTACATCGACAAGGAAGCGACGATCAACGACGAGATCGACCGGATGCGGCTGTCGGCCACCCGGTCGCTGTTCGAGCGGCGCGACGTCATCATCGTCGCCAGCGTGTCGTGCATCTACGGTCTCGGTTCGCCGGAGGCGTACTACGGCATGCTGCTGCCGCTCGAGCGCGGCCAGCGCATCACGCGCGAGGACATCCTGCGCAAGCTGGTCGAAATCCAGTACGAGCGCAACGACACCGACTTCGGCCGCGGCACCTTCCGCGTCCGCGGCGACATCGTCGAGGTGATCCCGTCGTACGAAGAGCAGGGGCTGCGCATCGAGCTGTTCGGCGACGAGGTCGACGCGCTGACGACGTTCGATCCGCTGACCGGCAAGTCGCTGCGCAAGCACGACAAGATCGCGGTCTACCCGAAGTCGCACTTCGTCGCGCCGCGCGAGCGGACCAAGCGGGCGGTCGAGACGATCAAGGAAGAGCTGGTCCAGCGGCGCGGCGATCTCGAGAAGGAAGGCCGGCTGCTCGAGGCGCAGCGCATGCACCAGCGCACGATGTTCGACCTGGAGATGATCCAGGAGATCGGCTACTGCCACGGCATCGAGAACTACGCGCGCCACCTGACCGGCCGCCAGCCGGGCGAGCCGCCGCCGACGCTGCTCGACTACCTGCCGGAGGACGCGCTGATCGTCGTCGACGAGAGCCACCAGACCGTGCCGCAGGTCCGCGGCATGTATGCCGGCGACCGGTCGCGCAAGGAAGTGCTGGTCGCCTACGGCTTCCGCCTGCCGTCGGCGCTCGACAACCGGCCGCTGACGTTCGCGGAGTGGGAGGAGCGCGTCCGGCAGGTGGTCTTCGTCTCCGCAACCCCGGGCCCGTACGAGATGTCTAAGGCGCAGGGCGTGGTGGTCGAGCAGATCATCCGCCCGACCGGCCTGATCGATCCGCCGATCGACGTGCGGCCGGTCAAAGGGCAGGTGGACGACCTGTTGCAGGAGATCCGGGCCAGGGTCGCCCGCGGCGAGCGCGTGCTGGTGACGACGCTGACCAAGCGGATGGCCGAGGACCTGACGCAGTACTACCAGGAGCTCGGGCGTGCGGGTGCGCTACCTGCACTCGGACATCGACACGCTCGAGCGGGTCGAGATCCTGCGCGACCTGCGCCGCGGCGAGTTCGACGTGCTGGTGGGCATCAACCTGCTCCGGGAGGGGCTCGATTTGCCGGAAGTGTCGCTGGTCGCGATTCTCGACGCCGACAAGGAAGGGTTCCTGCGCTCGGCCGGATCGCTGATCCAGACGTCCGGGCGCGCCGCGCGCAACGTCAACGGTCAGGTGATCATGTACGCCGACAACGAGACCAACTCGATGCGCCTCGCGATCAGCGAGACCGCCCGGCGCCGCGCCATCCAGTCGGCCTACAACGACGAGCACGGCATCACGCCGCAGTCGATCGTCCGGGCCATCGACGACGGTGATGTCGAGCGTCTACGAGCGCGACTATCTGACGCCGGCGGCCACCATCGACGGCACCGAGCGGTTCCACAACCAGCAGCAGCTGGACGCCCATCTCGACAAGCTGCAGGCGCAGATGAAGCCGGCCGCGGCGAACCTCGACTTCGAGAAGGCGGCCGTCGCTCCGCGACGACATCAAACGGCTGCGCAATCCCGAGCTGGGCTTGCCGCACCCCGCGCGGAGGGCGTGACCGCCGCGTGCTGATGCTCATCGAAAACTGGATCGAAACACGCCGCGCTCGAGGTGCAGGAGTACGTCCTGATGGTGCGCGCGGCGATCATCGGCGTCTTCACCGCGCCGCGCTACTCGCTACGACATCGTCGAGCAGTTCGACGTGATCGGCGTCGGGTCGCTGACCGTGGTGCTGCTGACCGGGTTCTTCACCGGCGCCGCGCTGGCGCTGCAGAGCGGCCTGACGCTGGATCAGTTCGGCGGCCGCTCGGTGGTCGGCCGGCTGATCAGCGCGTCGATGATCAAGGAGCTCGGGCCGGTGCTGACGGCGCTGATGCTGACCGGCCGCGTCGGGTCGGGCATCGCCGCCGAGCTCGGATCGATGGTGGTCACCGATCAGATCTACGCGCTGCGCGCGCTCGGGCACCGATCCGATCCGCAAGCTGGTGGTGCCGCGCCTGCTGGCCGGGTTCCTGATGGCGCCGGTGCTGACCATCATCTCCGACTTCGTCGGCATCGTCGGCGGCTGGATGGTGGCGGTCTTCCAGCTGCAGATCGCGTCGGGCGTCTACTGGTCGTCGGTGACCCAGGCGCTGTACACGCAGGACGTCTGGATGGGGCTGATCAAGCCGTTCGTGCTCGGGTTCGTGATCGTGACCACCGCGTGCCACGTCGGGCTGCGCACCAAGGGCGGCACCCAGGGCGTCGGCGAGGCGACGACCGTGGCGGTGGTGACCGGATCGGTCGCGGTGATCGCCGTCGACTTCTTCGTGACCAAGATTCTGATCGCGACGATGTACTGACCGTCGGACCCTGCACCGCAGCTGAGCCGCGACATGGCTTACATGAGCACGACGCCAGACGGCGGAAGAGATCCTCAACGAGCCGGGCGCGCCGGTCGTGATGTTCGATCAGGTCGAGCTCGCCTTCGACGAGAAGGTGGTGCTGAAGAACATCAGCTTCACGCTGATCTCCGGGCACACCAAGATCATTCTCGGCGCGAGCGGCTCCGGCAAGTCGACGATCCTGAAGATCATCACCGGGCTGCTGCGCGCCGACAAAGGCGTGATCTGGGTGAACGGCGAGCGGGTCGATCAGCTCTCCGAGCCGCGAGATGATGGCGCGTGCGCGCCGACCTCGGCATGATCTTTCAGGAGGGCGCGCTGTTCGACTCGCTGACCGTGCGCGAGAACGTCGGCTACAAGCTCTACGAGGAGAGCGACATGCCGCTCGAGGAGGCGCACAGGCGGGTCGAAGAGGTGCTCGGCTGGGTCGGCCTCGGCGAGTTACATCGACCGGATGCCGTCGGAGCTGTCGGGCGGCCAGCGGCGGCGCGTCGCGATCGCCCGGGCGATGGCGTTCAAGCCGCGCATCCTGCTCTACGACGAAGCGACCACCGGCCTCGATCCGATCACCGCGACCACCGTCGACGAGGAGATCATCAAGCTGCGCGACCTCGAGCACGTCAGCTCGATCGTGGTCACGCACCAGCTGCGCGACGCGTTCTACGTCGCGACCCACATGGCCGAGCGCGACGCCGACGGCAAGGTGCGGATCGTGCCGGCGACGCCCGGAAAAAGAGCGCGAAGCCGAGTTCATCATGGTCCGCGACGGCATGATCGTCTTCGAAGGCGACGCCGACGCGCTGCGGGCGTCGACGGATCCCGTATATCGTGAACTTTCTGGACTGAGCGCGACCGAGACGCTGACGCTGATAGCTGAACGCTGAAAGCACAACCATATGCCTCGAACACGATCGCTCGCCTGGTCGGAACTGAAAATCGGCCTGCTGACGATTACCGCCATCGCCATCGCCGCTCGTGCTGGTCTTCAGCCTGACCGGCGGCAAAGGCTGGTTCTGGCAGCGCTACACGCTGAAGACCCGCTTCCCGAACGTCGCCGGGCTCGCCGCCGGGTCGCCGGTGCGCGTCGCCGGCGTCCAGGTCGGCAGCGTCAAGGACATCGTGTTCGCCGGCGAGCAGGTCGACGTGGTCTTCGACGTCAACAAGAAGGTGCAGGAGCGCATCACCGACAAGTCGATCGCGTTCCTCGGCTCGGTGTCGCTGCTCGGTTCGAGCGCGGTCGACATCACGCCGATCGACCGTCGGGCACGCCGATTCCGGAATACGGCTACGTGCCGCAGGGCCGCGCCAAGGGGCAGTTCGCCGACATCGCCGAGCAGGCGTCGGGCACCATCGACGAGGTGACCGGGCTGGTGCACGACCTGCGGCAGGGCAAGGGATCGGCCGGCAAGCTGATCACCGACGACCGCCTCTACAACGAGCTGCAGCAGTTCGTCGCGACCGCCGGTCAGATGACCCGCGAGATCCAGCAGGGCCGCGGCACCGTCGGCAAGCTGCTCAAGGACCCGAAGGCCGCCCAGAGCCTCGAGGCGTCGATGAAGAACATCGAGGAGATGACGCGGAAGCTCAACGCCGGCGAGGGCAGCCTCGGCAAGCTGCTCAAGGACGACGCGTTCGCGAAGTCGCTGACGGGCGCCACCGACAACCTCAGAGACGCTGACCGACCGTCTCAATCGCGGCGAAGGGCACCGCCGGCAAGCTGCTGACCGACGATGCGCTCTACACGCGGCTGACCACGGTGACGACGCAGTTCGATCAGCTGGTGACGAAATTGAACGCCGGCGAGGGAACGGCCGGACAGTTGCTGAAAGATAAGCAGTTATATGAGAACATGAATGCAGCGGTGGGCGATCTGCGCGCGCTGATCGCGGCGATCAACAAGGACCCGAAGAAATACCTCAACGTGAAAGTGAGCATCTTCTAATGGCGAGAGACGAAGGAGCCGGAGCCGGCAGCATTCTGCTGGCGTTCATTCTCGGCGCGGTGAGCGGCGCGGCGGTGGCGCTGCTGTACGCGCCGGCCAGCGGCCGCGAAACCCGCGAGTACCTGGGCGACAAGGCCGCCGAGGCGCGCGCCAAGGCGGCCGACGCGGCCGCCAAGGGACGCGACGCGCTCAACCAGGGCCGCGAGACGCTGACCACCGCCATCGAGCGCGGCCGCGAAGCCTACCAGCAGGCGCGGCGGGACAACGCGTAATGGTGTGGCGCGACGTCTTCCTGGGCGTCATCGCGGTGGCGACGCTCGCCATCGCCGATCGCGCAGATCGGCGTCATCATCGCCGCCGGCCTGATGGCGCGCCGCGTCGGCCGCATGGTCGATCAGCTCGAGCGCGAGGTGAAGCCGCTGTTCGGCCACCTGAACGCGATCGGCAGCCGACGCCTCGCGCGCCGTGGCGCTGGCGACGGCGCAGGTCGAGCGCGCCGACAAGCTGTTCGCCGACGTCGCCGTCCGCGTCGAGCAGACGCTCAACGTCGTCCAGGCGTCGATTGGCGCGCCCGGCCCGCGAAGGGCGCGCGATGATGGGCGCCTTCCGCGCCGCGATGCAGGCGCTCCGCGAACTGCGCAGCGGCCGCGCCCGCCAGGGCCGCGGCGACGACGAAGACCCGCTGTTTATCTAGTCGTCGGGTCAGTTAGTCAGTTAGCCATTTAGTCATCTAGTCATTGCGCCGGCTTCCTGCCGGTGGTAGAACAACCTCTACAATCCAACGACAACCCGGGAGGGCTGCAGTGAAGCTACTCACACGCGTCGCCTACGGTGCTCTGCCCGCCTTGCTCGCGCTGTTCGGCCGCCGCGCCCGCATCCGCCCAGGAGTCGAAGTCGGCGCCGCTCGCCAAGCAGCTGGCCGCCGCGCTCGATGCCGCCAAGACTGGACAGCATCGCCGCCAAGGATCCGGACGCGCGCCGACGCCTTCGCCGCGGCGCTCTACTTTCCGGGCATGCAGCTGCTGGTCGTGTCCGGCAAGTACTCCGTGCCGCAGCTGCTGACCACGCGCCTCGCCAACAAGGAATACCGCGACGTCTACATCGATCTGAACGGCGCCGCGACCGGCAAGACGTTCATCGAGGATCCCGGCGCCGACGGGCTGAAGCCGAAGCGCGAGAACAACCAGCCGTTCGATCAGGCGGAGATCGGCGGGGAAGCGGACGATGTTCGACGGCGACTGGAAGGCGCAGAAGCTGTCCGAGCAGGACTACATGAAGGCGTTCTCGGCCGCCGACGAGCGCTACGCGCAGATCCTGACGGCGCTGCTGGCGCAGCTGAAGAAGCCGTCGTAGACGTGTAGCGTTCCTGTCGCACGACGTAGCGGCACGCGGCAGCCGCCGCCGAGCGAGAGCGGCGTTTGCCCGCGCGTCCCGCTGGCCGGCGGATTGCGTGTGGCGACGCATGACCACACCCAAGAAGAGCGCGAGCCGCCGCAAGGCGCGCACTGGCGCCTCGGCCAAGCTCGAACAGCTCAAGGCGTTCACCGCTGACGCGACCGGCCAGACTCTCACCACCAACCAGGGCGTCCCGATCAACGACGACCAGAACTCGCTGAAGAGCGGCGAGCGCGGCGGCACGCTGCTCGAGGACTTCATCCTTCGCGAAAAGATCACCCACTTCGATCACGAGCGCATTCCCGAGCGGATCGTCCATGCGCGCGGCTCGGCGGCGCACGGCGTCTTTCGGGTCTACGAATCGCAGGCCGCGCTGACCAGGGCCAGCTTTCTCCAGGATCCGTCGAAGGACAACGCCGGTGTTCGTGCGCTTCTCGACGGTGGCCGGCTCGCGCGGATCGACCGACCTGGCCCGCGACGTCCGCGGCTTCGCGGTCAAGTTCTACACCGACGAAGGGATCTTCGACCTGGTCGGCAACAACATCCCGGTGTTCTTCATCCAGGACGCGATGAAGTTTCCCGACCTGATCCACGCGGTCAAGCCGGAGCCGCACAACGAGATGCCGCAGGCGGCGTCGGCGCACGACACCTTCTGGGACTTCATCTCGCTGATGCCCGAGTCGATGCACATGATCATGTGGGTCGATGTCCGACCGCGCCATCCCGCGCAGCCTCCGGATGATGGAAGGCTTCGGCATCCACACCTTCCGGCTGGTGAACGCGAAGGGGAAGTCGCGCTTCGTGAAGTTCCACTGGAAGCCGCTGCTCGGCATGCACTCGGTGCTGTGGGACGAGGCGCACGAAGATCTCCGGCAAGGACGCGGACTTCCACCGCCGCGATCTGTGGGAGGCGATCGAGAACGGCGACTTTCCGGAATGGGAGCTCGGCATCCAGATGGTCGAGGAGAAGGACGAGCACAAGTTCGACTTCGATCTGCTCGATCCGACCAAGCTCATCCCCGAAGAGCTGGTGCCGGTGCAGCGCATCGGCCGGCTGACGCTGAACCGCAACCCCGACAACTTCTTCGCCGAGACCGAGCAGGTGGCGTTCCATCCGGGGCACATCGTGCCGGGCATCGACTTCACCAACGATCCGCTGCTGCAGGGCCGGCTGTTCTCGTACACCGACACGCAGCTGAGCCGGCTCGGCGGCCCGAACTTCCACCAGATTCCGATCAACCAGTCGGTGTCGCCGGTCCACAACCACCAGCGCGACGGCCCACATGCAGCATGCGCGTCGACAAGGGCCGCGTCGCCTACGAGCCGAACTCGCTCGGCGGCGGCTGCCCGTTTCAGGCCGGCGCCGACCTCGGCGGCTTCGTCAGCTTCGCCGAGCGGATCGACGCGCAGAAGATCCGCGCGCGCAGCAAGAGCTTCTTCGATCACTTCAGCCAGGCCGCGCTGTTCTTCAACAGCCAGGCGCCGCACGAGCAGCAGCACATCGTCAACGCGCTGCGGTTCGAGCTCGGCAAGGTCGAAGTGCCGGCGATCCGCGAGCGGATGGTCTACATGCTGTCGCAGGTGGATCGATCGCTGGCGGAGCAGGTCGCGGCGGAGCTGGGCATCGCCGTGCCGTCGAAGATCGACGGCCCGCTGAACAAGAGCATGCCGGCGGATGCGAACCCGAAGGACTTCCAGCCGGCGCCGCGCGCCAGAAGCCGATGCCGCCGTCGCCGGCGCTGAGCATGGCGAACACGCCGAACGCGCCGGCGCCGAATATCAGGACGCGCAAGGTCGCGGCGCTGGTCGCCGACGGCTTCGACGCGGCGTCGTTGAACGCGATCAAGAAGGCGCTGACCGCCGGCGGTGCCCAGCTGAAGATCATCGCGCCGCATCTGGGCGCCGTGCAGGCGGCGGGCGGCGGCGAGGTCGCCGGTCGATCACAGCCTGCGGACCGCGGCGTCGGTGTTGTTCGACGCGGTCTATGTCGCCGGCGGCGAAGCGTCGGCCGGCGTGCTCGCCGCCAACGCCGACGCGCGTGCACTTCGTCGACGAAGCGTTCCGCCACTGCAAGGCGATTGCGGCCACCGGTGCCGGACGCGATGTGCTCGCGGCGTCCTATCTCGGCCTGAAAGGCGCCGTGGACGCCGACGGCGGTCGACGGCGGTCGTCAGCGCCGCCGGCGTCGTTACCGGCGGCGACAAGCAGGCGGCGAAGGTGGCGTCCGCGTTCGTCGACGCCATCGCCGCCCATCGCCACTGGGAGCGGGAAGCGGACGACCGCGTGCCGGCCTGAACCACGATACTGCGATGGGGTCAGAAGTCTCGGATTTTCTCGCGGCCGCGAAGCGACGGTCCTGACGCGTGGTAAATCGAGATCTGACGCTTCGTAGTTGCGGCTTTGCTGGTATAACGGGGCCATGCACGGGGTCAACGGCGTCCACCACATCACCGCGATCGCGGGGCCGGCGCAGGAGAATCTCGACTTCTACGCCGGCGTCCTCGGCATGCGGCTCGTCAAGCGCAGCGTCAACCAGGACGATCCCTCCACCTACCATCTCTTCTACGCCGACGCCGACGGCCATCCCGGGATCCGATCTCACGTTTTTCCCGTGGGCGCGAGATGGCGCCGCCCCGGCCGGGCTACGGGCTCGCGATGGAGGTCGGCTCGAGGTGCCGCCAGGGCAGCCTCGACTACTGGGGCCAGCGGCTGCAGCGCTACGGCACGCAGCCTGGTCCCGTCGCGACGCGCTTCGGGCAGCAGGTGCTGGCGTTCGCCGATCCCGCACGGTCTCAATGTCGCGCTCGTTGAAGCGCCGGCGGGCCGGCCGTTCACGCCGTGGGACGGCAGCCCGGTCCCGCACGGCGCAGCAGATTCGCGGGCTGCACGGCGCGCAACTCTGGGAGCGCGACGCGACCGCGACGAAGCGCTTTCTGACGACCGTGCTCGGCTTCGACGAGCTCGCGGCCGAGGGCGGCTGGACCCGCTTCGGCTTCCGCGGATCCGCCGGCGTGGTCGACGTCCGCGATGCGCCGGAGGCGCGGCGCGGCGCCTGGGGCGTCGGCAGCGTGCATCATCTCGCGTGGCGCGTGGACGATGAGGCGCATCAGGCGCAGGTGCGGTCGCGCGTCGAAGCGGCCGGCGCGCAGGCGACGCCGGTGATCGATCGCTTCTGGTTCAAGTCGGTCTATTTCAGGGAGCCGGGCGGCGTGCTGTTCGAGCTGGCGACCGACGGTCCCGGCTTCGCCGTCGACGAGGACGCGGCGCACCTCGGCGAGACGCTGGTGCTGCCGCCATGGCTCGAGGCGGACCGCGCCATCCATCGAGCAGGCACTTCCGCCGCTCGACTGTGACAGGGACAGTTTCAAGGAGGAGCACGATGAAAGGCTTCAAGCAGTTCATTCTTCGCGGCAACGTGCTGGATCTGGCGGTCGCCGTGGTGATGGGCGCGGCGTTCGGCGCGGTGGTGACCGCGCTGGTCAAGGATCTGCTGACGCCGCTCATCGCCGCGATCGCCGGCTCGCCGGACTTTTCCGGCATCGCGATCGACGTCAACGGCAGCAAGCTGCTGGTCGGCGACTTCCTGAACGCGGTGATCGCGTTCCTGATGCTGGCGGCGGTCGTCTATTTCTTCGTGGTCCTGCCGGTGAACAGCCTGATGGCGCGCCTCAACCGCGGCGAGGCGCCGCCGGATCCGACGACCAAGAAATGCCCGGAGTGCCTGAGCGACGTCGCGATTGCGGCGCGCCGCTGCGCGTTCTGCACCTCGGCGCTCGTCTGAGCCGGCTGCGTGCGAGCCGACCTCTCGCCGCATCAAGGAGATGGAGGTGATGGTCGCCGACGTCATCATCGAGACGCCGGACACCACCACGCTGGTGCTGTTCACCGGCAACGATCGGCTCGAGTATCTCGCCGGCCATTTCCTGACCATCGATCCGCATCAGTTCGAGTCGCTCGAGCGCTTCACCGCGTTCCTCGAGGATCTGAAAGGGAAGCGCGAGCCGCCGCGCGCCTACTCGATGAGCTCGGCGCCGCACGAGCGCTACCTGGCGGTGACGGTGAAGGAGGAGCGCTACGTCTCGGGATCGACGCAGGTTTCCGCCGCTGCTGTCGCCGCTGCTCGTGAAGCGCACCGCTTCGCGGCATGCGCCTGGTCGTCACCGGATTCACCGGGCCGTATACGCCTCGGCCCGGACGTCAGCACGCAGACCGATCACATCGTCCACGTCTGCGCCGGATCGGGCAGCGTCCCGAATTTCTCGATGCTGAAGTTCGCGCTCGCGCACCACCCGACACTGCGACACACCTTCGTCTACTCCAACAAGAAGTGGGACGACGTGATCTTCCGCGACGAGCTGGCGCAGCTGGCGGCGCAGCACCCGGACCGGCTGCGGCTGCTGCACACGCTGACGCGGGAGGACGACGCCGGCCTGTTCGGTCCCGACCGTGCGCAAGGGCCGCGTCGATCAGGCGCTGCTGCGCGAGGCGATTCCAGACCCGCCGAGTGCCTGGTCTACGTGTGCGGTCCCGGCATCTCGAAGTTCGATCTCGCCGCGGCGAAAGAAGCCGGCACCGCGCCGCCGCCGCGTTTCCTCGAGTCGGTGCTCGCCGACCTCAAGGCGCTCGGCGTCCCCGACAAGCGCATCAAGCGCGAGTTCTACGGATAGAGAAGGAACCGCGGAGACCGCAGAGACCGCCGAGAAAGTTTCTCTGCGTCTTTGCGTCTCGCGGTTCCTTCTTGTAACCCTCTTCGAGGCGATCGGCAAAGACATCGAACACGCCGATTTCGCCTGAAGGAGGCCGCCATGCGACGCTCGATTCGAGTCGTTCCGCTCTCGTGTCCGCGTCGTCCTGTGTCCGTCGCCCGGGCCTCGCGCAGGCCCAGACGCCCAAGCCGGATCCGACCATGCGCGATGTGCTGCTGAAGCAGTGGACCGACATCGGCGAGAAGGTCGTCAAGATGGCCGAGGAGTTTCCGGAAGACAAGTACGAGTTCCGCCCGGTCGCCGGCGTGCGCACGTTCGGCGATCAGCTGCGCCACGTCGCGTTCTGGAACGGCTTCGTCGCCAAGAGCGCGCGCGGCGAGAAGCCGGACGGCAAGCTGAACGAGCTGCCGAAGGCGCAGTACGCGCACCAAGGCGGCGGTCGTCAAGGCGCTGAAGGACAGCCTCGCGGACGCGACCGCGCAGCTGAAGAACGGCCCGGCGACGCCAAGCGCGAAGCTCACCGATCTCTGGGTGTCGTTCACCGAACACTCGCGGCGAACACTACGGCCAGATGGTCGTCTACTACCGCCTCAACGGCATCGTGCCGCCCGCATCGCGGGGACAATAGGCTCTCGAGCTTCAGCTCAGCTCGGCTTTCAGCTCTCAGCTCTCGGCTCTCGGCGTTCAGTCTGAGAGCTGACAGCTGCGAGCTGACGAGCTAAGATAAGGGAATGGTCCCCTTGTCGGTTCTCGATCTCTCGCCGATCGTCGAAGGGCAGCGACGCCGCGCAGGCGTTGCGCAACACGCTCGATCTGGCGCGCCACGCCGAGCGGTGGGGCTATCGCCGCTACTGGCTGGCCGAGCATCACAACATGCCCGGCATCGCCAGCGCGGCGACCTCGGTCGTCATCGGCCACGTCGCCGGCGGCACCACGACCATCCGCGTCGGCGCCGGCGGCATCATGCTGCCGAACCATTCGCCGCTGGCGATCGCGGAGCAGTTCGGCACGCTGGAGTCGCTGTATCCCGGGCCGGATCGATCTCGGGCTCGGCCGCGCGCCGGGCTCCGACGGCCTCACCGCGCGCGCGCTGCGGCGCAACTCGCTGGTCGACGAGGCCGACGCGTTTCCGCAGGACGTGCTCGAGCTGATGGCCTACTTCCGCGGCGTCGGCGGCCCGGTGCGCGCCGTGCCCGGCGCCGGCCTGCAGGTGCCGATCTGGATCCTGGGCTCGAGCATGTTCGGCGCCCAGCTCGCCGCCGCGCTCGGCCTGCCGTTCGCGTTCGCCTCGCACTTCGCGCCGGCGCAGATGATGCAGGCGATCGAGATCTACCGCGCGCAGTTCCGGCCGTCGGCGCAGCTCGACCGGCCGTACGTGATGCTCGGGTTCAACGTCTTCGCCGCCGACACCGACGAGGAGGCGCGGCTGCTGTTCACGTCGCTGCAGCAGGCGTTCGTCAACCTGCGACGCGGCCGGCCGGGCCGGCTGCCGCCGCCGTCGCGCCGGCTTCGAGGAGCAGCTGTCGCCGGCCGAACGCGCGATGATCGCGCAGGCGCTGTCGTGCTCCGCGGTCGGGTCGCCCGAGACCGTCCGCCGCGGCCTCGACGCGTTCATCAGCCGCACCGGCGCCGACGAGCTGATCGTCACCTCGCAGATCTTCGACCACGCCGCGCCGGCTCGAGGTCGTTCAGTACGAGGAATTCACGTCGGAGATCGCGCGGGTCTACGCGCCTCCGTGAAGATCTTCCGGCTGTCGTACGGCCCAGTGCAGCAGCGCCTGGCGCTGCCGTGGGCGGCACTCGCCAGTCGCCCGGCTCGCAGTGCTTGCGGATCGCGCCGGCGTGCCGCGCGATCGCCCGCCATCGCGCGATCTGCCGCGCATCGTCCGGGCCGCGGCGGCCCATGTAGTAGCGGCAGTACCACTGAAACCAGCCGCGCGGATCCTGCGGCCGCAGCCAGTTGTTCCGGCGCCAGACCGCGAGCGGCTGCGAGGCGTTGACGCCGAAGTAGTTCGAGCCGCGGATCGTGGCGCTCGGCGCACGAGCTTGGCCTTTGACGAACCACGGCGCGGGAAACTCGCCGCCGGCAGTCGGTCATGTACTTGCCGCCGAACACGCCGAGCCGCAGCATCTGCGCGGCGTAGCTGCGGCAGCGAAATCCGGCGATCGAAGTGCCGTCCCACCGGCTCGGTGCGGAGGTAGACGTAGCCCCGCTGCATCTTGTCGTTGACACGACGCGGATGTTCATGCGCTGCCTGGATTTTAGGCGTTTTTAGGCTCGGCGCGCCGTCGTCGTCCGGCCGCCGTGGGCTACGATGGCGCGATGACCGCGACCGTCGCGATGGGCTTCCTCGATCGTCGTCCTGCTGGTGGCGGCGACGTCGCCGCTCTGGGTGGCGGTCGCGACCTCGTTCGCCGCGGTCCTCGCCTTCAACTTCTTTTTCCTGCCGCCGGTCGGCACGCTGACGATCGCCGATCCGCAGAACTGGATGGCGCTGTTCGCGCTGCTGACCGTGAGCCTGGTGGCCAGCAACCTGTCGGCGGTGGCGCGCGCCCGGACCAGCGAGGCGGTGGCGCGGCGCGACGAGCTCGGCGCGGCTGTTCGATCTGAGCCGCGACATCCTGCTCATCACCGAGAGCGAGTCGGCGAACGCGTCGCTGGCCGGCTTCATCGCGCGCCGCTTCGATCTCGACTACGCCGCGATCTGCGTGCCGCACGGCGACGGACTGGCTGCTGTTCGAGGCGGGACCGCGGCGTGCTGACGCTCGATCGCCAGCGAGCTGTCGGCGCGTCTTCCGCGGCATCGACGAGCGGCCAGGAGCCGGGCGCCGGCGTCGCCGGCGGTGCGATTCGTGCCGCTCCGGCTCGGCGCCAGGCCGATCGGTCTGCTGGCCGCCGCCGGCCGTCCGATCGAGCGCGCGACGCTCGACGCGGTCGCCGGGCTGGCGGCGATCGCCATCGAGCGCGCGCAGTTTCTCGACGACCGCAAGGCGGCCGACCTCGCGCGCCAGGGCGAGGCGCTGAAGTCGGCGCTGCTCGCCTCGCTCGGCCACGATCTGCGCACGCCGCTGACGGCGATCCGCGTCGCGGCCAGCAACCTCCAGGCGTCGTGGCCCGACGAGCGCGAGCGCCGCGAGCAGAGCGACCTGATTCTGACCGAGGTCGATCGGCTGACGCGGCTGTTCCAGAACATCCTCGAGATGGCGCGGATCGACGCCGGCGCGGTCACCGAGGACACGCGCTGGGTCGCGCCGTCGGAGATCGTCGAGGC
Organism: uncultured Acidobacteriota bacterium; assembly: GCA_963794705.1. Lineage (GTDB taxonomy): Bacteria > Acidobacteriota > Vicinamibacteria > Vicinamibacterales > CAVVIG01 > CAVQFC01. Next base: position 553,353 of record CAWCFI010000005.1, read on the forward strand.
GGCGCGCGCCAGCGTCGAGCATGCGCTGCGCGGCCGCACGGTCGACGGTGTCGGCCGATGCCGATCGGCTGGTCCGGCTCGATCCGCGGCTGACCGCCGCGGCGCTGTCGCACCTGCTCGAGAACGCCGCGCAGTATTCGCCGCCGCGGCTCGCCGATCGACGTCACGCCAGCGTGGCCGCGAGGAGATCTGACGATCGCCGTGCGCGATCGCGGCCCCGGCATTCCCGCCGCCGATCTGCCGCACGTCTTCGAGCGCTTCTATCGCGGCGCGCAACGTCAAGGATCGCCGCTCCGGGACCGGCATGGGCCTGGCGATCGCCAAGGGGCTGCTGGCGGTCGAGCGCGGGCGCATCGCCGCCGCGAAGAACTGCCGCGACGGCGGCGCCCGCTTCACCATCGTCGTTCCGGCGGAGGTGCAATGAACCGAGCCCGCGCGGATTCTGCTGGTCGACGATGACGTGTCGATTCAGCGGGCGGTGGCGCCGCTGCTGCGCTCGCGCGGCTATCACGTCGACGTGGTCGGCACCGGCGTCGAAGCGGTCGACGGCGGTCGCCGACAGCGCGCCCGATCTGATCGTGCTCGATCTCGGCCTGCCGGATCTGGAAGGCGCCGAGGTCTGCCGCCGGATGCGCGAGCACACCAAGGCGCCGATCGTCATCCTGTCGGCGCGCAGCGGGGAGGCCGAGAAGGTGGCGGCGCTCGACATCGGCGCCGACGACTACGTCACCAAGCCGTTCGGCGCCGGAGGAACTGCTGGCGCGGATCCGGGTCGCGCTGCGGCGCGTCTCGGAATCCGAGGCCCCGCCGCTCGAGCAGGTCGCAGGTCGGCGACATCACGATCGACTTCGCGCGCCATCACGTCGTGCGCGGCGACGAGGACATCCGGCTGACGCCGAAGGAGTTCGATCTGCTGGCGCTGCTCGCGCGCAACGCCGATCGCGTGCTGACCCACCGCGCCATCCTGAAGGCGATCTGGGGACCGAACGCCGTCGATCAGCCGGAGCATCTGTGGGTGCTGATGGCGCAGCTGCGCAAGAAGATCGAGCCCGATCCCGGCACGCCGCGCTACCTGCTCAGCGAGCCGTGGGTCGGCTACCGCCTGGTCAGCCGGCCGGAGTAGCGCCGGCTATCGCGTCGCGGCGAAGTGGTGCTTGGCCAGCGAGTCCTCGAGCGCCTGCAGGAGTTCGTCGCATTCGGCGGTGACCGTGCGCTTCTTGCCCAGCGACAGCGCCAGCGAGCGGACGTTGCTGTTGCGGCGGGAGAGCGCGACGATCTCGGCGTTGGCGGCGATCAGCTGGTCGAGCGCCGCCGCGGCGCGCGGCCAGCAGCGGCGCGGCGCCCGGGGGCGTCAGGCGGGTCAGACAAATCGAGCACCGTTCCGCGCGGCGCTCGAGACGCCCTGCATCGCGCCTTCCATGCCCGTCATCGCCGTCTCGTCAGATTCCGCGATGTGCCGCGCCTCGATCACCTGAATCTCGAGCACCGCGACGACGCCTCGGGCACGCGGCGCCATCGGCCGCGGCGGCGCTCGTCGCCGGCGCCATCCGCGCGGCGGCCTCGACCAGTTGCCGGAATGCGTTGACGGCGTCCTGCGCCGGCCCGAAGGCCAGCCGCTGCGCCTTGATGTTGGTGTTCTCGACCGCCAGCGGGAGGATGTCGGCGTCGAGCGCGCTGGTATTGGGCGAAGCGCGCCTTGAACCGGTCGAGCAGGTCGGTTTCGTCGCGATCGCCCAGGTCGTCGAGGATCGGCCGCAGCGCCTCGGTATCGTTGTCGATCGGCCTGCGTCGCCTGTTCGGCTTCGTGAGCGGCGTCGCGCGACGCCTCGTCGGTGTCGGCCATCACCGCCCGGTTCGAAGCGTCGGCGGCGTGGCTGAACTGACGCGCAGGCGCGACGCCAGGCGGTGCGCCTCCGCCTGCTCGGTCAGCACCAGCTTCGACCCGTCGCCGCACGCGGCGGCAGTCGCGGCCGCGATCGACGAGCAGGCCCAGTCCGGCGGCGCGTCGAAAGACGGTCACGGGACTCAACATAACACGCGGCGTCGTCGGGCGCCGTCACCTGTGTTGCGCGGTCTGCATTCTCCGCGTTGTATAACGTGGGTTGACCGATCGTGGCCCACACCCCCAGATTCTCCGCGTCAGAACGGATCCGTGTCGTGCTCGCGTCGGGCACGCTGGTGTCGTACGTGTCGGTGTGGCGGGCCGCGGCCCGCGCGCTCGTCGAACTGGGCTGCGGCGCATTCTTCGTCGGCGGCGTGGCGTGGGCGTCGATCGGCTCCGCGGCGCCCTGGTACGTGCTGGCGGCGGTCGCTCTCGGCGTCGCGCTTCGCGCCGTCGACATCGAGGCGCGCGCGCTGTTCGTGCCGGGCGGGCTGTACGGCAGCGTCAAGCGACGCGCTCGGCCGCGTCCCGGCGAAAATCGCCGCGTCCGGCGCTGATCGTCGAACGGGCTGATGCTGGGGCCGCTGGCGGCGGTGGTCGCCGGCCACTACGTCGGCGGCGCTGGTGCCGATGCCGCGGCGCTCAACTGCCGGGAGGCCGGCCAGCTGACCGGCAACGACGGCCCCGTCGCCGTTGCGGTGGCGCTGCTCGGCGATCGTCTGGTGGCTGCAGCGGCAGGGCCGGCCGGTGCCGGAGCGCGCGGTGTCGCGCGCCGTCGGCGTGTCGGTCGCGGTCCTGCTCGTGCGTCGCCGCGTGGGGGGCGGCGACCGCGTGGCTCCGCACGCGCGCGATTCCGCCTCTTGGGTCTGCCGCCGGTGCGCTTTGGCCGGCGACGGCCTTTCGTCCGGCACACCGCGTCTGGCTCGCGGCGATCGCCGCGATGGCTGCGCTTGCCGCCGGCCTCGGCTTCGCGCTGCCGGCCCTCGGCGGCGTGGACGTGCTGAGCCAGGTCGCCGTCGATCTGGCGCAGCCGCGCATCCGGAACCTCCCGCATCGCGCGTCTGGCCGCGCGCCTTCGGCCTGCTGGTCACCGGCGTCGTTCGCGTTCTTGCTGGTCTGGCTCGTGCCCGAGGCGCAGCGTGCGCGCCTGGGTTGAGCGCGCCGCTGGCGGGCGTCGCGCTCGCGCTGGCCGGGCCGGCGTGGCTGCGGCGCGATCGGCGCTCGTCGCCGTCGTCGGCGCGGCGCTGGTGTTTCTGGCCGCGGCGGCGCGATCGGCGGCGGCCGGCGCGCACGGCGCTGCTGTCGCGGCTGGTCGACGAGGGGATCCTGGTCGCGGGGCTGCGGACGCTGCATCCGCGCTTCGGCACGCCCTCGCGGCTGATCGACGCCACCGCCGTCGTGCAGATGGGCATCGTGCTGCGTCTCCGGCGGGGAAGTCGTCGTGGCTGGCGCGCGTCTACGCCGTCGGCCTGGTCGTGGAGCGCGCTGCTGAAGACGATCGCGCTGATCCGGTTCCGCGCGCTGCGGCCCGGCGGCCGCGCCTACCGCGTGCCGATCAACGTCACCGTCGGCGGCCGGCGAGTGGCCGGTCGGGTTGTGGCTGATCGCGGCGACTGCTCGGCGCTCCCGGCGCTGTGCCTGCTGCTCGTGCCTCGACGCGCCTCTCTGTCGCCGGCGCGATGCTGCTGGCGGCGCTGACGACACTGCTGGTCGTTGTCGGAGCGATCCGTCGCGGCGCAGCTGGACACGGTCGCCGGGCGCGCTCGACGATTTCCAGCTGCTGCCGGCCGATCGACGAGGATCTCACGCACGTCGAGGCGCGGCCGGGCAACGTGCTCGTGCCGGTGCGCAAGCCCGGCGTGCTGGCGCACCTGACCGCGGCGCTGCGCGCCGCGGGCGACCGCGACGTCGTCGCGATGACCGTCCGGCTGGTCGGCGTCGACGTCCCCGACGATCCGACCGCGGCGCCGCGCGCGACCGACGACGAGCGCCGGCTGCTGTCGGCGGTGGTGGCGCTGGCCGAGCGCGAGGCGCGGCCGGTGCGGCTGCTGATCGTGCCCGGCGTCAACGTCTTCGACGCGGTCGTCGAAACCGCGCTGCGGCTCGAGCTCGGCGGAGATTCACGTCGGCGAGTCGGAAACGCTGTCGGCCGACGATCAGGCGCGGCTGCTCGGCGACGCGTGGGAGCGCGCGCCGCACGCGCGCGGCCTCGACGTCCGGCTGGTCGTGCATCACCCGCGCGGCGGCACCGCCGATCTATCACCTGGGCGCGCACGCGCCCGCGCTCAAGCCCGAAGATTTCGATCTCATTCACCGGCTCTGGCTCGACGCCGCCAGGACCGTCGGCCCGCACGTGCATCACCGCGATGTCGTGCGCGCCGCACTGAACGCCTTATGGAACAGCAACTCTCCGGCCCCGACCGCGAGGCCGCCCTTGCAGCGGGTGCGCGAGACGGCGCGCCCCGCCGACGAGCTCGCCGCGGTCATTCGCCAACGCGACTTCGGGCGGCTGCGCGACATGGTGCGCAACCGGCCGGCCAGCGACCTCGCCGCGGTGCTGACCGACCTGTCGCTCGAAGATCAGGTGCTCGTGTTCCGCATCCTGCCGCGCAAGGCCGCCGCCGCGACGTTCGAATATCTCTCCGCCGACGATCAGCACGGACTGCTCAAGGCGATGGCGTCCGAGGACGTCGCCGCGCTGCTGAACGACATGGCGCCGGACGATCGCACGATGTTCCTCGAGGAACTGCCCGCCGAAGTCACGCGCCACCTGCTCGCGCAGCTGACGCCGGAGGAGCGCGCGGTCGCGGTCGGTCTGCTCGGCTATCCGGAAGGATCGATCGGGCGGCTCATGACGCCGCAGTACGTCGCGGTGCGCGAGGACTGGACGATCGCGCAGGTGCTCGACTACATCCGCGCGCACGGCGCAGGACAGCGAGACGCTGAACGTCATCTACGTGGTCGACGACCGCGGCGTGCTGATCGACGACATCTCGATCCGCGCGCTGCTGCTGGCGGCGCCGTCCGAGCCGCTGCGCAGCGTGATGGATCGGCGCTTCATCGCGCTGAAGGCGGCCGACGATCAGGAGACGGCGGTCGCCGTGTTCAGAGGCGACGATCGCACGGCGCTGCCGGTCACCGATTCCGCCGGCGTGCTGATCGGCATCGTCACCGTCGACGACATGCTCGACGTCGCCGAAGCGGAGGCGACCGAGGACATCCAGCGCTTCGGCGGCAGCGAGGCGCTCGACGAGCCGTACATGGAGATCAGCTTCGTGCGCATGATCCAGAAGCGCGCCGGCTGGCTGACGGCGCTGTTCCTCGGCGAAATGCTGACCGCGACCGCGATGGGCTTCTTCGAGCGCGAGATCGAGAAGGCCGTCATCCTCGCGCTGTTCGTGCCGCTGATCATCTCGAGCGGCGGCAACTCGGGCTCGCAGGCCTCGACGCTGGTGATTCGCGCGCTGGCGCTCGGCGAGGTCAAGCTCAGGGACTGGTGGCGGGTGATGCGGCGCGAGATCGGCGCCGGCCTGGCGCTCGGCGGCATTCTCGGCGCGATCGGCTTCGCTGCGCATCACCGTCTGGTCGAGCTTCTCGACCATCTACGGCGAGCACTGGCTGCTCGTGGCGATCACGGTCGCGCTGGCGCTGGTCGGCGTCGTGCTGTGGGGAACGCTGGTCGGCTCGCTGCTGCCGTTCCTGCTGCGCCGCCTCGGCTTCGATCCGGCCGTCTCGTCGGCGCCGTTCGTCGCGACGCTGGTCGACGTGACCGGGTCTGGTGATCTATTTCTCGGTCGGCATGGTCGTGCTTCGAGGCACGCTGCTATAGCGTTAGCGACAAATTAGTCGGCTTTAAGGCCGCTTTTAGGCGGCAGCGGCATTCTGATCGTGGCTCTTGGGAGGGAGCCGCGACATGACTTCGACACGGACTTCATCGCCGCCCTGGCCATCGCGGCCACGGTGATTCCGACCGCCGCGCTCGCCCAGGACGCATCGAAGCCCCGCCGAAGAAGCCCGAGCCGTTCGCCTTCGCCGACTTCACCTGGCTGACCGGCAACCCGCGCACGAAGGAGTCGCCGCTCGACTCGAAGGTGTTCACCGGCGAGTTCCGCGCCGACACCAACTTCACCTACTCGTTCAACCAGCCGAACGACGACACGATCTCCGGCTCGAGCGAGGTCTTCCGCTCCGGCGAGTTCCAGGTCACGCAGCTCGGCATCGGCGGCGACTTCCACTACGACAACGTGCGCGGCCGGCTGATGACGCAGTTCGGCATGTACTCGCAGACGACGCCGCGCAACGACGCCAGCCCGGCGCGCGGCCAGTGGAATCTCGACGACGCCTACCGCTACATCTCCGAGGCCTACGGCGGCTATCACTTGGACAAGATGAACGGCATCAACGTCGACGCCGGCATCTTCATGTCGTACGTCGGCCTCTACAGCTACTACAAGTTCGACAACTGGACGTACCAGCCGTCGTACGTCTCGTCGAACACGCCCTGGTTCTTCAACGGCGTGCGCATCCAGATCTTCCCGAGCGACAAGCTGAAGATCGAGCCGTGGCTCATCAACGGCTGGCAGTCGTACGGCAAGTTCAACCACGCGCCCGGCGTCGGCGGGCAGATCCTGTGGCGGCCGAACGGCAGCGTCTCGATCCTCGCCAACAACTACTGCGGCACCGACACGCTCGGCAACCCGGACCGCAAGCGCGTCCACACCGACGACAGCATCCAGGTGAAGTACTACGACAAGCCGGACGCGGCAGTCAGTCGAAGGCCGCGTTCACGTTCACGGTCGACGCCGGCTGCGAGTACGGCGGCGGCGTCAGCTGCTCGGGCGGCACCGCCGACAGCGCCGTCGCAGTACTTTCTCGGCTTCATGGTCTACAACCGGCTCTGGTTCGACAAGGATCAGTTCGCGCTCACCGTCGGCGGCGGCGCGATCAACAACCCCGGGCGCTACCTCGTGCTGATGCCGCCGATCAACGGCGCGACCGCGTTCTCCGGCACGCCGTACTTCACCGCCAACCCCGGCGATCCGTACAAGGCGTGGGACGCGTCGGTGACGTTCGACTACATGCCGAGCCAGTTCATCACGTTCCGCGTCGAGGTCAACCATCGCGCCGCGAACGTGCCGTACTTCTCCGGCGCGGCGGCGTGACGCCGCCCGGCGGCAACTCGGCGCCGCTCGGCTCGGTGGTGCCCGGGTGGTCGCCGGATCTCCGCAAGACGGAGAACCGGATGACGGCCGCGATGCTCGTCAAGTTCTGACTTCAGGGACTTCTCAGCATCTCTTTAGGCGTCGTCTTAGCGGTCGGCGCCTACTCTGAACTGCAGGACTCGAGGCCACCATGCGTCCACAACCCATTGCCGCGACGCTCGCCCAACCGACGCTATACGCGTTTGCGACCTCGCTTGAGGGTATGCGGGTCGCACTTGCGACCGCGGTGCCGCTCGCCCGCGGTCGCCGGGCGCGGCTCGTCGTGCTGGTCCCGCACATCGTGCCTTACCCCTTGCCGGTCGGCGCGCCCGCCGAGGCGACCGCGTTCACCGAACGGTGCTATCGAGAGCTTCTGCACGAAGCTCACGGAGAGGCGGAGATCAGGGTGTGTCTCTGCCGGACGCCTCGTGACGTCCTCGCAGTGCTTCCGATGGCCTCGACCGTCGTCGTAGGCGGGCGCGTCGGTCCGGCCTGGCTGAGCCTCGAGGAACGGCTCTCCCGCCACCTGATCCGACTGGGTCATCACGCAGTGCTGGCCGCCAGCGGCTGCACCTGGTCGTCGGCGGCAATTGGAGGCGCGCTCGCGGTGGTGCTGTCGTTGCTCGGCGTGGGACCCGCCGCTGCAGGGCAGGACGCGGGTCAGGCGGAGCCCCAAGTGCCGGTAGCCCCGCAACCGGTGCGCTGGGATTACGGCGGGTTCGTCGACGTCGGCTACCTGCGCGATTTCAACAACCCGTCGAATCATCTGTTCAGAAGCCGAGGCACTGCGTTCCACGTGGATGAGTGGGATTTGAATATGGCCGGCGCGTATCTCAAGAAGAAGGCGTCGGAGCGGTCGAGATGGGGGACCGAGCTTCTCGTCCAGGGCGGGAGGGACGAGGAGGTGTTCGGCTTCTCGGCGACCGCGCCCAACATCGACGGTGCCGACGTGCTGGGGCACCTCGGCCTCGCGAATGTGTCCTATCTGGCACCCGTCGGTAGCGGACTGACCCTGCAAGGTGGCATCTTCGCGAGCTTCATCGGCTACGACTCGCTCTACGCCAAGGACAACATGAACTACACGAGGCCATGGGGCGCCGATTTCACCCCGTACCTGATGACTGGTGTCAACGCGAGCTACGCGGCCAGCGACAACGCCACGGTGACGGGCTTTGTCGTCAACGGCTATTGGCACCTGGCCAACGCCAACGACGTCCCCAGCGCGGGAGGCCAGCTCGCGTACAAGGTCAGCCCGCGTGTCACGGTCAAGGAAACCGCGCTCGCGGGACCGCATCAGGCGAACACGTCCCTGAATCGATGGCGCGTCCTGTCGGACACGATCCTCGAACGCCGCGGCGATCGCCTGACGACGGCGTTCGAGATCCAGTTCGCCACCGAGCGTGTCGATGTATCGGGGAATCCTCGGGCCTCGTGGATCTCGCTGCAGGCGCCCATGCGCTGGGCGCCGCTCGGACCCTGGAGTCTATCCGTTCGCCCGGAGTACGCCAGGGACAGCGCTGGCCGGTGGACGGGAGCGGAGCAGTCCATCGTCGCCGTGACGACCACGCTCGAATACCGAAGGACCTACCGCGGCGCCAGCGCCATCGTCCGGCTCGAACACCGCTTCGACGAATCGCGGGGACCCGGCGGCGGCTTCTTCGATGACGGACAGGTCAGCCCGGAGGTGGTCGCGCTGAAGCCGACCCAGCATCTGCTGATCCTCGGGTTGATTCTCACGTTCGATTCGCCGTCTTCGCGCTGAGGAAAGAGAGATACGACCGATGCTCGACCTGCTGTACGTCGTGATCACGATCGCGTTCTTCCTGCTCGCCGTGGCCTACGTCGCCGCGTGCGAGCGGCTGGAGAACACGGCTGGCCGGAAGGCCCGCATACGATGACATGGCCTCGACTACATCGTCGGTCTGATGGTGACGGCCGGACTGCTCGTCTACCTGACGTACGCGCTGCTGCGGCCGGAGAAGTTCTGACATGACGCTCAACGGCTGGTTTCAGATCTGCGTCTTTCTCGCCGCCATCCTGGCGGTGACGATGCCGCTCGGCCGGTTCATGACGCGGGTGTTCAACCGCGAGCGAACCTGGCTCGATCCGGTGCTGCGCCCGATCGAGCGCCTGATCTATCGCTCGACCGGCGTCGACGAGACGCGCGAGATGCGGTGGACGGAGTACGCGGTCGCGATGCTGCTGTTCAGCGTCGTCTCGATGCTGGTGCTCTACCTGATCCAGCGCGTCCAGCAGTGGCTGCCGTGGAATCCGCAGGGATTCGCCGCGGTGCCGCAGGACCTGGCGTTCAACACCGCCGCGTCGTTCACGACCAACACCAACTGGCAGGCCTACAGCGGCGAGTCGACGATGAGCTATCTGACGCAGATGGCCGGGCTCGCGTACCACAACTTCGTGTCGGCGGCGACCGGCATCGCGCTCGCGATCGCCTTCATCCGCGGCATCGCGCAGAAGGAGAAGGACACGATCGGCAACTTCTGGGTCGATCTCGTCCGCTGCACGCTGTGGGTGCTGCTGCCGTTCTGCCTCGTCGGCGCGCTGGTCGCTGGTCTCGCAGGGCGTGGTGCAGAACCTGCGGCCGTACGACACGCGGTCGACGACCGATCGAGCTCGGCAAGCGACGCAAGTCGATCGCGCAGGGGCCGGTCGCGTCGCAGGAGATCATCAAGGAGTTCGGCACCAACGGCGGCGGCTTCTTCAACGCCAACAGCGCGCATCCGTTCGAGAATCCGACGCCGCTGACCAACTTCTTCGAGATGTTCTGCATCTTCGCGATCTCCGCGGGGCTCACCTACACGCTCGGACAGATGACCGGCTCGCCCAAGCACGGCTGGGCGGTCTGGGGCGCGATGGCGTTTCTGTTCCTCGCCGGCGTCACGACGGCGTACTGGGCCGAAGCGCGCGGCAACCCGCTGCTGACGACGGCCGGCGCGGACCAGTCGGTGACGGCGACTCTCGTCCGGCGGCAACATGGAAGGGCAAGGAGTGCCGCTTCGGCATCGCCAACTCGGCGCTCTTCGCCACGGTCACCACCGACGCGAGCTGCGGCGCGATCAACAGCTGGCACGACTCGTTCACGCCGCTCGGCGGCCTGGTGCCGCTGACCAACATCATGCTCGGCGAGGTGATCTTCGGCGGCGTCGGCGCCGGGATGTACGGCATCCTGGTCTTCATCATCCTGTCGGTGTTCATCGCCGGCCTGATGGTCGGCCGCACGCCGGAGTACCTCGGCAAGAAGGTGCAGGCCTACGACGTGCAGATGGCGATGCTCGTCGTGCTGGTCTTTCCGCTGACGATTCTCGTGCTGACGGCGATCTCCGTCGTCTCGCCCGGCTTCGGCACGTCGAGCATCACCAACCCCGGCCCGCACGGGCTGTCGGAGATCCTCTACGCCTTCACCTCGGCGACCGGCAACAACGGCTCGGCGTTCGGCGGGCTGAACGCCAACACGCACTGGTACAACGTCACGCTCGGCTTCGCGATGCTGGTCGGCCGCTTCTTCATGATCATCCCGATGCTGGCGATCGCCGGCAGCCTCGGCCGCAAGAAGCGGATTCCGCCGTCGCCGGGCACGTTCCCGGTCACGACGCCGCTGTTCTCGGCGCTGCTGGTCGGCGTCATCGTGATCGTCGGCGCGCTGACGTTCTTTCCGGCGCTCAGCCTCGGCCCGATCGTCGAGCACCTGCTGATGGCGCAGGGGCAGGTGTTCTGATGTCCACGCCAGGCTCACGCAAAGTCGAAATCGATCTGGGATCCGGCGATCGTCGCGGCGCCGTCGTGGACGCGCTGCGCAAGCTGCACCCGCGGACGATGGCGAAGAACCCGGTGATGTTCGTGGTCGAGGTCGGCAGCGTGCTGACGACGCTCGCGGTTCGCGCTCGATGCCGTCGGCCGGCGGCCGGGCCTCGGCTTCGAGCTGCAGATCACGTTCTGGCTGTGGCTGACCGTGCTGTTCGCCAACTTCGCCGAGGCGATGGCGGAAGGGCGCGGCAAGGCGCAGGCCGACACGCTGCGCAAGGCGCGGACGGAGACGACGGCGAATCGCCTGCGTGCCTGACGGGCGAACCGAGACCGTGGCCGCCACCGCGCTGCGCAAGGACGACATCGTGATGGTCAAGGCGGGCGAGTTCATCCCGTCCGACGGCGAGATCATCGAAGGCGTGGCGTCGGTGGACGAGTCGGCGATCACCGGCGAGTCGGCGCCGGTGATCCGCGAGTCCGGCGGCGATCGCACGGCGGTGACCGGCGGCACACGCGTGCTGTCGGACTGGATCAAGATCCGCATCACCGCGGATCCCGGCCACACCTTCATCGACCGGATGATCGCGCTGGTCGAAGGCGCCGAGCGGCAGAAGACGCCGAACGAGATCGCGCTCAACATCCTGCTGGCCGGGCTGACGATCATCTTCCTGCTGGCGGTCGTCACGCTGCAGCCGTTCGCGATCTATTCGGGCGCGCCGCAGTCGGTGTTCGTGCTCGTCTCGCTGCTGGTCTGTCTGATCCCGACGACCATCGGCGGGCTGCTGTCGGCGATCGGCATCGCCGGGCATGGATCGACTGGTGCAGCGCAACGTGCTGGCGATGTCGGGCCGGGCGGTCGAAGCGGCCGGCGACGTCCACACGCTGCTGCTCGACAAGACCGGCACCATCACCCTCGGCAATCGGCAGGCGACCGAGTTCATCCCGCTGCCCGGGGTCACCGAACAGGAGATCGCCGATGCGGCGCAGCTCTCGTCGCTGGCCGACGAGACGCCGGAAGGGCGATCGATCGTCGTGCTGGCGAAGGAGCGCTACGGGCTTCGCGGCCGCGAGCTGGCCGAGCACGGCGCGGTGTTCGTGCCGTTCACGGCGCAGACCCGGATGTCCGGCGTCGATCTCGACGGCCGCCAGGTGCGCAAAGGCGCCGCCGACTCGATCGAGCGCTACGTCGCGGCCAACGGCGGCTCGGCGTCGCCCGACCTGAAGGCGATCGTCGATCGCATCGCCCGGGCGGGCGGCACGCCGCTGGTGGTCGCGGAGCGGACCCGGGCGCTCGGCGTCATCCACCTGAAGGACATCGTCAAGGGCGGCATTCGCGAGCGCTTCACCCAGCTGCGCGCGATGGGCATCAAGACGGTGATGATCACCGGCGACAACCCGCTGACCGCCGCGTCGATCGCCAACGAGGCCGGCGTCGACGACTTCCTCGCCGAGGCGACGCCGGAAGACAAGATGGCGCTGATCAAGAAAGAGCAGAAGGACGGCAAGCTGGTGGCGATGACCGGCGACGGCACCAACGACGCGCCGGCGCTGGCGCAGGCCGACGTCGGCGTGGCGATGAACACCGGCACCCAGGCGGCGAAGGAGGCGGGCAACATGGTCGATCTCGACTCGAGCCCGACCAAGCTGCTCGACATCGTCGAGATCGGCAAGCAGCTGCTGATGACCCGCGGCGCGCTGACCACGTTCTCGATCGCCAACGACGTGGCGAAGTACTTCGCGATCATCCCGGCGATGTTCGCGGTGGCGTTTCCGGTGCTGATGGCGCTGAACGTCATGGGGCTGAAGACGCCGCAGTCGGCGATCCTGTCGGCGGTGATCTTCAACGCGCTGATCATCGTCGCGCTGGTGCCGCTGGCGCTGCGCGGCATCCAGTACCGCGCCGATGAGCGCCGAGGCGCTGCTGCGGCGCAACCTGCTGATCTACGGCGCCGGCGGCATCGTCGTGCCGTTCATCGGCATCAAGATCATCGACGTGATCATCACGGCGTTGAGGCTGGCGTAGGGCGACGGCTTTAGCCGAGCGGAACACATTATGAACATCACCAAGAATCTCGTCGTCGCCGTCCTGATGACCATCGTCACGACGCTGCTGCTCGGCGTTGCCTATCCGCTCGCCGTGACCGGGCTCGCGCAGGTGCTGTTCCGCGACAAGGCGAACGGCCAGCTGATCGAGCGCGGCGGCAAGGTGGTCGGGTCGCGGATCATCGGCCAGGCGTTCTCGTCGCCGGGCTATTTCCGCTCGCGGCCGTCGGCGGCAGGCACGGGGTACGATGCGGCGAACTCCTGCGGGCACGAACCTCGGGCCAACCAACAAGAAGCTGATTGACGCGGTGAAGACAGCGACAGACGCTGCGAGGCAGGAGAACCCGGCGGCGCTTGTGCCGATCGATCTCGTGACCTCGTCGGCGTCAGGCCTCGATCCGCACATCTCGCCGGCGGCGGCGGCGTTTCAGGTGCCGCGCGTGGCGCGTGAGCGCGGCGTCAGCGACGCCGAGGTTCGGCGATTGGTCGCGGCCCACTCCGAAGGCCGGCAGTTCGGCTTCCTCGGCGAGCCGGTCGTCAACGTGCTGGAACTGAACCTGGCGCTCGATGCGCAGCATGCCGATGAAGAAATGACGACCGCGCCGAGTCGCTGCTCGCCAAGCGCCAAGGAGGAAGGCCGCGCGCGGCTGCGCGTGTACATCGGCGCCGCGCCCGGTGTCGGCAAGAGCTACCAGATGCTCGAGGATGCCCACGAGCTGAAGCGCAGGGCTGGACGTCGTGATCGGGTTCGTCGAGACGCACGGCCGCGCCGACACGCTGGCGCAGGTCGGCGATCTCGAGCAGGTGCCGCTGCGCCGCATCGAGTATCGCGGCGTGACGCTGAGCGAGATGGATCTGGACGCGATCCTCGCCCGGCATCCGGCCAGGTCGCGGTCGTCGACGAGCTCGCGCACACCAACGCGCCAGGCTCGGCGAACCAGAAGCGCTACGAGGACGTGCTGGCGCTGCTCGACGCCGGCATCAACGTCATCACCGCGGTCAACATCCAGCACATCGAATCGCTGAACGACGTCGTCGCCTCGACGACCGGCGTGCGCGTGCGCGAGACCGTGCCCGACTGGGTGCTGAAGCGCGCCGACGAAGTGGTGAACGTCGACGTCTCGGTGGAGACGCTGCGAACGCGGCTGCGCCAGGGAAAGATCTACGACGCCGCGAAAATCGAGCAGGCGCTCGCCAACTTCTTCCGCAAGGGCAATCTGACGGCGCTGCGCGAGCTGGCGCTCCGTCAGCTCGCGTCCGATCAGGCCGGCAAGGCGCAGGAGTATCGGACCCGCGAGGGGCTCGACCGCCCGGTCATTCCGGAAAAGGTGATGGTGGCCATGGCGTCGCGCGGCAGCGCCCGGAACGCTGCTGCGCGTCGGCTCGCGCATCGCCGGCCGTCTCGCCACCGACTGGTTCGCGGTGTACGTGGAAACGCCGAGGGAGGAGCCGGGCCGCATCAAGCCCGAGGATCATGTCGCGCTGCGGCGACAACATCCGCTTCGCGCAAGCAGCTCGGCGCGAAGGTCGTGAAGCTCAAGGGATCGCGCGTGGCCGACCTGCTGGTGGAGTTCGCGAAGCGCGAAGGCATCACGCACGTCGTCTTCGGACAGTCGGCGCGGTCGCGCTGGGATCTGCTCATGCACGGCTCGATCGTCGATCGCTTCCTGCGCGACGTGCGCGACGCCACCGTGCAGATCGTGCCGGTGCGCAGCGATCACGCGTCGGACGAAGACACGCCGGCTGGGTAGGCCTCGATGAAACTGCGAACCAAACTGCTGCTCGGCTATGCCGGCTTCGTGCTGGCGCTGGGCATGCTCGGCGCGTGGAGCGCCCGCACGCTGCAGCCAGATGAGCGCCGTCTCCGGCCGCATCATCGCCGAGAACTACGACTCGGTGGTCGCCGCGCAGGACATGAAGGAAAGCCTCGAGCGGCAGGATTCGGCGGCGCTGTTCGATCTGCTCGGCGCAGCGCGACCGCGCCCGCAGCCAGGTCGCCGGAGCATCGCGCGCGCTTCGACGCCGCGTTCGAGCAGGCCGCGGCGAACATCACCGAGCCGGGCGAGCGCGGAGCTCGTCGACGCGATCCGCGGCGGCCGCGACGACTACTACCGACGCTTCGACGCGTTTCTCGCTGCGTCCGGCGATCGAACCGCGACGCTACTTCGGCGATCTCGAGCCGCGCTTCAACGCGCGTGCGCGCGGACTGCGATCGGCTGCTGCGCCTGAACCAGGAGGCGATGCGCCGGAAGGCGGACGCCGCGTCGCGGATCGCGCGGCGCTGGTTGTTCGTCACGCTGGCGCTCGCGATCGGCCTGATGGCCGCCGGCATCGCCATCGAGATCAGCCTGTCGAGCGCGATTCTCGGCCCGGTGCGTCAGCTGACCGCGGCGACGACGCGGGTGGCCGCCGGCGATCTCGACGCGGCCGTGCCGGTCCGGTCCGGCGGACGAGATCGGCGCGCTGGCGGCCGGCTTCAACCGCATGGCGGAGCGGATCCGCGAGCTGCGGGAGGCCGACTACCAGGATGTCAGCAGGTTGAAGACCGAGTTCATCGACGCCGCATCGCGCGAGCTGCGCGCGCCGCTGACCGATGTGCAGATGGCCATTCATCTATTGCTCGAAGGATCGGCCGGTCCGCTGAGCGAGGCGCAGCTGGACATTCTCCAGGCATCCCGGCAGAGCGCCGAGCGCCTCGATCACCTCACGCGGGAGCTGCTGGAGCTCTCTACGATGGAGGGTGGCGCGGGCAGGGGAACGAAGCAGTCCATGCGTGTCTCGGCCCTGGTGGGTGCCGCGGTCGAGCCGCTGCGCCTCAAGGTGGAGGCTCGCGGCGTGCGGCTGGTCATCGACGTTCCGCCGGACGCGCCGCCGGTCGATGTGGATCGTCTTCAGGTGACGCGTGTCCTCGTGGAGCTGGTGACCAATGCCGCGGCGGTCACGCCGTCGGGAGGCGTCATCACGATTTCGGCGGCGGCGATCGAAGACGAGGTCGCGGTGTCGGTCGCGGATACAGGCCCCGGGATCGGGCGTGCCGACCTCGATCGGATCTTCGAGCCGTTCGTGCGCGCGCCCGGCGCGGCTGGCGGCGCGGGGCTTGGCCTGCCGATCGCGCGGCGCATCGCCGAGGCGCAGCGCGGCAGGCTGACGGTGGCGTCGTCTGAGGGGCATGGCACCGTGTTCACGCTGACGCTTCCACGTACAATCAAGGCGCGTGATGTATGAGAGCGCCATTGTCGCCTGCGCGATCGTCGCCGGCGCCATCGCCTCGGTCTCCGGCTTCGGCATCGGCAGCCTGCTGACGCCGCTGCTCGCGCTCCACGCCGGCACCAAGACCGCCGTCGCCGCCGTGTCCATCCCGCATCTGGTCGGCACCTGCATCCGCTTCTGGCGGCTGCGCGGCCAGCGTCGATCGCGGGGTGCTGTGGCGGTTCGGCCTGATGAGCGCCGCCGGCGGCCTCGCCGGCGCGCTGCTCAACGCCCGCGCGCCGAGCCCGGCGCTGACCATCGTCCTCGGTTGCGGTGCTGGTCGTCGCCGGCGCGGCGCAGATCACCGGCGCGGCGCAGCGCTGGCGCTTTCACGGCAGCGTCGCGTGGATCGCCGGCGCCGTCTCGGGCCTGTTCGGCGGGCTGGTCGGCAATCAGGGCGGCATCCGATCGGCGGCGATGCTCGGCTTCGACCTGCCGAAGGAGCAGCTTCGTCGCGACCGCGACCGCGATCGCGCTGTTCGTCGATGCGCGCGCGCATGCCGGTCTATCTGGTGGCCGCAGCGCGCGCAGGTGGCGGCGATCTGGCCGCTGGTGCTGCTCGCGACGGCCGGCGTCGTCGCCGGGACGCTCAGCGGAGAGCGGCTCCTGCGACGCGTGCCGGAACAGCGGTTCAAGCAGGTGGTCGGAGCGATTATCCTGTTGCTCGGGATCGTGATTCTGCTGCGTCGAAACGCGTGAGGTGGTCGAGGGAGGACAGATGGCCTGGTTGATCTATGCGTGCGCGTCGGCGCTCGCGGCGGCGGCGACCGCGATCCTGGCGAAGGTCGGCGTCGAAGGCGTGCCGTCGACGCTGGCCACCGCGTTCCGCACCACCATCGTGCTGGTCATCGCGTGGGGCCTGGTGCTCGCGTTCGGCGAGCGGCAGGCGCTGCTGGCGATGCCGCGCCGCTCGTGGATCTTTCTGTCGCTGTCGGGCGTCGCGACCGGCCTGTCGTGGCTGGCGTACTTTCGCGCGCTGCAGCTCGGGCCGGCGTCGCGGGTCGCGCCGATCGACAAGTTGAGCCTGCCGCTGACCATCGTCCTCGCGGCGGTGGTGCTGGGCGAGTCGATCAGCTGGAAGGTGGCGGCCGGCGTCGCGATGATGACCGCCGGCGCGCTGCTGACGATGCTATGAAGGCGCGAGCTGTTCGACTACGCCAACGCCGTGCTGTTCACGCTGGCGGCGCTGCTGCCGATCGTGAACCCGCTCGGCTCGGCGCCGATCTTCCTGTCGATGACCGCCGACCTGCCCGGCACCGCCCGCCGCAAGCTGGCGATCGTGGTGGCGCGCCACGCGTTCCTGCTGCTGACCGCGGCGATGCTGATCGGCACCTACGTCCTGCGGATCTTCGGCGTGTCGCTGCCGATCGTGCGCGTCGCCGGCGGCCTGCTGGTGACCGCCAACGGCTGGCGGCTGCTGAACGACGACGGGCCGCAGGCGAGCGAGGCCGGGTCCGGTCGAAGCTTGGGAGCGCGAAGTGGAGCGGCGCGCGTTCTATCCGCTGACGTTTCCGCTGACGGTGGGTCCCGGCTCGATTTCCGTCGCGATCACGCTCGGCGCCAAGGCGCAGGCGCGGGGCACGAGCACCGCGCCGGAGCTGCTGGCCGATCTGATCGGCGTCGTGATCGTGTCGCTGACCGTGTTTCTGAGCTACCGCTTCGCGTCACGGCTGATCGCCTATCTCGGCGAAACCGGCACCGCGGTCTTCCTGCGGCTGTCGTCGTTCATCCTGCTGTGCGTCGGCGTCGCGATCATCTGGAGCGGCGTGGTGGACCTGGTCCAGCCGCTGCTGTCACACTGAAGCGACGACAACGAAAGAACCGCAAAGCACGCGGAGATCGCTGAGAAAGACATTCTCTGCGGTCTTTGCGGGCTCCGCGGTTTCTTCTGGTTTCGTGGTTGTCGTGGCTATCTCGTCTTCTTGGCGAGGATCCTCTCCATCTCGTCCATGATCCGGTTCATCTGCTTGATCGTCAGATCGAGCGGTTCGTCGGTGGTCATGTCGACGCCGGCGTCCTTCAGCAGATCGACCGGGTACTTCGAGCCGCCGGCCGACAGGAACGCGAGGTAGCGATTCTTCGCCGTCGGGATCGCCGGCCTTGACCTTCTCGGCCAGCGCTGACGAGGCGGTGAACGAGGTGGCGTACTGGAAGACGTAGAAGTCGCGATAGAAGTGGGGGATGTAGCTCCACTCGTGCGCGATGTAGTGGATCGACGATGCAGACGCCTTGCGTCGTGGCCGTAGTACTTCTTGGTGATCTCCAGATACAGCTTCGAGAGCGCCTCGCCGGTGATCGGCTCGCCCTTCTGCGCCATCTCGTGCATGCGCAGCTCGAACTCGGCGAACTGCGTCTGGCGGAACACCGTGCCCTTGATGTTCTCGAGATAGTTGCCGAGCAGCGACAGCCGCGTGTCGTCGTCCTTGATCTGGCTGAGCATGTAGTCGATCAGCAGCGACTCGTTGAAGGTCGACGCCACCTCCGCGACGAACGTCGGATAGCCGGACAGCGGGTAGGGCTGCGTCTTGTTCGAGTAGTAGCTCTGCATCGTGTGGCCGAGCTCGTGCGCCAGCGTGCTGACGTCGGTGTACTGGCCGTTGTAGTTGATCAGCATGTAGGGATGGACGTCGTAGGCGCCGCCGTTCGAGTAGGCGCCCGACGCCTTGCCCTCGTTGGGATAGAGATCGATCCAGCGGCTGTCGAAGGCGCGGCCGATCGTCGCCTGGTAGTCGGTGCCGAGCGGCGCGACGGCGGCCAGCACCAGCTTCTGCGCTTCGCCGGGCGTGTACTTCGAGATCGACCGACGCGACCAGCGGCGCGTAGAGATCGTAGTAGTGCAGCTGGTCGACCTTCATCATCCGCTTGCGCAGCGTCAGGTAGCGGTGGAACGCCGGCAGGTTCTTGTTCACGCCGTCGACCAGGCGGCGTGTAGACCGAGACCGGAATGTTCGGGCCGTCGAGCTGCGAGGCGAGCGTCGGACGGATACTTTCGCGCCTTGGCGAAGAACTAGCACCTTCTGCACTTCGCCGTTCATCGACGGTGCCGAACGTGCGGCCGAAGGAGCCGAGCGCGCCGAAGAACGCGGACATCACCTTCTCGCGATCGGCGCGGTTGGGCAGCGCGCGCAGCTCGCCGAAGGCGGCCTGATCCAGCTTGACGCTCTTGCCGTCGCTCAGCGTCACCGTCGGGTAGGGGAAGTCGGCGTTCGAGAGGATGTTGAACAGGTCTGCCGGCGATTGCCGGCGAGCGGGCCGGCGTCGGCGAGCAGCTTCTCCTCGCGCGTCGGTCAGCGTATGCGGCGCGCGGCGGAAGACATCGTCGAGATAGAAGCCGTAGACCTTGAGCCGCGGCTCGGCGGCGACGAAGCCGCGTGACCTTGGCCTGGCCGGCCTTCAGCAGCTCCGGCTCGATGTAGGCCGACTCGGCGCCGAACGCCGCGCGCGAGCTGGTTCATCTCCTGGCGCATGCCTTCGTGCGCGCGAGTCGCGCGTGTCCTGATCGGCCTGCATGCTCGCGTAGACGTACTAGCGCGCGCCAGCTCCTTGCTGAGAGCCGGCCTGCTGCTCGAGCGCGTCGGCCAGCGTCGCGCGCGGACGAGGCCAGCTTGCCCTGGATACTGGCGCAGCTGCGGCAGGTCGGCGGCGAGCTTCGTCTTCGCGGCGCGCCACGCGGCGTCGCTCGGGTAGATCTCGGCGAGGTTCCACTTGAACTTGTCCGGCGTCTGCGAGCGGTCGCGGCTCTGGGCGCCGGCGGTGAGCGGTCAGCGCGATCAGCGCGAGATCGGCGAGGGTCATCTTGCGCATGGCGTCATTCTGGCATAATCCTGAGCACGATCATGGTGACCGAAAACGAACAGTGGCCGTCGCTGCCATACGACGAATGGAAGGACACCTACGCGACGCTCCACATGTGGACGCAGATCGTCGGCAAGATCGCGCTGGCGCAGGCGCCGCCGCTCAATCACTCCTGGGCGATCGCGCTGCTGGTCACGCCGCGCGGGCTGATCGACGCACACGCTGCCGCACGGCGAGCCGCACGTTCACGATCGAGTTCGACTTCATCGATCATCAGCTGGTGATCCGGACGTCGGACGGCGACGTGCGCACGGTCGCGCTGGCGCCGCGCTCGGTCGCCAGACTTCTACGCCGAGGTGATGGCGACGCTGACGGCGATGGACGTTGCCGGTGAAGATCTGGCCGATGGCGGTCGAGATCCCGGTGCCGATCCGCCTCGACACGGACGAGGCGCACCGCACCTACGATCCGGCGCAGGCGAATCGCTGCTGGACGATCCTGTCGCAGGTCGCGCGCGTGTTCGAAGGATCGCGCTGCGACTTCGTCGGCAAGTGCAGCCCGGTGCATTTCTTCTGGGGCGGGTTCGATCTCGCGGTGACCCGTTTCTCGGGGCGGCCGGCGCCGCCGCGCGACGGTCCGGCGTTCATGCGCGAGGCCTACTCGCACGAAGTGATCAGCCACGGGTTCTGGTTCGGCAGCGGGCCGGTGCTCGAGCCGGCGTTCTACGCCTACGCCGTGCCGGAGCCGCCCGGCCTCAAGGCGGCGCGCGTGCAGCCGCGCGGCGCCTTCTATCACGGCGAGCTCGGCGAGTTCATCCTGCCGTACGAGACGGTGCGCAAGGCCGACTCGCCCGAGCACGCGATCGTCGCGTTCGTCGACAGCACCTACGAGCAGGCGGCGAACCTGGCGCGCTGGAATCGCGCCGTGCTGGAGAAGCCGGCCGGTGGAGCATCAGTGTTCTGACCGCCACCCAATGTCCAGCGTGAGCGATCCCCATCGCGGTCAGCCGGTGCTGACGCTCGGTCCCGCCCCGAAGGCCGCGCGCCTGACGATGATCATGGCGCACGGGCGGGGCGCGTCGGCGGAGGACATGCTCGGGCTGGCCGCCGAGTTCCACACCGACGACGTCGCGTTTCTCGCGCCGCAGGCGGCCGGCCGGACCTGGTATCCGTATTCGTTTCTCTCGCCGATCGCAGGACAACGAGCCTGGGATCACCTCGGGGCTCGGCGTGATCGCCGGCGCTCGTCGACGGCCTGGTCGCGCAGCAGGTGCCGCGCGACGCGGATCGCGCTGCTCGGCTTCTCGCAGGGCGCCTGTCTGGCGCTCGAGTTCGCGGCGCGTCATCCCGCGGCGCTACGCCGCGGTCGTCGGCCTCAGCGGCGGCCTGATCGGGCCGCCCGGCACGCCGCGCGACTATCCCGGCGTCGTTCGCGGGAGCGCCGGTCTTCCTCGGCTGCAGCGACATCGACGCGCACATCCCGCTGGCCCGGGTGCAGGAGTCCGCCGGCGGTTTTCCGCCGGATGGGGGCCACAGTGGACGAGCGCATCTACCCGCGGATGGGGCACACGGTCAACGAGGACGAGGTCGACGCGGTCCGGGCACTACTTTTGTCTAACCTGCGCCACGCTTCTGCCACATAAACGGTCTCTAATGAGGTCGACGTGAAACAGCTTCTCTCGACCCTGCTCGTCGCCTCGGCGCTGGCGGCCGCGGGCTGCTCGACCGGCTCGGACTCGACACGCCTCGACGCCTGCCGACGACGCCCTCGAGCCCGCTGGTGACCGAAAATTTCTCCGGCACCGTGCATGGTCGGCGGCAGCGATGTCGCACTCGTTCACGGTGACGTCGTCGACGGCTCGCCGATCACCGTCGACGCTGACATCGGCCGGTCCGCCGGCGACGATTACGATGGGGTTCGGCGTCGGCAGCTTCGTGGGGGGCACCTGTCAGTTGCTCGTCGGGCGGCTCGACCACCCAGGCCGCCGCGAGCACCGCGCCGCAGCTGTCGGGCACGATCGCCGCCGGGCGCGTACTGCGTGATGGTCTTCGACGTCGGCAACCAGAGCGCGCCGATCACCTACACCGCCGTCATCAACCATTACTAGGGGCGCCTCCGATCGACCCACAAGACAACCCCGAGTTTCTTCCCGGAGTTTGAACCCCGAGTCTAAGCTCGGAGTTGGCAGCAGCGCTTCGGCCGCGACGATCTGCATCCGCGCCTTCGTGAACGGCGGACCGGCGAAGCCGTCGTTCAGCTCGATGGTCCGCGTCTCGCCCGGCTGGAAGATGTCCTTGAGCCGCTCGTGACGCTCGATCCACGACGGCATCGCGATCGTCGAGGTAGGTCGCGACGTACAGCGGATCGCGGAAGGCGACCACGGCGCTGCGGTTGTGCACGGTGATGGTCCAGTGCAGCGATCGTCCGCGGCCCCGCCCGATACGCCGACGCCAGCACCTGAAAGTCGCGCGTCGGATCGTAGGGGCGCGCCGGATCGCGACAGCGCCATCGGCCCGCCGTCGACCGCGAAGTCGCGGCGGTGCGCGAACATCTCCGGCGCCTTCAGCCGCACCGCCGTCGCGACGACCTCGCGATTGCTTGTAGAGCGAGAGCTCCGGCGCCTGCGCCCACGCCAGCCCGGCATGAAAGGCGACGTTCAGCGCCAGCACGCCGGCGGCGATCTGCCGCGCCCGCGGCGAATCGACGAACGTCCACCAGAACGCCGTGAACATGAACGCGATCGGCGCGAGCACGTAGAACGCGTGCGCCTGCGGCGGCTCCATCACGAACCAGTAGCTCGCATAGACCAGCAGCACGCTGCGCCGCCAGGAGCAGCCGCAGCGCCGCCCACTTCGCCCGCGGCATCGCCGCCGGCCACTGCCGCATCGGCCGGCAGGCATCGATCAACATCCAGAGCGGCTGCACCGTGCCGACGATCCAGACCGCGATCGCCGCCGGCGCCAGCCACGAGATGCCGCTGGAAGAACTCGAGCCGCTTGGCGCCGTCGGTCGCGATGAACCGGCGATCTCGAGGCTGCCAAACGACAGGAATCGCGCCAGGGTCGTCGACGATGATCCACGGGATTGACCCAGTGCGGGTGCAGGTTGCGGAGCACGCCGCCCGATCCGGCGTGAAGGCCGTAGCGGGCAAGCGTCGGCAGCAGCAGCGCGCCCGGGAATCAGCGCGGCCGCGGCGAATGCCGCCGCGTCGATCGCCAGCGCGCGCGGGCCGTCGCGATCGCCGGCTGATCCACGCGCCCGCGGCGAACGGCAGCAGCAGCGGCCACGACATGTGGATCTGCATCAGCCAGATCGATCGCGAACCCCATCATCGCGAACGCCGCGCGGCCGGCGGCAGCCGCCGCAGGCTGAAGGCGCGGCGTCGCCTCGAAGAAGCCGATGAAGAACACGATCGCCGGCGCCAGGATGTACGAGGTGTTGATCATGTGCGCCGAGAACTGCGAGCGTCCACGGGCATGGTGAGGAACCATCCCCAGATCAGCCAGCGCGGCGCCTGCGGCAGCTGGCGCGCACGCGTACCACGCCAGCGCGCAGATCGCCGCGAACGACAGCAGGTTCAGCAGGACGAACGGCGACTCGGGGATCGCCAGCATCCGCAGCGGCAGGCCGACCAGCAGCGCCTGCAGCGCGCCGGGAATCTCGCTCCGCGTCCAGACCACGTCGGGGCCGAAGAACGGCCACGCGCCGGTGGCGTAGTAGCGGAAGCCGAGCAGGAAGATCTGGGTCTCGTCCTCGAAGAAGAACTCGCGGGACAGCCCGAAGCACAGCCGGAACAGAAAGCAGGCCGCGAGGATCAGCGCGATGCGCCAGCGTCTCATGAGGGCTTCATTGTCTCTGATCGAGGCCCGGGGCGGCGCATGCGGCCGCGGATCCGGGAAATCCGTGGACAAAACTTCACATCGGGTCTGGCAAAACCGTGGCGCGGCGATGAAAAGACCGTGGCCGCGTTTTCAGGCCGGTGCGGACGCCGATAATGAATCGATGGTCCCGTCCGCCGTCGTCGCGGTGCTGCTGGTCGTCGCGGCGATTGCGATCGCGGTCGCGCTGGCGCTGGTGCGCAGCCGGATCCGCGCGCTCGAGTCGGCCTTCGTCGGGGTGCACCTCGATCTGGCAGCACGCGAGGAGGCGCTGCGCGCGGCTGACCGGTCGCGGCGACAGATGCTGGCGGACGTTTCGCACGAGCTGAAGACGCCGCTGACGGCGCTGCGCGGCTTTCTCGAGACGCTGCACATGTCCGACCTCGAGCTCGATCCGCAGACCCGCGAGCGCTACTTCCACACCATCGAGCGTGAGACCGTCCGCCTCGATCGCATCGTCGACGACCTGCTGGACCTGGCGCGGCTGGAGGGCCGCATCGGCGCGCTCAACGCCCGGATGTTCGCGGTCGAGCGGGTGTTTCAGCACGTCATGCTGCGGCACGAGCACGAGACGCGGATGCGCGAGATCGAGGTGGATGTGTCGGTGGCGGAGGAGGCGGATCAGATCGTCGCCGATCCCGATCGGATCGAGCAGGTGGTCGAGAACCTGTTCGCCAACGCCCTGCGCTACACCCCGGCGGGCGGGCACATCGAGCTGCGCGCCGCGGGCGAAGGCAATGCGGTGGTGCTGTCGGTGGTCGATTCGGGCCAGGGGATTGACGCCGATCACGTGCCGTTCGTGTTCGATCGATTCTACAAGGCCGATCCGTCGCGCAAACGGAGCGCGCCGGGCAGCGGCCTCGGGCTCTCAATCGCGAAAGCGATCGTGGAACGGCATCACGGATCGATTGGCGTCACCAGCGCGCCGGGCCGGACCGCGTTCACGATTGTCCTGCCGCACCAGTCAGCCGAGCCGCATCACTCGACGTCGACGAACTTGTAGCCGACGCCCCAGGCGGTGAGGATCAGCTCCGGGTTCTGGCCGTCGTGCTCGACCTTGCGGCGCAGCCGGCTGATCACCGTGTCGACCGTCCGCTCGGTCACGTAGGTGTCGTCGGTCCAGACCTTGGTCAGCAGCGCGGTGCGGCTGAAGACGATGCCGGGGCGGGCCGCGAGCAGGTAGAGCAGATCGAACTCCTGCTTGGTCAGCTCGACGGCGCGGCCGCGGACGATCGCTTCGCGGCGCTCCGGATCGAGCGTGACGTCGCGCGAGCGGACGTGGCGCGGGCGCGGCGGCGCTGGCCGGCGCGTCGATCCGCTCGTTGCGGCGCAGGATCGCGCCGACCCGCGCGACCATCTCGCGGACGCTGAACGGCTTGGTCAGGTAGTCGTCGGCGCCGCTCTCGAGGCCGAGCACCTTGTCGGCTTCGCTGGCGCGGGCGGTGAGCATCATCACGGCGCTGGCCGTGTTGGCGCTCTGCGATCGGATCGCGCGGCACAGCGTGATGCCGTCGAGGCCGGGCACCATCACGTCGAGCACGATCAGATCGAATTTTTCGGCGCGGGCGCGCTCGAGCGCGGCGCGTGCCGTCGGCCACCTCTTCGATCTCGAAGCCGGCCAGAGACAAATGGAGACGCAGCAGCTCGCGAATCGGCGCCTCGTCCTCGACGAGCAGGATGCGCCGCTTCGCGACGGTCGACGCGCGATCGGCGCGGGGTAGTGTCGCCTGTCTGAGACAGGGTGAACCCGGGACAGGACAGAGGTAGCCACGTTCATATGGTTGGACCGCCTTATGGCGGCCGGCGGTGCAAGCACAAGGCCAGCTCGTCTAAAAGTCGCATAAAGTACCGGCGAGCGAGGGACTATCATAGGCACCGCCACAGGGGCCCCATGGATCACGCCTTCACCGTCGGCGTCGAGGAAGAATTTCAGATCGTCGATCCCACGACCTGGGAGCTGCGATCGCACGTCTCCGAGCTGCTCGCCTCGAGCGCGCCGGCCTTCGGCGATCACATCAAGCGCGAGATGCACCAGTCGATCGTCGAGGTCGGCACCAAGATCTGCGGATCGATCGAGGAGCTGGCCGGCGAGATCATCCGCACCCGCCGCGATCTCGCCGACGCCGCCGAGCGCGTCGGGCTGCGCATCGCCGCCGCCGGCACGCATCCGTTTTCGAACTGGATGGATCAGGTCATCTCGCCCGGCGAGCGCTACGAGAACATCGTCGAGGAACTGCAGCAGCTGGCGCGCTCGCTGCTGATCTTCGGCCTGCACGTCCACGTCGCGGTGCCCGATCCCTCGTCGATGATCGACCTGATGAACGAGGCGCGCTACTTCCTGCCGCACCTGCTGGCGCTGTCGACCAGCTCGCCGTTCTGGATGGGGCGCGACACCGGCCTGAAGTCGTACCGCACGACCGTCTTCCGGCGCTTTCCGCGCACCGGCATCCCCGATCACTTCGACTCGTGGCGCGAGTACGAGCGCTACGTCGAGCTGCTGGTCGAGCTGCACTGCATCGACAACGGCAAGAAGATCTGGTGGGACCTGCGGCCGCAGCCGACCTTCGGCACGCTGGAGTTCCGCATCTGCGACGTGCCGACCGCGCCGCGCGCCTCGATCGCGATCGCCGCGCTGGCCCAGGCGATCATCGTCAAGCTCTATCGCCTGCGCGAGCGGAACCTCGGCTTCCGCCGCTACCACCGCGCGCTGATCGAGGAGAACAAGTGGCGCGCCGCGCGCTGGGGCATCGACGGCAAGCTGATCGACTTCGGCAAGCGGCGCGAAGTGCCGATGCGCGAGCTGCGCCGAGGAGCTGCTCGAGTTCATCGACGATGTGGTGGACGATCTGGGGAGCCGGCGGGAGATCGAATACGTCCGCACCATCCTGGCCGGCGGGACCAGCGCGGAGAAGCAGGTGCGGGTCTACCGGCGAGACCGGCGACCTGCGCGCGGTCGTCCAGTCGATCGTCGACGAGACGCGCGCCGGGGTCGAGCAGTCGGCGAAGACGTATCACGTGTGATGCACGTGAGACTGAGACTGAGGACTGATGACTGACTATGAAGGTCGGACTGTTGTGCGGCCGTGAGCATTCGTTTCCGCCGGCGTTTCTCGACCGCGTCAACACGCTCGGGGAGACCGCACGGCATCACCGCGCGAGTTCCTGAAGCTGACCGGCACGAAGATGGGCGAGCCCTCCGGCTACCGCGTCATCGTCGATCGCATCTCGCACGAGGTCGAATATTTCCGCGCCTACCTGAAGCACGCCGTGCTCGAGGGCACCTACGTCATCAACAACCCGTTCTGGTGGACCGCCGACGACAAGTTCTTCAACTACTCGGTCGCGCAGAAGCTCGGCGTCGCGGTGCCGAAGACCGTGGTGCTGCCGCAGAAGGGGTATCCGGCGGACATCGACCTCGCGCCGGAGTCGCTGCACAACCTCGGCTATCCGATCGACTGGGACGGGCTGCTCGACTACGTCGGCCGGCCGGCGATCCTGAAGCCGTACTCGGGCGGCGGCTGGAAGCACGTCTACAAGGTGCACGACAAGGCGGAGCTGATCGCCGCCTACGACGGCACCGCGCCGTACTGCATGACGCTGCAGCAGTTCATCCACTTCGATCAGTACGTGCGCTGCTTCACCTTCGGCAAGACCGACATCGTGCCGGTGGCCTACGATCCGCACCAGCGCCGCTATCTCGTCGATCACAACTATCTCTCGCCGGAGCTCGGCGCGCGCATCGTCCAGCGACGCGCAGACGCTGAACAACGCGCTCGGCTACGAGATGAACACGATCGAGTTCGCGGTGGAGAACGGCGTGCCGTACGCGATCGATTTCCTCAACCCGGCGCCCGACTTCGAGCGCGATCGGATCACGCCGTTCTATTTCGAGATGTGCGTGCAGAAGATGGCGGAGCATGGTCATCGACCGCGCGCTCCACGGCAAGCCGCAGCAGACCTGGCCGCGCTGGGCGCAGATGACCGGGCTGTCGGACTCGAGCGCCGGTATAGAGCTGCCGGCCACGGACTCACGAAACGTCACGGATCACGCCTGTGCTCGTGCCGTCGTGCGTTTCGTGCGATGAGCGATCGCGTGACGCTCGCCGACCGACGTCTGGAATGCGCTGCTCGCCGGGACGACACCGCCGCGATGTGCGGGCGGCTGTCGGCGCAGATGCGCGAGCGGCGGCTGCGGTTCGGCGACCGCGTCATCTGTCCGTTCCTGCGGCCGTTCTTCCTCGACGCCGCCGACGAGGCGCGCGTGCGCGGCGTCGCCGAGATGCTGTGGACGCTCGGCGAGCGGGTGGCCGCGCGAGGCGATCGACGACGCCGCAGCTGCTCGCCGACCTGGCGCTGAGCGACGACGAGATCCGGCTGGCGCAGATCGATCCGGGCTACGCGACCGCCAGCACCGCGGCGCGCGCCGACGCCTTCATCCTGCCCGACTCGCTGCAGTTCGCCGAATACAACGCCGAGTCGCCGGCGGGCGCCGGCTACAGCCAGCTGCTGGCCGAGCGTGTTCGACGCGCGAGCCGATGATGGCGCGGTTCCGCGAGCGCTTCGACGCGCGCTTCGCCGCGGCCGATCGAGGCGCTGCTCGACGCGCTGCTCGCGAGCTACCGCGAGTGGGGCGGCACCGCGTCGCCGCCGCGGATCGCGATCGTCGACTGGCGCGAGGTGCCGACCTTCAGCGAGTTCGAGATCCTGCGCGACGCCTTCATCGCGCTCGGCGTGCCGACGGTGATCTGCGATCCGCGCGATCTCGAGTTCGCCGCCGGCTCGCGCTTCTCCGCCGGCACCGGCCGCGGCCTCTACGCCAAGGGCGAGCGGATCGATCTGGTCTACCGCCGCGTGCTGATCAACGACATCGTCGCGCGCGAGACCGAGTGCCGCGCCCTGCTCGACGGCTACCGCAGCCGGCACGGTCTGCGTCGCCAACACGCTGCGCTGCAAGATCCCGCACAAGAAGGCGTTCTTCGCCGTGCTGACCGACGAGCGCTACGCCGGCGCTGTTCTCCGCGGACGAGCGCGCGATGATCCGGCGCCACGTGCCGTGGACGGCGCTGGTCGAGGAGCGGCGGGTCAGCGGTCGACGGCCAGCCGGTCGATCTGGTGCCGCATCTGCGCGCGCACCGCGAGCGGTTCGTGATCAAGCCGAACGACGAGTACGGCGGCACCGGCGTCACGCTCGGCTGGGAGACCAGCGAGAGCCGAGTGGGACGCGGCGATCGCGCGCGCGCATCGCCGAGCGCGACCCGGGCCGCGGCTGGGTCGCGCAGCAGCGGATCGCCGTCCGCCGCGAGGTGTTTCCGGTCTGCGACGGCTGGCGGCGCGGTCCAGACGCGCGACATGCTGGTCGACTTCGCGCCGTACATCTTTCGCGGCAAGCTCGCCGGCTACCTGACGCGCCTGAGCGCGTCCGGGCTCGCCAACGTCACCTCGGGCGGCGGGCAGGTGCCCGCCTTCGTCGTAGGTCGAGGAGTTCAGAAGATCTAGAGCTAGATCTGGAGACATAGCTTCTTCTGGTCTCTGTCCTCCTGTCAGATCGACGTCAATGTCGACTGTGCGCATGCTCTTTGGACCTCCGTCTGCTGATCTCGCGCCTGGCGCGCGCAACGCCGTCGAGGTCTGTCTCGGCATCAAGCGCGGCGAGCGGGTCGCGCTGATCGCCGATCGGGCGAGCGCGCGAAGTCGCCGCGAGCATCGCCGCCGTGCTCGACGAAGTCGGCGCGCCGTACGAGGCGTGCTGATCGAGGACGTCGTCGACGCGGCCGATGACCGATGGCGCCGCCGGCCGTGCTCGACGCGCTCGAGCGCGCCGACGCCGGCATCCTGTGCGTGCAGCCGGAGCAGGGCGAGCTCGGCGCCCGCATGGCGATCGTCTCGGTGGTCGAGCGGCGCGCGATCCGCTACGCGCACATGGTCGGCGTGACGCCGCAGATCATGCAGCAGGGGATGCGCGCCGACTACCGGCTGGTCGACGAGCTGAGCCAGCGGCTGTGCGAGCGGATGCCGCGCGCCAGCCGGCTGCGCGTCGAGACCGCGGCCGGCACGCACGCTGACCGCGACCTTCGATCCGGCGCTGACACTGGGTCAAGACCAGCGGCCTGATCAACCGCCGCTACTGGTCGAACCTGCCGGCGGGCGAAGTCTTCACCACGCCGCTGAGCGTCGACGGCGTGTTCGTCTGCGACGGCACCGCCGGCGACTACTTCGGCCCGAAGTACGGCGACCTGCGCGCGAGCCCGCTGACGCTCGAGATCGCCGGCGGCCGGCTGCAGTCGGCGCACAGCGACCGCAAGGATCTCGAGCAGGAGTTCTGGGCACTACTGCCACACCGACGAGTACAGCGATCGCGTCGGCGAGCTCGCCTTCGGCACCAACATCGCGCTCGAGGACATGATCGGCGTGCTGCTGCAGGACGAGAAGATTCCCGGCGTCCACCTCGCGTTCGGCGATCCCTACGGCAGCCAGACCGGCGCGCCGTGGAAATCGCGCACCCACATCGACGTCCTCACGCGCGGCTGCGACGTCTGGATCGACGACGAGCAGGTCATCGCAAGCGGCCGCTACATCATGGACCGCTTTGGACTCTTGAGACAATGGCTGAGGCTAGGCAGACATCGCTGAGATGCCACGATTTGCACATCCAGCATCCTGCAATTAGCCTCACTTCCGGAGATATTCCCGCATCTGATGCTTCCAGTACGGCCAGTCGTGTCCGCCGAGCGGGCCCCAGTCGTCCAGATGATGCGCGATGCCGCGGCTCGGCGAGGATCTCCGACAGCCGGTAGGCCTCGCCGCTGTGCTCGAACGGGCCGGTGCCGGTCGCGAGGTGGATGTCGCAGCTCGCCAGCTGGCCGAGCATCCACGGATCGCTGACGTTGGCGAGGTAGTCGACCGGGTTGTTGAAGTAGAAGTTGTCGTCGTAGGCGCCGTTCATGAAGCGCTTCATGTCGTAGACGCCCGAGAGCGCGAAGCAGCGCTTCACGACGTCGGGATGCTTGAACAGGGTGTTGGCCGCATGATACGCGCCGAGCGACGCGCCCATCGTCCAGACCGCCGCGTCGGGCGACTGGCAGTGGTGCGCGGACGAACGGGATCACCTCGTGCCGGATGTACTCGTCGTACTGCCGCTGCATCCAGCTGCGGTGCAGCGGGTGGGCGCGGCGGTTGGCGAACGAGTCGCCGTGGTTGACGTTGACGCAGAAGCCTTGACCCGGCCGGCGTCGATGAACTCGCCGATCGCGCCGATCAGCCCCTGCCGCTCGTATTCCTCTTCGTCGCCGCCGCTGGTCGGAAACATGATCATCGGCGGGCCCCAGTGGCCGCAGGACGACGACGCCGAGTTCCCGTCCGATCCGGTCCGAATACCAGCGATGAGTCTCGTCGTCGCATACGCATGGCTCGAGCCTTCAGCCGAGCGATGAGTATATGACCATCCTGTGTATCGCGACCTATTTCAAGGGCGACCCGTTCCTGCGCGAGTGCAAGGCGCAGGGCTGCACCGTGCTGCTGCTGACCACCGACAAGCTGATCGGCGCCGAGTGGCCGCGCGAGTCGATCGACGAGATCCACTCGGTGCCGCGCGACGCCAGCGACGAGGCGATTCGCCGTCACGTGGACAAGATCGCCCGCCGCCACCGCATCGACCGGATCGCCGCGCTCGACGACTTCGACGTCGAGCTCGCCGCGATGCTGCGCGAGCACCTGCGCGTGCCCGGCATGGGCCGCACGACCGCGAGCCGCTTTCGCGACAAGCTGGCGATGCGGATGCAGGCGCGGACGCTCGGCGTGCCGGTGCCCGGAGTTCTCGCGCGGTGTTCAACGATCAGGAGGTCGCGCGACTGGGCCGCACCGCGTGACGCCGCCCTGGGTGCTCAAGCCGCGCTCGTCGGCGGCGGCGATCGGCATCAAGAAAGTCGACGACCGCGACGCGCTGCTGGCGCGCGCTCGACGCCGCCGGCGACGACCGCGCGCAGCTGCCTCCTCGAGCAGTTCGTGCCGGGCGACGTCTACCACGTCGACTCGATCGTCTGGGGCGGCCAGGTCGTGTTCGCGGTCGCGTTCAAGTACGGCCGTCCGCCGATGGAGGTCGTCGCACGAGGGCGGGCTGTTCATCACGCGCCGGCTGCCGGACGACTCGGAGGAAGCGCGCGCCGTGCTCGCGATGAACCGCACGCTGCAGGAAGGCCTCGGCCTCCGCCGCGGCGTGTCGCATACGGAGTTCATCAGGGCTGGGGCAGGCGAGGCAGAAGGGGCGGAACGGGCAGGAGGGGCAGGAGCTCGATCGTCGTGTTCCTCGAGACCTCCGCTCGCGTCGGCGGCGCCTTCATCGTCGACACCATCGAGGCGGCGACCGGGATCAACCTGTGGCGCGAATGGGCCAAGGTCGAGATCGCGGGCGAGACAGGGCACCTACACCGTGCCGCCGCATCGCAACGACTACGCCGGCATCGTGCTGACGCTCGCGCGCCAGGAACAGCCCGACATGTCGGCGTACACCGATGCCGAGATTGCGACCACCATCCGCAAGGACTTTCACGCCGGCCTGATCGTCCGCTCGGCCGAG
This sequence comes from uncultured Acidobacteriota bacterium, assembly GCA_963794705.1. Taxonomy (GTDB): domain Bacteria; phylum Acidobacteriota; class Vicinamibacteria; order Vicinamibacterales; family CAVVIG01; genus CAVQFC01. Next base: position 585,735 of record CAWCFI010000005.1, read on the forward strand.
CCGCAGCGGGTCGAGACGCTGCTCGCCGACTACACCCAGCGCTTCTACCGCGACTTCTTCGCCACCGCGCCGCCGCCCGAGCGTCCGGTCGAATGATCAAGCGCACGCTCAAGCATGTGCTGGTCGCCGCAGCTGCGCAACCGGCGCGACGTCGACGTCTATCTGCCGTCCTCGTACGCCAGCGGCGTTCGCTATCCGGTCGTCTACCTGCAGGACGGCCAGAACCTCTCGGATCCCGCCACCGCGTTTGCGGGCACGTGGGAGCTGGAGGCGACGATCGACCGGCTGGCGTGGCGCGGCCTCGAGGCGATCTATCGTCGGCGATCCACAACGCCGGCCGCGAGTCGCCTCGGCGAGTACAGCCCGTTCCCCGATCCGCGCCACGGCGGCGGCGACGCCGATCGCCTATCTCGCCTTCGTGGTCCGACACGCTGAAGCCGCGCATCGATCGCCTGTTCAATACCCGCCGCGATCGCGACTCGACCGCGATCCTCGGATCGTCGATGGGCGGGCTGGTCAGCCTCTACGCCTATTTCCGCTACCCGTCGGTGTTCGGCCGGGCCGGCGTGATGAGCCCGTCGATCTGGTTCGGGCAGGGCGCGATCGTGCGAGTTCATCGACGAGGCGCGGGTGCCGCGCGGAAAGGTGTACCTCGATGTCGGGACCGGCGAAGGCGCCGGCACGCTGCGCGACGTCCGCCGGCTGGGCCGGCTGCTGGTCGGAAAGGATTCCGACGCCGGCGCCGCTCGATCGCGGCGTCCCCGCCGCTCGAGCGCCGATCGTCGAACCGCCTCATCGCTGCGCTATGTCGAGGACGCCGGGGCCAGGCACACCGAAGCGGCCTGGGCCTGGCGCCTTCAGGGCGCCCTCGAATTCCTGCTGTCGTAGTGCAGGCCTTCAGGCCTGCCGATCACCACGACCTGAAGGTCCGCACGACCGTTTTTCAAGCCCCGCCCCACACTGATATGACCGCCGCGCCATAGTTTTGTCACTTTTATCGCGTCCAATGGTCATGATGAACATCGGACCGGCGGCGCGTGCCGCCATCGTCGCGTGCGCGCTCGCCTTCACCCTCAGGCCGACGCCCGCTCGCGCCCAGGACGCCAGCCATCACCTCGACGCCCTCCAGCAGCTGAACGGCTCCGTCGCCGCGCTGGTCAAGCGCGTGTCGCAGAGCGTGGTGCAGGTGATCGTCACCAGCTACGGTCCAGTCGATCAGAGCAACGGCAACAACACCGATCTGGTGATCGGTCATCAGCGCAGCATGGGATCGGGCGTGGTGATCGCCTCCGGCGGCTACATCGTCACCAACGCGCACGTGGTCAGCAACGCACGGCACATCGAGGTCGCGCTGCCCGGCGCCGCGCCCGACGCCGGCGGGGTGAGGTCGCTGGTGAAGGGTCGGGGCCGCACCGTCGAAGCCACCATCGTCGGCGTGGCGAAGGAGGTCGATCTCGCGTTGCTCAAGGTGGACGAGCCGAACCTGCCGGCGCTGCCCGTCGCCGACTACGACACGCTGCGGCAGGGCGAGCTGGTGTTCGCGTTCGGCAGCCCCGAAGGTCTGCGCAACTCGGTGACGATGGGAATCGTGAGCGCGGTGGCGAGACAGCCGGATCCGGACAACCCGTTGGTCTACGTGCAGACCGACGCGCCGATCAACCACGGCAGCAGCGGCGGTCCGCTGGTGAACGTGAACGGCGAGCTGGTCGGCATCAACACCTTCATCCTGTCGGACTCGGGCGGCAGCCAGGGCCTGGGCTTTGCGATCCCGGGCCCGCTGGTTCAGATGGCCTACCCGAAGCTGCGCCGCTATGGCCATCTGCACCGCGGCGAAATCGGGATCCAGCTTCAGACGATCACGCCGACACTGGCAAGCGGGCTCGGTCTCGCGCAGGACTGGGGCGCGATGATCGCCGACGTCGCGCCGGAGAGCCCGGCCGACAAGGCCGGTCTGCAGGCGCAGGACATCGTGGTCAGCGTCGACGGCGAGGCGCTGGACGGCCTGCCGCGCCTGGCGTTCCATCTGTTCACGCGCAGCGCCGGCGATCGGATCACGCTCGGCGTAAAGCGCGGCGCGGCCGAGCTCAGCTTCTCGCTGACGGTCAGCGAGCGGGCGCACGACTTCGACCGGCTGACCGATCTGGTCGATCCCGAGAAGAGCCTGGTTGGCAGGCTCGGCATCCTCGGCGTCGACATCACCGAGGCCACCGCCGGCCTGGCCGCGAGCGTGCGGCTGCCGAGCGGCGTGGTCGTGGTCGGCCACACCACCAACGAGACCCAGTTCACCAACGCCGGCCTGATGACGGCCGACACCATCCATGCGATCAACAACCAGAGCGTGACGTCGGTCGATGGGCTGCGCGCCGCGGTGGACGCATTGAAACCACGCGCGCCGGTCGTGCTGCAGATTGAACGGGCCGGCCAGTTCATGTTTCTCGCGTTCGAGCTCGATTGAACCCATGAGACGAAATCGATTCCTCTTCGCGGCCGTCGTGGCCGCGCTCGCCGCCACTGCCGCTCACGCGCAACAGGCCGACGTGCCCTCCGCCACCAGCAAGCTGACGACGGTCCTCGCGGATCTCGTGACGTCCTCGGGATCGTCGACCGCGTTGGCGGCCGAGAGCGCGCGGCCGCAGCTCGGTCAACGACGCGATGCGGAGCCGGCGGCTGCGGATCGACGCCAACAACGAGGTCCAGGTCTACATCCTGCATGAGCGCGGTGACGGACGCGACCGTCCGTCAGTTGACCGACGCCGGCGTCACCATCGAGATTAGCGACGCCGCCCGCCGTCGCGTCCAGGCCCACCTGCCGGTGTCACGACTGACCGCCGTCGCGCAACTGGCCGTCGTCGACGCCATCCGGCTGCCGACCTACGCGCGGCGGCGCACCGGCAACGCGCTCACCGAAGGCGACGCGATCCTCTCGGCCGATACCGCGCGGGCGCAATTCGCGCTCGACGGCACCGGCGTGCGCGTCGGCGTGGTGTCGGACGGCCTCAAGGGCGTGTTCGCCACGGGCTGCACGACCGCATGCGGCGGCGTCGACGGCGGGCCGATCAGCGACCGGGGACTTGCCGACCGCGAGCGGCATCCGGAACGCCGCCGGCGTGCTCGACGACGTCGAGCGGCGGCATCGTCGGCCGCTCGTTCAGCGCCAACGGCGATCTCGAAGGTCTGCCGCCGGCGTCGCCGGCGTGCTCGTTTGCCGGCGCGGGCGCCGAAGGCACGGCGCTGCTCGAAATCGTGCACGACCTCGCGCCAGGCGCGAAGCTGTCGTTCGCCAACGGCGACACCGATCTCGCGTTCAGCCAGGCGGTGAATTTCCTGGCGGCGTCCAACGACGTCGTGCTCGACGACATCGGCTTCTTCGGCGAGCCGTACGACGGCACCAGCGGCGTGTCCCTGAACACCGCGGCGGCGCTCAACAACCCGAGCTGGCCGATCCGCGCCTACGTGACCGCGGTCGGCAACGACGCCGACGAGCACTACTGCGGCGGCTACGTCGACTCCGGCGTGGACGGCACCACGATCGCGGGCATCACCACGCCAGGACACCTGCACCTGTTCCAGCGCACCGCCGACACGACCGACGTGCTCGGCCTCGGCGCGCAGCCGTTCAACGTGATCGCGCTGCCGCAGAACGGCGAGGCGGCGATCTTCCTGACCTGGGACGATCCGTTCGGCGGCTCCGGCCAACAACTACGACCTGTATCTCGTGCAGCAGAGCACCGGGCGCGTGGTCGCGAGCAGCACCGACGTCCAGAGCGGCCGACAGGATCCGTCCGAGGTGATCGACTACGTCAACAAGGGCGCGGCAGACCGTTTTCTGATCGTCGTGCAGAACGTGCGCGGCGCGGCGCAGCCCCGGAACCTGAACATCTTCTCGTTCGCAGCCGGAGTGCGCGGCCGCCGGTCCGGCGCTGCTGGCGCCGCCGCGCCACGAGCGGCACAACTACAACACCGCGTCGCGCAGCATCTCGGCGCAGGGTGACGCCGGCGGTTCGCCGGTGAGCGTGATCGCGGTCGGCGCGATCTGCTCGGCGTCGGCATCGGCCGCCGGCGCCTTTGCGGGGGCGCCGGACGAGTCCTGCCTCGATACCTCGAACTCGACAGCCGGAGTTCTTCAGCAGCCGCGGCCCGACGCTCGACGGCCGCCTGAAGCCGGACATCGCGGCGATCGACGGCGTGTCGATTACCGGCGCCGGCTCGTTTCCCGCGCCGTTCTTCGGCACGTCGGCGGCGGCGCCGCACGTCGGCGGCATCGCCGCGCTGCTGCTGCAGAGCGCGCCGTGTCTGCTGAACCGCGCCGCCTCCGCGATTCGCCGCCGTCACGCGCGCGCACGACGGTGCGCAATCTGCTGGTGGGCAAGGCCGGACCCCCTGAGCACGCCTGCCGACAACACCTTCGGCGCGGGCCGCGTCGACGCCTTCGCCGCGGTGCAGTCGCGACGCTGCCGTCCTGGAACGGCAAGACGGCGACGCTGACCGTCGACGCCAACACGCACGTTCGGCGCGAGCCTGACCGGCGAGCAGCTCGGCTTCGTCGATCCGAACGGCTGCGGCCTGAAGACGCTTGAACTGGACCGGCGGCTGCGGCACCGCTCCCGGCGCGACGATGACCTGCGCGGCCGGCGCCAACGCCGTGTCGGTGGCGGCGAGCAACAACGGCGTCGGCTATTCCGCGCCGGTCGACCTGCAGATCGCGGTCACCGATTTCGCGCTGAGCGTGACGCCGGACAATGCGGCGGTGGCGGCGGGGCAGTCGAGTCGGCACGTGGTCACGATCGCGCCGCAGCTGGGCGCCTACAACTCAGCCGTCACGCTTGAGCTGTTCGAGCGGCAACCTGCCGCCGCAGACGACCTGCGCATTCGATCCGCCGACGGTGGTCCCCGGCGCGAACGGGCGCGACGTCGACGCTGACGATTTCCACGGTGTCGACCGCGGCGGCATCTTCGTCGGCGCGTGGCCCGCACGCGCGCCATCACGCCGCTGGCGTCGGGCATCGGCATGTTTCCGTCAACGTTGACCTTCGCGTCGCAGACGATCAACACCACCTCGCCGGCGCAGCTCGTGTCGCTGACCAATACCGGCGTCGATGCGCTCAACATCACCAGCATCGCGACGTCGGGCGACTTCGCGTCGGTCAGCAACTGCGGCACGGTCGTCGCCGCGGGCGCGAGCTGCGGCGTCTCGGTGACCTTTACGCCGACGGCGACCGGCGCGCGCACCGGAACGCTCTCGTTCGTGGACGACGCGTCGGGCAGCCCGCAAGTCGGTGACGCTGACAGGAACAGGGGCAGGCGGCGCCGGCGACCACGGGCGGCACGCCATCGGGCAGCTATACCGTGACGGTGAGCGGAACGGCCGGCACGTCGCTGGCGCATTTCGGCGCCGTCACGCTGACGGTGAAGTGATGGGGACCCAGGGGCAGGATAGGCGGGAGGGGCAGGACGGGCGCGTCGTGTGCTGGGTTGCTCTCGCCGTTGCGATGGCATTCGTGATTTCCGCGTGCGGCAGCAGCAGCTCGACGCCGACGACCACGCCGACGGTGACGCGGACGACGGACACGTTCACGGGGACGGTTGCGGTCGGCGGGCGCGACTTCCACAGCTTTCCGATCGCGACGACCGGAACGATTGACGTGACGCTGACCGCGGCGACGCCGCCGGCGGCCATCGTGATGGGGATCAGCCTCGGCATACCCGGCGGATGGCAAGTGCCCGGCGATGGCGGGGGCCTCGACGCAGACCGCGGCCGGCGCCAGCGTGCAGCTTTCGGGGATCGCGAGTCCCGGCACGCTGTGCGTCGACGTCCATGACGCCGGCAATCAGTCGGCTGCGGTCACTTACACCGTGACGGTCACGCACCCGTAGAGGTCGGCTCGTCAACAACGTAAGTCGGGGTTAAAACTCGAGAAAGCTCGGGGTTAAAACTCGGGGTTAAAACTCGGGGTTGAAACTCGGGGTTGAAACTCGGGGTTGAGGGATGGCGGCAGGGATTGTAAACTCATCCATATGCCGTCGACTCGACCACCCGCCCCGCCGCCCAGTTGTCCGAAATGCGGCAGCGCCCGGACCACTGTCACCGGACGATCCGAGGGGCCGCCGATGACCTACGTCCGCTGCGACGCGTGCGGCTTCCTGACGGCGGTCGCCACGCGATAGCACGACGTCGATCCGCTTTCCCGCTCCCGACCGTGCGCATTTCCCGCTGAAATTCCTTACGCAGAGGCGGCGTAGTACGGATCATGTCCCGTAATGCGCGCTACGCCTTATCCCTGATCTTCACGCTGATCGCCGCCGCCGTCGTCTTCAACCAGCTGCGGTCGCGGCCGCAGCTGCAGGTGGCGACCGCGCCGGTGACCGACGGTCCGATGACCCGCCGCATCGTCGCGACCGGATCGCTGCAGGCGGTGACTACCGTCGAGGTCGGATCGCAGGAGTCCGGCATCGTCGCCTCGCTGCTGGTGGACTACAACTCCTTCGTCCACGCCGGCGACATCGTGGCGCGCCTCGATCCCTCGCTCTACGATGCGCAGTATCAGGCGGCGCAGGCCGCGCTCGGTGAAGCGCAGGCGGCGCTGATGCAGGCGCGCGCCAGCGTGCTGGGCGTTCAGGCGGCGGTGGACGATGCCCAGTCGAAGCTGACCCGGGCGTTGGCGCTGTCGGCGAAGGACCTGATTCCGCGCTCCGATCTGGATGCGGCGCAGATCGCGAGCGACGAAGCGGCCGCCGATCAGCGCTCCGCCCTGGCGGTCGTGACGCAGGCCGAAGCCTCGGTCGCCCAGGCAAAGGCGGCCGTCGATCAGGCGGCGCTCAACGTCGAGCACACCATCATCCGCGCGCCGATCGACGGCATCGTGATCGATCGCGACGTGGACGTCGGCCAGACGCTCGCCGCGTCGGTGCAGTCGCCGGTGCTGTTCCGGATTGCCGCCGACTGACGCGGATGCAGGTCCAGGTGAACGTGGACGAGTCGGACGTCGGCGGGCTGGCCCCGGGCGAGGCGGCGGCGTTCGGCGTCGAGTCGTTCCCGGGCGAGACGTTCCACGGCACGGTGTCGCAGGTGCGGCTGCAGCCGGTGACCGAGCAGGCGGCGACCGCAACCGCGGCAGGATCCGGCGCGCAGACTGCGCAAACCACGACGGTTCCGACCGTGGTCAGCTACACGGCGATCGTCGACGTGGCCAACCCGGACCAGCGACTGCGTCCCGGCATGACGGCGGAAGTCGTGGTCTCGGAGCGCAGCGGGAGCACGTCGTCCGCATCCCCAACAGCGCGTTGTCGTTTCGGCCGCCGCAGGAGGTGTTGAAGGCGATCGGCGAAACCGAGCCCGTCATCGCCAAGGAGCAGGGCGTGCGCGAGGTCTGGGAATACGACGGCAAGCGCTTCATGCCAATCGCGGTGCACGCGGGGATGGCCGACGGCGGCTGGACCGAATTGTTGAGCGGTAACGTGCGCGAGGGCGACTCGCTGGTCACGAGCGCGTCCTACGCGTCGCAGCGTACCTCGCTGAAGGAACTGATCACCCTCGCCGGGCATGTGCCTTGCTGCGGACGGAAGAAACAGGGGGTGACAGCGATGAACGCGTCAGATAAGCCACGTAAGTTCGCCATCGTGACCGGTGCGTCGAGCGGCATCGGCTTCGAGCTTGCCAGATGCTGCGCACGTGACGGATACGACCTGCTGATCGCCGCCGACGAGCCGGAAATTTTCACGGCGGCCGACACGCTGCGTCAGCTCGGCGTCGACCGTGCAGGCCGTCGAAACCGATCTCTCGACGGTCGAAGGCGTGGACGAGCTGTACGGCGCGGCCAACGGCCGCCCGGTCGACGCGCTGCTCGCCAATGCCGGCCACGGTCTCGGCAAAGGCTTTCTCGATCAGGACTGGGAAGACGCCCGGCACGTCGTCGACACCAACATCACCGGCACCATCTATCTCGTGCACAAGGTCGGCCAGGAACATGCGCGCGCGCAGGAGCGGCCGGATCCTCTTCACCGGCTCGATCGCCGGCTTCATGCCCGGCACCTTCCAGGCGGTCTACAACGGCACCAAGGCCTTCATCGACTCGTTCTCCTTCGCGCTGCGCGCCGAGCTGAAGGATTCCGGCGTGACCGTGACCTGCCTGATGCCCGGCGCGACCGAGACCGACTTCTTCGAGCGCGCCGACATGATGGACACCAAAGTCGGCCAGTCGAAGAAGGACGATCCGGCGGACGTGGCCAAGGTCGGCTACGACGCGATGATGGCCGGCGACGGCGACGTCGTCAGCGGCTGGCAGAACAAGCTGCGGTCGGCGATTGCGACTGGTCACGCCCGTCGGGCGTGCTGGCCGAGATGCATCGCGGCATGGCGGAGCCGGGCTCCGGGGAGAAGAAATAATGGAATCCGTCACTGAACATCCCGGGCGTTGGGCGACGGCGCTCGGCGGCGCGGCGCTGCTCGTGTGGGGCGCGAAGAAGCTATCGGAGGAGCGTCATCCGCTGGGTGCGGTGCTGGCGGCGACCGGCGCCGGGCTGATCTGGCGATCGACCCGCAGCGACACGCGCGCGCGCCTCGGAGGATCGCGCGGCACCAGCGTCGAAGAGTCGTTTGCCATCAACCGTCCGGCACAGGAACTCTACGAGTTCTGGCGCAACCTCGAGCAGCTGCCGCGCGTGATGCCGGAACTGTCATCCGTGCGGATGATCGACCATCGGCGATCGCATTGGGTGGCGCGGGGCCCGGCGGGCTGGCGCACCGAATGGTACGCCGACATCATCAACGACATCCCGAACGAGCTGATCGCCTGGCGCACGATCGAAGGCTCGAACGCTGGTCAGCGCCGGCTCGGTGCATTTCGAAGCAGGGCCGGTCGGGCCGCGGCACGGTCGTGCGGGTCAAGCTGCAGTACGACCCGCCGGGCGGCAAGCTCGGCGCGGCGTTCGCCTGGGCGTTCGGCGACTCGCCGTCGCAGGTGATTCGCGAAGGGCTGCGCCGCTTCAAGCAGCTGATGGAAACCGGCGAGATTCCCACCACCGACGGACAGCCGCGAGGCGACCGATGAAGGCGCTGGTCTGGCACGGCACGAACGACGTCCGGGTCGAGCGTGTTCCCGATCCCGCAGATCCTGAACCCGCGCGACGCGATCATCAAGGTCACGACGACCGCGATCTGCGGCTCCGATCTGCACCTGCTCGACGGCTTCATCCCGACGATGAAGTCGGGCGACATCCTCGGCCACGAGTTCATGGGCGAGGTGGTGGAGGTCGGCAAGGGCAACCACAAGCTCAAGGTCGGCGATCGCGTCGTCGTGCCGTTCACCATCGCGTGCGGCAGCTGCTTCTTCTGCGAGCGGCAGCTGTGGTCGGCGTGCGACAACTCCAACCCGAACGCGCAGATGGTCGAGGAGCTCTACGGCTATGCGGGCTCCGGCCTGTTCGGCTACTCGCACATGATGGGCGGCTACGCCGGCGGGCAGGCGCAGTACGTGCGCGTGCCGTTTGCCGACGTCGGCCCGATGAAGGTGCCCGATCACCTGGCCGACGAGCAGGTGCTGTTCCTCACCGACATCTTTCCCGACCGGCTACATGGCGGCCGAGAACTGCAACATCCAGCCGGGCGACATCGTCGCGGTCTGGGGCTGCGGGCCGGTCGGGCAGATGGCGATCGCCAGCGCGCTGATGCTGGGCGCCGAGAAGGTCGTCGCCATCGACTGCGTGCCGGCGCGGCTGCGGATGGCGGCGCGGCTCGGCAACGTCGAGACCATCAACTTCGAGGAAGACGACGTGTTCGACCGGCTGAAGCAGCTGACCGCGGGCCGCGGTCCGGATGCGTGCATCGAAGCGGTCGGCCTCGAGGCGCACGGCGCGACGCTCGACGCCTACTACGATCGCGCCAAGGCCGCGGCGTTTCTGGCGACCGATCGGCCGACCGCGCTGCGCCAGGCCATCCACGCGTGCCGCAAGGGCGGCACGGTGTCGATCCCCGGCGTCTACGGCGGCTTCCTCGACAAGATGCCGTTCGGCGCGGCGTTCGGCAAGGGGCTGACCTTCAAGATGGGCCAGACCCACGTCATGAAGTACCTGAAGCCGCTGCTCGATCGCATCGAGCGCGGGCGAGATCGATCCGTCGTTCGTGATCACGCACCGGCTGCCGATCGACGAGGCGGCCGACGCCTACAGGACGTTCCGCGACAACAAGGACGAGTGCATCAAGGTGGTGCTGAAGCCGCACTGATGCCCTCTCCATGCTGTAGTGCGGCCTTGCTGTAGTGCAGGCCTTCAGGCCTGCCTACAGCTGGTTGTTGGCAATCGCGGCTCGCTCGGTGAGCCGGGTCAGTGGCGACGGCGCCCACCGCGACAGGCTTTGCCATCCGCTGTGGGCCTGATTGCCTCCTTCGTTTGCGGCGGCAGGCAGCATCGCATTGGCGGCCTCCATCCCCAGCGCCACCACTGCCGGCGAAACCGCGCTGGCGATCACCGCCAGCTTCGCCGGCCAGCCGACGACCAGCTCCGCATCGCCGCGGCGGCAGGCATCCACAATCTGCTGCGCGGCGCGGGCGACGTCGGTGGTCAGCAGGGGCAGCGAATCGGCCACCGTGAACCAGGCGAACTCCTCGCGATGCTTTCCCTTGAACCAGGCGTTGAACGGCGATCCGGTGCGCATCAGACCCGGCGACACGGTCGTGACCCTGATGTTGTGCTTCGCCAGTTCGCCGCGCATGCCGGTAGAGAGCCCGGTGAGCGCAAACTTGCTCGCGCAATACGGCACCAGGTGCGCGACGCCGATCTTGCCGCCGATCGACGAGATGTTCACGATCCGGCCGCCGCCCTGCGCCTTCATCGCCGGCACCGCAGCCGTCATCGTCTGCAGCGGCGACCAGAAGTGCACTTCCATCGCTTCTTCGAAGTCCGCGGTCTGCATGTGCTCGACCGGCCCGACCTTGATCACGCCGGCGTTGTTGACGAGCACGTCGAGGCGTCCGCGCTCCGCGATCACGTGTTCGACGATTCGTGTGCCCTCGCCTCGCTCGGAGAGGTCGCAGACCAGCACCGAGACGCTGGCGCCGCGAGTCTCGAGGTCCTCGCGTGCCGCATCCAGCTCGGCGGCATCGCGAGCGGCCAGCACGACATGCGCGCCCTGACGTCCGAGTTCGCGCGCGATCGCGAGCCCAAGCCCCCGCGAGCCCCCGGTGATGAGCGCGGTGCGCCCCTGAAGATTGACTCGGCTGGCGCGTCGCAGCGCGGCGGTGAACGCGGCGGCGCCCGCCACCACTCCGACCGCGGTCTGGATGACAGTTCGTGAGTTCATGCCGGAAGCCGTCGCAAGCGCCGTGCCCGGTATCGGCCTTGCAACCGTTCGTGCATGGGAGGACGTATGCATCGTTTTGGATGGACGGTCGCGGCCGCGGCCTGCGCCGCGATCGTTGGTGTCGGGGCTGCGCAGCCTGAGACGAATAAGACAGTCACCGTCACGGGCTGCGTGCAGAACATCAGCTCGACCAGCCCGGCCGGCGAAACCATCCGCGGCTTCCTGCTATCGAACGTGCTTATTGACGACTCGGCGGCGAGCACTCCGGCCAAGGGCCGGGCGAGGGAGACGTCCACTTCGTACGTGCTCGACGGTCGCGGCGGCGATCTGAAGACTCAGGTGGGACACAAAGTCGAGGTGACCGGAACGCTCAGCTCACAGGCGGAGCCGGCGGCCGCACCGAGCGCCGCCACGTCGCTGGCGGGTGGTACCAGCGCCCGAAGCATGGATCGGCAAGATCGGCTGGAGGTCAGTTCGGTGCGGAAGATTGCATCCGACTGCTTATCGAGTAAGCCGAAGTGACTAGATGGCAGGCCGAAGCGTACGCGTCCGTTCACGGTAGACAAACGGCCCGCACGCGAAGCATTCGAAGTAGTCCCACCGTTCGATCGGTTTGACCCCGCTGATGACCGTCTGCTTGTAGCGAAGCTGCACGTCGCACTTCGGGCACATGAGCGCCGGCGGTTCGACCTCCGGCGTCGAAGTAAATGTCGCCGCGCGCTTAGCGTGTCTTCTGCCATCCACTGCGTGCACCCGTCACGATCACGTTAGCGCGTGGCCGCCGACCAGTCTGTTCGATCCGTGACAAACAGCCGGCCATGCGAAGTGATACCGTGACCCGTCGAAACCTTTAGAGCCCGCTAGCCTCGCCCTGAAGCTAGGGCAGTGCCTGGTTTGCGTCCGCTCATTCATCCGGCCCGATGGCTGGGGAAGCAGCCGCAACCATGGCGAAGCGTCGATCCAGCGGACCACCCGCGTCACCTCCAATTCCGAACCGCCTGCTGGCGTCGCTGCCGCCGGACGAATACCGCCGCCTCGCGTCCCATCTCGAACCGTATCCACTGATCCTCAAGCAGGTGCTCTATAAGCCAGGCGAGATGGCTGACTACGTCTACTTCCCGGCTGGCGGATTCGTGTCGGTGGTGACGGTGCTGGCCAACGGCGACATGGTGGAGGTCGCCACCATCGGCAACGAAGGGATGGTCGGCGGGTCGGCGGTCATCGCCGGCTATCGCGAGCCGACGTTGACCATGGTGCAGATGGCGAGCGAGGCGTGCGACCGCATCCCTGCGGCGCTGTTCCGCCGCGAAATCGAGCGGCGCGGCGCGCTCCACGACGTGGTCGCCCGTTTTTCCCAGGCGCTGACCGGCGTCATCATGCAGTCGACCGCCTGCAACGCGACGCACAGCGTCGAACAGCGGCTGGCGCGGTGGCTGCTGACCGCGCGCGATCGCGTCGGGAGGGATCAGTTCCCGCTAACGCAGGAGTTCCTGGCGATGATGCTCGGTGCGGCCCGCCCAACGGTGACCATCGCCGCCGGCGCGCTGCAGCGCGCCGGGCTGATCACGTATCGCCGCGGCCAGATCTCGGTCCTGAACCGCGAGGCGCTCGAGGATGCATCGTGCGAGTGCTACCAGGTGACGGCGGACATGCTCGCAAGCGTGGTGCGCCGGACTCCCCGCAGCCGCGCGTAGTTGTGTTGCCGCTCCCCGGGGCCAACCGGCTGGCCGGTGCAGCCAACCGGTTGGCTTCGGCATCTTGCCGCTTGTGCCGCGCTCCCATCTCGATGATGCTCAGGCATGGCCAGCACCATCAGGAAGAACGGCGCTTTCTCCGTGCGGGCACACGTCGGCGACGCGAAGACGCTGCTTGCATTCAATCTGGACAAGAAGAGCGCGACCAACCTCGCGGGCTTCACCATCCAGGTGCAGGCCGGCACGCTGGCGCCGTACTACCTGCTCAACAGCCTTCAGTTCAAGAAACCGTCGGATCATGCCCAGGATCCGACGCTGCCGGCGAACTCCAGCCTCAACGCGCCGATTCACAAGTTCCGCTGGCTGCACGTGCCGGGCTCGGCGCACCAGGGTCTCGAGCCGTTCCTCGGGAACTACACCTACACGGTGACGCCGCGCTACTTCGGCACGCACCAGAACCTGCTGCCGATCGACCCGACGCTGAGCACCGCCGTCACGGTCAAGGTCGGGCCGTTCTCGAAGCACGGCCTCGAGCTCGGCTTCACGCGAGGCTTCACCCAGTCGCAGGCGTTCGTCCGGCACTTCGGGCGTGATGCGCTGATTCGTCCCAAGGACAAGACGCTGCTGTTCGACACCTCGGTGGAATCCGGCGTCAACGCGGAAGGCACACACTACACCTACCGCGACGAATATCAATGGCTGGGATTCACGGCGCGGCAGAAAATCTTCGACATCCTCAACGGTGTGCTCAACAAGACGTCGCTGTCGGTGGATATCTTTGCGTACGACTTGAACGAGCCCGACTTGATCGCGCTGGTGCTGAAGCTGGCGAAGCAGGGACGGGTCCGGGTCATCCTCGATAACGCCGCCCTGCACCACGCCGCCGTGGGAAAGCCTCCGACCGCCGAGGATCAGTTCGAGACGCTTTTCAACAAGGCCGCCAAGAAAGGCTCGCCCGCCGCGGTTCTCCGCGGCAAGTTCAGCCGCTACGCCCACGACAAGGTCCTCATCGTGAAAACGGGCGCGGGCCCGCAGACGGCAGTCAAGGTCCTGACCGGATCGACCAATTTCTCGGTCACCGGCTTTTATGTCAACTCGAACCACGTGATCGTCTTCAACCGGCCGGAGGTCGCGAGGCAGTACGCGGAGATCTTCGAGCAGGTCTGGACGCAGCAGGTCAGCGGGCCGGCATTCCGCGACTCCCCAGCGGCCGCCCAGACGTTCTCGTTCTCGCCGAATAAGCTGCCGCCGGTCGACATTACCTTTTCACCGCACACGCCGGATCAAGCGAAGAAGGTACTCGACGACGTCACGGCACGCATCGACGCGGAGGGCCAGAAGAGCAAGGCGAAGGGCAGCGTGCTGTTCGCGGTGATGGAAATGGACAGCGGGGAGAGCCCGGTCTATCAGGCGCTGAAGTCGCTTCACGCCAACAGCAGCATCTTCAGCTACGGGATCTCCGACAATCCTGGCGGCATCTTTCTCTACCGGCCGAAGTCGACGCAGGGCGTGCTGGTCACTGGCAAGCCGATCAACACCATTCTGCCGCCGCCCTTCAATCAGGTGCCGAACCTGGGCGGCGTCGGACACCAGGTTCACCACAAGTTCGTCGTGTGCGGCTTCGGTGGGACCAACCCTGTGGTGTTCTGTGGATCGTCCAATCTGGCGTCCGGAGGCGAACACGAGAACGGCGACAACCTGCTGGCCATTCACGACGCGGACGTGGTGACCGCCTTTGCGATCGAGGCGCTGGGCCTGGTCGATCACTTCGACTTTCTCGATCGCTCGGCGACCGGCGCCACGGCGGGCAAGACCACCACGCCGCCGGCGGCGAAGGCGGAGGCGGCCGTGCAGGCCGGCTGGTTCCTCTCGACGACGGATAGGTGGGCCGCCCCGTACTTCGACCCGCAGGATCTGCGCAGCGTCGATCGGGAACTGTTTGCGTAAGTCCTCCGGCCCTCGACTCGCCGATGTCGATCCGGTATCCGCCCGTTCGACCAGGTTGTAAGGGGAAGAACCGGCCAATGGCGACCACGACATCGAAGGACGGAACGCGGATCGCGTACGACAAGGCAGGGCAGGGGCCGGCGGTGGTTTTCGTGGACGGCGCGCTCTGCTATCGCGCGTCCGGGCCGAGCGCCCCGGTGGCCGCCCTTCTGAAAAATCATTTCACGGTCTTTACCTACGACCGGCGCGGCCGTGGCGAAAGCGGCAACACGCTGCCGTACGCGATCGAGCGGGAAGTGGAGGACATCGCCGCCCTGGTCGGCGAGGCCGGCGGCACCGCGATGCTCTGCGGCGTCTCCTCGGGCGCGGTACTGGCGCTCGACGCCGCGAGCCGGCTACCCGGCGTGACCAGGCTGGCGCTCTACGAGGCGCCGTTCATCGTGGACGACACGCATGCGCCGATCCCGCCGGACTTCCTGACCCGGTTGCAGCAGGCCGTCGCGGAAGACCGCCGCAGCGACGCCGTCAAGATGTTCCTCAAGCTGGTGGGACTGCCGGCGTTCGCCGTCGCGCTGATGCGGTTCATGCCGGTCTGGAAGACGCTCGCCGGCGTGGCGCACACCCTCCCGTACGACATCACCATCGTCGAGCCGAACCAGCAGGGCCGGCCGCTGCCGGCCGCGCGGTGGAGGGGGGCCACGATGCCCGCGCTGGCGATTGACGGTGGGAAGAGCCCGCTCTACATGCGCAACGGCATGAAGGCGCTCGCCGCGGCGCTGCCGCACGCAACGCATCGGACTCTGCCGGGGCAGACGCACATGGTCAAGGCCAAGGTCGTGGTGCCGGTGCTGGAGGAGTTCTTCGCCGATGGCCAGTAAGCCGACGACGATCGACGAGTACCTCGCGCAGATCAGGCACGCCGACACGAGGGCCGCGCTGCAGCGGCTCCGGGTACTGATCAAGGCGGCGGCACCCGAGGCCGAGGAAGGGATCATCGTTCTATTTGCTGAGCAATTCGACGGTCGCGGATCACCGGGATGAGCTCGCGCGGTACGACACCAGCACCGGCACGATTCGGTTTCAACCGGACGCGCCGCTGCCGGCGGCGCTGGTGCGCAAACTTGTGAAGGCCCGCCTCAAAGAGAATGAAGCCGGCGGCTGATCCCGGCGTCCCGTCCCGCTATACTTCCCAGGCCCCCAGGGTGGAGAGAGGAACTCATGGCGAATGGAGACGGAGCGACCGAACGCCGGATGGCCGCGTGGGTGGGAAAGGCGCTGCTGATTCAAGGCAAGGTCACCAGCACCGAGAACCTGACCATCGACGGCCGCGTCGAAGGGACGATTGAGCTCGGCGATCACAACCTGACGATTGGCAGCGGCGCGTCGGTTCAGGCGGACCTGGTCGCGCAGAACATCATCATCAGCGGTGAAGTCGCCGGCGACGTCCGGGCGAGCGTAAAGGTCGACCTCCACGCGACCGGATCGGTGAAGGGGGACATCGTCACCCCGCTGATCGTGATGGCGGACGGCGCGGTGGTCACCGGCAAGGTCGACGTAGCCGGCCGAAAGCGGGAGACGACCTGACCGCCCGTTGGACCCGCAGTTGCTAGGATGAAGGCGTGAAGACTCTGGTGTTCGTCCTGACCGGCGCCCTGCTGGGAATCGCGATCGCGTCGCTGGTGGTACCGCCGGCTTTGTCGTGGTACTCGACGCCAGGCGGCTTACCGCAGGGCGCTCAGATACAGGCGCTGGTGCAGATCCCGGAAGTGATCCGCTACTCGACGGGCCGGTTGATTCGCGGTCAGTTGATTGGCGCGGCTGTCGGGGCGATCGTGGGTCTCGGGGTGGGAATCTTTCTCAACTCGCGGTCGCGCGCGGTGGTTACGAGCTAGCGCGCTCGCCTCGATCGATCGACGCGAAGATCTCTCCACTGCGTTCGCAACGCAGCACGAGTCGAATCGGCGTGACACTCGGTGATGGAGCGACGTCCATCACGATCGTGACGGAGTCTTCTCCTTTTAGGACGGTCGGCGGCCTGCCCGGTTTCATCACAACCATTTTGCAGCTCTGGCAGTGTGCCCTCAGATGACCTGCGGTGCCCGCCAGCGCCTGTCTGCCAAGTATATCAGCGTTTGGACGTCCTTCCAGGATCGTCCGGTCGTGCGGCGAGCGGTGTTGACGCATTCGACACATCGCGATGCTAGCCTGCGGCCGTGTCTCATCCGAATTGTCCGCAATGCCTTTCCGGTGATCGCGTCGAGGAGCAGGCGCCGGTCGCCGATACAAAGTTCAATTGGTTTCAGTGCCACAAGTGCGGTCACATCTGGAACGTTCGAATCCGATCGTCGAGCGGTGCGCCACAGAAATTCGGCTCGATGGTCAGCCGTAATTAATGGCATCGCGCTTGCTCTTGAACAGGTCAACGCTTCGCCTGACCGCCAATCTGGACGGTCGGCAAACCACCCACCCCACGAACGGGAGGCACTCTAGGCCTCCCGGCTCGCCATGTACGGCGGCTATTGCTCACTGGTCAGCCTGCTACGTACTCTGAGTGGCACGCGACCACTTGTCCATCGCGTGGCCGCGCGCGATCAGTTTGCGGCGGGGGGGTTGGGCAGATCCAGCAGGTACGGAAGATCGCGCAGCTCGCGGCTGACCTGGGCATGCCGGCGGCGCCACGGTTCGAAACGTCGCGAAATGGCGGTGAGCAGCCGCGCTTTGCGTGGAGAGCTTTCGGCCGAGGCGGCGCGGCCGAAGAAACCGGCGCCGAGCTCGGCGTACCAGCGGATATTGTGGCGCGCGCTCATCTGATCTTCGAAGAAACCGGCCAGCAGCAGGCACTGCGCGCCGGCGGTCTCCATCATCAGCGAGTCGTGAATCAGGGTGGTGTCGTAGACGAAGTGATCGAAGATGTTGCTGAGGTTGACTGGGGTTCCCAGGTCGGTGCCGGTGTGGTGGGTCGATGTCTGCGCGTAGTGGGCGAGCACGCTCGCGTTGTAGAGCAGTTCCTCGCGATCCACGTCCGGCTCGGAGAGGTCTTGCAGGCGGACCGTGAAGAACTCGAGCGCTTGCCGGTGATCGATCGCGATCAGCTCGCGGAATGGACCCATGGTTTCCCCTCGATGGACGCGAACAGGCCGCCGTCACGCTCGCATCTGAGGACAAATCGCACCGACGCCCGCTCGTCCGCGCGAGCGACCAGCATCACGAAGGTAATGGAATCTTCCTGCTCGCGGATTTCAAGCGGCTTGCCGCGTTTCCCCATGACTCCCTCCGGTGAAAGGACGTCGCGCGCTCGCAGCGTTCACCTTAGGGGGTGATGGCGGCTGCCGTCTGTCAGGTAGAACACAGACGGCGACGCCGCCATCCGGCGCCGGGGCGCCGCTGCGAGCGGCTGTGGGACTATTCGTCGACGATGCGTTCGATGGTCGGGGTCGCGGGGCCGTCGGCCGCTTCATCGTAGCCGCGGTTGTGTTTGGAAACCTTACCGTCCCGTTCGAGCTGCTGATCGCGATCGTTCGAGGAGCGGATGCGTTGATGCTCTGCTTCGGTCTCGCCGGTGGGAAACGGAACCACCGTCAGGTCGTCATCTTGGTCTGCCATGTGAGCCTCCTGAGTTAGACGCAGCAACTCCAGTACCGGGTCGGTCACGACCGGAGGAAACCGCGGAGACCGCTGAGATCGCCGAGAAATGCTTTTTCTGCGGTCTCGGCGGTCTTTGCGGTTCCTTCTGTACGTGTCTTCGTCGCGTTAGAATGCCGCATGAAACGGATCCTCATCCTCACCGCGCTGCTGGCGGGCGGCATGCCGGCGGCGGCGCGTGCGCAGGCGCCGATCGACTGGAAAGCCGTCGAAGCGGAAACGCTGCAGCATTTCCAGGCGCTGGTCCGCATCGACACCAGCAATCCGCCCGGCAACGAGACACGGGCGGTGGAGTACGTGAAGCAGGTGCTCGACAAGGAGGGCATCCCGTACCAGGTGTTCGCCAAGGATCCGAGCCGCGCCAACCTCGTCACGCGCATCAAAGGCAACGGCAAGAAGCGGCCGATTCTCGTGATGGGTCACACGGACGTCGTCACCATCGACCCGAAGAAGTGGGTCGATCACGGTCCGTTCAGCGCGGATCTGGCGGGCGGCTATGTGTACGGCCGTGGCACCGTTGACGACAAGGACAACCTGGTCGCCAGCCTGATGCTGGTCCTGATGTTGAAGCGCTCCGGCGCCGCGCTGGACCGCGATGTGATCTTCCTGACCGAGTCGGGGGAGGAAGGATCACCCGACGTTGGCGCGCAGTTCATGATCGACGAGCACTTCGACGCGATCGACGCCGAGTACTGCCTGGCCGAGGGCGGCGGCGTCAGGCGGCGCGCCGGCAAGTACACCCAGGCCAACGTCGATACCACGGAGAAGGAGCCGCGCGCCGTCGAGATTATCGCGCACGGGCCGGCGGGGCACGGCTCGGTGCCGCGCCAGAGCAACGTGGTGGCGCACCTGACCAGGTCGGTCGCGAAGATCGTGGACTGGACGCCGCAGCTCCGCATCAACGAGACCACCGGTACCTACTTCCGCAAGCTCGCGGCGACGGCGCCGCCCGAGGCGGCCAAGCGGTACCGCGACGTGCTGAGCCCCGATCCCAAGGTGTCGAGGCCGGCGGCCGACTGGATGCTCGAGAACGAACCGGAGCACTGGTCGATGCTCCACACTTCGCTGGTGCCGACCATTCTCGCCGCCGGCTACCGCTACAACGTGATCCCGTCCGAAGCGAAGGCGACCCTCGACGTGCGGCTGCACCCGGACGAGGATCAGACGAAATTCCTCGATCAGATTCGAGCGGTCATCAACGATCCGACCGTCGAGGTCCGCTGGGCGCGCGACCGCTATCGCCCCGCCGGCGCCTCTCGGCTGAACACCGAGCTGTTCGCCGCGCTCGAGTCGGAGATCAAGAAGCTTTATGGCGTCGACGTGCTGCCGACGATGAGCACCGGCGCGAGCGACAAGGCGCAGATCCGATCGAAGGGCGTGCAGTGCTACGGCATCAGCCCGGCGATGGACGTCGAGGACGGCGCCAAGGGTTTCGGCGCGCACAGCGATCAGGAGCGGATCCTGGAGGCGGAGCTGCACCGCTTCGTGCGGTTCCAGTACGATGTGGTGATGGACGTCGCGCGCGCGAAATGAACGAAGGCCGTCCGCTCTTCGTCCGGATCACGCATTGGATCACGGCCGTCGCCGCGCTCGGCCTGATCGTCAGCGGCATCGCCATCCTGGTGGCGCACCCGCGCCTGTATTGGGGTGAAACCGGCGTGCTGGCTGGGCCGTCGCTCGTCGATCTGCCCATCCCGTTCCTGCTCGGACACTCCGGCTGGGGACGGTACCTGCATTTCCTCTCCGCCTGGGTCAGCGTGGGCTGCGGTCTGTTCTATCTCGGGTTCGGCATCGCGACCGGCCACTTCGTTCGCCACCTGGCGCCGTGGGCCGGCACCCGTCCCGGCTCGTACAATCCGCAGCAGCGGCTCGTGTATCTGATCGTGGTCTTCGTCCTCGGTCCGCTGGTACTGCTCTCTGGGCTCGCGTTCTCGCCGGCGTTGAGGTCGGTGATGCCGTCGCTGGTCAGCGTGTTCGGCGGTCAGCAGTCGGCCCGCACGATTCATTTCTTCGCTGCCGCAGCGGTCGTCCTCTTCATCGTCGTCCACCTGACGATGGTGTGGCGCGCCGGATTTGCCAGGCACACGCTGGCGATGGTGACGGGCGACGCTGCGCCCGGGCTGGAGTAGACATGACGCGCGGCATTTCCAGGCGCAGGCTGATCGTCTCGAGTCTTGCCGCCGCGGCCGGCGTTGGCGGGCTGACCGCGGCCGCGAAGTTTGGCGGGCTCATCCCGCCGGACCACCAGGGACTCTACGGAGTGGGTGAGACGCTGACCTACGCGTCGCAGCGCCTGTTGATGGGCAGCCAGACGCTGGCGCGCGAGTTCAGCCGCGCCGACGTCACGCGCGCGGTGCTGCCGGTGAACGGCCGGCCTCCGACGGTGGATGTGTATCAGGGCCTGCTGGCCGGCGGCTTCCGCGACTGGCGCCTTCGCGTTGACGGCCTGGTCGCGCGTCCATCGTCGTTCTCGCTCGACGATCTGAAAGGGATGCCGGCGCACACGCAGATTACCCATCAGGCGTGCGAAGAAGGCTGGTCGTTCATCGCCGAGTGGACCGGCGTCCGTCTGTCGCACGTGCTCGACCTGGTCGGAGTGGACCCGCGGGCGCGTTTCGTCGTGCTGTTTCCGTTCGATGAGTTCTGGGAAAGCCTCGACATGGCCGACGCGCTGCACGCGCAAACGTTCCTCGCCTACGGCATGAACGGCCCCGAGATTCCGACCGCGCACGGCGCGCCGGTGCGGCTGCGGGTGGCGAGGCAACTCGGCTACAAGAGCATCAAGTATCTGTCGCGGGTGACGGTGACCGACTCGTTAAAGGCATTCGGCAAGGGCGTCGGTGGGGTCAACGCGGAGGAGGGGTATTCGTGGTGGGCGGGAATCTGAGTGCGGCGGTGAAACGTGTGCTGGTCATCTCGTTGCTCGCGTGCAGCCTCGGCTGGAGCGAGGCGGCATTCGCGCAGTCCACTCACTCGTCGTCGTCCGGGCATTCGCTCGAGGTCGGCGGGCAGATCACGTCGGCGCGTATTGGCGAGCTCGATACCAACGACGTCGGGTTCGGCGGCCGGCTGTCCTGGTTTCCGGCCAGCTTCTTGGGGGTCGAGGGCGAGCTGAATTTCTTCGGGGCTGACATCCCGGAGCGGGTCGCGATTACGAGCGGACGCCTGGAAGCGCTCTTTGGCGTGACGGCCGGTCCGAGCCTGAGCTGGTGGAGGCCGTTCGCCCGGGCTCGCGCGGGCGTTCTTCGATTGGATCCGGCGCCGCAGCCGATCGCCTGCGCGCTCATCTTTCCGCCGGCGCTGTCGTGTTCGCTCGCGGGCGGCGACAACCTGTTGACCGTCGATGTGGGCGGCGGTTTCGAAGTGTTCACCCCGGCGAGGACGTTCGTGCGGTTCGACATCGGCGATCGGATGCTGAAGTACCCAGGGCCCGCACGCGATCGCGCCGGCGTCGTCCACGACGGCGCCTTTGTCGATCACGATCTGCGCGCGACCATCGGGGGCGGCTGGCGATTCTGAGATGAGCGACGGTCCTGAGAATGGCGCTGTGGTCACAGAGAGAGCGACGTTCCGGGGGAGTGCATCGTCACACGCGGCGCGGTGATCGCGCTCAGCGCGAAAACCAGCGGCGCTTGCGGGGTGCGTCCAGGCTGATCCGTCCCGACAGCCAGAACCATCCCGACAGCACATTCCCGGCGCGCGGCGGATTCGGCAGGAGCGCCGGATCGATCACGACGTCGAAGGTGCCGCCGAGGGTGTCGACCAGCGCCCACCAGAACGGGTGGCCGGTGACCGAGTTGCGCCGCTCCTCGGCTTCGACAATGTGGCCGGCGAAGAGCGCGTGAGGTTCGGGGGGATCGATCGGATCGCCGCCCGGGGACAGCAGTCCCGAGGGGATGAACGACCGCGACGGAAACGACATGCCCTGCGCGCGCTGCGCCGCGTCGTACGCCGGCTCGTCGGCGTAGACCGTGACCTGCTGCGCGAAGGCGGCGATCTGCGCGACGGCCCGCACCGGCAGCGTCAGCGTCGTCAGCGTGCCGGCGTCGGGGCAGTCGAAGGCGAACGGATAGTCGCCGCCGGTCATCGCGCCGGGCGGCGGGTTCGCCCAGGCGAGGAACGTGCCGTCGAGCGGCGTGTGGTTGTCGCGCACGACGCGCGCTTCGAGGCCGACCTGCACCGCCGATTTGCCGGCGAAGTGCGGGTTCATGCCGAGCGCGTCGCCGCTGCGCTTCACCTGCAGCCAGAGCTGCTCGCCGGAGGGCGGCGCCCACTTCAAATACTGACCCTGGTCCGCGTCGATCGTCTCGGCCCGGTCGGTGACGCTCGTCGCCAAGGCGGCAAGGTCCTCGCCAGACGAAACCACGAACCCGATGGCAGAAAACTGGCTTGGCATGTACTACTGAGAGAACGGGTGAAGGTGGTGGGCGCTATAGGACTCGAACCTATGACCTCGTGCGTGTGAAGCACGCGCTCTAACCAACTGAGCTAAGCGCCCTCTGGGCTCCGACGAACCTGAGGAAGCAGAAATTATATTGCGAACTGGAGAAGCTGTCGATGGGTGACGCGCCGGTCCTTATCCTGCCAGGCCTGTACAACTCGGGGCCCGAGCACTGGCAAAGCCGTTGGGAATCGGCTCACCCGCAGTTCCGGCGCGTGATGCAGGACGATTGGGAACGTCCTCGATGCAGCGACTGGATCGCGCGGCTCGACGCCGCGGTCCGCGGCACGCCCGACGCAGTGCTCGTGGCCCACAGTTCTTCGTGCGCGCTGGTCGCGCACTGGGCGGGCGCCGGCGGATCGGCGCGCGTCCACGGCGCGCTGCTCGTCGCGCCCAGCGATACCGAAGCCGCATCGTATCCGGCGGGCCCCACCGGGTTCGCGCCGATGCCGCTCGACCGGCTCCCGTTTCCGTCGGTCGTCGTCGCCAGCACGGACGATCCGTACGTCACGCTCGAACGGGCGCAGCTGTTTGCCGAGGGTTGGGGCAGCCGCCTGGTGACCGTGGCGAAGGCCGGCCACATCAATAGTCAGAGCGGACTTGGTGACTGGCCGGCGGGCTTCGCGCTGCTTCAACAGCTGCGGCGGTGACCCGGATCGAGCGCGGCTACTTGCGCCCTTCCGGGAAGCGGCGCTGCCCGGCGCCGTCGTAGTCGTTGTCCTTCGGATCGATCTGCCGCATCGGCGACTGCCGCGTCCGCTCCTCGTGCGCGTGCGCGATCAGGCCGGGGAGGCGGGAGATCAGAAAGATCGCGTTGCCGAGCTCGTAGGCGAATCCGAGATCGGCGCTGATCGCGGCGATCGCGCCGTCCACGTTCACCGGCAGCGGCCGGCCGAAGTGCGAGGCGTGCGACTCGATCGCCCGCTCGGTCGCGCGGATCAGCCTGACGTGTTCTCCCTCGAGTTCCAACTCGAGCGCCATCTGAAACAGCCTGGCCGCCCGTGGATCGCGGGTGTGGAACCGGTGGCCGAATCCGGGCGGCTCGGTATGCGTCGCGACGCACTCCTCCACGATCGCGTCCGCCGCCTGCTTCTCGGTCTTCCCGGCGCGCATCATGGTCAGCCCGCCGTCGAGAAAGCGCATGCACGACTCGATGTCGCCGCCATGGTGCGGTCCGAAGGCGAGGATGCCGGCCGCCACGCAATCCTTGAGCGGCGCTCCGGAGGTCGCCACGTTGCGCGCGGCGAGCGTGGACGGAGGGGTGACGCCGTGGTCGATCGACGAGACCAGCACCGCATTCAGCATGCGGCCGATCGCCGGCGTCGGCAGCTCGCCCATCAGCAGGAGATAGACGGCCTCGGCAAACCCGAGACGGCCCATCATCTCGTCGAGCGGATAGCCGCGAACCAGGATCTTGTTCGGCGCGATGTCGGTGAGCGACGATTGCCAGCGCCCATCGACGGCGCGCGGCTGCACCCGTCGCTCTACGGTGTTCTTGGCCATAGCACAGTCTCAGTCCTCAGCCCTTCAGAGCGTCCCGTAGAGCCGGTCGCCGAAGTCGCCGAGCCCGGGCACGATGTATTTCTGGGCGTTGAGCTTCTCGTCGACGACTGGCGTGTAGATCGCGACCTCTGGATGATGCTGCTCGACCAGCGCAACCCCTTCCGGCGCGGCCACGATGCAGATCATGCGGATGATTCTGGCGCCCGCCTTCTGCAGGTGATCGAGTGCGGCCACGGCGCTGCCGCCGGTTGCCAGCATCGGATCGATCATCAGCACGTAGCTCTGATCCAGCCTGGCCGGCAGCTTCGAGTAGTACTGCGACGCGACCGCGGTCATCTCGTCGCGCTGGAGGCCGATGTGGCCGACGCGCGCGCTCGGGACGAGCTCGAGCACGGCGTCGAGCATGCCGAGCCCGGCCCGCAGCACCGGCACGACCACCACATCCGAGCCGGCGCGGCGCGCCGGCGCCGGACCGAGCGGCGTGTCGACGGTGACGTGCTGCGACGATAGATCCTTCAGCGCCTCGGCCATCAGCAGCACGCTGATGCGGGTCGCGGCGCGGCGAAAGTGCTCCGGCGTGGTGGTCTTGTCGCGGAGCGTCGCCAGCGCATCGTGCGCCAGCGGGTGATCGACGAGGTGAACGGGCACGGGCCTCACTATAACCCGACATTGCGGAGGGCTCATGGCTGATGGCTAGGGCCGATGGTCGAGGGCGGGCTACAATCTGACGCGATGAGACGGTTTCTTTCCGCGCTTCTCGTTGTGTCCGCGATGGTTGCGGTGTCGGCGCAGCCGGCGCGGCGGCGGGTGTCGCTGATCGTCGCGGGCGGGACGGTGCTCACGCAGAACGCGGCGCATCGCATCCTGACGCCTGGCTCCGTGGCGATCGACGGCACCGACATCGTCGACGTCGACACGCCGGCGGCGATCGCCGCGAAGTACCAGGCGGCCGAGACGATTGACGCGCGCGACCAGCTGGTGTTGCCCGGCCTGATCAACACCCACTCGCACGCGCCGATGGTGATGTATCGCGGGCTCGCCGACGATCTCGCCTTGATGGACTGGCTGACCAAGTACATCTTCCCGGCGGAAGCCAAGACGGTCTCGCCGGAGCTGGTGCGCGTCGGGACACGGCTGGCGGCCGTCGAGATGATCGAGTCCGGGACGACGGCGTTCGTCGACATGTACTACTTCGAAGAGGAGATCGCGAAGACGGCATTCGCCGCGGGACTGCGCGGCGTGCTGGGCGAAACCGTCATCCAGTTCCCGGTTGCCGACGCGAAGACGCCGGCCGAGGCGCTGGCGCGGGCCGAGCGCTTCATCAAGGAGTTCAAGGACAACGGCCTGATCGTGCCGGCAGTCGCGCCCCACGCGCTCTACACCAACGACAAGGCGACGCTGACGGCCTCGGCCGCGCTGGCGCACAAGTACGGCGTGCCGATCGTGATCCACTTCGCCGAGACCGAAGACGAGGTGAAAACCGCGCGCGAGCAGTATCAGATGACGCCGACCGCCGCGCTCGAATCGCTCGGCGTGCTCGGACCGACGACGATCGGCGCCCACGGCGTCTGGGTGAACGACGCGGACATCGCGATCCTCAAGCGGACCGGGACCGGCGTCGCCCACAACCCGGAGAGCAACATGAAGCTGGCGAGCGGCGCCGCGCCGGTGACGAAGTACCTGGCAGCCGGCGTCAAGCTCGGTCTCGGCACCGACGGCGCCGCCAGCAACAACGACCTCGACATGTTCGAGGCGATGCGGCAGGCGTCGTTCCTGGCGAAGTTGACGACCCGCGATCCCACCGCGGTCAAGGCGCAGGACGCGCTCGACATGGCCACGCTCGGCGGCGCGCGGGTGATCGGCATGGAGAAGCTGCTCGGATCGCTGGAGATCGGGAAGCGCGCCGATCTGATCACCGTCTCGACCCGATCGGCGCGGCAAACGCCGATGTACGACCCGGTGTCACACCTGGTCTACGTGACGCGCGGCGACGATGTGCGCACTACGATCGTGAACGGAAAGGTGCTGATGAGCGATCGGCGGCTCAGGACCCTGGATCGCGATGCGGCGATCGCCGACGCGAATCGCCTCGCGGCGAAAGTTCGTGAGGCCGTCGGACGGTAGCCGGGTCTGAAAAAGACCCGGCCTACATGTGGAGCGCGGGTCCTTTTGGACCCGGCGTCACGGCTCCAGCACGGCGATGTGGGGGAGGTTGCGATAGCCTTCGGCGTAGTCGAGGCCGTAGCCGACCACGAATCGATCCTCGATCGTGAAGCCGATGTATTCCACCGCGACGTCGACCTTGCGGCGCGAGGGTTTGCTCAACAGGCAGGCGGTCCGCAGCGACTTCGGGTGCCGCTCGCCGAGGATCTTCTGCAGGTAGCTGAGCGTCAGGCCGGTGTCCACGATGTCCTCGACGATGACCACGTTGCGGCCGTCGAGGGGTGTTTCGAGATCCTTGACCATCTTCACCTCGCCCGACGAGGTGGTGCCTTTGGCGTAGCTCGAGACGGCCATGAAATCGAGCGAGACGTGGCCGGGCATCGCGCGGGCGAGGTCGGAGAGAAAGATGAACGCGCCCTTCAGCACCGCAATCACGTGGAGGTCGTCCGGGAAGTCCTTCCGGATCTCCAGCGCCATTTCGTGCACGCGCTTTTGAATCTGCGCCTCGGACAGTAGAATCTCTGCAGCGCGCAACTCGGCCATAGGGACGAAATCATACTTCAATGAAACGGTTCGAGATCATCACCGAGACCGACGCCCGCGTCCTGGAGCGCGGCGAGACGGTGATGCTCGCGAAAGGCGGGCACGTCACGCCGCTGGCGCAGGATACGCTGCGGGAGCGGCGGATCACCCTGGTCCGCGAGGGACGCGCCGGCGTGGACGCGGCGAGCCTGGTGCCGAAAGCCGATATCCGGATAGTGGCGATTGCCAGCGATCACACCGGCATCAAGCTGCGCAAGACGCTGGTCGAGTTCCTGCGCGGCCGCGGGCTCAGCGTGCAGGATCTGGGTACTGACGGGCCGGAGGCGGTCGACTATCCTGATATCGCGGCGTCGGTGGCCGATGCCGTTGCCCGCCGCGAGGCCGACGCCGGCATCGTCATCGACGGCGCCGGGCTGGGCTCGGCGATCGCGGCGAACAAGGTCAAGGGAATCCGGGCGGTGATGGCGACCACCGAAACGATCGCGCGATACGCGCGGGAGCACAATGGCTGCAACGTGCTGACGCTGGGCGCCACGCTGGTGAGCGCGGACGAGGCCAGGGCGATCGTGGTGACGTGGCTGACCACGCCAATGCGCGAGGCTCGCTATATTGCTCGACTCGCCAAGGTGAAGGCGTTGGAAGACAGGGGCTAGGGGCTAGGCATTGGGGATTGGGGACTAGGGATTAGGGATTAGGGATTAGTAGTGCGGACCTTTAGGTCCGCCGTTGGGCAGGCCCGAAGGCCTGCACTACAACCACATGAACGCATGACACGAGACGAGCTGCAGAGACTGATCGACACCATCGTCAGCGAGCTGACGCCGACGCTGGCGCGGCAGCCGCAGGGGCGGTGCGCATGCCATTCGGTGCTCGATGATTGCTGTCCGGACCGGCTGCGCGGCGTGCTCGACGCCGGCGCCAGCCGCGTCGGCATGTACGCCGCCGGCGGCGCCCCGGCCGGCGTCGCATCGATGATCGATCACACCCTGCTCAAGCCGGATGCGACCCGCCAGGAGATCGAAACGCTGTGCCGCGAGGCGGCGCAGTTCAAGTTCGCGACGGTGTGCGTCAACCCGACCTGGGTGGCGACGGCGGCGCGGCTGCTCGCCGGGAGCGGCGTCGGCGTCTGCTCGGTCGTGGGGTTCCCGCTCGGCGCGACCTCGGCGGACGTCAAGGGCTACGAAACCCGCCGGGCGATCTTCGACGGCGCGCGAGAAATCGACATGGTGATCAACGTCGGCGCGCTCAAGTCGGGCGATCTCCGGCTGGTGGAGACCGACATCGAGGCGGTGACGACGCCGTGCCGGGAGGCCGGCGCGCTGAGCAAGGTGATCATCGAAGCGGCGCTGCTGACCGACGACGAAAAGGTGACGGCGTGCACCCTGGCGAAGGCCGCCGGCGCGGACTACGTCAAGACCTCGACCGGCTTCGCGTCGGGCGGCGCCACCGCGGCAGATGTTGCGCTGATGCGCCGGGTCGTCGGCGCGGAGATGGGCGTCAAGGCGGCAGGCGGCGTGCGCGACCTCGAGGGGATGAAGGCGATGATCGCCGCCGGCGCCAGCCGGGTCGGGGCCAGCGCCGGGGTCAAGATCGTGCAGCAGTCGCGCGGTGAGAAAACGTCGGCAGCGCCGGCCGGGTATAGGGGTCAGATCTGGATTTTCTCGTTTTCCACAGATCTGATCAGGCCCGGCTGTGGAAAACGTGAAAATCCAGATCTGACCCCTACTTGATCAGCGTGAACGACGCGCCTACGCCGGATGGCGACGCCATCGGTGAGATCAGCAGCCGCTGACCGTGACCGATCGGCACCGTGCGGCCGGCGGCGATTCCCAGCGCGGCGCCGAATGCGACGTCACTCAGGTAGTGCTTCTTCATCTCCACGCGCGACGCGGCGACGTAGGTCGCCACGGCGTAGGCCGGCAAGCCGACCTTCCACCCGAAGTGCCGCTGGAGCACGGTTGCCGACGCGAATGTCACGGTCGTGTGGCCCGATGGAAATGAGTATCCCGTGCCTTCGGGCCTCGATCGCCGCGCCGCCTCCTTGAAGATGAAGGTCAGCCCTTCCGCCATCACCTGCGCTTGTATGAGGTCGGCCCCGACTCTCGCGAGGCACGGGTGGCCGAGCGCGCGCCCGATCGCGTAGGCGCCGATCGAAGCCCCGAGCTGGAACGGGGTTGAGCCAATCACCGCGCCCGGCGTGAACGCGCTGTTGACGTTCATGCCCGGAAAATCGCGCGTGACATCGCGGTCGATCGAGTGAGCGCCGAGCGCGGCCACTCCTCCAATCGCCAGCAGCCCAAGCGATCCCGACGAACGCAGCCGGCCGAAGTCGTTCAGGGTTTCCCGGGCGACGGCTCCCACCGTCGGCGGCTCCCCGCAACTCGAGCGACCCGACTCGGACCCGCCCTGGGCCCGCGCCGGCGCGGCGGTGCCGAGCACCGCCGCCAGGATCACGACCGCGTAGCCTCGTACGAACGCGACATGCGTAGTCATCATCTCAGTTCCCCTCGGGAGTGCGTTCGAGGCCGACGAGCTTCCAGCTGCCGCCACGCAGGCGGAAGTAGGCCTGGACCGGCGTCCGCCAGGCCGCGTGCGCGCTCCCGATCGCGCTCAGCGCGACCTGGACGAAGGCGCCGTCGGTCTGCGGCAGGCCGGGGGCGATGCTCAGCGCAGATCCGCGGCCGGACGTTTCGCCGAGCGATGCGCCGGTCCCGGTCGCGTTGTCGTAGGCGAACCACTGGGCGCGATAACCCTGCGGCGCGACGGCGACGTCGGCGTCGACCGCCGCATTGCGGAAGGTCAGGGCGCCGTCCGCGTCGAGCGCCGGATCCGCAATCGGGTTCACCGCCGTCAGATAGGCGCGGGTGATCGACATCGCGCCGTCCGGCCAGCGCGCGCACCAGGAACTCTTCCGCGGCCGGGTCGCCGAACTCGCCGCTGCGCACCGCGGCGCGGATCATGTCGGTCGTGATCGCCGCCAGCTTCTTCGCCGCCCAGAACTTGTCGTCGGCGCGCGCGTGGAGGAACGCCGGGTTCGGCACGCGCGGCCGCCACTGCTCCGGATTGAAGTCGGCGCTGTGCGAGCGGCAGACGGCCGATCGCGCGCGCCTCGTAGAACGGCATCGTCCGCCACTTGGGCAGGTAGAACCCGAAGCTGACCAGCCGCTTGGCGACCTCACGGGGCTGGACCACGTACTCGGCGCCTTCCCAGTAGTCGGCCGGGCCGACGCCGCCGCTGCCGAGCGCGGAGCCGAAGTCGAGGAGGTTGTGCTGCACGTGCGAGCGGCCGTTATCCGTCACCAGCGTGTCGAGCGAGTTGATCGCCTTGGCGTCCACGTGATTGAGCCACGCGGCGAACACGCCATAGCCGCGCAGCTCGCGCCGATCTTCGTGCGGCACGACGTCGTTGGGATCGTCCGGACGCGTGCCGGCGAAGCGGATGCGTCCGATCGGCTTGCCCGGCAGCGCCTTGCTGGCGACGATGCGGTAGCTGCCGTCGGGTTCGCGGCTGGCGCGTTCGAGCAGGTTGTCGAGGTCCTCGAGGCGCATCGCGCGCGGCGTCCGTCCGGCCGGCGTGAATTTGGCGCCCTCGGCGACCGTCAGCTGCTCGCGTCGCATGTAGGCGATGTGGTTTTCCGGCACGTTGTAGCCGAGCGCCCACATCAACTTGGTCACGACCACTTCGGTGCCGGTGGCCATGGCGCGGTAGCCCGGCGGATCGAACTTGAGGAACCAGCGCTGGCCGGCGGAGTCCTTGACGGTGAATCCCGGCGTGACGCCGTCGCTCTTCGACGAGGTGATCGTCCAGGTGCCGGCGGCAGGGCCGCTGCTCGTGTTCGGCCCCCTGGCCACGTCCTCGGCCGTCAGCGCGCGATGGCCGGCGCGGTTGGTGAACCAGCTCGAGTCCGGCACCTCGTCGATGGTGTTGACGTTCTTCGCTCGCGGCGGCGCGGCGATGCCGGGCCTGGTCGCGAGGCTGGTGGCCAGGTCCACCAGCAGGTCGATCTCGAGCGGCTTCATGCCCGAGGCATCCTGCGGTGTCGCGTTCAACCGAGATGGGATCGTCGGTGAAGAACTTCGGCGCGGCGGCCGAGCCGAGTGCGGTCGCGGCCGCGAGCGCGGCGACGGTGCTGGCGAGGGCGGCGGAAATCCGGGTGATGGTCGTCATGATGATTCCTTGTCTCGGTGCGTGCTGGTTAGAAACTCGGGCTGAACGAGAACATCAGGCTGTTGCCCTCGCGAGTGCGGGCCAGCTCGATGCGGGTGACGGTGCTGATCGGCGTGTGGAACGAGGCGCCGATGCCGTAGGCCGTCGTCAGGCCGCGAAGATCGAGGTCGGCCAGGCGCGGCGCGACTTTGCCGGCGTCCACGAAGAGCGCCATGTCGAGGAACGATCCCGCGGTCCAGCGGTACTCGCCGCTCAGCAGCAGCCGGTTGCGGTCGCGGAACCGCCAGGGCTGATACCCGCGGAGCGTGTGGCTGCCGCCGAGATCCGGCAGCAGGAAGAACGGCACGTCCTGGCCCGCCGCGGTCGATGTCGTCGATGCGAGCGCGCGGAGCGCGATGATCCAGTTCTCGCGGAACACCGGGATGAACTGCCGGACGTCCGCGTCGGTGCGAGTGAAACTGGCGGTCCCGGCGCTGGTCTGGCGGTAATCGCTCCAGTCGACGCGATAGAGGCCGCCGCTGCGGGTGTAGCCGCCGGCCGAGCGCCGGTCGATCTCGGCGAAGGCGCGCGTCCGCCGGTAGGCGGGGCTCACGGTCTGGAGCGACTGTGCCTGGCCGGGAGTGGTGCTCTCGGTCTGCATCGCGTCGAGACCGCCGCCGACGGTGAAGGACGGCGCGGGCCGGAAAGACGTGGTGACGCCGACGGTCGCGGCGCGATACGCGTAGTCCACCGACCGATCCCTCGCCGCGGCGTCGCCGACGCCGTAGAAGGCGACCTCCGGGGCGTTGATCCAGTCCGCGCCAACCTGCACGCGAACGCGGTTGTCAAAGAACAATGGCAGGTTGAGGTTGGCATTCGCGGCGCGGTAGTTTTTCACTGACCAGGCCGCGTGCGCGTCGAGTCCGCCGGTGTCGCCGAACCGGGCGCGGACGCCGGGGCCCACCGCGAAGCCGCCGCCATCCATCGTGCTGCCGATGAACGGGTAGACGCTGGAGCCGAAGAAACGCCCCTGCAGCTGTTCGAAGGTCTGCACGCGCTGCTCCAGAACGGTCGGCTCGTAGGGGTGCAGTCGCGTGGCCTTGTCGGCCTTGTCCGCGGCCAGCTCCGCTTCGCGGGTGGACTGCGCCGACGCCGGCGTCGGTATCGCCACGAGCACGAGGATGGCCGCGGCGGCGCCAATCGGGCGGAGCCGGAGCGCCGGCCGCGCGGACAATCGCCGCCGGCCGCACAATCGCCAGGGCGAGTCCGATCCACACCACGGCGAGCACGGTGTTCACGATCGCGAACTGCTGGATGCCGAGGTGCAGGACGCTGGACCCGAGATAGACCGCCATCGCCGACAGCACGTCGCCGCCGCGCACGAAGAAGGTGTCGATCGCCTGCTTCGCCTTGTACTTCTCGTCGCGGCTGGTCGGCAGCCAGAGCATCTGACGCGCGGTGTTCATGATCGAGTAGTCGGTCGCGTTCTCCGCCGTCTTGATCCAGCGGACGACCGAGAAGCTGACGCCGGCCGACATGACGGCGTAGCCGCCGAGCGCGATCAGCGGCAGCGCGAGCAGCGCCCCCGCGAGCCCGGCGTACTTCACCAGCCGCGACGCGACGAACGCCTGCAGCAGCGAACGCGGTGACGTTCACCCAGAACTGGTAGTCGCCGCTGAACGCACCGATATAGGCCTGCTTGTTGAACCCGGGGTGCGCCGCCGCCAGTTCTCCGACGCGCAGGGTCAGCAGCCGCGCCACCAGGTACTCGCCGGTGGTGTTGACCAGGTTCAGCAGCACGATCAGGCCGGCGATCAGCAGCAGGTAGCGATTGCCGAGCACCAGCCGGAAGCCGCCGGCGGCCGACTCCATGGCGCGCGGCGCCGGCGCGCGCTGCTCCTCGCGAGCGTTGATCCAGACATAGAGCAGCGCACTGACCGCCAGCAGCGCGGCGGCGATCTGGAGGATGACCTGCGGCGCGAACGCGGCGTGGAACAGCCGGGCGGCGATGAACGAGCCGAGCGGCGCGCCGGCGGTCATGCCGATGACGACGATGGGGAAGAGCCGGGCGCCGGCGTCTTTGGTGTAGAGGTCGTTGGCGAACGACCAGAACTGCGCGATCAGCGAGACGTTGAAGATGCCGACCCAGATGAAGAACGCGACGCCGACGTAGGGCAGCCGCGCCGTCACCGCGAGCGTGAACAGCTCGAGGCCGGCAATGAAGAACAGCGTCACGCCAATCAGCAGCTTCGCCCGGCTGACCCGCGCCGCGAAGGCGCTGTAGAGGGGGACGAAGCCAATCAGGACGAGCGCCTGGCCGGCGGCAGCATAGGAGCGGACCTCGGCGCCGCCGCCGAGCAGGATCAGCGGCTCGCGCACCGTCTTGACCACCGAGTAGCAGACCAGCAGCAGGAAGATGTTCAGCAGCATCAGCAGGGCGGTCGCGCCCTCACCGGGACGGACGTCGGTGAACAGCGAGAGCGCGCGGTCGAGGCGCGAAGGCGCCGTGCGAGAGAGCGGGGAAGAAGTTCGGAACATGTGGATTCTCTCCTGGTGTTCGATGTCTGGCTGGTAACGCGACATCGAGCGGAGAAACCCGCAACCGCCGGCGTCAGCCGGCGGTGACGGCGGCGAGGGTCGGGGGAAGGGTCGCCGGCAGGCGGGAAGGAGAGGAGACGGAGCGGACGGGACGGCGCGCCAGCAGCGGCAGGACGCCGGCGCGGAGGTGCGGCGGCAGCGTCCCTTCGAGATATTCGAGCGCGGTGCCGCGCAGCCGGCGATCGTTGGACTGCAGCCCTCGATAGGCGATTTGCAGCGGCTCGCGAGGCAGCACCAGCGAAAGCAGCGAGAAGACGTGCGACAGCCGCTGATCTGCCGGGTCCTGTCCGAGCTTCACCTCGGCCAGGACCGCCGCGTAGACCGGCTCGTTGTCGATGTGCACCAGCGGATTTTTGTCGATGATCGCGGCGAGCGAGCGCGCGGCCTGCGATCGGACGTCGAACCGGGAGTCCTCGAGCGCGAGGATCAAGGTGTCGGCGGCGCGCTGCGAGACGCACACCGAGAGGACGCGGGCGAGGCCGCGCCGCACCGCCGGTTCCTGCGCCGGATCGAGCAGCGCGTCCGACAGCTCGCCGATCCGCTCCTCCGCGACCTTGCGCAGCGCGAAGAAGGCATAGTCCGCCACCGGCTCGCACGCGAGCAGGGGAATCGCGTGGGGCACGAGCGACGGCCTCAAGCCGTCTTCCCGCGAGAGCACCTCGACGATCCGATCGCGGTGGCGGGAGCGGAGACGCAGGATGTCGGCCAGCTCCGGATCCAGCACGCCCGGCGCCGTGATCGGCGAGCCGGTGCGATGATCGCGCTCCGCCCGGTCGGCGTCGTGTCGAATGCGGCGCAGCACCATCCGTGTCGCGTCGTCGGCGGTGGGCGACACGTCCATGCCGTCGGCCTGCTTGACGAGGCTGCGTTCGAGCAGGCGGAGGTACCAGCGATTCAGCCGGCTGGCGACGACGATCGCGGCCGCCGACGCGCCGATCGCGAGCCCGAGAATCGTGGACGAGGACGAGAGCGGCGTCAGCAGCACGGCGAGCCGCACCAGCCCGCCGCCGACCGCGTCGCCCAATCGATCGAATGCCACGTCGACCACCGACTTGGCGGCGCGCTTTTCCGCCGCGGGAATCGGCGTATAGAACAATTCGTACGAGGAACGGAACCAGGATCCGCGGAAGATCGACTCTCCGGCGCGGGTGACGACGACGCCGCCGAAGCTCGGCGCCAGCAGTGAGGTCACGCTGCCGGCAAGGAGCGCGATCGACGGCGTGCTCATCGGCAGCGCCAGGCCGAAGCGCTCCAGCATGGTCCGGCTCAGGAGGGTCTGAAGGAGCAGCGTAACGAAGCTGGTTGCGGCATAATAGAGTGAGAAAAAACGCAGCAGATGATCGCCGGGGCCGAGCGTCTCGTAGGCCCGGGCCTTGAAGAGATACTCGACCAGGGCAGCGCCCGTGGTTCCGAGCAGCACCAGCGCGGCCAGGTGGCGCAGGTGCGGCGAGTCGGCGACGACCCGAAGGCCCGATCGGACGGCCGGCACGGGGCCGATCGCATCGGCCGGCAGTGGCGCCGGCACGGGTTCGAGCTGCAGCGCCAGGCGGCGTACCAGCCAGGCGCTGACGAACTGCAGCGCGGCGAGAACGAGAAGCATCGTCGCGACGCCCCAGGCCGCGACGTGCGCAGAAATCAGCGCACCGAGCAGCCCGCCGACGGTGCCCGCGCCGGCGATCCGTCCGAAGAGGCGTTTCGCGGTCCGGGGATCGAACCGTTCGGTCGCGATGAGCCAGAAGCCGGATGCGAGCAGCGGTCCGGCTCCGGACACGTGCAAATACACGACGACGGCTGTGCCCGAGGGAGCGGACGCCCGGATGAGCCACTCGCAGACGAACATGAGCCCGCTGACGACGAACGCGGCCGGCACGAGCACTTGCGGCGCGATTTTGGCCGCCCAGCGGGTGTGGGCGGCGACAAGCAGGATCGAGCACGCCGAGGTCGCGATCAACATGCTCGGTAGTGCGCTAAAGTCAAGCGAAGTAAGGAATAATGCGTCCCGTGTGGCCTTGCCGCCGACAAACTGGGCGGTAACCGCCGCGGCGCAAGCCATGGCCGTCAGAATCGATCGGGTGGTGGTGGACATGTCTCAGTCCTGTTACGCGACAAATCCGGCAAAACCCCGCAACGTGGAGGACTAGCCCAGGCGCCGATGTCGTCCCTGCCCTCACGCGCGAAAGCGGCATTTCTGGCGGCGCTCACCCCGCCGCCCCCCGACCGGCACGAGCCGGGCGACGCGTCGCCGGGCTCCGCGCCGCCGTCCGTCCAGACCCCCGACGACGGGGCGCCGCTGGTGCCGGGCGCGCTGTTTGCGGGGCGCTACCGGATGGTGGCGTCGCTTGGTCGCGGCGTCGTCGGAGAGGTGTGGCACGCCGACGATCTCGTCGTGGGTACTCCGGTCGCGCTCAAGGTGATCGATCTGACGATCGCCGAGAGCCGCGCCAGAATTCTCGAAGAGGTCAGGCTCGCGCGCCGGATCACCCACCCGGCCGTCTGCCGCGTGTTCGACGTCGGCGAGACCGAACATCGAGTGTTCTATTCGATGGAGCTGGTGGACGGCGAGGACGCGGCGACGCTGTTGCGGCACGCGGGCCATCTGCCTGCGGAAAAAGTGGCCGACATCGGCCGGCAACTGTGCGACGGCCTCGCGGCCGCGCACGCACAGGGGGCGCTGCACCGCGCGCTCAAGCCGGCCAATATGCTCATCGACGACAAGGGGCTCGTTCGGATCACGGATTTCGGCATCGTCGCGCCGGATGCCGCCGTCGGGCCCGAGGCGTCGACCTCTGGCAGGAGGTACCTGGCGCCCGAGCAGCTGATCCCGGGCGCGCCGGTGTCGGCGAGAACGGACTTGTTCGCGCTCGGCCTCATCCTGTACGAGCTGCTGGTTGGCCGGCCGCCATTTCCCGCGGCGCCGGACCGCCGCGCGCCGGCCCGGCCCTAGCACGCTCGTCCCGGATGTGGACCCGGGGCTCGAGCGGGCGATCATGGCCGCGCTGTCCGTCGATCCGGCACGCCGGCCCGCATCGGCGGCCGACATGGCGGAATTGATTGCGGGCGGCGACGTGGCGCGCCGTACCGGTCATCGCCTCTGGCCGTGGATCGGCGGCGCCGCGATCGCCGCCGTCGTCGCCGCGCTGGCTGCCATCTCGCCGCTGCTGTCGCGACCGCCCGCACGGGCGCTGACCGACCAGGAACGCTCGTCGTCGCCGACTTCCTCAATACGACCGGCGAGACCGGTGTTCGACGGCACGCTCAAGGTGGCGCTGGCGGTCGCGCTGGAGCAGTCGCCGTTCCTGAAAGTGTTCCCCGATGACGCGCGTGCGCGAGACGCTGCGCCTGATGCAGCGCGACGCCGACGAGCGCGTCACGCGGACGGTCGCGCGCGAGATCGCGCAGCGCGAGCAGCTGAAGGCGCTGGTGGCCGGATCGATCGCGAGCCTCGGCAGCCACTACGTGCTCGCGCTGGAGGCGATCAACGCCGCAAGCGGCGACGTGATGGCGCGCGAGCAGGTCGAAGTGGCGCGCAAGGAAGAGGTGCTGACCGCGCTCGGGAAGGCGGCGAAGAAACTGCGCGAGCAAGCTCGGCGAGTCGCTCGCGTCGGTTCAGCGATTCGACGTCCCGCTGCCGCGCGCGACGACCGCCTCGCTCGAGGCGCTGCACGCCTATTCGCTGGCGCTCGGCCAGGGCCGCGAGGTGCCCGCGCCTCGAGGCGATTCCGCACCTCGAAGCGGGCGATCGAGCTCGACCCGGACTTCGCGATGGCGCAGGCGCTGCTCTCGGGGGTCTACGCCAACAACGGGCGATCCGCGGAGGCGCCGGCGTTCTCGCGGCGGGCGTTCGAGCTGCGCGACCGGGTCAGCGAGCGCGAGCGGTTCTTCATTTCGTGGCGCTACTACATCGACGCGGCGCAGGCGTGGGACAAGGCGCTCGACGCTGGCGCGATCGTGGACCGCGACCTATCCGCGCGAAGCGTTCGCCTTCAACAGCCTCGGCCTGGCGTCGGCCGCGTTCGGTCAGCACGACGAGGCGGTGCGCGCGTTCCGCGAAGCGATTCGCCTCGATCCGAAGTTCGTGCCGCCGCATGGCAATCTCGCCGGGCTCGCTGATCGCGCTCGGCCGATTCGACGAGGCGCGAGGCGTCCTGCGCAAGCGCGCGGCGGCCAGGGCGTCGGCGTCATCAGGCCTGCGCCGCATGGGGTATGCGCTCGCGGTGCTCGACGGCGATCGCGCCGCCCAGGCGCGTGAGCTCGATCAGGCTCGCGCCGTCGACAGGAGGCGATGTGGGCCGCGAATTGGGAGGCACGGGCGTCGCGCGTTCGCCGGACGCGTGGCGGCGGCGCACGAGCTGTTCCAACGCGGCATCCAGACGGCGGTCCGCGACGCATTCCACGAGCTCGCCGCGCAGTGGGCCGCCGAGGATGCCGAGACGCACGCGATCGCCGGGCAGTGCGTCGAGGCGCGGCGGGAGATCGCGGCCGCGCTGGCATCGAGCCGCGACAATTTCACGCTCGAGCGGGCGAGCCGCGCGCTCGCGCTGTGCGGACAGCGCGGACGAGTCGCAGCGGCTGTCCGCCGAGCTCGCCGACCCGTTTTCCGGCCGCGACCCTGACCACGCGGATTCAGCGGCCGGTGACCGCCGCGGCGCTCGCGGTGCAGCGCGGGCAGCCGGCGCGCGCGCTCGCGCTGCTCGATCCGGTCGACGCCGTACGATCACGCGCCGGCCGCGGAGTTCTGGCCCGCCTACCTTCGCGGCCAGGCGTATCTCGCTGCTGAAGGACGGCGCGGGCAGCCGCCGCGCAATTCCAGAGCATCCTCGACCATCGCGGCGAGGCGCCGACTCTCGCCGCTCTATCCGCTGT
The DNA here is from genome assembly GCA_963794705.1 of uncultured Acidobacteriota bacterium. Classification (GTDB taxonomy): domain Bacteria; phylum Acidobacteriota; class Vicinamibacteria; order Vicinamibacterales; family CAVVIG01; genus CAVQFC01. The sequence goes on from CAWCFI010000005.1 coordinate 624,569, forward strand.
GCCGCAGCTGGGGCGCGCCCGCGCGCACGCGCTTGCCGGCGAGACGCGACGCGGCGCGCGCGGCCTACGAACGGTTCTTCGACGCTGTGGGAGGGCGCCGATCCGCGTCGCTCGAGCAGTCTGCAGGCGGCCCGACGTGAGATATGCCGAGGCTGCCGCACTAGCTCCGCGCGACTGACTTGCCATGTCGTCGTTACACGCAGCGCGCGAAGGACATGTTTCTCGACGCGGTCGCGATCAGCGCCCAGCGACCGGCGGCGTTCGTCGAGCAGGCGTGCGGCGACGATGCGGCGCTGCGCGAGGAAGCCGAGTCGCTGCTGCAGTTTCACGACGACGAGGAGCGACCAACGAAGCGGAGCCCGCGCCGGCCGCGAGCCGGATTCGCGCCGGGCGAAGTGCTCGCCGGCCGCTACCGGATGATCGCCCGGATCGGCCAGGGCGGCATGGGCGATGTCTGGCGCGCCGACGATCTCGTGCTCGACACCGCGGTGGCGCTGAAGATGATTCATCGCCGCCGGCCCCGGAAGGCGCGCGAGCGCATCCTCAACGAAGTCCGGCTGGCGCGCCAGATCACCCACCCCGCGGTGTGCCGCGTGTTCGACGTCGGCGAAGCCGACGGCGGCGTCTTCTACACGATGGAGCTGGTGCGACGGCGAGGACCTCGCCGCGCTGCTGCGGCGCGTCGGCCGGCTGCCCTCGGACAAGGTGGTCGACATCGCCCGGCAGCTGTGCGCCGGCCTGGCGGCCGCGCACGCGCAGGGCGTCCTGCATCGCGACCTCAAGCCGGCCAACGTGCTGATCGACGACGACGGGTGGTCCGGATCACCGATTTCGGCATCGCCATCACCGAGGCCGAATACCAGCGGGCACGCGCTGACCGGCACGCCGGCCTACATGGCGCCGGAGCAGCTCGCGCCGCGGGATGCCGCTGTCGGAGCGCACCGACGTCTACTCGCTGGGGCTGGTGCTGTACGAGCTGCTGGTCGGCCACGACGGCGTTCGATCGATCGGTCGACGCTGGACGAGCCGCCGCGGCCCTCGGCGATCGTGACCCAACGTCGACCCCGCAGCTCGAGCGGGTGGTCATGCAGGCGCTGTCGCGCGAGCCCCGCGATCGCTGGGCCTCGCGTCGGCACTCGAGATGGCGGCGGCGCTGCCGCGGCCGGTCGCGTCGCCGCTCGACGATCCGGCCGCGACCGCTGGGCCCTTCGGCGTTCGTCAGACGGCCGTTCTGGCTCGCCGGCCTGGGACTCGCCGCGCTGGTCGCGATCCTGGTCTATGCCTCGTCGTTCGTTCGTCACGCCCGGCGCGCGCACGTTGACCGAGCAGGACACGATGTGCTGGCCGATTTCGAGAACACGACCGGCGAGACCGGTGTTCGACGGCGCGCTGAAGGTCGCGCTGGCCGTGGCGCTGGAGCAGTCGCCGTTCCTGAAGGTGTTTCCGGACGATCAGGCGCGCGAAACGCTGCGGCTGATGCAGCGACCGCCCGACGAGCGCGATCACGCGCATCGATCGCGCGCGAGATCGCCCGGCGCGAGCAGCTGAAGGCGCTGCTCGCCGGCTCGATCGCCAGCCTCGGCCGCAACTACGTGCTCTGACGCTCGAGGCGATCAACGCCGAGACCGGCGACGTCATGGCGCGCGAGCAGGCGCGAGGCGGCCGAGCAAGGAGCAGGTGCTGGCCGCGATGGGGACCGCCTCGGCGAGCCTGCGCCAGAAGCTCGGCGAGTCGCTGGCGTCGATCCAGAAGTTCGACGTGCCGCTGCCGCGCGCGACCACGACGTCGCTCGACGCGCTGCATGCCTACTCGCTGGCGCTCTACGACGGGCCGCGAGGTGCCACGGCTCGAGGCGATTCCGCATCTGCAAGCGCGCGATCGAGCTCGATCCGACCTTCGCGATGGCGCACGCGCTGCTGTCGGCGGTCTACGCCAACACCGGGCAGTCCGCGCTCGCGCCCGAGCGTCGTCGCGCAAGGCCTTCGAGCTGCGCGACAGGGTCAGCGAGCGCGAGCGGTTCTTCATCTCGTGGCGCTACTATCGCGACGCGATCCAGGCGTGGGACAAGGCGCTGGACGCTGGCGCGCTCCTGGACGGCCACCTATCCGCGCGAAGCGTTCGCCTTCAACAGCCTGGGCAGCGCCCTGATCCGCTTCGGCCAGTTCGAGCCAGTCGGTGCCGGCGTTGCGCGAAGCGATCAGGCTCGATCCACAGTTCATCCCGGCCTACTCCAATCTGGCGGCCTCGCTGCTCGCGCTCAACCGCCTGCCGGAGGCGCGAGCGATTCTCCAGCAGGCGGCCGAGCGGCAGCTCGAGTTCAGCGGCGCGCGGCGCCTGTCCTTCCTGATGGCGTTCGTCGAGGGGGACAGCGCGACGATGGAGCGCGAGTTGGCCGCGTCGGTCGGCGTGCGAGCACCAACGCGGCATTCGGCTGGCAGGCGCATACGCCTGGCGTTCGGCGGGCGCATCGACGAGGCGCACGATCAGTTCCGCCGCGGCATCCAGATCGTCGCTGCGGCGGGCAACTTCAAGGAGGTCGCGGCGCAGTTGATCGATCGAAGACGCCGAGATGCACGCCATGGTCGGGCAGTGCGACAAGGCGCGAGCGGAGATCCCCGCCGGTCTTGCGCTCAGCCGCGACACCGCCGCGCTCGACCGCGCCAGCCGCGCGCTCGCGCTGTGCGGCGGAGCCGGAGGCGCTGGCGCTGTCCGCCGAAGTCGCCAAGCGGCTGCCCGAGGCGACGCTGATCTCACGCGTCTCGGCGCCGGTCACGGCGGCGATGCTGTCGCTGGCTCGCGGCGAGTCGAAGCGGGCGCTCGAGCTGCTCGAGCCGGTCCGGCCGTACGATCGCGCGCCGTCCGCGGAATTGTGGCCGGTCTACGTCCGGGGTCAGGCGTACCTGCAGTCGAAGAACGGCGCCGCGGCACGCCGGCGAGTTCCAGACCATTCTCGACAACCGCGGCCAGGTGCCGGTGTCGCTGCTGTATCCGCTGGCGCATCTCGGCGTCGCTCGAGCGGCGACGCTGACCGGCGATCCCGAGGCGGCACGGCGGTCGTACGACAGCATGCTCGAGATCTGGAAGAGCGCGGATCCGCATCTGACGCCTCTCGAGGAGGCGCGGCGCGAACAGGCGGCTCCCCGCCGGAGTACGCAGTCATGACCGCTAAACCACCGGACCCGAACGACGACCTGTTTCCCGAGATCTACCGCGAGCTGCACCGGGTGGCCGGCGGGTATCTTCGCCGCGAGCGGCGGAACCATACCCTGCAGCCCACCGCGCTCGTGCAACGAGGCCTGGATTCGCATCCAGAAAGAGAAGGGGCACGAGCTGCAGGGCCGCACGCACGGCCTGGCGATCGCCGCGCAGGCGATGCGGCGCCTGCTCATCGATCACGGCCGCCACCAGAAGCGCGACAAGCGCGGCGGCGGCGTTCAGCCGGTGGAGCTGAACGATCTGATCAACGCCGCCGCGGCCGGGCCGGTGCCTGTCGAGGATCTGCTGACCCTCGAGGCGGCGCTGACCCGGCTCGAAGCGATCGATCCACGCGCCGCCGAGATTGTCACGCTCAGGTTCTTCTCGGGCATGTCGAGCCGCGAAATCTCCGAACACCTCGGGCTGTCGCTGCGCACGGTCGAAGGCGACTGGGCGCATGCCCGGGCCTGGCTCAAGCGCGAGTTGTCCGGAGAGCCGCACCCGTCCGCGGACGCATGATCATCGCCGGCGCGCCGGCCTCACTGCGCGCTGCGCGCCACCTGCGGCGCTGCCGGCGGCAGCGGCACCGCCACGCGGTTGTGCACCGGCGGGATGGTTCGCAGGTAGGCGTAGACCGCCTTCAGATCCGCATCGGTCATCTCGCCGTAGTTGAACCACGGCATCGGCGGCAGGATCTCACGCGACACCCCCATGTGCCTGCCGGTCCGCAGGGTCTTCATGAACATGTCCTCCGTCCAGATCCCGATGCCGGTGTTCTGGTCCGGCGTCAGGTTGGCGGCGAAGCTCACGCCCCAGGGACCCGAGAATGCGGTGCCGCTGGCGGCAGCCGTCATCATCCATTTGTCCGAGACCGGGGCAGTGCCGGCGGTGATCGGGAACGAGTCGGGATGCCCCGAGAGCATCCGGGACATGTCGGGCTCCGGGCCTTTGGCGCCCATTTTCAAGGGCGTGTGGCAGTCGTTGCAGCCGCCGACGGTCACGAGGTATTTGCCCCGCGCGACGCGGGCCTGTGGTGTGGCCGAGGAGTTGCCGCCGCAGGCTGCCGCGCCGAGCGCGGCCACCAACGCGCTGGCCGCGACGGTTCCCCAAACGATGTTCCTGGTCATGATGGTTCTCCGGCAGCCCATCGCGATGGTTCGAAGTGAACCGTTCGGAGGCTGCTGACGGTTAACGCGTCATGCACGGGAAAACCCCGCAAATCGGCCGTACGGGGTCAGATCTGGATTTCCACGTTTTCCACAGCCAGCGAGCCCGTCACCTGTGGAAAACGTGAAAATCCAGATCTGACCCTACAGGATCATCCTCGACAGCTTGCGCCGCCACTCCCGGACATCGTCGCCGCGCAACTCGCGCAGGGCGCAGGTGACCACATCCTTCATGACCCGTTTGCGCCAGGTCAGGTCGAAGTCGGTGTTGTCCAACGGCTTCGCCGGTTTGGCGGCGGCATCGGCGGCGTGGGCGATGACCTCGTCGGTCAGCCGCTGACCGGCGAGCGCGGCGGCCGCGATGGTGGCGACAATCGGCCGGGAGGCGACGGCGCCGAGGACGATTCGCGCGGTGTCGACAGTACCGTCGGCGCCGAACCGCGCCGCGGCTGCGACCGAGAGCACCGGGAAGTCGAACGAGCCGCGGCGGCGCAGCTTCCAGTACACGCTGCGCCATCCCTGCATCGACGGGATGTGAACGGCGGTGAGGATCTCGTCGGGACGCCGCGCCAGGTAGTGGATCCCGTCGTTCTGGTAGAGATCGGACGCATCGATCTGCCGCGTCGCGTCCGCCGACACCAGGGTGACGCGCGCGCCGAGTGCCAGCAGCGCCGGGGCGGTGTCGGTCGAGGACACGGCGAGGCATTTCGGGCTGCCGGTCGCGACCCAGCAGGTCTCGCCGTCCTTCTTCATGCAGAAGTCGATCGACTTGCGCCACTCGTAATTCTGGTCGTAGTAGTTGCAGCGGGTGTCGAGGCAGAGATTCCCGCCAAGCGTGCCCATGTTGCGCAGATGCGGCGTCGCGACCTGGGACGCCGCCTGCCAGAGCGCACCGCACGACTCGCGGAGGCGGACGTCGCGCACCAGATCAGTCAGCGTGATCCCGGCGCCGATGGTCAGGAGTTCGTCGTTCGAGCCGTTCCTCACAAACGTTCGGAGTTCGTCGACGCGGCGCAGACCGATCAGCGTTGGCGGCACCTGCTGGCGCCGCTTCATGTTCGGCAGCAGATCGGTGCCCCCGGCGACGAGCATCGCGCCGCCCGGCGCGGCCAGCAGCTCCGCCGCCTCGCGAACAGTGCGCGGGGAGCGGTAGGTGAACTGCGGCAGTCGCATCATCGCGGCACCCGCTCGGCTAAAGCCTTCGCGCTCCGTGAGCCCTGAGCCCCGAGCCCTGAGCCCTTCGCCTTTCCGTCCCCACCTTCCCACGGCGGCGGTACGTCCAGCGGTTCCGGGAAGGGCACTGACGGAAAATGGGTTGGGCCGTAGCGCGGCGCCCTGCCGGCCGCCTTGGCGTCGAGCGCCTTCAGGATCTTCTCGGGCGTGATCGGCACTTCGTCGATCCGTACCCCGATCGCGTCGTAGACCGCGTTGGCCACGGCCGGCATCACCGGCAGCAGCGGACCCTGACCCACTTCCTTCGCGCCAAACGGGCCGCGCGGATCCGGATTCTCTACCAGCTCGGTGAACACTTCCGGCATGTCGAGCGTGGTGGGGCTCTTGTATTCCAGCATCGACGGAAACTTGTGCACCAGCGCGTGCGACAGCTTCGCAGGCAGGCGGCGGAACGTCTGCTCCTCCATCAGCGCTTCGCCGATCGCCATGTAGACGCTGCCCTCGACTTGTCCGCGTACCAGCGTCGGGTTGAGCGCGCGGCCGATGTCGTGCGCGATCCAGACGCGCGGCACGTGAATCCATCCTGACGAAGGATCGACCTCGACCTCGACGATCGCGGCGGAGTAGGAGTAGGTCGGCGACGGGCCGACGCCGCCGCCTTTGAACTTCGCGGCGGAGCGCGGCGGGGTGTACGAGCCGGTCGATCCGATCGTGCCGAACATGGCCTCGGCGAGTTGGACGGCCTCGGCGAAGGAAACGCCTAGGTCCGCGTTCTCGGTATCGAACACGCGCCGATCGGCGAACACGAGGCGGCCGGCCGGGACCGACAGCTTCTTTGCCACCGCCTCGGCGAGCCGATCGCGGGCGCGCTCGGCGGCCTGGATCGCCGCGTTGCCCATCATCAGCGTGACGCGGCTCGAATAGGAGCCCAGATCGACCGGCGTCAGATCGGTATCGCCCGTGACGGCGCGGATGTCGATCGGATCGATGCCCAGAATCTCCGCGACGCATCCGACCAGCACATCGTCGGAGCCCTGGCCGATCTCGGTCGCGCCGCAGAAAGCGGTGACCCCGCCGCTGCGATCGAGCTTGAGCTGCACGCCCGAGTGCGGCATGTCGTTGTAGTAGATCGGCAGCCCGGCTCCTGACAGGTACGACGAACAGGCGATGCCGACGCCACGGCCGAGCGGCAGCTTGCCGAAGGTGTTCTTCCAGTCGGCCGCGGTCGTCACGCGGCGGACGCATTCGGCGAGGCCGATGGTGCCGACGCGCAGATAGTTCGCCGTCACCGTGTCGGGCTGTTCGACGATGCGCAGGCGGAGCTCGGCGGGGTCGATCGCCAGCGACTCGGCGATCTTGTCGAGCTGAATCTCCTGGCCGAATCGGCTCTGCGGCGTGCCGTGTCCGCGCTTGGGTCCGCACGGCGGCTTGTTGGTGAAGACGCGGCAGCCTTCGAACTGATACGTCGGGATGTGATACGTGACGGTCTGCAGCGCGCCGGTGTAGAAGGTGCTGGCGACGCCGTACAATCCGTAGGCGCCGCCGTCCAGCAGCGTCTTCACGCGCATGCCGGTGATGGTGCCGTCCATCTTCACGCCGGTCTTGAACGTCATCAGCACCGGATGCCGGCCGCGATGGCAGTAGAAAACCTCCTCGCGCGTCAGGCAGATCTTGACCGGACGATCGAGCAACATCGCCGCCCGGGCCACGACCATCTCGTGGTTGAACGGATCGCTCTTGCCGCCGAAGCCGCCGCCGTTGGGGGTGGCGATCACGCGGATGTGCGCCGCCGGGATGGCGAGTGCCTTCGCCAGCGCGCGATGCACATAGTGCGGCGTCTGAGTGCTCGACCACAGCACCAGCTTGCCGTCCGGGTCCTTCGCCGCGACCGCCGCGTGCTGCTCGATCGGCAGGTGGGTGTTGCCCTGATAGAAGAATGTGTCCTCGAACACCCGGTCGGCGTCGGCGAACGCCTGTTCGACGTCGCCGAAGCGGAGCGAGACCGCCTTGTGGATGTTGCCGGAATCGCCGTAGTCGTGGATGCGCGGCTCGGGAAAGGCCAGGCTCTCCTCGGGCTCGGCGTAGGTGCGCAGCGGTTCGTACTCGACGTCGATGAAGTCGAGCGCCTCGAATGCGGTCAGCTCGTCGCGGGCGATGACCGCCGCCACCGGATCGCCGACGAAGCGCACGCGATCGACGGCGAGAGCGTGCTCGTCCTGGCTCACCGGCAGGATGCCGTAGGAGATGGGGAAGTCCCTGCCGGTGAGGACGAGATGGACGCCGGGCCGCGCCAGCGCTCGCGACACGTCGACCCGCACCACCCGCGCATGCGGCATCGTCAATCGCAGTAGCTTGCAGTGCACCATCCGCGGCAGCATCACATCGTCGGCGAAGCGCGTTTGCCCGGTCACCTTCGCGCGGCCGTCGACGCGACGCCGCGGCTTGCCGATGACGTTCATCGCGCCTCCCGCTCGGCTAAAGCCTTCGCGCTCCGAGTGTCGGCCGGGGTCGTCGTGTTCCGAGCATCCCGCTCGGCTGAAGCCGGCGTGTCGTGCGGGTTCCCGGAGGATTCACGGAGCGCGACGGCTTTAGCCGAGCGTTCGACCGCCGCTTCCACGGCTTCGAAAATCTGTTGATAGCCGGTGCAGCGGCACAGGCATCCGGCGAGCGCCTCGCGAATCTGGTCGCGCGTCGGGCTGGCGTGCTCGTCGAGCAGCGCCTTGGCCGTCACCAGGAACCCGGGCGTGCAATAGCCGCACTGCGCGGCGCCGAGGTCCGCAAATGTTTCCTGCAAGGGGTGAAGCCGGCCGTCGGTCACCAACCCTTCGACGGTGAGGACGTCGCGGCCCTCGCACTCGACGCCGAGGACCAGGCACGAGAGCACCGGCTGGCCGTCGAGCAGCACGGCGCAGGCGCCGCACTCACCGAGCTCGCAGCCGTGCTTGGTGCCACAGAGGGCGAGATCCTCACGCAGAATCTCGAGCAGCGTTTTGTACGGCGCGAACGAGACCTGAGTCGGTTCGCCGTTGACGGTGAGCGCGAGGTGAATATTCGTCATTGAGGGGTGCGGACCGCGGCTGACGGAGTGGCGTGTGGGTTCGTGAGGCCGGCAACGGCGTAGTCGGCGACGTGCTCGGCGATCTGACGTGGCGACTGCTTCCCCTCGGGTCGGAACCAGTGCGCGGTCCAATTCAGGGCGCCGAGGAAGGCCCGGGTGGCGATGGTCGGGTCGGCGGCGTGCAGCGTTCCGGCGCGCACGCCGCGCGCGACCAGCGCGCGGACGCCGCGCTCGTAGCGATCGCGCTTCGAGACGATGCGCGTCCGGAGCGGCGGCGGAAGGGCGTCGACCTCGAGGTGCGCCGCCGAGCCTTCGACTTCGTCGAGCAGGCACAGGACGTGGGCCACCGCCATGTCTCGCAGCGGCAGCGGCAGCGGCCGCCGGTCCTTGCGCGCAGCGGCCAGCGCCTCGAGCAATCGGTCGGCGGCGCGATCCTGGCAGAAGAACAGCAGCTCATCCTTGCCGCGGAAGTAGTGATAGAGGTTCCCGTGCGAGAGCTCGGCGGCGACGGCGATGTCGCGCATGCCGGCTGCGGCGAAGCCGCGACTGCGGAAGACCCGGGCGGCGGCGCGCACGATCGCGACGCGCCGGGCATCGGCCCGAATTGAACGACGGTTCGAAAATTGAACCACGGTTCCATTCTATACGAATGAGAAAAAACCATGACGAACGCCCTTCTGCCCCGACCGTAAGGAATCTGTAACGTGCACGTGGGCCGGCGGCGCGCCATAATCGAAATATGCGGTGGCCGAAGTACCTCGCGGCGGCGGCGACGGTCGCACCGATCGTGATCGTGCTGCGGCTGCTGTCGGTCAGCTACGCGGGCATCGCCGCGCCGCTCCTGCTCCTCGACGTCGTCGTGGTGGCGCGGCTCTGGGGCATGGGACCGGCGCTGGTCGCGGCCGCGTCCGGCGCGGGCGCCTATTCGTATTACTTCCTGCCGCCGGCCGGCTTCGGCATCGAAGACGCCGAGGACTGGATCGCCTTCGTCACCTTCATCGTCACCGCGGTGATTGCCGGGGAGCTCGCCTCGCGAGCGGAGCGGCGCGCGGCAGAGGCGCAGGCGGGACGTCAGGAGATCGAGCGGCTGTATCAGGAGCTGCAGAGCGCGTTCGAGCGCGCCAGCGAAGCGGAAGCGGCGCGGCGCAACGAGCAGCTCAAGGCGGCGCTGCTCGACGCCCTCACCCACAACCTGCGGACCCCGCTGACCTCGATCAAGGCGGCGGTGACGGCGCTGATTCGCAGCGGATCGTGGAGCCCGGTGTCGGACCTGCCGCCCGAAGGGCGCCGCGATCTGCTGCAGGTGATCGACGAGGAGTCCGATCGCCTCAACCGCTTCATCGAGGGTCTGTCGAATTCCGGTGAAGCCGCGCCGGTACAACCGATTCACCTTCGGGCGATCGAGATCGACGAGCTGGTGCGATCCGGGCTGAGCCGCGCCGAGACCGTCACCCGCGATCATCACATCGTCGTGGCTATCGACGAGGCTATTCCGGCCGTGTCGGTGGACGCGGCGTCCATTACGGAAGTGATTTACATCCTGCTCGACAACGCGAGCAAGTACGCCCCGGCCGGGACGACGATTCGGATCCAGGCGGCGCGCGAGGACGAGCACTCGGTGCGGATCGCGGTGTCGGACGAAGGCCCCGGGATTCCGGATCATCTGCGCGAGCGGGTGTTCGAGAAGTTCTTCCGCGTTCCGGCGCGTGAGTCGCACGATCCGAACCGTGGCGGCGTCGGCCTCGGCCTGCCGATCGCGCGGCGGCTGATCGAAACGCAAGGCGGCCGCATCTGGATCGAGACGATCGCCTCCGGCATCGGCACGGCCGTGATCGTCACCCTGCCGACGGCGGAGGGTGAACTGAGAACTGAAAACTCAGAACCGAGAACTGAGGCCGGCTCCGCGAGAAGCGCGAGCGCCGATAGAACCTCGAGCACCGAGAGCATCACCAACGCCGCGAGCACTCCGAGAACCCCGAGCACGACGAGCCCCCCGAGCACCTTGAGAACCGAGAGGACAGCATGATGGCAACAGCAGCAGCGGAGAAATCACGGGTACTGGTCGTGGACGACGAGCCGCAGATTACGCGGGTATTGCGGACCGTACTGAGCAGCCAGGGCTACCAGGTCCGCACCGCGTCGGAAGGGGAGGCGGCGCTGACCAACTTCGCCGAGTTCCGTCCCGAGCTCGTGATCACCGACCTCTACATGCCGCACATGGACGGCGTCGAGCTGTGCAAGCGCATCCGGGCGATGTCGACGGTGCCGATCATCGTGCTGTCGGTGAAGGGCGAGGAGCGCACCAAGGTGGAAGCGCTCGACTCGGGCGCCGACGACTACGTCACCAAGCCGTTCGGGATCGACGAGCTGCTGGCGCGGGTGCGCGCGGCGCTGAGGCGCAGCGGCGGCGACAGCGAGATGACCTCGTTCGAAGTCGGCGAGTTCCGCGTCGACCTCGAAGGCCGGCGCGTGCACGCGCGCGGCAACGAAGTCCGCCTCACCCCGAAGGAGTTCGAGCTGTTCGTCTACATGGCGCGGCATCCCAATCGTGTCATCACGCACCGCACCCTGCTCGAGGCGGTCTGGGGCGAAGCGTCGCAGGAGCAGCCGGAATACCTGCGCGTCTTCATGGGACAGCTGCGCAAGAAGCTCGAGCCCGATCCGTCGAATCCGAAATTCCTGGTGACGGAGCCGTGGGTCGGCTATCGGTTCAACCCGAACGGGTAGGGCAGTCTAGGCTTGGAGCTTGGAGCTTGGAGCTTGGGGCTTCACGTGAGGCTACCGACGTTCATCACCGCCGAGCCACCCGTGCTGACGGCAGGCCGGGTGCGCATCGCCTATGCCACGGCCATCGCGACCGATGCGCTGCAATTCGTGCTGGGTCCGATCGGCTGGGCCGGGGCGGACGAAATCCTGGACGTTGCGGCAACCGCCCTGATGTGGCGCGTGCTTGGGTTTCACCCCGTGCTGCTGCCCACGTTCCTCATCGAATTGCTGCCGGTGGCCGACATGCTGCCGACGTGGACCGCGTCGGTCGCGCTCGTGATCGCGCTTCGACGCCGGCAGCAGATTGGCAGTCCGCCGCCGGGCACCGGTCCGGTGATCGACGTGTGAGGATTCGCGGCTGCGCGCGGCCTAGCTGACCGGCCAGTAACGCCTCTTGAGCGCGACCAGAGCCAATCCACCGCCGCTGAGCAGCAGGGAGGCCGGTTCCGGCACGGGCGAGTTCACCGGCGGGTCGGTAAATTCCGTGTCGATGAATCCCTCCACGATCAGGTGAAACGGGTCTCCCACGCCGACGTTCGCCGCGGCGGTGTTGTTGACGACGATCACCAGGTTGTGGTTCTGCGGAACGATCACCTGAAAGAACTGCGGGTCGGTCCCGAAAAAATTTCCGGAACTACCCGGGTCACCGAGCCAGTTGGTGTCGAAGCCAAAATTCGGGCTGCCCGCTGAATCCGGCGCATAGCTCGTGTCGTAGGCCGACACGAAGGTGTTGGCGGAGAGCGAGTCGAAATTAATCTGGATGAACGGCGTGATGCCCACGTTCACCAGAAAGGTCAGATAGTGGTAGGCCGTCGTGGTGTTGATCACGCCGGGAAACGGCTCGCCCCCGCTCCAGTCCTGCGCGATGGCATTCCGGCTCAGGCGGCCGTTCTGCACCGGATCGGAGATGCCCACGGCTCCGGTCACGTCGAGAATGGCGGCCGCACGCGCCGACCCCGCAGCCAGCAGGATAATCGCCGCCGCAATCGTTGATACTCGTCTCATGTGTGTCTCCGATGGTGTCTGGATGAATGAGTTCGCGATCAGTGGGTCAAGGCAAATTGCACGGCTGGCCATGCCATCGCGATGCCGGAACCCGAATCGCGGTCGATGCCGGCGGCCATCGAGTCGAGAGCGGTGCTCTTGATCGCGTTGAGGACGTCGGCAGGGCTCCAGGTCGGCCTGGCCGAGAAGACCAGGGCGGCGATGCCGGCGGCATGCGGCGCCGCGGCCGAGGTGCCGAAGAAGGGCAGGAACCCCGGCGTCTTGGTGCTGACACCATCGGCGGCGGCGATGTCGGGCTTCTGAAGCGTGCTTCCGCCATTGGTCGCGAAGAGCACGTTGCCTGGCGTGATCTGCGCGCCGTTCGGACTGAAGAAAATCTTGCGCGGCCCGTCGGAACTGAACGTCTCGTTGCGATTGGCCGCGCCGGTGAACGGCCGCGTCCCGGTACGCGCGCTGTTCCAATACGTCGCCGCGGTCGTGACCGTGCTGGCGGCGGCGTTGTGGCCAAACGTCGCCCCGGCGGTGTTGATCGACAACCGGCCGCGCTCCGTGTCGAGGTGCAGCGCCCGCGGGGCGCCGGAGTGCAGCACGACGACAATCCGGGTGTTGGCCGCGAAGCCGTTCGAATTGGAGATCGCCTCATACGGATCTTGCGTGCCGGTCTGGGCGCCGGCGGAGAATGCGACCACCGCGGTGCCGGCGCTGTTCAGGAGATACAGGTCGTAGTCGTTGGTGCTGGCGCCCAGCGGATCCGACCATTTCACCGAAATGAAGGTGGTCGCGGCCGTGAGCACGTCGAAGTTCTGCGGAGAGGCTGCCGTGCGGAAATTGTGCACGGTATCCCCGGCCGGGATGGGCGCCCCGGAAGGTCCATTCGGGAGAAAGTCTCCCTCCCACGTCCCTGACGTGCCGGCGGTCAGGCTTCCGCTGTTGGCCGAAGACGAAACATACAAGGTGCCCAGGGCGGTCACCTGACTGACCGCCTGCGCGATCGGGCCGTCCTGGAACACGCCCTCGTTGAAGTAGGTGACGTCGTCCACAATCACTTTGGCGCCGGCCGCCTGCAGCGCGAGGATGTTGTTCGCGAAGCTGGCGACGCCGTTGAACGCCGTGGCAAAGATCAAATCGGCGCCGGGTGCGACGTCGTGGACGATTTCCATCATGGCCGCGCCCTCGTCGGTGCCGGTGGCCGGCCCGACCTGCCCCGGCAGCACCTGCGTGTTCGCCGGCAGATCGCCCGAGGCAATCAGCGCCGCGACCCGCGCCGCGGATGCGCTGTCCGACAACACGCCAACGGTGACGCCGGCGCCGCTGACGCCCATGGCGAAGGCCTGATTGGCGGTGTGCGAGATGTAACCCTGGCTGGTCAACGCTCCCACGTTGGTCGAGGCCTGAGCGGCGGCCCTGATGCTCTTCACATCGTCGTTGCCGGCGATCGTCTCGAGTGAACCCAGCGGCACCGTCGCTCGAATCACGCCCCACCGCTCGGACTGTTCGAGCACCACTCCATTCACGGACGCGATCGCATCGAGCAGCGCGAACGACACGTTGCCATAGATGTCGACGGTCACCGAGCTCTGAAGCGCCGTCTCCGGAGTGCTGGCAATGCTGGCGACCGTGTCCGTGATCGTGCCGATGTCGGCGATTGAGGTGCCGGCCAGCTCACCATTCACCGACTTGACGGCAAATACCAGGTTCGACTCGATCTTCTTTTGCGCCGGCGTGAAACCGTCCTTGATGGCGGCGATCGCCGTCATCTGTTCCAGCGCCGAGTCGGCGATGCCTTGCGCGTCGGGTCCCTGCTGCGCGGATGCCGGCATCGAGAGCAATATGCCCAACCCGATGCTTCCCGCCGTAGAGACGGCCACGAGGGTCCATAGCGAGAAACGCTTTTTCATGCTGATCCTCTGATCGAGATCCGCGGTGACCGGAGACGACGCGCCAGGTTGTGATGTCGGGAAACGCGCAAGCTATATCACCGTCAATAGGACGCCGCAAGGTGAAAGTGCGTGCGCGCTCGCCGCGACAGCGGCGACGCAACCACGATGGGATCGCGGCACTAACCCCGTGCCGGATCGACTGGCTGGACGCGTTCGGTGCGGAAACTCTCGATCAGCCGGAACTGCTGATGATCGACGCGCAGCCACGCCGAGGTCCGGTCGTGACGCGCAAAAATCAATGCCTGTGCAACCGCCGGCGCCTCGCCACCCTCAAACGCCCAAATCGTCTGACTGGCATCGTCGCCGACCACCCGCCGCACCACCCACTTTGGCGCCCGCTCCGAGACGATGAAGTCCCCGTCGGGCACGTGGCTGGTGACAATTCCCGGGTCGGTCACAGGGCGATTGTAACGTGATCCGATCCTCCTCTCTTTGTCGCGTTAGGAGGTGTGGGGGTTCCAGGTATCCGTCCGTCCTCGGCGCCCGCGTCTTTCAAGGGGAGGAGAGACATGAACATCGGACACAAGACCGTCAGCGGAGACCGGCGGAACGTGCGCGCGGACATGGCGTCTCTCGACGAGGGAATCGCCTGTCATCGACGAATCCCGAATCTCCTCCTGATCGGTCCGGACGCCGCAACCGCGGAGTATCTGGACCGCTTGATGGCGACATGGCCCTCGCCGATCCGGCTGTGCGACAGCGACGAACCGCTCCTGCCCACCGAGCCGGTCCAGGGGCTGGTGGTGCGGGCTGTCGAGCGGTTGAAACGACAGCACCAGGACGAGTTGATCCAGTGGCTGGACGGCGCCGGCTATGCCACGCCGGTCATCTCAACCTCGGGCCGATCCCTCCTTCCCATGGTGCAACAGGGCGACTTCTCCGACACCCTGTACTACCGGCTCAACATGGTCACCCTCAAGCTGGATCGGGCGCCGATCTAGGGGCATTCAAGGATTCCCGTCCACGGCCGATTCTGGGTATGAACGTCATCCACAGGTGCGACCGTGCTGAAAAACCGCTGGACCTCATTCATGCGATCGTCGTCGGCCGAGCGGCCCACGACGGTTCTCGTTGTCGATGACGAAGAGCCGGTCCGCCGGTTCGTGTCAACCGTGCTGCGGGGCGCCGGCTACCAGGTCGAGATCGGCACCGACGGCCCGGACGCCCTCAGGATCGCGGAGGCGTCGCAGCCGTTCGACATGCTCGTCACCGATTTGCTGATGCCGGGGATGACCGGCGACGAAGTGTCCCGGAACCTGCGGCAGCGTTGGCCGGCCTTGAAGGTGCTGTACCTCTCGGGACATGCCGACCAGTTGTTCGCGGAGAAGATGACGCTCTGGGAGGGCGAGGCCTTCCTGGACAAGCCGTGCGAAGTGGCCGCGCTCCTCGAGGCGGCCTCGCTGCTGGTTCACGATCGGGTTCCCACGCCCGCCGCCGCGCCGTCCGCCGCCGAGGGCGAGCCGGCATCGCCGGAACCATGGCGCTCGATGACACGACGTGACGAATGGTCCTCATGATTGACGGTCACGCTCGAAGGTCTTAGACTCCGCCGCATGCGAGACCTCGCGTCACACGACGACATGATGGGACCCGACGCGGTGTGGCTGTCACCCGAGCAGTGTCGCGACGTGAACCGATGGTGGACGGTCGCGCGCTCGGTGACCAACGTCGCGCACGATCTGAAGAACGCACTGCAGGTGATCAGCGGCAACGTCGAAATGCTGACGCTGCGGCCCGATCTCGATCCGGCGACGGCGCGCCGCCTGAAGACCATTGCCACCCAGGCCGCCCGCCTCGTCGAGACGATGGAGCCTCTGGTGGTGTACGCGCGGGAATCGCCCGCGGTCCCGAGCCAGGTCGACCTGCGGGCGCTGGCGGGGGTCGCGCTGTCGTTTCGATCGGTGTCGCTCGGACGCGGGGGAGTCGCGACCTCGGTCGCGTCGTCGAGCAAGGATCCGCTGGCCGTCACCATCGACCAGCCGGCCGCATTGCAACTGCTGTTGAACCTGGTGCTGCGCGCCGAGCAGGAGGTTTATGGACGGACCGAGGCGTCGATCGTCGTGACGGTGGAGCGACGAGGCGGTCTGGCGGTGGTGGAGATGACCGCGCGGGCGCGGGGCGAGCGTCCGGCGCGCCCTCGGGAATCAGCGATCGCCAGCGAGCTGGCGGGGAAGGCGATCGCCGAGCTCGCGCGAGCCCACCATGCCGTGCTTCGAGTGGAGGAAGCGCCCGACCGGATGGTGCTCGCGTTGAGCGTGCCGATCGATCCGGCGGCCGCTCAGGCCGCCGACTCGGAGCCGCCCAGCCGCTGAAGCTTGTCGATCAGCGTGGTCCGGCTCAATTGCAGCAGCCGAGCCGCCTGCCGCTTGTTCCCGCCGGTCTTTTCGAGACAGCGCAGAATCAACTCGCGTTCGAGCTGCGACACCACCGAGGCGAAGTTGATGCCTTCGTCCGGGATGGCCACGGTCGGCACGCATGTGCGAGGCGTTGCCGGCTGGCGCAACTCGTCAGGCAGCATCGCCTCGGTGATGGTGCCGCCGACGCCGCTCATCGCCACCGCGTACTCGATCGCGTTCTCGAACTGCACGGATGTTGCCCGGCCACGAGTGACGTTCATCAGCGCGCGCAGCGCTTCCTGGCCCATCGTGCGCGGCGCCACGCCGTTGGCCTTGCACGACTTCGCGAGGAAGTGCTGCGCCAGCATCGGGATATCGTCGCGGCGATCCGCAGCGGCGGCAGCGTGATCGGCACGACGTTCAGGCGGTAGAACAGGTCTTCGCGAAACTTGCCTTCTTTGACCATCTTCGCAGGTCGGCGTTGGCCGCGGCGATCGACCGGATGTCGAATTTCATCGGACGCGAGTCGCCGACGCGCTCGATCTGGCGCTCCTGGAGCGCGCGCAGCAGCTTGGCCTGCAGCGGCAGGCACATCGACGCCACTTCGTCGATGAACAGCGTGCCGCGGTGCGCGAGCTCGAACCGGCCGACCCGGCTCTTGACCGCGCCGGTGAACGCGCCTTTGACGTGGCCGAACAGCTCGGCTTCGGCCAGCGCCTCTGGAATGGCCGCGGCGTTGAAGGCGACGAAACTGCTGATCGCGCCGCGGGCTGTTCGCGTGAATGGTCCGCGCGATCAGTTCCTTGCCGGTGCCGGTCTCGCCCTGAATCAGCACGGTGCTGACCATCGGCGACACCAGCCGCAGGGTCGAGAAGACGCTTCTGCAGCGACTCGCTCTGGCCGATGATCTCGTCGAAGCTGGAACGTCGCCGGGCTGCGCCGCCGGCGCCTCGTTCCGGTGCGGGGGATTTGCTCGAACGCCGAGTGCAGCACCGCGGCGAGCTCGCCAGCTGGAACGGCTTGATCAGGAAATCGACCGCGCCTTGCGCTTGATCGCGGTCACCGCGTCCTCGACGCCGCCGAAGCCGGTGATCACCACCGCGCGGATGTCCCGGAAAGCGGGCGAGCGCTTTTTCGAGAATGTCCATGCCGTCGGCATCAGGGAGGCGTAAGTCGACGACCAAGCCGTCGTAGGCAAAGCCCTGGAGCCGCTCCAGCGCTTCCGCGCCGCTATGGGCCTGGGCGGCGGCCAGGCCGTCTGATTCCAGATAGTCTGCGATCAGCTGACTGAGGTCGGTTTCGTCTTCGACGACAAGGATGGACTGGGTTCGGCTCATGGATTGGTTCCGACGTCGGCTGCGATGAGTGCAAGGGTGACGCGATAAAGTTTTCGACGCCGCGGCCGATTTGGTCTTGTGGGCTCGCGGTTGAGCAATGAGTATGCCAGCGCAACAACCTTCGAACGGACACGTCCTGATCGTGGACGACGACGCCGATGTACGCGAGCTGTTCGCGGATTTCATCCGCGAGCGGGGCTTCGTTGTGGCGTCGGTTCAGGACGGGCGAGCGGCGGTTGCCGAACTCGGTCGCACTCCGGGTTTGATCCGAATTGTCTTCACGGATCTCGTGATGCCCGGCGCCGACGGATTCGAGGTGCTCAGAGCGGCGCGCGCGGCGAATCCCGCCGCATACGTGGTCATGGTCACCGGCTACGCCTCGATAGACACGGCGATCCAGGCCATCCGGGAGGGCGCGAACGACTACATCGCCAAGCCCTGCTCGCTGGCCCAGATTGATTTGGTGCTCCGTCGCGCCGGTGAACATCTCACACATAAGCAATCGGATGAGCTTATCGACCGACTGGGTGGAATAGAACAGAGGCTCGCCGCGATCGAACTTTCTCTCGATCGTCTCGGGCGGCTGCTCCCTCCTCGCTGAAGGGACGCGCCGCCGTCGCTCCTGTCGGCGCTCCGACACTTCTTCGGCTGCTCCCGGCGCCGCCTTCCCCTGCGCCGAAGGCGGCGCGCCCGGGCGTCGGCGCCGGTCCGCGCATCCGGCACTCGTCTTGCTCAATCGGCCTTCGCACGTCCGCCATCGCCACGCGCGGACACTTGCAGACAAATTCGGAAGTTCGTGCGATCGCAGGAGTAAGCGTGAACGATATTGCTGATTCGTCGATCATGAACGCCCTCGGCCGGCAGATGACGAGGGCTGTCGCCAAGCAGCTCGTCGCCGCCGGCAACCTGGCGAATCTCGACACGCCCGGCTACCGCACCCGTGAGGTGTCGTTCGACGATGCCCTCGATCAGCAGCTGCAAACGTCGCTGACGCCGGCGGCGTCGGGGCATTCGATGGCCGGCGCCGCGATGGGCAGCGGGCCGTCGTCGCTCGAAGCGGAGGGTCTGCCGGGCCGGCGCGACGGCAACAACGTGCAGCTCGATCGCGAGCTGCTCGACATGACCAAGGCCTCGGCCGACTTCAGCGCCGCGCAGGCGGCCATGGCGGCCAAGTTCCGGCTCGTGCGCTACGCCATCAACGAGGGCCGCTGATGCCGAGCCTGAACGCCGCCCTCAACGCCAGCGCCAGCGCCCTGACCGCCGAGCGGACCCGCATCGAAGTCGCCGTCTCGAATCTCGCGAACGCCGAGTCGACGCGAGGGGCCGACGGCCAGCCGTATCGCCGCCGCGACGTCGTCCTCGCCACCGATTCGGCCAACACCTTCGAAGACGCGCTGGGCGCGGCGGGCGCGGTCGGCGTCAAGGTGGCGGCGATCGTCGAGGATCAGGCGCCGTTTCCGCGCCGCTACGATCCCGACGCATCCCGACGCCGATGGCCAAGGCTTTGTGGCCATGCCCAACGTCGACACGCCTGAGGAAATGGTGAACATGCTGTCCGCCAGCCGCGCCTATCAGGCGAACCTGACGGCGATCGGCCTCATTCGCGATCTCGTGCAGCGCGCGATGGAGCTCGGGAAATAAACCATGGCGATCCAGTTTCCGGCGATCGGCGCGTCGACACCCGCGGCCTTACCCGTACGTCCCGCCGGCGGCTCCGGGCGCCGCGGAGGCGGGAGGCTTCGGCGACGCGCTGAACAAGCTGATTGGCGCGGTTGACGCGTCGACCGGCGCAGCCAACACCGCGGTCGCCAACATGCTCGACGGAAGCGGCGACGTGCACGAGGCGATGATCGCCCTGCAGCAGGCCGAAACGAACCTCGAGCTGACGGTGCAGATGCGCAACAAGATCGTCCAGGCCTACCAGGACATCATGCGGATGCCGGTCTAGCGCCGGCGCGTCGATAGAATCCTGTGGACCTCGATCAACTCCTCACACGCGTCAAGACGGCGGCGGCCGCGCTCAGCGCGCGGCAACTGGCGACGCTGGCCGGCGCCTTCGTCCTCGTCGTGGGCCTGGCCATCGGCTCGGCGTACTGGATCAACGCGCCGACCTACGGCGTGCTGTTCACGGACATGGATCCGGAGACCGCGTCGTCGGTCGTCACGAAGTTGAAGAACGACAAGGTGACCTACGTGCTCGACGACGGCGGCCGCACCGTCCGGGTGCCGACCTCGCGGGTCGACGATCTGCGGCTCGAGCTCGCGGGCCAGGGGATGCCGAACTCCGGGCGGATCGGCTTCGAAATTTTCGATCGCACCGCGTTCGGCGTGACCGACTTCCTCGAGCACGTCAACTATCGCCGGGCGCTGGAAGGCGAGCTGGCGCGCACCATCGCCAGCCTCGGGGATGTCGCGAGCGCGCGCGTCCACCTGGCGATGCCGCGCGAGTCGCTGTTTGCGAATCAGGAGCAGCCGGCGAAGGCCTCGGTCGTGCTGAAGCTGCGCGGCCAACAAGCCGCTGCCGGCATCGACCGTCGCGTCGATTACCGGCCTGGTCTCAGCGAGCGTCGAAGGGCTGCGGCCGGAGTCGGTGGTCGTCATCGACAACTTCGGACGCTCGCTGGCGCACGCGACCTCCGCCACCGACGAGCGGGCCGGCGGACCGCAGATGGAGCGGCAGCAGCAGATTGAGCACGACATGGCGGTGCGCGTGGTCGCGTTGCTCGACCCGATCCTCGGCGCCGGCCGCGTGCGGGTCAACGTCAGCGCGCAGCTCGATCCCAGCAGCAAGGAAGAAACCGAAGAGCGGTGGGATCCCACGCCGGTGATCCGCAGCCGTCAAAGCATGACGCAGACCGCGGCGGGGGTGGCCGCAGGACAGGGTGTCGCGGGGACCCGCGCGAACCTGCCGCCCGATCCGAAGGCCCCCAAGGCGGCGGAGACCGTGGTCGCCGCGGCGGTGCCGCTGGGCCACACGGCCGAGACGACCAACTACGAACTGGGCCGCGTGACCACACATCGATTGCAGCCGCGCGGCGAGTTGCAGCGTCTCTCGGTCGCGGTCGTGGTCGACGACGACCATCCGGTCACCAACGAGGGCGGGAAAGCGGTCCGCCACGCGAAGCCGCGATCGGCCGCGGACATCCAGAAGGTGCACGACCTGGTGGCGGCCTCGGTCGGCCTGGATGCGGAGCGCGGCGATCAGCTCACGGTGGAAAACATCGCCTTCGAAGAGTCACCGATCGAGGATCTGCCGCCGGCGGTTTCCAAGTGGCAGCAGTATGCGCCGCAGGCGCTCGAACTGGGTCGGGTGCTCGGGATCGTCACGCTGGGCATGTTCGTCCTGTTGGGCGTGGTCCGGCCGACGCTGGCCAGAGTGCTCGGCGGCACCGCCAGCCTTCCCGCGGGCGCCGTGGTCCGTCCAGGGCTGGCCGGCGCTCCCGCCTCGCCGTTGCGGACGGTCGAGGATCTGGAGAGCGAAATCGAGGCGGAGCTTCAGGCCGCCGCCAATCTTGGCACCGCGCGCCGCCTGCCGGTGCTGACCCGCCGGGTGGTTGCGATGACCCAGCGCGAACCCGAAAATACCGCCCGTCTGCTGAGGACGTGGCTGGCCGAGGAAGAACGCTGATGCCCGTTCAAGTGAACCTGTCCGGCGCCAGGAAGGCGGCCATCCTGATGCTGACGCTCGGCGAGGAATCGTCGGCCGAGCTGTTGAAGCATCTGCAGGAGGAGGAAGTCGAGCGCCTGGCCAAGGAGCTGGCCGCGATTGGCGGCGTGCCGGCCGAAGCCGGTGAAAAGGTGCTCGACGAGTTCCATCAGAAGGCATCGGCCGCCGACTACATGACGCGCGGCGGGGTCGATGCGACGCGGCGGCTGCTGGATCGGGCGTTTGGCCCCGGCGGGTCGCAGCGGATTCTGGACCGCGTCGTCACGCAGTTTCGCTCCACGGTCGGCTTCACCACGCTCGAGCGCGCCGATCCGCAGCAGCTTTCGAAATTCATCCTGGCGGAACACCCCCAGACCATCGCGCTGATTCTCGCGCACCTCAACGCGACCAACGCCGCGCAGCTGGTGTCGCTGCTGCCGGATGCGCTGCGCGCCGACGTGCTCACGCGCATGGCCAACCTCGACGAAATCTCTCCGGACATCATCCAGCAGATCTCGACCCTCATCGACCAACGCCTGAAGACGCTCGGCACCTTCAGCCGGGAACAGCACGGCGGGGTGCGAGCGGTGGCCGAGCTGTTCAACCGGCTGGAACGCAACATCAGCCAGCCCGTGCTCGAAGCGATCGAAACCGATTCGCCCGATCTCGCGGTGTCGATCCGCAACCTGATGTTCGTGTTCGACGACCTGCGGCACCTCGAGGACAACGGCCTCCGCGAGATCATCCAGCGCGCCGACAAGAAGGTGCTGACCGTGGCGCTGAAGGGCGCCAGCGAGGAAATCCGCACCCGCTTCTTCGGCAACATGTCCAAGCGCGCCTCGGACATGCTGCGCGACGAGATGGAGGTGCTCGGCGCGGTGCGGCTGCGGGAAGTCGAAAAGGCGCAGCAGGAGATCGTGGCGATCGCGCGCAAGCTGGAAGAAGAAGGATTGATCGTGACCGGCGCGGCGGCCGGTGAGCCTTATGTCGTCTAAGGCGAGGCGGGTCGGCGGCGGCGACGAGGTCACGGCCTTTCCGTGGGAAGCGGCGGCCTGCTTTCCGGTTACGCGCGCGCAGCCTGCCGCGAGCGATCGCGGCCTCGACCTGCCGTCCGAATCGTCCGAGCCGCAGCGGGCCGCGACGGTCGAGCGCGATGCGTTCGCGAAAGGGTACGCCCAGGGAGAGCGAGCCGGGCTCGAGGCGGCGGCGACGCGCGGCCAGGCCATGCTCCGGCGCCTCGGTGAGACGGTGCAGGAGCTGACGGCGCTGCGCGCGGAGATCATCCAGCGATCGGAGCGCCAGGTGGTGCAGCTCGCCATGGCGATCGCCGAACGCATGATCAACCGCGAGATCTCGCTCGATCGAGGTCTGGTGTGCGCGATGGCGCGGGTGGCGCTCGATCGGCTGGGGGAAAATGCCTCCGCCGCGATCCGGCTGCATCCCGACGACTTCGCCGCGGTGTCCGCGGGCCTCGGCGACGGCTGGAAGGACTCGCAGATCACCATCGCGCCGGATCCGATGGTGAGCCGCGGCGGTTGCCGCGTCCACTCCGATTTCGGCTTCATGGACGTCGACGTCGCGTCGCAGTTCAGGGAATTGTCCAAGACGCTGTTCGACGAGGACACGGCGGCCCCGGCGGAAGTGTTGGTGAGCGCGAGCCATGGCGTCAGCATCCGCTGACGGTTTCTCCTTCGACGGCTATTTCGAGGCGGTCCGCACCGCGGATCTGACGCCGGTCGCCGGGCGCGTGGTCCGCGTCGTCGGCCTGCTGGTGGAGTCTGACGGCCCGCGCGCCTCGGTCGGCGACGTCTGCGAGATCGCCGGCGCCGACGGCGAGCCGCCGCTGATCGTGGAGGTGGTCGGATTTCGTGACGGCCGGCTGCTCTCGGTTCCGCTCGGCGGCACCGCGGGGATCACCCCCGGCTCCCGCATCGCCGTCCGGCGCGGCCTCGCGCTGCTGCCGGCCGGTCCGGATCTGCTCGGCCGGGTGATCGATCCGTTCGGCCGCCCGCTCGACGGCCTCGGGCCGATCAGGCCCGCGGCGCGCGTGCCGCTGCAGCGCCCGAGCATGAACCCGCTGGCGCGCGACCCCATCTCGCAGCCGCTCGCCACCGGCGTGCGCGCGATCGACGCGATGCTCACCTGCGGGCGCGGTCAGCGCGTCGGGCTGTTCGGCGGCAGCGGCGTCGGCAAGAGCACGCTCCTGGGCATGATGGCCAGGGGGACCAACGCCGACGTCACGGTACTGGCGCTGGTCGGCGAACGCGGACGAGAAGTCCGATCCTTCATCGAACACGATCTCGGCCCAGAGGGATTGAAGAAGTCGGTGGTGATCGTCTCGACGTCCGACACGCCGCCGCTGGTGCGGCTGCGCGCCGCCTATGCCGCAACGGCGATCGCCGAGTACTTCCGCGATCAGGCACAGCAGGTCCTGCTGATGATGGACTCGGTCACGCGTTTCGCGATGGCACAGCGCGAAGTCGGGCTGGCGGCGGGTGAGCCTCCCACCGCCAAGGGCTATCCACCCTCGGTGTTCGGGCTGCTGCCGTCGCTGCTCGAGCGCGCCGGCAACGTGCGCGGCAGCGGCGGCATCACCGCTCTCTACACCGTCCTGGTCGAAGGCGACGACACCAACGAACCGATCGCCGACGCCGTGCGCGCCATCCTCGACGGGCACATCGTCCTGTCGCGCGATCTCGCCGGCCGCAACCACTACCCGGCCATCGACGTGCTCCAGAGCGTCAGCCGGACCATGCCGGATGTGACCGACGCGGCCCACCGCGCGCAGGCAGGCCAGGTGCGCGAATGGCTGTCGATGGTGCGGGACAGTGAAGATCTGGTCAGCGTCGGCGCCTATGTCGCCGGCGCCAACCCACGCGCTCGATACCGCGCTCGGCCGTCGTGACGCGATGTCGACGCTGCTGTGCCAGCCGGCCGACACCAGATGCGCATATGCCGACGCGCTCGAGGCGCTGCGCGCGGTCACCGCGCCACAACCGTCATGACATTCCGCTTCCGCGCCGCGCCGCTGCTGGCGCTGCGTCAGCGCCAACTGGACGCGGCCCAGACCGTGCTGGCGCGGGCCAGTGAGGATGTGGCCGTGGCCGAACGGCGCCTCGAGGAAGCGGAACGGCAATCTTCGGCAGCCAATGCCGGCTACCGCGAGGCGCTGGGCGGCGGCGCCGAACAGGGGTCGCTCGAGCGGCACCGAACTTGGATCACTCAGCAGCGTTCGCACGCCGACACGCGGCGGCGCGCGCGGGCGGAATGCCGCGGCGTTGCCGATGCGGCGTCGAACGCCGTCACCGCCGCGCATCGTCAGGTGCGCGTGCTCGAACGGCTGCGCGACCGGGCGAGGCGAAAACACGATGCGCAAATCCGTGCGCGCGAAATGAAGGACATCGACACGCTCGCGACGCTGCAGTACGCGCGTCGCGTGGCGGAAGGAGAACCGAGATGACCACCGATCCGACCTCGTCGTCCACCAGCTCGCAGCCGACGGCGTCGCAGGCGCTGGCGGAGCAGACCAAGTCACTGGGCGAGAACGCCTTCATGCAGCTGCTGGTGACGCAACTCAAGAACCAGGACCCGACGCAGCCGCAGGACAGCAGCCAGTTCGTGACCCAGCTGGCGCAGTTCACCTCGCTCGAAAAGCTCACGAGCATGGACCAGAGCCTCAATACGTTGACCAGCATCGACGCGTCGCTGACGAAAATCTCCCAGATTCTCGCGCCGCTCGGCGCCGTCGCGGCCGCCGCCGCGGACACCACGTCGACCACAGAATCGTAAATCGACAAAAGGAAGGATGCACGATGGCCGTTGGATCATTTTCGGCGGGACTCTCGGGCCTCAACGCCAACTCTGAAGCGCTGAGCGTCATCGGGAACAACCTCGCCAACATCAACACGATCGGGTTCAAGGCGAGCTCGGCGACCTTCGCCGATCTCGTGAGCCAGAACGTCGGAGGGTCCGGCGAAAACCCGACCCAGATCGGACTTGGCGTCGGCCTCGCGGCGATTTCGCCGGTGTTCAAGCAGGGCGCAATCGAGAGCACCAGCGTGGCAACCAACGTCGCGATCCAGGGCAACGGCTTCTTCGTCCTGAACGGTTCGAACGGCACGTCTTATACGCGGGCGGGCGACTTCTCGTTCAACAGCAGCGGCACGCTGGTGACGCCGGACGGGCAGTTCGTCCAGGGCTACACCGCCATCGACGCGATTACCGGTAAAGTGGTGACCACCAGCCAGCCGACCAAGATCACCATCCCGCCCGGCGTGCTGCACGCGCCGACGCCGACGACCCAGTTCGCGGCGACGACCAACCTCGATGCGGGAGCGGCGGTCAACGACACGTTTTCCACCTCCATTCAGGTCTTCGATTCGCTCGGCTCGGCGCACGTGCTGACGATGGATTACAAGAAGACCGGCGCCAGCACGTGGAGCTACACGCTGACCGCGCCCGGCGCGGAAGTGACCGGCGGCACCGCCGGCACTCCGTCCACCATCGGCGCCGCAGGCACGCTGACCTTCGGCCCCAACGGCGCGCTCACCCAGGTCAATGGCGCCGCACCCGCGGACGTGACGCTGGTGACGCCGGTCTGGACCAACGGCGCGGCGGCCAGCACCCTCAACTGGGACATCATGAACACCAACGCGGTCGCCTCGCTCACCAGCTACGCCTCCGCCTCGGCGACCTCGTCGGTGGACCAGAACGGCGCGCCGGCGGGACAGGTGCAGAACATCTCGATCAACGCCTCGGGCGAAATCATTGCCAGCTTCGGCGCGGGTCAGACGATACCGGTCGGCCAGCTGGCGCTCGCCAACTTCAACAACCCGCAGGGACTGGTCAAGCTCGGCTCCAACGCCTACGGCGAAAGTCAGTCGGCCGGCCTGCCCAGCGTTGGCGTCGCGGGCACGGGCGGCCGCGGATCGCTCACCGGCAGCGCGCTGGAGCAGTCCAACGTCGACATCGCGACCGAGTTCACGCAGATGATCCTGGCGCAGCGCGGCTACCAGGCCAATGCCAAGACCATCACGGTGTCCGATCAGTTGCTGGTCGACACGCTGAACCTGAAGCAGTAGCGGGGCATCGGTTTTCATCATGATCGCGTCAGCAACCGCAACCGCGGCGGCCGCCGCCGGACCGGCCGCGCCGGGCGGCCCGCCGGCGCCGGCGACCGCCGGAGATGCGTTCGCGGCGATGCTCGATGACATCGCGGCGGCGGACCAGGCGTCCGCCGCCGATCCGGCTCTTTCATCGGCGCTCTTGGGCGCTCGCGACGCGACAGCCGCAACCGGCCCGCGGCGGATGGCGCGTGAGGCTCGCGACGCGGCCGACAATCGGACTGCGCCGTCAGCAGCCGATGCCGCTCTGGCCGATGACCAGGCGGCAAACGCCGGGCTGCTGATGCTGATGGCGACGCTGGCGGCTGTCCCGACGGCACCGGGCCAACCCCCCATCGCACCTCAGGCCGGAACGACACAGGACACGCCGCTGGTAGATGACGCCGCGGCGAGCGCGCCACCGATCGGCTCGCCGCTCGACCGCGCATTCGAGCGACAGAGCGCGATGCTGCTCGATGACGCCAAAGGGCAGCGCGTCTACAAGACATCACTGGGACAGACGACGGACGTGCAAGCCGCCGACGCACCGGCGCCGACCGATCAGGACGCGCCGGTCACGAATCTATATCCCTCCCGGTCGGACGCGAAGGCGGCCGGCTCCCTGGTTGACGGCGAAGCGCACCAGGCCGCCTCGTCGAGCGACAACACCGCGCCGGCGGCGCGCACGCTGACGCACGCGGCGGCCTCGGCCGCTTCGCAGGCGTCCGCTCTACAGGCGTCCGCTTTACAGGCGTCCGCTCAACGTGAACTGCCGGTCGGAAACGCGGACCGCTCCGCGCCGCAGGTGCCGCCTCCGGATCGGCCGGCGGGGAAGCCTGGCTCGGAGACTCACGCTGTCGATCTGCCGAAGCCGTCGCCGCTTGCGGGCGCCGTCGACGTGGCGCCGGTCGAATCGGCGTCCGGCCGGCCCGCCGGGCAGGATTCCCGCGGATCCTCTTCATCGTTTTCGTCGTTGCCGTGGACGCGTGCCGGCGCCGATGCGGCGGTCCAGTTCCAGGCGCGTGCCGATGCGGCGGCGCCCTCGTTCGCGCGCGCGATGGACGGTCACCTGAACGCGTTGACCCCGAGCCTCACCCCGCACACATGGCCGGCGGTCGGCGCCGTTGCGGCGGCTACCGGATCGGCCGTCGTGCCGGACGAAGTGGCGACGCAGATTGTGCAGGCGGTGAACATGCAGTGGAACGACGGCGTCGGAGAGGCCCGTATCACGCTGCGCCCGGAGTATCTCGGCGGCGTCAGCATCTCGCTGCACGTCGATCAAGGGGGCGTCTCGGCCGTTCTCCACGCCGAGTCTCCAGCCGTTCGCACATGGCTGCAGGCGAACGAGCCGATGCTGCGCCAGGGCTTGTCGGAGCAGGGCCTCAGGCTGGAGCGCCTGGTGATTGCCGAACAAGGCCAGACTGACGCCGGCGACGCGCCGCGTGAGGAAACCGAACGCCGACGCGAACAGCCGCGCCGACAGCGGGCGCGTCCGGATGCCACGGAACCATTCGAACTCATTTTGTAAACGGAGCACCATGTCACTCACATCAGGCGTTGGCGGCGCGTCGTCCGTGCAGAACCTCGCTCAGGCGCTTCTCGCGCAATACGACGCCGACGGGGACGGACGGCTGTCGTCGACCGAATTCGAGGGACTCGTCAAGACGCTCGTCACCACGCTCTCGAGCGCCGCGACGAAAGGCGCCGCCGCGGGATCCCCGACCGCGGTCGCGGGTGCCGCCGCCGGCGGCCCATACGAATTCCGCGGCTTCGACGCCTCGCGTGCCGTGTCAGCCGCCGGCTCGCTGAAGTACGACGCCTACAACGTCCTCCAGCGCTACGACCCGACCGATCCGACGGCGATGAAACGCGCGTTTCAGGAGCTGAGCGCGATCCATCCCGGCCAGTACCAGCTCGACTCCCAGGACAACCTGATGCTGACCGGCACGGCCGACGGCTACATCGGCGCACGGCCCAACGATCGAAACTCCGACTGGACCAATCGCAACCAGCCGTGGAACTGGCAGTGGATGGGTTACAACAGCGCCCATCCCGGGCCCAACGGCGAGTTGACCTAGCGACCCGGGCAGGCCTGAAGGCCTGCACGACATCGGGGACAGACGGTTTCCCGGTGTCGGCGCGCCGACACCGGTCGGTGCGCCGTCGGGCTCTCAGGGCGGTTCGACGAAAATCCCCGCGCAATCTCCCGCCAGAAACACGGCATCCTGCTTGCCCTTGTGGTTCACGCCGCGTCCGGACGTCTCCGGGACAGCGGCATGAACTCACATGACCACAGCTGCCGCACCGACTCCCGCTCCAGCCCCCGCGAAAAAGGGGAAGAAGATCATCGTGCTGTCCGCCGTCGGCGTCCTGTTGCTCGGCGGCGGCGCCGGCGCGTACTGGATGACCAAACGCGGCGCGCCGCCGAAGGAAGGCGGCGCCGCGGCCGCCCCCGCGGAACACGCACCCGAATCGGCCAAGGGGGTGATCTCGTTCGAACCCTTCGTCGTCAACCTGACCGACGGCGGCGGCTCGCGGTTCCTTCGTCTCACGGTCCGGCTGCTGGTCGACGCCGAAGCCGCGGAGCACCTGCAGAAGAACGAAGTCACGATGGTCCGGACCCGTTCGGCGATTCTGGAATTGCTCGCCGAGCAGTCCTCCGACCAGCTCGTCACGGCCGCCGGTAAGGCCCAACTCAAAAAAGCGATTCTCGAGCGCGCCGACGGCGTGCTCGCGCCCGCCAAGGTGGCTGATGTCCTCTTCTCCGATTTCGTCGTCCAGTTCTGAGCCGGAGCATCCGCTGTCGGGGATGCTGGACATCGTCTGTCCGGTCGACGTCATCCTCGGCACCGGGACGATCAGCGTGCGCGACTGCCTGCGAATGCTGCCGCAGACGGTGCTGCGCCTGGTGCAGCCCAGCGGATCGGACCTCTGCGTCAGCGTGCACGGCGTGGTCGCGGTCAAAGGGGAGGTCGTGATCGTCGACGACAGCACCGCGCTCCGGGTCACCGAGGTCGTGCCGCCGCCGAGCGCGGAGGCGCAGCGCTGATGGATCTGGCGCTGACGCTTCGCGCGCTGGTCAGCTTTGCGATCGTCATCGGTCTGCTGATCGGGCTGGTGTGGCTGCTACGACGCGGATCGCTGGGCTTTGCCGGCGGCCGGCCGCGCGCGGCGATCGCCATTGAAACGGCGACGTCGCTCGGCGATCGGCGCTCGCTGGTCATCGTCAACGTCGAGGGGCGCCGGATGTTGCTGGGAGTTTCCCCAGGCGCGGTGTCGCTGGTGTCCGAACTGGCGCCGTCCGCGAGCGGGCCGCGCGCCGCCGAGGGCTTGTCCTCGTGATCCGCCGCGCCTGGCCGGTGGCGCTGGTCATCGGCATCCTGCTGCTGGCGACCTCGGCTTCGGCCGCGGCGCCGCCGAGCGAGTTGAACCTGAAGCTGGACGGCATCGGCACGCTCTCCGCGCCGCTGCAGATCGTCATGCTGCTCACGCTGCTGTCGTTCCTGCCGGCGGCGCTGGTGATCATGACGTCGTTCACGCGAATCGTGATCGTCTTTCATTTCCTGCGGCAGGCGCTGGGCACGCAGGAGATGCCGCCCAACCAGATTCTGATCGGCCTGACCCTGTTCCTGACGGCGTTCATCATGGCGCCGGTGGCGACCCAGATCAACGATCGCGCGCTGCAGCCGGTACTGGCGGGCCGGCTCAGCGTCGGCGATGCGATCGACCAGGGCGCGCCGCCGTTGCGCGACTTCATGCTGAAGCAGACGCGCTCGGCCGACCTCGCGCTGTTCGTCGAGCTCGGGCGGATCGAGCGTCCGGCCTCGCCCGCGGATCTGCCGATGCGGGTCGTGATCCCGGCCTATGCGATCTCCGAGCTGAAGACCGGTTTTCAAATGGGGTTCTTCCTGTTCGTCCCGTTCCTGGTCATCGATCTGGTGGTGTCGACCACGCTGCTGTCGATGGGCATGCTGCAGCTGCCGCCGGCGATGATCTCGCTGCCGTTCAAGGTGCTGCTGTTCGTGATGGTCGACGGGTGGAACCTGCTGGTGTCGTCGATCGTGCGGAGCTTCCTGTGAGCGGCCGCCCTGGACGCGACGGAGGCCGCCATGTCTGACGCGCTGGTCGTCGGCATCGTCAGGCAGGCGATCGAGGTGGCGGTGATGGTGACGCTGCCGATGCTGCTTGCGGGGATGCTGGCGGGCGTCCTCGTCAGCGTGCTGCAGACCATCACGTCGATTCAGGACAACGTGCTCGCCTTCATCCCGCGGGCGGCCGCGATCTTCGTGGTGTTCGCCCTGACGTTTCCGTGGATGCTGCGCGTGCTGACCGGGTTCTCCCGCCAGCTCATTACCCGGCTGCCGGAGCTGGTTCGATGAACGACGTCGCCCAGCTCGCCGGCTTCGGCCTGCTGCTGGTCCGTCCCGGCATGCTGATGGTGGCGGCCCCCGCCTTCGGCGGGGCCTACGCGCCGGCCCAGGTGAAGATCGGCCTCACCGTGTTGATCGCGCTGGCGATTGCACCGACCACCACGGTGCCGCCCATCGGCCCGGCGTTCGCGCTCGGCGTGGTGGTCCTGCGCGAAGTGGCGATCGGCGCGGCCATGGCGCTGGCCATCCGCGCCCTCGTGGCGGGAGCGGAGCTCGGCGGCCAGCTGACCGGATTCCAGATGGGCCTGTCCTACGCCGCCACCATCGACCCTCAGAGCGGCGTGCGCAACACCGTCATCGCCACGCTCTACAGCAACTTGACGATCCTGACGTTCCTGCTGCTGAACGCGCATCACGCGTTTCTCCGCGCGATGGCGCGATCGTACGCGACCCTGCCGATCGGGATCGGCGCGATCGGCGGCTCGATGCCGCAGGTTGTCGTGCACATGCTGGGCCTGGTGTTCACGCTCGGAGCACGGCTGGCCGCTCCGGTGGTCGCGGTCGGTCTGGTCGCCGAACTGGCGCTCGGTCTCCTCTCGCGCTCGGCGCCGTCGCTGAACCTCATGGCGGTGTCGCCGCCGGCGCGGGCGCTGATCGGGCTGCTCGTGCTCGCCGTCGCCGCGCCATCGGTCATCGGGGTCGTCGGCTCGCTGGCCGATGCCGTCCTCCAACTCGCTGTCGAAGCCGCGCAGGCGTTTCGCTGAGCTCCTGACATGGCGAACGACCAGGGCGAGAAAACAGAAAAACCCTCAGCCAAACGGCTCAAGGACGCGCGCGAGCGCGGGCAGGTCACGCGCACGCGCGAGCTCGGCATGGCCGCGGCCTCGCTGGCGGCGACCAGCGTGCTCGTGGCGTACGGCGCCTCGATGCTGAGCCGCCTGCTCGGCGTGATTGCCTCGGGCGTTGCCCGTCTCGGTCACGCCCCGGATCACGATCTGATGCCGTCGGACGTCACCGGAATGATTCTCGCGGGCGGATCGACGCTGGCGCTGGTGGTTGGGCCGATTGCGATGGTCGCCGCCGGCACCAGCGTGATGGCCGCGCTCGGGCAGGGCGGGTTCAACTTTGCGCCAAAGGCCCTGACGCCCAACTGGTCGCGGCTGAGTCCGGCCAACGGCATCAAGCGTCTCGGCTTCAAGCAGTCGGGGATCGAGACGCTCAAGGTCTCGGCGATCGTGACGGTGATCACCATTCTGGCGTGGCACATCGGGACCGAGCTCTTCGCCGGGAGCGCCCGACTGGCGTGGATGGCGCCGGCGGCCGCCGGCCGGCGCGGGTGGTCGACGCTGATCCGACTGCTGTGGCAATCGAGCTTCGTGGTGGTGGCGTTCGGCAGCCTGGACTATGGCCTGCAGCGGTGGCGCCTGATGTCCTCGCTGAAGATGTCGCGCCAGGAGGTCAAGGACGAACGCCGCTCGAGCGACGGCAACCCCGAAATCAAGGCACGGGTTCGCCGGGTGCAGCGCGACATGGCGCGTCGGCGCAGCTTGCAGGCGACCAAGAAGGCGACCGTCATCATCACCAACCCGACGCACTTCGCCGTCGCGCTCCAGTACCGACGCGAGCGGAATGCCGCGCCGATCGTCGTCGCCAAGGGGCAGGACCTGCTGGCCGCCAGCATGCGCGGCGTCGCCCGCGACCATTGCGTGCCGATCATCGAGAACCCGCCGCTCGCCCGCGCCCTCTACAAGGGCGCGGAAGTCGGCGACACGATTCCAGCCGATCTGTTCGGCGCGGTGGCCGAGGTGCTCGCCTACCTGGTTCGCCTCAAACAGTTGACCCTTTAAGGCCAGACCATGCCCACGCCGAAACCTGCGCGCCCCATCGGACCGAGCCAGATGCTCGCACCCATCGCCGTCATGGCGGTGGTGCTGCTGATGATCGTGCCGCTGCCGCCGCTGCTGCTCGACCTGCTGCTTTCGATCGACATCGGCCTCTCGGTGGTGCTGCTGCTGACGGTGATCTACGTGCGGCAGCCGGTCGAGTTCTCGGTGTTTCCGTCGCTGCTCCTGCTGCTGACCCTGATTCGCCTGTCGCTGAACGTCGCCTCGACGCGCCTGATCCTGATGCACGGCGCCGACGGCATCGACGCCGCCGGCCACGTGATCATGGCCTTCGGCCAGTTCGTCGTCGGCGGCAATTTCGTGGTCGGCACGGTGGTGTTCCTCGTCCTGATCGCGATCCAGTTCATCGTCATCAACCACGGCGCTGTCCGCATCTCGGAGGTGACCGCCCGCTTCACCCTCGATGCCATGCCGGGGCGCCAGATGGCGATCGACGCCGATCTGAACGCCGGGATGATCGACGAGAAGGAAGCGCGCGGCCGGCGCGAGCGGGTCAGGCGCGAGGCCGACTTCTACGGCGCGATGGACGGCGCCATCCGGTTCACCCAGCGCGACGCCCTCGCGGCGGTGCTGATCACCGGCGTCAACATCGTGGCTGGACTCGTCATCGGCGTGTTTCAGCATGGCCTGGATTTGTCGACCGCGGCCCAGACCTACACGCTGCTGACGGTCGGCGAGGGGCTGGTCACCGCGATTCCCGCGCTGCTCGTCTCGATGTCCGGCGGCCTGATTACCACGCGCGCCGCGTCGGAATCGAATCTCGGCGAGGAGATCGCGGTCCAGCTGCTCGCGCAGTCGCGGCCGCTGGCCGTTGCCGCGGGCGCGCTGGCCGGGCTCGCCGCGATCCCGGGCTTGCCCAAGTTCTCCTTTCTCCTCGTCGCGGGCCTGCTCGCGACCGCGGCCTTCGTCAACCGACGGACGTCCGGTGCCACAGCGGCGGAACCGGTTCCAGACACGCCGGCGCCTGACGCCGTCGACGCGCCGCCGACGGTCGAGCCGCTCGGCGTCGAGATCGGCTACGCGCTGGTGGTGATCGCGGACGAGAAGCAGGGCGGGACGCTGCTCAATCGCGTCCGCGCCATCCGCCGGCAGATCGCCGCCGAAACCGGCGTGGTCGTGCCGCCGGTGCACGTCGCGGACAATCTCCAGCTCGGACCGCGCGCCTACTCGATTCTGGTGAAGGGCGTGGAAGTGGCGCGCGGCGAAGTCTTTCCCGACCGCTGGCTCGCGATCAACCCGGGCACCGCTTCGGCCACCTTCGAGGGAACGGCGACCAAGGAGCCGGCGTTCGGATTGCCCGCCTGGTGGATTTCTCCGCAGTCGCGCGAGAAGGCATCGGCCCAGGGCTTCACCGTCGTCGATCCGACGACGGCGCTGTCGACGCATTTGTCGGAGACGATCCGGAATTTCCTGCCGGATCTCCTGAGCCGGCAGCAGACCAAGGAGTTGCTTGACGGCGTGGCGCGCACGGCGCCGAAGCTGGTCGAGGAGCTGGTGCCGAAGCTCGCCGGCGTCGGCGACATCCAGCGCGTATTGCGCCAGCTCCTGCGCGAGCGCGTGCCGATTCGCGACCTCACCACGATTCTGGAGGCGCTTGCCGACGCCGCGGCCCAATCCAAGGATCCGGACGCGATTACAGAAGCGGTGCGCGCGGCGATGGGCCGCGCCATCTGCCGTCCGTACCAGAACGAACGCGGTGAACTGCCCGCCATCAGCTTCGCCCCGGCGCTGGAGCAGCAGCTGCTGTCGTCGATCGTGCGGACCGACCACGGCGCCATCCTCGCGCTCGAACCTTCTCACGCGCAGCACCTCGCGTCGCGCGTCGCCGAAGCGCTCGCCGCGGCAGTGGCACAGCCCGTGCTCTTGTGCACGCCAGCGTTGCGTCCCCATCTGTGGCGGCTCTTCGCTCGCGTGCTGCCGCACATCGGGGTGCTGTCGCATGGTGAGGTGCCGCCGCAGCTGCACATCGCTTCGATTGCCGTGTTGGACTGACCATGTATTTCAAACGATTTCGCAGTGCAACGGTGCGTGACGCGCTCCGCTCGGCCAGAGAGGAACTGGGCCCGGACGCGCTGGTGCTCTCCACCGAGCTGGTGGCCGCGCTCGGATGGCGCGGCTGGCTCGGGCGGCGCGAGGTCCAGATCACCGCGGCGGCGGAGCGCGAAGCGTCGGTGCGCCGACTCCCGCGGTCGGTGGAGCGACAGTCCGACGCCGATCCGGCCTCGATCGAATCGGTGGCGCGACTCACGGCGGCCGGACTGAGCGCGGACTTTGCGGGAGAAATCGTCGCGGCGATGCCGGATCGTGCGCGGCGCGGCTCATCGCTGCACAACCTGCGCGCCGCCCTGGCGAGCCGCCTCTCGGCGCTGGCGGTCCCCGACGAGGCGTACGCGCCGATCGAGGTATTCGTCGGCCCGCCGGGAGCGGGGAAGACGACCACCATCGCGAAGATCGCGGCGCAGGCGCGTGCCTGCCGCGGCCTGAGCCTGGGGCTGATTGCCGCCGACGGCTTTCGCATCGGCGCGGTGGAGCAGCTCCGCTCCTACGCCGCCATCATCGGCTCGCCGTTTCGCGTCGCGCGTTCGAGCGACGACTTGCAGGGCCCGCTGGGCGGCACGGTGCGGCGGCCGATGCTGGTCGACACCGCCGGACGATCGCCGTCCGACGAGACCGCGCGCGAGCTGTTTCGCGTGCTGGCCTCGCGAACCGATGTGCGCACCCATCTCGTGCTGCCGGCCGACACCTCGACGCAGAGCGCCCAGCGCATCCTGACCGCGTACCAGGACGCCCGGCCGTCGAGGGTCGTGCTCACGAAGTTGGACGAATCACGATCGCTGTCGCCGCTGGTGGGGTTGCTGCGGGAGTGGCAACTCCCGATTTCGTATCTGGGGATTGGGCAGCGGGTGCCCGAAGACTTGAACCGCGCCACGGCGCAGCTTCTGGCGAATGCGGTCCTCGGTGAGGCCGCGTCCGCCCACGCGATCATTTCATGAAGACGGACGCGACCGAGACCAGACGGGGCACCATCATCGCCATCACCAGCGGCAAGGGCGGCGTCGGCAAGACCAACGTCGTGATCAACCTGGCCGCGTCGCTGGCGCGGCTGGGCCACCGCGTCGGCATCCTGGACGCGGACTTCGGCCTTGGCAACATCGACGTCATGCTCGGCATGACGCCGCAGCTGCACCTGGGCCACTTCCTGACCGGCGAGCGCGAGCTCGAAGAGATCATGGTCGAGGGTCCACTGGGAATTCGGATCATTCCCGCCGGCACCGGAATCCGCGCCCTGACGGCGTTGACGCCCGAGCAGTGGAAGCGCCTCGAACTCATCATCCAGCACGCCAGCATCGGCCTCGACTTCCTGCTGATTGATACCGCCGCCGGCATTTCCGACAACGTCGTCGAGCTGCTGCTGATCGCCAAGCGGGTGATCGTGATCACGTCCTTCGAGCCGACCGCCGTGGTCGACGCCTACGCGATGGTCAAGATCCTGACGGCCGCCAATCCCAAGAAGGAAATCGGCCTGGTGGTGAATGCCGCGAGGGACGCGGACGAGGCGGCGCTGGTATTCCGGCAACTCGACATCGCGTCGACCCGGTTCCTGAATCGCGGGCTGCGCTACTACGGGTTCGTGGTGCAGGACCCTGCCGTTCGCGAGGCCGTCCTGGTGCATCGACCGATCGTCGACCACCTGCCGCAGTCGCCGGCCAGCCGCTGCTTCCGGATTCTCGCGTCGCGGATGGTGGGCGAGACCACGACCGCCCCCAGCCCGGCGCTGAGGCTGACGCGCCGCGACGAGCCGGCCGAGCCCGACTCCTATCCCGAACCGGAGCCGCCGCAGTGCGCATGATCGCCGCCGAGACGCCGATCGACGTCCGCAACCAGCTCGTGCTCGCGCACGTCGGCCTGGTCAAGACGCTGGCGCTCCGCCTCTCCCGCCGGGTGCCCGCGCAGGTCGAGGTCAACGAGCTGATCGGGGTCGGGATGATCGGGTTGATCGACGCGGCCGGCCGGTTCGAGCCGGCGCTGGGGGTGCCATTCGAGGCCTTCGCCCGCCGCCGCATTCACGGAGCGATGCTCGACGCCCTGCGCGGACTCGACTCGGCGCCCCGCGCGGTGCGGCGGATGCGCCGCGACGTGGACGCCGCGATCGCCGGCCTCCGTCACCGCCTGCAGCGCGCCCCTGAAGAGGCCGAGATTGCCGAGGCGCTCTCCGTGTCGGGCGCCGAGTACGCGCGGATGCTCGATCAGCTGCGCACGGTCGATCTCGCCGCGGTCAGGCAGATGAACGCCGGCCGTGCCGATTCGCCGACCTACGAGGTGGCGATCGATCCGGACGAAGGGCCGCACGCGCAGCTGGAGCGCGCCGAACTGAGCCGCCATCTGGCCGCGGCGATCGGCGATCTGCCGGAGCGCGAACGCCAGATTCTGTCGCTGTACTACGAGAAAGAACTGACGCTGCTCGAAATCGGCGCGGTGATCGGCGTCTGCGAATCGCGGGTCTCCCAGCTGCGCACGCAGGCGGTGGCGCGCTTGCGCGCGCGGCTGCGCGAGACGCTCCAGATTACGGAGCTGCGCTGATGGCCCAGCTCCTGAGCGCCGCCGAGCTCGACGTGCTGCGTGAGTCGTCGCCCGAGAATGCCTCCGGGCGCTCGCACGATGCCAAGCCCGGCGCGGTCGCGCTCTACAATTTCCGCCGCCCCGATCGCGTCTCGAAAGAGCAGCTCCGATCGCTCCACCTGCTGCACGAACGCTTCGCGAGAAACGCGACCACCTCGCTGGCGGCGTATCTGCGGGCGATCACCGAGCTGTCGCTGGTCTCGGTCGAGACGTTCTCGTATGCCGAGTTCCTGTTGTCGCTGCCGGACCCGACCGCCTTCTACGCGATTGCGATGGAGGGATTCGACGCCCTGGCCGCGCTCGAGTTGAGCCCGTCGGTCGCCTTCACGATCGTCGATCGCATGCTCGGCGGCACCGGGCAGACCGGCACGCCCGAGCGCGCGTTGACCGAGATCGAGCAGAACGTGGTCGATTCGATCGTGAAGCTGATTCTCGGCCACCTCAGCGAGACGTGGCGCGGTGTCTCGGAGATGCGGTTTCACATCCAGGGTCGCGAGACCCGTCCGCAGATGCTGCAGGTCGCGGGACGCAACGAAGTGGTGATTCTGTTCGCGTTCGATCTGAAGGTGGGAGACGTGCGCGGCATGATGCACGTCTGCATCCCGGCCAGCGTCATCGAGGCGACCGGCTCGACGTTCGTGCAGGGATGGCAGCACGCGCGCCGCGAGCCGACCGCGCTCGAACGGCAATGGCTTGCCGAAAACCTTGGCCGCGTGGAGCTGCCGGTCGCGGCAATCCTCGAGTCGCGGCTGCCGGCGCGGGAGCTGCTCAGGCTGGGTCCGGGCGACGTCATCAGCCTCGGCGTGCCCTCCACGCACCCGATCGACGTGCGCGTCGGCAGCGTCGTGAAATTTCAGGGCCGACTGACGCTGGCCGATGCCGGCGCGGCGGTCGCGATCAACCGTCGGATCGGCGATGCCGCCGATCGGGGAGATGTGGCGTGACAAGTGAAGCGGTGCTCGCGACGCCGGCGGCGTTCGTCAACGAGCTGGTGTCGGTTCTCGCGGCGGTGCTGGAAGTGCCCGGCACGATCCGGCCGGCCGACGCGAAGCCGGCAGATGGTTGGCTGATCACCCTGCAGGCGAGCGACGGGGCGCAGGGCGCCCTGAAGCTGTTCATCGAGCGGACGGCCATCGAGGCGATGGCGAAACGCGCCACCGGACAGGAGACCGAGCCGACCGGCGACGAAATGGTCCGCACCCTGACGGAGTGGTGCAACGACGCGGCGACGTCGTTCGTCCAGCATTCGCGGCTCGCGGGGGCGCGGCTGGTGGTGTTCTCGGTTGTAGCCGCGGCCGCGGCCGAGCCCACTGCCACGACCGTCGAGGTGCAGCTGGGCGATGCGGTGGTGCGGATGGCGGTCGCGGGTTACGTCGAGAGCGCGCATGCGATGGACAGCCGGCGAGAGTCCGGCGGCCAGACCCTCGACGCGATTCTGGACATCGATCTGCCGGTGGTCGTGCGATTCGGTCGCACCGAGTTGTCGCTGAAGGCGTTGACCACGCTCGGGCCGGGCTCGCTGATCGATCTCGGGCGCTCGCCGGACGATCCGGTCGACGTGCTCGTGAGCAATCAGCTGCTGGCGCGTGGCGAGGTCGTCATCGTCGGCGGGAGCTACGGCGTTCGCATTACCGACGTGACCAGGCCGGGCCGGGCGCTCGAGGAGAGACAGCCATGATGTATCTGATGGGAGTGCTGGCCGCGGTGACGGTCCTGCAAACGTGGTTCTTCTGCCAGACGGTGCGGCGCATCGGCGGGCTCGGACGGATTGAAGAGCGGCTGGCGAGCCTCACCAACACGGTCGCGCTGCTGACCGACACGACCGAGGCCTGCTTCAACGTGGTCGCCGCGCAGCTCGAACCGGCGGCGCCGTCGGTCAAGGCCCGCGCGGCCAGGCAGCGCCGGGTTGTCGGTGCCGCGTCGCGGGGGCGATCGATTCCCGAGATCGCCGCCCAGGAAGAAGTCGCCGAGAGCGAAGTGGCCTTGCGGCTGGCCCTCGAGCGGCGTCCCGCCGGGGGAGTCGATCCGCGTCCGGTCCAGAGAAGGGGAATCAGCCGTGGCGAGATGCGCTCGTAAGGCGTGCGCGCGGTGGCGCCCCGGCCTCCTGGTCGATCGGATGGGGCTGGGTCTCTCGGTGGACAACACCTGGTTCTGTTCGCCTGACTGCCTGGCGTCGGAAGCGGCCAGCCGGCTGCGCGCGTCAGTTGGCCCGGCGATGGTGGCCCCGCTTTCCGTGCCGCCGCTGCGGCTGGGCGTGCTGCTCCTGCATCAAGGCGCGATTACCTCGTCGCAACTGAACGCCGCGCTCAGATCGCAGCGCCTGTCCGGCCGGAAGCTCGGCGCGGAGCTGGTGCACCTCGGGCTGTGCACGCCCGAGCTGATCGTGAAAGGGCTCGCCGCACAAGGCGGCGTCAGCTACCTGGGCACGGCGCATCTGCCTCGTCTCCGGCTTGCGTCAGTCGGCCTCTCCGCTGACGAAGCGCGGGCGCTCGGGCTGGTGCCGATGGGCGCGGCCTCGGCCCACCGGGTGCTGATGGTGGCGTGCGCGGCGCCGGTGCCGCGCGCCGCGCTGGCTGCGCTGGGGCAGCTGACCGGCTGGAGTCCGGAACCGTATCTGGTCAGCGACGACGACTTCGATCGTCTGATGCACGCCTACTGCGCGGCGGCGCCGCCGGCGGGGCCGGTGCGGCGTTTCGTCAAGGTCCAGGACGTGGACGACGCCGCACGGCGGATTGCTGCCGCGGTCGTCGACGAGCGGACGATTTCGATGACCGAGGCGCGCTGCGCGCCGTTCACGTGGGTGCGGGTGGCGGGCGCGAAAGCGGTGAGCACGCTGCTCGTGCCGCACGAACAGGAGGCGGTATGCCAGGCGGCTACTACGTTGCGCTGAGCGGGATGAAGACGCGGCTGGCCACGCTCGATCGGGTCGCCTCCGACATCGCCAACTCGAGCACGGCCGGATACAAGGGCGAACGTACCTCGACCGAGCAGTCCGATCGCCCGTCGTTCGGCGCGACGCTGCAATCGGCAATCGACGTCGCGGTCGGTCCGACCCGCGTCGACGTGCGTTCGGGAGCCGTCGTGCCGACCGGCCGGGGCCTGGACGTCGCGATCGACGGCAACGGATTTCTGGCGGTCGATACCGCGGCCGGTCCCCGCTACACCCGCGACGGCCGGCTGGCGCGCCGCGCCGACGGCGTGCTGGTCACCGGAGACGGTGACGCGATCCAGGGGGCGGCGGGGCCGATCAAGGTCGGCGACGGGCCGATCGCGATCGACAGCGATGGCACGGTGCGGAACAACGGTTCGATCGCCGGCCGGCTGAAAGTCGTCACGTTCGCCTCGTCCGCGTCGCTCGAGAAGGAAACCGCGCATCGATTCAAGAGCAGCGAAACGCCGACAACGGTGGAGCAGCCGACCCTCTCGAGCGCCTCGCTCGAGCAGTCCAACGTGTCGGTCGTGAACTCCGTCACCGAGCTGACCTCGGTCACGCGCAGCTTCGAGACGCTGCAGCGCGCGCTGTCGGTGCTGATGAACGACGTGGACGGCCGCGCCATCTCGGAGCTCGGACGACGATGATCACCATCACGGGAGTAATCGGAGACCTCGGGCAAAGCTTGAAAGGAAGACGGCGATGATTCGGGCCCTCTACACGGCGGCGAGCGGCATGAACGCTCAGCAGTCCAACATCGACAACGTGGCGCACAACCTCGCCAACGTGAACACGACCGGGTTCAAGAAGAGCCGGCTCGAGTTCGAAGACCTCGTCTATCAGCAGACCAAGGCGCCCGGCTCGCCGACCTCGACGACCGGCGAGGCGCCGATCGGCCTCGAAAGCGGCCTCGGCGTCCGGCCGGTGGCGAGCGCCCGCGACTTCAGCCGCGGCAACCTGCGCTCGACCAGCGGGCCGCTCGATCTGGCGATCGAAGGCGACGGGTTCTTCCAGGTGCAACTGCCGGATGGGGAAACCGGCTACACGCGGGCCGGGATGTTTCACGTGAGCGCGGACGGCGCGATCGTCACGGCCGACGGCTACCCGCTCGAGCCGGCGCTCACCATCCCGGCGAATGCGACCTCGGTGACGATCTCGAAAGACGGCATCCTGTCGGCGTCGATTCCCGGGCAGGCCGCGGCGCAGCAGATCGGGACGATCGAGCTGGCGACGTTCAACAATCCGGCCGGCCTGGAAGCGCAGGGCGGCAACACGTTCAAAGCCACCTCGGCGTCGGGCGAGCCCAACGTCGGCGCTCCCGGCGGTGATTCACGCGGGACTCTCGCGCAGGGTTTCGTCGAAGACTCGAATGTCAGCGTGGTCGAAGAAATGGTCAACATGATTCTCGGGCAGCGCGCCTACGAGGCGAACTCCCGGGTAGTAAAGGCTGCCGATGAAATGCTTTCACAAGTCAACACGCTGGTCCGCTGAGGCGCTCGGCGCCGTTCTCCTCTGTCTCGCCATGGCTCCGGCGGCGCAGGCCGAGGGGGTCAGCGATCTCTGTCTGCCGGGCGTCACCCGGGCCATCGTCGCCGACCTCAAGCAGCGGATGTCCGGTGCGATCGAGTTCCGTCTGTCCAACGTGTCGTGCACCCTGGCGGTCACGGCGGACGACCTGCTGCGCGCCACGGTGTCGCCCGGCGCCCGCACCGGCCGCGCCATGCGGTTCACGATCGCGCGGTTCTCGGCCGAGGGAAGCGGCGCTATCCGCGTCGGCGAGGCGTCGGCGACCGTCAACGCGGTCGGGCCGGCCATCCGCACGACGCATGACGTCCCGCGCGCCGCGATTCTCGGCGCGCCCGACGTCGAGGCTGCCGAGATGTCGCTCGACGACCTGCCCGTGCGTCCGGTGCTGGCGCTGCCCGATGTGATCGGCGCGCGCACCTCCCGCCCGCTTCGCGCCGGCGAGCTCGTCGATGACCGATCGGTGGTGCCGGTGCCGGCGGTGCGATCGGGCGACCGCGTTCACGCGCTGATGCGGATGCCCGAGATCGAAGTCGAGGCGGTCGTGATCGCGATCGACAGCGGCGCGCTGAATCAGGTGATTACGGTGGTGAACCCCGCGACCAGACGCGCGCTGCGGGCCCGCGTGACCGGCCACGGCCAGGTTGAGGTGGTCAATGCACGGTAAGCGCACGCTGATTGTCGTGATCGGTGTGGTCGCCGGCATCATCGCCGGTGTGCGCGGGGTCGCGGCGCAGACGGCGCCGGACGTCCCGCCAGCGAAGCCGGCAGCCGCGGACAACTACGACGAACAGTTCGCCCGGTTCCTGCGCGACTCGCGGAGCACCGCAGCGCGGCCAGGCGAAGCCTGGAACTGGATGGCGGGCCTGTCGCTGGATCCCCGCGCGAGAAAGGTCAACGACCTGATCACCATTCGCGTGGTCGAGAGCATCGCCGCCTCGGGGACCGCCGATTCCGCGCTGGCCAAGTCCAGCGACGCCAAGATCGGTGTGACGAGCATGCTCGGCGCCGAGAAGAAGCTGCCGTCGGTCGTCGATCCGGCCAGCCTCGTCGCCGCCAAGACGGACACCAACTTCAAGGGAAGCGGCACCACGAATCGGCGGGGCGACCTGACGGCGAATCTGACGGCGCGCGTCTCCGAGGTGCTGCCCAACGGCGACCTGGTCGTCGAGGGCGTCCGCGAGATCGCCATCAACGGGGATCGGCAGATGGTGGTGCTGTCGGGCATCGTCAGGGTCGCCGACATCGCGCCCGGCAACATGGTGCTGTCGACGTCGATGGGGCAGCTGCGCATCCGGTATTTCGGAAACGGGCTGATGAAAGACAACATGAAACCGGGGTGGCTTGTCCGTGTCCTCAACAAAGTGTTCTAGAACCGCCCTGACCCTGGCGGCGGTGCTGGCCGGGACGGTGACCGTCCTCGCGCAGGGCGCAGGGTCGGGCGCGACCCGCGTCAAGGACGTGGCGGCGCTGCAAGGCGTCGCGTCCACGCCGATGATGGGCTACGGACTGGTGGTCGGCCTCAACAAGACCGGCGATCGCCGGCAGACCATCTTCTCGGCGCAGACGCTCGCCAACATGCTGGAGCGTTTCGGCGTGGCCGTGCCGGCGGGCCAGCTGAAGATCGAGAACATCGCGGCGGTGATGATCACCGCGGAGCTGCCGCCCTATGTGCGTGCCGGCGCTCGCCTCGACATCGTGGCGTCGTCGATCGGCGACGCGCGCAGTCTCCAGGGCGGCACCTTGCTGCCGACGCCGCTGCGCGGACCGGACGGCGAGATGCGGGCGATGGCGCAGGGAGCGCTCTCCATCGGCGGATTCGGCGGCGGCACCGGCGGCAACAGCGTGCAGGTGAATCACCTCACGGTCGGGCGTGTGCCCGGCGGCGCGCTGGTGCAGACCGCGCCGGCGATGGCGATGGGCGCCGCCGACACCATCACCTTCGCGCTGAAGGAACCGGACTTCGTCAGCGCCGATCGCGTGGCGAGGGCGATCAGCGCGGAGCTGGCCAGTGGCGCGGCCCGCGTCGTCGATCCGGCGACCGTGGTCGTGCAGGTCCCCGCCGCCTACCGTAGCTCGGTGCCCGTGCTGGTCGCGCGCCTCGAGGTGTTGAGGGTCGACGTCGACACCGTCGCGCGCGTCGTCATCAACGAGCGCACCGGCACCGTAGTGGTCGGAGGCGCGGTGCGGATCGGCCCCGCCGCCGTCGCGCACGGCAACCTCTCGGTGCGCATTACGACCAGGCTCGAGGTGTCGCAGCCGTCGCCGCTGTCCAACACCGGCGACACCAAGGTCGTGCCGCAGGAGCAGGTCGACGTCCACGAACAGAGCGGGCAGCTGCTGACGCTGGAACAGGGAACGACGCTCGAGTCCGTGGTCCATGCGCTCAACACGCTCGGGGCCACGCCGCGCGACGTCATCGCGATCATGCAGGCGCTGAAGGCGGCCGGGGCGCTGCGCGCCGAGCTGATCATCCTGTAGCCATGAGCATGCTGAAGCGCACACCCGCGGCGAGCCATCGAGTGGCGCAGAACGGACGCGTCCGATGAGCGTGGATCAGGTCGCTGATCCGGCGGCGTCGACGGCAGCTGTCGCGCCGGCGGGCGGGCAGACGGCGAATCCCGCGCAGGCACGCGTCAAGCAGCTGGCGCAGGAGTTCGAGGCCATGCTGATG
Source organism: uncultured Acidobacteriota bacterium (assembly GCA_963794705.1). GTDB lineage: Bacteria > Acidobacteriota > Vicinamibacteria > Vicinamibacterales > CAVVIG01 > CAVQFC01. The sequence continues at coordinate 669,317 of CAWCFI010000005.1, forward strand.
ACCCAGATGATCCGCGAGATGCGGCGCTCGATGCTGTCCGACGAATCGTCGACCGGACTTGGCAACGAAGCGATGTCCGACACCGCGGACGTGGAGTTGGGGCGCTCGCTGAGCCAGTCCGGCGGCTTCGGTTTGACCAGCGTCCTGCTGCGCACGCTCGAGCGTCAGGCGATGCCGTCTGGGAGTGCGTCGACGCCGGCAGCGGCCGGTGGAAGTCTGGAAGCGCCGGCTCCGATCGCGTCCGCGCCGACGGTGGCGGCGCCGGCCGCGGCTGCGCCTGCCGCGCCCGCAGGGGCAACTGCGCCGCAGCCGTTGTCGATGCCCAAGGGGCCGGTGACCTCGTCGTTTGGCTGGCGCCGGGATCCCTTCACCGGCGCTTCGAAGTTTCATGCCGGCGTCGACATCGGTCTGGCATATGGAACGCCCGTCCGCGCGGCGGCTGGCGGGCAGGTCGTCTTTTCGGGCGAGAACGGCGGCTACGGCAACACGGTGGTCGTCGAACAACCCACGGGACAGCAGGTCCGGTATGCCCACCTGGCGGCCCAGGCCGTCAAGGTCGGCGATGTCGTTCAGTCCGGGCAGGTTATCGGTCAGGTTGGGGATACCGGGCGATCGACGGGCGCGCACCTGCACTTTGAAGTGCTCGAAAACGGCCGCGCGGTCGATCCGGCAGGACACGACTAAAGAAATGTCCGCGGTGGCCGATTAGGCGAGAAGGACCCGTCCACGACAGGGAACGGGCTGGAGCGCACGATGAAGATTGATAGCTACAACTCGGGCTCGATTCAGGGGCCGGCCGCGGATCGCACGGAAGCCGGCCCGGCGCGGGGAACCACCGAAGCCGGGGCCACCGCCGCCCCCGGGAGCGACAACGTCCGGCTGTCGAACGACGTCCAGCTGGTGAACGCGGCGACCGCTGCCGCTCAGCAGACCCCCGACATCCGGCAGGACGTCGTCGACCGGATGCGGGCCCTGCTCGATCAAGGGCAGATCGGCAACGACGCGAACCGGTTGGCCAACGCGCTGATCGATTCGTGGACGCAGACACCGTAGGGAAGGGAGCGCGGTTCCGATGAGTGCTGAAAGTCGTTCGGTCGTCGACGCCACGGAGCAGTTGTGCGTGGTGCTCGAGCGGATCGCCGCGGCGCTGGTGCGCCTCGACAACGAGGCGCTGCTCGCCGCCGAAGCGGAGCTCGCATCGCTGGTCGGCACGTTCGACGACGTGGCGCCCGCTGGCGTCCCTGATCGGGCGTTGCTGGAGGCGCAGGTCCGGCGCGGCCGCGCCGCCCTGATGCGCTGTCATCGGCTCGGCACCTCATTCACGGCGATCGCGCGGGCGCGTCTCGCCGGCCGCTCCACCTTCGATACCTACACCCGGATCGGCGCGGTCGCCGATTCCCGAGGGCCGTCACCGACGGTCCGCGCGTCAATCTGATGTCTTTCCTTCTCGACAGCCTGTCGTCGGCCGCCCGCGCCCTCGAGGCGCAGTCGTACGGCCTCGAGGTCACGGGGCAGAATCTCGCCAACGTCAACACGCCCGGCTATGCGCGGCGCACCGCGCAATTCGCCGAAGTCCCCCCGCCCGGGCCGCGCGACGCGGGTGGCGGCGTGACGGTGATGGGCATCAGCGCGTCGCGCGCCGGCCTGATCGAGGCGCGGCTGTGGCACGAGCAGCCGGCCGCCAGCGAGCAGCGAGCGATGGTCGACAGTCTGTCGGGCGTGCAGACCGCGCTCGGCGCGGACGGCGCATCGATCGACAAGCGTCTCAGCGACTTCTTCGACGCGTTCTCGGCGCTGGCGCAGGACCCGACTTCCCAGACCGCGCGCTTTCAGGTGGCGGCGATGGGGCAGTCGCTGACGCAGGCCTTTCATGGCGTGGCGAGCGGCCTGACGACCGCCCAGCACGACGCGGACACCCAGCTGCGCGCCGACGCCACTCAGGTGAACGCGCTGGCCTCTCAGCTCGCGTCCATCAATACCCAGCTGTCCGGCGCCGGTGAGGCAGCGGCGGAGACCCTGAAGGACCAGCAGTCCAACGTCCTCGCCTCGCTGTCGCAGCTGATCGACTTCTCGACGGTGCAGCACGAGGACGGCAGCGTCGACGTGTCGATCGGGAACGGACGCGGCCTGGTCATGGGCGCGAACGCCTACAGCCTGGTGGCGACGTCGACCGGACCTCAGGGCTTTGCCACGCTCTCGATCGGCAGCTACGACGTGAGCGCCGAGATCAGCGGCGGATCGATCGGCGGCCAGCTGCGCGTCCGCGACACGCTGATCCCGGGCTACGCCAACAGCCTGGATCAACTCGCGTTCAACGTGGCGTCCGCGATCAACACCGCGCATCAATCCGGCTTCGATCTGAACGGCGCGCCGGCCGGCGCGTTCTTCGCGCCGCTGGCGGCGGCGGCCGGGTCGGCGAAGGCGATCAACGTCAGCGCGGCGCTGGTCGCCAATACCAGCCTGATCGCGGCCGCCGGCACGCCGGCCGCCGGCGACAACCAGGCCGCGCGCGCGATTGCGAATCTCCGGTCGACCGCGCTCGCGGGCGGCGGCACCCCGCTCGACGGCTGGAGCTCGCTGGTCTACCAGGTGGGCAGCGACCTGCAAATCGCCCAGCAGGAACAAACCAGCCGCGACGACGTGGTCACTCAGCTCCAGAACCTGCGCGACCAGACCTCCGGCGTCTCGATGGACGAAGAGGCGGCGGCGCTGATGAAATTCCAGCGCGCCTACGAGGCCAACGCCCGGTTCTTCGGCGCCGTGAACCAATCGTTCGATACCTTGATGAACATGGTGATGACCTCATGAGAGTGCCGTTCAACACGGCGTATCGCAATGGCGGCGCCGACATCGCGCTGGCGGCGGAGCGATTGGCCGACGCGCAACGGCAGGTCTCGACCACCCGCCGCATCAACGTCGCCAGCGACGATCCGGCCGGCGCGGCCTCGGTCATCAGCCAGCAGGGCACCATCGCGCAGATCGACGCCTACACCGCCGCTACCGACGCGGCGTCGTCGCGGCTCACCGTTGCCGACTCCGTGCTGTCGGACGTCATCACCAAGATCACCGCCGCCCAGGCCGCCGCGCTCGGCGTCCAGGGATCTCAGGCCACGCCGGCGCAGCGCGATGCGGCCATCCAGCAGCTGAACGCGCTGCGCGACGCGCTGCTCAGCGACATGAACACGCAGTTCAAGGGCAAGTACCTGTTCGCCGGCACCGACGTCAGTGCCGCGCCGTACACGCAAGCGGCCAACGGCACCGTGTCGGCGTATCAGGGCAACACCGCCGGCGCCGCGGTGGATGTCGACGCGAATCGGAGCGTGCCGATCTCGTTCGACGGCGGCAACATCGTGCAAGGCAGCGATCCCGCCGATCTGTTCGCGTCGCTTTCGGCGCTGACCACCGCGATCCAGGCTGGAGACAGCGCAGGCATCGGGCAGGGCCTCGACGCTCTTGGCCGCGGGCTGACGCGCGCGACGGTCGCGCAGACCGTGGTCGGCACCGCGCTGAACACCATCGACGCGGCCAGCACGCAGCTGGCTTCGGCGCGGCAGGATGCGACCTCGCGCGTCTCGAAGCTTCAGGATGCGGACATGGCCGTGGCGATCACCGACATGACGCGCGCACAGAACGCCTACAGCGCCGCGCTGGGCGCCTTTGCCACCGTCGGCAAGCTGTCGCTGATGGATTACCTCCGATGATGACCCATACCGCGACCGCGCCGGCGACCATCGCCCTTGAAACCCGCTTCGGCCGCTTCGACGTTCGCGAGGATTCGATCATCGAGTTTCCGGAAGGGCTGCCCGGCTTCGAGGACGTCCGGCGCTTCGTGCTGCTGTCGTCGGAGGCGATCGCGCCGCTCTGCTGCCTGCAGGGAATGGACGGATCCGGGCCTTCGTTTCTGGCCGTCGATCCGGCGCTGGTGCTCCCTGACTATCGCGGCGTCCTGTCCGACGGCGACCGGGCGCGGCTGGGGCCGGAAGAGGCGCAGTTCATCTGGCTCGCCCTGATCACCGTCGCCGAGGGCCAGGCCGCGGCGGCGAACCTGCGCGCCCCGATCGTCATCAATCCCAAGCGGATGCGCGGACTGCAGGTGATGCAGACGCGCAGCCCGTATCACATCCACCATCTGCTGCTGTTCGGCTGACCGATGCTGGTCGTCACCCGCAAGCGGAATCAGTCCATCATGATCGGTGATGGCATCGAAGTGCGTGTGCTGAGCGTCGGGCGCGACGGCGTCCGGCTCGGCGTCTCGGCGCCCGCGGATGTCGCGGTGCACCGCCGCGAGATCTACGAGCAGATTCGCGCCGCCAACGCCTCGGCGGCCGCCGCGACGCTGCCGGTCAGCCAGCTGGTCAAGCAACTGCGCTCGAGCGGGAAGTCACCGGCATGAGCGTGCTGCGCTGCGAGGATTGGCGCGACGCCACCGCGGAACGGATGGCGCCGCTCTACGCCGCGGAGATCGAGCGGTGGAGTTCCGTGCTCGAATGGGACGCGTCGGCCAACTTCGACCAGGTGGAGCTCGGGCGCCGGCTTGGACACGTCCGCGGCGTGCTCGTCATCGATGCCGCGGACACGGTGGCCGGCTGGAGCTTTTTCATCGCCGACCGTCGCGGGCTGCAGATCGGCGGCTTCACCTCGTCGTCTGAGGCTTGCACCGAGGCGATGCTGGCGGCGATCTTCGAAAATGACGCGGCGGCATCGGCGCGCAGCGTCACCTTCTTCTCGTACTCCGACGCTCCCGGGCTCTCGGCCGGCCTGCGCAGGCGCGGCCTGGCGGTCGATCGCTATTTCTATCTTGGCCGCGACCTGATGCTCGCCATCCGCTACCCGCTGCGAGACGCGCGCCGCTGGAATCGATCCGACCTGCAGGCGGCAGCCGACCTGATGAAGCGGACGTATCCGAATGGTGACGACGCGCGGCCATTTGCGCCCACTGGCGCCAACGCGGCGTGGACCGACTATGTCACGCAGCTGACCACAGGGAGGGGCTGCGGCGACCTGATCGAGGATGCGTGCGTCAGCCTGCCGCTCGGGCCCGATCGCCTGTCCGGGGTCGCGCTGGTGACCCGCGTCTCGCCGTCGACCGCGCACCTCGTGCAGCTGGCGATCGATCCGTCGATGCAGGGGAGGGGCCTCGGTTCGGCGCTGCTGCTCGCTGCCTGCGGAGGCGCGCATCGCTGCGGGCTGCGGCGCCTGACCATCCTGGTCTCGGGCAAGAACGCGGTCGCGCGCCGGCTGTACGAAAGCGCCGGCTTCGAGATGCTGTGCAGCGTGATCGCGGCTGGTTCGAGTCAGCCCCTGCGGTTGAGCAGCGTCGCGGGCAGCGGCGTGGCAGCCAGCCGGCGGTAAGCCTCCAGCGTCACTTCGCCCTGCTCCAGGGCGCGCACGGCGTCGCGCCGCGCGGTTTCCGCGGCCGACAGCGCGGCCAGCGACTCCTGATCCGTTCCCAGAATCCTCTTCACCATCGCCAGCGCGGCCCGGTGCAGGTGGATGGTTTCCTGGAATTGGGGGTCCTCGACGATCTCGTCCTGCCGGACGGCCAGCGCGTCGCGCACGATCCGCAGCTCCTGCTCGACGCTGACCAGGCCGGCCATCAGCCGATCGCGTTCTTCGGTCGCGGCCGCGAGCATGTCGAAGTCGGCGGGCCCACTGGCCGTGTGCTGGCGCGCGGCCACCTGCTCGAGCCGCGCCAGCAGGCCGATTTCGGCCTCGAGCCCGGCCCGGTACTGGGCGATCAACGCCGCCGTCTCGAGCGTCATCCCGCCGCCGCCCGTGGCGCCGCAATCGTGGCCCAGCCCTCGCGCAGCGTTCTGAGCACGCTGAGGGCCTCGTCGAGCGGCAACGGATCCTGCTTGAACGAGGCCGTCATCAGCCGATCCAGCACGAACACGTAGAGCCGATCGAGCGAGACGGCGACCTCGCCGCCGCGTTCCACGTCGAGCGTGCTCTGCAGCTGCGAGATGATCGCGATCGCGCGCGAGATCGCCTCGCGTCTGGCAGGAATGTCGCGGGCTTCGAGCGCCGCGCGCGCCTGGTCGGTGAAGCGGATCGCCCCGTCGTAGAGCATCGTGACCAGTTCCAGCGGCGTCCGCGACTGCAGCTCCGTGTGGCGGTAGGCGTCCCGCGCTCTCGCTCCGTGTGTGCTCACCGAGACCCTCGCTATGTCCTAGGATGATTTGAGACTGGAACTGGACAGGGCCACGCCGAACGCGGAGAGCGAGCTCGACTGGCTGTTCAGTTGTGCGATCGCCGCGTCGGCCGCGGTGAACTCGCGCTGCAGCGCCGCGCGCTTGATCGCGAGCCGGGCCTGAAGCGACGTGATCGACGTGTTGATCCGCGCGAGCTCGTCGGTCAGGTGCGAGGTGGCCGTCGGGATGAAGCCGCCCGCCTGGGTGTACTGCGTCATCAGGCTGTGAACGGCCGCGAAGGCGCCGTCGCTGTCGCTGCCGGTGAAGAGATGCTCGACATCGTGGGGATGCGCCGCGAGCGCGGCGGCGAACGCCGTCGCATCGAGCTTCAGCACGCCGCTCTGATCCGGGCTGATCCCGATCTCCGACAAGTGTGCGAATGTCCCGCCCGGGTACTCCCCGAGCAGCGCGTCGCGCAGCTGGCTGCGAACACTCTGGAGGACCGGATCGCGCGCCAGCGTCCCGGCTTGCCCGCCCGCGGCGGCCGTGCGCTGGCCGTTGGTGAACGAAACGAGATCGTTGTAGGCGGAGATGAAGGTATTGACTCGCGCCGTCAGGTCGTCGTCGTCGCGCCCGACCGTGACCGGAATCGACTGCGTGGAATCGTTCTTGTTGAGGGTGAGCGTCACGCCGGGGATGGCCCCGGTCAGCGTGTTGCTCGTGCTGGTGACCGCGATGTTGTTGACGCGCAGCGCGGCGTCGGCCGCGGAGATCGCGTTGTCGGCCAGCGAGTCGCCCGACGTTCCGTCGCCGTTGCTGTCGAGAAAGCTGACGCCGGCCCCGCCGCTGAGACCGTTCGCAATCGTGAAGGCATGGGCCTGGCCGGTGTCGCGGCTCGAGAGCACCAGGCGGTAGGTGTCGGGAGCCGACTGAATGACGGAAGCCGTCACGCCGATGCCGTCAGTGCCGTTGATCGCATCCGAGAGCCCCAGCAGCGTGACCGATCCCGAGATGGCGACCGCGACGCCGCCGATCGTGAGGGTGCCGCCGGTCGCAATGGCCGTGGTATCCGCATCGGGAGAGGTCGAGGCCGATGCGGTGACCTGCGCGCGCGCGAGGCTGTCGACCACGACGTCGTAGCGTCCGGGGACGGCGCCGGCCACGGCGGCCGCACCGAGCGCGGTGGGGTTGCTCGAAACTGCCTGGTATTTCGTAATCGTGGAGGCCGTGCCGAGCGCCGAGGCGGCGCTGTCGAGCGCGCCCAGCTTGGTGGCGAGCACGCCGTAGGCACTGTTCTCCGAGTTGAGCGTCGACTGCTGGCTGGTGAGCGCCGTCAGCGGGGCGCTCTCCTGCTGCATGATGGCGTTGAGCACGGTCGTGAAGTCGATGTTGTTGAACCCGCTGAACGTGATCGGCGAACTCATGCTGCTCCTTGGTCTCGTTGGATGACGGCAGCAACTGGAATGCGAGATTCGGGCCAGCTATAAGGGGGCGGAAGAACCGGCGGGAACGGAGTCAGCGACCCCGCTCCCGCCCGGAGGCTTACCGAAGCAGCGTCAGGACCGCCGAGCTCGACTGGTTGGCCTGCGCCAGCGACGCGATGCCGCTCTGCGTGAGGATCTGATACTTGCTCAGGTTCGCCGACTCGGTCGCGATGTTCGCATCGCGAATCCGGCTTTCGGCAGCCTGGGTGTTGACCACCTGCGACTGCGCCAGCGACACCGCGTACTGCAGCCGGTTCTCCAGCTGACCGACCGTGCCCTGGGTGCTGCCGAGGGTCGCCACCGCCGTCTTGACCGCCGCGACCGCGGTCGCCGCGTGAGCCGCGGTGTCGATCAACTGGCTGTTGATGCCGAGGCCGGTCGCGTCCGCCGCGCCGACCGTGCCGCCGATCACGCCGTTGCTCGAGTTGTTGCTGACGAACACCGAGAAGCCGGCCGAGGCGTTGAGCCCAGCCACCGTCGCTTCGCGCGTGATTTCCCCGAGCACGCTCTGGAACTCGCTGTCCAGCGTGGTGCGGCTGACGGTCGAGGACGAGGACGCCGACTGCGTCGCGAGCGTCGAGAGGCGGTCGAGCAGCGTCGAGATGTTGTTGAGCGCGCCGTCCTTGATCTGCAGCGTCGAGATGCCGTCGTTCGCGTTCTGGATGCCCTGGTTCAGGACCGCGACGTCAGACCGGTAGGAGTTGGCGACCGCGAGGCCGGCCGCATCGTCGCCCGAGCTGTTGATGCGGAGGCCGCTGGACAGACGGCCCAGGGTCTTCTGCAGGCTCAGGTTGGTGCTGGAGAGGTTGGCGGTGGCGTTGGCCGACGAGATGTTGTTGACGATCGAAAATGAAGCCATTTCACATTCCTCCTTGAAACTGCGGCCGGCATCCTTGCCCACCGCCGGTGGCGCATGCGCCAACCGCGTTCAGGGAGGTAATCGGGAACCCCCTTCGGTTCTTTAATCGGGCCTCCAGAAGGGGTGGCAGGCTTTTCGCTGAATGCAGCCGCGGAGACTTCAGTGCTGTCATTCACGATCGACAACGAGGCGCGTCACGGCCTGGCAGGCGCCGAAAACGTTCCAGATCTCGTGGAAACCAGCCTGCACGCTGCCGAGGCGATGGACGCCGGCGTGACGGCGGTCCGATTCCACGGTGTCGCCGCGCCGTCAATCGGACGCCGCCGGCCGGTGCAGCGCCTCCGACGGGCGGCTGCACGATCCTGCCCGGTTCCACACAGACACCGTCCTCTGTCGCGACGAGTGCCCTCCGGCCAGCCGCTCGAGACCGCCAGCACCGTCATGAACTCAATGACGATCGTCTCAGAGGCCGACGACGACGCACCGGCGGGCATGGCCCTGATATCCGGGGAAGGCCTCCGCCGCGGCCGCGTCTATATGTGCGATCCGGCGAACCACGTCGTTGACGTCGTCGACGATGCGGCCCGGCCGCTGTTTTCCTTCGGCGGATATGGAACCGGTCCCGGCCAGTTCGACACGCCGGTCGACCTCGCGATCGTGCCGCTGACCGGGGATGCCGCGCTGTCGTCGGTCGCCGACGCCGTCCTCGTCATCGCGGATCGCGGCAACCATCGGGTGCAGCTGTTGACCCTCGACGGGGTCTGGATCGCCACGATCGACGATGCGACGTCGGGTCCGGCGAGCGGTTGGCCGGTGCGCACCGGCTGGCCGTATTTTCACACCGGCATCAAACCCTGCGTCCGTTTTCCCTCCCGGCTGCGATGGAGCGGTCCGTTCCTCGACATCGCCTCCAGCATCGGCGGCACCGTCCGCATCGATCTGCCCGTGGTGCTGCTCCCGTCTTTCGACGACTGGCTGCGTCAGGCCTCCAGGCCGGTGCTGCGTGATGCCCATCTCGAGTTGTCCGCCAGGCCGTCGGGTGCGGTGCCGGAGTGGTGCCTGCACCGGATTCTGCGGCGGCTGCGCGGCCGGACTCGGGTCGACGCCGCGAGCCAGACTCGCGTGGACGCTGTGAGAGGGGAGGCGCGATGATCGCGCCGACCGACATCCGCTTCGTGGACTTCTCGCCGCCGCTGCTCGGCCGCGAAGAGTTCGCCGAAGTCGCGGCCGCGCTGGAGTCAGGATGGCTCTCGACCGGCCCGCGGGTTCAGCGATTCGAGCGCGAGTTTGCCGCGTACGTCGGCAGCCGTCACGCCATTGCGGTCAACTCGTGCACCGCGGCACTGCACCTGTCGTTGCTGGCGGCCGGCGTCGGCCGCGGCGACGAGGTAGTGACGACGCCGCTGACGTTCTGCGCCACCGCCAACGTCATCGTGCACGCGGGCGCCACGCCCGTATTCGCCGACATCGACCCGATCACGATGAATCTGACGCCGGCCTCGGCGGCGGCCGCGATCAGCCCGCGCACGCGCGCGCTGCTGCCGGTCCATTTCGCAGGGCGGCCCGTCGACACCGCCGGCTTCCGGGCGCTGGCGCAGGCGCGCGGCCTGGCCCTCGTCGAGGACGCGGCGCACGCCGTCGAAGGGATCTCCGACGGCGAAAAGATCGGCACGACGGCCGACCTGACCTGTTTCAGTTTCTACGCGACGAAGAACATGACCACCGGAGAAGGCGGCATGGTCACGACCAGCTCCGACGAGCAGGCGGCGATGATCCGCACCGCCTCGCTGCATGGCATGACGAGCGGAGCGTGGGCCCGGCACGGCCGCGGCGCGCCGGTTCCGTACGAAGTCGTGCTGCCCGGCTTCAAGTACAACATGACCGATCTCCAGGCGGCGATCGGCATCCACCAGCTCGGCGCGCTGGAATCGAGGCTCGAACGACGGCGCCTGGCCTGGGAGCGATACGACAACGCCTTCGCCGATCTACCGATCGCGCGTCCGGCTCCAGTGGCGCGCACCGACCGCCACGCCAGGCATCTCTACACCATCCTGGTCGACCACACCCGCTGCGGCTTTTCGAGGGACGCGCTGCGCGCCGAACTCTACCAGCGCGGCATCGCGACCAGCGTGCACTTTTCGCCGGTGCATCTGGAGCCGTATTACCGGCAGGCGTTCGGGTTCCGGCCCGGTCTCTGCCCGGTCGCGGAGCGCATCGCCTCGCAGACGTTGTCGCTGCCGCTGTCGGCTGGAATCTCGGATGACGCGATCGACCAGGTCATCGCCGCGGTGCGGGAGCTGCTCGGATGAGCGCATCCTCCATCGGGCCGCGGTGCGTGTTTCGCGTGGCGGCGGGTCCGCGCATTGGTTTTGGCCACCTGCTGCGCGCCCGGTCTCTTGCGCGGGCCTGCGGACAGACGCCGATCGTCTCGCTGCGCGGAGGACAAGCGGCGGTAGCGGCCGCGCGCGCGCTCGGATGCCGGCTGGTGACGCGACACGCCGAGATGCTCGCAGAAGCGGATGTCCTGGTGGTTGACGAGCCGTCGGCGACACAGGGACGGACGTGGATTCGCCGCGCACGCCGGGCGGGCGTCCGTAGCGTGGCGGTGCACGACCAGGGCATCGGCGTCCGGCATGCCGACGTGACGATCGATGGTGGCGCCGCCGCCGGTCGGCGCTCGAACCATGGTGAGCGGCTTGCCGGCCCCTCCTTCTGCATTCTCGATCCGGCCGTGGCGCGGGCGCGCAGGCTGCCGCGCCTCGATCGACGCCGATCGCGACCGGTGGTGCTGATCAGCCTGGGCGGCGGCCATCAGGTTCGCCGTCATGCGCGCGCGTTGGTCGTGGAAATTCAACGGCGATGTCCGAGGGTGGTCATTCGCGTCACCGCCGGGATGGCGGCTGGATCGCTGCCGCGTTTGCCTTACGGCCGCTGGGTGGTGTGCCGAAAGGGCCTGAGCCGCGCGCTACGCGCCGCAGACGTGGCGGTCGTGGCGGGCGGAGTGACGCTGTACGAAGCATGCGCGCTGGGGACGCCGATCGTCGCGACCGCGGTCGTGTCGGCACAGCGGCCCGCCATCGCGGCGGTTGTGCGGGCCGGCGCGGCGCTCGATGGTGGGTATGTCGGCACTGCGGCGGCGAAGTCCGCGCGCCTCATCGCAGTGGCCGTTGCGTCGCTGCTGGCGCATCCGGCGCGGCGACGAGCTCTCGCGCTCAACGGCCGGCGGCTGATTGACGGCAAAGGGGCGGCGCGCGTGGCCGCCCGCCTGGCAGAGTGGCCGCGGGCGCGCGGCGAGGGACGCGATGCCTGAAACGCGCGCGATCGTCTTCGATCTCGACGACACCCTCTATCCGCTTGAGTGGTTCGGGCGCAGCGGCTTCCTGGCCGCGGCGCGCCTGGTGGAAGGCCGATTCGGTGTGTCCCGCCGGACGGTCATGCGGGTCCTCGAACGGGCCCGACGCTCGCATCCCGGCCGGGAGTTTCAAGCGCTGTGCGCGCAGTTCGGCCTGCCCGAGACCATCGTGCCGGATTTGGTGGCGGTGGTGCGGCAGCATCGACCGTCGCTGCGACTGCCGATCCTGACGTCGCTGGCGCTTCACCAGCTCCGGCCGTACTGGCGGATTGGTGTGCTGACCAATGGAATGCCGGCGGTGCAGCGCCGAAAGGTCGAGGCGCTGGGGCTGATGCCGTTGGTGGACGCCGTCGTGTACGCCGACGAGCACGTGCAGGGAGGGAAGCCGCAGCGGGACGCCTTTGAAGCGGTGCGCGCCCGCCTCGCGGTCGCGTCCGCGCGGACCGTGTTCGTCGGCGACGATCCGGTGGCGGACATCGGCGGCGCCAGCGCGGTCGGCTTTCACACCATCCATTTGTCCGATACCGCACGCCAATGGCCGGCCGGCGTCCCGGAGCCCGACGCGCGCGTGTGGTCGCTCGAGTCCGTGCCGCGCATCGCCGAACGGCTGCTGGCGCGAAGGGAAGCACAAGATGTTGCGTGAAATAGGCGGCCGTCGGATCGGACCGGGCGAACCGCTGTTCGTGATCGCGGAAATCGGGCTGAACCATGGCGGGTCGATCGAGTGCGCGCTGGCGATGGTCGAGGAGGCTGCGGCGGCCGGCGCATCGGCGGTGAAGCTTCAGACATTGGACGCCGACCGATTGGTCGCCCCGCGTTGCCCGCCGCCGGCACACGTCGAGGCCCGATCCCTCGCCGAGTTCTTCCGGCAGTTCGAGCTCACCGAGGAGGCGCATCGCGTCATCGCCGATCGGGCAAGAAGCTTCGGGCTCGCATTCATGGCCACGCCGTTCTCGGTTGAAGCCGTGGAGATGCTGGAACGCGTCGGCGTCGATGCATACAAGATTGCGTCGGGCGACCTGACGTTCGACGCGCTGGTGGCACGCTGTGCCGGAACCGGCAAGCCCATCGTGGCGTCGACGGGTCTCGCGACCGCGGATGAAGTCGCCGCGCTGGTGGCCTGCGTGCGTAAGGCCGGCGGCAGCCAGCTCGCTCTTCTGCATTGCGTGTCCGCATATCCAGTGCCGGCCGGCAGCGAAAACCTCGCTGCCATCTGGACGCTGGCGCGGACGTTTGCTCTCCCGGTCGGCCTGTCCGATCACGCGCCGACGTCGGAGGCCGTGCCGGTTGCGGTCGCGCTCGGCGCGTCGCTCTACGAGCGCCACTTCGCCCTTCCGGGTGGCCAAGCCATCGATGCGGCGGTGTCGAGCGGCCCGGCCGATCTCAGCGCCGTCGTCCGCGTCGCCGCTCGGACGCAGTCGGCGCTCGGCGATGGGCGGATCGGCTGCGCGGCCGCCGAGGGGTCGAACCTGATTCCGAGCCGGCGCGCGCTGCACGCGACCGCCGACCTGCCGGCCGGCCACCTGGTGCTGGCATCCGACGTCATCGCGCTGCGACCGGCCATCGGCTTGGCGCCCGGCGCTCTGAATCAGCTCGTGGGAACGCCTTTGAGGCGCGCTGTACAAGCGGGCGAGCCCTTTCTCGAGGCAGACCTGGCCAGCAGGGAAGAACATGATGCCGTCGCTTAGTGTGCTGATCACCGCCGCGTCGCGGCGGGTGCAACTGGTCCAGGCCTTCCGAAAGGCGATCACGCAGGCGGGATTGCACGGCCGCGTCATCGTCACCGACGTCAACCCGCTGTCGCCGGCCGTCCGCGCCGCCGACGCCTGGCATCTGGTGCCGATGGCGGACGACCCCGCCTACTTGCCACAGATTCTGGAGATCTGCGACGCCGCGCAGGTTGGGCTGGTGGTGCCGACCATCGACGACGAGCTCGTGCTCTTCGGCGAGGCGACGGCGACGTTCGCGGCGCGCAAGATCCGGGTGGCGGTGTCTTCGCCGGAGACCAGTGCCATCTGCAACGACAAATACGAGACGAGCCGTGTGCTTCGACGCGAAGGCGTCCCTGCCGCGGCTGCCTGGCTTGCGAGCGAGATCCCGAGCCCGCCGTCATTTCCGCTGTTCATCAAGCCGCGTTTCGGCCGCGGCGGGGTCGGCGCCTACGCGGTGCGCAACGCGCGGGAGCTCGCGTTTTTCTCGGACTACGTTGCCGATCCGGTTCTTCAGGAATATCTCGCGGGGCCCGAGTTCACGATTGACGTGTGCTGTGACTTCGACAGTCGCGTGCTCGCGATCGTCCCGCGCGAACGGGTCGTGATCCGGTCCGGTGTGAGCGATCGCGGAAGGACCGTCCGCGACGCCCGCCTGCTGGCGCTCGGCGCCGCGGTGGCGGAGGCGCTGCCTTTCGTCGGCGCCGTGAATATCCAGTGCCGCATCGTCGACGGCATCCCGACGGTGTTCGAAGTCAATCCCCGTTTTTCCGGCGGCATCCCGTTGACGATCGCGGCCGGCGCCGATTTTCCGCGGATGCTGGTGGATCTGGCTGCCGGGCGGCGGGTGGCACCGTCGATCGGTCATTTCCGGGACGACCTGTGGATGACCAACTTCGAATCGTCGGTGTTCGTGGACGGCGCCGATCTCGTCGGCGACCGGCGGGCATCCTCACCCTCGCTCGGAGACGCGGCGTGATGCAGAACGCCGCCGTCATCCTGCAGGCACGCATGGCGTCGCAACGGCTGCCCGCGAAGGCGCTCGCGCGCTTGCGCGGTTTCACGCTGCTCGAGCACTGCCTGCGCAGGCTGCAGCAGTCAGGGATTCCAGTCGTGCTCGCCACAACCGATCGGCCGGAAGACGATCGCCTCGAGGATGAGGCGTCGCGGCTCGGCGTACAGACGTTTCGCGGGCCGTCCGAGGACGTGCTGGCCAGGTTCGTTCAGGTGGCCCGTGCGCTCAAGCTGGAGTGGGTGGTACGGGCGACCGGCGACAACCCGGCCGTCGACATGATGGCGCCGGCGCGGGTACTGGCGTTGATCGACGCGACCGGCGCGGATCACGCCAGCGAAACCACGCTTCCATATGGCGCCGCCGTGGAAGCCGTTTCTGTCGCCGCGCTCGAACGTGCCGATCGCGACGCCACCGATCCTTTGGATCGTGAGCACGTGACCACGCTGATCCGTCGCGATCGCGCTCGCTACCGCGTGGTGGAAGCGCCCGCGCCGGCTGCACTGCGGCGGCCTTCGCTGCGATTCACGATCGACACACCCGACGACCTGGGGTTCATGCGTCTCGTGTTCGATGCCTGTTCGACCGAGGGCGCGTGTCCATCGCTCGGAGCGCTGATCCTCGCGGCCGAATCACTCGAGATGGCGGAGGCGCGGCGATGACGCCCACGGCGAAACCGCTGACCGGGGCGCCCCCGGCCGGTGTGTCTCCAGTCCGCCGGCTCGATCTCGGATCGATGATCGGCCTGCCACTCGCGCTGGCGATCGTGCTGGGCGCGCACATGCTCGAGGGCGGCAGCGCGCGCTCGCTCTGGCAGCCGGCTGCGGCCCTGGTAGTGCTCGGCGGCACACTGGCCGCGGTCCTGATCAGCTATCCGATCGCGACGGTGCGCCGCACCGGGATCGCGGTGTACCACGTGTGCACGCACGAGTGCGCGACCACGGAAGGGGTGGTCGGACGGCTCCTCGACTACGCGCACCAGGCCCGCCGCAAAGGCGTGCTGGCGCTGGAGAGTGAGATTGATCGCGTCGACGACACCTTTCTGCGCAGCGCCTTGATCCTGCTGGTCGACGGCGCCCGCGCCGAGACGGCCAGGCAGGTGCTCGAGATCGATCGCAGCGCGCAGCGCGACACGCTGGAACTCGCCGCGGAGGTACTGGAGACCGCCGCCGGTTATACCCCGACACTCGGCATTCTCGGAGCAGTCCTCGGGCTGATCCACGTCATGGAGAGCCTCAACGAACCGTCGCGGCTGGGCGCCGGCATCGCGGTGGCATTCGTGGCGACCGTCTACGGCGTGGCGGCCGCCAACCTGCTGCTGCTGCCGCTGGCCACCAAGATGCGCGGCTTCGCCCGCTGCGAAGACCTGTGCCGCGACATCGTGATCGAAGGCGTGGTCGCCATTCAGGAAGGATTGAACCCGCGCTTGATCGAACAGAAGCTGGAGGGCTACCTGGCGCCCGCCGACCGCCAGCCCACCGATCGGCGCGTGGCCTGATCGCCATGCCTCGCCATCAGCCGCCACGCCGTCCGTCGCATGAACGCTGGCTGGTCTCGTACGCCGACTTCATGACCTTGCTGTTCGCGTTCTTCGCCATGATGTACGCGATTTCGAGCGTCGACGCGCACAAGCTGTCCCAGGTCTCGCACGCGCTGCAGGTCGCGTTCGACGACTCGGCGCGCGGAAAATCGCTGGCGAGCGGCGACGGGCTGCTGCCGGAACGAGGCCCGCGCGTCTCGGCGCCGCCGGAGGAAGCGGGCCGGTTCACCGCCCGCGTCGCGAGGGACCTTGCCGCCGAGCTGCTGGCGCACCAGATTGAGATGACGATCGAGCGCCGCGGCCTGGTGCTGTCGATCCCCGAAGCCGGAACCTTTGCGATTGGCCACGACGAGCTCTCGCCGACGGCCGAGCGGCTCATCGAACGGGTCGCCGCCACGCTGGCCGACTCGTCGTATTCCATTCACGTCGAGGGGCATACCGATGACGTGCCCATTCACACGCCGCGCTTCAGCTCGAACTGGGATCTGTCGACGGCTCGGGCCACCCGTGTCGTCGAGTTTCTCAGCACCCGCGTCGGCATCGCGCCGGCCCGGCTGGCCGCAGCAGGCTATGGCGAATTCCATCCACGGGCGCTCAACGACGGCGCGGCCGGCCGCGCCCGCAACCGCCGCGTGGACATCGTCGTGCTGAACCAGTCGGCGAGCGACAGTGAAGAACCGGTGGCGGGGCGCGGACTGCGATGAACGGATTTACCCAGGCCGAAGAGGAAGTGCTGCTCGCGCGCCCGGTGCGGCGCCTGCTCGACCCGATCATCCGCGATCGTTTCGCGGGTGCGTCGGTGGCGGTCACCGGTGCCGCCGGATCGATCGGTTCAGAACTGGCTCTGCAGATCGCATCATGCCGGCCGGCGCGGCTCACCCTGATCGACTGGTCCGAGCACGGCTTGTTTCAGATCGAGCGCGAGCTCCACGATCGCTACCCGCGTGTACCGCTCGAGCCGGTGCTGGCCGACGTGACCCGCGCGAGCGCGATGCGCCGGGCTTGTCGCATCAGCGTGCCGGACGTGGTGTTCCATGCCGCCGCATACAAGCACGTCACCATGGCGGAGCGCGCTGTGTGTGCCACCGCACGCGTCAACGTGCTCGGCACCGCGGCGGTGCTGGCCGCCGCCGCCGAAGTGGGCGCGCGGTTCACGCTCGTCTCGTCGGACAAGGCCGCCGCGCCGACCAGCGTCATGGGCGCCACCAAGCGCTGCGCCGAGCTGATCACCATCGAGGCCGCGCCGGGGGTGCAGGCGAGCGTGGTCCGGTTCGGGAATGTCCTGGGAAGCAGCGGCAGCGTGCTGACGCTGATGGCCGAGCGGATCGCGCAGGGGCGGCCGATCGACATCACCGATCCGGAGGCCAGACGGTACTTCATGAGCGTCTCCGAGGCGGTGTCTCTGGTGATGAAAGCCGATGCGCTCGCGCAGGGCGGCGAGACGTTCTGGTTCGAGATGGGTCCGCCGATCCGGCTGGGGGACCTGACGGATCGACTGTTCCGCGTGTCGGCGGCGCGGGGTTTCGCCCGGGTCCCCGCCAATATCATCGGGCTTCGTCCCGGGGAAAAGCGCGTCGAAGAGCTGACCGCCGTCGGCACGCCTTTCACCGCCTCTCGCGATCCGGACATCTGGGTCGCACCGCGCACGCGACGGCCGCTGACGGCCGGTAAGAGGAAGGCACTACGTGCCATCGGCCCGGCGGCCTTGCGCGGCGACGGCCCCAAGGCGCTGCAGGCGCTCGCCGACGCGGCTCCGGAGTTTTCACCAAGCCCCGAAGCTTGGGCAGCGGCAAGGGCCGAACGTTTCCATCTCAGGAGGGATCGCCGGCGAACGGCGAAGATTGCATGAGAATTCTTCACCTCTCGACATTTTTACAGGGCGCGGCCGGCGCGGCCGTCAGGGACCTCGCCATCAAGCAGCACGAGGCCGGCCACACGGTGGCCGTGATTACGACCAGGACCGGTGTCGCGCCGTACGGCAACGATCCCGAGCAGATTCGCGCGCTCGAAGAGGCGGGGCTCGGCGTCTTCGCCGTCGACTCGCTGTTCCGGCGCGACTACGCCGCCAATCTGAACGTGGTGGCGTTCATTCACCGGCGTCTCGGCCCGGCCAGCTTCGACATCATGCACGCGCACTCGCCGGTGGCGAGCCTGGCGGCGATTGTCGCGGCGAGCGGCACTTCCGCCCGCGTGTTGCAGACGATGCACCGGTGGGGCGCCAGGAAATCAACGGCACAGGAGAACATGGATCTGGCGGTCATGAGGCAGCTCCCGCTGGTCGTCGCCGGCGACAGCAACACCCGGGGCAGGCTGGTTGGCCTCGGCGTGAGCGCCGATCGGCTGCTCGTGGTCCCTCATGGGGTGCGACCCACGATCGATCCCTTCGCCGATCTCGACACGGCCGATGCCGACCTGCGGCAGTTGCGCGCGCTGCGACAGGCCGGTCGGCCCGTCGCGTGCGCCATCGGGACGGTGGGACCGACCGAAAATCACCGTCTGCTCGTCGATGCGCTGAGCGCGCTGCCGGCGGCGGAACGCCCCTTCTGCCTGGTCATCGGCCGCGGCGCTGTCGCCCGGCTGACGCTCTATGCGAGATCTCGCGGCGTGGAGGGGTCGATTCGCTTCTGCGGCTACAAGCCGAACGCGCGCCGCTTCGCACGTGAGGCAGATTGTCTGGTGGTGCCGGGTGTGGACGAAGGACCGTCGCTGCCGATGATCGAGGCGTTCTGCGATCGCGTGCCGGTCATCGCGCCCGACACGGCGGCACTGCGTCAGGTGACGCGAGATGGCGCCGCCGGCACCTTGTTCGCGGCCAATCAAGGCCCGGCCCTGGCCCGCGCCCTGCGAGCGTCCTTTCAGATGACGGCCGCGGCGCGCGAAGCGATGCGCCACAGCGCGCTCGAGGTCTATCGCGCGCGGTTTACGGCCGCCGCGATGTACGAGGGCTACATGGTCGAGTACCGGCGGCTCGTGTCCGGCGACGCCGCCCGCTCGAGTCGGGAACTCGCCGCATGATCGCCGGCGACACCGAGGCGATTGCACACTACGAACGGCTGCTCGAGCGCTTCCCGCCGGGCCAGCAACCGCCGCTCGTGATCGTGATCGGTCTTGGGGGAGGGCACCTGCTCGACGCGCTGGAGCGGCGGTCTCCTCAGACCAGAATTCTGGCGATCGAACCGGTTGCGTCGTCGTCCGGTGCGATGTTCGAGCGGCGCGATTGGGCCGGCTGGATCGACTCCGGACGGCTGACCATCTTGACGGGCCCCGAGTATGCGGGCGCGGCAGAGGCCTGGAAACTGCTCGATCGCCGCGCCCTGGATCCGCCGATGATCGTGTCTCCGGACCTCGAGGCTCGGTGTGCCGAATCGGTCCGAGGGGCCAAGCAGATCGCGGCCCGCATCGTGCTCGGCGCCCAGGCGAACGAGACGGCGCGCCGTCAGTTCGCGGGCCGCTACCTTCTCAACACGCTCCAGAACCTGCCGGCTATCTGCTCCGAAGGCGACGTCGCCGCGCTCACGGGCCTGTTCCGCGGCCACCCGTGCATCGTCGCCGCCGCGGGCCCGTCCCTCGACCGCAACATCGAGGCGATCAAGCGCGCTGACGGTCACGCGCTGATCGTCGCGGTTGATACGGCGGTGCGGCCGCTGCTCGCGGCCGGGATCCGTCCGCATCTGGCGGTGGCCGTCGATCCAAGCGAGGCCAACGCGCGCCATCTCTGCGGTCAGGTGAACACGCAAGGCACCTGGCTGGTGGCCGAGGCGAGCGTCGATCCCACGGTGTTTCGCGAGTACATCGGGCGCGCGTTCACCTTCAAGGTGAGCGATCACCATCCCTGGCCGTGGCTGACGGCATCCGGCCTGGGCCGCGGCAGCCTGCGCGCGTGGGGCTCCGTGCTCACGACCGCGTTCGATCTGGCGTGCGCGATGGGTTGCGATCCGATCACCTTTGTCGGCGCGGACCTCGCCTACACCGACGGACTCCTGTACTGCCGCCACACCATCTACGAGCCCGAATGGCAGCATGTCGAGACGACCGCAGCCAGGGCCGAGCATCTGCGGCCGCTGCTCGAGAGAAAGCCGACGACGATGTCGCCGGACATCCGCGGGGAGGCAGTACTCGACGGCCCCGCATTTCGTGCAGTTTCGCGACTGGCTCGTGGCGCGATCTCTCGAACGGCCTGGCGGCATCGTGAACGCCACCGGCGCGGGCATCCTTCACGGCGGCGGCATCAGGCAGGGCGACGTTGAGTCGCGGATCGTGGCTGCGGGCGACGGGGAGGATCTCGCGCTGCGCGGAACAATCGCACGGGCCTGGAGCGGTTCCACCGCCCGACGATGTCCACCGGGATATCTTCTCGAGAATGCCGCGGGCGGCGCCGGTATGGGCGCGCTGGCGGAGGAGTGGCTGGACTTTGCCGGAGATACCGCCTCGGCGGATCAGATCGCCGCGTGCCTCCGCTCGGCGATGATTGGATTGGCGCAGCATGCGCCGAAAGGCAAAGCCGACTATCTCCGGATGCAGAGGTCGTTCTACGACGAGCGGGCGACCAGCCTGCCCGATGCGCAGGCGCTGGTGCACGCAGACTACGAGCACGCCAGCGTGCAGGCATCGTCTCATCAGGGGCATCTGCTGCTTGATTTCATTCAGCGGACCTACGGCCTCGATCGACCCTCGAGCGTCGAGCGCACGATGCGCTCGGCGTCGCGGCTGCGGCAGGGCATTCGCGCCCTCGACTTCGGCTGCGGCATCGGCCGCGCGATGGTGCCGCTGGTGCGCGCGGGGGTGCAGGTTGACGGCGTCGACGTCAGCGCCAGGATGCTCGGGTGGGCTCGCGAAAACACACGGCTGAAAGACTCTCGCTTCTTTCTCAGCAGCGGAAACGACTGCGGCGGCGCGCCCGAGGGCGCCTACGATCTCGTCTACTCGCAGCTTTGCCTCCAGCACATCTGCTCGCGGGAAGTGCGTGCCGATCTGCTCGCTGCGTTTGCCCGGGCGCTCCGGCCAGGCGGGATGGTGTTCATCCAGCTGCACTATTATCCGGACCGAACCGCTGCGACCGTGCCGTTGCCGCACGTGCCGTGGAGCGCGGACGACTTCAACGCGACCGGGACCAACGGTGAGGCCGACGTGTGGCCCACGCCGGACGAGTTGCCGTTGATTCTCGAGGACTTCTCCCGGCACTTTCAGGACTTGCGCCTGCAGTTCGTCGACTTCCCTCGTACCACGCCGTTGTTCACCGAGGCCTACAGCAACTGGTTCAGTCACCTGCTGGTCAGCGGGAGTGCCGGCTGCAGCCTCGGCGATCGCATCTACGACCCCGTCAAGAAATAGCCGAATCGGTATATCAGGCCGCGCGAAACGAGACGGATCGCGGGGCGTTGCGAGCCGTCGTGCGCTCGACCGACGCCGTGAGGGTGCGCAACTCCCGCGTCGCGTAGTCACGCGCGGAGGATCCGGCAAGGAACGCCTGGCCGGGGCCGTCGGGCATCCGCTCGTAGACGGCGGCCTCGGCATTCGATCCGTAGAGGGGAAGATTCAGCTGGAGCAGACCATGACGGCTCAGCTCTTCCTGAATGGCCAGCCGTGACGCTTCACAGGTGACGGCGATGAGGTCGCCAGGTTGAGCCGAGATCTCATCGAGCTCGCACCATCGGTGTCCGTGAAGCGTGTCGCTCGTTCGAAGGCCCGGCGCGGAGATGAAGCCTCCGATCTCGACCGCGCGCGCGAGCCAGCGATGCGATCGGATGGCGTCGATCAGGGCGAGGCCTACGGCCGCGTCTCCATAACACCACAACGTTGCCGCCTTGCTGGCGTGCTCGGAAAGGCGGACGGTGAGCTGGTTGATCGCACGCTGGACGGGAGTGCCATGCGACGAAGGCTCGCCCCGCAGCTCGGCAATCTGCTCGAACAGATCTCTGGGAGGATCGATGTGGACATCCGCTCGCCGCTGCGAGCGCGCCAGCGACCAGCGCGTGCCCGCCGGCTCCCAATGCGCCGACGGCGCGTCGGGATCGGTGGCATCCAGGCAGATGGTCGGTCGCAGCCCGACGTCGTGGCAGTAGCGCAGCACCGCATCGAGCTCGGGATGGCGCATCACATCGTGGCCGATCAGATCCACCGCGTCCTGCTCGAAGACATCGACAAGGCGCCGGCAGATAGCCGTGAGCTTGGCCGCCGGAACCCAGCCGTCACCGCCCTCAATCGGCCCACCGACCCACAGCGCGCCGCGCCGCTCGTCGCCGTCCGAGATCCTGGACTCCGTGCTTTGCGTGTCCAGCCCGATCGCCCGGCGGGTCTGACGCGCCATCACCCGCACGTCGTGGCTGCGTGTCCAGAGCTCCCGGTTGTTCCGGCCGATCCTCTCGAGCGTGGCCGGGTCCGTGGAAAGAATCCTGCGGAGCTGCTCCTTGATTCTCGCCCGGGAGAAGTGTTCGTCCATCAGCAGCGAGAAACCGCAGCCGTGATCCTGCACGTACTCGTGCAGGTGCCAGTCGTGATGGCCCATCGAGATGACCGGCCGTCCGGCACAGAGGTATTCCGACAGCTTGGTGGAGAGCGAGTGGCGGAACAGGGAGATGTGCGCGTTGCGATACGTGACCGTGGTCGCCAGGAAGTCGGATTCGGCAAAGATCGCGGCCAGCCGATCGCGTCCAACCTGGCCCTTGTAGAACACGGCATCGGGCACGGCGATGGCGTTCGCGTCTGGTGCAAACTCCCACGGCGTGTAGATGTGAAGGTGCACTTTCGTGCCTTCCGCGTTCAACTCGGTGACCGCGCTGGCGAGGACCTTGAGCGTTTCCCCCTGCAGGCTGCGATTCATGGCGCCGGTGTAGGTGATGATCGGGACGCGGTTGGCCGGCGGGCGCGACGGCGACGGCAGCCCCTGGAGCTCGGCGCAGCAGTTGTTCGCGGCGACATGGCGGAAGCCGGTCGTCGCGGTCAGCTTCGCAGCCAGGCGCGGCGAGTTGCTGGTGCTGGCGAGCGATCGGGCCGCGGCTCGGGTGAGCTGGCCGGCCACGCGGCGGGACCACATGGCGGACAGCCAAGAGCCTGCGGCCTCGCGCTCGACCTGCATCCAGTCGTCCATGTGCAGCACGACCATCGGCAGGTCGTAGTGCTCGGCCGCCATCACCGCGAGGCGGAGGTATCGGTACGAGAGCCCGGCGAAGTAGACGACCTCCGGCGCGAACTGCCGCGTCGTCACGTGTTCCCGCACCGCGTCGAAGTCCTTGCGGACGTATCGATCCGCACACAGACGGTAGAGCGACTCCACGGACCGTCCGCCAGTGGCTCGATTGATCGCGCGGAAGGGCAGCGGCGTGCGCCGGGGTCCCAGGTAGATGAACCGTTCGGCGTAGTGCGGCACCGGCGTGATGTTGCGATAGTCGAAGAAGCCGAGCAGCCGGTCCGGCGGCAAGCCGTCGAGCACCGCATACGCGACGATGCCGCCGCCCTGGATCGCGCTGAGCGCGTTTTCAGCGAAGTAGAGGACGCGTTTCGGATCGGCCATGGCTCAATGCACCTGCGCAGCTACGCGACGATCGGCTCGATGGCCGGGTGCACCGCCGAGACGGTCGTGTGATCGGATGGCAGCGCCCAGTCGTATTCCCGCTCCTCGACGACCTTCATCTGGTCGGCGGAGTAGAAGCAGGCGTCGTAGACCTTGGCGTCGAGGTTCACGCTCCTGGCTTCGTCGAAGCCGAAGATCTCGACGTAGTCCCGATGGAAACCGTCGCAGATGCCGTGGAGCGAGCACTGGCTGCAGGCGTCGCCCTTGGCATACGGGTGAATCGCTTTGGGCATCAGCACACGGAATTCCTTGTACGCCTGATCGAGCACGCCGGCGCCGGCGACCGGTCCGAGCTCGGGCAGGTAAGGCAGGTACTGGTACGACGGGCGGCCGGGGAGCCGCATCAACGGGTTCGGCTCGGCCGTGTGGTCTACGACAGGCGCGTCCACGGTGCCGAACAGTTCGAGTGTGCGATCGCTGAGCCCTTGCTCGGCCAGCACGTCGCGCACTGCTGCGCGCGAACTCTCGGACGTGTTGATGACAACATCGGTCGGGTGGGCCGCCAGCCACTCCGGCGTCTGCCACGGCAGGCCGTGAAGGGTGTCGGCTGTCCGGTACCGCGCCGACGACACGAACGCGACGAACCAGAGCCTGTCCCGGAGTGCCGCGCGCGTGGCCGCGGCCCGCATGATCGCCATGCCTGCGTCGGCGCTGCCGAACAGGCTGACCGTGAGCGGGCCATCCTGCCGCGCGACCCGTGCCTCGAGACGGTCGAGCAGCGCGCGTACCGAGGGACTCCAGGGCTCGCCGGATGTAAGTTGGTTCAGCGCGTCGCCCGCGACCCGCAGCCGGATGACCTCGATGTACTTGAAGAAGTCGATCGGCTCGCTCAGCGTTGCCGCCGACTCGCGCTGCGCACCCTGACTCGACCAGGCCTCGCCGGCGGCTTCCCACTCGTGGAGGTCGTAGGTGATCTGCTGGAAGTTCTGCAGGAACTTTCGGTAGCGTTCGGGGAAGAGGCAGAAGGGCAGATAGCGGACGTTCACCTCGATGCCGTGTGCGTCCAGATGATCGATGACCGGGAGCAAGTGGTCGATGACTTCCGAATAGCGCGGCACGTTCTCGGCGCTGCGCTTGCCGCCGCAGGACTGATCCACGAACGGGTTGAAGGCGATGAAGTTGACGGCGCGCGCGCCGCGCGCGACCGCGAGGCGAGCGACGCCCATCAGGTCAGGAAGCGCTTCCTGGCACAGCACGCAGTTGAACCTGAACGGCACGCCAATCTCGGCGAGGTTGTCGATCGCCTTCTGGAGTTTCTGAGCCGCGCCGTTCACCACCACGATCTTGTCGTAGCGGGCCCCCAGACCGTGGACGCTGATCAGCAGATCCTGGACGCCGGCTTCTTTCAGCTCCCGGCATTTGTCGGGATTCGCGAGCGCGATGCCGTTGGTAATCAGGGTGGGCTTGAGCCCGATTTCGTTGCAGTATCGGATCAGCGCGCCGATGTGGCGGTAGATCGTCGGTTCGCCGCCCTGGATGTCCACCGAGTTGTTGCCGTACACGTCCACCAGCGTCTTGCACATCTGCTTCAGCTTCTCGAGCGGCAGGAAATCGTGTTCTGGATGGTTCTTGTCGGTGATCTTGTCGAGGAAATAGCAGAAGTGGCAGCGCAGGTTGCACGTCTGTCCGATCCAGAGCACGCCGCGTCGGCACAGCGCCCGGTGGTTGGTCAGGGCATAGCCGGCGCGCTTCTCGATACGGACCGGACGGGACGGGGCCATCGACATGTCAGTCTCCTTGTTCACTCGGTCAGGAACGGATCGGTCATCCGTCACGGGTAGCAGCGGACGATTCGTGTGTTGTTGAGGCGCAGCGCCGCGACCGCGGCGGTCATCTCGTCCTGGAACGCCAGCGACGAAATCACGACCACGCCCAGGTTCATTGCCGCCATTTTCGTGACATGGTGGACGACGTGGCCCTCGACGACCTGGCCCGCCATGGCGCGATCGCTGTCGAACAGCACCAGATCCGGCGCCGTGCCGAGCTCGGTCTCGCGCAGCAGCGATGCAGTGTGCGCACCGGCGCCGTAGATGCCCAACCGGCGATCGCCGCGCGAGCAACGCACCACCTCGCTCATCAACGCGCCCAGGCGGTGCCGGTCGGCGACCCGGAGCCGCACGATCTGGCGCTCGTCCATCTCCACGCGCCGGCCGAGCTGATCGACCGCGCGGGCCGCGTCGGCGGCACGGCCGCGCCAGAACGCGGCATCCGCTCGGGCGTATGCCAATGCGTCAGCGGCGATGGCCTCCGCCTCCTGCTCCGCGGTGGACCGAGCCCGCAGCTCGCGTCGCCGCGCCAGGATGCCGGATTTCAGCTGGCGATCGCGCGCCAGCGCCGCGGCGGCCTCGTCGGCCACGAGCGGGAGAAATCCGCGGCTCGTCCAGTCCGACAGCGACGCGGATTGCTGCCTTGAACCGGGCCCTGGCTTTATGGCGCGCACGAAGATCCAGGCACCGTGGGTATCGCCCGGCCCGGTCGGCGCCAGCGCATAGACCGCGGACGCAAAGCCGACCGACTTGAGGTCGCCGCCAATCTCCGCCGGATGCAGCACGCCGACGTCGGCGGCGCCGTTGGTTGCCGGCGCCTCGATGTAGTCCTCGAAATAGTCGACCATCTCCGCATGGCCGGGGCCGTATCCCATCTGAAACGTCAGCACGCCGCCCGGCTTGAGCGCGTCAAAGAGCGTCTGGAGGATCTGCCGGCGGAGCGTGTAGACGCAGACGTGCTGAAGGCAGATGACCGAGAACGCGACGTCATAGGTGCCTTTGAGTTCCGCGGCTACGCCGTCGCCGTCGGTCGCATAGAGGCGCGGCGGACGCTCGAGCCGCGCGCATCGCCGTTGCGCCACGGCGAGCACGTCTGGAGAGATATCCACGCCGTCGAGACGGTTGAAATACCGCGCGAAGCGGAGCAGCATCCGACCGGGACCGCAGCCGTACTCGAGTGCCAGCGCGTCCGGCCCGACCTCGATGCCCGCCATCAGCCAACGCTCGTAGTCGAAGGCTTCGTGCTGCGCGTACAATCCCACCACCGCTTCCGCGGTATCGAGCCTGGTGAAGGCCTCGCTCGAGAAGTCCGACCGCGCCACCAGCCCTGCGTAGGCGGTCCGCTCCATGTCGAGATAGGCGCGGACATCGAGTGAAGTGCTCATGCGGCCATCCCGCTCTCGGTCCCGCGGAACAGGACCGGGTAGTAGCGCTCGATCTCGTCGAAGTAGCGGATCAGATCCGGAAGGGGCGCCACCCGACGAGCGGCGGTGACCGCATCCGCTGCGAATACGCGGAACGGTCCGAGCCGGTGGACGGCCTCGGTAATGTCTTCCAGGTAGCAGGAGAAGACGACGACCGCGGTGGTTGCGGGATCGAAACCGCTCAGCGCCGACGGGGGATCGACCCGCATCCCGCCGACGACCGTCTGCCATCGTCCGGGGTCACCGTCGACCAGGCATGCGAGCTCACGATCCAGGTCAGGGCGCATCGACGTAAAGCGCGAGCCGGTGCCCCATCCGACCACCGTGTCGAATGCCAGCAGACGATGCCACGCCTCGCGCGCCGCCTCGTTGGCGCGCACCGTTGCCAACAGCTCGCAGTTCGGCCAGTTGTAGACGGCGTCGGACAGGAAGAAGGCGATCGCTGCCAGCTCGGCCCGCGTGCCGAGCGACAGCCGCGCGATCCGGCGCTCGATGACCCGCCAGAAATCCGCGATGCCCACGCACGGCGCGACGTCCTCGAACGCCAGACGGTCGTCGGCCGCGAGATGCGGGTTCGCGTTGAAACGGGCCAGCACGTGTTGGTAGTACTCCTCTCGCGTTTTGTCGATGATGGGCTTGAACCTCGCCGGCGCCGTGCGCGCGGCCTGCTCCTGCGCGGGCGCGATGTGCAGGTATCCCAGCGCCCGGGTATCAGGCGGCGTCAGCTGGTGAATCCTGGTCAGCGCCATCGGGTGCGGTGTCAACGACTCCACCGTCAGGTGCCGATTCACGCGGTGGGGCATACCGCGGCGCTGGCACTCGAGGCCGAACGACACGTCCTCCCACTCGCTGTGAAACAGCGCTTCGTTCTGGCTGACGCGCTGCCACAGCGATCGCTTCGCGACGTAGAGCCCGCCGCAGCAGAACGCCGTCTCGTAGAATGCGTCGTAGGGTGGATAGAAGACGCGGCCGCCGTGGTAGACGTGCGATTCGAGCGCGTCAACGAGACCGCGCCGCTGATCCAGCACCTGATAGTCGGCGTAGCGTTGCGGGAAGCGCCGATCGAGGTCGGCATAGAAGATCTGCGGAAACGTGAGGAACGAGAAGCACGGTCCATACGCGCGCAGCGCCTCCGCCCATGCCGGCGTGATCACGAAGCGGTCGTGGAGCACGCACAGGTTCTCGTGTCGCGCGGCGGCCACGAATGCGTTCTTCTTGCGGGTGATCCAGCCGCGCGGTTGCGGATGCTCGAGGTCGATCGCGCGAACACGCTCATCTACTGGAGCCCGCTCCGGGCGCGGGCCGCAGAAGATGACTTCGATCGCCGGCAGGTCGAGCGCGAGAATCGACGCGGCCATCTCCGCGGCGCGCGGTGAATTACCTGACGTCAGGATGCCGAAGCTCCAGCCCACGTCGCCGATGCGGGCAGCCACGGGGGACGCGGCAGTCTTTCGAAACGTCTGGAGCAGCCATCGCCCGTGCCGACGTTGCGCCTCGGGCTGGAGGCAGTCCCGGAAGTACTCGCGAACCGGGAAGTCCTCGTTGCTGAGCGCTGTGCCGGTGCAACGCTCGGCTTCGTCGATATCGATCCAGATGCCGCCCGGTTCGATCGCGTGCAGCACCTCCCAGAAAAGCAGCGACGCGAATCGCGAGCTTCGGAGTCCTGCCGTCACGACGGCGGGCGTGCGCTCGAACCCGCAGGCCGGTCCAAGCCGGAAGTCGTTGTCGACTGCCAGCGATACGTCGAATGCGGGGCGATCCGTGTCCGCGAGTTCGGGCAGAGCATCGTAGCCGCAGTAGAGCCACGGCGCGCTCGAGAGCGCATCCCGGTACATCGTCAGCGCCGATCCGATCACGTCGGCGGGCACCGGGGTGGCCGATCGATTGAAGCGCGGATCTTCGTGAAGCGGCATGATCAGGCGGCCTCGCGAATACGCCGATCGAGTTGATCGAGCTCGACCATGTCGCTCACCAGTGCCATCGTCGTGCGCGAGCCGGCCTGTTCTTCGAGCAGCGACCAAGCTGCGTCTTCGTCCATCCCGGCCAGTCGCCGTCTCTCTTCCGCCGTGGACGCCATGTTCAGCGACTCGACCAGCAGCGTTGGAGCGGCGTGAGAGCGCACGTCGAAGGCGAGGGATACCGCCGCGCGAGGAGCGAGAAGAGCCGAGACCGGCACGTAAAATCCGCAAGCCTCCCATTCGCCGGCGCGCCAGCACGACAGCGGGTGCACGCGGCCTCCACGGCCACGCGCGACCGCGAAGACCTCGGGCAGACGGGCGCCGAGCGCGCGGACGCGATCCGCCGGGGGTGTCTGATCCGCCACCAGGTATACGGGCTGGCGCCGACTGTTCACGGTCGCGTCGCAGACGAGGTCGAGCACCGCCTCGACACTCGCGGCGCCGACATCGAGATGCACCAGACTCGGCACGCCGCGACGATAGGCGCGCTCCAGCGATCCCAGGGTGTCGGGCGCGGCAAACTTATCCCACAGTCCACGGTAGGCAATCAGGGTGCGCGTATCGGTCTTCATGCGGCCCCGGCCATCGCCCGCAGCGTCAAGGAGGCGAGATCGACGCCGGCCAACTCCTGTTCGACC
The DNA here is from genome assembly GCA_963794705.1 of uncultured Acidobacteriota bacterium. Classification (GTDB taxonomy): domain Bacteria; phylum Acidobacteriota; class Vicinamibacteria; order Vicinamibacterales; family CAVVIG01; genus CAVQFC01. Next base: position 698,760 of record CAWCFI010000005.1, read on the forward strand.
GAGCTGTCACCGGCGTACAGGCGCTGCCAGAACTCTCGGCTGACGGTTTGACGAACGCCATGACGGGTGGCCGCGTCCGGAATCGACAGGTGCTTGAACCAGAGGAGGTCGAACCAGTCGTTGTCGACCACCGTGAAGAGGTCGCGATAGAACCGCCAGCTGTCGCGCACCGTGCGCCGCACGGTGCGCCCAAGCGATCGACAGAACTGCACGCCGAGATAGCTCTCGGCGGGGTCGCCGACGGCATTCAGTACGGACAGCGGCAGATCGATCGAATCGAGCGGCAGGTGCGAACCGGCGCGCGGATCGAGCGGCGCGGACCAGTACCGCGCCATGTCTTCGGCGGCGCCGAGCATCACGAGATCCGACGGGTGAAAGAGGAGGAACTTCCGGGTATAGCTCGCCGGCACGATCAATCGCTCGCGCAGACCGTTGGCGCGGGCGGCTCCGTGATCCAGCCGATCGAGCGACCATCGTGCCCGCTCGAACAGCCGTGGCGTGAGCAGCGCGAGATCGGTTCGGGTCTTGAGAATCGTCCGGGCGCCGCCGTCAATCGCGCAGCGGATGCCAGCTGCGGTCGACACGATTTGGCAGTTCCGGTTCTGAATGCCCGCCGGCTGCGGGCGGGTCGAGGTCACGACGTCGTCGGCGATCGCGCCCACCTCGTCTAGCAGCCCGGCATCAGTGTCCTGCCATGTCGACAGGATGATCCGATCGTGAGGATGGAGCCCCGTCATCACCTGGAGCACTCGCGCGGTGATCGCCGGCACGACCGGGCCTTGCACCACGACCGCGTTGCGGGAGGTGAGGCGTCGGCGCACGCGTGGTGCGGCGGCGATCAGCTCCGACTGGACCAAGCGCGCGCGAACCGCTGCATCGGCAAACACCGCACTGGCCGGCAGCGATCGAAACCCGCCGAGCCGCGCCAGCTGCTGCTGAATGTCCGGCCAGGCGGATGAGTAGATGATGACGAAGATCGACGCTGGATCTTCGCCGGACAGCGCGTTCGGCGAGACGATCTCCACACCTCGCCGGCGCTGACCGTGCCGCGTGTGGTCGTTGTCGATCAGGTAGTCGAGCGCGACCGGATACAGTTCGTGGAAATAGTCGAACACGCTGCCCGATCCCCAGCCGACCAGCCGCGACGTTCGCGCGAACAGCGCGGCACGCGAGGCGTCGAGTGCCTGCACGCTGACCGGCATTGCCGTTGTCGAGGCCTGCGCGTCCGCCATGGTGGTTCAGGCCACCGCCCGCAGAGAGGTCGAGTCCGCGAGAAAGTGTTCGAGATCGGCCGGCGTGCCAAGCCCGTACATGCCGGCGCCCTCGCGCCCGACGTTGTGAATGGTGATCCGCGCGCCTTCGGCGATCAGCTCGTTGTAGACCGGGGCGACGTAGAACTCATTGTTGACGCGCGCGTTCCTCGCGATCATGTGGTTGGCGGCGCGGACGAAATCGGCGCCGCGTCTGAAGTTATAGATGCCGACGGTCGCCTCATCGGAGATGGGCTGCTTTTCGACGACGCGGTTGACCAGGCCGTTGGCGCCGATCTTGACGAACGACCATTTGGCATCGGTCGCGCTCATGGTCATGATCAAGCCGTCGGCGGACGATCGCTCCTGCGTGGCGAGATACGCATCGATGTCGGCGTCGACCCACTGATCGCTGTTGGCCAGCATCAGCGGCTGGTCGGTGTCGATCAGGGCGCTCGCCAGCAGCACCGTGCACGCGGCGCCCTCGGTCACCTGATCGACCGGCACGACCACGCTGCCGGGGGCGGCCGCCTCGAGCGTCTCCCGCATCCCGAGGTGCTCGAGGTGTTCGCGAAGCGCGAGGAAGATGAACCGGTGGGCGCATCGCGGGCGAACGTTGTTCACGACCGCGGTGATCATCGGCACGCCGTGGATCGGGATCAGCGGCTTGGGAACCGTATAGCCGGCGCTGACGAAACGGCTTCCTCGGCCGGCAATGGGGAGAACGATGTTCAGCATGGAGGTCTCAGAAGGCCGCGGCCTGCTTCTCGAATCGCTCGATCTCTTCGGGCGTGCCGAGGCCGTGCATCGCCGATCCTTCGATCGGGAAAATGCCGACGCGCTTGCCGGCGAGGATGAGCTCGTTGTACACGGGCGCGACGTAGAACTCGCCCGCGAGGCAGGCGTGCTTGAGCAGCATGCGCTCGGCGGCCTCGACGAAGTCGAGGCTGCGGCGGAAGTAGTACAGACCGGCGGTCGCGTTCCGGCTGATCGGCTGTTTCTCGGCGACGGCGACGACGTGGTCGCCTTCGGTTCGGGCGTAGGACCAGCGCGGATGGGTGTTGGGAAACGTCATGATCGCGCCGTCCCAGCGGGCGGCGCGGGCGGCGGCGAGAAAGGCGTCAACGGAGGCGTCGATGAACTGGTCGGCGTTGGCGACCAGCAGTTCCTCGTCGTGCTGGAGATACTCCATGCCGAGCAGCACGCTGCACAGCGCTCCCGCCGTCGGCTTGCGCATCGACACGATCTGGCAGCCGGGCGCAACCAGGTTCAGGACGTCGCCGAGCGCGAAGTTCTGGAGGTGTTCGCTGCGGCAGACGAAGATGAACCGATGCGGCTCCGCCGGTGCCAGGTTGCGGGCGACGATTTCGATCAGGGGCTGGCCTGCGACTTCGACGAGCGGCTTCGGGAAGGTGTAACCCCGCTCGGCGAACTGCCGGCCGTCGCCGCCCATCGGCACCACGATGTGAATCACGCGGCGATCCTCGACGGAGTGCGCGGCAGGCCGCACTCGGCGCGGTCGATGGCCGCGCGAACCCGGAAGTAGTCGACGTCGCCGAAGCCGGTGACCTGGCAGACGTGCGCGCCCGAGGCGCGCGCGGCCTCGACGCCGTGAGGCGCGTCTTCGACGATCAGCACCTCGGCCGGCGCGACGCTCATCCGCGCGATCGCGTGCAGGTAGATCTCCGGATCGGGCTTCGGCTTCGAGACGTCCTCGTTGCTGGCCATGAACTCCAGATAGCGATCGAGGCCCGACTGGCGAATCATCAGCTCGAGGCTCTCTCGAATCGAATTCGAGCAGACCGCCAGCCGGTAGCCCTCCTGCCGGAGCCGGCTGAGCATGTACTCCTTCTCGAACACCGGCCGGCACTTGGTGTGGATCTCGTCCCGCGTGTAGACCTGCTTGAGCCGGTTGAGCATGTCGTGGATGGGCGCCGGCAGCCCTTTTTCCACGGTGAGCATTTCGAGCTTCTTCCTGGTCGGCAGGCCGTTGTAGCCGGAGAGATGTTCGTAGCGGGTGATGTCGAACCCGAACAGGCCCAGCGCACGATTGAGCGCCTCGTAGTGCCACTCGGTGGCATCCACCAGCACGCCATCGAGGTCGAACAGGACGCAGGAGATGCGCGTCACGGCCGGGCCTCCGCAGTCGCCGGATATTTGTCGCCGATCACGCTTGGGAGCTTGACGACCACCGTGGTGACGTCCTCGAGCGCCGCGAAGTCTGTCGCTTCACCCGGCTCGATGACGACGATGTCGCCGGCGGTGAGCGTCCGCCCGTTCATGGTCACGCGGCCAGACGCGATCAGGGTGATCTCTGTCGCGACGCGGTGAACGTGTGCGGTCTCCCGCGCGCCCGCCGCGTAGCGCTTGCAGGCGACCTCGCAGGCCGTGGTGCGAAGGCAGGTCGGTTCGAAATCGCCGACCAGCCACCCGCCGACCATTTCGTCGAGACGACGGTAGATCACGCCGCCACTCCCAGCACGACCAGCTCGCGGATGCTCTCGAGCGCCGAGGCGTAGTCGGTGCAGATGCCGTCCACGCCCCAGTTACAGAAGTCGATCCAGCGCCGACGGGTCATGTTCGGCGGGAAGCGATGCAGATCCGGCGACACGGCGTACACCTGGCGGCCGGCGCGCTTGAGCCGCCGCACATCGTCGTCGGTGCACCACTGCCGGTCGAATTCATCGAGCCAGACCACCGACGCCGCCTCGTTGGCGAGCGCGCGCTCGATCGATTCGCCGCGATCGCTGACTCGGGCCGCGACCGTGACCTGCGGAGCCAGGCGCTTGAAGGCGCGGGCGGTCTCGCCAGCCGAGCGCTCGATCAGTTCCATGTCGAAGAGGAACAGGTTGCGGACTGCCCGCTGCTCGATAAGGTAGGCAATCAGGGCGTCCTCGTAGCCGACCTCCTTGATGTTCAGCGCAACCGTCGCCTCGGGATGGGCGCGAAGGCAGGTGAAGAAATCGTCCGCCAGGCGCCCGTCGGCCGAGGGCTGCGGGTCGTGCGAGAGATAGAAGCGGCCGTCGGCGGCGCGGCGGATGTCGATCTCGAGGCCCCACCCGCGGGCCAGGGCCGCGTCGAGGGTTTGCAGCACGTTCTCGGCGTTGGTATCCGGGCCCTCGGCGTTGCCACGATGCGCAAGTATGGTGGTCATAGTTGAGCCGCTCATGCGGTCATCCTGCCTGGAGCAAGCCCGATTCCTGGTGGCCGCCGCCCCGGCGCGCGTGGAACATTCAGGATTTACGCCGGTTGGCGCCACATCGGCTGTCGCCGCGGCGACACCTGTCGGATCCACGACACGCGGGAATGGTTCAAGGTTTCCTGCCCTCCGTCGATTTCCTTACCGGAGCCCTGACCCATGCCTTGGCTGAACAACCGCACTCGCTGGTCGTCCGGCGCGGTGTCGTGATGTCTGTCGTGACCGGCACCATTCTGGTGATGGACGGTGACGCGGGCTTTCGCGAGTCTGCGTGCGGGGCGCTGGCGCGAGCCTCCCATCGCTGCCTCGGCGTCGATAGTCCGCGCGACGCGTTGGCGGCGGCGCGGGCCGAGCCCGTGGATGTGGCGCTGCTCGACTCGAGCACGGCGTCCGAGGCGGGCGTGCTGGCGCTGGCGCGGCGCCTACGGGATCAGGTGCCGAACCTTGCCGTGGTGCTCCTGACCTGGCGGGGCAGCCTCGGCGCGGCGATTGATGCGATGCGCGTCGGCGTCTTCGACTACCTGTTCAAGCCGTTCGACGCCGAGGAACTCGTCGATGCGGTCGACCGCGCCATGCAATGGCGGCGCGCCGGCCTCGATCAGTCCGATCACGTGTGGCAGGTCGAACAGGAGCTGGTCCACCGGATCGCGATGTTGCGCGCGATGATTCAGGACGCGGCGATCGAATCGACCGCAGACCTGGGTCCGCTGCTCGCGCGGTTGTACGCGGGGAATCCCGCCGCGATCGGCCACGCGCACCGCGTCTGCCGTCATGCCTCCGGGTTGGCTGAGCGCCTCGGGATCATCGGTCCCGCGTTGGACGATGTCGCGCGGGCGGGCCTGCTGCACGACATCGGGAAGTTGGCGCTTCCCGAACGGATCGCGGCGAAGCCGACGCCGCTCACCGACCACGAGATGACGCTTTTGCGGACGCATCCCGAGCTCGGCGCCGAGGTCATGCGGTCGGTACCGCTCCTTCATGGAGCGGCGACCCTGGTCGCGGCCACGCGCGAACGCTACGACGGATCGGGCTACCCGGGCGCCCTGCGGCACGACGCCGTACCGCTGGGCAGCGCGATCGTCTCGCTCGCCGAACTGTTCGATTCACTGACCGGCTCCGACGTGTCGATCGATCCCGTGTCGGTGGCCACGGCCAACGCGATGCTGGTGAGCACCGCCGGCACCGGCTTCGATCCGCAGCTGGTCGCCCGGTGGCTGCGCTATACCGAGACCGGACTCCTACAGCCGGCGTCGCCGACGCCGCGGGGGCGCCGTGCATGACCGGACAGCGGGCTGAATGGCACTCCCGCCGCTTGATGCTGGCGTCGGATCCGGCCGCGATCGCCGCGGCCGCGATCGACGCGCTGCTGGAGCTGTGCGGCGCGCAGGGTGCGGTGGCCTGGCTGCCGGTGATGAGCGACGAGACGCCAGGGCAGATTGCATCATTTGCCGGCGGGGAACTGCTCGCGGGCATTCCCGCCGCCGAGTTGCCGGCCAGCGACGACGAGCGGCTTGGCGAGTGGCTGCGCCAGCGCGGCGCCGGCGCGATGCGGACGACCGATGCCAGCCGATCGGCGCGCGTGGCCGTGGCCTGGCGCGATCCGCTGCGGGACACGCCGGCCGCCGCGGTTGGACTCGAGTTGATTGCCGGTCACGTGTCGGCGGTGGTGGACCGCGCCGGCACCGACCGGATCCTCGCCGCGACCCAGACCACGCTGCGCGACGTCGAAGACCAGGTTCGGAGAACGCGCCGAGTTCGCGCCCTCGGTGAGTTGGCATCCGGCATCGTCCACGACTTCAACAACTGCCTGACAACGATCCTGGGCTTCACCGAGCTGGCGCTTGGACCGTTGGAGCCTCGCGACGCGTTTTTCGAAGACCTGACCACGATTCGCACGGCCACCCTGGACGCGGCGTCGGTCGTCCGGCGCCTTCGGACATTGAGCCGTCCGACGGAGAGCGCCACCGAACGCCAGGTGGTGGACCTGCGCGACATCGTGCGCGCGATGCCGCGGCTGGCGAGGCCGCGCTGGTCGCGCAGCGCGCAGTGCGACGGCATGCCGTTCGAGATCGTGCTCGATGCCGCGCCGGTCCCTCCCGCGTACGTGGCGGCGGCGGAGATCCGCGAGCTGCTGTTGAACCTGATCTTCAACGCGGTGGACGCGATGCCGAATGGCGGCCGCATCACGATCTCGACGCGGGAGGTCGGCGGCGAAGTGGAAATTGCGGTGGCCGACCAGGGCGTGGGGATGTCGCCCGATGCGCTGTCTCACCTGTTCGAACCGTTCTTCACCACCAAGGGCGATCGCGGCAACGGCCTCGGGCTGAGCGTCTGCAGGGGGATCGCCGAAAGCCACGGCGGCCGCCTGGCGGTCGCCAGCACGCTCGGCGTCGGGACGGTCGTGACGCTGCGGTTGCCGCCGGCGCCGTCGGAGCTGCTCAAGCCCGAACCGATCGCCGGAGCGACCCTGGCGCTCACCGGGGGAGCCGGCCGACGCGTCCTCCTGGTCGACGATCAGCAGGAGGTGCGCGACAGCATCGGCGAGATGCTGCGCGCGCTCGGCCACCAGGTCGCGGTCGCGGCCGACGGCAACGCCGCGCTGGCCAGCGTGCTGCGGCAGTGGCCTGATGTGGTGATCACCGATCTCGGCATGCCGGGCATGAACGGCATCGAGCTGGCGCGGCGCCTGCGCACCGCCGCGCCTGGCGTCGCCGTGCTGCTGTTGACCGGCTGGGAGCTCGAATCCAAGGACGAGACGCCGGAGAACGTCGTCGGCGTCCTGCATAAACCAGTGACGATGACTCGTTTGAAGCAGGCGCTCTACGCGCCTGCCGATATCGTCCGTTCGGAGGGCGTGATGCTGTTGATTGTCGGAGCCTTGGTCGTTATCGGATCGGTGGCGGGCGGATACCTGATGGAAGGCGGACATCCGCTCGTGCTCAACCAGCCGTCCGAGTTCATCATCATCGGCGGCTCGGCGATCGGCAGCCTGCTGATCGGCACGCCGATCTCGGTCCTGCAGCCAGCTGGTCGACGCAGTTCGCGCGGCTGTTCGGCAGTCCGGTCGGCAAGGCGGTCTACGTCGACCTGCTGGCGATGCTGTTCCAGATTTTCAAGGTGGCGCAGCAGAGCGGCGTGATGGCGCTCGAGCCGCATTTCGAAGCGCCGGACAAGAGCAGCGTGATGATCGAAGTACCCGGCGTTCCTCGCGCGCCACGAGGCCGTCGCACTTCCTCGCCGACTCGGTGAAGGTGATCATCGTCGGCGGCATCGCGCCGCACGACCTCGAAGCGCTGATGGACCAGGATCTCGAGGTCCGGCACCACGAAGCGAGCCGGCCGGCCGCCACGCTGGGCAAGATCGCGCGACGCGCTGCCCGGGCTCGGCATCGTCGCCGCGGTGCTCGGCGTCGTCATCACCATGGGCGCGATCGACGGCCCGCCGGCCGAGATCGGCCACAAGGTCGGCGCGGCGCTGGTCGGCACATTCCTCGGCATCCTGCTGTCGCTACGGCTTCACCCAGCCGCTGGCCAACAGTCTCGAGCAGCGCGTCGCCGAGGACGGCCACTACGAGCGCTGCATCAAGGCCGGCGTGCTGGCGATGTACAAGGGCCTGCCGCCCAGCGTCGCCGTCGAGTTCGCGCGGCGCGTGCTGCCGGACGAGATTCGTCCGACCTTCGATGAAACCGAGAAGCTCTGCAAGGAGACGCGTGTCGGAGGCGGCCGCCGCATGAGCTCAAGGGCCAACCCGTCGTCATCATCAAGAAGACGCGCGCATCACGGCGGCCATCATGGCGGCGCCTGGAAGGTGGCCTATGCCGACTTCGTGACGGCGATGATGGCGTTCTTCCTGGTGATGTGGCTCGTCAACCAGAGCAAGCCCGTCAAGGCCGCGATCGGCGGCTACTTTCGCGATCCGGGTGTCTTCGAGACCGGGACCGGCGGACGCGGCATCCTCCCCGGAGCTGAAGCTCCGGTGGAGAAGGCGCCCGAGGTTGCGGCGGAGCAGAAGGCCCTCGAGAGCGCCGTCGCGCACATTCGCGAGCGGCTCGAGCAGGTGCCCGAGTTCAAGACCCTGGCTCGGCAGATCGAATTCACCGTGACGCCAGATGGCCTGCGAATCGATCTGCTGGAGGGAGACCGGTCGAGCTTTTTCGATAGCGGCAGCTCGGTGATGCGGGGGGAAACCGAGCGCATCCTGGCGGTGATCGCGCGAGAGCTCGGCAGCCTGTCAGAGACCGTCGTGATCGAAGGGCACACCGACAGCCGTCCCTACGCCAGCTCCGAGCGCTACTCCAACTGGGAACTCTCGAGCGATCGGGCCAATGCGGCGCGGCGGGTGATGGCCCGCAGCGGCCTGAAGCCGACCCAGGTGCTGGGCGTCCGCGGGCTGGCCGATCGCGAGCTCAAGGTGCCGGCCGCGCCGTTCGACTCCAGGAACCGCCGCGTCTCGATTCTGGTGACCCGCGGAAAATTGCCGGCGGCCTGACCACGGGGCCGTCCGGTACGGCTATTATTGGCCCTTTGTGCGAGGCAGACGCCGTTGACCTCATCTCACGCCGACTCCGTCAAGCCGCTCCGCGTGCTGCTGGTCGACGGCGACGCGGACTATGCGCGGGCGGTCGCGCAGCGGCTGGGCGGCAGCCGGTCCGCCGTGACGGTGAGCCACGCAGCGACGCTCGAGGCCGCGGACGCCGCGCTGACCAACAGCGCCGTGGACCTGATGCTGCTCGATGTCTCCCTGTCCGAAGGCAAGGGCCCGGACTGGCTGGCGGCACGGCAGCAGCTGGGCGCCGCTGTCCCGGTCGTCCTGCTCGGCCCGGCCGAGAGCGAGTCGGCCCTGACCGATGCGCTGAGTGCGGGCGCGGAGGACTACCTCGCCAAGTCCGCGTCGGATGCGTCAACGCTGACGCGAGTCATCCGGCACGCGATCGACCGGCACCACCTTCGTGAGCAGCTCCAGCAGACCGGCCGCCGGTTCCGGCACCTGCTCGAGAACGCGACCGACCTGATCGCCATTCTCGATCTGGACGGCTCGATCGTCTACGCGAGCCCGGCGGTCGTGCGCCTGCTCGGCGTCAGTCCCGACATCCTGATCGGATCGCGGCTGTGGGATCGCATCCATCTGGACGACGTGCTGCCGATGCAGGCGGTCATCCTCGAGCTCGCCACCGAACCGCTGGCCAAACGCGCCTGCGAGTTCCGCCTGATCGACGCCTCCGACGTGTGGCGCACCTTCGAGGCGATGGGCTGCCTGCTGACGGACGGTCCGCGCCGCCAGATTCTCATCAACGCCCGCGACGTCTCGGCGCCGCGCCGGGCGGAGCAGGCGCTCGCGCACCGTGAACAGGATCTCCGCCAGGAACAGAAGATGGAGGCGCTCGGCCGGCTGGCCGGCGGAGTGGCGCACGATTTCAGCAACGTGCTGACGGTGATTCTCGGCGCCATCGAGCGGCTGCAGGATCGTCTGGCCACCGATCGTGCCGCCTATGCCGAGGCCGAGTCGATCCGTCACGCCGCCGAGCGCGCCGTCGATCTGACGATGCAGCTGTTGACCTTCACCAAGCACCAGGTCGTGACGCCGACGATCCTGCCGGTCGCCGACGTGCTCGCCGGCGTGGCCCGCTTCCTCCGCCCGCTCATTGGCGAGGACATCGTCCTGCAGGTGACGGTGGACGAGGGCACGGGATCGATTCGCGCCGATCGGACGCAGATCGAACAGGTGCTGTTGAACCTGGCGATCAACGCGCGCGACGCGATGCCTGCCGGAGGGCGTCTGACCATCGCTGTGTATCCGACGACGCTTCACGCCCCGGAGACCGTTGGCGCCACGGTGATCCCGGCCGGCGACTATGTCGTCATCCGGGTTGAAGACTGCGGGATCGGGATGGACGAGGCCACGCTGGCGCGGGTGTTCGAGCCGTTCTTCAGCACCAAGGGCCCGGGAAAAGGAACAGGTATCGGACTCGCAACGGTTTATGGCATTGTCACTCAGAGCGGCGGGGCGGTCGCGCTGGCCAGCACGCCCGACGTGGGCACGACCGCCACGATTCATCTTCCCAGGGTCGCCGATGGCATCGTCGAGCCGCGCGCGCCGGCGCGGATGGCCGAGCCGACCGGTGGCAACGAGACCGTCCTGCTGGTCGAGGACGAACACGAGGTGCGCGAACTGGTGCGCGACATGCTGGAGCTGGCGGGATATTCGGTGCTCGAAGCCGAGCTTCCCGGCATGGCGGAAGTCATCTGCAGGGAACATGCGGGGCCGATTCATTTGCTGCTGACGGATGTGGTGATGCCGGAATTGAGCGGCCGCGAGGTGGCTACGCGCGTCCGTGCGGCCCGGCCCACAATCAGGGTATTGTTCATGTCCGGCTATCCTGAATATCCGGGAACGTCAAAAATATCGGCATTCGAGGACGTCGAGTATCTCGCGAAGCCGTTCGATCGGCGCGTGCTGCTGACGCGCGTTCGGGGAGTGCTCGATGCGACGCAGGTTTAGGCAAGATGGCCACTGAATCCATCGGGGGCACCCCGATCGCGGACGATCGATTCAGGCAGATTGCCGAGCAGCTGCCGGTGCCGCTAGCCGTCTGGACCGCGGACGGAATCTCGTACGCCAACCCCGCCTTTCTGGCGCTCACCGGCCGCTCGAGCGGCGAACTGCGCCACCTCGCACTGACATCGTTGCTGGCCGAAGAGGATCGTCCGGGCGTCGCCGCGCAGCGCCGTGATCTGGTGTCGGGCGCCGCGTCGACCGCGCGAGCCGAGCCGGCGATGCTCGGCAGCGGCGGCACGCCGGCCTGGGTCGAGCTGACGATGTCGCGCTTCGAGTCCGGCGATGGTTCGGCGCTGCTGGTCAGCGTCGTCGACAGGACCGATCGCCGGCGGGCCGAAGAAGGACGGGCCCTGGCAGAGCGGCGGCACCAGCAGCTGTTCGAGCACGATCTGACCGCGATCGCGTGGCTGACGCCGGCAGGCATCATCGTCGAGGGCAATCGCGCGCTCGGCCGTCTGTTCACCGTCGATCCGCCCGACGCCCTGTTCGGCCGGCCGTTCGCGGAGTTCGTGCAGGACCCGCTCTATCTCACCCAGCTGGTCGAGCGCGTGCGCGTGGAGGGCTCGGTCGACTCGGTGGAACTGCAGGCGCGCCGCGCCGATGGCGAATTGATCGTGGTCGGCGGCCGGCTGATCGGCGCCTTCGACCCGTCTGGACAGCTCACCTCGGTGCAACTGCTGCTGGTCGAGATGACCGATCGCAAGCGGCTCGAAGCGTATTTGATCGGCGTGCAGCGCACCGAGGCGGTCGGGCGCCTGGCCGGCGGCCTGGCTCACGATTTCAACAACCTGCTGACGGTGGTCGGCGGCCACAGCGATTACCTGCTGCAGACGCTGGCGGCCACCGATCCGAGGCGCACCTCGGCACAGGCCATTCAGCAGGCCTCGCACCGGGCCGCCGCGCTCACGCGCCAGCTCCTGGCGTTCGGCCGCCGGCAGGTGTTTCACCTGCGAGTGGTCGACATCCGGCACCTCCTCGATGAAGCGCAGCCGATGCTCGCACGCGTCGTCGGCGATCGCGTGGCGCTGCAGGTCGAGGTCAAGGAAGCGGCGCCCAACGTCAATGTCGATCCCGTGCAGCTCGAACAGGTGCTCGTCAACCTGGCGCTGAACGCGCGGGACGCGCTGCCCGATGGCGGGACGCTGACCATTCGCGTCGACCTCATGACGGTCAGCGAGCGCCCGCCGACCGAACGGCCGTGGATTCGCCGGGGCACCTATCTGCAGATCGACATGGTCGACAGCGGGCCCGGCATGGACGTCGATGTGTGCGCGCGCGTGTTCGAGCCGTTCTACACCACCAAACAGCTGGGCCGCGGCAACGGGCTCGGGCTCGCCACCGTGTACGGCATCGTCAAACAGAGTGACGGCTACATCTGGGTCGAGAGCGAGATCGGACGCGGGACCACGTTCACGATGCTGCTGCCCGCGTGGACGTCGCAGGAGCGCACCGCGCCGGCGCCCAGCCAGGACACCAAGACGCGCGGCGTGCCGAACGAAACCGTGCTCCTCGTGGAGCGCGACGACAGCCTGCGTGCCATGCTGGCCGACGCGCTCCGCCGGCGCGGCTACCACGTGCTCGATGCCGATTCGGCGGATCGGGCGGCCGCCCTGTTCGAGGCCCATGCCGGCCGGGTCGCTCTCGTCGTGGCGGACATTCAGCACGCCGACGGATCGGGCACGGCCATCGCCGAGCGGCTGCGCGCCATCGAGCCGGAGCTGCGCGTGGTCTACATGTCGGCGACCGCCACGCTGGCGCCGTCCCAGTCCGCCCGGGACGGCTTCATCCAGAAACCGTTCTCGCTGCAGGCCTTCGCCGATCAGGTGCGCCTGACCCTCGACTCCGGCCCCCACGCCTAGCGCCGCCCCGCTAAACCGGCGCGCCCTTTTGCCGATTGTTCAGGTGAGGGCTGCGTAAAGCCCCGACTGGGGACACCGAGCGTGCGGAACGACAGGGTCATTGGCCTGGGCCTGGGGAACGAGTTGCTGGTTCCAGGACAGGCGGCGGCGTGGCGCGGGATGGTCGATCAATCGGTCGGCGTCCTTCGCGATGCGATCGCCGTGTATGCCGACGCCGACTACAACGAGTGTTGTGAAGGGCTCGAAGCGTGCCGCGCCAGCGTGGCGGACGGTGCGGAGGCGACGGTTTTGGCGGACCGTCTGGCCCCCTGCCTGGACGCAGGACGCGAGGCCGTTGCGGATATTCGAATCAGGCAGCAGGAGAGGCGACGTGAAGTCGCGTCGCTGGTCGCGCTGCTTCGGGAGGCGGTGTCGGCCGCGGGCCTCGAGCACAAGGGTCTCCGGACCAGCCTTCACGACTCGCTCGACCGGTTCGAAGCGGTGGGCCAGTTCGGAGACATCGACGACATCAAGAAGCGGCTGGCCTCGGAAATTCAGGCGATGAAGCAGTCGATGGCCGAGCGCCTGCAAGGATGGGAGGCGCGGGTGACCGAGCTGGGGGAGCGGGTCGCGCTGCTCGAGGCCGAGCTGCTGACCAGCCGGCACGAAGCCTCCCTCGATCCGCTGACCCACGTCGCCAACCGGCGGTCGTTCGATCGGACGTATCGCGAATGGACCAAGCCGACCGGATCCGGGTTCGTCATGGCGGTGTTCGACATCGACGGCTTCAAGGCGATCAACGACGCCTTTGGTCATGCCGCGGGCGACCGCGCGTTGGTGGCGGTGGCGCAGGCGTTGAAAGCGTCGGTGCGATCGCAGGATCTCGTGGCCCGGATGGGCGGCGACGAGTTCGTCGTGCTGGTGGCGGACCTGACACTGCGCCAGGCGGACGCCCGCCTCAGATCGATGGTGGCGTCGGTCGCAACGTCCCGACTCACCGCCGGGCCCGACCCGAACTCGTTCTGCACTGTCAGCTGCGGCGCCGCGGAGTTCTCCGCGGGCGACACGCCGGCCAGCCTGATACAGCGCGCCGATGAAGCGCTGTACCAGGCCAAGCGTGCCGGCAAGAACCGCGTCGTGACCAGGGCGCGTCCCTTCGTGGCCGACATGATGAGACGGCGATGACCGGCGCCCTTCCGGAAGAGACCATTCTCGTGGTGGACGACGAGCAGCCGGTCGCCGCTCTCATCACGCGCCTGCTGACGGCGCAGGGCTTTCAGGTGGAGGCCGCGGCGGACGGCGAAGCGGGACTGCGCGCCATTGCCAGCCGGCCGCCCAGCCTGATCCTCCTCGACGTCGGTCTCCCCGGCATCGACGGCTACGAAGTCTGCCGCCGCGTGAAAGCCAACGTCGAGACCCGGCTGACACCGGTCGTGCTGATTACCGGCCTTCAGGGCCGCGAGCATCGCATCGCCGGCATCAACGCCGGCGCGGACGACTTCGTCTCCAAGCCGTTCGACGCCGGCGAGCTCCGCGCGCGCATTCATTCGCTGGTCAGGCTGAAGCGGTACACCGACGAGCTCGAGTCCGCCGAGTCCGTGATCGTCAGCCTCGCCCTGACCGTGGAGGCGCGGGATGCCTACACCGAAGGGCACTGCGAGCGCCTGGCGCAATATGCGACCGCGCTCGGATTGGAGCTGGGGCTGGGCGACGCCGACCTCGAGGCACTGCGTCGCGGCGGCTACCTGCACGACGTCGGCAAGATCGGCATTCCCGATCGGATTCTGCTGAAGAAGACCCGGCTCTCCCGCGGCGAGTTCGAGCTGATGAAACGCCATACGATCATCGGTGAATCGCTCTGCGGCAGCCTGCGCTCGCTTGCCCCGGTTCGCCGGATCATCCGCCATCACCACGAACGCCTCGACGGCAGCGGCTATCCCGACGGCCTGCGCGGCGACGCGATTCCGCTGCTGGCGCAGATCATTTCGATCGTCGACGCGTTCGATGCGATGACGACGATGCGGCCGTACCGGGCGCCGCTGACGCTGGATCATGCCTGCGAGGAGTTGCTGAACGATGTGCGGCACGGTTCGCTCTCTCCGGAGCTGGTCAACGCCTTCGTGACGATGATTCAGCGCCGGGCGGCCGAGCCGCCCACCGGCACTCCCAAACGGCGTCATTCGACGCGTCCCGCCGCCTGATTCGCCCAGGCTCGACCCGACCCGCGGCGGCGGGAAAAGTTGGCGTCACTCCCTCCCGATCGGACAGATAATCGTCGCTGCGGTTCATCGCTCTGGTGGAACCGGTCGCATTGCCGCGGAGTGGTCATGCATCGAATACTCGTGTCGGTCTGGTTCGTGGTGGCGCTGGCTACCACGGCGGCGCAGGTGCCCCAGGCGGAGCTGCTCAAGCCGCCCGCGAATGCGCGTCATTTCCTGATCCAGTCCACCGGCGGCAAGCACGGCGACTCCTGGAGCTGGATCGCGGCCGACGGCACCCGCATGGGGCGGGAGAGCATGAACCTGCGCGGTCAGGTGTTCGAGCTCGACTCGAGCGGCAAGGCCGGGAGCGACGGCCTGCCCTCGGCGCTCACCATCCGCGGCGTCACACCGCAGGGCGACGCGGCAGAGACGTTCACGATCACCAGTGGGACGGCAGGCTGGAAGAGTCCGGTCGACGCCGGCAGCGCGAGCTATTCATCACCCGCGTTCTACATTTCGCAAGGCGGACCGATCGACATGACGGCGTGGTTTCTGGAGGCGCTGCTAGCGCGGCCCGACAAATCGCTCGACCTCCTGCCCGGCGGTAAGGCGCACGCGTCGAGGCTGGCCGATCTCGGAGTCGGCGCCGGCGCGGCCAGACAAACCATCACGCTCTGGTCGGTGACCGGCATCGGCACCTCGCCGCTGCCGATCTGGGCGGACAAGAACAACAAGTTCTTCGCGTTCTCCGTCGGGCTTGCCTGGGTGCCCGAGGCCTACGCCGACGAACAGAAGAACATCGAGGAGGCGCAGGCGACGGCAATGGCGGCGCAGGCGCCGGGGCTGGTCAAGGCGCTGGTCACCGTGCCTGCGGGAGCGGTGGCGTTCACGGGTGTCCGCCTCTTCGACGCCGACGCGACGCGGTTTGTCGAGGATCAGACGGTCGTCGTCGACAAGGGCGCGATCACCGCCGTCGGCGCTCACGCCTCGATCGCGGTGCCGGCCGGCGCCCAGGTGATCGACGGCCGCGGCAAGACCTTGATCCCCGGCCTGTGGGACTGCCACATGCACGTCGGGGACGACTTCACCGGCTTGCAGGAGCTGTCGATGGGCGTGACGTCGGTGCGCGATCCCGGCAACGATGACCTGCGGACGATTGACCGCCGCAGCCGAATGGCCGCCGGGCAGCTGTTGTCGCCGCATGTCTATCCCTCTTCGCTCATCGACGGCAAGGGACCGTACACCGCGCAGGTCGCCAATGTCGCGACCAGCGAGGCCGAGGCGATCGCGCTCGTCAACAAGGCGAAAGCCAACGGCTTCACCGGGGTCAAGTTCTACGGCACGTTCGACGCGGCGTGGCTGCCCGCGAGCATTCGCGAAGCGCACAAGCTCGGGCTCCACGTTCACGGGCACATTCCAGCCGGCATCCGGCCGATGGACGCGATCAACGCCGGCTACGACGAAATCACGCACATCAACTGGGTGATGATGCAGGCGATGCCGGACAGCGTGATCCCGGTCTCGAACGGGATCATGCGCTTCGAGGGGCCGGGCCGCTACGCCAAGGATGTGAACCTCGAAGGCCCG
This sequence comes from uncultured Acidobacteriota bacterium, assembly GCA_963794705.1. Lineage (GTDB taxonomy): Bacteria > Acidobacteriota > Vicinamibacteria > Vicinamibacterales > CAVVIG01 > CAVQFC01. The sequence continues at coordinate 715,391 of CAWCFI010000005.1, forward strand.
GCGATCAAGACGATCATCGGCGCGATGACCAGCCGTCACGTCTACAGCGATCCGACGATGGTCGCGTTCGAGAGTCTGTACGTGCCGGAGAACGGCGACCTGTCCCCGTCGTACGCTCCGTTCGTCGGTACGATGCCGCCGACCACGGAGCGAGGCTTCCGAAGCGGCGGCTTCGCTGTACCCAAGGGCCTTACGCGTGCCGACTATCGCGCGAGCTGGGCCAAGATGGTCGGCCTGCTCGGCCTGATGCACAAGGCGGGGGTGCCGATCGTCGCAGGGACCGACGGCGCCGGCATCGAGCTGGTGCACGAGCTGGAGATCTACGTGCAGGCGGGCTTGAGCCCGGCCGAAGCGCTGGCGGCGGCGACCATCGTGCCCGCGCGTCTGGTTGGCCAGGACAAGAAGACCGGCTCGGTGAAAGTCGGCAAGACCGCCGATCTGGCGCTTATCGAGGGCGACCCCTCGACGCACATCGCCGACCTGCGCAAGACCCGTGTGGTCATGCTGGACGGCAAGCTGCTCGAGGCGGACGCGCTGCGAAGCGCGGCCGGGTTCTCGGGCCGGCCCAAGTAGATTGGTCGCGGGAGGCCGATGAGCCCGGGAGAGTCGTTCCGAATCGCAGCCGTTCAGGCATGCTCGGTGTACTTGAACCGGGATCGCACCGTCGAGAAGGCCTGCCGGCTCATCGCCGACGCCGGGCGGGGAGGGGCGGCGCTCGCCGTGTTTCCCGAGGCGTTCGTGCCCGGCTATCCCGTGTGGGCGTGGTTCATCCCACCCGGCCGCACCGCCGATCTGCGCGAGGCCTACGTCGCTCTCCACGCCAACTCCATCGCGATTCCGAGTCCTTCCACCGACCAGCTGTGTCACGCGGCGAGGAGCGCCGGCGTTGCCGTCGCGATCGGCGTCAACGAGCGCAACGCAGAGGCGAGCGACTCGACCATCTTCAACACGCTGCTCTACATCGGTCCCGATGGGGTCATCCTGGGGAAACACCGCAAGCTCATTCCGACGGGTGGGGAGCGGCTCGTGTGGGGGAGCGGTGACGGCGGCGACCTCGCCGTCCATGCGCTTCCGTTCGGCCGCGTCAGCGGCCTGATCTGCTGGGAGAACTACATGCCGCTGGCCCGCTACGCGCTCTCGGCCTGGGGCGCGCAGATCCATGTCGCCCCCACCTGGGATCGGGGTGAGCCGTGGCTCTCGACCATGCGTCATACCGCCAAGGAAGGCCGGGCCGTGGTCGTCTCCTGTTGTCAGGCGGTGCGCCTGGATGACATCCCCGACGATCTGCCGTTCAAGGCGAAGTACCTGTCGGGCCATGCTGACTGGATCAACCCGGGCGGAAGCGTCATCGTCGATCCCGACGGGAAGATCATGGCTGGACCGGCGACCGAAGTGGAAACGATCCTGTACGCCGACGTCCGGCGAGACGACCTGGTCGGCCCACGATCGCAGCTCGACATCGCAGGACACTACGCCAGGCCCGATGTGTTCGAGCTGATCGTGCACCGACGGTCGGCGCCGATGATTCGGGAAGACTGACGCCTTTCCAGAATTTGACATCGGCTGCCGTGCGAGGGACGCTGTCACTGATGCCGCGCGCGTTGATCCTGGCCACGCTTTTCGCCGTCCTGCCCTGCGCGGCGTCGGCGCAGACGCTGAGCGTTCTTCACGTCAAGGTCACGCTGGCCGATGCCAGCCACCCGTCGATTCCGATCGCGCGTCACGCGCTGCTGATCAGCGACAATCCGGCCACCAGTGCGCCCCGGAGAGTCGTCACCGGGAGGGATGGCACCGTCGACGTCAGGCTTCGACCCGGAAGCTACACCGTGGAGTCGGACGAGCCGGTGGCCTTCAACGGCAAGGGCTATCAATGGACCCGGATCGTGGCGATCTCGGCGGGACGTGATGCGGTTCTCGATTTGACCGCCGCCAACGCCGAGGTCGGCGACGCGCCGGCGTCGTCGTCCTCATCTCCAGCACCGCAGGACGACGATCCGTCGCTGCTCCTGGTGCAATGGAAGGACAGCGTCGTCGCCGTCTGGACGGCGGAATCGCGCGCGTCTGGATTCATCGTCGATGCCGCGGGCCTGGTCGTGACGAATCAGCGCGTCATCGGCAGCGCGACGACGGCGGAAGTGCAGCTCACGCCTTCCATCAAGGTCGCGGCGCGGGTGCTGGCGGCCGATCGCGGACGGGATATCGCGATCCTGTGGGTCGATCCTGCCGCCATTGCATCGGTGCGGCCGGTCCCGCTGGGCTGCGCCAACGGATCCAGGCCGCCCTTCACAGTCGGGCAGAGGATGGTCGCGATCGGCGCGCCGCTGCGCGGCCAGATGGACGTCTCGCTCGGAGACGTGCTTCGGGTCGGCACGCACGACAGCGTGGCCGATTTCAGGCTCGATGCCGGCATCGTTGGTGGACCGGTGTTTAGCGGCAACGGCAGCCTCGTGGGTATTTCCTCGGCTGCCGACGATCAGGATGGCAGAGGGAGCCGGGACGCGCGGATCGTCCGCATCGACGAAGCCTGCGCGGTTGTCGGATCCGCGGAGAAGGCGATGCAGACCGCGCAGCGGCCGGCCGGCACACATCTACCCGTCGAACCGACGCGGGCGTTCGCGACCGATGTGCCGGAAGCGGAGGTCCAGCGCCGCGCCGGTAACATGAGCGCGTACCAGATGTCGACGCCCGACTTCGACATCGCCTTCCTCACGCCGGTGTTGATCTACGCCGCCCAGCATCCGCCGCAGTCGAGCACGCGCACCCCGACCGCGGCGGCGCGCCAGGAGCTGTCGCAGAGCAGGCAGATTTCTCCCACGGACTTTCTCGACTGGTCGGATTACTTCGCGGACGCGCCGCCGCTCCTGGTCATCCGCGTCACACCCAAGTTGACCGAGAGCTTCTGGACGACGGTCGCGCGAGGCGCTGCGTACACGCAAGGCGTCGCCGTGCCGTCGATCAAGCACTTCAAGCCCGGGTTTTCGCGGCTGCGTGTCTTTTGCGCGGACAGCGAAGTCACGCCCGTCCATCCGTTCACGCTCGAGCGGCGGGTGTCGGAAAGCGACGCGATTCGCGAAGGTCTGTACGTCTTCGACCCCCAGGCGCTGGGACCGCACTGCAAGTCCGTCAAGCTGATGCTGTACTCGGAGAAAGAGCCAGGGAAGCCGGACACCCGGACGGTCGATCCGCAGCTGCTCGAACGGATAGGGCAGGACCTCGCGCCGTACCGTTAGTTCTTCGCTTCGGCCTTCTGCTTGGCCCAGCGTTTCTTCTGCGCGGCCGAGATCGCGGCGCGAGCTTTGGCGGACATCGTTCGACGCGCCTTGCCGCCGACGATGATGATGGCATTTTTCGAGCCGGCCGGCCGGCCCGCTCCTCGTTGAATGCCGGCGACGGCCGTGCCGACAGCTTTGCGCCCTCTGCGGCTTGCGATAGCGGCATCGTGCCCAAGCTGGCTGAGCAGTTTAGAGGCCTCGTCTCGGAGTTCGGTCAAGTTCTTGACGATGGCCTGGCGCTGGCCCATCCACCCCTCGGCCTTGGCGCGAGCATGACCGAGCATCCGGCCCAGGTCCTCCGCGAATTCCTCGAGCTTGTGTTCCGCCGCCGCGATGTTGCGCTTGGCCTTAGCCATCTGTGCCTCCGGCTAAACAGCGACGATCTCGCTGAGTAGACAATGTGATGAGTATGTTATGAATGCGACGCTAAAGTATCGACAGGTTCCCACTCTACAGCCGGGGCGCCGCGAGAATCAAATGAGTGCGCGGTCTCGCATGCGATCGGGCGATGGCTTCTACGCCTCGTTCGACCGGCGACCCCACGCGCCTACCACCGTCGGAGGCAGAAGCACGGCCTGAGCTCGACCGAGTTCGTCGGCAAGGCGCTGCTCGAGAGTGTCGAGACCAAGTTGCTCGACCGTAGCGATGCCTCGCGCGATGATCTCGTGCGCGAGGCTCCGGACGACGCCGGTGAGCAGTGCCGCAGCGGCGGGATCGCCCGGCGGCAGGTATGCCTGGATGCCGAATGTGGCGACCTGGTTGAGGCCCGCTTGCTGGAGAATCGGTCCGAGGCGGGCGCCGATGGTGGGCGACGCGCCCGCGGCGCGGAAGGCGCGGTTGATCCAGTCGCCGGCCTCCGCGACCAGACTGACCGGCGGTTCGGTGCGGACCGCGCCGATGTCGAAATCGAGCGCGACGAACAGGCCGTTCGCGGCGAGGTTCTGGACATGGTGGCGAACGGTCGCCACCGGATCCGGAAGATGGAAGAGCACGAGCCTGCCGACAACCGCGTCGAACGGCTGGTCGCTGCGCCAGCTGAGGACGTCGCCCTCGACGAACGAGACATGATGCTCTCCCGCCTCCGCGACACGACGGCGCGCCACCGCCAGGGCCTGCGCCGCGCGATCGATTCCGACCACCTTCCCGGCAGATCCGACCAGTTGCCCTGCCAGTCGCGCGACGTGGCCGAGTCCCGTGCCGAGGTCGAGCACGCGCTGGCCAGGGCCGATGCCGGCGGCCTTCAGGAGAAGTTGCGAAGGCGGACCGATCAGCGCCGCTTGCCGATCCAGCCGGGTCAGCTCTACGTCGTCGCTTCCAAGGACGTATCTGTTTCCGCTTGCTTCTGGTGGAGCCATTTCCTCACCTCAGGAAGACAGTCGTTGGGATGATCCGTTGCCGGCCAGGTCGTCGCGCCGCCAGAGATACACCACGACGGCCACATTGACCACGAGCGCCGCGACGCGAATCGGCCGCAGCCTGCGGACGATCTCGTATATCTCGATCGGAATCAGGGAACTGGTGGCGATGATCGTGAACCAGCGTGCCCACGGTTTGCGCAGATACAGCGCGATGCCCTCGGTGCCCATCAGCGAGGCATACCCGAAGGCCGTCCACGCCAGCGCGGTCTGCCGGCTGATGGTCAGGTTCGCCAGGAACGCCAGCACGCGTTCGAGCAGGCGCGACGTGAGCGGCAGGTGCACGGCGAGAGCGATGCGCACGAAGAGATCCACGGGATCGGAACGACGCGTCGTCAACAGGACGACGCCGAGAACGGTCAACGTGATGGCCTTGAGCGCCTTGAATGCGATGATCCATCGCAGCAGATTCGGGCGGGGGCTCATGAGTTTCTGCACATGACGAGCGGATGTGGTGCGATCGGCCACCGGAATGCGCCTGCGACGCTAGTCTACAGTGCATACTCAATACGTGAATACTCCAAGGCTTCCCGACGCCGCGCCGAATGGACCCGGCATGTCGCCGCGCTGGACCCGCGGCGCCAAAGAGGCGGTCGGCACGGCGTACTCGACGGCCAGCCGGGTCTGGTACACGGTTGCCGCCGGCATCCTCACCGAGGTGTTCTACCCGACGATCGATACCCCGCAAATCCGCGACCTGCAATTCCTCGTGACCGACGGCAAGACGTTCTTTCACGACGAGCGGCGGAACACCCGGTCGAGCATCGACTGCATCGACGATGCGTCGCTGGGGTTCGAGATTACCAACGTCGCAGCTGAACCGGCCTACACGCTGCGGAAGACCGTCATCGGTCATCCGCATCAGGATTGCGTGTTGATGCGGACGCGCCTCGACGCCGAGCCCGGCCTGCTCGACCAGCTGCAGGTGTACGTGCTGTGCGCGCCGCACCTCGAGATCGGCGGGTGGGGCAACTCGGCCGAGGTGTTCGACACGAAAGCCGGTCGGATCATCGTCGCGTTCAAAGGGAATACCTGGATGGCGCTTGGCGCGACCAGTCCCTTCCTCCGCCGTTCCTGCGGCTACGTCGCCGTCAACGACGGCTGGACCGACCTGCACGACAACCGCAGGCTGGACTGGGATTACCAGGCCGCGTACGACGGCAACATCGCCGTCACCGGGCAAATCGATCTGTCGCGCGGGCCTGAGTTCACGGTCGGACTGGCGTTCGGCGACACGCGACACCGTGCGATCACGACGCTGTTCCAGTCGCTGGTGACCCCGTTCGAGGCGAGCCTGCAGCGCTTTCGCGAGGAATGGGGGCGAACATCGCGTCGTTTTGCGCTCGCGGTTGGCGCCCCCGACCGGCGCGCGGCGCTGCTCTACGAGCGCAGCGTCAACCTGCTCCTGGCCCACGAGGACAAGAGCTATCCGGGTGCGATGATCGCCGCGCTTAGCATTCCCTGGGGCAGCAGCAAAGGGGACGAGGAGCTGGGCGGGTATCACCTGGTGTGGACGCGCGACCTGGTGCAGGCGGCGACGGCGCTCCTCGCCGCCGGAGACGTCGCCACGCCGCTGCGGGTGCTGATCTATCTCGGCGTCTCGCAGCGGGCGGACGGCGGGTTCTTCCAGAATTTCTGGATCGACGGGCGGCCTTACTGGAGCGGGGTGCAGCTGGACGAGGTGTCGTTCCCGCTCGTTCTGGCGTGGCGCCTCCGGCAGGCGCAGGCGCTGGGCGCGTTCGATCCGTGTGCGATGGCCGCCGCGGCGTGCGGGTTCCTGATGAGGGAAGGACCCGTGACCCCGCAGGACCGTTGGGAGGAGGCGTCCGGCTTTTCGCCGTCGACGTTGGCGATCAATATCGCGGGGCTGATCTGCGCCGCCGAACTGATCGAGGGCGACGGCGATCCGGCGACGGCTGACTTCGTGCGCGAGTACGCGGACTTCCTCGAGGCGCACGTCGAGGCATGGACGGTGACCACGCAGGGCACACTGCATCCACAGGTGTCGCGTCACTACATCCGGATCAATCCGAACACCGGCGGCGATGAAGATCCCAATGCGGGCATGCTGACGCTGGCGAACCAGCCGCCGGAGGGCCCGTTCCTTTACCCGGCGAAGGAGATCGTCGACGCTGGATTTCTGGAACTGGTTCGCTACGGCGTTCGCGATCCCGACGATCCGATTGTGGTCGACTCGCTCACCGTCATCGATGCCGTGCTGAAGGTGGACCTGCCCCAGGGACCAGGCTGGCGGCGCTACAACCATGACGGCTATGGCCAGCACGTGGACGGCACGAGTTTCAAGGGCTGGGGAGTCGGCCGCCCGTGGCCGTTGCTGACCGGTGAGCGTGGCCACTATGAACTCGCAGCCGGCAGAGATGCTCGGTCCTGCCTGCATGCGTTGCAGGCATTCGCGGTCGGCATCGGGCTCCTGCCGGAGCAAGTCTGGGATGGTCCTCCCAACCCGGGGAAACTCCTGACACCCGGCGGACCGACGGGCGCCGCCATTCCGCTGGCATGGGCGCACGCCGAATACATCAAGCTGGTTCGCTCCATCGCCGATGGCCGCGTGTTCGACATGATCGATCCCGTGCGCTCGCGCTACAGCCGCCGAAGTGCCGTCGTCCGCGAACCGATCGAGGTCTGGAGCCGGAAACGGCCGGTGCGCGCGATGGCGAAAGGCCGGCGCCTCCGGGTGATCGGGTCGGCGGCCTTTACGCTGACCTGGTCGTGGAATGACGATGCCGGACACGAAGAGGCGGCGCGAGCCGTGACCTCGTTGGGCATCTGGTTCGTCGATATTCCTCCGCGATCGTCCGCGGGCCGGCTTCGCTTCGTGATCGGCGGGGAGGAGACGGACGCCGCTGACGCATCCATCGAGGTCGTCTAGGTCGTCTTCGCGACGCGAACGCCGTTCATAACGCCGTTCATAAAGAAACGCCTCGTAGACACGGCGCCGCCACATGGTGGACGATCGCTGACCTCGGAGGCGCACGCGACATGGCCAGGCACGACACAATCAAATGGCGGAGCCAGCCCGAGGAACACGACTATCCCGCCGCGGAGTCGTATCTGCGGCTGTTGTTTGCCGATCGCTCGGCCGCGGCATCCGTCAGCCGGCTGCGGCGGGCGCCGATTGCCCGCTTCAAAGCCAAGGACCTCTTCCGCGCGTCGGGTCTGTCGCTGCTCGGCGTCAGCAACTCTCACGTGAGGAAGGATCAGGAGGGCATTCGATCGGGGCAGCCGCTCTCGCCGCTCCTGCTCGTGCGGATGGCCAACCACAGCAAGGTCGTCATCGCCGACGGATACCATCGGCTTTGCGCTGTCTATTCGTTCGACGAGGACGCGGTCATTCCCTGTAAAATCGTCTAGTCAACCGGCCACTTTCAGAAGTGGTTCCAGCTGTGGCCAGATCATGTCCGCGATGGTCCGAGCGCCATTGCGGTTGGGATGTGCGCGGTCGCTCTGCATCAGCGAGGGATCGCTCATCAACTTCATCAGCACGAACGGGACGAGGGGCAGGTGGTATCTCGCGGCGAGGTCTTCGTAGATGCGATGGAACGCGATCGCATAGCCCCAGCCGCGGAGAGGAAGCGTGTCCATGCCGACGAGGATGACGGCGATGCCGCGGCGCTGCGCGTCTTCGATGATGACGCTGAGATTGGACTGCACCCTGGCTGTCTCGACGCCCCGCAGCCCGTCGTTGGCGCCCAATGCCAGAATCAGAATCTTCACGTCGCCGTCGAGCGCGTTCTGGTACCGCTGCAGCGCCCGCGCCGTCGTGTCGCCAGAAACACCGGCGTTGACCATCTCATAGTGGTAGCCGCTGTCCTCGAGACGTGTCTGCAGGACGGCCGGGTAGGCATCGGCCTTGCCGATGCCGTACCCAGAGGTGAGGCTGTCGCCGAGCGCGACGATTCTCGGCGCCTCGGCGCCGGCCGCGGCGGGCGCCGTCCACGCCGACAAGGCGACGAGCAGCGCCAACGGCAGGATGGTGATTCGCATGATCAGTGTGTTGGGGCGTCGATAGCCGCGAGTGGCGCGCTCCATCGGAATCATATCGTCGCACAATCGCCTGGCCGATTCCTTCCCGATGAGCTCGTCGCGAGGTTGAGTAGCCGTGCGTCCTGGCGGTTCACCGTCCTGTTGGTGCTGCTCGTTGGTGGGGGAGGCGGATCGCTGGTAGTGGCGCAGGCCCAGGCGGACGAACCGCCGTCTGGCGCTGCGAGCTTTGTGCCCCGGCGAGACGATGCCTGGTGGTGGGTGTCGGGCCAGATGAATCTCATCTCGCAGGCGCACGGGCGATTCACCTCGCCGTACGAGGGGGACAACAGCCTGCGCGCAGCGAAGGAACAGGCGCTGTCCCGCATCTGGACCATCTACACCGGCGTCAAGCTGCCGGCCATACCGAGCTGCTCTTCGACATCGAGAGCGCGGGCGGGCGGCGGCCTGAGCGACGCGCTCGGCCTTGCCGGGCTTCACGAACCTCGATGTCGTCCGCAACCCGACGCTCGGCTCGGCGCCCTACGTCGCGCGCGCGATGGTGCACGTCACCGATTCCGCTCAGCCGCGAGCTGGTGGACGCGACGCCGAGTGCCTTCTCGCTGGCGGCGCACGTCCCCGCGCGCCGCATCGAGATCCGCGCCGGCAAGCTGGGCATGGCGGACTTCTTCGACGTCAATGCGGTCGGCAGCGACAGCCATCTGCAGTTCACGAACTGGACCGTCGACAACAACGGCGCGTACGACTACGCCGCCGATACGCGCGGCTACACCTACGCCGCGATCGTCGAGTACGACACGCCGCGGTGGTCGCTGCGCTTCGGCGAAGCGCTGATGCCGACCGTCGCCAACGGCATCGACATGGATTGGCATCTGTCGCAGTCGCGCGCCGAAAATCTCGAGCTCGAGCTGCGGCCGGTCACCGAGACGCTGACGGTGCGGGCGCTGGGCTACGCGAATCACGCCAACATGGGCAGCTACGACGAGGCCATTCGAGGGATTCCTGTCGGGGCACGATCCCGTGCCCGGATGTCGTCGCGTACCGCGTGCAGGGCCGGGTGAAGACCGGGGTCGGCGCTGAATCGCGAATATGCCTTGCCACGAGCTGTGCGCGCTGTTCGCGCGAACCGGCTGGAATGAAGGTCATAACGAGTCGTTTGCGTACACCGAGGTGAACAACAGCGTGCAGGGCGGCGGCGACCTGAGTCGGCGGCGCTGTGGCAGCCGCTCGCAGGATCGGGTGGGCGTCGCCGTCGTGTCGAACGGGCTGTCGGAGCCGCACCGCGAGTACCTCGCGCTGGGCGGCGACGGATTTCTGCTCGGCGACGGCGCGCTGCGCTACGGCCGCGAGAGACATCGTCGAGAGCCTACTACACGGCGCATGTCTGGCGCGGGCTGCATCGGTCGCCGGCGGCCTGCAGTACATCGACCATCCCGGCTACAACCGGGACCGCGGGCCGGTCCTCGTCGGAGATGCTTCGCCTGCACGTGGAGTTCTGATGTTCGACGTAAGGAATCAGTAACGTCGATCGCGCGCGGACTCGCTCAACCAATTCAGCACATATGATCAGCTCATGCCCGAAGCCACAGAGATTGATATCGATCGCCTGCAGGAAACCATTCACGAACCGCCGACCGATTCGCTGCTCCGCAACATCGCGCTGACCACCGCCTTGCTGGCGGCCTTCGGCGCGGTCGCGTCGTTGCAGGCGGGCGGCACCGTGAACGAGGCGCTGGTCCTGAAGACCGAGGCGGGCCGGCTCCAGGCCGAAGCGTCAGATCAGTGGACCTACTATCAGGCCAAAGGGATCAAGGCGAGCGTTCAGGAGGCGTCGCGGGCGACATGGATTGCGGCAGGCAAGGCCGCGCCCGCCTACCTGGACCAGTCGATTCAACGCTACGCGGTGGAACAGAAGGACATCGAGCATGCCGCGCGTGAAAAGGAACGCGAGCGTGACGACAAATCCGAGCAGGCCGATCGCCTGCTCGCGCGTCACCATCGATTCGCCAGCAGCGTGGCGCTGCTCCAGGTCGGGATCGCGCTGGGCGCAGTCGCCGCGTTGACGCGGCAGCGCGTGATCTGGCTGGGGTCCGGAATCCTCGGGCTCGTGGGAGCCGCGATGTTTGGTCTCACCTTGATGAGGTGAGCGATCGGAACTATGCGCTCTTGCTGACGGGGGGCGTCGCCTCGGCCCCGTGAGGCGCAACCGGCTGAGCCGTCGCCACCGCTTCACTCTCCGCGGCCCTGGTGCGGGCCTCGTCCGCATTGATTTCCTGTTCGAGCGTATTTTGCAGTTCGTTGGTCGCTTTCTTGAATTCGGCGATACCCCGTCCAAGCGACCGCCCCAGTTCCGGCAGCTTGCGAGGGCCGAAGACCACCAGCGCAATCACAAAAATGACGATCAGTTCCGGCATACCCAGTGAACCAAACATGGTGTGCTCCTCAGCAGAGACGTGACCACCCGATCATCACACATACGAGTGGGACAAGACGTAAGGAAGTCCTGAGTGGCGGGTGTAGAATCGCCGCTTGTCCGAGAGTGTGCCGTCGCCTCGCGAGCGAGCGATCAAGGACATCGTCCGGGCGGCACTGCACGTGGATCCGGCGGACAGGGAGAGTTTCGTACGAGACACCTCGTCCGGCGACCCCGCTCTCGCGGACGAAGCCCTGCGGGCGCTGCGCGAGTTGCTGCCTCCCGACCAGTTCCATCTTCGCGCCTCGGACGGACCTGATTCCTGGCGTTCGCTGCAGATCGACGGCGCTGCCGTCCCTGCAGATGCGACCGACGAACCGACCCTCGCCGCGAATCCTGCTGCGCGTGCTCAGGCCGAGGCCGGCGACGAGTTCACGGGCACGGCGCGGTTCGAAGTCAGGCGACGCCTCGGTGCCGGCGGCTTCGGCACGGTTTACGAGTGCTACGACCGGCGCCAGCAGTCGCTCGTCGCCATTAAGGTCCTGCGTCGCGCGGAATTCGTCGATCGGTTCAAGCGGGAGTTGCGGGCACTCGTTGACGTGCGCCACCCGAATCTGGTCGAACTGTACGAGCTGTTTTGTGAAGGCTCGACCTGGTTCTTCACAATGGAGCTGATTCGTGGCGTCGGTCTCCTTGAATACCTTCAGCACGAGCCACGACCGGCGGACAATCCCACGGCGGCGGCCTGCAGCATCGGACATCTCCTGCAGGCGGCGCTTCAATTGGCGCAGGGTATCCGCGCCTTACACGAGCGGGGCATTCTTCATCGCGACATCAAGCCCGGCAACGTGCTGGTCACGAGCGATGGCCGGGTTCGTCTGCTGGATTTCGGCCTGGTCCGCGAAAGCGATCGCGGCGCCATCAACGGCATCTCGCTGGCCGGCACTCCTCCTTACATGGCGCCGGAAGTCCTGGCCGGCGAACCAGCGGGAGAAGCCAGCGATTGGTACAGCTTCGGCGTTGTCCTGTATTTGGCGACGGTCGGCGGTCTTCCCACGGATCTCGTCCGGCGGTCACCGCGGGCTGCTGTCTTTCCAGCCGATGTGCCCACGCATCTGCGCGATCTCTGCGCCGATCTCCTGCAGCCCGAATGGCGAGACCGTCCGACAGGTTCGGAGGTGATGCGGCGTCTTGGCGTCCAGTTGAGACCCGCGTCGAGCTCCCACGATTCGGCCGACGACGAGACGCTGATCGGACGCGAAGGGCAGTTGAAGCAGTTGCAGGACCTGCTGCAGGTGGCGAGGAGCGGCCGCTCGGTGGTGGCCAACGTGCACGGCCATTCAGGGGTGGGCAAGAGCACGCTGCTGCGGACGTTTCGACGACGTGTCGAGCACGACGATCCCCATGTGGTCCTTCTCGCCGGTCGCTGCTATCAAAACGAAACGATTCCGTACAAGGCTCTCGATGATCTCGTCGACTGGCTGGGTCAGTACCTGCGAACATTGCCTGACGGGGAGGCGGAGGCACTGGCGCCTCACGATGTTCAGTGCCTGATTCGAATCTTCCCGGTGCTGTCTCGAGTCGAAGGCCTGACCCGCGCGCGGCGGCGGACGGTGGAGATTCTGGATGCGCAGGAATTGCGGGAGCGCGCATTCGCCAGCCTCCAGGATCTCCTGTCACGCCTGTCCGAAAGACGCGTGGTCGTGATCACGATCGACGATTTGCAGTGGGGCGATCTCGATAGCGCCGCGTTCTTGAAGAGGCTGCTCGTCACGGCGTCGCCGCCGAGCTGGTTGTTCATTGCCAGCTATCGAAGTGATGACGTCGAGACCAGCCCGTTTCTGCAAAGCTGGCGGGCGTTGCTCTCGGCCTCGACCAGGCTCGACCAGCATGACGTCGCCATTCGGCCGTTGACCGCTTCCGAGGCGCGGGAACTGGCCATCCACCTGATCGGCCAGAGAGGCCTGGCGGGCGACGAGCGCGCCGCAGTCATCGCGCGGGAGTCCGAAGGCAGCCCTTTTCTCATCGATCAATTCTCCCGTCATTGGCAGCTCGAAACCGCGCGCCCGGAATCCGCGACCATCAGCCAGATCGTCGGCGAGCAGCTCTCGGCTCTGCCGCTTCACATCCGCCAGTTGCTCGAAGTGATCGCGGTCGCGGGCCAGCCCATTGCGTGCGGCGCCGCCAACGCCGCGGTCGGCCTCCCTCGCGACAGTCACGCCGAGCTCGCGCATCTCGTCGTCGAACGCTGCGTCCGCATCCGCGACACCCGCGGGCCGCGGCAGGTCGAGCTGTACCACGATCGCGTTCGAGATGGGGTGGTGGCGTCGATGCCGGCCGACCGTCGGCAGGCGCGACATCTTGCGCTGGCGCACGCCCTGGAGCGCGAAGACCCCACCGAACCGCCGCTGATCGCCACGCATTTTCATCAGGCCGGAGAACAGCAGGCGGCGGCCCGTTACAGCATCATCGCCGGCGAACAGGCGTCAGCGGCCCTGGCCTTCGACCAGGCGGCGCAATGGTACCGGCTCGCGCTGGAATCCGGCGGGGCGCAGCCGGGATTGCGTCGAAAGCTCGCCGACGCGCTTGCGCGCGGCGGACAGAGCGTGGAAGCGGCTGACATGTACCGCGCCGCCGCCGACGAGGCGCCGGCGGCGGATCGGTTCGAACTGCAGCGCCTCGGCGCCGAACAACTCCTCCGGATTGGCCGGGTCAATGACGGCCTTGCTCTGCTCCATGCCAGCGCAAAGGACCTGGGTGTGTGGATTCCGACCCGGCGATGGCAAATGATGGCGTCGCTAGTCTGGCATCGGCTCATGATCGCGTGCCGTCGCCTCGAAGCGCCCGTCACGTCCACGAGCGATCCATCCCGACAGGCCATCGCCGTGCTGGATGTCCATTGGTCCCTCGTGGTTGGCCTCGCAACCCAGGACGTCGCGCGCAGCGCCGAGTTCCAGGCTCGTCACCTGCTCCTGGCGCTGCGGCTGGGCGATCGAGATCGTCTGGCGATGGCGCTCGCCGCCGAAGCCGCGCAACGCGCCACGTCCCCGACGCGCGATCTCCAGACGATCGCCACGCTCTTCGCGAAGGCCGATGCACTGGCGGCGGGCACGACGCATCCGCAGGCGTCCGGTCTCATTGCCACGATGAAGGCTCTGGCGGCCCTGTTGTCCGGCGACTGGCGAGCCGCGGAGGCGTTGGCCGACAAGGCCGACACCATCCTCCGCGAACAATGCACCGGCGTGACGTGGGAGTTGGCGACCAGCAGCATGGTGAAGACGTCCGCGGCCCATTTCATCGGTGATTTCCGAGCCCTGGAAGAAACCTACAGCCGGCTGAACCTGATGGAACGGGCGACGGAACAGAACGATGCCTATGCCGTGCAGACGCTCGCACTCGGCTTCTTCGTGTTCCATCTCGCCGACGATCGGCCGGCACGCTGTGCGCAGCTGGTCGAGTCTTTCGAAGTCGCGCTCTCCGCAAGCCAAGGCCAGGGATACGTGTTGCCACGACTGTGGCTGCTCGAGCTGCGTGTGGACACGGCCCTGTATGAGGGGCATCCGGATCAGGCGTGGACGTGTGTCAGCCGTGACTGGAAAGCGCTGTCGAGCTCTCTACATTTCCGCGTCGAGTATGCGGCGATCATCGCCCACGATTTGCGAGCCCGGGCCGCGATAGCCACCGCGCGAATCGTTTCGTCGGGGAAGCAGCGGTATCTCAGACAGGCCATCCGGTCCGCACACGCCCTTGAAAAATTCGAGGTCGGATGGGCCCGGTTGCTGGCGACGATCATTCGCGCGGGAGTCGCGAGCGTGGAAGGGCGCCGGAGCGACGCGCTCGAACTGCTGGCTCGAGCCGAGCCGATCGCCCGTAGCGCATCGATGCACATGCATCTCGCAGCATGCCAATACCGCCGTGGCACGCTGACGGCCGGTTCCCCTGGGCAGGAGTTGCTCTCGGAAGCCGAGGCCTGGCTCCGAGAGCAGAAGATCGTGAATCCGTCCCACTATTTCGACGTTCACCTGCCAGGCGACTGGGCGAACTGATCGACGATCGCTCGCGTTTATTTCTTCGGTTTCTGGAACGCGGCCTTCACCTGCTTGCTGATGTCTCCATAGTGCTTCGACAGCAGCTTCTCTTCGTCGTCGGTGAGGATCCGGAACGGCACGCGGATGAGGCTCTTCTCGAACTTGACGTTGAGCCAATGCTGGCCGTAGGTGATGCCCCCGGGTATCCGGAAGTAGAGACGGCCCATGCAGGCGCGCTGGTTGCTGAGTTCGACCTGGTCGTACGGCATCGCGCGTGAGCTCAGGTCGGAGAAGAAGCCGATGCGGCACGCCTGGTGGGCCATCGGCGGAAAGTAGTTGATCGAATCGCGCTGGACCCGTTCCCTGGCCTCCAGCGCACGGGTGTCGCCCTCTCGGTGCTCCGAGACCGACGGCAGCGGAATCGTCTTGCCATCGGGCGTCTCGAGCGACAGCGCATCCCGGGTCAGGGTGTAGTCGGGCGTCTTGTCGAGCACCGTCATGCCGACCTCCAGCAGCATCCACTCCTCGCCGATGGAGCGGTTGACCAACTGGTATCCGAGGATCACGTAGCCTTCGTTGTTGTAGGCTGCGCGAACGAACTTGCCCTCCATCGTCATGATCTGGGGCACACCGGGCTGAGGAATCTGCACGGTCGGTGCTTGACCATCGCCCAGAATCTTCAACGGCCACAACAGCGTCAGACCGACGAGCAACGCCGCGCTGAATCTCCTCACGAACACCCTCCCTGGCTTCGGCCGTAGACCGGCCGGCACTCATTCGTTATTTGGGCGCGAGCTGCGCCTTTGCGGCGTCGCGCAGTTGCATCTGCTCCATGACCAGGCGGTACGCAACGTAGTACTTGTAGATGTTGCTGACGTAGGTCACCGTCTCGCGGCCGATCCGTTCCGAGGCGACCCGCTCGACGTTGCCGAACCAGACGTTGGGATCGAGGCCGCGCTTTTCGGCTTCGCGCCGGAGCTGACGGATCCGTCCCGGCCCGGCGTTGTACGCCGCGAAGGTCATCAGCCCCTTGTTGAGCGGATCCATCGGGTCGTCTTTGTAGAACGTATCCATCATGAACCGCATGTACTTGACGCCCGCGTGGATGTTCGGTTCGAGCTTCGTGATGTCTCCCACCTTGAGATCCTTGGCGGTGGTCGGCAGCACCTGCATCACGCCAATCGCTCCGCTCGCGTTCCTGGCGCTCTGATCCAGCGTCGATTCCTGATAGCCCTGCGCGGCCATCAGCAGAAAATCCAGGTTGTATTGCGCGCCGTACTTCCTGAACAGGTTCGCGACCGCGCCGAGCTTTTCGCGCTCGGCCTCCGACGCCGCGTTCTTGGCGAACTTGATGTTCGAGAGGTACCGCTGCTCGATCGTGTTGCGAAACGCGTCGCCTTTCCCGTGCTTGCCGATCCACGTGTTGAGGGCTTTGCGGAGCTTCGGATTCTCCTTCCGCATCGCGACCGCCAAGGTGCCGCCGGTGCGCAGCGGGATATCGTTGTGGACCGTGAGCCCCTTGAAGACCTGGCTCCAGAACTTTGCCAGGTAGTCGTCGGCGATCGTGGCGTCCACCAGGCCGGCGTTCACCATCTCGAGCACGTCGTCGTCTTCGAAGACCTGTGGCGCCTCGCGGATGATCACGGCGGCCTTGCCGCGCGCCGTCAGCTGGGTGTTCAGGGCCGCGACGCTCTCCGCATAGAGGCTCGGTTTGCGGATGAAGACTTCGCGCCCGGATAGATCATCCAACGAGGCGATCGGCCGTGCGCCCGGACCGGTGACGACCACCTGGCTCACGTCCGTGCGGGTCGGTTCGGAGAAGGCCACCAGCTTCTCGCGCTCCGGCGTGACGGTCACCATGGCCGCGACGAAGTCGACCTTGCCGTCGATGAGCGCCTTGTAGAGTTGATCGCGCGGCAGCGGTACGAACACCAGGTTTATTTTCAGCGCGCCGGTCTTGGCGGCCTTGTTGAGGTCGTCCTCGAACAGCTTCACGGCTTCGTAGGTCGCGCCGCGCTGTTGTCCCTTGTCGATGAAATAGTGCGTGCGGTTGAACGTCACGCCCGCCCGAATCACGCGTCGGGCAACCATCCCGTCGAGATCGCCCGTAAACGGCTTGTCCATCGCCTCCCGGACCGCGGGGGGGAGCGACTCGTACGGAGAGGGCGCCTCCGCGAACGGTTCGTCCGTGACCGGAGGCACCACGGCGCCTGGCTTCGCGTCGTCCTTCGAACCGCCGCACCCGGGGCCGCCCGCGAGGGCGAGCACGACGAATGCTGCGGCCGCAACCGGATGGCGTGGTGTCCAGGCGAGGAACGACATGCATCGCGAGTGCGCAAGACATGCGCCAGACGCGGGCCCATGGCCATGCGCTGCGCGGCGAACAAATCCGGGGCGGTTTCGCGCCGGAGGCCGGCGATGGTGCGGTTTCCTGCCCGAGGTGCCGGAGCGCCTCCGAGGGCCCGGAGGTCGCTCGGAGCCCGATGGGGCCGGCGGTTTTCCTCGCAGGGCGTTCCCGCCGTGGGGGAGCGGCGGATCTGGCGTCCGATCTGCATAGGCTCGCCACGCCTGGCCCGAACGCGACGGCATCACTGACCGGTCCGGCGCTCGACAACCACGCAGAAAAACCCCGTGCGACTCCCGGCCGGCGCGAGCAGGCCGAGACGCACGCACACTCGTACAGGTGAATGATGAAACGAGCCATCGCCGGATTCGTCGTGTGTGCGGCCCTTGCCGCTGCGCCCGCTTCAGCGCAGATGCCGAAATACGGCGTCACCGTCAACGCAGACAAGACCCTGGACTACTCGGCGCTCAAGACCTATTCGTGGACGGAGGGACACCCGTCGTCGGACAAGGCGATCAACGATCGCGTCATCGCCGCTGTCGATCGCGAGCTCAGCGCGCTCGGCATGACCAAGGCGCCATCAGGGCCGGGCGACGTGCTGGTCACCTACTACTCGCTGAGCCGCACTGATGTGGACGTGATGGCGAAGCCCGACGCCGCCGGCGTCTATCCGCAGTACTGGGTCGGGACGCTGGTGGTGGGGCTCCTGGATACGAAGACTCGCGAGCGGCGGCTGCGGCTGCGTATCGACAAGCCGATCGATATCGATCGGACGAAGCTCGATGTCACGATCGATCAGGCCGTCGCCGCGATGTTCGCGAAGTATCCGACGCGCACCAAGAAATAAGCGGGCTGGCGACGAAGGAGGTGCCGAGGCGCCCGGAACGTGTGCCGGGTGCCTCGACCGAGATGGGTTACTTCTTCTCCTTCGGCGGGTAATTCTTGAGCAGCTTGGCGACGGCTTTCTTCAGGTTCTTTTCCTGCTTGTCGGGTTTGGCCTCGGTATCGAGCGTCTTGCTCGCGTTGCCGCGCCACACCAGCGTCTTCGGCACCGTCGAGTACATGTCGAGCGCCAGCTGTCCGACGTAGATCGTGGTCGTCGTCCCGGTCGTCATCCCGCCGCCGCCGCCCCCGTACCATCCGCGGCCGTAGTAGCCGGGACCGGCGCCCCACCCGGTGTCGAACGAGGTGTATTCCTTTTCCGTTCCGACCGCGGCCTGGTAGCCGATGAACAGGTCGGCGGTCTCCGCGTCGGTCTTCGTGAGCCCCTTGGTCGCGAGCTCGGCGTCGACGGCGGCCTTGATCTGTCTGTCGACCAGATCGCTCAGCTGGGTCGCTCCTTTGATCACGACCCACTTGTAGGTCTTGAACGTGGCGAAGTTCGCCGTCTTGTCGAAGTTGTAGCGCACGTCCTGGGCGATTGCGCTGCTCGCGGCTGCCAGGAGCAGCACCAGAGGCAGTACCACACGCGTCTTCAGCATCGGGATTCCTTTCGAGAAAGAAGTTGCAAGGCGGTGGTGCAAAGCGCACGCCGCGGCGCTGGGCCCCGAGGCCCTATATATGGCGGCATCGCTCTGCGCCTTGCCCGAGATTTCGGAGCGATGCTCCGATTTCCGGGGCGCGCCGCAGCGTGGAGGCCCCGCGAGAGCAGAAACACGCCTTAATACCGTTAGATCTGCGCGCGCGTCATGGCATGGCCCCTGCCTTTGACATCTACATGCGATGGCGATCATGGCGAGTTCGGGGTGTGCTGGCGGTGTCTTTTCTGGTCCTTTTGTCGGCATCGGCGGTCCGGGCCCAGTCGACTGAGGACTCACCGCCGCAGGCGGCAGCGCCTCCCGCAGCCGCGGCGGCGCCTTCCACACCGGCGCCCACGGTCGTCTGCGCCTCGCGCGAAAGCGGGCGGGTACATTGCGACGCGGATACCTCGGCAGGCGTGGCGCTGGTGCGCTCCACCGGCTCGGCTCCTTGCCTGCTCGGCAAGACGTGGGGGTATGACGACACCGGGCTCTGGGTGTCGGACGGTTGTGCGGGCGAGTTCATCGCGGGGCAGACGTCGGCGACAGAGGAGAAGCAGAAGCCGCTGGAGCACGTCCCCAACGTTCGGGTTCCGCCTCTACTCGGGCGAGAAAGGCGAAATCTATTTCCGCCTCTTCAGCTACGTCCGCTACCTCAATCAACGCAACATCGACGCGTCGTACACCGACTCATTCGGCGTACAGCACACCGTCCAGCAGCGCCAGGACGTCCAGCTGGCGAAGTTCTTCTCGCCCTTCGCCGGGTGGTTTCTCACGCCGAAGTTCCGCTACTACCTCTACGTCTGGTCATCGAACGCGTCGCAGGGGATCCGGCGCAAGTGGTCGGCGGCGGCAATCTGAGCTACGTGTTCAACCGGTTTCTGACCGTGGGCGGCGGCATCACCTCGCTGCCGACGGTGCGCAGCACCGAAGGCCAGTTTCCCTACTGGCTGGGCGTCGACGGCCGGTTGATAGCCGACGAATTTTTCCGCGGTTCGTACACCAACGGCATCTGGGCCAAGGGCGATCTTCCCGCGAACCTGAAATACAACGTGATGCTCGCCACCAACCTGAGCATCCTCGGCGTGAGCGCGTCGCAGATCGACAACAAGATGGACACGCAATCGGCCGCGCTGACCTGGCTGCCGACGACAGGTGAATTCGGTTTGTGGGGAACGTTCGGTGACTACGACTACCACGAGAAGGTGGCGACGCGCCTCGGCGGCCACTATTCGCACAGCCTCGAGGACAAGCAGAGTCAGCCGAGCACCAACGGCATCGAGAACAGCCAGATTCGCCTGACCGACGGCAGCGTCGTCTTCACGCCCGATCTGTTCGGCAAGGGCATCTCGGTGAACACCGTCGACTACAAGATGACCAGCATCGACGCCGGCATCAAGTACAAGGGCCTGTCGCTCGAGGGCGAGTACCTACCGGCGCTGGCTGTCGAACTTCACCGGCGTCAACACCGGCGGCATCCCCGACATCACCGACAACGGCTACCAGCTTCAATCGTCGGCGATGGCCGTCAAGAACGTCCTGCAGGTCTATCTCAGCGGGTCGCAGATCTTCGGGAACTACGGCAACCCGTCTGAGTTCCGTGTCGGTGGCAACTGGTACTTTACGCAGCAGCGCGGGCTCCGGATCAACGGCGAGTACATCAACGTGAATCACAGCCCCGTCGGCTATACGGCGTACCCGATGCCGGTGGGCGCGAACGGCAGCATCTTCCACATCAACCTGGAGATGAATTTCTAAGGGGCCGCCATGAGTCACCCACGCACACGTCTCGTATCCGCGCTCTGCCTGTCGGTCGCCATCCTGATCGCGTCGGTCCTGCTCGCGCGTCAGCTCGGCGCGCAGGGATCGGGCGCCGCCAACGAGTTCTACGATTCGCATTTCCACCTGACGAACTACATCCAGCAGGGACTCACGCCGCAGCAGTTCCTGCGGATCATGGGGAGCACGGACCGGCCGATCGACGCTGTTCGGGATCCCGCTGCAGCAGCAGTGGTCGTACGGCAACTCCGGCGACTTCGCGCCGACCTACTACCTGAACAGCGATGCGCCGCTTTACTACTACTCGTTCACCGACGCGTCCATCGCGATGGCGTACCGGTCGCTGACGCCGGCGGAGCAGGCGCGCTTCGATCCGATGATCACCGGCTTCAACCCGGCCGACATGTACGCGGCCGATCACATCAGGCGCGTGCTGACGACGTTCCCCGGTGTGTTCTCGGGCATCGGCGAGTTCACCATCCACAAGGAGTTCGTGTCGTCGAAGGTGTCGGGCGAGACGGCGAGCCTCACCAACCCGGCGCTCGACCGGATCCTCGACTTCGCGGCGGAATCCGGCCTGGCCGTGATCCTCCACAGCGACATCGACATGCCGTTCGCGAAGACCGATGCCGAGCCGGTCTACCTGACGCAGATGAAGGCGCTGCTGAAGCGGCACGCGAGGACCTCGATCATCTGGGCGCACACCGGCCTCGGCCGCGTCGTCCACCCCGCGCAGGTGTCGGCGGAGGCGGCGGAGCGCAGCCCCAAC
Organism: uncultured Acidobacteriota bacterium; assembly: GCA_963794705.1. GTDB lineage: Bacteria > Acidobacteriota > Vicinamibacteria > Vicinamibacterales > CAVVIG01 > CAVQFC01. The sequence goes on from CAWCFI010000005.1 coordinate 736,930, forward strand.
CATATCGGCATCGTGGAGTCGATGCTGGCGGACCCGGCGCTGTCGCATGTGAATTTCGACATCTCGTGGGACGAGGTGGCGAAGTACGCCGTCTCCTCGCCGCAGGCGATCGCGGCGGTGGCGGCGATGTTGAACAAATACCCCGACCGCTTTCTGTTCGGGACCGACACGGTGGCGCCGGCGAGCGCGGCGGCGTACGACGGCGTGTTCGACATGTGGGATCCGGTCTGGCGTCAGCTGACGCCGGAAGCCAGCCTCAAAGTGCGGAAAGGCAACTACGAGCGGATCTTCAACGAGGGACGCAGGCGCGTCCGCGAGTGGGAACGACTGAACGCGAAATAGGGATCGACCCCCTTCAACAAGGAGTCAGGAAAAATGCACGCGATACGAGAGTCCTACCCGGCCATCCGATCGGGAGCGTTGGCCGTCCTGCTGCTCGGTGCGGCGGCGTCCGCCCGGGCGCAGGGTCCGAGCCCTGCACCGGATGCGCCGGCACCGGCGGCCGCCGCGCAGGCCGCGGCCGACGAGAAGCCGACCATGGAGATCTACGGCTTCGGCCAGGCCGATGCGATCGTGGACTTCAAGCAGAACAACCCGGACTGGTACGACGTCAACCGTCCATCGCGGCTGCCCAATGTCGCCAATCAGTTCGGCAACGACGGCCGCTTCTACCTGAGCGTCGCGCCAGAGCCGCCTGGGCGTCAAAGGCACCCTGCCGACCTCGAGCGGCGACGTGAAGGGGCAGTTCGAGTTCGACATGTTCGGCGTCGGCGGTGACGCCGGCCAGACCACGATCCGCCTCCGCCACGCGTGGGGCCAGTGGAAGCAGGTCGGCGCGGGCCAGACCAACAGCGCGTTCATGGACGTCGACGTGTTCCCGAACACGATCGAGTACTGGGGTCCCAACGGCATGCTCTTCTTCCGCAACGTCCAGGTGTTCTGGGAACCGTTCAACGACGGCACCTCGAATGCGAGAATCGCCATCGAGGCGCCGGGCGCCAGCGGCGACGCCGGCGTGTTGTCGGACCGGGTCGAACTGCAGAACGTCAAGCCGCGCTTTCCGTCGCCGGACTTCACGGGCCACTATCGGATGGGAGCCAAGTGGGGCTACCTCCAGGTCGGCGGCGCCCTGCGCTACATCGCCTACGACGACCTGCTCCCCAACGACAAGTTCGACCTGAACGGGCACGTCTGGGGCTGGGGCCTCAGCATCAGTTCCGGACTGAACATCGGTAAGAGCGACAAGCTTCACCTCCAGCTCGTCGAAGGCGCGGGCGTGGAGAACTACTTCAACGACGCGCCGGTCGACGTCGCCATCAAGAGCAACCCCGGCAACGTGGTCACACCGGTGGTCGGCGAGGCGCTCGGCGATTTCGGCCTCGTGCTCTTCTTCGATCACACCTGGAACTCGCAGTACTCGAGCTCGATCGGCTACTCGCGCGTGGACATCAGCAACAGCAACGGCCAGGCCGCCAATGCCTACAAGAGCGGCCAGTACTTCTCGGCCAACCTGCTCTACACGCCCGTCAAGAACGTGTTGATGGGCGGGGAACTGCTGTGGGCCAACCGCGCCAACTACACCGACGGATTCTCGGCGGACGACGTCCGGCTCCAGTTCTCGTTCAAATACAACTTCTCGGTGAAGGTGGGAGGTCAGTGATGGCGCGCAAATTCGGATTCGCTTTCCGCAGCGGGATTGTGCTGGTCGCAGCGGCGATGCTCGCGTCGATGACGCTCACGGCGCAGTCCGACCCGCAGTCGGTCGTCAACGCCGCGTTCGCCAAGTACAAGGACCTGAAGGAAGGGAAGAACGCCGACTACATTCCGGCGCTCGCGAAGGTCAATCCCGCCCTGTTCGGCATCGCGCTGGTGATGGCCGACGGCAAGGTCTACACCGCCGGCGACATCAAGACCGAGGTCTCGATTCAGTCGATCTCCAAGGTCTTCACCATGGCGCAGGTGATCCAGGAGCAGGGCATCGATTCCATCCCGAAGCGGATCGGCGTCGACGCGACGGGCGCCCGGTTCAACTCGATCATCGCGATCGAGGGCGTGAAGACGGTGGTCGGCACCGGCGCGCCGGAAATGAATGCGCTCGTGAACCCCGGTGCGATCTCGGCCACCAGCATGGTGACCGGCGCCAACGCCGACGCGGTGTGGAAGAAGATCATCGGCACCTATAACGACTACGCCGGCCGCCCGCTGACGGTGCTGCAGGACGTGTACAAGTCGGAGTCCGACTCCAACCAGCGCAACCAGGCGATCGGCGCGCTGATGTTCGCGTACGGCTACATCAAGACCGACTGGCGGCAGGCGGTGGATCTCTACACGCGCCAGTGCTCGGTCGGCGTGAACGCGAAGGATCTCGCGATGATGGCGGCGACGCTGGCCACCGGCGGCAAGAACCCGGTGACCGGCAAGCAGGTCATCGATGCGGCCAAGGTGCCGGGCGTGCTCGCGGTGATGGCGACGGCCGGCCTGTACGACGATTCGGGCAAGTGGCTGTACCGCACCGGCCTGCCGGGTAAGAGCGGCGTCGGCGGCGGCCTGATCGCCGTCTCGCCGGGCAAGTTCGGCATCGCGGTCGTGTCGCCGCCGCTCGACGACGCGGGCAACAGCGTCCGCGCGCAGAAAGCGATTGCCGACATCTCGAACGCGCTCGGCGGCAACCCGCTCGCGGCGAAAACGCGCTAGCGGCGTCATGAGCAGCGGCGAGATCCGCGGCGCGAACATGTCCACCGCCGAAGCGGCCCGCCTGGAGGCGGCGCGCGGCGGTGCGGCATGGCGGAAGTGGGGGCCCTACCTGAGTGAACGTCAGTGGGGCACCGTCCGCGAGGACTACAGCGTCGACGGCAACGCGTGGGACTACTTCACCCACGATCAGGCCCGCTCCCGCGCCTACAACTGGGGCGAGGACGGTCTCGCCGGTATTTCCGACGACGCGCAGCAGCTCTGCTTCGCGCTGGCGTTGTGGAACGGGCACGACCCCATTCTCAAGGAGCGGCTCTTCGGCCTGACCAACGCCGAAGGCAATCACGGCGAGGACGTCAAGGAGTACTACTTCTACCTTGACTCCACGCCGACGCACTCCTACATGAAATGGCTGTACAAATACCCGCAGCGGGCCTTTCCCTACGACACCCTGGTCCAGGAAAACGGCAAGCGGTCGCGCCATGAGCTGGAGTACGAGCTGCTGGACACCGGGATTTTCGCCGGCAACAGGTATTTCGACGTTCAGGTGGAGTACGCCAAGGCCTCGCCCGAGGACGTGCTCATCCGGATCTCGGCGACCAATCGCGGCGCCGAGCCGGCGCCGCTCCACGTCCTGCCCACCCTCTGGTTCCGCAACACCTGGCGCGGCGCGCCGCCCGACGCGAAGCCCTCGCTCCGGGAGGTCGCGGGGTCACCCGGGACCCGCGTGATTGCGGCGTCGCATCCCACGCTCGGCCGGCGCTGGCTGTACGTCGACGGCGAACTGCCGCTGCTGTTCACCGAGAACGAGACGAACAACCAGCTGCTGTTCGGGAGGCCGAACGCGACGCCGGTCAAGGACGGTATCGGCGAGTTCGTGGTGCATGGCCGCGCCGATGTGGTCGCGGCCGAACCGGCGGGCACGAAAGCGTCCGTGTACGGCCGTGCGACGATTGCCGGCGGCCAGACGGTGGTCTGGAGGCTCAGGTTATCGGACGCGGCGCCGCGGGACGGCACGTCGCCATTTTCCGCCTTCGACGAAATGTTCACCGCGCGCGTGCACGAGGCGGACGAGTTCTATCGATCGATCACGCCCGCATCGGCGAGCGCTGATGCGGCGAGCGTGATGCGCCAGGCGTTCGCCGGCATGTTGTGGAGCAAGCAGTACTACTATCTGGATGCGGACCGCTGGCTCGGCGAGCACGGCGTCCAGCGGTTCGCCCCGGCGGGCCGCACCGATCAGAGAAACGGCGCGTGGGCCCACATGGTCAACGCCGACGTCATCTCGATGCCCGACAAGTGGGAATACCCGTGGTATGCGGCGTGGGACCTGGCGTTTCACGGCGTGGCGCTGGCCACGGTGGACATCGACTTCGCCAAGGCGCAGCTCGAACTGCTGCTGAGCGAGATGTACCTCCATCCCAGCGGCCAGATCCCGGCGTACGAGTGGAATTTTTCCGACGTCAACCCGCCGGTGCACGCGTGGGCGACGATCTTCCTGCACCGCAGCGAACAGGCGATCCACGGGCACGGCGACGTCGACTTCCTGAAGCGATCGTTCGGCAAGCTGCTCGGCAACTTCACCTGGTGGGTGAACCGCAAGGATCGGCACGGCGCCAACGTCTTCGAAGGCGGCTTTCTTGGCCTCGACAACATCGGTGTCTTCGACCGTTCGGCGCCGCTGCCGACCGGCGGCTATCTCGAACAGGCGGACGGGACCGCGTGGATGGCGCTCTTCTGCCAGAACATGCTGGAGATGGCCGTCGAGATCGCGTCCGAGGATCCGACGTTCGAAAACATGGCGGTGAAATTCATCGATCACTTCCTCGCCATCGGCAACGCCCTCAACCGGGTCGGCTCTTCCGGCATGTGGGATGAAGAGGACGGCTTCTACTACGACGTGCTGCGTCTGCCCGACGGCTCGGCGAAGCGGCTCAAGGTGCGATCGCTGGTCGGGCTGCTGCCGCTCTGCGCGACGACGGTCATCGAACCGTGGCAGCGCCAGCGGGTGCCGAAGATCGATGCGCATTTCCGCGAGCGGATCCGTCGAACGCCGCAGCTGCTGCACGGCATTCACGCGACCGGCCAGGACGCCTTCGGCTACGGTGGGCGCGGCATCATGGCGGTCGTCAACGAGGAGCGTCTGCGCCGGGTGCTCGAGAAGGTGCTCGACGAGCAGGAGTTCCTCAGCCCGTACGGCATTCGCGCCTTGTCCCGCGTCCACGAACGGCACCCGTACGTGGTCCATGTCGGCTCGCAGGAATACCGCGTGCAGTACCTCCCGGCCGAGTCCGACACCGGGATGTTCGGCGGCAACTCGAACTGGCGGGGCCCGATCTGGATGCCGATGAACGTCCTCCTGATCCGCGCCCTGCTGCAGTTCTACATGTATTACGGCAACGCCTTCACCGTGGAGTGCCCGACCGGATCGGGCAACCGGATGAACCTGTTCGAGGTGGCCCGGGAGATCAGCGCGCGGCTCACCCGCATCTTTCTGCGCGACGAGCAGGGCCATCGTCCGGTATACGGCGGCACGGAGATCTTTCAGAACGATCCCCACTGGAAGGACCACCTCCTCTTTTACGAATATTTCCACGGCGACAACGGCGCCGGCCTCGGCGCCAGTCATCAGACCGGCTGGACCGGCCTGGTCGGCAGCCTGATCGGACTCTTCGGCAGCACCGACGCCAACGGGTGGCTCGAACTCGGGAGGGCGGCCCAGCGCGGAGCAGCAAGGGACGAGCATGAACGCCGCGCTCACACCCACGCCTGAACGACCGCGTGCCAGAAAGCGGCCTGGTGCGACCTCGCCCGCGCCGCCGGCCGTCCGCAGTCGCCCGGCGCCGCTCGGCGCCACGATCACCTCGGCCGGCGACGAACTTCAGCGTCTTCTCGAAGCACGCGACGGGTGTCGAACTGCTGCTGTTCGACCGCGCCGATGATGGCCGGCCGTCGCGAGTGATTCCGATCGACATCGCGACCAATCGCGACTACCACTACTGGCACGCGTTCGTGCCCGGCGTGCGGGCGGGGCAGATCTATGCGTTCCGAGCCTGCGGGCCTTTCGAGCCCGCAAGGGGCCAGCGCTTCGACGCGGCGAAGGTGCTGCTCGATCCGTACGGGCGCGGCGTCGTCGAACCGGCGGGCTTCGACCGCGAGGCGGCGGCCAGGGCCGGTGACACCGCGGCGACGGCGATGAAGAGCGTCGTGGTGGATCCATCGGCGTACGACTGGGAGAACGACCAGCATCCACACACGCCATCGTCCCGGACCATCGTCTACGAGATGCACGTGAAGGGTTTCACGCAGCATCCGAGCGCGGGCCTGTCAGAGGAGAGGCGCGGCACCTATGCGGGGCTGATCGAAAAGATTCCGTACCTGCGCCAGCTGGGCGTGACGGCGGTGGAACTGCTGCCGATCTTCCAGTTCGATTCCCAGGCCGTGCCGCCGGGCCATGGGCGGGTCAACTACTGGGGCTACCAGCCGGTCTCGTTCTTTGCGCCGCACCAGGCGTTCAGCTCGCGGCGGGACCCGCTTGGACCGATTGACGAGTTCCGCGACATGGTCAAGGCGCTGCATCGCGCCGGCATCGAGGTGATCCTCGATGTCGTATACAACCACACCGCGGAGGGCGATCAGCACGGTCCGACGTATTGCTTTCGCGGACTGGACAACCGCGTGTATTACATCCTCGACCGCGACGAGTCGCGCTACGCGGACTACACCGGCTGCGGCAATACGCTCAACGCCAACCATCCCATCGTCCGCCGCATGATCGTCGACAGCCTGCGCTACTGGGTCGAGCACATGCACGTGGACGGCTTTCGCTTCGACCTCGCGTCGATCCTGTCGCGGGATCCACGGGGCGAGCCGATGCCCCACCCGCCGGTCCTGTGGGACATCGAATCGGATCCCGTACTCGCCGGCACCAAGCTGATCGCCGAAGCCTGGGACGCCGCCGGCCTGTACCAGGTCGGCAGCTTCATCGGCGACGCGTGGAAAGAGTGGAACGGACACTTCCGCGACGACGTGCGGAGCTTCTTTCGGGGTGACGATGGCACCGTCGTGCGGATGGCGGACCGGTTGCGGGGCAGCCCGGACGTCTACGGCCACAAGCAGCGCGAGGCCGAAGCGAGCGTGAATTTCGTCACCTGTCACGACGGCTTCTCGCTGAACGACCTGGTGTCCTACAACGGCAAGCACAACGAGGCCAACGGCGAACAGAACAGGGACGGCGCCGACGACAACCGCAGCTGGAACTGCGGCGTCGAGGGACCGACCGACGATCCGGAGATCGAACGGCTGCGCAACCGTCAGGTGAAGAACATGCTGACGGTGACGCTGCTCTCGCTGGGCGTCCCGATGCTGCTGATGGGCGACGAGGTGCGCCGCACCCAGGGCGGCAACAACAACGCCTACTGTCATGACGACGAAGGCAACTGGTTCGACTGGACCCTGGTGGAGCGGCACGCCGACGTGCTGCGGTTCGTCAGCCTGATTGCCGCGCGGCGGAGCCTGCGCGATATTACGCCTGAGCGCGAGCGCCTCAGCCTGATCGAGATGCTGCGCGACGCCAGAACCGCGTGGCATGGCGTCGCGTTGTGCCGGCCCGACTGGGGCCTGCAGTCGCACAGCCTCGCGTGGGGCGTCGAGATGCGTCGCGAAGGATTGGAACTCCATCTGATCGCGAACGCATTCTGGGAATCGCTCGACTTCGACCTGCCGCAGGGCGTCGATCGCGAGCCGTGGCGGCGTTGGATCGACACTTCGCTCGAGTCGCCCGAGGACATCGTCGACTGGCGCGCGGCGGGCGCGGTGGGAGATTGCCGGACCTACCATGCGGGGCCGCGCTCGGTCGTGGTGCTCTGGAGGCGTCTCGGGTTACCCGATCGGCAGGACCGTGGATAGCGGTCGCCGGTTCGCGCTCGCGTGCGCGATGCTCGGCGGGTTGCTGGCGGGATCAACCGTGCTCGCGCAGCCGCGCACGAGCACACCTGCCGACGCTCAATCGCCGCCCGCGCCGCCGAGGGACGCGCTTGGTCGGGATACGCCTCGCGGAACGCTGCTGGGGTTCATGAACGCGGCCAGGGAAGGTCGCAACGAACTCGCGCCGCAGTATCTCGACATCAAGGCAGGCGACCCCGAGGCCATCGAACTGGCTCGCCAACTCTTTGTCGTGCTCGACCGCCGACTCCCTCCGCGTCTCGCCGAGCTGAGCGATCGGCCGGAAGGATCGCTGGCCAACCCTCTGAAGCCCGATCGGGACGTCGTCGGAACCATCGCCACGGATTCGGGGACCTTGGACCTCGTGCTCGCGCGCGTGAATCGGGGACCGACGACGCGGCTCTGGCTTTTTTCACGAGAGACGCTCGCGAGCATCCCGGACGTGTACGACGAGATCGATCTGGTAGTGGTGGATCGGTTTCTGCCGGCCTTCCTGACCAAGCCTCGGATCGCGGGCATCCGTCTGTTCGAGTATGTGGCGCTGGCGCTGCTGGTTCCCGCCTGTTTTCGGCTGCTTGGGTGGCTCGGCTGGCTGCTCCGTCCCGCCGTCGCCGCCGTGCGTCGCTTTCGCAAAGCCGCGGTTGACGTTCCGTCCAACCCCATCCCGGGCGCCCTGCGGCTGCTGCTGATCGCCGTCGGCATCCGCTGGGTCCTTCACGTCATCGAATTGCCGTTGCCCGAACGGGTGTTCTGGTCAGGGGCCGCGGTGGGGCTCGTCACCGCGGCCGCGGTATGGGCGCTGTTGCTGTTGAACGGCGTCGCGGAGCGCTACCTGTACCGCCAGATACGAGCCTCCGGCCACGCCGAAGTGGCGGCGATGCTGCGGCTCGGGCGCCGGATCGCGGATGGCGTTGCGGTCGGTGCGGGCGTGCTCGTGCTCCTGCACTACGTCGGCATCGATCCGACCGCGGCGCTCGCCGGCCTCGGCATCGGCGGCATCGCCGTGGCGCTGGCCGCGCAGAAGACGCTCGAGAACGTCATCGGCGGGCTCTCCATCATCTTCGACAAGGCGGTGCGGGTCGGCGATTTCGTCAGGCTCGGGGAGACCGTCGGCGCCGTCGACGACATCGGGCTGCGGTCGACGCGCATCCGCACCCAGGATCGGACCATCCTGAGCGTGCCCAACAGCCAGATTGCGAACGCGAACATCGAGACGCTGTCGGCGCGCGACAAGTTCTGGCTGCATCATTTCGTCGGGCTGCGCTACGACACCACCACCGAGCAGATGGACGCCGTCCTCACCGGCCTGCGCGCCTGCCTCGCGGCCCACCCGATGATCGATCGCACCGAGTCGATCCGGGTTCGGCTGGTTCGTTTCGGACCCTTCTCGCTCGACATCGAGCTGTTCGCGTACCTCCACGCGCTCGACTGGGAGGCCTTTCTCGAAACGCAACAGCAAGTGCTGCTCGACGTCATGGGGATCATCGAACGATCCGGGACGAGGATTGCCTTTCCGTCGCAGACCCTGTATCTGGCTGACGCTCAGGGCCCTTCGCCCGAGGATCTCGAGTCGCGCCGCGCCCCCGGATTTGGGGCCAGGCTCCGCCCGGACGGAGTTGCCCGCGATCCCGGCCACGGGCGCTGACGGGGGAGCGTCGGCCAAGTCTCTGATATCGCGCCACTTCCGTGTCGCGCCGTGCCGGTGGCATTCCGGCACCGGTCCTGCTACCAGAGAGCGATCCGCGGCTGTTCGGCCGTCGGGTGCGCTCGATCGAGGGGATCGCCCATGAAGACTCGCGCGATTGTCGCCACGATGATGGCGGTGCTCCTGGCCGGCGGCGTGCCGCCGGGGACCGCGGCTGCGCGAGCGCAGACCGGCCAGCAGTACTCGTCCCTCGATCAACTGCTCGCGCCGATCGCCCTTTACCCCGATCAGCTGCTGGCCCAGATGCTGCTCAGCGCGGGAGACCCCGCCAAGATCACCGAGTTCGATCGCTGGCTCAAGACCAATCAGGCGATCAAAGGCACCCAGCTGCAGAACGCCGCGCTGAAGGCGGGATTCGATCCGAGCTTCGTCGCGCTGGCCCTTTTCCCCCAGGTCGTCTCGCAGATGGCCGCCCAGATCGACTGGACGACCCTGCTCGGTCAGGCGTTCGTCGCCGATCGAACGGCGGTCTTCGACGCCATTCAGCGCCTGCGCCATCAGGCCCAGGACGTCGGCACGCTGAAGACCACGTCGCAGCAGGAGATCGCCACCAAGACCACGTCGGCCGGCCAGGAAGTGATCGTGATCGAGCCGGCCAACCCGCAGGTGGTCTACGTGCCGCAATACAACCCGCAGGTGGTGTACACGCAGGCGCCGACGACCGTCGTGGTCCAGCAGGACAATTCCGCCGCGGTCGCCGCCGGCCTGATCGGGTTCACCGCCGGCATCGCGATCGGGGCGGCGATGGACAACAACTACTACTACGGTCCCTACGGATACCACGGCGGCGGCTACATGTACAACGACGCCTGGGACGACTACTACGACGCGCGCGAGGACGCGCGCGAGGACTGGCAGGATCACCGGGAGGATCTGGTCGACGAGCGCGGCGATCGTGCCGAGAACCGCGGAGAACAGCGGACCGATCGTCAGCAGGCGACCGGAGAGCAGCGGACGGATCGGCAAGAGACGCGACAGGAGAACCGGCCCGCGTCCCAGACGCAGAGTGCGCAGGGGCGCGCGACGGCGTCAACCGCGGCGGCCGATTCGCAGCGTGCCGGACGAACGGGCAGCACCGAAGCGCGCGGCTACGGCGATGGCACCAAGGCGCAGGCGGCCAAGGAGCGCGGCGGCTCCGACGCGTTCTCGGGCTATTCAAGCGGCAAGTCGACGCGCTCATCGAGCGATCGAGGGCGGAGCAGTCGAGGCAGTTCGCGCGGAGGCGGCGGACGGCGGCGGTGACGCCGCGGCTGTGACAGCGATGGCGATCATGAATGGAATCGTTGTGGCGAATCGAATGGACGACACTCATCGATCGTGGTGCCCCGGCGCGGCCGCACTGGCAATCACCTCAATGCTGCTGGCCCTCACATTTCCGATCGCGGCCCAGTCAACCAGGCATCGTACGTTCCCGACGCCGGACGCCGCGGTCAAGGTGCTCATCGACGCGGTCAAGGCAGGAAATCTGGACGAACTGCTGGCCATCTTCGGGCCCGATGGTCAGGACTTGATCGCGTCGTCCGATCCCGCGACCGCTCGCGGCAATCGCCAGGTGTTCGCCGCAGCCGTTGCAGAGCAGTGGCATCTCGAGGACGAGGGAAAAGGCAAGACGCTCATCATCGGCAACGAGCAGTGGCCTTTTCCGGTGCCGCTCGTGAAGGACGCGGCAGGATGGCGATTCGACACCGCGGCGGCCAAGGAAGAAGTGCTGGCGCGCCGGATTGGCCGGAACGAACTGGCGACCATCCAGACCTGCCTCGCCTACGTGACGGCGCAACGGCGCTACGCGATGCAGGCGCACGACGGCAAGGCCGCCGGCGTCTACGCCAGAACATTTCTCAGCGATCCCGGCAAGGAGAACGGCCTGTACTGGCCGGCGGCGCGGGGTCAGCGCCGGAGCCCGCTCGGCGATCTGGTGGGGCAGGCCGCGGAGGAAGGCCGCCCGTTGGGCGGCGAGCGCGAACGGCCGTCGCCCTTTCACGGCTACTACTTCAAGATCCTGACCGCTCAGGGCGCCGCGGCAGCCGGTGGCGCGCGCAACTACATCGTCAACGGCGACATGTCCGGCGGGTTCGCGCTGGTGGCCTGGCCCGCTGAATACGACGCCACCGGGGTCATGACGTTCATCGTGAATCAGGACGGCATCGTTCGCGAAAAGGACCTGGGCCCGAAGACGGATGCGGCGGCGCGGGCGATGACCGCGCACAATCCGGACGCCTCCTGGCGTCCGACCCCGTGAGTACCGCGCCGGCGGCGTGGCTGCTGGTCGTATTGGCGGGTGTTTCAGGCCAGAATCCGGCGCCGAAGCAGGACGTTCGCGACGTCGCCGTGATCTCGGGGCGCGTCGAACGGATCGATCCGTTCACGCGCTCGGTGATCCTGAAAACGGCCGATGGTCAGCCGCATAGCGTGCTGGTGGGACGCGAGCTGAAGATCTTCGACCAGCTGAAGCCGGGCGACGCCGTGACCGTCCGCGTCACCGAATCGGTGGTCGTGGCCCTGCGCCCCAATGCGAAGACCACCGTCGTCGAAGACCGCACCGTGGCCGCCGGTAAGGAAGCCCGCGGCAGCGACGTGATTCAGCAGCTCAAGGCGATTGTCACCGTCGAGCGCGTCGACGCCGCCACGCAGATGATCTCGTACAAAGGCGCCGACAACCGCAGCGTGACGCGAGTGGTGCCCGATCGGCGGCTGATCGAGGGCCTGAAGGCGGGCGACATCATCGAGATCACCTACACGCGCGAGCGCGCGATTGCGCTGACCAGGACACCCTGAGCGGAGGCCGCTAGCGATTGCTGGGAACGATGACCAGGGCCCGGCCCTTCTTGGCCACCAGCTCGTCGATCGTTTTCTTCATCACCTGACGCCGTTCGATCATGGCGCTCACCGCGTCATCGCCAAGCAGGGGACCGAGGAGCGCGCGAAGGTCGTCGGCCGTCAGGGCCTGTATCGCGGTCCACAGCGTCTCGTCGACGCGCGCGATCTTGATCGGCAGGGTCGTCTGCTCGACGAACGCCCGCGAGTGATCGATGAGGATCAGGTTGTTCGACGCATCGACCAGGATGTTCCCCGCGTTGCGGTCGGGGTTGCCGATGAAGTTGTCGAAGGTCTGCATCTTGCGGACCTGGTCTCCGGGCACTCGACCCGCCGGCAGCTTCCCGCCCATTTGCTTGACGCTGGTGGTCGGGGCGACCCACATCACCGCCGCGCCGATCTCGCCATCCAGTTCGCGTTCGACCGCCGGCGGCACCATGTTCAACGCGAGGCGCTGGTCCAGCTGGTAGGCGGCGAGCTCGGACTTGTAGCTCTCCCAGTAGCCGCTCCGCCGGCCGGGCGGCAGCACCTTCCAGGTGAAGCTCTCGACGCTCCCACCAGGCGCGACGAAGGCGCGCCGGGGATGGGTCACTCCGGTGCCGATGTCTTCGAGCCGGACCACCGGTGCGGATTTCAGCGCGCCCTCGATCTCGGCGACGCGTCCAACCCAGATCCTGGCGACGGTCGGCCGAGCCTGTGGAGCGGCGTGGACGCGGAGTGCAGCGCCGGCCCAGGCCGCCGCCAGCAATGCCACGCCAGTCGGGATGCGCGTGCGACCCACGATGATCACCCTAGAACACGATGCCGATGCCGGCCTCCGGCCCGTGCAGCGACTGTTTGGCTACCAGTGTTCGCTGGAACGATCCGATGCTGACGTCGGCGACGGTGAGCTTGAGAAAGAGGAACGAGTAGCCGGCGCGAAGCTCGAGGTGTTTCGCCACGCGCCACCTGGCGTGAGCTTCGGCAGAGACGTCCGCGTCGGCGCCGACACCGAAGCTGCCGCCCTGAATGTTCGTGTCGATCGTCCACGTGCCCAGATCGCGCCGCCAGTCGACGCCGATGAGCGGATCCCAGATCCCCGGCTTGGTGCGGCCCTCGATGATCCGGTTCAGGGTCGGCAGGTCCAGTATGGCGTGGAGATCGACGGAGGCGCGGCGAAAGCCGGCGGTGACCGACGCGCCACCGAGCAAGCGTAGACCGGCCCGCGCGCTGTAGAAGATCGTGTCGGTGTCGATGTCGATCCGCGGCGACGATCGACTGGCCGACAGGGCGGCCCACACGGTCGAGCCTTCGACGAACCAGCGGTTGGCTTCAATCAGGACGCCGCCCATGTACGCCGCGTTCAGCGCCGTGTCGGTCGATCCCGACAGCGCGCCGGACTCGCCGCCGCTGCCGCCGCCGCCACCGGGTACCGAGGGCAGGCTCGGGAGATCGACAGACGCGCCGAAGATCGGCGCCTTGATCAGGATGGGATAGATGGTGACCCGAATCTTCTTGTCGGTTCCGCCGTCGGCCGCCTGAGATTGGGCGTCGGCCGCGCGGGCGCACGTGATCGATGTCACGACGCTCAGTAGCCCTATCAGAAGGATCCGGTTCGCTTGTCGCTCGGTCATGGTGGTCCTGACGGCACGGCCGCGATCTTCACTCGCACAATCAGTGCCCGAGCGTGGCGACGAGGATGGCCTTGATCGCGTGGACGCGATTCTCGGCCTGCTCGAACGCGACATTGGACTCCGACTCGAATACGTCGTTGGTGACCTCGAGACCGTTCTTCAGGCCGCAGGCCTCGCCGATCTCCTTGCCAAGCGTGGTCTCGCTGTCGTGGAGTGCCGGCAGGCCGTGCATGAACTTCACCTGAGGGTTGCGGCTCGCCTGCATCAGTTCCTGGTTGATCTGGTAGCGGAGCAGCAGGTCGACCCGCTCCTTCCACGCGTCCTTCGGATCGCCCATCGAGACCCAGACCCCGGTGTGGACGAAGTCAGCGCCGACGACGGCTCTTCGTGGGTCGTCGGTGATGGTCAAGGTCGCGCCCGACTGCTCCTGCAGCTTGCGGGCGACGGCGATGTACTCTTCGGCCGGCCACAGCGACTTGGGGCCGCCGAGCCGTACGTCCATGCCCAGCAGGCAGCCGGCAATCATCAGCGAATGGGCCGTATGGCTGCGGGTGTCGCCGAGGAAGGCGTACTTGATCTGAGGGATCGGCTTGTCGCTGTGCTCCCTCATCGTCATGACGTCGGCCAGCGTCTGGCTCGGGTGCTGGTCGGCGGTCAGCCCGTTGAAGACCGGCACGCCGGCCCACTTCGCCAGCTCGCCGACGCCGGCCTGGCTCGCGCCGCGGTACTCGATGGCGTCGTACATCCGGCCGAGCGCCCGCGCGGTGTCCTTGAACGATTCCCGCTGGCCGATCTGCGAGCCTTCGGGATCGAGATAGACGACGTGGGCGCCCAGATCGAAGCAGGCGGCCTCGAATGATCCGCGGGTTCGCGTCGGCGTCTTCTCGACGATCAGACAGATCTGCTTGCCGGAGAGGTGACGCTGTTCGGTTCGGGCGTTCCTGGCGCGCTTCAGATCACGTGCGAGGTCGAGCAGGGAGCGAAACTCGCGCGGGGTGACGTCCTGCACCGTCAGCATCGAGCGGTTACGCAGATTGAAGCTCATAGGAATCTTTCTCCAGTTCGAGTTCCGATCCACGGGCGGTGATCATCTCGATCCGGCCCGTGCCCGCGCGGCGCAGGCATCGCCATCGCAGACGCGCTGACGCCGCTCGTCCGTGAGTGGATCGTGGAAGCGTGGAGTTGGTGGCCGGAAAGCCGAACGGACGTGCGACCTTCACGGCCTGCCATCATCAGGACATGATCACGCCGGCCAGGAACCGGGCTTGGCCGGCTTCCGCGGATCGAACCGGCGGTCCGGAGAAGACCAGAGCGCCCGCCTACTTTCCGGTCACGTTCGTGAGCCGCACGACCTCGTCGCTGTAGCCGTCGGTGACGATGGCGCCCTTGTCGTCGAGGCGAAGCTTGGCCGCCGGGTTCAACTCGCCGTGTCCCGCACCCTTGGCCATGTCGAGCAGCACGAGTCCGAGATAGAAGCCGGACTTGGGACGTGCGCCCGGCGCGGCGGCGCCGACATACGCGATCGCCGAACTGGTGACCGCGGTGATCAGCCGTCCTTCAGGCGTGACGCGTTCGTAGGCGTACTTGATCGAGGTCACAGACGTCCCGACCTTCACCGTGCCGATTGGCGGCTTCGCCAGCAGCACGCTGCGGACCGCGTCGGTGCCGCCCTTCTTGAGGGCGGCGAGCACCTCGTCGCGCTCGCTGTCGGTCGAGAACTTATCGACGATGACGCTCACCGGCGCGGTCGTGGTGACGCCGGCGGCCGTTTTGAGGGTGGCCGTGGCGGTGATCGTCTCGCTCGCCTGGACTGACGCCAGGGGGAGAACGAACAGCAGGGCAATGGCCGCAATCGGATGGAGACGTGGAATCAGGACGCGAGATGGCTTTGGCATGGCCGTCAACCGAGCACGCGGCGTGCCACAGCCTTGCGGCGCACCTGTCCGCGCCGGGCGGCGCGTTTGCGCGATCGGCGCCGTTCGAGCCTCCAAGGACGCTCCGATGCGTCGGAGTCTCTCCGCTCGGATAGAGCCGGCGGCCCGCAGCGGCGGGTTCCGGGCCGAGGCGACGTTCCGTGCGGACGGCTCCCTGCGCCAATCGACGCGGATCACGCAGTGGTCACAAGTTGTCTCGCCGGCGGGCGATTGGCATGGCTGCTGCTGAAGACCCGTTACCCGTTGACGAAGAGAAGGGACACGAGCATGCGAGCCGACCGACGATCGATGCTGATCGCCGTGGCGATGGCGGCGACAGTGGCAACGGCCTGCGAGAAGCCGGCCGCCGTGGCGCCGCCGCCCCCGGAAGTCTACGTGGCGCCGGTCGTCCAGAAGGACGTGCCGGTCTATCTCGATCTGGTCGGCCAGACCCAGGGATTCCAGGACGTGGACATCCGTGCGAGGGTGGAGGGCTTCCTCGACACGGTGAACTTCCGCGAGGGGTCGTTCGTTCGTAAGGGCGACCTGCTCTATCAGATCGACCCGAAGCCGCTGCAGGCCACGCTCGCGCAGACGAACGCCGAACTGGCGACGGCCCGGGCGCGCCTCGCAAAGGCCGACAACGACGTCGCCCGCTATGAGCCGCTCGTCACCAAACAGGCTGTCAGCAAGCGCGAGCTCGACGACGCGCGGGCCGAACAGGATGCGGTGCGGGCGCAGGTCGAAGCGGCAAAGGCCGCCGTGGACAAGGCGACGCTCGATCTCGGCTACGTCCGGATCGTGTCGCCGATCAGCGGCCTGGTCGGGACAACGCAGGTGAAGCCGGGCAGCCTGGTCGGCCGCGGCGAGAGCACGCTGCTGACCACGGTCTCGTCGACTCGACCCGATCATCTTCCGCGTGGCCCTCACCGAAGCCGACTATCTCCGCATCATCAAGCGCGATCCGAAGCGGGCGGGGCAGGAAGGCAAGCTGGCGGGGATCGAGCTGACGCTGGCCGACGGCACGCCGCACACCGCCACCGGCACGATCGGACCGGTCGAACGCGCCGTCAACAGCGCCACCGGTACGCTCGGCGTACAGCTCTACTTTCCCAATCCCGACAACGTTCTTCGGCCCGGCCAGTACGGGCGGGCGCGACTTCTGCTCGAGACCAAGACCGGCGCGATCCTCGTGCCCCAGCGTGCCGTGCAGGAACTGCAGAACCTGTACAGCGTCGCCATCGTCGGCGGCGACGGCAAGGTCGCGTTCCGCAACGTCAAGGTCGGCCCGCGGGTCGACACGCCTCTGGGTCATCGAGGAAGGGCTCAAGCCGGGTGAGCAGGTCATTGCCGAGGGGCTCCAGTCGGTGCGCGACGGCATGACCGTCCGCACCAAGCCGGTGCCTCCGCCGGGCGCCGCCAAGACCGAGGCTGCCGGGGAGGCGAAGTAGTCCATGGCGCGCTTCTTCGTCAACCGGCCGATCGTCGCCATCGTCCTGTCGATCATCCTGGTTCTGCTCGGCGCCGTCGCGATGCGCGGTCTGCCGATCGCGCAGTACCCGGAGATCGTGCCGCCGATGGTCCAGGTGACCACGACGTTCATCGGCGCCAGCGCCACCGACGTCGAAGCCTCCGTCGCCACGCCGCTCGAGCAGAAGATCAACGGCGTCGAAAAAGGCATCTACATGAAGTCGACCAACGCCAACGACGGGACGTTGACGCTGAAGGTCTCCTTCGAGGTCGGGTCGAACCAGGACATGGACAACGTGTTCACGCAGAACCGCGTGTCCGAGGCCAGCCGCAGATGCCGCAGTCGGTGAAGAACTACGGCGTCACGGTGAAGAAGGCGCTGCCGTTTCCACTCCTGGTCATCTCGGTGAAGTCGCCGAACGGCACCTACGACAACAACTTCCTGTCGAACTACACGACGATCAACATCAACGACACGATCGCGCGCATTCCGGGCGTCGGCCAGATCAACCTGTTCGGCGGCAGCGACTACGCGATGCGGATCTGGCTGCGTCCCGATCGGATCGGGCGCCTCGGCCTCACCATCCCCGACATCGTCAACGCGATCAACTCGCAGAACCAGCTGACCCCGGCCGGTCAGATCGGCGGTCCGCCGGCCGCCAGCGGCACCGAGTACACCTACACGGTCAAGACGCAGGGCCGGCTGCTCGACGATCAGGAATTCGGCAACATCATCCTCCGGACCAACCCGGACGGCTCGGAGGTCCGCATCAAGGACGTCGCCCGCATCGAGCTCGGGACGATGCTCTACAACGCGGTCGGCCGCCACGACGGCAAGCCGGCCGCCGTCATCGCCGTCTTCCAGATTCCCGGCACCAACGCGGTCGAGGTCGCCAGCGAACATCAAGGCGACGATGGAAGATCTGAAGAAGCGCTTCCCGCGCGACATGGACTACCTGATCTCGCTCGACACGACGCTGCCGGTGACCGAGGGCATCAACGAGATCGTCCACACCCTGCTCGAAGCGGTCGCGCTCGTCATCATCGTCGTGTTCATCTTCCTGCAGAACTGGCGCGCGACGCTGATTCCGCTGATGACCGTGCCGGTGTCGCTGGTCGGCGCCTTCATCTTCTTCCCGATGCTCGGCTTCTCGATCAACGTGCTCTCGCTGCTCGGCCTCGTCCTCGCCATCGGCATCGTCGTCGACGATGCGATCGTGGTGGTCGAGGCGGTGATGCACCACATCGAGCACGGGATGCAGCCGAAGGAAGCGACGATCAAGGCGATGGAGGAGGTGTCGGGCCCGGTCGATCGCGATCGGCCTGATCCTCATCGCGGTGTTCGTGCCGGTCGGCTTCATGGGCGGCATCACCGGGCGGCTGTATCAGCAGTTCGCGATCACGATCGCGCTGTCGGTGCTGCTGTCGGTCGTCAACGCGCTGACGCTCAGCCCGGCGCTGGCGGGCATGCTGCTCAAGGCGCCGACCGGGAAGAAGACGCTGCTGACGCCGTTCTACAACTGCTTCAACAAGTGGTTCGGCCGCGGCACCGACGTCTACGTCAGCTTCTCGGCGATCCTGATCCGGAAGATGTTCCGCAGCCTCGCGTTCATCGGCGTGCTGATGTACGTGATCGTCGTCCTGGTCCGGCAGATCCCCGGCGGCTTCGTGCCGGAGGAGGACCAGGGCTACATCATGGTCAACGCCCAGCTGCCCGACGCGGCGTCGCTCGAGCGGACCGACGCCGCCATGCGGAAGGCCGAGGCGATCCTGGAGAAGAACGAGGCGATCGAAGGCTTCAACACGATCAGCGGCTACTCGCTGCTCACCGCCGCGTACTCCTCGAACATGGGCTTCTTCTTCGTGCAGCTCAAGCCGTGGGAGGAGCGGAAGGCCCCCGAGGCGCACGCCAGGGAAGTCGTCAACGCGCTGAACGCGGCGTTCGCGCGGGAGATCCCGGAAGGGCAGGTGCTGGCGTTCGGGCCGCCCGCGATTCCGGGTCTCGGCACCGGCGCCGGCTTCACCATGCAGCTGCAGGATCGCAGCGGCGGCGCCGCCGCAGTACCTGGCCGATCAGGCGCAGCGCTTCATGGAGGCGGCGCGCAAGCGGCCGGAGATCGGACGCATCGGCTACGCTGTACCGGGCGAGCCGTGCCGCAGGTGTTCGCCGACATCGATCGCAGCAAGGTGCTGAAGTCCGGCGTGCTAATTGAACGACGTCAACACCACGCTCGGCGCGCTGCTCGGCAGCTCCTACATCAACGACTTCAACAAGTTCGGCCGCGTCTACAAGGTGTACCTGCAGGCCGAGCCGGAGTTCCGGCAGGACCCGAAGCAACTCGGGCTCTTCTATCGTGCGGAACCAGGCGGGCGGCATGGTCCCGCTCGACACGCTGGTCAGCACCGCGCCCGCCTCGGGACCGGAGTTCACCAACCGCTTCAACCTGTTCCGCTCGGCGGAGCTGACCGGCGTGCCGGCCGCCGGCTTCTCGTCGGCGCAGGCGCTCGACGCCCTGGAAGCCACCGCCAAGGAGGTGCTGCCGGCGGACATGAGCTTCGACTGGGCCGACCTGTCGTACCAGGAGCGGCGCGCGCCCGGTGTCGCGGTGGTGTTCGCGCTCGCGGTCTTCCTCGTCTTCCTGGTGCTGGCGGCGCAGTACGAGAGCTGGGGGATGCCGTTCAGCGTGCTGCTCGGCACGCCGTTCGCGGCGTTCGGCGCGTACCTCGGGCTGTAGCTCGCGCGCCTGTTCATGGGCGAGAGCTACGTGAACAACGTGTTCGCGCAGATCGGCCTGATCATGCTGATCGGCCTGGCGGCGAAGAACGCGATTCTCATCGTCGAGTTCGCCAAGGTGGAGCACGAGCAGGGCAAGAGCCTCGTCGACGCGGCGCTGTCGGCGGCGAAGCTGCGGCTCCGCCCGATTCTGATGACCGCGTTCGCCTTCATCCTCGGCGTCGTCCCGCTGCTGACGGCGTCAGGCGCCGGCGCCGAAGCGCGCAAGGTGATGGGCATGGTGGTGTTCTCCGGCATGCTGATCGCGACGATCCTCGGCGTGCTGCTGATTCCGATGCTGTACGTCGTGGTCGGGCGGGTGATCGGCGCGGCGCCGGCGCCCGGCGCCGGCGGTCGGACCCGGCGACCCTGGCGCCCAGTCACGGGCAGGGGAGCCACTGAGATGGCCCGCGCCGCCGCGCTCTCGCCGCGCCGTGCTGGTCGTGGCCGCGATCGGGCCGCTGACGGCCGGCTGCGCCGCCGTTGGGCCCAACTACGAGCGGCCGCAGATGCCGATCCCGACGCAGTACCGCTTCGTCGAAGGCACGGCCCAGGCGCAGTCGCTGGCCGATTCTCCCTGGTTCCAGGTCTTCGACGATCCGGCGCTGCAGACGCTGGTGCGGGAGGCGCTGGCCAACAACCTCGACCTGCAGCTGGCGGTCGCGCGGGTCGAAGAAGCGCGCGCCCGCGCGGGCGTCGCGAAGTCGTTCCTCTACCCGCAGGTCGACGGCGGCGTCAACTACGGCGTGCGCCAGGCGTCGAACACCGAAGCGCAGGACGGGACGCCCACCAACGACGATACGACGCACCAGAGCGGCGCCTACGGGTTCCAGCTCTCGTGGGAGATCGATCTGTTCGGCCGCCTGCGCCGTCAGCACGAAGCGTCGCTGGCGCTGCTGCTCGCGAGCGAGCAGGCCCGCCGCGGCGTGCTGGTCACGCTGGTCGGCGACGTCGCGACCAACTATTTCCTGCTGCGCGAGCTCGATCTGCAGCTCGACATCGCCCGTCAGACGCTGCGTCTCAACGACGAGACGGTGACCTACTTCCAGAACCGGCTGGACGGCGGCGTGTCGAACCGCCTCGAGCTCGATCGCATCCAGGCCATTGCGGGCGCAGACCGCCGCCGCGATTCCGGACATCGAGCAGCAGATCGCCGATCGTCGAGAACGGGCTGTCGCTGCTGCTGGGCCGGCCGCCGGCTCCGATCACCCGCGATCGCCTGGCCGACTCCGACGCTGCCGCCGCGCGATTCCGGCCGGCCTGCCGGCGTCGCTGCATCGAGCGGCGGCCCGACGTGGTGCAGGCGGAGCAGATCCTGGTCGCGGCCAACGCCGACATCGGCGCCGCCAAGGCGATGTTCTTTCCGACCATCAGCCTGACCGGCTTTCTCGGCGGCGTCAGCGGCGATCTCACGAAGTTCCTCGGCGGCGACGGCGCGGTGTGGTCGGTGGGCGCCGGCCTGCTGCAGCCGATCTTCCAGGCGGGCCGCCTCAAGCAGAATCTCGCCGCGATGCAGGCGCGCTACGACGAGGCGCTCGCCGCTGTACCGCAAGGCCGCGCTCAACGGCTACCGCGAGGTGGCCAACACGCTGGTGACGATCCAGAAGCTGGCCGAGGTGCGGGTGCAGCGGCAGATCGGCGTCACCGCGCTGGTGGATGCCTCCGACCTGGCCCGCTCGCGCTACGACTCGGGCCTTGCGAGCTACATCGAGATCCTGACCGCCGATCAGGATCTGTTCCAGCAGCAGCTGCTGCTGGCGCAGATGCGCGGCGCCGAGCTCCGGGCGCGCGCCGAACTCTATCGCACGCTCGGCGGCGGCTGGCAGCCGTAACAGGACAACGACCGATGGCCAACAACAAGCTCAAGGGCAAGAAGTACGCGAAGGAACTGATCCGGCTGCAGGGCGAGCTGTGCGCGCTGCAGGACTGGGTGAAGGAAAAGGGCCTGCGCGTCATCGTGATCTTCGAGGGGCGCGACGCCGCCGGCAAGGGCGGCACGATCAAGGCGCTCACCGAGCGCGTCAGCCCGCGCGTGTTCCGGGTGGTCGCGCTGCCGGCGCCGTCGGACCGCGAGAAGAGCCAGATGTACATGCAGCGCTACATGCAGCATTTTCCGGCGGCCGGCGAGATCGTGATCTTCGACCGGAGCTGGTACAACCGCGCCGGCGTCGAGCACGTGATGGGGTTCTGCAGCGAGCGAGCAGTACAAGCGGTTTCTCGAGCTCTGCCCGGAGATCGAGAAATACATCGTCGAAGGCGGCATCATCCTCGTCAAGTTCTGGCTCGAGGTCAGCAACAAGGAGCAGGAGCGGCGGTTCCGGGCGCGGATCGACGATCCGCTGCGCAAGTGGAAGCTCAGCGCCATGGATCTGCCGTCGCGCGCCAAGTGGTACGAGTACTCGCGCGCCCGCGACGCGATGCTCAAGGCGACCGACACGCGGATTGCGCCGTGGCACATCGTCAGGTCCGACGACAAGAAGCGCGCGCGCCTCAACACCATCGCGCACCTGCTGAAGCTGATTCCGTACAAGAAGGTCAAGCATCCGAAGGTGAAGCTGCCCGGCCGATCGAAGAAGCATGCCTACGACGACGAGGCGCCGCTGGCGCGGCGCAAGTTCGTGCCCGAGATCTACTGAGCGCGTGAGCCAGGCGCTCGCGCGTTCTCGTGGTGGCTCTCGCCGTCTGGCGCGGAGCGGACCTCGCGGCGCAAGCGCTCCGCTGCGGCGATCCGCGCCGAGCCCTCGGGCGAGGTCGGCGACGTTCACGTACTTCAACCGCCCCATCGTCGTGCTCCGGGCGCGCGTGCTCGGACGCGGTCCCGCCGAGCGCGCGGCCGGCGCGGCGCGGGCGCTCGACGATCTGGTCGGCGCAGGGCATCGCCGGTCCCGTCGCGTCGCGGGCGTTCGACGGCGTCGTCGCTGATCACCGTCGGCTCCCGCAGCGTCGTTCGCGCTGACGCCGCCGGACGTCGACGAGGTGTCGGGCGAAACCGTCGAAGCGGCGGCGGCGCTGGCGGTCGACGCGCCTCCAGCAGGCGCTCGACGAAGCCGCCGAAGCGCGCTCGCCGGGCGCGCTCCTGCGCGACGGCTCCGCTCGCCGGGTCGGTGCTGATCCTCGCGCTGCTGGCGTTGTGGGTGGTCCATCGCGCCCGCCGCGCGGCGACGCATCACATCGTCGCCATCGCCGAGAAGACGGTGGCGCGCACCGGCCTCGCCGACGTCGACGTGGTCCGCGCCTCGCAGCTGCCGGCACTCGAGCGCGGCCTGGTGACGGTGCTGTCGATCCTCGCGGACCTCGTCGTGATCTACGCGACGGTCGGCTTCGTGCTGCGGCGCTTTCCCTACACGCGGCCGTGGGGCGAGGCGATGCGCGGGTTCCTGTTCGCGACCCTGAGCAACCTCGGACTTGGCGTGGCGCACGCCATTCCCGGGCTGTTCACCGTGCTCGTCATCTTCTTCATCGCGCGCTTCTGCGCCCGGCTGATCGGGTTCTGGTTCAGCGCGATCGAGAGCGGCCGGCTGGCGCCGCGCTGGATCTACCCGGAGACGGCGCAGCCGACGCGCCGGCTGCTGACCGGTCTGGTGTGGGTCTTTGCGATCGTCGTGGCGTATCCCTACCTGCCTGGCAGCCAGACCGACGCGTTCAAAGGCGTCAGCGTGTTCTTCGGGCTGATCGTGACGTTCGGATCGAGCGGCATCGTGAACCAGATCATGAGCGGCTTCATGATCACCTACTCGCGAGCGCTGCGGGTCGGTGACTTCGTGCGCATCGGCGAGGTGGAAGGCACCGTCACCCATCTCGGCGTCCTCTCGACCAAGGTCAGAACGCTTCGGCAGGAGGAAGTGACGATTCCGAATGCGGTCGTGGTCGGTCAGACCACGACCAACTACACCCGGTTCGGCGAGACCGAGGGCGTCTTCACGCCGACCTCCGTCACGATCGGCTACGACGCGCCGTGGCGTCAGGTGCACGCGCTGATGCTGATGGCCGCCGAGCGCACCGCGGGCCTGCGTGCCGACCCGCAACCGGTCGTGCTGCAGGCGGCGCTCGAGGACTTCTACGTGAAGTACACGCTGCTGGTCTGCCTGGAACGGCAGCAGTCGCGGCCGGTCGTCCTGGACGCGCTGCACGCGAACATCCAGGATCTCTTCAACGAGTACGGCGTGCAGATCATGTCGCCGAACTACGAGGCGGATCCGGAGGCGCCGAAAATGGTGCCGAAGGGACGGTGGTTCGCCGCGCCGGCTGCCGTGCCGGAGCCGGCGCCCCCGATCGATCACCAGGGCGGCCGGCGATCGGGATCGGTGTCCTGACTCAACGCATCTGCACGATCCATTCGACGAACGCCTGCTCACCGTCGTCGGAGGGCGATGACAGCGGCGAGTGCGAGAGGTCGCGCCAGCGGAGTCGGCCATTGACGCCGTAGGGCCACAGCCGAATCCGGTTCGACGACTGGCTCGACGCGCACCTCGACGAAGCTCTGGAAAAACGGCGCCACGTTGTAGTCGAAAGCGGCCGACAGCCATTCCGCCGAGAACGGCCAGGCGCCGAATTGCGTCGTCCACCACCACGCGGGACGTTTCCACCACGGCGTGCGCGAGCTGATCTTGTCGGCGACGGCAGCGCGATCGGGATAGAACGCCCACGCGGCCGTCGGTGGCCGGGCGGGCCATGCCAGCGAGGTGCCGAAGCTCATATACGCACCGCCGCCGCCGTTGACGAAGTAGTGGACGGCGGGAGCTGCAGCCGGAGGCGGGTCGGCGTAGTACTCGAGGTCGTGGGTGTCGCCGGCCATCATGATGGTGACGCCCCGGCTGACGAGCAGCTGCTTCAGTTCGGCGAACTCGTCGTGCCCGTCGGCCATGTCGTATCCGCCGGCATAGAACGGATGTCCGACCACGGCCATCGTGGTCTTGCCGCGCGCGCGATCGAGCGAGGCCTCGAGCCAGGCCCGCTGCTCGCGGTCGATCCGTTTGACGATGCCCGTGTCAATGGCGATGAGCGCGAAGCGATCGGTCTGGATTTCGAAAAAGGGTCCGCGCTGAAAGCCGGTCGGGACCTGGTAGGCGCGTCGCAGCCGGTCGGCCTCGGCGATGAGACCGTCGATGCGCGCGCTGGTGCTGCTGGTCACGCGAAGATCAGCCTCGGCGCGGGCGTGCATCGCGGCACGCGCTGCGCCGGGCTCGACAAAGGTGGCCAGAAACGCCTCGAGCGCGTCGTACCAATCGTGATTCCCCGGGATGGCGTACACCGGCTTCTTGACCCCTTTGAACGGAAGCCAGAACTTCGCCTCGTAGTCGATCATCGAACCGTTCGGGTAGACGACGTCCGACGAGACGACGACGAAGCGCACGTCGTCGTGGCCGGCGACCGAGAGGAGCTGATCGCGCAGCACGTGCTGGGACGCGTCGCCTTCGCCGGTATCGCCGATGACGATGAACGAGAAGTTGCCGGACGTGGCTCCGGGCGGATTCACCGTGAACGTCGTCGCGTCGCCCGGCGCTCCCTTGGTGACTGCCCGCACCATCGCGGCGCGCCAGCTGTCGGTGCGCGACTCGGCCCAGGAGTTCCACATCCCGCTCGCCCAGTTCTCGGTGTCGAAGAACCAGCTCATGCCCCATACCGGCACGCTGGCGGCGATGACCGCGGCGACCGGCAGGCCGCTGGCCAGGCTCCGCGCCAGCGCCGCGGGCACCGAGTAGCGGGCTTCGCGGAGCCGCATCCCGATCCGCAGCCGATAACGCAGCCACCCTTTCGCGACGCGATGTCGCCAGCCCGTGCCCTGCGCGCCGAGCGCCAGGTACCAGCGCCACACCCCGCGTTCGACCCGGCGTGTCGACCTGCGCAGCGACAGCACGACCGGAGCGACGATCGCCAGCGTGAACAGGATGGCGAGCAGCATGTCGCCCAACACGGCAATCGTGGGCGCGACATACCCGAGCAGGGAGCCATCCGCCTGCATGCGCGTGATGTGGATGGCGAACAGCGTGGCCACGAAGGCCAGCGTCCACCGTCGGTCGCTCGGCGCGCGCGCCCGTTCCTCGGCGACGACCTGTTCCAGCAGGGCCACGGCTTCGGGGCGATCGCCCAGGCCCAGATCGTCGATGACCGTGCGCCCGGCATCATCGGGCGCGTGAACCGGCGTAATGGCGATCGTCCAGGCGGCGCCGCACATGCGCAGCGCCGCGGCAACGGCGACCGGCCAGCTCGCCGACATGTGGCGTGTCGCCAGGAACAGCGCGGCGATGGACAGATTGCCCACCGCGGCGGCGCTGGCGATGAGCTGTTCACGACGCGTGGTGGCGTGCCACGCGGCGACGGCCTGACCAAGCCCGTCGAGCGCGAACGAGGCGGCCAGGAAGAGGAGCAGCGCAGTGCCCGCGATGAAGGGCGCGTTGATGAGTGCGAGCCCCATCAATACGGTGATGAAGCCGCTCTGGACTGCCCGGCGCAAGGCGGTGGGGTCGGCACGGCGGACGCCGTGAAGGACTTCAATGCCGCCCGCGAGCGTGAGCAGCGCACCGACGCGTTGCAACGGCTCTTCGGCGGCGCCGAGCGGAGCAGCCAGCGCGACGACGCCGAGGCCGGCCACCACCAGCGCCAGCGCGCTGACGGCGGGCGGCCGCTCGCCGGCGCGGAACGTCCGCCCGCGGTTCAGGCGCCGTCGCAAGATTGCGCGCCGCTTACGGGCGGACCGTGACCGCGGCGTTCAGCGTGAACTGCAGCCGCGTCTCGGCGGGGAGCTTCAGATGTTCCGTGCCCTGGCTCGACATGATGGCCCCGGTCGCGGCGCCCGCGGCCAGGCCGATCGCCGCGCCGGTGCCGCCGCCGGCGATGCCGCCAACGAGCGCCCCGAGTCCGGCGCCGGCGCCGACCTTGCGCGCCGTCTTCTTGCCTTCGCCCGCGCCCTTCGACTCGACGTAGGTCGTGGCGATCTCATAGGCTCGGCCGCCGAACGAGATCGAGTTCGCCTTCAGGGTGATCTTGTCGGAGCCCTTCATCTTGCCGGCCTGCTCGACCTGAGCGGCCTGCAGCACGACGGCAGCGCCGCGCGGCACGATCACCTGGCCGCCGATCATCACCGGATCGTCGAGCACCGACTTGAACTTCGCGCCGGTCTGCGCGGCGTCGACCTCGATTTCCTGCGTGAGGCGCACGCTGAGCACGGTGCCCTTCGGGACCGTGATCGGCGCCGGCTCGCGCGCCGGATCGGGCGTCGGTGCCGGCGGCGCCTTCCGCGGCGAGAAGTCGATCGCCGCGACGTCGTCGACCGGGAACTCGGCGATCTTGCCGTTGTCGAGCAGCATGCGCACGACCTTGACGTCGGCGCTCATGAACGAGCCGGTCACGGCCTGGCCGGAGCGCAGCCGCACCCGATCGGCGGATAGGGAAGCGCCGCCGATCACGATGACGGCCGCGAACGTGAGGAGTGCGAAGTGTGTGCGCATGGCGGTCACCTCGACGCGACCGGGAGCGAGGCGGCAATTTGCAGATCCAGGAGCAGGAGGATCTGGTGTTCGACCTGGAGGAAGCGGGCCGCCGTCTTTGCCGGGATCACCGACTTGAACCGCGCGTAATAGCGCTCCAGGAGCGCATGCCGCGACGACTCGAGGCCGAGCGCGCGCACCGCGAAACCGTCGGCGGTGGCGTCGGTCAGGGTCTCGTATCCCATCGCGTAGTCCTTGATCAGCGCCATCCGGGCGTCGTTGATCTTCGCCAGCTCCGCTTCGTACTCGCGGTAGACGGGCCAGAACGCCTGGTCTTCGGCCTCGGTGAACTCCATCACCTCCGTGATCACCGCGACCTTCTGCGTCCTGAGGTCCGACCGCAGCAGTTCCGCGTAGGCGCGGAGGTTGAACTCGCGCGAGTCGGCGGACGGCGCTGGAGGCTTCGCCTGCGCGTACGCGAGCGGCGCGGAGGCCAGGATCGCGACGAGGCAGAACGCGCCGGCTGTGACGTGTCGGGTTCGCATCATGTTGGCACTCCTACCGTCTCCGCCCGCCACCGCCGCCCCTGGACATGCCGCCGCCGCCGGCGCGATAGCTGCCCGACGCGCCGCTCCGCGCGGCGGGACTCTGTGCGGTCTTGGTGCGCGCGGCGCCTTCCGCCCGCGCCGCTGAATCGCGATTGAGCTGTCCCGCCGTCGATGCGTCCATCGTCCCGGCACGCGTGCCGGCCTGGCTGCGCGCGTCGGTCGCCCGCTGCTGTGCCTGTTCGCGCTGCTGCGGCGTCGGTTGATTGACGTCGTTCCAGCCGCCGCTGCCGTTCGACTGCTGCCAGCCGTCACCCGACTTCTTGTAGACGTTGCCGTCGCGACCGGCGTAGACGTCGCCGCTGCCGGTGCGCGCGACGCCGCCGCCTCCGGGGCCGACCGGATTCCTGGTGACGGCCGCGCCGCCGCCGGAGCCCTGCGTCACGCGCGTGGTGGCGCCGGTCCGGTTGTTGGTGACGCGCGATGTCGACGCCCATTGATCGCCGCGGGTGACGCCGGTCTGTCCCCAGCTGCCGTAGATGTTGGAGCCCTGTCTGGTCGCGGCGGACGCGCCGGTGCGCGGGTTGTAGGCACCGGCGACCGCTCGCGATCCGCCCGGGCCGTACGCCGCCGCGCCGCGCGCGTAGGTGCCGGTCCTCGGGTTGTAGCTGGCGCCGACGCCGGCGCCGCCGTACGGACCGTACGCCGACACGCCGCGGCTGTACGAACCGGTCCACGGGTTGTACGAGGCGTGGTAACCGTAGCTCGGGTAGTACGGGTGATAGTACGGATAGTAGCCGCCGTACCCGACGTAGGGCGGATAGTAGTAACCGGTGCCCCACACGGCGCAGCCCCAGCCGATCATCAACCCGGTGAAGGCGGCAGCGGTGGCGAACACCACGGCGTCACTGTTGTCCTCGACCACCGTCACGTTGGTGACGGGGTAGGACGGCGAGCTGATCGGGATTTCGTAGATCTGCCCGGGCACCGAGCCGGTGACTTCCCACGGGCCGGTCGGGCTTCGGCCCATGAACCAGACGCCCTGGAAACACATGTAGTAGAGATCGCCGACCTTGATGATGTCTTTGTCCGTATTCGCCGCTCGCGCGACGGTCGTCTGCGGGATCGGGTCGAACTGCGGATTGCCCTGGTACTGGACGTCCGGCGCCTTCACCTGCTTCTTGTCGACCCGCGCCGTCTGCGGGATCTGCGCCAGCAGCACGGCTTCGGCCGCTTCGTCGGTGCCAGGCACCGACGCGAGCACACGCGATCGGTCGTGCGAGCGCGGGATCTTCTTGAAGTCCTCCGGCAGGTTCGGCGTGGCGAACGTCCACGGGCCGTCGAACCCGGCCGCGGTGAACCAACGGCCGGAGATCAGGAAGTACACCGGGCCGGTCTTGCCGAGCCTGAAGACGTCGCTGTCCGTGTTGGAGACCCACAGCAGCCCGGTGCCGGTCACCGCCAGATAGTTCGGCGCGCCCCGCAGCAGAATCATTTCGGCCGGCGCCGTGCTGACGAACACCTTGGGCATCGACGCCGCCGCGGTGCCGGGCAGCGCCGCTTTCACGTCCTTCCAGTTGTCGTCAGCCGGGAGTTTCGCAAAGGCGTCCGGCAGCTTGCCGGCCGGCTTCCACGGTCCCTTCACCTCGGTGGCGCTGAACCAGCTCTGGTTGTGCCGGAGGTAGAAGGTCTTTGTCTGGCTGTGTTGAAAGAGATCCCAGTTGGTGTTGACCGCGAACTGGAGGTCGTTG
This sequence comes from uncultured Acidobacteriota bacterium, assembly GCA_963794705.1. GTDB lineage: Bacteria > Acidobacteriota > Vicinamibacteria > Vicinamibacterales > CAVVIG01 > CAVQFC01. Next base: position 766,576 of record CAWCFI010000005.1, read on the forward strand.
TCTTTGATCGGGCTCCAGATCGGATCGCCATCGAGGTTGACGAGGATCGCCGACGAGCTGCTGTAGAAGATGGCCGGCGGGTCGGCCTTGATGCCGGCGGCGTTCTTCGGAATGATCTGGCTCTTGTCGAGACGCGCGAGCACGCGGTCGAGCGCGATCATCAGCGTGCCCTGCGGCACGCCCTCCGTGATCGTCGCCGTCACCTCGCGAAGCTGATCGTTCGGCAGGCCGGGAAACGTGGTTTCGGTGATCTTGACCTGGCTGAAGTTGACGAGCCGTTCGCTGACGGCCACGGACGTGTCCGCCTCGAGCTTGACAGTGCCCAGCGCCGGCTTGGCGGCGCCCTTCGCGGTGAAGGCCACGGCGGAGTACGCCACCAGGTGATGCTGTCCGTCCCAGCTCGCGATCTGCGGCTGGAATACACGGATCGTCCCGCCACTCGGCGACGTCTAATCGCGAGGCCAGCCGCCGTCGGGGTCCGGCGCTGCGGCCGTCGTCTTGGTTGTCGCGGCGGTCGGCGCCGCTGCCTGCGCGCCCAACAACGGCGCCAGCGACGACTGGACGACGACGCATGCGCTGACCGCGAGCGCCACCGCATTCGTCGCGCGAGACTGCCACTGCATCGAAGGCCTCCTGAACGCTGAGCCGCGCGCCATGGTCACCGGGCGGATGCCCGGACCTCCTCGACGAAATCGAAGCCGCGCGTTTCGTGCGCGAGGGTGAACTCGATGCGAGGGGCCGGCGTGGCATCGTCGATCAGCGTGCAGAGCGAGTCGAACGTGTCGGATCGCAGCCGCTCACGCAAGTCGGCTTCCGTGACCCACTCCTCGGTATAACGCACCTCGCCGCGGTTGCCGATGTCGGTCGACACCGAACAGCCGACGCAGCCGCGCGACGACTCGTGTCTCTTCCGCCACCGAATGCAGCGCAATGGTCAACGCCCTGGTCTGCCCCAGCGGCACGAGCCAGTTGATTGACATCGCCACTCGCGCGGAATACGAACGCCCAGAAGCCAATGTCGCGATCTCCGAATTGGAATGCGAGATGCTCAGTCGCTTCCACGACAGCAGTCGCCATGCCATCGATGCCTCCGGCCTTGCACGCCCGTTTCGTCCGTGCTTTACGTCAAATTTGTGGAACTCCGACCGGCGGCGGCCGAAACGGTCGATGGCGCTCTCCGTCCGGCAGGAGAGGCTCCGAAATTTCGGATCTTCGGCCGTGGGCGCTCGGGTTGGGCCACGATTCCGGCCTCAGCGCAGTCCGGGCTGGAAGTTTTGAATGAGATGGCCGATACTCCGCATTCGGGCTGGCCTGTCCCGCGGGTAGCCTCTCGGAACTGACCGTCTGCGGGCCTCGCCAGACGCCACGCAACGTGCCGACCAGGCCACGGCGTCTCCTGCTTCGCCCATTGTTTCTGTTGCCGGTGATCGCCGGGGCGATCCTCGGTCCGGTCCGTGCCGCGCCAGCGGCTGACCGCCAGAAGCAGGTGCTGGTGGTGTACTCCACGCGGCGCAATGCGCAGGTGTCGGTCGTGGGCGACCGCGAGCTGCCACGCCTGCTCAGTACGGGCGTCGGACAGGAAGTGGACTACTACTCGGAACACCTCGATGTGTCGCGGTTTCCGGAGAGCGACTATCAGGACACCTTCAGCAGTTTCCTGGCCACCAAGTACAAGGGGCATCGGTTCGACGTCATCGTCGCGATGCAGGACGTGGCCATCGAGTTTCTCGAGCATGCGCGGAACACCGTGTTTCCCGGCACGCCGATCGTGTACTTTTCGACGTCGGCGTCCACCCCGCGGCGCGCCAACTCCACCGGAGTGATTGCGGAGGTGGATCTCGGCGCCACGGTGGCTTTCGCCGCCACGTTACAGCCGGACCTGCGGCAGGTGTTCGTCGTCAGCGGCGCCCAGAGAGGCGACCAGGCCTACGACGCGATGGCGCGGGCGCAGCTCCAGTCGTTCGAACCCCGACTGACCATCACGTATCTGTCAGGTCTGCCCGCCGCGCAGCTCGAGGCGCGGCTGGCGACGCTGCCGGCCCATTCCATCGTCCTGTTCCTGATCGTCACGATCGACGCGAAAGGCGACACGTTCCTGCCGTTGGAGTATGTGGATCGCGTGACCGCCACCGCCAACGTGCCGACGTATTGCTGGATCGACTCGGCGATGAACCACGGCATCGTCGGGGGACTCCTGAGGAGCCAGGAGGCCCAGATGCAGGCGGTTGCCGGGCAGGTGCTCCGGGTGCTGAACGGCGAGCCGGCCGATACCATCCCCTTGTCACGGCCGGATCTGAGCGTTCCGCAGGTGGACTGGCGTCAGGTCAAGCGGTGGGGCATCGATCAGGCCCGCATCCCCGCAGGAACGCTCGTACGGTTTCGCGATCCATCGGCCTGGGACAGCTACAAGGGGTATATCGTCGCCGCGGCCGCGCTGGTGCTGGCACAGGCGGGGTTGATCGCCGGCCTGCTACTCCAGGCCGATCGGCGTCGTCAGGCGGAAAAGCAGCTGCGCTCCAGCGAGGAACAGGTTCGTACGAGCTACGATCGGATCCGCGACCTCGGAAGACGATTGCTCGCGGCCAAGGAAGAAGAGCACTCGCGGCTTGCACGCGAACTGCACGACGATGTCAGCCAGCAGCTGTCGGTGCTGTCACTCGATCTCGAGATGCTCAGCCACGGTGGACCGGATCGCCAGGAAGACAGGCAGCGGCTGGCGAATCACGCGCTGGATCGTGCCGAGGGCGTCGCCAGGAGCCTGCGCAGCCTGTCGCACCGGCTGCACCCTTCGAGTCTGCGCCTCATCGGGATCGTATCCGCGCTCGGCGGGCTGCAGCGCGACCTGTCCACCGCGGAGACGTCCATTACCTTCACCCACCAGGATGCGCCGGTGGCACTCCCTCAGGAAGTCGCGCTGTGCCTGTATCGCGTCGCTCAGGAGGCGCTGCACAACGCGATCAAGCATGGTGGTGCAACGACCATCTCCGTACATTTGCAAGGCACCAGCGACCGGCTCGCCCTGACGATTACCGACGATGGCAGGGGATTCGATGTCGAGGCGGCGGGCGGGGGGCTCGGCCTGATCAGCATGCAGGAGCGCGTGGAACAGATCGGCGGCACCCTGCAGATTCGATCGCGGCCTGGCGGCGGGACGAGCCTCGAAGTCACCACGCCCGTACCGGCCGCGGCGGTGGCGGCGAGCGCGGTGTGACGCCGGGACGTCCGTCCTTCCGACGGCGTCTGCGCCGCGCTCCGACCCGAGCGGTCTAGCTCTCCGTCTTGCGGGCGATGCCCAGCCTCGCCATCCGGCTTTCGAGTGTCGTGGGCTTGAGCCCGAGGCGTTCCGCCGCGCCGCCCGACCCTCGGACGCGCCAGCTCGTGCTCTCGAGCACCGTGCGGATGTGATCGATCTCGATGTCGTTGAGGGTCATGGCGGTCTGCGGCACCGGCCGTTCGCCGAGCCGAGGCGCCGCCACCACCAGCTGACGGCCGGTGCTGACGATGACCGCGCGCTCGATGACGTTGCGCAGCTCGCGCACGTTGCCCGGCCAGCTATAGCGCTGCAGTTCGCGCATGCTGTCCTTGGAGATCGACTCGATCGTCTTGCCGAACGCCTTCGACAACTCGTCGACGAAGCTCCATACCAGCCCCGCGATGTCCTCGGTCCGTTCGCGCAGCGGCGGGATGACGATCGGGAAGACGTTGAGCCGGTAGAACAGGTCCTCGCGGAAGGTCTTCTCGCGAACCGCCGCTTCGAGGTTGCGGTTGGTGGCCGCGATGATGCGGATGTCGACCTTGACCGGCTGCGTACTCCCCAGGCGTTCGATCACCCGCTCCTGCAGCACGCGCAGCAGCTTGACCTGTACTTCCATCGGCAGGTCGCCGATCTCGTCGAGGAAGATCGTGGACTGGTTGGCGGCTTCGAACCGGCCAATCTGCCGCGACAGCGCGCCCGTATACGCGCCCTTTTCTCGGCCGAACAGCTCGCTCTCGATGAGCGACGGTCGGGATCGCGGCGCAGCTGACCCGGATCATCTGCCGCTGATGTCGAGGGCTCAGGTCGTGCACGGCCTGCGCCATCACTTCCTTGCCGGTCCCGGTCTCGCCGGTCAGCAGCACCGTGGCGGTGGTCGGCGCCACCTGCTCGATCTGCTCGAGCACGTGCGCGATCGCCGCGCTTTCCGAGACGATCGGGCGCGACGTCCGCAGCACCCGCACCTCGCGGCGCAGCTCCGCGTTCTCCACCGCGGCGTGGTCCTTGAGCTGGCGGTTCGCTTCGAGCGCCTGCTGCAGCGCGCCATGGCTGGCCCGGCGCGCCAGCGCCTGGCTGGTGACCCCGGCAATCAGCCGGAGACGCTCGATCATGCCGGGAGAAACCGCGCCATCCTGCGCCGTCGAGCCGAGATACAGCGCACTCAGCACCGGTTCGCCGCCGGTCGCGACCGTCAGCGGGACGATCGCTCCCGATCGGAAACCGTGGCTGCGGAAGGTTTCGCGATCAGGCTCGGGGAGGTCGTTCAGGGTCGAGAAGCTCCGCGGCTTGCCGAGTTTCAGCTGCGCCGCGACGAGCGGGATCGACGCGATCGGGAACGGGGCGCTCGATGCCAGTGGTCCGCGCGACTGACTCGACGGCCCTGTGCCGTCGTCCAGCCGCCAGCGCCACAGCGCCGCCGTGTCGAGGTGCAGGGCTTCGCCGATCTGCCGCAGGCCATCCACGATGGCGTCGTCCACCGCTTCTGAGTCGATGGTCGCGAGCCGGATGGCGACGTCGGCGATCAACCGCTGAAAGCCGAGGTGGGTGTTCGCGGCCGCCGCGAGACGGGCCTCGAGATCGACCCTCTCCGTGACGTCGAGGATCAGGGCGACGGTGGAGCGGGTCGAGCCGTGCTCGAGCACGCTGAGATCGATCCTGAGCGGCACCGTGGTGCCGTCGTGGCGGAAGCCTTTGAGGGTCCGGCTCGCGGCCGCGGCGGCGCCGCCGGCGCTCTTCCAGTACCGATCGTCACGGGGCGACGCAGCAACCCCCGGCAGCAGTCGCGAGACCGGCTGGCCGATCAGATCGGCCGCGGAATAGTCGAAGATGGCCGAGGCCGACTCGTTGATGAACCGAATCGTCCCGTCTTCGCTGAAGACGACGACGCCGTGGGTGGATTCCTCGAAGGCGGCGCGGAGGATGTCCAGCGCATCCGCTCCAAATCGGGGAAAGGTCGGAGGTGGCTGCGATCGGGCCGCGATGCCCCCGGACATTGGGATTGCTGATCTCATGGACGAAGATATGTCACGCCCGAGCCGTCTGAGCAATACAGTTGATTCTGTATATGCCCTAAGTTCCTCGCCTGGCGAGGGTTGTGCTGTGACATTCGTGTGACTTTTGGGGGAGGTCGATACGACCGAAGCGAACGGACTCAGGGTTCGATAATGCGATTGCGAACGGCATAGCGCACCAGTTCGGCCATCGAATGGAGCTCCAGCTTGGCCATAATCCGGGCGCGGTGAGTTTCCGCCGTCTTCGTCGTGATGCCGAGCGCCGAGGCGATCTCCTTGTTGGCCGCGCCCTCCGCCAGCAACTGCAGCACCTCGCGCTCGCGTGAGGTGAGACGGCTGGTGGTGCTGCGGGTGGATTGTGCCTGGGTGTCCGAGCCGAGAACTCCCGCCGCGCGCAGTCGTTTGGAGATGAACTGTCCCTCGCCGAGGATCGATCGCACCGCCTCGATCAGCGTGCGCCCGGCCTCCGCCTTCAGCATGTAGCCGCTCGCTCCTGCGTCGAGCGCTCCCTGCACGACCTCCTCGGAATCGTGGACGGTGACGATCAGCACCGCCACCGGCATCACGCCTTTTACCCGGCGGGTGACCTCGAGGCCGTTCATTTCCGGCAGCCCGACATCCAGAATCATGATGTCCGGCCGCAGCTCGAGGGCCTGGGAAAGCGCCTGGCGGCCGGTCGCGGCTTCACCGCACACGGTCCACGCGGGCTCGCTGGCCAGGATGGTACGCATGCCTTGCCGCACCAGTTCGTGGTCGTCCGCGATGAGGATTCTGACGGCGCGTTCGCTCATGAGTCTGACAATCCTAACGATCTGCCATCACGATTGACACCAAAGTTTACGGTTGCCGCAGGCGGAACAGACGGTGCACCGCCTCGACTTCAACGAGAAACCGGTCCAAGTCATCGGGCTCCCCCCGACATTTCGGATGCCTCTCGGACCGCGCGGAATCGCGATTGGAGTGTTCAGCAACGGTCGCGCGCGCCGAAACACTCCGGAATTCAGCCGGCGCGTGCCAGCCGCGCGTGCTGGCACTCTTGGTGCTGAACAGCCATGTGGCTGACGATTGGCGCGGCCATCATTCGCGCTAATGAGGAGAGGGTTCGATGCGGAAATTACTGACAGTGTGCTTTGGCGTGCTCATCGCAGCGGCACCGGCGGCGGCGCAGGACTACAAGCCGGTGGACTTCAACATCGGATTCGGTGCGACGTTCCCGACATCCAACTACAAGCAAAGCTGGGACGCGGGCTGGAACGGCACGTTCGGCGTCACGTTCAACCTCAACGAGCACCTCGGCGTGCAAGCCGAGTATATCTACTCGCGGATGAACGGACCCGACAAGACGATCAGCGTCGTCTCGAACCCGATTGCGGGCGCGGTGAGCAATGGCCTCATCCAGAGCAACCAGCAGATGCACGTCGGCTCCTTCAATCTCGTCTATCGCTCGGTGAGCAAGGACAGCGGCATCGGCGGCTATGTGCTCGGCGGCGCCGGCATCTACCACCGGATGATCCAGCTGACCTCGCCAAGCGTCGGCTACACGACCTTCTGCGATCCCTATTGGTATGTCTGCTATCCGACCCTCGTGGCGGTCGATCAGATCATCGGCGATCGATCCTCGAACGACTTCGGGATCGACATCGGCGGTGGCATCACCTTCGGGCACGAAGCGAAGTTCTACGTCGAGACGCGCTATCACTATGTGTGGGGTCCGACGATCTCGCCGACCGTGCCGGCTGCTGGCGGATCGACGGCGACGTGCTCGGGAGGCTGCAGCACGAATGCCTCATACTTCCCGCTGACGTTCGGCGTCAGATGGTGACGATCGCTTAGAGCTCGCGAGGCGCGTCTCGAGTCGCGTGTCAATGCGCGATCGCGACGGGCTTCGCGGCCTGCGCGCCGCGGTACCACGAACAGGCCGATCGCGTTGAACCCCGATCCGCGTCCGGCCGCGGTGAAACCACGCGCGGGACGATTCCCGATCTCTTCACGAACCTCCCTCCGAACAAGAGTAGACGCCGCTTCGCGATCGGGGGCGGCCCCGATATTTCGGACCAGTCCCGACGATGCCGGCGAATCGTCGGGAAATCGTCCGCGTCTGCGCGGCTGATCGCGGCACAAGACATGCTGTTTTGCCGAAGGGAAGATGTCGCGTTCATGAACTGCGCGCTTGCGAAGATTGTCGTCACACGGGCGCTCGTCGCGGCCGCGATCGGCGTGCTGCTCGCGCTTCCCGCCAGCGCGCAGACCGAGTCCGCATCGGCCGAAGCCGAGGCGCCGTCCAGCGTGGCGGCCGCATCGGCGCAGCCGGCCGCGTCGGCCGAGCACGGGTGGGCCGTCCAGTTCGCGCTCGACGCTGGCGGCGACTATCTGCATTTTTGTCGAAGGAGAACGCGCTGTGGCTCGGCCTCGGCGGCGCGGGGGCGCTTGCCTTCCATCCGGCCGACGACAGTCTGTCGGAGTGGGCGCAGGAAGAGCACGGTTCGTGGACCGGCGGCGATACCTACGGATCGCAGAAGGTGCAACTGCCCATGGCGATTGCGGTCTGGGCGGTGGGCGCCGCGGCGGGAAGCGGGAAAGTGGCCGATACCGGGCGCGACCTGCTGCGTGCGCAGATCAGCGTCGTCAGCTGGGCGTTCGCGATCAAGGTCGCGGCCCAGCGGACCCGGCCGAACGGCGATCCGCGATCGTTTCCGTCCGGCCACGCGGCCAACTCGTTCGCGACGGCGATGGTGCTGGAGGAACACTTCGGCTGGAAGGCCGGGCTCCCGGCGTTCGCGGTTGCCGCCTACACCGCGCGCGTCGCGCGTCGCCGCCAACCAGCATTGGGCGAGCGACGTGGTGTTCGGCGCCTCCGTCGGCATGGCGTCCGGACGGACGGTGACGATCCATCTGCGCGACACGCGTCTCGCGCTGGCGCCGCTCGCGGTACCCGGAGGAGGCGGTGTGCTCGTCACCGCGTTGAGGTAGCCATGAAGTGGTCTGTGGGCGTGTTCATGCTCATCGGCGTCGCCTGCGCGGGCGCGGCCTCGGCGCAGGATCAAGAGCCGGTCGCTCCAGCCGCGGCAATCGAGCAGGCGCAGGCTCCCGATTCGCGCGCGGCCGCGATCGCGGACGCCGAGCGCGCCAAGGCCGAGCACATGGCGCCGGCCGCGCCGGGCAAGGCCGAGGCGTACGTCACGCGGATCTCGGACATCTTCCTGAGCGGCGAGATGCACTGGCACGCGTTCTGGCAGAACGCCTATTCCGGCGGCGGTTTCACGCTCGGCGCCGGCTACTCCCGATACGTCAGCTCGTACAACCTCCTGGACGTGCGCGGCAGCATCACCTTCTCCGGCTACAAGCGCATGGAGGCGGAGTTCCTCGCGCCGGAGCTGTTCGGGCGGCGCGGCACGCTGTCGGTGCTCGGCGGCTGGCGCGAGGCCACGGCGGTCAACTTCTACGGGCTCGGTCAGACCACGAAGACGGAGAACCTGGTGAACTACGGGTTCAAGCAGCCCTACCTCAGCGCCAACCTCGAAGTCTTTCCGGCGAAGAAGCTGTTCACGATCGCGGGCGGCGATCGAGGTGTCGCAGTGGAACCAGGGCGCCGGCTCCGGCGTCGTCGCCGTCGATCGAGCAGAACTACACGGCCGCGACGCTGCCGGGCCTCGGCGCGTCGCCGGTCTACCTCCACACACAGGCGACGGTCGGCCTCGACTCGCGGCCGGCGCGCGGCTACACGCGGCGCGGCGGCTTCTACGGCGTGACGTTCCACGACTACACCGACAAGGACGGCGCGTTCGGCTTCAACCAGGTCGACTACACGGCCATTCAGCACATCCCGATCCTGCGCGAGGCCTGGGTGCTCGCGTTCCGCGCCTTCGCGCAGACGACCTACGACAAGGGCGGCCAGCAGATTCCGTTCTTCATGATGCCGTCGTTCAGCGGCGGCTCCGACCTGCGCGCGTATTCGAGCTGGCGCCTCCGCGACTTGAACAGCCTGCTGCTGCAGGGCGAGTGGCGCGCCAACGTCAACCGGTTTCTCGAGATGGCGCTCTTCTACGACGCCGGCAAGGTCGCGGCGCAGCGAAGCGATCTGGATCTGCACGGCATGAAGAGCGACTACGGGTTCGGCTTCCGCTTCCACGGCGCGCTGGCGACGCCGCTGCGGATCGAGCTGGCGAAGGGCAACGAAGGCTTCGTGCTGAACTTCTCCGCGTCACAGGTGTTTTGAGGGCCAACATGCGCACACGACTCCTGCTGATCGCGCTCCTGATCGCCGCCGCCGCCGACGCGCGAGCGTGTCCACGACCGGGCGACGGTTCTACGACGACGATCCGATCGCGCGCGTGCCGGAGAGCCGCAGCGCGGCGGGCGCCAAGCCGCTCGAACATCGAGCTGTTCTTCGAGTACGCCTACAACCTGTTCGTGACCGCCGAGTCGCACGCCGTCGAACAGCCGGGCCGGCAACCTCAACACCATCGACGAGGTGCCCGACTCGAGCTGGTTCACCAACCGCATCGGCAGCCGCGCCGATGACCGACGTCCAGCTCGCGCGCGGCGTCAACTCCGACACGGCCGCCGGCGGCGGAGCAGTGGACGCTGCTGCGGGAGAAGTCGGCCGGCACCAACCCGGGCTTCACCGCGCGGGACGCGAACGGCCAGACCTGGTTCCTGCAGTTCGATTCGATGGCGTTTCCGCAAGGCAGCAGCGCGGCAGTGGAGATCATCGACCAAGCTGTTCTGGGCGCTCGGCTACAACCAGGTCGAGACCTTCGTCACGCACGTTCGATCCGGCGCACGTCGCAGATCGATCCGAAGGCGACGATCAAGCGGCCGTCCGGCGCGAGAACGCCGTTCACGCGCGGACGACATGGCCGCGATGCTCGAGCGCGCGGCCCGCAATGCCGACGGCACCTACCGCGCGTCGGCCGGCCGCCTGCTGCCGGGAACGGTCCTCGGGACCGTTCCGCTACGCAGGGCACGCGCTCGGACGATCCGAACGATCTCGTGCCGCATGAACATCGGCGCGAACTGCGCGCGCTCCGGGTGTTCGGCGCCTGGACGAATCTGGTCGACTGGAAGGCCGGCAACACGCTCGACACCCTGGTCGAGGAGAACGGCCGCGCCGATCGTCAAGCACTACCTGCAGGACGTCGGCTCGTCGCTGGGCATGGCGAACAACGAGCACGAATGGGACATGGGCTGGGAGTACTACTACGACGGCCCGGCGACGAAGAAGCGCTTCCTTCACCTTCGGCTTCGCCCTCAGCCCATGGCAGACCGTTCCGTACATCGAATATCCGTCGATCAACATCTTCGAAGGCGATCGCTTCGATCCGACGACCTGGAAGCCGCAGACACCGGTCACCGCCTACATCGAGATGCGCGCCGACGATGCGTTCTGGGCGGCGCGGCGGGTGATGGCGTTCAGCGACGATCTGATTCGGGCCGCGGTGCGCACCGGACAGTTCAGCGACCCGGCCGCCGAAGCGCCACCTGGCGGCGGTGCTGATCAAACGGCGTGACGCGATCGGCCGGGCCTATCTCCCCGCCATCAACCCGATCGTGGATCCCCGGCTCGATACGGCGGGGCAGCTCACGTTCGCAAACGCGGCGGTCGCCGCGTGGCGCGGCCGAGGCGCCGGCCGACGTACCACGCCGCATGGTTCCGGTTCGACAATGCGACGGCCGAGACCCAGCCGATCGGGTGAGACGCGCAGCGCGACCACGGCCATGGCGGCACCCGGCGCGCTGTCGGCCATCGCGCAGGGCGGCTTCGTCGCCATCGATCTGTCCGCTGAGAGCGCCGCTCACCCGACCTGGCGGCAGCCGGTGCGCGCGTTCTTCCGGCGATCGAACGCCGGCTGGAAGCTGGTTGGCTTCGAGCGGCTACCGGGCGCGCCGGGGGTGATGCCGGCCACGACGCCGGCCGCGAAGCCGGCCTCGAAGGCGGCTCGATGACTCTTCTCGCAGCACAGGAATGCCCGCTGCCTTCCGCGGCCGTCCAGGTCACGTTTGGCGCCCAGTCGTGCCGCGGCAGGTCGCGAGACGTCAACGAGGATCACTACCTCGTTCTGCGACTGGGGAGGCACCAGGAGACGCTCCTCACCAGCTTGCCAGACGGCATGATCGGGACACCCTTCGACGAGTACGGTTATGCCCTGGTCGTTGCCGACGGGATGGGCGGCGCGGGCGGCGGTGAAGCCGCCAGCCACCTCGCGATCGCCACGCTCGTCTACCTCGTCCGGCACTTCGGCAAGTGGAACCTCCGCATCGACGATGGCGTGGCGGCGGAGATCATGGCGCAGAGCCGAACGCTTCTATCGGCACATCGACTCCACCGTGAAGCTTCGACGGGGCGCGGGCGGCCTGCGTCCAGAGCAGACGACGTTGACGGCGACGTTCGGTGCCGGCAACGACCTGTTCTTCGCCCATGTCGGGCATTCGCGGGCGTATCTGCTTCGCGACGGACACCTGTTGCGGCTGACGCGCGACCATACCCTGGGCGCGCGGCCGCTGTCGGCGGCGGCGCGATTCTTCGAAGTCAACGCCGCACGACGCGACCGCTCACACGTCCTCACCGACACGATCGGGATGCCGGGATTGCAGGGACCGCGGATCGACATCGAGCGCTTCCGGCTCTGCGACGACGACCGCGTGCTGGTCTGCACCAACGGCCTCACCGACGCGGTCGACGACGCCGCGATTGCGAAGTGTCTGTCGACGGACGAGTCGCCGGACGCGCAATGCCGCGCGCTGGTCGACCTGGCGATGGCCGCCGGCGGAGAAGACGACGTGACCGCGCTGGTCGCGCGGTATCGCCTGGCGAGATAACGCGAGGCATCGTGTCAGCCAACCAAAGCGACATCGTGGCGCACGGCAGACGTCTCCCGCTCTCGCAGTCGGCCAGAATCGTGGCCGGTATCGCCAGCGGCGCGCTGCTCGGCGTGTTGATCGGCGAACGAACGTCCGCCCTGCAGATCGTCGCCGACGGTTACATCAAGCTCCTGCAGATGACGGTCCTGCCGTACGTGACCGTGTCCATCATCGGCGGGCTCGGCGCCCTCGACGCCGCGCAGGCCCGGACGCTCGGCAAGCGGATGGGTGTCATCCTCGCTGGTGCTCTGGGCGGTGCGCGCTCGTTGCCGTGCTGCTCTTTCCCCTGATGTTCCCGGTCCGTCAGAGCGCGTCGTTTTTCAGCACCACACTGATCCAGGAACGGGAGCCCTTCGATTTCCTGAACCTCTACATTCCAACCAACCCGTTCTATTCGCTGGCCAACAACGTCGTTCCGGCGGTGGTGCTGTTCAGCGTGGTGCTCGGCGTGGCGCTCATCGGCGTCCCTGGCAAGGCAGCCGTGCTCGAGGTGCTGGCGACGCTCGGACAGGCCGTCTCGAAGGCGACGGGCTATCGTCGTGGCGCTGACGCCGATCGGCGTGTTCGCGATCGCCGCCGTCGTCGCGGGCACGCTGAGCATCGAGGAGTGACAGCGCCTGCAGGTCTATCTGATCAGCTACGTCGCGGTGTCGCTATTGCTGGCACTGTGGGTGCTGCCCGGCCTCGTCGCCGCGCTGACGCCGGTGCCTTATCGAGCGCTCGTCTCGCGGACGCGCGACGCGCTGGTCACGGCGTTCATGACGACGAGCCTGTTCGCGGTGCTTGCCGTCGCTGACCGAAGAGGCGAAGGCGCTGGTCCGCGAGTACGCCGGCGTCGACCAGGAGCAGGCTGGCGCGATCGACGTGATCGTTCCCGCCTCCTTCAATCTTCCGCACACCGGCAAGCTGCTGTCGCTCAGCTTCGTGCTGTTCGCGGGCTGGTTCGCGGGCACCGGCGTGCCGCTCAGCGAGTACCCGCGGCTGGCCGGCGCGGGAGCGCTGGCCATGTTCGGCAACGTGAACGCGGCGATTCCGTTTCTGCTGGATCTGCTGCGGATTCCGGCCGACACCTTCCGCCTGTTCGTCACCTCCGGCATCGTCAACGCGCGGTTCGGCGCGCTGCTGGCGGCGGTGCACACCGTGGCGTTCGCGGTGCTGGCCACGTGTGCGGTGGCGGAAGCGACTGACCGTCAATCGGCCGGAAACTGGTCCGCTTCGCGGTGATCACGGCGCTGCTGACCGCGGGCGTCGTCGGCGGCACGCGCGGCCTGCTCGCAGGTCACGCTGACCGACCACTACGACAAGGACGCGTTGCTGACGGACATGGAGCGGTGCGGGATCGCGGCGCCGGCCCGCGTCTTCAGCCCAGGCCAGGAGGTGCCGCCCATGCCTCCCGTCACCACGTCCATCCTGGATCGGGTGCGCGACGGGGACGTGCTGCGCGTCGGCTACTTCGAGGACAGCCTGCCGTATGCGTTCGTCAATCGGCGCGGCGAGATGGTCGGCTTCGACGTCGAGATGGCGATGCAGTTTGCCCGCGATCTCGGGGTGCAGGCCGAGCTGGTGCCGGTCGAGTCGAACCATTCTCGATGCCGGGCTCGATCCCTCGGTCTGCGATCTGGTGATGTCCGGCGTGGTCGTGACAGCCGAGCGATCGATGGCCGTGCGATTTTCCGCGTCCTATCTCGACGAGACCATCGCGTTCGTCGTGCCGGACCACCTGGTGTCGATCGTTCTCGTAGTGGTCGAGCATGCGCGCCATGGGTCACCTTCGGCTTGCCGTGCCAGCGCGACCCGTATTTCATCGCGGAAGATTCGCGAAGAGCTGGCGGACGTCGAGATCGTGCCGATCGACCGGATCGATCGAGATGTTCCTGCCGGACGCTCCGCACGGTCGACGCTATGGTGGTCACCGCCGAGCGGGGATCGGCGTACACTCTGCTGCACCCCGAGTACTCGGTGGCGGTGCCCAAGCCCCGGCCGTTCAAGGTGCCGCTGGCCTACGTGATCGCCGGCCGCGACAGCCCATGGCCGTGACCGTTGATGCCTGGATCGACCTGAAGCGGAAGGATGGCACGATCGACGAGCTGTTCGCGCACTGGATCCTCGGACAGAACGCCGCGGCCGTGCAGCCGCGGTGGTCGGTGCTGGACGCGCTGCTGCACCGCGTCTCATGACGGAGCACTCCGTTGTGCCGGCGACTGCGACGGCCATACCGTCCGGTCGGAGGCGACTCCGTGGCGACGGAGACGGATCGCGGTGTTTCCCGCGCCGCACTGCTGAGAACGGCGCGCCCACCTCGAATTGTCCGGGTACGGCGCTTGCTCTGCTGATTGCATTCTCTCGCAGGGAAACATGCTCGACGAATGGAGACCGGCTGGTGGCGACTCAGGCTCAGCCGTTGGGACGGCGCCGGCAGTGTCTGCGCGGGTTCGGTCGATGAGCGACGATCCGATTCAACACTGGGTCCGGATCATTCGCGGAGAGTATCTCGAGATTCCCGGGTTGCTCCTGACCCGGAGCCAGGTGCAGCGCCTGTGGGAGCTGGACGCGGTCGTCTGCGATCAGGTGCTCGACGCGCTGGTCGAATTGCGGTTTCTCCGCCGCACGGCCGAGGGCGCCTTCGTTCGGGACGATCAGTGTCGCGACTGACGAAAGGAGAGATGTCCATGCGAATGACTCTGTACGCTTGCGGCGTATTGGTGGCGGCGATCGCGTTGTCGGCCTGTGACAGTCCAGCGATAAGCCACGTCGGCACCGCTCCATCGCCAATTCCCGCGATCTCCGCATCGATTCAATATGTACCGACCGGTCAAGGCCCGGGCCTGGGCACTGCCGGGTGCCACACACCGTTGTCGCCGCTGACGACATTCGACGTGGTCATTGCGACGTCGGCGCAGATGCGCGTCGACAACGTGACCATGCAGCTGATCGACGGGTCGAATCTGGGCGGGCCGATGGTGACCTTTCCCCAGCCGCGCTTGATGTCGCAATTCGGTACGACGGTGGTCCCCGCGGGAATCGCCAGGACCTTCACCTTCACGCCGCAGTTTGCGTGTGGGAGCGGAACCACGCTCCCGAGCCGGGTGATGGGCCAGATCACTCTGTCGGACTCTACCGGTCTGTCTCGCACGGTGGCTATCTCGGCGCCGTTACCGTAAGCGCCGATCGAGTCAGCCATTGCAACGGTTCGCGGCATTCCTCCACGACTTTCCGGCCCTGTGCCTGTTCCTGAGCATCCTGCTCGGGTCCCTCATCGGCCGCGTGCACGTCAAGGGTGTCGGTTTCGGCGCCGTGGTCGGGACGTTGATCGCCGGCATCCTGATTGGCATCCTGGCCCATCCCGAACTGCCCGATCAGTTGCGCTGGGTCTTCTTCTATCTGTTCCTGTTCGCGATCGGGTATTCGGTCGGCCCGCAGTTTTTCGGCAGCCTGAAAAAGTCGGCCATACCGCAGATCGTGCTCGCGCTGGCCGTGGCCGCCAGCGGCCTTGCCGCCGTGGTCTCCGTCTCCGCGATCTTCGACTTCAACGAAGGCCTGGCGGTGGGCCTGCTGTCAGGCGGCATGACCCAGTCGGCGGCGCTCGGCACCGGGCTCAGCGCGATCGCCGAGCTGCCGATCGACGAAGCCGTCAAGACCAAGCTGATTGCCGACGCGCCGCTCGCGGACGCGATTACCTACGGCTTCGGCGATCTCGGCCTGATCCTGTTTCTCACCTGGCTCGGCCCGAAGATTCTGCGCGCCGACCTCAAGCGCGAGGCCAAGGCGCTCGAAGCGCAACTGTCGGGCGGCATCTCGGGCGGCCAGCTCTTTTCCGCTGCCCAGTACAGCATGCGGGCGTACCGTCTCGAGCGCGTCGACGCGGCGGCATCGACGGTCGCGGCTTTCGAAGCGCGCTTTACCGCCGATCGGCTGTCGGTGCACCGCGTGCAGCGCGGCGATGACTTGCTGACGCTGAACCCGGCGCTGGCGCTGAAACCGGGCGATCGACTCGTCGATCTCGGCGCGCCGCGGGGCGCTCCTCCAGGCGGATCGGGACATCGGGCCGGAGATCGACGACGCCGCGCTGTTGTCCGTGCCGGTGCAGACGGCGGCCGTCGTCGTGACCAGCGCCGACGTGAACGGCGCCACGCTCGGCACGTTGGCTCAGGAGCCGAACGCCCGCGGTGTCTATCTCGAGTCGCTCCAGCGAGGCACCGAGCTGATCCCGCGCGAGCCGTGGACGGTGGTGCAGCGCGGCGACATCCTCCGCATCGTCGGCGCGCCCGACGACGTGGAACGCGCCGGGACGCACGTCGGGTTCATCGAACGCGACCTGGCGAAGACCGACCTGATGTTCCTCGCCGCCGGCATCTCTGTCGGCATGCTGCTCGGCCTGCTGAAGATCACCGTCGGCGGGGTCGTCCTCGGGCTCGGCACGTCCGGTTCCATTCTGGTGGTCGGGCTGGTCGCGGGCTGGGCGCGAAGCCGCTATCCGGTGTTTGGCGCGATACCCGAGCCCGCGCAGCGCCTGCTGATGGACATCGGCCTGATCGTGTTCATCGCCGTCGTCGGCATGCATGCCGGGCCTCACGCGGTGGAGGCGTATCACACCAGCGGCAGCGCGTTCTTCGCGAGGATCCTGCTCGCGGGGATGATCGTCACGATCGTGCCGCTCGCGGTCGGCACGATCGTGGCCCGCTACGTCCTGAAGATGAGCCCGCTGATGACCCTCGGTGGGCTCGCCGGCGCCCAGACCTGCACGCCCGGGTTGAACGCGCTGCGCGAGGCGAGCGGCAGCAACATCGGCTCGCTGGCCTACACCGTGCCGTACGCGATCGGCAACATCCTGCTGACCGTATGGGGGCCGGTCGTGGTCGCGATCGTTCACGCGATGAGAACGCCATGAAGAAACGCGGCTCCGATCTCCTTCGCGACAAGACGCTCAACCGATCGATCGCCTTCGAGCGGAAGGAGAGGGTTCGGCTCGGCCTTCAGGGGCTGCTGCCGTACGAGGTGGCGACGCCGCGGGAGATGGTGCAGCGGGTGATGACGAACCTCGAGCGGCAGCCGAGAGACATCGATCGATACATGCAGCTCTCGGCCCTGCAGGAGCGGAACGAGCGGCTGTTCTATCAGACCGTGATCGCACACGTCGAGCAGATCCTGCCGCTGATCTACACCCCGACGGTCGGCGAGGCCTGCCGGGAGTTTTCGCACATCGCCAGGGATCCGAAAGGCTTCTTCATCACGCCGGCGGATCGAGGCCAGATTCGCCGGATCCTGGGCAACTGGCCGCAGCGCGACATCCGCGTCATCGTCGTCACCGACGGCCAGCGCATCCTCGGCCTCGGCGACCTGGGTGCCAACGGGATGGGCATCCCGATCGGCAAGCTGGCGATCTACACCGCGTGTGCCGGCATCGATCCGAACGCCTGCCTGCCGGTGACCCTCGACGTCGGGACCAACAACGACGAACTCAGGAACGACGTGCTGTATCTCGGCTATCCGCGGCGGCGGATCGAAGGCAAAGCGTATTTCGATCTCGTCGACGAGTTCGTGAAGGCGGTGCAGTCACGCTATCCCGATGCGCTGATCCAGTTCGAGGACTTTCTCACGCCGAACGCCTACGCGCTGCTGAACAAGTACCGCGAGCGCGTGCTGTGCTTCAACGACGACATCCAGGGCACGGCGGCTGTCGTCCTGGCGGGCGTGTACTCCTCGACGCGCATCACCGGCGTCCTGCCCAAAGATTTGCGGATCATGTTTCTCGGCGCCGGTTCGGCGGCCACCGGGATCGCCGACCTGATGACCGCCGCGTTCGTCGACGCCGGCCTCGATCAGGATGAAGCCAGGCGCAGGCTGTGGTTCGTGGACGTGAACGGCCTGGTCGTGAAGGGCCGCACCGACCTGATGGCGCACAACCGTCCCTACGCGCACGACCATCCGCCGCTCGGTTTCCTCGACGCGATTTCTGAGCTTCGTCCCCATGTGCTCATCGGCGCCACCGGCGCGCCGGGGACGTTCACCCAGGCGGTCGTCGAGCGCATGAGCGACGTCAACCCGCGGCCGGTGATCTTCGCGTTGTCGAACCCCACGTCGCGGGCCGAGTGCACGCCGGAACAGGCCTACGCGTGGTCCGGCGGGCGCGCAATCTTCGCCAGCGGCAGCCCCTTCGGACCGGTGACGTACGGCGGCAAGGTGCTGCGGCCCGGCCAGGGCAACAACGCGTACGTGTTCCCCGGCATTGGCCTGGGCGCGGTGGCGTGCCGGGCGCGCACGCTGCCCGACGAGCTGTTCCTGGTGGCCGCGCGGACGCTGGCGAACCTGGTGCGGCCGAAGGATCTGGACGCGGGCGCGCTCTACCCGCCATTGCAGGAGATCCGGAAGATCTCGCTCGCGATCGCGGTCAGCATCGCCACCAAGGCGTACGCCATGAAACTGACGCGACAATCACGTCCGCGTAACATCCGCCGCAGCATCGAGGCGCTCATGTACCGTCCGTAATCGGTCCGCACCTGGAGTCAAGACTGCCGTAGTCGCCCGACGACGGGAGCGGCCTCCGACCGGCCGGAGTCGGCATATCGCTTCTGACGGTGCCATCCGCCAGCGCCTCTCGAATTCTCAAGGATTCCCCGCGTCTTCCGTGTCGTTGCCCCGTTTGCCGGTTGGTATGGAACCTGCCCCCGGGAATGACGGGACGCGTCCGTCCCCGCGCAGATGTCGACATGGACGGCCATGCGACGCGTTTGACTGGAGTTCCACGATGTCGAATCAGACTCGGCTTGAACACGATCTGCTTGGCGAGAAGGCCGTCCCCGCCGACGCCTACTACGGGGTGCAGACGGCGCGCGGCCTCGACAACTTCCACATCTCCGGCGTGCAGCTCCGGCTCTATCCCGACTTCATCAAGGCCCTGGCGATGGTGAAGATGGCGGCGGCGCGCGCCAATCACGAATGCGGCCAGTTCAGCGCCGAGATCCTCAAGGGTATCGAGGGGGCCTGCCAGGAACTGATCGACGGCAAGCTTCACGATCAATTCACGCCTCGACATGTTCCAGGGCGGCGCCGGCACCTCGACCAACATGAACGCCAACGAGGTCATCGCCAACCGGGCGCTCGAGCTGATGGGACACCAGAAGGGCGAATACAAGTACTGCGATCCGCACGACCACGTGAATGCGTCCCAGTCCACGAACGACGCCTATCCCACGGCGCTGCACGTCGGCATGGCGCTTGGCAACGTGCGCATGGTCGAGGCGATCAATCAGCTGATCGCGTCGTTCCGGACGAAGGGGCTGGAGTTCGATCCGATTCTGAAGATGGGCCGGACCCAGCTGCAGGATGCGGTACCGATGACGCTTGGGCAGGAGTTCAAGGCGTTCGCGGAAACGCTCGCGGGCGAAGTGCGCACGCTCGAAGCCGTTCAGCGAGTGATGTGCGAGGTCAACATGGGCGCGACGGCCATCGGCACCGGCCTCAACGCGCCGGCGGGCTACGCCGCAGAAATGCACGGCGCACCTGGCCGCGATCACCGGGTTCCCGATTTATCTCGCGTCCGACCTGGTCGAAGCGACGCAGGACACCCAGGCGTTCGTGCTGTATTCCTCGTGCATGAAGAGCCTGGCCATCAAGCTCTCGAAGGTCTGCAACGACCTGCGGCTGCTGTCGTCGGGTCCACGCTGCGGGCTGCGCGAGATCAACCTGCCGGCGAAGCAGCCGGGCTCCTCGATCATGCCCGGCAAGGTGAACCCGGTCATTCCGGAAGTCGTGAACATGGTCTGCTTCCGCGTCATCGGCAGCGACCTGACCGTCACGATGGCGGCCGAGGGCGGGCAGCTGCAGCTGAACGTGTTCGAGCCGGTGATCGCGGCGTGCATCTTCGAGGCGCAGACGATGTTCATCAATGCGGCGCGCACGCTGCGCGAGCATTGCGTCGACGGCATCACCGCCAATCCGGAGGTCTGCCGCCATTACGTCGACTACAGCATCGGCACGGTGACGGCGCTCAATCCGGTGATCGGCTACGACCGATCCACCGAGCTGGCCGCCGAAGCGCAGAAGACACGGGCCGCGGCATCCTGGAGATCATCCGCGAACGGCAGATCCTCACCGAAGCAGCAGATCGCGGAGGTCCTCGATCCGATGGCGATGACGGGGCAGGGCCGCCCCGCATGAGCCGATCCGCCGGTGTCGCCGTCGCGCTTTTCCTGGCGTCGGCGCTCGCCGGCGCGGGACGGGTCGCGGCCGCTCGCCAGGCGAGTCCTGGAGAGGAGTGGCGGACGTTCAGCGGCAGCTGGTCGGCGCGCGGGCAGCGACAGGTCATTCCCACCGAAGGCCGCGGCTCCGCCGCGATCGTCCACCTGTCGGGCGCGGTCGTGCTCGCGAAGACCGAGCTCGACGGCGGGGTGCTCGGCGAAGCGATCGCGTTCGACGACGGCCAGCGGCTGAGCGTGGGTCGCGCCGTGTGGACCGACGGGCGAGGGGATCGCGTGTTCAGCGAGTTGAGAGGCGAGCCGGTCGCCACCGGCCGTCGCGTGGTCGGCACGATCACGGGCGGCACCGGGCGATATGCCGGGCGCGACGGGAGACTACTCGCTGACGTGGCAGTACGTCGCCCAGGACGTCGACGATGTGGTCCAGGGACGCTCGGTCGATCTGCGGGGACGTCTGCGGATGGCCACGCCGTGACCGAGGCGCCCGCGCCGGGGACGAGCGATCGCCGCGCCCGTCGTGATCACGGCGGCGATCCTCGCGATGTGGTTCACGGCGCCGCCGCAGGGGCTGACGGTTCAGGCGTGGCGGCTGTTCGCCACGTTCGCCGGCGCCATCGTGTTCGTCGTGGCCAACGCCCTGCCGATTCTGACGGCGTCTGTCTTTGCGGTCGCCGCCGCCGTGCTGACCGGCCTCCTGCCTCCGGCCAAGGCGTATGCCGGGTTTGCCAACGGCACCATTCTCCTCATCGTGCTGGCCTTTCTGGTGGCGCGGTCGGTCGTGAAGTGCGGGCTCGGCGCGCGGATTGGCCATCTCCTCGTCAGTCGCTTCGGCCGATCGACGCTGGGTTTGTCCTACAGCATCTTCCTGGTGGACGGCCTCATCGCGCCGGCGTTTCCGAGCAATACGGCGCGCTCCGGCGTCATCTTCCCGCTGGCGTTCTCGCTGGCCGCCGCCGCCGGCGCCAGGCCCGGCGACGCCAGTCGTCAGCGGCTCGGCAGCTTTCTGATGTTCTCGGGCATGGTGAGCCTGAGCCTCTCGTCGGCGCTGTGGCTGACGGCGATGGCGGCCAATCCGATGGGCGCGGAGATCGCGAAGCGCTTCGGCGTGGACATGGGATTCGGATCCTGGCTGCTGGCCGCATCGGTCCCGACCCTGGCGGCGATGATGCTGATGCCGTTGGTGCTCTACCGCGTGATCGCGCCAGAGCTCACGTCAACGCCGGAGGCGCCGGCGGCCGCCCGGCGCGCGCTGGTCGAGATCGGTCCGCTCACTCGAGACGAGAAAGTCGTGGTGGTCGCATTCGTCGGCATGGTCTCGCTCTGGGCATCGGCCGCCGCTCTGGGACTGGATTCGACCGCGGTCGCGTTTCTGGGCCTCGGCGCGCTTCTGGCGTCGGGCGTGCTGACGCTCGAAGACATCCGGCACGAAGGCGACGTTCTCGCGACGTTCATCTGGTTCGCGGTGCTGTTCACGCTCAGCAATCAGCTCAACGAGCTCGGGTTCATGGGATTTCTCGGCCAGCGTCTCGCCGATGCGATGGGCGGACTCGCGCCGAGCGTGGCCGGCCTCACGCTGCTCCTAGCTTATGTGGCGCTGCACTACGTGTTCGTCAGCCAGACGGCGCACCTGCTCGCGCTGTTCGGCGTGTTTCTCGATGTCGGCGTCAAGCTGGGTGTGCCGCCGGCGCCGCTGGCGTTTCAACTGCTGTTCGCGACGAACTACTTCGCCACGATCACGCCCCAGGGCTCGAGCGCGAACCTGCTGTTCGCCGGCAGCGGGTTCCTGTCTCAGCGGGATCTGTACCGGCTGGGCGCGATTTCAACGGCGTGCACCATGCTCATCTACGTCGTGATCGGAACGCCATGGCTCCGCCTCGTCCTCCGATGAGCGAACCACGGCCAATCGAGAGGTTCATCATGCAGACACCGTCACCGCGCCGCCCCGTGTCGTTCCTGCGCTCCCTCGCGTTCGTGCTCGCCATGGCCGCGTCCGGCGCGGCCTCGGCCCAGACCCCCGCCGCAGGCGGGCCGCTCCCCACCGTCGTCGTGCTGGCGACGGGCGGCACCATCGCGGGCGCAGCCGCCAGCGACGTGCAGGCCGGCTATACATCCGGGCAGGTCGGCGTGGAGCAACTCCTCGCCGCCGTGCCACAAGCCAAGAAGCTCGCGGTCATGCGCGGTGAGCAGGTTGCGAACATCGGCTCGCAGGACATGAACGACGAGGTCTGGCTGAAGCTCGCTCGCCGGGTCAACGAGCTGGCCGCCCAGCCGGACGTGGCCGGCATCGTGATCACGCACGGCACCGACACCATCGAGGAAACCGCCTATTTCCTCAACCTGGTCGTGAAGTCGCGCAAGCCGGTCGTCCTGACCGCGGCGATGCGTCCTTCGACGGCGCTCTCGGCCGACGGGCCGCTGAACTTCTACAATGCCGTCGCGGTGGCGGCCAACAAGGACGCGGCCGGCCGCGGCGTGCTGGTCGTCGCCAACGACTGGATTCACGGCGCCTCGTCACTGACCAAGACGAGCACCACCGCCGTGCAGACGTTCCTGTCGCCGCTCTCCGGCCTCATCGGCACCGTGGCGTACGGCACCGTCGAGTTCTATCGCGGACCGGTCGGCCGGCACACCTCCGACTCCGAGTTCTCGCTCGACGGCGTGAGCGCGCTGCCGCGGGTCGACATCATCATGGCCTACGAGAACATGGATGGCTCGCTCATCGACGCGGCGGTCGCGGCGGGAGCGAAGGGCATCGTCATCGCCGGCGTCGGCAACGGCAACCTGACGGATCCCGCCGTGAAGACGCTGGCGAAGGTCGCCAAGAACGGCATCGTGTGCGTGCGTTCCTCGCGCGTCACGACGGGTGTCATCGGCCGCAACGTGGAGCTCGACGACGACAAGCTGGGCTTCGTGGCGGCGATGGAACACAACCCGCAGAAGGCCCGGGTGCTGCTGCGGCTGGCGCTCCTGAAGACGCGCAGCAACGCGGATCTGCAGCGCCTCTACGCCGAGTATTGAAAGTGTGAGATCGGACAGCGGCGCGACCGAATCGCCGCCGTCCGGCGTCAGGGCTGTGCGGCGGTCTCGAGCTGCTTGTGGCAGTACTCGCAGTCGCCGCTGATCTTCGATCCGTCCTTGGCCTCGTGCGAATCGTCGTGGCAGCGGAAGCAGCCGTTCGACGTGACGTGACCTTTGTTGCTGCGATACTGGCCCCAGGTCACCTTCATCGCCGGGAAGACGTTGTGGCGGTAGAGATCCTGGACCGCGGTCACGGTATTGGTGAGGGCGGCCGGATCCGCTCCCGGGTGCGACGCGAAGGCTTTCCGCAGGTCGCGGTCGATCGCGCTCACGGCCTCCTCCTGGCTCGCGTAGGACGCCTTCAAGACCTTGACGCCTTCCCGCCGCGCAAAGGGGAGCGCGCGGCTGACGCGGCCGGCGGCGATCGCCTCATCGACGGCGCGCTCCGCCGTCTGGCCGATGGGATGACCGACCGTATTGTGACAACCCATGCAATCCATCGTTTCGCGCGGCGCGGTGTTGACCTGCGCGTCGGTCGCCTCGGCAGCGCGGAACTCCTTGACGCTGCCGTCCGACCTGGTGACCTTGACGTACGGAATCGTCTGCTGATCCGCGTCGGTGGCCACGTACTCGATATGAACGTCGGGATCGGCGTGCCAGTGAATCCCGCGCGGTGATGACGAGGAGGGCGCGAGATGCATCTGCAGCGCCGTCAGCGTCTCGGTGTTCGCCTCGTCGTCCGCGTACTCGCGGATCACGCGGATGCGATCGCCCGAGGACATGCGCCGCGGTTCGTGGCACCCCATGCACAGTTCGGCCTGGGCGCCGGGCAACATCTTCGCGCCAGACGGAATCGGTTTCGAATAGCTGGCGGTCGCCACCTCAACGAGCTGGCGAACGCCACCGAGTTTCGCGTGCACGAAGCCGCGCGCGCCCTCGCCGATGTGACAGCGGACGCAGGCGACGCGCGCGTGCGGCGCCTGCTGCCAGGCGGTGAACTGCGGGTGCATTGGCGTGTGGCAGGCCTGCCCGCAGAACTTCGGCGAATCCATCGCGTGCAGGCCGCCGTAGCCCGCCAGCAGCACGATCGCGACGTTGACGCAGGTCAGCGCGACGATGAGCAGCGCCGTCCGGCGAACCGATGCCTGACGGAAATCGAGCACCGGCCAGTCCCGCGCCGCATCTGGATCGCGCGCCATCTTCTGGCGCTCCAACCGCGCGCCCAGCGGCATCAGGATGAGGCCGAGGACGAACACCGCCGGCACCGCGATGAAGACGACCAGGCCCGCGTAGGGATTGTCGAACATCCCCGCGAACATCGCGATCAACAGCGCGATAAACACTACCGCGGACGCGGTCGTGATCACCGCTCCGGCAACGGCGAGCGGATGGCGAAGGAAGGGGACGCGACCGGTCACGTCGCTACTTCAGGCTCGCCATGTAGGCGACCAGCGCGTCCAGATCGGCTGCCGGCAGGCTGCCGTATTTGGCCGGCATCGGCGGCTTCTTGGTCGACTTGGCCTTGGCCGCGGCCTCGGTCGGATGCGTGATCCACTGTTTGATGTCGTCCGCCGACAGCTTGCCGCCGACGCCGTCCAGCGGATTCGACTTGTTGCCCTTGCCGGCAATGGCATGGCACATCTGGCACTTCTGGGCGGTATAGACGGCCTGGCCCTTCGCGGCGTCCTGGGCCGCCGCCGGGCGTGCCATCACCAGCCCCACGGCCATCACGAGGGTCGTTGCCATCAGACCGTGCTTCGTGCTCAACGTCATCCGCATCGGAACCTCCGTAGACATGAATGGATCACCGTGGTGTGTTACCACAGGTATCTGAGACCGAACGTGAACGAATTCGCGGTGTAGGGCCGGTAGACGTAGCCCATCACCAGCGAGCTGGGCTGAGCGATGCCGTTGACGACGCTGGGATCGAATGCGTAGTCGTAGATGCTCAGCGGCTCGTAGAGGTACGAGAACGTCGCCGCCAGGTTCGCCTTGATCCGGTAGCGCGCATCGAGGTGCAGCTGCTGCAGCTTGTTGAACACCTCCGGCAGCTGGTTGGGCGCCGTAATCGGGCTGCCCACGGGGATGGTGTAGACGTTGTCGCCGATGGCGTGGCTGAAATCGTAGGAAATCCGGATCTCGGTGTTGCGGCCGATGCGTGGCGGCGTCGCGAAGATGGAAAAATAGTTGACCGTCTCGGTCGAGTCCGACGTCCAGTTGCGCAGCGGGTCGTTGAACTGCGCCGCTGACGAGTCTCCTTCGTGCGATTGCTGCAGTCCGGTATACCGCTCGAAGTTGTAGGCGGCGCCCGCGCCAAAACCGTTCGGCAGGTGGTAGTCGGCTGAGAGCGCGAAGGTGTTCCCGTTCGACTTCTGCAAGCCGAACACCGTGTTGGAGTAGTCGTCGTGCAGGAGGCCGCCGGAGACGGTGAACATCCAGACGTCCGACGGGACGATCTCGACCTGGCCGCTGAACTGGTTCCTGGTTCGGTCGGCCAGATCGTAATAGCGCATCTCGGGGTGCTCGCCGATGGCGGTGAGCTGCGTGACGTCGAGCCCCGATCCGGTGCGCGAGCCGACCTCGTATTTCACCCGGAAGGTAGCCCAGGAGGTTCCCACCGCGTCGGCCGACACCCGGAACACGTCCTCGCCGCTCGACGCGAACGTGCGCGCGTCGTAGCCATTGGCGTTGTGGGTATAGCCGACCGTCAGCGCGAGCGGCTTCAGCTTGTCCCAGGTCGCGTCGGCGTCGAACGTGGTGCGATTGTGGGCGTAGAGATCAGGGCCGCCGGTCGGGGTCGTCGAGACGCTCGAATCGTAGGCGACGTACTGGGTGATGCTCGTCGCCGGCATGTGGTTGTCGTAGGTGTAGTTCCGGAAGCGTGCACTGAACCGCCAGTCGTCGGTGGGGTGGGACGTGAGATTCAGGTTGGTCGAGAACACGTGCGCCTCGGCTTCGGCGGTCGCGCGGGGCAGGGCGATCGTCGGCAGCGCCGAGTTGATCGTGAACGGCTGGAGCGCCTCGTTATTGCTCCAGCTGCCGTAGGAGAAGTAGCCGGTGACCTGCGTCTTGTGCGCCAGCTTGGTGTAGCCGCCGACGCTGACCGTCTGCGCGGAGTTGGACGGCCACAGCGACATGCTGCCGCGTCCCGGCGCGCCCGACGCGTCGTCGAAGCGCAGCGGGCTGTCCCAGACCAGCGTCGGCGCGAGATTGTTGAACCACGACCCGTTGTAAGCGACGCGCAGCATGTTCTTCGCGTTGGTCCACTCGGTGCCGATCGTGAAGTCGTTGGTCCGCGACTGGTAGGGCAGCGGCACCTCGACGTCGTTGCTGAAACCGAAACTGGCGCCCCAGGGCAGCTCGCCGCCGTGCTTCTGCGTGGTGAAGTTCGCGGTGACGTCGAGCTGGGGCGTCGGCGTGGCGACGACATCGACCCGCCCGATGTCGCGACGCTCGCGGAGGTCGAACTGTGGCGCGAGCGGCACATAGGCGCTGAGACCGGCCTTGCCCGCCTGAATCGCCTTCTGCGTCGCGTCGTCGAGAACGAGCGTCCCGCCGGTGCCCGTATAGGGCGTCATCGTATCGACGCTGTAGAACTGCGGAATCTGCTGGTAGCCCCCGGTGACTGACAGTTTGCCGATGATGTTGTAGTCGGCGAAGTATTCCTGGTCGCGGTAGCCGACGTTGTTCGCGCGCAGTTTGAAGGTGGAGCTGCCGTCGGACGGCGCGAATGCGTAGCGGAAGTTGGAGAAGAGCAGCCCGTTGCGGACGTCCTGATAGCGCTGAAAGCGCGCCGGGTCGCCGTCGATGCTGGTCGCGCGGCCGCCGATGAAGAACTCCCGGTCGGTCACGTCGAACAGGCTGCGGGTCGAATCGTCGGCTGGGGCCGCCGGCGCTGCCGCCGCTGGTGCCGGGGCCTGCGCCGCCGGCGGCGTGGCCGCCTGGGCCAGCAGCCGCTGCGGCGCCGTGGAGGCACCCACGAGAAGGGTCAGCGCCATGAACGAGAGGGTTCGCATGTTCGGAATCTCCCGTTACCGCATGAAGAACTGGCCCGATGGGTGGTTCGAGCCGTGAATGTTCGAGTGGCAGTTCACGCACGATCGACCGAACATCCGGTTGCTCTTGTTGGTGGTGATCTGGTCCTTGTCGTAGAGCGTCGCCGGATGTTTGCTGGCGATGTGACAGCGCTGACAGAGCATCGGCATGCGGACGACCAGCATGCGGTCGTTCGATGAGCCGTGCGGGTCGTGGCAGGTCGCGCAATTCTCCCGCACCGGCGCGTGCTCGAAGAGCATCGGCCCGCGCATCTCCGTATGACAGCTCGTGCACAGCTCGGCGACGGAGCTGCCCGTCTTCAGATTCTTGACGTTGCTGATCGACCCGTGCGGGTTATGGCAGGAACTGCACGACATCTTGCCCTCGCGCACCGGCATGTGCGCCACGGCGCGCTCGGTCTTGGTCACCTGCAGCTTGTGGCACGTGGCGCAGACCTCGGTCTGCGTCTTCTTGACCAGCTGCCGTTCGGTCGATTTCGGGCTGTGGACGCTGTGGCAGGTGATGCAGGAGAGGTTGCGGCGCTCGTGCCCGCTGCCTTCCCATCCCGCGTGGTTGCCGCGGTTGTGGCACGCCAGGCACGTCTGGCTCACCTCCGCGGGCTTGGCCTGCCCGAACTTCAGGATATGTCCCTTCGCGTCGTCGTCGACGTGCGCCTGCCCGGGACCGTGGCAGCTCTCGCAGCCGTGGATGGCGGCGGGCGCGCGCGGGTTCTTCACCTGCGAGTGGGGCGTGCCTTTGAGCGTGTCGGCCTTGTCCGAGTGGCACGTTTCACAGGTGTCGCTTCCGACATAGCCCGCGGCGGGGGCCGCCGGCTGTTGCGGCGCCGGCGCGGGTGTCCGGGTGATGGAGAGTTGCTGACTTGCCCGGGCGCCGGGCTTCCGGCGCGCCGCCGACGCACACCGCAACCGTGACCGCCCAGATCCCGATCGGCCCGAGCCACCATCTGAGCTTCACGTGAGACCTCCTCCGCGAGAGCTTGGCACTGGTCAGTCCAACTGGATGTGCCTTAGTGCACACCTGAAGGGACCTGCCCGACGCCGAGCAGGGCATCCAGCATGCCAGTCCGACCGGGCCGTCTTTCGCTCGAAATAGACAGCGTCTTGCCGGTGAGACGTGCCGTCTGGCCGCACGTCAGCGCGGATAGCCTCCAACATGTCGGAGCCCGCGCCTCGACGTCGTTGCTAAACCGGCGCCGACGCGGATGAAGCGCAATGGCACAAAACTAGCACCAGCGACGCGCTTACGCCCCCCTTCGCACGGAGCAACGCCATGAATGAAATCAGCCGTCGAGACCTTTTGAGGCTGACCTTCGCCGGCGGATCCGGGCTCGCGCTCGGCGGCCTCCTCGACGTTCCCGCGATGCGAGCCGCGACGAGGGACCTGAAGCTCTCAAACGTCAGCGAGTTCACCACCTCGTGCAACTTCTGCTCGTGCGGCTGCGGCATGATCGCCGCCGTCCGCGACGGCCAGTTGTTGAAGATGGAGGGCGACTACGACCACATCGTGAACCGGGGGTCGCTGTGCGTCAAAGGCATCTCCATGTTCGCCACGCACGCCTCGCCGCAGCGGCTCACCACGCCCCGCTACCGCGCGCCGGGCAGCGACCACTGGGAGGACATCTCCTGGGACGATGCGATCAAACGCGTCGCCCAGAAGATCCGCAAGACCCGCGACGAGACCTGGATCGCCACCGAGAAGGTGGACGCGCCTGACCTTGTCGTGGATCGCGCTGCGGGCGATCGGATCGCGAGCGCCCCGCGATTCGTCCCTCACGAGGGCCCCCTCGCAGAAGTGCCGGTCAACCGCACCGACGCGATCGGCTTCATGGGCGGCGCCCAGAACACCAACGAGGAGTGCTACCTGTTTCAAAAGGCGGCCAGGCTGCTCGGGCTGTCCTACGTCGAGCACCAGGCCAGGCTTTGACATAGCCCAACGGTCCCCGGTCTGGGGGCCACATTCGGCAGGGGCGCGATGACCAACCACTGGGTCGACTTGCAGAACTGCAAGACGATCCTGGTGGAAGGCAGCAACGTGGCCGAGAACCACCCGATGGCCTTCAAGTGGATCCGGAAGGCCCAGGAGAACGGGGCGACGATCATCCACGTCGATCCGCGATTTACCCGGACCTCCGCGGCGGCGGACGTCTACGCCCGCATCCGGCCGGGCACCGATGTGGCGTTCCAGAACGCGATGATCAGCCACATCATCATCAACAAGTTATACGACGAGGACTACGTCGTCACCCACACCAACGCCCTCTACCTCGGCGACGAAGCGTTCGGCTTCAAAGACGGCGTCTTCAGCGGCTACGACGAGGAGCACCACACCTACGACACCAAGACCTGGGGATACCAGCTCGACCCGAAGGGCAAGCCGCGTCTGGCGAAGAGTCTCGACGATCCGAATTGCGTCTTCTCGCGACTAAAGACCTTTGTCTCGCGCTACACGCTCGAGATGGGCGAGCAGATCACCGGCATTCCGGCCGATCAGATCAAGCAGATCGCCGAGACGATGGCGAGGAACCGGCCCGGCTCGATCCTCTACGCCCTCGGGATGACCCAGCACACTACCGGAGTGCAGGGGATTCGCTCGTTCACGATCCTGCAACTCCTGCTCGGCAACATCGGCAAGCCCGGTGGTGGCGTCAACGCGCTGCGTGGCGAGCCGAACGTGCAGGGCGCCTGCGACATGGCCGTCCTCTACAACTACTACCCGGGCTACCTCAACTCGCCGACCAATGCCGAGCCGACGATCTACCACTATGCGCGCAAGAACGGCCTTGCCGACAGCCGCTACCTGGTCAACACGCTCAAGGCGTTTTTCGGAGACGCGGCCACCGCCGAGAACGACTATGCGTATGCCTGGCTGCCAAAGCGCAACGCCGTCAAGGACTACGGCACCATGCCGATGTTCGAGGACGCACTCGCCGGGAAGCTGAAGCTCCTCTGGATCGTCGGCCAGAATCCCGCGGTCACGGTGCCCAACCTCACGCTGGTCTTCGAGGCGATGGCCAAGCTCGAAACGCTCGTCATCCAGGAAATCTGGGAGACCGAGACCGCGGCGTTCTGGAAGCGTCCGGGCGCAGACCCGAAGGCGATCAATACCGAAGTGATTCTGCTGCCGGCCGCGTTCTTCATGGAGAAGAGCGGCACGATCAGCAACTCGGGCGGCATGGTGCAATGGCGCCACGCCGCGGTGAAGCCGCCAGGGCAGGCCAGGCCCGACGGCGCGATCGTGGACCTCGTCTTCCGGGCCGTGCGCGATCTGGTCCACGACTCGAAGGAGCCGCGGGACGAGATCATCAACAAGGCCTTCTGGACCTACACCACGGCCGAAGACGTCCTGCGCGAGATCAACGGCTACGCGGTGCGCGACAATCCGGAGACCGGCCTCAAGAAGGGCGACCTCGTTCGAAAGATCGGCGACCTTCGCGCCGATGGGTCCACTTCGTCCGGCTGCTGGATTTACGCGGGCGTCTTCGCCGGCGGTGAGAACCTCTCGAAGCGCCGCGATTCGCAAACGGATCCGGGAGGGCTCGGCCTCTATCCAGGCTTCGGATGGACCTGGCCCAACAACATGCGGATTCTTTACAACCGGGCGTCGTGTGACAAGCACGGCAAGCCGTACCCGGGCTCGAAACCCATCGTCTGGTGGGACGAGGAGGCGAAGCGCTGGGCGGGATACGACGTGCCGGACGTCCCGGTCCTGACCGACGGGCCTGATACACCGAACGGCCAGCGCGCCTTTCATCTGGGTGCGGAAGGCGTGGGCCGCCTCTTCGCCGCCGTTTATTCCGATCCGGACGCGAGGTTCACGCAGTACTGGCGCGACGTGGCCTACGTCCCGAAAGACGGCCCGCTGCCGGAGATGTACGAGCCGGTCGAGAGCCCGGTGGAGAACGTCCTTCATCCGCGCGTGAAGAGCAACCCGATGCTCAAGTATCCGCGTGTCAAGTCGCATCAGCCGATCGGCACCGTCGACAAGTTTCCGTACGTGCTGATGACGTCAACCGTCGCCGAGCACTGGTGCGCCGGCTCGACGACGCGGAACATTCCCTGGCTCAACGAGCTGATCCCCGAACCGGTGCTGGAACTGCCGATCACCCTTGCTGAGAAACTCGACGTGAAGTCGGGCGACTGGGTGCGGGTCTCGTCGGCGCGCGGGGAGCTCGAGGTCAAGGCGCTCGTCACGCCCCGGATGAAGGCGCTGAAGATCGGCGATCAGGAAGTCACCGTCGTCTGGATGCCGTACAACTGGGGCTTCCAGGGCCTGTCGACCGGTCCGAGCGTCAACCACCTCACCATCGACGCCACGGATCCGGGAGCCGGAACCCAGGAGA
Source organism: uncultured Acidobacteriota bacterium (assembly GCA_963794705.1). Classification (GTDB taxonomy): domain Bacteria; phylum Acidobacteriota; class Vicinamibacteria; order Vicinamibacterales; family CAVVIG01; genus CAVQFC01. The sequence continues at coordinate 798,310 of CAWCFI010000005.1, forward strand.
CCAAGGCGTGCCTCGTCAACGTGGTTAGGGCCGGCCGTCCGGGCAAACGACGATCCGACGCACCGAGGGGCCGCACATGAGGTCAGACACCGCCACGGACTCGGGTTCGGTCAGATCGACGCTGATCGACATCGCCAACTGCATCGGCTGCCGGGCGTGCCAGATAGCCTGCAAGCAGTGGAACGAGAAAGACGGCGAGCCGACCGAGCTGGGCTATGAGATGGGCTTCCAGAACCCGGCGGCGCTCAGCGCTCAGACGCTGACGCTGATCAAGTTCCACGAGATGGCGAACCCGGACAAACCGGGCGGCGTGGAAGCGGCCTACGTGATGCAGCGGTGCCTGCACTGCCTGGAGCCGGCCTGCGTCTCCGCCTGCCCGACGACGGCGCTGCATCGGCAGAGTGACGGCCCGGTGTCGTATGAAGTCGATGACTGCATCGGATGCCGCTACTGCATGCTGGCGTGCCCCTGGGACGTGCCGACCGCCGACTGGAACTCTCGGGCGCCGAAGATCTCGAAATGCACGCACTGCGCCGACCGTGCGCCTCAGCCGCCGCCGGTCGCATTCAACGGCCAGCCGCTCTCCGACGCCGCGGCCAGGCAGTTCGCCAACACCATGGCGATTCCCGCGTGCGTCAAGGCGTGTCCCGCCGACGCGCTGCGCTACGGCACGCGGGCGGAAATGCTGGCGCTGGCGCACAAGCGGATCGCCGACCGGCCCGAACGCTACGTCAATCATGTCTACGGCGAGAAGGAACTGGGCGGAACGACCGTGCTGTACCTGTCGTCGGTTCCGTTCGAGAAACTCGGCTTTCCGACCTACGGCGAGAAACCGTTCCCGGCGTTCACCTCGGCAGCGCTCGGCGCCGTCCCGCCGGCCGTGATGGCGGTGGGTGCCACGCTCGCCGCCGCGTATGCCTTTTTCCGGAAGCGGGCTCAAGCCGTGGCCGACAGCGCGGCGGCGTCGTCGCACGCGGGGCATCACGGGCACATCGAATTCGAGCCGCTCAAACAGGTGCTGCTGACGCCGTTCAACTGGATCCTGCTGCTGCTGATGGCGTTCGGCGGCGTCTCGTTCATCGCGCGCTTCGCCGTGGGGCTCGGCGGCACCACCCATCTGTCCGACACTTTTCCGTGGGGCCTGTGGATCCTGTTCGACCTGGTCTGGATCGCGGTGGCGGCCGGCGCGTTCGCGATGGCCGGCGCGATCTATGTCTTCCAGCGCAAGGATCTCTACGGGCTGGGCCGTTCCGCCGTCCTCATGGGCCTTCTGAGCTACTCGTTCGTGGCGGTCACGCTGATCGCCGACCTCGGCCTGCCCTGGCACGCGTACGCGCTCGCCTTGAATCATCCCGAACATTCGGCGATGTTCGAGGTGTCGTGGTGCGTCAGCCTCTACGTCACCATCCTCCTGCTGGAAATGCTGTGGGTGCTGCTCGGGTATTGGAGATACGACCGGGCCGCCGCCGCGTTGCGACGATGGAACGGCGCGTATGTCGCGGCCGCCGTGACGCTGTTCGTGTTCATGCTCACCCGCGACGCGCTCTACACGGCCGCCACCGCCGCGGTGTTCGGCGCCCTCGCCTGGATCTTCCGCGCCCGCGACGCACAGGCCGAGCCGATCATGCTGGCGATCGCGGCCGTCACGTTGTCCACCATGCACCAGAGCTCGCTCGGCTCCCTGTACTTGCTGATGCCGGACAGCCTCGCGCCGCAATGGTGGTCTCCGGTGATGCCCGTCTCCTTCTTCCTGTCGTCCATCGCCGCCGGCACCGCGCTCGTGGTCCTGATCGAGATGTGGATCGCCAAAGGGTGGCGCCGGCCGCTTGACCTCACGCGGCTCGCGTCGGTCGGACAGATCACGTTCTGGTCGCTCATCGTCTATCTGGCGTTCCGGCTTGGGGACATGGCGGTCCGCGATCAGCTCGCAGGCGCCTTCACCGGCAGACTCGGCATGGCCTTCGCCGCCGAGATCATTCTGGGCGGCCTGGTCCCGATCGTCCTGCTCTCCCGCGCGGCGCTTCGCCAGCGCGCCGACGTGCTCGGCGCGGCGTCGTTCCTCGCGGTTGCCGGCGTCGCCTACAACCGCATGAACGTCGTGCTCTTCGCGATGACGTTCCGCGGCCGGATGCCGTGGGTCGCACCGGAACACTACGTGCCCTCGATCATCGAGTGGGGGATTTCGATCGGCCTGATCGCCGCGACGATTTTCCTCTTCGGTCTGATCGCCCGTCTGACGCCGGTCCTCTCCAAGCCCCAGCCGGCCGGGGCGCATTGAGCCGATGACCCCGGATCCGTGGCTCGACGCGCATTCGTACCTGCGGCCGCTCGCCGATCTCTCCGCGGCCGTCGATCGCGCGGTGGCCAGGATCGACGTCGTGGCCGCCCGCGTCCCCGATTGGGACGACTACCGGGCGGACTTTCTCGCCGGCGTGCCGCTGTTGTCGAGCGCTGACGCCGCCGTGGACCTCGAGCCGGGCGGCCGAATGGCGGCGGCGCTTCTCGACAGGCTGGCGTCCGAAATGCCGGCGGAACCGCTGGCGACCGAGATCCGCGCGCTCGATACGGCACTGCGACGGGAGCCGCGTGCTCCGCGTCGCATCGCGGACTTTCTGCTGGGCGACGACACCTTCACCCCGCCGTCCCCGGGATTGCTGCGTTATCTGGCGTGGACCGCGACGGCGCGTTTTCTCGCCCCGGTGGTGAGCGCGTTCGGCGGCTGGCGCGACGAGGATCGGTGGCTCCGGCGGTACTGCCCGACGTGCGGATCGCTGCCCGCGATGGCGCAGCTGGTCGGCGCCGATCCCGGGCGGATGCGCCTGCTTTCGTGCGGGTGCTGCGGCACGCGCTGGCAGTTCAAGCGAACCGGCTGTCCCTTCTGTGAGGCGGACTCTCAACAGCTGGCGAGCGTGACCGTCGAGGGCGAGCCGGGCCTGCGCATCGATCACTGCGAGTCCTGCAGCGGCTACCTCAAGACCTACGACGGACAAGGCGACGAGGCCCGATGGCTGTCGGACTGGTCTTCACTGCATCTCGACCTCATCGCGCACGATCGTGGACTCAAGAGACTGGCCGCGTCGCTCTACGAATTCGAGCCCGTCGGCCGCGTGTAGTCGGAAGCGAGGATTCGATATGTGCTCCGTCAGGTACGGACCGGCACAGCGCACGGTGTTGGTCGCGGTCCTTGTCTGTCTCGGCGTCGCCGCGTCGGCGCAGACGCCCGCGCCGCCGGATCCCCAGCCCCCCCAACAGGGCAGCGGCGCGGCGAGCTCGCCGCTCGCCATTCACGTCGGCGATTCAGACTTGCTGTTCGGCGGCTTCATCGACGCCACCTCGATCCGGCGGACGACCAATACCGGCAGCGGCCTGGGCACGTCGTTCGGGACCATCCCGTTCGGCAATACGGTGCAGGGCCACATGAACGACACGCAGTTCTCGTCGCAGAACTCGCGGCTCACCCTGCAGGCGACCAGCAAGGTCGGCACCGCGGACCTGAAGGGGGTCCTCGAGCTCGACTTCCTCGGCAACTCGCCCAACGGCCTCACCGTGACGGCGAACTCGAACACCTTTCGGATGCGCGTCTTCTGGGGGCAGTACCGGAAGGGCGCGTTCGACTTCCTCGCCGGCCAGGCGTGGAGCCTGATGACGCCGAACCGAGACGGCCTGTCGCCGGAGACGGCCGGCATCTTCTTCACCCAGACGCTCGATCCGAATTCTCAGGCGGGATTGACCTGGGTGCGGCCCATGCAGTTCCGGCTGACGGCTCGTCCCAACGACAACCTTACCGCGGCGGTCTCGATCGAAAACCCGGACCAGTACGTCGGCCCCGCGGTCAAGCTGCCGGCGGGATTTCTCTCCGGCCAGGTCGATACGGGCGCCGCGGTCAATGACGTGCCGAATCCGTTTCCGGACATCGTCGGCAAGATCGCCTTCGATTCGAGGGGCGGCGGCGCCCATCAGCACTTCGACGCCGCCATGATGGTGCGCCGCTTCAAGACCTACAGCCTCGGCACGGATACGACGTTCAGCAAAACAGGTGTCGGCGGCGCGCTGACCGCCGCGGTCGAGCCGGTCTCCTCGGTTCGGCTGGTCGGAACCGCCTTCTATTCCTCGGGCGGCGGCCGCTACATCGGCTTTACGAATCTGCCGGACTTGATCGTCAACCCCGACGCCAGCATGACGCTGGTGACCACCTGGTCGTCGGTGATCGGCACCGAGATTCAGGCCGCCAGCAAGACGAGCCTCTATGCCTACTACAGCGCGGTCGGCGCGAATCGCGCCGTCACCACCGATGTGGACGGCAGCGCGATCGGATTCGGTGTGTCGGGCTCGACGGCGGCGAACGAACGCATCACGGAAGCGACGGCAGGTCTCATCCACACCTTCTTTCGAGACCCGAAGATCGGCGGCATCCAGTTGATGGGGCAGTACTCGATATCTGCGTCGCACGCCTTTTTCCGTGCCCGCCGGCACGCCGGCCGACGCGTCCGTCAACATGATCTATCTGACCGTGCGATATTTCCTGCCGTGAAGGGACGTAGGACCTAGGACCTAGGACGGACCAGGAACCAAGCACGAAGGACCCGGGCCCTCGTCATCGCAGCGCCATACGGAAATTCGCGCGTTCGTACGCCGCGGGATCCGGAATCCGCTGGAGGCTCATGTTGCCGCGCATCTCGTCGAGCGACGTCCACTCGTGCTCCTGCATCCACGACTCGATCTCCCGGCGGACCGTGCGCAGATGGTCCGGGCCGTGGCGGAGCAGCGCCGACACCATCTGCGTCGCGTGCGCGCCGGCCATCGTCGCCTTGATGACGTCGATCCCGGTGTGGATGCCGCCGGTGATCGCCAGCGACGCCTTGACGCGTCCGGCGAGCGCCGCCGTGCCGCGCAGGCGAAGCGACAGGTCCGAGGAATCCGACAGCGGCAGCGACCGGACGATCTCGAGCTCTTCGATGTCGATGTCGGCCCGGTGAAAGCGCGTGAAGAGGACGAGCCCATCGGCGCCGGCCGCGTCGAGCTGACCGGCGAAATGCGCGAAGGCGGTGAGCAGCGGCGCCAGCTTGACGGCGACCGGCATCCTGACGGTGCGCTTGACCTCGCGCAGCGTGTCGATGGCCTGCCGCTCGACGTCGGCGGCGCTCATGGTCATGTCGCTGGCGGCGTGATACAGGTGCAGCTCGAGGCCGTCCGCGCCGGCGTCTTCGAGCAGCTTCGCGTACGAGATCCAGCCGCCCGCGGTGACGCCGTTGAGCGACGCGATGACCGGAATCCCGACCGCGCTCTTTGACCCGGCGCAGATGCTCGAGGTACTCGTCCGGCCCCAGCGACCGCTTCGGACTCCGGCTCGAACGAGCTGGCTTCGCTGAACGCATCGCATGTGCCCGTCGAGGTTGAAGAAGGCGTCCATCTGCTCGGCGACGATTTCCTCTTCGTAGAGCGAGCGGAGCACGAGCATCGCCGCGCCGGCGTCTTCGAGCGCCTTGACCGTGTCGAGATCGTCGCCGAGCGGTCCGGCGCCGACGACCAGCGGATGGGGCAGGCGCTTCCCGAGGTAGGTGGTGCTGAGATCCATCACTTCTCCTTGCCGGCGTCGGCAGACGCGGGCTGCTCCGTGGTCTCGAACGCCGGAACCTTCATGCCCGCGAGCTGCTGGTAGACGGCATACCGGCGTTCGGCTGCCGCCTGCGACTCCTGCGACGAACATCTTGTAGCGCGCGGGATCGGCGCGCTCGACCATGCGGAAGCGCGATTCGTTGCGCAGGTAGTCGTCGACCTTCGCCTTCGGCGGACCGTAGTCGAGGTGCAGCGGCGCTTCGCCCTGCGGAATCCGGCGCGGATCGAACCGGTAGAGCGGCCAGACGCCGGAATCCACCGCCAGCTTCTGCTGCGACGCGCCCTGCGCCATGTCGTAGCCGTGCGCGATGCAGTGGCTGTAGGCGATGATCAGCGACGGGCCGTCGATAGGACTCCGCTTCGAGGAACGCCTGCGCGGTCTGCGCCATCTTGGCGCCGAAGGCGACCCTCGCGACGTAGACGTGCCCGTACATGTTCGCGAGCAGACCGAGATCCTTCTTGCCGACCGGCTTGCCGGCGGCCGCGAACTTGGCGGCGGCGCCGAGCGGCGTGGCCTTCGACGCCTGGCCGCCGGTGTTCGAGTACACCTCGGTGTCCATCACCAGGATGTTGACGTCGCGCCGGTTCGCGAGCACGTGATCGAGGCCGCCGTAGCCGATGTCGTAGGCCCAGCCGTCGCCGCCGATCAGCCAGACGCTCTTCTTCACCAGGTAGTCGGCGAACGTTTCCAGACGGCGGGCCTCGTCGACCTTCACGCCGGCGAGCTTCTGCCGCAGCGCCACGACGCGCTCGCGCTGCGCCGCGATGCCGGCCTCACTCGACTGATCCGCGTCCAGCAGCGCCGTCGGCCAGCCCGTCGCCGATCTGCGACGCCAGGGCTGCAGGACGAGACGCCGCGCGCTGGCGGCGTGCGCGTCGAGCGCCATCCGGAAGCCGAACCCGAACTCGGCGTTGTCCTCGAACAGCGAGTTCGCCCACGCCGGGCCCCGGCCGTCGCTGTTCGTCGTATACGGCGTCGTCGGCAGGTTGCCGCCGTAGATCGACGAGCAGCCGGTCGCGTTGGCCATCAGCAGCCGGTCGCCGAACAGCTGCGTGAGCAGCTTGAGGTACGGCGTCTCGCCGCACCCCGCGCAGGCGCCCGAGTACTCGAACAGCGGCTCGAGAAACTGCGAGCTCTTGTGATCGAACTTCGTCATCGTCGTCCGATCCAGCTCGGGGACGGACGAGGAAGAAGTCGTAGTTCGCGCGCTCCGCCTCGCGCAGCGGCGCCTGCGGGTGCATGTCGATCGCCTTGTGCTTCGGGTTGGTGCGATCCTTGGCCGGGCAGACGTTGACGCACAGGTTGCAGCCGGTGCAGTCCTCGGGCGCGACCTGAATCGTGAAGTACTTGCCCTTGTGCTCGGTGCCCCTGAACAGCGTCGACTTGAAGGTCGGCGGCGCACCCGCCAGATCGCTCTCGTCGTAGACCTTGGCGCGAATGGCCGCGTGCGGGCAGACCAGCGCGCACTGATTGCACTGGATGCAGATCTTGGAGTCCCAGACCGGAATCTCGAGCGCGATGTTGCGCTTCTCCCACTTCGCCGTCGCCATCGGCCAGGTGCCGTCGATCGGGAAGGCGCTGACCGGCAGCAGGTCGCCCTTGCCGGCCAGCATCACCGCGGTCACCTTCTGGACGAAATCCGGCGCATCGACCGACACCAGCGGCGGCCGCGCGCGTTGCGAGGTGGCCGAGGCCGGCACCGAGATCTCGTGCAGGTGCGCGAGCGCCTGGTCGACGACCTCGCAGTTGCGGCGCACGACTTCCGGCCCGCGCTTGCCGTAGCTCTTCTCGATCGACTTCTTGATGTGCTTGATCGCTTCGTCGCGCGGGAGGATGCCCGAGATCGAGAAGAAGCAGGTCTGCATGATGGTGTTGATGCGCGAACCCATGCCGGACGCGCTTGGCGAGCTCGTAGGCGTCGATCGCGAAGAAGCGCAGCTTCTTGTCGACGATCTGTTCCTGCATCTCCGTCGGCAGGTGGTCCCAGACCTCGTCGGCGGGGAACGGCGCATTCAGCAGAAACGCGGCGCCAGGGGCCGCATGCTCGAGGACGTCGATCTTGTCGACGAACTCGAACTGATGACAGGCGACGAAGCCGGCGCGGTTCACCAGATAGGCCGATCGGATCGGCTGCTTGCTCGTGCGCAGATGCGACACGGTGATCGCGCCGGACTTCTTCGAGTCGTAGACGAAGTACCCCTGCGCGAAGAGCTCGGTTTCCTGGCCGACGATCTTGATCGAGTTCTTGTTGGCCCCGACCGTGCCGTCGGCGCCGAGCCCGTAGAACAGCGACGCCGACACATCGTCGGACTCGGTCTTGAAACGACGGGTCCCACGGCAGCGACAGGTGCGTCACGTCGTCGACGATGCCGACGGTGAAGTGGTGCTTGGGCTTGTCCTTGCGCGATGTTGTCGAAGATCGCCTTGACCATCGCCGGCGTGAATTCCTTCGACGACAGGCCGTAGCGGCCGGCGACCAGGCGCGGCGGCGCGGCGAACGGCGAGACGCCCGCCGCACGCGCCTCGGCCAGCGCCGTCGTGACGTCGAGATAGAGCGGATCGCCGGGCGCGCCCGGCTCCTTCGTCCGATCCAGGATCGCGAGCGTGCGGACGGTCTTCGGCAGCGCGGCGAGGAACGCCTGCTGGTCGAACGGGCGATAGAGCCTGACCTTCAGCACGCCGACCTTTTCGCCGCGAGCGGTCAGGTAGTCGACCGTCTCGTGCACGGTGTCGGCGCCCGATCCCATGATCACGATCACGCGCTCGGCGGCCGGATCGCCGACGTACTCGAACAGGCCGTAGTGGCGGCCGGTCAGCGCGCCGAACGACTCGCATCGTCCGCGCGACGATGTCGGGGCAGACGTCGTAGAAGCCGTTCTGCGCTTCGCGCGCCTGAAAGAAGACGTCGGGATTCTGCGCCGTGCCGCGCAGGACCGGCCGGTCCGGCGTCAGCCCGCGCTGGCGATGCGCGAACACCAGCGATTCCGGGATCAGCGAGCGCAGATCGTCGTCGCCGAGCTCTTCGATCTTCGCGACCTCGTGCGACGTGCGGAACCCGTCGAAGAAGTGCAGAAACGGGATTCGCGTCTCGAGCGTCGCCGCGTGCGCCACGGCGGCCATGTCGTGCGCTTCCTGGACCGAGTTCGAGCAGAGCAGCGCGAAGCCGGTCTGGCGGCAGGCCATGACGTCGGAGTGGTCGCCGAAGATCGACAGGGCATGCGTGGCGAGCGTGCGCGCCGCCACGTGCATCACGAACGGCGTCAGCTCGCCCGCGATCTTGTACATGTTGGGGATCATCAGCAGCAGGCCCTGCGATGCCGTGAAGGTCGTCGAGAGCGCGCCGGCCTGCAGCGCGCCGTGGACGGCGCCGGCGGCGCCCGCTTCCGACTGCATCTCCGCCATCTCCGGAACGGCGTTCCAGAGGTTGGGCCGCTTGCGGCTCGCCCACTCGTCGCAGACCTCCGCCATCGGGCTGCTCGGCGTGATCGGGTAGATCGCAATCGTCTCGCTGGCGCGATACGCGACCGACGCGGCCGCTTCGTTTCCGTCTATCGTCATCCGCCGCCTGCTCGCCATGGTCAGGTCCTCACCTTCGTGTCGGTGGACGTCCGTACGGCCAAGTCCCAGCAACGCGCCGGTGTGGCGCGCGATGATCAGTTCCTCGTTGGTCGGGATCACCCAGGCCGACACGCGGCTTCCCGATCGGGAAATCCTGCGCCGACCCGCGCGGTTCGCGTCCGGGTCCATCTCGAGGCCGAGCCAGGCGGAGGCGGCGCAAATCCGGCTCCGGACCTCCGGTGAGTTCTCACCGATGCCGGCGGTGAACACGAGGCGCGTCGATGCCGCCAAGCACCGCCGCCAGCGCGCCGATTTCCTTGGCCGCCCGATAGACGAAGAAGTCGACCGCCAGCCGTGCTGACGGTTCGTTGCTGGCCAGAAGGTCGCGCATGTCGTTGCTCGTCCCGGAGATGCCGAGCAGGCCCGACTTCTTGTAGAGGATCGCTTCCACGTCCTTGGCCGTGAGCCCGAGGTTCTGAAAGAGGTAGAGGACCACGCCGGGATCGATCGCACCCGGGCGCGTGCCCATGCAGAGCCCGTCGAGCGCCGTGAACCCCAGCGTGCTGTCGATGCTCTTGCGGTCCTTCATGGCGCAGAGGCTGGCGCCGCTTCCCAGGTGCGCGACGATGACGCGGCCGTGCGCGATCTCCGGCGCCACGTCGGGAAGCACCGACGCGATGTACTCGTAGGACAGGCCGTGGAAGCCGTAACGCTGCACGCCGCCGGCACAGATCTCGCGCGGCAGGGGAACGAGTTCGGCGACGGCGGGCTGCCCGCGATGAAAGCTGGTGTCGAAGCAGGCCACCTGGGGAACGCCCGGCAGCCGCTCGCTGACCGCGTCGATCGCCGCGAGGTTGTGCGGCTGATGAAGCGGCGCGAGCGGCACCAGGGTTCTGAGCTCCTCGAGCACCTCGGGCGTGATGATGGTGGGGCCGGTAAAGCGGGGGCCGCCGTGGACCACGCGGTGGCCGACGCCGAGCACCCTGGCGCCGCCGTAGTTCGAGCGGAGCCACGCCGGCGAGGGCATCGAGCGCACCGCGGCCGTCGCGCACCGTCGCCGGGTCGAGCGCTTCGTCGGTGTGGCGGTCGCCGGCGCCATTCTTCGACGGAGAACCGCGGCGACGTGCCGATGCCTTCGATCTGGCCCCGCGCTTCCAGGCGCCAGGCATCGTCGCCCGGCCGCTGATAGACGCAGAACTTGAGGCTCGATGAGCCGGCGTTGAGCACCACCGCGTAGTCGGTCATCCGCGTAGGCTCCGCCCCCTACGTCGCCGCCTGGAATGACTGACGGCGCGCGTGCGCCGCCAGCACCGCCACGGCGCAGCTCGCGATCCTCGATCGCACGCTGTCGGCGCGGCTCGTCAGGATGATGGGGACCCGTGCGCCGAGCACCAGTCCCGCGCTGTCGGCGTTCGCGAGAAAAATCAGCTGCTTGGCCAGCATGTTGCCCGACTCGAGATCGGGAACCAGCAGGATGTCGGGGTCGCCGGCGACCTCGGAGGCGATGCCCTTGACCGTCGCGGCGTCCTTGCTGATCGCGTTGTCGAACGCGAGCGGACCGTCGAGGATGCCATCGGTGATCTGCCGGCGATCCGCCATCTTGCACAGGGCGGCCGCGTCGATGGTCGCGGGCATCTTCGGGTTGACGGTCTCCACCGCCGCCAGGATGGCGACCTTCGGCCTCTTGACGCCGAGAGACACGACGAAGTCGATGGCGTTCTGGCAGATGTCGACCTTGTCCTCGAGGGTTGGCGCGATGTTGATCGCGGCGTCGGTGACGATCAGGACTTTGTGATACGTCGGCACATCCATGACGAACACATGACTGAGCCGGCGGCCGGTGCGGAGTCCTGTTTCCCGCGCCACGACCGCACCCAGGAGCTCGTCGGTGTGCAGGCTGCCTTTCATCAGCAGCTCGGCCTCGCCGCTGCGGACCATCGCCACGGCCGCCGCCGCGGACCCGTGGCTGTGCGGAGCGTCGACGATCCTGGTGTCGCCCAGATCGAGGCCGCTTGTTCTTCGCGACCTCGCGGATCTTCGCGGCGGGACCGACGAGGATGGGCGTAATCAGTTTGTTCGCGCCCGCCTCGAGCGCGCCGGCCAGCGCCGTTTCCTCGCAGGGATGCGCCACGGCCGTCGGCACGGGCTCGAGACTGCGGCAGCGTTCGAGCAGTGCCTCGTACTTTCCCGTTCCCGTTGTCTGGGCCATCGTTCCTCGCGTCCGTCAAATGGCCGCGCGGCGAAGCGCAGGCCTTGTTTCTTTCAGCAAAGACACCGGCACGATGGCCTCAACACAACACCAGCGACACCGCGAGACCGCCTTCCGACGTTTCCTTGTACTTGGCGTTCATCTCCCTGGCGGTCAGCGCCATGGCGTTGACCGTCGTGTCGAAGTCGACGCGACGATTCGCCGGGATCTCGTTGCTCGCGATCATGAATCCCGTCCAGGCCTTCACCGCGCCGAACGCGCAGCGCTCGATGCAGGGGATCTGGACGAAACCCGCCACGGGATCGCACGTCATCCCGAGGTGATGCTGCAGCGACGACTCCGCGGCGTTGGCCACAACCTGGTGGCTGAAGTCGTGCGCCTGCGCGATGAAGGCGGCGCCCATCGCCGAGGCGACGCCGATCTCGGCCTGACATCCGCCTTCCGCGCCAGACAGCGTCGCGTTGTGCTTGCACAGGTAGCCGATCGCGGCGGCGGCGAGGAAGCCGTCGCGGAGTTTTTCCTGGGGCAGCTTGCGTCCGCCCTCACCGAGCACGTAGACCAGCGCCGGCAGGACGCCCGCTGAACCGCCGGTGGGCGCGGTCACGACGAGGTGGCCGCGCGCGTTCTCTTCCGATCCCGCCAGCGCATACGCCGAGACGACGCCCACGCCACGCTGACCGGCGAACTGATCGTCCATCGCGCGCTTGTAGACGTCGCCCGCCTTCGTCTTCAGCTTGATCGGACCGGGCAGCGTGCTCTCCGGTGCCTTCAGTCCGGCCTTCACGATGTTGACCATCGCGTTGTGGATCTTGTCGATGAAGGCGTTGATCTCCGCCTCGCTCTTGCCGGATACCGCGATTTCGTTCGCCATGACGACCTGGGCGATCGACAACTTGCCGGCGTCCGCATGCTTCTGCAGCTCCGCCATCGTCGAGTACGGGTACTTCGGCTGTCCCTTTTTCGGCGGTTCATAACCCTTCCACTCGATGAACCCGCCGCCGACCGAGTAGTACTCGAGCTCGTAGAGGACCGTGTCGCCACCCATCAGCCTGCAGGTCATCGTGTTCGGGTGCGGGAACTCACCCTTGGGAGAGTCGTAGATGATGTCCTTGAGAGAAAGCGTCACCGTCTTGTCGCCGAACGTGACGGGGAAGGTCTGCTCTGGCTGCGACACCAGGCTGTCGAGGAACTCGGGTTCGACGGTCGCCGGTTCCTTGCCGATGACGCCGGCCAGCGCGGCCCGCTCGGTGCCATGGCCCTTGCCCGTGGCGCTGAGGCTCCCGTACAGATGGACCTTGAGGCCGGTCACTTTCGCGAGCTGATCGGCGGGCAGCTTCGTGCACCGCTGGTAGAAGTCGTAGGTGATGCGCATCGGGCCAATCGTGTGGGAGCTCGAGGGGCCCGGGCCCGACCTTGTAGAACTCCTCGAGGGTGGTCATCACCGGACCCTTGGCCTTCTTCACGACATCGAGATTCGGCGATATCTTGCTGCCCGGAATCGGGGGCGACATGGGCGGAGGCATGGCGGCCTGTTGCTCCGGGGTCGCCGGCGAGCAGCCGGTCAGCACGGCCGTGGCGCCGATGAGGGCGCTGCGCATCATGAATGCCCGACGGTCGACGCCGCCTGGAATTTCCGCCGGCTGGATACCGCCGAGCAGAATCGGCTCGTGGTGCGTGAACTCGTACGCCATGCGTGCCCTTCTTGAACAGGCGCCCTGGACCGTGTGTCGGCGCCTCCTGCCGAGAGAGCAAGGCGCGTGCTGCCGATCCGTTGTTGGTTTTTGGGCGCGATTTGCCGAAGTCCAACCGATCGCACCACGGAGCGGGACTCGTGTGCTCAGAGACGCCTCCGACATATCAGAGTCTTTGCCTCCGAGTGGGTTTAGAACTGGTAGGCCAACGAATAGATGAATCCGAACGTGCGGATGTCGATCGATGTGGTTACCGGCCGTCCGCTCAAGAGATTCCGCAGAACGACGTCGTCGGCGGTGCCGCTCTTGTAGTTCAAGCCGGCCGCGAACTGGAGTTTCGCCAGCGAACCACTGAGGCCGAGGGTCCACGATATCAGGTCGGATTTTGTGAAGACGCTGTCGGCGGTGTTGACCGGGGAATGGTTGGTCGAGACCCCGCCGTGAACGCGGATCGATCCTCCCTCCTTCAGGACCAGATGGCCTCCGGCGCTGACGTTGACGACGCCGTCCGACGCCGATGTCAGGCCGGCGAACGGCCGTGTGCTGATCGCCGGCGGTGTGTTGGTGCCCATGTCGCCGTACGTGACGGTCGGTTGGCTCGTGCCCGCCATGGTGTACGCCGCAATCGGTGAGTACCCATCCACGTCCAGCTCGAGCTGCACGCGCTCGCGCACGAAGCCGACGCCGCCTTGAAGCTCCCAGGGAAGGTGATAGGCAAACTGCGCGGATGGATCGAACAGCGATGCGCCCTGCGATGCGCTTCCGGCATCAATCAGTCCGTCGAAGGTGAGCGTGGCGCTCTTGAGCACCGTGGCTCCTGGCGTCCGTACCGCGCCACCGAGACGCCAGCGCGGCGTGACGTCGAACTGCACGCCGCCCTGCCCGCGCACCAGAATCGAGGAGCCGACGACGCGCGACGAGACCAGCAGGGACTTCAGGCCGGTGCCGTCGGCAATGCGATCGCTCACGCTCTGCACCAGGCGAAGGCTCATGACGGTAACCGCCAGGCCGGCGCCGAGCCGCAGCCGGTTGCTGCGCCGATAGCCAGCTGCGAGAGCGATTTCGCGCTGCGAGAAGTCGGAATCGCCTGAATAGGCGAAGCGCTCGGCGCCGGTCGCGGTCGGGGTGACGAGCTCCGAGTCGATTTCCTGGGTCCACGCATTGGTCGTGAGCAGCGCGGCGCCGAGAGTCAGCTTCGCGTTCGCTTTGACGGTGAAGCCGACGAAGTTCGGCAGCTGCTGGATCGATCCGCCGGTGTTCGGCAGTTGCTGCGGCGTGACGCTGGTTCGCTCGTAGACGCCGGCGCTGCCGCTGATCTGGACGCCGTCCTCACGCGTCAGGCCCGCCGGGTTGAACCAGGCTGAGGATGGATCCCCGACGCGCGACACGATCGCCGAGCCTTCGAGCCCACCGAAGGGGCCGACCGGAATCGCGCCGTAGTTGTTCAGCACGATACTGGGCGGCGGGGTGGTCACCTGATCCTGTGCCGCCGCCGGCACACCGCCCGCGCATACCGCAACGGCGAGGATCAAGAGATGTTTCATGGCATCCTCTGTGAGTGGCGGGTCGACGCGTCCACCCCAGAGGATCATTCCCGGCCCTCATCGTGTTCACTATGCGGAATCGGCACATCACGCCTGGCATGGCTTGAAAATCGTGCCGCCGATCGCCGCGGGCGGGCGTTCGGGGTTGTGATACAAGAAGGCTTGTTCGATATGGGACAACCCGAGGAGCGACTCGCGGCCGTCGCCAGGATGGCGGCGGATGCGATCATCGTCGCCGACGAGGGTGGACGAATCCGCCTGTTCAATGCCGCCGCGGAGCGACTGTTCGGATGCGCCGACCAGGACGCGATCGGAACCCAGCTCGAACGCTTCATTCCCGCGCGCCTCCATGCACGATACCGGGCAGGGATGGACCGCTGGCGTCAGGCCGACCGCCAGGTTGGCGATGCCGGCCCGCGATCCATCTGGCTGGGCCTCCGATCCACCGGTGAGACATTCGCGTGCGAGGTGACGATCGCGGAATGTCAGGTTGCAGGTTCGCACGAGTTGATCGTCAGCGTTCGCGACAACACTGAACGGAAACAGGCCGCGAGGGCGGCCAGGCAGCGCGTCGCGTTCGAGAGGTTCCTGTTCGACCTTTCGAGAGCATTCATCGCCATCCCTGAGGAAAATATCGACGCGAACATGACGCATGGCCTCGCTCGCGCCGGCGCGTTCCTCGAGATGGATCGCGTGACGCTGATGGAGCTGTCTCGCGATCGTGCCGGGATGAGCGTCGCCTACGCATGGCATCGTCCCGGCGTCGCAAACCCGCCGCCCACTGGCACGACCGGGATGCACTATTGGCTGCGGCAGGTCTTGCGCGGCGATCTCGCGCTGGCCTCCAGCCCGGACGACTTGCCGGACGAGGCGGTTGCCGAGAAGGAATACCTTCGGCAGCGGGGCGTCAGGTCCGTGGCGTCGATTCCACTCACGGTCAGCGGCGAGATCGCCGGAGCTATCAACTTCGCGACGGTGCATCGCCACGTCTCGTGGACACCGGAGCTGGTGAGCCGGCTGCGGGCCATCGGCGACATTCTCTGGAATGCGTTGAAGCGGCGTCAGGCGATGCAGGCGCTGCTGGCGGCCCGGGAGACCGCGCGTGAGAGTGAAGATCGCTTCCGCCTCATCGCGAACTCGGCTCCGGTGATGATCTGGATGTCCGACGTGGACAAGCAGATCATGTACGTGAATCAGACCTGGCTCGATTTCACCGGCTGGCCGCCGGATGAAGCGCCGGGCCATCGCTGGATAGGGCTCCTTCATCCCGACGACGTCGAGCGATGCGGAGCCGTGTATGTCAATGCCTTCGATCAGCGGCAGCCTTTCGAGGTGGAGCACCGCCTTCGCCGCCATGACGGTGAATACCGCTGGACCGTGACCGTCGGTGTGCCGAGGTTCGGCAGTGACCGTTCATTCAATGGCTACGTCGGCACGGCCGTGGATGTCACCGACCGCCGGCTGGCCGAAGTCGCGCTTCGGGACAGCCACGCTGCACTGCGAGAGCGCACGTTGGAACTGGAACGGCGAACGACTCAGCTGAGCCAGATGGCGTCGGATCTGACGCTCGCCGAGCAGCGTGCTCGCGAAGAGCTCGCCAAGACGCTCCACGACGGTCTCCAGCAATTGCTCGTCAGCGCGTCGCTGAACCTCGATCGACACGCGACCGCGGACGCGCAGCGCGTGGCCGGTCCGGATGACCCGCTGGCGCGGGCGAAACACCATCTCGAGCAGGCCATCGCCGCCGCCCGCTCGCTGAGCCTGGAGTTGTTTCCGCCGGTGCTGCGCGGGTCTGGATTGCCGGCCGCGTTGACCTGGCTGGCGGATCGGGCGCGCGAGCAGTACGGTCTGGTGGTGGAGGTGTCCGCAGACCCGCGCGCCAACTCCGATCGGAAGGACGTCCGCACGCTGCTGTTCGAGTCGGTGCGAGAGCTCCTGTTCAACGCGGTCAAGCACGCGCAGGTCGATCGGGTCGCCATCGATCTCTCACTGGATCGGGATGACGCGCTCTGCATCGTCGTGTCGGACCATGGCGTCGGGTTCGATCCGGCCGGGCTCGACCGGGGGAAAGGGGGCCACGCCGGCTGGGGGCTGTTCAGCATTCGCGAACGGCTCACGCTGCTCGGCGGCCGATTTGACGTCGAGAGCACTCCCGGGCAGGGAGCCCTCTTCCGACTGGTCGCGCCGCGAGGGGTAGCGGAGGAGGGGATTGACGCCGGTCGCGTTCGGAGCAGCACGCCGACCGAACCACCGCGTCGCGATGCCCTCGCGTTCGCATCGGCGCGGGCGCTTCGGATTCTGATGGTCGACGATCACCCCGAAGTGCGGAGAGCATTCCGGGAGCTGTTGGAGAAGCGGCCCGAGCTGCAGATCGTGGGCGAGGCGGGGGATGGGCGTGAGGCGATGGCCGAGGCGGACGCCCTCAGACCCGATGTCATCCTGATGGACGTCTCGATGCCGAGGATGGACGGTATCGAGGCAACCCGCCGGATCCATGCCGAGCACCCGTTCATCCAGATTCTCGGGCTCTCCACCTATCAGAAGACGGAGGATCTGCACCCGATCGAGCGGGCCGGGGCCGCCGCCTTCTTTACGAAAGGCGTCGATACGCAGCGCTTGATCGACCACCTGGTGGCCCTGCACGCGTCGTCTCTCACCTCTCAGGTCACCGAGGGGCCGACCTCCCCAGCCTGACGGACGCGGCATTCGGGGGAAGCGATTCGGCTCGATGTTCGACACTACAATCGGCGCGTGAAAGCGAGGCGCCTCAAGGCCATCCTCGGCGCTGTGTTCCTGGCCGCGACTGCAGGTCTCGCTTTGTCCTTCTCGATCGGCGAGCGATCGGCGCCCACGCAGGGTGTCGCCGGACTCGAGCCCCCGGATGGGCCGGCCGATCTCGCCGCGCCGAGAATCGATCGGAATTCGGCGATCGCACACGCGCAGCTGCTCGAGAAGAAGGCCAGGGGCCGCATCGACGTCTACTTCGTCGGCGATTCGATCGTCCGCCGCTGGGGCGCGATCGACTACCCCGAACTGCTGGCGAACTGGCGACAGAATTTCTGGGGGTGGAACGCCGGCGACTTCGGATGGGGCGCGGACAAGACTCAGCACATCCTGTGGCGACTCGAACACGGGGAGCTCGACGGCGTCAACCCCAAGGTCATCGTGATCCTGGCCGGAACCAACAACATCGGCCCGCAACCAGGCGAGATCGGAAAAGTGGCGGACATCACCCGCGGGCTCGCCGCGATTGTCGGAATCTGCCGGCAGAAGGCGCCGGATGCCGTGATCGTCCTGACCGCGATCTTTCCCCGCAACGACAACATGGCGGTCTTGCCGGAGATCGATCGCGTCAACGCGAACATCGAGCGGATGGCCGACGGGCGCAGCATTCGCTTCCTCAACGTGAACCACCGTCTTGCGGATCGGGATGGGCGGCTGATGGACGGAATGATGAACCCGCTCGATAAGCTTCACCCGACAGTCAACGGTTATCAGGTCTGGGCCGACGGGTTGAAGCCGATCCTCACGGAGCTACTCGGTCCGCCGGCAGCGACCGACCATGCGCCGCCGCCGACCGGCGACCCGGGCGCGCGAAAGCGATCGAGATGGCGATAGATCCCGGCAGCGAATGGGAGACGCGATGAGGAAGATGTCACGGCGCGAACTCGTGCAGATGGCGGCCGTCCTGACCACGACCAGCGTGGTTCAGCTAGAGGTAGGCGGGGCCGCCGATGCCGCTCAGGGTCAACCCTCCGATTATGCGGGTCCGCTCACCGGGGTCACGACCGGCCTCGACGATCGCCGATTCGATCCCGTCGCGTACACCTACGAACGTTATAAGGCGGCGCCGCGCCGGCTGCGCTTCCAGGCCCGAACGCGGCCGCAGGCGGAAGCGTGGCAGCGGAGACTTCGGGCCAAGCTGACCGACCTCATCGGTGGATTCCCGGCAGCGCCGGGCCCGCTGCGTCCCGTCACGCTCGAGACGCGTAGTTACCCGGGCTACCGGCGCGAGAAGGTGGTCTTCGACAGCCGTCCGGGCGTCAGCGTGCTCGTCTACGTCCTGAGTCCGACCGGTGCCGCCGCGCCTGCGGCCTCCGTGATCTGCGTCCCCGGTCACGGCCGCGGCGTGGACGACATCGTCGGCATCGACGAACAGGGACGCGATCGAACCGACAAACCCGGCTACGCGCACGACTTCGCGATCCAGGTGGTGGAGGCCGGTCTGACGGCCGTGGCGATCGAACCGATGGCGTTCGGCTGCCGCCGCGATCCGATTAACGCCGGTCGCGGTCTCTCGCAGAAAGGCTGCGAGCCTGCCGCCGGCGGCGCGCTGCTGCTCGGTGAAACGATGATTGGGTGGCGCGTGTACGACGTGATGCGCGCGCTCGACTACATCGCGACCCGGCCGGATCTGGACGCGGGGCGGGTCGGGTGCATGGGCATCTCGGGCGGTGGCACCGCGACGTTGTTCGCCGCCGCCCTCGAGCCGCGCATCCGGGCCGCGATGGTCAGCGGCTACCTGAATACGTTTCGAGACAGCATCGGCAGCCTCGCGCACTGCATCGACAACTACGTGCCGGGGATTCTGAACTGGGCCGAGATGCACGACATCGCCGGGCTGATTGCGCCGCGACCGCTGTTCGTCGAATCGGGGGAGAAGGACGACATTTTTCCGATCGCCGCGAGCCGTCGAGAGCTTCAACCACGTGCACGAGATTTACGAAGTCTTCGGCGCCGGCGATCGGATCGAGCAGGAAATATTCCCCGCCGATCATTCATTCTGGGGGAAGCGCGGCATCCCGTTCATGGCGCGACACCTTTGAGCGCCTGCTGAATCGCCGCCTCGGCGAGCGGGGCCATGATCGCGTAGCCGGCGGCGTTGGGGTGAAGGTCGTCGCCGCTCAGTTCCGCCCGGAGCAGTCCCTGTCGTCCAGCATCGCCGAGAAATAGTCGGCGTAGGCGTGGTGGTGCGCAACGGCGTAGCGGCGCATCCAGTCGTTGATCGCGCGAATCCGCGCGAGCGGCCGCTGGGTCGTCTGCGGAACCGCGCTCGGGCTGGCGACGTGTAGCCTGCTCACCGGCGTGATGCTCGACAGCACGACCTTGATGCCGTTGGCGGAGGCGAGCTCGGCCATCGAGGCGAGGTTACCCTCGATCTGCTCGTCGGTCATCGGGCCGGTGTTGCCGGCGATGTCGTTGGTGCCCGCCAGAATCACGACGGCCTTGGGCCCGAGCGCGATGACGTCCGGCCGCATCCGGATCAGCATCTGCGGCGTGGTCTGCGCGCTGATGCCGCGGCCCACGTAGTTCCTGCCGGGGAAGAACGCGCCGAAGCGCGGCTGCGGCCAGTAGTCCGTGATCGAGTCGCCCATGAAGACCACATCGGCGCTCTTCACCGATCGATTGGCGTCCCGATAGCGGCCGAGTTGCGGCCAGTCGCGCAGCCGCGCATCGTTGTTGGCGACGGCGCGCAGCGCGGTCGCGAGATCCGGGCACTCGAGGAGCGCCGGCGGCAGCGGTGCCTGCGCAGGTGCGGCCGGCGCCTGGGCGGTGGTCGAAACGAAGCCGAAAGACGCGACGAACGCGATCAGGGCGAGCGAACCAGGAAGCACGCGCCATTTGTTCATAAATCACCCATTCGCCAACTCACCAATTCACCAATTCACCAACTCACTAGTTCCTGGCTGGGAGCGCCCAGGCGTAGAGCGCGCTGCCGCCGCCGATGAGCATGTACTGTCGGCCATCGAGCTCGTAGGTCACGGGTGGCGTGCCGACTTTGCCGATGCCTGCGTGCCAGAGCGTCTCGCCGTCGCTGGTGCGGAGCGCCAGCGCGTTACCGGCGGTATCGCCGGTGAACGTCAGGCCCGACTCGGTCGTCAGCACGCCCGCGCCGGACGCGCCGTCGCCGAGGTCGTGGGTCCAGCGGATGGCGCCGGTCTGATAGTCGATCGCGCGCAGCCACGACCTGCCATACAAGTTGTAGTCGGCGCCCGCCCACCCGTAGGTGCCGTGCTCCGGCTTGAAGAAGTAGATGCCATAGGAATCCTGCGCGCTGACGATCAACGCGCCCGTCTTCGCGTCGAAGCTCGGCGATCGGTAGTTGGTCGCGCCGCTTTCGTTCGGCGCGATCAGGACGCCGTCACGCGATGGCTCCTTCGCCGGATCGGGAATCGGGCGGCCGTCGGCGTCGATGCCCTTCGCCCAGTTCACCGCGGCGAACGGCTTCGTCAGCAGGTTCTTGCCGGTGGTGCGATCGAGCACGAAGAAGTAGCCGTTGCGCGACGCCTGCATCAGCAGCTTGCGCGGCGCGCCGTTGAAGGGCGCGTCGACCAGGACCGGCACTTCGGACGCATCCCAGTCGTGCGTGTCGTGCGGCGAGGCCTGAAATCCCCACGCGAGCTTCCCGGTGTCGGGATCCAGCGCGACGATGCTGCAGGTCCAGGGGTTGTCGCCGGGACGCACCGGCGCCGTTCAGCACCGGCGTCGGATTGCCGGTGCCGACGAACACCAGATTGAGCGCCGGATCGTAGGTGCCCGTCATCCACATCTGTCCGCCGGTGGCGCCGCCGCTGCGTCGAATCCGGCGATCCGGCGGGAGGCGTGCTGTAGAACGTCCACTGATGCGCGCCGACTTCGGGATCGAACGATTGCAGCATCCCGGGAAGATTGTCGAAATCGCCGGCGACGCCGACCAGCACGTGATTGCGGATGACCAGCGGCGCGTTCGTGGACCAGAAGCCGCGCTTCGCGTCGGCGATCTCGACGTTCCATTTCACCGAGCCGGTGCGCGCGTCGAGCGCGACGAGGTGCGCGTCCGGCGTCGTCAGGTAGACGGTGTTCTTGTGCACCGCAGCGCCGCGATGGCCGATGTGAAAACCCTGGTTGGCCGGGTAGGTGTAGCGCCACAGCTGCCGCGCCGAGCGCGCGTCAATCGCCCAGATATTGTCCGGCGTCGTGATGTAAATGACGCCGTCCACGAGGATCGGCGACGCCTTGATCTGCTGGCTCTGGCCGGTCTGGAACGACCAGGCGAGCGTGAGCTGTGCGCGACGTTGTCCGGCGTGATCTGCGCCAGCCGGCTGTGCCGCTGGCCGCGAGTAGTCGCCGTGATACGTCGGCCAGCTGTCGGTGGACGGCTTGAGCAGCGACGCGGGATCGAGGCCCTGCGCGGCCACGAGCGCACCACACGCGAGCGCGAGAGTCAGCGCCAGCGTAGGCCGGGTCCTTTTGGACCCGGCTTGAGGCGGGTCTGAAAAGACCCGCCCTACGACGTCTGCCCGCTTAGCGCAGCGTCTGCAGATACGCGAGGACATTGTGCATGTCGGCATCGGTGTACTTTCCGAGCTGCTCGACGTGCGCCTGCAGCGGATCGTCGACGATGAACTTCACGCGGTCTGCCGGAAACGCGCGGTAGGCGCCCGGACTGATCGGTGAGCGCGATCGTGAACTCGTCGCGATAGGCGAGCGTACCAGCGACGATCTCGCCGGACGGCGGTGTGACGGTGACCTTGGCGTGCGACGCGGCCGCGGCGCCGGACGGATACAGCATCCGCTGGAGGAGCGTGAGCCCTTCCAGTCGGGTCGCGAGGCCGGCAAAGTCGCCGGTCGGGCGAGTGGCATCTCGAGCAGGCGATCGCCGAAGTATCGCTTTCCCGCCTCGGCGTTGCCGGTCTGGAGATCGGCGACCTCTACGGCGCGGCGCCCGCCCGTCAACGACGCCGCGTTCGATGTCTGGTCGTGGATGAACGCCACGATCGCGGCGATGTCGGCATCGCCGAGGCTGAACGACGGCATGCCCTTATCGACGCGGCCGTTGCGGACGAGCGGGCCGATCGTGTTGCCACGCACGTCGGCCGCGACGCTCGCCGCGCGCGTGAGATCCGGGCCCGTTTCGCCGCCCATCGCGTCGCGCCCGTGGCAGAAGCCGCAGTGCGCCGAGAAGAGCGGCTGACCGGCGCGCACCTGCTCCGGTGGATACGACCGGGCTGCGGCGTCCGCCGCCGGCGGCATCGAGGCGGGGCTCGCCTGAGCGCCTCGCCCGCCCGCCGGTGCCTGGCCTTGATCCATCGCCGCCAGATTGGCGCGGCACGCTCACCGCATCCGCCGTCGGAAACGCGGCCGGCACCGGCTGCGTCACGCGCGCCGGTCGCCGCCCACTCGACGCCGCGCTGGAACGTCGCGACGAAGTCGACCGAGCTCAACGCGCTGACGTCGTGCCCCATCGTCGTGTGAAACACGCGTCCGCTTCCGTAGCTGAGCACCATGAGCTGCGGCTCGTCGCGGCCGGTGCCGTTGTTCGACGGGTCGGAGTGCGCCGTGGCCAGCACGGTCATGTTCCTGCCGGGGCCGCGCAGCGCCGCGTACAACTCGTCACCCTGATGCATCCAGACCGCGGGCAGCCCTTTCGTGATCGGATGATTCGCCTCGCGAACGGTGACCTTGAAGGGCAGCCGCTGTCCGTGGCTTCCGGCTTTTCCTGGTGCGGTGTCCGACGTGAGCGCGCCGTCCTTTGATGAACCAGAACGGCCCGGCCTTCTCCGTTCGGTCGCGCCAGCCGCCGACGCCGATCATGTCGTTGAGCGCTTTCCAGCCCGGAAACGCGTTGTCCGCCGCGTGAACGACGACCAGCCCACCGCCGCCGGTCACGTATCGCTCGAACGACAGCTTCAGATCGGCGCCGGCCATCGATCGTCGGGCGCGTCGTAGTTCATGACGACCGCCTGGTACTTCGGAGAAGTCCGGCCTGAACGCGCTGAAGTCCGCGCCGGCGCCAGGGGCGGATACGACGTCGACGTCGAAGAGTCCGGTCTCGTCCAGCTCCTTCTTGAGCACCCGCGTGGTCATCGGCCAGTTGTGATACGGCCCGCCGCTCTCGCCGTCGAGGAGCATGACGCGGATCGGCGCCGCCGCGCGTGGCGCGAAGGACGCGATGCCAGGACGGCGGCCGCGAGCGATACCAAATCTCATCGTTCTGTCTCGCCGCGCACGCCGAGCAGCAGCTCCATCGTCAGCTGATCGAGGCGCTCGTAGCCGAGGCCGCGCTGGCCTCTGGTGCCGAGCTCGCGCGATCAACGCCTGAATCTCCGGGTCGGCATTCCATTGCCTGGCGCGTTCTTTCAGGATCAGATAGGTGCGCATGCAGCCCGCGCGCGAAGTCGCGGACGCCGTCGTAGTCCTCGGTCCGGTAGGCGTGCGCGTCGAAGTGTCGCGGGCCGTCGTAGCCGACGTCCTCGAGAAACTTCACGAGCCAGAACGCGGACTTGACGTTCGCGGATCCGAAGCGAAAATCCTGGTCGTAGCGGCCCGGCACCTGATCGTTCAGGTCGATGTGAAACAGCTTGCCGGCTTCCCAGGCCTGCGCCACGGCATGAACGAAGTTCAGCCCCGCCATCTGTTCGTGCGCGACTTCGGGGTTCACGCCGACCATCTCGGGATGAGCGAGCGTCGGGATGAAGCCCAGATACGCGCCGGTGGTCGCCATATAGATGTCGCCGCGCGGCTCGTTCGGCTTGGCTTCGAGCGCGAACTTGAAACCGTACTTGCGATCGATCGAGTATTCGCAGAGCGCGTTCACCGCCTCCCGCAGCCGCTTGATCGCTTCGTCGGGGCGGCGGCAGGCATCGGTTTCCGTGCCCTCGCGGCCGCCCCACAGCACGAAGATGCCGGCGCCCAGCTCCGCGCCGAGGTCCATCGCCTGCTTCGTCTTCTCGAGCGCGTAGGCGCGGACGCGCGCATCGTTGGCGGTGAAGGCGCCGTCGCGGAACACCGGGTCGAAGAACAGGTTGACCGTGGCCATCGGCACGACGATGCCGTGGCGCGCGGCACGCCGTCTTGAACTCGGCGACGATGCGATCGCGCTCGGCGGGCGTGGCGTCGATCGGCACGAGATCGTTGTCGTGGAGGTTCACGCCCCATGCGCCGACTTCGGCGAGCAGCGCGACGGCGTCGACGGGCGGCAGCGGGTCGCGCACGGCGTCGCCGAACGGGTCGCGGCCGCGGTTGCCGACCGTCCAGAGACCGAACGAGAACTTGTGTTCGGGACGCGGCGCGTATCGGTCAGTCATGCGATCTCCGCACCCCGCACCTCGCACCTCGCACGTCGCCCCCCGCACCGCGCAGTGCCGGATAGAGCCGTCGATATGCGTCGGTACCGCTCGTGCATCAGCGCCGACGACGTCGGGCCGGGGCCGTGCGATCGCGCCGCCGCGGACCAGAGCATCGCACGCCGCGTCGACCGTTGGCCAGCGTCCGATGCCGACAACGGCCAGAATCGCCGCGCCGTACGCGGCTCCTTCGTCTGCGGTGGCGGTGTCCACCGGCGTGCCCGAACACGTCGGCCTGGATCTGACGCCAGAGCGCCGATCGCGCTCCGCCGCCGCCAAGGCGGACGCTTCCGATCGGCACGCCCATCTCGGCGAAGATCGAGAACGTATCGCGCAGGCTGAACGCGACGCCTTCCAGGATCGCGCGCACGATGTGCCCGCGGCCATGGCTCGCCGACAAACCGACCAGCGCGGCGCGGGCATTCGGATCGCAGTGCGGCGTGCGTTCGCCCATCAGGTACGGCGCCCAGAGGAGGCCGTCGGCGCCCGGTGGCACGGCTGCGGCTTCAGCGGTGAGCTGGTCGTACGAGACGCCGGCTGTCGAGCTGATCGCGGAACCATCGGAGCGAGAGGCCGGCGGCCTGCGTGACGCCCATCACGTGCCAGCGATCGGGAATCGCATGACAGAAGGTGTGCAGGCGGCCCAGCGGATCGGTCGCCGGACCATCGGTCGCGGCGAAGACGACGCCCGAGGTTCCGATCGTGACGCTCACGGTTCCGGGTCGCGTGATGCCCATGCCGATCGCTCCCGCCGCCTGATCGCCGGCGCCGGCGACGATCGGCGTGCCCGCGGGGATGCCGGTCAGCGCCGCAGCGACGGCGACACGCGCGCGCAGATCGTCGGCGATTCGAACACCGCGGGCAGCACGCCCGGGTCGATTCCCGCGGCGTCGAGCATCTGCTGCGACCAGGCGCGGCGTGCGACGTCCAGCATCAGCGTGCCAGACGCGTCGGCCACATCGGTGGCGTACTCGCCGCTCAACCGGAGCCGCACGTAGTCTTTCGGCAGCAGCACGCGGCGCACCCGGCTCCAGATGTCCGGCTCGTGTGTGCGAATCCAGAGCAGCTTGGTGAGCGTGAAATTCGGGAGCGCCGGATTCGAGGTGAAGCCGAGGATCCGCGCCCGTCCGATCGTCTCGATCGAGCCAGCGGCATTCGGCTTCCGTGCGTTGGTCGCACCAGATGATCGAGGGCCGCAGCGGCTGGTCGTTCGCGCCCAGCAGCACGGCGCCGTGCATCTGCCCGGAAAGGCCGACGCCGTCGATCGCCTCGGCGGCGATACCGCTGTCGCTCAGGGCGCGTGCGGATCGCGATGCGGCAGGCGCGCCACCAGTCGTCAGGATCCTGCTCGGCCCAGGCCGGGCGCGGCGACGCGAACGGCGCATGGTCCGCCGTCGCGGACGCGAGCAGGGCTCCGTCGTCGCCGACCAGCACGGCGCGTGAACCGCTGGTGCCGATGTCGATGCCGAGGGCGGGCACTCGTCAGCGATTGGCCTGGTCGTGCGAGGGGGTGCCGAAGGAACCAGGCACCTCGAATCCCTTGCGGTACTCGCGCGTCAGGAGTTGGTCCGCTTGCTGGTCGTTGACGAACGTCTCCGTCTTGCCGTCGAACTGCAGCTGACGGCCGACGCGGTATGAGATGTTGCCGAGATGCGGCAGCGTCGACGACAGGTGTCCTTCAAGGATGTCGCAGGTCAGCACCTTCGGATCGTTGGCGCGGATCGCGTCGATGAAGTTCTGATAGTGGGGATACTCGGTCGTGGTCAGGCCGGTCGGCCCCTCGCTCGGATCGCGGGTGTCGGCGCCGGGTCCTTTCTCGTTCTTGGGCCCGAAGTACGACTGCCAGGTCTTGCCCGCTTCCTCAATCCACAGCCAGCCCTTGGTGCCGTAGAACAGGTTGCCAATCTTCACGCTGGCTTCGTCGTTGGTGAATCCGCCGCGGGTGTCGAACTCGAGCAGCGTGCCGTCGGCGTACTCGAAGACGCTGTCCTGCAGGTTCGGCGTTTCCTGCGAGGACTCGTCGCCGAAGTAGCCGCCGGCCGAGCGGACCTTGACCGGGTGCTCGTGCTTCTGCAGGCCCCAGCGGGCGATGTCGAACTGATGCGGACCCTGGTTGCCGCTGTCGCCGTTGCCGTAGCTCCAGTGCCAGTGCCAGTTGTAGTGGAAGCGATTGCGGTTGAACGCCCGCTGCGGCGCCGGGCCAAGCCAGAGGTTGTAGTCCACCTTCGACAGGTACTGCTCGTCGTAGGGTGGTTCGTAGGACGTGGAGATCGTCGTCAACGCGTACTGCTCGCCCGGCGTCATCGGACCGTCGGGGTACTTGCCAATGGCGGGACGCGGTTTGTAGCACAAGCCGCGCGCCATGTAGACCTTGCCGATTCCACCCTCGTGGATGAACTTGATGGCGTCTCGGACCGCGGGCCGGCTGCGGTTCATCGTGCCGACCTGCACGATCTTGCCGTACCGCGCCGTCGCCTCCACCATCTTGCGGCCCTCCCACACGGTGTGAGATGCCGGCTTCTCGACGTACACGTGCTTGCCGGCCTGCAGCGCCCAGATGGTGGCCAGCGCGTGCCAGTGGTTCGGTGTCGCGATGACGACGGCGTCGATGTCCTTGTCGTCGAGGACGCGGCGCAGGTCCTGCGCGTAGCCCGGCCTGAAGCTGGCGACGTCGTTCAGACGCGCGTCGTTGATCCGTTCCGGCGCGAGGTTCGCGTCGATGTCGCAGAGCGTCTTGATCTCGACGTTCTTCAGCCTGGCGAACCCGCGCTTGAGCGCGTTGCCCTGACCGCGGATGCCGATGCTGGCGGTGACGACGCGATCGTTGGCGCCGATGATGCGTCCACCGACGAGCGGCGCGGCCTGGAGCCGCGGCTGGAAGAAGCCGCCGCCGACGGCCACGCCCGCGGCTGCCGTCCCGACACGAACCGCGAATTCTCGCCGTGAGACGGCCTGCTCATCCTTGGTTCTGGCCATGGTGACTCTCCCTTGAACGCACAGGATACGGCACGATCCGGGCATCCGGAACAGGATTTCTCGCGGGGGAAGAACTGGTATGACCACTGGCCGGGTCCAGCTTCAGCCGGACGTCACCAGCGCAGCCTGAAGGCGGAGACTATCGTGTCGTCGCGCCGACGACCGCGCGCAGGACCCCGTCTGTTTTGGTGAGGACGTAGAGCTCGCCCGCGGCATCGACGCCGAGCTGCGCATCGGCGCGGCCGTTGCCTGACACGAGGCTGACGCCCGGCAGGTCCGGATCCTTACCGCCGCGGAAGTGGTAGGCCGCTTCGGCGATCGGGAACATCGTGTCGTACACCTTCGGACCGGCATCTGGCGTGTCGTGAGGGTCGTCCCAGCGGATCCTGATCTCGTGTCTCTCCGCCATGGTGACCGGATCGCCATCGTCGGCCGCCAGCAGCTCCTTGTAGTCGGCGTACCAAATGCGGCCCGTCGTGATGTCGGTGAAGATGTATTTACCGCGAAGAGCGGGAATCAGCCTGCCTTCATAGAGGAAGCCGGCCCCGATCGCGTCGCCTCCTCCCGGCACGTGACCATAACGCAGGACGGGATACGTCGGCGTCACGGTGCCGTGCGTGATGGTGTCGGTCACCATCACCGGGATCGTGTCGTTCTCCGGCAGTTGCTTCACGATCTGGTTGTCCGGCTTCAATGTCGAGCCGCCCTCGCGCGCCGAATAGCCGTAGTTGGCGCCCTTGTGGACGATGTTGATCGTTTCCCACGTGTGGAGGCCGACCGAGTTGACGACCAGGCGGTTGTTGCGTGCGTCGGCCGGATCGATTGCGAAGTGCAGGCGATGGGGGTTGCGGAAGCCGTATGCCCAGATTTCCTTGCGCGCGCCCTCGAGGGCCACGAACGGGTTGTCGGACGGAATCCGATAGCGGCCGTTGTCGCTCACCACGCTGGTCGAAGCGTGCTCGGCGAGGTCAGGAATGATTCGGAGGATCTTGCCGACCATCGTGTCGAGACGCTGGGGGTTCGAACGGATGGCGGTTCTCGACTCGCCTGAGCCGCTGTCGCCCGATCCGATGTAGAGCACGCGCCATTCGGCGTCGCCGGGTTTCGCGATCGGATTGAACATCAGATCGCCGATCGGGTGGATGCGCGCGTTGAGCTGCAGGCGCATGATCTCCCGCGCAGTACCCTCGAATGTGGTGTTGGACGTGTTCGTGTCGGTCCACTCGATCACCACGCCTTCGCGCAGGGTCGGGCCCGGCGTCTTGATCGGCGCGCTTGGTTCGTATCCTCGCGTGGCGAGGCCGGGCAGATGCGCGTTGTCGGGAAGAAGCGATCCCGGAAGTTCGGGATCCTCCATGTGAACCGTGTAGAACCGGCCGTTGCGCCGGTAGTCAGGGTCGAACTGCAGACCGATCAACCCGTTGGCCCAGCCGGTCTCGTAAGTGAATTTGTGGAACAGACCGGTATGGCCGTCGCGTCCGTTGAAATCGAGATAGGTGGTGAGCTTTCGCGTTGCCTTGTCGATGATGTACATCGGGCCGTTGACGTCGTTGATGAAGAGCCGATTCGCGCCGCCCGGCTCCTCACGCAATGAATTCATCCGCGCCAGCATGCCGTCGCTCTGACCGGTGCCATCGAGCTTGCCGGTGATCGGCAGCTCCACGAAGTCCTTGAGGTCGAGCGTCAGCGACGGTTCCGAGCCCATGGCGCGAAGCGCCGGCAGGCAAGCGGTCAGACCAATCGCCATGAGCAGGAGGCGTCTCATCGGGTAATAATACGCGCGCCATGACCATCGTCGCGATCGTCATCGCGGTCGCGTCACTGGCGCCGGCGATTCAGCAGCCGCCGCGCACCGCCGCCGCCGCTCATGCAGGAGCCGCAGACCCTGCTGCTGTGGCCCAACGGTGCACCGGGTGCGCAGGGCAGCGAGGACCGCGACAAGCCCGCGATCACCGTCTACATGCCGCCGAACACCACCGGCCCGATGACGGCGGTGATCATCGCGCCCGGCGGCAGTTATCAGCGGCTCTCGATGAACCTCGAGGGGCGCGAGCCGGCCAACTACTTCAACGCGATGGGCATCGCAGCCTTCGTGCTTCGCTATCGCCTCGGCCCGCAGTATCACCATCCGATCGAGCTCGGCGATGCGCAGCGCGCGATCCGCACCGTGCGTGCGAGGGCAGGGGAGTGGCACATTGCGCCCGATCGCATCGGCTTCATGGGGTTCTCGGCGGGCGGCCATCTCGCGTCGAGCGCCGCGACGCACTTCGATGCCGGCAACCCGACCGCAGCCGATCCGATCGATCGCGTCAGCTCGACGGCCGGATTTTTCCGTGCTCGGCTACCCGGTGATCTCGTTCATCGAGCCGTGGGCGCATCAGGGATCGAAGACGGCGCTGCTGGGCGAAAATCCGGATCCCGCGCTCGCGCGCAGCCTGTCGAGCGAGACGCAGGTGACCGCGCAGACCCCGCCAGCGTTCATCTACCACACGACCACGGACACCACCGTTCCCGTCGAGAACGCGGTCGCCTACTACCTGGCGCTGCGCAAGGCCGGCGTTGCCGTCGAGATGCACGTGTTCAAGGAAGGCCGGCATGGATCCGGCCTCGGCTCGGGCGACCCGGCGCTTTCCGAGTGGCCGCAGACTGCTCGCGAACTGGCTGCGGGGCAGCGGGCTCCTGAAATGATGCGCCTCGACAAGCGACGAACGCCGCGCGACCTGATGCCGGCGATCGAGCCGGCTGTTCGATCTCTCGGCCGCGAAGATCCGCGCGATCGAGGAGACCTGGCGATCCGGCGGACGGCGCGCCGGTCTTCACGGTTCAGGGCCGATATCAGGCGCGAGGCTGGACCGAGTGGACGCAGGGCTTTCAGTTCGGATCGGCGTTGCTCCAGTTCGACGCCACCGGCGATCGCGCCTTCCTCGAGCTCGGTCGATCGCGCACGGTCGAGCGCATGGCGCCGCACCTCACGCACATGGGCGTGCACGATCACGGGTTCAACAACGTCAGCACCTACGGCAACCTGTGGCGGCTCGCGCGTGAGCGGCGGATCGACGCGAGCGAGTGGGAACGCGCGCTACTACGAGCTGGCGCTGAAGGTCAGCGGCGCGGTGCAGGCGCGGCGCTGGACGCGCCTGGACGGAGGCGGGTTCATCCACTCGTTCAACGGTCCGCACTCGCTGTTCGTCGACACCATCCGCTCGCTGCGGGCCCTGGCGCTCGGCCACCTGCTCGGGCAGCCGTTGATGGAGGAGCAGGATTCGCGCGTCGGGCTGCTCGCGCGGCTCGTCCAGCATGCCCGCGCCACGGCGCAATTCAACGTCTACGACGGACGCGGGCGCGACCGCTTCGATGTTCGCGGGCGCACCGCGCACGAGAGCCTCTTCAACGTCGTCAACGGCACGTATCGAGGGCCGAGCACACAGCAGGGCTACTCGCCGTTCACCACGTGGACGCGCGGCCTGGCGTGGGCGATGCTCGGGTTCGCCGAGCAGCTCGAGTTTCATCGACGTGCTGCCCGACGCGGATCTCGAACGCGTGCGGCGGCCGCGACGAGGTGCACGGCTTCATGCTGGCCGCGGCACGCGCGACCTGCGACCACTACATCGAGATCGCCGCCGCCGACGGCGTGCCGTACTGGGACGCCGGCGCGCCCGGTCTCGCGGCGCTCGGCGGCTGGCGCGATCGGGCCGCCGATCCGTTCAACGATCTCGAGCCGGTCGACAGTTCCGCCGCGGCGATCGCCGCGCAGGGGCTGCTGCGCCTCGCGCGCGTGCTGGCGGCGCGCGGCGCCGACGGCGATCGCTACGAGCAGGCCGGGCTGCAGGTGCTCGCCACGTTGTTCGACGAACCGTATCTGAGCGTCGATCCCAATCACCAGGGCCTGCTGCTGCACTCGGTGTATCACTGGCCGAACGGCTGGGACCACGTGCCGGCCGGCGCGAAAACGCCGCGGGGCGAGTCGAGCCAGTGGGGCGACTACCACGCGCGCGAGGCCGCGCTCTACGTGAAGCGGCTCGCCGAGGGCGCGCCGTATTTGACGTTCTTCGGCCCTTCCTGTGCTCATGACTAGGCGAACCGCGCTGGTGACCGGCGGCACTCGCGGCATCGGCCTCGGCATCGCGCGCGCCCTCGCGACGGAGCACTGGGACCTGATGCTCGGCGGCGTCCGGCCGGAGGCGGATGTCGCGGGCGTGCTCGACGAACTGCGGCAGTTCGGCGGCGCGGTGCACTACGTGGCCGCCGACCTCGCGGCGCCGGCCGATCGTGCGCGGCTGCTCGACGACCTGCGCGCGCGATTCGGGACCGTCAACGCGCTGGTCAACAACGCCGGCCGCGCGCCGGCCGTCCGCGCCGATCTGCTCGACGCCACCGAAGAGAGCTTCGACGCGTTGATCGGCACGAACCTGCGCGGACCGTACTTCCTGACGCAGGCGATCGCCCGCGATCAGGTCGAACGCCGCCGCGCCGACCCGTCGTTCGACGCGTCGATCGTGTTCATCACGTCGGTGTCCGCGGAGATGGCCTCGCCCAACCGCGGCGACTACTGCGTCAGCAAGGCGGGACTGTCGATGGCGGCGCGCCTGTTCGCGGCGCGGCTCGCCGAGCACGGGGTGCCGGTGTACGAGGTGCGGCCCGGCATCATCGCGACCGACATGACCGCGGGCGTGCAGCAGATCTACGACAACGCATCGCCGACGGCCTCGTCCCCGAGCGCCGCTGGGGACAGCCCGAGGACGTCGGCCGGGTCGTGGCGGCGCTGCTGCGGGGCGACCTGCCGTACGCGACCGGCTCAGTCATCAACGTCGACGGCGGTCTCTCGGTGCCGAGGCTATGAAGCCCGTACTTCTTGGCGCCAGGCAGTCCCAGCCAATCACGAAGTACGTCGCCGGCGTCTTGCCGATGTTGGTGACGTTGTGGAGCTCGTTCGACGCCTGAAAGATGATCCCGCCGGGACCGACCGTGCGCTTGTCGCCGCTCTGGAACGTCTCGAGCGTGCCGTCCTTCACGATCAGCAATTCTTCGTGTTCGTGCTGGTGCGGGGCGTGCGGCGACTTGCCGGGCTGCAGCGTCGAGATGTGGATCTCGAGCTCGTCGAGCGTCGGGGTCGGCGTCCGCATCACCTGACGCACCGCGCCCCACTCGTTCGCTTTGGTGTCCGCCGGTCGACCAGGGATAGACCGTCGATTTCTGCACGTGTTTCTGGGCGGCGATCGTCGCGAGCGAGCTGGTCACGGCGACCGAAACCAGGAGCGCGGCCAATGTGAGCTTGTGCATGATGCCGCACAGGTTACGCCAACCGAGGGTTCTTGCGGTATGGTGTGCCGCATGACAGACCAGACCACACGGCCAACGCGGAACCCGCGGAGCCCGCAGATCCGTTTGGGTCTCCGCGGGTTCGGCGTGTTCTGCGTTGATCGTCGCTTCGCGACCGTCACCGTCGGCGCCCAGCAGCAGGCGCTGACTGCGCCGGCCGACACCGCGGCGGTCGAGCGCGGGCAGAAACTGCTGGTCGATCAGTGCGGCTTCTGCCACGGCGCCAACGCGCGCGGCGGATCGGGCGGGCCCGACCTGACGCGGTCGACGCTGGTCCAGACCGACGAGGACGGCAAACAGCTCGGCGAGTTCCTGGCCGCGGGCCGGCCCGACAAGGGGATGCCGAAGTTCGACCTGCCGCGCGCCCAGGTGTCGGACCTTGCGGCGTTCCTGCACTCCGCGATCTAGCCAACTCCAACCGCCGCCTCTACAAGATCCTCGACATCGTCGTCGGCGACGCCAAGGCCGGGCAGGCCTATTTCGCGACGGCCGCTGCAGCTCGTGCCATTCGCCAACCGGCGATCTAAAGAGTGTCGGCGCGAAATACGAACCGGCGACGCTGCAGCAGCGGCTTCTGCTGCCGCGCGGCCGCGAGCGTGGGCCCGGCGAGCCGCCCGTGCCGCTCTACACCGAGCGCACCGTCGATCACCGTGACGCGTGACGCTGCCGTCCGGCGAAACGGTGAGCGGCGGGCTCGTGAGGCTCACCGACTTCGAGGTCACGCTCTACGAGGCGGCCTCCGCCAGGACGCGGACCTGGCTGCGGAACGGCGATGTGCCGAAAGTCGTCGTCACCGATCCGCTCCAGGGGCACCTCGACCTGCTGACGAAGTGGACCGACACCGACATGCACAACATGACGGCATATCTGGTGGGGTTGAAATGATGACGACGGAACGCTCGGCTGAAAGCGCTTCGCGCTACGTGTCGGCGCCGCCGTCGTCGTGTCGGTGGTCGCAGTTGGCGCGCAGATCCCCACCGACTCGTGGCCGACCTACCACGGCGACTACACCGGCCGCCGCTACAGCACGCTCAGGCAGATCAACACGACCAACGTGAAGGGGCTCACGCTGGCCTGGGTCTATCGCGTCAACACCGTCGCGAGCGGGAGCGATTCTCGGCGGGGAAGGACCGGACACGCCGCCGGCCGCCGGCGCGCCGACAGGTGAAGTCGACGCCGCTGATGATCAACGGCACGCTGTACTTCTCGGTGCCCGACCACGTCTACGCGGTCGACGCGCGCACCGGCCGCGACGTCTGGCATTTCGCGTGGAAGACGCGCGGCGGCGATCACATCGGCAATCGCGGCGTCGGCATCCTCGACAACTGGCTGTACTTCCTGACGCCCGACAACTACTTCGTCTCGCTCGACGTCGCGACCGGCAAGGAGCGTTGGCATCACGAAATCGCCAACATGAAGCGCGAGTATTTCTCGACCAACGCGCCGATGATCATCGGGCGGCAGGTGATCATCGGCGTCGGCGGCGACGCGCTCGACATCCCCGGCTACCTCGAGTCGCGCGATCCCGAGAGCGGCAATCTCGTCTGGCGCTGGAACACGACGCCGCGGCCCGGCGAAGCCGGCGCCAGCTCGTGGCCCGACGAGGACGCGATGTCGCATGGCGGCGGCATGCCGTGGATCCCGGGCACCTACGATCCGAGCTGAACCTCTACTATCTCGGCACCGGCAATCCGCAGCCCGTGCTGGCGGGCAAGAGCCGTCCCGGCGACAACCTCTACACGTGCACCATCGTCGCGCTCAACCCGGTCACCGGCAAGATGGCGTGGCACTACCAGGTCACGCCGCACGACACTCACGACTGGGACGCTGCGCAGACGCCGATCCTGATCGACGGTGATTTCGGACGGCCGGCCGCGCAAGATGCTCGCGCAGGCCAGCCGCAACGGCCACTTCTTCCTCCTCGATCGCGTCACCGGCGAGCACCTGCTGACCTCGAAGTTCATCGACTCGCTGAACTGGACCAAGGGGCTGAACGCCACCGGGCAGCCGGCTCACGATGATGCGAAGGACGCGAGCGTGCCGGGAACGCTGGTGTCGCCCGACACCAACGGCGCCACCAACTGGCCGCCGCCGAGCTTCAGCCCCGACACCGGCCTCGTCTACTTCGGCACGCGGCAGACGTTCAGCGTGATGTACCTCACCGACACCGACGGGCGTCCGCAGGGATGGGCCGCGGCGGAGCGCTCGTCGGCAACGTCGGCAACGCGCTGAAGGCGGTCGACTACAAGACCGGCAAGGTGAAGTGGTCGCGGCCGTTCGCGATGGGGCCGGGTGGCACGCAGGGCGGCCCGGTCGGACTGCTCAGCACCGCCGGCGGCCTGCTGTTCGGCAACGACGGCGGCAACAACTTCATCGCCTACGACGCCGCGACCGGCAAGCCGCTCTGGCACGCCGGCCTCGGCACCAATACCAGCAACGGCCCGCAGACCTATCTGCTCGACGGCCGCCAGTACATCGTCGTCGGCGCCGGCGACTCGCTCTACGCTTTCACGCTGCAGCCGTGACGCCGGCCAGCGCGATGAAGATTGCCGCAGTCCGCGTCACCGTCGTCGGAACGCCGTGGCGCGAGCTGGTCTTTCTCGAGCTGACGACCGATGACGGCCTGACCGGCGTCAGCGAAGTGCGGATGGTCAACAAGACCGACACGCTCGTCGCCTGCATCGGCGAGCTGGCGCCGCGCTACGTGATCGGCGCCGATCCGTTCGATCGTCGAGCGTCTTGCGTGGAACGTGCAGCGCGCTGAATACGGACGCGCCGGCGAAGTGGCGCAGTCGGCGCTCGCGGCATTCGAGGTCGCGTCGTGGGATCTGATGGGCCAGTCGCTCGGTGTGCCGGTCTGGAAGCTGCTCGGCGGACAGTTCCGGGATCGCGTGCCGGCCTACGCCAACGGCTGGTATCAGGCCGAACGTGAGGCCAGCGCGATCGCCAGGCTGGCTCGCGGCGTCGTCGAGCGCGGCTATCGCGCGTTGAAGCTCGATCCGTTCGGCGCGGCGAGCGCTGAACTGGCGGCGGAGGACCGTCGGCGCGCCGAGTCGATCGTCTCGGCGGTACGCGATGCGGTCGGCCCCGACGTGCAGATCCTGATCGAGATGCACGGGCGGTTCACGCCTGCGACCGCGGTACGGGTAGCGACGATGCTCGAGCCGTTCGATCCGGAGTGGATTGAGGAGCCGGTGCCGCCGGAAAACGCCGCGGCCCTCGCGCGCGTGAAGGCGGCGACCCGCATCCCGATTGCGACCGGCGAGCGCGCGCACACCATCGCCGACATCCGCGAGTTCGTCGAAACGGGCGTCGCCGACGTCGATCCAGGTCGATCTCACGCACTTCGGCGGCTTTCTGCCGATGAAGCACCTCGCCGGGTGGGCCGACGCGCACTATCTGCTGCTGGCGCCGCACAACGTCTGCGGACCCGGTCGGCACGATGGCGAACGTCCATTTCGCGATCGCGACGCCGAACTACAAGCTGCTGGAGCACTTCAACGACTTCGCCGATCCGTGGGTGCAGGATCTGGTCGATCATCCGCCGCGCGTCTCGGCTGAGGACGGCTGCTTCGGCCTTCCCGATCGCCCGGGTCTCGGCGTCCGGCTGAATCACGATGCCTGCGCGGCGCATCCGCGGACCGGCGGGCGGCTGCGTCTGTTCGAAGCGGGCTGGGAGAAACGGGGCAGCCACTGACGACGCGACGCCGTCGCCGACCGCGCGGTCAGCCGGGTCCGCCGCCGGCTGATTCCCTTTCTCGCGCTGCTGTACTTCGTCGCCTACCTCGATCGCGTCAACGTCGGCTTCGCCGCGCTGCAGATGAACGCGGCGATCGGCCTCTCCACGCTCGACTACGGCCGCGGCGCCGGCATCTTCTTCCTCGGCTACTTCCTGTTCGAGGTGCCCAGCAACCTCGCGCTCGCCCGCGTCGGCGCGCGGTTCTGGATCGCGCGCATCGCGATCGTCTGGGGCCTGGTCTCGATGGCGACGATGTTCGTCGGTCGGGCCCTCTGAGCTTCGACGCGCTGCGCTTTCTGCTCGGCGCCGCCGAAGCCGGCTTCTTTCCGGGCATCGTCCTGTATTTCACCTACTGGTTCCCGGCACGCGAGCGGGCGAAGTGCGGTCGCGCAGTTCTCGATTGCCAGCATGGCCGCCGGCATCGTCGGCGCGCCGCTGTCCGGACATACTGCTGTCGTTGCGCGGTGTGCTGCGGCCTCGACGGCTGGCAGTGGCTGTTCGTCGTCGAAGGGATTCCGGCCATCGCGCTCGGTCTGGTCGCGTTCATGTATCTGGACGACGGCCCGGAGAAGGCGCGCTGGCTGCCGGACGATGAGAAGGCCTGGCTGATCGAAACGCTGCGGCGCGAGCGTGACGCGCGCGTCGCGACCGGACGCCGGCATTCGTGGCGCGCCGGCATCGTCAATCCCGGCGGTGTGGCACCTCGCCCTGGTCCTGTTCCTGATCGTGACCAGCGGCTACGGGTTCAGCTTCTTCCTGCCGCAGATCGTCAAGCGGCTCTCGGGCGGATCGGACGCGGCCGTGGGGCTCTGGTCGGCGATCCCGTTTGCGGTCGCCGCGGTCGGCATGATCACCGTGGCGGCGCACTCCGATCGAACGGGGGAGCGCCGCTGGCACGTCGCCGCCTGCGCGGCGGTGGCGGGAAGCGGCCTGGCGATCGCGTCGCTCGCGGACGCGCCGATCATCGCGTTCGCGGCGCTGGCGGTCGCCGCGATCGGTCTTTACAGCGCGACGCCGCCGTTCTGGTCGCTGCCGACGGCATTCCTGCGCGGCGACGGCGCGGCAGCGGGCATCGGCCTGATCAACTCGGTCGGCAACCTCGGCGGCTTCGTCGGACCGTATCTGATGGGATGGTTGTCGCGCGGCCCTGGGGAGTTCCGAGGCGGCCTGCTCGCGCTCGCGGTCAGCGCCTTCTGCTCGGGGCTGACTGGTGCTCACCGTTCAGGCAACCCAAGGACGCCGGCAAAGTAGAGGCGCGATTTACAACGGGTCTCTTGGGGAACCCTGCGGTGTCACTGAGCGACGACGTCACCGCCGCACCGCAGCGCGCGCCGGCGCGAAGCGCCTCCTCGATTGCGCCGTCCCCAGGCGAACGGCGATGTAGCCGGCGTTGAATGCGTCGCCGGCGCCGATCGGATCGACGGCGGCTTCACGCCGGATCTCGAGCGCAGTCCACGATCCGCGGGCGAGCACGCCGATCGATGCGGCGCTGCGGACGACGACCTCGCGCGGGCCTAGCGCAGATGCACGGCGCGCGAGCTCTGCGGCCGTCTCCCGTCGCTCCCGTCTGTCCTGCCCCTTGCGCCGTCCGCACCGAGAATCTCGGAGAGCTCCGCTTCGCCGGACAGCAGCAGGTCGCAACGCTCGACGAACGGGCAGAACCAATTCGCGACGGCGGTCGGATCCCCACAGGCCGTGCACGAAGATTTGGATCGACGATGCGGAGGCCGCGCGCCGCGGCGAGCAGCGCGAGGCCGGCGGCATGCGGGCTTCGAGCCGATGAGAGCGGTGACGCCGGTGACGAGCACTGCGCGCGCGTCGGCGACCGGCACGCCGTCGAGAATCTCCGGGCCCATCGCGCTCGCCGCGGATCCAGTGCGGTAGTAGCGCACGCCGCTCTCGGGATCCTTCAGCATCATGCCGGTCGGGCGTAGCGGATCGCGCCGCACCCATCGCGTGTCCACGTGTTCTTTGGAGAGCGAATCCAAAATTCTGTTGCCCGCCGCATCGTCGCCAAGGCAACTGACCCACGCGGTGCGAAGGCCGAGTCGCGCGAGGCCGATGGCGGTGTTGCTTTCTGCGCCGGCGTGATCGACGAGCAGCGGCGGCAGCGTCGCGCATCGACGTGCCGTGACGGGGGCGCGAGCGCGAGCATCGTCTCGCCGAGCGCGATGAGATCGAGCGACATATTGGTCTGACCAGTTGATATTTCTGACATGTTTGTGTCGATTTCTCGTTGACAGCTCGAATTCACCGTACGATATATCGTTTCACCCAATGAAACGACGGCCGACAACGGTGTCGACAAAAATGAAGCGCCGGTCCAAGGCGACGTCGACGGCCCGCTACACCGTCGACGCCGCGGCGAAGGCGCTGGAGCTTCTCAGCGTGTTCTCGTTCCGCGAACCGCGCCTGTCGCTGGCGGACCTGGCGAAGCGGACCGGCATTCCGCGCGCCACCGCGTTCCGTCTGCTGTCCACGCTCGAGCAGTCCGGATTCCTCGCCAAGGATCACGGCGCGTATCAGCTCGGCATCAAGTGCTTCGTGCTCGGCAACATCGTGGCCGGCGGGCTCGACCTGCGCGAGACGGCGCATCCGCATCTGGTGGCGCTGCGCGACACGACGCGCGAGACCACGCAGATCGCGATTCTGGATCACTGGCAGGTCGTCTATCTCGAGCGCGTGCCGTCGCCCTATCCGTCCGGGCTTCATGCGGACGCGGGCCGGCGCGATCCTGCCGGCCTACTGCACCGGCCTGGGCAAGACGCTGCTCGCCTACGCGCCGGAGGCCGAGGTCGAGGCGTGGGCGCGCCGGTCAGAAGTTCCCGGCGCTGACCCCGCACACGATCACCTCGGCGAAGCGCCTGCTCAAGGAGCTGCGCGTGATTCGCGAGCGAGGATACGCGATCGACGACGAGGAGCGGGAAAAGGGCGTGAAGTGCCTGGCGGCGCCGGTGCGCAACCACAGCGGCGACGTGGTGGCCGCGGTGAGCGTCGCCGGGCCGATCGATCGGCTGCCGCAGGATCTGGTCGACTCGGACATCGCCGCGGCGGTGGTGGCCGCGGCGCGGGCCGATCTCGATCGATCTGGGGGCGGTGGAAGACGACAAGGGAAGCATCGAGTCGCATCGCGCCGCATGGCTGGCGCATGGAGGACGAAGGTGAGAAGAGCGGTACTTTGCGTCGATCGTCGCGTTGCTTCTTCCGGTGGTGGTCGCGGCGCAGGCCGTGACCGGCACCATCCTCGGGGTCATTACCGACTCGACGGGCGCGGTAATGCCCGGCGCGACCGTGACGTTGACCAACACCGGCACCGGGCTCGTGCGTGCCGTCACCACGGACTCCAATGGCGAATTCACCGCGCCGTCGCTGCCGACCGGCAAGTACCTGGTGAAAGCCGAGCTCTCGGGCTTCAAGACGGTCACCGTGCCGGACGTCGACGCTCGGCGTCGATCAGCACTTCCGGCTCAACCTGAAGCTCGAGATCGGCGCGGTCGAGGAATCGGTGACCGTCACCGGCGCGTCGCCGCTGATCCAGACGTCCACCTCGGAGCTGGGCACGACCGTTTCGGAGGAGCAGATCAAGACGCTGCCGCTCAACGGACGAAACTTCGTCAACCTGACGCGCACGGTGCCAGGCGTGGTGCGCGGCGTGCCCGGCGCGAACATCGACGGCGCGGGCAGCCTGGCGTGGCGCGCCTCGGCGTCGTTCTCGGCCAACGGCCAGCGGCCGCGCGACAACAACTACATGCTCGACGGCGTCGACAACAACGAGACCTGGCTGCAGACGGTGGTCCTGTTCCCGAGCGTCGACGCGCTCGACGAGTTCAAGCTGCAGACCAGCACCTACTCGGCCGAGTTCGGCCGCTCGCTGGGCGGCGTCGTCAACCTGCAGATCAAGTCGGGCGCCAACAAGATGCACGGCAGCGCCTTCGAGTTCCTGCGCAACTCGAAGTTCGACGAGAACAACTACTTCAACGATCTCGCCGGACGGCCGAAGCCCGATTTCAGCCAGCACCAGTACGGCGGCACGATCAGCGGCCCGATCGTGAAGGACAAGACGTTCTACTTCTTCGACTATCAGGGCTACCACGTCAACCAGGGCGCGAGCTACCTGTCGACGGTGCCCTCGGCGAAGATGCGCGCGGGAGATTTCTCAGAGCTCAACCGCGTCATCTACGATCCGCTGACGCACCTGCCGTTTCCGGGCAACGTGATCCCGGCCAGCCGGTTCGACCCGGCCTCGAAGAACATCCTGAACCAGTTGATTCCCGAAGCGGACACCGCCGGCAGCCGCAGCGCGACCGGGCAGACCATCAACAACTACCTGATCAACCCGACACTGGAGCGGCAGGACAACCAGATCGATCTCAAAGTCGATCACTCGCTCACGTCCTCCAACCGCTTCTTCGGGCGCTACAGCTACGAGAAGACGCATCGCGGTCCTGCCCGCGACGCTGCCGCACGGCGACGCCGGGTTCACCTTCGGCGCCGGCGAAGGCGACATCAAGGCGCAGGGGTTTGCGTTCAACGACACCCACACGTTCAGCTCGAACCTGCTGAACGAGTTCCGGGTCGGCTGGAGCTCGATCAAGTTCTTCATGACCCCGGTGGACTACGGCACCAACATCGCGCAGTCGGTCGGCATTCCGGGGATCAACCTGGGCGCCACCACCTCGGCGATGAGCCAGATCATGTTCAACAACGGCGGCATGCGGAATCTCGGCGCGAACGCCAACCAGCCGCTGATCACCAACCAGAACGACATCCAGATCTTCGACAACGTCACGAAAGTGGCTGGCAAGCACACGGTCAAGGCGGGCGGCAGCTACACCCACCGTTCGCGCGAGATTCTGAATGCCGACACGATCGTCGGGCGGTTCGACTTCAACCAGAACCTGACCTCGAGCTGCGCCGGGATCACCGCGGGCTGCACCGCCGCGGCCAACAGCGGGTTCGACTTTGCCAGCTTCCTGCTCGGCTACGCGAGCAACGCCAGCCGAACGCTGTTCGACCCGGGCACCTACACCGAGCTCCGTCCGGAGTTAGCGGCGTACCTCCAGGACGACATCCGTGTCACCAACCGCCTGACGGTGAACGCGGGCCTGCGCTGGGATGTATACGTGCCGTGGATCGAGAAAGACAACAAGCAGTCGAACTTCGACGTGTCGACCGGGCGATTCGTCGTCGCCTCCGACAGCGCGACGATTAACGGCGTCGAGGTGGGGCGCTATCTGCAGACCTACTCGAAGACCGACTTCGGACCGCGGCTGGGCTTTGCCTACGACATCAACGGCAGTGGCAAGACGGTGGTCCGCGGCGGCTACGGGCTGTTCTGGAACTTCACCCCCGGCGGCACCTCGTCGTCGAAGGCGCAAAACCAGCCGTTCCTCCAGTCGCAGGCGACCACGACCAACTTCGGCACCAACATCATCCTGTCGCAGGGGCTGGCTGCGCCTCCCGGCGTGAACCTGACGGCCGCGCCCGGCGGCGCGACCCGCTCGGCGTTCCTCGTGGATTTCCGCGACGCGCACGCGCATAACTTCAACGTGAACGTGCAGCAGCAGGTCGCCACCAACTACATGCTGGAGGCGGCGTACTCGGGGTCGCGGACCGTGAACGCGGCGCTCAAGAGCGACCTGAACCAGGCGCCCCCGACCGTGGGCGTGACCGATCAAAACGTCAACCGCCCGTTCGCGACGCAGGATCCGCTGCTCAGAACCGTCGGCGTGCTGTCGAGCAGCGGCTACGTCGAATACAACGGCCTGCAGTTGAAGTTTCAGCGGCGGTCGGTCAACCACTTTTCGTTCATGAACTCGTACACGTTCGGCCGCGCCATCGACCTGAACTCCGACAACGACGGCACGGTGACGCTGACCAACATCTTCGATCCGGAATACAACCGTGGTCCGGCCGACTACGACGTCACGCACACGTTCAGCTC
Source organism: uncultured Acidobacteriota bacterium (assembly GCA_963794705.1). Classification (GTDB taxonomy): domain Bacteria; phylum Acidobacteriota; class Vicinamibacteria; order Vicinamibacterales; family CAVVIG01; genus CAVQFC01. Next base: position 841,013 of record CAWCFI010000005.1, read on the forward strand.
GAACTGGATCTACGAGCTGCCGTGGGGTGGCGCCAGCGCGTGGGGCGGCTGGCAGGTGAGCGGCATCCTGTATCTGCGCTCGGGGATTCCGTTCCAGATCACGCAGTCGCAGAGCATGCTGTCGACCGGCATCACCAACAACCGGCCGAACCAGATCTGCGACCCGGTCGTGTCCGGCACGAACATCAACCAGTTCTTCAACACCGCCTGCTTCCAACAGGTCGGCGACACCACCGGAACCTTCGGCAACACGGGCCGGAACAGCCTGCGCGGTCCTGGCCTGAAGAACATCGACCTGTCGGTCATCAAGAACACGCGGTTCGGCGGCGTGAACTCCGAACTACGGTTGGAAGTGTTCAACCTGTTCAACTGGGAGCAGTTCAACAATCCCAACGGCCAGCTGGGCAACGCGGCATTCGGCACCATCTCGTCGATCGTGGCGAGCCCGTCATGTGCGACCTGCGGGACGACCGAACGGCAGATTCAGCTGGCGGTGAAGCTGAAGTTTTAGAAGGTTCTTGAATTCCGGCCGATTGTCCAGAGTATTCCTGGCCGTTGACCTTGGTGCGGAGAGCGGACGCGCCATGCTTGGCCGCCTGCGCGGCGGCGTTCTCGATGTGTCCGCACTGCACCGTTTTCCCAACGAGCCGCATCGCGCCGGCGGAGCGCTGCGCTGGAACACGGATCGCCTGTGGCGGGACGTCCGTCACGCGCTCAACATCGACGCGAGCCCGTCCCTCGATGCGGTCGGCGTGGACGCCTGGGGCGTGGACTACGCGCTGCTCGGCGACGACGGCGCGATTGCTCGAGGATCCTTATCACTACCGCGACGCGCGCACCGCCGGCGAGATGGAGCGGGTCTTCCCGGCCGTATCGCGCGATCGGATCTACGAAACGACCGGCATCCAGTGCCTGGCGATCAACACGCTCTACCAGCTCCACGCCGCCTGCCGCGAGACGCCGGCGGTCGTTGCGCGTGCGAGAACGCTGCTGACGATCGCCGACTTCTTCAACTACCAGCTCACCGGCCGTGCGTGCAGCGAATACACCATCGCGACGACCACCCAGTGCGTGGATGCGAGGACCAGGACGTGGGCGACGCCGCTGCTGAGCGCCGCGGGCGTGCCGGCGCGATTGTTCGCGCCGATCGTCGACGCGGGAACCGTCATCGGATCGGTCAGTGCGGCGGCATCGCCTTTGCGGTCCGGTACGCCGGTGGTCGCCACGGCGTGCCACGACACCGCGTCCGCGGTGGCTGCGATCCGCGCCGGCGTTGGCACCGCATTCCTCAGCTCGGGGACCTGGTCGCTCCTCGGCACCGAACTGTCCGCGCCGCTGCTCACGCCGGAGGCGCGCGACTGCAATTTCACGAACGAAGGCGGCGTCTGCGGCACGATCAGGCTCTTGAAGAACATCAGCGGGTTGTGGCTGCTCCAGGCATGCCGGCGATCGTGGCTGGGGGCCGGACAGCCGCTCTCGTACGAGGCGCTCTTCCACGCTGCCGCGGAGCCGCGGCACGCGTTCCGCTCGCTAATCGATCCGGACCACCCGCAGTTCGTCAACCCCGAGGACATGCCGTCGAGCATCGACGCGTATTGCGTTCGAACGGGGCAGCCGGTGCCAGACGGCGCGGGCGGATACACGCGGCTCATCCTCGAGAGCCTCGCCCTCAAGTACCGCGTCGTCCTCGAGTCCCTCGAGCGGGTGACCGGGCGCCGCTTCGACGAGATTCGTATCGTCGGTGGCGGATCGCGGATCCGGCTGCTCAATCAGTTCACTGCCGATGCGACCGGGCGTCGCGTGGTCGCGGGGCCGGCCGAGGCGACGGCGCTGGGCAATATCGCGATGCAGATGGTGGCGACTGGTGCGGTCGCTTCGCTGGACGAGGCGCGCGGATGTCATCGACCGATCGTTCCCGGTCGAGCGCTTCGAACCGATCGCGCACGACGCCTGGGACGCGCAGAGCCGCCGCTTCACGGGCTACGTGGAGGCCGCGTGATTCGCAAGGCGTTCAGAATGTCGGTGAACGAGGGGTGCGAGGAGGAATACGCGCGCCGGCACAACCCGATCTGGCGTGAGCTCGAAGACCTGCTGCGGCAGCACGGCGTGCGGAGCTACAGCATCTTCCTGGATCCTGATACGAACGACCTGTTTGCGTATGCTGAGGTCGAGAGCGAAGAACGGTGGGCGGCGATCGCCGGCACCGACGTCTGCCGCCGATGGTGGCGCTCGATGCGCGAGCTGATGCCCTCTCATCCCGACGACAGCCCGCTGACGCGTAATCTGCGTGAGGTGTTCCACCGTGGCGACACAGAGTGACGCGCGCCTGACCGATCTATGGGACGCCGGCGAGGCCGCGCGCCTGGCGTCCGAATCCGCTCGGGCTGCTGCGCTATCGCTCGAACCTGCTCGGCGCCGACCTGCGGATCACCAACTTCGGCGGCGGCAACACCAGCTCGAAGTTCGACTGGCCCGATCCGCTGACGGGAACACCCGTGCGCGTGCTCGCCGTGAAGGGGAGCGGCGGCGACCTGCGATCGATCGCCACCACCGGGTTCGCGCTGCTGCATCAGGACAAGCTGGAGCAGCTCGTGTCGCGCTATCGCGGCGAAGCGCACGAGGACGAGATGGTCGGCCTGTATCCGCTGTGCGCGGCGGGCGGCAACCGCGTCGCGGCGTCGATCGATACGCCGCTGCACGCGCTGCTGCCGTTCGCGCACGTCGATCACCTTCATCCCGACTGGGCGATCGCATTGGCGGCCAGCGCCAACGGCGAACGCAAGCTGGGTGAGTTCAACGCGCGCCACGGTCGGCGCATCGTCTGGCTGCCGTGGCAGCGGCCGGGATTCGAGCTCGCGCTGATGATGCGCCGCGCCGTCGAGGCGCACCCGGGGTGCGACGGCATCTTACTCGGCGAGCCACGGTCTCTTTACGTGGGGCGAGACGCCGCGCGAGTGCTACGTGAACAGTCTCCGCACGATCGACCAGATGGGCGAGTTCGTCGAGGAGCACGCGCGCCGATCCGGAACGGCCGATATTTGGCGGTGCTGCCACGGCCGGCGCCATGGTCGGATCGGGAGACGGTCGCGGCGCGGCTGCTGCCGCGCCTTCGGGGAGCGGTGTCGTCGAAGCGCCGCGTGATCGCCCACTGGGACCGATCAGCGGATGCGTTGACGTTTGCGGGATCGGCGTGGGCCGCCGAACTGTGTGAGCTGGGCACGAGCTGTCCGGATCACTTCCTGCGGACACGCATCTGTCCGCTGTTCGTGCCATGGGAGCCGGCGAACGACAGCGTCGAACGGTTCACCAGCGGATCGCCGAACGCCTCGAGCAGTATCGGCTCGACTACGCCGCGTACTACCGGTCGTTCGCGCAGCCCGATTCACCCGCGCTTCGCGACGCCAACCCGTCGGTCGTGGTGATACCGGGCTGGGGGTCTTCGGCTTCGGCAAGGACAAACGTGAGGCGCGCATCACGACCGAGTTCTTCGTCAACGCGATCCACGTCATGGCGGGCGCGACCGCGCTCGAAGACGGGGGCGAGCGGCAGCCCTTCGCTGAAGCAGTGTCACAACTACGTCGCGCTGCCGCGGTCAGAGGCGTTCCGCATCGAGTACTGGGCGCTGGAGGAGGCCAAGCTGCAGCGCATGCCGCCGGAGCGCGAGTTCAGCCGCACCGTCGCGGTGATCGTCGGCGGCGGCAGCGGCATCGGGCGCGAGGTGGCGATCGAGCTCGCCGAGTCGTGGCGCGCATGTGGTCGTCGCCGACCGTGACGCGGCCGCCGCGGAGGCGGCGTGGCTCGAAGCCAGCAGTCGCTCGTCGACCGAGATGGGCATGGCGCTGGCGATCGATCTTGGCGTCCGCAGCTAGCATCGCGGCCGCGCTCCGAGCGACGGTGCGAGACGTTCGGCGGCGTCGACGTGCTGGTCAACACGGCGGCGATCTATCCGCCGACCGATGCGTCGGCCGGCGTCGCCCGAGGAGGTCTGGGCGACGACGCTGAAAATCAACGTGACGAGCAACCACGTGCTGGTCAGCGAAGCGGCGGCGATTCTGCGCGAGCAGGGCCTGCCGGCGTCGGTCGTGCTGACGAGCTCCGCGAACGCGGTCGTGCCAAAGCAGGGCAGCGAGCCCTACGACGTCAGCAAGGCGGCGGTCAGTCATCTGGTGCGCGAGCTCGCGGTCGGCCTCGGGCCGCTGATTCGCGTCAACGGCATCGCGCCGGCGACGGTCGTCAGCGGATCGGCGATGTTTCCGCGCGATCGCGTGATCGGATCGCTGCGGAAATACGAGATCGCGTTCGACGAGTCGGAGAGCGACCGAATCGCTGCGCTCGAAGCTGGCGGAGTTCTACGCGCAGACGCACAGTCCTGCGCCGGCCGATCCTGCCGGCCGATTGTGCCGCGGCGATCTGCTGGCTCGCGAGCGACCGCAGCGCCAAGACCACCGGTCACATCATCCCCGTAGACGGAGGGCTGTCCGATGCCTTCCTCCGGTAAGGTCAGCCCGGCGCATGCAGAACGGATCGCGGGCGCGCTGGACGGTCTGCAGATCGAGCTGCCGTCGTGGGGGTTCGCGAACACCGGCACCCGCTTCGGCAAGTATCTGCAGCCGGCGGCTGCGGTGACCACGGCGGAGAAGATCGCCGACGCCGGCCTGGTGCATGCGCTGACCGGCTCATGTCCGACGATCGCGCTTGCATGTGCAGTGGGATGTCCCGCGCGGCATCGAGGATGCCGACGAGGTCGCGCGCGTCCTCCAGGCGACACGGGCTGCGCGCCGGCGCCATCAACCCGAACCTGTTTCAGGATCAGGAGTACAAGCACGGCTCGCTCGGCAATCCGTCCGCGGCGGTGCGCGCGCGCGCCCTTGCGCATTGCCGCGACAGCGTGGCGATCGCCCGGCGTCTCGGCAGCCGCGACCTCTCGCTGTGGTTCGCCGACGGATCGAACTATCCAGGCACGGCGAACATGCGCGCCCGCAAGCGATGGTTCGAGGAAGGGCTCGCGGCCGTGCACGGCGCGCTCGGATCCGGATCAGCGCCTGCTGGTCGAGTACAAGCCGTTCGAGCCGGCCTTCTATCACACCGACATCGCCGACTGGGGCATGGCGCTGTCGTTCGCGCGTGCCGCCGGCCCGCAGGCGCGCGTGCTCGTCGACACCGGGCATCACTACGCGTCGCAGAACATCGAGCAGATCGTCGCCTGGCTGCTGGCCGAAGGCATGCTCGGCGGCTTCCACTTCAACGATCGCCGCTACGCCGACGATGACCTGACGCTGGGGTCGATCGATCCGTATCAGGTATTCCGCATCTTCCACGAGATCCGGTTCTTCGAGTGGGAGACCGGCGCCGCCGCGGACATCGCCTACATCATCGATCAGAGCCACAACCTGAAGGGCAAGATCGAAGCGATGATCCAGACGGTGATGCAGGCGCAGGCGCTGGCGGCGAAGGCGGCGCTGGTCGAGTGCGACGCGCTGGCGTCCGCGCAGCAGGCCAGCGACTGGTGCGGGCAGAGTCTGTGTCTGCAGGATGCATTCGCGTGCGACGTCCGGCCGGCGATCGCCGAGTGGCGCGCGGCGCGAGGCCTGCCATCCGATCCCCTGGATGCGTTCAGGCAGAGCGGCTATCTCGAGCGGATCACCAACGAACGGTCCGGGCGCGCCGCGCCGGACGGTTCCGCCTACGCCTGATCCCGTGCCGCCACCCCTGCTCGAGGCGATCGGAATCACCAAGGCGTTCGGCGGCGTGCGCGCGCTCGCCGGCGTCTCCTTCGACGTGCGGCCCGGCGAAGTGCACGCACTGGTCGGCGAGAACGGCGCGGGCAAGTCGACGCTGATCAAAGATCATGACCGGCGCCGAGACGCCGGACGCCGGAAGGCTGATCGTCGGCGGCCGCGCCATCGAGCGGATGGATCCCGCGGCGTCGCGCTCGCTGGGAATCGCCGCCATCTATCAGCAGCCGTCGCTGTTTCCCGATCTCAGCGGTCAGCGAAAACATCGCCTGGTCGCTCGAAAGCGGACCGCTGTGGCGGCGCATCGACTGGCGCGCGACGGCAGGGCACGAGCCGTCAGCGCTTCTCGCGCAGGGCCGGCGGCGCGTCGATCGATCCCGGCCGCCTCGCCCGCACGCTGAGCCTTCCCGAACAGCAACTCGTCGAAATCGCGAAGGCGATCGGCGCCGACGCCAGGATTCGTGGTGATGGACGAGCCAACCGCCGTCGCTCGACGAGGCGGAGGTCGCGGCGCTGTTCTCGGTGATCCGGACGCTTCGCGATGGCGGGGTCGGCATCGTCTACATCTCGCATCGGCTCGAGGAGGTGTTCGCGATAGCGGATCGCGTCACCGTGCTGCGCGACGGCTCGACGGTGGGGACCTACGACGCGAGGGTCGCTCGACAGCGAAAAGTTGATTCGCCTGATGGTGGGCCGCGACCCCGGCGCGCTGTTTCCCAAGCGCACCGTGCCGCTTGGCGACGTGGTGCTCGAGCTCGCGCACGTGGCGAACCGCGGACGTCGGCATTCGCGACGTCTCGCTGTCCGTGCGCGCCGGCGAGATCCTCGGGCTGGCCGGGCTCGCGGGCTGCCGACGGAGCGAGCTGGCCGACACCATCTTCGGCCTGACGCCCGCCGACGCCGGCGAGATCAGGATTCACGGCGCCGCGGTGCGGCACGACACGCCGAGCGCGGCGATTCGATCCGGCATCGGGTACGTGCCGAAGGACAGGCGCCAGCACGGTGTCGTCGCGCGAGATGTCGATCGCCGAAAACGTCACGCTGGCGAGCCTGCCAAAAGTATCCCGTCGCGGGACTGGTCCGGCACGAGGCGGAGAACGGCCGTCGCCGAGGAATTCATCTCGCGGCTTGCAATCAAGGCGCCTTCGTCGGATACCGGCGTCGCCGCGCTGTCCGGGGGCAATCAGCAGAAGGTGGCGCTGGCCCGCTGGCTGATGACCGGAGCGCGCGTGCTGATTCTCGACGAGCCGACCCAGGGCGTGGACGTCTGCGCCAAGGCCGAGATTCACGCCCTGATCGTGGATCTGGCCGAGCAAGGCGCCGCGATTCTGATGATCTCCTCGGAGCTGCCCGAACTCCTCGGCATGAGCGACCGGATCGCGGTGATGCACGACGGGACCGATGGCCGGCGTGCTGGCCCGCTCCGAGGCGAGCGCGCACTGCGGTGCTGGCGATGGCGCTGGGCCACTGATGGCGATGCGCGACACACCGCGAGCGGTCGCTGGTCGTGGCGCTGCTGCTGCTCGGCGGCGTGCTGGCGATCGTCTCGCCCGGTTATTTCTCGCGCGCCAACCTGACCGACCTGCTGCTCGCCAACATCCCGGTGCTGATCGCCGCGCTGGGGGCGACGATGGTCATCGTGAGCGGCGAGATCGACATCTCCGTCGGATCGGTCTTCGCGATCTGCTCGGTCGTCGCCGGTCTGGCGTCGAAGGCCGGCGCGCCACTGCCGGCGATGATGCTCGGCGTCGTTGGGCTCGGCGCGCTGTTCGGCGCGCTCAACGGCGGGCTCGTCGCCTGGCTCGGCGTCCCCTCGATCGTCGTCACGCTGGCGACGATGGTGGCGTTGCGCGATGCGCTGCGATGGGCGACGCAAGGCGAGTGGGTGCAGGACCTGCCGGCGACGTTTCAGTGGCTGGGGCTGTCGCAGGCGTCCTTCCCGATGATCATCGGCGCGGCCACGATGCTGCTGGTGCTTGGCGACCGCATGGGTAAGCCGGCGGGTCGCCGCCGGGCGGGCTGTGTTCGCGACGGGATCGAACGCAGCCGCCGCGCGTCTCGCCGGCCTGGACGTTGCGCGGGTGAAGTTCTGGGTGTTCACGGCGGCCGGGATGCTGACCGGCCTGTCGGCGATCGTCAATGCCGCGCGTTTCAATCAGATTCCGGGCAACTCGGGGCTCGGCCTCGAGATGCGGGTCATCGCCGCCGTGGTCGTCGGCGGCGCGGCGATCACGGGCGGACGCGCCACCTTGACCGGCACGGTGCTCGGGGTCGCGCTGCTCGGTGCGATCGGTCCGGCGCTGACATTTCTGGGAGTAAGCCCGTACTGGGAGCGCGCCATTCAGGGCGCTGATTATCGTGAGCGCGGTCGCCGCGGACGCCTTGCGCGCGCGACGCTGGCCGTGGGCGTTCGGACCCATCCGTCGAGCGGCCCAGGCATGAAGCTCTTGCTGATCGCAATCGCCGCAGAGATCGTGATCTTCACGGCGGTGGCGCCGAACTTCCTCACCGCTGGCAACCTGTTCGAGATCACGCGCCTGAGCGTCGAGCTTGGGCTGTTGGCGATGGCGCTGACGCCGGTCCTGATCACGGGCGGCATCGATCTGTCGGTTGGGTCGATGATGGGATTGGCGGCGGTCGTGTTCGGCATCGCCGCGACCGAATGGCATCTTCCGATCGCTGTCGCCGTTGCCGCCGCCGTGCTGGTGGGGCTCGCCGGCGGTGCGCTGAACGCGGTGGCTGTCGCCGCTCTTGGGCTGCCGCCGTTGATCGTGACGCTCGGCTCCCTCTCGATGTTCCGCGGCATCGCCGAGGGACTGACCCAGGGCTCCGGCAGCTATAGCGGATTTCCACATGCGTTCCTCGCCCTCGGACAGGGATATCTTGGCGGCTTCGTGCCGGTGCAACTGCCGCTCTTTCTTCTCGTGCTGGCCGGATACGCAGTCCTGCTGCATCGTTCGGTGGTTGGGCGCGCCTTGTATGCGATCGGATTCTCGTCGTCCGGCGCGCGGCATGCCGGCCTGCCGGTCGAGCGGCGCGTCGGCCTTGTCTATGTCCTTTCGGGGTTGACCGCCAGCGTCGCGGCTATCGTCTACGTGGCGCACCTCGGCCAGGCGAAGTCGGACGCCGGCATCGGCTTCGAGCTCGACGCCATCACCGCCGTCGTTCTCGGCGGAACATCCGTGTTCGGCGGCCGGGGGACGCTCTGGGGGACAGTGCTCGGGCTGTGCGCGCTCTCCACCCTGCAGAACGGTGTGCGGCTCTCGGCGCTGCCGTCGGAACTGGCCGGCGTCCTCACGGGCACGCTGCTCGTCGCGACGATTGCCTTCGATCGGATGCGCTCACCAGCTCCGCGATCGACCGGTGCTGGCGTCGCGGCGCGGGGAGACGAGCTTGCCATGAAGAACAGTCAGATTGCCGTCCTCTGCGTCACCGTTCTACTGGCGGCGCTCATCGTGTCCGGCACCAATGTGTGGATGATGCGCACGCTGCTGCCGGCGTCGCGCATCGCGGAGCGCGGCGCCAGTGCCGCGGCGTCACACCGCCCCACGATCGCGATGATGCCCAAGGCGAAGGGCGATCCGTACTTTGTCAGCTGCCGGGCCGGCGCCGAGGAAGCGGCGCGCGAGCTTGGCGTCGATCTGATCTGGGACGGTCCTACCGGCCTCGACGCTTCGAAGCAGAACGAACTGGTCGAAACATGGATCACCCGCGGCGTCGACGTGATCGCGGTGTCGGTCGAGAGCCGCGCCGGCATTTCCACGGTGCTGAGGAAGGCGCGTCAGCGAGGCATTCACGTCGTGACCTGGGACGCGGACGCCGAGCCGGACGCGCGTGAGTTCTTCGTCAACCAGGCGACGCCAGCCGGGATCGGCAACGCGCTGACCGACGAGGCCGCGCGGCTCACAGGCAGTGCCGGGGAGTTCGCGATCATCACCGGGGCGCTCAGCGCCGCCAACCAGAACGAGTGGATGGTCCACATCCGCAAGCGGCTCAGCGACAACTACCCGAACCTGAAGCTGGTCGGCGTCCGGCCGAGCGACGACGATCGGGACAAGGCGTTCGCCGAGACTCAGACGATGATGAAGGCGCATCCGTCGGTGAAGCTGATTATGGCGATTGCCGCACCGGCTGTACCGGGAGCCGCCGAGGCGGTGCGTCAGGCGGGGCGCTCTGACGTCTCGGTGATCGGCTTGTCGCTGCCGAACATGAACAAGCCCTACGTCCACGCCGGCGTCGTGCAGACCGTTGTCTTGTGGAACACGCGAGACCTCGGCTACCTGGTGGTCTACGCCGGATCGAGCCTGGCCGCGGGAACGCTCGCCGCCGGCGCGCATTCCATCGACGCTGGTCGTCTCGGCCGGCTCGACGTGCGGGGGCGCGAGATCATCCTCGGAACGCCACTGCTGATCAACAAAGGCAACATCGATACCTTTGACTTCTAGGCGAACGCCGAACGTCAAACCACGAATGGTACTGAGGTAACTCGGCATGCGGATCTTCGCTGCGGCGCTGCTCGCCGCGCTCGCGCTGGCGCCCTCAGGTAGTGTCCGGCTTCAGCCGGACCTGCGCAGCACCAGTATCGACGATGCACGGCGCCTGTTCGCTGCACCGCCGGACGACAGCCGGATCATGATGCGGTGGTGGTGGTTCGGCCCGTCGGCCACGCGCGAGGAGCTCGACGCCGAGATGCGCCGCATGAAAGACGGCGGCATCGGCGGCTTCGAGGTCGCGGTCGTGTATCCGCTGGCGATCGACGATGCGAAGACGCGGGTTTCGCAATTACTCCTACCTCTCGACCGAATTCCTCGACCGGGTGGCCTTCACCTCCAGAAGGGCGCGCGAGCTCGGGTTGCGGATGGACCTCACCATCGGCAGCGGCTGGTCGTTCGGCGGGCCGCACATCACGCCGGATCTCGCCGCCAGCCGCCTGCGGTCGGAACGGCGGGAGATCGCCGCGGATGTCACGAGCATCGCCCGTCAGGAGCGCTTCGATCGCGACGTGCTCGTCGCCGCGTTCATCGCGCCGGGCTCGACGCAGGAGGCCGACGCGGCGGCGTTCCGGCCGCTGCCGGTTCCAGAACGGGGCCCGATACCGCTGCCGCCGGGTCCGGGGCCGCGCGCCGTGCTCCTGTACTTTGCGGGCCAGACGGGACAGGTCGTCAAGCGCGCTGCAGCCGGCGCCGACGGTTACGTGCTCGATCATTACAGCCGCGCGGCGATTGCCACACATCTGCGTGAAGTGGGGGACAAGCTGCTGAGTGCCGCGGCGCCGGGCTCGATCGACTCCGTGTTCTGCGACAGCCTCGAGGTCTACGACGCGGACTGGACCACCGGGCTCTTCCAGGAATTCCAGCAGCGCCGCGGCTACGACCTGCGTCCGCTACTGCCGCTGGCCGAGCTCGGCAACGGCGAGCGTGCCGACGCGGTGCGGCGTGACTATGGCCGCACCTTGACCGAGCTGTTTGAGGAGCGCTTCCTCGCGCCGGTGCACGAATGGGCCTCGAAGAACCACGTGCGGTTCCGGATTCAGAACTACGGCCTGCCGCCGGCGCGGTTGGCGAGCTACCGCGACGCGGACGTGTTCGATGGGGAAGGGTTCGAGTGGCGCTCGCTGTCGGCGACGCGCTGGGCTTCGTCGGCCTCGCACCTGTTCGGCAAACCGGTCACCTCGTCCGAGACCTGGACCTGGCTCCATTCGCCCGCGTTCCGCGCGACGCCGCTCGATCTCAAAGCCGAGGCCGATCAGCATTTCCTCTCGGGCATCAATCAGCTGATCGGACACGGCTGGCCGTACTCCGCGCCGGAGGCGGGCGCGCCGGGCTGGATGTTCTACGCCGCCGGCGTCTACTCGGACAAGAACCCGTGGTGGCCGGTGATGCCGGATGCGTCACGCTACCTGCAGCGCGTCAGCTATGTGCTTCGACAAGGCACGCCGGTCGCGGATGTCGCGCTCTACGCGCCGACCGATGACGCGTGGTCGATGATCAGGCCGGCGAGCGGCCGTCACCTGAATCTCTGGAGCAGCATTCGCGATCTGGTTGGCGCCACCGTGCCTGCGATTCTGGATTCTGGACATGCGTTCGATCTGATCGACGACGCGTCGTTGACCGAAGCGCAGGCGCGCGGTTACCGGCTGATCGTCGTGCCCGCTGTGAACCACATGCCGGACGCTACGCGCCGCTGGCTTGGTGAGTACGGCGCCGGCGGGGGAAAGGTGATTGAGGCTGGACCCGGTTCCGATCTGCGGCAGCGGATCGCAGAGACGCTGCCCGCCGACGTGGCGCTCGATCCACCGCAGCCGGCGATCGGCTTCGTCCATCGGCGGCTGATCGACGCGGATGCGTATTTCCTCGCCAATACCAGCAACGTGCGACGCGACGTGCGCGCGCGGTTCGGTGGTCGGACGGCGCACGTCGAGCTCTGGGACCCGCTGACCGGGACGATCGAGCAGCCAGACGTCTCGGGCGATTCGCTGGCGCTGAGCTTCGAGCCCCATGGTTCTCGCATCATCGTCTTCAGCAAGAACGCTAGCGCGGCGCCGCGTTCGATAACGCGACGGCTGATCGATTCCACCGAATTGCGGAATGGATGGGCCGTGACTATCGGTGGAGAACGACGCGGTCCCGTCAACCTGCCGCATTCCTGGGCCGACGATCCGGCGACGGCCCATATGTCGGGCACGGCCGTCTACGAGCGGCCCGTTGATGTCCCGGCAGCATTCCGTGCTGACGGCGCCCGCGTCTTTATCGACTTCGGCGGCGCCGCTCCGATCGAGCCCGAGGCGCTGCCCGACGGGACGATGCGCGGCAACTCGTTCGCGGCGTTGATTGCGCCGCCGATCCGCGAGGCGGCGACCGTGTTCGTCAACGGCCGGCGCGCCGGCACGATCTGGGCGCCGCCGTACCGAATCGACCTGACGGCGTGGCTGCGCGAAGGCGCCAACGACATCCGCATCGAGGTCTACAACACGGCGATCAATCAGCTCGCCGAAGGCGGACGGCTGCCGGATGTCGAGGCGGTCGCGACGCGCTACGGGCAGCGATTCCGGCTGCAGGATCTCGACCGCCTGCGGCCGATTCCATCGGGACTTCTGGCGGTGCCGCGGCTGGTCAGCGAGCGGTAGGCCGGAAGGCCCCGCGCAGAAGCGCGATCGCCACGGGCGCGTCGGCTGGAAGAGCTTTCGTCGATGCTTCGACGCTGATCCGGCCCTCGTATCCGATCTGCCGCAGCGCCGCGAAGAACGGCGCGTAGTCGTATTCCTCCCAGACCCGCGGAAAGACCCGGCCGTTCGGATTGGCCGTATGCAGGTGCCGGATGTGCGCCCCGGCGCGGACGACGATCGCGGGGTCTTCCTTCACACTGGCCAGGTGATAGAAATCGATCATCAACTGGAAGTTGGGATCGGCGATCGCGTTGACGAGGTCGAGCCCCTCGGCGGCCGTATTGATGATGTTCGTTTCCTCGTGGCGCTGCGGCTCGACGGTCACCGTGATTCCCCGCGCTCTTGCCTCGGGCGCGATCCGTCGTCCGAATTCGACGAGCTGCTGAAACGCCCGCTCCTTCGGGAAACCGTCGGGGACCGTGCGCGCTGGTCCGCTGCCGAAGACGACGAGCTGCGTGCCGAGCCGCGCGAGGCGGGCAAACGCCTTGCGGACGTAGGCCATCTGCTGATCGGGATCGGTCGCGGGCCCGGTCACTTTCAGGGTTGCGGGCAGAAACAGGTTCGCGGCTGGAGTAGAGATGTGCGCCTGCCTGATGTGCGACGCGGCCTCCTCGAACGCCGCGTCGGAAAGCCCGGCGATCTCTGTTGTCGCCAGCTCGACATAGTCGAATCCAGCCGCCCGGGCGGCGTCGATGTTGGCGAGCGGCGTGCAGAAACCGACCTGTACCTGGCGGCTCTGCGCGGAGCCGTGCGTAACGGTCAAGAGGCCCGCGACGGCGATGGCGAGGAACTTACGGGTCATGGTCGCACCGGGTCGGCGAGCTGGCGCGGGACCGCAAGCCACGCGTCGCGATCGCTGGCCGTCGGGACCAGCCGCTGCGCGAGAACGGTGCCGGACCACGCCGATGCGGCGCCGCCCGTCTTCAAAAACTCGCGACGCTTCATGGTTCCCCGGGACACTGCCACCCCCGGCGTCATCGCGGGGGAAGGATCGATGCCACCACCGATGAATACCACTCGCCTTGATTGGCCAGGTAGGCGCCGCGCATCCAGACGATGGCCGTGCGCGGATCCTTCCAGTTCGGGATTAGCGGACGCAGATTGTCGTAGGCCGAGTTGCGGGTGAAGGGCGTGAAGGCCCACTTGCCGTTGGCGCCGCGTTCGCCGCGGAACAGTTCGTAATGCCGTTTGCCGTCGGCACTGCTGACGAGCGGCGTGCCCTTCACCGGGTCCGCATCGGTTGAGATGAACACGACGTTCGGGTTGTTCGGGTCGAGCGCGCCGAGTCCGGCGTAGTCGTCCTCGCTCGCATACAGGCGTCGGCCCGCGTAGGCAATCTCCTCGGTGTGCCAGCCGTCGGCCGCGAGCCGCGCGTAGTGATAGCGCAGATCCATGCCGCCCTGTCCCCGCGGCAGGCCGCGGCCGTCCACCTGCGTCGAAAACAACATGTAAGGCCTGGCGCTGGCGTCGAGCTCGACATCGACCATCCAGGCGACGCTGTCCGGCGTGCCCTGGTAGACCTTCGTAAAATCCCACGTCGCGTTGGTGGCTTCGGTGGATGTGCTCAAGGCGTTGACCCTGGTGCCGTCGGTCTTGTACATGACGCCGTCGCGCACGTAGCCGTGATAGAGGCTGTTGTCGAAATTGCGCGGATGGTCCTCGGTGGCGATGAAGTGGATCGTGCCCTTCCCATCGTCCGCGTACTTCAGGTACGGGCTGTAGCCGCCCTTGCCGTAGAGCCAGTGCCCGCCGTACGTCCAGGTGCTGCCTTCGTCATCCGAATACATGTAGTTGGGATCGTGGTGAAACGCGCGGATGAAGTTGTAGATGCGGCCGTTGGGCATGCGGAACAGATTGGCGTAGGTGCAGTTGTTGCCCTGCACCGGCGCGTCGTCGCCGGGTGTTTCGGCGATCATCGCGGGCCCCCACGCGAGCGGATTGTGCGGCTCCGAGATCCGGTAATACATCCGGCGCTCTTTGGTGTGCTTGCTGTAAACGGCCAGGTAGCGGCCGTCCTTGCGTACGAGAAACGCCGGGCCGTCGTGATCGTCCTGCTCGAGGTGCGGGTGCAGCACGGTGTTCTCGACCCTGGCGGTGGCGAGGTCGTAGACGGAAATCTCGACGTTGCCCCATCTGGGATCGGTGACATTCGCCTGATTGCTGCCGACCGCGCGGACCGACCCGACAATCAGCTTGCCGTCGTTCACGATCACCCGCGGGTCCATGAACCACGACCACGCGCCGTTGTCGTTCAGCTGCACCATCGTCGCGGCGACGTAGTTGAAGGGATATGACTCCTGAGTGGTCGCGGTGACGGTCCCGCAAGACAACAGCGCGATCACGGGCAACAGCCGTTTCATGGTGTCACTCCAAAGGTGAACACAGTGGTGGACTCGAAGATCTGTCCGGGGCGCAGGATCGTGGACGGAAACTGCGGATGGTTCGGCGAATCGGGGAAGTGCTGAGTCTCGAGGCAGAACGCGGTGCGGCGGCCGAACCCGTTGCGTGCGAGATCGAGGTTGTTGCCGGCGTAGAACTGGATGCCCGGCTCCGTGGTCGCAACGTCGAGGGTGCGTCCGCTCGACGGATCGACCGCGCGTGCGGCGTGCCGCAGCCTCAGGCTCGCGCTCGCCCAGCCGTTCACGACGAAGTTGTGGTCGTAGCCGTTGCCGCGGCGAAGCTGTTCCTCGTCCGCATCGATCCGCGCGCCAATCGCGGCAGCCGTGCGGAAGTCGAACGGCGTTCCAGCGACGGCCGCAATCTCCCCGGTCGGAATCTGTGTCGCGTCCACCGGGGTGTACCGATCCGCGTCGAGGGTCAGGTAGTGCCCGAGGATGTCGGTGATGCCGCGTCCCGCCAGGTTGAAGTAGCTGTGGTTCGTCAGGTTGAGCGGCGTAGGCCTGTCGGTCGTGGCGCGATAGTCCAGCCGCAGCTCGTTGCCGGGCGTGAGCGTGTAGGTCACGCTGGCCGTCAGGGTCCCGGGGTATCCCTCCTCGCCGTCCGCGCTGGTGTAGGTGAACGCGACGCCGGTGTTGTCGCCAGACCGAAACGGCTCCGCCTGCCACACCACCTTGTCGAAGCCGCGGACGCCGCCGTGGAGGTGATTGGCGCCGTTGTTGACCGCGAGCTGGAACGGCGCACCATCGAGCACGAAGCGGCCGTGGGCGATCCGGTTCCCGTAACGGCCAACCACCGAACCGAAATAGCGAGCTCTGGTGAGGTAGTCGTCGAAGACCTCGAAACCGAGGACCACATCCTCGCGGCGGCCGTCTCGATCCAGCGGGCGCACCGAGATGAGGGTTGCGCCGTACGACATCACCGCGAGCTCGAGGCCGCGAGCGTTCGAGAGCTCGAACCGATCGACGGGCGTGCCGTCGGGCAGACGGCCGAAGGCTGAACGGCTCACCGTGACACCGGTCAGAGCTTGACGAGGTCGGCGATTGTGATCGGCCGTTTCTGGTCGATGCTGTTGCGAATCGCGATGCCCGTGAGGCACGACATCGCGCCGGCCCGCGAGTCGGGCAGCTTCATGTAGTCCGGGGCATCGGTCTTCTTGAAGATCAGATCGCGCATCCGGTCGTCGCCGCCGCCGTGGCCCTCGGTCATCTTCGGCATCGGCACCTTCGTTCGTTTCCCGAAACTCTTGGTGATGAAGATCTCGTGGCTGTCGGCGACGTCCCAGGGCTGCCGCTCGAACGATTGGACGTCGAGGCGTCCCTTCTCGCCGTTGAACGCCACGCGGTAGCCCTCGTAGGGCATGTAGGCGTTCAGCGCGTAGCTCATCGTCGCGCCGTTGCTGTATTTCACGATCGCCTGCATGTTGTCGAAGATGTCGATGTCCTCGCGGAACACGCAGCCGTCGCGGAAGTAGTGGTCGGCGCTCTCGCACGCGGCGTACAGGTCCATCCGCCGCTTCTCCTTGGTCATGTCGTAGTAGAAGCGGCATTCCTTGGTATGCGAGCAGTTGCGGCAGTTGTCGGCGGGCGCCTGGGCGCGGAACGTGCCGTTCCTTCCGTAGATGCCGAGACCGCCGTAGCCGGACACCTCCACCGGATCGGCGCCGAGCCACCAGTTCATCAGATCGAAATGATGGCTCGCCTTGTGGACGAGCAGCGATCCGCTGTTCTTGCGCAGCCGATGCCAGCGCCGGAAATAGTCGGCGCCGTGGATGACGTCGAGATACCAGCTGAAATCCACCGAGATGATCCTGCCGATGTCGCCGGACAGCAGGATCTCCTTCATCTGCTGGTGCGCCGGAGCGTAGCGGTAGTTGAAGGTGACGATGATCTTCTTGTTGTTGCGCTTCTCGGCGTCGAGGATCGCCTGGCACTTCGTCTCGTCGGTGGTCAGCGGCTTTTCGGTCATCACGTCGAGGCCGCGGTCGAGCCCCTTGATGATGTACTCGTGGTGAAAGCCGTCGACGGTGGTGACCATCAGCAGGTCGGGCCTGGCCTTGTCGATCATGTCGTCCACGTTCGTGAACGTGGGGCAGGCCGGCACGCCGATGTAGTCGCGCGCGGCGACGGTACGCTTCGGGTTGATGTCGCATAGACCGACGAACTCGAGCAGATCGGGATAGCGCTGGACCAGGTCGCGGCCCCACATACCGCTGCCGCGATCGCCGGTGCCGACGATCGCGTAGCGGCGCTTGGCGCGGGGCTGAGCGAACGTCTCGCCGGGAAACAGTGACGCGCCGACGGCGGCGGCTCCGGTGACCTTGACGAATTCACGGCGGCTGGTCGATGTGGAGTCGGACATCATCGCTCCTCTATACTCTGCTCATGAACCGATCACTCTTCGTCTGCGGCGTCGTCGTCGGCGGCCTGCTCGTCTTCGCGGCCACGTCGCGTCCTTCGGCGCAGCCGGCCAGGGGCGGCTACATCATTCAGCACGACGCCGACATCCAGAAGCCCGAGCCCGGCACGCACAACGGCGGCGGCCAGACCATCGGCTACTCGTTCTTCGACAAGACGCCGGGGATGCACTTCGTCTTCCGTAAGCGCGCGTTCAAGCCAGGTTCGGGCGTCGGCTACCACGAACAGCATGAGGACGAGGTCTATTACGTCCTCAGTGGCCGCGGCATCATGACGCTCGACGACAAGCCGGTCGAGATCGGACCCGGCACCGCGGTGCTCACGCGTCCAGGGAGCTCACACGGTCTGAAGCAAGCCGGTCCCGACGATCTCGTCGTGCTCATCTCCTACGAACTGAAGTAGTGTCCGCCTTCAGGCGGACCTGATCCGGACACTACGGAGCCCTCATATCGTCGCGTTGCGGCGGTAGATCGCGAACTCGCGGTGTCCGAGCCGCTCGGCGGCCGTTTCCTTGCCTGAACAAACACTCAGAAGTTCCGCCATCAGCCGATCGGCGGCTCCGTCGAGCGACTCCGTCTCGCTCACGATGCCGCTGACGTCCAGGTCGGTGTTGTCAGCCATCGTCTGCGCCGTGCGAACGTTGCCGGTGATCTTCACGACCGGCGCGATCGGATTGCCGGTCGGCGTGCCGAGCCCGGTGGTGAAGATGACGACCTGGGCGCCGCCGCCCACCATGCCGGTGACCGATTCGACGTCGAGGCCCGGCGTGTCCATCACCGTCAGCCCCTTGGTCGTAATCGGCGCCGCGTAGCCGACCACCGCCTCGAGCCGGGTGCGCTCGCCGGCCTTGTGCGTCGCGCCGAGCGATTTCTCCTCGATCGTGGTCAGGCCGCCGCGGATGTTGCCGGGCGACGGCTGGGTACCCCGGATGTCGAGCCCGAGCGCCATCGCTTCCGCCTCGACACGACTGACGACGCGCAGCAGGTGGCGTGCGGTGTCGGGTGACGATGCGCGGTCCGCGAGCAGATGTTCCGCGCCCATGATCTCGGCGATCTCGCCGAGCACCACGGCCCCGCCGAGATCGGCGAGTCGGTCGGCAACCCGGCCGACGGCCGGGTTCGAGGCCAGACCGGACGTGTAGTCGGAGCCGCCGCACTTCACCGACAGGATCAGTGACGAGATTGGGCACGGTTGCCGCTCGACGCGCCCGATCTGTTCGGCGAGCTCGCGCGCCAGCTCGATGCCGCGCGCGGTGGCGCGGACCGTCCCGCCTTCGGTCTGGATCGCGACGATCTGCACCGGCTTGCCGGCCTGCCGTGCCGCTTCCGCCAGCTTCTGCGCGACCACCTGCTCGCAGCCGAGCGCGACGACGATCACGGCGCCGACGTTGGGATGCTGGCAGTAGGCGGCGAGCGTGTCGTGCGTCGTCGTCAGATCGGGACCGAGTTGCCCGCAACCGGCGAGGTGGGGCAATGCGGCGCCGACCGGGGCAATCGACGCGGCGATGCGCTCCGCGACGACCGCCGAACAGATGACGGTCGGCACGACGAGTACGTGATTTCTGACGCCGACGCGGCCGTCCGGCCGCGGGTAGCCGAGGAACGTGGGCGACGCGCTCATGCCTGCAGATCGCCGCGGCCGCGCTCGCTCGCGAGGTTGTGGGTGTGGACATGTGTGCCGGCGGCGATGTCGGCCGAGGCGCGGCCGATTGGGCTGCCGTACTTCACGACCGCGTCGCCGGCAGGGATGGCGCGCAGGGCAATCTTGTGCCCGCGCGGGATCGGTTCCGCGGCGAGCAGCGTGTGCAGGCCGAGCTGAATGGCGCGGCCGGCCTCGATCGGCTCGAGCGCGGTCGCCACGTTGTCCCGCTCGCTGATCACGAGCACGGCGTTCACCGGGCCGGTCCCTGGCGCTGGCGCGCCCGGGGGGCCGGCCTGGCGTCTTCGCGGAGCTGGTAGGCGCGCGCCTCGACCAGATGATCGTGCATCAGCTGCCGGGCGCGCGGCGCGTCCTTGCCGCGGATCGCCTGATAGATCCGGCGGTGCGCGTCGGCGGCCGCGTGCAGATCGCGATCGACCGCCCGTTCGGCGGTCGCGCGCCGGCGTTCGTAGTACAGCGCCGACACCATCTCGACCAGCGACGCGATGATCGGGTTGCCCGACGCCGCGGCGATGCCGCGGTGGAAGTTGATGTCGTGCACCAGGAACACCTGACGCTCGGTCATCGAGGCGAACAGGCCGGCGACTTCGTCGGCCAGCGTGGCCAGCTGCTCGGGCGTGGACCGTTCCGCCGCCATCCCCGCGGCCGCGACTTCGAGGACGCGCCTCGCCTCGGAGAAGTCGTCTCCCGAGAAGTTGTGCAGCGCCGCGACGAAGGTGAGCGCTTCAACCCCGAGCGTGGGCGGTCCGTCCGGGATGTAGGTGCCGGATCCGCGCCGCGATCGGACCACGCCGAGCGCGGCGAGCGTGCGCAATCCGGCCCGCACCGTCGGGCGGCTGACGCCGACCTGCCGCGCCAGCTGTCGTTCGGCGGGGAGGCGCGCGCCCGGTCCGAGCGTGCCGCGGTTGATGAGCGTGCGCACGTGCGCCACGACGGTGGCGGCGCTGTCGGCGGTCGGTGAAGTCTCGTGAATGGACATAATTGGATAGACCAATTGATCGATGGCTGCAGTGACGCCGTGTCCGCCGCACACTATATCCGAAGAAGTGGCGTAGCCACCTCTGCTTTTCTTGATCTTTTGTCTTACGTTGGGACAATATCGGCCCATACGCCGATGCGACGCATTGACCCGACCCGTTTTCGCATCGCCACCCGCGGCACCTCACGCCAGATCAACCGGCAGATCGCCCTCACCCTGATCAGCAGCCATCAGCCGATCTCGCGCGCCGACCTGGCGCGGCGCATGCGCATGCGGCCCGGCGCCGTCAGTCTGCTCGTGCAGGAGCTCCTCGACGATCGCCACATCGTCGAAGGGACCATCGGCGAGGCCGCCCGCGGGCGGAAGCCGACCCTGCTGTACGTCAACACGCGCCAGCGGTCGAGTGTCGCCGTCGACGTCCGCGCCAGCCGCACGTTCCTGATGCTGGCCGATCCGATGGGCCGCGCCCGCTCGGCGATCGTCACGATGCCGACCGCGCGCGATCCCCGGCGGTTCATCACGGCGCTGGCGGATCGCATCCTCCAGCTTCTGGCCGCCGACACCAGCGACGCGGGCAAGTGCGAAGGCATCGGCGTCGTCGTGCCGGGCATGGTCGACTCGGGCACCAGCCGGGTACTGCACGCGCCGACGCTCGGCTGGCGCAACATCGATCTCCGCGGCCGTCTGGCGGCCGCGACCGGCATGGCGGTGCATGTCGAGAACGCCGGCCGTGCCTGCGCACTGGCGCAGGTCTGGGAAGCCCGGCGGGCGGCGTCGCCGGTGCGGAACCTCGTCTTCGTCAGCGTGTCGGACGGCATCGGCGTCGGCATCGTCGTCAACGGCGAGGTGCTGCGCGGACGGCACAACATCGCGGGCGAGTTCGCCCACATGCCGATCGGCGGCGAGGGCCCGCGCTGCGCCTGCGGCGCGAGCGGCTGCTGGGAGGCGCACATCTCGAACGTCGCCACGCTCACGCGTTACTTCGGCCGCGCCCCGCTCGTCCCGGCCGGCCACGATCCGACGTTCACCATGGACCATCTCGTCGTGCGCGCGCGCGGCGGCGATCGCAAGGCACTCGGCGTGCTCCAGGTCACGGCGCGGTATCTGGGCCGCGGCCTCGGCGCCATCATCAACATCATTGATCCCGACTGCCTGTTCATCGGCGGCGAGATCGTCGCCGCATGGGATCTGATCGAGCGGACCGTGCGCGCGGCGGTGGCGGAGCGCGTGCTGATCCCGGCCGCGGCGGCCACCGACATCGTCACCGTCGCGGCCGACGAGCAGCCGCGCCTGCGCGGCGCCGCGATGCTCGTGACCGCGCCGGCCTTCGCGGCGCCGGTGGTGGCGTAAGGATATCCATGGCGCACACCGACACGCGGATACCTGAGCTGGCCGTCGCGGCTCCGCTCATGGACATCTGCACGCCGATTGGCGAAGATCGCCTGGCCCCATGACCAACACGGCTCTGGAGATTCCAACCAAGGACGGGCGACGCTGGGATTTGGTCGCGCTCGGCGAGGTGATGCTGCGTTTCGATCCGGGCGACATGCGCATCCACACGACGCGTGCCTTTCGCGTCTGGGAAGGCGGCGGCGAGTACAACGTCGCGCGGGGGCTGAAGCGGTGCTTCGGCCTCGACACGGCGCTGGTGTCAGCCCTGGCGGACAACCCGGTTGGCCGGCTGGTTCAGGACCTGATCTACCAGGGCGGCGTCGACCAATCGCACGTGCGCTGGGTTGTCTACGACGGCGTCGGCCGAGAGGCCCGCAACGGGCTGAACTTCGTCGAGCGCGGCCACGGCATTCGCGCGGCGGTCGGCTGTTCGGACCGCGGCCACACCGCGGTGTCGCAGCTCGCACCGGGCGACGTGGACTGGCCGGCGATCTTCGAGCGTGAAGGCGCGCGCTGGCTGCATACCGGAGGCATCTTCTGCGCCCTCTCGGAGACGACACCGCAGGTCGCCCGCGACGCCATGCTCGAAGCGCGGCGGCGCGGCGCCATCGTGTCGTTCGATCTGAACTATCGCGAATCGCTGTGGCGAGCCTACGGCGGGCACGAGCGTGCGATCGCGGTGAATCGCAGCCTGGTCCCGCTCGTCGACGTCCTGATCGGCAACGAGGAAGATTTTTCGGCCGCGCTCGGCTTTCCGGTCAGCGGCGTGTCGAACCAGTACGCGCACCTCGACCTCGCGCAGTTCAAGGCGATGATCCGCCAGGTCGTTCGCGAGTTTCCCAACCTCAAGGTCGTGGCGACCACGCTGCGGCATGCGAAGACCGCGACGGTGAACGACTGGTCCGCCGTCTGCTGGGCGAACGGCGAATTCTTCGAGTCGATACAGCGGCCGAACCTCGAGATCCTCGACCGCATCGGCGGCGGCGACTCCTTTGCGTCCGGTCTGATCAACGGCCTGCTGACCGGCCGGGGCCCGCAGTGGGCGGTCGAGTGCGGCGCAGCGCATGGCGCGCTGGCGATGACCACGCCGGGAGACACCAGCATGGTGACGGGCGCGGAGGTCGAGCGCGCGATGCAGGGTGGGACGGCGAGGGTGTCGAGATGACGCGCGAGTCCATCGCCGAACGCATCATCGAGATCGGCATCCTGCCGGTCGTCCGGGCGGCGTCGGGCGCCGAGGCGATCGCGGTGGCCGACGCGCTTGGCGAGGGCGGCATCCGGGCGCTCGAGATCACGATGACCGTCCCTGGCGCCGTGAAGGTGATCGCCGACGCCGTCGCGCGCTACGGCGACCAGACGCTGATTGGCGCGGGCACCGTGCTCGACGAGGAGCAGGCCCGGGCCTGCATCGACGCCGGCGCCCGATTCATCGTCGCGCCGGTCGTCGACGTGCCGACCATCGCCGTCTGCCGGAGGGCGGACGTCGTGATTCTGCCGGGCGCGCTGTCGCCAACCGAAGTGGTGCAGGCCTGGCGCGCCGGGGCCGACTTCGTGAAAGTGTTTCCGTGCAGCGCGGTCGGGGGCGCCGGCTACATCAAGGCGCTCAGGGCGCCGCTGCCGCACATCCGGCTCGTGCCGACCGGCGGGGTGACGCTCGGCACGGTCGGCGAGTTCTTTGCCGCCGGGGCCAGCGCCGTCGGCGTCGGCGGCGACCTGTGCGACCTGCAAGCCATTCGCGGCGGCCGGCGCGACACGCTGGTCGCGGCGGCGCGCGCCTACGTGTCCGCGGTCGAAGCCGCGCGAGCGGGGAGATCCTTCTGATGCCGTTTGGACCGCTCGATCTGTCGGGCCGCACCGCTGTCGTCATCGGCGGCACGACTGGCATCGGCCGCGCGCTCAGCCAGGGGCTCGCGGCCGCCGGCGCCGATGTGGTGCCGACGTCGCGCAGAGCCGAGGTTGTGGACGAAGCGGCCGCGCTGGTCGAGGCCGCCGGCCGGAGAAGCTTGCGGGTCGTGACGGACGTCGGCGACGAGGCCTCGATCGCGTCGACGCTGGCCGCGGCGATCACCGAGTTCGGCAAGGTCGACATCCTGGTCAACTGTGCCGGCCGCACGAAGCGGACGCCGACGCTCGACCTCACCGATGAGGAGTGGAACGACATCCTCGAGACGAACCTGACCGGGACGCTGCGCGCCTGCCGGCTGTTCGGCCGGCACATGATCGAGCGGCGCTACGGCCGCATCATCAACATCGCGTCGCTGACGTCGTTTGTCAGCATGATGGAGGTCGCCGCGTACTCCGCCAGCAAGTCCGCCGTCGCGTCCCTGACCAAGTCGCTGGCGGTCGAATGGTCGCGCCACGGCGTGATGGTCAATGCGATCGCGCCCGGCGTGTTTCGAACGGCGCTGAATCAGAAGCTCCTTGATACCACGCCGCGCGGCCAGGAGCTGCTGACGCGCACCCCGATGGGCCGATTCGGACGGGTCGAGGAGCTCGCGGGCGCCGCGGTGTTCCTGGCGTCCGACGCCGCGAGCTTCGTCACCGGCCACATGCTGGTCGTGGACGGCGGGTTCCTCGCGAGCGGGGTGAATGCGTGACCGCGCTTCCGGCCCGCCGGCTCGACCCCGACCCGGTCGTTCAGGCGGCGGGTCCGGTCGGGCGGGTGCGCTGGACCATCTGCGGCTTGCTGTTCGCCGCGTCGACCATCAACTACATCGATCGCCAGGTGCTCGGACTGCTCGCGCCGGATTTGCAGCGGACGATCGGCTGGAACGAACTGCAGTACGGCTACATCGTCAGCGCCTTCCAGGCCGCGTACGCGATTGGATTCGTCTTCGCCGGCCAGCTCATGGATCGCCTCGGGACCCGTCGTGGCTACGCCATCGCCGTGGGTCTCTGGAGCGTGGCGGCGATGTCGGCTGGCCTCGCGGTGAGCGCGCTGACGTTTGGGGTCGCGCGATTCGCGCTGGGTCTCGGCGAGTCGGGCAATTTTCCGGCGGCGATCAAGACCACCGCGGAGTGGTTTCCCAAGCGGGAACGCGCGTTCGCGACCGGCATCTTCAATTCCGGCACCAACATCGGCGCGGTGATCGCTCCGCTCACCGTGCCGTGGATCGCGCTGACGATGGGATGGCGATGGGCATTCGTCCTCACCGGCGCGATCGGATTCATCTGGGTGGCGGTGTGGCTGGCGATCTACGCGCCCGCGGCGCGGCACCCCAGGCTCGGCGAGCGGGAGCGCCAGCACATTCTCAGCGACCACGAGCCGCCTGAGGCGCCGGTGGCGTGGCGGCCGCTGTTCGGGTATCGGCAAACCTGGGCCGTCATGGTCGGGAAGTTCCTGACGGATCCGATCTGGTGGTTCTATCTGTTCTGGTTGCCGAAGTTCCTGCACGACAGTTACGGCCTGACGTTGTCGACGGTGGGGCTGCCGCTCGTCGTGATCTACCTGGCATCCGACGTCGGCAGCATCTTCGGCGGCTGGTTGTCGTCGCGTCTGATCGCGAGCGGCCGGAGCGTGAATGTCGCGCGCAAGACCGCAATGTTCACGTGCGCGATGCTGGTGACGCCGATCGCGCTGGTCTCGAAGGCGAGCTCGCTGTGGGAGGCGGTGGCGCTCATCAGCCTGGCGGCGGCCGCCCACCAGGGCTGGTCGTGCAACATGTTCACGCTGGCCTCCGACATGTTTCCGCGCGGCGCGATCGGCTCGGTGGTCGGCATCGCCGGCATGTCGGGAGCGATCGGCGGCATGCTGATCGCGACCGCGGTCGGCCTGCTGCTGCAGCTCACCGGCAGCTACGTGTCCGTCTTTCTCATGGCCGCGTCGAGCTATCTGTTCGCGCTGCTGTTCATTCACCTGCTGGCGCCACGGCTGGCGCCGGCGAATCTCGGGTAGGAGCCGCCGTGCTGAGTGACACGCTGTACCGCATCCCTCGTCAAACCGGACTCTCTCTCATTCAGGGTCGCGGGCCCGGCCACTCGCGCGAGCTGACCAGCCACCGGCTGCTGCTCGACGCCGGCCAGTCCGCCGTGTATCGCAGCCCTGACGAGGAGACGGTGGTCGTGCTGCAGGAAGGCGCCGGCGACTGGGTCGTGGGCGGCCGTCACTGGTCCGTCTCGCGCGAGAGCGTGTTCACCGAACGCGCCACGGCGCTGTATCTGCCGCCGGGCGCCGAGCTTCGCGCGACGGCGACCACGCGGATGGAGGCGATTCTGATGTCGACGCCCGCGGCCTCCCGCAGCGGCGCCGAAGCCGCGCTGGTCGGGCCGGCCGACGTCCGCGTCAACCCGCGCGGCAAGGGACACTACACGCGCGAGGTGCATGACCTGTTCGTCGACGATCCGAACGCCACCCGGCTGATGGTCGGAGAGACGTTCAACCCGGCCGGAAACTGGAGCAGCTACCCGCCCCACAAGCACGACGGCGCGGACGGCGAGACACGGCTCGAAGAGGTTTATCATTTCAGGATTTCGCCGGACCATGGGTTCGCCCATCAGTCGCTCTACACGGCCGCGGGCGAAAACGTGACGCACCAGGTCAGGGACGGCGATGCGGTGCTGCTGCCGTACGGCTATCACCCGGTATCGGCGCCTCCGGGCTATCGTGTCTACTACTTGTGGGCGCTTTCCGGCGACGCGCGGAAGCTCGTGCCGTACGAAGATCCGCAGCACAAATGGATTCACGACGCGGCGGTATCCAACGCGGGAGCCTGAAACGAGGAGGGGAGCATGCCACCGATTTCCCGGCGCGCGTTCGTGGCAGGGATGGGCGCCACGGCCGCGCTCGCGACGAGACCACTGGCGGCGGCGGACACCGACGCGTTCAAGGTGTCGGTACTCAGCGACGAGATCTCGCAGGACTTCGGGCGCGCGCTGGAGGTCGCCTCGAAAGAGTTCGGCCTGAGCCATGTCGACCTGCGCGAGATCAACAAGAAGAACATCATGAGCTGGGACGCGACGGAGGTGGCTGACGCGCGCCGTCTCCTCGAGAAATTCCATGTCCGCGTCGCGTGCATTGCGTCGCCGATTTTCAAGGTCGACTGGCCCGGCGCGCCGAAGTCGAAGTTCAGCCCTGCCGGGGCCGAGTTCGGCGCTGCGTTCACGTTCAACCAGCAGGACGAGCTGCTCGAGCGCTCGTTCGACCTGGCGAAGGCGTTCAGTACCGATCGCATCCGCATTTTCGACTTCTGGCGGCTGGACGATCAGACGCCGTACCGGAAAGAGATCGACGAGAAAGTCCGCGCCGCCGCGGTGAAGGCGCGAAAGCGCGGCCTGACGCTGGTGATCGAAAACGAGATGGCGTGCAACACGGCGACCGGCGCCGAGTCAGCGCGCCTGCTGAATGCGATTCAGGAGCCATCGCTCGAGCTCAACTGGGATCCAGGCAACGCGGCGCATCGCGACGAGATTCCCTATCCGGATGGCTATGCCAGAATCCCGAAGGGCCGCATCGGTCACGTGCACTGCAAGGACGCGGTGAAGGGTGCGGACGGCAAGACGTGGGAGTGGGCCGCGATGGGCCGCGGCGTGATCGACTGGGCTGGGCAGTTCCGCGCCCTGAAACAGGACGGCTATCGACGGGCGGTGACGCTCGAAACGCACTGGAAGGGCGGCGGCACGCCTGAAGAATCGAGCCGCCAGAGCTTTGCCGGCATGAAGGCGCTGCTGCAGAAGGCCGGCGCGTCGTGAAGTGGATGCTCGCCGCGATGATGGTGTTGATGGCGGCAGGTAGGCCGGGTCCTTTGGGACCAGGCGGAGCCGCGGTGACGGTCACGCCCAACGAGGCCGAGCGCCGCGTCGACATCACCATCGGCGGCAAGCCGTTCACGTCCTACATCTGGCCAGAGCGCGTGAAGAAGCCGGTGCTCGATCCGATTCGCAGCGCCAGCGGTACGCCGGTGACGCGCGGGTGGCCGCTCAACCCCCGTCCGGGCGAGCGCGCCGATCACCCGCATCACGTCGGCCTCTGGTTCAACTACGAAAGCGTCAACGGCATCGACTTCTGGAACAATTCCGACGCGATCAAGCCTCAGGACGCTCCCAAGATGGGAACCATCGTGCATCGGCGAATCGTCTCGGCGGGATCGGGCGGCGCTCTTGGCGAGCTGGTGACGGAGAGCGACTGGCTGCTGCCGAGCAGCAGGATCCTGATGCACGAACGCACGCAGTTCCTCTTCTCCGGTGACGGCACCACGAGGACGATCGACCGCATCGCAACGCTTACGGCGCTCGACCAGCGCGTGGTGTTCGCCGACGCGAAGGACGGGATGCTCGGGATGCGGGTGGCGCGCTCGCTCGAGCAGCCGTCGACCGAGCCGCTGGTGTTCGAGGACATCGCCGGCCGGAAGACTCAGGTGCCGGTGATGGACAACGCCGGCGTCACCGGCGAGTATCTGAGCAGCGAAGGCAAGCAGGGCGACGCCGTCTGGGCGACTCGCGGCCGCTGGACGAGGCTCACAGGATCGATCGGCGATGAGGTCGTGACGATCGCGATGATCGATCACCCCAAGAATCCCGGATTCCCGACCTACTGGCACGCGCGCGGCTACGGCCTGTTTGCGGCCAACCCGCTCGGTCAGAAGATCTTCAGCAACGGCCGCGAGACCCTGAACTTCACGCTGGAGCCGGGCGCCTCGGCGACGTTCCGTTACCGCATCGTCGTGCTCGAAGGCACGGCGCCCGCCGATCGTCTCGATCGCGAGTTCGCGGACT
Source organism: uncultured Acidobacteriota bacterium (assembly GCA_963794705.1). Taxonomy (GTDB): domain Bacteria; phylum Acidobacteriota; class Vicinamibacteria; order Vicinamibacterales; family CAVVIG01; genus CAVQFC01. The sequence continues at coordinate 869,468 of CAWCFI010000005.1, forward strand.
TCGCCGCTCGATGATCCACATCGGCCTGATCGGCGCCGGCAACATCAGCCAGACCCACGCCGCTGCCGCCGCGCAGATACCCGATGCGCGGATCGTCGCCGTCTGCGGGCGGGCGCTCGATCGCGCGGAGCGGCTCGCGGAGCTGGCAGGAGCGGCGGCTTACAGCGACCTCGGCCGCTTCCTCGATCACCGGCCGATGGATCTCGTCCTGATCGGCAGCCCCTCCGGGCTGCATGCAGAGCAGGGCATCGCCGCGGCGCAGCGTGGCCTGCACGTCCTCACCGAAAAGCCGATCGACACCTCCTCGGCACGCGCCGATCGTCTGATTGCCGAAGCGGCGCGCGCCGGCGTCACGCTCGGCGTGATCTTCCAGGATCGGATGAAGCCCGACATCGCGCGGCTCAAGGCGTTGATCGGCGCCGGGAGGCTGGGCACGCCGATTCTGGCCTCGGCGAGCGTGCGGTGGCACCGGCCGCCCGACTACTACGCCGGCTCCGGGTGGCGCGGCACCCAGGCGCTGGATGGCGGCGGCGCCCTGATGAACCAGGGCGTGCACACCGTCGATCTCCTGTTGTGGCTGTTCGGCCCGGTCCGCCGCGTGTTCGGCAAGGTGACGACCAGGCTGCATGCGATCGAGGTGGAGGATACGGCGGTGGCGACGCTCGAGTTCGCGAGCGGCGCCATCGGCACGATCGAGGCGGCGACGTCCGCCTACCCTGGATACGCGCGGCAGATTGCGCTCACTGGATCCGAAGGGACCGTGAAGCTCGAGGGCGACCGGCTCGCGGCGATCGACCTGCGCAGTCCCGGCGCCGACGACGTCGTCGCCGCCGGGAGCGCGGTGTCGGTTGCGGCGAGCTCTCCCGTCGTCAGCGACGTTTCCGCACACCGCGCCATCGTCGAGGACTTCATCGCCGCGATCGCCAGGGGCGTGCCGCCGATGTGCGACGGAGTGCAGGGGCGCGCCAGCGTCGAAGTGATCGAAGGGATCTATCGCTCGTCGCGCACCGGACAGCCAGTGGACCTGAGCACATGAACGAACGCCTTCTCTTCGGACCACCGATCGATGGATTGCTCGACCGGCTTTACGCGCGGAATGCCGCCCAAGACGAGGCGTTGGCGACCTACTTCACGGCGCGCGCCGCTGAAGGCTCGCTGGATTGGGCGCAGTTCGACGATCGCACCAACGAATTCCTGAAAGACAAGCTGATCGCACTCGATCGCTCCAAGGCAGAGTTCTGCTATCACGTGTGTCGCGCGCTCCAGGCGCGTCGCGTCGTCGAGGCGGGGAGCTCGTTCGGCGTCTCCACTCTGTTTCTGGCCGCCGCCGTGCGCGATAACCTTCTGCAGGAGCCCCCTGGCCTCGACGACTTGGGCCATGCGGGCGTCGTGATCGGCACTGAATCTGAAGCGGAGAAGGTGACGATCGCTCGCGGCCATTTCGCCGAAGCCGGCTTGGCCCATCTCATCGACCTGCGCGAAGGGGATCTGCGAGAAACCCTCGCGACCGTAGAGGGGCCGGTTGACTTCATGCTCATCGACACCTGGACGCCAATGGCTCGGCCGGCACTTTCCCTGATCGCGCCCCACTTGCGCGCGGGCGCAGTTGTCATCTGTGACAACACGCTGCAGTTTCGCGAGGCCTATGCCGAGTACTTCGACTTCGTGCAGGACCCGCGCAACGGGCTGCGGACCATGACGGTGCCCTTCGCAGGCGGCCTTGAGTTCACGGTTCGGGCTCGCTAGACCCGCAACCCGAGCTGCTCCGTGGCGTAGTGCTTGTTCGCGAGCGCTGAGGCTTTCGGCGATCCGTCGGCGTCGGGCACTTTGTCCAGTTCGATGATCGCCCAGCCCTTGAAGCCGGTCTCCTTCAGCGCCGCGACGCAGCCTTTCACATCCACGCGTCCCCGGCCGAGCTCGACCCACTCGTAACCTGGCGCCTTGTCGATCGCGCGGACATCCTTCAGGTGAACGACCTTGATGCGATCGCGGTATTTGCGAATCGCCGCGACCGGATCGCCGCCGCCCTGCTGGTAGTGCGCGATGTCGAAGAGGATGCCGACCGCCTTGGGATCGACGGTCTCGAGCACGGCGTCGAGCTCCTGCGGCTTCTCGCCGATGCTGTTCATGTGATGGTGGTAGACCGTCTCGACGCCGAGCTCCGCCGTGCGCCGGCCCACGGTGGTGAGCAGCCTGCCGAGCCGCGCGTAATCGGCCGCGACCAGCGCGCGCTTCGGCCGCTCGTCGATGATCTGGAGCGTGCGCCCGCCGGCGGCACGGAGAAACTTCGCGTGCTCGAGGTGCATGGCGAGCTCGCTCGCTTCCTTGGCCGGATCGATGCCCAGGTTTCCGCTCGACAGGACGGCGAACGTCAGCTTGTATCGCGCCAGCAGATCTTTCAGCTCGTTCGGCGATTTGCCATAGCGCTCGAAGGCGCTACCGCGAACCTGGATTGCGGAGAAGCCGGCCTCGGCGATCTCGCGGGCGGCCTTTTCATCGTCGCCGCCCCAGGTGATGGCCGCATAGCCGACGCGCATCGTTGGCGAATCGGCTTCGGCCTCAGTCCGCCTGAAGGCGGACACTACAGACGATGCGGACATTGCAGACGAAGCGGACACGGCCGATGACCCGGCGGCCGCCGTCGCGCCAAGACCCGCGAGAAATGCCCGTCGCGAAACACGAGTTGTCATGCTCCCCCCAGTCTCCAGGCCCGAGTCCCAGTCGTATCACCAGCTGTGCATTGTCCCGTCGGTCTTCCGGTTCACGGGCAGGTAGGCGCGCTCGTACGGAAAGGTCGCAGCCAACGTCTCGTCGATGTCGACACCGAAGCCGGGCTTGTCGCCGGGATGCATGTAGCCACGCTCGAAGGTGTAGGCGTGCGGGAAGACGAGGTCGGTCTCGTCGGTGTGCCGCATGTACTCCTGAACGCCGAAGTTGTGGACGCTGAGGTCGAAGTGGAGCGCCGCCGCCATGCAGACCGGGCTCAGATCGGTCGCGCCGTGGCAGCCGGTGCGAACGTGGTGCAGCTCGGCGAGCGCGGCGATCTTGCGCAGATGGCTGATGCCGCCGGCGTGGACGACCGTCGTCCGGATGTAGTCGATCAGCTCCTGCTCGATCAGCCGCTGGCAGTCGTAGATGGTGTTGAACACTTCGCCAACCGCGATCGGGGTGGTCGTGTGGTGGCGAATCGTGCGGAAGCTGTCCTGGACCTCCGCCGGCGTCGGGTCTTCCATCCAGAACAGGTGATACGGTTCGAGGCTCTTGCCGAGGCGGCCCGCCTCAATCGGCGTCAGGCGATGGTGGACGTCGTGGAGGAGATGGAGCGTCGGGCCGAACTCGCGGCGCAGCCGCTCGAACAGCGACGGCACGAACGCCAGGTAGCGTTCGCTGCTCCACGGCGTTTCGGGCGGCAGCCCCTTCTCGGCCGGCTCGTAGTAGAGCTCGCCGCGGCCGACACCGTAGGTGGCGTCGAGGCCGGGCACCGCGCACTGCGCGCGGATGGCCTCGTAGCCCATGTCGGCGTAGCGTTTCACCGCCGCGATCGTGTCGTCGAGTGACGATCCATTGGCGTGCCCGTAGACCATCACCGCTTCCCGCGAGGCGCCGCCGAGCAGCTGGTAGACCGGCGCGTCGTGCGCCTTGCCGCAGATGTCCCACAGCGCGGTGTCGACCGCGCCGATTGCCGCCATCGTGATCGGCCCGCGCCGCCAGTAGGCGCCCTTGTAGAGGTACTGCCAGATGTCCTCGATCCGCCGCGCATCGCGGCCGATCAGCAGCGGGATCACGTGCTCCGTGAGGTACGACGCGACCGCGAGCTCGCGGCCGTTCACGGTCGCGTCGCCGAGCCCGTAGACGTTGTCTTCGGTGACGATCTTCAGCGTCACGAAATTCCGGCCGGGACTGCAGACGATCACCTTCGCGTCGACGATTTTCATAAGGGCTCCATGAGGCCGCGGGCGGCCGGGCGCGGGAGGGCGGCGACCGCCGCTGCCCCCGCCAGCGCGATCACAATCAACAGCGAGAATCCGGTCCGGTAGCTGCCGGTGGCGTCGCGCAGATAGCCGACCAGCATCGGCGACACGGCTTCCGCGACACCGTCCGCGGTCAGCACCACGCCGAGCAGGCGTCCGAGGACCTTCACGCCGAACAGTTCCGCGGCGATGAGCGGGATGATCAGGTACTCGCCACCCAGCCCGAGGCCGAAGACGACGGCGAAGGCGTACATCGCGCCTGGGAAGGAGGCCATGAACAGCAGCGGGATCGATGCGGCGACCAGCAGGTAGATGATCAGCATCACCTGCTTTTTCGGCATCCGATCCGCGAGCCAACCCATCACAAGACGGCCGGCGATGCTCAGCGTGAGCACCAGCGAGATGATCCGCGCGGCGTCGCCCTGCGAGTAGCCGCGGTCGAGGCTGAGATACAGCTTGAGGTGCTGGTTGGTGCCGCCGACCGCTGCGATCGAGCACATGCTCGCCGCGGCGAGGAGGAAGAACGCCGGTGTCTTCAGGACCGCGCCAAAGCCGCCCGCCTGAAAGGCGCGCGCTCCGTCAGGTGCAGCTCCGTCAGTCGTCTCCGGGCCGGAGCGCGAGTCCTTCAGGCGTGCGCCATCGGGCGACTCGCGAACCATATATGCGAACGGCAGCGCGAAGGCGATGATGAACAGGCCGATGATCTGCAGCGCGACACGCCAGCCGAACGCGTTGACCAGCGCCGCCGACAGCAACGGCACGATCGCGCCGCCGACGCCGATGCCGAGATACGCAAAGCCCATTGCCTTGCCGCGCCCAGCGTCGAACCAGCGTGAGAGCAGCACCTGGTTCGGCAGCGGGCCGCCGCAGACGTAGCCGAGCGCGTTGAGAAGGTAAAAGACGTAGAACATCCACAGCGCGGACATGCGGCCGAGGCCGATGAGCGCGACGCCGGCCATCAGCACGCCGGCGATCATCAGCCGCCGCGGCCCGAACCGATCGACGAACCATCCGGCGGCGAAGCCGAACAGCGGTCCGACCAGAAGCTTGCTGAGCGCGTTGCCGGACGTCACCTGCGTGCGCGACCAGCCGAAGTCGCGCACCATGAAGTCGTAGTAGAGCGGCAGCCCGTAGAGGGCGAGGCCGACGATCGAGAAGAGCGCCACGAACGAGGTGAGCGCCACCTGGACGCGATCTCGTGTCACGTCAGCCACGCTAGCGCGCCGCGGGCCGGTCACGAACGCCGGCCCTTGCGGGTGCCGAGCCGGAGCAGGATTGCGCCGGCCGCCACCAGCGCGCCGCCCCAGATCAGGTTGATGTTCAGGCCGAGCGATCGTGCGTAAATCGCGGGATCGCCGAAGACACCGTAGCCGGCCAGCAGCAGCCCCATCAGCCCCAGCATCGCGCCGATCGGGATCCGGATGTCGAGCGGCATCAGAAGAACACCACGTTGAGCAGCAGCGTCGCGATGAGCACGATCGACGCGAGCGCGGCCGGGCGCAGATACCACGCCCTCGGCGGCTCGCGCGGCTTCTCGGTGAGCGAATGGACCAGGCCCACGAGCTCGCGTTGATCGCGCGGCGTCGTGACGAGCGAGACGCCGGCCGTGACCACGAAGCAGATGGAGAAGGCGCAGATCGCGGTCCAGAAGTTCTGCGCCATCTCGCTCGGGTAGATGTGCAGTGCGGCGATCCACCCGCCCTTGACGCCGGCCGCCGCGCCGAGCGGCAGGGTCAGCCCGTGATGGCCGGCGGCCGCCAGCGTCCCGCTCAACAGCCCGGCGAAGGCGCCGTGTCCGGTCGCCCGCTTCCAGAACATCCCGAGGAGGAATGTCGCCAGCAGCGGCGCGTTGACGAACGCGAACACCAGCTGCAGCACGTCCATGATGTTGTTGAATTGCGCCGCGACGTAGGCCGTCGCGACCGATGCGGCGATGCCAAAGACCGTCGCCAGGCGCCCGACCCACAGGTAGTGCGCGTCGGTCGCCGTGGGCCGGATATATGCCTGATAGATGTCGTAGGTCCACACGGTGTTGAACGCCGTGACGTTGCCCGCCATGCCGGACATGAAGCTCGCCAGCAGCGCGGTCAGGCCGAGTCCGAGCATGCCGGTGGGAAAGTAGCGGACCAGCAGAACGGGTATCGCCAGGTCGTAGTCGCGCACCGGCTGGCCGGCGCTGTCGCGGACGATCTGTCCGGTGTTTTCGGCGACCTTGTAGGGGATGAGCCCCTGCGCCGGCTGTGCCGCGGGGCTCGCCACGATCCCGGCAACGCCGGCGGCCTGTCGCACCTGTCCCGGTTCTCCGGCGTAGGGTTGCGCCGATAGCGCGATCAAGCCGGGCAGCACGACCAGGAACGGAAACAGCATCTTCGGAAACGCGGCGATGAGCGGCGTCCGCCGCGCCGCCGCCATCGAGTCGGCGGCCATCGCGCGCTGCACGACGAGGAAGTCCGTGCACCAGTAGCCGAACGACAGCACGAAGGCGAGCCCCATCCCAAGGCCGAAGACCTCGACGCCCATCGCGTTGGTGCCCGCATCGCCGAACCCACGCCACGCGTGCGTCAGCGTGGGTGGCAAGTCGCGCACGCAGCCCGCTGCCATCCGCCGACGTCACGCAGCCCCAGATACACCAGCGGCAGGAAACCGGCCACGATGAGGAAGAACTGCAGGACTTCGTTGTAGATTGCGCTCGAGAGGCCGCCGAACAGGATGTACGCCAGCACGACGAGCGCGGATGAGGCGATGCAGGTGTGGAAGATATACGACGGATCCAAGCCTAGCGCGGCGAACGGCGCGTCCAGGATGTGCAGCATCTGGAGCAGCTTCGCCATCGCGTACATCGAGATGCCGGATGAACACACCGTCATCAGCGCGAACGAAACTGCGTTGAACGCGCGCGTCTTCTCGTCGAAGCGCAGCTGCAGGTATTCGGGCACCGAGCGCGCGCGCGAGCCGTAATAGAACGGCATCATGAAGATGCCGAGGAACACCATCGCCGGGATCGCGCCGACCCAGTAGAAGTGGCTGGTGGCGATGCCGTACTTCGCGCCCGACGCCGCCATGCCGATGATCTCCTGCGCGCCGAGGTTCGCCGACAGGAACGCGAGGCCGCAGACCCACGCGGGCAGGGCGCGGCCGGCCTGGAAGAAATCGGCGCTGGTCCTGGTGTAGCGCTTGAGCATGAACCCGATGCCGAGCACGAACGCGAAGTAGACGAGCATCAGTGTCCAGTCGAGGGCGGAGAGGATCATCGACAGGCGTGATAGTAATCGATTGCATTGCGGACGGCGTGAGCGCGTCGATTGGTCAGTCCACTCAGGCGCGACGTCCGGTTAGCGCGCTTTGAACACCCTCAGCCGCTCGGCGTCGGGATGCGACGAGTAGTGGGCGTCCAGCGGGTAGCAGCCCGACACCAGCCCCATGCGCGGCCCGGTCGTGCACTCGCTGAAGGTCCGGCAGATCGCTTTCCGCTTCAGCGGCGCGCCGGACAGGACATCGGCCGGCAGATCCGGATACGAAAGCACCATCCGGCCGAGGCCGACGAAGTCGGTCAGGCCGTCGCGCACGGCGCGCTCCGCGACGTGCGGAAGCCATTCCTGCAGGTAGGTGTATCCGGAGCCGACGAAGACCAGCGACGGGCACGCGGCCTTGAGCCGCGCGGTCGCGTCGATCTGACGCGCGACGCCGGCGAGCGGATCTTCCGGCGGCAGATAGCCGTCGAGCGGCGGGAACAGCGCCGGCCGCTGCACGTGCGGGTTGTAGTACGGGCTGCCGGCCGTCACGCAGATCCATCTGATCCCGAGCCGCTCGAGCGTGCCAAGGAGCTGCCGCGCATCGGTCAGCGCAGCGTCCATGTCGTGATGGAGCAGGCCGAACGCCGACCGGTAGGCCGCGTCATGCGTCTCGGGTTCGCCGATGCCGCGCGCGTCCTTGCGGTACGGCACCGTGTCGAACGCCGATAGCCGCACCCCGACGACGAGGCCGGGGGATGTGGCGCGGATGCCCTCGATGACCGAGCGCAGGAACCGCGTCCGGTTGTCGAGCGAGCCGCCATAACGTCCGGGTCGATCTCGCGCGCTCAGCAGCTCGTGCCCCAGATAGCCGTGGCATGCCTTCACATCCACGAATGCGTACCCGGCAGTCCAGCGCGAGGCGCGCCGCCTCGACGAACTGCTCGACGAGGCGATCGAGGTCGTCGTCGGTGAGCAGCGGCACGCCGCCGGCGAATCGGCGATCGAGCACCGGATGCGCGTAGGCGGCCCGCGGTTCCTGCGTGTTGGAGGCGTTCGGTCGCGCGTAGCGCCCGGAGTGGGTGAGCTGGAGGCCGATGAAGAGATCGCCGTCGGCGTTCGCTCCGAACCGCGTCGCGATGCGCGGCGACGAGTTGCTCCCGCAGCCCGGCGATGGCGCGCTGGGTGTCCGGCGTCATCAGCAGCTGATGCGGGTTCGCGCGGCCGTCGTGCCGCACCGCCACCGCTTCGCCGCCCCAGATTAACTTGGCGCCGCTGATCCCGAAGTGACGCCAGCGGCGCGTCGTCAGATCGCTCGGGCGGCCGTCCACGGTGCCGTCCCAGCCCTCCATCGGCAGGATGCAGAAGCGGTTGCCGACGCGGACGCCGTCTACGTCGATGGGCCGTCCCAGCGCCGATTGTCCGGGGCGCGGCGCTTCGTCGTCCAGCTCCATCACGATGTCCGCAGCGCGCAGGTGCTCACGAAAGGCGCCGGCGGTCTTGAACGACGCGACCCGCGGGTACGAAGGGCCGCTCAGAACGGCGCGCGTTCCACGCGCTTCCGCTGTCCGTTCTCGTGGCGCACCAACTGGCCCCGGGTCGTCAGGTGCTGAAGCATATCGGCGCGGGCGCCATCATATAGGAGGCCGCGCGCATTCGTCACGCTGAGCTTGCTGGATGTTGATGAGCCCAAAAACGTCGCGGCGTAATTGTTTCGTATTATTCGTCGCCACGAAGTTGATCCGCGTCCCGAGCGAAGTACACTTTGCGGTCTTCACGTAGTCGTCACGTTCCATCGCTATAACCGACTTGAAGAACGGCTGCAGCGGAGCGCCGGCAGATCGTCACTGCCGCGAGCGCCTCGACCGTGCTCACGTCGTTTCGCCTTCGACCAGCCCGCGACTCCGGTTACATCGCTCAGCGAACGGGACCACGCATGCCGAAATTGATTGAGAGTAGCGTCGCATCGCTGGAGCAGAAACTCGTGCTGATCGCTCCGCCGCAGGCGCGCTGTGATGGCTTCCTCAACGCCAGCGGCGATGCCGCGCGGCATCGCGCGCTCATTCACGACATGCAGCGCCTTCGCGGCACAATCTATCTCGACGACGGCGCCATCGGCAGTCGCGATCTCACCACTGACGGGCGGCATGACACGCCGGAAGATGAGAAGAGCTGGCATCTCCTCATGCTGGATACCCGGGGCCACGTTCGCTCGTGTGTGCTGTTTCTCCTCCACGACGAGGCCGCTTCCTTCCAGCGTCTGCGGCTGCGCCACTGCCCGCTGCTTCAGCACGCCGAGTCGAGGCACCGCGTCCAGTGCGCGGTGGAGCTCGAGATGGCTCGCGCACAAGCGGCCGGCCTGCGGTTCGGCGAGCTGGGCGGCTGGGCCATCAGCCGGGAGCGTCGGGGCTCGCCCGATGGCCTCATGATGACCCTGGCGGCGTACGGGTTGGCGCGGATGCTCGGCGGCGCGTTGTGCGTGACGACCGCCAACGCGAAATCGTCTTCGCCGATTCTGCGCCGGGTGGGTGGCGCATACCTCGAGTTCGACTCCACGCCAATCTCTTCTTATTTCGATCCGCGTTACAACCACGAGATGGACTTGCTGCGGTTCGACTCTCGATCTCCGAACCCGAAGTACGCGGCCCTGGTCGACATGGTCAGCGGCGCCCTGTCCAAGGTGTCGGTGGTCAGCCGCTCGCGCGGAACGATGGCCCGCCGTCCTCAACTCGCGGCCACGACCCGCTCCGTGTATGCGGCATGATTCGTTGCGGCGGCGAAGATCCCTACACGCACTTGTTCTGTTGGTTGGACCACTCGAGCTGAACGGTGTAGCCGGCGATCGTCTTGAAGGTCCATGCGCAGATATCGCCGATCTCGCCGTTGTGGCTGTCGTACCAGCCAGAGCCCGGCGCGGGATCGGTAATCGCTTCGCAGAGCTCGTGCGAGCTGGTTCCGGTCAACGCGTCGAACGCCGCGAGCCCACCAAGGCAGCCGGCGCAGTTTGGATACGGCATCACCGCGTAGTAGATCTTGCCGACAGCATCGTGGTAGCCGCAGTAGCTGCTGCATGACTTCGAGCCGCCCATGATCGAGACGATCCCCGGGTCGAGATAAACGAAATACAGGGTGTTTGGCGTGGTAGCCGGCAAGGTGTGCGCCGTGAGCCACGCCTGGAGCTGTGCCCGGATCGTGGTGTCTGTCACGCTCTGCACAGGTGCGTTCGCGGTGATGACTTTCGAACCGATCAGCGAGCCGTGCCCGATTGACTTCCCAGGCACGTGTACTCGGACAGCTGATCGATCAGCGGGCTGACGAGGATGGCTCTAAAGAACGCATCCAGCTTCGCGGCGACGGACGCACCTGACCCCGCAGACCATTTCTTTCCCCAGAATATGTTGAACACCTGGACGTTGGTGAGCAGCGGACCGCCGAAATAGGTCAGATGTGGGTTGATCGGCTTCAGGGAATGCAAGGGCGCCACTTTGATGTACTCACCCTTCGAGTACCGGGTCAGCCGTGAAGCGCCTTTGGCGATGCGCTTCGTTGCCGGCTGTACGCCGCGAGTGTTTCTGGCGGGTGTTCTCGAGGCCATCGTCGTTGCTCCTGTGGTGAGGCGATTGGTGCGCGACATGAAGTCATGCTCGCCGATCGGGAGCGCGAGAGCCAATCAAGATTGCGTGAGTCGCGGGCTCGGCTTGACCCGAGCCGATAGGGCGGGCGGTGAACGGGAAGGACCCGGCGTCGTTCCCGTTCGGTAGCCGTGCGGCGCCTAACGCACGACGGTGCGGCGCCCTGTCAGCACGTGCACGAGAAACAGCACGATCGCGATGACGAACAACACGTAGGCGATCTGGGTCGCGATGGCCGCCACTCCAGAGACACCCAGCACTCCTGCGATCAACGCGACGACGAGAAACACCAAGGCGTAGTGAAGCATGATCCCCTCCTCGCTCGGTCACATACCGAGCGATTTCTGATCATGCGCATGAGCAGAAACTGTGCCGTATCACTTTTTGACGAATACGCTCAGGCTGAGCTGGATTTCGCCTCCACGGAGGCGTTCTGGTGCCCAGGTAGCTACCACATGAGTAACTCGACGCCTCAGGGTGTGGAATCGGCAATCGTTCCGTTCGGATTTCTTCGCCGCAGCGTCCGCCACATCCACCGTGAAGCGGCCAATACTCCGAAGCCGAAGACGCCAATCTTGACGGCTCGCGGAATGCGTCGTCCCGGGTCCGTCGCTCGCCGATTAGAATGAGCCAGCCGAAGATGATGGCGTGTTCGGCGATCGGGATGAGCGTTGGCCCAGTTCGCGCCCGCTTGCCACGCCGCGCGCGCCGGATCGCCGGCATGGGGGTTGACCGCCAGGTTGTCCGCCCAGGCTGCATCGGCGCCGGACATCCACGCCTGCTTCCACATCTCGACAAACGCATCGGGCTCATCAGCAGGTCTGGGCAGCGGTGCATCCCGTAAGGACCACTTTCGAGCGCTCTCGTTCCGGTTGTCCACCGCCATGCTGAATCGTACGAAGCTCAGTCGTTCGCCGTCAATGGCCGCTCGTGAAGCTGAACCGTACCTTGCCGCCGTTACACGCCGTGGGTGCCGGCGGCCGTTCAAGATGCAGCGCCGGGAGACGCCGATCGGATCGCTTCGTCAATCGGCCTGTCTACACTCATCTCTTTGATATATGCCGGGCTAGCGCCATCGCGTCCTTGGCTCGGCGCTCGTCGCCGGTGTGCGCAAAGGCGATCGCGAGATGTCCCCAGACGGTTCCGCAATCAGGACACTCTGGCCCATACTCCTTCTCGAAGATCTTCAGTGCCCGTTCGAGCAGGGGGATGGCGTCGTCGTAACGTTGCTGCGCGTTGCGCACCATTCCAAGGCCGTTCAAGGCGATCGCCGTGTTGGATTGCTGTCCCTCTTTCGACTCGAACAGCGCGAGGGCCCGCTCGAACTGCGGCTCGGCGGCCGCGTGGTCGTGGATCGCGATACGCGCGCGTGCCTGGTTATTGACTGACTGTCCAACAAGAAGATCGTCGGGGCCCAGCGCGGCGACCGCGGCGCGTTCCGATCGTTGAAAGACTGGAATGGCCTCGTGATGTTTTCCCTGACAATCCAGCGCGAGACCGAGGAGCAACAGTTGTCTTGCCAGGTCTGCGTCGGGTGCCCGCCCGCTCGCCTCCAGCTCGCCGATCGATTCCGCAAGTGCCTGTTCGCTCTGCGGGAAGCGACCTGCCTGTAAACAGAGCAGTCCGAGAGCGGCGGAGGACATTCGACCGCGACGGGGCTGCAGCGCTTGGAACCTGGCTGAAGGCCTGTCTGGCACGGCCGCACGAGGCATGGCGTCGTTGAGCGTCGCTGTCGCGCGGATCGCAGCGAGTGTCGCGCGAATCTTCGAGAGTGGGTGTTTGGGCAACACAGCATCGAGCCGGTCGTCATCCGATACGCAGTTGAGGGCGTCGCGATCGAACGCCGGGTCATAGGGATCCTGAAACCACCCCTTGATCGCGCTCGGTCCGCCGGGCGACTCCGGCGGTTCAAGGATGATCTCGCCGCGGTGTGCCATGGCGGCGGTCGCGATCGCATCGCGTCGCCCGGTGACACCGTGTTCGGTCGCGGTCATCTGGATCACGACGTGGGGTCCCGCGAGCGGAAACAGCATCTGGCCAGCGTAAGACGCTGCCATTCCCACGCGGGCCTTGGTGATCACCATCAGCCCGGCGATCGATGCAACCCCGGTTGCATCGACCTCGACGATCGACGTTGCGGCTTGTGACGCTGTCTCACGGCAGAGGGCCCTTAGCCGCCCCAGATCGTCCGCCGCGCCAGCCGCGAACGCGGACGCCTGTTCCACTCGTACCGTCAGGGTATCTCCATCGTCGTCTTTCCATTGCCATACGCTGGAAGACGGGTCGACCCGACGCTGTTGTCGCCAGCCAGGCACATCAAACTGGATCGGGCAGCTCGGGTCGTGGGCAGACCCCTCACTACGGCGAAGTAGTCTGGTGAACCAGTTCACGCGGGCCCAATGGCCGACAGGCGGTTCATCATCGTGGTCGCAGTCACGGCCGTCATCGCCACGAGTCCAGGACGTAACGCACGCGATGGCCGTCCTTCGACGTGTCGCAGCCAAGCCGCCACGAGCTGTCCGGGTTGACCGTGTAGGTGTCGCTCTTGTGGTTGCCGTTGGTCTGCTCCGGCGCATCCACGAACATCGTCACGTTGGCAGTAATCGACAGCTGCGACTGATTCACCAAATACACGGCGTGGCCGCCGCCACCGCAGGACTCACGCGAGCTCGTCGTGGTGAAGACGGGCTTGAGCACCAAGCTGAAGACCGGCTGGTTCGCCGGGGCGGCCGCCGGTTGAGTAGGAGGCACGGGCGGCGGCAAGACGGGCTCGGTCTCGGCCGGCGCCGATCGAGGCGACACCGCGTCGTCGTACCATCGGAGTAACAGGTCCTGAAAACCGCCGTCGATCGACCTCGGCGACCTGGGCGCCGTGATCGTGCAGGAGCGTCACCAGACTCTGCAGCGTGCGCAGGCCGACCGAAGGGCTCGAGCGCTCAGTTGACTCGCGATTCGCATCCGGCGGGGCATCGAGCACTCGGGCGGCAAGGCCGAGACAGCGCTCGAGAGGCGTGACGTCTGGTTCCGCGGCGTTCGCGGCCGAGACGTCCGCGTGCCTGACTGTCAACCAGTACCGGAGCGATTCGACGTCACCGTTGACGATTGCCTCATGCAGCTGGTTCGCATCAGCGTGAGGAGCCTGGGCCTGGGCGCTCGGGTGGCCCACTGTCCGCCAGCCGATCAGCAGGCAGGTGACGACCATCGCGAGCCGCCGCCGGCGCGCGGCGGTGTGCGGTCGAATGGCAGGCGAAGGCGCCATGAAGGATCTCGGGTCGATTATACAGAGTCGGAGGAGGGCAACCTCAGCGTGGCAGCGGACGCTTCAGGAGGACCGAGATACTCTTTTTCGACTCGGACATGCCGACGGCTTCCCAGCCCTCTTCCCCGACCTGATTGAGCTTCGCGAGCCCGTTCTTCGGGTCGAGAAAATCAACGAACATGAGGCGGTATTCCCACTGCTGAATGTCCATGCATCACCTGTGACGGCTCTCGTGCCGCGAACGACATACCGCATTTTTATCGGTCTAAGTGCTGCGAATGCGGCGACAATGCCACTGTGGAAGTGCCTGGGCGATGGAATCGCGGCACGATTGTCGCCGTAACGAGGAAACTTCAGGATTCAAGACTACACAATCAAAGAGGTGAGGATGACCGGAAAGATTCGCACTTTACGCGCTGACAAGGGATTCGGATTCATCAAGAGCGACGCGGGACAAGACTACTTCTTCCATCACAGCGCGATTCAGGGGGAGACCATGGACGAGTTGCGCGAGGGTGACAGCGTGACGTTCGACGCCGGGGAAGGGCCCAAGGGGCCTCGCGCGGAGAATGTGACCCGTACGTCGACGTAAAGGGCTCGTTGTCCAGGATTCGCTGCGGTCTCGATGACCTTTCTTCTTCCCAATGCCGGAGTTTGTGGCTGCCGCTGCGCGGCGGTCCGGCAACCTTCGAGCGAGGCGAAGTGGTATCAGCCTTGCCTCTTTCGACAGCGACATGTCTGAGATAGGTTTGCCGTCGACCTACCACGAGCCGACGGTCATCTGGAGAATGCGGCACCGGGATGGCCGGTGGGCGCAGGCCGTGATCGATCCGCTGACAAACGGGGCACTCGCGCAATGGCTCGTGAACGACCGCGCCGTCGCTGTGCGCTATTTCGCGGAGTGGACCGGCGCGATGGAATGGATCGACCGGCTTCGGGAACAGCAGTGGGCGGTCGGCTGGCGCATTTCTGAAGATTTCCCCGAAGGCCCTGCTGCTCCAGGCTCATGCTAAGCAGGAGAGTGAAGAGTGTGGTCTGCCGACTATAGTCGACTGATCCGGCGCCTTCGCCACGGGTGATTGCGTCGTTGCCCACTCGTTGACAGTCCTCCGAAGCGGGGCTACTGTTGAGCAACTGCATGGTCGCCAAGCTCTTCGCCGCGCTGCTCGTGGTGCTGTGTGTTCTTCCCGCCACGGCACCGTTCTCGACGGACGGCCCTGCGGATTCGTTGGGTTCCCGCGATGCCGGCGCGGCGCACGGCACCGCCATCGACGTCGCGCTCGTGGGAGACCCGAACGACGACGCGGTGACCCTTGAGCGTGCGGATTTTCTGCAGCAGTCGAGACTCTGTGCGCGAGTCGCCGCCTCCTCCAGTGCCTCTCATCCGGTGCTCGAGGCGTTCCGCGTCGCCATCACGCCAACCGCCTCTACGCTCGACACGCCAGCCCTCCTGACGGTCCTTCGCATCTAGATTCTCGTTCGCTTACTCCGCCTCTCAGCAGCATCGACGCCCGATACGTCGCTGTATCACGAGTACGGGACCGATGCGATCACGCATCGTCGCGCCGCGTCGGCTTGACGTGTGACATAGAAGGAGAGACCCATGATTACGGCGAAGTCAGCGGCGCACGCGTGCCTCCTGACATTGGATTTCGACGCGCACGAGACGTTCGGTCGCTCGCCGGGGCAGTTGCGATGATTTGGTTCTGGTCTCGCGATAGCCAGGAGATGCGCCTGGAGACTCGTTACGACAACGAAACGTCTGAGTTCATCCTTGTCGTCCACTATGCGGACGGACGACAGCAGACCGAGCGGTTTGCGGGCTCGGCCGCGTATCGAACGCGTCTGCACGTCCTCGAGCAACAGTTTGAAGCCGAGCGCTGGACGCCCTCCGGTAAACCCCTGATCGTTCCTGAGGGTTTCCCGCGCCGACGGCTTTCTCCCGAGGTTGCGGGCTATACGCGCACGCCGGATCAAGGCGAAGGCCTTGCGCGGAGGATGTATCGTGTCGGAGGGCGAACGTTCCAGGTCACGCTGGCTACGTCGTCGCAAGGAGTGGAGTCGTCGTGGAGGATCGTCAGCGCGGTTGAGACGAGCCGCGGCGAACAGGAGTTGTTGATTCCGAAACTGCTCATCATCGCGGCCGCCACCCAGGACGCCGCGTTCGCCAGGGCGTGTGACTGCATCGACAAGTGGCTCATTTCGCATGCCTAGAAGTGTCAGTCTGGGCCGGCTTGGGCCCATGGCATAATCCCACCTCAATCGGAGCAGTCCTCGCCGCCCAGGGAGAATCAGATGTCAATCACCGACGACAAGTTCATCGAGCTCGAGTCCCGACTCGCTCGTGCCGAACAGCAAGTGGAGCGGACGCGCGCGGAGCTCGTCGTGCTGCAGAAGCGGGCCGCAGGACGTTTACGTCTGCGCCGCGACGGCATCCTGGCGATCCTCGGCCTCGGTCTGATGTTGAGCGTGTCACGCGTGCTCGACACACAGGCGCAGGGTTCGCAGCCGCAGGTCCTGACCGTGAGAGCGCCGTTCAGGGTCGTAGATGCCGCCGGGACAGCCATTCTGACCGTTGACGCCGCGGAAGGTACGCCGAGACTCGTTCTCGGCAACACCGCCGCCGGTGGGGAGACGTTTGGCGTCGGCAAGTCTGGCGCAGGATTCATGTCCGTGCGGAACGCGGCTGGAAAACTTGGAGCAGCCATCGGCCAGTACCAAGACGGAGGGATGGGGCTGTATGTACTGGCTTCTGACGGCGTGGCAGTAGAGGGGAGTCTTGCTCTCGACAGTTCGAGCAAGGGTCAGCTTCATGTCGGCGGTGATCAGACTGGCGGAGCCACGATCGGTGTCGGCAAGTCCAGCTCTGGTTTCGTCCTTGTGCGCCGGCCGGACGGCAAAGATGGAGTGACCCTCGGTCAGCTCGGAGGCCGCCCGATGTCGGTGTCGGTGTTCGGGGAGAACCAGAAGGAGCTCGTGAGTCTGAAGACCGATCAAAAAGGCGGCACGGTGCAGGTCATGACGGCGGCCGGAACGACCGTGGGCGGCTTGCTGGCCAGTGAAGCGGGAGGCGGACTCGCGCTCACCGGCCCGGCTGGCGGCAAGAGCGCCGTGAGCCTGTCGGTCGCCGGATACGGTGGCGTCGTCAGAGTGTTCCCCCAGGGCGGCGGAACGGCGCAGGCTGAGTTCACCACAAGTGCGGCGGGCGGCGCCGTGACCGCCTACAACGGCACAGGAGCGCCGATCGCCATGGTCGGTTCAAAGGACGGCAAGGGCTACCTCGAACTCAGCGATCCCAGCGGCACCAGGATGGTGGAAGCCGGATCGACCAAGGACAGCAAGGGTTACGTGCTGGTCACGCCGTGGCAGGTGAGTACGGATATGAAAGGGGATCCGAGCGTGCTCAAAGGCGGCGGCAAGAAGTAGCGTGAACAAGGCAGTCTCCCGTGGCATTGGCGCGGTGTTCGCCGTAGCGTTGGCGATCCTCGCCGGTGGGTGCGGGACACCTTCGCCGACGGCCAAGGCCGCGGACACTGGAAAGCCTTCCGACACCGCAAAGCCGCCGACGCAGCCCGGCACCGCCGCTGTTGCGCCTGATGGCACCAAGCCCACCTCTGCGGTCCCTGACCTTGTGCCTGGTGGTGCGTGTCCCGACCCGGGGCCCGCGCGTGCCGCGGACATCGCGGCAACGGCTGCCGCGCGCATCCCGCTCAAGGTGGGCCTCACCATGACGCACAACTGGAAAGCGAACGCGGAAGACTACGAGCACGAGTGTCTGGTGCAGGTCGCGGCCATCGATGCGCGCGGCTTCGTCAGCAACGTCAGTTGCCCGACCGGGCCACAGCACGACCTGAAGCACTGGACCCGGCGCACCTGCTGGACCGATGTGTTCGCCTCGCATTTGTACATTACCGGCACCGCCGACAAGTACCCCGACACCTTTGTCGGGGCCCTTCAGATCAACCTGTCGATGGCGTCGTTCGAGGCATTGACCACCAAGGGCCAGACGCCGCATCGCTACATCGGCATCTATGATCGCGATCCACGATTCATCGACGCCGACATCGAAGGGGTGTTGAAGTCCGACGGTGCGGGTACCTTCCCCATCCTCATGAACGACAAGCGGGTCGACGTCGCCACCCTGGAGGCGAGCTACATCGGACCGCACGAGATCATCAGGGTGAAAGTGCTGAACGACGCGCGCTTCCCGCTGATGCTCGACTACTACATCCCGTCGATGGACAAATTCTTCATCACCTATACCAAGGTGTCGTTCCCGACCAGCAACGAACTCGAGCAGCATTTGGCGGTCGACAAGCGCGCCGACGTCTACGGCATCTACTTCGACTTCGCACGCGACTCGCTGCGGGCCGAGTCGGAGCCAGTTCTGCACGAGATCGCCGACGCCCTGAAGGCGCATCCTGACTGGACGATCGTCATCAACGGGCATACCGACAACGTCGGAGGCGACGAGATGAACCTCGACTTGTCGCGGCGGCGCGCCAGGACCGTGCGCAATGCGTTGATCGAGAAATGGATGATCGACGGGGGACGTCTGTTCGCCGACGGCCTTGGCGCTTCCCAGCCCAAAGAGTCGAACGCGTCCGAGCGCGGACGCGCCCGGAATCGGCGTGTGGAGTTGATCCGACGAAACTGACCGCCAGACGGAGGGCCGTCATGCGAACACCTGTGCCAGCGGGTATGCCGTGGGCGCTTCTCCGTGATAGGTTCTGGGCATGAGCCTCGCGCGAGTGCTCGTCGGGCTCGTGGCCGCCGCGATCTGCATCGCCGGCATCGGATGGTACGCCGTCTACCTGTTCGCTCCTGGCTCGCCTACGGCCCCGACGGGCGGGACTTCGCAGGCGTCAACGCCGATGAGGCTGCACCCCGCGTACGCGCGGCGCCAGAACCGGCGGTCGGCGGTCCTTGGTTCAGCCGCCGTGATCGGCGTGCTCGCGTTGACCCCACTGGCACTGCATTCGATCCGAACAGGGACCCCCGTCCAAATCTTGAATGAGCCGCCGATGAGTGGCTGGGTCTTGCTCGCCGCGATCTTGTTTGTTGGTGTCTTGGGCGTGTGGGTCGTCGTTTCCGGGATGCTCAATCGCCCGACTGACCGTCCCTCGTCGTTGAGCAAGCCCTAATACTGTTCGTCGTCGGTAGCCGCTACGCAGTCCGGGCGAGCCACCGTAGCGCCTGTCGTTAGCGTGCCTCGCGGGGGACGTGGCGCGCGAATAGCCACGCCACACCCCAACCGGCAATCATTCCGACAAACGCGAAAATCGCAGGTGAAACGTCAACGGTGACCCAACTGTAGAGCAGAGACGCAGTCGCGACACCGGCGGCAATGCCGCCGACGGTGCCGATGCCCATGTAGAGGCCCCGCGTTCTACTGGGTCCGACCAGCGTGCGCAGGAAGGCATTCGCGACGATTGCAACCGCGACGAGGGCGACACGTCCCATCAGCGTCATGCCCGCGCTGCTCATGGAAAGAACCTCGACAATCATTTTAGCGAAACTCTGTGGCTTCCACCCTGCCCAGGCACCAAAAAGATGGTCGGCCAAAGGACTGAGAGCATCTACAACAGATACAACATCACGTCGGACACCGATTTGCGGTCCGCCGCCGCGAAACTCGGTCGTAGGCCCGCCTAAAATAACGCTGCATCGACTCAGCGTCGGTGCAGCGTTTCTGCGTCATCGCTGTGAACACGCGAGCGTCAAGACCCCATTGAGAAGTTTCGTCGGCTTCACATCGGCCAACCGACACGTAGTCGTGTCAAACCTCTCAGCGCATGCTGGTCCGCCGCATGGAGCGCTGTCGTAAGAGAACGACACAACCGAGCCGTCAGCGGTGCCGACGATGCCCCATGCGACCTCTGAATCATCGCTCGGACCGCTCTGGACTACCCTGAACGCAAGGTGCCGCTGCGCCATCGTGGTAGCGCACTGAAGTGCGGTGTTCAAAGTTTCGGAGGATACGGGGGCACCTGCCCGGATGCCGCAATCGGCGATATTCGGCCCGGCGATCTGGTGAATGTGCGCGTCGAGCGTCACCTTCGCGGGCCAAGGTGACTGCTGGCTCTGATTTGCTGAACCTGTAGCGCTGCCGATTGCGACGACCAGGAAAGCGAACACAGTTCGTGGCATGCAAGGCACCCTGATTGACGATCTTACGTCCGGCGGCGGGGCGCGTAAGCGACAGATAAGCTGGAGCGGGCTACGGGGATCGAACTCAGGGGCCTCGCGCGGAGAATGTGACCCGTACATCTACGTAAAGGCTGGCTGTCCGACCCTGCGACCCTTGCATTTGCGAGTTTCATGGCGCGAGAGAAACCCGCGACCGGTCTGATGCGATGGTGAAGCCGCGGCGCGACGTAAACGCTGAGCTCGACGCGCTGTTCGTCGAGCCGACCCAGGGTGGCGACTGTCGCAAAGACATTCAGACCGGCGGCAACGCACGACGCCACGCGAGGAGCGCCACCAAGCGACTGGTTGACAAACGGCATGGGCTAGCGCCGTCTCCTCCGCCGATCTGAATACCCGTGAATCTGTCCTTCAGGGATCGGCAGCTACGGCGTCTTCTTCTTTTCCGTCTTCGCCTCGCGATACCCGGCCTTGACGGCGTCCGCCTCGGTCATGAATTTCCCGTTCTTCGTGTTTCCATAGTATCGATCGCCCTCTCGGTGAAACACCTTGCTGGATAGATTCACCCAGACCATTCCTTTGACGGGCGGCTGTTGTGCGGTTGTCGGCGCGCTCGGCGTCTTGGCCGCCGTGGACGCGGCGGGCGCCGGCGCAGGAACCGCCGGCGCTGGTGCCGGCTTCGGGGCCGGCGGAGCAGCCGCGGCGCTGGAGGCGGCGCCAACGGTCACCATAGGGCTGATCTTCTCAATGGTGTTCTTCGGCACGCCCGCCTTGGCCAGATCGGCGACCGAGGTGTACGGCCGTCCGGCAATGATCTTCTTCGCCGTCGCGGGTCCGACGCCTGGCAGCGCCACAAGGTCCGCCTCCGACGCGGTGTTGAGGTTAACGACTGACGCGGGCTTCGCCTGAGCCGCCTTGGCGGGCGCAGCCTGGCCGGCGACGGCCGGGAGCGCCAACGTCAGCATTAACGGGAGAGACCACAAGAGTGCTTTTCGCATCGTTCTCATCTCCTTCATTTAAGAACAGTCAGACACATCGAGACGACGTTATCGCGAAAAGCGTCTCGCGCCAGCGGCTTCGAGCGACTGCGTGCAAAACGCACAGCGGCGTGCCGCGATGGGTACGTCGCTGAGGCACTCCGGGCATTTCTTCGTCGTGGGGTCCGCCGGCGCTTCGCCCCGTCGGCGCCGCTCCATCACCATGTTCATCGGTAGCACGACGAAGAAGTAGATCGCCGCTGCCACCAGCACAAACGCCACCACGGCGTTGATGAAGTCTCCAATGAGAAACTTGCTCCCATTGACGGTAAAGGCGATCGCGGAGAAATCGGGTTTCCCGATGATCGCGGCAATGAGCGGCGTCAGCAGATCCTTCACCAGCGCCGCGACGACGGCGCCGAAGGCGCCGCCGATCACCACCGCAACCGCCAGATCGACGACGTTGCCACGCAGCAAGAACGTTTTGAATCCCTTCAGCATCGTCCAACTCCTTCACGCATGCGAAAGCGTTTCACCGCGCGGGTAGGTTCAGCGTTTGACCCACCTTGATCTGATCCGGATTCGACAGCGCGTCGCTGTTGACGTTGAAGATCTCCATGTAACGTCCCGCGTCGCCGAGGTATGCCTTGGCGATTTTCGACAGCGTGTCACCGGCGACGACGGTGTGGACGCCGAAGACGTCCGAACGCTGCGCTTGAATGTTGGCGACGACCTCGTTCTCCCACCCGGCGTGCGTTTTGATGTTGTCCCATAAGCGATTGGCATCGAGCTGATACTCGGTTTGCCCCGCAATCGTCAGTGTGCCGGCGTCCTCTGTGACGTCGGCGTTCTTGAGTCCGATCTGATTGGCCAACGCGAACAGATCGCTGTATTTCTCCATCAGTGCCATGACCATGCTCCTTTACGTGTTCTGGTGCCGCTCGGCGATCTTGCGCATCGCAATCATCATCGCGGCCGATCCGAGCGTCTTCACCAATGTCGGATGCGCGGCATAGAGCGCGCTCATCTTGTCGACGATCCCACCGTCGTGTTGCTCCACGTGCTGAGCGAGCGTCTGAAGAGCCGTCGGTGAGACCGCCGCCGCCTGGGCGCTGGTCACCGATGCCGCGCCACCCAACCCGGGAATCAACACCGAGAGTTGGGCGCGCTGCTCGGGTGACACCGAAGACAGCAGCGTATTGATCATCGCCATCTTCTGATCGCCAGACCCGGAGGCGAAGAGTTGTGACGCCAACTGCGCGAACGGTGGCGTTTGGTCCGATCGCAGCGCGGCCGCGATGCCCTGTGCGACAGTCCCCGAGTCGACCGACTGCGCGACCTGTTCAAAATGGGCGCCCGCGTCGCCGGCCGGCGTCGCGCCAGACGCATACTGCGAGAGCATTCCTGTCAGGTTGTCGAGTAATCCCATACCATCTCCTTTACACGTTTCCCCTATACCGCCACGGTCACGTCACGCGATAAACCGGTACGCGAGCAGCAAGGCCATCGCGCCGATCACCGACATGACGAAACCGGCCGGATGACCGTCTCCGTACCACCCCAACGTGCGGCCAATCACGCCGCCGAGCCATCCGCCGACCATCCCGACGAGCGCAGTCACGAGCAAGCCGCCCGGATCGTGCCCGGGCAGAAGAAACTTGGCGATTACGCCGACGATGAGTCCGAATATCGCATGTCCAATCATTGAGAGCATCGGTCACACCTCCTCGTATTGTCTGGCTGGACTCGCCGCCGCTAGAACCTCGCCACGAGCGCCCACGGCGGTCATGACATCCATGTGTCTGAATCCGGCGACGGGCAGATTGAGGTAGCGAATCGGAGACGTTGCATCAACGCGACCAAGGCCTTGACAAGAGCGCCGATGGCGCGCGTCCGGCGTTTCGTGGCACGTCATCACTTTGCTGGCGCCCCTGTGTCGGCGCCGACGGTGAGCGTCCGAGTCGTGACTCTGTCGCGCGAGGCCGATACGAGTCTGGGACCCACTGAAGGGGCGAAGGTCGTGTGCGGGTCATTATGCTTCGGAACTGATCGGATCGCCGACGTCTCTTTGATCGAATTCGTTCGGATGAGTTGAGGTTGTCCCGTGCTTCGGCATCTCGCGGGTGCTTGGCGCTGAGAGATTCAGTGGGAGGCACGGGTGAAACCTTCTACACTGAACGGATTGCAGCAACACAGAGAAGCCTCGCTGCCGCGTAAGGAGTTCACAATGAAGCGAATCGTATGGTGCGTCGCGATCGTAACTCTGGCATTGGCGTTGGGTTTCAGTGCCGGTATGAGTGCGGCGGCCAAATCGTATCAATTCACCGGATCGGTCACGGCCTCCGACAGCGGTACGCTGACCGTCCAGAAGAGCGCGAAAGAGATCTGGACCTTCTCCACGGACAAAGACACCAAGGGCACGGCGAAGGTCGGTGACAAGGTCACCGTCTACTACAACATGGTCGCCACGCAGATCGAGGCCAAAGCGGCGGCGCCGGCAGCGACCAAGAAGCCCGCGAAGTAGCGGTTTCACTCGATGTTCCGTCGTGACCTTTGGTTCGCGTCGGGAACGGGTGAAAAACATTCAACTTCTGACCAGCGGGGGCCACAACTAAATCGTTTCGGTCCCCGCACCATCCCGATTCCGGCGCTATCGGGTGGTAACGGTAGGGGGTGGCGGTCCTGGTCGGCTCTCAAGCGCGACACTTATCTCATCGAGCAGCGCGTCGCGTCCGACGCCTACGAGGGCGCGCCTGTCACCGAGTTACGGAAGCGGAAGAAGCGCTAGCGGTGCTTCCAGTCAAACAGACCCACTACCTACTACGGCGTTGAGGAGCATCGTTGAAACTGAATTTCGGCACCCTGCTTCTGATGGCCGTCGTTTTTGGCTTCCTCCTCTTCCGGTACTTCTGGAAGCTGGTATGGACGCCCTGGGAGGTAGTGGGTGTGGTGATCTTTGTCCCGGTCTTCCTGTTATTTGTGTTCGCACGCATCGAGCTGGGGCGTGCGTTTAGTATCAAAGCGAAGGCGAGTAGCCTCGTGACGACCGGAATCTATGGACGCATTCGCAACCCGATCTATTCGGCGGGTTGATGAGCGTGGGAATCTTTATCTTCGCTCATCGTCCGTGGTTGCTGTTGATCTGGGTGCCCCTGCTCCCGCTGCAGGTGTTCCGCGTGCGAAAAGAAGAGCAGGTCCTGGAGGCGATGTTCGGCGATGCCGATAGCGAGTACAAGCGACGGACGTGGTTCTGAGGCCGTTTGCCGTCGTGGCGCAATTCCATTGCGAGATTCGTTGTTTGTCAAAGGCCGAATTGCCGATATCTGCTCCGCGCGACGTGTGATCGCGCCGAATCATTGGGCTGCCGCTTCAGGATCTGATCGCATCATCGATGACAATGACGTGTACCCTACGGCACTGAGCCCGTGAACCCAGACTTCGCCAAGCTGGCTGAGTCTGCGGGGATTCTCGGCACACGCGTTGTGGATCCCAAGGATCTTCAACCGGCGCTCGCGGCCGCTTTCGCGCACGACGGGCCGTGCCTGGTGGACGTGGTGGTCAATCGACAGGAGCTGTCGATGCCTCCGACGATCACTTCGGAGCAAGCCGTGGGCTTCAGCCTGTACATGATTGGCGCGGTGCTTAGCGGGCGGGGGGACGAAGTGATCGACCTCGCGAAGACCAACCTCTTCGCCCGCTAGCATCGCGTTATTTCCCGCGGATGTGAGCCGGGCGCCATGCCACCCACTACATCAACGAACGACGGACTGGGCCCTTGCGAACATCGCACGTCGAATGCAGATGGTGCGATGCGCGTCCCTACGACGTCCGGTCGGTCTCCGCCGATAGGTCGCTGGTCGATGAATTCTTTGAGGACGGTTCCCAATCTCGCTCGGGCGGCTTCACCGTCGACCGAGCGACCATGAACTTGTTCAGAAGATCGAACCAGAAGGGCGAGCCCTGCGAGACCGCGAACCCGGTCAGGAGCAGCCCGAACAGTTTCAGGAACCATCCTGAGCCGTCGGTCGGCGTCCGTCGTGGGTCGCTGACGTTGCCGCTGGAGGCGAGCACCCAGCCGATCGGCAGCCCGATCGAATCGACGTCGGCGCGCACCTGCCGGAGCGTCTCGCCTGCAGCGGCGCTTTGCGCCAGCGCGTCGCCGGTCCCTGCGGCCGGCGCGGGTGGCAAGCCGGTCGCGACCCGTTGCTGCGCGGCGTTGACTAACGAGTTTCGCAGAGCTTCGTTTTGCGCCAGCGACCTGGCGATGCTGATGCTGTCTGCGTTGACGCCGGCCGCCAGCAGAAAGCCCAGCGCAAGCATGAGCACGGCGGTGCGCCGTTTGTACCAGCCAGACACGCGGTCCATCATGGCTTCGTACCAGTCCTCGATATTGCGGCGCGCTCTTTCGATGTCGCCGCCGGCCTCGTCAATCAGCGTCAGGATCGCGGTTCTCAGCTCCGGGTTCGGTAACTGGGTCGCGACTACCTCTCGGATTTTTCTCAGATCGTTGGTGACGCCCGCGATCGATCCCGCCTGCTGATCGGCACCCGCCGTAGTCGCCATGTTCCAAAGGGCGAGAGCAAAGGTGCGGGATGGGATGTACGACGGCAGCTTATGCGGCTCGCGGTAGAGGGGTCGCACCAACCCGTGGTTGTACAAATGCTCGGCCAGGTCGACGCCGCCACCACCGGATTCGTTCAGCAGCAGGTTGATTCCCTGACGCAACAAACGCGCTCGATTGTTGAGTGTCGCCTCGATGTACTCGCCCGCCGTCGAACACACCAGGCTGAGTAACAGATATATAAAGACCATGCCGATTGCGACTTCGAGCGTGGTTGATCCCAGCAACATTTCGACCTCACGATGGCGTCGTGCGCGGGTTGGCGCGCGCAACGATTGACGCGTCGGCGACACTAACGCAGAGGATTCGAGTGGTCAAGGGTGACAGCTATGGCACACGCGTATTACAGCTTGGTGCAGTTCTGTCCCGATCGTAGTTCGTGCCGCAACGAGGGCCGGGCCACGGAATGGGTGCTGGCAACTTCGGGCGTAGAACGGGTGACTCGCCGCGGTGGGCAAGTCAGTCGTTGCCACCCACATCGTCGGCTGCCGATCGCGCTCGCGTGTGCCCATCGCCACGCGCACAGTGTAGTACGCTGGCCCCGGTTCGAACCGCGCTTTGCGGCGCTCCATCGACAAGACATGCGTACTTGGAGGCTCAGATGCAGCGTCTCGCCCGTCGGACACTGGCGCTAGCGATAACGACGCTCATGGCCACATGCATGTGTGCCGCGGCGCAGGAATATTCCGGGCGCGAGCAACTACGTGCGCAGTCGAACGAGTTCCGCAAGGAGGTCATCCGAGTGACGGACGGTATCTACGTGGCCGTTGGTTACTCGGCGAGCAATGTGATCCTGATCCAAGGCGACGGCGGATCGATCATCGTGGATACGGCCACTGACCCAGTCGCCGCGCGCGCCATCAGGACCGCCTTCGGGGATCTGTTCGCCGCACCGGTACGCGCGATCATCTACACGCACTCGCATCCGGACCATACCGGCGGGGCACGTGTGTTTGCCGGAAACGATCATCCTGAGATCTATAGTCATCAGCGCTTCGGCGCGGCGCCGGACCTCGGTCGCGCCAGCCGCGATGGCGGCGACCAGTTCGGCATGACGCTACCGGACTCGTTGTACATCAACGCGGGCGTTCAAATGGAAGTTGGGCGGCTCACGCCTCCCACGCGGGACGGTTACCTGCCTCCCACGCGCACGTTCAGCGGAGACCAATTGTCGCTCACGGTCGCTGGCGTGCGACTGGAGCTCTTGTACACGCCCGGCGAAACGATGGACGCGATCTCGGTCTGGCTGCCTGAGAAGCGCGTCCTGATGCCCGGAGACGATTTCTTGCGCGCCTTCCCAAACATCAGCCCTATTCGGGGCGCACGGCCACGCAGTCCCGAGGATTGGATCGGCAGTCTGGAAAAGATGATCGAGCTGGGACCGGAGGAGGTCGTGCCGAGCCACACACGCCCCGTGTTGGGTGCCGCCGGCGCGCGCGCGGCGCTCACGGCGTACCGCGATGGCATCAGGTCCATCCTGGACCAGACGATCGAAGGGATGAAGCAAGGCGAGCGCCCCGACGAACTGGTGCAGCACGTCAAGCTTCCGCCGCACCTGGCGGAGAACCCCTACCTGCAGGAGTTCTACGGCGGCGTCGAATGGACGGTGCGCGGCATTTATGCGGACCGAGTGGGCTGGTTCGACGGCAATGCGACCAACCTGTTTCCGCTTCCAGAAAAGGATCGCGCGGCAAAACTGGTCGGCCTGATCGGTGGTCCCGACCAGGTGCTGGCACGCGGCCGCGACGCACTGGCTGCCCGCCAATTCACGTGGGCGGCCGAACTCGCCGATTACGTACTGGCCAACGACGGTGCGAACGCCGACGCAAAGAGGATCAAAGCTCAAGCGCTCACGGAGCTGGGCGAGCGGCAGATTAACGCGATCGCCAGGAACTATTACCTCTCCTCGGCCATGTACCTGTTGCGGGATCTCCCTCCACAGTGAGCATTGAGGATCATCCCTGAAATAGAGAGCTGAAAACCTACTTTCACCACGGGCTGCTAGGCACTAGTGCCCCAGCCACCGTCCAACGGAATCCCAAATCACGATCAGCAAGATGACACCCACCACTGCGATGCCGATAATGTCATTCCATCTGCTCCACCAGGGCCGCTCACTCCACGGCTTGCTAAAGAAAATGCCGTCGCTGCTCGGCTCGTTCGCCATATCCGTAAGATAGCGCATGCGCACCCTCGCTGGGGCTAAGCTACTTAATTGTCAGACCACGCGAAGGTGGACTGTCAGTCTCACTCTGCAACGAGATCGAGTTCCGTGTTGAGATTTGCAAGTCCCAATTCGAAAAACGTTGGCCCGGTTGTGCATGTGGTCGATATGGGCCATCCACAACATGATGTCCGCTGATTCCAGAAGTCGATTCAACGCATCGACGACCGTTCCCGATTGCACGTCAAACGACACCGGTATGGCTTCGCCCGCTGTAGGAACGGCAAATGTGTTCGTGTAGGTGAACTCTCGTAGACCAAGGATCACGCCGTGATCCTGCGTGGCCGGTCATCAAACCCCGTACCAGATTCGACGGGGTAGCGGTCGTCGCCTTCGTCAGACAGATGGAACATTTCCGTCAATTGGGGTTCTATACTCCCACTTGCTCGCTGCTCTGCAACCAGTGAAAGGCACTGGATGAGACGGTTCCTCGCGCCGTGGCTTCTTCTGCTCGTCGGCATGGTCGGCGGTATCGCGGCTACGTATGTGGGCTGTCCCGGTTGCATCGAACATCGCCGAGTCAATTCGACTTGCGAATGGACGGGCGACACGGCCTTTCCGCTTGATTCACAGAACCCCGCGCATCGGCAGCATCTAATCAAGGACGCACAACTCGCGGAAGACCTTGCCGTTCGCTTTGCAGATACCGAGCACAAACGGCTCACCGGCTACGCTGGACACGGTGGGCTGATTGACCACGGTCGTGTGGTAAACGATTGCATGGCGCGTCTTTTCACAACGATTGAGAACGGCCACTCCGTAACGTCTGAAGAAATTCAGGTCGCTCGCTGGCAACGCAATCGAACGTTTGATGTCGCCGTGGGGCTGTTATTCTTGCCGCTCTACGCATTCGGCGCGAGCGCAGCGTGTCATCAAGTATGGCGCCGCTTCTCGTCACACCAACGCTATGTGGGATTGGTTGCCATGGGTTTCGTTTCCTTCGCTGTCAGTGTTCTCGGACTCCTGCTTGGTCAACTGTGGTTCGTGGCTTGGGAGCTCGTTCGCATCGGCAACGACCACTTCGGCGGCAATCGGGCCGCACGTAACTTGTGGGGTCACCATGCCGGTGAACTGCTAGTCGCTGGCGTCCTGCTGTTCTGGTTCATTGCCTCGCTGCGGTATTGGGCAATGCGAGACGATGAACCGCTTGTCACCAACAGTCTCGCTCCACACGGCATTGTGTTGCACTGAACTTCGCACACTGCAGTCCGTGACCCAATCAGCGGCGCAAGCCTCAGAGTGAGTTCGATCGGCTGGACGGCGTGAGAGTTCTTCGACCGCACTGCCGCCGCACAATCAATGCTCTAGCGGCGCTGCGATTCGCCACCTGCACCTGCAGAGTCGTGAACGGCAGACTACGCTTCGTGCAGATGTCGAGACGGTTGTGCCTGTCGAGTAACACGTCGCCCACAGCGTGAGCGGGCCTGTCGCTCGGTTCACCGCCACGATGTTCGCTTCGAGTTGAGCGCGTTCACCCGGCGTGAGAGGCGACCACGGAATTCGCTGTCGATACGGATTCGCGGACTGTGGTGGCTGGCGGGCATGAAGGCAAGAATAGCCCGACGCTGCGCGTTGTGGCCGACCCAGCGATTCAGGGGCCGGCTGTGTCGCGATGTCGCATAGGTCAAGATGCGAACGGAGCGGCTGGCACTCTTCGGTCTTCCGGAAAGCGCAGAACGGCTTCGACCCGCGTGCCACGGCAGCGTCCGCGTCACGTAAAACCATGAATCCGCGACCGGTGTTCTTCGAGTTGCCGGCGATTCAGCGCGGTTCAGGCGTCTCCTAACTCCCACCGGGTTCCAATTGAGTGGCTGTGAGTGGCGGCCTCACGCATGCGGAGCGTAAGGCCGCCAACGATGACACGTCTGGCCTACGGAAGGACGATGATTTTGCCAGTCATTCCGAGTCCATCATGCAATGCGCAAATATAGGGGTACGTACCGGCGTGTGTAAACGTCACGCGGAAGCGCGTCACGCCGAGCGGCGCCTGAGGTAGGCCGATCCGCTCCTGTGGCGCCGACACGATGAAGCCTGAATGCGCGCTCTCGACGCCACTGTGGAGCGTGGCGTGTCGCGCCCCGTCCTGATCGAGCGTGACGTTCGCGGACGGTGGCATCGGGTCGGCCGGCTCGGTGCCGAACGTGATCGTGTGAGGCGTAACCGGATCATCGTTCGTCCACTCGACGGTACCGCCGACATGCATGGTGACAGTGTCGTGGTTGAAACGCATAATCGAAAGCGTCTGCGATCCGCCGCCGTTAGCCGTAACCTCACCCACGCCCGCGACCACATTCCGGCTGGGGCCATGCTCTCCGTGCTCCTCGTGATGACCGTCATGGTCCCGGTCAGTATCCGACAGCATGTCACGTCGTTGATCGGCCGCTTGTTCGTTGTAGTCCTCTTGGTCGAACGGCAGGGGAGCGAGCGGATCCAATACGTGCACGACGCCGGTCATGTTTTCGTGGACTAGACAGACTAGTTTGTAGTTTCCCGCCTTGGGGAACGAGACACTGAACTGTTGTCCCTTCACCATGGGTGGCGTCGTGACGCAGGTGCTGCCATCGAAGGTCGCGGGATTGGAGGAGAACCCAGGGCAGCCGACCGGAAAAGGAAGGCGCACTTGTCCCGCCTTTAAGAACGTGACCGTATGGATTTCGTCCGGCTCAAACTTCCATGTGATCGTGTCGCCGGCGTGAATCCAGAGTTCATTGGGCAGGAACGCCAATGCCTGATGTCCCAGATCCTTGCTTTGCGCGCCGACGGCCGCCTTTAATTGCCACTGGGCGCGGAGTCCGCGGGGTGTGCCGATGACGGCTACCAGGATGGTTATGCAGAGCACGATACGGCGAAGGTAGCCGGGAGACAGCGGGTGCGAAGCGGCGTTAATCATGATCACGTCCTTCCAATCGGTGTGTACCGTCAGCGGCTCCATTTCGCTTGGCAACTGACTCGCTGCTTATACACCCAAACACCCCGACCAGATGTGCAGACACGCGAGGTTCGAGACAATCTCACCATCCGACCGCTACGATCCCCGGCACACTAGACGTTTACGTGTTGCTTATCTTTAGACACCCAACGGCGCCAGCCGAACTCCTTAGTTCATCCGACGTTCATAGGGCGCGAATCATGCGCACTGTCTCGCGATTGAAGTCGGCAGACGCTTGTGAAATCTAGCGGCGCGCCCGCGATGGGTTTCGCCGCGCAGGGTACTGCGTGGAACTGGGTGAGTGCCTGCGAATGAGTGACGAAACGCCCCCGGCGCCTCAAGTCATTCCGCCGTGCCCGTCGTGGGACGCACTCGACACCAAATGGCTTCCGTTCGACAGCCATGAAGGGGCTTTCCAGCGCCTCCAATGTCAGTGTGCCTGGCTACCACCTCAACCACCGCCCCGATCTGGCATAGACGGCACACGGGTCCAGTCACTGTCCTGCTCAGCTCACCACACTTGCCGTTGCAACCTCGTGTATCGGGCACCGCCTTTGCTCGTGAATGTCGAGTCGGTAAATGGAGGGCGAAATGGCAGACAGCACCAAGGACAAGATCGAAGGCGCGGTCCACGACGCTAAGGGCACGATCAAAGAAAAGATCGGGCAGGCCACGAACAACCCGGACCTTCAGGATGAGGGAACGGCTGAGAAGATCGGCGGCAAGGTTCAGAAGAAGATCGGAGACGTCGAGAAGGTTCTCGGCGACTGATAGCGCTGCGGGCGGCCGCCTCCGGGGCGGTCGCTCGTCGTCTGACCAGTCCTGCTTGATTCCAATTCCTCATGAGCCCGGTCTCCTTGATCAATGATTCGAGCTTTCTCGAGCGCCTTCGGGCGCTCCTGCGCTCCTGCGGCCTCCAGAGGAGGTGGCGGCGCGCGTACGGCGCATGCGGTCGATAAACATTAAGGGGAGCTGAACGTCGTGAGATGGGGAAGAGTGGCGATCTCTTAAGGTTGAAACTCGAAGCGGTCGCGCATGTCTTGATCGGCGGGTAATCGTGGGGCCTCACATTGTGTCAACGCCACGGTGGCATTCTGCATGCTTGCGACGTTGGCAGAGGGGCGTAATGGCGAAACTTACAACATCCAAAAAGAAGGCTGAGCCGAGCAAGGAATTCGGACTGCCGGAAAAACGCAAGTATCCAATGCCGGACGCGAGTCACGCCAGGAATGCTAAGGCTCGTGCTTCCCAAATGGAGCACCAGGGCAAATTGAGCGCATCCGATAAGAAGAAGATCGACGCCAAGGCGAACAAGGTCTTGAGCCAAGTAACTGGCAGGGACTAAGCGGGAGGGGGGCGCCGGACGGTGAGTCAACAGCCACCACAGCGCCACGCCTTTGCCGAGACTGACACGATGCGGTTCACTCATGAGCGGCGGGGTCGTCATATGGAGCAAGGTGCGAGACCCATCCAGTCGGTGCGTGCAAGGTGTGATCGCCTTTGACACCAGCATCGCCACCTACGCTCCGACGTAGGCGCGCTCCTTACCCAGAGCGAACTGCGAGGCCGAGTCCGCTTCGGCAAAAAATTCGCGTTGGATGACGACCTCGCCCAGGATCAGACGGACTTCGATGTTATAGATGCCGTGCCTTGTCCAGAGGTGCTCAGTAGCCCGTCAGGGCCCCGGTTCGTGATCGTTGCCCTGCGCGCGTGGTTCTCGCGCATCTGTAGGTAGAAGGGGAGCGACGACGAGAGTGTTCGTCGCCTCGTTCAGCTCGAGTTCGAGGCGACAGACGGGCCCTTAGCGTGGCCGCAGCAATTGCCAGATATTTCCGCACTGGCGGCAATGGAACCAGCGGTACGACGAATCCGGGCCAACGGCTTGTTCTTCTACCTTCCTATTCGTGCATCGCGGACAGCACGCCGGGAGTGGCGCGTGTGGCGGGTGTGGCGGCGATGGCTCGACTCTCGGCTCTCGCACCGAGAGTCGCTCTACACGTTTAGTGCCACCCCTAACTAACTCCTTACCTCGGCCGTGCTAGGCTGCCTGCCGTGGCGGGGTTCGAGCGGGTGTCGATTCATCGCGGCGTCGTGCTCGTATGCGCCAGGACCGGATCCATTCTCGCCGTCCCGCAGCAGGGCACGGCGTCTGAGAGAAGTCGGGCGACAACGTCAGCGACCGTGTAGGCTCGTCATCGTCGCGAATCTACGTATGAAGACCAGGGACCGCAGCGGCACGGCTGTGGACAGCCGGACTCACGGTCAGCAGCATCCTTCGCGTTGGCGAACCCGATGGCGCGGCCTAGACCCTGGACGCCAATGGAGCCTTTCACACCGAAGGCGTATGTGTCCGTACTCGGCGTCCAGAGCACTTCGAGCACAATCGCGAGCGCACCGTTCTGGTGCGCCCGCTCCCACGACCCCAGGCCAAGTTCTTCCATACTGACTGTCTTTTCTTGTCGAGCGGCTATGACGCCGCTGGCGGCGGTGCTGGATAGGGGTGCTGACAGCGTTCGCAGACGAACCAGATCGCGGCTAAGCCGGTACGATCCTGTGCCACGGCGCGGTCGATGCGGCGACAAATGGGGCACCACGGCACGCGCGTCGGAATGGGCCAGACGTCACCTGTACGCGGAACGGCAAATGGAATGGTTCGCACGTCAGCCACCTCGAAAAGCTTTGGTGAGGCTGCTGCCAAGCCGGGGCAGGAACGTCAGGAAAGGATGTGCGGACTATAGCGCATTCCGGCAGCGATCGCTATTAATTGCACACCTAATGTGTGCAGCTATTCGGGAGGTTACGATTGTGGGGTCTGCCGGTGATCACGACTCGATACCGCCATGTGTCCACCAGTGAGCGTCGAACAGATGCGTATCAGGCGGTCAACCAGCGTCGAGGATCCCTGTTCGCTCAGGCTCGCGTGTCCGACGCCCGGGCATCCAACCGTTTCAAGCGCCCTGCGACACGAACCTTCTTGACCGGGCGGATGGACTGAACGTCGGGCTCGTAGAACGGGTTGACCGCGATCGGTCCGCGGGTCGCGGCCAGCGGATGCGTGGCCAGAACGCCGAGAAGCGCCTCTGCCGGGGTCGATACACGGGGATACAGGCAAAGGCCGGTGACCCGCGCGCTCGCGAACAACGTTCGCAGTAGCGCCTCGTACTCAATCAGGCGCTCTGTTCCACCCGGCTTGAGCGCCCACGACATCTCCGCGACGGCGCGGAAACCGGTGAAGCCGTCTCGCAGTGCCTGCTCGATGGCATCGCTGAAGACGCGCATCGACCGCTCGGGCTCGAACGTATCCTGCACGGGATACGCTTCGTTTGCGGGAATCAGGGCAAACGCACCGCGACGTGTTTCGTTCACGACCTGGACCCCGCGACACTGCAGCGCGGCGACGACCGCGCCGTCGTCGTTGCTGGCCGCGACGTACCAGCAGCGTTCGCCGAGCCCAAGTCCCTCGGCGACGAAGTCCGACACGATGTCTACGAGCTCGGCGTTCGTGGAGTAAATGCAGCAGGCATGGTCGCCGGGCGAGAGCGCGACGCGGCCGCGTGGTTTCGTGATGTCCCAGCCAGACATTCTCGGGAAGTTTAGCAAATGCCGCGAGCCATACCAAACCACGACCGCGCTTCCGTGCTGGACACTCTCTAACGGAGGCCTGACGTGCCTAGAACTTGTAGCGAATACCCATGACGATCGGCATGGACCAGCGTCCGCTCTTGTCGTTGATGGTTTCGAGTCCGGTGCCAACGAGATTGTCAGCTTCGCTCAGTCCGGTCGTCCGGCGGAATCCCAGCTGCCCGAAGATCCCGACGTGCTCGCTTGTCTTGTAGAGCAACCCCCCGTTGACTGAAAACACGAACGCCGCCGTCCTGTCGTACAAGTCAGCCGTTTTGCCGACCAGGTTGGCGCCAGGCGCCACGAGGACCGCTTCGATGCTGTCGATGAACCCGATGCCGAGCGCGCCTTCGCCGTAGAGCTGGACGTTGCTTGCCACGTCATGATATTTGCGGACCCCGAAGTCGAGCGACAGACTCTGGTAGTCATCGAACGAACCGTACAGTCTCGACACGCCGATGTCGCCGAGCGGCGTGACGATGGCCGCGCCGAGCGACTGGAACGCGAGCGTCGCTCGCAGTTCCGTCTTCGAATGGAGCATGTAGCCGACGCCGCCTTTCAGATGGAGGCCCGTGCCGTAGACGTCCTCGTAGGTGGACTTAACCATGACCACGTTCTGGCCGTTGATCTGGCCGATCCCGCCGGCAATGATGTCCCCGGTAATGTCGTTGTCCCAACCCAGACCGAATTCGACACTCCACGGATTCTGGTTCGTTTGTGCCGCGGCAATCGATCCTGTGCCGAAGACCATCGCGACGAGGATCCCCGCGAACGCGTATTTCCATCCAACCGATGTCATATGTGCTCCTGAAGAAGCGTCGTGTACTCGTCGCCGACGTGGAGGGCTCCTCGCCGGCAGGATGCGCCAGCTTCTCATCGTCGGTTCGCCCGCGCTATGCGGATCCGGCAACGGTCCGTGATCGGAGTGCAGGCAGTCCCTGCCGCTGAGGTCGCGGCCTTCGGGTCCCACTGCGTGTTGATTTGCGTTACGACCCGCGCGCGGATTCGGACGCTGCGGCACCCTCCTTGCTCCTTACGCGGCTGTAACCCGAAGGAGCATGATGAATGGCTGAAGTTGGTACGCTGCGCGACGCATTTCTGGACGAATTGAAAGACTCTTACGACGCCGAGAAGCAACTGACCAAGGCGCTTCCGAAATTGGCCAAGGCCGCCACGTCCGAACAACTGCGAACGGCCTTCGAGTCCCATCTCGAGGAGACCCGCGAGCATGTGGCTCGGATTGAACAGGCCTTCGAGCTCTTGGAGGAAAAGGCCAAGGGCAAGCACTGCGACGGCATGGCCGGGATCATCGAAGAGGGCAGTTCGGTGATGGAGGAAGACTTCGACGATGCGACGATGGACGCGTGCCTGGTCGCATCGGGCCAGCGAGCTGAGCATTATGAAATGGCCGCGTATGGGACGCTGATCGCGTGGGCCAAGGCGCTCGGCCATGACGACGTCGCTACGCTGCTTGAACAAACGCTCAATGAAGAGAAGGCTGCCGACGCGAAGTTGACGAAACTGGCCGAGGGCGGCATCAACCGAGAGGCCGCCGCGGCTGTCGCAGGATCAGGCGACGAGGACGAGGACGACGATACTGTGTCGGCGGCGGCCAAGAGCCTTCCGGCGACTGGATCGAAGAAGAAGCGGTAGCTGCCAGGGGGCCGGAATCCGCGGTCTCGGATTCCGGTTTCCTTGAACTCCAACGCCCTCCTTCGTGCGGCGCCACGCGTTGGTCCGCGCCGGTGCGTGAGTTAGCGCCGTGAGCTGATTCGAGGTTTCGTTCTCGTCGTTCGCCGCAAATGAAATCGCACCCGGCGCACGCTGCGCCGCAGGTCCCAATACGTATCCCGCCACGAGTCCCCGACGGATTCCAGTGTTTTCAGATGCACGCAAGACGCTTCCGCGGCGCCGAGCCTATCTGCGTGGGGAACCGCTCGATCACGGACGATATGAAGTTGTTGCGCCAAGGCGCTGAGGATGTCCCGGAGCCGTTGCGTATCCGCGACCAGCCCCGTGTGAAACGCCCGCGCCGCTGCAGTGTGTCGGAGAAGGTCTTCGTCGCTATCAAACGGGCCGGGAGTATCTGCGGCACGGATCGCGCTTGGGACGGCGTTCCAATCAGGCGGAGGCATGGTCACAGATTCGTTCGGCCATGGGTGGTTGTTGAGCATTCACCAGGCGCTCTAGTGGCATTGCCGTTGCTCGGCCAGAGCCATGAACGTTGGCCTCCTCAGCCAAGCAGCCGGCGCACCCTATTGCGAAACACTCGTGCGACTCAAACCAATACTGCTTCCGTAGCGAATCCAATTCCTTTTCGGGCTCTCGATGAAGGAGCTGAAGACCCGGCGTATCGCCTTGGGGATCCGCGTGACGTCGCGGCTGGAAGGGCTAGATTCTAATGGGTGACTTAGGTCGGCAGGTTGCGCGCGGAGGTCGGGCCAGTCTCCTGGCCGCACTGACGCAAGGCGGATCTCCCTGAAAGTGTCCGGCTGATCGAACTGCGTCCTGGGCCGTACCGTCCGTCCTGTTCTCATCCGATCGTGCAGATGTCATCGGCGATCGTGCAGATGTCATCGGGCCAGGAGGATTTATGGTTTCAGGCGGCGTCGAGCCGCGGCGAGCGCCTGCTCGTACTCCACCCGCCGGGCGTTCCCTTCGGCAAACACATTCTGGGCGGTGGCCACGGCTTCTTCGAGCTGCCGTACGGCCTCGGTCACGTTGCCTGCTTCGAGACGCGCATTCGCCGATCGGAAGAGCACGCGGGCATGTCCGGCTGACGAGGCGGGCAGCTGGCTCCGCGTCAGCGCCTGCGCCTCGGCAAACAGGCGCCACGCTTCGGCCGACCGGCCGAGTCCGTGCCTGGCGCGCGCGACGTTGCTGAGCGCGAAGGCCAGTTCGATCGGAGGCCCGACGCGTCGACGATATTCCACAGTGGCCGCGAAGATCGCCTCAGCGTCCTGGTACTTGCGCATTTCCATCAAGACGTTGGCCAGCAGCGCGCGTGAGGACAGGAGGTCACGTTCGGGCAACTTCAACCGCTCGGACATCGCCACCTGCTCGCGGTGCATGGCCTCGGCCTCCGGGAGTCGGCGGAGGTTGAGGTACGTCGCGCCCAGGACGCCGAGGGTTGCCGCGGTTTCGGAGTGGTCGCGGGGCAGCACCTGACGCTTCAGGGCGAGCGACTCGAGCAGGGTCGGCAGGGCCCTGGCGTACTCCCCACGCTGGAACTGCATCAGCCCGAGGCTGTGGATGGTCACGCTCCGCGCCAGCGACGGGCGCGGATCCTCCTTGATGCCGATCTCGATCGCTCGTCGATAGGCGGCCTCCGCCTCGTCGAAGCGCAGTTGTCTGGCCAGTGCGGTCGCGATGCGTTGGTGCGCCGCCTCGTTGAAGCTCGGCTGCTCGGAGGTCCGCTCGAACGCGGCCGTGGCCTGCCGCGCGACCCGCTCGGCGTCCTGATACGCCTCAGCGCTCATGTAGGCGTCGGCCAGGCCGAGCAGCGCCTGTCCCTCGAGATACGCGTCTTGCGGGGCCACTTGCCGCTGCAGACGAACGGCCTCGTTTGCCGCCGTCATCGCCTCGTCGTGGCGCTTCACCATGCGCAGCATCCGCGCTTGGCGCGAGAGTGCGCTCACGAGCTCGCGACCGTTTCCGGGGTGCTGGCGCCGCAGTGCGACCTCGCGATCGGCAAGCGTCGCTCCTTCGTCGAGGCGCCCGTGCCCGCGCATGACCTCGCTGATGGTGCCGAGGAGCGATGCCTGTGACACGGGATCGCTGGCGAGGGCGCCTCGATCGATCTCGGCGATCGCGTGTTCCATCGCCTGCACCACTGTGGTATCGGCCTTGCCCTCCAACTGTAGGTCGGTGGTTGAGAGCACCGAGGTGACGAACGCGTTCAGCGACTCGGCGCGGCGGCGAGCCTCGGCCTCGGCGTCGGCGCGCGTGCGGGCCGCGCGCGCGAACCAGAGCGACACCGCGGTGGCGGCGATCAGCGACAAGACCACCAGCGCCACGGCCGTCACGGCGACGACGTGACGACGGATGAAGGTGCTCAGCAGATACGCCGCAGTGGGCGGAACCGCCAGCACCGCCTCTCCGCCGAGGTAGCGCCGGACATCGGCGGCCAGAGCGCCCACTGAGTCATAGCGTCGCGATCGCTCTTTCTCGATGGCTTTGAGGGCGATGCCGTCGAGCCCGCGTCGAAGCCGATCCGCGAGATGTTTGCGGTCGCTGCCGCGCGACCGGGCGATCGACTCGCCCTGCTCGCCGGCCTGGGTGATTCGGGTGCTGGGCTTCGACGGCCGGACGTCGCGAATCTGTTTCTGCAGTTCGAGGAGCCCGTCCTGCCGTGCCGTCCTGAGGTTCAGCGGCGTGGTACCGGTCAGCAGTTCGTAGAGAATCACGCCGAGGGCGTAGACGTCGGTTCGAGTGTCGATGTCCGCGGATCCTTCGGCCTGCTCGGGACTCATGTATTCCGGCGTGCCGATCATCACGTGCTCGCCGGTGTAGAGCGTCCGATCGGTGAGCGGCGAGGCCGTGGCCTTGGCGATGCCGAAGTCGATGACTTTGGCCGATGGCTCGCCGTCTTGCGAGGCCACGAGCACGTTGCCGGGCTTGAGATCGCGGTGGATGATGGCCTTGCCGTGGGCGTGCTGGACCGCGTCACACACTTGCAGGAACAACACCAGCCGCGCCTCAACCGTCAGATGGTGGCGATCCGAGTAGCGTGTGATGGGCTCACCCTTTACGAAGTCCATCACGAAGTAGGGCCGGCCCGTCTTCGTGGCGCCAGCGTCGATCACGCGCGCGATATGCGGATGATCCATGATCGCCAGGGCCTGCCGCTCGGCCTCGAACCGCGCCACGACATCATGCGTGTCCATGCCGGCCTTGATGATCTTGAGCGCCACCGTGCGCCGGACAGGCTCGTGTTGCTCAGCGGCGTAGACGACGCCGAACCCACCGGCGCCGACCTCGTGCAGGACGTGGTACGGACCGATGCGGAGTCCGGCCAGTCCACCGGTGATGGCATCGGGCGGGGCGCCGCTCGTGGAGGTGATCTCGTGCGGGTCGTCGTTCACTGAGTGCGTATTATCACCTCGACGCGCCGTTTTTCAGACATGCGCCAACATTCGCGGTGACGACGTCTGACCCGATGTCCACGGTTTCTCTGGCGCGAACCGAGCGTCCAGCGTCGGGCGACGTCCACGGTTGGCTGCAGGTCGCCGGCATGCGCCGGAATGTCCACAACCGGGAGAGTTCCGCCACGGTTCCTGCGGCGTCAGCCGCTAGGCGAGCCTGAGGGCTGGCGGTGCAGGCCACGCACTGCTGCCGCCGTCCTGGTGCCACTGATCGCCGATCAGTCCGTCGAGGTCTTCGGCGTCGCGTGTGTCTCCACCAAGCACCGCTTGCTCGCCTGGATGCGCTCTCGCGCGGGGCGCGCGCGAGCACGCCAGTCTTGAGGAGCTCGAAAGCATCGTTGAATACGTCAAGGCCGGCGATTTCACACTGGCCGAATTTCTGCGTGAAAAACTAGATTCCGACAGGGAGCACAAATTATCTGTCGACCAGTTCATGGACCGTGTTGTCCGTCCCTCCCGTGGCCTCAAGCCGCGCAGAAAC
Source organism: uncultured Acidobacteriota bacterium (assembly GCA_963794705.1). Classification (GTDB taxonomy): domain Bacteria; phylum Acidobacteriota; class Vicinamibacteria; order Vicinamibacterales; family CAVVIG01; genus CAVQFC01. The sequence continues at coordinate 909,704 of CAWCFI010000005.1, forward strand.
GAATTCATGTCTAAAGAGCTGGAGCAGGTCAAGACGGCGTGGTTGGAGCGCCTCAAGTCCGGCGTGTACTCGTAGCGAGAGCCAGTTGACGCGCCCACCCGGTCACGCGGGACCACGTCATCAAGGCGATCCGTGGCGCACAGCGCGTCGCGGGTTTACCCCAGTCGGGAGTACACATCCTGCGCCACACTTTCTGTTCGCACCTCGCGATGAAAAGGGCGCCGGCTCGCGTGATTCAGGAGCTCGCCGGGCACGCCGCTCTGTCAACGACGCAGCTACATGCATCTCAGTCCCACCGCGACGGAAGACGCGATCCGGTCGCTGGATGGGCGCCTTCCCGACCTCCCACCTGCCCAAACCGTGGAGACATAGTGGAGACGGGATCTCCGAGCTCTGGAGGTAATTGATTCGTAACGGGTTAGTGGAGCGGGCTACGGGGATCGAACCCGTGTCCGAGGCTTGGGAAGCCTCTGTACTACCATTGTCACTAAGCCCGCGGCCGAAGGCCGAACGACAGACGGCTAACGCTCAGAAATATATCACGCGCGAATCAGCGCGAGCACCTCGTCCCGCTTGGCGGCCATCTTTTCCGGCGTGGTCGCTTCCAGATTCAGGCGCAGCAGCGGTTCGGTGTTCGAGGGACGGACGTTGAAGTGCCAGTCGGGGTATTCGACCGAGATGCCGTCCAGCTCGTATTGCGTGCCGTCCGCATACTTGGCCCCGATCGCGATCAGCTTGGGCGGGACCTGGTCCATGCTCTTCAGCTTGGTGTTGATCTCGCCCGAGATGAAATACTTCCGCGACAAAGGCCCGAGCAGCTCGTGCAGGCTCTGCCCCTTCTTCGACATCAGCTCGAGAATCAGCAGCGCCGGGATGAAGCCGTTGTCCGCGTAGAAATTGTCGCGGAAGTAGTAGTGTCCGGTGACCTCGCCGCCGAAGATGCCGTTGGTCTCGCGCATCCGGCGCTTGAAGAACGCATGGCCAACCCGGTTCATCAGGGAGGTGCCGCCCATTCGCGCCACCGTGTCCTTCACGGCATAGCTCGCGCGCAAGTCGTAAATCACCGTTGCGCCGGGATGCTTCAGCAGAAACGCCTCGGCCAGCAGCGCCGTGATGAAGTCGCCAGAGATGAATTCGCCGGTGCCGTCGATGAAGAAGCAGCGGTCGGCGTCGCCGTCCCAGGCGATGCCGATGTCGGCCTTTTCCGCGATCACACGCTCGACGATGTCCCTGCGGTTCTCCTCGATCAGCGGGTTGGCCTCGTGGTTGGGGAACCGGCCGTCGATGTCGAAGCAGAGGCGCGTGGTCTTGCAGGGGAGCCGCTCGAACAGCTTCGGCGCGACGAGACCGCCCATCCCGGAGCCGGCGTCGAGCACGACGTTGAACGGCTTGATCACGGAGACGTCGATGAACGACATCACGTGTTCAATGTACGGCGCCAGCACGTTGCTCGTGGTCACCGTGCCGCGGCGGGCCGCCGCCGGCGGGATGGTGCCGTCCGCGATCATCTGGCGGATCTCGGTGAGCCCTTCCTCGCCGCTGAGCGGCCAGGCGTCCTTGCGGACCATCTTCATACCGTTGTACTGCCCGGGATTATGGGAGGCCGTCACCTGCACGCCGCCGTCCAGGCCGTCGGTCGCGACCGCGAAGTACATCATGTCGGTCGCCATCATGCCGTAGTCGACGACATCCGCGCCCTGCGAGGTGGCGCCGTCGATGAATGCCGCGGCCAGGGCCGGCGACGAGAGGCGCATGTCGCGGCTGACCCCGATGCGTCGGGCCTTCAGGTAGGCGACGAACGCCGCTCCGATCGCGCGCGCGGCATCCTCGTTGATCTCGCCGGGAAACACACCGCGGACATCGTACGCTTTGAAGATCTCGGGGTTCAGGGTCATAGGCGGCTGTAGTCGGTGACGACGGACTTGTCGCCGAGGACGACGCCGTCCTCGACGAGCGCGTTGCGGCCGATGTGGCAATGGCGTCCGAGGATCGAGCGCCGGACCACCGCTTCCTGGCTGATGCGGCTGTTGGCCCAGACGATCGCGTTGTCGAGGACGGCATGCTCTTCGATGTGGCACTGACGGCCGACCACGCTGTAGGGCCCGATGTGGGCGCCGCCCTTCACCACCGCGCCTTCGTCGATGAAGCACGGGCCTTCGACGATCGCGCCCTCTTCGATTCTGGCGTCAGGGGAGACCCACGCGGCGCCGGCCGCGGCCGCAAACGGGATCGCGCGGTGGCCGGTGTAGTGCCGGTCCATGATGTCGCGGTGGACCTGCATGTACTTCTCCGGCGTGCCGATGTCGATCCAGTAGCCGCGGTAGACGTAGGCGACGAACGCCTCCTTCCGCTCGATCAGCGACGGAAAGAAGCTGCGCTCGATCGACCAGGGCGTGTCCTTCGGGATGCGATCGAAGGTGTCGGGCTCGAGCACGTAGATCCCGGCGTTGATCGTGTCGCAGGTGATCTCGTCGGCGTTCGGCTTCTCCAGGAAACGGGTGACGTTGCCGGAGGCGTCGGTCTCGACCAGGCCGTACGCGGTCGGATTGTCCACCGGCGTCAGCACGATCGTCGCCTTCGCCTTGCGCTCGCGATGCAGCGCGATCACCGCCGCCAGATCGAGCTGGGTGAGCACGTCGCCGTTGAACACCACCACCGAATCGCGCATCGCCTCCGAGGCGAAGCGGATCGCGCCGCCGGTGCCGAGCGGGGCCGGTTCGACGACGTAGCGGATCGCCAGTCCCGACTCGCCGCCGTCGCCGAATACCTCTTCGATACGCCGCGGCTGATAGTTGAGGCTGAGGATCACTTCGTCGATCTCGGGCACCTGCTTGAGCAGATCGAGCTGGTAGTGCAGGAACGGCCGATCGAAGATCGGCACGATCGGCTTGGGGGTGTGAACGGTCAGTGGGCGCAGGCGCGAGCCTTTGCCGCCCGCGAGCAGAATCGCTTTCATGGCAACCACCGATGTTATCATGGGCTCACCCGCCGCAGATGAACCTCCCGAATTCGCTGACCGTCACCCGCATCTTCCTCGTGCCGCTGCTGGTGGTCGTGCTGTTGACGAAGGTCAGGGGACCGCTCGTGCTCGGCCTGCCCAAGGACATCGTCGGTGCCTTGATCTTCGCGCTCGCGTCGCTGACCGACTGGGCCGACGGCTATCTGGCGCGGCGGCGCAAGCAGATCACGCCGCTCGGACAGGTGATCGATCCGCTCGCCGACAAGCTGCTGATCTCGGCGGCGCTGATCTCGCTGGTGCAACTGGATCTCGTGCAGTCGTGGATGGTGGTGGTGATCATCGGCCGCGAGCTCGCGGTGACCACGCTGCGCAGCCTCGCCTACGCGCGCGGCGTCGCGATGCCGGCCTCGCCGCTCGGCAAGATCAAGATGGTGGCGCAGGTGATCGCGATCCTGGCGTTGATCCTGGCGCATGGCCAGACCTGGCCGTTCTACTGGATCGGCCAGGCCGCGCTGTGGGTGGTGGTGATTACCGCGCTGGTCTCGGGCGCCGACTACTTCCGCCGCTTCAACGCGATCGTCAGCGGATAAGCGCGACGTAATCGCCGCTATAGACGACGTCGCGGGCGCGGGTGACGCGGGTCAGGGCCATCGTGCTGCCGATCGAAATCACCACGCCTTCGCCGATGCTGGCGAGCGGCACGTGGTTGACCCCGACGTCGCGATAGATCGAGAAGCGGGCGCCGGGCGTCAGGCCCTGGTTCTGGCCCCAGTCGATCAGCGCGAGATCGCCGGCCCCGACCATGATGCGGTCCTGGTTGCCCGCGACGATGTGTCCGAGCACGGCGAAGTCGGGCTGCCCGGGCGCCTCGTTCCTGGTCATCGCCGCCGAGACGTCCGGCATCACAAACGGCTCGAGGTAGTCGTCTACCGAGATTGCGGTGCAGACATGGTCGACCAGGCCGACCGCGCTCGAGTCGTTGACCGCCACCACCCTGAGCCAGCCGAGCGTCACGGCGCCCCGACGCGCCGACTTTCCACCGGCCATGTTCTGGCGGCGGACGAAGAATTGCTGGCCGAGCTGCACGCCGGCGGCCGTGCCGCCGCCGATCACCAGCAGATCGTGATCGCCGAACAAGAAGCGCGGCGCGGAGTCCTGCGACCCCACCACCCGGAGCGCGGGAGAGGGGGCGTCGTTGAAGGAGGGTGGCGGCGCGCAGGCGACCGCGAGGGCAAGCGGCGAAAGGGCGCCCTCGGGAGACTGCGCGTGGGCGACGCCGGGCATGCAGGTTGCGAGGAAGGCCGCGAGGACGAGACTGCCGCATCGCATGATGAGCCTCCAGCGGGCCTGCAGCGGCCCGTGCTATCGGTCGGTCTGCGCGCTCAGGTCGTCGGTTTGACTGCCTGGGCCTTGAGATCGGTGATCATCTTCTGCGCCAGCACGAGGTGCTCGCTCTTCTCGAATTCCTGCACCAGTTTTTCGAGATAGGGGAGCGCTTCCGCTTCCTTCTTCACCTTCACGAGCGAGTCGGCGAGATAGAAGTAGACGCTGTCGCGCCCGGTGAAGCCCGGATCGTCCTTGAGCACCTGCTTGAAGCGATCGATCGCGCCCGGATACCATTTCTGCTTGTAGTAGAAGTAACCGACTTGATAGTCGGCCTCGCTCAGACGATCGCGCGTCTCGCGCTGCTTCGCCTGGACCTCCGCCATCAGGCTGCTGCCCGGGTAGCGCGCGATGAACGTGTCGAACTCGCGCAAGGCGGCGCGGGTCTCGGTCTGGTCGCGCTGCGGCAGACGCATTTGCCGGAAGTGCGCCATCCCCAGTTTGAACTGCGCGTAGTCGGCGCGGCGGTTGGTGGGGTAGAAGGAGAGGAACTCGGTGTACTCGTTGATCGCGAGCACCAGCGCTTCGGCGGAGCCTTCGCCGAGATAGGTATCGCCGATGCCCAGTTTCGCGTCGGGCCGATACGGGCTCGCCGTGTAGGTCTCGGTCACCTGCTTGAAGAACTCGCGCGAGGTGATCCACTTCTTGTTGTTGAGCGCGTCGGTGCCCTTGTCGAACAGGAACTTGTCGGGCTCGGCGGTGCCGGCCGGGACGGTGCCGCGCGGGTTCGAGGCGCAGGCCGCCGCGACCGCCAGGGCCAGGGCCGCCACCGAGAGCCGCAGGCCGCGCGATAGACGGAGCTTGTTGATCACAGGATTCCAGTCAGCCATTGATACTCGGCCGCGAGGCCCGCTTCGAGTCCCACGGTGGGCGCGTAGCCCAGGTCCGCGTGCGCCCTCGACGTGTCGGCGTAGGTGTGCCGCATGTCGCCCTTCTGCACGGGATCGACATTCACCCGGGGCCGCTGGCCGGTGACGCGCTCGATCATCGCGAGCACGTCGTTCACCGAGACCCGCGACCCGCCCCCGATATTGTACACGCGCCCGGCGACGCCGCGGGTGGCGGCCAGCACGTTGGCGTTGACCGCGTCGGAAATGAAGGTGAAGTCGCGCGTCTGATCGCCGTCGCCGTAGAGGGTGATGGCCTCGCCCTTGATGGTCGCGCGCAGGAATTTGTGGAAGGCCATGTCGGGACGCTGGCGCGGCCCGTAGACGGTGAAATAGCGCAGCGACACCGCCGGCACGCCGAAGTTGGCGTAGTAGAGATAGCAGAGCTGTTCGGCCGCCAGCTTCGAGACGCCGTATGGCGAAACCGGCTCGGGCAGCGCGTCCTCGCGCATCGGCATCGCGACGCGATCGCCATAGACCGACGAGCTCGACGAATAGACGAGCCGTTCGAGCGACGGCATGCTGGTCGCCGCTTCGAGCAGCAGCTGAGTCGCTTCGATGTTGTTCACCGAGTAGATGGCGAAATCGCGGCCCCAGCTCTTTCGAACGCCGGCCTGCGCGGCCAGGTGAAAGATGTGGGTGCGGTCGAGGAGCTCCGCGGTCAGGTTGAGGTCCTGGATGGGCGACTCGATGAAACGGAAGCGCGGCTGCGCCAGCGCGCCGCTCAGGTTCCGCTCCTTGATCGGACGCGGGTAATAGTCGGTGAAGCAGTCGACCCCGACCACGTCGGCGCCGTCAGCGAGGAGCCGTTCGCACAGCGTCGATCCGATGAAGCCGGCGCAGCCGGTGACGAACGCCTTCACGAGAGCACGCTCCGCACCCGCGCCGGCAACCGGCAGGGGCGGCCCTGACGATCGAGGGTGGCGTGGACGGTGGTGCCAATGGCCAGGGTTGCGGCATCGGCGGCACGCACGATCTCGTAGCTGAACTTGACCCGCACCGGCGACAGCAGCTCGCCCGTGGTGCGGACCTCAATCTCGTCGTCGTACTTTGCCGACTGCCGATAGGTGCAGTGCGCTTCGATCACAGGCAACCCGAATCCCTCTGTCTCCATCTCGCGGTAATTCCAGCCGGACTCGCGGAGCAGATCGGTCCGGCCGACTTCGAACCACACGAAGTAGTTCGCGTAATACACGACTCCCATCTGGTCGGTCTCGGCGTAGCGCACGCGCACCCGGGAAATGACAGGGGGAGTGCTCACCGGGTGACGGTGACGGCGCCGAGCGCCGCGGCCTTGAGCTCGCGGGTGGCGCGCTCGGGATCGGCCGTGTTGAAGATGGCCGAACCGGCGACCACCATCCGCGCGCCGGCGGTCACCACCCTGGCGATGTTGTGCTGATCGACGCCGCCGTCGATCTCGATCGGTGCCGCGCTGCCCGCCGCGTCGAGCAGCGCGCGCACCTCACGGAGTTTGGACTCGCTGCGCGGGATGAAAGTCTGGCCGCCGAAGCCCGGATTCACCGACATCACCAGCACGAAGTCGACGTCGCCGGCAATCTCGCTCAAGGCCGCGACCGGCGTGCCGGGATTGATGACGACGCCCGCCTTGACGCCGAGGGCCTTGATCGCGTGGACGGTGCGATGCACGTGCCGCAGCGCCTCGATGTGCACCGAGATCATCCCGGCGCCGGCTTCAGCGAAGGCTTCGATGTACCGATCGGGATCCTCGATCATCAAGTGGACGTCGAGGGGCACCTTGGCGATGCGCTTGAGCGACTTGACCACCGGGACGCCGATGGTGATGTTGGGGACGAAATGACCGTCCATCACATCGACGTGGATCAGATCGGCGCCGCCGCGCTCCGCCGCGGCGACCGCCTCGCCAAGCCGGGCGAAATCGGCCGACAGGATCGATGGCGCGATCAGCACGCTCAACGGCTGACCTCGAGCGAGATCGGCTCGCCCGGCCCGATCTGGAAGCCGCCCTGCGGGCTCTGCCGGATCACCACGCCGGCGGCCACGCCGGGGTATGGGTTCGAGCCGACCACCGCGACGCGAAAGCTGCGGCTGCGGAGGATGTCGGCCGCGCGATCGCCGTTGACGCCGATGAGATCGGGCATCACGTAGCTCGCACCCCGTTCGCCCCGGTTCACCAGCAGGGCCACGCGTCCGGCCGGGCTCTTGGCCGCCGGGGTCTGCGCGACGATGACGTCAGGCGCAAAATCCTGCGAGCGGATCTCGCTGGTATCGGCCAGCGTCAGGCCGTCCTGCGTCAGGCGCAACTGGGCGGTGCGCTCCGTTTCTCCAACGAGCAGCGGCATCGTCGCCGATCGCTGGCCCGCGCTCAACCAGACCTTCACGCTCCGCTGGCGGCGGGCGGTTGAGCCGGCGGCCGGTTCCTGCAACAGCACGCGTCCCGCACCGATCTTCGGATCCGGGCGGCGGGTCTCGTCGATCTTCATGCCGAGACCCAGGTTTGCCGCGAGCGCGGTCGCCTCGTTGGCCGTCCGATTGGTGAAATCAGGGACTTGGACCTCGCGGGCGCGCAGGGCGACCCGCATCGATGCGGCGGCGAACAGCACGTAAGTGGCCACCAGCCCGCCGCCGAGGAGCACCAGTTTGCCGGCGCCCCACATCCGTGTCCGTAATGCCATGAAGAGTCCGATCGTACTACAGCTCAAGGCGGACCTGAAGGTCCGCACTACGAGAGACCTGAGGGTCCGCGCTACGACAGTCGGAGTCCAGCGCCACGAGAGCCGTAGGCACCACGAAAGCCGTAGGCGCCACGAGAGTCGTAGTGCAGGCCTTCAGGCCTGCCCCCTCTCGAACACCGCGCCGAAGAACGCTTCGAGACCATGGCGGTGCGGCTGCGTTCGGAGGTGACCGCGCGCATCGATGAGCGTCTCGGCCAGTCTGGCCGTCGCCCGACCGGCCGGCAGCGCCACGAAGCCGGGCGTCGTCGCGAGAAAGGCATCGGCGACTCCCTCGTTTTCTTCAGGCTCGCTCGAACAGGTCGCGTAGACGAGCCGGCCGCCGGGCGCGACCTGTTCAGCGCCATGCTGCAGCATGGTCGAGCTCGGCCGCGGCCAACGACGGCAGCTCGTGTTCCCGGCGCCGCCAGCGAATGTCGGGATCGCGGCGCAGGGTGCCGAGCCCGGAGCAGGGCGCGTCCACCAGCACGCAGTCGAACATGGCGGTGAACGGCAGCGGCTCGAGCAGGTCGGCCTGCACGACGCGGACATTGGAGGCGCCGCTCGCGCTCAGCGTGCGCCGCAGCAGATCGACGCGCCGGTCGCGGACATCGCAGGCCACCAGCAGGCCGCGGCCTTCCATGAGCGCGGCGAGCGCCGTGGTCTTGCCGCCGGGCGACGCGCAGGTGTCGAGCACGCTGGCCGGCGCCCGATCGCCGGCCAGCAGCGTCACCAGCTGCGATGCCTCGTCCTGCACCACGAACCAGCCTTGCTCCAGGCCCGTGCCGCGGAGCGGGTGACCGTGGTCGACGATCAGCCCATCGGGCGCAAACGCGGTCGGGTGCACCAGAATTTCGGCGTCACCCGATTCCTCGCGGGCGATCCTGAACGCGCTGAACGATCGCCGGCGAACCGTTCGGCGAGCGCCTCGCGGGTCGTCTTGAGACGGTTGGCCCTCAGCGTCACCGGGGCGGGCGTGTTGTTGAACTGCATCCACGCTTCGGCGGCGTCGAAACCAAGTCGGTCGAGCCAGCGCTCCGCGAGCCAGCGGGGATGAGACAGGGTGATGCTCAGGTATTGCAGTGCCGCGTCGCGTTCGGACCCAACCGCGGGCCGCGGCGGCAACGGCAGCGACGCCCGGCGCCGTGAGATCGATCGCAGCACCGCATTCACGAAGCCGCTCGCGCTGCGTTTGCCCATCCGCCTGGTCAGGTCGACGGCATCGTCGACGACGGCGGCGGCCGGGACGCGGGTGAGATGAAGCAATTGATAGGCGCTGAGGCGCAGGATCTCGACGACTTCAGGGTCGAGGCGATCAATCGGGCGTTTGGCGAACTCGACGATCAGATGATCGAGGGCCGCGCGCCAACGTTGGACGCCGGTGGCGATCTCGGCGGCGAGGGCGCGATCGCGTTCGTCGGACAAACCGCTGCGCGCGGCGGCCAGAGCGGTGGGAAGGTCGGCGCTGCCGGCGGAGACGGCGCAGAGGATGTCGTAGGCCGCGACCCGCGCCGGGGCGATCATGGGGTGTCTGCAGGACCATGTTCGTGAAGCGGTCGCTCGCTGCAAGCCGATGGCCGGCCATGAAGTCGCGCGCGCCCATCGGTCGTTTTCCCTCGGCCTGGATCTCGATGAGGCGGAGCGGCGGTCGCCGGTCGCGACGATCAGCCGATCGCCATCGGCTTCGAGGATGGTGCCCGGCGGGACCGGCGGGTCCAAAAGGCCCGACCTACGTCAGGACTTCCCTGGGCCCGCTCTCCATCATCGGTGTGAGGGCGATCGCCGAAGGATCACGCGTTTGCCCTGCACGAAGCTGAACGCGTGCGGCCATGGATGCAGACCGCGGATCAGATTGTGGATGCGCGCGGCCGGCCAGCTCCAATCGATCACGCCGTCTTCTCTGGTCAGCCGGTGGGCGTAGGTCGACTCCGCGTCGTTCTGCGGCGTTTCCACGGCGCCGCCGCGCGCGATCTGATCCACGGTGGCCACGAGCAGGCGCGCGCCGATCTGCGCGAGCGCGCGCTCGACCTCGTCGCTGGTCTCGTCAGGGCCGATCGGTCGATGCTCTTTCACGAACATCGCACCGGCATCCAGCGCCTTGACGACCCGCATGATCGTGATACCGGTAGTCGTTTCGCCGGCGATCACCGCCCGATGCACCGGCGCTGCGCCACGATATCGCGGCAGCAGCGAGCCGTGCACGTTGATCATCCCGAGGCGCGGCGTCGCGAGAATCGCGTCGGTGAGGATGCGGCCGTATGCGGCGACGACGCCGAGGTCGGCGCCCCATGCCGCAAGCGCCTCGAGAAATCCGGATCCTTCATGCGCTCCGGCTGGAGCAGCGGCAGCCCGGCGTCCACGGCGCGCGCCTTCACCGGCGCGTCCGACAGCTTCTGGCCGCGGCCGCGTGGCCGATCCGGCTGGGTCACGACGCCGACCACGGTGTGCGGCGACGCGCCCAGCAACGCATCGAGCGACGGGACGGCAAAGGCCGGCGTCCCGAAGAAGACGATCGCAGCGGCGACACGGCCGGCGCGAACGCGTGGGTCTGGCTGGGTCGCGGTGCTCACCATTTGCCCGCGCGCGTCAGCTTCTGAATCCTGCGCACGATCAGATCGCGTTTGATGCCACGCAGGCGATCCACGAACAGGGCGCCGTCGAGATGATCCATCTCGTGCTGGAACGCGCGCGCGAGCAGGCCGGTGCCCTCGTGCTGCTGTGGCTCGCCGTGGCGATCGAGGCTCTTGACCACCGCCCGCATCGGCCGCATCACCGTCGCGTTGAAGCCGGGCACGCTCAGGCAGCCTTCTTCCTCGAGCTGCACGCCGTCGCGTTCGACGAACTCGGGGTTGATCAGCGTCAGCAGGCCGTTCGGATCGCGGCCGACGGAGATGTCGACGACGAAGATGCGCAACGGCACGCCGAGCTGGGTCGCCGCCAGTCCCACTCCCGGCGCGGCATACATGGTCTCGATCATGTCATCGATCAGCCGATCGATGTCCGCCGTCACGGCGTCCACGGCCTGCGCCTTCGCGTGGAGAAGGGAGTCTCCGTATTTCAGAATCGGTCGAATCATGGGACTATCCGACCACGACGACGCTCAACGCAGAAACCGCTGAACACGCAGAGTAATCCTCATTCTGGAAAGCCGTTGACGACCCGCTTGATACCGTCTCGTACCAGCCATTTCACGTTGAAATTGATCAGCAATCCTACTTTAGATTTTGAGAAGCGGAGATATGAGAGCAGCTGCGCTGCGTGGACCCGTTCGAATCGTTCAATGGACTTCACTTCGACGACCGCCTTTCCCTCGACAAGGAGGTCGAGGCGGTACCCGCAGTCCAATGTTTGCCCCCGAAAAACCAGAGGTAGAGGCTTTTGGCGCTCGACGCCAAGCCCGATGGTCAAGAGTTCGAGGGCGAGGCACGCTTCGTACGCAGATTCCAGCATCCCGGGACCGAGCGCGTGATGGACCGTGATTGCGGCGCCTATGATTCGTTCGGTGAGTGCGTTGAGTTCGTCTTTCTCGGACATGCTTCGCGGGGCCATGCAAAAGACGGGGCACGGACCAAACGAGCAGTCTGCGGATTCAGCGTGTTCTGCGTTGCCGTCCGTGACAAGTAATCAGGGGCGATCGAAGCGCGAAGCCGTGCGCGCGGTGAAGGCCTTCCAGTTCGCGACGATCTCCTCGATCGAATCGCCGCCGAATTTCTCGAGCACCGCGTCCGCGAGCACGATCGCCACCATCGCTTCACCGACGACCGCGGCGGCGGGGACGGCGCAGACGTCGCTGCGTTCAATCGCCGCGGGGCTGATCGTCATCGTCGTCAGATCGACCGAGCGGAGCGGCTTCATCAGCGTCGAGATCGGCTTCATGTACGCCGTGACGCGGAGATCCTGGCCGTTGGTGACGCCGCCTTCGAGGCCGCCGGCGTTGTTGGTCGGCCGCGCCAGCGGGATCGGCGTGTCCGCCGCGGAGCCCGGGCAGGATCTCGTCGTGGACGCGGGAGCCAGGCACCTCGGCGACGGCGGGTCCGCGGCCGATGCCGACCGCCTTGATCGCCGGGATCGACATCAGCGCCTGCGCCAGCCGGCCATCGAGCTTGCGATCCCAGTGGACGTAGCTGCCGAGCCCGGGCGGCAGGCCGTGGACGATCACCTCGAACGTGCCGCCCATCGTGTCGCCGGCGTCGCGCGCCTTGTCGATTTCGGCAATCATCTGCTGCTCGACCGACGGCGTCCGCGCAGTGGAGCGGCGCGTCTGCGGCGATCGCCCGTACCTGCTCGAAGGTGAGCGCGAGCGGATCCGGCGAACGCGGCCGACCCGATCCGGACGACATGGCTGACGATCTCGGCGCCGACGCAGCGCAGCAGCTGACGCGCGATCGCGCCGACCGCGACGCGCGCCGCCGTTTCGCGCGCGCTGGCGCGCTCGAGCACGTTGCGCATGTCCTCGTGCCCGTACTTCACGAAGCCGGCAAGGTCGGCGTGCCCGGGCCGGGGACGCGTGACCGGCGAGCGGTCGGCGCCGGAGGCCCCGCCGGCATCTCGGGCTCCGAGTACATCGTGCGCTGCCAGTTCTCCCAGTCCTTGTTCGGAATCAGCAGCGCGATCGGTCCGCCGGTCGTCAGGCCGTGGCGGATGCCGCTGAGAGGCTCGGCGCGATCGGATTCGATCAGCATGCGGCGGCCGCGGCCGTAGCCGGTCTGGCGGCGGCGGAGATCCGTGGTAATCGCGTCGATGTCGATGGCGAGGCCGGCCGGAACGCCTTCGATGATCGTGACGAGCGCCTTGCCGTGCGACTCGCCGGCGGTCAAAAAACGCAGCATGCGGGCTTCATTCTATCCGAAGTATTTGCCTGCTCTGGCGCACGGCCCGGCGATCGGCGCGCGCGATCCGCGATGGGCCGCGTTTTGCACCGGCCGTCGCGTCATGCAACTGGTGGCGGATCGATTTGCGGTGGACGACGACGGGCGTGCGTTCGATCTCGCGACGGGCGCGCGCGTCGACGTTGACGATCGGCGACGCGGGTGAAGTCTCGGAGCAATTGCGATGGACCGACGCAGTGCACCTCGAGGCGCGCTCTGTGGCATCGCGCGCAAGCGCCGCTCGTGGACTTCGGTCTCTGCGGCGGGTCGTCGCGGTTCGAAGCGTGGGGCAGTGGCTACCCGGCGCGGGAAGTCGAGCCGCCGGGAGCATCGCGGCTCGTGGATTGCGGGTTGCGGATTGTTGAATCGCCGGTCCTCGCGGCGTTGGCGGAAATGTTTCAGCCGGCGTGCGGCACGCGGCCACAGGTGTCGTCCATCTGGGGACCTCCCGGCTCGGGCAAACGCACGCTCGTCGGCGAGCTCGCGCGGATCGCGCGAACCAGCGGGTTCGTGCCGATCGCGGCTCGATTGATCGGATCGCGTCAATCGGCGCTCTGGCGCGGCCGCAGTCTCTTCGTGATCGCGCGAGACGGCCGGCGACGAGGCGTGGCAGCCGCTGCTGCGGACGGTGCTCGCGGATCCGGTCGCCGCACGTGCTGTTGCTGGTCGGCGAGAACGAGCGCCGATCGGTCGGCGGCGTCGCGATGCCGCGTCTGCCGGTGGACGCATTGGTGGCCGCGGTCGGGCCGGCGCCGCTGACGGGCCGGTTGGAACGTGGGTCCGGCGGGCCGCCGAGCGTTCGCACGGGCTGCCCGGACGATTCGCGCGGTTGTTGTGGCCCGAGTGGTGCGACGGTGCCGCGTCTCGACGATTGCCGAGGGACCGTCGGCTGCCGCGGGTCGCCGAACAGGCGGCCGTCTACGGCGATCGTGCCGAAGCCCTCGACGGCCGCCTCGACGCGGTGCCCATACCATGCGCATGGCCTGCGCCGGGCGAGCTCGCCGCGTTGCAGACGGAAGATGGAGCGGGCACGGGAGGATCTGGCTCGCGGGCGTCAGGCGCCCGGCATCCGCCAGCTGCGCCAGGCGGTCGGCGGCCTGGCGCGGCGCGGTGCGTGGAGCGATGCCGCGCGCGGCGCGCTGGCGCTGGCGGGGTCGCTGCTGCGGCGCGGGCGGACGCGCGACGCCCAATCCGTCATTGCGGAAGGGCGCGACTACGCGAGTCGTGCCGACGCCCCGGGCACCCTCGCCGATCTCGCGATTCTCAGCGGCGAAGCCTGGATCGATCTGGGGCGGCTGGACGAGGCCGACAGCGTGCTCGGGACGGCGCTGGCCGCGTCGCGCGCGCTTCAGGATCCGGAACGAGTGGCCGCCGCGTCGCTGGCGCTCGCGCGCGCCTCGTACTGGCGCGGCGACTATCGCCGACGGCGCCGCGATCGTCGGCGCCGCGCCCGATGTTCCGGCGTTGCGCGTCCGGCGCGTGCTGCTCGAATCGCCGGGTCGGCGCTCGGCCTTGGCGATCTCCATCGGGCGATGTCGCTGCTACGCGCGTGTCGGCTGAACCGGCCGGCGTCGACGGCGTGGGCAGGGCGGCCGTGGCATACGTCGGCGGCGCTGGTGCACCTTGCCGCCGGCGATTTGAACGCCGGCGGAGCGCGACCTGTCGGAGACACTCGCGCTGGCGCGGGCCGCGCGCGACCCACAGCGCGCCATTCGAGCGTGGCTGCTGCGCGCGGAGATTGAGCGAGGCGCGGGAGCGGCCCGCGGCGGCGCTAGTCGCAGCTGCAGCGCATCGGCCGCCTGATCACCGCGGCGCCGCCGATGGTGCGCGTGCGCTGGGAGCTGGCCAAGGCGCTGTCCATGCCGGGCGCACAGGCGCGAGAGGTCGTCTCGACACACGCCAAGGCCACCGGCCTCGGCGCGCTGGCGCTCTACCTCGCGGCCCGCCGCCCTTCAGCGCGCGCGGCACGAGCCTCGGCATTCGATGGCCGATCCGTTCGCCGACGAGCTGGTCGCGATTCTGCGCGTCTGCCAGACGGCGGCTGACGAGGGCGAGCTGCTGAAGGACGGTCTGCGCGCGTTTGCGCCAGCACCTGCACGCGGCCGTCGGTGGCGTTCGTCAGCGTCCGCGGCGAGCGCCTCGACCTCGATCGCCTCCGACGGCGCGCGCCTCGGACACGGGCATCGCCGGCGCGCCGCCTCGGCCGGCATCACCATCGCGCCTCATCGCCTTCACGATCGGATCGAGGCGGCGGCGCCGATCGCGTATGGCGGCGAGCCGATCGGCGCGCTCTGCGCGCGCTGGACGATCGGATCGACCTACGACACGTCGCGCGCCGCATCGGTCCTGACGATGAGCGCCGCGGCGGCGGCGCCGATGCTGGCGGCGGTCGACAGCCAGGCAGACGCAGCGCCGACGCAGGCGCCGAGCGAACTGCTCGGCCTGACGCCGGCCATGGTCGCGCTGCGGCAGAGCGTCGAGCGCGCGGCGGCGGCGCCGTTCGCGCGTCCTCGATCGAAGGCGAGAGCGGCAGCGGCAAGGAGCTGGTGGCGCGGGCGATTCATCGCGGCAGCGCTCGGCGACACAAGCCGTTCTGCACGCTGAACTGCGCGGCGTTGCCCGACGATCTCGTCGAGGCCGAGTTGTTCGGCCACACCCGCGGGCGCGTTCACCGGCGCCGTGGCCGATCGCGCCGGCGTATTCGAGGAGGCGCACGGCGGCACGCTGTTCCTCGACGAAATCGGCGAGCTGACGCCGCGCGCGCAGGCCAAGGTCCTGCGCGTGATTCAGGACGGCGAGCTGCGCCGCGTCGGCGAGAACGTCTCGCGACGGGTCGACGTGCGCATCGTGTCGGCGACCAATCGCGCACTTGCGCAGCGAGGTCGAGGCCGGCCGCTTCCGCCTCGATCTGCTGTACCGCCTCGACGTCGTGCACATCACGCGTGCCGCCGCTGCGCGAGCGGCGCGAAGACATCGCGGTGCTCGCCGAGCATTTCTGGCGCGACGCGGCCGACCGCGTCGGCAGCCGCGCTACGCTGGGCGCGTCGACGCTGGCCGCGCTGGCGCGCTACGACTGGCCCGGCAACGTCCGCGAGTTGCAGAACGTGCTGGCGGCGCTGGCGGTCCGGACGCCGAAGCGCGGCATCGTGCCGCCGTCGGCGCTGCCGCCGTGTTTCGCGCGAACGAGGTCGCGGCCGAAGCTGGTCGCTCGACGAGGCGCGGCGCACGTTCGAGCTTCGTTTCGTGCGCGCCGCGCTGGTGCGCACCGGCGGTCATCGGGGACGGGCGGCCGCCGAGCTCGGCGTGACGCGGCAGGGGTTGACCAAGCTGATGACGCCGGCTCGGAATTCAGATATTGACGTCCGAATTCAGAATTCAGCGAATTCAATCGCGGCGCGTCGGGCGAGGAGAGGAGCGCGGGGTTCTTCGGGTCTTGCTCGAGCCCGCGCGCGATCGTGGCCTGCGCCGCGTCTCGAGCGCCGGCGCGGATCTGCGCGTCGGCGAGCGACGATCAGCAGGCGACGTCGTTCGGGCTCGGCCGGACGGCCCTGGTCAGCCAGCGGACCGCGGTGTCCGGATCGTTCAGGCGCAGCGACAGCGACGCGATCCGCGTCGCGCGCGGCGCGAAGTCGGCGGCGTTCGAGGTCAGCCCGCCATACTGAATCAGCGCCTGTCGCGCCGGCTCGAGGTGATTCTGTTTCTCCGCGGTCGCTCGCGTAGAGCGCGAACGCCTGCGGATCGACGGGGAAGCGCAGCGGTCGCCTGCTGCAGCGCGTGCTCGGCGCCGTCGACGTCGCCTTCCTGCAGCAGCGCGCGGCCGTAGAGCGTCAGCATCTCGCTGGTCGCCGCCGGGCTCGACGCCACGCGCTCGAGCGCCTCGCGCGCCTTGCTCAGAGAAGCGCGCGATCGTCGCGCGGCCGTTCCAGCCAGACCTTGCCGAGCGCGCGGTAGATCTCCGGCTCGTTCGGGCTGAGCTCGAGCGCGCTGCCCAGCGTCAGCACCGCGAGATCCCAGTGTCCGGCGCGCGCCTGGGCGAGGCCGATCGCCACCTGCCGGCGCGACGTGATCGCGGTCGAGGCCGGCGATCATCTGCAGCTGATCGAGCTCCTCGTTGTGGCGGTCGAGCGCGCCGTAGAGATCGGCGAGCTCTTCGCGCGCGGGCACCAGGCCGGGCGACAGCGCCAGCGCGCTGTTCTCGAGCGCTGGCAGCGCGTCCGGCAGGCGCTCCTGCTCGCGCAGGCAGACGCCGAGCAGGTAGTGCGCGTCGGCCAGGCGCTCGTCGAGGCGGAGCGTGTCCTTGAGCGCGGCGATGGCGCCGTCGATGTCGCCGTCGCGATAGCGCGCCAGCGCCAGCTTGTAGCTCGACGCGGGCCGATCGATCGTCGAGCCGGACGAAGCGCTCGTAGGCCGGAGACGGCGCGCGCGTACTGCTGCGACTGGAACAGGACGTCGCCGAGCGCTTCGAGCGGCCGGGTCGCGGTGGGGTCGAGCCGGGCGGCGGTGCGGAAGTCGCGCGCCGCCGCGTCGAGGTCCCCGCGGTCGCCGCGGCGCTGGTAGGTCTGGCCGCGGCGGAGGTAGGCGAGCATCGAGTCGGGCCGCAGGGCGATCGCGCCGCTGTAGGCCTCGATGGCGTTGAAGGTCTGGTCGTCGCGCAGGGCGTTGTCGCCGCGGGTGAGCAGCGCGCTGTAGTTCCGCTGGGCCACCGCCTGGTAGGCGGCCGCGCCGCCGGCCACGGCCAGCGCCAGCAGCGGCCAGGGCGAGGAGCGCCCGCTTCACGGTGGCTCTATCCTACCAGCGCCGATCGGAACTTTCGGGCACAGCCGGGGTCTAACTTGGTATAGTGGAACTCTCCAGTGAAACAGGCCCGGGTCGCCGGTTGGTCTGACGTCGGCGGCCGCGAGGCGGCGCTCATCCAGCGGTGTGCCGCGGGCGAGCAGACGGCCTGCACCGAGCTGGTCGCCGAGCACCAGCGCATGGTCGTCCAGCTGGCGATGAACCTGCTGAGCGACCGCGACGAAGCCCTCGACCTGTCGCAGGAAGTGTTCCTGCGCGTGTTCCGCACCATTCACCGATTCCGCGGCCAATCGAGCCTGCGCACCTGGATCTACCGCATCGCGGTGAACCAGGCGCGCAACCGCCACCGCTTCTGGCGCCGGCGTCATCGCGCCGATCAGGTCTCGCTCGACCAGCACATCGCCGCGCACGGCGAGTTCCTCTCGGGCGGCGAATCGACGCCCGATCGCGTGCTGGCGCAGAAGGAGCTTGGCCGAGCGGCTGCAGGCGGCCCTCGACCACCTGCCGTTCGACCAGCGCACCGCGATCGTGCTGCGCGAGATCGACGGCCTGAGCTACGAAGAAATCGCCTTTTCGCTCGGCGTCGCGGTCGGCACCGTCAAGTCGCGTCTGACGCGCGCCCGCCAGGCGCTGCGGCTCGAGCTGCGCGAAGCGAGGACGGCATGAAGACGCTCAGCTGCGCCTCGACGCGCCGCCGTCTGCAGGCGTTTCACGACGGCGAGCTCGCCGATCGGCGAGCAGATCGCCGTGAGCGCGCACGTCGAGTGGTGCCCGCGCTGCGCCCGCGCGCTGGCCGACATCCGCGAAGTCGGCTCGGCGCTGCAGGCGATGCTGCCCGGGACGGCTGACGCTGTCGCAGCGAAGACGCCGCGGTCTTCACCGGGACCGTCGTCAACCGCTTCAAGGCGGAAGACGCCGCGTCGCTGTTCTCGCGCGTGCGGGTGATGTTCTCGGACATGCGTCTCGGCTACGCCGGCCTCGGCGCCACGGCCGCCACCATGGTCTGCGTCGTGATCATGCTGACGATGATGCACTTCGCGCCGAAGGAACGGCCCGATTCGCTGCGCGCGATGATGGGCGTCATCTCCACGCCGCTCGACTGCGAGGCGTTCGACCTGTCGGATGCGTCGGGCTGCCGCGCGCGCTGGGCCGAGCGGTTTCAGCGCGCCAACGAGTGGGCCGAGCAGGACGCCGTGTTCGCGCTGGAGATCGTGGTGACCCGGCAGGGCGGGCTCGCCAACATCGCGCTGCTGCGCCGCGCGCGCAGCCACGCCTCGGCGGATCAGGTGCAGATTATCGACGGCCTGCTGGATCTGGTGCAGCAGGCGCGGCTCGATCAGCCGCTCGAGATGCGGCTGCCGACCGCGATCTACCTGCTGGAGCAGACCACCGTCCGCGCCAGCAAGCAGCCGGCGCCGCTCGACGTGCCGCTGCCGCAGCCGAAGAAGCGCGCGTCCGCCGACGGCCGCGTCCGCCCCGCCCGGGCCTAAGACATCGCGCGTTCAAGTCGACGGGTTCACACGGCGCTAGCGGAGCATTCGGAGAACAGGTCGTTCTCGGTTCTCAATTGCTCTGTGTGATCCGCGTTGCGCGCCGTACCCTCCGTCACGTGCCGCGCGGGTGCGTCGACGTGGATGGTTTCCACGTTGTTCATCGAATCGCTGGCGCGCAGCGTCAGCCCGCGCTCGCCGAGCTCGCCGTCCACCACCAGCTCGTAGTGCTCCTCGCGCGAGTCGGCGATGCCGTCGACCGGAAACACGCCGCGCCACCGCTGGCCGTCCTGCGAGAACTCGACGCGCTGCACCGGCGAGTGGTCGTCCTTGACGTCGAACGGGATGATGGTGCGGCCGCGCTCGACGCGCACGGTGCCGACCGTGATCGTCGGCGGCGTGTTGTCGATCTCGAAGGCCACGCTGTCCAGCTCGCCGGTCAGCGCGCTGCCCAGCGGGTTCGACGGCGCATCCGACGCGACGATCTTCACGAAGTAGGTGCCGTTGGGCACCGTCGTCGTGTCCCAGACGAGGATCGTGTCGCTGATCGCCTTGCGCAGCGTCTTCCACGCCGCCTCGCCTTCGCGGCGGTACAGCACGTCGTAGCACCAGGTCGTCGTCGTTCTCGTCGTCGGCCTTCCAGACGAGCGTCTGGAGGCCCTTCTGGTAGGTGCGGCGGCCGAGCGGCCGACGAGGTGCCCGGCTGCGCGCTCGCCGCGGCGGCCAGCTTGCGCTCCGGCGTCGACTGATCGTCGAAGCCGGCGAGCTCCGGGTCGCCGGTGGTGAACGGCTTCTGGAAGACGATGCCCGGCGGATGCACCGTGATGGTGCGGACCTGCGGCCGCAGATTGCGCTGCAGGTACGCGGCGGTCACCGACGTCAGCACCGGGCCGTCGCCTTTGCCGGTCAGCACCGCGCGCCACTGCAGGTAGCGCGCCTTCGGGCTGGTGATCGCCGAGCCGAGCGCGTTGGTGTAGGCCGCCGACCAGGCGCTCCAGGTGTCGTCCGGCGTCTCGGTGTTGCCGGCGCGCGTGAACAGCTCGATCTTGTTGCCGCCGGTCGCGGTGCCGCGCCAGCTGATCGTGCCCCAGGTCGCGACCATCTGCGCGTCGCGCACGTCGGACTCGTAGGTGCCGCGCGGCGCGCGCTCCGGCGGAGACGCGGAACAGCTTGCCGGGGTTCGCGGTCGCGTAATACAGCCGGCCGCGCCGGATCCTTGTAGAACGCGGTGACCTGCTGCGCCGCGGCGCGCGCGAGCAGCGTCGGCCGCAGCGGATCGCCTTCGAGCCGGTAGAGCTTGCCCTTGCCGCCGGTGCCGATGATCAGCGCGCCGCTCGCGATCGAACGTCAGGTCGTACGGCGAGTCGTCGCGCGATTCCCACAGCTGATCCCAGACGCCGTCGGGCGGGATGCGGTAGACCGCGCCCTTCGAGCGAGCGGCGATCCTCGCGCGGCGTCGCCTGCGATCCCGAGCCGCCGGTGTCGACGATCGACATCGACGTGATCTCGGCGGAGACCGACGCGATCGGCGCGCGCACGACCTCGCCGCCGGTCGATCCGGTCGGCGCCGCTGTCGGTCACGACCGGGGCCGCGCCGGAGCCGGGCCGGCCGCTGAGCGCGGCGACGTAGAGCATGCCCTTGTCGTCGAAGCGCAGCGCGCGGATTTCCTGGAACGGCGAGTCGAGCAGCACGAACGGCTTGCCGTCGGGATCGATCCGCAGCACCTTGCCGGGCGTGCCGGTGCCGACGAGCAGGTTGCCGCTCTTGTCGAAGGCGAGCGCGGTGACGTGCGTCGTGTTGGTCTTGTAGAAGACGCGTGCCTTTGCCGTCGGGCGTGATCTTGTGGATGACGCCCTTGTCGCCGGTGCCGGCGAAGACGTTGCCTTTGCCGTCCACCGCCAGCGCCCAGATGTACTTGTCGTCGCCGTTGAAGAACGTCGTCGCGGCGCCGTTGCGATCGACCTTGTAGATCTTGCCGTCGGGCGAGGTGCCGACGTAGAGACCGCCGTTGGGCGCCAGCGCGAGCGCGTGCGCTTCGAGCTCGGCGCTGTCGAAGAACAGCGAGCCCTTGCCCTGCGGATCGACGCGGAACACCTTGCCTTCGTTGCCGGTGCCGATGAACAGCGTGCCGTCGGGCGCCGCGACCATCGACCACAGGAACGGCGCCGAGGTCTCGTAGACCAGCTCGGTGACCGGGCCCAGCGTCAGCTGGCCGTGGTTGTCGATCGAGAGGTTCTCGACGTCGCCTTTGAGGAAGTCGGTCTGCGTCGCGGCCTGGAAGAACTTCGGCGACGAGGCGTGAAGCGGGAATCAGCGCGGCGGCGACCAGGGCCGTCGTCAGCAGCAGTGCGGAGACGGATAGGCATCAATCTTGGGAGACGGTGATCGTGAGCGTCCGCGAGCCGGCGACCGCGTGCTCGGTGGGGAGCTCCCACTGGCCGATCGTGGCGTTGTGCAGCGGGTTGAAGTTGCCGCCGTTGCGATCGCCTTCGAGCACGCCGAGCACCGACGGCGGCAGCGCCGACAGCAGCTCGCCGTTGACGACCGCGCCGGCGTCGGAGCCGAGCAGCTTGACGTAGAGCGAGTTGTTGCGGCGGCCCTTGTTCAGCGTCCGGATGATCTGATCGACGCTGCGCGGCTGCGGCGCGCGCGCCTCGCGCTGCTCGTTCAGGCCGAGCCGCGCGCCGTCCGACACCAGCAGCGACAGCGAGCCGCTGGCGTTGGCCGGGATCTCGATCGGCAGCGTGCGCACGATCTCGTCGCCGCGATAGGTGCGGAACATCACCTTCAGCGGCACGGTGCGTCCCGCGCGCGGCCGCGGATCGTCGAGCCAGACGCGCTCGAGCGTCGCGGTCTTCGGCTCTTCGGTCGTCGCGAACGTGACGTCGAGGCCGTCGATGTCGACCTTCTCGTAGTCGTTGCCCATCAGCGCGGTCATCGGTCCGACGATGTAGGCGGCGGCGCCCATCGAGGACTGATCGCCGGCGAACAGGTTGTCGAAGGCGATCGCATCGTGCTTCTGCACTCTGGCGGAGCCGTGCACGCTGAACGTCGCCGCGCCGAACTGCCGCTCGTACGAGCCGAGCGTGTTCAGGATGCTCGCGTAGGTCATCAGCGGTCCGAACAGCGGATCGTTGACGACGCCGAAGTGGAACGTCTGCTTCGGCGCGCGGGTCGGACTCGAGCGAGACGGTGATCGGAATCATGCCGCGGGCCGGCGCCGAGCCGCCGGCGATCGCGGTCGCGCGATCCTGCAGCACCGTGCCGATGATCTCGCCCGTCGTCGACAGCTTCATCGACGAGAACAGGCTGGGCAGCACGGTGTAGACGTAGGCGCGCGTCATCGGGAACTCGGTCGGTCCGAGGTTGTACATCGGGTGGCCGAAGGCGTAGACGCGATCGCCGTCGATGTGCGTGACCGTGCCGGTGCCGCCGAGCATCAGGTCGCCGCCGACCAGCATGACGCCGACGGCGTCGCCCGGCTTGAGCGGACCTTCGTACGGCTTCTCGCCGGCGCGCAGCCCGGCGACGCTGCCGCCGGTCGGGACGAAGCCCTGATCGCGGAAGGCGCCGCCGAACATGTCGGCGAGATCGGGCTCGAAGCCGGACATCACGAGCGGCGTGGCGATCGGACGCAGCAGCGTGCCGAGCTGGCTGCCGCCGAGGCC
Source organism: uncultured Acidobacteriota bacterium (assembly GCA_963794705.1). Classification (GTDB taxonomy): domain Bacteria; phylum Acidobacteriota; class Vicinamibacteria; order Vicinamibacterales; family CAVVIG01; genus CAVQFC01. Next base: position 932,444 of record CAWCFI010000005.1, read on the forward strand.
GGCCACCGCGGTGATGCCGGCAAGCTCGGCGTCGCTCGGCCGGTCGGCGAACGGCCGGTTCCAGGCCAGCGCCTTGCGAAAGGCGGCGGACAGGCTCTCGCGGGTGAGCGGGAACTCGACCTTGCACGCGCGCGCCCGGAGGGCGCACGTCGCTGAACGTGGTCGAGTCGGTCATCTCGGCAATCGGCGTGATGCCGGCGATCGGCTCCTTGGAAAAGCTGCCGAGCGCGTACGACACCGCGCCGATCAGCTTGCCGTCGACGTAGACCGGGCTGCCGCTCATGCCCGGCGATGACGCCGGTGTTGGCGAGCGGTCCGCCTTCGAGCTTGGCGAGGATCAGGTTGCGGTGCGGGCCGATGACGTTCTCGAGGACGCCGAGGATGTTGGCCTTGAATTCCTCGACGTGCGTGCCGTCGAACACGGTGTGGCCGATGCCGACCATGCCCGGGCGGATGTCCTTGACGTCCATCTGGGTGGTCGCGCCGGACAGCAGGCTCGACACGCCGACTCAGGGCCACGAGCACGAGTGAGCACAAGCCGGCGGAATCTCATGGGCGTGTAAATCCAATCTACATCGAGCAGTTTGACACGAATCGCCGGGGTTTGCTATCGTCTGACCGTTCTGATGCCGACGTCCTTCAGCCCTGCGACCGACCGCTTCCAGCCTGCGGCACCCGTGTGCGCGCAGGCCTGGCGGTGGTATTGGAGCTCGACTGAAGAGGCATCCGCCTAGGCGCCAGCCGCCACAGCGCGAACGAGTTCGAGCCTCTTCAGCCCCACGGTTGAAGAGGCTTTTTTTATGTCGAAACCATTGCTGTGCGTCACCGTGACCGCCGCCACGACGGCCGAGCTGCGCCAGAAGCGCGACGCGGTCGCCGACGCCGATCTGATCGAGCTGCGCCTCGACACGGTCAGCGATCCGGACGTCGCCGGCGCGCTCGCCGGGCGGCCGCCGGCCGGTGATCGTGACCTGCCGGCCCGGCTGGGAAGGCGGCGAGTTCAAGGGCTCCGAGGAGGAGCGCAAGCGGATCCTGGCCGAGGCGCTCGCGCTGGGCGCCGAGTACGTCGACCTCGAATGGCGCGCGCGCTTCGACGATCTGATCGCGCAGGACGCGCGGCCGGCGCATCGTGCTGTCGGCTCACGACTATCTCGGCGTGCCGATCGATCTTGACCGCGCGGGTGCACGCCATGCGCGCGACCGGCGCCGAGGTCGATCAAGATCGCGGCGACCCTGTCGAGCCTGAGCGACTGCGTGCCGCTGCTCGATCTCGGCGCGCAGAGCGGACGGCAAGGCGGCCTGGTGCTGATCGGCATGGGGCCGTACGGCCTCGCGACGCGCGTGCTGGCCGGACGCTTCGGATCGGTCTGGACCTATGCGGGCGCGCTGAAGGAGATCGGTCAGCTCAGCGCCCAGTCCCTGCTCAAGGACTATCACTTCCGCTCCATCACCGACACCACCGAGATCTACGGCGTCGCGGGCGGCTCGGTGCTGCACTCGGTGTCGCCGGCGATGCACAACGCGGCGTTCCGCGCCGCGCGCCTCGACGCCGTCTACCTGCCGCTGCCGGCGGCCAGCGCGGCCGATTTCGCCGACGTTCGGCCGGGCGCTCGGGCATCAGCGGCGCGAGCGTCACGATTCCGCTCAAGGTCTCGCTGTTCGACCAGGTGGACGAGGTCTACTCGGTGGCGCGCCGCATCGGCGCCATCAACACCATCCGGGTCGAGAACGGCCGCTGGATCGGCGGCAACACCGACGCCAGCGGGTTCCTCGAGCCGCTGCAGCGATCGCGTCGCGCTTCGCCGGGCTGCGCGCGTCGGTGCTCGGCGCCGGCGGCGCGGCGCGCGCGGTCACGGTCGCGCTGGCCTCGAGCGGGTGCGCGGTGCGGCTGCACGCGCGCAACCGGCGAGCAGGCGGAAGAGACGGCGATGCTGACGTCGGTCGAGCTCGGACCGTGGCCGCCCGAGCCGGGCAGCTGGGATCTGCTGATCAACTGCACGCCGGTCGGGATGTACCCGCGCGTCGACGAGACGCCGATTCCGGCAGAGCATCTGACGGGCGGCTACGTCTACGACCTGGTCTACAACCCGTCGGTGACGCGGCTGCTGCGCGACGCGGCGACCAGCGGATGCGCAGACGATCGGCGGCCTCGAAATGCTCGTCGCGCAGGCCCGGGAACAGTTTCAGTGGTGGACCGGAACCAAGCCCCAGCCCGGTGTGATGAGGGAAGCCGCGCTCAAGCGGTTGGCGGAGTTTGCTCGCGATGAAAATCACGTCGTTTGAAGAGTTCAAGGATCTGGCGCGGCGCGGCACCTTCGTGCCGGTCTGCAAGGAGATCGTCGCCGATCTGCTGACGCCGGTGTCGGCGTTCCTGAAGATCGCCGAGCACGCCGACTACGCCTTCCTGCTGGAAAGCGTCGAAGGCGGCGAGCACGTCGGCCGCTATTCGTTCCTCGGCAAGGATCCGTTCCTGATCCTGCGCGCCAGGGACGGCAAGACGACGATCGATCGCGGCGGCGTGACCAAGGAGAGCGAGCAGTCCTGCATCGAGACGCTGCGCCGCCTGATGGCCGACTTCCGGTCGCCGTTCGTGCCGGAGCTGCCGCGCTTCACCGGCGGCGCGGTCGGCTATCTCGGCTACGGCGCCGCGTCGTGGTTCGAGCCGACGCTCGGCGACCTCGGCGCCGTCGCCCGACGCGGCCGACGATGCCGGGTTCATGCTGTTCGACACGGTGCTGGCCTTCGATCACGTCCAGCACCGCATCCTGATCATCGCCAACGCGCGCATCACGCCGGACGAGGATCTCGAGTCGCTCTACCAGTTCGCCTGCGCCAAGATCCAGTTTCTCGAGCGCGAGCTCGAGCGCAACCTCTCGCACACGCGCCCCGAGGCCTCAGCAGCGCGCTCGTCGTTCACCTCGAACCACACCCAGGAACGGTTCGAGGAGCAGGTGCGCGCCGCGAAGGAGCACATCGCCGCCGGCGACATCTATCAGGTCGTGCTGTCGCAGCGCTTCGAAGCCGAGGTGGCGGCGGAGCCGTTCACCGTCTATCGCGCGCTGCGCCACGTCAACCCGTCGCCGTACATGTATTTCATCCGCATGGGCGGCGTCTCGGTGGTCGGCTCGTCGCCGGAGATGCTGGTGCGGGTCGAAGGATCGCGGGTCGAGACGCATCCGATCGCCGGCACCCGGCCGCGCGGCCGCAACGAGGAAGAGGACATGCGGCTGGCCGAGGAGCTGAAGCGCAACGAGAAGGAACGGGCCGAGCACGTGATGCTCGTCGATCTCGGCCGCAACGACGTCGGCCGGGTCTGCGAGTACGGCTCGGTGCGCGTGCCGCAGTTCATGGGGCTCGAGCGCTTCTCGCACGTCATGCACCTGACCTCGATCGTCGAAGGGCAAGCTGGCCGACGATCGCGATCGGCTCGACGCGCTGGTGTCGTGTTTTCCGGCCGGCACGGTCTCGGGCGCGCCGAAGGTCCGCGCGATGCAAATCATCCGGGAGCTCGAGCCGTCGGGCCGCGGCCTGTACGCCGGCGCGGTCGGCTACATCGATTTCGCCGGCAACCTCGATTTCTGCATCGCGATCCGCACGGTGATCATGTCGAAGCGGCAAGGCCTACGTGCAGGCCGGCGCCGGCATCGTGATGGACTCGAACCCGGCGGCGGAGTACGAAGAAACGCGCGACAAGGCGAGGGCGCTGCTGCGCGCGCTCGATCTGGCGCAGGCGGGCCTGTGATCGCCAATCTGAAATCTGAGCTCTGAAATCTGACTTCCCATGGTTCTAGTCATCGACAACTACGATTCGTTCACCTACAACCTCGTGCAGTATCTCGGCGAGCTCGGGGCGGACGTGCAGGTGATGCGCAACGACGTCGTCTCGCTGGAGGACGTGGTCAACGCCGAAGGCGGATCGGATCGTCATCTCGCCGGGGCCGGGACGGCCCGAGGCCGCCGGGCGTCACGATGAGCGTGATCCGCCGGCTCGGCGAGACGACGCCGATCCTCGGCGTCTGCCTCGGGCATCAGGCGATCGGCGCGGTGTTCGGCGGCGAGGTGGTGCGCGCCGGCGTGCCGATGCACGGCAAGACGTCGACCATCGAGCACGACGGCCAGGGCGTGTTCAGCGGCATCGCCGGACCGTTCGTCGCCTCGCGCTATCACTCGCTGGTCGTCGCGGAGAGCGGGCTGCCGGCGGAGCTCGAGATCACGGCGCGGACGCGCGAGGACGCGCACATCATGGGGCTGCGGCACAGGACCTGGCCGGTGCACGGCGTGCAGTTTCACCCCGAATCGATCCTGACCGGCGAAGGCAAGCACATCCTCCGGAATTTCTCGAGGGTATGTCCGGCATTAGCCGGACCTGATCGCCATGTTTCAAGAACTGATCGAAAAACTGACGCGCCACGAGGACCTGACCGCCGAGGAGGCCGCGGCCGCGATGGCCGAGGTCATGGAGGGCCGCGCCGCGCCGGCGCACATCGCCGGCGCTGCTGATCGGCCTGGCGATGAAGGGCGAGCGGCCGGCCGAGATCGTCGGCCTCGCGCGGGCGATGCGCGCGCATGCCGTGCAGGTGTCGCAGCGCTACGACGACGTGTTCGACACCTGCGGCACCGGCGGCGACCGGGCCGAACACGTTCAACATCTCGTCGTGCGCGGCGCTGGTCGTCGCGGCGGCGGGCGTGCGCGTCGCCAAGCACGGCAACCGCTCGGCGTCGAGCAAGGCCGGCGGCGCCGACGTCTACGAGGCGCTCGGCGTCCGGATCACCGCGTCGCCGGCGGTCGTCGAGCGCTGCCTGGCGGAGGCCGGCATCGGCTTCTTCTTCGCGCCGACGTTTCATCCGTCGATGCGGCATGCCGGCCCGGTGCGCCGCGAGCTCGGCGTGCGGACGGCGTTCAACCTGCTCGGCCCGCTGACCAATCCCGCCGGCGCGACGCGGCAGCTGGTCGGCGTGCCGCGGCCGGAGTTCACCGAGCTGATGGCGCGCGCGCTGATGCTGCTCGGCACCAAGCGCGCCTGGGTCGTGCACGGCGCCGACGGCATCGACGAGCTCACGACCACCGGCTACACGAAGATCTCCGAGTGCCGCGACGGCGCGGTCAACACGTTCTATCTGCATCCGGCCGACGTCGGCCTGCCGAAGGCGCCGGCCGGCTCGCTGCAGGGCGGCGACGCGCACGAGAACGCGCGGATCATCGAAGGGATCCTCGACGGCACGCGCGGCCCGGCGCGCGACGTGGTGCTGCTCAACGCCGGCGCGGCGCTGTTCATCGCCGGCGCGGCGGCGTCGGTGGACGAAGGCATCCTGAAAGCGTCGCGCGCGATCGATCGCGGCGACGCGAAGCGGACGCTGGAGCAGCTGGTGTCGATCTCGACGGCGGAAGAATTCGCTGCAGGAGCGTCGGCGTGAGCGCACTCGCACCACGCACTCGCACCGCGCACCCCGCACCCTGGCCGATCTGCTGGAGACGATCGTGGCGGCGACGCGGCGGATCGTCGCGGTGCGCGAGGCCGAGGAGCCGCTGGCCGCGCTGGCCGAGCGGGCCGCGGCGCATGCCGTCGCGCGCGGGCCGGTTCCAGGCGGCGCTTGTCGCGCGCCGATCGGATCAACGTGATCGCCGAGTGCAAGCGGCGGTCGCCGTCGCGCGGCGTGCTGCGCGACGACTACGATCCGGTCGCGATCGCGACCGGCTACGCGGCGGCGGCGCGGCGGCGATCTCGGTGCTGACCGAGCCGACCTTCTTCGACGGCTCGCTCGATCACCTGGCGGCGGTGCGCGCCGCGGTCGACGTGCCGCTGCTGCGCAAGGACTTCATCGTCTCCGAATACCAGCTGCTCGAGGCCAAGGCCGCCGGCGCCGATGCGGTGCTGCTGATCGTCGCGGCGCTGCGGCCGGCGGAGCTGCAAGGTGCTGCACGACCACGCGCGGCGCCACGGGCTCGACGTGCTGGTCGAGGTGCACGACGCGACGGAGCTGGCGATCGCCGATCGACGCCGGCGCGCGGATCATCGGCGTCAACAACCGCAACCTGCGGACGCTGCAGGTGGACGTCCACGCCTCGGAGGCGCTGATCGCGGCAGATGCCGGCGGACGTGATCGCCGTCAGCGAGAGCGGGCTGAAGACGCGCGGCGGACCTCGCGCGGCTGCAAGGCGCTCGGCTACCGCGCGTTCCTGATCGGCGAGCGGTTCATGACGGCGGCGGATCCGGGCGAGCAACTTAAAGAGCTGCTCGCTTCCGCGGCTGAGACAGAGGACACAAAGGCTACAAAGGACACAGAGAAGCGGCCTCACCGGCTGGAGGTGAAGTCGTGACCCCTCGGTGCCCTTGTTCCCCTCTGTGTCCTTGGCGCGTTCACATGTTCGTGAAGATCTGCGGCATCACGCGGCTCGAGGACGCGGAAGCGGCGGTGGCCGGCGGCGCCGGCGCGATCGGCTTCATCTTCTGGCCGAACAGCCCGCGGTTCATCGATCCGCATCGCGCGCGCGACGATCGCCGCGGCGCTGCCGCCGTTCGTGACGCCGGTCGGCGTGTTCGTCAACCAGCCGATCGAGTACGTCAACGGCGTCGCAAGCCTGGTCCGGCTCGGCGCGGTGCAGCTGCACGGCGACGAGACGCCGGCGTTCGCCGCGGCGGTCGACGCGCCCGGTGATGAAGGCGATCTGCGTCCGGGCGAGCGAGGATGCGGCGTCGTGGCCGGCTCGCGGTGCGGCTGCTGCTCGACGTCCACGATCCGGTCGCGCGCGGCGGCACCGGGCGGACGATCGACTGGGCCGGCTGCCGCGGATATCGCGGCGCGGCGCGAGATCGTGCTGGCCGGCGGGCTGACGCCCGACAATGTCGCCGAGGCGATCGCGCGCGTGCGGCCGTTCGGCATCGACGTATCGTCGGGCGTGGAGCGCGCGCCCGGCATCAAAGATCATCGGCGCCTGCGGGCGCTGTTCGAGGCAGTTCATGACGCTGGTCACATCACGACGCGATCCTGACGCGCGCGGCTACTTCGGCGAGTTCGGCGGCCGCTTCGTCCCCGAAACGCTGGTCGAGCCGATCGAGGAGCTCGAGCGCGCCTATTTCGCCGCGCGCGACGATCCGGCGTTCCAGGCCGAGCTGAGCCGCCTGCTCACGCACTACGTCGGGCGGGCCGACGCCGGTGTACGAAGCGAAGCGGCTGTCGGCGGCGGCCGGCGGCGCGCGGATCTTCCTCAAGCGCGAGGACCTGACGCACACCGGCGCGCACAAGATCAACAACGCGATCGGCCAGGCGCTGCTCGCCGCGCGCATGGGCAAGCGGCGCATCGTCGCCGAGACCGGCGCGGGGCAGCACGGCGTCGCGTCGGCGACCGCCTGCGCGCTGCTCGGCCTCGAGTGCCACGTCTACATGGGCGCCGAGGACATGGATCGCCAGGCGCTCAACGTCGTCCGCATGCGGCTGCTCGGCGCCGAGGTGCTGCGCGTCGACGGCGGCAGCAGGACGCTGAAGGACGCGATCAACGAGGCGATGCGCGACTGGGTCACCAACGTCGCCGACACCTACTACCTGCTCGGCTCGGTGCTCGGCCCGCATCCGTACCCGCTGATGGTGCGCGAGTTCCAGTCGGTGATCGGCAAGGAGGCGCGCGCGCAGATCCTCGAGCTCGCCGGACACGCTGCCAGACGCGATCGTCGCCTGCGTCGGCGGCGGCAGCAACGCGATGGGCATCTTCGATGCGTTCATCGAGGATCGCGGCGTGCGGCTGATCGGCGTCGAGGCCGGCGGCGAGCGGATTGCGCGCGGCCGCCATGCCGCGCGGTTCGCCGGCGGCAGCGCCGGCGTGCTGCAGGGCACGCGCACCTTCGTGCTGCAGGACGAGGACGGCAACATCGAGCTGACGCATTCGATCTCGGCGGGGCTCGACTACGCGGCGGTCGGTCCGGAGCACGCCTTGCTGCGGGCGCGCGGCCGCTCCGAGTACGCCCACGTCGGCGACGAGGAGGCGCTCGACGCGTTTCAGACGCTGGCGCGGCTCGAAGGCATCCTGCCGGCGCTCGAGTCGGCGCACGCGATCGCCTACGCGATGCGTGTCGCGAAGGAGCTCGGGCCGTCGGCGACCGTGCTGGTGAACCTGTCGGGGCGCGGCGACAAGGACGTGCAGACGGTGGAGAAGACGTTAGGGCTTAGGGATTAGGGGTTGGGGATTGGCGGAATGAGCAATCGTCTGGCAAGCACCTTCGCGCGGCTTCGCGCTGAGAAGCGGCCCGGCCTCGTGACCTACACGACGGCCGGCGATCCGGATCTGCCGCGCTCGGCGGAGATCCTGAAGGCGCTCGATCGCGCCGGCGCCGACGTGCTCGAGGTCGGCGTGCCGTTTTCGGATCCGCTGGCCGACGGCCCGGTGATTCAGCGCGCCACCGAGCGCGCGATTGCCGCCGGGCGGCAGCCTGCGCGCGTCGCTGGCGATGATCGCCGAAGGTGCGGCCGCACGATCAAGGCGCCGATCGTCATCTTCAGCTACGCCAACCCGATGCTGCGGCTCGGGCTCGACGCGTTTGCGCGGCAGGCGGCCGACGCCGGCGTCGACGGCGTGCTGGCGCTCGATCTGCCGATAGAAGAGGCGGGCGAGCTTCCGCGAGACGCTGGCGGCGGCCGGCATCGACACGATCTTTCTGCTCAGCCCGACGACGACCGATGCGCGGATCAAGACGGCGGCGGCGCTGGGCAGCGGATTTCTCTACGGCATCTCGCGGCTCGGCGTCACCGGCGCGCGCGCCGAGGTGGCGGCCGGCGCGCGAAGCGATGGTGCGGCGGATCCGCGCGCACACGGCGATGCCGATCGCGCTCGGGTTCGGGATCTCGACGCCCGGAGCAGGTCGCCGAGGTCTGCGCCTACGCCGATGCGGCGGTGGTCGGCAGCGCGCTGGTGTCGGTGATTGCCGAGGCCAGCGCCGGCCCGATCTCATTGGCCGGGTCGAGCAATACGTGCGGTGGTTGAAAGGCGCCGGACGGCCTGAAGGCCGTCCGCAGCGGTATAGACATGCCACGCTTGACGATCTGCGAAACGACATCGATCGGGTGGACGAAGTGCTCGTCCGCCTGCTGAACGAGCGCGCGCGCGTGGCGTGCGAGATCGGGCGGCTGAAGAAGGAACTCGGCGCCGAGGTCTATCAGCCGGAGCGCGAGAAGCAGGTGCTGGCGCACGTGCGCGGCATCGCCGCCGAAGGGCCGCTGGGGCCCGACGCGATCGCCCGGCTGTTCGAGCGGATCATCGACGAAGCGCGCAGCCTCGAGCGGCGTGTCGTGCACGAGACGTAGTAGCGACGCGGCCGTCAGGCCCCAGCGCATGATGGAGACAGAAGCCATGGTCGTAGTGATGGAAGAACGGGCGAGCGAGGCCCAGATCGAACAGGTGGTCGCCCGTCTGGTGGAGATGGGCATGGACGTGCACCGATCGACCGGCGTGACGCGCACCGTGCTCGGCGCCGTCGGACAGGGCCATCCCGACAAGGCGCTGATCGAGCTGCTCGACGGCGTGCACGAGGTGCTGCGGATCTCCGAGCCGTACAAGCTCGCCAGCAAGACCTTCAAGCCCGAAGGCACGATCGTCAGCGTCGGCGACGTCCGCATCGGCGGCGACGAGGTCATCGTCATGGCCGGGCCCGTGCTCGGCGGAGAGCGAGCCGCAGGTCCGCGCGGCGGCGGCGGCGGTCAAGCGCGCCGGCGCGAAGATCTTCCGCGGCGGCGCCTTCAAGCCGCGCAGCTCGCCGTACAGCTTCCAGGGGCTCGGCGAGGAAGGGCTGCGGCTGCTGCGCGACGCGGCCGAACGCCGAGAACCTCAAGCTGATCACCGAGGTGATGGACCTCAGCCAGATCGAGGTGATCGACCAGCTACACCGACATCTTCCAGCTCGGCGCGCGCAACATGCAGAACTTCACGCTGCTGCGCGAGCTCGGGCACGCGCGCAAGCCGGTGCTGATCAAGCGCGGCATCTCGGCGACGATCGAGGAGTGGCTGCTCTCGGCCGAGTACGTGCTGAGCGGCGGCAACAACGACGTCATCCTCTGCGAGCGCGGCATCCGCACCTTCGAGACCGCGACGCGCAACACCTTCGACATCTCGGCGATCCCGGTGGTCAAGAAGCTGAGCCACCTGCCGATCGTCGCCGACCCGAGCCACGGCGCCGGGCGCCGCGACATGGTGGCGCCGATGGCGCGCGCCGCGGTCGCCGCCGGCGCCGACGGCCTGATCATCGAGGTCCACTGCGATCCGGATCACGCGCTGAGCGACGGCGCGCAGTCGATGTTCCCGGCGCAGTTCGATCGCCTGATGGCGGAGCTGCGGATCATCGCGCCGGCGATCGGCCGCAGCATCTGCCTCGAGCCGGTCCGCCGCGGCGGGTGGGGCTCGAGTTTCAGTTGCGCTGAGTTTCTGAGCGGCGGATGCCGTCATCCAAGCCGGGCCGGCCGTGATGCCCGGCGCTCGACGGCGCCGCCGATCTTCGACAAGATCGGCATCGTCGGCCTCGGCCTGATCGGCGGTTCGATCGCGCTGGCGGCGCGGCAGCTGTGGCCGAAGGCGCTGGTCATCGGCGTCGACAACAAGGACGTGCTCGAGACGGCGATGCGGCTGCACGCGATCGACGTCGCGGCCGACGACCTGATCGTGCTCGCCGAAGCGGACATCGTGATCCTCGCGGCGCCGGTCAAGACCAACATCGCGCTGCTCGCGGAGCTGGACGAGAACGTCCGGCAGCCGGCCATCGATCACCGACACCGGCAGCACCAAGCGCGGCATCGTCGCGGCCGCCGCGTCGCTGCCGGCGCGATTCACGTTCGTCGGCGGGCATCCGCTCGCCGGCGCGGCGCAGGGCGGACTGGAGCACGCGCGGCCGGATCTGTTCAGCGGCCGGCCGTGGCTGCTGACGCCGGCAGATCGTGACCGACGAGCGGCAGCGCTCTCCGGGCAGACGGAGGCGCTCGCGAAGCTGACGGCGTTCGTCGCAGGCGCTCGGCGCGGTGCCGCGGGTGATCGGCGTGCAGGCGCACGATCGGCTGCTGGCGTTCCTCAGCCACCTGCCGCAGCTGACCGCGAGTGCGCTGATGCAGGTGGTCGGGCGACGCGGTGGGGCAGGACGGGCTGGCGCTGGCGGGGCGCGGGCTCGCCGATACGACGCGGCTGGCGTCGAGCCCGCCCGACATCTGGCGCGACATCGCCGCCACCAACGCCGACGAGATCGGCCCGGCGCTCGATGCGCTGATCGCGCTGCTGCAGGAGCTGCGGCGCGACCTGCCCGAGGGCGAGCGCCTGGCCGAGGTCTTCACCGACGCCGCGCGCTGGCGCGCCGACATCAAACGATAAGACGACGATCCCCGCAGAACCGCGGAACCCGCTGAGCCTGCTTTGTCGGCGTGGCTCGCGTGTTCCGCGTGTTACGGCTGGATCAGGCCGAAGGCGTGGGACGAGCGTGACGACGGTCGAGCGGTCCGCCGGGAAGTACTGCTTGAATACTTCCTGCAGCACCTGCGGCGTCACCGCGTCGATGCGCTGGCGCGCGTCAGGATCTCGCCCGGGTCGCGGTTGTAGGTCTTGATCGTCTGCAGCCGGCCGAGCCAGTAGTCGTTCTGCTTCAGCGCGGTCTCGTAGCCGCGCCGCGCCGTTTCCTTGGCGCGGTCGGTCAGGTCCTTCGGTCGGCCCTTCCTGCTGCAGCCGCTTGATCTCCTGCATCACCCGCGCGGTCATCGACGGCAGGTTCTCGGGCGCGGCCTGGAACCGCACCTCGATGTGGCCGCTGCCGCGCTGCGGCAGCGCCTGCGACAGCCCGACCTTGACGGTGTAGGTCTGCCCGAGGTCCTCGCGCAGGATGTCGCGCAGCGCGATGTCGAGCACCGTCGTCGCGGCGATGATCTTTTCCTGCTCCTGCGGATCGATCGACGGATCGGCGAAGAAGCTGATCACCGTCTGGCCGCGCGGCTCGCGGCCGGCCTCGACCTTCTCCTGCTGGGTGGCCGTCGGGGAAATGGATCGCCGACGTCCTTGAACGTCGAGGTCGGCTTGCCGGTGGACGGCAGCGAGCCGATGTACTGCGCCAGCAGCGGAACCACCTCGTCCACCTTGAACGCGCCGACCATGAAGAACGAGAAGTCGGCGGCGTTGGCGAAGCGCGCCTTGTAGAACGCGATCATCTTCTCGCGGCTGAGCGATTCGACCCGTTCCGGCGTCAGCGGCTGCGAGGTGTAGTGGTCCGAGGTGTTGACCTGCTGCAGCTTCTCGCCGAACACCTGGCGCGGGCGCGCGGCCGCGGTTGGCCACCGCGGCCGCGAGCTGCTTCTTCAGCAGCGCGAACGACGTCGGCGTCGTCGCCCGGCGCGGTGAATTCCTGATAGAGCAGCTGCAGCGCGGTCTCGAGCTGCGCCGGCGCGGCGCTGCCGGAGATGCCCTGCGACGACAGGCCGATGTAGGGACGGGCCGAGGCGATCTTGCCGGTCAGCACTTTCTGCAGGTCGAGCGCCTTCAGACCGCCGACGCCCGCCACGCTGACGAGCGCGGTCGCCAGCGACGCTTCGCGGATAGTCGGACGGCGGCGCGAGCGAGGTGCCGCCCTGGGCGTTCAGCGAGAACAGCACCTGATCGTTCTTGAAATCGGTCGGCTTCAGCCAGGCCTCGACGCCGTTGGCGAAGCGGACGACGGTGACGCCGACGTCGTCGATCGCGCGCTGCGCGAGGCGACCGCGCCGGCCGCCGGCGCGTGCTCCATCAGCGCGCGGGTGGCGCTGGTGTCGGTCCACGGCGTGACCCGCACGGTCGCTCGCCGCGGCGATGCGCGGCCTGCAGCTCCGCCTCGGTCGGAATCTTGATGCCCGGCCTTCTGCGGCGAGGTCGCGAGGATCACGCGGCTGTCGTCGCCGAGCAGCGACCGCGCCATCGTCGGAGGCGTCGGCCTCGGTGATCGCCGGCAGCAGCTGCTTGACGAGCTGGTACTCGTAGGCGATGCCGGGGCTCGGCTCGCCGTTCAGGAAGTAGCTGACGTACTCCTGCGCGAACGATCCGCTCTCGGTCTTGTCGCGATCGGTGTAGGCGCGCTCGTAGAACGCCGCCATCCACTGCTTGGCGCGATCGAGCTCGCGTGCCGCTGAAGCCGAACTCGCGCGACGCGCGTCGCCTCGATCGCGAGGCACGCCGAGCCCGTCCTCGAGCTTGCCGTCCTGGACCCGCGCCGCCATCGTGAACGTCGACGACGTCCTTGCTCAAGCTGCCGTTGCCGACGCCGGCGCCGAGGAACTTGGCGTCGGGCTTCTGCGCCGAGCTCGCTGAAGCGCTCGTCCATCATGTGGTCGATGGTGCGCTGCCACCAGGTCGCGCCGGTAGTCGGCCGACCTTCGCCTCGCCCTCGCGCGGGCGCTTGCGCACGATCTGGACGTTCGACTGCGTCACCTCCGGATCGGCGACCACGCTGACCAGCGGCTGCTGGTGCAGCGGCACCTTGCGATCGGGGACCGGCGCGGCCGGCGCGCGATCGATCAGCGGCGAGAACAGCGTCTTGATCGTCTGCTCGATCTTCTGCTGATCGACGTCGCCGACCGACGACGACCGCCTGCCGCTCGGGGCGGTACCAGGTGTCGTAGAAGGCGCGCAGCCGCGCCACCGGCGCGTTGCGGATGATCTCCGGCTTGCCGATCGGCAGCCGCTCGGCGTAGCGCGAGTCGTGGAACAGGACCGGGAACTGCTTGTCGCGGATGCGCGATCCGGCGCCGAGGCCGCCGCGCCATTCTTCGACGACGACGCCGCGTTCCTTGTCGACTTCTTCCTGCGACAGCGTCAGGCCGCCGGCGAAGTCGGCGAGCGCGGTCAGCCCCTTCTCGACCACGTCCGGCTTGTCGCTCGGCAGATCGAGCATGTAGACCGTCTCGTCGAAGCTGGTGTAGGCGTTCACGTGCGGCCCGAGCCGCGCGCCGACCGACTCGAAGTACGAGACCAGCTCGCCCGGCTTGAAATGCGCGCTGCCGTTGAACGCCATGTGCTCGATCAGGTGCGCGAGCCCGAGCTGATCGTCGGCTTCGAACAGCGATCCGGCCTTCACCGCGAGCCGCAGCGACACGCGCTTCGCCGGCCGCGGGTTCTGGCGGATGAAATAGGTGAGCCCGTTCGGCAGCTTCGCCGTGCGCACGGCGGCGTCGAACGGAATCGTGTCCTGCGGGTTGAAGGTCTGCGCGACGAGCACGGCGGACGCCGCCGCCAGCGCGAGAACCGACGCCGCGAGCGATACGCGAGAGTGCCGAGTCTTCATATGTCGCAGGATCGTAGCACTATAATTCCGGGATGGACAAAGACTTCGAGGTCGTGATCCTCAGCGCGTGCCGCACGCCGATCGGCGCGTTCGGCGGCGCGCTGAAAGACCTGAGCGCGGTGGATCTCGGCGCGATCGTGATTCGTGAAGCGATCGCCCGCGCCGGCGTCCCACCAGCGGACATCGGGGACGCGGTGATGGGCTGCGTGCTGCAGGCGGGCAACGGCATGAACGTCGCGCGACAGGCCGCGCTGAAGGCCGGGCTGCCGGTCGAGGTGCCAGGCGAAACGGTCAACCGCGTCTGCGGATCGGGGATGCAGGCCGTGGTGCACGCCGTGGAAGCGATCCGGGTCGGCTACGTCGACGCGATGATCGCCGGCGGCACCGAGTCGATGTCCAATGCGCCGTACCTGCTGAAGGGCGCGCGCTGGGGCTACCGGATGGGCAACGGCGAGGCGATCGACTCGATGCTGCACGAAGGGCTGACCTGCGCGATCGGGCTGACGCACATGGGCATCACCGCGGAAGAGGTGGCGGCGCGCTACCACGTGTCGCGCGCGGATCAGGACGCCTTCGCCGCCGAGAGCCAGGCGCGGGCGGTGCGCGCGATCGGCGAAGGGCGCTTCAAGGACGAAATCGTCGCCGGTTGCCGTGCCGCAGCGCAAGGGCGATCCGCTCGTCGTGGATACCGACGAGTATCCGCGCGCGGGCACGACCGCGGAGAAGCTCGGCGCGCTGAAGCCGGCATTCAAGAAGGACGGCACGGTGACCGCCGGCAACGCCTCCGGCATCAACGACGGCGCCGCGGCGATGGTGATCACGACCGCGCAAGAAGGCGCGAGCGCTTGGCGGAAAGCCGCTCGCGCGGATCCTGGCCTACGTCTCGACCGGCGTCGATCCGAAGGTGATGGGCATCGGCCCGGTCCCGGCGGTGCGCAAGGTGCTCGAACGCGCCGGGCTGACGATCGGCGACGTCGATCTGTTCGAGTTGAACGAGGCGTTCGCGGCGCAGTCGGTGGCCGTGGCGCGCGAGCTCGGACTCGACGCCGCCGAAGGTCAACGTCAACGGCGGCGCGATCGCGCTCGGCCATCCGATCGGCGCCAGCGGCGCGCGCGTCCTGACGACGCTGGTGTATGCGTTGCGCGCGAGGAAGCTGCGCTACGGCGTGGCGTCGCTGTGCATCGGCGGCGGGATGGGCATCGCCATGGCGATCGAGAATCTGGACAGGTAGTGTCCGGCATTTGCCGGACCGTGACATTTTCGCGTCACGGTCACGACGCCGTCGTCGCCCACGCACGGGAAGCCGCGCCGGACGAGTGCTGTGGGTTGCTGCTGGGGCGCGACGGCGAGATCGTCGATGCGATCCGGGCGCGCAACATCGCCGCCGATCCCGCGACGCGATTCCTGATCGATCCCGCCGATCATTTCGGCGATCATTCGAACCGCCCGTGCACGCTCGGCTCGAGATCGTCGGCTTCTATCATTCCCATCCGCGATCCGCGCCGGAGCCGTCTCCTCGCGATCTCGCCGAATTCGACTACCCGAATCATCTCTACCGATCGTCAGCCTGCGAAGCACACCGGCTGAGGTCGCGTTGTTCCGTTTCGTGGCCGGCACGTTCCAGCCGGTGTCGTTCGCCACCGTCTGAATGGGGTCAGATCTGGATTTTCTCGTTATCCACAGGGTCAGGCCGGGTCCGGTGTGGAAAACGAGAAAATCCAGATCTGACCCCAGGCCTCAGTCGTCCCGCAAGCGCGATCAGCGGATCGACCCGGCTGGCGCGCAGCGCCGGGACCAGGCTCGCGGCCGCGGCGATCGCCACCAGCAGCGTCGCGACGCCGACGAAGGTGACGACGTCGGTCGGGCTGGTGCCGAACAGCAGCGAGCTCAGGAGACGCGTGCCCGCCAGCGCCAGCGCGATGCCGGCCGCCACGCCGATAGCCCGCCAGCCGCAGGCCCTGACCCATGACGTCGGCGATCACGTCGCGCGGCTGGGCGCCGAGCGCCATCCGCACGCCGATCTCGCGCCGCCGCTGCGCCACGATGAACGCGAGGACGCCGTAGAGTCCGATCGCGGCCAGCGACACGGCGACCACGCCGAACGCCGACAGCAGCGTCACGCTGAAGCGCCGCCGCGTCAGCGACTTCGACAACTGCTCGTCCATCGTGAGGATCGCGCCGATCGGCTGATCCTTGTCCACCTGCCAGATCGCGTCGCGGACGCTGGCCTGCAGGCTCGCGCTGCGCGGCGTTCGGCGACCCGCAGCGTGAAGACCATCGACGGCCACGGATCCTGCCGGTAGGGCACGTAGACGGTGGGCTGCGGCGCCTTGTCGAGCGCCGCGGCGTGGACGTCGCCGACGACGCCGACGATCGTGATCTCGGGTCTGCCGATCGGAAGTGCTCGCCGATCGGATTGCGATTCGGGCCAGAAGCGCTGCGCCGCCGCCGCGCTGATCAGCGCGACCGGCGCGCGGCCTTCGCGGTCCGCCTTCTTCGAACACGCGCCCGCGCAGCAGCGGGATCTCCATGGTCCGGAAGTAATCAGGCGACGCGGTCCGGTAGTGCGCGTTCGGCCTGCGACGTTCGGCGGCAGGCTGGCGAATGATCAACCCGCGCGTGCTGTTGCCTGGCAGCAGCGGCAGCCGGCTGATCGCCGCCGGCGACCTCGACGCCGGGAATCTGCCGCAACTCGTCGAGCGCTGCGCTGCCAGAACTCCGCCTTCTTCTGCGGCGTCGGATAGCGCGCGGCCGGCAGGCTGACGCCGAACGTGACCACGTGATCCGGGTTGAATCCCGGCGGCTCGTGCTGGAGCTTGACGAAGCTGCGGATCGTCAGGCCGGCGCCGACGAGCAGCACCAGCGACAGCGCGATCTCGCCGGCGACCAGCACCGCCGCGAATCCGACGCTGGCCGAGCGCTGCTGCCGCCGCGCGCGCCCTGCTTGAGATCGCCGTGGACGTCGGCCCGCGCGAGCTGGTGCGCCGGCGCGAGCCCGAACAGCAGGCCGGCGACCGTCGAGACCGCCAGACCGAACAGCAGCACCGTGCGATCGACCGTGACCGCGCCGGCCACGCCGAGATCGGCGGGGCTCAACGCGACGAAGCGGTCCGATCAGCCACATCGCGAGCAGCACGCCGGCGACGCCGCCGAAGGACGGCGAGCACGAGGCTCTCGGTGAGCAGCTGCGCTGAGGATCCGGCCGCGGCTCGCGCCCAGCGCGATGCGGACCGCCATCTCCTGATGCCGCGCCGTGGCGCGCGCGAGCAGCAGGCCCGAGACGTTCGCGGTCGCAATCAGCAGGAGCAGGCCGACCGCGGCGAACAGCAGCAGCACCGTCTGCCGCACGTCGGCGACGAGATCGGCGCGCAGCGGCGTCAGCAGCGCGCCGAGATTCTGGTTGCTCGTTGGGGAAGTCGCGTTCGAGCGATGCCGCGACCGCGTCCATGTCGGCCTGCGCGCTCGAGAGCGCGGTGCCGCGCTGAACCCGCGCCAGCACCGAGAAGTAGGACCGCGGTCGCGCTGCGGCGCGGGATCGACATCGGGCGCCAGCGGATCGTCCGGCACGCGCCAGTGCGGCGTGCACCCAGACGCGCGATCGGTCGGGATAGTCGATGCCCGCCGGCATCACCCCGACGATCGTGTGCGGCTCGTCGTTGATGCCGGATCGTCTGGCCGATCGACGTCGGCGCGGCGCGCCGAACCGCTGCCGCCAGAGGCCGTCGCTGAGAACCGCGACGCGCGGCGCGCCCGGGCCTTCGTCGCCGGCGGTGAAGCCGCGGCCCAGCGCCGGCTTGACGTCGAGCACGTCGAAGAAGTTCGCGTTGACGATCGCGCCGGCGACGCTCTCGGGCTGGTCGCCGCCGGAGAGTGCAAGCGTCGCCTGCCGGAACGCGGCCAGCCCGGTGAAGCTGTGCTGCGCGAACGCGCCAGTCGAGGAAGTTCGCCGGCGACGCGTCGAAGTTGTTCTGTCGGGTCTGCGTGTTCGGCGTCGGTGACGAGCACGAGATCGTCGGCGTGCGCGAACGGCAGCGGCCGCAGCAGCACGGCGTTGACGATGCTGAAGATCGCGGCGTTGGCGCCGACGCCGACCGCGATCGTCAGCACCGTCAGCAGCAGGAATCCCGGCGCGCGCCGGAAGGTGCGCGCCGCGTAGCGGAGATCCTGCATGCAGCGCGTTCGATCATTGGGCCCTCAGCGCCTCGACCGGCGGAATGCGCGACGCGCGCCGCGCGGGGAAGTAGCTGGCCGCAATCGCCACCGCGCCGAGCACGCGCGACCACGGCCGTGAAGGTCAGCGGATCGGTGCCGGCGGTTTCGTAGAGCAGGCTCGTCAGCGTGCGGCTCAGGGCGAGCGCCAGCACGACGCCGATCGCCGAGGCCGAGCGCCGGCGAGCCGCGACCGCGTTGCCGACCACCATGCCGAGGATGTCGCGCGCTTCGGCGCCGAGCGCGAGGCGGATGCCGATCTCCGAGGTCCGCTGGCTGACCGAGTACGACATCACGCCGTAGATGCCGATCGCCGCCAGCGCCAGCGCCAGCCCCGCGAACGTCGTCAGCAGCGTCGAGCTGAACCGCGCCTGCGACAGGGTGCGCGCCACCCACTGGTCCATCGTCCGGACGTCGGCCACCGGCTGATCCTTGTCCATCGCGCGCACCTCGCGTTCGACGCAGCGGCGCGAACGCGCGCGGGGTCGCGACGCGGTGCGCACCGTCAGCGTCATCGCGCTGTAGGCCGAGCTGCGGGTGCGGCCAGTAGGTCATCGGCCGCGCCTCGGTCGGCGAAGTCGGCGAACTTCACGTCGCCGACGACGCCGATGATCTCGGTCGGCACGTTGCGGATCGTTCATCGCGATCACCAGGCTCTTGCCGAGCGGATCCTCGTTCGGGAAGTAGCGGCTGCGCCAGCGCTCGTTGATGACGACGACGTTCGACTTCTCGCGCATCTCGCGCTCGGAGAAGAGGCGGCCGCGCAGCAGCGGCATCTTCAGCGCGCGGAAGTAGCCGTTGTCGCAGACGCTGACGTCGGTCGTCGGTCCCTGACCCGGCAGCGGAGCGGGCTGGCCGACGATGGTGAAGCCGGTCGCGGCGCCCGGGCCCGCGAGCGGCAGGTAGCTGACCGCGCCGGCGCTCTCGACGCCGGGGATCGCCGCAAGCCTCGCCACCAGGCTCGCGAAGAAGTCGATCCGCTTCGCCTCGTCAGGGTAGCGGCGCGTCGGCACCGTCACCCGCGCGGTCAGCACGTTGCGCGCGTCGAAGCCCGGGTTGACGCCGCCGCAGCGTGCCGAAGCTGCGGATCATCAGCCCGGCGCCGACCAGCAGCACGACCGCGAGCGCGATCTCGCCGACGACGAACGCCTGGCGGATGCGGCGATGGCGGACGCTGGCGCCGATTTGCCGCGCGCCGTCCTTCAACGCCTCCTGCACGCTGCCGCGCGCGCCCTCGAAGGCGGGCGCGAAGCCGCAGACGATCGCGGTCGCGATCGACACCGCGGCGGTGAAGGCGAGCACGGGATAACTGAGGTGAACCGGACCGAGATCGGCGAGGCTCGACCGGACTGATCGCGAGCAGCAGCGCGAGTCCCCACTGCGCGACGAGCAGGCCGAGGCCGCCGCCGAGCACGCACAGCACGAGGCTCTCGGTCAGCAGCTGCCGGATGACGCGGATCGCGTCCGGCGCCGAGCGCGCTGCGGATCGCCATCTCGCGCTGGCGCGTCGCGCCGCGCGCCAGCAGCAGGTTCGCGACGTTGGCGCACGCGATCAGCAGCACGAAGCCGACCGCGCCGGTGAGCACCAGCAGCGCCGGCCGCAGGTCGCCGGACATCTCGCGGTGCATCGGCACGAGCAGCGCGCCCCAGCCGGTGTCGAACTCCGGAAACTCCGGGTGCAGCCCGCTGGCGATGGTGTTCATCTGCGCCTGCGCTTCGGACAGCAGACACGCCCGGCTTCAGCCGCGCGATCGCGCTCATGTAGCGGCCGCGCGGCGTGCGGCTGCGCCGCGGTGAAGGCGAACGGCATCCAGAGCTCGGCCGGCTTGCCGGTCAGCGACCAGCGCTTGAGGAAGAAGCCGCATGTCGGGCGGCATCACGCCGACGACGGTGACGCTGCGGCTGTTGATCTGAATCGTGCGGCCGACGACGGCCGGGTCGCCGGCGAAGCGGCGCTGCCACAGGCCGTAGCTGAGGACCGCGACCGCGTCGTGTCCCTCGGGCCCTTCGTCGTCGGCGAAGGCGCGGCCGACCAGCGGCGTGACGCCGAGCGTCGGGAAGAAGTCGGGCGTGACGTCCATGCCGACGATTTCTTCCGGCGCGCCCGAGCCGGTCAGGTTGATGCGGTAGTCGTAGAACGGCGCGATCCGCTCGAACGCGGTCGCGCGCTCCCGCCAGCGGATGAAGTTGGACGGCGCGAGCGTGTTGGGCCGGCCCGGCGCGCCGCGCGTTCGTTTCCCACATCACGACCAGCCGCGCCGGGATCGCGGAACGGCAGCGGCTCGAGCAGCACCGCGTTGACGATCGTGAAGATCGCGGTGTTGGCGCCGATGCCGAGCGCCAGCGCCAGCACCGCGATCGCCGTGAAGCCGGGCGTGCGCAGGCACAGACGAATGCGCGTAGCGGATGTCCTGAAGGACGTCGTCCATGACGGGATTAGAGCAGAGTGACCCGGCGGATTTGGTTGTCGCCGGCGTCAGCGGAATCGCCGACCACTTGAAATGCAGGTGCACGTGCCGAACTTGATGTCGACGTCGAGGCCCAGCGCGTGCGCACGCGACTCGGCGACCGACGCCGGGTCGAGGCGCAGGAAGGCCGGCTGGACGTCGATCGTGAACGGGCCGTCGGCCGGCGCGGTGAGGCCGACCGAGACGAGCGCGGCGAAGGACGATCAGCGTCCCGACCAGCGTCCGCGCGAGCCGAGTTCGAAGGGGCACGCCGCGCGTAAGGCGAGGGTCATGCCAGATCGGGACAGTCGGCTACGGCGTGATTTGCTAGAGAAAATGGCCGGCAGGAACCTGCCGGCCGTCGTAGTGTCCGGATGTGGGATTGGCTCGTCCCGCCTTCGCGCACGCGGGATCCGCGGAGACCGCGAAGATCGCAGAGCTCTTTTGCAAACCCCTCAGCGGCTTGCGGTCGCCGCGGTTTCTTCTGCGTGTCAGAAGCCGTCGCGGAGGCCGGGGCGCACCTGGATGTTGATCGGTCGCGTTGCCGACCGCCTTGTCGTGGCGTTTCAGGTGAAACATCACGCGGTAGATGCCGGCGCGGAACACGTGCTCGACGGTGAAGCGCCGCTTGATCTCCGACTTGCCGGGCTCGTACGGCGCGCAGTCGCTGGACGACTCGGACTTGGTGCCGTCGCCCCATTCCCATTCGACCGCGCCGCAGTAGAACTCCTCGAAATCGTTGGCGCCGCCGGTGAGCTCAGCCGTAAGCACGACGCGCGCGGGTGCCATCGCGATGACCGGTTGCGCCCGCAGCGACACCTTCGGCCGCGGATCGTCGCGTCCTTCTGCGTCCTTGGTGTCTTTGCCGATTTCTGCGCCGAGATGCCGGCCGTCAGTGCCGCTGCCATCGAGCAGAGACGCCGCGCCGGCCCACGCTGGTCGCCGCAGGTACTCCATGATTCTTGGTCCTCGCCCCGACAGGAACTGTGTGCAAATTGTACCGTGCGCGGGCTGACGCCAGCAAGCGTCATCAGCGATAATAACCGGATGTCCCCAGCCCCGATCGTCGACGCCTATGGCCTGCACCAGCGGCCCGTTGTCCGCCATCGAAGCCGACCTGCTGATCGTGCCGTGGTTCCAGGGCGAGGCCGCCGGCGCGGTGCCGGGTCTCGACGCGGCGACCGGCGGCGAGCTCGGCGCGCGCGCTGGCGTCGAAGCGAGTTTCAGGTCAAGCCGTACGAGCTGTTCTTCACGCCGATCACCGATGCGAGCTGGCGGACGCGGCGGGTGGCGGTCATCGGCGGCGGGGCGGCGAGCGCGGCACCGACCTGCTGCGCAAGCTGGCGACGGCCGGCGGGCTGGCCGCGCGTCAGCGGCACGTGGCGCGCGCCGCGTTCGTCGTGCGCGGCCAGGGCGATGCCGCCGATCTGGCGCAGGCGGTCGCCGAAGGGCTGACGCTCGCCGAGTTCTACGGCGGCAGCTACAAGACCGACGATCCGCCGCCGGCCGCGGTGCCGGCGTGGACCGTGGTCGCGCTCGACGACGCGCGACGGCGTCGGGACGATCAGCGCAGCGGCGGTCGCGCGCGGCCGGATCCTCGGCGAGTGCAGCAACCTCGCGCGCGAGCTCGCCAACGAGCCGGGCAACGTGCTGCCGCCGCGCGAGTTCGCGCGGCGCGCCACGGCGCTCGCGAGCGAAGCCGGCGTCAAGACCGAGATCCTCGACGAGAACGCAGATCGAGAAGCTCGGCATGGGGCTGCTGCTCGGCGTCGCGCGCGGCAGCGCCGAGCCGCCGCGCGTGATGGTGTTCCGCTACGACCCGCCCGGCGCGCCGGCAGACGCCGGTGCTCGGCCTGGTCGGCAAGGGCATCACCTTCGACACCGGCGGCATCTCGATCAAGCCGGCCGAGAAGATGGAGCAGATGAAGGACGACATGGCCGGCGGCGCCGCGGTCGCCTGCGCGATGCGCGCGATCGCGCTGCTGAAGGCGCCGATGCGCGTGATCGGCATCGTGCCGACGGCGGAGAACATGCCCGGCGGCAAGGCGATTCGGCCGGGCGACGTGCTGAAGAGCGCGTCGGGCAAGACCGTCGAGGTGATCAACACCGACGCGGAAGGCCGGCTGATCCTCGGCGACGGCCTGTGGTACGCGCGCCAGCTCGGCGCGACCCACCTGGTCGACGTCGCCACGCTCACCGGCGCCGTCGTCGTCGCGCTCGGGCAAGGTGACGAGCGGCATCTTCGGCACGCCGGACGCGTGGGTCGAGCGGGTGCGCGGCGGTGGCGAACCGCGCCGGCGATCGCGCGTGGCCGCTGCCGCTGTTCGACGAGTACAAGGAGCAGATCAAGAGCGACATCGCCGACATGATGAACACCGGCGGCCGCGCCGGCCGGCGCGATCACCGCGGCGATGTTCCTGAAGGAATTCGCCGGCGGCCTGCCGTGGGCGCACCTCGACATCGCCGGCACCGCCTGGGCGGAGGAGGCGAAGCCGTACCTGCCGAAGGGACCGAGCGGCGTCGCGGTGCGGACGCTCGCGAACCTCGCGTTCGAGAGTTCGATGAGAAAAGCTCAGCGCGTTCGGCGTGGACGGTGCTCGGCGTGGCTGCCGTTGTCGCGCTCGCTGTCGCAACGTCGCCCAAGCCGATCATCGTCCGGATTCCGCAGGACCCGCCGAAGAGCGAGCTCTCCGGGCTCGCCGACGTGCTGCTGGGATCGCTCGGCCTGACCGGCGTCATCGTGATCGCCGCGGTGCTGCTCGGCGCGGTGATGGCGGGCGTGATGTTCTGGGTCCGATCGGGGAGTCGATAACAGAGGATACGGAGCTAACGGGATCACACAGAGCAGCGGAGGAACGGAGACTGGCGCTTGACCCGCTTCGCGGGTCTGTCGCGCGCTGCACCGGAACCCGTTCGTTTCTGCGTTGCTCCGCTTTTCTGTGTGATCCCGTTGCTCCGTACCCTCCGTTGTCTACTGAAGCGCGACGGTGGAGACGTTCTTGAGCGACGTCTGGTACTTGCGGATCGCGTTGAACAGCGACTCGGCGATCTTCTGGCGGTAGGCGTTCGCTCTTCAGCAGCTTCGCTTCCTGCGCGTTGGTCACGAACCCCATCTCCGCCAGCACGCTCGGCATGTTGGCGCCGATCAGCACGACGAACGGCGCCTGCTTGACGCCGAGGTCCTTCAGCGCCTTGTTCGCGCTGCTGCTGACGCGTCGACCATCGCGCGCTGCACGTGCAGCGCGAAGTCGCGCGACTCGTCGAGCTTGTTGTTCAGCGCGATCGCCTTGACGAAGTCGGGCAGCGCCGCCCATCGCCTGCGTCGACGCGGCGTTCTCGCGCGCGGCGACGGCCGCGGCGCTCTGGTTGTTCGCGAAGTTCAGGAAATAGGTCTCGATGCCGTGCGCCTGGCCGTTGGTGCTGGCGTTGGCGTGAATCGAGAGGAACAGATCGGCGCCTTCGCGGTTGGCGATCGCCGTCCGCTCGGGCAGCGGGATGAAGTCGTCGGTCCGGCGCGTGAGGATCACTTCGACGCCCGGCACCTTCTGCAGCAGCTTCTCGAGGCGCAGCGCGACGTCGAGCACGAGCTCCGCTTCGGTCACGCCTTTGCCCTTGGCGCCGGGATCGTGGCCGCCGTGCCCGGGATCGATCACGATGCGCGAGACGCCGAGGCCGAGCTGGCGCGCCATCGAGAGGCCGCCGGTCGCGTTGTGCGCCGGCGGCGCCGTGGCTTCAGCCGCCAGCCGCGCGGTCGGCGTCGGCACGGTGGAGCGGGAGCGGCGCCGTTTCGACGTGCCGCCGGCGCGGCCGCCGCTGGCCTGCCGCGTATCGCGCGATCGCGGCGACGCCAGGAGCGCCGTGGATCGCGGGCGTCAGCGCCCGGCAGCTTGCGCAGCCAGGGATTGGTCATCGTGCGCGCCGGCAGCGGCGCCAGCGGCTTGGCCGCGGCGGCCGCCTCGTTGCTCTGGCGCGCCGCAGGCGCGGCCGCCGGCGGCGACGCGCGCCGAGCACCTTGTCGGTCATCGCCGCCGCGGTCACCGCGGCGCGGCACGCGCACGCAGTCGATCACCAGCCGGTACGGGCTGTAGAGCGGGTAGACGCTGTAGCTCGTGACCCCGGCCGCGTCGAGCACGATGCGCGTGGTGTTGTTCGGATGCCGGCCGACCCGCACCTGCCGGACGATGTCGGCGTCGCCTTCGAAGCGGAGGGTCTGATCGACCAGCGCCGGCGCGGCGCGGGTGCCGGGGAGATCGACGAAGACGCGCGCCGGATCCGGGATGCGCTCTTCGTGGAACGGCACTTCGGCGTCGAGCTCGATGGTGATCCGCACGGCGTCGGGCAGCACGGCGCGGCGGATGTCCTTGATCGTGGCGATGCTGGGTCGACGCCGGCGCGCTCGCACCGGGGTCTGGCGGCGGTGGTCGCGGCACGTGCCGCCGTCGCCGCCGCCGGCCGGCTTGCGGGCGGCGGCGTATGCGAGACGACCGCGTCTTCCGGCACGCGGATTTCGCCCGAGTTCGTCCTCGTCAGCTGCTCCGGCACCTGCTTCGCCAGCTTGCTGGTCGGATACATGGACGCCAGCTTCTTGAGCAGCCTGACGCCGCGTCCTTGTCGGCGGCTGGCCGAATCGCGCGAACGCGTCGAGCGACAGGCGGGCGCGCCTGCCACAAGCGCGTTGTCGCTGTAGCCGCTGGCGGGATAGCGGCGCACCACCGCCTCGTAGGCCGGCGACGACCGCGTGCACGCTCGCCGAGCACCGCCGGCGCGGCGTCCGGCGCGACCAGCGCGGCGCGGACCTTCTGCTCGCGCGCCAGCGCGTCGTCGTACATCGATCCGCACCGGCGGCGCCGCCACGATCCGGAACGAACCGCCGAGGACGCAGACCACGCAGAGCACAATCCTCTCGGCGGTCTTTGCGGTCTCCGCGTTAAAACGACAGTAACTGTTTCTCACCATGGCAGACCCGCCTCACCGAAGCTGCGCGTCGACTTCTTCGAAGTAGCCCTTGTCGACCAGCACCTCGCGCGCCTTGCCGCCGTCGCGGCGGCGAGACGAGGCCTTCCATCTCCATCATGTCGACCAGCCGCGCCGCGCGGCTGAAGCCGATCCGCAGCTGGCGCTGCAGGTACGAGATCGACGCCTGGCCGCTGCTGACGACGATGCGCGCCGCCTCGTCGTAGAGGTCGTCCTTCTCCATCTCGATGCCGTCGAGCGCGGACTTCTCCTCGGCCGTGATCGTCTCGTCGTAGATCGGCTTGCCCTGCTTGCGCAGGAAGCTGGCCAGCCGCGCGCTCTCCTGCTCGGAGATGTACGGGCCGTGCAGGCGGATGAAGCGCGACGAGGCCGGCGGCAGGAACAGCATGTCGCCCTTGCCGAGCAGCTGCTCGGCGCCGTTGCCGTCGAGAATCGTGCGCGAGTCGATCTTCGACGCCACGCGGAACGAGATGCGCGCCGGCAGGTTGGCCTTGATCAGGCCGGTGATGACGTCCACCGACGGCCGCTGCGTCGCCAGAATCAGGTGGATGCCGACGGCGCGCGCCATCTGCGCCAGGCGCGCGATCGATTCCTCGACCTCGTTGCTCGCCACCATCATCAGGTCGGCCAGCTCGTCGATGACGACGACGATGAACGGCAGCGGCTTCATCTCCTTGCCGTCGTTCGGCGCGGCTGGCCCTCGGCGAGCGCCGCGCGGATGTTGCGGTTGTACTGCTCGATGTTGCGGACGCCTTCGGCGGCGAGCGTCTTGTAGCGCTCTTCCATCTCGCGCACCGCCCAGCGCAGCGCGTTGGCCGCCTGCTTGGGATCGACGACGACCGGCGTCAGCAGGTGCGGGATCTCCTCGTACATCCCGAGCTCGAGCCGCTTGGGATCGATCATGATCATCCGCACATCGTCGGGCGTGGCGCGGTAGAGGATGCTGGTCAGCATGCCGTTGATGCCGACCGACTTGCCGGCGCCGGTCGATCCGGCGATCAGCAGGTGCGGCATCGTCGCCAGGTCGGCCATGTACGGCTCGCCGTGGATGGTCTTGCCGAGCGCGATGCGTCAGCTTCGAGGTCGAGCTTGCGGTAGGCCTCGGACTCGAGCAGCTCGCGCAGCGAAATCGGCTCGCGCGTGTGGTTCGGAATCTGGATGCCGACCGTGGACTTGCCGGGGATGCGATCGATCAGCACCGACTCGGCCTTCATCGCGAGGCAGAGATCGTCGGCGAGGCCGGTGATCTTCGCGTACTTCACGCCGGCGTCCGGCTTGAACTCGAAGGTCGTGACGACCGGGCCCGGGATGAATCTGCACGACGCTGCCTTCGACCGAGAACTCGCGGCACTTCTCCTCGAGCAGCCGCGCGCTCGTCCATCAGCTCGCGCTCGTCGATCTTGCGCTCGGTCTTCGGCGCGTCGAGCAGCGCCACCGGCGGCAGCGCGTAGTCGCCCTTGCGGCGCTCGGCCGGCGCCTTCGACATCGGCTCCGGATCGGGCAGCGGCAGCGACGGGGCGACGACCTTCGGCGGCTTGGGCGGCGCGAACGACTTCGGTCCGCTGACCGCGGCCGGCGCGGCGATCGCGGCCGGGACGACGTCCTGCTGGTCCTCGTCTTTGTCCTTGGAGCGCCCGAAGGCGCGGGCGAGCGCGCTCTTCGCCCTGGCCGACGCGGTCTCGGCCGGCGCCACGGGCGGGACCGGCGCGATCTTGGCCGCCGACACGGTGGCGGCCGCGGCGGTCTTGATCTCGGGAGCGGGCGCGCCTTTCTTGGTGTGCTTGGCGATCACTTCGCGGCGCTGCTGCTCGCGCCGCCGCTCCTCGCGCCAGGCGCCGAACGCCTTCGAGGCCGCCGGGCGCACCGCCGCGCGACGCCTTCGGTCGCGCGCCGCGAAGAACCGGCCGAACGAGAACTGCGTCGACGATGATGGTCGCCAGCACGATCAGCGTCAGGACGACGATCACCGAGCCGGTGCGGTTCAGGTACTCCGACATCTGCGTGCGCGAGCAACTCGCCGGCGTAGCCGCCGGCGCGGAACGACTTGCCGGCGACCTCGAGCGTGCCGAAGACCAGGCCGAGGAACGCGCTGAGGCAGGCGAACAGCAGCGCCGGCGCCGATCAGCTTTGGTGGCGGCGGCGTCGAGCGATCGGCACCAGAAGTAGTTCCAGCCGACGATGACCAGCACCGCCGGACCGAGGTACGCGGCGTAGCCGAACAGCTGGAACGACAGCTCGGCGAGGAACGCGCCGACCCGGCCGGCGAAGTTGGCCGGCGCGGCGTGCGCGCCGGTGCTGAAGAACCAGGCCGGGTCGCTCGGCTCGTAGCTGGCGAGCGCGATGATCCAGATCAGCGCGGCCGCGAACAGCGCGACGCCGACGAACTCGCTGACGCGGCGCGAAACCGTCGATCCACTCACGTGTCAGATCTCCATGATGACGGGCAGCACGAACGGCCGTCGTCCCGAGCGTTTGCGAAAGAAGCGGCGCAGCTCGACGCGCAGCTTCTCCTTGATCAGCCCCTGATCGGTGCGTTCCTCGAGGCTGGCCTGCTCGACCACCTCGGCGAGCAGGCGCGACGCGTCGGCGAGCAGCGCCTGCGCTGTTCTCCATGACGAAGCCGCGCGTGATGATGTCGGGCACGCCTTCGAGCAGCGCCGGTCTGCTTGTTGATCGCGACGACCGGCACGACCAGGCCGTCCTCGGCGAGGTGGCGGCGGTCGCGCAGCACTTCGTCGCCGACTTCGCCGGTGCGGGTGCCGTCGATCAGGATGCGGCCGACCGGCGCCTTGCCGGCGATGCGCGCGCCGTCGACGTCGAAGTGCAGGATGTCGCCGTTCTCGGCGAGCAGGATCTCCGGCCGCGGGCTCGCGGCCTTCGAACACGCGCTCGGCGATCCGGCCGTGCTGCGACGAGCTGCCGGTACTCGCCGTGCACCGGGACGAAGTAGCGCGGCCGGACCAGCGACAGCATCAGCTTCAGCTCTTCCTCGCTGCCGTGGCCGGAGACGTGGACGTGCTTGATGCCCTCGTAGATCACGTCGGCGCCGCGGCGCGCGAGGTGGTTGATGACGCGGCCGATCGCCTTCTCGTTGCCGGGAATCGAGCGCGCCGACAGCACCACCGTGTCGTCGGGGCCGACCTTGACGTGGCGGTGATCGTCGATGGCGATGCGCGACAGCGCCGACATCGGCTCGCCCTGCGTGCCGGTCGAGAGGCACAGCACGTCCTGCGCCGGGTAGTCGCCGACCTCCGAATCGCGAATCTGCACGCCGGCCGGGATCCGCAGGTAGCCGAGCCGCTGCGCGATCTCGGAGTTGCGGATCATGCCGCGGCCGACGAACGCGACCTTGCGGTCGAACTGCGCCGCCAGATCGACGAGGATCTGCATGCGGTAGATGCTCGACGCGAACGCCGCGACGATCAGCTTGCCGGGCGCGCTCGTGAAGATCTCCTCGAAGGCGTCGACGACCTCGAGCTCGGAGCCGGTGAAGCCGCGGCGATCGATGTTGGTGCTGTCGGCGAACAGCGCCAGCACGCCCTCGCTGCCGAGCTGCGGCGAAGCGGTGGACGTCGAAGTGCTCGCCGTCGAGCGGCGTCTGGTCGATCTTGAAGTCGCCGGTGTGGACGATCACGCCGGCCGGCGTGTGGATGGCGAGCGCGACGCAGTCGGGAATGCTGTGGGTGACGCGGATGAACTCGATCTCGAACGGGCCGACGGTGACGCGGTCGTGCGGCTTGACCGCGATCAGCTCGCGGCCGTCGATGCCGTGCTCCTCGAGCTTGGGCTCGACCATCGCCAGCGTCAGCGGCGTGCCGTAGATCGGGCCGTCGACGAGCGGCAGCACGTGCGGCACGCGCGCCGATGTGATCCTCGTGGCCGTGCGTCAGCACGAGCGCGGCGGCGCGCCCCTTCTGCTGCAGGTAGGTGAGATCCGGAATGATCCGATCCACGCCGAGCAGCTCCGGGTCCGGGAACATCACGCCGGCGTCGACGACGATCGTCGTCTCGCCCCAGGTGAGCGCGAGCATGTTCATGCCGAACTCGCCGAGTCCGCCGAGCGCTACGACTTCGAGCATTCTGACTGAATCGGATGTACGCGACCATCGCCGGACACACTCCTGGCGGAGTCGATCCGGTCGAAGGGAGCCGCCGTGGCGGCTCGGTCAGGCTGCTGGGCGCGCCTGAGTAAAGAGGGCGGGATGGCCGGTCCGGGCTAAAGCCGGACACTACCGATACTTACGGGCGAAACTATAGCACAGCTCATTGCCGGAGGTACATAGATGTCTGCGAGGCGGGCGAATTCGGCAATCGACAGCGTTTCGGGACGGCGCGAGCCGTCCAGCCCGGCTGCCGCCAGCGCCTCGGCCGGCCGCAGCGCGTAGGGGCCGCCCGTCGTCCAGCGCGAGCAGGGCGTTGGCCAGCGTCTTCGCCGCCGGGTGAAGACCGCCTGGACCAGCCGGCGAACATCGCCGGATCGCTGGACGGCCGGCTGCGGCGCGCGGAACCGCAGCCGGACGAGCGACGAGAGCACCTTCGGCGGCGGCCGGAAGGCGCCGGCCGGCAGCTTCAGCACGGTCTCGACGTCGGCCGCGTGCCGATCAGGATGCTCAGCACGCCGTACTCCCTCGAGCCCGGGCCGGCGACCAGCCGGTCGGCGACCTCGCGCTGCAGCATCAGCGTCGCGTCGACCAGCGGCACGCCGGCGGCGTACAGCTCGACCAGCCTGAACATGATCGGCGACGCGACGTTGTAGGGAAGGTTGCCGGCGACCCGCAGCGGCGCTCGGAAGTCTGAGGTCTGAAGTCGCTGAAGTCTGCAATCGTCGCTGAGAAAGTCGCCTGCGACGACCGTCAGGTTCGGGATGGCGTCCGCCGTCGAGCGCCGCGGCCAGATCGCGATCGATCTCGAAGGCGGTGACCGACTTCGGCGCGCTGCGGTCAGCGGGCGGGTGAGCGCGCCGGGGCCGGGGCCGATTTCGATGAAGTCCTGATCCGGGCGCGGGTCGATCGCCTTGATCACCTTGTCGACCCAGACCGGCTCGAGAAAATGCTGGCCGAACCGTTTGCGCGCGCGGATCACTCCTCTGCCTCGGCGCGCCAGTACTGCTCTTCGATCTCCTCGATCTCTTCCTCGCTCATGCCGAAGTAGTGGCCGATCTCGTGAATCAGCGTCTCGCCGATCGCGACGACCAGATCGTCGTCGTCGCGGAATCGCGCTCGTGCGGCCCCTGGAAGATCAGGATGCGGTCGGGCATGCGCTGCTCGCCGCGCCACGAGCGCTCGGTCAGCGGCACGCCTGAGTAGAGGCCGAGCAGCGTATCGGGCGGCTCGATGCCCATCTCGTGCAGCAGCTCGCGCGACGGCTCGTCCTCGACGATGATCGCGATGTTCCGCATCTCCTTGCGGAACCGCTGCGGGATCGAGCGCAGCGCCTCAGCGACGAGCTTTTCGAACGCTGCTCGTTCCACGGGCTCTTGCGCTTTCGCTGCGGCTTTCGGTCTCAGCTCTGGCTTTCTGGTTTCGGCGTCGCCTGGCCGTCGCGCTCGCGCGAGACGACCAGCCGGAAGTAATCGCAGTCGTCGACGCACGACGCACTGGTCGCACAGCGGCTTCGGCCGGCAGATGCGGCGGCCGTGGAGGATCAGCGTGTCGGAGGTCCGCGTCCAGCGCTCCGGCGGCAGCGCGCGCGCACAACTGCTGCTCGACGACGATCGGGTCGTCCCCCTCGGCGATGCCGATGCGGTTGGCGACGCGCAGCACGTGGCGATCGACCGGCAGGCCGGGGACGCCGAGCGCGTGGCCGAGCACGACGTTCGCGGTCTTGCGGCCGACGCCGGGCAGCTCGACCAGCGCCTCCATCGTCGCCGGCACCTCGCCGCCGTGGTCGCGCGACCAGCGCCTGCGCCATGCCGATGAGCGACTTCGACTTTGGCGCGGAAGAACCCGGTGGAGTGAATCTGCGGCTCGAGCTGTCGGCGGCGTCGCCTTGGCCAGCGCGCGCGCGTTCGGGTAGCGCTTGAACAGCGCCGGCGTCACCAGGTTGACGCCGGCGTCGGTGGACTGCGCCGACAGGATCGTCGCGGTCAGCAGCTCGAACGGCGTCGTGTAATGCAGCTCGGTGTCGGCGCCGGGATGCTGCGGCTCGAGCTTGTCGAGGATCTCGCGCGTCTCGCGGGCGGATTTCATGCGTCATGGTCTCGGTTCGGACTGCAGGTTCGATCGGTTCGCAGTCCTTGGATCCGAGCTCAAAATCGAAGTCCAGGTCAGTGAACGCCCGGCTCGGTGCCCTTGTTCCAGCCGACGTTGCTGTACGACTCCTGATAGACGCGCCAGTGTTCCTGCAGCGCGGCAATCAGGTTCGGCACGAACTGCACCGGCACGACGATCTTGGCGCGCACCGGCGCGCGGACGACGTGCTGGGTTTCGGCTTCCTTGATTTCCTTCTCGGAGAGCGGCATCACCTCGCAGAAGGTGAGCGTGAAGTCGAACGGCGTGTGCGCGATCGAGCAGAAGTTCGCGTAGGTGCGCGGCGCCGAGGAGTCCTCGTCGGGGAGGATGGTGAAGTTGATTTGCTTGGGCGTCTGATCGGCCATGTGGAGAGTGTAACCCGCCTACGACGGCCGCGAGCGTGCGAGCGGGAGAGTGGCCGCTCGGCCATCGACGTCGGTCGATGTCGTACGCCTGCGCCAGTGCTCTGCGGCGACCAGCACCTGTCCGCTGCGCTCGAGCAGCCTGCGGATCCGCGGCCAGGGCCGCGATCACGCGGCCGATGAACTCCGGGCTCTCGCTGTTCGACAGATCGAGCCACGTCGGCCGCCGCGCAGCACGGCCTCGGTCCGCACCAGGCCGGGATACAGCGAAACGACGCTGACGCCGTGCGGTCCGGAGTTCATGTGCGGTGTCGGCTGTGAGCTTGTCGGTCGCCGCCTTGGCGACGCCGTAGATCGTGTTGCCGACATATTTCTGTGCCGGCCAGAAGCTGATGTTGACGATCAGGCCCCGACGGCGCGCCACCATCAGCCGCGCGGCGTGCGCGCTGCAGACGAACGCGGCCCGCACGCCCGCGTCGATCATGCCAGTCCAGCGATGCGCCGGCTGCTGCCAGAAGGGCGCGGCACCAGGTGAAGGCGCCGTTCTCCAGCATGCGCTCGTAGCCGCCCCAGGCCGAGTTGACCAGGAGATCGAGGCTGCCGCCGTTGGCGGCCAGCGCGCTCGAAGACCGCGGCTGTCTCCGCGTCGTGCAGATGATCGCAGCGATGTCGGGTGATTGAAGAAGGGAGATCGGCGTCCGTAATCGATGCGTCCAGTAGCGTGGAACCGGTGAACCCGGCGTCGGCGAGCGCGATGGCGACGCCGCGTCCGACGCCGCGGCTCGCGCCGGTGACCAGCGCGGTCGCCACGATCAGTACTTCCGCATCACCCCGACGACGACGCCCTGGATCTGGACCTGATCGGGATCGACGAAAATCGGCTGCATCGCGGCGTTGGCCGGCTGCAGGCGGATCTTGTTGCCCGGATCGCGATAGAACTTCTTCAGCGTGACGTCGGAGCCGCGCAGCAGCGCGATGACCATCTCGCCGTTGTCGGCGGTCTTGCGGTCTTCGACGACGACGAAGTCGCCGTCGCGGATCTGCTCGTCGATCATCGAGTCGCCGCGCACGCGCAGGACGTAGGTGTCGCGCTTGCCGACGAAGTCTTCCGGCACGGCGAAGGTCTCGTTCGAGGCGACCGCTTCGATCGGCAGGCCGGCGGCGACGTAGCCGAGCAGCGGCAGCTCGACCGCGCGGCCGCCGGTTCGGGTCGGAATCATCTCCACCGAACGGCTGCGGTTCCAGGCGCGCTTGATGAAGCCCTTCTCCTGCAGGTTCGTCAGGTGCTTGTGCACCGTGGCGAGCGAAGAGAGGCCGAAGCGGCGGCCGATTTCTTCGAGACTCGGCGCGTAGCCGTGCTGAGCGATGAACTCGTTCAGGTAGTCGAGGATCTCGCGCTGCCGTTTGGTCAGTGGAAGCATGGGCGCAATATACGCAAAAGAAAGGCGAAGGTCAACCCCGGCCGGGGCATGCGCTCTGGCGAACGTCGCATCGCGAGGCTATCCTCCGTGCGGTTCGCCCTGCGCCCCGTGACGAGGCAACAGCGATGACGATTGAAGCGTCCGGCGAGCGCTATTTGACGAGGATCGAGTGCAACGAGGCCGCCGGAGCGCCCGTTTTCTGGCTGATGGCCGTTGTCCTGCCCCTGCTCGGATTCCTGAGTATGTGGATCGCCGGTGTCTCGCTTCGTTTCGATGTTCCCGCCCGCGAGTTCAACCCCCTGGCGCTGATTCCGGTTATCGCCTCGTTGGCCGGTCTCTTTTTTCTGGTCGCCGCGATCGTGATGACCTTGCGGCTCCGCAAATACGGCAGGTCGATGCTGACGCTCGACGCGCAGCCGCGCATCGGCGGACGAGTCGTGGGACGGGTGACGTCGACAGTGGATGTCGCGCCACTGGGGGAGTGGGAACTCGTGCTTCAGTGCCGCGAAACGATCAAGTCGGCGGGACAGCAGGCCCGCGTCTACCAGACCGACCTGACCCGTTGGGAGAGCAGAGCGACCGTGCCCGCATCCGCGCACACGTTGCTGACGGGTGTTCCCGTCGATATCGCGATTCCCCGCAACTGTCTCGAGATTGCCGATCCGATCGAACGCGCCCGGCAGAAACGCGGCACGCTGCGGTGGGTGCTGCAGCTGAAAGGGGAGCGGCCAGGCGTTGGTTACCTTGCCTCCTTTGCCATCCCGATCTCTGCGACGTCCAGCGATCGGAATCAGGTCAGCCGTTAGATCGCCCGCCGAAAGCAGACGACCCGCTCCACCTCCTCGAAGCCCAGTGCGGCATGCGCCGCGTGGCTGCCGGGATTCCTGATGTCCGCATCACTGGCCAGTTCGCGATAGCCCGCCGCGCGCGCCCAGGTCGCGGCTGCGATGACGAGTGCCCGGCCGATGCCGCGCTTCCGGCTCGCGGTCTCGACGTACCAGCCTTCGATGAACGGCACCGGTGACGACGGGCAGCCAGGCGCGTACTTCCGAAAGTCCAACTCGAGGAAGCCGACCAGCCGCCCGTGGGCTTCGGCCACGAACACAATCGGGGCCGCGGCCGCGGTCTCGAAGTGGTTGCGGATCTCTATTTCGTGATCCGACAGGGATCCCGGCCACAACGCATGCCGCATCCGGGCCCAGGCCTCCCGATCGCTTTCGACCGCCTGACGAATGTTCACCGGCGTCACACCTTGAGAAGTCCGATCATCGTGATCATTCTTCCACAGTAAGATTCGGCCGGTGCGCATTCCGTTTTCGATTCCCACGGCCGGCACACATCCCTTCGACGTCGCCGGATTCGGGCTCAACAGCATCGACCTGGTCGCGGTCGTCGCCGAATATCCGGTGTCGAACACCAAGCAGCGCCTGCAGCGCTTCGCCCGCCTGCCCGGCGGGCAGATCGGCACCGCGATGGCGACGTGCGCGAAGCTGGGCTGGCGCGCCCGCTACATCGGCAGCTTCGGCGACGACGACCTCGGCGCGCTGTCGCGCGACAGCCTGACGCACGCAAGGCGTCGACATCAGCGCGTCGCGGACGTCGCCGGCGCGACGAACCAGTTCGCGGTCATCCTCGTCGACGCGCGATCGGGCGAGCGGACGGTGCTCTGGGATCGCCACCCGGCGCTGAACATGGAGCCGGCCGACGTGCCGCGGGACGCGGTGACGTCGGGACGGCTGCTGATCGTCGACTGCCATCAGACGCCGGCGTCGGCGACGCGCCGCGCGCTACGCGCGCGAAGCGGGCATCCCGACGATCATCGACGTCGAAAAAGTGCGGCCCGGCATCGCCGACCTGCTGCAGCACATCGACGTGATCATCGCCGCCGAGGAGTTTCCGACCGCGCTGACCGGGCACGAGGATCTCGGGCGCGCGCTCGAGGTGATGGCGCGCGATTCCGGCGCGTCGGTGGTCTGCGTCACGCTCGGCGAGGCGCGGCAGCCTGGCCTGGTGCAACGGCCGCGAAATCCGGACGCCGCCGTTCCAGGTCGATTGCGTCGACAGCACCGGCGCCGGCGACGTGTTTCGCGGCGCCTTCGCCGCCGGCTGTCTGGCGATGCCGGACGGCGACATCGAGGACGTCCTGCGCTACGCCAACGCCGCCGCCGCGCTCAACTGCCGGGCGCTCGGCTCGCGCGGGGCGCTGCCCGACCGCCGACGAGGTCGAGCAGCTCCTGGCTCGGCCGTGTTACTTTTCCGTAAGGCGCCGGTCTAACCTACGTGAAGCAGACCGATGGCATCATCGATTGCGTGGACGCTCCCTGGCTCCTGGCAGACGGCCCGACACGGTCGAGCCGCGGTCGGCCGCATGCGGCCGATGCCGGCTGCTGACGCCCGTCCGCTCGACGAGCTCGACGAGCCGGCGCTGGTCGCAGGCCTGTCTGGCGCAGCGCGCCGGCGCCTTCGACCTGATCGTCGAACGCCATCGCCGCGCGGTCTATCAGCTCTGCTATCGTTTCGTCGGCAACCACGAGGACGCCAGCGACCTGTCGCAGGACGTCTTCCTGCGCGCCTACCGCGGGCTGCGCAGCTTCCGCGGTCAGTCGACGCTGGCGACCTGGCTGTATCGGATCGGCGTCAACGTCTGCCTGAACCGCGTCAGCGCCAAGACGACGCTGGGCAAGCTGACCGAGCCGATCGAGGAGAAGCAGTTCGTCGACGTGCGCGCCGAGTCGCCGTCGGAGCTGATGCTGCGAGGACGAACGGGCGGCGCGCGTGCGCGCCGCGATCGCGCAGCTGCCGCGCAAGCAGCGCGCGACGCTGATCCTGCGGACGTATCACGAGATGTCGCACCAGGAAATCGCCGACGTGCTCGGCAGCTCGGTCGGCGCGGTGAAGGCGAACTTCTTTCACGCGCTCGGGAACCTGAAGAAGCTGCTCGGCGGAGAAGCGATCGTAGTGCCATGCACCTGAACGCCGAGGAGCTCGTCGACATCGCGGAAGGCACGCGAGCCGGAATCGTCGGCGCCGCACCTGGCCGGCGTGCGAGCCGTGCCGCGCGCAGCTGCGCGAGCTGCGCGCGATGATGGCGGCGGCGCAGGACGTCGACGTGCCCGAGCCGTCGCCGCTGTTCTGGGATCACCTGTCGGCGCGCGTGTCCGCAGGCGGTGGCCGCGGAAGCGGCGCCGCGCCGCCTGCACGGTCGCGCGTCGCTTCGTGGAGGCCGCGGCGCTGTTGCGACGCGCGCGTTTCTGGCGGGCGTCGGCGATCGCCGTCGGCGCTGCTGCTCGCGATCGCGGTGGGCTCGCGGCCGCCGCGCCGGCGTCGCCGCGCCGCGCCGCCGGTGACGTCGGTGGCCGATGCGACCGCGGCGCCGCGAGCTGCTCGAGCGACGTCAGCCGGCCGACGATGCGTCGCTGACGCTGGTGGCCAGCCTGACCGACGGCGTGGATATGGAGACGGCGCGCGAGGCGGGGCTGGCGCCGCGCGGCAGCGCCGAGCACGCGGTCACGCACATGAGCGACGGCGAGCTGCGCGAGCTGCGGACGGCTGCTGCAGGAAGAGCTCACGAGGTCCGGCGCATGACGGTCGATCTGAAACGCGCTGGCGATCGCCGGCGCTGATGGCGCTGCGTGGCCATCGCTCCGGCCGCGGCGCAGCGCGGCGCGCGGCCGCGTGCCGCCGCGCCGGACAGGCGCGGCCGCCGCCGACGCGCCAGGCGTCACGCCGGCCGAGATCCAGCGCATGTTCGACTCCTACGCGCTGATTCAGGCGCAGGATCAACTGAAGATCAGCGACGAGAAATTCCCGCAGTTCCTCACGCGCTTCAAGGCGCTGCAGGACACGCGGCGGCGCAACATGCAGGAGCGCTTTCGCATGGTGCAGGACCTGCGCCGCCTGTCGAACGACGCGCAGCCGGACGAGGCGCAGATGCAGGAGCGGCTGAAGGCGCTGGACGATCTCGACGCGCGCGCCGCAGACCGACGTGGCCAAGGCCTACGACGCCATCAACCAGGTGCTCGACGTCCGCCAGCAGGCGCAAGTTCCGCGTGTTCGAAGAGAACATGGAGAACCGCAAGCTGGCGCTGGTGACGCGCGCGCGCCAGGCGAATCGCCCGAAGCTGTAGCACCGTAAGGCACCACGTGGCGCGAGGCTCCGTGGCCGACCTCAGCGCGTGGTCTGTCTGCGCGCTGGGGCTCGCCTCGATCGTCAGCCTGCGCGCCGACGTCCGCGCCTCGAGGCGCGACGCCGCGCTCGCTGAAGCAGAAGGTCGCGACCATCAACGCGCACGCCGACGAAGCCGTCCAAGGTCGCGCGCCGGACCACCGTCACCGAAAGCGAAGTCAATTCGTACCTGGTCTACGAGGCCGCGCGATCAGATTCCGGTCGGCGTCGTCGATCCGTCGATCACGGTGATCGGGCCCGGGCCGGCTGTCGGGCCGCGCGGTCGTCGATCTCGACGCGGTGCGGAAGCAGAAGGCGCCGACCAGCCTGCTCGATCCGATGAACTACCTGATGGGACGCCTGGCGGTGACCGCGGTCGGGACGCTGCAAGACCGCCAACGGCGTCGGCCACTTCGAGCTCGAGTCGTCGAGCGTCGGCAGCGTGCCGATCCCGAAGATCCTGCTGCAGGAAATCGTCAGCTACTACTCGCGCTCGCCGGAGAAGCCGGCCGGCATCAGCCTCGACGATCCGTTTCCGCTGCCGGCGCGCATCCGCGAGATCCAGGTCGAGCGGGGACAGGCCATAATCGTGCAATGACGCACGGAGGGGGCCGACCCCCTGGCGACGCCGCTGCAGTTTCTCAAAGGCGTCGGCCCGCGCCGCGCCGCCGATCTCGAGCACGCCGGCCTCGTCACGCTCGAAGATCTGCTGTACCGATTTCCGCTCCGCTACGAAGATCGCAGCCGGCTGCAGCCGATCGCGTCGCTGAAGCCCGGGCAGACCGCCGTCGGTCTCCGGCCGCGTGCTGGTCAGCGGCCTGCGCTCGACGCGCCGTCCCGGCTTCAAGATCTTCGAAGCGGCGATCGACGACGGCAGCGGCTCGCTGCGCGCGTCGTGGCTGAACCAGCCGTACCTGCAAGGACGTCTTCACGCGCGGCCAGCACGTCGTGCTGTACGGCCTGGTCGAGATGCGCGGCTCGGTCGGCCTGCAGATCACCAACCCGCAGTACGAAATCCTCGACGAGGAGGACGGCGAGACGATCCACACCGGCCGGATCGTGCCGGTCTACGAGAAGACCGGCACCGTCACGCCGAAGATGCAGCGGCGGCTGTCTGTACGACGTCGCTGCAGAAGCTGCCGGCCGATCTGCCGGATCCGCTGCCGGAGGACGTCGCGGCTGCGGCTCGGCCTGCCGTCGCGCTACGCGGCGCTGCTGGCGACGCATTTTCCGCCGGCGGACGCCGCGCGTCGAGGCGCTGAATCGCGTTCGCCACGCCGGCGCAGCGGCGGCTGATCTTCGAGGAGGCGTTTCTCTTCCAGATGGGCGTGCTGGCGCGGCGGCACACCGCGGCGGCGGAGCAGAAGCCGCGGCCGATCCGCGTCGACGATCGCATTCGCGAGTCGGCGCGCGCGGTGCTGCCGTTCAGGCTGACCAACGGCCAGAAGCAGGCGCTCAAGGAGATCGTCGACGATCTGCAGCAGCCGCAGCCGATGAACCGCCTGCTGCAGGGCGACGTCGGCGCCGGCAAGACGATCGTCGCGCTGCTGGCGGCGCTGGTGGCGATGGAGAACGGCCTGCAGGTGGCGTTCATGGCGCCGACCGAGATCCTGGCCGAGCAGCACTTCACCAACATCGCGCGGCTGCTGCAGGCGTCGCGGTTCCGCGTCGCGCTGCTGACCGGCTCGACGGCGACGGCCGCGCGCCGCGAGCAGCTCGCCGAGATCGCAAGCGGGTGCGATCCATCTGGTCGTCGGCACGCACGCGCTGGTGCAGGGCGACGTCGCGTTCAAGCAGCTCGGGCTGGTGGTGATCGACGAGCAGCACCGCTTCGGCGTGCTGCAGCGCGCGACGCTGCGCGCCAAGGGGCTGCATCCCGACGTGCTGGTGATGACCGCGACGCCGATTCCGCGCACGCTGGCGCTGACGGTCTACGGCGATCTCGACGTCTCGGTGATCCGCGAGCTGCCGCCCGGCCGGCTGCCGATCAAGACGACGGCGCAAGCCGGAATCGCGGCGCGACGAGATCTACGCAGTTCGTGCGCGAGCAGCTCGACGCCGGACGGCAGGCCTACGTGATCTATCCGCTGGTGGAGGAGTCGGAGAAGATCGATCTGAAGGCGGCGACCGAGATGGCCGATCATCTCGCGCACCGAGGTGTTTCCCGCCGTACCGGGTCGGGCTGCTGCACGGCCGGCTGAAGGCGGACGCCAAGGATCGCGTGATGAAGGCGTTCGCTGGCGGGCGAGCTGCAGATCCTGGTGTCGACGACGGTGGTCGAAGTCGGCGTCGACGTGCCGAACGCCAGCGTGATGATCGTCGAGCACGCCGAGCGCTTCGGGCTGTCGCAGCTGCACCAGCTGCGCGGCCGCGTCGGCCGCGACCGGCATCAGTCGTACTGCTTCCTGCTCTATCAGTACGCCGCTGTCCGAGGAGGCGCGCGAGCGGCTGAAGGCGATGACCGACACCACCGACGGCTTCGAGATCGCCGAGCGCGATCTGCGGCTGCGCGGGCCGGGCGACTTCTTCGGCACGCGCCAGGCGGGCCTGCCGACGTTCCGGCTGATCGATCTGGTGCGCGATCGCGAGCTGCTCGACACGGCGCAGCAGGAGGCGGCGCGCTGGTTCGGCAAATCGCTGCCCTGACGCCGCCGGCGTCGAGCGGCTGATCGCCGGCTGGGAACAGCGGTTCCGGCTCGATGGAGATCGGGTAATTGGCGTAGATCTGGTCAGCCGGGTAATCGACGTATGCGGGTGATTGCCGGGACGTTGAAGGGCCGCCGGCTGAAGGCGCCGACCTGGGACGGGCTGCGGCCGACCTCGGACAAGCTGCGCGAGACGCTGTTCAACATCCTGGCGCCGCGGATCGGCGGCGCGCGCGTTGCTCGACGGCTATGCCGGCACCGGCGCCGTCGGCATCGAGGCGCTCAGCCGCGGAGCCGCGATCGGTGACATTCGTCGAGAGCGATCGGCGCGCCGAGACGCTGATCGCCGAGAACCTCGCGCACTGCGGCGTCGAGAACGGCTATGCTATTATTCGCGCTACCGTCGCACGGGCCATCGATCAGCTCGACGCCGCGGCGTTCGGCCCCTACGAACTGTTCGACATCGTCTGGCTCGATCCGCCGTACGACGAGCACGCCCGACGCGGTGCTCGCAGGCCGCCGGCGTGCTGATCGCGCCCGGCGGGCTGCTCGTGCTCGAGCACGCGCGCCGCCGCCCGGCGCCGGAGGCCGCGGGGCGCCTGGTCGCGGGTGCGGCAGGTGACCAGCGGCGATTCGGCGCTGTCGTTTTACGAGCTGAAAAACTACATGTCCACGCTCGCCGTCTATCCCGGGTCGTTCGATCCGCTGACCAACGGCCACGTCGACATCATCTCGCGCGGCGCGCGCCTGTTCGATCGGATCATCGTCGCGATCCTGGTGAACGCCGAGAAGTCGCCGCTGTTCACGATGGCCGAGCGGGTCGAGATCGCGCGCGAGGTGTTCAAGCCGACAGCCAAGCGTCGAGGTCGACACCTTCGACGGCCTGCTGGTCGACTACGTCGAGCGCAAGCAGGCGCAGGTGATCGTCCGCGGGCTGCGCGCGGTGTCGGACTTCGAGTTCGAGTTCCAGATGGCGCTGATGAACCAGCGGCTCAAGCCGCAGATCGAAACCGTGTTCATGATGCCGGCCGAGCAGTACACCTACATCAGCTCGCGGCTGATCAAGGAAGTGTTCGCGCTCGGCGGCCGCGTGCACGGCCTGGTGCCCGAGCTGGTCGAGGAGCGTCTCAGCGAGAAAGGGCTGGCGAAGAACGCGATGAAGCTCGCGGATCGCACCACGCGCATCGCCGGATCGCCGACGATGAAGGTGGCGGCCACGGTCGATCGGCTCCGCCGCGCGGGCGTCGAGGTGATCGACTTCGGCGCCGGCGAGCCCGATTTCTCGACGCCCGACGCGATCAAGGCCGCGGCGCACCAGGCGCTCGACGCAGAACTTCACGCGGTACACGCCGGTCGCCGGCATCGCCGAGCTGAAGACGCGCGATCTGCGATCGCTACCAGGCCGACTACGGCGTCGACTACAAGGAGAACCAGGTCATCGTCACCGCCGGCGGCAAGCAGGCGCTCTACAACACCGCGCTGGCGCTGTTCGGACCCGGGCGACGAGGTCATCACGCACACGCCGTGCTGGCCGACGATTCACCGAGCAGGTCAAGCTCGCCGACGCGACGCCGGTGTTCGCGCGCACCCACGTCGAGGACGGCTTTGCGGTCCACGCCGCAGCGCGATCCTCGACGCCGTCACGCCGCGCACGCGCGGCATCATCATCAACTCGCCGGGCAACCCGACCGGCGCGCTGATCTCCGAAGGCGAGCTGCGCACGCTGGCCGAGTTCGCCGCGCAGCGCAGAACATCTGGCTGGTCGTCGATCTCTGCTACGAGAAGCTGATTTACGATCCGGTGCCGCACAACCTGCCGAAGGTGCTGGCCGACACCTGCCCGGAGCAGGCGGTCATCTGCGGCTCGGCGTCGAAGGCCTACGCGATGAC
The DNA here is from genome assembly GCA_963794705.1 of uncultured Acidobacteriota bacterium. GTDB lineage: Bacteria > Acidobacteriota > Vicinamibacteria > Vicinamibacterales > CAVVIG01 > CAVQFC01. The sequence continues at coordinate 975,051 of CAWCFI010000005.1, forward strand.
CGGCTGGCGCTGCGGCTGGCAGATCGGTCCGGCGGCGGTGATCGCCGCGTCGAACGCGCATCCAGAGCCACTCGACCTCGAACGTCACCTCGATCACGCAGAAGGCCGCGGTCGCGGCGCTGACCGGATCGCAGGCGCCGGTGACCGCGATGCTCGACGAGTACCGCAAGCGGCGCGATCAGCTGCACGCCTGGCTGACCGCCGATCCGCGGCTGCGCTGCCGCAAGCCGGCCGGCGCGTTCTACATGTTCGTGGACATCAGCGACGTGCTGTCGGCCGACGGCTTCCGCACCTCGCTCGACTGGGCCGAGGCGCTGCTCGACGAGCAGCGGGTCGCGGTCACGCCGGGCGAGGCGTTCGACGCGCCCGGCTTCGATCCGGATCTCGTACGCGACGTCGATGGAGCTGCTGCGCGAAGGCAGCCGCGCGCCTGCTCGCGTTCGTCGCGAAGCACGCGCCGCAGCCGGCCGACGGCCGGTGATAGCCGCACGTGTCAGCGTTCAGATCGGTCAAGGCGATGCCAAGCAAGGTCGTCGCCGTCATCGGCGCGTCGAGCAACCGCAACAAGTTCGGCAACCGCGCCGTGCGCGCGTTTCAGCGGCAGGGCTACACCGTCGTGCCGATCAACCCGCACGAAGCCGAGGTCGAAGGGCTGAAGGCCTACGCGTCGGTGCTCGACGTGCCCGGGCCGATCGACATGGCGTCGTTCTACGTGCCGCCGGAGATCGGCGAGCAGGTGATCGACGAGGTCGCGCAGAAAGGGCATCCCGGAAGTGTGGCTGAATCCCGGCGCCGAGAGCGACGCGCTGATTGCCCGCGCCCGAGCGCTCCACATCCAGCCGATCGTCGCCTGCAGCATCGTCGCCATCGGCGAGAATCCTTACAGACTCTAGAGACGACCGTCCATGCCCGAGCTCACTCCGAAACGCCCCGCGCCGGCGCCGGTCCGGCAACGGCGCCCACGACGCCCGACGCCGCGCACCCCCGCCGAGACCAGCAGCCACTCCCGACGCAACCGAAGCCGCCGCACCGCAGCCCGCGCCGCAGCCGCTCCGCCGACGCGCCGCAAGGCGCCGGCAGCGGCCTGAACATCACCGATCTGAAGGACATGAGCATCCAGAAGCTCACGCAGATCGCCAAGGACCTGGCGGTCGCCGGCGCGACCGGGATGCGCAAGCAGGAGCTGATCTTCCAGATCCTGAAGGCGCAGACCGAGCTGAGCGGCTTCATCTTCTCGGAAGGCGTGCTCGAGGTGCTGCCGGACGGCTTCGGCTTCCTGCGCGCGCCCGACTACAACTACCTGCCGGGCCCCGACGACATCTACGTCTCGCCGTCGCAGATCCGCAAGTTCGATCTGCAGACCGGCGACACGGTGTCCGGCCAGATCCGGCCGCCCAAGGAAGGCGAGCGCTACTTCGCGCTGATCAAGGTCGAGGCGGTCAACTTCGAGGCGCCGGATCAGGCGCGCGAGAAGCTGTTCTTCGAGAACCTGACGCCGCTGTATCCGCAGGAGCGGCATCACGCTCGAGACGCCCGACAGCATCTCGCCGCGGGTCATGGATCTGATGGACGCCGATCGGCAAGGGGCAGCGCGGCCTGATCGTCGCGCCGCCGCGCACCGGCAAGACGATGCTGCTGCAGAGCATCGCGCAGTCGGTGGCGAAGAACCATCCCGAGGTCTACCTGATCGTGCTGCTGATCGACGAGCGGCCCGAGGAAGTCACCGACATGCAGCGGTCGGTCGACGGCGAGGTGATCTCGTCGACCTTCGACGAGCCGGCGCAGCGCCACGTGCAGGTCGCCGAGATGGTGATCGAGAAGGCCAAGCGCCTGGTCGAGCACAAGAAGGACGTGCTGATCCTGCTCGACTCGATCACCCGCCTGGCGCGCGCCTACAACACCGTGATTCCGCCGTCGGGCAAGGTGCTGTCCGGCGGCCTCGACTCGAACGCGCTGCAGAAGCCGAAGCGGTTCTTCGGCGCGGCGCGCAACATCGAGGAAGGCGGCTCGCTGACGATCATGGCGACCGCGCTGGTCGACACCGGCTCGCGGATGGACGACATCATCTTCGAGGAGTTCAAGGGCACCGGCAACATGGAAATCCACCTCGATCGCAAGCTGGCCGACAAGCGCGTGTTCCCGGCGATCGACATCCAGAAGAGCGGCACGCGCAAGGAGGAGCTGCTGCATCCCGAAGGAGGACCTGAACCGCATCTGGGTGCTGCGCAAGGTGCTCAACCCGCTGTCGCCGGTCGAGGCGATGGAACTGCTGCTCGACAAGATGTGCGAAGACCAGAACCAACGCCGACTTCCTCAGCTCGATGCAGAAGATGGCAGTGTAGACGCCATGGCGACAACGATCAAAGTGCGGCAGAACGGTCCGTATCTGGTCGAAGGCGACGATGTGACGCGTCGTCGACTGGAACGGCGCGACCTATCACGATCGCCAAGCGCCCGTTCGCGCTGTGCCGCTGCGGCGCGTCGACGAACAAGCCGTTCTGCGACGGCACGCATTCGAAGATCGGGTTCGCGGCGGCGGAGGCGGCGGTGCCGGGCAGCGAGGACAAGCCGGCGTAGGGTCAGATCTGGATTTGCACGTTTTCCACATCTGGCCAACATGCAGATCGCGTTTTTTTCAATCGATCCTGTGGAAAACGTGCAAATCCAGATCTGACCCTAAGGCAGCCGGTTTCCTGCGATGTAGACCGCGCTGATCTTTCGCACGTTCGAGATGTCCGCGAGCGGATCAGCGTCGAGCACAACGAAGTCGGCCCATTTATTCGACTCGAGCGTGCCGAGCTCTGCGTCGAGCTTCATGCAGCGCGCCGCATCGCGGGTGGCCGACGCCAGCACCTGCCGGGGCGTCAGCCCCGCCTTGACCATCATCTCCAGCTCCATCAGCTCGAAGTAGCCCTGGAACCGCGCCGGCGGACCGCTATCGGTGCCCATGGCGATGGTGACGCCCGCATCCGACAACGCCTTGAGATTCCGGTTCGCCACTTCGAGGCCGGCCTTGTAGCCCTGGGCCGACCTGCTCGTGGCCATCGCCTGCTGCCGCGCCGGCTGCTTCAGCGCGTTCACGGCCGCCATGTCCGCGTGCTTCAGGAACAGCGGATCGTCGAACCACGACGGCGTGGACGCATAGGCGAAGGTGGACACCTCGCGCATCAGCGTCGGGGAGTAACACACATTGCGCTGCTTGAGCATCGCGATGAACGCGGAGTCCACCGCCACGTCGCGCACGCTGTGGGCGATGAAGTCGGCGCCGGCGTCGAGCACGGCCTTGGCGTCAGCCAGATAGAAGAGGTGCACCGCGACGCGCAGCCCCTTCTTGTGAGCCTCGTTGATGACCGCGCGATAGATCTCCGGCGCCATCTTCGGCGTCGTGCCGAGATTGTCGTCGACGCGGATCTTCACGATGTCCACCTTCATGGCGGCGTCTGCGTCAACGAGCGCGACGGCCTCGGCCGGCGTCGCCGGCGTCAGCACTGGTCCCGCGACGAACAGCCGGGCGCGATCGAGCGACGGCGTCCGCTGTCTGTCGCGCGCCGCGATGCCCTCGGCCTGATCGTCGCCGAGCGAGAAGACGGTCGTGATGCCGTAGGCGGCGTAGGTCTTCAGGTCGCGCGAGACATTCTCGGCGGAGTAGTGACCCTGCTCCATGCCGACCGTGTTGCCGACGTGGCCGTGCGCGTTGACGAGGCCGGGGATGACGGTCTTGCCCGCGAGCGACACCCGCCGCGCGCCGGCCGGAATCGCGACCGCCGCCGCCGCGCCGAGGGCGACGATCCGTCCATCCCGGACCAGGATCGTGGCGTTGTCGATCGGCGCGTGATCGGTGCCGTCGATCACGCGCGCGCCCGTGAACGCCGTGGTCGACGGTTGCGGCTGCGCGGGCGCCGTGACCGACGCAAGGAGGCCGGCGGCACACACCGCGGCGATGGCGGAAGATTTCATCGCGACACTATAGTCCCGTCGGCGTGTGACAGTACACTGCGGTCGTGACGATGCACACTGCGGTCGTGACGATGCTGGACTGGCTGTCCCTCGCCGAGAGGGTGCGGCCGGAGAATCGCGCCAATGGACCAGATTGAGGAGCTGATCGCAGCGGCGTGGCGAGACCGTCGCCAGGGGCGTCTCGATGACGCCGAGCGTGGGTTGCGCACCGCGGTCGAGAGCAGCCGGGTCGCGGATGCTCACCACCACCTGGCCAACGCACTCGGCAAGCTGGCGCACGTGATGCGGGATCGTGGGCGCCTCGATGCGGCGCTGCCGTTGTCAGAGGAAGCCGTCCGCGTCGGTCGAGACGATCCGCTGCTGCTGGCTCACGCGGTCCGGCATCTCGGCGATCTTCATCGCGATGCGGGCCGGCTGACCGAGGCAGAGTGCTGCTACTCGGAGGCGCTGGCGATCTATCGAGGCGCCACGACTCCCGACTCCCTCGACTTCGCGAACGCCCTTCGTCCGGCGGCGCTGCTCAGGGAGACATTCGGCGATCGGTCGGGCGCCCGGCAGCTGTTCGCGGAGGCACGAGACCGGTATCGCGAGGCCGGGATCGACGCCGGTGTTCAGGAGTGCTCCCGTCACCTGGCGCGGCTCGAATGAGCCGGACACGGCCGATCGCATGAAGCTGGCTGTCGTAGCCTATCCGGACCTCGAGGAGCCGGATCGCCGCTGGCTCGAGGCGTTCCGCGCGCGGCACGATCCGCAAGCGAGCCGAATCGACGCACATTTCACCCTGGTGTTTCCGTTCGAGGCGGCGGCCGACGACGTGGCGCTGGAGGCCGGGACGACTGCGCAGACCACGCCACGCATCGCGCTGTCGATTCGGCGCAGCGTTCTCCTCGCAGACGTGGTCGGGGGAGGCACGCTGGTCTGCCTCGCGCCTGACGAAGGCGCGGCGGGGATCGTGGCGTTGCACGACCGCCTGTATGCCGGCGCGCTGCGCGCACATTTGCGCGCCGACATTCGGTACGTGCCGCACATCACGGTTGGGGCGGCTGGGACGACGACCGAGGCGGCGCGGCTCGCGAAGGAGCTCGGTGCCGACACTAGAGTGATTCGCGGCCGGATCGATCGCATCGACGTCGTCGCTCTTGATGAGCGCGCGGTACGGTCCCTCACCCGTCACGGCTTGGGCGGCGATCCGGCCGAGGCCTCAAGGCCACGATGATGACGCCGGCGCGGACGCGCCTGCCGACGTTCCCGGTCGTGCTCGCCGGCGCCGCCGCGTTCCTCAACATCTACTCGACCCAACCGCTGTTGCCGCTGCTGACGCGGACCTTCGGCGCGTCCACGTTCGAGGCCGGCCTGACCATCACGGCGCCGACGGTGGCGGTCGCGCTCTTTGCGCCGTTCATCGGCCGCCTCGCCGATCGCCTCGGCTTGCGGCGGGTGATCGTCCTGTCGGCGTGGACGCTCGTGGTCACCACCGCCTTCGCCGCGACCGCGGCCAACCTGCATCAGCTGATCTTCTGGCGCTTCCTGCAGGGAGTCGCGACGCCGGGCATCTTCGCCAGCACCGTCGCCTACGTCCATGAGGTGTGGCCACCGTCGCACGCCGGCCGGGCAACCGCCGCCTACATGACCGGGACGATCCTCGGCGGCTTCACCGGCCGCGCGGTGTCGGGGATCGTGGCGGCCGATGTCGGCTGGCCCGCGGCATTCGTGGTCCTCGCAATCCTGACGGCGATCGTCGCCGCGGTGCTGATGGTGTGGCTGCCGCCGGAACCGGCACGCGCGAGAGGGGGAGCGTACGGACCGGCCGCGGGTCGTTCGGGCATCTCGTTCGCAACCGGAGGCTGGTGGCGACCTGCGGCGTCGGCTTCTCCGTGCTGTTCTCGCAGGTGGCAATGTTCACCTACGTGACGTTTCACCTGGCGGCGCCGCCGTACAGCCTGGGCACCGTCGCGCTCGGCTGGCTGTTCGTCACCTATCTGGTGGGCGCGGTGGTGACCCCTTTCGCCGGGCACTGGATCGACCGTTACGGTCACCGTCTGGGCATCGCGTCGGCGATGGCCATTGGCGGGGCAGGGGCGCTGCTGACCCTGGTGCCGTCGCTCCCCGCGATCGTCGCCGGGCTCGCGCTGTGCGCCACCGGCGTGTTCACCGCGCAAGCGACGACGAGCAGCTACATCGGCGCGGTGACGAGCAGCGATCGCGCGCTCGCGGTTGGTATGTATTCGACGTTCTACTATTCCGGCGGCAGCGCCGGCGGCGCATTGCCGTCGATGTTCTGGCGCAGCGGTGGCTGGACCGCCTGCGTCGCGCTGGTGGTGATTGTGCAGATCGCCGGCGTCTTGATCGCGTTGACGCAATGGACCGCTGCGGGCGCGCATCACGATGACGTCGTGGTGTAGCCTGCCGGTGATCGTGTCTTTGTAATGTAAAGTTATTTGTTGTAAGCTGCCGAACATGAAAACCTGGCTGGTTGCCAGCGCGCTCGCGTTGTTCGCCTGCCTCGTCTTTGCCGTCTGGCGCCCGGAATCGCCGCCCGCCCCGGGCATTCCCGCCGTCTCCGTGAGCAATGTGTTCGCGGTGCGAGTGGAAAAGCCCGCCGCCAACAGGCCGCTCGCCGGGCTCTTCGGTCTCATCCCCTCTGATGACCTCGGGTTCACCCACGAAAGTCCTGGCGCCGCGTCTGGCGTGTTCGGGCGCGATCGCCTCGAGTTCAGGGCGCAGGGTTGGGAGCTATCCATCGAGACCGACAGGGAAGGGCGGGTCGCTCCGGCAACGCGACTCGTATTCCCGAGTTGGCTGAGACGCGCGAACGATCCGAGACCGGTCGCCTTACGCTGCCGGCCTGCGGATCGCGGTATCAAGATCGCGGGCTTCAAGGGCTGGCGCAGCCGCCTCGAAGGGTGGGACGCCGACATCGGGCATGTCCGCTTCACCACGCCGGCGGACGTGAAAGAGCTTAGCGGCGAGTTCCTCGTCGCGGTCGCCACCTGCGAAAACGTCGAGTCGGGACGCTCCCTGGATTGGCCGAACGCACCGCTCATCGTCCGCGGCCGCTTCGATCACGTCTCGAAGAAGTGAAGCCACCGGCGCTACAATGAAGCCGCCGTGCGTGAACTGAGAGTCGCGTTCCGCCGCCTGCGACAGCAGCCGTGGTTTGCGGCGGCCGCGGTCCTGACGCTGGCCCTCGGCGTCGCCGCCCCGACGACGTTGTTCGCGCTGGTCGACGCGACGCTGCTCAAGCCGCTGCCTTATCCCCGCTATCAGGACATCTACGTGGTCCGCACGACGATGACCGACGGGCGGTTTACGATCGGCCTGGTCGCGAGCGAGGAGATGTCGTCTCTGCGGCGCTCCGCCGAGGGCATCTCGGCGTCGGCGCTGACCTATCGGCGCGACGACACGCTGCTGACCGATACCGCGTCGCGGCAGGTCACCAGCTTCGCCGTGTCTGAAGGCTTCTTCGAGCTCTTCGGCCTGCCGATGGCGGCCGGCCGCGCCTTCACCGCGGACGATTTTGCCGCTCCGCCCGGCAGCCGCGCGATTCTGTCGCAGCGCGCCTGGCGGTCGATGTTCGGCGGCAACCCTGGAATTGTCGGCAGCACCATTCGGATCGCCCGCGGCAGCGCGCTGGTTGTGGGCATCGCGCCGGCATCGTTCGACGTGCCGCACGATGCCGACCTCTGGTTCGCGGAACACATGGCCGAGTCCATTGGCCACGCCTACGACGGTTTCGTCCGTCTGAAGCCGGGACTCGCGCCGGCGGCGATCCAGCGCGGACTCGGGCCGATGTGGGCGGAGCTGGCCCGGAAATATCCCGACTTCGAGGTGAACCGCGCGTTCACGATTCGGCCGCTGCTCGACACGCTGGTCGGTGATCTCGGACCGATCCTGGTGATGGCGTTCGCCGCGACTGGACTGCTGCTGGTGCTCGCGATTGTCAACGTCGCGAACCTGCAGGTCGCTCGTGGCACGGCGCGGCGGCGCGAGATCGCGGTGCGAGCGGCCCTTGGTGCGACCCGCGCCGATCTGCTCCGGCCGCTGCTGGCCGAGGCGTCGATCGTGGCAGCCGCGGCGACCGGCGCCGGGCTGATTCTCGCCCAGGCGTCGATTCGCGCGGTGGTGCTGCTCGGCGGCGCGGCGCTGCCGCGCGTCGAGGGCATGCGCGTGGACCCGCGCGTCGTGGCGTTCTCGGTCGTCGTCATGGTCGTCGCGGCGCTGGTCGTCGCGCTGGTGCCCGCCTCGACGATGAGCATGGCGAGTCTCGCCGATCTGGCGAACGAGGGAGGCCGTGGCAGCCAACAGGGACCGGCGACACGCCGGATCCTGGGCGTGATGGTGGTGGCGGAAGTCACGCTCGCGATTGCGCTGGTGGCTGGCGCCGGCAGGCTGATCATCAGCATGGAGAACCTGCTGGCGATCGATCCGGGGTTCGCGTCAGAGGGCCGGCTGGCCGTCGACGTCGTGCTGCCGCGTGAGTATCTCAATCCCGAGCGCGGCGCCGCGTGGTCGCAGCAGGCAGAGGAGCGGCTGCGCTCGATTGGCGCCACCGCCGTCGCCACCGCGTCATCGCTGCCACTGCGGCACGAGTGGGACTCCACCGTCTTCGTCGACATCTCGGGCCGGCCGGTCGATCTCGAGCACCGGCCGAACGGGCGGCTACGGACCGTCAGTCCGTCGTTCTTCGAGGTGTGCAGGATCAAGATCGCCGCCGGCCGCGGATTCACCATCGACGACCGCCGCGGCGGCGCGCCGGTGGTCGTCATCAATCGCGCCTGGGCGCGGATGTTCATGCCCGATCGCGACCCGCTCGGCGAGCGGGTCGACCCCGGCGCGTTCTGGACCCGCGTCGACGGCAAGGTCGTCAAGCACGACGCCGCGATCGTCGGCATCGTCGAGGACGTGCCGTACGTGGACTTGACGAAGGTCGCAGAGCCGACCGTCTACGTCTCGAGCGCCCAGGTCGGCATGCTGCGCCAAAGCCTGGTGGTGATGACCGCAGACGGCCGGCCCGAGCGTCTGGTGCCGCAGATTCGCACCCAGTTGGGCGGGCTCGATCCGCGGGTCCCCATCGACGTCGAGCTGATGTCGCACGCCGTGTCGGGCTCGCTCCTGTGGCCCACGCTCGGGTTGATCCTGATGGGGACGTTCGGGGTCGCGGCGCTGGTGCTGGCGGCGACCGGCGTGTTCGGTGTGATCGCGTTCGTCGCGGCGCAGCGATCGGGCGAGATGGCCGTTCGGTTGGCGCTCGGCGCGCCGCGTGGGCACATCTTCCGACTCGTGATGGCGTACGGCGGGGTGCTCGCGCTGCAGGGCCTTGCCTGCGGAGTCCTGCTGGCGTGGTGGATGGGCCAGCTGATGGGCACCTACGTTTACCGCGTCAGCGCGACCAACGTGCTGGCGCTGGGCGGCGCCGCCGTGCTCGTTCTCGCGGTGTCGATCGCGGCGACGTTACCTCGGCGCGTCGTGCGGCGCTGATCGCGCCGGCTGACGTCCTCAAGTCGTAATCGGTGGCAGCGGCACGGCGTCGGGCTTGGACTCGCGTGGTGCGATCCCGAGCAGCTGGAGCAGCTCGTCGCCTTCCATCACCTCGACCACGAGCAGGCGCTGCGTGACCGACTCCAGCTTGCCGCGCTGATCGGTGAGGATGCGGCGGGCGGTGGCGTGCGCTTCGCTCAGGATACGTTTGATCTCGGCGTCGATCTTCTGCGCCGTTTCCTCGCCGTAGAGCCCGCGCTCGGCCGGCATGCCGATGTCGAGGAAGCGCCCGCGTTTGTTGACGTCGTAGTTGATCGCGCCCATCTCGTCGCTCATGCCCCACTCGGTGACCATGGCGCGCGCCATGTCGGTGGCGCGCTGCAGGTCGTTCTGCGCCCCGGTGGAGATCTCGCCGAGCGCGATCTCTTCCGCGGTCCGGCCGCCGAGCAGCACCGCGAGCTGGTTGTAGAGATCGGTCCGGGTCATCAGGTAGCGGTCTTCGAGCGGCAGCTGCATGGTATAGCCGAGCGCGCCGAAGCCGCGCTGGACGATCGAGATCTTGTGGACCGGGTCCATGTCGGGCAGCACGCTCGCCACGATCGCGTGGCCCGACTCGTGGTACGCCACGATCCGGCGCTCCTTGTCGCTCATCACGCGCTTTTTCTCGAGGCCGGCGATCAGCCGGTCGATCGCCGCTTCGAAGTCGCGGCGATCGACTTCCGTCTTGTCGTGGCGCGCCGCCAGCAGCGCCGCCTCGTTGACCAGGTTGGCGAGATCGGCGCCGGCAAAGCCGGCCGTGCGCTGCGCGATCACCTTCAGATCGACCTCGGGCCCCACCTTCACGCCCTTGATGTGGATGCGAAGGATGGCCTCGCGTCCCTTGACGTCAGGCTTGTCGACCAGCACCTGCCGATCGAAGCGTCCGGGACGGAGCAGCGCCGGGTCGAGCACCTCCGGCCGGTTGGTCGCGCCCATGATGATCACGCCCTTGCGCGAGTCGAAGCCGTCCATCTCGGCGAGCAGCTGGTTCAGCGTCTGCTCGCGCTCCTCGTGGCTGCCGAACGGGCTCTGGGTGCGCGCCTTGCCCAGCGCGTCGAGCTCGTCGATGAAGACGATGCACGGCGCCTTGGCTTCGGCCTGCTGGAACAGATCGCGGATCCGCGCGGCGCCGACGCCGACGAACATCTCGACGAATTCCGAGCCGCTCATCGAAAAGAAGGGCACATGCGCCTCGCCGGCCACGGCGCGCGCGAGCAGCGTCTTGCCGGTGCCCGGAGGGCCGACCAGCAGCACGCCCTTGGGAATCCGGCCGCCCAGGTTGGTGTACTTCTTCGGGTTCTGCAGGAACTCGACGATTTCCTTGAGCTCGTCCTTCGCCTCCTCGACGCCCGCCACGTCCGGGAAGCGCACCTTCACTTCGTCGTCGGCGTAAATCTTGGCCTTGCTGCGGGCGAACGACATCACGCCTCCTTCGGCGCCCGACATGCGGCGGAAGAAGAAGCCCCAGATGCCGACCAGGAAGAGCAGCGGGATGACCCAGCCGAGCAGCTCGGGGAGCCAGCGGTTCATCACCTCCCCGGTGTACTTCACGCTCCTGGCTTCGAGCTCCTCGGTCAGCTTCGGGTCGTCGACGCGCGTGACCGTGAATGCCTTGGTCTTGGCGTCGCCGGCCTTCAGCGTGCCGCGGATCGACTGATCGCCGATCGAGATCTCGGCGACCTCGCCGTTCTTCACGAGCTGCTTGAACTCGGAGTACGGGATCGAGCGGCCGGGCGGGGCCATGAAATAGGCCTGCGCCATGCCGAGCACCAGCAGGAGCACGAGGCCGTACCACAGCGGCGACGACGGGCGCGACAGCCGGCTGGTGCCGCGGCGGTCGGCGCCGCGCGGATTCGGGGGAGCGGGTCTGGAAGATGCCATCGTTATGAAACGCTCATGCTCGCACGGGCTCCTGTTTCGTGAACGTCAACGCATCGGGGCCGGCGTCGACGACCACGGTGTCGCCTTCGAGAAAGTCGCCCTCGAGCACCCGCATCGCCAGCGGGTCGAGAACCCGGCGCTGGATCGAGCGCTTCAACGGCCGCGCGCCGTAGGCCGGATCGTAGCCTTCCCGCACCAGCTGCTCCTTGGCCGCGTCGGTGAGCGTGACGTGAATCTTCCGCTCCGCCAGCCGCCTGGTCAGGCCGCCGATCTGGATGTCGATGATCCGCTTCATGTGCTCGCGGCCGAGCGCGTGGAAGAAGATGATCTCGTCGATCCGGTTCAGGAACTCCGGCCGGAAATGCTCCCGCAGCGCGTCCATCACCTGGCGCCGGGTGCCCTCATCAACTGTACCGCCTTCCGAGACCGTCCGCTCGATGATGAAGGCGCTGCCGAGGTTCGACGTCATGATGACGACGGTGTTCTTGAAATCGACCGTGCGTCCCTTGCCGTCGGTCAGGCGGCCGTCGTCGAGCAGCTGGAGCAGGACGTTGAGCACCTCCGGGTGCGCCTTCTCGATTTCGTCGAACAGCACCACGGCGTAGGGCCGGCGGCGGACGGCTTCGGTGAGCTGGCCCGCTTCGTCGTAGCCGACGTACCCCGGCGGCGCGCCGATCATGCGCGAGACGGTGTGCTTCTCCTGATACTCCGACATGTCGATGCGCACCATCGCCTGCTCGTCGTCGAACATGAACTCGGCGAGGGCGCGGGCCAGCTCGGTCTTGCCGACGCCGGTCGGGCCGAGGAACATGAACGTGCCGAGCGGCCGGTTGGGATCCTGCAGGCCCGCCCGGGCGCGGCGGATGGCGTTGGCCACCGCTTCGATCGCTTCGTCCTGGCCGATCACGCGCCGGTGCAGCCGTTCCTCCATGTGAATCAGCTTCTGGACTTCGCCTTCCATCATGCCGGCTCACCGGAATGTGGGTCCACTTGCTGACGACGTCGGCGATGTCCTCTTCGTCGACCTCTTCTTTCAGCATCCGGTGGCTCTTCTGCACCTCGGCCAGGCGGGCTTCGGCGTCGCGCACGCGCTGCTCGAGCTCGGGCACCCGGCCGTACTGCAGCTCCGAGGCCTTGGTGTAGTCGCCGGCGCGCTGGGCGCGCTCGATCTCGGCACGCAGCGCCTCCTGGTCTTCTTTCAGCTTCCGCGACTGCTGGATCAGATCCTTTTCCTGCTGCCAGTGGCTGGCGAGGCGGCTGCGGTCTTCCTTGAGATCGGCGAGCTCCTTCTCGAGCTTGCCGAGCCGCTCCTTCGACGCCTTGTCGCGCTCCTTGCGCAGCGCCTCGCGCTCGATCTCGAGCTGCATGATGCGGCGCTCGAGCTCGTCGAGCTCCGCCGGCATCGAGTCGATCTCCATCCGCAGCTTCGACGCCGCTTCGTCGACCAGGTCGATCGCCTTGTCGGGCAGGAAGCGATCGGGGATGTAGCGGTTCGACAGCACCGCGGCCGCCACCAGCGCGGCGTCCTTGAATTTCACGCCGTGGTGGATCTCGTAGCGCTCGCGCAGGCCGCGCAGGATGCTGATGGTGTCCTCGACGGTCGGCTCGCTGACCATCACCGTCTGGAAGCGCCGCTCGAGCGCCGCGTCCTTCTCGATGTACTTCCGGTATTCGTCGAGCGTGGTCGCGCCGACCGTGTGCAGCTCGCCGCGGGCGAGCATCGGCTTGAGCATGTTGGAGGCGTCCATCGACCCTTCCGACGCGCCGGCGCCGACCACGGTGTGGAGCTCGTCGATGAACAGGATGACCTGGCCCTGCGCGTCGGTGATCTCCTTGAGCACCGCCTTCAGCCGCTCCTCGAACTCGCCGCGGTACTTCGCGCCGGCGATCAGCGACCCCATGTCGAGCGCGACGATGCGCTTGTTCTTGAGGCCTTCGGGCACGTCGCCGCGCTCGATGCGGCTGGCGAGCCCCTCGACGATCGCGGTCTTGCCGACGCCGGGCTCGCCGATCAGCACCGGGTTGTTCTTGGTGCGGCGAGACAGCACCTGGATGACGCGGCGGATCTCCTCGTCGCGGCCGATCACCGGATCGAGCTTCTTCTCGCGCGCCATCTTCGTCAGGTCGCGGCCGTACTTCTCGAGCGCCTGGTAGGTGCCCTCCGGGTTCTCGTTGGTCACGCGCTGCGATCCGCGCACGCTGGTGAGCGCCTGCAGGATGGTGTCGCGGCGTGATGCCGGCCTGCTTCAGCAGCTGCGCCGACGGCGAGCGGCCGCTCTCGTCGGCGAGCGCGATGAAGAGGTGCTCGGTGCTGACGAATTCGTCTTTCAGGCGGTCGGCTTCGGCCTGCGCCTGGTCGGTGACCAGCTTGAAGCGCGGCGACATGCCGGGCTCGGCGCCGCCGTAGGCGGACGGGAGCTTGGCGAGCAGCTCGCGCGCGCGCGGCGCGCCGGGTCGGCGTTCATCTTGCGCAGCAGGTTCGGCGACGATGCCGTCGCGCTGCTCGATCAAGGCGACCAGCAGGTGTTCGGGCTCCAGCTGGGGGTTGTTGGCCTGCTTGCGCGAGCTCGACGGCCGCGGCCACCGCCTCGCGGGCTTTTTCGGTGTATTTGTTGATGTTCATGTCCAACTCTCAGCTATGACGCCGGCCTCAGGCTCCGGGCTCTTCTGGTCTCCAGCTTTTGCAGCGCCTCGAAGTGCGCGCGCTGCTCGGGGGTCAGCTCCTCGGGCAGCTGGACGTCGGCGGTCGCGTAAGATCGCCCGTCTCGCCGGTCTTGCCGGTCACCGGCATGCCGTGACCCTTCAGCCGGAACACCTGCGCGTTCTGCGTCGTCGGCGGCACCTTCAGCCGAAGCGACTTGCCGGCGAGCGTCTTGACGTCGGCTTCGCCGCCGAGGACCGCGGTCGTCAGCGGGATCGGCACGCGGGTGTAGAGGTCGCGGCCCTTGCGTTCGAACTGGGCGTTGGGCGCGAGCCGGATCCGCAGGTACAGATCGCCGGCCTTGGCGCCGCCGGATCCGCGTTCGCCTTCGGCCGCGCACCCGCACGCGCGAGCCGTCGTTGACGCCGGCGGGGATGCGGACGTCCACGCTGCGCGCCTCGCCGTCGTGCTGGATCGAGAAGCGGCGCATCGCGCCGTGGTAGGCGTCTTCGAGCGAGAGCTCGAATCTCGTCCTCGACGTCGCGGCCCGGACGGGCGGCGCGGCGGCCGCGCGCCGCTGCGCACCTCGCCGCCCTGGCGCGGCGCCGCCGAAGAACGTTTCGAAGAAGTCGGAGAACGGATGGCCGCCGCCGAACATGTCGTTCATATCGTCCTGGGTCATCGTGCGGTAGCCGACCGCCCTGGCCCGGATTGAAGCCGCCGCCGAAGCCCGGCGCCGCCCTGGCGGGCCGGCCTGCTCGTACTGCCGCCAGTTGGCGCCGAGCTCGTCGTATTTCTTGCGCTTCTCGGGATCGCCGAGCACTTCGTAGGCCTCGTTGATCTCCTTGAAGCGCGCCTCGGCCGACTTGTCGCCCTGGTTGACGTCGGGATGGTGCTTGCGTGCGAGCTTGCGATAGGCCGCCTTGATTTCTTTCTGGGTGGCGGTCTTCGCGACGCCGAGGCTCGAGTAATAGTCTTTGAAGTCCATGTCGTTGGTCGTTCGTCGTTCGCGGTTCGTCGTTAGTCGAAACCGAGCATGCGGATCAGTTCGTCGAGCTCCTGCGTGGCGCGGCGCGTCGCGCGACCAGCGGGCGGAGGCGCTGCGACGATGTCGGCAATCGAAAGCAGCCGCTGCACGCCGGCGAGATTGATACCCGCCTCATCCACCAGCCGCTTGATGAGCTTGATCCGCTCGAGCTCGTCACGCGAGTACAGCCGCATGCTGCCGATCGTGCGCGTCGGCTGCACCAGCCCGAGCCGCTCGTACTTCCGCAGCGTCTGCGGATGCATCCCGAGCATCCGCGCCGCGACGCTGATGAAGATGAGATCGTGATCTTGCACCGATCCGAATATAGGCATTGATACGAGACGTGTCAAGTTGAGCAGTAGTATGCTGACAGGAGGTATCGCGCTCGATGTTCGTGCCGTCCGACTTCGTCACCATCGGTCTGTTGATCGCGCTCGAAGGGCTGCTGAGCGCCGACAACGCGATGGTGCTCGCCATCCTCGTGCTCGGGCTCCCCAAGGCGCAGCAGAAAAAAGCGCTCCGCTACGGCATGATCGGCGCCTTCGCGTTCCGCGCCATCGCCACGCTGCTGGCGGCCTACATGATCCAGCTCGGCTGGGTGAAACTGGTCGGCGCCGGCTACCTGCTGTATCTGGTCTATCGCCATTTCGGCGGCGGCAGCAGCGGCGAAGATCGCCGCACCCCGCCGAAGGCGCAGCCGTGGCTGGGACTCAGCCCGTTCTGGGCGACGGTGGTCGAAGGTCGAGCTCACGGACATCGTCTTCGCGATCGACTCGATCCTCGTCGCGGTGGCGATGTCGCCGAAGCGGTGGGTGATTCTGACCGGCGGCATTCTCGGCATCGTGATGATGCGGCTGGTGATCGGCAGGCTGCTGGCGCTGGTCGAGCGCTATCCGGTGCTGGTGGACGGCGCCTTCGTGATCATCCTCTGGGTCGGCCTCAAGCTGCTGATTGAATACGCGCACGCCGAGGGCTACGTCGCCTTCGAGATACCCAAATTCATTTCCCTCGGCAGTCATCGTCGTGATCTTCGGGGCGTCGCTGGGCTACGCGCTGCTGAAAGAGAAAGCACGAAGGCGACAGAGGAGCGCCGCACTGAGCCTGCTGCGGCCGCGGCGATGGTCGGACTGGCTCGGCGATCGCGCTGCTGGTCTCGCTGGTCGGTGGCGCGGCGGTGTCCGGCGTCTGGCTGTCGCGCTACGCGGTGGCGGTCCACCGCCTGACGCGCGGCATCGGCGACACCGTGTTCTACGGCGCGGACGGCCAGCCCTGGTTCCGGCTCGACGAGCAGCGGCATGACGTCTCGCTCGACGAGATCGCCGTCGATCTGCAGCACGCCGTCGTCGCGGTGGAGGATCGCCGCTTCTACTATCATCCCGGGCATCGACCCAATCGGTCTGGCGCGCGCGGTGGTGCGCGACGTCCGTGGCGGCGGCGCGCATGGAGGGCGGCAGCACGCTGACCCAGCAGCTCGCCCGCACGATCTTCCTCTCGAACGTCAAGACCTTCGCCCGCAAGATCAAGGAGGGCGGGATCGCCCTGCTGATCGAGGCGCAGCTCTCCAAGAAACAGATTCTCGAGTTCTATCTGAATCGCGTCTATCTGAGCGCCGGCGTCTACGGCGTCGAGACGATGTCGCAGCACCTGTTCCGCAAGACGGCGGCGGCGGTGACGCTGCCCGAGGCGGCGTTCATCGCCGGGCTGATTCGCGCGCCGTCCGCGCTGTCGCCGTGGTCCAACTACGAAGGGGCGCTGGAGCGCAGCCATGTCGTGCTCGCGCAGATGCGCGCGCAGGGGCTGATTACCGCGCCGCAGTACGAGGCCGCGCGGCAGGTGCGGCCCCGCATCCAGCCGTACCGCCAGCCGAACGATGTGCGCGCCGGCTTCGCCAAGGAGTTCCTGCGTCAGCAGTTCCGCAACGAGTTCGGCGGCGACAATCCGCCCGACTGGCAGGTTCACACCGCGTTCCTGCCGGCGGTCCAGGATGCGGCGGAGCGCGCGGTGGCCAGTGGGCTCGATCGGCTGCGCCGGCCGGCCTCGAGGCCGCGCTGGTCGCGATCGATCCCGTCGACCGGCGACATCCTGGCGATGGTCGGCGGCGCGAACTACGCGCGGAGCACCTACAACCGCGCGGTGCGCAGCCGCCGCCAGCCGGGATCGGCATTCAAGCCGTTCGTCTACGCCGCTGCGCTGGCCAACGGCTACTCGCCGGTGTCCGTTCTCACGAACCTGCGTCACGTCTCCGCGCCCGGCGATCCCGAGTGGAGCCCGCGCAGCGAAGGGGAGCAGCCCGATGCGCTCACGCTGCGCGCCGCGCTGCTGGAGTCCAACAATCCCGCTGCCGCCGACCTGCAGCAGCGTGTCGGCTCGCGCGCGGTGCTGCAAGCTGGCCGGCAGCGCCGGCCTCGAGCGATCTGCCCGATGTGCCGTCTCTCGCGCTCGGCAGCGGCGTCGTCTCGCCGCTCGATCTCACCGTCGGCATACACCATGTTTCCCGGCGACGGTCAGGTGGCGCGTCCGCGCGGGATGATTTCCGTGTTCGACTCCGGCGGGCGGCAGGTGTTCGATCAGGCCGGTCGACCGCGAACAGCTGATCAGCCCGGCGGTCGCGTTTCAAATGACCAGCATGCTGCGAGACGTCATCGAGCGCGGCACCGGAGCGTCGGCGCGCGACCCTGGGCGTGCGCGGGCCCGTGGCAGGGAAGACCGGTACGACCGACGACTATCACGACGCCTGGTTTGTCGGCTACTCGACCTCGGTGGTCGTCGGTGTCTGGGTCGGGTTCGATCAGCCGGCCTCGATCGGGCGCGACGCCTACGGCGCCCGCGTCGCGTTGCCGATCTGGGCGGATTTCATGAAGCGGACGGCGCGGCAGCTGCCCGCGTCCGAGTTCGCGGTACCTCCGGGCATCCACACCGAAGAGTTGTGCAGCGTGTCCTACCTGGCGCCGGTCGACGGCTGCCCGGTCTAACGGGAGTTCTTCAAGGACGGCGACACTGTGCCGACCGCGCTGTGCCCGATCCACCGCGGCTCGCTCAAGCAGCGCGCCTCGCGGGCGATCGAGGGGTTTTTTCGCGGGCTTGGCGGTAAAATCGCCGGCATCTTTCGCCGGAAATAGGCTCGCTCCCAGAGGATGGCCGAACCCCTTCGCCTCCTCGTCGTGGACGATGCGCCCGGCATCGCGCGGATGGTGGAAGAATTCCTCCGCGCCGGCGAGGGCGTGGCACGATGCCGACGTCCGCATCGCGAATCAGCTACGACGATGCGCTGCGCGCCTTCAAGGAGCAGCGCTTCGACGTCGCCTTCTTCGACGACTGCGCTCGGCTACCGCGACGGTCTGAGCCTGCTCCGCGAGATCCGCCAGAAGGGTACCAGACGCCGGTCATCGTCCTCGCGAGCCACGGCGCCGAGGACGCCGCGGTGGAGGCGATGAAGGCGGGAGCCGCCGACTATCTCAGCAAGGCCAACCTCACCGTCGAGGCGCTGGAACGGACCATTCGTCACGCGCTCGCGCTGCACGCGGAAGAGCGGCAGCGCTGGCAGGTCGAGGCGGCGTTGCGCGCCAGCGAGGAGCGCTTCCGCGCGCTCGTCGAGAACAGCTCCGACGCGCTGCTGCTGATCGACGCGTGACGGCCGCATCACCTACCTCAGCCCGTCGTCGGAACGCCATCTGGGCTGGACACCGGAGCAGACGGTCGGCCGATCGATCTTCGAGTTCTTCCAACCAGAGGATCGCGAGCTCTTGAGGCGACGCGCATCGCCGAGACGCGCCGCCATCCGGGCAAGACGATCGTCGCGCAGGTGCGGTTCCATCACGCCGATCTCTCGTGGCGTATCGTCGAAGTGCTCGGCGTCAACCGCCTCGCCGATCCGGCCGTTGCCGGCATCGTCATCAACGTGCGCGACATCACCGAGCGGCGGCGGCTCGAAGAACAGCTGCGCCAGGCGCAGAAGATGGAGGCGGTCGGTCAGCTCGCCGGCGGCGTCGCGCACGACTTCAACAACCTGCTGACCGCGATCCTCGGCTACTGCCAGCTGATGCTGGACGAGATGCCCGACGGAGAATCCGCTGCGCCCCGACCTGCTGGAGATTCAAGCGGCGGGAGAGCGCGCGGCCTCGCTGACGCGTCAGCTGCTCGCATTCAGCCGCCGCCAGATGCTGCAGCCGCAGGTGGTGGACATCAACACGCTGGTGCGGCAGCTCGAAAAACTGCTGCGCCGGCTGATCAGCGAGGACGTCGAGCTGGTGACGGCGCTTGCGCGCAGATTTGCATCCGGTCACGGTCGATCCCGCATCGGTGGAGCAGATCCTCGTCAACCTCGCGGTCAACGCGCGCGACGCGATGCCGACCGGCGGACGGCTGACGATCGAGACCGCGAACGTCGAGCTCGACGAGGCCTACGCGGTCACGCACGTGACCATGGACTCAGGGCGCGTACGTGATGATCGCCGTCGGCGACACCGGCGAGGGGATGGACGCGGCGACGCGCGCGCGCGTGTTCGAGCCGTTCTTCACGACGAAGGAACAGGGAAAGGGCAGCGGGCTCGGCCTGGCGACCGTGTACGGCATGGTGAAGCAGAGCGGCGGCTACATCTGGGTCTACAGCGAGCCGGGCCACGGCACGGTCTTCAAGGTCTACCTGCCGCCGACGCCGGCGTCGTCTGTCGCGCCGCAGGTTGACGATGGGCGACGAGACGGCGGCCGGATCGGAGACGGTGCTGCTCGTCGAGGACGAGGACGCCGTGCGCGCCCTGGCGCGCGAAGTGCTGCGCCGGCATGGCTACGTCGTGCTCGAGGCGCACCACGGCGTTGATGCCCTGCACGTCGCCGAACGTCATCGCCGACGAGATTCATCTGCTGGTCACCGATGTCGTGATGCCGCTACATGAGCGGCCGCGAGCTGGTCGATCGGCTGGGCGCGGTACGACCGACCATGAAGAGCGCTCTTCATGTCCGGCTATACCGACCACGCGTTGATGAACGAAGACGTGACGGCCGGCGCGGCTTTTCTGCAGAAACCGTTCACGCCCGAGGTCTTCGCGCGGCGGGTCCGGCAGCATCCTCGACGCGGAACAGGTTGCATCGGCTGAGGTAAGACTCGGCACTGTTCGTGCACCTGAGGCGGATCACACGATGTCCGACTCATCGGCGACGACTTCTGCCGCTCCATCCCCCCCTTTCGCCGCCGGCTGCCGATCGGCGCCGAACTCGTCGACGCCGCACGGCTCACGTCCGCGTCTGGGCCCCCGCGCCACCCGCGTCGCCGTCGTCACGCGGGCGGCGAACAGAGCGCTCCGAGCTCGCGACGAGAACGACGGCTACTTCAGCGGGCACGATCGCCGCCTCCGCCGGCGATCGTTATCAGTTCCAAGATCGACGACGACGAGAAGCTGTATCCCGATCCGGCGTCGCGGTTCCAGCCGGAGGGGCCGCACGGGCCGTCGGAGATCGTCGATCCCGCCGCGTTTCGCTGGACCGACCGCGGCTGGAAGGGCGTGTCGCGTCGACGGGCAGGTCATCTACGAGATGCACGTCGGCACGTTCACGCGCGAAGGCACGTGGGCGGCGGCGGCGAACGAGCTGCCCGAGCTGGCGCGGCTCGGGATCACGCGTCATCGAGGTGATGCCGGTCGCCGAGTTCGCCGGCCGCTTCGGCTGGGGCTACGACGGCGTCGATCTGTTCGCGCCGACGCACCTCTACGGCACGCCCGGACGACTTCCGCCGCTTCGTCGATGCGGCGCACGCGCTCGGCATCGGCGTGATCCTCGACGTCGTCTACAACCACTTCGGGCCCGGCGGGCAACTACCTGCGGACGTTCTCGCCGCAGTACTTCACCGATCGCTACGAGAACGAGTGGGGCGAGGCGATCAACTTCGACGGCGACCGATGCCGGGCCGGTGCGCGAGTTCTTCGTCGCGCAACGCCGGCTACTGGATCGACGAGTTTCACCTCGACGGCCTGCGGCTCGACGCGACGCAGGCGATTCACGATCGGTCGCGACGAGCACATCCTCGCCGAGATCGGCGGCGCATGCGCGCGCGCCGCGGGCGCGCCGGTCGATCGTGATCGTCGCCGAGAACGAGCCGCAGGAGACGCGGCTGGTGCGGCCGATCGCCGACGGCGGCTACGGCCTCGACGCGCTCTGGAACGACGACTTCCATCACAGCGCGATGGTCGCGCTGACCGGCCGCGCGAGGCGTACTACAGCGACACCCGCGGCACGCCGCAGGAGTTCATCTCGGCGGCGAAGTAGGGCTTCCTGTTTCAGGGGCAGCAGTTACGCCTGGCAGCGCGATCGCCGCGGCACGCCGGCGCTGGGGCTGCCGCCGTCCGCGTTCGTCGCGTTCCTGCAGAACCACGATCAGGTCGCCAACTCGGCGCGCGGGCTGCGCGGGCACCAGCTGACGCAGCCCCGGCCGGTGGCGCGCGATGACCGCGCTGCTGCTGCTGCTGCCGGCGACGCCGATGCTGTTCCAGGGGCAGGAGTTCGCGGCGTCGGCGCCGTTCCTCTATTTCGCCGACTTCGAGCCAGAGCTCGGCGCCGCGGTGCGCAAGGGCCGCGGCGAGTTCCTGACGCAGTTTCCGCAGCGTGGTCGACGCGCAGCGGCACGGCGCGCTGGATCGATCCCGGCGCGCTCGAGACGTTCGAGCGCTGCAAGCTCGATCTGCGGCGAGCGCGAGACGCACGCGGAGGCGTACGCGCTGCATCGCGACCTGCTGCGCATCCGCCGCGACGAGCCGGTGCTTCGCGCGCCGCGAGCCGGGCGGCGTCGACGGCGCGGTGCTGTCGCCGGCGGCGTTCGTGCTCCGGTTTTTCACGCCGGACCATCGTGACGATCGCCTGCTGGTCGTGAACCTCGGCGCCGATCTGCAGCGCGGCTCGTTCGCCGAGCCGCTGCTGGCGCCGCCGCCGGACTACGCGACTGGCACCTGCCTGGTCGAGCGAGGACGCGGCGTACGGCGGGCCGGGCACCGCCGAACTGTTTCCCGACGAGTGGTGGCACATTCCCGCGGAGTCAGCGGTGCTGCTGACGTCGGGCCCGCGCCGGCCCAGGCCGCCGTCGCCGCGCGTCCCTCCTCGTCGATGAGAGCGGAAGGCTGAGATCAGCATGATGTCTGAACCCGTTCGACGCATTGCCTGGCCGCCAGCCGGATCCGCCGATCCGGAATCGCTGGTCACGCGTGAGTGGCTCGTCACCAACGGCCTCGGCGGCTACGCCTCCGGCACGTCGCCGGCGTGATCACGCGGCGCTATCACGGGCTGCTGATCGCGGCGCTGCCGGCGCCGCTCGGCCGCATGGTCATGCTCAGCCACGTCGCCGAGCAGCTGACGCTGGCCGACGGCCGCCGCGTCGAGATCGGCGGGCGCGAGCGATCGGGCGACGCCGCCCGACGCGCACGGGACCGGCTACCTCACCGAGTTCCGGCTCGAGGCCGGCCTGCCGGTCTGGCGCTACGACGTCGAGGGGCTCGTGATCGAGAAGCGCGTGTTCCTGCCGCACATGCAGAACACCGTGCACCTGTCCTACGAGCTGCTGTCCGGGCGCCGACCGCGTCGAGCTGTCGCTGCGGCCGTCGCTGAACTTTCGCGCGCAGGAGGCGCCGGTCAGCGAGCCGCTCGGCTGGCCGTACGAGTTCCGCGCCGTGGCGGGCAGTTCGAGATCTGTCTGACCGGCAGCCCGGCTGCCGCCGCTGCGCATCCGTGCTGCGCGCCGAAGGACGCCGCGTTCACGCTCGAAGAGCCAGCGGATCGACAACGTGCTGTATCCGGTCGAAGAGAGCCGCGGCTACCAGGCGCACGGCGATCTGTGGAGCCCGGGCTACTTCGGGCTGACGCTGCGCGCGTCGACCAGCCGGCGACGCTGGTCGCGTCGACCGAGACGTTCGAGACGATGAACGTGCATGTCGACCGCCGAGCTGCTGCAGCGCGGAACGCGGACGCCGGCGGCGCCTGCTGGCGCTGGCCGGCGCCGGCCGCGCAGGACGGGCGTCGCCGCGGAGCTGGTGCTCGCCGCCGATCAGTTCATCATCACGCCGGCGGGCCGGATCGAGGAGTCGGCGCGCGCGCACGCCTCCGGCGACGAGGTGCGCACGGTGATCGCCGGCTACCACTGGTTCACCGACTGGGGCCGCGACACGATGATCAGCCTCGAAGGGCTGACGCTGGCCACCGGCCGCCACGTCGAGGCGGGCTACATCCTGCGCACCTTCGCGCACTACGTGCGCGACGGCCTGATCCCGAACATGTTCCCCGAAGGCGAGAACGAGGGCCTGTATCACACCGCCGACGCGACGCTGTGGTTCTTCCACGCCGTCGATCGCTACGTCGAGGCGCTCGCGACGATCGCTGACGCTCGCGCTGCTGTTCCGACGCTCAAGCGGATCGTCGACGCGCACGTGCGCGGCACGCGGTTCGGCATCGGCGTCGACCCGGACGACGGCCTGCTGATCCAGGGCGCCGAGGCTATCAGCTGACGTGGATGGACGCGAAGGTCGACGACTGGGTGGTGACGCCGCGGCGCGGCAAGGCGGTCGAGATCAACGCGCTCTGGTACAACGCGCTGCGTCTGATGCAGCGGTGGGCCGGCGAGATTCGGCGACGACGCGCGGCCGCTATCGGCGCGCGGGCCGATCGGGCGCAGCGATCGTTCAACGAGCGCTTCTGGTACGCCGACGGCGGCTATCTCTACGACGTCGTCGATGGCGAAGGCGGCGGCGACGATGCCGCAGTGCCGGCCGAACCAGATGTTCGCGATCTCGCTGCCGCATCCGGTGCTGGCGCGCGAGCGCTGGGCGGCGGTGATGGCGATCGGTGCGCGAGCGCCTGCTCACGCCGGTCGGTCTGCGCTCGCTCGCGCCAGGCGATCCCGACTACAAGGCGCAATACTACGGCGACCTGCGCGCGCGCGACGCGGCCTACCACCAGGGCACGGTCTGGGCCTGGCTGATCGGCCCGTTCATCGATGCCTGGCTGAAGGTCCATCCCGACGACCTCGACGGCGCGCGTCACGCGCTCGACGGCTTCGTCCCGCACCTGGACGAGGCCTGCATCGGATCGATCAGCGAGGTCTTCGACGCCGAGGCGCCGTTCACCCCGCGCGGCTGCATCGCGCAGGCGTGGAGCGTGGCGGAGGTGCTGCGCGCGTGGATCAAGGTCGAGATGGTCCGGCTGAAGCCGGACACCGCCGCGACGGGGAAGCCCGCGGTCGCCACCGGCGCCGGAAAATCTACCGTCGCCGGTAATGTCGGGCTCTAGCCGGACCGTATTCCGCTGGCACCGGCCTTGCGATGAATTGGCTTAGGAGGCAAACATGGCAGAACGATCCCATTCAGACCGGTATACTCGGCGACATCAGCCCGAAGCCGGGCACTGAAGATCACGTCCGTTCGAAGAAGGATTCCGGCGGCGAGCACGAGGACACGCAATCGATGGACGGCGGCTCGCAGCACGGCAGCAGCGGGCACTCGGGCTCGCGGGACATCACCGAAGGGGTGACCGGCGGCCTCGGCACCGAAGTGGGCGGCACGCGCAATCTCCGACAGGGCACCGGGCACACCGGCGGAGACATCGGCAACAGGCCCGAGTAGGGACTGAGAGCTAGCAGCGTTTTTGCTCGTGTAGTGCGGAGCTTCAGGTCCGCCGTTCCTGGCAGGCTTCAAGGCCTGCACTACATCGGTGGAAAAACGCTCTAGCCCCGGCATTGAGGAGAACAGCATGATGCGTCGAACTTTGGTCAGCGTCTTCGTCGTCTTGATGCTTGTGGTGGCCTTCGTCGCCGGCGGTTATGCCGCGGCCAAGTCGTATCAGTTCACCGGCGTGGTGAAGGCGGCTGACGGCGGCACCGTGACGGTGGAGAAGAGCGCGAAGGAGACGTGGCAGTTCGAAGTGTCGAAGGATACCAAGGGCACACCGAAAGTCGGCGACAAGGTCACGGTGTACGTACAAGATGGTCGCGACCGAAATCGAAACCAAGCCCGCGGCCACGACGGCGGCGGCCAAGAAGAAGTAACCCGCTTTACCTCTTTCCCCGCATCTTGCGCAGCGCGCGGCGCTGACGTTTGTCTGGCGAGTGCGGCGGCGTCATCGCCGCGTGAAAGATCCGCTCCTGCCGCCGCAGCTCGATCTGTTCGGGCGTCGGCGGCGGCGTCAGATCTTCATACAGCTTGCGCGCCTCGGCCTTCGCAACATGGCGATCGGCCAGCGCTAGCACCTTCAGCTTCTGCTTCCTGCCCAGCGGCCGGCCGATTTCCAGCTCGTCACCGACATGTAACCGCCGATTCGGCTTCGCGGGCTGGCCGTTGACGTCGATTTTGCTGTTCCGGCAAGCCTTCTGCGCCTCCGAACGCGTCCTGAACACGCACGCGACATCGAGCCAGATGTCCAGCCGCACGCCCTCGGCTGCCATCATCCACGTTGACCATTTCGCGGCGTCATTCTACAGTTCGCGGGACGAATGACTGAACTCTTCCATCAAATCTACAACCCGGTCGGCGGCAGCGTGCTGTTTTCCGCGCTCGTCGCGTCCGTTCCGCCGCTGCTGCTGGCGCTGCTGCTCGCCGTTCTCCGCGTCGCGCCCTGGCGCGCGGCGGTCGCGGCGGCGACGACCGCGTTCCTGCTGGCGTGGCTGGTCTGGGGGATGCCGCTGTCGCTGACCATTGCCGCGACGACGCACGGCATGGCGTTCGGGCTGTGGCCGATCAGCTGGATCGTGGTCAGCGCCGTGTTCTTCTACAACCTGACGGTCGAGAGCGGCGACTTCGACGTCATCCGGCGATCGCTGGCGCGCCTCACCGGCGATCGGCGCATTCAGCTGCTGCTGGTCGCGTTCTGCTTCGGCGCGCTCATCGAGGGGATCGCCGGCTTCGGCGCGCCGGTCGCGATCACCGCGTCGATGCTCGCCGGCCTCGGCTTCGAGCCGATCACGGCGGCGTCGCTCGCGCTCATCGCCAACACCGCGCCGGTCGCGTTCGGCTCGCTCGGCATTCCGGTGACGACGCTCGGCGGTCTGCTGGCGCCGATGCTCGGCCACGACACGCAGTCGACCACCCGCGCGCTGTCGGCGATGGTGGGTCGTCAGCTGCCGATCTTCTCGATGGCGATTCCCGCCTACCTCGTGGTCCTCTACGCCGGATGGCGGCGGATGATCGAAGTGTGGCCGGCGGTGTTCGTGGCCGGCGCGACGTTCGCGATCGGCCAGTTCACGGTCTCGAACTTCGTCGGCCCGGAGCTGACCGACGCGCTGTCGGCGCTGGTGTCGCTGACCGCGTCGCGCTTGCTGCTGCGGGTGTGGCAGCCGGCCGAGGAGTTCACCGAAGGCGCGCGGCTCGCGTGTCGCGCTACACCGGCGCGCCCGACACCAGCCCGCATCGTCCGCGCCTATGCGAGCTACGGCATCCTGATCGTCACCGTCCTGATCGGACAGATCGGCAACTTCGCCGGCATGTCGAAGCTGAAGCCGCCGGCCAACATGACGGCGCTGCTCAAGTGCGGCCAGGGCGGCAACAAGCTGTGTCCGGAGCCGTGGTTCGGCCCCACCGCCGCCGTCGAGCCGCAGGGCTTCCGTTTCCCGGTGTGGGAATTCAATTGGCCGGGCGCGTACGCGATGCAGGACGGCAAGCTGTCGCCGCTGGTGCAGCGCGAGGCGCCGGTCGTCGCGGTCTCGAGCCCGTACCCGCTGACCTATCGGCTCGATTTCCTGGCCGCCGCCGGCACGCTGGTGTTCCTGGCCGCGCTGCTCGCGTTCGTGCCGATGCTGATGTTCGGCGTGCCGTTCAGCGCGCTCGGCGTGACGCTCGTGAGGACGGTGCGGCAGTTGCGCCTGCCGGTGATCACGATCGCGTTCATCCTGTCGATCGCGACGGTGATGAACTACTCCGGGATGACCTCGTCGATGGCGCTGGCGCTGGCGAAGACCGGCGTGCTGTTTCCGTTCTTCGCCGCGTGGCTCGGCATGATCGGCGTCTTCCTCACCGGCAGCGACACCTCGTCGAACACGCTGTTCGGCCCGCTGCAGGCGACGACCGCGAAGCTGTCCGGCCTCGATCCGATCCTGATGGCGGCGACCAACAGCTCGGCCGGTGTGATGGGCAAGATGATCAGCCCGCAGAATCTGTCGGTCGGCGCCGCCGGCGTCGGCGCCGTCGGACGCGAAGGCGAGATCCTCGCCAAGGTGATCGTCCACAGCCTGATCTTCACGACGCTGATGGGCATGGTCGCGATGCTGCAGGCGTACGTCGTGCCCGTGGATGGTGCCGAAGCTGTACGATCAGCGCGGGGCTTCGGGGCTGTAGGGCCGTTAGGGCGTGCTGGCGCTGACAGCGGGGCGAACTGTCAGAACGTTGGGGATGGCTCGCGTTCGGCGTCGCGCTCGGCGCCTTGTTCGTCGCCGAGCGGCGGCGGCCGTTGCGGCGTCAGACGAGAGCCGGGGCCGGAGCGCGTGGGACGGAACCTGGCGATCGGTCTGCTCGCCGGCGCGACGACGGCGGCGAGCGAGTTTCCGATCGTGGCGCCGGTGCAGCGGCTGGCGGAGCGCGGCCGGCTTGGATTGCTGCGGCAGCTGCCGATGCCGCGCGCGTTGCGCGTCGTGCTCGGTTTCCTGCTGCTCGACTACACGCTCTATCTCTGGCACCGGCTGAACCATCGCTCGCCGTTGCTGTGGCGCTTCCACGCGGTGCACCACGTCGATCTGGATCTCGATTCCACCACCGGCCTGCGGTTTCATTTCGGCGAGCTCGCGATGGCGGCCGGCTTTCGCGCGCTGCAGGTGCTGCTGCTCGGCGTCGATCGCGAGACGCTGCGGCTGTGGCAGCAGATGCTTTTCGTCTCGGTGGTCTTTCACCACAGCAACCTGGAACTGCCGGTGGAGGTCGAGGCGCGCCTCAACGCGGTGCTGGTGACGCCGCGGATGCACGGCATCCATCATTCGACCCGCGCCGACGAGACCGATTCGAACTACTCGAGCCTGCTGTCGTGCTGGGACCGCCTGCACCGCAGCCTGCGGCTCGATGTGCCGCAGGACGACGTGACGATCGGCGTCGCCGGGTTCTCGAAGCCAGAGGACGTCACGCTCGAACGGTCGCTGACGCTGCCGTTCCGCGACGGATCCGCGGCTGCAGCCTCCGCAGACGCAGGTCTGCCTGAGGCTTCAAATCCCGTTCGCCGAGATGATCCGGGCCGTGGCCGAGGACGCCGGTATATCGGCGAGGCGCTCACCGTCCGGATCCAGGCGCGACGGAGCGTCGATCCCGAGCGGCTCGATCGGCTGGTCGCCTACGCCAGAAGCCGCCAGACGACGATGGGGCAGGCGATGACACGGAGAGTCCTGACGGACGCCGGCGTCTCATGGGAAGCGCGTTAGCCAGATGTAAACATGGCGTACACGCCGACGTATTACCTCGTGCATGGACATCTCAGAGACAAACGTCGATGGGCAGTCGCCCACCTGTCCCAAATGCTCGGGAGCGGCAAGCAGGTAGGCGCGCACGAGAACGTGACCTATTTCCGGTGTCTGGCGTGTGCCAGAATCTGGGCTGAACGTCAGAGGTAAGCCAACCAACGGAGAAGACAATGACACCCATCTCTCGAGCATTGCTGTGGAGCGCCGTGGTCGTGTCGTCCTGCGTCGTCGCGTTCGCGCAGGCGCCGGCCGCGCCGCAGGGCGGGGGACGCGGGCCCGCGGCGCCCCGTCTGGTATTGTCGGTGACCTCGCCGGCCTTTGCCGATGGTGGGGAAGTGCCGATGCGCAACGCCGGCCGCGGTGAAAACAAGTCGCCGGCCTTCGAGTTCCACTGGACCCTCGGACCCAATCCGGGGACCGCGCCCGACACGCTGCAGACCTACGCGGTGGTCTTCCACGACATCGAAAACTCCACCAACAAGGGCACCACCGACACGCTCCACTGGACCGCGTTCAACATTCCCGGGACGGCGAAGGGACTGCCGGAGGGGTTGGGCCCGGGCACACTGGCGGATGGGACGATCAACGGACCCGGGCATCGCGGCGCGCGGCGGCAATCCCGGTGCCTACTTCGGTCCAGGCGCCGGTCCCGGACCGTTCCACCACTACGTGTTCGAGTTCTACGCGCTCGACACCAAGCTGGACCTGCCGGCCACGGCGACGCGCGACGATCTCATGAAGGCGATGGAAGGGCACGTGATCGGGAAGGCCGCGTACACCGGGCGCTTCCACGCGCAGCCGCAGTAGGCGCGCGGCGCCTGATGTGGCAACCCAACCGGCCGCAGTGGGCGATCATCTGGGCCGCGGCCATCGTGCTGGTGCTGGGCTGGCCTCCGGAGAAGGGGCGCAGCCTCCTCGTCAAGGCGGTGCACTGGGCGGTGGATCCGGCCGGCACGCTGCCGGCCTTCCCGGCGCCGCTGCCGATGGGCCTCGGCGACAACGGTGATGCCGTCGCGGCCCACGACGCCGAGGAAGCGGAGTACTACCGGGCACGCGATCGGTCGGCGATCACGCGCTGGCGGATGACGCTGAAGGAAACGGGAGAGCCGCTCGATCCGTCGACCGAGCGGCAGCTGATGGTGGGCGTGATGATCTTGAGCGCGCTCGGCGTCTGGCGGCTCAATGGGCGGAAGCCGTAAATCTGGTAATCCGATTACCCAATCATCGTGCAGCGCTGGCGCGCGGTGCCGGCTTCATCGTGACGCGCTGCACGCGCCAGTTCTGCGCCTCGCCGGTGTAGATCTCGTTCTCGCTGACGCAGTGCATTTCGTGCACCCAGTAGAACTGGCCGACCTTCTTGCCGATCGTGCCGAACCAGCCGAGCAGGTGGCCCTCGAGATCTTCCTTGTAGATCTTGCCGCCGGCGTCAGAGCTGTAGAGAAACTGCTGACCCTGCGCGTTGGGCGGCGTGATGCACATCGCCCACGGCGCACGCACGTTGCTGATGACGCGGACAGGATTGAGCTCGGGATCGAACACCTGGATGCGCTGGTTGCCGCGGTCGCCGACATAGATATTGCCCTTGGCATCGTTGGCGATCGTGTGCGGGGTGCTGAACTGACCGGGCCCGTTGCCGCGCGTGCCGATCGACTTCACGAAGTCGCCGTCCTTGTTGAACTTGGCCACGCGAGAGTTGGTGTAGCCGTCGGCCACGAAGATGTCGCCCTGCAGGTCGAAGGCGACGTCGGTCGGCCGGCCGAAGCTGCCGCCGCGCCCGCCACCGGAGCCCGGTGCGGTGACCACGGCCGGATCGACCTTGCGGCCCTCCTCGAGGAATCGCTCGAGGTAGTCGACCGCTTCGTCTTTACGGCCGAGCACCATGGTGACCAAACCCTGCGGGTTGAACTTCATCACCATGTTCGAGCCTTCGTCGATCACCCAGAGGTTGTCCTCCTTGTCGAACCGGATGGCGTGGGCGTAGGAGAACCCGTAGGCGTTCTGGCCCCATTCCTTGACGTACTTGCCGGTCTCGTCGAATTCGAACAGTTCGGCCGCCTGCGCGCCGCGCGCCGGGCCGGCGTTGCCGCTGCGCGTGTAGACGAACAGATGCTTCTTGGAATTGATGGCGACCCCGACGGTTTCACCGATGGTGTGGCCCGCGGGCATCAGCGGCAGCGAGACGGCATCGTACGGAATCTGCGGCGTGTTCTTCTCGAGCTCGGTCTGCGCCGCGAGCGCGGCCTGCTGCTCGGGGCTCGGACCGCGGCCGCGGCCGCCGGCGGCCGGACCTGCCGGCGCCTGGCCGGGCTCGCCGGCAGGGGCCTGTCCGCGTTGCGCGTAGCCGGCCGCGCCGAGCATCAGCGTCAGAACGATCACATAACGTTTCACGATGGTCTCCTTGGAAGCCAGCCTCGATCGAGGGGCTCATTTTCGGCACGCAGTATACCGCGCCGACCACCTCGTCCGGCAGGCAGGCGATCCTGTGAGATGAAACAGCTGCGAACCTGCCGCTCTTCGGCGATAATCCCAGCGAGGATTCCATGAAGACCATTGTGCCTGGCGGCTGCGCTCGTCGTCGCGTTCGCGGCGGCTCCGCTGCGACGATCCGTCGCCGCGGCATCACCCGTCGACGGTCTGTGGGATGCGATCGTCGTCGCCGCCGGCACCGAGGTGCCGTTCCGTTTCCAGATTTCGACCAAGGGAAGCGAGGCGCAGGGGTCTTTCTTTGAAGGCGACCGGCCGATCGGATCGACATCCGGAACCTTCGCCGATGGGGCGCTGAAGCTCGAGTACGACTTCCTGAACACGACCCTCGAGCTGCGGCTCACCGGCGACGATCTCGCGGGCACCTATCAGAACAATCGTGCCGGCTCGAAGCCGCAGGCGGTACGCATGCGCCGGTTCGCACCGGCCGCGATCGCCGACCAGAACACGCCGGCGCTGGGCGGGAGCTGGGAGATGCGGCGCAACGCCGACGAGGTGACCGCGCCGCGCGACACGCGTACCTGGCACGTGTTCCTGCGTCAATCCGGCGCAGAACTGTCGGGCACGATTCTTCGCGTGGACGGGGACGTCGGCACGCTGGTCGGGCACTGGCAGAACGGCAAGCTGGTGTTGAGTCATTTCGCGGGAGAGCGGCCGAACCTGTTCGAGGCGACGCTCGCCGCCGACGGCACGCTGGCCGTCACGCTGAACGGCACCGCGCACTATCGCGTCGTGCGCAGCGGAGAAGCGCGCGAAAAGGGCATCCCCGAACCGCCGGATCCGTCGCGCTACACCAACGTCAAGGATCCGAGCACGCCGTTTCATTTCGCGTTCCCGGATCTCACCGGCAAGGTGGTGTCCGACAGCGATGCCCAGTTGCGCGGGAAGGTGATGTTGTTGGCGATCGGCGGCAGCTGGTGCCCGAACTGCCACGACGAAGCGCCGTTTCTCTCGGAGCTCTACCGGGACTTCCACGCCCGCGGTCTGGAGATCGTCGGGCTGATGTTCGAAAACGATCCTGACCCGAAGATGTCGCGGCCCCGGGTTCAGTCGTTCATCAAGCGCTACGCGGTGCAGTATCCGATGCTGCTGGCCGGCACGATGCAGCCCTCACCGACCACCAAGACGATCAACGACGCGCTCCCGCAGCTGGTCAACTTCGGCGCGTACCCGACCACGATCTTCCTCGGGCGCGATGGCAAGGTGCGCAGCGTTCATGCCGGGTTCGCGAGCCCGGCATCGGGCGCGGAGCACGTGCGGCTCAAGGCAGAGGTCCGGGAACTGATCGAGCGCCTGCTGACCGAGACGTCGTAGGCGGTCGGCGGCGTTCTCGACTCCGCCTCACCAGGGTTGGCTGAAATCGTGGCCGTCGATGGTGCGGAGGACGATGGTGTTGAGCCGGTAGAACAGCCCTTCGAGGAATCTGCCCTCGGCGATCAAGTCGGTCATCGAGGCGCGGGTGATCGACACGACCTGGACATCGTTTCTGGTCCGCCACAGCCAATCGGATAACGAAATCTGCTGTCCGATCGTCAGCTGATCGATATCGGCGAGCACCAGCGTGCCGGAGATAACCGACGGCAGATCGAGGTTTCCGGGAAACCGGCAGACCTGAACGGGGGACTCGCACACCTCCGAGAGCTGCTCGACCACGCGCTCCAGACAGGTCTGTTTGTTCATCACCATCACGTTGGGGCGGTCTTTCCCCTCGCTCAGCATCCTCAGCAACGCGAACTCCGAAGAAAAGCCGACATCGGGCGAATTCATCATGAGCATCTCCGTTCCCCCCTGGCGCGCCCACAAGTGCGCACTAAGGAGTGTCGGAAAGGGCCGTTTCGTTTCAGGCGGTGTCTCGAGGCGGGCAAAACCCGGGGGCGTGTAACGAATTACCCTTCGCGCTCACTACCGTAATGTGCACAGGGTTGCGAATCGCGGGGGGCCACTCTACGATACGAGGCGTTGCCCCGATTGCCGCGCCACGAGTTCGACCGTGCCTACGTCGAGCGGCTCATTGCGGGAGATGTGGGCACCGAGCGCCACTTCACCAGCTATTTCGGCGACCTGCTGTCGCTCAAGCTGCGATCCCGCCTGCGCACCCGAGAACAGATCGAGGATGCGAAGCAGGAGACGTTCGTCCGGGTGTTGACGTCGCTGAAGCAGAAGGGCGGCCTGAAGGTCGCCGAAGCGCTGGGCGGCTTCGTCAACTCGGTCTGCACCAACGTCGTGTTCGAGATGTATCGATCGGGATCCCGTGCCTTGCCGCTGGACGACGATTTCGACGCCGCCGACGAACGGCAACCGAGCGCCGAGATGGCGGTCGCGGCCGGCGAGGATCGGGAGCGGGTGCGAGCCGCGCTCGTCGCCCTGGCGCCCAAGGAGCGCGAGCTGC
This sequence comes from uncultured Acidobacteriota bacterium, assembly GCA_963794705.1. GTDB lineage: Bacteria > Acidobacteriota > Vicinamibacteria > Vicinamibacterales > CAVVIG01 > CAVQFC01. The sequence goes on from CAWCFI010000005.1 coordinate 1,008,349, forward strand.
TGACCTGGCTGTTCTTCGACGGCCGCGACAAGGATCGAGATCTGCCGTGATCTCGAGGTCGATCGGGATTACCTGCGCGTGCTGTTGCATCGCGCCAAGAATCACTTTCGCGAAACGCTGGCGCAGCAGGACTCGGAGTAGGTAGATGGAACATCTGGAGGCGGTCAACACGCTGGCGATCGAGCGGTACCTCCTCGAGGAGATGCCTCAGGAGGAACGCGACGCGTTCGAGGAGCACTTCTTCTCGTGCGCCGAGTGCGCCGACGATGTCCGCGAGGCGGCGGCGATGCGCGAGGGCGTTCGCGCCGGTCTCGACGGCCGCCGCCGGAGCGCCCAGGGAACGCGGCGACCGCCCACGGGTCGTCCCGATGCGGCCGGCTCCAGCCCGCTGGCGCTCGTCGGTCGTGCTGCCGTGGGCAGCCGCCGCGCTGCTTGCGGTCGGACTCGGCTACCAGACCGTGGCGGGGCCGTTGTGGCCGCGCCCCCAAGGTGGTTCGTTTGCGCTGACACCGGCGACGCTGCGTCCGGCCAGTCGCGGTCAGGAAGCGGTCGTCTCGCCAGGGCCCGGCGCCATTCTCACTCTGGCGGTGGATCTCGGAGGCGCGCCGTTCGAGGGCGGCATCGATACGAGCTCGCGCGCGCTGACGGCAAGACCGTCGCATCGGGAAGGCGCCTGCGCCCTCGCCCGGAGCGCGCCCTGCTGCTGATGGTGCCCAACTCGATGCTCGCGGGTTCCGAACGCTTCGTGCTGACGCTTCATGGCGCGGGGGCGTCGAGCTTGACGCCGGTCACTTACCGGTTTAGGGTTAGGGTTCCCTGAGCTCATCTCGGAGACTCCTGGATGGATCATCCGTTGCGCTACGTCTTCCACAGCCATGCCGCCGCGTTCGGCGGCCGTATCGTTCGTCCCAAGGACGTCGTCCTGGAGGCTCAGGGCGCCAGCGCGCTGCTGGTAACCGGAGGGCGCTCGGTCGCCAAATTGCAGCGGACCACGTTCGACGAGTTCTTCGAGGTTGAATCCGCCAGCACGATGACGGAAGGTTTTTTCGAGGACCTGAAGGGCGTTCGTCGACGTCACCCATCACAAAGCCGAGGAACAGAGCCTGACGGCCGTGTCGCGGGCCCGCGCCGAAGTCGACGGCATGTCGGTGGGACGGAAGCCGCGAATGACGATCAGGCGGATCGTGGCCGAGCTGACCAATCGCAGCGCCGGTCACAGCGGTCAACCGTCGATTCGCATCGGCAAGGACGTGGTGATCGACGGCATCTCGATCGACGGTTTCCGCCTGGTGGTGGAGCTCAACACCAAGCCGTTCCTGAAGCACGATACGCATGCCAAGGTGCTCGCCGCGGCCGACGACTCGAAGTTTGTCGAAGAGGCCGGCGAGTCGCTGTTCATGTCCAAGCGGTTTACCGGGAAGTCCAAGACGCCGGCGTTCCGGAAGCTGATTCGCACCGGCAGCACCATTTACGCCACGATCGTGAAGTCGATTCGGTGGGACGGGAAGCCGTTTCCCAAGTCGGAGATTCACGACAACGTGGTGGTGCTGCCTGAATTCGGCCGGGTCTTCTTCGGCGAGCTCCTGATCTCCGAGCAGTCGCGCCGCCTGACCATGGTGCGGATGGCGCTCGGGTCGGACGCGGGCGGCTCCGCCAGCGCGGGCGACGTCGAGACCAACGGTATGTGGTCGCCCTGACGAGGGGCGTCTCCTCATGAAGACGCGCGCCGCGCTTCTCGTTCTCCTCCTCGTGCTTCCCGCATGCGCCGGATCCCCGCGCCAGATCGAACAGGATTACGACCAGGCCCGCCAGGCCATGTGGCGCGGAGACCTGCCGCGCGCCCAGACGCTCGCGGATAAGGGTGCTGCCCGGCACCTTGCTGAATCCGAACCGCTCTGGCACTGGCGCTTCCGGCTCCTGTCGTGCGAAGTGGCCATCCTGAGAAGAGATTTTCCGGCTGCGGAAGGCATCCTCGAGGAGCGCCTCCCGGCCGACGGCACGTTCGACGGGTTGCGCGCCCGTCAACGCCTGCTCGACGCCAAGCTGGATGTAGAGCGAGGCCGGTTTCGAAGCGCCCACGAGAAGCTGGCGCAGGCGCGTTCGCTCGACAACCGTGACAGCGAAGTGCGGCTCGATATCGATCGCCTGGATGGCCAGGCGCTGCTGCGGCTGGGCGAGTGGAACGAGGGAGACGCGCTGCTCAAGGACGTCCTGTCAAAGGCCACGGACGGTGCCGATCGCTACCATCAGGCGCTGGCCCTGAACGATCTCGGCATGAGCCGCATGGTGCGAAGCCGCTACGACGAGGCGCTCGGCTACTTCGAGCGCGTAGTGGCGATGCCGGATCTGAGCGATCAGACCATCTACGCGGTCTCGCTCAACAACGCCGGCAGCTGCTATCAGCGCCTCGGCCAGTTCGATCGAGCGATTGCCCTGCAGCAGCGGGCGTTCGACGTGCACGAACGTCGCGGCAAGCGCGAGTACACGTGCAGGCGCTGGGCGAGATGGGCAATCTCTACGTGCTGCGCGGCCAGCCGGACCGTGCGCTTCCGTTCCTGGAACGCGGGCTCAATGAAGCGAGAACCGCGAATCTCACGCCCGAGGCGGCGCGGCTGGCCGGCAATCTGGCGAGCGCGACGATCGAACTGGAGCGCTGGGACGAGGCCGAGCGCTACAACCAGGAGGCGCAGCGGCTGTGGCTCGCCACGCATCCGGCGCCCTCGGTCTATCACCTCTTGAATCGCGCGCTCATCGCCAAGGGCCGCGGCCAACTCGACGATGCGGCACGGCTGCTTGCGGAAGTGATTGCGGCGCCGGGCAGCCCTCCCTCCGTGCTCTGGGATGCGCACTTCGACCTGGCCAATGTCGCACTCGGGCGTAAGGATCTGGACCGCGCCGCGGCGGAGTTCGAGGCGGCGCTCACGGTCGTCGAGACCACACGCGCCGGCCTTCTGAGGACGGATGACAAAAGTCTCGTACCTGACCAGGCTCATCGCGTTCTACCAGGAGTATGTGTCCGCGCTGATCGCGTCGGGGACAGACCGATCGGGCGCTCGAAGTGGCTGATTCGAGCCGCGGTCAACTGCTTGCCGAGCGTCAGAAAACGTCGGCGCCTGCCAGGGTCAAGGCGGCGGCCTTTCAGCGCGTCGCGATCGAGTCGGGTGCCGTGCTGCTTTCGTACTGGCTGGCGCCGGACCGGTCCTGGCTCTGGGTGATCTCCTCTCGCGGCGTGCAATTGCTGCCGTTGCCGCCGGCCAGGGAGATTGAATCGCTGGTGCGCCAGCATCAAGCCGGGATCGCCGACGCGATGGTCGATCTGCTCGGGGCGAGCCACACCGCGGGCGAACGGCTCTATCAGATGCTGGTCGCACCCGCCGCGCCGTGGATTCCCGCTGAGGCACGAGTGATCATCGTTCCCGACGGCGTGCTGCACGAGATCAACCTCGAAACGCTGATCGTCGCCGCGCCGCGCCGGCACTATTGGATCGACGATGTCCAGGTCGAGATCGCGCCATCGTTGGCGACGCTGACCGCCGCGGCCGCGCCGATCGCGGGGGGACCGTCGCGACTGCTGCTGGTCGGCAACCCACAGGCCCACGAACCGGACTTTCCGGCGCTGACCCACGCCGCCGCCGAGATGTCGAACGTGGCCGCGCACTTCGGGCCTGGCGAGGTGACGGCGCTGGAAGGGGAGCGCGCCTCGCCGCTCGCCTACGGTGAGGCGCAGCCCGATCGGTTCGCCTACGTCCATTTCAGCGCGCATGCCACGGCGAACCTCGACAGCCCGCTGGATTCAGTGGTGGTCCTGTCCGGTCCGGCGGATCGATTCAAGCTCTACGCGCGCGACGTCGCGGCGCTTCGCCTGCACGCCGAGCTCGTGACGATTTCCGCGTGCCGGAGCGCGGGCGATCGCGCCTACGCCGGCGATGGCCTCGTCGGCTTCTCATGGGCGTTCCTGAAGGCGGGATGCCAGGCACGTGATCGCCGGACTCTGGGACGTGGATGATGGATCGACGCCGCAGTTGATGGACCATTTATACGCGGGCATCGCGCGCGGGCACTCTCCGGGCCGCGCGCTGCGAGACGCGAAGCGCGCCGCGCTGGCCGCCGGCGGATCTGCGGCGGCTGCGTACCGGTGGGCGGCGCTGCAGTTGTTCTCCGCGTCGTTATAGCGCGCAGGGCCTGGCCCTCGCCAAGTGATAATTACTGCTGATCATGTTCACGTGGTTTCGACGCAACGAGGAATTCGTCGGCTATGAAGCGCGCGAGCTCTCGCCGGGCGTTTACGAGCTGGTGATCCGGCAGCCGGACGGGACCGAACGCATCGAGAAGTTTTCCAATCAGGACGCGCTCGTGGAGCGGCAGCTGGCGTTACAGCGGGAACTCGAGGCCGAAGGCTGGAGCGGTCCGCACGGCTGGAATCTCTAACGTTCCCGCGAGCGGGCGCTCTAGCCGTTCTTGGCAGCGGTGACGCGGCGGAGTTCTTCAACGGCCGCGGCGACGGCCTCGTTGTGATCCTGAAAGGTGTGCCGGAAGCGCTCGGTCTCCCCATCGAAGACGACCACGAGAAACGGCGGCTTGCCGTCGTGATGCGACATCAGGCACCGGGAGGCGCCGTGATGCCAGAGCTCGACGAGTGCAGGGTCAAAGGACACGGACGTCTTTGGACCAGCAGCAGTCGTAGACGGACCGCGCAGCTTAGCACAACGGCGGGACGCTAGCCCAAATGGCTCGAGGTGACGCCCGGGCGCGTCTTCTTCAGGCTATTTCGACGAGTGCACGCCCGCGACCAGCTGCGGGCTCGCGCGATACAGGTCCGGCAGCAGACGCTTGAGGTCCTCGATCTTCGGCAGGTCGTTGATCGCGATATAGGGATACGACGGGTTTCGCGTCAGGAAGTCCTGGTGATAGGCCTCGGCGGGGTAGAACGCGCGGTCCGATTCGATCCTGGTGACGATCGCCTTCTTGAACGCATGCGCCTGATCGAGCTGGGCGATGTAGGCCTTCGCCACGTCCGCCTGCTCGGCGCTGACCGGGAAGATCGCGGAGCGATATTGCGTCCCGGTGTCCGGGCCCTGCCGGTTGAGTTCGGTCGGATCGTGGGCTACCGAGAAGAAGATCTGCAGCAGCCGGCCGTAGCTGATCTGTCGCGGATCGTAGGTGACCTGCACCGATTCGGCATGACCGGTCCGGCCGGTGCTCACCACTTCGTAGTCGGCGGTCTTCTTCTCGCCGCCCGCATAACCGGAGACGGCGTTGGTCACACCCTTGACGTGCTGGAACACGCCCTGAACGCCCCAGAAGCAGCCGCCGGCGAGCACGACAGTGGCGGAGGTCGCCTGGCCTGGCGGGAGGTCGACCGCGGGCAGGGGCAGGGCGCGCGCCCCTTCGCGCGCTCGCCGGAGCTTCTGGAGGCCAGGGCCGCAGCGACGAGCAGACCCGACCAGCCGATGACCGTCGGCGAAATGCGTTCGAAGTGACCTCTCAAGATGTGTGCATGTCACACCTCTAGCCAAAAGTGAACGCATAGACTTGGACGCCGGGGTCGAGGAATCGGATCTCGAACGTATGGTCGCTGACGGCACCGGTCTGGCGGATCAGTTGATACAGGCGCTGTTCGCTGACGACGCCCTTGCCCTCGGCGTCGACATCCAGACCCGTGGCTCTGCCCGGGGGCCTCGCCGTCAATCGTCACCCGAAACCGCACGGCTGTGCCGATCCGCGCCGGCCCGAGCACCAGGTGCAGGTCTCGGGCGTGAAAGCGGTAGACGATGCCGCCATCCTTTTCGTCGAGACGAGCGTGCTCGTCACCGATCGTCCAGAAGCCGGAGAGTCCCCATTCGTTGAGCCCCGGTGTGCCCGCCGCGTAGGCATGTCGGCGGTCCCGGACCGCGCCGCCCGGCGAGACGAAATGCTCCGCGCGTTCATAGCCGACGTAGGTTTCCGGCGACTGCACGTCGTTCAGATCCGGGCGCGGCCTCGACCCGCGTTGCGTTGCACCGACACGAGTTCGGTCCTGACTCATCGCCGTGCCGGCTTCCGTCAGCAACTGTTGAATCACGCGCTCCGAGCCGTCGTAGTCGCCTTCGCCGAAATGATGATGGCGGATCCGGCCGCTTCGCATCGATGAAGTAGTGCGCCGGCCAGTACTCGTTCTTGAACGCGCGCCAGATCGCATAGTCGTTGTCGATCGCAACGGGATAGGCGATCTTCAGGTCCGACACGGCCTTGCGGACGTTGCCGGGGGTCTTCTCGAACGCAAATTCCGGCGCGTGGACGCCGATGACGACCAGCCCCTGGGCCTTGTACTTCTCGGCCCAGGCGCGCACGTAGGGGATCGCTCGCAGGCAATTGATACAGGAGTAGGTCCAGAAATCGACGAGCACGACCTTGCCGCGCAGGCCTGCCGCCGTCAGCGGCGGCGAGTTCAGCCACTCGACGGCGCCGGCCAGCGGCGGCAGCGTGCCCTCGACGGCCAGCTGCTTCGCGCTGGCTCCACTCGGCTGCGCTCGTCAGGCGGTCGTGACGCTCACATGACGGCCGCTGCATCGTGACGCGCTGCCGCGAGCGGCGGATGAAATGCGTCGAGCAGCCGCTGCTCGAGCGACGACGTGCTCGAAAGCGAGACGCGCGTGAGGAACCCGGTGTCGAGGCCCGAGTGCGATCGCCGCGACGGCAGCCAGGACCGCGACGCCGACCGCGCGCCGAATCCATTCGCCCGACGCCGAGCGACTGCTTCAGCGCGGCGAAGACCCGTCCGCCGACGAGGAGCGCGAGCGCCAGCGAGGTCGCCGATCCCGCGGCATAGGCGAGCAGGAGCAGCGTGGTGTGCGCGTTCGCGCCCTTGCAGCGCGGCGCCGGTCAGGATCAGCCCGAGCACGGGGCCGGCGCACGGGGCCCACAGCAGGCCGGTCGCAACGCCGAGCAGCAACGAGGACGCGACGCTTGAGTCGCCGTCGCCGCCGGCGCGTTGTCCGCGGCTCGCGACAGCCGGCCGCCGAGCCCGACGAGCGGCTGCGTCAATGCGAGCGGCGAGCGCCGGGAAGCAGCAGCGTGATGCCGAAGAGCGCGAGCAACGTCAGCGCCGCGCCGCGGCCGTACTGGTTGGCGCTGACCGCCCATCCGCCGCCGACGGCGGCCAGGGTGGCGACCAGCGCGAAGGTCGCGGCCATGCCGACGCAGCAGCGGCAAGCCGCTGCGGACGAACGGCCGGTCCGCCCGTGCGAACACGAAGGGCAGGACCGGCAGGATGCAGGGGCTGACGATGGTCAGCACGCCGCCGAGATAGACGAGGGCGAACAGGATCATCGCCGCGCCGGTGGCGTCAGGTCGTCGCGGGCTTGAAGGTCATCGCCAGGCCGTTCATGCAGTAGCGCAGTCCGGTCGGCTTCGGACCATCGTCGAAGACGTGGCCCTGATGGCCGCCGCAGCGCCGGCACATGACGGCCGTGCGGTCCATGCCAAGCGAAAGTGTCCCGCGTGGTCGTCGACCGCTTTGTCGAGCGGCGTCCAGAAGCTCGGCCAGCCGGTGCCGGCTGTCGAATTTGGTCGTCGACGAGAACAGGTCGAGGTCGCAACCCGCGCAGGCGAACGTGCCGCGCCGCTCCTCGTGGAGCAGCGGGCTGGTGAACGGGCGCTCGGTCGCCTCGTGGCGCAGCACCGCGTACTGATCGGGCGTCAGCAGCTGCCGCCATTCGGCGTCGCGTGTGCGTCACTTCGAAGGCGGTCGCCGCCGGACGCGGGTTCGCCACGCCGCTGTGATGGCCGCCGCCGTCGCCGCGACGCCGGCCGTGATCAGATCGCGTCTCGTCATCATGCTCGTTCCCTCCTGGCTTCCGGCTTGGGCCAGAAGCCCCCAAGGTCCTGCGCGACTCGCGTGACTGCCGCTTGCAACGGGGGACTGAAGGCATTGCGCGTGTGGCTGTCGATGTCGATCTGGCCGAGGACCGCGCCGGCCTGGTCCCGAATCAACACGACGAGCTCTGACTGGGTCTCGACGCTGCAGGCAAGATAGTTGTCCGCGGCGGCGACGTCGGGCACGTTGAGATCTTCATTCCGCTCGACCGCCGTGCCGCACACGCCGCGCCCGACCTTGATGCGGGTGTGCTCGGTCGCCGCGCCGATGTACGGACCGAGCTCGAGCGTGTCGCCATCGAGGACGTAGATGCCGACCCAGTTGAACGTCGGTGACAGCGCGGCAACGTGCTTCACCGCTGATCCCAGCGGGTCGCTCGGGTCGAGCCAGCCGTGGTTCATTTAGCGCCCCGATACATGACGCGCCAGATTTTGCCCTTCTGGCTGTCGCCGATATAGAGCGAGCCGTCGGGCGCCTGCGCCACGCCGTCGGCCCGCGCGACCGCGTCGTTGGGATTCATCAGCGGATCCTTGCCGGCGAAGCCCTGCGCGAACACTTCGAAGTCGCCGGACGGCTTGCCGCCGGCAAACGGCTGGAACGTGACGTTGTAGCCGTCCTGCGGCATCGGCGAGCGGTTCCACGATCCGTGGAACGCGATGAACGCGCCGCCCTGATACTTCTTCGGGAACTGGTTGCCGCTGTAGAACATCAGATCGACCGGCGCCCAGTGGGCGGGGAAGGCCGCGACCGGCGGTGTGAACTCGGTGCAGCGGCCGACTTCCTTGCCGTCGCCGCCGTATTCCGGATTCAGCAGCAGCTTCTTCTGACCGTAGTCGAAGAAGCAGTACGGCCAGCCGAAGTTCGAGCCCTGCACCGCGCGGTACAGCGGTTCGGCCGGCCGCTCGGCGTTGTCCTTCGCCGTGAACTTGTCGGGCCAGAACACGTCGAGCTGATCGCGGTTGTTCATCGCGATGTAGGCGGCGCCGTCGTGCCAGGTGATGGCGGGGAACTGCCGCAGGCCGGTGGCGAAGCGCGTGCCCGTCTCCTGCTTCTGTCCGAGCTTGTTCTCGTCGAACTTCCAGACGCCGCCGTGCTTCTCGAGGATCGGGCACGGGATCCTGGCCCTTGACGCCGGCGCGGCGATCCGGCTGCTGGCAGGCGTTGCACGGCGCGCCGACGTTGACGTACAGCGATCCGCGGCCGTCGAACGTCAGGCCCTTGTCGCCGTGCTGCCGTTCGCCCAGGCAGGCCGGTGACGACGATTTCGGCGGCGCCGGTCGGCTTGAGCTGGCCCGGCGGTCATCTTGAAACGCTCGACCGTCGTCGGGTGCGCGAGGTACAGGTAGCCGTTGCGCAGGCCGACGCCGGTCGTGCTGCCGCTGCCGATCTGTTCCTTGACCTCGAACTTGCCGTCGCCGTTCGCGTCGCGCAGCGCCGCACGCCGCCGCCGGTTTCCGGCTGCGCCGCGTCCGCCGCCGCGGCTCTGGGTGGCGACGTAGAGATCGCCGTTCGCCGCGACCGCGATGTGGCGCGCCGGTGCCGACGTCGGTGGCCACCACCAGCGCGCAGAATCCCTGCGGCAGCGTCAGGCCGCCGTTGTCGGGATCGCACGCGACCTTCGACTGGCCGCTCACGGTCAGGACGAAGCACGGCTACCGCGATTGCCACGGCGACGCTGGCGCCGCCTGCATGCTTTCTCAGAATCCCCATCTCGACACCTCGCTCTGTGAATGTTATCGATTTTAGTGGATCGCAGCGTGGCGCGGTCTGGTAACGACGAAGACCGGAATTTCCAGCGCAACCGGGGCTCCACCCTCGATCGACACTTCGAAGCGATAGATGCCTTCCAGATGAAGGGGCAGATTCCGGAGGGTGATCAAGACGTACTCACCGGCGATGGCCACGTCGTAGCCCTCGGGATCGTCGGGCGCCGTCCAGAGGCCGCTCGGCGTCGCGACGGCGAGACCGACATCGAATGCCTCTCCGGGCCGGACATCAACGACCCGCGCCGCAATCATGATCTGCGCGACTGCCAGCGGGACCGACGGGACCGGAAAGCGGTTCGTGACCCCAACCATGCAGAGCCGCCCGCAGTTGTCGAGAAAGGCCAGCTCGCAGAGCTGGGCCCATTCAATTCTGGCCATGCGCATCCGTGGCTTGCCCGGCATCTACGGGCGTCCGCTGGCTGGCAAAGAGCGCGACGATGAATCGGGCCGCTTCAGCCGAGCCCGACATGATTCACTCCCCCGGGTGGCAGCGTCCCGCCGAGCGCCGGCAGATGATGGCTGGCCGCGAGCAGATGGGCCGGCGGCTGTTGGGCGGCAATCACGAGCGGCAGGTCGATGGTGATCGGCGGCTGAGACTGGAGCGCCACCTCGAACCGATAGACGCCGTCGTCTATCAAGGGGGAGACGCCGATGCTGACGAGGAGATGGTCGCCGACCACGTCCACCCGCACATCCTCGCACTCATTCGGAATCGCCCCCGCGTCGGGCGTCGAGACGGACACGGTGATCGATGGGTGCGGGGCCAGTCCCGGCACGCGGGCGGCAATGGCGAATCGGCGGGTGCCGACGGGAAAACTTGGAACCGGCTGCGTCTGGACTCCAATCACGCACAGGTTCCGATAGGCGTCGAAATACGCCAGATCGCACAGCAGCGCCCACTCGATCCTCGGCATCGTCCCTCCGTTATGGCCAGGATCTTAGGCGAACTAAAACGACATGTAAATCGAATATATACGGCTGGAACAGTGGCTTGATGAGGTCATGCCGGCGGGGGGGAGCGCCTTACGTCGGCTAGGTCCGTCGGCGGCGCCTCACCGGCGGCTCGATCGGATCCGCTTCTCGGGCGATCATTACTTCGGTCGCCTTGACGATGGCCAGCGCCGAGTCACCACGTCTCAGCTTGAGCACGCTGAGCGCGTCGCTGGTGATGATCGCGGTGAGCCGCTGGTCTCCGATTCGCAGCCGCACCTGGCCCAGCAGCCCGTCAATCCGGACTTCCTCGACGAAGCCGCGGAGTTGATTCCGGCCGCTGAGCGCGACAATCAGTCCGGTCGGCCGCTCGCCGCTGATGCGCGCCTGGGCGGGGAGGACGGCGTATGGTGCGCCAGGATCCGATCGACCTCGGATTCCGAGAGACGGTGATGACCGCCCGCCGTTGTGGTCGTCCGAATTTTTCCCAGACGGATCCATTGTTTCAACGTCGAATAGCCGATGCCCATTCGCTCTGCGGCGACGCGTGCGGTGAGAAGCGCCATCTGAGAAAACCTCCTAAACCGACTCGAATCATATCGCGGACCGACTCGGTGGGGGCGCGTCTCCTCGGCGCGGAATGCAGAAAGACACGCGGAATAGTCGACTTGACGCGGCACCGGCTGACTCACCAACCGGTTCAAGCCGTCTTCGATCTCATGTAAAATCGCGGCCATGTCTCATTCCCCTCGCGTTGCGGTCGCCGCCGTCTTCGTTCTCGCGTTGGGCGTGGGGCAACTCGCCGCGGCCGGCGCCCAGACACCCGGGGCGTCGACCGATCAGACGTTCGTGGTGGCCGGCGACGTCACCCAGACGTTGACCGTGACCCCGGCCGACCTCAAGGCGATGCCGAGGACGACGGTCACCGTCGCCGAGGAAGGGCGGGAAATCAAGTACGAAGGCGTGCTGGTGGGCGAGCTGTTGAAGCGGGCGGGCGCGCCGGTCGGCCGCGACTGTCCGGCAAGGCGGTCGCGACCTACGTGAAGGCGAGCGCCAAGGACGGCTATCAAGTGGTGTTCTCGCTGGCCGAACTGGATCCCGGGCATTTACTTCCAACGACATCATCGTCGCGGACACGATCGACGGCAAGCCGCTGTTCGACTATCAGGGACCGTTCCGGATCGTCGTGCCGCACGACAAACGCGGCGCGCGCTCGATTCGGATGCTGCAGCGGATCGAGGTCGTCCGCCTCGTGAAGTGACCATGAACCACCGGCGTTTTGCGTGCGGATTGTGTCGCTCTGGCTGGCGGCGCTGGCGAGGGGTGCGCGCCGACACGCCGATGCCGCTTACGTGTGGCATCTGCCCGTCAGAACTTCCCGACCTCGAGTCCCCGGGAACAATCCGATGTCGGACGCCAAGGTCGAGCTCGGCCGCTATCTCTTCTACGACACGCGGCTCTCTGGCAATGGGACGCAATCGTGCGCCACGTGCCACGAACAGGAGCGCGCCTTCACCGAGGGCAAGGGCCGCGCGGTCGGCTCCACTGGACAGGTTCATCCGCGCGGCAGCATGAGCCTGGTCAATGTCGCGTACGCCGCAGCGCTCACCTGGGGAAATCCCGCGATCACACGCCTGGAAGATCAGGCGCTGGTGC
>CAWCFI010000006.1:0-579349 GCA_963794705.1 uncultured Acidobacteriota bacterium
ACCCGACATACTCACAGGCGAAAGTTCACGTCTTCCAGATCTCTCGAAGCGCGCACCAGGCCCGTTTAGATGCCGTGAAAGTCACGAACACCCCAACTGGTTAGGAGCGACATCGCGAAGCCGGCCCAGCCCCCAAGCTTGGTCCAAATGTTGGTGTCGCGGTAGGTCACTGCGACCGCGCAACCGAGCGCGGCCAGGGGAAATGCCAAGCAGAGACTCGGCATGAGCTGCCAGAGCCACTGATAGTTGGTCTTCGGCGACAAGTTGAAGAAAAACGCGGCCAAGGGCCCGAATGCGAGCGTCCAGGTGATCGCCAACAAGGCTCGTCCACCGCTGCCGATGCGCGTGCCATCGCTCCCGAACACGTCGCCGAGATGGTAGCAGAGGAGCGCGGTTGCCCGGCCGCGCCGCGGGGGAAATTCCGAGCGCCTGCGAAGCCGAGCGCCCACCCTCCTAGGGGGTCTTCGGGCGCACGATCTAACCAGGGTGGTCCCCGGGTGGAGTGGTGGGGGCCGGGGTGAGTGACGGTCCGAGCGTAAAAGACCGGTCTGCAGCACCCGCCGTCATTTCAGCCGCCGTCATCGCTGACCGGCCTGGTGTTTCAGCAGCAAGAACGCTGCGAGGACGGTCTGCGAGGCGAGGCCGGCGACCCACACCACACTAGCGATGGTCCCGAGATATTGCGCAGCAAGCGCCAAGAGAAACCAGCTCGCGAGCAACAGCGGCGATCGCCCTGGGAGTTCGTCCTGAGCCCAGAGAAGGACCATCAGCGCAGCAGACGCGACCGCGGGGACCCAGAACAGCTGAAAGTAGGTTCGTAAATCCATCCTTCAAGAAACGGTAGTTATGGTAATCGGCCTTTCACAAACCCAAGCGCGTCACGTCATCGTCGGACAACTTCACGAGGACGAATAACGCGAGGGCGACGATCCCGGTCAGCACTAAGAATGGGATAACCCAGAGCGGCCCATAAACCACGATCGGCAAGAAGAGGATCGCGGCCACCCCTACAAAAACGCATTGAGCCGTCCACGCCGTGATCTTCAGAGCCAGCACCCTCTCGTCTTCCGCTTCCGTAGCCCGTTCACGGGCACGCTCTCGTAGGCATAGGTGCAGACCGGGGCTATCGGCGCGTTCCGTCTCCGCTGCGTATCGCCTTCGAGTTTAAGCATCGCGGGGAGCATATAGGAGATGGTCGGCGGAGTGATCATCGGCGCCCTTGAGCAACCCAATTAGCGGACTCTATATGAAAAAGAATTTTGCAGAACAGTGTCATTGAGGCGAGATGGCTTCAATGCCCGCAATCCATCTGGACGCGTTGACGCTCACGGCGTCGGAAGTGGCGGCGACGGTGATGCAGCTCGAAGGGGAAGCCTGCTCATGACGTTCGTTGCTGGTTCGACGAGTAGTTGGCATTGATGGATGTCGCGCCGGCTGGATTGTGGCGATTCGAGAGCCCAACTACGGCATCGCTTTTCAGATCGTGACCGACCTTGCGTCGACGTTCGAGGATGAAACGTCCGTTGCCATCGACATTCCGATTGGCTTGCTGGATGGGAAACCGCGAGCGCATCAAGACGACACTCGCAGGAGGCGACGGTTCTGCGGGGCAAGCATTCGCTAACAACTGCAACGCTGCACAGTTGTTCGCAGGGCGCATGTTACGCTACCTGTCGTGTTCTTGCAGTTTCTGAACGCGGTTAGAAAACGTTGGATCGCGCTTGGGTCGGGCCGGGCAGGTCCGCGTCGGAGTCGAGCTCGCCGAGATGCCGGTGATGCAGCACGTGATACTTGCGGAACGACAGCGCGGCAGGCAGCACGAGCGGCCCGTTGGCGACGATGGCCGCGATCTTATTGGCGGTGGGCGAGCGGAACACGAGGTTGTGAGTGCACTCGTGAATCAGGACCCACAACGCGTGGTCGATTCGCTTTCAAACCCACTACGCTGTTGAACTTGCATCTCTCATGGTAGGCTTCTTCAGCTCGCCGTGGCGAGGCGTGGTAGGGTGTTCCTTCCACCCGGTCTTGCCAGCATAGATTTATTGGCTTAGAAGTCAAACAAAGGGGGGGTATGCGATTAACGACATCCGCGATCCTCGTATTGGCCGCTACGACTACTGGCCTCGCGCAATCGATGAGCGCTCCCCTGGAATCAAGTGTCGGTTCGATTTCTGTCTACCGATGCCTCGCTCTTATTACGGCAGCTGGCATGGCCGGCGGAATCATCAACACACTGATGAATGACGGCAAATTTCGGCTACCCCAATACAACGGAGGCGTGCTGTGCCCCGGATTCATCGGCAATGTGCTTATTGGAGGATTCGCTTCAGTTATTTCCTGGTCGTTGTATGGAGCCGGCGCCGGTGTCGACTTGGCACGGCAAGCAGGTGAGAGACAGGCGGTCAGCCTGACAATGGGAGCGCTTGCGGGAGCGGCCCTCGTGGGCTTCGCCGGGGCAAAGTGGCTAACGAGCGAAGTCGATCAGAAGCTGCTGCGCGCGACCGTGACCGCCTCAGCCGACAAGATCATTCCTGCAGATCAACGCGCCGTCATCGCGACCGCACCGGCGCTTGAAGTCTTCAAGACGGTTCAACGGCTGTCGCCAACGGCCTGATCCGAAGCATACCTGCAGCCTTCGTTGCTCCACATCCCGGCCGGCGTCGTCTATGGCGACACGCTGGGGGCGTAGAAGTTACGTCTATTTGCCCACCTTGCGATGGTCGTGGGTGACGGTGCCGATGTCCGTCGGCGGGATGACGCCGTACCATGTCCCCAGAATGGACCCACAACGGGTGGCGTCCCCAGGGGGTTCTGACCGGACGCAACCGGCGGCGTTTTCACAAGCGGTGGCGTCCCCAACGGGATTCGAACCCGTGTTTTAGCCTTGAAAGGGCCACGTCCTAGGCCTCTGGACGATGGGGACGCATGAGGCAGCGAAACACAAAATCATATCACGTCACCAGGGCGCACTCGCCATCACGGTTTCGCGGTCAATGCGCGGATCGGACGCGAAGTCAGGCGCATGTCCAAATCGCGTCAACGGTGTCTAATACCACTGACATGGGCGCTGTCGTCATGCGATTCAGCCGGACGGTTTTGTTGCGCGCGCGGACTCTGGGTGCGGCCTGCGCCGTCGCGATGCTGGCAACAGCGCCCGCCGCATCTCAAGAGGCGTCCGCGCCGCCGCTCACGCGCGCGAGCCTGTCGGCGGCGATCGGCAGCGATGCAGATGCGCGCGACATCTTCTCGCTGGTGTTCGCGCACATGTTTCAGTCAGGCAGCCCGCGGCAGGAGTTTCTCTTGAACAGCCAGTTCAGGCCGGACTGGCTGCCGGTGGTCGATCGTGTCGACCTCGTGCTGCTGACCGAACCCGACGCGGCGGCGTTGCTCGTCAAGTGCGGGCGCTACTGGATGGTGGGGCCAATCAAGCGGGTTGGCGATGTCGTCTCCCTGACCGTCAGTCAACGCTGTGGCGGGACGATGCGGGAGTACGTCGCATCGTTCGATGGGCGCGCCTGGCGGCTCGGCCCACCCGGGACGGGCGAGAACGGGCGAGGGTGGGCCCCGGGAATTGGAAGTGGTTTCGTCGGGCGTCCCACGGGCTGTCCCTGCCTGTGAATCGCGCTAGCGCGATTCCTTCTCCACCACCAGCAGCGTGAACGATTCCGGCACCACCGCGCCGCGGCCCCGTCCTCCCGCCGGCGCCGGTCCAAATGTCGCGGCCACGATGAAGATGCGATGGTTGGTGGGATCGAGGCCCATGTTGCGCGACCCCGGGCTGGTCTGCACCGTCTCGGCCACGTGATACCGGTCCGCATCGTCCTGATGCACGACGGTGAGAGTGCCATCCGCGTTTGAGGCGAAGGCGTCGCCGGACGCTGGGTCGTATCCGGCGCCGTCGACACCGGCGCCGATCGGGACCGTCGCCACGATCTTGCCGGCCTGATAGTCGGACACGGCCATCACGCCGCTGCGGCAGCCGCTGAACAGCCGATGGTGAACCGTGTCGAGTGCCATCGCGACCGGCTGCCGGCACGGTGCGGTTGGCCAGCGGCGGGTCACCTGCAACGACTTCGCATCGATTTCCACCACCTCGCTCGTGTCGGTGAGGTTCGCATAGATTTTGCCATCGCCGGCCGACGCGCCATATTCAGGCTTTCCGCCGAGCGGGATGTTGGTGATGCGAGTACCGGCTCGAGGGTCGATGACGGTGGAGGAGTGCGCGTCGCCGTTGAAGGTGAAGATACGCTCGGATGGGCCGTCGTAGATGATGGCGTCTGCATCTTCGGCCGCAGGGATCCGGGCCATCACCTTGAACGTCGCGAGGTCGAACATCACCACGGATTGATCGTTGCCCGACGTGGCAAATCCGCGGCCCGCGGCGCCGGCGATCGCGGTCCCGTGCGCGCCCTGGATGCCGGTGACCTCACCCAACAGCGTGCCCGCGATCCTCGTCGACCACCATCACGCGGTTCTGGCGCCCGATGAACAAGCGATGACCGGCCGGGTCTGGTACGATGTAGTCCCAGCCGCCTTCGCCGCCGAGGACATAGCGATGCGTGATGCGGTATGAACCAGGTGTCTGTGCGAGCAGCGGCGTTGCGACGGCGAGCGCCAGGGCGATGGCCACGGTACGCATGAGGACAGTCTATGAAAGAGGTGATGAACCAGTGATGAATGCTTGAGCCGACTCTTCCATTCGCAGCGTCAGCGTGTCACGCGTTGGGTATCAACCGGCCGTTTGTGTCCCTCTCGTTCGTGATTCCCACATTTCTGTGGCGGTTTGTTTTCGGAAGACGCCTGTTTTCGCGAACAGAGGCGGCTTCGCGATTGCATCCACTGTGTTTGCGCACTTGTCACCAGGCCGCCACCATTCTGTCGTATCCCGTCGCGATGATCATGCTGATGAATCGATTCGTTTCCCGACACGCTGATGTTGTGTACTGTGTCAGCCTCCTCCTCGCGTCGGCCGTCGCCTCAGGCGCTTGCCGATCCGAACGGCCGTTGCCTCAACCCAAGCCCATCACTGGCTCGCTGGCGGTGTCGTGCGAGCCGAGCGGCGACGCGCTCGACTGCCACGCCATCGGCCGCTCAACCGACGGCCGAGACGATCCAAAGGAAGAAACGGATCTCACCGACGCCGTCGTCTGGTCAAGCTCGAACGCGCAGGCCGTCGCCGTGCTGAAAGGGCGGGTCACCGCCCGCCGCATCGGCGTCGCCACCATCGTGGCGTCCTTACGATCCGGCAATGATTCGTTGTCGTCTTCGGTGGCGATCGTCGTGGACGAGGAAGGCGCGCGGCCGAAAGTGGCCTACGACCTGGCAGGCGTGGTGCGCGATCTCGGCAACGCCGGCATCTCGGACGTGGAGGTCGAACTGACGCCGGTGGTCGATCATCAGCGGGCCCAGCCGCGCAAGGCCAGCACCGTGATCGATGGCGCGTTCCATTTCTCGCCGATTCTCGGCGGCCAATATCGCCTGAGCGCCAGCAAAGGCGGCTATCGGCCGGTGGAGCGCCGGTTGAAGGTGCCGGATGCCACGCCGCTGACGGTCGTGTTGATTTCCGAGCCGCGATAGCGCGGTCCGGCGGTCGGCGGCCAGCTCGCTTGACGATGTCCGGGTTGTGGCTTTATATTGAAAAGTAATTTTCAATGACCCACGACATCGAAAGGCAGCCATGAACGTCATTCGCGCCAGCCATCTGGGCATGTGCTTCGGCGTGCGGGATGCGATCACCCTGGCGCTGCAGCACGCCGGCGCCGCGCCGCTCACCATCCTCGGCGACCTGGTCCACAACCCGACAGTGCTGGCGACGCTGCGCGACCAGGGCATCGCCATGGCCGGCAACGTCGCCGAAGTCGGCACGCAGATGGTGATGATCACCGCGCACGGGGCATCGGCGCGGACGCTCGCCGCCACCCGCGCGCGGGGGCTGGACATTGTCGAGGCCACCTGCCCGCTGGTGCACGTCGCCCACCGAGCGATCAGGGCGCTGGTCCGCGATGGTTATCATCCGGTCATCATCGGCCAGCGCCACCACGTGGAAGTGCTCGGGATGACCGAGGACCTCGACGACTTCCACGTGGTGTTGAGCGACCACGACGTCGAGGAGCTCGGCGGCTATCCGCGGCTTGGCGTTGCCGCCCAGACGACCCAGCCGGTCGAGCGGGTGCGGCATCTGGCGGCGTTGATTCGGCGGCGATGGCCTCAATCCGATGTTCGCGTCATCGACACCGTGTGCGAGCCGACCAAGCAGCGCCAGCTGGCGGCGGCCAGGCTGGCGCGTCAGTCTGACGTGGTCATCGTGGTCGGCGGGGCGCACAGCAACAACACCCGCGAGCTCGTGAACACGTGCCGCGCGCACTGTTCGCGCGTCCATCACGTCCAGACGGAGGCGGATCTGCGCGCGGACTGGTTCAGCGCCGCGGCCACCGTGGGAATCACGGCGGGCACTTCCACGCCGGATGCGGTGATCGATCACATCGATCGGCGGGTTCGTGAGCTCGGATCCCGGCAAGCCCAGTCAACACCATGCCCGACCCAGGGTGAACGGTGATCCGCATATTGCGAATGCACTCGCGCTGGATCGTCGTCGTGATCTTTGCCATCGGCATGGCCTGGGTGGAAGCGGCGACCGTGTACTACCTCCGCGTCATGGTCGATCGAGTGCAACCCTATCAGCAGAACCCCTTGCCGATGCAGGGCGTGCTGGGTCAGGTCGAGCTCGTACGCGAGGCGGCCACGCTGGTGATGCTGCTCACGGTCGGGATGCTTGCCGGGCGGACCAGGCGCTCACAAGCGGGCTACGCAGCCATCGCCTTTGGCGTCTGGGACATTTTCTACTACCTCTTTCTGCGAATCATCGGCGGCTGGCCGAGATCGTTGTTCGATTGGGACATCCTGTTCTTGCTGCCGCTGCCGTGGTGGGGACCGGTACTCGCGCCCGTCTTGATCGCGCTGCTGATGATCGTCGAAGGGACGGTGGAGAGCCGGCGCGAGGGCAGCGGCGGCTCTCCATCCGTGGAGCGTCGATGGGCCCGGCTGCAGGCATTCGGCATCCTTCTCGCGCTCTACGTCTTCATGGCGGACGCGCTCAGCGCCGTGCATCAGCATGGACTTGACGCGGCGAGCACTGTGCTCCCTCAGGCGTTCAACTGGCCGTTGTTCTGCCTGGCCTTCTCGTTCATGGCTGCGCCGCTGATGCAGTCGGCATGGCGCCTGAGACCGCACCGCCGCTGGAGCCCACATCGCACGCCAGCAGGCAGCGCTATGCCTCCGCGCCAGCGGCTGGTGCGGCCGGCGCGGCCGATTGCGGGCTGGCGGCGCTGATCTTCGTCCTGGTAAATGCCTGAAGCAGCCCCTCGAGGAACGAGAAGAACACATCGACCGCATAGCCGACCAGGAATGCGATCGCCAATGGCGGAATCGACGCGCCCTGGGTCACGGTGAAGCTGTTGAACAGGCCGACCACGCCGCCGCCGATGCCCGCGATCAAAAAACGCGCGGAGTTGGCCGTCGATGGCACATAGGTCTTCGTCGTCATTTCCTGTTCGAACGAACGCAGCAGGTAGGCGCAGGTCCCCAGCAGCGCATACAGCACCGGGAGCAGACAGGTCGCAATCGCGCCGTAAAAGGTCGACACGTCGTCCTGAAGGCTCTGCGCGAAATACCGCACATCCTGGTACACCTTGATCCGATCGTCGGCGGCCTCCTCCAGGTGTTTCGTCAACTCCGCGGGCAGCTGAAATTTCTCGTGGATGGCATCCGGATTTCCGCGTAGTCGCCGATAGGGATCTCGTTCCAGAAACAACACGAAGCCGTTGAGCCGCCTGGCCCGGTCGTCGACCGATCGAATGAGCGAAGCGAACTGCTGCAGTTCGTCCACGACGTCGACCACCGACAGACCGGGCGCGATCGCGGCCGGAGAGGCGGCGGTCGCGGTCGAGTCAACGGCCGTGTCGGCCGCGCTCGTCACCGGCGACGGGTGCAGTTGCGCGGTCAGCTTGACCGCGAGCTGGTTGGCGCTGAGGATGTCCTTGCGGATGGCGTCGGAAAATCCCGAGGTCACGAAGCTGGCGAACGAAAACGGCACGATCACCGCAGCCAGGCCGATGGCCCACTTCAGGTAGTCGCGGACGGCGTGGCACGGTTCATAGCGGCACGCTTTCAGGCTTTCGGCGGTCACCGGCTTGAGTTGAGCGGCCAGCGTGGTGAGCGCGGCGAGCAGCGCGGTCGACGCCTCTTCGGTCCATCCTGTCTGGCCGGCCGTGGTCGCGTGCACGATGTCGTGACGAACCTTGTCGGTCACGCTGATGCCAACCTCAGCCGCATACTTCAACAGCCGTTCGGCATCCTGAAGCGCCTCGTCGCGGTACGACGGTTCTGTGTCCATGATCGTTCCTGACATCGGTCCACGACGGACGGCCGGGCCCGCATTCAATTGGTGTCTGGAGCGGCCCGTTCGTTTCACGTCTGAAGAAGCTGCCCGAACGGGGCAGCTTTCCAGCCGGGTCGGACTGAAAGTGGTCCTGACAACAGGCGTTGGGCTTGGCTTTCGTCGGGCACTAACGGCTCTTCTTGTGATCACACGACGATGAAGTCCTACCAGTGGTCGTTGGCTGACCGATTGCACTCCACGGCATCGGAGTGTGTATGGGTAACGGGCGTTTCGCGAAGTGTGTGTTGGGGCAAGTCAGTCTGATCGCGTCGTGTACGATTGCGCTTCTTTTCTGGGCAGCTCCCGGATCAGCCACGCCGATATTCCCGGCGGCAACCGCCGACGTTGATGTGCTGGCTCCAGCCGACTTCTCCAATTCCGGGTTCGCCGCTGCTGCTTCGAAGGCTGATGCCCCGGGCAACTCCTCGCCAACTGGCGCCACCGGGTCTTTCGGCAGCCTCGCGAGCGGCGGTCCAGATAGCCCAGCTGGCACTGGCGGCGCGGCCCATCACGGCAAGGCGGTCGCGATGCGCGCGGACAATCAACTCGCCGCGGCGATCGCAACGATGGGATCGACGAGTTCCGACGCACCCGAGCCCGGGCTTTCTGCCTCTTCGTTCGGGATGAGCAGCCTGACGGACTTCGGGACGAGCAATCTGACCGGCGGGCCCGCCTTGGATGGTCTGGTCGATTCCAACGGCACCCCGGTGGCTCAGCTGCCGGGCTCGTTGATCACGATTCCCGGTTCTTCGGTGAACATCATCGACGTCGTCTCCGGCGGCGGCGTTCCGCTGGATAGCAAGCTCGGGAGCTCGGAGACGCCAAACGGGATCGCGCTCGGCGCGGCGGCCCTGCCCGCGAGCGGCTTCATCGGTGACGTGACGACTGGCGTAGCCGCGGTCCCCGAACCGGCGTCCTTGCTGCTGCTCGGCGGTGGTCTGGTCGCTGCCGGCGCGAAGCGGCGGAAGGCTCGGCGCGGGCTCGGTATCTACTAGCGCACGACAGCAACGGTCGCCACAGCGGAAGCCGCGGCACGGTTGTTGATAACTGTGCTTGCATGGATCAGAACACTGTGCCGACCGTTGAGATGTCGCTCGAGGCGTTGAGCGACGCCGTCGGGAAAGCCTCGGAGGATTTGCGCGCGGTCCGCGCGACGCTCGATGTGGCCCGCGCCGACATCGTGTCGCGGAACACGTCGCTCTCCCGCGAAGTCGTCGGGCACGCGGAGCAGGTGATCGTGCACTTGCGCGAAGCCGACGAGAGCCTGCGCGACGTGCTGAAGGACTTGAGCCGGCGGGACTAGGCTACGACGCCGGTTTCGACACTCCGTCGTCGGCGGCCGCTTCGGTCCGCCGATGACGGGCGACCTTGAGCGCCGCATCCAGATGTTGCGGCTCGGCTTTGCCGTTGAACTGAGCGCCGTCGGCCAGCGTGAACTTCTGCGATAGCACCCGGCCGGCGACCCGTCCCTCGTCCATGACGTCCACGCGGCCGGTTGCCATCAGCGTGCCCTCGATCGCGCCGCGGACGGTAATCTGGCGCGCCACAATGTCGCCGACCACCACCGCGTCGGCGCCGATCACCACCACGTGGTGCTCGTTCCAGATGGGCCCGTCCACGCGCCCCTCGATCAGCAGATCCTCCACGCACTCGACGCTGCCGCGAATCGTGATCGTCCGTCCTTGAACACTCATGGTGCGATTCTACTTCGCCTGAAGCAGTTCCTTGATACCGCCGAGCGACGCCATGATGCCGCTCGCTTCGTATGGCAGGAACACGAGTTTTTGTGCGTTGGTTGAAATCTGGCCGAGCGCCTCGAGATATTTCTGGGCGATGAGATACTGCGCCGGGCTGCCCGACGCGCCGAGCGCCTGCGAGACCACCTGGATGGCCTGCGCTTCCGCCTGCGCGATCCGCAGCCGGGCTTGGGCCTGGCCCTCGGCCGCGAGAATCGCGGCTTCCTTTGCGCCCTCGGCGTTGACGATCTGCGACTGCTTCTGGCCTTCGGCGCGCAGGATCGCCGACGATTTCTCGCCTTCCGCGGTGGTGACGACGGCGCGGCGCGTTCGTTCCGCGGTCATCTGTTTTTCCATCGTCAGCCGGATCTCTTCCGGCGGCGTGATGTTCTTGAGCTCGATGCGCATCACCTTCACGCCCCATTGCTGGGTGGCGGAGTCCAGCGCCGCGCGCAGCTGCGTGTTGGTGGAGTCGCGCGACGAGAGCGTGTGGTCGAGGTCGAGCTGTCCGATGACGTTGCGGAGCGCGGAGAGCGTGAGCTGCTCCAGGCCCCATGGCAGGTTCTGGACCTCGTAGGTGGCGCGGACGGGGTCGGCGACCAGATAGTAGATGACCGCGTCAACCTCCATCGTCACGTTGTCGCGCGTGATGACGGGCTGCGGCTCGATTTTGGTGATCTGCTCGCGCAGGTCGATGGTGGCGCGGACCGAGTCGAGGAACGGCACGATGGTATTCAGGCCGGCCTCGGCGGTGCGGTGGTACTTGCCGAGCCGCTCGATCAGCTTGACCTGCTTCTGCGGGACGATCTTGATCGTCCGCATCAGCACCACCAGCAGGAAGAACGCGATGCCGAACAGGACGATGGAGTTGAACGGAATCATGCGCGGGTAACCTCCAACACGATGCCGTCGGCGGCGACGACACGGATTCTGGTGCCGATCGGCAGCGGTTCGACGCAACGCGCGGCCCAGTCCTCGCCGCCGACGTTGATGCGACCGGTGCCCAGCGTGGGATCGATCTCGTGGGTGACCTGGCCGTGGCGCCCGACCAGCGGCTCGGTCCGCGACGGGACGCCTCCGCCGGCGAGGCGGCCGAGCAGGTTGGCGCGCAGGGCCACCAGCGAAATCGTCATCACCGCGACGAACGTGCCGATTTGTGCCGGCACGCCGAAGCCGAAGAAGGCCGCGGCGGCGGCCGCGACGGCCCCTGCGCTCACGAACGCACAGCCGAAATGCGGCAGCGATACCTCGATGATCGCGGCGACGAGCGCCACCGCCAGCCAGGACAGCGATCCGATTTCCGCCGCCCAATCCGAGAACAGTCGAAAAATCATAGGCCTCTGAACAAGACGCGCCCGCCGGGCCGGCCCGGCCACGGCATGCCGAGGATGATCAGCGCGGTGGCGAGCCCGAAGCAGATCATCAGCCTGGTGCGTTTGGCCGCGGCTGTCGGCGCCTTGCGCGCCAGCACCCGTCCGACGTGCGCCACCGCGATGGCCGCGAACATGGACGCGGTGTGCTCGACCGCCCAGAAGCGCAGCGCCGGATCCTTCATCGCGCCGCCGAAGTTTTCGAGGATCGCTTTCATGTTCGGGCTGACGACGAAATAGAGCAGCAGGCCGAGCAGCAGCTGGGTGTCGAGCACCATCATGGCGACCATCCCCCAGCGATCGGCCAGCGAGTCGGGGCCGGATACCTTCCCGCGAATCGCGGCCAGCGCGGTGCCGACCACCGCAATCAATGCGATCCAACGGACCCAGGAATGAAGCGCCAGCACGGTCGTGTACATGGGGGTGACAGTAGCACGGAGCACCCGATTTTTACTTCTGAAGACATGCGCGGTCTAAAGGTTCCAGCAGAAGGGAGACCTGATGGCCGCCGGCGACCTGGCAATCGAACACCTCTTGAGGCGCGCGGGATTCGGGGCAAGCAGCGCGGAGCTTTCCGCCTACTCCCAACTGTCGTATGCCGCGGCCGTCGATCGGCTGGTCAACTACGACGCCATTGCCCGATGCGGTCGACGCCAACATCGGCAAGCCGGGTTCGTCGGCACCACCTCGCGCGGCGCCTTCTCGCCAAATACCGTGGCGGACGACGCGCGGCAGCGATGGCTGTTCCGGATGGTCCACTCCGACCGTCCGCTGCAGGAGAAGATGACGCTCTTCTGGCACAACTATTTTGCGACCGGCCTGTCGAAGGTGACCGCCGGCGATCAAGTCCGACGAACGGCACGCGCCTGATGGCGGCCAAGGCGTCCGAGGATCCGGCCGGGCAGCAGGGTCAGATCGAAATGCTTCGCGAGCCAACGCGCTCGGCACCGTGCGCGATCTGCTGGTGGCAGTCGCCAGGGATCCGGCGATGCTGATCTGGCTGGATGGCGACACCAATACCAAGGCGAAGCCGCAGGAGAACTTCGGCCGCGAGCTGATGGAGTTGTTCTCGCGCGGGGTCGGCTACTACACGGAAGACGACGTCTACGCGGCGGCGCGTGTGTTCACCGGCTGGAACCTCAATCGCCCGGCCAACCCGCAGGATCCAACGGCGGCGTTCGCATTCGTCTACAACGCCAATCAGCATGAGACGTCGGCCAAGACCTTCAGCTTTCCGATCTACAGCGACGGCGGCCAGCACCATCCCCGCCCGCGCGGCGTCAGGCGGGGATGCAGGACGGGTTGGATCTGATCGCCGCGCTCTCGACCCATCCGGAGACCGCACGCCGCCTGGTGACCAAGCTGTACGCGTTCTTCGTCAGCGAGACGGCCGCGCCCGATCCGGCCTTCATCGACCAGCTCGCCGGTGTTTATCTGCAGAACGGCACGGCGATCAAGCCGGTGCTGCAGCGCCTGTTCACGTCGCCGCAGTTTCAGGATCCGGCCGATCTTCTTCACCCGCTACGCCTGGCCGGCGGAGTTCGTCGTCCGCGCGCTGAAGGAGACGGGCTGGGCCGGTTTCTCGGTCGGCAGCGCACTGACCGCCGCTGGTCAACATGGGTCAGGAGCTGCTCGAGCCGCCGAACGTTGCCGGGTGGGTGCTCGGGCAGAGCTGGTTTTCGACCGGCGCGATGCTGGCGCGCATGAACTTCGCGTCGACGCTGGCGGCGAACCAGAAATTCAACCTGGCCACGGCATCCGCGGCGCGCGGAGCAGCTCGCAGGCGGTGGTCGACTATCTGCTGTCGCGGCTGCACCGTCGACGTCGGGAACGATGTCTACAACGATCTGCTCGCGTATGCCGCCGCCGGAGCGTCGTGGACCGGTTCGGATTCGCAGCTGCAGACCAAGTCGCCGGGCATCGTCCACCTGGTTCTCGGATCAGCGGAGTATCAATTCGTATGATGACGCGAAGAGACTTCGTGAAGAACGGCGTGACCGCGTTCACGTTCAGCCTGGCGGCGCCCGCGTTCCTGTCCGATCTCGCCCGTGCGCAAGGCGCCTCGAGCCGGAACCTGATCGTGCTGGACCTGACCGGCGGTAACGACGGCCTCAGCATGCTCGTGCCGTACACCGATGCGTCCTACTACAGCCGGAGGCCGACGCTCGCGATTCCGGCTGGCACGGTGCTGCAGATCGGCAGCGATTCGAGCGGCAAGGCGCTGGGGCTTCACCCGAAGCTGACCGGGTTGAAGGACATCTTCAACCAGGGGCGCCTGGCGCTGGTGCAGCGCGTCGGCTACGAGAACTCGAGCCGTTCGCACTTTTCACGGCACCGACATCTGGTCGACCGCGAACCCGTCCAACACCACCGGCAGCGGGTGGGTGGGCCGCTACCTGTCCACGCTCCCGCCGCCGCTCGATCCGCTGGCCGCCTGGAATACCACCGGCGACACGCCGCACGCGCTGCTCTCGTCGTCGGTGTCGGTGGCTTCGATTCCCAGCATCACCAGCTACGCGTTCAGCAGCCCGAACACGGGCGACGAGGCGGCGCGCGAGCGGGCCGCCGCAGCGAGCATCGCGTCGCACGTGCCGGTGGACAAGCCGCACGTGGCGTTCGTCAGCACCTCGGCGCAGGCGGCGATGGCGACGCTCGATCGGGTCGCGGCGGTGGGGCAGTACAAGCCGACCGTCTCGTATCCGAACAACGGGTTCGGCCAGGCCCTGCAGGCGATTTCGGGCGCGATGGCGAAGGGCATTGGAACCAGGGTCTTCTGGGTGCAGACCGGCGGTTTCGACACCCACGCCTCACAGGACCCGAACAGCGATGCCGGCGCGTACGCGAAGCTGATGGTCACCCTCAACGACGGCATCACCGCGCTTCACCACGATCTCCAGAATCAGGGGCTGCTGAACAACACGCTGCTGCTGACCTTCTCGGAGTTCGGACGGCGCGTATCCGAAAACGGCAGCAAAGGCACCGACCACGGTGCGGCCAGCGTGCTGCTCGCGATGGGCGGCGGTGTGCGCGGCGGGTTGTACGGCACGGCGGCGTCGCTCAGCCCGGACGCATCCAATCCGACGCTGGAGAACAACGCAGGGGATGTGCATTACGAGACCGATTTCCGGTCGGTCTACGCGAAGGTGATCGACACCTGGCTCGGCGGCGATTCTGTCGGCGTGCTGGGCGGGAACTTCAGGAAGAGCGGAATCGACTTCGTCTGAGATCGGTCAGCGCTTGGCGCGCCGCCAGCAGATCGTCGTGCGCGCGTTCCCAGGCCTCGCGCGCGGTCCGCTCCGCGGTCTGCACCCGTTCCAGCCGCGCTTCGGCGTCCTTTACCGCGGCCTCGTGTTTCTGCCGCTCGGCTGCCGCTTTCGCGGCTTCCTTCTCGGCGGCTTTCGCCGCCGCTTTCGCGAGTCGTTCGTCGTTCGGCGTTCGACGTTCGGCCGGTTTCACAACTTCCAGCTTCCCGCTTCGTACTTCCGACTTCGCACTCTGTACTTCCGAAGGCGTAACGCCGAGGAGCGCCTCGAATCCCGCAGGCTGGAGCGCGTCGGTCAGCCGTCCCGGCTGGCCCGGTGCGCTGGTGGCGAGCGAGAGCGACTCGAAGGTGCGGGCGAGCGGGTCGCCGCCAGGCTTCGCACCGGACCCCGAGGCGAGCCGCTCGGCTTCGGCGACCGCCTCGCTGATGGCGCGGCGGTGCGACTCGCTCGCGGCACGGACGTCGGCGGCGCGGCCCTCCAGTGCTGCGATTTGGGCGGCGCGCAGTTTCTCGCCGCTCTTCATCAGCCGGTCGTAGGTGGCGCGCGCGTGCCAGTACAGCTGGTTCACGGCCCACGGCACCACCGTCGGCTTCGCCAACGCCTTGATCAGTTTGGCGTCGTCTTTGGAGAGGGTCTTCGCCAGCGCGTTGCGCGCCGCGGTGAACTCGGCCAGCGGCAGCCGATAGAGCTCGTCGATCTTCGCGTCGAGCGCGGACACGCGCGTGTGGCTACGGATGAGAGACGGTAACGGTGTAGTTGGCCGTCACGGTCTGGCCGATGTAGTCGCTGACAGCCACGCAGTAGGAACCCGAGGTGATCTGGCCGGAAATGGCCGTCGTGCCGACGCTGCCGAGGCCGGCCTGGAACACACCGCCATTGCAGCTGCCGTCGCCATTGCCGAGCCACTGCACGTACACCACGGACACGGACGCGGGAGTCAGCGTGCCAATCTTGATCTGGATCTCGCCGGTTTTCGACGCCGAGAAATGGTTGACCGAGCCCTGGCCGGGAGGCACCGACCCCGAGAACGTCTCGACTTGATTCTGTGACGGATCGGTGATGCCGCCGCAGCTGATGCTGATGGCGCCGGCAAGGGCGAGCAGGAAGGCCGCGGACACTCTCAAACGCATGACATCGATTCTACACGCAACCGCGCCGCGGCCGGGCTTATGCGGGGCTTACGGCTGGACGCGACGATCCCGGGCGGCAGCAGGGCGAGACGATTCGAGGAGGCGCAAGCCGGCGACCATCAGACGGTCCGCCTGGCTGGCCAGCGACGCAGACAGGATCGCGTGGCGCTCGGCATCGCGCGCCAGTTGCTGCGCCAGCGAAATCAACTCGCGACCTTTGGGCGCCGAACCGCGGCGGGTCTGGATCTTCATGGAAAGCATGATGATCGCGCAATCAGCCGCCAGTGGCAACCTCAGCCTATAATCCGCAGCCATGAAACGCACGCTTGTGCTGGCGCTGCTGGTCGCAGTCGTTCTAGTCCGTCCCGAGCTGGCGGAACGGGTCGTGCGCGCGCAGTGGGATCCGGCCTGGCGCCAGCCATTCGAGGCGCTCCGGATTGCCGGCAACGTGTACTACGTCGGGACCCGCGGCCTCTCGTCGTTCCTGATCGTGACGCCGGCCGGCGGCATCATCATCGACAGCGGTGAAGCGGAGAGCGTGCCGTTTATCCGCGCCAACGTCGAGCGGCTCGGTTTCCGACTGTCCGACGTGAAGGTGTTGCTCACGGGGCACGCCCATTTCGATCATGTGGGCGGCCACGCGGACTTGAAGCGGCTGACGGGCGCCCGCGTGATGGTGATGGATGCCGACCGCCAGGCGCTCGAGTCGGGCATCGATCGATCCGCGCTCGGCGGGCCCGGCTGGAAGCCGGTCGCCGTCGATCGGGTGCTCAAGGACGGCGACACGGTCACGCTCGGCGGCTACACGCTCACCGCGCACCTCACGCCCGGCCACACCCAGGGCTGCACGACCTGGACGATGGTCACCACCGAGAACGGGAAGAAATATCAGATCGCGTTCACCGGCAGTGTGACGATCAACCAGGGCGTGCACCTGACCGACAACGCGCGCGTCCCCGCGATCGCCGAGCACTATGCCCAGGCATTCCGGGTGCTGCACGGCCTCAAGCCGGACGTCTTCGTGGCGCAGCACGGCCCGGTGTTTCAGCTCGAGGACAAGGCGCGCCGCGCCGCATTGTCTACAGAGGTCAATCCCTTCGTCGACCCCGATGGCTACCAGCGCTTCGTGTCGCAGGCCGAGCAGACCTATCTGAAACAGCTCGCCGACGACCGGAAGCGCTAAAATAGCCGCCATCCCCATGACGACCGCGACCGCGACCGCTTCGCCGCCCGTACTCCTGTCTTTCCGCGACGTGCTGGGCATCACCGTGATGCGCCGGGTGTTCTACGCGCAGGTCGTCAGCCTGTTCGGCGACTTCCTGGCGCTGTTCGCGGTGATCGCGGTGGTGTCGTTCCGGATGCACGGCACCGCGGCGCAGCTCACCGGCGTGCAGATCGCCTACATGCTGCCGATCGTGTTCGTCGGCCCGGTGGCCGGCGTGTTCGTCGATCGCTGGCCGCTGAAGCCGACGCTGATCTCGAGCGATCTGATCCGGGCCGGGCTGGCGCTGCTGCTGATTCCGGCCACTTCGGTATGGCAGGTCTACGGTGTGCTGGCGGCGCTCAGCTGCGTCTCGGCCTTCTTCGGACCGGCGCAGACCGTCACGATTCGATCGCACGTGCCGATGGCCGGGCTGATGTCGGCCAATGCGCTCATGCAGATCGCCTTCATGGGCAGCCGCATCGTCGGACCGGCGACGGCGGGCGCGATCGTGTCGACGTTCACGCCGCAGGCCTGCTACTGGATTGACGTGGCGAGCTTCCTGGTGTCGGCCAGCCTCATCGCGACGGTGGCGATCGTGCGCCCCGCCTCGTTGGCGGCGCCGACAGCGTCGTCCGGCAATCGGATTTTTGCGATCTGGACCGACATGAAAGCGGGCTGGTCGTTCATCGTCCACCACGCCGCGATTCTGTTCTTCGTCATCGCGATGGCCGCGGGGCTGTTCACCATCGGTTGTTTCGGCCCGCTGATCTCGCTCTACGTGCGCGACACCCTGCATGCCAGCGCCGGCCTGTTCGGCTACGTCAGCGGCATGGTCGGC
Organism: uncultured Acidobacteriota bacterium; assembly: GCA_963794705.1. Classification (GTDB taxonomy): domain Bacteria; phylum Acidobacteriota; class Vicinamibacteria; order Vicinamibacterales; family CAVVIG01; genus CAVQFC01. The sequence goes on from CAWCFI010000006.1 coordinate 17,979, forward strand.
GTCGGGCTGCTGCTTGGCACCCAGATCATCCGGCAGGTGGCGAAGAAGTTTTCCGACACCGGACTGGTGCTGTGGGGGCTGGTCGGGATCGGCGGCGGGGTGCTGCTGCTCGGCGCGGTGCCGCATATCGCGGCGACCCTCGCCGCGACGTTCACGATCGGGTTCGCGTTCGCGGCGATCATGGTGCCGGCGCAGACGCTGATTCAGCGTGAGACCCCGCCCGACATGCTGGGCCGCGTCGGCAGCACGAACGCCTCCGTGATCTTTCTCGGCCAGGTGCTCGGGCTGGCGGTGTCGGGGCTGCTGGCGGAAATCGTCGGCGTGCGGATGGTGTTCTTCCTGTGCGCCGCGCTGTCGGTGGCGCTGGCGATCGCCGGGCGGATCTTCCTGCGTTCCAAGAAGTAGGTTCCGCGTGTTCCAGGATCTCCGCTACGCGCTGCGCGCCTTTGCCGGAAATCCGGGGTTCACCGCCGCGGCGATCGTCTCGCTCGCGATCGGCATCGGCGCGAACACCTCGATCTTCAGCGCGGCCAGCGCCCTGCTGTTGCGGCCGCTGCCATACCAGGACGCGTCGCGACTGGTGATCCTCTGGAACCGATCGCCGGGCCTCGGCATCGCCGAGGACTGGTTCTCCACGGCGCAGTATGCCGACATCGCGGACGGGCATCAGGGGTTCGAGCAGCTTGCGATCGCCATCGGCAACAACGTGAACATCACGGGCGACGGCGAGCCCGAGCGCATCGGCACGGTGCGCGTGTCGTCGAACCTGCTGCCGATGCTCGGAGCGCGGCCGGCGCTGGGCCGCCTGTTCGTCGCCGCGGAAGACCGGGCCGGCGCCGCTCCCGTCGCCGTCCTCAACTACGGCACGTGGATGCGGCGCTACGGCGGCGACCGCGCCGTGCTCGATCGCACCCTGACCCTCAACGGCGTCGCAACCCGGGTCGTCGGGGTGCTGCCGGCGTCGTTCTCGCTGCCGCGTGAGGTGATGCCGACGCTGGGCGGCGCCGCCGGGGAAGCCGAGCTCCTCTTATCGCTGCCGCTGGCGCCCACCGCCGCGTCGGCGCGCAACCATGAGGACTACAACATCATCGGCAAGCTCAAGCCGGGCGTGTCGGTGCGTCAGGCGCAGGCCGAGATGGATGGCATCACGGCGCGACTGCGGCGCGACCATCCGGACTTCTATCCGCCGAACGGCGGGCTGACCTTCAGCATCGTTCCGCTCCAGGAGCAGGTGGTCGGCGACGTCAGGCGTTCGCTGCTGATGCTGGTGGCGTCGGTCGGCTTCGTGCTGCTGATCGCCTGCGCCAACGTCGCCAACCTGCTGCTGTCGCGGGCGCTGTCGCGGCAGAAGGAGATTGCCGTTCGGGCCGCGCTGGGCGCCAGCCGCGCGCGGATCGTGCGGCAGCTGCTGACCGAAAGCGTGCTGCTCGCGCTCATCGGCGGCGCGCTCGGACTGATGCTCGCGCAGGCGAGCCTCGTGGCGATCCAGACCGTCGGCGCGAAGAGCGTGCCGCGATTGCACGAGATCGCGATTCACGGCGGCGTGCTGATGTTCACGCTGACGGTCTCGCTGTTGTCCGGCCTGCTGTTCGGCCTGGCGCCGGCCTGGCGGGTGACGCGGCTCGATCTCCACGACCACCTGAAGGACGCCGGCCGTGGCGCCGCCGGGGCCGGCGCGCTCTGGGCACGCGGACCCAGCCTGCGCCGTCTGCTCGTGATCGGCGAGCTCGCCTTGTCGGTGATGCTGCTGGTCGGTGCCGGCCTGCTGATTCGAAGCTTCGTCCGGGTGCAGCAGGTGGCGCCCGGCTTCAACCCGTCGCAGGCGCTGACGCTCGAGTTGACGCTGAGCGGGCGAAAGTATAACGACGCACAGGCGGTGCTCGAGACCTACCGAAAGATCTGGGAGAGCCTGGAGCAACTGCCGGGCGCGCGCGCGTCAGGCGGCGTCTCCGCGCTGCCGTTGAGCCAGGTGTTTGCGTGGGGACCGATCACGGTCGAAGGGCGGCCGCAGCAGCCGGGAGACGCGTTCATCAACGTCGATCAACGGACCGCCGGCGGCAGCTACTTCCGGGCGATGGAGATCCCGTTGCTGAAAGGCCGGCTCTTCACCGAACAGGATACGCGCACGAGCCCGCGTGTCCTGGTGATCGACGACGCGATGGCGGAGCAGCTGTGGCCGCACGAGGATCCGCTGGGGAAGCGCATCCGTCTCGGAGGCATCGACGCCAACGCCTCCGCTCCGTGGCTGACCGTCGTCGGGGTGGTCGGCCGGGTCAAGCAGTACGGGTTGGATGGCGACGCTCGCATCGCGTTCTATCTCGCGCACACCCAGTCGCCGGCTCGCGGCATGAGTGTGGTGGTGCGCTCGAGCAGCGACCCTGCCACGCTGACCGCTGCCGTCCGACAGCGCCTGCGCGCCATCGATCCCGATCTGCCGATCTACAACGTGCAGACCATGGCGCAGCGGGTCGACGAATCGCTGGCACGCCGCCGGTTCGCGATGCTCCTGCTGACGCTGTTTGCGGTGATCGCCCTCTGCCTGGCCACGCTTGGCATCTACGGTGTGATTGCCTACCTCGTTGCCCAGGGAACTCGGGAACTCGGGATCCGCATGGCGCTGGGATGTACGCCGCGCGGCGTGCTGGCGCTCGTCGTCCGGCACGGCATGGGGATGGCGATTGTCGGCGTGGGAATCGGGTTGGCAGGGGCGCTGGCGCTGACGCGCCTCATGAGCTCGCTGCTGTTCGGGGTGACCGCCTCGGATCCGCTGACGTACGGCGCGGTGTCGATGTTGCTGGCGACGGTGGCCGTTCTCGCCTGCTATGTCCCCGGCCGTCACGCCGCGCGAATCGATCCGATGATCTCGCTGCGCAGCGAGTGACGTGCGACCTATCGAGGGGTGAAGCACGCAGCGCGTTGGCGCTGCGTGCCCGCGATCGCTAGCTGGTGTACGGTTCGCGCCTGGTGCTGCCGGCGCCGACCGCTTCTTCGCCGGTGGACGAGATGTCCTCGGCGCCCGTGCGCTTCAGGATCTCCTTGGCGCGCGAGATCTCCTCGGACGTGTCGCAGTGGACGGAGAGCAGCACGCCGCCGGTCTTGATGCGGCCCTCGTAGCGCTTCGCTTCGTACTCGGGGATGCCCATGCCGACCAGCGCGCCGACGAACCCGCCGACCGCGCCGCCGACGCCGAGTCCCGCCAGCGCGCCCATGATCGGACCCGCCGCGATGAACGGTCCAACGCCAGGGATGGCGAGCGCGCCGATGCCGGCCAGCAGCCCGAGCGTTCCGCCGATCGTGCCTCCGGCCGCGACGCCCGTCGTGGTGCCTTCCGGCGCCTTGGTGTGCTTCTCGTGCGCGAAGTCTCTCGTGGTCTGATCGTCGGGCAGCAGCACCGACACATCGGCGTTCGAGAAATTGGCGAGCACGAGCGCGTCAACGGCGCGTTCCGCCTGGGCGGCGCCCGTATAGATACCAAACACCGCAGTCTTCTTTCCAGCCATTGAGAATGCTCCTTTTGTTGGTGAGGTCTGATTTCAGCGAACTACTTCTTGGCGGTTGCCGGTGCGATGCTCATCTGGTTGGTGACGTGAGTGGCGCCGGCCACCTCGACCGCCATCGCTTCGACGGTTTTCCTTTCCTCGTCGGACCGAACCGGTCCCTTGAGGGTGACCTGGCCGCCCTGCGCGATGACCTTGACGTTGTGCGCGTAGGTGGAGAGCGACTTGTCGGCCATCAGAGCCTTGCGGATCTTCTGGGTCAGATCGCGATCGGTGGCGTTGTCCTTCTGCTGGTCGGCGGTCACCGCGCTCTTGGCGCGGTCGCGAGTGTTGACCTTGGTGTTGTCGGCCGGCGTCTGCGCGATCGCCAACACCGAGCTGGACAGTGCGCCGAACATCACAATCGCGCCGGCGATCCCTTTCATCACACGTCGTTGATACATACCCTTCTCCTTTTTCAACTCTCGCGTCTCGTGCTGCAACCTTCTGTCCAATGTGTCAGCCCGACCGTTCGCGATTCTGCCGACGGTGGTACGCTGTGTTCAGAGAGGTGTCATGTCAGACGAGGACTTGCGAGCGGAGCTCGAGCGGCTGAAGGCGGAAAATGAACGGCTCAAGACGCAGCGCGGCCGCAGCGTCAGCCTGAAGGTGAGCGAGAAGGGCGGCGTCTCGGTGTACGGACTCGGGCGATTCCCCGTGACGCTCTACAAGGAGCAGTGGCAGAAGCTGCTGGCCATGGCTGAGGAGATTCGCGCGTTTCTCAAGGAGCACGACGCCGAGCTGAAAGCCAAGCCGGAGTAGCTTCACAATTCTCTACACCGCTGAGCTGCCGTGAGGCGGCAGAATCGTTGTTGCCACTTGCGCCCGCTCAACATTCTCCGGACGACTCTCCTCATCAACCTGATCGTGACGGTTGCGGCGATGACGCTCGCCTACCGGGCGCTGCGGCGTTCCGCGGAGTCGGGGCGTCTCGTGATCAGCAGCCATCGCACGCTGCAGGCCGCCGAAGAAACGCTGCGCCGCGCCGTTGATGCGGAGACCGGCGCGCGCGGCTTCATGCTGACGCACCATGCCGGCGATCTGCAGCGCTACCGGCTCGGCCAGCAGTTCGCTGCCAGGCCGCTCAACGAGCTGACCGCCATCCTCGCCGCCGACGGCCGTCAGGCGGCAGCCGACAACGTGCACGTCGCGCTGGCGGCCACGCTGGCGCACCTGGACCGGCTGGTCCAGCTCGCCAACACCAGCCACGCCGTCCAGGACAGCGAGAGCGATGCCGCGCGTTCGAGCATGGACGCGCTTCGCGTCGCGATCCGCACCATCCGCCAGACCGAAAACGACGTGTTGGGCGACAGGATTCAGCGCGTCGAACGCGACGATCGCCGGGTCAACTGGCTGCTGATCGTGATGACCGGCCTGGCCACCGCGCTGCTCACGCTGCTGGTCGCCACGCTGATCATCGTGACCCGGCCCGGCATCTGGCGCGCCTAATCGGTGCGCTCGGAGGCGGGGCGGACGTAGACATAGGCGATTCGCCCGTCCGCCTGCTTCATCGCGGCGGTCAGCTCGCGGATCGCCTGCCGCAAATCGTCGAGCGTCATCGAAGACTGGAAGCTGAGCGTCAACGCCACCAGCACGGCTTTGGGGCCGAGGTGCAGCGTCGCGATCTCGACGACCTGCGCGATCCGATCGTCAGCGCTCAGCAGGCGTTTGATCTCGGCCATGACCGGCGGCGCGACTGCCTCTCCGGCGATCAGGCTGCGGGTTTCGTTGGCGAGCACCATCGCGACCGCGGTCAGCAGGGCGCCAATCGCCAGCGACGCCGCGCCGTCCGCCCACCGGAGGTGGAACGCGGTCGTGCCCAGCACCCCCAGTGCGGCGATCGCGATTCCCACCAGCGCGGCTGAGTCCTCGAGCAGGCTGGCGTAGAGGCTGGGGTCCTTCGACAGGCGGATGAAGGTCCAGACCGCGACCTCGCGGCCGCGGACCACCCGCTTGAACTCGCGGAAGGCGACGGCGAGGGAGGACCCTTCGAACACGGCCGCGATGGCGAGCACGGTGAAATTGATCGCCGGCGACGCGATCGGTTCCGGGGCCAGGATGTGCTGAACGCCTTGATAGAGCGAGGCCACGCCACCCAGCAGCAACACCATCACCGCGACGATGAACGACCAGAAATAGCTTTCCATGCCGTGGCCGAGAGGGTGGCTGGCGTCCGGCGGCCGCCGGCCGCGCTTCTGCCCGACCAGGAGGAGCACCTGATCGACCGAATCGACGAGCGAGTGAATCGCCTCCGTCAACATCGCGCTCGACCCGGAAACGCCGTACGCGACGAATTTTGCGATCGCGATCGCGACGTTACCCGCCAGCGCGGCATACACCACGCGGGTTGAACCATCCTTGAATCGCGAGTCGGAAGGGCTGGCGCCGCCGCGCATGACACGACAGCATAGCAGCGGCCTCAATCTCACCGTCAGGGCGCTCCGCGCCGAATAATTCGCACGCGCGACGGTTCTGGTATATAGATCGCCCTGCCGTTGCAGCGCGGACGGCCAGTCCACCCAGACAACCGAAAGGAGAACACGATGAGGCGACTCTTTACTTTGGTCACCCTCCTTGCCCTATTGGTGTGCCCGATCGCCGCGACAGCAGACGTCGTGCTCGACTGGAACGGGATCGCGGTGTCCGCGTTTTCCGGTCAGAGTCCGTTCGCGCAAGCGCGGTTCATGGCGATCGTGCAGCTTGCCGTGTTCGAAGCCGTGAACGCGATTGAAGGCGACTACAAGCCGTACCTCGGGACGGTGATCGCGCCGCCCGGCGCATCGCCTGACGCCGCGGCCGTGACCGCCGCGTACAAAGTGCTGAAGAACTATGTGCCGCTGACGCCCAACCTCGACCTCACCTATGCGGCGTCGCTCGCGCTCATCCCGAACGGGCCTGGCAAGACCGCGGGGGTCGCGGTGGGCGAGGCGGCCGCCACGCAGATGATTGCCAATCGGCTGCTCGATGGCTCATCGCCGCCGCAGTTCTATCTGCCGACCTCGACCGATCCGGGCGTGTGGCAGCTCACGCCCAGCTGCCCGGCCGCAGGGGGCATCAATTTTCAGTGGCAGAACATGACTCCGTTCGGCGTGCCGAGCGCTCCCGGAAGCCAGGCGTGGATCGCACAGTTTGCACCGGCGCCGCCTCCGACACTCACCAGCAAGCGATACACGCGCGACTATGACGAGGTCAAACGGGTCGGCAACGTCAGCAGCAGTCTTGCGGATCGTCCGCAGGATCGCGCCGACGTGGCGAGGTTCTACGCCGCGTCGTCGCCGAGCTTCGTGTTCAACCTGGCCGCCAGACAGGTGGCGGCCACCGAGGGCAGCTCACGTTCGAAGAATGCGCGGGTGCTGGCGCTGCTGAACATGGCCAGCAACGACAGCCTCGTCGCGTCGTTCTGGACGAAGTATCACTACAAGCTGTGGCGGCCTGAGACGGCGATTTTCGAGGGCAGCGTCGACGGCAACCCCAAGACCGACGGCGACATCACCTTCAAGCCGTACATCCTGACGCCGTGTTTTCCCAGCTACCCATCGAATCATGGCAGCGGCAGCAACAGCGCCGCTGAGATTCTGGAGCGTGCCTTCGGCAACGGTCACCATGCCATCACCATGGAGAATGCCGCCGTGCCGGGGCTGACGTTTCACTACACCCGGTTCAGCCAGATCACCGAGGACATCAGCGACGCAAGGATTTACGGAGGCATCCACTTCCGTTTCGATCAGGAAGCGGGGGCCGAGCTGGGGCGCACCATCGCGGCTTACGAAGACAGGCACAACTTCCGCCGCGTGAAACATGGCGATCACGACGGCGATGGTGACGACGACCACGACCATCACGACGGCAAGCACCATCACAAGCCATGATGCGTTCGATGGGGACCATTATCCAGCTCAGCTAGCCGCGGGGAGGATGGCGTTCGAATTGCACTGGATCGGTGTCATGAGAAAGCTACTTCAGACAATCGCAATCTCGGCGCTGTTCCTCATCCCGGCCTCGGCGGCGCACGCCCAGGTCAGCTTTGGTATCCAGATCGGCGATCCGCCGCCGCCGCGGGCGTACCGCGTGCCGCCTCGCCCTGGTCCTGAGTACGTGTGGGTCGAGGGTTATCAGTATCCGCAGAACGGTCACTATGCGTGGCACAACGGCTATTGGACGCGCCCGCCCTACGCAGGCGCGTACTGGGTGTCGCCTTACTACTCGAGTGGTCACTACTACGCCGGTCGATGGGAAGACGGTCGCCGCGAGATGAACCACGACCATCGGTGGGACAAGAGCAAGGATCGCGACTGGAACCGTCGCGACTAACATCGCAACAGCGGCTGGACGGGAGCATGGTGTCACGAAGACCGTGCTCCCGTTTTCTTAGGAGTCCTTCACGACCTGCCTTCACCATGTATGATGCGGTCACATCATGCATATGGTGACCGTTGAAGCGCAGAGCGTCGACCGCGAGTACAAGCGTCATCGCCGCAGCGTCTACGCCGGCATCTTTTTCGGCTACGCCGCCTACTATCTGGTCCGCAACAATCTCGCCCTCGCGATTCCCGACATCCTGAAAGAGCATCCTCAGTACACCAAGGCCGATCTCGGCTGGGCGCTGACCGGTACGTCGATTTCGTACGGGATCTCGAAGTTCCTGATGGGATCGGTGTCGGACCGCAGCAATCCAAAATATTTCCTCCCGCTGGGTCTGCTCCTGTCATGCGCGCTGATGGCCGCGTCCGGTGCGTTCAAGGCCATGTATGCGTCGCTGGCGCTGGTGATCGTGGTCCAGGTCGCCAACGGGTGGGTCCAGGGCATGGGTTGGCCGCCCTGCGGCAAGACGATGGTGCATTGGTTCAGCACCAAGGAGCGCGGGCGCGTCGTCTCGTTCTGGAACGTCGGGCACAACGTGGGCGGCGGCCTGGTTGCGACCTTCGCGGTGGTGGGGGTGTCGCTATTCCACGACTGGGGCGCGAAGTTCTACTTCAACGCGGCGATCGCCGCGGCCGTCGCGATCGTCGCCTTCTTCCTGATGCGCGACACGCCCCAGGCGTACGGCCTGCCGCCGGTGGAGGAGTACAAGAACGACTACCCGCCGCACTACGGCACCGGCGAGGAGCGCACCTTCACCTACCGCGAAATTTTCGTCGAACACGTGCTGACGAACAAGTACCTCTGGGCGATCGCGGTTGCCAACGCATTCATCTACTTCGTCCGCTACGGCGTCGTGAACTGGATTCCGACCTACCTCCAGACCGCGAAGGGCTTCAGCTTCAGCCAGTCGAGCACGGGATGGGCGTTGTACGAGTTCGCCGCGATTCCCGGGACGATCGCCTGCGGCTGGATGTCAGACACCGTGTTCAAGGGGCGGCGGGCGCCGGCGACGATCCTGTTCATGTCGCTGACGCTGCTCGCCGTCGTCGCCTACTGGCTGAATCTACACGGGCCGTTGTGGATCGACTACGTCGCCCTCTTCGCGATCGGATTTCTGATTTACGGGCCGATCATGATCATCGGCCTGCACGCGCTCGATCTGGTGCCGAAGCAGGCCGCGGGCACCGCCGCCGGCTTCACCGGTTTCTTCGGCTACGTGTTCGGCTCGGCGATCGCCGGGTCCGGGGTCGGCTGGATCGCGGATCGTTTCGGCTGGACCGGCGTGTTCGTGACGATGGTCGTCTGCTGCCTGCTGACGATTGCCTTCAGCGCGATGACGCTCGGGCACAAAGCCGAAAGCGCAACCCGCTAGGCCGTACACACAAGAGGCCGGCACTGTGGCCGGCCCCCGGTGTTCAAACGTTGGGTTGAGTCTTAGCGACCGCTCCCGAAGTTTTGTGCCATAGATTGCACCTCCCGGCCGCGACCGTTTAGTGGTGCCTCCGGTTCCGGAGACGTGGTCGCTCAGCCTTTTTTTGCGTCGCCTTGCGCGACGGAGAAATCAGGATAGCACAGCGCGATTCGAAGAGCCGCGGCACGAACCGGGTTGGCGCCGCACTGAAATGGTGATCCCCGGTCGCCAGGCGACACGGCTGCGATGTGGAGGCCCGAGGCTGCCGCGATTGGACACGCTGCATCTCTTTGTGCCGCCGGCCATGCTGCCTGGCCGCGGGGATCGACAGCCTGCTTACGCAAACGGCGGGCTAGTGCACGGCCGGGCAGCGCAACGCAGTCCTGTGTCGCCGCGCCGTTGACGCGACGACTGAAGTCAGCGCCGAGCCGACAATACCTTCAGCAGGGTGATTCGAGGTAACTGGATGTTCACGTGGTTTCGGCGCGAGGCGGAATACCTGGGCTACGAGGCGCGAGAAATTTCCGCCGGCGCCTACGAGCTGGTGGTGCGGCAGGCCGACGGCAGCGAGCGTGTCGAGGCGTTTTCAGATCAGCACGCGTTGACGGATCGCCAGATGTCGCTCCACCGCGAGCTCGAGGAACAGGGCTGGACCGGTCCGCACGGGTGGAATCTCTGAAGGCCTGGACCGGACCCAGACGACTGACGAAGTTCGTCAGGAACTTTCAAGTTAGTAAGTGGGCCCCCTGGGGATCGAACCCAGGACACCGTGATTAAAAGACGCCGCGGCGGGAAATCCTAGGCCTCGGAATGTCGAACGATTCTTGTGTTTATTCGGCGGCCCCCGTGCGCGCTAGAATGCGGCGCCAGCGTCAGATACGTCGAATACGAGCGGTAGGGACAATCTCAGGGACAGGGGACAGTCACAGTGAGAAACAGCCCAGGCCCCCCGTCGCCGGCTGAGAATCAGCGATTGCTCGCCGAAGTCGAGACTCTGATCCGCGAGATGCCGGCTCGAGAACGATTCTCACAGCAGTTGCCGGACGTCCTGCCGTGGTTGGGCCGCGCGGCCGCCGTTCTCGAGCGATGGGACTTCACGAAGCTCGGGATGATTGGTCTGCGGCTGGGCGAAATTCAGTCGCTAGACGCCCAGACGTTCCACGAGGGGTTCAGCTCGCTCGTCACTCTGCTACACCAAGCTCGGCATGATCTGACGCTGGAACTTGGCGGGCCGGTCAATGTGGTGGTGCAGACAGGCATGGTATTCGACTACTTCGAGGGGATCCGGCGTTTGATCGAGCTCGCGAAAACTGATTTGTTTTTTGTTGATCCGTATCTTGAGGCCAGTTTCGTCGCCAATTATCTTCCGCTTGCCGCGCCGAATGTGTCGATTCGACTACTCGCACGAGAGAAGCTCCGCGCTTTGCTCCCGGCCGTCGGACACTATTCGATGCAGTTCAAGCGCCCTATTGAGGTTCGCTCGAGCGCCGGCTTTCACGATCGGTATGTGTTCGTCGACCGCAAGTCGTGCCACCAGTCCGGTGCATCGTTCAAGGACGGCGCGAAAAACTCGCCGACGACCGTGACCGAGATAACGGACGCTTGCGCGGCCGTCATGGACACGTACGAGCGACTATGGAGTGCTGCGCGCGTCGAGCGCGTCTTGTCGTAGCACGTCTTCGGCGGCATAGGGTAGCTCCCAAACACCGGCCTCCGCCGGCCTGCCGCCGATTCACTCTCTCGCGGAGCTGCTTGCGGAGGCAGCGGTGAAAAAACACGATTCGACCTTTTGGCGGGACGTCGCGGATCGGTTCTTACAGACCGGCAGTCACATTACCCTTCGTTCGGCTTGGCTGGAAGACGGAAACCTTTGATCCCATTGGGACCGCTCGAGTTTTCGAGACGACCAATCGACACCTTGCGCCTTTCCAGCATTTGTGGCGCAGCTGGGCGGCGGCCGCTGGTGCTATGAGCCAACGGCGTCGTTATGACCGTCATTTCGGTGTTTGCTGACAGTACGGACTACCGACGGGGATCGTGCTCCGGCGGCAAGGGGGCGACCGTGAGCTTGCCCGTCTTCTCGTCCAGCACCAGCTCGAGGCGGCAGATGTGGCAACGGTAGATGCGGTTGGGTTCCGGACCGACACCATCGTGGCGGATTTGGATCTGGCACGCGGGACACTTCCACGGCATCGGGCGGGATTCTCGCAGGAACGAAATGAGGAAACAAGGCGCCTGGGGAAGATGGAGATTCGACCGATGGGTGAGCTTCGCGTGTGGCAACGCCGGCATGGACCGGTCATCGTGGCGGAGGTGCGGCCGGTCGCCGGCATGGGCACCTGGGATGTGTGCGTCTGGCGCGAGCTGGATGGCGCGGAACGGTGCGAAGGCGGCCGCCACGGCATGTTGACAGAAGCGCACCGAGCGGCGGACGCGTTGGCTGTCACCACGTTTGCCCATCAATGCGACGCGGCCTGTGGCGAGTGGAATGCGATCGAACGGCGACAGGAGTCGCGGCGGTGAGCGTCCGCCTCGTCGACCTGCTCAAGCTCCGAAAGCCGTGCTAACCAGGCGTGGTCGCGATTCGCAATTGATCGGCGGCGAAGGTGCAGGCCGAGTCGTGGTCTTCGAATGCCCGCTCGACCACGACCTGTTCGCCGTCGTGAACGGCGACGATGAACGGCCGCTGACCGTCACGCGGCGACATCCGGCAGCGCTTGGATCCGTAGTGCCAGAGTTCGAATAGGCAATGCTCAGCCACGAGGAGGCGAAGTCTACTACTGAAGACCGTAGATAGCTACACCTGAGCTATTGGCAGATGGTCGCGGCCGTGCGATACGTCGCGAAACAGGGCCTTAGCATTTGCGCGTGACCCAGAAGACGAAGGCCAGGACGAACGCCGCATCAGCGGCGACGAGGGCGCCGATGACGGCGTTGGATGGCATGCACTTCAAATCTAGTGCGAACGAGCCGAGCGGTTGTCATTGATTCACTAGGTAGCGTTGTAGGCGTGCATCTTCTCGATGGCGTAGCGAGAGGCGGAATCAGCGTCACCGAACCGCTGACGTTCGACCTGCATGCCGTTCACGACGAGGCGGATTTCGATGTTGTCCGGCGTCAGCGTCAAGCAGGTGCAGGAGACGCCGGCCTGTTCCCAGATGACGACACCGTGCGCGATCTTGAGGCGCTCAGGACCGTTCATGCGGGCAGCCTAGCACGGCTGAGGTAAGGAGTCGATTAGGGATGGAACAAAATAGAATTATGACTGTCCGCCTTGTCGACCTACCGCCGCAACCTCCCAAGCCGCGCGAGAAGCTCTTTGAGCTTCTCCGCGGCCACGACTGCGTACTCTGCGAGCTCGTCGATCGCGGCATGGTCTGCGGCATTGAGGCGCAGTTCCTGTTCAACGAGGAGTTCGCGTTCTCTCGGACGTTCCCGCCGTATCTCGACCGATCGCGCACTTCGCGCGAGATGGCGATCATGTGGGCCGAGGCTGAGCGGCAGGCGATCGAGCTCAGGTCGTGAAAGGCCGCGTCACGCTCCTAATTGATCATGCTCAGTCCGGTGTCATCAGCGGTGACGACGGCGTGGACTACACCTTCGTGGGTGACTCACTTGTCGGGGTGACCTTCGGCAGTCTGGGGATTGGCGCCCAGGTCACGTTCGTCGCGAACATGGTCACGAAGCGCGCCGGATCGGTGCGCTCGGCATCGACAGGTGTTGAGCGGCCACGCTCATGAAGCAGATCATGTGGGCCGAAGCCGAGCGGAACGCGATTGAAAGGAAGCAGGTTAAGAATGGCTAGCGGTCGCAAACCGCGTCAGCACATGACCGAGAACGATCGCGAACTCGCCAAAGGCGCGATGGCGCTAGCCATCGTGGCCCTAATCCTGGTCGCAGTTGTTTACTGGACCAGATGACGGACGTGACACAGATCAAAGATGTAAAGGTCATGAGGGCAAAGATCCACGCGGTGAAACGGCGCCACCAGTTCGCGACAAGGGTGCGACGTTCGAAGTCACACTCCTGGCAGTGGGGCCCGCGGATGGCGTCGTCCGTAAGGACGGTTCGATGACGAGAGCAACGTTCCGGCTCAGTCAGCCTCGGCAGTATCGCATTGCTGAGGTGTCGCTCGCAGACGTCCGTTTCGCGCAACCGCACAGCGTTGCACTGGATATTTAACGATGGGTCAACTGCGTAAGCGCGGCGGCGTCTGGTGGATCCGGTATACCGGAACGGCCGGCGATTCGAGGAGAGCGCGCGCAGCGACGAGCGCCAGGCTGCGGTCGACCTGTTAACGGTACCATCAACCGCGAGCTGCCGGCGCTCAAGCGTATGTTCACCTTGGCCATCCGCGCGGGGAAGCTGATGCGGCGGCCGCACATTCCGATGCTGCAAGAGGACAACACCCGGAAGGACTTTTTCGAACGTGCGCAGTTCGAGGGCGTGCGGTCGAAGTTGCCGGCGCCGCTTAGGCCGATCGCCACGTTCGCGTACTACACCGGCTGGCGGACCAAGAGCGAGATCCTCCCGCTGCAGTGGCACCAGATCGACCGGACGGCCGGGGTCATCAGGCTTGAGCCAGGAACGACCAAGAACCGCGACGGCCGATTGTTCAAGTACGCCGAGCTCGACGATTTGAGGTGCGCTGTGGAGGCGCTGTGGGCCGTCCATGAGGCAATCGAGAAGCAGGGCACCATCAGCCCCGACGTCTTCGTGCGCGTCTCCAAGAAAACCGACGTCGTACGACGGATCCGTAATTTCCGCCGCGCATGGCTCGCAGCGTGCGCGGCTGCCGGTTGCCCCGGCCGTATCCCGCATGACTTCCGCCGCACTGCAGTGCGCAATTTGACGCGCGCTGGCGTGGCCGAAACGGTCGCGATGAAAATCACCGGCCACAAAACGTGCAGCGTGTTCGATCGCTACGACATCACGAGCGAAGAACATCTCGCCGACGCGTCGCGGAAGCTGCAGGCGCTCGCAGGGACAATCGCAGGGACAAAAGCGAAACCGGACGGGTCGCCCTGCGCAAATTACTAGGAAAAGTAAGTGGGCCCCCTGGGGATCGAACCCAGGACACCGTGATTAAAAGTCACGTGCTCTACCACTGAGCTAGGGGCCCGCGCGGTGGGAAACGATTATTGTACTACGCCGATCGTGCGCTTGAGACGCGTCCGGCGCGCTATACTGGCTGGGTCATGCCCATTGATGGCGCGCGCCTCGTGCTCGTGGTCGAAGACGACGTCTCCGTCCGCCGGCCACTGGTGAAGTTCCTCGAAATGCACGGCTTCGCCGTCGTCACCGCCGAGACGTCCGAGGAAGGCCTCGATGCGCTCAAGAAACACCGCCTGGTCGCCGCGGTCGTCGACCTGCGGCTGCGGCGCGGCTCCGGGCGCGACGTGGTCGTCGCGGTGCCGGCCGAAGTGCCGGTGATCATCTTCTCCGGCGTTCCTTCGGAGTCGGCCGAGCTCGAGCGGCTTCGTCCGCGCACGCGCCTGATCGAGAAGCCGTATTCCCTCGTCCTCCTCGTCGAGACGCTCGAAGAGATGATGGCCGAGTCCGGCTCACAGAATCTTCATTCCTAGCGCCGACAGCGCCAGCTCGGTGCCGAGCTGCGCGGTAGTGTTGCGGACGTCCAGCGTAGGGTTGACCTCGACCAGGTCCAATGAGGTCAGCAGCCCCGAGTCAGCGACAATTTCCATCACCATGTGCGCTTCGCGATAGTTCAGCCCGCCCTTGACCGGGGTTCCGACCCCCGGAGCGATCAACGGATCGCAGACGTCGATGTCGAACGACACGTGCACCCCCGCGGTGCCGGCGCCCGCCAGGTTCACGGCCTGCTCGACGATGGACGCGATGCCCTGACGATCGATGTCCTTCATGGTGAACACGTGCACGCCCGAGTTGCGGACCGCGACCTTCTCCCGTTCGTCGAGATTGCGAATTCCGACGAGCACGGTGTGCGCGGGCAGCACCTTCGGCGAGAAGGTGCCGATCTTCGACAGCTCCGCTGGTTCGGGGCCGAGCAGCGCGGCCAGCGGCATGCCGTGGACGTTGCCCGATAGCGACGTTGCCGGTGTATTCATGTCGCCGTGCGCGTCGACCCAGAGCAGGCCGATTGGAAGGTTCCTGGTGCGCCGCGCCCATTCCGCCGCCGCCGCGACCGAGCCCGCGCCGATGCTGTGATCGCCGCCGAGGACGAGCGGCATCGCGCCCTCGTCGAGCGAGGACAACGACGTCTGGTACACCTTCTGGCAGACCTTGGCGATGTCTCGGATGTACTTCTTGTGCTCGTCGCGCAGTTCCTGCGTCTCGGGAATCGGCGCCGGCAGATCGCCTCGGTCGACCACGGTGTAGCCGAGCGCGGCGATTTGCTCGCCGAGCCCCGCAATCCGGAGCGCGGACGGCCCCATGTCGACGCCGCGCCGGCCGCCGCCGAGATCGAGGGGCACGCCGATGATGTGGACAGACTTCATAACTTAGAACTTGGAACTGAGAACTCAGAACTTAGAACTGAAAGGTCAAAACCGCAAGTTCTCAGTTGTTAGTTCTGAGTTCTGAGTTGCGCTGCCTGAGCCAGTCGGCAACCAGGGCACCGGTTCGCCTGCTGTCGGCGACGCAGTCAGGAATGCCGACGCCGCGGAAGCCGCTGCCGGTGATGAACAGGCCCGGGTGGCGGGTGAGCGCGCGGTCGATCGACGCCATCCGCTCGAGATGACCGACGTCGTGCTGGGCGTTGCCGCGCGCAAATCGGTACACCCGCGTCAGCAGCGGATCCCCGTCGATCCCCAGCAGCGGCCGCAGCGCCGCCAGCGAAGTCTGCAGCAACTCGGCATCCGAGCGTTCCAGCGCGTGCGGGTCGCGGGCGCCGCCGACGAAGGCGCGCATCAGCACCCGATCCTGCGGCGCGCGATGCGGCCACTTCGACGAGAGCCATGATGCCGCGAGGATGCCGGTGTGCTCGACGCGGGGCACCACGAACCCGGAGCCGGTCAGCGGATGGCGCACGCGCGATCGTTCGAAGGCCATCGCCACGGTGGCCGCCGAGGCGTACGGAATCTCGCCCGCGAGCCGCGCCAGCTCGCCGTCGCGTTCCTTCAACAGCGCGCTGACCGCGTAGGCCGGCGTCGCGATCACGACGGCGGCGGCGTCGAACGTCTCGCCGCGATTCGTCCGCACCGCGAACGGTCCGCGTCCGGCGATCGCGTCAACCGCGGTGCTCAACCGGACGTGCGGCTCGCCCAGCGCGTTCACCAGCGCGCGCACCATCTCGCTCAAGCCGCCGGGCAGAGACTTGAAGGCGCCTTCATTGCTGATTGCAGATTGCTGATTGCTGGTTGGGTTGTTGACTGGTTTGCGGATTCGGAAGGCGCGGAGCAGGCTGCCGTGCTCGCGCTCCGCGTCGACCAGCCGCGGAAACAACGCCCGCACCGAGAGGCGATCGACATCGCCGGCATGGATTCCGGCGAGCAGCGGCTCGGCGAGGTAGGTGGTCGCTTCCGTGCCGAAGCGGCGCGTCATGAAGGCGCCGATCGATTCGTCCGCCTCGTCGCGCCGCGGCGGGACGAACAGCTCCGCCCCCATCCGGATCTTGCCCGGCCACGAAAACAGCGTGGTGCGGACGAACGGGCCGATGCGGGTGGGGATGCCGAGCACCGACGCCGCCGGCAGCGCGTGGAGCTGCCCGGCGCGTTGGATGTAGGCGATGCGCGGCGGCCGCGTGGAGATGAGGCGATCCCCGAGACCGAGGTCGCGGCACAGCGCAATCGCCTCGGGCTTCTGAATCAGCAGCGCGTCTGGACCGCCGTCGATAGTGAAGCCGTCGACCTCCTCGCTGACGATCACTCCGCCGGCGCGGGGTGCGGCCTCGAGGACGACGAACGAGAGGCCGCGGCGCGAGACTTCGTACGCCGCCGCCAGGCCGGCGATGCCGCCGCCGACGATCGCCACGTCCACGCGCGTGGGGGCCGGCGTCACATTGCGATCCCGATCACAACGTTAAACGCAGAAACCGCAGAAGCCGCAGAAAAAACGTAGCTCTGCGTGTTCAGCGAGTTCTGCGTTGATCGTCGTGACATTCACAACCTGACGCGGACGAGGTCCTCGAGCATGGCGATGAACGTCGGCGAGGTGTTCAACGACTCCGTCCGGCGCAGCGTCGTCGAGAACTCGCGTGCGACCTGCGCCGCCTGGACGTCGATGTCGAACAGGATCTCGGTGTGATCGCAGACGAAGCCAATCGGGACGACCAGGAATTTGC
The DNA here is from genome assembly GCA_963794705.1 of uncultured Acidobacteriota bacterium. Lineage (GTDB taxonomy): Bacteria > Acidobacteriota > Vicinamibacteria > Vicinamibacterales > CAVVIG01 > CAVQFC01. The sequence continues at coordinate 35,548 of CAWCFI010000006.1, forward strand.
GGACGTTGACCGACCGATCGTCGATCACCTGAGGCAGCTCCGGTCCGATCCATGGCTCGGGCGTGCGGCCCGCGCTCTGGAATGCCTGGGTATACCCGGCGATGCCGGCGCGCTGCGCCACCGCGGCCGCCGTTGCGGCGACTTCGTCGGCGTAGCGATCGCCGGACTCGATCACGCGGACCGGCAGCGCGTGGGCGGTGAAGATCACCAGCTCCTCGGGCCTGGGCTGCGCCGCGCGGACGCGCTCGGTGAACGCGTCGATCAGCAGGGGATGGGTGTGGAACGATTCGACCGCGTCGAACTGGACACCGGCCGGCAGCGCCGCGGTCGCGGCGTCGATGTATTTCTTGACGCTGAGCGTGGAGAACTGCGGCGCCATCGGAATGCCGATCACGCGGGTGACGCCGGCCGCCGCCAGCCCGGCGAGCGCATCCTTGATGAACGGCTTCCAGTTGCGCATGCCCACGGCGACGGGAATGTCCGGTCCGAGCCTCGAGGCGCAGCGCCGCCGCCTGCGCTTCGGTGATGTCGGTGAGCGGAGACCGCCCGCCGATCGCGCCATAGTTCTCGCGCATCTCGTGCACGAGCTCGGCTGACGGCGGCCGCCCGCCGCGCACCAGCGTCAGGTATTCCGGCATCTCGTCCAGCGAGGACGGAGTGCCGTGCGCCATCAGCAGAACGCCGACGCGAGACACGGTCAGGGCCTCACGTACCACGAAACACGCGAAAGGGACATAACCGGCACGAAACACACGAAAGAGAAAAACATGTTCTTTCTCGTGAATTTCGTGCCGTTTTCTTTTCGTGCCTTTCGTGGTGTATTCATGCCCTCGTCTGCTGATGCACGTAACGCGCGAGCGCCTGGACGTGCTCGAGCGGCGTCGACGGCAGGATGCCGTGACCGAGGTTGAAGATGTGACCCGGGCGGCCGGCCGCGCGTGCCAGCAGCTCGTCGGTCGCCGCGAACAGCCGATCGAGCGGGCCGAGCAGCAGCGTCGGATCGAGATTGCCCTGAATCGCGCGGTCCGGGCCGATGCGCTCCCACGCGTCGTCGAGCGGCGTGCGCCAGTCGGCGCCGATCACGTCGCCGCCCGCTTCGCGCAGCTGGTCGAGGATCGATCCGGTGCCGACGCCGAAGTGGATCGTCGGGACGCCGGCCGGCGCGATGCGATCGAAAATCTTTTTGGAGTGCGGCAGGATGAATTCGCGGTAGTCGGCGGCGTTGAGCGCGCCCACCCACGAGTCGAACACCTGGATGCAGTCGACGCCCGCCTCGACCTGTGCCACCAGGTAGTCGCCGACGATGTCGGCGATCAGATCGCAGAAGCGATGCCACGCGGCGGGGTAGCCGTACATCAGCGACTTGGTGTGCGCGAAGTTGTTCGAATGGCCGCCCTCGATCGCGTACGACGCGAGCGTGAATGGCGCTCCGGCGAAACCAATCAACGGCACCCGGCCGCCGAGCGCGCGCTTGATCTGCCGGATCGCGTCGAGCACGTAACCGAGCTGCTCGCGCGGCTCGAACCGTCGCGTGCGCGCGAGATCCGCCTCCGAACGCAGCGGCTTTTCGATCGCGGGTCCTTCGCCCTTGATGAAGTCGAATGGGATCCCCATCGGCTCGAGCGGAAGCAGCAGATCGGAAAAGAGGATCGCCGCATCCACCTCGATCCGCCGGACCGGCTGCAGCGTCACCTCGGTGGCGAGGTCGGGGGTGCGACAGATCTCCAGCAGCGAATAGCGCTCTCGCAAGCTGCGGTATTCGCTCATATACCGACCAGCTTGGCGCATGAACCAGACTGGTGTCGCGTCGACCGGCTGCCTGCGACAGGCCTTCAGGAATCGGCTGCCCGAGTCGTTCAGTGGGTCACCTTGAGGAGGTTTCGAGCGAGTCCGACCAGATCTTCGAGCCAGAGCGGCTTGAATCGAAGCTCAGCGCCCAGCGCCTGAAGCTCGTTGGAAACGGCATCGTCCAGGAAATAGTCGCCGGTGACGATGGCCACCGGAATGGCGCGCTGGTGATCGTGCGCGCGGAGGCGGCGCAGAAAGCCCAGCCCATCGACCATCGGCATGCGAAGGTCGAGAATAATCGCGTCAGGCTGGCTCGCTTCCGCTTCAGCTAGCCCTTTTTCGGCGCTTACGGCCGTCCGGACCTGATAGCCTTCGAGACGGAGCATGCGCGCAAAAGTCTGCGTAACCCCTTCATCGTCATCGACAATGAGGATCTTGGAGGTCTTCTCGTCGGACAGGACGGCGGACACCAGCGTATTGTAACCGACGTGGGTCCGGGTTGCCCGAAACGACACACGCCGGGCTTGACTGAATCATGCTAAGATTCGGCGTTTGATCGTTCAAATCCAACCATTTGGAGGCGTTCGTTGAGTCCGATTCTGGTGCGGCCGGTCCGCGAGCAGCTCGAGCATGACCGCATCATCCGGCTCCTCCATAGCAAGTTTCGCCGGAAGTACGAAGCCGGGATGAACCCGGGCGTCGAGCAGAACATGCCGGTCGGTATCGGTCCGACCGCCCTGTTTCCCGACATCGTTCTTTTGTCGCAGGACCGCGGCCGCAAGCTGCAAGCGATCGTCGAGATCGAAACCGGCGAATCGGTGAACCACCTGGAAGCGCTCGCGCAGTGGGCGCACTACGGCCGGGTCCGCGCCGCATTCCACCTCTACGTGCCGTCCGGCATGGTCGACGTGGCGCGAAGACTCACCGAGGACAACCAGATTCACGTCGCGGAAATCTGGAGCTATCACGTCGTCGGCGACGAACCGCGGTTCACGCTCGTCCATCGCAATCGCGAACCCATTTCACCCCTGGCGAAGGCGCGCCCGATGCCCAAGGCGATCGTGAAGGCGCCGGTGGTGAAGCCGCCAGCAGCCGCGCCAATCGTGAAGCCGGTCGTCAAGGCGGCGGCAAAGCCGGCAGCCAAACCGGTGTCGAAGCCCAAGCCCGCCAAAGCGACGGCAAAGCCGAAGCCGAAAGTGACGTCCAAGCCGAAGGCCGCGAAGGCGAAGAAGACCGCACCCAAGAAAAAGAAGAAGTAAGTTGGCGTTCCTCAGGTTCTCGCGCGACAAACGCGGCGTCGAGAGTTTCGCGCTCGTGCACGCGACCACGAACCGTCGCGGCAAGGTGCGCCCGCGGGTTCTCTACTGGTTTCGCACGCCGCCCGACATCAAGGTCGGCCGCGCGCCGTTCGACGCCGAGGTGCGCCGCGCTCTCGAAAAACAAAATCCCGACATCACGTTCGACTGGCGCGCGATCGAAGAAACCCCGATTCCGTCCGCTGACGCCGACAAGTGGCGCGAGCGGCGGCGCGCCGAACGCGCCGCGAAACACGCGGCGCGGGCAGAGGAAGAGTCAGCCGGCGCGCCCGACGATGCCGAAGGCGCAGCGAGCGCAGCCGCTGAACCGGCCGACGCCGATCTCGCCGCCGCGCCCGACGAAGTGTCTCCGGCCGTTGCCGTTCCGCCTCGAGAGAACACCCCTCGTCCTGGCGACGCGAACCGCAAGCGCCGCCGTCGTCGCCGCAACACGGGAGGTCGCGGCGCCGGCGCCGCCGCCGTGCCGCCGCCGGCGTCCAGTTCAGAACCCTCAGGAGACTGATCCATCGAGGCCCGGCCGCTGCAGCGCGTCCGCGTCACCGCGGCGATCGTGGTCGTGGCGCTGTTGCTGTGGTGGGTCGGACGATCGCTCGCGCCTCGCCTCCTCGGTCTGGTCGCGCACCTTCAGGGCGCCGGCCCGGCCGCGCCGGCCGCCTTCATCCTCATCTACGCCTTTGCCGTGGTGGCGCTCATCCCGGCGTCGTTGCTGACGATCGCCGGCGGCGCCGTGTTCGGCCTGGTGCGCGGCGTCATCTATTCGCTCATCGGCGCCACGCTCGGATCGACCGCCGCGTTTCTGATTGGCCGCTACGGCGCCAGACGCCTGGTGGCGCGGCGGCTCGCCGCCATGCCGCGGTTCGTGGCGATCGAGCGCGCGGTGAGTGCGCGCGGCCGCCGGATCGTCCTGCTGCTTCGACTGTCGCCGGTCGTGCCGTTCAATTTCCTGAACTATGCCCTCGGCTTGACGACGATCTCGGTGTGGGACTTCGTGTTCGCCTCGCTTGGCACCGTACCGGGAGCGTTCGTCTACACGTACGCGGGAAAGGTGACAGGGGAGGCGCTGGCGCTGGCGGGAAAGGCTGAAGTGCCGAGAAACGCGTCTTATTACGCGGTCCTGCTGGCGGGGCTGGTGGCGACCATTGCCGCGACAACTGTTGTGACGAGAACCGCCCGGCGAGCACTCCAGGATGTATAATTCACCCTTATGAAGCTGGAAATGAACGGCTTGTGGTCCACCGTCACACTGGTGGCCCTGACCGCCGGACTGTCTGCGCAGACGCCCGGCCAGGCGCCCGCCGCGCCGACCGGCTCCGCGACGTCGCAGGAGCGGCCCACGTTCAAAGTACAAGTCGATCTCGTCACCAACGACATCATCGTGCGCGACGAGAAGGGGAACTTCATCCCCGATCTGAAGAAGGAAGAGTTCGAGATCTTCGAAGACGGCGTGAAGCAGGACATCTCGTCGATGACCGTCGTCACCGGCGGCCGCGTGACCAACGTGCTGGCGCCGCCCCCTCCGCCGCCGCCTGAAGGGATCGTGCTGCCGCCGACCCGCCCGCGCAACGACGTGTCGGGCCGCATCTTCCTGTTTTTCGTCGACGACCTGCACCTGCAGTTTCACAACACCGGCCGCGTGCGCGATTTGTTCCGGCGGATCTCGAAGGAACTGGTGCACGAAGGCGACATGTTCGGCATCGTCTCGAGCGGCCCGTCCTCGATTGCCGTGGACATGACCTACGACAAGACCCGCCTCGAGGAAGCGATCAAGAAGATGGCGGGCAGCGAGCTGAAGCCGTCCGACATCATCCAGGGGCCGTCGGGCGCGGAAGGCCCGAGCGAAGTGCGGTACCGCGCGCACGTGGCCTTCTCGACCGTCAACGATCTGCTCAACAACCTCGACTCGGTGCACAACCGGCGCAAGGCGCTGATCTACGTGAGCGACGGCTACGACTTCAACCCGTTCCAGGATGCGCGCCTCGGCCTGATGGATCCGAATTCGCCGTTCGCGCAGAACGAATTCGCGCGCACGCAGAACCAGCAGAATGCGGCGAGCTCGGACGGCAGCAGCAGCGGCCAGACCGATCCGTTCGCGCAGCAGCAGAAGCAGAGCGAGACCTTCGCCGACGCCGATCTGGCGCGCGAGCTCGGCGAGCTGACGCGGCAGGCGAACCGCTCCAACGTCACGATGTACACGATCGACCCGCGCGGGCTGGTGGGGATGGGCGACATCGACGAGCAGGTCGATCCGCAGCAGTGGCAGGAGTACGTGCGGAAGTCGCAGGACAGCCTCCGCGTCATCGCGGAAGAGACCGGCGGCATCGCGGTCGTCAACCAGAACGACTTCAGCAAGGCGCTGAAGCGGATTGACGCCGAGACCAGCGACTACTACGTGCTGGGGTACTGCTCGAAGAATCCGGACGCCACCAAACGGCGGCGCCAGGTCGAAGTGAAGGTCGCCCGCAAGGGCGCGCAGCCGTGGTTCCGCAAGGAATACGTGCTCAAACCGCCGCCGAAGCCCTCTTCTTCGTCGAAGAAATAGCCGCCTTCGCCATCTTCGGTTTCCCCACGGCCGAGACGCGGTCGATCGCCGCGTTCAAGTAGCTTTCGTCCAAATCCGATCCGATGAAGTTCACGCCGAGGCGCGCGCAGGCGACAGCCGTGCTGCCCAGGCCCGTGAACGGATCCATCGCCACTCGAATGCGCTCGAGGCCGTGCAGCCGGAGGCACTGCTCGGGCAGCCGCGCCGGAAACGTGGCCGGGTGCGGACGGTCGCGGTCGCGGTGCTGAATCGTTTCGTACGGGATGAACCAGGTGTTGCCGCGGCAGCGCACGCCGCCCGAGCCGCCGCGCCAACGGGCGATGTTCGACTGATCCTGGTAGGGCACACCGAGCGCGAGACGGTCGAGGCTGGTCGAGCCGTGTGGCGTCAGGTGGAAGATGAACTCGTGGCAATCGTTGACGAAGCGATCGCTGTTGATCGGCTTGTAGTGGCCGACCGCAAGGTCGCGGGTCAGACCGGCGCCGGCCCCGGCCGACGACTGGTCGATGGCGATCGACTTGATCCAGTGAATGATGTTCTGCAGCTTGAGGTGCGCCCGGGTGGCCTGGACGACGTCGAGGGCGGTCCACGGGTCGCTCGGCTTGGCCCCGACGTTCAGGAACAGGGACCCTTCCGGCTTGAGCACCCGCGTCGCCGCCGCGATCCAGGTGTCGGTCCACTCCAGGTACTCGGACGCCGACAAGGCGTCCTGGTAGCGGCTGTACTGGATGCCAATATTGTAAGGCGGCGAGGTGACGATGACGTCGACGCTGTGCGGCTCGAGCTGCTTGAAGACGTCCACGCAGTCCGCAAGATAGAAACGATTCTCGGTCTGGCCGGTCTTCAGGATCTTGTGCGGCTTGAGAATGACTGACACGCCGTAATGTCGGCGCGGGCGGGCGAGTACGTTAGAGGCGAGGTCTCAAAGCGATGCCGAACAGGGACACGGCTGTGGCTTGCCGGTCACAGTTCAGGACGCCTTGCTGATCAGATTCGACGCGCCCATGGGCATCGCGCCGGCCAGCCGCTCCGGCGTGATCGTGTGGTTCCGGCGGTGACCATGGCTGCCGCAGGCACTACCTTTTTCTTCCACGTAGGTGACCTCCCGGCTGGTCGGGACTTCGCGATACCGACCCACCACGCACCCACAGCCCAGAGTAGTGAAACCAAGCAGCCGCACGAGACTCATCACGTCCTCCGCCACGACGCCTCAGCAATTCGCATGCCGCGCTGTAGCACCAGTCGCGTAGCAGCAGGAAGCCGCGAGCCGATGTTTTCAACATCGGTGGAATTGAATTCTTCTTCAGAACTTTGGAGTGCGCGTCTGAGCAAGACCGTCGCGCGCGGTCGTCGAGGAAGGGTCGATCGTCAAGGCGCTGGCGAAGAAATCAGTGGCGGCGGATGCGTTGCCCGATTGGAGGCTGAGCAGACCGGCGTTGACGTAGCCCGACGCCTCTCTTGGGTTGGCCTGAATCGCCGCGGTAAAAGCGGCGAGCGCGCAGTCGCGCAGGCCGGCGGCGACGCACGCGGCGCCGAGCAGGCTCTGGGCCCGGGCGTGGTCCGGCCGCGCCTTCACGACCAGCCGCGCCGCGTCCACGGCATCCTGGTGTTTTCCCTGAAGATACAGCGCGGTGGCGCGGTAATACTGCGCCTCTGGCCGATCCGGAAACCGGGCCACCATCGCGTCGGCCAGCGGCGCGAGCCGTTCTCCGTCGCCGGCGTCAGCCAGCACCGAGGCCAGTTGTTCGGCGGCGCGCGGTTCGGCCGGCGCCAGCTGCAGGGCCTCCGACGCCAGGTCGAGCGCGCCCTGGACGTCGCCGGTCACCGCCAGCACGCGCGACAGCTCGATCCGCACCATCGGGTTGGCCGGCTCGCGTGTCGCGATATCGCGCAGCCACTGACGTTCTTGATCGACCGTGCCCGCGCCGCCGGCCGCGTCCGACAGGCCTGAAAGCGCGGCGACGTTGCGGCTGTTCAGCGTGACCGCCTGACGGAACGCTGCGGAGGCCTGGATGAAGGCCTGGGCCTTGAGGTCCATCACCCCGCGGGATGTCCAGGCCGCGTCGGTCGCGTGCTGGAAGGCGTCGCGGACCGCGGGCGGCTGGTCGGCGCTCAGGCCGCGGAGCGCGGACGCATTGTCCTCCCGGCTCCGGCCGTAGATGCCTCGAGGCGCGGAGTACTCCAGCGCGGTCCGGTCGTCGGTTTGAATCAGCGCTCCGGCGCCATACCGCTCCAATTCCGCCGGACCTCCGGCGAACTGCGACAGCATCGCGAAGGAGGCGGTGCCCACGGCGATGCCGACGTCGGCGAGGGTCGCCGCGGTCACGCCCCGATGGCTGGCGACCTCGACCATCGTGAGCCGCGGGATGATGCGGCCGTCCCTGGCGCCGATCAGGAGCAGGTCGCCGCCGCCAACCATCCACAGCGTGCCCTCCGGGAACACCGAACCGAACGTCCGCACGATCGACTGCAGATCCCCGGCGCTGATGTCGTAGGTGTGGGCCCATTGACAGAGCAGGCCGTCCGGCTTCAGCCGCGCGCGCGCCGCCTCGAAGAACTCGCGGGTGAACAGCGATGCCACACCGGCCATCCACGGGTTCGACGGCTCCGACACGATGACGTCGTACTGCTTCGGCGTCAGCAGCAGGTGCGATCGTCCGTCGCCGACGATCAGGCGGACGCCGGGTTTTGCCAGCGCGCCGCCGTTCTCGCGATCGAAGAAATGCGAAGCCTCGACCACTTCCGGCGAGATCTCGACGACGTCGGCGTGACGGACGTTGCCGGGCGCGAGCGCCGAGCCGAGCGTCACGCCGCTGCCGAGGCCGATGATGCAGATCTCGAGCGGGTTGCCATGGATCAGGATCGGGAGGAGGCCGAGCATTCGCTGCGTGAGCATGTCGCCGGCGTTGGATGCGTCCACCTTGCCGTCGATGGCCATCGACGTCGTCCCCGTCAGGCGCCGGACGCTGACCGTCGCCGCCGCCCCCTCCTTGTAGTAGTCGAGCGTTCCGGCGCGCAGCACGGCATCGAAATATCCGGTGCCGAGGTACGGCGCGTACTTGTAGGCGCCGCTCGCCAGGAGTTCCCGATCCCAGCCGGGCAGGGACAGGATGGCGGCGACCGCCGCGATCGCAACTGCCGCCGGCCAGATCACGTTCGTGGTTCGGCGTTGGTCTTTCTGAGTTCTGAGCTCTGAGTTCTGAGTTTCAATTTGTGAATTCCGCGCGCGCAGTGCGGCGGCGAGGCAGGCCGCACCGCCGAGCGCGCCGAGCAGGGCCGCGGCCTGGAAGGTCTGACGCAGACCGAGTGCGGGAATCAGCACGAACCCCGCCGCGAGCGCGCCGGCGATGGCGCCGATGGTGTTGGCGGTGTAGACGCGCGACGCGTCGCGGCCGATGGTCGTAGCCGCGTCCTGGCCCGGCGAAGCGTCGGAGCCGCGCAGGCGCCCGCCGGCCACCGCGAGCGCGAGCGGAAAGGTCGCGCCGAGGGCGAGCGTCATCGGCAGCAGCAGCAGCGCCGTGCCGAAGGCCTGCGTGGCGATCACCGTCGCGAAGGCCGCGGCCGGGTCCGCGACCTGCGCCGCGACGATCAGCGGCATCCGTGATGCCGCCACCCATGCGGCGCCGCTGGCGGCCAGCGCCGAGACGACGAGCATCGCCGCCATCCACACCGCGGGCCGCTCGACCCGCCGCGCCAGACGATGGCCGAGCGCGGATCCTATCGCCAGCCCGCTGACGAATGCCGCCGCCATCGTCGCGAACGCGTAGGTGGTCGGGCCGATGACCAGGGCGAGGAGCCGCGTGCAGGCGACTTCGTAGACGAGCGCGGCGAAACCGGAGATCCCTGCCGCGGTGCACGCGAGCCCCGGCGCGGGAGACACGAACGGATGGAAGCGCGAAGACCGCTGCGACCGCGGAGACGGCGCCGATCCGATCTTGTTCTTCTTGTTCTTCGAGGAAGAGTGCTCTGCGGTCTTTGCGGTCTCGGCGGTTTCTTCCGGTCGTGATTGCGATCCCAGCCACCAGGCGCCGCCGGCCGCGATGAGGTTCAGCGCGACGCCGATCCAGGTGGTGCCGCGCAGGCCGAACGCGGGAATCAGGAAGAAGCCTGCGGCAATCGCCCCGAGCGCGGCGCCGGCGGTGTTCACTGTGTAGAGCAGGCCAGCGGCATGAGGGTCCCGATCCCCCAGCCAGCCGACCGCAATCGGAAACGTCGCGCCCATCGCCGCCGCCGGGATGCCGAGCAGCGCCAGGCTGATCGCGATGCGGAACACGGCGAATCGCGCCGGGGCGCCGCCATCCGCGTAGGCCCACGCGAGCCCGGGCACCGACGCAGCCAGCGCCGCGGGCAGCAGCAGTGCGCAGATCGCGACGAGGATCTCGAGGATGGCGTAGGCACGAAGGCTCGCGCGCCCGGCGAACGCGCCGGCAACCCAGGCGCCGAGGGCGAGGCCGCCCATGAACGCCGCGAGCACCGTGCTGGCGGCCGCCACCGTGTGCCCGAGCTGCAGCGTCAGCATCCGGGTCCACGTCACTTCGTAGACGAGCGCCGCCGCTCCCGAGGCCGCGTAGAGGAGGACGAAGAGTCGCCGCCCTGGGAGCATGCTGCGGCGCGAGTCTAACAAAAAAGGCCGGCCCCTGTTGCCAGAGGCCGGCCGAAGTCGCTGCGAGGTGCGAGGTGCGAGGTGCTAGGTGCGGGGTGCTAGTGCCTAGCTCCCAGCCCCTGTCCTAGAACTCGAACTTGAACCCGATCTTCATCACGCGCGGCGCGACGATCTCCTGGGTGCGTCCGAAGTACGACGTCGTCGCGCGGGCGGCGTCGTACGCCGCCTGGCTGGCGAAGCTCTGGGTCAGCGCGCCGTAGCTGCTCTGGCCCGCGCTCGTGTTGAGCACGTTGTGCAGCTCGAACACGAACGACGCGCGGTGGCCGCTGAAGCGGACGCCCTTGTCGGCGCGCAGCGACAGCAGGTTGAGGAAGCTCGCGCGATAGGTGCCGCGCTGTTCCACCGGGATCGGACGCGAGCCCTGCGCCAGCGCCACGGTCAGGTTGCGGTCGATCGGCAGGCCGCTGAGCGACTGGAAGTTGGCGCCGACGTTGATGCCCCACGGCGCCTGGTAGCTGCCCAGCAGCTTGAAGGCGTGCGGTTGATCGTTGGCGCCACGGCCCTGGCCGACCGAATCGAGCGTGTTGTTCGGGTTGGTGAAGTCGTACGCCGTGCGCGCGGCGGTGCCGTTGGTGTTGATGCCCTGCTGCGCGCCGTCGAGCCGCGACCACACGTACGAACCCTGCATCTGCCAGCGGTTGGACATCCGCTTGCTGATGGAGAACTCGGCCGCCTTGTAGCGCTGCGTGCAATCGAAGGTGGTGTTGTTGCCGCAGTTGGTGTGGAAGAACGTGTCCTTGCCGACGTACTGCGGCAGCACGTCGTAGAAGGTCAACGAGCGGTCGTCGGTCGTGCCGCGGATGTTGTCGGGGCCGGAGTCGATGACCGTGCGCGACGGCGAGTAGACGGTCGAAGCCACGGTGTTGCACGGCAGGCCGTAGCAGTTCTGGTCGGTCGTGGCGTCATGGAACCAACGCTGGATCCAGTCGACGTTGAACGACCAGTTGGCGGCCAGCTCGCGCTGGAACGCGAACATGATCTCGTCGTTCTTCGGATCCTTCAGGTTCGGATCGATCGTGTTCGACTTGGCGACGAACTGGCTCTTGAGCGTGCCGAGCTCGTTGCGGTCCGCCTTGCCGTTGTTGTTCAGATCGCCGAGGTAGGACCAGGTCTGGATGCCGCCGGTCTGAATCGAGTTCGGGTTGATCGTCGCGTACTCGGACGTGTACATCGACTCGTAGTAGCGGCTGTAGCTCGCCTTCGCCACGTTCTTGCCGTCTTCGGTGAGCTTGAAGACGACGCCGGTGCGCGGCGCGAAGGTGTTCCAGCTGTAGCCCGGGTCGATTTCCGGGATAGCTCGTCACCGGGAACCACTTGCCGCCGCCGCCCGTCTGCGCCGGAATCGAGCCGTCGTAGTAGGACCACCGCAGGCCGAGGTTGAGGGTGACGCGCGAGTAGCTCGCGCGGTCCTGCACGAACCCGGCGAAGTTGCGCATCTTGGTTTCCTGCGTCAGCGGCGTGTTGTACAGCAGGACCTCGGAGTTGGCGCTGTTGCAGCCGGTGCGGACCGTCGCGTTGCAGGCCGCCGCGGTGCCGGTGTAACGAATGCGGGTGTCGTCGAAGATCACGAACCCGTCGGTGCCGGTCGGCGTCCACCAGTTCTCGAAGCCCATCTTCAGCTGGTGGCTGGCGCCGAGGAAGCCGTCGAGGTAACGCGTGACGCCGATGTTGGTCTGATGGCGATAGGCGTCGCGGAAACGTTCACCGGTCGGTTCGGGACCGTCGATATAGATGCCCGTGCCGAAGTTGAGGGTCGACGGGAACTGCTGACTGTCGGGCAGCGAGTTGAACTCGTCGGCCCAGGTGCTGGGCCAGTGCATGTGGAAGTAGGTCGACGACACCTCGAGGAACGTGTTCTGGCCCATCACCGAGGTCCAGTTCGCGTTGATCAGGTTCTTCGGCGACTCCTGGTGCAGCGTGCCCTTGGGCAGCGGCTGGGTCGCGCCGGCGCCGCGATTGGGCTGGAACTTCCGGTTGTAGGTCCAGAAGGCCGACAGCTGGTTGTTCTTGTTCAGCTGATACTTGCCGCTGGCCGTGTAGTTGCGCAGGTTCGACTTGAACGGGTTGGTCAGGCTGTCGTCCGGGTTCACGACCGTATAGGAGCCGATCGCCTCGGTCGTGTTGTAGTTGCGATACGACCCGAACCACCACAGCTTGTCCTTGATGAACGGCCCGCCGAAGCTGGCATTGAGGTCGTTGAGGTTGCGAAGGGTGGGATCGGTGACGCCCTGCGCTCGCAGGTCGTCGGTGATGTTGTTGCCGGTAAAGCCACTCCAATAGCCCTTGCCGGTGATGCTGTAGTTGACGTCGCCCTTGACGGTGTTGCCGCCGCTCTTGGGGATGACGTTGATGTTGGCGCCGCCGCCGCCGCCGACCTCGGCGCCCATCGCCGCGGTGTCGACCGAGACTTCCTCCGCCGACCCGAAGTCCATGTAGTACATCGAGCCGTAGTTCTGCGGTGTATCCGCGGTCACGCCGTAGTAATTCAGGTTGTAGTTGCTGGCGCCGTGCGCGGCCATGCCGGTCGAGGTCGCCGCGTTCAGCCCGCCCGGATCCTGGCGGCCCATCGTCATGCCCGGGAGCACCGTGGTCGAGCCGAAGATCGTGCGCGAGGTCGGCACGTTGGTCAGGATTTCCTGCGAGAGGCGGGCGCCGACCTTCGTGTTTTCAACGTCGACCGTCGGAGAGGAGCCGCTGACCGTGACCGTTTCCTGGAGCGATGCCAGCTTCAGCTGCGCGTCGACCGTGATGGTCTGGCGCACCGGCACCACGATTCCCGTGCGAACGAGCGGGGCGAAGCCGCCGAGGTCGAACTTCAGCTGGTAGGTGCCGGTGTTGACCGCGGGGAAGCGGTAGATGCCGTTGGAGCCGCTGACCGCCGTCGGTGTGCCCATCGCATTCGGGCCCGACAGCGTGACGGTGACGCCGGGCAGCACTCCGCCCTGATCGTCGGTAATCTTGCCGACTACTTCGCCGAACGTCTGACCGGTCTGGGCGGCGGCCGGCGCGAGGCCGAACGCCGAGACGATGGCCAGTGCCGCAAGCACTCGAAAGAACGTGCGTGTCACAGGTATCCTCCTCGTAATCGAAATAACTCGAGATGTATCCGTGCCGGGAAGAATATGCGTCTTCCTTGTGGTTTTGACCACAAAAGTTTTATGTCCGTGTCCGAACCGTGTGCGAATCCGAAGATTTGGATTGTCGCGTTCGGCTTCGCACTGCGCTACCATTTCGCGGGGCTTTTCCGGTTTTTCTTGCTGCAGGGAGGTTGACGTGTTGCGATCCGTGTTGTCGTGCGGGCTGGCGGTGGGGCTGGCGGTCGCGGTGGTTCGAGGCCAGAGCGCCTCGCCGTCACCGGCGGATCTGCTGAAGGACCCGGCCGTGAAGGCCGCGATCGACGCCGTCAAGGCGAACGAGGCACAGACCGTCGCCGATCAGATCCGCTTCTGCGAGATTCCGGCGCCCGAATTCAAGGAAGAGGTCCGCGGCGCAGAGCTGAAGCGCGTGTTCACCCAGCTGGAGCTGCAGAACGTCCGGGTCGACAAGGTCGGCAACGTGCTCGGCGACTATCCGGGCGCGGCCGCGCACCCCCATCTGGTCCTGGCGGCGCATCTCGACACCGTCTTTCCCGAAGGGACCGACGTCAAGGTGAAGCGCGAAGGCAACCTGCTCAAAGGCCCCGGCATCGGCGACGACTGCCGCGGCCTGGCGGTGATGGTCGCGATCATCCGCGAGATGAAGAAGGCAAGGATCAAGACGCCGGGTTCGATTACGTTCGTGGCCAACGTCGGCGAGGAAGGCCTGGGCGATTTGCGCGGCGTGAAGGAGCTGTTCAAGACGACGCTGAAGGATCAAATCGATCGGTTCGTGTCGATCGACGGCACCGGCGTGCACGTGACCAGCATCGCCGTCGGCAGCCACCGCTACCGCATCACCTTCAAGGGTCCGGGCGGCCACAGCTTCGGCGCCTTCGGCATGGCGAACCCGATGGGCGCGATGGGGCGCGCGATCGCGAAGATCCAGGAGCTCCAAGTGCCGAAGCAGCCGCGCACCACGTTCAACGTCGGCCGCACCGGCGGCGGCACGTCGGTGAACTCGATTCCGTTCGAGGCGTGGATGGAGCTCGACATGCGCTCGTCGGATCCGGCCTCGCTCGCATCGGTCGACGCGAACATCCAGAAGGCGATTGACGCGGCCGTCACCGAGGAAAACGCGCGCTGGGGCAAGCCGGGCGTGATCACGGTCGTCAAGGAACTGGTGGGGGATCGTCCGGCCGGCTCCACGCCGGAGAGCTCGATGATCGTCAAGAACGGCCTCGCCTCGGCCACGGTGCTCGGCTTCAACACCGGCCCGGTCGGTGAGGGATCGACCGACTCGAATACGCCGATGGCGCTCGGCGTGCCGGCGATCACCATCGGCGGCGGCGGCCGTGGGCGCGACGCGCACGCGCTGACCGAGAATTTCGACGTGACCGACGCCTGGATGGGCACGCAGCACGCGCTGCTGCTGACCGTCGCGCTCGCACAGAAGTGACGTTCGGAAGAAACCGCGGAGACCGCAAAGACCGCAGAGAAAGACTCTCTCTGCGAGCTCTGCGCTCTCCGCGGTTCCTTCTGATCGTGATCCTCGTGGCCGCGTGCGATCGCCGGCCGCCGCAAGCCGATCTCCATCCGATCCCTCAGCAAAACGTCCTCCTCGTCACCATCGACACGCTGCGCGCCGATGCGCTCGGCTCGTATGGCGGCGCGGCGGCGACGCCCGCGCTCGATCGGCTCGCCGCCGACGGTGTGCGCTTCGACTTCGCGCATGCCCACGCCGTCACCACGTTGAGCTCGCACGCCAGCATCCTGACCGGGTCCTATCCGTTCCAGCACGGCATCCGCGACAACAGCGGCTACCGCCTTCCCCCCGGCGCGCAAACGCTGGCGACGCGGCTGAAGCAGTCGGGGTACCAGACCGCGGCATTCGTCGGCGGGTTTCCCGTGCATTCGCGCTTCGGTCTCAACCTCGGATTCGATGTGTACGACGATCATTTCGGCGAGACCGGCGCGCCGACCGAGTTCGTGATGCCGGAACGACCGGCGTCGGCGGTGGTCGCCCTGGCGCGCGACTGGATCGCGGGCAAGTCTGGTGGATCAGGCAGGTCGGAACGACCGTCGTTCGTGTGGGTGCACCTGTTCGATCCGCACGCGCCGTACCGGCCGCCGGCGCCCTTCGATGCGCAGTACGCGAAGCAGCCCTACTACGGGGAAGTCGCCGCGACTGATGCCGCGCTGGCGCCGCTGCTCGACCAGTTGCGCGCGTCCGCGCAGCCGACCCTGGTGGTCGTGACCGGCGATCACGGAGAAGGGCTGGGCGATCACGGCGAGCTGACGCACGGCCTGTTTGCTTACGAGGCGACGCTGCGCGTCCCTCTGATCGTCGCGGAGATTGGTGGGGCGGCAGGGGCAGGAGGGGCGGGAAGGGCGGGAGAGGCCGGCAGCGGGCAGGAAGGGCGGGAGGGGCAGGAAGGGAGGCGGGCGAAGTGTCGTCCGTGGCGGCGCGGCACGTCGACATCCTGCCGACGATTCTCGAGGCGGTAGGGCAGGCGTCTCCCGCGAATGGGTCCGGGCGATCGTTGCTGCCGGCGGCCGAACGGCGCGCCGGTGCGGCGCCGCGCACGGCGTACTTCGAAGCGATGGGCGCGATGCTCAACCGCGGCTGGGCGCCGCTGTCCGGTGTGCTGGCGGATCGCGACAAGCTGATCGATCTGCCGATCGCGGAACGTTACGACCTTGCAGCCGATCCCGCCGAACGGGCCAACCTGTCCGGCCGCGCGCCGGAGCGCGATCGCGCGCTGGTGGCGATCCTCCGCGGGCTCAACGCCACACTGCCAGGCGATCGCCGCGCCGAGGATCCTGACGCGCTCGCCCGGCTGCGCGCGCTGGGCTACGTGTCGGGCAGCGCTCCAGCCAAGTCGCGCTATGCCGAGGCAGACGACCCGAAGCAGCTCGTCGACCTCGATCGCGCCGTGCACGACGCCGTCGAGGCGTTTGGCGCCAGGCGGCTCGGCGACGCGGTGCAGATCTACCGGAGCATCATCGCCCGCCGGCCGGACATGGAGATCGCCTACCGCCACCTCGCGTTCGTCGAGTGGCAGCGCGGCAACCCGGCGGGAGCCATCGATGCGCTGCAGCGGGCGATCAAGGCCGGCGTCACCCGGCCGGCCATCGTGGCGCAGCTGGCCGGCTATCTGGCCGATACCGGACGCGCCGCCGATGCGATTCAGCTCCTCGAGCCGCTCGGCCGCGACGCCGTCGATGTCGAGACCTTGAACGCACTCGGCATCGCGTACATCCGCGCCGGACGCCGCGAGGATGCGCGGCGCACGTTCGAACGCGTGCTGGCCGCCGACCCCGACAGCAGCGTGCCGCTGGAGAACCTGGGTGTGATGGCGCTCGAACGCGGCGACCTGGCCGGCGCGCGCCGCGTCTACGAGCGCGCCATCCGCGCCGATCCGCGCTCGTCGCGCGCGCAAGGCGGGCTCGGCGTGGTGGCACTTCGGCAAGGTGATCCTGCCGGCGCGATCGCGGCGTGGACGCGGGCGGTGCAGCTCGACCCCGCGAACTTCGACGCGGTCTACAACCTCGGCACCACGCTGGCTCGCAACGGACAGGCGGACGCCGCCCGCCCGTATCTCGAGCTCTTCCTCAAGACCGCGCCGCCTGCGTTTTATGCGAAGGATCTGAAAGAGGTGGAGGCGCTGCTGAAGCGTTGATCGCGCCGACCACGAAACGCACGAAACACAGGAACGTGTCGGCACGAAAGACACGAAAAAGATGATGGGTTTCTTTCGTGTTTTTCGTGCCGGTTTTCGTGAGTTTCGCGGCTAAGTGTTTTCGTGTTTCAGCTGTCGAAAGCGCTCGAGATCGATGGCGCGTTGGCGGCCGGCGGCGATGCGCGCGACGATGAGCCGGAGCACGAACAGCGCGTGCGCGCCGCCGACGAAGATCAGTTCCGTCGGAATGGGATTGAGGAGCAGCGCCGGCGCGAGGTTGAAGAGCGCCGCAAGGAGAAAGGGCACGGTGAACAGCGCGTCGCTGCTGGCCGCGCCAGGCGGGCGGCCGAACGCCATCGCCGCGTGCTCCCACCCGATAGAGCCGACCGACTGATCCGACGCGCTTGACGCACCCGACCCGCTCGATTCCTCGTGAAACACCTGCACGTAGCGGCCGATCCGCTCGACGCCGACGTGCAGCGCGAACACCGCCTCGAACACGCAGGCGAGCAGCAGCAGCGGGAGCAGCGAGGCGACCGGGCTCGATGCCAGCGCGGTCGTGGCTATTGTGGCGGCGGCCCAGGCCGCGACGCCGCCGACGAAGATGCACACCCTTGCCGTGCCGCGCTCCCGGATCGTCGCGCGCAGCGCGCTGTATTCCTCGTGGTCACGTCCTGTCATGGTTTTGGTCCCGGCGGCCGATAAGAAGAGTGGATATGGGCCCGGTTCTGCGGTTCGCGCATTGTGGCACAGGAATTGGGAACGGCTGGGTTGTGCCCTCGTCTCCGTGCGAGAGTTTTTGGCTCATCCGTGACCTTAATCCCCTTGCATTCAACGAATTATCTGCTACACTGCACTCGTCGCCCTTAATCACCCTAGGTCCGGGACAGCTTACGTGATCAGAAAAACTGTTTTCTGCGTCGGCCCCTTTGTACTCGCGGGGCTTGTCACTCTTGGCGCCACCCCGTCGGAAGCCGCCACCAAGGCGCACGCCAAGACGACAAAAACAGCCAAGGCGACGACTGTCAAGCGTCCCATGGCGTACTCCGCCGAGGCCTCGCAGTCGCGCAAGGCCAAGCTCGCCGTCGCGCGCGCCCGCGCCACGGCGCGCGAAATGGCCGACACCGTCCTGCCGCGCTACAAGGTAGACGCGAGCGGCGGACTGGTGCCTGACGTCCGCGCCGCCGCCGCGATCATCTACGACCCCGACACCAACGAAATCCTCTGGCAGGAGAACGCGCAGACGCAGCGCTCCATCGCCAGCATCACCAAGGTGATGACGGCGACCGTGTTCCTGGAGAACAACCCGGACATGACCCAGCCGGTCACGATCGCCCGCAGCGACGTGTTCCAGGCGTCGACCACGCACCTGCACGCCAACGACAAAGTCACGACCGACGATCTGCTGCACCTGCTGCTGATTGCGTCCGACAACGCGGCGGCCCGCGCCCTCGCGCGCGTCTCGCCGCAGGGCTCCGAAGGGTTCATCCGCCGCATGAACGAGAAGGCGTCCGAGCTCGGCCTCGAGACCACGCACTACGCCGACCCGTCCGGGCTGCTCTCGGAAAATGTGTCCTCGGCCTACGACATGGCGCGCCTCATCACCCACGCCTCGCAGGACGAGCGGATCTCGTCGGTCATGCGCACCAACGAGTACACCGTCTACCTCGGCGGCAAGCGGCCGATCACGTTCCATAGCACCAACCACCTGCTGCGCGGCGGCGACGTGGACGTGCGGGCGGGGAAGACCGGATTCATCTCGAAGGCAGGGTACTGCCTGGCGACGGTGCTCCGCCTGCCGCAGAGCACGCACAATGTCGCGGTCGTGGTGTTCGGCGCGCGGTCTAACGCGGGCCGGTTCATGGAATCGCGCAACCTCTTCAACTGGGCGAGCGCCAAGGCCGCCACGCTGTTCGCCGCCAAGCCGATTACGCCTCAGCCGGAACAGTAACGATAAGAGGGAACCGCGGAGCACGCAGAGCGCGCTGAGAAGACGTTTCTCTGCGATCTTTGCGTGCTCCGCGGTTGCTTTTTTGTACGGGAATTTCTTCAGCCGGTGTAGCCCCGCTGCATCGCCGCCGCGTCCAGCGGCAGCGTCGCGATCGTATCCACCGCCACCATCACCGGCCGCTGCGCGTGGCGGGCATCGTACGCCTTGAGATATCTCCGGCAGACGTCGCACGCATAGACGCGGTAACGGCCGTCGCGCGTCGCGAACGATGTGATCAGCGCGCGATCGTCGTTGGCGCAGAATGGACAGGTCAGCGGCGCGAACGCCCACTGCGCCACGCATCGTCCGCAGAACAGCCGCCGGTCCGCGCCGGGGGTGATTACCGCGAAGTCCGCTTCCCACCCGCAAATCGGGCAGTGCCCGTGATTCCAGCTGGCCAGATCGACCTGCGGCGTCAGCGCTTCGGCGCAGCGCGCCAGGAACGGACGCAGCGCCAGCACGAGCACCTGGTCGAATCCCTCCGGGGCATCCATTGCCGTTCGCGCCTTGGTATCGACGCCCGGCTCGACGCCCGAGCTCGCGTCGTACCACGCCGACACCAGCGGCTCGAGCGCATTGCCCTCGCGCGAGAGCGCGACGATGCGTTGATGGTCGGCACGTTCAAGCGCTTCGAAGCGCAGCAGGATGTCGGCGGTCTGACGCAGTGTCAGGCGGAAGTCGCTCCACTCGAGCGGGATGTCCGCGAACCGGACGAGCGGACGCCCCGCGGCCTGCTGGGAACGCGCCCAGGCCTGATCGATCGCGATGCGCGGCAGCGGCACCCGCCCCTGCACCCGGCGGTGCATCTCGACCAGCGCGAGCTGCATGTCGATCGCGGACGCCAGCTCCGGCTGGGCCAGCTTGAGCTGCTTGAGCTCGACGATCTCGCGCGTTTCAGCGCGAGGGGGACGTACGGGACGATCGGTGGGCAGCGGGGGAAGATCCGACACGTGTCGATTCTAGGGCAGGACGGGCGCCCCGTGCCTGCCTAGAATGTGAATCGGAACCCCAGCCGTGCGAGTCGAGGGCTGATCCAGAAGTTGGGGTTCCCGAACGTGCTGCCGCTGCCTTCGATGACCCCGGTCCGCTGCCCGTTGTCGATCACCCCTTGATTGTTGATGTTGAAGACATCCAGGTAGATGCCGATCCTTCGGTCGCTGGCGCCCACCGGAAACGTCTTCTCGACGCGGAAATCCAGGTTGTTGATCGGGTCCGTCCTCCGCGTGCCGCGTGGCTCGATGCGCACCGTTTCGTTGCCCTGGCTGAGACCGCGAATCGTGGCGGTGCGCCCCCACGCCAGGCCCGTGGTGTAGCGATAGACCGCGCTGACGTTGAAGCCGCCGAATGCCGGGACTCTATATGTCCCATCGAGCTTCACCTGGTTGGTGTAGTCGAAGATGTTCGGACCGTCCGCGTTGATGAAATGGTTCGGGTCGGCGAACGTCCCGGTCTGACCGGGACTCTGGAAGTTCGTCGTGCCCCCCGCGTTCGAGCCGCCGATGTTGTTCACCGTGCCCTCGGCGCGCGACCAGGTGTAGGACACCGAGGCCTGCCAGTTTTTCGAGTATCGCTTGGTCCCGATCAATTGGAAGGCGTTGTAGTCGCGGAACGCGTTGGCCGGGTTGGTGAACAGCTTGAACTCCTTCCCGGGGTTGGTCAGGTTGTATACCGTCAACAACTGCCCATCGTCGGCGGTGCCCGCTCGACCATCCGGTCCAGGGTCCACCTTTTGAGTGGCCGCGTAGATCGAGCCGGTGTCGATGAAGCCCATGAAGTCGCGGAACCGCCGATTGATGTACTGCGCCGTGAGCGAGAAATCCGGAAACAGCTGCCGCTCGATTCCGGCAAGGAACTGATCCGCGTACGACTGCTTGATGTCCGGATCGATCCCGACATTGGTCGAGGGCGTCTGGCGGTTGAGCTCCTGGAACCGGTTCGGGCCGAGCACCGCCGCGGTGATTTTCGTGCTCTGCTGGCTCAGGTCCATGAACTCGAACTGGCCGCCGAAAAGCGCGTCGTAGTACCGGCCCCAATTGGCGCGCACCACCGTCTGGTGGTCGCCGGTGACGTCGAACGCCACGCCGGCGCGGGGAGCCAGGGCATGGTTGCTCAGGACGGTGCCGGTGGGCACGGACCCGCGGTTCACGTCGAGGCGCAGTCCGAGGTTCGCGGTCAGCCGGTCCGACATCGTCCAGGTGTCCTGCGCGTAGAGCGATGTCCGCTTGGCCGTCGCGTTGGTGACGTAACCGTTCCAGAGATAGACCTGGTACGGGGCGCCGCCGTAGTCGTAATAGTACCGGCCGCCCGGGTACCCAGACTCGTTGCGGATCTTGGAACGCTCGAACTCGAAGCCGAACTTGAACTCGTGCGACTTGCCGGCGAAGTGATCGGCATAGCGCGTCAGCGTCGCCGCGGTCACGTTCCGGTTGCGGTCGAACTGCCCGTAGCTGACGATGTTGGCGGTGTGGAGGCCGGTGAGTCCGTCCACGTGGGGATAGGGGCCCGAGCGGCTTGCCGGCGGCGTCGGCTCGATCGGAAAGTAGCCGGTGTAGCCGCCGTTGCGCACGTTGAGCATGGTCTTCGAGTCGATAGTCCAGGTGACCTGGGCGTTCCAGTTCCATTCCGGTGACAGTTCTATCGCCGTGACGTCCGCAGTCGGATGCGTGGCGTTGGCGCCGCGGCCGTGCAGGTTGTAGCGGTCGTACTCGACGAACCCTTCCGCCCGAATGTTGGGCGAGGCGGCCCAGGTCAGTTTGTTGATCGTCCGTGGATCCTTTTCCGTCGTGAAGTCGCCGGTGTAGCCGGCTGGCCGGTCCTCGCGGTTGAAGTATTGCACCCCCGAGAACATGAACAGCTTGTCCTTGACGATCGGGAAGCCGACCTGCCCAGTCGTGTCCCAGTAGCTCTTGATCTCGCGGGGCGTGAACGTTTTCTGAAGGGCGGGCGAGAGCGAGGTGGTGTTGTCGGCAACCCAGTTCTTGCGCTCGGTCAGGTATTCGAAGAGACCGTGCACCTTGTTGCTTCCGGATCGGATGATGCTGTTGGCCGCGACGCCGGTGAACCCGCCGGTACTCGGCGTTGGCACCGAGCGCGACCACCTGAATCTGCTCGACCCAGTTGTAGTTGAAGAACGACCAGGGCGTGCCGCCCTCCGGGTCGCTCACGTCGACGCCGTCCATCAGCAGCGCGTTTGAGCTCTGCGCGCCGCCGTACGCGACGTTGGACGTCACACCCGGCGTCAGGTTGATGATGTCGGGCTGAAACCGTCCGGTCGGCAGGTTCTGGAGCACCGCGTCGGACAACTGCGTGTTCGACGCCGAGCTCTTGATGTCGACGATTGGCGTTTCACCCACGACCTGCACCGTCTCGGACACCGACGCGACCGAGAGCGAAAGGTCGATGGTCGTGGTCGTGCCCAGCGTCAGCGTGATATCACCGCGCTTGACGGTCTTGAAGCCGGACAGGGTCGCGTCCAGTTCGTAGACGCCCGGGTGGAGGGCAGGGAAGCGGTAGACTCCCTGCGAGTCGGTGACGCTGGTCTGCACGCCGCCGACTTGCGCGGGGCTCGATACGCTCACCGTCGCGCCGGGAAGGACCGCGCCGCTGCCGTCTTTGATGGTGCCCGAGAGCGTCGACGTTTGAACGGCCTGCGCGAGTAGCGGCGGCGCGTTCGAGACGAGCGCGGCGCTTAGGAGCGCAAGCGTCGCGAGGGCTGGTTTCCACCTCATGCCGGTCCTCCTGGCGCGGGAGTATACACTTCCGGACATCGTTCGAACATGAGATTGACTCGTTCTTTCGCAACAAAAACGTCGCGATCCATCATCGTCGCGTTACTGCTGACGTTGGCCGGGCTCGCCGCGTGGACGTGCTTCCGCCCCCGCGCGGTTCTCTCCGTGAACGGTCAACCGCTCGGTCATTTGCCCGCCGGCGTACGTCCCGACGATCTCAACCTCCTGCTCGTGACTCTGGACACCACGCGCGCCGATCGCATTCACGCCTACGGATTCGACGAGATCGAGACCCCCAACCTCGACCGTCTGGCGCGTGAGGGCGTGCTGTTCGAGCAGGCGGTGTCGCCGGCGCCGCTGACGCTGCCGGCACACTCCTCGATCTTCACCGGCACGTTTCCACCCGCGCACGGCGTCCGCGACAACGGCGGCTTCTTCCTCGACGAGCGCCAGACGACGATGGCCGAGCGGCTGCAGGCGGGCGGGTTCACGACCGGCGGCTTCGTCGGCGCCTACGTGCTCGATCACAAGTGGGGTATCGCGCAGGGGTTTCAGACCTACTTCGACGACTTCGACCTGAGCAAGTACCAGTCGCTCTCGCTTGGCAGCGTCGATCGGCCGGGGAACGAGGTGGCCGACAAGGCGCTGGCGTGGCTCGAGCGGGTCGGCTCGAGGCGTTTCTTCGGCTGGGTCCATTTCTACGACGCGCACTCGCCGTACGATCCGCCCGAGCCGTTCAAGTCGCGCTACGCCGGCCATCCCTACGTCGGCGAGATCGCCTTCGTCGATTCGCAGGTCGGCCGCCTGCTCGCCTACCTCGATGCGCACCATCTCGCCGATCGCACGGTCGTCGTGGTCATGGGCGATCACGGCGAGAGCCTCGGCGAACACGGCGAGGGCACGCACGGGTTCTTCGTCTACCAGGCGACGCTGCACGTACCGCTGCTGATTCGCGCGCCGTTCGATTCGATGGTGGGGCGGCGCGTCGCCGATACCGTCCGGAGCATCGACCTCCTGCCGACGACGCTCGAGCTGCTGGGAGTGAAAACGCCGGACTCGTTCGAAGGCACGAGCGTGGTGCCGTTGATGACCGGCGCGAAACAGGAGCTCGGCCTCGCCGCTTACTCCGAGGCGATCTACCCGCGGTTTCATTTCGGGTGGAGCGATCTGCGCGCGTTGACGTCGGGTCGCTACAAGTTCGTCGCCGCGCCGCGTCCCGAGCTTTACGACCTGCAGCAGGATCCCGGGGAGTTGCAGAACCTCTACCCCGAGCGGCAGGCGCTCGGGGATCGCATGAACCAGGAACTGGTCGCGCTCGAGCGGCGGATGTCGAAGACCGCGGCGGCGCCGGCGGCGGCGGTGGAGGTAGACCCCGATGCGCGGGCGCGGCTGGCTGCCCTTGGCTACGTCGGCACGTTCGTGACCGCGCTCGCCCCCGACCGCGCGGGGCTCGCCGATCCCAAGGACAAGATTCAGCTCTTCAACCTGATGACGCAGGCGCGTGAGACGGCGCGCAACGACAAGGAGTCCGACGAGGGACTACACGCGCTCGAGCGCGTCGTCGCGGCCGATCCCAAGGTCATCGACGCCTGGTTCATGCTCGGCAACGAGTACCTACCGGCGCCGGCAGTTCACCCGCGCCATCGAGCAGTTCTCGCGCGCGCTCGCGCTGAAGCCTGATTACGACCTCGTCGTCATCAACATGGCCAACGCGTATCGCGCCCTGGGTCGGGATCAGGAAGCGATGGTGGGCTACCGACGGTTCATGGAGCTGGATCCGAAGAACGCGCAGATTCGCTACGAGGCCGCGCAGATCCTGATCGACGGCGGCAGGCTGGACGAGGCGCGGCAGGAGCTGACGCAGGCGCTCGCGCTCGAACCGAAGCTGGCCGCGGCGCGCAACGCCCTCGGTGTGCTGGCGCTGCGTCGCGGCGACCTGGCCGGCGCCGAACGCGAAATTCGCGCGGCGATCGCCGAGAAGGCCGACGTCCGCCTCGCGCACTACAACCTGGCGCTGCTCGCTGAGCAGCGGGGCGACCTGCCGCGCGCGATTGGCGAGTACCAGCAGGAGATTGCGCTGCACGCCAACAGCTACAAGGCCGCCTTCAACCTCGGCCGCCTTTACGAAAAAACCGGGGACCGCGACGGGCAGCTGCGGGAGCTGCGCCGCGCCATCGATCTCAACCCGGCCTTTGCCGAGGGCTACCTGTTCCTGGCGAAGGCTTACCTCGACCGTGAGCAGCAACTCGACGAGGCGGTGACCTTGGCGCGAAAGGGGCTTTCGCTCGATCCACGCGGCGAATACGCCCCGCTCGGCCATTATGTTCTCGCAGATGTCTTCGGCCGGCAGGGGAAACGGGACGAGGCAGAACGGGAAGCGGGGCGCGGTCAGGCGCTGGAGCGCGCTAAACCTAAGCAATAGAGCATTTGGAGCAAACCAACTGGTATATGTGACAGAATGGGGTGCCTCGATGCCAGCCTGAGCGCAGTATTTTGAGACGGGAGTCCTAATTAATGAAAGTTCACCTCATCAACCCGAGCGCGTTAGCGTTCGGTGTTGGGGTTATTACGCCTCGGTGGCTCTATGTCCTGGCTGCAGCGACGCCAGAGAAGTACGGCGATCCGCTGATCACCGATGAAACCTTGGATCCGTGGGACCCGGCGACCGTCTCCGCCGGCGATGTCGTGGGTATCGGCATCCACACGGGCAATGCGGTGGACGGCTACCGTATCGGGAAAATCGTGCGCGAGCGTGGCGCGTACGTCGTCTACGGAGGGATTCACGCCACCCTCTATCCAGACGAAGCGATGAAGCTTGGCCAGGCGCACGCCATCGTCAAGGGCGACGGCGACCTGGTGTGGGCGCAGGTGATCGAGGACTGCGTCAAGGGCGCGCCGCTGTCGATGTACGACGGCGGCAAGGTCGAGGGAAGTGATTTCAAGCCGGCCCGGTGGTCGCTGATTCCGCCCGGCAAATATATGTGGGCCTCGGTGCAGACGGTGCGCGGCTGCCCCAAGCACTGCTCCTTCTGCTCGGTATGGAAGACCGACGGCCAGCGGCCGCGGCAGCGAACGGTCGACGCGGTGATCGGCGAAATCGTCGACCTGCGCCGGCGCGGGTTCCGCTTCGTCGCGCTGGCGGACGACAATTTCTATCCGGTCACGCTCGACGATCTCGCGAAAGCGGCACGGCGGGCCGACAAGAGCCGCCTCGAAGAGCTCAAGGCGATGCGCGCGGAGCGCTTCGAGCTGATGGAAGCGCTGGCCGAGTTGCCAGACGACATGGTCTTCTTTACCCAGATCACGATGGAAGCGGCCGAGGATCCCGACTTCCTTGCGGCGATGAAGAAGGCCAACATCAAGGGCGCGCTGGTGGGAGTCGAAGCGGTGACGCCGCAGGGGCTGAAGGACGTCTACAAGGACTTCAACTACAGCGGCGAGCAGCTGGTCGATCGGCTGCGCGCCTTCCGGCACAACGGCGTGCACGTGCTCGGCTCGTTCATCTTCGGACTGCCGAGCGACCGTCCTGAGACCTTCGAACTGACGGCGAAGCTGGCGGAGCGTTCGGGGATCACGTTCGCACAATTCGTGATGCTGACGCCGTTCCCAGGCACGGTCGACTTTGCGGCCTGGGAAAAATCGATGGAATCGGATCAGACGCGGATCGAAGGGATCCCGCTGACCCGGCACTGGCTGATCCCGCGGGGCAAGCAGCCCAAGGTCTACGTGCCGCATCCGACCATGTCGGCCGACGACATCCGGTCGCGCACGCAGGGCGTGTGGGATCAGTTCTACAGCTGGCGCAACGTCTGGGACCGTGCCCACTGCGTCGAGTCGTTGAAGTCGCGCGTGGCGTTCATGCTGCTTTCGAAGCTGTACCGGCAGATGTACGCCAATACCGGCATCGCCACCGACAGCGCTCGGATCAGCCGGTCCGCGAGCTGGGCACGGTTCGTACGCCAAGCCGCTGCAGAAGATCTTTGCCGGCAAGCCGATGCCGGAGCTGCAGGTGCCGCGGGGGATCTCGTCGGAAGTGCGCGTCGGGGTCTAGCACGCGCGCGCTGGTATGCCGCCGGTCAAGGCAGAGCCAAAGCCGCGCCGTTCGGTCCTGCTGATCGGATCGGAGGCGCGGCCGTTCTCGAAAACAGGCGGGCTGGCAGACGTCCTCGGGGCGCTGCCGCCCGCGCTTCAGCGACTCGGCTGGGACGCGACGGTCGCGCTGCCGCGCTATCGCGGCGTCTCGGCCGGAACTCTCGTCGATACGTTCGCCGTCACGGTCGGCGGCTACACGCGCGACACCTCTTTCTACGACGCGCCGCTGGCCGACGGGGCCCGCGCGCTCCTCATCGACTGTCCTGACCTGTACGATCGTCCCGGTCTCTACGGCGTCGACAACACCGACTATCCGGACAACGCGCGCCGTTTCGCGTTTCTGGCGCGCGCCGCGCTCGATACGCGGCGCGCCGCGAGATCGCGCCGTCGATCGTGCACGCGCACGACTGGCAGGCAGCGCTGGCGCCGGTGTACCTGCGGACGGTCTACGCCGCGCACCCGGTGCTGGGCGGCACGCCGAGCGTCTTCACCATCCACAACCTCGCCTACCAGGGAATCTTCGAGCCGGACTGGCTGCCGCGTCTCGATCTCGGCTGGGAGCAGTTCGCTATCAATCGTCTCGAGTTCTATGGCCGCATCAGTTTCTTGAAGGGCGGCATCAACGACGCGAGGACGATCACGACCGTCAGCCGCCGCTACGCCGAAGAAATTCAGACGCCCGCCTTCGGCTTCGGGTTCGACGGCATCCTGCGCGCCAGAGCCGCCGACCTTGCCGGAATTCTGAACGGCATCGACACGTCGGAATGGGATCCGGCCCGCGATCCGTTCCTGCCCCGGCCGTTCGACGCCGGCGATCTCGCCGGCAAGCGCGACGCCAAGGCGGCGCTGCTCGGTCGCTACGGCCTGTCGACCGATCAGGCGGCGATGACGCGGCCCCTCATCGGGATGGTGTCGCGCATGGTCGATCAGAAAGGCTTCGATCTGATCGCCGCGACCCTCGACGATCTGGTCGAGCTCGATGCCGCCTTCGTCATCCTCGGCACAGGGGAGCCACGCTACCAGGACATGTGGCGCGCGATCGCCGCGCGATATCCCGATCGGGTCGGCGCCCTCATCGGCTTCGACGAATCGCTGGCGCACCTGATTGAGGGAGGGTCCGACCTGTTCCTGATGCCGTCGCGGTTCGAGCCGTGCGGCCTGAACCAGATGTACAGCATGCGCTACGGGACCGTGCCCGTCGTCAACGGCGTCGGCGGGCTCGCCGACACGGTCGTCGACTATTCCGCGCGCAGCAGGCAATCGACCGGGTTCGTGCTCGCCGACTACACGCCCCCGGCGCTGCTCGAGGCGCTGCACCGCGCCTTTACCGTTTTCACGGATCGGCGCAAGTGGCAAGCCCTGCAGGCGACCGGGATGCTCCGCGATTTTTCGTGGGACCGTTCGGCGCAGGAGTACGTCAAAATATACGAACGCGCTCTGGCTGGGGCCGGGGGCTAGGACCTGGGGGCTTGGGAGACACGATGGCAGCCGAAAACGTGCAGACCTTTACGGACGGGAACTTCGACGACAGCGTGCTGAAATCGGGCGCGCCGGTGATGGTGGACTTCTGGGCCGAGTGGTGCGGGCCGTGCAAGCGGCTGGGACCCACCGTGGACGCGCTCGCGAGCGAGTACGCCGGGAAGGTGACCGTCGGCAAGATGAACATCGACGAAAATCCCAAGGTCCCCGAGATTTATCAGATCCGCGGCATCCCCACGATCCTGATCTTCAAAGGCGGCCAGGTGGTCGAGTCGATCGTCGGGCTCTCGCAGAAGGAAGACCTCAAGAAGGTCCTCGACAAGCTCATCTAATGACGGAGACGCGCAACGTCATCATCATCGGGTCCGGACCGGCGGGCCTGACCGCCGCGATTTACGCCGCTCGCGCCAACCTCAAGCCGCTCCTGATCGAAGGCCTCGAGGCCGGCGGGCAGTTGATGCTGACGACGGAGGTCGAGAATTTTCCCGGCCACCGCGACGGCATCATGGGTCCCGACCTGATGGCCGAGATGCGGGCGCAGTCGGAGAAGTTCGGCACCGACATCATCCAGGGCAACGTCACCAGCGTCGATCTCTGCGCCGTACCGATCGTGGTGACGACGAGCGACGCCGAGTACCACACCAAGACGCTGATCATCGCGACCGGCGCGTCGGCCCGGCTGCTCGGCCTGCCGGCGGAGCGCGCGCTGATGGGCCACGGCGTGTCGACCTGCGCGACGTGCGACGGCTATTTCTTCCGCGGCCAGGAGATCGCCGTGGTGGGCGGCGGCGACTCGGCGATGGAGGAAGCGGTGTTCCTCACGCGCTTTGCGTCGAAGGTCACGCTGGTCCATCGCCGCGACACGCTGCGCGCGTCGAAAATCATGCAGGACAAGGCGCGGGCCAACCCGAAGATCGCGTGGATGCTGGATCACGAGGTCGACGCGATTCACGACACCGGGAAGGGCGAAGTCACCTCGATGGTGGTGCGCTCGAACAAGACCGGCGTGACGACCGAGATTCCGGTGCACGGGGTCTTCGTCGCGATCGGCCACACGCCGAACACCGCGTTGTTCCGCGGCCAGCTCGAGCTCGATCAGAACGGCTACATCCTCACCCACGACGGCGCCAAGACCAGCGTGGCCGGAGTGTTCGCGTGCGGCGACGTTCAGGATCACATCTACCGCCAGGCGATCACCGCGGCAGGGTCAGGCTGCATGGCGGCGATCGACGCCGAGCATTACCTCGATCACATTCCCGAGCATCTCGCGTCTGTTTAGCTGTTGTTTTACCGCGGAGATCGCAAAGACCGCAGAGAGATCTTATCTCTGCGCGCTCAGCGGTCTCGGCGGTTCCTTCTTTTAGTCAATCCATCCGCCGCCGAGCACGCTGTCGCCGTCGTAGAACACCACCGCCTGGCCTGGCGAGATTGCCAGCTGCGGCTCGTCGAAGGTCACCTCGGCGCGTCCCTCGCCCAGCGATCGGACGCCGGCGGCCGCCGCCTGGTGGTGATGCCGGATCTGCGCCGTGACCCGTTGCGTGACCACCGGCTCCTCGGCGATCCAGTTCACGCCTGATGCGGTCAGCCGCGCCTGTTCCAGCGACGCCTTAGGCCCGACCACGACCCGCTGATCCGCTGGACGCAGCGCCAGCACGTACATCGGCGTGCCGGTCGACGACGACAGGCCGAGGCCCTTTCGCTGGCCGACCGTGAAGCGGTGGATGCCGCCATGGCTACCCAACACGCGTCCTGATTCGTCAACGAACGCACCGGCACGCGCCGCCTCGGGCACGCTCTTCGTCACGAACGCGCGGTAGTCGTGGTCCGGGATGAAGCAGATCTCCTGGCTGTCGGGCTTGTCGGCGACTGGCAGCCGGTGCGCGCGCGCATAGGCACGGACCTGGTCCTTCGGCAGATCGCCGACCGGAAAGATCGCGCCGGCGAGCTGGGCCTGCGTCAGCGAGAACAGAAAGTAGGACTGGTCCTTCGCGGGGTCGACGCCGCGCCGGAGCGCGAGGCGGCCGTCGCTGCCGCGATCCACCCGCGCATAATGGCCGGTGGCGACCGCGTCCGCGCCAAACCCGCGCGCCCGCTCGGCCAGGGTTGCGAACTTCAGATCGCTGTTGCAGTGGGCGCAGGGCAGCGGCGTCCGGCCGGCGGCGTACTCGCTGACGAAGTTCGAGATGACCTGCTCGTTGAACTGCTTCTCGAAGTTGACGATGTAGTGGGGAATGTCGATCGCCGCGGCGACCCGCCGCGCGTCGTGGAGATCGTCGATGGAGCAGCAGCTGCCGAACGAGGTCTGTCCCTCGGACTGATCGTAGAGCTGCATCGACAGACCGATGACGTCGTGGCCCTGCTCCGCGAGGAGCGCGGCAGCCACGGACGAGTCCACGCCGCCCGACATGGCGACTACGATCCGCATATCAAGACCATCACCACGAAACACACGAAAGGTGAGCCGAGAAAACGGCACGAAACACACGAAACCAAACCAACCGGCTTTTCTCTTTCGTGTTTTTTGTGCCGGCTGTTTCCGTTCCGTGAGTTTCGTGGTTGCACTTGTTCACGCCGAAACCGGTTTCCTCGTCAGGCCGCGCAGTTTTTCCACCAGCCGCGGCAGCGCCTCGACGACGCGGTCAACTTCTGCCTGCGTGGAAAACATCCCGAGGCTGAAGCGCAGCGAGTTCTGGGTGCGGCTCGTCGGCAGCCCCATCGCCTTCAGCACGTGTGAAGGCTCGAGCGTGCCCGACGAGCAGGCCGAGCCGGTCGACACCGCGATTCCTTCGAGATCGAGCGCGATC
Source organism: uncultured Acidobacteriota bacterium (assembly GCA_963794705.1). GTDB lineage: Bacteria > Acidobacteriota > Vicinamibacteria > Vicinamibacterales > CAVVIG01 > CAVQFC01. Next base: position 66,704 of record CAWCFI010000006.1, read on the forward strand.
AGCAGGCTCTCCGCCTCCACCCGCTCGAAGCTGATGTTCGTCGTGTTGGGCACGCGCGCCTCGCGGCTGCCGTTGACCTGAGTGCCGGGCACCCCCGCGAGGATTCCCGCCTCGAGCCGATCGCGCAGCGCCGCCACGCGCGTGGCTTCCTCCGGCATCTTCTTCATGGCCAGCGCCGCCGCGGCTCCCAGGCCCGCGATCCCGGCCACGTTCTCCGTGCCGGCGCGTCGATTGCGCTCGTGCTTGCCACCGGTGACGGTCGGCTGCATCCGCGTCCCGCGCTTGATCCACAGCGCGCCGGCGCCCTTGGGGCCGTAGAACTTGTGTGCCGAGAGCGACAGCAGATCGACACCCAGCGCCTTCACGTCGACCGGGATCTTGCCCGCCGACTGCACCGCGTCGGTGTGCATCAGCGCGCCATGCTCGTGCGCGATTGCCGCGAGCGCCGCCACCGGTTCGATCGCGCCGATCTCGTTGTTGGCGTGCATCACCGAGACCAGCGCGGTGTCGGCGTCGATCGCCTCGCGCAGCCGATCGGGCGAGATCAGGCCGGATGCATCGGCCTGCAGCAGCGTCGTGCGCCAGCCGTGGCGGGCGAGGGCGCGCAGCGTGTTGAGCACCGCTTCATGTTCGATTCCGCTGGCGATCAGGTGCCGCCGTCCCGTCGGCTGGACCGCCTCCGCCGCGCCCCGAATCGCGAGGTTGTCCGCTTCCGTGCCGCCGCTCGTGAACACAATCTCCGACGGGTCGCCGTTCACCAGCGACGCGACCGCCGATCGCGCCTCGTCGAGGGTCGACTTGGCTTGCTGGCCGAAGTGATGAATGCTCGACGGATTGCCGAACATGTCCCTCGAGATCCGGACAACGGTCTCGAGCACGTCGGGCGCGAGCGGTGTCGTCGCGTTGTAGTCAAAATAGACACGCATGGTGAATCATTCATTGTACCACTCCCGCTAACTCCTGATAACAAAAGGACTAGACATCCTTTTACGGGCGGCCATATACTGGCCAAACGTTCGACCCGATAGGAGTTCAGACAGCGGCCCCGGGCCCGCGGAGACGGCAGGGCGGAGGATAAAGACCATGTGGAAACGCGATGAAGCAGTCCGACCGGCAAGCGGACAACCGACGGCTGCCGCACAGCCGCCCGCGCCAACCCAGGCGGGGGCTCCTGGTCCTCGTCCAACCGAGGCGAGTCATCTAATGGAGAAGGACATCGTGAATATTGGGAAGTCGGTCGTCATCAAAGGCGAGTTGAACGGCAGCGAAGACCTGACCATCGAAGGCCACGTCGAGGGCACCATTCAACTCAAGGAGCACGTGCTGACGATTGGCCCCAACGGCCGCATCAAGGCGCAGGTGTTCGCCAAGTCGGTGATCGTCCTCGGCGAGGTCACGGGCAACGTGACCGCGAGCGACAAGGTCGACATCCGCGACAACGGCTCGGTGGATGGCGACATCGTCTCGCCGCGCGTGGCGATCGCCGAAGGCGCGCACTTCCGCGGCAGCGTCGACATGCAGCGCAAGGGTGGCGCGGCGCCGCAGGCGCAGGGCAAGCCCGCGACACCGCAGGCCTCGTCCGAGAAGCCGAGCCAGCCGGCCGCCGGCGCCCCGCAGCGCGTAGGCGCATAATAGAATTTGGAATTATGAATTTGGAATTTGGAATTCGCCTCAATTCCAAATTCCGAATTCTCAATTCCTAATTCCGCGATGGGCCTGTTAGATCGACTCGCGCCGCGCAAGGGCGACTCCGATGTTCGGCCCCAGGGCCTTGCCTCGGCCCAGGCCGAGGATCCCGTTTTCGCCACCAAAGCCCTTCAGAAGTTTCTCCAGACGCTCACCTCTCGCGAACTGCCGGTGCTGCTCGACCTCGGACCGGTCGTCGGCAGCAACGTCAGCTTCTTCGGCGAACAACTCGGCTGCAAGATCTTCGTCGAGGACATCTTCGCGGATCTCGATCGCCACGTGCGCGAGGGCAAGCTCGATCAGCTGCCGGAATTTCTCAAGAAGCGCTTTCCGCAGGCGGAAGGCGAGGTCGATGGCATCCTGTGCTGGGATCTGATCGACTATCTCGATCGGCCGGCTGCGCAGGAGCTCGCGACCCAGCTGACACGCGTGCTGCGACCAGACGGCGCGCTGCTCGGCTTTTTCGGCAGCGCGGCATCCCAGGATTTGCGCTACACCAAGTTCATCATCGTGGACGACGTGAACCTGAAGCACCGGTCGTACGCGGCGGCGAGAGGGCGGCAGGCGACTCTGCTGAATCGCGACATCATCCGCCTGTTCCCGGGCCTGCGCGTCTCGGATTCCTTCCTGTTGAAAAACAACCTCCGCGAAATCCTCTTTAGAAAATCGGCCTGATCGGCTTCGGCACCGACGACTACTTGTTGATCGGAATCATGATGTGGGCCCCGGGTGTGCCCGCCAGCATCAGCCACGGCCGGCCGTCGCCCTTCAGCGCGTCGTCCCGGCGGCTGCCGTCGGAGACGCCGATCGTGTCCGGCGTGGCGTTGGGGACCGACATCACCCACAGCAGCTGGATGCGATCCTTCTTGCCGTAGAGTCGATAGGACACCGTGCCGAACGGCGTGGGCTTGATCGTGCCGGCGGCGGTGGCGGCGGCGACGGCGTCCGTCATTTCCTTGTCGGTCTTGCCTTCCGCCCGCAGTTTGGCCTGCAGATCGCGGCGCGCCGCGGTCGACTTGTTGTAGCACCAGGTGAAGCCGTCGTCGCCCTTCGGCATGCACTCGACGAAGTTGGTGCCTGGACGCAGTACCTTTCGCGCGCCGGTGGCCTTGTCGTACTGATAAACCGCCGCGCCGGCCCGCAGGTCCTCGGGCAGCGGCAGCGTCGCCTGGGCGATCGGATCGTTGGCCGCGTCGGTGACCGTGGACATCTTCACCGGCGGGTTGATCGGAATCATGATGTGCGCGCCCGGGGTGCCGGGCAGCATCATCCACGGCAGCCCTTTGCCCTCGAGCGCGTCGTCGCGCTGGCTGCCGGTTGAGACGCCGATCGAGTCGGGCGTGCCGTTCGGCACGGACATGACCCACAGGTTCTGGATGCGATCGCGCTTGTCGTAGCCGCGGTACGACATCATGCCGTTGGGAGGCGTCTTCAGCGTGCCGGCCTTGATTGCGGCGGCGACCGCGTCGGCGACTTCCTTGTCTGATTTCTTTTCCGCGCGCAGCTTCGCTTCGAGATCGCGCCGCGGCGCCAGCGCCTTGTTGTAGCAGCGTGTGAAGCCGTCGTCCATGCGCGGCTGGCACTCGAGGAAATTGGTGCCCTGGCGGAGCACGGTGCGGGCGCCGGTGGCCTTGTCGTATGACACCACAGTGGCGCCGGCGCGGAGGTCCGGCGGCAGCACCATCGTGGCTTCCGCGATTAGATCGGCGGGGGCCTGAGCGTGAGCGGCGAGCGGAGCGGCGAGCAGCGCAGCGGCGGTCAGCACGAGAAGCTTCTGCATGTCAGTCTCCTCAGCCTGCGTAGAGCAGGCTGTATCCATGTTCCTGGGCCCGGGTCACGGCCATCACCCCCGCCGAGACCAGCCGGCTGTTGGGGATCAGGTTGGTCGAGAGGTCCTTGTAGATCGCCGCGGCGTCGCCGCTGATCGCGCCGGCAAGCTGCGCGGCGATGAAGTGGGTCGCCGTGTCGCAGACGGCGAAATAGGCGCCGCGCCTGGTGACCGCGTCGATGGTCGTGCCGAGATTGGGCAGCGTCAGGCCGTACCCGGCCACGTTGTACAGGTTGGTCGACGGTGTCTGCTTGGTTTTCGGATCCACGAAGTTGAGCATCGTGCCCATCGGCTTGCCGTACTTGGCCCACACCGGATCGGTGAACGCAAACGCGGTGGCGAAATGACGGAAGCAGAGGACCATCGCGAAATCGGCGTCGGCGCCGCCGGCGTAGGCGGCCTTGTTCGCGTTGTAGAGGTTGTTGGCGTAGAGGACGGCTTCGCCCGCTCCGTTCGGCGTCGCGGCGTCGATGAAGACGCGGTGGGTGCCGCTCCGCTGGTCCATCCAGCCGTCTTCGGGATGGCCGGCCGCCCGGAAGGCGCCGGCGGACTGCGCCCGAACCGGGGCGCTCCCCAGGCCAGCCGCCATCACTACCGATCCTGCGCCGATGATCATCGAGCGCCGCGACCGCATGCCGTTGTCCATGGAAAGCTCCTTGAAGGGTGCGCGCGCATTATAGCGCTCACGACTGGCGAATCCAGCGAATCAACGTCTTCATGTCCGGCGGCTTCCCGTGCATCAGCAGGCCGATGGTGAAGATCTTCGAGGCACACCAAACCGACGCGGCCACCGAGGCCAGGCCGATGGCGATGGTCAGCCAGACCTGCCAGGCCGGCGGCGGCGCGAACGAGGTCAGGCGCAGCAGCATGGCGAAGGTGTTCACCGGCGGAATGAAGCTGATCGCCGTGCTGAACGCCGAGTTCGGCTCGCGCGCGATCGGCGCGGCGAGCATCCACGGCACCATCATCACCAGGATCAGCGGCATCATCATCGACTGCGCCTCGCGCATGTCGTTGACCGCCGAGCCGACCGCGGCCATCGCCGATCCGATGGTCAGGTAGGTGATGACGAAGAACACGATCAAGTAGAAGACCAGCGACAGATCGAGCAGCCCGAACAGGGCGAACGAGACGAGCAGCATGAACGCGAGGGCGATGTAGAGGCCGAGCACCACCAGGCTGACCCACATCTGGCCAAGAATCTTGCCGGCGAGCAGCTCGAAGGGAGAAACCGCCGATAGCAGGACCTCGATCACGCGGCTGGACTTTTCCTCGACCGTGGAGGTGACCAGCCCCTGGCCGCCCATCAGCACGCTGAACAGCAGCAGGCCGACGAACGCGAACGGCAGGACGCGGTTGAAGGCGCCGACCGTCGGCCGCTCGTTGCCCTTAGACACGGTCACCGACTTGGCGCGGGCGACCTGGAAGAGCGCGTCGACCCCCTGGCGATCGAGGTGCTGCGCCTGGGCACGCGCGCTCACCAGCGCCTCGCGGACGCTTTCGAAGATGACGGTCTCGATCCGGTCGTCGAGGTTCTGCGGCACATACAAGTCGTAGCCGCCGTATTCGGTGCGCCCGGGCGCCAGGGTCACCGCGTCACGCTGGACGACCACGACCGCCAGGTGGCGCTCGCCGCCGGGATCGTCGGTCAGCCACGCCTTGGCGGCGCGAGCCTGTTCGCCGCTTCCGTCCGCGGGCCGCTCCACGATCTGCAGCTCCGGCGCCGAGCCGACGATGCGCTCGACGGCGGCGGGAGAAGCGGCGCCGCTCTGATCGGCAAGGTCGCGCACCTCGGCGGACGCGCCGGCAAGCGCCCGCCGCGCCGCGTCGCCGCGGCGCGCGGCAATCGCCTGAGGCGCGATCGCCGCCCGGAGTTCGGTGGTGACCAGGGCGGTCGGATCGATCACGATGATCTGGCCGCGCACCGGCTCGCCGCGCTGGTTCATCAACCGCGGGCCGAGCACGAAGGTCAGCGCCACCAGGGCTGGCATGATCATCACGCCGACGATGAAGCCGCGGGTCATGACCGTGCCGAGGAACTCGCGCACGGCGATGTGGCCGATGCGCCTCACGGCGACACGATCCCGATGAAGATGTCTTCGAGGCGCGGCCGCGCCAGCTCGATGCGTGCCGGTGTCACCGCGGACGTGATGCGCCGGATGGTGGCGCCCGGATCGGATCCGTCGACCAACCGGATCGCGACGCTGGCCGAGCCGCCGGAGTGACCAGCGCCGGCGGGTTCGATCCGTTCGACCTCCGGGAGAGCCCGGAGCGGCATCAGATCGGCCGAGGGGTCGAGCGGCTCGAACAGAATCGTGCGCGGGTCGTAGCGGCGGCGGATCGCCGAGACGCTGTCGTCGAGGACTTTGCGGCCGCGGTGGATCATCACGACGTGCTCGCAGATCTCCTCGGCCTGCGTCATCACGTGCGTGGACAGCAGGATGGTCGCGCCGCGGCGATGCTCGTCCAGCACCAGCTCGCGCAGCAGCCGCGAGCTGACCGGGTCGAGGCCGCTGAACGGCTCGTCGAGGATCAGCAGCGCCGGTTGATGGATGATGGCGGCGAGGAACTGCACCTTCTGGAGCATGCCCTTCGACAATTCCTCGCAGCGCTTCTTCTCGGTGCCACCCAGGCCGACGCGCTCGAGCCCGCCACCGACGCGCGCGGGCACATCGGCTCCGGGCACGCCTTTCAGGTGGGCCATGTAGGCGAGGAACGCGCCGACGCGCATCTTGCGGTAGACGCCGCGCTCTTCCGGAAGATAGCCGATCCGGTTCTTGGCCTCGAGCGCCGATCGATGCCCGAGCACCGTCAGCTCGCCGGCGTCGGGGAACAGGATCGACATGATCAGCCGGATCGTGGTCGTCTTGCCGGCGCCGTTGGGGCCGATCACGCCGTAGAGCGCGCCGGACGGCACCTCCAGATCGAGGCCCTGCACCGCGGTCGCCGATCCGAATGTCTTCCGGACGCCCTGCAGGCGCACCGCGGCGTTCATGTCGCCAAGACTATAGCCAGTTCTGACCCGGGTTGTTCGCCGGTGATCGACGCGCTGACCGCCGTCAGGAACAGATCGACGCTATCCGTGACCCGTGGTCGTCAGCTTGGTGAAGACCGTCCCGTCAACGCGGATATAGAGCAGCCGATCGCGGATCGTCACCAGCCAGAACGGGAGAAAGCGAGTGGTCGATTGCTGGCACGATTTCCAGACGAGCACCGGGTGGCGTCCGATCAATGCCGGCCGGAAGATGGCCGAGTTCGGTGCCGATCGGCGGCGTGCCGCGGCGTCCAGGATGGCGATTGGATCGACGTACGGCGGCAATGCCGTGCCGTCCTCCTGGATACCTTCGATCTCGAGCAGTTCGGTCGCGTCGCCACTAATCGCGAGGCGCGCGGTGATGCCCTGCTTTTTCGTCACGGTCACCACGTAATAGAACTCGTCATCCCGATCGAGCTGCTGAACGAGCGTCGGTGACGCGTCGTGCGTGGATTCGCTCAGCGCGTGGTTCCAGGTAGACGATCGACTCAGCCGGCTCATGACCGCGAGTGCGATCGGCTGGATTTCGCGGGCATCCCTGAGCATCACGTCAGCCTCCCACCACCAGCGGGTGTTGGTCCTGATGAGCCCCGCAGTCCATCGATGCGAAGTACGGGCCTTGCCATTGGCGCAGGGGCACGAGCTTGTGCCGTTTGACGGCGTCCGTCTGAAGAGGATCGGTCACGTACAGGCCTTGGAGACTGTAGGGCTGCCCAGAACCAGGCTCGGCAGGCGGATCCATGAGATAGCCGTTCACCACCACCCAGTGATTGAATCCCCGGATCGTTATGGCCGCCGGCACGTTGGCATCAATGCTGGTGATGAGCGCGTTGATCGCGAGCATCGACGGGTCCTGTGTATTTCAAAGAGACGGTGCCGGGTTTGTGCAGGTTGATCGTTGCCTTCAACGCTTCCGGGCTCGTGGCCCAGCACGGACACGCGCTCACCCACAGGTTATCGGTCGGGTCGATCGCGTCGAGTTCATCGACGTCGTCCTCCCAGGCGCAGGCGCTGTGCTGCTGTACGTCATTCCACAGATTGTCCTGCGCTATCAGTCCAGCACCGCGATACTCGAGGATCATCTGGATGGTCGCCGGGCCGCAGTAGTAGAACTTCTTCTGCTTGTGCCACACGACCGCCAGGATCTTTTCTGGCGCTGACATCTAGAAGTCGCACCAGGCGCCTTCGCCGTTGCCCGGGCAGGCTTTGTGGAACTGGGCTGCGCCGAACGCCGCCAGCGCCCGATCTTTCGTGACCTGGGGATCGTCATCGGAAATGATGACCGCGATCCTGCCCATGTCGGACGCGACCCGCAGCACGGTTTTCTGGACCTGCGGTGTCCATTTCTGCCCGTTGTCCAGATTCAACTGCACCGCATCCTTGAGATCCTTTTTCCACTGGTCAAGAGCCCTCGCGGAAAATTGCTTGCCCCCGTCTTCGACGATTTTCGTCAACTGGGTGACGATCAGCGCAACAATGGATGCCGCTGTTGGAGCGGCCAGGCGCTTCTTCTTCCTCTTCTTCTCGTCTTTTGTCGCCATCGGATTTGACCTCTTGTCTGTCTCGTGTCTTCGCGCTGGGTTGCCACACAACTCAACAATTCGCGAGGCTAAATCAGGACGCCCGTGAGCGCAAGGCGAAAAGCGCCTGTTCCAATATTTTGGCGTCGCCTGGACGCTGCCTGGTGTGGCCCGCGAAGGCTTTGTGAAAAAAGGCCGCAAGCGGGGGCGGGCAATCGTCTCGAAGCGTCGCGAGATCCGGGAACGCGCCCTCGCTGACACGCCGGAACACCTCGTCGCTGTCGCGTCCCTGAAAGGGACGCTGGCCGGCGATGGCTTCGTACAGCACGACGGCGAGCGCCCACAGGTCGAAGGCCGGGGCCGGCCGCTCGGCAAGGATCGCCTCCGGCGACATGTAGAGCGGTGTCCCCATCAAACCGCGAGCGGTGACGATCACGGACGCGCCGGCGTCGAGCCCGTTGACCGTCGAGGCGGCGCTTGGGATCAGATCGCCGGATCCCCGCAGCAGGTGAGCGAGCCCGAAGTCGAGCAGCTTCACGACCCCACCATCCGTGAAACCAATGTTGCTCGGTTTGACGTCGCAGTGAACAACGCCCGCGGCATGCAGCTGTCCCAGCACGGCGGCGAGCGTGATGCCCAGCGTGAGCGCCGCGTCGATGTCCATCCGCCCGACCCGAAGGCGATCGGCCAGGGTGCCGCCGGCGAGATATTCCTCGACGAGAAATGGGACGCCTCGCCAGGTTTCGATGCCGTGGATGACGGCGAGGTTCGGGTGGACGACTGAGGCCATTGTCTGGGCTTCACGGCGCAGACGGGACACGTGTTCGGGCGTCACCCGGGGCAGCGTCTTGACGGCCACTTGCCGGCCGAGGTCGAGGTCGGTGGCGCGGTAGACGACGCCCATGCCGCCGGCGCCGACGCGTTGCTCGAAGCGAAACACCCCACGCAGGATGTGAGGGGCATTTGCCGGTGAGACGGCCCCGCCGCAGATGCAGCTGCGCGTGCCGGGAGGATGCAGGCGGAAGCACGCGTGGCACTCGACCGCTGCCGGCTGGAGCTGCGAATCGGAGTGTCGCAGCCGATCGTTCTCGAGCGCGAGCGCCAGAGGGGCGGACAGCGCGCCAATCGACCGCCGGTCGTCGATCGTGAAAGGCAGCCCGCTCCTTTTTTCGCCGAGCGCAAGCAGCCCAGCGGGCTGTCCGTCGCGGGTTCGGACCGCGACAATCAACCGATAGCGCCCCGTCGCGATCCAGTGTTTTTCGCCGTCCGGCAATCGATCGAGGGCGGAGCCGGTCGCCAGGTTCAGCTCCATCGGGTGTGAATCCGACAACGCCAGCGTCAGCAGTGCTGTCTTCAATCCGAGGTCGGCCTGGACGCCGCGCGGATCCCGGAGTGCGACACCGGCGTCGTCCGCGACGAACAGGTCGGCGCGCGCGTGCAGCGTGCGCTCGATCTCGAGCGCCAGATGCTCGGCGATCTCGAGCGGGCTTCGCGAGATGACTTCGTCGCTCATCATGCGCGACAGCAGCAGCGGAGCGTTGTATTCTTCTCGAAAAAACCGGCGATCGAGGGCCAACAACAGTTGCTGTCGCATGCGCAGGGTCAGAAAGCCCGCGGCGATCGCGGTGAACAGGAGAACGGGCCGCGCGCCACTCAGCAGCGATGCGATCGGTTCGGCCCGGTGTCTGACCAGGTAGAGGCTCAATGCCACGAACGGCATCGCGGTCGCCACCAGGATCGTGTACCGCGCGAACACGTACTGCAGCGCAGCGCGGACGACCACTCGCATCTGCACGACGCGGTCGAACACCACCGAGTACGCGGTCACGAACGGCACCGCCGCCAGCGCGCCGAACAGGACAAGGCCGACCCATGACTCGATGGACGAGCTGTGCACCATCGCCTTGTAAGCGGGCCACGATTCCTCGACGACCACCTCGCCAATCAAGGGCAGCATGCCGCCGACGAGGCCGCCGATGAAGATCCGCAGGCGGGACCGATCCTCGCCGGTACTCGTGGCCATTCGCCCAAGCAGGGCGACGAACGCCGCCGCACTGGGCAGGAAGAGCGCGAGCCAATAGAAGCTCCCGCCGTATCCGCCCGTCGCCACCAGGGCACGCCAGTCGCCGGCTTCCTCCATCGGCCAGGCGATGAGTGAAAGGTTGGCGACTGCCGCGACGAGGCCGAACGTCAGGGCGCAGGCGGCAACCGCGCGCGCGGCTCGGCGCGGGCGCGGCGGAAGCTCGAATGGAAACTCGATCAGGAACCGCCAGAGAAACGCCGGCAGGAAGGCATCCGGCCGGATCGGGTCGATCCATGCCCGGACCGGCAACGTGGAGAGGATGAGAATCCTGCCAGTGAATGGAACAGCAATCAGCAGCAGCACGCCGCCCAGCCAGGCAGCTCGCACGTCATCGCGATTACCCATCAGCAAGGTAGCGCCGAGCGCGCCAAAGGTGAGGCTCAATCCGGCGTACGCCCAGAGCGGAATCGGGACGTTGGCCGCCGGCGCCAGCTGCCCGGAGAGGTACAGGATCAGCACGGCGGCGACGCGGATCGCAGCGATCGCCGACACCAGTCTGGCCCAACGCGGCATCGGCGCGATTATAGGCCGGACCTCTCCGGCGTTCTTTCATGGCTACAGCAGGACGGCGCGCCATTTCGGTAAGCTAGGCGGATGGCGCGCCCGATCATCGCCCTGCTCACCGACTTCGGCACGCGGGATCACTACGCCGGCACGATGAAGGGTGTGGCGCTCGGGATCTGTCCCGACGCGACGCTGGTCGACATCTCGCACGACGTGGCCGCCCATGATGTGCTCGGCGGCGCGCTCGAGCTCGCCGCGTCGTATCGCTATTTTCCGCCCGGCACGGTGTTCCTGGTCGTCGTTGATCCCGGCGTCGGTTCGACGCGCCGCGGTATCGCCGCCGAATCGGGTGACTATCGGTTCGTGGCGCCGGACAACGGCGTGCTGACTGCGGTGCTGGACGAACATCCCGCCAAGCGGATCGTCGAGCTGACCGAGCGGAAGTACGGGCGCCCGACCGTCAGCCGCACCTTCGAGGGGCGGGATCGGTTCGCGCCGGCAGCCGCGTGGCTGGCCAAGGGCATCGATCTCGCCGCGCTCGGCCGATCGGCCGGCGCGGTCCAGCACCTCGACATCCCGCGCGCCGCTCTCGCCGACGGCCGGATCGACGGCCAGATCCTTAGCGTCGATCGCTTCGGCAACCTGATCAGCAACATCGATCGCCGGACGTTCGAGAAGCTCGCCGGCGGCCCGCTCGAGATTCGGATCGGCACGCACCAGGTGTCGCGGGTGGTTTCGACGTACGCCGACGCCTCGGCCGGCGAAGTGTGCGCGCTGTTTGGCAGCACCGACCATCTGGAGATCGCAGCCAACGGCGCGAGCGCCGCCGAGGCGCTCGGCGCGGGGCGCGGGGCGCTGGTGCATGTCGCCGGCCGCGCGTGATAGGATTCCGCGGTTTACCATGATTGATTTCACTCTCTCAGACGAACATCAACTGCTCGAGCGGTCGATTCGCGAATGGGGCGCCCGCGAGGTGCTGCCCTTCATCCACGACAACGACCGCCAGCATCATTTCGATCGCGAGCGCATCCTCGGCGGCATGGCGAAGCTCGGCCTGCTCGGCATCTCGATTCCCCAGGAGTACGGCGGCGCCGGCATGGACTACCTCGCCCTCGGCGTCGCGAGCGAGGAGCTCGAGTATCTCGACACCTCGCTGCGGGTGATCATGTCGGTGCACGCCGGGCTGAACTGCCTGTCGCTGCTCGCCTGGGGCAATGAAGCACAGAAGCAGAAATATCTGGTGCCGCAGGCGCAAGGCAAGAAAATCTCCGGCTATGGCCTGACCGAACCCGGCGCGGGCAGCGATGCGCGCGCGATTCAGACCACGGCGACCAAGCAGGGCGACCGCTACGTCCTCAACGGCGAGAAGATCTGGATCTCGCTGGCCAACGTCGCCGATCACTTCCTGGTCATCGCCTGGACCGACCTCGAGAAGAAGAAAAAAGGCGATCCCTCCGGGATGACCGCGTTCATCGTCGAGCGCACCTTCAAGGGGTTCTCGAGCGGCGCGATGAAGGAGAAGTGGGGCATCCTGGCGGGGGACACCGGCTGGTTCAAGATGGACGACGTCGAGGTGCCCGAGGAGAACGTGCTCGGCCGACTCGGCGAGGGTTTCAAGATCGCGATGTTCTCGCTCGATCAGGGGCGCTACACCGTCGCCGCCGGCGCGACGGGCCTGGTGCGGGCCTGCCGCGACGCCAGCGTGAAGTACGCCAAAGAGCGTAAGACCTTCGGCGTGGAGATCGGCCAGCATCAGCTGGTGAAGGAAATGATTGCCGGCATGGAGTCCGACTATCAGGCGGCGCGGCTGCTGTGGCAGCGTGCAGGCTGGATGAAGAACCGCGGCACCAGGAACACGCGCGAGACCGGACTCGCGAAGTGGTTTGCCACCGTGGCGTCGGAAAAAGCGGCCAGCGATGCCGTCCAGATTCACGGCGCCAACGGCTACTCCGACGAATACCCGGTCGGGCGCTTCTTCCGGAACTGCAAGGCCGCGGTCATCTACGAAGGCACGCGCGAGATTCACAAACTCATGCAGGCCGACTACCTGCTCGGCTACCGGACCGACCGTCCGACCCGCTGCGAGCTTCCGCCCTACACGGGCGAGATGAAGGGCTAATGGATTCCGATCTTTCCCTCGAATTTCTCCGGGTCGTCGAGCAAGCGGCCATCGCGTGCGCGCACACGATGGGGCAAGGCGACCGTCACAAGTCGGACCAGGTCGCCGTCGAGGCGATGCGCCAGGTGATGGATACGGTCCCGATCGACGGCACCATCGTGATCGGCGAAGGCGAGCGCGACGAAGCGCCGATGCTGTTCATCGGCGAGAAGGTCGGTCTCGTCAACGCCAAGGATCTCGACGGACCGCGGCCGGCCCGCTATGACGAAGTCGACATCGCGGTCGATCCTCTGGAGGGGACCAACCTGTGCGCGACCGGCGCGCCGAACGCGATTGCGGTGCTGGCGGCGTCGAACCGGGGTGGGCTGCTGCACGCGCCCGACCTGTACATGGAAAAGCTGGTGGTGGGTCCGAGCTCGAAGGACGCCGTCAGCCTCGACGCCTCGGTTCAGGAAAATCTGACGGCGATTGCCAAGTGCCTCGGCCGCCACGTCGAGGATCTCGTCGTGGTCGTGCTCGAGCGCGAGCGCCACGAGAAGCTGATCAACGACATCCGCGCAACCGGAGCCCGGATCCGGCTGATTGGCGACGGCGACCTGTCGGCCGGCATCGCGGCCGCGGTCGTGGGCTCAGGCGTGCACGCGGTGATGGGCACCGGCGGCGCGCCCGAGGGCGTGCTCACCGCCGCCGCGATGCGCTGCCTCAACGGCGAGATTTTCGCCCGCCTCGTGGTCAACAAGCCTGAACACGAAGAGCGCTGCCGGGCGATGGGGATTACCGACTTCAAGAAGGTCTATCGATCGAAGGATCTGGCGCCGGGCAAGGACATCATCTTCGCTGCGACCGGGGTGACCGACGGCACGCTGATGCGCGGCGTCCGCTTCTTCGGCGACGGCACGCGCACCAGCTCGGTGATCATGCAGAACCGGCCTCACCGCATCCGGTTCATCGACAGCATCCACGTCAACCCGGACACCAACGTCAAGATTCAGTTCTGACGAGCGGCAACCGGACTGGCCGTCTGGCGCAAGCAGTAATTCTGTCCGGTGCCCTGCCAGTTGACGATGCCCTGAGAGCAGCCGGTCAGATCCGACGACGGAGTGCCCGGCAGCCACGGATTCTTGTCACCGTAGGTGATGACGTGCATGCCGTTCGCCTCGGCGGGCAGCGGCGCCGTCGCACGCTTCAGCTCGCTCGGATACGGTTTGCTCGTGACGCCCCGGATCCAAAGCGTGCCGTAGGGGATCTGATTCGTCGGAAAATTGAAGTCGACTTCGTTCTGCCACGTGCCGCCGTCAATCGTCACGAGGTCACGGCCCCCGCCCTGGCTCAAACCAATCGTGCATCCCAGGATGGACGTGTTTTCCACCTTCAGCATGCTCGAATAGGGCCGCGGGAAAAACAGACCCTCAGCGCCATTTCCCCGACAGATGATCATCGAGTCCTTCAGGTACGAGCCGCTGTCGGTAATCGGCACCGGTCCGAAGTAGACCTGATACTGCCAGTTGTGTGCGGAAATATGCCGATTGATTAATCCTGTCTTGCCATTCGTCCGCCACAGATCGAGGCCGGCCGACAGGTTGGCCGCCGTCACGTTGTCCGCGTGGGACGCGAACCAGTGGCTGCGCCGCGGGAGTGTCGTGTCGAGCGGACCTCCCGGAGTTCCCGGGTACCGATCGGCGACCGGCGCGTCCATGAAGACTTCGCCGAACCGTGTGTTCCACGCTTCGTTGCCTTCGAAGATCGTCCCCTCCATCCCCTTGAACCAGTAGCCTGCGCCTTCGCATCCAAAACAAGTGCGCGAATTGTTGTGCTCGGGACTGTTGATGACCCAGGCAGTCGGTTCAGACCCGCCATAGATATACGCGACGAAATTCTGGCGGATGACGTTGCGGACCTCGGGTCCGTCTTCCGTGACGATGCCCGAGCCGGAGAAGTCGATCACGACGTTCTGCTCGACCAGCGCGTCGGACGTCTGATGGATGACCACCCCCCACTTGGCAGCGGCCGGATGGCCGATCACGGCGTTGCCGATGAACTTGGACTGGTAGCCCTGCGCGTGATGGAAGTGCACGGCGTAGCGCCCGGTCTGGTTGGTCCCGATGTGCGAGCGGTCCACCGACGTCGGATCGAGCGGGAGGCTTTTCGTGCGGCCCAGGTCCCGGAATGCCGCGTAGCGAATGTCCCAGGTGGCCTGATGGCCCACGTTGACGACGTGGCCTGGCGTGCCGTTCGCGTTCTCGGAACGAATGACGATGTTACGGGTGATATTGGCCACTCGCGGCTTCAGGACGACGTGATCGTCGAAGTCGCGGATGCTCTTGTGTTCGTAGTCGAGGGCCTTGGAGAGCGTGATGGTGTTGCCGTCGATCGCGGCGATGGTGACCCGCGATTCGCGATACGGGACATTCTTCTTCACGCGGTACTGGTACGGTTCCTGCTGACGCGTGTCCGGAATGATCAGCTCGTCTCCCACGCGCCATCCCGCGGGCAGCGCGTCCAGCGTGATCGACGTCGCGCCCGCACGCAGGTCGGTAGCGGCGGTGGTAAAGCTTCGCGCGAGCTCGCAGCCAACCATCCTGAACTTGCCGAAGTTCAGGATGCCGTTACCCCACTGGAACGGATCGACCGTCGTGTCGATGGCCACGTCGTTGAGGATCACCTCCAGATGCCTGCCGCACGGAACAGTCCAGTCGATGCGGCCACTCGTAAGCACCTGCAGGTGCGTCACGCGCAACGTGGTATCCAGTGAAGGATCGACCCGCAGCGTGCCGGCGACTTCGATCGCATCATATGTGGCGTCTGCGGGCAGGACCACTGTGTGCCCTGCTGGAACCTTCAACGTATTCGACAGGACATTCGCATATCGAGGCACGAACTCGTCGGTCCCGATTGACAGCCGCGTCTCGCTGACCACTGAGGCAGGCATCGCATGAGCGACAGGAGGGGCAGGCATCCCAGACGTGTTCGGAGCAGGGCTTTCGACTCCTGCCGATCGGCTGGCCTGACCGCATGCCATCGACAGCATGGCGACGATCGTGAACGTACTGATATTGCGAATGCCCATCTCGTGGTCCTCGAGTTAGAGAGGCGTCTGTGGGTCCATGATCATTGGTCGGACCTGGTCAGAAGAGTAGAGGGCGCGTCGGTATTCCGCAGGCAGCGCGATCGAGCGGTGCGTTGAACGAGTATTCCGCCGTTATTCGACACGTGTCAACTCTAGACCGCGCCGACGACGCCTCCGGCCGCCAGCCCTGGCTCGGCATTGGCCCGCGACGGGAAACGCTCGCCACGGTCGAGGACCGATGCCGGCGTGTTCAGGAACCGTCGTTCGACGGTGATATGGAACAGCCAGCCCAGTCCGACCGACACGCCAATCGACAGCGGAATGGCGATCAACAGTGTCGCCACCGATCCGCCCGCACCGTTGCGCGCCAGCGCGGTCGTGATCGCCTTTACCGGAATCTGGTGCACCAGGTAGAGCGAGTAGCACATCTGCCCGCAGATCAGCAGCGGCGTGAGCGGCGCCGACGATGCGATCGATCGGTCGAACCGGAAGAGCCAGGGCAAGCTCGCGGCGAACGCGAAGCCGGCGACCGCGCCGTAGATCGGCACGGAGAGCCATAGGCTGGCGGGAATCGCGGCCAGCAGCACCACGTCGATCGCGCGGGCCCGGGCGCCGGTGGCGTAGCGGATGCGGTAGAACACCGCCACGCCGGCGGCGAACAGCAGCCACGACCCGTCGAAGAAGAACCCGTCCACGTGCGCGCGCGTGGCGCCGGCCCAGATCATCAGCAGCACCGTGGCGCCCGACACAGCCGCGATGCCCTGGAAGAACCACCGGCGCGACGCCAGCAGCACCATTCCGGTGACGAAATAGAACTGCTCCTCATAGTTGAGCGTCCAGGCCTGCCCGACGAACTGTCCCTTCGGGCCGCCGAACACGTGATAACGCCACGATTCGATCAGCGTGAGGTTGCCGACCCATTGCGACGGCGAGAACCAGGTCGGGCGGTATTGCGGCCACGCTCCGCCGGACAGCAGCGGGGCGCTCCAGCCGTAGTCGAGCGCGAAGAACGCGCCGATCGAGAGCGCCACGAGAATCCAGAAGGGCGGATAGATGCGACGGAACCGTCGCTTGAAATAGGAACCGATGCCGTCGCCCCGGCTGCGTGTGTTGTCGGCGGCGGCCGCGATGCAGTAGCCGCTGATCACGAAGAACAGCGCCACGCCGACGTTGAAGTGGTGGGTGAAGGCGATTGCGGCGTGGAGCGGGCCGGTGCCGGCCGGAACCGCCGCAAGGTAACCCATCGTCGAGTGGTACACGATCACCAACAGGCAGGCCAGGCCTCGCCAGTGGTCAAGGCTCTCGTATCTGGAACTGGCCCGACTCATCGATCGCCGGTTGCGCAAGTTCGATTCCGCTTCGCCGCGTAGGAACGCTAACGATTTTACGGATCAGTCAGCCCAAAGCCGTTCAAGCGGCAGACTTTGGTCTCGCTTCTTGCGTTCCCCCAGACGGAGCCATCGTTTCCCAGAGCTGCGCATGTCCGCACGTATTCGCAAACGGATTAGAGGATTAAATAGGTCCTTTGAATGACTTTAACGTCATTAAAGATACAATTATGTCATGCGCGCTCATCTGCTCGATCGTTGTTCGGTCCATCACACACCGATGGACGACGACGCGATTCGCGGACCGTTTTGCGCTGCTTGTGATGCCGAATCCGACGCCAGTTTGTACGCGGACATCACGTGGTTCTTTCGACGTGTTCGCTTTCGATTGTTCGGCTGCTAACGGTCGAGCCTACTGCTGCACTCAATCTCACCAGCGCGCCCCCCGAGCCCGTGTCGCACGTCCTTCCCGGGTCGGCACGAAATGCGGCACAATCGGCGGCGCATGGTGAGGCTCTGAAAAAGTCAGTTTGACGGTCCCTTCCGCACGTCCCGTCGAGTCCGCCGCCTGGCGCCGCAACGTGTTCGCGGTCACCGCGGCGTCGTTCATGGGCTACACCGGCTTCACCCTGGTGATGCCGTTTCTTCCCCTGTTCATCGGCCAGCTCGGCGTCACCGACGTCGGCGAAATCGCGATGTGGACCGGCGTGAGCCTCGGGATCACGCCGGCGCTGACCGCGCTGCTGGCGCCGTGGTGGGGACGACTTGGCGATCGGTTCGGCCGCAAGATCATGGTGGAGCGATCGCTCGTCAGCTTCGTGGTCCTGTTTGCGGCGATGGCCTTCGTCACCAGCGTCTGGCAGGTACTGGCGCTCCGCGCGATCCAGGGGCTGTTCGCCGGCTACGGATCGCTGTCGGTGGCGATGGCCGCGGAATCGGCGCCGCGCGACCGCATGCCGAACGCGATCGGCGCGGTGCAGACGGCGCAGCGCATCGGACCCGGCGTCGGGCCGGTGATCGGCGGCGTGCTGGCGAGCATGGTCGGGTTGCGGCCGGCCTTCATCGGCACCGCGCTGTTCTACTTCGTCGCGCTGGTCATCGTCTACGTCATGTACGACGATCGCGCGACGCATGCGCAGCCGCCCGATGCCGCCGAGACCGGCCGCGTCACGTTCCGCAACGTGCTCGCGTTCCGCAATTTCATCCTGATGATGGGTGTGATTTTCGGGCTGCAGTTCGTCGATCGCAGCTTCGGTCCGGTGCTGCCGCTGTATGTCGAGCAGATGGGCGTCACCCACGCCAATGTCGCGATCGTCTCGGGCACGCTGTTCTCGATCATGGCGTTCACCGGCGCCCTCGGTCACCATTTCTGCGGGAAGCTGCTGCGACGGTATCCGGTGCGGGCGGTGATCGCGGGAGGTTCGGCGGTGGCGGCCGCCGGCTCGGGCCTGTTCGGCCTGTCGGGAAATTTCTGGATGATGGCCGCCGCCTCCGTGCTGCTCGGCCTCGGGATCGGCGCAGCGATGACCGCCAGCTACAGCGCCGCGGGAGCGGTGATTCCACCCGGCGCGCACGGGGCCGGCTTCGGCGTGCTCACGAGCGCCTCGCTGATCGGCATGGCGACCAGCCCGTTCATCGCCGGTTTCGTCGGCGGCGCGTCGATCCGGATCGTCTTCGTCGCCGACCTCGCGCTGATGGCCCTGCTCGCCGCCGTCGTGCAGAAGACGATGGCGGAGTGAGGGTTCAGGGAACGACGCATAATAGAGCGTGATGCGGCGAGTATTCGTGGACCCCGAGGCGCCTCAGCGCGATGCGATTCAGGAAGCGGCCAAGTGGATTCGTGCGGGCGGTCTCGTCGCACTGCCCACTGACACGCTCTACGGCCTGGCCGCCGATCCGTTTTCTTCGCCGGCGGTGGCGCGGGTGTTTGCGGTCAAAGGCCGGGCAGCCGAGCGCGCGCTGCCGTTGATCGCCGCCGACGCCGGACAGGTGTCGCTGCATCTCGGCCGGCTGCCGCCGGCAGGGCAGCGGCTGGCGGACCATTTCTGGCCTGGGCCACTGACGCTGCTGATGGCGGCGCCGCGCACGCTGGCGGCGGACGTCAGCGGCGGCACCGGACGCATCGGCGTGCGCGTGCCGGCCAACGCCGTCGCCCGCGCGATTTGCGCGGAGGCCGGCCGGCCGATCACCGCGACCAGCGCCAACGTCAGCGGCGCGCCGGCGACGGCGGATCCCGACGAGGTCGAGCGCACGCTCGGCGACCGCCTCGATTTGTTGATCGATGCCGGCACGACGCCAGGTGGCGCGCCGTCCACGATCGTCGACGTCAGCGGTGCCGATCCGGCGCTGGTGCGCGCGGGCGCCATTTCATGGGACGAGATTCAGGCATGGCTGCAAAGCGCTCTGGCGCACCCACCCGCGCGATAGGTCGATCGGAGCGCGCGGCGCTGGTCGGGCTGATCGCCGGACGCACGCGTCGGCTCGACGCGGAGCGATCGCTCGACGAGCTCGCCGGGCTCGCCCAGGCGGCGGGCGCCGAGGTGGTGCTGCGCGTCCTCCAGGAGCGGCCGAAGCCGGATCCGTCGACCTTCCTCGGCGCCGGCAAAATCAAGACGCTCGCCGTCTCCGCCTCCGAGCTGGACGTCGACGTGGTCATCTTCGACAACGAGCTGACGCCGGCGCAGCTTCGGCAGATCGAAGCCGAAGTCGGCCGCAAGATCATCGATCGCACCCAGCTGATTCTCGACATCTTCGCGCGGCGCGCGCGGACCCGTGAAGGGAAGCTGCAGGTAGAGCTCGCGCAATTGAAGTACCTGCTGCCGCGGCTGGCCGGTTCCGGAACCGCCTTGTCGAGGCTCGGCGCCGGCATCGGATCGCGCGGGCCCGGCGAAACCAAGCTGGAAACCGATCGCCGGCGGATTCGCACCCGGATTCATGCGATCTCGGACGATATCGATCAGGTGCGCAAGAGGCGCACGCAGCTGCGCGAGCGCCGTCACAAGAGCTCGGTGCCGACGGTGGCTCTGGTCGGCTACACCAACGCCGGCAAGACCACGCTGTTCAACGTGCTGACGCGCGCCAACGCCGAAGCCTCCAACGCTCTTTTCGTCACGCTGGATCCGCTGGTGCGGCAGGTGCGTCTACCGGACAGCCGCGAGCTGCTGGTCTCCGACACCGTGGGGTTCATCGATCGGCTGCCGCACGCGCTGGTCGCCGCCTTCCGTGCCACGCTCGAGGAAACCGCCGACGCCGACCTGGTGCTCCACGTGATCGACGCCGCGGCGCCCGATCGCGATCGCCGGATGAACGCGGTGCGCAGCGTGCTCGACGAGGTGGGCGCGATCGACGTGCCGATGCTGGAGGTCTACAACAAGTGCGACGCGCTGACGCCGGACGAGCGGCGACGGCTGCAGGAACAGGACCCGTCTGCCTTGAGCATCTCGGCGTTGACCCGGCAGGGGATTGATGAGCTGGTCGAGACGATCGCCTCGCGCCTCGCGCTCGACGTGGTCCGCGTGACGCTGACGTTCGATCCCGACAGCGCGTCCGATCGCGAGCGCATCGCCAGGGTGTACCGCCACGCCAAAGTCGTGCTCCACGAAACGCGCGACGCCGAGGTGTCGATTGTCGCCGACGTCCCGCGCCGGCTTCTCGATCGTCTGGGCTAATATCTTGTCGATGCGCCCCGCCTCCGCCAACGCTTCGGCGAGACTGATCCTGGTCCTGCTGGCCGCCCTCGTGCTCCTCAGCGGCTGCGCGCCCAAAACCGTTCCCGCGCCAGTCGTGACGGCGCCGAAGTTTCCCGAATTCATGCGGCCCGCGGCGCCGCCGGCGATGGCCGACAGCCCGGCGGCGGCGGCCGCGTCTCGCGGCTGGGCGTTCCTGCAGTCCGGCGACTTCAGGACGGCCGAGCGGGAGTTCACGTCGGCGTTGAAGACGTTGCCGGCGTTCTATCCCGCGGAAGCCTCCCTCGGCTACCTTGAACTGGCGCGGAAGGATCCCAAGGCGGCGCTCCCACACTTCGATCGCGCCCTCGAGCTCAACCCGCAGAAAGACGACGCGTCGGCATTCGTGGGACGGGCGACGGCGCTGATGGCGCTCAACCGGGAGACCGAGGCGCTGTCGGCGTTCGAATCGGCGCTTGCCGTCGATCCGTCGCAGGCGGAACTGGCGCGCCGCGTCGAGGTGCTCAGGTTCCGCAACGCGGAGCAGGGCATCGGACGGGCGCGCGAGGCTGCCCGCGCCGGCCGCCTCGACGAGGCGGCGCAGGCCTATACCACCGCGATCGCGAGCTCACCCGACAGCGCATTTCTCTATCGTGAGCTGGCCGGCGTCGAACGGCAGAAGGGGAACGCAGACGCCGCGCTGGAGCACTTCCGCAAGGCGGCGTCGCTCGATCCCGA
Source organism: uncultured Acidobacteriota bacterium (assembly GCA_963794705.1). Lineage (GTDB taxonomy): Bacteria > Acidobacteriota > Vicinamibacteria > Vicinamibacterales > CAVVIG01 > CAVQFC01. Next base: position 88,276 of record CAWCFI010000006.1, read on the forward strand.
TGCCAAGACGTTCACGCAAGTTGGTGAACTGCTCGAGGCGCGCGGCGACTTCGAAGGCGCGCTCAAGGCGTACGGCGACGCGGCGGCCATCGAGCCGAGTGCGGATCTGGAGAAGCGGCTCGAAGCGGTGCGCGCCAAGACGGCCCTGGCGCGCCTCCCGGCGGAGTATCGCGCCATCGACGAGGCGCCGCAGATCAGCCGCGCCGACCTGGCGGCGCTGATCGGCATCAGGCTGAGCGCGATGCTTGGGGGCGGCAGCCGCAGCGATGCCGCCCTCATTACCGACGTCCGCAACCACTGGGCCGCCACCTGGATCATGGCGGTCGCACGCGCCGGCGTGATGGAGCCGTTCTCGAACCACGCGTTTCAGCCGCGGACGGTCGTTCGTCGCGCCGATCTCGCGCAGGCGGTTGCGCGCTTGCTGGCGCGGATCGCGCCGCAGAACCCGGCGCGTGCCAAGGCCTGGGACGGCGCGCGCCTGAAGTTCAGCGATCTCTCCCCGAGTCATCTCGCCTACCCGGCGGCGTCGATCGCGGTTGCCTCAGGCGTGTTGAAGACCGTCGGCGACAACGCCTTTCAGCCTTCCAAAGCCGTCACGGGCGCCGAAGCCATCGACGCGCTGGCGAAGGTCCAGGCGCTGGCGGGGTCTCGCTGAGGTGCTCACCGCCGCCAATCAGCTGACGCTCCTGCGGATGCTGCTGATCCCGGCATTCGTGATCCTGGTGTTGTACGGCTATCTCGGCTGGGCGCTCGTGGTGTTCGTCACCGCCGGCGTCACCGACGGGCTCGACGGCCTGATCGCCAGGCGTTCCGGCCAGCGGACCACTCTCGGTGCGTGGCTGGATCCGATGGCCGACAAGCTCCTGCTGGTCACCACGTTCGTGGTGCTCGCGCTGCCGAACCTGAACCTGGCGAACCGCCTGCCGGTCTGGTTGACCGTCTGCATCATCAGCCGCGACGTCGTCATCATCCTGACCGTCGCGGTGGTGAACCTCGCGATCGGCCGCCGCACCTTCCGGCCGTCGGTCTTCGGCAAGATCGCCACCGCGACCTACATCGTGACCGCCGTCGCGGCGATGCTGTTCAACTACCTTGGCTATCATTCGGTGCTGGTGGACCTGGGCGTATGGCTCTCGCTGGCGATTACGGTCGTCTCGAGCCTGCACTACATCTGGCACGCGCGCCGCATCATCGACGGTCCCGTGAACTGATGGATACGAAGAAAAAACCGGGGAGCACGCGGAGATCGCTGAGAAACGTTTTTCTTTGCGTCCTCTGCGGTCTCGGCGGTTTTTTCTTCTCGTCGTTGTCGGCGCAGGCGCCGCCGCAGCAGGCGGTGGTCGATACCAGCGCCGGGACCTTCGTGCTCGATCTCGATCCGGCCGCCGCACCCAATCAGACCGCGTACTTCATGAAGCTGGCGGCGAGCGGCGCGTACGAGGGCACGATCTTTCATCGCGCCGTGAAGTACGGAATGGTGCAGGGCGGCGATCCGCTGACGAAAGACCCGGCCAGGCGCGCGCTCTACGGCACCGGCGGCCAGAACGCAGTCAAGGCCGAAGCGCGCGCCGCGAAGATGACGCGCGGGTCCGTCGCCGCCGTGCTGGTGCCGGGCAAGCCTGACAGCGCCGGCTCCCAGTTCTTCATCGTCCTCGCCGACCAGCCTGCGCTCGACAACCAGTACACCGTGTTCGCGCACGTCGCCGACGGCATCGAGGTGCTGCAGAAGATTTCTGAAACGCCGGTCGACGACAAAGGGGTCGCGACCGAACGCGTCGAGATCCGGCACGTCACCATTCGCGAGACGCCGGCCGAGCCGTTCGTCACCGAGAGCGCCGCTGAACTCGGCGGCTATCGCGCCGTCCTCGATTCAAGCGCGGGCCCGATCACCATTGAGTTCTTCGTGGACAAGGCGCCCAATACTGTTCGGCAGTTCATGCGGCTCGCCGCGGCCGGAGTCTTCAACGGCACGGCGTTTCATCGCGTCGTGCCAGGCTTCGTCATCCAGACCGGCTCCCTTTCGAGCCGGGCGGCGCCGTTGACGGCGAAGCAGCAGGCGCTGGTCCACAATCAGCCGCCGGAGTTCAACGACACCAAGCACGTGAAGGGCATCGTCTCGATGGCGCGCGGCGATGCGCCCGACAGCGCGACGACATCGTTCTTCATCTGCACGGGGACCTCGGCGCCGCTCGACGGCGTCTACACGGCGTTCGGCAGAGTGGTGGGCGGAATGCCGGTTGTCGAAGCGATCGAAGCCGCCCCCCGAACCGGCGAGGCGCCGAACACGCGAATCGATCTCCGGGCAGTGAAGATCGAGAGGAAGGAATAGATGACTCGAATACTGATCGCCTGCGCCGGTCTCATCGCCGCGATCGGCATCGCCTCAGCTCAAACGCCGACGGCGCCGCCCGCCGCCCCGGCCAAGGAGGTTGTCGACGGCATCGGCGGGTTTTTCTTCAAGGCCAGCGACCCGAAGGCGCTCGCGCAGTGGTACGCCGATCATCTCGGCGTGGGCGTGACGCCGACCAACTACGGCCTGGAACCGTGGCAGCAGGCGGCCGGGCCGACGGCGTTCGCGCCGTTTCCGGCCGCGACGAAATACTTCGGCCGCGCGGAACAGGCCTTCATGCTCAACTTCCGCGTCCGTAATCTCGACGCGATGGTCGCGCAACTGCGCCGCGCCGGCATCACGGTCGAGGTCGATCCCGAGAAGTATCCGAACGGGCTGTTTGCGCGGCTTGCCGATCCGGAAGGCAATCCGATTCAGTTGTGGCAACCGGTGGGGAAGCCGCGGTAAGGATCGAGCTACGCGGTTGGCACGAGCCGCGTCACGCGGACGGCTACGCCGACGACGTATTCGACCTGGATGCGATCGCCGGGCTCGAGGTTGTTGCCCATCACCGCTTCGGGGCCCACCCGCGCGACGCTGACCTGACCGTCGGGATCTTCGACGTCGGTGAAATACACGTCCCACGAGATCTGGCCGTGAATGCTCGTGGGCTGTACCTTCTTCAGAATGCCGTCGCGCGTCCCTTTTAGCATCTCGTATGTAGTGTCCGCCTTCAGGCGGACCGCTGCCCCCAACAGAGTATCCGCTTGAACGGGTAGAAGAACGGCCGTGAGTCTTCGAGCCGCGGCAGCAGGCGCGCCCGGTATTCGGCCACGAACTGATCGTACTCGTGGTCGGTCAGGCGCCGCTTGTATGCCGTGAGCATCGTCCCCTTCACCCACTCCACCACGTCGTCGCGGGACGAGAGGATATGAGGATAGACGATCAGCATGACTTTCGGATCGGCGAAGCCGCACCGGTGCAGGAGACGGGCGTAGGCGTCGGGCGCGAGCACCGAGTGCGAGCGGCGCCAGCCGTTCAGCGCCGATCGGAACGGCTCAGCTGCCGCCAGATCGTCTGCCACCGTGTGCGTGAGGGTGTCGTGCTGGGCCGGTACTTGAAACGCGAGCTGTCCACCGGGGGCCAGGGTCGCCGCCAGCCGTTCGATGAGGCGCTCGTGGTCGTCGGCCCACTGGAGCGCGGCGTTCGAAAACACCAGATCCCAATGCGGCACGGGCGTCGGCGTCACGAACGACTCGATGGTGCCGGCCTCGAACCGTAGTCCGGCCGGCAGCTCCGCGCCCGCCGTCCCGGCGAGCATGTTCTCGGACCGGTCGATGCCGACGGTTTCACGCGCCGCGAGCTGCTCGTGGAGACGCCGCGTCAGTGTCCCGGCGCCGCACCCGAGATCGACGACGCGCATGTCCGGCCGGGGACGGACCAGCGCAAGCAGATCGACAAACGGCTGCTCTCGCTCGCGCCGGAACTTGTCGTACTGCGCCCGGTCCCAGGTGTCCGCCGCCTTGTGTCCCTCGCCGCCCTCGTGTGCCTGCTGTGTCGTCATGACTCCTCGAACGGCAGCCGATCGGGCACCTCGTCGACGTCGTTGTCGCCGCGAAAATTGTGCACGCTGACGCCGAGCAGGCGGACCGGACGGCTACCGGCGTCGGTTTTGTCGAGCAGGCGCACGGCGCGCGCTGCCAGGTCCGCTTCGTCGCGCGTCGGCAACGCCGAGTGGCTGCGGGTGACGGTCGTGAAGTCGTCGTAGCGGACCTTGATCGTCACCGTGCGCGCCAGCATCTGCCGCCGCTCGAGCCACGAGATCGCGTGCGACGCCATCTGGGCGATCTCGCCGCGGATCGTCGCGAGGTCGGTGAGGTCCTCCGGATAGGTGTTCTCCGAGCCGGACGATTTCGCTTCGCGGTTCGGGGTGACCGGACGTTCGTCGACGCCATTGGCGAGCTGACGGAGCCAGTCGGCGAGGCTGCCGACCGCGTCACGCAGCAGCTGCAGGTCGGCGGCGCGCACATCCACCAGACGCTCGATCCCCTTCGCGCGCAGCTTTTCCGCGGTCACGGGACCGACGCCCCAGAGCGCATCGACCGGAAGCTTCTGCAGGAAAGGCTCGACCCGATCCGGGCTGATCACGGTCAGGCCGTCCGGCTTCTTCCAGCCGGACGCGATCTTCGCGAGGAACTTGTTGGGCGCGACGCCGGCCGACGCCGTCAGCCCGGTGTCGGCCCGGATCCGCGCCTTGAGCCGCCTGGCGACCACCGTGGCGAACGTCTCGCCCCAGGCGTTCTCGGTCACGTCGAGATACGCCTCGTCGAGCGACAGCGGCTCGACCAATGACGTCACCTCGCGAAAGATCGTGAACACGGCCTTCGACGCCGCCTTGTAGCGCGTGAAGTCCGGACGGACGATGACGAGCGAAGGGCAGAGGCGGACGGCCCTCGACATCGGCATCGCGGAATAGACGCCGAAGGCGCGCGCTTCGTAGCTGGCGGCCGCGACCACGCCGCGCCCCTCCGGCCGGCCGCCAACCGCGAGCGGCTTGCCCCGCAACGCCGGATCGTCGCGCTGCTCGACCGACGCATAGAACGCGTCCATGTCGACGTGCAGGATCCGGCGGGGCATCATGAGAATGCTAATGGCAAAATGCTGATTGCTAATTTAATGCAGAATAGTACGCTATTGGTAACGCGGTCGGTCCCCTAAATCCACCAATCATTCAGCAATCTGCATTTAGCATTTAGCAATGAACTGATGCCCCAATTTATCTACACGATGAAAGGTCTCGGGAAGGTCCATCAGCCCGACACCAAAGTGCTCGAAGACATCTGGCTGTCGTTCTATTACGGCGCCAAGATCGGCGTGCTTGGATTGAACGGAGCGGGGAAGAGCTCGCTGCTGAAGATCATGTCGGGCGAGGACCAGAGCTTCATCGGCGAGGCGTTCAGCGCCGCGGGGATCTCGATCGGATTCCTGAAGCAGGAGCCGCAGCTCGATCCCGCCAAGAGCGTGCTCGGCAACGTCGAAGAAGGGGTGGCGTCGACCAAGGCGCTGCTCGAACGCTACGACGAGGTCAACGCGAAGCTCGGCGAGGACCTGTCTCCCGACGAGATGGAGAAGGTCATGGACGAACAGTCCAAGATCCAGGACAAGATCGACGCCTGCAACGCGTGGGATCTCGATTCGCAACTCGAGATTGCGATGGACGCCCTGCGCCTGCCGCCGCCCGACGCCGATGTCACCAAGCTGTCGGGAGGCGAGCGCCGCCGCGTCGCGCTGTGCCGCTTGCTGCTGCAGTCGCCCGACCTGCTGCTGCTCGACGAGCCGACCAACCACCTCGACGCCGAATCCGTGGCCTGGCTCGAGCGCTTCCTGAAGGACTACAAGGGCACGGTCGTCGCCGTCACCCACGATCGCTACTTCCTCGACAACGTCGCCGGCTGGATCCTCGAGCTCGATCGCGGGCGCGGCATCCCGTGGGAAGGCAACTATTCGTCGTGGCTCGAGCAGAAGTCCAACCGGCTGCAGCAGGAAGAAAAGGCCGAGACGCGCAAGCAGCAGACCCTCGAGCGGGAGCTCGAGTGGATCCGCATGTCGCCGCGCGCGCGCCAATCGAAGGGCAAGGCGCGACTCAACGCCTACGAAGACCTGCTGCGCGAAGAGAGCACCAAGAAGATCGAAAGCGCCGAGATCTATATCGCCCCTGGTCCGCGGCTCGGCGACATCGTGGTCGAGGCGCGGGGCGTCAAGAAGGCGTACGGCGACAACGTTCTAATCGAGAACCTCGATTTCACCCTGCCGCGGGGCGGGATCGTCGGCGTGATCGGCCCGAACGGGGCGGGCAAGACGACCTTGTTCCGGATGATCACCGGCATGGAGAAGCCTGACGCCGGCACGCTGAAGATCGGCGAGACCGTCCAGATCGGCTACGTCGATCAGAGCCGCGACGCCCTCGACCCGAACAAGACCGTGTTCGACGAGATCACCGGCAGCGCGGACGAGATCGAGCTCGGCAAGCGGAAGGTGGCCTCGCGCGCCTACGTGTCGTGGTTCAATTTCAAAGGCGCGGCCCAGGGACGCAAGGTCGGCACCCTGTCGGGCGGCGAACGGAATCGCGTGCACCTCGCGAAGCTGCTCAAGAAAGGGAGCAACCTGCTCCTGCTCGACGAGCCGACCAACGATCTCGACGTCGACACGTTGCGATCGCTCGAGGAGGCCCTGCTCGGCTTCGCCGGCTGCGCCGTGGTCATCAGCCACGACCGCTGGTTTCTGGACCGGATCGCCACGCACATGCTCGCCTTCGAGGGCGACAGCGAAGTGGTGTGGTTTGAAGGCAACTATCAGGACTACGAGGCCGACCGTCACCGTCGCCTGGGGTCGGCGGCCGATCAGCCACATCGGATCAAGTACCGCAAGCTGACGCGGTAGCCTAATCACGAGCGGCTCAACGCGTGCCTGAAATCATCTCCATCCGAACGGCGGCCGCGGACGACGTGCCGCGGATCGTGGCGCTGCTGAACGCCGCGTTCGCCATGGAGCGCGACTTCATCGACAAGGATCGCACCTCGCTCCCGGAGATCGAACGCTACATGACGACCGGCACGTTCTATGTCGTCGACGGCGAGGCCGATAGCCTCGCGTCTTGCATGTATCTCGAGCAGCGGGGCGATCGGATGTACCTCGGCATGCTGGCGGTCAGGCCGGGACAGCAGGGACGAGGCCTGGGGCGCCGGATGATGGACGAAGCAGATCGCCAGGCCGCGGCGCGCGGCTGCCGCGCCCTCGACATCCGCATCGTCGACCGGCGCACCGAGCTCCCGCCGTTCTATCGGAAGCTGGGTTTCGTCGACAACGGCACCGAGCCGCTGGTCGAACCGAAGCTCACCAAGCCGGCGCATTTCATCCGGATGACGAGACCGGTCTAGATCTGAGAAGCGTTCACAGGAGATCAGGAGGTCAGGAGATCAAACGTGGTTTCCTGGAAGAACGGATCTCCTGGTCTTCTGGTCTCCTGTTGAAAGTGATGGTATGACGAGCGACCGCATGACCGTTGGCGTCCTCATCTTCGACGATGTCGAGGTGCTCGATTTCGCGGGGCCGTTCGAGGTGTTCTCGCGAACGCGCACGATCGCGGGCGCCGAGTCGCGCCGGACCGACGACAGCGCCCCGTTCGAGACCTTCACCGTCGCGCGTTCGCGCGACGCCGTCACGGCCATCGGCGGTCTGACGGTCACCCCGCGCTATTGCTGGGCGGACGCGCCGCCGATCGACATCCTGGTCGTGCCCGGCGGCTTTGGCACCCGCGCGTTGCTGCAGGACCAGGCCATGCTCGAGTGGATTCGCGCCACCGCGGCGCGCTCCCGTCAGGTGACGTCGGTCTGCACCGGCGCGCTGCTGCTGGCGAAGATCGGACTGCTGCAGGGGAAGCGGGCGACCACGCACTGGGCGGGGCTGGATCTGCTGGCGTCGATCGATCCGACCATTCGAATCCAGCGCGAGCGCCGCGTCGTCCACGACGGCGTGTTTACATCCGCCGGTGTCTCCGCCGGCATCGACATGTCGTTTGCCGTCGTCGAAGAGATCTGCGGACGCGGCGTGGCGATCGAAACGGCCCACTACATCGAATATCCATGGGGACAGCACGATGTGCCGAAACATCAAAACGCTCTTTAACTTCGATCCACCGGCGACCGACGAGGAGATTCGCGCCGCCTCACTGCAGTTCGTGCGCAAACTGAGCGGGTTCACGTCGCCGTCGAAGGCCAACGAACAGGCGTTCGATCGGGCTATCGAGGAGACCGCGGCCGTCGCCCGCCGGCTGATCGACTCGCTGTCGACCACCGCCACGCCGCGCAATCGCGAGGAAGTGGCGGCGGCGGCCAAGGCGCGATCGGTTGAGCGCTTCGGTCCGCGTCAGCAGGCCTGATCCGTTTGCGCCACCGCAGGCCTGAAGGCCTGCACTACTTTTTGCGGAAGTGCCGGACGACGTCCGGCCAGAACTCTTCCCAGAGGTTGCCGCCCATTCGGGTGACGAAGCCCATGCCGCTTCGCACTGCGGTCATGGTTGCGGTCGTCTGGCTCGGCGGCAGCCACGCGTTCTCAATCACGTTGTTGAGCGTGTTCCCGGCGTAGCGTGCCCACGCGGGCCGCAGCCGGCCGTCGCGTCCCTGCGTGACCACCGAGGTCTTGAGCGCATAGCGCACGCGCGGCCAGAGGCCCTTGCGCGCCGACTGGATGTAGCGCGGCTCCTCGCCCCACAAGGCGCCGAGGCCGCCCTCGATGGAGTTCGAGATGGCGACGTCCGCCAGGCGCTCGCCGTATCGTTTCGCGAAGCCCGACGGGCTGCGGCCCCACTCTTCAGGAGTGTTCCAGCCGGTCTGCCAGATCGCCGCCAGCGGTCCAACCACCGTCAGACTCTTGCGGCCGATCACGCCGTCCACGATCCAGTCCATGCGCTGTGCCGGCGTGATCGGGACGTAGGCGTCGGCGGTGATCTCTGCAGGCTCCGCCGGCTGGCAGCGTGCCGGGCGAGAGCTGGCCGCGAGCAGCGAGAGCACGAGACACGGGACGAACGTGGCGCGAAGGGCGATCATCTAAGGCGATTCTATCGGGGTGGAGGCGGGGTGTGCGGCCAGACCGGGCTGACCAGCTCGGTCCGCCAGATCGGGCCGCCGAGAAACATCGGTCCCTCGGCCTTGACGAACGCGGGCGCTTCCCCTTGCAGAATCCAGACGTGCGTGTCCGGCGGTTGCTTGCCGACCAGCGGTGCGATCAGGCCGCTCAGCCCGCCGACGTCGATCTTGACGACATAGTGGGTGGCGCTGCGGCCGGCGGTCCCGGTCGAGAACGGCTCGTTGCCCTCGGTGGAAATCTTCAGCTTGACCAGGCGCGCCTTCGGCGTGTTGGCGATCATCGATAACGATGCAGGCGGAGCCGCTGGGCGTATGTTCTTCAGCAGGGTGAGCGTGATCCCGTTGGAGAGGTCGGCTGGAAGGGTCATCTGCTCGGACTCGACCTTCTCCTTGCCATCGTGCGTGTAGCGGACGGTGACCTGCCCGGTCGATGCATTCAGCGTCATGTCCAGCGGCTCCGGGAACGTGGGTCCCTTCTGCATGACGTGATCGGTGAGCAGGCGAAACGTCCCGCGCTGCGAGTAGACGGCGGTCTCGTCGCGGACCGAGCCGTCCTTGAAGCGGTACACGAGACGGGTCGTGACGCGATTGCCCTTCGTGGTCTGTATCAAATCGCCATTGGCGACAAGGGAACCGTCCAACGTGCGCAGCGTGAGGAAGCCGTGCACGATCCCTTCCGCTTGTCGTACGGGTACCGGCTCGGCCCGTACACACACGGACGAAAGGAGTCCGATCAGCACCGTCGCCGCCCGGCCGCGCACAAGAGGCTACAGACGTCCGGTGAGGACCAGGATCAGCAGGATGATGACGACGAGGCCGAGACCGCCGCTCGGTCCGTAACCCCAGCTTCGGCTGTGCGGCCAGGCAGGGATGGCACCGAGGAGCATCAGAATCAGGATGACGAGAAGGATTGTACCCATGCCTGGAGCTGAGCAAGGGCAGTGCCAGACAGTGCCAGCCCGTCGCGTCTTTTGCTGCTCAGGTGGCGAGAGCTACTTAGTTGCTGAGGTCCGAGAGACAGTTGGCGAACCCGTCGTTGAACAAGGCGCCCGGCCGGCGCTCGCGCAGGCGCGCCACCACCTGCGGGCCGGTCATGCCCATCTCGATCATGATCAGGCCCGCGACGAAGGCCGATCGGTTGAATCCCATCCCGCAATGGGACAGCACGCGATGGCCTGCCGAGATCAGGGTCGCCGCCAGCCGCGCGATCGCGCGCAGCTTCACCATGTTGGGCAGCGTGTCTTCGTCGTCATCGATCGGGAAATAGATGTAGAGGCAATGGTTGGTGGTGTTCGGAATGCAGGCATCGAGGCCGCCCTCGAGATCGATGACCGTGTCGATCTGGTAGCGCTCGAGCGCGTCCCAGGTCTGGATGACCGGCGAGATGAACAGCCGTCCGTCGTCGTCGACCTGGAACAGCTCCATGTCCGGACTCACCCGACCTTGGTCCTGAAATATTCGATGGTCTTGATCAGCCCTTCTTCGAGCTGCACCTTCGGCTCCCAGCCGAGCAGCGTGCGCGCGCGCGTGATGTCGGGCCGGCGCTGCTTCGGATCGTCGGTCGGCAGCGGGCGATAGACGATCTTGCTGGTCGAACCGGTCATGCTGATGATGGTCTCGGCGATCTGCTTGATCGTCATCTCGACCGGGTTGCCGATGTTGACCGGGTCGTTCTCCGACGACAACATCAGCTTGATGATGCCGTCCACCAGATCCGTGATGTAGGTGAAGCTGCGCGTCTGCGAGCCGTCGCCGAACACGGTGACGTCCTGGTTGCGCAGCACCTGCGACATGAACGCCGGCACGGCGCGGCCGTCGTTGAGCCGCATCCGCGGCCCGTAGGTGTTGAAGATGCGCACGATCTTGGTGTCGACGCCGTGAAAGCGGTGATAGGCCATGGTCATCGCTTCGGCGAAGCGCTTGGCTTCGTCGTAGACGCCGCGCGGCCCGACCGGGTTGACGTTGCCCCAGTAGGTTTCCTTTTGCGGATGTTCCAGCGGATCGCCGTAGACCTCCGAGGTGGAGGCGATCACGAACCGCGCGCCCTTGGCCTTGGCCAGGCCCAGCGCCTTGTGCGTGCCGAGCGCGCCGACCTTCAGCGTCGGGATCGGCAGCTCGAGGTAGTCGATCGGGCTGGCCGGGCTCGCCCAGTGCAGCACGAAGTCGACCGGACCGTCGACGTAGATGTAGTTGGTGACGTCGTGCTTGATGAAGCTGAAGTCGCGGTTCGCCAGGTGCGAGATGTTGGCGGTGTCGCCGGTCAGCAGGTTGTCGATGCCGATCACCGAGTAGTCGCGGTCGAGCAGCGTCTCGGCGAGGTGGGATCCGATGAAGCCCGCGGCTCCGGTGATGACGACGCGTTTTCTAATAGGCATGTTTGTGAAAGAACCCGCGGAGCAGCGTCAGCCACATGATCTTGAGATCGAGGCGGACCGACCAGTTCTCGATGTAGTAGAGATCGTACTCGATGCGCTTTTCGATCGAGGTGTTGCCGCGCCAGCCGTTGACCTGGGCCCAGCCGGTGATGCCGGCCTTGACCTTGTGGCGCAGCATGTACTGGGGAATCTTGTCCTTGAACTGGGCGACGAACAGCGGCCGCTCCGGGCGGGGGCCGACGATCGACATGTCGCCGCGCAGCACATTCCACAGCTGCGGCAGTTCGTCGACGTTCGAGCGTCTGAGCAGCTTGCCGAGCGGGGTGCGGCGCGGGTCCTGCTCGCTGGCGAACACCGGTCCGGTTTCGGCCTCGGCGTCGTCGTACATCGAGCGGAACTTGTAAATCATGAAGGGCTTGCCATCGAGCCCCATCCGTTCCTGCCGGTAGAACACGTCTCCGCGCGAGCTCAGCTTGACCAGCGCCGCGACCAGCCAGAAGGGGATGGCGATGATAACCAGCGCGGCGGCGGAGATCGCGACGTCGATCCCCCGCTTGAGCATCGCGTTGAAGCCCTGGAGCGGGACGTCGTTGATGTTGATGACCGGGACGCCGTCGAGGTCCTCGAGGCGGGCGCGCAGCGCGATCACCTGGAGGAGGTCCGGCACCACCTTGACGTCGACGCACTCGCGGCTGGTGCTCTCGATCAGCTGCAGCATCTGGACGTGCTGCTCCGGCGGCAGCGCCACGTAGAGATGGTCCACCGCTTCACGGCTCGCGATGTCGGCGGCCTCGTCGATCGTGCCCAGCAGCGGTAGGCCGCGATAGCCGAGGTGATCGCCCGCGGCCTTGTCGTCGACGAAGCCGACGATTTGATAGCCGAGCTCCCGGTGCTCGATGATCTTGTCGGCGACCAGGCGTCCCAGCTCACCCGAGCCCGCGATCAGGATTCGCTTGAGGCCGATGCCGGCGCGCCAGCGGCGCTCGAGCAGTTCGCGCACCAGCTCGCGAGCCGCGAACGTCAGCATCACGTTGAGGATCAGGAAGATCGCCCAGACCGGCTGCGAGACTTCGAGCGCGCCGCGCTGCCGCGCCGCGGTCGTCGCGAAGTAGGTCTGCACGTACAACGTCGCCACGATGCCGAACACGACCGCGAGGATGCTGCCGACGAAAACCGCGAAGAAGTCGTCCACCCTGGAGCGGCCGCGCCGCAGGCGGTAGAGGCCCTGGAACTGGAATCCAAGCGGCACCAGGATGGCGATGAACGGCAGGACGTTGATGTACTGCTGCAGCGGCGGCATCCCCTTGGTGATCGGGATCAGGCCGCTGATCAGGTCGCTGTGGAACCGCAGCTCGTAGGCGATGATGAACGCGGTCACGCCGAGCATCGCGTCGGAGAGGACGTGGAAGATGACGAGCAGCCGGTTGTGGCGGTTTACCACGCAGCCGGCTCCGCGATGGCGGTGATGGCCGCGGTCATTTCGTCTCCGAACCGCGCGCGGCTGAAGCCTTCCGCGTGCCGCCGGATGACGGCGGCGTCGAAGCGGTGATCGAGCGCCCGCAAGATGCCGTCCGCAAACGCCTCCGGCGACGACTCGTCGACCAGAACGCCGGTCTCTCCGGCCAACACCGTTTCGAGCGCGCCACCGCGGCCGAGCGCGACGACCGGCCGCCCGCATGCTTGCGCCTCGAGCGGCACGATTCCGAAGTCTTCTTCTCCGGGCAGCAGCGTGACCGCGGCGCGCCGGTACAGTTCGCGAATGACGTCGTCCGGGCAGCGCCCCAGGAACTGCACACCGGGGCCGGCGGCGCGTTCGAGGGCGGCGCGCTCCGGGCCGTCGCCGGCAATTTTCAGCGGCACGCCCGCGATGCGGCAGGCGTTGATCGCGAGGTCGATGCGCTTATAGGGGACCAGGGCCGAGACCACGAGCGCGAACCGATCGGGACCGGATTCGTCTGGACGGAAGTATTCGGTGTCGACGGGCGGATAAATCACAATCGGCTCGCGATTATAGTATCGGCGGATCCTGCCCGCAACATAATGAGAGATAGCGACATAGCGGTCCGCGCGGTTGGCGGTGTCGCGGTCCCACCGCGCCAGCCGGGCCATGACCGGTCGCATCGCGGCGCTGCCGAGCCGGCCCATCCGATCAGGCCCGAAGTAGGCGTCGAACTGGTCCCAGGCGTACCGCATCGGCGTCAGGCAGTAGCACAGGTGCGGGACGCTCGACGGGTGGACGATTGACTTCACGCAGCAGTGGCTGACGCTGACCACGAGATCGAAGCGATCGAAGTTGAACTGTTCGACGGCGGTGGGGAACAGCGGCAGGTAGTGCCGGTAGAGCCTCCTGACCAGCGGCAGGTGCTGGACGAACGATCGGTGGATCGGCCGCCGCTCGATCGTCGGCGACACCGATCCCGGCACGTGTACCAGCGTGAACAGTTCGGCGTCCGGGTACCGCTCGCACAGCACCTCGAGCGCCTTCTCGCCGCCGCGCATGCCGGTCAGCCAGTCGTGGACGAGCGCAACTCTCAAGTCTGAACTCTCACGTCTGAATTCTCAACGCTGACTACTCTCACCTGAGACTTGAGAGTTGGACCTGAGACTTCGCCGTAAATCTGGCGGATCCGCCGCACCGACTGCTCCCACGAGAACTGGCCCGCCCGCGCGATCCCCTTGTGCACCAGGGTCGCGCCGGAGCGTTTCGTCGGTCAGCACACGGTAGATGCCGTCGGCGATCGCCTGCGGATCGTAAGGGTCGACCAGCACGGCCGCGTCCCCTGCGACCTCCGGCAGCGACGACACGTTCGAGGTCACGACCGGGGTGCCGCTCGCCATCGCTTCGAGCGGCGGCAGGCCGAAGCCCTCGTACAGCGACGGAAAGACGAACACGCCGGCCAGCCGGTACATCACCGCCAGCGTTTCCTCAGGCAGGTATCCGAGAAACCGCACGTACTTGTGCAGCTGATGCTGGTGCACCGCCCGGCGCAGCGCCGTGTACTTCGAGATCTCGTCGCCAATCAGCACCAGCTTCAGGTGATCGAGGCCGCGCTTGCGCACCAGGGCGAACGCGTCGATCAGCCGCTCGAGGTTCTTGTGCGGCTTGACGTTGCCGGCGTAGAGCACGAACTCGTCCGTCAGCTGGTAGCGCTCCCGCACCCGCACGACGTCTTCTTCGCGCGGCTCCATCGCAAAGCGCTCGTCGTAGGCGTTGTAGATGACGTCGATCTTGTCGGGCTCGGTGTCGACGAAACGCAGGATGTCGCGCTTGGAGCTTTCCGACACCGTCATCACCCGGGTCGCGCGCTGCGCGGCCTGGGTGATCGACCACTTCGCGTACGAGAACGCGATCCGGTTCGGCAGATACTGCGGGAACATCAGGTGGATGACGTCGTGGATCGTCACGACCGAGCGGCACCGCACGAGCGGCGGCAGCACGTAATGCGGCGCGTGAAACAGCGTGACCCCTTCGCGCTTGAGCGCCCACGGGATTTTCACCTGTTCCGCGATCGAGTAGTTGCCGGACGTCTCCGGGACCGGCCGGAAGTTCTCTCCAACCGCCGCCAGCGCGTCGCGATCCTCTGGCCGGCAGAAGATGACGAACTCGGTCTGGCTGTCGAGACGAGCCAGGTGCCGGAGCAGGTTCCGGATGTAGGTGCCGATGCCGAAGTCGTGCAGCTTTCGGGCGTCTATGCCGATCCGCACGCTACATTATACTCAACGAGGGCAGGACGGGCGGGAGGGGCAGGAGGGGCAGGAGGGGCAGGCGAGGCTACGCGCCAAACCCGACCCTAGCGGTCCCAGCCAGGGTAGTCGAGGCGGGCGCGCTGCAGGATCTCGCGGCGCGTGCCCGGGTAGACGGCCGCCTGGCGAGCCGCTTCGCCCGCGGCGAGCACCCCGTCGCGAATCTCGCCCGCGGCGCGCTGGATGTCGCTGAACGCCGACGCGCAGCCGGACGGCACCGTTCCCTGCATGGCGTGCGGATCCCAGATCGCAAACCACTCGTGGCCGGCGACCGGGGCGATGGTCCCCTGGTAGCAGATGCGCTTGAACGCCTTCCATTGCTGGTCGAGGTTGTCGGCCCGCTGCACCTGCACTGCGATCGCGTCCTGGTAGATCCTGGCGCCGCGCGCGCGGCCGGCTTCGACGTCGGCCGGCGCCCCGCGCCCTGACATCGCCTCGTTCAGCGTGCTGACCGGGGTGCCGCGCTGGGCGGTCGACGGCTTTCCCGCCATCAACGCCTGCGCGTGCTCGATCGCGACCGCGAAACCCAGGCCTTGCGCGTCCGACGACTTGATCCCCATCGTCGTGATGCCGATGACCTGACCGGATCGGTCCAGCAGCGGACCGCCGCTGTTGCCCGGGCTGATCGCGGCGTCTGTCTGCACCAGGGTGAGGCCGCCGACCTCGCGCACCGCGCTGACGATGCCGCGGGTCACCGTGTTCTGGAGCCCGAGGGGCGTCCCGAGCGCAAACACTTCCTGGCCGGCGCGTGCGCGCGCCCCCGAACCCATCGTCAACGTCGGCTGGCCCGGATCCGGGCTGCTGATTCGGATCACCGCGATGTCGAGTTCGGGCGCCGATCGTTCGACGCGCGCCATCATGGTCTTGCCGTCAGGCCGACGGATCGTGACGCTCGTATTCGCGCCGACCACGTGGACGTTGGTCAGCATCGTGTCGGGCGTGATGAAGAATCCGCTGCCGAATCCGGTCGCGGTTTCCACGCGAACCAGCGCCGGCATGGCGCGGCCGATGACGTCCTCGAGTCCGGCGGTGGGCGGCGAAGCGACCGCAGTCTCAGGCGCGGCGGTCGGCGCCGCGGCGCGCTTGGAGGCCGCGGCCGCCGCCATCACACGCTCCAGCGCGGTCGGCTCCGGCGGCGCGGGCGCCACGTCGGTCGGCGGGTTCGCGCTCGCGGCCGGTGTCGGTGTCGGCACGATGGGCTGGATCGCCGGCTCTGGCGAGGGACTGGGCGTCGCGATGGTTTTCGGGGCCACCGCGGCACGCGCCGTCGATGGAGGCGGCGTGGTGTTTCTCGAGGCGCGAGCGATCATGTAAACGCCGATGGCGATGCCCACAACCGCGATGCCGATCTTGGCGGCGGTCTCGAACCGGCTGGTCTCCGGCGGCGGCGCGAGCGGCGCACGCGGTGGCGGCGCGGTGAGTGCCACGCCTTCCACGCTCTTGCCGCAGCGGCACGACAGCGCCGGGGGCGCGACGCGGCGCCCGCAGGCCGGGCAGACCCGGCTCAGGGTTGACAGAGAGGAAACAGCCACCTACCCAAAGATCCTGACATAAAGCTTGAGCAGCGGCACCCAGAACGGGTGATGTTTCTGGTAGAAGGCGAGCTGGCTCCGGCGATAGTGGTCGTGCGTGGCGGCCGGCGCGGCTGCAGCGGATCGACCCGCAGGTGGACCACTTCGACGTCGGGCACGAACAGAATCCGCCGGCCGCGCGCGCGGATCGCGGCACAGAAGTCGACATCCTCGGCGTACATGAAATACCGCTCGTCGAGCCCGCCGACCGCCTCCGCGTCGGCGCGCCGCACCAGCAGGCAGGCGCCGCTGACCCAGTCCGGGTATGCCGCCGACGTGTGAGCGCTTCCACGGCGGCGCTGCGCGCGAGTCGCTTCTGCCGGAACTCGTTCAGCGGGCCGATCATGCGCCCGAACGACAACTCCGCGTGGCCGCGACCATCCACCAGCCGCGGTCCGGCAACGGCGACTCCCTCCTCCAGTTCGAGCGCGGCGATCAGGCGTTCGATCGCCCCGGGAGGCACGACCGTGTCGCTGTTGAGCAGCAGAATCGTGGCGCCGGAGCTGGCGCGGATGCCGATGTTGTTCGCGTGCGCGAAGCCGAGGTTGTCGTGGTTCTGAATCACCCGCGCGTGCGGCCAGCGCGCGGCGGCCTCGGCGCTGCCGTCGCTCGATCCGTTGTCCACGACCACGATTTCGTGCGGCACGGCAGGCGGTGCGGCATGCAGCGACTCCAGACAGCGTTCGAGATCGGCCCGCGCGTTGAACGACACGATGATGATCGAAACGGTCGGGGTCAATAGCCGGACCACGTCCCTTCGAGAACCGCCAGCGTTTCGCGCGCGGCGCGGGGTCCGCTGTACTTCGCCAGTGCCGCCGGGCCGGCCGACAGCACGCGCTGGCGCGTGCGGTCGTCGAACAGCAGTGCTTCGAGCGCGCGGGTGGTGGCCGCAAGGTCGCCTGCCTGGACAAACAAGGCGGCGGCGCCGCAGCTTTCACGCGCCACGGCCGTGTCCAGCAGCAGCGGCGGCACCCCTGACGCCAGCGCCTCGAGCGGCGTCAGACCGAGCCCTTCGTACTCCGAGAGAAACGCAAAGGCGCGGGCGTCGGCGTACATCGCCGCGAGCTGCTGATCGCTGACGTATTCGTGCCAGCGCACTTGCCCCTCGAGCTGCTGCGCGGCGATCGTCTGCCGCAGATCCTCGCGGGGAAAGGTGCGGTTGTCGCCGACGATATCGAGCGAGGCGCTTGAATGGGCGAGAGCGATCGGTGCAAACGCCCGAATCAGATCGGTGACGTGGCGGCGGTTGAAGATGGAGCCGACGAACAGGACTCGGTAGGGATTCAGGGATTAGGGACTGGGGACTAGGGGAGGGCACAGCGCTCCCATCTCCGATCCCAGGCGGTATGACGTGGATCTTGTCGGCTGGCACGTCGAGCCGATCGATCAGCTCGCGTTTCGAAAATTCCGAGATCGTGATCACCGAGTGGGCGCGGCTGGCCGACTGGCGGGTCAGCCAGCGCCGCCGCACACCTTCCCGAAGCCGAAACCACTCGGGGTGCGCGACGAACGACAGATCGTGGATCGCGACCACGGTCGGCACCCCGAGGCGAAGCGGCGCGGTGTAGCCGGGTGCGAACCAGACGTCGAGATGATCGCCCGCCACCGCCTTCGGCACCTGCACCTGCTCCCACCAGCTCCCGCCCGCGCCGGCAATGGTTCGGGTCGCGAACCGGCGCGCGTCGAGCGACAGCGACACCGGACCTTGCGCGTAGAGCAGATACTCGTGGGTGCGCGCATGGGGATCGATCGCCCACTCGGTCAGCAGCCCGCCGAGATAGCGGCCGACGCCGGTGGACCGGCCGCACAATTCGCGGGCGTCGATGCCGATGCGCATGCTAGGTCCGGCGGCGTCCCCGCGCCCGCCGTTCGATCGCTGCCTGATACGCCTCGATATACGACTGCGGCGGTGTCGTTTCCAGCGAAAGTCGCGCGCGCGTGCGACACCGCGCGCCGCGCACGCGGCGGCCAATCCTGGTTCGTCAGCAGCCGGGCGAGCGCATGGGCGATCTCGCCGGGCCGATCCGGATCGACCAGCAGCCCCGCGCCGCCCAGCACCTCAGGCAGCGAGCCGCGGTCGGCGGCGACGACCGGCACGCCAAGGGACATCGCCTCCAGCACCGGCATGCCGAACCCTTCGTCGTAGGACGGCTGGACCAGCAGGCGCGCGCCTTCGTACAACGCGCGGCGATCGCCGGCATCGACGTAGCCGATCTGGCGAACGACGCCACGCAGCGGCGGTCGGCTGATCCGGTCGAGCCAGGGCCCGGCGGCGTCGGTCGCTTTTCCCGCGAGGATCAACTCGGGGACGCCCGCTTGCATGGTTTGCCGTTCAGGCGCGGCCAGGAGCTGTTCGTAGGCGTCCAGCAATCCGCCGACGTTCTTGCGCGGCTCCAGCGTGCCGAAGAACAACACGTATCCGTCTTTCGGCGCGGCCGGACGCGGGGTCCAGTCCGGTGCCCCGGCGGGGCAGATCGCCATCCGCTCGCGCGGGAGCTCGAGCAGCCGTTCCACTTCGCCCGCCGTGTAAGCCGACGGCACGAGCACCGCGTCGGCGCGATGAGCGTGGGCGCGCGCGAGCGGCCCGTAGTCGCGGCGGATCTCGGCCCGGGTCCGATCCGGATGCGTCAGGAAGTTCAGATCGTGAATCGTGATCACCTGTGCCGCCGCGCGCGCCGGCGTCAGCAGCGGATGCGGAGAGTGGACCACGTCGAAGCGGCCGCCCGTGAGCATCTCCGCGGGCGGCCAGCCGAGGCGGTGCCATGCGAAATTGAGCACGCGGACCGGCACCCGGCGATCGACGGTCGCCGCGCCGGCGAGATCCGGCGGCAGTGCCAGCCGATCTTTCCACGAGCTGGAGAAGAGCGTGAGGTCGAGCGCAGGGGAGGGTCCGCCGTCCGACCTCGAGGCCAGCAGTGCTTTTGTGAGCTGATGTGTGTATTCACCGGATCCGCTGCGCTCGCGCAGCGCCGGCCGGTAATCGATTAGCACGCGCACTTGTTTAAGTCGTTTCGAGCCAGTATCTTATTGTGAAATGAAAATCGCCGTCGTCGGATCAGGGTATGTCGGCCTGGTGCTCGGAGCGTGCCTGGCTGAAAACGGGAACACCGTCGCGTGCGTCGATAAAGACGAGTCGAAAGTGGCCATGCTCAAGGCCGGCAAGATCCCGATCTACGAGCCCGGCCTCGAGGAGATGGTCCTTCGCAATCAGCACGAGGATCGTCTGAGCTTCACGACCGACCTCCAGAGCTCGGTTCGCGCATCGGCGATCGTGTTCATCGCCGTCGGCACGCCGCAAGGCGAGGATGGCGCCGCCGATCTGCAGCACGTGCTGGCGGTCGCCGCGGCGATCGGCAAGGCGTTGGACAAGTACACGGTCGTGGTCGACAAGAGCACGGTGCCGGTCGGCACCGCGAAGCGGGTGCGCCAGACCATCGCCGCCGAGACCACGCAGACGTTCAGCGTGGTCAGCAATCCCGAGTTCCTGAAGCAGGGCGCGGCCATCGAAGACTTCATGAAGCCGGACCGCGTGGTGATCGGCATCGAGGAGCACGACGAGCGCGCCGGCGATCTGATGAAGGAGCTGTACGGGCCGTTCACCCGCACCGGCGCGCCGATCCTGAGCATGAGCACTGAGAGCGCCGAGCTGTGCAAGTACGCGGCGAACTCGATTCTGGCAACGCGG
The DNA here is from genome assembly GCA_963794705.1 of uncultured Acidobacteriota bacterium. Taxonomy (GTDB): domain Bacteria; phylum Acidobacteriota; class Vicinamibacteria; order Vicinamibacterales; family CAVVIG01; genus CAVQFC01. Next base: position 108,624 of record CAWCFI010000006.1, read on the forward strand.
ATCTCGTTCATGAACGAGATCGCCAATGTCTGCGAGCTGGTCGGCGCGGACGTGGATCACGTGCGGAAGGCGATCGGCTCCGACCGCCGGATCGGCACGTCGTTCCTGTTCCCCGGAGTCGGCTACGGCGGCAGCTGCTTCCCCAAGGACACGCAGGCGCTGCTGAAGTCGGCCCAGGACAAGGGCTACGACTTCAAGATTCTGCGCGCGGTGGAAGACGTCAACGACCGGCAGAAGGAGCGGCTGGTCGACAAGATCGAAGCGTATTTCCCGGAGGTGACGGGGCGCACGATCGCGATCTGGGGCCTGGCCTTCAAGCCGCGCACCGACGACATGCGTGAGGCACCGGCGATTCCGATCATCGAACGGCTGCTCGCGCGCGGCGTGACCGTCAAGGCCTACGACCCGGCGGCCGCGCCGGTGGCGCGCGGCATTTTCGGCAATCGAATCGTGCTGTGCGACAAGAGCTACGATGCGCTGAGCGGCGCCGACGCGCTGGCGGTCGTGACGGAGTGGAACGAGTTCCGCGAACCGGACTTCGCGAAGATGCAGTCGCTGATGAAGACTCCGGTCGTGTTCGACGGCCGCAACCTGTACTCGCCCGAGCAGATGCGCGCGCTCGGTTTCACGTACTTCTCCATTGGGCGCTAGCTCGTCCGCCGTGCTCGTCACGGGCGGCGCCGGCTACATCGGCAGCCACGCGTGCAAGGCGCTGCATCGGGCCGGCTACCGCGTCGTCGCGTTCGACAACTTGCTCGCCGGTCATCGGGGCGCGGTGAAGTTCGGCGAGCTGGTCGAAGGCGACATCGCCGACACCGCCGCCGTGCGGGCGGCGCTGCGGCGCCACGAGATTTCCGCCGTGATGCATTTCGCCGCCTTGCTCGACGTCGGCGAGTCGGTTCGGGAACCGGCCCGGTACTACCGCAACAACGTCACTGGCGCGATCAGCGTGCTGGAGGCGATGGCAGCGGAGTCGGTGAAGCGGTTCGTGTTTTCCTCGACCTGCGCGACCTACGGCGAGCCGCTCGAGGCCCCGATTGCCGAGAGCCATCCTCAGAAACCGATCAACAGCTACGGCGAGTCGAAGCTGGCGGTCGAGCGGGCGCTGCCGCACTTCGAGACCGCTCACGGCCTGCGCTTCGTGGCGCTGCGATATTTCAACGCGTCCGGCGCGGATCCCGAGGGGGAGATCGGCGAGGACCACTCACCCGAAATTCACCTGATCCCGCGGGCGATCGAGGCGGCCACCGGCGGACGCGGCCTGCAGGTGTTCGGCGACGACTATCCGACGCCCGACGGCACCTGCCTGCGCGATTACGTCCACGTCACCGACCTGGCCGACGCGCACGTGAGAGCGCTCCAGTCCATCGGCGACGACGGCCGCTCGGGCGCCTACAACCTCGGCACCGGACGTCCGCATTCGGTGCGCGAGGTGATCGACACCGTCGCGCGGGTGACCGGCCGCGAGGTGCCGTGGACACTCGCGCCCAGGCGTGCCGGCGATCCGGCGGTGCTCTACGCCGCGGCCGAGAAGGCGCGAACCGCGCTGGGCTGGACGCCGCAACTGGGTGACCTCGAGACGATCGTGCGCACGGCCTGGGACTGGCATCGCGCTCACCCGCGGGGTTATGACGAGAAGTAGGGTGGCCTAGGTGCCCGTTCGACAGCGGCACACGCTCCGCCGGCTGTTCGGCTACACGCGGCCGTACCGGGGACGGATGGCGTGGGCGATTGTCGGCATGGTGGTGTACGCGATCGGCACCGCCGGCCTGCCGTACCTGATCAAGCCGATTTTCAACGACGTGCTGCCGCGCCAGCAGGACGTGTCGTTCGTGGCCTGGGCGATTGTCGCGGTCTTCCTGCTGAAAGGCGTCGGATCGTTCGTTTCCTCGTATCTGATGGCCGATGTCGGCCAGCGCGTGGTGATGGACATCCGGAACGCGCTCTACCGGCACATCCTGAACCAGTCGGCCGGGTTTTTCGCGCACGGCGCCACCGGCCGCCTGTTGTCGCGCATCAACAACGATGTCGGCCAGGTCCAGCAGGTGGTCTCGGAAACCGTCGCGGATCTCGCGCGCGAGTCGCTGGCCGTGGTCGGGCTCTCGGCGCTGCTGTTCTACTACGACGCGCGGCTGACGATCGTCTGCCTGACTGGCGCCCCGCTCATCGTCTATCCGCTGATTCGGCTGGGTCAGCGGGTGCGGCGGACGACCCGGCGCAGCCAGGAAGCGATCGAACAGCTCTCGCACCTCAGCACCGAGGCGTTCACCGGCCATCGCATCGTCAAGGCATTCGCCACCGAGCGACACGAGGCCGACAAGTTCAACCGCGCCGGCTACCATCTGTACCGCACCAACATGAAGGTCACGGCGGCGCTGTCCAGTCTGCCGCCGCTGATGGAGCTGATCGGCGGCATCGGCATGGCCGCCGCAATCGTCTACGGCAGCGCGCAAATCGCGCAGCACAATCTCGACACCGGCGCCTTTGCGCTGTTCATGTCGACGCTGCTGCTGATGTACGGGCCGGCCAAGAAGCTCAGCCGGGTCAACGCCGACCTGCAGCAGGCGATCGCCGCATCCGAGCGCATCTTCGAGATGCTCGACACGCATACCGAAGTGGTCGAGGAGCGCGGCGCCGAGCCGATGGCGCCATTCGGCCGCTCCATCGAGTTCCGCGACGTCGCGTTCGGCTACGACGCCGGCTCCGCCCGCATCCTGCGCAGCGTGTCGCTGCCGGTGCGCGCCGGCCAGATGATCGCGATCGTCGGCCGCAGCGGCGCCGGCAAGACCACCATGGTCAACCTGCTGCCGCGCTTCTACGACGTGAGCGCGGGCGCGATTCTGATCGACGGCGTCGACATCCGGCAGGTGACGATCGCCTCGCTGCGCCGGCAGATCGGCATCGTCACCCAGGATACGGTGCTGTTCGACGACTCGATTCGCGGCAACATCGCCTACGGCTCGCCGCAGGCGACGCTCCAGCAGATCGAGTCGGCGGCGCGCGCCGCCAACGCGCACGACTTCATCTCGGCGCTGCCCGCCGGCTACGACACCATGATCGGCGAGCGCGGCCAGCGGCTGTCGGGCGGCCAGCGCCAACGCATCGCGATCGCGCGGGCGATTCTGAAGGACGCGCCGATTCTGGTGCTCGACGAGGCGACCTCGGCGCTGGATACCGAGTCGGAGCTGTTGGTGCAGGAAGCGCTGGCCAACCTGATGATGAACCGGACCTCGTTCGTGATCGCGCACCGCCTGTCGACGATTCGCCGCGCCGACGCCATCATCGTGCTCGATCGCGGCAGCATCGTCGAGATCGGACGGCACGACGAGCTGCTGGCGAAACCAGACGGCAAGTACGCCGCGCTCTATCAGTCGCAGCTGCTCGAGGGGCGCAGGACCGAGCGCACCAGGATGGTGCCGTCATGAGAGAGTGGGCAGGCCAGACGGGTCGGGCAGGTCAGGCAGGTTTTGTGGGTGGGCGGCGATGATCAAGAGCATGACCGGGTTCGCCGCGCTGACCCGCGAGGACGAGCGCGCCACCATCGCAGTGACGATCCGTGCGGTCAACCATCGCCACCTCGATCTGCAGCTGCGCAGCCCGCAGTCCCTGGCGGCGATTGAGGGCGAGCTGCGGGCGCTGGTCGCACAACACGTGGCGCGCGGACGCATCGAGCTGAGCGTGTCGGTGCAGCTCCGGCAGACGCCGGGCGTCGAGGTCGACCTCAACGAGGAGTTCACGCGCGCGCTCGAAGTCGCGCTCGACCAGGCGCGAGAGCGCGGGCTGGTCAGCGGCGCGCTGACACCTGGCGATCTGCTGCGGCTGCCGCAGGCGATCACGATTCGCGATCGTCAGCCGGACGAGCAGGAGGCTGCCCTCACCGCGGCTGCGACCGCGGCTCAGGCACGCGCCGCGGTGGAGCAGGCGCTGATCGATCTCGATTCGATGCGCTCGCGCGAAGGCGGCTCGCTGCGGGGCGATCTCGACAGCCGGCGGACCGCGGTCGCCGAGCTGGTCGAGCGCATCGCGGTGGCGGCTGACGAGGGCCGCGCGGCGATGGAGGCCCGCGTGACCGAGCGGGTGCGCGAGCTGCGGACCGAACTGCAGGCCGACGAAACGGCGGTGGCGCAGGAGATTGTCCGCATGGCGGCGCGTTCCGACATCAGCGAGGAGCTCGAGCGCTTCCGCGGACACGTCTCGCACTGGGTGACGCTGGCCGACAGCGTCGAGCCGTGCGGCCGCAAGCTGGACTTCCTGCTGCAGGAGATGAATCGCGAAGTCAACACGATGGGTTCGAAGGCGGACGGATTGCGCGTGTCCGAGCTGATCATCTCGGCCAAGGCCGAGCTCGAGAAGATGCGGGAGCAGGTCCAGAATGTCGAGTGAGGTCCGCGGCCTGCTCTTCATCGTCTCGGCGCCGTCCGGCGCCGGCAAGACCACATTGGTCGAACGGCTGGTCGAGCAGCTGCCCAACCTCAGGATGTCGCGCTCCTACACTTCGCGCGCGGCCAGGCAGGGTGAAACGGACGGCGTGGACTATAATTTTGTCGAGCGGGGTCGCTTCGAAGCGATGGCCGCGGCGGGCGAGTTCCTCGAGTGGGCCGAGGTGTTCGGCAACCTCTACGGAACCGGCGCCGCGGATACGGACCGGATCCTCACCGCCGGCGACGATGTCGTGCTGGTGATCGACGTGCAGGGGGCGCGCAAGGTGCGGGCGCGCGGCCTCCAAACCCGCGCGGTGTTCGTGATGCCGCCGTCCTTCGAGGTGCTCGAGCAGCGGCTGCGCGGCCGCAGCAAGGACAGCGAATCGGCGATCCAGCGCCGGCTGCAGGTGGCGCGCGACGAGGTGGCCGCCTTCACCGAATATGATTTCGTGGTCGTCAACGACGGGCTGGCCGCCGCGGTCGACCGTCTCAGGGGCATCGTCGTCGCCGAGCGCGCCCGCCTGCAGCGCATGCAGCGCGAAGCCGAAACGATAGTCAGGACATTCTGATGATTGACCGTTCCAAGCTCCCTAATTCGTTCGAATTCGTCGTCACGGCCGGCGCCCGCGCCCGCCAGCTCCTTGCCGGATCGACCCCGCGCGTGGTGGTCGGGGATCACAAGAAGACCACCATCGCCGCGCAGGAAGTGATCACGAAGCAGGTCGAGGCGCTCGAGCGGGACGAGAAGCCCGTCGAATAAGCCCATGGCCCTGATCGCGCTCGGCGTCACCGGCGGCATCGGCGCTTACAAGGCGGTGGAGGTCGCGCGCGGGCTGCAGAAGCGCGGCCACGAGGTGGTGGCGGTCATGACGCACTCGGCGACCCGGTTCGTCGGGCCGGTCACCTTCGAGGCCATCACCCGGCGCCGGGTCATCACCGACCAGTTCGACGAGGGGATGAACGCCGACATCGAGCACATCGCGCTGGCGTCGACGATCGATCTGCTCCTCATCGCCCCTGCGACCGCCAACATCATCGGCAAGCTCGCCAACGGCATCGCCGACGACTTTCTCACCACGCTCTACACGGCCACCCGGGCGCCGCTGCTGGTCGCACCGGCGATGAACACGCAGATGTTCGAGCACGAGGCGGTGCGCAAGAACCTCGACACGCTCGCCGCGCGCGGCGCGCGCTTCGTTGAGCCGGGCGAAGGCTACCTCGCGTGCGGCTGGATCGGGAAGGGCCGGCTCGCAGAGCCGGACGAGATTGTGGCGGCGGCGGAGGCAATTGTCCGGCCCGAGGGACCGCTGCGCGGCCAGCGCGTGCTGGTCTCCGCCGGTCCGACCTACGAAGACTTCGATCCCGTTCGTTACATCGGCAACCGGTCGAGCGGCCGGATGGGGTACGCGATTGCGGCGGAGGCGGCGCGCCGCGGCGCCGTGGTGACGCTGGTCACGGGGCCGACCGCGATCGAAGCGCCGGTGGTGCGCGAGGTGATCAGGGTGCGCGGCGCGGCCGACATGCACCAGGCCGTGGTGTCGCGCGCCGCCGACATGGACGTGGTCGTGATGGCGGCCGCGGTGGCGGACTACACCCCTGTCGAGCGCGCGGGGCAGAAGGTTGCGAAGGAAGGCGAGACGCTGACGCTGGTCTTGAAGAAGACGCCGGATATTCTGGGCGAGCTCGGCCAGCGGCGCGTGGCCAAGGGCGTCGGGCCGCTGCTGATCGGTTTCGCCGCGGAAACCGAGGACGTGATCGCGCACGCGAGTGCGAAGCGCGAGAGAAAACACGCCGACCTCATCGTCGCCAACGACGTGTCGAGGTCCGACGCCGGCTTCGACGTCGACACCAACGCCGTCACCATCATCGGTCCCGCCGGCGCGGAAGCGCTGCCGCTGCAGTCGAAGGCAAGGGTCGCCGCAGAGATCCTCAATCGTGTCGAGCGGCTGCTGTCCGCGCGGCCCGTCAAGGCCTAGGTGGATCGGGATCAGCTCAAGGAACATCTCGCCTTCGCCGCCGAGCTCGGCGTCGCTGGCGTGAGCCGCGACGCCGCCTGGCGAAGGCGCGAAGACGCCGGGGTCAGACCAGGGTCAGATGAGGGTCAGACCTTGAGTGTGCAGGATCTGCAAACTGTGGCGCCGCTGACCTTCTCAAAAAGTGCCGCGGACGCGCTGGCGGCGATCCACGCCGACATCGGCGACTGCACGCGCTGCAAGCTGCACACACTCGGGCGGACGCAGGTCGTCTTCGGCGTCGGGCAATCCCGAGGCCGATCTGATGTTCGTCGGCGAAGCGCCTGGCGCGGACGAAGACGAGCAGGGCATTCCGTTCGTCGGGCGCGCCGGACAGCTGCTGACCAAAATCATCGAGGCGATCAACCTCACGCGCGACGATGTCTACATCGCCAACATCATCAAGTGCCGGCCGCCGCAGAACCGCAATCCGGAGCCGGACGAGGTCGCGACCTGCGAGCCGTTTCTGTTCCGCCAGGTCGACGTGATCAAGCCAAAGGTGATCGTGGCGCTCGGAAAGTATGCGGCGCAGACGCTGCTGCGGAGCGAGACGCCCATCTCGCGCCTGCGCGGCCAGGTATTCGAGTATCGCGGCGCGAAGCTGATTCCCACCTTTCACCCGGCGTACCTGCTGCGGAACCCCTCCTCGAAACGCGAGGTATGGGAAGATATGAAGCTGGTGAAACGACTGCTGACTGAGAACTAAGAACTCGGAACTTAGAACTCGAGTTTTCAGTTCTGCGTTCTGAGTTCTGAGTTGCTGATAAGCGTTGCCGTCCCTGTTCCCAATCTCGACCTGCTGACATACGCGGTCCCACCCGGCGTCGCCATGCCGAGTATTGGCGCGCGCGTGGTTGTTCCGCTGGGCAGTCGCGTGGTCACCGGCATCGTCGTCGAATTGAACGTCGATCCGAGGACGACGAACGACGAGCCCCGAACGACAAACGTCAAGCCGATTCGCGAGCTCCTGGACGAGTCCGCCTTCGTTCCACCCGACGTTGTCGCCCTTGCGCGATGGACGGCCGAGTACTACGCGGCGGGCGTCGGCGACACGATCCCGGCGTTGCTTCCGCCGATGGCTCGCGGCGGACGCGCCGACGCGCACAAGACGACACGGGTGGCCGCAATCACGGCTTCCGGGATGGAAGCGCTCACCGGTGACGAAAGGCTGACGCCTAAGCAGCGCGAAGCGCTGGAACTGCTCTCCGGCACCCTGACAGGAATCGGCACCTCCGCCTTGGCCGCACGCGGCCTCGCAGCGGATGCGATCTCCAGGCTCGCCAGGCGTGGCTATATCTCCCTTCGGCAGGACCGGGTCGACCGCGATCCCTTCGATCGGGGTCAGACCGGGGTCAGACCCGGATCTGACCCTGATCTGACCCCAGGAGACAGGCAGCTGACCGGCGAGCAGACCGACGCCCTCGCGCGGTTGCTCAAGCTGGCCGGCACGCGCGCGTTCCACGTCGCCCTGCTGCACGGCGTCACGGGCAGCGGGAAGACCGAGGTCTACATCCGCCTGTCCGCCGAGATTCGCAACGCGGGACGGCGCGTGCTGATGCTGGTCCCGGAAATTGCGCTGACGCCCGCCGCCGCCGCGCTGTTCCGGCAGCCGTTTGGCGATCGCGTCGCCATTCAGCACAGCGGGCTTTCCGACGGCGAGCGGCACGACCAGTGGCAGCGGATCCGCCGCGGCGACATCGACATCGTCGTCGGCACCCGCTCCGCGGTGTTCGCGCCGCTCGAGAACGTCGGGCTGATCGTGGTGGACGAGGAACACGACGGCTCGTACAAGCAGGACGAGAGCCCGCGCTACAACGGCCGCGACGTGGCGATCGTGCGCGCCCAGCGCGCCGGCGCGCTCGTCGTGCTGGGATCGGCGACGCCCTCGATGGAGACCTACCATCACGCGATGACCGGCAAGTACCAGCGGATCGTCCTCGAGCGCCGGGTCCTCGATCGGCCGCTGGCGTCGGTCACCGTCGTGGATATGCGAGAGGAGTACGCGGCCGAAGGACCCGACGTGATCCTCAGCCGTGCGCTGCGCGAAGGCCTGCAGACGCGCCTTGATCGACACGAGCAGGCGCTGGTCTTGCTGAACCGCCGCGGCTTCGCGACGGCGGTGTTCTGCCGGCAGTGCGCCGGCACGATCGACTGCCCGAACTGCAGCGTCTCGCTGGTCGTGCACGGCGAGGGCAACGCGCGGCGCGCGCGCTGCCACTACTGCAACTACACGTCGCGGGTGCCGGCGGCGTGCCCGCTCTGCGCCGGGCCGTATCTCGAGCAGGCCGGCTTTGGGACCGAGCGGGTGGAAGCCGAGGTCAAGAAGGCCTGTCCGGGCGCGCGGGTCGCCCGCCTCGATCGCGACGCCATCCGCAAGAAGGGCTCGCTCGGCGTCGCTGCTTGCGCGCTTTCGCAGCGGCGCGATCGACGTGCTGGTCGGCACCCAGATGATTGCCAAGGGACACGACTTTCCCCGCGTCACCCTGGTCGGTGTCGTCTCCGCTGACGTCGGTCTCGGCCTCGCCGATTTCCGCGCCTCCGAGCGCACGTTCCAGCTGCTGACCCAGGTCGCCGGACGCGCCGGCCGTGGCGAGCAGGCCGGCGAAGCGATCGTCCAGACCCTCTATCCCGATCACTACAGCATCCAGCTGGCGTGCCGCCAGGACTTCCCCGCGTTCTACGAGCGCGAGATGATCTTCCGTCGCGCGATGCGCTACCCGCCGATGATTTCGCTGGTCAACGCGGTCGTCCGTTCACGCACGTTCGCGGGCGCGATGGACGACGCCGCCGATATCGTGGAGCAGGTGAGGCGCGCCGACGCCAGCCTGCGGATACTCGGACCCGCCCCCGCGCCGCTCGGCCGGCTCCGGGGTGAATACCGCGCGCAGCTGCTGATCAAAGGGGTGAACCGGAAGCGGATTCGCGAGGCGTTGCAGTCAGCGCTCGCCGCCCGTCCCGAGCTCCAGCGCCGCGTCGTCGTCGACGTCGACCCGCTCAGTGTCTTATGAGCTCTGAGATCGTGATCGGGGCGGGAGTGAAGCAGAGGACGAACATCACGACCGCGAACCCCGCCAGCGCGAGACGCATCCGATCGAGCGGTACGTCCTCGTCGAAGACGCGAGGGTGCCGCGGTCCGAAGACGACCAGCATGACGACCGTGAGGCCGATCCAGACAATCCAGCTCGAGGCGAAGAACGCCAGGCAGGCGCCGATCCCGACCATCAGGAACGTGAGGTAGGTCGACCATCGCGAGCCGAGCACTGAGTAGGACACGTGCCCGCCGTCAAGCTGACCGATCGGGAACAGGTTCAGCGCCGTCGCCAGCAGCCCGAACCAGGCCCCGAATGCGACCGGGTGGAGGTTCAACTCGTATCCCGGCGGAGGAGTGCCCCAGAGAACGAACGCCGCCGCCTTGAAGAGCAGCGGGTAGCCGAGCGCGAAGCTGATGGCGCCCTCGGGGATGTCGGAGGGGCCGAGAATCGGAGACATGGTCGACATCGCGATTCCCGCGAACAACAGCGGCGCCGCCACCACAAAGCCGGCGATGGGGCCGGCGATGCCGATGTCGAACAGCATCCGCTTGCTCGGAATCTGCTCGCGGATGCGGATAAACGCCCCCATGGTGCCGGTCAGGACGAATGGCAGCGGAATGAAGAACGGCAGCGACGCATCGACGTCATAATAGCGGCACGCGAGATAGTGTCCCATCTCGTGGCAACCGAGGATGATCAGGACGGTCGCGCTGAACCAGAGGCCGTGCAGCAGCAGTGAAACCGTCAGGGACGCCGGAAACGGGTGACCGAGCGAAAAGAGGAACGACGTCCAATGGTCGACCCCGGCCAGCGTGGTCGAGAGTACGGTCAGGGCGAACAACAGAACGTGCAGCCAGACACGATCTTGGAACTTCGGTCTGGGCTTCCAGACTCCGAACGGCGTGGGCTCCAAGTTAGCCGATGTTCTGCAGGTCTTTGCCCGGCTTGAAGCGAATCGTCCGGCCCGGCGGGATGCGTACTTCCTTGCCGGTGCGGGGGTTGCGGCCGATGCCGCGCTTGCGAGGCTTCACCTGGAAAACGCCGAAACCGCGCAGCTCGATGCGTTCGCCGCGCTGCATGGAGGTTCGCATCGCGTCGAAAACCGCGTCGACTGCTACCTCGGCTTTGACCTTGGTGATGTCGGCGATTTTCGAAACCTCGTTGACGATGTCGACCTTGATCATGCTTAGGGTCTCCTGACGGCTTGTAAATACTATAGATTGTGAGACTTACGCTGTCAAGGCTGAGGCTAAGTGAAGGAGTGAATGTCCCGTAAATCGCCCTCTGTCGTGCTGGTAGGACGTCCGAACGTGGGGAAATCCACGCTTTTCAACCGGATGACCGGCAGCCGCCGCGCCATCGTGAACCCGATGGCCGGGACGACGCGGGACGCGCTCGCACGACCCGTCGTCTGGCGCGGAACCTCATTCCAACTGTTCGATACAGGCGGTTTGTACGGCGAGAGCCAGGACCCGCTGCACGAACTGGTCGTCCAGCAGGGGCACCGGGCGATCGTGGGCGCCGATCTGCTGGTCCTGCTCGTGGACGGACGCGAGGGGCTGATTCCAGGCGACGAGCGGATTGCCCGAGAGCTGCGCGAAACCGGCACTCCCGTGATGCTCGCGATCAACAAGACCGACGACAAGCGGTCGCAGAAGTCGGCGATGGAGTTCTTCCAACTCGGCTTCGATCCGGTCACCGAAATCTCCGCGGAACACGGTACAGGGGTCGCGGAGCTGATGGACGAGATCGTCGCCCGGGTGAAGGGGCCGGGGCACTCGGAGGGCCTGGGGCTCAGGGCTCAGGGCTCATTGGAGGACGGCGCTCAACCGGCGGCCCCCAGCCCTGACGTGGACGATCACGAAACCCGCTTTGCGATTGTCGGCCGGCCCAACGTCGGCAAGTCGTCGCTTGTGAACCGGCTCCTTCGGACCGAGCGTGTGCTGGTCAGCGACATGCCGGGGACCACGCGCGACGCCATCGACTCGCCGCTCCTCTGGCACCGGCGCCATTTCCGCATCATCGACACGGCCGGGATGCGGCGTCCGGGGCGCGTGTCGAGCGGCGGCAAGGTCGAGATGGTCAGCGTCGCGCTGGCTAAGGAATCCATTGCCGACGCGGACGTGGTCGCGCTGGTGATTGACGCCAGCACCGGCGCCTCGGATCAGGACGCCGCAATCGGCGGGGAAGCGGATCGCGCGGGGCGTGGCATCGTGATCATCGTCAACAAGTGGGATCTCGTGAAAACGGAGGACCACACCTTCGTCCAGCGGTTCGACGACGCCCTGCGCCACGGCATGCGCTTTCTCGACTTTGCGCCGATCCTCCACATCTCGGCCCTCACCGGCGAGCGCACCACCAAGGTGCTGGAGACGATGGACAAGGTGGCGGCGGCGCGGCGGCTGCGCGTGCCGACGCCGGCGCTCAACAAGTTCATCGAGAAGGTCACCGCCGCCAACCCGCCGGTCAGCCCCGGCCGCAAGCATGTGCGCATCATGTACGCGGCGCAGACCGGGGTCGCGCCGCCCTCGTTCCTCTTCTTCACCAACGTCGCCACCACGTTCCATTTCTCGTACGAACGCTTCCTCGTCAACAAACTGCGCGAGGAGTTCGGGTTCATCGGCTCGCCGATCCGGATTCAGGTGCGGCGCCGGGATCGCAATACCAACGTGGGCGGCGTCCGCAAACCCAAGCAGGTGCGCCACGGCGCCAAGACGAACATGGTGCAGAAGGAACGCAAGGATCGCCGCGCCCGCAAGAACCGCCGCGACAAGAAAGAACGCTGATATACTGAACATTGCCTAAGTCCTGCGCCACTCGCAGGACGCGGGGGACCCAGGCTTTTTGGGGCGCATCGGCGCATCGGCGCCGTAGGACACTTCCGAGTCCGAGCCCGTCAGCTAACCCCGCCGGCGTCAGACGGAAGGCCCGAGTGTCTACCATCCCGCTGTCTCGTGACGGACGCGTCCGCGTCGTCGTCGCCACCACCGTCCTTCTTTCGTTCATCTCGTTCTGGCGCGCCGCGGCGATCGTGCTCGCCGATCTGGGATCGACGGCGTTCTACGTCGGCGGCATCGTCGAGCAGGCGGTCGGCAAGTCGGCGCCGTGGTTCATCCTCGGCGTGATGATCTTCTCCTATGCGGTGCGGGCGCTCTACATCGAGAGCTCCGCCATGTTCGTCCGCGGCGGCGTCTATCGGGTCGTCAAGGAAGCGATGGGCGGCACGCTCGCCAAGCTGTCGGTCTCGGCGCTGCTGTTCGACTACATCCTGACCGGGCCGATCAGCGGCGTGTCGGCGGGGAGCTACATCGCCGGATTGGTCAACGACATCCTGACGCGGTCGGGGGCCCAGGCGCGGCTGCCGACCGAGGCGACCGCGGCCTTCATCGCGATCCTGATTACCGGCTACTTCTGGTGGCGCAACACCCGCGGCATCCACGAGAGCAGCGACGACGCGATGACGATCATGAAGATCGCCACGGTCATGGTCGTGCTCCTGATCGGGTGGTGCACGCTGACGCTGATCCACCGCGGCGGGACGCTGCCGCCGCTGCCGACGCGCGGCCACATCCAGTTCTCGGATGGCGCGCTCGGCTGGTTGAAGGGCACGGTCTGGCCGACCTTCACCGCGATCGCGATTCTGGTTGGCTTCGGCCACTCGATTCTCGCGATGAGCGGCGAGGAGTCGCTGGCGCAGGTCTATCGAGAGATCGAAGTGCCGAAGGTCAAGAATCTCCAGCGCGCCGGGATGGTGATTTTCATCTACAGCCTGGTCTTCACCGGACTGGTGAGCTTCTTTGCGGTCGCGATCATCCCCGACTCGGTGCGGCCGCAGTATTACGACAACCTGATCTCCGGCCTGGCGATGCACGTGGTCGGCCCGGTATCGCTGCGGCTGGTGTTCCAGGCGGTCGTCGTCATCGTCGGGTTTCTGATGCTGGCGGGCGCGGTCAACACCGCCATCGTCGGATCGAACGGCGTCCTGAACCGGGTATCCGAGGACGGGGTGCTGACCGAGTGGTTCCGCAAGCCGCACCGGCGGTTCGGGACGACCTATCGTCTGATCAACATGATCGCGCTGCTGCAGATCGTGACGATCCTGATCAGCCGTGGCAACGTGATCCTCCTTGGTGAGGCGTATGCGTTCGGGGTGGTCTGGAGCTTCGCGTTCAACGCGCTGGCGGTGCTGGTGCTGCGCTACAAGCGGCCCGATCTCGAGCGCGGCTGGAAGGTGCCGCTGAATGTGCGGGTCGGTGGCCGCGAGTATCCGGTTGGCGTCACGCTGATCGCCATCTCGCTGTTCACGGCGGCGATCGTCAACCTGTTCACCAAGGAAACCGCGACCATCTCGGGGCTGCTCTTCACCGGCGGCTTCTTCGCCATCTTCATGGTGTCCGAGCAGATCACCGCGCGTCAGAAGGCCACCGGATCGGGCAAGCTCGACCAGTTTCAGCTGACGGCGGAGCCGGAGGTGGGCATCGAGGCCCTGCACAGCCGGCCTGGCGCGGTGCTGGTGCCGGTGCGCGACTACAACACGCTGACGCAACTGGACTGGGTGGTCGGGCATACGCCGCCGGAGCGCGACGTCGTGGTGCTGACGATCCGTCTCCTGCGTGGCCCCGACGGCAGCTCGCACGATCTCGAGCCGGACGAGCTGTTCACCGACTACGAGCAGACGCTGTTCACCCGCGTGGTCGCGATCGCGGAGCGGCACGGACGCGGCGTCAAGCTGCTGGTGCTGCCGGCGACCAACATCTTCGACGCGGTCGCACAGACGGCGGTGATCCTGAAGGCGAGCGAGATCGTGGTCGGCGCCTCGGCGGTGATCTCCGCCGGGGATCAGGCGCACCAGATGGGCGAAGCCTGGGACCGCACGCCGCACGAGCGGGAGCTCACCACGCAGTTCGTGATCCACTTCGCCGACGGGCACGTCGAGAAGTTCGCGATGGGCGCCCACCCTCCGAATCTGACGACGGAGGACGTCGAGCGGATCCACGCGCTCTGGGTCGAGGCGGTCAAGTCGGTCGGGCCCAACGTCCACCATCGCGACGTGGTCGTGGCCGCGCTCGACAGTCTCGAAAGCGAGTTGCGCGCGAACCGCACCAAGGCGATCGCGCGGTTCCCGCGTTCCTGACGGTTGCGGCGCGGGTGCGGGCTTTGCGGTCCTGCTTCTGCGCTACGATGTCGCGTGACTATCGCGCTCACGCTGCAGATTCGCAGGCTGCCGTCCGCCGAGGGGCTGGCGCTGCCGTGTTACATGACGCCCGGCGCCGCGGGCATGGACCTTCACGCCGCCTCGGTCGAGGACCTGTTGATCGAGCCCGGCCATATCGTGCTGGTACCGACGGGGCTCGAGGTGGCGATCCCCGAGGGGTTTGAAGGGCAGGTGCGGCCGCGCTCGGGGCTCGCGGTGAAACATGGGATCAGCCTGCCGAACACCCCGGCGACGATCGACTCCGACTATCGCGGCGAGATCCGCGTGCCGCTGATCAATCTCGGCCGCGAGACCTTCCGCGTGTCTCGCGGCATGCGCATCGCGCAGTTCGTGGTTGCCCCGGTCGTGCGGGTGACGTGGGAGGAGGTCGAGGTGCTACCGGAAACCGATCGCGGCGGACGAGGCTTCGGCCATTCCGGGGTGTAGTTCCCGCGGAGCGTGAGCCTTTTAGGCGAGCGACCTGCTATACTTTTTCGGTTTCATGCCGGAGACTGCTGTTCAGGTCGAAATTCCGAAGCGTTCGCTGTTCAAGGCGGCCGAGGTCTGCGATCTCGCAAAGGTGCAGCCCTACGTGCTGCGCTCGTGGGAAGCGGAGTTCCCGGACCTCGGTGTGGCGAAGGCGGCCGGCGCGCCGCGCGTCTACCGCCGCAGCGACGTGGAGCAGGTGCTGCGAATCAAGCATCTCCTGCTCGTAGAAGGGTTGACGCTCGCGGGCGCGCGGCGCAAGCTGGAAGAACAGACCGCGCCGGTCGCCGGGGACGCGCCGGGAATCGAAGCGCTCATCGGTGAGAACGCGCGCGAGCGGCTGACGGCGGTCAAGCGCGGGCTGCAGTCGATTCTCGAACTGCTGGCCGGAGCGGGCGGCACCGAGGAATTCCGTCTGGCCGCACCAACCGTCGCGGCCGGCTCCGGGCGCGTGCGGGCGATGCCGCCGGCGCGGCTCAAGGCGTCGCGCGGCAAAGTGCCGGCGTCGCGCAGCGGATCGGCGCGCTCTCCCCAAGCGCGCCGCAAGCGTTCAGCGTAAGATCGGTTCGTCGGGACGTAGCGTAGCCTGGTTATCGCGCTTGACTGGGGGTCAAGAGATCGGGAGTTCGAATCTCCCCGTCCCGACCATTTTTTTCTTCGATCAAATCTGTCCGGCCCAGAGGTCCTCGGGCCGGCCGCATCAACGGCAGCGACGGTTTCGTCGCCGCGTGCCGTTCCAGCACACCCATCCAATGCGCCGGACCAGGAAGAGCTGTGAAGTTCCGTGCCTCGGCCACGCGGTACAGACTTCGCTGAACGCGTGGGTGAGAACCCTTGGAACGCCCATGATTTGTTTATACGAACGCGCCGGCGAAGTCGCGCAGATTCACACCAGCTACGACCAGGACAAAGCGGAGTACGTGCTGCGGTTCATCGACCCGGTCCACGGCACTCGCGTCGAGCGTTTCACCCACAAACAGGCGTATCACCGCCGACTGATCGCACTCGAGGCGGACCTGGAACGCGACGCCTGGCACATGACCCGCCCGCCGCAATTCGTACCGGAGGTGTTTTCCCCGGAGTCCGAGCGGAAGTGACGCTCGATCGGAGCCGCTGATTTCCATTGCCGAATCCGCATAGTCAAGACGACCCGTGGTCCCTACCATCGCGCTCGTTCGGCGCGAGCCTTATCACAACCGACCTGCGGTGAGTCGCTCATGACAACGGAACTTACGTGCTGGAACGAGGGGTCCGCCAAATCGGCCATCGTCGACTTCGTGACGCGGGTCGGCGCCGAAGATGGTCCGGACTTCGTGCCGGTGGCCGACCGCATCGCGGTCTTCGACAACGACGGCACGCTGTGGTGCGAGAAACCGATGCCGATCGAGCTCGGCTTCATCCTGCTGCGCCTGGCGAAGATGGCTGAGCAGGACGCCTCACTGCGCGATCAGCAGCCGTGGAAGGCCGCGTACGAAAAGAACTATGCCTGGCTCGGCGAGGTGATTACCAAGCACTATCGCGGCGACGACAGCGACGTGAAAGTGTTGATCGGCGGCATCCTGAGGGCGTTCGACGGCATGTCCGTCGACGACTACGGTAGCGATGCGGGCGCATTCCTCGACCGCGTCCAGCACCCGACACTCGACCGCTCGCTGCGCAGCTGTGGCTATAAACCCATGGTGCAATTGCTGCGCTACCTCGAAGCGCACGGCTTCACCAACTTCATCGCCTCCGGCGGCGACCGCGACTTCATGCGGACGGTGACCAGCGACATCTACGGCATCCCGCCCGAGCGGGTCATCGGGAGCTCGAATGCGCTGCGCTATGCCGAAGATCCGGATGGCGGGTCGATCGTGTACGTGGCCAAGCCGGATGTCTTTGACGACGGGGCGGCCAAGCCGGTGCGAATCTGGAGCAGGATTGGCCGGCGGCCGGTGCTGGCGTTCGGCAACTCGAACGGCGACATCCAGATGCTGCGGTTCGCCGGCGGCAAGGGCCGACCGGCACTGAGGCTGCTGCTCGTGCACGACGACAAGGCGCGCGAGTTCGACTACGTGAGCGGCGCCGAAAAATCGCTCGAACTGGCGAACGCCGAGAAGTGGACCATGGTCAGCATCAAGAATGATTGGAGGGAGGTCTTCCAATGATCCCTGGCACCCAGAGCGAGCGTCAGGACAGCACCATCGCCAGGTAGCCGTAGACCAGAAACACCACGGTGCTGACGGCGTACGGCACCGGATAGCCGAACGCCGGCATCGAGCTCTTCGCCTTGTCAGAGATCGCCTTCATCGCCGTCGTGCTATTGCGCGCGCCCGAGACGGCCCCCGCGAGCACGATCGGATCCATTTTCAACACGTAGAGGCCCACGATCCAGGAGACGAGCGTCGGCACCGTGGCGCAGACAATCCCGAGCATCAGCACTTCGAGCGTCCGGCGTCCCTCGGAGAGCGCCGCGACGAGGGCGGGACCGACGCTGAGGCCGAGGGTCGTCACGAAGAGATCGACGCCGATGCCTTCGAGAAACGCACGGGCGCCTTCCGGCATGGGGCCGCCGAGCGACGGGTTGATGGCGCGTAGTGTCGAGATGACCATCCCTGCCACCACGATCCCGCCCATCGTGCCGAGGCCGACAGGAATGCCCGCGACCGGCACGGTGACGAGCCCGATGAGATATCCCGCGCCGATGCCGAGTCCCAGCGTGATGACGTCGGTGGCGTCGGTCGGCCTTACTGCCAGGCCGAGGGTCCTCGCCAGCCGCTTCACGGCTTCCGGTGGTCCGAGTACCCGCAGCACGTCGTGTTTCTGAAGCACGGTCGCCGGCAGCAGCGGCAGCTCGTGGCCGTCCCGGAACAGCGCCCGGATGCGAGTGCCGTACGCAGGCAGGCTCGTCCGGAGCTGCGTCAGCGTCGCGCCGACGAACTCCGGCTGCGCCACGACGATCTCAGCCTGATCGATGTCGAAGTGACGCGCTTGCTCGTCGTCGATCTCCGGCCCGAGGCTTACAGCGTGGGCCAGCATGTTCTCGATTCGGCCGCCCACGGTCAGCAGGTCG
Source organism: uncultured Acidobacteriota bacterium (assembly GCA_963794705.1). Lineage (GTDB taxonomy): Bacteria > Acidobacteriota > Vicinamibacteria > Vicinamibacterales > CAVVIG01 > CAVQFC01. The sequence goes on from CAWCFI010000006.1 coordinate 126,821, forward strand.
CCGGTTTCGAGCGCGGGGTTGCCCTCGAGCGGAATCGGCGCGCCGGCACGCGTCACGCGAAGGACCGGTGCCACCAGTTGTTCCGAGACGTCGAGCACACGGCGTCCGGCGAACCCGCTGTTGGCGAGTCGATACACCCGGACGTCCACCGGCAGCATCCCGACGTCGAACGCCTGGCTCGTTCCTGGCAGAGCGTGACCGTGCGCGCCGTAGCGCTTCTCGCTGTCCTTCGCGGCGCGCACCGGATCGATGCCGAACATCCCGGGCAGATTGCGCACCAGCAGGACGATGGACAGGATCGAGAAGATATACGTCAGCGAGTAGCCGGCCGCGATATTGGCTTTGATCTGTTCCGCCGTCACGCCCGCGGGAATCGAATACAGTCCGCCGCTGACGGTGGACGTGGCGACGCCCATGACCGCGCTGATGGTGTTGCTGCCGGAGAGGATCCCGGGCGCGAAGCCGGGCGCCAGACCAAGCAGAACGCTCCCCCCATACGCGATCACGAACGCCAGCGTCGTCGTCACCAGCACGAGGATGATGAGCTGCAGACCCGCCGTGCGAATGCCCTCGATGAACTGCGGCCCGACGCGAAGCCCGACCGCGTAGGTAAAGAGCGCGAGGAAGATCGTGCCGACGAGGTCCGGAACGGCGAATGTGATGCCGCTGAGCGTGAATGCCGAGGCGCTGACGACGAGCGCGACAAGGAGCGAGCCGGCCGTGGAGCCGAGCGAGAAGAAGCCGAGTGACAGGCGGCCGAGCAGATAGCCGAAGCCGAGCGTCAGGAAGATCGTGGCAAACGGCTGGTCAGCCAGGAACTGGAAGAACGTGTGGGCCATGGTCAGTGGTGATAACCGGGCCTGGGCTCATCTGTCGGCGCGATCGGATGACGTGAGAAGTGCTGCAGCGCGCTCTGGATGTCGGCGGCGAGGAGCATCGCCATGTCGCGGCTGACGCCGCTCCGAACCAGGATCCTTTGGACGATCGTCTCCTGCCGGTCTGGCGGCAAGGGGTACGAGGCGATCTGCCACCCGCGCATGCGGAGACGATCGGAGAGGTCGTACAACGAAAAACCGGCGTGAGCCGGATCCTGAAGCGTATAGGCGACCGCCGGCAGCCCACCCGAACCGCTGTAGAGCAGTTCGAATGGCCCCATCGAGGCGATTTCGATCGCGAGCGACTGTGCGGTGTCGGCGCAGGACTGCTGGATCTCGCGGTAGCCTTCCCACCCGTAACGGAGGAAGTTGTAGTACTGCGCCACGATCTGGCCACCGGGCCGGCTGAAGTTCAGCGCGAACGTCGGCATGTCGCCGCCGAGATAGTCGACGCGGAAGATCAGATCCTCAGGGAGGTCGCTGGCTTCACGCCAGATCGCCCAGCCGACGCCGAGAGGGGCCAGCCCGTACTTGTGACCTGAAGTGTTGATCGACTTCACGCGCGGCACGCGGAAATCCCACGACAGATCCGGCTGCAGGAACGGCGCGACGAAGCCGCCGCTGGCAGCATCCACGTGGATCGGGATATCGAACCCCTTGGTCGCTTGGAGGTCATCGAGCGCGCGTGCGATCTCTTTCACCGGCTCGTACGCTCCGGTGAAGGTGATGCCCAGCGTCGGGACCACGCCGATGGTGTTTTCGTCGCAGAAGCCCGCGACCTGCTCGGGCGTCATGCCCGTCGCGTCGCTCTTGATCGGCACCTCGCGGAGCTCGACGTCGAAGTAGCGCGCGAACTTCTTCCAGCACACCTGCACCGGACCGCAGACCAGGTTGGGACGGTCGGCGGGCTGGCCGGCGGCGTTGCGCCTCTCGCGCCACCGCCACTTGAGTGCCAGGCCACCGAGCATTGCGGCCTCGCTCGAACCCGTGGTGGAACATCCGATCGTCGAGGCGGCGTCAGGCGCGTGCCACAAGTCGGCGAGCATGTGCACGCAGCGCGACTCGATCTCCGCGGTCTGCGGGTACTCGTCCTTGTCGATCATGTTCTTGTCGATGCAGTCGCTCATCAGCTGCCGGACTTCGGGCGCCACCCTCGTCGTGCAGAAGGTGGCGAGATTCTGGCGGGAGTTCCCATCGAGCAGCAGTTCGTCGCGGACCAGCGCCTCGGCGATGGCCGGCGACACGCCGGTGTCGGGTATTCGATGCTTTGGAAGTGGCCGCGACGACAGACTCGACGCGTATGTCGAGGCCGTCCCGGTCCGGCTGGCCGGCGGATTCGTCTGGTGGAGTGCCATGGGTCCCCGTCGCTATGCGACGTGGCAGGTTACGTATCGCTGACCCGACCGCATATGCAGTTTCGGCAACGCCGTGGCGCGAGAGTGCGGAGACCGAGCCCGATAATGAGTGAAACCCGTTGAAACTTGACAAATCTTGACATACGATGCGCGATAGTAAATGGCGCCGTCGGAGTCTGAAATTCTCGCCGCCCGTCTCGCGAGGATGAACACACTCATCGATGCTTTGCAGCAGGCCTGCGCGGAGAGCGCGGAGGACCGCGAGTTGTTCCTGAAGCTCAAGCAGGAGATCGCCGCCGCGCGATTCACGCTCTCGAATGCCCGCAACGTTGGCTCCGAGTCGAGATGACGGCTGCGCTCCCTGGGCCACCGTGTCCCGAATGCCAATCGACGCGCACCCGCCTGCTGGAAGAGCAGAGCGCGGAGGACGATGAGTTCGACTATTTCCGGTGCGAGGCCTGCACGCATCGGTGGATGGCGCTCAGCGTCTCAGAACCCGATCGCCGCCGCAAGGCAACGCCGTAGCGCGCCGCTCGCCCCATAGCGCATCCAGCCGACGGCGTGAAGGCATCCATTACACTGACGTCATGCAGCTTCATACCGCGCGCCTTTGCTTCAATTGCGAGGACGTCCACGATCAGCCGGTCTGCCCGGCTTGCGGTTCTGATTCGTTCGCGTACATCAGCCGGTGGATTCCGGCGTCGGAACGGCCCGCGCGGATCCGCGAGCGCCCGCCGCAGGAAACGGCTGAGACCTACCGTCAATTGCTGGACACGACCCGCCAGCCCTCGGGGACGAAGCGGTGGATGACGGGAGGCATGGTCGGCCTCGCGGCGATCACCATGGCGGGATGGGCGTGGCGCCGCAAAGCCGCTACCAGAGGTGACGGGACGGCGGTGGGTCCCGATGCGACGACTGAAACCGATGAAGGCCGTCAAAAGCGGTAGCTCGCAACAGACGTGCGATCGCCGCATCGATGATGGCGCGAACTCTGTAATCGACGTGGCAGATTCGTCAGCCGGCTGACGAATTCAAGGGCCGGATCGGTGATTCCTGGCAGGTCCGCCCTTTGCAGCGGAGTCGCCGTGGCCGAGGACGCGCCCGTCGATTATTACGAAGTGCTGCAGATCAGCGTCAATGCCGAGCCGGAAACGATCCACCGCGTATATCGCATCCTCGCGCAGCGGTACCATCCCGACAACGCGGAGACCGGCAACGGCGGCCGTTTCCGCGAGATCGCGGAAGCGTATCGCGTGCTCAGCGATGTTGAGGAGCGCGCGCGCTACGACGCCCATCACGAGCGGCAGCAGCAGGAGCGGTGGCGGCTGGTCAAACTGGGGGAGTCGCCTGACAACGACCTGGACGTCGAACAGCGCCTGCGGCTGACGGTGCTCGAAGTCCTGTTCACGAAGCGTCGAGTCGAGCCTCACCAACCCGGCCTCTTCCACCTCGAGCTCGAGAAGCTGACCGGCCGGCCGCGCGAACACCTCGAGTTCACCATCTGGTATCTCGTGCAGAAGAAGCTGGTGCAGCGCACCGACAACTCCCTGCTCGCGATCACCGTCGACGGCATCGACTATCTCGAGGAACGTTGCCAGTCGATGCCGTTGTCGCGGCGCCTGGCTGCGATGAATCAGTAGCGCAGCGCGCTTGGCCTTCGGCCGCTAGTCGCCGTCGCGCACCACGTCCGTCCACCAGCGCCGGCGATCGTTGTCCTCACGCGGAAGGTTGCGACGGTCGTCGCCGTCCCGGCGATCGGGGGTGAAATCGGCGAGCCTCCATCCGGTTCGCACGAGGAACGCTTCCATGTCGTGCTGGAAGTGAACCAACCGTTCCAGGCTGCTGAACCCGAAGGTGCGGGGGCGGCCGCATTCCGTGACGACCAGCTGATAGCCTTCGTCGGTCTGCTCCCGCGACAAGGCCAGGACATCTTCCCGCCGACGGAAGGTCCAGACCGCCAGCACGACAACCGCGGCGGGCGTTTCCAGCATGCCCGACATATCGGCCAGCGACATCGGCGGGAACAGCGGTCGCACCGCCACGGGGGAGTCGGCCGCCCTGAACCAGGGCAGAATGGTAAAACCCGAATAAAACAGCGGAAGCACCCGCCTCCACGGGCCGCTTTTCCACAGGCTTTCCACATCTGTTGTGAGTGTTTTTCGTCTGCGCGTGGTCTCCTGACCTAATCAATCGAGGGCACTTATGCCTTGCGGTTACCAAAACGTCATCTGCTGGTTGGGAGTTTTCCACAGCCGAATTGCCCAGGGCAGCTTTAGGGCTTGTTGGCCATGACATCCGCGTATACGCTGCCCCACGTCAGGCCGATACCGATTGGAGGCCGTCATGGAGATCACGCTGAATCCGCGATCTGAACGACTTACGATTGCCCTTCCAATCATGTATCGCATCCCCGGCGACGATCACTGGATTCACAGCAAGGTCTTGAACATCAGCGAGTCGGGGATGTTGTTCGGACCAACAGCGTTGCACCCGGGCACGCCGATCGAGGTGCTGTTGTCGCCGCCACGGGACATCGGCACGCTGGCTGCGGGCAAGCAGGTCTGCGCGGCGGAAGTGGTACGGACGACCGAGTCTGGCGCGGCCGCGATCCGGTTCGAGGAGTGTCGGTTCCTGCTAGGAAGCTGATCGTTCCCGCGCGGGTCAGAACTCGATCAGCTTCCGAATCTGCTGCATCTCACCCTGCACCTGCGCCAGCAGCTGCCGTCGCTGCGGCTCGGCTCGCGTGTACATCAGGCGGTCGAGCAGCGCGCGCAATCGATCGCGTTCCGCGTCATCCGGCGTGCGCCCGACGGGCGACGAACGTAGGTCGTTCATCAGCCCTGGCTTCAGCGAAGTGCATGCCGAGGCGCCGTTACATGGTTCTGCCGGCGCCTGCACGCTCCGGCAGGACCGATCGCCGCGAAGTTTGAGCCGTCGTCGACGATTCTGATCGGCCCGAGGTGTTAGGCCACCTGACGCTTGCTGCGCAGGCGTCGCGCGAGGGCAACGAGGCCCGAGCCGCAGAGCAGGAGCGACGCCGGTTCTGGAACGGCCGTCAGCGTTTGAGGTCCGGTTGCCGCCGTCAGCATTTGATCCTGGCCGTTGTGCGTATCCAACCAGAGTGTGTCGGACGTGTGGTACCCGCCCGGCCCGGAGAACAGCGCGTTCAAGAATCCCTGCGCTTCCGCCGCGATGCCGGGCGTCCCGATCAAGCGGAAGCTGCCGGCCGACAAGTCCGGCGCGTTGTCGCTGATGGCTTCCCAAATCGCGACCTGCAGTGCCGCTGCGTCGGCGCCGCTGCCCGACTGATGAATCACCGGCGCATAGGTGTTGATCAGCCACGCCGCCTTCTCACCCGCGTCGGTCACACCAGCCGTCGTCAGAAAATCGCTATCCGTCAGCGTGACGTCCTGCGTTCCCAGCAGATAGTGATTGGGATCGACGCAGTAGGTGTAGAACGAAGCCGGCTGCCCGGCGGGAGGTGTGCCCACCCACGACCAGTCCAATTCGCCAGCGTCGGTCGACAACACTCCAAGGCTGGGCGATTGAATCGTCACCGTCGCCTTCTTGCCTTCACCGGTGAACGTGATCGTGCTCGCGAAGGCGGGCGCGGATACGGCCAATGTCAGAACGAGCACCGAGGAAGCTACAGCTTTGGTCAACATCAACTCCTGCCATCGCTATCATCACGCGCCATGCCAGTGGGTTTTGCGCCCAGAGATGTGGTGCCGCTCGTAGAAGTTCGACGCGTGCGCGCCTTTCTTCCAATCACGCGGGGCTTGTTCGGAATTGACAGCACTGTGATCGGTGCACGGCGCTGCATCTCGAGAAATTTGACTGAGTCAACGATCGACAGATGTCGATCAGGTGCAGTCGGCGATTCGTGTCGCGACCGGACTTTAGTTCGTGGTTCGGTTGAGTGAGCTACGCGCGCTTGCACACCGATGCAGGCGGTGGCATCGGCGCGGCCTTTGCGACCACACGCGCCGTTCCCCGACCAGGGTATGCCTGGTGGACGGGGAGGGACTGTCGGGTGCCATCGTGCCTTCACCGAGCATCCGACAGTCTCGTTTAAGCCGTCTCGTCATTCCTTCCTCTGGCGCCGCCGAGATACACATCCGTCAGTGAGTGACAGATCTGTACGCGAGGTGCGTCCTCGAGGGGCGATCATTCCCAGCGTGGCTCATCACTGGAACGGTATGGCTGTTGCCCATGTGGTTGAGCATCGATGCTCGTCGACGGAAGCGCAACGTTCCCGAGGAGATCCCATGAGCGGCAGCACGCTATTTCGCCATCCCCACTTGACCCGCGGTATTGTCCATACGACCGGCGGCAACTTTGTCATCCAGCGAGGTCTTGTCCGCGTGCCTGAGGCGGTGGGAGCCTGGCACGGCTGGCAGCGGGTGCAGTCCGACGATCCGCGCGAGAGCGGCTTGCCCGATCAATCGCTGGCTCGCGGCGCGGCAGGGCACGTCGCCGAGTAGCGCGAGCCCCTGGTCGGTCTCAGGCGAGGAACGTCCCACCATCCGTCCACCAGCGCCGGCGATCGCTCTTCCGGATGAGGCGTCGGCGATCGCCCTGGCTTCTCCGATTCGGGAGATGGCCGATGAACACCCAGCCGAACTGCAGCAGGGAGGCGTCGAGATTCTGGTGGAACGCGTCCGCGGCATCCTCAGTGGGAAAGTCGTAGGCACGCGTCTCCTCATCGCCCGTCTCGTAAGAACGGGTGAGGGTAACCACGACCGTGGCGCCCTCAAACCACTGCTCGACGGTCAGTTCATCGCCTCCTTTCGCGAAAGTCCAGGTGCGATGCTCATCCAGGCCGTCGTCTCGATCATGCTCCGTCGCCATGCGCAGCTTACAAACAGCACAAGTACTGCCAACGCTCGCCGTCGAGAAGCGTCCCTTCCGGCGCCTCACGTGCTCATCCGGATCGGTCATCTCATCGGCGTCCGCTGAGCTGACCACCGCTCCCACCGCCAAGGCGCCGCCGATCCACAGATCGCCGACAAATGTCTGCGACGACAGAGAGTTGATGCGCATTTTCCGGCCTAAATGCCGCGATTCCTTGGCGCTCAACTTGCGATTGGCGTGTCCGGGATGCTCATCTGAGTACGCTTCGCATGACGATTTCGGAGACGTTGCCTGGCTCGGGTACTCGCTCGATCTCTCCCGTGGCATTGTTCGTCGCGGTGCAGATCGCCGATGCGTTTCTCACGATCGCGGGCGTGGCTCGATTCGGACCGGCGATGGAGGGCAACCCGGTTCTGTCGCGCTCGATGATGCTGCTCGGGACGGGGGCGACGCTGTGGGGAGCCAAGATCTTCGCCGTGGCATGCGGCGCCGTCCTGCACCGCCTGGGACGCCACGTCGTTCTGTCTCTGTTGACCATCCTCTACGTCTTCGCGGCGATCGTGCCGTGGTCGCTGATCCTCGCGCGGTAGCTGCGCCGCTTCGCTAGCCTCTCCGGTCCGCGCCAGGCTCTGGAATCTGTTGCCCGGACAGCCAATTGCGCACACTCGCACGCCGTGAGCGCACACCGTGCCGGCCGTCTTCGCAATAAAACAGGCCAATTATCTCGCCCGTGGGCGGTATCTGATTTGCCTACTCCCATGAAATGCGAGCGGTCATCGCGGACGACGATCCGGTTACGACAGCGATCCTGACGCGCGCCCTGCAGCGCTGGGGTATCGAGGTGACATCCGCGGCCGACGGTGGCGCCGCGTGGCAGGCGCTCGCCGACGGGCCCGCCCCGGAGCTCGCCATCATCGACTGGATGATGCCCGGCCTGGATGGCATCGAAGTCTGCCGTCGCATTCGCCAGGAGCCAAGGCTGGCGGGGATGTACGTCCTGCTGTTGACGGGCCGCGGCAGCCGCGCCGACCTGGTCGTGGGCCTCGACGCCGGTGCCGACGACTACATGATCAAGCCGATCGACACCGAGGAACTGCGGGCACGCGTGCAGGTGGGAATCCGCGTCGCGACACTGCAGGCCAGCCTGGCCGACCGTCTCACCGACCTTCAGGCGGCGAGCGAGCATCTCGCGCGGCTGGTGAGCACGGACGTGCTGACCGATGTATTCACGCGCCGCACCTGGTTCGAACGCGCGGGCGCGGAATTTTCCCGCAGCCGGCGCTATGGCCGCGGGTTCAGCCTGATGGTCATGGATCTGGATTTCTTCAAGCGCGTCAACGACACCTTCGGCCACGAGGCCGGCGACAAGTTGCTGCGAGCATTCGCTGACGTTCTCCGCGTCGAGTGCCGGAAATCGGATATCGTCGGTCGCCTCGGCGGCGAGGAATTTGCGCTGCTCGCGCCCGAGACACCGCAGATGGCCGCGCAACATCTGGCAGGCCGCATTCGCGATGTCTGTCGAACGCTCGTGATCGAGGCGCCAGCGGGACTCGTGAGATGCTCGTGCAGCATCGGCATCAGCGAAGTCGCCTGGGACGACGAGAACATCGAAGGCACGCTGCGCCGGGCCGATGCGGCGCTATATGAGGCCAAACGCAGCGGTCGTGATTGCTGGAAGAGCCACGTTCGCGTGCCTGTCAAGTAGGCGGCGTCCGGGATCCGACGATTAGGGCTGCATCCCATGCAGCGGTAACCGTTCACGATGATCGGGCAAACTGGACAGTGATGATCATCCAGACGGCCCGACGCACCACCTTCACGCTGATCGCGCTGGCGGTTGTGATGTCCGCAGTGGTGTTCGCACAGACGCCGCAGTCCGTCGTCGACGAACTCCTGGCAGCGGACAGAGCGTTTTCGGCATCCAGCTCACAGACCGACCTCGTCAGCGGCCTAACCGGGATGTTTGCGGACGATGTCGTGATCCCCAGCCCGCCGGGCCAGTTCGTCGAAGGGAAGGCAGCCGTGGTAGCGCTGCTGCGCGCGAACCCGGACAATGCGCGATCCCGCACGGAATGGACGCCGGTGCGAGGCGGCGTGTCGGCGGATCGCCAACACGGCTTCACCGTCGGGTTCATGACGCTCCGGCGCCCCGACGATACCGTGCTCCGACTGAAGTATCTGGCCTACTGGGTCAAACATGCCGAGGGATGGCGCGTCGTCGCCTACAAGCGCACCCGTGCCGGCGACGAGGCTCCGCCGCTGGCGTTGATGGCGCCGGCGCTGCCAGTGCAGATCGTACCCCCGTCGACGGACGTCGCGGTGATCGCGCGGCACCGCGACAGCCTCGATCGCGCCGAGCGCGCATTCTCGGACGAGGCGCAGCAGATCGGTCTGGGAGCGGCCTTCGCGAAGTTCGGCAGCTCCGATGCGCTGAACCTAGGAGGCGCGGCGGATCCGGGCCTGGTGATCGGCGCCGAGAACATCGCCCGCCTCGTGGCGGCGGGCCAGCCGTCGAGCGGCAGCACGCTCTCGTGGGCCCCCGACAAGGTGATCGTTGCTTCGAGCGGCGATCTCGGCGTCACGATCGGGACGATCCATCCGAATACCGCCGTCGCCGGACAGCCGGCGAGCTTCCCATTCTTCACGATCTGGCGGCGTGCAGATGCGTCTGCGCCCTGGCGCTACATCGCGGAATAGCGGGACGAGTGAACCGCGACGCTGCCGGCCCGCGGTCGTCATTCGCGTGAACTCGGAATTGACTGAGTAGCCACAGGCGTCGGGTCGCTCGGGCATCGGCCGTGATCGTTGATCGCGCGAACCTTGGCTTGGAACGCGCGGACCCAGTTGTCGACGCGACGCGCCGATAACTGCCGATGCGGGTATCGCTCGAAGCGCGCCCCTTCGAAGAGCGCGCGTATCTGTGCCGTGGACAACCGTCGCAAGAGCCCGCCGAGAAGTTTTCGACCCTCTTCCGAGATGTAGGCGTCGGGGAATGTCGAGCCGCCGTACGGAAGGTGGCGCATCGACACCTTGCAGGTGGCGCCGTCCGCCCAGATTTTCGTCTGGGACCATTTCCTGAGATCGAGCTTAAGGGGTCCGAACGTCGCGCCAAGATCCTGCACCATGGCCAGCGGCCGTGCGCAGCCCTCGTCGTGAGGCGTTTCGTCCCGACACATCAATCGCTGATTGGACGCCTTGTTGTCCCAATGGCCCAGAAAGATGGCGAGCAACCGGAGCGCGTCGAGCTCCGCGCGCGTCGCGCCGCCAACGACGGGATCGACGTATTTCAGCTCCTCCCAACTCCAGCCTCGCAGGTCAGGCCCCTCGATGCGGCGGCCTTTGAGCGGGCGCTCGATCACCGCGTCCTTGAACTCCTGGAACCGGGAAAAATCGAGAGAGGGAAAGCACGTTTCGATGGCCTTGTTCGCAGGCACACGATTGGCGCATTCGAGCTGCGGAAACGGATCCACCGGGCAGCCGGCGCAGCGGACGCTCTTGACCACGTACATGCGGTCGGTTGGGAAGCCGAGCGCCGCGAGTAGCCGTGTCGCTGCCACTTCGGCATAGACTTCGGGATTGCCACGGCCGTACTTCACCTTTACGTGGTCCCCGTCGCTGAGCTCGCACTCGAACTTCGGCGTGCTCCCAGAAGCTCCGCCCGGAAGGAACCGACACGTCACCACCTCGTCAGGAGTGAAGCCTTTCGAGTCTTCGAGGTTCCGGTCGAGTCGGATGTCCTCGATTCTCGTGACCGGTTCTTCCCGCACATGGGCGCGTCGAATGGCCGCATCGTGAACCACCTGGTCCGCAGGAGGATCGCTGCTGGTCAGGAGCAAGCCGAACAAGAGCAGACCATGCACGAGGTTGCTGCGTGCAAGTTGAGACCCAAGCTGAGCCTCCTGATCAGGTGGCTGGGTTTTTGCTCACCTGTACCCCGTGAATAAGAGCCTGTCATTCGCACTGATCGCCGCGGTGGGTGCCGGTTTCGCCGCCTGCGCCTCGCACGCCCATCACTCGGCTAACAAGCCGCTGGAGCATGTACGTCCCAGCCTGCGCCGAGACGCGATTCGCCGCGCGCAGGTCTGGGCAGCGACGGATGTGCCGTCGATGGATCTGACGGCAGGGCCAACCGGGCATGGCGCCTTTACTCCGGACCAGACGGTGAGCTGTAAGTACGTCGACAGGGTGATGAGCGGGAACTCGCCGAAGTTTACCTGTGTGATTCCTCCAGACGATGAGGTCAAGGTGAAATTCGGACACGACAACGGCGAAGTGTATGCCGAGGTGGCGGCGACGCGGCTGTTCTGGGCGCTCGGGTTTCCGGCCGATCACATGTACCCGGTGCGGGTCCGCTGCGAGGGTTGCCCGGCCGGCAAGGAAACCACGCGCGAGGACGCCAGCGGCCTGATTCTGTTCGATCCGGCCTCGATCGAGCGCAAGTTCAAAGGTCAGGTCATCGAGACCAAGCCCGACGAAGGGTGGGCCTGGTCGGAACTCGACACCGTGGACGAAGCCGCCGGTGGCGCGCCGCGCGCGCAACGGGATGCGCTGAAGCTGCTCGCGGTCTTCATCCAGCACACCGACAACAAGCCCGCGCAGCAGCGCCTGGTGTGCCTCGACGAAAAGGACGAGACGAAGGGCGCGGCATCCGCCAAGACCAGCGAGAGCTTGACCTGCGCGCACCCGATCATGATGGTCCAGGACCTTGGGCAGACCTTCGGCCGGTCCAACCTGTTCAATCGCGACCATATCGGCAGCGTCAACCTGGGAAACTGGTCCGCGTCGAAGATCTGGAAGGACGACAAGCTGTGTATCGGCGATCTGCCGCCCTCACAGACCGGCTCGCTCGACAACCCGACGATCAGCGAGGGGGGACGGAAGTTTCTGTCCGATCTCCTGATGCAGCTCAGCGACGCCCAGTTGCGGGCGCTGTTCGAAGCGGCCCGCGTCTCGCAGCGCACCGAGGGCGATCACCGGGCGCCATCCGTCGACGAGTGGGTCGACGCCTTCAAGAAAAAGAGAAGCGAGATCGCGAGCCGGACCTGTCCTACTTGATGAATGTGCCGTCGCGCAGGTCGCTCAGTGCCTGGCGCAGCTCGCCCTGCGTGTTCATGACGATCGGGCCGTACCACGCGACCGGCTCCTCGAGCGGCTTGCCCGAGATCAGCAGGAACCGGATGCCCTGGTCTCCAGCCTGGACGACCACTTCGTCGCCGCTGTCGAACAGCACCAGCGATCGGTTGCCGGTGCCGTGATCCCGCGAGACGCGGTCGCTGCCGTCGGTCGCTTCGGTCAGAACGCCGCGAGGGTCAGACGCGTCGCGAAAGCTTCCAGACCCGGCAAAGACATAGGCGAACGCATGACGGGTCGTGTCGACCTTCAGGCGCTTCCGTTTCCCGGGTGCAACCGAGACGTCGATGTACTGGGGATCGGCCGCGACGCCTTCGACTGGCCCCTGCTTTCCCCAGAAGTCACCCACAATCACCCGCACCCGCGTGCCGTCGTCGTCGATGACCTCCGGGATGTCGGCGGCGGCGATGTCCTGGTAGCGGGGCGACGTCATCTTCAGCGAGGCGGGCAGGTTGGCCCAGAGCTGGAATCCGTGCATCCGGCCCTGCGCATCGCCCTGCGGCATCTCCTGGTGCATGATCCCGCTGCCTGCGGTCATCCATTGCACGTCGCCGGCGCCGAGACTGCCGCGGTTGCCGAGGCTGTCGCCATGCTCGACGGTGCCGGCGAGGACGTAGGTGATCGTCTCGATGCCTCGATGCGGGTGCCACGGGAAGCCGGCGAGGTAATCGTCCGGGTTCTCGTTGCGGAAGTCGTCGAACAGCAGAAACGGGTCGAACTCAGTGGTGTCGCCGAAGCCGAACGCGCGACGCAGCTTGACGCCAGCGCCTTCGGTGTGGGGGGTGGCGGACACGACACGCTTGACGGGACGGATCGACATGACGGATGCTCCTTACCGGAAAGAAGTAACTATACTTTATATATGAACAAGCTGTCAAGCCCGGTGCCCGAACTGTGCGGGCAATTCCACAGAGCCAGCGAGCTGATCGGCCGGCGCTGGACCGGGGCCATCCTGTTCGTGATGCTTCGGACGCGCTGCCGCTTCGCTACGTTGCGCGCGGCGATTCCCGACATTACCGACCGGATGCTGAGCGAGCGCCTCCAGGAGCTGGAGCAGGAGGGGATTGTGGAGCGTTCGGTGGTGCCGCACACGCCGGTCCGCGTGGAATACAGCTTGACCAAGAAAGGGCGCGCGCTCGGCAAGGCGATCGGCGCCATTTCAGACTGGGCGCACAAGTGGATCGACGCGTAAGCGAGGGCTTGCCGTTTCCGCGCGGGGCGACCTGGGATGGCAAGGGGGTCAACTTCAGCCTGTTCTCTGCGAACGCGACCAAGGTGGAGGTCTGCCTGTTCGACGGGGCCGGCGCCCGGGAGCTGAAGCGGATCGAATTGCCGGAATACACCAACGAAATCTGGCACGGCTATGTGCCGGAGATCGGGCCATCCACGGTGTACGGCTATCGCGTCTACGGCCCGTACGATCCCGCGGCGGGACACCGCTTCAACCCGCACAAGCTGCTGCTCGATCCTTACGCGCGCGCGCACACCGGTACGTTGACGCTCGATCCGGCGTGCTTCGGTTACACCATCGGCGCGGCCGGCGACGATCTGACATTCGACGAGCGTGACAGCGCGCCGTTCGTCCCCAAGTGTGTCGTGGTCGATCCGAACTTCGACTGGCACGGTGAGCCGAACCGGCGTCCGGTGCCGTGGGATCACACGATCCTGTACGAGACCCACGTCCGTGGCTACACGAAGCGCCATCCGGCCGTCGGGGAACATCAGCGCGGCACCTTCGCCGGCCTCGGCCACGCGCAGGTAATCGCGTATATCAAGTCGTTGGGTGTGACCAGCATCGAGCTGCTCCCGGTCCACACCTTCATCAGCGAAAGCCATCTGGTTGAGCGCGGCGGCGCCAATTACTGGGGGTACAACAGCATCGGTTTCTTCGCGCCTGATCCACGGTACGCCGCCGACCGCGCCAACTGCCTGCGCGAGTTCAAGGAGATGGTCGCCCGCTTTCACGATGCCGGTCTCGAAGTGATTCTCGACGTCGTCTACAACCATACCGCCGAGGGCAACGAGCGCGGCCCGACGCTCTCGTTCAAGGGCATCGACAACGCGTCGTACTACCGGCTGCTGCCGGATCAGCCGCGGTTCTACATCAACGACACCGGTACCGGCAATACCTTGAACCTCAGCCACCCGCGCGTGATCCAGATGGTCACCGACAGCCTGCGCTACTGGGTGACCGAGACGCATGTCGACGGCTTCCGATTCGATCTCGGGACGATTCTCGCGCGCGAGCCCAACGGCTTCGACTATCAAAGCGGCTTCCTCAAGGCGTGCAGCCAGGACCCGGTCCTCGAAACGGTCAAGCTGATTGCCGAGCCGTGGGACTGCGGGCCAGGCGGCTATCAGGTCGGCGGCTTTCCGCCCGGGTGGGCGGAATGGAACGATCAGTTCCGCGATACGGTGCGCGGCTTCTGGAAAGGCGAGGTCGCCGCGGCGGGCCTCGCGCCGCGCCTCTGCGCATCACCGGATCTGTTCAAGCGACGGGGCCGCAAGGCATGGGCGTCGGTCAACTTCATCACGTCGCATGACGGCTTCACGCTCAACGACCTCGTCACCTATAACGACAAGCACAACGAGGCCAACGGCGAGGGCAACAACGACGGCACGTCCGACAATCGGTCCTGGAATTCCGGCGTGGAGGGCCCCAGCGACGATGCCGCGATCATTGCGCTGCGCCAGCGGCAGATGCGCAACATGCTGGCGACGCTGCTGCTGTCCCAGGGCACGCCGATGCTCACGGCAGGCGACGAGATCGCGAGGACCCAGCAGGGCAACAACAATGCGTACTGCCAGGACAACGAGATCAGCTGGATCAACTGGGACGTGCCGGCCAGCGGACATACCCAGAGCCACTTCGTCCAGACCCTGACCTGGCTGCGTCACCAGTATCCGATCCTGCGGCGCGAGCGTTTTCTGGCGGGTGAGTTCAACGAGGCGCTCGGGATCAAGGACGTGACCTGGATCAACGCATCCGGTTCCGAGATGCGGGCCGAGGACTGGGCCGATGGCAACACGCGCTGTTTCGGGATGCTCATGGACGGCCGCGCCCAGCCGACCGGCATCGGCCGACGCGGCGAAGATGCGACGATGCTGATGGTATTGAACGGCTGGCACGACCTGGTGCTGTTCACCCTGCCGCAGCACCCGGGTGGGAAGCAGTGGTCACTGCTCATCGACACGAATATTCCCGACCACGTGCCCGCCGCCGCCGCGTTCCCGTTCGGCGGGGTCTACGACGTCACCGCACGCTCGCTCCTGCTGTTCACACTGGCGGCGGGATAGGGCCTGCGACGTGCCTGGGCTGCGACATCGAATACACTAAGGCCCGAGTAGCTGGCTTCTGTACGCCGAGCAACGGCCCATGCCTACAGATTCCGAAATTTTGCGCCGCGAACAGATTGTCCCCCGGTTCCGGCTCGTGCCACTGGAGGACTGGCGCGCTCACCTCCGCACCCGAGCCAACGTGCTGGTGACAGGGCCACAAGACGCGCTCAGCGCGTTTCTTCAATCGGCCCGATCTGAGATGCTCGAGCCGATCGCGTCGGTTGCCGCCTCGATGCCGCTCTATCTCGACGCGCGCACCATTGTTCTCACTGACGTTGACAGCCTCGAGGTGTCCGAGCAGCGTCGACTGACGCAGTGGATGGACCAGCCACAGAACTCGCGCGTGCAGATCGTCTCGGCGACGTCGGCCAGCCTGTTCTCGCTGGTGGAAGCCGGCCGCTTCGACGGCGACCTGTTCTATCGTCTCAACATCATCCACTTGAAAATTCAGGACGGTCAGTCGGCGGCCGACTCGTCGGTGCGATCGCGGCGGTGAATGGAGGATGGGCAGAGCATGGTAGAAGGACGAACCCTGGGCGCGTTCCGCGATGTCACGGTGATTATCGGCATGGCCGTTCTCTGCTTTCTCGGGATGCAGGAATGGGTCGCGCGTGGCCAGGCGCGACGGGAGCAGGAGGCGCGATTTGCGCTCGCGCGGAATGCCATGGTCAGGCTGAATGAAAACTACCGGCAGGCCATCGCGAACAAGAGCTTCAACGAGCAGATCTTCCGCCAGAACGAGTTGTTGATTCAGTATCAGGAACTGATGCTCACGCTCGCCTACATGCCGGCGATCCCCGCGCCGGTCGCGGCGAACAAGACGGGAGCGCCGCCGCCGCAGGCTCCCAAGCCGCCGCCCCCTTCCAAGCCGTGACGTGGTTGCGGGCGTGAAAATGAGCTGTCGCACCTCATCGGGAGATGTGGCACGCTGTTGAGGAGGAGCCCATGAGCAAAGCGCTGATTGTTGACGATGATGCGCAGGTGCTGGCGTTCGTCAAGCAATTGATGGAGACGGCCGGCTATGACGTCTTGACCGCGAACAACTTCATCCGCGCCCGCGAGTACATCCAACGCCACGAGCTCTCGATCGTCGTGGCGGACGTACGGCTGGGCGATTTCAACGGCATTCAGGTGGGGATTCTGGCGAAGAACGCATGGCCGGATGTCCGCATCGTGATCATGTCCGGATGGGATGACCCTGTTCTGCGCCACGAGGCCGAACAGCTCGGCGCGTCATACGTGCAGAAGCCTTTCAGCGCGGAAGAGTTGCGATCAGCTTTGAAATAGAGCGTTTGACACTTTTGTAACCTTTGAGCGAGTAAAGATGAAAAAAGTCGTCGCCGGGGATGACTTGAAGTTGCAAGAACAGGATCTGCCGCCTCTGTTCGCCGGCCCCGCCTCAATCGCGCCGAGATAAGAAGCATCCCGCCGTTTCAAACCACCGCAGTGTCTTGCGGAACGTTCTCGAAGAAGTCGCCGTTTTCAAGACCAATCGGCTCATGGCGCTCTGAAGAGAGCCTTACTGTCACCCTGGCTTGGTCATCTTTCACGGCGGGCGAGGCGTTCACAATTTATTCGCTGTTACACATCCGTCCCCGTCTACGGAACCGCGAAACTCCGCGATGCGGCACCGTCTGTGCTTATCTCGATATTACAACCTGCATGTCACCGCGCGTTCTGTTGGTCGAGCCAAATTCAGATATCGCTGACAACGTTTTGGACGCTGCCCGAGCCGTCACGAAGGTCGATTACCACATCAACTTCGAGGCCGCCCGCCGGCAGCTGACCGAGACGGCGTTCGACTTTGTGTTCACCAACCTTCGCCTGGGTGAATTCAACGGTCTTCATCTGGTTCACCTCGGCGCGGAATTCGATCAACCGCCTCGTTGCATTGTCTACACGGACAAGGCTGACCTGTTGCTTGGACGAGAAGTGCAGCGCGCCGGCGCCTTCTACGAAACGGCGCCCTGCCTGCCGGTTACGTTGGCCGCATACATCCGCGGCAAGCTGCCCACCGCCGATCGGCGCGATCCAACTCGCCTCGATCGCCGATTGGAATTTCGCGGCGGGCGCCGATGCTGGGACGAACACCTGCTCCAGGCCGGCAGCATCTAACGGGCCGCGCGCGGGGGCCGCTTGGATGACCCGAAAGACGATCTCTTTCATCGGGGCGCGCAACGGCGTCTCTTCATGGTGTGCGGTCGTCGGCGGGCTGCTGCTCGCGGTCTTTGTCTCCCACGCAAATACGCAGGGACTATTGATTTCGGGTAAGCATCCGGCGAGGCGAATCGAGTCGGTTGGCCCGGAGGTCGTGGAACTCACGCTGCCTCCGTTTCCAGGTGCCCATGCCATCTGGGGCGCGACGGGTCAGGACGAATCCGGTCACATATGGTTCGGCGTGACCGCCGCGAACACCCCTCTCCCTTCTGCTCATCTATTTGAATACGACCCAAAGTCCGCGCTGATTACCGATCGCGGCAACGTCGTCGACCAGCTGAAACGCGCTGGCGTTGCGCGCGACGGCGAGCATCAGGCCAAGATCCACTCGCGCATCGTGCAGGGGCCTCAGGGCTATCTCTACTTCTCGTCGATGGACGAAGAAGGGGAGCATGAGGATGGTTCGCGCCTGCCGACGTGGGGCGGACACCTCTGGCGCTTGCAGCTCTCCACGCACCGGTGGGAGCACCTGCTCTCCGCGCCGGAGGCGCTGATCGCGGTTGCCGGCGGGGATCGCTTTATTTACGCGCTGGGCTACTTTGGCCACGTGCTGTACCAGTACGACACGACGACCGGCGCCATCCACCAGGTGACCGTGGGATCGGTCGACGGTCACATCTCGCGCAACTTCATCGTCGACTACCGGGGACACGCATACGTGCCTCGACTACGAGCGGACCGATCGGCTACCGGGCGGCGCATCGTGCGTACATCGATCGTCGAGTTCGGCAACGACCTCCGCGAGGTCAAGGACACGCCGATCGTCTACGACCACTACGTTCACAACGACAACCCGACTCAGTCGCACGGCATCGTCTCGATCCAGGACATGGCCGACAAGTCGTGGTTCTTCATCACCCACGTCGGGTTTCTCTTTCACGTCGTGCCGCCGCCGAGTGCCCCGGGATCCGCGATCAACGATGCGGCCGCGGACGTTGTCAGCGTGAGCTGGTTCCATCCTGATGGCCGCAGTTATGTGGCGAGCCTGTTTACGCCGGATGGCACCGGGACGCTGCTCGGCCTGTCCCACGACAACCTGGTCGAGGGAGGCAAGTCGGGGTTTCAATGGGTCACGTGCGATCTGGCCAGCATCAGCTGCCGCATCGCGCCATTCATGCCCAAAACACCCGATGCCGAGACGGTATCGCGCGCCGGCTTCTACGGATCGGCAACGCGCGATGTCAACAACGATCACTATGTGGTCGGAACCGTTCCCGCCGAAGGGGGCGACACCAGGCCGATCGTGTTGCGCGTGCGGCCTCGAGTGCGCTGAGATCCTCTTCAGCGATTGACGACGACGCGGACCGGATTGGTGTAGAAGGCGAGTCGCGTCCCGGTCTCGAGGGTGCGAAAGCCGCGCGCGCGGAGCACCAGTCCTCCGCTCGGCACCCGCAGCGTGTGAGTCAGCGCCGCCCCGGTCGCCTCCGGCGCGCCCTGCGCCAGGACCTTTGCGCCCGATTGATCGATGCCGATCAGCTCGACCAAATCGATGTGATTCGGGCCGGTGCGCCACGCGGTCGGCGGCACCTGGAACGTCACCTGCGCCACGAGCGTGGCGTCCTGCGCGACGGAGATGGATTCGCCAGCGCCGGCCGGGCGGATTAGGCCGTCGGTGTTCACCAGCAGTTCCACTTCGCGGACGATCCGGCCGTGATCGGCAAAGAAGCTGCCGGCGCGCAACGCGCGCAGCACGCCGGCTGCGCTGCGCTCCGGCGCGTAGACCCAGGTCTCCGAAAACTCTCCAGGCCAGTAGTCGGCAAGGTTCGCCAGGTTCTCGGTATGGAAGTCGGAGGGTGCGTAGGCCGCCCAGACGTCGAGGCCCTGGCCAAGCAGCGTGTCCCAGGCGTCGCCGACTCGCGCCGCCACTGGATCCCATCGATCCATCGGCATTTCCTTATAGGCGTAGCTGCCGATCGGCTTGGTGCCCTGGTGGCCGGGCGCTCCCGCAAAGCCGATGAGCAGGTCGTTGACGGCGCGCCAGCCGACGACGTCCGGGACGTTCTCCATGCTGTGAGCGTCGGCGCGGCTGGGGTGTTCGTAGGTGACCACTGGAAACACGCCGTCGACGACGGCGTTGTCGGCGAGCCATTTCAATCCGGCCGCGGCGACCGACGGATCGTGCCCTCTGCGGTTCAGGTCGTCGAACTGGCTCTTGAACTCGGCGAGCATGCGTTCTGCTTTCGGCGCCACCAGCACCGTGGCGTGCTCCTCGCCGTTCCACGGCGGGATATTCCACTCAGCGCCGGCCATCACGATCATGTCTGGATGGGCGGCTCGTGCCTTGTCGATGGCATCGAAATATTCAGGCGTCTGGCCGCGCAAGTTGCTGTCGGCGTGATCGGTGATGGCGATCGCGTCGCAGCCGAACCGCTTTGCGCGGGATACGACCTCCTCGACGGTTCGGCCGCCGTCTGAAAATTGCGTGTGGGTGTGGGTGTCGATCTTCAGCCAGACGCCTTTGCCCGCCCACGGTACTTCGCGCACGAAATGCGCGCCGGGCTGACTGTGGGTGACGCCGATCATCGAGAGCACGCCGATCACCATCAGCGACGCCGTTCGGGCCGGACTGTTCGTCTGCATGGAACCCTCTTACGTTGCGTCCCCGATCGCGGCCGGGTTTTTACAGCTGCGGAAACGTGAGCCGCAGCGAGCTGCCGGGATCGGGCGTCGCGATCAGCTCCGCGGCGCCGCCATAGGCGGCCGTGGCGTGCGCCAGGGCCATCGCGCCTAACGCAATGCCGCCGGGGCCGGGCGCCGAAAATGCTCGAGTCGAGAACTGGGCCACGGCCTCTTTTGTGATGGGGCAGTGGCGCTGCACGACTTCCAGCCAGACGCCTTGGTCGCCGAGGCGGTGGCCGTGTACTTCCACCGTCGGCTCGACGCAGCGGTCGAGCAGTGACATCGTCATGATGATTGCGCCGGTGAGCGCGAACCCGATCATCGCGCCGTCGACCTCGATCGACGCCCCGCCGTGATAGCGCGCGCTCAGACGAAGACGCGAGAGGCGGCATTCCGGTTCGAACCGCTGCACGACCTCGTCTACGACCGCCGCCAGCGGCCGTCGCCTGACATCGGCGGCGGGAGGGGCCGCGAGCAGCGAGGCGAGCTGCGCCGACCACAGGGTGCGCCAGGCCTGGGCTGCGAGCAGGTCGATTGCCACCGTCTTTTGAAAAGGCATCGACGATCCGGCCAGGAGCGCGAGCGTGGTCTGCAAGCGTGAGAGATCGCCCGCCATCTCGGAGATGCTGTCGGCGAGCTTCGCGCCGATCACCGCGCGCAGGTCCGGCGTGGCCTCGCCTCTGACCGCCTCGGCCATCCGGAGGCGCGCCGCGCCGTCGTCGTCGACGTCATGCACGATGCAGGGTACCTGGTCGAGCCCAGCGACGGTTGCTGCCGCCAGCCGCTTCTTGCCGGCAATGACTTGATACGCGGAGCCAGCCTTGCGCACGAGAAGAGGCTGAATCACGCCATGCATCCGTATCGATCGCGTGAGGGTCTCGGCGGGTTCGAGGCCGACCTGTTCCGCCGCCGAAAACTCGCTGACGCGAACCATGCGGACCGGGGCGGCCGTCGATGGCGAGAGCAGCTGATCGACATAGTGCCGTTCTGCCCGCATGCGGTAGTGGCTGGGCAGGCCCTCGCGCTGGCGTGATGGCGCGGCGTCGTCCGGCGAGATCGGATGCGGCTCGGGCGCACGATCGGAGCGTAAATCCGGTGATTCAGCGGCCGGCAGGTCGAATTCGTGCACGAGAATCCCTTTGATTGAGGAGGCGAGCGACTGTGAGCGTCACGGCGACGAAATCTATCACGAGATGATAGTGCGTCAGGGTGCCAGGACGTCGACCGTTTTTGCGTTAGCCGCCAAAATTTCGAGGGCCGCCAGGGATTGCTCGGTGTTGCAGGGAGTTCAACGAGGAAAGAGAAGCGCGAGTGTCGAGACACTCGCGCTTCGGCTGTGGGACAAGGCGACTACGAGAGGTTCTGCTTCTTCCGACGCGAACGCCAGGCCGCGAGGAGGCCGGTGCCGAGCAGGGTCAGCGAGGCCGGTTCCGGCACGGCCGCCGTGCCCGTGTTGTTGGTATGCCAGTTGATGATCAGGTTGTCGATCCCGATCGTCGCTGGCCAGTCCGCGAACGTGAGTTGGTTCGAGCCGGCGACGTTGGCGACGAGCAATCCGGTGTTGACCGGTGCCAGCTGGGGCGTCAGCTCGGCGCTGCCCAATCCGCTCACGGGCGAATGGTTGTTCGGCGAAACGGGGGTCGTACCGTAGCTGTGAAGCGCGGTTCCGAGATCGGTGCTGAAGGTGAAGTCGGGCTGATTCGGGTAGTAGCCGCCGACGGCCGCGCCGCCGCATCCGGCGGAGGTCAGGGTGGTGCAGCTCCCGTCTGGGAAGATCTCGTAATCGAAGCTGACGCTATCGATGACCATGTTGTTGCTGAAATCAAAGACGAAGCTCGGGATGCCGTTCTGATTCTTGAGGAATGTGTCGAGGCCGGTGCCGCTGCAGCCCGTGGACGTGCAGGTCACTCCGGCGTTGACCCCCGAGTTGCCGTCAGAGGTCCCCAGCGTTCGCGAGGTGGTGCTCGCGCCCACGCCGTCGACGTGACCGTCGCCGTTGTAGCCCTTGTCGGCGACTGCGCCGGCGGAGACGGTGACAGTCGCGTTCCCGGCCAACACGGTATTCATGTAGGTCTGAATCGCGTTGTTGTCGGCGCCGCTGCCCAGCGAGTTGAAGTTGAATGTCACGGTGCCGGCCGACGCCGGGAGGCTGCCCGCTAGAAGGAATATCGCGGCAGCAATCGGGGCGGTACGCAGTCTTCTCATCTTTTGACTCCGAGAATCGATGTTGGAGATTGAGCCACAGCTCGGCTGGCGTTATAGCAAAATCGGCGCCTCATCCATTTGCACACTTTCCCAGCAATTCTGGCGTCTGCCGAATGGAATTACCGGTCCAAGCCGACTTTCATCTCCCGAGGGAATCCCCTCGATCCCAGTGGCCGCTGACCGAGTGGTTTTCGGTAACCTGCCGTTTTCGCGACAATTACGTCCAGGAAGGCAAGGGCCCGGCCCGGAACGATCCGCGGCCGACCGCCGGGAGCGAGTCTTGCTCAGGTGCGTCTCCATGTCTCCAGCGCGATCGTTATCGTTTGTGCTCGCCGTGTGCCTTGCAGGCGTGTCGTGTAAAGGAAGTCCGGCCGCCCGGGTGAAACGGGCCGAGCAACACGTCGCGGACAAGAAGTACTCCGAGGCCATCGTCGAATTGCGTGCCGCCCTACAAGAGGATGCCAAGTTCGGGGATGCGCGACTCAAGCTCGCCGACCTGTACGCCCAGCAGGGTGACGTGCAAAACGCCTATCGCGAGTACATCCGCGCCGCGGACACATTGCCGGACAATATCGAGGCGCAGCTCAAAGCCGGGGCGATGATGCTGATGGCGAACCGCTTCGCGGAAGCGAAGACGCGGGCCGAGGTCGTTCTTCAGAAATCTCCCAGGAATTCAGCCGCTCTGATGCTCCTGGGCAATGCGCTGGCGGGGCTGAACGACGTCAGCGGCGCACTCAGGCGCATGGGCGAGGCGATCGAAGCGGATCCGGGATCCGGCCCCGCCTACTCCAACATGGGTGCGCTGCAGCTGGTGCGCGGCGATCAGCGAATGGCCGAAGCGTCCTTCAAGAAGGCCATTACGGCCGATCCGAAATCCGGCGTGGCGCGGGTGGCGCTGGCGAGCTTTTACCGCTCGCAAAACCGCGACAAGGAGGCGGAGGCGGTGCTGGTGGATGCCGCGCGCGTCGAGCCCAAGAACGTGCAGGTCAACAGCAATCTCGTGGAGCTGTTCATTCGAACCGGACGCGCCACCGAAGCCGAAGCGCCGTTGAAGGCGATCGTCGAGGTGATGGAAAACGCCGACTCCCGGTTCGCGCTGGCCGAGTACTACCTCCGGATGGGCCGCGATGCGGACGCCATACCGATCCTCAAGAAGCTCGCCCTGGACGGCGATACCTACGGGCTGGCGACAGCCCGGCTTGCGGCGGTCGACTATCGCCAGGGACGAAAGGCCGACGCTCATCGCCAGATTGACGAGGTCCTTCGACGGGAACCGAAGAATCGTCCGGCACTGCTGCTGAACGGCCAGCTGTTGCTGATGGAACGGAAGTTCGACGCTGCTCTTGGATTCCTCAAGTCCGCGTCCGCGGCAGATCCGGTCAGGGCCGCCGAACCCGATCTCGCAATTGCCAGCCTGTACGTCGCGAAAGGCCAGCTGGAAGATGCCCAGGACATGTACAAGCAGGTGCTGGCGCGCGAGCCCCGCTCCGCGGCGGCGCAGGTCGGTTTAGCCCAGCTCTACGCGGCGAAGGGTGAATTTCGCACCGCAGCCGAACTGGCGCGCGGTGCTGTGGCGATGAATCCGAATCATGCCGGCGCGCGACTGACGCTGGCGCGGACGCTCATGGCATCAGGCGACATCGCGGGGGCCGAGCGGGAAATTCGCCTCCTGCAGGACAACCTGCCGCCGTCCGCGGCGATCGAGGTGCAGTTGGGAACGCTCTTCTTCGCGCGCAACGATCGCGCCGCCGCGAAGGCCGCGTTCACCAGGGCGCTGGCGCTGGGCCCCAATTCTCCGGAAGCGCTCGCCGGGCTGATCGGCCTCGATGTGGTCTCGAACAATCGGGCCGCCGCGATCGAACGGATCGAGACTCGCTTGCGGGAGGCTCCCGACGACAAGCAAGTCTGGTTTCTTGCGGCGCACATGTATTTCAGCTTGAAAGACTACGCCCGCGCCGAGCAGGCGCTGCGAAAGACGATTGAACTGGATCCCAGCAACTTGAGCGCATTCGCGATGCTCGGTGGCATCTATGGCGCTCAGAACAAGTTGGACGACGCGAGACGTCAGTTCGAGAGCTGGGCGGCAAAGGAACCGCGCTCGGTCGCCGCTCATACGATGCTCGCCATGTTGTTCGAGCAGCAGCAGCGGCAAGACGATGCGCGGCAGGCCTACGAAAAGATTCTGCAAATCGACCCGCGATCGCCCATCGCCGCCAACAACTTGGCATTCCAGTCCGTCGAAGCCGGTCGAAATCTCGACGTCGCGTTGCAGCTGGCTCAGACCGCACAATCGCAGATGCCGAATGAGCCGGAGTTCAACGACACGCTGGGATGGGTCTACTACAAGCAGGACAACACCGACATGGCTCTGCAGTTCATCCAGCGCGCCATCGAGCGCGATCCGAAGAATCCGCAGTTTCACTATCACCTCGGGTTGGTCTACGCGAAGCAGGGCGAGGATTCAAAAGCCATCGCGGCGTTGAAGCGTGCTCTCGCGATCGATCCGGGATTTGGTGGCGCCGCCGAGGCGAAGCGCACCTTGTCGGAGTTGCAGATCCAGTAAGGAATCAGCAGACAGACGCCGCACTTACAATACTGAAACCGCGGACAAATGTCTTCTTGACGAGGACTTTTTCGAGGGGTTTCGCGTTAAATCCACACGTTTGACTCTGGCACGCCGTTGCAATCGCTCCGGCCAAAAGAGTCTTAGATGGCAAACCAGAGTCAACCCCATGCGAGGGTCGGCGATGCCGTCGACAACGTGCGCGAAATCCGGCCCGTTCAGCCGAACGTCGTGCGCATCGACGCGCCGAAGGATGTCGATCCTCTTCAAAGCTTCAAGCCCGAACTGCGCCAATGGAGAGCGCTTCTTGGAAACAGGGGAGCGCTGGCCCTCATCGCCGGCACCATCCTGATCGTCGGGGTGGCCCTCGGCGCGGCCGCGCTGTATCTCGGCAACCCCACGCCCAGCCTCAGCCGCGCGAGCGTGCCATCGCTCACCGGTCACGTCGCGCTGAACTCTCGTCCTGAAGGGGTGGTCGTGTCCGTGGACGGAGTCGGACGAGGCCTGACGCCGGTCGAAGTCGATCTTCCGCCTGGTTCGCACGATGTGGTTTTCGCGGAAGGCGCGATGGAACGCCGCCTGACGTTGAAAGTCGAGGCGGGCGCACGCGTCTCCGAAAATGTGGACCTGCCCAATGCCGCGCACCGCTCAGGCCAGCTCGAGGTGACATCGGATCCGCAAGGCGCGCGCGTCACGCTGGACGGCAGTCCCGCTGGTGCGACGCCGCTCACCATCCAGAACGTGACGCCGGGCCGCCACGTCATCATCGTCACGCAGGGAGAGACGATGGTGAACCGGTCCGTGGAGGTCAGCTCGGGCGCCAGCGCGAGCGTATTCGTCGCGTTGGCGGCGCGGGGTCGCGACGGCGCGGGCTGGTTCGCGGTGGACTCGCCAGTGGAACTGCGGATTCTCGAGAATGGCCAGCTCCTGGGATTGTCAGGCGGGGCGCCGCTGATGCTCTCGGCCGGCCGTCACCAGCTCGAGCTCGTCAACGAGGGCATCGAGATGCGCCTGACCCGAACGCTTACGGTCGATCCGGGTAAGTCGACGCGGCTGAGCGTGCCCGTGCCCAACGGCACGATCGCCGTGAACGCCTCGCCGTGGGCGGAGGTGTTCCTGGACGGCAAGAGCATCGGGACCACGCCGCTCGGCTCCATTGCGGTGTCGGTCGGCAGCCACGAGATCGTCGCGCGGCACCCCCAGCTCGGCGAGAAGCGGCGGTCGATCGTCGTCGGAGCACAAACGCCTCTGCGCGTCAGCATGGATTTGAGCAAATGAGAAAGGCAGCCGCAATCGTCCTTACGTGGACCCTGATTGGGGCGCTTCCGTTGCGGGCGGCGGATGCGTCCCTTGACGCCGCGATCACCCTCTACATGTCTGCGTCGTATGAAGAAGCGCTGGTCGAACTCGCGCGGGTCTCTCCTGGCGCCGACCTCGATCAGGCGGACAAGTATCGGGCGTTGTGCCTGCTCGGCCTCAATCGACCGCAGGAGGCGCAGACGGCGATCGAACGCCTGGTCATGCGCCGGCCATTGCTCAAGGTGGACGAGAAGGACTCACCGAAGCTGGTGATGATGTACCGCGATGCGCAGGTTCGTCTGCTTCCCGGTGCGGCGAAGGCTCTGTACACCACGGCGAAGGAGCATTTCGAGCACGGAGAGATCGCGGCGTCGTCAGAGGAGTTCCGACAGGTGCTCGCGGTGATCGCCGAAGTTGGCGAGCCGGGCCGGGCGTCGTTGGCGGACTTGAAGATGCTCGCGGAAGGGTTCAGCAATCTGGCCGACCGGCAGCTCGTCGCGGTGCGAAGCGTGCCGACTCCCGCGAGAACCGCGGCGACCGAAAGCGCGCCATCCAGCAGGCCAGGAACTGCGTCCACCGAGAACCGGCCGACGCGTATTTTCGATACGTCCGACCCTGACGTGACGCCGCCTGTGGCGATCGCGCAGGCGATGCCGGTATGGGCGCCGCGGGCGGACGGTGAAAAGCGAAGGTACTCGGGAACGCTGGAGATCATCGTCGACGAGAACGGCACCGTCAGCAGCGCGGTGATTACCGAACCCGTCTATCCGTCGTACGATCAACAGCTGCTGCAAGCCGCCAAGGCCTGGCGCTACAAGCCTGCGCAACGAGCCGGCCAGCCGGTCAAGTACCGCCGCGGTCTCAGTATTGTGCTGGCGCCGCCGCCAGGATAACGGGTCGAGCGGCATGAGGGGCCCGGCTTCTTATCGCCGGGCGTTCGTCATCAGGATTCGGATGGAGTCGCCTGCTCGCCTCGCGGCTCACGAAACGCGTGAAACGGCAGGTGACAGTCGTGCTGATAGAGAAACGCCAGAAAGCGTTTGTAGTCAGTCGGCTTCATTCCGAACAGCTCCACGAGCTTGCGGTAGCTGCCTTGTGTCCGCTGCAGGCCGGTCTTGATCAACTGGCGAAGCTCCGTCTTGGTGAGCTCCCGGTCGATGAAGTCGGGATACACCACGGTCCAGAAGCTCTCGCCCTTTGCCAGCATCCGGTCCCACGCGATCTCGACGCGCGTTTTGGTGGGCGCCGGCATCGAGGCGGCGATGGTCTGAGGCGCGAAGGTGACCGCCTCGAGAATTTCCGAGGGCAGGTCTTCGGGCCGGATCTCGCGGCCGGCATGGCGCACCACCACCCGCTCGACGACGTTCTTGAGCTCCCGCACGTTGCCGGGCCAGCGGTACGACGTCAGCATCTCCTGCGCCTCGGCCGCCAGGTGCGGCGCGGCGACACGGTGCGTCTTGGCCGTTTCCGCCAGGTAGTGCTCGAGGAGAATCGCCACGTCCGCGCCCCGCTCGCGCAGAGGAGGAATGGTCAGCCGAATCACGTTCAACCGGTAGTACAGATCCTCGCGAAAGTCACCGTTGGTGATGCGCTCCGACAGGTTGCGATTCGTGGCCGCGACGATGCGCACGTTCACGCGTCCGTCGATGCGATCCGAGCCGACGCGCTGAATCTCGCCGCTCTCGACGAAACGCAGGAGGAGCGCCTGCATGCGAAGGGACATCTCACCGAGCTCGTCGAGAAACAGCGTGCCGTTGTCCGCCATCTGCGCCAGACCCGGCTTGTCTCGATAGGCTCCCGTGAAGCTCCCGCGCGTGTGACCGAACAGCTCCGATTCGAGCAACGAATCGGGAAGGCCGGCGCAATTGATCGCCACGAAGTTGCGCCCGCGCCGGCGGCCCGTCTCGTGGATCATCCGGGCGACAATCTCCTTGCCAACGCCCGTCTCGCCGACGATCGAGTACTTTGGCGTCGGATCGCGCGGCGGCCCTGACGTCCTCTCGAAGACACTGAATGGCACCGCTCTCGCCCAGCAACAAAGTGTTTGCTGGCGTGATTGGTGTCGGAACAGGATGAAGTACCGATAGTTCTTGACTAGTCAAAGCGGTGTCCGTTTCGATAAGGCCGGTTTAAGCCGAGTCAGATACTACCGGTATGAGCAGACCAAATTCAACTTTAAACAGCTGAAGGGGTACAAAAAGTCTTCTAAGTCGGTTACGAAAATGTGATTTGCAAAGGCGGCGAACAATTCTGACAGCGCAGAAATGCCTTGGGGCAGACGGCCCAATGGCCGCTGGATTGCAACCTTGTCAGTCTCAGCCGTTCCGTGTCATCACAAATCCCCGCGCGACCCGACATCACGGAACCCAACGTCTCGCGGCTGCGGGGCGTCGTCCAGAGCCCGATGTGGCGGTGGCTCTTCGACGCCTACCGTCTCCTCGGCATTCACCTCGAAATCATCGACGACCACGGGCACATCGTCACGCCTCCCTCCTCGGCCAGTGCCGAATTGCGCAACGCCGTCACCGCCCAGCGGAACGTCGAGGCTTTTCTGGCGCACGAGACCAGGGGCTCGATGGTCCTCGCTGGAATGAGTGTCTCGTCGACGCCGATCGTTTCAGAGCGCGCGGTCGCTGGAGCTGTGCTGATCGCCGTCCGAGCCAGCGACGCCCTCGAGGAAAGCCACCTCGCCCGGGTGGGGTCGGCGCTCGCGAAGGCCATCGCCGAACAGCTCTCGCAGTCGGCGCACGACCGCCTCGACAGCCTGCACAAGATCTCCGCGCTCTACCAACTGCTCCACGCCGGGGTCGCCGTCGGCTCGGAGTCCGCCGTGCTTCGAACATTCGCCGAGGCGCTGAGCATCTGGGAAGACCTCGAGATCTTCGCCTACCGGGCCGATTTGCGAAGGCGGTACAGCCTCGAAGTCACCTTGCCTGGTTCCAACGTGTCCGCCGTTCCGCGCGTGCTCGACCAGTTCGCCGACACCGACCGCCTTGCGATATCAGTGCTCTCGGCGGGTGAGGGGGTAAGCGAGGATTCTCGGCGTCGGCGCCGACGCGTCGTCCGTTCATCTGTCCACGGCGGGCGGCTCGTGGCTGATTGCGACCCGCTCGACGCGGCAGGGCGGTCCGGTGATGTTGTCGGAGCTGTATTTCGCCGCGCTTGCGCACGCCCTCAACGCGGCGGTCGCCGTCGAGGCTTCCCGGCTGACCTGGGCCGTCATGCAGCAGTTTGTTGCCGGCGAGTCCGCATCGCAGGCCGCGGCGCGCGCGCTGGCGGAGGTGTCGTCCGTCCTGAAGGCGGAAGGATATTTCCTGGTGCGCGCCGCCGACGGTTCGACCGTGCTGACGGCTGGCACTCCGGGTGGGGGCACGGCCGAGCGCTCGCCGCTGACCGATGGCGCCACGCTCCGGACGCCGATCGACGTGCCCGCTCCTTTCACGGCCGTCTTCGAAATGCGGGCGTGCGGGGACCATGTGTTCACCGAGCGCGACGTAAAGTTGTTCGACTCGGCGCGCGAGACGTTCGACATGTGGCTGCCACCAGTATTGCGGCAGCTTCGCGCCGGGGCTGAGCGGCGCGGCGTGGCCTCGTCGTTCGACGAGATCCTCGATCGGTATGCCCGGGACGCGTATGCATCGCGTGACCTGGCGTCCTTCATTCTGATCGGCGGGCGCGACGTTCCTGTGGGCGCTCAGACCACGCAACGCTGGATCAGGCGCTTGCGTCCGGAACTCCGCCCGACCGACCTGGCTGGGCGGCTGCGATCGGGCGAAGTGGGCATCCTGCTGCTGCAGACACCGAGCGATGGAGCGCAGGTTGTCGCCCGGCGCCTGGCTCGGCTGTTTCAAAGCTCCGCCACTGCCGACGAACCGCCTGTTCGGGTCGGCGTCGCGAGCCAGATGTCCACGGTAGTGACGGCTGACGCCCTGATCGACTGCGCCCGCCGGCAGACCGCGAACGGAGTCTCGGAAGGCTGATCAAAGTCAGAGGAAGTCGAGATATTCAGCTACCTCCCTTGAAATAGGTAGACATAAGTCTGCTTCTCAAAGTTCATTAATCCGCCCACAAGTAGCACAAGCACCAATCCCACCGTGGTTTAGGAAGCTTCCCGGCTTTTTCGCCAACGTGGCGGCCTGCTTGCACTCATCAGGGCGAATCAAGTCCGCGTTTACGAACTTCGAATTATCCGGAATGGCCGACTACCAATGAGCACAATGACCATGCGCGCGCGTCCACGCGTCGACTTGATTGGTCGCAGCGCCGAGATCGTGGCGCTTCAGGAAGAGATCGAGCGCGTCGCTCGGTCTGACGCGAAGGTGTTGATTACCGGGGAGAGCGGGGTCGGGAAGGAAATCGTCGCCCGAAGCATCCACACTCTGAGCCCCCGGGCCGCAATGCCCTTCGCGCCGGTCAACTGCGCCGGACTCCCTGAAACGCTCCTGGAGTCGGAGCTGTTCGGGCACGTCAAGGGCAGTTTCACCGGCGCCTATCGCGACAAGCCCGGCAAGCTCGAGACCGCGCATACCGGCACTATCTTCCTCGACGAAGTCGGCGAGATGACGCTGCGAATGCAGGGCCTGCTGCTGCGCTTCCTCGAGACTGGCGAGTTGCAGAAGGTCGGCGCCGACGGGGGCAGTCGCCACGTCGACGTCCGGGTCGTCGCCGCGACCAATCGCAATCTGCGGGACCTCATCGCGCAGGGACAGTTTCGAGACGACCTCTACTACCGGCTCAACGTCATCCACATCATCGTGCCGCCGCTGCGCGATCGCCGCGACGACATCCCCGAGCTGGTCGATCACTTCCTGGGACGCTATACCGCGGCGAATCGATCGGCGATTACCGCCGTGTCCCCGGCGGCGCTCAAAGCGCTGTCGGCGCACTCGTGGCCCGGCAATGTCCGCGAACTCGAGAACGTCATCGAGCGGCTGGTCGTCAACGCCAAGGGGACCCAGATTGAGTTCGACGATCTGTCGCCCGACGTCAAGGCGCAGGACGCCATCAGCTTCAAGCCCCGCCGGGAGCGCCGGCGGACCGTCGCCGACGACCTGTACAAGCGCCTCACCGAGGAACGGGAGTCGTTCTGGACGGCGGTCTATCCGCTGTTCATGGAGCGCGAGATCACCCGCGCCAACGTTCGTGAAGTCGTGAAGAAGGGTCTCGAGGAAGCGCGGGGCAACTACAAGATCGTGGCGCGCCTCTTCAACATGGAGTCGCGAGACTACAAACGGTTCCTGAATTTCTTACGAAAACATGACTGTCAAATTCCGTTCAAAGAGTATCGCTAACGCCCTCTCGTTCGCGCTCGCGGCCACGGCTCTCGCACCGGCAACGATGCGAGCCCAGGCCGCTCAGGGGCCCAACGCCAAACCGGCCGCCGGGGTCGTCGCCGCCGCTCCGCCGGCGGTGGCGCCAGCGCCGGTTCTTGCCGCCATTCCGGACTATCTGATTGGCGCCGAGGACGTGCTGTCGATTGTGTTCTGGCGCGACAAGGAGATGTCGACGGAGGTTGCGGTACGCCCGGACGGAAAAATCACGCTGCCGCTGCTGAACGAGGTGCGCGCGGCTGGACTGACGCCGGGCCAGCTGAAAGACCTGCTCGTCGAAGAGTCGAAGAAGTACGTCGAGGATCCGAACGTCACGGTGGTCGTCAAGCAGATCAACAGCCGGAAGGTGTTCATCACCGGCGAGGTCAACAAGCCCGGTCCGTATGCGTTGATGGCCCCCATGACCGTGATGCAGTTGCTGGTGGTGGCCGGCGGTCTGCGCGACTATGCGCATTCCGAGAAGATCGCGATCATGCGCACCGAGAACGGAAAGCCCGTGAGCCTCCTGTTCAACTACAAGGAGTTCGTCAAGAACAAGAACCTGAAGCAGAACATCGATCTGAAGCCGGGCGACACGATCATCGTTCCCTGACTGTTGACCGCAAGCACCGAGAATTGATGTGAGTCGAACGCCCTTCGGAATTTGCTTCGCCTGCGCGGCGACCGTCGTCCTGTGTGCGGCGGCACCCGTTGCGGCACAGCAGCAGGCCGATGCCGGACCCTATGGCAACTTGTTCAAGGGGTCAGGAAAGCCGCAGACACAGTCGCTCGACCTCAGCGCCGGGCTGTTCGGCGGCTACGACGACAACCTGTTGGCTCAGGGTCTCGGTAACGGTTCGACCAATCCGTTCGATCCGCGCTTCCAGATCCCCGGGGTGACGACCGGCTTGAATTCGAGCGCGCAATACGGATACGTGCACGCCTTTCGCGGCCGGGCGGGGAGCCAGTTCCGCTTTGGCGCCGGAGCCTCCGTTCAGGAGTTCACCAGTGCAGCCAGGACGCCGCTGTGGATGCCCAACTACAGTGCCGCCACCTCGTTCGGGACCAACCTCACCCCGAAGATTCAGTTCACGGCCAGCCTGCAGGCGATTTACGCGCCCTACTACCAGTACGTGCCGTTTCTGACCAACGGGGCAGGCAGTTCGAGTGCTGCGGTGTCCACGGTCGTCGCGCCGGCCGACGGACTGCCTTCCGCCAACGAGCCGGTTCCCGAAGTCCCAATCTCGGCGGTCAACCCGACGCCAGCGGGTGTCAGCCCGGTTGGCAGCGATATCGGCTTTGCCACCCAGTCACAATTCGTCGGCACGGAGACGGCAGGAGTCTCGATTACCGATCGCCTGACGAAGAGAGCCAGCATCACGGTCGACGCCCAACTGACGGAGAGTCAGGTCGTCGACCAGGCCAGGGTGGAAGGCCGAATCGCGCACGCCACCGTCAGCTACAGGCTCACCAAGAAGGTCGGCGTGCATGTGGGCTACGGAATCCAGGACGTTCACTACGTTCAGGATTCGGCGCCGAACTCAGAGCTGCAGAATCATTTCGTGGATTTCGGAATCGATTACGGTGACGGACACTCCTTCACGTTCGCCCGGTACTACACCGTGTCGTTCTCGACCGGCCTCTCCGCGTTGAGGAATGGCAGCGAGACCTTCTTCAGAGTCGATGGCAGCGTCACCCTGGCGCGGCGCATCGGCCGGACGTGGTCGACGTCGATTGGCGCGGCTCGTGGCACTTCCTACATTCTGGGTTTCGTCGATCCGATCTACACCGATTCCGTGAATGCCGCGTTCGGGGGGCAAATCTCCCAGCGTCTGAATCTCGGAACCGGTGCCAACTACGTGCGCGGTCAGAACGCCTTCTCGTCCGCAAGCGGCACCTTGATCACCAAGAGCGCATCGGCCAGACTGACCCTTGCCCTCAATCAGCACCTCGGGCTGTACGGGCAGGCTTCGTACTATCAGTACGACGTGCCCAGCGGATTCTTCACCACGATCGATTTTCTGCAACATCAGAATCGGCGCAGCGCCAGCGTCGGGTTTACGTTCTGGATGCCGCTGATCAATCAACGGACGGCGAGACAACCGTGATACCCGGCAAAACATACACTCCCGAGGACATTGTTCGCATCGCCTGGCGCCGCAAGTGGTGGGCCATGCTGCCGGCCATCGCTATGGCGGTGGGCGTCGCCGCGTGGGCGCGAACACTGCCCAACCTATTTCACTCCGAGACCTGATCCTGGTCGTCCCGCAGCGCGTGCCGGAGAGCTACGTGCGCTCGACGGTGACCACGCGCATCGAGGATCGGTTGCAGTCGATCACCCAGCAGATCCTGAGCCGCACGCGGCTTGAACGGATCGTGCAGGATTTCAACCTCTACGCCGACGAGCGTCGCACCGCGATCATGGAAGACATCGTCGAGCGGATGCGGAAGGAAATCGAGGTCCAGGTCGTCAAGGGCGACGCCTTCCGCGTCGGTTTCACCTCGAGCGATGCGCGAACGGCGATGCGGGTGACCGAACGTCTGGCGTCGCTGTTCATTGAAGAAAACCTCCGCGACCGCGAAGTGCTGGCCGAAGGCACCAACCAGTTCCTGGAGGCGCAGCTCGAGGACGCGCGGCGGCGGCTGATCGAGAACGAGAAGCGCCTCGAGGATTATCGCAGCCAGCACTCGGGTGAGCTGCCGACCCAGCTCGAAGCCAACATCCAGGGCCAGCACAACATCGAGATGCAGCTTCAAGCGCTGCTGGAATCGGTGAATCGGGATCGCGATCGCCGCCTGGCGCTCGAGCGCCTGCTCGCCGACGCCAACACCCCGGATCCGACACCCGCCGCGGCATCGCGTCCCGGCACGATGAACTCGGACGGAGTCCCAACCGGCGCGACCGCGGCGGATCAGCTCCAGGCCGCGCAGGATGCGCTGCGGGCGCTGCAGCTGCGCGTGAAACCGGAGCATCCCGACATGCTGCGCATGGTGCGAGTGGTCGCCGAGCTCCAGAAAAAGGCCGAAGCCGAAGCGCTGGCGCGTCCGGTCTCCGCCGGCCCGACGCCGCTGACACCCGCCGAAATCGCCAAGCGGAACCGTCTCGTCGAAACCAAGGCGGAGTTCGACAAGGTCGACAAGCAGATTGCCCAGAAGCTCGAGGACGAGAAGCGTCTGCGAGGGATGCTGGGGGAGTATCAGAAGCGCATCGAAGCCGCGCCGAAACGCGTCTCCGAGCTGACCGAACTCACGCGCGACTACGAGACCTTCCAGAAGAGTTACCAGAGTCTGCTCGCGAAGAAGGAGGACTCGAACGTTTCGGCGAACCTCGAGCGCCGGCAGATCGGCGAGCAGTTCAAGATCCTCGATCCGGCGCGCATGCCGGAGCGGCCGTCGAGCCCGAATCGACCGAGGCTGCACGGGCTCGGCGTCGCGGCAGGCCTCGGTCTGGGCCTGGCGCTCGCCACCCTGATCGAATACCTGGACAAGCGGCTCAAGTCCGAAGTCGGACGTCAAGGCCGCGCTCAACCTCATGGTGTTGGCGACGGTGCCGATCTTGGAAGGGCCCGGGAGCCAGCGCCGCTGGAAGGTGGCGGTGATCTCAACGGCGGCGTTCCTCGTCGCGACGGCTCGGCGTTGCCGCGGTCGCCTGGAAGCTGTGGAAATAAGGGATGTACGAACACTATTACGGGTTGCGCGAGCGGCCGTTCGACCTGTCGTCGAATACCAAGTTTCTGTTCCTGTCGCCTCAGCATCACGAGGCGCTGACGCATCTGCGCTATGGGTTGTCGGGCCGACCCGGGATCACGTTGCTGGTCGGCGAGGCGGGGATGGGCAAGTCGACCCTGGTTCGCGCCGCGCTCGGAGTCGACTGCCGGGCGGCCGGATCGAAGATCGTGCTGCTGTCGAACCCGACGCTGACGCGCGACGAGTTCTACGAATTTCTGGCGCGCGAGTTCGGGTTCAGTCCGGAAGCCGGCGCGTCGAAAACCCGGTTTCTGCTGGAACTGAAGCAGGCGATCGACGCTGCCGCATGCCGAGGGCGGCGGGCTGGGCTTGATCGTCGACGAAGCGCAGAGCGTGCCGTTCGAACTGCTCGAAGAGCTGCGGCTGCTGACCAACACCGAGGGGAACAGCGGCCGTTCGCTGACACTGATCCTGGTGGGGCAGCCAGAGCTGTCGGCCCGGCTGGAAGACGCGGCACTGCGTCAGCTGAAGCAGCGCGTCGCGCTGCGGACGGAACTGCGCCCCTTCGGCTTGAAGGAAACCGCCGGCTATATCTCCGCGCGCATCACCATCGCCGGCGGGCGCGCCGATGCGCTGTTCACGCGCGACGCGGTCATTGCGATCCACAGGCGGCGCGCAAGGGTTTGCCGCGCACCATCAGCGTCATCTGCGACAACGCGCTGGTGACCGGTTTCGCGGCCAGCGCCCGCCCGGTCGGTCGCGACATCGTCGCCGGGGTCTGCGCCGACTTCAACCTGACGCAGCTGGCGGCAGCGGCGCGCGGCTCACGTTCCAGTTCCCGAAGTCGTTGAGGCGGCGCCGGCGGAAGGCGGAGCCTGCGGAAACGCCGGCAGCGCCGGCCGAAACCGTCCGAGCGGACGTCGTTGTTCACCGAATACAGTCCCAGCTAAACGTTTTTCATTTTTCCGAGGCGCCCGTCGATGACGCGACTGCGTGAAGCGCTCGAAAAGGCGGTCAGTCAGTCGGCCGTCGAGCAGGCCGAGCCGTCCGCCGGCACGCGACCGCATTTCGCGGACCCTGCCCAGCTGGTCCCGGACGCTGGGACCTCGATGGGGTGGAAGAACAAGCCGTCGCGGCGGCGACAGGTGCTGCTGCGATCGCCGCTCGGCGCCGCTGACGCTGCCGTCGCCGTTGCGCCCGAACCGCCACGGGATTCGGCGCGGCCGGCCAAGGGCAAGCTGCCGACCACGGATGTCTGGGCGACCTACCGTTTCGGCACGAGGCGTCGACGAAGGTCGTGGTCGGCCCCGATCCGAACTCCGCGCTCGTCGAGCAGTACCGTCGGCTCGGGTGCGGCGCTTCACCATCATCAGCTTCAGGGCGGCGCGCACACCCTGATGGTGACCAGCGCGGTGGCGTCCGAGGGCAAGACGCTGACGGCGACGAATCTGGCGCTGACGCTCAGCCACTCCTACAAGCGGCGCGTGCTCCTCATCGACGCCGATCTCCGGCGGCCGAGCGTGCACGAAGTGCTGGCGCTGCCGAACACTACCGGCCTGACCGACTGCGCTCGAAACGGGCGATCGCAGCAAGCTGCGCTTTCAGACCGTGTCGCCGATGCTCTCGGTGCTCACCGCCGGCCGGCCGGACTCGGATCCGATGGCCGGCCTGGTGTCCGAAACGATGAGCAAGATCCTGACGGAGGCGGCCGAGCAGTTCGACTGGGTCATCGTCGACACGCCGCCGGTGGCGTTGCTCCCGGATGCGAACCTGCTCGCGGCGATGATCGACACCGCGCTGCTGGTGGTGAGCGCGAATGCGACGCCATATCCGCTGGTGGCGCGCGCGGTCCAGGCGATTGGCGAACAGCGGATTCTCGGCGTCGTGCTCAACCGCATGGCGCATGCCGAGATGGTCGGCTCCTACAACTACTACGGCTACGGCGGCTACTATTACGGCGGCGACCAAGACGAAGCCGACGCCTGCGGCGGTTCCTGCCGTTTTTCAACCGCAAGAAGAAACAGGACCCCTAGTCAGTCATGTTCGCGAACAGTTGGCGCCCGATCGTGCTGATCGCAGGCGAGAGCTGCCTGCTGACGGCCTCTGTGGCCGCGAGCAGCTACGTCCGCCTCGGGCCTGACGCCTGGAGCACGTTCGTCGCAGCCGACGGCATCTTCAAGATTGTCCTGGTCGTCGGCGTGTGCCAGCTGTGCTTGTACTACGCCGACCTCTACGAGCTGCGCGGGCTCACCAGTTTTCGGGATCTGCTCGGTCAGGCTGCTGCAGGCGCTCGGGGCCACGTCGCTGATCCTGGCGGGCATCTACTACTGGTCACCCGACTGGATCATCGGCCGCGGCGTGTTTCTGATCGCCGTCGTGTTCATGATCTCGCTGGTCGTCTCCTGGCGGGCGGCGTTCGCGTGGTTGACGCATCGGGTTGCGCCGAAGGAACGCCTGCTGCTGGTCGGGACCAGTGCTGGCGGCCGTCGAGCTCGCGCGTGAGCTGTTCGCCCGTCGCCAGGAGCTCGGCGTCGACATCGTCGGGTTCATCGATCCCGATCCGGACGCGTCTGGGCGCGCCGGTGCTGAATCCCGGAGTGGTTGGCTCGATCGAAGACATCCCGCTGCTGGTCTCTCGGCTGAATGTCGATCGCGTGGTGGTCAGCCTCGCGGACGCGCGCGGCAAGCTGCCGATGGACAAGCTGCTCGATATCCGTCTCGAGAGCGGCGTGACCTTCGACCATCTCGCCTCGGTGTACGAAGAGTACACGGGCAAAATCGCGGTCGAAAACCTTCGACCCAGCTGGCTGATCTTCTCGGAAGGGTTCCGCAAGACGCGGATTCTGCTGGCCACCAAGCGCACCATCGACCTGGTGGTTTCCGCGGTCGGGGCGGTCATCGCCGCGCCGATCATGCTGCTGGTGGCGCTGGCGATCCGATGCACCTCGCAGGGGCCGATCTTCTACCACCAGCGGCGCGTGGGATTGCACGGGCAGGTGTTCACCGTCCACAAGTTCAGGACGATGAAGGCCGACGCCGAACGCCACACCGGCCCGATGTGGAGCACCGCCAACGACGACCGCATCACCAGCATCGGCCGTCTGCTGCGGCGAACCAGGCTCGACGAGCTGCCGCAACTGTGGAACGTGCTGCTCGGCGAGATGAGCTTCGTCGGTCCGCGGCCCGAGCGTCCGGAATTCGTGAGCCAGCTCACGGAGAAGATTCCGTTCTACGGTCAGCGGCATGTGTTGAAGCCAGGCCTGACCGGCTGGGCGCAGGTGCGCTACACCTACGGGGCCAGCGTCGAAGACGCCATCGAGAAGCTCCAGTACCGATCTCTACTACATCAAGAACCTCTCGGTGGCGCTCGACGTGGTGATCATGCTGGAAACCATCAAGACCGTCATCCTCCGGCGAGGCGCCCGTTGACCGCGCGCATGCGACCGGCGACCGGCGGCATCGTGAACGCGATGACCGTGGATGTCGAAGACTATTTTCACGTGTCGGCGTTCGACAACGTGGTGTCACGTGCCGGCTGGGACGGGCTGGAGAGCCGCGTGTCTCGCAACACCGATCGCCTGCTCGAGGTCTTCGACCGCGCCGGCGTGCGCAGCACCTTCTTCGTGCTGGGATGGGTCGCCGACCGGTTTCCGGCGCTGGTGCGGCGGATTGCCGATCAGGGGCACGAGATCGCGTCGCATGGTTACAACCACCAGCTGTTGTACATGTTGACGCCGAATCAGTTCCGGGAGGACGTGCGCGCGGCCAAGACCGCGATCGAAAACGCGTCCGGACGCCGGGTGCTGGGCTTTCGGGCGCCGAGCTACTCGATCATCGAGT
Source organism: uncultured Acidobacteriota bacterium (assembly GCA_963794705.1). Classification (GTDB taxonomy): domain Bacteria; phylum Acidobacteriota; class Vicinamibacteria; order Vicinamibacterales; family CAVVIG01; genus CAVQFC01. Next base: position 166,113 of record CAWCFI010000006.1, read on the forward strand.
CGAGCATGTGGGCGATCGACGTGCTGATCGAAGAAGGGCACGTCTACGATTCGAGCATTTTCCCGATCCATCACGATCGCTACGGCATCCCGTGTTCGCCTCGGCATCCCTACACCCTGCACCGCGCCGCCGGCTCGCTGCTCGAGGTGCCGGGATCGACCGTGCGGCTCGGCGGCGTCAACTGGCCGATTGCCGGCGGCGGCTATTTCCGCCAGTTGCCGTATGCCTGGACGAAGTGGGGCATCGATCGCGTCAACCGGCTCGAGCGCGAGCCGGTGGTGTTCTACACCCATCCATGGGAGATCGATCCCGATCAGCCGCGAATGCGCGTCGGCGCGGCAACCCGGGTGCGCCATTATCGCGGCCTCGAACGCACCAGCGGTCGTCTGCAGCGCCTGCTGGAGGACTTCCGGTTCGACGCGATCGCCTCGGTGATGGACCTGGCGCCGTCGAACGCGGCATGACGAACTCCGCCGCGACGGCGCCGGAGACGGCTGCGACGCTGCGCAGCGCCGTCCCTGTTGAAGCGCCGGTCGTCACCGTCGAATCCGATCCGGGAGCCATGGTCGGCTTACGTCTCGGCCCATCAGGGCGCCGTCGGCTATCACGACTGGCGGTGGCGCGACGTCTTCAAGAGCGCGTTCGGCTACGACTCGATCTACTTCGCCGCCCGCCGCCGGGATCGGATCGTCGGCGTGCTGCCGGCGGTGCTGCTCGACAGCTGGCTGTTTGGACGCGCGCTGATTTCCCTCCCGTTCGTCAACTACGGCGGCGTGGTGGCCGACGACCCGACCGCCGAGCGCGCGCTGCTCGAAGCGGCGGTGGCGGCGGCGCGCGAGCACCGTTGCAAGCATGTGGAGTTGCGCCATGTCGGCCGGCACTTCGAGGACCTGCCGTGCAAGCAGCACAAGGTCACGATGACTGCTGCCGCTGCAGCCGGGGCCGGCGTTGTGGGAAGGCCTGGACAAGAAGGTGCGCAATCAGGTGCGCAAAGCCCAGAAGTCGGGTCTCACCTACCAGGACGGTGGTCTTGAATTGCTCGATGGCTTCTACGCGGTGTTCGCGCGCAATATGCGCGACCTCGGCACGCCCGTTTACAGCCGCAATTTTTTTGCGCAGATCCTGACCGCGTTCCCGGATCGCACGCGGATTCACCTCGTATCGCAGGGTTCGACGCCCGCCGCGGCGGGCCTTACGTTTCAGACGGGTTCGACCGTGGAAATTCCGTGGGCCTCATCGGTGCGCGACTTCAATGCCCTGTGCGCCAATCCGCTGTTGTACTGGAGCATGCTCGAAGGCGCCGCCGGACGGGGATGCGCCACGTTTGATTTCGGCCGGTCAACGCCGAACGAGGGCACGTACAAGTTCAAGGCGCAGTGGGGGGCCGAACCGGTGCCGCTGTCCTGGGAATACAGTCTGCTGGCCGGAGGCGAGCTGCCGAACACCAGTCCGACCAATCCGAAATTCGGGCTCGCGGTCACGATGTGGAAGAAGCTGCCGCTGCCCGTCGCCAACCGACTCGGGCCCATGATTGTGCGAGCGATTCCGTAAGACGCCGATGGCCATGGTTCTCGGTATCAGCGGCGCGTCCCGGAATGCGGCGCTCGCTCTGTGTGACGACGGACGGGTCGTCGGCATGTGCGAGCACGAGCGGATTACGCGGACTCGCAGTGCGGCGCTGAGGGCGGGCCAGCTCCCGAGAGAAACACTTGGGACCATGCTCCGGCTGGCCTCCTGCACCGAGGAGGACATCACGGCGATATGCCGTGGCCGAAAGCGCTCGATTCAACTGCCGGCCGAGTGCCCGGTCACCTACCTCGATCACCATTTCGCGCATGCGGCGACGGCCTTCTATAGTTCGCCGTTTCACGGACGCGACGATCATCGTGTGCGATCGCCGCGGCAGCGCCGAGCTGACGGTGTGGCGCGGCGACAAGCGGGCATTCGCCAGGACAAGACTTCGACTGGAGCGGCCCAGGGTTCGCCACCATCTACTCGAGGCCGCCGAGGCCATGGGTTCAGGCGCGAAGGCGACGAGCACCGGCTCGAAGCGTTGGCCCGAGCCGGTGAACGACGCTGCACGTGGCGGTTCCCACGATTGGCGTATTCGCGGCGATCAGCTCGACGTGCCGGCGCACTTTCAGGCCTCCATTGCCGGCGCGGTCGGACGTAACGGCTCGAGCGCATCGGCGGCCGAGCGCGCAGCCTCGCCGAGCAGATTCAACGGCAGGTCGGCGAACTGCTGTTGCGCGTCGTGTCCGATATCAGCCGAAATTCGGGCAGCGACCGACTTGTGCCTTGGCGGCGGACTGTTCTACAACAGCTACTTCACCACGCTGCTGGCGGAGTCCGGTTTGTTTGAGGACACCTTCATTCCGGCGAACCCCGGCAACGCCGGCATCGCAATCGGCGCGGCGCTGGCCATCGGCGATGTCGGACCGTGCGATACCCGCGGGAGGCGCTGTCGCCGTTTCTCGGACCCGAGTTCAGCCCGCAGGAGATCAAGGCGGTCCTGGACAACTGCAAGCTGTCGTATGACAACCTGCGGAACGGCCAGATCATCGAACGAACGGCCGCGGCGCTGGCCAAAGGCCAGCTGGTGGGCTGGTTCCAGGGCCGGATGGAGTGGGCCGCGCGCGCGCTCGGCAACCGCAGCATCCTGGCGAGCCCGGTCGCGCCCTACGTCCTCGAGAACCTCAACGCATTTCTGAAGCTGCGGGAACCGCACCGCACCTACAGCCTCGCCATCCGCGCCGAAGATCTTCCACGCTATTTCCGCGGGTCCTGCGAGGTCGGCGTGCATGGAGTACGAGTACGAGGTGCTCGACCGCAGCCTGCTTCGACACCTGTTGCCGGCCAACACCACGAAGCTGCGCGTGCAGACCGTGGATGAATCTGCCGGGGCGTTCTACGAATTGATTCGGCGCGTTCGGCGACCTCACCGGGCGTGCCGATGCTCGTCAACACGTCGTTCAACGGCTTCAACGAGCCGATCGTCTGCAGTCCCAGCGCGACGCGATCCGCGTGTTCTACGGCACCGGGCTCGACATGGCTGTCCTCGGCAGCCTGGTGCTGGTCAAGTGAGTCTGCGGCGGCACCTCGGCGTTGGGCTGGCGGCGACCGTGGTCGGCCTGGCCGCCTGCGAGATTGCCGCTCGCGTGGTTTTTCCGGCGCCGCCCGATCCGACCCGCGAGCCGCAGATCGTGTATCGCGTGGACCCCGAGGTCCGCTACGTGCTGTCGCCGAATCAGAAGGGGTGGGTTGACGACGGGTTCGTGACCACGAACTCGCGTGGTTTCAGAGGCGGCGAGGTTGAGATCCCCAAGCCGCCGGGACGACTTCGGATCGTCGCACTCGGGGACTCCGTCGCGTTCGGATGGGGCGTGAACGACGCCGACACGTTCTGTCAGCAGCTCGCGCGGCAGTTTCTCGCGCGACGGCCTGACCTGGACGTCGATGTCGTGAACCTGGCGGTGCCCGGCTACGCCACGCGGCAGGAAGTGGCGCTGCTCGAACGAAACCTGGCGGCGCTGCAGCCCGATGTGGTGCTGCTCGGATTCTACGAAAACGATCTGCCCGATACGATGGAGGACAAGGACGTGTCGGGCACTCGGATCACCGCCGCCAGACAAGCCGACGGCCAGGAGCTCCACATGAGTCCAGGGCCGTCATCCTGGATCGAGCGGCAGGCGCGGCGCAGCCGCGCGGTTTACATCGCCAGCCACGCCTTGAAGGCGCTGGCCCACCACGGCGAAGGTAAGCCGGGTTCCTCGATGGAGCTCGATCTGCTGGAAGGGCGCCGCTCCGCCGAGCTCGAAACAGCGTGGCAGCGCGTGTCGGCCCAGCTGGAGAAACTTGAAGCGTCGGCCACGGCCCGCGGCTTCGTCGCCGGTATCCTGGTGCTGCCGCCGCGCGAGCAGGTGGTCGGTTTGTACCCGGACTCGGAATATCAGAGACGAATCAGCCGCCTCGCCGGAGAATTGGGGATGTTCGTGATCGATCCGCTGCCGGCGCTGAAGGCGCGCCCGGGCAACAAGGGATCGTTGTTCATTCCCTACGACCGGAATCATCCGTCTGCGGCGGGCCATCGGGTGATTGCGCAGGCGATTATGGAATACTTCAACCAGCATCAGGACATCGTGTCGGCTCAAACACGCCTGGCGCAGCGCGAGCGAGTGCAGTAGTTCTCATGTCCAAAGGTCCCAAGAATCCGGAAAAATCGTTCGGCGTCTCGGTCGGCGGCGTGCTGATCGTCATCGCGCTGGCGTTGTGGTGGCGCGGACGGATCGGCCGTGCCGAAGTCCTCGGCGGCATCGGCGGCGTCCTGCTGTTCTTCGGCGTGGTCCAGCCGCGGCTGCTCAAGTGGCCGAGCGCGGCCTGGTGGAAGTTCTCGCGCGTGCTCGGTTACGTGAACGCGCGGATTCTGCTGACGCTGATGTTCTCGCTGCTGCTGGTGCCGGTGTCGCTGTTGTGGCGCGCTCATCGGCAAGGACCCGCTGGCGCGCCGCCGCGACAAGTTCGCAGGGATGGACGCCCTATCCGGCGCGGTATCGGGATCGCAGCCATTTCGAACGCATGTTCTGAGGTCATCATGAAGCAAAAGTCGCGTCATGTCCGAGTTCTGTCCAGTTCCTGCGCCAGGAAAAGAAGTACTGGCTGGTGCCGATCGTCGTCGTGTTCATGCTGTTCGGTCTGCTGATCGTGTTCTCGCAGTCGAGCGCGGTCGCGCCGTTCATCTACACGCTGTTCTGAGTGCCGACTCGCATTCTCGGACTCTCGGCGTACTACCACGACTCGGCGGCGTGCCTGGTCGAAGACGGCCGGATCGTGGCGGCGGCGCAGGAAGAGCGCTTCACGCGCAAGAAGCACGACGCCAGCTTTCCGTCGCGGGCCGTCGACTACTGCCTGCGCGAAGCGGGCATCACCACCGACGGAGCTCGATCTCGTCGGCTTCTACGAGAAGCCGCTGGTCAAGTTCGACCGGCTGCTCGAGACCTACGTCGCCGTACGCGCCGCGCGGCTGGCGGTCGTATCCTGATGGCGATGCCGCTGTGGCTGAGCGAGAAGCTGTGGATGGCCGACGACATCACGCGATCAGCTCGAGGGCTACGAAGGCGAGGTGCTCTTCGGCGATCACCACGAGTCGCACGCCGCCTCGGCGTTCTACCCGTCGCCGTTCGAGCAGGCGGCGATCGTGACGATGGACGGCGTCGGCGAGTGGGCGACTTCGTCGATCGGCGTCGGCCGCGGCTACGAGATCGAGATGCTGCGCGAGCTGCGCTTTCCGCACTCGCTCGGCCTGCTGTATTCCGCGTTCACCTATTTCGCCGGCTTCCGGGTCAACTCCGGCGAATACAAGGTGATGGGGCTCGCGCCGTACGGCGAGCCGACGCTACGTGAAGACTGCATCAAGGATCACCTCCTCGAGATTCGCGACGACGGCAGCCTGTGGATGAACATGGAGTACTTCACCTACCCCCACGGGCTGACGATGACCGGCAGCGCGCTTCGAGCGGCTGTTCGGCGGCCCGGCGCGCAAGCCCGAGAGCGAAGCTGACCCAGCGCGAGATGGATCTGGCGCGGTCGATCCAGGACATCACCGAAGAGGTGATGCTGAAGATGACCGCGTTCGCCCACCGCGAGACCGGGATGCGCGATCTGTGCCTGGCCGGCGGCGTGGCGCTGAACTGCGTCGGCAACGGCCGCATCCTGCGCGAGGGGCCGTTCGAGCAGATCTGGATTCAGCCGGCGGCGGGCGATGCCGGCGGCGCGCTCGGCGTCGCGCTCGGCCTGTGGCATCGCTATCTAGCAGGAGCCGCGCGTCAGCGCGGAAGCGAGCGGCACCTGGGAGCGCCCGTCGACCGTGTCCGACGCCCGCGTTGCCGCGCGTATGCCGACGGGATGAGCGGGTCGTTTCTCGGGCCGCAGTTCGACGAGCACGAGATCGCCGCGCTTCCTCGACGGCCAACGGCTATGCCGGCGCATCGCTACGAGCCGCCGGACGCTGGCCGACGCGATCGCGGCGCTGCTGGCGCAGGAAAAGGTGGTCGGGCTGTTGCAGGGCCGGATGGAGTTCGGCCCGCGCGCGCTCGGCGGCCGCTCGATCATCGGCGACGCCCGGTCGCCGAAGATGCAGTCGGTGATGAACCTGAAGATCAAGTTCCGCGAGTCGTTCCGGCCGTTCGCGCCGGCGGTGCTGCGCGAGCACGTGCACGACTGGTTCGAGCTCGATGGCGACAGCCCCTACATGCTGCTGGTCGCCGACGTGCAGCCGGCGCAGCGGCTGCCGGTCGCCCCGGAGCACGGAGCGCCTGTGGGGCATCGACAAGCTGAACGTGCCGCGGTCGACGGTGCCGGCGGTCACGCACGTCGATTACTCGGCGCGCGTCCAGACGGTGCGCCGCGAGGCCAACCCGCTGTACTACGACATCATCAAGGCGTTCTACCGACCGGACCGGCTGTCCGGTGATCGTCAACACCTCCTTCAACGTGCGCGGCGAGCCGATCGTCTGCACGCCGGAGGACGCCTACCGCTGCTTCATGCGCACCGATATGGACGTGCTGGTGCTCGAGAATTTCATCCTCGAGAAGACGGAGCAGACGCCCCTGGCCGAAGATACCTCCTGGCGGACCGAGTTCGTCCTCGACTGACGCATCTCAGCCCGTCCTGGGGCCTACTGAAGCGGCGGGGGACAGTGTCCGATAACCCGGGGGAATGATTCAGCTCGACCGGGTGACGAAGACCTTCGACGGGAAGCGTCGCGTCACCGCCCTCCATGGCATCAGCCTCACGATTCCCAAGGGCGAGATGGTCTCGATTATCGGGACGTCTGGCTCCGGCAAGTCCACCCTGCTGAATCTCGTCGGTGGGCTCGACCGGGCCACGTCCGGCGACGTGCGGGTCGACGATGAGGTGCTGTCGGGCCTGGATGACGAGGCCCTGACACGAACTCGGCGCGACAAGATCGGGTTCATTTTCCAATTCTTCAACCTGCTGCCGACGTTGAGCTGCGTCGAAAACGTCGGGCTGCCGCTGCACCTGCGCGGCTGGCCGCGCAAGAAGGTGGACGAGCGGGCTCGCGAACTGCTGACGCTCGTTCAGCTGGGCGACCGCTTGACTCACCTTCCGGAAGAGCTCTCGGGCGGCGAACGCCAGCGCGTGGCCATTGCCCGCGCCTTGTCGGTGTACCCGCCGATTCTGCTCGCCGACGAACCGACCGGCAATCTCGACTCCCGCACCGGCGCCGAGATCCTGAAACTGATTGGCGATCTTCATTCCCGACTGGGCGCGACGGTGGTCATCGTCACCCACGACATGCATGTCGCCGAGAGTTGCCAACGGACGATCACGCTCCGCGATGGAGATATCGTCGAGGACATCAGACGATGAGCTCGGGACGGCCAGGGTTACGCTTGAAGACGATCGTCCGCCGGGTCTTTGCTGCGGGCGTGCTCCTGCTGTGGGCATCAGCAGGCCGCGCGCAGACCTTCTCCGAGCGGGGATTCATCGATGGACGCGGCGTGTGGTTTCCCCAGACCGCGCCGAACGACACGGTCCGCCTGGTCGGCGATCTGTGGCTTCGAGAAGAGGTCTTCGTCAAGCCGGCGACATGGGTCCAGTTTGCCGCCGGCCTCGATCTTCGCGCCAATTCGCATGGCCAGGTCGAGGACGAATGGCGGCTCGACTTCAGCGATCGAAGCATTCAGCGGCCTCGGGCTGCGGTTCGGCGGCTGACCGCGACTTTCACCGCGCCCAGGTTCACCCTCGATGTGGGCAAGCAATTCATCCGCTGGGGCAGAGCAGACATCCTGAATCCAACGGATCGATTCGCGCCACGCGACTTCATGAACGTGGTCGATACGGAGTTTCTTCCGGTGCTGGGCGCTCGCGCGAGCGTGCGTCTCGGAAACGAGACCTTCGAAGGGGTGTGGGTGCCTCGGCTCACCCCGAGCCGGTTGCCGCTGTTCGATCAACGGTGGACGGTTCTTCCTCAGAGCGTTCAAGGCGTGACCGTCGAGGATGGCGGGTCGATCATCCGGGAGGGCTCCGAGCAGGGCGTCAGGTGGAATCATACGGGCGAGAAGCTGGAAATGTCCCTGTCGTACTTCAATGGCTTCAATCATCTGCCGAACATCGAGGTGAATCAGCCGCCGCTCGCCAATGCGATCGAGCTGACGCGGCTGTTTCCGGATCTGCGGATCGTACGGCGGCGACGTGGCGGTTCCGATGCGCTGGTTGACCTTGAAAGGTGAGGCGGCGTATTTCACCTCGCCGTCGGGGACCAGCGAAGAGTACGTGCTGTACGTGATCGAGGTCGAGCGGCAGGTCGGCGAGTGGACGCTGGATGGCGGATACACCGGTGAAGTGGTGACGGTCTCCAACGATACGCTCCCGTTCGCCCCCGACCGCGGCGTCGCGAAATCGATCATCGGCCGCGTGGCGTACACGGTCGATCCACGCCGGACGGTGGCTGTGGAAGGCGCCGCCCACCAGAACGGCAAGGGTTTCTACATCAAGGGTGAGTTTTCCGAAGCGTTCGGCCAGCATTGGCGGCTGACCGTGAGCGGCGTCGGCCTGGCCGGCGACAGCGACGACTTTCTCGGTCAGTACCTCGGCCAACTCGTACGTGTCGAGCGCGCTGCGGTTCAGCTTCTGACGCCGGTCTCCCTTGCCCCGGCCACGGTCAGATAGGCGAGCGCCAGGTACTCGTACATCGCCGATTCACTTCCTCGCAGCGCGGCGCTGCTGGGCCACCAGCGCGCCCATCCCTCACGGCCCTGGTCGTAGCGTAGATCCGGTGTGACCGACGGCGTCGCGTCGATACCCCGGGCGACGAACAATTTCATCACCCGCGGCATGTGCGCCGCAGTGGTGACGACAACGGCGCTGCCGCGAGGATCGCGCTGCCGGAGCAGCGTGGCGACGTTGACCGCTTGTTCCTCCGTGGTTCGCGATGCCGTGTCGACGCGGATGCGCTCGGCCGGGACACCGAGCTTCACGAGCTGTTCCTGCATGAGGTCGGCTTCCGCACGGGCCGCGGTGCCGAGGCTCGGCGGGCCGCCGGACACGATGACCTCGTCCGGCTGGAGGAGCCGATACAGGCGTGCCGTCTCGAAGACGCAGAAGGTCGAACGGCGCGTGAGCTGATCGGACGTGAACTGCCCGTCGGTATAGCTCACCGAGCCATTCCCGACCGTCACGACCGCCTTGGCGCCGCGCGCTTCCGCCGCTGAGCGGATGGTCCCGTAGGGCCCTTGCAAACGGCCAATCAAGGCGTGGGCCACTGCCGGGAGGCTGAGGAGCCAGTACGAGGCGATGAGAACGGCCAACCACAGATCCGCAAGCAGGCGGACCGGAGGAGCGGCGTGGAGGAGGAGCACGGCGATGAGGAGGCCGAGCGAGAGGAAGGTCATCGAGCCGGGAATCAGGAAGCGCTTGACGACTCGGATCACGCGCGTCACTGAACGGATCCGCCGGGTCGTGCGTCGCTCGCCGAAAATGGACAGGGCACGCTAGAATCCACGCACACGATATTCGGTTTCGGCTGCCGGCGGCGAGAAATTGCACCGGCCACCGCGTCGACGGAGAGACAAACCAAACATGCGAAGGACGACACTCTGGTGGGCCACGCTGGCCGCGATTCTCCTCGGTGCCATCCTGCGCGTCGGCGTGGTGCGGTGGACCGATCCGTGGGAGACCCATCACCCCGACGAGCACATCCTGCCGCTGGAAGCGATGGCTCTCTGGGAGGGCGTGACCCCCGTGAGGTGGGATGGCCGGGATCGACGGCACGGCTGATTCTCAGCGCCGTGATGGGGTCGCAGCTGTTGGCGGAGGAAGGGCGCGACATCTGGGCGCTTCGCGCCGAGCCGGATCGGGCGCTGGCGATGATCAGCACGTGGAGCGCGCGGCGATACGTCGATCCGCGGCCGCTCTATCGCACCGGCCGAACCCTCTCCGTCGTCGCCGGCATCCTGCAGGTGATCGCGGTCATGTGGGCGCTCAGTTGCTGGGTGGGCCCGGCCGGCACCTTCGCCGGCACACTCGCGATCGCCCTGTCACCGGTGACCGTCGCGTACTCGCAGTACGTGCTCGCCGACATCGAGGGCCTGCTGTTCGGCACGGTCGCGATCGGCCTGGCCGCCGCGCCGACGCCCCGTCGGGTCCTGATCATGGCGGCGCTGGTCGGCCTTGCGGCCACGAGCAAATTCCATTTCGGCTTGTGGCTGCTCACGCCTCTTCTCTGTATCTGGTTTGGCGATCGCACCGTGTTTCCCCGGAAATGGCTGCTGTCACTGGGCGTGGTGCTGACGGTGGCCTGGGTGGTGGTGACGCTCGTGCCGTGGTTTCTGATGGACCCGCTGCTCGCGCTCAAGGAATTCGGCGGCGTCGTGCTGGTGAAGGTCGGCCATGGATCGACGCTCGGCCGCATGCCGCGAAACCTGCTGATCATCTTCGGCGGATTCGGGCTGTTGTTGTCGCTCGGCGCGTTCGCGGGCAATCGATGCGCTGGGCGCCTTGCATCGACGCCGTTTTGCGCCGGTGCTGATCCCGCTGCTGCTGGCGTCGGTCGCGCTCGCGATGATGGCGACCGTCTTCGACCGTTACGGGCTCGTGCTGCTGCCGGGCGCGATCGTCGCGGCCGGTTTCGGATGGGACTCGTGGCTGGCCGATCCTCGCATGGCCGCCCGGCGAGCCGGGCTCGCCGTTCTCGGCATTTGCCTGGTGGTCACGACGGCGAGCCTGGTCCAGTCGCAACTGAGAGTAGGCGAGGTGAACGTCGACGTGATGTTGCGGAACTGGATTGTGGCCAACGCGAAGCCGGGCAGCGGCGTCGCCGTGCACGACGAGATGAACGCGTTTCTGCCGCGGACCGCCGACGAGTTGCGCGCCTGCTCGGAACACGTGACGACGGCCGCCGCCTATCGCGAGAAGTGGCGTGTTGAAGGCGTTGACACGTCAGTCAGTGACGTCCGGCCGATGGAGTCGCTGCTGTTGACCGACGAACACTTCACCGCGCATTGGTGTCTCCGGGAACTCGGGTTGGCGAATCCCGCCGGTTTTCGCGTCGTCACCTACCACGACGGCATTCGCTTCGGGAGCCGTGCTCGAGAAGGATGCCGTCAATGAGTTTCGAGCCGGCGGGATCGACGTCCTGGTGATGAACCGGGAGGTCGAGGTCGGAAAGGCGCCGGCGGCGATTTTCTCCAACCGAGCCGGGCGCCGGGTCATCTATCAGCGGTAGCGAGACGCCTTACACGGCGACGGCGTGGCGTCCCCGCGCATCGTGGAGCACGTCGTGGAGCGGGCCGAGCTGGGTTTCCCAGGCGAGCGCGGTCAGGTCCGCGGTGCCGGCGATCTGACGCCGTTCCGCCGGTGTCACGGACAGCAGGCCGAGCGTTTCCTCCGCGAACAATTCCGCTGAGATTCCCAGGCGGCACGCCGATCGAATAGCGGTCGGCAATCCATCGAGCACCTGTGACGTGACCACCACCGGCAGGCCGGCGCCGACCGCCTCCAGCACTTTGGTCTGGGTGCCGCGCGCCGTCAGCAACGGCGCGATCGCCACGGCCGAACGCCACAAGTACGGCCGGACATCTTCCACCGTGCCGGTCACTTCGATGCCATTTTCGGCGGAGTGCAGCTGGCGGATCGCCGGCGCCGGATCGGAGCCGACCACCACCAGCTGCGCGTCGGGCCGGCGGCTGCGGATTGCCGGCCAGACCTTGTCGCAGAACCAGAGCGCCCCCTCGACGTTCGGCGTGTAGTTCATCACGCCGCAGAACGACCACCACCGGTGCGCCGCTCAGGGGCCGCCTGCGGCACCAGCGGCTGGAGATCGACGCCAATCGGGATCACGAGGATCCTCGCGTCTGGCGCGAGGTCGCGCAGCGCGCCGGCTTCACGATCGCTCACCACCAGCGGTGGCCTTGGCCGCTGCCGCAATCCGTCTGTTCGAAACTGGCCAGATGCCGCGCCTCGCGCGCATAGATCCAACGCATCGGCCATCGCGACGACTCGCGCCAGCGCCGCCCATTTCTCGGAATCGACGTCAACCAGATCGACGACGAGCGGAAAGGCGGAGAGCGGCGATTCGAGCGCGAAGCGCGCCATGCTGGAGCAGTACGCCAGCACGACGTCGGGAGGGCGCTCGGCGACGATCCGGCCGAGGATCGCCGTCAGTCCCGGCGCCGCGAGCAGCAGATGGGTGAGCGGCTGCGGTCCCAGCAGGCGAACCGCCGCGTTCGCCAGGTTTCTGATCCGGGGCACGCGGATCGTGGTGACGCGAACGCCGATCTGCCGCAGCCGTTCCGCCTGCGCCATCTCGTGGTCGTCGTGCACCAGCGACACGACTTCGACCTCCATCCGGGCGGCAAGCGACTTGACGATGTGATAGGCCCGGATCCGATCGCCGCGGTTCGGCGCATACGGAAGCCGGTGCGTGAGGAACAGGACCCTCATGCGGGCACCGATGCGGGCTCGTCGCGCCGTTTGACGATTCGCGCGGGCACGCCGGCGGCGATCACCCGATCCGGCAACGGCCGCGTGACCACGGCCCCGGCCCCGACGATGGTGTCGGAGCCGACGTCGGCAAGCACGACGGCGTTGCTGCCGATCCAGCTGCCGGCGCCGATGCGGACCTGCCGCAGCGCTCCCGGCTGATCCTGGATCGGCGCCGAGAGATCGGTGCCGTGCGTGTGCGGGCCGCTCGGGACGTGCACGCCGGCGGCGAGCAGGACGCCACGCTCGATGTGCACGTGACCAAGATGGCACCGCGGACCGATGTAGACGTTCTCGTCGATCCTGGCGTCGATCTGGGAGAAGAGCGTCCCGAACTCGATCGCCGCCGATGCGGCGCAGCCGCCGCGAAGGACCTGCGCGAGAAAGGCACGGCGAAGGTACTGCCCGGGGAGCCCGGGAATCAGCGACAGCACCTGGGAAGATCCGGTCAATGCCCGATTGCCGCCCATCAGCGCTGCGCGAACCTTGAACGAAGCCAGCTGCGGCAGAATGGCGACCGTCGCCGCCGCCCGTGCCGCCGCCTTCAGCCACTCCCTCATGTCCCTGCCGGCGCCAGGCGGGACGCTTCAGCGCGCGATCGCTGCTGGAAGAGATCGACATAGATCGCCTCCACCGCATTCATTCGCGTCTCGAACGAGAGATCCGTCTCGACCCGCCGGCGCGCCGACGTCGCGCGGGCGCGAGCCGCAAACGGATCGTGCAGAACGGTCCGCACCGCGCCGGCGATTGCGCCGACGTCTCCGATCGGCACGATCAACCCGTCGATGCCGTCCCTGACGATTTCCGCGGTGCCGCCGGCGCTGGTGGCGACGACCGGGCTCTCGAACGCCATCGCCTCCAGCACCGCGTTCGGGCGTGCCCTCGTAATCCGAGGATTGCACGAACACGTCGAACGTGTGATGGAGGTCGGCGATGTCGGTGCGGTTGCCCAGCAGCCGGCACGAGTCGCCGAGGCCGAGGCGGGTGGCCTGGGCCTGCAGCGCCGCGAGGCAGCTGCCGGCGCCGACGATGATCAGCTTCAGACGAGGTTGTCCGGGTTTCAGCGCCGCAAACGCCTCGAGCAGCAGGTCGAAGCGCTTCTGCGGCTCCGCTCGGCCGACCGCGCCGACGATGATGTCGTCTTCCGCCAATCCGAGCTGGCGCCTGATTGCCTGCTCACGGGAGCGGTCGCGATGGAAGGCCGTGTGGTCGATGCCGTTCAGCACGGTTGTGACGGCATCGGCGCTGGCGCCGTGCCCGATCAGCTCTCGCCGGACGTCGGACGAGACGGCGACGACCCTGGGGAATCGCGCGAGCACTCGCTTGTCCAGCGGGTAGTAGACGGCATGCTCGCGGCGGCTGTGTCCGGTCCAGCCATGGGCCGTCGCCATCGGCGTCACGCGTTCCGCTTTTCCCAGCAGCCACGCCAGCACGTCGGTCTTGTAGTCGTGGGCATGAACGATGTCGATCTCACGCTCCCGCACCAGCCGGCGAAGGCGCGAAAAAATGGACACGTCGAACGAATGGGCCTCGGTGAGCTCGACGTAGTCGATCGGCAGGCCGGCGGCCTTGGCGTCGATGCTGAAGACCGAATCGCGCTGGTCGCGCAGGTAGCAGACGGTAATCGCGAAGCGCCGCGGATCGGTCCGCGCGGTGCCAAGCAGAATCGTCTTCTCCGGACCGCCGCCGGTTCCGCGGACGCTGCGGAGCTCCAGCACGCGAATCGGCCGGGTCATGACGCTGCCTGCGCCGTGCGCGGACGCACCGCGCGATGGGGTGCTCGCGATACCAGCGCCAGAGCGCGGCCGACATCGAAGACTGATGCGACGGCGAACGCCGCGAACAGGCCGACGGCGCCGCGCGGGCGGGCGCGCCACGCGGCGCGCAGGACTCGCAGCGACGTCGCCGCGGCGAAGCTGACGAGCGCGGCTGCCATCAGCAGCAGGCCGACTGGCGCCGCCCAGAACAGCGCAAGGATGCCGGCGATCCCGACACCCAGTGAGACACCTTGACCGATCGGCAGCAGCGCGCTCGGAATCGCTGACCACTGGAACGGCCGACGGAAGCTGACCCGGAGGTTGTCGCGGCCCCGCCAGCGCTCGCTGGAAAAGACTTCGAGCAGCGTCTTGGGATCCCCGTGATGGATGCTTCTCAGGCGTGCATCGCTGATGATCCGCATGCCACGCGCTCGCAGCCGGTGGCAGAAATCGACGTCCTCGCAGGTTTCGAGCGAGGTGTCGAATCCGCCGATCGCCTCGAATGCCGTGCGCAGCACCGCGAGGTTGCCGCTGCCGAGCCAGTCCGTCTCGTCCTGGCCGGTGGGCGTGCCTCGGAGGTGGCCGTAGGTGCGCTGTACCCAGGTGCCGTCCGGCGGCGCATGATAAAGCGCTCCGGCCGCGCCGACGTGAGGCATGTGCAGGCACTCGACTGCCGCATGCACCCAGCCCGCCACGATCTCGTTGTCCGCGTCGACGAAGGCCAGGATGTCCGTCGTCGCCAGCGCGGCGCCACGATTGCGGAGCTCGGCCACGCGGCCCTGCTCGACGCGGATGACCCGTGCTCCCAATTGAGCCGCGACCTCCGCCGAGCGGTCGGTGGATCCATTGTCGACGACGATCAGTTCCACGTCGCCGGGCCTGTGGTTATTCCGCAGGATGCTGCGCAGACAGGTCTGCAGCCGAACGGCATCGTTGCGGACCGGCACGATGAACGAGACGCGCGGCGTGTTCATGGCTTGGGCTGGCCGAGGGTCCACAGCGGGGTCATGCCGGATGGGGCGACGTTGAACACGTCATACATGCTCGGGATGCTGGTGAACATGAGCACGATGAACATCACCGTGCAGACCACGAGATAGGCCAGGAACCCGCGCTGCTTGTATAGCTTTTCCGGATTCTGCACCGGACTGTCAGGTTGAAGACCGATCTTCATGTAGTAGGCGAACAGTCCGGCGGCGAGCGGCGCGAACAGGATCAGCTCCGGATGATAGCGGACGATGAAGATGCCGGCGAACAAGGCGCAGGAGGTGGCGTAGAAGAAGAGGCTGATCAGCAGCCGATCTTCCGTGTAGTACTCGAACGACTTGCGGTAGGCGGCCGCGACGGCGCGGTCTCCGATGTGGCGGTACTCCGCGTAGCGCTTCATCGCCATGAAGAACGCGCCGACCATCCAATAGGAGATGGCCAGCGACAGCGGCGGGAAGCGGCCGGACACCAGAGCGAACCAGCCGAGCAGGAGGCGAATCGGGTTGTTGATCGATTCGCTGAGCACATCCAGGTACGGCCATTCCTTGGTGCGGATCGGCGGCACGTTGTAGAGGATGCCCATCACCCAGAGCCAGACCGCCGACGCCAGGAAGTAGTAGTTGAGCGATGCCGACAACGCGAAGCCAATCGCAGCCAGGAGCAGCCATTCGGCGTAGGCCAGCGCCGGGCGCACCCGTCCCGACGGCACCGGCCGGAACCGTTTCTCCGGGTGCAGCATGTCGTTGGGGCCGTCGAGCAGCTCGTTGAGGACGTAGTTGCTCGAGGCCACCAGGCAGGTGGCGAAGACCCCGACGAAAAGCGGCCCCAGGCTCGACCACGCGATCACCCCGGGCTCGTAGAACGCCGCGAGGATCACGCCGAGGAGCATGAAGACGTTCTTGAACCAGTGATCCACGCGCGCAATCTGCACGTAGGCCCAGAGATCCAGGCGCCCCGGTCGTTCAGTGACCGCGGCGGTCGTCGTCGAGGACATTTCGAAGCCTTTCAAGAGAGGGGATGAAAAGAACGCGTGACGAGTCGGCAGAAGACGACGCTTGCGAACGCCCGATGATGACGCACGGCATCCCGGCGGCGGCCGCGCCGGCCGCGTCGGCATCCGCGCGATCGCCGACCATCAGAACCTCGGCGGGATCGAGCTGCCAGCGACCGGCTGCCGCCAGAAATCCCCGCGGGTCCGGCTTGAACGCGCCGACCTCCGGATCGGTGGCGCACAGCACGACCGAGAACGCCGAGGCAATGCCCAACGCTTCGAGCTTGGCGGCGGCCGGATAGTCGGACAGCACGCCGATCTCGATCCCGCGCGCCTGCAGCGATGCGAGCAATTCGATGGCGCCGGCGGCGCGACACCGCGCCATGTGCTTCAAAGGGCGCTCCATCATCCATTCCGTGGTGACGGACTCGACTTCGGCGAGCGGCATTCGCAGCTGCGCCGCCGCGGCTTCCAGCTGCGCCGTGGGTCCGCGCCGCGATCGATCGTGACGCAGCGACTCCTGCGCCTTTCGAAACGCCGAGAGCGTGCGCATGTCGCGCGGCGCCCGGAAGGGACGCCGCAGCAGCATTGCCGCCAATTCCATCGCCATGAGAGCCCGCATCCGCCGCTGGTCGTAGAGCGTGCCATCCAGATCGAACAGGACGGCGCGAATGCGCCCGCTCGAATCGAGCGGGCTCGCGATGCTTGGGCGCCCGCCGGACAGGGCAGGGACGCTCGCCGTTTCCGGAGCGGTGTCAACCCACATGATTGAACAGGGAGCTGATCCGCGCGAGATCCACCACGGCGACCTGCCGTATCCAGACCGCCAGCAACGCGCTGACGCTGGCCAGCGCACCGATCCGGACGAAGCGATGCGAGAGGGCGAACGCCGGCGCCCTGGTCCACAGCGCGGCGGCATACAGCCCGAAGATGGGAATGAGCGGCAGATGGTAGCGCGAATGGCCAAAAACGATGGTGTGACCGCCCATGATGACGAGGACGGGGAGCAGCAGCAGAATCTGCATCCGTCGATCGTCCGGCGCCGCCATCCAGATGCCGGCGGCCCCAGCCATCACCACCAGCGCATAGCCCAGCACGATGGCCGCCGAGCCCAGCACCTGAAACCAGAGGGCCGGCGCATACAGACCATTCTGGACGCCCGCCATGAACTCGCGTTCCAGCCCCCAGAAATCGGCGAACTTGATGAACGAGCGCCGCAGCGTCACACCGGGATGGGCGCGCATGAAGTCGAGCGCCTTCCGCTGCGCCCACTTGTCCTTGCGTCCTTCGGTGATGGTCACCCCGGGAAGATCGTTCCAGATGCCGTACACCCAACTCTGCTCGCCGGTGAGCCCGACCGCGTCCCACATGCGGTCTTCCGGCGTGTACTCGTAGTTGCCCATTCGCAGATTGATCCCGCCCATCGTATCGACGATGGTCGGCACGCCCTGCAGGCGTGTGTTGCGAATGGCCCAGGGCGCCACGATCAGCGTGTAGCCGATCGCGACCAGGCAGGGCAGCGCGAGCCGGCGCGCCAGCGGCGCGCGGATCAACAGCGCCAGCAGCGGGCACAGCACCAGCGGCAGCGGCCAGAGAATGCTTCGGGTGAGCGTGGCCAGGCCGAGCGAGATACCGCACGCGACGGCGAGCCACGCCCGCGGCGTCTGTACCAGGAGGACGGTGGCCAGCACGAAGGCGACCAGCAGCAGCGTGAAGAGTGTTTCCGTGAGAATCAGGAAATTGAAGAAGATGAACGACGGGTAGAGCCAACACACCGCCGCCGCCCAGCGGCCGACCCGCGCGTCATAGATGCGCGCCCCGAGCACGTAGACCAGCGCCGTGGTCGCCAGCGCGAGGAGAATCTGAATCACGCGCACGGCCTGAAGATTTTCGGATCCCGCCACGCTCCAGATGCCGGCGAGCATCGCCGGATAGAGCGGAGGGCGGATCGACGTCGGCCGGCCTTCGCGCCCATGCGAAGCCCTGGCCCGCGACGATGCTGCGGGCA
Source organism: uncultured Acidobacteriota bacterium (assembly GCA_963794705.1). Taxonomy (GTDB): domain Bacteria; phylum Acidobacteriota; class Vicinamibacteria; order Vicinamibacterales; family CAVVIG01; genus CAVQFC01. The sequence continues at coordinate 184,358 of CAWCFI010000006.1, forward strand.
ATCTGGCTGTATTGCTGTTCGTCGATGATTTGGGTGCCGAGACCGGGTGTTTGCCAGAGAATGGCCAGGCGGATCACCAGCCCGACGACGAGGGCCGCCATCAAGACGGGGCGGCTGTAATCGCCCTCGCCGGGTCGCCAGGAATGCTCGGAAAGCCTAGTCATTTGCAATGATTCCATGGAACATCAGACAAAAGTCCCTAGTTGAGCGGACTAATGACCGGAGAAGCGGTGAAAACAGGCCCACAAACTCCGGTGCGACGATTCCATCGAACGATGATAGGCAACTATTCAAGTTGCATACCGCGGATCCCCTAGTCGAAGGGGGCGCGGTGGCTGGATCCGGTGAGGCGGCCGACCAGCGAGCGGGGGATCGACGCGAGATAGGTCTTCCACATTCGTAAGTCGAGCGGGTGCAGCCGCAGCCCCTTCCGGAACGCCCTGGCTGCCCCCGCGGTGTCGCCCTCCTGGAGGTAGCACACGTAGCCGATGTCCCAGAAGTAGTAGTTGGCCAGGGCGTGCTGCAGGGCGCGCCGCTGGCTGGCGGTCAGCGGCATTTCCGCGCGGATCCGCTCCAGTCCCACGATGCTCTCGCGGCGGATGCGGTAGAGCGCCGCTCGGCTGGCGCCGGCCGCCGAACCCGACGAATTACCCTCGTGGATACGGTAGATCACGTGGATGTCGTTCGAGATAACCGATGCGGAGCCCCGCGCAGCGCGCGAACCAGGAACAACACATCCTCGACGACGCGGGAATCTGCCAGAATCGCTCCGTGCGAACACATCCCGCCGGATGACCGCGTTCTGGAGCCCGGTGTAAAGGCCGTGGGTCAGTTGACACTCGACGATCACGTATCGTCCGCGATCACATGGAGGTCGCCGGCGGCTCTCGTGCGGAGGGAGAGGAACGGGCGCGGCGCGCCGGGCGACCTCGAACGTGGTCGCGAGCCACGACGCGCCGGCTGCGTCGACGCACCGGCACGCCGCGTAGACCCAATCGACGTCCGGCACGTGTCATCGAGCGCAGCGACGCATGCGGCCAGATGCTGGGGCAGCCAGAGATCGTCGCTGTCGAAGAACGCGAGGAAGTCACCCGACGCATGATCGACCCCGGTGTTGCGCGCGCCGTACGCGCCGCGATTTTCCTGCTTCACGTACTGCAGCGGTGGCGTGACACGATCCTGGAGGGACTGACGACGACGGCAGCCGTATCGTCCGTGCTGCCATCGTCGACGACGATCAGTTCCCAGTCGAGAAAGGGCTGCTGCCGGATCGAGGCGAAGGCCTCCGGGAGAAAACGCAGCGCGGTTGAACGTCGGCAGGATGATGCTGACATGCGGCATGCGCACGCGATGCCGAGAAAGTCGTATGATACAGCGGTTACAGAGCTGGTTGTAGTTCACGGTTCTGCATCGCCAAGCCCTGCATGCGCCTCCTCTAGCGACCAACAGCCGCGATCGTGGAAGCACGTCCCGGACGCTGGAAGGCTGGGTCGGCTTGCTGCCGGCTCGGGGGGTCGAGCCCGCGGTGACGGTCGGCGGCGACGGCCCGCTGTTGGCCGCGCTCCGCGACGCGAAGGTCCGGCGTCCGTCCATCCGATTCGGGTGTTCTTCGAGGCGCGCCGGCCGCTGGCGTTTCTCTGGCGAGATGTGCGCGGCTGGTCGGCGCGGATCCGCGGCACCGCATCCAACTCGTGCACGTGAACGAGCACGAACACTATCCCGTGGTCGCGCGCGCGGCATACCTCGCGCGCGTCCCGATCGTGGTGCACCTGCGCTTCAAGCCCGAAGCCGCGATGTGTCATTGGCTGTTCAAACCGCCGTCCACGCCCCGGCGGCTGTTCTTCACCAGCCAGACTCAGATGGACGACAGCGCCGCCGCGGTCGCTCCCGCGGTTCCTCGCGATCGCTGGCGCCTGATCTACAACGGGCTGGACCTCGCGTCTTCGGCCGCGATCACGCGTCGCGCGATCGGCCCGCGCCGAATGGGGACTGTCTGCGTCCACCATGGCCATCGGCACGGCGAGCTCGATTTCGTCGAGAAAGCGGCTGATCATTCGTGCGGCTGATCGCGGCGCTGGCCGAATCGCGAGGGCTTCGACGTTCATGGCTTCATCGCAGGCCAACCCGTACTTTGCAGAAGACGAAGACGAACTCCGATCGTTGAAGGCGCTGACGACCGCGCTCGGGGTCGAGAGTCGGGTGACGTTTCTCGGCTATGTGGAGCCGGCCGAACCGCTGTACCACGCATGGGACGTCTGCGTCAGCACATCGGCATACGAAACCTTCGGGATGACAGTGCTCGAAGCGATGGCGTGCCGATGCCCGGTGGTGGCGTATCCCGGTGGATCGGTGGCGGAGGTGCTCGGCGCCAACGGCGGGGCTCTGGTGGCGGACGGCGATCTGACCGCGCTGGTCGAGGCGGTGCGCGCGCTCGCCGCCGATCGCGCCCATCGCGGCGCGATGGCGGCCGCCGGCCGTCATCGCGCGGAGACGTTCGACATTCGCCGATCGGTGGACCAACTCGTCGCCGAGTATCGCGCCGTGCTCGCGCCGTGAAGATTCTGGTTCTGGCGCAGGTCTTCCCTCCGCGCCGCGGCGGCAGCGGGCGATGGCTGTGGGATCTGTATCGGCGCCTTCCCGGTTTCGACGTGCACGTGGTCACCGCCACCACACCGGACGGCGCCGCCTTCGATCGAACCACGGACCTGGCGATCTCCGCGCATGCCCCTGGATTTCTCGAGCTGGGGGGTGTGGGACTGGCGCGGCGGACCCCAATACGCAGCAGCCCTTCTGCGGCTGCGTCGCATCGTCGCCGAGCAACGGCCGGACGTCATCCACTGCGGCAAGTGTCTGCCAGAGGGTCTGCTCGCGGCGTCGATCGGGCGATGGACGGGCGTCCCGTTTTTCACGTTCGTGCACGGTGAGGAATTGACCCTCGCCGCCTCGAGCCGCGAGCTGCGACGGCTCACGCGAAAAGTGCTCCGGTCGGCGGCCTGCGTAATCGCGAACAGCCGCCACACCAGAACGCTGCTGATCGAGCACTGGCAGGTCCCCGAGCGAACAGATCGTGGTGATGCATCCCGGCGTGGATACCGCCCATTTCGTGCCGGCCCCTCACAGTCCGGAGGCTCGTCAGACTCTGGCATGGGGACACCGCCGGGTGATCCTGACCGTCGGCGCACTTCAGAAGCGCAAGGGCCAGGACATGCTGATTCGAGCGTTGCCGGCCATCCGGCAGCGTTGCCCTGACGTGCTCTATGCCATCGCCGGTGAAGGATGGGAGCGTCCCTCGCTCGAGAGTCTGGTCGCCGAGTGCGGCGTCGCGGATCTCGTCCAGTTCCGCGGCATGCCGGGCGACGCGGAGCTGGTGTCCTGCTATCAACAATGCGATCTCTTCGCCTTGCCCAACCGGCAGGTCGGGTGGGACTTCGAAGGATTCGGCATCGTGCTGCTCGAAGCACAAGCCTGCGGCAGGCCGGTCATCGCGGGCCGATCGGGCGGGACCGCGGAAACCATCGATCCGTCGAGGACGGGAGAGATTGTCGATTGCGACACGCCCGATTCGCTCGCGGGCCTTGCCGCAGACCTGCTGCAGGACGACGCTCGACGTTCGCGGATGGGCACGCTGGCGCGCCAGTGGGTGGCCGAACACTTCGCGTGGGATGTCTTGAGCCGGCAGGCCGCAGACCTGTTCGGCCGCAGCCGGATCGGCAGCGGACGCGCTACGCCGTCGGGCTGACGCCAAGCGCCGCAGGCACCGCCGGGCGGCTCCCGTACAAACGCTCCCGCAGCGCGAGCGCCGGCCATTCGATGCAGCGCGCCGTGATGATGCCCCAAATGAAGGCCAGCGAGACGTAGCCGACGAGCATCTCGTAGTACCCGGGCTGGCGCCCGAGGATCTTGGTCGCGAGGATGAGGCCGAATACCAGCACGGCGGTGTGCCACAGGTAAATTGAATAGGAGTGGGTGCCGATGAACGCCGCGGCCTCGACGGCGCGTCGGCCTCGGACCGGCAGCGGCGTACAGACGGCAGCCATCAGCACGGCCCCGAACCCCACGTATGCCACGATGTGGCCGACCACATATCGCGCCGCCGGCCCCGGAATCGTCTGCGAGGCGGCAATGCACGCGAGCCCGATGACGAGCAGCCAGCCTCGCCGCGCTCGCAGGCGATCAACCAGCGATGGCGTGGTCGTGACGTAGTACGAGATCAGCACGCCGAAGAACAATGAATCGATCTGCAGGTGGGTGGGAAAACGCAATCCTTCGTTCGAGTAGGGCAGCGTCATGAACGAGATCCAGCGGACCGCGGTGACGACGGCAGCCGTGCCCATGAAGATCGCGGGAATCGCCGCCAGCGAATCCCTGCGCAGATAACGCTGCAAGGCGAGCACGATCAAAGCCAGCAGGATGTAGAAGTGCTCTTCTACTGCGAGCGACCAGGTGTGGCTCCAGACATGCGGACCGTAGTTCTGCACGAACAGCGCCTCGCAGAGCATGTCCATCCGGGTCAGCAGATCGCCTCGCTGGAGACGCAGCAGCACGGTCACAACGAGGAACACGTAAAAGGGCGGATAGATCTTGAACCCGCGTCGAAGCAGGAAGCGTCCCACACGGGCGCGGCCGGTGAGAGAGGTACTCGCGGAAGAGGAGACCGGAGACCAGGAAGCCGCTGAGCACGAAAAAGAGATCGACGCCCATCCCGCCGTAGCTGCGGAAGAACTCGCCAACCGCGACCACCACGCCGGCCGTGCCCGCCGGCGGCGCCGGCAGGTGGCTCAGGATCACCATCAGCACGGCGACCGTTCGCAGCACGTCGAGCTGTGGGTTCCTCATGAACGATGATGTTCCGCTGCCGGGTTCCGGTGCCGCGCTCTCCGCGTCTATCTGGCGCCGATGGATCGGTTGGCGTTCGACCTGACCGCAGGCGTGCCGAAGACCAGCCCCGGCCGCGGCGAGGTCGATTTCGGCGCGGCCGCTTGCGCCGGCTGGCCTGCCCTGGCCGCGACCGGTACATCTTCAGGATCATCACCGCGACCATCGCCATGTAGTACGGAATTTCCAGTCCGGACAACGTCACGAACTGACCGGCGACGATGAAGCCGGCCATCGCCATGACGACCGCTCGTCCCCCCATCACGGCGTCTCGATTCTCGTCGGTCGGCAGGCGATGGGCGGTCGGCCAGAGCTTGAGGGCGGGCACGGTGAACAGCGTCAACAGCAGGAGAGCGCCCGGGAAACCCATTTCAGCGGCGGCCTGCATCCAGGTGCTGTGCGCTTCCTTGCCCGCGGGCCAGCCGTAGCTGGCGGCCACCAGCGGCCAGTTCCTCACCCCGACACCAAACAACGGATTGTGTGCCGCCACATCGAGGCAGTCGCGCCACAGGTCGAGCCGGCTCTCCGCCGAGTCGTCGCGCGTGTCGGCATCCGCGACTGTGCTCGTATATCGCGCCATCAGTTGCGGGCCCGTCAGTCGAAGCGTGAGCAGCGCGGCGAGCGTGAGCGCGAGCATGTAGGAAGGGCGCTTCGGCATGAGGACGAAGGCGGTCAGACCCACCGCCACCAGGCCCACCATGGCGCCGCGCGAGAATGTCAGGAGCGTCGCATGGAGAATCAGCGCGGCGGAGGCGGCGGCGCCCAGGCGCAAGATCCACTTCTTCTCCGTCAGCGCCAGGGCCAGCGCCGGCCCGATCGTCGTCACCAGACTGATGCCGAACGAGTTGTTGTCCATGCCGCCGAATCCGACGTCGGCGACCTGGTTGTAGCCGTTGTAGTAGCTCAGGTTCATCTCGAAGCTGATATAGGCCTGCGCCAGGACGACCACCCAGACGATGCCCCGCGCATGCTTTCCCGCATCGAGAAGCGTGATGCCGACCAGGAACGGCGCGACGATCTTCAGCAGCTCGATGACCCAGTTGAACGCGACGTCCGAGTTGCCGGCCAGCGCCGCCGAGATGGTGGTCCAGCAGAGGAACGCGAGCATCAGCGCGACGATCAATCCGCCGCGACCGACGCGCTTCTCGCCGAAGCCGGTCATCGCCCAGCCGAGCAGCATCGCGACGCCGACCATGAGGCTCAGGTTGCTCATGTCGCCGGCGAAGGCCCAGAGGTACTGCGGCCGGAGCACCGCGAACAAGACGTAGACGTAAAGCCCGATGATCGGCTTGCGCAGCGATCCAAAAACGCCCAGCGCCGTGAGCGTGTAGACGAAAAGTAGTCCTTTCATGCGAGCCGGCCTTCAGGCTGGGTGGCGGCGGCCGTACGCTGAGCACAGACGATCGTAAATCGTCTGCAGGCCGGCCGCGTGCACGTCGAAGCCGAACGTCTGGTGCGCGCGGCGCCGCGCCGCTGCCGACATCTGCGCCCGGAGCCGCGGATCGCGCACCAGCGGATCCGATCGCATCCGCGAGCGCCATCGGATCGGACGGGGGACCAGCAGCCCCGTTTCACCCTCCACGATCATTTCGGGGATCCCGCCGACGCGCGTTCCCACCACCGGCCGCCCGGCGGCCATCGCCTCGAGCGTCGCGTTTCCGAGCGGCTCCTCATGCGAGGGCACCGCGATGATGTCGAAGGCCTGGACGATCCTGGGCGCGTCATTGCGGAAGCCGAGGAAGGTCACCCGCGAGCTCAGCCCGAGCGCGGCGATCCGCTCCTCCATCGCGCGGCGGACCTTGCCGCCATTCTTCAGGTCGTCTCCGAGCACCGCGAAGCTCGGTTCGTCGCCGCGCGCGGCCAGGAGCGCGATGGCGTCGACGAAATCCCAGATGCCCTTGATCTCGGCGATCTGGCCGGCCATCGCCACGATCGTCCGGTCGAGCGGCAGTCCGAGCTCTCCGCGGACGCGTGCCCGTTCCGCGTCCGACCACTCGTCCTGCAGGCTCGACGGCGTCGTAGAGCACCTCGGACCGCGCCTCGAAGATCGCCGGCGCTTCCGAGAGCGCGTGCGTCATCAGATTGCTGAGAGACGAACAGCGCCTCGGATGGCGCCGTCCGCAGAAACCAGCGGTAGCCCTGGCCGTGATCGAAGAAACGCACGTGCGTCACCGAGGGCAGCCGCAGCACCTTGGCCGCGTGGCCGCCAGGCTGAAAGCTCGGCACTTCGTTCGAGTGAATCAACGAGACGCGGTGCCTGATTGCCGCGCCCAGCACCGACGCGATCGAGAGGGTGCTCGCCACCGGGTGGCGCGCATCGAACGGGCGCAGCGCCGCGACGTCGCACGGGATGCCGAGCGCGCGGACCTGCGCGGCGAATTCCCCTTCCGTACCCGCGAGCACGTACGGCGCATATCGCGCCGGGTCCAGCGAGCGCAGCGTCAGCAGCAGCGCGCGTTCCGCGCCGCTGAAGAAGGGCGCCCAGGCGAGGTAGAGCACTCGGCGCGGCATCTGTGCCTCAGCGGCCCGCCGCGATCGCATCGCGAGAAGGCTCCGGCACCAGCCGCGCATGACGCGCCCAGGCCAGGGTCAGCTCCATCGCCCGCGCTCTGGCGATGATCGGTTGATATCCGAGCATGCGCGCCGCCTTCTCGGCGCTCACGCGAGCCTCGATCGGATCGACGGTGAACGGCGGCAATTCATTGGTGGTGACGGGATTGGGCCGGTAGACGAAGCCTTCTTCTGGTCGAATCAGGCGCTTCGCCTTCTCCGCGGCGGCGGGGAAGCGGTCGATGCCCCATCGCACCGGCGTGCCCCACGGATCGGCGAGGTAGATCCGCTTGGCCAGCGCCTTCATTTCCGACGACATGATCACATCGCGGGTGCTTCGCATCCAGCGCGCGGGCAGGGACGGCGGGCGCTGCGGCGACGCGCCGGCGCCGGCGGCCGGCTTCGGCACGTGCCCGACCGTCACCCCCATGCGATCCGCGAAATAGCCGAAGTAATCGCCCCAGGTGTAGCCGTCGTCGTCGCTCAGGAGGAATGTCTGGCCGTTGATCTCGGGGCCGCCATCGAGTGCGAGCTGGATGCCATGGCACAGGTTGTCGACGTAGATGGTGTTCGAGGGACGTTGTCGCACTCGGCCAGGAACAGCCGCTGCTTGGCCAGGTGTTGCAGCGGCCGCGCGGTGATTGTCATGTTGTGCGGTCCGTAGACCACCGCAACCCGCAAGATGACCGCCGGCAGACCCTTGGCCGCGGCTTCCAGCACGATCTGCTCGGCCGCTAACTTGCTCTCCGCGTAGTCCCAGCCTTTCTTCGGATGGGGCGTCGTTTCCTCGGTGATCACGCCGTCGACGCGTTCACCGTACAGCGCGATGGTGCTGATGTGGACGAAGCGCTTGACGCCGGCTCGCAGCGCCGCGTCGACCAGGTTCTTGGTGCCGTTGACGTTGGTTGAGACCCGTTCGGAGCGGCGCCACGACGTACCGATGCCCGCGTGCACGACGGCCTCGCACCCTTCGAGCGCTTTGGTCAGGTCGGAAGCCGACGCCAGATCACCGATGGCGAAATCAATCGGCATGCGCGCCAGCCGAACCGCGCGACCCGGCGTTCTGATCATCGCCTTGACGCGCCAGTCCGAGCCGAAATGCAGCCGCTCGCTGAGGCGGCAGCCGATGAATCCGCTCGCCCCGGTGACCAGCACGCGGTGCGAGTCTGCCGATTGAGGGGACGGCGCGGCGACGCTCCTGGTCAAGCGCTCGGTGAACCAGGGCTCGGCCATCGGCACGCGCTGGGCGTAGCACTGCTCGATCAGAGCCACGCTCGGCAGCACCGAGGCGCCGGACAGGTGCGGCGGGTGATCGCCGTTGATCGCGCCGACGAAATCGTCGATCTGGGCGCGAAACCCTTCGAACCCCTGCTGCTCAGGCTCGTCGCGCCACCGCGCTTCGATGGCGCACTCGCGGACCGACGCGGTCAGCGTGTCGAGATGTGAGGACGGTGTGTGGATCAGGATGCGCGCCCGCTCCCCGAACTTCCATTCGATGGTGCCGCGCGATCCTTCGACCCGAATCGAGTTGCCGAGCGTGCGCGTACGGCTCAACTCGACATGCGCCGGCACGAACGCTCCGCGGCGCGACAACCCGAGCTCGATGGCGCAGTCGGTTTCGATCCCCGCTCCGGCGTTGTCGGAGTACTGCACCAGCGACGGCGTCGCGTCGCAGATGTACAGGAGCAGGTCGAGGACGTGCGACCCCATGTCGACCAGCATCCCGCCGCCGGCTTCCTGGCGGCGCATCCCCGCGAGCGTCGTCAGCTGCCAGGTATAGGAATCTCCGACTTCGGCCGTGACGTTCAACAGATCGCCGATGTCGCCGGCGTCGAGCGCGGCGCGGAACAGACGGATCGCGGGCAGCAGCCGCCGGAACAGTCCGACCGTCAGGATGACGCCGCGGTCGCGGGCCGCCGCGACCATGCGCTCGCCGTCGGCGAGGGTCAGCGCCATCGGCTTTTCCACCAGCACGTGGAGTCCCCGGTTCATCAGCTCGATCGAGCCCGGCGCGTGCAGGAACGCCGGCGTCGCGATCAGCGCCGCGTCAGCCACCGTGCGGTCGAGTCGATCGATCGACGGCAGCACCAGCGGCACGTGATACAGAGCCGCCAGCCGTTCGGCGCGCTTGACGTCAGGGTCGATCAGGGCGCCGATGGACACGCCTTCGTGCCCCGCGAGAACCGGCAGGTGAAAACTTTGCGTGACCGCGCCGCATCCGACGACGGCGATCCTGACGGGCTTGTGCTGCTGCATGTGCTCGATTCGTTTCGGGTTCAAACAAGAGTGACGGCGCCGGCGCTCCGCGGCTCCGCCGGCCTGGAGCTTTCCGGGCGGACCAGCGAAGCGTGCGCGGCGACGTCGGCGACCCCGCCCCAGGTCCGCGCCTCGGCGACGGTGACATGGCCGGCGGGTCTCAGCCGGCCCATGAACCGCTGCGTCGGCGTGTGCTGTGCGAAGACATCGAAATAGTACTGGCCTCGCGTCAGGTTGACGTCGAACTGGTACTGCACCGTGAAGCGTCCGGGGACCACCGAGTCCATGCCCAGCTCGCGGTGCGAGAAATGTCCGTCGTAGACCAGGAGCTGATCGGTCGATCGGTGCAGGCGGAACGCGAACGTCGCGTCGTCCACGTGATCGACCGCGTCGAACTCGACGGCGAAATTCAGCCTCGTGCCGGGCGCGACCGGATTAGTCACCACGGTACCGTCGAGGTGCCGGAGCGAGGCGGACACGATCTTGATCTCGCCTTGCGATGCCTCAGAGGAGGTGGCGAACGAATCACGGACGTACTCGCTGACGACATCGGCGGTCGGCCCCAGCGCGCGGGCCTGGCGATTGAGATACAGCGCTCGATCGCAGAGCTCGGCGACGGCTTGCAGGTTGTGCGACACGAACACGATCGTGACGCCCTCGTGCTTGAAGCGCCGCATCCGCTGAATGCACTTCTCCTGGAACGCCATGTCGCCGACGCTCAGCACCTCGTCGATGATCAACACGTCGGGATTCAGGTGCGCGGCGATTGAAAAGCCGAGCCGCGCGTTCATGCCGGAGGAGTAGCGCTTGACCTGGGTGTCCACGAAGGCGCCGACGCCCGCGAACTCGACGATCTCGTCGAATTTCTTGGCCACTTCGGAGCGCTTCATCCCCATCAACGATCCCTGGAGATAGCAGTTTTCCCGGCCGGTCAGATCGGGGTGAAAGCCGGCCGCCACCTCGATGAGCGCGCCGACCCGTCCCGTCACCACACAGCGGCCGCGGTTGGGCCGCAGGATTCGCGTCAGCAGCTTCAGGGTGGTGGACTTGCCGGCGCCGTTCGGTCCGATGATCCCGAGGGCCTCCCCCTGGCGCACCTCGAAGGACACGTCGTGCACCGCCCAGAATTCTTCGGTCTTCAGCTCCGCCGACGAGCTCCGTCCCCGCAAGGCGCCAATTGCCGCCGGGATGAGATCGCGCAGCGAATCGTGGCGCTCGCCCTGACGGAACTTCTTCCAGACCGCGTCGAATACAACGGGTGCCGCGGCCATTACACGCTCTCCGCGAATCGGAACTCGGCGCGGTGGAACACGATGCCGCTGAACACCAGCACGATGCAGGTGGCGAGGGCGGTCCAGGCGAAGCTCTCCGTGAACGGCGATCGTCCGTAGAGCAGGACGTCGCGGTAGCCGTCGATGATCGCGGTCATCGGGTTGAGGCGCAGGACGAGGCCGGCCTTGCCGGTGACCAGGCTCGAGGGATAGAGCACGGAGGTGGCGAACATCCACACCGTGATGACCAGCTCGAACAGGTATTTGACGTCGCGGTAGAACAGGTTCGCCATGGAGATGAACAGGCCGACCGCGGTCGTGAAGGCAATCTGAATCAGGATCACGCTCGGCAGATACAGCAGCGCCCAGCCCGGTCCGATGCGATAGTAGGCCATCAACGCGACCAGCACGATGCCGCCGACCAGGGTGTCGATGAGCGTCACCAGGATCGAGGAAACGATGAACACTTCGCGCGGACAGTAGACCTTGGTGACCAGGCTGATGTTGCCGGTGAGGGCGTTGACGGAAAACCGCAAAGAGGACGCCGTGAAGTTCCAGGTCAGCAGGCCCAGATACGCAAACAGCGGATACGGCACGTCGACTTGAAGGGGCGCGACCCTCGTGAAGATGACGGAGAAGACGGCGGTATTGATGAGCGGCATGAACACCGCCCAGCCGAATCCCATGATCGCCTGCTTGTAGCGAATCAGCAGGTCGCGCTTGGTCAACTGATACAGGAGCTCACGGTATTCAAACTGTTCGACGACGGCTTCCCGGCCGTCGACCCACAGGCTTCGCAAGGCAGAAATTTGTTCCACTGCACCCTCTTTGAGCAAGGAGCGTCCCGACTTGATCCGCTTCCGGCTATCTCGTGTAACCCTTTATCGAGTCGCTACATACGGGACTTTGCCCGCGCAACGCCCGTCCAATTGTCGCAGGTAGTTCCTCGATTGGAAGGCTTTTGTTCATGGATTTCATGGCTTATGTGGGTTCAGACACGGAATCCGAAGGGCTTTTCGCAGACTTCCAAGGCACACGAGTTGCGTGACGTCGCCAGCGGCTCACCCGAGCACAACTAGTGTAATCAAGGCGGCGACAGACCTGAAGTGTTGACAAACGGCCTATCCAAGGCCACTTACCGATCGCTGGATGCCTGGCGCGGCGTTGCCTGCCTCTCCGTCATCATCTACCACACCACCGGACCGGCCGGGACGATTCACGCGTCGCGCCCGCTCGCCTGGATCTATGAGATCACCGGCCGGCTTGGCTTTGGAGTCACGCTGTTCTTCGTGATCAGCGGCTACTGCATCGCCGCGAGCGCCGACAAGACGCAGCGTCTTGGGCTGCCGTGGCATCAGGTACTTCGTCCGGCGCCTGCGCAGGATCTTCCCGCCGCTGTGGGTCTTTTTCCTCCTCAGCGCCGTAGCCGCGCTGGCGTTGGAGAGGATGTCGCTCGCGGAGGCACTGCTTCGTCACCCGCACGGAAACTTCACCGCGATCGTCTCTCCCGCGAGCCTCAGGCCGTGGCAGTGGCTCGGCAACATCACCCTGACCGAAGGGTGGCGAGGATCGATCCTGTGGCGTGGTGGCGCGGGCTGGTGGCAGGGCCACACGTGGTCGCTGGGCTACGAGGAGCAGTTCTACGTCGTCGTTGGCGTGCTCTTGTTCTTGACCGGGCGCCGCTGGCTTGCCGGGGCCGCGGTGCTCACCGCCTGCGTCGCGATCGCCTACATGTTCCTTCCGCGTGATCCGGTGGCGGGATTCTTTTTCGACGGTAGCTGGTTGTTCTTCGCGTACGGATTGGCGCTGTACTTTCACCGGACCGAAGCCAGAGGGGTGAGCCGGCTGGTGATTCCCGGATTCATCTTCTTCGGTATCGGATTGGGTCTGCGAGAAGGGAACGATCACTTGATCGTGGCCGCACTCTTCTGCGCCGCCCTGGTCGCACTGGGGGCATGGGACGAGGGAATCTCCACGCACAAGCTCACGCGCCCGTTGTCCTGGTGCGGCGTGCGGTGCTACAGCATCTACCTCGTGCACTGGCCGGTCACGAAGGCGGTCTGCGGGATCGCCCTGGCGCTAGGTCTCTTCACGCCGGTCAAGACGCTGGTGCTCATGGTGCCGATCAGCCTGGGGCTCTCGGTGCTGGCGGCGATCCCGTTCCATCACTTCGTCGAGCGGCGCTTCCTGAATGCGCCGCAGCCCACACGTGGCGGCGAACCGTTGCCGGCTGACGTATTGCTATCGATGGCGCCGGTTGGCGGCATCGGCCGCCTTCCGAGCTGATCGAGCGATCAACCGTTCAGAGGTTTTCGCGCTGCCAGAGCTCGGTCAGGACCAGCACCTGGAGCGCATCGTCGTGCCGTGTCACTCCCTGACGCGCTTCGGCGATCAGCTGCCGGATGCGGGTCTCGCGGAACACGCCGCGCGCGATCGTCTGCGGATCGAGCACGATCTTGTCGACCATGTTCAACAGCGCGTTCCGCATCCACCCGTCGAAGCTGTGATAGTGGCGATAGCCGTACACGTTCAGCCGGCGGAGAATCGTGTTGACCTTGTCGAGCACGAACTCCAGCCGCGGTCCCGCACCCGCCGGCGCGCCCGTGTTCGGGTTACGCACGCGCAGATATTTCCGCGCATTGGCGGCGATCAATGCCTGGTGGATGCCGAGGCCGTCGCGCCAGCGCGCCGGGCCCTGCAACACGCTGCGGACGAAGCCGACGTCGGCCAGCGGCATCCGCACGTCCGCGATGTTGCGGAAGATTTCCAGCGAGGGAATCGTGACGCGTCGATGGTATTCCTTCAGGTATAGGTAGCTGCACAGGTCCGGCGGCGACAGCGGCACGCCGGCCAGCGACTGCTCGAGCGAGCGCTGCGCGCTGGCGCCGTCGAGCGCTTCGATCCATCGATCGGTCAGCACCTCGCGCGCCGCATCTCCCACGCTGACGTGCGTCGTCCGCCCCAGCAAATAGGGGATGAATTCTTCCGTCGAGCTCATACCGAAGATGCGCTTGTCGGTGTGCAGCGGCCACGCCGTGCTCGCCTTGGCCAGCTCGCCGCCGTGGCCCCTGAGCAGCACCGTGCTGTCGGCGCTCTCGAAGCCCTGGAGCGCCAGCATCTCGGTGAAGCCGTGGCTCACGTACATCCCATCGGTCAACGACACCATTCTCGCCGCCGTCGGCAGCAGGTCCTCGAGATAGTGGTCGTCCAGCGCCACGAACTTGTGCTTGGTTCGCGCCATCCGCGACAACTGGTTGGCGATGACTTCGTCGGCGCAGCCACGTCCGCCCAACGTGAAGGTCGAGAGGTCCTGCGACCGGCCCAGCCGATCGAGCGCGCTGAGCATCACGCGCGTGTCCAGGCCGCCCGACAACGACAGGCCGTAGCGATGCGAGCCGGACACCGCACGGTCCATCGCGCCGGCAAATGCCCGTTCGATGCCTTCGTCGTAGGTTTTCCTGTCGACGTCCGTCTGGCGAAACAGCTCGGCGACGGACCCGTAGGCTTCGAGACGGACCGAGCCGTCCGCCGATTGATACGTCAGCGTTGAACCGGCCGGAAGCATGTCGACGCCCGCGGCGAGCGTCTTGTCGCCCATCGGGAACCCGAATTTCAGCAGGTCGGCGACCGCGGCGGGATTGAGCGAGGGCTTGGGGTGTGCCCGGAGGACGGCGCGGAGCTCGGACGCAAACGCGAATCCGTCCTCGGACGTGAACCAGTAGATCGGATACGAACCGGTGCGGTCGTTGATCAGCACGAGCTCGCCGGCCTGCTCGTCGAACACCGCAGCGCAGAACGCACCGCTCAACGCGCGTGGATCAAGCCGCTTGCGCCGATAGAGGGCGCCGACGATGGCGGCGGCCCCGCTGATCCCAGATTCACCGAGCTCTTGAAGCGTCGACTGAAGCTGCGCTTCGTTGTGCAGATCGCCGTGAAACAGCACGCGCACCGGACCGTCGCCGGCCAACTGCGCGGCGGGTTGAAGCGCGCCCAGATGGACGCGGCCGAGGGCCCAGCGCTCGCCAGGATCGATGTGGCTCTCGACGACCAGACGTCCGCCGCGCGCCATGACCCCGCGCACCGCCTCGAAACGGGACTTAACGCCATGACTCCCGCGACCGCCGATGACTCCGAGCAAACCAGGCACGCTGCTATCTCCCCGTCGACGGTGCGTTGATGGCGATTGAGCCCCGGTGGCGGATGCCAGCCGGGTCGTGCCGGCGACCGCGATCGACACCACGAACGGATGGACGACGATGGCGATCCAGTTTCATGGTGAGTGATGGTGAATGAGGCAAGACTGCTGCCGATGTCCGAACGATCACAGTCCCGATTTTACCGGCAAGACTGGAAGAAACTGGCGTCGGAGGAACTTTTGTCTGCGGACTATAGCATTTCTGTGAAATCGAGGCCGTTATCGGAGTTCGAGGTTGGCTCCCGCGAGGGCTCCGGTGGGCAAGCTCACGGCACCCGCTCGTGAGCCAATCGCACCGTCCGCGGCTGCCGCTGCCTCGCGCACCGGTGCGTTGAGAAACCTGCGCTCGACCACGGCGTGAAACATCCATCCCAGGCCAACCGACACGCCGACCGAGACGGGAATCACAATCAAGAGCGTGGAAAGCGGTCCGGTCATGCCATTGCGGTACAGCACCGTCGTGACGGCCTTCACCGGAATCTGATGCACGAGATAGAGCGAGTAGCACATTTGTCCGCACACGAGCAGCGGCTTGAGTGCAGCGGCGCCCGCCACCTGCCGGTCAAATTTGTAGAGCCATGGAAGCGCCGCGGCGAACACGAAGCCGGTGATGGCGCCATAAATCGGCACGGAGAGCCAGAGGCTCAGTGGGATGGCGATCAACAGCAGCGCGTCGAGGGCGATGGCCCGCGCGCCGGTCGCGTACCGCAGGCGGTAGAACACGGTGACGCCGACGGCGAACAGCAGCCATGATCCGTCGAAGAAGAACCCGTCGATGTGGACACCGAGTTCTCGCGCCCATGCGGCGCCGAGAACGGTAGAGAGTGAGACGAGGGCGATGCCGGGGAAGAACCATCGGCGCGACAGAAGCAGCAGCATCCCGGTCACAAAATAGAACTGCTCTTCGTAGCACAGGGTCCACGCCTGTCCGGGGAAGTGCGCGCGGATGTTGCCGAACAGATGATGGCGCCAGGTCTCGGTGAGGGTGAGGTTTCCGAGCCATTGCGTGGGCGTGTACCAGCTCGGTCGGTACTGCGGCCAGGGATCGCCGGAGAGAAGCGGTGCGCGCCAGCCGTAATCGAGCAGCACGAACGCGGCGATCGTGCAGACGACCATGATCCAGTACGGCGGGTAGATGCGGCGGAAGCGCCGCAGGAAATAGATGCCGATATGGTCTCCCCGCACGCGGGAGTTATCCGCGGCCGCGGCGATGCAGTAGCCGCTGATCACAAAGAACAGCGCGACGCCGACGTTGAAATGATGAGTGACTTCGAGCAGCGCGTGGACGGTTCCGGCGTGGGCCGGGCTGGTCACCAGATACACGATCGTGGAGTGATAAACAATCACGAGCAGGCAGGCGAACCCGCGCCAGTGGTCGAGCGACTCGAAACGACGGAGGGTTGGTGGACGGGTGACCATTCGGTTCGCGTGACTACCGCATTTAAGCAGGAATCGGGCCGAACGGGTGGCGAAGACGCCTGGCCAACCTGCTGGAGGGTGACGCTATCGTCCGGCGATCACGCCGCGCCAGGGTTCGGACGCTTCGTAAACAAGGCATTGAACTGGGACGGACACTCGTCGAGCTGCGCGGCGCCGACCCGCACCAGGGCGCTGTGGTCGATCCGGTACATCGCGTAGCCCTTGTCGGCGAGAAACGTCACGAGCGAGGCGGCCGAGGCGCCGAGCGAGCGCAGGTATTCATCCGTCACTTCGACGATCAGATCCGGCGAGTCGCGATCCAGGCATCCGGCCATCCCTTGCAACGCGGCCAGTTCCGCGCCCTCGACGTCGATTTTGATCAGCGCCACCGGCCGGCTCGCGTCCCACAGGTCGTCGAATCGCGCCTGCACGACCGTGACCTGGGTCGAGGACTCGAGCGGCCGCAGCGAGGCGAGACCGGTATCGTCCTGGGGCCCTGTGAAGAACACGGCGGTGCCGGAGCTCGCGGAGAGCGCGACGTCGCGGACGGTGACGTTGGTCAGGCCGTTGAGCTGGAGATTCGCGAGCAGCCGCTCGCGAACGGCCGTCACCGGCTCGAACGCGACCACCTGTCCCTGCGCTCCGACCGCGCGCGCGCCGACGATCGAGAAGTAACCGATGTTTGCGCCGACGTCGATCATCGTCTGGCCAGGAAGGAGCAGGCGCTGGACCAGCCGTGACGTTTCGGACTCGTACTCGCCGGTCGCGTAGAGCATCCGCCCGGTCTGCGAGGACCCGTCGATCCGCATCCGGAACCCGTCGCGGACGCGGATGACGATCGGTTCAGTCAGGCTTCTGAGCGCCGGGGCGAGCGCCACGGCTGGGGCAATCAAGCGCCACCGCCCCGGGTGGTCCGGCACATGCCGCAGATAGGCGCCGAGACCGGCGAGCAGCGAGCGACGCCACACTAGCGTGTACCAGTCCCGCCCGACGGCTGGCGTTTCAGGTGCTCGTACAGCCAGAAATCGTCGCGGGTGAACTCGGCCGGGTCGTCGCGGACCGCCTGGATGTAGGGCGCGGTCGTAGATCGCCAGCTTGTCGAGGAAGTCGGGGTCTTTCCACTGGTGCGGAAACATGTTGAAGACCACCGACGGCACCTTGTCCCAGCGCGGGTTCTTGCGCGTCGTGCTGACGCGCCTGCGTGCGCCATTTCTGCCGCAGGCGGGCGGGATTTCGCACCGTCCCGAAGTGGTGCACCTCGAACGCGCCTTGCGCGACCGTGGCCGCGTCGTACTCGCGATCGCGAAAGCGCACGTTGGCGCCGTCGCCCCAGACCTCGATCTCCGGGATGTTGCGATGAATCCGCATGCCGGTCAGCGGGATGATCTGCGGGAGCGTCGCGAGGTAGACCTTGTAGTTGCCGTAGAAGTGCACGAACTTGACGGGCACGATCGACGTCTCGGCGGAGGCGAGATACGCGCGCAGCCGATCGAACTCCCATTCGGGAATGAACTCGTCGCAATCGAGCAGGATGCACCAGTCGCCGGTGCACAGCTGGCGCGCGTGATTCTTGAAGTCGCGATGCCAGGTGTCGGGATTCGACTGATCCCAGCGCGAGCGGTGAATTTTGACTTTCGGGTCGATGTCCCGGATGGCTTCGAAGGTACCGTCAGTGCTGAAACCTTCGTTGACGATAATCTCGTCGGCCAGCGGCAGATGGTGCCGCAGCATCGCCGCGACGTGAAAGTCGTAGAAGAGTCCGTCCTTGACGAACGTGTAGATCGAGATTTTCATCGTGTCATGTCCGTGTCTTGACGGCGCGGCCGGCCGAGCCGTCGCGCAAAGAGGACCCACGGACGCACCAGCGCCTCCGCGATCACCCCTTTCGACATCTTCGACTCGCCAAGGCGCCGCTCGGTATAGCAGATGGGGACTTCGGCGACGCGGACGCGGCCCATGTTGAACAGCAGCTCCGGCAGGAACGCGTAGCCGGTCGTCCTCATCTTGGTGAGCGGCCACGCTGATCGAGCACGCTGGCGCGATAGCCGCGAAAGCCGCTGGTGCAGTCGAAACACTCGAGGCCGGAGAGCAGCCGCACATAGGTGTTGGCGGCGAGGCTGAGCAGCAGCCGCCGCACGTCCCAGTTCAGCACGCGAACGCCGCCGGCGTAGCGCGAACCGACCGCGACGTCGGCGTTCTTCCAGTCCGGCCAGCATCCGCGGCGAGATCGGCGGGATCGTGAGAGAAGTCGGCATCGAGCGTCAGGATGGAATCGAAGCCGTGCTCGATCCCGTGTCGCAGCCCGGCGATCATCGCCGATCCGTATCCGCGCTCCGTCGTGCGGCAGATCACCGACACACGGTTGTCATGATCGGCCAGCGCCTGCACCGCGTTCGCGGTTCCGTCAGGCGAGTTGTCGTCGACGACGAGAACGGACGAGGCTGGCAGATGGATCAGGATCGCGTGCAGAGCCGAGAGATATTGTCGACCTCGTTGTAGGTGACGATGAGCGTGAGCGTTTTCATAGAACGGAAGCTGGCTGTCGAGATGATGATCACACGCGGATCGCGCAGGTCTGCGATCGAACCATGCTAAAATAGTCTCCGTTCCCCCGTCGACAATACAACGCGTTCGACAACTTTTCAGCCACCCATAGTGCCATGAATCTGGAGCCGCCTGTGAAACGTCGGCCCCGTTAGTCTGTGCCTGTCGCTTCTCGCCGCCGCTCTGATCCTGTGGCCGAGTCTCGTGCGAACGCAGTCGCGCGCAGACGCGGGCCTTCATGAGCACGTCGCAGGCCGAGCGGTGGCCGCCGGAGAAGTGCTGGTCCGGCTTCGGTCGAACGCAGCGGCCGCGCGCGCGCAGGTCCGACAGCGATATGGATGCAGACGACGATCGGCCGGTCGGGACGGCACGGATGGCATCGCATGCATTCGCGCATCCGCGGCGCGCAGGCGCTGTTGACGGCGATGTCGTCGCGGGCCGACGTGCTCGAGGTCGAGCCGAACTACATCGTTGCACACGACCGCGGTGCCCAACGATCCGTATTTCAGCCGATGTGGGGGCTGAGCAACAGCTGCGCATCCGGGCGCCGACATCCACGCGGTCGCCGCGTGGAACGTGACGACCGGATCGACCGCGAACGTCGTCGGCGTGGTGGACACCGGCGTCGACTACACACACCCGGACCTGGCGGCCAACATGTGGTCGGCGCCCGTCGAATTCACCGTCACGGTCGGCGGCGCTGGGCGGCAGGACGGTCACGTGTCCGGCGGGCTCGCACGGTTCCAACGCCATGACCGCCACGTGCGATCCGATGGACGACAACGGTCATGGCACACACACCGCGGGCACGATCGGCGCCGTCGGCAACAACGGCATCGGCGTCGTCGGCGTCAACTGGACGACGCGGATCATGGGGCTGAAGTTTCTCGATGCGATCGGGCTCGGCGACTCGGCGGATGCGGCCATCAAGGCGATCGACTTTGCGCTGCAGACCAAAGCGGCGTTCGCGTCGAGCGGCGCGGCGAACGTGCGGGTGCTGTCCAACAGTTGGGGTGGCGGCGGGAACTCGTCGCGCGCTGGCGCAGGAGATCGCGCCGCCGGCGACGGCCGACGTGCTGTTCGTCGCCGCCGCCGGGAACCAGGGCGCCAACAACGATGCGACGCCGTTCTATCCCGCGAGCTTTCCCGACGCCGAACGTCGTCGCGGTGGCGGCGACCGACGAGAACGACGTGCTCGCGGCGTTCTCCAACTATGGTGCGACATCCGTCGATCTGGCGGCGCCTGGCAACAACATCGCTTCGACGCATGCCGGGCGATCGGTACGGACACGATGAGCGGAACGTCGATGGCGACGCCGCACGTGTCGGGCGCGGCGATGCTGGTGCTCTCCGCCTGTTCCCTCAATACCGCGCAGCTGAAAGCGGCGATTCTCAGCAACGTCGACGTCCTGCCATCGTTGAACGGCATCGTCGTCAGCAAGGGCCGGTTGAATGCGCGCCACTGCGGTCAACAACTGTTCTCCTCGATCTGACGCCCCCATCGGTCGCGCTGACCAGCCCGACTGCGGGCGCGACCTTCGTCGCGCCGGCGGCGATCCCGCTGGCGGCTACCGCGACCGATCCTGACGGGATCAAGCGGGTCGAGTTCTACGCGAACGGCAGCTATGTCGGTCAGGCAACGACCAGCCCCTATCAAGGCACGTGGACCGGCGTCGCCGCCGGGACATACACGATGACGGCGCTCGCGTACGACGCGCTGGGAGGGACCGCCCTGTCGGCGCCGGTGCAGGTCACCGTGACTCAGCCTGCCGGTCGAATCAACGTGGCCGCTGCCGCCAATGGCGGGACGGCGATTGGGTCGTCGACCTACAGCTCTGGCTACGGCGCGGGCGGTGCGATCAACGGCGATCGGAAGGGGAGTCCGTGGGGCAGTGGCGGTGGCTGGAACGATGCCACGCCTAATTCGTGGCCGGATTGGCTGGAGGTGGACTTCGCCGGGTCGAAGACGATCAACGAGGTCGATGTCTTCAGCGTGCAGGACAACTATACGTCGCCGGTGGAGCCGACGGCGGCCATGACGTTCACCAGTACGGGCTCACTGATTTCACGGTGCAGTACTGGGACGGATCACAATGGGTGGCGGTGCCGGGTGGCGCGATCAGCGGCAACAACGCTGGTGTGGCGCCAGATCACCTTCGCGGCGTTGACGACCACTAAGATTCGCGTGTTCGTCACGGGGGCGCCAGTCGACGTGGAGCCGGATTACCGAGGTGGAAGCGTATTCGACGGCGGGCGGCGGCGCCCGTGAATGCGCCGCCGACGGTGACGTTGACCGGACCGGCCGAGGGCGGCAAGTATCACGGCGCCGGCGGCGATCAATTTGGCGGCGGACGCGGCGGACAGTGACGGGACGCGTGAAGCGCGTGGACTTTTATGCGAACGGCACACTGGTCGGCACGGACGCGACCAGCCCGTATCAGTTCGCCTGGACGACCGACACCGCCGGGAACTACACGTTGACGGCGGTCGCCGTCGACAATCTCGATCTGGCGACCACGTCGGCGCCGGTGCACGTCACGGTGAGCGCAGCCGGCCGGACGGACCAACGTCGCGCTCGCGCAGCAACGGCGCGGTGGCGGTTGGATCGTCGACGATCGCGCAGTTACTACGGTCCGGAGCGGGGCGATCAACGGCGACCGGAAGGGGAGTCCGTGGGGCAATGGCGGTGGCTGGAACGATGCCACGCCGAATTCGTGGCCGGACTGGCTGGAGGTGGATTTCGCCGGGTCGAAGACGATCAACGAGGTCGACGTCTTCAGCCTGCAGGACAACTACTCCGTCGCCGGTGGAGCCGACGGCGACGCATGACGTTCACGCAGTACGGTCTCACGGATTTCACGGTGCAGTATTGGGACGGGACGCAATGGGTGGCGGTGCCGGGCGGCGCGATCAGCGGCAACAACGCTGGTGTGGCGCCAGATCACCTTCGCGGCGCTGACGACCACCAAGATTCGCGTGTTCGTCACGGGGGCCCAATCAACGTGGACCCGGATTCCGGAGGTGGAAGCGTATTCGACGGCGGGCGGCGGGCCCGTGAATGCGCCGCCGACGGTGACGTTGACCAGTCCGGCCGAGGGGGCGGCGTATACGGCGCCGGCGGCGATCAATTTCGCGGCGAACGCGGCGGACAGTGACGGGACGCGTGAAGCGCGTGGACTTTTACGCGAACGGCACGCTGGTGGGCACGGACGCGACCAGCCCGTATCAGTTTGCCTGGACCGCCAACACCGCTGGGAACTACACGTTGACGGCGGTGGCCGTGGACAATCTCGACCTGACGACCACGTCGGCGCCGGTGCACGTGACGGTAGGGCAGGCGGCCGGACGGACCAACGTCGCGCTTGCCAGCAATGGCGCGGTGGCGGTCGGATCGTCGACGTATCGCGAGTTACTACGGTCCGGACGGGGCGATCAACGGGGACCGGAAAGGGAAGCCCCTGGGGCAATGGTGGCGGCTGGAACGACGCCACGCCGAATTCGTGGCCGGACTGGCTGGAGGTGGATTTCGCGGGGGCCAGGACGATCGACGAGGTCGATGTCTTCAGCGTGCAGGATAATTATGCGTCGCCAGTGGAGCCGACCGCGTCGATGACCTTTACCCAGTATGGGCTGACCGATTTCATCATCCAATACTGGGACGGCACGCAGTGGCTGGCGGTCCCCGGCGGCACGGTCAGCGGGAACACACTGGTGTGGCGGCAAATCACGTTTGCCGCATTGACGACAACCAAGATTCGCGTCTTTGTGACAGGCTCGCTGAACACTTGGACACGGGTGGCCGAAATCGAAGCGTACGGAACGCCGTAGCCAGGCTGAGGAACCTCAAACGTGTTTGAACGAGCGCTGCACTCCTTCATCAACGTCGTCGACAAGAGCGTGCCGGCGAGTCTGAAACGCCAGATCAAGGGCTTCAGTCCAGGGCTCGTTGACGGCGTCTATCGCCAGCTCACGCGCTTTACCTCGGATCGGGTGGTCAACGTCCGCATTCAGAGTGGCCGCCTGGCCGGCCGCGGCTTCTTCTGCTCGCTGCGCCACCAGCGATCGTGTTTTCTCGGGAACTTCGAACCGCAGAAGGAGGCGATCCTGGTCCAGTATCTGGCGCCAGGGAGCGTCCTGTTCGACGTCGGAGGCCACATCGGCTACTTCAGCCTGATCGCCGCCACGCTCGTGCGGCCGTCCGGCAAGGTCGCGGCGTTCGAACCATCGCCGGTGAACGCGGCTCAGTTCAGGCAGAACCTCGAAGCCAACCCGGATCTGGCGGCGCTGATCCAGCTGACCGAAACCGCCGTTGCCGATCAGGTCGGCGTGGCTTCGTTCGACCGCGGCGGCAATTCCTACATCGGCCACCTGGTTGCGGGCTCGTCTCCGACTGGAGTCGATGTCCACACGACCACACTCGACGCCTTTGCCGAGTCGCATTCACTCGCGCCGAGTTTCGTGAAGATTGATGCCGAGGGTGCGGAGTCCAGCATCTTTCGCGGCATGACGCAGATACTCACGCATGCCCGCCCGGTGATCCTCGTCGAGATTCACGACCGGTCTTCCTACGAGGATTTTCTCGCCGTCCTCGATCGCCACAAGTATGTGAGCCGCCGTCTCGACGGGCCGCCATCATTCTCGGCGCGGCCGGACTACATGCCGGAGGCTGAATACCTCGCGACCCCGGCCTGAGCTGGGCTCAGAGGTCCTGAAGCACCTGAGCGAGTCGAGCGTGAAACGAGGCGCGCGCGCTGTCGTAGTTTGCCCGCGCGGCCGCGCGCTTCCGTCCTAACACCGCCGCATCGACGCCCCACATCGATCCAAGCGCCTCTTCCAGGCGTTGTTCGTCAACCATGTACCGTATGCCGGCGCCCATGGGGCTGGTGCCGTTGTAAGGCACGAGAAAGCCTTCGTCCGTCGAGACGAGCTCGTCCATGGGCGGCGCGTCGGTGGTCAGGATGACGGCGCCGCAACTCATCCCCTCCATCAGCGTGTGGCCAAAGCCCTCCACCTCGGACGGGCAGACATGAATCGCGCATTCGTTCTGAAGGGTGCGCAACTGCGAATCAGCGATCCGCGTCGCGAGCTGCTCGACGTTGGGGTGTGCGGGCGCCGCCATCGGCAGTTGTGACACGACGATCAGGCGCGGCCACTCGGGGTGCCTCGACCAGGCATTCAGCACGGCGGCCGTGCCTTTGTGAGGGTTCCATCCGCACACGTGCAGGGCCGTATCCCAGCGCGGCGACACGGACGCGTCCCGCCGATCGGGCGAAGTGAATCCCACGAAGGCGGATCCCCGCGTTTCAGACGCCAGGATATCCATCGCATGGCGCGTCTTGAAGAACACCATGTCGATGTCGCGAAGTCGGCCGCGGTCCTCGCTGGTCAGCCACTCCTGATGCGGAAAGAGGCAGTTCACCCGCGCGTACTCGAAGTAATCGGGAACCAGCCGCTCGAGGAAGATGTTGACGTCCCAGAAGCGGGTTCGCTTGGCCCATGCGCGAGCCGCGCCGTGCTTGACCGATCGAACGAGGTGGCGCGCGATTTCAGGCGCGTAGTTGAGCGACAGCGGATACTTGCGGGGAGCGAGCGGGGTCATCCAGACACGGTGCCCAGCCAGTGTCAACGCTTCCTTGACGACGATCGCATCGCGGGACAAGCCCGATCCGTTGTCCGCGTAGATGACGTTGATGCGACGGCTCTTCACGAGACCGCTTTCTGGTACTGCGTATCGCCCTTCGAGCCTCCTCTGTCGGCGGTTCTCGTGGCATCGGACGGATGGCGCCCTTGTCCACGTGTTCCCTCGAGCCAGCGCTCCAGGACCCACGCCGACCAGAGGGTGTAGCCGTGATCGCGACGTCCCGCCTGATGGTCGACAAAGCGCCGGTCGAGCTCGTTGACGTCAATCTGCTGCGCCAGGACCGTGCGTCGATCGAGCACTTCCTCCCTGAACTGCGCCGCGTGCGGTCCTGCGATCCAGTCGCCGATCGGCGCCGTGAATCCGCGCTTGGGAAGCTGCCACAGCTTCCCGGGCAGCCGGCGACGCGCCAGCGCGCGCAGCAGCGCCTTGCCTTGCGGCCTTGCTGCTTTCTCGACGCCGGAATGCGGAACGCGAGCTCGACGACCCGCCGATCGAGCAGCGGACAGCGGACCTCGAGGCCGTGCGCCATGCTCATGCGATCGACTTTGACGAGCGGATCGTTCGGCATGATAGACCTTCAGGTCCGCGTACTCGGCCCGCTGCACCGCGTTCTGTCGACGGGCAGCGGCGGTACGGCTCGGTGACCTGCTTCGTAGACCGGGCTCGTGGTGGGATCGCGATCCGGCGGCGAGGCCCATCAGGCTGCGCGCGTCCGCCGGTTTCAGGAACGCAAGATCCGCGTAATACGCGGCCGCGGGATCGCGTCCGAGATTTTCGAGCGAGCGTGCCGACGCGCAGCGGCTTCGGCAGGCGCGGCGAGCGCGGCCAGCGCCGGCCGAGCCAGGCGGCGGCGGGCGACAATGCGCCGGGCATCACGCGCCGCGCACCGACGCTTCGAGCGCATGCGGCACGTAGCGGAAGTCGTAGCCGGCGAAGCTCTCGTCGCCGCCGTCGCCGGTCAGCGCGACGGTCACGTGCTCGCCGCGCGGCGCGCGAGACATACCATGTCGGAATCGCGGACGAATCGGCAAGCGGCTCGCCGAGGCGGCTCGTCACCGGGCCGATCACTTCGTCGAGCTGCGGCTCGATGATCTTCGGCGTGGTGCTGGCTGTGGAAATGTGCGCGCCGTGACGCCCGCGGCTTCGAGCTCGTTGTGTCGCGGCGTCGCCAAAGCCGACCGACGCGGTCACCAGCCGATCGCCGAGTGCCTCGGCCATGTACGACACCACCAGGCCGGAATCGATGCCGCCGCTGAGAAACGCCCCGAGCGGCACTTCGCTTTCCAGCCGATCGTGTGACCGCCTGGCGGAGCGTTGCGTCGATGTCTTCGATCAGCTCGTCGGTCGGGCCGATGGTCGGTGTCGAACTCCTCGGACGTCCCAGTACTGGCGCGTCTCGACGCGCCCGTCGGCAATGCGCAGCCAGTGGCCCGGCGGCAGCTTGACACGTCCGCGGTAGATCGTGGCGGGCGCGACGAAATATCCGAGCGAGAGATAGCCTTCGAGCGCGGTCAGATCGACGTCGCCGCTGCCAGCGCGGCGACTGCGCGAGCGCGGGCAGCTCGCTGGCGAAATGAAAGATGCCGTCGAGCACGGTGTAGAAGAACGGCTTCTTGCCGAGGCGATCGCGCGCCGCGAACAGCTCCTGGCGGCGGCCGTCGTAGATCACGAACGCGAACATGCCTTCGAGCCGGTCGACGCAGCCGGGCCCGAACTCCTCGTAGGCGTGCAGGATCGTCTCGGTGTCGCTCGACGTGCGAAAGCGATGGCCCTTGGCTTCGAGCAGCGGGCGCAGCGATCGGTGGTTGTAGATCTCGCCGTTGAAGACGATCCAGCAGCGTGCCGTCTTCGTTGGCCATCGGCTGATGCCCGCCGGCGCGATCGATGATCGCGAGCCGCCGGTGGCCGAACGCGACGCGCGTGTCGCTCGTGAAGAAGCCGTCGCCGTCGGGTCCGCGATGCGCCAGGGCGCCGTTCATCGCGCGGCACGCCGCGCGCACCTCGGGCTCGAGCGGACCGGTCATCGCGAACACGCCGCAGATGCCGCACATGCCTGCATCCCGCTGTCCGGCCGCCGCGCGTAGTAGGCGTCGCGGTATTCGCGCACCATGCGGTCGAGCGTGAAGTGTTGCTCGACGCGCGCGCGCGCCGTCGCGCCCGAGCGTGTGGCGGCGCTGCCGGATCGCCGGCGCAAGCTCGCGAGCGCCTCCGCCAGCGCCTGCCGGGTCGCGCGCCGGCACCAGCCGGCCGCAGTGGCGTCCACGATTTCCGGGGTCCCGCCGACGCGGGTCGCGACCACCGGGAGGCCGGCGGCCATCGCCTCGAGAATCGTCAGCGAGATGCCTTCGCTGATCGAGCTGTTCGCAAAGAGATCGCACCCCGCCAGCAGATCGCGCGCATCTTCGCGGTGGCCGAGAAAACGGATCGAGCCGGCGCCGATGTCCCGGGCCGCCGCCTCGAGGCTGGCGCGCTCGTCGCCGTCGCCGATCACCAGCAGGGTCATCGGCGCCCGCCCGGGGGGCTGCAGCCCGATCGCGCGAATCAGCGTATGGAGATCCTTGACCGGATCCAGCCGCGCCACGGTGCCGACCACTACCTCGTGATCGGCGATTCCCAACTCGCGGCGGAGCTGCGCTCGGAGGTCGCCGCCGGGCAGAGGCCCGATCTCGATGCCGTTGTGGATGACGCTCACTTTGCCGGCGGGGAAGCCCTCCGCCACCAGATGCTGTTTGAGATCGGAGGAGACGGTCACGACCTCGCGCGGCGCATGGGCGAGCACCCGGTTGGCGAGCGCGACGCTTCGCCGAAGGCGGCGCGTCGGACAGCCGCCCGTGCTCGGTGAAGATGATTCTCAGATCGGGCGACCACAGCCGGGCGATCGCGGCGTAGACGAACGGCGAGTAGTGATGACAGTGGATCACCTTGCGCACCGTGCCGCGACGCGATCCGGGCGATGGCGTGACCGAGCTGAGGCTGAAAGCCGTTGCGGCGCGCCAGCGCGGTGACGCCGACATCCTCGCGGCGGAGCCCTTCGCCCCAGGTGCCGGCCTCGTCCAGACAGCAAACGGCCATCGGAAGCTCCGCCCGGAGGCGTCGCACGATTTCGACGACGAGACGCTCGGTTCCCCCTGGATTGAGGCTCAGGACGACCTGAAGCACGTTGAGCGAACGGCCTGGCATCAGCCCTTGATCGTGGCCAGCACGTGCTTCGCGTCTTCGGCAGACGTGAAGGTCGGGTTCAACTGCAGCGCGCGCTGCAGGGCCTTTTGCGCGGCCGCTGTCTTGCCGTCCTTCAAGTAGGCGAGACCCAGGTGATAGTGCGACATCGGATTGGATGGATTCTTCGACACGCTGTGCTCGAGTGAGGTCACCGCCAGGCTGGCGAGATTCTTCTTGTAGTAAATCCATCCAAGCGTGTCGCTGACTCGCGGATCGTCAGGCAGGCCGGCCTTGGCGGTTTGCGCCAATTGCAGGGCGGCCTCGAGGTCGCCGCGCTCGGCGAGGTACGACGCGAGATTGTTCGCGGCCACTGGCGTACGAGGGTCGAGCGCCAGCGCCTGCTCGGTACTGTTTGCGGGCTTCGTCAGGCTTGTTTTGCAATTCGAGGATCATGCCGATCAGCGTCTTCACGGCGACCGGCTTCACATTGTTGCGGGTTGCCGCGTCGAGCTCGGCTCTCGCTTCGTCCAGCCGTCGCTCCCTCATGTAAATCGCCGACGAGCCGTCCGTAAGCGGGATTGTTCGAGGGATCGAGCTCGAGCACCCTTCGAAACAGCTGCTCGGCTCTCTTGGTGTCTCCGAGCGTCAGGTAACTGTTTCCGGCCAGAAAGAGCAGCGGGACGTTCTTTGGACTCGCCGCGATACGCGGCTCGAGCTTGGCGCGGACTGCGTCGAGCTTCTTGTCGGTGATGTCAATCGTCACCAGGCCGTTCAGGGCCGTGATCGATTCCGGCTGTAGCTCGAGAGCGGAATTGAATGCCTGCCTTGCGCGCGGAAGATCGCTCTTGGCGAGGTAGAGACGGCCCACCAGGACCTGAATCTCCGGATTCTTCGGCTGGGCCTTCTGCAACGGAAGAAGCTGGGCCTCCGCTCCCGAGACGTTCCCCGCCTGCAGCAGCGCTTGCCCCATCAGCATGTGGGCGACGAACGATCGCGGTTGCTGCTTGACGACCTGACCGAGGAAGTCAACCGCTGATTTCGCGTCGTTGCGCGCCAGGTAAATGTTGGCCAACTGGGCCATCGGCGCGGGGGCGGCCGGTGAGAGCTCCAATACCCGCTGGTAGGCTTTTACCGCCTCGTCGATCGAACCCTTGGATTGAAGCGCGGCCGCGCGGAGATAGTGACTTCTGGCCGCCTTCGGGTTTGCGGTCACGACCGCGGTGGCGATCTTCAACGCCTCGTCGTTCTTGCCGTCGACCAGCAGGAAGCGAGCTTTCGCCTCGAGCGTCCGCTCGTCGGTCGGAAACTTCTTCAAGACCTCGTCGAGCCCCTGATAGGCGGCGGGGTGGCGGCCTCCGAGAAAGTCGATAACGGCGAGGCGAACCTTCGCTGGCGCGAAACCGTTCTCCGTCTTGACCACGGGCTGCAGCGTGCTCACCGCGTCTTTTTCACGCCCCAGACCGAGGTAGTAGTCGGCGAGTGCGAGCTTTGGGATCGAGCTGGTGCTCAGCTCGGCGAGCGCCTTGAGGTAGGGTTCCGCTTCGACCATGCGTCCGGTCAGAGAGTAAAACGCCGCCAGCACTTTGTTGGCCGCGGCTGATTTGGGATCAAGCTGCACGGCGGTTTTGAGCTCGCGTTCGGCATCGGCGGTCTGACCGGCCGCCCAGTAGAAGTTGCCGAGGTTGAGGTGGGCGTCCGACGACTTCGGCGATAGCTGAATCGCGCGTTCGAACGCATCCTGCGCGGCCGAACGGTTGCCTTTCTTCAGTTGCAGCAGGCCCAGATTGGCGTAGCTGAAGCTGAGGCGCGGGTCCGCCTCGATGGCCTCTTCGATATTCGAGATCGCGCCGTCGACGTCCTTCAAGCCGGCCAGCGCATTCCCCATCAGCACGAGGCCATTGACATTGTTTGGCGACTTGCTCAGGGCGGCTACGGCCCGCGCCTTGGCCTCCGGGAATTGTCCGGTTGCCGCCAGAAGCTTGCCCGCATGCAGCTGTGCGTCGACGTTGTCCGGCATCAGGTCGGCCGCGCGGACGTACTCGCGAAGCGCGTTGAGGATGTCGTTATTGGCCTCGTACGCCGCACCCAGCTTGTATCGCGCTTCCCCGAAACTGCCATCACGCGATACCGCGTTCCGATATTGGACAATGGCCTCGGCGTAGTCCTTTTTCGCAAAGAACTGATCGCCACTGGCGACGAAGCGCAGCTTCGCCTTTTGCGGGTCTTCCGAGCAGGAGACGGCAACCAGGGCAGCGATGGCAATGGCGATGGCGACGGACGCGCGTTTCATGATTTCTCCACTTACTGCTTTCGACACAATCACGCCGGATGAGTGAGAGGGGCGCAGTCGCATGAGAGCAAGCTGCTCTCCGTGCTCTGAAAGATAGCCATATCCGGTCTGAAAAAAAAAGAGTTAACACGAATTTTACCGTACACATCAGCGCACTAAAGTCGCTACCTGTAGAGAATAAAAACAGCGATAGCCTGACAAAGGCTCTCGGCTGACGCCCAGGACGGATGGCCGGCACTCCTAACCGATGAGGTGCAGCGTCGACAATACCGTTACCCGGTCACGGAAAGCGTGAAGTTATTGCACAGTTCAGCACGTTGAGTGTTACCCTGCCACACATCGACCAATTCTCACCTAAGTCAATTGTTCCTAAATACTTAAAGAGTATCGTCCTATGCGATTCCAGGCTGGACAGCTCGTGGCATCACTCTTGGACTATTGACCACCAAGCAAATGTTTAGCGCTTAACTTCAAGAGTGACAACAGTTGCGCGTCTCGTCACCCGCGCGAACTCTCCCCAGCGAGTTCAGGGCCGTTGACCGAAAGGGGAGAGCTGTGCCGATAAAGCTTCTTCATCGGAGTGTCGCGGATGTGCACCAGCGTCTGGTTCTACTGGCGCCGGCCGATGCGATTATTCCGTCCGCCTTTGAGAATGTCGATCTCGACCAGCAGCGCCACTCACGGCTGGTGAGCGACCTTCAGCGCCTAAGGGGAGGGATCTACCTCCGCGACGGTGCCGTTCAAGTGAACCAGCTCTCTGCCGAAGGCCTCCATCAGACGCCCGAAGACGATCGCAGCTGGCATCTCTTGATGGTTGATAAGTCTGGAAAAGTCGACGCGTGCGTCTGGTACATGGAGCATCAGCCGACCATCGCCGTCGACCGCCTGCGCGTCCGGCACTCTCCCCTTGCGCAAGAGGCCGGTTCGCGCAAGCTCCTGTGGTCGGCCGTTGAACTGGAACTGGCCCGGGCACGGACCGAAGGCCTTGGCTACGCTGAGGTTGGAGGCTGGGCGGTCGCGGAGAAAAACCGCTGCACTTCGGAGGGACTGGTGCTCGCGCTCGCGGGTTACAGTCTTGGTCAAATGCTTGGCGGTGCGCTCGGCATGACAACCGCCACGGTCCGGCACTGCTCTTCGACCATCTTACGGCGCCTCGGCGGCTCGGATCTGACGGTCGGCGAGCACAAAGTCCCGGCATACTACGACCCGAAGTACAAGTGTGAGATGGAACTGCTGCGGTTCGACTCCCGGCGGCCCACGGCGAAGTATCGAGCGCTGGTCGACATGCTGAAGGAAAAGCTCGCGGAAGTGCTGGTCGTGGTCCCGTCCGCGGCTCGCGCGACGGCACCGACCTTCAGGGCGCTCGGCGGGTTCGCGCCAAGGGAAGACGCCTACGTTCTGGCGTCATGAACAGCGACGTTTCATCTTCGCTGATGACGGCGCTCGGCGCCTGGGCCGAGGCCATCGGGCCCGGGTACGTCGTTCGCGACGCCGACACTCTTCGCAACGCCGGCACGACGACGTTCTCGACCACCAGCAAAGTTCGCGCGATCATTCGTCCCGGCACCCGCGCGGAGGTTCAAGAGTGCCTCCGCATCGCGAACCGGTGCGGTGTGCCGGTGTATCCCATCAGCACCGGCAAAAACTGGGGCTACGGGTCGCGGGTGCCCGTCCACGACGGCGTGCTCCTCGATCTCGGACGCATGAACCGGATAGTCGGGTTCGACGAAGATCTGGCATACGTCACAATCGAGCCCGGAGTCACCCAGCGCCAGCTGTTTGAGTACCTGCAAGAGCGCGGCTCAAGCCTGTGGATGGACGCGACAGGCGCAAGCCCCGACTGCAGCATCATCGGCAATACGCTCGAACGTGGTTTCGGCCACACGCCGCTCGGAGATCACTGCGGTACTGCATGCGGCCTCGAGGTTGTCCTGCCGACCGGGGAGTGTATCGAAACGGGCTTCGGCAGATTCCCGGGGCAGAAAGCGACTCCGCTTCACCGGTCGGGTGTCGGGCCATCGCTGGACGGACTGTTTTCGCAATCCAATCTCGCCATCGTGACTCGGATGACCGTCTGGCTGATGCCGGCGCCTGAGTCATTTCAGGCGTTCTTCTTCATGTGCCGCGACCGCGACGGACTCGGGCGAGTCATCGATGCCATCCGGCCGCTTCGGCTCAACGGCACGCTTCGCAGCATCTCGCACATCGGCAACGACTACAAGGTGCTGAGCGGCACCGACCGTTTTCCGTGGGACGAGATGGGCGATCGCCGCCCGCTCGGTCCTGCCGTGATGGAGCAGAAGCGGAAGGCTCTCGGCATCGGCGTCTGGAACGGTTCGGGCGGCCTCTATGGATCGCGCGCACAGGTGAAGGAGGCTCGTCGTCAGCTGCGCGCCGCGCTCGCCGGCAAGGTCGATCGGCTGCAGTTCGTCGACGATCGCACGCTGTCCCTGCTGCGGCGC
The DNA here is from genome assembly GCA_963794705.1 of uncultured Acidobacteriota bacterium. Taxonomy (GTDB): domain Bacteria; phylum Acidobacteriota; class Vicinamibacteria; order Vicinamibacterales; family CAVVIG01; genus CAVQFC01. The sequence goes on from CAWCFI010000006.1 coordinate 217,020, forward strand.
TTTGCCAAACCGTTCCAATGGGTGACGGGCTGGGACTTTCAGCGGACCTTGAGCGTGCTCGGGCCGGTGTACAACCTGTTGAAAGGCGTCCCGACCGGAGCGACGCTGGGCAGCACCTACTGGCGGAAGAAGGGTCCGGTTCCTTCTGCACCGGATCCGGACCGCGACGGCTGTGGACTGCTGTGGTGCAGTCCGGTCGTGCCGAATACCGGGAGCGACGCGGCCCGCGCGACGGACATCGCGTCGGATGTCCTGTTGACCCACGGCTTCGAACCGCAAATCTCGATCTCGCTGGCCACCGAACGAAGCCTCATTTGCGTGATCAGCATTACCTACGATCGAGCGGTCGCCGGCGAAGACGAGCGCGCCATGCGCTGTTACAAGGCCTTGATGGAGCGCCTGGTCGAAAGCGGATATCCGCCGTATCGGCTGAACGTGAGCTCGATGGGTTATTTGGCGGGCACGTCCGAGGAGTATGCCGACACCCTCAGGGCCCTCAAACATGCCCTGGATCCGAACGGGATTCTGGCCCCGGGTCGATACGAGGCCGCTCCTGCGACAAGTGAGGTCAAGCGCAAGATTGGGGCTGCTTAGGCCGATACACCTGACATGAGCCCACAGAGTCTCGTCGAATATCTCGAGGCGAGCGCCACCCGATGGCCTGACCGGCCCGCCGTCGTAGACCCCTCCGGATCGCAGATCACCTTTGCGGAATTGAATCGTCGGGCCGATGCCCTGGCGGCATATCTCTCGCTGAAAGGCCTGGTCAAGGGCGACCGGGTAGGCGTCGCGCTGCCCAAATCGGTCGATGCGGTGGTGTCGCTGTTCGGCATCATGAAGGCCGGTGCGGCCTACGTTCCGGTCGACTTTACGGCGCCGGCCGAGCGGAGCAAAGGCATCCTGACTGATTGTCAGGTGCGGGCGGCCATTGTCGAGGAGCGTTCACTGGCCGTGATTCCCGACGCGAATTTGACGGCCGTGCTGGTCGTCGGCGACGCGAGAGATACCCGACCGGAACGCGAGACACCGTTCGACGTGGCGCTCACCACGCCCGGCGCCGGGCTCGCGCGTGGCCGCGATCTTCACGACCTGGCGTACATCCTTTACACGTCGGGATCGACGGGCGTGCCGAAGGGCGTGATGCTCTCGCACGAGAATGCCGTGAGCTTCGTCGAATGGTGCTCGTCGGTGTTCGAGCCGGGACCCGACGATCGGTTCAGCAGCCACGCGCCGTTTCACTTCGATCTCTCCGTCCTGGATATCTACGTCGCGATCAAACACGGAGCGACGCTGTACCTCATCTCCGAGGAGCTCGGAAAGAATCCCAGAGAGTTGGCCAGGTTCATCGCGGTGAACCGCCTGACCATCTGGTATTCGACGCCCTCCATTCTGACGATGTTGGTGCAGTTCGGGAATCTGACGGCGCATGATGCATCGAGCCTGCGCATCGTGTTGTTCGCGGGCGAGGTCTTTCCCGTGAAGCATCTCCGCGCGCTGAAGCAGATCTGGCCGGCGCCGGTCTACTACAACCTGTACGGTCCCACGGAAACGAACGTGTGTACCTTCGCCGAGATTCCGACCCTTGTCCCAGGCGATCGCGACACTCCGTATCCGATCGGTTTCCCGTGCGCGCACTGCCAGCCGCTCGTGCTCGATGACGATGCACGGGAGGTGGTGTCCGGCGACGAGGGCCTGCTGTACATCAGCGGTCCCTCCGTGTTCGCAGGCTACTGGAACCGTCCCAAGGAGAATGCCGGTGCGTTTCTCGATCGGGATGGCGTCCGTTGGTACAACACCGGCGATCTCGTCCGTTGGGCCGATGGTCAGGGGTTCACGTACTCCGGCCGCAAGGATCGGATGGTGAAGCGCCGCGGCTATCGGATCGAGCTCGGTGAGATCGAGCGGGCGTTGTACCGGAATCCGGCCGTTCGTGAAGCGGCGGTGGTGGCGGTGCCGGACCCCGAATCCGGCGTTCGGATTGTGGCCTTTCTCGCATGCCACGGATCGGCGCCCTCCATCGTCGAGCTCAAGACATTCTGTGCAACCGCATTGCCGGCATACATGAACCCAGACCGCTTCATGGTCCAGGACGCGTTACCGAAGACGTCCACCGACAAGATCGACTATCAGACGCTGAGGCGGCAGATCGTCGACGCGGCGAGCCCCTCCCTCGTCTGATCAGCCGACGCATCAACCGACCATGCCCGCCGACGAAGCTCTCGACTATGCCGAGCGATGGCTACTGGACAGCCTCCGTGTCATCCGGCCCTCGTTTGCCGTCTATCAGGTGACGGTCGACATGACCGGCGCCTTGCGGCAGCTCGAGGACCTACGGCAGGCCGGGGTGGCGGCGTCCACGACACATCTGCTGGTTCGGGCGGCTGCACGGGCCCTGGCGGCCAATCCAGCGTTGCATCAGGTCATTGCCGGGAGCCGGCGTCTCCGGCCCGCGCGGGTGGACATCGGGCTGTCGATCACTGGCGAAACGTTCATCGCGCCGGTGGTCGTTCTGGAGGGCGCCGACCAGAAGTCGGTGGCCGATCTGGCGGCCGAGACGGCGCGCCGGGTCCCGGAAGTCCGCAAGGCGGACCAGGAGAAGCTCCGATCCCTGCGGAAATGGGGACGATTCATGCCATTCGGCTTCGGGCGGAGGGCGATCATGCGGATCCTGTTCGGCAGTCCGGCCTTTCGTCAGAAGAGCGCGGGGACGTTCCAGGTGTCTACAGCCCCGGTCGAATGGGCAGCTACGTCGGTTTTTGTCGCCTCGGGCGTGCTGGTCGGCGGCCAGGTCTGGTCCCGAGTCGTGGCCATCGACGGCCAACCGCAGGTCCGTCCGGTCATGAACATCACCCTGTCCGGGGACCACGGCGTCTGGGACGGGCGGGCAGCGGCGCGATTCCTCGCCACCGTGAAGTCCGAGCTTGAGCATGCATCCTAGTCTGCCGAGCGATCCTGCGGGTGACTTATAGTCATCCGAAGGGCAGACTTCCAATTATGGCCAGCTCCGTAAACGGTTGGTATATCGACCCTTCTATCCTTTTTTTACCCTGGTCCCATGTTTGCAGTTGCTGAGTGAGGTAAGCAATTGCGTATGTTCATCTCAGGAGGAAATGGAATGAGAAAGAGCGTTATTCTGGCTGCCGCGTTCATGGCAGCCCTGACTTGGTCGACCCCGGCCAAAGCAGACACGATTATCTTCGACACGAACGGAGCTGCGGCCGGCGGTGCGGTGCGGCTGACGTGTTCGACTGGCTTCCGGGCAATTCGCTGGTGATCGAGAATGCGGCCGGAACAAGGCCACGATTCTCTTCCAGGCGAACCTGGGACAGATTCGTCATCCCCGGTCCGGACTTCGGGAACGGTTCGAACGGCTTCTTCTACACGGCGGTCGCCGGATTTGGCGTCGACGTCACCACCGTCGGAGGGGACGCCACGTTTACCTTCGATCCGACTTCCGCGACCAACTTCTTCAAGATCTACGTCACCACCACGCCCACGACGCCTGATGGTGCCAGCGATCTGACGGGAAGTTGCTTCGTGTGCGGAACGCAGATCCTCTCGGGCACGGCCATCGCTACCGGCTTCAGCAGCGCGAACCATGTCGGCATGACGTCAACGGCGGTGCGCTGGACCAGTTCAACGGGAACAATTACGCCGGGATCACCTCGGTGCTGGGTTCGGGCTCCACCAAGCTGAACGTTACGGTCGACAGCGTTCGATGCGAACTACTTCAAGAACCTGATGATCGGAACGACCATCGCGTTCACGAATACCTCGCAGATCGACCCCTACAATCAGGCCAACCCGTCAGCCTTCTTCAGCAGCAACGGTGTTGCTAACGGCGACGTGATCGGCGTCGACCCGACCGGCGTGCTCGGCGTAGGCCCGGTCAACGGCCTCTGCCTGAACGCGGGCCCGGGCGTCCCCTGCAAAATCGTCGCGCAGTCGGACGCGAACACCAGCTTCGTTGGTGTCACGGCCGTGCCGGAACCGGCGTCGCTGACGCTGCTCGGTCTCGGCCTTCTCGGCTCGGCGGCTCGTCGTCGCCGGAACGCCAAGAACGCGAAGTAAGCACATCGTCATCAAGTCGCTCTGAGATGAACGGGAGAGGGGGCCGCAAGGCCCCCTTTTCTGTTTCTAGCCTCGGTTCAAGGCTCGGTCTATCAGCGCCGGGAACCGGGTCGCAACTGGGCACCTGCGGTGCGCCTCGGCCAGCCCCCGCGCCCGTTCGGCATAGAGAGGCGTGCTGAGCATTCGCGTGACTTCATTGCGGATGGCAGTCTTGCTGACCCCTCGCGCTCGCAACAGCTCACCGGCCCCGGCCCGCCGCACCGCCTCCATGTTCAGATGCTGGTCCATGTTGTTGCTCGCGAGTGCGAGCACCGGCACCCCTGCCGCCAGCGCCTGATTGGTCGTCGGGCTCCCGCCATTGCAGATCACGAGATCCGCCCGCGCCGCGGCCTCGATCCCTGACAGAAAGTCCGTGACATACGCATTCGGGGGAGGGTGGCTGACCGTGGCGCGTCCGGCCGTCGCCGCGATCACGCTGACAGGCGCATCTGAGAGGGCGTCGAGGACGACCGGCAGCATATCGCCGTCTCCGGAACTTCCAGGCGTGGCATACACCACCGGACGATGGTTGGGGAGGCTCTCCCACCATACCGGCGGGACCACTTCCGGGGACCAGAGTACGGCACCGATGTAGGTGTGATTCGCCGGCGCCCCGGGCGTTGGTATCAGTTCGGGAATGTCGGCGTACACGGTGTAGTCGCCATACGAGTACATCGTTCGGATATCGCCGGTGAGCGGCGGCAGGCGATGCTCGCGCAAGACGATGTTCAATGGCCGGGTGTGCGCGGCAAAGCCCACGGGACGCAGCACGTTGAACAAGCCCCGCGCCAACCGCTGACCGACGACACCGCTCAACGGGTAGTCGTATTCAGGAAACTGGAAGGTTTGCCCCGCGTAGGGACTCCAATACGCGTTGGCGACCGCGACGTGTACGACACCAGCCAGCCGCGCGCTCGCCGCGAGCGACAATCGGAAGTCACCGACGACGATGTCCGGCTTGACGGTCCGAATCGTGGCCAGATCTTCCTCGACGTACGCGCGCAGGGTGCGCGTGTCGTGCAAGGGCCGGCCGCTGGCGACGCGCGCGAGAAATTCGTTGGTGGGGATGGACCGAATCGGATGAAAGGGAAAGGGAAGCTCGCCCAGCAGCGCGTTGTAGCGCGGATCCCAGGCCGCGTGCACCTCGAATCGCTCGGGATCCAGCGTGCGCGCCAACACGCTGGCGCGCGACACGTGTGCGAGGGTCACCGCCTCCGCGATGAAGAGGATGCGGTGACGCCTCGATTCCACGTCGCTACTTGCTCAACGTACCTGCGCCGACGATCTGAATCCGCCCCGCGACGTCCGCGGTTCCGATCACGTCAAGGTTTCCGGATGCGTTCGCGTACTTCCCGGAGCCGCTCACGACCTCGTGGTTTTCGAAGAAGAACACGCGACCCTGCTGGTTGGGTGGCGTGACCTGGCCCGTATACTCAGTGGAAATCGTCGAGCCGTCCGACGTGGTGAACACCGCCGAGCCGGTGTAGGTGCCGCTGGTCACGTCGACGCGCTCTGAGAGCGTTCCGACGAAGCGTCCGAGCACGGTGGCCGTGCCGCTCACATTTGCCTGCTGGCACACTTCGGTGGCCGAGCAGAACTGTTGGGAGACGATGGCGCCGCTCGCGTACGCCTCCACCGCCTTGGCCGGCCCTGCCAGCGCACTCGATGCCAGCAGCAAGACGGCGCCGATGGTCGACGCGGCGATCTTCACGAAGCGGTTCCGAACAAGCGTGGGGACCGATGGACGCATAGAGTCTGGACCTCGCTGATGTTTGGGTTTGACGTACCGTCTAATCGCGACGCGATTGTATACCGGGCCGTGTGCCGCGTTTCACGCTTTCGCGCGCTTCCGCGCGACGCACGCGGCGATGTCGTCGATCCGATCGAACCGCTCGACGGCCGTATCGTAGACATCGAGCTCGATGGCGTATTGCTTCTCGAGAAACGCGATGAGGCCCATGGCGGCGAGGGAATCGAGGATACCGCTGGTTTGCAACGGGGTCCTGTCGCCCAGATTCTCCGGCGATTCACCGGGCAAGTAGGTCTCCAGGATGAAGTTCCTGATCGTCTGCGTGATCTCGTTCATTCGCGCCTCGGCGTAGTCCCTATCGGCACCAGTTCGCTCGTGGTTTAGGGGCGATCGACATACAGGGCCAGGTTGGAAGGCCCGATAACCCGACCGGTGATTCTCCTCCGCCTCCTGAGCTGGCCGTATTTCCGAAAGCACCTGCTGCGGACGATGCTGACAACGGCCGGGACGGCGCTGGGTGTCGCCGTGTTCGTCGGCATGCACGCGGCAAACCTCAGCGTCCTCCAGGCATTTTCACAGACCGTTGACCGGATCGCCGGAAAAACCCAGCTGCAGGTGACTGCCGGCGAGACGGGCTTTGGCGAGGAAATTCTTGACGGCGTACAGGCCTCGCCGGCGGTCCGCGTCGCCGTGCCTGTCCTCGAAGCGGTGGTCGATCCGCACTTGAGCGGGCAGGGCAACCTGTTCGTCCTTGGCATCGACATGACCGGCGACCGTAGCCTGCGCGACTACGATCTCGAAGGCGGAGACGACGACGTCATCAGCGATCCGCTCGTATTTCTCGCCCAGCCGGATTCGCTGATCGTCTCGAAGCAGTTTGCCGAGAGGAACCGGCTCGCCGTCGGCGCCCATCTGCCGCTTGCGACGGTGGACGGTGAAAAGACCTTCGTCATCCGCGGCATCATGAAAGCGGGAGGTCTCGCCGGGGCCTTTGGCGGCAGCCTCGCGATCATGGATGTGTACGCCGCCCAGAAGATGTTCGGACGAGGGCGTACCTTCGACCGCATCGACGTCGCGATCAAGGATGGGATCCCGCTGGCCGACGCTGCGCGCGATCTCGGAGCGCAGCTGGGTCCTGCATTCGAGGTCCAGTCTCCGGCCGCGCGGGGCCAGCAGCTCGAGGCGGTGCTCTCCGGCTACTCGATCATGGTGAATGTGTCGAGCGCGTTCGCCCTGTTCATCGGGTTGTTCATCATCTACAACTCGCTGGCGATCGGCGTCACCCAGCGGCGTTCCGAGATCGGCATCCTGCGCGCACTGGGAGCCACGCGACGCCAGATTCGATCGCTCTTTCTCGGCGAGAGCGCGGTGATCGGCTTGATCGGCTCGCTGGCGGGGGTCGTCGCGGGCAGCCTGATCGCCCGACTCGTCGCGTCGTTCGTGGGCTCGCTGATCGCGGGCGTCTACGGAGTCGCCGATAGCGGGGCAGCGGCGGTGACCGACCCCGCCATGCTCGCCGCCGCGGTCGTCTTGGGCCTGGCGACCAGCGTGGCGGCCGGCATCATCCCGGCGGAGACCGCTTCCCGGGTCAACCCCGTGGATGCTTTGCAGAAAGGGCGGCCGCAGATCCTGTCTTCTCGCCAGGGGCGATCGCGCGTGATTGGTGCCGCGGTTCTGGGCGGGTTGGCGCTGATCTGTCTGAATCTGGGAATCGCGCGGTGGATCTTCTACGGCGGCTACCTCTGCGCGATCGTGGCGGCGATCCTACTCAGCCCGGTGCTCTCGCTCGGTCTCGCACGCGCGTTGCGCGTGGTCGCCGCCGGCGTGCGCCCCGTCGAGGGCGCGCTGGCCGCAGACAGCCTGATCCTTGCGCCTCGCCGGACGTCGTCGGCCATCGCCGCGCTGATGCTGTCAATTGCGCTGATCGTGGCCTTTAGCGGGATCGCGCGGGCCAGTTACCAGTCGATCACCGATTGGATGGACGCCACGTTGCGGCCGGATCTGTTCGTGATGCCGACCGCATCGCTGGAGCTGCAGGCGGCTCGATTTCCGCCGGCGATGGCCGACGAGATCGCCGAGATTCCAGGGGTGCAGCTGGTGCAGCGGTTCCGCAACGGCCGCATCATGTTCCGAAAAAATCCAGTGATGATCGTCGCTCTGGAGATGAACAGCGCCGCTCAGACCGATCGCCGCCGTCCCATCGCCGGAGACGCCGTCCAGATGTATCGAAGCGCCGCGGCGGGTGAGGGAGTGATTGTGTCGGATAACCTTGCAGAGCTCCGCCATCTGAGCCTGGGCGAAACCATCGAGATCGCCGCGCCATACGGCGTCATCAAACTTCCGATCGTCGGCATCGTCGTGGACTATTCAGATCAACAAGGGTCCATCCTCGTCGATCGCGATGTGTTCACCCGGTATTGGCATGATGAGTCGGCGAGTGACTTCCGTGTGTATCTGAAGCCCGGCGCTTCGACCGCGGACGCGCGAAGGCTCATCCTGGAACGTTACGCCGGCCGCAGACAGGTCTTCGTGCTCACGAACCACGATCTGAGAGCGTATATTTTGCAAGCGACCGATCAGTGGTTTGGGCTCACATCAGTGCAGGTCGGGGTAGCGGTTCTGGTGGCCATCCTCGGTATTGTCAACACCTTGACCGTTTCAATCACCGATCGGCGAAGGGAGATCGGGGTGCTAAGGGCGGTGGGAGCCCTGCGCCGTCAGGTCCGGCATATGATTTGGATCGAAGCGCTGCTCGTCGCGGCGATTGGGCTCGTCCTCGGCGCCGCCTTCGGCTCGCTCAATCTGTACTATGTCCTGCAGATCGTTCGCCGGGACGTCGTGGGGATGCGCCTCGACTATACATTTCCGATCATGACGATGCTGGGCCTGCTGCCAGTGATCGCGGCAGCAGCGTTGATCGCAGCCGTTTGGCCCGCTGAATCGGCGGTGCGGGGAACGCTCGTGGAGGCTCTTGAATATGAGTAGAGACAGCGCGATGGTCATTTCGAGAGTGGGCAGAATGTCTCTCGCGGGGCTTGCGATCGGATTGTCGTTGCTCGCCGGCTCCTCGACGCCACAGGCGGCGGATGACTCCAGACGGATCATGGAGGAAGCGCAGCGGCGGAGCACGTCCAAATCCGAGCGCTACGAGGGCCTGCTGCAGTCATTCGACTCGAACGGCAAGAATTCCGAGAAGCGGTGGACGCTCGAGCGCCTTGGCGCGTACGGCAAGAGCAAGTCGGTGATTCGATTCACATCGCCGGCCGAGGTCAAGGGCGTCACGCTGCTGGTCGTGAACCATCCCGATCGCGCATCGGATCAATGGATGTGGACGCCGGCGATCGAGCGCGATCGCCGCATCGCGCTGCAGGATCGATCGACCAGATTCTTCGGCACCGATTTCAGCTTCGAGGATCTCGAAGAGCGAGACGTCGATCAGTATGACTATGCACTGCTCGGTCAGGACTCGATCGACAACGCCGCGTGCTGGAAGATTCAGTCGGTCGCCAAGGAAGCGAAGTCGTCGCAGTACTCGAAGTCGATCGTCTGGGTCCGGCAAGACCACTATGCGATTGCCAGGATTGAGTCGTACGTGAAGGCCGACGTCGTGCGCCGGTTGAACTATTCAAAGATCGACGACATTCAGGGTATCTGGACCGCTCGCGAGATGACGATGACCGATCTTCGGCGTGGCAGCCTGACCCGCCTGGCGCTCGACAAAGTCGAATACAACCTGCCGCTCAAGGACGAAGATTTCACCCTGCAGGCTATCCGCCGGCCCTAGCGCGCTACCCACGAGCCGCCCAGGCGGCACCGAGCCACGCGCCGAGGACGTTGCACAGGATGTCCTGAACAGACGGAAATCGCGCGTGGCTATACAGCTGCGACCATTCCACCGCGAATGAGAGCGTGCCGGCGAGCGCGACCACACCGCGTGGGCTGATTCGATGCGGAAACGCGCGAACGAGTCCGTAACCGAACGGCAGATACAACAACACGTTTCCCAGGATGTCGAGCGTCTTGACAGGCGGGGTGATGAAGGGGATCCATTGCACCTTCTGCCAATGGGTGTGACCGACGAAGCTGGTCCACGGTACCGTTGCCGCGGCGATGACCGCCGACCAGACACCGAACGCCAGGCGTGCTTGACGAAGGCGCTTTGGGCTATTGCGGTCCGGCATTCAATCGCCGAAGCACTTCGTCCGTCGCATCTGTGCCCGGAGCAGACCACGCCACCGCGGCGTCCGAGTTCAGCACCACGTCAACGCCGTAGCGCTTGGCGACATCCGCGAGGATGGGCGCCAGCTGGGCGCGGATTTCTCCCTGGAACCGCGCCTGGGCGGCCTGGAAGTCGGTCTGAAATTGCTGCGTTTGCTGCTGAAGCTCAGCGCGTTTCCGCGATTCCTCTTGCGACAAGCGTTCGATCTCCGCCGGCGGGAGCGCGTTGGCGTTCGCGAGCTGGCGGGCGACGGTCTCCAGCGCCTTCTGTTTCTCGACCAGCTCGCGTCCCCGCTCCTGCCGCATGGCGTCCAGCTGCTGATTGGCCCGCTTGCCGACGGCCGACTGGGTGGCGATGCGCTGAGAGCTGATGGTCACGACCGACGGTGCCGCCGACCGGGTATGCACCGCGGCGACGACGATGAAGATTGCAACGGCCGCGAGGGCCGCGAGTTGTTTCATGATCCGCTACCTCTTGTTGGACGATGTCAAATCGGCTCGACCTTCTACGCGCCGATCATTTCGAGCGCTTTTTTGGCCTCCTCGGCGCCCTCGAAGGTCGGCCGCAGGCTGAAGGCACGGTGCAATTCCTCACGTGCCTTGTTCCAGTCGCCGGTCTGCACGAGCGCCATCCCGAGATGAAACCTGAAGACCGGATCGAACGGTGAGGTCCGGGTGCTGCGCTCGAGATGGGGAATCGCCGCCGCGGCCATGTTCTTGCGATAGTAGATCCATCCGAGCGTGTCGTGGATGTTCGGCTCGTCGGGCAACTGCTGCAGCGCGGTCTGCGCGAGCTGGAGCGCCTCGTCGAGCTTGCGGTTGGACGAGACGTACAGCCACGCCAGGTTGTTGGCGGCGACCGCGGCGTTCGACTCCACGCTCAGCACGCGCTGGTATTCCTTTTCGGCTTCCGGCACCTTACCCTGTTGCTCGAGCACCATCGCGACCATCGTGCCGGCGGAGATCGACTTGGGATCGCGCTTCAGCACGTCGAGATACTGCGCCTTGGCGTCGTCGAGGCGGCCTTGACGCGCGTAGATTTGGCCGAGCATGTTATACGCCTGCAGACGATCGGTGTCGGTGTCGATCGCCTTCCTGAGCAGGGTCTCGGCGCCGGGCAAATCCCCGGACGCGCCACGCACCCGGGCGGCAAGCACGAACAGCTCGACGGTCGGCGTCGCCGTCTTCATGTGCGCGTCGATGCGGGCCGATGCTTCCTTGGCGTGTCCGGCCGCAAGGTCGAGCTGCACGATGGCGGAAAGGGCCTCGAAGTCGTTCGGTGCCATCTGCAGGATCCGCTCGTAGGTGGCATGCGCCGCATCGTGCTGCTTCGAGGCGAGCTGCACGAGCGCGGTCAGCTTGAGCACTCCCACGGAGCCGGGATACGCCTTCTGGAGCGCCGTCAGCTCGTTCTGGGCGCGCGGCAGATTTCCGCTGGCAATGGCCGCACGGATCAGCAGGTTCTGTCCTTCCGTGTTCGACGGCTGAATCGCCAGCGCCTGCTGCGCATATGTCGACGCCTTGTCGGTGTTGCCCTGCGTCAGGTAGAGGCGCGCCAGCGCAAGGTTCGCCGCCCACGGCCTCGGCTGCAGCTTCAGCACATGCTCGTAGGCCGCGATCGCCTCGGCGGTGCGGTCACTCAGCGCTTCGATCTGCCCCGAAAGCAGATAGGCCTGGGCGGCGCTTGGCGAGTTCGGCTCGTTGGCGATCACGGCCGCCACCGATCGGCGCGCGTCGTCGCGCTTGCCCTCGGCCACCGACACTCGCGCGCTCAAAAGCAGCGCCCGTGAATCCTTCGGATTCTTCTGTAGTACTTCGTGGAGCCGATCCTGCGCCTGCGCCCGGTTTCCTTCGGCCGCATCGAGAGCGGCCAAACGCACGGTGGCGGCGGCAAATCCTTGATCGCGAGTGGCGACGTCACGAAGCACCTTTCGCGCGTCCGCAGGGCGCTTGGCGACGGTGTAGTAGTCGGCCAGCGCCAGCGATGCGGTCTCGGTCGGCGTGAACTTCGCGAGCGCCTTGAAATACGGCTCCGCCTCAGGCACCCGCCCGCTGGCCATGTAGAACAAGCCCAGCGCGCGGTTTGCGGAGGCGTCCTTGACGTCGAGCTGTAACGTGGTCTTCAACTCGGCCTCGGCGGCTTCCTGATTGCCCGTCGCCCAGAAGAAATTGGCGAGCGCAAGGTGCGCCGGAACTGATTGTGGCGCCGCGGCTACCGCTTTCTTGAAGGTCTCTTCGGCCTCGACCCGCTTGCCCTGCACCAGCTGCACGGTGGCCAGGTTGCTGTAGGCCGCCGCCTGCGACGGGTCGAGGGCGATCGCGTCCTGGTATTCCGAGATGGCGGCGTCGAAGTCTTTCAAGCCGGCCAGAGCGTTCCCGCGCAACACCTGCGCGTCGACGCTCTTGCCATCGAGTGCGAGCGCCTTGTCGGCGCGCGCACGCGCGTCCTCGTAGGCACGCGCCACCAGCAGCATCTGGCCGGCCTTGACCTGCGCGTCAACGCTGTTGGGCAGCAGGTCGGCGGCGCGGATGTACTCACGCAGGCCGTTGGCCGGCTCGTTGGCCCGCAGGTAGGCCTCGCCCAGCTTCAGCCGCACGTCGCCCAGCTTGGGGTCGGCCTGCAGCGCCATCCTGAACTCCAGGATGGCGTTCTGGTAGTTGGCTTGATCGAAATACGTCTTGCCGCGCTGCACGTGTTCCGCCGACGAAGACTTGCGGCAGGCGCTGCCGAAGACGGCGGCGCAGCCGAGAACGACGAGGACACTGCGTATTGGCTGGTGCATGGTCGGCTCTCAGGAAGGCAGGTAGTTGGACAGCAACGGAAACATGGAGCGGACGAACTCGATCGCCTGCCCCTCGGCCTTTGATTCGCCGGCCTCCAGATTGGACGGCATCGGCACAATCACTCGTACCAGCGCCGCATCGGTGCGGTTGAGGCGAACCGCGTCGCGAATCAGATAGAACTTGCTCCAGTACCCGTTCGCCACGACCCGCCCGTGGCTTTGATACCAATAGAGCACCAGCTGGCGATCGATGCCTTTCTGGATCACATATCGGTTCACCGAGATACTGGCGTCCGTTCCCGCGTTGGGCACCGAGATCGCCAGCGGCCGTTGAGACACCGGCTCCCAGCCGGCGCCCGGCATGCAGTTCAGCGGCGAGTGGATGGAGTCGCCCTGACGCTGGCTGCGGTAGTAACCGATGTAGAGGCCCGCGCCGTACCGGCCTGGCGCGTTGTACACACGGTTGACGTAATCGTCGACCCGCAGGATCGCCATGATGCTGTCGGCGATTGGCGGCAGCGAGGTGCCGCGCCACTCGCCGATCTCCATCGGGAATTGCTCGAAGGAAGCGCGGACCGGCACCGGCTCGATATGGCTGGCGCGCGCGATGACGCCGGTGGCGGCGATGAAACAGACAAAAAGCACAGACGCTCGTCCGAGCATGGTGATACCTCTAAACCGCCGCTTGCACGGCGGGCACTGGTGACTGCGGCGGCAGGATGCGCGAGATCAACTGCTGCACCAGGGCCAGCAGGGCAAACGCGGCAACGAACACCAACCAGCCGGCAAACTCGTGAATGAAGCCCTCGGCGGCCGCCGACCCGTAGTAATAGGCCGCGATGCCGGTGCCCGCGACCCGCGCGCCGTTGGTCAGCACCGCGATCGGAACCGCGGACACCGCGATGACGGTTCGCACCCACGGGCGCGTATCGGAGAAGTAGCCGAAGACGATCGCGAGGGTGATCAGCGAGACGAGCGACCGGATGCCGCTGCAGGCCTCCGCCACCTCGAGCGTCGTGTTGGCGAGGATCAGGACGTTCCCTTCGCGAAGCACCGGGATGTTCGACAGCTCCAGCGCGCTCTCGCCGACCCGTGAGGCGAAAATCTGCAGGGGAAACGCAATCTGATTGAAGATGATCGACGGAATCGGAATCATCAGAAACAGCAGGGCAATCGGGAACGCGAGCACCCGAAGGCGGCCCCAACCGAAGAGGAAGAGCAGCACGCCGATGACCGTGCCGATGATCGAAACCCGTGTCGTGAACAGTTCGGAGCCGAGGATGCCAGCCGTCAGCAGCAGCAGGCTGCCCGCGACGACGACCAGCCCGAACACGCTCGGCCGGATCTCGGTCGCCAGAAAGCGGGCGCGGCGCTCCCACGCCAGGTAGAGGGCGAGCGGCACGATCAGGAAGCCGTGGGAATAGTTGTCGTCGGTGTACCACGCCATCACCAGCTTGGCGACGACGTCCCAGTAGAGGGCCACGAATCCCGCCGCAATCAGCGCCGCGGCCGTCCAATTCTTCTGCGTTGTCGTCATGAGCACTGCTTTCGCGGCTAGTAAACCAGCGACTCGAGCGTCTTCTTCGCCGAGGTCGCGTTGGAGAATTTCGGATCGATGCGCAGTGCGGCTTCGAGCAGACGGCGGGCCTTCGCGTCCTCGCCTTTGCGGGCGTAGGCCATCCCCAGATGATAGTGATAGACCGGGTTGTGCGGTTCCATGTCGAGGCTCTGTTGCAGGAACAGAATAGCCTGGCCGATCAGGTCCTTGCGGTAATACACCCAGCCGAGCGTGTCGTTCACTTCCGGCAGGTTCGGATACTTCGACTTCGCGGTCTGTGCGAGCTGCAGCGCGACCTCGAGGCTGCCGCGTCCTTCCGCGTAGAGCCAGGCGAGATCATTGGCCGCCGCCGCCGCGTACGCGTCGATCTGGAGCGCCTTCTCCCACCATTGCTGCGCGCCGTCGAGGTCGCCGCTGACGTAGCAGAGTAGCCCCATCATCGTCACCGCGGGGACCGAGCGGGGCTGCAGCTTGACGATCTCGGTGAACTGCGTCTTGGCCTCGGCCAGTCGCTTTTGCGAGACGTACAACTGGGCCAGCAGCGCGTAGGTGGCGGGGTTCGAAGGGTCGGCCGCCAGCGCCCGGTTGAGGAGCGCTTCGACCTTCGCCGGCTGGTTCGCCTCCTTGTAGACTTTGGCGGCGAGAATCAGCACCTCCGGCTGGTTCGGGTGGCGCGCGAGAAAGCTGTCGACTCTGGCGCGAGCCTCGTTCGTCTTCTTGTGTGACAGGTCGATGGCCACCAGCCCGGTGATCGCCTCCGCCGACTGCGGATCCAGGACCAGCTCGCGCTCGAACGACTTCTGTGCCGGCGTCAGATCGTTGCGGCTCAAGAGCAGTTGCCCTAGCACGCCGTTCGCGCGCGGCGAGTTGGGCTGCCTCGCCAGGACGGTCTGCAGCTCTTTCTCGGCGCGCGCATGATCCTGGTCGCGAACCATCAACGCGCGGACGAGGGTCAATCGCGCGGCCAGGTTGCGTGGGTTCTCGGTAATCGCCAGCTCCGCGAACTGGATCGCGGTGTCGATCTCCTTGCGGTTGCGATGCAGCTCCGATAATTCGAGCTGCGCGGCGAGGGAGTGCGGATCGAGCTTCAGCGTGTCGTTGAAGGCCTTGCGCGCCGTTTCGATATCGACCAAGGCCATGTAAATCCGGGCCAGCGTCAGCTGAGCCTCGGCCGACTTGGGGTCGGCCGCCACCGCCAGCTTGATCCGCTCGAGCGCCTCGGTCGGGTGTTTCTCCGCCAGAAGCAGCCGCGCCTTGACGGTCAGCGCACCGGCGTTGTTCGGCTCGCGCGTCAGCACTTCGTCAATCAGCTGGTGTGCGCGCGGCCGCTGACCCATCGCGTATTCCAGCATCGCGATGCCGACGCTGGCCTTGGCGTAGCTCTTCTTGTCGGCGGCCAGCTCCTGCAGCGTCTTCAGCGCGTCGGGAAACCGGTTCACGGAGACGTAATAGCCGGTCAGGGCCAGACGGGACTTTTCGTCGTTGGCGATCTCGACCATCGACTTGAAGTACGGCTCGGCCAGGTTCGGCCTGCCCCATGCGACGTACAGCGAGGCCTGCGCGTCGCACACTTGAAGGTTCCGCGGCTCCAGCTCCTGGGCCCGCTGCAGTGCCTTTTCGGCATCAGCCCAGCGTTTGGTGGCTTTGTAGAAGTTACCGAGGTTCAGCTGCGCCTGCACGGATTTCGGCGCCACCGAGACCGCCTTCAGGAACGCCTGCTCGGCCAGCCCTTGTTCACCCTGGGCAAGCTGGAACACGCCCATGTTGGCGTAGACCCCGGCCAGTTCGGGATCGATCTGGACGGCCCGCGCCAGCACGCCGATGCCCTCGTCGGTGTCCTTCATGCCCGCCAGCGAGTTGCCCAGGAGCACCAGCGCGTCGACATTCTTGGGATCGTGCTTCAGGACCGTTCGGGCGCGCGCCTTGGCCTCCGCGAAGAAGCCGCCGCTGATCAGGAGGTTGCCGGCCTTGAGCTGCGCTTCGTCATTGTCTGGCAGTAGATCGGCAGCGCGGACATATTCGGGAAATGCCAGCCGCATGTTGCCGAGCGCTTTGTAGGCCTCTGCCAGCTTCAGGCGCGCTTCGCCGAACTTCGGGTCCTGTCGGAGGGCGTTGTTGTACTGAACGGTGGCTTCCGCGTACTTCTTGTTCAGGAAGTACTGGTTACCGCTATCGAAGTACTTACGTTTTGCGATCTGCGGATCGGTGGCGCAGGCGAGCGACAGGGCCGCCATGGCCAGCAGAACGCAGACGGTCGCTCTGAGCTTCATCGGGTTCACCCATGGACTGAGCAAAACCAAGTCCCCTCTGCGGCGAGCGGGATAAAGCGTTCTAAGTGCTGTAGGGAAGAAGGTTAGGTGGAAGGGTGGACCGGAGAGACCGTGAAGAACCCCTCGGCAGAGATGAAAGTCACCTGAAAGGCGACCTTTCATCTTCCCCCGAGAAGTGATGCGCTTAGACCTTGGCGGAGGCGCCCTTCCGCCGATAGCGGCGTGCGCACATCACGAGCCCGGTGCCGAGGAGCATCAGGCTCGCCGGTTCCGGCACTGCCTGGGTCGTCAAAGCCTGGGTCTGCAGCGTCAGGCTGACGCCGTCGTTGAAGAAGTGGCAATCCGGGTCGAGCGCGATGCCGATCGTGCCGGGCGTGCCCGCGCCGTTGATCCCGTCGATGTAATTCGTCAGCGTGGTGAGCTGCGAGCCGGAGAACGTGTAGGTGTAGTCATACCCACCGGTCCCATTGCTTGAAAAGTTCCACCCGGTCGTCGCCACCGAACGTAGCATCGACTTGCGGGATGCCGGCGCCGTTCAGAAGGCCCTTGAGCCACATCATGTCGGTCGTGCCGCTGTTATAGCTCGGAGAGCGCGCATCCGGCATGAACGAGTGCTCCGTAAGGTTCGATTCGAGCCCGGTGGGCGCCAGCGTGTTGGCGCTGTCGAACGCGTCGTTGTAGACGGTAACGGGCGAACCGGTCGCGTCGACGCCGTAGCGCACTGACGTGTTATAGGCTCCGCCGGCCGCGCCGCCGTTGGCATCGCCTGAGCCCGAGCTCATCTGCGTGCCGCCCGTTGCGGCGTTGTCCAGCAGGTCGAGGTAGAGGACGTTCGCCGTATTGTCCCAGTTATACAGGTTCTTGAACGTCAGGACCGCGGAGGTGACAGCCTGAACGGGCGCGATGCCGGTGATGTTCCAGGCGTAGTAATTGGTGTGATCCAGGTCACCGAGGTCGTTGGTCCCGGCGGCCGAACCCGACGGGTAGTAGGTGAGGACATCGGCACGAGCGCTCGCTGGGCCAGCCAGGACCACCGTCGCTACAAGCGCCCACTGCCAGACTTGCCCTTTGACGCGTCTCCGGGCTTTCGAAAAGTTCACACGGCCTCCGACAATTGCTTTTAAGAAGTCGGGCTCGACGAGCCCATCTGGGTCTCAACACTACAATCCCATTGCCATCGTCAACGGCCGGTTTGTCATCAACACAAACAAGCCGATATCTCGCTATTCCGCAGCTAATTGCGGTCAGTAGATACGCCGTGTTGACGTGATGGATTCGAGCAAATGGTCCGCAGAAGGGTGACTTTGATCTGCCTTCGGCCAGTTGGTCTGCCTAATGACGCTAGCCATAAACGGGGCGTATGGGCGATAGAACAGGAGAGCTGGCGACCCTATGTCAGAATCACGCGGTGAACCTCGTCACCGAGTTCGTCAAGAATTTTGTCGTGCCCGGAAGCACCTGGTTCCTGATGTTCGCAGGTTCAATTTGCGCGGCGTTGTCCTACGGAACCGATCGGATGCGGAAGACCGCGAGGGCGCTGCTCGCAGGCCTGATCATCCTGTATTGGGTGATGAGCTTGCCGGTCGTCGCCCTGGCACTCCAGCGGGCTCAGTTCGGGCATCGGGCCGAAAACGCGGGCGGCGGTCCCGTGCCCCTGCCCGTGGTCGTGCTCGGCAACGGTCTGGGCGGCTACAGCGCGTTCGGCGGCACGTTCGAGGTTCCGCTCGGCCAGACGGCCATGAACACCCTGTTCGCCCTAGAGCGGTTTCGCCGCTTCCCTGAATCGATCCTGATCGCGTCGGGTGGATCTCAGCCCGACACCCCCGGCGGATCGTCAGAGGCCGCGGTCATTGCCGACGCCCTGCGGCGCAACGGCGTACCATCCGACCACATCGTGCTCGAACCAACCTCGACGACCACCAGGGAGCAGGCTGTCGCCGTCGCGAAGATTCTTCAAGCCCGAGGCGACACCACATGCATTCTGGTGACCTCGCCGCAGCAGATGGCTCGAGCCGCCGATGTCTTCCGCGGCGCCGGCATCACGACCGTTCCGCTTCCAGCGGGGGCCGTCATGTGGGCGCCCTCGGAAGGTAACGGCCGGTGGTCGTGGCTCGTGCCGTCGAGCCAGGCGCGGGTCGTCAGCAGGGACGTGCTCTACGAGCTCGTGGCGTGGCCCTACTATCGGATGCGGGGATGGGTCCGCTGATGGGCCGCCGCTCACGCTTGCCGTTGGTTTTGTTCCTGGCGTCGGCCGCCTTCATCCTGTACGGCACCACCATCCCGTTCAACTTCGTGCTCGATCGACAGCAGGTCCTCGCGCACCTGTCGAGGGTCACGCTCAACCCGCTCATCTCGCCCGACTCGGGATCCCGAGTCTCGATTCCGGATTTTGTCGGCAACGTCCTGCTGTTCGTGCCGCTCGGGTTCTTCGGCATCTGGTCGCTCGCCGGCCGTCGTGCATCCGTTTCCCGAATCGTCTGGCTCACGATTCTTGGCTGCGCGCTGAGCGTCGCCGTCGAAACATTGCAGCTCTTCACGCTCGATCGCACGAGCTCGGTCGCCGATGTGTTCGCGAACACTCTGGGCGCGATGTCAGGCGCGGTCGCCGCCACATTGTTGCGCGCGACGGGCCGTAACCTGGTGGTCGCCGCCAACGCGCGTGGGCTGGCGGGCGTCGCGTCTTTTTATCCGTTGCTGATCGCGACGATGCTGCTATGTGCCGCGGTCTGGGAGCCGTTCGACGTCACGCTGGACGTCGGCAGCGTGGTGTCGAAGCTGCGCGCGCTGATCCACGATCCATGGCAGGGAGGACCGCTGACCGACGAGGCACTGTCGTGGACACAGCACCTGCTCTTCACCTCGATCCTGTTGATGTGGCTGCGTGAAATTGGCGCCCCCGGTGCGGCCGCGACCGCGGCGGCCGTTGGCGTCGGTGGGGCGGTGGCGCTCGAGGCGAGCCAGCTGTTCATCGGGTCCCGCATGCCGGGCCTCTGGGACGCGACGATCGGCGCCGTTGGTTCGCTGTGCGGCCTGGTGGTCGGCAGCGCATACCCGAAATTCAAGCGGCCCGCGCTCTGGTGTGGCGCGTTATTCCTGGCCACGGCGATCGGCGCGGCGATGCAGCAGCTCAGCCCGTTCGACACCGTGAGCGACCCTCGCGCGTTTCAGTGGCTGCCGTTCATGAACTACTACGCGTTCACCACGTTTCAGACAGTGAGCCATTCGGCGGAGCTGCTGCTCGCGTACTTCCCCCTGGGATTCGGTGTCGCGCTGACCATTCGCGCGCGTCACACGCGGACCATTGCGGTGCTGCTCCTCGCGCTCGCGATTGCGGTGCCGGTGGAATACGCGCAGCGCTTCATCGGCGGCCGCTATCCGGACGTGACCGACATCGCCCTGTCGGTCGCCGGCGCCTGGCTGGGACTCTGGACCGCGACGGAGGGCTGGCGCCGCTTCGATGCGGAACGCGCGCTCACTTCGCCGCGGTGATTCGAGCGCGAAGCTTCTTGATGTCGTCCCGCTCGGCCAGCGCGGGTGTGATCTTGAGCGCCAGATCGAGCTCCGCGGCCGCGCGCGGCAGGTCGTTGACCGCCGCGTCGATCACGGCGGCGTGCCACAACAGCTCGCTGTTCTGTAGACGGGTGACGTCCACCAGACGGATGGTGCCGACCGCCTCCGCATCTTTCCCGACCAGATGCTGCACCCACGCCAGCGTATCGAGCAGGGCCGGGTTGTCTTTCGCCAGTCGGCAGGCACGTTCAGCCAGCGGCAGGGCCTCCTGCGGACGATCGCGATGGACCGCGAGATCGAAGGCGAGGTTGTTCAGTGCCAGCACGTCGTTGGGACTATAGGAAAGGATCGCGCGGTACTGGGTCATCGCGCGATCGAACTGGCCCGTCGCGTCGTCTTCGACCGCCAGCTCCAGACGAGCAATCGTGAAGTGCTCTTCCGCCGCGACGGCCTCCTCGAGCGCCTGGCGCGTCCCGGCGGAGTCTTTTCGCGCTCGTCGACCCTCGGCTCGAACGTAAGCCGCGCCCGCGGTCTTGTTCAACTCCGGCGGGAGATGCTCGAGCCGCCGCCGCGCGAACGAAGCCGGCAGCTCGGTGCTTTCATCCAATCCAGCGTCGATCTCACGGCTCTCCAACGCCTTGTGCGGAAACGGTGCGCACAACGGATCGCCGATGATGATGGTCTGCCAGCTCAAGTAGGGCATCGCGGCGTAATACGATTCGGCGAGGTTTCGCCCGCTGACGTAGGCGGGGAAGAGGATCTCGGGGCGGATGGTGGCGTCCAGGTAGGGCTCGTCGACGTGTCCTGCGGCGCCTGTGACGCCGTCTCGAATCAAGTCAGCGACCAGCGATTGATGCGACCCGCCGAACACGCCATTCCTGGCATCGTCGCTGGGAGTAAAAGATGCCGGCGGTTCCTTGAACGTCCGGCCGTCGGTGCTGACGAACATGCCGGCAAGGGCGCCGGGCACGAACGCCATGCCGAGATGGCGGGTCCGGATCGCCGGGTCGTTGGAGCCCCAGGAGTAGTAGCCGAGCACGTCTGGCTGGCTCGTGAGTGCCTGCTTGGATTCGTCGAGCGTGACCCGATCGTCGAGGCCCTGACTGCGAAGCCGTTCCGCCGAGGTGCGAAGCCATCGATCGCCGCCGGGATCCACCAACGCCGCGCGCTCGTCGAGGATGAAGCGGCCTCGTGCGGTTGCCGAGGTGGCCTTGTCGACCAGGCCGATGGCGTCCTGCACGGTATACCCGTCCAGGCGCGTCACCAGGTAAATGTCCTGCGACCGGTGGCTGAACGGCTGGAGGTTTGCGATTGGCGCGGTCCCGGCGAAGTACGGATTGGGGACGAATCCGGGAAGCGCGACCGCCTGTCCGCTTCGGCGTCGGTAGAGCAGTGTCAGCTCCGAGTCGACGCTCGCGTTGGTGCCGCCGCGCCCAGACGTGCCGCTGATTCTCAGCGGCACGTCCTTCGTCAAGACGATGTAAAGAATGCGGTCCTGGGCGCGCGCCGCTGCGATGCACTGCCAGATCGGATTTTCGATCTGGTTCTCGTACGCCGCCCGCGTGATCGATTCCGCGACCACGGTCATGATCGCGCAGACGTTGGCCTGTGCTATCCCGCGATGCTCGACGTAGTAGCGGGCGATCGTCTCGCTCGCTGCGCTGGCCCGGTTGCTGACCACCAGCACGTTGGCCGCCGACTGAGCGTCGGCACGCTTGTTGCCAATTGTCGAGGTAATTGCGGCGAGGATCACCATGACGCGGAACGTGGTCTCGCAGCATCGGAAGAACGGCGCGGTCGCACGTTTCCGCGCGCGTCGCGTCACCCGCGCTGAGACGAGGGAGACGAGGTGTGTGGTGACGATTCGCTCGGTCATGAACTCGCAGGGCATGATCACATGAATCACCCGTTTCTTGTTCACGTGCCCGAAGCGGTGTAAACGTCTCACCGTCAGAAAGGGCGCTTTTTGACGTTAAAAGTCAGCTTGGTCGCGGAGTTTGCCGAACCCTCAGATGGCCTCAACGAACGATTCGAAGACCGGGCACCTTTCAGACGAGCAAACGCAAGCGCTCACGGAGGCGATTGCCGCGTGCGAGGCGGGCCAGGACGCTGAGAGTTCCGTTGACGCGCTGCTGGCGCGCGTCGGCGCGATCCTGCGAGCGGAGGCGCTCCTGCTCCGTCGCCGCGGCGAGGTCTGGTCCGACGTCGGCCGGCAGGCGCTTCGCGCCTCGATTTCCGGTCTCGCGCAGTCACTCGCCCACACGCCGCCACCCGCTCATGCGACCACCCGGCGGATCGGCAAAGAGGAGTGGACGGTCGTGCGCGCCGACGATGCGGATCCGCGACTCGCGCTGGCGATTCGCGGCGACTGGACCTTCGCGGGGAATCCGCTCGCCGCCATTGCCCGCCTGGTCCAGGCCAAGCTCGATCGCGCAGCCGATGCCGCCTCGCTGCGCCGGTCGACCCGGCTTCTCCACCGGATGATGCGCCAACTGGCGCGCGTCGACGGCCCGGCCCGCATCGGCGACACGGTCCTGCGGTATGCGGCGGCCGCGGTGGGCGCCAGGGTCGGGGCGATGGCGATCACCGCCGTCGGTCACGACCGCGCGTCCATTGTCGCCACCTTTGGCTATCCGCTCGTGCTGGTGGAGCACATGCAGATCGAGCCGGGGACGGGCGTGATCGGCACGGTCCTGCAATCAGGTCGTCCGATCCGGGAAACGGGCCTCGATTCGACGCTCCGCGTCAGGCGGCCGCGCTACCGCACCAACTCGTATGTGGCGGTGCCCATCCTCACCGCCCGCGAGACCCTGGGCGCGCTGTGCGTGACCGACAAGCGGGACGATGGCGTCTTTTCTCCCCGTGATGCCGCTGCGCTCCGCATGTTTGCGGCCGGCGCCGCGCTCGCGCTCGCTCGGGAACGGGCGCTGCGAGCGGCGGACGTCTACGCGCATGCCGCCGCCGTGGATCCGGTCACCAATCTCTTCAACCGGCGATATTTCCAGGTGCGGCTCGACGAAGAGCTTCAGCGATCGAAGCGACATCAAATTCCGATCGCGCTCCTGCTCATCGACGTGGACGATTTCAAGGCGGTGAACGATTCGTTCGGTCACCTCGCCGGCGACGTCGTGTTGCGCGATCTGGGAGAAATCCTGCGCGGCTGCGTCAGGGTGTTCGATGTCTGCGCCCGGTTCGGCGGGGAGGAGTTCGTCATCATCATGCCCGGGGGCACCCGAGAGAACGCGTTTCTTATCGCGGAACGCATTCGCCACCGGGTGGAGGCCTATCGCCCGTCCGAGGCCCTCCTCGAAACCCTGCGGATCACCGTGAGCATCGGGTTCTCGGTGTCGTCGGCCGCAACGGCCGTCAGCGAGTTGCTTGACCTGTCCGACAAGGCTCTGTATGCCGCGAAGCATGCAGGCAAGAACTGCATCAAAAGCGCGGAAACAATTCCGCCGGAACGCAAGTAGTCAGGGATTTTCGGACGAGAGGTCGGGTCGGGGGATCAGTGAACGATCGGGCAGGGGGAGGGCCCGCTGCCGATCAGCGCGGCGTTGAGCCACGCGCCGACCCGGCTAATGAGCTGGCCGGCATCCAGATTCTCGGTGCGGAGTGTGAGGCCACAGCCGATTGCGCCGTGTACATTCAGTTGCACCCAATGCTGCGTCCCAGACGAATGCACGCCGCACACTTCCAACCGCCACGCGTCGTCCGTCGTGGAGACGATCCGGCCGTCCAGATTGAAGAACAACTCGTCGGCGGCGGTGACGCCAACCGCGGAATCGCTGCCGTCGGAGCTTAACGCCAGATCGCGAGACGGAATGAACTTGCGAGCCACGAGACGGACATTAGCAATTTAGACGCCATCGTACAAGCAGAATCGCCCAATAAAAAATTGCAGTCATCACGCGGTGCAGCCGTCCAATGCGCCGTTCTTACACGCGCGTAATATCTACCCCGGCGTGTGCGAGGGGAACCAAAGGCTCCTTACTTCAGCTGACCATCGAGTTCCATGTAGACGCGTTTGAGTGCGGCGGACGCGTTGTTCGCCGCCCGAGTCCAACCGTCGTACGGTTCGAATCGCGCGCTGGCGGGCGCATTTTCGACGGCGGTTCCGTTGCCGTGCAGCCGTGAGCCCTCGGCGATGATCCGTTCGAGGGCGAGACGATAATTGCGTTCTTCCTCACGCATCACGGCCGCGGCGTCGACGAAGCCGTGGGCGGGCACGAAGTAGCCGACATCCATCAGCTCGGCCCGCTTCAGCGTCTCCACCCATTCGGTCGGGTAGCCGTTCGCCATCGACGGGAAGATACGGTTGGAGAAAACTTCGCTCATGAACAGGATCTTTTCCTTCGGCAGGTAGACTTCCAGATCGCCGCCGGTATGAGCGCGACCCAGGAACAGCACGTCGATCTCAGTGCCGCCGAGCGTGACCACGCGCTTGTCGGCGACCGGCTCGGTCGGCTGTTTGATGCGCGGCGCGGAGAACGGGTGCGCGAGATAGACCACGCCGGGCGGGAACGCCGCGATGCCGCCGGTGTGGTCGCCATGTTCCGAACCGACGACCACGTACTTGATCGGCTGGGGCGTCAGCCTGGCGACCTCGGCGATCAGGCGCCTGACGTTGTCTGCCGTGCCCTGACTCTCGGCAATCAGCACGCCGCCGCTCGTGACGACGATCAGATTGTTGACCGTGACGGTGCGCTTGGTGGGATCGATCTGCTCGAACGCGTAGACGTTCTCGGCGATCCTGGTGACCCGGGGGAAGTCGGACGCCTTCAACCCGCGCACGCTGATGTCGCCGGTGCGCACCGGGTCCTGGATGAAGAGGCCGAGGAGAAGCAGCGCTATCGCACCCATGTGAACCTCTGGACGCGCTTTCCTTCGTAGGTTTCGGTGATGTACAGATTGCCCTTCGAGTCGATCGCGAGGTTGTGCGCGCCGTAGAACTGGCCGGCCCAGTGACCGGCGCCGCCGAAGGTCGAGACCACCTCGAGCGTCTTTCGGCGGAGCACGTAGACCTGCTGATTGGTTCCGTCGATGACGATCGCGAACGTCTGATCGGGGTCGGTGGAGAAGCCGATATCCCACACCGAGCCGCTGCCGAACGTCTCCTTGGCGATGAACGCCTCCTGCACGAACGTCCCGTCTTTTCGGAATACCTGCAGGCGATCGTTGGTCCGGTCGCACACGTAGACCAGCCCGTCGGTCGAGATCCGCACGGCGTGAACGATCCGGAACTGCGGCGGGGGAGGGCCGGCGGGATCGTACTGGCTGGGCTTGTTCTCGTGCTGGACCGCGCCGCTGAAGGGGCCCGGCAGGACTTCTCCGGCCTTCGTGAAGTACGAGTCGTCCGGCTTCCTGCCGTAGGCGCCCCAGTGGCGTTTGTAGGCGCCGGTCGTCGCGTCGAAGACGATGACGCGGTGGTTGACGTAGCCGTCGGCGACGTAGAGCTCGTTGGCCGCGCGGTCGACGACCATGTGCGCAGCGGCACCAAGATTCTGGGTGTCGTTGCTGCCCTGGCCCTTGCCTTGATGGCCGATCTGCATCAGGAACTTGCCCTGCCTGGAGAATTTCAGGATCTGGGCGTCCTTGTCGCCGCCGGCGCCGAGCCACACGTTGTCGTCGGCATCGACGTGGATGCCGTGCTCGAGCTGCGGCCACTCATAGCCGGGGCCCGGACCACCCCACGACGACACCAGCGTGCCGGCCTGATCGAATTCGAGCACCGGCGGCGCGGCCTTCCAGAATGAGCGCGTCTCGTTGGGCTGCAGCGTCGAGGGCCGATGCGTAATCCAGACGTGATCGCGTGAATCAACCGCGACGCCGACCACCGCGCCGACCAGCCAGTGGTTGGGCAGCGGCTTCGGCCAGGACGGATCGACGACGTAGGTCGGAGGAAGCATGGAGGGCGAGCCTTGTTGCTCGGAGCTCGCAGGGCTCAGCCGAGCGTCAACGCTCGCCTGAAAATCTCGCGCTCCAAGCGCCATCACGCAGCCGACGAGCAGAGCCGCCGGCCACGTCTTCACTTCTTTTTCGGATCGGCCGGCTCGCCGTCGGCCAGCATCGGCATCGACGATCCGAGCGACGGCGCGATCAATCCGGTCTTGACGTATGTGAGCAGCTTGTCGCGGGTATCGCTGATGTCGAGATTCCGCATCGTCAACTGGCCGATGCGGTCCTGCGGCGAGAACACGCTCTCACCCTTTTCCATCGTCAGCCGCTCCGGCTTGTAGGTGAGGTTCGGGCTTTCGGTGTTGAGGATGGAGTAGTCGTTGCCGCGGCGGAGCTGGACGGTGACTTCGCCGGTGACGGCGCGCGCGACCCAGCGCTGCGCCGATTCACGAAGCTTCAGGGCCTGTGGATCGAACCAGCGCCCCTGATAGAGCCAGCGACCGAGCTTGCGGCCGCTTTCGCGGTACTCCTCGATGGTGTCCTCGTTGTGGATGCCGGTAATCAGCCGCTCGTAGCCGATGAACAGCAACGCCATGCCGGGGGCTTCGTAGATGCCGCGGCTCTTGGCCTCGATGATCCGGTTCTCGATCTGATCCGACATGCCGAGGCCGTGGCGCCCGCCGATGGCGTTGGCCTCGAGCATCAGCTCGACCTGGTCGTCATAGACCTTGCCGTTGAGGGCGACCGGACGGCCTTCGTCGAAGCGGATGGAGACCGACTCCGGCTTGACCGCGACCTCTTCCCGCCACGACGCCACGCCCATGATCGGCTCCACGATCATGATGCCCTTGTTCAGGAACTCGAGGTCTTTGGCTTCGTGCGTCGCGCCGAGGATGTTCGAGTCGGTTGAGTACGCCTTTTCCGTGCTCATGCGGTAGGCGAACCCCGCCTTGCTCATGTACTCCGACATCTCCTTGCGGCCGCCGAGCTCGTCGATGAACTGCTGGTCGAGCCACGGCTTGTAGACGCGGAGATTCGGGTTGGCCAGCAGCCCGTAGCGGTAGAAGCGCTCGATGTCGTTGCCCTTGAAGGTGCTGCCGTCGCCCCAGATGTGGACGTCGTCCTCCTTCATCGCGACGACGAGCATGGTGCCGGTGACCGCGCGGCCAAGCGGCGTGGTGTTGAAATACGGGACCCCAGCCGTGGAGATGTGAAAGGCGCCGCTTTGCAGCGCCGCGATCCCCTCGGCCACCATCTGCGGCCGGCAGTCGATGAGCCGCGCCTGCTCGGCGCCGTACTGCAGCGCCTTGCGCGGGATCTCGTCGTAGTCCGCCTCGTCGGGCTGGCCGAGGTTCGCGGTGTAGGCGTAGGGAATGGCGCCCTTGGCTCTCATCCAGTGGAGCGCCGCGCTGGTGTCGAGACCGCCGGAGAATGCAATGCCGACCTTCTGGCCGGCGGGAAGACGCTGAAGAATGTTGGCCATCGATTAGTGAGTCTGCCTGTAGACGAGACGGAGCTCGGGAACGTCCGCGCGCGGTCGTCCCGATTCGTCGAGACGTATGCGCAGCGCCATTTGATGGGTCGCCGGAACGAGGATGTAGGTGAACACGAGATCTTCGGCCGGGCCGATGGTGAAGACCGTCACCATGTGCGGGCCGTCCCACTTGGTGACGCTGTCGACCGTGGCCGTCGCGAGGGCCATCGGCGTCTTGGTGCCGTCGGTCGGGAAGAGATGCGATCGCCCGGACGCGTCGGTGACGGTGAAGGTCGAGTGATCGGTGTGCTCGATGGTCACCGCGGTGAAGCTTCTGACGTAATCGGCGAATTCCTTGAGGGTGGCGCGCTCGACCGGCGTCATCGTCGCCCCGAAACCGCGATTGTCGCCGCCCCCCGCCTGACTGCGGCCGCCGAAGCCCCGGCCGAACCCGCCGCCGGAAAAGCCGCCGGTGCTCCGGCGCTGCGGCGTGGCCTGGGGCGCGAATGTCGCCTTGGTGAGGTCGGCGCTCATGTCTTTGTCGAGCGTCCAGCGGCCGGAGAAATCGGTCTGCGCCGACGCCGGAGCGCTCAGCGCGAGCAGATGGACGGCGACCAACAACGCAGTCAGGG
Source organism: uncultured Acidobacteriota bacterium (assembly GCA_963794705.1). Taxonomy (GTDB): domain Bacteria; phylum Acidobacteriota; class Vicinamibacteria; order Vicinamibacterales; family CAVVIG01; genus CAVQFC01. The sequence goes on from CAWCFI010000006.1 coordinate 245,220, forward strand.
ACTTCATTTACTTGACCTCGACGAGCTCGAGCGCTTCGTGGCTGGGTCCCTCGATCATGATCGCCCGTGTGTCGCCGAGCTTATGCGCCTGCTCGAGGAAGGTGACATTCTCCGCGCGCAACTTGGTGATCCAGGCGTCGAGGTCCGCGACGTTGAGCGCCACGTGATCGGCGAGATGACCTCTCGTGCTGGCAAGCGGCTGATCGGTCTGGCGCGTGTAGCCGCCCATGGACACGTCGCCGAAGATCAGCGGGATTTGCGGCGCGCGATACATGCCGTCCACGTCGAGCGCCGGCCAGGTCTTGTCCGGCCCGCGCGGCACCTTGCAGTTCGCGTCGGTCCGCGGCTCGGCGGGCGGGCCGCCGCGCCGTCCCTGCGGAATCGGGACATTCAGGTGCTTCTGATACCACAGCTGCGAGCAGAACGGCTCCTCGTGGTACATGTGCACGTGGTTGAACCGCTCGGCCGGCATGTCGCCCTGCACTTCGATCAGCGCATCGTCCGGTCCGCGCACGTAGGCGAAGCCGGCGCCGCCGGCCGGTTTGACGTTGTTCTTCTTCGCGTCTGCGAGCTGGGCCCTCGTCAGGCCGAGCACGCCGCCGGTGCCGGGATAGGTGTCGCTGTTGATGTTGACCGTGCCGTCACCCTCTCCGGTGTAGAGCGGCAGCAGCGTCACGCCGTCGGCGCGCAGCCGCGCCATCGTGGCGCGCTCGTTGGTGACGTGCCAGCCGAAATGCCAGAAGGCGGTCTGCGGCTGCGTCGCCGGCGGTTGGTCGACTTTGGTGAAGAGCACGAGCACGTTGTTCGGTGACTTCAGCGCCGGCATGCCGCCCCAGGTCGTCTTCGACGTGCTCGGAAACTCCTTCGCGTAGAAGGCGATGGCCGCCTCCGGGTTCATCGAGTTGAGGTGCAGGTGGTGGAAGCCCGGCGCTGGAAGCGCGGCCGGCTGCTGGGCGACGGCCGGCGCGAAGCCCGCAGCGAGTCCAGCCGCGAGTCCCGCTGCGGCGACGATGGCCTTCATGCGCATAGTTTACTTCTTGAGCTCGTCGTAGACGGCCTGGATGGATCCCTTGACGCGTTCCTTCTTGTAGCCCGGGAACTTGTCGATCGAGAACGACGCCGTGGCGTCGTCGACGCTCTTGCCGGCCTTCATCTGATCGACGGCGTGCGACAGCAGCGCCGCGGTGAACTTCTGCCAGAGCTCGAGATCCTTCGGCGTCTGCATCGGACTGTGGCCGGGAATCACCGTATCGATGTTCTTGATGCCGGCGATGGCTTTCTGGAGCGTACGCTGGCAGGTCGACGCAACTCCCGCCGTTGCCGCGGTCGCAGAGCGGCCCGTCTTTCCAGGCGAAGTCGTCGCCGGTATGGAGGACGCGGAGGGCCGGGAAGACCACGAAGGTGTCGCCGCTGGTGTGGCCGGCGCCGAAGTAGTAGAGATCGATGCGGTCCTTGCCGCTGCCCAGCGTCATCTTGTCCTTGTAGGTCTTGGCGGGCAGGAACCTGGCGCCGTCGCCCTTGAAGGCGTCCATCTTCTCCATGTTCGTCTTGGTGTTCTCCTGCGCCACGATTTCGACATTGGCGCCGAAGAAGCCGTTGTTGCCGGTGTGATCGCCGTGGGTGTGCGTGTTGATGATGCGGGTGATCGGCTTGTCGGTGACGCTCTTCACTTTGTCGAGCACCGCCTGGCCCCAGCCGGCCAGCTTGTCGTCGACCAGCGTCACGCCTCCGTCGGTGATGAACACGGCGACGTTGCCGCCGCTGAAGGTGGCGGCGTTGCCGGGCGTGGAGCTGGTGAGGACATACAGGTTGTCCTTCAGCTTCATGATGTCGATGATTTTCGGCGCGGCCGGCGTCTGTGCCGCCATCGATGCGGCGCCCGCGGCCAGCAGCGTACCCAGCAGGACGATGCGTTTCATGTCAGCTCCTCCAACGGAAACCAAGACTTTACCCCGAACTCGAGGGCGCCGCGTCGTCTCGTGGTAGCCTCTGGCCGCCACCGTGGAATCGAAGTCGCTCAACCTGTGGAAGCAGCAGCTCGGAACGGTGCCGGAGTCGCTGTGGGACAACACCGCACTCGAGACGCTGATCCTCGCCGACAACGCGCTTGCGGAACTGCCCGAGGGCATCGCCGCGCTCACCAACCTCCGCACGCTCGATCTCGGCCATAACCTGTTGACCGAATTGCCGGATGCGCTCGGCCAGCTGGTTGGCCTCACGGACTATTTATATCTGCACGACAACAAGCTGACCGCGTTGCGGGAGTCGCTGTTCACGCGGTTGATCCGCTTACGGTATCTGAACGTGAGCGACAACCAGCTGGCGCGGCTCCCGGATTCGATCGGCAACCTGTGGAGCCTCGAAGAGCTCAGGGCCGATGGGAATCGGCTGACCACGTTGCCCACGTCGTTTGGTGGTCTGGAGCGCCTGCACGAGCTGCACCTGCGCGGTAACCAACTGCACGCCGTGCCGAACGCGCTGCGCGCGCTGCCGCGCCTGTCCTATCTCGATCTGCGTGGCAACCCGTTCACGGAGCTGCCGCACTGGGTCGTTGAATGGCCGAATCTGCAGAAGCTCGACCTGCGGTGGGTCAACCTGTCGTCCGTGTCGCCGGCGATGGCGGCGCTCGAAGAGCGCGGCTGTAGAGTGCTTTTGTAGTGCAGGCGTCAGGCTTCTGTAGTGCAGGCGTTCAGGCTTCTGTAGTGCAGGCCTTCAGGCCTGCCGAAAGGCAAAGACATGAACCGTCGTGACTTCGGAAAAGCCGGGCTCGCCGGCCTGGCGGCGTGTGCGTGGCCGCGCGGCGCCGCGGCCCAGACGGGCGGTTCGCCGTCGTATCGCTACATCCACCTCGACGTGTTCACCGACCGGCGGCTGCAGGGCAACCAGCTCTTCGTCTTCGTGCAGCCCGCGGGCCTCGACACCGAGACGATGCAGACCATGACGCGAGAGTCGAACCTCTCGGAGTGCACGTTTGTATTTCCGCCCGAGGCGGCGGGCACCGATCATCGCGTGCGGATCTTCACTCGCACCGCGGAGACACCCTTCGCCGGCCACCCGACCATCGGGACCGCATTCGCGCTTGCGCACGTGGGCGTCTTGAAGCCGGGGCTGGCCCACACCACGTTCGGGTTGGGCGTGGGTCCGATTAACCTGGATCTCGACTGGAAGGACGGCCGCCTCGCCTTCGCCTGGATGACCCAGTTGAAGCCGACGTTCGGCAAGACGGTGACCGACGGGCCCGGGCTCGCCGCTGCCCTTGGCGTCGAGGCGCTCGACGGCCGCGCGCCCGCGCAGGAGGTCAATTGCGGCTCGAACTTCTTCATCGTTCCGTTGCCGACGCGCAAGGCGGTCGATGCGGCGGTGATCGATCGCGCGAAGGTGGATGCCGTCTTTGCCGCGGCCGGGATTCAACGCCGCGGCATCTATGCCTTCTCGGTGGAGCAGGCGGGGGACGGCGTCGCCGCCTACAGCCGGATGCTGCCGTCGGGCGGCATCGAAGATCCCGCGACCGGATCGGCGGTGGGGCCGGCCGGCTGTTTCGCGGCGCAGTACGGATTCGTGCCGCGCGATCGGATCGGCGCGATGATCTTCCTGCAGGGCGTGCTGGCGCGGCGGCCCAGCCGGCTGCACGTCAAGGTCGCGATGACCGGCGCCGACGTGACCGGCGTGCAGGTCGGCGGCGCATCGATCGTCGTCGGCGAGGGCACGATGGCGGTGTAAGGTAGGAGAGAGGTTTCCATGCGGTTGCCGATGGCGCTCTGTGCCTTGCTTGTTGTGTCTAGCTCAGCCGCGGCGCAACAGGCGCCGCCAATCCAGGGTGTCACCGGAACGATCGCAACTGAAGGCACGATCAGCAGCGAGCACAAGGCAGCGCACAAGGTGGCGGAGGGCGTGAAGAAGATTCTCCCCGGCGGCAACGGCGCGAGTGAGAACCCGCTCGACACGCTCATCGAAGGCAGCCGCGTGCTGGTGAAAGACGTGGCGGACAGCGGCGATGCGCTCAAGACCACCACTCAGGGCGTCGTGATCGAGGTCAACCGATCGCGCAAGCAGATCACCATCCGCTCAGCCGACAAGACGACACATACGCTGCGTGTGCTGGACGCGTCGGCTGCCTCCACCACCGGCGCCCACGTGGTGGTGTCCCTCGAGGACCAGGCGAACCCAAAGACCTACGATTTCAAGCGCGTCTCCTGACGCGGTGTGTTCCAAGACGTTGGAGCCCCGCTACTAGCAGTGCAGGCCTTCAGGCCTGCCGGCTCGGGCGGACCTGAAGGTCCGCACTACGGCTCGTCAATCTCGTGAACTGTGATGGTGTACTTGAAATGGTCCGGTTCGAGGCTGTCGAGTGGGCCTTCGGCGGTCTCGCCTTCCGGGTACATGAAATAGGGTAGCGGCTTGCGCGTCGATCCGCGCAGGGCGACGTCGTGGGCGAAGTTATAGGCGATCCAGTTCATCTCCCATGATCCGAACAGCCGCTGCCGCGCGATCTTCACGCGTTCGTCGCCGATCGCCAGGTGGCCGGGCGGTTCTTCGAGCGCGACCTTGCGCACGTCCGCTGGATCCACCGGCACCCAGCCGTAGCCGGTGAGGTAGACCTCAGCGCGGCAGTGCTGCGCCCTGGTCGCGTCGGCCGACGATAGTCCCAGACTGCGAAAACCCCTGGCGGACGGCGCGACCCGCAGGCCGTAGAGATCGCGGGCGGGAACGCCAGAGGCGCGGCACAGGCCGACGAACAGCGCGTTCAGGTCGGCGCATTTCCCGCTCAAGTTTCCCGACTCGAGCATGAAGCGGATGTCGCCGAGACCGCAACCGCGCGTCTTCGGATCGCGAAAGGTGTTGTCGACGATCCACTCGTAAATGGCCCGCGCGCGCTCCAGGTCGGTGCCGGCGCCCTTCGTGATCTCGTTCGCCGTCGTCCGCACGATGCCGTCAATCGGAATGAGCCTGGTCGGCTGGAGAAAGCGCGTGAGCGGCTTCATGTCCACGGGCGGCGGCACTGTCGGCGTGGTGAGGTTTGCCGCGTGGTCGGCGGTCGCGACGCGGCTGACCAGCGTCAGGACCGGTTCCACTCCCTCGTCCCACGAGCAGCCAAGGATGTCGGGCTCGTTGGCGTTGGTTTCGATCATCACGGCCGTGCCGTTGCCCGGATGATAGGTGTCGCCCATGGTGTGCTGGTAGGGCGCCGACGCGAGCGGGGTCGGCAGCCACACGCGCGTGGCGCCCCGCGCCTGCAGCACCTGGACCCGCGTGGTGATCTCGAACGAGCGCCAGCGCGAGGGCTCGGATTGCGCGAGCGGCCGCGCCCGCCCGCCGAGGGCAAGTCCCGCGGCCGTCATCCCCGTGCGATAGATGAATTCCCGGCGTTTCATCGCGGGACGATTGTACAGCGCGGAGTAGAATCGCCGCATGCGCAAGCGCGTCACACGTTCCCTGCTGGCCCTGGTGCTGGCCGTCGCTGGCCTGACGCTGGTCGCGGCCCAGAAGCCGGCCGTCCCGCCGCGGCGAATCGCGGTATTCGGCTCATCGGTCGCCAACGGCACGGGCGATGACATAGGACACGAGGGCTACACCGGGCGGCTGCGGGAACTGCTCGCGCCACGCGGATGGGAAGTGCTGAACCAGTCGCGCGGCGGCGACAACACGAAAACGATGGCGCCGCGCTTCGCGCCGATCGGCGATCCCGATCCGAAGGTGCGGTATCTGCTGACGGTCCACCCCGGCTACGCGCTGCTCGGGCTGTCGCTGGGCAACGAAGGGATCCAGAACGGAACGACCAGGACGGAGAAGGACGCGATCTACGCCCAGTTCGAAGCCGGGATGCGCGGCTTCGTCGCCCGCAGCCGCGAGCATCACATCGTCCCTGTCATCACGCTGTGCTACACGCGCAACGACTTCACATCGGTCGAGTACCAGTACACGCGCCGCATGAACCTGGCGATCAACGGCTGGGACGTGCCGAGCGTGAACTTTCTCGGCGCCGTGGACGACGGCACCGGGAAGTGGGCGAGGGGGTTCTGGCACGACTCGCTGCACCCGAATGCTGCCGGGCACGACGAGTTGCTCAGGACGTTCGTGCCGACGTTGTTCGACGCGATCGAACGGGGCAAGGCGGCGCCGGTCCGATCCACGGCCGGCGGCTTCGCGCGCATCAAGGGGCCGGACGGATCGATCGCATTCACGCCGGATTCGTCGATGCATCCCTTTGCGTTCGGCATCACCGTGAGGGCTCCGCGTGAGGGCGAGGTCGCGACGGTGAGCGGGATCACGCTCGATGCGGCGATGGCGATGAAGAAAGAGGAACGCGCCGGCGGCCGGGGAACCCTGGAGTTCGAGACGACGGCGTTGACCGCGGCCGCGCCGTTTGTCGCGACCATCGGCGTCGAGCGCGGCGTCTGGACGTATACGGCATCGACCCACGCCAAGGTGGTGTCGGCGGTGAAGGCGGACGCGGCGCCGCACCATCTCGTGCTGAGCCACTACACCGCGCGAGGCGAGACGCTGTTTTTCGTCGACGGCAAGCTGGCCGGCAGCGTGGCCGAACGGCTCGAGCCGAACCGCTTCGTTGTCGGCGGGGTGCAGGCGGACTACAAGGATCTGCTGATCTACCGCTCGGCACTGAACGCCGACGAAATCGCGGCCCTGGAGAGCGGCCGTCTCCTCCAGGCCAGCCTCGAGGTCTACTCGCCGTTGGTCGAGCCGCAGTTCCGATCAGGGGGAACGGTGGAGAATCTGGCGCAAAGCCTCACGGCCGCCGCCACGGTCGGTGCGGGGAGCGTCCAGCACGTCGACCGCTGACCCCTGGGTTGGCGTTCAGTCTTCGGAGGCGCGGCCGCGGCCGCGCAGGGACTTGACCTCGCTCCGCTGACGCTTCGACTCGAGGCGTTTTTCCTTCGCGGCACGTTTCGGCTTGGTCGGTCGGCGTGTCTTCGGGCGCTTGGCCGCCAGCTGCAGCAGCGCCACCAGGCGCGCCCGCGCCGCCTCGCGGTTCATCGCCTGGGTGCGATGCTCGCGGCTGTCGATCAGCAGCACCTCGTCTCCGGTCATGCGGCTGCCGGCCAGCGCGATCAGCCGCTGCTTCATGTCGTAGGGCAGCGACGAGGCGCGGACGTCGAAGCGGAGCTCGACGGCCGTCGACACCTTGTTGACGTTCTGTCCACCAGGCCCCGACGCGCGGACGAACCGCTCGTCCAGCTCCCGGTCCTCGATGCCGATGGTGTCGGTGATGCGAATCATGTCTCGGCTTGTAAGGTGTCTGACGTCTTACACGGCGGCGAAGGCGAGGCAGGCCCAGCCGGCCAGAAAGAGCAGGCCGCCGATCGGGGTAATCGCGCCCAGCATCGTCACGCCGGTGATCGCGAGGAGATAGAGGCTGCCGGAAAAGAAGATGATGCCCGCGAGGAAGCACCAGCCGGCGGTCTGAATCAGCCAGCCGCTCAGGTGCCCGAGGATGCCGGCGACCAGAATCAGCGCGAGTGCGTGGTACATGTGGTACTGCACGCCGGTCTGAAAGACCGCCAACATCTCCGGTGAGAGCCGGGCGCGGAGCCCATGCGCGCCAAACGCGCCGAGCGCCACGGCGAGGAACGCGGCCACCGCTCCCAGCAGCAGGAATGTTTTGTCCATATAGCGAACCATTCTAGCCCGCGGCCCGTCTATAGCCTTGGAGAATGTATCCACCGTGGCTATAGTTGAGGACATGCTGCCGCCAGCCACTTTCCACATTCTCCTTGCCCTGGCCGAAGAAGATCGCCACGGCTACGCCATCATCCAGGACGTTGCCGTCCGCACTGACGGCGAGCTCAAGCTGAGCGCGGGCACGCTCTATCGCTCCATCCAGCGGATGCTGGAGCAGGGCCTCATCGCCGAAACGCGCGAACGCCCGGCGCCGGAAGACGACGACGAGCGGCGCCGCTATTACCGGATTACGCCGGATGGGACCGCCGCCGCCAGGGCAGAAGTGCGCCGCCTCGGCCAGCTCGTCCGCATGGCGCGTGCCGTTGGTTTCGCTCCGGGAAAGGCCTGAACCCATGTACAGCGTCCTTCTCCATCTGTATCCTGCGTCGTTCCGGAACGAGTACGGGGATGAGATGCGCGCCGTGTTCGCCCGCCGGCGCGAGGCGGCCGGATCGCTGGGCGCGATCTGGCTCTGGATCGAAACGATTGGCGAGGTGACCGTCAACGCGGCGCTCGTCCACGCCGATCTGCTCCGGCAGGATCTCGGCTATTCGGCGCGGATGATGCGCCGCGCCCCGGGGTTCGCCCTCACCGCGATCATCATCGTGGCGCTCGGGATCGGCGCGACCACCGCGGCCTTCTCCGTCACCGACTTCGTGCTGCTGCGGCCGCTGCCGTTCCCGCAGCCGGACCGACTGGTGCGGTTGTACGAAAAGACGCCGGCCTACTCGCAGCTCGAGCTCTCGGCGGCGAACTACCGCGACTGGAAAGCGGGCGCCACGGTGTTCGAAAGCATCGGCCTGCACCATGCGGCGGCGGCCAATCTGGTCGGCACCGGCGAACCGCAGCGGGTGGTCGGGACCGCGGTGTCCTACGATCTGTTTCCGACGCTGCGCGTGCAGCCACTGATCGGCCGGCTGTTCGCCGAGAGCGACGATCGCGAGGGCGCTCCGGGCACGCTGATCCTCAGCTACCGGCTCTGGCAGACGCAGTTCGGCGGCGAGCCGTCGATCGTCGGCCGTCAGCTGCTGCTCGACACCGAGTCGTACACCGTGATCGGCGTCATGCCGCAGGCATTCCGCTATCCGACCAGCGAGGTGCAGTACTGGACGCCGCTGCGCTTCAACGCGCAGATGTACGTCGACCGCAACGACAACTGGCACTACGCGGTCGGGCGGCTGCGCGCCGGCGTCACGATGGCCCAGGCGCAGGCGGAGATGGACGTGCTCGCGGCGCGATCGAGGCAGGAGTTCCCGGTGGACAACAAGGACGTGGGCGCGCTGCTGTTCCCGCTCGCGACCGACAGCGTCTCGCAACAGGCGCGGCTGCTGCTGTACGCGCTGTCGGGCGCCGCGCTCTGCGTCCTGCTGATCGCCTGCGCCAACCTGGCGAACCTGCTGCTGGCGCGTGCGCTCGAGCGCCGTCGCGAGCTCGCCGTTCGCACCGCGATGGGCGCCGGTCGCGAGCGGATGATCCGGCAGCTGATCACCGAAAGCCTGCTGCTCGCCAGCGTCGGCGGCGTGCTCGGGATGGCGATTGCCTATGCCGCGGTCCCGCTGCTGAACCGGCTGGTGCCGACCAACCTGCCGCTGGCCAGTGAGCCGACGGTCGATCTTCGGGTCATGCTGTTCGCGATCGGGACCACGCTTGCCACCGGCCTCGCCTTCGGTCTGGCGCCGCTGCTTCGAGTCGGTGGCGAGGCGGATCTCGGCGGACTGCGCGAGGGGGCGCGATCTGGCGGCGGGCAGAAAGAAGGTGTCCGCTCGACCCTGGTCGTCGTTGAAATCGTCGCGTCGGTCGTCTTGCTGGTGTCGGCGGGCCTGCTGATCCGGGCGCTGTGGAACGTGCAGCTCACCAATCCCGGTTTTCGCTCCGAGAACGTGCTCACGCTGCAGACGCCGCTGCCGTCGCCGCAGTTCGATCGCGTCGTCACCCGCGCGGCGTTCTACGATCGTGTGCTGTCGAACACCCGCGCGATCCCCGGGGTGACCAACGCGGCCTTCGTCAGCTACCTCCCGATGGGACGGATGAAGGGCGGGATCTGGCCGATCTCGCTCGACGGCCGGCAGGTGAATCGGGCCGAGAACCAGAACGCATTTCTGCGCTATGTGACGCCGGGGTTTTTCACCACCCTCGGCATCCCGATCAAGGTCGGTCGCGACACCAACGAGAGCGACACCCAGGACCGGCAGGCGGTGGCGGTGGTCAGCGAGTCGTTCGTGACGCGGTTCCTGCCCAAGGAGACGCCGTCGTCGGCGATCGGTCATCACTTCACATTTGCGCTGCAGGAGCGCGTGATCGTGGGCGTCGCCGGCAACGTGCTGATGCGCGGCCTCGAGCGGCGGGCGGAGCCGCAGGTCTACCTGCCCTTCCGGCAGGTGGCCGACGGCGACATCGTTGGCTACATCCCTCGAGTGCTCGTGGTTCGGACCTCATCGCAGCCGGAGGCGGTCGCCGCGCCGATTCGCGCCATCATCCGGCAGATCGAGCCGACGCTGCCGGTGAACGACGTCGCCACGATGAACGACGTGGTCGAGCGCGACACCTCGTCGCGGTCGGCCCAGGTGCGAGTGCTGGCCGCGTTCGCGGTGATCGCCTTCGTGCTAGCGGGGATCGGCATCCACGGGCTGCTGTCGTTCTCGGTGTCGCAGCGGGCGCAGGAGATCGGCGTGCGGATGGCGCTCGGCGCGCAGTCGGGCGACATTCTCCGCATGATCGTCCGGCGCAGCATGATGCTGGCGCTGGCCGGTGTGATCCCGGGCGTGGTGCTCGCGTATCTCGCCGGGCGCAGCATGGAGGCGCTGCTCGCCGGCGTCAAGCCGGCCGACGCGCCGACCATGCTTGCGGCGGTGGGCCTGTCCGCGCTGATGACCATCGTCGGCAGCCTGCTGCCGACGCTTCGGGCACTCCGCGTCGATCCCATCACCGCATTGAGAGCTGAGTAAGAACAACCGCCGTCAGGATGCCCGGGCTTCGAGCGGCGCGTGCTCGAGATAAGCGTGGTCGCTGGCATCGTCTTCGAGCAGCCAGGCGGTGACCAGCGTGATGATCTCGTGCGCGGCCGCGCCACGGCCGCTCGCGGCGTCGACGCGGACGGTCACGGTGCAGGCGCGCGGACCGACCACGGCGATCTGCACCCACCAATCGCGCTGCACGCGCGTGACGCCAAACACATACAGGTCCCAGGTCTCGTCGTTCACGACAATCGACAGTGGCTCGTGCGCGGTCCGCAGCTGACGTTCGGCGTCCATGTGCATCTCGACCTCCAATATCGGTTTCGACTGCCCTGGTGTGAGAGCGGCGTGACAGAACTGTGAAAAAACACTGACGCCGCGGTCGATATAATGCCCATAGCCGTGCCCGCCCCGATCACCCAGAACGCAGACATCCGCTACCTCGGCAGGCTCCTCGGCGACGTGATCCGGGCCTATGGCGGCGACGCGTTGTTCGAGCGCATCGAGTCGATTCGCGGCGCCTCCGTTGATCGGTATCGCGGCATCGCCGGCGCGGCCGCGGTCGATCGAGGCCTCGATGCACTGAGCCTCGACGACACGCTGGCGTTCGTGCGCGGGTTCATGCTGTTTTCGATGCTCGCGAACCTGGCTGAAGACCGGCAGGCGGCCGCCCGCCATTCGGGCGACGATGTCGAGGCGGCATTGCAGCTGCTGGCGGACGAAGGCATCGACAAGGATGCGGCGGCAGCGCTGCTGGATCGGGCGCTGATCGTGCCGGTCCTCACCGCGCATCCGACCGAGGTGATGCGCAAGAGCATGATCGACCACCGGAATCGGATCGCCGGGTTGATGCGGCTGCGAGACCTCGGCCGGATCGAGACGCTCGACGGCGATCTGATCGAGCAGGCGATCCTCAGGCAAATCAGCCTGCTCTGGCAGACGCGGCCGCTGCGGCGCGAGCGCCTGTACGTGGCTGACGAAGTCGACATCGCGCTGGCCTACCTCCGCGACATGCTCCTGCCGATGCTGCCTGTCGTGTATGCGCGGTGGGAGCGGCTGCTGTCCCAGCGTCCTAAAAGCTTCCTGCGGCTGGGGAGCTGGATCGGGGGCGATCGCGACGGCAATCCCAATGTCACCGCCGATTCGTTGCGGTTGGCGCTGAGGCAGAGCTCACAGACGGTGCTGGCGAGCTATCTGGAACAGGTGCACGCGCTCGGCTCGGATCTGTCGATTTCGACGGAGCTGGCGGATCCGACCGATGCGGTGGCGGCGTTGGCCGACCGGAGCGGCGACGTCAACGCCGCGCGGCGCGACGAGCCCTATCGGCGCGCGATTACCGGGATCTATGCCCGTCTGGCCGGCACCTATCGACGGCTGGTCGGGCATCCGGCGCCTCGCCCTCCCTCGGTCGAGGCCGAGCCGTACCTGCGCGCCGATCAGTTCCGCGCGGATCTCGTGGCCATCGCGCACTCGCTCGGGATGGCTGGAGGGGGCCTCCTAGCGAGCGGCGGCGCGCTCGGCCGGCTGATTCGATCCGTCGAGACCTGCGGGTTCCATCTCGCCACGCTGGACCTGCGGCAGAACGCCGACGTCCACGCGCGGGTGGTTGCCGATCTGCTGAAGGTCGCCGGCGTCGAGCAGGATTACCTGGCGCTGGACGAGCCATCCCGCGAAGCACTGCTGCGGCGGGAGCTCGCGAGCGAACGGCCGCTGGCGAGCCCGTTCGTCGCCTACACCGAGGAGACCGCTTCGGAGCTGGCGATTGTGCACGCCGCCGCCGAAGCCCACGCCTGGTACGGACCGGCATCGATCACGACCTACATCGTGTCGAAATGCGACAGCGTGTCGGATCTGCTCGAGATCCAGGTGCTGTTGAAGGAGGCAGGCCTCTATCGCGCCTCGGATCCGGCGTCGTCGCCGATCATGCCGGTGCCGTTGTTCGAGACGATCCACGATCTGGCCGGCGCCCCTCGCATCATGGAGGCGTGGCTGTCGTTCCCGGACGTGTCGGCGGCGGCGCGGTCGCGCGGCTATCAAGAAGTGATGGTCGGCTACTCCGATTCCAATAAGGACGGCGGGTATCTGACCTCGGTGTGGGGGCTGCACCAGGCGACGCTGGCGCTTGCGCGGGTGTTCGGCCAGGCGCAGGTCGCGATGCAGGTGTTTCACGGACGCGGCGGCGCGGTCGGACGCGGCGGCGGATCGTCGTTCGCGGCGATCCGCGCGCAGCCGGCCGGGACGGTGCAGGGCCGCATCCGGATCACCGAACAGGGCGAGGTGATCGCGGCCAAGTACGGCACGCGCGAGAGCACCGCGTCGAACCTGGCGGCGATGACCGCGGCAACGCTGCTCGCCTCGCTGGAGAAGCCGGCGGTGCCGGCGGCGGACACGGCGCGGTTCGCGGGCGCGATGGAGGCGCTCTCGCGCGACGCGTGTCGCGCCTATCGCGGTCTCGTCTACGAGACCGAGGGGTTCAACGTCGTCTTTCGCCAGATGACGCCGCTCGCCGAGATCACCGAGCTGAACATCGGATCCCGGCCGGCATCGCGAACGGCGTCCGATCGGATCGAAGACCTGCGCGCCATTCCGTGGGTGTTCAGCTGGGCCCAGGCGCGCGTCATGCTGCCCGGGTGGTACGGCGTGGGCGCGGCGTTGCAGGCGTATCCCGACCAGGGCCTGTTGCGCGAGATGCGCGCCTCGTGGCCCTTCTTTCAGACCGCGCTCGATAACCTCGAGATGGTGCTGGCGAAATCGGACATGGCCATCGCTGCGCGCTACGCCACGCTGGTGGAGGATCGAGCCCTCGGCGATCGCATCTTCGGCCGAATCCGCGACGCCTGGTCGGCCACGCACGACGGGCTGCTGGCCGTCACCGCGCAGACGCGGCTGCTCGAGAAGAACCCCTTGCTCGATGCGTCGATCCGCCTGCGGCTGCCGTACATCGACCCGCTGAATCTGCTTCAGGTCGAGCTGCTCAAGCGTCATCGCGCCGGCGAGAAGGACGAGCGCGTCCGCGAAGGAATCCAGCTGTCGATCAACGCCGTGGCGACGGCGCTGCGGAACAGCGGATAGACCATGCCGACCGGACCCTGGCTGCTGGACCCCTCGAACCAGCGAGACATCGAGCGCTACCTGGTCGATCGGGGACTGGTGTCCGTGGCGGACCTGCCGATCACGATTCAACGGGCGGGAGACGGCAACATGAACCTGACGCTCCGCGTCACGCCGACGAGCGGCCGCCCGTTCGTGCTCAAGCAGGGACGTCCGTGGGTGGAGAAATACCCTCAGATTCCCGCGCCGTTCGAGCGGACGCTGGTCGAGGCGGCGTTCTACGCCGAGGTGCAGCATCAGCCGCCGGTGGCGGCGCTGATGCCGCGCCTGCTGCAGCTGGATCCCGCCAACCACATTCTCGCGCTCGAGGACATCGGCGGCGCCGGCGACTTCGCGTCCATCTACGCGAACGGCGAGATCGCGGCGGCGACGCTGGGAACACTGCTCGACTGGCTGACTCGGCTTGCTGCCGTGACGATCCCCGCAGGGCGCCGCGAGGTGTTCGCGAACCGCGCGATGCGTGCCCTCAATCACGAGCACATGTTCATCTTCCCGCTGCGCGACGGGAATGGGCTCGATCTGAACGCCATCACGCCAGGGCTCGCCGATGCCGCGCGCGAACTGGCTGCCGATCACGTCTACGTCGGAGCGGTTGCCGCAATCGGCGAGCGCTATCTGGCCGACGGCGAGACGCTGGTGCATGGCGACTATTTTCCGGGCAGCTGGCTCAGGGCGGACGCGAGCGTACGGATCATCGATCCCGAGTTCTGTTTTCTCGGTGAGCCCGAGTTCGATTGCGGGATTCTGGCCGCACACCTCGCACTGGCGCGCTGTGCTCCCGCGGCGTTCGAGACGGTGACGGCGCACGCGCAGGCGCGCCGTCTCGATCGTGACCGGGTCGCCGCCTATGCCGGCGTGGAGATCATGCGCAGGCTGATTGGCGTGGCACAGCTTCCTCTGACCGGCGGCATCGATCAGAAGCGCACGTTGCTTCAACATTCCCGGCGGCTCGTTTTGGAACCGCAGCAAGGGCTCACATGTTGAGAGTGAGATGGATGGCGGCCGCGCTGGCGCTGGCGATCACGCTGGGAAGGATCCAGGCCGCGCCGGCCCCAATGCCGGTCTGGATCGACACGGATCCGGCGATTGGGGAGCCTGAGCGTGACGTGGATGACGGCCTGGCGCTGGTCCAGGCGTTCCACTCGCCGGAACTGGACGTGCGCGGCGTTTCCGTCGTGTTTGGCAATGCCGAACTGGCCCGCGGCCTGCCGATTGCCCGCCGCCTGGTCACGAGCTACGGCCCACCAGGCCTGCGAGTGTTCAAAGGCGCC
Organism: uncultured Acidobacteriota bacterium; assembly: GCA_963794705.1. Taxonomy (GTDB): domain Bacteria; phylum Acidobacteriota; class Vicinamibacteria; order Vicinamibacterales; family CAVVIG01; genus CAVQFC01. Next base: position 260,233 of record CAWCFI010000006.1, read on the forward strand.
GCGACGGCGAGCGACCTGCAGAAGGAGACGGAGGCGAGCCGCGCGCTGGCCGCTGCGCTCCGCGCCGGGCCGCTCACCATTCTGGCCCTTGGCCCCGCGACCAACGTCGCGACGGTCCTCTCGAAGCATCCCGACCTCGCGCCGCGCGTGGTCCGCGTCATCGCGGTCGCTGGACGCCGGCCGGGACAACGCTTCACGACCGGCACCACCAATCCGGCCGGCCATCGCGACTTCAACTTCGAGCTGGATCCGAAAGCCTTTCAGGTGCTGCTCGACTCTCACGTCGAACTGGTGCTGGCGCCGTTCGAGATCGCCTCGAAAGTGTGGCTCGACGACGCCGATCTGGATCGGCTGGCCTCGTCGTCATCGGCCGCGGCCCGGGCGCTCGCTCCGCCGGCCAGAGCGTGGCGCTCCCTGTGGACCCGGCTGTTCGGGGTCGAGGGCTTCAATCCGTTCGACACGCTCGCCGTCGCCTATGCGATTTCTCCGGAAGGCTTCGCCTGCGAGCCGCTCCAGGCCCGCATCGAGACGCTGGCCGACGATGTGACCGAAGCCGGCGTGCAGGGGACCAAGGTGGATCGCAAGCCGTACTTGTTGGCGTCGAACACGTTCACCGCCGCGCCAGGTCGCGTGATCTACTGCGCCACCGCGCCGGCCGGCTTCAAGCAGGACCTGCTGGCCCGGTTGATGCGATGACACCGAGATTGGGCCTTGTCGCGCTCCTTCTCGCGATTGCGTTGGCGGCCGGGACTGGCGCGGCCGGCTTCGACCCGGAGTATCTGTCGTACGCGAGACTCCTGAACGATCACGTCCACATCGCCGTCGTCGACTACACCGCGTTGAAGGAGCATCGTGACGCGCTGTCGAAGGTGATGACGGAATTCGCCGAGGTCACGCCTGACCAGGAGCGGAGCTGGTCCCGCGACGAGCGGCTGGCGTTCTGGATCAACGCCTACAACCTGTTTACGCTTCGCGCCATCGTCGATCACTATCCGCTGCCTTCGCCGCGATTCACGATGCAGCCGCGCAACAGCATCCGACAGATCGACGGCGTCTGGACGAGGTTGACCTGGCACGCGGCCGGCCGGACGGTGACGCTGGACGATATCGAGCACAAGATCCTGCGTCCGGAGTTCAAGGAGCCGCGCGTCCACTTCGCGATCAATTGCGCGTCGCTCGGCTGTCCGCCGCTGGCGACGGTGCCGTACCGCGCGGCGACGCTCGACGCGCAGCTCGACGCCGCCGCGCGACGATACCTGGCGAAGGCACAAGGTCTGGAGATTCGCGGCGACACTCTGCGAGTGTCGCGAATCCTGGAGTGGTACGGTGAGGACTTCGTGGCGGCGTTCGCCCATGACGCCGCCGGCAAGGCCGATCGGCTCGAGCGGGTCGTCCGTGCCGTCGTCACCCGTTTCGGACCTCCCGCCGCGGTGGACCTGGCACGGAAGCCGTCGACCAAGATCAAGTTTCTCGACTACGACTGGTCGCTCAACGACGTGCGATAGCGATCACGATCAGAAGAAATCGCCGAGGCCGGGAGTACAGGCTTGTGGCGGGATTCTTTAAAAGGCGTCTCTGCGGTCTCGGCGGTTCCATCCGGTCGTGACGTCATGGCAGCGCGAAAGCCACGATGCTGCTGCCCGACGCCGCGCCGTTCTTGCCGCCGCCGCAGACGATGACGACGTACTGCTTGCCGTCGATGGTATAGGTGGACGGCGTCGCATTGCCGGCCGCCGGCAGCGTCGTCTCCCACAGCAGGGTGCCGGTGAGCTTGTCGTAAGCGTGGAACTTCCTGTCGAAGTTGGTCGCGCCGATGAACAGCAGTCCGCCGGCCGTGACGACCGGGCCGCCGTAGTTGTCGCTGCCGGTGTTGGTCAGCCCTTTGGCGGCCAGTTCCGGAAACTCTCCAAACGGGATCTTCCAGCGGATCGTGCCGGCGTTGAGATCGAGCGCGGTCAACTCGCCCCACGGCGGCGTGATCGCCGGGTAGCCATCGGGATCGAGAAAGATGCTCTCACCGTCGCTGCGGTACTTCAGCCAGCTGGGATCGCTGGTCAGCTTCGGATCCTTCCCCTTGTCGACGCCGGTGACCAGGAACTCGACCACGTCATTGATGTTGCGCGCTCCCATGTCGGGAAACGCCGGCATGCGTCCGGTGCCCTGGCGGATGAGTGCGGCGATCTCCTCGCGGGTGTGACGCGTGCCGACATCCTCGAGGGACGGCGCCGACGGAGAGCCCTTGCGGTCTTCGCGATGGCAGGTCGCGCACTTGCTGTTGTAGAGCGAGGTGTCATTGTTCGGGATCAGCTTCACGATCCACGGCATCTCGTTGGAATTGACATACAGCAGGGCGGAATCGGGGTCGAACGCCGCGCCGCCCCATTCGGCGCCGCCGTCGACGCCGGGGAAGATGATCGTGCCTTCGAACGAGGGCGGCGCGAAGAAGCCGCTCGAGTATTTCTTGAAGCGTGCCAGGACGTCGGCGTGGGCCTCCGGCGTCCGCGTCGTGATCATGTCCTCGGTGAACCCTTGCCGCGTGAACGGCGGCGGCTTCACCGGGTAGGGCTGCCGCTCGGACAGACGCTCGCCGTCGATCGCCGAGGGCGGCACCTTCCGCGATTCGATCGGGAACAGCGGCTCGCCGGTCTTCCGGTTCAGCACGTAGACGTAACCGTATTTCGTGATCTGCGCGACGGCCTCCACCTTGCGACCGCCGCGCGTGACCGTGATCAGGTTGGGCGAAGCGGGAAAATCGTAATCCCACACGTCGTGTTTGATGCCCTGGAAGTGCCAGACGCGCTTGCCGGTCCGCGCGTCGAGGGCCAGCACGCAGTCGGCGAACAGGTTGTCGCCATGGCGTGTCACCCCGTAGAAATCGAACGACGCGGAGCCGGTGGCTGCGAACACCATCGCGTTCCTGGCGTCGACCGTGACGCCGGCCCACGCGTTCGCGCCGCCGGACAGTTTGTAGGCGTCCTTCGACCAGGTGTCGTAGCCAAATTCGCCGGGCTGGGGAATGGTGTGGAAGATCCAGCGCAGCCGTCCGCTGTTCACGTCGAAGGCGCGGATGTGTCCCGGCGACCCGGGAATGGTCTCCGGCACCGAGCTGCCCATGATCAGCATGTCCTCGAACACGACCCCCGGCGTGCTCGCGCTGACGGAGAGTTTCTCCGCCGGCATGCCGAGCCCTTCGCGCAAGTCGATCCGCCCGCCGGATCCGAACGACGCGATCGGCGTGCCGGTCTTGCGGTCGAGCGCGTACAGGTAGCTGCGGTAGCTGACGAACACGCGATCCTTGTGAACGGTGACGCCGCGGTGCCGGAAGCGGGCGCCGGGCGCGGCGCCGCCGCTGGGATCGAACTTCCAGATCTCCACACCGGTCGCCGCGTTCACCGCCACGACCTTCAGTGTCGGCGTCGTGACAAACAGCACGCCGTCCACGACGACGGGGTTGCTTTGCATCTCCGACGCCTTGAACGCGTCGTGCGAGTCGTAGGTCCACGCGACCTTGAGCCTCGACACGTTGTCGCGGTTGATCTGCGTCAGCGGTGAGTAGCGGATGTTGTCCACGCCGCCGTTGAGCGGCCATTCGGCATCAGCAACTGCCTGCCGAGCCGCCACTTCCCGTAAGTAGTGTCCGGCTTTGGCCGGACCCTGAGCGACGAGCATCACGCCGACGATCGCGACCGCGCCTTTGATCACAGCCGTGTCACATGTGCGGACACGCAGACCCAGGTCCCGTTCCGCTTCTGCCAGTCGTCGGTGTAGCGGCCGCGTCCCTCTTGCCCCGAGAGCGACGTATAGGTGGTCGCCGCGTGGATGATGGCGACGTCGCCGAGAATGCGAATCCTGACGTCTTCTCCCGCGAGCCGCTCGAGCGTGCGCGGCCCGGCGGTGCGCTCGAGAAACTGTGTCTTGTCGAGGATCTCGCCGGCCGGCGTCGAGGCCTGAAAGTCGTCGGCGAGCAGCTGCCGGAAGCGCTCGACGTCGCCGGTGCGAACCGAGTCCAGATACGCCTGGTTGAGATCGCGCAGCAGGTCGAGGTCGGTGGTCGTGGCGGGCGTCATAACAGCAGCTCCCTGAGAGCAGAGTCAATGAATGCATTGTCCGGAGGATTGGTGCCGCGTCCGGCGGCGTGTCCCCAGCTCGACGGAATCGGGCGCAGCTCGGCGTTCGGCATCTGCGCGACCTCGAGCTCGCTGTCGCGCACCCGGAAATAGAGATCGGTGGCGCTCGGCATGACGATGGCGCGGGCGGTGATCGCCTGCAGCGCGGCCGGCAGATCGCCGTTGAATCGCGGATGGGCGCTGACGTCGGCGTGCTGCCAGGTCCAGAGCATCGCGAGCAGGTCGTTCGCGTCGCGGGCGCGATAACGCGCCTCTGAAAAACGCAGCACGTCCGCGATCGAGGTGAGGCCCATCGTCCGGTATTCACGGTCGCGATAGAAATCCTGCGAGTACACCCAACCGGCGTAGACGCGCGCGAACGCGATCAGGCCCTTGATCGGCGGCGCCTCGTACCAGCCGTCGTTGAATCCGGCGTCGGCCGTCAGCGCCGCCTTGAGGCCTTCGAGAAAGACCACGTTGTGGGGCGAGGTGCGGGCGCTGCCGCAGATTGGCGCGATCGCGGCCACCATCTCCGGAAAGAGCGCTCCCCAGTGAAACGCCTGCTGCGCCCCCATGGAGAAGCCGGCAACCAGCCTAACCCGCTCGACGCGCAGATGCTCGGTCAACAGGCGATGCTGGCAGATCACGTTGTCGTAGATGGTCACCTGCGGAAACGCCGCGCGATCGAGCGGCGGCGGCGTGTTGCTCGGCGACGACGACAATCCGTTACCCAGCATGTTGGGCACCACCACGAAATACTTCGACGGGTCGATGGCGCGGCCCGCGGCCATCATCAACTCGTTGTCGGTATGCTGGCCGCTGTAGAAGGTCGGGATCACGATGACGTTGTCGCGCGCGGCGTTCAGCGCGCCGTAGGTCTGGTAGGTCAGCTGGGCCTGCCAGAGTGTCGAGCCCGACTGGAGCACGATGTCGCCGAGGCGGAAGATCTCGCTAGCGCTCGTAGAGGTCCTTCCGGATGGCCACGCCCAGCCCGGGCGCCGTCGGCAGGTCGAAATAGCCGTCCCTGGTCAGCGCAATCGGCCGCTCGAACACGGCGTAGCCGTGTTCGTAGGCGCCTTCGGGCCCCTCGTTGCCGACTTCGAGCAGCGGCGCATTCGGCCAGGTCGCGACCAGGTGCATGTCGCAGACCGTGCTGAGCCGTCCGTCGCCGAGATGCGGCATGATCAGCTTTTCCATAGACTCGGCGATGACGGCGACTTTCTGCAACACCGCCGGCCCCTGCGTGTCGATCTCCGGCTGGATGATGTCGAAGCAGCCTTTCTCCAGCAGCCAGCGGAATTCGTGCACGCCCGGATTCTGCTCCTCGCCGCCGGCGAGGTTCACCGAGGTCAGGCGGTTGAGCTCCGCCAGGTGTTCGAAATCGTAGCGGGGCAGCGGCTCCTCGAGAAAGAAGACGTCGAGCCGCTCGAACTCCCTGGCGGTGTCCAACGCTCGCTTGAACGTCCAGGGCACGCCGCGCGTGCCTTGAAATCCGGCGTTGAAGCCCGCCTTGTTGGCATCGGTCGCGATGATGAAATCCGGTCCGCACGCGAGCCTCACCGCCTCGACCTGCGCGACGTCTTCCTTGATCGTCGGGTAGTGTGACTTGAGCTTGATCGCCTTCCAGCCGGCGCGCTTCAATTCCAACGCCCGTTCGGCGCGCTCCTGCGGCGGTCCGAGCCGGAACATGCTGGAGTACGGCATCACGCGATCCTTGGTGCCGCCCCACAGCTTGTAGAGCGGTTGATTCGCGGCCTTGCCGATCAGATCCCACAACGCGATCTCGACGCCGGTTGGACGGCCGCCGGCAATCCGCACGCCGCCCTCCCGGCCGCCGGCATACAACAGCGCCATGTGGCGGTTGACGTCGAACGGATCCTTGCCGACCAGGTAGCCCTTGACCGCCTCGAGCGCCGCCGGATTCAGGCCGGGGCCGATGCCAATCAGTCCCTGATCGGTATGGATCTCGGTAATCGCTCCGCCGCCTGTACGGCCGCCGCGTCGGCCGCCGACGTAGTCCTCGTAGGTACCCCAGTCTTTTTCGAGACGGATGCGCTGGATCCGGAGATCGGTGATCTTGATGCGCCCGGCCGACTGCTGCGCGCGCGCCCACGCTGGAGTGTCCGTCAGCAGCGGCACCGCCGCGGCGGCGCCGAGCGCCGCCAGAAAACTGCGGCGGCTCCACCCCGAGCGTGGCGGATCGAGCAGGATGTCGCGGATTTTTGAAATGCGCGTGACTCCTTGAGGCCCCACAGAATAGCATGCGGTTGTGAGGGCACGGCTCGCGCTCATGGCCTCGGTGTTCGCGCTGGCTGTGGCCGGCGCCCAGTCTCCGTCTCGGGCGTTCGTCATCGTCTTCGACGAACAGCATCTCTCCTCCGGCGGCTTGAAGCGGTTGCAGGCCGCGGCGATCGCGCTGTTCACGAGCGAATTCCAGTCAGGTGATCTCGGCGGCGTCGTGATCGACGGCCAGCTGGCCGGCACGCGGCTGCTGTCCGAACGCGCGGATCTGTTGAAGCAGGTCGAGCGCGCGCATCCGCGCGTGGCCACCGCGTCAGACCTCGAGTCCTCGGCCGCGGCGCCAGGCGGCGTCAAGCAGTCGGATCGTCTGGCGGATCTCGATACGCTGGAGCTGCAGCGTGCCGAGATCGATCGGAAGCTGTCGATCCTCGAGACGTTGGTAGGCAACCTGGCGCGGGTCGATGGATCGAAAGCCGTCGTGTTGATGTCGGACGGGTTCGGCGGCGACGCGGCGGCTCCGCGGGTGCGGGCCCTCATCGCCTCGGCGGAGCGGGCCGGCGTGCGGTTCCACGTATTCGACGAATCGGGCAGCGACCGCGACGCGGCCAGCGGTCTGGCGCGCGGCACCGCCGGGATCGTGACGCGCCGGGCGAACGCGTTTGCGTCGGCGATCCAGCGCATCGGGCAGGATACGCTCGCGACAGCTGCCCTGGCGCCGGTCGCGTCCGCGGCGCCTGCGGTCGACCGATCCTCGGCGTCTTCCGTCGCGGCGGCCGCCGCGACTGCTACCGGTGACGCTGCGCCGCCGGCGCCGACGATAACGTCCGGAGTGGTGGTCGCGGCGCCAGCGTCGGAGCCCAACGTGCTGCACGTGAGGCCGCTGGCCGAATCGCACGTGATGGATCTCGCGGGCGGCGATTGGTCGGATGCGGCGGCGCGGGCCGGCTGGGAGGCCTATCAGCGAGGCGAGCTCGAAGCGGCGCGCGCCGCCCTCGCGCCGATTGCGGCGCGGCCGGTCGCGCCGTCGTGGGTCGAGTACGTGCTGGGCCAGGCCGACTACGCGCTCGGCGAGTTCAGGGACGCCGCCATCGCGTGGGAGCGCGTGCGGGCGCGACAGCCGCAGTTTCAGCCGGTCTATCTCGATCTGGCGGACGACTACGTCAAGATCAACGAGCGCCACAAGGCGCTGGACGTGCTGAAGACAGCGCGCCAGCGCTGGCCCGCCAACGCCGACGTGCTCAACGCGCTGGGTGTGATCGAAGCCGGCGGCGGCGATATCGATGCGGCGATCAAGGTGCTGCGCGAGACGATCGCGCTGGCGCCACAGGAGACGATCACCTACCTGAACCTGGCCAAGGCGCTCGAGATGCAGTACCTCCAGAAGCGGCACAACCTGCAGCTGCTCAACTGGGGAAGCGGGGCCAAGGAGGAGGGGGAACGCCTGGAGGCGATCAAGGTCTACGAGCATTACCTCGCGACCGGCGGACCCTACGGCGATCTCGCGAAGGAAGGAATCGCGCGGCTGACGGCGGCCGCGCCGCGCCGGCGTCGCTAGCTGCTCACCTGTAGTGCGGACCTTCAGGTCCGCCCGCGCGGCAGGCCTGAAGGCCTGCACTACCTCCGTGTGAAGCCGGCCTAGCCTGTGTAGGCGATCGAGTAGCCGCGCTCCTGCGCGCGGTTGACCGCGATGATGCCGGCCGCGACGAAGTGCGCGTTGCCGATCACGCTGGCCGTCATTTCCTTGTAGACAGCCTCCGCGTCGCCGCCCTCCACTTTCCGGGCGATCATCCCGGCGTAGCGGTGGCTGGCCATCTCGCAGACCGCGAACTGAACGCCGCGCTTGTTGAGCGCCTCGAGCTGTGCCCGGTGCGGGTTCGCGGTCAGCTTGGGATCGGCGAGCTTCAGCGACTCGGCCATGATCGGCCCGTACTTGGCCCAGAACGCGTCGGAGTACGCGAACAGCGTGGCCGAATGACGCAGGCAGATGATCACCGCCAGGTCGCTCGCCTCCAAGCCGTAGCCGCTCTTGCTGCCGTCGAAGTAGTTGTTGGCGAAGCCGCGGGCTTCGCGGAGCCCGCCATCGGTGAGGGTGTCGAAGAACAGGCGGTGTTTCCCGGGGACGTGGTCGAACCAGTCGTCCTTCGCGTCGCGTGCGGGCTGCCAGCGTTGATCGTGCTCGGCCGAAACCGTCGCGCCACCGGATTGAGCCGCAGCCGGCGCGCCGGCAGACCGGGCCATCGCCTTGACGCTGCCGACCGTGATCGCGGCGGCGGCGATCCCGAAGCGGCTGAGAAACGATCGGCGTGGGTTCATGCCGCCGATCTTATCAGACGAGCGAGGCGGTGTACTCCTCGTAGGTGCCCTTGAAGTCGTGGATGGTCTTGCCGTCGAAGTGCCACACTCGCGTGCCGACTTCCTCCATCAGATCCTCGTCGTGCGTGACCAGGAACACGGTGCCGTCGTACTTCTGCAGCGCGATGTTCACCGCGTTGATCGACTCCAGGTCGAGGTGATTGGTCGGCTCGTCGAGCACCAGCACATTGGGCTTCTGCAGCATGATTCGACAGAAGAGCAGCCGCGCCGTCTCACCGCCTGACAGCGCCTCGGTCGGCTTCTGGCCTTCCTCGCCCTGGAACAGCATCTGGCCGAGCAGGCCGTGAATGTCCTGGCGCGAAGCGTCGGGATCGTACTGGTGCAGCCATTCGACCGCGGTCAGCCCGGGTTTGATTTCGCCGGTGTGATCCTGCGGGAAGTAGCCGATCGACACCTCGTGGCCCCACTTCACGCTGCCGCGGTCGATCGCGGCCGGCGCCGGATCCACGTTGGGCGCGTCCGCCAGCAGCGCCTTCAGCATCGTGGTCTTGCCGAGGCCGTTGCGGCCGACCAGCACGATCTTCTCGTTGCGGTTCACGATCGCGCTGAAGTTGTCGACCACTTTGAGATCGCCGAACGCCTTGCTGACGCCCTTGATCTCGGCGGCGACCCGGCCCGACGGCCGGTTCATCGCGAACTTGATGTACGGCCGCTGGATGTTGGAGCGCGCCAGCTCGGTGGTCTGCAGCCGCTCGACTTCCTTCTTGCGCGACATCACCTGGCTGGCGCGGGTGCCGGCGGAGAAGCGGGCGATGAAATCCTGCAGCTGCGAGATTTTCTTTTCGCGCTGCTCGTTGTCCGCCTCCACCCGCGAGCGGATCTGGGTCTTGGCGAGCACCATCTCGTCGTAGCCGCCGGTATAGGTGATGATCGTCTGGTAGTCGATGTCGGCGGTGTGGGTGCAGACCCCGTTCAGGAAATGCCGATCGTGCGAGATCACGATCAGCGTGCCTTCGTAACGGAGCAGAAATTCCCGAACCCAGTGAATCGAGTCGAGGTCGAGGTGGTTGGTCGGCTCGTCGAGCAGCAGCGCCTCGGGCTTGCCGAACAGCGCCTGCGCCAGCAGCACCCGAACTTTCTGTCCGCCCTGCATCTCCGACATCGTCTTGCGGTGCAGCGCCTCGGGGATGTCGAGCCCCTGCAGCAGGATCGCGGCGTTGGCTTCCGCCTCGTAGCCGTCCTCGTCGCCGACGATGCCCTCGAGCTCGCCGAGCCGCATGCCTTCGGCGTCGGTGAGGTCGCTCTTCTCGTAGAGTTGCTCGCGCTCCAGCAGCGCATTCCACAGCTTGTGATTGCCCATGATCACCGTGTCGATGACCCGGAACTCGTCGAAGGCGAACTGGTCCTGCCGCAGCACGCCGACCTTGGCGGGGCGGACCACGGTGCCGCGCTGCGGCGGCTGCTCGCCGGTCAGCAGCTTCATGAACGTCGACTTGCCGGCGCCGTTGGGGCCGGTCAGGCCGTAGCGGCGGCCCGACGAAAATGTCGTGGTGACATCGTCGAAGAGGACCTTCGACCCGAACCGCATGGACACACCTTGGACTGAAATCATAAAAGGAACCCATAATTATAACCCATGATCAGCATCGCCATCCTCGGCGGCACCGGGCAGCAGGGGCGCGGTCTGGCGCAGCGCTTTGCGCGCGCCGGCGCGCATGTCGTGGTCGGCTCTCGCGATCCGGATCGCGCCCGTGCGGCCGTTGCCGAATGGGGCGTCCCCGGCTCGATCGAGGCGGCCGCCAACGCGTCGGCCATCGGGGCGAGCGATGTGGTCGTGCTCGCGGTCCCGTTCGGCTCCGTCGATTCGCTGCTCGAGGAGTTGGGGCCGCATTTCAAGCCCGGCATGGTGGTGATCGACGTGACCGTACCCGTCACGTTCGCCGGCGGCAAGATGGCCATGGTCGAGGTTACGGAGGGATCCGCATCCGAGCACGTTCGCGCGCGGTTGCCAGAGGGCGTCCTGCTGGCGGGCACCTTCAAGACGATTCCGGCACATCTACTTGGCGACGGAGCAACGCCGCTCGACTGCGATGAGTTCGTGTGCGGCGACTCGGACGAGTCACGCCGCCAGGCCATTCGCCTGATCGAGCTACTGCCAGGCCTGCGGCCGGTCGAGGTCGGCCCGCTGTCGCGCGCGCGGTCGATCGAGCACCTCACCGCGCTGGCGATTGCGATCAATCGGCGACACAAGATTCACGATGCGCGCTTCCGGATCGTCGGGCTAACATGAAGGACCGAGGTGCCACGATGGCGACGATTCCTGCATCACACGCCGATCTGCTCACGACGAAAAAGGCTTTTGCGAACGTCTCGACCCTGAACGCGGACGGCAGCCCCCAGGTCACACCGGTCTGGGTCGACTTCGACGGGACGCACGTCGTGATCAACACGGCGAAGGGCCGCGTCAAGGCGAACAATCTCGCGCGCGAACCGCGCGTCGCGATTTCTGTTGCGGATCCAGACAACCAGTACCGCTACCTTGGCATCCAGGGCCACGTGGTCGAGATGACCGAGGCCGGCGGCGACGCGCATATCGACAAGATGGCGAAGAAGTACCTGGGCGCGGACAGCTACCCGTATCGCACGCCGACTGAAGTGCGCGTCATCGTCAAGATCGCTCCCGACAAAGTGCACGTCGTCGGATAGCGTCCAGGTCGTGGATCTCCTGGTCTCCGCCGTTCCGGGCCTGCCCGAGATCGGGCGTGACGCGGATCTCGGCGCGCTGATTGCCGGGGCCGTGCTGCAATCCGGCCGCACCGTCGAGGCCGGCGATGTCTTCGTCGTGGCGCAGAAGGTCGTGTCGAAAGCCGAGGGCGCGATCGTCCAGCTCGACGAGGTCGAGGCGTCGGCCGGCGCCGCGGCATGGGCGGCCGCCAACGCGAAGGACCCCAGGGTGATCGAAGTGATCCTGCGGCAGTCGCGGCGGATTGTGCGGATGGAGCGCGGGATCCTGATCGCCGAGACCCATCACGGCTTCATCTGCGCGAACGCCGGCGTCGATGCCTCGAATGTCGAGCCTGGGTTCGTCACCGTGTTGCCCGAGGACCCCGATGGATCGGCGGCGCGCCTGCGCGCCGCGTTGATGGCGGCATTCGAGTGCCCCGTCGCGGTGATCGTGTCCGACACGTTCGGCAGGGCGTGGCGAGAGGGCGTCGTCAACGTCGCGCTCGGCGTCGCCGGGTTGCAGCCGCTCATCGACTACCGTGGCAGCACCGATAGCTTCGGCCGGCCGCTCACCTCGACCGTGATCGCCCTGGCCGACGAGCTCGCTGCCGCCGCGGAGATCGTCACGCGGAAAGCGAGCGGCATGCCGGTCGCCATCGTGCGCGGAGCCGGGGAGTGGGCCGGCGAGGGCACCGGCCGCGCGCTGGTGCGCGACGCGAGCCGCGATTTGTTCCGCTGAACGCCGATGCGAAGGCGCCTCGTCCACCCGGTCGTCTCGGTGCTGCTGACGGCGGCGATCTTCGCGCTCATCCTCCGCCGCGTGCCGTTCAGCGCGCTCGGCGCCGCGCTGCGCGACGCCGACTACCGCCTGTTTCTGGCGCTGATGATTCCGAACACGCTGTTCTACTTCGCCTGGGACACGCTGGTGCTGTCGGTGGTTATTCGCTGGTTCCACGGCGGCGTGCCGTACGCCCGGCTCCTCCCGGTGCGCGCCGCCTCTTACGTCGTCGGCTTCTTCAACACCAACCTGGGACGCGGCGCGATGGCTGCGTATCTGAGCCGGCAACTGCACGCGCCGTTTCTGGAGCTGGGCAGCACGGTGCTGTTCCTCGTGCTGACGGATACACCCAGCTGGTGTTGTGGGCGATGCTGGGCCTGCTCGGGCTGCGCGCGGAGGTCTCGCGCAGCCTGCTGGTGGTCGCTGCCGCGGTCGCCCTCTTCTGGCTGGTGGTGCGCTGGCTGCTGGCGCCGCGGACCTGGTCGATCTCACGTACCTTCCGGCTGGCCACGCCGGCACGCTACGCGCAGATCGTCCTGCTGCGCGCGCCGCTGTTCTTCGTCTCGTTGTGCCTGCACTACTACGCGGCGCGCGCCTTCGGCATCCGCATCCCGTTCGCGCAGATGCTGACGTTCCTGCCGGTGATCTTCATGCTCGCCGCTCTGCCGGTGACGGTAGCCCATCTGGGGACGACGCAGGCGGCGTGGATTTTCTTTTTCAGCCAGTACGCTGCCGGTCCCGCGCCTGCTGGCATTCAGCCTCGCCGCCCACCTGGTGTTTTCGTTGACGCGGGCGATGATGGGGCTGGCGTGGCTGCCCGCCGCCTACCTTGAATTGCAGCCTCGCGTCCTGCAGCCGGAATAAGATATGGCCATGAACAAGCACGCTGCGTTGGTGATCGCCGCGGCCGTCAGCGTGATGACCGCCGTGGTCGTCGGACAGAGCCCGGCGCGCGAGCAGCTCGCACGCGGCAAGGCGCTGTGGGATCAACGTCTCGCAAGGAGCGCGTTCGCTGCGCTCGAAAGCGCCGCCAAGGAGCCGGCCACCGCGGCGGAGGCGCACGAAGCCCTCGGCCGTATCTACACGTTCAAAGGCTGGCAGCAGGAGAGCGCGTTCCCTGGCTGGCACGACGAGCCGTCGTTCCGCGAGCGCGCCATCGCCGAGCTGAAGGCGTCGGTGAAGGCCGATCCGAATCGCCCGTCGGCGCAAGAGGCGTTGAAAACCGCCGAGGGCTTTGCCGCGGCAGAGAAGGTCGATCCGGCGCCCCCGCGTCCGGAGATCAAGGCGCTCGACGCGGCGCTGCAGTCGGCCGCAACGCCGGCCGCCATCGCGGCGGCGGTGGACGCGCGCGCCAAAGCGCAGGCCGATCCGGCGCCATACTTCACCGGTGCGCAGCTGCTGATTGATGGCGGCGACTACGACAAGGCGATCGCGCTCGCCGAACGCGGCGCGGCCGTGTCTGACCGCTTCGTCGACGAGAACCTGAGCGCTTACCAGATGTCAGGCAAGTCGCAGAGTTCGAAGGCGCGCGGGCACGCGACGGCAGCGGATCTGGTCGGCTGGGCGCAGTTCATGAAAAAGAACTACGCGGCGGCCAACGAGAAGCTCGGCGAAGCCGAGCGGCTGTCGCAGGGTCAGGACTTCGTGAACCAATTCCACATGGGCGAGCTGGCTCGTGCGCAGAATGCGCCGGCACGCGCCAGGGATCACTATCTCGACGCGCTGTCGCTTGCCGGCGGGCCCGCGCCGCTGCGGCAGAAGGCGAAAGAGGCCCTGGCGTCGATGCAGGCAGGCGAAGGCTCCGGCGGATTCGACGCGTGGCTCGACACGGAGCTGACGCGGCGTCGCGACGATCGCAAGGCGGCGATGCTCAAGAGCCTCGTCGATCGACCGCTGCCGAAGCTGGCGCTGACGACGGTCGATGGCAAGCCGTTCGACGCGTCGGCGCTGCGCGGCAAGGTCGTGTTGCTCGACTTCTTCGCGTCGTGGTGCGGCATCTGCCGCGCGGAGCTGCCGCAGCTGAAGACGGCCTACGCGAAGTATCAGGACGATCCGACGGTCGCGTTCATTCTTGTCAGCATCGACGAGGACGACAAGCGGCTGCAGCGCTTTCTGGCGGAGATGAAGTTCCCGTTTCCGGTGGCGCGGCTGACGGCCGAGCAGGCCGAGAAGACCATGGGCTTCGACAATGTGCCCGCGACCTTCTACGTTGACGCGGCTGGCGTGGTCCGTTACCAGCTCAACGGGTCGGAGTCGCACGGCGACTCCGTGGGCCGCGTCGGCTGGTACATCGATCAATTGAAACAATCGACACGGTAGGCGCTCATAACGGGCAGGGTGCGCCGTCGGCGATCTGGCGGACCTTGTCCAGCAGCGCCGCCGTCCACGCCCGCTCGTCCCCCCGGAAGCGCGCCGCCGAAAATAGCGCGCGGATCTGACGTTCGCTGAGCGCTGACAGCTGACGCGAGATGAGCTGGCGCCCTGCCTCCGAAATGTCGGTGTCCGGAAACGTGCCGCCGCCGTAGGGAAACTGCCGCATGCTGACGGTGCAGCGGGCGCGGTTGCTCCAGATCGGCGAGGCCTTCCAATGATCGAGATCCACCTTGTTCGGGCCGAAGGTCGCCCCGAGGTCGTTGATCAGCGCAAACGGCCGCGAACAAGGCGCCGGAGTGTGCGGCGCAGGTTCGAGACAGACCAGCCGCTGATTGGCGGCCTTGTTGTCCCAATGCGCCAGCAGCATGGCCGCGAGGCGCAGCGCATCCCGCTCCGCCACACCGTTCGCGAGCGAGGGATCGATCGGATCGATCTCGAACCAGGCCCAGCCTTGTCGTCCGGACGGCTCGATCGGCAGGCCGCCGAAGTGCCGCTCGACCGCGGCCCATTCGAAGTCGCTGTATGCGTCTGTTGGGACCGAGCGACCGAGGAGCGCGCGCGCGTGCACCTTGTCGAACAGCCAGTTGGTATAGAACGGGCTATGTACGCAACCGTAGCAGCGCAGGCGCGGGACTGAGTACATCCGATCGGCGCCGAAGCCCAGCGCGGTCAGCAGGCGGCTGGCGGCGATTTCCGCCTGGATCTCGCCGGTCTGCCCGTACTTGACCTTCACCACCTCGCCGTCGGCGAGCACGCAATCAAACTTCGCGGTCGTGCCGCGCGCGGGTTCGTCGAGATACCGGCAGCGAACGAGTGAGCCGGACAGCGTGCCGGACGGATCGGGTGGGTTCGAGGCGAGATCCGCAGACGCCGTGTCGGAGGCGATCCACACCGACGCCCTGCGCAGAGCGTCGGTTCTGTCAGCCTGGGCCGCGGCGGCGTTCAACGGCCAGACCTCCTTCGCGTGAGGCGTCGCGAACGGAGTCGGCGGCCGCTCGGTGCCGGCCGGCATCATCCAGGCGGCAATCGCAATCGATGCCGCCAGATACAGACCTATACCGATCAGCAGTCGTCGACTCACACCATCTGAATGAGCAAGGGATGCGCCAGCTCAGGCGCGATGTGCGTTCACGGCATGAAATCTGCTATGGCTCAGGCGGCGATTAACGCCACACACCAGATGGAGCTCGCATGGCGAAGCGCGACAAGGGCAGCAAGCAGACGAAGATCACGGCAGCCGCGTCCACCGCGGACACGACGAAGCCGGGCGACGCGATGGAGCAGCGGGTGCTGGCGTTTGCGGAGCAACTGGGGCGGATTGTCGGCACCGTCCAGGCGAGAACGGAAGGGTGGATGGACCGCGATACCCTGAACAAGCAGATCGCCGGCGTGCGCGACAGCGCGGCCGAGCTGCTCGATCAGCTCGCCGACGGCGTCACCAGCCTGACCAAGACCGCGAAGGATGCAGCGGGAACCACGCCGAAAGCGTCGGGCAAAGGGCGCAGCGGCGGTGTCGTCGACGCACCTGGCAAGAAGCATCGCAAGCCGATGCCGATCGACCCCCGCGCCGCCGCCGCCGACGCCAGGCGCGCGACCATGCGTGCCAGCAAGGCTTCGATGAAGACCATGAAGACCCGCGGGCGGGGATAGGCAGTCATCATTCCGATCCGTCGGCGCGTCCGACTTCGACATCCCGATCGTCGCCGGTGCCGAAGACACGGACGCGCCATGGGTTGCAGCACACCTCGCAGTCCTGGACGAAGCTGCCTCGCACGTCGGGTTCGAGGTAGATCTCGACCTCTTCGCCGCAGTAGGGACAGGTGACCTGGAACTGATCGCTCACTAGTTGATCGCGAAGCAGTAGAAGCGCCCGGCGCCGCCGGTCGCGACCAGGTTGTCCTGGCTGCAGCCGCGGCTCGGATGGGTCGCGTTCCACGAGATGTTGCCGCCGCCGGTCCGGTCGTGATGGCCGAGCTGGACGGTGCCGGTTGTCGCGCTGCTGCTGTAGTTGCCGCAGGTGTGATCGGCGGCGTCGGTGAACGCCGTGCCGTCCAATTGCGATCCGGTGATCATGTCGTGTTGATTCGGCGTGTCGCCGGCGCCGTTGATCGGATCGCCCTTCTCGGTGAGCGCGGTCGTCTTGTTGATGTTGTTCCCGCGCCGCGCCATTTCGAGCGTGTCGCCGTGCAGGTCGGCGACGCTCTGCGCGATCCGCGCGCCCTTGGCGTTGAACCAGGGGCCCGCGCCGATTCGATCGCGGGCGTTGACAGCTGCCTGACCGTTCGCGGCAGGCGAGCTCAGATAGGCGTGCCACGTCTTGCTGGATCCGGCAGCGGTCGCCAGCGTCTGACAGATGCGATCCGCCCCGGCGATGCCGCCGAGATCGGCGCCTTTGCCCGAGCCGGCGCTCGTCACGAAGAACGACATCGGCGGCGGCGGACCGGCCGGCGGCTGCTGCGCAAGCGCGAGGTACGATCCGCCGCTCAGCGCGATCGCGAACCCGATGGCGACGGTGCGTGTCGTCGATGCCATGATCACTCCTCAGCGGCTGAATAGCGCCGCGTTGAACAAGACTCGAAACGTGCCGAATGGCTGACCGCGCCACTCTGGCCTGAACCCGAGCAGCACCACGTGGCCCGCATCGAGCGGGACGTCCAGTGCCGCTGCCTTGCCCTGCAGGTATTGCTCTCCGATCAGATATCCCGACAGCAGCGGCGATCCGGACTCCTGGTAACGGGCCAGCACCGTGCCGGCAAAGCCCGGCTGGGGCTCGAACACCGGGCTGCCGTCGACGAAAACCGCGGCCTTGTCTGGCATGCCCGCCATCACCGGGTGCGTCGTGTCGATTGCGACTTCGACGATGGAGCCGCGAAGGAAGAATTCCTCTGGCCGCAGTCCGGCGACCACGTTCCTGACCGGGAGCTTGAACTGCTGGATCGCGAAGGTGCTGGCGTTGCTCAGGCACACCAGGGTGCCGCCGCCGCGGACAAACTGCTCGAAGCCCTGCAGGTCGCCCGGCGTCAGCTGATAGGCGTACTCCGGCCTGACGGTCGTCGCCGCGCCGCCACGACCACCGCGGCCCGCCGCCGCGCCCACCACCGGCACGCGCGCATCGTCGGCGATGATCAGCACGTCGATTTTTTGCGCCAGCGGCGACTTGAAGTCCTCTGGGTGCACCGCGATCGGCGAGAAGCCGTACTGTTCGAGGACCCAGCGGCTCCAGCCTTCGTCCATGCTGCCGCTCCACGGTTGATACAGCCCGATCCGCGGCTGCCGCACCGCGCGGCCCGGCGCGGCCTCAGACCGCTCGGCCTGCAGCGAGAGAGACTGCACCAGGTCGTCCTGCGCGGTTGTCGAAAGGCCTCGCAGCGAGTAGCGAATCGGCGCACCCGAGGCGCCGGCGGTCGCCTGTACGGTCGCGCCCAGCTTCCACGCGCGATTGATCGCCTTGAAGGTGTTGTTCTGCGCCGGGTCCACGATCAGCACGGATCCGGATCCGGTGACTGTGCCCGGCATCGGGACGATCGCCGCCGCCGCCGGATCGGTGTTGAAGCCGACCCCGGGAAGGCTGTCGAACGGCGCCGCGTCGGTCTGCAGCGCCGCTTCATACGTCGTCGGTTTGACTTTCGGGGAAGGCAGTGCGCCGATGACGGTCATGTTCGCGCGCACCTCGCTGCTCAGCGGCGCGGCTGCGGCAACGACCCGCACACCCATCTGTAACGGCAGCGACCAGCCGGCGGCGTCGTAAGGACGCTCGGGCGGGCCGCCAGGATACTGGCGCAGATCCGGGTAGGCCTGCGCGTCGAGCACCTCGCGCGCCATCGCGGCGAATTCCTGATCGGTCGGGATGATCCAGGTGCCCGCGGGGAATGTTTCGGCGCCGATGGCGGCGGGCGCGCTCAGGGTCGATACGCGGACGCCCCCGAAGGCGATCCGTCGCAGCATCTCGACAGCGGCGACCGGATCGCGCTGCTGCCGGGGGATGACGTAGGCGTAGGGTGCTTTCTTCTTGCCGAGCGCGATCTGATCGCGTCCGGCTTGATAACGATCGAACAGCAGCGAGTCCTTGTACTTCGACGCGAATTCGATCACCGACAGCGACGCCGTTTCCATGTAGTCGACGGCGTCGCGCAGGCGCCATCGGCCGGGCGGCCACGGGCTCGAGTAGAGGCTCTGCGGCCGAAGGTCGCGCAGGTTGGGCGGGAAGTCGTCAATCGCGTAGTCGTGCGGGGTGGCGTACTGGAACAGCGCCGTCTCGGTCCAGAACGCGGCGATGTTCTTGAAATTCGGGGCGTAGTCGACATAGCCCGGATACCAGGCGTCGAAGGCGGTGCCCATGTGCGTGGCGCCGACCTGGCCGCGCTCCTCGAGGCCTTTCGCGATGGCCATGCCGATCATGTTGACTTCGCGCGACATGATGAACGGCGCGTCGATGCCGACCGGCTCCGAGAACGGCGGCAGCCAGATGCGGGTGGGAAACGGACCCGACTGGTGGTGCACGTAGATGATCTGCGGCTCCCACTGCCGCCAGGTGTGTTCGAGCACCCGCGACTCGATCATGTTGAGCATGTAGGCGTCGCGGTTGTTGTCGTGCCCGACGTATTCCTGATACAGACGGGGCAGCCCGGAGAGCTCGTACGGGGTGCCGACGTTCTTCATGTACCACTCCGCCACCATCTGCTGGCCGTCCGGGTTGATGGTCGGCCACAACATCACGATGACGTTGTTGAGCATGGCTCTGGTCTCGGGCTCGTTCGCCCGGTTCACCAGGTCGTAGAGCAGCTGCGGCGTATGCTGCGGGCCGGCGACCTCGGTGGAGTGGAGGCCGCCGTCGATGTGCACGAAGGCCTTGCCGTCGTGCGCCAGTTTTTTCGCCTCGGCATCGCTGAGCCCTTGCGGGTGGGCGAGTCGTCGCGCGATTTCACGGTAGCGATCGAGCTTGCCCAGGTTCTCGGGCGACGACACCAGCGCGTAGTACATCGTTCGACCCTGGCTGGTCTTGCCGGCTTCCAGCAGCCTGACGTACTTGCTGCCGGCGGCGACTTTCTTGAAGTACTCGACCGACTGATCGTAGGTCGCGAGCTTGTAGTCGGCGCCGGGCCGGAACCCCAACACCGACTCGGGCGTCGGGACACGGCCCTCGCCGAGCAGGGCGACCGGAATGGTCAGCGTGAGCAGCAGGAGCGCGGCGTGGGTGAGGGTTCGCATGCGTCGGGCATCATTCTGCCACGACTATTGCACGGCCATCTGGCCGGCCGGTGACGGCCAGGTCAGCGCCTGCGGCTCTTGCCGCTCGAATAACAAGGGTTTGTTTCTTCGACTGACCAGATGCGAATGCGGTGCCGACGTCCGGGACGACGCTACCATCGTCGGAAGGATGAGGCAACCGCGGGATCAGGGAAGCGTCACCTGCAGGTTGCGGAAGTATGCCTCGGTGCCGGGGCCGACCCACAGGCCGATCGCGCCGCTCGTCAGGCCGCGTTTGAGATCGTTGACGATCAGCGTAGGCTGCGGCGCGCCGTTGACGTAGAGACGCGCGCGAATGCCGGTCACTTCGATCTTTACATGCGTCCAGGCGCCGGTCTCGAGGTCAACGTACGACTCGTACACTCCGGGCGTTTCGGACCGCAGGCGCGGCCAGCCGTAGTCCGGTTCGGAGACGTATTGAGTGGCGTGGTTGCGGCGGAGCTGATCGTCGGCGCGCCCATTGGTCGGGCGGAGATAGAAGCACTCGAGAGCCTTGGCCGCGGGCGTCGAGCGGAACGCGATGCCGATGAAGCCGCGGGCGGTGTCGGAGCTGCCAGGCCCTGGAAATCCCGCGAGATCGACCTCGATGGTGCCATCCGTGAAATCGAGGTTGTTCAACAGCGCGACCTGTTCGCCGTTGTAGTCACCGCCGGCTCCGACCAGCTGCAAAGCCTTATGGCCTTTATAGGTGACCGTTTGCGGGACGACGTGGACGAAATCGAGTCCGCGGCCGTTTTCGATGTCGATGTGCCGGACGGGCGACGCGGCCATCAAGGGCATCGTCAGTGCGGCGGCGAGGATAGCGGCAGGCATCACACGTGGCATGCCCGCTAAGACGTTGGATTAGGTCCTCGGGTTCGAGGTGTTGCCGAGATACACAGTTACTGTCGTTGCGACCATGTGGGCCCGAACCGATCCGGCACGTTGAGGGCGGTGAAGATGCCCATCGGTTCCACCGACTCGATCAACGCCGTCCGCTTGGCCTCGAACTCCGCCAGCGCGGTCGAGCGGACACCGCGGGCCGGCTCCGACACCAGCATCTCGCTCCAGTATTCGATCACGATGTATCGCGTCGCCAGATTCTGGTCGTTGAGAAACGAGCTGCCGAGATAGGACCGGGTGTGGCGATTCATCGCCGTCCACGCCCCATCGGCGCCGTACAGTTCTTCGAATTCCGTCTCGCGTCCGGCCTTGACGTCGAATTGCCACATGATCGCGATCATGGGAACCTCCGGATGGAGCCCGCCGATCAGCGGCGGGCCAGCACGGACAGTTTATCCGCGCTCGAGTCCAGAGCCCAACAGATGCCGGAACGGCACACCGTGGGGCGACGTCGATCACCGTCTCGGTTTAGAGGCTTTTCGGTGGATGCCGCTGGACATGATGAACATGCGGCCGGAGTGAAAACCGTGGATCGCGCTCCACGCAGAGGTGATCAGGAAGTCGATCGTGCCGTCGCCGTCGACGTCCCCCATGCCGACGGCGTCGAATCCAAAGGTGTCGCCGGGTGTCCGGCACGTATAGGTTCTCAGCAGCGCGCCATCCTTGCCGGAGTAGAGATACGCGCGTCCGCCTGACACGGCGGCGCCCGCGTACTGCCACGCACCGACGATGAGGTCGTCGTAGCCGTCGCCGTCGACATCGCCGGCGGCGGCCGGACCGATCCCGAATCCTTCGCCGGCGCCTTCACCGGTCAGCGTCAGCAACCGCCGGCCGTCGGCGCCGGAATGCACGTAGATTCTTCCGGTAGACGGCCCCTTCGCGGTGTTGGTGAAGTCCGAGGCATAGACGTCCGGTACGCCGTCGTGGTTGACGTCGCCGACCGTCGAGAGAAACATCGCGCCGAGCGCGGTTCCGGTGTCGTCGGCGTCGATGACGAACGCCGGCCTGGGCGACAGGCCGCGGTAGACATAGGTGCGGCCCGCATGGCGCGGTCCCGCACCGGGGGCTCCGACGATGAGGAACGCGCCGCGCGCGCCGGCCGAGCCCGCCACGGCGGAGCCGAACGCGTCGTGCGCGGCATCGCCGGTCAGCGTCAGCAGGACGCGGCCGTCTTTTCCCGAGTAGACGTAGGCGCGTCCGGCGCCTTCGCCGGCCGCGGCGTTCCCGGGCGCGCCGACGATCACGTCAGCGTAGCCGTCGCCGTTCAGGTCGCCGACGCCCGACACGTGCTGGCCGAAATTATCCGACTGCTTTTCGGCCGAGAACGTGTGCAGAAGGCGTCCGTCCCGACCCGAGTAGATGTACGCCTTGCCCGCGCCGGGCGCGCTGGCGACGACATCGGGCACGCCGTCGTGGTTGGCATCGCCGGCGGCCTCCACGCCGCTGCCAAGCTGATCGCCAGGATGGCCGTCGACGCTCCAGAGAAGCGCGCGACTCCTGGTCGAGTAGACGTAGACCCGACCGGCCGCCGCGCCGCCGATGTCCTTGGTCGGCGCGGAGGTCACGATGTCGGGGACGCCGTCGCGATCGACGTCGCCGATGACCCGAGCGATCCACCCGAACTGATCGTTGGCCGCTTCGCCGTCCCACTCGCGGATCACCTTGACCGTCTCGACGAACGGGTCTGCGAAGTCGGCAGGGACCGGCAGCAGCGCGCGGAATCGCGGATCCGTCCTGAGGGCGGCGAGGTCGGCGTCCTGCTCAACAGGCGACATATCCAGTTTGCGGGAGGCCTTCGCCTTGCCGAGCCATTCGAACGCCTGCTCGGCATCTTGTTTGAGCGCGAACGCCGCCCCCATGTTGTAGAGCGTCTGCGGTGCACCGGGCTCGATCTCGAGATCCCGCCGATAGGCGGTCGAGCGCCTTGTCCAACTCCTTGTTGCGCTGATAGGCGATGCCGAGCAGGCGCCACGCACGGCCGTTGGCCGGTTCGCGAGCCGTGACGGCCTCCAGAATGCGCGACGCGCCCGCGGGGTCCTGCGCCTGCAGGCGGGCGTTGGCGGCGGCCATGGTCGGTACGTCGGGGGTTTGCGCGGCGACGGCAGCGCACAGGAGCAGAACGAGCAGTATGGATCGCACGCTCCGACGGTAGCGGAACGGTCAGTCGCGCACTATCAAAAGCTTGCGCACTGACGAGGGCGGTGCGCCGAAGGTCTGGCGGAACGCCGCCGTGAAGTGGCTGTGGCTGGAGTAGCCGAGATCCAGCGCCAGGAGGCTGAGGTCGCGCTCGCCGCGCTCGAGCCGTTCCAGCGCGAGCCGCAGCCGCACTTCATCGCGATATCCATGCAGGGTCAGGCCGGTCGCACTCCGGAACGATCGGCAGAGATGAAAGACCGAGCATTGAACCGCGCAGGCGATCGCCGTCAGCGTCAGACGCCGCGAGACGCGCGGGGCGACGAAGCGCTTGGCGGCATCCGCCAGATCGGCGGCGTGACCCGGATTCAGGCGCGGCGGCGCGGCGCGCGCGTCTTCATACGCGGCGCCAAGGACGCGATCGAGCAGCGCCACGACACGCTCCTCGACCTCGAGAGGGTCGAGCCCCGGCGCAGTGACAGCGTCGATGAACAGACGCCGCTGCGCCAGATAGGTCGAGGCGTCTGCCCTCGCGTGCGTAAACCGGATCGGGCGGTCGTGGTCGGCCGCCGCCGGGTCGCGATCGGCCAGGGCTCCCCGCAGCAGTTCCTGCGACACCGCAAACCAGTCGCAGCGATCTCCGTCCGGGCTGACCGCGCGGCGCTCGTAATGCTGGTTGCGGTTGTACAGCGTCACCACCGTCGGGTCCGCGACGAAGGCGCGGGCGTTGTCGTGCTGGATGGTGACGGTGGTCCGCGGGAAGACGAAGCAGTCGTCGCGGATTGGTCCTGAGTCACGGAACGACGGGTGGGCTGCGGCGCAGCGGAATGCGCCGATCGTCACACACTCGGTGGAGAAGACGACGCGGTCGACGGCGGCAGGCATCGGACCAGCCCGAGTGTAACGCGATCCGGCGGCACGCCGCGCGGGAGCACGTCAGCAGATCGTCGGCGGGGCCCGTTTCATCGTAGAATTCGCGCAATCATGAGAGACGCGGCGCGGTTGTTTCTCGATCGCCGGATGACGCGCCGCGGCTTCGTCTCGCGGCTCACCCGGGCCGGCGTCGCCGCAGGCGCGGCCGCAGGCATGTCGCGCTCGCTCGAGGCACAGTCGGCGCCGGCCGGGCCGGGCGCGCCGCCTGGCCGGGTCCTTCGGGATCTGACCGGCGGCGAGGTGATGGCCGAGTTCCTGATCGACTGGAACGTGCCGTATGTCTTCGGCCTGGCCGGCTCGGAAGAAGTCGGCTTCCTCGATGCGCTGGTCGATCGCCTCAAGCTGCAGTATGTGCAGGGGCTGCACGAGAGCTCCGTGATGGCGATGGCTGATGGCTACGCGCGCGCGTCCGGGCAGACCGCGTTCGTCCAGGTCCACTCCGATGCCGGCACGGCCTACGCGCTCGGCCAGATCGCCAACGCCTTCCGCGATCGCGTCCCCATCGTCATTACCGCTGGCGGCCAGGCGACGACCGCGCGCGGGCAGAACGTGTTTCTGGAAGCCCCGAACCTGGCGCAGCTGCCGCGCGACTACACGCGCTGGACCTGGGACGTGCTGAATGCCGGCACCATCCCTGAAGTGCTGCGCCGCGCCTTCCTGCTGGCGCGCGTGCCGCCCGGTGGGCCGACGTTCGTGACCTTCTCGAAGGATCTATGGGAGCAGCGCCTCGCGCGCGCCGAGATTCTGCCGCGCTCCCGGTCGGAGCCCGACTCCGCACTGCACCCTGACCCCGACGCGGTGCGGCGCGCGGCTGATCTGCTGGCGGGCGCGACGATGCCGCTGATTGTCGCGGGCCGGGAGATGAACGCGTACGGCGGCGCCGACGATCTCCGCCAGATCGCCGAGCTGCTGGGAGCGCCGGTGTGCAGCGATCTGTTCGCCAGCCACAGCCCTCTGACGTTCCCGACGTTTCATCCGCAGTACTCCGGCTTCTTCGCCGAGGACGCCAGGTCGCCGAAAGGGTACGACGTGTTCTGGAGCGTCGGCGGCACGATGTTCACGGCGGCGGGCCCGACCACTGAGCCAATTGTCGCGCGCGACGTGAAGGTGATTCACAGCACCGTGGACACCACCGAACTGGCGCGCACCTATCCGGTCGACGTCCCGATGATGGCCCGCACGGATCTGACGGCGAGCGCGGTGCTGTCCGAGTTGCGCAGCCGCCGGCTGCCGTCGGCGGCGATTGCCGAACGCAAACGGGCCGTCGAGCGGGAGGCCGCCGACCGTCGTCGGGCGCTCGATGAGCAGGCGCGCCGGGTCTGGAACGACACGCCGATCGCGGTCGAGCGGCTGTCGAGCGAACTGAACCGCCTGATGGATCCAGCGGCGATCGTGGTCACCGAACTGATCAGCGAAGAGCAGGTAGCCGACGCCTATTTCGACCTGAACCGCGGTGCCCTCGGGCGCCGACACGTCACGACCGCTGGCGGCTGTCTCGGCTGGGGCGTGCCGCACGCGATCGGCGCCAAGATCGCGCGCCCGAATCGGCAGGTGGTCGCGCTGGTTGGCGACGGCAGTTTCCAGTTCGGCGTTCAGGCACTGTGGACCGCGTCCCGCTACGAAATCCCGATCGCCGTGGTGATCTGGAACAACGGCGCGTACCAGGCCAACCGGAAGTTCCTGCACCAGTACCAGCGGCCGCGCCGCCGCGACCGGCCGCTATCCGGGATGCTCGCTCGATCACCCTTCGATCGATCATGCCGCGATCGCCAGGGCTTACGGCGTGGAGGCGGAGCGGGTCGACGATCCCGCAAAGCTGAGCGCCGCGCTGGAGCGCTGCCTCAAGACCGCCGACGCCGGCCGCGCCTACGTCGTCGACGTCACTATTGCACGGCGCTACGGCGGCGCCGAGTCCACCTGGTTCGACTTCTTCTCCATCGCGCGCGGAATCACGAGGCAGACCTAATCATGCAGAGACGAACGTTTCTCACCACAGGAAGCATGGCGGCAATCGGGCTGGGCGTCTCGGCGTGCAGCAGCAACCCGAAACCGAATTCCACCACCCACCGCCCGCCCGTCCATCTCGCGCCGGTCAAGGCCTCGTGGGACCGCATCATCCGCACCACGGTGGGGCTGCGCCCGCATCGCGACGCGGGGTTCGTTCTCAAGCCAGACAAGCTCGGCGACAAGCTGCTGGTGCACAACTACGGGCACGGCGGCGCCGGGATGTCGCTGGCGTGGGGCACGGGCCTGATGGCGGCGGAGTTCGCCACTGAGCACCAGTCGCGGCAGGCGGCGGTGATCGGCTGCGGATCGGTCGGGCTGACCTGCGCGCGGCAGCTCCAGCGACGCGGGTTCGACGTCACCATCTATGCGCTGGCGGTGCCACCGAACGTCACCTCGAACATGTCGCTCGCGGGTTTCACGCCCGAGTCCGGCCTTGTCGTTGCGGAACGACGTACGCCGGAATGGGACGCGCAGTACCGCCGCGCCGCCGACATCTCATACCGGCAACTGCAACTGCTTGCCGGACCGCATTTCGGCGTGTCGTGGCTCGACAACTATTCGCTGGTCGACGAGCTGCGTCAGCCGAACCCGGGGCCGCCGGAGCGTCCGAGCCTGATGACGGGGCTGACGGTGGGGCAGGAGGTGCTCGGCCCTGGCGAGCATCCGTTCGCGACCAAGTACGCGCTGCGATCGCCGCAGATCCGCATCGAGCCGAACATCTATCTCGACAACCTGGTGCGCGACTTCCAGCTGTGGGGCGGACACATCGTCATCAGGAAGTTCGAGTCGCCGCGCGAGCTGGCCACCCTGCGCGAGCCGATCGTGATCAACTGCACGGGGCTCGGCGCCAAGGATCTCTTCGGCGACCAGGAGCTGCTGCCGCTGAAGGGGCAATTGACGGTGCTGACGCCGCAGTCCGAGGTGAACTATCACACCAACGGCGGGGTGCCCCCGGTGCCCGGCGCGAGCCTGGGCATTCACATGATGGCACGCAATGACGGCATCATCCTCGGCGGCACCTCGCAGCGAGGTGTCTGGACCCTCGAGCCTGATGAAGACGAGCGCAAACGCGTGGTGGAGTCACATATCAAGGTCTTCTCGGCGATGACGGGCGCGAAGGGGTGACTGGCGGCCTGTGTTAAAATTGAGCGGAAAACCTTGGCCACTTGTCCAAAATGCATGGGAGCGCTCACCGAGAATCATCGGTGCCCGCGCGGTCGTCTGCATCGCCTCACCGACGCGTTGTCGACCGTCGGCCTCGGTGCGCTGATCGGAACCGTGGTGTTGTACATGTTCGACGAGCGGCCGGTGCCGGCACTGGTCATGGCCGCCGCCGCGCTCGGTGCCGTGCTCACGTCAGCCGTACGGCAGGCCGTGACCGGCAGGCCCTGAGCGCCTCGCCTCACGCGCAGTAGCGCTTCACCACCTCAATCAACCGATCGACGTCCAGCGGCTTCGCCAGCGTGGCGACCGCGCCCATCGCTTCGGCCCGCTCATGGAGGTCCGACGCGCCGGACATGATCGCGATTGGCACGTTGGCGACCGTCGGATCGCCGAGCTGGGCGCGCCGGAATTCGTTCCCTCCCAATCGCGGCATCTTCAGATCGAGCAACACGAGGCAGGGGGCTTTCGGCGCGCGGTGACGCACAGTACGGAGCAGGTGCAGCGCCTCGAGGCCGTCTTCCGCCGCCAGGGCGTAAAAGCCTTCGGTGGAGAGCAGCTGCCTCAGCATTTCCCGGGTTTCGGGATCGTCCTCGACGATCAACACGTTTCCTGAAACGGCGGGCATCGGTTGAGTCAGGTATCAAGTCCCGTACCGGCGCGGCGGTTTGAAAACCGCGTGAACTGGCGCCGTGTCAGGCATCCGTGTCATGTTTCTACGCACATGACTGATGAGCCTGCACACCTTTCCTACGCCGAGTTCCTGAAAGTGGACATCCGCGTCGGGCGCGTGATCGCCGTCGACGACTTTCCGGAAGCGCGGAAACCGGCCTACAAGCTGCGCATCGATTTCGGCGGCGCGCTCGGCATCAAGAAGTCATCAGCGCAGGCCACGGCGCACTACTCGAAGGAGGCGCTGCTGAACCGGCTGGTGGTTGCCGTCGTGAATTTTCCCCCGAAACAGATTGGCCCCTACATGTCGGAGGTGCTGACGCTGGGGGTGCCGGATGAACGGGGAGAGGTCGTGCTGCTGGGACCGGAGCGTGAGGTGCCGCTCGGGGGCCGGATGTTCTAGGCGGCCGCGCGCCTGCCCGCGGGCGGCCGTGTCGCGCGCACCACCTGCACCAGCGACAGCGCGGTGAGGGCGATGGCGACGACGATGAAGACCATCACGATGTCGTGAAAGCGATCGGACTCGAACCAGGCCATGATGCGGTTGCCGTAGACCAGCGCGAGCGCCGCCTCGAGCCCGAATCTGATGATGCGGCACACGGTCAGCGTGACGAAGAACGTGCGCGCTGTGACGTCGAGCGCGCCGGCAGCGAGCACGAACGGCGTGAAGGGGAACGGCGGAGGGATCAGATCGAGCACGGCCAACGCGACAGCGCCTTTTTCGCGGACCTTGGCTCGCACCTGCATCAGCCGTTTCTCAGGCACCCATCGCTCGAGCCCCTGCTCACCGATCTTGACGCCCATCCAGAAGGTCACGGCCGCGCCAGCGACCGAACCGGCGGAGGCCAACAGCGGCACGATCCACCAGAGCGAGCCCAGGCGCGCCGCGAGCAGGATGACCGCCGCGTCGATGCCGAACGGCAGCGAGAAGAACAGCGTCGAGTCGAGCGCCGCGAGGACAATCACGCCCGCCGGCGTGGCGCACATCGTGATGATCCAGTGGGCGAGGGCACGCATGTCGTCAGTGATAGGGTAGCAAGGGGGAGGCCAGATGAGTGATGAGGAACGTCAGCTCTGGCGTGTCGGCGATCTCGAGTGCGTCATGATCTCGTGCTGCGCCGGCGCCGAGCTGCAGGTGCGCCGTGACGCGGCGATTGTCCTGCGCGAGCTGTATCCGATGAAGACCGACCTCTACGAGCGCGCCCGTGATCTAAGAGCAGAGTACGAGCGGGTAGCGCCACGGTGAGAAGGAACCGCGGAGACCGCAAAAGAAAGCCTTTCTCTGCGTGCTTTGCGGTCTCTGCGGTTCCATCTTTTCGTTAGACCGGAAGGCGGAGGTAGGCGCGGCAGCCGCGCCGGTCGGTGCGGTTTTCGAGCGTGAGCGTGCCGCCGTGCGCCTCCGCGATTTGCCGGCTGAGCACGAGTCCTATCCCCGATCCCCCGGGCTTGGTCGTGAAGAACGGCACGAACAGATTCGACGCGTTGGTCAGCCCGGATCCTTCATCATCGATCCAGAGCTCGAAGCCGCGGCCTTCGCGCTTCCAGCCGACCGTCACCGCGCCGCCGGTCTGCAGCGCGGCATCCGAGGCGTTGTGTACCAGGTTGATCAGCAACTGCTCGAGCTGATCGGGATCCGCGCGAATCTGGACGTCCGGTCCTTCGGCGACGTGAATCGGCAGCCGCGTCTCGACGCCCGCGATCCGGCGCACCAGGTCAGGCACGTTCACGGTATCCCGGCGCGGCGCGGGAAGTTTGGCGAGCCGCGCGTAGGCAGTGGTGAAGCGGCTCAGCGAATCCGACCGCGCCGCGATCACCGCCAGGCCGCGCTGCATGTCCTCGTGCCAGTCGTCAGGCATGGTCTCGCGCGCGAGCATCGACTCGAGGCTGCCGGCGATCGACTTGATCGGGGCGAGCGAGTTGTTGATCTCGTGGCCGATCACGCGGATCAGCCGCTGCCACGCCTGGCGCTCCTCGTCGCGCAGGGGTCGGCTGACGTCGGCCAGCACCAGCAGTTGATGCGGACGGCCGCCCTGGCGGAAGGTGGTGCGCCGTACCTCCCAGCGTCCCGACGCGCCGGGAAAGGCGACGTCTTCGATGCGTGGCGAATGGCCCGCCAGGCACGCGCCCAACCCCAGCTCGCTGGCGGTATCGCCCCAGCAGCTGCTCGGCGGCCTGGGCCAGGATCCGCTCGCCGGCCCGGTTCACGAGACGCAGCGTCTGCGCGCCGTCGAACGTGAAGACGGCGACATCGATCTCCACCATCACGGTCCGCAGCAGCGCGCCGGCCTCGAGCGCGCCGAGGCGCTGATCGTGAAGGGTGGACGCGAGGACATTGACCTCGAGCATCACCGCGCCGAGCGGATCGTCGCCGCTGGCGCCGCGCGCCCGGATCGAGAAGTCGCTCTCGCGCAACGCCGCGAGCAGGTTGGAAAGGGTCTGCAGCGGCAGCACCACGCGATGGCGCACGCTGAACGAGCAGCCGGTCCAGACCCCGACGAGGAAGACGGTCAAGGTCCATTGCACCTTGGGGGTGTAGTCGCCGGTCCAGAGCAGGATCAAGGCGACCACCGCCGCCGGAAAGCCGGCGGCGAGCGCGAGCAACAGGATGCGCTGATCGAAGCGGAGGCGGGTGTCGGAACGGCTCGACGCTGAGTCGAGCGCGGAGGCGGCGATCATCGCCTCCGCGGACAGGTCGGTCGAGGGCCTCACCGGATGATGGTAATTCGGAATCAGGAATTCGGAATTTGGAATTCGCGCAGGAATTCCAAAGTCTGACTTCGCAATTCTAAATTCCGGCGCCCTATAGGCCGTATCGCTGGAGGCGCCGGTACAGCGCGCTGCGGCTCAAGCCGAGCGCTTTGGCGGCCTGGCTCACGTTGCCGTCGAAGCGCGCCATCGCCTTCTTGATCAGGAACCCCTCGACGTCCTCAAGGCTCATGTCCTCGATGCGCGAGGTCGCGTCTCGATCGATGCGCAGCCCGAGCTCGCCGAGGCGGATGGCGGCGCCCTGCGCCATCAGCACGCCGCGCTCGACCGCGTGATCCAGCTCACGGATGTTACCAGGCCATGGGTGATCGAGCAGCGCCTGCAGCGCCGCCGGTTCGAAGCCGGTGATGTTCTTGCGGTATCGCTGCGCATGCCCACGAAGAAAGTGGGTGGCCAGCGCCGGGATGTCCTCGCGCCGTTCGCGCAGCGGCGGCAGCTGGATTTCGATCGTGTTCAGTCGAAACAGCAGATCCTGGCGGAAGCGTCCCGCCGCGACCTCCTCGCCGAGGTTCGAGTTGGTGGCCGAGACGATGCGGACATTGGCCTGCCGGGTGCGCGACGATCCGACTCGCTCGAAGTCGCCGGTTTCAAGCACCCGCAGCAGCTTCGGCTGCAGGTTGATCGGGACATTGGCGATCTCGTCGAGGAACAACGTGCCGCCGTCCGCGAGCTCGAAGCGGCCGACGCGGTCGGTCTTGGCGTCGGTGAACGCCCCTTTTACGTGACCGAACAGCTCGCTCTCGAACACGCCCTCGGACAGGCCGCCGGCGTTGACGGTGACCAGCCCCTTGCCGGCGCGGCCGGACACGGCGTGAATCGCCTGCGCGACGGTGCCTTTGCCGGTGCCGTTCTCGCCGGTCACCAGCACGTTGGCCTCGGACGGTCCGACGCGCGAGATCAGCTCGAGCACCGGCCGCATCGACACCGCCTCGGCAATCAGCATCGGACGGACGTCCGGCTTGAGCGACCGGTTCTCGGCCTCGAGCCGCTGCTGGCGGCGCAGCGCGCGCGCCAGCTCCACCTGGGTGCGGACGATGGTCAGCACGCGAGCGTTTTCCCACGGCTTCTGCACGAAGTCGCGAGCGCCCCGCCGCATCGCCTCGACCGCGACCTCGACGCTGCCCCACGCCGTCATCACCACGATGGGCAGCGTGGAATCGTGCGAGCGCAGCTGCGAGATCAGGTCGAGGCCTTCCTGGCCCGAGGTGGTGTCGCGCGCGTAGTTGAGGTCCATCAGCACGGCGTCGAATTCGTCGCCGTCGATCGCCTCGAGAATCGCCGCCGGTGAACCGGCCGATTCGATGCGGTAGCCTTCGCCCTTGAGCAGCAGGCGGAGCGCTTCGAGCACGTCCGGTTGATCGTCGGCGATCAGGACGCGAGGGGTCGCCGACTCCGATCGCGTCGGCGTGTGGTCTTCAACGGGCCATCGTTGTGCTAGTGCCACGGGGTGTCTCCTGAGTCAGTCGCCGGTCGTCAGTCTCAGTCACGGTCCTGAAGACCGACGACTGCTGACTGCTCGAGAATCGCGCGCCGTTTTAGACGTTCGCGACCGGCCTTTGGTTTGACGTTTCCTCTTCGGCGACCCAGCCGTCGCGCAGGTTGATGATCCGCGTGCCGAACGACGCGTTCACCTCCGAATGCGTTACTTGGACGATGGTCGCGCCGCTTTCGTTGAGCGAGCGGAACAGCTCCATGATTTCTTTGCCTTGGGCCGAGTGCAGGTTGCCGGTCGGCTCGTCGGCGAGGATGACCTGAGGGTTGGCGATCACCGCACGGGCCACGCCGACCAGCTGCTGTTGCCCGCCAGAGAGCTGGTTGGGGTAGAGGTCCTTCTTGCCGACGATCTGAAAGCGGTCGAGGATGTCGCCGACCATGCTCTGGCGATCCTTACGGGAGACATTCCGGTACGAGAGCGGAATTTCCAGATTCTCGTACACCGTCAGGTTGTCGAGCAGGTGGTAGCTCTGAAACACGAAGCCGATGTGCTTCTTGTGCAGTTCCGCACGCTGTTTGGGATTGAGACGATGGACCGGCTGGTCCATGAAGTAGTACTCGCCTGACCACGCGCTGTCGTGCATTCCAAGAATATGGAGCAGCGTTGACTTGCCTGCGCCCGACGGTCCCATGATCGAGACGAACTCGCCTTCCTTGATGTCCACGTTCACCCGTCGGAGCACGTAAGTGCGGCCGACGCCGTGCGGGTACGACTTCTCGACGTTCCGGAGTGAGATCAGCATGGGTTAGTCTGCCCTGAGTGCGACGATCGGGTCCACGCGGGTGGCGCGGCGCGCTGGTAAATACGCGGCGAGGACCAGGACGGTTATCAGTGCCGCCGAGACGGCCGCGA
This sequence comes from uncultured Acidobacteriota bacterium, assembly GCA_963794705.1. Taxonomy (GTDB): domain Bacteria; phylum Acidobacteriota; class Vicinamibacteria; order Vicinamibacterales; family CAVVIG01; genus CAVQFC01. Next base: position 292,916 of record CAWCFI010000006.1, read on the forward strand.
ATGTCAGCGGATCGCTGGCGCTGACGCCGAACAGCAGGCTGTCGAGCACCCTCGCCACCGCGAGCGCGCCGACGATGCCCATCGCCAGCCCAGCCGCGCCGAGCCGCATCGCCTGACTCACCACCAGCGACCGGACATCGGCGGCCTGCGCGCCGAGCGCCATGCGGATGCCGATTTCGCGGCGGCGCTGCGCCACCGAATAGGCCATCACGCCGTAGAGACCGAATCCGGCGAGCAGCAGCGCGAGCGCGGCAAAGGCGCCCAGCAGGATGGCGGTGAAGCGCGGCGTCGCGATTGAGCGCGCCAGGTACTGATCGAATGTACGGATTTCCCCAGCGGCCTGTTCCGGATCGAGATGCGCCAGTGCCTGGCGCATCGAGCCCGCTGCCACCTCCGGCGCGGCGGTCGTCTTGGCGACCGCGGTCAGGAACGGCCACGGCGTCTGCACGAACGGCGTGTAGATCTGTGGCAGCACCGCATCGGTCAGGCTTTTCTGCTTGACGTCGCCGGCGATGCCGACGATCTCGCGCGGGCCGGTGTTGTTGTAACTGAGCTTGACCCGCTTGCCGATTGGATCCTCGCCGGGCCAGTACTTCGCCGCCATGGCCTCGCTGATCACCACCACTGCCGGCGCCCGCTCATCGTCGCGCTCGCTGAAGCCGCGGCCACGCACGATCTTGATGCCGAGCGTGGAGAAGTAGTCAGGGCTGACGCCGTAGAAGGAAGCCGAGGTGCGGACGTTCGGATCGACCGGGCGGCCGTCCGGCGCGAAACCCATCACGATATTGCTCCCGGTCATCGGCAGGGTCGTCGAGACCGCGCCGGCCGTGACCGCCGGCATCGTCGTCACCTCGTCGTGCAGGCGGCGATAGAAGGCAATCATCGACGCCGCGTCCGTGTAGCGGGTCTGAGGCAGCAGCAGCTGCATCGTGATCGCGCGGGCCGGAGTGAAGCCGGGGCTGACCCGCTGCAGCACGCCGAGGGTGCGGATCAACAGGCCGGCCGAGGCGAGCAGCATCAGCGACAACGCCACCTCGGCGATCACCAGCGCGTTGCGGGTGCGCGCACCGTGTCCGCTGCTGCCGCCGCGGTCGCCGTCCTTGAGCGCGTCGCCGGGATGCGATCGCGACAGCTGCAGCGCCGGCAGCAGGCCGCACAGCGCCCCGGTCAGCAGCGACGCGAGCACGGTGAAGACCAGCACGCTGCGATCGATCTGGACGGTGTTGAGCCGGGGAATCTGCACCGGGCTGATCCGGACCAGCGCGTCCACGCCCCACAGCGCGACCATCGTCCCAGCCGCGCCGCCGAGTGCCGCGAGCGTCAGGCTTTCGGTCAGCAGTTGCCGCGCGATCCGGCCGCGGCTCGCGCCCAGGGCGGTGCGAACCGCCATCTCGCGGCGCCGCGAGGTGCCGCGCGCCAGCAACAGGTTGGCGATGTTCGCGCACGCGATCAGCAGCACCGCCGCCACCGCGCCGAGCAGCGCGATCAGCGCTGGGCGATAGTTGCGGACGAGGACATCCTGGAAGGGACGAACCACGATGCCATGCGTGCCGTTGCGCGGGTTGGCGGCGTCGATCCGTCCGGCGATCGCCGAGAGCTCGGACTGCGCGGCCGTCAGCGCGACGCCGGGACGCAACCGGCCGATCGCCTTCAGGAACGACGCGCCACGTTGATCAGCCCACTGCGCCGCGAAGCGCGACGCCAGCACCGGCATCCAGATCTGCGTCGGGTTCTCGGCGTCGAACGGGAACTCGAACCGCGCCGGCATCACGCCCACGATCACGATCGGATCGCCGTCGAGCAGCGCCGGCTTGCCGATGATGGAGGCATCGCGGCCGAACGATCGCGTCCACAGCGTCTCGGAGATCACCGCGGTGCGCTCGGCGCCGTGGAGGTCGTCGCTTTGGCTGAGCACCCGGCCGGCAATCGGCGCGACGCCAAGCAGCGGGAAAATGTCGGGTGTCACCACCGCCATCGGCACCGATACCGCGTCGCCGTGTCCGGTCAGCGTGACCGCGGCGCTGGCATAGCCGGCGATGCGGTCGACGGTCGAGGCCTGGGCGTGCCAGTCCAGGACGTCCAGATAAGCGCTGTCGTCGGGTTCGTTGCGGACGGTGGTATCGATGGCGACCAGACGCGCGGCGTCGGCGAACGGCAGCGGCTTGAACAGCACGCCGTTGACGATGCTGAAGATCGCGGTGTTGGCGCCGATGCCGAGAGCCAGCACCACCACGATCAGCGCGCTGAAGCCCGGGGACTTGATGAGAAGCCGGAGTGCTTGGCGAAAATCAGTGAACATGGAAAGTACGAAGTACGAAGTCTGAAATCTGAGGAAGCTCGTACTTCAGACCTCGGACTTCGTACCTGCGGGTTTTACTCCGTGACTGCCATTTCGGTCTGTTCCTCGACGACGCGGCCGTCGAACACGTGGATGCTGCGATCGGCGTGCCGCGCGTAGCGCGGGTCGTGGGTCACCATGCAGATCGTCGCGCCGGCGCGATGCAACTCGCGGAGGAGATCCATGACCGCTTCGCCGCTGCGGGAGTCGAGGTTGCCGGTGGGCTCGTCCGCGAGCAGGATGAGCGGTTCGCCGGCCACGGCGCGGGCCACGGCGACGCGCTGCTGCTGACCGCCCGAGAGTTGGCTGGGGAGGTGCTTGGCGCGGTGGGCCATCCCGACGCGCTCGAGCGCGGCCTCGACCCGCTGTTTCCGCTCGGCCGCTTTCATGCCTCGGTAGGTGAGCGGCAGCTCGACGTTCTCGAACACGGTGAGATCGCCGATCAGGTTGAAACTCTGGAAGATGAAGCCAATCTCGCGGTTGCGGACGCGCGCGCGCTCGGACGCCGCGAGCTCGGCGACCGGCCGGTTGTTCAAGAGGTATTGCCCTTCGGTCGGCGAGTCGAGCAGGCCCAGGATGGAGAGCAGCGTCGACTTGCCGCAGCCCGAAGGGCCGGCAATCGACACGTACTCGCCCTTGTTGATGTGCAGGTGGATCCCCGACAGCGCGTGTGTCTCGACTTCGTCGGTGAAGAAGACCTTGGTCACACCATCCAGCTTGATCAGCGCCTGTCCGTTCTCAGCCATGCTCACGTCTCCTTGACGCCGGGTCCGAAAGGACCGGCCTACTTAAGCCTGATGCGATCGTATGCGTCGTATGCCGACATGTCGGACAGAATCACCTGGTCGCCAACCTTGAGTCCCGACAGCACCTCGATGGTGTTGACCGAGCTGCGACCGAGCTTGACCTGCACGCGCTCCGCGTTCACGCCGTCGTCGCCGATCTTGAACAGCCCGACGACGCTCTGGTCCTGGCCGAAGGCGGGGCGACCCATGAACAGCACGTCGTTCAGCCGTTCGAGCTCGATGGTGCCGTCCACGCTCAGGTCGGGCACCGCGCCCTTCGGCAGCGCGCCGGTCAGGGTCACGTCCACCGTGCGGGTGCCGTTCTGGACCGATGGATCGATGCGCGCGACGCGCCCTTCGACGATCCCGTTGCGGGTGTCGACTTCCGCTTTCTGCCCGAGCTGAATGTCCTTCGCCTGCGTTTCCGCGATCTTGATTTCGGCTTTCAGCCGGCTCGGGTTGGCGACGCGGGCGAGGTTCGTTCCCGGCGCCACCTGCTGGCCGACTTCCACCGGCACCAGCTGCAGCATGCCGTCGAGGCCGGCGCGGACCTTCAACTCGTCTCGCTGCTGCTGCGTCAGGCGGAGAAACGCGCGCGCCTGATCGACCAGCGACTGCTGCACGTCCATCTGCGCCTTCATCGAGGCAGCCTTGCTGTCGAGCTGATCCTTGGAAATCTGATTGCGCACACCGAGCGACGTCGCATCGACGCGGGACTGCTCGAGCACCAGGTTGGACACGAGCTGATCCTTGGCGAGCGCTTCGTTCATCTGCGCCTGCATCTTGGCCTTGTTGTAGTCGGACTCGATGCTGGCCGAGGAGGCCCTCTGAGCGAGCAGGTCGTTGTTCAACTGCACTCGGATGTTGGCCAGCCCCGCCTCCGCCGCGCCCAGCTTCAACTGCGCGTCCTGCAACTGTTGTTCGAGCTGCGGATTGGTCAGCTCGAGGATCACATCGCCGCTTTTCACCTGGGTGCCTGGCCGCAGGATGATCTTCTCGACCCGGCCCTGGGTGGTCGCAGGGATCCACCGGATGTCCTCGGGTGTGAGCGTGCCGAGGCCGCGAACCTGTCGCACCATCGGTCCGCGCTCGACCTTGGCCGGCCAGACAACCGCGCGCTCCACCGTGGGCGCCGCCGGCTTCAGCCGCGACAAGCCCACGCTGACGAGCACGACGGCCAGAAGCCCGACGCCGGCGTAGAGCGCTTGTTTAATCCGTTTCTTCTTCGCATTGGACGGGCGTGCAATATCCATGGTTGTTTTGTGTGCTTAGACGGAAAGTTTTGAGAAAACGATCGCGCTTTCGTAAGGGCAAACGACGCGCCAGCCGACGTGCAGTGATTAAGTCATTATAGCGTAGGGAGTTAGCCCGTAAGAAAAAGGTGATGGAGTGGGGCAAAAGTGTCCGCTTGTGGGACGAGTTTGTCCCGGAAACGGCGATCTAGTGGCGGCCGAGGACAGCGAGGAAAGCGATGACGATGTCGGGGTCGAATTGCGATGGGCTGCAGCGCAGGATTTCAGCGATGGCGTCCGCTGAATCGATGCTCGGTCTGTAGGGACGATCCTGGGTCATCGCGTCGTAGGCGTCCGCAACGGCGATGATGCGGCTGACCATGGGAATGTCCTGCCCGGAGATCTCGTCCGGGTAGCCGCCGCCGCCGAACCACTCGTGCGTGGCGCGGACTGTCGGCGCAGCGAATGCCAGTGACCGTGTCGAGGCGAGCATTTCGGCACCGACGTCAACGTGCTGGCGCATGATGATCGTCTCGCCAGCGGTCAGCGCCGACGGCTTGCAGACGAGCGTCTCCGGCATCGCCATCTTGCCAACGTCGTGAAATCGCGCGGCCGTGTCGAGGGCGGGGGTGAGCGCGTGATCCAGGTCCAGCGCACGCGCCACCGAGCGAGCGTAACGGGCGACGCGCTCGGAATGTGCGGCGACCACCGGCATCCGTTCGGCCAGGAGCCCCGTCAGCGCGTCGCCTTCAGTCGCGCCGTCCTCCACACGGAGCGCGAGGGCATGGAGCACCTGCGCGGCCCGGTCCCGCAGCTCGATCGAGAGCACGGCATGTCGGTGCACCGCCTCGAGCGCCAGCTTGCGCCACCGGCGGCCGCGATCGACGGCCAGAGCAAATCGCTCGCGCTGGAATGGCTTGACCAGGAAATCGGCGATTGGTGGGTATGGCACCTCTGCGCCCAGTAGCTCGGTATAGGCGGTGGCCACAATCACGGCCGTGTGGGGATGCTCCCGCTGCATCTCGGCGGCCAGCCAGAGACCGTCGCGGCCCGGCATCATCACGTCGATGACGGCGAGGTCGCAGTGCTGTCGGCGCAACGACGCGAGGGCCTCCTCCGCGTTGGAGGCGGTGTGCGGTTGCAGCCCCAAGGCCGACACCCATCGTGACATGAGATCCCTGACCGCCGGCTCGTCATCCACTATCAGTACCGAGCTCATCGGGGTCATGGGTCTGATCGATCACGCGCAAGATGGTTGCCAGCATCCGGGCCACCCGCTGCCAGCAACCCACCGGACGATCGTGTGCGCGAGTGTGCTATAACGCCCACATGAGCCCATTGTCCAGGCCGGGACCGCACACCGTGTGCGGATTCGCGTCCCAACTGACTGAGCCGGTCACGAATACGCGGGCACGTTTCTTGGACCGTCGGTTCGACACAATCCGATGACGACCCCTCCCACTGAGCGGCCGCTTCTCCTGGTGGTCGACGATGAACTCCCCGTGCTGAAGGTGGTCGAGCGCCTCGCGGCAAAGATCGGCTTCGATGTGGTGGCCTGTGCCAGCGGCGCCGAGGCCATGCGCACCCTGCTGCGCAAGCCCGCGGACCTCGCGATGGTCGATCTCAGGATGCCCGACGTGAACGGCCTCGACCTGCTGCGGCAAATTCGGACCACGGTGCCCGGCTGCGAAGTGATTCTGATGACCGCGTACGCGGCGGTCGACAGCGCGGTGGAGGCCATCAAGCTCGGGGCTCGGGAATATCTCACCAAACCGTTCGACTTCGACCGCTTGAAGCAGGTGCTCGAGGATATCCGCGCCGAGTTGCAGCGGCGGGCCCAGGTCGTCGCGCTCGAGAGCCAGGTGGCGCGGCAGCTGGAGTTCTGCGGCATGCTCGGGCGCAGCCCGGTGATGCAGGAAGTGTTCAGCCTGGTGCAACGCCTTGCTCCGCACGCCAAGGTGGTCCTGATCGGCGGCGAGACGGGCACGGGCAAGGAGCTCGCCGCCCGGGCCTTTCATCATGCGGGCACGCGGCGAACCAAGCCGTTCGTCACGATCAATTGCTCCGCGGTGGTCGACACCCTGTTCGAGAGCGAGCTTTTTGGCCACGTCCGCGGCGCTTTCACCGGCGCGGTGGAATCGAAGGCCGGCGTGTTCGAGACCGCGCACGGCGGGACATTGTTCCTGGACGAAGTGGGCGAGCTTCCGCTCTCGGTCCAGGCCAAGCTGCTGCGCGCGCTCGAATACGGGGAGGTGCAGCGCGTCGGCTCGCTGCAGCCGAAGCGGGTGGATGTCACGGTGGTGGCGGCCACCAACCGTGACTTGCGCGCGGAGGTCGCGGCCGGCCGGTTCCGCGGCGACCTGTTCTATCGCCTCAACGTGGTCGAAGTGGTGCTGCCGCCGCTGCGCGATCGCCGCGAAGACATCCCGTACTTGACCGCGGCCTTCATGCGCGACTGTGCGGCGCGGATGCGCAAGCCGATTCACGGGCTGACCCCGGGCGCCGAGCGGGTGCTGCTGAACGCGCGCTGGGAGGGGAACGTGCGCGAACTGAAGAACGTCATCGAGCGCGCCTGCATGCTCTCGGAAGGCACCCTCCTGTCCGAGCGCGAGCTGGCGGGCGCGTTCGGCCCCGAAACGCAGTCGTCGTCGGCGCCGCGCGTGCGGATGACCGATTTCGGCGGCCGCGGCGGCGAGCCGCCGGCGCCGCTCGGCGCGATCGAGCGCGAGCACATTCTCGACGTCCTTCGCCAGGTGAATGGCAATCGCATGGCCGCCGCCAAGCTGCTTGGCATCAGCCGCCGCGCGCTCTACCGCCGTCTCGATCGGCATCACCTCGTTGACGTGGCACCGCCGCCGGCTGCGCGACGCCTGTCATGACTGAGCCCACGGTGGCGGTTCCCTCGTCCGCCACGCCGCCACAGGCCGCGGTCCACTCGACGACGCTGGAGCAGCGCTATCGCGATCTGTTCGAAGGCGCCCTGCTCGGCATCTACGTCACCCGTCCTGATGGCGAGTTGCTCGCGTGCAACGAGGCGTTCGCGCGGCTGCTCGGTTTCGCGTCGATCGCTGAGGCAGTCGCCAGCAACATGGGTGCGCTGTACGACGAATCCGGCGATCGCGATCGCTTCGTCGAAGCGGTCCGCGTGCGCGGCCGGCTCGAGCATCACCGCGGGCGGCTGCGCCGGCGTGATGGCGGCGTGGTCACCGTGATCGAGACCGTGGTGGGTGAGTTCGACGGCGATGGCGCCCTCATCGAACTGCGCGGCTTCCTGATCGACGTCACCGCCAGCGTTGAGGCCGAACTCGCCCTGCTCGAGCGCGAGCAGCAGTTCCGCGCGGTGTTCTTCGACGCGGCCGACGCGATGCTGATCCTCGACGACGGACGGGTGATTCTCGAAGCGAACCCATCGGCGTGTGCGCTGTTCGGCGTGCCGGCCGACGGCATCACGGGGGAGTCGCTCGACGGGCTGCTGGTCGGCGGCGAAGAAGAGCTGCACGCCGGCTGGCGCGAGCTGATGGCGCTCGGCGAAGCGCGTCGCGAGCACTGCGTGCGCGCGCGTGGGGCCGGTGCCGACGGGACCCGCCTGGTGGAATGCAGCTACCGCGCCCGGGTGCACGGTCAGCGGCACCTTTGCATCGCGCGGGACATCACCGATCGGCGGTTGATTGAAGAGCGCCTGAGACAGGCGGCGAAGATCGAGAGCGTCGGCCGCCTGGCCGGAGGGATCGCGCACGACTTCAACAATCTGCTGACCGCGATTCTCGGTTACACCGAGCTGCTGCTGAGCAATCACGGCGATGCGGATCCGGCTCGAGCCGATCTCGAGGAGATCCAGAAGGCCGGGCAGCGCGCGGCCGCCCTGACGCAGCAGCTGCTGGCGTTCAGCCGCAAGCAGGTGCTGGTGCCCAAGGACGTCGATCTCAACCAGACGGTGGCGGGCTTGCAAAGCATGCTGGTGCGGCTGATTCGCGCCGACATCACCCTCACCTGCGAGCTGGCGCCGGCGCCGGCGATCGTCCGCATCGATCCGACCCAGATCGAGCAGGCGATCGTGAACCTGGTGCTGAACGCGCGCGATGCGCTCCCTGCCGCCGGTGAGATCCGGCTGGAGGTGTCGCTGGTGCGGCGGTCTCAGGTAGACGCGCCGTCCGATCTCGTGTGGCACGGCGGCGATCTGGTACGGCTCCGAGTCGTGGACAACGGGGTCGGCCTATCGCCGGAGGCGCGCGCCCATCTGTTCGAGCCGTTCTTCACCACCAAGGACGTCGGCAAAGGCACGGGCCTTGGCCTCGCCTCGGTGTACGGCATCGTCCGTCAGAGCAACGGCTTCCTGACCGTCGAGAGCGAGCCGGATGCCGGCAGCACGTTTACGATGCATTTTCCCGCGGCACCACCGAACGCCGCTGTCGCCGAGCCGGCCGCGATCGCCGCTGAGGCGCCGCGGGGAATCGAGACCGTGCTGCTCGTGGAGGACGAAGACTCGGTGCGCGCGATCGTCAGCGCGGTGCTGCGTCGCCAGGGTTACCATGTGCTGGAGGCGTCGGGCGGGCGACTGGCATGCGAGATCTTTGCAGAACGCCAGGATATCGATCTGCTGCTGACCGACGTGATCATGCCCGATATGAACGGCCCCGCGCTGGCTCAGCGTCTGATAGGTCTCCGGCCGGAGCTGCGCGTGCTGTTCATGTCGGGGTACGCTGACATGGTGTCGCCGCCTGGCGGCGACAGCCCGAATGTCAGCTTCTTGAGCAAGCCGTTTCAGGCCTCGGCGCTGACCGCGCGGGTCGCCCAGATGCTCGCGCGCCCGAAGGCGCCTGGCCAGGCGTGACCACGATGACGGCATTCTCGTCACAGCGCTGGCGGCGAACCGGAGGCCACTCGCGTTCGACGCGCAAGAGACGTCGCTGCGCTCTTTCGTCAGGATTTATGCGATGCGATTGAAGGCGGCTCCGGAACGTCCACTCAGTGTGCTGGTCGTCGACGACGAGGAGCTTGTGAGGAAGTTCGTGGAGCGCGTGCTGCGCGAGGCGGGGTACCAGACCGCGACCGCCGGCGATGGTCCGGAGGCGCTCGAGGTGGCGGCCAAGCTCGAGACGTTCGACATCCTCGTGACCGACGTGATGATGCCGCAGATGACCGGCGACGAGCTGGCGCGGCGGCTCAGAGCGGCCACACCCGGGCATCAAAGTGCTCTATCTCACAGGCTTCAGCGACCAGCTGTTCAAGGAAAAGGTCACGCTCTGGGCGGACGAGGCGTTTCTCGATAAGCCGTGCAGCGTGAAGGGACTCCTGGAAGCCGTGTCGCTGCTTTTATTCGGCCGCTTCAACCTCCCGAAGGACCATCAGCCCTAGCGTTCCCGCCAGGGCGGCCTGCGTTAGCCGCCGCGGGTATGCATTTCGAGGTGCGGGTCCTTCTTGAGCAGATCCTGCACCGGCACGAACGCGCGGCGATCGCCGAGCGCGAGTCGGTCCTCCGCGCCCCGCGTCGTCGCGCGCGCGCCAGCCGCCGCCGATGAGCGCCGTCAGTTCCTCGATCGGCATGCCCGCCCGGAGCGGCGCGCGCAGATCCAGACCGCGCGTCGCGTAGAGGCACAGGTACCACATGCCGTCGGCGGTGAGACGGCTGCGGTCGCACGTGCGGCAGAATGGATCGGTCGTCGAGGCAATGATGCCGAAGGTCGTGCCGTCCGGGAGCGCGTAGCGATCGGCCGGAGCCGAGGAGCCCTGTTCGTCGATCGGCGCGATCGGGCCGTAGTGCCGGGTAAGGACCTCGAGCATTTCTCGTCGGGACACGACTCGATCGGGCGACCAGCGGCTGGCGCCGCCGACGTCCATGTACTCGATGAAGCGGACCTCGCCATTGACCGAGCGTCCGTACTCGATCAGCGGGATCAGTTCGTCGTCGTTGACGCCGCGGATGACGACCGTGTCGATCTTGAGCTGGCCGAAGGCGCGGTGCGCCGCGGCGATGCCGGCGTGCACCGCGTCGAGCTGATCGAAGCGCGTCAGCGCCTTGAAGCGATCCGGGTGCAGCGTGTCGAGGCTGACGGTGATGCGGCCGAGCCCGGCGGCTTTCAGCGCGTCGATCTGACTCGGCGAGCAGCACGCCGTTGGTGGTGAGCGCGAGATCCTTCAGGCCGGGCTTGGCCGCGATCATGCGGCACCAGCGCCGAGACGTCCCGGCGCAGCAGCGGTTCGCCGCCGGTCAGGCGAATCTTGTCGACGCCGAGCGCGAGGAAGACGTCGACCAGCGCGCTGGTCTCCTCGAAGTGGAGGACGTCCTCGCGCGGCAGCCAGGCGTAGTCGTCCTCCGGCATGCAGTATTCGCAGCGCAGGTTGCAGCGATCGGTGACCGACAGCCGCAGGTTCCGCAGCGGCCTGCCTAAGGTGTCCTTCATCGGGGATGAAGGATTCGTAAGCCGGGAACGGCCGGGAAGGAACGGTTCGACCGCCAGCTGACCTTCGAAGCGTGAATCCCAGCGTCCCGGGGCCGCCACGGCGCACGAAGGGCAGCGGCCGTCCGGGGTCAGGCGGTAGCTGCGGATGTGGTAGCCAGAGCGCGCGACCAACAGGTCGCCGCACGCCGAACAATGGGTGTCTTCGAGATCGCCGACCGCGCCCGGCAGGTTTCCCGCGTAGACGTGGCGCAGCCCGTTGGCGCGGCCGATGGCGGCCGCACGCTGCAGCATGTCGGCGGTGGTGTTCTCCGGAGACGTCATCTTGTAGTCGCCGTGAAACGCGGTGACGTGCCATGGGATATCGACGGACACTCCGGCGATGAACTCGGTAAGCCGCAGCAGTTCGTCGCGCGAGTCGTTGAAGCCGGGGATCAGCAGCGTGACGATCTCGAGCCAGAAGCCCATCGCGTGCAAACGGCGGATGGTGTCGAGGATCGGTCGCGAGGCGTCCGCCGAGCTCGCGGTAGTGCCGATCGTCGAAGCTCTTGAGATCGACCTTGTAGAGATCGACCCACGGGCGGATGTACTCCAGGACCTGCGGGGTGCCGTTGCCGTTCGATACGAAGGCGGTGATGAGCCCCGCGCGCTTCGCTTCCTTGAAGATGGCGACCGCCCACTCGCTGGTGATGAGCGGCTCGTTGTAGGTGCTGACCATGACGCGCGCATGCTGGCGTAGCGCGTCGCGCACGAGATCGATCGGCTCGGCGAGCATCGGCGGCGCCACGGCGTCCGGATCGCTCAGCGCCTGCGACGTGACCCAGTTCTGGCAATAGCCGCAGTGGAGATCGCAGCCGAGCATGCCGAAGCTGTAGGCGAGAGCACCAGGATAGGCGTGGAAAAACGGTTTCTTCTCTATCGGATCGCACTGCACGCCGCCGACGTATCCCCACGGGACCCGCAGCTGGCCGCCCTGGTTGAAGCGCACCTTGCACACGCCGATCGCGCCGTCGGGCAGGGGGCAGCAGTGGCCGCAGGCGTGGCACTGCAGCCGGCCGTCAGGCAACACGCCGAACAATTCGCCGTCGCGCGTTTCGCGCGCCAGCACCTCAGCCAGAGTCGGCATCGCAGATCGATTGTACGTCTCCGTGGCACGACAGTTGAGATATCCTGCCGCGGAGGCGGTCATGCGAGCGTTTTGGTTCGGAGTCGTCCTCACAGTGGCTGTGCTCTTGCCGAATGTTGGCAACGCGCAGGTGTTTCAGTTCCGGACGCCGCCACCCGACATCTCAGCCGCAGGCGCCCAGTGGCAGATCAACGGCGAGCCGATCGTGGTCGGCGGCCTCACCTACTACGCCACGCGCGGCTTCCGGTTGTTCGACGGCCAGGTGATGGCGCAGGCTGGAATGTTCGAACGCGTGCCCGTCTACACCGACACGACGATTGAACCCTACAGCGAGCTGTACGTGCCGCTCGGCAACGGGCGGATGCGTGTCTACGAGCGGCGCCGCGATCGCGAGCTGGCCGGCACCACCGGCAGTCATGCGCCGACGTTCCCGGTCGAGAGTGCGTCTGTTCAAACTGCCGATCGACTCGCGGTCGCCGCGGATGATGTGCTTCCGCGCGAAGCCGTCGGGACCGGCGGATCGTTCGTTCCCCGCCTGGCATCCGACACCGTATCGACGACCGCGCCGCGCCGCGCGCGGCCAAGCCGAGTGTCCATCGTGACCGGCGTCGCTCGCAGCGGCGCGCCAGACGGCGTCTGGCTGGAATTCAACGGATCGCGGTGGTACAGCAGCGGTCCCGCGGTCTCGTTCTCGCCCGATCGCTTCGAGCCGATGGGTGAGTATCGCGGATTTCCGGTATATCGCGACGCGACCGGCGCCAGCGACGAGATCTGGGTGTCGGTCGTGAAGGACGGTCCGCTGGCGCCGTACAAGAAACCGTAGCCACGTCAGCCATATAATCATCCGCACCCATGTTGCGGATTCTTGTCACGAACGACGATGGCTATCGGTCGGCGGGCATTCACGCGCTCGCCGCCGCGCTTCGCGAGCTCGGCGAGGTCACGATCGTCGCACCGACCACGGAAGCGAGCGCCATCGGTCATGCGCTGACGCTGCGTCGTCCGCTGCGCCTCGAAGCGATCGAGGATCGCGTGTTCGCCGTTGACGGCACACCGACCGACTGCGTCAACGTCGCGGTCACCCACGTCTTCAACGGCCTGCCCGATCTCGTCGTCTCCGGCATCAACAAAGGATGGAACCTCGGAGACGACGTCACCTATTCCGGGACCGTGGCGGGCGCGCTCGAAGGCGCGCTGCTCGGAATCCCCAGCATCGGCGATTTCATTGCGTCAGACGCGCGGCGACTACGACTTTCAGTACGCGGCGCGCGCCGCGGCGGCCATGGCCGAGCGCGATCCTGCGGCACCCGCTGCCGGCCCGCACGTTTCTCAATATCAACGTGCCGAAAGGGGAGCCGAAGGGCTATCGTGTGACCGTGCAGGCGAAGCGGAATCACGTCACGTCGGTCGCCGTGCGCCACGATCCCAAGGGGCAACCCGTACTACTGGATTGAGGAAGGCCAGAACGAGTGGGAGCCTCACGATCGGTCGGACTATCAGGCGGTGCGTGACGGCTACGTGTCGGTCACGCCGCTGCATCCCGACCTGACCGCCCACCACGCGCTCGCGGCCGTCGAGGCGTTGTCGTTCGAAAAGGTCGTTCTCGAATAGTCACGGAGGCGGCCATGCGCAGCCGAGGTCTCGTCGGTCGTGCTCGCTGCTGATCGCTCGCGCGTGCTGGCGCGGGCCGAACCGCGCGCCGCGGCGCCGCCCAAACGCAAGCCGCTCGGGCCCGAACGAGCGCGAGGCGGTCCTCGCGCTGATCAAGGCGGTGGATCTCGCCCAGGCGACCGACAGCGGATCCGATCCCGACCTGGCCTGGGATCATCACGTCCTGAAGTCCGGCGAACTACACCGGCTACGTGCCCGTTCACGCTGACGCCGGCCGAGACGCTACAAGTCGACGGCGATGTACGTCCGCGCGGTGTCGCGGCACGACGGGATGCGGTCGTCGAGCGAGCATTCCTATCTGCGCGACTGGCTGCTGAACAACCGCGACGTGATGCCGCGCCAGGCCGAGACGGTGTACGTCGGCATCGGCGAGATGCCGCTCGCGGGGATCGCCGGCGGCTCGCAGCCGAACCGCGACGGCGGCCGGCCGCCGCAGCGTCGGCGCTGCTGACGCAGCAAGGAAGGATCTGGAGAAGGCAGAGCCGCGCCGAGAGGAGGCGAAGCGGAAGGCGGAGACGCGCGAGCTCGATCCGCTGCTGTTTCCGTTCGAGGAGTATTTCTTCGTCGAGCTGGGGACGCGACGCGGCGGCGAGGCGCGGACCGTCGAGCGGGCGCTGGCGCTGCCGCCGGGCGAGTACGACGTCTACGTCGGCGCTGATCGATCGCGCGCAGGATCAAGACGTCGAGCCCGGCCATCGTGCAGGCGGACGGTCACGGTCCCGGATTTCTGGAGCGATCAGCTGGCGCTGAGCAGCCTGATTCTCGCCGCGCGACGTGCGCGCGCTGAAGGCGGCGTTCGCCGCGCCGCAGCAGGCCGAGCATCCGTACGCGTTCGGATCGGCGGAGGTGATTCCGGCCGTCGGCGCGGCGTTCACGACCGACGAGGCGCTGACGGTCGTCTTTCAGATGTGCAACTACGGCGCGCCGGATTCGGATCTGACGGCGAACTACACGTTCTATCGCGTCGACGGCGGGCGGCGGCTGTTCAACCGGACCGACCCGCAGCAGTTCTCGGATGCCGATCTGCCGCCGGCCGGCGCCTGGGAGTCGCAGGCGTTCGCGTCGCAGACCGTGCCGCTGCAGCCGTTCCCGCCGGGGCGGTACGAGCTGGAGGTGCAGGTGCGCGACCGGCTGACGCGGGCGACGGCGAAAGCGACCGTGGCATTCACGGTCGCGTCTGGGTTAAGATAAGCGTTCGTCCGGTCGGGGCGTGGCTCAGCCTGGTAGAGCACTCGGTTCGGGACCGAGGGGTCGGAGGTTCGAATCCTCTCGCCCCGACCATTTCAGAATCTTGCGAGGCCAGATTTCCTAAGAAATCTGGCCTTTTTGCTTTTGAACCCACGAGCTTCTTCGTCTCGTGCGTCGATACCGCCGTGTGGGCGGGCGAACTCGTCGCGCAAGAAGACGGGCTGCGTCAGGGTTCAAGCCGAGGACCGTGCTCTCGACGTGCGCTCCAGAGCGCGCGGATGATCACTCTGTCCTCGTCGAAGGTGTAATAGAGGTGAAGCGCGGTGCGCTGCAGATATACGCGGCGTACGCCCGGGACCGGTGAGCGCGAATAAACCGCGCCGGCACCCGGAAGTATCGCAACGATGTTCAAGGCTTGCTTGGGTTCGTCGGCGAAGATTCCAGGACGGTCGCGATTCGCGAGCCACCGTTCCTTCTCGCGTGAAACGTGGTGCTGGGCGGTTAGCGTGAAGCTGACGTGTCGTTGTTTCAACGCGAGCGAAGCCCACGCAGGATCACATCGGCGTCGATAAGTCGGCCGGCCTTCACGTCCTCTTCGGAATCGTTCAAGGCCTGGTGCAACGCGGCGCGACCTTCCTCGTCGAGCCAGTCTCCTGGATCGAGTGCCAAGAGTTCGACCTCGGTTCCCTCCGGCAGATCGGTCGGCTCATCGAAGACGAGGCGGCCCGCCTTGACCCGTGCTTTCAACGTCATGTGACCAGGACTCCGATGTTGCGCTGCGCGCGGAGGTCGTCTTCGAGATCGGCCTCTTTGTCGCGAAGCTGCCCATGGTGCTCCTTGAGCAATTCGTGCACTTCGAAGCGGCTCTCGAGTGGAAGAAGGCGCTGAACCTGAGCCTCCGATAGCGCGCCGGTCCGATACGCCTCAACGGCGATCATATCGAGCGCGCGCCTCGAAGCGTCGCGCGATCGCCCCTTGAGCGCCATCGCCACGCTATCCGACAGGTCCATGGTGACCTTCATCGTGCCTTCTATTCTACCGCCGAACCTGCTTCCTGAATGCCGGTCGAACCGCTATTCGGACGTTGCCAGACAGGGCGGGAATCGCGAAATAGCCAACAACGTGCGACGCGGCGTGGGCTGGAGGTGGGATTCTAAAATCGTCTCACGCCGACCGACAAATCCTTCCAATGGCCAACTCGGCCTGTTGGGCGGTCCGGTATACCGGAGATGGCATCGCGAGTTGGAGTACCGTGAGACGGTTGGGTACCACGCTGAAACCCGATCTGTTGCGCGCCATCGCCGACAAGCGCCTTGTCGAATTCGTCTACAAGACCGGACGAACCCGGCTCGCCGAGCCTCATGACTACGGAATTCGACATGGCGTCGAGCGCCTGCTCGTGTTTCAACTCAGCGGCGATAGTCGGAGTGGCGCATCTCACGGCTGGAAGGAGCTCGACGTCGCGCACATTGGTCAGCTGCGGGTGACGGCACAACCGTTTGCGGGCAGTCGATCCGAGGACGCACAACGTCATCGCGAGTGGGACACGTTGTTCGCGCGCGTAAGGTAACCGTGTCAGTCTTTCCGGCTTCACTGGCAGTCGCGCGATGGCGGACAGGACCGAGGGGTCGGAGGTTCGAATCCTCTCGCCGCGACCAATAAACTTCGAAGAGGCCCAAGAAATTGGGCCTTTTTTCTTGTACCCGCATCACGCCGCGTCACCGTCACCCGCCACGAAGAAGGGCTCCATCTCCTTGTACTCGAGAATCCTCACCACCGGCGCCGCGGCGCCTTTGGCCCCTTCGAGCGCGAGGAACGCCTGCTCCGACTGCGCGACCATGGCGCGCGCGAGGTCGTTCTTGTGGATCGAGTGGTAGCGGGACGGCATTGCCCAGTGGAGCAGCGGCATCACGAATCCCAGCGCGGACGGGGTGTTGGAGTTACCGAGGATCACGCCCGGGCGGTAGAGCCCAAGGAAGTCGAACTGGAGGGCCTCCGACTCCTTCTCCTTGTCGCCGATGTTCCGGACGTATTTGATCGACGACTGCGAATCGGCGCCGGCCGCCGTCATCATCGCCAGCACGCGAGCGCCGCCGGACTTGGCCGCAGCCGCGAAGGCCGTGGGGTAGGTGACCTCGATCCGGCGTATTTCCTCGTCCGCCATCTTCGCGCTGCCCTTACCGACGCCGAACGCCGCCAGCGCGATGTCGATGCCCGTGGCGTGCGGCGCCAGGTCCTCCTTCAGCGTGTCCATATCCACGACCACCTGCTCCACTTTAGGGTTCGCGAGCTCCGCGACGTGGCGCCGGGTCACCACAACCACCTTCTTGCACAGGGGGCTTTGCAGGAGCAGGTGCAGGATGCGCCCGCCCACGTTGCCAGTGGCGCCCAGCAACATCGCCGTGTACTCAACCTTGGACATCACGGCGGAAAGGTAGCACGCCGGGAGGGCGGCGGACGCCCGCCGTCCGCCCACCTCTTTTTTCGCCGGTCCGTACCGCAAGCCCCTTCGTCCGATAGGATGACGATATGAACTCTGTGTGCCTCAGGAACATTGCGCGCGGCGCATTGGCCTTCCTGCTCGTCGGTGTCGCCTCCGTCGTGCCGGCGCAAACGCCGGCGCCCGGACGCGAGACGTCTGCAGCGTCGGTCGCATCGTATCCCCTCGGAGACCAGATGCCGGTCGATCCAGAGGTCCTGGTCGGGGCGCTTCCCAACGGCCTGCGCTTCTACGTGCGGCCCAACGCCAAGCCGGCACGGCAAGTCGAATTGCGGCTGGTCGTCAAGGCGGGCTCAGTGCTTGAAGACGACGATCAGCAGGGGCTGGCGCACTTCGTCGAGCACATGCAGTTCGAGGGCAGCGCGCATTTTCCCGGACAGGGAATTAACGCCTTTCTCGGCGAGCTCGGATTGAGCCTGGGCGCGGACGCGAACGCGGAAACGAGCTTCGACGAAACGCAGTACACGCTGCGCGTGCCGACCGATGTGCCAGGGGCCCTCGACCGCGCGCTGACGATCCTGGAGGACTGGGCGGGCGCCGCCACGTTCGACCCGAGCGGCATCGAACGCCAGCGCCCGATCGTCCTGGCCGAGTGGCGGATGAACCTGGGCGCCGACGAGCGCACAGCCGACAAGGTCCGCCGCGTTCAGCTCGAGGGCTCGCGCTATGCGGACCGGTCTCCGATTGGCATCCCCGACACCATCCAGCGCGCCACGCGTGAGCAGCTGCTGCGGTTCTATCGCGATTGGTATCGCCCGGACCTGATGGCGGTGATCGTGGTGGGCGACGTCGATCGCAACGCCGTCGGGCGGATGATCGCGCAGCACTTCCTGCCGCTCACCAATCCGTCGCCGGAGCGACCGAGGCCGGCATTCGACGTCCCGGATCATCCGGGCGCGCGTTTCGCGGTCGTAACCGACAAGGAAACCACCGCGACCGCCGTCCAGGTCTCGACCCTGCGGCCGGCGCGCAACCAGGGCTCGGTCGGCGGTTATCGCGACATCATGAAGGATCAGCTGTTTGCCGACATGCTCAGCGCGCGCTTCGATGAGCTCACCCAGAGCCAGAAGCCGCCATTCCTGCGGGCCGCCGCGAATCGGTCGCTGTTTCCGGCGCCCAGGACGAAAGATCAGGCGGTCGTTCAGGCGCTTGTCTCGAACGACGGCGTGACGCGAGGCCTCGATGCCCTGGTGACCGAACTCCAGCGCGTGAGACAGTTCGGATTCGTGGCGACCGAGCTCGACCGAGCGAAGCAGGCGAATATGGCCGGGTCCGAACGCGTCGCTGCGGAGAGTCCCGACCGGGAGTCGTCAAGCCGCGCCGACGAGTACACGCGCAACTTCCTCCAGCGAGAGGCGCTGCCGACAATCTGGCAGGAGCTCGCGTTTCACCGGCGCTTCATCCCCGCCATCACGTTGAGCGAAGTCAACGCGCTCGCTGACGATTGGTTCCCCGAAGGCAACCGCCTCATCGTCGTGGCGGCGCCGGAACAGGCCGGGGTGGTCCTGCCCGCCGAGGCGCAGCTCGCCGCCGTTGTCAAAAGCGCGTCCGAAAAGCGGGTGGAGCGTTATGTCGACGGAAGCGCGGGCCAGACGCTCCTGGACGCGCGGCCGGCGGGCGGCAGCATCGTAAAGACGACAGTTCGCCCCGAGGGGGGTATCACCGAATGGACGCTGTCGAATGGCGCCACGGTCGTGCTCAAGCCGACGACGCTGAAATCGGATCAGATCCTCTTCCGGGCGGCAGCCCCAGGCGGCACATCGCTGGCGAGCGACGACGAATTCCTTTCCATCCGGGCCGCAGACGATGTGATCCCGGCGGGCGGCGTCGGCCGCTTCAGCGCCGTGGCGCTTGATAGAGTCCTGAACGGCAAGGCGGTCAGCGTCCGCCCCTTCATCAACGAACTCAACGAAGGGATGCGAGGCGGGGCGACGCCGCAGGACCTCGAAACGATGTTCCAGCTGATGTACCTCCGGTTCACGCAGCCGCGCGCCGATCCCACGGCGTTCTCCGCCATGCAGTCGCAGGCGCAGGCACTGGTGGCAAACCAGCTGGCGAGCCCGGACGCGGTGTTCGATCAGGCTGTCAACGCCGCGCTCACCGGAGGGAGTTCTCGACGGCAGCCAGAGACGCCGGCAACGGTGGCGCGCTGGAACCTCGAGAAATCGCTGGCGTTCTACAAGGCGCGCTTCGCAGACGCGAGCCACTTCAATTTCGTGTTCGTCGGCAGCTTCACGCCCGAGAGCATCAGGCCGCTCGTCGAGACGTACATCGCCGGACTGCCGGCCACACATGGAAACGAGACATGGCGCGACATCGGCGTTGCCGCGCCAAAGGGCGTAATCGAGAAAACCATCGAGAAAGGGATCGCGCCGAAGAGCGAGGTCGCGATCGTGTTTGCCGGCCCGTTCGTGTACGACGATGCGAACAGGCTGGCGCTTCAAGTGGTGACACTCCTGCTCCAGTCGCGCCTGAGCGATGCGATTCGAGAAGAACTCGGAGGCACCTACAACATCGCCGTCGAGTCGCAATCGACCAAAATCCCGAGGCCGGAGTACCGCCTGCAAATCGACTGGACCTGCGACCCGGCGCGCGCCCAGAGCCTCATCCAACGGGTGATGGCGGAAGTCGATTCCGTCAGGCAGACGCTGCTCCTCCCGGAGCAGTTGTCACGTGTGCGCACCCTGCTCACGAAGGACTTCGAGAAGAAGAGCGAGGAAAACGGATTCCTGCTTGGCGAGATCTCGCGCCGCTACGACGACGGCGACGCAGCCAACGCCGGCGCGGCGGTGAGATCCCCGTCACAGATGTCCGAGCTGAGCGGCGCCGAGATTCAGCGGGCCGCGCGGCGGTACCTCGATCCCGACAACCACGTGCGCGTGACACTCATGCCGGAGAGGTGAGCCCGCGATCGCCTCGACACCATCAGACCTTGACGTGCCCTTGGCACGGCCATCAGCCTAGCTCTTGACCTTCGCGCCCAGCGTGACCAGGCGTCGCGTTGTCCATTTCGAAATGCCCGCACGGCCCGCGACGCTGATGGGTGTCATTTTGTATATGCCTTGACACGCATATGCTCCGTGGAGTACATCAAAGGCATGGAATCCGTGTTCGAGATCATCGCGGAGCCGAACCGCCGCGCGATATTGAGTTTGCTGGTCTCGTCAGAACAGTCGGTGGGAGAGATCGAGCGCCAGCTTCGCATGACGCAGCCGACCGTGTCGAAACACCTGCGCGTCCTGCGCGAGGCGGGTTTCGTGGAATCGACGGTGGACGCACAGCGTCGCCTGTACCGGCTGAAGCCGGAACCGCTACAGGAGCTGGATGCGTGGCTGATTCCGTTCCGCCGGTTCTGGTCCGCCCACGTGGACGCTCTCGAACGCCACCTCGATCGCATGGATCCATCGCCGGCAACGAAAAAGAAACGGAAGGCGAGGAGGAGTAAATGACGGAACGCGAGCAGTACACACCGGGCCCGGCCAACGCGGCGCGGGTACGAAAGGACGGAGAGAAATGGACGCTCGTTCTCGTCCGAGAACTGCGCCACTCGCCTGAGAAAGTCTGGCAGGCGCTGACCGATCCGGCGCAACTGCGCGAGTGGGCGCCCTTCGACGCCGATGGAAGCCTCGGCACGGGCGGAACGACGGTGAAACTTACCACGGTCGGAGCACCCACGCCGCTGGTTTCCGAAACCACTGTGACGCGCGCCGACGCTCCCAGGCTGCTTCAGTACAACTGGGGTGGCAACGACATCAGGTGGGAGCTCGAACCCGTTGGCGGCGGCACGCGCCTGACCTTGTGGCACGACATCGACCGCCGCTTCATCTCGATGGGTGCCGCCGGCTGGCACATTTGTTTCGATGTTCTGGATCACATGCTCAGCGGAACGCCGCTCGGCCGCATCGCCGCCGGGGATGCGATGAAGTTCGGCTGGTCGCGGCTCCACGCGGAATATTCCAAACAGTTCGGTATCGAAACGCCCAACCGGCCGCCGAAGGCGGCTCACGAATCCTGAAGCAAGGGAGATCGTTATGAAGCAATCCAAGGGCATCACGGTGGGCTACTGGATCGTCACGGCGCTGTTCGCGCTGCAGATGGGCTTCACCGCTTACGCCCAGCTGCGGCTGCCCCAGGTGGCCGAGGCTTTCACCCACCTCGGCTTCCCCGACTACTTTCGCGTCGAGCTTTCATGGCTCAAGCTGGCGGGGATCTTCGTGCTTCTCCTGCCCGCTCCCGAACGGCTGAAGGAGTGGGCGTATGCGGGTTTCGCCATCACCCTGAGCTCGGCCCTCATCGCCCACCTGGCGGTGGGGGATGAGGCGGCGAAGTGGAGTTGGGCCGCGGGTACCGCCGTGCTCTGGGCCTTGTCGTATTTCTTCTTCCGGAAGCTGGCGCCGGCAGAGGGCCGCATGCTGGAGGCCACGATATGAAGAAGAACGCCACGACAAGGGACGAATCGCCCTCTCGACTGATCGACGCGAGGATCAAGGATCTGGGCGACTGGAGGGGCACGATGCTCTCCCGGATCCGCGCCCTCATCAAAGAGGCGGTTCCGGAGGTGGTGGAGGAGTGGAAATGGAGAGGGGTTCCCGTCTGGTATCACGAGGGGATGATCTGCACCGGCGAGACGTACAAGAGCGCAGTAAAGGTGACGTTCGCCAAGGGCGCCTCGCTCAAGGACCCTTCAAAACTCTTCACCTCCAGCCTCGATGGCAACGTCCGGCGCGCCATCGATTTTCATGAGGGTGATGAAATAGATGTGGATGCCTTCAAGAAGCTGATACGCGCCGCCGCTGCACTGAACCGATCGTCGGCCCGGTAGTCGAATAGCGGGGTCGAAGTGTCGAAATAAGAAACACGTAAGTATCGGTTGGGCAGGGGCGCTATCGCGCCAGAGTTTTCGGCCGATAATCCCTCCGGAATATCCAAACGTTGCGCAACCCGCCCACCGTCATCATCGTAGAGCCTGACGCGCAACGCCTGTCCCAGCTGCTCCACTCGCTGACCAACGTGGCCACCGTCATCGCCTGCGCGGATTTCCAATCCGCTCGTGCCCGCTTGCTTCCGAGAAGGCCGGAGCTCCTGGTCACCAATATCCGTCTTCGTGAGTTCAACGGCATCCACTTGGTGATGCTGACGACGCCGCCGACGCGAAGCATCGTGTACATGGACCGTGAGGACCCCGCGCTGCTTCGCGAGGCCCAGCGAGTCGGGGCATATGTCGAGTCTCCGGGGCGCTTGCTCCTGTCGCTGCGGTCGTACCTGGGCGTGCCTCTACGCGCGCCGGATCGGCGCGACGTTCTGCGCTTCGATCGCAGGAGCATGGCTCGCGGCGGACGGCGCGCCGCCGACCCTCGGGTGTCGGCCTAGCCGCTCGCGCGGACCATCAGATCTGCCATGATGGCGCCCATGGCCGACTCCGCCGACAATGCAGGCGTGCGCTTCCCGCCACCCGCGCTCTATGCGCTGGCGGTAGTCGGCGGTTTTTTTCTGAATCGTCGGTGGCCGCTGCCGGTGGGTGAGGGCGGGCTCATCTCAGCGCTCGGCTGGGCGCTGACGGCCGGTGCCGCGGCGCTGGCGGTGAGCAGCATTGGAAATTTTCGCCGTTCCCGCACCTCAATCGTGCCGATCCGGCCGGCGGCGGCTCTGGTGCTCTCGGGCCCGTACCGCTTCACCCGCAATCCGATGTACGTGTCTCTGGCGGCGCTGACCGTCGCGCTCGGCCTCTTCCTGAATAGCTGGTGGCCGATCGTGCTGCTGATTCCGGTGCTGGTGATCGTGCGGGTGTTCGTGATCGGGCCCGAGGAGCGCTATCTGGAGCGGCGCTTCGGGCCAGACTACCTGCGCTATACGCAGCGGGTGCGGCGGTGGCTCTAGGGAACTTCCTGCGAGGTCTCTCTCCATTTCAGGAAGGAGACGATGGTGCGGAGAATGGCGCGAGCCGCCCACAGCGGCACGATCGCGCTCGCCACGAGGGCAGCGACGCCGAGCATCTCGCGCGCGATCACGGCCGTGTCTGCCCGAAGACGGCGAATGTCGGCACCGGCACCTTCGCGATCCAGTGACGCCACGGCGAGCGGCCCTGTTCCAGATGCCTCCAGGCGCCGATCGGCCGGTTGGTCCAGTCGGTGTTGCGCCGCCCCCCGCGCCAGGAGCTGCGCGGGTCGGGTCGCAGCCGGCGTTCTTCGGCGGGGAACACCGGCACGTCGGAAACGTCGATGAACTCTCGCATGTCTCGTCTATCGGAGGCACCTAGGGACCGCAATAGTCCTTCCGATTTCACCCGCTGGCCTGGGCCGAGCTACGACCGGGCGTCCACCCAGACGAAGGCCTCAATCCCCGATCGTGTTCCTCTTGCGAAAGACGAGAGCGACATCCTAGCATTGCAGCCGTTCAGCCTTTCGATTCATGACAGAGCCCGGGCCGGCTTCTCCGCAGCGCACGATGATCTGGACGTTCGCTCGCGGATCCGAGCGCCTCGAAGTGCGCCGGGAGGTGTCGTCCGACGGCGCCTGCCTGGTGGTGTCCGGGGCCCATCCCTCGGCTGGGGCGACGGCCTTCACGAGCGTCATTCGCCTGATCCAGCAACAGGGCCGCCTCGAGGCGATGCTGCTCGACAGCGGGTGGTCGCTCGCGTCGTTCGAGCCGGAACGCCGCGCGCAGGGCGAGCGGCGATCGAAGCCGCGTGAAACCCCGGACCGCCGCCGACGCTGGTGGTCCGACCCGGGGGCGCGAGGCGAGCCTTCTTGAGCGCCAGCAACCACGCCATGACGTTGACCCTAGCCGATCTGCGCCGGTACGCCGTCGATCGCAGCCTGTTCAGGCCGACGACCCTCAAACGCGCAATCGACAAGCTGGGTTTTGTCCAGGCCGACCCGATCCGGGCTCCGGCCCGCGCGCAGGATTTGACGCTGCGTCACCGTGTCACCGGTTATCGAGCCGGCGACCTCGAGCGGCGCTACGCCGCGCTGGGCGTCGAGGAAGACCATTTCATCAACTACGGTTTCCTGTCCAGATCGGTGTTTGCGCTGATGCATCCGCGTGCCGATCTGTCACATTGGCCGGCGGCGCGCCGCCGGCGGGTGCAGGCGCTGCTCGAATTCGTGCGCGAGCGCGGGACGGTGCACCCACGTGAGGCCGACGCGCATTTTGCCCACGGCACCGTGACCAACTACTGGGGCGGCGCCTCGAGCGCGACCACGCACTTGCTCGAGGACATGCACTATCGCAGTCAGCTGCGGATCTCGCGACGCGAGCGCGGCGTGCGGATCTACGCCGTGCATCAACACCCGTCCGGTCCGGTGGACGCGCCGACGCGAGCCGGCCGCGTGGACGCACTGGTTGATGTGATCGTACGGAAGTATGCGCCGCTGCCTGGGGCCAGCCTGTCGTATGCCGTCAACCGGCTGCGGTACGCGGTCCCACAGTGGCATCGCGAGGTCAAGAGCGGACTGCTTCGCGCGAAGGCACGGCTCGCCCACGCGCGCGTAGACGGAATCGACTGGTATTGGCCGGCGGACGAGCGGGTGGGGCGGGCCGAAGGTCCGGATGCGGTCCGGTTCCTGGCGCCGTTCGATCCGGTCGTGTGGGACCGCCGTCGCTTCGAGCTGTTCTGGGGATGGCGCTACCGCTTCGAGGCGTACACGCCGGTGGCGCAGCGCTTGCGCGGGTATTACGCGCTGCCGTTGCTGTGGCGCGATCGCGTGATCGGGTGGGCCAATGTCGCCGTGAAGGACGGCGCCCTCCACGCCGACGTCGGCTACGTCGATCCGCAGGCGCGGCGCGGTCGTGAGTTCGGGCGCGAGCTCGACGCTGAAGTGGAGCGCATGCGCGAGTTTCTGGACCTGGCGCGACGTCGCTCGAAGACGGCGAAGGCGTCAGGCGGCGGCTGATCGCGGCTATACTGTCCTCGATATCCGGCTCAGACTCCGATGCGCGTCGCCGCCCTCTACGACATTCACGGAAACCTGCCTGCGCTCGAAGCGGTGCTGCGCGACGTCAGTGATGCCGGCGTCGATCGCGTCGTCATTGGCGGCGACGTGTTGCCGGGTCCGATGCCGCGCGAGTGCCTGACCCGCCTGCTCGACCTCGATCTCCCAATCCAGTTCATTCAGGGAAACGGCGACCGTGAAGTGATCGCGCCGACCGGCGCGGTGCCGGAGGCGTATCGCGAGTCGATGCGCTGGAATGCCGCACAGCTGACCGCCGCCGAGACCCAAATCCTGGTGCACTGGCCGCTCACCTGTCGCACGTCGATCGAGGGACTGGGCGACGTGTTGTTCTGCCACGCGACGCCGCGCAACGACACGGAGCTCTTCACGCGGCTGACACCGGACCAGCCGCTGCTGCCGGTTTTCGGGACCCTTGGCGTGGCGCTCGCGGTCTGCGGTCATACGCACATGCAGTTCGATCGAACGATCGGCGCGGTGCGGGTAGTGAACGCCGGGAGCGTCGGGATGCCGTTTGGAGACCCCGGCGCCTATTGGCTGCTGCTTGGGCCAGACGTCCAGTTGCGGCGGACCTCGTACGATCTGGAGGAGGCCGCGGCGCGGATTCGCTCGACGGGTTATCCGAACGCCGACGAATTCGCCGCACGCAATGTGCTCCAGCCGCCGGCGGAAGCCGACATGCTCGCGATGTTCAGCAAGGCCGAGCTGAAGTAGCCGGCGGTCAGTATCTGGGCACGGAAGGATCGACCAGCTGCGACCACGCGTCGATACCGCCGCTCAGGTTGAACAGCTGCGTGAATCCGAGACCCTCGCAATACTGCGCGGCTGCCTGGCTGCGTATGCCGTGATGACACTGGAACACGAGCGGCGTGCTGCGGTCGAGCGTGAGCAGGTACTCGTGGTAGCCGTGGTCGAGGAGCCTCGAGCCTTCGATCCTGGCGATGTCGCGCTCCCACTCGGTCCGGACGTCGACCAACTCGAACGGCGCGCCGCTGTCGATCATCGCTTTCAACTCGGATGCCTGCAGCTGTCGGATCATGGAGTGGTGTCCTCGGCGAGGGCGTTGATGTCGCGCGCTTCCAGAATCGGTTTGGGGGAACCGTGTCTGGCGATCTGGAGCATCGCTTGTCCCAGCTTCTCGGTCGTCGTGACGAACTGCGGAAGCATCCGGTAGAGCAGCGGCTGGATCGGCCGCGTCATCGCGTAGGCGGCGCGATAGAGCCGCGTCCGAGAACTGATGCCGTGCAGCGGAATGATACCAGCCGGCCGAATGATCACGGCGCGCCTGAAGGGAAGGCGCAGCACGGCGTTCTCGGTTTCACCGCGGACGCGCGCCCACATGACCCGACCGCGCTCGCTGCTGTCGGCGCCCGCGCCGGACACATAGATGAACGTCATGCCCGGGTTCAGACGCGCCAGCGTCGTCGCCGCCGCGACGGTGATGCCGAACGTGATGCGCCGGTAGTCCGTCTCGTCCATGCCGGCCGAAGCCACTCCGAGGCAGAAGAAGCAGGCGTCGAATCCTGAAAGTGCCGGCTCCACCGCGGCAAAATCCAAGAGGTCGGCATGGATGATGTCGCGGAGCTTGGGGTGTGTCTGACCGGTCGGGCTCCGTCCGACCGCGAGCACGTCGGTCACTCCAGGATCGCGCAAACACTCGCGCAGCACGCCTTGGCCGACCATCCCGGTCGCGCCGAAGAGGACGACGTTCACGCCAGGATTCTAACGTGCCTGATAGGCCAGGTACACGAAGACGCCGATGATGAACAACAGGACGACGCGCGCGACGCTCATCATGCTGGTGCGTGCGACGTGCCGCGTCCCTTTGGGTTTGATGCCCGTGACGGCGGCGATCGCGGTAACGACGACGGCCAGAATCAGCCAGGTGAGCCAGGTCATGGCCCATCCTTTACAAGATGCGCGCCGTCGGCGAGGTGTGGCTGAGCTGGTTAGGAAAGGAGCGGATCGACCGGACGCCGCTTGGCGAGCAGCGTGCGGGTGAGGGTCACCACTTCGTCGATCCACATCGGCTTGAAGCAGACCTCCGCGTCGAGGCCATGCAGCTCCGTCATCGCCGGGTCGTCGATGCACGAGTCGCCGGTGATGATGGCGACGGGCGTGTGGCGATGCGCGGTCTGCGCGCGGAGGCGATACAGAAAGCCGACGCCGTTGACGAACGGCATCCGAAGGTCGAGCAGGATCGCATCGGGCGCCCGGTCCGCCACTTCTTGGAGGCCGAGCAGGGGCGACGCCGCCGTACGCACGTCGTAGCCCTCGAGCGAGAGCGCCTTGGCAAACGTCTGCAGCACCGTCTCGTCGTCGTCGACGATCAGGATGCGTGCTGGAGTGCTCATCTGCGGGTTCCTCGAGCGGCGATGAGTAGATCCTCGAGCTCCTGCTCGCGCATCAACGCCGCGGCTGACGTGTCGAAGTACTCGATGATGACGCCCTGGGCATGGTGCACGGTCAGGCGAAAAGGTCCATTCGAGTCCACGGCAGTCAGCTCCCATCGTACCATTTCGGGACCAGCCATGAAGAAATTGATCACGAATGTGCTGAAGGCAAGCCCGGTGCCCGGCCAAATTGCACCGATCTGCACGGATTGGCGAAACGGCGGTGTCCCAGGACGGGACACCGCCGCCACGATGGTAAGTGAAAAAGCGTCCTAGACCATATCAGAACGTAAACCTGAACATGATCTGGGACAGCCGCATGAAGCCCGACTGCGTGTTGATCTGCCCGAAGGTCGAGGAGCCTTTCGTGACCGCGATGCTGTTGGTCTGCACCCGGTTGAACAGGTTGATGACCTCGAACTTCAGTTGCGCCGCCTTTCCGCCGCCCAGGCCGAAGTTCTTCGATACCGAGAGGTCGGTGTTGATGATCCGCGGCGTGCGCACGTCGGTTTCGAGTCGGGGTGCATTGCCGAAGGTCTGGGCCGGCGCCACCGCATAGGCGGCATCGCTGATCCAGGTTGCGGTCGGATGGTCGGCGGAGGCCAACCGGCTGGCCAGATCCCCCGCGGTGGCGATATCAACGCCCGACACGGTGTTGGGACGCTGGCCGTTCCCCAGGAGGCCTAGATTGTCGCTCTGGGCGACCCCGATGGGGAAACCGCTCTGGAAATTGAACACCGCGGCAGCCGTCCAATTGGCAGCCAGCCAGCTGGCGAGCCCGCTCGTGCTGGCCGGCGACGGCAACTGCCAGACCGGCGCGATGATGATGCGGTGCGGCACGTCCAGAATGCCCGTCTGATACTCGGCCAGCGGGTTGAAGCAGGCCGCGTTGTTGGTGGTCGTGCAGGCGGCGTAGGAAGAGATGTAGTTGTAGTTGTTCAGCGGCGCGCCGACGCCGTTGTTCGAAAAGAAATTCGTTTCCCCGACCTGGTTGTCCTTGAGCACGCTGTAGGTGTAGCTGACGCGTCCGCCCAGGCCGCCCTTGCGCGGACGCTTCGTCCACTCCGCCACGAACGCGTTGTAGCGGTTCACGCCTTCAGAGACCTGCCGATCCTGGACGTTCAGGAACTGGGGAAACGGCCGCAGCGACTGCGCGCGGCTCCACGTCGCCTGCGTCGCCAGCGCGCCGGCGTTGGCGTTGCCGAAATACGGGTTCGGAATCTGCGCGCTCAGCTGCGCCGACGTCAGCGCGAGGAACTTCGGATCCACCTGGTTGATGTTGACCACGGTGTCGACGGTGCCGCCGAGCGGCAGGTGATCGCCGCGGGCGCCGATGTAGCTCACGCTGATCGCCATGGCGCCTGGTAGCTCACGCTGCAGGTCGGCGGAGAACTGCTGCACCCGTGGCGCGGTGCGGTTCTGATCCACGTAGCTGATCGTCGTGCCGACGCCGCTCAGGTAGCCGGCCGCATTGCCGGTTACCGGCGCGAGCCCGTTCGGGAACGGGTTGGTCAGGGAAATCGTCGGTGTGCCGCCGGTCTGCGGGCTCACGGTGTTGTTGGTGTAGCCGATCTGGCCGTAGTTGCTGGTGGCGTTGCTCGGCACCGGATAGTTCCACGGCGCCCAGTAGAGTCCGTAGCCGCCTCGCAGGACGGTCTTCGGGTCGATCGAATAGACGGCGCCGACGCGCGGCGACCATTTCGCCCTGGGAGGGTTGCCTTGCTCGGTCTTGTTGCCGTTGACGCCGGCGTACATCAGGCCGCCGGTGACGGTGCGTGCCGCGGTACCGGCGACCGGGTCGGCCGGAATCACGACCGTCGAAAGCGCGGACGTCGCGGTGGTGTCGAAACCGACCGTGATGTTGTTGTTCACCTCGCGGATGCCGTCCTCGTGCTCGACTCGCAGGCCGTAGTTCAACGTGAACTTCGAGTTGACCCGCCAGTCGTCCTGCCAATAGCCGCCGAAATAGTTCGTGTAGATGTCGAGCGGCGTGGTCAGCGTCATCGTGCTCTGGCGGGCGGAGTCGGCGGTCGGGTAGCCGAGCAGGAAGCTCGCGACCGAGTTTCCTTCCGTCGTGCTGTTGTTGTTGAGGCCGGTCGAGGAGGTGAACTCCTTGTCGAACTGGAACGTGCCCGAGCTCGAGCCGGGATTGAGCAGATCCACGCCGATCTTTCGATAATCGGCGCCCATCTTGAAGGTGTGGGTTCCGACGAACTTCGAGTAGCTGCCATTGGTGCCCCACGACTTGTAGGTGCGGTACGACGGCAGGATCGCGCCGAAGGAACTGTAACCGCCGTTGAGCGTGCCGCTGGGGAACTTCGGGCCGCCGGTTTGCGCAACCTGGTTCAAGAACGTTTGCGAGAAGCCGAGCGTCGCCGGATCGAAATCCACGGTCATCGTGCTGTTGTCGACGAACCGGGTGTAGCCGAACCGCAGCGAAAGCACCGACGTATCGTTCAGGACCCAGGTGTTGTTGAGCGCCAGAATCTGCGGCCGCCGCTTCAGCAGGTAGTCGTTTGGATCGGCGAAGCGATTGGCGCCGTTGAGCCCGGGCTCGAAGTAGTCCGAGCACGGCTCGTTGGTGTGGTTGTACAGGTAAAAGCCGGTCAGCGACACCTTGTCGGTGAACTTGTGCTCGACCTTGCCGGTGTATTCCTGCTGGAAGTAGTCGATGATCTGCGCCGTCGCGGTGTAGTTGTTCGAGCCGTTGTCGACGTTGACCTGCGGCAGCGGCAGGTATTTCAGGATGTTCGCGGCGACCGGATTGATCCGGCTGGTCGGGATGATGTTGCCCGGAAACGGCAGGTGGGTCAGCGGGTCGTAGATGGTCACTCGTTGACCCGACGTGTTGGTCAGCGCGGAGAAATCGCCCGCGCGCTCGGCGGCGGTCGGGAAGATCGACCGAGATGTTGCGCGTCGACAGATCGTGATAGTTCTCGCTGGCGAACCAGAAGAAGGTGCGGTCCTTTTTGATCGGGCCGCCGATGCCGCCGCCCGGCAGGTAGTAGACGGTGTCGGGCTTGGCGTTCTTGGGATCGCCGTTGCTTTCGAATGCCTTCTGGCTGAAATAGTTGTTCGCGGCGCCCCACACCGGGCGGGTTTGAAAGAACGCCGTGCCGTGGAAGTTATTGGTGCCGGACTTGAGCGTCGTGTTGAACACGCCGCCGCCGGTGCGGCCCATTTCCGCGTCATAGGTGTGCACCTGGACTTTCACGTCGTCCAGCGCTTCGATCGTGGGGTTTGCCACCGCGCGGTTGTTGATGTCGGTGATCGGGACGCCGTCGAGCGTGTAGTTGTTGCCGCGGCGCGTGCCGCCGCCAAGCGAGAGCAGCGAGGCGTTGGTCTGATCCTGCTGCCGGTTGAATTGACCGTCGCCCGACTGGATGACGGTCGGGATCGACACGCCGACCAGAAAGGCGGCGCGGCCCGGCGCCGGCAGCGTCTGGAGCGCTTCGGTGTCGAGCACCGTCCCCTGTCGAGGCGTTCGAGGTCTCGATCAGCGGCGCCTGTCCGGTCACCGTGACGCTCTCGGTGATGGCGCCGATCTCCATCGACAGATCGAGGGTCAGGAACTGCTGGGTGCCGATCCGGATCGCGCCGCGGTCCACCGTCTTGTAGCCCTGGAGCGTCGCTTTGACGGCATAGTTCCCGGGATCGACGTTGGCGAAGGCGTATTCGCCGCGCTCGTTGGTCACGCTCGAGCGCTTGAGATTGGTCTGCTCGTTGATCAGCGTGATCTCGACGCCGGGAATGACGCCGCCGGTGTCCTTGATCGCGCCGCGCAGTCCGCCCTGAAAGGATTGGGCGGAGGCGCCCCGAGCACACAGCAACAGCCACACCCCGAGCGCGACAGCAATGCGAGATCTCATCCTGTTCCCTCCGCGAATGGTCGTACAAGCGTGAACGGACGGCTGCACGGCAAGGCGCGCACCAGGGCATGTGTGCCGCGCAATCGGCGCAACCGTCGAGATGGCTGTCGGTTACGAGGACGCGGCCGGATTGGCGTAAGGCAATCGTTGCGACACCGTTGTCTGGCCGTGACAATCGCACGACAATAACGTCGGGTTGCGGCCGGCTGCGGCCGAAGACGCTGGCGCCGCCAACCGATGGAGGGTGTGGTTCAGACCAAAATGTCGCGTGGTGCGGCGAGAGCGACGTTCCTGTATATTCTCGCGGCAGCGCGCGGGCGCTAGACTCAGCCGAACTTACCAGCCGTGTCATTCGCGCACTCCGCCTCGCCGCTCTGGCTCGTCACCAACGAGCCGCACGTCAACGAGCTCGTCAGCTACCTCGATGCGATGCGACACCGCATCGAGGCGGCGCCGGACGAGATCCACGTGTTCGAATTCAACCGTTCGCGCCTGACCGATGTCCGAACCGCGTTCGCGCGCATGATCCGGCACGGCGAGGAGCAGCTTCACAAGGTGTGCGAGCTGCTGTGCGAGACGTTCCTCGACTCCACCTATACCCTGCAGAGCGTCGTCATCGGCGAGGTGGACACCACCAAGGAGCGGTTCACCCTGGTGAAGAGCATCTCGCCTGGCGAGCTCTATTCGCAGACCGACCTCGATCTCGGGACGCGGCAATTGCAGCGGCTGCGCTATCACGACGGCGGCGCATGGAGCCGCGCCGGCCTTGTCGCCAACGTCGTGGAGTACCAGCCGGCCGGGATGAACGAGTGGGGCATCCACAAGTTCATCAGCCGGATCAAAGCCGAGGAGCAGATCTGGAACAAGGTGGTCGACTCAATCTTTGGATTCGATACCCTGGTCAACGCCGACAAGCAACTGCGGCATCTGGGCGGCTTCGTGAAGGATGTCTTCGGCGTCAAGGCGGTGGTCGGCGATCCGGCGGCCGTGCGGGCGTTGCATGACGCGCTGCTGAAGCTGCAGTGGACGGCGGCGGTCCTGGAAAAATACGGGATCCCCGCCGTGGACCGGACCGCGCGCCTCGAGTTCATCGAGGTGAAGGACTACATGGCGGAGATCGGACGGAAGGAAACCGGCTGGGAGGCCATCAAGTCGGTGTTCCGCTGGTGGGACAGCACGATCGAAGTGCAGGTGCAGCCGCTCTGGAATTATCACCAGGAGCGGGAGTACCTGACTCGCGAGAGCCACGCCGGTTTCAAGGAGCGCCGCGAAACGCTTCGCAACCAGGTCGCCGGGGCCATTCCCCTGTTCGGTTTCTATCGCGATCTGCTGCGCTGGCTGTTCTTGTCACCCGACGAGCCCGCGCCGACCTTCGAAGCGGTCGAAATCGTCGTGCGAGACTGAGAAATCAGCCGGCGATCGCCGGCAAAAGCGCTGGGGTCGAGCCGGCAGAGCTGTATTACACTCGGCGCCATGACATCAGTCGACAGGCGCTTCGGCTCCATCGCGCTGGCGGCCGCCTGCGCGGCCACCGTGCTGGCCCTCAGCTCGGCGCGCGGCGCGGCGGCGCCGCCGGCCTGCGATCCGGACAACGGCGGGCTCAAGCTGCCCCAAGGCTTCTGCGCGCTGGTGGTCGCTGACGACCTCGGCGCCGCGCGTCACCTGGCGGTCGCGGCCAACGGCGATCTTTACGTCAGCCTGATGGATGGCCGCGGCCAGACGCCCGGCGTGGTGGCCCTGCGCGACACTAATGGCGACGGCAGGATGGACGTGAAGGAGCGCTTCGGCGACAAGAGCTCCACCGGCATCGCGTTGCGCCACGACTATCTCTACGTGGCGACCACCACCTCGGTTGAACGCTACAAGATGGCCAAGGGCGAGTTGAAGCCGGCAGGTCCGGCGGAGATCATCGCGGCCGATCTGCCGCTGGGCCGCCCGCATCAGGACAAAGGCATCGCCTTCGACGACAAGGGATCGCTCTACGTGAACTTCGGGGCACCGTCCAACGCGTGCCAGCCGCAGGATCGGCGGCCGAAAGTGCCCGGCCAGGATCCGTGTCCGCTGCTCGAGAAGCAGGGCGGCATCTGGAAGTTCGACGAGAACAAGGTCGGACAGACGGTCGCCGACGGCACGCGTTACGCCACCGGGATGCGGCAGATGCCGGCGATCACCTGGCACGACGGCGCCTTGTACGTGGCGATGAACGGCCGCGATCAGCTCGATACTCTCTGGCCCGATCTGTTCAAGGCGGAAGACAACGTCGAGCGGCCATCCGAGACGCTGTACCGAGTCACGCCGGACATGAACGTGGGCTGGCCGTTCTGCTTCCACGACTTCGTCCAGAACAAGCTGCTGCTCAACCCCGAGTACCGGCGGCGACGGCAAAACCGTCGGACGCTGCTCCGAGTTTCCCGCGCCGATCGCGACGTTCCCGCCGCACTCGGCGCCGGTTGATGTGATGTTCTATTCGGGCACGCAGTTTCCGAAGCGCTATCAAGGCGGCGCCTTCATCGCGTTTCACGGATCGTGGAATCGGTCGCCGATGCCGCAGGACGGATACAACGTGACGTTCCAGCCGTTTGCCGGCGGCAAGCCGTCGGGCAAAGGCGAAATCTTCGCGGACGGCTTCGCCGGCAAGGGACCGATCATGCAGCAGAATGCCGCGGTGGCGCGGGCCGACGGGGTGGCGCAGGCGCCCGACGGCTCGCTTTACATCGCGGAGAGCGTCAAAGGTCGGATCTGGCGCGTCATCTACACGGGGAAATAGCCATGCGTGCTGTGGGAATCTTCGGCGTTGCCTGCGTGCTGTCGTGCGCCGCGGTCACGGTCATCGGGCAAGCCGGTGCCACCAACGGCGAGTGGCGCAGTTACGGCGGCGATCTGGGGCACACGCGCTACTCGCCGCTCGATCAGATCAACGCAGCGAACTTCAGCACGCTGGAAGTGGCGTGGCGATTCAAGACCGACAGCCTCGGTC
The DNA here is from genome assembly GCA_963794705.1 of uncultured Acidobacteriota bacterium. Classification (GTDB taxonomy): domain Bacteria; phylum Acidobacteriota; class Vicinamibacteria; order Vicinamibacterales; family CAVVIG01; genus CAVQFC01. The sequence continues at coordinate 327,342 of CAWCFI010000006.1, forward strand.
CGCGCCCCGAATTTCAGCTCGAAGGGACGCCGCTGATGGTGGGCGGCCTGGTGTATTCGACCGCCGGCACCAGGCGCGCGGTGGTCGCGCTCGACGCGGCTACCGGCGAACTGCGCTGGATGCACAGCGAACTCGAAGGCGCGCGCGGCGCGAATGCCCCCCGTCAATTCTCCGGCCGCGGCCTGGCCTATTGGTCCGATGGCCGTGAGGCGCGGATCCTCTACGTCACGCCGGGATATCAGCTGGTTGCCCTCGACGCGAAGACCGGGGCGGTCGTCAGCAGCTTCGGCGTCAACGGCATCGTCGATCTCAAGAAAGACGACGATCAGGAGATCGATCTCATCACCGGGGAAGTCGGACTGCATTCGACGCCAGTCGTCGCCAAGAACGTCGTGATCGTCGGCGCCGCGCACCGGTCGGGCGGCGTGCCGCGCGGCCGATCGAACGTCAAGGGCTACGTGCGCGGCTTCGACGTGCGCACCGGCAAGCGCCTGTGGATCTTCCACACCATTCCGTCGCCGGGTGAATTCGGCAACGACACCTGGGAGAAAGACTCGTGGACCTACACCGGCAACGCCGGCGTCTGGGCGCAGATCTCGGTCGACGAAGAGTTGGGCATCGCCTATCTGCCCGTCGAATTGCCGACCGGCGACTACTACGGCGGCCATCGCCCGGGAAACGGATTGTTCGGCGAGAGCCTCGTCGCCGTCGATTTGCAAACCGGCGTGCGCAAATGGCACTTCCAGTTCGTGCACCACGGGCTGTGGGACATGGATTTGCCGTGCGCGCCGATCCTGGCCGACATTTCGGTGAACGGCCGGATCGTCAAGGTGGTGGCGCAGCCGACCAAACAGGCGTGGCTTTACGTCTTCGACCGGATCACCGGGAAACCAATCTGGCCGATCGAGGAACGTCCTGTCGCGAAAGGTGATGTGCCCAACGAGTGGTATGCGCCGACGCAACCCTTCGTGACGAAGCCGCCGGCGTACGATCGGCAGGGTGTCTCGATTGACGACCTGATCGATTTCACGCCGGAGCTGCGCGCCGAAGCCGTCAAGCAAGTCGCCAAATACAAGATCGGACCAATCTTCACGCCGCCGACCGTGAGCCGGGTCGACGGTCCGCTGGGGACGCTGGTGCTGCCGTCGGCAACCGGCGGGACCAACTGGCCCGGCGGATCCTACGATCCCGAAACTCATACGCTGTTCGTCTATTCGCAGACCAATGTGAGTGCACTCGGCCTGCTGCCGCCTCCCGACATCAAGGTGTCGGACATGAATTTCGTGCAGGGGTCGGCCACGGCCGGCGTGCGGAGTAGCGGCGGCTCCGGCGCCGGGGCGGGCGCGGACGCGGCGCCGGCGGCACCGGCCGCGCCGGCGGCTGCCGAAGGCGGCGGGGCGGGAGTGACCGTGCGCGGGCTGCCGCTGATCAAGCCGCCGTACGGCCGCATCACCGCGATCGATCTCGACCACGGCACCATCAAGTGGCAGATCGCCCACGGCGAGACGCTCGACAACGTGAAGAACAATCCGGCTCTCAAGGGCCTGACGATTCCCCGAACGGGGCAGGCGGGCATCATCGGCACGTTGACGACCAGGTCGTTGATCATCGCGGGCGAGAGCCGCGTGACGACGACCTCGACCGGCGTGAGGGGGGCGATGCTGCGCGCCTACGACAAGGCGGACGGCAAAGAGGTGGGGGCGGTCTACATGCCGGCCCCGCAGAGCGGCTCGCCGATGACTTATTTGCTCAACGGCAAGCAGTACCTCATCGTCGCGATCAGCGGCGGCAACTTCAGCGGGGAGCTCGTCGCGTTCAAGCTTCCGGGGTAGTCATCGCCATGCAGTCGTGTGCAGGTCTGATCTCACCTGCACGTGGCTCCAATAGCCCGGCCGCCACGGTCCAGCCGGGGCACGACAATTGCTCTTTCGAAGCTCTTCCTCGCGATCGCGGCAAAAAAGCGACGTGAAGGCCTCACGGCGCGCGTCGAGGCGTATGCTTTCCGGACATTCATGCCACGGATCCTAATCGTCGATGATTCTCCGACCATCCGGAAGATGGTCCGGGCCTCGCTGCGTGCCCTGGAGTCGTTCGACTTCGTCGAGGCCGCGAACGGACTCGAGGCGATCGAGCAGGTCGCGATCGGACCCGTTGCCCTTATGATTCTCGACCTCAATATGCCCGATATGCACGGCGTGGACGTCTTGAAGTTCCTGCGCCAGCATCCGGGCTCGCGCGCCGTGCCGGTGGTCGTGCTCACCACGCGCGGCGACGACTCGAGTCGCGAAACCGCGATCGCCGCCGGCGCGACCGAATACATGACCAAGCCGTTCGTGCCGCACGCGCTGTTGTCGACGGCGCGGGAACTGCTCGGAGAGGCGTCGGCGTGAGCCAGGACTTTCCGGATTTTCTGGACGATTATTTTGCCGAGTGCGAAGAGCATCTCGCCGGCGTCCGCCGTCTGCTGCTCGCGCTCGAAGGATCGGTCGGTCGAGCCGACATCAACCGGCCCGTGCTCGACGAATTGTTTCGCCACTTTCATTCACTGAAAGGGATCTCCGGCATGGTTGAGCTGCGCCAGGCCGAAGATCTGGCGCACCGCCTCGAGGATTATTTGCGGGCGCTGCGGCAGGGCACTGCGACTCTCAGCGCTGAAGGCATCGACGCCTTGCTCGACGGCACGATGATGCTCGAGCGGGTGATTGGCGTGCGGCGCTCGGGAGGCACCTTTCCCGACGGGGCCATTGTCGCGGCGCGGATTGCGACGCTGCTCAAGGCCCCCGCCGCGGCGGTACCTGCCGGCGCCACAGACTCGCCGCCGGACGCCGCACCCCGCAACCCCGCCATGCGCTGGCGCTGCACATTCGTCCCGTCGGCTGAACTTGTCGGGCGCGGCGTTCGTGTGGATACGGTCCGCGAACGCCTCGCGAGCGTCGGCCAGATCCTTGACGCCGTGCCGCGCGTCACCGCTGATGGTTCGATCGCCTTCGACTTCGTGCTGGCTGCCGAGCTCGCTGAGGATGTCGCGGCATCGTGGGCGGCAGACGGAATTGAGGTCGAGCGAATCGAAACCGAGCCGCTGGCTGCTGCCGCTCCGTTCCCGGCCGATCCGATCGAGGCCGAGCGCACCTCGACTGGCGCCGCCGCGACCTCGCACTTCGTGCGCGTCGATCTCGCGCGGCTGGACGAGCTCATGCGCAACGTCGGCGATCTGGTCATCAGCCGGGCCCGGCTTGCCGACACGCTCTCACGCGCCGAAGCGCACATCCCCGCGGGCGAGTGGCGCGCCGTTCAGGAGAACGCGATTACGATCGATCGCCAGCTCCGCACCCTGCGCGAAGGCATCATGCGGGTGCGGCTGGTGCCGGTCGGCGAAATCTTCCGCCGCATGCCGTTCGTGGTCCGCGATCTCGCGCGGGAAACCGGCAAGCGGGTGCGCATGGACCTGCAGGGACAGAGCACCGAGATCGACAAGTTCCTGATCGAACGGATGATGGATCCCGTGCTGCATCTGGTGCGCAACGCGGTCAGCCATGGCATCGAGACGGTGGACGAGCGGGTCGCCGCGGGCAAGCGCCCGGAAGGGACGATCGTCCTGTCCGCCGCGACCGCCGGCGACATCGTCCGCATCGATATCGCGGACGATGGCCGGGGGGTCGACCCCGAGGCGGTGACGGCGCGGGCGCGCGCGGCAGGGTTGGCGGTGCCGCCCGGGACGCCGGACGCGGCCACGTTGCTCTCGCTGTTGTGTGCGCCGGGCTTTTCGACCCGAGACGAGTCGGATCGCGCCAGTGGCCGCGGCGTCGGCATGAGCGTGGTGCTGGCCGCGGTCGAAGAACTGTCGGGCACGCTGCAGCTCGAAACGGAGAAAGGCACCGGCACTCGCTTCGTGATCGAGTTGCCGGTCACCCTGGCGATCACCGACGCGTTGATCGCGACGGTTGCCGGCGAGACATTCGCCGTTCCGCAGGGCGCGGTGCGCGAGGTGGTCGAAGTGCAGGTGGATGCGCTACTGCAGGTGGAACGCAACGAGATGATGCCGTATCGCGGCGCGGCGCTGCCGGTGATGCGACTGTCGCGGTTGTTCGGGCTGCCCGACACCGCGCGCGATCGGCTGCATCTGTTCGTGGTCGGCGTGGCCGGCGCGGCGGTTGGCATCGCGGTCGACCGGATCGTCGGTCAGCGCGAGATCGTGGTCCGAGCCATTGCCGATTCGCTGGTCAAGGTCGATGGCATCTCGGGCGCTACTGACCTCGGCGATGGACACGTCGTGCTGATTCTCGATCCTGCGATGCTGGCGCGGCAGATGCGCGAGCGTCCGGATCGGCTGATCGCCGCCGCGAAGGGAGCCCGCGCATGATCGCGGCAGGCGCGACCCGTGGCATCGGCAGCTACATCCTGTTCAGCGTGGCGGGGACGACCTACGCGCTGCCGAGCGGCGAGGTCCGGCACATGGAGATGATCGAGAACATCACGCGCGTGCCCAATGCGCCCGGGTTCATCGACGGCGTCGTGTTCTCGCGCGGCCAGGTGGTGCCGGTCGTCAACCTGAGAGCCCGGTTCGGCTTCGAGCGCAGCCCGTTCGATCTGCGCAGCCGGCTGATCGTGGTGCAGTCCGGCGCCCGCCTGATTGGCCTGGCGGCCGACACTGCCCGCGAGTTTGTCAGCATCCCGCCCGACGCCATCCAGCCGCCGAACGACGCGCTGACCGGGATGAGCGGACGGTACGTCGAAGGCATCGCGTCGATGGGCGATCGGCTCGTGCTGATCTTGAGCCTCGAACGCATTCTGAATTTCGCGGAGGCCCAGACACTGGGCCTCGCGGACTGACTACGGAGCAGGGAGCAGGTAATGGCCACACAGGCGCAGAAGACCAACGGCAACGGCGCGATGCATCTCGACCTCGGCATGGTGCGCGAGCGCGCGGGTCGCGTCACCGATTCGGCGAACGGCATCGCGCGCATCGCCGCGACGGTGTCGGAAGGAGCCGAGGCGCAGATTCGGGCGCTCGACGACGCGGTCAGCGGCGTCAACGAGATGTCGGCCTCGCTGAAGGAGACCGCGGCGCAGGCCGAGTCGGTGGCGGTGTCGACCGAAGAGCTGGTCTCAACCGCCAACGAGCTCTCGGTGTCGATCGAGCAGGTGACCGCCAATACCGCGAGTCTTGCCACCTCCGTGACGGAGACGGCCGCGTCGGCCACCGAAACCAGCGCCTCGATTCAATCGGTGCGCGGCAGCACCGAGAACATGGCCGTCGCCGCGCAGCAGGTCGCCTCCTCGGTCACCCAGATGGCGGCAGCCACCAAGACGATGAGCCGCGACACCGAGGATTTCGCGAGCTCGGTCACCGAGACGGCCGCCGCCATCGAAGAGATGTCGCGATCGATTTCGACGGTCGCCGACAACGCCAACGACCTGGCGGTCTCGGCCGAGCAGACCTCGTCGGCGATCAACGAGATGGCCGCCTCGATCGAGGAAGTCGGGGCGATGAGCGAGAGTCTCAGCACCGCGGTCGAACAGAATGCGACCTCGATCGAGCAGCTGTCGCGCTCGGTCAAGTCGGTGGCGGAGAGCGGGCGCCGCATCACCGAGACCGCCAACGGCGCCGCCAGCACCGCGCAGCAGATGGAGCGATCGAGCCAGTCGGTGGCGGCGCTGGCGCGTCAAGGCGACGAGATGACGCGCCGGGTTGCGCGCGACGCCGAGGAAGGCGGCGCGGTGGTGCAGCGCTCCATCCAGGGCATCGGCCGGCTGCGCGAGTCGATGATGCAGTCGGCGACGGTGATGCGGGAGATGGGCAAGCGCACCAACGAGATCACCTCGATCGTCGACACCATCAACCTGATTGCCGAGCGGACCAACCTGCTGTCGCTCAACGCCTCGATCGAGGCGGCGCGCGCCGGCGACGCCGGCCGCGGCTTCGCGGTCGTGGCGGAGGAAATCCGTAACCTGGCGGATCGTTCCGCGAAGGCGACCGCCGACATCGCCGGCATCATCAAGGCGCTGCAGGGTGTCGCGCAGGATGCCGTGGCGGCCTCCAACGACGGCCTGCGCGTCGCCGACGACAGCAACGCGCTGTCCGAGTCCGGTGCCTCCGGTCTCCGGAAGATCATGGCCGGCGTCGGCGAACTGACCGGCGTCGTCGGCGAGATCGCACGCGCCACCGACGAGCAGCGGAGCGCGGCGCAGGCGATGGTCGGCGCGGTATCGTCGACCGCCGAACAGGCGCGGCTGGTGGCCATCGGCACGGCCGAACAGTCGGCCGCGGCCGGCAACATCCTCCAGGCCACGACCCAGATGCGGCGAATCTCGCAGGAGGTCGCCAAGGCGATTGGCGAGCAGGGGCATGCCGCCCGCGACATCATCAAGGCGGCACAGGCGACGACCAAGACGGCGGCGCAGGTGCGCAAGGCCTCGAACGAGCAGGCGACCTCGGCCAGCCAGATCACGCAGGCCGCTGACATGATGCGACGGGGCGCCGCCAGCACCTCGCGCGCGCTCGCGGAGCAGGCGACCGCCGCCGATCAGATCGCCGGGGCCACCGGATCGCTCAACGGCCTGATCGTCAGCGTCAACCAGGCGATGAGCGAACAGGCCGCCGCCGCCGCGCAGGTGAGCACGGCCGTCAACAGCATGCGCCGTGAAACGGATCAGGCGGCAAAGGCGCTGGCCGAGCAGACGCGCGGCCTGAAGGACATGGTCTCCGCGACGCAGAATACCGCCAAGCAGATGAAGATGATCACTCACGCCAACCGCGAACACTCCGGCGTGGCGAATCGGTTACTGGATCAGCTGCGCGAGGTCCGTCAGATCACCGACCGCAACGCGCGCGAGGTCAAGGAAACCAGGGGCAGCGCGGTCGATTTGCTCCGGCACGCGGAAGAATTGTCCGGCATCGTCGAGCGCGGCGCGAACGGCAACGGCCATCAGCCCACCAACGGTAAGCGCAAGAGATCGAACGGCCGCGGATGAACCAGGATCGGCACCCTGCCGAGGCGCGCGGATCCGATGGTCCGGGGCGTCGCATCGGTATCCTCACGACTGACGATCGGCTGGTCGTGACCAGTTGGGATGCCGCGCTGGCGTCGATGACCGGCATTGCGCGCGAGCAGGCGGTCGGCCGGCCGCTCGCCGATGTGGTGCCGGATCTCGAGGCGCGCGGGCTGCTGCGCATCCTTCAGGACACCCTCGTGACCGGCGCGCCGAGCGTCCTCGCGCCCGCCCTTCACAAGTATTTGATCCCTGCCCAGCCGTCCGCGCCCTCGGCGCGCTACGACCACATGCGGCAGCGCGCGGCCCTGGCGGCCCTGGTCGACAACGGCCGGGTGGAGGGCCTCGTCGTCACCGTCGAGGATGTCACCGAGCGCCTCGAGATCGAGCATCAGCTCGCCGGTGAATTGCGCGACGCCAGCCCCGCGAGACGGCGGCGCGCGATCGAACGGCTGGCGGCACTCGATCCGGTCGAGGGCCTCGGCCCGATCGCCTCCGCGATGGCCGACGACGATTGGCAAGTACGGCGTTCGGCGGTGGAGGCGATGGCCGGACGGCGGGATCCAGCGCTGGTGGATTCGCTCGTCTCCTCGCTGCGGGAGGGGCACCGCAATTTCAGCGTCCTGAGCAGCGCACTCCAACTGCTGGCCATGACCGGCGTCGACCTCACCGCGTCGCTGGTCGACCTGATGCGGCATCCGGACGCCGATCTCAGGATTCAGGTCGCGCTCGCGCTCGGCACGCAGCCACGTCCGGAGGCGGTGAACGCTCTGCTCGCGGCACTCGACGACCAGGATATCAACGTCCGCTTCCATGCGATCGAGGCGCTCGGCGCCCTCGGGCCGGCGTCCGCGGTCGAACCGCTGGCGGCGATTGCTGAGTCTCACGATTTCTTCCTTGCCTTTCCGGCGCTCGACGCGCTGTCGCGCATCAGCGGCGCCGCGGTGGCGCCGCGCATCCTTCCGCTCCTCCGCGACGAACTGGTGGGCGATCAAGCAGCAGAGCTGCTGGGGCAAATCGGAGACGAGGATGCGGTCGCGCCTATCGTTGCGATGCTCGACGTGGCGCACGCCTCGCCCGCGAGCGTGGTGGACGCCCTGGCCGGCATCCATCGGCGGTATGCCGAGATGTTCAGCGGCGGCGCCGCGCACATCGAGGCGCTGGTGCGCGCGTCGATCTCGCCCGCAGGAGCGGGCCGCCTGATCGAGGCGGCCGGAAAGGCGACCGGCCCGTCGCTTCGATCGTTCGTGCTGGTGCTCGGCTGGCTGCGCGGCGACGCCGTCGAACGCGCGCTGACGCACATGCTGGGGACGCCGGGCGTCCAGCACGAGCTGCTCGAAGCCATCGTCCGTTTCGGCGCCCCGATGGTCGAGCGCCTGATCGGTCAGCTGCAAAGTGACGACGTCGACACCCGCCGCGCCGCGGTCATCGCCCTCGGGCGAATCGGCGACGCGCGCGCGGTGGCGCCGCTGATTGCGCTGTTGGAAGACGACGATCGCGAGTTGCTGACCACCGCGACCGCCGCGCTGGCACGGCTCGGCGACGGCCGCGCGTTCGAGGCGCTGCTGCGCGCTGCTCGGCGATGCCGACCTGTCGGTGCGGCACGGGGCAATCGGCGCGCTGAACTCCATCGGTCACCCGGAGATGGGCGCACGCATGCAGACGCTGCTCGGCGACGGGAATCCGCACGTGCGCGAGTCTGCCGTCAAGATCGCCGGCTACTTCGGCTACGCCGCATGTGCCCCGGCGCTGCTGGACCGCTGCCGCGACACCGACGAAGCCGTTCGCGCGGCGGCCCTCGAGCACATCGCGTATCTCGACGACGAGCGGAGCGTGTCGATCCTGGTGTCCGCGCTGGCGAACGACACACCGCGGGCGCGGGCGGCCGCGGCCCAAGCGCTCGGGCACGCCAACGGCCCGGCCGCGCTCGAGGCACTGCGGCAGGCGGTCGGCGATCCTGATCCCTGGGTCAGGTATTTCAGCGTCACCAGCCTGGGGCGTGAGGCGGATCGCGCGTCGTTGCCGGTGCTGGAGCAGATGGCCGCGCACGACGTCGCTCCCCAGGTGCGCATCGCGGCGATCGGCGCGATCGGTGAGATTGGCGTCGTGAGCGAGGCCGCCGTGCAGATGCTGGTGAACTTCACCGGCAGTGCCGACGATGAACTGGCGATTGCTGGTCTGCGCGCGCTCGGTTCGGTCGATGCGCCGTCGGTGCTGGAGCCGTTGCGGCGGGCGCTGTCGGCCGCGCAGCCTGACCGGCGCGCGGCGGCGGCGGCGGCGCTGGCCAGGCGCGGCGGCGAAGCCGCGGTGGAACTGCTGGCCTGGACGGCGGCGGGCGACGCCGATCACGCCGTCGCCCGCGCCGCGATCGACGGATTGACCCGAATCGGCGACGGCTCTACGCCGCACGCCGGCGCCGCGATCGCGGCGATCGCGGCGGTCGCCGGAGACTCCGCGCGCCGCGCCGAGGCGATTGCCGCGCTCGCCCGCGTCTCCGATGCCGCCATTCCGAGGGTCGGCGCCGCACTGGCCTCACGAGAAGCCGGAGTACGGTGCGCGGTGGTGGAGGCGCTGGGACGGCTGACGCATCCGGTCGCCTCCGAATACGTCGTGACCGCGTTATCCGATGGCGATGCCTCGGTCCGGCAGGCGGCGGTCATCGTGGTCGCGCGGTTGGGCACGCGCGGCGTCGCGCGCACGATCACGGGGCTGGCGGCCGCCGATCCGTCGGAGAGCGTTCGCGTGGCCGCCGAGAACGCGCTGCGGCGCATGGGAAGGGGGCCGGCCGATGTCGCCTCGCCGCCGCTCTCATGAGCGCGTTCAGCTCAGACGCGCTCGGCGTCCCGATGGCCGGGTTGCCGGTCCTGCGGGAACTGATTCACGAACGGACCGGAATTTTCTTCGGCGACGACCGCACGGACCTGCTGGCGGAGCGAATGGCGCCGCTGGTGGTCGAGCGCGGCTTTCGATCGTTCCTGGACCTGTACTACCTGCTCAAATACGACGAAGCCGGCGCGGCCGAGGGCTGGCGGCAGGTGATGGACGCGTTGTCGGTGCCGGAGACCTACTTCTGGCGCGAAATGGACCAGATCCGCGCGGTGGTGTGCCAGGTCGTGCCGGAACTGGTGCGCCGCAATGGCGGCACGGTTCGAATCTGGAGCGCGCCGTGCGCGACGGGGAGGAGCCGCTCAGCATAGCGATGGCCCTGCAGGAGGCCGGCTGGTTCGACCGTGTCCCGATCGAGATCCACGGCAGCGACGCCAGCACCGCGGCGATCGGCAAGGCCAGGGCCGGGCGTTACCGTCAGCGCTCGATGCGCTCGCTGCCGCCGGCGCTGGCCGAGAAATATTTCACCAGCGACGGTGGCCAGTTCACGCCGAGGCCCGAACTGGCGCGGCGGATCACGTCCTGGAGCGTGGTCAATTTGCTGGCGGCCGACGAGGTCGCGCCGTTCGCGCCGTTCCCGATTGTGTTCTGCCGGAACGCCTTCATCTATTTTTCGCCGCGGTCGATCAAGCGCGTCGTCGATCAGCTGGCGGCGCGGATGCCGTCACCTGGATACCTGTGCGTCGGCGCGTCGGAATCGCTGCTCAACCTGACGTCGGCGTTCTCGCTCGAGGAGATCGATCGGGCGTTCGTCTATGTGAAACGGAGCCCTGATGAGTGAGATCGCGCGGATCCTGATCGTCGACGATTCCGCCTACGTGCGGAAGGTCATCAGGCAGATGCTGTCGCGCAGCCCGTTTCTCGAGGTGGTTGGCGCGGCGCGCGACGGCCGCGAGGCGCTGGAGCTCGCGGCGGAGCTGAAGCCCGACGTCATTACCTGTGACCTGATCATGCCGGAGCTCGACGGCGTCGGCTTCATCAAGGCGCAGATGGCACGGCGTCCGATCCCGATCGTGGTCGTCAGCGTGGCCAGCGAGTCCGGGGAGATGGTGCTCGCCGCGCTGGATGCGGGCGCGGTGGACTTCGTGCAGAAGCCCACCGCCCTGGCGACCGACCGCGTGCTCGAGATCGCAGACGAGCTGATCGAAAAAGTGAAGGGTGCGGCACTGGCGAGGCCGGTGGCGAATCGCGAGGTCCCGCCGGCGGCGTTGCCGCGGCCGGCGGCGGCGCGGTCGGTCGACATCGTCGTGATCGGCATCTCGACGGGCGGTCCGCAGGCGCTCAAGCGGCTGATCCCGCGTCTTCCGGCTGAGCTGCCGGTCCCGATCGCGATTGTTCTGCACATGCCGGTTGGTTACACTGAGCTGTACGCGCGCAAGCTGGATGAGCAGTCGGCGCTGCACGTGCTCGAAGTCCAGGGCGGCGAGGTCGTCGCAAAAGGAAATGTGTACTTCGCTCCCGCCGGCCGTCACCTGTCGCTGCGCCGCACGTCCGCCGGAGACGTGGTGACGCAGCTCGACGTGCGGCCTCTCGATACGCTCTACCGCCCGTCGGTCGACGCCCTGTTCCAGTCGGCCGCGGATGTCTTCGGCGCGCGCGTGCTCGGCATCGTCATGACCGGGATGGGCTCCGACGGACGCGAAGGCGCCGCGTGGATCAAGGCCAAAGGCGGCACGGTGCTGACCGAATCGGAGGCGAGCTGCGTGGTCTACGGGATGCCCCGATCGATTGTCGAAGCCGGGTTGAGCGACGGCGCGGTGGCGCTCGAGGGCATGGCTGACGCCCTGCTGGCCCGCGTTTGACCGGCAAGAAGATCCTCCTGGTCGACGATTCGGGCATGGCGCGACGGGCCGCGCGCCAGATCCTGGAATCGGCAGGCTACGCGGTGGCCGAGGCCGAGGACGGCCTGATCGCCCTGGAGCGCTACTTCTTCGAAAAGCCGGATCTGGTCTTGCTGGATCTGGTCATGAAGGGCATGAATGGCCTGGATGTGCTGCAGAAGCTGACCGAAATGGACCAAGATGCGCGTGTGATCGTAGTCTCCGCCGACGTGCAGGACTCCTCGCGCGCGCTCGCTCAGTCCGGCGGCGCCGCCGGTTTCCTGAACAAGCCGATCGACCGGGCGACCCTGCTGTGCGCCATTGAAAAGGCGCTCGAGGGTCGGGCCTGATGGAACTGACCGCCGTCCAGCAGGATGCGCTCGTCGAGCTGCTGAACATCGGCTTCGGCCGCGCGGCGGCGTCGTTGTCGCAGCTCACCGGTCACCGCGTGCTGCTCGAAGTGCCGCAGGTCACCCTGCAGGCGGTCGATGAGGTGGGCGAGGCGCTCGGGCGGGTCATCCGGGGACCGGTCGCGAGCGTCCATCAGATCTTCAGCGGGCCGGTCGCCGGCGATGCCCTCCTCATCCTGGACGAGTCGGGTGCGGCGATCCTCAAGGAACTGCTGACCAACGAGCCCGCCCTGCCGCTGGCGATCGACGCCTCGGCCCGCGAGGTGATCACCGAGATCGGCAACATCCTGCTCAACGCCTGCCTTGGAACGTTCGGGAACCTGCTCAAGGTGCAGGTCTCGTTCTCGGTGCCGCACCTCAACATCGAGCACGTCGGTTCGATTCTCGAGTCGCTGAAGGTGGCGCACGAAGGCATCCGCTACGCCCTGGTGGTGCACGCCGGGTTCCGGCTGCGGGACACCCAGGTGACGGGCTACATGATGATCGTGCTGAGCGTGGCGTCGCTCGATCGCCTGATCCGCGCGGTCGAGGATTGGGAACAGTCGAGCAATTGAGCATGGCGGCGAAAACCCACGCGCTCGGCGCGCTCGGCAGCGCGGCCGCCCGATGGTTCGAGGAGCTCGACGATCGCGGCATCTTCATCACCGACGATCGCTTCATTGTCCGCCGCTGGAACCACTGGCTCGCCGCCCAGACCGGCCGGCGCGCCGAGGACGTGGTCGGACGGCCGCTGTTCGAACTGTTTCCCGATCTGGTGGCGCGCGGGCTGGATGTGTCCTACCGCGACGCCCTCGCCGGGGAAGTGCGCATCCTCTCGCAGCGCTTCCACAAATACCTGCTGCCGATCACCCGCAGCTTCCACGGCGCCGGGCTGACCGAAATGGCGCAGTCGGCGCGCATCGAACCGCTCAGCGACGGCGACGGCATCATCGGCACGATCACCCTGATCGAGGACGTCACCGAACGCGTGATCTCGGAGCGCGAGCTTCGCAACCAGATCGCCGCCTCCGATCAGGCCCGCCAGATGGCGGAGGAAGCCTCGCGGCTCAAGGACGAGTTCCTCGCCACGCTGTCGCACGAGATCCGGACGCCGCTCAACGCGGTGATCGGCTGGACCCGCATCCTGCAGACGCAGCCCTCGGTCAAGTCGCGGGCCCACGCGCTCGAGGTGATCGAGCGCAACGCGATGTCGCAGATGCGGCTGGTCGAAGATCTCCTCGACATGGCCCGGATCATCAGTGGCAAGTTGCGCCTGAAGATCGATGCGGTGGCGCTCGACGAGGTGGCGCAGGCGGCGGTCGAGGTGGTCGCGCCGGGGGCAGCGGCCAAGCAGATCACGATCGAAACCGCGTTTGCCGAGAAGGTGCCGATGGTCAGCGGCGACGCCGAGCGGCTGCAGCAGGTGATCTGGAACCTGCTCTCGAACGCGCTCAAGTTCACCGAGCCGGGCGGCAAGGTGCGGCTCGAGGTCGCCAAGGACGGCGCCAATGTCCGGCTGTCGGTGCGGGACAACGGCCTGGGCGTGTCGCCGGACTTTCTCCCGTACGTGTTCGATCGCTTCCGCCAGGCCGACGCCTCGGCGAGCCGGCGCCACGGCGGTCTGGGACTCGGACTGTCGCTGGTGCGGCAGATCGTCGAACTGCATGGCGGCCAGGTCGGGGCTGACAGCGGCGGCGTCAAGCAGGGATCGACCTTCTGGGTGAGTCTGCCCGGCGTGCCCGATGTCGGCCGGCGCGCGCCGGTCTCACCGATGGCGGCAGAGCCGGTGACGCTCAACGGCGTCTCGATCCTGATCGTGGACGACGAAGGCGATGCGCGCGAGCTGCTGGCGGCGATGATGGAGAATTACGGCGCCACGGTCCGATCGGCCGCGTCAGCCGGCGAGGCGATCGCGATGCTGAACGGCGGTGCGTTCGATCCGGACGTGATGGTTTCTGATGTGGGGATGGCCGATACCGACGGCTTTGCGTTGATCCGGACGATTCGAAACCTGGACTCGGCGAAGTTGCGCTCGCTGCCGGCGATTGCGGTCACTGCCTACGCCAACCCCGAGGATCGGGTCCGCGCCCTGGTGGCGGGCTATCAGAATCACATTCCGAAGCCGGTCGACGCCAATGCGCTGGCGGCCGCCATCGTGCAGCTGATAGCGATCTAGCTGTTCTCGGTCTCGGCCTCGTCGGTCTGCCAGTCCTGGAGCGGCTGCGGGCCGGCCGTGATGCCTTCGAGATCGGGATCGATGCCACCGGCCCGTCCCGGATTGTTGACCTTTTGCGCGGCGACTTCCTGCCGCTTGGCCTGCTTTTCCTTTTGACGTTCCTGGCGCTGGCGCTCGCGCTGGCGCTTCTGTTGCGAGGGTCTCGACTTGTTCACACCCCAATTGTACGACGATCGCGCGCTCCTGTCATAATGATCCGTGCCATTTACCGAACTCGGACTCCACGCCAGCCTGCTTCAGGGGCTGAAAGACCTCGGATTTTCGCGCCCGACACCCATTCAGGCTGACGCCATCCCGCTGGCCATGGCGGGCCAGGACCTGCTGGCGTGCGCCATGACCGGCAGCGGCAAGACGGCGGCGTTCCTCCTGCCGATTCTGAACGGGCTCATCGGCAAGGCGCGCGGCACGACGCGCGCCCTGGTGCTCACCCCGACGCGGGAACTGGCGGCGCAGATTGTCGAGGACCTCAACGACCTCGCGGTGCACACGCCGCTGACCGCGGCGGCGGTGTTCGGCGGCGTCGGCATGGGACCGCAGGAGCATGCGTTTCGCAGCGGCGTCGACGTCATCGTCGCCACGCCGGGACGGCTGCTCGATCATTTCCGATCGCCGTATGCGAAGCTCGGCAGCCTGCAGTATCTGGTGCTCGACGAGGCCGACCGGATGCTCGACATGGGCTTCCTGCCCGACATCCGCCGGGTGCTGAAGCACATTCCGCCGCCGGCAAAACGGCAGACGCTGTTCTTCAGCGCCACCATGCCGCCGCCGATCGCGCAGCTGTCGAAGGAAATGCTGAAGTCGCCGGCGACGATCAACATCGAGCGGCGCTCGGCACCGGCGGTCGGGATCACCCACGCGGTCTACCCGGTGGCCCAGCACCTCAAACCGGCGCTGCTGCTGCACCTGCTGAAAGGCGTCGACATGCACGACGCGCTGGTGTTCACGCGCACCAAGCATCGCGCCAACCGGCTCGCGAAGTTCCTGGGCGACTCGGGGGTCAAGGTCGAGCGGATTCACGGCAATCGATCGCAGTCGCAGCGGACCGAGGCGCTGGCCGGGTTCAAGAGCGGGAAGTACCGCGTGCTGGTCGCGACCGACATCGCCGCGCGCGGCATCGACGTCACCGCGCTCGGCCACGTCGTGAACTTCGACGTGCCGCACGTGGCCGAGGACTACATCCACCGCGTCGGCCGCACCGCCCGCGCGGAGACGACCGGCTCGGCGTTCACGCTGGTCTCGCAGGAGGAAGAAGGCGACCTGCGCGGGATCGAGAAGGCGATCGCCGCGCGCCTGCCGCGGGTGACGCTGCCGGACTTCGACTACAACGCGCGGCCGCAGCAGAACCTCGATCAGCGCCCGCCCCGGGCGCCGCGCGATCCGCGCAGCCGTCCGCACGGAGGCCAGGGGGGCCGCGGCCCCGGCGGGGCCTCCTCTCGAGCGCCGCAGCAGCGGCGCTGGTCCGGCGCACCTCGCCGGCGGCCATGAGCGGGCCGGGCTACCCGGCGGCGCGGAAGGTCGCGCCGAAAGTCGCCGCGCATTTCTCGCATCACGCGGAAGAAGCGCGCCGCCACGGCCGTCCGGGCCCGGTCGCGACCGCCGACGCCGACACGATCGAAGCGATCATCGACGCCGCGTTCTGGGCCAGCCTGCGCCGCGAAGAGAGCTACGTCCCCAAGATCTCACTGACGCTGCTGCCGCCGGACGCGGCGCGGCATCCCTTGCTGTTCGAAACGCCGCTGGCGCTCTCGCCCGACAAGCTGGTGAAGGTGGCGCCGGCTGTCGAGCGCGCCGGGATCCACCTCGGAGTGTGGCGTGGCAGCGAGGGGTTGTACGTCTGGGGCACCGTCCGCACCGTTCCGGCGCAGTCGATTGTCGTCGAGGTCGCCGCGCCGGGACTGCTGGTGGTGAAGCATCATCGAGGCGACGAGTCGGGGAAGTTCGTCAACGTGGCGGTGCTCGAGGGCGATCAAATCAAGGTCATCGACGAGCGCGCCTCGAGCCTGCCCGATTGTCCGCCGCTGTTGACGTCGCTGCTCGGCTTCGACTCGCCGACGTCATGGTCGAAGCGCATCGACTCGGTCAACGTGCTGGTCCAGCTGGCGGTGTCGATGCGCGCGCACGGCCGCGGCGGGCTGATGCTGGTGGTGCCGTCGGGTGATGCCGGCTGGCCCGACTCGATCGTCCGGCCCATTCCCTACGCGGTGGTGCCGTCGTTCGGCGAGCTGGCAGAGCTGACGCGCAACACGCCCGATGAAAAAGACACCCGGCTGTGGCAGGACGCGGTCAACCGCGCGGTCGAGGCGATTGCCGGGTTGACCGCGGTCGACGGCGCGACCGTCCTGACCAACGTCTACGATCTCCTGGCGTTCGGCGCGAAGATCGCGCGTCGCAAAGGATCGCCGCAGGTGGAGCAGGTCACCGTCACCGAGCCGATCGAAGGCAACGTGGCGCTGACGCTCCACCCGACGCAGCTCGGCGGCACCCGTCACCTCTCGGCCGCGCAGTTCGTGCACGATCAGCGAGGCGCGGTCGCGCTGGTCGCTTCGCAGGACGGCCGCTTCACGGTGTTTGCCTGGTCGCCCTGCGAGGGCATGGTCCACGCCCACCGCGTCGAGACCCTGCTGCTGTAGCGGCTTCCCTTCAAAAACTGAAATACAGCAGCAGGTCGATCCCCGCGCGTTCCACCCGGCGGAACACCGACGCGGACGCGGTCGTCTGCGCGTCCGAGAACGTCGCGCGCAGCCGGAACAGGCGCGACAGGGTGTACTCGATCGTCGCTTCGTCGTACGACTCCTGACCGAATTCCCGGCTGAACCGCGCGACCAGCCCCGGCGCGATCTCGTGTCCGATCGTGACCTTGACGTCGGCGCCGATGTCGCCCGGCTCGACTTCGAGGATGTCGATTCCAGTTTCGTTCGAGATCGCCGCCACCAGCGGCTGGGCGAGAAACCCGGCGGCCAGTACGCCCGCGCGCGTCACCAGCTGCTGCTGCTGCGTGGCGGAGAGCTGGTTGGTGGAGGTGTTGAAGACGATCAGCGACAGGATGTCGGACTCGTCGAGCGGCGGCGTGCTGGCGAGGCGCAGCTCGGGTGACTTGAGTGGTCCGAAGATGCTGACGCGGGTCTCGACCCCGGTGATGACCCGCGTGACGGTGACGTAGATTTCCGGATTCAGATCGCCGCGGAAGTTGATGGAGCTCGATTCCAGCACGTTGAAGCCGCGTCCCTGGAACGCGTAGGTCCCGCTGATTTGATCGAACGAGCCGGTGACCGACAGCGGCTGTCCGGGATCCTTGTACAGGTAAAGATCGCCCCTCACCCGCAGGTTGATGTCGCCCAGGCCGACCGGCGTGTCCTGCGACACCTGGACGCTGTCGCCGATCAGCCGCAGCGTTGCCGGCACGTGCAGCGCCAAATCCAGCCCGAGCCGGTCCCACGGGTTGAGCGCGGCGACCGCGTCGACCTCGACGATCTGGGTCTGCTCGATCGCATACGGCTGGAACAGCGCGCGCGACAGAATCTCGTCGACCCGCAGCGTCCCGCTCTCGATGGTGACGTCGCCGGCGATGCGCGGCGCCTCGTAGCGCCCCTGCAGCCGGACGTTGGCATCGACGTTGACCTGGCCGAGCTCGTTGTGCATGACCTCGAAGTGCCGGGCGGTCCCTTCGATCTGCAAATCGCCGACGCGCAGCTCGTGGGTGCCCAGGCTGCCGTGGACGTCGAGCGGGCGGCCGTCGGCATCCTCGACGTGCAGCGACTCCACGGTAATCCGCTCGCTCGCCAGCGTCAGCGCCGCCCGCGTGTTCTTGTAGGTCGATCCGGTCGGGACCACGAGGAAGCCGGCGCCGGCGATGGCGACGGTGCCGTTGACGTGCGGATCGCGGCTGGTTCCGATCGCCTTGACGTCGATCGTCACGGTGCCGCTGACGTTGCGGACGACGTCGGTGATGCCCTCGATCAGGCCGAGGCTGATCGTGCTGGACGTGACGGCCAGATCGATCGGCTGCTCTGGGCTGTCCGCGTTCATCAGGCCGAGCGGGACTTTGCCGACGGCGGTGATCCAGACGCCGGGCCCCTGGTCGAGCCGCGCGTCGATGTCGAACATCTGCGCGCCGTAGGTGAACTGCGCCTGCAATTTCTGATAGCTGACGCGCTCGACCCGGCCGTTGGCGATCGTCAGCGTTCCGGTCGCCTCGGGCCGGGCGCGTGTGCCGCGGATCGTGGCGTCGAGATCGACGACTCCGCCGTAACGCGTCGGCCGCTCGAACGCCGCCTGCAGTGTGTCGAGGAACAGGTGCGAGGCAGTGACGTGCAGCGCGCCGTTGCCATCGCCGCGCCAGGTGCCGGCGACGCCGATCCGCTCGTCGTTGTCGCCCGCGACGAACGCGAGCGGGGTGACGGCAATCTGGTCGTCGGTCCACGAGATGATCGGCGGGGGAGTGCCGGCGACCAGACGCCATGGCAGGCGCCCCAGCGTCACCGTCAAATCGAGCAGGGACGCCTCACGCTGCTCGGGCCGGAGCGCAATCGATCCGGCGAGTGCACCGTCCCGTCCTTCCTGCTGCCGCAGCGCGAGGTCGAAGCCGATTCGCTGCGCGTCGTAGGTCACCGTGCCGGACGCCTGCTGCAGCGCCTGGCCGAACACGGTCACGAACTCGCCGCGGCCGGATGCCTGCGCCGTGGCGCGGATGATGTCGCCCGAGGGGATGGTCACGTCGTACTGACCGGCGACCGTCAACGCGTTGATGTCGATCGCATCGAGCTGGGCGATCGAGGCATCGCCGGCGGCGCGCAGCGCCGTCCATGGGCCGGTCAGCCGGCCCTTGGTGGACAGCAGGCCGCCCGCGGTCTGGCCGAGCAGCGACTGGAGCCGTGCCAGCTCCGCGCGGGTCACGTCGTAGTTGAAGTCGGACGCGCCCTCATCCGTGAACGCGATCGTGCCGTTGCCGCGGCCCTCGATGGCGGGGCCGCTGACGGCGAGCTGCGCGACGGTCAGCGTCGAATCCTGCAACGTGGCGTCGACGCGGCCGGTATCCACGTCCAGATCCCGCAGGCGCGAGCGGTCCAGCCGGAGCGTGCCCGCGACGTCGTAGTCGGCCAGCGTCACGGTGCGTGTCAGCAGATCGCGCACCGTCGCCGTCACCGTGCCGCGCCCGTTGAGCGCGGCGCCGAGCCGCGGATCCGCGAACGGGACCGACGGATCGATGCCGGCGAGGCGTCCGTCGTAGGAGGCGCGCAGGGTGCCGTCCGCGATCGCGATCGACACTTCCGCGTCCGAGAGCGTGCCTTTGAACATCTCGGCGCGCGACAGATGGCCGCCACCGGTCAGCGCCAGCGTCGCGACGCTGGTGCCGGCGCCGTCGACGTGGAAGTGCCCCGACATCGTGCCGCCGTACCTCGGTTGCCGCAGCCACCCGACGTCGAGTCCGTCGCCGAAGCGATGCAGATCGATGCCCTCGATCTCGCCGTCGCCCGCATAGCGGATCGGCTGATGCTCCGTGTCGATCGACCCGACCGTGCCGTCGCCGACGGTGGCCCCGAGAAACGTCGAGCGCGCGAAGGTGGCGTGGCCGGCGATGAACGGCTCGGCGAAGCGTCCGGTGACGTCATAGTCGAACGTCAGCAGGCTCTCGACGCGTGGCACGGGCACGGTGGGAGGAACGCGGCGCAGGTCGATGCCGGCCGTGCGTCCCTGGAAATGAAACGGGAACGGCGCGTCGATGCCGATGGAGGCGTCGTGGGTGGTGACGGCCGCACCGTACGCGGTCGCGCTTGCGTCCGCAATCAACACCGCGTCCGTCGTCAGCTGGCCGCGGGCACGCACCGCATCCGCCTCGTAGTTCATGTACATCGCGTGCGGTCCCTGGAAGGTGTACATGCCGCGCGGGAAGCGACGGCCGAGCTCCAGGGCGAGGTCGAACGTGACATGTCCCGTGATGTCCGACGGGCGATCGCTGCGGTTCAGCCAGCGCGCCAGGTTGAGCCGATCGACGTCGACGCCCCCCGCACCGTGCCAGCCCGGAACCGAAGTATCGAGCGTCAGCTGGCCCT
Organism: uncultured Acidobacteriota bacterium; assembly: GCA_963794705.1. GTDB lineage: Bacteria > Acidobacteriota > Vicinamibacteria > Vicinamibacterales > CAVVIG01 > CAVQFC01. The sequence continues at coordinate 347,713 of CAWCFI010000006.1, forward strand.
TGACGCCGCCGCCGGTGCCGGACAGCCGGAGATCAGTCCTGAGCGCGTTGACCGGTCCTTTCAGCGAGGTGTCGAACGAGGCGTCGACCGCGATGTTGCTGAGACCACGAATCACGCCCGACCATTCCTGAAAGGCGAACCGCGGTGCGCGCACCGTCAGGTCCAGGACCGTGGGCTTCACTTCGGTGTCGATCGTGCCGTCGAGCGTGTAACTGGATCGCGCCGTCTTCACCGCGAAGTGTTCGAAGAACCAGCCGTTCGATCCGCGGCCGAACGTGCCCGTAAGCGGGCTGACGGACAGATCGGGCGCGTGGCCGACCCACGACACGTTGGCGAAGTTCAGCGTCCAGCGGACGGGGACGTACCTGAACGAGAAGCGCGCGTTCAATTGCTGGAAGTCGGTCGGCACGTGCGCGGGCCCGAAGTCGAGCGGGTCCTGTAACGAGATCCGGCCATCGACCACCTCGATCGTCTGGATCTCGATGGGACGATTCGGGCCGGTCCGGCTCTGCTCCTGGGAGTTGCGCTTGACCAGCGCGCCCAGATCCCAGCGGCCGTCCGCCATCTTTGCGCCGACTACGTAAGGCCGCGTCAGGCGGACGCTGCGGATCACGACGCCCTTCTGAAAGAGCTCGCGGATGCTGTAGGTGAGGGCCACCTCGTCGATCCGGATCAGCGTCTGGCCGTCTCGCCCGAGCGAGATCTCGCCCAGCTGAAGCCCGCGCAGCAGGGATCCTTCGAGGCGGCCGATGCTGAGCGTCGCCGTCAGATACTGGTTGGCCTGTCGGACGATGAGGTCGCGAATGAGGTCTTTTGCCCACCCGGTTTGCACGACCGCGATGGCAAAGATGATGAACGAGAGCACCAGAGCGAGCAGGCCGATGGCCACCTTCGCCAAAGCCGTTGAAATGGATCGGAGTCTGCGAAGGGTCGCCACCTGAACGTTGAGTGTATCAACCGCCGTGCCGGCGCCGGCTCAGCGGCAGTGAGAGCGAACCAGCTCGAGCAGGCGATCGAAATCGAGTGGCTTCTTCAGGAACGCGGCGGCGTCGACCGGCGCGGCTCTCGCCGGATCCAAGGCAGACAGAACGATCACCGGCACCGGCGCCAGCTCCGGGTCGGCCTGTTGGCGTCGCCGGAACTCCCAGCCATCCATGACCGGCATCATCAAGTCGAGCAGGATCACGTGGGGCTTGGTGGCCCCATGGAGGTAGTCCAGCGCTTCCCGTCCGTTCGCGACGGTCGCCGCGGCAAACCCTTCGATGATCAACATTTGCGCCATCATCTCGCGAAGATCCTCGTCGTCTTCGACGATCAGGACCGGGCATTGTGATTCTGTACTATTCATCAATGTTAAGTATTGTTAAGCTCTCCGCACACTCTCAATGCCGAAGGTTTCCGCGCACGACGCGGCTCTCGCACTCCTAGCAACCACCCTTCTCGTCGTCGTCCTCTTCTGGCGCCTCGGCACCCCCAGTTTCTGGGATCCTGATGAGGCGCATTATGCAGAAACCAGCCGTGAAATGGTCGCGACCTCCGACTGGTCCGCGCCGTTTTACAATGAGCAGCCCTTCTTCGACAAGCCAGTTCTGTTCCACCAGCTCCAGGGCACGGCAATGCGGCTGGTCAGCGACCCCGAACTGGGGGCGCGGCTGGTCCCCGCGCTCGCCGCGCTTGGGCTGATCGCGATTACCGTCTGGTTCGGAGCGGTCACCGTGTCGGTCGACGTCGGCCTCGTCTCGGGGCTGATGCTGGCCGCCTGCCCGGGTGTGTTCGGCCTCGCGCGCTACGCCATTCTCGACACCCTTTTCACGATGTTCACCTTCGGCGGAGCAGCCTGCCTGGCCGTGGCCGCGCTTCGGAATCGGCCGCGGCTGCAGTGGGTGGGGTATCTCGGGATTGCACTCGGGGTGCAGACCAAGGGGCCGATCGCGCTCGTCCTGTGCGGCCTGACGATGCTGCTGCTGATGGCGCTGTCGGGGGACTTGAGACGGCGTTTGCTGGCGCTCCACTGGGTGTTCGGGCTGATCGTGATCGTGACGGTGTCGGCGCCCTGGTTCATCTATATGTACGTCCGCTTCAGGGACGGGTTCGTCAACGGTTACCTCCTCGACGAGAACGTGCGACTGTTTGCGAGTACCCGCTTCGGCAACCAGCCCGGCTTCGGGTTCTACTTTCAGATCCTGGCGGCCGCGTTGCTGCCATGGACGGGCCTGCTTGCCGGCCGGCTGATCGACGACCTGCGCGCGCTGCTGCGCGGGGAGGGACTCGACGGCGTCGAAACGATGCTGTGGGGATGGACTCTGGCGATCGTCGGCTTCTTCACGCTCTCGACCTTCAAGCTCGATCATTACGTGTTTCCGGCCGCTCCCGCCCTGTGCCTGCTGTGTGCGCGGGCCTGGTCGGACGTGCGGGCGGACCAAGTCACGTCGCGTCATCACGCGGCGAGAATCGGTTTCTATCTAATCGGGCCGCTCCTGCTCGCGGCCGGCGTCGGGTGTGCCTACTTCCTGATGGCGCGGCTGGCTCTGCCGCGAGGTGCGGTCATCGTCCCGCTGGCGCTCATCGTGCTGGGCGGCGCGGCTACCGCAGGTGCGTTTCTACGCCGCGCGCGGCCGCCGCGCATTCCGTGGCTGGTGACCGGCGCGCTGATCGCGACGTACGTGGGGCTGATTCTGTTCGTCCTTCCCGCCTTCGAGAGCCACAAGGTCGTGCCCGATGTGGCGCAGTGGCTGGCGGCGCAAGCGGGGCCGGCCGATCGCGTCGCGAGCTTTCGGTTGAACCGCTGGAATCCCGCCTACCGGTTTTACGTGGGGCGTCACACGGTCTTTCTCGAAGACACCGCGGAAGCTACGGAATTCTTCCGCGCGCCGCAGCCGTTCTATTGTGTGATGCGGCGGGATGCGTACGACGAATTTGTCGCGCGCGGCGTGCCGTTGACCCTGCGGTACGAGCGGGAAGGCATGTGGGCCACCTCGGGCCGCGCCTTGTGGCGCAGCGGCGCTCCGCTCGCGCGCTTCGTCGTCGTGTCCGGCGGCCGGTAGTAGAATGCCTCGATGTCCCGCTCCCAAAAATACGCCGCTCTGTTCGCGCTGATTCTTGTTCCCACGATCGCCATCGCGCAGCGCGGAGGCGGCCAGCCGCCTGCCGCCGCCGGGCCGTTCGGCGCCTTGCGCTGGCGGAGCCTCGGCCCCGATCGCGGCGGCCGTTCGATCGCGGTCGCCGGCAGCGACGCGCGGCCCTACGAGTACTACATGGGCGCCACCGGCGGCGGCTTGTGGAAGACGACCGACGCGGGGATCACCTGGAAGCCTGTTACTGACGGCTTGATCAACCACTCGTCAGTCGGCGCCGTCGCGGTGTCCGCGTCGAACCCTGACGTGGTGTACATCGGAACCGGCGAGGCCGACATCCGCGGCAACATCATCCAGGGCGGCGGCGCCTATAAGTCGACCGACGCCGGCAAGACCTGGACGCACGTCGGCCTCACCGAGACGCAGGTGATCTCGAAGATTCGCGTCCACCCGACCAATCCCGATCTCGTCTACGTCGCGGCGTTCGGCCATCATGCCGCCCCGAATCCCGATCGCGGCGTGTACCGGTCGAAGGATGGCGGCAAGACCTGGGAGAAGATCCTCTTCCGTGACAACAAGACCGGCGCCAACGAGCTGGTGCTCGATCCGAAGAATCCGCAGATCATCTACACCGCGCTGTGGGAGGCGTACCGGAACGCGTTCGAGATGTCGAGCGGCGGTCCCGGCAGCGGCATCTTCAAGTCGACCGACGGCGGCGATCATTGGACCGAGATCTCGCGCAACCCGGGCCTTCCGAAAGCGATGCTCGGCAAGATCGGGTTCTCCGTGTCCGGCGCCGACTCGAATCGCCTCTACGCGCAGATCGAAGCGGAGGACGGCGGCTTCTTTTCGTCAGACGACGCCGGGGCGACGTGGAAGAAGGTGAGCGAGCGCCGCGATCTCCGCCAGCGCGCGTTCTACTACTCGCGCGTCTACGCCGATCCCAAGGTCAAGGACACGGTGTGGGTGCTGAACGTCAACATCTACAAGTCGACCGACGCCGGCAAGACCTGGAAGGCGAGCAACGTCCCGCACGGCGACAACCACGACATGTGGATCTCGTCGAGCGACTCGAACCGCATGATCGAAGCGAACGACGGCGGCGGAACGATCTCGATTAACGGCGGCGACAGCTGGACGGCTGAGCCGATGCCGACCGCTCAGTTCTACCATGTCATCACCACCAAGCACGTGCCGTATCACGTGTGCGGCGCGCAGCAGGACAACAGCACCGCGTGTGTCTCGAGCGTGCCGCCGCAGGGCGGCCCGGGCGGATCCGGCGGCAGCGCCGATCAGGTGTTCTATTCGGTTGGCGGCGGCGAGAGCGGCTACATCGCCAGCGATCCGCGCAACCCCGACATCTTCTACGCCGGCAGCTACGGCGGCCTGATCACGCGTCAGGACAAGCGCACCGGCCAGGAGCGCCAGGTCAATCCCTACCCGGACAACCCGATGGGTTACGCCTCGGCCGACATTGCGGAGCGGTTCCAGTGGACGTTCCCGATCGTGATGGCGCCCACCGATCCGCGGATCATCTATGTCGGTTCGCAGCACGTCTGGAAGTCGACCAACGAGGGTCAGAGCTGGGAGAAGATCAGCCCCGATCTCACGCGCCATGATCCGAAGACCATGGGACCATCTGGCGGGCCGCTGACCAAGGACAACACCGGCGTCGAGACCTACGCGACCGTGTTCACCATCGCGCCGTCGGCGAAGGATGCGGCGGTGATTTGGGCCGGTTCAGACGATGGCTACGTGCAGGTGACGCGCAACGGCGGCACCAACTGGAAGAACGTCACGCCCAAGGCGCTTGGCGACTTCGCGCGCATCAGCCTGATCGAGGCATCGCCGTTCCGCGCCGGCACCGCCTACGTCGCGGCCAACCGGTACCAGCAGGACGACTTCAAGCCGTACGTCTTCCGCACCGACGACTACGGCGAGAACTGGACCGCGATCACCGAGGGCATCGGCGCCACCGACTTCGCGCGCGCCATCCGCGAGGACATCAAGCAGCCGAAGCTGCTGTACCTCGGCACCGAGCACGGCATCTACATCTCGTTCGACGATGGCGCGAAGTGGGAGTCGCTGCGGCAGAACCTGCCCGATACGCCGGTGCACGACATCGCGGTCGAAGAGCGCGATCTCGTCATCGCCACCCACGGCCGCGGCTTCTACGTCATGGATCACATCGCGCCGCTGCGCCAGGGCGGGTTGCAGACCACCACCACCTTCCATCTCTACACGCCTGACGATGCGCTGCGCGGGCTCGATCGCAGCGTGGCGATTGACTACTACCTGAAGCAGCCGGCGCAGGACGTCAAGATGGAGTTCGTCGGTCCGGACGGCAAGGTCATTCGAACCTTCACCGGCACGCCGGCCGACGCCGAGCGCAAGCCGCCGGTGCCGGACGGATCGGCTGACGATGTGCCGAGACGGCCGCAGGATCCGCATCCGCCGGTCGCGGCCGGGCTGCAGCGCGTCACCTGGGATCTGCGGCACCCGGGCTCGACCGACTTTCCCGGGCTGATCATGTGGGCGGCGAGCTCGCGCGGCCCGCTGGCCGCGCCGGGCAGCTACCAGGTCCGGCTGACCGTCGACGGCCAGACCCAGACGCAGCCGTTCGCGGTGCGCCGGGAGCCGCATCTGCTCAAGGATGTGACCGATCAGGATCTTCGCGAAGAGCTCGATCTCGCGATCAAGGTGCGCGACAAGGCCAGCCAGGCCAACGAAGCGGTGCTGCTGGTCCGCGGCATCAAGGCCCAGATCGAGGAGCGCAAGAGCAAGCTGGACGCGAAGTCGGCGGCGGTCGCGAAGGCGCTCGACGAGTTCGCGGCGGCGCTGAGCGCGATCGAGAGCGAGATCTATCAGGTCAAGCTGCAAAGCAGCCAGGATCCGTTGAATTTCCCGATCAAGTTGAACAACAAGATTGCGGCTCTGCAGGGAGTGATCGAGAGTGCCGACGTGCGGCCGACCGAGCAGGCCTACTCGGTGTTCCGGACACTCTCGAACCGGCTCGATGAGGAACTCGGGAAGCTGGACACCGGCGTGAAATCGAAGATGCCGCCCGTCAATCAGCTGTTGCAGCGGCTGAAGCTCGATCCGATCAAGGCGGAGCCGCTCAAGGTGGAAGGGCAGAAGGCAGGAGGGCAGTAAGGCAAGGTAGGAGGGCCGCAAGGCAGGAGGGCCGCAAGGCAGAAAGGCTCAATCCTCGGCTCGCCGGGGGAATTGCCCTTTCATGCGTTTGGCTCGCTCCTCGTTTTGGTTCGCTGTGCGCGCCGCCTTTGCAAAGATCAGTCGGAGCTCGTGTCCCTCTTGACAGAGCCGCGCCAGTTCGTCGCCGGCCGCGATCCGGCTATCACGAATAACCACGAGGCATTCCGCGGCCTCGTCGGCTTCCTCCAGTACGACTCCCAACTTGGCGGTGAATTCCTTGTGGCTTCGTCCACGGCAGGCCGCGTGCCAGTTGAGGACCGCGCCCGATGCGGCGCCGACGAGTTGATCCTTCAGGCGACGCGTATCCGACCGGTCAGGAATGTCCTGGACAAATCGAACGACGTCGACGGCGAACGTATGCGTCCGCTTCTTCATATCCTCACGCCACTGATTCATAGTGGTGCGTGACGAAGCAGAGGTCGTACCGCTCAAGAAGTCGAGGGTTTTCAACGTCGGCCCACGAAACATCGCAAAAAATGCTCGAGGCAGAGGGCGCCATGAAGCACCTTCTGCCTTCTGCCTTCGACCTTGCCTTCCTGCCTTCTATCCTTCCGCCCTTCTGCCTTGCTATCCTCCCTCATGCGCACCGCTCGCCGGTATATGATCAGCGGCCGCGTCCAGGGCGTCGGCTTTCGGTACTTCACACAGGCAGCCGCGGGCCGCGAGAACATCCATGGTTGGGTGCGGAACATGCCCGACGGACGCGTGGAGGCGTCGGCGGAAGGGGACGCAGACGCCCTGCAGCGGTTCGAGCAGGCCCTGAGGCATGGACCGCGGGGCGCTCGCGTCGAACACCTGGAAATCGAACACACCGTGCCATCCGGAAGGGATACCGGCTTCACCATTCATGACCATGACTGATTTGAAAACGCAGATTCGGCACGTGCCCGACTTTCCGAAGGCCGGGATTCTGTTCTACGACATCACGACGCTGCTTCAGGATCCGGCGGGCCTCCGGGCGGCGATTGATTCGATCGCCCTGCCGTTCAAGGATCAACAGATCGATCTCGTCGTCGGCATCGAGAGCCGCGGCTTCATCTTCGGCGCACCAGTCGCGGATCGCCTCGGCGCTGGTTTCGCGCCGGTACGAAAACCCGGGAAGCTGCCGTCGACGCGCGTCAGCCAGAGCTACGCGCTCGAGTACGGCACCGACACGCTCGAGATTCACGACGACGCGGTGAAGAAAGGGCAGCGAGTCCTGATCGTCGACGACCTGCTGGCGACCGGCGGCACCGCGCGCGCCGCGGCCGAACTGGTCAGGAAGATCGGCGGGAAGGTCCATGCGCTCGCGTTCCTGATCGAACTCGTGGCGCTCAACGGCCGGGCGAAGCTGGCGGGTGAGACGCTCCACGCCTCGCTCCAGTACTAAGTGACCCTGGTTGCAGCGCTGATTGTCGCCGGCGCGGTCGCCTGGGGGGCGCTGCAGATCGCCGGCGCGCTGCGCGCGTCGGGTGTCGGTGCCCCACGCAGCGATCAGGTGGCCGCGCTGCTCGCGCTGTTCGCGCCGGCACTCGCCGCGACCCAGCAGGATCCCCGCGCCTTCCTGGTCTGGCAACCGCTGGCCAAAGCGGCGCGTCAGCTCTTCCCGGACGAATTTGCCAGGCTCGACCGCGCCATGGGCGGCACGTTTCCATTTTCCAGCGAGCGCATCGAAGCGGCGCATGCGCAATGGACCGCGGACTGGCTCGCGTGGGAGCTCGCGCACGACACGGAGTTCAAGCTCAAGGCGGCCATCGCCGAGCAGGACCTCGCGACCCACGCGGCGGGCGGGGTGGGCCGCGCCCGTCTCGACGCGATCGAGCGCGAGAAGCTCGATCTCTATCAGCGGCGCTATGCCGACTACGTCAGGACCGCCAAGGCGCTCCAGGCCTTGATCGGCGCCTGAACCTGCTTCTCCCTGTTCCTTAGCGTCCAGTATTCGTACTCCGCGTACCGATATGGAACGTCGGTGAGTAAAGCACTGTGCAATCGCGCTTTATTCAAACGAGTCACTGACAGTCTCCGATCGGCGTGTTGCACAACTAGACATGTATCATCCCGGCGACCCGCCGGGCCTGTGCGACAACGCCAAATAATAGAATCATTTAACAGTAATCGCTCGCCTGGCAACACAGTTGCTGTTTCGGCACATGACGACCCTAGTGTCTGTTAGTGCACTCTTATGACTATGAAACGGTTTATCGTTGCCATCGCCCTCGTCGCCACGTCATCCCTCGGAATCCGGGGAGCCGATGATCGGCGCGCTCATTTATCTGATGATCTGATTGGTCATCTCGCACGGCATACATCCGCGCGGACGCGCGTGATTGTGCACGGCGACGCGGCGGCCTTGTCCGCGTTGACCACCAAGCACCGCGTTCAGGTGCTCCGCTGGCTGGACGGCGCGGCCGTCGTCGCCGCCAGCAGCGACGAGATCGACGAACTCTCCGCCGATTCGGCCTACGACCACTTGTCCGGCGATCCGCTGGTCAAGATCGGCATGTCGATCTCGAATCAGGCCACGGCGGCCGACCAGGTTCGCGCCGGCGTCGCCGGCGGTCTCCTCGGGATCGGCGCGATCCCCGGCGTCAACGGCCAGGGCATCGGCGTCGCCGTCGTCGACTCCGGGATCTCGCCGCACGCCGCGCTGGTCAACAAGGTCGTCGCCAACGTCAGCTTGATTACCGGCGATCCATCGGTCGCGGACGTGTTCGGCCACGGCACGCACGTCGCCGGGATCATCGCCGGCAACACCACCGCCGCGCAGACGGTCACCGGCCTCTTCAACGGGGGAATCGCGCCCGGCGTGCAGCTGGTGAACGTGCGAGTGCTCGGCGCCGACGGTGTCGGCCGGACCAGCGACGTGATCGCCGGCATCCAGTGGGTGATTGCCAACCGCGCGCGCTACAACATCCGCATCATCAACCTGTCGCTCGGCCATCCCGTGATGGAGCCGTCGGCCACCGATCCGCTGTGCGAAGTTGTCGCCGACGCGGTCCGGGCGGGCATCGTCGTGGTCGCCGCCGCCGGCAACGACGGCATCGCCGCCGACGGGTCGCGCGTGCTGGGCGGAATCAACTCGCCCGGCAACTCGCCGATGGCCATCACTGTCGGCTCGTTGAACACCTGGGGCACGGCGAAGCGCAACGACGATACCGTGACGACCTACAGCTCGCGTGGGCCGACGCGGTTCGACGAGGCGGTGAAGCCGGACGTCGCGGCGCCGGGCAACAAGATCGTCTCGCTCGAGGCCTACGGCTCGCGCATTCCGGCGCTCTATTCGTATCTGCACCGGGCCGGCAACGGCACCAACAGCTACATGCAGTTGAGCGGCACCAGCATGGCCGCGCCGATCGTCAGCGGCGGCGTGGCGCTGTTGCTGCAGGGCACGCCCAGCATGGGCCCGTCGCAGGTGAAGATGGCGCTGCAGGCTGGCGCCACCTACATGCCCAGCGGCGGCCTGATGGGAGCGGGCGCCGGCAGCGTGAATTTCCTGGCGTCGCGCAAGGCGGCGTCCAGCCTGCTTGGTCTGCTGCCGTCTGGACTCATCGGCGGGCTGCTGGCGGCGCCGAGCGGAGCGATGTACTGGGACGACGGCACGCTGGCCGGCCGGCTGTACGCCGGCAAAGGCATTCGTCTGCTGTCCATCCTGCAGGCGCCGCTGGCGTGGCTGAATATCTCGCTCCTGAACATCGGCGATCTCAACCTGATCGGCGCCGGCAATCCGCTGGCCTCGATGGTTCCCAAGTGGCTGCTCTACGGCGAAGTGGCAGGGTGGACCGGCGGACAGTCGATCATGTGGGGCGACGCCATCTACGATCCGCAGGGGCAGTCGATCATGTGGGGCGATTCGTACATGACCGACGGGACGTCGATCATGTGGGGCGACGCCATCACCTCGGCCGATCCGAAGTAAGACGCGCATGACCCGACCTGCGATCAGTCCTCCGCCGTCGCGCGTGATGCGCCTGTACTTGCAGGCCGTGATCGCGACGGGATCGGTCGTGCTGATCGAGGCCGGCGTCGGCGCGGTCCGCACCCCCCATCCTGAGGCGTGGCTGGCGCTGGCGGGGCTGGCGCTGTTGTCCGGCTGGTTCCGCCTCAGCTTCAAATCGGTCTCGGCGACAATCGGGATCGACGACACGTTCTGCATTGCCACCGCGCTCCTGTTCGGGCCCGCGCCCGCGACACTGGCGATCGCCGCCCATTCGATTCTCTATTCGCTGCGGCGGCGCCGGCCGATGCAGCAGCTGGCGTTCAACGCCGCGGCGCTCGCCTTCTCGATGTGGGCGAGCGCCAGCGCGTTCTTCGCCATCGCCGGGGTCGGCCCGCTGGCGATCGATCACGCGCCGATCACGCCGCTGGTGCTGCCGCTGCTGGCGCTGACCGGCGTGTATTTTGCGCTCAACTCAGGATTGACGGCGCTCGCCGTCGGCTTCGACTCGCGCCAGTCGCCCGTGCAGATCTGGCGCCAGAACTTCCGCTGGTTGTGGGTCGGATATCTCGGCGCCAGCTCGGTCGCGTTCTGTCTCATCCTGCTGCTCCAGCAGCAGAGCCTCGCGGCGGCGGCGATGGTGCTGCCGCTGCTGGCGGTGTTCCACCTCACGCTGCGCTCGTCGTTCGGGCGGCTGGACGACGCGCGGCGTCATCTCGGCGATCTGGACCGGCTCTATCTCTCTACCGTCGAAACGCTGGCGATGGCGATCGACGCCAAGGACGACGTCACGCACAGCCACGTCAGGCGCGTACAGGCGTACGCGGTCGGGCTGGCGCGGGCGTTGAACGTGGCCGACGAGCCGACGCTGAAGGCGATCGAGGCGGCGGCGCTGCTGCACGACACCGGCAAGCTGGCGGTGCCCGAGCGCATCCTCAACAAACCCGGCAAGCTGACCGAGTCGGAGTTCGAGCGGATGAAGGAGCACGTCGACATCGGCGCCGACATCCTGTCGCTGGTCGAATTTCCGTTTCCGGTGGTGCCGATCGTCCGCGCGCACCACGAAAGCTGGGACGGCAGCGGCTACCCGCGCGGCCTGAAGGCGCTCGACATTCCGATCGGGGCGCGGATTCTGTCGGTGGTCGACTGCTTCGACGCGCTCACCTCCGATCGGCCCTACCGCCGGAAGATGTCCGACGCCGAGGCGATCGCGATTCTCCGCGAGCGCCAGGGCAAGATGTACGACCCCGACGTCGTCGACACGTTCGTTCGGGTGTATCGCGACATCGAGGTCGGCAACGCGGATGCGCCGCAGCATCGTGAAGTCATGCAGCGGGTCACGCAGTCTCGCCAGGATGCCGGCGCCTCGCATGATCTCGCGCCGGAGGTGTCCGCCAACGCGCCGGGCAGCCTGCTCGCGTTCGTCAGCCTGTCGCGCGTGGCATCGGGCGACGCCACCATGGCCGACGTGCTGGCGCTCAGTTCCCGGCTGCTCATCGACGTCGTGCCCGGTGCGACCGGCGCGTGGTACGTCCCCGACGGGACGCGCGATCGGCTGATCGCTGCCGACAGCTTTGGCCCGGCGGCATCATCCCTGCGCGGCATGACGGTCGCGATGGGCGACCGCCTTACGGGCTGGGTGGGCGCGAACCGTCAGTGCATCATGAACTCCGACGCGGCGCTCGATCTCGGAGCGAAGGCGGAAGGGCTGCTGCTCCAGAGTTGCATGAGCGTGCCGCTGTTGATGGGTGAGACGCTGGTCGGCGTGCTGAGCCTGTACGCACCGTCGCCCAATGGGTTCGCCGACGATTGCGGCCGGCTGATTCAGATGGTGGCGCCGCATATCGCGGGCGCAATCCATGCCGCCAACGCGGACGGGGAGACCCGGGCCGCGGGTGAGAAGTCAGGCAGCGGGCCGCTGCGCCTGGTGGCCACCCGCTAGCCTGCGCCTGACGTGCGGTATGCTGGCGCGCATGGCGGCGACCATGCGGTCCGCGACGCCGGACGACCTTCCGGCGCTCACCTCGATCTACAACCACTACGTCATCCACACCTCGATCACGTTCGACCTCGAGCCGTTTGCTCCGGAAGACCGAAGGCCCTGGTTCGACGCCCATGCGGCAGCGGGACGTCATCGTCTGCTGATCGCCTCCGACTCCGACAACACCGTGCTGGGCTACGCGACGACGAGCCGGTGGCGGCCGAAGGCCGCGTACGACACGACGGTGGAGTCGAGCGTCTACTGCAGGCCGGATGTCGTCGGCCGCGGCATCGGCACGGCGTTGTACCTCGGCGCTGTTCGAGTCGCTGGCCGGTGAGGACATCCACCAAATCGTCGCCGGCATCAGCCAGCCCAACGCCGCCTCGGTGGCACTGCACCAGCGGCTCGGCTTCCGACCGGTTGGCGTCTTTTCCAAGGTCGGGCGGAAGTTTGACAAGTATTGGGATGTGGCCTGGTTCGAGCGACCACTGCGTAGCTGAGATCTTCACCGAGCGGGCTCGCTCGATACACGCATCACCGAGTGGGATCGGCGCTGCGTGAAGGGCCGGGTCTCTCGATTTATCGGTTGCGATCGGTATCGCGCTCGTGGGCGCGATGCTCATTCATCCAGGCGTCGCTGATGCTTCCGAAATCCGCGCGCGTGTGGCGGCGCGCCCGCCAGGCGCGCCAGATCAACGATGCGACGGCGATCGCGCCGGCAACCGAGCCGATGAGCCAGCCTTGGGACATGGGAGAATACTCGCCGATCGCTGCCGCGAACACCACTGTCAACCGCCTTCCGAAGGTTCCGATTATTGGTCGAGCGTGCGGATCGCCCGTGTCAGCGGGCCTTCCGTCTCGGCGGCATTGCGCGCCAGCAGCTCGACTTCGACCTTGGCGATATCCGCCGCGCCGCGGGCGTTCCAGACCTGGCGAAGTGTTTCCTTGACGAGCGCATGCGCGCGAGCCGGATTCGGTTCGCGCGACTCGAGCTTTCGCAGTAAATCGTCGGCCAGTCGTTCGAAGTTCAGTGTGTTCACGTTCGCTTGCGTCCCCTCGCTATGGCCCGAGCTCGATGGTGCTCGACGACGACCTTGGCAGCGTCTTCAAACCGCGCGTACTTTACCATCCCGAAAGCGCCGCGCCGCTGGCGAGCCGCCCTGTGTGTACGGTGCCCACGCCGCGCTGGGAGTGCACCTCAATCTGATGGCGGTCTCTCTAACGGGTACCCCAACCTGAAGAGGCGGAGCGGACCAGCCCGACAAAATCACTGTACACTCGGGGTTCGCGGTATCCTGCGCCCGTAGCTCAGCGGATAGAGCACCCGCCTCCTAAGCGGGGGGCCGCCGGTTCAATTCCGGCCGGGCGCGCCATACGACAGTCGCCAGTCATCAATCGGGACAGTCTCAGACATGAAGAGCACAGAACGTCATCATCTGAAGGAAAACGAGCTCGGACGGCTGGCGCGCTCGGCGCGCGAGACGGTGCAGACTCGCCGCACGGAAACGACCGGGCTCATCGCGATCGCGGTGGTCGTCGGGGCGCTGGCCATCGGCTATTTCGGCTGGCGCGAGCACGTGCAGACCAAGGCGCATTCGTTGCTCGCCGAGGCGATGGCCGTGCAGGACGCACGCGTGGGTCCGCCGCCCGCCCCGGGCACGCCAGCGGGCGGTCTGTACTATCCCACCGAACGCGAACGCTCCCAGGCCGCGCTGACCAAGTTCAAGATCGCCGCCGACGCCTACCCCTCGACCGACGCCGGGGTCTACGCGCGGTATCAGGAAGGCGCGACCTCGCTGGCGCTGGGCAGCACTCCTGGCGCGATATCGGCGTACGAGCAGGTCATCAAACAATCGGGCGACAACTTCTACGGCCAGATGGCGCGGCTCGGTCTCGCCGAAGCGCAGGTGCGCGCCGGTCAGTACGATCCGGCCATCAACACCTTCAAGGAGCTGGCGCAGCGCAAGGATGGTCCGCTGCCGGTGGACGGCATCCTGATGCAGCTCGGACGCACCTACCTTGAAGCCGGAAAGCGTGCCGACGCGCAGCAAACCTTCAACCGGCTGGTCGAGGAGTACCCGGAGTCGCCGTTCACGGGCGACGCGCGCAAGGAAATCGAGACGCTGAAGAAGACCTAGACGGCGGGGCGCGAGCCCAGTGGCTCCTGCTGCGTCAGGCAGTGAAGCGTGCCGAGGCCCCAGACCAGGTCGACGGCATGGATCCCCACGATCTGGTGGCGCGGCATCAGCTCCGCCAGCACGTTCAACGCCACCCGATCGTTCGGATCGTTGAACGTCGGCACCACGACCACGCCGTTGGCAATGTAGAAGTTGGCGTAGCTCGCCGGCAGCCGCTCGCCATTCATGAGGACGCGGCGCGGATACGGCAGCCGCACGATGTTGAGCGGCCCGACCAGCGGATCGCGCGAGGCGGACTCCAGCCGGCGGATGTTGTCCATCGATCGCGCATGGTTCTCGTCGGCCGGATCCTCTTCCACCGCCAGCACGATCGTATCGGGCGCGACGAACCGCGCGATGTCGTCGATGTGTCCGTGCGTGTCGTCGCCGGCGCAGCCCTCGCCGAGCCAGATCGTCTTGCGGGCGCCGAGCCACTCGCCGAATGCCTCGTCGTAACCTTCGCGCGTCAGCCCTGGATTGCGCACCTGCACGCTGCTCAGCAGCCATTCCTCGGTGACCAGCAGCAGACCGGCGCCGTTGGTCTCGATGCCGCCGCCTTCGAGCACCATCGGCGCACCGTTGTCCGGACGGGTCGGCTCGATGCGGGGAAGTTGCGCGATCTCGGCGATGGCGCGGCCGACCTGCGCGTCCACGCGCCAGTTGGCGTACTTCGCCCACGCATTGAACGACCAGTTCAGCAGCGTCACCGCTCCTGACGGATCCGTCACCGCGGTCGGCGCGCTGTCGCGGAGCCAGGTTCGATCGTTGGGCACCAGGTGCAGCCGGATATGGTCCGCGCGCACCGCGTGGCTTTCGAGGATCGCGCCCGCATTCTCGTAGACCGGCTCGGAATGGCAGAGGATTTCGACCTGTTCGAAGTCGGCGAGCACGCGCGCGATCTCGCCGTAGACCCAGGGAATCGGCGCGAGCTTGCCCGGCCAGTCAGGCTCGAAATGCGGCCACGCGATCCAGGTCGCGCGGTGCGGCTCCCACTCGGCGGGCATGCGCCGGCCGGGTTGTCGAGTGTCGCGGCTCATCCGAGGTACCGCTGGAGAATCGGCCCGTAGGCGTCGATGCGCCGGTCGCGCAGGAACGGCCAGTTGCGCCTCACCGTCTCGATCAACGCAGGGTCGCAGCGCGCGACCAGCACCTCTTCGCCGCCGCCCGCCTCGGCAAGATAGCGGCCGAACGGATCGGCGATGAACGAGCGACCGAAGAAGTTGAGGCCATCCGTGCCCGGCTCGTCCTCGTGGCCGATCCGGTTGGGCGCCGCCACGTAGACGCCGTTGGCGATCGCGTGCGACCGCTGAATCGTGCGCCACGCCTCGACCTGCGACGCACCCCATTCCTCCTGCTCCGAAGGATGCCAGCCGATCGCGGTGGGGTAGAAGAGGACCTGCGCGCCCATCAGGCTGGTGATCCGGGCCGCCTCTGGATACCACTGGTCCCAGCAGATCAGGACGCCGATCGTCGCGTAGCGCGTCTGCCACACGCGGAACCCGGGGGCGTCGCCCGGCGTGAAGTAATACTTCTCGTTGAACAGCGGATCGTCGGGGATGTGCATCTTGCGATACACCCCCAGGACGCTGCCGTCCGCGTCGATGATGACCGCGGAATTGCGGTACACCCCTGCCGCCTGCCGCTCGAAGATCGGGACCACCAGCACGACAGCGAGCTCGCGTGCGAGCCGGGTCATCGCCTCGGTGGTCGGCCCCGGGATCGTCTCGGCCAGGTCGAAGCGTTCGCTCTGCTGCGACTTGCAGAAGTAGGGCGCGTTGAACAGCTCCTTCAGGCAGATGATCTGCGCGCCGCGACCGGCGGCGACGCGCACGAGCTGCTCGGCGCGGGCCAGGTTCGCCGCCGAGTCGTCCGTCGCGTGATCCTGAATCAACCCGATGGAGAAGGCGCTAGACGGCGGGCTCATTCACTTCCTCGAAGCGCTCGTAGGGAACGGACAAGCCGTCGACGGTCATGGTGCGGCCGGCCAGGGTGAACGCCGGGCGCTTTCTGACCGCCAGCAGCGGGGGAGCGGTGGTCACCAGCGCGCTCAAGAGGAATGGCAGCGCGATCGTGGCGTCCGACTGCACCGACACACGCGCGGAATCGGTGGCCAGCTTGCCCCAGCTCTGGGCCTCCTCGAGGCTCGAACCCGAGGCGCCGCCGAAATGCGGCGTGTCGGTGACGATCTGCAGCGCGTAGCGGTGGCCGCCGACCTGATCGCTGTAGAACTCGGCCTGCACGCTGGCCTGGTTGATGAAGTTCTTCGGCGTGCCGCCGCCCAGCACGATCGACGCCGTCCGCGGGCGCCGGATCACCAGGTTCGCCGACTCGACGATGTCGCCGATGATGTCGATGTAGCCGGCGCCGGCCTTCTTCTGGCGCGCCTGCGAGAGGCCCATGCCGATTGACGAATCGGCGATCGCGGGGCAGAAGATCGGCACGTTGGCGCGGTAGGCCGCAGTCAGGATGCCGTCGCGGCCGGTCGTCTTCCACAGGTGGCCGCCCAGCAGGTGCAGGAACTCGCGGGTGGTGTACGGCCGCGCCTCGAGGGTGGCCGCGTAGTCGGCGATCCAGGCGTCGTTCGAGCAGAACTCTTCCTCGCTGGCGTAGGTGTCGTAGACGCGATCGACGCGGTCTTCCGCCAGCGCCGCGTCGTCAGCCAGCGGCGAGCCGACGTAATGATGCTGGCCGCGCGTCTCGTGCAGATCATGGTAGAGGTTCGCGCCGGTCGAGACGAGGCAGTCGATGTAGCGATGGCTGATCAAGTGCGCCACCGCGAGACGGAGCCCGCCCGCCGACAGCGCGCCCGCCATCCCCATGAAGATCGTGACGTCGTCCTGCAGCATCTTCAGCCAGATGCGGTGCGCGGTGGCGAGATTGCGACCTTGAAACGAGATCCGCTCCATGCGGGCGAGGATCTGATCCGCGGTCATTCCCAGCTCGACGGCGAACGGCTCGATCGGCGTCTGCAGGAACCGGGACTTCTTCTTCATGCGGAGACAATTAAATCATATCTAGAAGGCCCTGCCGATGCGGAAGTAGGCGGTGACGCCATCGGCGTCGTGATGACTCCCGTCATGTCCCCACGCCGCGCCGGCGCTCACTGTGAATGGCGCGAAGAATCCGGCGACGAGATCCGCGGAGAGTTGCGCGCCTGCCGACGACTTGATCGCGTGGCGGTCGAACGCGCCAGCCCAGGCGTTGCCTGCGTCGGCGAAGATCGCCGCGTGCACCGAATGCAGGAACAGCGGCCACGTGCCATGGCCGCGCTGCGGTCGTGCGATCGGCCAGCGGTATTCGGCATTCGCCACGGCGACGTGGCTGCCGGCGAAGCTGTCGGAGCCGAAGCCGCGCAGCAGCGAGAAGGCGTCGCTGTCGAAATCGACGACGCCGGTTCCCGGCGATGAGCCGCCCAGCAGGAACACGCGGCCGACCGTGGCGTCTCCGTGTGAGGCGCCGCCGGCGAGGCGCAAGGCGAGCACCTGATGCGGCGCCAGCCCAGGCAGATAGGCGCGGGCATCGGCGGTCGTGGTGGTCGCGTCGGCGAACGACCCGAGCGCGCGGCGCGCCACTTCCGTCGTGACGCCGATGGTCACGCCATCCTCACGGCTGATCGAGTAGCCGTACGAGCGGGCAGTATTGGACTGCCAGGCCGCGCGGATCGCCGTGCGCTCGCGCGAGAAGGCGCTGTCGCCCAGTGTGTAGTCGGCGGTCGCGCGCAAAATCGACGCCCGGGCCGCATGCTGAACGCGCGTATGGCGGATAGGAACAATTACCCCTCCTTCAAGCTGCCGTTCCCGCCGGGTCGCCTGCGTGGGAGTGCCGGCGTCCGTGACCGGACCCGCAAAGAAGGAGGTGTCGCTGCTGGCCGCGACATAGAACTCGGGGCGCCAGCGGTCATAAAGATAGGAGACCTGCCAGTCTGGCGTCACCGGCGAGGGGCGCGGCGCGCCAGCCGGGGCCGACGCGAGCCAGGTCATTGCGGCGGAATAGGCGTGATAGCCGAGGACGTCGACACCGGCGACGCCGGCGCCGACCCGGACCTGATCCCCGTCGGTCACGACCAGCGGCGTCCACGACGTCGGCCTCAACGTGTCGAGCGGGTTGTAGGCGCGAGGGGCGGGCCGCGCCGCCGTCTCGGGCGCGGCGGCAGCGTTCGACTCGGTCGCGCCCTCGGGAGCGACGACGGCGCGCGGAGCCTGGAAGCCGTGCACCGGATTTGGAGACTCTGACGGATACGGCATCGCGAACAGATCGTCCCCGTCAGGGGTGTAGCCCACGAACACGATCCGCTGGCCATCGGCGGAGACATCCGGCCAACTCGCGCCGCCGGTGGTGTGGGTCAGTTGGCGCGCGCTCGATCCGTCGGCTGCGAACTCGAACAGATTGAACACCTCATCGTCCGGCGCCGCTGCGGCGACGATGGCCGCGCCGTCGGGACGCCATGCCGGCGTCACGAACCGCGTGTGTGGATCGGCGGCGATCACCCGAACCGCGCGCGTCTCCGCGTCAACGATCACGATCTCGGGCGCGCCGCCGAGCCGATGCCGTTCGACCGCGATGGTGCGACCGTCGGGCGACCACTTCGGTGCGTCGAATTGCGTGCCAGATTCTGCGATCAGCGTGGTCACGGCCGGGCTCTCGGTAGTGTCTGGCTTCAGCCGGACCAGGACGAGGTCCCGCTGCCCTGGGCGGCTGTGGACGCACACCAGCGTTCGGCCGTCGGGAGCGAGATCCGGGTCGAGGAGGCGCGCCTCCGTGGTCAACTGGCGGACGCGGCCGTCGGCGCGCGTGACGACGTAGAGATCGCTGTAGAGGCCGGTGTTTCGACGAAGCTCGAGCTGGTCGAAGTAGATGCGATCAGGCGCGATCGCGGTCGTCGACCCGAGATAGCGGGTGGTGAGCCGCCGCGGCTCGCCGCCGCCGGCGGCCACGCGGTAGATTGCGGGAAAGCCGTCGGCGCCGACGGCGGAATAGACGATGTCGGCCGGGCAGCCTGCGCACCCGAAGCGGTCGAAGCGCGGCCCGCTGAGCGAGAAGCCCTGGCGCGTCAGCCGCGTGATCGAGGGATTCGGTTTGGAAGCGTCCGTGTTTGCCGCCAGGCTGGCTTCGTAATCGCGCCACAAGTCGCCGAGCGACTGCTGGTAGACCTGCTTGAACGCCGGCGCGGCCAGGTACGGCACGCGACCCGCCGTGGCCTTGGCGAGCCTCGCCAACGACTCGGCGCCAAACCGGTCGGCGAGGTATTGATGGAAGCCGAGGCCGTAGGCATAGATGCCCTGGCCTGCCGGCCAGTCGGTCAAGCCGCCGTTGACCCGGTCGATCGGCTCGAGACGTCCCTGGCTCGCGGCTTCGCCAACGATGGCGCGAAAGTCGCCGGCGTGGAGACGCCCTTCCCCGGTGATCGCGCTCTCCTCATACGTGGCCAGCCCTTCGACTTGCCAGAGTGGGAGGAACAGGTTCGGGAACGCGTACGGGCGCGCCCGAAGATGTTGCGCGCGACGCGCGCCCACCCCTCCGATCGATCGAGATGCACGATGTGCGTGAACTCGTGCGTGAACAGGAGCCGCAGCCAGTCATCGAAGTCTGAACTGGAGCCCGAAGGCGCCACCGCGTACAACACGACGCTGTTGTACGGGACGGGCGTGGCGTAGCCGTTGAACAGCTCCGTCTGGTCGGCCAGCACGATCAGGGTCCGGCGCGGCGGCATCAGGCCAAGCGAATGCTCGAGGGCGCGCCACGTGTCCTCCGCGATGCGCGCCATCCGCTGGGCCAGCGCCTCTTCTCCCTGATGAAAATGGATGACGAAGTGTTCAGTCGGCAATTCCCGGAAGCGGTATGCGGGATCGAACAGCGACGCGCCGGTCGCGGTGTTGCGGGCTCCCGCGGCCAAGAGCAGCGCCACCGCAGCGGTCACCGCCCGCGCCAGGGCGGCGCGCTTCATCGCGCGGAGGCCGGCGCGGGCACCGGGGGCCGCGCGGCTCGCGAGAGGGCGATGCAGAGGACGAGCGCGGGCACGCCGAGCAGGCCAGCGAAGATGAAGAACAGCCCGTAGGCGTCGATCAACGGCCGGCCGACCGCGAGCCGCTCGACGATCACGCCGGAGAAGCCTTTCGCGAATTTTCCGACGTAGGTGTACGCGGAGCTGAGCAGCGCATACTGTGTGGCGGTGTAGCCGATGCTGGTCAGACTCGACATGTAGGTGACGAGCGCGACGCCGGCGAAGCCGATGCCGAAATTGTCGGCCGCAATCACCGCGCCGAAGACGCCGACATTGGGTCCGGTGTGGGCGAGCGTCGCAAAGTTCGCGATTACGACCATCTTCAGGATGACCCCCGCGATCAACGTCGGCAGGTAGCCGAAGCGCAGCGCGCTGAACCCGCCGGCGGCGATGCCAAGCAGGGTCGCGACCAGGCCGATCGACGCGCGCACGGCGCCGACAGCATCTTTCGAGAGTCCGAGGTCGTGGTAGAAGGGGTTGTACATCGGCCCGGTCATGTACTCCGGCAGCTGGTAGAAGCTGATCATCGCCAGCATCAGCAGCGCGAGCCAGCCGTAGACGCGGAAGAACTCGGTGAACGGACCGACGACCGCGTCGAGGAAACCCCGTGCGGTCCACAGCGGCGCGTCGGCCTTTGACGCGAACGCTTTCTTGGCGCGGAGCGGCTCCGCCGCGACGAGGCTCGCGCTGACTCCGATCGCCATCAGCGCGGCCATGACGGCATACGACAGACGCCAGCCGAAATGACTCGCGAGGATCAGGATCGCCGCCTCGCTCACGAGCACGGCGAGCCGGTACCCGAACTGATACGACGCCGAGAGCAGGCCGAGCTCGTCGGCATCCGCGGCCGCCTCGATGCGCCAGGCGTCGACGACGATGTCCTGGGTCGACGAGGAGAACGCGACGATCAGCGCCAGGGCGCCAAGCGGAGCGAGTCCGGCGCTGCGGCCGACCACGGCGATGGCGGCGAGGCCGATGCCCACCAGCAGCTGGGTGAGCACCATCCAACCGCGCCGTCGTCCGAGCCACCCGAATCCTGGAGCGTCGACCCGGTCGACGATCGGTGCCCAGAGGAATTTGATCGAGTAGGCCAGCCCGACCCACGACAGGAACCCGATCGCGCTCAGCGCCGTTCCCTCGTCGCGCATCCAGTAGCCGAGGGTGTTGCCCGTCAGAAAGAACGGCAGGCCGGACGAGAAGCCGAGCATCAGCATGGCCGCGACTTTCGGCTGGCGCAGCGACCTGATCACGTCACGCTTGCTGACGCTCATGACTCGTTCTTCAGCTCCGCGAGCAGGGTCAGCGCTTCAATCGGCGTCATGCGATCGAGATCGAGCGCGGCCAGTCGCTTTCTCAATCCATCATCAGCGGCGGGCGACTGGAACAACCCGAGCTGGCGCTGCGGATCGGACGCGGTGCCGCTGACCGACGGCCGGCCGCCGCGGGTCAGTTCGTCGCGCTCGAGCGCGCCGAGGATCTCGCGCGCCCGCGCAATCACCGTCGCCGGAATCCCGGCGAGGCGGGCCACCTGGATACCGTAACTGCGGTCCGAGCGCCCCGGGACGATCTTGCGCAGGAAGATGATGTCGTCCTTCCATTCGCGCGCCGAGACGTGGAAATTCACGACCCCCGGCGTGGCGTCGGCCAGGTCGGTCAATTCGTGATAGTGGGTGGCGAACAGCGTCTTGGGCCGCACCTTCGCATTGGTCGCGAGGAACTCGGCTACCGCCCAGGCGATGCTGAGACCGTCGAAGGTCGCGGTGCCGCGGCCGATTTCATCGAGCACGACCAGGCTGCGAGAGGTGGCAGTGTGCAGGATGTTGGCGGTCTCCTGCATCTCTACCATGAAGGTCGAGTGGCCCCGCGCGATGTTGTCAGAGGCGCCGACCCGCGCGAAGATCCGGTCCACCAGCGGGATCTTGGCCTCGCGCGCCGGCACGAACGAGCCGGCCTGGGCCATGATGCAGAGCAGCGCCGTCTGGCGCAGGTAGGTCGATTTGCCACCCATGTTCGGGCCGGTGAGGATCACCAGCTGGCAGGCGACCGCGTTCAGGGTGACGTCGTTGGGAACGAAGGCCTCGCCCGCCGCGATCCGCCGTTCGACCACCGGGTGCCGCGACTCGAGCACGGTCATCTCGTCGCCGTCGTGCACGTGCGGCTTGATGTAGTTGTTGACGGCGGCAGACTCCGCCAGCGCGCCGAGCACATCGAGCGTGGCCAGCGCGCGCGCCGTCGCCTGAATGCGCGGCGATTCGGCGGCGACCGCGGTGCGCAGCGTCTCGAAGATCTCGAGCTCACGCTCGAGGATCCGTTCGTCGGCGCCGAGGACCTTTTCCTCGTACTCCTTCAGCGCCGGGGTGATGTAGCGCTCGCCGCCGGCGACCGTCTGCTTGCGGTGGTAATCGGGCGGAACCGCGTGCAGGTTGGATTTCGAGATCTCGATGTAGTAGCCGAAGACGCGGTTGTAGCGAATCTTGAGCGAGTTGATGCCGGTGCGCGCCCGCTCACGCTCCTCCATCTCCGCGATGACCTGCTTACCGGAGCGGCTGATGCCGCGCAGGTCGTCGAGCTCGCGATCGACGCCATCGCGGGCGAAGCCGCCATCTCTGGCCAGGGCTCCAGGCTCGTCGATCAGCGTCGCTTCAATCCGTCCGCGCACGTCGACCAGATCGTCCAGCTGCGCCAGCAGCGAGCGGACCAGCGGCGCCTGCAGATCGGCGAGGACGGTGCGGAGCCGGGGAATCACCGCGAGGGAGTGTTTCAGTCCGACGAGATCGCGGGGGCCGGCCGTCCCCAGCGCGGCCCGCGCCACCAGCCGCTCGAGATCCTGGACCGCCTTGATCGCGTCGCGGAACTTGCCGCGCTCGGTGTTGTGAAACGCGAGCTCCTCGACCGCGTCGAGCCGATCGCGAATCGGTTCCAGCGCCACCAGGGGACGGAGCAGCCACGATCGCAGCAGGCGGCTGCCGATCGAGGTCACGGTCCGATCGAGCTCGTCGAGCAGGGAGCCCGACCGGCCGCCCTCCGATCCTTCGATGATCTCCAGATGCTTGAGCGTGGTCGGATCGAGGAGCAGCGCGTCGGCGCGCTGCCGGTAGGCAATCGAGCGCACGTGGGCGAGATCGACCTTCTGGGTCTCGCGCAGATGGTGCACCAGGGCGCCCGCCGCCGCGATGGCCGCGGTGTGGCCGTCGAGTCCGAATCCCTCCAGGCCGCCGGCGCGCAACTGGTCCAGCAGCGTGCGCTGCGCCGTCCGCAGCTCGAACGACCAACCATCGATCGGCGTGGTCGGCAAACCCGACGCGGCGACCGGCGGGATCACGGCGGCCGGGGCGCCGTTCTCGCCGGAGGGCACGATGATCTCGCGGGGGCGGAGGACGGCCAGCTCGTCTGCCAGCGCCTGCATGCCGCCGGCGCCTGCGTATTCGGCGGCGCTGAACTCGCCGGTCGATAGATCCAGCAGCGCCACGCCGACCACGTCCTTGCCTGGCGCGACCGCCATCAGGAATGCAGGCTCGCGCGCGTCGAGGTAGTTCGTGTCCGTCAGTGTACCGGGCGAGACGACGCGGACGACTTCGCGTTTGACGATCCCCTTGGCCTTGCGTGGATCCTCGACCTGATCGCAGATCGCGACGCGGAAACCGCGCTTGACCAGGCGCGCAATGTAGCCGTCGACGGCGTGAAACGGCACGCCGCACATCGGAATGCCGCCGCCGTTGGCGTCCTTCGATCGCGAGGTCAGCGTGATCTCGAGCGTGCGCGCCGCGACGAGCGCGTCCTCGTAGAAGATCTCGTAGAAATCGCCCATCCGGAACAACAGGATGGCGTCGCGATGCTGCTGCTTCGCGTCGAGATACTGACGCATCGCGGGCGTCACCGTCGACCCTGACATATGCTTAACAGTCTATGTCAGCTCATTTGTCGACATGCGTGTATTAGCGCTGGACACCACCACGCGCGCCGGAAGTGCCGCGCTGGTCGAGAACGATCGCGTCGTCGAAGTACGGAGCGGAGATGGTGCGCGGACGCACGCATTGAGAATGCCGGGTGAGATTGTCGCGCTCGCCGACGCGCACCAGTGGCCGCTCTCGACCATCGATCTGTACGGCGTGGCCTCAGGTCCCGGCTCGTTCACGGGACTCCGAATCGGGCTCGCGACGATCCAGGGCCTGGCGTCCGTTCATGGCCGGCGTGTCGTGACTGTCCCGGCGCTCGAGGCGCTGGCGCACGCCGGCAGCGTCGATCTCCGTGACGGCGACTTGATCGGCGCCTGGATGGACGCGCATCGCGGCGATGTGTTCTCGGCGTTGTTTCGCGTGACCGACGCGCGGGTCTTCAGCCGCGCGCGCCTGATCGAGCTGGAGGGCGCGGTCGTCGGCGCGCCCGCCGACACGCTGATCCGCTGGCGGACGCTGTCGTCTGGATCGCCGGTGACGTTCATCGGTGACGGCGCCGCGCTCTTCTCGGAGCAGATCACCGCGGATTCGAAGTCACACCGCGTCGTGCTCGCGCCGGAACTGGCCGGCGCGATTGGTCGAATGACGGTCGATCGCGAAGCCGACGCCCTCGAGCCCGCAGCTGTCCGGCCGCTGTATGTCCGCCGTCCCGACGTCGAGGTCGTCAGAGACGAAAAATTACGCAAGGCGGCAGGGAAGGCGAACGACACTTAATGCGTCGCTTCATGTTCACCCTGCGCATCCTGCCGCTGACCCACGACGATATCGACGATGTGCTCGCTATCGAAGAGGGCGCCTTCACGAACCCCTGGACCCGCGCGATGTACCTCGCCGAGCTTGAGAATACCGGCGTGTCGTACTGCTTTCTGGCGCGCAACGAAGGCGGCCGGGCCGTCGGGTTCTGTTCCTTCTGGCGCGTGCTCGACGAACTGCACATCAACAATCTGGCCGTTCTGCCCGACTTGAGGCGCGCCGGGATCGGTTCGACACTGCTCGAGTTCGTCCTGAAAAAGGGCGTCGAGCTTGGCGCGCACCGGGCCACCCTGGAAGTACGGCGCTCAAACGACGCGGCGCGGCTGTTGTACGAGCGGTTCGGTTTTGCGGTGGCTGGCGTGCGCGCGGGCTATTACTCGAAGCCGGTGGAGGACGCGCTGGTGCTCTGGCGCGAGCGCCTCGGGGAGCCCGATCGCTGACCTTGAAACACCGGGGGGCTTGTGGTACGTTCGCCGGCAATGACCAAGGAGGCGGGCTATGCATGCAGAACCACTCGGTGCCAAGGCTGAGTTGCTGCAGACCAACGAGGAGTTCCACACCCTCGAGGTCCAGCACCACCAACTCGAAGATCGCCTGCACGAACTAACCGCCAAGCACTACCTCTCGGAACCCGAACAAGTTGAAGAAGTCACCCTCAAGAAAAAAAAGCTGCAGCTCAAAGATCGCATGGAAGACATCATGCGACGCCATCGTCAGGAACACACACACGGCTAGACCGGCGACCGACGCGCGAGCGGGCCGGCTGGGCGTCCGCTCCGGGTTCGTACGGTGATGCGCTTCGATCGGGCGGGTCTGCCGTTCTTCGGCGGCGCCTGGCTGATTGCGCTCGTCGCCTTGCTGTACGGCGGCTGGGTGTTCGCGCTGCCGTTCGTCGCGCTCGGGGCGTTCTTTGCTTTTTTCTTCCGGGACCCCGAACGGGTCTCGCCCGATCAGGCGCACATCGTGCTGTCGCCCGCTGATGGCCGGGTCAAGTTCGTGGGCCCGTCCGAGCCTGGCGTTGCTCCGCCGGGCGAGTGGAAACAGGTCAGCATCTTCCTCTCGCCGATGGACGTGCACGTCAATCGCATCCCCGCGTCGGGCACGGTGACCAGGGTCACCTACACCCCGGGAAAGTTTCTCCCCGCGTACCGCCAGGAAGCGGCGGCTGTGAACGAGCGGAGCGAGGTCTGGATCGATCGCGGCAACGGCCAGACGGTCGTCGCGCGGCAGGTCGTCGGCATCCTTGCCAGGCGCGTCGTCTGCCGGGCGCGAGTCGGCGAGGAGGTCCACGCGGGACAGCGTTTCGGCATCATGAAATTCGGTTCGCGGATGGACGTATTCCTCCCGCCGAGCGCGAATATCCGAGTCAAGGTCGACGAGATGGTCCGCGGGGGTGAAACCGTCATCGCGGTGTTAGACTGACAACCGACAGCGGGGAGTCGCCGGCGACAGGCTCCCCGCTCTCAGCCCAAATCACCATGCTCGAGAACGAAGGGCGGCTGCGGTTTCTGCGGCGATCCACGGATCCCCGCCGCAACAGGCTCCGGCGCGGCGTCTACCTGCTGCCCAGCCTGTTGACGATGGGCAACATGTTCTGCGGCTACGCGTGCGTGGTCTACGCCATGCGCGGCGAGTACGAAACTGCGGCGCCGTTCATCGGTTTCGCGGTCGTCCTCGACATGCTGGACGGCCGGATCGCGCGCCTGACCAACACCACCAGCGAGTTCGGCGTCGAGTTCGACTCGATGGCCGACATCATTTCGTTCGGCATCGCGCCGGCCATCTTGTCGTTTTCGTGGGGCCTGCAGGCGCTCGGCCGCCTCGGCTGGGCGGCGGGGTTCATGTTCGTGGCGGCGGCGGCGATGCGCCTCGCGCGCTTCAACATCCAGAGCGGCGGGGGCGGCGACAAGCGCTACTTCGTCGGCATGCCGAGTCCGGCGGCCGCCGCGATTCCGGCCGCGACCGTGTTCGCCTATCCATCGGGCCTCTACGACTACCGCGCCGCGCTGCCCGCCCTGGCGATGGTGCTGGTGCCGGCGGCGCTGATGGTCAGCACGATTCGCTTCCGCAGCTTCAAGACGCTCGACTCGAAGGCGCGCAGGCCGTACACCGTGCTGATCTTCGTCGCCGCGGGGATCGTGGCCATCGCGACGCACCCCCAATGGACCCTGGTGGCGATCGCCTACACCTATCTCGCCTCGGGATTCATCGGCCTCGCGATCACGCGATTCAAGCACCGCGGCGGCGTTCCCGCGACCGACGCGCAGCCGCACGACGTCGATCTCCGCGACAGCGCCGCCCGCTGATTTCATCTTTTTGCGGCCTCCCTGGCCGAGCCCCGTGGTACAAGAGTGCCGGTCTCTGAAGCCGGAGGAAACGATGACGCGCGTCCACGTCGCGGGTAGTGCGGTTATGGCGCTGCTGATCGCCGCGCCGGTGTTGGGGCAAGAAGGCGCGGCGCTGTACTCGCAACGGTGCGCGTCGTGCCACGAGGGCGGTCAGGTCGCGCGTGCGCCGAGCCGTGATGTCATCGCGGCACTCACACCGGATCGCATTGTCAGCGCGCTCGAGAGTGGCACGATGCGGGTGCAGGGCGAGTCGCTGACGCCGGATCAACGACGTCTGATCGCGACCTACCTTTCGGCGGCGCGGCCGGCGCCGGCGGGCGCGGCTCCGGTTGCCGCTCCCAGTTGCGCGGCGGGAAGCGCGCTGCGGACCACGGCGAACGACTGGCGCGCCTGGGGCGTGACGTCGGCCAACGACCGCTTTCAGCGCCAGCCGGGATTCTCCTCGGCGCAGGCGCCGAACCTGAAACTCAAATGGGCGTTCGGCTTCGACGGTGAGAATGCGGCCGCCGCCAACCCGACCATCGTCGGCGACCGCGTGTTCGTCGGCAGCGGGTCGGGACGCGTCTATGCGCTGGGGCTGAAGGACGGCTGCCTGCACTGGATGTTCAAGGCCGACGGCGGCGTGCGTGCCGCGGTGGTCGTCGGTGAGAGCCAGAACGGATCGACCGCGGCCTACTTCGGCGATATCCGCGCGTTCGTCTACAGCGTCGACGCGGCGACCGGCGCACTGCGATGGAAGAAGCAGGTCGATACGCATCGCGCCGCGAGGGTCACGGGTTCGCCGGTGCTGTACGGCGGCCGCCTCTACGTGCCGGTGTCGTCCACCGAAGAGGCGGTCGGTGCGCAGGCCACCTACGAGTGCTGCACCTTTCGGGGCAGCATCGTCGCGCTCGATCCCGCCACCGGTGAGGTGATGTGGCGGACCTACATGATTACGGAAACGCCGACCGCCCGCGGCAAGAACGCGAAGGGCACGCAGCTCTGGGGACCGTCAGGCGCGGCGGTGTGGTCGGCGCCGACGGTGGATCCGCGGACCAAATCGCTCTACGTGGCGACCGGTGACGCCTATTCGATGCCGGCGGCGGCGATGACCGATGCGATCGTCGCGCTCGACCTCGAGACCGGGGCGATCCAGTGGGTGAACCAGACCACCGCCAACGACGCCTTCACGATGGCGTGCGGCACGGCCGACACCACGAATTGTCCGGAGAAAGAGGGACCCGATCACGACTTCGGCCAGTCGCCGATCCTGGTGACGCTCGCCAACGGCAAGCGGGTCATCGTCGCGGGACAGAAGTCAGGTGTGGTCCATGGCTTCGATCCCGATCAGCGCGGCAAAAAGCTATGGAGCACCACGGTGGGCCGCGGCGGGGCGCTGGGCGGCGTCGAGTGGGGATCGGCCAGCGACGGGCAGAACATGTACGTCCCGCTGTCGGACATCACGTTCAACGTGCCGTCACAGTTCGGGCGAGGCGGGCTCAATCCGGAAGTTGGCGGCGGGATGTTTGCGCTGCGGATCGCCGATGGCCAGCAGACGTGGTTGTCACGACCGAATGCCTGCGGCGACAAGCCATCGTGCAGCCCTGCGCTGTCGGCTCCGGCCGCGGCCATTCCAGGCGCGGTGTTCGGCGGATCGATCGACGGTCACTTCCGTGCCTTTGCGAGTTCCGACGGCCATGTGCTGTGGGATTTCGACACCGCGCGGGAATTCGAGACGGTGAACGGCGTGAAAGCGCGCGGCGGATCGATCGACGTCGGCGGCGCCGCGATTGCCAACGGGATGGTGGTGACCACCTCCGGCTACGGACAGTGGGGCGGGATGCGCGGCAACGTGCTCCTGGCTTTTTCAGTAGACGGGAAATAAGTACGAGAGTACGAAGTAGGAAGTACGAAGGCTGAAGTACGAATGGTTACGCGCTTCCGACAGGCAGGGTCATGGTCACGGTGGTCCCGACGCCGCGCTGGCTGGTTACTGAGATGGTGCCGCCGTTGAGCTCGATGTTGCGCTTCGCGATCGTCAACCCGAGCCCTGTGCCGGTCGCCTTGGTCGAGAAATACGGTTCGAAGATCTTGTTCAAGGCGTCCTGATCCATTCCCACGCCGGTATCCGTGACCTCTACGATCACCGACTGACGGCCGTCACCCAACGACTCCGGACGGCTCATAATCGTCAGGCGCCCGGCACCGGGCATCGCGTGCAGCGCGTTCTCCATCACGTTGGTGAGCGCGCGCGCGAAGAGCGTGCGGTCGATCGTCAGCAGCGGCAGATTGTCGGCCGCGGTCACCGCGATCGCGATGCGGTTCGCGAGCCCGGTCCGGTACGGCTCGACGACTTCTTCAATCAGCGCTGGAAGCGACGTGGTTTCCGGCCGCGGCGTTGGCGACGAAGCAAAGCTGGAGAATTCCGCCGATATCTGACGAAGAAGCTTGACCTGCGACAGGATGGCCGTCACGCACTCGTCAAGGACCGGCGACAGCGGCCGACCACGGTCGATGTTCACGCGCTGCGCATGCTCCGCGGACAGCTGGATCGGTGTCAGCGGGTTCTTGATGTCGTGCGCGACCTGCCGCGCCATGTCGGCCCACGCTTCGAGGCGCTGTGTGCGCTCGAGCTCGCGGCGCTGGCGCTTCAGGTCCGCGGCCATCTGGTTGAAATCCTCGACCAGCCGTCGCAGCTCATCCGACGAGGTGGCGGCGACCCGGGCGTCGAGATCACCGCGCGCGATTCGCCGGGTGGCCCGGGTCAGGCGATTGACCGGGTCGGCGATCCGCTCGGCCATCCAATAGCCGAGCGCTGCGCCAAGCAGGCTGAACAGCACGATCCCCGACAGCACGCGGCGATCGAGCTCGTCGATCTGCTGTTCGATCTGCTGACTGCGGTTGGTCATCGGCACCGTGACGATGCCTTCGCGGCCGCTGGCGCGCACCGGGGCCGCGGCCAGCTGGTAGGGCAGGTCGCCGACCTGTTCCTGGCCGACGTAGGTCGGCAGCCGATCGAGCAGGATCGCGCGGTACACATCGCCCGGAGTCCGGGGCGACAGCAACTGGGAGGCGAAGAGGTCCCGGGCGCTGGTCGCCTGCAGCCGGGTTCGATCGAACAGGTTGACGTCCTCATCGATCGCCCGGCGTACGAGCACCATGATCTGATCGTCGATCGCGTCGAGCGCCGTGGCGCCGCGCTGCTGCAGCGCCGCGTAATCTTCGACCAGCCGCTGCGCCGTCGTGACCGCCCGGGCAGCGGCTTCCGCCGCGCCGTCGACCAGCTGGATCGCGACGTAGGTGCGGATAAAGATGGCCAGGATGAAGACCGGGACCACCGCACCGGCCCAGAACGCCAGAAACAGCTTCCGGTAGAAGCTGGATCGGACCTCGCGAAGCAGCGCGCGTCCGCTGGCGGCGGTGCGCACGCCGAGTGCGCTGAACAGCGTCAACCCCGCCAGCATGGTGAGATACAGCACCAGCGCGAGCATCACCAGTTCCGCGAGATTGATCAGGTGGCCGGTCCAGCTGATGACGGGATACCCGAGGGCATAGATGCCGCCGCGATCGCTCAGAAAGATCACGCGGAAGGTCTGATCGTCACGATCCAGCGTGGCCCAGAACGGCGTGCGGGATTCTACCAGCCGCTGGAATACCGGGTCCGGCAGCGTCCACACCCGCGTCCCCGACTCGAAGATCGGCGCGCGGCTCCAGCCGTACACGATGAACTCGACGTCGCGTCCGGAAATCCCCTCGGGCGCCACCTGACGATTGGGGCGCAGCGATTCCAGGTACGGACTCTGAGAGGAGATGAACGGCAGGGTGCGATAGTCGAGCATCACGCGCACGACGATGCTGCCGACCATGCGGCCGCGGACGCAGACGCCGCGCGCGATGCGGAGGACGTGGCGTTCGCTGGATCCGAACGGCGAGACCTCGTCGAACGGTTCGTCCCAGCTGCATCCCGGTGAGCGGTACTCGGTGGTCACGTACTCGGGCAGGCTGAGCCGGAACGCGCTGACCAATCGGCCGTCGGCGCTGTAGACCTCGACCGCTGACGTCAGGCGGTAGGTCGCGAGATCCGTCCGCGACCAGACGGCAAAGGCGCGCGCGGGGTCGGCGGCGGGCGTCGACACGTCCAGGCGCACCAGTTCGTCGAGCGCCGGAATGGCGTCGATCTGTTCGACCGCCTGCTGCAGCCGCCGTTGCAGATCCTCGCGCAGGCTCGCCGCCTGCGGACCGAACGTGCTCGCAATCAGCCGTTCCTTCGACTCGGTGGCGTGCGCCAGCAGCGAGGGGTACATGGCCAGCGCCGGAGCGAGCAAGGCGAGAAAGAAGACCGCCAGCCGCACGGTCTGCGAGATGCGGCGCATGCGCCCATTCACACGAGCCAGCGCCAGCGCGCACAGACCTGAGACCAGCATCGCGATCCACAGCGGTCCCAGAGGCACATCTGAGCCGACGCCGAGGATCAGAAGCGACGCGATCACCGCCCCCGCCAGCCAGCCGCCCGCGACGCTGGCGCGCCACGACGGGCCGCGCGGCGCGCGCAGCAGCGATGCGGGAAGGCGGATCACGGCCGCGGCGCCCCAGATGACCGCCGCATGCAGCAGCACCAGCGCAAACTCGACCGCGATGCGTCCGCCGCTGACCGGATGCAGCGAGAAGTGGAGTAGATCCAGGTTGGTGTCGGCGACGACGCGCCTGAGCAGGCGCTCGTAGCCCCACAGCAACAGGCCGTTGGCGAGCGCCGTGACCATGAACGCGGTCGTGAGTGCCAGGCGCGCGCCGGCGGTTGGCGGCAGCAGTCGCACGCGCGGACGCGCGAAACGGCGTCGTTCGATGAGATCCAGCAGGAGCCACACCACCGCCGCCATCGCGAGCGTGGTCAGCAGCAGATCGAGCGGCGTCGGGCTCGACGTCTCGGCCAACGGCGACAGGGCGGCGGCCAGCACGACGCGCGCGCCGGCGACGAGCCCGATGAGCAGCGCGGTCATCCACACGAATCGTTTGATGTCGCGCGTCCGCCGGCGCAGGTCCATCAGCGGGCCGGCGCAGAACAACAAGACCAGCGCGAAGACGCTGAGGACGGCGGCCCGGGTCATCGCGCGCCAGCGCGCGCGCGCGGCCGCCAACTCGGCCGGCGCCACGTCGGCCTCGAGCACGAACCCACCGTCGCGCGCGGGCACCGTGAACCGGAACGGCTGCGCAGGCGACGGCGACCCGCCCGGACGCACGCGGAGCGTCACCGGCGCGATCGCCGTCGCCATCGTGAATGTCTCGCTGAGGCCCGGCGCGCCACGCGTCGTGCCGAGCGCCTGCTCGACGACGACCGTGGCGGCGCGGATGCCGGCACGAGCCACCGGTTCGATGCGGATCAGGCCGGGCCCAAGCGGTCCGGGCGCGACGATCAGCGGGGCCGATCCCAGCACGACGTCCTTGCCAAGATCGGACACCCGCCCGGCCCAGGCGAGCGGGAGGCCGCCGGTGTCATAGATCGTGATTCCCGTTCGCCCGGCTTCGTCTTCCGGCATGGCGGCGGTCACCAGGTCGAAGAGCCGCTTCAGGCTGGCCTGGTCGCGCGGCGCGGCACGCGCCGTATCAGGTTCGGCCGCGAGCCGGGTGGCAATCGCGCCGAGCGTGGCGGCGCTGGCATCGAAGCGCTGCCGCAGCTCGGCCTCGATCCGAGCGAGGGCGGACTGGTCTGACGGTCCGAAACGTGCGCGTTCGAGACCGTACCCGGTCGCGCCGACGATCAGCGCGGCCGCGAGGCCGGCGCCTACGATGCGGAAGATGCGTGGCACGCTCAGTCAAAGGATACACGGGTGTATGATCACGGCTCCACACCCGCAGGAAGGATCCCGATGATGTGCAGCGCGCTCGTGCTGGCGGCGCTGTTGACCGCGCAAGGCGCCATCGCCCCGGCCGCCAGGACGCTCAACATCTATTTCATCGACGTCGAAGGCGGCCAGGCGACGCTGGTCGTGACGCCGTCGGGAGAGTCGCTGCTGGTCGACACCGGGTGGGGCGGCGCCAACGGGCGCGACGCTAAGCGGATCATGGCCGTGGCGCGCGAGGCTGGCCTTACTCAGATCGACTACCTGCTGATCACCCACTTCCATAGCGATCACGACGGCGGCGCGCCGGAGCTGTCCCGGCTCATCCCGATTCGGACGTTCCTCGATTACGGTGAGGCGACGGAAAAAGGCAAGAAGGTGCAGGAGCCGTACGACGCCTACGCGCGAGTGCGGCGGAAAGGGGCGCACCTCGAACCCAAGGTGGGAGACCGGCTTCCAATCAAGGGCCTCGACATCCAGATCGTCAGCGGCCGCGGCAAGACGCTGAGCGAGCCGTTGCCGGGTGGCGGCCAGGACAATCCTGCGTGTGCGGCTTTCAAGAAGAAGGCGAACGACTTCACCGAGAACGCCCGCTCCTTCGGGTTCCGCCTCGTCTACGGCAAGTTCACCTTCCTCGACCTCGGCGATCTGGTCTGGAACGAGCTCGGTCAGCTGGTGTGCCCGACCAACATGCTCGGCAGGGCAGACGTCTACCTGATGGCCCATCATGGCAACGCCTTCTCCGGCGTGCCCGCGGTGACGGCGGCCGTGCAGCCGCGCGTGGTGATTCTGAACAACGGCGAAACCAAAGGAGGCGACGCGAAAACCTTCACCACCCTGCAGGGACTGCCGGGTATGGAGGATCTCTGGCAGCTGCACCGGTCGGCGAACAAGGGCGCGAAGCAGGCGGATGAGGCGTTCATCGCCAACCTCAGCGAAGACACCGCCTACCGGGTCACCCTGTCGGCGAGCGACGACGGCACCTTCACGATCGCGAACGCGCGCACCGGCTTTACCAAACGGTACGCCCCGAAGTAACGTGACACGGCGTTGGACCTGAAGCACCTCCTGAAACGCGGCGCGCTGCTCGCCGCCGCCAACTGGCAGACCGTCGCGATTCAGTTCGTCGCGGAAACGACCTTTCAGGTACTGCTGGCCGTCCCGATTGTCGGCGCCGCGGTTCTCGTCGCGGTACTGCTCGGAGGAGATCTCACCGAGCTGCTGCAGGGCAGCCTCCGCCACATCTTCACCACCATCGCCAGCACGCTGATGTCGGAGCCGTTCGCCCTGGTGGCGTTCGTGACGGCATTCGTCGTGGTGCTGCTCGGCGGCTCGGTGCTGATGTTCGCCGTCAAGGGCGGCACCGTGGACGTGCTGGCCGCCGCCAACGCGGACGCGGGGCCGATCGAGCAGCAGCCGCTGACCATCGACCTGTTGCGCCACGCGTCGCGATTCACGCTGACGCGGTTCACCGACGGCTGCGCCCGGCTGTTTCGTCCGTATCTGACGGTCGGCCTGGCCTTGATGATCGTGTACGCCTTGTCGGCCGGCAGCTATCTCATGTTCGTCGTCTACGGCTATCGCGCGGTCGAAGGCCGGGCGCTGATCATCGGCTGGACGTTCGTGGCGGCACTCTCGGCGGCCGTGCTGGTGGCATGGCTGACTGTCGTCAACATGCTGTACCTGCTGCTGCAGATCGCGATGGCCGTCGAGGGGATCGGGGTGAGCGAGGGCTGCCGCGCGACGGTGCGGTTCATCCGGTCGGAGTTTCGCGAGCTCACCGGCGTCTTCCTGGTCGTCGTCGGGCTGGTCATCGCGGCGACGCTGGCGTCGGCGCTGGCGTGGTCGGGGGTGGGGCTCATCGCGTTCGTGCCGTTGGTCGGTCTCGCCGTGTTTCCGCTGCAGCTGGCCGCGCTGGTGTTGCGCGGCCTGGCCTTCGAGTACCTCGGCTTGACCGCCCTCGGCGCCTATCTCACGCTCTACCAGGGCTACGCCTCACGGCGCGGCGAGTTCGTGAGCCGCGTTCGCACCGATCACGGACGCGGTGGCGGCGTCGTCGGCGTCACCGGGGCGATCTGAACCAGATTCGGCAGCTGCGCCACCGCCGGCACCAGCGCTGGTTCGATGGTGTGGGCCGCCAGCGTGGCCGACGCCCCTCTCGTCAGATCCCTGAACAACATCAGCAGCATCGGCGCGTGAGTCAGCGGGTGTTCCAGCACGTACGGCGCCGCGGCCGAATAGGCGTCATCGGGTAGTGGCACGAATGGCAGGGGCGCCTTCTTGGGCGGGTCTACGGGGGCGGGCGCATCGGCAGGTGCGGCCTCTGGCGCCTGCGTCGCGATTCCCGTCAACGTGCCGGACGCGACGCCGTCCTTGATGTTGAACGCGCGGAGCGGCGGCACCAGCCCGGTGACGACGATCGTCGAACCCGCACGCACCGCTCCCCAGGCCGGCCGCATGGGCAGCGGCCGCATCCACTGCTGGCCTCCGGTGACCATGTTCATCGCGCGCAGCACGTTGTCGAGCGCCACGAAGTAGACATAACGATCGTCGGCGACCGGTTTACCGATGACGTCGCCGCCCGTCCGCCAGCGCCAGTCGATCCGCCCGTCCTCCGCCATCACGCAGTAAAAGAAATTGTCCTGCGATCCCGCGAAGAGCCGATCGTCGAGCGCGAGGATGTCGTTGGCCGCGCCGCCGAGACGGCGCTCCCAGATCGGCTCGCCGTTGTCCACCCGCAGCGCGACGATGCGGTGGTCGTTGGTGGGGACATACACACGATCGGCCGCGAGCGCCGGCGCCGCGTGCGCCGGAGATTTCAGATCGCGCGTCCAGATGAGCTGTCCGTCAGTCGCTCGCAGCGCGCGCACCTCGCCGGTGGCGAGGGCAATGATCAGCCAGCCGTTGTCCCACACCGGGTGGGCGGCGAGCTTGTCGGCGATCGGCAGCTGCCAGGCGACGGTGCCGTCGCTGGAATGGAGGGCCAGCAGACGGTCGGCCTCGCGTATGAAGACGAAACCTTCGCCCGCGACCGGAGGCATCTCGGGGCGCGCCGCAACCAGCCATTGCCGAGTGCCGGTGATGAGATCGTAGGCCGCCATGCGGTCGCCTTCGATCGCAAAGAAGCCGCGATTTCCTTCGTAAGCAGGCGGCACGGTCAGGGAGTTGTTCAGCGCCAGTCCCCAGACATTCTCTACCGGGGTCAGCGGCGCGGGCGCGCGATCGACTTTCGCGACCGCGGCCTTTGGCTCGGGATGCGGCTTCGGTACCGGCGACTGCGCCCACACGGAAACAGAGAGAGCCAGACTCAGCACAGGAGTCAGTCGGCCGCCGATCGCTACCCTCGCTCGCCGGAGACGGGACATCTTCCGAATGATAGCGTGTGCGGCGGCAGTTCCGGCCGATCAACAGTCGTGCGACAGATGCGCGCCTCCCTTGATGTGGATTCTGTTCAGGCGATAGAAGAGGTCAGAGTCGAACGAGCCCTGCATCACCCGCTCGAACAGCGGGACCGAGGTGGTCGCGATGATGCGCCAGGGGCGCGCCGCCGGCCGCGCGGCATCTCCGACCAGCGCCATCAATGCGGATTGCTGGCTGTGATCGAGGGCGTCGACGTCCTTGACCACGATCGCGCGGAGCCGTCCAGAGTCGGCCGCATCGGCACGATCGAACGTTGAACTCAGGTCGCGATGAGCGGCCGCATCGACGAACACGATGGCGGCGCCGTCGCCGGCCGGTCCTCCCGCAATTTCGATGGCCATTGGAAGGGCGAACTCCGCCGGGGCACTAATCAGGACCGGAAGCGACGATCGCGCGGCAACCGCCATGTCGAGCGAATGCAGGCGATCCGGGCCGGACGAGTCGATCCGAGAGCGTCGGTCTTCGTTCATCACATCCATCGGGTCCCTCCATGTAGTTCTATGTAGATACGCGAGTCGGCGGGGCTTGTCGATTTGCGGAGCATTTGCGCGACCGGGTTTGTGGATGAGGCGATAAGTCTTGACGGGCGAGTGAGTTGTGGCACGCGATGGGCTGAACCCCTGCCGGGTGTTACCCTGTAAAGACGATGATCTTCCGGTTCGGGCTCTTCGAGTTGGATATGGAGACGGAGCAACTGCTCAAGGCGGGCAGGACCGTCAGGATTCAGCAGCAGCCCTACAAGCTCCTGTGCCTCCTGATCAACCAGGCCGGAAAGGTGGTGCCTCGCGACGACATTCGCGCGGCGCTCTGGCCGGCCGAAACCTTCGTCGATTACGACCAGGGCATGAACTTCGCGATGAAACAGGTTCGCGAAGCCCTTGGCGACGACGCCGACCACCCGGTCTACGTTCAGACCGTGCCCAAGCGTGGATATCGGTTCATCGCTCCCGTTGACACTAGCGATCGCGACGCTCCGCAGCCGATCCCGCCCAGATATCCCGGAACGGACCTGAATCTGCAGAAAGTGCTGTGGTCGAACATCGCCGAGCTGCGCCTTGCCGAAGAGGCACGAAAAGAACGGCAGCGCAAGACCAGGACGGCCATCCTCTGGGGTGGAATCGCGCTCGCCGTCGTGGCGGTGGCCGTGATCGGAGCACTCCTGCTGCGCTGACGACGCGGCGGCGACACTACCAGCAATCAGCCATTAGGTCCCCTGGCCAACCACATCTTGTGGTTCGCCGATGGTCCAGACCGCTATAATGGCGTTACCTTCTGGTTCCTTCCGTGACCCATCAGACCATCATCGTTCTTGATTTCGGCTCGCAGTTCACCCAGCTAATCGCTCGACGCCTGCGCGAGTTGTCGGTCTACTCCGAGGTGTGGCCACCGAATACGCCGATCGAGAAGATTCGGGAGCGCAATCCGGCCGGGGTCATCCTCTCCGGCGGACCCAAGAGCGTCTCGGACGCGACCGCGCCCAAGTGCGATCCGGCGGTCTACACGCTGGGCCGTCCAGTGCTGGGGATTTGTTACGGGATGCAGCTGATGGCCGACCAGCTCGGCGGCGAGGTGGCGCCCGCGCCGTCGCGCGAGTTCGGACACGCGGTCGTCAGCGTCGACCGTACGCTGACCGGTCCGGGTTCCGGCCATCCGGCGGCTTTGTTCGCCGGCGTGCCTGATGAACTGACGGTGTGGGCCAGCCACGGCGACTTCGTCGCGGCCGCCCCGGCCGGTTTCGCCGTCGTCGCGACCAGCGCCAACGCGCCGATCTCGGCGATGGCGGATACGGAGCGCGCGCTCTACGCGATCCTCTTTCATCCGGAGGTCGTCCACACCGAGCACGGCCTCGAGATCCTGCGAAACTTCGCCTACGGCGTCTGCGGCTGCACCGGCGACTGGACGATGGCGTCGTTTGTCGAGGAGGCGACGGCGCGCGTGCGCGACAAGGCGGGGAGCGGACGCATCGTCTGCGCGCTGAGCGGCGGCGTCGATTCCACCGTCGCGGCCGTCATCATCCACCGGGCGGTCGGCGCCCAGCTCACCTGTATCTTCGTCGACAACGGCGTGCTTCGGCACGAGGAAGCGTCCCAGATCCGCAAGCGCTACGAACGCCTGAATCTACCGCTGGTGTTCGTCGACGCGTCGAGGCTGTTCCTCGATCGACTGGCCGGTGTGACGGATCCCGAGACGAAACGGAAGATCATCGGCGCGACGTTCATCGACGTGTTCGAGGAGGAAGCGAGCAAGCTCGGCGAGGTCGACTTTCTCGCCCAGGGGACGCTCTATCCCGACGTGATCGAGTCGATCTCGATCGTCGGCCAGTCGTCGATGATCAAGAGCCACCACAATGTCGGCGGGCTGCCCGAACGCATGCGCATGAAGTTGATTGAGCCGCTGCGCGAGCTGTTCAAGGACGAGGTGCGGGCGGTCGGGCGGAAGCTGGGGCTCGACGAGGAATTCGTCGTGCGCCAGCCGTTCCCCGGTCCGGGTCTTGCCGTGCGGATCCTCGGCGAGGTGACGCCGGCGCGGATCGCGCTGCTGCAGAAGGCAGACGCCATCGTCTCCGAGGAAGTGAAGCGCGCGGGCTGGTATACCAAGCTGTGGCAAAGCTTCGCGGTGCTGCTGCCGGTGCAGAGCGTCGGCGTCATGGGCGACGAGCGCACCTACGAATACACCGCCGCCATCCGCGCGGTCGAAAGCCGCGACGGCATGACCGCCGACTGGGCGCGGCTGCCTCACGAACTGCTCGCCACCATCTCGTCGCGCATCGTGAACGAGGTCAAGGGCATCAACCGCGTGGTCTACGACATCAGTTCCAAGCCGCCGTCAACCATCGAGTGGGAATAGCGCGTGGCTGCTGAGTTCGTCCACCTGCACCTGCACACTGAGTTCTCGCTGCTCGACGGCGCCTGCCGCATCGACGAGCTGCTCGATCAGGCCGTCAAGCTCAAGATGCCGGCGATCGCGGTCACCGAGCACGGGAACATGTTCTCGTCGGTGATTTTTCACGACCACGCGCGGGCCCGCGGGCTGAATCCGATCCTTGGCTGCGAGGTGTACGTGGCGCCGGGCGATCGCCAGGATCGCAGCGGTGTTCCGGGGGCGACGCAGAATCACTTGGTGCTGCTCGCCGAGACCAACGAGGGGTATCACAACCTGATCAAGCTGGTGTCGGCCGGCTATACCGAGGGGTTCTACTACAAGCCGCGTATCGACAAGGCCCTGCTGGCGCAGCACTCGAAGGGGCTGATCGGCCTGAGCAGTTGCCTGAAGGGTGAGGTCGCCGAAGGGCTGTCGCACCAACAGGATCGCAAGGCGATTGAGGCGGCGGCGGCGTATCGCGACATCCTGGGGCCGAATAATTTTTTCCTCGAGATGCAGTGGCACGGGATCGAGGAGCAGCGGCTCGTCAACAGCGGGCTGCCGGCGATCGCCAAGGATCTGGGGCTGCCGCTGATCTGCACCAACGACGTGCACTATCTGCAGGCCGCCGACGCACATCCCCACGACATCCTGCTCTGCATTGGCACCGCCAAGGCCTTCAGCGATCCGAAGCGGCTGCGCTATGACGCCAAGCAGTTCTTCCTGAAGACCGCCGAAGAAATGGCGGAGGTCTTCAAGGACTACCCGGACGCGCTGGCACAGACGATGCGCATCGCCGAGCGCTGCAACGTCAAGATCGCGGAGGGGGAGAACTTCCTGCCGGACTTCGACGTGCCGATCGGCTTCACCGTCGACAGCTACTTCGAGCACGTCGCGCGCGAAGGCTTCGCGCAGCGGTTGCCGCGGTTGAAGCAGCTCGCGCTCGAGGGCACGCTGCGCCACACCATCGACGAGTACGAGCGCCGCCTGACTTACGAGCTCGACATGATCAAGATGATGAAGTACCCGGGCTACTTCCTCATCGTCTGGGACTTCATCCGGCACGCGCGCGAGAAGGGGATTCCGGTCGGGCCGGGGCGCGGCTCGGCGGCCGGCAGCCTGGTCGCCTACTGCATGCGGATCACCGACGTCGATCCGATCGACTACGACCTGATCTTCGAGCGCTTCCTGAACCCGGACCGCATCTCGCTGCCGGATATCGACATCGACTTCTGCGAGCGCCGTCGCGGCGAAGTCATCGAGTACGTGACGCAGAAGTACGGCCGCGAGAAGGTCGCCCAGATCATCACCTTCGGGACGATGAAGGCGAAGGCGGTCATCAAGGACGTCGGCCGCGTGCTCGAGATGTCGTTCGCGGACGTCGACAAGGTCGCCAAACAGATTCCGCCGGCGCTCGACATGACGCTGGACAAGGCGCTGGAGGAGAGCGAGACCCTCCGGCAGATGGAGCAGAACGACCCGAAGGTCAAGGAACTCCTCAGCGTCGCGCGCCGGCTGGAAGGCATGACCCGTCACGCCTCCGTGCACGCCGCCGGGGTCGTGATCGCGCCGAAGGCGATCACCGAGTACGCGCCGCTCTACAAAGGGGCGCGCGACGAAATCGTGACCCAGTGGTCGATGAAGGAGATCGAGCGGGTCGGGCTGCTGAAAATGGACTTCCTGGGGCTCAGCACGCTGACGCTGATCTTCGACGCTATCCAGGAGATCAAGCGAACGACCGGCGTGGAGCTCGACATCGACACCGTTCCGCTCGACGATGCCAAGACCTACCAGATTTTCCAGGACGGACAGACGTTCGGCATCTTCCAGTTCGAGAGCAGCGGCATGCGCGACATCCTGCGCAAGTCGAAGCCGCAGCGGCTCGACGACCTGATCGCGCTCAACGCGCTGTACCGCCCCGGCCCGCTGCGCAGCGGCATGGTCGACGACTACATCGCGCGCAAACAGGGCAAGACCGAGATCAAGTACGACCTGCCGGCGCTCGAGCCGATCCTGTCGGACACCTACGGCGTCATCGCCTACCAGGAACAGGTGATGCGGATCTCGAACGTGGTCGCCGGCTTCACCCTCGGCGAAGCCGACCTGCTGCGCAAGGCGATGGGCAAGAAGAACGCCGAGGTCATGGCCAAGATGCGCGGCAAGTTCGTCGAGGGGGCCAAGAAGCTCGGCACGCCGGAAAAGAAGGGCGCGCCGCTGTTCGACCTGATGGCGCACTTCGCCGGTTACGGCTTCAACAAGTCGCACTCGACCGCTTACGCGTTCCTGGCCTACCAGACCGCCTACTTGAAGGCGAACTACCCGTGGCACTTCGCGGCGGCGCTGCTGACGATCGAGTCGCAGAACACCGACAAGCTGGCGTTGTATCTCGGCGAGTGCCGCGACCGCCAGATTCCAGTGCTGCCGCCCGATCTCAACCGGAGCCAGCTGCGCTTCACCGTCGAACCGGAGGGCGTGCGGTTCGGCCTGACCGCCATCAAGAACGTCGGGGAAGGCGCGATCGACTCGCTGTTGAACGTCCGCACCAAGCACGGCCGGATCGCGTCGCTGGCATCGCTGTGCGAGGATCTCGATTTGCGGCTCGTGAACAAGCGCGTGTTCGAGAGCCTGACGAAGGCGGGCGCGTTCGACTCGCTGGCCGGCGGCACCCGCTACGACGGGCTGCCGACGCTGGCGCTGCGGCCGCGGATTCTCGCCGCAGTCGACGCGGCCTGCGAATATGGGGCGCGCGCGCAGCGGGATCGCGATCAGGGACAGGGCGGGTTGTTCGGTCCGAGCGCCGACGATCTGGCGGCCACGGCCGCCGACGGCGGTCTGACGCTGCCCGAGGTGCCGCCATGGACCGAGACGGAGCAGCTCGGCTTCGAGAAAGAGACGCTCGGCCTCTACTGGAGCGGCCATCCGGTCGATCGCTACGCCGATGCCCTGAAGCTGTTCGGTGCGAAGACCATCGCCGATCTCGCCGACGCCCAGCCGGCGGCCGAGGCCGGCGACTCCTGGGGGCCGGGCGGCCGCAAGCCGATGGAGGCCGACACGTCGGTCGGCGGGATCATCGCCGCCTGTCGACAACTCAAGACCCGCAAGGGCGACAAGATGGCCGTTTTCACGCTGGAAGACGCGATCGGCGGCGTCGAGATCGTCGTCTTTCCGGAAGCCTACGCCCGGGCGGCGGCGTATATCGAAAGCGGCACGCTGGTCCTCGTGCGCGGTAAGCTGGAGCGCGACGAGGAAACTGTCCGGATCCTGGCGACCGAGATCGCGCCGCTCGATAGCGTGCGCGAACGGCTGGCGCGCGAAGTGGCGATTCGCTTCAGGAAGCCGGCCGACCGCGGCATGCTGGAAAGCCTCGGCGAGATCTTTTCGCGTCACCGGGGCGACCGGAAGGTGTCGTTCGAAGTCGAAACAGGAGAGCCGGGCAGCCGGCTGCGGGTCCGGGTCGAGGTCAGCTCGCAAATCCGCGTGCGCCCCTCGCCGGCGTTGATTTCCGAGGTGGAGCAGATCGTCGGCACCGGTTCGGTGGAGCTGCGATAACGCCTATGCCTCTTGAAACGCTCGATTTCGAAGAGCCGGTTGCGATCGTGCTGAAGGAGATCGAGGCACTCACGCAGCTGCCGCGGACCGATGCGCGCGATCGCGAGATCGAGGTGCTGACGCGCCGTCTCGAGTCGGTGCGGGGCGAGCTCTACAAGTCGCTGACGCCGTGGCAGCGGGTCCTGGTGGCGCGGCATCCGAATCGCCCAAGCTTCGAAGACTTCAGCCAGCGATTGTTTTCGGGCTTCACCGAGATCCACGGCGACCGCCGCTTCGCCGACGATCACGCATTGATGACCGGCTTCGCCGACTACAAAGGCCAGCCGGTGCTGCTGGTCGGGCACGTGAAGGGCGGCGACACCAAAGAGAAGATCTTCCGCAACTTCGGCTATGCGAGGCCGGAGGGTTATCGGAAGGCGATGCGGGCGATGCGCCTCGCCGAGAAGTTCAGCCGCGCGGTGATCGTGTTCGTCGATACCCCCGCGGCGTACCCGGGCATCGAATCGGAAGAGCGCGGCGTCGCCGAGGCGATCGCCGTCAACCTGCGCGACATGATGGTCCTCGACACGCCGGTCATCGTCATCGTCAGCGGAGAAGGCGGCAGCGGCGGCGCGCTTGGCATCGCGGTCGGCGACCGGGTCCTGATGCAGGAGCACGCCATCTATAGCGTGATTCCGCCCGAAGGCTGCGCCGCAATCCTGTGGCGCGACCCGGCCAAGAAGGTCGAGGCCGCGCAAGCCCTGAAGCTGACGGCGCCTGATTTGCTGGAGGCCGGGATCATCGACGAAATCGTGCCGGAGCCGATCGGCGGCGCGCATACCGATCCCGGCGCCGCGGCCGCCAATGTCGACCGAGCGCTGGCGAGAAGCCTCGCGGAAGTGAGCGCCCTATCGAGCGACGCACGCCTCGAGGCCAGATACGGGAAGTTCAGGAACATGGGGCGATTGGGTATCGACTTCACTGACGCCGGGTAATAGAAACCTCGGCGTCAGCGCAGAGGGAACAGAGGGGAACAAAGGACACGAAGGGAACACGCTACTCAGAGATCAGCCTCAGGCGCGTTGATCCGACGACAGATGCCGTCTTTGAGATGGGCGACGTTGAAGTTGATCAAGAGACCGAGTGGAAGCTTCGCCAGCCTGATGTACGACAGCAGTTGGGCTCGGTGCACCGGCAGGATCTTCTCAACGGCCTTGACTTCGACGACGACGCAATCCTCGACCACGAAGTCTATTCGGTATGCGGGCGAGATCTTCACGCACCGGTATTCGACGGGCAATTGCACCTGGCGGCGAAACATCAGACGTATTTGCGTGAACTCGTTGCAGAGCGCTTTCTCGTACGCGCTTTCGAGCAGTCCGGCACCCAACGCACTATGAACAGCCATCGCCGCGCCGATCACCTTGTAACTGACCTCGTTCGGGCGCATGTCAGTCCGATCCGCTGTGTCCTTTGTTCCCGTTGTGTCCTTGTGTCCACCGGCGGGGAGCAAGCGAGAGGCCACGCGACGTGCCGGTGATTGGTCCGCGGTGGGACACGATTAACTGCGACGACGCGGCCGCCGATTCGCTGGCGGCGGCGCTGAAGATTTCACCGGTCGTGGCCAAGCTCCTGTGCCAGCGTGGGCTCTCCGATCCGGAGCTCGCCGATCGCTTCCTGAACCCTGCGCTCGGCCATCTGCACGATCCGATGTTGCTGAAGGACATGGACGTGGCCGTCGAGCGCATCCTTGCGGCGATCGCTCGCAAGGAGAAGATCGCCATCCACGGCGACTACGACGTGGATGGCGTCACGTCGACGGTGATCCTCCGCCGAGCGCTGGAGCTGCTCGGCGCCGACGTCATGCATTTCATCCCGGAGCGGCTGAAGGATGGCTACGGACTGCAGCCGGTCGCGATCGAGCGGCTA
Source organism: uncultured Acidobacteriota bacterium (assembly GCA_963794705.1). Lineage (GTDB taxonomy): Bacteria > Acidobacteriota > Vicinamibacteria > Vicinamibacterales > CAVVIG01 > CAVQFC01. Next base: position 392,684 of record CAWCFI010000006.1, read on the forward strand.
CACGCGGACGGCGTCGCGTTGGTCATCTCCGTCGACTGCGGCATCCGCGGCGCCGAGGCCGGCCGCCGGGCGCGAGAGCTCGGGGTCGATTTGATCATCACGGACCATCACGAACCTGACGCCGAGCTGCCGCCGGCGCTGGCGGTGATCAACCCGAAGCGCGCGGATTGCACCTATCCCGACAAGTATCTGGCGGGCGTCGGCGTGGCCTTGAAACTGGTGCAGGCCCTCTGCCGCCGGACCGGTCGAGACAAGCTGATGCCCGGCTTCATCAAGGTCGCCGCGATTGGCACGCTCGCCGACGTCGTCCCGCTGGTTGGCGAGAATCGGGTCATCGCCAAGCTCGGACTCGATCTGCTGACCAGAGGTCCGCACAAGGTGGGGTTGCGCGCCCTGATCGACGTCTGCGGCCTGACCGGCAAGACGATCGACAGCTACCACATCGGCTTCATGCTCGCGCCGCGCGTCAACGCCGCCGGCCGCATGAGCACGCCGGACATCGCCGCGCGTCTGTTCCTGGCCGACGATGAGGCCCTCGCCGAGGAGGTGCGGCAGCTGGCGCTGCAGCTCGATGGCGAGAACGTGAAGCGCCAGGAGGAGGAAGCCGAGATCCTGGCGCAGGCCAGGAAGATCGTGACCACCGATCCCGAGGTGGGCGCCCGCTCCATCCTGGTCGTCGCCGGCGAGGGCTGGCACCGCGGCGTTATCGGGATCGTCGCCTCCAAGCTGATGGACGCGTTCCATCGCCCGGCGATCGTGCTGTCAGTGGAAGACGGCATCGCGCACGGGTCCTGCCGGAGCTTCTCCCGATTCGACATGCTCGGCGCGCTCGAGCGCTGCGCGCACCTGCTGACGCGGTTCGGCGGCCACAAACAGGCGGCCGGCCTGACGCTCGACGCCAGCCGCATCCGCGAGCTGCGGCTCGCGGTCAACGACGTCGCCGACGAAACGCTGGGGCCAGAGGATCTGATGCCGCGTCTGCGCATCGACGGCGGCCTGGCCTTCCGCGAGATTACCGGCGGCGTCGCCGCCGGCATCATGTCGCTGGCGCCGTTCGGCGCCGGGAACCCGCGGCCGGTGTTCGCGGCCCGCGGCGTCGAGATCATCGACGGCCCGCGCAAGCTGAAAGAGCGCCACCTGAAGATGTCGCTGAAGCAGGAAGGCCGAATCTTCCGCGCGGTGGCGTGGCGCGCCGCCGAGCGCCACGACTTCCTCAGCGAACATAAGGCGGCGCTCGACGTGGCGTTCTCGCTCGAACAGAACCAGTACAATGGCAACACCTACGTCGAGCTCACCCTCGCGGATTTGAAGAGCTCAGGTTCATAGCCACGTGACACGCTGGCAGCGAAGCGCTCGACTGGTGATTGCCGTGTTCGGCGTCGTGTTCGCGGTGTTCGTGGCGCGCGAGTTGAAGCGGCGCGATCCGCCGCCGGCGATGAAACCGGTCGCTCACAGCGACCCCGGCGCGGTCATCGAAACCACCGGCGGCAACACCATCCACGTCAACCAGTCGCGCGAAGACGTGGACATCACCTACAAGCGCCAGTCGACGTTTCAGGACGGCTCCAGCAAGCTCGAAGGCGTCACCATCGTCTTCGACGAGCGGAACGGCGGCACCCGCACCTTCACGATTACCGGCAAGGAGGGGCGCCTCGGCAAGGGCGCCAGCACGATGGTGCTCGACGGCGCCGTGAAGCTGGAGGGCACCGACGGGATGGTGGTGCTCACCGAGCACGCGACCTACTCCGAGACGGACGCGGTCGTACGGGCGCCCGGGCCGGTGGAGGTCACGCGCGGGCGGCTGCATGCGACGGGTGTCGGCATGACCTGGGAGAAGACGCCCGACATCCTGACCATCCTCGATCAGGCCGTCGTGCACATCACGCCCGATCAGGGGATGGACGGGCCGTCGGACATTGCCTCCGGCACCGCCGTCATCGCCCGGCGCGACAAGTATCTGCGCTTCGAGCGCGCGGTGCGCATGCTGCGCGCCGGCCAGAACATCACCGCGGAAAGCGCGCTGATGCACCTGAGTGCCGACGAGAAGCGGATCGAGACGGTGGAACTGCGCGACCAGGCTCGCATCACATCGACGAAGGTGAGCCCGGGCGGACTGCAGGCGATGAGCGGCGGCCAGATGAATCTGACGTATGCGGCAGACGGCGAGACGCTGCAGCACGCGCTGGTGGCTGGCGACGCGTCGATCCAGATTGCCGGCGACGCTGGCAAACCGGGACGCCAGATCGTTGCGACCACGATCGACATCGCGCTGGCGCCGGACGGCTCGACGCCCACCGCGCTGCTTGGCCGGGAGAACGTGCAGCTGACGTTTCCGCCGGAGCCCGGCACGGCCGGCCGGACCATTCGGGCCGCAAATCTCGACGCGAAGGGCGAGCCGAAGAAGGGGCTGACGCGCGCCATGTTCACCGGCGCCGTCCAGTACCGCGAGCGCGGGCCGGACGTGGATCGCGCGGTGAATTCGGGCACCCTCGACGTCGGCCTGAAGCCGGGGATGGGCGCCATCGACGACGCCAGGTTCGCGCAGGCGGTGAAATTCGAGGAAGGCAAGATGGCGGCGCAGGCCGCTGCGGCCCACTACGACATCGACAAAGGCACGCTCGCACTGAGCGGCAAAGAGCCTGGGATGCTGGTGCCGCACGTGGTCACCGAGCAAATTGCGGTGGATGCGGTCACGGTCGACGTGACGCTGGCCGGTCCCAAGCTGAAAGCGGCGGGAAACGTTCGCAGCACGCTGAAGCCGGCGTCCGCCAAGCCCGGCGAGACGGCCAACGATGTGAAGATGCCGGCGATGCTCAAACAGGATCAGCCGGTGCTGGTGGTCGGCGACGGCATGGACTACGACGGGACCAGCTCGAAGGGTACGTATACCGGCAACGCGCGGCTCATTCAGGGCGAGACCTCGGTCAAGGGTGATTCCATCGTGATCGACAACAAGGCCGGCAACCTTGGCGCGACCGGTAACGTGATCACCACGACCGTGCTCGAGGCCAAGGACAAGAAGGCCGACCGATCCACCTCGACCGCCACGGCGAAGGACTTCTCGTACGAAGATGCCACGAGGCGGATGACGTACACGAAAGACGCGCACATGAGCGGACCTGACGGCGACATGACCGCGGTGCGCATCGAGCTGTACCTCAAGCCGTCGGGCGACGAACTCGATCGCGCCGAGGCATACGAGAGCGTCGTGTTGCGGGAACAGAGCCGGGAGACCAAGGGCAACAAGCTGATTTACACGACCGCCAACGAAACCTACGTGGTCACCGGCGCCCCGGTGAAGATCGTGGATCAGTGCCAGCGCGAGACCATCGGCCGCACGTTGACCTTCAATAAGGGCGCCGATAATATCGTCGTCGACGGCAACGCGCAGATCCGCACGCAGACGAAGGGCGGCAACGGCAACTGTTCGTCCTGACCGATGGCCACCCTTCGCACCCACAACCTGACCAAATCGTACGGCGGCCGCACTGTGGTGGGCGGCGTCAGCCTGGACGTCTCTTCGGGTGAGATCGTCGGGCTGCTCGGCCCCAACGGCGCCGGCAAGACCACCACGTTCTACATGACCGTCGGCCTGACCGCGCCCGACTCGGGGCGCGTCGAGCTGGACGGACACGACGTCACCGACGATCCGATGTACATCCGCGCGCGCAAGGGCATCGGCTACCTGCCGCAGGAGCCGTCAATCTTCCGCGGCCTCACGGTGGAGCAGAACCTCCTCGCGATTCTCGAGACGATGGGGTTGGACGCGGCGACCCGCCGCGTGCGGCTGCGCGAGCTGCTGGCCGAACTGAACCTCACGCCGCTGGCACAGTCGCAGGCCCACACGCTGTCGGGCGGCGAGCGCCGGCGCGCGGAGATCACCCGGGCGCTCGTCATCTCGCCAAAGTTCATCCTGCTCGACGAGCCGTTCGCGGGAATCGACCCGATCGCCGTCACCGACATCCAGAAAATCATCTTTCACCTGAAGACGCGGGGCATCGGGGTGCTGATCACCGATCACAACGTCCGTGAAACGCTGCGCATTACGGATCGCGCTTACATCGTCCACGGCGGGGCGATCTTCCGCAGCGGCACGCCGGACAGTCTGGCGGCCGACGAAGAGGTCCGCCGGATTTACCTGGGGACGGAGTTCCGATTGGATTAGAATGGGCCTGAGAATTGCATAGCCCTGCACTACAGGGCGAAACGACTAAGACGGCGCATGGGCATCCAGCAAAAACTACACACGAAACTCGTTCAGAAACTGATTCTGACGCCGTCTCTGCAGCAGGCAATCAAGCTGCTGCCGATGTCGACGCTGGAATTGTCCGACCTGTTAAATCAGGAAATGGTGGAAAACCCGATGCTGGAGGAGGTCCCCACCGAGGAGCTCCAGCCGGCCGAGGCAGCCCAGACGCAGGAAAAGTCCGAGCCCGAGCAACAGCCCAATAAGACCGACACCTGGGACGACCAGGATTACGAATATTTCTTCGGCGACTACCTCGATGACGGCTATCGCCCGAAGGCGCCGCAGGAGGTCAAGGAACTGCCGCCGATCGAGAACACGCTCTCGACCGCCAGTTCGCTGTCCGACCACCTGATGTGGCAGCTGTCGATGCAGACCGAGGAGGCCTCGCTCCGCGACATCGGCGCCGCAATCATCGGTAACCTTGACGACGACGGGTATCTGGTCGCGTCGTTCGACGAGTTGAGCGCGATGGGGCCATGGCCGGTGGCCGACGTCGAGCGCGCGCTGAAGCTGATTCAGGGCTTCGATCCGACCGGCGTTGCGGCGCGAGATCTGCAGGAATGCCTGCTGCTCCAGCTGCGGCAGCTGGGTCTGGAAGGCACGCCGACGGAGAAAGTCGTCACCGAGCATCTGCGCCTGCTGCAGAACCACCAGGTGCCGGAGATCGCCCGCAAGCTGGGGATGTCGATCGACGACCTCAAGGAGCACATCGAGGTGATCCGGCATCTCGATCCCAAACCGGGCAGCCGCTTCAACCCGACGCAGTCGCAGTACGTGATCCCCGACGTCTACATCATGAAAGTCGAAGACGAATACGTCTGTGTGCTGAACGAGGACGGTCTACCGCAGATGCGGATCAGCCCGGTCTACCGCCGGCTGCTGGACAAGACCGCGTCCGACAACACCGACGAGACCCGCGCCTACGTGAAGGACAAGTTCCGCTCCGCGCTGTGGCTGATCAAGTCGGTAGAGCAGCGGCAGAAGACGATTTTCAAGGTCGCCAAGAGCATCATCAACTTCCAGAAGGACTTCCTCGATCACGGCATCGAGCACCTGCGGCCGCTGGTGCTGCGCGACGTCGCCAACGACATCGGCATGCACGAATCGACCGTCAGCCGCGTGGTCACCAACAAGTACATGCACACGCCGCAAGGCGTGTTCGAGATGAAGTACTTCTTCCACAGCGGCATCAGCAGCTCATACGGCGAGAGCGTGTCGTCGGTGACGATCAAGCAGCGGATCCGCAAGATCATCGAGAACGAAGATCCGCGCAAGCCGCTGAGCGACTCGAAGATTGTCAGCATCCTCCAGCGCGAAGGCCTGGTGCTGGCCCGCCGCACCATCGCGAAGTATCGCGAAGAACTGAAGATTCCGACGTCCAACCAACGCAAGGTGCTTTATTAGCTGCCGGAAAGCTGACAGCGGAAAGCTGAAAGCTCACATATGCGACTCGAACTGCGCGGACACCATGTCGACGTCACTCCCGGCCTGCGGCGCTTCGTCGAGGAGAAACTTTCCAAGCTCGAACGGTTGCTGAACGATCGCGCCGTCTCGGCGCATGCGATCCTGAGCGTCGAAAAGCGACGCCACGTCGCGGACATCACCCTCCATGCGCGCGGCGAACGCTTCCTGCACGGGCTCGGCGATTCCGCCAGCTGGGAGACGTCGCTGACCCAGGCCGTCGCGAAGATCTCGCATCAGGCGCAGAAACTCAAGACCCGGCAGAAAGACAAGCGTCACGGCCTGAAGGCGCCCTCACTCGAGCCGCTCGAAGCCGCGGTCAAGCGCGCCAAGCCGCGGAAGGCGGCCGGCCTCAAGACGGCGGGCGCGCGTGGCCGGGTGCCGCGGGTGTTGCGCGCCTCGCGCGAGCCGCTCAAGCCGATGTCGGTCGAAGATGCCGCGCGTGAAATCGAGGCCGGCGGCGACGGAGTCGTCGTCTTTCGCAACGCCGACTCGCAGGCGATCAGCGTCCTCTACCGTCGGCCGAACGGCGAGCTGAGCCTCGTCGAGACCGAAGCTTGATAATGTAGGGGCGGATGTCCCTATCCACTGGCGTCACTGTCGCCGCCCTGCTGAGCAGCCGGCCCGAGGCGTTCGGCCTGCCGCTCGAGCTTCTGGCCGGCGCCAACGGCCTCGATCGCGTCATCACCAGCCCTCACATCCAGAAAACCGGTCTCGCGCTGGCCGGGTTCCACGAGTACCTCAGGCCGGGGCGCGTCCTGATCTTCGGCGAGAGTGAAGTCCGCTATCTCGAAAGCCTCGATTCAGAGGCGCGCGTCACGGCACTGCGCCTGGCGCTGACGCTCGATTTTCCGTGCGTCCTGATGACCGGCGGCTTCTCGCCGCCGGCGGAGCTGCCGCTGGAAGCAGAACGCGCGCGGGTGCCGCTGCTCAAGACCAGCGTCGCCACGCCGACCGCGATCGCCAAGCTGTCGTCGATGCTCGAGGACTCGCTGGCCGAACGCACCATGATTCACGCGGTGCTGATGGACGTGCTCGGACTCGGCGTGTTGCTCGCGGGGGAGAGCGGCATCGGCAAGAGCGAATGCGCGCTCGACCTGATCGTCCGCGGCCACCGGCTGGTCGCGGACGACACGGTCGAAGTGCGCCGCCGCCAGGAGACGATCCTGATCGGGGCGTGCCCGGAGCTGACCCGACACCACATGGAGCTGCGCGGCCTCGGCGTGATCAACATCAAGGAACTGTTCGGCATCGCGTCGACGCGATCCTCGAAGCGGATCGAGCTCGTGGTCCAGCTCGAACGCTGGGTCCCGACGCGCGAGTACGAGCGGCTGGGCCTGGACGACACCTTCCACGAGATCCTCGGGCTGCGCGTGCCGCTGCTGCGGATGCCGGTCGCGCCTGGGCGCAACATCGCGATCCTGGTCGAGGTCGCCGCCCGTAATCAGCTGCTTCGCCAGCGTGGGCACCACGCCGCGCGCGAACTGGCGAATCGGCTCGAGGCATCGTTGCGCGAGCAGGCGCCGCCGTCGCTCGAGGAAGAAGACGAAGAGATCGAGTCTGGGGGCTCGCAGTGAAGAAGGGCGCGCGGACCGACGCCGTGACGAAACGCTCCGGGCTGCGAGCCAAGGCCTCTGGCAAGGGCACCGCCAAGGCGGGGAGCCCGTTCATCGTCCTCACCGGTCTGTCCGGTTCGGGGAAGTCGCAAGCGATTCGCGCGCTGGAGGATCTGGGCTACTTCTGCGTCGACAACCTGCCGACCACGCTGATCCCGACGCTCGCCAAGCTGTCGCTGCGCGCCGGCGGCGACATCGAGAAAGTGGCGATCGTCGTCGACATCCGGGAGGGCGGTTTCCTGTCGTCGTTCCCGAAAATCTTCCGCCGGCTCCGCAAGATGCCGCGCCTGAATCCGATTCTGATCTTCCTGGAAGCCAGCCACGCGGCGCTGGTGCGGCGATTCAGCGAGACGCGGCGTCCCCATCCGCTGGCGCCCGATCGCTCCGTGACCGAGGGCATTCGCGACGAGCGTCAGCAGCTCAACCTGATTCGTAATCTCGCGGACGAAATCGTCGACACCTCGGACATGACGGTCCACGAGTTGCGCCATTTCTTCATGGGACTGTCGCGCGACCGCGCCGGCTCGCGACTGGTGATCACGCTGCTCAGTTTCGGCTTCAAGCACGGCGTGCCGGTCGACGCCGACCTGCTGTTCGATGTGCGCTGCCTGCCGAATCCGCATTTCGTGCCGACGCTGCGGCGGCGCACCGGGCGCGACAAGGCCGTGGCCGATTTTCTGGAGCGCGATCCCTCCACGCGCGAGTTCATGGATCGCCTCGAGGACTACCTGCGATTCGTCATCCCGTTCTACGTCGCCGAGGGCAAGAGCTACCTCACCATCGCGATCGGCTGCACTGGCGGCCGCCACCGATCGGTGATGATTGCGGAACGGCTCCGCAAAAGGCTCGGCGACACCGGGGTGGCGCGGCTGCGGGTCCGCCACCGCGATCTGGTGCACGCGTGACGGTGCCGCTATGATTGGGGTGGTGGTGGTCACGCACGGGCAGCTCGCCACAGAACTGGTGAACGCCGCCGAGATGATCGTCGGCGACCTGCCGCAATTCACCGCGGTCTCGATCGGCTGGCACGACGATGTCAACGACGCGCGTGAGGAGATCGCCCAGGCGGTGGAGCGCGTCCGCGGCGAAGAGGGCGTCCTGCTCCTCACCGACATGTTCGGCGGCACCCCCTCCAACATCGGCATGACCTTCCTCGAAACCGATCGGCTCGAGGTCATCACCGGCGTCAACCTGCCGATGCTGATCAAACTGGCGAGCCTCCGGCGATCGTCCGACCTGCTGGCGGTCGCCAAAGAGATGCGCGATCACGGCCGCAGCGCCATCTGGGTCGCCTCCGACCTGCTGCGCGGCGAGAAGAGCGGCGGATGACGTCCCAGCAGGTCACTGTGGTCAACCAGCTGGGGATGCACGCCCGCGCCGCCGCCAAATTCGTCCACCTCGCCACCCGCTACGCCGCGCGGGTCAAAGTCGCGCGCGACGGGCGTGAGATGGACGGCAAGAGCATCATGGGAATCCTGCTGCTGGCCGCGGCGCGCGGCTCGACCATCACGATTTCCGGAGACGGCAGCGACGAGCGGGACGCCGTCGCCGCGCTGGTCGCGCTGGTGCAGTCGGGGTTCGGTGAGGACGCATGCAGCGCCTGAAAGGGATCGGCGTCTCCTCCGGGGTCGTCGCCGGCCGCGCGGTGCTGCTGATCCAGCGCGCCCACGTGCTGCGATATCAGATTGCGCCGGCGCGCCTGGAGCACGAGCTGCAGCGGCTCGATGACAGCCGGGCCAGAACGCGCGAGCAGCTGATCGACATCCAGGCGCGCCTGGCGGAGCGGCGGCCGGAGCTGTCGTCGCTGTTCGACGCACAGCTGCTGATGCTCGACGATCCGATGCTGCTGCCCCGCGCCGCCGACATCGTCCGCGGCCAGCGCGTCAACCCCGAGTGGGCGGTGCAGCAGGTGTTTCATGAAATCGGCGCCGTGTTTTCGGAGTTCGCGGATCCGTACCTGCGCGAGCGGCAGGGAGACGTGGCCGATCTGGTCGGCCGTCTGAAGATGAATCTGCGCAAGGGTGTCGCCACGCCGCGGGACCTGCTGAGCGAGCTCGATGAGTCGTCGGTGCTGATTGCCGACGAGTTGACGCCATCGATTGCCGCGCAGGTCGACTGGACCAAGGTGCGCGGCTTTGCGACCGATGCCGGCAGCCGGACCTACCACACCGCGATCCTGGCGCGCTCGCTTGACGTGCCGGCGGTGGTTGGCCTGCACAACGCCAGCGCGCTGGTGCAGGCCGGGCAGCTGGTCGTGATTGACGGCAGCGCCAGCGAGGTGATTCTCGATCCGACGCCGGAGGAACTGGCGCGCGCCGCCCATCACGCCGACGATCACCGACCCGCGGCCACCGTCGAGGCCGAGCGGCGGCGTCCGGCGTCGACGCTCGACGGCGTGCGCATCCGGCTCGACGCAAACATCGAATTTCCAGACGATCTCGCCGCGGCGCGCTATGCGGGCGCGGAGGGGATTGGCCTGTATCGATCCGAATTCCTGGTGACCAGCGGTGTCGAGGACATCCGCGACGAGGACCGCCAGTACGAGATCTACCGCGGCATGCTCGAGGGGATGGCGCCCGGATCGGTCACGGTGCGGACGTTCGACGTCGACGAGGAACAGCTGGCGTCGCGGCTGTCGCAGCACCCGTTTGCCGCGGGCTGGGAGCCGGACGAGGCGCGCGCCAGCCGTCAGGGGTTGCGCGGCCTGCGTCTCAGCCTGACGCGCCCCGATCTGTTCCGGATTCAGCTGCGGGCGCTGCTGCGGGCGGCCCGGCACGGCAGCCTGCGGATCATGTTCCCGTTCGTGTCGAGCGTCGAGCAGATCAGGGAGGCGCGCGCGATGGTCGTGGCCGCGACCGCCGATCTGGCGCGGCGTGGGGAGCAGGTGCCGCCGGTGCCGGTTGGGGTGATGATCGAGATTCCGGCGGCCGCCTACACCGCCGACCTGCTGGCGCGCGAAGTCGACTTCTTCACCATCGGGACCAACGATCTGATCCAGTATTGCCTGGCCGTGGACCGCGCCGACGAGCGGGTCTCGCGCCTCTACGAGCCGCTGCACCCCGCGATCCTTCGCATGATTCTGATGGTCCGCCGCGCCGCATCGCGGCAGCGGATCCCGGTGTCGCTGTGCGGGGAAATGGCATCGGACCCGGCGCTGCTGACGCTGCTGGTCGGGCTCGGCCTGACCGAGTTCAGCATGACGCCAGGGGCGATTCCGGTCGCCAAACAGGTGCTGGCGGAACTTCGCAGCGACGAACTGCGCGCGCTGGCGCGGAAAATTCTGAAACTGGCTACTATCGACGAGATTGAACGCGTTCTGCTGGCCGCGCTCGGCCGGCTGACGCTCATCAAGGGAGTGACATCGTGAGCGGAGAGATTACGCGCGTGGAAAAGCCGTGGGGCTACGAGCTGCATTGGGCCAAGACCGACCGTTACGTGGGCAAGATCATCCACGTCAACGCGGGGCACGCCCTGAGCCTGCAGTATCACAACCAGAAGGACGAGACGATTTATCTGCAGTCCGGCAAGCTGCTGTTCGAGATCGAGGTGGGCGGTGAGCTGCAGAAGCGCGAGATGCTGCCGGGCGAGCGGGTCCACGTCACGCCGAAAACCGTGCACCGCATGACGGCGATCGAGGACAGCGATATCTTCGAGGTTTCGACGCCGGAATTGCACGACGTGGTCCGCCTCGAAGATCGCTACGGTCGGGAAGACAAGAAAAGCTAGAACGGAATGTCGTCGTCGGTGAGAGGCGTGTCCGGGATGTCGGAGCCGTGCGACGGCTGGCCGCCGCCAACGCTGTCGTCGCCGCCGCTGCCCCGCGACATGCCGGCACGCTGGCCGCCGCCACCACCGCCGCCGAGGAGCACGATCTTGTCGCCCTTGATCTCGGTGGTGTAACGCTTGTTGCCGTCCTTGTCGTTCCACTGCCGGGTCTCGAGGCGGCCCTCGACGTATACCTGCTTGCCTTTGGTGAGGTACTCGGTCAGCGACTCGGCCACCTTGCCCCAGAACACCACGCGATGCCACTCGGTCTTTTCCTGGCGCTGGCCACCTTTGTCCGTCCACACTTCAGTGGTCGCCATGTTGAGCGTCGCCACGGCGGCGCCGCCAGGCGTATAACGCAACTCGGCATCGCGCCCGAGATTGCCGACCAGAATGACCTTGTTCACGCTTCCCATAAGTCGTCGATTCTACCTCAGTTCGGCCGCTTGATTTGTTCGAGCCGCTGCTTCGCGAGCCGTCCCGCATCGGTGTCGGGATTGGCCTTCACGACGTGCTCCCACGCATCGCGCGCGCCGTTGACGTCGCGGAGATTCTGCAGCGCGAGCCCCTTCTTGTAGTACGCGTCGGGGATCTTGTCGCCGTTGGGATAGGTGCGGATGGCGAGATCGCACGCCTCGACCGCCTTGTCGTTCTTGCCGTCCTGCACGTAGGCCGAGCAGATGTTGACCTGCGCATCGTCGGCGAGGTCCGACTTCGGGAAGCTCTTGATGTAGTCGCTGAATCCGAGGATGGCGAGATCGTACTGCCCGGCATAGTAGTCGCCCATCGCCGAGTCGTATAGCTTCTGCGGCGAGACGCTCACGCCGGGCGCAGGGCCTGCGCCGGTCGGTGCGCTCCCGACCCCGGGGGCACCGGCCGGCGGATCCCCGGCGTCGTTGGTGCCGGACGGGCGCGATGCCGCCTGCTGAAGCGAATTGCGCAGCGAGTCGACCTCCTGCGTCAGCGAGCCGATCCGCACGTTGTTGTCATCCAGCTTTTCCCGGATCACGCGCACGTCGTTGGACAGGTTGTCGATCACCAGTTTCTGGTCGGCGAACGCCTTGCGGGTCGTCTCGCCCTGCTGATCGAGGCGGGTGTTGACCGCTTTGATCGCCTCCGTCACCGAGCCAATCAAGTTCTGCAGCAGCTGCGCCTGCTCCTGCAGCATGCGCAGATCCGCCATCAGCTGCTGATGTTCTTTGTTGGCGGCGCGCGCGGGCGACGCCGCCGCGAGGATGATCACGGCGAGCAGGGAGGCGAGGGCTTTCTGTGTCATAGGCTCACTTCGCGGTGATGACGAAGTGCGCGCGCCGGTTCTTCGCGAACGCCGATTCGTCATGGCCTGGATCGAACGGGAACTCCTTCCCGTAGCTGACGGTTCGCAGCCGATCGGCCGCGATCCCCAGCGAGACGAGATACGCCCGCGCGGCGATCGCGCGGCGTTCCCCCAAGGCCAGATTGTACTCGGCGGTCCCGCGTTCGTCGCAGTGTCCTTCGACGGTTACCGCCCAGTTGGTGTAGCGCTTGAGCAGGGTGGCGTTCTCGTCCAGCGTCTTCTGGTTGGCGGCGCTGAGATCGCTGCTGTCCAGCTCGAAGTAGACCGGTTTCAGCGGCGAGTTCTTGTTCAGATCATCCAATGACGCCGACGAAATGGCGTCGTCGCGCACGGGCTCGGGCGGTACCACCGACGGTTCACGCACCGGTTCGGGCGGGGCGGGCGGGCGCGGCGGCGCCGTCGTGGGGGTGGCCGAGGGCGGCGGCGGCAGGGGCCGCGCGACCGGCGGCGTTTTCTTGCCGCAGGCGACCGCAGTGAGCAGGGCCGCCACCGCGACCAGCATAGTTATCGTTCGGGCCGCTTTCATCGTCGATTCTCCAGTCATTTGGACCAGTCCGGTTCGTAATTGTTGCCGGCTTTCGTAATCTGCCGGACGTTTTTCCCGTCCTTGGCCATCGTGAACACCTGGGTCTTTCCGGACCGGGTCGAGGTGAACACGATGTGGCGGCCGTTGGGTGAGAACGCCGGGCTCTCGTTGGTGCCTTCGCCGAACGTCAGCGACTTGGTGGCGCCCGTGGACAGATCGAGCACGTGAATATCGAAACCGGGACCGCTGCGCGCGGCGTACGCGATCTCGTTGAACGGCGCCGGCGACCAGGTCGGGCGGTCGCAGAACGACTCGGAGGTCTTTTTCGACAAGTTCAGGCCGTCCACCCCGACCACGTAGATCTGCGGCGAGCCGCTGCGATCGGAAGTAAATGCGATCTGTGTCCCCGACGGCGACCAGGTCGGCGTGATGTCGATCCCGGGGTTGTTGGTCAGTCGACGCAGCCCCGATCCGTCGCGGTTCACGATATAGATTTCGGGATTGCCGTCGCGGGTCGTGCTGAACGCGAGACGGGTGCCATCGGGTGACCAGGCCGGCAGCCAGTTCTCACCGACCTTGTCGCCCTTGGTCACTTCGTCAAGCGTCCCCTGAAAGATGTTGGAGATGAAGACGTGAGCGCCGCCGTGCCGGTACGAGGTATAGGCGATCGAGCGGCCGTCGGGCGACCATCGTGGTGCGATGCTCAGGTTCCTGACCACCGTCACGCGACGCTGATTCTCGCCATCGTAATCGGAGATGTAGATTTCCTTGATGCTGCGCTGCTGCACCGTGCCGGTCAGGCGCTCGCCGTCGCGGTCGGAGTCGAAGGTCAGCCGCGATCGCGCCACCCCGTTCAGCGCCCGCTGCGACTTGTGGATCTCGTCGGAGATGGTGTGCGCGAACAGCCGCGCATTCGATCCGTCATATTGGCGAGGGTAGACGGCCTGCCGCGTGCGCACGTTGAACAGCTTCATCTCGACCCGGAAGCCGGCGTTCGTCTTCTGGACGGTGCCGATCACGACTGCGTCGGCGTTGACTTCGCGCCAGCGATCGAACGGCACGTCCGCGAACGACGTGGCCTTCGGAATGGAGCTGTTGACGTCGAGCGGGATGAACGCGAACTCGCGCTCAAAATTGAGGTCGTCCCAGAGCACCTGACTGATGGTCTTGGCGGTCGCCACGGTTTCGGCGTCGCTCGAGAGGGCGATGAAGTCGGGCACGCCGAGGCGCGGGGCCTGGCCGCCTTCTGTCGAGATCGTCGTCGCGATTTCGCTCGGCTGCTGCGGCGGGGGCGGCTGCGTGGGCTGCTGGGCGTGGGGCCACGCGACGAGCAGGGCGATCGCGATCACTCCGGAAATGATGGATTTGGTCATTGGTAGATGAAACTCAGACGCATCGTCAGCGTCGGATTCGGAAAGGCGTCGGGTAACGGCGGCAGCGTGCGGGTCGCCAGCACGGCGCGCAGCGCCGCGGTGTCGAGCGTCGTCGTACCGCTCGGCTGGAAAATCGTCGCGTCGGTGATCCTGCCGTCACGTTGAATGGTGAACCGAATCAGGCTCGTGCCCTGCGCCCCCTGGTTCTGATTCCATGCCGCGCGGATGCGCATGGTCATGGTGGTGAGGTATTCCGGACAGCAGAACTCGCCCGTGATCTCGAGCGTCGATCCCGATCCCGCGCCGCCGCCGGTGGAGAGGCCGAAACCCTGGCCGCGGACGCCCGTATCGGCGATCGCGCTGCCGAACGCCGGCTGCTTTCCCTTGGTGGGCGTACGGCCGCGCGCTTCGTCGGGGGCCTGCTTGACGTTCGGAGCGGTCGACGGTTTGACGGTCCGTGCGTTGGGCAGCGGCACCGTCATGTCGGGCGTCTTGGCTGCCGGCGCGCGAGCCGCCTCGCGTTTCGCCGCCTCCTCGGGCGGCGTCACTTGCTGAACCGGGCGGCCGCCGAGCGCGGTCATACCGCCGTTCTCTGGGCCGGCACTGCCGGCGATGGAGATCGTCATCAGCGTCGGCGACGTGTCGTGGCGGTTGAGCAACCCGCCGCGCGACACGATCAACGCGGCGCCAATCAGCGCATGCGCGGCGATCGACAGCGAGATCATCCTCTGCAGGCCGGCGGGCGTCTGCATCCGATCGCGCAGGATGTCGGTCACCTCCATCAGCGCTCGCTCGGCATTCTGGCGACCATCCCGATATTCTGCACCCCGGCCGCCTTGAGCGCGTCGATCACGTTCATCAGATCCTGGTATTGGACGCTCGAGTCGCCGCGCAGGAACACTTCCTTGTTCGAGCTGGTTTCCATTTTCTGTCGAACCCGCTCCTGCAGGTTACTGAGCTTGATCTGCTCCTTACCGAGAAAGACGAGGCTCGACTGGCGGATCGACTCGGGGATGGTGATCTCGATGCGCTCACCGGTGACCGACGTGGCACGGCGCGACTGCGGCAGCTTCACGTCGATGCCGCGCTGAATCATCGGCGCCGCGACCATGAAGATGATCAACAGGACGAGCATGACGTCGACCAGCGGCACGACGTTGATCTCGGCGAGCGAGGTGCTGACGCGGCGTCCGCGCCCGGCTCGGCCGGACGTGTTGGCCGATACCGGCCCCAACTTCGGCATTTAGGTGAAGTTCCTCTCGCAGATGTTGAGGAATTCCATGGCGAAGTCATCCATCTCCGAGGCGAACAGCTTCACCCGGCCGGACAGGACGTTGTAGAAGACCACGGCAGGAATGGCTGCGGCCAGGCCGGCGGCCGTGGCCACGAGCGCTTCCGCGATGGGTCCACCGACCGCCTGCAGGCTGGTCGAGCCGGTGACGCCGATTTGTTCGAACGCGTTCATGATTCCGACAACCGTCCCGAACAAGCCGACGAACGGGCCCATGCTCGCGACCGTCGCCAGGAAGGAGACGTAGGCTTCGAGCTTGTTCACCTCGACGGCCGACGCGCGCAGCAACGCCCGGTCCACCGCCGGCAGGCTCTTCAAGGTAGGACGTCCTGCGGGCGCGCGCGGATTGGGATCATGGCCGGCTTCTCCTGGCGCCGCCTGGCGAAGCTGCGCCGTCAACTCCGCGTAGCCAGTTTGGAACAGGCCGACGAGAGGGCTGTCACCGAGTGATCGGCAAACCGCCTGCACCTCGGAGAACTTGTTGCTGCGACGGAACACTTCCAGAAACTGCGCGCTTTGTTTGGCGGCGCGGCGGAACGTCCACCACTTGTAGAGGAAAATGCCCCATGACCCTACCGACAACAGGCCAAGACTGAGGAGTACGGCGAGTGAAATCGCGGTCGAGCGGGCGATGAGGCTGAAAATACCGGTGCCAGAACCTTCAGATGCAGCACCAGCCGGACCCTGCAGCAGCAGGGCGAACAGAGGGCTTCCAAGCGTGCGCAAACGGCCTCCGAGGCAGAGCAGTGCGCCGCTGGGACAGCGCGATGTGCCGAACTGTATCATGATGTGAAAGAGCTGTCAAACCTATGTTACGATTGGAGTTCTCGCCATTTTGCCATGCTCCGCTTTCTGCGTATTAGACACCTCGCCGTGATCGACTCGGTCGAGGTCGAATTCGACCCCGGGCTGAACGTGCTCACGGGCGAAACTGGCGCGGGGAAATCCATCCTCGTCGAGGCCGTCGGGCTGCTCCTGGGCGGACGTGCGTCGGGCGACCTGGTGCGCACCGGGGAAGAGACGGCCGCGATCGAAGCCATCTTCGAGAGCGGGGGAGAGGAACTGCTCGTACGGCGCGAGATTACGGCGCAGGGCCGGAGCCGCGCCTTCATCAACGGCACGCTGGCGACCGCCGGCGCGCTGAAAGAATTGTCGAACCGGCTGATCGAGCTGCACGGGCAGCACGAGCATCAGACGCTGCTCGACCCATCGACCCATCTGGGAGTCATCGACACGTTCGGACGCCTCGACGTGCTGCTCACGCGTACCGCTGCCGCATTCGAGGCCATGCGTGCCTCACAGGAGGAGCTCGCGCGCGTGCGGGCAGCGGCCGGCGACAGGGAATCGAGGCTCGATCTGATCGCGTTTCAACTCGCCGAGTTGGATCGCGCGAACCTCCAGGCAAGCGCGCCGGAAGACAGCGGCGAAGACGTCGAGTTGACCGCCGTGCGTCAGGTGTTGGCCAACGCCGAAAGAGTCGAGCGCCTCTGCTCAGAAAGCTACACTTCACTCTACGAGAGCGACGATGCGATCCTGGCGAGCCTGGGAAGCGTGTGGCGACGGGTGGCGGAACTGGCAGAGCTCGATCCGCAGTTCAAGCCGTTCCTCGAGGCGCGCGACGGGATCAAATCTCAACTCGAGGATCTCGCGGGCTTCCTGCGCAAGTACGGGGACAGCATTGAAGCCTCGCCGGCGCGGCTTCAGCAGGTGGAGGAGAGGCTGGCGCTGCTCGAGCGGCTCAAGCGCAAGTACGGGCCGACGCTCGCCGACGTGATCGCGCGCCGGGAAGCGCTGCGGCGCGACCGGTCCGACCTTTCTGGAGGCGACGAGCGGATAGGCGAGCTGGAGCGCAGCCTGGCGGCGACCCGCTCGGCGTTCGTCGCGGCGGCGGAGGAACTGTCAGGCGCAAGGCGCCGCGTGGCCAAAGATTTTGCTTCGCAGCTTGAGTTGCTGGTTGCGGAACTGGCCATGGAGCGTACGCGGATCGAGATGCGGTTCAATGACGGTGCGCTGCCAGAAGCGTCCTGGAGCGCCCGGGGGATCGACGCGGCCGAGTTCTTCGTCTCGCCAAACCTCGGCGAGGACCTCCGCCCGCTGGCTCGCATCGTCTCCGGTGGCGAGCTGTCGCGGATCATGCTGGCGATCAAGACGCTCACGGCTACGACCCGCCACGGGTTCAGCGGGGCCAACGACCGGCCACCGAGCGCCTCGGCCCCCGGACTAATCTTCGACGAGGTTGACGCGGGCATCGGTGGCCGGGTTGCTGATGTCGTGGGACGCACGCTGCGAGCGTTAGGCTCCGCATTTCAAGTGCTGTGCATCACGCACCTCCCGCAGATTGCCGCCTACGCCGACACGCATTTCGAGATCGAGAAGAGCATCAACGGCGGACGGACCAGAACGACCGTCAAACGCCTGGACGGGAATGGTCGGGTCGATGAGGTTGCTCGGATGCTTGGCGGGGAGGCCGTCACCGACGGCCTGCGGGAGTCGGCGCGTGAGATGCTGGCGGGGCGCGCGAAGGCGGAGGTGACGCCGACCAGAACCGCGCCGGCCGCGAAGCCGGCGAAAGCGAAAGGCGAAAGGCGAAAGTCCTAGGAATGGCCCGAAAATACTTGATCGAAACGTTCGGCTGCCAGATGAACGTCCACGATTCGGAACGCATGGCTGGCCTGCTCGAACAGGCCGGCTACGAGGCGACCGAAGATGCCGCCGACGCGGACGTCGTCGTCATCAACACCTGCAGCGTGCGCGAACGCGCGGAGGACAAGCTGTATACGCGCCTGGGCGAGTTGCGGCAGCTTGCCGCTGAACACGGGCACGACCCCATCGTCGCGGTGGCGGGCTGCGTGGCCCAGCAGGAGGGCAACGCGATTCTCAAGCGATCACCCGGCGTTGCCGACGTCATCATCGGAACGCAGGCCATCCGCCGGTTGCCCATGCTGGTGGCAAACGCCGTCGCGGAGCGGCGCCCGATGGTCGACCTGGATCCATTTGACGATGTGACGTTTCCTCTCGGTGTGACGCGACGCAACGACCCGTTCAAGGCGTACGTGACCATCATCGAAGGGTGCAACGAGTTCTGCAGCTTCTGCGTCGTGCCGTACACGCGCGGCCACGAACGGATGCGGCCCAAAGGCGACATCCTGGCGGAGGTCAGGGAGGCAGCGGCCACCGGACATCGCGAGGTCCAGCTGCTGGGCCAGATCGTCAACCACTATGCCGCGCCCGACGATCCTGCCTGCGACTTCAGTGGGCTGCTGGAGGCGATCCATGAGATCGACGGCATCGAACGTATCCGCTTTGCGAGCCCTCATCCCCGTCACGTGTCGAGGCGGTTCCTGGACACGATGGTTCGTCTCACGAAGATCTGTCGCCACCTGCACCTGCCGGTACAATCGGGATCGACCCGCGTGCTCGACGCCATGCGGCGGCGGTATACCCGCGACAGCTACCTTGACCTGATTGCGCAGATCCGCGAATCGCTGCCGGACGTGGCCCTGTCGACCGATATGATTGTTGGGTTCCCTGGCGAGACCAGCGCGGAGTTCGACGAGACGATGACGCTGACCGAGAAGGTTCGCTACCACAGCATGTTCTCGTTCAAGTATTCGCCTCGGCCCAACACCCTGGCGGATCAGCGTCTTGCGGATGACGTCAGCGACGAGGAAAAAACGAGGCGGATTGTCGCCTTGCAGGCGCTGCAGCGGACGATTCAATCAGCGTTGAACGAGCAGATGGTAGGGGGCACCGTCGACGTGCTGGTCGACGCATCCAGTCGGCGCCGGGAGGCCGAACTGTCTGGACGAACGAGCACCAATGTCGTGGTCAACCTGCCGGGACCCGCCGAATGGATCGGCCGGACCCTGCCGGTCCGGATCGAGCGAGCGGGACCGCACAGCGTCTGGGGACGGATGACGGACACATGCAAATCGAGATGAGCATCAAGGGGTTGATGGTCGACCCCGTGACGAATACCCCGATTGTCATCCTTCGCGACAAGGAGGGTCAGAAGGTGCTGCCGATATGGGTCGGCATCTTCGAGGCGAACGCGATTGCCCTCCAGATCGAGAACATCGCCACGCCGCGTCCGATGACGCACGACCTGCTCCGCAACGTCATCCACGATCTCAAGGCCGAGGTCCAGAAGATCGTCGTCTGCGACCTGCAGGAGAACACGTTCTACGCCCTGATCTACCTCCAACTGAACGGCAGCACCGTCGCGATTGACGCGCGGCCGAGCGACGCGATTGCTCTGGCGCTGCGGACGCGGGCGCCCATCTTTGTGGAGGACACGGTCATTGATAATGCGAAGACCGTAGACTTCACGACCGAGAAAGCCGACGCGGACCGCCTGCATCAATGGCTGGAGAGCCTCGATCCGGACGAGCTCGGCAAGTACAAGATGTAGCGGCGGCGATTCGTCCGTCCGTTAGTCTGCTAGAATGGCCGCCGGGTCCCTGAAGACGCCTCCGGCCATCCATGATCGTAGCTATCGCCAATCAAAAAGGCGGCGTCGGTAAGACCACGACGGCCATCAATCTCGCGGCGGCACTCGCCCTGCGCGGCAAGCCGACGCTGCTCATCGACCTCGACCCCCAAGCCAACAGCACCATGTCATTTCTCGACATGGCCCAGGTCTCGACCAGCGTGTACGACGCGATCGCCGACCCAGCCACCGCGCTGGAGGATGTGATCGTGGCGTCGCCGGTGGCCAACCTGTCGATCGCCCCTTCCCGTATCGCGCTTGCCAAGCTCGAGGCCAAGCTGGTGGGGGAGATGGACGCGCATTTCCGACTGAAGGACAAGATCGAGCCGATTCGGGAGCGCTTCCCGCAGATCGTCATCGACTGTCCTCCGACCCTCGGCCTGCTGACGGTGAATGCGCTGGTAGCGGCGACGCACCTGCTGATCCCGATCCAGTCGTCGTACTTCGCCCTCGAGGGCACGGACGACCTGCTGGAGACGATCGAGAAAGTGCGTGCGCGCCCCAACCCGGCGCTCAAGATTCTCGGCGTCGTGATTACCATGCACGACAAGCGCACCGCGCTGGCCCGCGACATCCGGGCGCAGATTCAGAAGGTGTTCGGCGGCAAGGTCTTCAAGACCGTGATCACCAAGAGCGTTCGGCTGGAAGAAAGCCCGGCCTACAAAGAATCGATCTTCACCTTCGCGCCTGACTCCACTGGCGCGACCGAGTACTACAGCCTGTGCGAGGAGGTCATCGATCGTGCCTAGACGAGGACTACCAACCAGCATGGCGATGCGACACGACGAGCACTACGTCGATGCCCTGGCGGCGTCGGCGGGCGCCCCGGTTGGGCGGCTGATTCCGATCGAGCAAATCGATCCGAACCCGAACCAGCCGCGCCAGGTGATGGGAGACCTTTCGGAACTGATTGCCTCGATTACGGAGAAGGGCATCATCGAGCCGCTGGTGGTCCGGCCCCGTGGTGAGCGCTTCCAAATCATCGCCGGCGAACGCCGCTATCAGGCGTCTGTCCAGATTGGTCTCCAGGAACTGCCCGTCGTCATCCGCGATGTGGACGACAGCGAGATGCTGGAACTGGCGCTCATCGAGAACCTCCAGCGCAAGGACCTGACGCCGTTCGAAGAGTCCGAGGCGCTGCAGGGCCTTGCGGAAAGCTGCGGCTACACCCACGAGGATCTGGCGCGCAAGCTCGGTAAATCGCGAAGCTCGATCACCGAATCGCTGGCCCTCAACGCCATCCCCGAGCCGGTCCGGAATCTTTGTCGGCTGGCCGACATTTCATCCAAGTCGTTGCTTCTGCAGGTAGTTAGGCAAAACACCGCAGAGAAAATGACCGCGCTAATCGAAAAGATTGCCGGCCAAGGGGGCGCCACCCGTCAACAGTTGCGGGATGCGGTGGCCAAGCCCCAGGCCGGACGGCCGAAACATTTCGTGTTCGCCTTCAAGCCTCCCACCAAGGCCTTCAACTTGAAGCTCAGCTTCAACAAGAGCCGGGCCTCGCGCGACGAGATCATCGAAGCGCTCGAAGACATCATCAAGGACCTCCGCAAGAGCAAGTAGCCGGCAAGTTGGGCGCAGCGACCGACATGCGCCGCGCCGGTCGCGCGTCGCAAAGACTTCTGGCCGGCGTGCGGGCGGGCTTCGTCGGCCACGCAGCGGCGGGGAACGAAGCGCCATGGCGCATGAGGATGCGCGGCAGCCGGTGCGGGTGAGTCGCGCCTTGTGGCGGAGCCTTCCGAGCGGGTTTCTGACCTGTAAGTTAACATAACATACATTATCAGACTCTATGGATTTGGCTCGCAAAACGGCCCTGTGCATGCTTTGTGGAGGTTTCGGCCGGGCGTTCGCCCGAATCAGGCGCGCCAGTTACGCGCTTCGAACAGCGCGTCCGGCACGGTGACCTCGACGGCCCGATCCGAGGATGGCGTTCGAGCTCAACGCCGTTCGCGTCGTAGACGGCCGACGAAGAACGACACGGTGTCGCCAGGGCTCTAGGCCGAGCGCGGCCAACGGGATCGCCAGCTCGAGAATCGTGCCCGCCGCGACGGCGGCGTCGCCCGGGGCCCGTTCGATCCAATGCGGCTCCGTGTCGCGTCGATCCCAAAGGGCGCCGGTAACCCGGCCGCCTGACCACCCGATCGAGAACCGGACCCCGACCGGATTGACGAACTTCACGGCGACCTCATGGCCGGTCGGCCAGCAGATCGAGTGCCCGGCCGGCGACGTCGATGCGGACGAACAGCCGATCGCCGCCGAACCCAAACTGAATCCGTCGGACCACGGCGGGCCGGCGCTCCACCTGGTGCATCGCGCCGGCAACCTCGTGAACCTCGAGCAGGCCGGCTCCGAGCCACTCGAAGTAGCTGGTCTCCTCGCCGTCGAGGGTCGGCGCAATCAGGCGGTCGGCTCGAGCTGGCCTGGCTGCGGCGCAGCCGCAGTCGGAGATGTTGCGTGACGAACAGCTCGTCCGGCACCGGGACCTGCAGGCGGCGATAGGCATTCCGGAGGTGCGCCGGAACAGGTTGTCGAACTCGAGGTCGTGGGCCGACGAATGGTCGTCGCCGTACCACCAGAACCAGTCGCTGCCTTCGGCGATCAGGATCTCCTCGCGAGCCTCCGCCAGCGCAGCCGGCATCGACCGACTGCGTGGCCGTCGCGACGTCGAGGGCCGCGCGGGCGTCCGCCAGCTGGCTCCAGCCTTTCTGGTCGTCGGCGTGGCCGATCCAGATGTAGAAGTTGGCGTCGATCCAGGAGCCGGGGAAGATGCCGGCCAGCTCCGCGTCGGCGCCGACGCACGCCTCGGCCATCGTCACGGTCTGCAGCTCCGGGTGGCCGGCGAGCCGCCGATAGAGCGCGCGGAGGAACGGCCGGCCGCCGCCGGGAAAGTGCTCCCAGGCGTTTTCGCCGTCCAGGATGATCGGGATCAGCGCCTCTTCCCCGCCGGTGCGCTGCGCGTAGCGCCGCCCGGCCTCGACCAGCCGGCGCGACGAAGTCGTCCGCCGCCGCCTCGGCGTCCCAGCCGGAGTAGGCGAACCCGATCAGGTCCGACAGCACGTGGTCGCGGAACGCGCAGGCGACCGTCGCGTCGCCGGCCCGAACGACGTAGGGCGCGTAGAGCCGCTCGGGCTGCTCGACATGGCCGCGGCCGTCGCGCGAGAAGTCGATGCCGAGCGTCCGCGCCAGGATCAGCTCGTCGGTCGCCATCCAGCGGAAGCCGGCGCGCCGCGACCAGCGGCACCATCGCGTCGGACACCGACCCTTCCGACGGCCAGAGGCCGACCGGCCGCTCGCCGAACAGGCGCGCGTGGCAGGCGGCCGCGCGCTCGAGCTGCTCGACGCGCGTCCTCGGGACGCCGGAACGGCTGCCGCGGCCGCCGCGCGTCGGGATGCGTCCGGAGGTAGATGTCGGTGTCGCACAGCAGCGGCAGGATCGGATGGTAGAACGGCGACGCCGACAGCTCGACCTGGCCCGCGCTGCGCCGCGTCGCGATATCCGGGAATCACCTTGTTCAGCAGCTCGAGCTCGACCTCGCGCAGGACCGCCTTGTCGTCTTCCGAGAAGCCGCGGCCCTTGGCCACCAGGCGCGCGGACCCGCGGCGTCGCCGTCGAGATAGAACGGATCGATCCACGCGAGCTTGTGCCAGACCTGCAGGTCGCGCAGGTCGTCGACGCTGAACGCGCGCGACGCCGGCGCTCGGCGCGGTCGGCGTCGGCGCCGCGCCGCGCCAGCAGCTCGCCGTAGCGCGGATAGGCGTCGATCATGTGCTGCCGCTGGGCGTGAAAGAAGTTCTCGAGGATGAAGTCGACGTCGCGCGTCGTCGAGGTCGGCCGCCGGCTTCAGGCTCAGCTCGAGGAACCGATCGCGGGCGCGCCCTGCGGCGAACGCCTCGAGCTGCACCAGCAGCGACGGCACCAGGTTGAACGTCATCCGCACGTCCGGGAAACTCGCGCAGCAGCGCCACCATCCCGTAGTAGTCCTTGAGCGCGTGCAGCCGGACCCACGGCAGGATGTGCTCGCGGGTGGCGAGGTCCTCGTAGTACGGCTGGTGCATGTGCCACAGGATGGCGACGCGGGTCATACGTTGTAGTCTAGTAGCCGTTGAAGATTCTCGACCGGTATCTCGTGCGCGAGATCGTGCCGCCGCTGCTGCTGGCGCTGCTCGGCCTCACCTTCGTGCTGATGATGCCGCCGATCCTGCAGAACGCGGAGCAGCTGATCGCGAAGGGCGTGTCGCTGGACGATCATCGCGCGCGTGCTGCTGACGCTGCTGCCGCAGGCGCTCGGCGTGACGATCCCGATGGCGCTGCTCTACGGCATCCTGCTCGGCCTGGGCCGCCTGTCGGCCGACCGCGAGTTCGTCGCGCTGCAGGCCTGCGGCGTCAGCGTCTTCCGCGTCTGCCGGCCGATTGCGCTGCTCGCCGTCGCTCGCGCTGCGCGGCGACCGCCTACGAGATGATCGTCGCGCTGCCCGACGCCAACCAGACGTTCCGCGAGATCACCTTCAACATCATCGCGTCCGGCGCCGAGAGCGACATCAAGCCGCGCGTGTTCTTCACCAGCTTCCCCAACCGCGTGCTCTACGTGCGCGACATCCAGCCGGACACCGGCTGGCGCGACGTCTTCCTGGCCGACGCGACGCAGCCGGACCACACCACGGTGTTCTGGCGCAAGCCGGGCCGGCTGGTCATCGACCGCGCCGAAGCAGACCGTCGAGCTGGTGCTCGAGAACGGCACGCAGCACACCACCTCGCGCGATCAAGCCCGAGCGAGTACGACGGCGACGCCTTCGAGTCCACGGTGCTCAAGGTCGATCCGGAGACGATCTTCCCGCGGACGCAGATCGTCAAGGGCGACAACGAGAAGACGATCGCCGAGCTGCGCGCAGACGATCGCCGAGAACACGCGCAAGAACCAGCCGGCCAACAGCCAGCTCTACACCATCCAGCAGAAGTTCGCGCTTGCCGGTCGCCTGCCTCGTGCTGGCGCTGATCGGCGTCGCGCTCGGCGCCAGCAACCGCAAGGACGGCAAGCTCGGCCGGCTTCGCGCTCGGCACCGGCGTCGTGTTCGTCTACTACATCCTGCTGTATTCGGCCGCGCGCGCGGCGCTTCGCCGGCCGGCTGCCGCCGCGGCTTGGCGCCGTGGCTGGCGAACATCGTGCTCGGCGCGGCCGGCATCGGCGCTGGTGATGTGGCGCGCCGGCTCGGCCGATCAGCCGATCCGCCTCAGCATCCCGCGCTTCTGGCGCGGCGCGCGAGGCGCGACGACCGCCGGCGATCGGCGGCCCGACGGCCGGCACCGGCGCGCCGCGTCGTGATCGTGCGTCAAGATTCCGCAGTTCGACTGGCCGCGCCCGAGCCTGCTCGATCTCTACGTCGTCGCGGCAGTACCTGCTCGATCTTCCTGCTGGCGTTCGGCGCGCTGGTCGGCATCTTCTACATCTCGACGTTGATCGACCTGGCCGACAAGCTGTTCGGCGGCGTGGCGCCGCTGGGCTGCTGCTCCGCTACTTCTATTTCGCGACGCCGCAGTTCGTCTACTACATCATTCCGATGGCGGCGCTGGTCGCGACGCTGGTGACGATCGGCCTGCTGACGAAGAACAGCGAGCTGATCGTGATGCGCGCCTGCGGCATCAGCCTGTACCGCTCGGCGCTGCCGCTGCTGCTCTTCGCGCTGCTGTTCAGCGGCGCGCTGTTCGAGCTGCAGGAGCAGGTGCTGGCCGAGTCGAACCGCGAAGCGGCGCGGCTCAACGCGCATCATGCGCGGCTATCCGATGCAGACCTTCGGCGTGCTCAACCGGCAGTGGATCATCGGCCGCAGCGGCGACATCTATCACTACGAGTTCTTCGACCCGCGCGCCAACCAGTTCAGCCGCCTGTCGATGTTCCACCTGAACGAGGCCAGCTGGAAGCTGGACGCGCTGACCTACGCGCAGCAATGCCGGCGCTCGTGAAGCGTCCGGGTGCGGACGGCGCGCCGGTGCATGATGTGGATGGCGCAGCAACGGGTGGACGCGGGAGTTCAGCGTCGCCAAGCCGACGCGCCATCGCGCCGAGCGCCCGATCGTCAAGTACACGCCGTTTGCCGAGCGCGACGATCTCGCTCGAGCCGCCGGCCTACTTCAAGACCGAGGAGCCCGAAGCCGATCGCATGACCTACGGCGAGCTCAAGCACTACATCGGCGAGCTGCGAGTCCAGCGGCTACCACGTCGTGCCCTACATGGTGCAGCTGCAGCGCAAGGTCGCGTTCCCGTTCGTCACGCTGATCATGACGCTGCTGGCGGTGCCGTTCGCGGTGACGACCGGCCGGAGCGGCGCGATCTACGGCGTCGGCGTCGGGCATCGTCCTGGCGCTCGTCTACTGGACGATGCTGAGCATCTTCGGCGCGCTGGGCGCGGGCGGCTGGATCTCGCCGATGCTCGCCGCGTGGGCGCCGAACATCCTCTTCGGCGCCGCGGCCGCCTATCTGCTGCTGACGGTCGACCTGGTGCGGAACCGTCGACTCGAACTTGCTTACCGAGCGCGCGCTTTCCTGATCCAGATCCGCGCCCGAGTCGCCCGGCTTCGTGTTGGTGGCGTCGACCACGAACAGAATCGTGCGGATGCCGCCGGCGTCGGCGTCTGACGGCGTGCGTCTCCCCCACCGGCGTCAGATCGTCGAAGAAGACGGTGCGCTCCTGCGCTGACGCGTCGACGTAGACCGTCCGCTTCCAGCGTTCGCGCGACGCCGGCCCCTGATCGTCGCCGGCGCGCAGCTGCACCGAGATCCGCATCGGGTGCTCGGCGCGGATCGAGAACGTCAGCCGGTCGTACGCCGCGACGCCGTCGCGGCGTGTCGACGGCCAGCGCCGCCACCTGGCCCGACCGATGCGCCGCCCGCCAGCCCGTAGCGGAACCGCAGTTCGGCGCCGCCGACGATGGCGACGCGGCTCCGACCGCCGCCAGCGACGTCGGGATCGTGCTCGGCACGCCACCCGTTCGCCGTCGCCGTCGAAGATGGCGAGGCTCTGGCGTCGACGGGCGAGTGCCCGGGTGGCGGCTCGACGGCCTGCGCGACTCCGGACGTAGATCGGGTTGCTGCGGACCCAGGTCACGGCGGTCGGCCGCCCGGTGGCGCGAATCTCCGCCCAGTAGACTCGCCGGCCTCGGCCGGCGCCTGCACCGTGACCGTCCTGTTCGTGATGGTCGGCGCTGACCACCGAATTGCCTTTCCAGATGATGGTGGTGAACGCCGACGGCGCGTTGCTGCGCACGCGCAGCGTCACCGGCCCGCCGACGCCGAGTTCGTCGCCCTCGTTGACCGTGCCGTGCTCGTTGGTCGCGGTGAACTCGAACGAGGCCGGCGTCGCGACGCCGTCGACTGCGGTATAGAGGTGCCCGGCGCGGATCGCGCGCATCAGCACGCGGCGCATCGCGCGGCCGCGTCGCCCGACAACGGCCGATCCGGCCTGACGTGGATCGACAGCACGCGGAACGACGACTCGTAGCCCGGAAACGGCAGCGCGTAGCGGCTGTCGCCCGGGTCGGCGCTGCGCGGCGCGATCTTGGCGTGCGCATCGGCGCCGGCGATCGCGACGAGGCGCCGATGGCGCGTGACCGCCTCCCAATCGCGTCGCCGCGCCGCGTCGGGCCGATCAGGCTCGCGATCACCGCCGCCGGGCGGAACGGATAGTCGATCAGCGCCGACAGCAGTCGTCGCCGGGCGTACCATCGCGCGCCGTCGCCGCTGGCGCTGCTGCGCCCACAGCCGCCAGCCGGTGTCGGGGTTCAGCAGCTCGATCGCCGTCGAACGGCGCATTCCAGTCGCCGCCAGCGCAGCTCGCGGCTTCGGCGAATCCGGGTGCGCGGCGATGCCAAAGCCGCCGAGCCGCCTCACGTCTTCGACGACGTCGCGCGCTTCGCCGCCGAGCGGATACGGCGACGCCGGCATGTCGATCGCGACGTAGTGGCCGCCGCTGGTGCTGATCTCGACGCCGTCGAGGCACAGCACGCCGGAGCGGTACGCGGCGGATCCGGCGTGCGCGTCGCGTCGCCGTGGTCGGTGAAGACGAGGAACTTCAGTCCGGCGCGCGCGGCGGCGGCGGCGATCTCGTCGGGCGCCGCTCAGGCCGTCCGAGCGGTTGGTGTGGACGTGGATGATGCCGGGGATGGTGCCGTCGGTCGAACGACGGTCGAGCGTGAGTCGGGCGCGGCGGAAGGGTGAGGCCGACACAAACGGCAACGGCGGCCACGAGGGCCGCCGTCATCAGCACCAGCTTCTTCACGACTGTCGACTACTGACCGGCGACCAACGCTAGAGGCCCGCCGCTGCTTTGAGGGCCGCGGCCTTGTCGGTGCGCTCCCAGGTGAACTCCGGCTCGGTGCGGCCGAAGTGGCCGAACGCCGCCGTCTTCTTGTAGATCGGCCGGCGCAGGTTCGAGCTCTTCGCATGATGCCGCGCGGCGTCAGCTTGAAGTGCGCGCGCACGAGCTCGGTGATCTTCTCTTCCGGAATCCGGCCGGTGCCTTCCGTGTCGCACCATCACCGACACCGGATCGGCCACGCCGATCGCATACGCGAGCTGCACCAGCGCGCGCTCGGCGAGCCCGCCGCGACCACGTTCTTCGCGATGTAGCGCGCCATGTAGCACGCCGAGCGGTCGACCTTCGTCGGATCCTTGCCCGAGAACGCGCCGCCGCCGTGCGGCGCCGCGCCGCCGTAGGTGTCGACGATGATCTTGCGTCCGGTCACGCCGGCGTCGCCGTGCGGCCCGCCGACCACGAAGCGGCCGGTCGGGTTGACGTAGATCTTGGTGTTCTTGTCCATCATCGCCGCGGGAATCGACCTTGTTGATGATCTTCTCGATGATGTCCTCGCGCATCGTGCTCGTTGGCGACACGTCGGGCTGTGCTGGCTCGAGACGACCACCGCGTCGACGCGGACCGGCGTTGTTGCCGTCGTACTCGACCGTGACCTGCGACTTGCCGTCCGGGCGCAGGTAGTCGAGCGTGCCGTCGCGGCGCAGCGTCGACAGGCCCTTGCACCAGCTTGTGCGCCAGCATGATCGGCAGCGGCATCAGCTCGTCGGTCTCGGTGCAGGCGAAGCCGAACATCAGGCCCTGGTCGCCGGCGCCGCCGGTGTCGACGCCCATCGCGATGTCGGGCGACTGGCTGTGGATCGACGACAGCACCGCGCAGGTTTCGGCGTCGAAGCCGTACTTGCCGCGGTTGTAGCCGATCTCGTTGATCGTCGCGCGCACGACTTCCTGATAGTCGACGTACGGCGCTGGTGGTGATTTCGCCGGCGACGATGGCCAGGCCGGTGGTGACCAGCGTCTCGCACGCGACGCGGCTCATCGGATCCTGCGCGAGGATGGCGTCGAGAATGGAGTCCGAAATCTGATCGGCGATCTTGTCGGGGTGCCCTTCGGTGACCGATTCAGACGTGAAAAGATGCCGACCCTTACGGCTCATGCCGCGCTCCTTCGTATGCGTTAAATCAGAGAGAAATGATGTGCCGTGAAACAGTTAAGTCTATCAGAATCAGGCCCGGGGGTGGAAGCGATCGTAGACCGTGCGCAGCCGCGCCTCGAGCACGTGCGTGTAGATCTGCGTGGTCGACAGGTCGGCGTGGCCGAGCATCATCTGAATCGCGCGCAGGTCGGCGCCGCGCTCGAGCAGGTGCGTCGCGAACGAATGGCGCAGCACGTGCGGGCTGAGCGTCCGCGGCAGGCCGGCGCTGCGCGCCGTGCTGCTTCAGAATCTTCCAGAAGCCGACGCGGCTGAGCGATCCGCCGCGCGCGTTGAGGAACAGCCGCGGCGAGGCGCGGCCCTTCAGCAGCGCCGCGCCGCGCCGTCGCGCATGTAGGCGCGGATCCAGTCGGCCGCCTGCTCGCCGATCGGCACCAGCCGCTCCTTGCTGCCCTTGCCGATGCAGGTCAGGTAGTGCTCGTCGAGGTGCAGATCGGCGAGCGCGGACGCCGACCAGCTCGCTGACGCGCAGCCCGGTCGCGTAGAGCAGCTCGATCATCGCGCGATCGCGCAGGCCGAGCGGCGTCGGTCACGTCCGGCTGCGCGATCAGCGCGTCGACTTCCTCGATCGACAGGAAGTTCGGCAGCGCCGGCCACGCGCGCGGCGGCTGCAGGTCGTCGGCGGGGCTGCTCTCGAGACGCCGGTCGAGCACGAGAAAGCGGAAGAAGCCGCGCACCGCGGCGACCGTCCGCGCGACCGACCGCGGCGCCAGGCCGCGGCCGCGCTGTTCGCGAACGAACGCTTCGAGCGCCGGCCGATCCAGCGCCTCGACCGGCCGCCCGGCACCGGCGGCGAAGGCGGCCAGCGCCTGCGAGATCGCGCGCGTAGCTCTCGAGCGTGTGCTCGGCCAGCCGGCGCTCGACGCGCAGATGATCCAGGTAGGCGTCGACCACCGGCGTCACGACCAAAGACTCAGTCCCACGGCCCTCACCAACGACTATGATAGTATCCGCGGCTTGTTCCTGAGGTCTTGATCGCATGCCTGTCCGTTCGAAATGGCAGTCGCTTCCCACCGAAGCGATCAACCCGGCCACGCTCGCCATCGACAAGCTCTCCGCCGCCGACATCGTCGAAGGGATGCTGAACGAAGATCGCAAGATGCTGCTGGCGGTCCAGCGCGAGAAGGATCGCATCGCGGTCGGCGTCGAGATCATCACCCAGGCGCTCCGCAAACAGCGGCCGGATCATCTTCGTCGGCGCCGGCACCAGCGGACGGCTCGGCGTCCTCGAATCGGCGGAGATGCCGCCGACCTTCGGCACCGAGCCCGGAACTGGTGCAGGCGATCATGGCCGGCGGCAAGGGCGCGATCCTCCGCGCCGCGCGAAGGCGTCGAGGACAACTACGAAGAAGGCGCCCGCTCGGTCAACCGGCTGCGGCCGACCAAGAAGGACGTCGTCATCGGCGTGTCGGCGAGCGGCATGACGCAGTTCGTGCGCGGCGCGCTCACCCGCGCGCGCAAGGCCAGCTCGAAGATCATCTTCGTCACCTGCGATCCGCGCTCGGAACTGCAGACCTTCGTCGATCTGACGATTGCCCCGGCGGTCGGGCCCGGAAGTGATTGCCGGCTCGACCCGGCTCAAGGCGGGCACCGCGACCAAGATGGTCCTCAACATGCTGACCACCGCCTCGATGATCCGCATCGGCAAGACCTACGGCAATCTGATGGTCGACGTGCAGATGGGATCGGAGAAGCTGCGCGACCGCGCCCGCCGCATCATCATCATCGTCACCGGCCTCGAGTACGACGAAGCCGACAAGCTGCTGCGCCGCGCGCACTGGAACGTCAAGGCGGCGATCGTCATGCAGAAGGGCGGGCTCACCTTCGCGCAGTCGCTCTCCCGCCTGCGGCGCGCCCACGACTGTGGTCCGCGACGCGATCGGCGAGGACGTCGAAGCGCGGTTGAAGGAACTCCTCAGGGTCGGCTAGCCGCGGCGCGGTCCAGCCAGATTTCCGCGCAGCGGTGCAGCTGCAGGAACGAACCCGGCAGTCGCGGCGTCACCGGCCCCTCGATCATCCGTTCGACACAGCGCGCCTTGCTCGCCCCGGTCGCCAGCAGCACGATTCGCCGGGCGTGGAGAATCGTCGCCATCCCCATCGAAAGCGCCTGGCGCGGCACGGCGCTCGCCCGGTTTTCGAAGAACGACGCGTTCGCGCGGCGGGTCGCCGGCTTCAGGCGCGTGCAATGGGTCCGCGCGACCAGCGCCCGCGCCGGTTCGTTGAAGCCGATGTGGCCGTTCATCCCGAGTCCGAGGATCTGCAGGCCGATGCCGCCGGCCCGCTCGATGGCGCGTTCGTAGCGGCGGCATTCACCATCGATGTCGAGCGTCGTACCGTTCAGGAACTGGATGCGGCGCCGCGCCAGGTTGACATGATCGAACAGGTGCCGCTGCATGAACGCCCGGTAGCTGTGCGGATCGGCCGCCGACAGACCGAGGAACTCGTCGAGGTTGAACGTCGTCGCGCGGCTGAAGTCGGCGCGGCCGGCCTGGTGCAGGCGAACCAGTTCGCGATACAGCGGGATCGGCGTGCGGCCGGTCGGCAGACCCAGCACCAGCTGCGGCGTGGCGGCCAGCGCGCGCGCGACGTCGGCCGCGAGCGCGCGGGCCAATGCCCCGGGGGTCGCGAAGACGCGAAGGCGCATTACTTGTAGCTCGGCACCCGCGCGCCGCCGCGCGCTTCGGCGAGCGCGAGCCACACTGCGCCGACGGCGGGCTCCTCGCGCAGCATCTGCACCTGCGCCCGCGGCGCGACCTCGAGCAGCCGGCGCTGGAGCTCCTCCACCAGCCACGGCACGACCCGAAAGACGCCGCCGGCCAGATAGAACGCGAACGCGTCGCCGCGCATCTCGAGGCGGGTCGCCACCGAACGGGCCGCGAGCACGAGCTCTTCGGCGGCATGCTCGAGAATCCGGCCGGCCACGGCGTCTCCCTGATCGGCCACCCGCTGGATAATCGGCCCGAGCGCCGCCACGCTGACCCGCGGCTGCTCTCGGTCGTAGACGATTCCCGGCAGGCGCGACTCATCGTCCACGTTGAAATGCGACAGGATTTCGGCGGTGAGGCGGGTGACCGGACCGCGGCCGTCGGATGCGCGCATCACCGCCGCCAGCGACTCACGGCCAATCCAGTAGCCGCTGCCCTCGTCGCCGATCATGTGTCCCCATCCGCCGGCCCGCGCCGCCTCGAACGCCGCATTGCGTCCGTAGACGATCGAGCCCGTGCCGGCGTTGATCGCGATGCCCGGATCATCCCGCGCCCCCGCCACCAGGCCGATCAGCGCGTCGTTGACGACCAGCACGCGCGACTTGTAGCCGATGCGGCGCATGACCGCTCGCACCGTCCGCATCTCGTCATCGCGGTCGACGCCGGCGATGCCCAGGCAGACTGCCGCCGGCGTGATCGCGCGATCGCCGATCGCCGCTTCCATCGCCTCATGCAGCACCTTCTCGATGGCGAGCTCGCCGGCTGTGTGCAGGTTGGCGCCGGCGCCGCGGCCTTCGGACACGATCGTGCCCTGCTCGTCCGCGAGTAAACAGACGGTTTTCGTGCCGCCGGCGTCGATGCCGAGAACGTGCATGCTGCGAATTCTATGCTACGCTTTCGACGTTTCATGCCTCACGCTCTGCCGCGCCACGCGCTGGCTGCGATCGCTGCTTCGCTGATTCTGATCATCTCGCCGGCTCGCGCTCAGGACGAAGTCCGCGCACTCTGGGTGGTACGCACGACACTCTCGTCGCCGTCAGCGATCTCAACGATGGTCGCGGCGGCCCAGCACGGCGGCTTCAATACGCTGCTGGTGCAGGTCCGTGGCCGGGGGGACGCCTACTACCAGCGCGGCACCGAGCCGCGCCCGGCTGCGCTCGCGGCGCAGCCCGACTTCGATCCGCTGGCGGCGGTCATCGCCAAGGCACACGAAGCCGGCCTGAAGGTCCACGCCTGGATCAATGTCAATCTGATCGCAGGTGCCGCGGAGCTCCCGGCCGCACGCGATCACGTGGTCTACCGGCATCCCGAGTGGCTGATGGTCCCCCGCGCGCTCGCGGAGGAGCTCTCGACCGTCGATCCACACAGTCCCGGGTATGTGGGGCGGTTGGCTCGCTACGCGCGATCACAGGCGTCCGAGGTCGAAGGCCTGTACCTTTCACCGATCGCCGCGGAATCCGCCGTCTACACGACCGCCGTCGTTCGGGACATCGCGCAGCGCTACGACGTCGACGGAGTCCACTTCGACTACATCCGCTATCCGACCAGCGACTTCGACTACAGCCGTGACGCGCTGGCGGCCTTCCGCGCGTCGGTCGTCCCGGACCTTGCCGTGGCTGAGGTCCGAGGCTACGACGCCGAGGGCGTGGCAGGAGGACCGATCGTCTATACGAAGGCGTTTCCCGAGCGGTGGCGCCGCTTTCGCGCCGCCAGGCTGACGGCGCTGCTGACTTCACTGCGGGGCGCCGTGAAGGCCGTCAAGCCGGCGGCCGTCATCAGCGTCGCGGTGGTGCCCGACCCGCGCGAGGCCGCGACCCACCGGTTGCAGGACTGGCGCGCGTGGGTGGACACCGGGCTCGTCGACGTGATCTGTCCGATGGCCTACACCACCGATCCCGTAGCGTTCGCCACGCAGATTGCCGCCGCCAAGCAGATCGCCGGAGCGCATCCGCTGTGGGCGGGCATTGGCGCCTATCGTTTGTCGTCAGGGCAGATCGTCGAGAACGTGCAGGCCGCGCGCCGTCTCGGTGTCGAGGGCATCATCTTGTTCTCGGTACGACAGCCTCGCGGATTCCGCCCACGGTCCGGGGTACGTGGCCCAGGTGGGCCGCGCCGCTTTCCAGTTCTAATTTCCCAAGTCTGAGGTCCATGGGCTTTTCGGCCATCGACTACCTGGTCCTGGCGGCCTACCTGATTGGGATCACTGTCTTCGGCAGCCGGTTCCGCAAATCGCACCACTCGGTCAAAGACTATTTTCTCGGCAACCGTCAAACCTCGTGGGTCGTGATCAGCCTGTCGATCGTCGCCACCGAGACCAGCACGCTGACCCTGATCGGCGTGCCAGCACTCGCCTACAGCGTCTACCCTCGGCCGGAACAGGGCGGCAGCTTCACCTACCTGCAGGTGGTCGCCGGGTACATCGTCGCGCGTTTCGTCATCAGCGCGCTGTTCATTCCGGCCTACTTCCAAGGCGAGATGCTGACCGCCTACGAGCTGCTCAACCGCCGGTTCGGCCCGCACGCCAAGCATTTCGCGGCGTCGCTTTTTCTCATCATGCGCGCGCTGGCCGAGGGCGTGCGCGTGTTCGCCGCGTCGTTGGTACTGGCGGCGGTCTTGAGCGCCAGCGTGCCGGGCCTGCCGCACCTGTGGCTCTGGTCGATCGTGATCGTCGGACTGCTGACGTTGGTCTACACCTTCGAAGGCGGCATTGCCGCCGTGATCTGGACCGACCTGGTGCAGTTGGTGATCTACGTCGGCGGATCGCTGCTGGCGGCGTACATGCTGGTGCACCTGGTGCCGGGGGGATGGCCGGCCATCGTCGAGGACGCGCGCGCCGCCGGCAAGCTGCAGTTCGTCTCGTGGTCGTGGGACGTCACCGTGCCGTTCACGTTCTGGGCGGGGCTGATCGGCGGCTGCTTCCTGACGATGGCGTCGCATGGCACCGATCAGCTGCTGGTGCAGCGGCTGCTGACCTGCCGCAACCAGCGCGAAAGTCAGCAAGCGCTCATTCTCTCGGGATTCGTCGTGCTGGCTCAGTTCGCGCTGTTTCTCACGATCGGCATGATGCTGCACGCGTACTACGCCGTCCACCCGCTGCCGCCGATGGCCACCAGCGACGAAATCTTCCCGGCCTTCATCGTCCGCAGCCTGCCGCACGGCATCGCCGGCCTGGTGATCGCCGCGATCTTTGCCGCGGCGATGTCCAACTTGAGCGGATCGCTGAATTCGCTGGCATCGACATCGATCCTGGATTTTTACCAGCCGCTGGCGGGCGCGCGAGCCAGCGAGGCGCAACTGCTGAAGCTGTCGCGGTGGCTGACCGCGGCGTGGGGACTGGTGCTGATTGCGATTGCGATTCTGGCGCGCGGCTGGGGATCGGTATTCACCGTCGGCCTGACCATCGCGTCGATCGTCTACGGCCCGATGCTGGGCGCTTTCTTGCTCGGCGTGCTGACCACCAGCGCGAACGAGCGGGGCGTGATCGCGGGCATTGGCGTGTCGCTCGTCTCGATGATCGGCGTGCGGGTCTTCACCCCGCTCGCCTGGACCTGGTATGTGCTCGCGGGCACGGCGATCTGCATGACGGTCGGTCTGGTGGTGAGCCGTGCCAGTCGATGACGCCCGCGGCGTGGTCGAGCGCGCGCGGGCGGCAGGCGTCTTCCCGGCCGCGGCCGTCGAGGTCGGTTCGAGCGCAGGTCGGTTGTGGACGGAGGCGTTCGGCGCCGATCTCCACACGCCGTTCGATCTCGCCTCGTTGACAAAGGTGATCGCGACCACGACCGTGGTCATGGAGCTCGTGAGAACGGGCGCGCTCAACACCGAGACGCTCGTTGTCGAGCGGCTTCGGCGAGTGGCGAGGCGGCGATCGCGATCGCGTGACTGTTCGGGATCTGCTGGAGCACGCCTCTGGTCTGCCGGCTCGCCTGCTGGACGCCCCGCCCTCCGGTCGGCGCGAGTTCGAGCATGAGATTTGCGCCATCCCGCTCGAGTACATCCCGCGCACGACCTCGGTCTACAGCGATCTCGGATTCATCCTGCTCGGATTCCTCGCGGCCGATCGGGGCGGTGCGCCGCTCTCCGAGCTGTTCGACCGTCTCATGGTCCGGCTTCAGCCGGACTTTCTGAGATTCGGGATCGCCTCAGGCTCTCCGACGCTCTTGCCGCTCCGACGCAGCCGATGGCCGACGACAGCCGCCGCGGTCGGGTGCTGATCGGCGAGGTTCATGATAACTACGCGGCAGCGCTCGGCGGCGTTGCGGGGCATGCGGGGTCTGTTTGGATCGGCGTCCGGCGTCGGGGCCTTTGCGCGCAGCGTGCTCGGTGCCGCCCGTGGCGCGAGCGACCAGCCGCCGCCCTTCTCACCGGATCTCGTCCGCAGGTTCACCACCAGGAGCGCGGTGCCGGGCAGCTCGCGCGCGCTGGGCTGGGATACGATGCTGCCGACTTCCTCGTGCGGCACGCGGCTGTCGCCCGAGGCGTTCGGCCACGTCGGCTACACCGGCACTTCGCTGTGGATCGACCCGAAGCGCGATCGGTATTTCGTGCTGCTCACCAACCGCGCCATGAGTGGCGGTACGCTCGACGACATGCGACGGTGCGACGCGCCTTTCACGATGCGCTCGCTGACGTTTAGCCGCCGAGCTCGCAGCACCCGCAGAGGCAAAGGCTTGCTCTGCGGTCTCAGCGCCCTCCGCGGTTGCTCCTTATGACACTGACCCTGGTCGACTGGCTCGTCATCGGCGGTTACTTCGCGCTCAACCTCGCGATCGGCCTCTACTATGCGCGGCGGGCGCGCGCCAGCACCACCGAGTTCTTTCTCTCGGGACGCAACGTGCCGTGGTGGCTGGCCGGCACGTCGATGGTGGCCACGACGTTCGCCGCCGACACGCCGCTGGTGGTGACCGGCATGGTCGCCCGCTATGGCATCGCCGGTAACTGGCTCTGGTGGAACATGGCCGCCAGCGGCATGCTGACCGTGTTCGTCTACGCGCGTCTGTGGCGGCGCGCCGGCGTCATGACCGACGTCGAGTTCGCCGAGTTGCGTTATTCGGGCCGGCCCGCTGCCTTTCTGCGCGGCTTTCGTGCGCTGTACCTCGGGATCCCGATCAACTGCATCGTCATGGGCTGGGTGAACCTGGCGATGCTCAAGATCCTGCAGGTCACACTCGGCCTCGATGCTACCGGCGCGCTGTGGGCGCTCCTCGCGCTGCTGATCTTCACCGCGTTCTACACGACGCTCGCCGGGCTGTGGGGCGTGCTGGTCACCGACCTCGTTCAGTTCGTGCTGAAGATGGGGATGGTCGTGGCGCTCGCGTATTTCGCGGTGCGCGCGACCGGCGGCCTGACCGCACTCGAACTGAAAGTCCGCGCGCTCGACGCCGCAGCCGGCGGCGGCTCACGCCTCGCGTTCTTCCCGTCGATCGACTCCGCGTGGATGCCGGCCATCACCTTGTTCGTCTATCTGGGAGTGAGTTGGTGGGCCAGCTGGTATCCCGGGGCCGAGCCTGGCGGCGGCGGCTACGTCGCGCAGCGGATCTTCTCCGCAAAAACCGAGCGCGACGGCCTGTTCGCCACGCTGTGGTTCAACATCGCGCACTATGCGGTCCGTCCGTGGCCGTGGATTCTGACGGCGCTGGCGTCGCTGGTGCTCTATCCAAATCTCGTGGACAAGGAATCGGGATACGTGCGCACGCTCATGGACCCGAATGTATTCCCGCCGGCGCTGCGCGGCATCATGCTGGCGGCCTTTGCCGCGGCGTACATGTCGACCATCGGCACCCAGCTCAATTGGGGCGCCTCCTACGTCGTCAACGACTTCTACCGCCGCTTTCTCCGCCGCGGCGCGCCCGAGCGCGAGTATGTCGTCGTCTCGCAACTGGTGACCGTGGCGCTGATGCTGCTGTCAATCTACGTGACGCTCCATCTGGCGTCGATCGAGCAGGCATGGAAGCTGCTGATTGTGACTGGAGCCGGCACCGGCACCGTGCTGCTGCTCCGATGGTTCTGGTGGCGCATCAATGCATGGTCTGAAGTGTCGGCCATGGCGGTGGCGGCGGCCGTGTCGCTGTATCTGCAACTCGCGCTCAAGTGGGATGGCGATCAGCCGCGCGACTTCGCGTACCTCATGATCGTCACGGTGAGCCTGACCACGATCGCGTGGTTGGCGGTGACGTGGCTGACGGCGCCCGAGCCCGATGCCACGCTGCGAGCCTTCTATCGCCGCGTGCGTCCCCACGGGCGCGGCTGGGCGCCGATCGCTGCGGCCGTCGGTCTGCCGGCCGCGGCGGGATCGCTGGGCGAGGAACTGCTGAATGCGTTTCTGGGATGCGTACTGGTGTATTCGGCGCTCTTCGGCGTCGGCCAGATTCTGCTCAGGAGCGCAGCGGTCGGATGCGGCCTGCTGGTCGTCTCGGCGCTTGCTGCGTACGCGATCGCGCGGAACCTCACTGCACAGGAAAAGATCCTGGCGTCGGCCAGCCGAGACGCTTCAGCGTCCTAACTCAGAAGCGGCCGCGCGGCGTCGATGGTGGTTGAACCGGAGTCACTCCTCCGCTGCCGAACGTGCCGAAGCCGCCACTGCTGCGACCCGGACCGGTGGGACCGTTGGGACCGAACGGGCCACGTCCTCGCTGTCCGGGCTGCTGGCCGCCGGGAAACGGTCCGGGCTGCTGGCCTGGCTGGCCGCGCTGGCCGCCCGGACCAGGCGTGCCGGAACCAGGAGTTGCGCCCGCACCGGCGGCTTGCTGTTGCTGGATATAGATGAAGGCCCACTCGTTGTAATGGCCGCGTCCGTTATAGAGGCGAATCGATTGATCTTTGCTCTTGCTGGCCACTCCCTGAATTCCGCCCTGGGTCTGACCGCCCGCGCTGATCGGGGGCCCGCCGACACGTCCCCCCGACGGCTGCGCTGCAGACGCCGCGGGCGCCTGGCCCCTGCCAGTCGAGCCTGTCGAACCGGTCGTGCCGCGCTGCGCGCCGGCTGGTTGCGTGCCGCCAGGCGCCGCCTGCCCCGCTGGAATCGGGACGAAGTCGTCGTTCGTGATCGGATCCTTGAATTTCTTGCGGAGAAACCGCTGCTCGACGAGCACATCGATGTTCGGAGGAAACGCGTTGGCGAACTTGCGCTGGAAGAGACCGATCGCGTGGACGTACTGTTTGCCCCGGAAGACCAGTTCCTCTTCCTTTTCGCGGCGGGCGGTCTGCTTCCAGACCGGCATCACCACCGTGAACATGATCGCCATCACGCTCATGGCCACCAGCAGCGCGGCCATCGCATAGCCCCGCTGCCTTGTGCATTTCTGTCCGGCTTGACCAGCTAAGTCCATGGGAATTAAGATGGTTATGGTTTTCATGATATCACGCCCGCGCCGCCGGTCTGCTTTGGCCGCCATGCTCGCCGTGTCCGCGATGGTGACGGTCGCGTGCGAAAAGGTCCCGCTGCTGGCCCCTAGCGGATCGACCATCACGCTGACGTCGCTGGCGACCGCGCTCCCGACCAATGGCACGACCAGCATCATCGCGCAGGTCATCGAGTCCGGTGGGACGCCGCCGCACAGCGGCACGCTCGTCACCTTTACGACGAGCCTGGGGAGCGTTCAGCCGTCAGAAGCGGAAACGGACATCGCCGGCCGCGTCATCGTGAAGTACATCGCAGCCGGCGGCTCTGGCACCGCGACCATCACCGCCTTGTCCGGCGGCGTATCGGCGAGCGGCACCAATGCGATCAAGATTCTCGTCGGGTCGGCCGCCGTCGGACGGGTCAACATGGGCGCCAACCCGACGCTGGTTCCGACCCAGGGCGGGACGTCCGTGATCACGGCCGTCGTGATCGATGTGAACGGCAATCCACTCCCCAACGTGTCCGTCAGCTTTTCGACGACGACCGGCACGCTCGCCGATGCGGTCGTGAACACCGACCAGAATGGCCTCGCGCAGACGACGCTGCGAACGTCGCAGACCGCGACCGTCACGGCCAGCGTGGGTGCGGCGCGGCTGCACCAAGCGCGCCGCCGGCCCCGGGGGCACCCGCGACCGGCAGCACCTCGGGACAGGCATCAGCGACGGTCACTGTTGGTGTCGCGGCGTCGCCGTCGCTGACGATTACACCGCCGTCGACGCCACCGAGCGTCGGGTTGCCGGCGACCTTTACCTTTGCGGTCACCGCCGCGGCCGCGAACGGGAGTGCCGTGCGCGACCTCTCGGTGAACTGGGGCGACGGCACGACGCAGGATCTCGGCCAGGTGTCTGGAACTGCCACCGCCACCCACGTCTTCAGGAACTCCGGCACATACGTGATTACCGGGACGGTCCTCGACGCGGCCGGGAACAGCACGATCGTGTCGACGTCGACGACGGTGATTCCAGTGCCGCGGCCGACGATCATCATCACGCCCCGCAGGCCCGGTAAGGTGAACACGCAGACGAATCTGCAGATTCAGAGTCACGTTGCCAGCGGCATCAGCGTCCAGGACATGTCGATCAATTTCGGCGACGGCCAGTCAGCCGACCTTGGCGGCGCGACATCGGCGTCCGTGCCGCACGTCTACACCGACGCCGGAAACATTCACAGTGACGGTGACGGTCCTCGACACGACCGGCCAGACGACTACCGGCACGACAGCGGTGTCGATCGCCCATCCGAGATACGGTGTGATGCAGAAGATGAAGGTACTACGCATCGCGGCGCTCCTGTCCACTGCTCGGCCTCGCCGGGTGTGCCTATGAGAACCCGGGCGCGCCGGGGTCGGTTGCGCCCGACCTGTCAACGCCGTCGCAGCTGACCCTCGGCGCATCGGCAAGTGCGACAGGAGGAAACTCGACGCTGACGGCTCGCGTGCAAAACAGCTACGGCGCGCCGTTGGCGAACGTGATCGTCGCGTTCGCGACGACGCGCGGTGTGATTTTGCCGGCACAGGCCACGACCGGCAGTAGCGGAACGGCGACCGCCGTTCTGGCTGCGATCGATACGGCGGACGTGACCGTCGCCGCCGGTGGTCTCACCGCGCATACGCTGGTCGCCCCCTCGAGTTCGACGTCGCCGTCATCGCCGACGCCCAATTCGCCGACCACGACGGCGGCGTTCCTGAACGTATCGTCGAGCGGAACGACCGGTGTCGCGCTGGTCTTCAGCGTCAGTTCAGCCGCGACGGGCGTGACCTGGAACTGGTCCTTCGGCGACGGCGCGAACACGCAAACCACCGCCTTCGCGACCACCCACGCCTACTCGAGAGCCGGCGTCTACGCCGCGTCTGTGTCGGCGGCAGGAACCTCCGCGGGGACGGCCATCGTCACGGTGATCGATCCCGCTCCGACCCCCACACCTCCCGCGGCCACGTTGAGCGTCACGTTGACGTGCACTCCTGGCACGCACGGCACCACGCCGACGTCTTGCAACGTCAACGAGACGTACGGTGGCGCGACCATCGCCGGCGGTGCCGTGACTGGTGTGACGTGGGATTGGGGCGACGGCACGACCGCCGACAACAGCAGCACCACGCCGGTGAAGACTCACCAGTACGTGAATGCGGGCACCTACACCGTCATCGCGACCGTGACGGCAAATACGGTCGACGGCTCGCAAACGGGTACGAGCTCGAAGTCGGTCGTCGTCCCGTAGTACCGGCCGTCCGGCCCGCGCTACCAGTCGGAATATTTTGTGCCGTCGATTGCGGTGGCGTCCGACCCGCTCTTCACATCGTAGACGCCGGCTTCCGCGGTGGGATTGTTGGGGTCCGGCTCCGCCGGCACGGTCTGCCAGCTGCTGCTGTTCCTGGTGAAGGGATCGTCGGGAATCTTTCGCACGTAGCCGTCGCTGACCAGGGCATCAAGGGTGCTGGGATACTGGCCCTTGTCGGCGTAATACTGATCGATCGCGTCGCGCATCCGGAACAGATCTTCCTTCAGCACGCTTTCCCGCGAGTAGATCACGCTGGTCCGGTATTGCGTCATCCCCATGGTCGCGAGGATGACGATGATCGAGACCACGACCAGCAACTCGACCATCGTGAAGCCGCGGTCGAGACGCTTCTTCATGGTCATGCTACCAGTCCCTGTATTTGGTGCCATCGAGCGCCTTCCCGTCGAAGGTCGTGTAGACGTCGAACACGTTCTCGCCGCCCCAGCGTGTCGCGTCCGGCTTGTCCTGATACGACCGCATGCCCCATTCGGTGCCGCGCGTCATCGGATCGACCGGAATGTGCCGGAGGTACTTGAGCTTCCGTCCCGTCGCATCGTTGGCCGCCGTCACGCCGTCCACCAGCGTCTGCAGGTCCGGCGGATAATTCTCGCTGCCGACCTTGAGATCCAGCGAGCCGATCTGGCCGAGGTCGGCGGCGTCCTTGTACTTGTCGATCGCGGTCCGCATCTCCCGTAGCGCGCGGCGCAGCTCGGCTTCTCGCGACCGCGTCGCCGTGACCTTGGCCAGCGGCATGATCGCCGAGGCGAGGATCAACACAATCGTCGCGACCACCAGCAGCTCGACGAAGGTGTAGCCGCGTTCGTCCCCACGCCCGAATTCGACGTCCGCCATCCGCACTTACTGCACCGTGACCGTCACCGGTGCGAATCTCAGTCCCATGGCCGTGCCGCCAGGTCCAGTGGCGGTGCCGCTGAGCGTCATCGTGGCAGGACCCGGCGCGACGGCGTTGAACAGAATCGCCGCCAGCACGCCGGTTCCCGACGCGCCGATGGCGTCGGTGGCGCGCGTCAGCGAGATGTCGATGCGGTTGCCGTTCACCGCCTGCGTAAAGACGACGGGTACGCCGTTGCCGCGAAGGAAGCTACCCTCCTGCACGCTGACCACGCGCAGCTTCGTCGGATCGAAGATCAGCGTCAGGGTCACCGTCGAGATGCGCGACGCGTCGCTGATCACCAGCGGCACCGTATACGGACCACCGCCGACGCGGAAGGTCGGAGACGACGGCGAGATCAGGATCTGAGTCGAGCCGATGCCGGGTGACGTCGTCGGCACCGCCGTCGGATCCGCCGCGGGAGGCGTCGGCGGCACCGGTGCCGGCTGCGACACCGGAGGCGGCGCATCCACGCTCACGGCCGGTTGGGCTGGCGGAGTCGGCGCCGGGAGCACCACGGTCCCAGGGACCGGCGACGATCCGGGCGGTGCGACCAGCGTCGTGCCACCGGGCCCGCGAACCGGCGGATTTCCGGTGGGAATCGATCCTGCCGGTTGACTCGGCGGCACGCCGCCCGGCGTCGCGGCCGGCGCCGGGGCCGCCGGCGGCGGTGCTTCCGGCTGCTGCGGCGCAATCAGCGGCGGCGGTCCGCCGATCCCGAGGCTCTGCTGCGAGCCGATGAAGATCGGCCGCAGGTCGGCTTCGGTGATTTCGTGGGTGCGGACGATATGCGGGGTCAGCAGCATCACGATCTCGACCTGCTCAGTGGTGACGGTGTTGCTTGCGAACAGGCTGCTGAAGAACGGCACGTGCACCAAACCGGGAAAGCCCGAGACGCCTTTGATGTCCTTGGTCTGGAGCAAGCCTGCCAGCAGGTTCGACTCGCCGTCGCGCAGGCGCAGGCGCGTGGAGACCTTGCGCTGCACGAACGATGGCACCACCACGCCGCCGACGTTGGTGTCGGCGCCCTGCTGGCTGTTGTCGAGGGTCATGTCGAGGCGGATGTCGCCGTCGAGCGTTACCGTCGGCGTCATGTCGATGTTCACGCCGACATCACGGTACTGATAGGAGCTCAGCGGATTCACGCCCGCGCCGCCGGTGGCAATCGGCGTATAGCTGGTCGAGATCACCGGAATCGACTGGCCGAGGTTCAACGTGAGCTTGGTGCCTTCGGCCCCG
The DNA here is from genome assembly GCA_963794705.1 of uncultured Acidobacteriota bacterium. Lineage (GTDB taxonomy): Bacteria > Acidobacteriota > Vicinamibacteria > Vicinamibacterales > CAVVIG01 > CAVQFC01. The sequence continues at coordinate 436,819 of CAWCFI010000006.1, forward strand.
CGCAGCTGTGGCTTCGCGATGACCTTGGTGTTCTGGTCGCTCTCGAGAAACCGGACGATCGCGGTCGGCACCGCCAGGTAGAAGTCGTTGGTGCTGATGCCGCGGGTGATCGTATTCAGGTTGAACGGCGGCGGCGACTTCAGGCCGCTTGGCGGCGTCGAGCTGCCGGTGCTGCCGCTGATGGTGCCGCCGGTGGCGCCCGTCGTCCCGGTAATCGCGGTGGTCGTGCCGCTGGGAGAGGTCTCCGGCGAGAACACGGCGCCCAGGGCGTACTCCGACAGGTTCAATCCGTAATTCTTGGTCCTCGCTCGGTCGACCTCGAGGATTTCCACGTCGATCACGACCTCGGCGCGCGGCTTGTCGTTCTGCTCGATGATCTTCTCGAGGATGCCGACGACCGCGGTGGTGCCCCGCACGGTGATGGTGTTCGAGGTCTTGTTGCCGGTGATGGCCGGCTGCACCGCGATGCCGGGCAGCCGGATGATCGTGCTGAGGATCTGCTGCACCTCGGTGGCGTCTGCGTGCGACAGGTAGAACGTGCGAATCACCTGCTCGTCGTACTGCGCGTGCTTGGGCGGCGTGTCCTGGAACACGAAGATCGACTTCTCGCCCACCACCTTGTACGACAGCTGGTTCGTCGTCATGATCTGGTTCAGCGCCTGCTCGAGCGTGACGCTGTCCAGGTTGACCGTGGTGGGACGATCCGCGAACTCACGGTCGAAGCTGACGCTGATCCCATGCGCGGCGCCAATCGCATTCATGATGTCGCGCAGGCTGACGTTGTTGAAATGGAGGTTGAGCGGCTCGCGCGACGCCGGGTTGAGCACCGGTTCGGCCGAGGCCGCCCGGGCGCGCTCGCGCATCCCCTGAATCGCCGGTTTGGGGCGCGCCGCTTCGATCCGATCGCGAATGATGCGCTCCAGCTCGGCGATCTTCGATGACGCCAGCCGGTTGCTCGGGTCGTACTCGCTGGCGCTATGGTATTCGCCGAGCGCCGCCTCGAGCTGGTCTTCCTTCTCGAAGTCGCGGCCGCGATCGAAATGCGCGCGGGACGCCGCCTGGGTGGCGCGCTGCAGCGCGATTTTGTAGGTGGCATTGTCGGGCGATGCCTGCGCAGCCTTGCGGTATTCGACCACGGCCGTGTCGAGGTCGCCGGCGTGCATCGCGGTCTCGGCATGGCGATACGCGGTGCCCGCGGCGCAGCCGGCCATCAGCAGCGCGAGGGCCGCCACGCCAATCGGCAATCTGCAATCTGCAATCTGCAATGTCATGATCCTGTGAGCCGAATCGTCTGCCGGCCGCGGCCGTCGGCGTACGCCAGCTCCACCGATTCCACGCCGATTTTCAGAATCCGATAACGGCCTTCGATGATAGCGCCTTCTTTTCCGTAAAACGGTGCGTTCCGGCCGTCGCTCAGGATCGCGATCTTCTCCCCATGCGACGGCGCTTCGACGATGCCGATGAACTTCAGCGTGATCGGCGCCAACGGCGGCGGCGGCGGCGGCCCAGCCGGCACCACGACGGGTGGAGGCGGGGCGGGCCGGATCACCGCCGGCGGCGGTGGCGGCGGTGCCTTCTGCCGGAAACGGAACAGGTCCCGCTCCATCGACTCGGGCTTCGGCCGATCGCTGCTCAGCGCGTCGAGGTGCACGACCGGTGACGCCGGCGCCGCGGCCGCGCCCCGGCCCGGCCGTTCCGCCGGCGCGGCCTGTGTTCGGTTAGACGTCGGGGCGGGCGACGCGGACGTCGCGGGCCACATCTTCACGATCACCAGGGCGAGGACCAGCGCCAGCGCCGCGAGCACCAGCTGCCGGCGGCGCTCAGTTGGCACTCGTCACCAGCCGGAAATAGGTCGACAGCTCCATGGTCAGCGTCAACAGCGACTTGCCGGGGTCGCTCTGCGTGAGCGTCACGTCGTCGATTATCACGAACGGCGACGCGCTCTCCAGCGCGTAGATGAACTGACGGAAGCTCTCGTAGTCGCCTTGCCACGCGGTGTGCACGTTGAGCACGCCCAGCCGCGCGTTCTTCTCGTGCTTGCCTTCCTCGAAGCGTCGATCGACCAGCCTGACGTTGCTCTTCTTTGCCAGCGCCGGCAGCGTCGCGTAGGTGAGGTTGCGTGCCGACGGCAGATCGGCCGGCAGCACTTTGTCGAAGAAGGTGGCGAGCTCCTGGTCGGCGCGCGACTTGCCGGCGACGAGCTCGCGCGCGGCGGCGACTTCGCGCTCGGCGGACTGCAACGAGCGTGATGCGGCCGCGGCGCGATCGGCCGCGCCTTCCGACTTGACGCCGAGCGGGTATACCCACAGGCCGTAGGCCGCGACGTTGGCCAGCACCCCGAGCAGCAGCGGGAAAATGAGGGCGCGTTTTTCGACGAGGATCCGTTTGAGGAGCGGCATCAGCGGCGTCCTCCGCGGACTGCCGGCTTGCCGGTCGTCGGCAGATACACCGCCTCGAGGCTCGATTGCAGCATGCCGGCTTCGTCGGTCCGCTCGTCGGCGGGCCGGATGTTCATGAAGGCGCCGGTGTTCTCGAGATTGGCGATGAAGGTGTTGACGTCGTCGACGCTGCGGGCGGTGACGTTGATCGCGAGAATGATGCCGCGTTCGCGATCGACGTGCGGCCGCACCGACGCGATGCGCACCTCGTCGGGCAACGTGGTCTCGAAGCGGTTGAACAGCTCGGTCCACGAGAAGGTGCGCCGATCGATCAACTCGTTGGCCTGCCGGGCGTCGGCGGCGGCGTAGTCCACCTGCTTCGGGTCGACGCTGCCGCGCAGCCGGGCTGCCTCGCGGCGCAGATCGGCGGCCCGTCCCTCGTCGTGCGAGGCCTGGGTCGCCAGGCGGGTGTCGCTGCGCGAGTAGCGCAGCACCCGGGAAACGTTGAACGCGGCAGCCGCCAGCACCACCAGCGCGATCACCGCGAGCCAGAGGCGGACGACGCGCTCGTTGTAGAACGGCCGGGTCGAGAGATTGGTCCGGATCACGCCGGCACCTCGGTGCGGTCGCGCAGGAGGAGCCCCACCAGCGGCGTCAAGCCGTCGAGCAGCGCCGGGGCCGCGGTGATCCGGTCGGTCAAGGCCACCGCGGTGCGCGGATCGACGAACTCGACCGGCGTGGTCAGACGCTCCTGCAGGCTGCGTCGCAGCTCATCGATCTCGATGGACGGATGCGAAGCGGCCGCGGCCGCGCCGGCCAGGATGACGCGCGAAAACCCGCCGCCCTTGAGGCGATCTTCGTAGTACATCGCGGATTGATGCACCAGATCGGCCAGCGTGCCGTCGCTATCCGCGGCCCGATTCCGGAAGAAGATCAGCGCCGCTCCACGCAGCAGCGCAATCGATGAGTAGTCGGCGGCGATGTTGACCAGCAGCCAGTCACCGGTGGGCGCGCCGCTTCCCGCCAGCACCGCATTGATCACGTTGAGCGTCGCGACGTCCACCAGCCCGGCGTGGGCGCCGGCCGCCGCGCACAACTGCTCGTACTCCTCGATCACGCTGCGCCTGGCCAGCGTCACCACGAACTCATGGCCGTCCGCCTGGAGCCCGGGCGCGTAGCTGACCTGTGCATCCTCAATCGCGAACGGCGCGCTCTTGCGGACCTGCCAGCGCACCAACTGATCGAGATCCTGCGTCCTGGCCGGCACCTGCTCGAAGCGCACGATCGAGACCTTGGCGACCACGTCGGGGAGGATCAGGCCGATCCGGCGCGGACGCCCCATCTTCTCGAGCAGCCGCGACAGCGCCCCGTTCACCGCGCCGGGATCGACGGCGTTGACCGCGGTCAGCGACGGGACCAGCGCACCCTCGGGCAGCGGCTCCGAGGCATGGGCCGCGATTACCGGCTGGCGGCCACGCCATTCCAGGGCCGCCGCCGACACACGGGTCGACCCAATCTCGACGGCGACGGCGGGTGCGGCGCTTTCGCGCAATGCTGAGAGGAAGCTCATTCGACGAACGTCACCTTGTTGATCTCGCGCAGGGTCGTCTTGCCGAGCATCACCTGCTCGACCGCGGACTCGCGAAGGAAGCGCATGCCTTCCTCGCGCGCGGCTTTCTTGATCTCCGAGGTCGAGCGCTTTTCGAGAATCAGCTCGCGGATGTGATCGGTCAGATCGAGCAGTTCGCAGATCGCGGTGCGGCCCTTGTAGCCGGTGCCGCCGCATTCGATGCAGCCAATCCCCTCGTAGAACGGATGCGAGTGCTCGAGCGCCGGGTCGAGACCGGACTCCTCGAGCAGCAGGCGCGCCACCTTGGTGGGACGCTTGCAGTGGTGGCAGATGTTGCGGACCAGCCGCTGCGCCAGCACGCAATTGAGCGCGGACACGAACTGATACGCCTCGACGCCCATGTTCAGGAAGCGGCCGAGCACGTCCAGCACGTTGTTGGCGTGGACCGTCGTGAACACCAGGTGCCCGGTCAACGCCGAGTTGATCGCGATCTGCGCGGTCTCGTTGTCGCGGATCTCGCCGACCATGATCTTGTCCGGGTCGTGGCGCAGGATCGAGCGCAGGCCCCTGGCGAAGGTCAGCCCCTTCTTCTCGTTGATCGGAATCTGGGTGATCCCCTTCAGCTGATACTCGACCGGGTCCTCAATCGTGATGATCTTGTCTTCGATCGACTTGATCTCCGACAGCGCCGCGTACAGGGTGGTGGTCTTGCCGCTGCCGGTCGGCCCGGTCACTAGCACCATCCCGTAGGGCTCCGCTATGTATTTTCGGAAACGCTTCAATTCCGCGTCGGGGAACCCGAGGATGTCGAGCCGCAGCTCGGTGAACTGCTCGCTGATCGACTCCTTGTCGAGGATGCGGATGACGGCGTCCTCGCCGTGGACGCTGGGCATGATCGAGACGCGGAAGTCGATGGTCTTGCCCGGCATCCGCAGCCGGAAGCGGCCGTCCTGCGGCACGCGCTTCTCGGCGATGTCGAGCTCCGCCATCACCTTGATGCGCGAGATGATCGAGCTGTGAAACTGTTTGGCAATCGGCCGCATCGCCGACTGCAGCACGCCGTCGATGCGGTACTTGACGTAGACCGCGTCGTCGGCGGTCTCGATGTGGATGTCGCTGGCGCGGCGCTGGATCGCGGTGTAGATGGTGGAGTCGACCAGCCGGATGACCGGGCTGATGTCGCTGGTCAGCCGCTCGACCGTGAGGCTGTCCTCGCCGTTCTCCTCCTCTTTCAGCAGCTGGAGCTTGAAGCTCTCGGTTGCGTCTTCGAGCACGCGCTGCGAGCTCTCGCTCTTCTTGAGGATCGAATCGATCGCGCTGCGCGGGCCGACGACGACCTTGATGGGCGTCCCCAGCAGCACGCCGAGCTCGTCGATCATCGGCAGGTCAGTCGGATCGGACACCACGATCTCGAGCGCCTTGCCGGCGCGGCGGTACGGCACGAACCCGTAGCGCAGCATCAGATCGGCCGGGATCGATCGAAACAAATCCTGGTCGATCTTGAAGGTGTCCATGTCGATGAACTCGAGGCGGTAGCGCTCGGCGAGCTTCTGCGCCCGCGCCAGTTCCTCGCGATGATCGACGTCGCTGATCGGCCCGAGATCGACCGGAACCGGCGGCAGGTCGGTATTGGGTGTCGTGGCCATCTCCTTATCCCGCCAGCACGGAACTGAGCTGGAACAGCGGCATGTACAGCGCCAGCACCAGGCCCGCAATCACCAGTCCCATCACGATCAGCAGGACCGGCTCCACCAGGGTCACGAAGCGGTCCATCGTGGTCGCGATGTCCTCATCGTAGAAATCGGCGACGGTGTTGAGCATCTCCTGCAGCGCGCCGGTCGACTCGCCCACCTCCGCCATCTTCACGGCGACCTCGGGAAACACGCGCCGTGCCTCGAGCGCCCCGGCAAACGACTCGCCCTCGCGCACGCGCGCCCCGACGATGTCGAGCTGCGCGGCCATGTATTGGTTGCCGACCGACTTGGCGGCGATGTCGAGCGCGTTCACGAGCGGCAGCCCGCCGCCGAGCAGCGTCGCCAGCGTGCGGGCCATCTGCGAGGTCGCGAATTTCTTCGCCACGGTGCCGAGCATCGGCAGGCCCAGTATCAGATGATCGAATCGCGCCTGCTGCCCGGGCCGACGCACCCAGGCGAGGAACGCGACCGTTCCCCCCGCCACCGCCGCGATGACCCACCAGAACTGCGTCCGCAGAAACGCCGAGACCGCCACGATGACGCGAGTGCTCCAGGGCAGCTCGGCGCCGAAGGTGCCATAGAAGTCCTGGAAGGCCGGCACCACCTTGAGGATGATGAACGTGACCATCGCCAGGGCCAGCGACGTCAGGATCGCGGGATAAACCAGCGCGGACACCGTCTTGCGCTTCACCGTCGCCACGATCTTGGTGTACTCGACGTATCGCCGCAGCATCGCGTCCAGGTTGCCGCTGCGCTCGCCGGCCAGCAGCGATGCCGTATAGACGGTCGGAAACAACTCGCGATGAGCCTCGAACGCGTCCGACAGCGCCGAGCCCGAGCGAACCCTCTCGTGGACATCGTCCAGCACGCGCCGGAAAGAGGGAGACGTGACGCGGCGCTTGAGCAGATCGAGCGACTGCACCAGCGGCATGCCGGCTTTGAGCAGCGTCGCCAGCTCCTGGTTGAACACCAGGAACTCGCGGGTGGCGATTCCCTTCCGCTGTGGCAGCTGCAGCGAGATGCCGGCAATGGCGTGCCTCGGCTGCAGCGCGAGGACGAACAGGCCCTTCTCCTCGAACTCGTGCCGTAGACGGGCTTCGCTGTCGGCGATGTACACGCCTTCAACGATCTCCCCGTTGGGCGACGCAAGCCGGCAGCGGAATTCCACTGAGCGGGATTGTATCAACTTCGGCGCGATCTCCCTGAATGCTTAGACCGTGCAGCGCCGCGAAAGGCTGGGTGTGATTGCGCGGTTTTGCTAACGGTTTGCCAGCGCGAGGATCCGCGAGACGTAGTTCCGCGTCTCCGGATAGGGCGGAATGCCGTTGAACCGCTGCACCGCCCCTTCGCCCGCGTTATACGCCGCCAACGCCAGCGCCACCGGCAGACGCTGGAGCAGCGACTTGAGATGCTTGATGCCGGCTTCGATGTTCGTCGCAGGATCGAACGGGTCGGCGACCGCATACTGCCGCGCCGTGGCCGGCATCAGCTGCATCAGGCCCATCGCGCCCTTGGGCGACCGGGCGCGGACGTTGTACGCAGACTCTACCTGGATGACCGCCCGCACCAGCTTGACCGGCACGTTCTGCTCCGCCGCGACGCGATCGATGATGTCGCTGTAGGGTTCGATGCCGGCGTCTCCCGGAGTCGGAGCCGGAACGGCCTCGACTTCAGGTTCGGGATACGGCACTTCGTCTGGCGCAAACCCGGTCACGATCGACGCCTCGCATATCATCTCGCCGCCGCCGCGCATCACCAGCACCAGCGAGTCGCCGTCCGCGCGATGGCTCTTCACGGACAGCGTGCGGCCGGAGGTGAAATACACCAGTTCGGCGCGCGCAGGCAGCGCGAACATCACGACGCCGATCACCGCCAGCCACAGCTGTTTCATCGAGGGTCGATATATGCGTGAAAGACCCGGACACCCAATTCCCGGGGATCCTTGCTGCCGGGCACGAGCGTCGCCGGGACGTAGGTCTTATCGACCGAAATCACGAGCTCGGCCACGTCTCCCGTGCCGAGCTGTGCAGCCTTGAGCGGAACCTTCCGCAATTGCGGCTGCTTTGGCTGCAACGTGAACTCGTCGACCACCTGGCCGCTGAGCGTCACCGTCACCTGCTGCGCCTCGTTGAAAACGCTTCCTGGATTATCGACGTCCAGGTAGAACAAAGAGTCTTTCTTGGGGTTCTTGAACGACAGCGTCGCGTCCTTCTTGGTCCACTGCCACTCGACGGTCGCATTGTGTTCGGCGATTTCCCCCGGGTGCCAGCCGTCCTTGAAGACCGTAAAGACGTTCTCGGTCTGCGGCTGCAACTGCAGCTTGGCGACCTTGTAGGCATGCTGGCCCGCGTCGTCACCCGCGAGGGTGACCCGCTTCTGCGTGGCCGTCGAGTGGAGGCCGACCTGAATCGTCGCCTCGCCGACGTAGGGGTAGATCGGAACGAACACGGTTTTGGTGTACTCGACCGTTTGCCCCGGCTTCCACTGCGTCGTCGGGACCGGCGGGTTGTGATCGAACGCGAAAATCAGCTCTTCGTCGGCATCCACGACGTGGACCATGACCCGCAGGTCCTCGGTGAACGTCGCGTCGCTGGCGACCACGAACTTGTAGGTGATGTCGATCGGGCTGCCGAGCGGCGTCTTGTCGTGGTTGACCGACACGCTGGGCGTCGCCATCGGCGGCGCCGGCGATTCTTTTTTGCGGCAGGCGGCGAGGCTCGACGCCAGAACGAGCGCCGCGACGCCGAGCGCGACGGGCTGACGCGGGATGCGCTGAATCATGGTGAACGGTCGCTGCTGACGAGGTCGAAACAATAGTGAAAGCCGGTGCGAGAGGATGATAGCGTAGTTGCCGCATCCCCCGCAATCTGTTAGAGTTCCCGCCTTCGCACTCGCGCGCAACGGCGCGCTGGGCCGCAGCCAAATCATGAGTCAAGACGCCCTCGGCTTAGTTGAAACGCGTGGTCTCATCGGCTCGGTCGAGGCCGCGGATGCCATGGTCAAAGCCGCCAACGTGGTCCTGATCGGCAAGGAATACATCGGCGCCGGCTACGTCACGGTCATGTGCCGCGGCGATGTCGGCGCCGTCAAGGCCGCCGTCGATGCGGCCGCCGCGGCCGCGCGCCGCGTCGGTGAGCTGATCTCGGTCCACGTCATTCCTAGGCCGCACGGCGAGGTGGAACGCATCCTCCCCAAAGGGGCGTAAGGCATGGCCGAGGCCCCTGCGCCGACAACCGATCGCGATCTCGCGTCCATCGCCGAAGCCCGCGCCCTGGCGCGCCGCGCCAAGCAGGCCTGGCTCGAACTGGCCGAATTCAGCCAGGAGAAGATCGACGCGATCGTCGACGCGATGGCTGCCGCCGCCACACCCTGTGCCGAGGTCTTCGCGCGGCTCGCCGTCGAGGAGACCGGGTTCGGCGTCTTCGAAGACAAGATCCAGAAGAACCTGTTCGCGTCCCAGAAGGTCTACGACTTCATTCGACCGATGAAAACCGTGGGCGTTATCGCACGCCACGACGATCGCCGCGTCATCGAGATCGCCGAGCCCTTCGGCGTCGTTGCCGCCATCGTGCCGACCACCAACCCCACGTCGACGGCGATTTACAAGATTCTGATTTCGATCAAGGCGCGCTGCACCATCGTCATCAGCCCGCATCCGTCAGCCGTCAAATGCATCACGCGGGTCGCGGAAGTGATGGACGAGGCCGCCCGTCGCGCTGGCGCGCCGGCGGGCTGCATCAACTGGATGACGACGGTGACGCTGGAGGGGACGCAGGAGCTGATGAAACAGCGCGACGTCGCCGTGATCCTGGCGACGGGCGGCATGGGGCTGGTGCGGGCGGCGTACAGTGCCGGCAAACCGGCTTATGGCGTCGGCCCCGGCAACGCCCCGGCGTTCATCGAGCGTTCGGCCAACGTGAAGAAGGCCGTCCACGACATCATCACGGGCAAGACCTTCGACAACGGCCTGCTCTGCTCCACGGAGAACTCGGCCGTCGTCGACGAACCTATCGCCGACGACGTGAAGCGCGAATTCCAGGCGCAGGGTGCCTATTTCATGAATGCGGCCGAGACCGACGCGGTGGCGCGGGTCCTGATCACGCCGCAGCGGCTGCCCAACCCATCGCTGGTCGGGAAATCGGCCGTCTACATCGCCGGGAAGTGCGGGATCACGGTCCCAGCCGACACCCGGATTCTGGTCGCGCCGCTCGCCGGTGTCGGCCGCGACTACCCGCTCTCGATCGAGAAGCTCTGCCCCGTGCTCTCCTACTATGTGGTCAAGGACTGGCGCGAAGGGTGTGAGCGCTGCAAGCAGATCCTGCGTTACGGCGGCATGGGCCACACCATGTCGATCCATTCGCAGAACGACCAGATCATCCTCGAGTTCGGCCTTCACAAGCCGGCGTTCCGCATCGTCGTCAACTCCCCGACTACGCATGGCTCGGTGGGGTTGTCGACGGGGTTGGATCCGGCGATGACGCTCGGTTGCGGCGGCTACGGCGGCAACATCACGTCGGACAACATCTCGCCGAGGCACCTGTTGAACATCAAGCGGGTAGCTTACGAGCTGACGCCTGTCGTGAGCCGCTGGGATCGCGCCGGGGCGCAGGGCGACGGCCCTGTCCGCCCCCGGTCGGACACGCCGGCCCGGCCCGGCCTTCCAAGCGCGCCGGCCAAACCTGCCCCGCCTTCGGGGATCGACGCCGATGCGCTGTCCCGCCGAATCGACGCCTTCCTCGGCGACCGTGGCTTCAAACCAGGAAGCTCGGGCGGTTCCGGGAAGGCGGGAGCGTCCACCGGAAGTCCGGAACCCTCGCCGCTCGACTTCGTTTGCGAGGAAGATGTGCGACTGGCGATCCAGTCGGGCCGCAAGTTGGTGGTTTCCGAGCGCGCGATCGTGACGCCAGCCGCTCGAGATCTCGGCGACGCCAACCGCATCTTCTCCGTGGCCCCCTGGCGCGGGTAACATAACGCCAACTGCTGAGCCCGCTAGACTTATTGTTGACTTGCCGGCAGGGCTTTGCTAGACTGCCTCAGCTATAGAGCGGGGTCGCGATTCGCTTCCCCGTGCCAGGAACACGGAGCCCCCAACCGTGGGGGCGACTTACGATAACGATCGCCTAGGCCGTTTGGTCCCCGGTCGTCGTCGCGGAGCGCCCGAATGCTAAGAGGTCAGTGGCGGCGACTAGCTCTCGTCGCACTTCTCCCGACAGTCACCGCGTGCGGTTCGAGCCTGAAGGCTCAGAAGCCCATTGTCACGCCCGCGCCCAGCGCAGCCGCCCGTCAGGCAGCGCTGCAGCCTGTCGCACCCGCGCCGGCTCCTCCGTTGGAAGACCCTGTTCTGGCCCTGATCGCCGCCTCCGACCGCGCATTCAAGGCCGGTCAGAAGGAACTGGAGCAGGGGCACGTCGAGGCGGCCAAGCTGGAGTTCAACCGAGCCATCGACGTGCTGCTCGAGTCTCCCTACGGCGCTCGCACCGAACCGCGCATCCGGGAGCACTTCGATCGGCTGGTCGACCGCATCAGTACCTACGAAGTGCGAGCCCTGGCCGCCGGCGACGGGTTTACGGAGAAGAAATACGAGCCGGCGTCAATTGACGAGCTCCTCGCGATGTCGGCGACCCTCGGAACCCCCGCGGCGACGCCCAGCCTCAAGGACGAGGTCCAGTCGGATCTGCTGGGTGGCTCACACGACATTCCCATCCCGTTGAACCAGCGCGTCCTGGCGTACATCGAGCTGTTCCAGGGTCGCCTGCACGATTTCATCGAAGAAGGCATGAAGCGCGGCAGCAAGTATCTGCCGATGATTCAGAGCGTCTTCCGCGCCGAGGGCCTGCCGCTCGATCTCGCGTACGTCCCACTGGTCGAGAGCGCCTTCAAGCCGAATGCCCTGTCGCGCACCAAAGCCAAGGGAGTCTGGCAGTTCATGGCCGGAACCGGCCTGGAGAACGGGCTCCGCCGCGACTGGTTCATCGACGAGCGGTCCGATCCCGAAAAGGCGACCCTCGCGGCGGCGAAATACCTTCGCACCCTCAGCAAGCTCTTCGGCGGCGACTGGCACCTTGCGCTGGCGTCTTACAACGGCGGCCCGGGCCGCATGCAGCGCGCTCTCAAGACGGCCCACGTCGACAATTTCTGGACGCTCACCGACAAGTCGAAGATCCTGCCGCGCGAAACGCGCGAGTACGTGCCGATGATCCTTGCGGCGATCGTCATCGCCCGGAACCCGTCGCAATACGGCTTCGACTTCGCATCGGAAGAGCCGGCGGTCTTCGAGAAAGTGACACTCACCCGTCCGGTGGACCTGCGCCGCGTCGCCGAGTGGACCGCCGCTTCCATCGACGAGATCCAGGCGTTGAACCCCGAGCTCCGCCGCTGGACCACCCCGGCCAAGGACACGCAGTACCAGTTGAAGGTTCCGGCCGGCACCGCGGAGATTGTCTCGGCGCGCCTCGTCGACGCCCCGGCCGCTGACCTGGCCTCCTTGAAGTACTACACCGTGAAACGGGGCGACACGCTGCCGCTGATCGCGCGCAAGCTGCACGTCAGCAAGACCGACCTCGCGGAAGCGAACGACATGGCGGCGACAGCCCGCGTCGCCACGGGTCAGAAGCTGATGGTCCCGAGCGAGCCGACGGTGCTGATGGCGGCGCGAACCGATCGAGGAATTCCCGCCGCGGAGTCGCGGTCGACCGTCGCCCATGCCGGCCAGCTGGCCGAGCCGGCTGCCAATTCCAACCGTGTGCGGGCCAGCTACGCGGTGAAGCGCGGCGATACCCTCGCCTCGGTCGCTCGCCTCTACAAGACGACCGTTGCCTCGATTAGAAGCTGGAACCCGCGGGTCACCGATACGCACCTTGCCGCCGGCCAGCGCCTCACCGTTTACCGGCTCGCCAACTAACCTCTCCCGCGCGCGACGCTGACGGAGCTGTTGGGCGGGTCCTTCTGGACCCGCCGGCCGTTTTCCTCTCCTTACGGCGCATTCGGCATTGCAGTTTCTGCGACGCTAATCGGTCGCACCGCGCCTAAGGCGTTGAAAACACGCACGGACAGACCAAGCAACGCTCCTTGCAGCTGGCCTGCTCATGCTGGCCAGCCTGCGGACCGCGGCCGTCTTCGGCGTCGAAGCCTGTCCGGTCCATGTTGAGGTCGACGTCGGATTCGGCTTCCCGTCATTCACGATGGTCGGCCTGCCGGACGCGAGCGTCCGTGAAAGCCGCGACCGCGTCCGGAGCGCGATCCGGAACTCGGGCTTCGAATTTCCGCCGCACCGGATCACCGTCAACCTTGCGCCCGCCGACGTGCGGAAAGCAGGCGCGTCGTTCGATCTGCCGATCGCGCTGGGCATTCTGGCGGCCTCCGGCGTGGTCGAGCGCCGCCTGATTGCCGACCTCGTGTTGCTCGGCGAGCTCTCGCTCGATGGATCGATTCACGCGACGCGCGGCGTGCTCCCGATCGCGGTGGCCGCGCGCCGCGACGGCCTGTCGGGGATGCTGCTGCCGGCTGGCAACGCGGGCGAAGCGGCGATCGTCTCCGATCTGGAGATCATCGCCGTGTCGTCGCTCGGCGACGCCGTCCGCGCGCTGAACGATCCGGCCGGCTTCCGCGCGAACGCTCCTCGCCATCCTGCCCTTCCCGCCTATCCTGCCCCTCCCGCCCCGTCCGGTGGCCCCCGTCCACTGCCGCCGGATCTCTCGGACGTGCGCGGGCAGCTCCTTGCCAGGCGCGCGCTCGAGGTTGCCGCCGCCGGCGGTCACAATCTGCTGCTGGTCGGGCCGCCGGGCGCCGGCAAGACCATGATGGCGCGACGGGTGTCCGGCATCCTGCCGCCGTTGTCGTTCGAGGAAGCGCTCGAGGTCACGGCGATCCACTCGGTGGCCGGCCTGCTGCCAACCGGCGGCGGCCTGCTGGCCGAGCGTCCGTTTCGCTCGCCCCATCACACGATCTCGAACGCCGCCCTGATCGGTGGCGGATCGCAGCCGCGCCCAGGCGAGGTCAGCCTCGCGCACCATGGCGTGCTGTTCCTCGACGAGATGCTCGAGTTCAGCCGGCACGTGCTCGAAGTGCTGCGACAGCCGTTGGAGGAAGGGCGGGTCGCGGTGGCGCGCGCCGCGCGGACCGCCGTGTTTCCGGCGCGCTTCATGCTCGTCGGCGCGATGAACCCCTGTCCGTGCGGCTTCGCCGGCGATGCGTCCCGGGAGTGCCGTTGTCCACCGCAAGTCATGACACGCTACCGCGATCGCTTGTCGGGACCGCTGCGCGATCGCCTCGATCTCACGGTGGAGGTTCCGGCGCTCCCGCTCGACGCGTTGAGCGCCGACGCCGGCGGCGAATCGTCCGCCGACGTTCGCGCGCGCGTGGTCTTGGCGCGACGCCGCCAGGCCGCGCGCTACGCCCACGACGGCATCTTCACCAATTCGGAGCTGACTTCGGCGCTGATGGCAAGGCACTGTGCCGTCGATCGGCCGGCCCTACGGGTGCTGCGATCGGCGATGACTCGCCTGTCACTCAGCGCGCGCGGCTACGATCGCGTGCGGAAGGTCGCTCGAACGATTGCCGATCTTGCCGACGACGAGCAGGTCGGCGCCGATCACATCGCCGAGGCGCTGCAATTCAGGCTTGTTCAATGATCGCGACGGCGCCCGTCAGCGGGCGGCGACGAGCGCCATCGTCGCCCATCCGGTTCCGGCGGCGGAGATGAATTGGTGCTTGCCGTGCGGAAAACCGCTCTCGAAATGTGGCTGGATGGGGATGGCTCGGCTCCGCACGAACCAGGAACCGTCCGCCAGCTGGGTGTCGAGCAGGAATCGGACGCCTCGTTTGTAGCGGGCGTCAGCGGCCGTCACGACCCCGCTCTCCGCAAGCGCGACCATCGCCTGTCCGGTCGCGTACGCGTCGCTGCTCAAGGTTGGCAGCTGCGCCCACCCGCCATCAGGGCGCTGCTCCGCGAGCAGCGCGCGCGCCGCGCGCGTCGTGGCCGCGCGCTCGGCCTGCGACCATGTCAATCCCAGCAGCTGGAACGCGCGATCCTCGATGGTTCGCGGATGGGCGGCGGCCAGCCAGTCGGCCGCCCGCTGGATCGCGGCGTCATAGACAGCCCGCCGGCGGGCGGGCGCATACAGCTGCAGCGCGCGCATCGACACGGCGGTCACCTCGATGTCGCTCGACTCAATCGGTGGCCGATGCGCCACAATCCGCCACTGCCCCTCCGGCGTCTGCTGCCGGAACAGGAACCGGGCCATTGCGGCTGTGGTGTCGTCAGCCGGATAGTGTTCGGCTCCCAGGCCGAGCAGCAGGTAGCTGACGGTGTCGGCATCCCCGGCAATGCCAGCGCCTTCAAGCGCACGCTCGCGCCAGCCGTCCAGATAGGAGGCGATGCCGCGCAGTTGACTGCGCGCGATGTCGTCGTCGACGGCGAAGCCTTTGGCGCGCGCGACCGAGACCGTCATGGCAACCAGGGAGTTGTTGTGACACGAGACGCACCCCGCCTTCTTCAGGAAGGTGACATCGTTTCGCTGGATCAGCGGCAGGCTGCGTGCCACCGCGGCGGCGGGCGACACCGCCGGCGACGGCCGTGGCGGCTCACTGGCCTGACTCGGTGTCGTTGCTCGGGCGCCGGATTTCACCAGCAGATCGACGACGGGCGTGTGCCCCCGAAGTGACGCGAGCGACAGGGCGGTCTCTCCGCTCGGCGTGGCGATGTTCACGTCGGCGCCCTGCGCGATCAGCATCTTGACGATCGCCACCGGCATCGCGTCCGAGGCGGCCGCCCGCATCAGCATGCTTCGTCCCGCGGAGTCTTTGGCATTCACGCTCCCGCGCTGCGTCAGCAGGGGCCCAATCATTGTCCCGTCGTAATCCGGCGGCGACAGCCCGATGGCTGCATCGGAGAGTGCCTGCGCGTCGATGGCGGGCGCCAGCAGCTCGAAGCACTCACTGCAGCGCGCCATCAGCGACATCACGACGCCGGCCGCTCCTGCCTCCTTGGCCTGTGCGCCGGCGTCGAGCAGCAAGCGCATGACCGCCGCGTCACCGCGATACGACGCTTCGATCAACGGCGAGGTGTTGCCGCCCAGCCCTGGCGCGCCGGCGGACGGATTCGCGCCGTACGCAAGCAGCAGCCGGACCACCGGTGCTGCGCCAAAATGTTGCGCGGCCATCAGCAGCGGCGTCCGTCCTTCGTCGGACTTCACGTTGGGATCGGCGCCGTACTCCAGAAGCGCCCGCGTCGTGTCGAGGTCGTCGACGGCCCGCATCAGCGGCGTTGCGCCAGCCTCGTTTCGCGCGTTGGGATCGGCGCCGGCGTCGAGTAGTCCCACGACATCGGCGGTGCTGCCCCAAAGCGCAGCGTCCATCAGACGCGCCGCAGCGGGATCCATGACGACGCGTGGCGCCTCGCCGGCCAGGGAGTCCGGCCACGGCGCACCCAGATCGATCCAGTTTTTGATGGTGGTGATCTGCGCCGGCGTCAAGGCGCCCGTCGGCGGCATCTGCGTGCCGAACGAGTTGCCGATCAGGCGCAGATAGAGGCGGCTGCCCTCGCTGTTGCCCGGGCCGATCATCGCCATCGATCCGCCGCGCATCGCATCGCTGCGCCGATCCAGGCGGAATCCGTTCTGCTGCGTGGACGGACCGTGGCAGCTGTAGCAGTGCTGGCGCAGAATCGGTTGGACGTCGCGTGCGAAGTCGACGGTGTTCGGCGGCTGTTGCGCAGCGAATTGCGTGCCGAGCGCCGCGGCGCCGAGCATCGTCAGCGCCAGCCCGGGCGTGATGTGACGGTTCACTGCGGCTTCGATCCGGCGGTGACGCGGATGCCGCCTGGATCGTTCGGGCGGAGCGGATCGGTGAAGGACATCCCGGCGTTGCTCAAGTCCCCGTTGACCTCGTCGCCTGCCGGTTTCGTGCCCTTGTGCACCCAGGCGGTGAGGTCGTCGAACGCCTTGATCATCTCGGGCTGGCTGAAGCCGCAGTGTCCGGCGATCCGGTAGATCCGTTGCGTGAGCAGCGCATCCTTGCCGGCGGCGGCGACCGCGCGTTTCAGGCTCTGCTCGAGAAAGATCGGCACGAACAGGTCGCCGGTTCCGTGCATGGTCAGGGTCGGCCGCTCCAGCTTGCCGTCAAAGGGCACGAGCTCGTCGTAGGGCCCCATCGGATTGCGGATTTCCGCGTCCAGCGCCTTGCGCCGCGCCGTCTTGTTCAACGCGTCGGCCGTCAGCCCGAGTTGCTCGTCGATGCCGTACTTGATCTGGGTGGTCATCACCGCCCGGTTGGAAGGCGTCGTGCTGCCGGCCAGCGCCGCCGGGCTGATATTGCCGGCAAATCGGCCGCCAGAGGCGAGGCCCTCCATCGCGAAGGGCCGCGGTCCCCCGCTAATCTGGATCTCGACGCTTGCGAGCTGGCGTCCTTTGTCCGTGTATGCGCCGGGCTTGCCGAGCAGCTCGTTCATCTTCGCGACGTCGGCCTGCATTGTCTCGAGCCTCGCCTGCACGCCGGTGATGACTTCGGCCGCGCCTGCCGTGGCTGTGAAGAAATCGAACAGCTCCGGGCCGGCCGGGCACATCGCCAGGCCGCCGGCGAAGGCGGTCGGAAATTCGTGCATGCCGAGCAGCGTGACGTGGCCGCCCATCGACGTGCCGGTGAGATAGACGCGCTGCGGTGCGCGCCCCGCGTTGAATTTCGTGAAGAGATCGGTCAGCGCCATGGTGTCGAGCAGCCCCTGCCCCGGCACATAGCCGTTGCAGCGGTAGCTCGACGCGGCCCACGCGTAGCCTTCCTTGATCAAGTGCTCGCGAATCGGCGAGTTACCGACCCGAAGCGCCGATCCCTGCGCCCCCGCGTTGGACACGAAGCCGTGGGCGTAAAGCGCGAGCTCGCCGTTCCAGTTGTCGGGAATCTCGACCTTGTAGAGGCCGCCGTCGTACGAACCGAAGAAGGCCTTCGCGCCCGGCAGTGCATCGAATTTCGGATCGCCAGGCTGCCACTCCTGCGTCGGACACGGGACCGGAGTGATCCCCGGACGTCCGAGTGCCGTGGTCTGCGTCGAGGATGCGAGGGCAAGACCCGCGGCGATTACCGCGCCGATCAGAGCTCGTGAGCGCACAGCGGCTTCCTCATTTCTTGGGCAACGCAAAGGCCGTCATCGTCGAGCCGGCGGGCATCACGACGTACTGTCTGCCGTCGAGGAGGTAGGTCGTCGGCGGCGCGAAAATCGCCGACCCGGTCTGGAACTCGTAGAGCTTCTTGCCCGTTGTCGAATCGGCCACGAAGAACATCCCGTCGTGATCCGCGCTGAAGACGACGCCGCCGGCCGTGGCGGTGACGCCGGCCCAGCCGGCATCGGCATACGGAATCTCCCATTTCTTCTCGCCCGTCGCCGCGTCGAGGGCGCGAAGCGCGCCGGACGACTTGACCGGCTCCGACACCAGCGAGGCGTTGCCGCCCAGCGTCAGCGTGCCGACCGTGGCGGTCGGCGCCGGGGGCCGGCTGATGTAGCGCATGCAGGTCTCGCGCGCCGTGACGAAGAAGAGACCGCGCGTCGCGTCGAACGACGGCGACATGAAGTTCGTGCCGCCGTACAGCCCGGGGCACGTGACCGTTCCGGTTTCAGTCGGCTCCTGCCCCGGATTCAGTACCGGCCGGCCGTCGCGTCCGATCTCGCTCGACCATGTGGTGGTCACGAACGGCCTCGCTCTGATGAACTCGCCGGTGACCCGATCGTTCACATAGAAGAAGCCGTTGCGGTTCCCCATCATCACGACCTTGCGCGCACGTCCGTTCACGGTGATGTCTGCGAGCACCGGTATTTCGTTCGCATCCCAGTCGTGGGTGTCGTGCGGCGTGTACTGGTAGTGCCACTTCATGGTCCCCTTGTCGGGATCGAGAGCCACTAGCGAACCGGTGTAGAGGTTGTCGCCCGGCCGGCTGGCGCCGTCCCAGTCAGGATTGGGATTGCCGACGCCCCAGTAGAGGAGATTCAGTTGCGGATCGTAGGTGCCGGTCAGCCACGTCGGGCCGCCGCCGCGTTGCCAGATCTCGCCTTTCCATGAGTCGCTGCCGGGTTCACCGGGCGCCGGGATGGTGTAGAAGCGCCAGAGGCGCTCGCCCGTAGCGGGATTGTAGGCGTCGAGAAAGCCGCGGTTGGCGAACTCGCCGCCGGCGACGCCGGCGATCACCTTGCCGTTGACCACGAGCGGCGCGCCGGTCGCGGCAAACCCATCCTTGGCCGCCGCCATCTCGATGTCGTAGATCACCTTGCCGGTCTTCATCTCGAGCGCGACGAAGTGCGCATCGAGCGTGCCCATGAATAGGCGATCGCCGTAGACGGCAAAGCCGCGGTTCACCATGCCGCAGCACACCTTCAGTCCCGGCGGCAGCTGACGCTGGTAGTGCCAGATCTGCTTGCCGGTTCGCGCGTCGACCGCCCAGGCGTGATTGAGCGGGCCGGTCACGTACAGCACGCCGTCGACGACGATCGGCGTCGCCTCGAACTTGTTGACGACGCCGGTTTGGAACGTCCACTGCGGGGCCAGCTGCGCGGCATTGGCAGGCGTGACCTGCGTCAGCGGGCTGAAGCGGCGGCCGGTGTAATCACCGGAATACGTCAGCCAGCGCGACGGGTTCGCCAGACCATCCAGCAGATCCTTGCTGGTGATGTCCTGCGCGCGCAGCAGCGACACGGACGCGAGCGTCAGCACAGCCGCCGCCGACGTGATGAAACGGCTTCTCAAGGTCATAGGCCTCGTTCGAGGAAAAGTGTGCGCGAATCTTAACGCGAATCGTTTTCGCTTTATGTTCCCGTTGCGACTTGGCGCTTGGGGCCTCCGTTGCCCGTGTGATACAGTTTCGAAGCTTCGGACGCGAGGGTCTTTTCGCGTCCATCCCCTTTACGAGCAAAGAATAGCGGGCATCAGGGCGTCTCGTCCGATGTCTGCCTTCGCAGACGGTCCGGAGGCTATGAGCGCACGTCGTTACACGGTATTGATTGCGGACCGATCCAGCGGCGTCATGCGCCAGGTGACGGTCAACCTCCGCGCTGACGGCTGCCGCCGTCGCTGACGGTTTTGGCGCTGCCGGTGCTCATCGGGCCTTGGCGCCAAGTGGAGCGCGCAGGCGAGATCGATCAGCTGCGCTCCAACAACTCCTCGCTCACCGTCGAAAACGGCAGCTACCGCGCCGCCACCGGCGAGCTGACCGCGCAGATTCAGTCGCTCGAAAGCGTGATCAACGATCTCGGCGCGCGCGCCACGCTCGATCCGGCGCAGGCGCAGGCGATGGCCAAGCTCCCCGCGATCGTGAAGACGCGCGCGGCCGGCGGCACCAACGTGCCGGCCACCTCCGCGATGAGCCGAGATCGCGACCGCGGTGCTGTCGTCGCCGGAAGACACGTTCGGCGTGCTGCGCGACCTGCTGCAGGGACTCGAAAGCCGTCTCCGCTACGTCCGGCGCGACGTCGAGCGACGCGAGGCGCTCGCGGCGTCGACGCCGTCGATCTGGCCGGCGCACGGCTGGCTCACCGGCACCTTCGGCGGCCGCAGCGATCCGTTCACCGGCGAGCCGGGTTATCACCAGGGCCTCGACATCTCGACCGACAAGGGCCAGCCGGTGTTCGCGACCGCCGACGGCGCGGTCGAATCGGCGGCCTACACCGGCGACTACGGCAACCTGATCGTGCTGAAGCACGGCTTCGACCTGGTGACCCGCTACGGCCACCTGAGCGCCTTCGCCGTCAAGCCGGGCCAGACCGTCAAGCGCGGCGCGGTCATCGGCTACGTCGGCGCCACCGGGCCGCGCCACCGGCGCGCACCTGCACTACGAGATTCTCGCGAACGGCAAACTCATCAACCCGCTGCAGCTGCTCACCCAGCCCGCGAACCGCTAGGCCTCGCGCCGGCGTCCTTCTCGTTAACGCCATTCGCCGCAACGGAATAACAACGCTGCGGGGGCCTGCCCCGCCGGAGCCGCGACAGCGGCGAAGGCGGGTGTTACAATCAATGGATACCCTTTTCCGGGCCATCCCAAGTTGTAGATGCTCGATACCCTACTCGCCAAAGTCGTCGGCACCCAGAACGATCGTGAACTGAAGCGCCTGCGCCCGATCGTGGCCGAGGTCAACGCCCTCGAGCCGTCCGATTCAGGCGCTGTCGGACGCGCAGCTGCGCGGCAAGACCGCCGAGTTCCGCGAGCGGCTTGCCAACGGCGAGACGCTCGACGACCTGCTGCCGGAAGCGTTCGCCGTCGTCCGCGAAGCCGGCCGCCGCGTGCTCAACATGCGGCACTTCGACGTGCAGCTCATCGGCGGCGCGGTGCTCCACAAGGGCAAGATCGCCGAGATGAAGACCGGCGAGGGCAAGACCCTGGTCGCGACGCTGCCGGCCTATCTCAACGCGCTCGAGGGCAAGGGCGTCCACGTCGTCACCGTGAACGACTACCTCGCCCGCCGCGACTCGGAGTGGATGGGCAAGATCTACCGCTTCCTCGGGATGACCGTCGGCGTCATCCAGCACGACCTGAACGACATGGAGCGGCAGGCGGCCTACGCCGCCGACATCACCTACGGCACCAACAACGAGTTCGGCTTCGACTACCTCCGCGACAACATGAAGTTCGAGCTCGCGCACTACGTGCAGCGCGGGCATCACTTCGCGATCGTGGACGAGGTCGACAGCATCCTCATCGACGAGGCGCGGACGCCGCTCGATCATCTCGGGCCCGGCCGAAGAGTCGACCGACAAGTACTACAAGGTCGATCGCATCATCCCGAAGCTGAAGATGGGCGCCGTCGTGCAGGGCGACACCAAGGCCGAGGAGCGCGAGGCGCTGGAAGCGACCGGCGACTACATCAAGGACGAGAAGCACAAGACCGTCACGCTGACCGAAAGCGGCATGGCGAAGGCCGAGGAACTGCTCGCGGGCGAGCTCGAGCCGGGCGGCCTCTACGATCCCGCGAACATGCCGTTCCTCCACCACGTCAACCAGGCGCTGCGCGCGCACGTCGCTGTTCCACCGCGACGTCGACTACATGATCAAGGACGGCGAGGTCGTCATCGTCGACGAGTTCACCGGCCGCCTGATGCCCGGCCGCCGCTGGAGCGACGGCCTGCACCAGGCGGTCGAGGCCAAGGAGAAGGTGAAGATCGAGCGCGAGAACCAGACGCTCGCCACCGTCACCTTCCAGAACTACTTCCGCAAGTACAAGAAGCTGGCCGGCATGACCGGCACCGCCGACACCGAGGCCGAGGAGTTCAACAAGATCTACAAGCTCGACGTCGTCGTCATCCCGGCGAATCGGCCGCTGCGGCGGCTCGAGAATCCCGATCTGGTCTACCGGACCGAGAAGGAAAAGTGGGACGCGATCGTCACCGAGATCGTCGACGAGCATGCGAAGGGACGCCCGGTGCTGGTCGGCACCGTGTCGATCGAGAAGTCGGAGAAGCTGTCGACCATGCTCGACCGCCGCGGGCTGAAGCGCGGCACCACCACCGGCGGCGGCGCCGACAAGCACGTCGTGCTCAACGCGAAATACCACGCCCAGGAAGCCGAGTTCGTGGCGCAGGCGGGCCGCAAGGGCTCGGTGACGATCGCGACCAACATGGCCGGCCGCGGCACCGACATCCTGCTCGGCGGCAACGCCGAGTTCATGGCGCGCCAGCAGTGCCTGGCCGAGCAGATCGCCGAGCGCCTGCCCAAGGGCGAGGAGCGCTTCGTCGAGGACGAGCAGTTCGCCTACTTCTACCATCTCGACGCGTTCTACCGGGTGCCGAAGGCCGCCTACCAGCGGATCTTCGAGCACTTCAAGGCCCAGTGCGATGCCGAGCACGACGAGGTCATCGCGCTCGGAGGGCCTCCACATCGTCGCGACCGAGCGGCACGAGGCGCGGCGCATCGACAACCAGCTGCGCGGCCGCGCCGGCCGTCAGGGCGACCCGGGCGCGTCCCGCTTCTACCTCTCGCTCGAAGACGACCTGATGCGCATCTTCGGCTCGGACCGCATTTCCGGCCTGATGCAGAAGCTGGGCATGGAAGAAGGCGTCCCGATCGAGCACGGCATGGTCTCGCGCGCGATCGAGCGGGCGCAGAAGCAGGTCGAAGCGCAGAACTTCTCCGTCCGCAAGCACCTGCTCGAGTACGACGACGTGATGAACAAGCAGCGCGAGAACATCTACGCGCTGCGCCGGCAGATTCTCGAGGGCAAGATTCCGTTCCAGGACGAGGACGGCCAGGAGACGATGGTCGGCACGCGCGACTACCTGATGGATCTCGCCGAGGAGATCCTCGACTCGCTGGTCGAAACCTACGCCGCCCGCCAGGCCGACTACGAGCAGTGGGACCTCGACGCGCTCAAGCTCGAAGTGACCCGCGTGTTCGCCGATCGACACCAGCGACGCTCGACTTCACCGACCGGACCTCGGACGAAATCCGCGACGCGCTGTGGGAGACGATCCTGCAGTCGTACGACGAGAAGGAACAGCTGGTCGGCCGCGAGGTGCTGGAGCGGGTCGAGCGCGACATCATGCTCCAGATCGTCGACAGCCAGTGGAAGGATCACCTCTACAGCCTCGACCACCTCAAGGAAGGCATCGGCCTGCGCGGCTACGGCCAGCGCGATCCGCTGATCGAGTACAAGAAGGAGAGCTTCGAGCTGTTCCAGGCGATGAAGGATCGCGTGGACGAGGAGATCGTCCGCTACCTGTGGTGGCTGCGCCCGGTCATGAACGACGAAGGCGGCCGAGCCGGTGCCGCGGCGTCCGGCGCCGCGCCGCGCGCCGCTGATTCTCAACGACCCGTCGGCCGAATCGAAATCGCTCCTGAACAGCGCGCCGCGCGCGCAGCAGGCCGAGCCGGCCAGCCCGTTCGGCCCGTCGCACGACAAGCAGCCGCCCGCGTCGGCGGCGACGATGCGGCGGTGAAGACGGTGCGCCGCGACGAGCCCAAGGTCGGCCGCAACGACCCCTGCCCCTGCGGCAGCGGGAAAAAATACAAGAAGTGTCACGGGACCGCCGCGTGAAAACCACCGAATCGCCTTCGCTCCTCTCCATCGACTCCGGCCTCGCCACCGCCCTGACCTTCGACGACATCCTGCTCGTGCCGCGCCACTCCGACGTCGTGCCGACCGCAGGTGGACGTCTCGACCCAGCTGACGCGCAACATCCGGCTGAGCGTGCCGCTGCTCAGCGCGGCGATGGACACCGTCACCGAGTCGCGGCTCGCGATCGCGATGGCGCAGCAGGGCGGCCTCGGCGTGATCCACAAGAACCTGACGATCGACGAGCAGGCCTCCGAGGTGGACCGCGTCAAGCGCTCGGAGAGCGGCATGATCGTCGATCCGATCACGCTCTCCCCCACCCACCGGATCTTCGAAGCGCTCGATCTGATGAAGAAGTACAGCATCTCGGGCGTGCCGATCACCGAGGACGGCAGCAAGGAAGGGCGGCTGGTCGGCATCCTGACCAACCGCGATCTGCGCTTCGAGACCAACGTGAACCGCGCCGATCAGCGAGGTGATGACGCGCGAGCCGCTGTTCACCGTGCCGGTCGGCACGACGCTCGACGCGGCGCGCGAGATTCTGCACCGCCACAAGGTCGAAAAGCTGCTGGTCGTCGACCGCGATTTCCGGCTGAAGGGGCTGATCACCGTCAAGGACATCCAGAAGGCGGTCAAGTACCCGAACGCGTCGAAGGACTGCGCTCGGCCGCCTGCGCTGCGGCGCCGCGGTCGGCACCGCGCGCGACACGGTCGAGCGCGCCGACGCGCTGGTCGCCGCCAACGTCGACGTGCTGGTCGTCGACACCGCGCACGGCCACTCGCAGAACGTCCTCGACATGGTGCGGACGCTGCGCCGCCGCTTCCCGCAGGTCGACCTGGTCGCCGGCAACGTCGCCACCGCGGAAGGCACCGAGGCGCTGATCGGCCTCGGCGTCGACGCCGTGAAGGTCGGCATCGGCGCCGGCTCGATCTGCACGACGCGGATCATCGCCGGCATCGGCGTGCCGATGATCACCGCGATCATGGACTGCGCGCGCGCCGCCGCGGCGCACGGCATTCCGGTGATCGCCGACGGCGGCATCCGCTTCTCGGGCGACATCACCAAGGCGATCGCGGTCGGCGCGAGCGCGACGATGATCGGCAACCTGTTTGCCGGCACCGACGAGAGCCCGGGCGAGATCATTCTGTACCAGGGCCGCAGCTTCAAGGAGTACCGCGGCATGGGGTCGATGGGCGCGATGCGCCGCGGCAGCCGCGACCGCTACTTCCAGGACGAGTTCGATCTCGACGCGCCGGGCGGCACCGAGAAGCTCGTGCCGGAAGGGATCGAAGGCCGCGTCGCTCACAAGGGCAGCGTCGCCGCGATGGTGCATCAGCTGGTCGGCGGCCTGCGCGCCGGCATGGGCTACTGCGGCGCGCAGGACGATCCCGATCCTGCAGCGCGAGGCCAAGCTGATTCGCATCACCCCCGCCGGCGCCCGCGAGAGCCACGTCCACGACGTCGCCATCACCAAGGAAGCGCCGAACTACCGATCCGAGTAAGTACGAAGTACGAGGTCAGAAGTCAACGGCTTCCAGCTTCGACTCAGCCTTCGTACTTCAGCCTTCGACTTCGATTTCAACCGTCACCGTCCGCTCGTCATCGCCCGCGTGCTCGATGCGAACCGTCACGTAGCGCGAAGGCTTCAGCCGAGCGTCGAGCTTCTCCGCCCACTCGATCGCCAGCACGCCGTCCTCGGCGATCTCGTCCAGGCCCAGCTCGTCGAACTCGCGCGGATCTTCGATGCGATAGAGATCGACGTGGAACAGCGGCAGCCGTCCGCCGCGGTATTCCTGGATCAGCGTGAACGTCGGGCTGCTCACCTCGTCGCGCGAGACGCCGAGCCCCTCGGCCAGGCCGCGCACGAACGCGGTCTTCCCCGCGCCGAGATCGCCGAACAGCAGCAGCACGTCGCCGGCTGACAGCGAAGCCGCGAGCTCGCGCCCGACGGCGGCCGTCTCTTCTTCGGATTCCGTCGTGACTGTTGGCATTGAACAGAAGATCAGAAGACCAGAAGATCAAGAGACTCTTGGTCTCCTGCGTCTCCTGTGAACTCTCAGGCCGATCCGTCCTTGCTGACGACCTTGCGCCGGGCGGTGAGCTCGAGCATCGCGTCGCCGAGATGCCCGGCGACGTCGGCGGACGTCATCGACACCTCGCCTTCGTCCGCTTCGGCGAGATCGCCGGCCAGGCCGTGCAGGTAGACCGCGAGCCGGCAGGCGGCTTCGGCGTCGAGCAGCTGCGCCAGCCACGCCGCGATCATGCCGGTGAGCACGTCGCCGGTGCCGCCGGTCGCCATGCCGGGGTTGCCGGTCGGGTTGATGAACACCTTGTCGTCCGGCGTGGCGATCAGCGTCCGGTGCCCCTTCAGCACGACGAAGACGTGATGGGCGATCGCGAAGTTGCGCGCGATCTCGAGCCGGCTCGCCTGCACTTCGTCGGTCGACATCCCGACCAGGCGCGCCATCTCGCCGGGGTGCGGCGTGATGATGACGTCGCGCCCTTCGCGGCCGTTGAGATGATCGGGCTCGTCCGCGAACGCGTTCAGCCCGTCCGCGTCGATCACCAGCGGCATCGTCGCCCGATCGACCAGCTGGCGGATGAACTCGCGCGTGCCGGCGCCGCGGCCGAGGCCCGGGTCCGATCGCGAGGACGTCGCGCGCCATCTCGATGACGTGCTCGACGCCGTCGGGATCGCAGCCCCTCCGCGGTCTCATGAAGCGCCTCGGTCATGTACTCCGGGCGCCATCGCCGACAGGATCGGCTGGCAGCGAGGCGGGCGTCGCGATGGTCACCAGCCCCGCGCCCGAGCGCAGCGCGCCGACCGCGGACAGGTGGGCGGCGCCGGTCTTTCCCAGCGAACCGGCGACGATCAGCACGCGGCCGTAGTCGCCTTTGTGGCTGTCCGGCTGCCGCGGCGTGATCAGCTCGCGCATCGAGGCGCGGGTCAGCAGATCGACGTGCGGCCCGTCGAGCCCGTCGAGCACCTCGCCCGGAATGCCGATGTCGGCGATCACGATGTCGCCCGCGCGCGTTTCCGCCGGCGGCAGCACCAGCGGCATCTTCGGCGCGGCGAGCGTGACGGTCAGGCCGGCGTCGATCGACGGCGCCGATCGGGTCCGGCGAGTCGGCCGAGAGGCCGGACGGCAGGTCGATCGCGACCACCGGGATGCCCGAGGCGTTGACGTCGGTGACCACCGACTCGATGAAGCCCGGCGATCGGCGCGTTGAGGCCGGTGCCGAAGATCGCGTCGACGATCAGCGTGCAGTCGCCGACCTCGGAGAAATGCAGCTCCCACGCCTGGCTGTCGGCGATCTCGACGACGGTCAGGCCGAGGCGGCCGAGGATCTCGAGGTTGATGCGCGCGTCGCCGCGCACCTCGGCGACCCGGCCGATCAGGAACACCGACACGTCGACGCCGCGCTGCGCCAGCGTCCGCGCGACGACGAAGCCATCGCCGCCGTTGTTGCCGCGGCCGCACAGCACCGCGACCTGCCGCTCGAGCAGATCGCTGTACATCGCTTCCATCGCGGCGACCGCCTGCCGGCCGGCATTCTCCATCAGCACCAGCGACGGAATGCCGATGTCTTCGATGGTGCGGCGATCGGCTTCGCGCATCTGGGCGGTGTTCAGAACTCGCATCAGGCTGGTTCGCGGCGTGAGCATCAACACAAGGACACACCAAGGATATTACTCCACAGGGTTTTCCCTTTGTGTTGGATCGGTGCTGACCGCTGATGTACGCTTGCCCGTATGGCAGCCACCGTCAACGTCAACGGCCGCGTCTCCGATCAGGAGCACGCCGTCATCTCGATCTTCGATCACGGATTTCTTTACGGCGAGGGCGTGTACGAGACGCTGCGCACCTACAACGGCCAGCCGTTCCTGTTCGACCGCCACATGCGCCGGCTGCGCAACTCGGCCGGCATGCTCGCGCTGCCGATCCCGCTGACCGACGACGCAGATCGACGAGCGCTTCCGCGAGACGATGCGCGCCGCCGGGCTCGGCGACAGCACCGAACGCGAGGCCTACATCCGGATCCTCGTCACCCGCGGCATCGGCGAGCTGACCTACGATCCCGCCGCCATGCCCGACGCCCTCGATCGTCGTCATCGTCAAGCCGAACGTCGATCCGCCGCGCGCAGGCGTTCGAGCGCGGCGTCAAGGTATCGCTGGTCGGCGTCGTCCGCAATCATCCGGGCACCGTGAACCCGCTGATCAAGTCGAACAGCCTGCTGAACAACGCGCTGGCGATGCAGGAAGCGCTGCGCCGCGGCGCGTTCGAAGGCGTGATGCGGAACTACAAGGGCGAGCTCGCCGAGTGCACGCAGTCGAACCTGTTCATCGTCAAGGACGGCGCCGCGCTGACGCCGCCGATCGATGCCGGCCTGCTGCCCGGCATCACGCGCGAGTTCCTGTTCGAGGTCGGCGCGGAGATCGGCATTCCGGTTCGCGAGGCGGTGCTGAAGGATGCCGATCTGTTCGGCGCCGACGAGGCGTTCCTGACCAGCACGACGCGCGAGGTGCGTGCCGATCGTCCAGGTCGACGATCGGACGATCGGCACCGGCGCACCGGGACCGGTGACGCGCGCGCTGCTCGAGGCCTTCCGCAAGAAGGCGCAGTCGCTGACGGTCCGGCCGACGATGGTTCCTTAGCGTTTCCCACTGATGTAGTGCAGACCTTGCGGCCCAACGGCACCAGCAGATACCGCCGGCCGTCGAGCATGTACGTCGCCCCTGCCGTCGACCGCATCGGAAACCCCAGGTGGGGCCCGCACTACGTTCACTGCTACCGCACGGCGAATACCCACACGGCGCCGCCCTCCGGCACGTCGGGAAACCTGCCGGGTGCGAGCCGGCTCAAACGCGATTGCATCGTGCGGGAATCGATGCCCCAGCCCGATTGCACGGCCACGTACTGCTTCCCGTCCACCGAGAACGACGACGGCTGACCGATGATGCCGGAGTTGGTCGGGAATTCCCACAGCACCGCACCGGTCGAGGCGTCGAAGGCGCGGAACAGGCGATCGTGCGTGCCGCCGCTGAAGACCAGCCCGCCGCCGGTCGCCAGCACCGGCCCCCAGTTGGCCGAGTCGAAGCCGTGCGTCCACACGCGCACACCGGTATCCACGTTCCACGCCTGAACTTCACCGATGTGATCCGCGCCCGGCACGATGCGCAGCGTGTTGCTCATGCCGGTGAAACCGCGGCCCGCGCTGTACCAGACCGGCCGCCCGATCATCGTCGTGCAGAGATTCTCGTTGGCCGGAATGTAGATCATCCGCGTCTTCGGGCTGAACGCGATCGGCGGCCAGTTCTTGCCGCCCCAATGCGACGGGCAGAAATCCGCTTCCTTGTTGGTGCCGGGCTGGCGCGCCGGATCGACGTTCGGCCGGCCGGACTTTGGGTCGAGGCTCGTGAAGACGTTCTGCTTCACGTATGGCTTTCCTTCCACGAACGCGATCGCGCCGTTGCTCCGCTCGAGGAACCATAGGTAGCCGTCGCGTGCCACGTCGATCAGTCCTTTGACCGTTCGCCCGTTGCGCCGGTAGTCCACCAGAATCGGCGGCGACACTTCGTCCCAGTCCCACGAATCGTTCGGGTGATATTGAAAGTGCCCCTTCAGCGCGCCGGTCGACACGTCGAGCGCAATCGTCGACGAGGTGTACAGGTTGTCGCCTGGACGCTGGTCGCCCATCCACGGACCGCCGTTCCCCGTACCCCAGAACGCCAGATTGGTCGCGGGATCGTACGTGCCGGTCACCCACACCGGGCCGCCGCCCGTCTTCCACTGGTCTCCTTTCGGCCATGTCTCGCTGCCCGGCTCACCGGGCGCCGGCACCGTGTAGGTGCGCCACAAATCCTCGCCGGTCTCGGCATCGTACGCAGCCACAAAGCCGCGAATCC
The DNA here is from genome assembly GCA_963794705.1 of uncultured Acidobacteriota bacterium. Taxonomy (GTDB): domain Bacteria; phylum Acidobacteriota; class Vicinamibacteria; order Vicinamibacterales; family CAVVIG01; genus CAVQFC01. Next base: position 466,393 of record CAWCFI010000006.1, read on the forward strand.
CCATCTCCCCGCCGGAGGCGCCGACGAGGACCTTGCCGTCGGCGACGAGGGGCGCGATCGACATGTAGTAGCCGCTCTTGTTCTCGGCCACTCTCTTCGTCCACGCTTCCGCGCCCGTCCGGGCATCCAGCGCCACGAGGACGGCTTCCCCGGCCGCGAAGAACACCTTGTCGCGGTACAACGCGACGCCGCGGCTGGTCCCATGCAGCAGCACCACCTCGTCCGGGAGCGGCCGCTTGTAGCGCCACAGCAGCGCGCCGGTCTTGGCATCGAGCGCGATCACCTGATTCCCTGGCGTCGCGACGAACATGATTCCGTTGTTCACCATCGGCGGCGCTTCGTGACCGTTGGTCACGCCTGTGGCAAACACCCACGCTGGCTGCAGGCGTCCGACGTTGGCGGACGTAATCTGGTCGAGCGGGCTGTATCCCCATCCATCGTAGGTGCGCCGCACCAGCAGCCAGTCGCTGTCTTCAGGGTTCTTCGAGACGCTCGGCGGTTACCGGCTTGTAGTGTGATAACAGTCCGGACTGCGGCGCCGGTGGTGGCGGTGGCGGTGGCGGTGACTGCGAAGCCGCGGCGACCGCAACCAGCAACACCAGCGCACCGGACACGGCGAGGACGCGTGGCTTCTTCATCTCATCCCTTCTCGAACCCGATGGGCGCGGTGAACGGTTGCGCGACCACCAGATGCCCGCCTGCGACCGTCAGCGCGAGCGCCGGCAAAGGCCGCGGCGCGGGGCCGTCGACCACGCGTCCACTGTCCTTCGGGTCGAACGCCGAATCGTGGCAGGGACAGGATACGACTTGTTCGGCAGCCAGCCACGTCTCGACATCGCACCCCGTGTGTGTGCAGATACTCGTGTACGCGACCACGCCGTCCGCCGCCCGCGCGCGAGTCTCGGGCTTGAGGGTTTCGGGATCGAGCCTGAGCAGGATCACCTGGTTCAGCCGCGATGCGCTCCGGACCGTCTTGTCCGCTGGATCCATCGCCCAGACCAGCATCTGCGGCGCGCCGGCAGTCACATCCCGCGGCGTCAAGGGTGTCTTCGATGCGTCGCCTGCCTTGACGAGAAGATCTCCGGCCTGCGGCCGGCTGGCGGCCGGATCGGTCTGGCCGAGCGCGAGACCGAACCCTGCCAGCAGCAACGCGCGGCGATCGAGGTCCGTCATCCGGCGCCCTCCGGCAGGTTCAGCATGCGACGCATTGCGGGCCATCGCGTGCTGGCGCGCAGCGGTGCGCCCAGCGCGCCGTTGACGAAGAACAGGATTCCCGGATAGCGCTCATCGATCGCTCGCGTCATGTAGTCGGCGCCGAGTTCGACGTCGCCGAGCAGCAACTGGAAGACTCCAAGGCCGAGCGATGTACCGGAGCGCTGCCATCCCCGAGCGGCGCGAGAATCTGCTGTGCCCGTTCCCGATCGCCGGTGTTGACGAGGGCGGCGCCGAACAGACCCATCACCACCGGATCCCAGGCGCCCAGCGCATGTGCGCGCTCCGCATTGACCAGCGCCTCGGCAAACTGGCGGCGGCGTGTCTGCGCGAAACCCATCACGACGTACGGCGGCATGAACGCCTCGTCGATCTCCGTGGCATTCAGCAGCTGGACCATGCCTTCGGCGTCTCGGCCGGCCGCGAGCAGAACGGTGCCCAGTTCGTACCGCTGCTCCACCGACAACGGGTCGTCTTTTATGGCGCGCTCCAGTTCGCCGACGGCTTCCCGGTAGCGGCCCAGGTAATTCAGGTAGAACAACGCGTAGGCGCTGCGCACCGACCGAGGCACCGGCTCCCGCGCCATCGCCGCGGCGAACTGCCGATCGGCCTCGCGCCAGTCGTAGTCGTACAGCGCCGCGACGATGCCCAGCATGGAGCGGGACTCCTGCAGCGCCGGGTCAATCTGCGACGCCCGCTGCGCCGCCACCCGCGCGAGCGGCATCGCGTCGTGCGGCCGGAGCAGGCCGAATATGGTCTGCATGAAATACGACATGCTGAGGCCGCTGTGCGCGAGCGCATACCCCGGGTCGGCGGCAATGGCCTCTTCGAAGTAGGCCTGGCTGCGCCGGAGAGCGTCGGGCGTCACCTTCCATTGGTAATGCCGACCCTTCAGGTAGGCATCGTAGGCGCGCACCGGCGGCGTATGGGGCCGCGCCGCCGCGTCCGGCGGCGACAGCCGCGCCTTCAGCGCGCCGGCGATCGCGCCGGCAATCTCGTCCTGCACTTCGAACACATCGGCGAGATCGCGATCGTAGCGCTCGGACCACAGGTGACTGCCGTCGACGGCCTGGATCAACTGAGCGGTCACCCGAATCCGGTCGCCGGCCTTGCGCACGCTGCCTTCGAGCACGTGGGCCACGCCGAGTGCGGCGGCAATCCCACGGACGTCTGTGTTCTGTCCCTTGAAGGCGAATGCGGACGTGCGCGCGATCACCCGGAGCCCGGACATCTGCGCCAGCGCGTTGATGATCTCCTCGGCCAGGCCGTCGCTGAAGTATTCGTTGTCCTTGCCCGGGCTCGTGTCCGCAAACGGGAGCACCGCGATGGAGGCGCGCGTATCCGCGGTGGAAAAGGCGGCCGGTTGTTCGAGCGCCGCCTTCACGTCGGCCATGCGCTGGAAGCGATCGGCCGGCGCCTTGCGCAGGCAGCGCGTCACGATCCCGGCCAGCGCTCCCGCCGCCTGCAGCGGACGCGGCTCGTCGCGCAGGACCGCGGAGGTCACCGCCGCGCCCGACTCGCCGGGGAACGCGCGGTCGCCGCTGAGGAGCTCATAGAGCACCGCTCCGAAGCTGAAGATGTCCGAGCGTTCGTCGAGCGGCTGTCCTTGCGCCTGCTCCGGCGACATGTAGGCGGCCGTGCCGGACACGGTGCCCTCGATGGTCTGCGTCATGTCGTAGGCCGCGCGGCCGATCGCCTTCGCGAGCCCGAAGTCGAGCAGCTTGGCCGCCCCGCCGCTGACCATGACGTTGGCCGGCTTCAGATCGCGATGCAGGATCCCCTTGTCGTGTGCGGCGGCTAGCGCACCGGCGATCTGAATGGCCAGCGGCACCGCGGCGGCTGCGGCCATCGGGCCGCGCAGCGGCGCGCCGTCGATGTACTCCATGACCAGATAGTCGGGCCCGATGTCGTAGAGCGTGCAGATGTGGGGGTGATTCAGCGCCGCGATCGCGCGCGCCTCCTGCGCGAAGCGGTCGCTGTGCTCGACCCGCAGCTGCTTGATGGCGACGATGCGATCGAGGCGCGTGTCGCGGGCCCGCCAGACCTCGCCCATCCCGCCCGCGCCGAGCGGCGCGAGGATCTCGTAGGGACCGAGACGGGTACCGGGTTGCAGGGGCACGCTGGGGTCAGCGGATTATAGCCGCGCGTCGACCGCAGCAGTGTAGTGCAGGCCTTCAGGCGTACTCTTCGATCGGCGGGCAGGAGCACATCAGGTTGCGGTCGCCGTACGGATTGTCGATCCGCCCGACGCTCGGCCAGAACTTGCTCGCGCGCACGAACGGCAGCGGGAACGCGGCCTGCTCGCGCGAGTACGGATGCGCTCCATTCGGCGGCCGTCACCGCGCCGGCGGTGTGCGGCGCATTCTTGAGCACGTTGTCCTTCGGATCGGCCTTGCCCGTCGATGACCGCCTGGATCTCGGCGCGGATCGCGATCATCGCATCGCAGAAACGATCGAGCTCGTCCTTCGGTTCGCTCTCCGTCGGCTCGACCATCAGCGTGCCGGCGACCGGAAACGACACCGTCGGCGCGTGGAAGCCGTAATCCATCAGCCGCTTCGCGACGTCCGTCTCGTCGATGCCGCTCGCCGCCTTCAACGGCCGCAGGTCGAAAATCATCTCGTGCGCGACGCGGCCGTTGGGCCGGGTGTAGAGCACCGGGAAATGCGGCTCGAGCCGCGACTTGATGTAGTTCGCGTTGAGGATCGCGAACCGCGTGGCGTCGGTCATGCCGTCGCCGCCCAGCATCTTCATGTAGGCGTACGAGATCAGCAGGATGCTGGCGCTGCCCCACGGCGCCGCCGACAACGCGTGAATCGCCTGCGCGCCGCCGGTCTTCGACCACCGGATGGCCCGGCAGATACGGCGCGAGGTGCGCCGCGACGCCGATCGGTCCCATGCCGGGGCCGCCGCCGCCGTGCGGGATGCGAACGTCTTGTGCAGGTTCAGGTGGCAGACGTCGGCGCCGATCGCCGCCGGGCTGGTCAGGCCGACCTGCGCGTTCATGTTCGCGCCGTCCATGTAGACCTGGCCGCCGTGCTCGTGGACGATCGCGCAGATGTCCTGGATGCTCTCCTCGAACACGCCGTGCGTCGACGGATAGGTCACCATCAGCGCCGCCAGCCGATCGCTGTGCGCGTCGGCCTTCGCCTTCAGATCGGCGACGTCGATGTTGCCGTCCCTGGTGCTGGCGACGACGACGACGTGCATGCCGGCCATCGACGGCGCTGGCCGGGATTGGTGCCGTGCGCGGACGGCGGGAATCAGCACGACGTCGCGATGCGCGTCGCCGCGATCGCTGGTGATAGGCGCGGATCACCAGCAGCCCGGCGAACTCGCCCTGCGCGCCGGAGTTCGGCTGCAGCGAGACCGCGGCGAAGCCGGTGATCTCGCACAGCGCCGCTTCGAGCTCGCGTGAAGATCTGCTGATAGCCCGCGGCCTGATCGACCGGCGCGAACGGATGCAGCTTCGCCGAACTCCGGCCACGTGACCGGCAGCATCTCCGACGCCGCGTTCAGCTTCATCGTGCACGAGCCGAGCGGGATCATCGACGTGTCGAGGCCGATGTCCTTGCGCTCGAGGCCGCGGATGTAGCGCATCATCTCGCGTCTCGGAGTGATGCGTGTTGAACACCGGGTGCGTCAGGAACGGCGACGTGCGCGCGAGCGCCGCCGGGATAGCGTCGGCCGCAGGCCGTCGGTCGACGCGTCGAACGCCGCCGGCTTCGCCGCCGCGCCGGCGCGCGAACATCGCCGAGCGAGCGCCACGATGTCGCTGTCGTCGATCGTCTCGTCGAGCGCGATGTTGATCGTGCCGTCCGCGCGGTAGCCGAAGATTGATGCCGGCGTCGCTGCGCGCGCCTTCGCGAATCTGGCCGATCGCCTGCACGCCGCCGGCACCTCGAAGCGCAGCGTGTCGAAGTACGCGTCGTTCAGCTGGCGGACGCCGATGCGCGGCGAGCTCGCGCGCGAGCAGCGTCGCGTAGCGCGTGGACGCGCGCGCGATCGCGGTCGAGCCCTTCGGCCCGTGATAGACGGCGTAGAAGCCGGCGATGTTCGCGAGCAGCGCCTGCGCGGTGCAGATGTTCGAGGTCGCCTTCTCGCGGCGGATGTGCTGCTCGCGCGTCTGCAGCGCCATGCGGTAGGCGGTGTTGCCGTGCGCGTCGACCGACACGCCGATGATGCGGCCGGGCGCCTGGCGCACGTGCTTCTCGAGCGTGGCGAAGAACGCGGCGTGCGGACCGCCGTAGCCCAGCGGCACGCCGAAGCGCTGCGAGTTGCCGAAGACGACGTCGGCGCCCATCTCTCCCGGCGGCGTGAGCAGCGTCAGGCTGAGCAGATCGGTGCCGACGGCGACCAGCACGCCGGCCGCCTTCGCGCGCGCGATGAAGTCGCGCAGATCGTGGACGCGGCCCGCGTTCGTCCGGCGATCTGCACCAGCGCGCCGAAGACGCGGTCGCCGAACTCGGCCGTCGTCGAGCAGTCGCCGACGACGCAGCTCGATGCCGAGCGGCTCGGCGCGCGCGCGCAGGACGTCGAGCGTCTGCGGAAAGCAGCGAGTCGGCGACGAGGAACTGCGGCGTGCCGCCGGCCGTCGATCCGCTTCGCCTGCACGCGCGTGCAGCATCGTCATCGCCTCGGCCGCGGCGGTGGCTTCGTCGAGCAGCGACGCGTTGGCGACCTCCATCCCGGTCAGATCGCGCACCATCGTCTGGAAATTGAGGAGCGCTTCGAGCCGGCCCTGCGCGATCTCGGCCTGATACGGCGTGTACGGCGTGTACCAGCCCGGATTCTCGAGCACGTTGCGCAGGATCACGCTCGGCGTGATGCAGTCGTAGTAGCCGAGGCCGATGAACGACCGCGAACGATCTGGTTGCTGCGCGCGACGCGCGCGCAGCTCGCGCAGGAACTCGATGCTCGGGCTGCCCGGCCGGCAGGTTCAGCGGCGCGCTTGAGCCGGATGCGCGCCGGGATGGCCTCGTCGATGAGCGCGTCCAGCGACGGCGCGCCGACGGCCTTCAGCATCGCGTCGCGTTCGTCGGCGTCGGGTCCGATGTGGCGGGACTGGAACGATTCGAAGTCAAAGAGCATGTTCGGTGCTCAGGGCTAGGAGCGGGACTCGGGTCGGGCTGCGCTACTTGACGAGCGCCTGCGTACTGCGCGGCGTCGAGGAGCGCGCCGGCTTCGCTCGGGTTGGTGAGCCTGACGACGATCATCCAGCTGCTCGTGCGGGTCGGCGTTGACGATCTCCGGCTTGTCCTTGAGCGCCGTGTTGACCTCGACGACTTCGCCGGACACGGGCGCGTAGAGCTCGGACACCGCCTTGACCGACTCGATCGTGCCGAACGACTGCCCCTGCTTCAGCTTCGCGCCGACCTCGGGAAGCTCGACGAAGACGACGTCGCCGAGCTGCTGCTGGGCGTAGTCGGTGATGCCGACCTTGCCGCTGTCGCCGGCGAGGACCGACCCACTCGTGGTCTTTGGTGTACTTGAAGCTGTCGGGATACGCCATCTATTCTGCGCGCCTCTTGTAGAAACGGCATCGGCACGACGCGCGCGCGGGTGCGGCGGCCGCGGATGTCGACGTCGAATTCGGTGCCGGGCGCGTTGTGCTCGATCGGCAGGTAGGCCATGCCGATGGACTTCTTCAGGAACGGCGTCTGGGTGCCGCTGGTGACGACGCCGACCTTGGCGTCGCCGACGTAGGCGTCGTAGCCGTGGCGGGCGATGCCCGCGCTCGAGCATCTCGAAGCCGACCATCTTGCGCGCGGCGCCGCTCGCCTTCTGCTCGCGGAGAGCGCCCGCGCCGATGAAGTCGTCCTTCTTCCAGCCGACGATCCAGTTCAGATCCGCTTCCACGGCGGTCGTCGTTTCGTCGATGTCGTTGCCGTGCAGACGCATGCCGGCTTCGAGCCGCAGGGTGTCGCGCGCGCCGAGTCCGCAGGGGATGACGTCGGCGGCCTTCCCCGACTCGAGCAGCGCCAGCCAGACCTTGTCGGCCTGCGCCGGCGGCACGAAGATCTCGAAGCCGTCCTCGCCGGTATAGCCGGTGCGCGAAACCGTGGCGCGAACGTTGGCGACCTCGCCGTGGGCGAACCAGTAGTACTTCATGCTCGCGAGGTCGACGCCGGTCAGCGGCTGCAGGACGTTCAGCGCCTCCGGTCCCTGCACCGCGATCAGCGCGTAACGCGAGCTGGAGTCGACGGCGACCGCGTCGCCGACGCCCTGAATGTGCTCGGCCATCCACGCGTAGTCTCTGGCGATGTTGCCGGCGTTGACCACCAGCAGAAAGTGCGCCGGGCCGAGGCGGTAGACCAGCAGGTCGTCGACGAAGGTGCCCTGCGGCGTCAGCAGGCCGGAGTACTGCGCCTGGCCGACGGCGAGCTTGGACGCGTCGTTGGACGAGATGCGCTGCACGGCGGCGAGGGCGTCTTTGCCGGCGATCTCGATTTCGCCCATGTGGCTGACGTCGAAGATGCCCGGCCCGCGTGCGGACCGCGACGTGTTCGGCCGACAGGCCGCTGTACTCGACCGGCATGTCCCAGCCGCCGAACGGGACCATTCTGGCGCCCGACGCGCGATGGCGGGCGTTGAGCGGTGTCTTCTTGAGAGGTGTATCGGCTGCCTGTTCCATGGGAGCTGCAAGAGTCTGAGTGGAAACAGGTAACGGTACTATGCGCGTTCACGCCCGGTCAAGAAAGCCCGGCGGCCGGGCGGCGCGAGAGGCCGGGCGCACTGGTAGAATATTCGTGGCCTGCTCGCCATGCCACGTACCCGCAAAGCCATCGCGATTCTCTGCGTCGCGCTCGTAGTGTTCGCGGCGTTCGTGCCGGCGGCTGCCGCCAGTTTCGTCGTGGAGATTCTGGCGCCGCTCTGGCTGGTTGTTCCGGCGGTCACGGTCACCGTCGTTCGCAGGCGCGCCGCGCGGTGCGATGTTCAACCCGCTTCCCTTCTCTCGCTCGATCTTCTTCGCGCACCTCCCCGCCTCGCTCTCGCCTGAGTCCATTTCGCTGTTCTGCGGAACTCTGGTGCGGCCGCGCTGCCGCAAGCGAGGGCGTCGTGTCGTTCATGAAGAGGCTGCGCGTACTGTTTGTCTGTGTCGTACTGGAGGTAGGTGTGTTGGCGGGTTCACCGATGCGTCCTGACGAGATTCAAGAACTGCTGCACCAGATGAATCAGCCAACGCTGGCCCATGTGCTGCCGAGCGAGACCGACGATGGAGATGGTCCACCGAGGACCGGGGAGGGATAGTGGATCAGTTGGTGAGGAGCCAGGAGAACAGCACGAACATCGAGTAGATACCGATGCTCACAACCAGAGCGCCCTGCACGACTGCTCCGACGTTCGCAAAAGGACGTGACCGCGAGTCCGACGTCATTGCAATAAAAACAATAGCGCCCTCCACGCGAGGTGAATGTGAAATGTTGATTGCAATCACCTGCCTTCACACATTTCGACGATCGCAAAACACAACTTCACATCGACCCAGATGACTTTCTTACAAGAGATCCAATATGGCCAAGCCACTGAATGGTTGAGCCACTGATTGACGGTTTACTCTCGACGAGCAGTGGTGTCCGCTCCACGTATTTCTCCGCCGAGCCACGCGCCGAGCAGGCTGATCGCAAGAATGCACACGGTCCCGACCGCAATGACAATCGGGAAGATTGTTCCGGGGCCTTCGTCCTTCACGAACAGCACCACCGTCATCGCGGTGGCGGCTCCGGCTGCGATCATCAGACCCGACAGCCGGAGCCACCCTGAAGCGACGCTGCCAACGAACAGGCAGCCCATTGTGAATGCCACGGCGCGGCCGGAATTCAGGAACCACGGGTCATGGGCGCCGCCGAACCAGACAGCCCACTTCAGGACTTCGACTCCGTGAGCAGCCACGAAGATCAGCAAGCCGGCGATGAATCCTGTTCCGCGTTGCGTGGCCATTCCGTTCACCCAGCACACCCTTGTCTCGTGATGCAGCGATCGTCGGCCGAGCCTCTCGCGAAGAAGCAGCCGACGACGGCGATGTTACAGCGATCGCACGTCCAGCTCTTCCACCACTGCCACCACGAGCTCGAGTCGCAGCCGCTCTTGGAATAGCAGCGGTCGTGATCGTCGCAGCAATCGCGAACCATCGAGCCGTCGAGCCAATGGAAGTCGTCGCACCCAGCCTCGTTTGCGTAGAGCGTCGGTGAGAAGAACTGAGCCAGACGACTTGGTGGCGGCGGCGCGCACGCCTTCGCGACGGATCCCTGCCTGGCGAGCAGCGTCTTGAAATGGTGAGCGGCGATGATCTGCAGGTTCAGCCACGTGGTGTCGGGCGTGAACGGCCACCCGCCGTAGCTTGCCTTCAGGTGTTCCGGTCCAATCACGACCAGACCGGTCATCAGTCCGGGCAAGCTGTACGCGAACACTTGATCCTGCTCGAACCAGACGGCCGTCCCGACAGCGGCTCCATGCAGGGTCAGTTCGGTCACCATCACCGGTCCCTGGACGAATCGGCCCGGCGCGATTTGCCGGCGCGAATAGTTCTGACGAGTCAACCGCGCAATCAAGCCGCCGGCCCAGACCGTTTCGACCGAAGCGACGTCGCTGTCCACGTCGCGACGGGCCGCGCCTTTCCGTCGCATGGTGCCGCCATCCCAGACCAGGTTGTCGGCACCGTCCTTCGCGAGCCCGTACGTCTGGCGGGTGGCCCAGTCGAGCGTCGGCCTGGCCACGTTTGGATCGCTCAGGGCCTGAAACGGCGCGCCGGCGATCGGTTCGTAGTTCACCATGTCGTGCGTGCCGTCGATCCGGTTCAGGCGCAGTTGGGCCCGTTCGTTGCCGGCCTGATCCCGCAGGATGGTCCGCACCTCGCCGACGAGCCCGCGCTCGGCCACCGCCGCGTGGCCGTCCTTGAATGTCGTGGTCAAACGAGTGGTCTGCGCCTCGAGCGCATAGTAGGTGGCTCCCTTTTCTCCCGGGTTTCCAACTTGTTTCTGTCCAGGCGGGACAATCTGAACGGGCGCATTGCCCTGTTCCGCGCCGACGACGGCGCGGGTTCCCGACCAGGACCATCCTCCGGCCCCCAGTATCGCGATCACGAACGCCAACCGCTGTTTCATCGCCTTCTCCTCACATGACGCATGAGAAAAACGCGTGACCTCGCGGCGACGCCGCCGCCCTGCCTCGTTTCCTCGACTCGCCGGAGACACCCGGCGGCCGCCACACCTCGCCGCTGCGAGGTATCAGATCGTTGACTCCACCTCCAGGGATCCTTCGGGCTGAGGCTGCCCGCCCCATGGCTCCGCGGTCGTATCCGCTTCCCCGTGCACCGGGAACCGCAGGTACGACTGCAGCGTGTGATAGCTGATGTCGAGTACCCGGCACGCTTCGCGCTTGTTGCCTTCGCAGCGGTTCAGGACCAGGCGAGCGTAGCGGCTCGCCCACGCACGAAGACTGTCGTTCCGCCGCAGCGACGGGCCCAGCGCCAGCGCGTAGTCGCCGCGAAGCGCGGGAGGCAGATCGTCGAGCTCGATGACATCGGCGTCGACGAGGGTGACCGCGCGCTCCATCAGACGCTCGAGCTCGCGTACATTGCCGGGCCAGTCGTAGGTCATCAGGGCATCCGACGCGCCCGCCGACAGTCTCCGAATCCGCGTCGCCCTATGGCGTTCGAGAAAGTACGCCGCGAGCTCGAGAATGTCGGGCCGGCGTTCGCGCAGCGCCGGCACGCGGATGTCGACGCCGCTCAGGCGATAGAACAAGTCCGGCCGGAAGAGCCGCTGCTCGACCAGCGACGCGAGGCCGCGGTTGGTCGCGGCGACGATCCGGATATCCACCCGATGCGTGCCGTTGCCTCCGACGCGCTCGACCGCCAAATCCTGAATCGCGCGCAGCAGCTTGGCCTGGGCCGACACCGACAGATCCGAGACCTCGTCGAGGAACAAGGTGCCGCCTTCGGCCGCCTCGAACTTGCCGCGCCGGCCGCGAACCCCGGTTGCCGTGCGCTCCTCGATGCCGAACAGCTCTGCCTCCAGCAGGGTCTCGACCAGCGCGGCGCAGTTGATCGCCACGAACGGACCGGAGCGGCGGCGGCTCAATTCGTGGATTTGCCTGGCAACCAGCTCCTTGCCGACGCCGCTTTCGCCCTCGAGCATCACCGTGAAGTCCGTTGCCGCCACTCGTTCGATCTCGGATCGCAGCGTCTGCATCACGACCGTGGATCCGATCAGCGGCGCCGCGCCGTCCCGGCGGATCCGGTTTGGATTGAGGAGCCCGGCACGTGCCAGTTGTGTTCTGGACCGTTCGATCTCGAGGACCAGTGCCCCCAGGTTGGCCGCCGTGCCGAGCATCTGAAAGTCCCAGTCGCCAAGCGGGCTGCCCGGGTCGAACGTGACGTCGAGCAGAGCCTGCGAGGAGGGATCCGCGCCAGGCACATCGAGGGTGATCGATTCGGGACCGGCCGTGTCGCTGCGGCCGGCCCAACGGCTGCCGAGCTCGCGCAGGCGCACGGTCCGGACCGGAATGGCCTGCGCCAGGGCGGCTTCGAACGCCCCGCGCATGAGCGACACGTCGAGACGCCGATCGAGCGCGCGCGCGAGCGACGCTAGAAGATCCGAAACGGCCTGTCGACGATCGCGCTGCCGTGGAATGTAAGGAGGCATTCCGACTGCAGAACCAAAGGCGGTGCCATCGACGTCGATCGGCTCTTCCGCCAAAACACCGCGATATTCCGTGTCTTCGAGCGCCATCTCAAATCACCCACGGAGTAGCTGCTTCCCCACCATCGTCTATGAACCACGGCAGACAACGGTCGAACGCAATCGCGCCGCGGTAGCACACCCAGGTCGGCCTCACCCGCACCACCGAGCACCGCAACACACGGCCGCGCACGCTCGCGCGATCCGTTCCCGTCGCCACGTGCAATTCGACCGACGTTCCCGGGAGCAGGCGCTGGTTCGTCTCGATCAGCGCGCCGCCGGCACCGACGTCGATCAGTCGCGCCGCATGTCCAGGGTGTACCGTGGTCGAAACGATGCGGTGCTGGTCGAACGCGCTGAGGCGCCGTACGCCGCGCCGATCCGGGCCGTCGCCACTCATAACTGCCTCCACTTCCCCGCTTTTGACTCGAACTTCAACAAGCGGCTCCGGCCTGTTTCCCCGAATATCCGGACCGCGTACTGCGAACCGCGCCGGCCTCGGATGTAGACCGTGCCGGACGTCGCGGTGCCCATGGCGGAGAAACTCGCGATGTTGCCCGATCCCAGGTGGATCGGATCGGCCCCCGGCGGCTTCCCCCCGGCATCGACCGCGGGCAGGGCGGGAATGGCTCCGAACTCGACGCCGGTGAATTGGTCGGGCAACCGCTCGATGGCGGCAATCAGTCGATCGACGCCATGCTCGATGTCGTCGGAAAGCACGCCGTTCCGATTGCCGTCCACATACAGCGCATAGCCGTAGTGGCCGTCCGGTGTCTGCGTGAATTGCAGGCCGACCATGGCCGATCGCTTCACGGCTTCCATCCGCGCTCGTTGCAAGCGCGCCAGGAGATGGTGCGCCGCTCCGCTCGCCCGAACATCGTCCAGCGCGCTGAGATACCCGGGCGCGGCCGATGCACTCAGGGTGACGCCGAGAGCCGCGGCCATCATCAGCTCAAGCAAGGAGTAGCCGCGCGACTCAGTGAATCCAGTCATCGCATCTGGCAGTCCGGCCGCGCGCGGCGACCGGACTGCGTCCTCCCTACCGAAGGTCCTGATGATCGTGATCGGCCTTCGCCGGAGCGACCGTGATCTGCGGCTTCAGCTTGACGAAGTTCTTCTCCCCGACGCCGCGAACATTCATCAGCTCTTCCACCTTCTTGAACGGCCCGTTCTTCTGCCGGTATTCCACGATGCGGGCAGCCGTCTTCGCGCCGATGCCGGGCAGCCCCTCGAGATCGCTGGCCGACGCGGTGTTCAGATTGACGATGGCGGTGGACGCCGGTTTGGAGGTGGAGCGGGCGGCGCCCTTGGATTGGGCGCCTTGAGCGGCCGCGGCCGACGGCACGGCGCAGAGCACACACGAGAGCAGCAGCAACAGCGAGAGCGTAGTACGGAACATCGAATCCTCCTTGTGTGAGTAAGTGAGAGGACCCTGGCCGGCGCAGGCCTTTGCGAAGGAGGTCAAGCCCCGCGGCGAACCATTCACTGGCCAGGGTCGCCAGCCTCACTCGCAAGCCGTCGTCCAATGCGTGCCGCGCGATGACGTGTCTGGAATGTGTTGCTCGATTGGAAGATGGCGAATCGAGCGGAGATGATTGAACAGCGCGTTCCGAATCGCCGTCCGCGATCGCCACCTGAAGTTGTCGTCTGGAGAAAAGGCGCACGGGAACCGGCGGCGACGCCGCGCAACCGGCGTCACCGGCAGCCTTGGCGCGTCTGCCGCCAGCGCCACGAACCGGCGTATCATGCCTCCGGCGCACCATGAAGACAGCCCTCGTGGCCGCGGCGGCCGCCGCGCTCGTCGCGACCTTCGATCCGGCGACGACGTGGTGGTTCCCCTCGTGCCCTTTTCACGCGCTCACCGGCTGGTTGTGTCCGCTGTGTGGATCGCTGCGCGCCGTCCACGCCGCGTTCCAGGGCGCGCCAATCGCCGCGCTGACCTTCAACCCTCTGGTGGTTGCCGCCCTCGCCGGGTGGCTCGTCGCGCGCGAGCGCACGACGTCGTTCGTGTTCAGCGCGCGCGGCATCTCGCTGTTCGTCGTCTTCGGGCTGCTGCGAAACCTGTAACGAGGAGAGCATGATGGATACACCCGAGGCGATCGCCGCGTTGTACCTGCAGCGCCGGGCGTCAATCGACATCAGCCACGCCATCTCGCGCGGCTGGGCGCTGGTGCGCGACCACATGGCGGTCCTGGTCGGCGCGACCGTGCTCGGCTGGCTGATCACGGTCGGCCTGGCCTTCGTGCCGATTCTCGGATGGATTGTCGGGTTCGTGCTGCTGGGCGGACTCGACTACATGTTCCTCCGCCGCATCCGCGGCGAAGACGTGCAGATCGGCGATCTGTTCGCCGGCTTCAACCGGGCGCTCCTCAACTTGACGATGGCCGGTCTCGTGAAATGGCTGCTGACGACCATCGGGTTGATCCTCTGCGTGCTGCCCGGCATCTATCTCGCGGTGGGCTACGTGTTCGCGCTGCCGCTGGCGATCGACAAGGACATGGAATTCTGGACCGCCATGGAAGTGAGCCGGCGGGTGGTGCACGAGCACTGGTGGTCGACGTTCGCGCTGGTCATCGTGCTGGCGCTGGTGGCGTTTGCCGGCTTTCTCGCCTGCGGCGTCGGCGAGATCATCACGATCCCGATCGCCTCCGCCGCGCTGATGTACGTCTATGAGGATCTGTTCGGAGCGACGCCGGCGTGACCCCGCGCCTGCTCTTGCTGACGCTCGCCGGGGGGCTCTGGCTCACCGCCGATGCGGCGGCGGCCACGCGATGGACGGCGGTCCGCAGCGAGTCGATGACCGTCATCGGCGACCAGTCCGCCGGCACGCTGCGCGACGTGGCACAGCAGCTCGAACAGTTCCGCACCGTCCTCGGCATGCTGTCGTCGGGCGGTCAACCGGCCGCCACGGCGCCGACGATGGTGTATGTGTTCGGCACCCGCAAGGCGTTCGAACCGTTCGTCCCGCTGCGGAATGGCAAGCCGATCTCGGTCGGCGGCTATTTTCAACGCAGCGTGGACGTGAACTCGATCGCCCTGTCCACCGAGGGGTTCGCCGAGGACGCGCCGGTCATCTTTCACGAGTACAGCCACCTGCTGGTCGGCACGGCGGTGCGCTCGATTCCGGTCTGGCTGAACGAAGGGCTCGCGGAGTACTTCAGCACCTTCCGTCTGAGCGCCGGCGGCAAGGGAGCCAACATCGGCCTCGCCGTCGCGCGGCACGTCGCGCTGCTGCGCGAACGGTTCATCCCCCTGGGCCAGCTGCTGGCGGTCGATCAGACCTCCGAGCTGTACAACGAAGGCGAACGACGGTCAATCTTCTACGCCGAGTCCTGGGCGCTCACTCACTACCTCATGACGGAGCTGCCGTCAGGGCAGACGCTGATCAACCAGTACGCCGGCGCGATCGCGGCGGGCGCGAAGCCCGAGCTCGCGTTCGAGGCGACCTTCGGCATGACGCCTGCGGCGTTCGAGCCGCGGCTTCACGAATATGTCCGCCACATGTCGTTCAAGGCATGGCTCTACACGTTCAAAGAACGCCTGCAGTCGGAGGCCTCCCTGCCGGCGCGCGTGCTGTCGCCCGGCGAAGCCGAGGCCTGGCTCGGCGATCTGCAACTCCGCATTCAGCGGCGCGACGATGCGACCAGGCGAATCGAGGGCGCGGCGGCGGCCGAACCTGACAGCGCGCCCACGCAGCTGGCTCTCGGCCGGCTGAGACTGCTGCAGGATCGCCCCGCGGATGCGTGGCCGGCGCTCGAGACGGCGGCGCGCCTCGGCCCGGATACCTTCGAGATTCAGTACGGAGTGGGCGTGGCAACGCTGCAATCGCTCGAAGGCGCGCCCGCCGAGCGGCGGGCCGACCTGGAACGGCGCGCGCAGGACGCGCTGAGCAAGGCGGCAACGCTCGCACCCAACTCGCCGGACACCTTCGCCTGGCTCGCCTATGCCGAGATGCGACAGCGCGCCTGGAACGAGGCGGCCACGGCCATCTCACGCGCCATCGGCCTCGCGCCTGGACGCGCCGAGTTCCGGTTGCGGCAGGCCGACATCATGATGCTGCGCGGTGCGCCGAACGTGGCCCGCCCGATGCTGCAGGAGCTCATCGCCCGCTCCGCCGACAGCATCACAGTCGAGGCGGCGCGACGCCGGCTCGAGGCGCTCGACGCCGCAGCGCTCCCAAGAGGCGGTGCCACTGCCGTGACCGGACCGGGAGCGGTGCCCACGGCAGGCCCGCGGCGCCGCGCTGGAGCCATCACGCTGAGTCTGCGGCCGGTGCAGCAGGGCGAAGAGCGCGCGTTCGGCCGGCTGACGGCGGTCGAGTGCGCCGGCGGACAGGTGCGCTTTCACGTGGCGGTGGACGGCCGCGACCTCGTCACCGCCGCGCTGCGATTCGGCGATGTCAATCTCGTCCGCTTCACGCCGGCGAAGGACGACACGCTGGGATGCGGCGCGCGCCTGCCGCCCGAACCGGTGTATGTGACCTGGCGGAGGGAGAAGCCGGCCGGCTGGCCCGCCGAGGTCGTCGGCGCGGCGGTGGCCGTGGAATTCCTGCCGGCGGACTTCGTGCCCGAGTGAGCTAGGGCGCCGCGGCCGCTGCGTTCGAACCGCGGCACCAGTCGAGCGTGCTGCGGAGGCCTTCCTCGAGATCCACCGTCGGCGTGTAGCCGAGCAGCGTCGTCGCCTTGCTGATGTCGGCCTGGGAGTCCTTCACGTCGCCGGCCCGCTCTTCCTGGTAGATCGCGTCGAGCTGGGTCCCGACGATCCGGTTCATCGTGCGCAGCAGCTCGTTCAGCGAGATGCGCGTGCCGCAGGCGACGTTGATCGCCTCGCCGGCCGCCGCCGGCGCCTCGCAGGCGCGCAGCACGCCGTCGACGATGTTGGCTACGTAGGTAAAGTCGCGGGTCTGCTCGCCGTCGCCGTAGATGATCGGCCGGCGGCCGTCGATGAGCGCGGTCGCAAACAGCGAGATCACGCCGGAGTAGGCCGAGCCGGGATCCTGCCGCGGTCCGAACACGTTGAAATAGCGGATCACCACGGTCTCGAAGCCGTAGAGCCGGTAGAACATCTGGCAATAGGCGGTCCCGGTCACCTTCTGCAGCGCATAGGGCGACAGCGGGCTCGGCGCCATGTCCTCGCGCTTGGGCAGCGCCGGTGCGTTGCCGTACTCCGACGACGAGCCGGCGAAGACCAGCCGCTTGACGCCGGCGTCACGCGCCGCCACCAGCACGTTGAGGGTGGCGTCGGCGTTGGCGCGGTTGGACGCGATCGGATCTTCGACCGACCGCGGCACCGAGGGAATCGCCGCCTGGTGCAGCACGTAGTCCATGCCGACGACGGCGCGCTGCGCGAACGGCAGATCCGCCAGGTCGCCTTCCAGCAGCTCCACGCCGCGGATGTGGTCGAGATTGCCGCGCTTGCCGGTGATGAGGCTGTCGGCGACGCGAACGCTGTGCCCGCGGCGGACCAGCTCCTCCGTGAGGTGCGACCCGATGAACCCGGCGCCGCCGGTGACGAGGTAAGAAGCCATAGTGCGAATCGTTCTGCCGACTAGTTCGGGAATCCCGCGTGTGAAAGCCCGGGCGTGAGCCTCAGGCCGTTGGCGTAGTAGAGCTTTTTCAGCACTTGATCGGGCAAGCCGATCCCGTACAGCTTCCAGAACGCATGATAGTCGCGGTAGTAGTCGAAGTACTCGTCGTTGGTCTCGAACACCCGCCAGTAGTACGGATACTCGTCGGGCTGGTAGCTGTCCTTGCCGAACAGAATCCGATCCTGGTATTTCACGAAGAAGTCGTGCGACGCGCGCGGCTGGCGGCCGAAATCATAGAGCACGGCGGCGACGTCGTAGTAGACGTTCGGGATACTGGTCCAGCAGCTTGCCGGCCCGGACCAGGTCGTTGGCGTGCCAGCCGAAATGGGCCAGGATGAACTTGGTGTTCGGGTGCTTGCGGATCATGTTGTTCCGCTCGGTCATCAGCTGCTCGAAGCGCACCCCGGTCTGGTGGCGGCGATCCGCGTAGAGCGAGAGCTCGAGCCAGCGCTCGTTGGTGAAATCGAGCGGCTCGAAGAAGGCCGGCGGCTCGGCGATGTGGATCAGCACGGGCACGTTGCGCCGCGCGCACGTCTCCCAGACGGCGTCCAGCTCGGGTCGTCGACCGGCAGGCGCTCGCCGTTCGCCTTCTTGACGAACATGCCGAGGTCCTTGAAGATCTTCAGCCCCATCGCCCCGGCGTTGAGGTCGTCGTCGAGCTGTTTGGCGGCCTTCGCGCCGAAGCCGGGGCCGACCGTGCCGCTGAAGTTGATGTTGGCGAACAGGACCATCCGGTCCTTGTACTTGCTGGCCTTGAGCGCATCGACGCCCTGACGCAGCCGGTCGCCGAACGAGCCGCTCAGGTTGACGAGGATCCGGAGGTTGTTCGATTCCATCCCCTTCATCACGCGGTCGTACTCCGCCGCCGAGATCGGCGTGGGCTGATGGCTGTGGATGTCGAGGACCGGATATTTCGCGCGCGGCACAAGATGCTGCGGCGAAACCAGCTGCGACTTCGGCTTGTATTCACGAATGGTCGGCGGCTGGAACTCGGGTTCGCGCCCTTCGGCAGGACGCGGGCGAATCTGCCCGGGCGCCTGCTGGGCGATGATCGGCGCTGCCAGGACGAGGACCAGCAGCGCGAGGACGGTGCGTCTCATAAAGTACGAAGTAAGAAGTACGAAGTACAGAAGTCTGAAGTATGAGAAAAAGATCGCAGTGAGCCGTAAGCCGAATTCTGTTTCGCCCTGCCCTTTCGGGCGAGACGAATGACGACCATTCCTCTAGCCCCGCCATCGCTGGCGGGATCAAGCGACCTACCCGGAGACTTGGACGGGCCGTCCAACCAGCGGTGTTCTGCTGGGCGCCTCCCTATTTGGTCTTGCTCCGTGCGGGGTTTTGCCTGCCACCCGTGTTACCACGGGCGCGGTGCGCTCTTACCGCACCTTTTCACCCTTACCCCTCGACTCGGTCCGCACTCGCGTGCGAACCTCGACTCAGGGCGGTATGTTTTCTGTGCCACTAATCCTTCAAGTCACCCTGACCGGGGGTTACCCGGCGCACTGCCCTGCGGAGTTCGGACTTTCCTCCCGCCATCGCCTTGCGGCGACGACAGACGGTCGTCTGGCTCACTGCGAAGGGTCGATTGTACCCTCTACCCGTCGCTCTCCTGCGAAATCTGGTATTGCTCCAACTTCTTGTAGAGATTGCTGCGCGGCGTTCCAATCACCTCGGCCGTCTTCGAGATGTTCCAGCCGTTCTCGCGCAGCTTGCCGACCAGAAACATCCGCTCGGCGTTCTCCTTGAACTCGCGCAGGGTGCCGGCCTTCGCGTCGGCGCCGTCGGCGCCCGGCTTCGGGGCCGCCAGACTTCCTCCGCCGCCGCTCGACGCGGCGGACCACGCCGCCGGCGACCGCACGCTCTCGGGCAGGTCGGCCAGGTCGATGACGTCGCCGCTGGTCATGATGTTCAGCCGCTCGACCGTGTTGCGCAGCTCGCGGATGTTGCCCTTCCAGCGGTAGCGGCCGAGCGCATCGAGCGCCGCCTGCGAGATCCGCTTCGGCCGCACGTTGTTCTCGCGGCTGAAATAGTCCATATAGTGCCGGACCAGCAGCGTTACGTCGTCGGGACGCTCGCGCAGCGGCGGCACCGGGATCGGAATCACCGCGAGCCGGAAATACAG
Source organism: uncultured Acidobacteriota bacterium (assembly GCA_963794705.1). Classification (GTDB taxonomy): domain Bacteria; phylum Acidobacteriota; class Vicinamibacteria; order Vicinamibacterales; family CAVVIG01; genus CAVQFC01. Next base: position 485,994 of record CAWCFI010000006.1, read on the forward strand.
GTCCTCGCGGAAATGCCCCTTCTCGATCTCTTCCTCGAGGTTCTTGTTGGTCGCGGCAATCACCCGCACGTCGACCTTGATCGTCCGCGCCGATCCCAGGCGCTCGACCTCCCCTTCCTGGAGCACGCGCAGCACCTTGGCCTGCGTCTTCGCGCTCATGTCGCCGACTTCGTCGAGGAAAATCGTGCCGCGATCGGCCTGCTCGAACTTGCCGACCTGTTTCTCGGTCGCGCCGGTGAACGATCCCTTCTCGTGCCCGAATAGCTCGGACTCGATCAGCTCCTCGGGGATCGCGGCGCAGTTGACCTGGACGAAGCGCTCGCGGCTGCGCAGGCTGTTGCGGTGAATGGTCCGCGCGACCAGCTCCTTGCCGACCCCGCTCTCGCCGGTGATGAGGACGGTGGCGTTGGTCGGCGCGGCGCGACCGATCGCGGCCATGATCTGCTTCAAGCCGGTGCTGTCGCCGATCATCTGGTGCCTGACTTCGACCGCCTTCTTGAGCGACCGCACCTCGTCGCGCAGCTGCCGCGAGTCCAGCGCGTTGCGCAGGCTGACCAGCACGCGCTCGCTGGCGAACGGCTTCTCGATGAAGTCGAACGCGCCCTTCTTGGTCGCCTCCACCGCGGTGCTGATCGTGCCGTGCCCCGACACGACGATCACCGGCAGCGCCTCGTTCATGTTGCGGAGCCGTTCGAGCACCTCGATGCCGTCCATGCCGGGCATCTTGACGTCGAGCAGCACCAGGTCGGGCGCCTCGCGCTCGGCCAGCGCCAGCCCTTCCTGGCCGGTCGCCGCGCCGAGAAACTCGTAGCCTTCGTATTCAAGCGTCATTCGCAGCGAGTCGCGAATGGCGGCTTCGTCATCTATTACCAATATGCGGGACTTGGGCATTTAGCGGTCTTCGACTCTGATCGTCTTGAGCTGGCGCTGGTCGAGATCCGGCGCGTACACGTAGAGGGTGAGGATGTCGCCGCTATGGGCGGCGCGCGCGATGCGGCGATAGTCGGCCAGCGACTCGACGCGCTGGCGGTTGATCTCGAGCAGCACCGTGCCGCGCTCGATCCCGCCGTCGAACGACGAGCTCATCGCCTCGACGCGCGTGATCAGCACCCCGCGCATCTGTTTGGGCAGCTCCAGGCGGTCCGCGGTCTGGCGGTCGATGTCACGAACGGTCAGGCCGAGCAGCAGCGCGTCGGGATCGATCTTGCTGCGCTCCGGCGGCCCCACCGGCGCGTCGGGTTTCTCGGCCCGCTCGCGCGCCGGACGCTCGGACAGCTTCACGACCAGGGTCTGGTCGTGGCCGTCGCGGCTGAGGCGCAGCCTGGCGGCCGAGCCCGGGGTACGCGAGGCGATCTCTCTGATCAGCTGATCGTCGTTCGCGATGGCACGGTCGTCGAGCGCGGTAATCACGTCGTAGGGTCTGACCCCGGCGCGATCGGCCGGCGATCCGGCCGTGATGTCCTGCACCAGGGCCCCATGATCCACCGTCAGCTTCAGCGATCGCTCCAGATCGGCATCGACGTCGCGCAGGCCGACGCCCATGTAGCCGCGGCTCACCCGGCCGTGCTCCCGCAGCTGCGGCAGCACGCTGCTGGCGCCGTTGATCGGTACCGCGAAGCCGATGCTGCTGGCGCGCGAGCTGATCGCCGCGTTGATGCCGATCACCTCGCCGCGCGAGTTGATGAGCGGCCCGCCGCTGTTGCCGAAATTGATCGCGGCGTCGGTCTGGATGTAGTTGTCGAGGCTCATGTCGAACAGCTTCCGTCCGAGAAAGCTGACGACCCCCACGGTGACGGTGTGCTCGTAGCCGAGCGGATTACCGATCGCGCAGACCCACTCACCCATGCGGAGCGCCGACGAATCGCCCAGCGGCGCCACCGGCAGGCCGGCCTGGCCGTCCACCTTGATCAGCGCGATGTCGGTGTCGGGATCGGATCCGATCAGCCGCGCGCGGAGGGTCCGGCCGTCGGACAGCTTCACCGTGATCCGCTCGGCCCGATCGACGACGTGGTGATTGGTCAGGATGCTGCCGTCGGCGTCGATGATGAAGCCGCTGCCGGCGCCGCGGCGCGGCGCGTCGCGCTCGCGCGGCGTGCCGAAGTCGAACGGACCATCGAATTGGTCCGAAGGGTCGGACGGGCGGGCGCCGCCGTTGCGGCGCCGCCGCGTCCCGTCCGCCCGGGTCGTCGTATCGATGTTGACGACGGCCGGGTTCAGCCGCTCGACCACGTCGGCGAAATTGACCAGCGACGTCATCGCGGGACCGCTGCCGCTGCGCGCCGGCGTGGCGCGCCCCGTGGACGGCCTCGCGGGCGTACCGGCCGACACCGCGGATCGGGCGAAGCCGCCCGCGATGATCGCGCCGACCAGAAAGGCCACGACCGCGGTCAGCGTGACGGTAACGAGCGTGAAACGCCGCGACATCAGTGGTTCAATTATAAGCGCTCAAGAACGCCAAAAACTGCGCCTCGTCCATCCGCTCGACGCCCAGCTTCTCCGCCTTCTCCAGTTTGCTGCCGGCCTCGGCCCCGAACACCACCGCGGTCGTCTTCTTGCTGACCGAGCCGGACACCTTCGCGCCGAGACGCTCGAGCGCCGCCGTCGCGTCCTCGCGAGTCATCGAGGTCAGCGTGCCGGTGAGCACATAGGTCTTCCCCGATAGCGGCCCCGGCTGATCGCTCGGCTCCGGCGCCTGGCTCTCCATGTTGATGCCGGCAGCCTTCAGCTTCCGCACCAGTTCCTGGTTTCGCGGCTCGTCGGCAAAGGCGCGAACCGATGCCGGCCACGACCGGACCGATTTCGGACACCGACTGCAGGGCCTCGGTTGGCTCGTTCATCAGCCGCTCCATCGATCGGAAGTGCCTCGCCAACGTCGCCGCGGCCTTCTCGCCGACGTGACGGATGCCGAGCGCGTAAATCAGCCGCGACAGATCGTTCGTCTTGCTCCGGTCCAGCTGAGCGATGACGTTGCGGCCGACCTTGCCCAGCTTGCGCGCCACGGCGCGCTCGGACCTGGGCTCCTTGGGCGCGACGATCAACGCCTCCAGCTGTTCGCCCGTCAGCTGATAGAGGTCGGCGTAGTCGCGCACCAGTCCCTGCTCGATCAGCTGATCGACGAGCGAGGCGCCGAGCCCTTCGACGTTCATCGCGTTCCGCGACGCGAAGTGCTCGAGGCTGCGGCGAAGGCGCGCGGGACAGGACGAATTCTCGCAGCGCCACACCACCGCCTCATCGTCCCGCTGCAGGAGGCTCTGGCACTCGGGGCACAGCGCCGGCATCTGCCAGGGCTCACCGCGCGGAATGCCGTCGGGATGCGGCAGGATCGCCTTCACCACCTTCGGGATGACGTCGCCGCCCTTCTCAATCAGCACGCGGTCGCCCGGCCGGACGTCTTTGCGGGCGACGTCCTCGGCGTTGTGCAGCGTCGCCATCGAGATGGTGCTGCCGGCAAGCTTGACCGGGTCGAGCACGGCGTACGGCGTCACCGCGCCGGTGCGCCCCACGTTCACCTCGATGGCCTTCAGCGTGGTCGTCGCCTGCTGCGCCGGAAACTTGAAGGCGGTCGCCCAGCGCGGAAACTTGGCCGTGGCGCCCAGCTTGTCGCGCAGGGCCAGATCGTCGACCTTGATCACCACCCCGTCGGTGTCGAACTCGAGCGCCTGACGCTTGTCGCCCCATTCCATGCAGAACGCGACGACCTCGTCGATGGTGGCGCAGCGCCGCCAGTGAGGTTCGACCGGCAGACCCCACGAGGACAGCGCGGTCAGCGTGTCGAAGTGGGTCTTGTAGGGCAACCCTTCAGGGCTGCTCGTGTCGGAAGGCTCAACGGCCTGCACTGCTGCATTTGCGCCAACGAGCTGGTAGACGAACGCGCCCATGCCGCGCTTCGACACGAGCGACGGATCGAGGTTTCGCATCGTCCCGGCGGCGGTGTTCCGGGCATTGGCGAACAGCGGCTCGCCGGCGTCTTCCATCTCGCGGTTGAGGCGCTCGAAGGCGGCGCGCGGCAGGTAGACCTCGCCGCGGATCTCGACCCGCTCGGTGGGCCCGCCCCGCAACGAGAGAGGAATCGCGCGGATGGTGCGGACGTTGGCGGTGACGTCCTCGCCGCGCGAGCCGCTGCCGCGCGTGGCGCCGCGCACCAGGCTGCCGTTCTCATAGGTCAACGCGATGCTGAGGCCGTCAATCTTCAGCTCGGCGACATAGGCCGGCTGCTCGAGCCCGGCGCCTTTGCGCACCCGTTCGTCGAACGCGCGCAGCTCCTCCTCGTTGTAGGCGTTGTCGAGGCTGAGCATCGGGACGAGGTGGTCGACCTGCTCGAAGCCGTCGATCGGGCGGCCGGCGACGCGCTGCGTCGGCGAATCGGCGGTGATCAGCTCGGGATGATCCGCTTCGAGACGCTCGAGCTCGTGCAGCAGCGTGTCGAACTCCTCGTCCGAGATCTCGGGGTCGTTGTGGATGTAGTAGCGCTCTTCGTGGTGACGAATGGCGTCGCGCAGTTCGCGCAGACGCGTCTCGAGGTTCACCGGTCCCGTGACAGTACGTAGTCCGGGAGGGCGAGCAAGGCGTCGCGCTCCGAGCTGGGCGGGAACGCGTAGAGCGGCTTCTTGGCTTTCTCGGCAAAATCGACGGCGCGGCGGTAGGCGTAGTCGATCGACGCGTGTTCCTTCAGGCAGCGCAGCAGCTCGTGCCACTGCTCCGGCGTGGCGTGACGCGCGGCGATGATGTCGCGGACGATCTGCGGTCCCGGACCGTCGTGGGCGTGTTCCTGGAGATGGATCAGCGGCAGCGTCACCTTGCCTTCGCGCAGATCGCTCGCGATCGGCTTCCCGACCGCCTCGGCGTCGCCGGTGAAGTCGAGCAGATCGTCGACCAGCTGAAACGCCATGCCGAGATTGAAGCCGTACTCCTTGAGCGCCTGCTCCTGCTCGGCGGGAACCTTGCCGAGCATGCCGCCGATCTGCGCGCAGCCGCCGAACAGATAGGCCGTCTTCCGGCGCATGATGTCGAAGTGCTCTTCCTCGCTGATGCCCGCGTCGCCGTTCTTCGTCAGCTGGTAGAGCTCGCCCTCAATCATGTGCAGTGTGACGTCGCACAGGTTGCGGATGATTTCGAGCTCGTCGTGCGTGAGCGCCATCGCCATCGACTTGATGTACAGATAGTCGCCGAGCAGCACGGTGATGTCGTTGCCCCAGCGTGAGTGCACCGCCGCCCGGCCGCGGCGCAGGTCGGCATCGTCGATGATGTCGTCGTGCACCAGGGTCGCGGTGTGGATGAACTCGACCACCGCGGCGTACAGGATCGAGCGGTCACCGGTATAGCCGACCAGCCGCGACGCCATCAGCAGCACGGCCGGGCGGATGCGCTTGCCGCCGCTGGTCCGGATGTATTGTCCGATCTGCGGGATCAGCGCGACCTTCGACTGCACGTGGCGCGCGAATTCCTCGTCGACCTTCTGGAGGTCGGCGCGGATCGGCTCGAAGATCTGCGACAGGGCGAGTGACGATTTTTCCACGCGTTTTACGTTCAAAACTTTATCACGGCCGGAACAAGGTGTGGAAATTCGCGGCAGTCAGGCGGGCCAGGTCCGCGACCGGCGCCTGATGCATCTCGGCCAGCGTCTCGACGACGCGGGAGACGTAGGCGGGCTCGTTCCGCTTGCCTCGGTAAGGCACCGGGGCGAGGAAGGGACTGTCGGTTTCGGTCAGGAGCCGATCCAGAGGCACGGCGCGGGCTGTCTCGCGGAGATCCGCGGCCTTCGGAAATGTCAGAATCCCGGCCAGGGAGATATAGAAGCCGAGCGCCAGGCCCGCGTCCCGAAGCGCGGGCGTGCCGGTGAAGCAGTGCAGGACCCCGCGCAGCCGGCCCTCACCCTCATCGCGCAGAATCGCGACGGTATCCTCGTCGGCCTCGCGAGTGTGAATGACGACCGGACGGTCGAGCTCGAGCGCGGCGCGAATCTGCGCGCGGAAGACCGCGTGCTGCACGTCGCGCGGCGAGTAGTCGTAATGATAGTCGAGGCCAATCTCGCCGACCGCCCGCGCCGACGGCGTGGCGGCGAACTGCTCGAGCACCACGCGTCCGGCCCGCGCCGGATCGTCGGCAAACTGGTGCGCCTGGTGCGGGTGGACGCCGATCGCACAGCAGACGCCGGGCCAGAGCTGCTCGAGCCGGCCGGCCTGCGCGGCCTCTTTGGCGTTGCCGGCTTCGAGAATCACCATCACGCGCTCGAGGCCCGAGTCGCGGGCCCGCCGAATCACGTCCTCGAGGTCGGCGGCGAACGTCTCGTCCGCCAGGTGGCAGTGGGAATCGATCATCAATGATGCCGTTGTTCGAATGCCCGGAACGCGGTTTCGAGATCGGCGCCGAGACGCGCCTTCGTGACGGAGTCGGCGAAGCTGTAGGCGATGGAGTTCCGCGCCAGTCGCTTCAAGGTGCGGTAGTCCAGCCCCTGCTCTTCCACGGCCTTTCGATACTCGAGCGTCATCGTCGATCTCGACACCCCGGCATCGTCGGTCACCAGCGCCACCGGCACGCCGTATTTCAGGTAGCTGCGCAGGGGATGACGGCTGCCCTTGATCCCCAGGATCACCTCGCTGCTGCTCAGCCCGATCTCCACGAGGATCTTCTTCGAGGCCATCTCACGCAGCAGCGCCGCGGCATCGTCTTCGTACATGATGCCGGCGCCATGTCCGATGCGCGACGCGTGGCCCGTGCGAACCGATTCCCGCACGTGGAAGCGGAGCGCTTCCGGCGGCACCAGTCCCTCGACCAGCTCGCCCGCGTGGAGGGTGATCCTGACCGCCGGGTATTGCGAGTGCAGGTAGTCCAGCATCGACATGTGCAGCGAGAAATCGCGGACCGCGATCGGGTCGTCCTCCGGCTGCACCAGGCTCAGGCTGACCATCCGCGGGTCGGCTGCCGCGAGCTCGAACCCCGCGAGCATCTGTCCGAACACCATTTGCGGCGCATTCGCGCGCGCCACCTGGTAGATGTAGCGGACGGTGATGCGACAACCCCCGTCGGGCTGGGCGGTGTCGCAGCGTAACAGCTCGCGGCGGCGCGCCTCCGCCCGGTCGAGCCGGGTCCGGACCGCGCCGACCACCGCATCGCGGAAGCCGGCGGCGAGCAGTGTGTCGCGCTGCCTGACGAAGGCGGGATCCCAGCCGGCCGCGATCCCGCGCGCCGCGCCGGCGCCGTCATCGGGCGTCACCATCAGCTCGAGATAGCTGACGTGCTCGGCCGACGCCCGCGACGTCACCTCGGCGAGCATGTCGCCGGTCCTCGACGAGGCCGGTCCCATCCTGCCGAACGTCGCAAAAAAATGATCGTGGCCGTTGAGCGACGCATCCCAGTGCCGCATCGACAACGCGTCCACGAGCCGGCCGAAGAGCACACCGTCGCGAATCACATCGGCGGCCGGCGGCCGCCCGGCGCCGACATCGCAGCGGCCGTCGACAATCGACAGCGTCGCCACCGCGACGCAGAGCCCGTCGGCGGCAGCCCAGTGCAGATAGCTTTCGGCGTAGATCGCACCCGACAGGTGATTGTGCAGATCGCCGCCCTTCGGCATGTCCGCGAGAAATGCCAGCAGCAGCGACCGGTCGTTGCGGACGGACGCAAGATACTTCGCCGTGGCGGCTTCGCCGGGCGTGGCCGCCGGCGTCGCGGCCAGGACGCAGCCCGCGAGCACCAGCACCGCTGCCGTTCGGAGCCGCCCGGCGATCATCGCACTCGGGTGCCGGGGTCTGGCGGAACCTCGAACGACACTACCGTCGGCTTGCCGCCGTCGGGGCTCGCGGCGAGCACCATCCCGTTCGACTCGATCCCCATCAGCTTGGCCGGCTTGAGGTTGAAGACGATCACGACGGTCTTGCCGATGAGCGCGTCCGGTTCGTAGGCTTCGGCGATGCCGGCGACCAGCGTGCGCACCTCGGTGCCGACGTCCACTGAGAGCTTCAGCAGCTTCTTCGACTTCTCGACCTTCTCGGCGGTCAGCACCTTCGCGGTGCGGAGCTCCACCTTCATGAAGTCTTCGATCGAGATGCGCTCGTTCACCGGCGCCGCGGCTGCAGCGGCCGCTGGGGCGACAGGTGCGGTGCCGGCGACAGGCGCCGAGACCGGCGGCAGGGCGCCCGGTGCGGCGCCGTCCGGCGGAACAGGATTATCAGTCACGGTTGGGGTCTCCTTGCGCGGCCATAGCGGCCCTTCCAAAAGCAGCGTGCGTTCACCATCATGACGCCAGCGGCCGTCACGGTCGAAGTTGAGATCGTCGCTCGACGCGCCGACGCGCCGCAGGATTTCGCGGCTCGACGCCGGCATGATCGGCGCGAGCAGCACCGCGGCCAGGCGGATCGCCTCGGCCGCGTCGAACAGCACCTGCGACAGCCGGTCCGCGGCCGCCGGATCCTTCGCCAGCGCCCACGGCGCGGTCGCCGCGATGAACTCGTTGGCGCCGTCGATCAGCCGGTACGCGGCCGCGGCGCCCTCGTGCAGCGCGAAGCGATCCATCGCTGCCCGATAGTCGGCGACCACCGACTCGCCGAGCCGGGCGAGCTGATCGTTGCCGCTGGTTCCCGGGGCGACGCGTCCTCCCCGGTAACGGTGCGCCATCGACGTCACCCGGCTGACCAGGTTGCCGAGGTTGTTCGCGAGGTCGACGTTGTAGCGCTCCTCGTATCGTTCCCACGAGAAGTCGCCGTCGCCGCCGAACGCCACTTCCTTCACCAGGTAGAGCCGGAGCGGATCGACGCCGAGGCGATCGGCCGCCTCAATCGGATCGACGATCGTGCCGAGCGTCTTGCTCATGCGCTGGCCGTTGAGCGTCATGAAGCCGTGGCCGAACACCTGGCGCGGCAGCGGCAACCCGGCGGCCATCAGCATCGCCGGCCAGATCACGGCGTGGAACCGCGTGATGTCCTTGCCGACCACGTGCAGGTCCGCCGGCCACCATTTCGAGAACAGCGCCTGATCGCCGCCGAGGCCGACCGCGGAGGCGTAGTTGATCAAGGCGTCGAACCACACGTAGACCACGCTGGCGGGATCGAATGGGAGCGGAATGCCCCACGACTGCCCCGCGCGGCTGACCGAAATGTCGATCAACCCGCCCCGGATCAGGCTGAGAATCTCGTTGCGGCGCACATCGGGCTGCAGAAACGTCGGGTGCGCCGCGAAGTGATCGAGCAGCGGCTGCTGATACTTCGAGAGGCGGAAGAAATAGTTCTTTTCCTTGATCCATTCCGGCTTCAGCGTCGGGTGGAGCGGGCAGTTGCCGTTGACGAGGTCCTTCTCCTGCTTGAACTCCTCACAGCTCACGCAGTACCAGCCTTCGTAGACTCCTTCGTAGATATCCCCGGCGTCGTACAGGCGCTTGGCAATCTCGGTCACGCCGGCCTTGTGCCGCGGCTCCGTCGTGCGGATGAAGTCGTCGAACGACACGTCGAGGTGCGCCCAGGTCTTGCGGAACTCGCGCTCCATCTGGTCGCAGTAGATCAGCGGATCGAGCCCTTCGTCGACCGCCTTCTTGAACACGTTCTGCGAGTGCTCGTCGTTCCCCATCAGGAACCGGGTCTCGAAGCCGCACAGCCGCTTGTAGCGGGCGATGACGTCGGCGCAGATCTTCTCGTACGCCGTGCCCAGGTGCGGACGGCTGTTGACGTAGTCGATCGCGGTGGTGAGAAAGAATCGCTTCATGGCCGATATGCCTTCATCGCCAGCGCCTGTACCTCTTTCAGTGGCAGATTGTGGGCGGCGGCCAGCGCGGCGCAGTCCTCGAATTCCGGGGTGGCGTTGAGGACGCGGCCGCCGCGCGACGCCACCTTGACCCGCACGGTCCCGATCGAGGTCTCGACCGGCACGATCTCGCGCTCGAGGCATTCACGGTCGACGTCGTAGTGCCGCAGCCCGATGGTCGTCGTCTCCCGGAAGATGAGGTCGGTCATCGTCGCGCGCAGACCCGGCGACGCGACCACCGTCAGCAGCGTGCCCGGACGGTTCTTCTTCATCTGCACCGGGATGTAGAACACCTCGAGCGCCCCCGCGGCGTAGAGCCGGTCCATCACCAGCCCGAAGATCTGCGGGTTCATGTCATCGATCTCGCACTCGATCACGCTGACACGATCCCCGGCAGGCCTGAAGGCCAGCCCGACTTCAGAATCCGAGCCGGGTGTCGTGCGGGCCTTCAGGCCTGCCGTCTCCTCGCCGATCAGCACCCGCAGCACGTTCGGCGTCACCGGATCGTCGCGGTCTCCGGCGCCGTAGCCGACCCGATCCACCGTCATCGCCGGCAGCGGGCCGAACGACGACGTGTAGGTGGTGGCGATCAGCGCGCCGGTCGGCGTCACCAGCTCCTTCTGCACGGCGCCGCTGTAGACCGGGGTGTTTCCGAGCAATTTCACCGTGGCAGGCGCAGGCACCGGAAACACTCCGTGCGCCGAGTGCACCATGCCGCCGCCGACGTTGAGCGGCGAGCACACCACGCGATCCGCGCCGGCCCACTCCATCGCGAACACCACGCCGACGATGTCGATAATCGAGTCGAGCGCGCCGACCTCGTGCAGGTGCACCTTCTCCACCGGCATCTGGTGAATCGCCGCCTCGGCTTCGCCGAGCCGCTGAAACATCGCCTTGGCGCGATCGCGCCCCTCCGGCGACAGCGCCGACCCGTCGATCATCGTGAAGATCTTGGGAAGGTGCCTGTGGGCATGTGCCTTCGGGTTCGCGGACGCGGGGTTCGGGGTTCCTGGTTCCGCGTTCAGGGAACCGTCGATCACACTGAACTTGGTCGCAGACACGCCGGTGCGCAGGACCTTCTCCGCGCGCAGTTCGACGTCGCCCAGCGCCAGGCTGCCGAGCGCCCGGGTCAGGTCGGCCAGCGGCAGGCCCGCGTCGATCAGCGCGCCGAGCGTCATGTCGCCCGAGATTCCGGAGAAGCAGTCGAAGTAGAGAACCCGGCTCACCGTTGCGTCGCCCCTTTGATGCTGCAATACCGCGCGTCGCCCAGAATCACGTGATCCACCACTTCAATCCCAATGAGCGCTCCAGCAGCCACCAGCCGCCGCGTCAACGCCACGTCGTCGGGACTGGGTGTGGGGTCGCCCGAGGGATGATTGTGAAAGAGCACGATCGCCGTCGCGCCGCCAATCGCCGCCTCCCGAAACACGTCGCGCGGCTCCACGATGGAGCTGTTGAGCGTGCCGATCGCCAGCACCGCCGTCCGCATGACGCGGTGCTTGGCATCGAGCAGCATGATGCCGAACTGCTCCACGCCGCGCGACCCGAACCGCGGCATCAGATAGCCGGCGGCGTCGTCCGGCCCGCGAATCAGCAGACGGGCGCTGGGTGCGTGAGCCAGCGCCCGGCGTCCGAGTTCGAGCGCCGCCGCGACCTGCGCCGCCCGCGCCCGGCCGATGCCGACGATCCGGACGAAGTCGTCCGGCGTGCCGCGCGCCAGTCCATGAAGCCCGCCGTGCGCCGCCAGCAGCGCGTTGGCCACGGTCATCGCGTTGCCGCGACGCGATCCGCTGCCGATCACCAGCGCCACCAGCTCGTTGTCGCCGAGCGCCGCCGCCCCGAGGTGATGGAGCTTTTCGCGCGGCCGATCGTCCGGTAACAGGTCTTTCAATCTTACCTCTTCGGTCTCGCCTTCAGCTATCAGCTCTCGGCTAACAGCCTCGTAGCTTTCAGGTTCCAGCTTTCGGCTTGCAGCCGGTCAACCTCGCTCAGCCTTCCGCTTTGCCTCGCGGTCCGCTCTGCGGAGACGGAATTCGACGCGGAGGATCCGGGATTCGTCCCCAGCCCAGGCGACTCAATAGACCTCCGAGCATGCGCTTGATCTGAATGACCGTCTCCAGAACGGTGTCCTGCGCGGCCTCAGTGATGAACGCGAGGTCGTAGCTCAAGATGGTTTCGCATTCGAGCTCGCAGGCTGAGCCCATGGCGACATCGAGGAACCGACGGAATTCACGGTCGCCTCGGCGACCACAGCCCTCTGCGATGTTCGAGCAGATCGAGACCGTTGCACGCCTCATCTGGCTCTTGAGACCAAACTCCTCGCTACCCGGGAAGTCCGCGGTCATCTCGTAGACGGACTTGGTCAGCCGTCTGGCCCGCTGCCACACCGACAAATTTCTGAAGTCCTGCATTGGTCCTCCTTCTGAAGACGGATTGCCGATTGCTCCGTGTTCGCGTTGAGAGCTGGAAGCCGATACCCGAGAGCCACCACTGAGACCCGATAGCTGAAAGCTGACGGCCGAAAGCCGCGCTATACTGGCCGCATGTCGTCGATGCGCCGGCTCGTTCTGTCGCTCGCGCTGCTCGCGGCAGCGGCCGGCGTTGCGTGCGGCGATCCCCCCGACAAGGAGATGCAGCAGGCGCAGGGCGCCATCGACGCGGCGCGCGCCGCCGGCGCCGATCAGTACGCCCGCGAGGAGTTCACCGCGGCCGAGGACGCCCTCAAGCGCTCCCACACCGCGGTCGACCAGCGCGACTATCGCCAGGCGCTCAACGCCGCGCTCGACGCCCGCGAGCGAGCCCAGACCGCCACCAAGGAATCGGTCAACAAGAAAGCCACCGCCCGGGCCGACGCCACCAAAGCGCTGGCCGACGCCGATGCCGCGCTGCACGACGCTCGCGCGAAGTTCAAGGCCGCCGAAACCGCGCACGTGGCGGCGCGGAACCTGACCGTGGGACGCAAGGCGATCGACAACGGGGAAAGCGCCGTGCAAGAAGCGCGCACAGCGTTTGACAAGGGTGACTATCTCGGTTCGATCGAGACCGCTCGTGGCGTCCCGGCCCACCTTCGGCCTGCCGCGCACGATCTCGAGGCCGTAACCGCCGCCGGCGCGCACCGGCGTCACTGAAAAACCTGCCTAGCTAGTTTCGGGCGAGTACGAAAAATCTATCGGAGCCACTCTCCGTCCACGACGACCTCGGCCCAGCCGGTCAGATAGACACTGTCCTCGCGCCATTCGACCCGCTGCCGCCCGCCCGGCGCGATGACGGTCGCATCGCGCGCTGCGCCGCCGAACGCGGCCGCGGCGATCAGCGCCGCGCACGATCCGGTCCCCGACGAGGTGGTCGGGCCGACCCCGCGCTCCCAGATCAGGATCCGGACGGTGTCGGGCGCTTCGACCTGCGCGAACTCGACGTTGGAGCGGGCCGGAAACATCTGGTGATGCTCCAGCGCCGGCCCGAGCCGGTTGAACCGCGCTTCGTCCGGGAGCGGCCCGAGCGCCACGCACTGTGGATTCCCGAAGTTCATGACCGCCAGCGCCACCGACTCGCCCGCGGCGGTCACCGTCGCCTGGCGAAGATCCGCCGGCAGGCCCATCGCCGCGCGAAAGGTCTGGCGCGATCCCTCGCGGCCGGTGCGGACCAGGGTCTTGACGCCGCCGGCCGTGGTGATGGTGATCGCCGCCTCCTCGCGCGTGTCATCGCGAAGCAGCAGCGCGGCGAGGCCGCGCACGCCGTTCCCCGAGACCTCCGACCAGCTCCCGTCCGCGTTCAGCAGCCGCATCGACGCGCCGCCAGGACCCGGCTCATAGAGGATGAGCCCATCGGCGCCGATGCCGGTGTGCCGTTCGCAGAGCTCGCGCGCCAGCGCATCGAGCGCGACGCCCGGAGCGACGTCCCGTTCGTGGACGTAGAGGAAGTCGTTGCCGTAGGCGTGGGCCTTGGAGAAGCGCATGCCCGCCGTCACTTTTTACAGAACGCGAGGAGATGCCAGCCGAACCGGCGCACCAGCGCCTTCGGCAGGGCGTTGAAGGTGCCGACGAACAGGCCGTTATAGACCGCGCCCTTCCATCCGCCGTGAAGTCGCGACTTGACCGGGAAACGCTCCGGCACGATCCGGACCTCCCTGAACCCCGACACCAGGCGCCGGAACTCGCCGATGCTGAACTTCAACAGGACCGGCGCATCGTCGTGCTCCAGCCCGACCTTCATCAGCTTGCCGAGCGCGTTCAGCCATGAAATGCGGTTGTAGACCTGAAACACCGCCTCGCCGCCCGGTTTGAGGACCCGGCGGCATTCCTCGACCAGCCGCTGCGGATTGGCGGTGTACTGGACAACCCCGTGGGCATAAACCAAGTCAAAGCTGTTGTCCGGAAACGGCAGCTGCTCGCCGTCGGCGACCTGCAGCGTGGCGTGCAGACCCTGCTGGTCGAAGTTGGCCCGGGCCAGCTCGATGGCGGACGCGGCCAGGTCGACGCCGGTGACCTCGGCACCACCCTTGGCGAAGCGCGCCAGGTCGACGCCGGCGCCGCAGCCGACTTCGAGAACCGATCGGCCCCGATAGCCGTCAAACGCCACGAGCCGCAGCAGATGATGGAGCTTCTCGAAATGGTACTGGTCGAGATCGTCGAAGAAGCCACGGGACCCGACCGGGTGCGTCGTGATCTCCAGGTCGTGAATGTGCCGGTCCCAGTACACGCGCACGGCGTCGGTCGAAGCCACGGTCAAACTATAGCAGGAGCTTTCAGCGCTCAGCCTTCAGCCATCCGTCCGATCTCCCTGAAAGCTGAGAGCCGAGCGCTGAAAGCTGTACGATGCCCCAGATGATTCGCGATCTCGACAAGCTGACCGCCCAGACCTTCGATGTCCTCGTCGTCGGCGGCGGGATCTACGGCCTGACGATCGCGTACGACGCGGCGCAGCGCGGACTGTCGGTCGCCCTGATCGAGCGCCACGACTTCGGGAGCGGCGCCTCCTTCAACCATCTGCGGACCATCCACGGCGGGCTGCGGTATCTGCAGTCGCTCGACATCGGTCGAGCGCGAGAATCGGTCCACGAGCGCCGCACCACGGCGCGGATCGCGCCGCACGCGGTCAAGCCGCTGCCCTTCGCCGTCCCACTCTACCGATCCCTGATGCGGGGCAAGCTGGCGATGCGCGCCGGTTTTGCGCTCGATCGCCTCGTCGCCTTCGATCGCAATCGCGGCGTGCCGCCGTCGCATCGGTTACCGGGCGGCCGCGTCGTCTCACGCGGTCACGCGGCCCAGCGATTCCCGGGCCTGAAGCGCCAGGGTCTGACCGGCGCCGCCGTTTTCTACGACTACGTCACGACCGAGCCCGACCGGTTCACGTTTTCATTCGCCCTGGCCGCGGTCGAGCACGGCGCGGTGGTGGCCAATCATGTCGAGGCGATCGCCCCGCTGGTCGACGGCCGCCGCGTCACGGGCGTCAGCGCGCGCGACGGTCTCGGCTCGCGCACCTTCGACATCGCCGCTCGCCTGACGATTAACGCGACGGGCGGCCGGGTCGACCGGCTGCTCAAGCCGCTGGGAATCTCGACCGGCATTCCGATGCTGAAGGCGATGAATCTCGTAACGAAGCGCGACGCCGGCGACGAGGCTCTTGGCGGCCGGACCGCGTCCGGGCGCAACCTGTTTCTCGTGCCGTGGCGCGAGCGCGCACTGTTCGGCACCTGGGAGTCGGCCGGCACCTGCGATCCCGACGACGCCGGCGTTTCCGAGCGCGATGTCGCCGCATTCATCGCCGAGCTGAACCAGGCGTTTCCGGCGCTCGATCTGTCGATGGCCGACGTCACGCTCGTCCACCGCGGCGTCGTGCCCGCCGCAGTGCAGGGCGATCGCGTCGCGCTCGAAGGACACGAGCAGGTACGCGACCACGCCGCGCAGGGGTTCGACGGGCTGATGACGGTGGCAGGGACCAAGTTCACGACCGCGCGCGGCGTCGCCCAACGGGTCACCGATGCCGCGCTGTCGAAGCTTGGACAGAAACCGGTGCCGTGCCGGACCGCGACCACGCCGCTGCCTGGCGGGAGCCTGCGGGACATCGGCCTCGCCATCGCCGATGCCAGGCGCGAGTTCGACGAAGGGCTGCCAACCGATACGATTCCGCACCTGATCGCGGCGTATGGCTCGCGCTACCGCGACGTGATGGAGATTGCCGGCAGCCGGGCGGACTGGCGCACCCGGCTCGCGCCTGATTCGCCGGTCATCGGCGCCGAACTGGTGCTGGCGGCGCGAAAGGAAATGGCGCCGACCCTGCCGGACATCGTGATCCGGAGAACGCCGCTCGGAGCGCTCGGTCATCCTGGAGACGCGGCCGCTGCGCGCGCGGCGGCCATCGTCGGGGACGAGCTCGGCTGGTCAGCGGATCGCCGGCGGCAGGAAATCGCGGACCTCAGCGCGTTCTACCGCGGTTAGGGAGTCTTTTCGCCTGGCGTAGTGCGGACCTTCAGGTCCGCCGTGGCGGGCAGGCCTGAAGGCCTGCACTACATCGGAGTGAGAAGCGACTACTCAGGGCACTTTGAAAGCGTTGAACACGTAAGTGAAGCCCGCCGTGAATCCGATCGACGGATCAATCGTCGTCAAGCCGAAGAAGACGCCCGCATCGAGGCGCAGCGATTCATGGGTGTAGCGTCCGCCGATCTTCAGGATGCCGCGGCTCTCGGTTCCGGGAAACGCGCTGCTCCGCGTGTTGGCGCGGCCGTTCAGCTCGCCGACCAGCTCCGCCTCCTGCGTCACCGCGCGCGCAAACGATAGTCCGTAGATCAGGACGTCGTTCTGCCCGACGCCGGACGTCGGGTTGGTCAGAATCGCGGCGCCGATGTTCCCGACGATGCGGATCGACTGCACGGTCTTGGCGAGCAGCAGCGCGCCGGACACGTCGGTCGTGTCGAGATCGATGCCCTTTTCGTTCGACGCGTTCGGGAGCTTGGTCGCGAAGCGAATGCCGATCGCCGGGCGCGAGGCGGTTTCCGCCAGCATCCGGATCTTGGTCGCGATCACCGCGTTCGACACGTCGTGGGTGCTGTCTCCGGTCACCGTCAGCAGGTACGCCAGCGGCGCGTTCGGATCCCGGCTGTTGATACTGAGACTATTGAAGAGGCCGCCGTCGATCTGCAGTTCGGCGATGGAGCTGAGGCCGAAGCTGAGGCCGATGGTCGGCACGCTGATCAGGTTGCCCTTCAGCCCGGAGGCCGGGTTCTGATAGTCGTGCTGCAGATCGAAACCGCCCTCGATCAGGATCCGGCCGGCGCCAATCGGCTCCGGATCCTCGGTCACCAGCGGCCGTTGCTGCGCCGCCGCCGGGCCGGCGAGCAGCAGCAACGCGAACAGGGCGGGCAGTATACGCAAACGCATCAGCACCTCGGAAGAGAAGGGTCCGGCTAAAGCCGGACACTACCGGAGCACCGGCAACAGCCGGCGGGTTCCGGTGGTGGTCGCAGGTTCATCGGTGGTGTCCGCCGTCAGGCGCGCCTCGTCGGTAGTGGGCGTCAGGCGGGTCTCGTCGGTAGTGTCCGGCTTCGGCCGCCCTTCGACGGGGCTCAGGGCGGTCCCGAGGCCCTCGACGGACCGGGCCCTTGCACGCAAGTCCGCGGGTGGGTTCAGCCGGGTGTCGAGGAGATGCCGTGGCGCGACGTTGCCGAGCGCCTTTAGCATCGATTGCTTGACGCCTGGATGCTCGCCTTCCAGGTCCATCAGCATCCGCTTCATCCGCTGACGCTGCAGCCCGAGGTCGCCGCAGGCCGGACAGCAGCAGCCGATGATCGGCAGCTCGCTCTCCTTGGCGTAGGCCCTGGCCTCGTCCTCACCGACGTAAACCAGCGGCCGAATCACGACGTGGGCGCCGTCGTCCGAGACCAGCTTGGCCGGCATCGCCTTGAGCGCGCCGGCGAAGAACAGATTCATCAGCAGCGTCTCGACGAAGTCGTCGGCGTGATGGCCGAGCGCGATCTTGGTGGCGCCGTTTTCCTTGGCAATCCGGTAGAGCACGCCGCGTCGCAGCCGCGCGCACAGCGAACAGGGCGTGGCGCCGTCGTCGAGGATGTCGTCGATGGTCTGGCCGATGTTGGTGTGCTCGATCCGCAGATCCCAGCCGCGCGCCTTGCAGGTGCTGGTGATCAGCTCGTGCTTGTATTCCTTGTAGCCCGAGTCGACATTGACGGCGATGAGCGAGAACCTGATCGGCGCGCGCTGGCGCAGGACGTCCAGCGCCTGCAGCAGGGCCCAGCTGTCCTTGCCGCCCGAGAGCCCGACCATGACGCGATCGCCGTCCTCGAGCATCTGGTAGTCGACGATCGCCCTGGTGGTTTTCTTGGCGATGCGCGCCTCGAGCTCGCTGCGGTAGGCCATGGGTCTGAATTATAAGGGGTCGGGAGTTGCCGCGTTACGCGAGGCGACGACGCGGGCGGGGATGCCGACCGCAATGGCCGAGGCTGGCACGTGCTCGCGCACGACCGCGCCCGCACCGATGACGGCGCCTTCGCCGATGGTCACGCCGTCGAGAATCTTGGCGCCGGCGCCCATCCAGACACCCTCGCCGATCGTCACGCCGGCGGAGGTGCGCGTCTGCTCGAGGACCGTCTTCGACGGGTCCGAGAAGTCGTGATCGCCGCCGATCACGTAGCTGTACGCGGCCATCAGCACGCTCCTGCCGATGGTGACCCGGCTCGCTGAGAACACTTCGCAGTTGAAGCCGATGTTGACGCCGTCGCCGAGCTCGATGTCGCCGTTCTTGCACGACAGGATCGTGTTGCGGCCGATGAAGACGCCATCGCCGATGCGGATGCCTTTGTTGGCGTCGCCTTTGGCGTCAATCAGGCAGTTATCGTCAACGACGACGTTGCTGCCGATGTGGATCTTATGGGGATGACGCAGGACTACGTGCTGGCCGAACACGACGTTGCGGCCGCACGACCCCAGCAGCATCGGATAGAGCGCCTTGCGGATCGCCAACCCCAGCGCCCCGGGCCACGACTGCCCGAACGTGACGACCAGCTCGTACTTCAGCAGCGCACCAAAGCCCGGTCGCCCGACTACGAGCTCGACATACTTCGCGCGGCTCGACTTGCCGGGCGCGAACAGCTGCTCCTGCGCTTTGTCGATCACAGCCATCCTTCGGTCCGGTACCAGTCCAGCGCGCGGCGAATGCCCTCGCGCAATCCGACGCGCGGCGCGAAGCCAATTTCCGTGCGGGCGCGCGTGATGTCGAACGCCCGGCTCTTCGTGAAAAAGTCGACACGGCGCCTGAAAATCGGCGGCTCGATTCCCAGCGGCGTGCAGATCGCCTCACAGACCGCGCCCGCCATCCAGAAAGGCCAGACGGGAAGGTGCCGCGTCGGCACCGGCACCTCCGCGACGTCCGCCACCAGCGCCACCAGCGCGTTCAGCGTGGTGACTTCCCCGCCGGCGAGGATGTAGGTGCGGTTGGCCGCGGCAGGGTGCGTCCCGCACAGCCGAAAGCCCTCCACCAGATCATCGATGAAGGTCAGATGGTAATAGATTTCGCCGGCGCCGAGGGTGACCCAGCGCCGCCGCGCCACCCCGCGGAACAGCTTCAGCAGGCGGCGGTCGCCCGGACCGTAGATCCCGGTCGGCCGCACAATCGTGACCTCGATGCCCAGGCGCGCCCCCGCCTCCCGCGCCCGCTCCTCGCCTTCGAGCTTGGTGACCTGATAGACATCCCCAGGTTTGAGCGGTGCGTCTTCGTTCGCAGGCGGATGCTCGACATCGCCGTGCACGCCCACCGTGCTGCAGTGCACGACGCGCCGGGCGCCGCCGCGCGCGGCGGCCTCGATCACATCGTTGACCGCCGTCGCGTTGACCGCCCGATAGACGTCGTCGCTCAGGCCGGCTTGCCGGTAGATTGCGGCGACGTGGTAGACGACGTCGGTGCCGCCGGTCGCCGCAGCCAGCGCCTGGCGGTCGCGCAGATCCCCCGTCACCAGGGTGACCCCCGCCTGCGCCAGCGCCGAGGCCGCGGGGCTATCGCGGCGCACCAGCGCCGACACGGTATCTCCACGCGCCGCAAGCGCGCGGGCGAGGTGCCCACCGGTGAAGCCGGTCGCTCCGGTGACTAGGACGCGCACCGTTCGGCGACGAGGGTGACCGGAGAGCCGAACGGCTTGAGCAGACCGGCGCGATCGAGCAGGCGTTCGGTCGAGTTCGTGAAGCGGCGGGATCCGATCGCCTTGTGAAGCGCAATCGGCAGCACGAATTGCCGATGCACCGATCGGATGCGGAAGCCGTTGCGATCGAAGGCCTCGGCGATGCTGGCGTGCGTGAACACGCGGTACGGCTCGGTCTTCGCCCCGATCGCGTGCGTCACCCGCCGCGTCAGCGATTCGAGCAAGGCGACACTCGTCGCGGAGGGATAGTCGACGATGACCAGCCGCTCCGCGACACGGCACAGCTCCGACACGCAGCGCTTCCACTGCGGCGTGTGCATCAGCACCCGGAAGCTGACCACGGCGTCGAAGCTGCGATCAGCGAAATCGAGCGCGTGAGCGTCGCCGCGCTGGAATTTGATCGCCGTCATCATCTGCTCGGCCGCCCGTTTCCTGGCAATCGCGAGCATCTCCTCCGACGCGTCGACCGCCGTCACCCGGGCGCCGCCCAGCGCCAGCAGCAGCGCCGCCCGGCCGGTGCCGGTGCCCACGTCCAGCACCGCGCGACCATTGATGCGGCCCACCATGTTCGCGAGCACCCGCGCCTGCGACTTGGCGATCAGCTCGCCAATCGGGCCGCTGAACCGGCGGCTGTCGAACGTGGCCGCCATTGCCGGATCCGCGTAGGCGGCATAGCTGTAATGGTCGGGCGACGGCTCGCGGCTCACGCCACGTCCTTGACCACCGCGCCGGCGGGCGGCGACGGCAGCAGCGCGGCGCAGGCCTGGCGGGTTTTGTCGAGATAGGCGTCGTAGCTGTACTTGGTTTCCGCCAGCGCGCGCGCCTGACGGCCGAGCCTGGCGGCGCGGTCGGTGTCGGTCAGGCCAGCGAGAATCCCTTCCGCGTATTCCTGCGGGGTCACGCCGGTGAGAATCGCGGTGTCGTCGCTGAGCACCTGGGTGTGCGTCAACAGTCGCGTGGCGACGATCGCCTTGCCCGAGCGCAGAGTACTGATACAACTTCAGCGGCGTGTTGGTGCCGCGCGATCGCGGCGACACCAGCAGATCCGCGGCGAGCAGATAGGCCGGAATCTCCGCGGCCGGGCGCTCGCCCGCGAACATCGTCACGTCCTCGATCCCGGCCGCCCTGGCCTGCTCCCGCGCTTTCGTCACCTGATCGGCTCTGCCGCCGGCCAGCACGAGCCGCGCATCGGGCCGGGTCCGCCGCACGATCGCCATCGCCGCAAACAACAGGTCGAGTCCCTGATACGCCTCGAACGTGCCGGTGTAGAGCACCACCGGCGTCGACGGGTCGAGCTGGAGCGAGCGGCGCACGGCCGCGGCGGCGCCGGGGGTCGCTTCGTCCTCGGAGGAACCCGGCGCGTTCTCGATCAGGACGGTCTGCGCGCCCGGCTCGATCGCCTTCACCGTTTCCTCGAGCGATGGGCAGATCACGATGACCACGCGCGAACGCCGGATCATGAAACGCTCGATTGCCAGGAACACGCTCTTGATCATCCGGGACCGGCTGAACGCGAAGTTGGACAACTGCTGTGGCAGGCTCGAGTGCATGTCGTAGAGGTGCGGCACCCGCAGCAGCATCGCGAGAACGGCGCCGATCAGGCCGCCCTCCTCGTGCGAATGGACGACGTCGTAGCGGCCCGACAGGGCGCGGCGCAGCGCGCTCAGCGCGAGCAGCGCGTCGAGCGGGATCTTGGCGAGCGATGGGCCGATCTTGACGTGGTCGACGAACGGAGGCCGGAGGCTGCGAAAGACACGAAGTCCCGGCATCGACACGTTCTGGCCGAAGGGATACGTCACGAGATCGACTTGATGGCCGAGCGCGGTGAGGGCGCGGATACGGTGGAACTCGCTGAACGGGGTGCCGCGCGGCTCGAAGAACGGCTCGGGCGCGATCATCAGGATGCGCACGGTTCCAATGATTTTCGCACGAAATGATAGTACAGTGTCGCATCCCTTTCGCCGAATGTCCCAGGCCCAACCCGAATCATCCGCCGCGCGCCGTTACCTCATCCTGGCGGTCAAGTGTTCGGTCAGCATCATCCTGCTCATCGTCCTCTTTACCCGGATCGACGTCGCGCAGCTGTGGCAGACCGCCAGGCTCGCATCGGTGCCGTGGCTGCTGGTCGCGATCCTGGTCTACTCCGCCAGCACCGCCGGCGCGGTCTGGCGATGGCACCTGCTGCTGAAGGCGCAGCGCATCGACGTGAGCTTCTCGTCGGCGCTGGGCACGTTCCTGGTCGCGAACTACTTCAATAATTTCCTGCCGAGCAATATCGGCGGCGACGTCGTCCGGATCGGCGACATGGCGCGGTACGCGAACTCGAAGACGCTGGCCACGACAGTGGTGCTGATGGACCGCATCCTCGGCCTGATGGCGCTGGTCCTGGTGGCGGCGCTCGGCGCGACCGCGATCGGACGCCTGCATCACGTGGCGGCGCCAATCTGGCCGGTGTGGCTGTGGGCGGGATTCCTGGCGGGGGCCGCCGCGACGACGCCGGCCGTGTTCGCGCCGGCAGGCTTCGGCCGCCTGCTCCGCCCACTCACCGTCTTTCACCCGGAGTGGGTCGGCGGCCGGATTACGGCGCTGACCGGTGCGCTGGCGCGTTTCGGCGAGGAACCGAAGGCGCTGGTGATGGCCTTCGTCGGCGCCGTGTTCGTGCAGGTCGCCCTGGTGCTCTATTACTTCGCGGTGGCCTACGCGCTGCACCTCGACATCGCGCTGTGGGATCTGGCCGTCGTCGTCCCGATGTCGTTCGTGGTGCAGCTGCTGCCGGTGTCGGTCGGCGGCTTCGGCGTCCGCGAGGCGTTCTTCTCGTACTACTTTCACCGAATCGGCCAGCCGATCGAAGACGCGGTCCTGCTCTCACTGGTCGCGCAGGCCATGTTGATGCTGTTCTCGCTCTCAGGCCTCGCCACCTATCTGTGGCGAAGCCGCCATCCCGTGCAGCCGCGAAGCGCAGGCCTTTAGGCCGCTGTTCTCACGGCGGAAATCCCACGATCTCGTAGAGCCGCGTCGTGTCGTCCGTGTAGAGCGGCCGCAGGTACGCCTCGAACTCCTTGAGCCTGGTCAGCACGTCGTTGCGGTTCTCGGTGTTGTAGCCGTTCATGTGAAACACGGCATAGCGCACCCGGTTCGGCTCGAGGATCTTGAACGCGTCGCGGCTTGGAAACGGCGCCAGCAGCATCACGTGCTCGTAGAAGTCCGGCGGGATGTAGTCGCTGTAGCCGTTCACCATCGGCATCCAGTGCGCGGTCGACGCCAGCATGTATTTGGTGTGCTGGAACAGGCCGACCTCTGGGTAGAAGAACGGCATTTCGATCACAGGCCCGCGCGGCAGCGTGGCGAGAGTGCGGTAGACCGGTTCCACGGGCGGCGCTTCCGGCATGTACACCGGCACGGCCAGCTCACCGGAGGCGGCAACGACGAGAGCCGCCGTCACCAGCGCCGGCCGGGTCGTCTTTCGCAGCCATGCTGAGATCGCTACGGCCGCCAGCGCCGACAGGCCGAACCCGACGATCAAGCCGAAGCGCGCCGGGGCGCGCAGCCAGGCAAACATCGGCACGACCTCGTAGAGCGCCGAGTACAGCAACGCCTTCGGCCCGAAAGAGGCCCAGAGCGCGAGCACCGTCAGCCCGCCGTAGAGCGCGAGGAGCTCGCGTCGGCGATCGCGGCCGGCAACCCACGCGCCCCAGATGCCAAAGGTAAGGGTGACGATGCCGGGAAATGACACTTCAGACCATTCGGGCAGGTGGCTCAGCATCCAGGCGTGCGCGTACGCCGAGCTCGCGAGGTAGTCGCTCCAGTTCGCGGAAAACTGCACGGCATCTTTCAACTCGCGCCGGAAGCCGCCGACCCGCTGCAGGGCGACGTAAGGCACGAAGGCTGGCATCACCAGCACCACCGCGACGATGGCCGCGACCACGATGGCGGTCCAATATTGCCGATCGGTCCACAGCCGCCGCGTCGCGGCCACCACGAAGACGGCGAAGCCCACCATCAGGCACACGAACACTCCGTAGTAGCCGCAGCAGATCGCCTGCGCCGCCATCGCCGCCCCGAGCGCGCTGCCGCGTCCAACACTCGGACGATCCGCCAACCGGTGGAACGCCAGCAGCGTGAACGGGAGCCCGGCCGTCATCAGGAGCTGGATGTGGGCGGTGTGTGCGAAGACGAACGGGCAGAACGCGAATCCGATCGCCGAGACCACGGCGGCGCGCCGATCGCCGGTCAGGTACCGGGCCAGGTAGTACATGCCGGTGCCGCTCAACACGAATGCGACGAGCATCGCGAAGTTGAGCGCGGCGTCCGGATTGCGGGTCGCCCAGTACACCGGCATCGCCAGCGCGCCGGCCCCGAGGTTGTTCTCGGAATACGCCAGCGTGCCGCGATGCGGGTAGAAGATGTTCGCGTCGTAGACGTGAAGCGGGTCGGCCGCCAGCGTGCGCGCGACCCAGGCGACATTCCAGATCGACAGCTTGCCGTCGCCGTTGTCGACGCGGCCGACGTGCCCGATCTTGAACGCGGTCGGATAGGTGAATGCCGCCGTCAAAAGCGCGGCGCCGGCCAGCACCAGGGCGAATTCCTTCAGGCCGGCGGCGACACCGACGCGCGCGTCGTTCATTTCCCGGCCGGGATCGCCGTGAACCGCATCAGGACACCCAGGTTCCGATAGTCCTTGGACTCCGGGTTCCGCAGATGCTCGGTGAACCCTTCGGTCGAGCGCGCCGACAGCAAGTAGGCATAGCTCGTGAAATCGTGCACGCCCGATGTCGGTAGATCGAACGTGACCGGCTGGTCCGGAGCCAGCGGCACCCGCTTCTCCCCGGCCCCGGCCGAAACGATGAACACGGTCGGCACCCGCGACTCGATCGTCATCCGCAGGTGATCGATCTTCCAGTCGCTCCGCATGATGATATCGGCGCGGCCGTCGCCCGCGATCCAGACGCCGGTGTGGCCAGCGGGGTCGATGGTTTCCGGTGGATACGCGTGTTCGTCGAGGAAGTACAACAGCACGTCGTTGAACCACGAGTGTGCGCGCGGCCCTTCAATCAGCATGATTGGCAGGTCATTGGCCATCGTGACCTCGACCGGCAGCCACCGGGCAAATCCTCGCTCGCTGGCCAGATACGGCGACTTGGCGGCGACGAACGGGTTCACCAGCATCTTTGCCGTGAACAGCGCCCCGCCAATCCACGCGAGGATGGCGGGCGCCGACGAAGACATCGGCGGCGTCAGGAAGAAGATCGCCGCGTAGACGCCGACGATATAACGGTTGCCGGTCGGTCCCCCGCCGCCGCTCCAGGAATACGGCGCGAAGATGAGCAGGCCGATGGCCGATCCGACGACCGCCAGGAAGATCAGCAGCCGCCACGGCCGCCGCCGCTCCGCGGAGCACAGCCACAAGACGATGGCCAGTGCGCCTGGAAAGAAGTACGGCACGAATCCGAAATGCCGGCCGACCAGGAAGTACTCGACGTTGTGCGTGAAGCGGTTTGAAAAATCCTGGAGCACGCTGTCGGCATCGGAGTCGTTGGTGCTCATCTCCGTGCCTTTGCGATCCCAGACGTTGTCCTTCGAGCCGTCGAACGGGAACGCGGTGTAGAAGGTCTTGCGATCGCCCCCTTGATAGTTGAACTCGCCGGCGTTGATCGCGGTCAGGCCGAAGAACGCGGCGGCGACCGCGACGCTGACCGCGCCCACCACCAACCCGTCGAGCCACTGCCGGCGCCACCAGTACCAGAACACCACCGGCGCGACCAGCAGCGCGTGATTCGGCGGCTTGGAATAGGTCGCGGCACCCAGCAGGATCACCGCCGCGATGTCGCTGCCGCGGCCGCGCAGCCAGCCCGGCGCGTCCGGCTTCACTTCCTTGTACAGCCACAGGAAGTAGGCGAAGAAGATCATCGAGAAATGCAGGATCTCCGGCGCGAGGAAGACCGCGTACACCGGCACGCAGGTCGCGCCGACGAACGCGAGCGTGAACAACAACGACGGGCCGGGCGCCGATCGTGCCGCCAGGAATTTGTAGCCGCAGACGCAGACGGCGAACAGCAGCAGCACGTGAAGGACGAGGAAACCGTTCAGCCCGAGCGCGCGCACGAACGGCGCCGCCACGATCGGATACAGCAGCGCCTTCGCGAAGTAGAGCCGATCCGCCTGGGGATCGGCGGTCTTGATCTCGTGCACGAACGGCGGCTCGGCCGTGACGCGAAAGCGGAGCCGCTTGCCCTTCTTCAGGAAGATCCCATCGGGGCCGGATCGGTACAGACCGTAGAACCGATCCAGATCGCGCCGCTCGTACGTCAGATCGTGGTCGTAGGCCAGGCTGAGCGCCATCGACACGTAGGTGGCTTCGTCGCCTTTGATCCCGAAACCGGTCTTGACGACGTCCACGGATAGCGCGGCCGCCAGCGCCACGACGAGGAGGACCGCACCGGCTTTCATTCCGGTGCATCATATCGCGACACGCTCGAGCGTTCGCGCCGGCCGGAATCGTGTATTCTGAGCGGGATCCTTGTCCACCGTACCGTTTTCAGAGCGAGGCGGCAAAGCCCGCGGCTGTCTCGATCTCGTGAGCGGCCGCTATCCTGCTTTTGTCTTCGGTGGCAGCGTCGGCGCGTTCCTGCCGGTCTTCCATTTCCACGAGGTCACGCGCGCCGAGCTCGAACCGAAGCTCCGCCATCTCGCCGACAACGGCTACCGTACCGTCGTCTCCGACGAGATCGCAGCGTACGCCCGTGGCGATCTGAAGCTCCCCGCCCGCTCGGTCGGTCTCTGCTTCGATGATGCGTGGAAGAGTCTGGCGACGGTCGCGGCGCCGCTGCTTCAGCAGTACGGTCTCCGTGCGATCACTTACGCCATTCCCGCCCGCATCACGGAGCACGGTGAGGGCGAATCGCCGTTCGTGACGTGGAGCGAACTGTCCACCCTGCACGCCTCGGGCAGCATCGATGTGCAGTCGCACACCGACTCGCATTCCCGGATCTTCGCGTCGGCGGATGTGGAGGACTTCATCCAGCCCGGCTACGAGATGACGCCGCTGCTCAATCGGCCGCAGCTGTCCGCTTCCCCGTCTCTCGCCTTCGTGACGCCGGCCGATCTTGGGGCGCCGCTCTATGGCATGCGCTCGCGAATGTCGGACGGGCGGCGGGCGCTCGCGTCACTCGACGTTCACGAGGCGTGCGTGGAGTTCGTGTCTCGCGAGGGCGGCGCGGCCTTCTTCACGCGGCCGGACTGGCGGAATCGGCTCAACGCCATCGTGGTCTCGGCGGCGGTGCCCGAGTTCGAGAGCGCTGAAGACCAGGCGCGCACCATCGAGGAGGAGCTCGCGCGCAGCCGTTCAACCCTGAACGCGCGCCTCAAGACCGGCTCGGTCGCCCACATCTGCCTGCCCTGGGGCATCTCGGGCAGGCTGACCGAGGCCGCACTGAAGCGCACCGGCTATCGGTCCGCGTTCGCCAATCGCCTGCGCGGACAGCACGCGGTCCACGCCGGCGACAATGCCTACTGGTTGAAGCGGCTGCCGAATCACTACATCACCCGTTTGCCAGGGCGCGGTCGCCAGTACTGGTTTTCATGAGCGCCGACTTTCCCGGCGATGTCGGGGTCGCGATCGTCTGCTACAACAACCGCGACGCGCTCGGCGCCACGCTGGCGTCGCTCGACGCCGCCGGCTGCCCCCGCGCGCGGATGCTGATCGTCGATGGCGCCAGCACCGACGGCACCGCTGACTGGCTGCGCGCGGCGTATCCCGACGTGCGGGTGCAGGTGCTCTCGAGCAATGCCGGCCCGAATCCCGGGAGAAATGTCGGGATCAGGGACACGCCCCAGCCGTACGTGTTCCTGATGGACGCCGACGTCCAGGTCGAGCCCGACGCCATTCAGCGGCTGCGGACCGCGATGGCAGGCGATTCCACGATCGGCATCGGCAGCCCGATCGTCGTGCACGCCGGCGATCCAGGATTGATTCAGTACGCCGGCGGCAGCCTGCATTTCATCTGCGAGGCAATCAACCCGTGGCTGAACCGGCCGCTCGGCGAGCGCGGCAGCGCGCCCGCCGACGTCGGCGTGGCGTCGGGCAACGGCCTGTTGATCGATCGAGCCGCGGCCCTCGCCGTCGGCCTGTTCGACGAACGCTATTTCATGGGCAAGGACGATGGCGACTTCACGCACCGGATGCGCATCGCCGGCTACCGGATCCTGGAGCTGCCCGACGCGCTGCTGCGGCACGGCAGCCGCCCGAGAAGCGACTGGCTGTTCTACTACCAGATTCGGAACCGCTGGCATTTCATGCTGAAGAACTACCAGGGGCGGACGCTGCTGGCGATCCTGCCGTGCCTCGCGGTGCACGAGCCGCTGCAGCTGTTGATGCTGCACGCCAAGGGGCACGGCGGCACCTACTGGAAGGCGGTCCGCGGCCTGATCACGATGCTGCCGGATCTGCCGCGCGATCGCGCGGCGGTGAAGCGGTTCCGGCGGCTGCCCGACGGCGCGCTGCTGAACAGCGATCGCCTGATTGTCCGCGACGATCTGATGACCCCGCTGGCGCGGGCCGGCAAGAGCGCGTACGAGGGATGGTTGTCCGCCTATTGGAGCCTGCTGCGGCACACGGTGCTGGCAGGATGACCCGCTCGACAGGCTCGCGGCAGGCCCCTTCGACGAGTTCAGGATCTGCCACGGGTGTTTTGATCCTGACGCCGTATTTCTACCCGATCATCGGCGGCGTGGAGAGCAACGCCGAGCGGCTGGCGCACTATCTCGTGTCCCAGGGCGTGCCGGTGCACGTGCTCACCAAGCGCATCGGGCGGGGCCTGCCCGACCATGAGGATCGCGGCGGCATCGCCATCCACCGCATCGGCCCGGGCGGCGAGCGATCCTCAACGGGCAAATGGCTGATGATGCCGGCGATCGTTGGCTGGCTGGTGCGCCACGCCTCCGACTACGGCGTCGTCTGCTGTGTGGACTACCGCGCGACCGGCGTCGCCGCCTTACTCGCGCGCCGGATCACCGGTCGGCCGATCGTCTTTCAGGCGCAGACCACGGGGGTGCTGTCGGGCGACAACATCGATCCGCTGCTGCGAAAGGCCAGCATCGGCGTCACCGGACCAATTGCGAGAGCGATGAAAGGGCCGATCCGTCTCCTCTATCGCGGTGCGGACGCCTTTGCGTGCATTTCGCGCGACATCGAGCGCGAGACCCTGTCCTGCGGCGTGCCCCGAGAGCGGGTCTGGTATCTCCCGAACGCGATCGACATGACCCACTTTCGCCCTGCCGAACCCGGCGAGCGCGATCGCCTCAGGCGCGAACGGAATCTTCCGCTCGATCGTGTGGTCTGCCTGTTCGTCGGGCGCCTCAGCCGCGAGAAGGGCGTGATGGAGCTGCTCGAAGCGTGGCGGCAGCTGCAGCCAGACGCGCTCCTCGTCATGGCCGGGCCCGACATGACCGGCCACGCCTGGGATGCCGGCGGCCCTGGCCGGGCGTTCGTCGAGCAGCACGGCCTCGACGGCACCGTCCGCTTCGTCGGACCGTTGTCGGACGTGGCGCCGATGATCAAGGCCTCGGACCTGGTCGTGCAGCCGTCGCATTTCGAAGCGCTGGGTCTTTCCGCGATCGAAGCCCTCGCCTGCGGCGTGCCGCTGGTGGCGTCGGCGGTCGGCGGCCTGCTCGACTTCGTCATCGACGGCGACAATGGACGGCTGTGTCCGCCTCAGAATCCGGAGGCGCTGGCCTCGTGTATCGGCCCGCTGCTTGCCGATGCGGGCGCCCGGGCGCGTCTGGCGTCGCGCGCCCGCGAATCGGTGCGGCAGGTGTACGACGAGCTGGCCGTGTTCGGCCGGATGCGTGCGCTGTTCGATCGCCTGGCGGCGGTCCGATGAGCGGCAACAGCGGCCGCCTCTCGTTCCTCCGCAGCAGCGGCTACGCCGCCGTCACCGCCGGCAGCGCCGTGCTGCTCGTCGCCCTGACGATGATCGCCGGACGCTGGCTGCCGGCGTCCGAGTACGGCAAGTTCTCCTTCGCGATCGCGCTGGCGACGATCGTCGAGACGCTGATGGACATCGGTCTCGGCCCGGTGACCGTCCGCACGGTCGCGCGGGACGCCGAAGGCGCCGGTACGTTCTATCGCCACATCCTCGGATTGAAGATCGCCTGGGGCGCGGTCGGGTTGATTGCGCTGCTGATCGTGGTGCCGATCATTCGCAGCGATCCCGACGTGATCCGCGCGTGCTATCTGATGGGTGTTTCGTCGGCGATCCGCTCGTACGTGCTCAGCGCGCGAGGACTTCTCCAGGGGCTCAACCGCTTCGACCTCGAGGCCGTGACCGTCGTCGCCGACCGTGGACTGTTGCTCGTCCTCGGCACCCTGACGCTGGTCGCCGGCTATGGGCTGTTCGGCGTGGCGCTGGCGTTTGTCGTCGCGCGTTTGCTGATGTTCGTGGTCGTGACGCTGATCGTCAATCACGTGACGGGATCGGCGCGGCCCACCTACGATCGCGCCGTGTGGCGAGAGCTGCAATCGGCGGCGCTGCCGCTCGGCTTCTTCCTCATCACGCTCACCCTCTACACCTACATCGACACCGTTATACTCTTCATCATGCGGACGGACGCCGAGACCGGCTGGTACGCCGCGTCGTACCGCGTCTACGAAGGGCTGATGTATGCGCCGTCCGCCTTTTCCACGGTCCTGACACCTCGATTCGCACAGCTGTTCGTGGATGACCCGACGCGCCTGCGCGCGTGGTTCCAGCGCTCGCTGCTCGGGTCGGCGGTCTCGGCGGTGATCGTGGGCGGCGTCGCCGTCTGGCTGGCGAGGCCGCTGATGCTGTTGTTTTATGGACCTGCCTATGAGGCCGCGGTCCCGCCTCTACAGGTCCTGGCTGGCGGCCTGATCTTCGTCTTCTGCACGTGGATTCTTCATTCGGCGGCGATCGCGATTCATCTCGATCGGCGCCTGGTGGCCACCACCGCGATTGGACTCGTCACCAACATCGCGCTGAACGTCGCGCTGATCCCACCGCTCGGCATCACCGGCGCCGCGTGGGCGACGGTCATCGCCGAAGCCGTGACGGTGACCCTGCTCTACGTGCAGGTCCATCGCGAGCTCCGCGCGGGCGGTTCCGGGGCGTGACGTGACGCCGCGCCAGACGCGCGTGGCGGCCGTTCTCGGCGTCGCCTTGTTTCTGTCGTACGCGTATTTTTACGGCGCCGGCGGCTGGAACCAGAACTCGCGTTTCGCGATGATCCGCGCCATTCTCGAACGGCACACGCTGCAGATCGACGCCTACCAGCTGCACACCGGAGATCGCGCCTTCTGGCGCGGCCACTACTACACCGACAAGGCGCCGGGCGCGTCGCTCGTCGCGCTGGCGCCGGTGCAGGCCGCCCGCCTGGTCTCTCGCGCCGCCGGCGTCGATCCGACGTCGTTCCCGGGGATCGCCTGGACGTCGTACGTCGCGTCGCTGGTCACGTCCGGGTTGTTCACGGTCGTCGCCGCGCTGTGCGTGTTCAGGCTGTCACTGCGGTGGGGCGCCAGCACCGGGGCAGCGCTCTTTGCGGCGGGAGCGTACGGCGTGGCCACTCCCGCCTGGGCGTACGCGACGTTGTTCATGGGCCACGGTCAAACCGCCGGCTGCTTGATGATCGCGCTGGCCGCCGCAGACGCGCTGGGACGCACGGAGGCGCCGGGCGCGCGGACCCGGCTCGGATGGATCGTCGGACTCGCCGGCGGCTGGGCGGTCGTCACGGAGTTTCAGGCCGCGATCCCGGCCATATTCATCGGACTGCTCGCGATCGATGCTCGGCCAAAGCTTTCACGCTCCCCTGCCATCGACGTCATCGTCCGCATCGCCGCGGGCGTCGCCCTCGCCGCCGCGCCGCTGCTGATCTACAACGCGCTCGCCTTCGGATCGCCGTTTCACCTGGGCTACGCCAGCGAGGAAGGGTTCAAGGAACTGCACACCGGTTTCTTCGGCATCACCTACCCGAGGCTGTCGACGATGCGCGAGTTGCTGGTCGGCAGCTATCGTGGTCTGCTGCCGCTGTCCCCGTTGATGGCCGCGGCGCCGATTGGTCTGGTGCTGCTGGCACGAGCGGGCCGCCTCGGGCCAGCCATGGTCGCGGCCGGCATCGGCGTCTACTACCTGCTGCTGAACGCGTCCTACTTCTACTGGGAAGGCGGCTGGGCGTTCGGGCCGCGCCAGATGACCGCCGCGCTCCCGTTTCTCGCGCTCGGCCTCGCCCCGCTGTGGGACCGCGGGCGGACGACGGTCCGGGCGCTGTTGATGGGCGGGCTGGTCTGGGGCGCCGCACTCACGCTCGTGGCGGTGTCGACGACGCCGCAGCCTCCGGCGACCTTCACGTCGCCGA
Source organism: uncultured Acidobacteriota bacterium (assembly GCA_963794705.1). GTDB lineage: Bacteria > Acidobacteriota > Vicinamibacteria > Vicinamibacterales > CAVVIG01 > CAVQFC01. The sequence goes on from CAWCFI010000006.1 coordinate 518,236, forward strand.
TGCGCGAGCTGCTGTGGCCGGCATTTCGCGATGGCGATCTCTCGCTCAACCCGCAGACCTTCGTGCACAACAGCGTCGACGTCGGGCATCTACGCGGCGGCGGGGATCCGCACGCCGCATGGAACCTCGGTGAACTGGCCGGCCTGCACGGCCTTCCGAGCCTGCTGCCGCTCGCCTTCATCTGGGTCGCCGCGGCGACCGTGCTGATTCTCCTGTGACGGCCGCGGCAAGCCAAAGCGGACCGCAGCAGTTCGGCAACGCGGAAGCCAACCTGCGTTTCCTCGAGGCCGCCGGCGCGCTCGAGCCTGGCGTGGACGCGCTCGAAATCGGCACCGGCACCGGTGGCATGCTGCAGGCGCTGATCGGACGCGGGCTCCGCGTCCGCGGCGTCGAGATCAACCCGGCGCTGATCGCCGAGTCGCGCAAGTGGTTCGGCGAGCTGCCGGTGCAGCCGGTCTCGGGCGTGGCGCTCCCGTTCGCGGACGCCTCGTTCGACCTGGTCCTCAGCTTCGACGTCTTCGAGCACATCCGCGACAGCGACGCGCACCTGCGCGAGGTGTCGCGGGTGCTGCGGCCGGGCGGCCGCTATCTCGTGCAGACGCCGAGCAAATGGCCCAACACCGTCTTCGAGACGATCCGCTGGAAGAGCCTGACTCGCTGGCGGGACGATCACTGCGCGCTTCACACGCCGGGAGCGCTGCGTCGCCGTCTGGAACAGCACGGCTTCGCGGTGGAGTTTTTCGACGTGCCGGTCGTGAACGCCTTCTTCAGGGGCAAGGTGCGCCGGCATCTCGGATGGGTCGGCGGCCTCGCGCTGGCGATCGCCAACCCGGACCGGCTGCCGGTCGAGTGGCGGACCAATCTCTACGTGCGCGCGACCAAAACCTGAGACCGACGCCGATGCCGGCGCGATTCGCGATCAGAACACAAAGCTGCCGCCCGAGTTCGACGGGAACGACACGATCACGACGTTCGATCGCTGCTTGACGCTGCTCGGTCCGTTGTTGCGCGCGTCGCCGGACGTGACCAGGAACCCGACCTGCTCGCCCGGCGCGGGCTGATGTCCCGCCATCGGACCCCAGCGGATCGGATCGCAGTACCAATCTTGCGCGTAGCCGCTGACCGGGCCGCCGCTCTCGTAGAGACCGCGCCAGTACTCGATGCAGCCGGACGCATGCCACTGGCCGTTGATCTTCAGGACGATCCACAGCGTCCATTGAATGCCGCCGGTCCAGCCGGGCGGCACCACTTCCGGCCACGAGCTCTGCGCGCTGAACTCCGCGTGGGCGCCGCTCGGCATCAGGTTCAGGCGCGTGATGGTCGTGGTCACCGGCCAACTCGGGACGTCGGCCGGCGAGTTGTGGATGATCGCCGTGCCCAGGTTGATCGCGTCGTTCGGCGCGGGGCCGCTCGGCGTCGGCGTTGGCGTGAACACCGGTGCAGGCTCGGCCAGCTCCTGGAACGCCTGCGTGTTCGTCCACGGCCCCAGCGTGGTGGGATCGTAGGCGCGCGCGTGCCAGTAGTAGACCTTGCCGTAACTGAGATCGAGCGGCGAAATCATGCTCGTCTGGTTCGGCGTTTCCGGGGCCGTCCAGGTGGCAACCTTGTTCGCGAACGAATCGCTGTCGGCCAGCTCGATGAGATACGTCATCGCCCCGACCGGTCCCGACCGCGGCGCGTTGGTCAGCGTGAAGGTGGGACGCAGGTTGAGCACGGTCGCGTTCGGCGCCGGCGCCGTAAGCCCGGGCACGTCAATGACGATCGGCGTGAAGATCGCGAACGATGCGGGCGTCGCATACGGGCCGGTGTTCGCGCCGTCCTGCGCCCGAACGCGCCAATAGTAGGTGCGGCCGGTCGGCAGAGTGTCGGTCATCTTCAGGCTGGTGCGGCCGCCGTCGCCCTGGGCGATGCCGTCGCGCGAGAACACCAGGTTGCTGAATCCCGTATCGGTGGCGATGTCGAACGAATAGTTCAGAGGCCGCGGGCCGTTGCTGCCGGCGTTCTCGATGAGCAGCGTGACCGGCTGCTTCTCGATCGAGATCTTGGCGCCCGGCCCCGGCTCGAGCATCTTCGGCGCCGAAATCTGGATGCCCGGGATCGGGCCGGCGACGGTCGGGCTCAAAGGGTTCGAACTCTTGCTCGCCTCGCACGCGGTCAGCGACAGAGCCGCCGCAAGGACGCCCAGTACCGAGGGAATTCGGGACATCGGCCTTCACCAGGGAAATATGGAAACGCACAGCAAAGCACGCAGATGTGTGCAATATGGCGTATCGGCTCGAAGATCCGAGGGCTTTAGTGGGTTTTACTGAAAACTTTGTACCACGGGTTGATATGACGGAGGACGGAGGTAATCGGCCGTTCTTTGCGGTCTCCGACCAGCTCCCGGGACTGCCCGGGCAGCCACGGCCAGGGTTCGGGCTGACGGAAGCGGAAGGCCACACTGTAGCCAAGCTCACCGCTTTGCAGTCCGGCGATCAGGTGCCCAATTTCCGAATCCGCTGGTTCGGCGGCCGCATAGTCACCGTTCAGGACGAAATACGAGGGCTGCTGCCCCTGGAGTTCGGGAACGGACTCGATGTGCGCGCTGTTGAAGCGTTCGAGCCTGGGGTAGTACTGCTCCGGGAAGACGAATCCCACGACATCACCGGGCCGGACGCGGGCGCCCAGCCACTGCTCGACCGTATAACGCGAGTCGCGCAGCATCACGAGGTCAACGGTCGCCGCGCAGAGCGTGCTGTACGCAAAGACCGCGGCGGCCGCGGCCAGACGAAACGTCCTGGTCCGGTTCGGCCCGGCAAGCCATCGATCGACGGCAAGGCCGCCGAACAGCGCCAGGATCAGGCAGACCGGCAGCATGAAACGGTCGTAGTTGTAGAGGACGACGTTGACGAAGCCGGCGTAGTACGACACCGCGGGCAGGGCCAGCCAGACCGCGGTGCGCCGACGCCCAGGTGTCAGCAGCGCCAGCACGATCCCGGCCGCACTCACCACAAACATGGGCCATCCCCAGGCCGCGCGAATGATTTTCACGGTCAACCACAGCAACGCGAGGCGCCCGGCCGCGGTTGGCTCGAAGTCGCGATAGGTGTCGCTGGCGGGCCCGACGATGAGCCGAACGTGATCGCGGAAGCCGTCAAGGTTGAACGCCAGATTGTGGACGACCACGAACACGCCAATCGCCGCGGCCGCCGCCCACGCCAGGCGAGGATCCAGCAACGCGCGCAACGCTGGATTACGTAGACCGGCCTCGCGATTGACGCGCCACATGCGCTGCACGATCGCAAACGGCGTCAGGAGGTACAGGCCGTAGGCCTGATCCTTGGTGCAGATCGCCACCATGCCGCACACGGCAAAGGCGACGATGTCGCCCAGCTTCAGGCCATCGAGCGCGCGCAGGTAGAACACCATCGAGATCGCGAACCAGAACAGATAGGGCGCATCCAGATTGGCGGTCTTTGCGTAATAGACGAACGGCGTGACGAGCCCGAACATCGCCGCCGCCCAGACGCCGGCCCGTTTGCCGAACGCGCGCGCGCCGCAGGCGTAAATCGCGAGCAGCGTGCCGACGCTGGCGGCGAGGCTGATCAGCCGGCCGATCAGCGCGAGGCAGGCGTACGGTGTCTGGTGCGTGAGATCGAGGCGGCCCCAGCGCTCGAGCAACAGCAGCGGACTGAACGCCGCGGTCAGCACGTAGTAGTGAAACGGTGGGTACCGATCGAACCAGCCATGGGCGAACCATTGCGCAGCGGCGCCCAGGACCAGCAGCGGCGACAGTTCGTCCGCGGCCCAGCTGCCACCGGGTAATCCCCACCAGACGCCGATCGTATTCAGCGCCAGCGAGCCCGCCAGGATCCACCTGAACGCAGACCACACCTGCTCGCGCTCGAGCCACGCCTTCCCTTTCCGGATCCACGACCACGCCCACACCAGCGCCCACGCCACGGCCGCGCCGACCCACAGCCACTCCGCCGCAGCCAGCGTCTGTTTCAGCGCGGCGCTGAGCGCGAACGCCCAGAAGCTAACGCGACGCGGTGTCAGCGCCCACGCGGGAATCCGTTCGAGCGATTGACCGGCTCGCGCCCAGAGCAGCTCGAAATGAAACGGCGCGCCCTCGCCGCCGTCCTGTGCGAACCGGACGTGGATCGCGTGCACGCCACGCGTCAGCGTCACCGTCCCGGTCGCACCGCGTGGCCAGACCCGATGGCCCCCGTTGTCCACCACCAACTGGCCATCCACATACACCCAGGACCCATCGTCCGAGATCGTCGCCAGCGCGTAGACGCCGTCCTGCATGGCGAGCATCGAGCCTGCCCAGGCCGCGCTGAACTGGGTGGGCGGCCGGCCATTCCAGGCCTCTGACAGACGATCGTTGGAAGGCTGCGGATCGACGGTGGAGGCTGCCGGCGGGTCCGAGAACGTCGCGTTTGGGTAATGGGTGCCGTTCAGGCCTTCGCGAACCGGATCGAGCCAGTTAGCCGCCGCCAGCAGCGCAAGAGCGACGGTCGCGACCGCAAAGGCCCTCCTCATCGCAGGCCGACGCGCACCTGACAGCCCAGCCAGCGGCGATCGGTGGATCCCGGTTCGTGATCGGATGGCCGAAAACTCGCCGGCGCCGCCACGACCACCCGCACCAGGTGAGCCGTCGGGTTGAGAGGGATTTCGATCTGTCTCGTTTCGTCTCGCGCAAGCGTCACCGAACGATCCTGACCGTCGACCGTGAGGCGCACCGCGCCGGCGGCCGGCCCAAGGTGCAGCGTCAGCACTAGTGTGGCCGCGCCCGCAGGCGCGACGAGAACCTCGCCGGCGCTCGTGCCCCGCGTCCAGAACACGCCGTTCTCCGGGAACGTGTTCGCGTCCGCGTACGCGATGAACGCGCCAGGCCGCGCGTCGATCCGTTCAAGGGCGTGAACCTCAGCATGAGGGACGCGATCGTTTCGCCACGATCGCCTCGGGCCCGATCTCGACGTACTGCACCGACGCGGCGAGCGCCTGTCCGTCAACCGCCAGCCACACCGGGACCTGAATCGGCAATTCGAACTCCAACGGCGTGGTGCTGTCCGGTGCACCCCGTGCGATGGAGATCCCGTCGCCGATCATTATCGAAACGGCAGCCGCTTCGCCTCCGCGCGCTACGCGGTCGATCAGCATACGTACGGCGAAGCGTCCGGGCGGCAGATCGAACGGCCCCGCCAGCCGCGCCGGGTCCGTCGACAAGGCCCCATCCGCGCGCGACACGCGCACCGCGCTCCGCGCGAGCAGGAGATCCTGGCTCAGCCTCCGCGATATCGAGTAGTCGAAGCCACGCATCGACGGGCCGTCGAGCGCACGCATCAGCTCGAGCCGACCCGCCAGCGCGATCGCGGTCTGCTGCGAGCTCGCCGCCGGCGCTCCCGCCAGCACCGCCCCGCTCACGACGAAGACGACGATCCCGGCAGCGACCCCAGCGAAGCCGGCCAGACGACCGCGCCAGCGTGTAGACCAGCCGATGATCGCCAACGCGAGCAACGCCGCGACGCCCCATGGCAGAAGTTGTGAGAGCGGCGCGCGGATGCCGCCTTCCGTGAATGTCGGCAGCAGGTACGAGAGCGGCGCCGGTCCCTCCGCCGCGGCGGCCATGTTCGCGAGCCCGTGCGGCGCGCTGAACAACAGGAACCGTTGGGGCGCAACGACGCCGGCTAGAGCGACGCTGACGCTCACGGCCAACAGGCTTGCCGACACCCACCGGGCGGCCGGCGATCGCGTGCCCTGGAACGCGACCGCGATCATCGGCGCGAGGAGCGGAAGGATCGGGACCAGGAACCTCGCCGGCGCGCTCGAGCCGCCCCACCACATGTACATGCGGGTCGAGCTCGCGACGAACCCGACCACGATGAGGATCAGCGCCAGCGCGAACAGCCGCCACTCCGGACGGCGCACCATGATCCATGCGCCACCGATCGCGAGCACGTAGATGGGTGCGTACATGAGCAGGCCGAACTTCTGATCGAACAACAGGCCGAGCACACCGCGCGGGATGTTCGCGGCCAGGACGTAGAGCTTCGGAAAGTCGCCGTACGGAATCTGCGGATCGAACACACCGTAGAGCAGGTAGAACGAGCCGATCCACAGGACCACCGACACGATCATCGGCGCCGCCAGCGCCGTGGCGGCCCGCGGCGTCCGCCACAGCCGGACCAGCAGCGCGGCGGCCGCGGCCGCCAGCAGGATCACGAACTTGGTGTGAAGCCACGGCAGCATGGCCAGCGCGGCGCCGCGCCAGATCCAGGTGCGCGACCGCGCCGGCAGCGGCGCCCAGAGCCACAGCGCCGCCCACGCCACCAGCAGCGCGCCCGGCATCTCCGGAAAGATCAACCAGCTATGCGGCACGAACGGTACGGTGAGACAGGTCGCGGCCCATGCCAGCCACGCCGTCGCCGGGTTGGTCAGCAGCGCCGCCAGATCGAAGATCGCCAGCGCCGTCAGCGCGCCGAACAGGCACAGCATCACGACGGCGCCGCGGTAGCCGGCGACGGTGTACGCGGGCACCAGCAGCGCCGGCAGACCGGGGGCGTGGATCGAATAGATGACTTCGTTCAGGCCACGCCGCAGAAAATCGGGTCGCAGCTCGCCGCCAAAATACTCACGGTAATCGCCGCGCGCATGATTGTTCTCGATCGCGAGATCGTGATCGCGAAGCAGACTCTGAGTGATCACGAGATAGTGCGGCTCGTCGGCTCCAGGGCCCACCGCTGCCGCCGACCAGAGGCCGAAGAACAGGTAGATCGCCAGGCTCAATCCAAACACCGTTCGCCGGCCTGGCAGCCGTCTCACGCTGATGATTTCTTCGCCGGGCTCCGCAACCTGGGTCAGCGACATCGCGGAACCGGCAACCGCCAGCGCCGCGATGCCCCATCGCAGCGGGCCGGCGAGGACCAGCAACGACGGCGCACGATCCGGAATCCACGGCAGATACGGAATCACCCAGAGCCACATCAGCCCCAGCGGCGCGACCATGGTGTCAGAACGCGAGGCTGCCAGGTGTCCGACGCCGGTGAGCCCGAGGACGAGGCCCGCCAGCAGCGCGGCGATCGCCAGCGCGGTCCACAGCTGCCAGAGCGGCGCGAACAAGGCGACGCGGACGGGGCCGTCTGCCGTCCAGTCGACAATATGCATTGAGGCGGGAGTCAACCAGACCGCGAGCGCGACGCCGAGCGCAACGAAGATGACGCGGGCCAGGCGTGCCACTAGCGAGCGGCGGACGTTCCGTGACGCAGAGTCCTGACGCCGGACGACGATGCCGACTCCAGCGTCGATTTGATCGCGGCAAAGAACAGATCGGCGATCTTCGCATAGCCGTCCGACGAGGGATGCAGGCCATCAGGACCGATGTACCCGGCATTGCCGCCGAATCCCTGGTACACGTCGACCAGGGTGACACCTTCGGCCGTCGCCAGGCTGCGTACGAGGTCGTCGAAATTGGCGACCAGGCTCCACGGCAGCCCGCGGCAGACCGGCACGCACGCGCTGGGATTCATCGGCGGCACCGTCGCAAGGTACGGTCGGATGCTCCGGCTCTTTGCGTCGCGAATCATCTGCCGCAGACCGTCAATCGCCGCCGGAAAAACTCTGTCGTCGCGGTCGTAGAGATCGTTGGTGCCTTCCATGATCAGCACCACGGAGTATCGTCCGCTGGACGTCAAACCCCGGAAGCGGCTCAGTGTGGCCGGGTCCGACGCGGCTTCGCCGGGCGCGCCCTGGTTGGCCACGGTCGGCGACTGCGTCCTATAGCGGTCCACCAGGCTCTGTTGCAGTAGCGACGGATAGCGCTGCCCGAACGGCATCAGCACCGAGGGATGAAACCGCGAGCTCATGAGCGTGAGGCTGGACGTAACGGAGTTCTGCCCGTCCTCACCCGCCGTGATGCTGTCGCCGAAGGCCAGGAACGACGTCGTCGACAGCTTGGGCGGGTTGGTGACCGTGACGACGAACGAGCAGCTGTCGGTACGCTGCAACGCGTCGGTCGCCGCGCAGGTGACCGTCTTCTGACCGATCGAGAATGGCGTGCCCGCCGCCGGCGTGCAGGTGGTGCTGACCGGCGACTGGCCATTTGCCACGATCGGCGCGGTGAAGGTCACCGGCGTCGCTCCGCCATCCACCGACTGCGCGGTCTGCTCCGCGGGACAGGTGATTCTCGGGGGATCCGGCGTCACCGGGACCGGCGCCGGAACTTGGGTTGGCGTGGTCGTCCCGCCGCAGGCCGCTGGAACCATCGCGCCTGCGACTGCAAGGACGCGAAGGAGTCCCCATCTACACACAAAAAGACACTAGCGTGAGCGTCATTTGGGGGTCAAGTGTTGAGGTAGGACCGGGACCAGTGCCGACCCGCAGGTGCGCGGATCGGCACTGGACGGCAGAGAGAAGCTAGCGGCGGCTGGCGACGACGCCGTTGCCGAACGAGTAGGTCGCCCCGCCGCCGTCGGGCATCGGTATCAGCACGACGTTCGATCGCTCCTGATACTTCTGGTTGCTGTTGAAGCCGCGCGTGTCGCCGGCGACGACGAAGAAGCCGATCGTCTCACCTGGCGACGGCTGATGGAACGTCATCGGCGCCCAGCGGATCGGGTTGTAGAACCAGTTCAGGGCGTAGTCCTGCGGCGGGCCGCCGCCCTCGAGGCGGTCGTTCCACATCTCGATTGGCGCCGACGCGTACCAGTGGCCGTCGATGTTCCAGGCCATTCCGAGGCAGTACCTGGATCGGTCCGGAGAATCCCGGCGGGAAGATGTCGGGCCAGCGATCCGGGCCGTTTTTCTTGGTGAAGTCGACATTGATGCCGCTGGGGCCCATCACCAGCGTGGTGATTTTTGCGGTCTCGGTGAAGAAGGCGAAGTTGTCCGGCGAGTCGAGAATCGTCGCCTGCTGCAGGCTGAACGGCTGCACCTTCATCGCGCTGGCCGCGGAGGCCGTGCTGGTCACGGCGTTGGCCGGGTCGGTGGCGGTCACCCGCCAGAAATAGGTCTTCTCGGCCAGCTTGATGGTGACGCTGTGACCCGTGAAGGACAGGTCGGTGCGCTCGGCGACGGTCGCGGTGTAGACCAGCGAGCCGAATGCCGCGGTCTCGGAAATCTCGAAGCGATAGAAGATCGGTCCGTTGGGTCCGCTGCGTCCCACGTTGTTGACGTTGAGCGTCGGCTGCTCGCCCACCGTCGCGTTCGGCTGCGGATCGCCGTTCACCGGCTGGTTCAGCACGACTTCCGGCCCGATGCCGAAGCCGCGAACTTCCGTATTGGGACCAGCCAGCGAGCCGCTCTGGGCGCGCGCGCGCCAGAAGTAGCTCTTGTTCGCCGTCAGCTTGTCGATCTTCAGCGCGGTCGTGGTGGCGCCGGCCGCGACGCCGTCCTTGGTGTAGACCTTGGTCGCGAACCCCGAATCAGAAGCGACCTCGAACGTGTAGACGAGCGGGGTCGTACCCGACGTCACCGCATTCTTGACGGTCAGCGTGATCGGCTGATCGACGTTCTTGAACTGCTGGTTGGCGGTCGGTGTCACCGACGTGGGCGAGGTCAGCGTTACCCCGGTGGTGGCGTCGGTCACCGACGTGGTCGCGCTGGAGGCGGTGCCTTCGGATGGACGCGTCGGGCTGGCCTTCGTGCAAGCCGTCGAGGCGCCAAGCAGCGCTAGCGCGCAGATCCCATATAACTTCAGCTTCATGTGCTCCTACCGCTGTTAGAGATTCGTTGCAAAACTATAAAAACAGGTCGCCTGGACAAGCACTGGGAGGCCTGTCGTCGATTTGTGCGGGGACATAAAGAATACGTTTTTGAAACTAGCTCGTCAAGCAGTATCTGCCCTGTACATAGTCAGATGCAGCGATTCTTACCGAATCCTGTGGCTCAGCAGGACATCTGGGCCTTGGCTGGCCTAACTGACTATCGGTTGGTATCTGGGATTTCCGCTTCGCGAAGGCCTGCGGCCACGGGAACCGGGCCGCTACCGTTCGACCTCGCGCGGCACGGCTACAACGGTGGCTTCTCTGAAGTGAGCGTCAGTAACCGCAGACACCCTGCGGAAACACCCGCGCGCCGTTGTTGGTCAGTTCGGCGCTGACGTTTCCGAGGTCGTCATGAACCTTGAGCGTGACGACCAGCGGGAGCCATTGATTGCTGCCCGCCGGCAGCGGCGGCGCCGGTAGCCAGCCGCAGTTCACCGTCGGCGCCGTCAGCTGGGCGGTCGAGGTCGTCTGCGTCAGCGGCGGCATGGTCCCCACACGGTACGACCAGTCCCAGGCGACGATGGTGCCGGGGGCGGTTGATGTGCTGCCGTTGAACGTGCAGTTGAGGGAGTTGCCGCCGTTGTTCATCGTGCAGGTGTCGGTTTCGGTCGGGCCGGTGATCCCGAAGCTCGCGGTCGCGACGGTTGGTTTCGTGACCGAGAGCGAGGCGGATGCTGACCCGCCGCCGTAGCTGGCGGTGACCGTTCCGGGGAGCGTGCCGCCAACCAGCCTTGTCCTCACCGTGAACGGCGCACTGGTCGCACCCGCGGCGACCGTCACGGTATCGGGCACGATCAAGGGATCGCCAGCGGTCACTGTCACCACGGCGCCGCTCACCGGAGCCGACGCGGTGAGACCGATCGTGCCCGTCACGGTGTTACCTCCGACCACGGTCGCGGCGCTCAAGGAAATGGTAGAGACCGCGACGCGCGCGACCGTGAGCGCCGGCGATTGACTGCTGCTGCCGTTGAGCGAGGCCGTGACACTGGCCGTCCCGGCCGCCACGCCGGTGACCGTGAACGTGGCGGTCGAGGAACCCGCCGGTACCGTGACCGTGGACTGCACGGTCGCGACCGCCGGATTGCTGCTCGTCAAGGTGACGCTCGCCGCCGCGGCGGGCGCTGCCGCGATCGTGACCGTGCCCTGCGCGATGCTGCCAATTCCGATGGTCGCGGCGCCAAGGCTGACGCCAGATATCGCCGGCCCCGTCGTGGACGGCGAAGTCGGCGAGCTCGACCCGCCGCATCCGGTCGCGGACACGGCGGCAAACAGGATCACGGGAATGGCGATGAGCGTTGAACAATTGCCCAGCTTCATATCCCGATGCTGGGAGCAAGAAGAGGACCATTGGCGATCAATGGCTGAGACGGTCTGGTCGTCTATTTCTTGGCGGGAGATTTCGGGGAGAGCCGCTCGACGACTATGATCGACTTGGCGTGGAACCTCAGCGTCCGATCGTGACGCCACCTTCGCAACTGCGTTCGCAGCGACTGCAGGGCTTTTCGCTCTCGCCCGTCGACGGCGTGGTCGTCGAGGCTATCGATGACGGCCACTTCGAGATCGCTCATGCCGTGTCCGTCTTCCAGCGCCAGGAACGCGCGGTCGTCGTGCAGCGGGATGATGCTCACGCCGGGCAGCCGCCTGAACACGGCGCGATTGACCACAATCAGCGATCGGCGGTCGGCAATCGTCACCAGGGCCACATCCGGCAGCGCCTCGGATCGTGCTGATGCGCCCGCGGGCGACTTCTCCATCAGCGAGACGATGGCCCACCCCACGTCGGAGTGCACCTTGCGAAGCCCGCGGAGAACGTCCTCCGGCAGCGTCAGCGCGACGACCTGGCTGGGGCGCCCGAATTTCGATGGCCGTCCGCGCTTGGTCGGGGACACAGAATGTTCTCGCGTCTGTGGCTTTGGTTAGAAGCGAACGCCGATACCGATGCCGGCGCGGTTCACGTTGATGCCTTCGTCTTCAGCAAAAATTCGACCGAACCGGTACTGGAGATCGCACCACGAGCCGCTGCCATGGCCACATCGCGCCCGCGCCCACGACGAGCATCGGCTTGGTGAAGGAGCCGGACAGATCGGTGCCCAGCGCCACGCCGAGCGAGGGAAGGTTGTTGGTCACGTCCGCGCCGCCGACCGTGAACGAGACGTCCTGTGTCACGCTCGCAACGCCGCCGCCCGCCAGCACGTACGGCCGCAGCTTGCCCGTGGTCGGCACGATGAACTTGAGGCCGGCCACGCCAAAGGTCACCGGCTGCTTGACCCTGAACGCCACGTTCGTCTGGGTCTGCGACAGGAAGCCGGCGATGCTCTGTGCCGCCGCGCCGATACTCGCCGTCGCGACGTCGCGGACCCTTCCGACCTCACCGAACACCTGCACGTTCCGCTTGACCGTGAAGCCGACCTCCGCTCCATAGGACTGGCTCGTCACGTTGCCGAACGCCGACTGGATCACGCCCTCGACATAGCCTTGATCCTGAGCCGGCGCGCTCGCGGGCGTCTGCGCGCTCGCAACGCTCGCCAGCGCGAGCATCCCTGCCGCCCACAACACACATGATCGCATCGTCGCCATCTCCTCGAAGCGCCCGGTCAGCGCTTGAATTGAATCGCCCGAACGCTGAAGGGCTGAATCGAGCTGTCTCTCCAGGGGACCAGGACCACATCGGTGCGCTCCTGCACCGTGCTCATCTGCGGCAGCGCTCGTGGCCGAGGCGGACACCGCGTAGCCGACCAGCTCGCCGACCTTAGGAACCCAGCTCGCGAACGGATTGCCGAATCCGCTATCGGGACCAATCGTATTCGTGCCCTGCCCTGCCTTGCAGGTGGCCGCGCCGCGATAGAGCCATTCGCCGGGGCCGCCGTACCAGGTGCCGTTGATGTTGGCGAAGTACCACTGGTTGCCGTAGATGCCGAAGTTCGGATCGCTCGCCGCCGTAGATCCACTTCGCATCCGGCCAACCGGGATCGGTGAACGAGATGCACATCGGCCCGCCGGCCGCGGCGCTCCCGTCCTGCTCCACCAGGACAATTCTTCCCCGTCTCCTTCCAGGTCGAGAGGTTCGGGACCCAGCAGGTAGACGACCTTGCTCAGGTCGATGGTGAGCGAGGTCACGAAACTCTGAGTCGCCGACGCCGGACTCGAAATCCCGTTGGCCGGATCGATCGCCGTCACCCGCCAGAACAGCGTCGCGTTGATCGGCAGGTCCGCGGTCGGGATGAAGCCGGTTTCGTTGACGCCCTCCGAATTCGTGGCGCGTGACGAGAATCGAGCTGAACGTCGAGGAGGTGGAAATCTCGAACCGATAGCTGATGGCGCCGGCCGGGCCGGTGCGGGTCGCGTTGGTGGCGCGCAGCGCGGGACGCGCGCCGGTCGCCGCGCCGTTGATCGGCGCGATCGGCACCGGCGCGTTGATCGCGATGGCCGGGCCGATCGTGAACTTGAACGCGGCGCCGAACACGCCGGTGGTGCCGCCGCGCCGTGGCGCGCGCATGCCAGTAGTAGTCCTTCGCCGGCGCCAGCGCATCGAGCTTGACGGCGGTCTGGCCGCCGCTGCCCTCCGCCACGCCGTCCTTGGTCTGCACCTTCGCGGTGAAGGCGGCGTCGGTCGCGACCTCGAAGGTGTAGGTGGTGCCGTCCGGCTTTGGTCACGATCGCGTTCTGCACCGTCAGCGTGACCGGCTGCGACAGGTTCGGAATCGCGGCGCCGGCGAGCGGGCGTCAGCGGTCGCGGCGTCGTGACGGACGCCGGTCAGCGACGCATCGACGGCGCGGCCGCGCCGGTCGCCGTCGGCGACGGCGGGGCTGTTCTTGCTGCACGCGGCGGCCAGCAGCAGGACGGCGACGACGCGGCGATCACAGCGGACACTCGACAGTTCATTGATGACCCATCCGTACGGGTCCGCAGCGGCCACGAATATATCACCAATAAATCGCGCGCTCGCGTATTTAATGGATAAAAATTCGCGCGATCGCGAGGCCGGCTGGCAATGCGCGTCCGAGCATCGCGGCGTCGGCCGCGGCCGATCGGATCGCGAGTCGGCCGGTAGCGCATGCGAGCCGCTACTTCGATCTTGCGCGCCGCCGACAGCACGCCGACGCCGGCGCGATACGCGCCGCAGAACGGCATCAGCACGATGTTGGAGCGCTCTTTGGCGATCACGTTGCCGCTGTCGCGCAGGTTGCCGGCGCCGACATAGATGCCGACGGTCTCGCCGCAGGAGGGCTGGTAGCCGAGCAGTGCGCCCCAGCGCGGTCGTACCACCAGTTGAGCGGCGATATCGCCGGGCGGCCCGGACGCCTCGAGATCGCGGCCGTGCCAGAACTGAACCGTCGCCGAGCAGTTCCAGGTGCCCTGGATGTTGACGCACATGCCGAGCGTGTACTCGAGCGCGCCGCTGCCGAAGCCGACGTCCGGCCAGCGATCGGGACCGTCACGCCTGTCGAAGTCCACGAGGATCGCGTCGTCGGTGAAGTCGACTGCTGGTGATCGTCGCCGTCTCGGCCCAGCTCTTGAAGTCGGAGCGGGTTGTCCCAGATGTTCGCTTTCTGCGAGATTGAACAGCTGCACCGTGAACGGACTGACGCTGGAATAGGCGGTCGTGATCGCGTTGGACGGGTCGCTCGCCTGCACGCGCCAGAAATAATTGCCGTTGCCCAGGTTGGCGTTGATCGTCGTCGAGGTGGTGCCGCCGCCCTGCTCCGCGGCGGTCGCAACCGCCGAGCACGCTGCCGAACGCCGAAGAGGTGCGACACTTCGAAGCGGTAGACGATCTGCGCCGGCCGGCCCGGTCTTCTGCACATTGTTGACGGTGAGGGTCGGCTGCACCGCCGACCGTGCGCACCAGATCCAGGGGATGCCAGCACCGGCGTCGTCAGCGTCACGGCGGCGCCGACGCCGAAGCCCACGCACCGCCGAGTACGGACCGGTCACGCTGCCGCTCGAGGCCCGCGCGAGCGCCAGAAGTAGCTCTTGGCGGCGGGCCCCGGCAGCGTGTCGATCTTCAGCGAGGTCTGCGTGCTGCCCGCGGCGACGCCATCCTTGGAGAAGACCTTCGTCGCAAATGCCGCATCGCTGGCGACTTCGAACGTGTAGGTCAGCGCGCGTGGTGCCCGTCGAGATCGCATTGCCGACCGTCAGCGTGAGCGGCTGCTCGGCGAATTTGAATTGTTGATTGGCGGTCGGCGTGACCGGCGTCGGCGAGGTCAGCGTCATGCCGGTCACCGCATCCGTTGACCGAGGCGGTCGCGGCCGAGGCGGTCTCGTCGGACGGGCGCGTCGGGCTGGCTTTCGTACAGGCGGCCGTGCTCGGCAAGCAGCGCTAGCGCGCTCCAGATCCCAAATGACTTCAGCTTCATGTGCTCCTACCGCGGATTCGAGATCGTTTGAAAAACGCCGAGTTACTTGTCGTTCCGCGACAAAGGCTGGGAAACCCGTCAGCGGTGGTGAGGGAATTAGAGAATACGGCTGTCGAATACTAGCTCGTCAAGCATTATGCTGCCGCTTATATGCGGAGATTCAGCTATCGGCGGAGGTCAACAGCTCAGCCGGCGTGCTCTGCGAGAATGTCGCTGATCACGTAGATCGATTTGTTCTGCGACTCGTGATACGTCCGGACCTGCAGCTCGGCCAGCAGACCGAGCGTGACCAGCTGGAAGCCGGTGAAGATCAGCAGAATGCCCAGCAGCAGCAGCGGCATGTGCTGACTCGAGCGACGCCACTTCGCGCAGCCGCTGCACGGCCAGCCCGCCGCTGATCAGCGCGCCGGCCAGGCCCATCGCGATGCCGATCAAGTCCGAAGATCTGCAGCGGACGCGTCGAGTAGCTGAGCAGGAATTTGACCGTCAGCAGATCGAGCATCACGCGCACGGTCCGGCCGATGCCGTACTTCGACTGGCCGTACTTGCGCGCGCGATGGTTGACCGACCATCTCGCCGATGCTCGACGTCTGCTCGCTCGCGATCGCCGGCAGGAACCGATGCATTTCGCCGTACAGCTTCATGTCCTTGACGATCTCGGCGCGGAAGATTTTCAGCGAGCAGCCGTAGTCGTGCAGGTGCACGCCGGTGACCGTCGAAATCAGCGCGTTCGCCAGCGTCGACGGCAGCCGTCGCGAGACCAGGGCGTCCTTGCGATCCTTCCGCCAGCCGCAGACGATGTCGAAGCCGCTTTCGAGCTGGTCGACCATCGCCGGGAATATCGTGCGGATCGTTCTGCAGATCGCCGTCGGAGGTGACGATCAGCCGGCCGCGCGCGTGCGCGAAGCCGGCGGCAAAGGCCGCGGTCTGTCCGAAGTTGCGGCGGAACCGGATCACGCGCAGCCGCGGATCGGCCGCCTGCAGCCGCGTCAGGATCGCGAAGCTGTCGTCCGTGCTGCCATCGTCGACGACGATGCATCTCGTAGGCGCGGCCCCAGCGCGGTCAGCGTCTCGGTGAACTCGCGATGGAGCTCGACCAGCGACGGCCGCCTCGTTGCGGATCGGGATGACGACGGACAGCTCAATCATCTGGTCATTTGGACATTTGGAGTATACCGCCCCTATCGGCGGTTCCCCGCCCGCGCTTTGCTCCAGAGCAGATACGCCGCGAAGCCGGCCGCCAGCACGCCGACCGCCGCGAGCGACACCGCGGTGCCGTTCTCGCGCATGTAGGCCATCGCGCGATCGCCGTACCGGACCGCGAGAATGCCGAGCGCGAGGTAGCGCACGCCGCGGCCGATCGCGATCGCCGTCGCCAGACGTGTGGCGCTGATGCCGGCGACGCCGGCGAGGAGGATGAAGATCTTGAACGGCGCCGGCGGCGGCAGCAGGCACGGCACCAGCACCGCCATCACGCCCGTTGCGCTGGAGCGCGGCCATCGCCCGCTCGATCTTTTCGCCGGTGAACCGCTTCCTGACCAGCGCCTCTCCGCCCTTGCGCCCGAGATAGTGCAGCGCCAGGCAGCCGACCACCGATCCCGCCACCGTCATCGCCACGTACCACGGCATCGCGGCGGGGTTGCGCGTCACCGTGACGACGAGCAGCACGTCGGTGATTCCGGGCAGCGGCAGGAACGACGAGTCGAGAAACGCGACGAGAAACAGCCCGGGGCCGCCGAGCGCCAACCCGAGCGCGCGGATCCGGCCGACAAATTCACCCATAGAATAAACAGGTGATTATACCGCCCGCGGGGCGTGGACCTGCCGCGAGCGACGGCCTCTGGTCGCGCGAGGCCGCGCGGCTGACCGGCGCGATCGCGCTGGTGGCGGCCGCCGGCGGCGCGCTGGCCGCGTGGCACTACCACACGCTCGGCCTCACGCTCAGCCACTACGACGCGCGCGGGCACCTCATCGTCGCGCGGCGCATCGTCGACAGCATCACCCCGGGCTGGCAGCAGATCGGCGCGGTGTGGCTGCCGCTGCCCCATCTGCTGAACGCGATGCCGGTGCAGATCGACTGTTCTATCGCACCGGCGCATCCGCGGTCGCGCTGTCGATCGCTCGAGTACGCGCTCGCCGCCGGCGCGATCGCGTGGATCATCCGAGCGGGTCACCGCGTCGACGATCGCTGCGGTCGCCGGCGCCGCGGTGTTCGCGCTCAACCCGAACGTGCTCTACCTGCAGTCGACGCCGATGACGGAGCCGCTGCTGCTCGCGACGACGACGGTCGCGGTGGCGATGTTGATGCGATGGCGCTGCGCGGACACGACCTGAAGGATCGCGAAGGCCTGCACTCAAGCGATGCCGCATCCGAGCCGCGGCCCTCGTCGACCGTAGTGCAGGCCTTCAGGCCTGCCCTGTTGGCGTCGCCTTTGCGCTCGCGTGCCTGACGCGCTACGAGGCGTGGCCGGTGACGGTCAGCGCACTGGTCGCCGCGGCCTGGGCGCGCTGGCGGCGCGGGCAACCGATCGCATCCGCGCTGCGCGACGTCGCGCGCGATCGCGCGTCTACCCCGCCATCGCGATCGCCGGCTTCGCGATCTTCAGCCGCGTCGTGGTCGGCGCCTGGTTCGTCGGCAGCGACTTCTTCGTCGCGGAGAACAAGGCGCTCGGCGATCCGATGATGGCTGCGGCGGAGATCGGCTGGGGCGCGCAGACGCTGAGCGGCACGCTGCTCACCTGGATCGGCGGCTTCGGCGTGGCGATCGCCGTCACGATCGGCCTGGTCAGCCGCGTGCGTGCGGGCGCGCTGGCGGTGCTGGCGCTGCTCGGGATGGCCGCGGTCCCGTGGACCGCGTTTCTGGAGGGCCACCCGTTCCGCATCCGCTACATGGTGCCGCTGATGGCGATCGAGGCGATCGGCGCCGGCATCGCCGCCGGGATCGTGCCGGCGCGCCGGCGCGCGTGCGGCGTGCGCGATCGGCCTGCTCGCGCTCGTCGGCTACGAGCTCCGTCCGCTCGACTCGGCGGCGCCGATGGTCGCCGAAGCGCAGTGGGACCGACCCAACCAGCCGCCTGCGCGCGCAGGTGACGGCGTGCATCGCGCAGCCGCTGGACGGCGCGAAGATCATGGCCAGCATGGGATCGCTCGGCCACTACATGCAGGAGGCGTCGCGTTCCGGCCTGGCCATCCGCGACTTCCTGCACGAAGGCAACGGCGACATCTGGCTCGCTGCGCTCGAGAGCCCGCGTCCGTTCGCGGCGTGGATGTTGATCGAGGAGAAGGCAGAAGGCGGCGACATGCTCGCGCGCCTGGCGCGCACGCGGCCGAACTTCCTTCAGGGGTATGAACGCGTCTGCGAAGGCGCCGGCCTCGCGCTCTATCGACGGGCCGGGGGCTCAGGGACGAGGGCTCCGAACCAGACCCTGAGTCCTGAGCCCTGACCCCGGTCAGAAACGAATATTGATGGTGAAGGTGTAGGTCAGCCCGCCGAGGTCGATCTTGCTGCCGGAGAAGTCCTGGTCCGCCGGCAGGGTACCCGACGCCGACTGGTATCGCAGCTCGCCGCCGACGCCCCACGACCCGACCGGCACGCGCACGCCGCCGAGAATCACCGGCCCCGTCGCGGTGCCGCTGCCGACGAAGTCGCCGCGGAAGATCAATCCATCCGTCGCGAGGAACTGCCCCGTTTCGCTGTAGCGATAGTTGAACACGCCCACACCCGCGCCGATGTAGGGCTCGACGCCGTTGTGATGCCCCATCGGCAGCCAGCGCACCGACGCCGTGAACGGCACCACTCTCAACCTGAGGTCCTGCTCGATTTCCGTCCCGTTCGCGTTGACGAAGTCGTTGTACACGGTCGGAACGGTTCGCTGGTAGTAGCCCACGCCGAAGCCCGCGTCGAAGTGGTCGCCGAGCGCGGTGAGGTATTCGCCACCGAACAACCAACCGTTGAAGTCGCTGATCCGGAAGGCGAGAAAGTCGAGGTTGTTCACCAGGACGTCATCCGAGGTCCGGGAGCCTTCCGAATGCGGGCTGAAGCCGCCGATCGAAAGCGAGACCTGCTGCTGGGCTGAAGCGTTCGGGATCGCAACGAATCCCAGAATCGCCATCGTCATCAAGCCTGCCGTCGTCAGTCGCCGCATATGAGACGCTCCTTGGCGAGGAGGATTAGCAGGACAGGTGCCAGAACAGACGGTCGAAACATCCGTGAATTGACGGGATCGTGCGGCCGTTGTCTCTCGCGGGTATCACTCCGTCCGCTTCGGAGCACGCCCTTCACGAAACTTCACAATCACGTCGAACATCGCGTCGTGCAAGTGTCCGTTGGTGGCCAGGACGTGGCCGCCGCGTGAGGTGAACGGCTCGCCCGCCATGTTGGTGATCCGGCCGCCCGCTTCGGCCACGATCAGCGCGCCGCCGGCGATGTCCCAGGCCTTGAGGTCGGTTTCCCAGAACCCATCGAGGCGGCCGGCGGCGACGTAGCACAGGTCGATCGCCGCCGAGCCGAGGCGCCGGACGGCGCGGACCTGGCCGACGAAGGCGCCAAACAGGCCGACGATCTCGTCGACCCGCGAATGGACGTCGTAGGGAAATCCGGTCACCAGCATCGCGTCCACCAGCCGCGACGCCGACGAGACGCGCAGGGGCTTGCCGTTCAGGAATGCGCCGCCGCCGCGCTCCGCCGTGAACAGCTCCTTCCGGTTGGGATCGTAAACCGCCGCGACCTCCGCCCTGCCGTCGATTTCGAGCGCCAGCGACGAGCAGAAAATCGGGAGGCCGTGCGCGAAGTTGGTCGTGCCGTCGATCGGATCGAACACCCAGCAGGGGCCCGCCGGCGCGACCGCCGCGCCGCCGAGCTCTTCGGCCAGGATCTGGTGGTCCGGGAAGCGCTCCGCGATCATCGCGCGGAACATGCGCTCCACCGCGACGTCGACCTCGGTGACGAGATCGATCGTGCCCTTCTTGTCGATCCGGAAGTCGCCACCGAACTGCGCCATCTGGAGATCGCCGGCGCGGACGACCGCCTCGATCGCGGTGCTGAGGAACAGCGGCGGGAGCGGCACTCAGGCGGGTTCCGAACCGTCGGCCGGCTGGACCTTCTTCACCATGCTGATTTCCATCCCGCCTTCGGGCACGCGCCTCAGCTGCACGTCGTCCATGAAGTTGCGGATCAGGAAAATGCCGCGGCCGCTGGATTTGAGGAGGTTCTCGGGGTCGAGCGGGTTGGCGACCTGTTCGGGATCGAAGCCCTCGCCCTGATCCCGGATCCGGATGGCCAGCTCGGGGACATTCGCCTTGGTCGCGGTCTCGAACTCGACGAATACGTGCTTGGCCACGTCGTTGCGATTGCCGTGCTTGATCGCGTTGATGACCGATTCGCGAATGGCGACGCTGACCCAATGCAGCGAATCCTCGTCGAGCCCGACGCCGCGGGCGAGGTGATCGCTGACCACCTGCACGAAGTCGAGCATCTCGAACGCACTGCTGAACTCGAGCCGGACGATGTGATGGCCGTTTGCCGTCATGTGTGAGTCACGCGGCACTCAATCAATACCATCTCATCGGTGATGTCAAGACGCGGGGCCAAAATGGCAAGGTCGCGTAAGATTCTACCGAGATGCCGCTGCCCGCCGCCGCCACGATTGCGCCCGCCCGCCGCCTGCGCGGCCGGCTGACCGTGCCCGGCGACAAATCGATCGCGCACCGCTACGCGCTGCTGGCTGCACTCGCCGACGGACCTACGACGCTCACCCATTTCGCTCCAGGGGCAGACTGCCGGTCGACGCTGGCCTGCCTGCGCGGCCTCGGCGTCGACGTGGAAGAGGGTTCTGACGGCACGGTTACTCTACTGGGACGAGGTTTCGGCCAACTCCGTTCGCCGGCGGGTCCCCTCGACGCCGGCAATTCTGGCACGACCATGCGCCTCCTGGCGGGCGTGCTGGCCGGCCACCCGTTTTCCGCCACGATGATCGGCGATGCGTCGCTCTCCCGCCGGCCGATGCGCCGGGTGATGGCGCCGCTCGAGCGCATGGGCGCCAGGCTCGACGCCACCGACGGCCATCCGCCGCTGACCATCCACGGCACGCGCCTGCGCGCCATTGCGCATCAGCCCGACACGCCGAGCGCGCAGGTCAAGAGCGCCGTCCTGCTCGCCGGCCTCCACGCCGAGGGCACCACCAGCGTCGTCGAACCGGCCGCGACCCGCGATCATACCGAGCGCGCGCTGGCGGCCTTCGGCGGACACGCCGACGTGGACGGCCTCACCGTGTCGGTGACCGGCGGCCAGCGACTGCGGGGCCAGCAGCTCTACGTGCCGGGCGACTTCTCGTCGGCGGCCTTCTGGCTGGTCGCCGCCGCCGCCCTCCCTGGATCACGAATCGACATCGACGACGTCGGCTTGAATCCCACCCGGACGGCGCTGCTCGGCGTGCTGCGGCGGTTCGGCGCGCGCGTCGACGTCGAAGTCACCGACACCTCGGCCGGCGAGCCGCGCGGCCGCGTTTCGGTTGAGGGCGATCGCACCGGCACGCTCGACATCGCGCCGGAGGAAGTGCCGGGGCTGATCGACGAGCTGCCGGCGATCGCCGCGCTCGCGGCGCACGGCGGCCAGGTGACCGTACGCGGCGCGAGCGAGCTTCGGGTCAAGGAAAGCGATCGCATCGCCGCGCTGGTCGCCGGCTTCCGCGCGCTCGGCATCAACGCCGAGGAGCGCGCCGACGGGTTCGTCATCGCCGGCCCAGCCGGCGGTTCATCGCGTCCGTCCGGCGGCCGGGCCGACGCCCGGGGCGATCACCGCATGGCGATGGCCTTTGCGGTGGCGGCGCTCGCGGCCGAGCAGCCCTCCACCATCGATGGCTCCGACGTCGTGGCCATTTCATATCCCGGCTTCTTCGAGACGCTGGGCCGGCTCGTCGGGTGAAGGCGGACAAGATTTATCTGGTCGGCTTCATGGCCGCCGGCAAGACCACCGTCGCGCGCGCCCTGGCGCGCCGGCTGGGCTGGGAGTCGGTCGACGTCGATGAGGTGATCGAGCAGCGTGAGCGGCAGACCGTTACGGAGATTTTCTCGCGCCAGGGCGAGGCCCACTTTCGTGCGTTGGAGCGCCAGGCGCTGATGGACCACATTCCCCGCCGTCATCTGGTGGTAGCCACCGGTGGGGGCACCTATGTGGACGGCCAGAACCGGGCAGCCATCAACGCCGACGGGGTCTCGGTCTGGCTGGATGTGCCGCTGGATCGCCTTATCGACCGCGTCCCGGCCGACGGGCGGCGTCCGCTGGCCGCCGATCGCGCCGGGTTCGAACGCCTGTATTATCAACGTCGCGCGGCATACGAGCAGGCTCACGTCCGGCTGGATGCCGGGCGTGCCAGCGTCGACGCGCTGGTTGAGCAGCTCGTCGATTGGCTGGAACACTGATGCGCTACCTGGTACTCACCGACATACACGCCAACCTGGAAGCGCTGAAGGCGTGCCTTACCGACGCGGGTCCGCGCACCTTCGACCAGACGCTGGTGCTAGGCGACCTGGTCGGTTACGGCGGCGACCCCAATGCGGTCGTGGAGCTGCGTGCAGTCGCTGAAGCCGGTGGCGATCGTGCGCGGCAACCACGACAAGGTTGCCTGCGGGCTCGAACAGGCCGAGGGGTTCAACGCGGTCGCCAAGAGCGCCGCCAAGTGGACCTTGGAAGTGCTCAAGCCCGAGCATCGCGACTGGCTGTGCGCCTTGCCCGAGGGGCCGATCGACGTCGACGACGTCGTCGAAATCTGCCACGGATCGCCGTTCGACGAGGACGCCTACATCTTCGACGAGCTCGACGCCGTCCGGGCGCTGAAGGTGTCGAACCGGCCGCTCTGCCTGTTCGGCCACACCCACTACCCGGTGACCTTCGAGCTGTCGAACGATTCGTTCGACAGCGTCGGCTCGGCCGGCGCGCCGCAGATGCAGGTGCAGATGAAGAACGGCTGCAAGTACCTGATCAACCCTGGGTCGGTCGGCCAGCCGCGCGACGGCGATCCGCGCGCGGCGTACGCGATCGTCGACACGGCGCTGCACCGCGTCGAGCTGTACCGGACGCGCTACGCGGTGGAAGACGCACAGAACAAGGTCGTGAAGGCGGGATTGCCGGACGTGCTCGCGCAGCGGCTGGCGGTAGGTCGGTAGGTCGGGTGTAGTGCGGGCCTTCAGGCCCGCGTCGCGGGGCTAGAGCCCCGCACTACGAGTTGGCCCTTCCCGCCCGTCCTGCCCTTTCTTCGCGCCGCTTGAGCTCCTGAGCAAAGGCATCCCGCGCCGCGCGCGAGCCGAGCACCCAGCCGATGATCACGCCGATCAGCATCACCGACGGAATGAAGATGAAGTGGCCCGCGGTCATCGGCGCGGCAGCTTCTGCGTGAGCGCGCGCATCTCGTCCTCGACCTTGTTCAGACGGCGCCAGATCGTCCACAGGTAGACCATGACCGCAATCCAGACGAAGGCATACGCGGTGACCAGCAGCGGCGCCGCCGGCAGCTGATCGGACAGCGGCACCGAATCGACCGGGACGAACTCGCTCTGTCCGGGCGGCGGCTGCCACGCCATCGCCGGCGCGGCGAGCAGCACGAACGACGTGAACGCGATCAGGAGTCGGCGCAGGCCCATATCAATCCTCGTACGCGAGAAACAGCTCGTCGAGCGCCGCCTGGCGCTTGCCGAGGTTCACCCGCAGCATCAGCAGCACGACCAGCAGCAGCATGAAGGTGGCGACGCAGAACCAGAACGGGCCGCCCATCGTGGCCGGCAGCGTCGGCACCACTGACGTCAGCGGATGAATCGTCCGCCAGATGTTGACCGCCTCGTAGACGAACGGCACCACCGCGAGGCCGAAGATCCCGACCGCGGCGGCGAGCTTGTCCGAGCCGGGGCCGCCGTACTTGCGCACCAGGATGCCTGAGATGAACGTCATCTCGAGCAGCAGCGCGATGGTCAGTTTGGCGTCCCACTGCCACCACACGCCCCAGGCCTTGCGGCCCCACAGCGGCCCGGTGACCAGGCCCATCAGCCCGAACAGCACCGCGATTTCCGCCGCCGCTTCCGCGATGCGATCCGCCCGCGGACTGGTCCGGAACAGGTGAATCAGGCTGGCGACGCCGCAGATCGCGATCGCGGTGAACATCGCGAACCACGACGGCACATGGAAGTAGAAAATCTTCTGCACCAGTCCCATGGTCGATTCGTAGGGGGCGCGCGCCACCATCAGCGGCGCGCCGACCAGCATCACGCCGGTGAGCGCGGCGAGCGGACCAAACACTTTCCTCATCACTACTCCGTCATTAGAGGCTCGAACGTCCACAGCGCCAGGGTCACGAACACGACGTCGAAGGCCCCGAGCACGCCGATCCACATGATCGCGGTCGGCTCGTCCGGCGTTGCGCCGAGCAGCGCCGCCGTGCCGCGCACTCCCGCAATAATCACAGGAATGACGATGGGATACAACAGAATGGGCAGCAGCACGTCGCGCGACCGCGCCCGCACCAGCATCGCCGCGAACAGCGTCCCCACCGCGCAGAAGCCGATCGTGCCGCCGGCCAGCAGCGCGATCAGCAGCAGCGGCCGGCTGAACAGCGCCGCCTGAAACAGCAGCGCCACCAGCGGCACCAGCAGCAACTCGGCCAGGCCGAGCAGCGCCAGCATGCCCAGCAGCTTGCCGACGTAGAGCGCGGCGCGCGGCGCCGGCGCCAGCAGCAGCGCGCGCAGCGTCTCGCCGTAGCGCTCGCGCTCGAAGGTACGGCCGAGCGCGAGCGTGCCGGAGAAGCTGATCGCGATCCACAGGATCCCGGCCGCGGCGTCGTCGACCGCCCGCCCGTCCTTGACGAAGGCGAACGCGAAGATCAGCACGCACGACACCGCGAAGAACAGCGTGGTGGTCAGCACTTCCCAGCTCTTTGCTTCGATCGCCACGTCCTTGCGCAGCACCAGCCATGCGGTGCGGAAGAACATCTCAGTGCGCCCCGATCAGCGCGCGATAGCGGGTGCGCAGGCCCGGCGAAGCGGGCTCGTCGGAGAGCAGCCGGCCGTCGCGAATCAGCGCGACGCGGCTGACCAGGCCGTCAGCCAGATCCAGATCGTGGGTCGCCAGCAGGACGATCGCGCCGCCGGCGGCCAGCTGCCGCAGCCGATCCGCGATCACGCCGACCGCGCGATCGTCGAGGCCGGTGAACGGCTCGTCGAACAGCACCAGCTTCGGCCGGTGCAGCAGCGACCGCTCGAGCGCGAGCCGCTGACGCATGCCGCGCGAAAAACTGCCGACCGCGTCGTCACCGCGATCCGCGAGTCCCGCCGCCTCGAGCGCCTCGCCGACCAGCGCGCGCGGATCGAGACCGTACAACTCAGCGAAGAAGGTCAGGTTCTGCCGCGCCGAAAGCTCCGGATACAGGTGCAGCTCGTGCGCGAGCAGGCCGATGCGGGTGCGCAGCCGGGGGCCCGCCTGTGCCGCCGTCTCGTTGCCGTAGCGGATCTCGCCTTTCGACGGCGACGCCAGCGTGGCGAGCATCGTGATCAGCGTCGACTTGCCGGCGCCGTTGGGCCCGAGCAGGCCGACGATGTCGCCGGGGCGCGCGGTGAAGGACACGTGGGCGAGGGCGCGGCGCCGGCCGAAATGGCGCGAGACGTCGAGGACCTGGACGGAATCGAAGTCGACGCTCACGCTCACGCGGCGACGCCGGCGCGGCCGGCAGGGTCAGGGCCGTCGTAGCTCTCGAGCGCGTTGTAGATCTGCTCGAGCGCGCTCACCAACTCCTCGCGGCGCGCTGCCCACCGCCGCTCGTCGACGCGCCCGCCCCGACGGTCCTGCTCGAGGCGCGCCAGCTCGCTGAACAGCTTCTCGCGCCGCGCGATCAGCCGCTTCCGGTCGCCGGCCTGGGCCGCGGCGTCGGCGGTTGGACGCGTCGCGAACCACACGCCGACCGCCGCCACCACGAACGCGATGGCGAGGGCCACCCGCCGCGGCGCCTGGCTGTGATGCGGGATGCCGTCAATCGTCAGCTGGATCGGCTGGCCGGCCGGCGACCGCCCCGCCGGTCGCGGCGATGAACACTTCCCCGTCCGCCGGCATCTCACGCTGTTCTTTCAGCAGCGGCGACTTCAGGATCGTGTCGTGCCGATCTTCTTGACGATGACGGCGAGCTGATCGAGATTGGCCGGCAGCTTCTGGGCGATGTCGATCGAGCCATCTTCCGCCGGCAGCGACGTCGCCACCTGCACGAAGGTGTGGCCCGGGGCGAACGGCCCGGCGACGGTGACCTGCAGCCCTTTGACGCTGGCTTGTGGCGACGAGCCGTCCATGATCGCGCTGCCGGACGCTCCCGGCGGCAGGTCGAAGACGAATGGCGTCGGCGGGTTGACCGGGACGCGTCTGGTTGTTGGCGATGTCGAGCAGGTAGAACAGATCGACCGCTTCCTCGCGCGGCTGCACCACGAAGCGCGACTGGTCGCCGATCGAGACGGCGCCGCTCTGCGCCGGCGCCGCGGGTGTGTCCTTCTTGTTCGGGTCGGTGGCGACCAGCATCAACCGGATGCCGCCGCGCGTGGGCGCCGGAAATTCCTGCGACTCGAGGTGCTCGCCGTCGACGTCGGCCGTCGCCTTGACCGTCGCACCGGCAGTGCCCGTGAGGAAATCCTTGAACTCGGCGCGGCCGTTTTCGTCGGTCTTCACGGTGATGACCTTCGGCCCGACGTGGAGGTCGACCGGATGGCCGGTGAGGTTGTTCGACAGCGAGCCGCGAATCAGCCGGACCGAGATCGCGCCGTTGGGCAGGTCGTCGACCGGTCGCGGGATCCCCGACATCTGCTTGGGGTCGGGCATCGCGAAGCCGCCGCCCTGCGCTTCGCTGCGGGCGGCACAAAGGACGCCGAGGAAACAAAGGACGCAGAGGAAGACTCCCCCTCCTGCCCTTCGCGCCTCTCCCACCTGCGCCCGCGCCATCAGAGTTTTGCCCCGCAGCCCTTGCAGAATTTGCGCGTCGGCGTCGTTCGCGGTATCGCACGAGGCGCAGACGCCCTCGGCTGAAACCTTCGCGCTCCGGACCTCGCCCTGGCCGATCCGCTTCGCCAGTTCATTCTCGATCTGCGCGCGGTAGCCGGCCCCGGTGTCGAGCTGGCGCATCAGCCGCGCCGCGCGCGCGCGCAGGCGGCCCGACATCTCGTTCCAGTCCTCGTCGGACAGCCGGCCCATCGCGCGATCGAACTCGAGCTCCTTGATCGACCGCAGCGTCAGCAGTTTCTCGCGCTCCAGCGCGACCCGCGTGCGCTGCCCGACCATCACCGTGCGATCTTCCTCGGGCGACACCAGCGGCCGCAGCATCCGCAGCGCGGCATAGCCAACCAGCGCCGCCGCGCCCATCAGCACGCCGAGCAGGATCACCGCGGTCGGCCCCTGGCCGCGCGCCATGAACGTCACCGCGGTCGCGCAGCCGAGCGCGGCCAGAACGAAAAATTGCCAGGGTTGAAGTCCGGCGTCGGACGGGTCCGGCTTTAGCCGGACCTTGCTAGTCGAGGTCTCTGAGCTCATCGTCGATGCGCTCTTCGAGAGCCGAGTCAAGCGGCGCGGCTGCCGCGGCCGGATCGTCGGGTTTGCGCGACCACTTCACCGCGGCGAAGCCGACCGCGATGGCGCTGGTCGCGCCGACCAGGTACGGGAACAGCCACGCCAGCCGGCTGAAGCCCTGGTCGACCGGCGCGCCGAGCATCTCCTCGGTGCCGTATTTCGCGATGAACGCCTGGATGATCTTGTCCTTGTCGTTCATCCCGGAGTCGATCATCGCCGCCAGCTCGCCGCGCATCTGATGCGACGTGCCGCAGGCGTCCTTGCGGCATTCGGCCAGCGTCTGGTGGCCGCAGGCGCCGCAGGTGCAGACGATCTCGTGCTGCATCTGCTTCTCGAACTCGGTGCGGGGATAGAACGAGGTGCGCGTGTTGGCGTCCCCGGTCATGCCGGCCTGCGCCGACAGCGTGGTACCGCCCGACAGCAGGACCAGCAGCAGCACCGCCACGGTGGTCGCCGCCGCTTCCGCCGGCATCTTCGCCATCGCGAACGCGAACGACCGCTCGGGCAGCAGCGCGATGCCGGTGCCGAGCGCCATGATCCCGAAGCCCATCCAGATCCAGTTGACCAGCGGGTTGACCACCAGCTGCAGCGTCACCGACTGATCGGCGAGGTCGAAGCCGCCGAGCACGGCGTAGAGATCCTCGCCCGGGGTGCGGCGGATGGCCACCTCGGTGGTCGGTTCGTTCTCGTGACGGCGGTAGGCCCACTTCGCCGGATAGAGGCCGTCGATCTCCTTGCCGTCCACGAACACGGTCAGATACGCCGTCGTCATCTGCTTCTGGCCGTCGTCGGCCAGCTTCACGCCGTTGCTCTTGATCGTGTACTCGCCGATCTTGGTTTCCTGTCCGAGCTTGAGCAGGACCTGTTCGTCCAGCTTGCGCGCGTTGCCGGCGAAGCCGAAGCAGATCAGCGTGATCCCGATGTGAACGATGTAGCCGCCGTAGCGGCGCTTGTTCTTGCCGACCAGGCCGACCAGCGCAGTGAAGAGATCGGTGCCGGTGTTGCGGCTGCGGATCGCGGCGCCCTTCCAGAACTCCTGCACGATGGTGCCGGTCACGAAGCCGCAGAGCGCGAAGCACAGGCCAGACGGCCAGACCGGAATCTTGAAATATCCCGTCGCCAGGCCGAGCGCGGCGAGGCCCGAGAGCCCGGGCCACAGGAACTGCGGCGCGATGTTCTCGAACGACGAGCGGCGCCAGGCGAGCAGCGGTCCGACGCCGGTGAGCATCAGCAGGATGAGGCCGACCGGCGTCATCCACTTGTTGAAGAATGGTCCGGCGACGGTGAGCCGGCTGCCGGTCACCGCTTCGCTCAACGTCGGGAACATCGTCCCGAACAACACGAACAGGGCGGCGAACAGCATCACCCAGTTGTTGACGAGGAACGCCGCCTCGCGTGAGAGCCACGAGTCGAGCTCGTTGCGCGCCTTCAACAGCGGCAGGCGCCAGATCACCAGCCCGAAGCTGAACGTGAGGATCACCACCATGAAGCCGATGAAGAGCCGCGCCAGAATCGGATCGTCGCCGAACGCGTGCACCGACTGCACCACGCCCGAACGGGTCATGAAGGTCCCGAAGATCGTCAGGAAGTAGGTGACGATGACCAGCGTGACGTTCCAGACGCGCAGCATCGCGCGCCGCTCCTGGACCATCACCGAGTGCAGGAACGCGGTGGCCGTGAACCACGGCAGCAGGGCCGCGTTCTCGACCGGATCCCAGGCCCAGTAGCCGCCCCAGCCGAGCTCTTCGTAGGCCCAGATCATCCCGAGGATCAGCCCGAACGACAGGAACAGCCAGCTGAACATCGTCCAGCGCCGCACCGCGCGCAGCCATGAGTCGTCCAGGTGGCCGGTGATCAGCGCCGCGATGCCGAACGCGAACGGGATCGTCATGCCGACAAAGCCGGTGTAGAGCGATGGCGGATGGATCGCCATGTAGACGTTCTGCAGCAGCGGGTTGAGCCCCTCGCCGTCGGCCGGCACCTGGGTCAGCGAGGTCGTGAACGGGTTCTTGTGAATCACCATCAGGAACAGGAAGAACATGTTCACGACGGAGATCGTCGACACCACGTACGGGATCAGCTCACGGTGGCGCTCGCGGTTCACGTAGACCGCCAGCGATCCGAAGATCGACAGCAGGAACACCCAGAACATGATCGAGCCGTCGAGCCCGCCCCAGTACGAGCGTGATCTTGTAGATCAGCGGCTGGACGCTGTCCGAGTTGTGGGCGACGTACTTGATCGAGAAATCACCGGTGAGGAACGCGTTGATCAACACCGCGGTCGCGGCGGTCATGATCGCGCAGATCAGGTAGAAGGCGCCGATGCCGCTCTCGATCAGGCGGCGCGAACGGCGGCGCGCGCCGGCGACCGATACGACGGCGGCATAGCTGCAGGTGACGAAGGCGGCCAGCAGGAGGAACGTCCCGAGGGAGGCCATGGCGTTCCTATGTTCCCGGCGCGCCCGCGGCGGCCTGCGCTTCGTATTTGGACGGGCACTTCGCGACCACGCCGTTCGGATCGGTGTGGAAGCCGCTGGTCGTCAGCTTGCCGCGCAGCACCACTTCGGCCTCGCCCTTGAACGTGTCCGGCACGATGCCGGTGTACGACGCCTCGACCACGTGGCCCTGGTTGACGTCGCGGATCGGATTGTTCTGCACTTTGAATTTGTACTCGAGCGTGTCCTGACGCTTCAGGATCGATCCGGGCACGACGTAGCCGTGCAGCTGCAGCGCCTTGCCTTCCCACGCCTGCGGATTCACCATCACTTCGTCGACGTGCTTGAAATACTCGGTGCCGTCCTGCAGGGTCGACCACATCAATCCCGCAAACGCGAGCACGAGAACCGCGGCGGTCAGGCCGAGCTTGATATATCGATGTGTCATAAGGACTTCCGGGAAAGTTACTGGCGCCAGAATACTGTGACTAGAGCCGGGACGCAAGGAGCGATCGCAGCAGTTCGTCCACGCACGCCACGGGCAATCCCACGACATTCGAATACGATCCGGAGATGCTCGGGACAAAGCGGGCCGCCAGGCCCTGAATCGCGTATCCGCCGGCCTTGTCGCGCCCTTCCCCGCTGGCGGCGTACCAGCTGATGTCTTCGTCTGTCAGCTCGCGGAAGACGACGGAGGTCGCCTCGACGCGCCCGACCTCGTAGGCGCCTTGCCGCAGGCTCACCCCGGTGAGCACCTGGTGCGCTTTCCCTGACAGCCGCTTCAGCATGCCGCGGCCGTCCTCGTCGTCGAGCGGCTTGCCGAGGATCTGTCCATCGACGACCACCGTCGTGTCCGCGCCGAGGACAACGGCATCGGCAGGCCTGAAGGCCTGCACTACTTCCAAAGCGGTGCCGGGTGTAGTGCATACCTTTAGGTCTGCCGTGATCCGACTCAACGCCGCCGCCGACTTGTCCGCCGCGAGTCGGCGCACGTAGATCTCCGGCGTCTCGCCAGGACGAATCGACTCGTCGACATCGGCGACCACCACATCGAACACGTAGCCGGCTGAACGCAGCAGCTCTGCCCGGCGTGGAGAGGCCGAGGCAAGGATCAGATGCACGGTGCAATAATAGGATCGAATGTCGTCCATGCGGCCGCTCCACGACGGGATGCCGGGAGCGTTGATAGAACTCCTGCGCGGCTCGCCGCTCTCAGACGGCAAGGTGACGTTCGCGTGGAAAGCCGCGGTCGGGCCGGCGATCGAGCGCGTCACCCACGTCAAGCTCGAACAGCGGGTGCTGCTCGTCGAGACGCCGAGCGCACAGTGGTCGAAGGAAGTGATGCGCTCGTCGCCCGTCATCCTGAAACGTCTTCGCTCGCTGCTCGGCGACGTGGTCGAGCGCATCGAGGTTCGCCGTGCGTGAGTCCGTGATCGTCTCTGCCGTCCGCACACCGACCGGTAAGTTCCTCGGCGCGCTGAAGGGTTTCACCGCGACCCAGCTCGGCGCGCTGGCCGTGGCCGAAGCCGTGCGGCGCGCGGGCATCGATCCCGCGATCGTCGACGAATGCATCATGGGCAACGTGGTCTCGGCCGGGCTCGGACAGAACCCGGCGCGGCAGGCGGCGCTCAACGGCGGGCTGCCGGACCATGTCGCCGCGCTCACCATCAACAAAGTCTGCGGCTCGGGGCTCAAGGCCGTGATGCTCGCCGATCAGGCGATCCGCTCCGGCGACATCGACATCGCCGTCGCCGGCGGCATGGAGTCGATGAGCAACGCACCCTACCTGCTGCCGCGCGTCCGCGACGGGCTTCGCATGGGTAACGGCGAAGTCGTGGACTCGATGATCAACGACGGCTTGTGGTGCGCGTTCGAGCAGTGCCATATGGGCAATTCCGGCGAGGTGGTGGCCGAGCACTACCATGTCGGGCGCGCGGCGCAGGACGACTACGCGGCGCGCAGCCATCACAAGGCCGCGCGCGCGACCGCTGACGGCGCGTTTGCAGACGAGATCCTCGCGATCACCATTCCACAGAAAAAAGGCGCGCCGCTCGTCGTCGATCGCGACGAGGCCATCCGCGCGGACACCACCGCCGAGGGACTCGCCGCGCTCAAGCCGGCGTTCAAGAAGGACGGCACGGTCACCGCCGGAAACGCGCCCGGCGTCAACGACGGCGCGTCCGCGCTCGTGGTGATGGACGCCGAGCGGGCAAAGTCGCTCGGCCGTGTGCCGCTGGCGCGGATCGTGGCGCAGGCCACCAGTGGTCTCGCGCCGAAGTTCGTGCTGATGACGCCGGTCGAGGCGGTGCGCCGCGTCGCCGAGAAGGCCGGCTGGACGCTCGGAGATGTCGACCTGTTCGAGCTGAACGAGGCGTTCGCGGTGCAGGCCGTTGCGGTGCTGAACGAGCTCGGGATCGATCCAGCCAGGGTCAACGTCAACGGCGGCGCCGTCGCCCTCGGCCACGCGATCGGCTCGAGCGGCGGCCGCGTGCTGACCACGCTGCTGTACGCGTTGAAGCGAAGAAACCTGAAGCGCGGCATCGCCACGCTCTGCCTGGGTGGCGGCAATGGTGTCGCGCTGGCGGTCGAACGCGTCTGACAAACCAATCACGAAACGCACGAAAGAAACACCGGTCGGCACCAAACACACGAAACAGATCAAAAGAGTTTTCTTCTTCGCGTCTTTCGTGCCGTTTTTGAAATTTCAGTTTCGTGTATTTCGTGGTTAGGCTCTGAGATGATCAAAACCATAGGTGTGATCGGCGCGGGCACGATGGGAAACGGTATTGCGCAGGTGTTTGCGCAATCTGGTTTCTCGGTCACCCTGGTCGACGTCGCCCAGCCGATGCTCGATCGCGCCAGGACGACCATCGAGAAGAGCCTCGCGAAGTTCGTGGAGAAGGGCAAGCTCACCGCGGCCGATCGCGACGCCTCGATCGGGCGACTCGGCACCGCGACCTCGATCGACGCGCTCGCCGGGACCGACTACGTCGTCGAGGCGATCGTCGAGAACGCCGAGACCAAGCGCGCGCTGTTCGCGAGCCTCGATGCGATCACCCGACCCGAGGTGATCCTCGCGTCCAACACGTCCTCGATCTCGATCACGCTCCTCGGCGCGGCGACCCGGCGGCCTGACAAGGTGCTCGGGATGCATTTCATGAACCCGGTCCCGCTGATGGTGCTGGTCGAGACCATTCGCGGTCAGGCGACCTCCGACGAATCGATGCGGACCGCGTCCGGGTTGTGCACCCGCCTGGGCAAGACGCCGATCGAGGCCGCCGACTATCCGGGGTTCATCGCGAACCGGATCCTGATGCCGATGATCAATGAGGCGATCTTCGCGGTGATGGAAGGGGTCGGGACGCCCGACGCGATCGACCAGGTGATGAAGCTCGGCATGAATCACCCGATGGGGCCGCTGACGCTCGCCGACTTCATCGGCCTGGACGTGTGCCTCGCCA
This sequence comes from uncultured Acidobacteriota bacterium, assembly GCA_963794705.1. Classification (GTDB taxonomy): domain Bacteria; phylum Acidobacteriota; class Vicinamibacteria; order Vicinamibacterales; family CAVVIG01; genus CAVQFC01. Next base: position 551,822 of record CAWCFI010000006.1, read on the forward strand.
TCCTCAACGTGCTGCATGAAGGGATCGGTGATCCCAAATACCGTCCCTGTCCCCTACTGCGGCGGATGGTGGCGGCCGGACACCTCGGCCGCAAGTCCGGCCAGGGCTTTTACCCGTACTAGCCAGAGCGCCACGACTGCCGGCACCAGAATCGCCAGCTCCTGAAGCACGGCGCGCACGTTGGTCAGCATCGGCCCGCGCGTGAAGATGCGCAGGCGCGCGGTCTGCCGGAAGAGGTCGAGCCCCGAGATGTACCACTCGTGATTGAACGGCCACAGCAGCTGCAGGCCGCGCGGCGGATAGAAGTCGGCGCCGAGCCAATCCAGGAGAAGGTGCGACCCATACGCCGCCGCGCACATCGACGCGACGCGGACGATCGGACGCCTGGATGTTGCCGCGAGCGCGGCGGCGAACAACGCCACGACCGCGACGGCGCCGATGCTGTGGGTCATCGTGCGGTGCTCGACAAAGGCGAGATCGAGATCGGGCGCGGCGCCCAGGCCCGCACAGAGCAGCGTCAGGCCATCGCCGGCGCGCAGGTACCAGGCAGCGGACGCCGGCGCCGTGCGCCAGGCCCGGTCCCCTGGCACGAGATCGACGGCCCAGGCGGCGGCGACTCCGGCGAGGGCATGGCCAATTGGGCTAGGCATCCGAGCCGCTATCATCGCAGATTCTGCGATCTTCCCATCAGAGAGGCGAAAGTGACGCATACTGTAAACAGCTGATATAGGTACAGTTATCGCGAACGCTTCACGTATTTGCGCTTGACTTTCGCCTCGGCACGTCCTTAGAATAGACCCGCTACCGGAGGACCGAATCACATGCCGCCAGTCGAACGACTCGAACGAGACGACCGTCAGGAAAAAGAGAAGCTCAAAGCTGTGGAGCTGGCGTTCAGCCAGATTGAGAAGCAGTTCGGGAAGGGCTCGATCATGCGGCTGGGCCAGAAGGGCGCCATCCAACCGATCGAAACCATTTCAACCGGGGCGATCAGCATCGACTACGCGCTTGGGGTCGGCGGCGTGCCGCGCGGCCGCGTCATCGAAATCTTCGGACCGGAATCGTCCGGCAAGACCACCCTGTCGCTGCAGATCGTGGCCGAGGCGCAGAAGCTCGGCGGCACCGCGGCGTTCGTGGACGCCGAGCACGCGCTCGACGCCGCCTACGCCAAGAAGCTCGGCGTCGACATCGACAACCTGCTCGTCTCGCAGCCGGACAACGGCGAGCAGGCGTTGGAGATCGTCGAGGTCCTGATCCGCTCGAACGGCGTCGACGTCGTCGTGGTCGACTCGGTGGCGGCGCTCGTGCCCAAGGCGGAAATCGAGGGCGAAATGGGCGACGCGCAGATGGGCCTGCAAGCCCGCCTGATGTCCCAGGCGCTGCGCAAGCTGACCGGCGCCGTCTCGAAGTCGAAGACCTCGTTGATCTTCATCAACCAGCTGCGCGAAAAGATCGGCGTGATGTTCGGGAACCCCGAAACCACCACCGGCGGCCGCGCCCTCAAGTTCTACTCGTCGGTCCGCATGGACATCCGGCGTATCGCCAGCATCAAGGACGGCGACGCGGTAGTCGGCGGCCGGACCCGCGTGAAGGTGGTCAAGAACAAGGTCGCCCCGCCCTTCCGCGAGGCGGAGTTCGACATCATGTACGGCGAGGGCATTTCCAAGACCGGCGACCTGCTGGACCTCGCGGTGGAAAAGCGGATTGTCGAGAAGAGCGGCGCCTGGTTCGCCTACGGCGGCGAGCGTCTCGGCCAGGGTCGTGAGAACGCCAAGCAATTCATGAAGGACAACCCCGAGGTCTTCCGGTCGATCGACGAGAAGGTCCGCAAGGAACTGGGCATGAATCGCGACTCGGTGCCGGAGACCGTCTCGGTGTAGCTTCGCCCGGCCCTGACAACCATCGCGCCTGCCGCCCTGTCAAAGAGGGCATGCGCTATCTGATCACGCTTTTCCTCTTCGTGCTGCGCATCGCCACTGGCGGTGCGCAGGCGTCCCCGACCGATGTCCACGGCACCTGGACCGCCGAGATTCATACCGGCAAGGTCTACCTCCAGGTCCACACCGCCCCGCCGCCAGACTCGACCCGTTCCGGCAACTGGAACGGCGACTGGAACATGGGACAGAGCCTGGGCGTCGAAGAGCTGCCCGGCCTGGTCAACAGCGACCAGTTCACGATGGCGTCCGTGAAGTTCGACCTCCGGCGCGAGGCGGGAGCGCTGGCGTTCGAAGGCGCCTTCCGCGACGGCCGCGGCGCCGGTCTGTTCGCCTTCGCGCCGCGCGACGCCTATGTCGGCGAGATGCGCACCCTCGGCTACAGCGACGACCTGCCGCTGTGGCGCCGATTCCAGCTGGCCCTGCACGACGTCGGACCGAAGTACATTCGCGACCTGAAGGGCGAGGGCTACGACAAGCTGACCCTCGACCAGATCCAGCGCGCCAAGACGCATGGCGTCACGGTCGACTACATCAAGGAGCTGAAGGGCCAGGGCTTCAAGGTGGCGACGCTCGAAGAGCTGGTGCGGACGCGCGATCACGGCGTCACCGCCGAGTTCATCAAGGCGATGAAGAGCGAAGGCTTCACCGGCGCCGGGCTCGAGGAGTTCGTCCGGCTGCGCGACCACGGCGTGACGCAGCAGTACATCCAGGACATGAAGAAGGCCGGCTTCACCGGCGCCACGGTCGAGGACATGGTGCGCGCCCGCGACCACGGCGTGAAGCCGGAGTACGTGCAGGAGATTCGCCGCCTGGGTCTCGGCGTGACGACGCTCGAGCAGTTCATCCGGCTGCGCGATCACGGCGTGACGGTGGAATACGTCCAGTCGCTCGAATCCCAGGGATTCAAGAACGTGCCGGTCGAAGACATCGTGCGGACCAAGGACCACGGTGTCAGCGCGGAGTTCGTGGCCGACATGAAGGAGATCGGGCTCAAGGATCTGACGCTGCCGCAGCTGGTGCGCCTGCGGGATCACGGGATTACACCCGGCTTCGTGAACCACGCCCGCGCCCGCGGCTTCAAGACGACCGATCCCGACGAACTCGTGCGGCTGAAGAACGGCGGTCTCTGGAAGGACTGATTGATCGGCCGGTGCTTGCGCTTCGATCAACTGAGCCGGTACAATTGGCGGGTTGGTGAATTCGTGAGTTGGCGAGTTGATTCACCAAGTCCCCAACTCACCAAGTCGCCAATTGCGCGACCCACCTCATGGCGAGGTAGCTCAGTTGGTAGAGCATACGACTGAAAATCGTAGTGTCGACAGTTCGATTCTGTCCCTCGCCACCAACTAAGCCTTTGCCCTTCACCGATTTAGCGATGCGGTCTCGAAGGGCATCGGCGTCGTCAGTCGCGTTTGTCCCCGCAATTGTCCCCATCGTCAACGCGCGCAGCTTCCGCGACGCCTCCGCGAGGTCCTCTTCGCTCGTGATGTCGTAGCGATCGAACACGTCCGGGTCTTGTGGCCGGTCACCTTCATCGCCACGTTTCGGGCACGCCGCGCGATTCAGATTCCGAACGGCGGTCCGGCGGAAGTCGTGCGGGATCCGCCGGGAAGCCCGCGGCCTCGCAGCCGTCGTCCAGCGCTTCCAGAAGGTCTTCACGGCCTGTCCCTTGCGTCGGCAGAACACCAGGGGCGTCATGCGTCCCCGAGCGCAATCGCCTCGTGGCGCGCCAAAGGACCTCATAGCCGCCACCACTTCTGCGAGCTCGGCGAAGAGGAACACGCGGCCTTCGCGGTTCTTCGTGGTCCCAGGCTCGAGGCGGATGACGCCGGCGTCGCGATCGATCTGTTGCCATTCGAGCGTCAGGATCTCGCTGTTGATGCGCCAGCCGGTGTAGTAGGCGAGGGTCACCACGCCCTGTACATCGGCGCCAGGCGGTTGCGGACGGCCTCGAACTGTTCGCCGCTCGAAGAATCCCTTCCCGAATGTTGCGCTCGACGATCATCGGGATGTGCGGCCGTGCGAGCAGATTCCCCGCCTGAAACGCCATCGGTGATACATCCGCTTCATGGCCGACAGCTCGCGGTTGATCGTGCCGTTGGCGTAGCCTTCTACTGCGAGTCAGCATAGGGGCGATGTCGGATTTCGTGAGCGTCGCCATGCGCCGGCCGCGGAACATTGCTCGAGCGCGCCTTCGACGATAGTGTTCTTCAGCGTTGGCGTGCGACCGTTGCCGTTGACCTGTAGTCCGTCAGCAGATCCTTGACGTCTCCTCGAACGCAGTCACCATCTCCCGCTCGTTCTCGCTTGATTTTCGTCACCCGGGGATCAGCCTGGCCTGCTCGGTGGACTTTCGCGTAAATCGCGTTCATCGCGCCAGTCCTGCCTCAGCCTTTTCGCGCAGCTCCGCCACTCGCGCTTTTACGAGAGCCAGCAGTGCATCGTGGTGCGCTGTGAATGTCAGACGGTTCTTTTCTCCGTCCTCCCACCATGTGCACCTTGAAGTGCTCGTGATGCTCGATGTGAGACATCTCCAATCGTGCGAAATATCCGATCGCGTCGAGTTGCTCGACGATTTTCGGGGCCAAAAAAGGTTCGTGTTGGCCCACCGCCGACAGGAGCGCGTTGTGAGTAGCGCTGAGGCGGTTGAAGTTCGCCGCCAGCACTGCCTCTTCTGTACCGCTGTCGACCGGCCGCGTGGCATTCAGCGCTGGCAAACACGCTCGCGCGGCTCGCCAGCACTCCGTGATCGCCTCGAGCTCGAGTTCGGCAAACCTTTGGAGCAAGAAGTTTCCATGCTCCAGCCTGGCGTCCAATCGATGGATCTTCGCATCGATCTCGCCCTTCAGGCGGTCGGTCCAAATTCGGCCCAAGAACCCAGACAGCCCAAACACGATCAGGCCGCCGCCGCCAAGGCTGCTAATTACGACCAACGCCACGTTTAGAACGTCTCTCCAGTTCATGGCCTGACCTCGATCGCTTTCCCCTCGGCCTCAGCCCACATGATCGGCCTCATGATCGTGGCCGCTCAACACCGGTCGGCGCCGAGCGCACCGACCCGGCGCGCTTCGTCACCAGGTTCGCGACGAACGTGACCTGGGCGCCAATCCCCAGACTGCCGAAAGTCACCCCGACCAGTGAGTCACCCACGAAGGCGTAGTCGACGCCGTCGTCACCGCTGATGACGCCGGACTGAGCGTGATCAATTAGGAGCGTGACGCGGCCCTTCACGACCTTGTCTCGATCGCCTGCCGCTCAGCCTCGGCCCACATAATCGCCATCTCGCGCGATGTGCGCCACCGGTCCAGATACGGCGGGAACATCCGCGAGAAGGCCAGCTCCTCGTTGGAAAGGAACTGCGCCTCGACACCGTACACCTGGCCGTGGTCGACGAGCTCGCAGAGGATCCGGTCGTGGCCGCGGAGAAACTCAAACAGCTTCTCGCGCGGCTTTGGAGCTTGCGGCGGTAGATCGACCAGGCGAACCGTCATGATTTCATAGCCACCCTAATTGCTTACGCTGTTCCCATCGACGATCGAGTAGCCTTCTCTAGCCAATGAACAGCCCTGAACGCGTCGGACGTCGGCGCGGAATTCTGCTGTGGCAACGCGGAACAGCCCTGTGCTCGTGCCTTACCCTCGCACCAGATCGAATCGAGATCACCCTCACCGTCGACGGCATGGTTGTGCAGGACGGTTGGTTTGTGAGCGACCAGGACGCCTCGGACTTCGCGATCGACCTAATGCACCGTTACGACGCCGGAGGTCTTTCATTATCCCGTTAGGTACCTTACACAGAACGTGCTACGGTTCGCGCGTTGTCCGCGCCGATTCGGTGTCCGCATTGCGAGTCGCTAAACGTGCATCCGCTCTTTCCAGAAACCGCATGGGTCGGGATGGCGCGCCTCTGGTATCGATGTGAGCTGTGCCGGCGCGTGTGGCCGGACGACGGGCCAGCGGCAATACTCGCCATCGACACCGATAGCGCACCCCAGCCCATTTAGCGCATTCCGTTCCTGCATGAATTCTGCGTAGTCTGTCCGTCGCCTGACAGACCGCGCCCCCTGTCGGGACATATGGCGTGGCGCGATGTCACCCGTTGTAATCGGCGCACTCGTCGCCGCTGATGCGGTGCTGGTCCTGCTCGTTGTCACCTGGGTCACGCGCAAACCCTAACGGACCTTTCTCAGTCGAGCGTGATGATCACATCGCAACCGACACAGCGCCACTGCCGAATCAGGCCGAGCAGTTCGATCTGCCGGAAGCTTCCACCGTAAGTGATGCGGGCCGGCGTTGATCTCCTGGGCAAAACCCGTGGCTGCACCTTTACGACACACAACGCCTTCTCGGTGTTCGTCAGCCATAGACCGTTAGTCCTTTCACTGGGCAGGTCGAAAGCCCTCCCGCGATCCGACCGACGACCAACGGATGAATGCGATAGTCGCGGGGCCGCTACCGAGGCGCCTCGGGTGCGACACATGCCTCCGCGACTTCCCCGCCCGGTGTCAGCTCGACCAAGCCTCATCTTTATGAACATTTAATGCGTCCATAAAAGACTAAACATGACTTTATAGAACTATCATGCGCGTCGCATATGGCCGAGTTAGCTTTGGTCGCCGTCGGCATCATAGGTCTCGGGATATGGATCGCAATCGTCCGCGCTGATCCCTCGAGGTTCGAACCCTGGACCGATGAAGACGAAGACGCATCGGGCTGGGGATCGCCCGCGATCGTCAGACCTGCTGCGCTGGTATCCGCCGAAGAGCGATCCGTGCCTCTAGTCGAGGGTGATGATTCACTGGCAGCCGAGACACCGCCACTGCCGGACCTTGTCTAGCGGTTCGATCTGCTCGAAGCCACCGCCTTCCGGCAAGTGGCAATCGTGCCGCGGCTGCAATTGAGTTTTTTAGGCTTTTGCGTTTTCCGGATTAGCGGTCTGGAAGTGGTCGACAGTTCGATTCTGTCCTCGCCAAACAACGTCCTAAGAACTGACGACGGCGGCCGCTTCAACGCCGGTGCCTTGCTCCGCACCCTGTCGGTCAGATCACCGCGAGCTGCCGTCGCCTGACGGCTTCACTATCGGCCCTCCGCGTAACAGTCGCTGACGCTCCTTCTCCACATCGACCGGAGGAAGCGGCTCAAATGTACAAGGCGCCGGTTTCCCGAGGTTCGTGGCTTTCGGATCCATGCAGACCTCCGGCCCTGGCACCGGTGCCGGGGCCGGGGCCGGCGCCACGCTGTCGCTGACCTCATAGGAGAAAGCCAACAGTGCTGCGATGGTCTGGCTGCCGAACGTCGACTTCCAAAACACCCCCTCTTTGTGCAGGCCTTTGGTCATCGTTGCCGGGTTGAGCATCAGTGTCCGCGCCGAGAATCCCTGTTGGTTGGCGGGGTCAGAGACGATGAGTGTCCCCGGCACACCGTTGTGGAAGTCCATATCCCTTCGCTGCTCGATCAGACCATCCGGGCAGCAGGGCGCCGTCGACGTGTAGTTGTAGGCGCTCACACGAAAGAACCACGGCGTATTGATCGGCAGCAGCGGGAGCCAGTCCTCCACCTCCAGCACCATGTCCCCAAAATTCGTCTGGCTGACCGGAAACATCGTGTCGCGAATGCTGATGATCGGACCGTAGTCGCCCGGCGGAATGGCCTCCGCCACCGAGGTGTCCACCACCGAGAAATAGGACATCCACACGTTGTGGTACCCGATGTCGCCGTTGTCGAAGACGACGCTGGCGGCAAAGCGCACGTTCGTCCAGCCGTGCAGTTTGTGGAAGCGCTTGAACTGCTCCCGCTTCGGGTCGAATGTGGCCTTCCCGGTAAACGTCAGGAGCGCGCCTGGATCGCCCTTGATCGGAAATGTGGTGGCGCCGTCCATCGTCACCGACGCCAGGCCTTCGCCGTACACGGCGGTGACGCTCGCCGCGCAATGAAACATCTTGAGGGTGAACGGCACCACGACGGTATCGTCGCCCCACTCCGCGCCGTACATGAATTTCGGGATCAGGTGAACGCAATGCTGCGTCTGGATGGCGTCAAACTTCGACCAATGCATTTGCCCGTCGAACAGTTCGGGCCATTCGGCCGGCGAGGCATACGCCGACTTTTGCGGGTGGCCGTGAATCGGCTGAGCGGACACGGGGACCGCAAACAGCGCTACCGCTGCCGCTGCCGCCCACGAAAGGTATCGCATAAGTCCTTCTGGAATGAGTGCGGGAAGGCCCGGCAGAGATGTGCCGAGCCGTCAGGAGATAGGATGCGGCTGAGATCGGACGGCGTCAAGTAAAGACGATGCACCGATCGCCATGCTCAACAGTTCCTCGGCGCGCGACCGTGCACCCGCGTGAAGAAGAGTCACCACCTGAAGAGCGGCCTCCCGTTCGCGAGGCCTGGCCACGGTATCCCCGCCATCATGGCCAGCATCGCGATCCCGAAGCAGAGATAGCGTCCGTTCCGCCGTGCCGGGGATGTCGGCTCGCCCATCGCGAGCACGCGGCCGGCGCGCACGGCAACGACCGCGACCAGCATGGTCGCCACGTGCGTGAACGCCCAGAAGCGCAGGCCCGGCTCGCGCAGCGCCGCCCCCATGTCGCTCATCGCCGCGCTCGTGAACGGGCTGAGCCCGAAGTAGAGCAGCAAGCCGAACAGGATTTGAAGGTCGACCGCCAGCATGAACACCCAGTCCCACCGCTGGCCCCGCGGACGTGCGGCCGTGTCGGCGCGATGGCGGAAGGCGTTGAACGTCGCGATCGCGCCCAGCAGCAGCGCCGCCCACCGCAGCCAGGAGTGAATTGTCAGCACCGTTGGATACACGCGTGTCCTTTCACGTCAGATGGAGAACCCGCCGCCCGCTACGAACTGCCCCCTCGCCCACTGACTCGCAGCGGCGACGCGCGCCACCATTGACGAATCGGCGCGGCGACGATGGAGCCGCATCGCCATGCGATCAGAAACGGCGCCACCAGCAGCATCAGCAGCGACAGGATCAGCGCGTCGATGGCGACCGTCCATCGCCTCACCGTCTGAAAGACCGGCGCGCATCCGATCGTGCCGGCAATCAGCACCAGCCACAGTTCGAGGGGGACGGTCGGACTGGCGCGTAAGGCCGGCGCGTGCAGACCAACCAGCGCCTCGAGAAACAGCAGGGCGCCGCCGAGCGTCTGGCTGCGCAGGATCACCCAGCCCGCCATGATGACCACGATCAGATAGACGTGACGCAAGATCGGCGGCATTCGCTTCACCGCCGCTTCGAGGCCGGCCCGTTCAAGGGCGATCAGCGCGGCGTGGTACAGCCCCCAGACCACGAACGTCCACCCCTGGCCGTACCAGATGCCGCACAGCAGAACGACCAGCGCCTCGCGCCCAGCGGAAGGTGCGACCATGCGGTCGCCATCCGGCGGCACATCGACATAGTCGCGAAACCATCCAGACAGGCCAAGGTGCCAACGGCGCCAGAATTCGTCGATCGTCTGCGCCACGTAGGGCCAGCGGAAATTCTCGGCGAGGCGCAGGCCGAGCATGCGCGCGACCCCGAGCCCCATGTCGGCATAGCCGGAGAACGCGTAGTAGATCTGCAGCGTAAAGCTGATCAGCCCCAGCCAGGCCGCGAACGCGCTCAACCGGCCCGGCTTCAGCGCGAAGGCCGCGTCGGCCTGCCGCGCGGCAATCGCGGCCATGACGAAGACCTTCCAGACGCCGATTAGCAGCCGCCGCACGCCGTACGAGTAATCGCTCAGGCTTGGCCAGCCGTGCGCGAGCTGCGGGGCCACGCTTTCATAGCCGACCGGACCACCGGCGATCATGGGCAGGAGCACCAGATGCACGGCGAGCTGGCGGCGGCTGCGGTTTGCAAATGCGCGGCGGCGGTATACGTCGACGACGTACGAGATGCCGTGAAACGCGAAGTACGACACACCGAAGGGAACGATCATCGCGCTGATGCCGCGCAACGGGCCGACGATCAGACCCGCGCGTACGATCGCCGCAGCGACGACAATGTCGGCGGCCACCGCCACCCCGAGCCACGCCCTGGCGCCCAACCAATGGGCAGACGCGTCGCGACCCTCCCGACCGACTGCCCGCTCGATCGGGAAGGCGATCCAATGCGTGAACAGCACGAGCCCAACGAGCACGGCCGCGAGCATCGCCCCGCCCGTGAGCCATGCCAGCGCGAAACCCGCGGCGGCCAGCAGTGCGGATCGGTCGGCGCCGACGCCGTCCCGCGGCCGAAGCGCCAGCGACACGATCAGCAGGACCGGCGCGAAGAAGATGGGGATGAGGATCGAGAGCCAGATCGGGCCGGTGAAGAACACGCCGCGAGGATGCTATCCCGCCCGCTCCATTCGGGCAAGCACACTTGACCGCGTCCGTCGAAGATCGTAGTGTTCATCTCGACGGTCGAGATGAAGAAGGCATTGCGGCACCAGCCGGGACCACTCGTGCAAGGCACCCTCGACATGCTGATCCTGCGCGTGCTGGCGCTCGAGCCGATGCATGGGTACGGCGTGACCCAACGCATCGCGCAGGTCAGCCAGGGCGCCTTCGCGGTTGGTCCGGGCTCACTCTTTCCGGCGTTTCGACGGCTGGAGCGGGAGCGGCTGGTCGCGAGCGATTGGCGCGCGACGGAAAACAACCGCCGCGCCAAGTACTACCGGATCACCGAAGCCGGCAGACGCCGTCTCAAAGTTGAAACCGAGGACTGGCGGAAGCAGACGGTCGCGATCGCCAGGCTCCTCGCCGGATCATGAGGTCTCCCGGGGCGCTCTTGCGGCGGCTCGTGTCCGAGATCAGGGCCTTGTTCCGTTCTCGGCAAGACGAATACGACCTGGACGAGGAACTCAGCGGATACCTCGACGCCTCGATCGCCGCGCATGTTCAGCGCGGCATGGCGCCCGCGGCGGCCGAGCGCGCTGCCCGCCTCGAACTCGGCAGCACGGCGCTGCTCAAGGAAGACGTCAGGGCGGTAGGCTGGGACGCCCACGCGCAGATGCTCTGGCAGGATCTCCGCTTCGGCATGCGGCTGCTGCGGCGCTCGCCAGGATTCGCGGTGCCCGTGATTCTGACGCTCGCGCTCGGCATCGGCGGCAACACCGCGATCTTCAGTCTCGTCAACACCGTGTTCTTTCGTCCGTTGCCGCTCGCGGAACCGGATCGGGTCCTGCGGCTGCTCGATTCCTTTCGCGGTCCCGATGGGCACCGGCGCACCTTTGGCATGCACAGCCAGAACGTGGACGCCCTTCAGCGCGATGGCGAGGTCTTCCAATCGCTCGTTTCCTTGAGCGGTCAGAATCTGACGCTGGTCGGGCCGGACTCCGCCGAGCGCGTGCAGGTGGTGTATCGCACCGCCGGCTGGGCGCCGACGATGACGGTCAAGCCGGTCGTGGGCCGCGACTTTTCCGAGGAGGAAGAGCGCCGCGGTGTGGACAGTGGCGTGGCGATCATCAGCTACGCCCTGTGGCAACGGCGCTACGGTGGCGCCCACTCTGCATTGAGCTCGACCATCCAGCTGGAAGACCGCGCCTTCACGGTGATCGGCGTCTTCCCGCCTGGGTTCAGCTTTCCGTACGAGGCCGAGGTATGGATCCCGTTCGTGGTCGATGCCGCCGATCGCGGGCGCGACTTTGCGGTGTTCGGCCGCCTCCGCGACGGCGTCACCGCGCAGCAGTCGCAGCAGGTCCTCGACCGAGTCTCCACCCACATCAAGGAGCAGTACCCAGAGACGCTGCCCGGCTACGCGATCGCGTCGATCACCTTGCGGGACAATCTGGTCGATCATCAGGACAGCACGATGCTGGCCCTGCTCCTGGTCGTCGGCTTCCTGCTGTTGCTCGCGTGCATCAACGTGGCGAATCTGGTCCTCGCCCGATCGGTCAGCCGGACGAAAGAGTTCACGATTCGAGCAGCCCTTGGCGCCGGCCGATGGCGGCAGTTCCGGCAGATGCTCACCGAGACCGTCCTGCTCGCGCTGATCGGAGGCGCGGCCGGGCTGTTGCTGGCCGAATGGCTGACCCAGTTCATGGCAACGCTGATCCCGTCCAGCATCAGCGAACAACTGGGCATGGGCGCTGCCGGCATGGACGGCCGGGTGCTGCTGTTCACCCTCGCGATCTCGGTCCTGGCAGGTATCCTGGCCGGCATCGTCCCCGCGTTCGCCAGCGCGAACGCCGCGCAAGCGCTGAAAGACGGCGGGCGGTCGAGCACCGCTGACGGCCGTGCCAGTCACCGCCTGCTCAATGCCTTCGTCGTCGCCCAGACCGGGCTCGCGGTCGTGTTGCTGGTCGGGGCCGGTCTCATGCTGCAGAACTTTCAGCGCCTGCAGCGCCGGCCGCTGGGATTCGATCCCCGTGGACTGCTCACCGTGGAATTCACGCCGGCCGTGGCGACCTATCCGCCCGGCGCGCCGCGCGCGCAACTGTTTCAGCGCGTGCTCGAGGAAATCGGACGGTTGCCTGGAGTCACCGCGGTTGGCGCCACGACTGTCAACCCACTCGGGGGTGGAGACTGGAGCGCGCCGGTTCAAATCGAAGGACTCCAGCACGCGTCTGCTGGAGATGCCTACAACGTCAATCATCGTCTCGTCAGCCCGGGATTGCTGCAGGCGATGCGGATCCCCTTGCAGCGCGGCAGATCGTTCACCTGGGAAGACGACGACCGGCGGCCGGGCGTGGTCATCGTCAGCGACGAGATGGCCAGGCGCTTCTGGCCCAACCAGGATCCGCTCGGCAAACGCCTGCGTATCGCCAGGCCGAATGCCCCGTGGCTGATTGTGGTCGGCGTCGCGGGAAACGTGGCCGATGCACGCGATCCCGGCGATCCGCCGGAGACGTGGTACCTGCCGTACCTGCAGCAGGCGTCGGCTGCGGCTGCGCAGACGGTGCACCTGATGATCCGAACGGAAGGCCCCTCTCCGGCCTGGTGCCGGATCTCAGGCGCGCTGTCGCGCGGATCGATCCAGCGCTCGCGATCTATGGCATCTCGGCGATGGATACCTTCTTTTCACTCTCGCTGAAGCGCGAACGGCTTGGCGCGGGAGCGATGACCGCGTTCGCGGGGTTCGGGCTGCTGCTGGCGGTGATGGGTATCTACGCCGTGATCGCCTTCGCCGTCCTGCAGCGAACCCAGGAGATCGGCTTGCGGATGGCGTTGGGCGCGGATCGCCGCACCATTCTGGCGCTGGTCTTGAACCGAGGCGTCCGGCTGGGAATCGTCGGCCTCGCCATCGGCGCCGCCGGCGCGATCGCGCTCAACCGCGTGCTCGTCAGCCTGTTGCCGGAGATCACGCCGCTCGAGCCGGCGGTCATCGCCGGCGCCATGATCGTCCTGCTCAGCGGCATCGTCCTCGCCTGCTACGTGCCGGCGTGGCGGGCGGCCCGACTCGACCCCTTGTCGGCGCTCAGGTTCGAATAAAGCGCGCTTCAGTCGATGCCGACGATGACGTTGTCGGATTTGACGACGGCGTACGCCTTTCCCGACCTTGAGCTTGAGCTTCTTCGCGGAATTGGTGGTAATTACCGATACGATCTCAATCTTCGGTGCGATTCTGATCGCCACCTCGGTGCTCACGGGTCCGAAACTGATCGCGGTGATCTTCCCGCTGAACGTGTTGCGCGCGCTGATTTTCATAACGCTCCACCTGGACGGTTGACGCGAGCCGAACGAAGTCTCTATTCGCGGCCGGGGTCTGACTGTTTGTACTATCGTAGACCAGACCCGCCCATGAGCGATCGCGTGGCGGTCTATGCTGGTTTGAAGCGATTCCACGTCCTGCAACCTCGCGACGCGGCCATTCAAGCCGTATCTGAACGATTTACATATCGGTTCAGTTCGCTTGAGATTCGTGTACACTCGGGGTGAGCACACGACGAATGCCCAGCACGGCACCTTCGCTCAAATCCCACCATAGGAGACACGTGTCCACGCTGTCGCTCAGCCTGAGACGACGCTTCTATCTCCCGTTGATGATCTCCCTGCCGCTCTCGCTGTTTTTGACCGTCACGGCCGTCATCGCGACCGCATTGGGATGGCTGCCCGCCATCATTCCCATACCGTCGGGCGAGACCGGATGGATCGAGGCGCTGGCGATGATTCCGCAGATCTTCGTCGTCTGCGTTTGCGCCTGCTGGCTGCTGTTCGGGTTGTCGGTACCTCTTTCCCACCGATGGTCGCGAGCCGCCGATAATTGACCACGCAGCCGCCTGCACAGATGTTCATGGCAAGGCCGAAACCCTACCTTTGAGGAGATTGCCGATGTCTATTTCGAACGCGCGACGTCTTGCTGTTTGCATCGCGGTGGTGGCCGGGTGTGCGCAAGCCGCGTCTGCCGCTGACGTCCTGATCAACGACGCGAAATCAGGGCCGGAGAGCTTGACCGTCGCACCCGGTGGTGTGCTGATCGTGGGCAGCGCCAGCACGCCGTTCGTCTACAGGGTGCGCCCGGCTCGACCACCGCCGAGAAGTTCATCGACGCCAGCGCCGAAGGTCCGGGCACATTTTTCCTCGGCATGCTCGCGGATGCGTCGACCAACACGCTGTGGACCTGTCAGCTGATGCCGGTGGCGGGCGCGACGCCGCCGCAGCGCCGCTCGACGCTGAGGAGCTTCAACCTCGAGACGGGCGCGCCGAAAATCCGCTGGGACCTGCCGGGTGACAACACCGTCTGCAACGACTTCGCGATCGGCGCCGACAAGGCGCTGTACATCACCGACACCGGCGACTGCCAAAATCTATCGGCTGCCGGCCGGCGCGTCGAAGGCCGAACTGTTCCTGGAGGACCGGGCGGCGCTCGCCGGCATCGACGGGATCACGTTTTTGAACGGCACCCTCTACGTGAACAACGTCCGCACCAACAAGGTGTACCGCGTGCCGGTCGACGCGGCGGGCAAGGCGGCGCCGGCGGTCGAAATCGTCCTCGATCAGCCGATGAAAGGACCGGATGGAATGCGCGCGGCCAACGGCAAGCTCCTGGTTGCGGAGAATGGCGCCGGCAAGATCTCGGCGATCACGGTCAGCGGCGACAAAGGGACCGTCACCGTGCTCAAGGAAGGGCTCACCACGCCGACCGCGGTCGAACCGGCCGGCGACATGATCTGGATCGCCGAGCGCGGCACCGGCAAGGCCGTGTCGATCCCGATGCCGAAATGATGACGACGAAGCACGATCTAAACAAACGAAGGAGAGATGACTGTGAAATTGGCGAAAGTAGCGCTGCTCTTCATCCTGGCGTCGGCGGCGGTCGTGGCTCAGGTCAACGTGGGCCAACAGAAACCCGAATCCGCCCTGCCCTTCACGATGACCACGGTGACCACATTTGAACTGCCGTGGCGGCTGGCCTTCCTGCCCGACGGCCGCATGCTGGTCACCGAAAAGGTCGGCCCGGTTTGGCTGGTGTCCGCGCAGGGGCAGAAGATCAGCCCGGTGTCCGGCACGCCCGCCGTCTATTGGCAGGGTCAGAACGGCATGCACGGCGTCTTCCTCTCGCCCAGTTACGCCACCGACCAGAGCATCTATCTGACCTATGCCGAGCCGGGTGACTACGGTGGCGGCCTGGCGCTGGCGCGCGCCAAGCTGAACGCCACCGCCACCTCGGCGAGACTGGAAAACTTCGAGGTGCTGTGGCATCAGATGCCCAAGGGAAAGGGCGGCCAGGAAGGCGCGGCAGGTGGCCTTCTCGCCCGACGGCCAGTATCTGTTCCTCGCGGTCGGCGACCGCCAGCGATTGACCCCCGCTCAGGATCCCGACCAGCCGGTCGGCAAGATCCTGCGCCTGACGCTCGATGGCAAACCTGCCCCCGGCAATCCCAACTTCGGCAAGACCGGCGCGGCCACGATTCCCCTGATCGATCCGCCGAGCTGACACCGAAGCCGCCAAGACCGCGAAGGTGGTGAGCACCTATACGTTTCCCACTCCGAACATGACGCCGGCGGAAACCTGGGCCACCGGCGTCCGCACGCCCTACGGCCTGGCGTTTTCGCCCACCGGCGAATTATGGGAAGTCGAGCATGGCCCGCGCGGCGGCGACGAGCTGAACCTGATCGAGAAGGGCAAGAACTACGGCTGGCCGCTCGTGTCCTATGGCCCGAACTACAACGGCGTGCCCATTCCCAACCCCGACACGCGGCCCGACCTGGCGAAGCCGGTGCTCTATTGGGTGCCGGTGATCGCGCCCGGCAATCTGATGTTCTACAACGGCACCCAGACCTTCCCGCAGTGGAACGGCAGCGGCTTCATCAGCGGCCTGGCGACCACGTCGCTCAACCGCATCGTGTTCGACGGCCACGGCGGCGCGAAGGCCGCCGAGCGCTGGAACGTGGGCAAACGCATCCGCGATGTGGAACAGGGCCCCGATGGCTCGCTCTGGATGCTGGAAGACGCCAATCCCGGCGCCTTGATCCATGTGACCCCTTTACAGAACACCACTTCGCGCTAGAGTAATGAAAGGGAAAGGGCCGGACCGATCCGGCCCTTTCCTGCTTCCGCGCAACCATCTCTCCTGCCGGATCGAAATTCGCCGAGCGTGTTCAGGAGACCGCATTCGACCGCCAGGGTTGCTGCGTTGGCGAACGGAGTTTTGTGCCTGTAAGACCAGTGATGCCGACGACGACGCCTCTGCAGCAGATATTCACGGAGGCCATGTCGCTGAGCCCGGACGCGCGGGCGGTGTATGTGTCCCGCGCGTGCGGCGGCGACGCTGACCTCCTCCGCGCGGTCGAGGCCCTGCTTGCGGTTGACGACGTGGTGGCGAGAGGCGGCGTCGAGCCGCCGTTTGAGCGGCCCTCACCGAACGACGATCCCCCGCAAGGTAGCGGCGACGAGCAGACCGGGCGGGATCTCGGCCCTGTACCACCTCGTTCGCCTGCTGGGCAGCGGCGGGATGGGCCACGTCTATCTGGCCGAGCGGCGCGACGTCCAGAAGGTGGTCGCACTGAAGGTGCTCGACGGCGTCATTCGCGGGGCCGCACCTGCGACAACGATTCCTGCAAGAGAGAAACGTCCTCGCGCGACTCGACCATCCCAACATCGCGCGGTTCCTCGACGCCGGCATCAGGCCGGACGGTGTGCCGTACTTCGCGTTGGAGTATGTTGACGGCCAGCCGATCGACGACCACGCGCGTGGGCTGGCGATCGACCAGCGCCTTCGATTGTTCGATGGCGCCTGCGCGGCCGTCGCGTACGCACACCAGCAACTGGTCGTGCACCGCGATCTCAAGCCGTCGAACATCCTCGTGGACAAGAGCGGGACCGTCAAGCTGCTCGATTTCGGCATCGCCAAGCTGCTCGAACAGGAAGACGAGTCGCTGACGGCACACGGCGGACGGCCGATGACGCCGGCGTATGCGGCGCCGGAGCAGATGCGCGGCGAACCGATTACGCCGGCCACGGACGTGTACATCCTCGGGATCCTGCTCTTCGAGCTGATCACCGGCCAGCGGCCGTACTCGGTCCGGGACCTGACGCTCGCGCAGGTGGAGCGTCTCATCTGCGATGCGAACGTGGCGCGGCCCTCGACCCTCATCTCGCAAGGCAGCCTGTCGCGGCGGGCCGCCGCGGATCTCGACGCGATTTGCCTGCGCGCCCTCGAGAAGAACCCGATCCTCCGCTACCCCACCGCCGCCGATCTGCGAGCGGACCTTCACCGCGTACTTCTCGCATCGGCCGGTCGAGGCCCAGGTGCCCACGAGGCTGTACGTCGCGCGCAAGTTCATGGCACGCCACCGCGTGTCGGTCGCGCTCGCCTCGGCGGCGACGCTGATGGTGCTCGCGGGGTCAGGAGCGATCGCCTGGCAGGCGCGGCGCGCCAATCAGGAGCGACGGCGCGCCGAGCAGGCGCTCGGCGAGTCGCGGAGCGTCAGTAACTTCCTCATCGGTCTGTTCGAAGCACAACATCCCACCACCGCGATGGGCGAGGAACCGTCGGCACACGCGCTGATCGAGCGCGGGCTCAAGCGGGCGGAACTGCTTTCTGGTCAGCCGCTCGTCCAGGCGCGGATGCTCGATACCATCGGCCGCGTCTATCACGGCAGCGGCGACCTGGAGCAAGCGGAGCCGCCGCTGCGGCGAGCGCTCGAGATCCGCCGGACGAACTTGGGGCCCCAGCACCTGGAAACCGCCTCGAGCGCCCACAACCTCGCCGCGCTCCTGTACGACAAAGGCGCGTACGACGAGTCGGCCCGCGACTACGAGTGGGCGCTCCAGGTGCGGCGCGGTCCCGGCGCGGACCCGGGCGATCTCGTCCAGACCTTGCAGGGTTCCGCGATGCTCGTGCTGCGGGTACAGCGCGACGACCGGGTCGCCGAGGCGCGCATGCAGGAAGCGCTTCGGATCGCGCAGACCGCGTTCGGCGACGACGATCCGCGCGTGGCGTCGGCGTTGAACTCGTTGGCGGCGATCACCGACTTCCGGGACGACCCGGCGGGCAGCGAGCCGCTGCTGCGCCGCGCGCTCGCCATTCAGACCACGCGTCTCGGCCCGTCGCATCCGGACACGCTCGAGACGTTGAGCAACCTCGGTACGACGCTTCGCGACAAGGGCGATCTCCCGGCGGCGGAGGCCGCCCTTCGTGAGGCGCTCGACCTCGAGCGCCGCGTCTACGGTCCCCATCACCTCGTCGTGCTGGTCTGCACGTCCAATCTCGCGACGGTCCTGCACGGTCGGGGACGTGCCGCCGAGGCGGAGGCAATGGCGCGCGACGCGCTGGCGACGGCGGAGTCGACCTACGGAACCAGCCACATCCTGGTCGCGCACATTTCACGTCGGATCGCCGGCTTCCTGGTTGCGCGTGGCGCGTATCGGGAGGCGGAACCGTTCTACCTGCGGGCCGCCGACATTTATCGCGCCAAGTTCGGCGACCGTCATCAGCTCGTCGTCGACATGCAGCAGGCGCTGACCGACCTGTACGCGGCGTGGGAGCGCAAGACCCTTGCACCACATGATGGCAAGGCCGCGGCGAAATGACGGCCCGTGGCCTCACGGGTCGGTGCGCGCTCAACCCCTCCTAGGGCACGAGCAGACGGATCGTGCCGTCGTACTTGTTCATCACGAAGAGCTGTCCCTTGGGTCCGACGCCCATGCGCAGGTCGGCCCGGATCACGGACGACCGCCCTTCGCGCAGGTTCTTCTCCTTGACCAGCTGCAGCAGGGTCTTGGTCTGGCCATGATCGTTGAACAGGATTCGGTGAAACGCCTGCCCGCCGTTCGGGAGCTTGTCGGCGTTGACGTAAAAGATTTCGCCGCTGGGGTTGTCGCCAAAGAGCAACATCCCGGTGAGCGCCTTGATGGCCGTCTCCCGATACACGTAGATGCCCGTCGCCGCGAGCCTCGATGACGGGAACAACGGGTCGGTATGATCGAATTCGGCGATCGGAAAAATCATCTTCTCGCCGTGACGTTGATCCTCGACGCTGACTTCGCGCCCGAAGTACTTGAAGCTGCCCTCCCAGATGTTCCAGCCGTAGTTGCCGCCCGCGACCACCTGGTTGATCTCCTCGTTCACGTTCTGCCCGATCTCGGCCTCGAACATGTTGCCGTTCTTGGGGTCCCAGGAGAAGCGTTGTGGATTGCGGTGACCGTACGAGTAGACCTCACCGAGCGCGTCGGGATTGGTGGCGAAGGGGTTCGACGCCGGGATGCCGTAGTGGCCGTTCGGACTGTTGTGACCCAACGGATCGATGCGGAGAATCTTGCCGAAGACCGACTTCAGGTTTTGCGCCTGGTTGTAAGGATCGCCACCGCTGCCACCGTCGGCGGAGCCGATGTAGAGCAACCCGAACTCGCGGGTGCCTCGCCTCGCCAGCGTGTTGAAGGCGATTTGGCCGCCGTTGTGATTCGCGAACGGATGCGCGACGCGGAACAGTTCACGTGGACCCTCTCCGTCGTAGGCGTCCGCCTTCGGATTCCGGGCGGTCCACTCGAGCAGGATCTCGTCGTGGGTGTGGCCCGCGCCAAGCGGCACGAAGTCCGCCTTCGGCGTCATGTTGGTGGTGTCGGCGTAGGTGTAGAACTTGCCGTAGCCTGGCGTGCCGGCCAACGCGAACTGCGGATGGAAGGCAAAGCTCTGGAAGCCGCGTTCGGTCCCGGCAAACTGCACCGGATTTCCCCAGCGCGGTTCGTTGAGATCGAGATACGGCTTCACGGCCTTGCCGTCGTAGCTGACCGAATAGAGCATGCCCTGCATCGTGTTGACGAACATCCGACGGGTCGTCGGTTCGTCGACGAGCAGATTCATCCGCGGGGCATCGGCGCCCGCGTCGGGCACCGTGGCGAACTCGACGAAGTTGACCGTGACCACACCTTCCGTCGCGGGAATCGGCTCCGGAAACGGGTTGTTGCTGCGGCCGGGGCCTGACGGGACAAAAGGTCCGCGGCCGCGGCCCGCTTGAACCGCCGGAGGAGCGCCTTCCCGTCCCGCCTGTGCCGCCACCGCCTGCGCACGCAGCGGATTCTCCGGCAGCGCGAGGGCGGCGCAGGCGACCACCAGGCCACAGACCGCACGTACCGACACCGCTACCGACCTAAGCTGCATCACTCGGTTCGTTTCCATTCCGGTATTGTGACCTGTGTCCCGCTCAAGCTGCCACTCGGCGCCTCTTGCGGCGTCTCAGCTGAGAGGGATCGACCCCGCGCGGAGGTGGCGCGCGAGGGAAGGATCCAGGCGGTTCGCGTCCATGTAGGCTCGAAGCGTTCGCCAGACGACCTGGTCCCAGATGCTCTGGAGACGATCGACCGCCTGGTCTTCCACAGTGATGGCCACATCATCGAGCAGCCGCTGCAGAAAGGGCATCCAGCCGCTCGCCTCCGCGTCGACGCCAGGCGTTGAGAGGAGCTGCGCGAACCAGGCCATTTCGACGGCCACTCGTTCCCGTTCCTCGTCGTCGAGACGCCGGACCGATACCCGAACGAAAAGGCCGCCGGCCTCGAACGACGACTCCACCCGGCCCATGCGGTTCATCGGCGGCGCGACATTGCCCTCATAACCGGCTTTAAACGACAACATAATCAGCTGTAACCGGCTCGATCATGTATCATGACCCGGCATCTTCATGCAAGGAGGCGACGACATGAATCGACGCGACGCCATCTGGGGAATCGCGGCCGCGGCCGCGACGGCTCCGCTCACCCTGAGGGCCGATGAGGTTTCGAACTGGACCGCGTGGTGGGAACGGTCCCGGAAGTACACGCTGCTCATCGCGGACGCGATGCCCGCGGCGGACTACAACTTCGCGCCGTTCGGCGCCGGTGCGGCGGACGCCGTGCGATCCGGTGACGGCGCGCGCACGTTCGGACAGCTCATGCAGCACATCGGCCAGGCCGAAGGCTTTTACCTGGGTCGATTCGGAAAAGGCGGCGCCGCGCCGACGCCGCCGGCCGGCGACACGGGCAAGGAAGCGACGATCAAGTATCTGAACGCCCTGCTCGACTGGTCAGTCGCCGTCGTCAAGCAGCTCACCGCGACGGACCTCGCCAATCCCGTCCCTGCCGGACGAGGGGCGGCCATGACCGGACTCGACGCCCTCCTCAACGCGATGGTCCATACCGCGCACACGCGCGGCTACAGCGACATGTACCTGCGCAACAAAGGCGTCAAGCCACCGACCTACCAGGTGTAGCCGGAGCGCGACGGCAGCGCGCGATCACCTGCATCTCGAACGGAGGTGATCGCGTGCGCCGTCCTCGGCCTAGAAGAGCAGCTTGACCGCCAGCTGCATCACGCGCGGATCGAGCGCGCTGGTAATCGTGCCGAAGGCCGCCGTCCCGGCCACCCCGTTCGGCGCGCCCAGGTTCACCGTGTTGAACAGATTGAAGATCTCCGCCCGGACCTCGATCGAGGAACCCGCATGCACCGGCACGCGCCTGATGAGCGCCAGATCGACATCGCGATACGAGGGTCCGCGTACGGGATTGCGCGACGCCGTCCCGATCGTGAAGACTCGGCGCGATCGCGAACGCGGCCGTGTTGAACCACTGAGCTGGCCGTGCGCTGATCGGCCGGCTTGGTCGGGTCGCCGACCTGATTCGGCCGCTGCACGCCGAAGCCGGCGAAGGCGTTGAAGTTGGTCGTCTGCGTCACCGCGATCGGCATACCGGACTGCAGCGTGACCATCGAGGTGACCGTCCAGTCGTTGACAATCGCGCCGAGCACTCCTTGCGCCTGCCGTTGCCGTCCCGCGCCGATCGGCAGATCCCAGACGATGGACGACGCAAACACATGCGGCATGTCGCCGGTCGAATAGTCGCGCTCGAGCGATCGGTTGAAGCTGTCCGCGACCGGGTAGTTCGCGATCGGCCCGGTCAGAATCGACGCGTCGAACACCGACGAGGCGTCGTCGACCAGCTTGGACCGCGTATAGGCGACCGAGTACAGCAGACCGCGCGCCATCCGCTGGCGGACGCTGAGCTCGAGCCCGTTGTAGCGCGTGGTGCCGACGTTGTTCCGATACAGGCTTACGGTGGTATAGGCCGGGTACGGTTTCATCAGCTGTGAAACCGGAATCGTCGGATCGCCGAGCGATGACGACCGCGGCATGATGCCGAAGTACGGGTTCGGGACGCGCGTGTTCAGAGCGACGCGCCCTGCGCGAGCTGGCTGGCGGAGAGCTGATTGAGGTTGGTGTCGGGAAGGCCGACGTGGGTGATGAACGACCCGACATAGGCGGCCTCGAAGGTGGTGTTGGTCGTCAGCTCCCGCTGCACCGAGACGTTCCACTGCTGCACGTAGCCCGATCCCAGCGTGGCGTCCACGGCGAAGACGCCCTGGCCAAGCCCGGCGGTCGGCGTCGGCCCGATCGGCGCGACGGTTGGGCCGTTCTGCAGGACGAACGCCGGGTTGATCGTGTCGAGCGCCCGCTGCGACGCGGTCTGCAGGAACGGGAACGTCGGCGTCGTGAACGGCGTGGTGATGCCGGCCATCTCGATCCAGATCAGGCCGTAGCCCGCGCTGAGGATCGTCTTGTCGGTGAGCCGGTAGACGGCGCCCATGCGCGGTCCGAAGTTGTTCTTCTTGAGCGGCCGCACCGGATTGTCGCCCGGATATTCGAGCTGCTGCGTCTGCAGGTTGAACACCGCGGTCTGACCGTTGATTTCATTCGACGGAAAATTCAGCGTGTAGCGAAGCCCGGGGTTCAGCGTCAGCCGATCCGATACTTTCCAGTCGTCCTGGATGAAGTACTCCTGGAAGTGGGCGCGCTCCTGAATCGGCGACTGCTGCAGGTCGATCGAGAAGAGCTGGACCTGTCCGAGCAGGAAGCTCGCCAGCGGCGTGCCGGTGTTGGCGACGCCGGGCAGGTCGCTGCCGATGGCGTTGAAAGTGAACGAGCCGGTCGGCGACGGCGGCTGGATCACGTTCAGCCGCTCCCACCGAAAGTCCAGCCCGGCTTTGATGCGTGTGGCGGCCTTTCAGCCACGTCAACGAGTCGGCGACTTCCGATGACGCCGGTGTTGAAGTCGGACGCGGTGTTGGGCGGCGAACCGAGCTGCTGGTAGCCGCCGATGAGGAACGTCGGCAGCGTGTTGGGAAACTTGGCGGTCGACGGAATCCCGGGAATGCTCAGCGCGCCGCCCGCCGCGTCGACGAGCTGCGCGGCGGTCCGCCCGACCGCGCGGCGCGTATCGCCGACCCGCACTTCGTTCAGCAGATTGCTCGAGAACGTGTGCTGATAGTTCGACGCGAACGCCCAGGCGGTGGTGTCCTGCGGGCCCAGCGTGCCGGTCGTCACGCCGCTGCCGTCGGGCAGCGGCGTCACCGGCAGAAAGCCGTCGCGGAAATACGAGAGGCGGCCGAACAGCCTGATCGCGATTCGATCGAGAACTTGTGATCGATGCGGACGTCCCACTGGTCCTGGTTGTCGACCTCGTTGTCGGTCCGGCTGATAGTTGTTGGCCGTGCCGGACGCGGTGGGCAGCGGGTACCGCTGCAGCAGCGCGAGCGCCACCGGATCGATGCGGTTCGGCGGGATCGCGTTGCCCGGAAACGGCGTGCGGGTCGAGCCGACCGTCGTCGCCGGATCGTAGATGACCGGCACGCGGCCGGCGATCGCTTCGGTGAAGATGCCCTGCCGCTGCAGCACGCGTCGGCACCGTGGAGATCACCGTGCGGCCGATCGACTGGCGCTGTCCCTGGTAGTCGACGAAGAAGAACGTGTGGTCCTTGACCAGCGGCCCGCCGAGCGTGCCGCCGAACTGGTTGCGCCGGTAGTCCGGCTTCACCGGGTTGGTCGACTGAAAGAAGTTGCGCGCGTTGAGCGCCTCGTTGCGGAGGAACTCGAAGCCGTCGCCGTGAAACGCGTTGGCGCCGGCCTTGGTGGTGAGGTTGACGACGCCGCCGTTGAAGCGGCCGAACTCGGCCGGCGGGCTGTTGCTCTCGATCTTGAATTCCTGAATCGCGTCGATCACCGGAAAGAACGCGACCTGGCCCGGCTCGGGCTGCAGCACGGAGATGCCGTCGAACAGGTATTCGTTGGTGCGCGGCCGGCCGCCGTTGATGCGCGGCAGCTGCGAGTTCGGCGGCAGCGCGACGCCGGGCGCGAGCGCCGGCGAGCAGTGATGAAGGTGCGCCCGTTCAAGCGGCAGCTGCACGATCTGCTCGTGCTCCACGACGGTGCCGAGGCTGGCGGTCTCCGCCCGCAGGATCGGGGCATCCGCCGTCACCGTGACCTGCTCGCGGACGTCGCCGACGGTCGAGGTCGAAGTCGATGCGCGCCTTCTCGCCGGTCGACAGGCGGATGCCGTCGCGCCGCACGGCTTGAAGCCGGCCAGCTCGACGTCGACGCGGTAGTCGCCCGGAGCCAGGCTCGGCGCGGTGTAAACGCCGTCGCCGCTCGACACGACGACCCGCTGCCGGTTGGTGTCGACGTTCGTCACGGTGACCGTCGCGCCGGGGACGGCGGCGCCGGCCTGATCCTTGACGATGCCGGTGATTTCGCCGGCGGCGACCTGGGCGAACGCCGACGAGCGTCCCGGCAGGGCCAGACACACCGCGACGAGGAGAGACAGTCTTACCAGGCAACGACCAGCCATGCGCATGCGACCTCCGGAGGAGCGTGAAGCGCATGACTGTAGCTCGGATGTAAACAATCTTCAAATCGATTCGAATCGATTTGAACAGCCCACGTCTATCACCGTCTCAATGAACGGACGACGCGGTCGCCCACGGATTCGAGAATCGCCGATCGTGCAGCAGCGGCTCGTCGGTCAGCGACCGCAGGAATGCGATCAGATCATCGCGTTGCTCGCTGCTGATCGGAAATCCGCGAACCGTCGGGCTCTTGCCCGGATTGTCGTGGCCGATCCCGCGATTCGGGCCGTCGGCAATGGTGCGTCCCCCAGCTGCGTAGTGGGCGACGACATCCTCCAGCGTCGCGGCGCTGCCGTCGTGCATGTACGGCGCGGTAACGGCAATGTTGCGGAGCGTCGGCGCCTTGAACCGGCCGACGTCCTCCGGCTTCCGGGTGATCTCGTAGACGCCGGTGTTGGGAGTGGGATACGACAGCGCGCCAGCCAGGTTGTACAGACCGGTGTTGTGGAACTCGACTTCCCCACCGCGGCGCCCTTCGAAGTCCACCGCACCCGAGAACGTGAAGCCGCCGTGACAGCGGAAGCACGAGAGCGGCTGGCTGAAGTAGAGCGTCTCTCCCCGCCTCGCCGCCGGCGGAAATCGCGGCATCGTCGCGCTCGTTGTGGTAGCGATCGTAGGGGACGCGCCGAGATGATCGTGCGCTCGAAGCGGCCAGGGCCTGCGTTACGTGCTCGATCGTGAACGGATCCGGATCGCCGCCGAACGCGCGATGCGAACAGCGGCCGGTATCGAGGTTCGCGGCGCAGACGGTCCAGCAGTTCCCCAGCCGGTTTCTTGAGGCCCAGCTCCACCGGCTGGTCTCCGAACATCGGCACCAGCGCCTGATCTTCCAGGCGTGTGATGCGGGATTTCCCAGGTGAGCGCTGCCGCATACGCGACATTGACCAGGCTCATGCTGCCGCGCGGATGAACCTGTCCAGTGGAGCCGACCGCGCGGCCCTTGCCCTCGGTGAACTCGTAGAGGCCCCGCCACGAGCCGGCGTGGTCCGTGTAGACCGGGAGCAGCGCCGACACGCTGGCCTCGGTGGTCTCGGCCGAGCGGGTGGGATCGACGGTGATGTTGCGCCACCACGGCCCGCTCGTAGAGCTCGGCGGCGATGCCGGTGATGACCTGGCCGAAGACGTCCTCCTTGTTCTTGAAATAGAGGTAGAACGTCCCATGCGCCGTGTTGGCCCGCTCGGTGATCGCGCCGACCGTGGTGGCCGTGTAGCCACGCTCGTCGAAGACGGTCGCGTGCCGCGTCGAGCAGCAGCTCTCTCGTGTCCGCCGCCTGCTGCTTGCGCCGACCTCCGCCAGCCGGACCACCCATCGCCACTCCGCCTTCCACGGTCACTCGTCGTGTGCGCTGAGCGGAACCTAGCCGACGCCGTCCGTCGCAGAAGACGGGCCGCGGTCGCCGGTCACCTCGGTGACGAAGCGACGGCGCGGGCCCTCCTCGACGACCCCGAACCGGCGGTGCGGGCCACCGCCCTCGGGCGCGGTCGCCCGAGCCGGCGGCCTGCGCGGCGAGGACCTCGCCGCCGCGCTCGCCGACCCCTCGCCGACGTCGCCGCCGGGCGATCGAGGTGGTCGCAGCCCTCGGCGAGGACCCGGCCGGGCATCGCCGACGACGTCAGCCTCCTGCCCCTGCTCGACGACGCCGATCCGGCGGTGGTGGAGGTGGCGGCGTGGGGCAGCGGGGAGCGCTCACCGGCCGAGCCCGGCGCGGTGGCCCGGCTCGCCGAGCTGGCCACCGACCACGAGGACGCGCTCGTGCGGGAGGCGGCGGTGGCCGCGCTCGGCGCGATCGGCGACCCCGCCGGGCTGCCGGCGATCCTCGCCGCCACCGACGACAAGGCCACGGTGCGCCGCCGGGCCGTCATCGCCCTCGCGCCCTTCGACGGGCCCGAGGTCGACGCCGCGCTCGCCGCGGCGCTCACGGACCGGGACTGGCAGGTCCGCCAGGCCGCCGAGGACCTCACCGCTCCCCCGCCGGACCTCGCCGACGACTGACCGCGCTCGACCCCGAGGCGACCACCCGCCGACAGCGTCGGCCATCGCCTCGGAACGACGCCGTCGCATTCGGAGCCGGCGGGAGGTCGGGTCGGTAGCGTCGCTTGCCGTATGGGCAGCTGCGAGCGAGTGGGTCGAGCGGGACGCCGCCGTCGTGTGGCACGGGTTCACCCAGATGGCGTGCTACTCGCGACAACCGGCCGATGATCGTCGAGCGGGCCGAGGGCCGCGAGCTCATCGACGTCGACGGCAACCGCTACCTCGACGCCATCTCCTCGCTGTGGGTGACGACGCTCGGCCACGGCGTCCCCGAGCTCGACGCCGCGCTGCGGGACGCAGATCGACCGGGTCGCCCACTCGACGCTGCTCGGCAACGGGAACCGCATCGTGATCGAGCTGGCCGAGGCGCTCGCGCCCCGGGTGCCCGTCGACGGCCCCCACTTCCTGTTCGCCTCCGACGGCGCGGCCGCCGTCGAGCAGGCGCTCAAGATCGCCTTCCAGTTCTGGACGAACCAGGGCGTGACCTCCCGCGA
>CAWCFI010000007.1:0-97500 GCA_963794705.1 uncultured Acidobacteriota bacterium
CCAGCTTCGATCCACTGCCCGCAGTGGTAGCACTCCCGTCCGTCCATCCGGAAATTGTATCTGCGGATCGTTATCCCCTGAGATCGGCCAGCATCTTCACGGCATCGGCGAGCCGTCGAATTGTGGATCCAGATGCAGCGCCTGTTCGAGAGCTTGACGGGCTTCGTTCCTGTCGCCGTTCTTCGCGTATGCGAGCCCGAGGTGATAGCGGTAGATCGCGATTGTCGGCGACTGTTCAACGCTGTCGCGAAAGATCGGGACGGCGAGCGCCGGGAGGCCTTTCTTGTAATACACCCATCCGAGCGTGTCACCGACCTCGGACGAATTGGCCAGCCGCGATTTCGCCGTCTGCGCCAACCCGAGAGCGACGTCGAGATTGCCGCCGTCTTCGGCGTAGATCCAGGCGAGATTGTTTGCGGCGACGGCGGCCATCGGGTCCATCGCCAGCACCTTTTCATAGCGCGCCCGGGCTTCGGCGGGCCTGTTCTGGATCTGCAGGATCATGGCGACGACGATGTGCGCCCCGACCGCGCTTTTCGGAGGGTTCAGCCTCGCGACGTTCTCGAACTCTGCGCGAGCCTCGTCAAGGCGATGCTGCGAGGCGTAGAACTGACCCAGGAGGGCGAAGGCATCGATCTGGCCAGGATCGATCGCAATCACTTTCCGCAGCCGGTGCTCGGCCGCCGCCACGTCGCCCAGCACCATGCACAGGCGGGCAGACAGAAGGAGAAGCCGCGGGTCGTTCTGGTGTACTGGCCAGACGCACGTCGACACGCGCGCGCGCCGCGGCCGGATTCCTGGTTTGAACGTCAAGCGAGCCAAGTCCGGCGAGCGAGCCGATGTTGTCCGGATCGAATGTGAGCGCTTCCTCGAACGCGGCGCGCGCATGGATGCGGTCGCCCTTCAACGCGTAGAGCTCGCCGAGTTCGGCCTGCGCGTCGGCCGATCGAGGAAACGCTTTGGCGATCTGCGTGACGTGCGGGGCGGCGCCAAGGGAGTCGCCCTTGGTCAGCATCGCGCGCCCGAGCAGGGTGATGGCCTCGGCCAGACCCGGTTGCTCCTTCAACGCGTCGTGCGCGAACTGAATGGCCTCGTCGGGCTTGCCCTTGATGAGCGCCAGGCGGGCGAGCTCCAGCCGCGCCGCGTTTCCGCGCGGCTCGAGCTTCAGCAGCTCGCGATAGCCGACGATCGCTTGATCCCACTCGTGCCTGGTGCGATGGACCTGCGCGAGCGCGTATTGTGCCGAGGCGGAGCGAGGGTCGGCCTTGACGGCCTTCTCGGCCTGCGCCAGCGCCTGGTCCGGCTTCTTGTCGTCGAGGAACTGAGTCGCCAGCGCGACGAGCGCATCGACGTTTCGCGGCTGTTTATGAAGGAGCTCGTCGATCAGTTTGCGAGCGCCGGGCTTGTCGCCGCCATGCGCGGCGATCGCCGACAGCCGGAGCGTCGCTGCGGAAAAACCCTGGTCGTCGACGGCGGCCAGTTTATGCAGCAACGTCTTGGCGTCAGCGGATCGCCCGGTCGAGGCGTAGTAGTCCGCGAGGACGAACGAGAGGTCTGAGCGGTCGCCCGTGTGATTGGGGAGGTCAGCCATCGCCTTCAGGTGCGGCTCGGCCTCAGACATCCGGTTGGCGCCGAGATAGAACACCGCCAGCGCGCGACGTGCGGTGATGTCCTGTTCATCGATCGCCAGCGCCGACTTCAACTCGCGCTCAGCGGCGGGAAGGCGACCGATGCCCCAATAGAAGTTGGCCAGGGCGAGCCGGGCGCGAACCGACCGCGGTGTCTGTGACGACGGCCTTTTGGAAAGCCGATTCAGCGCGACCCGCATTCTTTCTGGCCAGCTCGAAGGTGCCAAGGGTCGTGTAGCTGTCGCTGCGGCCCGGACTCTTTCGGATGGCCTCCTCGATGGCCGCGATCGCCGCGTCGAAATTCTTGAGGCCGGCCAGCGCATTGCCGTTGGCGATCTGCGCCTCGACATGATCCGGAGCCACCGCGAGCGCTTTTTCTGCAAGCACTCTCGCGCGTTCGAAGTCGCCTGCCGATCAGCAGCGCGTTCGCCGCCCTGATCTGGACATCCGCGTTGCCCGGGAGCAGTTCAGCCGCGTGGACGTATTCAACACGCGCGTTCCCGGCGTCGCCGAGACGCTCGTAGGTCTCCGCAAGTTTCAATCGCGCTTCCGCGAACATCGGGTCCTGCTTCAACGCGTTCCGGTACTGAATGACCGCTTCCTGGTATTTTCCTGGCGCCGCGTAAGCGTCTCCGCTTCGCACGTAGGCCCGCTTGGCCTGTTCGGGATCCTTTGCGCATCCACTAGCGGCCGCCAGACAGCCGAACATCGTCAAGGCGGCAGCGATTCTGCTTCGGGTCATTTCAATCCTTCTGATACCGACGTGACATGTGGGAGATCTACGCCGGCAGATACCGGCCGAGCAGCGGGAACAGGGCTTTGACGAACGCGACACCCCGGGCACTGGCGGCCGCCTCGGCGTCAGGCCCGACGCCGACGCGGCGGCTCATGACACGAACGAGCGCCGCATCGGTGCGGTGCAAACGGATGGCGTCGTAGACCATGAAAATCTTGCTGCGGTACTCGTTGGCGATCACGCGGCCATGGCTTTGGTACCAGTAGAGGACGACATACTGTTCCAGCCCCTTTTGCACCACATACCGATTGACGACGATGTCGCGCTCGTTCTCGTCCAGCATCTTGACGGGAATGCCGAGATGGCTCTGTGACACGCTCTCCCAGCCGGCGCCGGGAAGGCAGTTCAGAGGCGAGTGAATCGACGCTCCCTGCTGCTGGTCCGCGTAGTAGCCGATGTACAGGCTCGCGCGATCCTGCGCCGTCTGGTAGACGCGATTCACGTATTCGTGGACGCCGAGCGCCTGCACAACCGCCGGCGTGAAGGTCTCGCCGTCCCGGCCGCTCCAGACGCCGACACCGGACGGCAATTGCGCCAGCGGCGTTCGTGGCGGCAATGGCGCGGTCCTCGAAGCCGTTCGCGTCCAGATCGCGCCTCCGGCCAGAACTGCGCTCAGGACGACGATTCGCAGGATCATGTGTGGCGTGTACTCCTGATTCATGCGACCGGTACCGGCAGCGCCCGCATCGGAGGCGCCGCGGGAAAGAGCCTGAGGATGGTCTGCACCACTGCCGCAAGCAGCACGAAGGCGAAGGCGAACATGAACCATCCGGACAGCGAATGCACGAAGCCACGGGCAGCGGCGGGGCCGAAGAAGTGCGCGGAGAAGCCCGCGCCCGCGACGCGCAGGCCGTTGGCGAGAATGGCGACCGGGATGGCGCTCAGTGCGATGGCGGTTCGCACCGCCGATCGGCGGTCGACGAAATAGCCGCAGACGATGCCGAGGGTCAGCAGCGACACGAGCGACCGGATTCCGCTGCAGGCTTCCGCGACCTCGAGGCTGAAGCCCGCCAGGATCAGAATGTTGCCTTCACGCAGCACCGGTATGCCGGCCGCCACGAGAGAAGTCTCGCCGACGCGAGAGGCGATCAGCTGCAGCGGCATGACGATCTGGTTGAAGAGGATCGCCGGGATCGGAATCATGAGCAGCAGCACGCCCAGCGGAAACGCCATCGCTTTGAGATGTTCCCAGCCGAGCACGAACACGATGCCTCCGGCGAGCGTGCCAATCAACGCGATCCTCGGAAGGAAGTGTTCGGCGCCGAGTAGGCCGGCGATGAGCGTGGCGATGCTTGCCGCCACAATCAGCAACCCCCAGGCCCGCGGTGCCAGGGGAATGCGGCGAAGTGCGAGGCGCCGCTCCCACGTGAGGTATCCCGCCAGCGGGATGATGACGAACCCGTGGGAGTAGTTGTCGTCGGTCGTCCAGTCGTGAACGAGCTGTGCCGCCACCCACCCATAGAGCAGGGCGAAGCTGACGGTCAGCCACACGACGGACGCCAGGAACCTACGGCGGTCAGACATCTGTATTGACACCCAGCAATCCCCCACACATGAGCGAACGTTCGCGTATGGTCGAGAGCCGAGCGCGTCATCACATCCGCATCGAATGATGACGCGCTCTCTCCCTGCGCACGAGGCCCAGGGCGCCTCGCGATGTTGTTGACTATTCGACTGAGGGTGCGTTCGCGGCGAATCGCCGGCGGGTCCACTGGATGGCGCCGCCGAATCCGGACACGAGCATGATCAGTGACGACGGCTCGGGAACCGGTGCCGGGCCTCCGCCGCCGCCTCCAGGGGTGTCGCCGCCGCCCGGGGTGTCGCCACCGCCGCCGGAAGTGCCACCGCCGCCCTGGTCGAAGCCGTTACTGCCTGCCCCGGTCCCGGTGCAGCCCGTGGAGATGGTGTCCATGATCAACGTCACCTGTGACGTCGCCGACAAGAGGCGGCCGCACGTCATGGTGAGATTGCCGTCGCTGCTGATCAGGGTTTTCGCGAGCACGTTGCCTGCGAATGTCCCGCCATTGAGGGTCGCCGCCGTGCCGACGTTCCAGTACAGTCCGACACCCGAACCGTCACCGACATTGATCACCGAGACGGTCGAGGTCGTCGAGGTGATGAGGGTGCTGGGGAACAGGAACGCCCACACCGCCGTGTTGCTGCCGCCGCCGTCGAGAATGAGCGCGCCGGACAGGTTGGTCGAGGCGGCGGGCACGCTGTAGACGCCCGGGAGGATCGTGCCGGTCAGGTCCGCACCGATGGACAGTACCGGTCCCAGAGCGTTGACCGCGAGGATCGCCGCGTCGAGATCGAGTTGTGCTTGTGCCGCCAATGGCGTATTCGACTGCAGCCCACCGGCCGAGAATACGTACCCGGAACCGATCGACGCAGTGGGGGCCGAGCCCAGGTTGCCGCCAATGGTGCTGGTGGCCACATTGGTGACACCAGTTGCGCCGAGGACCGCAAAGCTCGCCAAGTCCGCCGTCAGGATGGGCGCGGCGAACCCTGTGGCCGGGACGCTGAGCATTGCCGCAGCAAGCGACGCGACGAAGGAGAATCGACCGACGCTTCGAACCGAGAACCCAACCATTTCCATTTGTTACCTCGAGCGTGCAGCAGCAAGGGACCGGCCGCAATTCTCAGAGGTGTGACTTACGGTTCTAAGACGAGGCGCGAATGAGACTTCTGATCAGAACGATCGAAAGCCGGACAATCGTTGCAGCGGGCACAAGGTGGCCGTACGTTGGCTATGGTTCAGGCTCATCCGGGGGAGAGGGCGGCGGGCGGGTGGGCTGGGAACCCACCCGCCTGGCTGATTGAGACCGATCCGATCTACTTGATGAACAGCATCTCGCGATAGGTCGCGAGCGGCCACGATTCGTGCGGGACCATCAGCTCGAGCTGATCGCCCGTCTCGCGCAGCGCCGCCATCGCCGGCACGACCACGTCGCGGAAGTGCTTGGCGTGCTTTTCCGCCGACGGCGCCTTCGTGCTCGAGCGCCTTCGCCAGCTTGTCGGTGCGCTGCTTGAAGGTCGTCGACCAGCTTGGTCAGCGCGTCGAGCGTCTTCTTGCCCTCGACCGACTTGCCGCCCGCCGCCTTCACCGCCGACGACGCTCTGCGCGACGTCCTTCTGGTACTCGAACGCCGCCGGCAGGATGTAGCGGTTGGCCATCAGCACCATCAGCTGGCCTTCGACGTTCACGGTCTTGTTGTAGGTCTCGACCATGATCTCGTAGCGCGCGTGCAGCTCGCGCTCGTTGAGAATCTTGTAGGTCTCGAACAGCTTGATCGCGTCCTTGGTCACCAGCTGCGGCAGCGCGTCGACCGTGTTCTTCAGGTTGAGCAGCCCGCGCTTGCCGGCTTCCTTCTCCCACTCCTTCGAGTAGCCGTTGCCGTTGAAGATGATCTGCTTGTTCTCCTTGATCACCTTCGGCAGCAGCTCGGCGACCGCCTCGTTCAGCGTCTTGCCGCCCTGCGACCGCCTTCTCGAGCTCGGTGGCGATGTAGTCGATCGACTCGGTCACCGCCAGGTTGAGCACGATGTTCGGGTAGCCGATGCTCTGGTTCGACGACACCGCGCGGAACTCGAACTTGTTGCCGGTGAAGGCGAACGGGCTGGTGCGGTTGCGGTCGCCCGCGTCGCGCGGCAGCTTCGGCAGCACCAGCACGCCGGTGTCGAGCATGCCGCCGCTGCTTGGTCGACTTGGCGCCGCCCTTCTCGATCTGCTCGAAGATGTCGGTGAGCATGTCGCCGAGGAAGATCGACAGGATCGCCGGCGGCGCTTCGTTGGCGCCGAGACGGTGATCGTTGCCGGCGCTGGCGATGCTGGCGCGCAGCAGCCCCTGCCAGCGGTTGACCGCGCGGATCACCGCCGTGCAGAACACCAGGAACTGCATGTTGTCGTGCGTGTTGGTGCCCGGCCCGAGCAGGTTGTTGCCCTCGTCGTCGCTCATCGACCAGTTGAGGTGCTTGCCGGAGCCGTTGACGCCGGCAAACGGCTTCTCGTGCAGCAGGCACGCGAGGCCGAACTTCGGCGCCGAGCGCTTCAGCGTCTCCATCATCATCATCTGATGATCGGTGGCGACGTTGGCGTTCTCGAACACCGGCGCGATCTCGTACTGGCTCGGCGCCACTTCGTTGTGGCGCGTCTTCACCGGCACGCCGACCTTGTAGAGCTCGGTCTCGACCTCGGACATGAACGCCATCACGCGATCGGGAATGGCGCCGAAGTACTGATCCTCGAGCTCCTGGCCCTTCGGCGGCTTGGCGCCGAACAGCGTGCGGCCGGCGTTGATCAGATCGGGCCGCGACAGATAGAAGAACTGATCGATCAGGAAGTATTCCTGCTCGGGGCCGCAGGTGGTGACGACGCGCTCGGCGGTCGAGCCGAACAGCTTGAGGATGCGGACCGCCTGCTTCGACAGCGCTTCCATCGAGCGCAGCAGCGGCGTCTTCTTGTCGAGCGCCTCACCGGTCCAGCTCACGAACGCGGTCGGGATGACCAGCGTCGTCGCGTTGCCGCTCTTGAGCAGCCACGGCGGGCTGGTCGGATCCCACGCCGTGTAGCCGCGCGCCTCGAAGGTGCGAGCGCATGCCGCCCGACGGGAAGCTCGACGCGTCGGGCTCGCCGCGCACCAGTTCCTTGCCCGAGAACTCCAGCACCGCCTTGCCGTCGCTGGTCGGCGAGAGAAACGAGTCGTGCTTTTCGGCGGTGATGCCGGTCAGCGGCTGGAACCAGTGCGTGTAGTGCGTCGCGCCGTGCTCGACCGCCCACTCCTTCATCGCGGACGCGACGGCGTCGGCGACCGAGATGTCGAGCGGCTCGCCGTGCGTCATCGTGCGGCGCAGCGCGTGGTAAATCGGCTTCGGGCAGACGCGTCTGCTGCACTTCGTCGTTGAACACGAGGCTGCCGAACGCTTCGGTCGACGCGCGGCGCCCGCGGCTCCTTTGCTTCCGTGACCGACCAATTGCGGATCGAACCGATTGCATCGCCGAGCACTCTGGACCCCATCGCTGCGCCCCCTTGAAGACCGAATCTTAAAGCGTTAAGAAGACCTCGTGCATTATCCCAAAATTCGTGCACGATGTTGCAATGAGCTGGAGACAAATCGGTGACAATATGCGATCATTTCTGCGGGCTGGCCTACGAAATCGTGCAGATCGTGCAAGAAATCGGTGATCACGCCGGCTCGGCGCCGGCCAGCCCAGCAGCGCCAGGAATTCGGCCAGCACCATCGCCGTGGCGCCCCAGATCTCCACGCCGGCGACGCGGAACGCCGGCACGGTGAACGCGACGCCGTCGCGCTCGCGCTCGGTGCGTGACGAAATGCGCGCGGATCCAGCAGCTCATCGACGCCGACCTCGAGGATCCGCGCCACCTCGCCGTCCGACGGCGTCAGGTGCGGCCGGCGTCGGCTGCGACCGCGACGATCGGATGCAGCCGGAATCCGCTGACCGGGATGTCGAGCGGCGTCAGCGCGCCGAGCACGCGCACCTGCGTCGGGCGCCAGCGCCGACTTCCTCGTGCGCCTCGCGCAGCGCGGCCTGCTCGAAGGTCTCGCCCGGATCGACGACGCCGCCGGGCAGCGACACCTGGCCGCCGTGCCGCAGCGCCTCGGCGCGCACCGTCAGGATGATGTGCGCGACGTCACGAGCCGGATGAACCGCGGAGACCGCGAAGACCGCTGCGGAAGATCTCTGCTGACGCGTCTGCGCGCGGCTTTCTTCTGGTCGTTTGGGAAAGACCAGCAGCAGCCGGCGGCGTTGCGGGCGCGCGCCGGGTTGAAGCCGGCCGGCCATTCGCGGCGCGGCATCGGCGCGAGCCGCGTCCTGCGCTGCGGTCCCGGCAGCGTCGGCGCGGAGCCGGTCTCAGGCGCGCGACGTGCGTCGGCGAAGGTCAACGCGACGGCTCGGCAGTGCGCGGCGCATGCCCGTGTCATGGAACGATCGTCATGCCGGCGCAGCTGCTCTGCGGCGCGGGATACGAGCTGCCGGTGATCGCCTTGACGACTTCCGCCGAGATGAACGCGTAGCCGGCGTCGTTCGGGTGCAGGCCGTCGGACGAGTAGTTGGACGCGACGTAGCTGCGCCCGTCGCACATCAGATCGACGACCGTGACCGACGACGACGCGAGCGCGTTGACCGCGGTCCTGCGTCATGCCGACGGCGGCGCGCTGCGCCGCCTGGCGCTGCGCGAGCGAGGCGCCGGCCAGGAACGGCAGGCCGGCGGCGTTCGGGCACGTTGAGGAGCACGATGCGCGGCGAGCCGGCGCGCGCGCGGATGCCGGCGATCAGCGTCGCTGTAGTCGGTGGCGAACGCCTTGACCTGCGCGTCGATGTAGCGCGTTCGGATCGCTGCCGCCTGCGCCGCCGCCCAGCGCCGAGGTGATGGTGTTGATCTCGTTGACGCCGGCGAAGATCGTCACCACCGTCGCGTTGGTCTGCACGAACGGCATCTCGTTGTCGATCAAGTTGCCGACGATGAGTGCGGCCGTACTGTGGCGCCGAGGCTCGCGAAATCGCTGGCCGATGACGGTCGTCGGGATGCCCGAGATTCAGGTTGTTGACGGTGAAGCCCTGCGCCGTGAGCGCCCGCACGGTAACCGGCACGTAGCCCATGCCGTTGGGGCACGGCGTCAGGAACAGGCACTCGGCGCTGGATCCGACGCCGTTGGCGTCGCTGGCGCCGACCGCCGTGTAAAAGATTGTCGAGCCCGGCGGCCGGCGGACCGCTGGGCGCGGTCGGGCTGCCGTCACCGAGTCCCAGCTTGTTACAACCCGTCGCGAGTGTGACGAACGCGGCGCGCCACGCCGATCCGCAGAATTGGAGAATTGCGCAGAGCCTGAAAAATCGCTGCAGCCGGATACCCACATGTGTTCGATGCCCTTCATTAGAATGGCATATTCGAGTGGAGGCCGTGTCTGTATCTGTTCGCGCAGCTGAGGCGTATCGCGACCACCGCGGCCGCCGTGGCGATCGGAGCTCTTCAACATGGCGACGCAGCGTCCCGAGACGCCGGTGAGCTGAAGCCGGGCGATCCGGCTCCCGATTTCTCGCTGCCGGGATCCGACGGCCGAACCTATCGTCTAAAGGAGTTGGCGGGGCGGCCGGTCGTCATCGCCTGGTTTCCGAAGGCGTTCACCGGCGGTTGAACGGCCGAGTGCAAGTCGCTCGGTTCGAGCGACGAGGCGTTGCGGCGGCTGGACGTCAGCTATTTCGCGGCCAGCGTCGATACCGGCCGACGTCGAACACGCGAGTTTGCGGAGTCGCTGGGGCTCGTCGTACCCGATTCTGAGCGATGCCGACCAAGGAGGTGGCGCGGGCGTACGGCGTGCTCGGCGCCGAGCGGGTACGCGTCGCGCTGGACGTTTTACATCGGAGCGGACGGCCGCATTCTGGACATCGACAACAAGGTCAGCGCCGCGTCCCACGGCCGCGACGTCGTCGCGAAGCTGACCGAATCTCACAAGCTCGACGCTGACCCCTACAGCGGCCGGTCAGGCTGGAGCGTGTATGGCACTGCTCGATCGATTCCGCACTCACCCCGGTCACAAGAATCCCGACGCCGCCGTCCGGCTGCAGTTCGTGCAGGAGCTCCCGCTCGACGAGCGCGAGCTGCTGCACGAGGTGGCGCGCGAGGACGCCGATCCGCGCGTGCGGCGCGCCGCGGTCGCCAAGCTGATGGACCCGGCGGCGCTGGCCGCCGTCGCCAGGACCGACGCCGACGAGCAGGTGCGCGCGCAGGCGCTGTCGATGCTGCGCGACATCGCGCTCGAGGCGTTCGAAGGGCTCGGCGAGAGCGACAGCCTGGCGGCGGTCGCGGCGATCGAGGATCCGAAGACGCTGATCGGCATCGCCAAGAACGCGTCGCGCGAGGCGACGGCGCTGCGCCGCGCTGGCGCGCGTCACCGACGGCCACGCGCTCGGATCGATCGCGCGCCACGCCGAGCACGAGAGCGTGCGGCGCGCCGCCTTCGACGGCCTGCAGCGATCACGCCGAGCTGCTCAGCATCGCGCTCAACAGCGAGTTCAAGGATCCGACGCTGGCCGCGGTCGAGCGGATCACCGATCGCGCCGAGCTCGAGCAGATTGCCGCGCGCGCGAAGAACAAGAGCGCGTCCAAGCGCGCCCGCGGCGATCGTGCGCGAGATGGACGAGCGCGCTCGCCGCCGACGAGCAGGCGGCGCGCGACGCCGCCGCGGAAGCCGCCGCCGCCGGCCGCAGCGTCGAGCCCGATCCGGCCGAGATCGCCCGCGCACGCGCAGCGACGACGCGGCTCGCCAGGCGGAACAGGCGCGCGACGACGCCGACCGCGCCGAGGCCGAGCGCCAGGCGCGCGAGGCGCGCGAAGCCGGCGGCGCGGCCGCGCGCCGAGCTGTGCGAGCGGATCGAGAAGCTGCAGGGCGAGAAGGCGCTCGACGAGCTCGAGGTCGCGACCGCCGAATGGGAAGGGATGCCGGCGCTCGACGACCGCGAGACGCACGACGAGCTGACGCGGCGCTTCGAGCGCGCCGCGCGCGCCTGCCAGAAGCGCCACGCCGAGTGGAAGGACGTCGAGCGGCGCCGCGCCCGGCTGCGCGAGCTGGCCGACGACGCGGCGCGCGCCGCGGCGCTCGAAGATCTGCCGGCGGCGCGCAAGCAGTTCGCCGCGATCCGCCGCGAGTGGCACGACCTCGGCGCCGGGATGATCAGCGATCCCGCCGTCACCGAGCGCTACACCGAGGCGCAGACGCGCGTTCGCCGGCGCGCGACGCCGCGGCGCACGAAGCAGGATCAGAAGACGCGGCGCGAGGCGCTGGCCCGCGCGCAGCAGCTGGTCGGCCGCATCGAAGCGGTGGCCGGCGCGCGCCGATCTCACGCTCAAGTCGGGCGAGCGCGCGCTCAAGGACATCCGCGCCGCGCTCAGCTCGGTGCCGCAGCTGCCGTCGAAGAAGGACTACGACGAGATCGTCAAGCGGCTGAAGGCGCGCGCAGACCGCGCTGATGCCGAAGGTGCAGGAGCTGCGCGACGTCGCCGACTGGCAGCGCTGGGCCAACGTCGGGATCCAGGAACAGCTCTGCGAAAAGATGGAGGCGCTCAAGGCGGTCGAGGATCCCGAGGCGATCGCCAAGCAGGTGCGCGACGCTGCAGGAGCAGTGGCGGCAGGCCGCCGACGTGCCGCGCGCGCAGGGCGAGGCGCTGTGGAAGCGGTTCAAGACGGCGCACGACGAGGCGTGGACGCGGTGCGAGGCGCATTTCGCGGCGCAGGCCGAAGCGCGCGGCGGCAACCTCGCGAAGAAGGTCGCGCTGTGCGAGCGCGCCGAGGCGCTCGCCGACTCGACCAACTGGATTCAGACCGCCGACGAGATCAAGAAGCTGCAGGCCGAGTGGAAGACGATCGGCGCGGTCAGCCGCGGCCAGGAGAAGTCGATCTGGGAGCGCTTCCGCACCGCGTGCGATCGCTTCTTCACCCGCCGCCACGCCGACCTCGCCGAGCGCAAGACCGTCTGGGCCGAGAACCTCGCGAAGAAGGAAGCGCTGTGCGCCCGGGCCGAGGCGCTCAAGGACTCGACCGAATGGGACGCCGCCGCCTCCGAGATGAAGCGGCTGCAGGCCGAGTGGAAGACCGATCGGCCCGGTCAAGAAGAGCCGATCGGAGGCGCTGTGGCAGCGGTTCCGCGGCGCCGCGGATCATTTCTTCGCGCGCTACGCGCAGCGCCACGACATCGCGCT
Source organism: uncultured Acidobacteriota bacterium (assembly GCA_963794705.1). Taxonomy (GTDB): domain Bacteria; phylum Acidobacteriota; class Vicinamibacteria; order Vicinamibacterales; family CAVVIG01; genus CAVQFC01. The sequence continues at coordinate 12,142 of CAWCFI010000007.1, forward strand.
CGGCGAACGGGTCGCCGCGCGCGAGGCGATCTGTCAGGAGCTGGAGGCGCTGGCGCGCGCCGTCGCCAGTCGTCGGTTCGCAGTCGTCAGTCGAGGGCGCAGTCGAGTCGGTCGGCGAGGCCGCCCAGCCGCCCAGCCCGCGAGCCCCCGCCGACTTGATGGCGACCGTGCGCGCGCTGCGCGGCCGCTGGCAGGCCGAGATCGCCGCGCGCGGCGTCGATCGCGATCGCGCGCTGGCGCTCGACGAGCGCTTCGCCAAGGCGTTCGCCGCGGTGATCGCGCGCTGGCCCGCGGTGTTCGGCGGCTCCGATCTCGATCCCGACGCCAACCGCAAGAAGATGGAGACGATCGTCGCAGCGCATCGAGGCGCTCGCGAAGTCGCTCGGCGGGCCGGCGTCGGCCGGCGCCGACGCCGCGCTGTCGCCGACCGCGCGGATGGCGGCGATGCTGAAGGAAGCGCTGGCCGCCAACACCATCGGCGGCAAGACCGACGACGACAGCCGGTTCCGCGCCGCGGCCGACGAAGTGCGCCAGGCGCAGGCGGCGCTGTCGCGGATCGGGCCGGTGCCCGATCAGGTGCGGCGCGCGCTCGCCGATCGCTTCCAGCGCGCCACCCGCCGCATCTCCGACGCGACGCAGCAGAAGGCTACTGGCCGATCTTGATCAGCTCGACGTCGAACACCAGCAGGCCGTACGGCGCCTTCTTGCCCTCGTAGGCGAGCTTCTCGGGAATCCAGAAGCGGGTCTTCTCGCCTTCGAACATCAGCTGCACGCCCTCGGTCCAGCCGGCGATGACGCCGTCGAGCGCGAACGTCGACGGCTGGCCGCGCACCACCGAGCTGTCGAACATCTTCCCGTCGGTCGTCCAGCCGGTGTAGTGCACGGTCACCTCGCCGGTCGCCCGCGGATGCCGTCCGCCGACGCCCTGCGTGCAGCACCTTGTAGGCGAGGCCGCTCGCCGTTTTCTTGGCGTCGGCCGGCGGCGCCTTGACGTCGGCCGGCGCGCGCGTCGGGATGTCGATCAGCTCGATGTCGAACACCAGCATCCCCTTCGGCTCGCGCGCGCCCTTGTAGGCGAGCGCTTCGGGAATCCACAGCCGGCGCTTCTCGCCCGGCACCATCAGCTGCAGCCCTTCGCTGAAGCCGGCGATGACGCGCGCCGACCGGGAAGCTGGCCGGCTTGCCCTTGGTCACCGAGCTGTCGAACATCGTGCCGTCGGTCTTCCACCCGGTGTAGTGGATGGTGACGACATCGTCCTTGGTCGGATGGTCGGTGCCTTTGCCCGGCGTGATGACCTTGGTCGCGAGGCCGGAGGCGGTTTTGGTCGCGTCCGCCGGCGGCGCGGCGACATCGGGCGGCGCCGGAACGGTGGCGGGCGGCGCGGTCTGCGCCGACGCGGCGGCGGCCGCGAACACGAAAACGAGGGCGGGGAGAATACGCATGGCCGCCATTTTACCTGTGGTATCCTCCGCGCCGTACCTAGCGGGGCCGAATGGTCCATGGTCCTTGGGCCATGGTTCCTGGTCCTACCCGCACCTCGTTCTCGCCGAGTCGACGGATGTAGGCATCAGCGAGCACACACGAAAGGTGTGCCCATGCCTCACTTCAAGAAACTCACGCCCAATCTGCTCGTCGCCAGCGTCGAGCGCAGCCTGGCCTTCTACGTCGACACGCTCGGCTTCGCGCGCGGCATGACGGTGCCCGACGCAGTCGCCGTTCGCGTTCGCGTCGGTGACCGCCGGCGCGGTCGAGATCTTCTTCAACGACGCCGCCGGCGCCGTGAAGGAATATCCCGGCATTCGCCGGCAAGCCGATCGGCGCCACCGGCACGCTGTTCATCGAGGTCGAAGGCGTCAACGCGCTGCACGATCGGCTCGAGCCGGCGGTGAAGATCGTGATGCCGATCGAGACGCAAGTTCTACGGCATGCGCGAGTTTGCGATCGAGGATCCGGACGGCTACGTCATTACGTTCGCCGAACGAACTCAGGACTGAGGCGGGGCCGGTGGCTGCGCGTTGGTTGGGAATCGTTGGGAGCGCGATGCTCATCACGGTTCTGACGATCTCCGCGCAGCCTTCGCCGAAGACGAATCCGGCCCGCTGGAAGGCGCCGCGCACGCCGGACGGGCGGCCGGACCTCCAGGGATTCTGGACGAACACCACCGCGACGCCGCTGCAGCGGCCGCTCTCTACTTCGGCAACTTCTACCAGATTGTCCAGACGCCGACGCACGTCATGACGCTCGAATTCCCGTTTGCCGCAACCACTCAGAGGCCGTTCGAATATGCCTGCCACGAGGGGAATTTCGCGGTTGAAGGCGTGCTGCGCGGCGCGCGAGCCGACGAAAGGGCCGGCAGGAAAAGGTGAGGCGAGACCCGGTGACCTGGCGCCGGGTCAGCGGCGCTGTCGATTGAGCGCCTCGAGCTTCTGCTTGAGCGCCTCGAGCTTCTGCCCGGCCTCGCCGAGCTTTCCTTCCGCGGTCAGGCGCTGGTAGTCGGCGAGATCCTTCGCCGCGGCGCTGATCAGGCCGTTGGTGTCGGCCGGCGCCGACGCGGCCGCCGGCGCTGGCGGCGCGGCGGCGGCGGCCGCGCCGCCGGCGGCGCTGGTCGCGGCGAGGCGCTCGGCGCGTTCGGCGCGGTGGCCAGCGTCGACTGGCCGTTGCCGAACAGCGCGGCCATCGCGACTTCGAAGGTCGGTCCGTACGCGAGCCGATCCTGCAGCGCGAGCACGACGAGCCGCAGCTCCGGCATCGGGCTCCGCTCCGCCTGCAGATAGATCGGCTCGGCGTAGAGCAGCGCGCGGCCGACCGGGATCACGAGCAGCCCGCCGCGGCGCACGTGCGATCCCTGCTGGTTCCACAACGACAGCTGGCCGGACAGCTGCGCGTTCTGATCGATGCGCGCTTCGACCTGCAGCGGCCCGTCGACCAGCTTGGTCTTCGGGAAGTCGTAGACCACCGCCTTGCCGTAGTTCGCGTCGTCGCTGCGGCCGGCGATCCAGCCGATCAGGTTGTTGCGGTTCGCCGGCGTGAACGGCAGGATCTCGACGAACTCGGTGGTCTTCTCGCCCGGCAGCGTCATCAGCACGAAGTTCGGCTCCATCGCCTGCGCCGCCTGGCCGCGCTCGCTGACGTCGAGCCGCCCTCGGTGGCGACGCTCCACAGATCCTCGCGGTTGTAGAACACGCCGGGATCGGTCATGTGGTACAGCCCGTAGACCGACGCCTGCAGCTGCAGCAACAGCTCGGGATAGCGCACGTGCTTGCGCATCGCCCGGCGGCATCGCCGATCCGTCCTTGAACAGGCTCGGGAAGATCCCGCGATACGCCGCGATGATCGGATCCTCGTCGTCGAACACGTAGAACGTCGTCGTGCCGTCGTAGGCGTCGACGATCGCCTTGACGCTGTTGCGCATGTAGTTGACGCGGTCGCGTCCGACCGGAAGTGCCGCGCGTACGGATACGACTCGGACGTGGTGTAGCCGTCCATCATCCACGACAGCCGGCCGTCGTCGCCGACGATGACGTAGGGATCCTCGTCGAAGGTGAGGAACGGCGCGAGCGCCGCGACGCGGTCGCGGATGTTGCGGCGCATCAGCAGCCGGCTGTCCGGCGGTGACGTCGTCGCTGAACGGCAGCTTGGCGAGATCGCCGCGATCGAGCGCGATGATCAGGCGGCGGAAGAAGCCGCCGAGCAGGATGCCGCCGTTGCCCTCGTACGACGTCAGGCTGTTGGTCTCGCCCTGCGGGTAGTTGAACTCCTTCTGCCGCGTCTTGACGTAGACGTCGGTGTTGGTGAGCTCGCCGAAATAGATCTCCGGGCCGCGTCACCTTCAGCGACGGGATGGTGCTCTGCACCGGCATGTTCGCCAGGATCAGCGTCGGCAGGCCTTCGGGCGTGAAGCCGTTGACCGGGTTCATCGTGACGCCGTAGCCGTGCGTGTAGATCAGCTTCTCGTTGATCCAGTTGCGGCTGCTCTCGGGCAGCTTCTCGACGTTGAGCTCGCGCGCGGCCAGCATCATCTGCCGCACCGATCCGTTGACCGTGTAGCGATCGATGTCGATGTCGGGGAAATCGTAGTAGGTGCGGATCTCCTGGATCTGGCGCAGCGTGTCCTGCAGCGCGCGCCAGTCCCACAGCCGGATGTTCTGCAGCGTGTCCTGGTTGTGCGCGGCGTCGACCGCCTCGACGCCGCCGTCGGCGGGGAAGGGATGCTGCTCGACGCGATCGAGCGCGAACGCCTTGCGGGTCATCTCGATGTTGTGGGTGATGAACGGCGCCTCGCGCACCAGCTCGTTCGGCTTGACGATGAAGCTGGTGACGTACCAGCTCGACGACGCCGGTGAGCGGTGTAGCAGACCGCGGCCGGGCGCGACGGCGAGCACCAGCCAGCGGACCTGCGGCGCCGACGACCGCGTTGACCAGCGCGAGCAGCGCGCCGAGCGCCGAGCGCGATCGAGACGATCAGCATGCCGGTCAGCGTGACGTGCGCTTCGGTGTAGGTGACGCCGGCGAAGATGGTGTGGTCCTCGAACAGCTGCTCGAAGCGTCCGAGGTAGACGCGGACGGCGAGCATCAGCAGCACGAAGGCGAAGGCGATCGACAGCCCGCGCCACGCCGGCGCGCTGGCGTCGCGGCGGCCGCCGAGCAGGCGCGTGCCGCCGGTGATCATCACGAAGAACGCGGCCATCGCGCCGACGATCACCGAGAGCGTCATCAGCCAGCCGCTGACCAGCTGCCAGGCCGGCAGCGTGAACAGATAGAACGGCAGCGGCCGGCCGAAGATCGGATCGACGATCGGCGGCGCCGGCGCTGCGCACCGCCGCGGACCCGCTCTGCCAGTAGAGCGCGAGCACGTTCCACTCGCTCATCATCGCGGCGCCGGTCGCGGCGGCGATGACGAAGCGAGCCGCCGAGCGCGGCCATGCGGATCACCGGCTCGACCGGCAGCTTGATCGGCTGGCCGTTGATCAGGATCGGCAGGCCGGCGAGCTCGCCGAGCTTGCGCCGGCTTCAGCGCGAGAAACGAGCCGTAGAGGATGAGGAAGGTGGCGGCGAAGAAGAACGTGAACGTCTGGCCCTGCAGCCGCAGCGTCGTCCAGAAGACGTCGGCGACGCCGAGCGACTCGAACCAGAGCGCGTCGACGTAGTAGGAGAGCACGGTGCCGCCGCCGAGGAGGAGGACGGCGAGGACGCCGAGGAGGATCGGCAGACCGCGCCGCCGCCGCGGTCGACGCGGCGGCGGCCAGTCGATGGTTTCAGCCATACCAGAAGCTAACAGCTTTCAGCCTCAGCTGTCAGTACCTGAGGCTGGAAAGCCGAGAGCTGATCTGTGCCTTGACCGCGAACCCTTCGACGTGAAGGTTGAGGTTGTGGTTCACGCGCAGGCCCGGCGTGCCGGCGGTGTCCACCTTGGCGGCGTCGACCGAGGTGACCTCGGTGCCGTTGACGAGGAAGCGCACCTTGTCCTTGGCCGACTTCGATCGCCAGCGTGTTGCTCATCTTGCCGCTGCTGTCGGCCTTCTTGATCGCGGCGCTGTCGGTCCAGTCGACGACCGTCGGCGTGTCGGCGCCGGCGCGCCGCTTGATCATGTACTTCCCGTCCTGCCGGACGATGAAGTAGGTGTACTTCTGCGCCGCGGCGTCGAGGTTGGCGCCGCCGATGAACAGGCCGTAGGCCTCCGGATGCGCGGCCGGCTCCATCTGCGTGAACGTCGCGTGCGTCTCGTAGGCGCCGGTCGCCTTGTCGGTCGGCTTGTAGTAGATGCCCGCCGGCCCGGTCATGAAATGGACGCCGCCGCCCATCTGCGCCGCCTTCACGCCGGCCAGGGTCTTGTCGCCGGAGTCGAGGCGTCCTTTCCAGCCGGAGGGCAGCGTGCCCGGGTCCGGCCATCTTCTTGTCGGGATCGGCCGCGTGCTGGTGGTCCTGCGCCACGAGCGGCATCGCCGCCAGCCGCAATCGCCGCGATCGCGAGAAAGAGCTCTCTTCATTCGCGTCGAATTATTCCACGTTTGCGACAAAGAAAAAACCGCGGAGATCGCAAGATGAGCGTCTCCGCGGTCTCCGCGGTTCCTTCATCGTGACCTACCAGTAGAACTTGAACCCGAGCTGAATCTCGCGCGGCGCGCGCGTGTTCAGGATCTGTCCGAACGTGTCGTTCGACGGATTGCACGTCGTCAGGCTGATCGTGCAGGTGTTGTCGAGCCCGTCGCGCTGGGGTCGGCCAGCCACTGCGTGTGGTTGAACGCGTTGATCGCGTCGACGCGGAACTGGAAGCGCTGCGTGCCGTTGAACGTCCAGTTCTTCGACAGCGACAGGTCGGTCTGGTTGCGGCCCGGCTGCCGGAACTCGGAGCGCACCGAGTTGCCGTAGGTGCCGTCCGCCGCCGGCGCGTAGGCGTTCGGGTTGAACCAGTACAGATTCGCCGTCTGGTCGCCCGCCGCCGGGTCGCCGACGATGTTCGGCCGGCCGCCGCGGAGGAAGCCGTTGGTGCTCTCCGAGATGCGCGGAATCGGCTGGCCCGAGTTGATCGAGGTCAGGCCGGCGATCTGCCAGCCGCCGAGCACCGCCTTCAGCAGCGCGTTGGACGAGTTCTTGAGGAACGGGATCTCGTAGACGTAGTTCGCGGTGAAGATGTGCCGGCGATCGGTGCGCGCGTCGGCGTACTCGATCGCGAGGTTGTGCGGGTCCTGCGGGATGTCGATCGCATCGCGATCGTTGCTGGCGTCGGTGCGGTTGCGGCTGAGCGTGTAGTTCAGGGTCAGCGAGCCGGCCGCGCCGCCGTTGTGGCGGAAGCTGGAGAGGATGCCCCAGTAGTTGCTGCGCGCCGTCGTCGTCGCGCTGGGTGATCGCGCCGTAGCCCTGGTACGGCCGCGCCAGGTTGACGCTGCCGAGGCGCAGCACGTCGGCCGGGTTCGGGTAGTTGATGTCGATCGGCCGGATCAGGTGATCGCCGTGCGAGCCGACGTAGCTGACATCGAGCGCGCCGCGCGCTGTAGAGCTGCTGCTGGACGCCGGCGTTCCACTGCTGCGTGCGGGGCGTCTTGAAGTCGTCGCCGTTGCCGATCAGCGCCAGCACGCCGGTGGTGGTCGGCGGTCGTGCCGCTGCCCGGGTTCGACAGCTTCGGGTTCAGAATGCTCACCGTGTTGACGTACGGCGGGTTGGTGAACGAGTTCTGCTCGAAGATGCCGACCAGCGCCTGGTCGTAGTAGACGCCGTACGAGGTGCGGAAGACCGTCCGGCCCGTCGACTTCGGATCCCAGGTCACGCCGATGCGCGGCTGGATGTCGCCCTTGTCGAAGGCGTAGATCGCGTCGCCGAACGGCGAGTTCTTGCCGGCGACGATGATGCCGTTGAGCGGATCGCCGGTGCCCGACGTTGATCAGCGTGCACGGCGGCGTTGGCGCATTTCGGCGCGTTGGCGGCGACGTAGGCCGACGGCAGGAAGCTGGTCAGCACGTTGTTGGCGTCGGTGATCGGCGGATAGAGCGAGTAGCGGACGCCGTAGTCGACCGTCACGTTGGCGCGCGGCTTCCAGGAATCCTGCGCGAACATCTCGTAGCGGTTGAAGCGCAGGTGCTCGGTGACGTCGTTCTGCGCTTCGCTGTAGGTGCAGGCGTTGCCGCACAGGCCGTCGGCGTTGCCGCTCAGGAAGTTGTAGAACGCGGTCCGGCCGCCGCCCGCGCCGAAGGCGAAGTTGCCCTGCGTCACGTTCGAGGCGTTCTCGTTCTTCTGCTCGAACGTCATCAGGCCGCCGAACTTGACGCCGTGCGCGCCGCGCTGCCAGGTGAAGCTGTCGGTCACGGTGTAGTTCCGGTACTGGATGTTGAACAGCTGGTTGGCGCCGATCGTGCGAGATGCCGGTGATCGTGACCAGCGGCATCACGCCGAGATCGTTGCCCGGAAACACTTCCGGGATGTTGAGGCCCAGCGACGATCGAAGGTTGCGGTCGGCGGCCTGGTTGGTGTCGGCGATCTTGTTGCTCGAGAACTGGAACTGCAACTCGTTCAGCTTCGAGGCGCCGTGCGATCGACCGCAGGATCGCCGCCGCCGACCTGGCCGGGCACGTTGGTGTCGGTGGTGGCGACGTTCGGCACCGCCAGGCCCAGGAACAGCCCGCCCGGCTCCTCGGTGAAGCTGTTGTCGTGGGTGTAGCGGCCGGTCAGGCGGTAGTTCGGGTTCAGGTCGTAGTCGACGCGCACCACTTCCTGCCGCGTGTTCTGGATCGTCGGCTGGCGTGCTGAGGAACTGCAGCCGGCCGGTGACGTTCGGCGCCGGCAGCAGCGCCAGCAGCTTGACCGCGTTCGGATCGCGCAGCGCCGGCGGCACGTAGTTGGGGTTGGTCGGGTCGGTCAGCCACGCCGGATCGTAGGTGTTCGAGGTCAGCGCCGTCGGCGCGCGGTTGATGCGCCGCAGCTCCTCCGAAAAGAAGAAGAACATCTTGCTCGGGATCGCCGGGCCGCCCACCGTGCCGCCGAAGTTGTTGTACTTCAGCGCCGGCGGCGCGCTGTTGATCGCCGGATCCGGGTTCAGGTTGCGGAAGAACGAGTTGGCGTTGAGCTTGTCGCTGCGCAGGAACTCGTAGGCGCTGCCGGCGAACCGCGACGATCCCGACTTGGTCACGACGTTGACGATGCCGCCGCCGCTGCGCGGCCACTCCGCCTGGTAGCCGTTGGTGATGATCTTGAACTCCTCGATCGACTCGAGGCTCGGCGTCGACAGCAGCGTGATGTTCGAGCCGACGTCCACGTTCGAGACGCCGTCGACCAGCCAGTTGACCGCGTTGCGGCGGCCGCCGTTGATCGAGATGCTGACCGTGCTGGTCAGCCCGACGCCCACTTCGTCGGTCAGGTCGCTCGACACGCCGGGCGCCAGCGTCGCGAGCTGGACGAAGTTGCGGTTGTTGAGCGGCAGCTCCTTCACCTGGGTCGAGGTCATCGTCGTCTGCAGCGCGGCGATCGGCTGCACCAGCGACTGGCCTGACGTGACCTCGACGCTTTCGGCCACGCCGCCGACGCTCAGATGGCCGTCCAGCTTGCAGGCGATCGTTGACGTGCAGATCGATGTTCTTCAAGCGTCACCGACTGAAACCCGGACAGCTCGAAGCGTGACTTCGTAGGCGCCGACCGGCAGCAGCGAGGCCGTGTAGAGGCCGGCCTCGTTGGTGACGACCGTGCGCGACGTGCTGGTATTGGTGTTCTTGATCGTCACCGAGACGCCCGGCAGAACCGCGCCGGTCTGATCGCTGGTGACGCCGGTAATCGTTCCCGTCGTTTCCTGCGCCGACGCGACGACGTGGCAGTGTCGCGACCAGCAGCAGCATCAGCCCAAGCCTCCGCATGCGTAGATCTCCTTTTGGCCCACGCAGCTTATCACCGCGACGGCGCCGGCGAAGCTCATGCGCTACGGTTTCGGCGCCACGCCGTAGTCCTTGCCGGCGTAGTCCTGCTCGATCGCGCCGGGGATCGTGATCGGCGTTGCCGGCGACCGGATCCGGGAATCCGGTGCGCGATCGGCTTCAGGTGCCGCAGGTAGACCACCACCGCGTGGCGATCCTCTTCGCTCCAGTTCGAGAACAGCGGCCACGGCATCGCCGTGCCGGGCACGACGTGGCCGTCGGGGAACGTGCCGCTGCGCAGCACGCGTTTCACTTCGTCGTCGGTCCGGCGGCCGATGCCGGTGTCCTGGTCGGGCGTCAGGTTGCGGCTGACGTAGGTGCCGTGCGGCGTCTGGATCTTCAGCGCGCCGCCGGCAAGGTACTTCGTCAGGTCCGGGCCCTGCGAGCCGTTGGTCGCGTGGCAGCCGATGCAGCCGGTGGTCATCACGATGTAGCGGCCGCGCGCGGCGATCGCGCGCTCGCGCCGGATCGGCGATGTCGGTCGACGCCCGGGCGCCGCGTCGGCCATCGCCTTGCCGAACTCCTCGGGCGGCGTGATGAAGAACGGCGGGATGAAATAGAGGAACGCGCCGAAGGCGCAGACCGCGACCACCGCCAGCAGCGAGCAGCGCCCACTTGAGGAACTTCTTCATCACGGCGCTCCCTTCGTGCCGGCGTTGCCGGCGAAGAACACCATCGGCGGATCGTCGCCGAGGATCAGCATCCGGAACTTGCCCCACAGATAGACCGGCAGGAACGGCCGCGACGGCGGCGGCACTTTGTTCGACGACCGCGCGGCACGGTACGCAGGTAGGCGACGATCGCGTCGAGATCGTCGGGCGTCAGCGTCGAGTACGAGCCGTAGTCCATCGGGAAGGGCAGCAGCCGCGAGCCGTCGCGCAGGATGCCCTTGGTGATGACCCGCTTGATCTCGTCGTCGCTCCAGTTGCCGAGGCCGGTCGCCTTGTCCGACGTCAGGTTGCCGGTCGGAAAATCGCCGAACGGGTTGATGCGGATCAGCAGGCCGCCGGCGAGCCTCATGCCCGGCAGCATCCGCTTGCCCTCGTCGACCGGCGAGTGGCACAGCACGCAGCCGAGCGTCTCGACCAGCTGCGCGCCGCGCTTCACCGGATCGGCCTTCGCCTGCGCCTGCTGCCGCGCGTAGAACTGCTGCACCTCGTCGGCGTTCATCGACCAGACCGGCTTGCGCGCGAGCGAGACGACGTAGTTGGCGAGATCCCACATCTCGGCGTCGCTGGCCGCGTCGGCGAACGACGGCATCGGCGTGCCGGTCATGCCGGTGCGGAAGCGCAGATAGATGTCGCGCGAGGTCGCGCCGCCGTGAAACGTCCACGGCTCGGTGAGATCGGCCGCGCGCAGCGGCATCCGCCAGTCGTCTTCGAACGTCGGTGGCGACCGCGCCGGTGCCGCGGCCGTCGCTGCCGTGGCACTTGCCGCACTGCAGCTTGTCGTAGACCTGCTGGCCGCGGCGCGATGCTGGCCGGCGAGCTGGCGACGCCGTCGCCGATCGCGACCGGCCTCGGCGGCTGCGCGGCGAACTGCGGCGACAGCGACTTGATGTAGTCGCACGACGTCGGCGATCTCGGCGTCGGACAGGATGCGATCCCAGCCGGGCATCGCCGTGCCGTAGAGGCCGCGCCGCACCGATCCGATCAGGTCGTCGTCGCTCGGCACCGTGCCCGTTTCGGTCGAGCGGATCTTGTACTTGCCGGTGGTGAAGTCGCGCGGCCGCGGCACGAGGTAGGCCGCCGACGCGCCGTCGCCCTTGCCGCTGCTGCCGTGGCACTCGACGCAGTGCGCGTCGTAGACCGCCTTGCCGCGCGGTTGCGCCTCGACGGTCGGCGCGCGCCGCCCAGAGCGCGGCGCGCGATCAGCGCCCGCCGCGATCGCGACGAATGCCGATGTGCGTCAGGCGGGTCATGCCGTGAACAGGACGATCTTGCCGAGCGCGCCGGCTTCCATCACCGCTTCGTGCGCGCGCGGCGCCTCGGCGAGCGGAATCTCGCGCCCCGACCACCGGATTCAGCGTGCCGTTGGCCAGGCCGGCGATGAGCCCGGCGTGGATCTCGACGAACTCGGCCTCGGTGACGTTGAACAGCGTCATGCCGAGGATCGCGGCGTCGCGTCCCATCGCCTGTCGCGCGTCGATCTCGGTCTTGCCGCGGTTGCCGACGACCACGACGCGGCCGTGCTTGGCGAGGAGGCCGAGATCGCGATCGAGGTTGACGTGCGCCGCCATCTCGATGATCAGGTCGACGCCTTTGCCGCCGGTCGCGCTTCATGATCTCGTCGGTGTAGCCCGCCAGCGCGATGGTTGACGACGATGTCGGCGCCGTGCTCGCGCGCCGCCTGCGAGGCCGGCGTCGGTGCCGCCGCTGCCGATCACCGTCAGGCCGCGCGCGTGCGCGAGCTCGACGCAGGCGATGCCGACGCCGCCGGTCGCGCCGTGGACGAGAACGGTTTCTCCCGGCCGCGCCTGCGCGCGCTGAAACAGCGCGCGGTAGGCGGTGCAGTACGGCACGCCGAGCGCGGCGCCCTGGCCGAACGAGACGCGCGCGGGCAGACGATGCAGCTGCGACGGGATGCAGAGCGCCAGCTCGGCGTAGGTGCCGGCGCCCGCGACGGTGTTGCCGACGCCGCAGATGTAGACGCGATCGCCGGCCTTGAACTCCTTGACGTCCGCGCCGACCGACTGGACTTCGCCGGCGCCGTCCTGGCCCGGCGTGTACGGCAGCGGCGGCTTGCGCGCGTAGGTGCCGGTCGCGATGTAGGCGTCGACCGGATTGACGCCGGCGGCGCGCACGCGCACGACGACTTCGCCCGGCCCGGCTTTCGGATCGGGAATCTCTTCCAGCTTCAGCACGGCGGGCCGCCGTACTCGTGCACGCGAATCGCTTTCATCTGTTTCTCCTGCGACGCTCGCCTCACGACCGTCGCGCATCCGCTGAAGCCACCTCATCGCCGGCTACCTTCGAGTAGCGCAGGCCTTAGCCGCGGGCGAATGCTATCATGGGAACTTCCATGCAACTGGTGAGGCTCCACAAGACGGTGGGCGTGAAGGTCGGTCACGTCCAGGTCGGCGGCGGCGCGCCCGTCGTCGTGCAGTCGATGACGATGACCGATACCGCCGACGCGCGCGGCACGGCGCAGCAGTGCATCGAGCTCGCCGAGGCCGGATCGGAGATGGTGCGCATCACCGTCAACGTGCCCGAGGCCGCGGCGGCGGTGCCGGAGATCAAGCAGCGGATGCTCGACGCCGGCTGCACGGCGCCGCTGATCGGCGACTTCCACTACAACGGCCACCTGCTGCTGACCAAGTATCCCGACTGCGCCCGCGCGCTCGACAAGTACCGCATCAATCCCGGCAACGTCGGCACCGGCAAGCGCCGCGACGAGCAGTTCTCGACCATCTGCAAGGTCGCGGTCGATCACGCCAAGCCGGTGCGCATCGGCGTCAACGGCGGCTCGCTGAACCAGGAGCTGGTCGCTCGCCAGGATGCAGGAGAACACCGACCGCGATCTCGGCAAGTCGTCGGAGGAGATCATCAACGAGTGCATGGTGCTCTCGGCGATCGAGTCGACGGCGCTGGCGATCGAGAGCGGCCTGCGCAAGGATCAGATCATCATCTCGTGCAAGACCTCGCGGCCGCGCGATCTGATCGCGGTCTATCGCGCGCTGGCGAAGCAGACCGATCAGCCGCTGCACCTCGGGCTGACCGAAGCGGGCATGGGCACCAAGGGCCTGGTCTGGTCGTCGGCGGCGATGGGCGTGCTGCTGAACGAGGGCATCGGCGACACGATTCGCGTCTCGCTGACGCCGCGGCCCAACGGCGATCGCCGCGAAGAAGTCTACGCCGCGTGCGAGCTGCTGCAGGCGCTCGGCCTGCGATCGTTTTCGCCGAGCGTGACCGCCTGTCCCGGCTGCGGCCGCACCACCAGCAGCACCTTTCAGGAGCTCGCCGAGCGGATCCAGGACTACATCCGCGAGATGATGCCGGCCTGGAAGACGCAGCACGAGGGCGTCGAAGAGATGACGCTCGCGGTGATGGGCTGCGTCGTCAACGGCCCCGGCGAATCGAAGGCGGCCAACATCGGCATCAGCCTGCCCGGCACCGGCGAGGAGCCGAGCTGCCCGGTCTACATCGACGGCAAGCACGTCAAGACCCTGCGCGGCACCTACGACGAGCTCGCGGCCGAATTCCAGCGTCTGGTCGACGACTACGTCGAGCATACCTACGCACGACGCTAACGACCGATCGCGCTGCTCGCGCGACGCGCTGCACCGCGTCTGGGGCTTCTCCGAATTCCGCCCGCTGCAGCGCGAGGCGATGCACGCGATCCTCGACGCGCGCGACAGCGTCGTCGTCCTGCCGACCGGCGGCGGCAAGTCGCTGTGCTTTCAGGCGCCGGCGGTCGCGGCCGAAGGGCCTCGGCCTCGTCGTCTCGCCGCTGATCTCGCTGATGAAGGATCAGGTCGACGGCCTGCGCGTCGACGGCGTCGCGGCGTCGTTCCTGAACAGCACGCTGCTGCCGCACGAGCGCGACGAGGTGATCGCCAGCGTGCGCGACGGCCGCTGCCGGCTGCTCTACGTCTCGCCGGAGCGGCTGGTCGGCGACGGCGGGCCGTCGCTGTGGCGGCTGCTCAAGCAGGCGAACCTGAAGTTCATCGCGATCGACGAAGCGCACTGCATCAGCCAGTGGGGGCACGACTTCCGTCCCGGAGTACCGCCAGCTCGGACGGCTGCGCGACGACTTCCCCGGCGTCTCGTTCCACGCCTTCACCGCGACCGCCACCGAGCGCGTGCAGCGCGACATCGTCAACGAGCTGCGGCTGCGCGATCCGCTGGTGCTGGTCGGATCGTTCGATCGGCCGAACCTGGTCTACCGCGTGATCCGCCGCGGCCATCTGCACACGCAGCTGATCAGCATCCTCGATCGGCACGACGGCGAGTCGGGCATCGTCTACTGCTCGTCGCGCAAGGAAGTCGAGGCGCTGGCCGAGTGGCTGACGGGCGAAGGGCACAGCGCGGTGCCGTATCACGCCGGGCTTGTCCGACGAGGTGCGCAGCCGCAACCAGGAGATGTTCCTCGACGAGCGCGTCGACATCGTCGTCGCGACGGTGGCGTTCGGCATGGGCATCGATCGATCGAACGTGCGGTTCGTGGTGCACGCCGGCGCGCCGCGATCGCCGGAGCACTATCAGCAGGAGTCGGGCCGCGCCGGCCGCGACGGCCTGCCGGCGGAATGCGTGCTGATCTACTCGGGCGGCGACTTCGTGCGCTGGCGGCAGATGCTCGAGTCCAACGGCGAGTGGAGCGAGAGCGCGCGGACGCTGCTGCGCGACATGGAGCGCTACGCCGCCGGCACGCGCTGCCGCCATCGCACGCTGGTCGAGTACTTCGGCCAGCGCTACGAGCGCGCCGACTGCGGCGCCTGCGACTGGTGCCTGAAGGAGCTCGACGCGGTCGCCGACTCGCTGACCATCGCGCAGAAGATCCTGTCGTGCGTCGCGCGCGTCAAGCAGACGTGGGGCACCGCGCACGTCACCGACGTGCTGACCGGCAAGGCGACCGAGAAGGTCGTCGCGTCGCGGCACCACGAGCTGTCGACGTTCGGGCTGCTGAAGGACGAGGCGCCGGTCGCGATCCGCGGCTTCATCGAGCAGCTGGTCGGCGACGGCCTGCTGGCGCGCGAAGGCGATCCGTATCCGGTGCTGCGGCTGACCAACCGCCGGCGCGTCGCTGCTGAAGGGCGAAGGCGACTGCCAGCTCTATCGCGAGGTGAAGCCGCCGTCGTCGAGCAAGCGCAGCCGCTCGGGCGTCCGCGACACGTTCACCGCGCCGGTCGATTCCGATCTCTTCGACGTGCTGCGCGAGGTGCGCCTGCGGCTGGCGCGCGAGCGCGGCGTGCCGCCGTACGTGATCTTCCACGACACGACGCTGCGCGACATGGTGGAGCGGCGGCCGAAGACGATCGACGACCTGCACGAGGTCTACGGCGTCGGCGCGAAGAAGGCCGCCGACTTCGGCGACGCGTTCCTCGACGCGATCCGCACGTTCAGAAAACCCGAATAAGAAGGAACCGCCGAGACCGCAAAGACCGCAGAGAAATGTTTTCTCAGCGCTCTCCGCGATCTCTGCGGTTCCTTCTGATCGTTAGTGGACGGTGTAGGGCTCGTGGAGCGCGAAGGGCGCGATCTGCGCGTCGAAGCGGTCGCCGTCCTCGGTCACCATCTGATAGGTGCCGCGCATCACGCCGGTCGAGGTCTTCAGCGGGCAGCCCGAGGTGTACTGGAACGACTCGCCGGGACGCAGCACCGGCTGCTCGCCGACCACGCCCTCGCCGCTGACTTCCTCGGTCTGGCCGGTGGCGTCGCTGATGATCCAGTGGCGCGTCAGGAGCTGAACCGTCTCGTCGCCTTCGTTCGAGATGCGCACCGTGTAGTGGAAGAACCACTCGTGCTGAAACGGCTGCGAGTGCTCGGGCGCGTACTGCGACTCGACCTCGACCCGCACGTTGTTCGTGACGGCTTCCGAGCTGTTGGCGTGAAGCGGCTGATCCTTGAGTTCTGACATGGGGCGACTCGTCATGATACCAACGTTTCGCCGCGCGCGTCCCACCGCCACGGGCTGCGGTCCGATCCGGTCGAGATGGACGCCGCCGCGCCAGAGGTCGATGCCGTTGAGCCGCATGTGGTCGGCCCGGCCGCCCAGCACGTGGCGCCCCGCATCCGATGATGGCGACGACGTCGGTGCAGCGGATCCTCGCCTGCCGCTGCACCGACGGTGACCAGCGGGACGCGCGCCGACGCGAGCCGCCCGAGGATGTCGAAGAAGGTGCTGTCGCCCATGAACGGCCGCGCTTCGTGCACCTGGGTCGCGCCGAACAGCGCTCCGGCGGCCATCGGGCCCGCCGAGCAGCGACTGCGAGCGCGAGCTCTTCGGTCCGCGACAGGCCGTTGGCGGTCGAGGGATATTCCGCGAGGAAGCGCAGCAGCGCGTCGCCGAGAAAGGGCAGCGCCGGGCCGCCCTCGCTGACCGGCAGGTGTGCGGCGCTGAGCTGATCGGCGATCTGGGCCAGCTCCGATGGGTCCGGCGACCTGAACGCGCGCCAGGCGTCCGCCGCGAGCGCTGAAATGGCCCGCGGTCATCGGTGACGCCGGTGCCGGTCAGCGTCGCGAGCTGTTCCGCCGTCAGCTGACCGAGGCCGATGAAGCGATCGATGCCGGGAAACGCGGTCGATGCAGATCAGCGACACGCGCGGCACGGTCCGGCTGAAGCCGGACACTACCGGAACGCCACGCGTCTGTCGGCTGCGTCCGGCTGCCGTGCTTCGGCAGTGTCCGGCTTTAGCCGGACCATGAGATCCAACGTCCGGATGAGCGCCAGCTGATCGAACAGATCGTGCTCGAACCAGAGCACGATCTCGTCGCCCTGTTCGCACGCCCGGCCGATCGCCGCGTCGGCCGCCGTCATGCCGGCCTTGATCTGCTCGTACGGCTGGCCGTAACCGGACGCGAGAAATCGCGCGCGCACCTCGTGCCACGCGTCGCCGTCGACCGGCGGGCACGGACCCTCGTGCAGCACGTCGCACGCGAGCGTCACCGGCCCGTTGACGAAGCTGCGGAGCTTGTCGCCGGCATGGTCGCCGTTGGTGATGTGCAGAGTCACGGTAAACTTGGCACTGAAACTCAGAACTCAACACGTAGAATTTCATGCATACGATTCAGACCGCCCGGCTGAAGCCGGGCGTGACGCGCGAGGCGATCGCGTCGGCCGCCGCCGCCGTCGAGAAGGACGACGTCCACCAGCGGTCATCCGCGGCCGCGCCCTGATCTTCTGGGATCTGAAAGTCCTCGGCAAGAAAAAGAAGCTCGACGCCATCGACACCGATCAGATCACGCCGGCCGCCGACTGCGTCTCGGAGAGCCTCGACACGCTCGACGAACGCTGGAAGGCCGGCGCGTTCCGCTACCTGATGCCCGATTTCCGCGCGCGCGTCCATCGCGGCGAGACGTTCGTCATCGCCGGCGATCGCTTCGCGATCGGCTCGTCGCGCGAGATGAGCCCGGCCGGTCTGAAGGCGATCGCCGAAGAAGTCGGCCTCGAGATGGTCATCGTCTGCGGCAACAACATGGGCGACATCTTCCGCCGCAACGCGCTCAACCTCGGGCTGCAGGTCGTGCAGAGTCCGGAGGCGGTCGCCGACGCGCGGGACGGCGACGAGTTCAGCTTCGAGCCGCAGTCGCGGCGGCTGACCAACGAGACGCAGGGCAAGACCTACGAGCCGGTGCCGCTCAGCGCGAAGGAAGACGAGATCCGCCAGACCGGCGGCATCTACGCGGCGGGCCGCCGCGAGTTCAAGGCCGCGGTCGAAGCGACGCCGCGCATCGTGTGGCCCGACGCCGAGCAGGCGCGCGGCATGACGTCGACCGAGCAGATCGTCTGGGCGCATCGCGTCGACAAGGACGCCGCGGTCACGCCGGGCGCGACGCTGCGCGTCTACGCCGACCTGCTGCCGGCGTCGGACGGCACCGCGCCGTTCGCGATCCACACCTTCAACCAGATCACCGGCGGCAACACGATCTATCCGCGCCAGGCGGCGATCGCCAACGATCACTTCGTCTTCACCGGCAAAGACGACGACGACAAGCAGACCGCGATCGGCCGGGAGTTCGCGCGGCTGCACGGCATCGAGAAGCCGTACTACGCGACGCCGGGCGACGGCATCTTCCACTTCTATTTTCCCGAGCAGGCGCTGGTGATGCCGGGACAGTTCATCCCCGGCGCCGACTCGCACAGCCGCGCCTACGGCGCCTACGGCGCGGTCGGCATGGGCGTCGGATCGACGACGCTCGGCTTCGGCTGGTCGACCGGCTACATCTACTTCACCGTCGCCAAGGCGCGGCGGGTGATCTTCAGCGGCCAGCTGCAGCCGTGGGTGAGCGGCAAGGACATCGTGCTCGAGCTGCTGCGGCGCTGGGGCGCGAAGCAGTCGCAGGGCATGTCGGTGGAGCTGGTCGACGCCAACAAGCAGCTGCCGATCGCCTACCGCAACACGATCGCCAACATGATGGCGGAGGCCGAGGCGCTCAACGGCATCTTCGCGCCCGACGAGATCACCTACGCGTGGTACCGCGCCAAGGGCATCACCGAGCTGCCGTATCCGCCGTTCGCGCCGGGCGCCGACGCGCGTCTACGCGATCGACGAGACGATCGATCTGCGCGACGTGATGCCGATGATCGCCAAGCCGTTCAGCCCCGGCAACGCGTTTCCCGCCGACGAAGTCGCGCGCGAGCGCCTGACGTTCGACAAGGCGATGATCGGCTCGTGCACCAACGGCAGCTACGACGATCTGCTGGCGGCGGCGCTCGTCGTCCGCGCCGCGCGCGCAGCAGGGCGCGACGAAGACGGCGAAGGAGTTCGTGGTGTTTCCCGGATCGGGCGGCGTCGGCCTGCAGATCGAGCGGCCGGATCCGCGGCTCGGCGGCGAGTCGATCGCCGAAGTGTTCCGATCGGTCGGCGGCCAGATCCGGCAATCGTGGTGCGGCCCGTGCTTCGGCCAGGGGCCGGACGCGCTCGAGAAAGGGCAGCGCGCGATCACCTCGTTCAACCGCAACTGGCAGAACCGCATGGGGCTCGGCGGCGAAGGCTATCTCGCCAGCCCGGTCGTCGTCGCCGCGTCGGCGCTGCTCGGCTACATGGCGCCGCCGAGCGAGCTCGGCCTGACATGGAATCCCGAGGAGTTCGGCGTGTAGGGACAAGGGCTGAGGACTGATGGCTTACGAGAAAGAGCGCGCGATCGCGGAGAGCGTCGGCGTGCCGGTGGCGAAGCGGCACATCTTTCTCTGCTGCGATCAGACGAAGCCGAAGTGCTGCGACAAGGATCGCGGCCTGGCGGCCTGGGACTACCTGAAGGCGCGGCTCAAGGAGCTCGGGCTGTCGGAGCAGGGCGGCATCCTGCGCAGCAAGACCAACTGCCTGCGGATCTGCGAAGGCGGGCCGATCGCCGTCGTCTATCCCGAAGGCGCCTGGTACGGCCAGTGCGATCCGCCGGTCCTCGAGCGGATCATCCAGGAACACCTCGATCGGCGGCCGCGTCGTCGAAGACGCGCTGATCACCGAGCACCCGCTTGGCGGATCGCCGACTGAAACTGCCGACTGAGACCGCCGACCGCCGACTGAGACTGCCGACTGAGACTGCACGACTGCACGACTGCCCGACTCGGGGCTTTGCCCCGGTTTCTTTCGCGCTTCCGCGGTCATCAACCCTCGTGGCCGTTACGCTCGTCTAACCGCACGCGGAGACGCACATGGACACACTCCTTCAGGACATCCGTTTCGGCTGGCGCCTGCTGCGCCGCACGCCCGGGTTCACCATCTCGGCGGTGCTGGCGCTGGCGCTCGGCATCGGCGCGACCACCGCGATCTTCAGCGTGCTCGATCGCGTGGTGCTGCGCCCGCTGCCGTATCCCGATCCCGATCGCCTGACGATGGTGTGGGAGGCGAATGACGGGAAGGGGCTGTCGCACGAGCGGATCTCGCCGGTCAACTTCGTCGACTACCGCGGCCTGACGCAGGTGTTCGAGGACGCGGCCGGCCTGGTGGTATCCGCAGTTAACGCTCACCGAAACCGGGCACGATCCGCTGCGCGTCACCGCGATCGAGACGACGCCGAATTTCTTCTCGGTGCTCGGCGTGCAGCCGGTGCTGGGCGCCGGCTTTCCGCCGAAGCCCGGCCTACGCGCGCGAGGGGATCGCGGTGATCAGCCACCGGCTGTGGCGCGAGCGGTTCGGCAGCGATCCCGCGATCGTCGGCAAGACGATCGCGCTCAACGGCCCGCTGTTCACCGTCGCGGGCGTGATGCCGCAGGGATTTCAGTATCCCAACGACACCGACGTCTGGCACCGCATGCACGTGGGACGTCGCGCAGCACAGCCGCGGCGCGCATTTCATGGAGTCGTTGTTCCGCTTGAAGCCGGGCGTCACCGTCGACGCCGGCGAACAGCGAGCTGCGCGCGCTCA
The DNA here is from genome assembly GCA_963794705.1 of uncultured Acidobacteriota bacterium. Lineage (GTDB taxonomy): Bacteria > Acidobacteriota > Vicinamibacteria > Vicinamibacterales > CAVVIG01 > CAVQFC01. The sequence goes on from CAWCFI010000007.1 coordinate 32,567, forward strand.
CCGAAGCGGCTCGGCCAGGAGAACCCGTCGACCAACGGCGACTACACGCGCGCGCGCGGTCCCGCTGGCGACCGAGGTCGTCGGCTTCTTCCGTCCGGCGCTGTTCGCGCTGTTCGGCGCGGCGGCGTTCCTGCTGGTGATCACCTGCACCAACGTCGCGAGCCTGCTGCTGGCGCGCGCGACCGTGCGCGAGCGCGAGGTCGCGGTGCGCGCGGCGATCGGCGCGAGCCGCGGCGCGGCTGATCCGGCAGTTTCTGACCGAGAGCGTGCTGCTCGCGGTGATGGGCACCGCGCTCGGCGTGGCTGTCGCGATCGGATCGGTGAAGGCGCTGGTCGCGGCGACGCCGGTCGAACTGCCGCGGCTGGCCGGCGTCGGTGTCGACGCGCGGATGCTGCTGTTCGCGGTCGCGCTCGCGCTGCTGACCGCGATCGCGTTCGGCGTCGTGCCGGCGATGCTGATGGCGCGCGGCGACATGCAGCGGCCGCTGAAGGAATCGGGTCGCGGCGGCGACGGCGGCGGCGCGCGACGCCGGCGCGCGCAGCACGCTGGTGGTCGGCGAGATCGGGCTCGCGGTGATGCTGCTGGTCGGCGCAGCGCTGCTCGGCGCGCAGCTTCCAGCGGCTGGTGCAGCAGGATCCCGGCTTCCGCTCGACGCGCGCGGTCACGGCGAAGGTCGAACTGCCGTATTCGTACGCCGACTTCACCAAGATTGCCGACTTCTACGATCGGCTGCTGACGTCGGTGCGGGCGCAGCCGGGCGTGTCGGTCGCCGGCGCCAGCAACTTCCTGCCGCTCGAAGCGGCGTGGCGCGGACCGTTCTTCGTCCAGGGCCGGCCGCGGCCGCGATCGGGCGACGAGCCGCAGGCGCAGCACCAGACGGTCGACGACGACTATTTCCGCGCGCTCGGCGTGCCGCTGGTCAAGGGACGCTTCTTCGACGCCCACCGACAACGCCGACGCGCCGGGCGTCATCATCGTCAACGACGCGCTGGCGCGGCGTCAGTGGCCCGAACGAGGATCCGATCGGCCAGACCGTGATCTCGCCGATGACCGTCATCGGCCCGATGGGGCGGTCGCTGATGAAGCGGCCGCTGTTCCAGGTGGTCGGCGTCGTCGCCAGCGTGAAGAACTCGACGCTGGTGCGCGACGCCGGAGCCGGCGATCTATTTCAACTTCCGCCAGTTCCCGTTCCGCGGCCTGAACATCGTCGTGCAGGGGCAGGGCGATGCCGCGGCGCTGCTCGGCGCGCTGCGGACGTCGGTGCAGCGGCTCGATCCGAACCTGCCGCTGGCGCTCGGCGCGCACGCTGGATCGGATCGTCGGCGAGGCGACCGACCGGCCGCGCGCGCTGATGATGCTGATGGGGATCTTCGCGGCGCTCGCGCTCGTGCTGTCGGCGCTCGGCATCTACAGCGTGCTGTCGTACAGCGTGAACCAGCGGCGGCAGGAGCTGAGCGTGCGGATGGCGCTCGGCGCGCAGCCGGGCGACGTGCTGTGGCTGGTCGTGCGGCAGGGGCTGTGGCTGGCGCTGATCGGCGGCGTCGCCGGCGTCGGTCGGCGCGCTCGCGGTCGGCCGCGCGATGTCGAGCCTGCTCTACGGCGTCTCGTCCGGCGACGCCGCGGCGTTCGCGTCGCGATCGCGCTCGCGCTCGCTCACCGCGCTCGCCGCGTGCCTGCTGCCCGCGCGCCGCGCCGCCGCGCTCGATCCGCTCGCGGGTCTCCGCGCGGATTAGCGGGTCGGAGGTCCTGGTTACGCAGTTCAGGGTTCGCAGAACCACGATCGCGAACCGAACTCCGAACCTGAGCCCGGCACCTGGAACCGACTCAGATAGACGTCCAGGTCGTGCGCCGACACGACCTTGCCGTCGTAGCGGCACGCACTTCCTTCAGCAGCTCGTCTTCCGTCGAGCTCCAGATCAACTGGTGATACAGCACCAGCAGGCCCGGCTGCGCGCGCGTCGCGATCGCGCCGAGCTGGCGCGTCGAGTGTGATATCGCGCGTGATACGCCTGCCATTCCGGCGGGCGCTTCGCGAAGCCCGCCTCCGAATACACCTCGTGCACCAGCACGTCGCATCGCCGGCACTGCTCCTCGATGTGCGAGTCGGGACCGGTGTCGCCGGAGATGACGATCGTGCGGTCCGGCGTCTGGAAGCGATAGCCGAACGCCTGCTCCCACGCGCCGTGCGGCACCGCGAACGCGGTGACCGTGACGCGCTCGTCGCGATAGACGATGCCCGGCTCGATCTCGTGCACGTTGACGAGCCGCGGATCGTAGCTGTGCTTCGGCTCGCCGCCGCTGCGTGCGGATGCGGAGGTCGTCGGCGTAGGCCGCGACCAGATGATCGGTCATCGCGCGCAGCCCGCGCGGACCGTAGAGCGTCAGCGGCGTCGGCCGCTCGAGAATCCACGGCGTCAGGATCAGATCGGCCAGGCCCAGCGTGTGATCGGAGTGCAGGTGCGTCGCGAACGCGCGCGTCAGGTTCGGTCGCGGCCGAGCGCCTTGATGCCCGACCGCTCCGCCGCCGCGGCGCGCCGGACGACGCCGACGCCGAAGTCGACGAGATAGCTCGTCTCGTCGACGACGACCGCGACCGACGGGCCGTCAGCGATCGGGATCGGCGTTCGGCGTGCCGGTGCCGAGCATGACGACGCGCGTGCGCGACTGCGCTCGCGGCAGCCGCGCGCGCAGGCCAGCAGCGCGACCGCGACGAGCGAGCGCGATCCGTCTCATCGCCGGCCGAGTGTATAGCAGCGCGCGGTAGACCAGGACCGAGACCGCCAGCGCCGGCAGCGTGCCGCCGATCGACCCGGCGGCGAAGAACGCCGCCGCGCCGGCGGCCCACGCGACCATGCCGGCGATCGACACGCCGCGAAACGATCCCGCCGGGTCGTAGAGCTCGGCGATGAACGCCTCGTCCAGCTGCGGGCGGCGAATGTAGTAGTGCGCGATCAGCACGCCGCCGACCGGCACCAGCAGCGCGCCGAGCACCATCATGAAGTTGGTGTACTGCTCGAGCCAGACGCCCGGGCACCGCGCTGAGCGCGGTGCCGACGATGCCGATCGACCAGATCACCGCGCCGTCGCTGGCGCGCGGCGCCAGGCTCTTCCACGCCAGCGACGACATGTAGATGTTCACGAAGTTGGTCGTCAGCGTCGCGAGCGTGAGCAGCAGCGCGCCCGACGGCGCCGAGGCCGACCGCGCTCAGCATCGCGCCCGGATCGCTCGGTGCCGGCCGCGCGCGCCGCGATCGCTCCGAGCGGCATCATCCACGCGCTCGTCACCGCCAGCCCGAGAAACACCGCGACCGCGCTGCCGCGCACCGATCGGGTATAGCGCGAGTAGTCGGCGAACATCAGGATCCACGACACCTGATAGCCGATGACGACGTCGAGGCCGCGCCACCAGCTCATCGCGATCCGACGGCGGCGGGCGCCGGCGGCGGCGGACGCCCGCACACAGGCGACGGTCAGCGCGACGCGCGACGATCACCATCGACGGCACCGCGACGCGATCGGCGCGCGCCACCGCGCGCGGACCGAGCCAGACGACGAGCGTCGCGAGCAGGCCGAGCACGATCGCCCAGGCGGTCTGGCGATCCGGCCGCGGGACCGAGCCACGCGGCGCCGATGCGCGCGCACGCCGACGCCGCGATCACGTTGTTCAGCGCGATCCACGCGAAGTTGCTGACGTAGAGCACCACCGCGACGAGCCCGGCGCCGACGAAGCCGAGCGCCGGCCGCGACGCGATGATCGACGGCACGCGCAGCCGCGGGCCGAGCGGCGCGAGCGCGGCCACCAGCGCCGCGCCCGCCACGCTGCCGACCGCGACCAGCGCCATCGTCGCCGCCAGGCTGAACGACGGGGCAAGGCTGGCGCCGACCTGGAAGGTCGTCGCCACGACGTTGGCGCCGACGAAGATCAGGAAGAGATCGGGGATCGACTGTGTTTGCTCCGAAGGGGCGGCGGGACGGATGTCGGCGGCGTTCACGCGCGCCTAGGATACACGGTGGATCTGAACATAATGAGGCGATGGTGATTGAGCGCGCGATCGCGACCGGCACGCACGGACGCTATCTGATCGAGCCGCCGGCATCGTCCGGTCCGGCGCCGATGCTCGTCGGCTTCCACGGCTACGGCGAAGGCGCCGACGCGCAGCTCGAGCGGATGCGCCGGATTCCCGGCGCGGATCGCTGGCTGCTGGTGTCGATTCAGGGGCTGCACCGTTTCTATCAGCGCCGCACGAACGAGGTGGTCGCCAGCTGGATGACGCGGCAGGATCGCGAGCTCGCGATCGCCGACAATCTGTCCTACGTCCGCGCGGTGATCGACGCGGTCGACACGCGAGTACCCGGGCGCGCCGCGTCTGGTGCTGTCCGGTTTCTCGCAGGGCGTCGCGATGATGTTCCGGGCCGCGGTCATGCCATCGCGCCGCGGTGGACGGCGTCATCGCCGTCGGCGGCGACGTCCCGCCGGAACTGGAGGCCGACGCGCTCGAGCGCGTGCCGCAGGCGCTGGTCTGTCACGGCACCACGCGACGAGTGGTCTACACGGCGACGATTTTCGAGCGCGACGTCGAGCGGCTGCGCGACGCGCGGCGTCAGCGTCCGCGCCGCTGGAATTCGACGGGCGGCCACGAATGGTCCGACGAGGTCGTCGAGGCCGCGTCGCTGTTTCTTCGCGAGCGCTGGCGATGATTGAGATTCGAGCGGCGACCGTCAGCCGACGCCGAGGCCCTGGCCGAGCTGCGCTGGGAGTTTCGCAGCGCGCAGGACCCGCCCACCGAGTCGCACGACGCGTTCGTGCCGCCGCTGCGCCGCGTGGATGCGTCGCGAGCTGTCCGACCGGCAGCGCCTGGAAGGCGTGGGTCGCGGTCGGACCGGCAGCGAGATCGTCGGCCAGGTGTGGGTGCAGACGGTCGAGAAGATTCCGAACCCGGTCGCCGAATCCGAGCAGCCTCGCCTACCTGTCGAATCTGTACGTCCAGGTCGCCGCGCGCGGCGGCACCGGCACGCGCCTGCTCGACGGCCGCGCTCGACTGGTGCCGCGCCAACCGCGTCGATCGCGTCGTGCCTGTGGCCGTCCGCAGCGCAGCGTGACGCTGTACCTGCGGCCACGGCTTCTCGCGCGGCGGCGACGTCATGGAGCTGAAGATACGAAGCTGACGATCGCGCGCTGCACGTCGGCATAGACCGCCGCCTGCGCCGCCGGATCCTTTCTCGACAGCTTGAACGAGTGGTCGCCCTGCGCGACGACGTGCAGCCAGCGGCGGCGGCTGCAGCGTCGCCAAGGATCGGCGCGAGCTCGTCCGGCGTGCCGAACGCGTCGCGCGTGCCCTGCACGAACAGCATCGGCCGCGCGATCGCCGGCAGGTGCTTGTCGCGGCGCTGGTCCGGCCTTGCCCGGCGGATGCAGCGGATAGCCGAGCAGCACCAGCCCCGCGAGCTGCAGCGCCGGATCCGCGGCGGCGACCTGCGTCGCGATGCGGCCGCCCATCGACTTGCCGCCGATGAACAGCGCGCTGTCGCGCCGTCTCGATACGCGGCGCGAACGGCGTCGATCACCGCGCGATAGCAGGCCTCGAGCGCCGGCGCGCGATCGGGAATCTTGCGTCCCTGCTCGCGTGTAGAGGAAATTGAAGGTGACGACGTCGACGCCCAGCGCCGACAGCGCGGCCGCGAAGTCGACCATGAACGCGCTGCGCTGGCCGGCGCCGGCGCCATGTCCGAGGATCAGCGTGGCGCCGTCGCGGCGCGCGATCTCGCGGCACGCCCGGTAGACGAGCGCCGTGGTCGTGGCGCCCGTCTCCAGACGGATCGTCAGCTCACTCGGATTTGGCAAGGCCGTCGCCGATCTCCGCATCGGTCTTCAGCGCGTTGGTCACCGACAGCGCGCCGAACTGGGTCGCCAGCGATCGCGCCAGCATCCGATCCACGTTGCTCTGGACCACGCCGGTCAGCGTCACGCGCCCGTGCTCCACGACGATGTGGATCGGCGGGTTGGGCATGATCGCGTAGTTCCAGAAGTTCGAGTTGTTGTAGATCGAGCGCGCGATCCGGTAGCGCAGCTCGTCGTCGAACTGCGAGACCGGCAGCACGCTGATCTGATCGTTCACGCTGCGGACGCCGTCGACCTTGGCGATCCGCTTCGCGATGTCGTCGCGCTTGTACGGCATCGTCACCTTGCCGGTGAGCGTGACCGCGCCGTCCTTCACGTTCGCGCTCACGTCGTCGAAGATCGTGAACTGCGTGTAGCGCTGCACCGCCTTCGCGATATCTTTGGCGACCTGGAAATCCTTCCGCTCGACCTGGCCGGCCTGGCCGGCGAGCGCGACGTTCGCCGTCAGCAGCAGGCCGGCGGCACACGCGCCTATCGTCTTCCAACATCTTGCACCTCCGAAGTGCGTTCACAGCGTCCGAAGGGGCAAATGGAGTGCCAGCAGATCGCTTGGAAAAACGGCCGTCATTTCCGGCGCGGCGTGTCCTCTGAACATGACGGCTCAACCGGGCGCCTCATCAGTGGCCGGCGAACGCGAGGCCCAGGCCGTAGGTGATCGCGGCTTCGATGATGCCGACCACCGTCATCTCGGCGCCGCTGGCCCACCACGAGCGGGTCGTGACCAGCGACTTCGATGCGCCGACCACGAAGTGCGCGATGGTGCTGATGACGAACGACGCGATCACCGCCGGCATGCCGACGGTGAAGAAGAACGGAATGATCGGGATGAAGCCGCCGATCGCGGTCGACACGCTGGCCGACAGCGTCGAGCGCCACGGGATTGGGAAACGTGTCCTCGTTGAGGCCGAGCTCCTCGTGGACCAGCGTGCGCAGGAACTGCTTCGGCTCCTTCTGCAGCCGCTCGGCCATCGACCGCGCTTCCTCGGCCGAGAAGCCCTTCAGCTGGTAGAACAGCTCGAGCTCGAGCAGCTCCTCGTGCGGGTCCTCGTCGATCTCGGCCTGCTCGCGCGCGATCTCGGACTCGTAGACCTCGCGCTGCGACTTCGACGACAGGTAGGCGCCCGCGCCCATCGACAGCGCGCTGGCCAGCGTGCCGGCCAGGCCGGCGGCGAGCACGACCTCGCTGCCGCCGGTGTAGCCGGCCATGCCGGAGACGATGCCGAACACCGCGCCGAGGCCGTCGTTGACGCCGTAGATCGCGTCGCCAATCCAGCCGCTGCCGCGGACGTGCCAGCGCTCGCGGCCGAGAATCGAGTCGAGCGTCGAGCGCGGCGTCGGGATCTTGCCGCCGGCCAGCGTCCGCAGGACCACCGCGTGATCGCGCTCCTCGAGCATCGCCTCCTCGGCGATCTGGCGATCCGTCGGGTTGCTGAGCCGCTGCATCAGCTGGTCGTATTCGGCTTCGGCCTTGTTCTCTTCCTGCTCGAGCCGGTGCAGCACGACGTTCGGATCCGAGATGCGCTGGAACCAGGACAGGCCGCGCTCGACTTCCTTCGGATCGGGCACGCGTCCGGTGGAGGCGGCGATGCGCTCGGACCAGCGCGCGGCGTGCTTGTCTTCCTGATCGGCGAGGCGCATCAGGATGTCCCGGCGCTTCTGGATCGGTCTCGCGGTTCGGCGAGATGCTTGTAGGTCGCCGCGGCCTCGACCTCGCGGCGCCACATCTTCTCGACCGTCGCGAGGTTCATCTTGTCGATCGACATTTATCCGATCACTCTCTCGAAAAACACGATGGTGCCGATGCCGGCGGCGATCAGCAGCACCTGGCGGAGCGCGTTGGCGTCGATCTCGCCCTTGTGCAGGTTGGGGATCAGATCCGACATCGCAATGTACAACAGGCTGGCGGCCGACATCGCCAGCACGTAGGGCCGGATGCTCGGAATCACCTGCACGGCGCCGAAGGCGACCAGCGCGCCGGCGAGGCTGGCGCCGCCGGTGACGACGTTCAGCAGCAGCGCCCGGCCGCGGCTGTAGCCCGACGGCGAGCAGGATCGCGACGTCGCCGACCTCCTGCGGGATCTCGTGCGCCGCGACCGCGATCGCGGTGTTGATGCCGAGCGGCACCGAGGTCATCACCGCGGAGCAGATGATCGCGCCGTCGATGAAGTTGTGAAAGCCGTCGCCGATGAACAGCAGCGGCGCGGTCGCGCCGTGGACCTCGCACTCGTGGGTGTGGCAGTGGCGCAGCAGCACCAGCTTCTCGAGCGTGAAGAACAGCAGGATGCCGGCGAGCAGCGTGCCGAACACCGCCTGCGGCGCGAGCAGCGTGAGCGCCTCGGGCAGGATGTCGAGCAGCGCGACGCCGAGCAGCGCGCCGACCGCGTAGCTGACCAGCCACGGCACCAGCCGCGTGCGGACGTGCGAGGGAAACGAGACGAGGGTCGAGGCGACGAGCAGGCCGCCGCAGCTACCGAGGAGGCTCAGGCCGAGCGCGGTCGCGAGCACATGCACGCGACATTCTAGCTCGCGACGTATCCCTTGCGCGCGCGCACGCGGTACGCGCGATTCGTGAGCTCGACGCGGATCGAGTGCCAGCGGCCGTCTTTTTTCCCGGTGGACGGGTAGCCGAGGTAGTACTGCTTGCTCAGCTCGTCGGCGATGCTGGCGGTCGCCGGATTGAGATCGCGCGGGTCGCGGACGATCTCGGTGCGGCCGCCGCTGTCGTCGGTCATGTCGCGCAGCGCCGACGACGTTGACGCGATCGTCGTTCGGATTGCCGCGGCGGTACCGCCGCCGCCTCCGCCGCCGCCCCCTCCGGTCGGCGGCTGCCGCCGGAAGATCGGCGGCGTGCCGCCGAACGGGCCCGGCGCACCGGGAAACGGACGCGGCGACGGTCGCCTGCACCGGCGCGCGCGGCGGCGGCTGGCGCGACGTCGGCTCGGCCTGTGCCGTCGATGCCGATGGCGTAGACCAGCGTTTCGGTCTCGCGAATCTGCGCCTTGAGCTCGCGGATCGGTCGTCGCGCTCGCGGTGTCGTTGCCGTCCGAGATCACGAGCAGCGCCTTCTTCCGGTTCTGCCCCTGCAGCGTCAGCGGAATCGCCTCGGCGACGGCGTCGTACATCGCGGTGCCGCCGTTCGGCTCGATGCGGCCGAGCGCGCGCGACAGCTGCTGGCGATCCCTGGTCCACGCCTGCAGCAGCACCGGCGTGTTGCTGAAGCGGTAGAGGAAGATCTCGTCCTGCCGATCGAGCAGGTCGTAGAGCAAGCGGTCGAGCGCCGTCTGCGCTTCCTGAATCTTGTTGCCGGCCATGCTGCCGCTGGTGTCGAGCGGCGATGCCGAGGCTGACCGGCACGCGCTCGGCGCTGAACTGCGTGACCGTCACCGGCTGATCGTCCTCGTAGACGAGGAAGTCGTCCTGGCGAAGGCCGGGCACGAAGCGGCCGTTGACGTCGGACACGGTCGCCGTGACGTTGATCAGCTCGACGCCGCTCTTGAAGCGGACTCCCTGGTCGTCGGGGTTGGGTCGCGCCGGCGCCTGGGGCTGCTGGCCATTCAGCGCCGCGACCAGCAGCACGAACGTGACCGTGAGCGGGATAGCCTTCATGGCGTTGGGGGGCGGGGCAAGATTCCTGCCTGCGTGATCCTTTGGATTTGACGGGAATCTTGCCGGTTTGGCCGATAGCGGGTCGCCACGCTGTACTCTGGCCGGGACAGGTGTCACCCGCGCGGCTTGATACCTTCGACGAAGACCAGGCCTTCCCGCTCAGCCAGTGTCCGGACCGATTTGAAGCCGTCGGCTTCGAGCGCCGCGATCGCGTCGCCCGACGCGACGAACGGCGGGCCGCTCTGGGTCCGCGACAGCACCGCGCCGAGCCCGCCGCGCGGCACGGCGCCGATGACGAGCACGCGGCCGCCCGGACGCAGCACGCGCACCAGCTCGCGGATCGCCGCCACGCGCCCTTCCGGCGCGCATCGTGCCGAACAGGCCGGCGGTGTCGTCGACCACCGCCAGGTCGAACTCGTCGTCGCCCAGCGGCAGGCGGGAGGGCGGCGCCACCTCGACCTCGATCAGGACGCCGGCGTCCTCGCCGGCCTTGCGCGCGCGCGCCGCCGACGATTCGTCCGGGGCGACCACTGCGGCGCGGCCCGACAGCCCGACCTTGGCGGCGACCGCGGCGAGGCGTCCGCCGTGCGCGCAGCCGATCTGCACGAAGCGGTCGCCCATCTTGACGCCGGTCATGCCGACGATCAGGAGATACGGGATCGCTCTTCTTTAGAAACATCCGGCTCTCGCTGTCCTGCCTGTTTCCAGCTTACCGCACGCCGGCGCCGCCGACGCGTTAGCTAACCTGTCGCTGCGGTTAGCTAACGGCTGACAGCTGAGAGCTGAACGCGATATCATTCACAGTTCATGTCTACTCCTGTTGATATTGCTCCTGCACGCGGCAAGCTCGGCGTGCTGCTGGTCGGCCTCGGCGCCGTCAGCACCACGACGATTGCCGGCGTCCTCGCGATTCGCAAGGGGATCGCCAAGCCGATCGGCTCGCTGACCCAGATGGGCACGATCCGTCTCGGCAAGCGCACCGAGGCGCGGTCGCCGCTGATCAAGGAATTCGTGCCGCTCGCCGACCTCAACGACATCGTGTTCGGCGGCTGGGACATCTTCGCGGACAACTGCTACGAGGCGGCCAAGCACGCCGGCGTGCTCGAGGAGAAGCTGCTCGATCAGGTGAAGGACGAGCTCGCCGCGATCAAGCCGATGGCCGGCGGTGTTCGATCGCCAATACGTCAAGCGCCTCGACGGCCCGAACGTCAAGAAGGGCAAGAACAAGAAGGATCTCGCCGATCAGCTGATCGCCGACATCCGCAAGTTCAAGAGCGACAACGGCTGCGATCGCCTCGTCATGGTGTGGGCCGGCAGCACCGAGATCTTCATGACCGAAGCGCCGTGCCACGAGTCGCTGGCCGCCTTCGAGAAAGGCCTCGAGGCGAGCGATCCGGCGATTGCGTCGAGCATGATCTACGCCTACGCCGCGATCAAGGAAGGCCTGCCGTACGGCAACGCCGCGCCGAACCTCAGCGCCGAAGTGCCGGCGCTGCGCGAGCTGGCCGCGAAGACCGGTTCGCCGATCTGCGGCAACGACATGAAGACCGGGCAGACGCTGATCAAGACGATCATCGCGCCGGGCCTGAAGGCGCGGATGATCGGCGTCGCCGGCTGGTACTCGACCAACATCCTCGGCAACCGCGACGGCGAAGTGCTCGACGATCCCGAGTCGTTCAAGACCAAGGAAGAGAGCAAGAAGGGCGCGCTCGACTACATCTTCCAGCCGCACCTCTATCCGGACCTCTACAAGGACATCTCGCACGTCGTCCGGATCAACTACTACCCGCCGCGCGGCGACAACAAAGAGGGCTGGGACAACATCGACATCTTCGGCTGGCTGGACTACCCGATGCAGCTGAAGATCAACTTCCTCTGCCGCGACAGCATCCTGGCCGCGCCGATCGTGCTCGACACGGCGCTGTTCCTGGATCTGGCGAAGCGGGCGAAGCATGCACGGCATCCAGGAGTGGCTGTCGTTCTACTTCAAGAGCCCGATGCACGCGCCCGAGGTCTATCCGGAGCACGACCTGTTCATTCAGTTGATGAAGCTGAAGAACACTTTGCGGTACCTTAAGGGCGAGGAGCTCATCACGCACCTTGGCCGCGAGTACTACGACTAAGTCCCCGTTCCTCCAGCCGGCGCTGATCGGCGGCGTCGTGATGGGCGTGCTGTCGGCGCTGCCGATCATCTCCGCCGGCAACGCCTGCTGCTGCCTGTGGGTGGTCAGCGGCGGCGTCGTCGCCGCGTATCTGTTCCAGCAGGACCGAGCCGACGCCGATCACCCCGGCCGACGGCGCGCTGGTCGGCCTGCTCGCCGGGCTGATCGGCGCGCTGGTCCGCATCGGTGATCGTCGATTCCGATCGACCTGCTGGTCGCGCCGATGGAGCAGGCGATGCTGCAGCGGGTGCTCGACATGGGCACGCTGCCGCCGGAAGCGCGCGACATGCTGGAACGGCTACGGCCGCGGCGGCGCCGGCGGCGCCTTCTTCATCCTCAGCCACATCGTTCGGCCTGATGTTCTGGATGTTCGTCGGCGGCGTGTTCTCGACGCTCGGCGGCCTGCTCGGCGCGCTGATCTTCAAGAAGCAGACGCCTCCCGGCGTGATCGACATCCCCGCCGACGGCGTAGCCCCGTTCCGGCGCACTTGCGCAGCGCTGCACGGCACTGCGCGTCGCTATCGCATTTCGCCCACCGAACCGAAATTCTGGGACGTGGAGTTCTTCGACTCGGAGTGGCGTGCGTGATGCTGGTCGCTGGCGCTGGCGCTGCGCAGGCGCGCGCAGCGGCCGGCGCCGATGCCGACGCTGCCGCTGACCCAGCTCGACGAGCGCGTGCTGCGCCGGCGATCTCGACAACCGCACGTTCACGCTGACGTTCGCGCAGCCGGTGCCGGTGCAGGATCTGCTGCTGCTGCTGGTCCGCGGCACCAACCTCAGCATCGTTCCCGATCCCGCGATCGGCGGCACGTTCATCGGCGAGCTGAAGAACGTCACGGTGCGGCAGGCGCTCGGCCTGATCCTGCGGCCGCTCGGCCTCGACTACGCGCTCGACGGCAGCGTGATCCGCGTGTTCCGGCGCGAGGCCGAAACGCGGATCTTCGATCTCAACTACATCGCCACCGAGCGCGCCGGCGCAGTCGACGGTCGCCGGCGACGGCGGATCGCGGACCAGCGCGAGCGTCACGACCGCGACCAGGGCCGACGTGTTCGACGAGCTCGCCAACGGCGTGCGCACGCTGCTCACCGAGCGCGCGACGCTTCAACGTCGATCGCAAGGCCGGGCTGCTGCAGGTGACCGACTTTCCCGAGCGGCTCGATCGGGTCGCGATCTATCTCGACGCCGTGCAGGACCGCGTCCACCGCCAGGTGCAGATCGACGCGCGCGTCATCGAGGTCGAGCCGTCCGACGACAAGGCCGCCGGGCATCGACTGGGCCGGCGCTCGCGGCGAAGATGAGCGGCGCCGCGACCGCCGACATGCCGGTCGCGACGCCGTCAGACGATGAACGGGCTGCGCGTCACCGACGTCGGCCAGGCTGCTGACGCCTGCTCGGCGAACAGGGCAAGGTGACGACGATCGCGCAGTCCGCGCCTGCTGACGCTGAACAACGAGCCGTCGATCGTCCGCACCGACGCGATGAGCTTCAGCGTGACGCCGCAGATTTCCGGCGACTCGGTCGCTGACGCTGAGCCTGACGCCGATCGTCAAGGCGCCGGTGGCGGTCGAGTCCGACATGCTGGCGCGCGTCGCCGACGGCGAGACGCTGGTGGTGTCCGGCTTCACGCGCGATCGCGAGATCAAGGAAGAGCAAGGCCGCCGGCATCATCGGCGGCTGGTTCGGCCGTCGGCACGGTGGTGACGCCACAAGCGGGTCGAGCTGGTGATTCTGCTGACGGCGAAGATCGTCGCCGGCGTGGCGGCGCAGTAGCCATGTACGAGAGCTACTACGGGTTTTCGGAGAAGCCGTTCAGCCTGACGCCGGATCCGAAGTATCTCTATCGCAGCCAGTCGCACGGCAACGCCTTCGACCTGCTGCAGTACGCCATCCGCCGCCGCGAAGGCTTCGTCGTCGTCACCGGCGACATCGGCACCGGCAAGACGACGCTGTGCCGCGCGCTGCTCGAGCAGATCGATCGCACGACGTTCACCGCGCTGGTGCTGAACCCGTTCCTGACCGAAGAGGATCTGCTGAAGCGGATCCTGCAGGACTTCGGCGTCATCTCGCGCGAGGAGATCAAGGCCGGCCGGCTGGCGAACGTCACCAAGCAGGAGCTGATCGAGACGCTCTACGACTTCCTGCTCGTCGCTGATCCCGCTCAAGGCGAGCGCGGTGCTGATCATCGACGAGGCGCAGAACCTGCCGCTGCCGGTGCTCGAGCAGATCCGCATCCTGTCGAACCTCGAGACCGACAAGGAAAAGCTGCTGCAGATCATCCTGGTCGGCCAGCTGAACCTGCAGACGCTGCTGCGATCGCCGGAGATGCGCCAGCTCGATCAGCGCGTGTCGATCCGCTACGAGCTGAAGCCGCTCGACGCGCGAAACCGTCGCGGCCTACGTCGCGCACCGGCTGACGATCGCCGGCGGCGGCGCCGCGGTCAGCTTCACCGCCAAGGCGCTGCAGCAGGTGCATCGCTGGTCCGGCGGCATCCCGCGGCTGATCAACCTGATCTGCGACCGCGCGCTGCTCGCCGGCGTTCTCGGTCCGCGCCAACCGCATCACGCCGGAGATGGTGACGCACGCGGCGGAGAGCCTCGACGTGCAGACGCCGCACGCGCGGCCGCGTTCGGCTGGTTCCGGCGCAAGGCGTCGCTGGTCGCGGCCGCGGCCGTCGTGCTGCTGTCGTCGGCGGTCGCGGTCGGCGCGTCGGCGTACGTCTATCAGCGCTTCGTCGACGGTCGAGCCAGCCGTCAGCGCGCCTGCCCGACCGACCGGCTGCGCCGGCGCGCGCCGGCGCGCTCGCGCAGTTGCCGGCGTCGACGTCGCGCGCGCCGCGCCGCGTCGATCGCGAGCTGCCGGCCGACGCCGCGTTCACGATCCTGGTCAGCTCGTTTCCGGTCGGGCTCGAGACCACCGCGCCGGACGTCGCCGTCGACGACCGACTGGCTCGAGGCGTCCGGCTTCCGCGTGTTCTACGCCGAGGTCGATCTCGGATCGCGCGGCCGCTGGCAGCGCGTGCTCGCCGGGGCCTATACTGATTCGCAGGCGGCGCGCCGCGACGCCGAGCGGCTGAAGGCCGCCGCGCCGCAGAGCGACGTCCACCTGGTCAGCGCCGGCTTTGCCATCGGCCTGGTCGCCGCGGCGCCGCGCGAGCCGGACACCGAGCTCCGCCCATCGGGCACTGAACCGTGAGCCTGATTCTCGATGCGCTTCGCCGCCGCTCCGCCGATCGCGGCGGCGACGACGACGCGCCCGAACGCAGCGCGCGCGCCGACGCCGTGCTCGCGACGCTCGGCTACCCGCGCCCGGCCGACGCGGCGCGGCATGTCGGTCCGGACGCTGCTGCTCTACGGCGTCGGCGCCGTCGCTGCTCGGCTTCGTCGGCCTGACCGTCCTCGATCGCGATGCTGTCGCCGTCGGCGCCGCCGCGCGTCGACGCCGGCGCGCGCAGCGCGTCCAGCCGGTCGCCGCGTCGGCCGTCGTCGATTCCGGCGGCGCGCGGCACGCGCCGCGCACGCGCGGCGCCCGCGCCGTGCCGGCCCGCCGCCGGCGCCGCTCGCGCCGTCAGGCCGCGTCTGCCAGACTCGGCGCGGCTGGTCCGGACCCGCGCGCACCGTCGCACGTCGCCGTCCGCCGTGACCGCGCCGTCGACCGTAGCCGGGTCCGCCGGCCGCCGGCATCGGCGCTCCTAGCGGCCGCGCACCCGCATCGACTCCGCCGCTACGGCGCCGTCGCCGCCGACGCCAGCGACGCGCCGCACCGTGCGCCCGCGCCGCGGCCGGCACGTTGCCGCCGCCGTCGCGCGCGCCGTCCCGGTCGACGCGCCCGGTCGCGACGCCGGCCGGACCGTCGCGTCGCCGCGCCGCGAGCGACCGCGGTCCGTCGCGCGCCTGCGCCGGAACCGGCGCCCGACGCCGGTCGGCGCCGACAGCCGCCGACCGGCCCCGTCGCGAAGATCACTTCGGGCTCGCGCTCTACTACCAGCGCGTCGGCGACTTCGACAACGCGCTCGCGCACTACCGCGCGCTGCTCGAGCAGAACGACGCCAGCGCCGAGGTGCACAACAATCTCGGCCTGCTCTACGAGGATCACGGCCAGCGCGACGATGCGGTCAAGCAGTTCCAGCGCGCGATCGCGATCGATCCGAAGTACGTGAAGGCGCACAACAACCTCGGCGTCGTCGCTGATGCGCGCGCAGCCAGCGCGCGGCCGCGGCGGCGGAATTCCGCGTCGCGCTCGCCGCCGACCCGCGCAACGTCGAGTCGCTGGTCAACCTGGCGCTGCTGCAGAAGGCCGCCGGCCGGGTCGCCGACGCGCGCGACCTGCTGCGCCGCGCGCTCGCCATCGATCCGCGCAACGCCGGCTCGCACTACAACCTCGCGGTCGTCGCCGACGAGGGCGGCGACGCCGCGACCGCGATCGAGCACTACCGCGCGTTCCTCCGCTTCGGCGCGGTCGACCAACGCCGAGCTCGTCGGCCGCGTCCGCGCGCGCCTGACGACGCTCGGCGGCTGACGCCTCGCGTCGCTTTTCGATATCAATCGGCCGCATGGCCGACCAGAAGCCGAACCCCGAGATCGACGATCTCCTCCGCGAAGACCGCACGTTTCCGCCGCCGGCCGAGTTCCGCGCGCGGCGCCGTCGTCCGCGACGAGAGCATCTACGCCGAGGCCGCGCGCGATCCCGAAGCGTTCTGGGCGAAGCTGGCCGCCGAGCTCGAATGGTCGCGCCGTGGGACACGGTGCTCGACTGGCAGCCGCCGCACGCCAAGTGGTTCGTCGGCGGCACAGCTCAACGCGAGCGTCAACTGCCTGGATCGCCACGTGCGCGGCCCGCGCCGCAACAAGGCCGCGCTGATCTGGGAAGGCGAGCCCGGCGATCGCCGCACGCTGACCTACTTCGATCTCTACCGCCAGGTGTCGACGTTCGCCAACGTGCTGAAGTCGCTCGGCGTCACCAAGGGCGATCGCGTCGCGCTCTACATGCCGCTGATCCCCGAGCTCGCGATCGCGATGCTCGCCTGCGCCCGCATCGGCGCCGTCCACAGCGTCGTCTTCGGCGGCTTCAGCGCCGAGTCGCTGCGCGATCGCATCAACGACTCCGCCGTGCCGCCTGCTCGTCACCGCCGACGGCGGCTACCGCCGCGGCCACATCGTCGCGCTGAAGAAGGTGGCCGACGAAGCGGTGGCCGGCACGCCGTCGATCGAGCACGTCGTCGTCGTCCAGCGCGCCGGCGCGGCGCTGCCGGTCGAGATGAAGGCCGGCCGCGATCACTGGTATCACGAGCTGATGCAGGGCGCGTCGTCCACGTGCGAGCCCGAGCCGATGGACGCCGAGGACATGCTCTACATCCTCTACACCTCCGGCACGACCGGAAAGCCGAAGGGCATCGTCCACACCACCGGCGGCTATCTGGTCGGCACCTACGCGACGACCAAGATGGTCTTCGACCTGCGCGAGGACGACGTCTACTGGTGCACCGCCGACATCGGCTGGGTCACCGGCCACAGCTACGTCGTCTACGGCCCGCTGGCCAACGGCGCGACCGTGCTGATGTACGAGGGCGCGCCGGACTGGCCGCAGAAGGATCGCTTCTGGTCGCTGATCGAGCAGCACGGCGTCACCGTGTTCTACACCGCGCCGACCGCGATCCGCGCCTTCATGCGCTGGGGCACCGAGTTTCCGCAGAAGCACGATCTGTCGTCGCTGCGCCTGCTCGGATCGGTCGGCGAGCCGATCAACCCCGAAGCGTGGGTCTGGTACTACAAGTTCATCGGCGGCGAGCGCTGCCCGGTCGTCGACACCTGGTGGCAGACGGAGACCGGCGCGATCATGATCACGCCGCTGCCCGGCGTCACGACGCTCAAGCCCGGATCGGCGACGCAGGCCGTTTCCCGGCATCTCGGCCGAGATCCGCACCGACAGCGGCGAGAAGGTCGAGGTCGGCGGCGGGCTGCTCGCGCTGACGCGGCCGTGGCCGTCGATGCTGCGCGGCATCTACGGCGATCCCGATCGCTACGTCCGCCAGTACTGGAACAAGTGGGGCAGCGGCGTCTACGTCACCGGCGACGGCGCCAAGCGCGACGCCGACGGCTACTTCTGGCTGCTCGGCCGCGTCGACGACGTCATCAACGTCGCCGGCCATCGCATCGGCACGATGGAGGTCGAGAGCGCGCTGGTCGATCATCCGGCGGTCGCCGAAGCGGCGGTGGTCGGGCGCGCGCACGAGATCAAGGGGCAGGCGATCGCCGCGTTCGTCACGCTGAAGGAAGGCGCCGGCGCCATCGCGCAGTCGAAGGAGCTGATCGACGAGCTCAAGGAGCACGTCGTCGAAGAAGATCGGCGCGATCGCGCGGCCCGACGACATCCTCTTCACCGCCGATCTGCCGAAGACGCGCTCGGGCAAGATCATGCGCCGCCTGCTGCGCGACATCGCCGAAGGCAAGGCGCTCGGCGACACGACGACGCTGGCGGATCCGGCGGTGGTGGCGAAGCTGAAGGCGAACTACGAAGAGGAGTACGGCGGCTAGCGGCTATCTGGCCGGGTCGGTCCGGCCTGAAGCACGCCCGAGTAGCCGTCGACGCGCTCGACGCGGTTGCGGCCCAGCTGCTTGGCGCGCTCGACGGCGGCTTCGGCGTCGGCGAGCAGGCGCTCCGGATCGATCACGTCGCCGACCGCGACCTGCACGTTGATGACCGCGGCGCTGAGCGTCACCGGCACCGCGCGATCCGAACGATGATCGGTGAACCCGAGCCGCTCCTCGACGGTGGCCCGCACCCGCTCGGCCAGCGAGCTCGCGTGCGTCGGCGTCGGTGCGCGACAGCAGCACCGCAATCGAGTCCTCCGAGTGGCGCGCCACCCAGTCGTGCTGGCGGAAATACTGCCGGATCAGGATCCCCAGCCGCTCGAGAATCTTGTCGCCGACGCCGTAGCCGTGCTCCTGGTTGATCGGCGGACAGGCGATCGACGTCGAACAGAATCAGCGAGATCGCGTAGCCGAACCGGCCGGCGCGCTCCAGCTTCCTTGGCGAGCACCGCGTCGAACAGCGGCCGCGTGTGCAGCGTCGTCAGCTTGTCGATGATCGCCGGTGTCGCTCGGCTCGAGCTGCGCGCGCTCGGTGTAGGCGGCGAGCAGGTCGAACGAGGCGCGCCGCACCAGCTGCGCGACCAGCGGCCACGGCTCGCTGGTCGCGCCGATCGAGTCGTCGAGCGCCAGCTCGTCGAGCGCGGTGCGTTCGGTCAGGTAGGCGAACGTGAACAGCCGCTCCATCGACAGCGCGCGCTCGAGCACGACGCGGTGGAGGTCGGCGACGAAGCCGCCGCGCGGATCGAGCCGGCCGTCGCGCACGGCGATCGCGAGCAGCTGCGCCAGCAGCAGGCCGAGGCGGCGGCAGTAGTCGGTGTCGAGCGTTTCGGCGCCGCTGTAGGGAAAGATCGCGACGCGTGTCGGCGGTGATCGACGTCGATGCGGTCGAGCAGCACCGCCGCGGTCTGCTGACGCAGGTCGTCCTGGATGTGTCCGTTCGCCTCGTCGGCGTAGGCCGAGTCGCTGGTCCATGTGTGAATTCAGCATGTTAGCCCGCTGTGCAGCCGCGGGCAACCACGTGCTGCCGCGGCGAGGTCGACCGCTACCGCGCCGGAGCGTCTCGAACCGACATATCAGCGGGAGTTCTTGGTGCCTTGGCACGGCGGAGGCATGATTCAGCCGTGATGGCGACGCCGAGTCGGAATCGAACTGTCGCCGACGGCGTGCCGCATCGTCGAAGTGGACGACGGCCTGCCGTGGCGGCGCGACCAGGGCGAGACGCGCGTCCGGTCGTTCGCGGTGCTGCCGCCGTCGGGGCCGGAGACTGCGGGCGAAGCTGGAGTCGCTGCGGCGCCGTCAGGCGGCGGTCGTGGTCTGGGGCGGACGCAGCGAGCACCGGCAGGTGATGGTGACCGCCGGATCGTACGAGTCGATGCGCGCCGAGGCGCTGGCGTCGCTGGCCGCGGCGGGGCTGCAGACCAGCGGCGTGTGGGCGGACATCGCGCCCGCAACGCCGGCCGACGAGCGCGCCGCGCGCCGGCCGGTGGTGGTGTCGATGGCGTCGGCGTCGGAAGTGTCCGAGGCGCTGCAGCCGCTCCGCGAGGCCGGCATCCGGCTGCGGACGGTGACGACGCCGGCGGTGGCGCTCGGCTCGCTGGCGCGGATGCGGCAGGCGTCTGCCGTCGCCGGGCGCGATCGAGTCGTACGTCGCGCTCGACGAGCAGGTCACGTGCATCGCGCTGGTGCGGAACGGCGTGCTGCTCGCGGCGCGCGATCTGCCGTGGGGCTATCGTCGACGAGGACTACGCGCACGGCGAGCCGCGATCGCGCGAGGACATCACGGCGCGGCTCGCCGACGCGATCAGCGAGTTCGTCGCGGCGATCGGCGGCTCGCCGGCGCGACATCGGCCAGGTCTGCGTGTGCGGCGGGCTCCCGGAGCTGCGCAGCATGTCGGCGGCGCTGATGGAGCGGCTCGACGTCGAAGTCGAGCCGCTCGATTCGTTGTTCGGGATCGACGCCGCGCGGCTGCCGGAGCCGGCCGACGAATTTCGCGAGCGCGGCGCCGAGCTGCGGCTGGCCTGGGCGGTGGCGGCGGACTGGCCGCCGGCGATCAACCTGCTGCGCGCGCGCCGGCGGCTGGTCGTCGAAGACGTGGCTGGCGCGCGCCGCGGTCGTCGCCGGCGCGGCGGCTGGGTTGGGCGGCAGCTGGTGGATGGTGGAGCGCAGCCGCTTCTGGCCGGCCGGCGCCCGCGACGCGCGGTGGCGATCGAGCCGGCGCAGCGCCGCGGCGGCGAGGACGCCTGCGCCGCGCGCCACCGCCGGTCGTGCAAGCGCCGGGTAACGCCGCCGCCGGTCGTCGCGAACACGGCCGCCGGTCGCGACGCCGCCGCCGGTCGTCGTGAACAAGGCGCCGGTCGTGACGCCGCCGCCGGCGGTGGTGAACAAGGCGCCGGTCGTCGACCAGCCGCCGCCGGTCGTAGTGAACAAGGCGCCGGTCGTGACGCCGCCGCCGGTGGTCGCGAACAAGGCGCCGGTCGTGATGCCGCCGCCGCCCGTCGTGGTGAACAAAGCGCCGGTGGTGACGCCGCCGCCGGTGGTCGTGACCGCCGGCGCCGGTCGCGCCGGTGAACCGGCGACGAAGCAGGCGGCGGCGCACACCGCCACCGGCGATCGACGACGCCGATTGCGCCGCCGGTTCGAACCGCCGACGCGACCGATCGTCGGTGCAGCCGCCGGCCGTGTGGAAGGCCGCCGGCGCGAGCTGAGCCGGTCGCGCTGCGCGCGCAGGCCGGCGCCGCCGCCGGAAGTCGCGCATGCCGTTCGACGCGGTGCTGGGAACGATTCTGTATTCGCCGGATCGCAAGCTCGCGATCATCGACAACCGGATCGTCGGCGTCGGCGACGAGGTGCGCGGGGCGCGGGTCATCGAAATCACCGCCGGCGCCGTGCTGCTGCGGGATGCGCAGGGAAGCTCAGGCGGCTGGCGCTTGGTGCTGGAGGCCGTTGAACGACGAGCGTTGTGCATGGCGCAGCTCAACTACTACAGCTGGTGGTTTCGACTGACGTTTTCGAAATTGCACGAGGCTTTGACATTGATCCGCTCGAAACCGGTTCGTACAATCGAGTTCGGTTCGAGGTCGATTTTTCCTGAGGGTTCAGGGTGCGCAAGAAAATCGGTGAGTGCCTGATTCAGGCGGGCCTCATCACGGAAGAGGACCTCGGCATCGCGCTGGCCGAGCACAAGCGTACCGGCGAACGCGCTCGGCGTGGTCCTCGTGCGCATGAACCTCGCGACCGAAAAGCAGATCGCGAAGGCGCTCGCCTTCCAGCTCGGCTTTCCGTACATCAACCTCGCCGAGAATCCGCCCGATCCCGACCGCCGTCGTCCTGATTCCGAAGGAAGTCGCGCTCAAGCGCGTCTGCGTCGCGGTGCAGGCTCGAGAAGAACCTGCTGACCGTGGCGATGTCCGATCCGCTGCTGTTCAGCCTGGTGCAGGATCTCGAGTTCCAGACCGGCTATCGCATCAAGCAGGTCGTCGCGACCCGCGGCGACATCAACGACGCGATCGAGACCGGCTATCCCGACAAGGCGCTGATGCGCACGACGCCGGAGAGCCGCGCCGAGCTGGCGGTGCGCGAGCGCGAGACCGCGCGCAGCGCGGCGGGCCGGGCGTCGAGGTGCCGAGCGAGACCGCGCTGGCGCGCCGCGTCGAAGAAGACGTCTTCGAGCCGGTCGCCGGCCTCAAGGAGCGCAGCGAAGCCGCGCCGATCATCGATCTCGTCGACCTCGTCGTGAAGAGCGCGATCAAGAGCAAGGCGAGCGACGTCCACGTCGAGCCGATGGAAAAGGGCGTCCTCATCCGCCACCGCCTCGACGGCCTGCTCAAGGAAGTGATGGACCTGCCCAAGTGGGTCCACGAAGGGCTGATCGCGCGCCTCAAGATCATGGCGGGCATGGACATCGCCGAGAAGCGGCTGCCGCAGGACGGCCGTCTGCGCTCGACCGCCGAGGACGGCACCGAGGTCGACTTCCGCGTCTCGACGCTGCGCACGCTGTTCGGCGAGAAGGTCGTGATGCGCGTGCTCGATCACCGCAAGGGCGTGCCCGCCGCTCGAGGAGATCGGCATGTCGGCGGCGGCGCTCGAGGAAGTGCGCGAGTTCCTCCGCCACCAGCACGGCATGATCCTCGTCGTCGGCCCGACCGGCAGCGGCAAGACGACGACGCTGAGCTCGGCGCTGAAGGCGGTGCAGTCGGAGAAGACCAACATCATCACCATCGAGGATCCGATCGAGTACCAGATCCCCGGCGTCAACCAGACGCAGATCAACGAGAAGATCAAGCTGACGTTCGCCAGCGCGCTGCGCTCGATCCTGCGCCAGGATCCCGACGTCATCCTGCTCGGCGAAATCCGCGACGGCGAGACCGCGAAGATCGCGATGCAGGCGGCGCAGACCGGCCACCTCGTGCTCTCGACGCTGCACACCGACAACGCGCCGTCGGTGGTGACCCGTCTGATGGACATCGGCGCCGAGCCGTACGTGATCGCGTCGGCGCTGGTCGGCGTCGTCGCGCAGCGGCTGGTGCGCCGCCTGTGCGTGCATTGCCGCCGTCAGTACACGCCGCCGGCCGACGTGCTGCGCTCGCTGAACATCGCCGAGGCCGACGCCGCGGCGATTCCGTTCTACAAGTCGGTCGGCTGCGATCAGTGCAACCACACCGGCTATCGCGGCCGGATCGGCATCTACGAAGTGATGCGGGTCACCGACAAGCTGCGCCGCCTGATCACGCGTCAAGTCGACCGAGGATCAGCTGCGCGAGGCGGCGGTCGCCGGCGGCATGATCACGCTCGGCGAAGACGGCCTGGCCAAGGTGAAGAGCGGCATCACCACGCCCGAGGAGCTGCTGCGCGTCGTCACCGAGGTGCGCGAGATGCGCACGCTGTGCGCGGGCTGCGGCTCCGCGGTCGGCGTCGATTTCAACGCCTGCCCGCAATGCGGCAAGCGCGTCGGCGGCGGCTGCCCGCACTGCGGCCGCGCGCTGCAGCCCGGCTGGAAGTTCTGCCCGTACTGCGCGCGCAGCGCCGACCGAGGTCAAGCCGCGAGCGCCGAAGCGGCTGCGCGATCGCGATCGGACAATCGCGAAGGCCGGCGCGAGCTGCCCGCCGCCAACGTCGCGGAGTTCAAGAAATAGGTGGCGCTCAAGAACTACTACGAGCTCCTCGAGATCGCCGCCGACGGCGTCGGCCGAGGAGATCAAGCGAGTCGTTCCGCGCGCAGATCGCGCGCTATCACCCGGACAAGGTCCAGCACCTCGGCAAGGAATTCCAGAGCATGGCGGCCGATCGCGCCGCCGAGCTGACCGAGGCGTACCGGATCCTGTCCGACGCCGGGCCGCCGCGCCGAATACGATCGCGCCTTCGCCGAGGCGGCGGCGCCGCGGTCACCGCGTCGCCGCGCGCCGAGCCGGTCGACCGCACAGCACCAGAGCGCGCCGGAGCCGCAGCCCGCGCCGGCGCCGCCGCCGACGCCGCCGCCGCGGACGCGCCCGGCGGCGCCGCGCGGCGGCGCAGTTCAAGGAAGAGCGCGCCACCCGCGACGAGTTCGTCCGCAAGGCGACGCTGAGCCGCCTGCGCCAGGCGCTCGACGCGGTCGGCGGCGGCTACGAGCAGGCGCAGCTGCGCGGCTTCGATCTCGCGCTGGTGCCGAAGAAGCAAGCTGTTCGGGCGCAGCAAGAACCCGCGGCTGCTGGCGCGGTTCGTCTCGCAGCTCGATCGCGAGGCGGTCGCCGACGCCTGGACGCAGGCGTTGAAGTGGGGCGACACCAAGAACGACGAGGTCTGCGTGCTGCTGCTCGGCACGCGCGCTGGCGCCCGGCCGGCGAGCTGGCCGGCGAGATCGCCGAGCAGCGCAGGAAATCGCGCGGCGCCAAGGTGACGCTGATCCCCGTCGACGCGCGCGTCTGGAACGCGCACATGCCGCTCGACGCCCCGGCGATCGCCAAGACGCTCGCTCGCCCGCCTCAAAAGCGGGACATAATCAGGGGAACCCCGGGCCCGCGCCCTCCGTCTGAGATCTTAAGGCTATGGCACTGATTGAAACGGTCGACCTGTGGAAGACCTACGTGATGGGCGAGGAGGAGATCCACGCGCTGCGCGGCGTCTCGATCCAGATCGAGCGCGGCGAGTACGTCGCGATCATGGGGCCGTCGGGCTCCGGCAAGTCGACGCTGATGAACCTGATCGGCTGCCTCGACACGCCGAGCAAGGGCTCGTACCTGCTGAACGAGAAGCAGGTCAGCCAGATGAACGACAACGAGCTGGCGCGCATCCGCAACGAGGAGATCGGCTTCGTCTTCCAGACCTTCAACCTGCTGCCGCGCGCGACCGCGCTGCACAACGTCGAGCTGCCGCTGGTCTACGCCGGCGTGCCGGCCAAGGATCGCCTCGAGCGCGCCAAGGCGCGCGCTCGAGAAGGTCGAGCTCGGCGCAGCGCATGATGCACCGGCCGAACGAGCTGTCCGGCGGCCAGCGCCAGCGCGTCGCGATCGCGCGCGCGCTGGTCAACAACCCGTCGATCCTGCTCGCCGACGAGCCGACCGGCAACCTCGACTCGAAGACCGGCACCGAAATCATGGGCGCTGTTCGAGCGGCTGCACAAGGCCGGCAACACCATCGTCCTCGTCACGCACGAGCCCGACGTCGCCGCGTTCGCCTACCGCACCATCTCACATCCGCGACGGCCAGGTCGAGAACGACGTCCGCCGCGCCGCGTAGCCTGCCGTGACCACGGAAGTTAGAAGCGAGAAGTTCGAAGTTAGAAGGGACACGAACTTTAAACTTTGAACTTTACTTCTACTTCTGACTTCTTCGCTCACTTCGAACTTACTAGACCGCCGCGAAGTGGCCCGCGCGAAATCTCGCGTAGCGGCGCGTCGCGATTCGACCGACGCCGGATCGAGCACGATGCGCTGTCGCGGCGCGTCGGGATCGGGCACCGGAATCGCCGACAGCAGCGCCCTGCGTGTACGGATGCTGCGGCGCCGCGAAGAGCGACGCCGTCGGTCCCATCTCGACGATCTTTCCCAGGAACATCACCGCGACGCGGCTGCAGACGTGCTCGACCAGCCGCAGGTCGTGCGCGATGAACAGGTAGGTGAGCTGCAGCTGCTGCTGCAGATCCATCAGCAGGTTGACGACCTGCGCCTGCACCGAGACGTCGAGCGCCGAGACCGGCTCGTCGAGGATGACGAACGACGGGTTCAGCGCGAGCGCGCGCGCCAGGCCGATGCGCTGGCGCTGGCCGCCGCTGAACTCGTGCGGATAGCGATCGAGGTGCGCCGGGTTCGAGGCCGACCAGCCGGAACAGCTCCGCGACGCGCGCGTCGCGCTCGCGCGCGCGCTCGCCGAGCCTGTGGATGATCAGCGGCTCCTCGACGATCGGCCGCGCCCGCATGCGCGGGTTGAGCGACGAGTACGGATCCTGAAAGACGATCTGCATGTCGCGCCGCGCCTGCGCGCAGCCGGCGCTGCGAGAACGCCGAGCACGTTCTCGCCGCGGAAGCGCACCTCGCCGGACGTCGGCTCGATCAGCCGCAGCAGGCAGCGGCCGGTCGTCGTCTTGCCGCTGCCCGACTCGCCGACCAGCCCGAACGTCTCGCCCTCCTCGATGCTGAAGCTGACATCGTCGACCGCCGCGACGCGCGTGCCGGCGCGGAACAGCCCCGCGTCGCGCGTGAAGTGCTTGACGAGATGCGAGACTTCAACGAGCGGCATCAGCGAGGTCGACGTGCGAGATCGGTCGAGGTCGCCGAGCGGTAGAGTCGTCAGACTGCGCGGATCGTGCAGATAGCACTTCGCGGTGTGACTCGGCCCGGCCGGCGTAGTCCGGCGGCGGCGCGGCCGTGCACGGCTCGAAGCGATCGGGGCAGCGCGGGTTGAAGGCGCAGCCCGGCGGCAGATCGCCGAGCGGCGGCACCGAGCCTTCGATCGCGCGCAGCCGCGCGCCCGGGCGTGCCGCCCGGCATCGACGCCAGCAGGCCGCGCGTGTAGGGATGCGCCGGGATTGCGGAAGATCTCGCGCACCGGGCCGGTCTCGACGATCCGCCCGGCGTACATCACCGCGACGCGGTCGGCGGTCTCGGCGACGACGCCGAGGTCGTGCGTGATGAGCAGCAGCGACAGGTCGAGCGCCGCCTTCATCTCGCGCAGCAGGTCGAGGATCTCCGCCTGAATCGTGACGTCGAGCGCGGTGGTCGGCTCGTCGGCGATGACCAGCGACGGCTGGCAGGCGAGCGCCATCGCGATCAGCACGCGCTGCCGCATGCCGCCGGAGAGCTGGTGCGGGTAGTCGTCGACGCGCGATTCCGGGTCGGTGATGCGCACCGCGTCGCAGCAGCTCGACCGCGCGTCGCCTTGCGCCTCGCGCCGCGTGGCGCGGCCGTGGACGAGCAGCGTCTCCGCGATCTGATCGCCGACGCGGAAGACCGGGTTGAGCGCGGTCATCGGCTCCTGGAAGATCAGCGCGATCTCGGCGCCGCGCACGCCGCTGCATCTCGCGCTCGTCGAGCGTCAGCAGATCGCGTCCCTTGAACAGGATGCCGTCCGCCGGCGATGCGCCCGGGCGGCTGCACCAGCCGCATGATCGACAGCGCGGTCACCGACTTGCCGCTGCCCGATTCGCCGACCAGGCCGAGCGTCTCGCCGGCGCGAATCTCGAAGCTGACATCGTCGACCGCCGGCACCGGCCCGCCGGCGGCGTCGAAGACGGTCGTCAGGTGGTCGACCGAGAGCAGGGGTTCGGGGTTCAGGTCGAGTTCAGCGTTCGGTTCTGGGTTCCGAGTCGCCTTCTGAGCTCACAGTGTCGCAGTCTCTCGGTATTCGCCGAACACCGCGCGCAGCGCGTCGGCGATTTCGCCGACCGTGGCGCGCGCCTCGACCGCGGCGATGATCGGCGGCACGAGGTTGCTGCCGTCGCGCGCGGCGGCCGTGACACGCGTCGAGCGCCGCGCGCCAGTCGCCGGCGCTGCGGCCGGCGCGGACGGCGCGGACGCGCTCGATCTGCTGCCGCTCGATCTCCGGATCGATCGTCAGCGTCGCCATCGGCGGTCCGGCTGGCCTCGGACGACGAACCGGTTGACGCCGACGACCGTCGCCGTCGCCGGCGTCGACCGCCAGCTGGGCGCGATAGGCGGATTCCTGGATCTCGCGCTGGATCAGGCCGGCCTCGATCGCCGCCAGCGTGCCGCCGGCGCGCTCGATCTTCTCGAGCATGCGCCTCGGCGCCGTGCTCGATCTCGTCGGTCAGCGCCTCGATCGCGTACGAGCCGGCCGACCGGATCGACGGTGTTGGCGACGCCGGTTTCCGCGGCGATGATCTGCTGCGTGCGCAGCGCGATCCGCGCCGACTCCTCGGTCGGCAGCGCCAGCGCCTCGTCGCGGCCGTTGCAGTGCAGCGACTGCGTGCCGCCGAGCACCGCCGCCATCGCCTGCAGCGCGACGCGGACGATGTTGTTGTCGGGCTGCTGCGCGGTCAGCGTGCTGCCGGCGGTCTGGGTGTGGAAGCGCAGCTGCTGCGCGCGCGGGTTGGTCGCGTGGAACCGATCGCGCATGATCCGCGCCCACAGCCGCCGCGCCGCGCGGAACTTGGCGATCTCCTCGAGGAAGTCGTTGTGCGCGTTGAAGAAGAACGACAGCCGCTGGCCGAACTGGTTGACGTCGAGGCCGGCGTCGATCGCCGCCTGCACGTAGGCGATGCGCGTGCGCGAAGGTGAACGCGACCTCCTGCACCGCCGTCGATCCGGCCTCGCGGATGTGATAGCCGCTGATCGAGATCGTGTTCCAGTTCGGCATCTCGCGCTCGCAGAAGGCGAAGATGTCGGTGACGATGCGCAGCGACTGCGCGCGGCGGGTAGATGTAGGTGCCGCGGGCGACGTATTCCTTGAGGATGTCGTTCTGCACCGTGCCGGACAGCGCCCGCGCGGCGACGCCCTGGCGCTTCGCGACCGCGATGTAGAGCGACAGCAGGATGATCGCCGTGGCGTTGATGGTCATCGACGTCGAGACCCGGTCGAGCGGGATCCGATCGAACAGCGTGGCCATGTCCTCGATCGAATCGATCGCGACGCCGACGCGGCCGACCTCGCCGGCGGCGAGCGCGTGGTCGGAGTCGTAGCCCATCTGCGTCGGCAGATCGAAGGCGACGCTCAGGCCGCTGACGCCCTGCGCCAGCAGATAGCGGTAGCGGGCGTTGGACTCTTCGGCCGTCGCGAAACCGGCGTACTGCCGCATCGTCCACAGCCGGCCGCGGTACATCGTCGGCTGGATGCCGCGGGTGAAGGGGAACTCGCCGGGATAGCCAAGATCCGAGTCGGGATCCCAGTCCGCGAGGTCATCCGGCGTGCGCACCGGAGGGATGGGGCTGGTGCTGCTCACGCGGCGATTGTAACGTGATCGGGTCCATTCGGTCGCTGTAACTGCTTGACACCACTATGGCTTGGGCTTAAACTCGAGTCACCTACAAGATTTCTTCCGACACAGATGCAAACGTCAGGCGCCCAGTCCCTGTTCACCACCCTTGGTGTAGGCAGGCCTCGACTGGGAAGCGCCCCGGAACCCGGCCCGGCGGCGTAGGGAGGGAAGCAGATGGACGACGTCGTGAACCGGTTCGCACGAGAGCTGGCCGACGCGATCGCCGCTGCGGTCGCAGAGAATCCCCAAGTGGAAGCGTGCCGCGAGAAGGCGCGCGCGGCGGGATTCGAAATGAAAGTCACGCTCGAAGCGGTGGTGGGATTCGTCAGCCGCTCGCAGACGGCAGCCTTGACCAAGGTCGCGGCGCCCGCGCGAGGTCGCGCAGCCCAAGCGCGCGCTCGAAGTGACCGCCAACGACAAGCGCTTCCTCCGCTCGCTGCGGATCGCGGCGGACGAGGCGACCGAAGCGGTCGAGTAAATCGAGACCCTAGACCCTAGATCTGAAGATTCAGACCTGAGGCCGGCGCGCGAGAGTGCGCCGGCCTTTTTTCGTCCGGCCTGCTCCAGCGCCTATCCCTTGGCCTGGTTGGCGACGCGCGCGGCCGCCGCGGCGGCCGCCGCCGGATCGCCGAGATAGTAGTGGCGCAGCGGCTTGAGGCTGTCGTCGAGCTCGTAGACGAGCGGGATGCCGGTCGGGATGTTCAGCTCGACGATCTCTGCCTCCGGAATGTTGTCGAGATCCTTCACGAGCGCGCGCAGGCTGTTGCCGTGCGCCGCGATGACGACGCGCTTGCCCGACGGATCGTCGGCGCGATCGTCTCGTGCCAGTACGGCATGAACCGCGCGATCGGTGTCCTTCAGCGACTCGGTCAGCGGCAGGTCGCTGGCCTTCAGCCCTCGGTAGCGCGGATCGTGCGACGGGTGGCGCTCGTCGTCGACGGTCAGCGGCGGCGGCGGGATGTCGAAGCTGCGCCGCCAGATCTTGGTCTGCGCTTCGCCGTGCTTCGCGGCGGTCTCCGCCTTGTTCAGACCCTGCAGCGCGCCGTAGTGCCGCTCGTTCAGCTTCCAGCTCTTGGTGACCGGAATCCAGAGCTGATCGAGCGTGTCGAGCGCGATCCCCAGCGTCTTGATGGCGCGCTTCAGCACCGACGTGAAGGCGACGTCGAAGACGTAGCCGCCTTCCTTGAGCAGGCGGCCGGCCTCGCGCGCTTCGTCGCGGCCGCGATCGGTGAGATCGACGTCGTGCCAGCCGGTGAAGCGGTTTTCCTTGTTCCAGGTGCTCTCGCCGTGGCGTAGCAGAACGACCTTATGCATGGTCCGCCTAGAGGCGGACACTACCGACGGCAGTGTCCGCGTGTTTCGATAGTGTCCGGCTTCAGCCGAAGCTACGGACGGAGCGCGCTCCGTCCGGCGAAACGTCGCCGCCGATCCCAGCTCCTCTTCGATGCGCAGCAGCTGGTTGTATTTGCAGATCCGATCGGTGCGGCTGGCCGATCCGGTCTTGATTTGACCGGCCGCGGTGCCTACCGCGAGATCGGCGATCGTGGAGTCCTCGGTCTCGCCGGAGCGGTGCGAGATGATCGTGGCGTAGCCGGCGTCGGCCGCCATCCGCACCGCGTCGAGCGTTTCGGTGACCGTGCCGATCTGGTTCAGCTTGACGAGCAGCGCGTTGCCGACCTGGTCGGCGATGCCTTTCTTCAGAATCTCCGGGTTGGTCACGAACACGTCGTCGCCGACCAGCTGGACGCGCTTGCCCATCGCGCTCGTCAGCAGCTTCCAGCCGTCCCAGTCGCCTTCGGCGAGGCCGTCTTCGATCGACACGATCGGATACTGGCGGATCCAGTCCTCGTACAGGCGCGATCATCTCGACCGAGGTGCGGTCGGGCTCGCCCGATTTCTTGAACGTGTATGTGCCGCCGCCGCCTGTCCCGAGCCCGGTCGAGGGAGCCCACAATTCGCTCGACGCGACGTCGAGCGCGAGGAAGATGTCCTCGCCGGCCTTGAGCCCGGTCTTGCCGATCGCCTCGAGCACCACCTCGACCGCTTCGCGGTTCGATTTCAGGTTCGGCGCGAAGCCGCCTTCGTCGCCGACGCCGGTGGACTGGCCGCGTCCCTTCAGGATGCCGCGAAGCGCGTGAAAGATCTCGGCGCCCATGCGCAGCGCCTCGCTGAACGACCCGGCGTTCAGCGGCATCACCATGAACTCCTGGAAGTCGACGCTCGAGTCGGCGTGGGCGCCGCCGTTGAGGATGTTCATCATCGGCACCGGCAGCGTAAACGTCTCGTTGCCCGTACAGCCGGCCGATGTGACGGTAGAGCGGCGTGGCGCCGGCCGCGGCGTCGGCGCGCAGCGCCGCCATCGAGACGCCCAGCAGCGCGTTGGCGCCGAGCCGGCTCTTGGTCGAGCGTGCCGTCGAGCGCGATCATCGCGGCGTCGAGCCCGCGCTGATCCAGCTCGGGGCCGCAGACCGCCTTGGCGATCTCGCCGTTGATGTTGGCGACCGCCTTGCGCACGCCCTTGCCGCTGTAGCGCGCCTTGTCGCCGTCGCGCAGTTCCAGCGCCTCGCGCTCGCCGGTCGACGCGCCCGACGGCACGGCCGCGCGGCCGAACGCGCCGCCCGCCAGCGTCACGTCCACTTCCACCGTCGGATTGCCGCGCGAGTCCAGGATCTCGCGGCCGACAACCTTTGCGATCTTCATCGAGTCTCCCAGTCAACGCGCGTCCCACGACACTCGCGAAGCCGCGAGCGCGCGAAAGACACGCAAGAGATCTGTTTGGTTTCGTTCGTGCGTGTCGTGGTCTACGGGCCTCCGCCGCGGCGGTCGGCGTCCGCTTCGAAACGGAGCGCCTCCTCGCTGAGCGGTCCGATGTAGGGCTCGTCGTCCACGGTGACGACCACGATGCCGGAGTCGGTGACGGTGTGGCGCCGGCGATCTTCCTCTGCGTTGTAGCCGATCAGCGCGCCGCGCGGGATCAGCACGTCGCGATCGATGATCGCGCGCCGGATCCGGGCGTGCCGGCCGACCCGCACGCCCGGCATCAGGATGCATTCGTCGATGGTGCAGAAGCTGTGGACCCGGACGTTCGGACAGAGCACGCTCCCGGCGATGCGGCTGCCCGACACGATGCAGCCGGGCGAGATCACCGAATCGAGCGCCTGGCCGCAACGGCTGCCAGACTCGGCGAACACGAACTTCGCCGGCGGCGCCTGCGGCTGATAGGTCCGCAGCGGCCACTCTGGATCGTAGAGGTTGAACTCGGGGTTCACCTGGCACAGGTCCATGTTCGCTTCGAAATACGCGTCGAGCGTGCCGATGTCGCGCCAGTACTTCGACGCCTTCTTGTTCTCGTCGTAGAAGCGGTACGGCGTACACCGGCGCCTCGTGAATCAGCGCCGGGATGATGTCCTTGCCGAAATCGTGGTTGGTCGGCTGGTTGGCGTCGGCCTCGAGCGCGCGCACCAGCACGTCGGTGTCGAAGATGTAGACGCCCATCGACGCCAGCGCAAAATCGGCAGAGCCAGGGATGGCGGTCGGCTGGGTCGGCTTCTCCTGGAAACCGGTGACCCGTTCGGTTTCGTCGACCGCGATGATGCCGAAGCGGCTGGCATCGGCGATCGGCACTTCGATCGTGGCGAGGGTGACGGCGGCCTTGCGCTCGCGATGGAGCCGCAGCATGCGCGCGTAGTCCATCTTGTAGACGTGATCGCCGGACAGCACCACCAGGTGGCGTGGTCCCTCCCGCATGATCGAGTAGAGGTTCTGATAGACCGCGTCGGCGGTCCCCTGGTACCAGTGCTCGCTGACGCGCTTCTGCGGCGGGAGAATCTCGACGAACTCGCCGAGCTCCTCGGACACGATGCCCCAGCCCATGCGGACGTGCCGGTTGAGCGAGAGCGACTTGTACTGGGTCGCGATGAAGATGCGCCGCAGCCCGGAGTTGATGCAGTTGCTCAGCGCGAAATCGATGATGCGGTACGGGCCGCCGAAGTACACCGCCGGCTTGGCCCGCTCCTTGGTCAGCGGATAGAGCCGTTCGCCGGCGCCGCCGGCGAGCACGATGACGAGGCTGTCGTCGAGCAGGGCCGACATCGGCAGTCAGCTCCTGCGCAGCACGACGCGTGCCGGTGCGCCGTCGGATCCGACGATCCGAAGGGGAAGGCAGAACATCTCGTAGATGCCAGGCTCGACGTCACGCAGGTTCAGGCCTTCGATCACGATCGTGCCGGCGCCGAGCAGCGCGTGGTGCGCCGGCGCGCCAGGGTTATGAAACTTCTCGACGGAGAGGTAGTCGACGCCGACCACCTTGATGCCGTGTTCGACCAGGTACTTCGCCCCGGAGTCGGTGACGCCGACATAGTCCTCGTGGAACTCCGGTGACCCCCACAGCCGGGAGTTGTGCGTCTTGATCAGCACGCGAATGTCGTCCGACAGGTCGATCGGAGCCAGATCTTCGGCGGCGATCCCGGCGCGCGAGTCGATCTCGATGACACGGGCGCGCCCCATCAGGAGCTCGAGCGCCAGCGACTCGGTGCCGGCGCCGGCGTCGAAGAAGTGACGCGGCGCGTCGACGTGGGTGCCGGTGTGCGCGCTCATGTGCAGCGTCGAGACGTTCGAGCTGTCGCCACGGGCAATCCGCTTGATCGCTTCGAGGCTGAACGGGGTGTTATGGGGGTAGGTCGGGAGCTGTGCATCGAGCGGCACGGAGACGTCGATCAGCCTCATGACAAGGAACCGGATGTTAGCATAGCCCCAGAGCGCGAAAACCCGGCTGAAGTGCTGGCTGCAGAAGGGTTTGACTTGACCCGGAGGGGACGCCTATTATGGGCTGATCGACGAAGCCCTTTTATCTTGGGAGACTAGGCTTTATGAAGCAGCGGCGTGCCGGGTTTGCGCTTGTCGTCCTCGTGGTGTGTGCGTCCTCCATCGCCCTCTTTGCGCAGGGCAAGGACGACAAAAAGAAGGATGAAGCGCAGAAGAGAGAAATCCAAAGCATCGTCAAGAGCGTGGACGATCTCACGGCCGGACAGCCCGCGGCCAACGATTTGTCGATGACCTGGGTTCGTGAAGACGTGCTCAAGGCCCAGGGCAACAAGGAATACGTTCCGTTCACCGTCCAGATCGATCCGTCCAAAGTCGGCGGCGGCACCGTCGCGTTCTACTGGCGGGTGGTCTCGAAGAGCCCGGCGGCCGCGGCGGCTCCGGAGCCCGGCAAGAAGGACGACAAGAAGGACAAAGACAAGGACAAGGGCAAGAAATCCGACTACGCCTACGAGGACATCAGCTTCATTCCGGTGACCGCTGGGCAGACGTCGATGAAGATTTCGCGCTCGTTCACTGTTCCGGCCGGCAACTACGACGTGTTCCTGATCGCCAAGGAGCCGACCCCGGAGAAGGCGCCGAAGAACGCGCCGCCGCAGAAGATGTCGGCGCTCAAGCAGACCGTCAACGTCCCCGATTTCTGGAGCACCGAACTGGCCACCAGTTCGGTGATTGTGGCGCAGCGGATCGATCCGCTGCCCGCGCCGCTGACGCCGCAGCAGCAGGCGGACCGTCCCTACGCGCTCGGCATGATGGAGATCGTCCCGACCTTCGAGACGAAATTCACGAAGAAGGCCGAGCTCTCCACCTTCATGCTGATTTACAACCCGAAGGTTGACAGCGCCAACAAGCCCGACGTCAGCGTTGAATACAATTTCTACCAGAAGCTCGCGGGCCAGCCGGAGAAGTTCTTCAACAAGACCAACCCGCAGAATCTGAACGGGCAGACGCTGCCGCCCAATTTCGACTTCGCGGCGGGCCACCAGTTGCAGAGCGGCCAGGCCGTGCCGCTGGCTTCGTTCCCCGAAGGTGACTACCGGCTCGAAATCAAGGTGACCGACAAGATCGCCAACAAGACGTTGACGCGGGAAATCGTCTTTACCGTCATCCCCTCGTAACGCAGTAAGGCGGGAGCATCCATGAGCACCAGTTCCAGAATGACGGCGTCGGCGGTCGTCGGCGGTCTGGTGCTCCTCTGTTTGCCGGCGACTTCCTCCGCGCAGACCGTCGGACAGTTCCGTCCGGTCGCGCACGTCGCGTCAATCGCGGCCGGCTCGATTCAGGGCACCGTGCAGGACGAGCAGGGCGCGCCGGTGGCCGGCGCGACGGTGTCGGCGCTCGGCGCCTCCACCGCATTCGCGGTCAGCGACCGAAGTGGACGATTCGAGTTGCGGACCCTTTCACCGGGGCCATATCTGCTGCGCGCGCACCTGACCGGCTTCGTCGCCTCGCGAGCGCAGGTGATCGACGTCCGGCCCAGCGGGCGGGTGTCGTCCGCGATCGCGCTCCGTCACGTCAGCGCCGCGAGTACCGTCAACATGCCGGGCCCGCGTCCGGTGCTCGCTGCCGGAGTGGCCGACGCGCCCGAGGCGGCGCCCGCGGCTGATCCGGCCGCCGCGACCGGTGCGGTCGGCAACGACGACCACGGCGAGCTCGCCTGGCGGCTGCGCCACGCGCGCCGCACCATCCTGAAAGACGCGACGGTGCCCGAATCGGTGGTCGCGGCCGCTGATGCGCCGGCGGACGGCAACGGCTTCGGCGGGCAGAACGTGTTCGGGCGCGTCACCAACTCGTCGGCCCGTCTCGCCACCAATTTTTTCGCGGCGACGCCGTTCTCCGGCCAGGTCAACCTGCTCACCACCGGATCGTTCGACTCGACGCAGCAGCTGTTCTCGTCCGATAACTTCGCGCACAACACGGCGTATCTCGCGCTCGGCGCGCCGGTCGGCGAGCACGCCGATTGGACGGTGCGCGCCGCGCTCACACAGGGCGACATCGCGTCGTGGATCATCGCGGGGGAATACACCACGCGCGCGCCGGCCCGGCACCGCTACGATATCGGCCTCTCCTACAGCACCCAGCGCTACGAAGGGGGCAACGTCGCGACCCTGCGTGACGTGACTGAAGGCAGCCGCAACGCCGGCGCCGTGTACGCGTTCGACACCTTCTCGATTTCACCGATTCTCACGCTGACCTATGGCGGCCGCTACGCGCGCTACGACTACCTCGAAGGCGGCAGCCTGATCAGCCCGAGGGTTGCGCTGACGCTGCAGCCGGCCGATCACTTCCGCGTCAGCACCATGATGTCGAGCCGGGCGATGGCGCCCGGAGCAGAGGAGTTCATGCCGCGCATGGACGCCGGCATCCTGCTGCCGCCACAGCGGACGTTCTCGTCGATTGCCGCCGGGCGGCCGTTCCAGGCCGAGCGCACCAATCACATCGAGGTCGAGGTCGAGCACGACATCGCGTCGGCCACCGTGTCGCTGCGCGCCTTCCGTCAGCACGTCCAGGATCAGATCGTCACGCTGTTCGGCGTCAGCACGCCGGACGCGCCGTCAACGGTCGGCAACTATCTGCTCGGCAACGTCGGCGATGTCGATGCCTCCGGGTTGAGCGCCGGCGTCCGTGCCGCGATCGCCGGCCGCGTCCACGGGGCGGTCGAATACACGCTGACCCGCGCCCGCGGCGCGTCACCGGATCTCGGCTACATGGTGGTGCTTGAGCCGTCCGTGCTACCGCTCGACAGCCGCCAGATCCACGACGTCTCGACCTCGATCGAAACCGAAGTGCCCGAGACCGCCACTCGCGTGGTCGTCCTCTATCGCGTCAGCAGCGGATTCGCCCGGCCTGCGTCGCAGACCTCCGCGCCCGCGCTCGACGCGCGGTTCGACGTGCAGGTCCGACAGGCGCTGCCGTTCATGGACTTCAGCAGCGCCAAGTGGGAGATGCTGGTCGCGGTTCGAAATTTTTTCCGTGAGACGGCAGCGGATCAGTCGATCTACGACGAGCTGCTGGTCGTCCATCCGCCCAAGCGCATCGTTGGCGGTCTGACGCTGAAGTTCTAAGGCCCCCCGGCCGAGCCCAACCGATCCACAATATTGAATGAATAGCTCCGCTCAATTGGAGTCGTCGTTGGATTCTCGTGCGAACTCGAGCCGGAAATCTTTATTTTGCAGGCATTTAAGTTCTATCGCACAGGGAATGGCCTTTGCTAGCTGGACAAAGGTCGTAGTGTCCCTGAACACTGCGATCTGAGCTCGCGTCCATGGCCGATACCGACCTGAATCACGCCGACCCGATCGAGGCCCGCTGGCTGGTTTGGGGTCGATCCGTGTTCGCGGTGACGGTTGTCGCGATGCTCGTCGCGCTGGGCATTGCCAACGTCGCGATGTACTCGCGATGGCACGAGGTCGAAGACGGCGTGCTGTGGTCCGGCCGCGCCGAAGGAGTCACCGCGGCGGAAATCGCCGACGGCACCGCCGCGTCGGCGGCCGGCATCGCGCGCGGCGACGTGCTCCTGGCGGTCAACGGCTCCCCGGTTCAAACCCCGGCCGACGTCGTCGAGTATCAACACCGCGGTCACACCGGCACGCGGCTCGTCTACAGCCTGCTGCGGGCCGGCGTCCGGCAGCCGATCGAACTGGTGCTGGCCCCGGCGCCGCACGGCAACTCGATGTATTTCGTGCTGGCCGCAGTGGGCCTGTTCACCCTGATCGTCGGCGCCTCGGTCCGCCTGCGCCGCCCGCGCGACCAGGCGACGCTCCATTTCTTCTGGCTGTGCGTCGCCTTCTTTGGCGTGTTCACGTTTTCGTTCAACGGCCCGTTCGATCGCCTCGACTGGGCGTTCTACTGGGGTGACGCGATCGCGTTCGCGCTGCTGCCGCCGCTGCTGCTGCACTTCACGATGGTGTTCCCCGAGCGGCCCGACGATGGGCGCCGCACCAGCCACGGCGAGCGTTTCAACGCGCTGCTCGTCCCCCTGATGTATGCGCCGGCATTGCTGCTCGGCGCCGCACGGGTGATCGCTGTCACGCGCCTGTCGCAGGGCACGCTCTCCGGGCCGCTCTTCTCGCGCGCGCTCGAAGTGCTGGATCGCTCCGAGCCGATCTACCTGTTCGTCTATGCGATGGCCGCCCTTGGCGTGCTGGTTCGCGCGTTCCGCGAGATCGCCTCGATTACCGGCCGGCGCCAGCTGCGCTGGATCGCGTGGGGCACGGCGCTGGGCGTCGGTCCCTTTGGCCTGGGCTATGCGCTGCCTTGGGTGTTCGGCGTGAACCCGCCGATCGAGCTGCAGCTCACGGCGGTGCTGCTGGCGGTGATGCCGCTGACCTTCGCGTGCGCGATCGTCCGCTACCGCCTGCGCGACGTCGAGGTGATCGTCAAGCGAGGCTTCGCCTACACCGCGTTTCTCGCGGCGAGCGTGGCGCTCTATGCGGCGCTGCGCAAGTTGACCGGCTTCGTCTTCGTCACCGACGCCGACGACCACAACTGGGTGATTGCCGCGCTCGCGACGCTGGTGCTCGTGCTGCTGGCGCGGCCGGTCAAGGATGCCGTGCAGAATGCCCTCGACCGCGCCTTCTACCGCGACCGCTACGATTACCGGCGCGCGCTCGTGGCCTTCGCGCGCGACCTGAACAGCGACCTCGACATCGTCCGGCTCAGCCAGCGGCTGGTGGCGCGTATCGTCGAAACGCTGGTGGTCGATCGCATGGCGCTGATGCTCGCGGCCGGGGATCCCGGCGACCTCCCCGACGGCCGGCGGGGCGACTTCACCGCAATCGGCCAGTACGGCTTCGCGTCCGCGGTGGTGCCGCGGCTGCCCGGGCGCTCGTCGATGATGTCGCGCCTCGACGGCGGCCACACCGTCGCGCTCGACGATCCCATTGCGGCCGCGCGATTTGCCGCAGAGGAGGTCGAGGCCTGGCGCGACGCCGGCATCTATTACTTCGTGCCGTGCGTCTTCGAGGGGCGGACCATCGCGGTGCTCGCGCTCAGCCGCAAGGAAACCGACGAGCCGTTCAACAGCGAGGATCTGGGACTGCTGACGGCGGTCGCCGGCCAGGTCGCCACGGCGATCGAAAACGGCCGACTCTACCGCCAACTGCATCTCAAGGCCGAGGAGCTCGGCCGGATGCGCGAGTTCAACGAGAACATCCTCGAGTCGCTCGACAACGGGCTGGTGGTGTTCGACGCCGACGAGACGATCGTGCGCTGGAACCGCGCTCTAGAGGAATTTTACGGCGTCGCCCGCGAGGCGGCCATCGGCTGCCGGCTCGGCGATCTGTTCGACGCGCCGTTCGTGGAAGCGCTGCGGGCCGCGCGCCACGATCATCCCTACGGCGCCACCCTGCACCGGGTGCCGCTCGCGTCGCGCGACAGCAACACCCCGCGGCTGCTGGTCAACGCCACCGAAGTGCCGCTTCAGAACGCCTCGGGCGACGACGCCGTGGTTGGGATGCTGATGATCATCGAGGACATCACCGACCGCGTGCAACTCGAGGAGCAGCTGCAGATTTCCGAGAAGATGGCCTCGATCGGCCTGCTCGCCGCCGGCGTCGCGCACGAGGTCAACACGCCGCTCACCGGCATCTCGAGCTTCACCCAGATGCTGCTGGAAGGCGCCGACCCGGCCGACCCCCGTACTGTCCTGCTCGAAAAGATCGAACGGCAGACCTTCCGCGCCGCCAAGATTGTCAACGGCCTGCTGAACCTCGCCCGCCCCGGTACGGCGTCTAACGAACGGGTGGATGTCGATCTCAACGCGGTCATCACCGATGTGTTCTCGCTGCTGGAGCACCAGTTCGAGGTCGGCAGCATCAAGGTGCGGCGCGAGCTCGCGCCGGTGATGATGCCGGTGCAGGGCATCGAGCACCAGCTTCAGCAGGTGTTCTTGAACCTGTTCCTCAATGCCCGCGACGCGATGCCGAGCGGCGGCTGGCTGTCGGTCACCACCCGGGTCGAGGGCGATCGCGTCATCGCGGAAATCGCCGACACCGGCTCCGGCATTCCGTCTGAGCAGATCGCGCGCATCTACGATCCGTTCTTCACCACCAAGGCGATTGGGCGCGGCACCGGCCTCGGCCTGTCGATTACCTACGGCATCGTGCGGGAACACGACGGAACGATTCTGTGCGACAGCGCGGTCGGGCAGGGGACGCGTTTCACGATGGCGCTGCCGCAGGCTCCTGCCGCGGCGCGATCGGCGCGGGCAAACTGATCATGGCTACTTCACGCAACGGCACCATCCTCGTCGTCGACGACGAGGAGATCATGCGCGAGATTCTCGAGACGCTGCTGACGCGCGAGGGCTACGACGTGCGGGTCGCCTCCTCGGGTGCGGAAGGCCTCGAGATGGCGCGGGCGCTGCCGTTCGACGCGGCGATCGTCGACATCATGATGCCCGGCCTCGACGGCATCGCCACGCTCGACGAGCTCAAGCGGATCGACGAGGATCTCAACGTCATCATCATCACCGCCTACGCCTCGGTCGAGAGCGCGATCGCCGCGATGAAGACCGGCGCGTTCGACTACATCACCAAGCCGTTCAAGAACGACGAAGTGCTGGTGGTGGTCCGCAATGCGATGGAGCGGCGGCGCCTGCTCAACGAGAACCGCAACCTCCGGCAGAACATCCAGGAGCGGTACCACAAGTTCGCGAACATCATCGGCCGCAGCCCGCGGATGCGCCAGGTGTTCGACCTCATCATCCAGGCGGCGCCGAGCCGTTCTACCATCCTCATTCAGGGTGAGAGCGGCACCGGCAAGGAACTGGTGGCGCGCGCCATTCACGCCAACTCGTCGCGCTCGGAGCGTTCGTTCGTCACTGTCAATTCCGGCAACCTGCCTCCCGATCTCCTCGAGTCGACCCTGTTCGGCCACGTCAAGGGCGCCTTCACCGGCGCGGTCTATCCCAAGAAGGGGATGTTCGATCTCGCCGACAAGGGCAGCATCTTCTTCGACGAGATCGGCAACGTCCCGCTCGAGACCCAGGCCAAACTGCTGCGGGTCATCCAGGAGCGCGACTTCATGCGGCTCGGCGGCATGGAGACGATCAAGGTCGACGTCCGCATCATCGCCGCGACCAATGTCGACCTGCGCCAGATGATGGAGGAAGGCAAGTTCCGCGAGGACCTGTTCTACCGGCTGCACGTCATCTCGATCCAGCTGCCGCCGCTGCGCGATCGCAAGGACGATGTCCCGCTGCTGGTGCATCATTTCCTCGAAAAGTACGGCGAGGAAAACAAGAAAGGCGTGCTCGAGCTCACGCCCGACGCGCTCGACCTGCTGACCGAATACGACTGGCCGGGCAACGTGCGCGAGCTCGAGAACGTGATCGAACGCGCGGTGG
Source organism: uncultured Acidobacteriota bacterium (assembly GCA_963794705.1). Taxonomy (GTDB): domain Bacteria; phylum Acidobacteriota; class Vicinamibacteria; order Vicinamibacterales; family CAVVIG01; genus CAVQFC01. The sequence continues at coordinate 73,402 of CAWCFI010000007.1, forward strand.
TCCTCAGCCCCGGCAACACCATCGGGGTCGAGCTGATCCCCGATCATGTGCGCAAGGCGCCGAATTTTCAGATGCCGCAGTTCGTGGTGCCGCCGGAGGGGATTTCGTTCAAGGACGTCATCACCGATTTCGAAAAGCGCCTGATCGAGTCGACCCTGGAAGCCGCCGGCGGCGTCCAGAAGCGCGCGGCCGAGCTGCTGCACATCAAGCCGACCACGCTGAACGAGATGATCAAGCGTTACGAGATCCGCCCGCGCCGCAAGCGCGCCGGCAACGGCAACGGCAACGGCGTGGAGCCGGCGTCCCCGGCCCCGGAGACGCCGCTGTCGGCGCCGGCAGTGGCCGGCTCGATTGCGCCGGCCGCGCTGCTCGACGACAAGTAACTAGCGCGCGTTCCTGATCTTCGCGAACAGCCGCTCGTACTTGCTCAGCACCACATCCCAGCGGTAGTTGCGGCCGACGTAGTCGATGCCGTTGCGGCCCATTGCCGCCCGCAGCTTGGCGTCGTTGGTCAGCAGCTTGAGCGATTCCACGAACTCGTCGCGGTCCGCATAGTACAGCCCGCCATTGCTGCGGACGCAGTGCTCGACCAGGACGGCGCTGCGCCCGTTGGCGAGAATCGGGGTGCCGACCGAGAGTGCCTCGAGCGCCAGCAGCGACAGACTCTCGTACGGTGAAGGGCAGACCACCACCGTGGCTGCCTCCAGCGCCTGCAGCCGCTCGCGATCCGAGAGCCGGCCGGCGAACCGGATGAACGGTTCTTCCGGCAGCGCCATCAGCTTCGAACCCATCAGCACCAGCGTCGCATCGCCGCCGTCCTTCACGTAATCGGTGAAGTACTGAATCAGCTCCTCGCAGCCCTTGCCCGGATCGATCCGACCGCCGTACAGGACCATCGGGCCATAGAGCCGATGGCGGCGGCGGAACACGGCGCCGCGCGCCCGCAGATGTTCGGGGAAGTCGAGCGTGGCCACCCCGTCTTCGAAGTTGGTGTCGGGCTCGCTGGCATCGCCGCCCGCCGTGGACGGCGCCTGCTCGTCGTCGGGAGGCGGCGCGGGTATGCGCGGGTAGACCTGCTGCTGGGCGAGGTCGATACCGACGCCGACCGTCTCTTCGAGCAGCGGCCGCTCGGGAAACTGCACCTCGACGAAGCGTCGCTCGCTCTCGGTCAGGTAGCACAGCGCGGCCGGCTTGCGGAAGACGTCTTTGAAGATCTCGAGCCTGATCGCCGGCTCGTCGTGAGCGGTCGACACCAGGATGCTGCGCTGTGGCGCGATTTCGAGGCCGACCACGGTCGGCGCGTAGAGGTAGGTGAAGAAAATCAGCACGTCGTACTGCTGATGGTTGCGTCGCAGGAACTCGATCAGGCCGGGACACCACGGACCCTGCTGCTTCAGCCACTCCATCTCGTCGGCGCGGCTGTGCGGCTTGTCGAAAATCCGCTCGGAGAAGGCGTTGAACGCGTCGATGTCACGGGTCGAGGCGCTGGCGAACCGCCGCACCGTGACGCCCCGGACCCGGTCGCTGCCCTCCGGATACTCGTTCTTCCAGGTGATGTAGTCCTGCGCGCAGCTGGTGAGGACGTCGACGTCGTGGCTGCCGGCGAGGCGTTCGGCGACGAGACGGCACAGGTGTTCGGATCCGCCGAGCACCTCGGCGCCGTAGCGCTGGACGACGAAGGCGATTTTCACGAGAGTGTGTGGAGCAGCGAGGCGAGCTCGCGGGTGACGCGCGCGTCGCCGAAATCGGCCAGCCGCCGGCGCTGCCCGGCGATCACGCCGGCGCGGAAATCGTCGTCAAAGGCCAATTGGCCGAGCAGCTCAGCGGCGAACTCGATGTCCTTGGGCGAGAACTGCACGCCGGCGCCGCCGAGCGTGTCGGGGACGGCCGCGGCGGCATACGCCAGCACCGGCACGTTTGCGGCCATCGCCTCGACCAGCGGCACGCAGAAGCCTTCATGCTCGCTCATCGAGATGTAGACTGCCGCATGGCGGTAGTAGACCGCGAGCTCTTCGTCGGAAACCGGGCCGGTGAACAGAAATCGATCATTGAGGAAGCGGAACTCCGCCATCAGCGCGCGAATCATTGAATAATACCGCGGCACGACGTCGAACCGGCCGACGAAGATGAAGCGGTAATAGGCGTCGACGTAGCGCTTGTAGAACTCGGCCAGCCGGATGATGTCCTCGATCTTCTTGTTCGGTGCGATCCGGCCGACGAACAAGAAGTTCACCAGGCCATCGTCGAGCAGGGTGTCGAGCGCGGGACGCTGGGACGGCTGGGTGACCCGAGAGGTGTCGACCGCGATCGGGAAGACGCCTGTGCGATCGAAGCCGAGCGCCTCGAGCTCGCGGCGGTTGTATTCCGAGTCGCCGAGCGCGAGGTCGACGCGGCCGGCGAGCGTCGCCAGCTCGTCCCGGCCAAGCGAGGCGAGCCTGAACAGCGACGGATCGTAGCCTGCGAAATACGACGCCGGCGTGACGTTGTGATACTGCAGGACGCGGCCGGCGCCGAGCGACGCGAAGGCTTCGGTCATCGGCGACGGGAGCGCGTAGTGAAAGATGGTCAGCTGCCCTCGGGTCGCCGCGGGGTCGGCGAACGGCCGCACGTCGTGGCGCAGATCGTCGTCTATCGTGAGGGCGTACAGCTCCGATTGATGGCCCATGTGCCGCAGCAGATCGCGGACGCGCCTGGCGCTGTCGCCGATCGCATCACCCTTGTGCGCGGCCGGCACCCATTGGTTGACGATCAACGTCCGCCTGCTGACTTGCTGCTTCCGGCTTCAGGCGGCGGAGCGGCCGGCAGCGCCTGATAGATCGCCGGGCGATACATCCGGAGTTCCTCGAGCTCCTGGGCGGCATCGAACTGGCCCCAGAAATCGAACGCCACGCGCGGCGCCGGCGCGCGCGGGCCCGCCAGGATGCGATCGACGAAGGCGAGCAGCGTGCCGGCGAAGTCCTTCGATTGCAGACGGGCGACCGCCGCGAGCTGACCGTCGACGATCTGATCCTGAAGGCTCGCGTTGGAGATGATTTCGTCCATCAGCGCGGCGACGTGAATCGGATCGCGGTTCTCGAACAGGATGCCGGCGCCGTCCATGGTCGAGGGCACGGCGGTCGCGGCATAGGCGAGCACCGGCACCTGCTTGTAGAACGCCTCGACGATCGGCACGCAAAACCCTTCGTGCTCGCTGGCGCAAAGGAAGAGGTCCGCGACGTCGTAGAAGGCGACCAGCTCCTCGTCCGACACGTGGCCGACGAAATGCACGTGCGACGCGCCGAGGCGGGCGACCAGCTGGTGCAGCGATGACAGATAGCGTTCGAATCCACTCTGCGCACCGACCAGCAGCAGCCGCGACCGCGGGTTGAAGATGGTGTGGTAGGTGTGGAACCACGCGATCAGATCCTCGATCTTCTTGTTGGCGATCAGCCGGCCGACGAACACCACGTTGGTCCACTCGTCGTCGAAGTCGCGCGCCACCAGCCAGTTCGGCTCGCGATCGAGGTGCGCGAAATCGGGGACGACCGGCAGCACCGCGGTGCGTGGAAACCCGAGCGCTTCCAGATCCTGACGATTGAACTCGGAATCGCCCAGCGCCAGATCGCAGCGATCCGCGTAGGCTTGCAGCTCGCGCCGGCCTCGAAACGTCTGCCGCGCCAGGGTGCGGTGCACGCCGACGAAGTACTCGGGCGGCGTGATGTTGTGGTAAATCAGCGCCATGCGATCCGGCAGCGCGTATGCCGTGCGCGAGGCCCTCGAGCCGAGCGAAAAGTGGTGAAGCAGCAGGTTGTCGCGATCGCTGAAGTCGACGAGCTCGCGGTAGTCGCGCGTCTGCGGCTCGAGCCGGTGGTCGGCGGTCTCGACGAAAATCTCCGATTCGTAGCCGGCGCCGCGCAGCACGCGTTGAATCCCGAGCACTTCGTGGCCGATCGCGTCGCCGTATCCCAGCGTGGCGAGCACCTGATGGATCCGGATCACCCGCGCCTCCCCGCCGGTCCTCTCGGCAGCTTCGCGAGGACCTCCTGCGCGGCCGGCAGATCCTGGCGGCGGCGGTCGAACCAGCCCGGCAGCGGATCGGCGCTGGGTGCGACCGCGTCCTTCTTCAGCCGTTCGAACATCTCGAGGTACTTGCGCTCGATCACTGGCCAGTCGTAGTGGTCGCGGAAGTACTGGCGGCCGTTGCGGCCGAGCGATCCCGCCAGCCAGCGATTCTGTTCGATCGCCTCCAGCGTGCCGATGAACTCGCCGAGGGTTTCGTAGAACAGGCCGGCGTTGCTGCGCAGGCACTGTCCTTTCAGCACATCGCACTTGCCGTTGGCGAGCACCGGGCGCCCGAGTGCCCACGCCTCGAGCGCCACCATCGAGAGGCTCTCGTAGTACGACGGCATGATCAGCGCTTCAGCCGCGGCCATCGCGTCGAACTTGTCGGTGTCGTTCAGGAATCCGAGGTGGCGGATCCGCTTGTGATCCGGGATTGGCAGCAAGGTGTTGCCAATCAGCACCAGCGACAGCTTGCCGGCGGGATCCTTCAGATAGGCCTGGAAGAACTCGAACAGCTCCTTGCAGCCCTTGTTCTGATCGATCCGGCCGACGTAGACCGCGAACGGTCCGCGGATGTTGTACTTCTGCCTGAAGCGCGCGGCCTGCGGGTTGTTCGGGACATCCGACCCGATCCCGACCACGACGCCGGGGACGACTTCGTTACCGGAAACCGCGTGGATCATCGCCTGCTCTTCCGGCGAGTTGTACATGATCGCGCGCACGCTGCGAAACAGCGGCTGGAAGATCGACAGCCCGATCGTCTGGTCGCGTTCCGCCGTGGGCACGAGAATCGCGCGGCCGCCGGCGGCGCGCGCGCCGTAATACGCGTGGTAGTAGCGGTAGCTGAAGAACAGGCAGAAGTCGTAGTCGGCAGCGTGTTTGGCGATGTAATCCACCAGGGCCGGACTGGTCGGCCCCTCGGCGTCGAGCCAGTCGAGCTCGTCACCCAGCGAGTGGCGCTGCTCGAACACGCGCTCGGATCGCTTGCCGAACACCAGCGGATCGCGCTCGTGTTTGACCTTGAAGCGGCGCACCTGCACCCCGTTGACCTGCTCGACGCCGGCGGCCAGCTCGTTGCGCCAGGTCACATAGTCGGTGGAGCACGTCGTGAGCACCTCGACCTGCCCGTGCTTGGCCAGGTGCTCGGCGACGTACCTCGCGTGCAGCTCGGCGCCTCCATTGACCGCCTGCCCGTAACGCTGAACGACGACCGCGATTTTCACTGCGGATCGTGGTCCGCGTGGTCCGGCACGGGCGGTGGAACCGGTGCCGGTTCCGTCGGTGCTGCCGGTGCGGCTTCGGCGTGCGGCGGCAGGACGGGCGACTCGACTCGCGGCTGTTCGACGGGCGACTGATCGATCCGCGCCTGCCCGAGCTCCGCCTCGGCGGCATGCGAATCGGCCTGCGCGGCGACTGCGACCGTCGTCTGCTCGACACGTTCGACAGCCGCGTCGTGGGTGTCCTCCGACTCCGGCGATCCATCGTCGTCCATCGCATCGAGCGCGTCCATCTGCTGGACGGCCTCGCCCGATGCCTGCTCGTCAGCCGTCATGCCGGCGGGGGACGATCCAGGTGCGCCCATCACGGCGGACGCCGCTCCGCCACCGCGGCGTCCGCGTCGTCTCCGTCGCCGCCGGCTTCGCTGTCCCGGCCCTTCACCTGCAGCAGCGGGGCCTTGTCCCTGCGGCTGACCAGCTACTGGCGCCGGCTGATCGGGCGCCGGGGCCGCATTGGGGTTCGATGCCTGCGGCACCGGCGGCGCTTGAACAGGTGCGACGAAGGGCGGCGGCGTATATCGCGGCTGCTGTTGGCGCTGCGGCGGTTGCTGTCGCGGCGGGGGCGGCGGCTGCTGCTGCGGCGCCGGCCGTGCCGCCGGTTCCTCGTCCTCCGTCGTCTTGTAGACGACGGCGGCTTCGAGGGCGCGCGCGCGGCGCTCATTGAACTCGAGTCGGCTCGAGATCGACTCGACGCGCATCTTGAGGTTGTTGACCTCGATGCCCGTCCGGGTCGTTTCCACCACGAGGTTGTGGACCAGCTCGTAGTACAGCTGATCCATCTGACGGCGGGCGGCCTCCTGGCGCGCGTCGCGCTCGGCATTGATGGTGTTGAGGCGCGACTGGATATGCAGTGCCTGGATCAGGGGGTTCGGGTTGAACAGCAGCTTGAGGAACGGCATCAGCAACGCGCGGATCCACCGAATCGGTGCGCGGTGCGATTCGAACAACGTCGCGTCTTCGAACGCGAAGTTCGGCAGCTCCGGCGGCTCGTAGGCGGGCTGGGCTTTGCGGAACTGATCGAGCAGATCCGAGCGGACGCCGCGCGGATCGAGGAACTTTTCCAGCTTGACCGCCGCGAGCTCGCGGATCTGCTGTTCGGTGTAGTCGACGCCGCGTTTTTCGCGGATCCGCGCGCGGATCTGCTCCATGATCTGCTCGACGTTGACCGAGTCGGAGCGGACGTTGAAATCGGGCATAAGCAGCAATCAGCTTTCAGCCGTCAGCTTACAGCCAGAACCCATGCTCGCTCGGAGCCGAAGGGCGAGAGCTGAACGCGACAGGCGAAGCCTCATACAGGACGGTAAATGATCAGGGCCACCGTGAGCGCCCACAGCGCCACGCACGCGAGAAGCGGCCGGTCGGTCAGGAGCAGATCCGCGGGGCTCCCGCCGCCTTCGCGCTGGTGCACCAGATACAGATACCGGAAAATCCCGTACAAGGGAAAAGGAATGGTCAAGCCGAGCCAGGCGGTGCCGAACTTCGCCTGCGTCTCGGGGCTGATGGTGTAGAACACGTACGAAATCAAGGTCGACGCCGTGACCACGCCGATCATCTGATCGAGCAGGTACGGGTGTACTCGCCGAGAATCGGGCGATGCGTGGCCGCGTCCGACGCCAGCAGCACGATCTCGTGGCGCCGCTTCGCGAGCGCGATGAACAGCGCCAGCAGGATCGTGCAGACCAGCAGCCAGTGGCTGATCTCCACGTGCACCGCCACCGCGCCGCCGACCGCGCGCAGCACGAAGCCAATCGCGATGGTCAGCACGTCGATGATCACGATGTGCTTGAGCGGGAACGAATAGAGGATTTGCAGCGCGAGGTAGGCCGCCGCCACCGCGCCAAACGCCGGCCCGATCACGAATGCCGAGCCGAGCGCGCCCGATCCCAGCGCCAGCGCCACGCCCAGCGCCGCTGGCACCGGCAGCGACCCCGAGGCGATCGGCCGTCGCGATTTGAGTGGGTGAAGACGATCGCTGTCGCGATCGGCGACGTCGTTCACGAGATAGACCACGCCCGACAGCGCGCAGAACACCGCGAAGGCCGACACCGCGTCGACGACCGATGCCGGGATCAAAGAGCCGCCGTCCGAACAGCAGGCCTGCGAAGACGAGCAGGTTCTTGGTCCATTGGGCCGGACGCAGCGACAGGAGGACGTGGAGGGCAAGGGAACGCCCCGGCACCGCGTGATCCGCGGTACCGGAGGCCGCCGCAGGGGATGAAGTGCTGCGCGCCATCTAGCGCGGGAGACGAACTAGACCTTGGCCGATGCCGAAAAACTCCGGACCGCTTCGTTCTCCGAGTCGAACGTCTCGAACACGGTCAGCAGCTTCGTGATCGACAAAAGATCGGTGATGCGTTTCGTCAGGTTCAGCAGCTTGAGGCTGCCGCCCTGGCGGGACACGGTGGTGTAGGTGCGAACGACTTCGCCGAGCCCTGCGCTGTCGATGTAGGGGACGTCGGCGAGGTTCAGCACAATCTTCTTATGGCCCTGGTTGACGAGGCTGTTGACCTTGTCCTTGAGCAGCTCGTCGCCTTCGCCCAAGCGTGATCTTGCCCTTCAGGTCGAGCAGCACGACGTCGCCGACGGCCCGTTCCTCTATCTGCATGCAAACGCTCCAGATAAAATCGCGATGTGAGCTTAACACCCGCCTGCGCCCGTGCGCAATGTAACTTGGGCGTCGGCGAGGGTCGCCGATGCGCCGACGGCGCGAAGGCGGCACCCCGCGCGCACGGCGAGTCGCCCTGGAGGGCGCGCTCGCCCGTCCGCGCGGGGTGAGGTCGATGAGTCGAGACGAAAAGCGAATCGGCTGGAGTGTCTGCTAGCCGCCGGCCCCGGCGAATTTCCGGGACTGAAAGCATTCTTTGCAGAACACCGGGCGCCCCTGGGTCGGCTTGAAGGGCACCGTCGTTTCCTTACCACAGGCTGAGCAACTGGTTTGCGTTTCGACCCGCTCGCGGGACATCCCGCCGCCGGCCGGCCGAGCCGCGCGCTTGCCTTTACAGGCTTTGCAGCGCTTCGGCTCGTTCTTGAAGTTCTTGTCGGAGAAGAACTGTTGCTCTCCCGCCGTCCAGATGAACTCCGTACCGCAATCCACGCACGAAAGAATCCTGTCTTGGAACTCCATCGGTCGCTACCTCGTCGGGGGTCGGTCTATTCCGATTCGCGCCGGAGCTTCTTGCGATTCCTTTTTCGGGCCAGCGCTTGCTTGGCCCGTCGCTTGTCGCCTGGTTTCAGGTAGAAGGAATGCTTCTTGATATCCTTGATGATGTCTTCCTGCTGAACCTTCCGCTTGAACCGGCGGAGAGCGCTTTCGATGGACTCGCCCTCTTGGATCTTGACTTCAGCCACGCGTCGAACACCCCCTTCGGGTGGCGATAAACTAGATGACGAAATGTCGGATACAACTAAACATGCTAGGCTATCACAGGTAAACGCGGATTCTAGGCGTAATCCGACGACAAGGTCAACGAAATAGTCCCTTCGACCTACCGCCAGCGTGCAACCCCATCGCTCGCCATAAATCATTCATAACATGAGAGTTCTTGTTCTCGGCAGCGGCGCGCGCGAACATGCGCTGGTCGCCAGGCTCGCCTCGGAACGAGACGTGGCCGAGATCGTCGCGGCGCCGGGAAATCCCGGTATGGCCCAGCTGGCTCGGATCGCGCCAATCGACCTCACCGACCTCGACGCCGTCGAGTCGCTTGCCGAACGCGAGCAGATCGACTTCACCATCGTCGGACCGGAGCTGCCGCTGAGCCTCGGGATCGCGGATCGCTTCATCGACGCCGGCCGGCTGCTGTTTGGGCCGACCGCAGCGGCCGCGCGCCTCGAATCGAGCAAGGCGTTCGCCAAGGCCTTCATGGCGCGCCACGGGATTCCGACCGCGCGCTTCCGTATCTGCGAATCGTACGACGAGGCGCTCGCCTCCGTGCGCCGCGACGAGTTCGGGCTGCCGGTGGTCCTGAAAGCCGATGGACTGGCCGCCGGCAAGGGTGTGGTGATCGCCGAGGACCGTGCCGCCGCCGAGGGCGCGATCGGCGACGCCATGCGAGCGCGGAAGTTCGGCGCGGCCGGCGATCGGCTCGTCATCGAAGAATGTCTGGTCGGGCCGGAAGTGTCGTTCTTCGCGATCTGCGACGGCGCGCGCGCCGTCCCGATTGGCACGGCGCAGGATCACAAGCGCATCTTCGATGACGATCGCGGACCGAACACCGGCGGCATGGGCGCGTTCGCGCCGAGCCCGTTGGTGGACGCCGCCCTCGAAGCGAGGATCATGCGCGAGATCGTCGAGCCCGTGGTCGGCGGTATGGCGGCCGAAGGCCATCCGTTTCGCGGCTTTCTCTTCGTCGGCCTGATGCTGACGCCGGACGGACCGAAGGTGATCGAATTCAATGCGCGACTCGGCGATCCGGAAACGCAGGTGATCCTGCCGCTGATCGACCAGCCGCTGCTGCCACTGCTGGTGGCGGGCGCCACCGGGTCGCTTCGCGTTGCGCCGGTTCGGATCGGCTCGGACCGGGTGGCCGGGGTCGTGCTCGCCTCCCGCGGGTATCCTGAATCGTCTGAGTCGGGTCGGCCGATCGAGGGGATTGAGCAGGCAGAGGGCATTCCCGGCGTGGCGGTCTACCATGCTGGAACCGCGCGGCGCGATCGTCAGCTCGTCACCGCCGGAGGACGGGTCTTGACCGTGGTCGGCCGCGGCGCGGACTTCACGGAGGCGGTGGCGCGCGCCTACACCGGCGTCCTCCAGATCAGGTTCGAGGGCATGCAGTACCGCCGCGACATCGGGCGGCGGGCGCTCTGAAGAAGTACGAAGTACGAAGTATGAAGTACGCCGTGGTCACGTTCGGGTGCCGTGTGAATCAGGCCGATTCGCTCGGTTTCGAGGAGGAGCTGCCTCATGGCCGGCGCCGTGCCGGCCGCGCCGCAGGACGCCGACCTCGTGGTCGTGAACAGCTGTTCGGTGACGGCGACCGCCGATCAGGGCACGCGCCAGACCATCCGCCGCATCGCCCGCGACAATCCCAACGCCCGCATCGTCGTCACCGGCTGCTATGCGACGCGGCGGCCGGATGAAGTCGCCGCGCTGCCGAACGTCGAGCGCGTCGTACCCAACGACGACAAGCCGCGGCTGATTCAGCTCCTGCGACGTCCCGAAGAAACCGCCGAGACCGCCAAGACCGCAGAGAAAACACTTGGCTCCGCGTTCTCGGCGGTCTCCGCGGTTCCTTCTTATGGCGACGGCCCGTGCGGGGCGACGATCGAGCCGGGTGTCGCCGGACGCACGGCCTTCACGCTGCGCGTGCAGACCGGCTGCGCGGAGCCGTGTTCCTACTGCATCATCCCGACGACGAGAGGAACGCCGCGAAGCGTGGCGCTCGGCGAGATCCTCCGCGAGGTCGAGCGCGTGTCGGCGGCGGGCTTCAAGGAAATTGCTCTGACCGGGGTCCACCTTGGCTCGTACGGCCGCGATCTCGAGCCTCGCTCGTCGCTGATCGACATGTTGCGCGCGCTGGATGAGGAGCGTCTGGGGTCCGGTCGCGTCCGGCTTCAGCCGGGCCGTGATGCGAGCATGCTCTTCCGTATTTCCTCGCTCGAGCCGATGGATTGCTCCCGGGAGATCGTCGATCTGGTCGCCGCGTCCGGCCGCTTCGCCCCGCATTTTCATCTGCCGCTCCAGCACGCCAGCAACCGCGTCCTGGCGGCGATGCGCCGGCCTTACACGATCGAGTACTACGCCGCGCTCGTCGACGACATCCGTGCGCGGATCCCGAACGCCTCGATCGGATCAGACATCATCGTCGGCTTCCCTGGGGAGACCGACGACGACTTCGATCAGCTCGTCCGCTATCTCGAGCGATCGCCGCTGACGCACATTCACGTGTTCCCGTATTCGGATCGTCCAGGTACGCCGGCGTCGGCGATGGCCGGAAAGGTGAACGGCGCGGTCGTCCGCGAGCGAGGTCGACGCATCCGCGACATCGGCCGCGCCTTGACCGGGCGGTTCCGCGCGTCGCAGGTCGGCACCACGCATCGCGCGCTGACGCTCGACGACGGGACCCTCGCGGTCACTGGAAACTATCTGAAAGTGCGGATTCCGGCGGGGCAGGCGCGCAACGAATGGGTGCGCCTCAGGCTGACGTCACAAGACGACGGCGAGCTGCTGCGCGGCTGATTTCTTCGGCCCTTCAACGATCAGCTGACCGCAGGCGGCGCGAATGTCGCGGCCGCGGCTCTTGCGCACCGACACCCTGACGCCGTGGTCGGCGACGATCTTCGCGAACCGATCGATCACCACATCCGACGGGCGCTCGAACGGGATTCCCGCGGCGGCATTGAGCGGGATCAGGTTGACCTTCGACTTCACGTCCGCGACCAGGCGGGCCAGCTTGCGGGCGTCCTGCGGCGAATCGTTGACGCCCGCGAGCAGCACGTACTCGAAGGTGATGCGGCTGCGCCGGTTCAGCGGGAAGCGCTTGCAGGCAGCGATGATCTCGGCGACGCCGTACTTCTTGTTGATCGGCACTAGCTCGCCGCGCTGGAGGTCGGTCGGCGCGTGGAGCGAGATGGCCAGGTTCGGCATGACCTCTTCCTGGGCCAGCCGTTCGAGCGCGGGAAGCAGGCCGACGCTCGAGAGCGTGATCCGGCGCGCCGACATGTCGAACCCGTGCTCGTCGGCGAGGATCCGTAGCGCGCGCATCGTCTCGTCGTAGTTGTGCAGCGGCTCGCCCATCCCCATCAGGACGATGTTGAATTTCTTGTCGCGCAGGGCGAGCGCGCCGGCCAGCACCCGCACCTGCCCGGCGATCTCGCCGGCCGTGAGGTTGCGGACCAGCCCCATCTTGCCGGTCAGGCAGAAGGCGCAGGCCATCGCGCAGCCGACCTGGGTCGAGACGCAGAAGGTCATCGCCGGCGTGTCGGGAATGAAGACCGATTCGATGTGCAAACCGTCGGCGAGACGCAGCAGAAATTTCTCGGTGCCGTCGACCGAGATTTCGCGCTGGGCGAGCGTCGGCGTGTCGAGCGTGAACTCGTTCGCGAGCGTCGCGCGCAGGTCGCGCGACAGGTCGGTCATCGCGCCGATGTCGGTGACGCCGTGCTTGTAGATCCAGCGGAAGATCTGGCGGGCGTGGAAGCGCTGATGTCCGCGCGCTTCGAGGGCTGACTCGAGCGCGGCGCGTTCCAGATTGGCGAGATCGGGTCGAGGCTCTACGGCAGTCATTCTCAGCACTCGCCAGCCTTCGATGGTAGCATAAGGCTTTCGCGGGCTTCATTTGTCCACCACACCCATCGTCAGAGACGTGCTCGACAACGGGCTTCGGATTCTCACCGAGCAAATGACCCAGGTCCGCTCGGTCAGCATCGGCGTCTGGCTGACCCGCGGCTCGCGGCACGAAACGGCCGAGCGCGGCGGCATTGCGCATTTCGTCGAGCACATGCTGTTCAAGGGGACCGGCACCCGATCCGCGGAAGACATCGCGCAGCAGATCGACTCGATTGGCGGCCAGCTCGACGCGTTCACCGCCAAGGAATACGCCAGCTACTACATCAAGGTCCTCGACGAGCACCTGCCGCTGGCGATCGACATCCTCGCTGACATCGTCCGGAACCCGGCGTTCGCGCCGGACGACATCGAGCGCGAGAAGAAGGTCGTCCTCGAAGAGATCAAGATGGTCGAGGACACGCCAGACGACCTGGTGCACGAGCTCTTTACCCAGGGTTTCTGGGAGAATCACCCGCTGGGCCGGCCGATTCTCGGCACCAAGGAAACGGTCGAATCGTTCAGCGCGCCGCTGCTGCGCGACTATTTCGGCGGCGTCTACACCGCGAAGAACCTGATCGTCTCCGCGGTCGGCAACGTCGAGCACGCGCGCGTGCGTGAGCTGGTGCAGGAAAAATTCGGGTCGCTGGCGCCGGCCGGCGAACCGGCGGTGGAAGATACGCCGCAGGTCGCCCGCAATATCCTGATTCGCAACAAGGAGCTGGAGCAGAGCCATGTCTGCCTCGGTGTCGGCAGCTACGCCCAGAACCACGACGATCGCTACGCCAGCTACGTGCTGAACACGTTGCTCGGCGGCTCGATGAGCTCGCGACTGTTCCAGAACGTGCGCGAGAAGCGCGGCCTGGCTTATGCGGTGTTCAGCGGTCTCAGCGCCTATCGCGACGCCGGTTCGTTCACGATCTACGCCGGCTGCTCGAACGAAGCGGTCGGTGAAGTGATCGATCTCTGCGTCGAGGAACTGCGCCTCGTCAAGGGCGCGCCGGTGCCGGACGCGGAGCTGCAGCGCTCGAAGGATCACCTGAAGGGCAGCCTGATGCTGAGCCTCGAAAACACGGCGAGCCGGATGTCGCATCTGGCGCGACAGGAGATTTACTTCGATCGCCAGTTCGGGCTGGACGAAACCCTCGTCGGCATCGAACGCGTGACGCGGGAAGACGTGCAGCGTGTGGCGGCAGATCTGTTTCAGGAACGGCTCGCTGTCAGCGACGGTACTCGGCAACGTGAATGGTTTGCAGATCCCGGTCGAACGACTCGATCTTGATTAGTCGGCTCGATTAATCGATCTCGATGAGATGATTTCTCGCTACACCCACCCGGACATGGGGCGGATCTGGAGCGACCAGCGCCGCTACGAAACCTGGTTGCTCGTGGAAGCCGCCGCCGCCGACGCCATGGCGGCGATCGGCATCGTACCGCCCGACGCCGCCCGCGACATCCGCGAGCGCGGCGGCTTCGACATCGCCCGCATCGAGGAAATCGAGCAGGTCACCCAGCACGACGTGATCGCCTTCACCACCGCGGTCGCGGAAAAAGTGGGACCGTCGGCGCGCTGGCTGCACTTCGGTCTCACCTCGTCGGACGTCATCGACACCGCCCAGGCGCTGCAGATGCGCGAAGCGTGCGACGTGCTGCTGACCGATCTCGACGGTCTGGCGGAGGCGATCCGCGAGCGCGCGCTCGAGCACCGCCGCACGCCGATGATCGGGCGCACCCATGGCGTGCACGCCGAGCCGATGACCTTCGGGCTCAAGCTGGCGCTCTGGTACGCCGAGGTCGGCCGTGATATCGACCGGATCCGCCGCGCTCGGACGGTGATCAGTGTCGGCAAGCTGTCGGGAGCGGTGGGGACATTCGGGCATCTGCCGCCGGCGATCGAAGAGGACGTCTGCCGGCGGCTGGGTCTCGAGCCGGCGCCGGTCGCCTCGCAGGTGATTCAGCGCGATCGTCATGCCGAACTGCTCTCGGCGATCGCCATCACCGGCGCCTCCCTGGAGAAGTTCGCGCTCGAAGTGCGCGGGCTGCAGAAGACCGAAATCGGCGAGGTCGAGGAGCCGTTCGGCAAGGGACAAAAGGGCTCATCGGCGATGCCGCACAAGCGCAACCCGATCGGCGCCGAACAGATCGTCGGGCTGGCGCGCCTGCTGCGCGGCAATGCGCACGCCGCCTTCGAGAACATCGCGCTGTGGCACGAACGCGACATCTCGCACTCCTCGGTCGAGCGCGTCATCCTGCCCGACAGTTTCATCGCCCTGGATCACATGCTGCGCCGGATGACCCGGATCGTGCGCGGGATGGTGGTCAACGCCGAGCGCATGCGCGAGAACCTGAACCGCTCGCGCGGTGTGGTCTTTTCCGGCACGGTGCTGCTCGAGCTGGCGAAAAAAGGCGTTTCGCGCGAGCAGGCCTACGAGTGGGTGCAGCGCAACGCGATGCGGTCGTTTGCCGAGCAGCTCGATTTCAAGACGCTGCTGCTCGCCGATCCCGAGGTCACGGGCGCGCTGCCAGCCGTCGAGATCGAGCGCGCCTTCGACCTCAACGAGCAGCTCAAGCACGTCGACGATATCTTCGATCGCGTCTTCCATCCGGTGAGGGCTTAAGCATGCGCGCCCGTGTTTTTGTCACGTTGAAGCCGTCGGTGTTCGATCCCCAGGGACGGACCATCGTCGACGCGCTGCAGTCGCTTGGCTACGGCAACGTCGCGGACGTACGGCAGGGCAAGTATTTCGAGCTGGATCTCGCGACGACCGAGCGCGCGCAGGCTGAACGGCTGGCCGCCGACGTCGCGGACAAGGTGCTGGCGAACCCGGTGATTGAGAGCTACCGCATCGAGGTGGACTGATCATGAAATTCGGCATCGTCGTGTTTCCGGGCAGCAATTGCGACGAGGACGCGTTTCACGCGGCCAGGGACGTGTTCGGCCAGGATGCCGAGTATCTGTGGCACAAGGACGCCGATCTGAAAGGCGCCGACGTGGTGATCCTGCCGGGCGGCTTCGCGCACGGCGATTACCTGCGCACCGGCGCGATGGCGCGCTTCTCGCCAATCATGGCGCCGGTGCGGGCGTTTGCCGAGCGCGGCGGGCCGGTGCTGGGCATTTGCAACGGCTTCCAGATTCTGCTCGAGGCGGGCCTGCTGCCCGGCGCGATGCTGCGGAACAAAGGCCTGAAATATCGCTGCGAGCACGTGCATGTTCGCGTCGAGCAAAACGACACGCCGTTCACGGCCGCGGCGGCCGTCGGCCAGGTGCTGACGATTCCGATCGGCCACGGCGAGGGCAACTACTTCGCGCCGCCCGAGATGCTGCAGCAGATCGAGGCCAACCGCCAGGTGGTTCTCCGCTACGTCGATCCGCAGGGAAGAATCGACGAGGCGTCGAACCCGAACGGATCGGTGAACGGCATTGCCGCACTCTGCAGCGAGCGGCGCAATGTCGTCGGGATGATGCCGCATCCGGAGCGCGCCTGCGAAGCGCTGCTCGGCGGCGTCGACGGCCGCCTGATCTTCGACTCCGTTGTCCGGGCGTTTCGCTCGGCTGAAAGCCTCGCGCTGCAACCATGATCGACGCCAAGATTCTCGAACGGCACGGCCTGAAGAACGACGAGTACGATCGCATCGTCCAGTTCATGGGTCGCGAGCCGAATCTCACCGAGCTCGGTATCTTCTCGGTGATGTGGTCCGAACACTGCAGCTACAAGAGCTCGCGCGTGCACCTGAAGACGCTGCCGACCGAGGGCCCGCAGGTGCTGCAGGGCCCCGGCGAGAACGCCGGCGCGGTGGATATCGGTGAGGGGCTCGCCGCCGTCTTCAAGATCGAGTCGCACAATCACCCCTCGTTCATCGAGCCGTATCAAGGCGCCGCCACCGGCGTTGGCGGCATCATCCGCGACATCTTCACGATGGGGGCGCGGCCGATCGCGCTGCTCAACTCGCTGCGCTTCGGCGATCTCGACGCGCCCGGCACCCGCCGCCTGCTCGAGGGTGTCGTCGCCGGCATCGCTGGCTACGGCAACAGCATCGGGATCCCGACGGTCGGCGGCGAAATCGTGTTCGAGCCGGCCTACGCCGGGAACCCGCTGGTCAACGTCTTCTGCCTCGGCATCGCGAAACAGTCCGACATCATCAAGGGCGTGGCATCAGGTGTCGGCAACGCCGTCTATTACGTCGGCGCCAAGACCGGCCGCGACGGGATTCATGGCGCGACCATGGCGTCGGCTGAGTTCGACGACAAGTCGGCTGAGAAAAGGCCCGCGGTCCAGGTCGGCGATCCGTTCATGGAGAAGCTGCTGCTCGAGGCCTGTCTCGAGGTGATGCAGACCGACGCGCTGATCGGCATCCAGGACATGGGCGCGGCAGGGCTCACCTGCTCGACGACCGAGATGGGCTCACGCGGCGGCGCCGGGGTTGAGATCGACGTTTCGCTGGTGCCGCAACGCGAGACCGGCATGACGGCGTACGAGATCATGCTCTCCGAATCGCAGGAGCGCATGCTGCTGGTCGCTAAGCAGGGGCGGGAAGCCGAGGTCGAGCGAATCTTCGAGAAGTGGGATCTTCACGCCTCACGCATCGGCCACGTCACCGACGACGGCATGCTCCGGGTCAAGGAGCGGGGCGTCGTCGTCGCCGAGATCCCGAATCGCGCCCTGACCGACGAGGCGCCGGTCTACCGACGGCCGATGAGCGAACCGGAATACCTGCGCGAGGCGCAGGCGCTCGACCTCGACGCGCTCGGCTCGCCTGACAGCGTCGCCCTGCCGGGGACGCGAGGCGTTCAACCGAGCGATCACAACGGCACGCTGCGCGCGCTGCTCGGATCGCCGACCGTCGCCAGCAAGAAATGGATCTACCGGCAGTACGACCACATGGTCCGGACCAACACCATCAACCTGCCGGGCCTGGGCGCGGGCGTCGTCCGCATCAAGGGCACCGATCGGGCGCTGGCGATGTCGGTCGACGGCAACGGACGCTATTGCTATCTCGATCCGCACCGCGGCGCGATGCTCGCGGTCGCCGAGGCGGCGCGCAACGTCGCCTGCTCCGGCGCGCGTCCCCTCGCCGCCACCAACTGCCTGAACTTCGGCAATCCGGAGCGGCCCGAGATCATGTGGCAGTTCGCCAGGGCGGTTGAAGGGATCGGGGCGGCGTGCCGCGCGCTGAACGTGCCAATCACGGGTGGCAACGTCAGTCTCTACAACGAAACCGACCGGCGCGCGATTTATCCGACGCCGACCATCGGCGTCGTCGGCTTGCTCGAGCACGCCGATCGCGTCGTCAGCCGCAAATTCCAGGAGTCGGGCGACGCCATCATCCTCCTCGGTGAAGGCCGCGGCGAGATCGGTGGGAGTGAGTATCTCAAGGTGATGCATGGTCTGGTACGCGGCGTGCCGCCGGCGCTGGATTTGGACGCCGAGCGCGCCCTGCAGGCCCTGTTGGTGGCGCTGGCCGGGGAACGACTGATGCGATCGGCGCACGACTGCTCCGATGGCGGCATCGCGGTGGCGGCCGCGGAGTGCGCGTTCGAGACCGCCGGCATCGGCGCCGAGCTGTCGCTCGACGGCGTGAAAGTGTCCCGGCACGCGGACGTCGACATCGCGGCGGCGCTATTCGGGGAATCGGCATCGCGCGTGCTGGTGTCGGTCGTCCCGGAGCACGTGACGACGGTGCTGCAGCAGGCGGCGGCGGCGCGGGTGCCGGTTCGGGTCGTGGGCCGGACCGGCGGTAGCCGCCTGCGGATCGCGGTCGCCGGCGAGATCGTGATCGACCAGTCGGTGGACGAGGCGGAGCGTGCGTGGTCAACGGCGATCGATAAACATTTCGCTCAACGTGTGGCCTGAACAACATGTTCGACAAATTCAAAGACGAGTGCGGAGTCTTCGGCATCTTCGGCCATCCCGAAGCGGCCAACATGACCTACCTCGGTCTCTATGCGCTGCAGCATAGAGGTCAGGAGAGCGCCGGCATTGCCGCCTCCGACGGCCAGCATGTCCGGATCTCCCGTGAGATGGGCTACGTCGCCGACATCTTCGACGGCGATACGTTGTCCGCCCTGCCGGGGCCGCTGTCGATCGGCCACGTGCGCTATTCGACCGCCGGCGAGAGCAAGTTGCTCAACGCGCAGCCGATCTTGATCGATTGCGCCCACGGCCAGATCGCCATCTGCCACAACGGCAACATCGTGAACGCGCGCGAGCTGCGCGAAGATCTGGTGCGGCAGGGCTCGATCTTCCAGTCGAACAGCGACACCGAGGTGGTGCTCCACCTCTACGCCCGATCGAAGGCGCGCAGCGTCGAGGACGCGATTGTCGAGTCGGTGGCGCAGATCCAGGGTGCGTTCTCGCTGGTCATGCAGACCAAAGACCAGCTGATTGCCGTCCGCGATCCTCACGGGTTCCGGCCGCTTGCGCTCGGGCGCCTCGACGGCGCCTACGTGGTCTGTTCCGAGACCTGCGCCATGGACCTGATCGGCGCCACCTACGAGCGTGACGTCCAACCGGGAGAGATCGTGGTCATCTCGGCGGACGGTCTCAGATCGATCAAGCCGTTCCCGCCGGCGCCCCTCGCGCACTGCGTGTTCGAGCACGTCTATTTCGCCAGGCCCGACAGCTATGTGTTCGGCCGCAGCGTGAACGAGGTCCGGACCGAGCTCGGCCGGGTGCTCGCACGTGAGCAGCCGATCGACGCCGATGTGGTCGTGCCCGTGCCCGACTCTGGTGTGTGCGCGGCGATGGGGTTCCACGAGGCTTCGGGCGTGCCGCTGCGGATGGGATTGATTCGCAACCACTACGTGGGCCGGACCTTCATTCAGCCGCAGCAATCGATCCGGCATTTCGGCGTCAAGGTGAAGCTGAATCCGGTCAGGAGCATCCTCAGCGGCAAGCGAGTGATTCTGGTCGACGACTCGATTGTGCGAGGCACCACCAGCCGGAAGATTGTCCGGATGGTGCGCGCGGCGGGCGCGAAGGAAGTGCACGTGCGGATCAGCTGTCCGCCGACCATCTCGCCGTGCTTCTACGGCGTCGACACGCCGCGCAAGGCGGAGCTGATCGGCGCCACCCACACGATTGAGCAGATTCGCGAATTCCTCGAGGCCGACAGCGTCGGCTATCTGAGCCTCGAGGGCATGCTGAGCGCGGTCAAGAGCGAAAAGAGCTCGTATTGCACCTCGTGCTACACCGGCATCTATCCGGTGGCGTTTCCGCAGGACGAGGCGACCTACCTGCAGCTCGCGTTGAAGCTCGACGTCAAGGGCGAGCCGGTCACCAAGTAGAGATCATGACAAGGACACAGAGGGAACAAAGGATACAAAGGTCGCGGACGGAGCTGCGCTTGCTCTGTGTCCTTTGTTTCCTTTGTGTCCTCTGTTTCGCGCACCGGGCGAGAGCCCAGGAGCCTCCCGCGCCGCAAGCGGTTTCGCCGGCGCAGCTGCAAGCGGCGATCGCCAAGCTCGGCGATCTCGACTACGCCGCCCGCACCGCCGCGTCCCGGACCGTGCGCCGAACCGCGGGCGCGCAGGCGGTGCCCGCCCTGATGCAGGCGGTGTCCGAACAGGCAGACGGCTACGTGCGCTACCGCGCCCTCGTCCTCTTGACCGGGTTCAACGATCTGCGCACCAAGGACGCGATGCGCGAATCGCTCGCCAGCCCGAACGATCGGCTGCGCGCCGTGGCCTACAGCTTCTTCGAGCACAACCCCGATCGCGCGATGGTGCCGCAGCTGGTCACCGCGCTCGACAAGGAACAGGCGGAGTTCGTCCGTCCGGCCCTGGTGCGGGCGCTGGCCTCGGTCGCTGCTGCTGCCCAGGGTGACGATGTGACCCGAGCGCGTCAGGCGTTGGTGCGCGAGGTGGCCCGCGGCGAAGACTTCTTCCGCAGCGCGGTCATCGAGGCGCTCGGCGACTACAAAGCGCAATATGCGTTCGACGCGCTCACCTCCGTCGCCAAGCTCGATGGTCCGTTGCAGGACGATGCGGCGCTGGCGCTGGGAAAGATCGGGGACAAGCGGGCGCTGGAGACGCTGGCCGCGATTCAGCGGACCGCGCCTCGCACCGCCCAGCCCTCGATCGCGACCGCCATCTGTCTGCTCGGCGTCAACTGCGAATCGCACCAGAGCTATCTGGTCGACACGCTCAAGTTCTCGGACCAGAACGCCGGCTTTCAGGAACTGCTGCGGGGCGCCGCCGCCGGCCTCGGCGCGCTCGCTGTGGCCGGGCGTGTCGAAGCGGCGCGCGCGCTCGTTGATCTCGGCATCCCCTCAAAGGATCCGACCCGGGCGCCGGTCTCTCTGGCGCTGGCGACCGTGGCGCTGCGCAACACACCGCTGACCCTGACGATGCTGGAGCAGCATGCCGATCGCGACCGCGCCATCGGGTTGATGGCGGAAGGGTTCGACATGCTGGAGGAGGATCTCGACAAAGAGCGCTTCTTCGCCCTGGCGCGCCGCAGCTATTGGGAATCGACCGACAAGTCGCCGCACCGCGCCTTCATGCAGGATCTCATCGGCAAACTGGACTTCTGAACATCGTGAGCGACTACAAGGCGGCGGGCGTCGACATCGATGCGGGCAACGAGACCGTCCGGCGGATCCGGACGCTGGCGCGCGGCACCTTCACGCCGGGCGTGCTCTCGGAAATCGGATCGTTCGGCGGCCTGTTCCGTCTCGATCGCGACCGTTACCGGGATCCGGTGCTGGTCTCGAGCGCCGACGGCGTCGGCACCAAGCTCAAAGTCGCGTTCATGATGGACAAGCACGACACGGTCGGTGCCGATCTGGTCAACCACTGCGTCAACGACATCCTGGTCCAGGGCGCGGAGCCGCTCTTCTTCCTCGACTATCTCGCGACCGGGCGTCTTTCGCCGGCTGTGGCGGAGCAGGTGGTCAGCGGTATCGCTCGGGCCTGTACCGAAAACGGGTGCGCGCTGATCGGAGGCGAGACCGCCGAGATGCCCGGTTTCTACGCTGATGGCGAATACGACATCGCGGGCTTCATCGTCGGTGCGGTGGAGAAGTCAAAAATCATCGACGGCAGATCGGTGGTGCCTGGTGACGTGCTGATCGCGGTGCCGTCAGCCGGCCTGCACACCAACGGCTACTCGCTGGCCCGGCGCGTGTTCTTCGAGTCAGCGGGATGGCAGCCGGATACCTTCGTCCACGAGCTCGGCACGACCATCGGGGATGCCCTGCTGGCGCCGCATCGATCCTATCTCGGCCTCATGCGGCCGCTGATCGAGCACGAGGGAATCAAGGGTCTTGCCCACATCACCGGCGGTGGCCTCACCGAGAATCTTCCCCGCGCGCTGCCCGAGGGCTGCGGCGCGGAGATCAGGCTGCACGCCTGGACCGTCCCGCCGATTTTCCAGCTGCTGCAGCAGCACGGGGCGATCGCGCGCGACGAGATGTTCCGCGCGTTCAACATGGGCGTCGGCCTGATCATCGTCTGCCCGGCCGCCGATGAGGAGCGCGTGCTCACCACGCTGACGCGCGGCGGCGAGCCGAATGCGTTCCGGATCGGCGTGGTCGTTGCGGGCGAGCGGTCGGTCCGTTACGTGTGATGAAGGAGTTGATTTCAGTTCTTCGCAAAGCGCTGGCCACCTGACGCCATGGCAAAAACTGAGAACGACTCCCGACCCCGAATTGGCGTGCTCATCTCCGGACGGGGCAGCAACCTGCAATCGATCATCGACGCGATCGCGGCGCGGCGGCTCGACGCCGCGATCGCCGTGGTCGTGTCGAATCGCGCGGACGCGCCCGGCCTGCAGCGAGCGCGCGAAGCGGGCATCGACGCCGTCCACGTGAGCCCGCGCGGCTATCCGGATCGAGCTGCGTACGATCAGGCGTTGGCGGATCTGCTGCTGTCACGGGGCGTCATGCTGGTGTGTCTCGCCGGCTTCATGCGTCTGGTCGGACGGCCGCTGCTCGACGCCTTCCCCAACCGCATCCTGAACATCCACCCGTCGCTGCTACCGTCGTTTCCGGGCCTCGATGCCCAGCGGCAGGCGCTCGTCCATGGCGTCCGGGTGACCGGAGCAACCGTGCACCTCGTGAATGCCGAACTGGACGCCGGGCCGATTGTGTTGCAGGCCGCCGTGCCAGTGCTCGACGGCGACACCGTCGAGACGCTGTCGGCGCGCGTACTGGTCGAGGAACATCGCCTTTATCCTGAAGCGATTGCGCTGGTGCTCGCGGGTGGATGGTCGGTCGCGGGCCGGCGCCTGATGAGGGAGATCGCGTCGTGAGCGGTTGGACCGAGGAGGATTCGCAGCTCTATCGGGAAATCGCCGACGTCGCGGTGCCGGGCCGGCAGGAACTGATGGCCACGCTGGTCGCCGCGGTGCCGTTTGCCACTGACGAACCATTGAAAATCCTGGAGCTGGGATCGGGTGACGGCCGCCTCGCCGAGGCGCTGCTGACGGTCTATCCACGCGCAACGCTGACCGCGCTTGACGGCTCGGAATCGATGCGGCGCGCCGCGACTGCGCGCCTGGCGCTGTTCGGCGATCGTGCCCGCGTTGCGGCCTTCGACGTGGCCGCGCTCGATTGGTGGGATCGCATGTTCGGCGTCGACCTGATCGTCTCGTCGCTCTGCCTCCATCATCTCAACGACGCGAAGAAGCAGTACCTCTACAAGGCCGCGGCGGAGCGGTTGTCGGTGCGCGGCGCGCTGCTGATCGCCGACCTGATCGACCCGCAGCATCCGGCCCTGCACCGCCTCGCCGCCGATCAGTGGGACGCACAGGCGAGGGCTCAGGCCGATCGGTTGGGTTCGCCAGCGCTGTTTCAGCGCTTCGTCGAAGCGCGGTGGAATCACTTTCGCTTTCCCGACCCCGACGATCAGCCGTCAGCGCTGTTTCATCAACTGGTCTGGCTGCGGCACGCGGGGTTTTCGTCGGTCGATTGCTGTTGGTTGAACGCGGGACACGCCGTGTTCGGCGGGTTCAAGCAGGCTGCAGCGTCAGCACCGCCACTTCGGGCGGACAATTGATTCTGACCGGCACGTAAATCGTTCCAACCCCGCGGCTGACGAAGACCGTCGAGCGTTCGTGCCGGCCGATGCCGGCGACGATCGGAAACTTCTGCGCCGCGAGCGGGCCGACCACGGGCAGCACGATCTGACCGCCGTGGGTGTGGCCGGAGAGGACGAGCGGCACGCCGAGCGCCGCCGCCTCGGTGAGGCGCCGCGGGTCGTGCGCGAGCAGGATCGTCATCGGCGCGGCGGTCGCGGGTGAGTGCGGCGATGTCCATCTGACGCTTCGTCCAGAAGCGAATGCCCACCAGATCGACCGTCTCGTTCCTGATCGTCAGCCGGGTGCGCGCGTCCTTCAGCATCTGCACGCCGTTGCGGGCCAGCGCGGCCGGCATGTCGTGGTCGTCGTCGTGGTTGCCGAGGATGCCGAACACGCCCTGTGGCGCGGAGAGCGGGGCGAGCGCGTCGGCGGCCGGGTGGACGTAGTTGCGATCGCCGTAGGTGACGTAGTCGCCGCCGAGCACGATCAGATCCGGCTGCTC
>CAWCFI010000007.1:102500-611412 GCA_963794705.1 uncultured Acidobacteriota bacterium
CCGTAGCGAAAGCGAGTCCGAAATGGGCGACAAGTCGCTGGGAATAGACGCGAAGCGAGGTGATCTATCCATGGTCAGGATGAAGCGCGGGTAACACCGCGTGGAGGTCCGAACCGGTGTTGGTTGAAAACAGCTCGGATGAACTGTGGATAGGGGTGAAAGGCTAATCAAACCTCGTGATTGCCCGTTCTCCTCGAAATGCTTTTAGGAGCAGCCTCGGGAGGTCGGCGTTGGTGGTAGAGAACTGAATGGACTAGGGGGCTTACCAGCTTACTGAATCCAATCAAACTGCGAATGCCAACGACACGTATCCCGGGAGTGAGACGGTGGGGGCTAAGCTTCATCGTCGAAAGGGAAACAGCCCAGACTATCGGCTAAGGTCCCTAACTTTGTGCTAAGTGGGAAAGGATCTGAAGACGCTCAGACAACCAGGAGGTTGGCTTAGAAGCAGCCATCCTTTAAAGAAAGCGTAATAGCTCACTGGTCAAGCGGCTTTGGGCCGACAATCCAACGGGGCTTAAGCACAAGACCGAAGCCATAGAATAGAAACGACCCTGCGGGGTCGTATATTGGTAGAGGAGCGTTCTCACAGCCGTGAAGCCAGATCGTAAGGACTGGTGGAGTGGTGAGAAGTGACCCTGCCGGCATAAGTAGCGATAAGAAAGGTGAGAATCCTTTCCACCGTAAGCCTAAGGTTTCCTGAGGAAGGTTCGTCCGCTCAGGGTTAGTCGGGTCCTAACGCGAGGCCGAAAGGCGTAGCGGATGGATATCTGGTTAATATTCCAGAACTACCTAGAAGACGTTATCACGATGGGGAGACGCAGGAGGCTATGTGAGCCCACGATTGGACGTGTGGGTTTAGACATGTAGGGGGATTCGCCAGGTAAATCCGGTGAGTCACATTCCCTGAGGTGTCATAGCGAGAGCCGTAAGGCTCGTAAAGTCACAGACGCCACGCTGCCGAGAAAATCCTCTAAGGAGTCTTTTGGGTACCCGTACCGTAAACCGACACAGGTAGGCGAGGAGAAAATCCTAAGGTGCGAGTGAGAACCCTCGTTTAGGAACTCGGCAAACTCACCCCGTAACTTCGGAAGAAGGGGTACTCCGTTAGCGTTAGTGGCTTCGCGCCACGAAGCGTGAGGGAGTTGCAATAAAGAGTCCCAAGCAACTGTTTACTAAAAACACAGGGCTATGCTAAGTCGAATACGACGTATATGGCCTGACGCCTGCCCGGTGCCGGAAGGTTAAAGGGAGAGGTTAGCCGCAAGGCGACGCTTCGAGCTGAAGCCCCGGTAAACGGCGGCCGTAACTATAACGGTCCTAAGGTAGCGAAATTCCTTGTCGGGTAAGTTCCGACCTGCACGAATGGCGTAATGATTTGGGAGCTGTCTCAACGAGGGGCACTGCGAATTTGTGGTACCGGTGAAGACGCCGGTTGCCCGTGATTAGACGAAAAGACCCCGTGCACCTTTACTACATCCTAGTAGTGAATGTTGACGTGTTATGCGCAGGATAGGTGGGAGACTTTGATCTCGGCTTCTCGGAGTCGGGGGAGTCAACGGTGAGATACCACCCTTAACACTTCGACGTTCTAACCTCGTTCTGTCATCCAGATCAGGGACACTGCTAGGTGGGTAGTTTGACTGGGGCGGTCGCCTCCTAAAGTGTAACGGAGGCGCGCGAAGGTTCGCTCAGGCTGTTTGGAAATCAGCCATAGAGTGCAAAAGCAGAAGCGAGCTTGACTGCGAGTCCTACAAGACGAGCAGGTGGGAAACCAGGCTTTAGTGATCCGGTGGTTCCGCGTGGAAGGGCCATCGCTCAACGGATAAAAGGTACGCCGGGGATAACAGGCTGATCCTAGCCAAGAGTTCACATCGACGCTAGGGTTTGGCACCTCGATGTCGGCTCATCACATCCTGGAGCTGTAGCAGGTTCCAAGGGTCCGGCTGTTCGCCGGTTAAAGTGGTACGTGAGCTGGGTTTAGAACGTCGCGAGACAGTTCGGTCTCTATCTATCATGGGCGCAGGAGATTTGCGTGGGGCTGTCCTTAGTACGAGAGGACCGGGATGGACGGACCTCTAGTGTACCGGTTATCGCGCCAGCGGTAGCGCCGGGTAGCTACGTCCGGAAGGGAGAAACGCTGAAGGCATCTAAGCGTGAAACCCTCCACAAGATGAGATCTCCCCAGCCGTAAGGCTGCTAAAGGCTCCTGGAAGATGACCAGGTAATAGGTCGGGTGTGTAAGCGCAGTGATGCGTTGAGCTTACCGATACTAATCAGCCGTGAGGCTTGACCATATTTCTTGTTTCTCGCGGCGTCGCCTCGAGACATGCACGCAACGAAACCGCTGCGTGAGTGAGGTCTGGCGAAACTACCGTTTGCAGAATATTCAGTTGTCGTGCCGGAGGACTCCTCAGGTTCAACGACGCTCTTTGAAGTTCTAAAAGATTGTCTGGGACGACCGACGATGTGCGCTAACGCGCGGCTGAGAGCTGCGATCCACATCGGAGGACCCCAGGCAGCAAGTTTGCCGGTGGTCATAGGATCAGGGTCACACCCGTTCCCATTCCGAACACGGAAGTTAAGCCTGATACCGCCGATGGTACTGCATGGGAAACTGTGTGGGAGAGTAGGTCGCTGCCGGCATTATTTACACCAAGGGTTCGATCGTCGCGAGACGATCGAACCCTTTTCTTGTTCTGCACCATGCCCAGCACGTTCATCGGCACCGCCGGCTGGAACATCCCCCGCGATCATCGCGACCGCTTCGCCCAGGACGGCTCCCAGCTCCAACGCTACGCCAGCCGCCTCAACGCCGCCGAAATCAACTCGTCGTTCTATCGCCCTCACGCCGCCGCGATCTACCAGCGCTGGGCCGCCGCGGTCCCGCCGTCGTTCCGCTTCTCCGTCAAGATTCCCAAGCTGATCACCCACGAACGCGCGCTCGCCGCGGCGCGCGAACCGCTGACGCGCTTCCTGGGCGAGATCGCAGGGCTCGGCAAGGCGCTCGGCCCGCTCCTCGTGCAGCTGCCGCCGTCGCTGCCGTTCGACGCGCGCCGCGCCGGCCGGTTCTTCGGACTGCTACGCCGGATGCACGCCGGCCCCGTGGTCTGCGAGCCTCGTCACCAAAGCTGGACCTCGGTGAGCTCGGCACGGTTGCTCGCGTCCTATCAGATTGCGCGCGTCGCCGCCGATCCGCCGCGCGCCGCCGGTCTCGAGTCGCCCGGCGGCTGGCCTGGCCTCGTCTACTATCGGTGGCACGGATCGCCGCGGCCGTATTTCT
This sequence comes from uncultured Acidobacteriota bacterium, assembly GCA_963794705.1. GTDB lineage: Bacteria > Acidobacteriota > Vicinamibacteria > Vicinamibacterales > CAVVIG01 > CAVQFC01. The sequence goes on from CAWCFI010000007.1 coordinate 105,784, forward strand.
CGCCTTACACGGCCGACGCGCTCGAACGCCTCGCCGCGGCGACGCGCCTTCACGCCGTCGACGTCTGGTGCATCTTCGACAACACCGGCTCCGGGTCAGCCGCCGGCAATGCGCTCGATCTCACCGCGCTCGTTGATCGCCCGGTCCCAGCGACGCCGGCGCGCCCGCCGCGATCTCCGGCTCGTCGAACCCGGGCCTGACAAAGTCCATCACACGCGGAAAACGCTCGCGCACGTCGGCCTCGAGCGCCTCGAGCATCCTGACCGCCTGCGCCGGCACGCCGTCCGCGGTCGCTCTCCCGACCTCCATCAGCACGCCCCAGGCGCGCCGTGATTCGCCGATGCCGATCAACGCGATTTTCGCCGAGCCGTTGAAATCGGTCTGCGGCTCGTCCTGGCCTTCCCATCCTTCGGCGCGACCGCAGATCGCGCGATACAGCTTCGCGCTGATCATCGACGAGAACCATTCGATCGTCTCCACCGCCTCCGTCAGCGGCGCATCGTCGCGCGCGGCGACAATCGGCGCGATCGCGCGCCCGATGCGCCACGCCAACTGGCCGTAGGCGCGCGCGCGTACCGCCAGCGGATCCTGCCGATGACGTTCGAGGTCAGCCTCGACGGCCGGCTCCTCCGTCACGTCAGGAAGTGCGTCGAGATCGATGCCGTCGCGGCGCGCGGCCTCGGCGAGCATCTCCAGCGTCCGCTGCAGCGAATCGCCGACGACGTCCGGCCATGACCGGCTGTCGTCGCCGGACGCCTTGAGTTCCTCGGTGTCGAGGAACGTGAGGCACCGCTGCGTGAACGGGCACTTCGGGCACCGTCCGTCGCAGTAGTTGTAGATCCCGGGGATCAGTCGTGGATTGCGCGCGCGTGCAACGAGCCGGTCGAATTCAGCTGCGTCCATGTCCGCTCCGGAGAGCAACCGGCACGCCACGCTGGTTTCCTCGACTTTTCGCGAGAGGAGCTCGAAAACATTGCAGAAAATTCAACCGTCATGAACTCACTGCTTCGCGATTTTTGCGGACATCAGACTCACATGCCCGAGCGAGACGTCGAGCGCATCTCGATGCCTTGGTTCGCCGACCGCCATTGTCGATCACGATCGCGGAGGCGCTGACGCCGCTCGAACGGGGCTATACTTCACCGCTCGCACCCGCACAACATGACACTGCCGTCAGGCACATTGCTCGGCCCGTACGAAATCGTCGGCCTGGCAGGAGCCGGCGGCATGGGCGAAGTGTATCGCGCCCGCGATCCGCGTTTGCAGCGCACCGTCGCAATCAAGGTGCTTCCCGCGTCCTTTGTGACGGACCCCGATCGGCTCCGTCGCTTCGAGCACGAGGCGCGCGCCGCCGGCTCGCTCAACCACCCAAACATCGTCGCTATCTATGACGTCGGTACCCACGAGGTGTCGCCGTATCTCGTGACGGAATTCCTCGAGGGCCAGACGCTTCGCGACAAGCTTCTCTCTCGTCTGTCGGTCGAGCGCGTCCTCGACTACGCCGCGCAGATCGCCAGGGGTCTCGCCGCCGCCCACGCCAAGGGCATCCTCCACCGTGACCTCAAGCCCGAGAACATCTTCGTCGCGAAGGATGGGTGCGCCAAGATTCTGGACTTCGGCCTCGCCAAGTCGACCGCATTGCACGCCGCCGACGGCGCGACCATGACGAGTCTGCAGGTAGATGCGAGCGCGCCCGGCATGGTGCTGGGCACCGCCGGATACATGTCGCCCGAACAGGTGCTCGGGCATTCAGTGGACGCCAGGTCCGACATCTTTTCGTTCGGAGCGGTTCTGTACGAGATGCTCTCGGGCCGTCGAGCGTTTCAGCGCGAATCCGCGATCGCGACGATGCATGCGATCGTCCACGAGGAATTGCCGGACACGTCGGACCTGGCGCCTCGGGTGCCGCCCTCGCTGGTGGGCATCGTTCGGCGCTGCCTGGCCAGGGAATCGGATGGGCGATTTCAGTCCGCAAGCGATCTGGCCTTTGCGCTTTCGGCGCTCTCGCAGAGTCAGATCGGAACCACAGCATCTTCTGGCGCCATGAAGCCCGGCGCGAACCGCCGCCGGATCACCGGCGCGCTTGCGTGCGCGGTCGCCACGGCCGCGTGTGGCGCCGCCGGGTACTGGACCGCCGGGTGGCGGGCCATCGGTGCGCCTCCCACGTTCCGGCAGCTGACATTCCGTCGCGGGGCGGTCTATGGCGCGCGATTTTCGCCGGACGGGAACACGATGATCTACGACGCCAACTGGGATGGAACGCCGATGCAGGTGTTCTCGCTCCGTATGGACACGGCGGAATCGACCGCGTTGCCCATGCCCGAAGCGCGCATCCTGGCGGTGTCGAAATCCGGTGAGCTGGCGATTCTGAAGACGGAAGCGGGTGGCACGCTGGCTCGCGTCCCGCTCGGCGGCAGCGGCATGCGCGACGTCGCCGAGAGTGTGGTCGACGCCGACTGGGCGCCGGACGGCGCCACGCTGGTAGTGATCCGTCGCGAAGCCCCCGGTCATCGACTCGAGTATCCGATCGGGAAGATCGTGTTCCGGCCCGCCGAGGGCGACCGGCTCGCGAGCCCCCGCGTGTCGCCGGACGGGGAACTGGTGGCGGTGATCGAACTGGATGCCGCCGGACAAGGCAGCCTCACGCTCGTGGACCGGAGCGGTGTGGTCAAACGGCGCTCCCGAAGAAGAAATATCGCGTGGTACGGCGTCGCCTGGCGACCTGATGGTCGCGAGGTCTGGTTCAACGCGTCCGAAACGGGACTCGAATTCGCCGTTCACGCCATGACCGTTGACGGCCGCGAACGGGTCGTCCTCGGCAGCATGGGCGCGGCGACGGTGTCGGACATCGCGCGTGATGGCCGCGCCCTCATGGTGCACGACCGGGCGCGCGGGGGGATGATCAGCGTCCGCCAGAATGAAACGCGCGAGCGGGATCTGTCGTGGCTGGACTATTCGCGACCGCAGGATCTGTCGAACGATGGCAAGGTCGTGCTCTTCACGGAGAGCGGTGTCGGCGCCGGAGCCTCGCCGGCCGTGTACGTGAGGTCGACCGACGGATCGCCGGCCGTACGTTTGGGCGAGGGATCGGCGTGGGCACTCTCGCCCGATGGAAAGTGGGCTCTGGCGACGAGGACCGGTCCGAGTCAAATGGTGCTGCTGCCGACCGGGGTGGGTCAGACGCGGGTGCTCGAAACCGGAACCCTGACGTCATTCGACAACGGACGCTGGTCGCCGGACGGCACCCGTGTGGTCTTCAATGCGCGCGCGCCTGGCCGGTCGCCGCGCGTCTACATGCAGAATGTGTTGTCGGGAGGCCCGACGCCGATCACCCCCGAAGGCGTTCAAATGCTGGGAGGAAGCGTATCGCCCGATTCGAAGCAGGTGCTGGCCGCGGGCCCCGGTCCTTCGTTCGCGCTGTACCCGCTGGGTGGAGGTGCACCAGTGACCGCGAATGGATTCGACGCCGGCGATGATCCCGTACGCTGGAGCGGCGACGGAAAGTCGATCTGGTCGGTCAACCAGACGAGCGGTGTTCCTCGAATCATGCGGATTGACGTGGCAACAGGGCGGCGAGACGTGTGGCGGGAGATTGAGTATGCCGATCCCTCCGGCCTCCTCCCGGGCCAACTTCGCGTCGTCATGTCCGCCGACGGCAGGAGCTATGTGTACGGCTACCTTCGCTCGCTGTCTGATTTGTACGTCGCCGATGGGTTGAGGTGATGCTTCGGTTCGCATCGCACCAGGTCTTCGTCATCGCGCTGCTCCGGACCAGAACTCGCGGGCGATCGCGTCCCTAAGATCGTCGTCCACCGCGCGCGTCGTGTGGCGCGGGTCGCGCTTCGATGCCACGTCGGTGTTGAACGAGACAATGTAGCCGGACCTCGACGGCCGGTGCACGTATAGGTGCGAGATGAAGCCGTTCTGATCGCCGCTGTGGCCGACCAGCTCGGTGCCGCCGTGGCGTTCGATGAAGCACGACAACCCGGCCTGCACGTCATCGCCGCTGCCGCCTTCGCCGTCAACGGCGCGGATCTGCGGCGTGAACATCTCGTCGAGCGAAGACCGTCTCAGGATCGTCTCGTTGCCGTCGATCAGGAAGGCGAGGTACTTGGCCATGTCGCCCAGCGGCGCATTCAAGCCGCCATTCGAGACGGTGATGCCGGTGTCGAAGTCGAACCGCTGCTCCTTGACGCCCTCGTCGTTGCCGGCATAGCTGTGCGACCGGTGATCGACCAGGTGATAAGGCGCGCGATCGAAGAAGCTGCGTGTCATGCCCAGCGGCATGAAGATGTTCTTGTTGATGTAGACCTCGTAGTCGTCACCTGAGAACAACTCGATGATGCGCCCGAGGAAGATCACGCCAGGATTCGAGTAGCTGTACTTGGTGCCGGGCCGGAATTGCAGCTCGGTGTACGGCATCATCGCGACCACCTGCGCCCAGCGCGTCGGCTCGAACGGATGCCACGGCTGATCGCCGCCCCACGGCCAGGTGCCGGCGCGGAAGCCGGCGCTGTGTGTCATCAGGTGACGGATGGTGACCTGCGAGATGTCGCCGTAGGGGTTGTGGACCTCGCGTAGCTCAGGGACGTACTTCACCGCTGGATCGTCCAGCGACAGCAGCCCGCGGTCCCGCAGCTGCATGATCGCGATGCCGGTGAACGTCTTGGTAATCGAGGCCCAGTGATAAATCGTGTCTTCGTCGACCGGCCGCCTGGTCGAACGATCCTGGTAGCCCTCGAACGCCTTGTGCGCCACCACCCCGTCCTTCACGAACATCAGGCTGCTGCCGACGATGCCGGTCTGCTGAAGGCGCTGGTGATACAGCGAGGCCACGCGGCCCCAGGCATCGCCGCCAGGCGCGGTTTGCAGCAACATGACGCTCAGCAGCGACAGCGCCGAGAGAAGGCGAATCATCAGCGTATAGTAGGCGACCACAGGGGGGATTCATGCGAAAAGGCGTCCCGGTGCTCCTCGCGGTATTGCTCGCGGCTCAGGCGGTCACATCGTCGCAGTCCGCCGCCCCGCCTCGATCCGCCACCGACGTCACCAACGCAGACGTTCGCGCGGTCATTGCAAAGGCTCCGGCGGACGGCATTCTCGATCAGCAGATCCGCGTCGTCGACATGGGGAAATACAACGTCGCGGTGGGTGTGCTGCACCGTTCGGCGAAGCCGGCGCAGCAGGGCGCGATCGATCACGCCCAGGTGACCGAGGTCTATCACATCATCGACGGGTCTGGCACGTTCGTGACCGGTGGCACGATCACGAATGCGCGCCCGGTACCGACCGACAACGTGATCCACACGATCCTGGTGGGGCCGAGCACCACGGGCGCGTCGATTCAGGACGGGCAGAGCCGGCACGTCGGCCCTGGCGACGTCATCATCGTACCGCCGGGGGTGGCGCACTGGTTCAGCAAGGTCGACGCCGACATGAATTATCTCGTCGTCCGCGTCGACGGCGATCACATCCTGCCGGCAGGCTACGTCAACCCGGCGGTCGACTCGAAGCGCTGAGGCCGTGGCGGGCAGCCTGTCCGGCGCTTCGCGATCGCTCCTTATTCGTTTCTCAGCGCGGCGACCGGATCGAGCCGCGTCGCTCGCCGCGCCGGCCAATAGCACGCCGCCATCGAGACCAGTACCGAGCAGCGCCACGATCGACGTCAGCGTGACGAGCTCTCGCGAACCCGACTGCACCAGCACGCTGTCGAGCAGCCGGCCGACGCCCCAGGCACCGCCGATCCCGATGCCGAGGCCGGCCGCCAGATGCACGACCGACCGCCGCAGGATCAGCCACTGCACTTGGTTTGCCTGGGCGCCGAGCGCCATCCGCACGCCGATCTCCTGCGTCCGTTGCGACACCGAATACGCGGTCACCGCGTACAGCCCCACCGAGGACAGCGCCAGCGCGATGACCGCGAAGATCGCGAACATGGTTCCAAAGATGCGGAACGCCCACCGCTGCTGCGCCAGCTGTTCGTCCATCGTCCGGATGTCGAACAGCGGCAGATCCGGATCGATGGCGCGCACCTCTTCGCGGAGCAGCGATGTCAGGCTGGCGGCATCCTTCTGGGCGCGGATGATCAGCGAGGTGAACGCCGGCGACTGCACGCGCAGCGGCAGGTACACAACCGGATCCGGTTCCGCTTCGGTGGCGAACCGCTGGCGGACGGTTGGCGACACGCCGACGATGGTGACCCAGGTCGGCGCGGGACCGGGCAGCGCCGCCCCGTCGGCCGCCAGCTTGATGCGCCGGCCGATCGGATCTTCTCCCGCGAAGTGCATCGTCACGAAGCGCTGATTGACGATGGCGGCGTCGTGGCCGGACGTCCCGTCGACGCCGTCGAACAGCCGGCCGCGAGTCAGCGGCACGCCGATCGTCTCGAAGTACCTTGGTCCGATCGAGACCAGCGTGACGACCGGTGCCTGCTGTCCTGCCGTCTCGGGCCGTCCCTCTACCAGCAGCTGCCTTGTCGGCCCGCCGCTGATCGGAATGCTGGTCGCCACCGCCGCACCCTGCACGCCGCCGAGCCCGACCAGCCGTTCGTCCAGCCTGGTGTAGAACGCCTGACGCAGTTCCTGTGTCGGATATTTCTGGTTCGGCAGCGACAACCTCATCGTGAGCAGGTGTGAGGTTTCGATCCCCAGGTCGAGCCGATAGAGCGAGAGAAAGCTGTGCATCATGAAGCCCGCGCCCGCCAGTAGCACGAGCGTGAGCGCGAGCTCCACGACAATCAGCGCACCGGTCCAACGGCGCGCCCGCACCCCGCCGCTGCTGCCGCGGCCCCCGTCCTTCAGGACTTCGTTCAGATCCGTCTTCGACGCATGCAGTGCCGGGGCAAGGCCGAACACGACGCTGGTGCCGAGGCACACCGCCGCGAAGAACGCGAGCACCCGCGCGTCCATCGTGAACTGGATCCAGTACGGCTTGCCGACGTCGGTCGTGGCCAGGTCGAACAGCTTCACGCCGATGGTCGCCAGCCCGAGACCGCCGGCGCCGCCGATGATCGAGAGCAGCGCGCTTTCGGCAAGCAGCTGTCGGACGATGCGCCCGCGCGTGGCACCGAGCGAGACCCGCACCGACATCTCGCGGGCCCGCGCCGCGGAGCGCGCGAGCAGGAGATTGGCGACGTTGGCGCAGGCGATCAGCAGGACGAAGCCGACCGCGCCCATCAGCGCCAGGAAGACGAGCTTGATCTGGCCGCCGTTGTAGCGATCGTTGAACGTCATCACCGTCGGCGTGATGCCCTTGTTGGTGTCGGGATATTCGCGGGCGAGACGGCCGGCGATGGTCGAGAGCTCGGCGCGTGCCTGCGCGAGCGTCACCCCAGGTGCCAGCCGCCCGAACGCCTGCAGGTTGCGCGCGTCGCGCTTCTGCTCGGTCAGGTTCGGCATCAGGGCCAGCGGCAGCCACAGGTCGGCGTTGGTGGGGAACTTCAGGCCTTCGGCCATCACGCCGATGACGATCGTCGGGATCCCGTTGATCTTGATGACGCGGCCGATTACCGCGGGATCGCCGCCGTAGCGGTTCTTCCAGATGCCGTTGCCGAGAATCACGACCGCGGTCGCGCCCGGTTTGTCGTCCTCGGCCAGGAAATCGCGGCCGAGCACCGGCGTCTGGCCGATCAGCTTGAACGCGTTCGCCGAAATATACGGGCCGCCGAACTGTTCCGGGGCGCGCCCCTCGTCACTGACGTTCATCGCCGTGCCGTTGAACACGGCAAGCGCCGAGAAGCTGCGCGCGGCCGGACGCCAGTCCTGGAAGTCGGGGAAGGACAGGCCACGATCGCGATCGCGCGCGTCGCGCGTGCCGATCGACATGATCCGGTCGGGATCGTCGAACGGCAGGCCGCGGATCAGGACCGCGTTGACGAAGGTGAACACCGTGGCATTGACACCGATGCCGAGCGCCAGGGCGATCACCGCGACCGCGGTGAACCAGCGGTCCTTGATCAGCAAGCGGACGGCGAACTTCAGATCCTGCAGCAGGTTCATGGCACGTCCTTCTCGTCAGCTACTACGCGCAGAACCTGGCCGGGTTAACAGCGGTGCGGGATTCGGGCGCACGGGCGCTCAGCCCGTGCGGCCTGGCCTCGAGCTGGCGTCACCAGGCGCGCGTGGCTGTCGCCGCGGGTCTAGTGGAATTCGGCAGGTTCGGCCGGGCGTCGGTGACCGGCGCGTACTCGTCCGTCACTGAGACGAGATTGAGGCGCTTCGAGTTCAGTGGCCTCTCCGCGGTAGGCCGCACGCTCGGTCTGGCGCCGCTGCCGGTAGCGGGCAAAGACCGTCCGCTCGTCCTCGAGTCCGAGCACCGATCGCAGGCTGCTGCCGGCGAAGGTGTGGGTCAGCATCTTGACGCTGTTGCGCAGCACGAACAGCGGGCTGTGGGCCAGCGCTGCCGGCATGTGGCCGACTTTCATCCAGCGGTCGGCGCGCCAGCGCAGGAATTCGATGTCGTCCGCCGACAGGTGCTCGCTTCGCACCACCGCGGTCGTGCCGTCATAGTGCGACACGTCCTGATCGACGATCAGGCCGCGATCCTGGAAGTCGCGCGTCATCGGCGTGCCGGGGTAGGGCGTGGGATGCTGGATGTAGGGCCAATCGACGTAGCGCCGGGCGAACTCGAGATTGGCGTCAATCGAGCTCTGGGTGTCGTCCGGATTGCCGACGATCAGGCCGCCGACCACGTACATGCCGTGGGCGTGCAGATGATTGATGGCCGCGATGCTCGCGTTGCCGACGGTCCGGCCGCCTTCCCGCTGCGAGTTCTTGCCGCGCGCCCGCAGGAATTCGAGGTCGCCGTCCATCACGTTCTCGATGCCAAGAAAGACGTAGCGGAAGCCGGCGCGTTTCATCAGCGGGGCGAGGCGGGCGCCGTGCTGGGCGATCGGCGCTGTCATCGCCTGAACGGTGTAGTCGATGTCGTCGAATCCGGCGTCGATGATCGCCTGGCACAGCGCCTCGAAGCGCGCGACGTTGAGCGTGATGTTGTCGTCGACCAGGAAGATCGATTCGGCGCCGTGCGACCTGGCGTCGGCGATGTCCGCCAGCACCCGTTCGAACGGATACGGATGAAAATTTCGACCGCGCATCTCGATGATCGAGCAGAAGCTGCAGTCGTAGGTGCAGCCTCGCGAGGTTTCGACCACATCGACCGCGCGTCCGAGCAGCGTATAGCCCTGCAGCACGCGCGCGCCGCGGTCGGGAAGCTCCAGCGCGGACGACGCCAGCGGCATCACCGGCCGGTCCGGGTTGCGCGCGAAGCCCTCGGCGGTACGGTACGACAGGCCGCGAATCGTGGCGACGCTGCTGCCGCCGTCGAGTGACCGCAGCAGCTCCCGCAGCGTCAACTCCCCCTCGCCGCGGACGATGAAGTCAATCGCCTCGCATTGTTCATAGGCGTCGGGCGCCAGGCTGGGGTCGTAGCCGCCGACCACGATTCTGGTCCGGGGCGACAGCACCCGCAGCAGCCGCGCCAGCGTGAGCGCCGTGCCGCGCTGGAAGGTCATCACCGACAGGCCGACCAGATCGGGTTCGACCTCGCGGACCAGCCGCTCGATCGTCGATCGCACGGACGCCTGCACGAGGATCAGGTCGGCAATCGCGACGCGGTGGTGGCGGTCGATGTTCCCCGCCAGGGAGGCGAGTGCCCCGTTTGGCATCCGGATCGCCACCGGCGGCATGTGCTCGAACGAGTCGGGCATCGATAGAAGCAGGACATTCATGGCGTCCTCCGAAGCCTGACGCACAGGATAGCATCGTCGCAATCGCCTGGCGATGGTCGGCGCCAGGCGCGGGGTATAATCGCGCGCCCTTCGATGGCCCTTCCGCGCGGCACCAGCCTCGGCCCGTACGAAATCGTCGGCCTGATCGGGGCTGGTGGGATGGGCGAAGTCTACCGTGCCCGCGATCCGCGTCTGCAGCGCCTGGTGGCCATCAAGGTTCTGCCCCCCTCGTTCGCAACCGATCCGGATCGTCTGCGCCGCTTCGAGCACGAAGCGCGAGTCTGCGGCTCGCTGAATCATCCGAATATCGTCGCGGTCTTCGACGTCGGTGCCGACCCGGTGTCTCCGTACCTTGTGACGGAATTGCTGGAAGGGCAGACGGTTCGCGACAAGCTGGTGTCGCGGCTGCCGGTCGAGCGGGCGGTGGACTACGCCACGCAGATCGCCACGGGTCTCGCTGCCGCGCACGCGAAGGGGATCCTGCACCGCGACTTGAAGCCGGAGAACGTCTTCGTGACCAGGGCCGGCGGCGTGAAAATCCTGGATTTCGGCCTGGCGAAGTGGACCGCGGCCGTCGAGGATGGTGCGACCGTGACGGGCCTCCAGCGCGACCTGAGCACTCCCGGCACCGTGCTGGGTACCTCGGGCTACATGTCACCTGAGCAGGTACTGGGCAAGCCGGTCGATGCTCGATCCGACATCTTTTCGTTCGGCTCGGTCCTGTACGAGATGCTCGCCGGCCGGCGGGCATTCCAGCACGGATCGGCGGTGGAGACGATGCATGCGATCGTCCACGAGGAGCCGCCAGACCCCTCGGGACTGTCGTCGCGAGTGTCGCCCGCGCTGCTGAGCATTCTGCGTCGCTGCTTGACGAAAGAGGCCGACCAACGGTTCCAATCGTCGAGCGATTTGGCGTTCGCGCTGTCAGCGCTGTCACATGGTCACGTCGCAGCGGCCGTACTTCCGGGTGTCACCACGGCGAGGGCGGGGCCGCGCTGGTTCATCGGCGCAATTGCCGGCGTGGTGTTCGCAGCCCTGTGCGCCGCAGCCGGATACTGGACAGCGGTATCGAGGCCTCCTGTTGCACTGCCGTCGTACCGGCAACTGACCTTTCGTCGCGGTGTCGTCGATGCTGCGCGGTTCGCGCCCGACGGACAGACGGTGATTTATGCCGGCCGTTGGGACGGGAAGCGGCGACAGCTGTTCTCGCTCCGGATCGACACCGCAGAATCGACGGCGCTGGCGCTCCCCGAAGCCGGCATCCTGTCTGTGTCGGCCACCGGCGAGCTGGCGATTCTGAAAGGCGACGGCACGCTGGCGCGGGTGCCGCTCGGCGGCGGCGGCGTGCGCGACATCGCCGACAACGTCCTTGCCGGGGACTGGGCGCCTGACGCGACGAACCTGGCCCTCGTCCGTCACGACGGCGCGCGTCAGTGGCTCGAGTACCCGATCGGCACGATCATCTTTCGTCCGACTGACATCTTCGACACGCTGGAGAGCCCGCGCGTGTCGCCCGACGGCGAGCTGGTAGCCGTGCTCGAGAGCACCCTCGGTTCTGCCGGCCACATCACCGTCGTCGATCGGCGCGGCACGATCCGGCGCCGGTCGCGCGACCTGAACCTCGAGCCGGGTGTCGCCTGGAGACCCGATGGCCGTGAAGTGTGGTTCAACGGATCAGAAACGGGCCTCGATTTCACCGTGCATGCAGTGGCGCTCGACGGCCAAGAGCGGGTCGTGCACCGCGGCATGGGGACGTCAGGGATCGCGGACATCGCGCGCGACGGCCGCTCGCTCATGCTGCACGACCGCACCCGTGGCGAGATGACCGGCGCCGGACCCGGCGAGAAGTCCGAACGTGACCTGTCGTGGCTGGATTTCTCACGGCCGCAGGACCTGTCCCCGGACGGCAAGGCGGTACTCTTCACCGAGAGCGGTGTCGGCGCCGGCTCGAACCCCGCCGCGTTCATGCGGCCGACCGACGGATCCCCCGCGGTGCTCCTGGGCGCGGGGCTGAGGGCACGGGCACTCTCGCCGGATGGCAAATGGGCGCTTGCCACCAGGATTGATCAGTCGCGGATGAGAATGGCGCTGTTGCCGACCGGCGCCGGGCAGGTGCGTGAGCTCGAAACCAGCAGCCTGACGTCGTTTACCTACGGCCGCTGGCTGCCGGACGGCACCCGCGTGATCTTCACCGCTCGAGACTCCGGCCATCCGCCCCGCGACTACGTGCAGAGTGTCAACTCTGGGCCGCCAACGCCCATCACTCCCGAGGGCGTCTCGTCGCGAGGAGGCGTCACGCCCGATTCGAGATTTGTCCTGGCCAAGGGCGTCGACGGCCCGTTCTCGATGATGTATCCAGTCAACGGCGGTGAGCCTCATCCCGCCAAGGGATTCATCGCAGGCGACATTCCCCTCCGCTGGACCGACGACGGGGCCGCGATGTGGACGCTCAATCAGGGAAGCGACGTGCCGCGGATTCTCCGCATCAACGTGACGACGGGACGGCGCGAGCCGTGGCGGGAGATCAATCATCCGGATCCGGCGGGGATCGATCCGGCCACGCTCAGTGTCGTGATCTCCGCCGACGGCAGCCGCTACGTGTTCGCCTACTTTCGCACGCTGTCCGATCTGTACGTCGCCGGCGGATTGCGCTGACTTCCTACATGGCGCATCGCACGAGCACGCGCCGGCTGATCTCGGCGCTGGACGGCGGGTTCTCCTGAAGTCCGAGCGCGTGCAGGAGTTCGTGAATCACCAGCACTTCGCCGGCGTAGGCGTCGACCACTGCCTGGGCAAAGACGGCGCCGCACACCTGGATCACCCGTGAGCCCGGTTGCGTGAACGCCGCGATCCGAGAAGTGTCGAGGCAGAGCGGCATTGTTTCGGCGTCGGCGAATCGGAGCCAGGTGAGGAATGCGGCTCCCGTTAGGTGCAGCGCATCGAGTCGAGCCTGCAACGGCTGCCCCGCGCCATCCTTGAATTCGGTGAAGACTTTCTGGCACTCCGCGTGCTGCAGGCGCTGGGCGGCGCCCTCGATGGCCAACTCGACCCGGCGTTTGACCAGCGGGTTTGCGATCATCACGTGCAGCAGCGTGGCGGCCGCGGGTGAAGGAGTCTGACCGGCGGCGTCGAGCGGCGCCGCCGCGAAGCCCGCGACCGCGACGGTGGCGAACAGCATGACCGAGCGCGCGCGGAACGTGGGCATGAGCGTGTTCTCCTTGCGAAAACACGCTCAATCTGTGCGCACCCGGCGGGCAGCGAAATGGACAGCGCCTCCTCATCGGGTCCCCGTGTAACTCCGTTCAACGACGGTGCTTATCGAGCAGTCTTCCCCGCTCCGGTGGCGCGAAAAAGCGGTTAGGATGGCGCGTGCCGGGCATCGTCTGCTTTGGGTCGTTCGAGGTGAGTCTCGCGACGGGCGAGTTGCGGAAGAAGGGGATGCGCGTGTCGCTGCAGCGGCAGCCCTTCGAGGTGCTTGCGATGCTGCTCGATCGGCCCGGCGTGCTGGTGAGCCGTGAGCAGCTGCGCGAACGCCTCTGGCCCGGCGACGTGTTCGTGGATGTTGACCACGGCTTGAATAAGGCGATCAACAAGCTCCGCGACGTGCTCGACGATGCTGGAGCCGCGCCGCGCTTCATCGAGACGCTGCCCCGACGAGGCTATCGATTCATTGCACCGGTGACTGCCGTGCCGGCCGTGCCGGATCAGGGTCGAAGCGCGTCGCGCGTGCTCTGCGAGGGGCGGACGATTCCGCTCGCGTTCGGCACCCACATCATCGGTCGCGACGAAGCGGCGGAGATCTCGTCGGACTCGAAGACGGTCTCGCGGCGACACGCGCGCCTGGTCCTGACCCAGGAGAGCGCGGTGCTCGAGGATCTCGGCAGCAAGAACGGCACCCGTGTGAATGGCACGGTCATTCGCAGCCCAGTGACGCTGATGGATGGCGACGAAGTCGAGGCCGGAGTGCTGCAGTTGATCTTCCGCACGCGGTCGTACGCTTCGACCGAAACGGCGAATCAGGATCCCAAGCGGCGCCGGCGACGCTCGACCCGTTCGCCGCGCGAGTGACCCGCAGGCATCGATCGATCGGACTCGTCAGCGTGCGATTGGCTTCAGCAGCAGATCCTGGAAGTCGAAGCTGAAATCGGTCGCCGCTGAAACGGCGCGCAGCTTCACCTGGTCGATCGAACCGTCCGGATTGAGGGCAAACGTGACGTAGGCGTCGGCCCTGAGCTCGCGGTCCCGCCAGCGCGCGATGAAGGTGTCGTGTTGCCAATGCTCGAGCTCACCGGCCAGCGCCGGCGTGTGCGAGAAGCGCATCACCAGCTTGCCGCCCTCCTCGGCGATCGTGACGTCGCCGTACCACGCGTCCCGGTAGGTGCCGGCGTATTTCGAGAGGGGGAGCGACGGCCGCGACGCCGCGTCGCGGCTGCCGGCGCCGCGCCTCCCGGCTTCTGCCGCCGCCGCCTCCGCCCGCGCGCGTAACCTGGTGTAGCCGTCGATCCAGTCGAACGCCGGCGCGCCGAGATAGTAGTCGAGCACGTGGTAGGCGATCGAATCGAACGCCTCGCCCGACTCCTGGTTGGTCAGCACCGCGACGCCGATGTTGAGATCCGGGATCATCGCGACGCGCGAGACGTAGCCCGGCAGGCCGCCGGTGTGCATGACGATCTTGTGCCCGCGGTAGTCGCGGATGTCGAAGCCGAGCGCATAGCCGTGGAAGTTCATCTTCAGGGGCGGCAGTTCGGGCGGCGGATCGCCGATGGGAATCGGGGTGACGATCGAGGTCAGCTGACGCGCGGTCTGCGCCGAGAACAGCCGAGAGCCGTCGGCCAGCAGTCCGCCCGACAGCTGCACGCGCAGCCATTTCGCCATGTCGTCCGCCGACGAATTGATGCCGCCGGCGGGGTTGGTGTTGTCGCTCTCGAAGGGGCGAATCGCCCGCACCGTGCCGTCAACTGGTGCGTGCGGCGTGGCCACGTTGCCGCCGGCCGCGGCGGCGGAGTGGCGCACGTTGCTGCCGGTCATCCCGACCTTCGCCAGAATGCGCGTGGCCACGAAGTCCTCCCAGGTCTGGCCGCTGATGGTCTCGATCAGCTCGCCCGCGATCAGATAGAGCACGTTGTCGTAGGCGTAGGCCGTGCGGAAGCTGGTAGCCGGCTGGATGAATCGCAGCCGGCGCGCGATCTCCTTGCGGTTGTAAGTCGACTCGGGCCACCACAGCAGATCGCCGGCGCCGAGACCGAGACCGCTGCGGTGCACCAGCAGGTCGCGCACCGTGATCTCGCGCGTGACGAACGGATCCCACATCGCGAACGCCGGCAGATAGCGGATCACCGGCGCGTCCCATTCGAGCTTGCCCTCCTCGATCAGCAGGCCGAGCGCCGTGGCGGTGAACGCCTTGGTGTTCGAGGCGATCCCGAACAGCGTGCGCGCGTCCACCGGCGCCGGGTCTCCCAGCTTGCGCACTCCGTATCCCCTGGCCACCACGACGCCGTCGTCCTTGACGATCGCCAGCGCGAGCCCGGGGACTTCGAACGTGCGCATCGCGCGCGCGATCCATTGATCGAGGTCGGGCGGAGGCGCGGCCGGCGCGGCGGCGGCAATCGCGAGGGAGAGCAGGAGGGCAGGGATCATGGCGTGATGCTACATTACCCGGATGGCGCAGAAAACAGACGAGGAGTGGCAGAAGACGCTGACGCCCGAGCAGTTTCACGTGCTGCGGGAGCACGGGACCGAGCGCGCCGGCACCAGCCCGTTGAACGTCGAAAAACGTGAAGGAGTGTTCGTGTGCGGCGGCTGCGGCCAGCCGCTGTTCAGCTCCGATACGAAGTACCAGAGCGGCAGCGGATGGCCGAGCTTCTATCGTCCGATCGAGGGTGCGATCGCGACGACGACCGACCGCAGCTACGGCATGACGCGGGTCGAGGTCCACTGCGCGAAGTGCGAAGGGCATCTCGGCCATGTGTTTCCGGACGGTCCGAAACCGACCGGCGAGCGCTACTGCATGAACGGCGTCGCGCTGAAATTCGAGCCGAAATAGCTGTCATCGTTTTGTCTAAATCTGGAGCGGCGCCGGTCGGCTACGCTGCTAGGTACGGTGAGAGTTGTCATCCCTGCGGTGTGCCTGGTCGTCGCCGCGCTGCATCCGGTCGCGCCGCTGGCACAGTCAGCGCCGAGCTGTTCGATTGGCGGCACGATCGCGTCCTCTCGGACACCGCTGCCTGGCGTCGTCGTCTCCGTGATCGATGCGGATGGACGCACGGTCGACGTCAGCGCGTCGGGCGTTGACGGTGTCTACGGGCTGAGGATTCCCGGGCCGGGACAGTACCAGCTGAAAGCGGAGTTCGTCGCCTTCGCGCCGATCGTCCGCGACGTCACCGTCGATCCGGCGGCCTGTCAGCAGCGTCTCGATCTTGCGATGACGCTGGCGTCGCGCGCGCCGAAGCCGTCCTCGACGACGGCGGCGGCCGCGGCGCCTGGCGCTGCGCCGGATGCCGCACCCAACCAGGCGGCCGCGCCAACCGGCCGCCAGGGCGGCCGCGGGCAGAGCGGTGGGCGCGGACAGGGCGGCGGCGCGGCCGGCCGCGCTCAGTCGGCTGCGCAGCAATTCCAGAGCCTCGACTTGCTCGCCGATCAGGCCGGGCTGGCCCGGCCGGACGACGGCGGCGGCACGGCGAACGATCCAGGCGGGCAGCTCTTGCTGCCGGCCGGCTTTTCGCCGGACACGTCCGCGGAGTCGGTGACCTCCATCGGTTCCTCACAGGCGAGCGCGGGCTTTTTCGGGCCGAACGGTCCAGGCGATTTCGCCGATCGGTTCGGCACCGGATTCGGCGACGCGACGGGCGGCATCGCCGGGCAAGGCGGTCCGAATGGACCCGGCGGGTTCGCGGGCGGCGGGCGAGGCTTCGGTCCCGGCGGCGGACCCGGCGGACCGTTCGGCCGCGGCGGCCGCGGCAACCAGATCCGCGGCACGTTTTTTCAGAGCCTCGACTCGTCCGTGCTCGACTCCGCGCCGTTCGCGCTGAACAATCAGCCGACGATCAAGCCGGACTACCTGCAGCAGCGGTTCGGCGCCACGCTCGGTGGACCGCTCGTCATCCCCAAGGTCGTGAACAGCCCGCGCACCTTCTTCTTCGTCAACTACACCGGCAACCACTCCAGCAATCCCTACGACGCCTACTCCACGGTGCCGTCGCTGGCGGAGCGCGCCGGCGATCTTTCGGCCATCGCCAGGACCATCGTCGATCCGCTGACCGGCCAGCCGTTTGTCAATAATCAGATCCCGACCTCGCGGATCAACCCGGCAACGCAGCAGCTCCTGTCGTTGTTTCCGTTGCCGAATCAGTCGGGCGATCAGCAGAACTTTCATTCCGTCACCACCACCACGAGCGATCTGGACGACATCAACATTCGCCTGGTGCACGCCTTCGGCGCGGCGCCGCAGGGGCGTGGCCGCGGCGGCGCGGGCCGCGGCGGCGGCTTCGGAGGCGGCCGCGGCGGCCCTGGCGGACGGTCCGGCGTCTCCAACCTGAACATCACCATTCACTATCGGCACTCGGACAACACCAACAGCAATCCGTTTCCGACGCTGGGCGGCAGCTCGAAGGCGAGCGCGTGGGACATTCCCGTCGGCTATTCGTTCACGAAGGCAGGACTGACCCACGCCCTCCGTCTGCAGTTCAACCGCCAGCACGCCGAGACGACCAACCTCTATGCGTTCGGGCAGAACATCGCGGGTGACGCCGGCCTGCAGGGAATCTCCACCGATCCGTTCGACTACGGGGCGCCGAACCTGTCACTGAGCTCGTTCGGCAGCGTCCGCGACATCAGCCCGTCGGATCGTACTGATCGCACGCTCGCCGTCGGCGACACCATCGTGAAGACGCACGGCAGCCACACGATCCGTTTCGGCGGAGACTACCGCGACATCCGGGCCGACAGTCGGACCGACCCGAACGCGCGGGGCAGCTACGTGTTCACCGGGCTGTTCAGCGGCGTCGACTTCGCGGATCTGCTGCTCGGCTTTCCTCAGCAGGCGACGGTGCAGTTCGGGCCGGGCACCGAACGATTCCGCTCGCACTCGGCCGATCTGTTCATCCAGGACGACTGGCGAGCCACCGACAAACTGACCGTCAACGCCGGCCTGCGCTACGAATACTTCTCGCCGCTGTCCGAGGCCGACAACCGGCTCGT
The DNA here is from genome assembly GCA_963794705.1 of uncultured Acidobacteriota bacterium. Taxonomy (GTDB): domain Bacteria; phylum Acidobacteriota; class Vicinamibacteria; order Vicinamibacterales; family CAVVIG01; genus CAVQFC01. The sequence continues at coordinate 123,707 of CAWCFI010000007.1, forward strand.
GACGCTCGACGCGGCGCCCGGCTTTACCGCGGCGGTCCCGGTCGCTGGCCGGCGAATCGGGGCCCTATTCCGGCGCTCTGCCCGACTCGATCGTCCGCCCGTTTCGCGGCGGGCTTGCGCCGCGTGTCGGGATCGCGTGGCGGCCGAAGCAGGGCACGGTCGTGCGGGCGGGCTACGGGATCAACTACAACTCGAGCGTCTACCAGTCGATCGCGCAGCAGCTCGCGGGCCAGCCGCCGTTCGCGATCAGCAACACCGTGCTGACGGCGCCGGCCACGCCGCTGCCGATCCAAACCGCCCTGCTCGCCGTAGTTCCTGGCGAGACGACGAATACCTACGCGGTCGATCCCAACTACCGGCTCGGATACGTCCAGATCTGGAATCTCGACGTCACTCGCGATCTGACCCGCACCGTGCAGGCCGGCATCGGCTATACAGGGACCAAGGGCTCGGACCTCGACATTCTGCGCGCGCCGAACCGCGATCCCAACGGCACGCTGCGGATCGACGGCGTTCAGCCGTTCATCTGGGAGTCGTCCGAGGGCGATTCGATCATGCACGCGCTGAACTTCAGGCTGCGGCGCCGGCTGACCAACGGCATCGCCGCGGGCGTGGTCTATACGCTGTCGCGCTCGATCGACGATGCCTCGTCGATCGGCGGGGGCACGGCCGTCGTCGCGCAGAACGACCTCGACCTCGCGGCCGAGCGCGGCCTCTCCAGCTTTGACCAGCGGCATCGCGTGACCGGCGATTTCACCTACGAGCTGCCGTTCGGCGCCAACAAGCGCTGGTTCACCAGCGGGATGGCCGCGTCCATCTTCGGCAACTGGCAGCTCAACGGCAACGGGACGCTGGCGTCGGGGACCCCGTTCACTGCCCGTGTGCTCGGCGACACCCGCGATGTCGCGCGCGGCACCAACGGCACCCTCCGCGCCAACTACAACGGCCTGCCGATCGACGTGAGCGATCCCTCGTCCACGCTGTTCTTCAACACCGCCGCCTTCTCGGTCCCGGCCGCCGGGACATACGGCAACGCCGGCCGGAACACCATCATCGGTCCCGGCACGTCGGTGATGAACCTGGGCATCACCCGTAACATCACCTGGGCGCAGACCCGCGGTCTCTCGATCCAGCTGCTGGCCAGCAACGTGTTCAACACGGTGCAGTTCGCCTCGATCGACACCGTCGTCAATTCACCGACCTTCGGCCAGGTGACGGCGGTGCGCCCGATGCGGCGGATCCAGCTGCTGTTCAGGTTCAGGTTCTGATGACGACGAACAGGCAACCGCGGAGCACGCGACGCACGCAGCGGACACGTTCTGCTCTGCGGTCTTTGCGGTCTCTGCGATTCCTTCTGATCGTGATCGCGTTCGGGCTTGGCGTGTCGCCGCATGCGCAGACGCCGGCGCGGCAGCCGGCGACCGTCTTCCGGTCGGGCACCGAGCTCGTGCTCGTCAACGTCGTGGTGCGCGACAAGAGCGGCGCCGTCGTTCGCGGCCTCACCCGCGACGACTTCACCATCGCGGAAGACGACAAGCCGCAGACCGTGACGAGCTTCGATTTCGAGGAGCTGGACGCGCCTGTGCCGGCCAACAACGCGTCGCCGGCGCCGCCGGCCGGCGCCATTCTCTCGTCGGCGCCGCCGCCGGCGCCGAGGGCCGCGAGTCCGGCAGCGGACCGGCCGCCCGAGCCCGCCAAGGTCGACATGCGGGGACGCCGGCTGATCGTCCTGTTCTTCGATTTGAGCTCGATGCAGCCGGAGGAGGCGCAGCGCGCCGTCAAGGCGGCGCACGACTACGTGGACAAGAAGCTCGCGCCGGCCGATCTGATCGCGGTCGCGTCGTTCTCGACCTCGCTCAGCATCGATCAGGACTTCACCAGCGATCGCGAGGAGCTGGGCCAGGCCATCGACGCCTACGGCGGCGTCGGCGGCCAGGGATTCGAGGCCGGCACCACCGGTGATGCCGAGGACACGCCCGACAACGGCGCGGCGTTCACGCCCGACGACACCGAGTTCAACATCTTCAACACCGATCGCCGCCTCGACGCGCTGCAGACGCTCGCCGACCAGCTCTCGGGAATCGAGCAGAAGAAGTCGGTGATCTACTTCAGCAGCGGCATGAATCAGCAGGGCACCGACAATCAGGTGCAGCTGCGCCGCACCGTCGACCGCGCCAACCGGGCGAACGTCTCGATCTACGCCGCCGACATGCGCGGCCTGCAGGCGATCGTTCCCGGCGGCGACGCCACCACCGCCAGCACCCGTGGCGTGTCTGCGTTCAATGGCGCCTCGACGCGCAACCAGGGCGATCGGCTGTCGGCCTCGCAGGACACGCTGACGACGATGGCGGAAGATACCGGCGGACGCGCGTTTTTCGACTCCAACTCGTTCGGCCAGGTGTTCGACCGAGTGGTCAACGATACCTCCGCCTACTACGTGCTCGGCTACAGCAGCAGCAACCCCGCCCGGGACGGCCGGTTCCGCCGGATCAAGGTGCGGCTGAAGCGCACCGATCTCAAGCTCGAATACCGATCCGGCTACTATGCGCCGCGCGACTTCGCCCACTCGACCAAAGACGATCGCGAGCAGCAGCTGCAGGATCAGCTGCTGTCGGATCTGTCGGCCAGCGATCTCAGCGCCTACGTGTCGAGCGCCTACTTCCGGGTCGCCGACAACCGCTACTTCGTGCCGCTCTCGGTGATCGTGCCCGGCTATCAGATTCCGATTACCAGGACGACCTCGAAGGACAAGGCCACGGTGGACGTGCTCGGCGTCGTCCGGGATGAACAGCACCGGCCGGTCGGACGGATTCGCGATACGGTCAGACTGTCGACCGAGGCCGCCGACGAGTTGAAGAACAAGACGGTGCAGTACCAGACAGGCTTCGAGATGCCGCCGGGGAAGTATCGCGTCAAGATCGTGGTGCGCGAGAATCAGGACGGCGCCTTCGGATCGTACGAGACCGACATCGTCGTGCCCGACTTGAAGAAGGAGTCGCTGAAGCTCAGCTCCGTGGTCGTCGGGACCCAGCTGCAGCAGGGAGCGCGGAAGGACGATCGCAACCCGCTCGCCCGCGACGGCCGCGAGCTCGTGCCCAACGTTACCCACGTGGTGTCGTCCGGTCAGCACCTGTATTTCCACTACGAGGTGTACGATCCGGCACAGCCGGTGAAGGTGATGACGAGCATCGCCTTTTTCCGTGGCAAAGTCCGTGCGTTCGAGACGCCGGTCGTCGCGACCACCGAGCTGACGGGTGCCGACAAGAAGACGGCGGTCTTTCAATTCGACGTTCCCGCGTCCGCGCTCAAGCCGGGCCTTTATACCTGCCAGGTCAACGTCGTGGACGACGCCGCGGGAAGCTTCACGTTTCCGAGGCTGCAGCTGTACGTCCGCCGCTGATTGCGCGGTTTGCTAGAATCCGCGCCATGACTTCTCCCGCGGCACCCGACACCGAGTGCGAGCCGTCCGTGCTGTGGTAGCGTGTGCCTCGCGATGCGAATACTGAAGTGCATGCTCCTTCTGGTGGCCGTTCTGATGGTCGCCCATCCCGCCGCCGCGCAGACGCCGCCGGGCACGACCCTCGAGGAATCGGTCGCGCCCGGGCACAACTTCGACAAGGCGGAATTCAAGCTCTGGATGCCGAACGACGCCGCATCCATCCAGGCCGTCGCCGTGCTCGTGCCGGGATCGAATGGCGACGGCCGCGGCCAGGTGGACGATCCGGTCTGGCAGGCGTTCGCCGTGAAGCACAAGCTGGCGCTGGTCGGCGTGCGGTTGACCGACAAGCCGCACGATCAGGGGTTCATCGAGGAATACGTTAACGTCTCGCAGGGCAGCGGCCAGGCGTTCCTGGACGCGATGAGCGCGTTTGCCGCGCGCAGCCGGCATCCCGAGCTCGCGACCGCGCCGTTTCTGCTCTGGGGCATGTCGGCCGGCGGCGAATTCAACTACGAGTTCGTCTGCTGGAAACCCGAGCGCGTCGTCGCGTTCGTGGTGAACAAGGGGAACATCTACTACACCGCGCTCGCTTCGAAGGACGCGCGGGCCGTGCCCGGCATCCTCTTTACCGGCGGCAAGGACCTCGAGTTCCGCACGGCTGCGATCACCGGACTGTTCGCGATCAACCGCCGCGGCGGCGCGCTCTGGGCGCTGGCCGAAGAACCGAGCGCCGCGCACGTGGTCGGCCGGTCGCGCGATGTCGCGCTGGTCCTGTTCGAGGATGCGCTCGCGCTTCGTGTCGGCGGCGGATCGACGCTGAAGCCGATCGCCGAGAAGTCCGGTTTCCTCGGCGACCTCAAGGCGAAGACGTTTCAGGCCCTGGGCGAGGAAAAGGTCCCGAACTATCCCACGGCCTGGCTGCCGACGGCGCGCGTGGCCGAGCGGTGGCAGTGGCTCGTGACGGAGAAGCCATGAAGAGAGCCGCCGTTGTCCTGTGGTGTGGTCTGGCCGCGCTGACGGCCTCGCTCGCCGGCCAGGCGCCGAAGACACACCGCCTCGAAGCGACGCCGGCGACCGTCGCCGTCGGCTACTACTGGTCGGAGGCGAAGCCGGCGCTCCGTATCGCGTCGGGAGACATCATCGACGTCGACACGCTGCTGACCAACAACCCCACCGGCCTCGCGCGCGCGGGCGTGCCTGACGACAAGATTCAGGCATCGTTGAAGGCCGTCGTCGCCGAGGTCACCGGCGATCGCCGCGGCCCCGGCGGCCACATCCTGACCGGGCCGGTCTATGTCGAGGGCGCCCAGCCCGGCGACGCGCTCGAGGTGAAGATCCTCTCGATCGACCTGCCGATCGACTACGGCTACAACGGCTGCAGCGGCTTCGTGCCCGAGAACTGCGAGCGCGGCACGCCCTCGAAGATCCTCATGCTCGACCGCGCGCGCATGACGTCGGAGTTCGCGCCGGGGATCGTGATCCCGCTCAAGCCGTTCTTCGGCAGCATGGGCGTGGCGCCGGCGCCCGAGCTCGGGCGCCTGAGCAGCAATCCGCCCGGGCGCCATGCCGGCAACATGGACAACAAGGAGCTGGTGGCCGGCAGCACGCTCTATATCCCGGTGTTCGCGCCGGGTGCGCTGTTCGAGATCGGCGACGGCCACGCCGCCCAGGGCGACGGCGAAGTGGATCAGACCGCGATCGAAACCTCGCTGCGCGGACGGCTGCAGCTGACCGTGCGCAAGGGGATGGCGCTCAACTTTCCGCGCGCGGAAACGGCGACCGACTACATCAGCATGGCCTTCGATCCCGACCTGACGAAGGCGACCACGATGGCGATTCAGGAGATGGTGGATTTTATCGCCGCCAGGTGGAAGATGGACAAGCATCAGGCGTATCAGCTGATCAGCGTCGCCGGCAACGTCGCCGTCACCCAACTGGTGGACAAGCCGAACCACGGCGTTCACGTCCGGCTGCCGAAGAGCATCTTCTCGGGATCGTCCGCCGCCGGTGGCGCGGAGCAGGACATCCGCGCCATGGAGAAGCTGTGGAACGAGTCGCGCGTGCGCGCCGATATCGCGGCGCTCGGCGCGCTGCTCGACGACGGCTGGACCGTCACGCATGGCGACGGCACCATCAACACCAAGGCCGAATATCTGGCCGATCTGCGGTCGGGCGCGCGCAAGTTCTTCGCCGACGTGAAGCAGGACGACTTCACCGTGCGCGTCTACGGCGACACCGCGGTGGCGGCGGGGCTCAGCGACTCGAAAGTCGAGTACAAAGGCAAGCCGTCCGGCGGCGCGCTGCGCTTCACGCGCGTCTACATGAAGCGCGACGGACGCTGGGTGATGATCACCTCGCACGCCACGCGGCGATGAGATGGTCGCGCGCCTGAAGGCTTCGCGCTACCTGATCATGCTGTGCGGGGTCGCGATGTTGCCGCTGCAGCCGGCGCGCGGCACGCCGGCGCACGTCACCGCGATTCGCCTGAAGGAGAACCCGCTCATCACCGTCGAGACGTCGCGGTCGCTCGGCGACAACGTCAACGGCCCATCGATCATCCGGGTCCCGTCGTGGATGCCGGATCCGCTCGGCCGCTACTACGCCTACTTCGGCCATCACAAAGGCCAGTTCATCCGGCTCGCCTACGCGGATGCGATCGCGGGGCCGTGGAAGATCTACGAGCCGGGCGTCGTGCCGGTCGCCGAAACCGCGTTCTATCGGCAGCAGCCCGATCCACCTGACGGCCCGGTCGATCAGTTCTACACGCACGTGGCCTCGCCGGAAATCTACGTCGATGAGGCGCACAAACGCCTGGTGTTGTGGACCCACGGCTGGTGGACCGACGGCCAACGCTGGCCCATCGGCGCGGCGGAGGCGCGCGCCTGGGCCCGCCAGAATGGCTACGGACAGTTCACCCAGGCGAGCGAGTCGACCGACGGTGTGCGCTTCACCGTGCGGCCGGCCATCACCAGGGTCAGCTATCTCCGCATCTTTTCTTACGACGGCTCGTTGTACGGCATGGCGCGCCTCGGCCAGTTGCTGCGGTCGACGGATCCGCTGGCGACGTTCGAGGTTGGACCCAATCCGTTTGCGGATGGGCCATACGCCGATCGCGTCCGCCACGTCGCGATTGTTCGTCGCGATCGTCTCCTGTTCGTGTTCTTCACGGCCATCGGCGACGCACCGGAGCGCGTGATGGTGTCGACGATCGATCTCGCCGGCGACTGGCATGGCTGGAAGGCGTCGGCTCCGGTCGAACTGCTCAGGCCGGAAGCGCCGTACGAATGCCCCGGCCTGCCGAATGTCCCGTCGGCGGCCGGAGAGATCGAAGGGCCCGCCCGGCAACTTCGCGATCCGGCCATTCTCGAGGAGGCGGGCCGGACGTATCTGTTCTATTCGATCTGCGGCGAGCAGGGGCTCGCCGCCGCCGCGCTGACGTTCCACTGAACAATGTTTTTGGAGAGCGGCATGCTGATGACACGGCTTATCGTCCCGTTCGCGCTCGTGCTGGGCTCCAGCCTGGCGGCCCAGAATCCTCCCGCGCCCGCCGCGATCACGCCGAAGCTCGATACGCCGCAGGCGCGGGTCATCGTGGCGACGCTCCAGCCGCGGACGCCGTCGATCGCCAGGAGCGGACACGCGACGAACCGCGTCCTGATTTATCTGGACGATGGCGTGATGACCCGCACGGAAGGCGCTCAGTCGACGAGGATCGAGTTCCACCGCGGCGACGTTCGCTGGCGCCCGGCAAGCGGCGCCTACACGGCTGAAAACATCAGCGATCACCCGATTCGCATTCTCGAGGTCGATCTGAAGGGCGCGCCCGCCGGCCCGGCACCGGTGTCCACGCGCGATCCGGTTGCGATGGATGGCGGGCACTACAAAGTCGAGTTCGACAACGAGCAGGTGCGCGTTCTCCGCGTCCACTACGAGCCGCGCGAGAAAGGGCAGACCCACGAGCACATCCTGAATCGCGTGGTGCTGTACCTGAACGACCAGCCCGGCGCGAAGGCAGACGACGTGCGGATGGCCGGCGCGGTGGTCCACGCGGAGGAGAACACCTCGGATCGACCCGCTGACAGAATCGCTGTCGAGCTGAAGTAACCGCTTCTACGTTGCCGCGGTCTTTGCGGTCTCTTCGGTTGTTTCTGCTCGAGACTTCCTGCGCGTCAGCCGGCGGCCGGTAACTGCCAATCCTGTGGCGAGCAGCGTGAGCGTCGCCGGCTCGGGCACGGCGGTCGCATCCACCGTCTCCAGTCGCACGTGCGGCATCAGGGTGTTGCCGTAGGCGCTGCACACGTCAATCGGATGGCACGCGCCGTCCACGACTCTCACCGGCCCGTCGATGTAGGGCCCGCCCGGCGCGGCGTGGTTGTAGGCGTAGAACGGCATCGACGCCTGCGGGCCGAAGACCCCGCCCGACCCCGCCACGTTGCCCTGGAAGGCCACGTCGTATCGTCGCCCCGCGATGAACGTGAAGGCGATCGGCACGTCGTAGAACGCCAGACCAACGTCAACGACCGACGTCGATGCGGTCGCGAGCAGCGCACCATGCGCCGCTCCAGGATTCGACAAGGCGGCGTTCAGGGATGACTGGTAGATGTCCACCACGAGTCCGGTTGGGCCGCCAGCCGCCGGATCGAACGCGATGTCGGCCGACGTAATCGAAAATGTCGTGAGCACGTCGAATACGATGCTGCGATCGCAGGCAAAGGCGCCACAGATGCCGGTGGCACTTGTGGCCGCCAACGTCGGATGGCCGAGGTCGATGGCCGCGCCCTCAGATGTCCGCGCGCCGATGGACAAAAGTGCTGCGGTCAGGACGACAACGAGGCGGCGCGAAGTGTGTTTGTACATGATCAGGGCCCTCAGGAACTCAGCGTAGAGACGTGGCGGAAAATTCGGGGAAACCGGCTCATTGCTTGCTACGATGCCGTTCCGCATGGGTGACGTGACGCGGCTCCTCGAGCGGTGGCAACAGGGTGAGGCGGGCGCGTTCGAGCAGGTGGCGCCGCTGATCTATGCCGAGCTGCGCAAGCTCGCCAGCCACTACATGCGGCTCGAGCGCGGCGACCACACGCTGCAGCCGACGGCGTTGATCAACGAGGCTTACCTTCGATTGACCGGCGCCCGCACGGCGGCCTTCGAAAACCGCGTGCACTTCTTCGGCGCCGCCGCAACGGCCATGCGCCGCGTCCTCGTGGACCACGCGCGCGAGCGGGGCGCGGCCAAGCGCGGCCACCGCGCGGCGGTTTCCATCGACGACGTGGAGATCGGGCGGATTGATACGCGGCTCGATCTGCTTGATCTGCACGAGGCGCTCGAGCGGCTGGAAGACATCGCGCCCGGCCCCGCCCGTGTCGTCGAGCTGCGCTACTTCGGTGGTCTGTCGATCGAGGAGACGGCCGCGGCCATGGGTGTGGCGCCGGCCACGGTCAAGCGCCACTGGGCCTTTGCGCGCGCGTGGCTGCATCGCGCGCTGGAGCCGGCGCCGGCCGCCCGCCCATGACCTCGAGGCGCGACGACTGGCAGCGCGTCCAGACGGTCTTCGCCGCGGCCCTCGAGCGCGCGCCCGCCGACCGCGCGACCTGGCTCGATGACGCCTGCGCGGGCGACCCGTTCGTCCGGGAGGAGGTCGACGCGCTGCTGCATTCCCACGATCGGGCCGGCCGGTTCCTCGCCCTCGACGAAGCCCCCGAGTCCTCTGCTGCCGCGGCCGACGCGCTCGCCGGGCTGCGCGTTGGATCGTTCGCGCTGGTACGCGAGATCGGCCGTGGCGGCATGAGCGTCGTCTACCTGGCCGAGCGGGTTGACGGCGGTTTCACCCAGGAGGTGGCGGTCAAGATCCTCGATGCCCCTCTCCGCATCGACGAGGTCCGCCAGCGATTCCTGGCGGAGCGGCAGATTCTCGCGCGGTTCGGGCACCCGAACATCGTCTCGTTCCTCGACGCGGGCGTGACCGCCGACGGAAGGCCGTACCTGGTGATGGAGCACGTCGACGGACAGCCGCTGGCCCGCTACTGTGCGGCGCGGCGTCTCGAGCTGCCGGCGCGGCTGGCGCTGCTCGCTCAACTGTGCCGCGCGGTCCAGTACGCACATCAGCACGGCGTCGTGCATCGCGATCTCAAGCCGGCGAACGTGCTCGTCACCCCGGACGGTGTGGTCAAGGTGCTCGACTTCGGCATCGCGAAGCTGCTCGACGACTCGGTCGTCGGCAGCGGTAATGCGACGGTGGCGGGCGCGGCGCGCGCGCTCACCCCGAACTACGCGAGCCCCGAGCAGCTCCGTGGCGAGACGGTGACCACCGCCACCGACATCTACACGATCGGCGTGGTGATGTACGAGGTGCTGTCGGGCAGCCGTCCATACGAGGCGGGTCAGCGAACGCTCGGCGAGATTGTGACGCTGGTGGCGAATGCCGACCCGGCGGCGCCGAGCGCGGTCGCCGGAATCGATCCCGGGCGCCCGTATCCGGCGCGCGCGCTCAGGGGCGATCTTGACGCGATCGTCGAAAAGGCGATGGCGCCCGCCGCGGCGGATCGCTACGCATCGGCCCAGCAGATCGCGGACGACCTCGCCCGTCACGGTGCGGGAGAGCCGATTGAAGCGCGCCGGGTGTCGATGACCTACGTGCTGGCGCGGCTCGCGCGCCGGCATCGCGCCGCGGTCGTCGCATCGACGGTGTCTCTCCTCGCCCTGGTCGTCGCGCTGGGCGTGTCCCTCTGGGAGATTCGCGCGGCGCGGCGCGATCGCGATCGGGCCGAGCGGCGGTTCAGCGATGCGCGTGAGCTCGCCCGCACCCTGATCTTCAAGGTGCACGACGCGGTGCAGCCGCTGCCAGGCTCGACCCCCGTGCGCCAGATGATCGTGGCCGACGCGCTCACCTATCTCGAGCGTCTCAGCACCGATCCCTCGGGCGACGATGGGCTCAGGCTCGAACTGGCGCGCGGCTACCATCGTGTCGCCGACGTCCAGGGCCGGCCGTCGTCCGCCAACCTCGGCGACCGCGCCGGCAGCGAGGCGAGTTATCGCAAGGCGCTCGCCCTCCTGCGTCCGATCGCCAACGGTCCGATCGCACGCGAGGCTGCGCTCGAGCTGGGGCGCATCGATCTGGCGCTGGCCGCACTGCGCGGCGTCAACACCTACGACGAGGATGCGAACGGGGCCATCAGCGAAGCGCTGGCCGTCGGCACGCGCCTCCTTGCCCTCCATGGCGACGATGAAGAGGCGGAGCGCCTGGTGGCCAGTGCGCACTTCCAGCTGGCGCTGGCAGCTCCGCATGACCGGTCGCTCGCGAAATGGACGACCGCCGGCGCGCTCTTCGACGCATTGCTGGCGAAGAAGCCCGACGATCCGGACCGGCAGCGAAACGTGGCCCTCGTCGAGAAATACATCGGCAGCTACCACGAAGACGAGCAGGCGTACGACACCGCGCTGCCGCACTTCGCGCGCGCGCTGGAGATCGATCGACGCCGGCTGGCGCGTCAGTCGAGCCGGGCCGCGAAATTCGACGTGGCCGTCGACCTCAGCAACGTGGCGATGGCCGAGAACCGCACCGGCCGATCGGCCGAGGCCATCGAGCACCTCTCGCAGTGTCTCGCGATTCGCGAGGAGCTGTCAGCCGCGGATCCCAAGGACGTGCTGGGGCGCGAACGCCTGGCCCTCACTCTTCAGCGCCTCGGCAACGTCTACCACGGCGCTGGCCGGCTCGACGATGCGCTCGATGCCTTGCGAAAGAGCGTGGCGATTTTCGAGGAGGTCGCGCCGCTGGACGGCCACAACCGCCGGGAGTTGTCCGCGACGCTGTTGTTGTTCGGCCGGGTCGAGCGGCAGGCGCGCATGAGAGTGGAGTCGTGTCGCGATTTTCGGCGCGCCGCCGCGCTGGTGGACGTGCTGCTCGCCGAGCATGCGCTGGCTTCGACGACCGCGCGCATGCAGGACGATCGCCGCTGGCTCGAGAAGGCCCTGGCCGGCTGCGACCGCGGAGATCGCTGAGAAACGTTTGCTCTGCGGTCTTGGCGGTCTCCGCGGTTGCTGCTTTTCGCCGTAGCGACTAGCGCTGGAACGCGTAAGAGAGCTTGACGAAGACCTGGCGATCGAGCCGCGCCAGGTGCTCCTGGTCGAGCAGTTCTCGATCGTCGCCGTAGCCGACGAACATCACCGACTGCCAATTGAGCTTGTAGGCGAAGAGCGCCGAGCCGCCGAACTCTCCCGACCGGGCCTCGACGCTCGATCCATACAGTGACGGATCGCGCGTCGTCGAGACGTACTGGCCGATGACGCGGACGAACAGCCGCGCGGTGAAGGTGTAGGTGCCCTTGACCCGCGAGACGCGCTGGATGAAGAGTCGCGCCTCGGCCATCTCCCCGTCCTCGACGTTGAGCCAGCGCGTATTCTCGAGAAGATCGAGCGCGAGATGATTGGTCGGCTGCACGGTGGCGCTGGCGTTGATGGTCGAGCCGTGGCCGGGGCGCGCATTCTCGAAGTCGATCTCCTGGCCGAGCGTGCCGTTGATGTTGATGGCGCTGAGCAGCCGCGACGGGCTGAACTGCGCGTAGTAGCCGATCTGCCGGCGTCCGATGAGCAAGTCACCCGCGCGGGTCTGGTTGTCGATGAAACGGCATTGGAGGAAGCCGCTCCACCGGGTGTTCATCTCGATGCCCGGCTCGACGTCGCGGGTGATGACCGCCCCGGACGGCTCCGCCTGATAATCCATGGTGACGAACGAACGGACGCTGGACAGGAACCCCTTCGGGTGAACGGTCCATCCGGTGGAGCCGTAGCCCTCCCGATATCCCACTTGCGGCACGAACCCGGTGTCGGCGCGGAAGCCGCCGCCGACGTCGTTGTACTTGGCGTACCAATCGAGATGTCGCGTGTTGTGACTCCAGTTGGTCTGGAACGCGCTGCCGCTCAGTTGCTGGCCGTTCCATTCGCTGGCGAGGTCGGGCCGGTTCGGCGTTTGCGTCGAGCTGAACAGCCACTGGCCGCTGATCGCGTCGTCGCCGGAGGGCCGCCACTGGAAGTCGGGACCGGCGACCCGGTTGTGCGCGTTGCCGTCCACGGCTTCCCGATCGGTCACCAGCGCGCCGATGAACGACAGCCCGAATTCACGCTTGGCGCGGCCGATGAAGACTCGCGAGGCGGCGTCCTGCGACGCGCTGGAGGAATCGGTTGGACCGGGGAGAACCGCGCTGCCGCCGCCGGCGTCCTCGGTCACCAGCGCGGTGTAGCGAATGCCGCCCTCTTTGCCGGTGACCCGTGCGCCCCAGGTCGGCGCGGTAATCGTGCGGGTGTAGACCGCCTGAATCGGCGTCTGCAGCAGATCGACCCCTTCGAGGAAGAACGGCCGCTTCTCCGGGAAGAACAGCGCGAAGCGCTCGTTGGCCGAGATCTGCGCCGTATCCGACTCCACCTGCGAGAAATCGGGCTTGATGGTGAAGTCGATGGCGTTGTTGGCGTTCGGCGTGTACTTGACGTCGAGGCCGGCGTGCGGTTCGAGCGGCTCGGCGACCAGCGGCGATCCCAGCACGTCGTCGGCGGGGCGCGAGGTGTGGGTCGCGCTCACGTACGGCGCCGCGACAGGTGGCCGCCTGTCGGGCAGCCCCTCGAGCCCGGACAAGAGGTTCTCGTGGCAGATCAGGCAGTTGCTGCCGCGCGGGATTTTCGCCGACATCAGCTGGTAGCGGTACTGCCTCGGGTAGTTGCGAAACAGGATGATGCCCCACGTCTGCGGGTCGAGCGTTCCGGTAGCGCAGGGTCGAGAACGGAATCCGCATCTCGACGATCCAGCCGCCGCTCGGTGATTCTCGCGGCGGAATCCCAGAAGAAATCCGGCGAGGAATTCTCTCCGGACGCGTCGTCGGTCACCGCGTCGTACTGCACGTTGCGCGGGTTGACGAAGAACTCGAACGCGGTGCGGCCGGTGTTCAGCGGATCGATGAAGATCCCGCCGAAGTCCATGCTGTTGCCGTTGATCGCGTCGTGGTCGCCGAGCGGGGCGCGGAGCGTGGTTGGACTCGGGATCGTCGAACTCGAACGCCACGTAGAAGAAGCGTTCGTCGTAGGTCAGGTAGCCGATGCTCTTGACCGGCGGCTCGCCGTTGTCGCCGGGCTGGACCTCGTACCACGTGTCGATCCGGGTGGCGGTTCTCCACGCCTCGTCGGACAAATCGCCGTCGATGTGAATGGGGCCGGTCGCTCGTGCAATCTGAAACGTGGTGCCGGCGAGCGACGACTGACCGCCGGCCGCCGCGGCCCACGCCGAGAGGACTGCCATAAAGAAACACACATGAGCCGGACGCATGCGCAACTTAGTCCACGTATCCTGGGTTCCATGACGTGAGCGAGAGGGTGGAGGTTCCCTGACCAGAGGACGCTACGAGCCCATGCCCATCCATTTCGCGAACCACTCGAGGTTGCGCCGCATCTGCTCTCGCTGCTGCGCCGGCTCGCGCAGCACGTGGCCGCCGCGAGGATAGATTTCGAGCTCGACGGTCTTACCCATCGCCTTGAGCGTACGGTAGAACTTCCACGCGCCGGCGATGGGCACGCGCGGATCCGCTTCGCCGTGCTGGATCAGGAGCGGCGTTGTCACCTTGTCGGCGAAGGTCAGCGGCGAATGAGCGGCATAGCCTTCCCGGTTTTCCCAGGGCCGCTTGAAGTAGTCGATCAGGAATGCACCGCCTTCGGACAGATAAAACGTGTCGCTGAGGTCGCTCAGGCTCGCGCCGGCGGAGGCGGCCTTGAAGCGGCCCGTCTGCGTGACGATCCAGTTCGTCATGAAGCCGCCATACGAGGCCCCCATCACGCCCAGGCGATTGCGGTCGGCGATGCCCTGCGCGATCAGCGCGTCGACGCCGGCCATGATGTCCTTGTAGTCGGCGTCGCCCCAGCCGTTGACGATGGCGCGCTGACCCGCTTCGCCGTAGCCGGCGCCGCCGCGCGGCATCGGGAACAGGATTGCGTAGCCGGCCCCGGCCATCGTGGCCGTGGGGTACGGATCCACCTGCGGCACGATGTGCATGAACTGCGGGAACAGGCCGAGCGTGAAGCCGCCGCCAGGGCCGCCGTGGATGTAGACGAGGGTCGGCAGCGGCCTCCCCGGAGCCGCGCCGGACGGGGTCAGTAGCAGCCCCCAGATTTCCATGCCGTCGAACGATCGCCATTTCACCGGCTTGAGATCGCCGAGCGCGAAGCGGCGCAGCTCGGGGTTCACGTCGGTGATCGTGGTCACGCGCCCGCTGGCCGCGTCCATCACCGCGACGTCGCCCATGCTCCGCGCGTCGACCGACTTGAACGCCAGCCGCGTCTCGTCGCTGCTGCGGCTGATCGAATAGGCGACGGTGGGACCCGAGCCCAGGCGCGTGGCGCGGCCGTCGGCGACGGACAGCCGGACGACCGGCTGTTCGAACATGTGATCAGCGCGGCCGAAGGTGCCGTCGTTGGCCTGCAGCAGGATCGATCGGCTGTCGCGCGACCACACGTACTCGTTCACCCACGCATCGTCGAGGGTGAAGGCCCTGGGCGTGCCGCCCGCCGCCGCGACGATCGTGAGGCTGCGCGAGGCCATGATGTCGTTGCGGCCGTTGGTCGAGATGAAGGCGATCGACTTCCCGTCGGGCGAATAGCGGGGACCGGTGTTCATGCCGGCGCGATCGACGATGGTGCGGCGGGCGCCGCCTTCGAGGGCGACCGCGTAGACGCGGGCGTCGTACGCCGCGGTGAAGCCGGTGCGCGGCGCCGCCGAGTATGCGATTTCGCGGCCGTCGGGCGACCACGACAGCGCATCGACGTAGTCGGTCGGCGGCGTCAGCATGCGGAGCGCGAACGGCTGGCCGATCGTCTGCAGGGCCAGCCGGGTCGGCCGATCCGGCGCATCGGCGCGGATGATGAACGACTTCTCCTGGCGCTGCCGCTCCTCCTCGCGCGGCATCGGATCGCGCGTCAGGAACGCAAGGCTCCTGCCGTCGGGCGACCACTCGTAGGTGAAGGCCCCTTCCGGCGCCCTGGTCAGCGCTTCCGGCGGGCCCCCCGACAGCGGGATGCCGATCACCTCGGGCCGTCCATCTTCGATGCCGATCACCGACAGCATCGAGCCGTCGGGCGACCAGCGCAGCTGCGGCCGCGGCGTCGGGACGTTGAAGATGCGGACGCCTTCGCCGAGTCGCGCGGCGGCCCCTCCCGCCGCGGCGACGACGAACAGCGCCGCGTCGTGTTCGTTCCTGGCCAGGTTCGGCGTCGAGACCACGTACGCGACGCGCTGCCCGTCCGGCGCGATCTGCACGTCAACGATGGAGCGCAGCTTCATCAGGTCATCGACGGTGATCGGCGGCTTCGGCTGAGCCGCGGGGCGCGCCAGCGCCCACACCACGGCCGTCGCAACCACCGCGGCGGGGGCGCGTCTAAGATGCATGGCGCTATACTGACTTTTTGGCACCGACGCCGCAATCGCTGAGGAGGTTCGCCGTGGCCGAGTTCACTTCGCACGCACCAGGGACATTCTCGTGGCCGGAGCTGGCCACGACCGATCAGAAAGCCGGCGTCGCCTTTTACAAGGCGCTGTTCGGCTGGGACGTCAACGAGCAGCCGATCGGCCCGACCGAGGTCTATTCGATGTTCCAGGTGCGCGGGAAGCCGGTCGGCGCGGCGTCCACTCAGCAGCCCGCAGGAACGCCAGATGGGCGTGCCGCCGCACTGGAACTCGTATGTGACCGTGGCCAACGTCGATGAATCCGCGAAGAAAGCGGAGTCGCTCGGCGGGAAGGTGTTCATGCCCCCGTTCGACGTCATGGATGCCGGACGGATGGCCGTCCTGCAGGACCCGACCGGCGCGGTCTTCGAGATCTGGCAGGCGAAGCGCAGCATCGGCGCGGAAATTCTGAACGAGCCCGGCGCGCTCTGCTGGACCGAGCTCACCACCAGCGATACCAAGGCCGCGGAGAAGTTCTACACCGGCCTGTTCGGCTGGACGCCGAAGCACTCCGCCGCCGGCGCGCCGATGGAATACACCGAGTTCAGCGTCAACGGCCAGCCGAGCATCGGCATGATGGCGAAGCCGGCCGAGATGCCGGCGCACATCCCGTCGTACTGGATGCCGTATTTCCAGGTGGCGAACTGTGACGCGAGCACCGCCAAAGTGAAGGAGCTCGGCGGCCGGGTCATGGTCGGTCCTCAGGACATCCCAAACACCGGTCGGTTCACCATCGTGACCGATCCGCAGGGCGCGATGTTCGCCGTGTTTCAGTTCACCAGCAAATAGCCATGTCTATTTTTTCAAAGAAGCCCGTGACCATTCCGTCGAAGGCCGAGGCGCTGCCGGGGCGAGCCGAGCGGATGCCCGTTCCGGAGACGCACTTCGTCAACAAGAACCGCATCACGCCACCGTTTCCGGACGGCCTCGAGCGCGCCGTATTCGGGATGGGTTGCTTCTGGGGCGCGGAGAAGAAGTTCTGGCAGTTGCCGGGCGTCTACAGCACCGCGGTCGGCTACGCCGGCGGGCCGACGCCGAACCCGACCTACCGCGAAGTCTGCACCGGCATGACCGGTCACAACGAAGTCGTCCTGGTGGTGTTCGATCCCCGGATCGTCAGCTACGACGATCTGCTGAAGGTGTTCTGGGAGAACCACGATCCGACGCAGGGCATGCGGCAGGGCAATGACGTCGGCACTCAGTACCGCTCGGGGATCTACGCCGACAATGCCCGGCAGCAGCACGCGGCCGAAGTGTCGCGCGACGCGTTCCAGAAGCAGCTGAGCGCAGCCGGCTACGGCGCGATTACCACCGAGATCGTCCCGGCGCCGGAATTCTTCTACGCCGAGGACTACCACCAGCAGTACCTCGCCAAAAACCCCGACGGCTACTGCGGCCTCGGCGGCACCGGCGTCAGCTGTCCGATCGGGGTCAAGACGACCGCGTGATGATGTTTTACCGCCGAGACCGCGGAGCTCGCAGAGAAAGGTCTTACTCTGCGCTCTCTGCGGTTTCGGCGGTTGCTTCTTGGCTCTGATCCCACTCCCAATCGATCCATTCGTCGACGAGATCGTCGATCGCGTGCGCCGATCGCGCGCCGCGGTGATTACCGCTGCGCCCGGAGCGCGGCAAGACCACGCGGGTGCCGCCGGCGTTGCTGGCCGACGGACCGGTGATCCTGCTGCAGCCGCGGCGCGTCGCCGCGCGCGCGATTGCCGCGCGCATCGCCGAGGAGCGCGGCTGGACGCTCGGCCGCGAGGTCGGCTGGCAGGTCCGGTTCGAGCGGCGCTTCAGCGCCGAAACGCGGCTGCTGGTCGTGACCGAAGGCATCCTGACCGCGCGCCTGCAGACCGATCCGCTGCTGTCCGATTTCTCGACGATCGTCCTCGACGAATTTCACGAGCGCAGCGTGCACGTGGATCTGGCGATCGCGCTGGCGCGGCAGGCCTGGCGCGCGCGCGACGATCTCCGCATCGTCGTCATGTCGGCGACGCTGGACTCGGCGCCGGTGTCCGCCTTCCTCGACGGCTGCCCGGTAATCGACGTCGCGGGCCGGAGCCACCCGATCGACATCAGCTATCACGCCGGCCAGTCGGTGGCCGACGCGGCGATCGGTCTGCTGGGCGAGACCGACGGCCAGCTGCTGTGCTTCCTTCCGGGCGCCGCGGAGATCCGTCGCGCGATCAGCGAGCTGCAGCACAAGGCCGGCAGCGGAGTCGACGTCGTCCCGCTGCACGGGTCGCTCGACGCCGGCGAGCAGGACCTGGCGCTGCGTCCGTCACCGCGCCGGCGGGTGATCGTCGCTACCAACATCGCCGAGACGTCGCTGACGGTGCCGGGGGTGACGGCGGTGATCGATGCCGGCCTGCAGAAGGTGGCGCGCTACGACGCCGACCGCGGCATCGACAGCCTCGAGACCGAGCGCATCACCACGGACGCTGCGGATCAGCGCGCCGGCCGGGCCGGACGCCTGGCGCCCGGCGTGGTGCGCCGGTTGTGGGACGCGCGCGATCGCCTGCGCCCGCACCGCGAGCCGGAGATTCACCGCATCGACCTGGCGAGCACCGCCCTCGACGTCATCGCCTGGGGAGGCGATCCGCGAACGCTGGAGTGGTTCGAACGTCCGCGCGAAGACGCGCTCGAGGCGGCGCTGACCCTGCTTCAACGCCTCGGCTTGATCGTGGCGGCGGGTCCACAAGGACCCGCCCTGCATCTGACCGCGATCGGGGAACAGGTCCGCCGCCTGCCGCTGCATCCGAGGCTGGGACGCATGCTGGTCGAGTCCGGCGGCGCGCGCCAGGTCGCGCGGGCATGTGCGCTGCTGTCGGAGCGGCACCTGCTGCCGCCCCGCGCCGCCACGACCTCCTCCGACCTGCTGTCGGCGCTCGATCAGTGGAGCGCGGTGCCGCCGCACGTAAAACAGGTCGCCCGACAGATTTCAGATTTCGGATTTCAGATTTCAGATTTCAGCGACGACGCGTTCCTGCGGGCGATCCTCGCCGGCTATCCCGATCGCGTGGCGCAACGGCGCGAGCCGGGCTCGCCGCACGTTCTGCTGGCGTCCGGCACCGGCGCCGTGATTGGGCCGGAGAGCGGGGTCCGCGACGGCGAGTTCCTCGTCGCGCTCGAGGTTCGTCAGACGCCGAACGCGGCCTCGGTGCGGATGGCGAGCCTGGTGGAGCGCGAGTGGCTGAGCCCGACGTCGACCGAGCTGGTTCACCGTTTCGACGCGGCAAGCGGGAAGGTGCGGGCCGCGAGGGTCGATCGGTATGGCGCACTGCTCGCTGGCCGAACGGGCCGTGCCGGCCGATCCGGAAATCGCCGCCGGCTTGCTCGCTGACGCCTGGCTCGCGCGCGGACCGCGTGACGACGACACGCGCCTGCTGCGACGGCTCCGCTTCGCCGGTCACGATCTCGACCTCGATGGGCTGGTCCGGACGGCCGCCTACGGAGCGGCGACCTTGACCGACGTGCGCATCGCGCGCGCGCTCGCGCCGGATCTCTCGCGCGCCATCGATCGGGACGCGCCCGAGTCGCTCACCGTGCCGAGCGGCCGGTCCGCGCACCTCGAGTACCACGAAGACGGCAGCGTCTCGACGTCGGTGAAGTTGCAGGAGCTGTTCGGTCTTGCCGAGACGCCGCGGGTGGGCCGCCAGCGCGAGGCGGTCGTGCTCGCGCTGCTCGCGCCCAACGGGCGTCCCGTTCAGGTGACCAGGGATCTGCGCAGCTTCTGGGATCGCACCTATCCCGAGGTGCGGAAGGAGCTGCGCGGCCGTTATCCGAAACATCCGTGGCCCGAGGATCCGTGGACGGCCGCGCCTTCGGCGCGAACCAAGAACTCAAAACTCAGAACGAAGAACGAGTTCTAAGTTCTACGTTTTCAGCTTCGAAGTTCCCGAAAAGGGGTTGCCCGGCTCGCGACGCGTAGAAGCCGAAGGCGGCGATCCCGATCACCGTGGCGATCACCAGGTCCGATGTCATCGCCGTCCAGTGCGACAGCGAGAGCGTGAGCGGCATATTGCCGACGACGTTGATGATCCCGATCGCGACGACGGTGACGAGCAGGCCGTACCTGACCACCAGCACCGTGACGCCGGCGACGATGATCAGCTGGAATGCGGCCGCGATCCACCACGGGCCCGAGCGACTGCAGGACCTGAGGCGCCTGCACCACGGCCAGCAGAATCACCGTCGCCGCGATGGCGAAGATCGTGCGCCGCAGCATCAGCCGCAGCATCACGTATCCGAGAACGATGAACACGGCCACGAACAACCCGTTGAGCAGGCCGTCGAAAATCAGGCTCAGCGTGGCGGCCGCGCCCGTCAGCGCGTCCATCGTCTGCGCCGCCGGCTGCGGCGGCGGATAACCGAGCGCTGCGGGCAGCAGGTCGAAGGCGGCGCCGCACAGGCCCATGATCATGATGATCACCGAGCCGGTCAGCAGATCGCGGCCGACGCGCGGATCGCGGACGTGGCCCGATATCAGACGCGTCCAGCCGAGAATGCCGTCGGGCCAGAAGCGGCGCACGTACGGCTCGAGCGCGAGGTAGATCACCCACAACAATCCCGCCTGGACCAGGACCGTTCCGAAGTAGCGCAAGAACAGATCGGTTTCAGACGAGACGTCGGGCAGGTGGTGCGCGGTGATCAGGAACACGACGGCGGATCCCACCAGCACCACCATCACCAGCCGCGCCGCGCCGAGGCGATCGGCGCGCCTGGCGCGCACGTTGTGCCGCGCCAGCAGCAGCGCCGCGAGAGTCAGCCCGATCAGCAGCATGCTGATCACGCCGCTCAGGATCGTCTGCGACAGGGACCGTGCCGCCGGCGCCATCCGCGTCGGCACCGACCAAGGACCGAGCAGCAACATCGCGGTCGGACGGCCGCGATAGGCCGCGGCCTCGACCCGGGCGGTGATCTCCGGACGGCCCGTCAGC
Source organism: uncultured Acidobacteriota bacterium (assembly GCA_963794705.1). GTDB lineage: Bacteria > Acidobacteriota > Vicinamibacteria > Vicinamibacterales > CAVVIG01 > CAVQFC01. The sequence continues at coordinate 144,555 of CAWCFI010000007.1, forward strand.
GGGCCTTCCCAGGCCGCGCGCGTATCGGCATAATCGCGCGGCGACCATCGCGGCGTCACCGGCGTGAACGTCGCCATGTCGAGTCCGGCCGCCTCGAACAGCGGCCGCCAGTCGGGCGCCGCCGCCGGTTCGTTCTCCGGCGTCACCTGCGGCGGCACCGCCTGGAATTCGATCAGCCGGCCGGTCGAGTCGAGCCCGATCGACCGCATGCCCGACACGGCCATCGGCGGATCGCTCGGTCCGACCAGCCGCGAGAGTCGCGGCACCAGCGGGCGCGGACTGGTTCGATACCACAGCGTAATCGCCGAGGGATTGCCGGCCTTCAATGCCTCCCAGCGCTTCGGGTCGTGATCGGTCCGCGCCTTCCACTGCAGGTAGGCCTGGTGCGAGCTCATCCCGTAGGCCGAGTCGGCGACGGCGTCGGTGTAACCGAGCGATCGCATGATCTGCTGCGCTCGATCGACCAGCACCGCCGGCGGCTTGTCGAGCGGCGATCGTCCGACCAGGCTCGTGCTCTGGCTCTCGGCGACAATCACGAAGAGGCTGACGATGATGAACGCGAGCGCGGCGAGGCCGCGTCCGACGCTCAGCGCCTCCTGCTCGCCTGCGGCGACCAGCATCGCCGGCGAGGGAGTCTCGCCCGCGGCGAGCGCGGCCGCGAGCGGATCGCCCCCCGGCAGCGATGCCGCGATGGTCAGCGCCGACGGCGGCCGCTGATCCGGATCCTTCGACAGGCAGCGCAGGATGACGCGCTCGATCGCCGGATCGAGATCCCGGACGATCGATGAAGGCGTCGTGATCGTGCCGGTGTCGTGGAGCTGTTTCAGGTCGCTGAGCGACTTCGCGTCGTAGGCGCGCCGCCCGGTGAAGATTTCGAACAGGATCAGGCCGAGCGCGTAGATGTCGCTGCGGATCGACGCCGGCCGGCCGCCGAGCTGTTCGGGCGCCATGTACTGCGGCGTGCCCACTGCCGCGGTGTGGCTGTCGCCGCCGGCGGTCGCGATCCCGAAGTCGGTGATGCGGATGTCGCCGTCGCCGTCAATCATCACGTTGGCGGGCTTCAAGTCGCGGTGCAGCACGCCGCGCTCGTGCGCGGCGGCGACGCCCGCGCACAGTTGCCGCGCCAGCTCGAGCGCCTTGTCCTGCGGGACCCGGCCGATGCGCCGGAGCAGCGACGCCAGGTCTTCGCCGTCCACGTACTCCATCGTGAGGAAGCGGCGGCCGTCTGCCTCGCCGAGGTCGTACAGGCGGCAGACGTTCTTGTGCGACACTTGGCGGGCCACGCGCAGCTCGTTGTGAAACTGCGCGAGCCGGTCATCGTCGTGGGCGGCGCCGCCGGGCAGGAACTTCAGCGCGACCGGCTGATCGAGGGTGAGGTCGTCGGCGCGATACACTTCTCCCATGCCGCCGCGGCCGAGCAGCGCCACCAGCCGGTAGCGGCCGGCGATGATCGCGCCGGGCGTGAAGCCGCCTGACGCCGGAGTGGCCGCGGCCACCGGCCCGATCGTCGCGTCGTCGTCGAAGCGGGTGGGCACCGCGGAATTCTACTAAGGAGAGACTCATGATGCGCAAGTTGACGGCAACCCTCGCGGCGTCCCTGGCGATGACCGCTTTGGTGTTGGCACAGGGAGGACGGCCCGCCAGTCCTACCGGCACCGCGGCCACCGAAATCGGCGGGAAGTACGACAACGCCGCCGAACCCAGCTACAAGGGCGGCAAGTGGATCGAGATCACCTACGGGCGTCCGATCAAGCGTGGCCGCGACGTCCTGGGAGGCGCGGGCGACAAATATGGGAAGGTGGCCAACCCGGACGCGCCGGTCTGGCGCGCCGGCGCGAACTACACGACGCAGCTCAAGACCGAGGTGCCGCTGTCGATCAACGGCAAGACCGTCGCGCCCGGCACCTACACCATGTTCATCGATCTGAAGCCGAACGCGTGGACGCTGATCGTCTCCACCTGGAAGGCGCAGACCCGCTACGACCCCAAGAACACCGCGGAAATCTGGGGCGCCTACGGCTACACGCCGGACAAGGACGTGGTGCGCGCGCCGATGAAGCTGGAAACCCTCCCGCACACGGTCGAGCAGCTCACCTGGCAGTTCGTCGACATGACCGACGCCGGCGGTTCGCTGGCCATCTCCTGGGACAAGACGATGGCGTCGGTACCGTTCAAGGTGCAGTGAACCAAAGCCGCTGGTCCTCGTAATAGCTACGAGGACCAGCATGCTGCTTCAGGACGTCCGGCACGGTTTTCGTCTGCTCCGCCGCACGCCGGGATTCACCGCCGTCGCGGTGGGCGTCCTGGCGCTCGGCATCGGCGCCAACACCGCGGTCTTTTCGATCGTCAACACGCTGATCCTGCAGCCGCGGCTGGGCCGGATCGACAGCCTGGTCGCGGTCTTCAATCGCGATCGCGTCAAGGCATCAGACTTCAACAATTTCTCGTATCCCGCCTATCTGGATCTGCGCGACCGCAGCGGCGTGTTTCAGAGCCTGCTCGCACACAGCTTCACCACTATCGGGATCCGCGACGGCGAGCTGACCCGTCAGGCATTCGCGACGATCGTGTCGTCGAACTATTTCGAGACGCTCGGGGTCGGCCTCGCGGCCGGACGGACCTTTGCCGCCGACGAGGAACGGCCCGGTTCGAAGGCGACGGTCGCGATCGCGTCGTATCCCGAGTGGCGGCGCCGGCAGTTCGATCCGCGCTTCATCGGCAGCACGGTACGAATCAACGGCGCGGACTTCACCGTGGTCGGGATCACCCCGCGAGGGTTCGGGGGCGTGTTCGCGTTCGTCTCGCCGCAGTGGTACCTGCCGATCGGCTCCTACGAGACGATCGCCAACGCCGTGTTCAAGGACAGCGACGGCGGGCTGAGCGAACGGAAAAACCACGCGCTGAATCTTGCGGGCGCCCTGAAACCCGGCGTGAACCACGCCGCGGCGACGACCGCGCTCGATGTCTTCGCGAAGAGCCTCGACGCGCAGTACCCGGGGACCGATCGCGATCGGACGTTCTCCGTCTCCAGCCTTCCTCGCATGTCGGTGAGCTCTCGGCCTCAGAGCGACGGTCCGTTGACGGCGGTCGCCGGGCTGCTGACGTTGATGGCCGGGCTGGTGCTGGTGGTGGCTTGCCTGAACCTCGCCAACCTCCTGCTGGCGCGTGGTGCGGCGCGGCGGAAGGAGATGGCGGTGCGCCAGGCGCTCGGCGGCGGGCGCCGGCAGATCATCCAGCAGCTCGTGGTCGAAGGCCTGATGCTGGCCGGCATTGGGGCGGCGTTCGGCCTGCTCGCAACCTGGTGGACGGCCTCGGCGCTCACCGCCTGGCTGTCGAGCGTGATCACCTTCGGCATCGACCTGGTGGCGGAGCCGTCGATGCGCCTGATCGGAGCGGCCGTGTTGTTTGCGTTGCTCAGCACCGTCCTGTTCGCGCTGGGCCCGGCGTGGTCGCTGTCGCGGCCCGATCTCACCGACGATCTCAAGCTCGCACCCGGGCGGCTCACGCGGCGGATGCCGAGCAGCTCGGTGCTGGTGGTGGCGCAGCTCTCGGTGTCGCTCGCGCTGGTCGTCGCCGGCGGCCTGTTCGCGCGCGCGGCGATCAACGCCGCCGCGGCGGAGGCCGGTTACCCGCTCGAGCGCCAGATCGTGGTCGGCCTCGATCCCAGCCTTGCCGGTTACAACGAGTCGCGCACGCGAGCCGCCTACGCCGCGGCGCTCGAACGCCTGCGCGCCCTGCCTGGGGTCGAGCATGCGTCGTTCGCGTCGACCGTCGCCTTCGGCGACGTCCAGCTGGGCGGCCGGGTGCGATCGTCGGCGGACGCGGCCGACATCGATGCCTCGTTCGACATCATCGGCGCCGACTATTTCGAGGCGCTCGGCCTCGGCGTTCTGCGCGGACGCGGGTTTACCGCCGCAGAGGAGCAAAACGAGAGCCCGGTACCGGGCGCCCTGATCGACGCGCGTCTCGCCACGCGGCTGTTCGGCAATGCGGATCCGATCGGACGATCGCTCCAGTTGCGTGTCCGCTCGACCGACCCGCCGCGCAGCTACACCGTGATTGGTGTCGCGCCGCCGCTGGTCCACGATCTCTTCGAGTCGCCGCCCAATCCTCACCTCTACGTCGCCTACGGATCCCGATTCAGCACGATGATGACGTTGCACGTGCGAACCGCAGCGGGGGTGCCCGAGGCGACGGCGCTCGCCGCGGTCCGCCGCGAGCTGCAGGCGCTTGATCCGCACATGGCCATCTTGTGGGCGAGGACGATGACGATGCATCGCGATGCGAGCATCTCGGCATGGAGCGTCCGCGCCGCAGCCGGACTGTTCAGCGCCTTCGGGGGGCTCGCGCTGCTGCTGGCGACGATCGGCGTCTACGGCCTGAAGGCGTACGACGTGTCGCGGCGGACGCGTGAGATCGGGATCCGCATGGCGCTCGGCGCCACGGGCCGCGACGTCGAACGGCTGGTGATGCGCGAAGGGTTGCGGACCACGATCGTCGGCCTGGTCATCGGGCTGCTGCTGGCGGCGGGGATCGGCAAGCTGGTGAGCGGACTGCTCTATCGCGTCAGCCCGTTTGATGGCGCCGTCATGCTGATCGCCGCCGTCGTGCTGTCGACGGCCGCGATGCTCGCGTCGTACCTGCCCGCGCGCCGCGCCACGCGGGTCGTCCCGCTGGAAGCGCTGCGTTCGGAGTAGCGCGGCCGCCGGATCTCCCGCCGCATCGGCGGCATCCCGCCGGGTTACACTTCGGGGCCATGGCGATGAGACCTGGTGCCGGATTGATCGGTTCGCTCGCGATCGCCCTGTCGGTGCCGCTGCTGGCCCAGCCCATTCCGCCGGCATCCATTGCCGACAAGGAGCTGGGCTGGATCAAGGTGTACAACTTCCCGGCGGTGACCGAACCGCTGAAGGTCGATACCCGGGTGTACTCCGCCGCGCAGCGCACGATCGCGGTGGATCTTGCGAACTGGATGCAGGCCAGCTACAGCCCTATCGGCGGGCTGGGAGATGTCGTGCGCACGTTCCCTCGGCTGAGTGGCGCGGTGCCGCAAAGTTACGGCGTCGCCGGCAGGATCTATGACTCACTGAAATACGGCGCCAACGGCAAGATCGAGCGCTACACGGGCGACGGTTACACCTGGAACGTCATGGTCAACGGTTGGTTCGGCCGGTCGGCCGAGGCGATCACCACGCCGGAGCGCTCCTACTTCACGCTCCCCAGCCCGGTCCAGGATGGATTCACCGAGGAGTTCGCGAAAGCCGTCGATCTGTCCGGTCATCCGTTCCTCGGACGGTTCCCCGCGTCGCTCGCGGTCTTTGGCACCAACGGCAACCGCCAGTTCGTCCTGTTGTCGAAGGACGGGCGGCTGCCGTTCGTCAAGCTCACGCGAGGCGAGTATCTGGACGCGGTCGGCGTGGCCATCACGCGCACATACGAGGCGGACAAGAAGAAGCTCTTCGAGGCCGAGCAGGGGGATCAGAAGCAAATCGCGCGCTGGATCGCGCCCATCGAGGAACGGGCGGCGAAACGAAGGGAGGTGCTCGAAGCGAACAGGGCGAAGTATCAGAGCCGCCTCCAGGAAACGGCCGAGATCTCGACCGTTGAGCCCAGCATCGCGCTCGAGGGCTTGCCGGATGTGTTCGAGGGAAGCGGCAGCAGCCGCATGCGTCTGCCCGTGTATACGATCGATGCCGCGACGCTGGAGCGCTGCAAGTCCGATACGCCGCAATGGATCGTCGTGTCCTGGTCGGCTGATCTGAACAACCCGGTCAGCAAGCACCTGTACGACGCCGTCGTGAACCAGTTCAACATGGAGTACATCTACAACCGCTTCTTCGACCCGGAGAAGGTGAAGGGGCTGCCGTATAAAGCGCGGCTGCCGCGTGCGGACACGGTCGCGGCGGACGCGTCGGCCGCCAGCAAGACGCTCGCGGCCGATCCGAGCGTGTATTTCTTCGAGGACTTTTCGAGAACGCCCATCGGCAAGTCAGCCCTGGACTGGAAGAGCACCCTCACCAACACCGGCGCATCCAGCCTGGTGGTGGAACGGAACGGACTGGAGGGGCATTGGGCTTCGGTCGGCGGCTTCGTGTTGACGCCGCGGCAGCTCAAGGGCCCGCTCCCGCGCGATTTCACCGTCAGCTTCGATCTGGTCGCCGCCCGCGACTACACGTGGGGCGCGAGAGGCATGACCTTCAGGCTGTCGAAGGGGCTCGCCAACAGCGGCGCGGACTCGATTTTCAGCGTGCGACTTCGTCCGGGCTTCGACGGCAAGGACGGCGAAACGGTGATCGAAGGCAAGTTTCCGGGGGCCCCGGCCGACTTCAACCAGACCAAGTGGGTGGCCGCGCCGGGCTTCTCCAACAATCAGCAGAACAACCGCATCACCGTGAGGATCCGCAAGCAGGGAGAAATGGTGCAAGTGTTCATCGGCCAGACCAAGGTTGCCGATTACCCAAAGGCCATCCCGGAAACGCTGCTGTTCGATGCCGTGTCGTTCGACCTGCAGGGGCAGCCCGGCCCCAACGATCAGATGTTCATCAGCAATGTGAAGATCGTCAAAGGACAGTGACGTCGTCGATGTCGATCGCGCCCGGCGGCTACAGCCGCTCGACGATGGTGACGTTGGCCTGGCCGCCGCCTTCGCACATTGTCTGCAGGCCATAGCGCTTGCCGCGCGACTGCAGCGCATGCACCAGCGTCGTCATCAGCCTGGTGCCTGAGGCGCCGAGCGGGTGGCCCAGCGCGATCGCGCCGCCGTTGACGTTCAGCCGCGCCGGATCGGCGCCGGTGTCATGCAGCCACGCCACCGGGACCGAGGCAAAGGCTTCATTCACCTCGAACAGATCGATGTCCTCGATCCGCATGCCGGCCTTTTTCAGCGCGTGGTGCGTCGCCGGCAGCGGCGCTTCGAGCATGATCACCGGGTCGCCGCCGATCACCGTCATGTGGTGAATGCGCGCCAGCGGTGCGACACCCAGCCGCTTCAAGCCGCGCTCGTTGACCACGAGCACGCCGCTGGCGCCGTCGCAGATCTGGCTGGCGCTGGCCGCGGTGATGCGGCCGCCTTCGCGCAGCAGCTTGACGCCGGCAATCCCTTCGAGCGTCGCGTCCGCTCGGACGCCCTCGTCTGCCGCGTGCATCGCGTCGACCGCCGGGCCTTCGGCCATGCGCACCGCGACCGGCACGATCTCGGACGTGAACGCGCCGTCCCGCGTCGCCGCCGCGGCGCGTTGATGGCTCTGGAGCGAGAAGCGATCGAGCTCCTCCCTGGACAGCTGATATTTTTCGGCCATCATTTCTGCGCCGATGAACTGGCTGAACTCGGGCCCGGGATAGCGCGCGCGGATCGTGGGGCTCATGTAGTGTCCCAGCCCGGCTTCCTTGTAGACCCTGGGGAGCACCATCATCGGCACGCGCGACATGCTCTCCACGCCCGCGGCGATGACGCAATCCATCGTGCCCGACATCACCGCCTGGGCGGCGAAGTGCACCGCCTGCTGCGACGAACCGCATTGCCGGTCGATGGTCACGCCCGGCACGCCCGGCGGGAGCTTCGAGGCCAGGACCGCCATGCGGCCGATGCAGCCGCTCTGCTCTCCGGCCTGCAGCACGCAGCCCATGATGACGTCGTCCACCAGCGCCGGGTCGGCGCTGGCGCGCTGGAGCAGCGCGTCGATGACCTGCGCGGCCAGGTCGGCCGGATGCCAGCCCGAAAGCCGGCCACCACGTTTGCCGCCCGCGGTGCGGGCGGCCGCGACGATATAAGCTTCGGTCATGAAACTGTCCAATGGTATCGCGGCCGTCATTACCGGTGGCGCCTCCGGTCTCGGGGCGGCCACCGCGCGGCGCCTCGCCCAGCATGGCGTCAAGGTGGCGCTGTTCGACTTCAACGAAGCCGCCGGCGAGGCGTTGGCGAAGGAACTGGGCGGCGTGTTCTGCAAGGTCGACGTCACCAGCGAGGAGCAGGTGGACGCCGGCTTCGCGAAGGCGCGCGCCGCGATCGGCCAGGAGCGCATGCTCGTCAACTGCGCCGGCACCGGCAACGCGATCAAGACCGCCAGCCGCGACAAGGCCACCGGCGAAATCAAACACTTTCCGCATCGCCGCCTTCGACCGCATCATCCAGATCAACCTGGTCGGCACCTTCCGCTGCATCGCCAAGTCGGCGGCCGGGATGATGACGCTCGACCTGCGCTGGATGACGGTGAACGCGGCGCAATCGTCAACACCGCTTCGGTGGCGGCGCAGGACGGGCAGATCGGCCAGGCGTCGTACTCGGCGTCGAAGGCCGGCGATCGTCGGCATGACGCTGCCGATTGCGCGCGACTTGATGGGCGAAGGCATCCGCGTCAACACCATCCTGCCGGGCATCTTCGACACGCCGCTGCTGGCAGGCCTGGACGACAAGGTGAGGAACGCGCTGGCGGCGTCGGTGCCGTTCCCCAAGCGCCTGGGCAGCCCGGACGAATACGCCGCGCTGGCCTGAGTTCATGATCACCACGGGTTATCTCAACGGCGAAAGCGTGCGGCTGGACGGGGCCATCCGGATGGCGCCGCGATGAAGCATTTCCAAACCGCATGCGCCTCTGAGCGTTTACCATAGGCACATGCGCCGCCAGATACTGACGCTCGTGGCCTCGATGCTGGCTCTGATGGGTCTGGCATCGACCGCAGGCCTGGCTGCCCACGACAGCGCGGGCACGCCGGCCGCCCGATCGGCGTTCGACACCGGAGATCGCGCGGCGAGAGCCGGAAACCTGGACGAGGCCGTCGCCGCGTTCCGCAGGGCCATTGCGGCGGACGCGGAATTCGTCGACGCCCATCAGCGGCTGATCGAGGTCACCCAGCGGCAGCAGCTACAGGACGCGCAGTCCGACCGCCTGCCTCGCCTGAAACGGCAGTACGAGCAGTGGGCGCGGCAACATCCGGCACGCGCTGTCTATCAGGTGGCGCTCGGACTGCTCACCAAGGACGCAGATCAGGCCGACGCGTACTTCAACAAGGCTCTCAAGCTCGATCCGCGGTCTGCCAAAGCGCATTTCCTGCTCGCCAGGAATGCCGACACTCGCGCTGACTGGGACGCCCAGCGGACGCATCTGAAGGCGGCGGTCGAGAGCAATCCCGACGACCCGCGCTACCTGATGGCGTACGCCGCCGCCCTTCGGAAAAGCGATCAGACCCGTTTTCGCGAGCTTGCGCTGCAGCTGGTTGCGAGATTCCCGGCGAGCCCGGTGGCGGTGGAGGCGCTCTCCAGCCTCGCCGATGCCTCGTCGAACCGCGAGCGCCGCGAGTACCTCGATCGGCTGCGCTCGAGCTATCCGGTCGATCGCTTTCCCTCCTCTGCCTCCGCGATGAACACGCTGTACTCGGAGCTCACCGAGCCTGCCGAGGCCCTGGCACTCGCGCGCGAGATGGTCCGGGCGCTGCCGGCCGCCACGGTCTGGCCGCTGCGGGTTGTGGCGCAGGAGGCGATGACGCAGGCCAAGACGCTGGTCGGCGGCGGGAAGTGGGACGACGCCTTCGCGCTGCTCGAGAAGGCGCCGCCTCCATCAGGCAATCACGGCACGACCTGGACGCTGTTGAAGGCGCAGGCGGCGGCGGGCGCCGGCCGTCCGGAAGACGCGTACAAAGCGCTCGTCGAGAGCACGGCCGCGTTGCCAGACGCGCGGATTGACGCGGCGCTGCCGGCATACGCCACGGCACTTGGCAAGACGAGCCGCGATGTCGACGCCGATATCTGGGGCAGCCGCGACGCGCGGGCGAAGCCGGCCGCCGCGTTCAACCTGACGTCGCTGCGCGATGGCGCGCCGGTCCAACTCGCCGATTTTCGCGGCCGCGTCGTGCTGCTGGCGTTCTGGTACCCGACGTGAGCGGGCTGCCGTGAGGAGTTTCCTCACTTGCAGCGGGTGCTCGAGATATATCGGGACCGTGGCTTTGCGGTGGTGGCGATCAGCGTTGAACCCGAGCAGCGCGGTCTGGTCGTTCCGGTGATGAAGGCGCTCGGCGTCGACTTCCTGCCGCTGCAGAGCGACTGGAAGTGGGCCGAGGAGCAGTACGGCGTGAAGAGCACACCCGAGACCGCGCTCATCGATCAACAGGGGCGGATCATGTTCAGGCCGCACGTGCACGACGCGGAAACGCGCGGTGTGCTCGCGCGTGAAGTGGAAGCGCTGCTGAGCCGTCCGCGCTGATCTTGGCGCTGTACCGCGACCGAAGTAGTGCAGGCCTTCAGGCCTGCCCGCCTTCAGGCCTGCCCGCGTCAACGCTGACCGCCATATCTGAGTCTTTCGCTCGAGCGGCATCGACGCCTGCGCCGGTCTACGGCCTATAAACCCAATAAAGGCCAGCCGGAAATGACGCCAGCCGAACCGAGTTGTGGTTTTCTCCCTCGTAGACCGTGAAACGGTAGGAAAGGCCGATAGGCTTGACCTCGTCGAGCAGCTTCGCGAACGCCACGTTGTCATCGCGGAACGCCTCGGCGCCGCCCACGGATAAGTCGAGCTGCACGGGGGCCGGCAGCCGCTTGAGACGCTGGCGGGCGTTGAACAGCCATCGGTGATCCCAGCCGGCGGCGGGGCTCGCCGCGACAATTCGCTGGAACAGCGCCGGCCGCTGCTCGAGCGCGTACAGGGCGAACAGCCCTCCGTACGAGTGGCCGAGCAACGCCCGGTCGGTGGGTACCGTGCGATACGTCCGATCCACGAACGGGATGACTTCGTGCTCGAGGAAGTCGAGAAAGGCGCCCGCGCCGCCCGACCCCGCCACCTCGCTGGTCGCGGTCGGCGTAAAATCGCGCGCGCGCAGGGCCATCGCGTCAACGTCGCCATGGCTGATCGTGACCATGATGACCGGGGGCATCCGCTCGGAGTAGAGGTTGTTGTTCTGAAAGAACGCCATGAGCGGAAAGTGCCAGCCGTCAAGGACGTACAGGACGGGATACTTCCTGCCTGAACTGACGTAGTCGTCTGGCAGCGAGACGAGCAGGTCGTAATGCTGACCGGACTTGTTCGATGTGATGGCCCTCTGCTCGGTGTGCGCGAGCGTGACGCCAGGCACTTGAGCATGGACCACGGCAGATGTCGAAAGCAAAACAGCGAGGACACTGCGCCGAATCATGATTCAACTATTTCTATTGTCGGAGACCGCAGATTGCAGACTCAGACGCGGATTCAATCACCTACTTGAATCTGCAATCTGAAGTCTGCAATCTGCATTTCCAGTACCTACTTTTTCATTTCATTCTGCAGCGTGCCGATCCGTCCGGCGAGGCCGCCGAACAGCGGCGGCGCCGCGGGCGGCGTCTTCGGCGACTGCACCATCGGCGGATAGCCGGAGCCGGCGTACTTTTCGGGCACCTTCCATCCTTCATCGGCAAGCTGCTGCGGTGTTTTCCCCGCTTGCAGTCCGGCCTGCGCCCACGTCAGGAAGTCGTGGTTGAAGTCGGCGAACTCCTTCAGATCGGCCCACGTCGTGTTCTTTGGCGTGTGGCCGTTGATGATGGTGTCCACGTTCTTGATCCCGTTGTACGCCTTCGTGAGCGACTCGTGGATGTGCAGCACGCTGCCACCGTTGTCGCTGTCGATGAGCGGTATCCCTTTGTTGGCGAAAATGTCGCCCGCGTGCACGATGCGCAGCGCCGGGAACACGACCCAGGCGTCGCCGTTGGTGTGGCCGCGGCCGAAATAGTAGAGGTCGATCTGGTCGGCGCCCTTGCCGAGCGTCATGCGGTCCTTGAACGTGCGCTTGGCCATGCCGACGCCGTTGTGCTCCTTGAAGATCGGCATCTTCTCCATGTTGGCCTTGGTGTTTTCCTGCGCGATGAAGTCGATCGTCGCCGGGAACTCGACGTTGCCGCTGACATGGTCGCCGTGGGTGTGCGTGTTGATCAGCATCGTCACCGGCTTCGGGGTGAGTTCCTTGATCTTGTTCAGGATCGGCTGTGCCCCAGCCGGGGTTCTTGGCGTCGACCACGACGACGCCGTTGGCGGTGAGGAATACTGCGGTGTTGCCGCCGCCGCCGCGGAACACGTAGAGGTTGTCCTTGACTTTCTCGACCTCGATGACCTTCGGCGCGTCGGCCGCCGGCGGCTGCGCCTTCACGACCGCGAGCCCGCCGACCGCGAGCAGCAGCTCCCAACACCATGCCTCGTCTCATGAGAAGCCTCCTGGAAAGAAGACCCGTTGCACGAACCAGAACGCGCCGGCAGCCATCACCACGATGGAGCCGGCGAATGCGAAGCGCTGACCCGCCGCCTCGTCTCGCGCGCGCAGCGCGGCCAGCGCCGTCGCCACGACCGCGACGACCAGCAGCTGGCCGATCTCCACGCCGACGTTGATCGAGAGCAGCGCCCACTCGAGCGCGCGCGCCGGCAGGTCCATCTCGCGCAGCACGTTGGCGTAGCCGAAGCCGTGGATCAGGCCGAACGCGCAGGCGATCAGCGCGCGCACGTCGCGGCCGTCCCGGATCAGCAGGTTGTCGGCGCCGACGTAGACGATGCTCAGCGCGATCGCCGGCTCGATCAGCCGCGCCGGCGCGCTGACGACGTTGAGCGCCGCGAGCGACATGGTCAGGCTGTGCGCCAAGGTGAACGACGTGACCAGCACGACGAGCTGCCGGGTCGTGCCGCCGAGCAGGAGCAGGCCGACCAGGAACAGCAGGTGATCGGGGCCGAGCAGGATGTGGACGATGCCGGCCGGCAGGAAGCGCCCTGCCACCGCGATGGTGCCCCGGCTGGTGCCGGCGAAGTACTCGAACCGGGTCCGGCCGGCGTCGAGGATCGCCTGGGTCAGCGCGCTGCCCTCGTAGATGTTGAGGAACGTCTGGTGCTGCGGGTCGTACGGGAACATCGAGCGCGGTGATCGCGACGGTGCCGGGGGCGCGGGTCAGCGCATAGCGGACCGCCAGCTTCACCGACGAACGATCGGCGACGACCTGCGCCGCCGACCACTGCGGCGTCAGCGTGACGCCGTCGGCCGCCACCGTCAGCCGGCCGGCGAACAGCTTCGCGATCGCCGCCGCCTGCCCGGCCGCGATCGCCGGATCCAGCAGCCGTTCCGCGGGATCGATGTTCAGATCGTGGCCGAGGTCGAAGATGTGCGCGACCAGCGTGCCCTCGATCGCGTTGTCAGTGATCCGCAGGTCGAGATAGGTGAACGGTACCGGGTGAGCCGCTGCCGGCTTCGCCAACAAACAAGCGGCCGCGATCACGAGAAGAAGGAACCGCGGAGACCGCGGAGCACGCAGAGAAAAATCGCTCTGCGGTCTTGGCGGTCTCTGCGGTTCCTTCTTCTCTCGTCGCACGGCGGCCAATGGTAACGTACGGCCGTGGAGATCGGACCGGGCGCCTTTCACTTCTCGCGCCGTCTGGACGTGGCGGCTCAGCTCGCGCTCGTCGAACGTTGCCGCGCGCTCGTCGACGGCGCGGTGCCGGCCTACGTGCCGGTGGTCCGCGGCGGCGGCACGATGCACGTCCGCATGCTGTGCCTCGGACGCCACTGGAATGGGAAGACCTACCGCTACGAGACGCACCGCTCCGACTTCGACCATCTCCGGCGCCGCCGCTGCCCGACGACTTCGCGCAGCTGGCGAGCGGTATCGCGCGGTCGGCGGGCATGACGCTCGCGCCGGACCTGTGCATCCTCAACTACTACGACGCCGACGGACGCATGGGGCTGCACCAGGACAAGGATGAAAGCGAGCGATCGATCGCCGCCGGGTTGCCGGTCGTGTCGATCTCGCTGGGCGACACGGCGCGTTTCATGTTCGGCGGATTGCGCCGGAAGGATCCGGTCGAGTCGCGGCTGCTGGAGTCAGGCGACGCGTTCGTCTTCGGCGGGCCGGCGCGCCTGCGCTACCACGGCGTGTCGCGCATCGTGCCGGCCACCGCGCCGGCGGAGCTCGGGCTGGCGGGCCGGTTCAACCTGACCTTCAGGCAGTACGACGCGTGAGCTGATCGCTCAGGCAGCCGACGAAGGCCGATGTGACGTAGCAGCCGTTCACGGCGAAATGCGGGATGTAGTCGTCCTTGACCGCGGACCACGGCTGAATCATGCACGGCCGATCGCGCGCGGCCGGCTCGAACAGATAGACCTCGGCGCCGCGGCGATAGACGATCCACGCATGCTGGCGCGCGATCGGCGGATCGCCGCCGCAGATCACCCGGCCGACGAAGAATTCCGCATCGACGCCAATCTCGATCAGCTTGCGCCAGGCCCACAACGCGAAGTCCTCGCAGTCGCCTCGGCGCAGGCCCTCGAAGTCGGACGGCCTCTGCCAGACGTCGCGCTGGTGGAACTGATCGGCGTCCGACACGTACTCGCAGGTCTGCAGCCACGCGACGATGTCGTCGATCGAGCTGACCGAGACCAGGCTGGCGCCCTCGAAATACTCGACGAACTGGCACCGCGAGCCCGGACCGAAGGCGGTGGCCGGCACCTCCATCGGAATGCGTTCCCAGGGAGAATCGGCCACCCAGGCCGACCGGAACCACTGAATCAGCTGAGCGGGGTTGGTCACGTCCGACAAATGGATACGTGGATTTGAGGCGAATCGTTCCCAGTAGTGCGACGATACACTTCGACCGTTGAAAACCCACCTTTCGGAGGCCGCCCTCGTCGTCTGTGCGTACGCCTGCCTGGCGGTGGTCGCGACGCTGCCGCTGGTGTTTCACCTCGGCCATGCGCTGCCGGGCGATCTGGGCGATCCGCTGTTCACGAGCTGGGTGCTGGGCTGGGACGCCGACCGGCTGCTCCACGGCCTCCGCGCGTTCTGGGACGCGCCGATCCTGTTTCCGAGCCGACACACGATCGCGTTCTCCGAGCACATGCTGGGGATCGCCGTGTTCGTCGCGCCGCTGGTCTGGCTGACGGGCAACCCGATTCTCGGCTACGACGTGGCATTTCTGCTGACCTACGTCCTCGCCGGCTGCGGCATGTACCTGCTGGCGCGCGAGCTGACTGGGCGCCGCGACGCGGCGTTCCTCGCCGGGATGATGTTCGCGTTTTCGCCGCTTCGCGCGCTGCACGTTTCACATCTTCAGGTGCTGGCGTGGGGCTGGATGCCGATCGCGTTGTGGGGTCTGCACCGGTTCATGGCGAGCGTCAAGGCTCCGGCCCGCATCCGCGCGGCGTGGCTTGCGGTGTTCGTCGCCGCGTTCGTCACGCAGGCCTTCTCGAATGGCTACTTTCTCTACTATCTGGCGATGGCGTCGGCGTTCGTCGTGATTGGTGAGCTCGCGTCGCACTCGATGACGGGCGCGGATCGGCGGCGCACCGCTGCTTGGCTGGCGTTGGGCGCCGCCTGCATCCTCGCGTGCGTCGGCGTCGTCGCGGTCGCGTATCTGTCCGTGCGGCGCCAGGTACGGATTCGTGCGGCCGTACGGCGACTGGGCGATCTTCAGCGCCAACCTGCGATCCTACGTGTCCGCTCCGCTGTCCGCTCACGTCTGGGCGGTGCTCTCGCACGGCGACGACTTCCCGGAGCGCCAGCTGTTTCCCGGCCTGATGATCCTGCTGGCGTCCGCCGCCGCGCTGTGGCCGGGCGGCCAACGGCGCCGCGCCACGATCCTGTACGCGGTGTTGGCGGCGGCTGCCCTGGTGTTGTCGCTTGGCCCGGAGCCGGCGGCCTGGTCCCATCGGCTGCTGCCGTGGGGACCCTACTTGTGGGTTGCGCGAGTCGTCCCCGGGATGGATGGCCTTCGGGTACCGGCCCGCTTGAGCGTGATCGTGCTGATGGCGCTCAGCGTGCTCGCGGCCCTCGGGCTCGCCCGGATGCTGGCCCGGCTCCAGCCGCGCACGCGCGCGGCGGCGACGATGCTGGTCGGCGTGGCCGTGTTCGCTGAAGGGTGGTCCGGGCCGCTGCGGATGGCGCCGGTCGACGCGCGCGGCCGCCCAGGCGATCGCGGTGCGTACCGCTGGCTGGCCCAGCAGCCGGCGGGCGGCGCCATCGAGCTGCCGATTGTCGAATGGGCGATCGCACCGACGCTGACCTACCAGTACGCCACGTTGTCGCATGGACATCCGATCGTCAACGGTTACAGCGGCTACGGATCGGCGCTGCAGGAATTCCTGGGCGGCGGCGCCTCGCCGCTCAACGATCTCGATCGGATCGACGATTCATTGAACCTGCTGCGTGCGGTGGGCGTGCGCTACGTGCTGGTCCACCCGCGCGATTACGACGATCCTAACCTTGGCGCGGCGACGGCCGCGGCGATTCGGGCGCGCCCCGATCTGGCGTCCGAAGACTTCGGTCGGACGATGTCGCCGCCTTTCGGCTGCGTGAGGGCGATCCGCCGCCGGCCATGCCCTCCAGGGGTCAGCCTTTACCGTTAGTACCGCTTTCACGCGGAGGCCTCCGATGCCGCCGACCGTGTGCCGTTCCTCTTCGACGGTGACGCCGACACGCGCTGGTTGACCGGCCGTCCGCAGAACGGCGACGAGTGGATCCGGATCGCGTTCGACCGCGCCCGCGACGTGTCGTGCATCGAACTGCAGACCGCGTCGCGCAGCTTCGGTGACTACCCGCGCGAGCTGACCGTCGAAGCCGTCAGCGATCAAGGGATGCGGTCGGTGCTGTACCAGGGACCGATGCTCGTGCCGTACGGCCGCGCGCTCGCGCAGGGCGGCGCCGCGCCAGCGATCGTGGTCAGCCTGCCGTCGAATCACACGCGCACGCTGACGATCCGGCAGACCGGCCGGAGCCACCGATGGTTCTGGGCCGTCCACGAGCTGGCGCTCTTCGAACGCTAGCGCTACATCTGTGTCCAAACGACGTACGACGGCGAAGAAGGAACCGCCGAGATCGCAAAGACCGCAGAGCAAGGTTTTCTCTGCGTACTCCGCCGCGTCCGCGGTTTCTTCTTCTCGTGATCCACGCCAGAGCAGTGGGTCCTGGCAAGACGGCAGGCCTTAAGGCCTGCACTACTCCCGCACCCGCCCCGCATACAAATCGATCTCGGGCAGGCGCGCATGCAGCGTGGTTGCGACGCCGTGCTCGCCGGCGACCGCCTCGACCGACGGATCGTCGGGCGCGCCGGCGATCAGGATCGATTGACCGGCGCGCTGCCACAGGGGATCGGTGGCCTCCGAGCGGTAGGCGAGCCCGAACACACGGGCCGGCGCATGGGTCCGAAACAGCGCGAGGTTGGCGTGGAACACGGCCGGCCACACGCGCCAGTAGTCGCCGCCGATCACGGTCGCGCCGCTGCGCAGGATGACGGCCGTCCGTTCCCCGAACCGGCCGTCCATGTCTCGCTCCACTCGAACCAGCGACGGCGTACCGTAGCGAAAGGCAGTCGCCGCCGCCAGCGCCGCCACCGCTGCGGCGGTCAGCACCCGGGGTCGTCGCGCGAACAGCGCCGCGATGACGATGGAGACGCCGACGCCGACGGTCATCAGCGTGGGATACATGTAGCGGAACGCGTAGCGGTTCATCCCGACCCACAGCGACGTGCCGACGACGAGCCAGGTCCCGAGCGCCATCGCGCAGATCGCGGCGGCGGTGCGCCACGGCGGCAACGTATCCGTGCGCCACAGCCACGCCATCGCCGCGGCAGCGCCGATCGCGATGCCGGCGACACTCCCGGGGCTGGCAGTCACTCCGGGCAGGCCCGCGAGCAACTGCCGCCAGCCGTCGAGCCATTGCCACGCCGCCGCCAGAGCGGTGACGGTATGCGCGGTTGCGCCGTACCTGGCGGCAAGAGAAGCCAGGGCCGTTGCCGTCGCGACGAGGATCAGCAGCCGAACCGGCCTGGTGCCGATGATGACCGCGGCGATCGCGAGCATCAGCCCGACGCCGATGTTGACCCAGCACGCCAGCGCCAGGAGGACGAAGCCGATGATGCTCATGGACACGCGGCCGGCGTCCGCCGCGATGACCAGCGCCGCGAATCCCAGCGAGATCGACAGTCCGTAGGGTTGTGTCACGAGCCAGTCGAATTGCACCGCCGGCGTGGCGACCAAGAGGAACAGGGTGTTCGTGCAGGCGCCAATCGCCAGCCACGGACCGGCGCGTCCCGTGAGGAAGCGCGCCATCACGAACGGCGCGAGCAGCGCGCCGCACGTCATCATCCATCCCTGGACCAGCAGGTTGGCGAGCGGGTGGCGAACGGGCATGGCGGCGAGCGGCACCAGCATGCCGAAACGATCCTGTCCCCAGAAGAACGGCGTCCATCGCTGCGTGCTGATCAGGACGGTCAGCAGCGAGTCGGCATGCTGAAATTGATGGAGTGACGCGAGGCCCATCCATGCGGCCAGGCCGGCGGCCAGGATCGCCACGAGGAGCCACGGGTGGCGGAGGGGATCAGGCAACGCGGTTGTTGTACCACGGTGTCACACAGCGGATCGCTGCTACTCCGCGGCGGCTCA
This sequence comes from uncultured Acidobacteriota bacterium, assembly GCA_963794705.1. Classification (GTDB taxonomy): domain Bacteria; phylum Acidobacteriota; class Vicinamibacteria; order Vicinamibacterales; family CAVVIG01; genus CAVQFC01. The sequence continues at coordinate 162,924 of CAWCFI010000007.1, forward strand.
CGCGTTTTCTTCTTATTCGTAGCGCAACGCCAGCACCGGGTTCACCCGCGTCGCGCGGCGGGCGGGGATGTAGCCGGCCAGCGCGGCGACCGACGCCAGCAACGCGCATGCGCCGGCGATGGTCATCGGATCGCTGCCGGTGACGCCATACAACTGGCTGCCCACAAAACGGCCGAGTCCCCAGGATGCGATCAGTCCGAGGGCAAGGCCCGATCCCACCAGCGCCAGCACTTCGCGCATCACCAGCCAGATGACGTCGCCGGGCACCGCGCCGAGCGCCATGCGCACGCCGATTTCGCGCGTGCGGCGCGCCACCGTGTAGGCCATCACGCCGTAGAGGCCGATGACCGCGAGGATCGTCGCCAGCACGCCGAACGCGGTGGACAGCGTCGCGATCAGGCGATCGTTCAGCAGCGATTGATCGATCTGGTGCTCCAGCGTCCGCAGGTTGTAGATCGGGATGTTGGAGTCGAGCTGCCGGACCACCTGCCGCACCGCGCCGAACGCGGCGTCGGGCTGGCTGGTCGTGCGCACGTACATCACCGCTCCTCCGACGGTGTCGTTCTCCATGAACGCGAAGAACACCTGGCGTGGGATTTCGTCGCGCACCCCCGTGTACTTCGAGTCCCTGACCACGCCGATGATTTCGATCGGCATCTTCGTGCCCGGGTTGCTGCCGAAGCCGATGTGGCGTCCGACCGGGCTGCGATCGCCGAAGTAGTGCGTCGCGAAACTCTGATTGACGATCGCCACCTTGTAGCTTGGCAGCTGCGCCTTGGGATCGCCGGCCTCGTAGCGCACGTCGCGATCGTCGAAGTCGCGCCCCGCGTTCAGCGGAATCCCCATGGTCTTGAAATAGTTGGGGCTGACGGCGTTGCAGAAAGGGTTCACGTCTTCGCCCGGTTTCGCGTCGTACCCCTCAACCGACATCGAGCTGTCCCACTCGTTGCCTTCGAGCAGCCCCATCTGCGCGAAGGCCATGCCGGTGACCCCGGGCAGGGCGCTGACCCGATCGAGCACCTGCTTGTCGAACTGTTTGGTCCGCAGCGGCGTATATCCGCTGAGGGTGGGGGCGAGGTTGAAGGCGATCAGGTTGTTGGTTTTCAAGCCCAGATCGAGAAGCCGCAGGTTGCGCAAGCTCCGGATGAACAGCCCGGCGCTGATCAGCAGCAGCACCGACACCATCACCTGGGCGACGACCAGCCCCTTGCGCAGCCGCACGCCGCCACCGCCGCCGACTACCGCACCCACTTGATCTTTGAGGGTCGGCGCGAGGTTCGGCTTGGTCGATCGCAGCGCCGGCACCAGCCCGAACAGGAGCCCGGTCGCCAGCGACAGCGCGAAGTTGAACACCAGCACGCGGTTGTCGATCGCGCCGGAGATGACGTGAGGCGTATCCGACACCGGCAGGAACCCCAGCAGGAACCGCGTCGTCCACGACGCAATCACCAGTCCGAGTATCCCGCCGATCGCGGCGAGTAGCACGCTCTCGACCAGCAGCTGCCCGACGATGCGGCGGCGGCCGGCGCCGAGCGCGAGGCGGACCGCGATCTCCTTCTGCCGCGAGGTGGCGCGCGCGATCAGCAGGCTCGCGACGTTGGCGCAGGCGATCAGCAGCACACCGCCGACGATGCCGAGCAACAGCCAGAGCGGCTGCGACAGCTGCTGCCGGATCGGCGAGCGTCCCTGCGCCGCGTCGAGCAGATCGACCTGGCCCTTGAGGAACTGCTCGCGCGTGTAGGGCGTCGTCCCGCTGAACGCCGCGTCGAGCACTTCCTGCTCGAGGATGGCGTGGAAGTACGGCTGCAGCGCCGCCTTTGCCTGCTCGCGCGTCACGCCCGGCTTCAACCGGCCGAACACGTTGACCCACCGGCTGCGCCGGTCGTCGACCGCGTCCCAGTTCGGCGTCATCTGCGCCTTCATCAAGACCGGGACGCGGATGCTCGGCACGTAGCCGATGTCCACACCGTCGAAACCGGCCTGCGACACGCCGATGATCGTCAGCTTGTTGTTGTTGACCGTGATCGTCTGGCCGATGATCTTCGGATCGGCGCCGAAGCGGGTGCGCCAGTAGTCGTAGCTGAGCACCGCGACCGGGCCGTCGTTCCGCTTGTCGTCCTCTGGCAGGATGACGCGGCCGAGAGCCGCGCCGACCCCGAGCACCCGGAAATAGGTGCCCGAGACCAGCTCGCCCGGGACGCGTTCGGTCTGGCCGTCGACGCCAACGTTCATCGCGATCGGTCGCCGCGCGAACATGCCGGAGAAGACCTTTTGGACCGGCGCGCCATTCGCGACAGGAGCACTCACGCGCGGGAGCTTCGACGAGGCCGAAGATCCGCCTGGAGCGGGGGTCGTGGCCTGCGAGTCGAAGGGCTCCACGAAGTCGTCGCGAAAGTCCTCGTACATCGGGAACGACAACATGTTGCCGCCCGAGTTGTTGCCGTAGTGGTTGCGCGCGCCGTTGAACAGCACCAGCTGATCGGGGTTCTTCACGGGCAGCCGTCGCAACAGCACCTCGTCCACGAGCGTGAAGATGGCCGTGTTCGCGCCGATGCCCAGTGCAATCGACAGCAGCGCGACGCTGGTGAACAGGGGAGAGCGGGCGAGCCCGCGGAAGGCGTAACGAAGGTCACGGAGGATGTGCATATCGCCAGGTGCTCAGGGTGCTCAGAGTGCCGTCGTGCCTGCCGTGCCACAGGTGGAGCAGGCCTTCAGGCCGACCGTGCCACGTGTGGTGCAGGCCTTCAGGCCGGCCGTGCCATGTGTGGTGCAGGCCTTCAGGCCGGCCCTGCCACGTGTAGTGCAGGCCTTCAGGCCTGCCGTGCTTCTCTTAGACGGCGTACGCCATCGCCAGGTTGACTTGCCTCGGCCGGCTACGGCAAGGTGACGCATGCATCGTCTCGGCGGGCTTGCCGCGCTGATCCTCGCGGTGTCGGTGCCGCTGGGCAGCGTGTCGCGCGGTGACAGCCCGAGCGCGGAGGCGGACCTCGAGCTCGCGCGATCGAGCGTCCGCGGCGGCAAGTCGCTCGAGTACGTTCGCGGCCTGACCGAAATCGGCCCGCGGTTGACCGGCTCGGCCGCCTATCAGCGGGCCGCCGACTGGTCGGCGGATCAGTTCCGGGCGATGGGGATCACGGGGGTCTCGCTCGAGCCGTTCACGATCGAGCAGGGATGGGAGCGCGTGTCGGCGCGCGCCCGAATCGTGGCGCCGGCCGATCGTCCGCTTCACGTGGCCTCGCTCGGCTGGTCGCCTTCGACGCCGGCTGGCGGACTGGAGGGCGAGGTCGCCGCGCTCAGCGCCTTCTCGCCGGACGCGCTGCCACCGCGCGACGTGTTGCAGGGCCGCATCGTGCTGCTGCCCGACGGCGATCCTCCAGGCAGTTTCGACATAGCGGCACAAACGCGCCAGCGTCTCGCGGTGGCACTGCGGGCTGCGGGGGTGGTGGCGATTCTCTCGGCCGACAGCGATCCCGACAATGAGCTGAGCGCGCGCGGCTTCGAATTCAGCACGGCGATCTCCGTGCTGCCGGCGGCGCAGATCGGCCGCGACGATGCGGAATCGATCCGCGGCGGGCTGATCCACGGCTCCGTGCGGATGTCGCTCGAGCTGATCAACAGAATCAGCTCCGGCGCCGTCGCCGTCAGCAACGTGATCGCCGACCTCCCGGGCCGCGATCGTCCCGACGAGTGGGTGATCGTTGGCGCGCACCTCGACTCCTGGGACTTCGGAACCGGCGCCCAGGACAACGCCACCGGCGCCGCGATGGTGCTCGAGGCGGCCCGCGCGATCGCGGCGCTGGGCCAGGCGCCGCGGCGGTCGATCCGGTTTGCGCTGTGGGGTGGTGAAGAGCAGGGGCAGCTTGGCTCGACGGCCTACGCGCGCGCGCACGCGACCGAACTCGATCGCGTGGTGGCGACGCTGAATACCGACGCCGGCACCGGCCGGACCATCGGGTGGACCGCGCCGGGCCGGGCCGACCTGATCCGTGCCGTGCGGCCGCTGACGAGAGACTTCCTGCGGGAGCTCGGCGCCGCCGCCTTCGACGACAGCCTCCGGTATGCCTTTCAGTCGGACGGCGCGCCGTTCATCCTGGCCGGGATACCGACGCTCGATCTGAATGCCGACGACACCAGATACGAGGACATCCACCATAAGGCGGCAGACACGCTCGACCGGGTCGACGCGGGCAACCTCGCTGCCGGCGCCGCGATCGTCGCCGCCACCGCGCACGCGATCGCGGAAGCGCCCGCCCGCGTCGCGCCGCGGCTCGATCGCCGCTCGGTCGAGCAGCTGCGAAAAAAAGGAGACTGACCGGCATGGCCATCGCGACCGTGTCGCGCGGCGACCCGCGCGCCGCCGCCTTTGGCGCGGTGCGCGACGGCGAACTGTTGCGATCGCGCGGCCTGTTCGTCGCCGAAGGACGGCAGGTCGTCCGGCGCGTCATCGAGGATGGCCGCTACCGCGTGGAGTCCGTGCTCCTCAACGAGGCGGCATGGCGCGATCTCGAGCCGGCGATGGCGGCACTCGCCCCGGACGTCCCGATCATGGTCTGCGCGGCCGAGTCGCTCGAAGACATTGCCGGCTACGACGTGCACCGCGGCTGCCTGGCGCTGGTGCATCGGCCGCCGCCGGCGTCGGTCGACGCGCTCGCCGTCTCGTCGACTCTGCTGGTGGTGCTCGAGGGCGTGTCCAATGCCGACAACGTCGGCGGGGTGTTTCGCAATGCCGCGGCGTTTGGCGTGGACGGCGTGCTGCTGAGCCCGACCTGCTGTGACCCGCTGTACCGCAAGGCGATCAGGACGTCGATGGCCGCGACGCTGCGCGTCCCGTTCGCACGGGCGGGCGCGGACGACTGGCCCGCTGCGCTGACAAGCGTCAAGGCGGCCGGGTTCACGATCGTCGCGCTGACACCGCGGCAGCCCTCAGAGACGCTCGACGCGTTCAACTCCCGGCCGCGGTTCGGACGCATCGCGCTGCTGCTCGGCACCGAAGGCGCCGGCTTGACACCGGAGGCGGAAGCCGCCGCCGACTACCGTGTGCGGATCCCGATTGCCGGCGGCATCGATTCGCTCAACCTCGCCGTCGCCGCCGGGATTGCATTGCACAGCCTGAAAACGGGAGGGATACCCTGACCACGAAGACACGAAGATCACGAGGGATTCACCAAGAAGGCGGGTCCTAGAAGATCATCCACGGATTACACGGATGACACGGATTGGATTCAGAGCCACGACCCGCCGGCAGTTCATCGCTCTTTCGACTTGACCGCCTTCCACGCATCACGCCCAGACGTCCGGCGGCGCGGCGTAGCCGCGCGCCGTACGGCACAAACGGCGTGAATGCGAGCCCGTTGTTGCCTGTGGCTCGCATTCACGCCGTTTGCGTCGTATCGCGACCGGCCGCTTCGCGGCCGGCGCCGGACGTCTCAGTCTCTCATCCGCGTAATCGGTGTAATCCGTGGATAAAAACATCTTCTTCGTGCGTCCTTCGTGCTCTTCGTGTCTTCGTGGTTAGCGCAGCGTGGCGCTCAGAAATTCAGGCGCGCGCCGAGCTCGACGCGGCGCGGCGCCGCCGCGGACGTCGGCTGCCCGAAGAACGGCGAGCCCACCACGCCGCTGAAATTTAGCGCGTTGACATGGTTCAGCACGTTGTACGCCTGCGCGTAGAGCTCGACCGCGTAGCGTTTTCCCGATCCTTCGGTCCCGCCCATCGCGCCGAGCGGATCGGCGTTGTCGCCGCGGACCAGGCGGACCTGCGGTCCCGCGGGCGGAGGCGCCGCGCCGCCGAACGCCAGGGACCAGCTCAGTCGCAGGCCGAGATCGATCTGCGCGGTCCCGATCCCGGCGTTGCGCGTCACGCCCGCGGGCCGATCGTTGCTGACCGTGTCACCGTTGTCGTCGCGGCCGGTGGTGATGTTGTACGGCGTGCCCGATTGCACCCGAAGTGAGGTGCCCAGGCGAAAACGCCTGGGCAGCGGCAGGTTCGCCAGGCTCATGAACCGGTGCCGCGCGAACCCGAGCGCCGGCCCGCGTTCGGCGGCGAGTGCGTAACTGTCGGCCGGCAGGCCGAATGGGCCGTCGGTCTCGTCGAGCGAGCGGCCGTAGATGTAGTTGGCGGAAAGGAACAGCCGCTGCTGCATCCGCTGGTAGTTGAGGTTGAAGCTGATCGCATCGAACTCGCGTGGCGGCGACCGACTGAATCTCGGTCACCGTCCCCGACAAGGGGTCGGGGCGCAGCCCACCGGCCCGCGGCGCGTTGATGTTGACCCCGCGCAGCTGGTTGCTACCGCGCCGGCGGATCAACATCGTGTTGAACCTCGCCTCTCCCGGCAGGACCTGTTCAATCCCGGCGATCGCTTCCGTCAACGTCGGCTGCTCGAGGTTCGAGGCGAACTGGACCCGGCCCGGCGGCAGCGTCAGTGCCTGGCCGCCGAGCGTGGGATTGGGATAGCCCGGCTGCTGGATCGTGTCGATCTGCTGATGGGTTCCGTCGAGCTGCACGCCCTGTTGGTACAACAGCGCGTCGAACCAGTCGAAGAAGATGCCGCCGCCGGCGCGGATCGTCGTCTTGCCGGTCTTGAACGGCGACCAGGCGATGCCGCCGCGCGGCCCGAGGTTGAGGCCGCCGATGTGCGTCTGATACTCCTGGCGCAGGCCGGCACTGATGGTCAGGTCCTTTCGCGCCCGGTAGTCGTCCTGCACGTAGAGGCCGAGCTGGGCCTGCGAGATCGCCACGTCCGGATCGCCGACGTTTCGCGTGAAGGTCGTCGGCTGGCCGGCGGCGTAGGCGTCGAGGCTGGCGAACGTGAACGTGCCGCCGGTGTTGCGCCGCTCGCTGGTGCGATAGCGTCCGGCGTCGAGCTGCGCCCCGGCCCGGATCGCGTGGCGGCCGGTGGCGATGTCGAGGTCGTTCGTGATCGAGACGATGCTCGAGCCGCGCGACCCGGCGAGCTGCGCGCCGCCGGCGTCGAAGGCGTTGAGGACGAGCACCGCCGGCGCCGTGCTCACCGGTGCGAACGTGACCTCGTCAGACCGCCACTGCAGCCGCAGCTCGTTGTACATCGTCTTGCCGATGGCGCCGACGTTCGATCCGCGCAGCACGGTCTCCGTCCGCGCCTGGCTGTAGCCGCGCTCCGGCAGATCGAAGTCGCCGACGCCGAGATTGTCGATCCGGCTGTGGTTGCGCTGCAGCTCCGCGCGCAGCATCTGCGACGTGCTGAGCATGTGTTCAAAGCGCGCCGTGACGTTCAGCGAGTCGTTGGGCCGGCGGATCGAGTCGGCGTAGTAGCCGGAGGGGAGCGCTGCGACGATCGTCTTGGTGTCGAACGCGTCGATGCCGTCCGCCGAGAGCGACAGCGACGTGTGCTTCTTCCAGAGCGGACCGCTGACGTTGAACGCGTAGCGCTCGAACTGCTCGTCGCCCTTGACCGGCGCGAACGCGTTGCGCGCACTGAGGGCGTCGCTGCGGAAACCGAGGTTGGTCGAGCCGCGCCAGTTGTCGACGCCGGGTTTGGTGGTGACGTCGATCGACACGAACCCCGGCTCGTGCGCGTCGGCGGCGAACATGTTGCGGCGGAAGCGGATCTGCTGAATCTGCCCCTTCGGCGGCAGCCGGCCGCCGCGGAAGCCGTTCACGCGCAGGACGGAGCCTGGCCCGCCCATGTCGCGAAGCACCTGCTCCATTTCGTCTGGATCGTCCGGCAGCTCGTCGATCTGCGCCTGATCCAGCACCGTGGCGAACGCGTTGCCCCGCGGGTCGCTCGCCCGCTCGCGAGGGTCGCGGCCGACCTGCACCGTCTCCGCGAACCTCGCGATCTTCAGCTTCACCTCCCGGCGGTTGTCGCCGGCCCGAAGCCGCACCTCGCGCTCGTCCGACGGCTCGAAGCCGGGCGATTCGACGTGGATCGCGAAGCGTCCGGGCGTGAGCGCCGTGAACGTGGCGTCGCCGCGCGTTCCGGTCTCGAGCGTGACGTCGTCGGCGGATGGCGTCAGCGTCACTCGAGCGCCGACGATCACCGCGCCACTCGGATCGACGACCGTGACGCGCAGCGTCGCGCCGGCAGGCGGTTGGGCCCACGCCGCCGCGGGAACGATCAGCGTGACGAGAAGACAGACCAGCGCTCTCATACACACGACCTACTTGACCGCGAAGGTGTCCGGCTTGAACGCGGGGTTCAGCCTGATGGTCTTGAACGTCGTCTCCTCGGTCGGCTTGCCGTCGACCGAGCGCGCCATGTGATGCGGCAGCATCACGCCATCGACCGCCTTGTAGTCGTCGAGGTAGAGCGTGATGTCGACGACCTGCGGCGGCCGGCGCATCCGGTACGTTGTGCGGCGTCTCGCCGCCGCGCCCGCCGTCCGGCGGCGGACCCTGCTGCGTCTGGATCACCATGCGCGGCGCGACGCCGCGATAGATGAGCATCAGCGGCCGATGGGTTTTCTGATCGAGCAGGATGCGCGCCGAAAAGTTGCCGGCGCCTTTCGCATCGACCACGTCGGCCTTGCCCTCGTCGGACTCGGCCTCGCCGCCGGCGCTGAACTCGAGCGGCAGCGACGCCGGCGACGCGAGCAGGAACGCCAGCGCGGTGCGCGCCAGATCGGCGCGGGCGTTGCGGACTGCCTGCACTTCGGCGTCGCCGGTCGGTGCCGAGGGAGTGCGGATCATCACGCCCGGAGGTCCGTTGAGGGTGCGCTGGTTGCGCAGCAGCCTGTCGCCGTTCAACCCCTGCCCGGTGACGATCAGGATGTCGCCCATCGGGCTCATCGACTCGGTCCGCAGCAGCTTGTCCGGCAGCTGCAGATCGATCGTGACATCGCCGCCCACCTGGCGATCGGCCATGGTTCGTTGATAGGTGCCGGTGGCGGTGAGCCCCTGCACCTTGCTCAGGTTCTTCTCGCCGCCGAGCGCGGCGCGGGCCTGCGCCATCAGCTGTTCGGCCTTCGCATCGCCGGCCGCGCGCGCGGCGAAACCGCCGGCGGTCATCGCGAGCGACATCAAATACACAATCATTCGTTGCACGTCATCACCTCGTTGGAAAGTATGACGACGCGCCGATCGGCGAAGTTGTTATCTCTGGGCAATCGTTTTGTAAGAGATGTAAAGCGCGGCGATCCGCCGCGGCATTTCGCGTACAGTGATGCTCGTGCGGGTTGAACTCCACGACCGTGCGGCGCCGCCATGGCAGCTGATCGCCGGCGTCGTGCTCACGGTGCTGCTCGTCACGCTCGCGGTGCTGCAGTACCGGTGGCTCGGTGAAGTCGGCGAGGCTGAACGCGCGCGCATGCGCACCGGACTGCAGACCCGCGCCGCCGACTTCACGCAGGAGTTCGACCGCGAGCTCACCCGCATCTACGTGGCGTTCCACGGCGAGCCGGACACTATCGGTCTCGAGCCCGCTGCCGCGATCGCCACGCAGCTCGCCAAGGCGCAGGCGTCGGCGGTGGCGCCGGGCCTGATCAAGGAAGTCTTCCTGCTCGAGTCGCAAGGGCCGGGCGCCGGCGTGCTGCGGCGGTTCGACGCCGCCTCGCGCACGCTGCAGCCGGCGGACTGGCCGGCGCCGCTCGAGAGCTGGCGCCTGCGGGCATCGCACGCCGTGCCGCTTGGCGCCGCGGCCGGGATCTTGCCGGTGTTTCTCGCCGATGCGGTCGACGCCGCCGCCCCCGCGCTGATCATCCCGGTGCCGTTCGTCAAGCGCATCGGGTTCGACCATGCCGGCGGCAACGGGCGGTTCGCGGTGATGCCCGATCCCGCGGGTACGGCTCGGGCGATCATTGTCTGGCTCGATGCCGACGGGCTGCGCCGACAGCTGCTCGAGCCGCTGGTCGCGAAGTACTTCGGCGCCGGCGATGCATCGGAATACGTGGTCTCGGTGGTGCAGCGTGAACCGCCGTCGCGCGTGATCTACGCGTCGGCGAGCGACGCGGCGATCGACGAACGATCGGCGGATGTGTCGGCGGGGATGTTCGATCTACGGATGAACGAGGTGACGCGCTTGACGGGGACCGCCCCGCCATCGTCGGAGCCTGGAGCGACTCCGTCCACCGACCGCGTCGCGGTGACGATCGTGCGCCGCTCGGCGACTCCGGCAGACGCGTCGCGCGTGTTGATGGCCGGCGGCGCGAACGAAGGCGCGTGGCAGGTGCGGGCGCGCTATCGCAGCGGTTCGCTCGAGAGCATCGTGTCGCGGTCGCGCCGCCGCAACATGGCGATCAGCCTGGGCGTGCTCGGGCTGCTCGGCGCGGCATTCGCGCTGGTGCTGGCCGCCGCGCAGCGCCAGCGGCGGCTGTTGCGCCAGCAGATGGAGTTCGTGGCCGCGGTATCGCACGAGCTGCGGACGCCGCTGGCCGTGATCTGTTCCGCGGGCGAGAACCTGGCCGACGGTGTGGTCGCCGACGCCGCGCAGGTCAAGACATATGGCTCGCTGATCGAGGCGGAAGGACGCCGGCTCGGCGACATGGTCGAGCGGGTGCTGCGGTTCGCCGGCATCAGTTCGGGCCAGCGGACGCAGGTGCGCGTCCCGGTCGATCTGGCGCGCGTGATTGCCGACGCGGTGCACGGCGTCGCCGGCGAGGCGCGCGAGCGCGGCGTGGTCGTCACCGTCAATCCCCACGGCCCGCTCCCGGCGACGAACGGCGACGCCGACGCGCTGAGGTCCGCGGTGCAGAACGTGGTCGGCAACGCGGTCAAATACAGTCGCGCGGGAAGTGTCGTCGAGATCACCGCCGAGGCTGCCGACGCGAGCGTCATCACGCTCCGGGTCGCGGATCGCGGCATCGGCATCGACGCCGCCGACCTGCCGCAGATCTTCAAGCCGTTCTTCCGCGGCCGCCGCGCCGTCGACACGCAGGTGCGCGGCAGCGGCATCGGGCTGAGCGTCGTGCAGCAGGTCGTCGCAGTCGCATGGCGGCGACGTGCGCGTGGACAGCCGCGCCGACGAAGGCACGACCGTGACGATCGTCCTGCCGATCGTGTCTTCCGCCGATCCGTCTGGTTCGGCCGTCGTCCGGTTGCGGCCGGGAGCGGTGTCGTGACCATGCGCCGCGCGTGCTGCTGGTCGAGGACGAGGCCGGCCTGCGGTTGACGCTCAGCGATCGCCTCGGCAGCGAAGGCTACAGCGTCGAAACGGCGAGCGACGGCGAGGCGGGCCTGGCGCAGGCGGCGAGCGGCGGCTACGACCTGATCGTCCTCGACGTCATGCTGCCGCGGATGAACGGGTTCGACGTGTGCCGGGAAGTGCGGCAGCGCGGCGTCACCACGCCGATCCTGATGCTGACGGCGAGGGGCCAGGTGGTCGACAAAGTCGTCGGGCCTCAAACTGGGCGCCGACGACTATCTGACCAAGCCGTTCGAGACGATCGAGCTGATGGCGCGGCTGGAAGCGCTGCTGCGGCGCGCCCCATCGAGCGCCCAGCCTGGCGGCGACAGCTATCGGTTCGGGGAGATCTCGGTCGACTTCAGGAAGATGGAGGTGACGCGAGCGGGGGCGCCGGTCGATCTCTCCGCGCGCGAGTTCAAGCTGCTGCGCCATTTCATCGCGCACCGCGGCGCCACCCTGTCCCGCGACGCGCTGCTCGCGGACGTGTGGGGCTACGACGAGACACCGCTCACCCGCACGGTTGACGTCCACGTCGCCGGCCTGCGTCAGAAGATCGAGGCCAACCCCAAGGCCCCCGAGTACCTGCTCACCATCCACGGCCTCGGCTACAAGTTCTCGGGCTGAGAACTCGGGGTTTTAACCCCGAGTTTTGACTCCGAGTCTGAACTCCGGGTTCTAACTCCGACCCTGGCCCCGGCGGGTCCTTTGCAGCCAGGCATTCGCGATCCCTCTAACTCTCGACAAACGGAGTCGCGTATGCAGATTCTGATCACGTTCGCGTTGTGGACTGTTGCTGCCATTCAAACACCCCCGCCGGCCGCGCGTCTCACGCGGTCCGATCCGGTGCTGGTCCGGGCGGTGATTGACGGCGACACTATCGACGTCTCGACGATCGGCCGCGTGCGGCTGCTCGGCATCGACGCGCCTGAGATCGGCCGCGGCTACGACACCGCGGCGCCCTTCGGGCGCGAAGCCCGGGAGCGGCTGACGACACTGCTGCTGCACCGCTGGGTGCGGCTCGAACAGGAGGGCGCCGGGCTCGACGTCTACCGTCGTCATCTCGCGTATGTGATGACGGAGGACGGTCAGTTCGTCAACGCGCTGCTGGTCCGCGAGGGACTCGCGCGGGTGTCGGCGCGGTTGCCGTTGACGCGGCTGCGCGAGCTCCAGCAGGCCGAAGCACAGGCCCAGGAGTTTCGCCGCGGCATGTGGGGCCGGTCGCCCTCCATCCCGCCGCCGAGTTATACTCGATCGTCGAAGACCAGCCGGCCTCCGACGTCCCGACCCAAAACGCCGGCGTCGCAACGCCGCAGAGCACGCGCAAAGAAACCGTGAACGCTACCCCTGTCGAATATGCTTCGCAACGGAAGATCCGCGAATACAACAAGCTGTACTACCGGTTCAATCACTGGCCTATCTGGATTTTCGTGTTCTTCATCGCGCCCGGGCCGCTGACCTTCGACCTGTTCGAACGCGGCTTCGACGCGCGCATGGCGCTCTGGCTCGGCGCGGTCCTGGTCGGCACCGGCATAGCGGGCCTGCGCGGGGCGCTCCCCGGCGTCGAGCCCAAGCCGTACATCATCCGCTTCACTGAGGATCGGCCCAACCCGCTCTATCGGCGCGTCTGCTACACGTTCGCGTGGAGTGAGGTCGTGGCGTTCGCGGTGCTGAACATCGCCGGGCTCGTCGTCGCCATCGCCACCGGCCACTGGTACCTGAAACAGATCTACTGGTACGCGTACTTCCCGATTGCAGGCGCGATCTGGCTGCTCGGTGCGCTCGCGCTGCTGCCGCGCGTCAAGGCATCGACCAAGGGTGAAGGCACCGAGCGGCGATATTTTTACGGATCGGTGTGGGCCGTCTGCTGGGCTCAGCCGGCGCTGTGGCTGCTCTGGAAAGTCGTGCCGAGGACGACCGCGGGCGACACCTTGAAGCTGGTCGTGTTCGTTGCCATCCTCGCCTTCGTCGGCAACCTTGCCAGGCTGGGCCGTTTGCCGCGTACCCGGCCGATTGTTCCCGGAGAAATCGCCGTTTCCGACTAGGCGTCACACGCGGCGAGGGTCGCTCGTCTTATTGATATGACGAGAGGGCAGGCGCTGGCCGCGGTCGTTCTTGTTCACCTCGCAATCAACATCGCGCACGGGCGCGCGCACGCCGGGGGCCAGGTCCCGCTGTCCCTGCCTGGGACGGTCTTCGTCTACAGCGTCATCCTGGCCGGTCCGCTCGTCGGCCTGACCCTGTGGCGACGGCGGCCCCGGCTCGGCGGCTGGACCGTCGCCGCCTGCATGGGCGGAGCACTCGTCTTCGGAGTCATCAACCACTTCGTCATCGACGGATCGGATCACGTCGCTCATGTTGCCGCTGAGTGGCGACAGCTGTTCGGGATCACCGCGGCCCTGCTGGTCGTCTGCGAGGCGGCGGGCGCCGCGATCGGAATCTGGTCGGCGATGAACTCGGAGTTCAAAGCCGGAGTTTGAACTCGGAGTTTCAACCCCGAGTTCGAAATGACAGAGGAGGACATCATGAACGTCTTCGTGGCGGGAGGATCGGGAGCGATTGGGGTGCCGCTGGTTCGCGCGCTGGTCGCTGCTGGCCATCAGGTGACGGCTTCCACGCGCTCATCGGCGAACGCCTCGATGTTGCGAAGCCTCGGCGCGACCCCGGTGATCGTCAACGCTCTCGAGGCTGACGCGCTGACACGCGCGGTCGTCGCCGCGCATCCCACGCACGTCGTCCATGAGCTGACCGCCTTGCCCAAGGGCGGACCGCGCAGCGCGCGCGATCTGATCCCGACCAACCGCCTGCGTATCGACGGGACGCGGAACCTGCTCGCGGCCGCGGTCGAGGCCGGCGCCCGGCGATTCGTTGGCGGATCGTTCGCGCTGATCGCCGGATCGTCCGACGACATGCCGGCGGACGTCCAGGACGCCGCGGACGCGGTGCGCTCGATGGAATCGCAGATTCTCGACGCAAGCCGGGCCGGGTCGATCGAGGGGATCGTGCTGCGCTACGGGATGTTCTACGGTCTCGAGTCCGCGTCCACGATCGAAATGCTGACCATGGCGCGGCGGCGGATGCTCCCGCGCATTCGCGGCGATCGCAGCCTGCTGCCGTGCATCCATGTGGACGATGCGGCGAGCGCGACCGTCGCGGCGCTGGAGCGGGCGCCCGCCGCCAGCACCTACGACATCGTCGACGACCAGCCGGTGAGCTTCAGCACCATCGTTCAGGCGATTGCCGAGGCGGCAGGAGCGCCGGCGCCGATCGCACTACCATTGTGGGTGCCTCGTCTGGTCGCGCCATACATGGCCCGGATGATCGCGTTACGCCTGCCGCTCTCCAACGCGAAGGCGCGCCAGGATCTGGGGTGGCGGCCGTCGTATCCGACGATCCACCAGGGGTTGAGGCAGGGGACGGGGCTGGGGTCAGATCTCGATTTTCTCGTTTCTGCCGCAGCTGATCCCGAAACGAGAAAATCGAGATCTGACCCCAGGATATGACCGAGATCGATCTGTTTCAGACGCATCGGCCGGCGCTGTTCGCCGTGGCCTACCGCATGCTCGGAAGCGCCACCGACGCCGAGGACATCCTGCAGGACGCGTGGCTGCGTTTTGCCGGCGCGCGCCCGTCCGATCTGCGATCGGCCAAGGCCTATCTCACCACGATCGTCACGCGCCTCTGTCTGGATCGCCTGAAGTCGGCGCGGGCGACCCGCGAGGAGTACGTCGGTCCCTGGCTGCCGGAACCGGTCGTCACCAGCGACCGGCCGGGCCCCGAGCGTTCCCTCGCGCAAGCCGAGTCGGTGACGCTGGCGTTCATGGTCCTGCTCGAGACGCTGTCGCCGGAGGAACGCGCGGTGTTCCTGCTACGAGAGGTGTTCGACTACGAGTACGGCGAGATCGCCGACATGCTCGAGACGTCGAGCGCCAACTGCCGCCAGCTGTTCCACCGCGCCAAGGGGCGCATTGCCGAGCGGAAGCCGAGATTCCGCGCCGCCATGGACGAGAAACGGCCGCTCGTGGAGCGCTTCGTCCGCGCGTTCAGCGAGGGCAGCGAAGCCGCCCTGACGAGCGTGCTAGCCGAGGACGTCGGCTTCTGGAGCGACGGCGGCGGCAAGGTGCTGGCGGCACGGCGCCCGATCTTCGGACGCGAGCAGGTGGTCAGCCTGCTCCTCGGCTTCCGGCGCACCGCGCCGGCGATTGGCGTGGCGCTCGAATCGGTGACGCTCGACATCGTCGAGGTAAACGGCGAGCCGGCGGTGCTGCTGCGCGTCGCCGGGCGACTCGACGGCGTGTACGTCATGGCCGTGGAGGAAGGTGAGATCACCGCGATTCGCGTCGTGCGAAACCCGGACAAGCTGACCTACATCGAGCATCAGCTCGCACACTGATCCGAGCAGCCGGCGTTTCACACTGATGTCGTGCAGGCCTTCAGGCCTGCCCGTCACGGCGGACCTGAAGGTCCGCACTACACCGTCTCGAACGTCAGGTGACCAGGCTGGGCGCGCCGCCGTCGACGTAGTCTTTCGCCGCGGCGATCGCGGCGATTTCCGCCATCACGCGATCGACCTCGTCGATCGTGTTGTAGAAATGCGGCGAGATGCGGATGCCGACCGGCGGGCGGTAATCGACGATGAAGTCGCGCGCCTTCAACGTGCGTGACACCAGCAACGCGTCCGGCAGATCGACCGCCACGGTGCCGGCGAGTCGCTCCGGGTCCCGCGAGGCGGCGGAGGTGAAGCCGTACCGGTCGACGAGCGCGAGCAGCCGCGCCGTCATCACGCGCGACGCCGCGCGGATTCGTTCGACCCCGACCGTGTTGATGATCTCGAGCCCCGCCAGCGCCGCGTAGTAGGACGGGATCGAGGGCGTGCCGTTCATCATCCGCATCGCGTCGCTTCGTCTGGGGTCAGATCTGGATTCTCTCGTTTCGGGGACATCTGTGGAAGATCTGTCGAAAACGAGAGAATCCAGATCTGACCCCAAATCGAAGTCGAACGGGTGCTCGCGCGACAGCCACCCGGTGAACGAGGGCGACACATCCTTCAGCAGGTCCGGCCGGGTGTAGAGGAACGCGTTGCCGGGTCCGCCGCAGAGCCATTTCAGGCAGCCCCCGACCGCGAAATCAACGCCCAGCGACTCGAGGTCGACAGGAATGATGCCGGCCGACTGGTAGGTGTCGAGCAGCGTCATCGCACCGACCTGCCGCGCCCGGCGGGCGATCACGTCGGCGTCCATGATGTACGAGGTGCGGAACAGCACGTGCGAGAACGCCACCACCGCCGTGGTGTCGTCGATCGCGTCGAGCATGCGCTCGGTGCTGACCGTGAGATCGCTCTCGGCCGGCACGATCCGCAGCTCGAACCCCGCCTGCTGCTGCGCCCGATAGAGGTAAACCATCGAGGGGAAGTCCATCGCCGAGCAGACGATCCGCTTGCGCGCGCCCGATGGCCGCATGCACGACAGCGCCACCATCTGCGCGGTCGTCACGTTCTCGTGCATGCTCACGCTGCCGGCCGCCGCGCCGACGATGGCCGCGATCTTGTTGCCGATCTCGGTGGGCATCTCCCACCAGCGCTCTTCCCAGCCGCGCACCCCGCGGCTGGCCCATGTTTCGGCGTACTCGGCGAGGTTGCGCGCGGCCTGCCGCGGCATCGCGCCGAGCGAGTTGCTGATCATGTAGACCGAGCGCGACAGGATCGGAAACTCGCCGCGCCAGCGCTCGAGATCGTCCATGCCCCCTATAATACGCGCCAGTGAAACGTGAAGGCTGGCAGGGATGGGACGCGTACGCGCCCTTCTACGACTGGGAAAACGCGCAGACGCTGGGACGCCGCGACGTGCCGTTCTGGCGCCGCGTCGCCGGCGGGGCTAGCGGCCCGGTGCTCGAGCTCGGCTGCGGCACTGGCCGCGTCTCGCTACCGCTGGCGCGAGCCGGCGTGAACCTGGTCGGCATCGATCGGTCGGCGCCGATGCTCGCTCGTGCGCGGCAGTCCGTCGCGCGAGCCTTCAGGCGAGCGGCGCCGCGGCGCTCGGCTAAAGCCTCGCGCTACCCGGCACTTGTTCGCGGCGACATCCGCGCGCTGCCGTTCGAGGACGAGACGTTCCCGATGGTGCTGGCGCCCTACGGCATCCTCCAGTCGCTGATCCGGCCGCGGGATCTCACCGCCACGCTGGCGTCGGTCGCGCGCGTCCTCGCGGAGGGCGGCACCTTCGGGATCGATCTGGTGCCGGACGTCCCCAAATGGCGTGAGTACGAGAACCGGGTGCAATTGCGGGGACGCGCCGGCGGTGCCCAGCTCACGCTGATCGAAACGGTGCGCCAGGATCCGAAGCGCCACCTGACCACGTTCGAGCAGAAGTATGTCGAGCGGCGGGGCGGCCAGACCCGGGAGCACTGCTTCGACCTGACCTTCCGCACGCTCTCGGTTCGCCAGATGACCCGCCAGCTCGAACGCGCTGGATTCCGGATCGACGCGGTACTCGGGGACTATCGGGGACGCCCGTGGGACGACCGCGCCGATGTCTGGATCATCATGGCGAAAAAGAGGTAACATTTCCGTCCAGTTTTCGCATTTTTCCGGGGAGTTTTGACATGTCCGGCCATTCCAAATGGGCCTCGATCAAGCACAAGAAGGGCGCGCTCGATGCCAAACGCGGCAAGATTTTCACGCGCCTGATCAAAGAGTTGACCGTCGCCGCCCGCAACGGCGGCGGCGATCCCGACATGAACCCGCGCCTGCGCTCGGTCATCGCTGACGCCAAGGCGGCGAACATGCCGGCCGACAACATCAAACGGGCGATTCGCAAAGGCACCGGCGAGGAGCCGGGCGTGTCGTACGAGGAGGCCCAGTACGAGGCCTACGGGCCCGGCGGCGCCGCCGTCATCATCGACGTGCTCACCGACAACAAGAACCGCACCGTCGGCGAGTTGCGGCACATGCTCGAGAAGCACGGCGGCAACCTCGCTTCGACCAACGCCGTCGCCTGGATGTTCAACAAGAAGGGCTACATCGTCGTCGAGAAGTCGAAGGCGGACGAAGAGAAGCTGCTCGGCGCGGTGCTCGAGGCGGGCGCCGACGACATGCAGGACGACGACGACAACTGGGAGGTGCTGAGCGCGCCGGAAGCGTTCATGGCGGTCCGCGACGCGGTGAAGCAGCTCGGCATCGAGCCGGTCAGCGCCCAGGTCTCGATGATTCCGCAGAACCTGGTGATGCTCGAGGGCAAGGTCGCGCAGCAGATGCTGAAGCTGATGGAAGTGCTCGACGACCTCGACGACGTCCAGCACGTCTGGTCGAACTTCGACGTGTCCGAACAGGAGATCGAGGCCTCGCTCGCGTGAGAGTGTTCGGCATCGACCCCGGGTCCGAGCGCACCGGCTACGGCTGCGTGGAGACCGACGGGTCGCGCCACCGGATTGTGGTGTGCGGCGCCATCAGCTCTCCGGCGCTGACTTCCTTTCCGGACAAGCTGCATCGCATCCACAGCCAGCTGACCCTGATTCTGGCCGAGTGCCGCCCTGCCTGCGTCGCGATCGAAAGCGTGTTCTATTCGGTGAACGCCCGCAGCGCGCTGAAGCTCGGGCACGCTCGTGGCGTGGCGATGCTGGCGGCGGTCGAAGCTGGGTACCGGTGTTCGAGTACACCCCCGCCGAGATCAAGCGCGCGGTGGTCGGCTACGGCCGCGCCGACAAGCCGCAGGTGCAGCACATGATCAAGCTGCTGCTCGGCCTCGCCGAGGCGCCGTCGCCGCACGATGCCGCGGACGCGCTCGCGGTCGCGATCTGCCACGTGCACGCCCAGCCGCCCTCGCGGGCGGTCGGCGCGGTTCAGCCCGCCCGCAGCAAGGCGACCAGCTGGCGGACCTACAGACCCCAAAGCTGATGGTCCTCGGTCCTCGGTGCGCCAACAGCGGACCAAGAACCAAGAACCAAGGCCCAAGGACTAAATGATCGCGCATCTTCGCGGGTCCATCCTTGAAAAACATCCGAACCGCATCGTCATCGACGTGAACGGTGTCGGCTACGACGTGTTCGTGCCGTTGTCGACGTTCTACGGACTCGGCGAGCCTGGCGCCGCGATCGCCCTGCGCATCCATACCCATGTGCGCGAGGACGCGTTCCTGCTCTACGGCTTTGCGACGCTGCTCGAGCAGGAGCTGTTCGAGCGGCTGATCGGCGTCAGCGGCATCGGCGCCAAGGTCGCGCTCGCGGTGCTCTCGGGGATCGAGCCGCAGGAGCTGATTCGCGCGATCGAGCGCGGCGATCTGGCGCGGCTGACGGCGATCCCTGGCGTCGGCAAGAAAACCTCCGAACGGATCGTCCTCGAGCTGAAAGACCGTCTGCCGCATGCGGCCGTGCCGACGGTGGTCGCCGGCGTCCCGCCGGAACCGCCCGCGCTGCGCGACGACGTCGTCTCGGCGCTGGTGAACCTGGGGTATCATCGGCCTCTCGCCGAGAAAGCCGCCGAAGCCGCGATCAAGACGATCGGTTCGTCCGCAGACGCCGGCTTCGAGCGCCTCTTGAGACAGGCGTTACGGGAGGTGGCCAAGTGACGGACGACCGCCTCGTGACCGCGGCGCGCGTGGACGAAGACGCCCAGTACGAGGCCGGGCTGCGCCCGCGCCTGCTCGACGAATACATCGGCCAGGATCAGATCCGCGAGCAGCTGCACGTGGCGATCGCCGCCGCGAAGCAGCGCGGCGAGCCGCTCGATCACGTGCTGCTGCACGGGCCGCCCGGGCTGGGCAAGACGACGCTGGCCTACGTCATCGCCAACGAGATGGGCGTGGCGGTGCGAGCGACCTCGGGTCCCGCGATCGAGAAGCCGGGCGATCTGGCCGGCATCGTCACCAACCTGGCCGCGAACGAAGTGCTGTTCATCGACGAGATCCACCGGATGTCGCCGGCGGTCGAGGAGATTCTCTACCCGGCGCTTGAGGACTACGAGCTCGACATCGTGATCGGCCAGGGGCCGAGCGCGCGCACGATGAAGATGCGGCTGGAGCGCTTTACCCTGATCGGTGCGACCACTCGCACCGGCCTGCTGACGTCGCCGCTGCGATCGCGCTTCGGCATCACCCACCGGCTCGAGTTCTACACGCCGGCGGATCTGGAAGAGATCGTGCGCCGCTCCGCCAGGATTCTGGACGTGCCGATCGACGACGCCGCGGCGGTGGAGATCGCGCGGCGGGCGCGGGGCACGCCGCGCATCGTCAACCGGTTGCTGCGGCGCGTGCGCGACTACGCGCAGGTGCGCGCCAACGGATCGATCACCGTCGAGGTGGCGCGGGCAGCGCTCAAGCTGCTGCAGGTGGACGAGAACGGGTTCGACGAAGTGGATCGCAAGCTGCTGCGGACGATCATCGACAAGTTCGGCGGCGGTCCGGTCGGCTTGAACACGATCGCGGCGGCGATCAGCGAAGAACAAGACGCTATCGAAGACATCTACGAGCCGTATCTGATCCAGGCCGGCTTCCTCGACCGTACGCCGCGCGGCCGCAGGGCCACCTCGCTGGCCTACGGCTACTTCGGGCTGCCGGTGCCCGCAGAACAACGAAGGGACTCACGATTGTGGTGACCGAACGCAAGGCCCCGCGCATCGGCGGACGGCCGGCGACGATTGCGTCGCTGGCGACTTACGTCCCGCCGCGCCTGCTGACCAACGCCGACCTCGAGAAGATGGTCGAGACCACCGACGACTGGATCCTGCAGCGCACCGGCATCCGCGAGCGGCACATCGTCGATCCGGGCGTGGCGACGTCGGACCTCGGCAAGGAGGCGGCGATTCAGGCGATCAAGAACGCCGGGCTGACGCCGGCCGACATCGGCATGGTCATCTGCGGGACGGTGACGCCGGACATGATGTTTCCGAGCACCGCCTGCCTGATCCAGCACAAGATCGGCGCGCATAACGCCTGGGGCTTCGACCTGAGCGCGGCCTGCTCCGCGTTCACCTATTCGCTGACGACGGCGTGCCAGTTCGTGGCCAGCGGCGCGCACGAGCACGTGCTGGTGGTCGGCGCGGATGTGATGTCGAGCATCATCGACTACAAGGATCGCGCGACCTGCGTGATCTTCGGCGACGGGGCCGGCGCGGTGGTGGTGTCGGCGGCCGAGCCGGGCGGCCCGCAGATTCTGGACTTCGAGCACGAGATCGACGGCGGCGGCGGCGCCGCGCTCTGCATGCCGGCGGGCGGCAGCCTGCAGCCGGCGTCGCACCACACGGTCGATCAGCGTCTGCACTACGTCAAGCAGGACGGGCAGACGGTGTTCAAGTTCGCGGTGCGCAAGACCGAGGAGATCGCGCGCCGGCTGCTCGATCGGAACGGGCTGACCGCGGCCGACATCGATCTGTTCGTGTCGCACCAGGCCAACCGGCGGATCATCCAGGCGGCGACCGAAAAGCTCGGCGTCGATCCCAACAAGGTCATCATCAACATCGAGCGGTTCGGCAATACCACGGCGGCGACGATTCCGCTGGCGCTGAACGACGCGCTCGCGTCGGGCCGCCTGCAGAAGGGCCAGCTGGTGCTGCTCGCGTCGGTCGGCGCCGGCTTCACCGTAGGTGCCGTGCTGCTGCGCTGGGGTTTCTGAGTTCCCGTGTCCCGCATCTTTCTGTTGTCGCCCGCCAACTGCGGCGGCACCCGCGCCAGGCAGGCGCTCTCTCCGAACGCGACGTTCGCGCTCGCGGCTGCGCTGCGATCCTCGGACGGCGCGCCGCTGGGCGAGCTGTTCAGCTTCGTCAGCGGTCTCTATTTCCGCGGCAAGCTGACCTATGCGCGCCGCTTCGCGCGGCCGGCGGAGCCGGACAACCCGGTCGTCGGCAGCGGCATCCACATCATCACCGCGAACGCGGGGCTGCGCAGCCCCGACACGCAGGTGACCCGCGCCGCGGTGAGGGCATTCGGCAAGGGCGATATCGACGCCAACAACGCCCGCTACCGGCGTCCGCTCGAGGCGAGCGCGCGCGCCCTGCTCGCTGAGATCGGCGCCGACTGCGATGTCGTCCTGCTCGGCAGCGTGGCGTCGCCGAAGTACGTCGACGTCCTGACCGCCATCTTCGGCGCGCGGCTGCTCTTTCCGATCGCGTTCGTCGGCCGCGGCGACATGAGCCGGGGCGGGCTGCTGCTGCGGCATGCGAGCGACGGCATCGAGCTCGACTACGTGCCTGTCCTCGGCGCGACGCGGCATGGCTCGCGGCCGGCGAAACTGCCGCCGCTTCGAAGCGGTCGCAGTGCCCACCTTTAGGTCTGTATCGGGCAGGCCTGAAGGCCAGCACTACCCGGCGGACGGCCGATGAAGCGCCTCGAGCTTCCCCGCGATCAGGACAACGTCGTCCTCGCCGTCGACGGCAAGGACGTCCGGCTCACCAACCTTCGCAAGGTGTTCTGGCCGGACCTGGGGCTCACCAAGGGTGACCTGATTCAGTACTACGCCGATGTCGCCGGCGTGCTGCTGCCGCACATCCGGAACCGCGCCATGGTGATGAAGCGCTACCCGCACGGCGCGGCCGGCGAATTCTTCTTCATGAAGCGCGCGCCGTCGCCGCGGCCGCCCTGGATCGAGATCTGCGCGATCGATCACGGATCGAAGGGCGTGATCGACTTTCCGATGATTCAGGATCGGGCAGCACTGCTGTGGGTGATCAATCTCGGCTGCATCGATCTCAATCAGTGGTACGCCACCTGCGATGACGTCGACACGCCGGACTACGTGCACTTCGATCTGGATCCCGGGGCCGGCGCCGGCTTCGATCGCGTGCTCGAGACCGCGCTGGTGGTGCGGGAGTCGCTCGACGCGCTGAAGATGTCGTCGCTGGTCAAGACCACCGGGTCGAAAGGGCTGCATGTCTATGTGCCGATCGTGCGGGGGCCGGCGCAGGGGGACGTCCGGACGTTCGCGCACGTGCTGGCGCAGGAACTGGCGCGGCGTCATCCGGCGCTGATCACGGCGGAGTACCGGGTCGCGAAACGCCCGCGGGGGCGGGTGCTGGTGGACTACAACCAGAACCGCTGGGGCAGCACGCTGGCTTCGGTCTATTCAGTGCGGCCGCGGCCGGAGGCGACCGTCTCGACGCCGGTCAGCTGGAAGGAAATCGAGAAGGGCGTCCGCATCGAGGATTTCACCGTGAAGAACGTGCCGGCCCGCGTCGCGACCCTCGGCGACCTGTGGAAGCCGCTGCTCGGCGCGCGAGGCCGCTTCGACCTGTCGCAGTACGTGTAACATCTCCGCATGCCGCGCCGGGTGACGCGCCGGGAATTCATCGGGACCGCGGTCGCCGCGACAACCATCGCCGGGAGCGGCCGCCTCGGGTCGCCGTCGCTTTCCGCCCAGGCGGCGCCGCCCAATCCGATGAACACCATAGCCGATCGCTACGTGAAACTGGTGCTCGCCGTCGGCCAGCACGACGCCGACTACGTGGACGCCTTCTACGGGCCGGCCGAGTGGAAAGCCGAGGCCGAGCGGCGGAAGCTGCCGCTGGCCGACATCGACGCCGCGGCCGAGCGTGCGATCGCCGACATCCCGCCGTTGTCCGATGCCGAGCGCGGCGACGAGCTGGCGGGCCTTCGCCGCGACTACTTGAGGAGGCAGCTCGAGGCGCTGCGCACGCGGGTGCGGATGCTCGGGGGCGCCAAGCTGACGTTCGACGAGGAGTCGCGCGCGCTGTACGACGCAGTGGCGCCGGTGCACCCCGAGTCGTACTTCGCCGAGACGCTGCGGGAGCTCGAACGGCTGCTGCCGGGGGACGCGCCGCTGGTCGATCGCTACGACGCATTCCGCCAGAAGTTCATCATTCCGTCCGCCCGGCTGGCGCGCGTGTTCGACCTCGCCATCGCCGAGGGGCGGGCGCGCACGCTGAGGCACGTGCCGCTGCCGCCCGGCGAGAGCTTCGCCGTCGAATACGTGACCAACAAGCCGTGGAGCGGCTACAACTGGTATCAGGGCGGCTATCGCAGCCTGATTCAGGTCAACACCGACCTGCCGATCTACATCGATCGCGCGATCGATCTCGCCTGCCACGAGGGCTATCCTGGCCACCACGTTTACAACGTGCTGCTCGAGCAGCACCTGGTCCGCGAGCGCGGCTGGAGCGAGTTCACGATCTACCCGCTGTTCTCGCCGCAGTCGCTGATTGCGGAGGGCACCGCCAACTACGGCATCGAAGTGGCGTTTCCCGGCGACGAGCGCGCCGCCTTCGAACGCGACGTCCTCTACCCGGCGGCGGGACTGGATCCGTCCCAGACCGCCGCCTATGCGCGCGTGCAGGGGCTGGTCGATCGCCTCGCCTATGCGGGCAACGAAGCAGCGCGGACCTATCTGAATGGCACCGCCGATCGGAAGCAGGCCACCGCGTGGCTGTCGCAGTACGCGATGATGTCGCCGGTGCGAGCGGAGCAGCGCACACGGTTCTTCGATACCTACCGCAGCTACGTAATCAACTACAACCTCGGCAAGGATCTGGTGCAGCAGTACGTCGAATCGCGCGGCGGAGTCGCGGCGCAGCCGGCGAAGCGCTGGCAGGAGTTCGCGCGCCTGCTGGCGTCCCCGCGCCTGCCTTCCGGCCTGCGCTGATGGCCCCGGAGACGCCGCTTCCCGGCGTCGACCTGCCGGCGCAGTTCGGCGACATCGATATCTACCTCTTCGACCAACTGCTGCGCGGCCGCTTCGACCGGCGGCCGCGCGTGCTCGACGCCGGCTGCGGCGACGGCCGCAACCTGAAGTACTTCCTCCGCCGGGGCTTTACCTGCTTCGGCATCGATCGCGAGGCTGCGGCGATCGAGCATGTCCGCGCGCTGGCCGGGCAGCTCGCGCCTGGCCTGCCGCCCGCACACTTCCGCACCGGTGAGATCACCGGATTGCCGTGGCAGGCCGCGAGCATGGACGCGGTGGTCTCCAGCGCGGTCCTGCACTTCGCGGCCGACCTGGCGCAGTTCGATCTGATGATTGACGAGATGTGGCGGGTGCTGGCGCCGGATGGCATGTTGTTCGCCCGGCTCGCTTCGAACATCGGTCTGGAGAGTGTCGTCGGCGCCGCTGGCCGCCGGGTCAGGCTTCCCGACGGCTCCACCCGGTTCGTGGTGGACGAGGCCATGCTGATCGAACGCACCGAGCGATTCGGCGGCCGGCTGCTGGACCCGATCAAGACCACCAACGTTCAGCAGCAGCGCTGCATGACGACATGGGTGGTTCGAAAAACCTGACGTTCGCGGTTCGCGGTTCGCGGTTCGTCGCGGTCGTCAGTCGCCGAGCAGCTCGCCGATGCCCTTGAAGTCCTCGACGTGATCGCAGACCGCCTTCATCACCATCAGCATCGGTACCGCCAGCAGCATGCCCCACACGTTCCAGACCCAGCCCCAGAACAACAGACCCACGAAGATCGCCACCGCGTTCATCCGCGTGGCGCGGCTGGTCAGCCACGGCGTCAGCAGAAAGCCCTCGAGGCTGGTAATCGCCAGCGACACGGCGCCGACCAGGATCGCCATGCGCAGGTTGCCGAACTGCAGGAACGCGACCACCGAGGTCGCGCCCGTGACGAGCACCGGACCGAAGTAGGGGATCGAGTTGAAGATGCCGGCGAGCACGCCCCACACCGCCGCCTGCTCGACCCCGAGTGCCCGGAACGCCAGCCACGTCGCCACGCCGACGATCACGCTGGTGAACACCTCGACGAGCAGGAACATCTCGATCTGCCGGTCGATCTCCTGAAGAATCTGGACCGTCACTCTCTTCTCGGACAGCGTGGTCCCGATAATCTTCACGATCTTGCGGCGATAGAGGTCGCCTGAGGCGAGCAGGAAGTAGACCAGGAACAGGATCAGCACGAGCTGTCCGATCGCCGCGACGATGCCGATCGATCCCCACAGCACGTAGTCGCTGATGTTGATCGGTGCGGTTTCGACCTGGACGCGCTGCACGCCGGAGGGCGCCGGGGGCGGCGCCGCCGCGTTGGCCGCCTTCTCGAGCTCGGTCGCCGCCTTCTGGACCTGCTGGATCGCGGTCGCGGCGGTCGGCCGGTCGTTCTCCATGATCCGGCGGAGCCGCGTCGCCGCCTGCGGCAGCTGTTCGACGAATGCCGCGGCCTGCGACCGGAGGCTGTAGAGCATCCAGCCGCTGGTGGCCACCAGCGCGATCAGCACCACCGCCGCGGCCAGCGCGCGCGGCACCCGTCGCCGCGCCAGCCACGCCACCATCGGTTCGAGCGCGTAGCTGATCAGGACGGCCAGCACGATCGGAATGATCATCGCCTGGGCGTACTGCAGGGCCAGGATGAGGGCGAGCCCCGCCAGGATGGTCAGCGCCGCGCTGCGGATGTCCACCGGCATCCGGATCGACAGCGGCTCGGGTGCTGGATTGTCGATCGCGGGTTGCGAATCCTCGACCGCGGGTTTCGGATCCTGCGGCTTGTCGGCGACGGCCTTCAGCGTCACGATTTCAGCTCCTCGAGTTGCAACGCCTTGTTGATTGCGCACGCCGCCTTCACCCCTTCGGCCGCGGCGACGACGACGAACTGCGCATCGCGCGAGGCGTCGCCCGCCACGTAGAGCCGAGGCACATTGGTGTCGCACGCCGCGCCGGTCTTCACCGTGCCACGGCGGTTCAGGGTGCAGCCGAGCGTGATCGCGAGCTTCGACTGGGGGTGCTGGCCGGTTGCGAAGAACAGCGCCTCGCGCGGCAGCGAGTCGCCGGTGGCGAACACCACCCGCGACAGCGCGCCGTCGGCGTGTTCGAGCTCCGCAATCGGCTCGGTACGAACAGAGATTCCGTTGCGAGCCAGACGTTCGCGCAGCGGCTTTGCCAGCCGCGCGCCGTGCGTGCAGACCACGACGTCCCCGCTCCACGTCTTGAGGCCGAGCGCGAGGCCGGTGACGGCTGCGCCGCGGCCAAAGGCCGCAAGCGGCCGGTCCCGCCGCTCCCATCCATCGCAATACGGGCAGTGAAAGATCGATCGGCCGTAGCAATCGGCGAATCCCGGGATGGCCGGGAGATCGTCGACGACGCCGGTGGCGATCAGCAGATAACGCGCGTCCTCCTCGGTGCCGTCGTTGAGCGAGACGCGATAGTGATCGCCGGCCAGCTTGGCGCCGGTCACGCCGATCGCGCGCTGCTCGACGCCGTAGCGACCGAGCTCGGCCCGCCCCAGCTCGATGAACGCGGCCGGCGCGATGCCGTCGCGGGTCAGATAGCCGTGGAGCGCATGGGAGGACCGGTTGCGCGGGCGCCCGAGATCGAGCAGCAGCACGCGGCGCCGGCATCGGCCGAGCATGAGCGCGGCGCTCAGCCCGGCGGGCCCTCCTCCCACGACGACGACATCGACCATGCGGTCAGCTGTGCAAGAGCATCACCACGCGTAGAAATTGCCAAGGAGGTATTTTATGTGCGATAGAACGACATATGTGCCTTTATGGAGCAAGCAGCCATTTTTAGAGTATTTACTCAATAAAATGGTGAGTAATGACGATAATTGGGCGCTTAGTTGTCCCGTTATGAGATCGAGCACCAGTATTGAACACGCGCCCTCCGAGACGTTCACGCGCGGAACATCAGTTTTTCCAACAGCTTACGGATGCGACGGTGCCAGCGGCGTCGTGGCTGTCGCCTTGCTCTAGTTGAGCATGTGATTTCATCTCGGCGAGCGAGCACCGTGATGCCCGCGGGAAGGCGCTTCTGATGGAGAAGATGCCGTACCAGGAGGCCAGCAGCGAAGAGACCGTCGCGTCGACGGCCCCGCTCGGTGAGCCGTCGTCCCACGCTGTCAGCGACTGGCGGCGCGGCCTGCCGACACTGACGGGTTCGCTCGTCACGTTGCGCGATCTGCGCGCGAGCGACGCGCGCGCGTTGTTCGTCATGCTGACCACCGACGAAGTCACGCGATTCATCTCGCCGCCACCGGCCACCATCGAGGGGTTCGAGAAGTTCGTGGCGTGGACGCTACGGGAGCGTCTCGCCGGACAGTACGTCTGTTTTGCGATTGTGCCGCGCGGCTCCGACACCGCGATCGGCCTGGTGCAGATCCGATCGATGGAACCGGAGTTCGGCACCGCCGAGTGGGGTTTTGCGCTGGCGTCCGAGTTCTGGGGCACCGGGATCTTCGGCGACAGCGCTCGGCTCGCAATCAGCTTCGCGTTCGAGACGCTGCGGACGCGGCGGCTCGAGGCGCGCGCCTCGCTGGCCAATACGCGCGGCAACGCCGCGCTGCGAAAGCTTGGCGCCACGCGCGAGGCCATCCTGCGGAAATCCTTCCTGCGTCACGGTGAGGTTCACGATCAGGCGCTCTGGACGCTTCTCGCCGAGGAGTGGCAGACCGCCGGCGACCTCAGCTTCTCGCCGAGAATCCACTAACATCAGCGGCGGACATGGATGTCCGCGACTTCGATTTCGATCTCCCGACGGAGCTGATCGCGCAGGAGCCGGCCGCGGTTCGCGGCGGCGCGCGCCTGCTCCATCTCGACCGCGCGAGCGGATCGCTTACCCATACGCTCGTCAGCGCGCTGCCGGATCTGTTGCAGCCGGGGGACCTCGTCGTCGTCAACGACACGCGCGTCTTCCCAGCGCGCCTGCTGGGGCGCCGCGACCCGAGCGGCGGCGCGGTCGAATGCCTGCTGGTCCGGCGGCTGGGGTCAGACCCGGGTCAGACCAGAATCGGATCAGGGTCAGAGGAGGGTCAGAGGAGGGTCAGATCAGGGTCAGATGTTGATCTAAGTCTAGTGGAATCAGCGCGTTGGGAGGCGTTGGTGCACCCGGGACAGAAGCTGAAGCCGGGCGCGAAGGTGGTGTTCGACGGCGCCCGGACGATCCATGGCGTGATCCTGGAACGCGGCTCCTTCGGCCGCCGCGTGGTGCGGCTGTGGACCGACGATGGCTCGGCGCTGGAGGATGCGATCGATGCGATTGGCCACATGCCGCTGCCGCCATACATCAAGCGCGACGATGGCCCGGACGATCGCGATCGCTATCAGACCGTCTTCGCCCGGACGCGCGGCTCGATAGCCGCGCCGACCGCCGGGCTGCACTTCACCGAGGCGCTCACCACCGCGCTCGGCGCGCGCGGCGTCGACATCGCCCGCATCACGCTGCACGTCGGCTATGGCACGTTTCAGCCGATCCGGGTCGATCGGGTGGAGGATCATCGCCTCGAGTCGGAGCGCTACGAGATAAGCGCGCCCGCTGCCGACGCGATCAACCGCGCCCGCGGTGACGGCCGCCGCGTCATCGCCGTCGGCACCACCACGACCCGCACCCTCGAGGCAGTGGCGCGCGCCCACGACGGACGGATCGTGGCGGGTGAGGGCGAGACGGATCTGTTTCTGTATCCCGGCGCCGAGTTCCTGATCGTCGGCGGACTGCTGACCAACTTCCACCTGCCGCAGTCCTCGCTCCTGATGCTGGTCGCCGCGTTCGCCGGGCGCGATCGCGTCCGATCCGCGTATGATGCGGCGGTTGCGGCGCGTTACCGTTTTTACAGCTACGGCGACGCGATGCTGATCACATAGGACTTGGTGAGTTGGCGAGTTGGTGACTTGGTGATTTTTTCGTACGACGATTTCGATCTGTCGGGCATCACGACCTACCCGCTGAAGTCGCGCGCGAGCAAGGTGCGCGTCGAGGACTTTGCGCGGCCACTCGCGCCTGGCGGCTCGATCGGCGATTTCGTCGCGGCGCTGCCCCGCATGCTGGCGGCGGCCGACTTTCAGGCGGTGATCGGCGCCATCGTGGCGGCGAAGCGTGATGAAGCGGGCGTCATCTGGGGACTCGGCGCCCACGTGATCAAGACCGGCCTCGGTCCGGTGCTGGTCGACCTGATGGAACGCGGCTTCGTCTCGGCGATCGCGACCAATGGCGCATCGGTCATCCACGACTTCGAGGTCGCGCTGGCCGGCGCCACCTCCGAAGACGTCGAGGAAGCGCTCGGGCCCGGACGCTTCGGCATGGCCGAAGAGACCGGCCGCCTCCTCAACAAGGCGATCACCGACGGGGTCGCCGCCGGGCTCGGCATCGGCCAGGCAGTCACGGCGTTCCTGGCATCGAAGCAGCCGCAGTACGCGAAGCAGAGCGTCCTCTGCGCCGCGGCGCGGCTCAACATTCCCGTGACCGTGCATGTCGCCATCGGCACGGACATCATTCACATGCACCCGGCGGCGTCGGGCGCGGCGCTCGGCGAGGGAAGCCTGCGCGACTTCCGCTATTTCGTGTCCAACGTCGCGCGGCTCGAGCGCGGGGTCTACCTGAACTGCGGATCCGCCGTGGTGTTGCCGGAAGTGTTCCTGAAGGCGATTGCGCTGGCTCGCAACCGCGGCATCGCCCTCGCCAACCTGACCACCGTGAATCTGGACTTCATCCGGTCGTATCGTCCGCAGACCAACGTCGTGTCGCGTCCGACTGCCGGGACGGGACGCGGCTATTCGCTGGTGGGCCATCACGAGCTGATGATCCCCCTGCTGGCGGCCGCCCTCGTTGAGCGGGACGCGCCGAAGTAATACAATCGAAAGTTCTGGCCGGAGTAGCTCAGTTGGTTAAGAGCACGCGTCTCATAAGCGCGGGGTCGGCGGTTCGAGTCCGCCCTCCGGCACTTCTTTTTTAGGCAGGACGGGCAGGATCGGCAGGACAGGCAGGATGGTCACGCGGCGAGCAACCGTCCCCTCCCGCCCATCCAGCCTTTCCTGCCTTTCCAGCTTCATGCTCGCCGATCGTGTTCGTCAGTTCGTCCGCCAGCACAATCTGATGGGACCCGACACCCGCGTCATCGCGGCGGTGTCGGGTGGATCGGATTCGGTCGCGCTCGTCCATCTGCTCCGCGCGCTCGCTGACGCCGGTGAGCTGAGTCTTGCGGGCCTCGCCCACTTCAACCACCAGCTCCGGCCGTCGGCGGACGCCGACGAGCGTTTCGCCGCTGGCGTCGCCGCGTCCCTGGGTCTGCCGTTCACGTCGGATCGCGCAGACGTCTCGGCGCTCGCGCTTCGCGAGCACCGCTCGGTCGAGGACGCCGCTCGCACCGCCCGGCATGCATTTTTCGAGCGCGTTCGCGCCGCGGCCGGTGCCGACGCGGTCGCGCTGGGCCACACCCGGGACGATCAGGCTGAGACGGTGTTGCTTCGCTTGATGCGCGGCGCCGGGCCGCGCGGCCTGGCCGGCATGCACCCGCGCAATGGCGCCGTCATCCGCCCTCTGCTCGGCTGCACCCGCGCGGAGCTGCGCGCCTGGCTCGCCGAGCGGCAGCTGCCGTTCGTCGAAGACGAGACCAACCAGGACGTCGGCATCCCACGCAACCGTGTCCGCGCCGAGCTGTTGCCGCTGCTTGCCGCCCGGTTCAATCCGGGCATCGTCGACGCGCTGGCCGATCAGGCAGAGCTGTCGCGCGAGACGTTGGAATGGATGGACGCGGCCACCGATGCGCTCGCGGCCCAGATCGTCCGGCGCGGGGCGCTGCCCGACGGCGCAAAGCAGTACGAAATCGACGCCGCGGGTCTGCTCGCAGCGCCGCCGCCGCTGCGTCGCCGCATGCTCTGGCGGGTGATGAGCGAGGTCGCGGGCCGCCGGCCGATCGCCTTTGGCCATGTTGCCGCGGCGCTCCGTCTAATCGAAGAGCGCGGCGACAACCGCGCTGATTTCCCCGGACAGCGGCTGGAACGCATCGGCTCCAGCGTCGTCTTAACGGGTAGGGTCGACGGCGCGCAGGGACGACGGGCGCGGGACGAGGGGTCGAACCTTTTCCGTTTTCCGCTGTCTATCCCAGGAGAGGTGGCACTGCCCGACGCGGGCTGGATCGTCTCAGCCGAACCGTTTGCGCGTGCAACGGTGAGCAACCCGGTGGCGAGCGATACGGCGCAGGTCCGGCTCGACCTCTGCCGCGGCCGGCTGGCGGTGCGAAATCGACGGCCCGGCGACCGGTTTCGGCCATCCGGGCTCGGCGGGCAGAAGAAACTGCAGGACTACTTCGTCGACCGCAAAATCGGGCGAAAACAGCGGGACGCGGTGCCGCTGGTGGTCGACGAGACCGATCGGATTGTGTGGGTCGCGGGCTTCGGAATCGATGAGGCGTTTCGGGTAACCGACCCCACGCAAGCCGTGATAATCTTGAAACTTAAGGCTTTGGGAGGCTCTACTTGAACTCGACGTTGAAGAGTCTGTTGTTCTGGATGGCATTGGTCGTCCTTGGCGTGCTGATCTGGAATTTTTCGACCAAGCTCCAGCACGCCGAAAAGACGGTGACGTTCAGCGAGTTCATGCAGCAGGCTGACCAGGGTCAGATTGCGCGCGTGGTGATCACCGGCCAGGAAATCAACGGCACCTCGAAGGCCAACGAGCATTTCCAGACCTACGCCCCGTCGCAGTTCGACGGCCTCGTCAACAAGCTGATTGAAAAGGGCGTGCAGGTCACGGCGAAGGAGCCGACCGTCAGCCCGTGGGCGACGATCCTCTATTCGTGGGGTCCGTTCCTGCTGATCATCGGCTTCTGGGTCTTCTTCATGCGCCAGATGCAGAGCGGCGGCAACAAGGCGCTGTCGTTCGGCAAGAGCAAGGCGAAGCTGTCGTCGAGCTCGCAGAAGAAGGTGACGTTCAAGGACGTCGCCGGCGTCGACGAAGCGAAGGAAGAGCTCCAGGAAATCATCGAGTTCCTGAAGGAACCGCAGAAGTTCCAGAAGCTCGGCGGCCGCATTCCCAAGGGCGTGCTGTTGATGGGCTCGCCCGGCACCGGCAAGACCCTGCTCGCGCGCGCCGTGGCGGGTGAAGCCAACGTCCCGTTCTTTTCCATCAGCGGATCCGATTTCGTCGAGATGTTCGTCGGCGTCGGCGCCTCGCGGGTGCGCGACCTGTTCGAGCAGGGCAAGAAGAACGCGCCCTGCATCGTCTTCATCGACGAGATCGACGCGGTCGGCCGTCATCGCGGCGCCGGCCTCGGCGGCGGACACGACGAGCGCGAGCAGACGCTGAACCAGCTGCTGGTCGAGATGGACGGCTTCGAGTCGAACGAAGGCGTCATCCTCGTGGCCGCGACCAACCGGCCCGACGTGCTCGATCCCGCGCTGCTGCGTCCGGGCCGCTTCGACCGCCGCATCGTCGTGAACCGTCCCGACGTGAAGGGACGCGAAGGCATTCTCTCGGTCCACACACGCAAGATTCCGATGGCCGACGACGTGGAGATTGCGGTGCTGGCGCGCGGCTCGGCCGGCTTCTCGGGCGCCGATCTCGCGAACCTGGTGAACGAAGCGGCGCTCAACGCGGCGCGCTACAACCAGAAGGTCGTGCGCATGCACGACTTCGAGTTCGCCAAGGACAAGGTCCTGATGGGATCCGAGCGCCGCTCGATGATCATCACCGACGCCGAGAAGCGGGTGACCGCGATCCACGAGGCCGGCCACGCGCTGCTCACGGTGCTGCTGCCGCACGCGGACCCGATTCACAAAGTGACGATCATCCCGCGCGGCATGGCGCTGGGCCTCACCCAGCAGCTGCCGGCGGAAGAGAAGCACAACTACTCGCGCGACTACCTCAACGATCAGATCGCGATCCTGCTCGGCGGCCGCATCGCCGAGGAGATCACGATGGACAGCCTGACCACCGGCGCCGGCAACGACCTCGAGCGCGCCACCGAGCTGTCGCGCAAGATGGTCTGCGAGTGGGGCATGAGCGACGCGATGGGGCCGCTCACCTTCGGCAAGAAGGAAGAGCAGATCTTCCTCGGCCGCGAGATCGCGCAGCACCAGGACTACAGCGAGGACACCGCGCTCAAGATCGATCAGGAAGTGAAGCGCTTCATCACCGACAACTACCAGCGCGCGCATCACCTGCTGTTTGGCGCCAAGGACAAGCTGCTGCAGATGGCCGAGGCGCTGCTGGCGCGCGAAGTGCTCGACGCCGATCAGGTCAAGCGGCTCGCCGCCGGCCTGCCGCTCGACGATCCGAAGCCAGTCGCGGCGCGGACCGTGGTCGAAGAGGACGAGCCGCGGGCCCGCCCGAAAGAGCGCGCGCCGATCGTGCCGTCGCTGAACAAACCGCTGCCGCAGGAATAGAATTACGAATTGGGAATTTGGAATTTGGAATGCGCGGGTCGATTGCGCACGCATTCTGAATTCCAGATTCTGAATTCTTAATTCACGTGTCCTACCCTCCTCGCCTCGCATACGCTGTCCCTCTTCCCGGCGGCAGGACGCTCCACCTGGGCGATCGCTGCCTGGTGATGGGCATTCTCAACGTCACGCCCGATTCCTTTGCTGACGCCAGCGCGCTGCGCGCTCCCGCGGACGCCGCCGCCGCGGCCCTGCGGATGGAGGCCGACGGCGCCGATCTGATCGATCTCGGCGGGGAATCGACGAGGCCGGGCGCCGACGCGATCTCGGCCGACGAAGAACTGTCGCGCATCATGCCGGTGCTGCGCGCGCTGGTGGGCCGTCTCGGGGTGCCGATTTCCATCGATACCTACAAGGCGGAGGTGGCCCGCGAGGCGGTGGCGGCGGGCGCCGTGCTGGTCAACGACGTCAGCGGCCTGGCGCGCGATCCCCTGATGGGACGCGCCGTCGCCGAGACGGGAGCCGGGCTGATCCTGATGCACGCGCGTGGCTCGTCGAAGACGATGTACGCGGAGGCGACGTATCGGGATGTCGTGCCCGAGGTCATCGACGAGCTCCGGGGCAGCATCGCCGCCGCGATGGATGCCGGCGTCGGGTTCGAGCGCGTGATCGTCGATCCCGGCGTGGGGTTTGCCAAACGGCCGTCGCACAGTTATGGTGTGCTGGCGCGTATGCCTGAGCTCGCGGCGGCGCTCGATCGTCCTGTCCTGGTCGGGCCTTCACGCAAGTCGTTCTTGAGAGCCGCAACAGGCGATCGTCCGGCGTCGCAGCGTGACTGGGGCACCGCCGCCGCAGTCACCGCCGCCGTGCTCGGCGGTGCGCACATCGTCCGCGTGCATGCCGTGGCGGAGATGGCTCAGGTGGTCAGAGTGGCAGAGGAGATACGACGAGGAGAGCTGAGGGCTTAGGGCTCAGGCTGAAGCGATTGTCCTCGCCCCTCAGCCCGTCGCCCTGACAACAAGCCGCCATGAGCTGGATCACAACATTCTTGCGTCGCCCGCCCATCGGCTGGTGGGACCTCGCCGACATCCTGGTGGTGTCGATCCTGATCTACGAGGTGCTCAAGCTGATCCGCGGCACGCGCGCCGTGCAGATGGCGCTGGGCGGCTTCGTGCTGGTCGGGCTGTTCTACGGATCGCGGTGGGGACATCTCGAGACGGTGAACTGGCTGGTCCGCAACATGATCGGCTACGTCGTGTTCGCCGCGATCGTGCTGTTTCAGTCGGACATCCGCCGGGCGCTCGCGCACTTCGGGCGGGCGCCGTTCTTCCGTTACCTCGCCAAGGGCGAGTCGGCGGCGGAGTCGATCGAAGAGCTCGTCGTCGCGTCGAGCCTGCTGTCGTCGCAGCGGGTCGGCGCGATCATCGCCATCGAACGGCAGATCGGCCTGCGCAACTACATCGAGGGCGGCATCCGCCTCGACGCGGTGCTGACTTACGACCTGCTGCAGAGCATCTTCCTGCCGACTTCGCCGCTGCACGACGGTGCGGTCATCGTGCAGGAGGATCGAGTGGCGGCGGCCGCCTGCTTCCTGCCGCTGACGGTGAACCCGAAATTGAGCAAGGAGCTCGGATCGCGACACCGCGCGGCGATCGGCCTGACCGAAGAGAACGATTCGGTCGCGATCGTGGTTTCCGAGGAGACCGGCATCGTGTCGATCGTCGTGGACGGTCAGATTGAGCGGGGTCTGGACAGCGATCAGATGCGGGCCCGGCTGCGGGCGCTGGTCCTGCAGCGCCGCGAGAAGTCGCCGAAGCGCGAGGTCGAGTACACGTGACCTTCTCCAGGCGCGTCATGGACTGGGTGTTCGGCAACATCTGGCTGAAGCTGCTGTCGCTGAGCCTGGCGCTGATGCTCTGGATGGTCGTGTCCGGCGAAGAGACGGTCGAGCGCGGGCTGCGCGTGCCGCTGGAGCTCACACAGGTGCCGGCCGGTCTCGAGCTGCTCGGCGACGTCCCGGCCACGGTGGACGTGCGCGTCCGCGGCGCCTCCGGCACCCTCAGTCGCGTCGCCGCGGGTGACGTGGTCGCGGTGCTCGATCTGCACACCGCGCAGTCGGGACGTCGCCTCTTCCCGCTGACGCCCGAGCAGGTGCGCGTGCCCTTCGGCGTGGAGATCATGCAGGTGCTGCCGTCCGCCGTCACGATGGCGTTCGAGGGCTCGGCGTCGCGAGAAGTTCCGATTGTGCCAGCAGTCGACGGCCGTCCCGCGCCGGGGTACGTGGTCGGTCCGCTGTCCGCCGAGCCGCGTCTGGCGGAGATCATCGGCCCCGAGAGCGCCGTCAAGCGCGCCACCGAAGTCGTCACCGAACCGGTGTCGGTGGCGGGGGCGACGACCCACGTCAAGCAGTCGGTGATCCTGGGCCTGCTGGATCCGGCGCTGCGGTTGAAGACCGCGCGGTCGGCGACGGTCACGGTGCAGATCCTCCCCGCGCCGCTCGAGCGCACCTTGCGCAACCAGCCCGTGCACCTGCGTAACCTCGGGGCCAACCTGCAGGCGGTTGCCGTGCCGGCCGCCGTCGATCTCACGCTGCGCGGCAATCGCGATACGCTGGGACGCGTCGCCGCCGACGATCTGACGGCGTTCGTCGATCTCGCCGGGCTCGGCCCCGGCGAATATTCGCTGACGGTGCACGCCGACTCGGCGCGCGAGGCGGGCGTGACGCGCGTGACGCCGGACACAGTTCAGATACGGGTGACCAGTGGCAAACACTAGGCTGTTCGGTACGGACGGCATCCGCGGCCTGGCGGGATCGCCGCCGCTCGATCCGCCGACCGTCCGGCGCCTTGGCGCGGCGCTGGTGCGGGCGCTGCCGCACGGCACGTCCTCACCGCAATTTCTGGTCGGCCGCGATACGCGCGAGTCGGGCGGGTGGATCGAGGCCGAGCTCGCGCACGGCGCGTGCGGCGAGGGCGCGATGGTCACCAGCGCCGGCGTGGTGCCGACGCCGGCCGTCGCCTTCCTGACGCGCACCGGCACCTACGACGCCGGGGTCGTGATCTCCGCCTCGCACAATCCGTACGAGGACAACGGCATCAAGGTGTTCTCGGGCAAGGGCGAGAAGTTCACCGAGGCGGTCGAGCGCGAGGTTGAAGCGATCATGGCCGACCGCTCGTGGAGCGCGCACCCGGGTGAAGCCGGCACGGTGCCGCGCGCCGATCTGGTCGATGCCTACCTCGATCATCTGCGCGCGGTGTTTCCAGAGGCGTCGAAGATCGCCCGTTTCCCGATCGTGCTCGACTGCGCCAACGGCGCCACCACCACCGTGTCGCCCGAGCTGTTCAACAGTCTCGGCTTCGAGACGATCGTGATTGGCAACCGGCCCGACGGCCGCAACATCAACCTCGGGTGCGGCTCGACTCATCCGGAGCGGCTGGCCGAAACCGTGGTGGCGCGGGGCTGCGCCATGGGGGTGGCCTTCGACGGCGACGGCGACCGCGCCATCTTCGTCGATCATCTCGGCCGCGTCGTCGACGGCGACGCGGTGCTGCTGATGTGCGGGCACCAGTTGCAGCGCGAGGGCCGGCTGCGCGGCGACGCAATCGTCGCGACCGTGATGAGCAACATCGGCCTCGAGCTCGCGCTCAAGCCGCTCGGCATCGAGCTGGTACGCACCTCGGTTGGGGACAAGTACGTGATGGAGGAGATGCTGAAGCGCGGTCTGTCGCTCGGCGGCGAACAGTCGGGCCACATCATCTTCTCGGACTACCTGTTCACCGGCGACGGCCTCTGCACCGCGCTGAACGTGCTGCGGACGGTGGCGCTGACCGGCCGAACGCTCGCCGATCTTGCCGCCGATCTGACGACCTATCCGCAGGTGCTGCTCAACGTACGGGTGCGCGAGAAGGTCGAGCTCCACACCGTGCCTGCCGTCGCCGACGCGATCGCGCGCGTCGAGGCGCACGTCGCCGGTCAGGGCCGCCTGCTGATCCGCTATTCCGGCACCGAACCGCTGCTGCGGGTGATGCTCGAGGGACAGCAACAGGACGAGATCCGCGGCTGGGCGCAGGAAATCGTCGATGTCGTGAAAGAGCATCTTGGATAGCGAGCTCGCGTCGTTCGCCGGTGCCGAACGCCGAACGTCGAACGCCGAACGTCCATGACCCGCCTATCCGTCAACGTGAACAAGGTGGCGACGCTGCGCAACTCGCGCGGGGGGCGCGAGCCGCGGCTGCTCGACGCGGTGGAGGTGTGCCTCGCCGCGGGCGCGCCTGGCATCACGGTGCACCCGCGCGCCGATCGCCGCCACATCACCCCCGACGATGTGCGTGACATCGCAGGTGCGTTGACGGGCCGTGCCGCGGCGGTCGAGTACAACATCGAGGGCGACCCGCGGCCTGAGCTGCTCGAGTTGGTCGAGGAGGTACGGCCGGATCAATGCACCCTCGTGCCGGTTGCGCCCGGCGAGGTGACCAGCCAGGCCGGCTGGCGGCCCGGGCCGGATACCGACCGGCTGCCCGAGATCATCCGGCGCCTGCACGCGGCCGGCGTGCGCGTGAGCGTGTTCGTCGATCCGTCGCCGGACGCGATCCGCTGGGCGGCATCGACCGGCGCCGATCGCGTCGAGCTCTACACTGAGCCGTTCGCGCGAGCCTGCGAGGCCGGCACGGACGCCGGCCATCGATCGCTGGCGGCCTACGCCGAGGTGTCCGAGCTGGCGCACCGCCTCGGTCTCGGCGTCAACGCCGGCCACGACCTGGATCTCTCCAATCTGACACTCTTCCGTACGCTCCCGTACCTGGACGAGGTTTCAATCGGCCACGCCATCATGTCTCGCGCGCTGTTCGTCGGTCTCGCCACGGTCGTCCGCGAGTACCTGGAGCTCCTCGCGGGCCAGAGCGGCGCTGCGATATGATCGGACTCGACCTCCACCCATGAAATCGGACGCCATCGCTTTCGGAATCGCCGGCATCCTGTTCGGCCTGATCGCCGGCTGGATCATCGGATCGCAGCAGGCGGTGGTGCGTCCACCTCAGGCGGCGACGGTCGCCCAGCAGCCGGCGGCCCCGAACGGAGGCCCCGCCTCGCGCGCGGCGGTCCTCGACGACACCCAGGTCAACGCGCTCAAGACCGTGGCCGAGAAAGAGCCGTCCAACGCGACGCCGCGGGTGCAGCTCGGCAACCTCTACTTCGACGCCGAGAAGTACGACGACGCGATCAAGTGGTACGGCGACGCATTGAAGCTGTCGCCCAAGGACGTCAACGTCAGCACCGACCTCGGCGTCTCCTACTACTATTCGAACCAGCCGGACAAGGCGCTCACCCAGTTCGACCAGTCGCTCAAGCTCGACCCCAAGCACGCCAAGACCCTGCTCAACGTCGGCATCGTGAAAGCGTTCGGCAAGCAGGACCTCGAAGGCGCCGAAGCCGCGTGGCGGCAGGTGGTGGCGATTGCGCCGGACGGCCCCGAAGGGCAGGCGGCCAAGCGCGCGATCGACAGCCTGACGTCGGCCCACGCCGGCGTCGGCAAGAAGCCCGGTGCCTGATGCTGCTGCGTCTGGCGCTGTTCATCGTCCTGGCAGTCATCGTCGCGCGCGCGTTCTGGCGCCTCGTTGACGGGATACTCGAAGGGGTGAGCGGGCCGCGGCAGGGCGGCCGCAGCCAGGTGCCGACGCGCGGCGTGCAGATGGTGCGCGATCCGGTCTGCGGCACGTTCGTCCTGCCCGATCATGCCCTGACGATCGTCGACGGGCGCTCCCGCGTCTTCTTCTGCTCGGGCGCCTGTCGGGACCGCTACCGCCCCTCGACGCGCTCGGGGCGCCCTGACCCTTCGACAAGCTCAGGGTCACCCCGAGCCAAGTCGAGGGGTGAGGATCTCGGAGGGCGGGCGCACAGCGCATGAGCACCGAGTCCTCGCTCCGCGCCGACATCGTCGAAGTCGGGCGGCGCATGTACGCGCGCGGCTACACGGCGTCGAATGACGGCAACATCAGCGTCAGGCTCGAGGGCAACCGCCTGCTGATGACGCCGAAGAGCGTCTGCAAGGGGTTCATGACCCCCGACATGATGTGCATCACCGACCTCGATGGAAAGAAACTCGCGGGTGATCGCGACCCCTCGTCGGAAGCGTTGATGCACCTCGAGGTCTACCGTCAGCGGCCGGACGTGCAGGCGGTGGTGCACGCGCACCCGCCAACCGCGACCGGGTTCGCCGTGGCCGGCATCCCCCTCGATCGCGCCGTGCTCGCCGAAGTGCTGACCACGCTGGGCAGCATCCCGATTGCGGAGTACGCGACGCCGTCGACCAAGGAACTGCCCGAGGCGGTGCGGAAATACATCAAGGCGCACGACGGCATGCTGCTCGCCAACCACGGTGCGCTGACCGTGGGCGCCGACCTGTTCGGCGCGTACTACAAGATGGAAACGATCGAGCATTTCGCGAAGATCAGCCTGGTGGCGCGCATGCTCGGCCGCGAGAACCTGCTGTCGCGCGAAGAGGTGACCCGGTTGCAGGACCTGCGCGGGTCGTACGGCATCAAGGCACCGGCGCCGATTTGCGCCGAGACGGCCGAGGACGAATCGTGCCAGGTCGTGCAGGCGCCGGCAGGCGGCGGCAGGCGTCTCGTCCCGGAGCTGGTACGGCAGGCCGCCGAGGCGGATGGCGAAGGGGAAATTCGGCTAACATACCGGGAGCTTTCGGCCCTCATCGAGGACGCGATCAAGAGCTTGAGGTAGCGAGGAGACAGTCATGGGTGAAGCGTTAGGCATGATCGAGACCAAGGGTCTGGTCGCGATGATCGAGGCGGCGGACGCGATGGTGAAGGCCGCGAAGGTCACGCTGGTGGGGTGGGAGAAGATTGGCGCCGGCTACGTGACCGCGATCGTGCGCGGCGACGTCGCGGCCGTCAAGGCGGCGACCGACGCGGGCGCGGCTGCGGCGCGCCGGGTAGGCGAGCTCGTGTCGGTGCACGTGATTCCGCGTCCGCACGTCAGCCTCGAAGACGCGCTGCCGATCGGCAAAACGACCTCCACCAAGGCGTAAGGAACTGCGGCACGCAGAACCTTCATGCTGTTAGCCAAGATCGTCGGCACCGTCGTCGCCACCCGCAAGGATCCCCGTCTCGTCAGCAGCAAGCTGCTCGTGGTCCGTCCCATCGACCTGAAAGGCAAGGCCGACGGCAATCATCTGGTCGCGATTGACACCGTCGACGCCGGCGTCGGCGAGACCGTGCTGGTGGTCAGCGGCAGCTCGGCGCGCATGGCCGCCGGCTTGAAAGACTGTCCGGTGGACGCCGCCATCGTCGGCATCATCGACACCATCGACATCAATGAGTAAGCCGGATTTGGTAATGGGGAAATCGGGTAATCGGGTAATTGATTGTGGAATTGCTCAATCGATCGATCTAATTACCCGATTACCCAATCACCCGATTACCCAATGCAATTAGCGAGAGTGATCGGCGACGTCGTGATGAGCGTGAAGGACGCGAACCTCGACGGCATCAAGCTCCTGCTGGTCCAGCCGCTCACGCCCGAGCGCGAGCCGGCGGGGCGCCCGCTGGTCGCCGTCGACTCGGTCGGTGCGGGCGTCGGCGAGGAAGTGTTCTTCGTTCGCGGCAAGGAAGCCAGCTTCCCGTTTCATCCCGCCGAGCCGCCGGTCGACGCCGGCATCGTGGGCATCGTCGATCACTGGGACCTTGGTTGATTTCAGATTGCGAGTTCAGATTTCAGATTGCTGATTGCAGAATGCAGATTGCACGCGTGATCGGCACCGTCGTCTCGACGCAGAAGAACAGCAAGTTCGAAGGCGCCAAGCTGATGCTGGTGCAGCCGCTGAACATCGACGACACGCCGCGCGGCAACGCGTTCCTCGCGATCGACGGCGTGGGCGCGGGCGTGGACGAGAAGGTGCTGGTGGTGCTCGAAGGCCGCGCGGCAGGCGAGGCGCTCGGCAAGAAGGGCGCGCCGGTCGATGCCGCCATCATCGGCATCATCGACACGGTCTCGATGGCTGACGACTGAGACCGATGACTGATCAGGAACTGCGCGCCATGATTCGCGACTCGATCGCCCGCCAGGGCGGCGTGCCGGCCGCGCCCGATCCGGCGGCGGCATTCGCCGCGCACGTCAGCCACCTGCGGCTGCCGCTCGTCCGCGGCGGCGACGACGACGGCGCCTGCATCATCGAACCGACGGTGCGGTGCACGCACTGCGGTTATTGCCAGTCGCTCGGACACTGAGAGCGCGTGGGTCAGGTAGGGCAGGTGGGCCAGGTGGGTAAGCCTTCGATCCTCATCACGCGCAAACTCCCCTCATCCGTGATCGCCAAGCTGAGCGCCGTCGCGGACGTCGATCTGTACACCGGCGAGGCCGCGATTGCGCCTGGCGAACTGCGGACGCGAGTGGCCGGCAAGGACGCGCTGGTCTGCCTGCTCACCGACGCGATCGATCGGACCGTCATCGATGCCGCGCCGACGCTGAAGGTGATCAGCAACGTCGCCGTCGGCTACAACAACATCGACGTTCCCTATGCGAAGGCTCGCGGCATCGTCGTCACGAACACCCCGGACGTCCTCACCGAGTCGGTGGCCGACTTCACCTGGGCGCTGATCCTGGCGATCACCAGGCGGTTGTCGGAGGGCGAGCGTCTGGTGCGCCGCAATGAATGGAAGGGATGGGCGCTCGACCTGCTTCTGGGCATGGAGCTGCGCGGCAAGCAGCTCGGGCTGGTCGGGGTCGGCCGCATCGGCCGCGCCGTCGCGGCGCGCGCGGGCGCATTCGGCATGCGCGTGGCCTACACCTCGCGAAGCGAGGCAACCGGCGTCGGCGAGGCCATGCAGCTCGATCGCCTGCTGCTGACCTCGGATATCGTGTCGCTGCACGTGCCGCTGACGCCAGAGACCACGCACTTGATCGACAAGCGGGCGCTGACGCGGATGAAACGGTCGGCGTATCTGATCAACACGGCGCGAGGGCCGGTGGTCGACGAAGCGGCGCTGGCGTGGGCGCTGCAGCATCACCTGCTGGCGGGCGCGGCGCTGGACGTCTACGAGCACGAGCCGGCCGTGCATCCGGACCTGCTGTCGCTCGAGAACGTGCTGCTGGTGCCCCATCTGGGCAGCGGCACCACCGAAACCAGGACGGCGATGGCCGATCTGGCCGCCGACAATGTGCTGGCGGTGCTCGACGGCCGCCCGCCGCTGACGCCGGTCCCGTGACCCTATCGCTTCGCGGCGCCGCCTTTTGCGGTGACCCGGACGGTCGCGGCATGCAGCACCCCGCCCCCCACGTCGTGATAGGTGACGCGCACCACGTCGCTCGCCGCCACCGCGTCGGTCGCCATGATCTTGTTCTTTGACGACTTGGTGCTCAGGCCCTTGGCGACGAACTTGGTGGTGCCGTCAATCCGGAACGTCATGTTCGCGCCGCCCGACGCGATCACCAGCGACTCGGTGGTCACCGTCGTGACGGTGCCGGTCACCGTCACGGCCTTGCTTGCGGCGGTCAACGCCAACACTGAGAGTGCGACGATCAGCATGCGGGTCATCTTTCGCTCCTGGGTCAAGCTGCCAGCGGGATTGTAGTGCCAAAGCCCTCGCCACACACCGTCTCGACCGTGATGCGCGCGCTGGCGCGCGCCATCGACCACCTCGAGCTGCCGGCGGTGGAAAAGATCGCGGAGCACAGCCAGGAGAATCCGTTCGAGGTGCTGATCGCGACGATGCTGTCGGCGCAGACGCGCGATGCGGTCACGGCCGCCGCCTCGGCGCGGCTGTTCGCGGTTGCGCGAACGCCACAGGCGATGGCGAAGCTGACCGAGAAGCAGATCATCAAGCTGATCTATCCGGTCAGCTTTTATCGTAACAAGGCCGCGCACCTGAGGCAGACCTGCCGGATCCTGGCCGAGCGCTTCGACGGCCGCGTGCCAGCGACCATGGAGGAGCTGCTGACGCTGCCGGGGGTGGGGCGCAAGACCGCGAATCTCGTGCTCATCCTGTCGTTCCGCAGTCAAACGAACATCTGCGTCGACACGCACGTGCATCGGATCTCGAACCGGCTGGGCTGGGTGAAGACCCGCACGCCGGAGGAAACCGAGCACGGCGCTGTACAAGAACACCGATCCGCCGCTGGTGGCCGTACCTCAACCTGTATCTGGTGACCTGGGGCCAGAACGTCTGCCGCCCGATCTATCCGCGCTGCAGCGATGTGCGTCGTCCGCCCGCACTGTCCGCAGATCGGCGTCACCCGGGTCGCGAAATCATGACACGCCCAGAAGGAACCGCGGAGACCGCAAAGATCGCGGAGAAGATCGTCTTGTACGTGTTCTGCGGTCTCTGCGTTCTCGGCGGTTCCTTCTTTTCGTCATCGCTGTCCGCGCAGGCGGCGGGGCCGGTGATCGTCGTCGAGACGGTCAAGGGGACGTTCGAGTTCGAGACCTATCCGGCCGACGCGCCGAAGACTGTCGCGCACATCGTCGATCTGGTGAAGCGCGGCTTCTACGACGGGCAGCGGATCCATCGCGCGCTTCCCGGGTTTCTGGTCCAGTGGGGCGATCCGCGATCGCGCGATCTGTCGCGCGACGCCGAGTGGGGACGCGGTCCTGACGCCTCGAGCGGACAGCCGATCGGGGCGTCAGAGCTGCGGCGCAAGCGTCTGCATACGCATCGGCGCGGTGGCGCTGGCGCACCAGGGCAACCCGGCGCTGGCCGACAGCCAGATCTACGTGACGCTGGCAGACCCGCCCCGATCTCGACAACCGCTACACGGTGTTCGGCCACATCACAGCGGGAGACGAGGTGCCGGCACGGCTGGAGCGTGGCGATCTGATCCGG
This sequence comes from uncultured Acidobacteriota bacterium, assembly GCA_963794705.1. Taxonomy (GTDB): domain Bacteria; phylum Acidobacteriota; class Vicinamibacteria; order Vicinamibacterales; family CAVVIG01; genus CAVQFC01. Next base: position 207,861 of record CAWCFI010000007.1, read on the forward strand.
AAGATGTACGTGAAGGAGTGACCTCCGGGTAGCGGGCGAGGAACTCCGGCGAGTACTCGCCCTCGACCGGCTCGCCGAGCTGCTGCTTGATCATCGCGGCGTTGGCGACCGACTTCGCCGAGAAGTGATTGTTGGTGTAGAGATACAGCTTCTTCACCAGCTGCCGGGCGGCGCCCGCCGTCTCGGTGAATTCCTTCAGCTCCTCGGCCGAATACAGGTAGTTGTAGCGGTCTTCGGATTTCTCGTGCGTCCACCACTGCGCCGCGTTCCGGCCGTGCAGCCGCATGTAGTAGAAGCCGGTCACGTTCGGCAGGTAGTTCTGGCGGATCGAGAAGCGGAATTTCGGCTCGTCGATCTGGACCCACGCGGCGCCGAAGCTCGTTCAGCAGCGTCAGCGTGTCGCCGATGCGATCGCTCCATGTCTTGTGGCGCAGCTCGACCGCGACCGGGTAGTCCGGCGAAGGCGCGAAGCAGGCCGGCCAGGTAGTCGCGCGACGCCGGGCTGTCCTTGAAGCTGGCCGGAAACTGCGCCAGCAGCGCGCCGAGCCGTGCCGCTCGACGCCAGCGGATCGATGCCGCGGCGGAACGCGTCGAGGTCCGCGTCGTTCGGCCGGGCGAGCGCCTCGAGCAGCGCCGTCTCGCGGCGGCGCGTCGCCGGGCAGCTGTCCGGCGATCCGCTCCTTGAACATCTTCGGGTGCGTGAACTTCTGATAGAGCTTGACCGAGAACTCGAAGCCCGGCGGCGTGCGCTCCGCCCACGCGCGGCGTGACCTCGGCGCGCGGCTGGCCGTAGAACGTCGAGTTCACCTCGACCGTGTCGAAGTGCTCGGCGTAGAACGCGAGCTCGTCGAACCCCTTCCGGCCGCGCGGCGGCGGATAGAAGATGCCGTTCCAGGTGCCCCTGCCCGCCGGATAGTTCCAGCCCGAGGTGCCGATGCGCAGGTCAGAGTTTGCCGTACTGGTCCTTGTCGAAGCCGAAGATCACCTTCGACCCCTTGATCATGATCGGCCGCCGGATCAGGTTCGGGTTCTCCATCATCAGGTCGATCGCCTCCTTCTTCGACTCGCGGCAGCGGCCGCTCCTTGAAGACCGGGCTGCGGGTGCTGACGAAATCGAGGAAGCGCTCGGCGTCGATGTGCTTCTCGAGGAACTCGCGGACTGGGCGGTTCCTTGTTGATGTCGATCTGGTTCACCGTCGACGCCTGCCGTATCCAGAAAACTTCTGGCATTCTTGCAGGTCGTTCAAGTGGGTTTGGTATAGAAAGTCGGTGCGGCCATACCCGTAGGATAATAGAAACCGCCGATGCTGACGATCAACGAGATCTTCCATTCGATTCAGGGCGAGTCGACCCGCGCCGGGCAGCTCTGCGTCTTCGTCCGGCTGACCGCCTGCGACCTGCGCTGCACGCTGGTGCGACACGCCGTATGCCTTTCACGAGGGGCGCAAGATGTCGGTGGACGAGGTGGTCGCCGCGGTCGAGGCGCACGGCTCGCCGCTGGTCGAGATCACCGGCGGCGAGCCGCTGCTGCAGGAGGACGTCTACCCGCTGATGGACCGGCTGCTCGCGCGGCGGCCGCACCGTGATGCTCGAGACCGGCGGCCACCGGCCGATCGACGCGCGTGCCCGCGGCGGTGCTGAAGATCGTCGACATCAAGTGCCCGGCCAGCGGCGAGGCGGCGAAGAACGACTGGAGCAACCTCGATCGGCTCGCGCCGCACGACGAGGTCAAGTTCGTCGTCCAGGACCGCGCCGACTACGAGTTCGCGCGCGACGTCGATCGCGCGCCACGACCTGCCGTCGCGCGCGCGCCGCGGTGCTGATGTCGCCGGTGCACGGCGTGCTCGATCCGAGGACGCTGTCGGAGTGGATGCTCGCCGACCGCCTGCCGGCGCGGCTGCAGCTCCAGCTGCACAAGTTCATCTGGTCGCCGACCACGAGGGGAGTCTAGTTGGTGAGTGCGAGTCGTATGGCGACTGCATGCGAGTCGTAGTCCTGCTGAGCGGCGGCCTCGACTCCTACACCGCCGCGGCGATCGCCAAGGCGGAGGGCTTCACCCTGTACGCGCTGACCATCCACTACGGCCAGCGGCACGCGCGCGAGGTCGAGGCGGCGCGCGCGGTGGCGCGCGCGCTCGGCGTCGAACGGCATCTCGAGCTCGAGGTCGACCTGCGCGCGATCGGCGGCTCGTCGCTGACCTCGGACGCGGCGGTGCCGCGCGATCGCGATCTGCACGCCGGCGACATTCCGTCGACCTACGTGCCGGCGCGCAACACGATCTTCCTCTCGCTCGCGCTCGGCTGGGCCGAGGTGCTCGGCGCGCGCGACATCGTGATCGGCGTCAACGCGCTCGACTATTCCGGCTATCCCGACTGCCGGCCGGAGTTCATCGCGCGCGTTCGAGCGGCTGGCCGATCTCGGCGACGCGCGCCGGCGTCGAAGGCGCGCGGTTCCGCGTGCACACGCCGCTGCTCGCGCTGGGCAAGGCGGACATCATCCGGCGCGGCCTCGAGCTCGGCCTCGACTACGGGCTGACCCACAGCTGCTACGATCCGCTCGCCCGGCGGACGCCCGTGCGGCACCTGCGACAGCTGCGTGCTGCGCGCCAAGGGCTTCCGCGAGGCGGGCGTCGCCGACCCGGTCCTCCTGGGCTAAAATCGCGCCTAGTCCTTGCGCTATCCTTCAACACCAGCCGATTCGGCGGCAGGTCGTCGCGATCACGTGCGCGCTGCTGGTGCCGTTCATCGCGGCGGCGGCGTGGTCCGCCAACCGTTCGCGCGCCGAGCACGCCGACGAGCTGCGCGATCAGGCGGCGTCGGTCGCCGCCACCGCCGGCGGCGTACCTCAACACCTATCTCGCGCGGCCTCGACTCGATGGCGTCCGCGCTGGCGCGCCACCCGGCCGTGATGGCGCTCGACCAGGCGCCAGTGCGATCCGCTGTTCGAAGCGGTGCTGCGCGATCAGCCGCTGCTGCTCAACATCGTGGTCAGCGATCCCGCCGGCGTGGTGAAGGGCAGCGGCGTGCCGTCCAACGCGGAACGCCTGTCGCCGACCTCGATGCCGTACGTCAACGAGGTGGTGCGGACCGGAAAGCCGCAGGTCAGCGAGCTGATGACCGGCCGGATCTCGAACCAGCCGACCATCGTGCTGTCGTATCCGGTCCGCAACGCCCAGGGCGCGCTGGTCGGCGTGCTCGGCCTCGGCCTCAACCTGACCCGCCTGCAGACCCTGTTCAGCGACATCCCGCTGCCCGAAGGCTCGGTGGTGACGCTGACCGACAAGGGCAGCCGCGTGCTGGCGCGCAGCCGCGACGCCGAGCTGTACATCGGCAAGTTGACCGGCCCGCATCCGACCGCGCCGCGCGACGTGCCGCGCACCCAGGTGCGGACCGCGCTCGACAACGTCGAGCGCTCCTACGGCAACGCCGTCGTCGATCGCGGTCCGTGGCTGCTCAGCGTCGGCATCCCCACCAGCCTTGCGGCCACGCGGGCGGGACGCGGTCTCCCGGCGCAACCTCGCGATCGTCGGCGGTCGACGATCGGCGCGATCCTGCTGCTGTCGCTCGGGCTGTCGACCTCGATGACCCGCGGCGTGGAGACCGTCGCGCAACGCGGTGCAGCGGATCGCCGACGGCGATCTGTCGCCGCCGCGAGCGCACGCCGGTGCCGAACCTCGAGCTGGCGCAGCTGCAGCACGCCTTCATCACCATGGCCGCCAACCTGCGCGAAACCCACCTCGCGCTGGATCACCAGGTCGAGCAGGAGCGCAAGATGCGCGAGACGCTGCAGTCGCTGCAGCGCCAGGTGGTGCGCCAGGAGCGGCTCGCCGCCGTCGGCGTGCTGGTGTCCGGCGTGGCGCACGAGCTGAACAACCCGCTGCAGGCGATTCTCGGCACGCTGGAGCTGCTCGAGCGCGATCGCGGCATCTCCGCCGGCGGTGCTCGAAGAAATCGCCTTCGTCAAGACCCAGAGCGGCCGCGCGCGCGAGATCATCCGCAACCTGTCGCGCTTCAGCAGCCAGCAGTCCGGGCCGCCGACGCTGGTCGATCTGCGCGACGTCATCGACGAGGTCGTGCAGCTGCGCCGCCGCGATCTCGATACCAGCGGCATCGCCCTCACCGTCGAGGTCCAGACCGATCGCAAGGTCTACGCGAACTTCACCGAGGTCGAGCAGGTCACGCTGAACTTCGTCATCAACGCCCAGCAGTCAATCGAGGCCGCCGATCGGTCCCGCGGGCGCATCCTGATCCGCGTCTTCGACGCCGGCAAGCGGGTGCGCCTCGAAGTGCAGGACGACGGGCCCGGGGTGACGCAGGAGGACGAGCCGAAGCTGTTTCAGCCGTTCTTCACGACCAAGCCGGTCGGCAAGGGCACCGGCCTCGGCCTGTCGGTCAGCTACGGGATCATCGAGTCCTACGGCGGCACCATCGGCCACCGCGCCAACGAGTGGGGCGGCGCGACTTTCTTCTTCGAGCTGCCGGTGACCGAGCCGGCCGCGCGTCCGCCATCGTCGTCCCCGATCACCCGCGCCTCGAAACCCGATGACCCACCGCCTCTATTACACCGACCCGTATCTCCGGGCAGTTTGACGCGACGGTCGCGCGCGTCGATCGCCGCGACGGCCGCCTGCTGGTGTGCGCTGGATCGCACCGCCTTCTATCCGACCTCCGGCGGCCAGCCGTTCGACACCGGCCGCCTCGGCCCGCTGACCGTCGTCGACGTCGTCGACGAGGACGACGGCACGGTCACTCACGTGACCGAACCCAGAACTCAGAACCCAGAACCCGGAACGAACCCTGAACCCGGAACCCTGAACCCCGAACCCGGACAGGTGGTGTCTTGCGCGATCGACTGGGCGCGCCGCTTCGATCACATGCAGCAGCACTCGGGGCAGCACCTGCTGTCGGCGGCATTCGACAAGCTGTTCGGCGTGCGGACCGTGAGCTTTCATCTCGGCGGCGCGGTGTCCACGATCGATCTCGCGCGCGAGATGTCGCCCGCCGAGATCGCGGCGGCCGAGGCCGAAGCCAATCGCGTCGTCTGGGAGGATCGCCCGGTGACGATCCGCTTCGCCGACGCCGAGGAAGCGGCGCGGCTGCCGCTGCGCAAGGAGCCGGCGCGCGGCGGCATGCTGCGACTGATCGACGTCGAGGGGTTCGATCTGTCGGCCTGCGGCGGCACGCACGTCGCGCGGACCGGCGGCATCGGCACGATTGCGGTCGCGTCGTGGGAGCGGTTCAAGGGCGGCCAGCGGCTCGAGTTTCTCTGCGGCGGCAGGGCGCTCGAGCGGCTACCGCATCTTGCGCGACGCGATGACCGCGAGCGTGCGCCTGCTGTCGGTCCTGCCCGTGGAGCTGCCGGCGGCGATCGAGCGGCTGCAGGCCGACGCCAAGGACCAGCGGAGGGCCATGGACGGCGCTGCAGCGCGAGCTTGCGCGCTATCGCGCGGACGAGCTCGCCGCGGGTGCGGAGCAGACCGCCGCCGGCCGCCTGGTCGCTCAGCGCGGTCGACGCCGACGCGAACGGGCTCAAGGCGCTGGCGACGGCCATCGTTGCGAAGCCCGGGTTCCTGGTCGTGCTGGTGTCCTCGTCGACGCCGGCGCTGGTGGTGATCGCGCGTTCGGCTGACGTCAACGTCTCCTCGCAGAACCTGCTCGCGTCGCTGATTGAGCAGTTCGGCGGGCGTGGCGGGGGCCGGCCGGAACTGGCGCAGGGCGGCGGCCTTACGGCGACGCCGCAGGCGATTTTCGAACGGGTCCGCGCGTCAATCTGATTTGGGCCGGTCCAGACCGATGTAGTGCAGGCCTTTAGGCCTGCCCGGCACGGCGGACCTGAAGGTCCGCACTACACCTGAGTGAAACCATCAGCGCCGGAACTGCGCGAGGCGAACGATGATCGCGTCCTCGGCGCCGCTGATGGTCGCGCCGGGCGAATCGTAGCCGTTGACGAGGATCGCGAACACCAGCGGCTCGCCGTCGGCGGACGTCACGTAGCCGGACGTGCCGCGAACCGCGGTCATCGAGCCGGTCTTCGCGCGCACGTTGCCTTCCGCCGGCGTGCCCTTCATCCGGTTCGCCAGCGTGCCGTCGCGGCCGGCAATCGGCAGCGAGGCTTCGAACGGCTCGCGCAGGCGCGGATCGCGATCGACGTGCGTGAGGATGGTCACCAGCGCCTGCGGCGTGACGAAGTCATAGCGCGTCAGCCCCGAACCGTCGCGCTGAATCAGCGCGCCGGCTCGACGCCCCAGCCCTCGAGGATCGTCCGCGCGGCGCTTCCAACCGGCCGCGGCGGTCGGCACGGTCCCGGGCGCGGCGGCGAGCGTCTTCAAGAAGGATTCAGCGTACAGGTTCTGGCTGATCTTCATCAGCCGCACCGCCAGCGTCGACAGCGGCGGCGATTGGTACGAGACGATCGGCGCGCTCCGGCGTCGACGGGCAGGTCGGTCAGCTCGTCGATGTCGACCGCCGGGCCGCGCACGTCGATGCCGTTGGCGATCAGCGCGCGCGCGGAGCGCGGTCACGAAGAACTGCGTCGGGTTGTCCACCGACACCGCCAGCGCCGACGGCGGCCGCGCCGAGCGCGATCGATGCCGCGCAGCGCCAGCGTCTGCTGCCGGCGAGGCGGTGCATGCTGATCGAGGTCGCCGGATCCGGCCGCGGCCGGTCGTCACCGCGTTGACGATGCGTCAGGCCGCTGGCGCCGACCGAGAGGCTGATCGCCGCCGAGTCGCCGGCCGACGGGCCGGGCGACGACCGTCACGCGCAGCGCGTTCTCGTTGTACTGCAGCGCGCCGACGCTGGTCGAGTCCTCGGTCGGGAGGTCGTCCCACATCCAGCCCAATCCGGGCGACGGCTCTTCGAAGCCGTTGTCGTCGCCGATGACGCGGCCGGTCGACGGCGCGGATGCCGCGCTGCTTCAGCCGGCTGCGCCCAGTCGGCGAACACGCGATCGGCCATGCCGTCGGCGGCGACCAGGCTCGGATCGCCGCTGCCGGCGACGACGAGATCGCCCTGCAGCACGCCGTCTGCGATCGGCGCCGGCGGCGAGCGACCGCGTCTCGTAGCGATAGTCCCAGCCGAGCTTCTCGGCGGCGGCGGCCAGCGTCACGATCTTCATGTTCGACGCCGGCATCATCAGCTTGCCGGCGTTCAGCGCATACAGCGTCTCGTCGGTCTTCAGCGACTTGACCAGCACGCCCCAGGAGCCGTGCGCGAGCGCCGGCTGCGCGAGGACGGCGTCGATGTCGTGCTGAAGCGTGACGAGGGCAGGGAGGGGCAGGAGCGGCGGGAGGGGCAGGAGTGGCGGGACGGGCGGATGGGCGCAGCGCGGCCGTCGCGACGCAGGGCCGCGACGGCCGAGCGACAGTCTATTTCGCAATCTCATCGAGCGATCTTGATCACTTCGTTGAAGTCGGCCGTGTCGATCTTCGCCGCGCCCGGTTCGCCCGGCCGCGACGACGAAGACGTCGTTGCCGACCTGGCCGAACGTCGCCCGCTCTTCCTTCTTGCCCTCGTCGAACTTCACGACGACCGTCATCGCCGGCTTGTCGAGGCCGGTCTTGGCCGTCGCGTCGACGAACGAGGAGGCGCGGATGTTCGACAGCTTGCCGAGCAGGCCGTCGCTCTTGTCCTTGTCGAGATCGCCGGCGCTCGGGCTCAGCGCGCTTCCATTTGTCCGGCGCGTTCTCGCCCTGGCCCTTGATCCGCTCGAGCGCGATCGTCTGGCCGTTGCGGGTGATCTCGAGGTGCGTGGCGTTGAACGGACGGAACTCGAAGACGTCCTTGCGCCGGTAGTCGTCGGCGCCCTTCTTCATGTCGTCGAGCAGCGCGCTCTCGACCGTGACGACCGACGGCTTCGAGGCGTCGCGCGCGTAGACCGTGTTGTCGGCGGCCTTGCCGCCGAACAGCAGCGTCGCCTTGGCGCTGCCGAGATCGAGGTTGACCGTCGCCTCCGGCTTGTCGAGGCCGTACTTCTTCAGATCGGCCGGCGATCGCGTTGTCGGCGACGATCGACTTCATCTGCACCGTCTGCAGGCGTCCGACCAGCCCTTCGACCGAGCCGAAGTCGGCCTTGGTCTGCACCGGCTTCGAGATCTTCCACTCGCCGCCGTCCTTGGCGATCGCCAGCGTCTTGCCGCCGGCGGTGACGTCGAGCGCGTCGACCTTGTCGCGCTCGAACTTCAGCAGCGTCTTGTCGCGCAGGTCGAACGTCGTGCGGTTGAACGAGGTGTCCTGCGCCGCCGGAATCAGGAAGACCTTCTTCTCGTCGTTGCGCTTGGCGAAGAGATCGCCGCCGGTCGGCGACTTGTCGCCGACGAGCAGCTTGCGGTAGTCCTTGTCGCCCGGCGGCCTTGAAGTCGACCTCGACCCGCGGGTTCGACAGGCCGTAGTCGTTCAGGTTGGACGGGTTCTCGTCGATGACGCGGACGATCTCGACGCTGGCCGAGCGCCGACGGTCAGCCGCGACACTTCGGACTCGTCGACGCCGGCAGCTCGCGACGGCTGCGTGATCTTCCACGCGCCGCCGTCCTTCTTCAGCGTCGTCGACGTCGCCGCCGTCGGTCGATGACCTTGAGCTCGTCGATCTTGTCGGCCTGCAGCGACGCGAACACCTTCTCCGCTTCTTGGCGTCGTCCGAGCCGCGCCGCCCTCCGGCTTCTTCGAGGTGACGAAATAGATGTAGGCGCCGAGCCCGGCGAGCACGACGATCGAGCGCGAGCGTGGATTTCAGGCCGCGCATCTATCCTCTCCCCGCCACCAGGTGTAGACGCCCGACGCCGAAGATGAAGCCCGGGATGATCAGCAGCGACAGCCAGATGATGTTCTGCTGCTGCGTCGCGGTCAGCGTGATGCCGGCGATCGTCGGCTTCCTTCGGGCGGATCGAAATCAGGTTGTCCTGCTGCGACAGCCAGCCGATCGTGTTCATGAACAGGTCGCGGTTGCCCTGGATGCCGAGGCCGCCGTTGGCCGCGAAGTCGGAGTCGCCGATGACCGCGACGCGCGTCTCCGGCTTCGGCGCGTCGGGCTCGCCGGGCTTGGGCGGCGCGCGCCGGCGCGGCCGCGGCCGACACGGCGCGCGCCGAGCGCGATCGGGCCCTTCTTGTCGCCCTTGGCCTCGTCGAGCGACACCTGCGCCGGTGGTCATCAGCGCCTTGAGGTCGGTCTCGGCCCAGCTGCGCGGGCCGGTTTCGATGAACGACTGCGCGCGTGTGGCCGTTGACGCCGCCGCTGACCGGCGACGCCGATCGCGCGCAGCGGGAACGCGGTCATCATGCTGAAGCGCTGCGGTGATCGGGTGCGCCGGGTAGGTCGGCGCCACGACCGGCACCGACGCGTCGGTGCCGATCAGCCGGCCCATGCCGCTCGACGTCGACGACGATGTTGTTGCCGACGTCGATGCCCCAGTCGTGCGCGAGCGCGATCAGGTTGGTGAGCGGCGGGCTGTCCGGCTTGTCCGGCGGGTCGAGCTCGAGCAGCAGCTTGCCGTGCTTGTCGAGGTACTTCTTCAGCGCGTCGATTTCCGGCGCGAAGAAATCGATCTTCGGTCCCGCCACGACGACGACCGCCGCATCGTCGGGCACCGAGCCCTGCCTGCGCGATGGCGAGCTTGTCGACGGTGTAGTTCTCGCGGCCGAGCGCCGTGGCGATGACGTTGTAGCCGTCGCGCTCCGACGAGTCGGTGTCCTTCTCGCCGTGGCCCTGGGTGAAGTAGACCTTGCGCTGCTGGCCGCGACACGACCTTGATGATGGCGTTGGTGATGTCCTGCTCGGCGTCGGCGTTGACGCGCTCGGTGCGGCCCTTGTAGTTGAAGACGATCGTGCCGTATGCTGGATCGACGTTGTTCTGCTTGGCGACGGACGGCTTCTTGTCGGGATCGATGTACTCGGTCGAGACCTTCTTCGACGCGTACTCGTATTCCTTCAGCTTGTCCTGGTAGCGCTGGAACTCGCGGCTCCTGCGCGAAGACCTGGACCTGCAGCGGCGAGTCGAGCTTGGCGACGCACGTTGCGGCTCTGGTCCGACAGGCTGAACTGCTTGTTGGCGGTCAGGTCCCAGCGCTTGTTCTGCTCGCGCGCCGATGTAGTTGATCGCGACCAGGATGCCGAGGACGACGAGGATGCTGACGCCCGTCAGCGTGCCGTAGCGGGTCTGCCGCCGCGCGAACACCTTGGCGATCTCGCGCCACTGGCCCGAGCGTGTAGGCGAGGACGCAGACCAGGCCGCCCCACGCGAGGTAGGACGCGTACTGGCTTCCTTGTCCGGGGAGCCGGCAAGCGGATCGCCACCGCGACGAAGACCATCGCCGTGCCGAGCCAGCCGATCGAGACTGAGAATTCGATTCATCATTAGCCGCGCCACCGTTCGCTATCGACCGACTTCGCGGTCAGGAACAACCCGAACGTGATGAAGCTCACGTAGTAGATGAAATGCGTCGTGTCGAGCACGCCTTTGCCGAAGTCGTCGTAGTGGTCGACGATCGACAGGTACTGCGTCAGCTTCTCGGCCGGTCGGCCCCGCGGCGCTGCCGATCCAGGTGATCACCCAGAGCAGCAGGAACACCGCGAAGGTCACCATGCCGGCGACGATCTGGTTCTTGGTCAGGCTCGAGATGAACAGGCCGAGCGAGATGAAGCAGCCGCCCATCAGCAGCAGGCCGAGGTAGGCGGTGAGGATCGGCTTCCACTCCGGGTGCCGTAGACGAACAGCAGGCCGATGTGGATCAGCGTCACCGCCAGCATGACGCCGTAGAGCGCCATCGCGCCGAAGAACTTGCCGAGGATGATCTGGAAGTCGGTCAGCGGCGAGGTCAGCAGCAGCTCGATGGTGCCCGAGCGCTTCTCCTCCGAGTAGGTGCGCATCGTCACCATCGGCATGCAGGAAGAGGATCAGGATCAGTCACGTTCTGCAGCAGCGGCCGAATCAGCTGCTGGTTGATGTTCATCGCCTGCGGGCCCTGCATGCCGAACTGGTTCATCTGCATGCTCTGCTGCACGAAGTAGTGCAGGATGGCGGCGAAGAAGTAGCCGTAGAGCAGCGCCAAGAGCCCGATCACGATGTAGGCGATCGGCGACGCGAAGTACGACTTCAGCTCCTTCTGCGCGATCGCGAGGATGTTACTCATGGACGGCTTCTCCTTCGGCGGCGCTGCCTCGGCGCCGGCGTCGGCGACTTCTTCGGTGGTGAGCGACAGGAAGACGTCCTCGAGGCTCATGCGCATCGGCCGCAGCTCGAGCAGGCCCCAGCCGCTGCCGACCACCGCGCGCGCGAGCTCGCGGCGCACGTCGCGGCCGCTCTCGCTGTCGACTTCGTAGCCGACCATGCCGTCGCGGCGGTCGGCTTCGACGACGCGCGTCACGCCCGGCACGCGGCCGAGCGCCGCGGCGGCGTCGGCGCCGCCGGCGTCGACCTGCACGTACATCGTTTCCGATCCGCGCAGCCGCGCCGTCAGGTTGTCCGGCGTGTCGACGGCGACGACGTGGCCCTTGTTGATGATGACGACGCGCTGGCAGGTCTGCGCGACCTCGGGCAGGATGTGCGTGCTGAGGATGATCGTGTGATCGCCGGCGAGCTCCTTGATCAGCTCGCGGGTCTCGATGATCTGCTTCGGGTCGAGGCCGGCGGTCGGCTCGTCGAGGATCAGCACGTCGGGGTTGTGGATGAGCGCCTGGGCGAGGCCGACGCGCTGCTTGTAGCCTTTCGACAGCTTGCCGCACAGCCGGTTGGCCATGTCGGCGATGCGCGTGCGCTCCATCACGTACTGGACGCGCGGCGCGGCGGTCGGCCGACGGCACGCCTTTGATTTTGGCGACGAAGTCGAGATACTCGGAGACGCTCATGTCCGGGTAGAGCGGCGGCGTCTCCGGCAGGTAGCCGGTGCGCCGCTTGGCCTCGATCGGCTGGTCGAAGACGTCGAACCCGGCGACAATGGCCTTGCCTTCGGTGGCCGGCATGTAGCCGGTCAGGATCCGCATCGTCGTCGTCTTGCCGGCGCCGTTGGGTCCGAGGAACCCGAGGATCTCGCCGCGCTCGACGCGGAAGCTGACGTCGTCCACGGCGGTGACGCGGCCGTAGCGTTTCGTGAGGTGTTGAACCTCGATCACAGAGACATCTCCTATCGGCAACAAACAAAAATGCTAACCCGAACCGCCTCGGTTTGTGTAGGGGGCGGACCAACCTTATCACCAATGTAATGGAGGCTTTGATGGCAGTCGCCGTCGGATCGAAAGCGCCGGACTTCACCCTGACGAACCAGGACCGCGAGCCGGTGACGCTCAGCGAGCTGCAGGGCAAGCCGGTGGTGCTGGCGTTTTTCCCCGCCGCGTTCAGCGGGGTGTGCACGAAGGAGCTGTGCACGTTCCGCGACTCGATGGCCCAGCTGGGCAAGGCCAACGCGCAGGTGTTCGGCATCAGCGTTGACACCTTCTTTACGCTCAAGGCGTTCCAGGATCAGCAGAAGCTGACGTTTCCGCTGCTGAGCGACTTCAACAAGACGGTGATCCGCGACTACGGCGTGTTCAACGAGGACATGATCGGCCTGAAGGGAATCGCCAAGCGGGCGACGTTCGTCATCGACAAGGACGGCATCGTCCGCCACGCCGAGGTGCTCGAGGACGCGCGCAACGAGCCGAACTACGAGCAAGGTGTTCAGCAGCGCGCTTGGCGACAGTCGGGGCTGTGGGTTGCGGCAACCAGGTGCTGGCCCGAGGCGCCTGGTACCCAGCCCCTAGCATCCAGTTCCTCGACTCCGCGTTCCGTTATTTCATTCAGCGCTCGGGCTCCGGTGTCGGCAGCTGTTTCGCCTTCGACAGCCACACCTTCGCGACCCGCAATGCCGTCGATCGCGTCGACCCGCATCTTGCGGCCTTCGACGTCGATGATGTCGCCGACGCGCGGCCGGCGGCCGAGCCGGCCGAGCACGTAGCCGCCGATCGTCGTGTAGGTGCTCTCGTCGATGTGCAGGCCGAACTGCTCGTTGATGTCGCTGACCAGCGCCAGGCCGTCGATGTCGGCCGATCCGTCCTGGCGCACGACGGTGCGCGTCTGCGCGCCCATCTCGCCGGGGATCTCGCCGACGATCCGCTCCATCAGCGACTCGAACGTGACCAGCCCGGCGGTGCCGCCGTGCTCGTCGATGACCAGCGCCTCGCGCGCGCCGCGCCGCCGCATCTCGGCGAGCAGATCGTCGGCGCCGAGCGTGTCCGGCACCGTCAGCACTTCGCGCGCCAGCGCGCCGGCGTTGACGTCGGCGTCGCCGGCCGCCGAGCGCCTTGCAGCAGATCGTCGACGTGCAGCATCCCGATCACGTCGTCGAGATCGTCGCGGTAGACCGGCAGGCGCGTCGGCTCGCCGCTGGCCGATCTTCGCGCAGCAGCTCGCGCAGCGGCGTGTCGGCGGCGACGGCGACCAGCTCGGTGCGCGGAATCATCACCTGTCCGGCGGTGAGATCGGCGAAGCCGAACACGCGGTGGAGCATCTGCTCTTCCTGCTCCTCGAGGACGCCGGCCTCCTGGCTCGCGGTGACCAGCATCTTCAGCTCTTCTTCCGAGTGGACCATCGCGCGGTGGCCGCGCGCCGCGCAGGCCGAGCATCGTTGACCACGCGCCTGCGCCGTGCCGTGCACCAGCCGGATGAACGGCCAGAACACCCGCATGAACAGCTCGAGCGGCTTGACCACCAGATCGCCGTCGCCTCCGGCCGCTCGAGCGCGATCCATTTCGGCGCCAGCTCGCCGAACACGATGTCCAGCGGCGGTGATGATCGCGAACGCGATCGCGACGGCGATGCTGTGCGCGGTCGCGTCGGCGAGGTGCGCCGGCAGGAACGCGAGCGCCGGCTCGAACAGCGACGCCAGCGCCGGCTCGCCGATCCAGCCGAGGCCGAGGCTGGCCATCGTGATGCCGAGCTGGGTCGCGGCGATGTAGCGATCGGGCGCGCGTGACCGCGCGCCGCACCGCCCGCGCGCCGCGGTGCCCCTCGGCGATCATCTGATCGATGCGCGTCTTGCGCACCGTGACGATCGAGAACTCGGCGGCGACGAAGAACCCGTTGGCGCAGACCAGCGCCAGCAGGCCCACGAGCCGCCACAGCGTGGCCGCGAGCGAGTGCTCCATGGCCGAAATCTTACGCTTTTCTGTTGCTGAAGAAGTGCGCGTCGACGAAGTGGTCGATGACCGTCTGGTTGGCGGGATCGACGATCTCGAACTGGATGCCCATGCCGACGCGGCGGTCGCTCCACGCCACGTGCCCCTCGGCGTCGATGTCCTTCTTCGATCCCGGCATGCGGAAGCGCACCTTGATCTTGGCGCCGCCGTCGAGCGGGCTGGTCGTGCGGATGGCGATGCCGCCGTGGCTGAGGTTCAGCGTCAGCGCCGCGGCGATGGTGTTGCCGAAGCGGTACTGGATCGGGATGCCGAGCACCACGCGCGGGCTGCTGCGGCGGTTGAAGTTGTCGGGGAACAGGTGCGGCGCCAGCGACGGCAGGATGTGCTGCACCGCGCTGTACTCGTTGACGTAGCCGGCGACGCCGAGCGCCGCCAGCTCGCGCACTTCGTCGGCGCTGGCGATCGTGCCGCTGAAGATCAGCACCGGCAGCCGGCCGTCGTCCAGCTTGCGGATCGAGCGGACCAGCTCGACGCCGGGCGCGTGCGGCAGCCGCAGATCGACGATGATCAGATCGATCGTGCTCGAGGTCGGCGCGCACCCGCGCCAGCAGCTCCGCGGCGCTCTTGACGACGATCGCCTTGTGCCCCGCCTGCTCGATCGCCGTGCGGAAGCGATCGCGCACGAACGCGGTGTCGTCGGCGACGACGACGGTCTTGGTGCTGACCGAGGTGCTGGCCATCGTATATAGCTATCGGAACGGCGCGCCGCGGGCCTTAGCCCGCGTTGCAGACTTGCGCAGGTTCTCGCTATACTCGCGATCATCCCGCCGCTGCGGGATTCTAAGTGATCGGAGACCCGAATGGCCACCTGCCCCGAATGCGATGCCGAAATCGAAGTCGACGAGTTCGATGTCGACAAGGGCGATCAGCTCAGCTGCCCTGAGTGTGGCTCGAACCTCGAAGTCGTCGGCATGTCGCCGCTCGAGCTCGATCTCGCGCCCGACGACGACGAGGACGACGACGACGACGACGACGAAGAGAAGGACGACGACGAGGTCGAGGACGACGACGAAGACGACGACGAGGACGAGGACGAAGTCGAAGAATGAGTGAGCCGGCCGCGAAAGAACAGGCCCTCCGCGACGCCCTGGCCTCGCTCGATTCGGTCGATCGTCGCCTACAGCGGCGGCGTCGACAGCGCCTACCTCGCCTACATCGCCAGCCGCACCCTCGGCGACCGCGCCGTGGCGGTCACCGCCGACAGCCCCAGCTATCCCGAGCGGCATCGCGCGCTCGCGATCCGGATCGCCAAGGACTTCGGCCTGCGCCACGAGATCATCCAGACCAGCGAGCTCGAGCAACCCCGAGTACCGCGCCAACCCGGCCAACCGCTGCTACTTCTGCAAGCACGAGCTCTACACGCACCTGTCGCGCATCGCCGCCGACGCGCCAGCGCCGTCGTCGTCGACGGCAACAACGCCGACGATCGCGGCGACTACCGGCCCGGCCGCCAGGCGGCGCGCGAGTTCGGCGTCCGCAGCCCGCTCGACGAAGTCGATCTGACCAAGGACGAGATCCGCGAGCTGTCGCACCGCGCCGGGCTGCCGACCTGGGACGAGCCGGCGTCGGCGTGCCTGTCGTCGCGCATTCCGTACCACACCGAAGTGACCGACGAGAAGCTGCGGACCATCGAGCGCGCCGAGCAGGCGGTGCGCGCGCTCGGCTTCCGCGTCTTCCGCGTGCGCCACCACGACGACCTGGCGCGCGTCGAGATCGCGCGCGACGAGATGCCGCGCGCGCTCGAGCCGGAGATCGCCGCCGCGATCGTGCGCGAGCTGAAGGCCGCCGGCTACCGCTACGTCACGCTCGATCTGCAGGGCTACCGGATCGGCAGCCTGAACGAAGGACTGTTCCTGCGGCCGATGTGAGCTCGACGCCGCGAACGCGCGAAGCACGCAAGAGCTGCTCGCTGCGAGCTCCGCGGGCGCCGCGTTGATCGTCGTCCTCGCCGTCGCTCTTTCTCGCGCTCCACCTGCCGTATCTCCCGCGTCGCTCGAAGATCTCGACTCGATCAATTTCGCGCTCGGCGTCCGCCAGTTCGACGTCGCGCAGCATCAGCCGCACCCGCCCGGCTATCCGGTCTTCATCGCTGATCGCGCAAGGCGGTGCACGCCGCCGTGCCGCCAGGAGGCGACGGCGCTGGCGCTGGTCAGCGTCGTCGCCGGCGCGCTCGGCGTGCTTGCGCTCTGCGGCGCTGTTCCGGCGGCTCGACGACGACGCGACGCCGGCGCCGTGGTCGATCGCGGCGGTCGCGCTGGCGATGACGACGCCGCTCTACTGGTTCACCGCGGCCCGGCCGCTGAGCGACAGCCAGCGGCCTGGCCGCCGCGCTCGCCGTGCAGGCGATGACGCTCGCCGCCGGCAGCGCGCGCGGTCTCGCGCTGGCCGCGTTCTGCGCCGGGCTCGCGGCCGGCCTGCGATCGCAGGTGGTCGTGGCTCACGGTGCCGCTGCTGATCGCGCTCAAGGGATTAGGGCTCAGGGCTCGGGGCTGAAGCGGGACCGAGCGGCGTCAATCCTCAGACTCCGATCCCTGATCCCTGATCGCGGCCGCGTTTCGCGCCGGTGTCGCTCTGTGGTTCGTGCCGCTGGTCGATCGTCAGCGGCGGGCCGGCGGCCTACTGGCACGCGCTGTTCGATCAGGGCGCCGAGGATCTCGGCAACATCCAGATGCTGTGGACCACGGCACGGCGCGCGCGACGTGCGCGACGCGCTGTACTACGCGTTCGTCGCGCCGTGGGCGGCGTGGCCGGTCGCCGCCGTGGTGCTGCGTGCGCGCGTGCGCCGGCCTGGCGCGCCTCGCACGCCGGCACGGCGCGACGCTCGTCGCTGCTCGCGGTCGCGTTCGGTCCCGTATCTGGTGTTCGATCTGCTGTTTCAGGAGACGTTCACCAGCCGCTACGCGCTGCCGCTCGTCGTGCCGATGGCGTATCTGGCGGTCGCCGGGCTGCGCCTGCTGCCGTGGGACATCGGCCTGGCGGTGGCGGTCGCGCTGGCGATGTTCTGGCGCGCACGTCGGCGGCACCTCGATCGCCGCCTACTCGCGCGCAGACGGCGCCGGCGTTCCGGCTGCTCGACGACGATGCAGGCGCCGCGGCCGAGCACGTCGTCGCAGCCGCCCGTGCTGGCGCCTGACCGGCGCGAGTCGTTCGACCTGCGCGGGCCGCGCAAGTGGCTCGGCGACGCGATCGCCGCGCGTCGCGGCAGACGCTGCCGGCGCCGCCGCAGCACGAGTGGCTGGAGGCGGTGAAGTACTGGAACGGCGGCGGCCGCGCGCCGGTCTGGTTCGTCGTCGATCCGCTGCGCGCCGAGCATCGATCTGGTGCAGCACGGCGATCCCGTGTCGCTACCGCTGGCCGCTGCCGTATCCGGTGCTGCTCGGCGGCGTGCGGCCGAACGAGATGGACTGGTACCGCGTCGATCGGCCCGAGTGGTACGTCGGCGAAGGCTGGGCGCTGACGCCGGAAGCGGCCGGCGTCGCCGACGCGGATCGCCGCGGGCCGTCGCTCGCGCCGATCGACGGCTGGATCCACCGTCGGCGTGCTCGGCGGCGCGCTGATGATCGGCGGCCGAAGCTTCGACCCGGCGCTGCAGCCGCGCCTGACGGTGCGCATCGACGGCCGCGCGGTGGCGGAGCCGACGTCTGGAGCCCGGGTCCGTTCCTGCGCGTTCGTCAGCCTGCCCGGCGCGACCTCATCGCCGCCGGCGATCTACGTGCTTATCTGAAGGTGACGGTAGAGGCGAGCGCGCGGCTCGCGCGTGGCGATCGAGCAGTTCGACGCGTCGCGCTACGCGGTCGCTGGTCGGCTTCGGCGACGGCTGGCACGAGCCGGAGCTCAACCCCGCCACCGGCGCGCGCTGGCGCTGGCTGAGCGAGCGCGGCGAGCTGCACGCGTGGCTGCCGATGACCCGCCTGTCGCCCGATCGGCGAGTACCCGAACCTCACGCTGCACCTGCAGGGCGAGTCGCCGCGCAGCTATTTCTCCGGCCCCTCGACACTGATCGTCCGGTCCGGCGGCCGCGTCGTGCTTACGACGCGTCCTGAACGACGACTTCGCGATCGACCTGCCGATGCCCGACGCCGAGGCTCCCGATCGTGCTCGAGACCGATCAGGTCTACTCGCCGGCGGAGCGGAGCCGGCGCAGCGCGGACCGCCGGCATCTGGGGCTGCGGATCTTCAGGGTGTCGGTTGACGACCGGCTTCCTAGCCAGGCAGAGCAGCGAGCTGCCGAACGGCGCGTCGAAGGCGCGCAGCCAGAGCGCTTCGAGATGCATCACCGCGGTCATGAGCGCGTTGATCGGCGCCGGCGGCACCGAGATTTCCGCCGCGGTCTCGCCCTCGGCGCGCAGGCCGCGGCGCCGCTGCAGCAGCCGCGCGAGGGCCAGCGGCGGGAACAGCGTGGCGTTGGTGTAGGTCAGGCGCCCGATTGCGAACCCGGCCTGCTCCAGCCTGATCCGCAGATCGCCGCGGCTGTAGCGCCGCACCTCGCGGCTCAGCACCGAGTGATCGCCCCGCAGCATGGGCATCGCGGCGACGTTGACCAGCGCGTAGCCGCCCGGCTTCAGGAGCCGGTACATCTCCGCGATCGCCGCTTGTTCGTCGGAATCCGGCGAGCGAATACAGCACATCGAAGGAAGTGACGATATCAAAGGAGGCCGTGGGAAAGGGCACGGCCGTCACGGTGGCGCGCGCGAGCCGCGTCCGGCCCGCGTCGCGGCCGATTCGCAGACCGATTTCGGTCAGGTCGAAACCGTAGGCGCGGCCGAATCGTGTCGAGCAGTTCGAGGTTGGCGCCGGTGCCGCATCCGCAATCGAGCAGCACGCGCCTGCGTCCGATCCGCGGCCGCGACTTCGAGCAGCGGCGTGACGAACGCACGGAAGCCGCGGAACCAGAAATGGCGCGCTTCCGCTCGTGCGGTCGCGCGCAGCAGGTGTTCCACGCGGCGCATTGTATCGTTTTCGTCACTCACGCTTGATTGACAGCGTGAAATCAACTTTGTAAGCTGCCACCCACTCGAGGAGTACACGATGATTCGCGTCCGCCGTCTGGTATCGACGATTGCACTCGAGCGCCGCTCTGGCCATTGCGGCGGCCGGCTGCCACAAGAAGGTTCCTGCGGCAGCTCCGCTGCCACCGCCGCCGCCGCCGCCGGCAGCTCCGCGAACGCCGCCACCGCCGCCGCCACCGCCGGCTCCGGCTCCCGCGCCCGCGCCGCGCGCGCTGAGCGAGGAGGAAATCTTCGCGCGCAAGTCGGTCGATCAGCTGAACGCGGAGAAGCCGCTGGACGACGTGTTCTTCGATCTCGACAAGTCGACAGTCCGCGACGATGCCAAGCCGGTGCTGCAGAAGGACGCGGACTGGATGAAGAAGTGGACGAGCGTGCAGGTCACGCTCGAAGGGCACTGCGACTCGCGCGGCAGCGCGGAGTACAACCTCGGGCTCGGCAACCGCCGCGCGACCGCGGTGAAGGACTATCTGGTCAGCCTGGGCGTGCCGGCCGGCCGCGTCACCGTCGTCAGCAAGGGCAAGGAGCAGCCGTTCTGCAACGAAGAGAACGAGGGCTGCTGGCAGCAGAACCGCCGCGGGCACTTCGTCATCACCGCAAAGTAGGCAGGACGGGCAGGAAGGGCAGGACGGGCAGGAAAGGCTGTAGGGCCGTGATGGCTCCCGGCTGTCCTGCCTATCCCGCCCCTCCCGCCCGCTCTCTCAGCAGCCGCGTCAGCGCCTCCTCGGTCATCCGATACTTCGCGGCCTTCTTCCCATCGACCAGCAGCACCGGAATCTCCAGGCCGTAGCGCGCTTCGAGCGTCGGGATCGGTCGAGATGTCGATCTCTTCGACCGCGGCTCGCGCGCCTGCCGCGCCAGTCACGCGCTGGACGACCGCTTTCATCTCGTCGCAGAGGTGACAGCCCGGACGGGAGTAGAGCGTGAGGACGATCACGACGCCTGGCCGCGGCACTCGGCGAGCGATGCGCTCGGCGGCCGCGCGCGGATCGGCGGCCGCGATGATCGGCCGGCCGACCACGAGATAGCTGGCGCCGGCGGCGAGCGCCTCGGCGGCGCTCAGCGTCCGGCTCTGATCGCCCTTGGCGTCGCCGGCGCCGCGAATGCCCGGCGTGACGATGTGCGAATCGCGCGCCGCAGCGGCGTCCGGATGATCGGCGATCTCCTGCGGCGAGGCGACGACGCCGTCGAGCCCGGCAGCCTCGGTCAGCGCCGCCAGCCGCTCGACCTGATCGCGCGACCGGCGCCGTCGAGGCCGATCTCAGCCAGCGCCGCCTGATCGAGGCTGGTGAGCATCGTCACGGCAATGACCAGCGGGGCGGCACGCGAGCGGCGCGCCGCTTCTTCGTCGGCGGCGGCGCGCGCGGCGCGCATCATCGCGCTGCCGCCCGAGGCGTGGACGTTGACCATCCAGACGCCGAGCCGCGTGGCCGCCGCGATCGCGCCGGCGACGGTGTTCGGGATGTCGTGGAACTTCAGATCGAGGAAGACGCGATCGCCGCGCGCGGCGAGCTCCTCGACGAGCGCCGGCCCTTCGCTGGTGAACAGCCGGCTGCCGATCTTGAAGCCGCCGACCGCGCCGCGCAGCCGATCGGCCAGCGCGCGCGCCTCGGCGACCGTGTCCACGTCCAGCGCCACGAGCAGCTGTTCCATCGGCCTACTTTGTCGCGGTCCGGACCCGCCGGTAGTCGACCGTGCCGACCAGGTCGCTGACGCGCTCGATCTCGTGGCGCCGCCCGTAGTCGCGGATGCCGTCGAGCAGCTTGGTCCAGATGAACGGGTCGACGAAGTTCGCGGTGCCGATCTGGACCGCGTCGGCGCCGGCGATCATGAACTCGAGCGCGTCGCGCGCGTCGGCGATGCCGCCCATGCCGATGACCGGGATCTTCACCGTCTGCCGGCACTCGTGCACCATGCGGACGGCGATCGGCCGGATGGCCGGGCCGCTCAGGCCGCCGACGCCGTTCGAGATCTTCGGCCGCCGCGTCTCGACGTCGATGACCATGGCGAGGAAGGTGTTGACCAGCGACACCGCGTCGGCGCCGGCGTCCTCGGCCGCGCGCGCGAACGAGGCGACGTCGGTGACGTTCGGCGTCAGCTTGGGAATCACCGGCAGCCGCGTCACCTTGCGCACGGCGCTGACGACGTCGAAGGTGCCGTTGAGGCTGCAGCCGAACTGGATGCCGCCTTCCTTGATGTTCGGGCAGGAGATGTTCAGCTCGATCGCGCGCGACGCCTTCGGTGTCGGACAGCATGCGCGAAACCTCGACGTACTCGTCGATCGTCGTGCCGCAGACGTTGACGATGACGGTCGCGCCGCGGCGCGCGCAGCTCCGGCATCTTTTCGTCGATGAACCGCTGCGCGCCGATGCCCTGCAGGCCGATCGCGTTCAGCATGCCGGCCGGCGTCTCGACGATGCGCGGCGCCGGATGCCCCTCGCGCGCCTTGAGAAACAGTCCCTTCGAGACGATCGCGCCGAGGCGTCGAGAGATCGACGACGTCGGCGTACTCGACGCCGTAGCCGAAGCAGCCGCTCGCGGCGATCAGCGGGTTCTTGAGGCGAAGCGAGCCGATCTGTACCGAGAGATCCATCATGCAGCTCCCACGATATCTGAGTCCGCGTTCAGCACCGGCCCGGCGAGGCACGAGCGGACGTGATGGAAAGCGCCGTCGTCGCCGCGCATCGGCACGACGCAGCTGTAGCAGCCGCCGAGGCCGCAGCCCATGATCCGCTCGACCGACACCTCGCACGGCCGGCCGTAGGTCATCGCCGTGCGTCGCGGTCGCGGCCAGCATGCCTTCGGGGCCGCAGGCGTAGCAGCATCACCGCGGCCGACGGCGCCAGCGCCGCCAGCCGCCGATCGAGCGGCGCGATCGACGCGTCCGCGTTCGCCGAGCGCTGCCGTCTTCGGTCGTCAGCACGAGCTCGACGCCGAGATCGCGGAAGAAATCGAGATAGAACAGCTCGGCGCCGCGGCGAGCGCCGTAGAACAGCGTCGTCGCGACGCCGCGCGCGCGCAGCGCTTGCGCGAGCGTCGCGAACGGCGCGAGGCCGACGCCGCCGGCGACCATCCACGCTTCGCGACGGCGGATCGACGACGGTGAACGGCCGGCCGAGCGGACCGAGGCAGTCGACGCGCTGTCCTTCGCGCGCGTCGTAGAGCAGCGACGTCGAGACGCCGATGCGCTTGCTGAGGATCGAAAGGCCGGTGGCGGCGCCGTCGGCGTCGCGCAGGATTTCGAAGATCGAAAACGGACGGCGCAGCAGCGGGTCGGCGCCGCGTGCCCGGTCTCAGCATCACGAACTGTCCGGGAGTCGCGGCGCGGCGATGTCGGGAGCGGCCAGCGCGAGGACGTTGTAGTCGCTCGACAGCGGCCGGTTCGCGATCACGCGCGCCGCGACATCGATCGGCATCGCGGCAGTATACTGCAGCGAAATCAGTCCAAGGACCACGGACGAGGGACGGACCAAGAACCAAGCACGAAGGACCAGGGACTAACGGTGCGCTATCTCCGCATGCTGAGCAACTCGATGGCGGCCGCGGCGCTGGCGACGAGTGTACGTGATCGCGCTCGTGCTGCATCTGAACCCGAACCTGCCGCTGCATCCGTCGCGGCTCGCGCCGCTGCTCGCCACCGTCGGCCTCTACTACGTCGTCCACCTGACCGTGATCGTCTACATCCTGCTGGTGGTGCGGCAGCTGCTGGCGCGCGAAGTGTTCTCGCCCGCGTGGATCAGCGTCGACGTGCTGACGTGGCTCGGCGCGATGGCCGCGGCCGCCGGCGCGACTGCTGATGTGGCGCAACCTGGTCACGTTCTCGCTGGTGCTCGACGCCGGCACGGCGACGGCGCTGCTGGCGAGCGCGATGGTCTTGTCGGCGACGGCGGTCCTGTGCCTGCTGCTGGCGATCCTGCGACGCAGGGCGCCGCAGGCGCGCGCGGTCTGGGCGCCGCTGTTCGCCGTCATCGTGCTGTCGTCGGTGGCGGCGCTGCTCGCGCTGCGCGGGCGCGGCGTGCCGCCGCTGCTCGAGGCGCGGCCGATCGACGCGTCGTTCGATCGCGCGCGGCCTGAGTCGGCGGCCGGGTGACCGTGATCGCGATCGACGGCGCGTCACTCGACCTGATCACCAGCGCCACCGCCGAAGGGCGGCTGCCGAACTTCGGCCGGATCCTCGACGCCGGCGCCGTTCGTCATCTGGCGACGCTGCATCCGACGTCGGCCGAAGGCGGTGTGGGCGGCGGTCGCGACCGGCAAGCTGCCGCAGAAGAACGGCGTCCGATCGTCGGCGATCTATCAGCTCGCCGGCGGCGGCGGCGCGGTGCAGCTGCTGCCCGACTACTGTTTCGCGCACGGCCTCGAGCGGTTCGGCTTTCTGGTCGAGCAGGGACACACCTCGGCGACGCTTCCGCACCCGGACGCTGTGGAGCATCCTCAGCACCGAAGGCTTCACGGTCGGCGTCGTCGGCTGGCCGCTGACCCAGCCGGCGCCGGTGGTCCGCGGCTACGTCGTCGGCGACACCTATCATCGCGTCGCGCTGACGCCGTCGGGCCTCGACGATCCGTCGGCGATCTATCCGCCCGAGCTGCAGCTCGAGGCGCTGGCGGCGATGGAGGGCGCCATGGGCGATGCCCGTCGCCGGTGGTCGCGGCGTCGATCGGGACTCGGCCCGCGCGGCATCGGACCGCGACGTCACGCGAAGAGGGCCGGCGCGCACCGATCGCGTCTACGACCGCATCGCCCAGGTGATGTCGCGCGCGCGGCCGCCGCAGGTCTCGCTGACGCGGTACCAGAGCCTCGATCCGATCGGCCACTATTTCCTGCGCTACGCGCTGCCGTCGGAGTTCGGCGACGTGACCGAGGACGAGCGGCGCCGGCTCGGCTCGGTGCTCGAGCGTCATTACGGCTGATCGACGAGGCGATCGGCCGCGCGATGGCGGGCCTCGGGCCCGACGATCTGCTGATCGTGGTGTCCGGCTACGGCATGGAGCCGCTCGGCTTCGGCAAGCGGCTGATCGAGCGCGTCATCGGCGATCCCGAGATCAGCGGCACGCACGAAGCCGCGCCGGACGGTTTCCTGCTCGCCTATGGCGCCTCCGTGGCGCGCGGCCGTCAGCAGGCGCGCGCGTCGGTCGTCGACGTCGCGCCGACGATTCTGTATTTCCTCGGGCTGCCGCTCGGCCGCGACATGGACGGCTACGCGCGCACCGATCTGTTCCAGCGCGCCTTCACCGACGAGCGGCCGATCACCTTCATCCCGACATACGATCGCTGAGGATGGCGACCAGAACCACGCGAGGCAGCGGGCGGTGGTGGTCCAGCTCGACCGACGGAGCTGGCGTGGCTGTTCGTCGGCCTCGGCCTGTGCGTGCTCCTGTTCGGGTTCGTCAGTCTCGCCGGCGAGGTGACCGAGGGCGACACGCAGGCGTTCGACACGAAGATTCTCCGCGCGCTGCGCGATCCTGCCGATCCGTCGCAGGCCGATCGGGCCGACGTGGATCGAGGGCTCGCTGCTCGATCTGACCGCGATCGGCGGTCCGACCGTGCTCGGGCCTGGTGGTGGTCGCCGTGGCCGGTTTCCTGGTGCTGCAGACGCGCTATCGCACCGCGGTGGTGGTCGTGATCACCTGGTTCGGCGGCGAGCTGCTGAACACCGCCATGAAGCACGTCTTCAACCGTCCCCGCCCGACCGTCGTGCCGCACCTGCGCGTGGTCTACTCGACCAGCTTCCCGAGCGGGCACGCGATGGAGTCGGCGATCGTCTACCTGACGCTGGCGGCGATCCTGATGCGCGCGTCGGAGCGCGGGCTGACCAAGATCTACATTCTCGGCATCGCCGTGCTGCTGACGACGCTGGTCGGCATCAGCCGCGTCTATCTCGGCGTGCACTATCCGACCGACGTCCTCGGCGGCTGGATCGTCGGCTTCATGTGGGCGTCGATGTGCTGGCTCGCGGCGCGGCGGTTCGAGGGCGCGGCGCACATCCAGGCGGAGAAATCGAGGAGCGCGTGAAGGGCTCAGGTGGTGTTGTGCGTCACTCTGGCGGCGGCTCTTCTCGCCGCCCAATCCATCGAGCAGACCTCGCCGGGGGTTCGCCCGGCGGTTGCCATGCTTGCGAGCTTCGATGGCCTGGGCGTCGGGATGATCCCCGGCGCCGGAACCAACAACCCGGCGCCACCGCGCAACCCATCGGACAATTCCCTCGCGGTCGGGCCGAACCATGTCTTTCAGATCGTCAACTCACAGCTGGCGATCTTCACGAAGCAGGGCCGGACGCTGTACGGGCCGGTCAGCACCAACACGATGTTCGCCGGCGTTGGCGGGGTGTGCGAGGCGCGGCCGAACGGCGACGCGGTCGTCCGCTACGATCAGTTGGCGGGGCGATGGCTGATCGTGATGCCGATCTTCCGCCGTACGGTGTTCGATGCCGATCGATCCAAACCGGGCCAGCCGGCGAGACCCGGTGACGCCGCGCGCTCCGCCGCCCCTGCACGCCCCGGCGCGCCGCCGATCGTGCCGCCGACGCCCCAGGGTCAGGCGGCGCCGCCGCAGCCGGCGACAGGGACGTTTGCGATTTGCTACGCGCTGAGCGTGGGCCCCGATCCGCTCGGGCCGTACTATCGCTACGTCTTCGAGCGTGCGTTGTTCCCCGACTATCCGCGCCCGGCGATCTGGCCGGACGGCTACTACGTGGCGACCAGCACCGGCGACGAAGTGATTCAGAAGCACGCGTGCGTCGTCGAGCGCGCGAAGATGCTGAAGGGCCAGCCGGCCCGCGAGCAGTGCGTAATCATCGACGGCGTCAATTTCCTGAACAACGCCGACGTCGAAGGCCGTGCGCTGCCGCCGGCGGGCGCGCCCAACGTGATGATGGCGGCCGGTGGCACGCAGCTGAAGCAGATCCTCGAGGATGACGGGATCTACGCCTGGAAATTTCACGTGGACTGGATCGATCCCGCGAAGACCAGGGTGAGCGGGCCCGAGAAGATCGCCGTCGCGCCGTACCACTACCTGTGCGGCGGCCAGCTCACGAATTGCGTGCCGCAGCCCGATACGGAGCGGCGCCTCGACGCACAGGGCGACAAGCTCATGCAACGCCTGGTCTACCGGAATGTCGGCGGCCGGGAGTCGATCGTCGCGGTGCACTCCGTAGATACGGCGGCCGGAGGCGGCGGCGTGCGCTGGTACGAGTTCCGGATCGACGCGAGCCGCGACGTCCGCCTGTACCAGCAGGGCACCTACGCCCCCGATCGGTTCTACCGCTGGATGGCGAGTCCGGCAGTCGATCGCCGGGGCAACATCGCGATCGGATATCCTTCGGCGGAGCGCCGAACTATCCGGGGCAGCGGGTTGCGGCGAGGCTTGCCAGCGATCCGCCCGGCATGCTCACGTTCCACGAGACGGTGCTTGTCGAAGGCGAGGCGTCGCAGAATCTGGTTCGGTGGGAGGACTACACGCAAACCGCGATCGATCCAAGCGACGACTGCACCATCTGGTACGTCGGCGACTACGTGAAGAAGGGCGCGGCGAGCTACTCGACGCGCATCGGCTCGTTCCGGCTGCCCGGCTGCTGATATGGGGCGATCGATCATGCGTCCGCTCGTGCTGGCGGCGATGTTGCTGTTTGCCGGCCTCGCGCTATGGCTTGCGCGGACCGGCGAATCGCACCCGTCGATGGAGCGGTTGACCTGGATCGCCGACGCGCATCAGCTCGGTCCGGTCGGCTACCGCGATCCGGCCGGCGCGATCTCGCCGGACGGCCGCTGGATCGCATACTCCGAAGGACGCTTCCTGCGCGTGCGTGCCGCCGGCGGCGGTCCGCTCGTCGAATTCCCCGCCGGCGAGGCGCAGATCCGCAACATCGTGTGGGGCGCCGACAACCGCTCGATTCTCGCCGACGGATTCCAGACGCAGCCGGGGTGGGCGCTGTACGACCGCGTCGACGGCGCACGCCGCGCCGCTCTGGGCGCGATCGCGATCCGCTGCGGCGGCCGCGAAGGCGTCCGAGCTGCGGCAGCCGGCGTGGTCCGCCGACGGCCGTTCGGTTGCCGCGATCGTCAACGGCCGCGATGGACAGGAGCTGTGGACCATCGCCGCTGACGGCTCGTCGGCGCACGCGCAGCGGATGGCGCACCGCATCGCATTTCCGGCCTGGACGCCGCGCGGCGAGATCGCCTGCGTCACGACGACCGACGGCCGTGCGCGGCTGACCATCCCCTGCGGCGGCGATCGCGATCGTGAAGACCGATCCCGATCTCGACGTCTACGGCCCGGTCGCGTTCTCTCCGGATGGCGGCGAGCGTGTACGTGTCGTTCGCCAATGCCTCCGGCACGCTGGATCTGTGGGCGGCGCCCGTGGCGGGCGGGCGCGCGCGCCGGCTGACGTCGTTCTCGCGCGACACCTACGCGCCGACCGTCTCCAGCGACGGCGGCGTGTTGTTCAAGGTTCAGAGCTACCGCACCGTTCGTGGCGCTGGTCGCGGCCGACGGCGGACCCAGCCGCCCGCTCGCCACCTTTCAGAGCGAGACGCCGTCGTGGGATCCGGCGGGCCGATTCCTCGGCATCACCTACGGCACGTGGCGCCGCGTCGTGGACGATGCGAAGTATCCCGACATCGCGCAGGACGCCGGGATCATCGCCGTCGATCCGGCGAATCCGGCGGCGCAGCCATCGAGCGTGGTGCACGCATCGGCGTCCGAGGATCAGGCGCTGTGCTGGTCGCCGAACGGCAAGTGGATCGCGTTCCACTCGCACCAGGATCAATCCGACGACGTCTGGCTGCGGCCCGCGGCCGGCGGCGCGGCGCCGCGCCGAATCAGTTTTCTCGGCCGCGGCGCCGAGGTCGGCTGGCCGCGCTGGTCGCCGGACGGCAAGTGGCTGCTGTTCGACGGCGCCAGCAAGGCGTCGCACCGGTCGGTGATGTTCGTCGCCGGCGTCGATCAGGAGACCGGCGCGGTGACCCGGGAACCGGTGGAGCTCGCGCTTCAGACGGCTCGACGCGGAGGTGAGCCACGCGGAATGGCTGGCCGACAGCGCGCACATCGTGGTGATCAGCAAGGAAGGGCCCGGCCGGCACGTGATCTCCACGCTGGCGCGCGACGGCCCTTCGGCTCCCGGCTCGCCCGCGTCGCTCAGGGCAGGCGGCGACGAGCGGGTGGTGTACCGGTTCGCGTCGGAACACGATACGCCCGGCCTGGCCGCCTCGCCCGATGGCCGCGACATCGCGTTCATCGCGCCGGCGCCGGACGGCTTCTTTCAGGTGTTCCGGATGCCGGTCAGCGGCGGCACGCCGGTGCAGGTGACCACGGATCCGTACGAACAAGACGCAGCCGGCATGGTCGCCCGACGGCCGGCAGCTGGCGTTCACGGTGTGGAGCTACGACGCGCAGTTCTGGATGTTGCGCTGAGCGGTTCAGCGCGTCGTCGCCGGCACGGTCTTGAAGGCGCCCTGCGCCTCAACCCACTCGCCGTTGATTCGGACCAGCCAGGTGCCGGTGCGCGCCTTGCCGTTCCAACCTTCGGGCCGGAACCCGATGTCGTTGCCCGAGATGACCGCCGCCGGCTCGCGGCGGCTGCTCTGCGCGGCCGCGACGGCGCCGGTGACGACGAGCGAAACCAGCCACAACAACACGACCAACACGCGAGACCTGGTGTGCATGAGCCCTCCAACGGCATAAGACGCCGGCACGCCGGCTCTGGCCGGTTGCTCGCGGCCTTTGCGTGGCGCGAGCGGTATCCAGCGGCGTACTGTTATAATCACCGCCGTTCTCTTTAACGCGTCCCTGCGAGGATGCGAAGAGGTATCCATGCCTGTCGTCCTCGACGCCCAACGCATCGCCCGTTCGCTCGCCCGCATCGCCCACGAAATCCTCGAGCGCAATCACCGGATCGAAGAGCTGGCGCTGGTCGGCATCCGCACGCCGCGGCGTGCCGCTCGCCAGGCGCCTGGCGCAGGCGATCCGCGACATCCATCAGTCACGACATCCCGACCGGCGCGCTCGACATCACGCTCTACCGCGACGATCTGATGCGGCACCGCGGTCGCCGCCGCAGCCGGTCATCCGCCGCACCGAGATTCCGTTCTCGATCGACGACAAGCGCATCCTGCTGGTCGACGATGTGCTCTACACCGGCCGGACGATTCGCGCGGCGCTCGACGCGCTGATCGAGTTCGGCCGCCCGAAGGCGATTCAGCTGGTCGTGCTGGTCGACCGCGGCCACCGCGAGCTGCCGATCAAGGCCGACTACGTCGGCAAGAACCTGCCGACCTCGCTGTCGCAGAGCGTGCAGGTGCACCTGACCGAGATCGACGGCCGCGACGAAGTGGAGATCCTCGAGTCATGAAGAAGGACCTCCTCAGCATCGACGACCTGACCAGCGACGAGATCTACCTGATCCTCGACACCGCCGAGGCGATGCGCGAGATCGGCCAGCGGCCGATCAAGAAAGTGCCGACGCTGCGCGGCAAGACCGTCGTCAACCTGTTCTACGAGCCGAGCACGCGCACCCGGACGTCGTTCGAGATCGCCGAGAAGCGGCTGAGCGCCGACACCTTGAACATCGCGGTCGCGGCGTCGAGCGTGCTCAAGGGCGAGACGCTTGATCGACACCGCGCTGAACATCGAGGCGATGGCGCCGGACATGATCGTGATGCGGCACGCCTCGTCGGGCGCCGGCCACCTGCTGTCGCGGGTCTGCAAGTCGCGCATCATCAACGCCGGCGACGGCATGCACGAGCACCCGACGCAGGCGCTGCTCGACGCCTTCACGATTCGCGAGCACAAGACAGCGCATCGAGGGGCTCAAGGTCACCATCGTCGGCGACCTGCTGCACAGCCGCGTGCTGCGCTCGAACGTCCGGCTGCTGACCAAGCTCGGCGCCGAGGTCTGGGTGAGCGGGCCGCCGACGCTTGGTGCCGGCCGGCATCGAGCGGTTCGGCGTGCGCGTCTCGGCGAACATCGACGAAGCGGTCGCCGACGCCGACGTGATCATGATGCTGCGCATCCAGCAGGAGCGGATGCACGGCGCCTTCATCCCGTCGCTGCGCGAGTACTTCAACACGCTTCGGGATGACCGACGGCGCGGGTCGCGCAAGGCGAAGCCGGACGTCATCATCATGCATCCCGGGCCGATGAACCGCGGCGTCGAGATCGCCTCGGACGTCGCCGACGGCCCGTACTCGGTGATTCTCGAACAGGTCGCCAACGGCGTCGCCGTGCGCATGGCGGTGCTGTATCTGCTGGCCGGCGGCGTCGAGGTGGATTGATGGCGAGAAGTCGGTTGCTGCGAGGCGGAGACGGGTCGGTCGATCCCGGCCAACGGCCGCGACGGCGTGTTCGATCTGCTGATCGACGGCGATCGCATCGCCCGGGTCGGCCGCGATCTGCCGGTCGACGGCGCGACGGTCGTCGACGTGCCGAGCGGGCTGGTCGTCGTGCCCGGGCTGATCGACATGCACGTGCACCTGCGCGAGCCGGGGCAGGAGCACAAGGAAACGGTGGCGACCGGCACCGCCGCGGCGGTGGCCGGCGGCTTCACCGCGGTGGCCTGCATGCCGAACACCACGCCCGGTCAACGACAACGCCGGCGTCACCGGCTACATCCTGGAGAAGGCCGCCGAGGCGAACCTGGCGCGCGTCTATCCGATCGGCGCGGTCTCGCGCGGCCAGAAGGGCGAGCAGCTCGCCGACATCGCCGAGCTGAAGCAGGCCGGCTGCGTCGCGCTGACCGACGATGGGCATCCGGTGGCGACGGCGATGCTGATGCGGCGCGCGCTCGAGTACGCCGGCATGTTCAAGCATGCCGATCATCGAGCACTGCGAGGAGCAGACGCTGAAGGGCGACGGCGTCGCCCACGAGGGCTTTCACGGCCTCGGCGCTCGGCCTGCGCGGCATTCCCGGCGAGTGCGAGTCGATCATGGCGCAGCGCGACATCGCGCTCGCCGAGCTGACCGGCGGCGTCGTCCACATCGCGCACATGAGCGCGCGGCAGACGCTCGACGCCGTCCGCTACGGCAAGTCGCGCGGCGCCCGGGTCACCTGCGAGGTGACGCCGCATCATTTCGTCCTCACCGACGAGATGCTCGGCGCGCCGATCGCCTACGACACCAACGTCAAGATGAACCCGCCGCTGCGCGAAACGGCGCGATCGCGACGCGATGCTGGCGGGCCTGCGCGACGGCAGCATCGACGTCATCGCCACCGATCACGCGCCGCATCACTGCCGACGAGAAGCAGGTCGAGTTCGATCAGCGCGCCGTTCGGGATCACCGGCCTCGAGACCGCGGTGTCGCTGTGCTTCGATCGGCTGGTGCACGCCGGGGTCGTCTCGCTGCCGCGGCTGATCGAGCTGCTGTCGGTGAACCCGGCGCGCATCCTGCAGCGTCGCCGGCGGCTCGCTCGCGCGAAGGCGCGCCGGCCGACATCACCATCCTCGCGCCCGACCTGCGCGGTGACGATCGCGGCGAAGGCGATGCGATCGAGGTCGAAGAACACGCCGTTCGACGGCTGGACGCTGCGCGGCGGCGTCGCCGCCACGATCGTCGGCGGCCGGGTGGTCTACGTGAACGACGCAGCAGGGTTCCGGATGTAGTGCAGGCCTTCAGGCCTGCGCTCACGGCGGACCTGAAGGTCCGCACTACAGGAGACGCGTGGACAAGCGCACCGAGCTTCGCGAGAAAGCGCTCAAGGACCTGCAGCAGTCAGAGGTCCTGATGATCGACGGGCATTTCGACTACGGCAACGGCTATCACGGCCGCGTCTATCTCAACCCGCACCAGCTGTTCCGCCACCCGTCGACGATCTGGCGCTTCGCGCAGGATCTGCTCGACGTCATGCCCGGCGAGCTGGTGCAGCAGACCGAGGTCGTGGCCGGACCGGTCACCGGCGGCGCGCTGCTCGCACACACGATCGCCGGGCTGCTCGACAGCCGCCGCAGCCTGACGCATCCGCCGTGCAGCTTCGCGCCGTTCAACTACGACGGCCGCGCCGGCGGCTTGGCGCTGCGCCCTTTCTACCGACACGAGCTGCAGGGCAAGCGCGTGCTGCTGGCCGACGATGTCCGCAACACCGGCGAGACGTTCGCGCGCTGCGCCGCGCTGGTGAAGGAGGCGGGCGGCACCGTCGTCGCGACGGTCGAGATCTACGATCGCTGCGAGGCGAACGTCGATCTCGGCGTGCCGAACATCGCGCTGGCGGAATACAAGGCGCCGGACAACTTCACGGCCGCCGACTGTCCGCTGTGCGCGCAGAAGATTCCGATCACGAGGTTTTGAGGTTCAAGGAGGAGATGATGAGTCGTTCCATCGTGCTAACCGTCGCCGGGTTCCTGCTGACCGCGGTCGCTCGCCGCGCAGCAGCCGGCGTTCAAGCGCACCGTGCTCCAGCAGGCCGATATCTCCGTGCCGGGCCACGAGGTGGTCTCGGCGGTCGCCGAATTCGATCCGCGAGCCACGCCCGGCCTGCACACGCATTTCGGCGAAGAGATTGGCTACGTCATCGAAGGCACGTTCCTGATCGAGCAGGCAGGCAAGCCGCCGGTCACGCTTCAGGCGGGAGGCTCGTTCCTGATTCCGGCGGGCACCGTCCACAACGCGACCAACACCGGCAGCGGCAAGGGCAGGATCCTCGCGACCTACATCGTCGAGAAGGGCAAGCCGCTCGCGACGCCGGCGAAGCAATGACGTCGCGGCCACGAACCGCTAACCCTCGGTGCGCTTCGGCCTTTCTGAGGCGAGAGGCTCGGCGATGAGCTGAATGTCGCTGCGCAAGGCGACGCCGATGATGTCCATGTGCCGGCGCAATTCGCGGACATCCTCCTTGGTCGCGAGCGGCGCGATCGCCGCCTGCAGTTCAGCTTTGGTGGCCAGGGTCGGCAGAATCTGCTCGACCTTGGACAGCCGGCGATCGAGGTTTTTGAGATGTTCGTCAATCATGGTCGCGTCCATCGGCCGCATCTCCTTGACAGAGAAGGCGGCAGACGGACCGCCATTTTAGCAGAGGACTGACTGGCGCGGATCTTGATGCGCGGCAGCCCATGCCGCATGAGCCCGCGTCAGACTTTCGCGAACGCGCGTTCCGATTCACCTGCCGGCGGCCAAGTCATTGGGGAAGCCAGAGCTTCGGGACTGGCTGCTGCAGGAGTCGGACGAATTCGTGGCGATGCTCACGTCAGCGTCAGACGATTGCAGACGGAGCCTGACCCTCGGTCCTGAGACTTGAGAGTTGAGAGTTGAGAGTTACGGTGGAGTAATCCGCAAGTGGCCGAGCGCGCCGCGGTCGATGTCGGCGCGATCCATCCGCATCTTCTTGTGCGCGACCGCGCGCCAGTCCTTGAGGAAGTCGTCGTAGTGCGGCGAGAGCGGGTGGCCGGATTCGCCGACCGCGTCGAGGAAGCGGCTGTCGTTGGCCGGCGAGAGGTCGATGATCTCGCGGTAGCCGGGGACGTGTGCACTTCGTAGGGATGATCCGCCGCGCTGACGCCGACGTTGACCGTGCTCCAGTCGCCGCCGATCGCCGACCGAGCGGCTGAGGATCGGCCGCAGCGCGGCGACCGAGTCGAGCGCGTGCGGAAACACCGCGAGATGCACGGCGTCCCATCGCCAGCGCGTCATGTCGGTGCCGAGCCGGTGCCGCAGATCGTCGATGCCCTTGCTGCAGCGCCGCGGTCACCGCGTCGTCGCATGTTTCCCGCTGCGGCGTCGTCGCATCGTCGCACCACGGCGAGTCGTTCGACGTAAGCGTGCTGGCGAGGAAGCGCGAGACGAACGAGAACTTGCCCGGCGTAGGCCTCGGTGGCCGCCGGACCGAGCTCGTCGCCGACCAGCGCCGGCGTCAGCTGCAGAAACCAGGCCTGGAAGATCGCGGCCGCGGCGCTGTCGCGCGGTCGCGTCGAAGTTCCATCCGCCGCAGGATGTCGAGCGCCGGCTGATCGCCGGTCGCCTCGACGCGGCTGGCGTGCTTCAGCAGCAGCGGCAGCAGCGCCTTGCGCGTGCAGCGAGACGCGTGTCGGCCTGGATGCGCGCGAAGTCGTCGGGCGTGAATCGCGGCTTCGAGGTCAGGTCCGGTCCGTCGAGCCGGGCGAGCAGGTCGATGATCCGCTGCGCGCGGTACGGCTCGGTCCACTCGAGGCCGAGGTTGTAGCGATAGGTCGGCCGGCTGCCGGCCGGTGGTTGGCCGTGACGATGAAGTGCTCCGGCGGATCGTAGAGGTGCGGCAGCTCGTCGAACGGCACCCAGCCGGTCCACTCGGCGTCGCCGGTCCAGCCGTCGGCCGGCCGCGATCCGTCGCCCGACGCGCGCATCGGAATGCGTCCCGGCGCGTAGTAGCCGATGTGGCCCGTCGACGTCGGCGTAGACGAAATTCTGCGACGGCACGACGAAGTCCGCGCAGCGCGGCGGTGAACTCGGTCCAGTTGCGCGCCTCGTTCACCTTCAGGAACGCGGCGAGCGTGCCGTCGTCGGGATCGAGCGCGGTCCAGCGGAAGGCGAGCGGCTCGAGCGGCGGCGGCTTCGGCGTCGCCTTCGACGTCGGCGTTGTTGGCGTTGATGGCGTCGGAGACCAGCGGGCCGTGGCGCGTGACGCGCACGTTCAGCGTGCACCGGCGCGGCGCCCTTGACGACGATCGTTTCGGGGATCACGGTGATCGGCTCCTGCACGCCGCGGAACTCCGCGTGCGTGCCGGCGGCGTCGAGCCGCTCGCGATAGAGATCCTGGACGTCGGCGGCGACGTTGGTCGCGCCCCAG
Source organism: uncultured Acidobacteriota bacterium (assembly GCA_963794705.1). Taxonomy (GTDB): domain Bacteria; phylum Acidobacteriota; class Vicinamibacteria; order Vicinamibacterales; family CAVVIG01; genus CAVQFC01. The sequence goes on from CAWCFI010000007.1 coordinate 242,777, forward strand.
GCGATGAATCGGTTGCGCCCGAGCGCGACCGCCGGCGTGCCCGGGAAGCGTGCCGCCGATGACGTCGAAGTCGCCGGCCGAGATGTGCGCGAGATACCAGGTCGACGGCAGGCGCGTGCCGAGGTGCGGATCGTTGGCGAGCAGCGGCTTGCCGCTGGCGGTCAGCGTGCCGTCGACGACCCAGTTGTTCGAGCCGAGCCCTTCGGTCCGCGCGCCGCCGAGCAGGAAGTCACGGACGGCCGGATCGCCGGCGGAGAGCGACGAGAGCGAACGCCGCGCTGACGCGTCGGCAGCCTGCTGTCGCGCGGGACGCCGTCGCGCCACGGTGTCTCTCGCCGAGCCACCGGGCCCGCCCGATCCGCCGGGCCTGCCCGACCCCGTGAGGATGCTCAGGCCGTCCACCGGATACGGCGGCATCAGCTGCGCCATCCGCTCGGCGCCGACCGCGGCGATCAGGTCGTGGCGCAGCAGCTCGAACGAGTAGTTGGCGCTCAGGTCCCAGGCCATCATCTTCACCCAGACGAGGACGTCGGCGCCGGTCCAGGGCTCGGGCTCGAAGCGGAGCAGCGTGAACTCGGGCGGCAGCCCGGCGCCGTGATGCGTGGCGATGAACGCGTTGACGCCGGCGACGTAGGCGTTCGACCTGCTGCTTCGCCCAGTCGGGCGTCGACGCCCACGCCGCGCGCGCGGCGCGGCCGAAGCCGACGGTGCGGAGAAACCGATCCTGCGGCAGCGTCGCCGCGCCGAGCACTTCCGACAGGCGGCCGTGGCCGATGCGGCGCTGGAATTCCATCTGCCACAGGCGATCCTGCGCGTGCGCGTAGCCGAGGCCGAACAGGCCATCGAGCTTGTTGGCCGCGAAGATGTGCGGGATGGCGTCGGCGTCGCGGATGATCTCGATCGGCGCCGACAGGCCGGCGACCGTCGTGGTGCCGTCGATCTGCGGCAGCGATCGGCGCAGGTAGTAGTAGCCGCCCGCCGCCACGAGCACGGCGAGCAGCGACGACGGCGACGGTCGCCTTCAGGATCGCATCGTCGCATGGCAGAATCATACCGATTGCAGAGTCCAGATTGCAGATGGCAGATTCAATGGTCAATTGCACGTTCAGCGGTTGAAACCGGTGCTCGACCGGCTCTACGCCGAGCTTCAACCAGCCCGATTCGGCGACCGATCCGATTCAGATCGTCCGGCGCTTCGCGCGAGCCGACGATCGCGAGGTCGTCGGCTTCATCGCGGCGGCGCTCGCGTTCGGCCGGGTGTCGAGCGTGCTGCAGTCGATCGAGCGGCTGCTGGCGGTCATCGGCGACCGGCGCCGGCGGCCTACGTCCGCGCGCTTCGATCCGCGCCGCGACGGCCCGCGTTCGCCGGCATCGTCCACCGCTGGACCCGCGAGGCCGACATCGTCGCGCATGCTGTGGCTGCTGCGGCAGATGATCGATCGCGCGGGATCGGTCGAAGGGCTTCTTTCTCGAGGGCTACGACCCGCGGCGCCGACGACATCGCGGACGCGCTCGACAGCTTTTCGACGCGCGCGCATGGCGCTCGATCTGAAGGCGGCCTACGGCCGCGTGCCGAAGCGGCCCGGGCGTCTGCTACTTCTTTCCGCGTCCCTCGGCCGGCATCGCCTGCAAGCGGCTGAATCTGTTTCTGCGCTGGATGGTCCGCCGCGACGCGCTCGATCTCGGCGTCTGGACGCGGGTGTCGCCGGCGAAGCTGATCGTGCCGCTCGACACCCACGTGATCCGCGTCGGCCGCTGCCTGCGGCTGACGCGCTACACCAGCCCGGGCTGGCGGATGGCGCGCGACATCACCGCGTCGCTGCGCCGGCTCGATCCGGTCGATCCGGTGAAGTACGACTTCTCGCTCTGCCACCTCGGGATGATGAACGCCTGCGGCTTCAGCCGGCCGCAGGCGGACTCTCAGTGCCCGCTACGTGGGGTCTGCCGGCCACGCGCTGCGTAGACCGCGGCCGTCTCGGCGACCATCCGCTCGACGGTGAACCGCTCGTTGACCCGCGCCAAGCCGGCGTCGCCCATTCGCTGCCGCAGCGTCGTCGTCCTTCAGCGCGCGGACGATCGCCTCGCGCCAGCGCGTGGTGATCGCGCGGCCGGCACCAGCAGCCCGTTGACGCCGTCCTCGACGATCTCCGGGAATGCCGCCGGCGCGGGTGGCGACGATCGGCCGCGCGCAGGCCATCGCGTCGAGCAGCGAGGTGCCGAGCCCTTCGGTGACCGAGCTCATCACGAACAGATCGAAGCCCTTGATGCAGCCGAGCACGTCGGTCCGGAAGCCCGGCAGCAGCACGTGCTTCTCGAGGTGGTGCTCGTGCACCTGCTTCTCGAGGTGCTCGCGCAGCTCGCCCTCGCCGAGGATCACGAACCGCGCGTCGGGCATCTGCTGCACGACCAGGTGCGCGGCCTCGATCAGGTAGCGCTGTCCCTTGTGCGGCACCAGCGCGGCGACGTTGCCGACCACCGGCGAGCCGTGCGGCAGCCAGAACGCCTCGTGGACGTTGACGGCCGGCGCGGCCGCGACGTGCTCGACGTCGATGCCTTCGTGCACCGTCACCGTCGCGATCGGCCGGCACGCCGTCGGCGACCAGCATCTGCCGGATCGCCTCGGACGCGGCGATGAAGCAGTCGACCTGGCGGTACTTCCAGCGCGAGAACGAATTGCCCTTGAGATGGAAGTCGACGCGGCGCGCCGCGACCAGCGCCGGCGTCGCGGCCGCCTGGCGCCGACGCCGCGCCGATCGACAGCGCCAGCGCCGCCATCGCCACGCCGTGCGGATCGTGCGCGTGGATCACGTCGGGCTGCAGCCGCTTGATGACCCGCGAGAACTTCCACGCCGCGGACAGGTCCATCTCGGTGCGCGGCGCGATCGGGATCAGGTCGAGCCCCTCCGCGGCGCGCCGCCGCAGCTCGCCGTCCGGATGCGCGACCAGCGCCGCGCGCTGGCCGATCGAGCGCAGGCCGTTGACGGTCAGCAGCACCTGGTTCTGGCCGCCGCGCCAGGTCCGCGCGGTGTCGACGTGAAGGGAGAACATGATCGGGTTCGGGGTTCGGGTGCCGGGTTCAGGGTTCGTTCCGGGTTCGGGTTCGGGTTCGGGTTCGCGATCCGCGAGCTCCCACAGCTTCGCGAACTTCAGGAACACGTAGTACGCGTTCATCGACGAGATGATGAAGCCGGGCACGCCGTCGCGGATGCCGCCGCGGGCGATGTAGTTGCGCAGGAAGGCGAGCGGCGGATGGCCGGCCAGCTGCAGCAGCCCGGCGCGCCGGCCGTCCTCGTGCATCTGCCGCGCCGCCAGCGTCGTGTAGCGATCGATCGTCTCGAGATGGTCGGCGATGTCGCGATAGGCGTAGTGCTGGATCTCGCCGCGCAGCTGTCCCGACGATCCGTCCGACGCTGCAGCGACTCGTGCACGTAGCGCCCGGTCCACCGCGCCCGCCGCCGATCGTAGAGACGCGATGCTGATAGTCGGGATACCAGTCGGTGGTGCGAATCCAGCGGCCGAGATGACAGGTCACGCGCGGGATGCGGAAGGCGGCGTGCGGCCGGCGTCGCCGGCCAGCGCGCGCTCGGATCTCGTCGGCCAGCTCCGGCGTGACGCGCTCGTCGGCGTCGAGCGACAGGATCCAGTCGTGGCTCGCCAGCGACGCGGCGTAGTTCTTCTGCTCGATGTGCCCGAGCCAGTCGTGGACGACGACGCGATCGGTGTGCCGGCGGGCGATGGCGACGGTGTCGTCCGTGCTGTGGGAGTCGACGACGACGATCTCGTCGGCCCAGGCGACGGAGGCCAGCGCCGCGCCGAGATCCGCCGCTTCGTTCTTGGCCACGACCGTGACCGAGAGCTTCGGCACCCGGGGAGTGTACTTGAGGGCGGGTGGGCGGGTAGGGCAGGTCAGAAGAAACCGCGGAGGGCGCAGAGTCGCAGAAAATCCTCTCTGCGTGCTTGCGGTCTCCGCGGTTTCTTCCGATCCGTCGTCGGCTAGCGGGCGACCTGGACGAGGTTGCCGCCGCCGTTGATCGGCACCTGCTGCACGGCCTCGAAGTCGACCAGCGACTTGTTGTAGTCGGAGATCGCCTGGATCTCGACGGTGCGGGCGAGCGACAGATCGCGCTGCGCCTGGACGACGAAGAACGGCGACGACATGCCGGCGGCCAGCTTCTTCTCCTCGGCCTCGAGCTTCTTCTCCTGCAGCTCGCGCGACGCCCGCGCCGACTGCGACCGCTGCTGGTTGGTGCTGCACGTTGCGCGCCGCGGTCGCGCACCTGCGTCGTGACCTGCATCTCCATGTTCTTCAGCTGCGCCTGCGCCTGGTCGTACTCCAGCTTCACGCGCGCGAGGTTGGCGTGCGCGGTGTTGGCGCCGAGCGGGTAGCCGATCGTGACGCCGAACGTCCAGGTCGGGTACTGGCTGCTGAGAAGACGTCGCCGAGCACCGAGCCGAAGCCGCGGTCGGCGACGACGGTGCGGTTCGGCGAGCCGCCGGCGGCGATGCGTCGTGAAGTCGACCGCGCTGAGCTGGCGTGCCGCCGACGCCGATCGGGTTGTAGCCGATGTTGGCGTTGACGTCCGGCTTGATCTGGTTGGCGTAGTACTTGATGTTGATGTCGCTCTGCTCGAGCGCGTTCTTCGCGCCCCGCAGGTCGGAGCGCTTGTCGAGCGCGTTGCGCACCGCCGCGTCGACGTCGATCGCGCGCGCGTCGAACGCCGGCGCGTCGCTCGGCTCGAAGCGCGACGTTCCAGAAGTCGGGCGACGCCGGATCGAGGATCAGCGCGCGCAGGTTGTCCTGCGCCTGCTTGATCGCCGCCTCGGCGACGATGACGCTCGACTCGTTGTTCGCGACTTCGGCCTGCGCCTGGACGATGTCGATCGGCGCCATCGTGCCGATCTCGACGCGCTTCTGGTTGTCCTTCAACGACTGCTGCGACAGCGCCAGCGACTCCTGCTGCGCCTTCAGGTTGTTGATCGCGTAGGACGAGATCCCAGTAGGCGTTGCGCACGTTGCGCAGCGTCTGCGTGACGACGCTCTGCGAGCTGGATGTCGGAGAGGTCGCGCGACCTTCTTGCTGAGCGCGACCTGCTGCCGGATCGAGTCGATCTGGAAGTTGCGCAGCAGCGGCTGCGTGTACTGCAGGTTCAGGTTCGAGCTGAGCTGCGGGCTGAAGCTGCTGAACAGGTTGGTGGTCGTGAATCGCTGGCTGTTCCAGGCGGCGGTGTAGTTGCCGCCCCACGGCAGCGTCTGCGCGAGACCGACGCCGGTCGCGAACGTGCCGTTGTCGATGCTGGTGCGCGCCGCCCGACAGCGAGCTGGTCGACGCCTGCGTCTGCGACTGGCGCGACAGCGTGGTCTGAGAAGTTCGGCTGCCACGAGCGACTGCGCGAGCGAGATGCCGGTGTCCTGAATCTGCGGGTCGAAGCGCTGGATCTGGATGCCCGAGGTTCTGCTCCATCGCCAGCTTGACCGCCTCGTCGATCGAGATGCGGCGCACAACTTCGCCCGGTTCCTGCGGCCGACCGTCTGGCGGCGGCCTGCATGCGCGAGGCTCAGGCTGGGTGGCTGCCGCCTGCCCGGAAGCGGACACCGGCTGCCCGAAAGCGGACACCGAGAGATCGTGACAAAAGCGGCCGCGATGGTGGCAATTCGGGCGCGCGAACGGCTGGTGCAGACGCATTACTGACGGCTCCATCAAGGAAAAAAGTAAATCCGGGTGCTGTTCTGAACTGTAGACGGTCGGCAGGGAAGTTCGGTTCACCGCAATTGTATACTTTTCCATGCACATTTCTCTCCGGGTCTCCGTCCGGCGCTGGCCGCCCTGTCTCTGATCGCCGCACCGCCCACGTCTGCCGGGCGCCCCGCGCCGCCGGCGACGGCCAAGGCGGCAAAGACGCGCCGGCGGCTTCGAGCTCACCGTCGACAGCATCATGCGCGGGCCGAAACTGGTGGGCTATCCGCCGACCGGGCCTGCGCTGGTCGGGCGACTCCTCGCGCCTCTATTTCGAGTGGCGCCAGGCGGGCGACGACGAGACGTCGACCTGGGTGGTCGGCGCGCGACGGCGGCCAGCCGCGCAAGCTCACCGACGAGGAGCGCCGCAGCGCGCCGCCGGTCAACGGCCGCTGGGACAAGGCGCACCGCCGCGTGCTCTTCGTCGATCGCGGCGACATCGTCCTGCTCGACACCGTCGCGGGCACGCGCCGCCAGATCACGCGCACCACCGGCAACGAAGGCGAACCCGCGCTGGGCGCGCCGCGAATCGGCGATCACCTTCACGCGCGACAACAACCTGTTCGTCGTGCCGCTCGACAGCGGCGAGATCGCGCAGCTCACCGACGTCCAGCCGCGCAAGCGCGACCCGCGCGACACCGACAGCCAGAAGTTCATCAAGGCCGAAGAGCACGAAGCTGATCGAGCACACGCGCGATCGAGGCGGAGAAGAAGAAGAAGGCCGAGGAGAAGGACAAGGCCGACGCGCTGCCGAAGTTCGAGCTCGCCGACCGGCAGTCGGCGACCGATCTGCAGCTCTCGCCCGACGGCAAGCACGTCTTCATGCTCGTGGTCGAGCGCGCCGACGCCGCCAAGCGGCCCAACGTGCCGAACTACGTCACCGAGTCGAGCTACACCGAGGACATCCCGGCGCGCACCTTCGTCGGCGACGCGCAGGACAAGCCGATCGCTCGCGGTGATGAACCTCGACGACCGGCAAGACGCGTGCTCGGCACCGACGGACACCGAGACCGACGAAGGACACCAAGGTCGAGCTCCGCTGGGGGATGCCGGTGCTGTCCGACGACGGCGCGCTGGCGGTGGCGCACGCGCGCGCCGCGAACAACAAGGATCGCTGGCTGGTCGCCGTCGATCCGGAGAACGGCAAGGTCCGCGTCCTCGACACGCTGCACGACGATGCGTGGGTGCGCGAGGTCGGCGGCTTCGGCCGGTCGATCCGTCGTTCGGCCTGCTGCCGGATCAGAAGCACGTGTGGTTTCTGTCCGAGCGCGACGGCTGGATGCACCTCTACAGCCGTCGATGCGACCGCGCGCGCAGCCGGCCGCGCGTCAGCTGACCGCAGGGCAAGTGGGAGATCGACGACGTCGCGTTGTCCGCCGACAAGAAGAAGTTCTACCTCACCAGCACCGAGGTGCATCCCGGGCGAGCGGCACATCTATGCGATGTCGATCGACGGCGGCGCGCGCACGAAGCTGACGTCGATGACCGGCGGCACGTCCGGCGAGGTGTCGCCCGACGACAGCACCTTCGGCCTGATCTACTCGTCGAGCACCAAGCCGAACGAGGTCTACGTGATGCCGAACCGCGCCGGCGCGGCGGCGACGCAGGTGACGACCTCGACCAGCGAGGAGTGGCGGTCGTTCAAGTGGATCGAGCCGCAGCTGGTGACCTACAAGACGCGCGACGGCGTCGACGTCTACGCGCGGCTGTTCACGCCGGAGATGGTCGGCGCCAAGCGCGATCCGGCCGCGCCGGCGGTGGTCTTCGTGCACGGCGCCGGCTACCTGCAGAACGCGCACAAGTACTGGTCCACCTACTACCGCGAGTACATGTTCCACAACCTGCTCGCGTCGCGCGGCTACGTCGTGCTCGATCCCGACTACCGCGCCAGCGCCGGCTACGGCCGCGACTGGCGCACCGCGATCTACCGCCACATGGGCGGCAAGGATCTCGAGGACGTCGTCGACGGCGCGAAGTATCTGGTCGACGACGCAGAAGGTCAACCCGAAGCGGATCGGCGTCTACGGCGGCAGCTACGGCGGCTTCATCACGCTGATGGCGATGTTCACGACGCCGGACGTGTTCGCCGCCGGCGCGGCGCTGCGGCCGGTCACCGACTGGACGCACTACAACCACGGCTACACCGTCGAACATCCTCAACGAGCCGCAGGCCGACGCCGAGGCGTATCGCAAGAGCTCGCCGATCTATTTCGCCGACGGGCTGAAGGGCGCGCTGCTGATCTGCCACGGCATGGTCGACACCAACGTGCTCTTCCAGGACAGCGTGCGCCTGGTGCAGCGGCTGATCGAGCTGCGCAAGGAGAACTGGTCGGTGGCGCCGTTCCCGGTCGAGAACCACGGCTTCGAGGAAGAGACCAGCTGGGCCGACGAGTACAAACGCATCCTGAAACTGTTCGAGGACACCCTCAAACCCCATGACACGCGACGAGCTTCTTGATCTGTACCGGCGATCGGGCGCGCTGCTCGAAGGCCACTTCCGTCTGACCTCCGGGCTGCACAGCCCCGGCTACTGCAGTGCGCGCTGGTGCTGCAGCATCCGCAGCACGCCGAGGCGCTCGGCCGCGCGATTGCGGATCGCGTGCGCGAGCTGCGCGCCGACCGTCGTGCTGTCGCCGGCGCTCGGCGGCGTCGTCATCGGCCAGGAGGTCGGCCGCGCGCTCGGCGTGCGCGCGATCTTCGCCGAGCGGCAGGACGGCGAGCTCGCGCTGCGGCGCGGCTTCACGCTCGACGCCACCGATCGCGTGCTCGTCGTCGAGGACGTGATGACGACCGGCGGATCGACGCGCGAGACGATCGAGGTGGCCAAGGCCGCGGGCGGGCAGGTCGTCGGCACCGCGTCGATCGTCGATCGCAGCGGCGGCGCGATCAGCTTCGACGTGCCGTTCACGTCGCTGCTCGAGATCGCGCTGCCGACCTACGAGCCGGAGCGTGCCCGCTGTGCGCGCAGGGACTGCCGGTCGTGAAGCCGGGTCGCGGCCGTGCGGTTGACGCGCAACACCAGGATTCGAGGACACAAGGCCTGGTCCGTGTCCTGAGTTGCACGTCGATGCCACGTTCAAGATCACCCTGGCCTACGACGGCACCGACTTCGTCGGCTGGCAGCGTCAGGCCAACGGCGTCTCGATTCAGGCGCTGCTCGAGGACGCGCTGCGCGCGCTCGACGGGCGCGACGTCGCCGTGGCCGGCGCGGGCCGGACCGACGCCGGCGTCCACGCGCTCGGGCAGGTGGCGTCGTTCACGCTCGCGCGCGAGCTCGAGCGCCGAGCCGCTGGCCCGCGCGCTCAACGCGCATCTGCCGCCGGCGATCCGCGTGCTCGCCGGCCGAGGATGCGCCGCCGGCTTTCATCGCGCGCTTCGCCGCGCGCGCCAAGACCTATCGCTACCGGCTCTGGAACGGCGACGTGATGAGCCCGTTCGAGCGCGGCTACGCCTGGCACGTGCCCGGCCGCGCTCGACGTCGACGCGATGCGCGCCGCGGCGCGCGCTGCTCGACGGCCGCCACGACTTCGCGGCGTTCCAGGCCACCGGCAGCGACGGTCGCGACGACGGAGCGCGAGATCTTCTCATCGCGGATCGCAGACGGCGGATTGCGGATCGATGGCGAAGCCGACACCCCGATCGCCTTCCGCAATCCGCCATGCTCGTCTACGAGGTCACCGGCAGCGGCTTCCTGCGGCACATGGTCCGCATCATCGTCGGCTCGCTCGTGGAGATCGGCCGCGGCCGGCAGCCGGTCGGGTGGATCGAGCGACGTGCTCGCCGTCGCGCGACCGGACGCCGGCCGGGCCGACGGCGCCGCCGCACGGGCTGTTTCTGGTGCGGCGTCGAGTACTCCGGACGCGCTTGCGGCAGGGTCCTAAAAGCTTGTACACTCAGGGTTTACTCACGAAGGAACCGTAATGTCGCTTGAGCAGCTCCTGGCGTCGATTCCGCCAGGATCGCCCGACGAGACGCTGGCGCGGCAGGTCAACTTCGAGCAGCTGCCCGCCCACGTCGCGATCATCATGGACGGCAACGGCCGATGGGCGGCGCAGCGGCATCTGCCGCGCGTCGAAGGCCATCGCGCCGGCATCGATTCGGTCCGCGACGTCGTCGAGACGTCGGCGCGGCTCGGCATCGACGTGCTGACGCTCTACGCGTTCTCGGTGGAGAACTGGAAGCGGCCGCGCGCCGAAGTCAACACGCTGATGATGCTGCTGAAGCGCTACATCCGCCTCGAGCTCAGCACCCTGCTCAAGAACAACATCCGCTTCCAGCGTGATCGGCCGTCCCGAAGAGCTCGTCGCCCGACGTGCAGCACGAGCTCGAGATCGGCATCCGCCAGACCGCGAACAACACCGGCATGCAGTTCAACATCGCGCTGAACTACGGCGGCCGCGCCGAGATCGTCGACGCGGCGCGCCGCGCGATCGCGGCCGGCGTCGTCGCCCGACGATCTCGACGAGCGGCGCTTCGGCGAGTTCCTCTACACCGCCGGCCAGCCCGATCCCGATCTGCTGATTCGCACCAGCGGCGAGATGCGCGTCAGCAATTTCCTGCTCTGGCAGATCGCCTACGCCGAGATCTGGGTCACCGAAACGCTGTGGCCCGACTTCCGCCGCCGCGATCTGCTCGAAGCGGTCGTCGCCTACCAGAAGCGCGATCGCCGCTACGGCGGCATCAAGCCGTCGCCGGTGGCGCTCGGCGCCAAGTGACATCGCACGCCGGCGGTTCAGCCATGACCCGCGTGCTCAGCGGCGCGGCCCTGATCGCGCTCGCCGTCGGCGTCGTCTGGTTCGCGTCGCGACAGCGTCTTCCAGCTGTTCGCCGCGGTGCTGGTCGTCCTCGAGCGTGCGCGAGCTGGTCGCGCTGGCCGCGGCCAGCGATCTGCACGTCTCGATGTTCCCGGTCGCTGATCGCGACGTTCGCTGACCGCGTCGGGTCGATCGGCGCGCAGTCCGGCTACGCGCTCGACGTGGCGCTGATGGCGGCGCTGGTCGCGATCGGCCTGGGCGCGCTCGGCTCGTGGCGCGGCGGCGCCGACGCGCTGGCGACGGTCTCGGCGGCGCTGTTTCCGGCGCTCTACCTCGGCCTGCCGATCGGCGCGCTGGTCGCGGTGCGCGCGCTTCGCCGGACCGCGCGGTGCTGTTCCTGCTGATGCTGACGGTGATGGTCAGCGACACGGCGCAGTACTACACCGGCCGCGCCTTCGGCCGGCGGCCGCTGGCGCCGGCGATCAGCCCGAAGAAAACGATCGAGGGCGCGATCGGCGGCTTCGTGTTCGGCACCGCGCTGTTCGTCGTCGCCGGCGCGTGGTGGGTGCCGGGCATGCCGGTGCGCGTTGCGCGTCGGCCTCGGCCTCGCGCATCGTCGCGCTCGGCATCGCCGGCGATCTGTTCGAGTCGATGCTGAAGCGCAGCGCCGGCGTCAAAGACAGCTCGGCGCTGATTCCCGGCCACGGCGGCGTCCTCGATCGGATCGACGCGCTGCTGTTCGCGGCGCCGGTCTACTACATCGTTCCTGAACGTACGTGTGATCCGCATGAAGCGCATCGCGATTCTCGGATCGACCGGCTCGATCGGCACAGAGCGCGCTCGCGGTCGTCGACGCGCACGCCGATCGGCTGCAGGTCGTCGGCCTCGCCGCGGGCGAGAACGCCGAGCTGCTCGCGGCGCAGATCGCGCGCTACCGGCCGCGCGTCGTGGCGATGGCGACCGGCGCGGCGATCGATCGGCTGACGCAGTCGCGGCTCGGTCGACGGCGTCGACGATCGCCGGCAGCGGCCGCGACGGCCTGGTCGCCGTCGCCTCGCATCCGGACGTCGACATCGTGCTGTGCGCCTCGAGCGGCACCGAGGCGCTCGAGGCGGTGCTCGCGGCGATCGAGCACGCGCAAGACGATCGCGCTGGCCAACAAGGAAGTGCTGGTCATGGCCGGCGGCATCGTCACCGACGCGGCGGCGCGGCACGGCGTCGCGATCCTGCCGGTCGACAGCGAGCACAACGCGATCCACCAGTGCCTGCACGGCCGCGCCGCGCGCCGAGGTGCGCCGGCTGATCCTCACCGCGTCGGGCGGACCGTTTCGCGGCCGCTCGGCGTCTGATCTGGCAGGCGTGTACCGCCGCCGACGCGCTGAAGCATCCGACCTGGCGGATGGGCCGGAAGATCACCATCGACTCGGCGACGCTGATGAACAAGGGGCTCGAGGTGATCGAGGCGCACTGGCTGTTCGGCGTCGGCGCGCGATCAGATCGACGTCGTCGATCCATCCGCAGTCGGTGGTGCACTCGATGGTCGAGCTGACCGACGGATCGATCATCGCGCAGCTCGGCGTGACCGACATGCGTCTGCCGATTCAGTACGCGTTTTCGTATCCGGACCGCTGGACCGCGCCGCTGCCGTCGCTGGATCTGGCGCGGGCCGGGCGGCTCGAGTTCGAGGCGCCGGACACCGGCGCGTTCCCGTGTCTGCGGCTGGCGTATCGGGCGCTCGAGGCCGGGCGCAGCCTGCCGGTGGTGCTGAACGCCGCCAACGAGATCGCCGTGGCGCTGTTTCTCGAGGGCCGGCTCGGCTTCACCGTCGATCGCCGGCGTGATCGAGCGGACGATGGACGCGCATCGCCCGGCCGAGGTCGGCACGCTGGCCGCGGTCCGCGCCGTCGACCACTGGGCGCGCGAGCATGCCCGGGAGATCGCCCGCGGGTTAGAATTAAGGTCTGAGGTTATCTGGCGTGATCACAATTCTGGCGTTCGTCTTCGTGCTCGGCGTGCTCGTGTTCGTGCACGAGCTCGGTCATTTTCTCGCCGCCAAGCGCGTCGGCATCCGCGTGCTGAAGTTCCAGCTCGGCTTCAACCCGACCATCGTCAGCTTCCGCCGCGGCGACACCGAATACAGCATCGGCGCGCTGCCGCTCGGCGGCTACGTCAAGATGGCCGGCGAGAATCCCGAAGAGGTCGAGCGCGACGAGCACGGCAACCCGATCGTGCACGCCGACGAGTTCCTCGTCGAAGACGAAGTGGGAGCGCTTCCAGGTCCTGATCATGGGACCGGTCATGAACCTGCTGCTCGCGGTCATCCTGACCGCGGTCGTGCTGTACCAGGGCGTCGAGAAGGCCGCCTACGAAGATCAGCCGGTCGTCGTCGGCGTCGTGACGCGAGGGATCGGCGGCGGCGAAGGCCGACATCCGGCCCGGCGACCGGATCGTGTCGGTCGCCGGGCGACAGCGTCGACAACTGGGATCAGTTCCTCATCGCGGTCGGCACCGAGGCCGAAGCGCGAAGTCGACGATCGCCTGCTGCGCGACGGCCTCGAGGAGACCCGCAAGGTGACGCCGGCGCGCTGGCGGGCCAGAGCCGCTTCGAGATCGGCGACATCGGCGTGCTGCCGAACGTCCATCCGCACTGCGGCGGTGATCGTCCAGGGCGAGCCCGCGGAACGGGCCGGCCTCAAGGCCGGCGACGTGATCGCTGGCCGTCGACGGCAAGCCGATCACCTTCTCACTATCAGTTGCAGCGAGGCGATCGCCAAGCATCCCGAGCAGCCGATCGCGCGTGTCGATTCTGCGCGACGGCCGACGCAGACGATCTCGGTCACGCCGGCGCAGGCACGGCGACGAACGGCTAGCTCGGCGTCCGCATCGGTCGACGACACCATCAGCGCTCAAGCCGCGGCGTCGGCGAGGCGATCACGCTGAGCGTCGACGAAGAACATCGAGATGGCGCGGCTGATCTTCCAGACGCTCGGCGGCCTGTTCACGCGCGAAACGTCGCCGAAGCAGTTGATGGGGCCGATCGCGATCGCGCAGCTCTCCGGCGAGTCGGCGCAGCTGGGCTGGATCGCGCTGATCCGCCTGATGGCGTCGATCAGCCTGAACCTCGGCCTGCTGAACCTGATGCCGGTTCCGGTCCTCGACGGCGGCCACATCTTCATCATGGCGCTCGAAGGGCTGGCGCGCCGCGACTTCAGCCAGGCGGTCAAAGAGAAGATGCTGATGGCCGGCTTTGTGGTCATTCTGATGCTGATGGTGACAGTCATCTACAACGACCTGACGCGAATCAGCTGGATCGAACGCCTGATGCCCTGGCGCTAGCCGGCCGCGCCAGGCCCGCGAATTGCACTGCCTCTGCCGGAGGCTCACGTGCAATTGATGAGATTCGCATCGCCCCTGGTTTTCGCGCTGGCGCTCGCCGCCGGCTCCGCTTCGCCCGCCGCCGCTCAGTCGGTCACGACCACCGACGTTCAGCGTCTGCAGGACAGCATCTACGACGCCTCGCGCGCCATCGGGCAGCTGCGCTCGCGCGACGCGTCCGCCGCCTCGCAGCTGCAGGCCGAGCTGGACGACGTCGTCCGACGAGGCGATCTACCTGAAGGTCAAGCTGCGCAAGAACGAGCCGATCGCCCGCCGCGACTACGCTCGACGTCCGCGATCACGTCGACAGCATCCGCAGCCGGCGCGCGCGGCGACCGCGGCGGCTGGCAGCCGGACGCGGAGCAGGTGCCCCCGTCGACGATCGTCCGGTCTCCACCGCGGGCTATCCGGACCGCGCGCCGTCTCCCAGCGACAGCCGCTATCCGGCGAAGCGACGCCGTCGCTCGCAGAATCCGAACGAGATTCCGGTCGCGACCGAGTTCGACGTCCGGCTGCAGAATCCGCTCAGCTCGAAGACCTCGCAGGTCGAGGATCGCTTCGAGGCGACGACGATGGTGGATCTGCGCGACGAGCGCGGGCGCGTGCTGGTGCCGGCCGGCTCGCTGATGCGCGGCGTGGTCAGCTCGGTCAACCGCGCGACGCGGACGGATCGCAAGGGCAGCCTGACGGTCGCGTTCGATCGCGTCACGATCAACGGCCGCTCCTATCCGATTCGCGCCACCGTGTCCCAGGCGCTCGAGAGCGAAGGGATCATGGGCGAGAAGGAGAAGATCGGCATCGGCGCGGGCGTCGGCGGCGATTCTCGGCGCGATTCTCGGCGGCGGCAAGGGCGCGCTCGCCGGCATCCTGATCGGCGGCGGCGGCACCATCGCCGCGACCGAGGGCAAGGACGTCGAGCTGCCGGCGGGCACCGTGCTGCGCGTCCGGCTGGACGCGCCGCTCACGCTGCAGCCGTCTAGACGCTCGTCGCATCGCCGCTCGCGCGGCCGCGCGAATCGTGAGCGTCGACGTCCTTCGCGGTGTGCGCAGCGGACAGGAACCACGCTTCGAACTGTGACGGCGGCGGATAGACGCCGCGGGCGAGCATGCCGCGGAAGAACGCGCGCGTAGCTGCTCGGTGTTGGCGCTGGTCGCCGACGCGAAGTCGCGAACCGGCCGATCGGTGAAGAACGGCGTGAGGACCGATCCGAAGGCGTTGACCTGCAGCGCGACGCCGGCGTCGCGCGCCGCGTCGGCCAGCCCGGCCGCGAGGCGCGCGCCGAGCGCCGCCAGCGACTTGATACAGCTTCGGCGACAGATTCTTCAGGCACCACAGCCCCGCGGTCATCGCCAGCGGATTGCCCGACAGCGTGCCCGCCTGATAGACCGGCCCCGCCGGCGAGACCAGCTCCATCAGATCGGCGCGCCCGCCGTAGGCGCCGACCGGCAGGCCGCCGCCGATGATCTTGCCGAGGCAGGTCAGATCCGGGCGACACGCCGGCCAGCGCCTGCGCGCCGCCCGGCGCGGCGCGAAAACCCGAGATCACCTCGTCGAAGATCAGCAGCGCGCCGGCGCCGCTGGTGATCTCGCGCAGGCCCGCCAGGAAGCCGTCGGCCGGCGGCACGACGCCCATGTTGCCGGCGATCGGCTCGACGATGACCGCCGCGATCTGATCGCGGATGCGCGTCGAACACGCGCGCGACCGACTCGAGATCGTTGTAGGCGGCGACCAGCGTGTCGGCCGACGTGCCGCGCGTCACGCCGGGGCTGGTCGGGGTCCCCAGCGTCAGCGCGCCGGATCCGGCCTTCACCAGGAACGCGTCGGCGTGGCCGTGATAGCAGCCTTCGAACTTCACGATCCGATCGCGGCCGGTGGCCGCGCGCGCCACGCGCAGCGCGCTCATCGCCGCTTCGGTGCCGGAGCTGACGAAGCGCACGCGCTCGAGCGACGGCATCAGCGCGCGGACCCGCTCGCCGAGCTCGACCTCGAGCGGGCTCGGCGCGCCGAAGCTGGTGCCGTTCTTCGCCGCGGCGGCGAGCGCCTTGACCAGCCCGCGCGGCGCGTGGCCGTGAATCAGCGGGCCCCACGACATCACGTAGTCGATGTAGCGGTTGCCGTCGACGTCCTCGATGCGCGCGCCGGACGGCGCGGCGGATGAACAGCGGCGAGGCGCCGACGCTCTTGAACGCGCGCACGGGGCTGTCGACGCCGCCGGGGAGAATGCGCTGGGCGCGTTCGAACAAGACGAGAGGAACGCTTTGTGTTCATCGCTGAGGGCTGAGAGCTGAGGGACAGATTACCTGACTTTGATGGTGGCGAGATCGCCGATGGCGGCGGTGAGGAACTTCTGCTCGTCCTTGTCGTGCGTGCGGTTGCGCGCGGCGTCGAAGGCGCGCGACGCGCTGTCGAAGTCGCGCTCGAGCAGGAACATCGACGCGACGCCGAGCGCGGCGCGATACGACGAGGGATCGCGCTCGAGCGCGCTGGTGAACAGCGTCTTGGCCAGGGCCGAATCGCGCGCCACCATCGCGATGCGGCCGGCCGCCGGCCAGGAAGTCGGCGTCCGCGGTCTTCCGGCATCACGTGCAGCGCGGCGCGCGCCTCCTCGAGCTTCGCCGTCGCGCGCCGCCGCCAGCCGCCTGGTTCAGCAGCTCACCCTCGACATCGTCCGGCGCCTTGACCGGCTTCAGCACCAGATCCCAGAGCAGCGCCATGCCCGACGTGCCCATGCTGACCGTCGTCAGGATGCGGATCGGCAGCACGACCGTCTCCGGCAGGTAGCCCGGGCGCGATGACTTCGAACAGCCAGATGCCCGGCTGCATCGCGCCGACGCTCCATTCACCCTTGCCGTTGGTCTGCGCCGAAAACTTGCGCGGGCCGGCGAAGGTGCCGGCCGCGTAGCCGAAGAACGCCTCGAGCCGGACCTCGGCCTTGTCGATCGGCTCGCCGCGCTCGGTGACGACGCGGCCTTTGACCCGGAAGGCCGCGTGCTGGGCGTGGGCGACGAACGGGCTTCGGAGGGCAGGAAGGGCAGGGAAGGCAGGAAGGGCAGGAAAGGCAGGAAGGGTTGGAAGGGCAGGAACGAAAAGCATCACCAGGATCAGGGCGGCTTTCCCGCCCCCGCCCGTCCTGCCTCTCCCGCCCCTCCCGCCCATCCTGTCCATCCTGCCCATTCAGTACGTCCCCTTCATCACGTTGTGCGCCTTGTTCAGTTCGGCGATGGCGGCCGCGAGATAGCCGCGCTCGTCCTTGTCCTTCGTCAGATCTCGCGCACGCGCGAATGCCTTTGCCGCTTCATCGACATTGCGCTGCATCAGCGCGGACGATCCCATCCCGAGCGCCGCGCGAAACGACGCGGGATCTTGATCAAGGGCGCGGCGGAACAGCGGGCGCGCCACCGTCGGGTCGCGCATCACCAGACAGATGCTGCCGGCGGCCGCAAGCACGCCGGCGTCGTGGCTGTCGGCCAGTCGCGCCAGCAGCGGCGTCACGCGATCGGCACGCTGTGCGCGCGCGGCGTCGGCCGCGTCGGACAGCAGCTGGCCGATGTCGCCGGCCGGCAGCGGCTGCGGCCTCAGAATCGGATGCCACGCCGGCGTGAGGCGATCGATCCCCGAGCTGGCGGGCGCGACGAGCAGGAACGGCAGCGCGACGGCATCGGGCAGCTGGCCCGGCGCGATCGCGTCGAACACCCAGATGCCCGACTTGAAGGCGAGCAGCGCCCAGTCGCCCTTGGCGTTGGTGCGCGCCGCAAAGGTGCGCTGACCGAGAAAATCGCCGCCCGCGAAGCCGAAGATCGCTTCGACGCGGACATCGGCGTCCGCGATCGGCGCGCCCGCCGAGGTCAGGACCTTTCCGGACAGGCGATCGAGCGGCTGGGCGACCACCGTCGCTGCCGCGAGGAGGGCAAGACACGCGACGGCTCGGCACGCGCGGACGTCCATCAGGCCTTCGCTTTCAACGGCGGATTATATGCCGCGCCGTCCACTTGCGAGTAGAATGGAGCCACCCCCGCCCACAGGCCATGCGCATGCGTCGTCCGCCGTTCTTGCTGATCACGATGGCTCTGGCGTTGTCGGTGGGCGCGCTGATGCACGCTGCCGACGACTTCGTGCTGGTCGCGTTTCAGCGACTATCTGGACGCGCTCCGGATCCAGGCCGGATATTCCCGGGCTTGCGGCGGCCCTGTCGGGCCCGCCGACGTGATGTGGGAAGGCGCCTTCGGCCAGCAGGACGTCGACCGCAACGTCGCGACCAGAGCTGACACACCGTTTCAGCTGGACGGCACGACGCAGGCCATCGTCGCATCGCTGGCGATCCGGTGCGCCTCGGACGGCTGGTTGTCGCTCGACGATCAAGTGTCGCAAGTTCGCGCCCTCCAGTCCCGATGCGGCCGCGACGATCCGGCAGCTGCTGACCCACACCACCGCGGGGCCCAACGGCCTGACCTTCAGCTATCGCCTCGAACGGCTCGCGCCGGTCGCGGCGGCGATTGCCGGCTGCACCGATTCGAGCGTTCCGCTGGGGCATGTCGGCGCTGTTCGATCAACTGGCGATGACCGACTCGGTGCCGGGATCAGACGTCGTGCAACTCAAGGCGCCGGCCGAGAGCTTCACCGCGTCCACCTTGCAGCGGTTCGGCGACGTGCTGCGCCGGCTCGCGACGCCCTACGCGGTCGACGCGCGGGGACGCGCGACGGCGTCCTCGTACGTAGCCTCCACGCTCACGCCCGGCGTCGGGCATGATTTCGACGGTCCGCAACCTCGAGCAGTTCGATCTCGCGCTGAAGAGCGGGCATCATGATGCGGCCCGAATGGCGAGCTCTCGCGCTGACGCCGCCCAACGACGCGCAACGGGCAGCCGCTGCCGCACGCCTACGGCTGGTTCGTGCAGAGCTATCAACGGCGGCCCGATGGTCTGGCAGTTCGGCGTCAGCGACAACGCCTCGTCGTCGATGATCATCTACGTGCCGCAGCGCGGGCTGACGCTGATTCTGCTCGCCAACAGCTCGGGCCTGGCGCGGCCGTTCGACCTGTCGGCGGGTGACGTGACCGTCTCGCCGTTCGCGCGGCTGTTTCTGTCGGTGTTCGGTCGGTGAGTTGCGCAGGAACCCGGCGCGCAACGCGGTGATGCTGGTCGCGGGTCTTCTGCTGGTCGCGGCCGTGCGCTCGGCGGCCGACCGGCAGATTCGTCCGTTCGTCGGCGCGACGTTCGGCGGCGGCGACGACGTTCGTGGATCCTGAAGAGGCGACCGGCAAGCCGAACCTGGCGATCGGCGTCAGCGCGGTGTTCCTGGGCGAGATGTTCGGAGCCGAGGTCGACGTCTTCGACGCGCCGGGGTTCTTCGAGTCCGGCGACAGGAACCTGGTGCATCGTCAGCCACGTGGCGACGTTCAGCGGCAACGTGGTGCTGGCGGCGCCGCGCCGGTTGACCGAATATTTCGCTGCGCCCGTATATCGTGGGGGGCGCGGCGTTGATGCGGGTCAGGACGACGACCTCGCTCAGCGTGTTCGACGTGTCGACGGTCATGCCGGCGTTCGACGTCGGCGCCGGCGTCGTGGCGTTCGTGACCAACCAGGTCGGTGTCAGCTGGGACATCCGACGGTTTCAGAGCATCGGCGGCGACAGCGGCTCGGCCGGTCTGTCGTTCGGCGACGAGCATTTGTCGTTCTGGCGCGCGACGATGGCCGTGGTGATTCGGTACTAGATGGTGGATGATTGCGAAGACGCTCGATCTGCCTGTTGCTCCTGCTGCTGATCGCCGCGGTGCCGC
This sequence comes from uncultured Acidobacteriota bacterium, assembly GCA_963794705.1. GTDB lineage: Bacteria > Acidobacteriota > Vicinamibacteria > Vicinamibacterales > CAVVIG01 > CAVQFC01. The sequence continues at coordinate 262,419 of CAWCFI010000007.1, forward strand.
TGCGCTCGGAGGAGACGCTGCGGATCACGCCGTTCATCAGCGACAACCGCGTGGTGGTCTCGTTCGAGCTCAACGACGCCTATACCGAGGCGGTTCGCGAGGCGATTGCCAGCGGCCTGCGCACCACGTTCACCTACCAGCTCGAACTGCGCACGCCGGCCTGGATCGATCGCACGGTCGGGACGACCGTCGTGGCGACGACCGATCAGTACGACAACCTCACGCGGCGCCACACCCTGACCCGCACCGTCGACGGCCGCGTCGAGGACGTGCTGGTCACCGAAGACGATGCGGTGGTGAAGACCTGGCTGACGAAGTGGACGCGGGTGCCGGTGGCCGACACGGCGCGGCTCGATCCGGCGCGCGACTACTACGTGCGGGTGACCACGCGCACGCGGCCGCTCGGCGGATCGTTCCTCGGGCTGACCAAGACCATCACCGGCCAGGTCAAGTTCACGTTCGTGCCCTGATCCGCGCCGCCGGTCGCTACTCGATCGTGAAGCGGTAGATCATCCCCAGCTCGTAGTGCCGTCCTTCGTCTTCCGACATCGCACAGAGCAGCAGATAGCGGCCCGGCTTGAGATCGGTGCGTGAACGACGCCTCCGCGCCGGGCGCGAGCGTGTCGAGACCGCCGACGCGCTCGCCGGGCTCGGGGCCTTTGCTGCCGTGCTCGAACCAGGCCTCCTCGCCGAACTCGCTGATGCCTTCGGGCAGCCTGATGACGAGGGCCTGATGCGGCTCGCTGACCCTTCGTTCTTCACGTGCCAGGTCAGCCGTCCCGCCTCGACCGGCGCGGAGAGCCGGAAGTGATGATCGGTCAGCACGACGGTGATCGAGGGATCGGGCGGCTGGGCCGACGCCAGCAGGACGAAGCCGAACGAGGTGCTACGCAGGACCCGCAGCAGCCGTCGAAACAATCGGCTCGCTGTCCGTCCCGGGCTCGTGGTGGATGGTGCCGGCGTCACGCGATCGCGCGCGCCGCCTCGCGCGCGTAGTAGGTGATGATGATGTCGGCGCCGGCGCGGCGGATCGACGGTCAGCGTCTCGAGCATCGCGCGCGGCTCGTCGATCCAGCCGTTGCGCGCCGCCGCCTTCAGCATCGCGTACTCGCCGCTGACGTGATAGGCGGCGGTGGGGAAGTCGAACGCCTCTTTCACCCGCGCGATCACGTCGAGATAGGTGATCGCCGGCTTGACCATCACGATGTCGGCGCCTTCGGCGATGTCGAGCTCGACCTCGCGCAGCGCCTCGGCCGCGTTGGCCGGATCCATCTGGTGCGACCGCCGGTCGCCGAACTGCGGCGCCGACGCCGCGGCGTCGCGGAACGGCCCGTAGAACGCGGAGCAGTACTTCGCCGCGTAGGCCATGATCGCGGTGTTCTCGAAGCCGCGCTCGTCGAGCGCCCGGCGGATGGCGCCGACCCGGCCGTCCATCATGTCCGACGGCGCGACGATGTCGGCGCCGGCCGCGGCGTGCGACACGGCGGCGCGCACCAGCTGATCGACGGTCGGATCGTTGGCGATCTCCTCGTCGATGACGATGCCGCAGTGGCCGTGGTCGGTGTACTCGCAGAGGCAGACGTCGGTCGCGACCAGGACGTCGGCGACCTCGCGCTTGATCGCGCGGATCGCGGACTGCACCGGCGCCTCGGGATCGTAGGCGAGCGATCCGATGTCGTCCTTGCGATCGGGGATGCCGAACAGGATGACGCTGTTGACGCCGTCGGCCTTCGCCGCCGCGGCTTCCTTGCACCGCCTCGTCGACCGACAGGTTGAACACGCCGGGCATCGACGGCACCTCGCGCCGCACGCCTTCGCCCTCGCAGACGAACAGCGGCAGCATGAACATGTCGGGCGACAGCCGCGTCTCGCGCACCAGCGCGCGCATCGTCGCGGTGCGCCGCAGCCGCCGCAGCCGCCGCGTCATCGTCAGCGCCGTGGGGGTCTGGGTGCGGGTCATGTCATGTCTGCCGATTCCGGTCGTCATGCGGCTCCGTTACGTCTGCTTCGAAGTAGCTTCGCGATCGCGTCGACCAGCGCCGGGATGGTGTAGCTCGCCGGCTGGATCGTCGGTCTTGACGTTCGGCCTGCGCCGCCGCCTCCGCGGTCACCGGGCCGATGCAGGCGACCACGGTCGAGGCCGAGCAGGTCGGCAGCCGGCTCGGCGCCGAGGATGCGCACGAAGTTGCGCACCGCCGACGCGCTGGTGAACGTGACGACGTCGATGCTGCGCTCGAGCAGCATGCGGTAGATGTCCGGCTCGCCTTCGCGATCGGCCTCGACCGCGACCGTGCGATAGGCGACCACCTCGGTGACGTCGGCGCCCTGCTTGCGCAGCTCGTCGGCGATCAGCTCGCGGCCGATGTCGGCGTGCGGCAGCAGGATCTTCAGTCCGCGCACGTCGCCGCGCTCGGACAGCGCGCGCAGCACCGCCTCGGCGCGGTACTCGGCCGGCGTCGAGATCGACCTTCAGCCCGTAGTCGCGCGAGCCGCTCCGCCGTCGCCGGGCCGACGCCGCACAGCTTGACGCCGCCGAGCGCGCGCAGATCCGACGGGCCGGCCAGCAGCCGGTCCATGAACGCGTCGACCGCGTTGGCGCTCGAGAACACGATCCAGTCGAAGTCGCCGGCGCGCGCGCACGCCTCGTCGAGCGGCGCCGTAGTCCTCCGGCGGCAGGATGCGGATCATCGGCGCCTCGATCGCCTCGGCGCCCATCGCCTCGAGCCGCTCGACCAGCTCGCATGCTCTGATCCTTCGGGCCGCGTCACCAGGATGCGCTTGCCGAACAGCGGCCGCGCGTCGAACCAGCGCAGGTGCTCGCGCAGCGCGACGACGCGGCCGACGACGAGGATCGCCGGGCCGGCGATCGGCGGCGCTGCTCGACGCGTCTCCGCGATCTCGGCGAGCGTGCCGGCGATCGTCTGCTGCGTCGGCAGCGTGCCGTCGTAGACCACCGCCGCGGAATCGTCCGGCGGCCGTCCGTGCGCGAGCAGCGCGCTGCAGCATCTCCGGCAGCTGCTGCGGCCCGGCGTAGCAGACCAGCGTGCCGTCGAGACGCGCCAGGCTGGCCCAGTCGATCGACGCGCGGCGTCTTGCCTTCGTCTTCGTGGCCGCGGATGAACGTCACCGTGTCGCCGCCGCCGGGATAGGTGATCGGAATGCCGGCGTAGCCCGGCACGGCGATGCCGGCCGGAATGCCGGGCACGACTTCGAAGCGGACGCCCTGCTCGTGCAGGAACAGCGCTTCGGCGCCGCCGCTGTCGAACACGAACGGATCGCCCCACTTCAGGCGCGCGACGGTCTTGCCCTCGCGCGCCTTTTCGGCGAGCAGGTAGCAGATCGCTTCCTGCTCGAGCGGCTGCGGCGCGGCGGTGCCGACGTCGATCTGTTCGGCGTCGGCGCCGCGCCGAGCGCAGCAGGCGCGCCGGCACGAGGTGGTCGTAGAGCACGACGTCGGCCGCCGCCAGGTACTGCAGGCCGCGGACGGTGATGAGGCCGGGATCGCCGGGCCCGGCGCCAATCAGATAGACGATGCTCATGGACGGCTGTCTAGTGGTTCTAACGTTCTGAGCGTTCTAGTTCTGAGCTCGCTGCGCTTCCGCGAGGATCTCGCCGGCGCCGTCCGCGAGCAGCTGCGCGCCGACGCGCGCGCCGAGCGCCGCCGCGTCTCGCCGCGACGCCCGCGCGCCGGCCGCGGACGACGCGGCTGCCGTCGAGCGCGACGACCACCGCGACGATCTCGAGCTCGATCGCCGTCGACGATCGACGCCAGCGCGCCGACCGGCGTCTGGCAGCCGCCGCCGAGCGTCTGCGACCAGCGCGCGCTCGGCGGTCGAGCGCGTCGCCGCGCCGCGGCGTCGTTGATCGCGCGCGACCGCCTCGCGCGCGCGCGTCGTCGTCGCCGCGAATCTCGATCGCGACGATGCCCTGGCCCGGCGCCGGCACGCACGCCTCGGCCGGGATCGCCAGCGAGATGCGCGACGCGAACCCGAGGCGGCGTCAGTCCGGCGGCCGCCAGCACCAGCGCATCATGCGCGCCTTCGTCGAGCTTGCGCAACCGCGTGTCGAGGTTGCCGCGGATGCCGGCGAAGCGCGCGCCGGGAAACAGCCGCGTCAGCTGCGCGATGCGCCGCACGCTGCCGGTGCCGATCGACGGCGACGGCGCCGAGCAGCGCGACGAGTCGTCGATCGACGTCGGTCGGCTGAAGCCGGACGCTACGGCGTCGCAGTCCGGTAGTCCGCCTTTAGCCGGACCGGCAACACCACCGCGTCGAGCGGATTCTCCCGCGGCAGCACGCCGGCGATCGTCAGCCCGTCGGGCAGCACCGCCGGCATGTCCTTGCTGCTGTGCACCGCGAGATCGATCTCGCCGCCGAGCAGCGCGTCTTCGATTTCCTTGACGAACAGCCCCTTGCCGCCGATCTCCGAGAGCGGCGCGTCCTGCAGCCGATCGCCGTCGGTCTTGATGACGACGATGCGGCACGGCGGGCCGCCGGCGGCGGCGATGCGCGCCGCGACGGTGTTGGCCTGCCAGAGCGCGAGCTGGCTGCCGCGCGTGCCGAGGCGAAGCTCCGCGTGCGTTGTCCATGCGAGGCGTCGGCGCGGCTACCGGCGTCCGCCGGTCGGGCGCTTGAACGGCTCGACGCGGCCGCGCTTCGCCGGCCGGTCGCGGTCCGCCTGGCTCGTCGGCGCTGCTGGTCGGCGAGCGCGAACAGCCGGGTCAGCGCCTCGGTGTACGGCGCCGACCGTCTCGGAGTTGCCGAGCGCCTTGAGCTGCTCGGTCGGCGTCAGCAGCAGCTTCTCGACGATCAGGTGCGTGATTTCGTCGACCCGGGCGCGCGCCTCCGGCGGCAGCGACGACAGCTTGAAGTCGAGCCGCTCGAGCTCGGCGCGCCGGATCGCCTCGAACCGCTGCGCGCAGCGCGACCACGGTCGGGATCGCGCCGCGCGAGCGGAACCAGCCGCCGAACTTCTCGACCTCCTCGTCGACGATCGCCTCGGCGCGCGCGACCTCGCTGGCGCGCCGCGCCAGGTTCTCGCGCACGGTCGCCTGCAGATCGTCGATGTTGTAGAGGAAGACCTGCTCGATTTCGCCGGCCGCCGCCTCGACGTCGCGCGGCATCGCGATGTCGATGATGAACAGCGGCCGGTTGCGCCGCGGCCGCATCACCGCTTCGATGTGCGCCTTGGTGAGAATCGGCGCCGCCGCGCCGGTCGCGGTGATGACGATGTCGCTGGCGCCGAGCACGGCGTCGAGCTCTTCCCACGGCGCCGCGCTGGCGCCGCCGATCGCCTCCGCCGTCCGCGCCGCGTGCGCCATCGTCCGGCTGACGATGGTGACGCTGCTTCACGCGCCTGCGACTTCATGTGCAGCGCGGTGAGCTTGCCCATCTCGCCGGCGCCGATCACCAGCGACGCTGCGGCCGCTCGAGGTCGCCGAAGATCTTGCGCGCCAGCGCGACCGCGGCGTAGCTGACCGACACCGCGCCCGAGCCGAGGCCGGTCTCGGTCCGCACCCGCTTGCCGACCGCGAACGACGCGTGGAACAGGCGGTTGAGCACCGGGCCCGACGGTGTGCGGCGTCGGTGGCGACGGTGTGCGCGTCCTTCACCTGGCCGAGAATCTGCGGCTCGCCGACGACCAGCGAGTCGAGCCCGGCGGCGACGCGGAACAGGTGGCGCGCGACGTCGAGATCGGTGACGTCGTAGACGTGCGGCGCGATGCTCGCCGGCGGCGACGCCGTTGAACTCGCTGACGAAGCGCACCAGATCCTGGCGCGTCGCCGCCGGCCTCGTCGCAGGCGACGTAGAGCTCGGCGCGATTGCAGGTCGACACCACCACCGCTTCGCGCGCCGAGCCGCGCTGCGCCAGCGCGCGCAGCGCGTCGGCGACGCCGCGCGCCTGGAAATCGAGCCGCTCGCGCAGCTCGACCGGCGCGGTGCGATGGCTGATTCCGACCAGGAGCAGAGCTGCACGTCTAGAAGTTGTGGCTCTTCGAGAAGAAATAGGTGATCGGCACGAAGTTGAACAGCACGATCACGAACCCGAGCGCCGACAGATAGGCCGCGCGCCGGCCGCCCCAGCCGATCCGCCGCGCCGCGAACAGCTCGAACGAATAGACGACCCAGCAGACGCAGCGCGACGAAGATCTTCGGATCCTCGCAGCGACATCGCCTGCACGCGCGGGTCGCCGGCGCCGTAGCCGCCGCGCGCCTGCGCCGCCCAGATGCCGCCGACGATCATGCCGATGGTCAGGAACACCCAGCCGATGACGATCGCGCGCTGGTTCATGCGGTCGAGCACCTGCAGCGACGGCAGCCGCGCGTAGAAGAAGCCGAGGTGCTTGGCCTTGATCTCCTTGAACAGCAGCACGTAGGTGATGCCGATGACGCAGGCCAGCGCGAAGCTCGCGTAGGCGAACAGCAGCGACGACACGTGGACGCCGAACAGCGGCCCCTGCAGCACCGCGCGCGCGATCCTCGACGCCGGGCCGGAGCGCCGGAATCGCCTGCAGCGCGACCAGCAGCGGCAGGATGAACACGCCCATGGCGCGCTCGTCGGTGGTCATCTCGACGTAGAGATAGGACGAGCGCCAGCAGCCACACGAACGTCGAGATCGCGGACGTCGCGCCCGCCACCGGCACGTGCCCGACCTCCATCGTCTGCATGCCGATGACGAAGGTGTGCGCCAGCGCGGCGGCGACCAGCAGCGTCGTGGCGGCGCGGCCGACCGACGGCGTTGCGCTGGGCGAAGTGCCACGCATACGCGACCAGCGCCGCGGCGTACAGCGCGAGGGGAACGACGTTCATGCGCGTCAGTGCGTCGTCGGCGCGAAGTAGCCCATGCTTGGTGCGCGCCGTCATGCTCGGGCGGGTCACGCGGACGACGACGCGGCGCCAGGCGCCGTCGCGCTTCGGGTTGCGCGACGTGTAGCCGACCGTGTACTGGCTCGAGAGCTCGTCGGAGATCTGGCCGTAGACGCCGGCCAGCTCCGACAGCTGGTTCGGGAAGAACGACGCGCGCCGCCGGTTTCCTGCGCGAACTGCCGCAGCACGAACTCCGCTTCCTTGAATCCCTTGGTCGTGCGTGCCGGGACCGTCGGGCGCGCGCAGCCCGATCGCGTAGATCGCGGTCTCGGATCGCTTCGCGAGATCGAGCACTTCTTCGAACGGCAGCAGGCTCGAGGTGTCCTCGCCGTCGGAGAGGACGACGATCGCCTGGCGGCGGATCTCCTCGGTGTTCTTCGCGACGACCTTCTTCAGATCCTTCAGCGCGATGTAGACCGCGTTGTAGAGCGAGGTCGAGCCGCCGGCCGACGTCTTCTTGATCGCCGCTTCGAGCTCGGCGGCGCTGTTGGTGAAGTTCTGCAGCACGACGACGCGGCTGTCGAAGTCGATGACCTCGGCGAGATCCTGCGCGCGCAGCCGCTTGGCGAAGCCGATCGCCGCTTCCTGCGCGGTCGGCAGCTTGGTGTCCATGCTCGCGCTGGTGTCGAGCAGCAGCGCCAGCGCGATCGGCAGGTTGGTGCGGTTGAAGAAGGTGACGTCCTGCTTGACGCCGTCCTCGAAGACGTTGAAATCCTCCGCGGTCAGGTCGGTGATGTACTTGCCGCCGCCGTCGGTGACCGTGACGTTCAGCGAGACGAGGTCGACGCCGGCGCGAAACGGCGACCTGCGGCGGCTGCGGAGCGGCCTGTCGCCGGGCTGCTGTCGCGGCGACAGGCTCGCGCGGCGCTCGAGTACAGGGCGCGAGGCCGTCAGCCGAGGCGTCGGTCGTGATGACGGCGAGGGCCGCGCACGACGGCGCCCAGCAGCCAGCAGTTTTCACGGCCGTCCTTTGTCTTCCTTGATCAGCGTGCCGCGCGCGGTGACGCCAGGCTTGGCGGCGGTGACCGTCACCCGTTCCGGCGGAATCAGCGACTGCGGCCGGGCGTAGGTGACCTTGTACTGGTGCGTGAGCTCGTCGGCGAGCTGCTTCAGCTTGCCGGCGAGCGCCATGCTCGTCAGCAGCTCCTCGCGGCGGCCGCCGGTCTCCCGCGGCCCTTCGTCGAGCACCAGGTTGCGGTTCGCGCGTCTCGTCGCTGAGGCTGGTCGATGGGCGGCCGATGGTGATCGCGTGGAACGCGGCGCCGGTGGCGTGCAGCGGCTCGAGCACCTGATCGTGCTGGCGGTTGCTCAGCTCCGGGCCTTCGCTCAGGATGGCGACGATGACCGGGCGCTGCGCCCGCGCTTCTTGAATCCCTGGCTGATCTCGATGATGCCGTCGAGCAGGTAGGCGCCGCTGAGCCCTGGGTCGACCAGATCCGGTCGACGCCCTTCTTCAGCTCGGCCTGGTCGAAGGTGTAGTTCGGTGAAGACGGTCGGCCGCTCGCCGATGGCGATGATCGCGACCTCGTTCTTCACCGGTCCGGTCGTCAGCGTCGTTGATGAACGGCGGCAGCGCGTTGCGCATGTGCGAGATGTCGTTGCGCGCGGCCTGGCTGGTGTCGACCAGCAGCGCGATCTGCATCGGCATCGACAGCCGGCTCGACCTTCAGGACTTCGCGCGCGACGATTGTCCTCGCGGACGATGAAGTCGGAGGGGCCGAGGTCGGGCACCGGGGCGCCGGCGTCGGTCAGCGCGCTGACGTACATCGCGCGCTGAATGGCCTGCGCGTCGAGCGCGCCGGCTCCACGCGAGCGCGCAGGCGGCGATTGACAGCGCGGCGACGAAAAGACGCCGATTGGTCATAGGGTGAGTATAGGTCTCGCTTTTGAAGAGCGTCAAGCGAGGTCGAAGGCCAAAAACGGTTTGAAATCTGTAGGTTGCGGGGAGTCGTTGGCGCGACGACCCGGCGTGCCCCGTTTCTTGACACCCCTCAGGTCGCATGTTATAAAACCGAGGCTTTTCTACGGTCGCGCTTCATCTTCACGCGACACGAATTCCCAATGCCTTCAGCCTACATTCCGATCGCCATCTTCGTCGCCGTCGCGACCGGCTTTGCGTTGTTCACGCTGGTCTTCTCCGGCCTGATTCACTCGGAGAAGTACAACAAGGTGAAGCTCGAGCCGTACGAGTGCGGCATCGAGCCGACCACCGACGCGCGCGATCGCTACAGCATCCGCTACTACCTGGTGGCGATGCTGTTCGTGATCTTCGACGTCGAGACGGTCTTCATGTTTCCGTGGGCGGTCATCTTCAACAAGCTGCTGCTGTTCGGCCTGATCGAGATGATCGTGTTCATCTTCATCCTGGTCGTCGGCTACTACTACGCGTGGCAGAAGGGCGCGCTCGACTGGGTCTAAATGGCTGACGAACCCGAAAAGCCTGCAGCACCCGCTCCGCGCCGCTCCGGCGGCAGCTGCGCCAAAACCTGCCGCAGCTGCGGCCGCGAAGCCTGCGGCCCCGGCCGCCAAGGCCGCGCCGCATCCGCCGCCGGCGCCCGCGCCGCCGACCGGACCGACCGAGCCGCCGCCGCCGGCCGACATGGCCGTGCCGGCGTTCATCACGACGCTGCAGGCGCGCGGTGCCGGACGGCGTCAGCCAGCGTCAGCTACTACGTCGGCGACTGGACGATCGTCGTGCCGCTCGAGCAGATGACCGCGGTCGCTGACGCCACCTGCGCGACGCGCCGGACGCGGCGTTCGACTTCTGCTCCGACGTGACGGCGACCGACTGGCCGCCGCGCAAGGAGGCGCGCTTCGATCTGATTTACTGCCTGTACTCGACGCGCCTTCGCCATCGCGTCCGCGTCAAGGTCCGCTGTCGGCGAGACCACGCCGGTGCCGTCGGTGACCGGCATCTGGCCGGCCGCCAACTGGCTCGAGCGCGAGGTGTACGACATGTTCGGCATCAACTTCACCGGCCATCCCGATCGGCGGCGCATCCTGATGCCCGACGACTGGCAGGGCTTCCCGCAGCGCAAGGACTATCCGCTCGAAGGGCCCGGCGAGCTGCTGATGGAGAACCCGCGACGACTGGCTGAAGCTGCGCCAGGCGCGGGAAGAGGCGGACATTGAGTAGCACCGGCAACGCCCTCGACAATCCGACCACCGTTCACGGCGCGATGTTCGACACCAACGAGCTGGTGATCAACATGGGGCCGCAGCACCCGAGCACGCACGGCGTGCTGCGGGTGGTGCTGCGCCTCGACGGCGAGAAGGTGGTCGACGCCGACGTCGTCATCGGCTACCTGCATCGCGGCATCGAGAAGCTGAGCGAGAACCGCAACTGGACGCAGATCATCCTGCTGACCGACCGGATGGACTACGTCGCGGCCGCGACCAACAACGTCGGCTACTGCGAGACGGTCGAGAAGCTGATGTCGATCGAGGTGCCGCGGCGGGCGCGCTACGTCCGCACCATCCTCTGCGAGCTGCAGCGGATCGCCAGCCACTGCCTGTGGATCGGCACGCACGCGATGGACATCGGCGCGATGACGGTGTTCCTCTACGCGTTCCGCGAGCGCGAGCTGATTCTCGATCTGTTCGAGGAGTTCTGCGGCGCGCGCCTGACCTACAACTCGATGCGGATCGGCGGCCTGCCGCAGGATCTGCCGCCGGGCTGGGACAAGAAGGTCCTCCAGTTCTGCGACATCATGGACGCCAAGGTCGACGAGTACGAGGAGCTGCTGACGCACAACCGGATCTGGCTCGAGCGCACCAAGGGCATCGGCCTGATCACCGGCGCGCAGGCGGTGGCGCTCGGGCTCAGCGGTCCGCCGCTGCGCGGGTCGGGCGTGCCGCGCGACGTCCGCAAGGACGAGCCGTACGCGGCCTACGACGAGATGCAGTTCGACGTGCCGGTCGGCACCGCCGGCGACACCTACGATCGCTACCTGGTGCGGATGGAAGAGTTCCGCCAGTCGCTGCGGATCATCCGCCAGGCGACCGAGGGCGTGCCCGAAGGGCCGATCGTCGGCAAGGTGCCGCGCCTGATCAAGCCGGCGGCGGGCGAGACCTACCACGCGATCGAATCGCCGAAAGGCGAGCTCGGCTACTTCATCGTCAGCGACGGCAAGTCGACCAACCCGTACCGCTTCCGCGTGCGGCCGCCGTCGTTCTGCAACCTGCAGGGGCTGCGCCCGCTGATCAAGGGGCACCTCATCGCCGACGTCGTCGCGCTGATCGGCTCGCTGGACGTCGTGCTCGGCGAGGTCGATCGATGAGCCTCGATGATCGACACCTTCGCTCATCCCGCTGCTGAAGATCGTGATCGTGCTCAACGCGACGCTGGTCGCGGTCACCTACATGGTGCTGCTCGAGCGCAAGGTGATTGCCTGGGCGCAGTCGCGGCTCGGTCCGATGCGGGTCGGCCCGTACGGCATCCTGCAGCCGGTGGCCGACGCCATCAAGCTGATGCTGAAGGAAGACATCACGCCGGTGCGCGCCGACAAGTGGGTGTTCACGGCGGCGCCGATCATCTCGATGGTGCCGGCGCTGATCGTCTACGCGGTGATTCCGTTCGGGCCGGTGGTCAACCTGTTCGGCCGCCAGGTCTCGCTCTACATCACCGACATCAACGTCGGCCTGCTCTACATCGTGTCGGTGGCGTCGGTCGGCGTCTACGGGATCATCCTGGCGGGCTACGCGTCGAACAGCAAGTTCCCGCTGCTCGCCAGCCTGCGCGCCTCGGCGCAGCTGATCTCCTACGAAGTGGCGGTGACGCTGACCCTGGTCAGCGTGATCCTGATGTCCGGCACGCTCAGCATGGTCGAGCATCGTCCGCGCGCAGGAGAGCTCGCACCTCTGGTACGCGTTCGTGCAGCCGTTCGCCTTCGGGATCTTCGTCATCGGCAGCCTGGCGGAGACCAACCGCGCGCCGTTCGACATGCCGGAAGCGGAGCAGGAGCTGACCGGCGGCTTCCACACCGAATACAGCGGCATGCGCTTCGCGCTGTTCTTCCTCGCCGAATACGCCAACATGATCGTCGTCTCCTCGGTGGCGACGACGCTGTTCCTCGGCGGCTGGCTGCGGCCGTTCCCGAACGTCGCGGCGCTGGCGTTCCTGCGACTTCATGCCGAGCTGGACCTGGTTCCTGATCAAGTCGTTCCTGTTCCTCTACTTCTTCATCTGGATCCGCGCGACCCTGCCGCGCTACCGCTACGACCAGCTGATGCGGCTCGGGTGGAAGGTGCTGATCCCGCTGGCGATCGTCAACCTGGTGGTGACCGGCATCGTGAAGGTGTTGATCTCCTAATGGGCACAGCGATCGCGTTCTATTTCATCTCGGCGTGCATCCTGGGGTTCGCCGTGCTGGTGATCAGCACCAAGGACACCGTGCACAGCGTCCTGTTCCTGGTGCTCGACTTCCTGTTCGTCGCGGCGCTCTACGTGCTGCTCGGCGCGCAGTTCCTGGCGGCGATCCAGATCCTGGTCTACGCCGGCGGCATCGTCGTGCTGTACCTGTTCGTGGTGATGCTGGTGAACCTGAAGCGGCTCGCCGGAGGCGCACGCCGATCCGCACCGCAAGACCAAGCTCGGGTTCGGGCTGGCGGCGGCGGTGCTGGCGGAGCTGGCGCTGCTGGCGGTCCGGTCGTCGGACATGCCGGTGCGGCCGATCGTGCGAGGCCGCGGCGGTGCCGGTCACCGGCAACACCGAGGTGGTCGGCTGGATGCTCTATACCAGCTACCTGATTCCGTTCGAGATCGCGTCGATGCTGCTGCTGGTCGCGATGATCGGCGCCATCGTCCTCGCCAAACGAGAGCTGTGAGCTGATGGCTGAAAGCTTCGTGATCGACCGACTCATTACATGCTGCTGTCGGCGGCGCTGTTCATCATCGGCGTGATCGGGGTGATGGTGCGGCGCAACATCATCATCATCTTCATGTCGATCGAGCTGATGCTCAACGCGGTGAACATCAACCTGGTCGCCTATTCGGCCCAGTTGCAGAACGCGGTCGGTCAGGTCTTCGCGATCTTCGTCATCGCGGTGGCCGCGGCCGAGGCGGCGGTCGGCCTCGGCATCATCCTGGCCTTCTATCGCAACAAGGAAACGATCAACATCGACGAGATGAACTTGATGAGATGGTGAGGTGCGACGTGCGTCGTGCGACGAGCGTGGTGCGGGATGCACCGTGCCGCTCGCATCCGCACCCCGCACCCCGCACCTCGCACCTCACGTGAACATATGCGCTATATCTGGTTAATCCCGCTTCTCCCCGGCATCGGCGCCGCGATCAACGGCCTGGTGGGGATCCGCTCGTTCTCGCGCAAGACCGCCGGTGCGGTCGCCTGCACGATGATGGCGGCGGCGCTCGGTCTGGCGCTGTTCGCGTTCTGGCAGCTGCTCGGGCTGCCGGCCGACGCGCGCGCCTACGACTTCACCGCGTTCGACTGGATTCCGCGCGATCCCGCTCGCGACCACCAACGGCATCGGCCTGTTCCAGGTGAGCTGGGGCTTCCGGCTCGATCCACTGTCCGGGATGATGATCCTGATCATCACCGGCATCGGCACGCTGATCCACGTCTACTCGACGGCCTACATGGCCGACGAGCCGCGCGGCGGCGTCGCGCGCTTCTTCTGCTACCTGAACCTGTTCTGCTTCTTCATGCTGATGCTCGTCCTGGGCAACAACTTCCTGGTGATGTTCGTGGGCTGGGAAGGGGTCGGCCTCTGCTCGTACCTGCTGATCGGCTACTGGTACGAGAAGAAGAGCGCGGGCGACGCCGGCAAGAAAGCGTTCATCACCAACCGCGTCGGCGACTGGGGCTTCGTGCTCGGCGTGTTCCTGATCTACATGACGTTCGGCACGCTGGACTTCCGCGCCGTGCAGAACGCGGCGGCGACGATGTCGATCGAGACGGTGCATTTCGGCGTGCTGTCGTTCATCTGCCTGTTCCTGTTCGTCGGCGCCACCGGCAAGAGCGCGCAGATTCCGCTCTACGTCTGGCTGCCGGACGCGATGGAGGGGCCGACGCCGGTGTCGGCCCTGATCCACGCGGCGACGATGGTGACCGCCGGCGTCTACATGATCGGCCGCAACGCCGTGCTGTTCTCGCACGCGCCGCAGGTGATGACGATCGTCGCGATCGTCGGCGTGCTGACCGCGCTGATGGCGGCCTCGATCGGCCTGGTCCAGTACGACATCAAGAAGGTCCTGGCGTACTCGACCGTGTCGCAGCTCGGCTACATGTTCACCGCGATGGGCGTCGGCGCCTTCTCGGCGGGCGCCTTCCACCTGATGACCCACGCCTTCTTCAAGGCGCTGCTCTTCCTCGGCAGCGGCTCGGTGATCCACGCGATGGGCGGCGAGCAGGACATGCGCAAGATGGGCAACCTGAAGAAGTTCATGCCCGTCACCTACGCGACGATGATGATCGGCACGCTGGCGATCGCGGGCATCCCGCCGTTTGCCGGGTTCTTCTCGAAGGACGAGATCCTCTTCCAGGCGTTCCTGCACAACAAGTTCATCTGGGTGCTCGCGGTGGCGACCGCGCTGATGACCGCGTTCTACATGTGGCGGCTGATGGCGATGACGTTCTTCGGCGCCTATCGCGGGCCGGCCTGGGACACCGGCCACGGCCAGGACGTCGCGGTCGCGGCCACGCACGGCGTGAAGCACCCGGCCGACCCGCACGCGCACGGCCAGGCCGCCAAAAAGGACCACGAGGTCTCCCACGGACCGGCGGATGCCCACGATCACGCCCACGACGATCACGGCGCTGGACACGGCCACGGGCCGTGGCATGGGCCGCACGAGTCGCCGTCGCCGATGACCTTCCCGCTGCAGGCGCTTGCCATCGGCGCGATCGTTGCCGGCTTCATCGGCATTCCGATCGCGCTCGGGGGCGGCAACACCATTGAACACTTCCTCGAGCCGAGTTTTACCGCCGAGGCTCATGTGGCGGAGGGCGCGAGCCCCGCGGGTGAGCACGCCGCCGTCGAAACCGAGCACGAGGCGGAGCCGCATGTCTCGCGCGGCGTCGAGCTGGGCCTGATGGGCTTCTCGGTGCTGATTGCGGTGATCGGGATCTTCACCGCGCAGAAGTTCTACGTGAAGAGCCCGGAAATCTCCGAGCAGCTCGCCGAACGGTTCGCCGGGCCGCATCGGCTGCTGTCCAACAAGTACTACGTCGACGAGCTGTACAACGCGACGGTGATCGGCGGAACCTTCAGCAGCGGAGCCGGGCTGTGGGCCGTGGATCGAACGGTCGTGGACGGCGCCGTCAACGGCGCCGGCAGGCTCACGGTGATCGGTTCCTGGTTCTCCAGCCTCACCGATCGCACGGTCGTCGACGGCCTGGTCAACCTCGTCGGCTGGATCGTGCAGGAGTCGAGCCACGTGTTCCGCCGCCTCCAGACCGGCCTCGTCCAGAATTACGCGCTGTTGATGCTGTTCGGCATCTTCGCGTCCGTCGGCGTGTATCTCATGCTGCTCGCGCGGTAACTATGAATCATTACCTGTCCCTCATCCTGTTCACGCCGCTGGCCGGCGCGCTGGTGCTGCTGCTCGTCAACAAGCAGAACGAGAACGCCATCCGGTGGATCGCGAACATCACCGCCTTCGTCGGCTTCGTCATCTCGGTGCCGCTGTGGTTCTGGTACAACCCGCAGGGCGCGCAGTTCCAGTTCCAGGAACACCAGCAGTGGATCCCGTCGGTCGGCGCCGAGTACTTCCTCGGCATCGACGGCCTCAGCACGCTGCTGATCCTGCTGACCACGATGATGGGGTTCATCGCGATCCTGTCGTCCTGGAACGCAATCACCGAGCGGGTGAAGGAGTACTACATCTTCCTGCTGGTGCTGCAGAGCGGCATGCTGGGCGCCTTCATGGCGCTCGACTTCATGCTGTTCTTCCTGTTCTGGGAAGTGATGCTGGTCCCGATGTACTTCCTGATCGGGATCTGGGGCAGCGCCAACCGCCTCTACTCGGCGATCAAGTTCTTCCTCTACACCCTGGTCGGCAGCGTGATCATGCTGCTCGGCATCCTCGCGCTCTATTTCGCGTTCCATGCCCAGACCGGCGTCTACACCTTCGACATCACCCAGTACGCCAAGTTCGGCTTCGACTACAACCTGCAATGGTGGGTGTTCCTGGCGTTCTTCTGCGGCTTCGCGGTCAAGGTGCCGATGTTCCCGCTGCACACCTGGCTGCCCGACGCGCACACCGACGCGCCGACCGCCGGCTCGGTGATCCTGGCGGCGGTCATGCTGAAGATGGGCACCTACGGCTTCCTCCGCTTCAGCCTGCCGATTCTGCCGGAGGGCACCCGCGCGTTCGTGCCGATGATGGTGCTGCTCTCGATCATCGGCATCGTCTACGGTTCGCTGGTGGCGCTGGCGCAGAAGGACTGGAAGCGGCTGGTCGCCTATTCCTCCGTGGCGCACATGGCGATGGTGATGCTGGGGATGTTCGCGCTGAACCCGGTCGGCATCACCGGCGCGATCATCCAGCAGCTCAACCATGGCATCTCGACCGGCGGCTTGTTCCTGCTGGTCGGCGTCGTCTACGAGCGGCGCCATACCCGTGAGATCTCGGAATACGGCGGCCTGTCGAAGGTGATGCCGGTCTACGCGGCGATCTTCCTGGTGATGACGATGTCGTCGATCGGGCTGCCGACCCTGAACGGGTTCATCGGCGAGCTGCTGATCCTGCAGGGCGTGTTCGTCGCCAACAAGGTCTGGGCGGCGTTCGCCGGCAGCGGCGTCGTGCTCGGCGCCGCCTACATGCTCTATCTCTACCAGCGCACCATGTTCGGCAAGATCGAGAACCCGAAGAACGAACATCTCACCGACCTGAGCCATCGCGAGTTCGCGACCTTCGCGCCGCTGCTGATTCTCGCGGTCTGGATGGGCATTTATCCGGCGCCGTTCCTGCGGCGGCTGGAATCGTCGGTGCAGCAGATCATCATGCGGGTCAATCCGCAGTACGCGGCGAAGTACGCCGAGTGCAACACCGCGCCGCCGACCGCGGAGCAGATCGCGGCGTCGAGCAACGGGGCGGCAAAGTTCCTGTCGTCGATGCCGTGCGACGTCAACGGCAACCCGCTGCCCTCGACCAGCGCCGGGCAGGAAAGGCGCTGATGCCGCCCGGCGTATCACTCTCCGACTTCTATTACATCCTGCCGGAGCTGGTGCTCACCGGCGGGGCGCTGCTGGTGCTGGTCGCCGACGTGCTGCTGCCCAAGGAGCGGCGCGCCGCGCTGGCCTGGGTCACGCTGCTCGCGCTGGCGGCCACCGCGGCGGCGCTGGTGCCGTTCGCCTCCACCCACGTCGAGGTCGCGCACGGCCTGCTCGCGGTCGACCAGTTCTCGCTGTTCTTCAAGGTGATCTTCCTCGGCGCGGCGGCGATCACCGTGCTGATGTCGATCCGCTACCTCGCCACCGAAGGGGCGGCCTCGCCCGGCGAGTACTACTTCCTGATCCTGTGCGCCACGCTCGGCATGATGATCATGGCGGGCGGCATCGATCTCATCACCATCTTCATCGGCCTCGAGACGATGGCGGTGTCGTTCTACATCCTGGCGGGCTACATCAAGCCGAACCAGCGATCGAACGAAGCGGCGGTGAAGTACTTCCTGCTGGGGGCCTTCTCGCTCGGCATCCTGCTCTACGGCATGTCGCTGATGTACGGCCTGTCGAGCACCACCAACCTGCGGGTGATGGCGGCGGCGTTCGTCGGCCAGGAGAAAGACCCGCGCCTGGTGCTCGCGGTCATCCTGGTGGTGGCCGGCATCGGCTTCAAGATCGCGGCGGTGCCGTTCCACATGTGGGCGCCCGACGTCTACGAGGGCGCGCCGACCCCGATCACCGCGTTCCTCTCGGTCGGCTCGAAGGCCGCGTCCTTCGCCATGCTGATCCGGATCTTCGTCGAAGGGCTGCCGTCGATGAGCGGCGACTGGCGCCTGCTGTTCTACGTGCTGGCCATTCTGACGATGACGGCGGGGAACATCGCGGCGGTGACCCAGTCGAACGTGAAGCGCATGCTCGCGTACTCGTCGATCGCCCATGCCGGCTACCTGCTGATCGGCATCGTGGCGGGGACGGCGCGCGGGATCACCGCGATGCTCGTCTACCTGATGATCTACGCGTTCATGCAGCTGGGCGCGTTCGCGGTCATCACCCTGCTGCGCCGGAGCGATGTCCAGGGCGACGAGTTGAAGGACTTCAGCGGCCTCGCGTTCCGCAACCCGTTCGCCGCATTCGCGATGCTGCTGTTCATGCTGTCGCTCGGCGGCATCCCGCCGACGGCCGGCTTCATGGGCAAGTTCTGGCTGTTCAGCGCGGCCATCGATGCCCACTACTACGGGCTGGCGATCATCGGCGTGCTCAACAGCGCCATCTCGCTCTATTACTACGTCCGGATCGTGGTCTTCATGTATCTGAAGAAGGACACGGCCGGCTCAGAGCCGACGACCAGTCCCGCGCTCGCTGTGGTGCTCGGCCTGGCCGTGGTCGCCACGCTGGTGTTGGGCATCTACCCGCGCTTCCTGTTCGAGCTCGCTGACGCCTCCGCGCGCACCCTCGGCGCCGTCGGCATCTCGGCGGCCGTCCGCTAGAAGCCCGAACCACGAAGGCCCGAAAAACACGGAAGAACTCACGAAGAAGGGTCCGCTTGTACAAAGCGCTCTTTTTCGTGAGTTCTTCGTGTCTTTCGTGTTTTCGTGGTCAGGACTTACGGCTGGTGAAGTATTTCACAAGGTACGATATAGTTTCACTTCGCAGCGAGAAACATGCCTGCTGATCCGCGCTTCCCCGGTTGGGTCCGCTACTCTGGTGTCGGGCTCGAACTGGCTGGCGCGACCGCCGGCCTGGCGCTCGTCGGCTACTGGATTGACGGCCGGTTCGGCACGCAGCCCTGGGGAATGCTGGGTGGCGTGACCATCGGCCTGGTCGGCGGCCTCTACAATCTCGTGAGGGAATCGCTCGAGGCGGCCCGCGACGCGAAGGCCGAGGACGAGGGCGCGAGCGACGAGGCCCGCGACTCGAAAGGGCGCGGCGGAAACTGATCCCGTGACGACGACGTCGAGGAGCGGCCGCTACGCGCGCTTCCTGGGCCTGGCCGTCGCGATCGTCGCCGGGCTCTGCGCGCTGGGGTGGCTGCCGACGCGGCGGCTGGCCGGTGCCGAAGCGGTCGCCGCGATGGTCGCCGGCTGCGGAATCAGCCTGGTATCGGCGGCGCTGGCGGGATGGCTGCTGATCGCGATCGGCGGCGACACCCCCGAAGCGCGCATGCAGCGCGGTTTCCTGGCGATGGTGGTCAGGCTCGCGGTGGTCGTGGTGCTGGGCCTGGCGGCCGCGCTCAGCGGAGAAGTCGCGCGGCAGCCGCTGCTGTTCTGGATCGGGACGGCCTATGTGGCGCTGCTCCCGCTTGAAGTGAAACTGGCGATCCTATGACCGCACAACCGTCCGCGAACGAGCCGCACTCGGCCGAGCCAGAGAGCCCGCTGGAACACGTCGTTCAGCATCCGCTGATCGAGCGGCCGGCGCATCTCGGCCCGCTCACGCCCAACGGCACGATCACCGTCTTCTCCGACCAGATCGCGATGATCGCCCTCGCCGGCCTGCTGCTGGTGGTGCTGATTCCGATGGTGGTGAAGCGTCGTCGAGGCCGCAGCGGCGTCGACGCGATGGTGCCAGCAGGGGCTGCCAACGGCCTCGAGGCCATCTGCGAGTATCTGCGCAAGGAAGTGGCGGAGCCGGCGCTCCACGAGCACACCGATCGCTTCATCAAGTACATCTGGAGCGTGTTTTTCTTCGTGCTGACCGTCAACATCCTGGGGCTGCTGCCGATTCCGGTGGTCTCGAACCTGTTCGGCACGCACCTGGGCGGCACGGCCACCGGCAACATCTGGATGACCGCCACGCTGGCCATCGTCACGATGGTGATGATGGTAATCAACGGCCTCCGGCTCGGCGGCAAGGCCTACCTCGCCCATTTCTGTCCCGGTCCGATCTGGATGGCGCCGCTGCTGGTGCCGGTCGAGATCATCGGGTTGATCGCGAAAGTGTTTGCGCTTGCCGTCCGACTCTTCGCCAACATGATCGCCGGCCACATCCTGCTCGCGGTGCTGCTGTCGTTCATCATGGCCGCCGGCGCGAAGAGCACCGGCCTCGGTCTGGGGGTCGGCGCGCTGGTCGTGACCGGCAGCGTCGCGATCAACTTCCTCGAGTTGTTCGTGGCCTTCCTGCAGGCCTTCATCTTCACGTTCCTGACGACGCTGTTCATCGGCATGTCGGTGGTGCTGCACCACGACGATCACCACGCCGGCGAGCACGACGGGCACGAAGCGGCGGCGCATTAGGAACGCAGAACGTAGAACGTACAGTCGCCATGCCCGCAAGGTTCGGGGCGGATGCGGGCCGTGAGGCGTGACTGCGATGGCGATCGGACAGCATGCCGCTCCCCGGGCGGCGGATAGAAGAAGGGAAGCAACGATGGATCGGAAACAGATGGTGCGGTTGGCTCTCGGGTTCTCGGCGGTCGCGGTTGCGGTGCTGGCGATGCCGTCGGTGGCGTTCGCGCAGGAAGCGGGCCGGGCCGCGGAGCACGCGACGTTCCTGACCAGTCAGGGCGCGGCGTGGCTGGGCGGCGCGATCGGCGCCGGGCTCGCGATTATGGGCGGCGCTGCCGGCATCGGCCGGATCGGCGGGTCGGCGGTCGAGTCGATGGCGCGGCAGCCCGCGGCGGCCGGTCAGATCTCGACGGCGATGATCATCACCGCGGCCATGATCGAAGGCGCGACGCTGTTCGCCGTCGTCGTCGGCATGATGGCGGTTCTGAAGGCGTAGCAGACAGGCGCCGGGGATGCGGGCGCGCCCGCGTCCCCGGACTCACGACCATTTTGAAGCGAGACTCCATGAAGAAGCTGCTGATCGTTGCTGGCCTGGCGCTCACCGCGCTCCCGATTCACGCCGCCGAGGAAGGGGCCGCGCTCAGCCCGTTCGCCGGCGATCTCGGCAACGCGATCTGGACGCTGGCGATCTTCGTGATCGTGGTGATCGTGCTCGGCAAGTTCGCCTGGGGGCCGGTGCTCGGGCTGCTGCAGCAGCGCGAGGAATTCATCCACCGCGCCTTGTCCGAGGCGAAGCGGGATCGCGACGACGCCGAGCTGCGATTGAAGGAATACGCGGCCAAGCTGCAGAGCGCGCACGTCGAAGCGGGGACGATCGTCGAGGACGCGCGCCGCGACGCCGAGCGGCTGCGCGAGGAAGTCCGTCAGCGCGCCAAGTCCGAAGCCGACAAGATGCTCGACAACGCGCAGCGGCAGATTCAGCTCGAAACCAGCCGTGCGCTCGATCAGATCCGGCGCGAGGCCGTCGATCTGTCGGTGATGATCGCCTCGAAGATCCTCCAGCGGAACATCTCGAAGGAAGACAACGAGCGGCTGATCGATGAGGCCCTCAAGCAGGTCGAAGGGCGCGCCAACTAGCGCTGCAGCTTCTGCAGCTGCGCCTGAGCGGCGGCGTAGTACGGGTCCGACGCCTTCACCTGACGGAACAGCGCCGCCGCGTCCTCCTGGCGGCGTTGTCCGAATCGAACCATCCCCAGCAGGAACCTGACCGACGGCCGATCCGCTTCCAGATCCATCGCGATCTGTAGTGCCGCGGCGGCCTGATCCAGATCGCCGGCGAGCATCCGGACCAAACCCAGATCGCGCTGCATCGCGGCGTCGTCTTCGTGCAGGCGCGCCCGTGCCGCGAATTCGAGCGTCACGGCGCGGAATCGCGCCGCATCGTCGCCGTCCGGCGGCGCGCCGCCGAGGTTGATCAGCCCGGTCAAGGCCGCGATGCGGACCGCGCGCACCGGATCGCCGAGCGCGGCGAGCAGCACCGCGCGCCGGGCAGAGTCCCCCCCTTCACGCTGCCGAGCCCCGACAACGCCGCCGACCGTACCGCCGGCTGGTCGCTTTTCGCCGCCGCGAACAGCGCGGCCAGCGCGCGTCCATCCGGATAGTTCGCCAGGTAGCCGACCGCGTTCGCCTGCACGAGCGGTCCTGACGGGTCGGTCCGTGCGATGGCAATCAATCGATCCAGCGCCTCCGGCCGGCCCGCGCGCCCGCCAGTGAACGCGTCCGCGCGATCCACCAGCGCGGTGCGGCGGCCGTTGGGCCACCAGGCGGCGAGCGTGTCGACCGCCCACGACGCCGGCTTGTCGGCGTGGCATTCGTTGCAGGCGTTGGGGATGGCGAAGCGCACCGTATTTTCGGGAGCGGGGAGGCTCATCGAGTGGTCGCGGATCCGTGCCTTGATGCTCAGCACGGTTTTCGGCATGTGGCACTCGACGCAGGAACTGCCGGCGCTTCCGGCCAGGTGCCGCGTGTGCGTGGTCACCGCCGCGCCGATGGCCTTGTGGCAGCCGGTACACAAGGCATCGCTCGCGGCGGACGCCAGCTGAGGGTTCTTGTCGACGTCGGGCAAATGCGGATCGCGGTGACAGTTGGTGCAGGTGGCGCCGCCGCGCAGGTAGCAGGCGCTCTGCCAGAGGCCCATCGCGTCGTTGGAAAAACGGCGTGGCCGTCCATCCGCCCAGTACGCCGGGTCCGACTCCTTGCGCGGTCCGTATTCCAGGATCGGCTGAAAGTGATCGAAGTAGTTCGCGCCGGCGCTGTAGCCGGGCCCGATGATGTCGCGCAGCGAGTGGCACTGCGCGCAGATCATGCTGCTGGTGGCGGGATCGAGCCGGGTCGGACGGACGATGGCGCGATCGGCCGCCGCTCCGCCGCGTCCGCTCCGATACTGGGCGACGTGCGTACTGCCGGGTCCGTGGCACCGCTCGCAAGAGGTGCCGAAGTCGGAAAACGCGGTCGCGTAGGTGTGCGTCGCCGGCTGATAGTGGTTGTCCTGCTGGCTGACGTGGCAGCCGACGCAGTTCTTGTTCCACTGCTGGACCGGTGTTCGATCGTCTTCGTCCGGACGGACGATCTCCATGTTGTCGAACCAGGCCCCCCGCTCGACATCCCAGCTTGGCGTCAGGACGATGATCCGGCCGTTCTCGATCGTGGTGAGGTAGTGCTGGATGCGCCGGCTGCCGAGGGTGTACTCGACGCGATGCTCGCGCGGGGTGCCGGTGATGTTCGATTCGGTGATGAAGTAGGCGCCGTTGGCCACGCGCAACTGAAACGGCTGACCGCGCAGGGTGATCTTCGCCTGCGAAAAATCACCCTCGATGCTGGCCGCATTCGCGGGCTGGATCATCTTGCTGTGGCGGCCGCTCTTCCACTCGGCGTGGACGTCCTGATGGCACGACGCGCACGCGCTGGAACCGACCGGTGTCGCGGCCGGGGACGCCTGGAATGCGGCGGGCGATTGGCCCTGTGTGCGGATTCGCGCGGACCAGATCAGCGGCAGGCATAACGCGATGACTGCGGCGGAAAAGCGATGTTTGCGCATCGACCGCTCGATAATAGTGCGGATTTTGGCGTCGTTCGAATCCGGACAACTGAATACGTGGATCCTGACGATTGGATAATCGAGTAAATGTCTCTGGATGTCTTAGCTAAAAAACTTTGTAACTCGTTGCGCCTGCTCATCTTCGATGCTAAGCTCCACCGCTTCACAGTCGAGCATGGGGTTTGCCTGTCGGTAAGGCACTACTAGGTCCAGAAGCGCACAGCGGTTGAACAGTGCGCGTGTTCAGAAAGAGGAGGGCGTTCATGAAACGTCGGTTCCAATTGGTTGTCGCGGTGCTGGCCGTCTGCCTGCTCGCATCAACGCATGCGTTTGCGCAAGGCGGTGGCGCGAGCACCACCGGTTCCATCAATGGCAAGGTGTCCGACAGCAGCGGCGGCGTCCTCCCCGGCGTGACGGTGAGCGCGACCAGCCCCTCGTCGATGGGCATCCAGAGTTCCGTCACCGACACCGGTGGCAACTACCGTTTCCCGGCGCTCCCTCCCGGCACCTACACGGTGACGTTCGAGCTGCCTGGCTTCAACACGCTGAAGCGCGAGAACATCCAGATCTCGATGGGGTTCACCGCGGCGATTAACGTCGAGCTGGCGGTGGCGTCGCTGCAGGAGACCGTGACGGTCACCGGCGACTCGCCCGTGATCGACACCTCGAACACGCGCGTCCAGCAGAACTTCAAGCTCGAGGCGCTGCAGGAAATTCCGAACTCGCGCGACCTGTGGTCGCTCCTCGCGGTGACCCCGTCGGTGACGATGGGCCGCATCGACGTCGGCGGCAACCGCGCCGGCACCCAGACCGGCTACACCGCCTACGGCTTCAGCGGCCAGAACCGCGTGCTGGTCGAGGGCATCAACACCACGGAAGGCACCGCCGGCGCCGGCTTCTACGTCGACTACGGCTCGTTCGAGGAAGTGTTCCTCGGCACCATCGGCCAGGGCGCGGAAATGCCGACCCCGGGCGTGCAGAGCCAGATGCTCGGCAAGTCGGGCGGCAACAAGTTCCAGGGCGAGTTCTACACCGACTACGAGACCAACGGGATGATCGGCGAGAACATCCTCAACAACGTTCCCGCCAAGTTCCTCTACGATCCCGTCAGCAACCCGGGCGGCAACATCCGTCCGCACAGCAACGAGACGTTGAAGTACCGCGACAGCAACATCAACGTCGGCGGCCCGATCAAGACGGACAAGGTGTGGTGGTACTTCTCGTACCGCAACCAGAAGACCTCGGTCGGCCAGCCGAACTTCATCGGCCCGATTGCCGGCACCCGCTTCGACACCAAGCTGTGGAACCCGTCGGGCAAGGTCACCTATCAGATGAACCAGAACAACAAGCTGATCGGCTACTACCAGTGGGGCCAGAAGGCGCAGCCGAACCGCCTGCCGCAGGCGGCGCTGAACTACACCTCGCTCGACGGCACACTCAAGCAGATCTCCGGCAGCTGGATCTACAAGGGCGAGTGGAACGGCACCATCAACAAGAACATGTTCGCGGAAGCGCGCTACGGCGGCTTCGGCTACTACTTCCCGCTGCTGGCGAACAGCGACGTCACCACGCCCGAGATTTTCGACAACAAGCAGACGCAGCTGATTCGGCGCTGACCAGAAGGAACAGACCGACCGCCGCCGTCTCCAGGCGACTGGTTCGGTGACCTACTTCAAGGACGGCTGGGGCGGCACGCACAACTTCAAGGTCGGCGGCGAGATGCTGTTCGAGTACGGCTGGTACGGCTACACGCAGGTGGCGTCGGGCAACCAGCGCACGACGATCGCCACCAGCGGCGCGCCGAGCTCGTTCGCGTTCTACGCGCCGACAGCGCTGAAGGTCGGCAGCCTGGGCGACGGTCCGAGCGGCAATCTGCTCAGCATCGATCGAGTCAACACGAAGGATCTCTTCTTCACCGATCAGTTTTCGTTCGGTCGTGCGACCCTCAACCTGGGCGTCCGCTACGACGGCTACGACGTCTTCACGCCCGATCAGACCCAGCTCGCCTACAACTTCCCGACCGGCGTCTCGATTCCGGCGGCGTCCTGCGCGACCAGCCCGGCGTTCTGCAAGACCGACTACGTCAAGTGGAACTCGATCGTGCCGCGCCTCGGGATGTCCTACGATCTGATGGGTACCGGCAAGACCGTGCTGAAGGCGAACTACGGGATGTACCGCTTCAACCCGGGCGTCGGCGTCGCGTCAAGCGCGAACCCGAACCAGCAGGTCAAGAGCATCACCTACTCGTCGAAAGTCGCGGGTGCAGCGGACACGGTCTACTACACCGATCCGACCACCGGGACGAAGTACACGGCAAACGCGATCACCAGCTCGGCGCTGGCCGGCGCAATCAGCGTCGATCCGAACATCAAGCAGCCGTATGTCGCACCAGGCGACGGCCTACATCGAGCAGCAGTTGACCGAAGGCGTCGGCCTGCGGGCCGGTTTCGTCTATTACTCGGTCAAGAACCAGATCGGCACGGTTGGCTTCCAGCCCAATCGTCCGGCGTCTGCCTACACCGTGCCGTTCAGCGTCGTCGATCCGGGCCCGGACGGCATCGCCGGCAACGCGGACGATCAGTCGCTGACCGCCTACGGCATCCCGAGCTCGCTGCTCACCGGCTGCACCGCGACGCAGACGACGCCGAGCGCCAACCTGCGCGTATCCGGCGAACCAGGTGATCATGAACACGCGGACAACGGCAGCTACAAGACCATCGAGTTCTCGCTCAACAAGCGCCAGAGCCACAACTACTCGCTCGGCGCCGGGCTTTGGTTACACGTGGCAGCACGACTTCCCGTACGGCTACCCGAACACGCCGAACGGGCCGGTCTGATTACGACTTCTCGACCTACAGCGGGAAGGTGAACGGCACCTACACGCGCCAAGTGGGGCATCCTGCTGAGCGCGCGTCTACCGCTTCCAGGCCGGCCAGAACTACGCTCGTCGCGTCTCGGTGTCGGCGCCTGCGTCGTGCGCCTGCACGTTCAGCGCGGCGGCCGGTGCGACCGGCAGCTTCGCGACGCCGCAGCCTGAGCGCGACGGCGATCTTCGCGACGCCGTACAACGCCTACCGCCAGGACAACATCTCGGTGGTCGACCTCCGCGTCGAGAAGACCGTGCCGCTGGGCTCGCAGGTCAAGGTCCGTCTGTTCCTCGACGCCTTCAACCTGACCAACCCGTATGCGGCCGAGACCATCGCCAACCTCGCTGGCCCGAACTTCCAGCAGCCGACGGCGATTATCGGACCGCGCACGGCGCGCATCGGCTTCCGTTTGATCTGGTAGTTCTCTAGGGCACGACAGGGCAGGATAGGCAGGAAGGGCGGGACGGGCAGGAGGGGAAACCCTTCAGCCCTCCCGCCCTTTTTGTTTTCCCGTCCCGCCTTTCCTGCCTGTCCCGCCGATCCTGCCCGTCCAGCCCATCCCGCCCCTCCTGCCCCCTACTTCCCGAGCAGCGTCTTGAAGCGCGCGATGTCTGGCGCGTAGCGCCGCGGCGGCGCTTCCGCGACGAAGCGCTCCATCGCGCGCCGCGCTTCGTCGCGGCGGCCGACGCTGTCCAGCGCCAGCGCGAGGTTGTAGAGAACGGTGTATTGCCGCGGCTCGAGCTCGAGCGCGCGGGTCAGGTCGCCGATCGCTGACGCCACGTCATTGGCGGAGAGCGCGTCGGCGCCGAGATTGGCGTAGGCGATCGCCGATGTCGGATCGAGCTCGAGCACTTTCCGGAACTCCTGCGCGCGCCCGATCGTGGCGTCCCATCCGCATCGCCGCCACCCCCAGCGAATTGTGCGCGTCGGCATCGTCGGGATGCGCGGCGACGATCGCCTCGAGCAGCGCCAGGGCCTTCGGCAGCGCGCCAGCGGACGCGAGATAGTCGGCGAGCACGATCATCAGGCGCTGATCGGCGATGC
Organism: uncultured Acidobacteriota bacterium; assembly: GCA_963794705.1. Lineage (GTDB taxonomy): Bacteria > Acidobacteriota > Vicinamibacteria > Vicinamibacterales > CAVVIG01 > CAVQFC01. The sequence goes on from CAWCFI010000007.1 coordinate 289,646, forward strand.
CGCGGCGGACCATGTCCTCGAGCGTCGCGATCGCCCCGGCCAGATCGCCGGACTGGCGCTGCATCGAAGCCAGCTGGCCCTGCGCCGCCGAGAACGACGGGATGGTCGTGGAGGATGGCGCGAACGGCGGCCATCGCCTCGGCGCGCGAGCCCGCGTTGAATGCTTTTACCGCGCGGTCGAGGTCGTCGGACACGGCGATCAGCGTCTTCGGATCGTCGGCGCTGGTGAACACGCGAACGCCCGGGTCAGCGCTCGATGCGACGTAACCGAGCGCCTGGAGCCGCTGGCGCGCATCCGCGCTGAGCGTCGTCTTTTCGGCGGAGGAGCCGCGCGACTGCAACGACGCGGTGATGCCGCGCAGCAGCGCCTCGAGCGTGCGCGCCCGCTCGCCGTCGCGCGCGAACAGGTTGACGGTTTCGTGCGGATCCGATCGCAAGTCGTAGAGCTCGGCGTTCGGCAGATCGATCAGCTTGTAGTCGCGTGTCGCCACGGCGGTGAGCGGTGCCCAGTTGCGGGTGAGGTTGGCGTCCATCGCCTCCAGGTATGCCGGTGCTTCGCTCGCCCCCTTGGCCACCGCCGGAATGACGGAACGGCCCTCGAATTCCGGCGGCGCGGCGACGCCGATCAGATCGAGCGCGGTCGGGGCGAGGTCGATCAACCGCACGAGGCCATCGAATGCGGATCCGGCCCGAACCCCGAACCCCGAACCCCGAACCCGAGATAATCCATGGCACCCGCATCGTCGCGTCGTAGACGAAGACACCGTGGGTGCGCTCGCCGTGCTCGCCCAGGCTCTCGCCGTGATCGGCCGCGACGATGACGAGGGTGCGATCGAGGCGGCCTGCCGCGCGCAGATCCGCGAGCAGCTTGCCGACCATCGCGTCGGTGTAGGCCACTTCCGCATCGTACGGTTCGTGCTGCGATGCGTAAGGCTCCGGCGCCCGGTAGGGTTCGTGGGGATCGTAGAGGTGGACCCAGGCAAACCATGGGCTGGGTGCTGCGCGCTGGGGGCTGGCTACCTCCGAGCTTTCAGCTCCCGGCTCCGAGCCGCTGCCGAGGATCCAGGCGGTAGCCGGCCGGATGACCTCTTCGGCTCGTCGTTCCGCGCCTTCCGCAGGATCATCGGCTGGTTTCTCCCCATAGCGATCGTCGTAGACGTCGAAGCCGCGATTCAGGCCGAAGCGCGCGTCGAGCACGAACGCGCCGACGAACGCGCCCGTTCGGTAGCCGGCGCCTTTCAGCACCGTCGCCAGCGTCGGGAGTTGCGGGCCCAGGCGGAACAGGCCGTTCGCGCGCAGGCCGTGCACCGGCGGCGAGACCGCGGTCAGGATTGACGCATGCGAAGGCAGCGTCAGCGGCACCGCGCTGTAGGCGTGCGTGAGCCGGATCCCCTCGGATGCGAGTCGATCGAGATTCGGTGTCAGGCCCGGGCGTCCGCCGAAGGCGCCGACCCGATCGAGGCGCAGCGTGTCGATGGTGATCAGCAGGACGTTGCAGCCACGGCACGCGCCCGGCGCGAGCAGCGGCCCCGCCGCGCGCCGCATCCACAGCCAGCCACCGGCGCCCAGAAGGATGATCACGGAAAACACCGCGAAGATCGCAGAGATCGCTGAGACACGTTTTCTCTGCGATCTTTGCGTGCTCTGCGGTTTTTTCTTGGTGTTCATCGCGGCGCGACGCCGAGGCCGCGGACTTTCGCGCCGATGATGCGCACGCCGACCTTGACGTCGTTGGGCTTGGACCCGACCGGCACGAGGTACTCGATCATCATCTCGCTCGTCAGTCGATCGGCCAGCCGGTCGAGCGCGGCCTGATACGACGCGGCGGAGTAGACCACCGTGAAGTCGCCGCGCGACTGTTCCGCCAGCGCGCGCAGCGCCGGACTCGCTCGCTGCCCGGCGGCCGCGGTCTGGCCGGGCCGGTTGGCGATCACGTGCAGCGTCGCGTTGCTGTCGATGATCGGCGCGATCATCTCGTCCTGCGGATCCTGACTCGCGTCGGCGGCGGTGGCCGAGAGGATCACGACGCAGGAAAACAGCGTGCCGGTCGCGCCGAATCGTGCGGGCCGCCAGCGACGCGCCCTTCAGCAGCGCGCTGCCCGCGGAGGTCTCCGCCGCAATCGCGCCCAGCTTCGCCAGCACCGTCTTCCGCTCGTCCTCGAAGGTGGTGAGCATGTCCGGCGTGCCGCCGATGGTGCCGAGCGCGATCGGCCGCTGGCCGATCCGGTCGATGAAGTGCGCGGCCGCCGCCTGCATCAGTGGAAAGTCCGCCCGACCCTCACTGCCGTTGTCGAGCAGCACCACGATCGGATAGTCGGCCGGCCGGACCGACAGCACTTCGCGCGCGGTGCCGGCTTCCTGAATGACGAAGTCGTCGGCGCCGACGTCGACGAGCGGCCTGTTGCGGGGATCGGTGACGGTGGCCAGTGCGACGCGGCTGGCGCCCGTTTGCTGCTGAGTAGCCGGAGCCGCCGGCACCACCATCGTGAGCGCCAGAACAAGAGCCAACACGTCGCTCGCATTATAGATGTCGGCGTTGGAGGCGAAGTATCGGCGAAGAAAATGGATTTTTGGATTGGCTGACGAAATAAGTCTGTAAGTGACCGATCAATACGATTGCGAACGCTGTTCGCTATCGTATGATCGCAAACCGTAAGGATGATTCGGAAATTCCGTATCGTCCAGCTGGCCGACTCATCAGTTGTGAGCCGGTTCGTATCTCATTTGATACCAGTCGGAGGTTCAGACAAATGAAGTCGACTATCGCGAAGGTCACGGCGCGGGTCATCGTCCTGGTGGTGATGATCGCGGCGCTGGCGTCTCCGCTCTTTGCCCAGACGAGCGGACGCATCGTCGGGACGATCGAGGACGCGCAAGGAGCCGTGCTGCCGGGTGTGACCGTGACCGTGACGAGTCCCCAGCTGCAGGGCGCGAATACCGCGGTGACCGATGCCAATGGCCAGTTCCGGTTTCCGACACTCCCTCCTGGCGCGTATCACGTGAAAGCGGAGCTCGGCGGCTTCAAGTCGGTCGACAACGACGTCCGCGTCGGGATCGATCAGACCGTCACCCTGCCGATCAAGATGCCGATCGCGGGCGTGGCGGAAACGGTCAACGTCATGGCCGCCTCGCCCGTGGTTGACACGACTTCGACGGCGGCCGGAATCACCGCCGGACAGGACGTCTTCAACCAGCTGCCGGTGGCGCGCGACTTCTACGGCATCACCAAGCTGGCGCCCGGAGTCACGCAGGACACCTACGGCCCGTCGATCAACGGATCGACCAGCGCCGAGAACCAGTACATCATCGACGGTCTGAACACGACCGGCGTGAACACCGGCACCGAAGGCAAGACGCTGAACTTCGACTTCGTGCAGGAGGTCGAGGTGAAGACCGGCGGCCTGAACGCTGAATACGGACGGTTGACCGGTGGCGCGGTGAACGTGGTCACCAAGTCCGGCGGCAACCAGTTCCACGGCGACGTGTTCGGCTTCGGCGAGGGCGGCGGGCTCCAGGCGGCGAACGTCACCGGCGCCAAACTGCCGCAAACCCAGACCAACTACCTCAACACCGCGCATCGCGCCGACTACGGCGGCGATCTTGGCGGCTTCCTGGTCAAGGACCGGGTCTGGTTCTTCGGCGCCTTCGATCGCGTCGACCAGCGCGACGAAGCGACGATCATCCGCCCGCTCGCCGCGCCCGGCAGCCCGGCGGTCGGCAGCACCGTGCCCGCCGACATCTCGAAGAACCTGTTCGCGGCGAAGGGCACGTTCAAGCTCTCGCAGAACCACACCTTCACCGCGACGGTGTTCGGTGATCCGACGACGCGCGACGGCGCGATCTTCACGACGGCCAACGGCCAGCAGTTCGTGATCAACGGGCCGGCCAGCACCTGGCAGGGCACCCTGGATCAGGGCAGCGTCGACACCGTCGGCAAGTACGACGGCGTCTTCAGCAACACGATGCTGCTCAGCGTGATGGGCGGCCAGCACCGCGAGAAGAACATCTACGGCGGGCCGGGAGCGTCCACCCCGCAGAATCTGAATCAGACGGTCGTGCCGACGCAGACGACCGGTGGCTTCACCGCCTACGACAACCAGAACTTCAAGCGCAACGTCATCAAGGGCGACCTGACGAAGTACTGGGGCAGCCACACCATCAAGACCGGCGCGGACTACGAAGACATCAATGCCGTGGTTGACCGCTTCGAGGGCGGCGCCGGTCAGCGCATCTACAAGCTCATTCAGCCGTCCACCGGGATCATCTACTACCGGCATCGGTACTACGTCGACGATCAGAAGGCCGGCTTCAGCCGTACCGATCCGACGACCTGGTCGATCCTGAATCCGCTCGAGGCGACGCCTGAGACGCAGAACGCGTCGTTCTACGCGCAGGACAGCTACAAGGTCCTCTCGAACCTGTCGATCAACTACGGCATCCGCTGGGAGCGCCAGCACGTGCTGGGGCGCGACGCGGACGCGGGATTTGCCGTGAGCAACTGGGCGCCGCGCGTTGGCGTGGTGTGGGATCCGACCAGCACCGGCAAGGCCAAGGTCTACGCCAACTGGGGCCGCTTCTACGAGAACATCCCTCAGGACATCAACATCCGCGCGTTCGGCGGCGAGACGCAGGCCTTCGCCTACAACTTCTCGCCCGATGCGTCCAACACGACACCGCTCAACACGACGCCGTCCAAGAGCTCGCTGCTCGGCGGATCATCCGAACCGGTCGATCCGGACCTGAAGGGTCAGTACATCGACGAGTACATGTTCGGCGGCGAATACGAGGTGATGCCCGACGCGACGTTGAGCTTCCGGCTCATCCACCGGAACCTCGGCCGCGTGATCGAGGACTTCCTGGTGCCGGCGAGCGGCGAGTACTTCATCGCCAACCCCGGCCAGGGCACGCTCGGCCAGTCGCTCGGCTTCTACGACGGCGTGACGACGGCCCCGGCGCCTGCAGCGGAGCGCACCAACACCAGCATCGAACTGACGCTGCGGAAGCGCTTCAACAAGAACTGGCAGGGCATGGCGAGCTACGTCTACTCGAAGCTCGAAGGCAACTACGACGGCACCTTCCAGAACTCGACCGGGCAACTGGATCCGAACATCAACTCGGCGTTCGACTATGCCGACTTCCTGGTGAACGCCCAGGGTCAGTTGAGCAACCAGCACAAGAACCAGTTGAAGTTCGACGGAAGTTACGTCGTCTCCCACGGCGCGCTCGACGGCCTGAACTTCGGCGGTGCGCTCCACTGGTACTCCGGCCTCCCGCTGACGGCGTACGGCTACTCGTTCGCATACGCCAACTGGGAGTACTACCTGACGCCGCGCGGCTCGCTCGGCTACGGACCTTCGGATTGGGAAGCGGACCTGCACATCGGCTACCCGGTGAAGATCGGCAGCTCGATGAAGGCGAACATCCTGATGGACGTCTTCAACCTGTTCAACCGTCAGGGCGCAACGATTCTCGATCAGCGCTACAACCTGACGTCGGACGGCGCGTGCGCCGGGATCCCGAGCGGGCTCTGCAACGGCGACGGCGGCCTTCTCGCGCAGCCGAACTCGACGAACCCCAAGGGCGTCATCGCCAACCCGAAGGCGACGGCTACCAATCCCGACTTCCTGAAGGACACCGTCGGCACTCAGTTCACGCTGCCTCGCAGCCTGCGGATCGGCGTCCGGCTGACCTTCTAAGCGCGCGTTATTCGGTCGTGTAGGATAAGGGCCTCGCACCGGCGAGGCCCTTGTCTTTTCTGGAGTTCCCCACGGTGATTCGATCCGCGTCCCGCACGCTGGTCGCGACTGCGCTTCTCGCCGCGGCGGCCGCGTGGACCGGTTGCGGCGCTTCCCCAACGCCGCCGGCGGCGCGCGTACGCACGCCAGGCGCACCCGCCGCGGTCGAGTCGATCGCACGCAACGTCCAACCTTCGGGCCGGCCTCTCATCGTCCTCGGCCTCGACGCCGCAGACTGGTCGCTGCTGGACGACTACATCGCTCGCGGTGTGATGCCGAACCTGGGCCGCCTTGCGGCCGAAGGCACCAGCGGGCGTCTCAAGACCCTCTCGCCCGCGTTGTCGCCGCTCATCTGGACGACGATGATGACCGGCACCAGCCCGCTCGAGCACGGCATCCTCGACTTCGTGCAGTTCGATCCGGTCAGCGGTCAGAAGGAACCGATCACGAGCAGCGCCAGGCGGACGCCGGCGATCTGGAACATGGCGACGGCGGCCGGCAAGCAATCCGCGGTGTTCGGCCTGTGGGCGACGTTTCCCGCCGAGCCGATCGACGGCCTGATCGTGTCGGACCGCCTGTTCACGTTTCTCTACAAGGAGTCGGCGCCGCCCGCCGGCGTGGTCTTTCCGGCAGCGCGCGAAGCGTGGGCGCGCGACGGCCTGACCCGCGCCGAGCGGGAGGCGAGCTACGAGGCGGTGAAGGCGTATCTGCCGTGGCTGCAGCAAGCCGACTACGACAAGGTCGCCGATTCCAACGATCCGTATTCGCAGCCGGTCAGCGCGCTGCGGCGGATGCTGATCGAAACCACCGTCTACGGGGACCTCTCGCTGCAGTGGATCCGCGAGCAGCGTCCCGACATCTCCATCGTCTATCTCCAGAGCACCGACACCATCGGCCATGTGTTCGCGCCCTACGCGCCGCCGAGGCAGGCGGCGATCGGGCAGCAGGACTTCGAGCGGTATTCCGCGGTGCCCGAGCGTTTTTTCCGCGCCCTCGATCAGCGCATCGGCCAGTACCGTGATGCCGCGGCGGCGATGGGCGGCGTGCTGATGCTCGTCTCCGATCACGGTTTCTATTGGGGCGAAGGGCGGCCGACCAGGCTGTCGAGCGTGGCGACCGCCAGCGCCGCGAAATGGCATGCGCCGCAGGGCATCTACCTGCTGTGGGGCAAAGGCGTGCCGGCCAAAGCGGGACATGGCGGCCAGGGCGATGTCCAGCAGGTGGCGGCGACGATGATGGCGATCGCGGGGCTGCCGCCGGGCCGCGACGTCAACGGCGATCCGCTCGACGGCGCGACGGCGATCAACGCTCCTCGCGCCGATTACGCCGCCGGCTATCACCCGGCCGCCGCGCCGAACGCGAATGGTGGCGCGGTCATGAGTCGAGAGGCCGTCGCGAACCTCCGATCGCTCGGCTACATCGGCGCAGCGGAGAGCGACATCGCTCCGCCCGGCAGCAAGGGTTCGACTCGCACCGCCGGCTCGTACAACAACGAGGGCGTGATTCTGAAGGAGCGCGGCAAGCTGCCGCAGGCCATCGAAGCGTTCGAGAAGGCGCTGGCGGTCGATGCGCATCTTGCCTCGGCGGAATGGAACCTCAGCGACGTGCTGTACGCGATGGGGCAGGATCTCGATCGCTCCGATGCGCTGCTGGTGCAGGCGTTCGGCGGAGGCATGCCGGACGGGGCCAAGACGGTGATCGGACGGGCGATCGCCTACCAGCGCAATGGCGACGCGGCCCGAAGCCTTCGCCTGATGAACGCCGCGATCGCGGTCAACGGCCGCGATCCCGAGGTGTGGCTGTTTCGCGGCCGCTACCGCATGGACGCGAACGATTGCCGCGGCGCCGCCCAGGATTTCGATCGGGCCATCGCGCTGGCGCCGGACAACGCCGCCGCATTCGGGGCGTCCGGCGTCGCGAGGATGTGCACGGGCGATCGCGCCGGCGCGCGACGCGCCCTCGAGCGCGCGCTGGAGATCGATCCCGCGCAGCCGAAGATCCGCGAATTTCTCTCGACGCTCGACCGCTAGCCGGAGGAGACCGTCTATGGCCGTCGTTGTTGCGCTGCTGCTCGCTGTCCTCGCCGGCGCGCCGCAGGTCAGTCCGTCACGAGAGCACCTCGATGCGCTTCGCCACCTGCGCCTCGGCCAGGAAAACATGCACGCCGAGCAGTGGGACAAGGCGGAGGCGGAGTTCCACGCCGCCGTGCGACTGGAGCCGGCGCTCGAAATGGCGCACTACGGCCTTGGGCAGGTGTTCATGAACACCAAGCGCTTTCCCGAAGCGGTCGGCGCCTACCTCGCCTGCCGCGATGCGTTCAATGCGAATACCGCGCGCCGAGCCAACAACGACGCCGAGGCGCAGCGTGCGCTCGACGACGAGATCAGGTCGCTGGAAGAGGAGAAGACGCTGCTGGTGACTGGCCGCGTGACCGCGATGACGTCCGGCGGGCCGATCGATCTCGATCGGCGGATCTCCGACCTGAAGGCGCGCCGCTTCCGCGACGCGAAGTCGGCGCCGACCACACCGGCCTGGATCTCGCTCGCGCTGGGCAGCGCCTATTTCCGCAGCGGCGCGATGCCCGACGCGGAGCGCGAGTACCTCGCGGCGATCAAAGCCGACCCGAAGATCGGCGAAGCCCACAACAACCTCGCCGTCGTCTACATGCTGACCCAGCGGTACGCCGAGGCGAACAGCGAGATCAAGGCAGCCGAGAAGTCGGGGTTCCGTGTCAACCCGCAACTGAAAGAGGATCTCAAGAAAGCGTCAGCGCGGCACTGACACCCCGTGGCGCAAGCGCCGCCCGGGCTATCATGTACGGGACTCAAGGAGCCTTGTTCATGATGCGTCGGAACCGAACGGCCGCACTCGCAGCGGCATTGATGCTCGCGCTCGCCCTGGCGGCGCCGGCGAGCGCTCAGGTCTTTACCGGACGCATCGACGTCTCGATTGAGGATCCCACCGGCACGCGAGTGCCGGGAGCGACCGTCGACCTCCTGGGGGCGTCCGCGCAGACGCAGGTCACGGACGCGCAGGGCCAGGCCCGCTTCCTCAACCTGCCGGTAGGTGTCTACACCGTCCGTGTATCGATGCCGGGCTTCGCGCCCAGCACCAGCAGCAACGTCGAAGTGCTGAGCGGTGCGAGCACGCCGCTGGCGTTGAAGCTCGCCGTCGCCGGCACGGCGGAGAGCATCAACGTCACGGCCGTGACCTCGGTCGTCGACACCAGGCGCGCCACCACGACGACGCACGTGACCGAACGGGAGCTGCAGGACATCCCGAGCTCGCGCGATCCGTGGGTCGTGATGCAAACCGTGCCGACCGTCTACATGGACCGCGTCAACGTCGGCGGCGCGGAGTCCGGGCAGCAGTCCAACTACAACGCCAAAGGCGCGCAGGCGACGGACAACACGTGGAGCATCGACGGCGTGCCCGTGACCGACATGGGCGACAACATCGTCAGGCCCGAGCACGCCACCGGCTCGTCGGCGTTCTATTACGACTTCGACAGCTTCCAGGAGATGGCCATCACGACGGGCGGCGCGGACGCCAAGAACCCGACATCCGGCGTCCAACTCAACATGGTGTTGAAGTCCGGGGCGGATGCTCCACACGGCAGCACGCGGTTCTATTTCGAGAACGAGGCGCTCCAGGGCGTCAACATCTCCTCTGATCTGGCTGCGGCGCTGGGCGACACCACCGGCAAGGGCAATCGCACCGACCTGTACCGAGACACGGGGTTCGAGCTGGGCGGCCCGCTGCTGCAGAACGTTGCCTGGGTCTGGGGCGCGATGTCCTGGAACAGGATCGACCTTCTCACCTTGAACGGGCAGGCGGACAACACCACCTTCACGAACTACGCGCTCAAGGTGGACGGCAAACTGAACAAGTCGGTTCGCGGCAACTTCACCTTCTACGAGAACAGCAAGGACAAGGCCGGACGCGATGCCGGCCCGACGCGTCCGCCGGAAACGACCTGGCTCCAGACCGGGCCGACCCGCTACTACAAAGGCGAAGGAAACTTCATCGTCGGCCACAACCTGTTTGCGACCGCGAGGGGCGCGTACATCGACAGCGGTTTCGTGCTGGTGCCGGTCGGCGGCCTGTCGACCGACTACTACTTCGACGACGGCGGCGTGGCGCACAACACCTATTACGGGTTCGCCAGTTCCCGCCCGCAACACTACGCCGGCGGCGACGCCAGCTTTTTCTCCGGCATCCACGAGCTGAAGTTCGGCGGCGGCTGGCGCAAGACCCCCGTCCAGACCCAGCAGACCTTTCCGGGGAGCCACATGGTGGCGTCGTGGAACGGTTACCCGAACATGTTCGTCAAGGTCGCGCGCGATTACGCGTCGAATACGGACGCGCAATACATCAACGGGTATGTCACCGACACGATAGCCCTGAGTCGCCTGACGCTGACCGGCGGCCTGCGCATCGATCATCAGGTGTCGTCGCTCGAGGCGGCCGCAGTCCCGGCCGTTGCCGGCTTCGCCGACCTGCTCCCTGCGATCAGCTCTTCCCCGGCCAGTGGTGTGTTCGTCTGGAACAGCTTCACACCGCGGATCGGCTTCACTCTGGCCATCGACGAAGCGCGCAAGACCATCGTGCGGGGCAGCTACGCGATGTTCGCGTCGCAGCTGCCGGCCGCGCAGGCGGCGTTCGCGTCGCCGATTCAGTACGCCTACGCGTACTACAACGCGGTCGACCGGAACGGCGACGGCATCGCGCAGGCGAACGAGGTGCTGATCGATCAGGGCCTGCAGGGCTATGTCGGGTTCGACCCGAAGAACCCCTCGGCGGCGGTCAACCGGGTGGCGTCGGATCAGAAGGCGCCGCGGACGCAAGAGTTCCTCGCCGGCTTCGACAAGGAACTGACGCCGCACCTGTCGGTCAGCGGCACGTTCACCTATCGCCTGATGAACGACCTGCCGTGGACTCCGCTGACCGGCGTCACGTCGGCGAACTACTCGCAGACGTCGACCCTGACCGGCATTTCGCCCATCATCGGCTCCTACAGCGTGCCGCTGTACGCCCTGAGCGCTTCAGCCGTACCGCCGGGCGGCGGCAAGACGTTCGCCGTTCGCGACGGGTATCACCAGCGCTACATGGGTCTGGAAGTCAGCGCGACCAAGCGCCTCTCCAACCACTGGATGGCACGGTTCGGGTTCTCCACCAACGACTGGCGCGAATATTTCGACGATCCATCCAAGTCGATCCTCGATCCGACGCGCGCGCCGGTTCCGTCGCCGGCATGGCCTTTCGCCGGTCCGCAAGTGGATGGCGGGACGGTGGCGCGAGCGTCCACCGGCAGCGGCAAGAGCGGCATCTACATGGTCGCGCCGTCTTACCAGTTCATCGCCAACGGTCTCTACGAAGCGATCTGGGGCATCAGCGTCAGCGCGAATCTCGTCGTGCGACAGGGATACGCCGAACCGTATTTCCAGAGTGACGTCCCGACCGGTGATCCGCTTGGCCACAAGACGGTGCTGCTGGTGCCGCACGTGGACGATTACCGACTGCCGTCCGTGACGTCGCTCGACGGCCGGGTCGAGAAGAAGTTCGTGTTCGGCTTCGCGACGATCGCGCTGGATCTCGACATGTTCAACGTCCTGAACTCCGGAACGGTGCTCGGCCAGCAGTACGACGCGCGCCTGACCGGACCGACCGGGTTCGGAAGCACGCTCGAAATCATGAACCCGCGCATCGCGCGGCTGGGCGTACGCTTCAGCTTCTGAGTCCGAAATCGGAACGGACACTGTCCAGGACTTCCACAACTGAGACGGCCGCGCGCAATTCTCCTAGAGTTTGGATTGCGCGCGGAACACCGCGCTAATTCGCCACACGTTTCAATCCCGTCATAAGTACGCCGCCATATCATCCGGCTTCGGCTGGCGTTCAACGAGATCGTTTCGCCAGCCCGGCCACTCGTACGGCCCAGCACCCGCGTCGTATCGCGACGATACGCCGGGTTGGAGGAGCGGACGCATGAACCGCACGATCCGAAAATTCAACACGTGGTTGACGGCCGTCTTGATTGCGGTCGGCTTTGCCTCGATCGCCTCGGCGCAGGTGTTCACCGGCCGCGTCGAGGTGACCGTCGAAGACTCGACGGGCGGCCGGTTGCCTGGCGTCAGCGTCGATCTCACGGGCCCCCTGAACCAGACCCAGGTGACCGACGCGCAGGGCCAGGTGCATTTCCTGAACCTGCCGGTCGGCACTTACGCGGTGAAGGCGTCGCTGCAGGGCTTCAACCCGTTCGTCAACAATACCGTGCAGGTCGTCAGCGGCGCGTCGACGCCGATCTCGGCGAGGCTCGGCGTCGCGGGGACCGCCGAGACGGTCACCGTGACCGCGGCCACGCCGGTCATCGACCTGAAGCGCGACACCACCACGACCAACGTCACGCTCGAGGAGCTGCAGAACATTCCGAGCGCGCGCGACCCATGGGTGGTGATGCAGACGGTGCCGACCGTCTACATGGACCGCGTCAACGTCGGCGGCGCCGAGTCGGGCCAGCAGTCGAACTACAACGCCAAGGGCGCCAACGACAAGGACAATACCTGGGCGATCGACGGCGTGCCGATCACCGACATGGGCGCAACCGGCTCCTCGGCGTTCTACTACGACTTCGACAGCTTCCAGGAGATGGCGGTCACCACCGGCGGGGCCGACGCCGCCAACGCCACCGGCGGCGTGCAGCTGAACATGATTCTCCGCAAGGGCACGAACAAGGCATCAGGCGACGCGCGCGTCTATTTCGAGAATCAGGCGCTGCAGTCGGTCAACATCTCGCCGGAGCTGGCCGCCGCGCTCGGCAACAGCAGCGGCGAAGGCAACCGCACCGACAAGTATCAGGACTACGGCTTCGACCTGGGCGGTCCGATCCTCAAGGATCGCCTCTGGGCGTGGGGCACCATCGCCAAGACCGACATCAACCTGCTGACGCTGACCGGCGACTCCGACAAGACGATGTTCAAGAACTACGCCTTCAAGGCGGACGGCGTCGTCAACCAGGCGGTGCGCGGCAACTTCACCTTCTACGAGAACAACAAGATCAAGAACGGCCGCAGCGTCGGCCCGACCCGGCCGGCCGAGACTTCGTGGGACCAGACCGGCCCGACCAAGTACTTCAAGGGTGAGGGCAACTTCGTGGTCGGCTCGCGCATGTTCGCCACCGCCAAGGTCGCGCACGTCGACGGCGGCTTCGTGCTCGCGCCGGAAGGCGGTCTCGCCAAGGACTACTACCTCGACGACGGCGGCGTCGCGCACAACACGTTCTATCAGTACCAGAGCGTCCGTCCTCAGGACTACGTCAGCGGCGACGCCAGCTACTTCACCGGCAAGCACGAGCTGAAGTTCGGCGCCGCCTGGCGCAGCACGCCGGTGACCACCGAGCAGATCTGGCCGGCCAGCCACCTGATCGCGAGCTGGGACGGCTACCCGAACATGTTCGTGCAGGTCGCGCGCGACTACAAAGCGGCGACCGAAGCGAAGTACATGAACGCTTTCGTCACCGACACGATCTCCCTCGACCGCCTCACCTTGATCGGCGGCGTGCGTTTCGATCATCAGGAGTCTTCGCTCGGCGTCGGCGACGTGCCCGGGGTTCCAGGCATCCCGATCCTGCCGGCGCTGAACGCGCCCGCCGTGCCCGGCGTGTTCAAGTGGAACAACCTGACGCCGCGCGTCGGCATCACCTACGCGGTCGACCAGGCGCGCAAGACCGTGGTCCGCGCCAGCTACGCGATGTTCGCCTCGCAGCTGCCGGGCGACGAGGCCAAGTTCGTGTCGCCGATTCAGTATTCCTACGCCTACTACAACGCGGTGGACCGCAACGGCGACGGCATCGCCCAGCTGAGCGAAATCCTGTTCAACCAGGGGCTGCAGGGCTACTCGGGTTTCGATCCGAACGACCCGACCAGGCTCTCCACCGTCAACAAGGTCGATCCCAACGTCAAGGCGCCAATCACCCACGAGTTCCTGATCGGCATGGACAAGGAGCTGCTGCCGAATTTTTCGGTGAGCGGCACCTTCACCTATCGCAGGATGGTGGATCTGATCTGGAACCCGCTGACCGGCGTCAAGCCGACCGACTACACGCAGACCGGCACGCTCACGGGCAACATTCCCGAGCTCGGCGCCTTCAGCGTGCCGCTCTATGGGCTGAAGTCGGCGGCCGTCCCCGCCGGCGGCGGCGAGACCGAAACCAACCGCGCCGGCTATCACCAGCGCTATCTCGGGTTCGAGTTCAGCGCCGTCAAGCGCATGTCCAACCACTGGATGGCGAGGCTGGGCTTCTCGACCAACGATTGGCGGGAGTACTTCGACGATCCGTCTCTCTCGATCGTCGATCCCACCAGGGCGCCGGCCCCGGCGATCACCCAGGCGCGTCAGTTCGCGGGCCCGCAGATCGACGGCGGCCTGGTGGTGAGGAAGGCGGCCGGCAGCGGCAAGAGCAACGTCTACCTGGTGGCGCCGAAGTACCAGATCGTCGCCAACGGCTCGTATGAAGGTCCCTGGGGCTTGAACTTCGGCGCCAACCTGGTCACGCGCCAGGGCTATGCGGAGCCGTTCTTCCAGAGCAACGTGGCGACCAGCGATCCGCTGGGCCGCAAGACCGTGCTGCTCGTCAGCCAGGTGGACGCGTTCCGTCTGCCGGCCGTGAGCTCGCTCGACGCCCGCGTCGAGAAGCGCTTCACCTTCGGCCCGACCAAGATCGCGTTCGACTTCGACGTGTTCAACCTCCTGAACGCCGGCACAGTGCTCGGCAAACAGTACGACGCGCGTCTGACCGGCGCGACCGGCTTCGACCAGACGCTCGAGATCATGAACCCGCGGATCGCCAGGCTCGGCTTGAGGTTTACCTTCTAATCTCGTGTGACCTTCAGCGCTTTTATCGCCCCGTGCCCACCCACTTCAGCCGGGTGATCGCGTCGCGGGCCGGCCCTTCGAACGGGCCGCCGAAGGTGAGATAGCGCTCGTAGTTGTCCCGCGCGGCGGTGCGGTCCTTCTCGTCGGCGATCCACTGGCTGGTCGCCTTGTTGAAGCGGCGCGTGCGGAAATAGCGCAGCTCGAAGGCCCGTCCCAGGTTGAAATAGCTCACGGGCTCCGCCGGCGCCACCTTCACGGCCTCGCTGAACGAGGCGATCGCCTCCGTCAGCGCGCCGCGCGACGTCTGAACCACGCCAAGCGCGTTGAAGATGTCGGGATCGTTCGGCCAGCCCGCCGCGCCTTCGCGCAGCAGGCGAATCGCCTTGTCGTGCTGCTTCAACTGGAGATAGCCGTCGACGAGATCGAAGTAAACCGGCTCGAACGTCCGCGCGGTCGCCACGACTTTTTCCCATTCGACGACGGCATTCGCGTATTCGCCGAGGGCGTACTCGGCTTGTCCGAGCGCGTAATGCACCCAGGCCTCGGCCGTCGGGCTCGCCGCGGCGACCGCCAGCGACGCACGCGCCGCCTTCACGTCGCCGTGCTGATACGCTTCCCAGCCGGCGGCCGCGGCACGATCGGCCGAGGGATCGGGCAACAGCAGATCGATATGTTTGGACGCGTCGGGCCGCATCCGGACGCCGGAGGCTGTCGCCCCGCTCGCCGCGACCGCGTTCGGGACGACCACGGCCGCGGCCGATCCGTTGACGATCGATCCGGTCGGATCCACCGTTGGCTCGTCGGTGGTGTCCCGCTTCAATTCGTCGGTGGCGGCGTCCCGCTTCAATTCGTCTGTAGTGTCCGGCTTTAGCCGGACCTCCGCGATGTCAGATCCGCCGGCGGCAGTACTTATCTCCGCCGTCGTTGTCGGTACACGCGCCCGCGGCGACGCGGTATACCCTCGGCGTGCGCGCACGCTCACGCCGGCGCGCTTCACTTTCACGCTGATCTTGTGGAACTTGCCATCGGTGGTCGAGGGTGGCAGGTACCCCAGCACGTAGTAGTTCGCCGCATCGTCGGCAATCTGCGCGATCGCCTTGTCGAACTGGTTGGTGTTGCGGACCACGAAGCCGCCGGTATCCACGGCAAGGCTGTTGATCGAGTCGCCGCCCATGTCCATCTGATCGAACATTCGACTGATGCCTTCGGCGGGGGCGACGCTTTCGACGGAGCCCATGCTCTTGCCCAGGCCGCGCGCGTCGAGTGTGTAGATCCGCGTGTCGGCGCGCGCCGCCCTGCCGACGGTGTCCTGCACTTCGGGCCAGGTTTCTTCGCTGATGAACCCCTCGGACATCAGCAGGACGTTCTTCGGGCCTTCGAGCCGTCCGAGGCCGGTCAGGATCGACTGGAGCATCGCCAGGGTCCTGGTCGCTTCGATCCTGACGTTGGCCGAGAACTGTGAGGCTTTTCCATGCAGCATGCTCCGCACCGGATCGTCCCCGGCCGGACCCTCGCATGCGCTTCTTTGCTCGTCGCAGCCGCGCCGCGTGGCCATGTCCATCATCTCCTTGTCGTCGTTGACGAAGATGCGGACCGCTTCAACCGCGCTCAGCCTGGGCCAGAGCCGCTCGTCCACCTGGGCGGAGAGGACACTCGTGTTCGGCTTCGCACCCTTGACCGCCTTGATCAGCTCGGCGCGATCGCTGGTCAAGCGGCCGTTGGCCATGCGGCCGCTGACGACCACGCCGCCGATGTCGCCGTCACGCAGCTCGGTCTGAAACAGCGTCAGCGCGGCGGCCTGGGTCCGCTTGAATCCGCCCGGCGACAAGTGGGCATCGTCGAAGACCACGACGAAGATCCGGCGGGCGTTGCCGGAGGGCGCGGCGGGCCGCGGCGCCGCCCCCGTGGCCGCCGAGCCGCGTAAGGTGTTCCCCCAGCCATTGGGGCCGGCGACGCGGAGATAGACCTGCTGCACGGGGTACGGCTTGCCGTCCTCCAGCAGCTCGAAGTCGTCGATCGACAGATCGCCAACGAAGCCCCCGCTCCGGTCGCGGGCGATGACGTCGACTTCCACCATCTCGGTCGTCGAGCGGAACGCCGGCGGCGGTGGCTGCGGCGTCTGCGCCAGAGTGGTGGCCGACAGCGCGGCGACGGCAAGGAGCGCGTGGCAGTAGTTCATGGCACTACTTCGCGGAGATCGTGGCCATGACGAGGTCGTACTTCTTACGATCCTTTTTCTCCAGCCACGCGATCCGACCGCCGTCGTCAGACCACGCCGGGAACGAGGCGTTCTTCGCGCCGGCGAGCGCCTGCTTGCGTCCCGTGTCGTCGAGCAGCGAGAGCGGACCGCCGTCGCGCTTCGCGTAGACGATCAGGTGCGCCGGCGCGGGCGCCCAGCTGAAGTTGCTGCCTGGCGTCACCGCTTCGTTCACCCACTCGCCGATCGTGTCGTCGCGTATTTTCAGCGACCAGATGTGCAGCGTCTGGGCCGTCGCCGCGGCCGATACCGCCTCGCCGACGGTCGAGCCCATGCTGCGGCCGTCGCCGCCGGCAGCGCCGCCCTTGGCGAGATCGCCGACCGGCGCGACGGCGTGCTTGACCTCGTCGCGCTCGCTCGGGACGATCTTGAATGCGGCTGCGGCGGGCGAGGCCGGCGCCGCCTTCCACCCCCAGTAGGCCCCGACCCACACCGGCTGCGCGTCCACGTTTTTCAACGCCTTCTCGGCGACCGCGATCACGTAATGCCTGGTCGAGGTGACGGCGCCTTTGCGATCGCGCTCGAGCATCTGCAGGTAGAGCGTCTTCCCGTCCGGCGACCAGGCCAGCATCCCGGGATCGCCCTTCACCCTCGCGGTGTCGACTTCGACGATCGTTTCAGGCGCACCCAGCGCGGCGTCGCGGGCGTCGGTGACGATGGTTTGCGTGATCGCCAGGGTTGCCGCGAACACGATCGACAGCAGGTGAATCTCCACATCACCCTCCGAGCCTGGCCAGCGCCGTCTTCGCATCGGCGAACGACGGTTCGAGCCGGATCGCCTCACGATACTCGACGATGGCGCGCGTCGCGTCGCCACGGGCTTCGGCAATCTGGGCGAGGCCGAAATGCATCCTCGAGGGACGATAGCCCATCCGCAGCAATGCTTCGAACTGAGGCGCAGCCACGTCGAACTGCCGGGTCCGCATGGCGAGGCTGGCCAGGTGCGCCCGCGCCTGGGGATCGGAACCGTTGGCCTTGACCGCGGCGGCATATTCGGCCAGCGCTTGCGGCATCCGACCGGCGCGCTCGTGGATCGTGCCACGCACCGTGCTCACGTCGCCGCTGCCGGGTTCGAGGCTGGCGGCTTCGTTCGCCTGCTGCAGCGCGCGCGCCGTGTCGCCCTGCGCGAGATAAGCCCGTGCCGCCGACAGCAGCGGGGCGGCGCTACGCGGGTTCAGGAGACGCGCGGCGGCGTACTCGCCCAGCGCATTGTCGAACTGGCGCGTCGCGGCGTACGCGTCGCCGAGGAACAAGTGCAACTCGTACGAGCGGTCGTTGACCGCAAGCAGCGGCTTGAGCAGCGCAACGGCGGCCGCCGGCTGATCGCGGGCAAGCGCGTCCATCGCGCGGCTGATACCGACGCGGAACGCTTCGGCGCCGGCAATCATGTCCTTCGGATCGGCGCCGCGCCCGCTCGGACTGGATGGACCAGCCATCCCGACGTATCCGAGGCTGCGAAGCCGCGCCAGCGTGTCGGCGTCCGGCCGGGGCGCCTCGACCGACGCCGCGGCGCCGAAACCGTTCACGATCTTCGCGAGCGCTCCGCTCATGCCGGTCACGATGGCGCCCCGCTCGAGCGCGAGGTTGCGGCGTTCCTGGGGATCGACCCGCAGGTCGTAGACCTCCTGTTTCGGCGCGTCGACGTACTTCCAGCGATCGCCCCGGATCGACTTCAGCTCGCTCCAGCCGTAGTGCCAGTTCGGGTAAAAGGTCTCGGCGTACGATGATGGAACGTCGCCTCCTCGCGTCTTGCCCTCGATTAGCCCGGCGACGCTTTCGCCGTCGACGCGCGGCATCGGCACGCGGGCGATCGCGGCGACGGTGGGCAGCAGGTCGATGGCGCGCACCTGCTCGGCGATGGTCGCGCCTGCATGCGCGCGTCCGGGCAGGCGCATGATCCACGGGATCCTCAGCACGCCGTCGTAGAGAAACATCCCGTGCTCCTGCTCGCCGTGCTCGCCAAGGCTCTCGCCGTGATCCGCGACGACCGCGATCAGGGTGCGATCGAGGCGTCCGCTGCGCTCGAGGCCGGCGATCAGCCGGCCGATGCAGGCGTCGACATAGGCGATCTCTCCGTCGTAGGGCGCCGTCTTGAAGCGGGCGGCAAACGGCGGCGGCGGATCGTAGGGCGCGTGCGCGTCGTACAGATGAACCCAGCCGAAGAACGGCTGCGTGCCGCCGCCGTCGAGCCACTTAAGGGCGGCGTCGACCACGGCGTCGCCGCGGCGCTGCACCTGCAGCTTCAGGCTGTCGCTGAAGCCGGGGAAGTCGGCGTCGAAGGTGTCGAACCCCTGCGCAAATCCGTAGGGCGCGGTGAGGATGAAGGCGCCGACGAAGCCCCCGGTCCGGTAGCCGTGCGACTTGAAGAGCTCGGCGGCGGTGGTCGCCGAATCGGGTACCGGTGTGGTGGCGTTGTCGCGCACGCCGATTCGGGCAGGGTAGATGCCGGTGAGCAGCGCGGCATGCGCCGGTCCCGTCAGCGGCGCCTGCGACGTGGCGTCCATGAAGCGCACGCCCTCCCGCGCGAGCCGGTCGATCGCCGGCGTGGCGGCCCCGGCGTACCCGTACGCGCCGAGGTGATCCGCGCGCACCGTGTCGATGGTGATCAGAAGAACGTTCGGTGGAGGGAGCGCTTGAGAGGAAACAACGACAAACCAGGAAAGGCACGAAACACTTACGGCACGAACGACACGAAAACGATGTTTGGGTTCTTGTGGTGCGCTAGTTTCGTGTGTTTCGTGGTTTGGCAAAGGCGCGCCTCGCCTCGGATTTGACGGCTTCCGCCTGCTGGCGGTTGCCGAACATGGCGTGAAGCCGCGCCGCAAGCGCGTAGCTGTCCGGCGTCGGCGTAATCCGCAGCATGTCGTCCAGCACGCGGGTGGCCGCGTCCGGCTTGTCGCCCGCTTGATAGAGCATGGCCAACCCGCCGCGCGCGCGAATGTTTTGCGGGAAGTACTTGAGCTCTTCGATGAACTCCGTTTCCGCCTCGGGATAGCGCTCGAGGCGGGCCAGGGTATCGCCCGTGTAGAAGTGCAGCTCGTTGATCTGCAGCGTACCCGACTTCTTCAGCTCGGCGCTGGCCTGCAGGAAGCCGGGCAGCGCATCGGCGTACTTCCCCTGGTCGTAGAGCAGGCGCGCGTCGATGTAGATCGGCAGCGGCAGCGTCGGATCCTCGGTGTGCGCCAGCTCGGCCTCGGCGCGGGCGGTGTCGGTGTCGCGTTTGGCGAGCGCGATCTTGGCCAGCATCTCGTGCGCCGATGCCTTGGATCGATGGTCGCCCTCGGCCGCCACCTCCGCCGAGAGGCTGGCATACTCCCGCGCCTCGTCGAGCTTGCGCAGCTTCAGGAGCCCGGCGGCGGCGCCGATGTACGCGGTCGGCTCCTGAGGTTTCAGCCCGATGTAGTGCTTGTAGGCGTCGACCGCGAGGTCGAAGCGGTCCAGCCGTGTCGCGAACACGGCGAGCTGGCTCCAGACGTCGGCCATCTCGGGATCCTCGTGCAGGATCTGCTGGAGAAGGGTGATCGCCTGCGGCCAGTTCCGCTGGCCGGCGAAGTCGACCGCCGCGCGGTAGCGCTCGAGGATGGCTCGCTTGTCCTTCGGATCGGGCAGCTCTTCGCCCGGCTTGATCGAGACGTCGGTCTGGGCGCCGACATAGCCGAGCGCCTGCAGCCGTTCGCGCGCATCGGCCGAGACCTCGGCCGGCGGCTGGATGGTGGCGCCGGCGGCCACGCGCTCGAGCGCGCTCCGCAGCGCTTGCCGCGGCTGCGGCCGTTCCTCGGCGATGTTGCTCCGCTCGCGCGGATCGTGCGCGAGATCGTAGAGCTCCTCCCGCGGCGCCTTGATGTAGCGATAGCGCTCGTCGGTCAGCGCGGTCAGCTCGCTCCAGCCGAAGTGATAGCGGGCGTAGAGCGCCTCCGAGTAGATCGTGGGCGGCTCGAGCTTGCCGGAGCCTTCGAGCACCGGCTTGAGCGAGCGGCCGCGCAGGTTGCCGCCGCCGGGAGCCTTCACGAGATCGAGAATCGTCGGCACCAGATCGATATGCTGGACCAGGTCCGCGATCCGGCGTCCTGCGCCGGCGTTCCCTTCCTGCTTGATGATGAGCGGCACGTGGATCGCCTCGTCATACACGAAGAGTCCGTGCTCCTGCTCGCCGTGATCGCCGAGCCCTTCGCCGTGGTCCGACAGCAGCACGATCGTCGACCGATCGTAGAGCTGGTGCGACTTCAGGTACTTCACCAGACGGCCCACGATTTCGTCGGTGTAGGCGATCTCGCCGTCGTAGGGCGCATAGGCCGCGAACCGGTCCGGCGGCGCGTATGGCTTGTGCGGCTCGTAGAGATGGAGGAACAGGAAGGCGCGCGATGTGCCGACGGTGTCGAGCCAATGCTCGGCGATTTTCTCGGACTCGCCGCCGTCACGCTGGACCTGACCGATCGAGAGCTCGGGCGAACTGGGCGGCATCTCGCCGTCGAAGAAGTCGAATCCCTGGCCGATGCCCGTTTCCTTCCGCAGCACATAGGCCGAGACGATGCCGCCGGTCGCGAATCCGCGCTCGCGCAGCATCTGCGGCAGCAGGCGTTCGCCCGCCTTCACCGTGAAGCCGACGTTGTCGCGCACGCCGGTCTCGAACGGCAGCTGTCCCGAGAGGATCGAAGCGTGCGCCGGCAGCGTCTGCGGCGCGTGCGAGTAGGCGCGTTCGAACACGGCGCCGTCGGCGGCCAGCGCGTCGATGGCCGGCGTCTTCACCTTGGTGTAGCCGTAGGCCGGCAGGTGATCCGCGCGCAGCGTGTCGATCGAGATGACCACAATCGGTCCGCTGACCGGCGCCGAGGCACGCGCGTAGCGCCAGCCGCCGACGGCCGCCAGGCCGGTGCCCAGCGCCGCGAACAATAGAATGATGATGAATCGGAGGGACCGAGGCACGGCTTGCAGGGCTCAGGGCAGAGGGTTCAGGGCTGAAATCCGGTGCGGCATTGCCCTCAGCCCTACGCCCTCAGCCCTTATCCTGTTACTTCTTCAGCTGTTCGATGACGGTCTTCGCCTGCGCGGCTTCCTGCGACGTCGGATCGGCGCTGATGACTTTCTCGAGCATCTTGATCGTCGCGTCTTTGTCGCCCTTGTTGAGCTGAACAAGAGCGAGCTTGAAGATCGGCTTGCCCCACGACGGATCGAGCTCGACCGCCTTCTGATACCAGCCTGCGGCCTCGTCGGTCTGGCCCTTGGCGAACTTCACCTCGCCGAGGTTGTAGAACACCTCGCGCGTGGGCTTCGGACCCTGCGCGGCCTTGGTCAGGGTGTCCTCGGCCGCTTTGAGATCGCCCTTCTCGAGGTTGGTCATCCCGAGCCCGACGATCGCCTTGTCGCTGTTGGGATCGACCTTGAGCAGGTCGTTGTAGGCCGCGATCGCGTTGTCGTATTCCTTCTTGTTGCGGTACGCGGCGGCGATCTGCAGGTTGATCACGCTCAGCGCCGGCGCCTTGGCCATGATCTGGCGGTAGGCGGCGATCGACTCGTCGTACTTTCCGGAGTTATAGAGCAGGTCCGCGGCTTGAAGATCGGCCTGCAGATCCTTGGCGGCGGCACTGCCGAGCGCGCTGGACGGTCCCGCGGCGCCTCCTTTTTTCATCGTGAACTGCAGCGGTGGGTTGGGCGCGCCGATCGTGGACACGTTCAGCTTGCCGGCCTCCGGGCCGAAACCCGGCGCCTGCGCGGCGAACGACCAGGATCCCGATTTCAAGCCGATGATCGAGAAGCGGCCCTTGTCGTCGGTGGTGGCGGTGAAACTGCTCGGCGACGCGTTCGGATTTTCCGCGGTGACGGTCGCGCCTTTGATCGGGTTGCCGGCTTCATCCTTGACGACGCCGCCGACGCGGCCTGTTTGTGCAGCCGCCGTGCCGGCCAAGGCCGCGACCAGCAGCGCGGCCAGCAGCAAGCTGGACAGATAAAGACGCTGACGCATGCTCAAAACCCCCTGTAAAGGTTCAGTATATATTGAATTCCGTGAAACACTCCCTCGCCGCGCGCGTGCTGCCGGCCCTCGTTTCGGTGGCGGGACTGGCCGCTCAGGCGCCCTCGCCGGCGGTCGAATCGAGCGCCGGTTTCGCGCCGATTGCGCCGGTCGTCGAAGCCGCCATCGCGCGCCACGAACTGCCCGGCGCGGTCGTTCTGGTCGGCCGCGGCGACGCCATCCTGTATCACCGGGCGTTCGGCCTGCGCGCGGTCAGGCCCGTTGAGGAGCCGATGACCGAAGACACGATCTTCGATCTGGCGTCTCTGACCAAGGTCGTGGCGACGACCACCTGCGTGATGAAGCTGGTGGAGGAGGGGCGCATTCGTCTGACCGACCCGGTTGCGCAGTTCATCCCCGAGTTCGGGCGCTACGGCAAGGGCGCGATCACCATCCGCCACCTGCTGACGCATACGTCGGGCCTGCGGCCCGATCTCGAGCTCGAGGTCGAGTTTCACGGCGCCGAGGAAGCGGTTCGCCGGGCGTCCGAGGAGGTTCCGGCATCGCCGCCGGGCGAACGATTCGTCTATAGCGACATCAACTTCTTTCTGCTCGGCGACATCGTGCGCCGGGTGAGCGGCGAGCGGCTGGATCGCTACGCGAAGGCCCAGCTGTTCGACCCGCTGGCCATGAAAGAGACGGCATTCCTGCCGCCGGAGTCGTGGCGCGCTCGAATCGCGCCGACCGAGGCGTGTGCCCCTCTCGCATGGCCGTGCCCCACAACAGCGCCGGGAGCGGACTCGGCCATGCCGTTTCTACGAGGTGTCGTCCACGATCCGACCTCACGCCGCATGGACGGCGTGGCGGGTCACGCCGGCCTGTTCAGCACCGCCGCCGATCTGTCGCGCTTCTGCCGCATGCTGCTCGGCGGCGGGCGCCTCGGCGCCGCGCGCATCCTGTCGCCGGCTACGGTCGCGCGCATGAGCGCTCCGTCGACGCCGGTCGAGATGCGAGACGTGCGCGCCCTCGGATGGGACATCGACTCGTCGTACTCGTCGAACCGTGGCGAATTGTTTCCCATCGGATCGTTCGGGCACACGGGTTTCACCGGTACGTCGCTTTGGCTCGACCCGGCCTCCAGAAGCTACGTCGTCTTTTTGTCGAATCGCGTGCACCCCGATGGCAAGGGCGACGTGACCGCACTGCGCGGCAAGGTCGCGACGATTGCCGCCGCGGCGCTGCTGTCGTCTGCCGATCTCGCGCGGCGGCCTCCCTTCGACGGAGCTCACGGCCGGTCCTTCGACGGGGCTCAGGTCAGGTCGCCGGTTGATGCCGGCTCACGCCCGGCGAAAGCCTTCGCGCCGCATGAGCCGGTGCTCACCGGGATCGACGTCCTCGCGGCGGAGAACTTCCTTCGGCTGCGGGGCAAGCGCGTCGGCCTGCTGACGAACCCGGCGGGCAGGTCGCGCGACGGCGTCAGCACGATCGATCTGCTCGCCAAGGCGCCGGGCGTCACGCTCGCGGCGTTGTTCAGCCCCGAGCACGGCATTCGCGGTGAGGTGGACGATCGCGTCGATTCGTCGCGCGATGAGAAGACGGGTCTGCCCATTCACTCGCTCTACGGTCAGACGCTGCGCCCGACCTCCGCCATGCTCGACGGCCTCGACGTCGTCGTCGTCGATCTGCAGGATGTCGGCGTGCGGTTCTATTCGTATCCGGTCGCGGTTGCCTACCTGCTCGAAGAAGCCGTGAAGCGCCGGCTTCCGGTCGTGGTGCTCGATCGCCCCAACCCGATCAACGGGTTCGACGTCGAGGGCGCGGCGCAGGACGCGGGTGGCAACCGCTATGTCGGCTACCTGCCCATGCCGGTGCGCCACGGCCTGACGATCGGCGAGCTGGTGCGGCTGTTCAACGGCGAAGGCCATATCGGCGCCGACGTCACCGTGGTGTCGCTGAAGAACTGGCGGCGCGACCAATGGTTCGACGAGACCGGCGTGGCCTGGGTCAACCCGTCGCCCAACATGCGCAACATGATGGCCGCCACGGTGTATCCGGGAGTCGGCGCCGTCGAGGGGACCAATATTTCCGTGGGGCGCGGCACCGACACGCCCTTCGAGCAGCTGGGCGCGCCGTGGATCGACGGTCCGGCGCTGGCCGCGGCGCTCAACGCCAGCGGGCTCGCCGGCGTCCGCTTCTATCCCGTGACGTTCACGCCCGCCGCCGGCGCCAAGCTCGGAGGCCAGGCGTGCCACGGCGTGTTCCTGATCGTCACCGATCGCGATCGACTGCGGCCGGTGCGCGTCGGGCTGGAAATCGCGTCGGCATTGTGGAAGCTGTACGGTCAGCAGTTCAAGCTGGAGGATGCCGCCGCGCTGTTCGGGCCGAAGGCGATGCTCGAGAAGATTCGCGCCGGCGCCGACCCCGCCGCCATCGCCTCGTCGTGGGCCGCCGACGAAGCGGCATGGCGCCTGACGCGCGCGAAGTACCTGTTGTATTGAATGCGGGTCGTCTCTTTCATCCACGGATTACACGGATTAAGAAGCCCTGAGCCTTCGCTGGCAGCGGATCTGCGGACCTGACGTCCGGCGGCGCGGCGTAGCCGCGCCGGTTGAGAGACGAACGGCATGAACACAAGCAACGTGAATGCGACCGTAACACGATGCACCGGTTGCTTGCCTTCAAGTCGTTCGCCTCTCAATCGATCGGCCGGCGCCGGACGCCTTCCAATCCGTGCAATCGGTGTAATCCGTGGATGATCTTGATGGCCTCTACGGGGTTCGGGCTGCAGTCGCCAGCTTTCGCTGCATCCGGCCGTTGTACTCGCCGAGCGCCCATTCGCTCATGCCGATCCCGAAATAGATGAAGCCAGCCGCGCTGAGCCAGGCGCGTCCGCCGGCGACGCAGATCAGGATCGAGACCACTCCCCACGACGCGATCGCGGCGTTCCGCATGACCTGGACCCGCGTCCAGACCCGCTCGGCCGCCGACAGCTCAAGCTGACCGCGCAGCCGGTACGCATGCGCATACAGCAGGGCGAGCAGACTGAAAATCGCGATCACGCCCGCGCCGTAGATCTCCATCAGCAGCGGCCACTGCTCGTTTCGGATCCGTTCGCCGTCGCCGCCGCCCTGAAACTGGCCGAGCGCGAGCGACCAGACAAACTTCAGCGGATACACATAGAACAGCACCACGAAGAGCAGGGCTCCCGTCAGCACGACGACCGTGCTGTCTTCGATGTCGTAGCTGCGGAAGAACAGGTAGTGCCGGCGCCAGATCTGGAAGATGAGCACGAACGAGACCGCGAACGCGGGGAAGCCCCGCATCACGTGGACCAGTTCGTCGAAGGTGCGCGGCACCTCCAGCGACACGACCAGCAGCGTGATCGCGAAGCCGAATACCGCATCGCTGAAGCCCTCGATGCGCGAGACCTCGCGGTGGCGGTGGGGCATTGGGCTAGATGAGCCAGGTCGGCTGGTAGAGCAGGACGTAGACCAGCACGCCGGTCACCGAGACGTACAACCAGATCGGGAAGGTCCAGCGCGCGATGCGGCGATGCTGCGGGTAGCGTCCCTTCAACCCGCGGGTCAGCGTGATGATCGCCAGCGGCGGCACCGTCGCGGCCAGGATCACGTGCGTGATCAGGATGGTGAAGTAGAGCGGCCGCACGAATCCCTGGCGTGGAAACGGCACCGACCCGACCTGCGCGTGATAGACGACGTAGCAGATCAGGAACAGCGAGGAGGTGGCGAACGCCGCGATCATGACCTTGCGGTGCAGCTCGACGCGGCGCCGGTGAATCAGGGTGAAGCCCAGGAGCAGGAGCACGCCCGACAACGCGTTCAGGCTCGCGTTGACGGCCGGCAGGTCGTGGACGGAGATCATCGCGCGTTACTGCTTGTTCGCGATCATCGCGATCCACAGCAGCGGCAGATAGGTGATCGATCCATAGAACAGCGCGCGGGCGGTCGTTTCGTTTCGCGCGGAGGCGAATCGCACGGCGAGCCAGCACAGCCCCAGCCCGAACACCAGCGCGACCGCGAGATACGCGTTGCCGGCAAGCCCGCTGAAGTTCGGCTCCAGGCTCGCGAGCACCATCAGCAGCGCCCAATAGACCGCCTGCTTGCCGGCTCGTTTGCCGTCGGGGTCGATCACCGGCAGCATCGGGAACCCGGCTTTGGCGTAGTCCTCGCGGTAGAGCCACGCGATCGCCATGAAGTGCGGCAGCTGCCAGCAGAACACGATCGCGAACAGCGCCGCGCCGCTCCGGTCGATCGCGCCGTGCGACGCCGCCCAGCCGATCAGCGCCGGCAGCGCACCCGGCACCGCGCCGACGATGGTGGACAACGGCGTGCGCCGCTTCATCGGAGTGTAAATCGCGAGGTAGGTGAGCAGCGTGGCGAGTGCGAGGCCGGCCGACAGCCAGTTGGCGCGCGCGGCGAGCAGCACCAAACCGGCCGCCGACAGCGCAAGGCCGAAGACGCGCGCGTCCTGGGGCGTGACCCGTCCGGCCGGCAGCGGGCGGGTACGGGTTCGGCGCATCAAGGCGTCGGTGTCCCGCTCGTACAGCTGATTCAGGGCTGCTGCGCCGCCGGCGACGAGCGCCGTGCCCGCGACCGCTTCGGCCATCGAGACCATGTCGATGGCGCCGGTCGAGCCGAGGTAGTAGCCGGCCGCGCTGGTCGCGACCACCAGAAAGTTCAGCCGCGGCTTGGTGAGCTCGAGATAGTCGGCAAAGACGCTCGCGCGGCGCGCTTCGGGGATCGGAATGGCGGCGGCGTCGATCGGCGCGTTCTTCACGCGCGGCCTCGCTGGTCCGGCCCTTCGAGGGCCTCAGGGCCGCCCCGAGCAAAGCCGAAGGGCGGCTGAAGCCGGACACTACCGAAACCCACACGGACACCTTCATTCGTAGTGTCCGGCTTTAGCCGGACCGGTGCCGGTGCAAAGCTGCCGCGCCAGGAGCGCAGCGTGATGACCAGCGACGTCGTCAGCACCATCGCGCCGCAGACGACATGGAAGCTGTTGATCAAGGGATCGCGCCGGCTGAGCACCGTCATCGCGCCGAGCGTGACCTGCACCGCAACCAGGCCCACCATCAGCGTCGCCGGCCGCATCAGCTCGCGATGATCGCGATAGTGGGAGCGGAGGTGCGCGAACAGCGTCAGGATCGCGGCGCTCACCAGCAGCGCGCCGACGCGATGGGAGAAGTGAATCGCGATGGCGCTGTTCCAGTGATCGGGGACCAGGTGGCCGAACATCAGCGGGAAATCCGGGATGGCCAACCCCGCGCCAGTGTGCCTCATCGTCGCGCCGACGATGATCTGCGTGTAGATCAACACCGTGGTCGCGGTCGCGAGACGGCGGAGGCTCGGGCCCGGTTCTCCGGCCAGACCTGAACCGGTCTCCGTCTTCGGCGTGTAGCCGGCGATCCATCCTGGCGAGGTGAAGATCGCGATCGCGACCGTCATGCAGAAGAAAATCTCGGCAAGGCCGGCGTGCGCGGTGGAAATGACGGCAGGCAGGAAGAACAGCACGGTCAGCCCGCCGAGCAGCCCCTGGGCGACCACCGAACCCAGCGTGGCCACGCCGAACCACCGCAGCCAGCGGCGCGGCTCCGCCCGCCAGAGCCAGACCGCCATGATGATGGTGAGAAATCCGACCGTGCTGGCGATCAGCCGGTGGCCGTGCTCGTAGAGGATGTTGGCGACCCACATCGACGGCGGGAACGTGAACATGTTCCAGCCGTAACTCGTCGGCCAGTCCGGCACGGACAGCCCCGCATCGTGGCTGGTGACCAGGCTGCCCGCCAGGATCAGGAGAACGGTGCAGGCGACGAGGAACTTGGAAAAACGGTGAAGCATCTCAAAGGCAGAAGGGCAGAACAGCAGAAGGCAGAAAGGCAAGGCCGGAAGGCAGACAAGGTTGGAAGGCCGTTCTGCCCTCCTGCCGTGCCTTCCCGCCTTTTGCCCTCCTGCCTTGCTGCCTTAGTTCGTCGCGGTCGCGCCCGCGGCCTTGAAGGTGAAGGTGATGTCCTTCGATTCCTTCGCGCCGAGCGTGACGCTGGCGGTCTGGGCGCCGAGCTTCTCGTGCCACGCTTCGATGGTGTAGGTCCCCGGGGGCAGGCCCTTCAGCTCGAACTTGCCGTCCTTGTCGGTCACGGCGAAGTAGGGGTGGTTCACGACGCCGACGTAGGCGTTCATCCAGCCGTGCACGTCGCACTTGAAGGGCACCATCACCTCGGGCTTGTCGAAGGTGTGGCTCATCTTCATGCCCTGAATCGGCTGGCCGTTGTTGAATTCGGCGTTGCCCTTCGGCATCGCGTGGATGTTGTGCAGCGTCGGATCGCTGTTCACGATTTCGAGCGGCTGGTTGACGCGCATCCCGAACACGTGCGGATGGTAGCGGCAGTCCTTCTGGTCGATCTTCGCGCTCTCGGTCGGCGTGTCGAACACGTAGTTGCCGAGGCCGTCCTTGACGTAGACGAAGACGTTGCCGAGGTTCTTGCCGTCAGCGCTGACCATGTAGGTTTCCTGCGCCTGCGGCGTCGAGTTCGCCTTCACGCAGACCGGATCGGCGTTCATCTTGATCGCTTCGTTCTTCGGCGCGGCGCCGTCGAGCATCGCCACGCCCTTGACGTCGCCCGCCGTCGCGCTGTCGACCTTCTGGCCCGCGGGGGTCGCCGACGGCGACTCGGGCTTCGCGGACGTGCTCGACGTTTCCTGACTTCCGCCGCACGCCAGGGTCGTGGCGAGCGCGATTCCAAGCAGACCGATCCAGGTGTTTCGTAGGCGCATTCGGCTCTCTCCTGAACAAAAAAGACTTAAGACAAAACAGCTGCCTATTCTACCTTGCTTCGCCCTTGGCTTCCCGAAGCTTCCGCTCGACCCGGTCGGTCATCCAGTGGGCGTCCCACCACTCGACCGGGTTGACCATCCGGCCGCCGACCAGCAGGGTGAAATGCAGGTGATCCCCGCCGGCCAGCCCGGTCGAGTCGGATCGGCCGACGACCTGGCCACGGGTCACCGCGTCTCCGACCTTGACGTCGAACGACATCAGGTGGCCATACAGCGACTGCACGCCGAGCCCGTGGTCGATGATCACGCAGTTGCCGTAAATCCCCAGCCAGCTGGCGTTGACGACGATGCCCGCGGCGGCGGCGGCAACCGGCACGTGCTCGGTGACCGCGAGGTCGAAGCCGAGGTGGGTCTGCTGGTCCACCTCCTTGCCTTTGTAGATGTAGGTGCGGTGATCGGCGAAGCTCGCTTCGACCTTCGAGTTGCCGAGCTGGACGAACGGTCCGTCCCACAGTTTTTTCGGCGACGTCTTCGCCGCGAGCGCGGCAATCTCGTCCGCGTTGATCTTGCGGAGCTCGCCGTTGACGCGGAGGAACCCGGCGAGCATCTCGGGGCTGTCCTGCGCCGGCGCCGTCATCTTCAGCTCGGGTGAGTGCTCGATGATCTCGGGCACGACGCGGTTGATGAACTTGTCGTCGATCTCGATGCGGCTCTTCTTGAACGGCTTCTCGAACGCGTTGTCGATGAAGGTCGCCTTCGCCTGGTTGCCCGCCTCGTCGCGCGCGAACGCGGCGATCGGCGTGTTGAGCGGTTGATCGTAGAGCAGGGCGAAGAACGCCACCTTGATCGACGGATCGGCGCCTTCGACGCCCGCCCCGGCCGCGGCGAAGCCGGGGTACTCGACGTCGCCGACACGGACGCCCGACGCGATGTCGGCCGGCGTCGCCTTGTAGACGACCATCTCGGAGCCGCCGTGGTTGATGTAGTGGTGCGTCGACAGGACCGCGATGCGCGGCGGCTCGAGGCGCACCTGGAGCTCTTTGCTGGCGGTGCTGGTGAGCTGGCGCAGCTTCAGAAACGATGGGCGCGTCGCGGTGACGTGGATCCGCGCGGGGCCGGATTGCAGCTCGGGCACGCTCTGTTTCCCGAACGGGCGCGACACCTTCACGTGAGTGGCATCGACGCGCGTGACGCTCGCGGTCTGCGGTCCGTCGAGCGCGAAGAGGGGGATGGTCTTGCCGTTCTGCTCGAGCGTGATGGCAAGTGCTGTCAGCAGCCCGTTGGGGGCGGCGGCCGTGACGTCGAGCGTGCCGGCCTGTCCGACGAAGCGATCCGGCTTGTCGATGGTCACCAGCGGCGGTGCGCCGCGTCCGGCGACGACATAGGCGCCCGTGCAGGCAAGAACGACGACAAGGACGAGGCCGAGGAGCCAGCGCATGGACTCCATCATACAAGTTTGGTAAAATACGAGGTTCGTGACGGCGAGTGGCGGTATCGTCTAGGGGTCAGGACACGTGGTTCTCAGCCACGGGACCGGGGTTCGATTCCCCGTACCGCTACCATTACTCATAGCGACTCGCGCGTAATTTTCCTCTTGGTAACAGCCCCGGCCGTTGGCCGGGGCTTTTTCTTTTCCGCGGAGATGCGGATTCACCATCCGCGTGTTAGCGGCGCTCGTAGCCGTCGCGGTAGCCGCGTTCGAACGCCGATCGGTATTCGCGCTTGTACTCATCGCGCGAGCCGTAGCGGCGGTCGTAGTCGTGGTCGCCGTCGCGATAGCGTCTCGCGCGGGCGGGATCGAAGCGATCGCGATGGCGCGCGTCGTCTCTACCGGCGTCGATGCCGTCTCGATAGCCGGTGCGCGCGGCCGCCGAGACGTACGCCTCGCGCGGAGGAGGAGGCGGTGGGTATCCGGCCCGCGGATAGCCGGTGTCGTAGACTCGCGCCGCGCAAGCCGGCGAAGCGATCGCCACTCCAGCCGTCAGCGCCAGCATCGGGAGATATCGGAACAGTCTTGTCATCGTCATGGTCAACCTCTCTTGCAGGTTGAGAGTGCAGGGGGGGTGCCACGCGCGATCGACAGGTTTGTTCAGAAAACCAGCTTCTCTTGCTCGACTGTCCTCAGAACAGGTCGGTAAGGTTGCGGTAGAAGACCGTGGTACTGCAGGGCTCGCCTTTCGGCATCAATGCATAGTTCGGGATATCACCGATCCGGATCCAACCCAGGCGACCGTACAACCGGGCGGCGTCGCCGTCGGTGACAGCGTCGAGCACGAGGAGTGTCTTGCCGCTGTCGCGCGCGGTGGCTTCGGCGGCGCGCATCAGCGCCGCGCCCAGGCCTTCGCGACGCGCGCGGCGGTGCACGAGCATCTTCGCAAGGTCGGCGCGATGCGGCTGGTTTTCGGGCAGGTCGAGAATCAGCTGAACGGTGCCGCAGATCCCCTGAGAGTCCTCCGCGACCAGCAGCGCGCGCTCGCCTGCCGCCACACCGTGCGCCACGCGGCGCCAGAATGCGAGCGCCCGGTCTCTCGTCAGCGGATGCATGAAGCTCACCGACGCGCCGCCCTCGACGCAGTCGATCAGCACGCCGGCGAGCGCCTCGAGCTGCGCCTCGTCGACCGCCTGCAGGCGCCGAATCGTCCAGTCCGGCGCGCTCATCGTCTCGCCACGCCGTCGGACGTGATCACGACGGCATAGCGCGCCGCTTTTCGCGTCGGATTGTGGAACATCGTCGGACCGTCGAGCTGCATGGCCAGGCAATCGCCCTCGCGCAGCCGATGGCGCTCGCCGCCGAGCGTGATCTCGATTGAGCCTTCGAGCACCCACACCTGTTGGTGCACCCGCGCCTCTCGCATGCCGGTGTCGAAGGCCACGCGGCCGCCTGCGGGAAAGTGCACGTCGACGATCCGCATCGGCTGCGGGACGCCCGGCGGCGAGACATTGCGCCGGAGATAGCCCGACTCTGGATCCCGCCACTCGGGCTGATCGGCGCGGCGGGATACCGGTCCTGGAGGCATGGCCGCGTCCGCGGCGGCCGCGTCGAACAGCGATGCCAGCGTCACGCCCAGCCCGGCCGACAGCTTCTCGAGCACCACTGCTGTAGGGCTGCTCTCGCCGCGCTCGATCAGCGAAATCATCGACCGGCTGACGCCGCTCCTCGTGGCGAGCTCGTCGAGTGAGAATCCGCGGGCGCCGCGAAGCTCGCTCACGCGCGCGGCGATGCGCTGGTTCAAGCCGGCGGCGGCTTCTATCATGATGGACTAAATATCCATCATAGTAGAAGTCTGGTCAAGCAATCAGTGCGGTCACTCGGTCCACACAAGAACCTGCGAGCCGCGCCGGTCCGCCTGATCCAGCAGCAACCCGGGCCCGCGGCGTTCGACGTCGTCGAGCGTGATGTGGACGCGATCCGAGTCGAAGTCGATGCCGTTGTCCTTCATGAACGAGAACTTGTTCGAAGGCGCCATCCGAAGGAGCCACATCGGGATCGACACGTTGACGAGCTTGTTGGCGCGCGTGTCGTACGCGAGCACGCGCAGCGTATCGAGCTTGGCTGCCGGCATCGCCTTCGGAATCACTTCCCGGTGCAGGACCGGCTCGTCGTCCTTGCGGATCTCGATGAGCGGCTGCTGGCCCGCGAAGCGCGCCCGCGCGTCCGCAAACTGTCTGTCGGCGTTGTCGGTCGGCGTGAACTGGGTGTGAACATGGCGGGAGATGAAGTAGAACGTGCCGCCGACGGCGGCGACCGCCAACACCCCGACGATGATGACCGCGGCGATCAGAACGGAAATCCACGTCTTGCGGTTGCTCATGATGTTGATGGTCCGGCTAAAGCCGGACCCTACGATCCTAACGGCCCGGCTGAAGCCGGACGCTACCGATCTAGACGATCCTCAACGGTAGCCGGTTCGCGAAATCTACTTCAACAGGCGACGGGCTTCGTCAGACGTGAGCGGGTCGTTGTCGCTGTCGGCCAGCGGAATCGCGGCGCGAAGTTCGGCGTCTGCCCCGGCCTTGTTTCCCGATTTCAGGGCGAGCTTGGCGAGCTCGAGATGGCTGCGCGCGTGAACCCATTTCCGTCCGTCGAGAGACAGCGATTTCCTGAGATCGGCCGGGGCGTCCGCGCGTCCCAGCGCGGCCAGCGCGGTGCCGCGCTTGTATCGCCACAATGCCTCCTCGCCGAACATCCGCGGCCGCTGGTCGTCGGCGAACCGGGTCAGCCCCTCGGTCAGGAAGCGTTCCGCCTCGCCGGCGCGCCCGGCGCGCAGTAAGGTCGATCCCGACTCGAGCCACACCAGCCGGTTGCGCGGGTAGCGTTCACGCAGCGCCGCCAGCACCTTCAACGCGTCGTCGTACCGTTTTTCGCGGTTGTAGAGCAGGATGAGCGCGAAGCGCGCTTCGGTCTGATTGTCCCCCCCGTATGCGACGGCCTGCTCGATCTGGCTGATTCCCTTGTCCTTGCCGCCGCCGAAGCCGGCCATGTAGGCCATCATCCGCAGCGGCAGCGACAAGGCCGCCACGATGTACCGATAGGTGCCGACGATGAGCCCGGCGTCCTTGCGCTGCGGCTGGAGCTGGAGCGCCTGCTCTTCCTCGTCGTACGCCTCGCGCGCCGCGCGGAACGCGCCCATCACGCTCCCCTCGACCGTGGCGGTGTAGGACGCCCGCAAGCCGACGGCGGCGCCAAGCTGGTAGTGCGCGTCGGCGTCCTTCGGGTTCCTGGCGATGCGCTGACGGGCGAGGGCGATCGCCTTTTCGATGGCGTCGTGGAACCCGGCGACGGCCTCCGGCGCCGGGTTGGGGAGCGGGTTCGCGTTCGGCTTGTTGGGGCGTCCAAGATAGTCGTCCACCGTCATGTTGCCGCGGCGGAATGTGATGCTCAGCCACCACGACGAGGCGAGCCCGCGATAGGCGCCGGCGTCCTGAGGGTCGGCGGCGACGGCCAACTTGAACGTGGCCAGCGCCAGGTCGTGCTCGAGGTTGTAGGTATGGTCGGCCGCCTTGGCGCGGAGTGCTTCGGATTCGGGGTTCGCCAGCGCCGGCGCGGCGGTCGCGGCGAGCAACATGGCGAAACCGGCGGCGCGGGCGCCTGCGAGGCGGCTCATGGATCGATCTTACGCCTGCCCGACAGTTGCGCCGCTTGTGCCTATTACATACAATCGGCCTCGCTTATGGACAAAACCGGCATTCATCCGGGCGGCGAGCACGCGCACATTCACGTGGACAGCCACGGCGAACATCACGAGGACCTCGGGTTCTGGCGCAAATACGTGTTCTCGGTCGATCACAAGGTGATCGGCATCCAGTACACGATTACCGCCCTCCTGTTCCTGATGTTCGGCTTCACCCTGATGATGATCATGCGGTGGCAGCTGGCCTATCCGGGCAAGGCGATTCCGCTGATCGGGCAGTGGCTCGGGCAGGATCGCGCGCCGATGGGGATCATGCTGCCGGAGTTCTACAACCAGCTGGGTGCGATGCACGGCACCATCATGGTGTTCCTCGGCGTCGTGCCGCTGGCCGTCGGCGGCTTCGGCAACTTCGTGATGCCGCTGCAGATCGGCGCGCCGGACATGGCGTTTCCCAAGCTCAACATGATGAGCTACTGGGTGTATTTCGTCGGCGGCGTGACGATGCTCGCGAGCTTCTTCCAGAAGGGTGGCGCCGCGCAGTCGGGCTGGACCTCGTACCCGCCGCTCGCGGTCATCGCCCCCGGCCAGACGATGTGGCTGATCGGGATGGTGTTCCTGATCACCTCGTCGCTGCTCGGCTCGGTCAACTTCATCGTGACCATCGTGCAGCTCCGCGCCAAGGGCCTGACCTGGATGCGGATGCCGTTCTTCGTCTGGGCGCAGTTCGTGACCTCGTTCCTGCTGCTGCTCGCGTTCCCGCCGCTCGAGGCGGCCGGCGTGCTGCAATTGATGGATCGGCTGGCGGGCACCAGCTTCTTCATGCCGAGCGGCCTGGTCATCTCCGGCAAGCCGATGCTGATCGCGGGCAACGGCAACCCGCTGCTCTGGCAGCACCTGTTCTGGTTCCTCGCGCACCCCGAGGTCTACGTGCTGATCCTGCCGGCGATGGGCATCGTCGCCGAGGTGATCGCGAACAACACGCGCAAGCCGCTGTGGGGCTACAAGGCGCTGGTCTACTCGGTCAGCTTCCTCGGCTTCATGTCGTTCATCGTCTGGGCGCATCACATGTTCATGACCGGCATGGGCACGACGATGAGCGCGTTCTTCCAGACGACGACGATGATCATCTCGATTCCGTCGGTCGTCATCCTGACGGCGCTGCTGTTGTCGCTGTGGGGCGCGTCGATCCGTTTCACGACGCCGATGCTGTTCGCGCTGGCGTTCCTGCCGATGTTCGGCATCGGCGGGCTCACCGGTCTGCCGCTCGGCCTGGCGCCGTCGGACATCCACCTGCACGACACCTATTACGTCATCGGCCACTTCCACTACGTCGTCGCGCCGGGAACGATCTTCGCGCTGTTTGCGGGCATCTACTACTGGTTCCCCAAGGCGACCGGCCGGAAGATGAACAGCATGCTGGGGGCGATCCACTTCTGGGGATCGTTCATCTGCATCAACATCGTGTTCATGCCGATGTTCATCCAGGGTCTGGGCGGCATGAACCGCCGCATGTATGACGGCGGCATGCAGTACGCGCACAACAAGGAGCTGCTTGAAATACAACGTGATCATCGGGATGGCGGCATGGACGCTCGGGCTGTTCCAGATTCCGTTCATCATCAACTTCTTCACGAGCATCAAGTGGGGCACCGCGGTCGACAAGAACCCGTGGGAGGCCACCACGCTCGAGTGGTCGGCGCCGTCGCCGCCTGGACACGGCAACTTCCTCACCGAGCCGATCGTCTACCGCGGACCGTACGAATACAGTGTCCCGGGCGCGGCGCGGGATTTCACGCCGTCGTTCGAACCGGAGAAGGCGTAGCCCATGGACATGAATATTCCGTACACGGTCGAAGAGCGGCCGGACACCGGGCTCACCAACGGCAAGCTGGGGATCTGGCTGTTCCTGGCGTCAGAGGTGATGCTGTTCGGCGCGCTGTTCTCGACCTACATCATCCTGCGCATGGGCGCGCCGGAATGGCCGCACGGCGAGCTGAACGTGTGGCTGGGCATGGCCAACACCTTCATCCTGATCGGATCGTCGGTGACGATGGTGATGGCGTGGGCGTCGTTGAAGCTGGGCGACTGCGGCAAGCACCGGCTGTATCTGGTCGGCCACGGTCGTGCTGTCGGTGCTCTTCCTCATCAACAAGTACTTCGAGTACGCGGCGCACTGGGCGCACGGCGAGCTGCCGGACAAGAGCACGTTCCTGGCGATCTACTTCACGCTCACCGGGCTGCACGGCATCCACATCCTCGGCGGCATCGTGGTGATGCTCTATTTCCTCGGACCGGGCGCGTCGCTCTACAAGAAGAACCCCGAGCAGTTCACCAACCGCATCGAGTACACCGGGCTCTACTGGCACTTCGTCGACCTGGTGTGGATCTTCCTGTTCCCGGTTTTGTATTTGCTGTAGGCAGGCCTAAAGGCCTGCACTACACCTGTTGTAGTGCGGACCTTCAGGTCCGCCGTGGAGAGCGCATGCATTCTGATCAGGAATCGATTCGCAAGTCGATCAGGACCTACTTGATGGTCGGTGCGGCGCTGTTCGTGTTCACCGGGATCACGGTCGCGGTCAACCAGATTCATCTGGCGGTGCCGATGGCGATCACGGTCGCGCTGATCATCGCGACGATGAAGGGCTCGATGGTCGCGAGCATCTTCATGCACCTGAGCCACGAGAAGAAGTGGATTTACGGCTCGCTGATCCTGACGGTGATCGGCTTCGCGATCCTGATGCTGGTGCCGAGCCTGACCATCGGCGACAACATCGGCACGCCGATTCACGTCGAGGCGCCGGCGCCGGAGCATACGGGGCACTGATGTCGCTGCGCACGTTTCACATGGTGTTCATCGGCGTCTCGGTGATCCTCGCCGCCTTCGTGGCGGCGTGGGCCGGCCAGCAGTACCAGGCGGCGCACGCGGCCGGCTACGCGGTCACCGCGGTGTTGTCGCTGGCGGCCGGCGGCGGGCTGATCGCGTACGGCGCGGCGTTTCAGCGCAAGACCAGACTGTTGTGATGCGGAGCATTCGCGGCTGTGCGAAGGCTTCAGGGCGAAACGATATGCGTAAAATCCTGTTCACCATCGCCGCTGTCGCCGCGCCGCGCGCGGCGCTGGCCTGTCCCGTCTGCTTCGGCGACGCCAACTCGCCGCTGACGATTGCCACCAACATGGGCATCATCGCGATGCTCGTCGTCGTCGCCGGCATGATCGGCGCGTTCGCGACCTTCTTCATCTACCTGAACCGGCGCGCCAAGCGCGTGGCCGCGCAGGAAGGAACCATTTGATGCAGCGCTTCCTCGACATGTTTCCGGTTCAGGCGTCGACGCACGCCGCCGAAGTCGATCAGATGACGGTGCTGGTGCACTGGCTGATGCTGGTGCTGTTCGTCGGCTGGGGCCTCTTCTTCCTGTTCGTGCTGTTCCGGTTCCGCAAGCGCGCGAACCCGAAGGCGAGCTACACCGGCGCCAAGGGCAAGATCTCCAAGGGCCTCGAGGTCGCGGTCGCGCTGATCGAAGTGTTCCTGCTGGTGTTCTACGCGATTCCGGCCTGGGCCAAGCGGGTCAAGGCGTTTCCCGTCGGAAAGCGAAGCGGTCGTGGTGCGCGTCGTCGCGGAGCAGTTCGCGTGGAACATCCACTATCCGGGGCCTGACGGGAAGTTCGGGCGGACCGACATCAAGCTGGTGAGCGCGGACAATCCGCTCGGACTCGATCGCACCGATCCGAACGCCAAGGACGACATCACGACGATCAACCAGCTGAACCTGCCGACCGATCGGCCGGTGCTGGTGCACCTCTCGAGCAAGGACGTCATCCACAGCTTCGGGCTGTACGAGATGCGGGTGAAGCAGGATGCGATTCCGGGGATGAGCATCCCGGTGTGGTTCATTCCGAACCGCATCGGCGAATACGAGATCGCCTGCTCGCAGCTGTGCGGCCTCGGTCACTTCCGGATGCGCGGGTTCATCACCATCCAGAGCGCGGCCGATTTCAAGAAGTGGTACGACGATCAGGAGAAAGAGCTGCAGCCGGCGCCGGTCGCGACGCCCACGGCTCCCTAACGTCTCAAAGCTCCAGCTCCTGACCTATCCCGCGTTCCACGGCTCGCCGGTAGGCGAGCTCCGCCGCGGTCACGTCCTCGACCGCCAGTCCCAGGCTCTTGAAGATCGTGACCTCGGTGTCGCTGCGGCGACCCTCGCGGGACTGATCCGCGATCAGCTCCCCGAGCTCGGCGACGATGTGATCCGCGCCGAAGCGCCCTTCCTGAATCCCCATCACGACGTCGCCAGACTCGACCAGCGCGGCGGCGCGCGAGTCGACGAACAGGCGCGCGCGGGCGACGAGAGACGGATCCATCTCGCGCTGGGTCGGCCGGCAGGCGCCCACCGAGATCACGTGCGCGCCCGGCTTCACCCAGCCGTTTTCCAGGACCGGCGTTGGCGATGACGTGACCAGCACGATGATGTCGGCTCCGACGACGGCCTCGCCGGCGTGGTCCACCGCGCTGACGGTCGGGGTCAGACCCGGGTCAGACCCTGATCTGACCCCGTGCGCAGTTTTTGCCTCATCGACGAATCGCTCGCGGTGCAGTTTATTAGGGCTCCAGACTGTGACCTGTCGAAGCTTGTGAACGCGCGACAGCGCCTGCAGATGGCTGCGCGCCTGGACCCCGGTTCCGAGGATCGCTAGCGACTGGGCTGTTTTTCTCGCCAAACGACGCAGACGAGACCGCCGAGACCGCCGCCGTGCGCGCTTCAGTGATGTATCGGCCGTCGAGCAGCGCCAACAACGCTCCGGTGTCCGGGTTCAGCAGCATGATCGAAGCAAGATGACTGTGCAGTCCTAGCGCGGCGTTGCCGCCGAAGACTGTCACTAATTTCGCACCCAGAGCCGCCGCGCCAGATTTGGGGGTCAGACCAGGGTCAGACCCTGATCTAATCCCTGATTCCCCAAGCACATAGGCGGGCATCGTCGCAAAGAATGAGTCGTCGGCGATCGGGATCGTGGGCCTGACCGGCTGCACGACGCGGCCCGTGGAGAAGCGATGAAGCGCGGAGGTCATCGTCTCGATGAGGTCGTCCATCGTGAGGACGGATTTGACGTCGGCTTCGGTCAGGAGGCGGAAACGGATGGACACAGGGACTCCTAGAGGTGCGCGGGTGCGCCGGTGCGAACGTGCGAGAAAACCGCCTCGCGGATCGTGTTGGTGTGAATGGTGACGATGGCGTCGACGTCGGGCGCGTAGCCGCCGCTCATCGCGACCACGACCGGCAGGTCGCGGTCGCGGCAGGCGTCGAAAACGGCGCGATCGCGCGCCCGCAGACCGTCGATGGTGAGCTTCAAACGACCGAGTCGATCCCCTTCGTAGGGATCGGCGCCCGCCAGGTAGAACACGAGATCGGGCCGCTGGCGGTCGAGCACGCCCGGCAGATTCGCTCGCAGCGCCGCCAGATACTCGTCGTCTCCGGCGCCGTCCTCGAACGTGACGTCGAGGTCGCTGACCTCCTTGCGGAACGGAAAATTCTTGGCGCCGTGCAGCGAGAACGTGAAGACCGACGGATCATCGCGAAAGATCGCCGCGGTCCCGTTGCCCTGATGGACGTCGCAGTCGACGACCGCGGCGCGCCGGATGACGCCATCGCGACGCAGGACCGCTGCAGCCACGGCCACGTCGTTGAACACGCAGTAGCCCTCGCCGCGGTCACGGAAGGCGTGATGGGTGCCGCCGGCGAGGTTGGCGGAGACCAGGTCGCCATTCATCACCGCTCTCGCGGCCGCGAGCGTTGCGCCAACCGATCGCCGCGATCGTTCGACCATCATCGCCGACCACGGGAAGCCGATCCGACGCTGCGCATCGGCTGGCAGCGTGCCCGCCGCGACCGCGTCCACATACGCGGCGTCGTGGATCAGCCGCAGGTCCTCCCACGCGATCGGATCCGGCACGTGCAGCTCGTCCGCCGACAGAATCCCCTCGTCGACCAGCCGTTCGCGCAGCAGGCGGTACTTCGCCATCGGAAACCGATGTTGCTCCGGCAGCGGCAGCACGAACGTGTCGGAATAGAAGGCTTTCATGGATGTGGGGCGCGTTGGGCGAAGTGCTACAGTTTTATCGCATGGTGCGTCTGAAAACAATCGACGCGCACGCGGCCGGCGAGCCGCTGCGCCTCATCGTGAGCGGATTCCCCTCGCCGCGCGGCAACACGATGCTCGCCAAACGCGAGTGGGTGCGGACGCACGCGGATCACCTGCGCCGCGCGCTGATGCTCGAACCGCGCGGCCACGCCGACATGTACGGCGCGATCCTCACCGAACCGGTCGCGCCTGGCTCGCACGCCGGGGTGCTGTTCATGCACAACGAAGGCTACAGCACGATGTGCGGCCACGGTGTGATCGCGGTGACGACGATGGCGCTGGAACGCGGGCTGTTGATGCCGGGCGGCGACGGAACCTCGATCGTCTATGACTCGCCCGCGGGAACGATTCGAGCCCGCGCCACGATGAAGGCCGGAGGGGCCGGAGGGGCAGGAGGGGCAGGAGAGGGCAGGAAGGGCAGGAGAGGACCGGCAGCACGCGTCGAGAGCGTGTCGCTTTCTCAACGTGCCGTCGTTCGTCCTGCACGGTGGACTGACCG
The DNA here is from genome assembly GCA_963794705.1 of uncultured Acidobacteriota bacterium. Classification (GTDB taxonomy): domain Bacteria; phylum Acidobacteriota; class Vicinamibacteria; order Vicinamibacterales; family CAVVIG01; genus CAVQFC01. The sequence goes on from CAWCFI010000007.1 coordinate 331,016, forward strand.
TGAAGCTTGCCTCCCGCACGATCCGCGCCGACGTCGCCTTCGGCGGCGCCTTCTACGCCATCGTCGACAGCGAGGCGGCCGGGCTGCCGATCGACGCCGCGCATCTTCCCGAATTGCGCCGCGTCGGGATGGAGATCAAGCACGCGATCGAAGCCGCGCACACGGTCGTGCACCCGCTGGATCCTGGCTTGAACGGGATCTACGGCACAATTTTCACCGGTCCGCCGAGCGATGAACGAGCCGACTTGCGCAACGTGACGATCTTCGCCGACGCGGAGGTCGATCGGTCGCCGTGCGGCACCGGCACGGCCGCGGTGATGGCGGTCATCGACGCGATGGGACTGCTTGGCGCCGACCGGCCCTTCGTGCACGAGAGCCTGATTGGGACGCGCTTCAACGGCCGGGTGGCGTCGCGCACCGAAGTGGGCGAGCATCCCGCGATCGTGCCGGAGATCGAAGGCTCGGCCTGGATCACCGGCGAGCACACCTTCCTCGTCGACGAGGGCGATCCCCTGAAGGACGGCTTTCGGATCTGATATGCAGCCATTCCATACCATCATCGAGCCGTTCCGAATCAAGTCGGTCGAGACCTGGAAGTTCACGACCCGCGACGAGCGGGTTGCGGCGCTGGCGCGCGCCCACTACAACGTCTTCAAGATCGCGGCCGAGGATGTGCTGATCGATCTGCTCACGGACTCGGGCACCGGCGCGATGTCGTCGGCGCAGTGGGGCGCGCTGATCAACAGCGACGAATCGTACGCCGGCAGCCGGTCGTTCTACCGGTTCGAGCAGGTGGTGCGCGATCTCACCGGCTTCACGCACGTCATCCCCACCCACCAGGGACGCGCGGCGGAGCGCATCCTGTTCCATACCACGCTGCAGCCCGGACAGATCGTGCCCAACAACAACCACTTCGATACCACCCGCGCGAACATCGAAGTCGAGGAGGCCGAGGCGCGCGACCTGGTGATTGCGGAGGGCCGCCAGCCGTCGCTGGTCCACCCGTTCAAGGGCAACATCGATCTGGCGGCGCTCGAAGCGCTGCTCGAGCGCGAGGGGCCCGAGTGCCGCTGGTGATGGTGACCGTGACCAACAACTCCGGCGGCGGGCAGCCGGTCTCGCTGGCGAACCTGCGCGGGGTGCGGGCGCTCTGCGATCGCTACCGCAAGCCGTTCTTCCTCGATGCGTGCCGCTTCGCCGAGAACGCGTGGTTCATCAAGCAGCGGGAGGAAGGGCAGGCCGATCGATCGCCGAAGGACATCGCCCGCGAGATGTTCGGCCTCGCCGACGGCTGCACGATGTCGGCGAAGAAGGACGGGCTGGCGAACATCGGCGGCTTCCTCGCGATGAACAGCGACGACTGGGCCGAGCAGTGCCGCAACCTGCTGATCCTCACCGAGGGATTTCCCACCTACGGCGGGCTGGCGGGGTACGATCTCGAAGCGATCGCGCGCGGCCTCGAAGAAGTGGTGGAAGAGCCGTACCTGCGCTACCGGATTCGATCGACGGCGTACCTGGCGGAGAAAGTCGCGGCGGCGGGCGTGCCGATGATCCAGCCGCCGGGCGGCCACGCGGTCTATCATCGACGCGCGGTCGCTGCTGCCGCACATTCCGCCGCTGCACTACCCCGGCATCGCGCTGGTCAATGCGCTCTACGTGGAAGCGGGCGTGCGTGGCGTGGAGATCGGGACGGTGATGTTCGGCCGTCAGCCCGACGGCATCGGAGCAGCCCGGCGCGATGGACCTGGTGCGCCTCGCCATCCCGCGGCGGGTCTACACCCAGTCGCACATCGACTACGTCGCCGAGGCAGTGATCTACGTGGCGAAGATGCGCGAGCAGCTGCGCGGACTCCGGATCACCTCGGCGCCGAAGGTGCTGCGCCATTTCAGCGCCGCCTTCGAGCCGATGTGACGGTCCGGCTAAAGCCGGACACATACCGCACGCCGCGTCAGGTAGTGTCCGCCTTCAGGCGGACCTCAGTAGCCGATCGCGAGGCCGTCCTTGCGGACGTCCGATCCGCCCATCAGCACGCCCGTGCGCGGGTCGAGCATGATCCCCTGAAAGCCGCCGAACGCGCCGCCCGGATTGGCGTTCGAGGTGACCTTGTGGCCTCGCTGGATCAACGCGGCGCGCACCGACTCGGGCACGTTGCTCTCCACCAGCAGCCCGTTGTTGCCGTGCGTGACGCGCGCGGCTTCGCCCGCCTCCTGGACGTTCATGCCGAAATCGATCGCGTTCAGCAGCACCTGGGTATGTCCCTGCGCCTGGTGATCGCCGCCCATGACGCCGAACGACAACCACGGTCTGCCGTCCTTCATCACGAACGCCGGAATCAGCGTGTGCAGCGGCCGCTTGTGCGGCGCGATCTGATCCGGCGATCCCGGCGTCAGGTTGAAGCCGCTGCCGCGGTTGTGCAGCAGGATGCCGGTATCGCCGGCGACGATGCCCGATCCGAAGTCGGAGAACAGCGACTGGATCAGCGACACGAAGTTGCCCTTGCCGTCCGCCACGGTCATGTAGATGGTGTCGCCGCGGTCGAGTCCGGTGAAGTTCTGCAGCGCCTCGGCGATCGGCGTGGTCGGGGTCACGCCCGGCATCACGCCGGCCTTGTACGACTCGGCCGCGTGCTGCGGGTCAATCTCCTTGCGCCGAAGCGCCGCGTATTCCTTCGAGATCAGGGTCTTCAGCACCGACGCCGGCACCGAGCCCGGATCGCCGTCGTAGGCGGCGCGATCGGCGAACGCAATCCGCTTCGCTTCGATCAGCGCGTGCAGCGCCTCGGGCGAGTTGTGGCCCATCGACTTGATGTCGAACCCTTCGAGGATGTTGAGCATCTCGAGCACGACGAACCCCTGCGTGTTGGGCGGCACCTCGTAGACGTCGTAGCCGCGGTAGCTGGTCGAGATCGGGTCGACCCAGTCGGCCTTGTGATCCGCGAAGTCGCGCTCGTCGAGCAGGCCGTCCCGCTTCTTCATGTCGGCGACGATCGCGCGCGCGATCGGGCCCTTGTAGAACGCGTCGCGTCCGCCCTTGCCGATGGCCTCCAGCGTGGCGGCCAGATGCGGGTTCGCGAAGATCTCGCCCGGCTGCAGCGGATGGCCATTGGGCAGGAACGTCGCTGCCGTGACCGGGTCGGCGGCGAGCTTCTTCTCGCTCGCCTTCCATTGGCCGCTGATGATCTCGGAGACCGCGTAGCCGTTCTTCGCGTACTCGGCCGCCGGCGCCACCGCCTTCGCCATCGGCAGCGTGCCGTACTTGGTGAGCAGCTCCGACCATCCCTCGACCACGCCCGGCACCGTCACCGACAGCACGCCGCTCCCCGGCATCCTCGTCTGGCCGCGGCGCGCATACTCCGCAGGCGTCGCGGAGTAGGCGGATCGTCCGCTCGCGTTGAGCGCGTGCAGGGTCCTGGTCTTCGCGTCGTAGACGAGCGCGAACAAATCGCCGCCTATTCCGGTCATCGACGGCTCGACCACGGCGAGGACCGCGGCAGCGGTGACCGCGGCGTCAATCGCATTGCCGCCGTCCTGCAGCACCTTCAGGCCCGCGGCCGAGGCGAGCGGCTGGCTGGTCGCGATCATGCCGTTGCGCCCCATCACCGCGGAGCGCGTCGCATGCGTGTTCGGCGCCGGCCGGTCGCCGGGCAGCGCTCGGACGCGGTCGGTGGTTTGCTGCGCGGACACGGCGAGCGCGGCCGTCCCGGCCATCGCAGTGAGCAGCAGGAGCGCGGTACGTTTCATCAGGACTCCACAAACGCAGACCTGAAGGTCTGCACTACCGGAAGCAGATCTAAGGTCTGCACTACGACCGTAGGTCTGCACTTTCCGTACGTAGTCAGGCCTTTAGGCCTGCCCGAGAAAGCTGCGCGTCAGGCGATCGAGCAGCGCCGGCAAGGCCTCGCCGTCCAGCGCAAAGGCGCCCAGCTCCGGCGCCCACGAGAGTTTAAAGCTTCTCGACATCGCCGACACCCAGATTTGCCGGACCGGCGCATTCGGCGAGACCACGAACTTGGTCTCGATCGGTTCCTCGAATACGAGGTTCAGCACCCCGTTCTGAAGCTCGACCTCGAAGCCGTCGCTGTCGGCGAGCGGCAGCAGCGCGTGGCGCGCGGCGTCCAGCGCTTCATCGCTCTTGACGCGGAATTCCTGTTCGGAGAGGGACATATGGGCCTATTAAACCTTTGCGCGAGGGGCGTCCGTCTAACCCAGATGAAGGAGGTCAGAGATCAATGAGAGAAAGAATCCGTGACTGGAGTTTTTCGGCGTCGGCGGACTGGGTCGTCGCAATCGGACTGGCTGTCGCAATCCTCGCGGCGTTCGTCTGCGTCAGGCTCGTCTGCATGCGGGCCTGACCGCCCGCACTACTTACCCGACACCGACACCTTGTCGCCCGCAGCCAGGTAGCTTCGACGCGCCTGCGCCGTCATGCCCGGCTGCTTCATCCTCACCGCCAGCTTATGCACCTTGTTGTCGAGCGCGGTGGGCGCGAAGCCGATCACGTACTGGCTGTGCAGTTCCTGCGCGACCTTGGTGAAGGTCGGCGCCAGGTCGGTCGCGCGCTTCAGCTCGAAATAGCCGCCGCCGGTCTCTTCCGCGATCTTGCGCAGGCCGCCATCCGGCTTGGTCGTGCGTGCCCGAAGGAACTTGCTCTCCAGGCCGATGGCGTAAATCATCACTTCTTCGGCGCGGGCGCGATCGAGCACCGCGCTGAGCCGCATCTTGCTCTCGGTATCGTCGCCGTCGGTGAACAGCAGAATCACCTTGCGGCCGTCGATGCTCTTCAACTCGTCGAGGCTCGCACCGGCGGCGTCCCACAGCCGGTGCCGTTGCCGAAGTCGAGGTTCTTGGCGTCGGTGATCAGCTCGATCCCGGTCGTTGCTCCAGCGCGCATTGAACTGAATCTTGTCGTTGAACGCGCCGACCCGGCCGCGGTCCTCGGGCAGCAGCCGCAGCAGGAACTGTTCGGCCGCCTGCTTCAGCAGGTCGATGGTCAGCGTCATGCTGCCGCTGGTGTCGAGCATCACCACGACGTTGATCGGGCGGATGCTGTTGTCGAAGTAGATGACCGGTTGCGGCTTCTCGTTGTCGAAGACCTGGAAATCGTCCTTGGTCAGGTCCGGCACCAGCCGCTTCTGGGCGTCGGTCACGGTGGCGAAGATCGACACCACCTGGGTGCCGGCCTTGAACGTCGGCCCCTGCTGCGCCACCAGCGGGATCGATAACACGGCGGCGATCGCCGCGACACCTGCAATCGGCTTCCACACTGTCATGGTTTGAGCTTACTGCAACGCCGGGGCCTTGGAGACCGCGAGTTTGATGGCCGGGTCGAGCGCCACGGCCATCTGCCTGTACCCGTCGGGAGACGGGTGCAGGTCGTCGGGGGAGGACATCAGCCGGTCAGGCTGGCCCGGCGCGGCCACCGCGGCGCGGGTGTCGCAGAACACCACCCGCGAGGCATGGCTCGCGGCGTAGCTCCGGATCCACTCGTTGATCGCACGCATGCGCGCATTCTGATCCGCGGTCGCGATGTTGAACGGAATGATGCTGCCGGCCACGACGACGATCTTCGCGGCGCGCGCGGCGTCGTAGATCGCCTCGAGCTCGCGCTCGGCCGCCTCGGCGCTGCGCCCCTGATAGACGTCGTTGACGCCGGCGATGACCACCACCACGGCAGGCTTCGGCTGCGCCGCGTCGCGGGCGAACCGCGCTCGAATCTGGTCGGTGCGTTCGCCGTTCACGCCGCGATTCAGCACCTGCCAATCGGGATGCGCGCGCATCAGCCAATAGCCGTACTGACTCTCGATGTTGCCGGCCCCGTCGGGCGGCGCTTCGATCGGCGATTTGAACGCCGGCGTGCCGGCGGTCGTGGAATCACCCAGCGCGACGATGGTGATCATGATGGCGAGCAGCATACGCAGTTATAGCCGACTTGACCGGTCGGATATGCCGCGATAGACTAATTTCTCATCCTGAGATTAAGTCTCATTATCGAGAATCGTCGCAGTCATGCTCCAGGCTCTCGTCATCACGCTTCGAGAAGGGTTCGAAGCTTTTCTGATCGTCGCGATCAGTCTGTCGTACCTCCGCAAGTCGGGCCGCGCGGCCCTGATCTCCGCGGTCCACTGGGGCATCGGCATCGCTGTCGCCGTCAGCGGGCTCGGCGGCTACCTCCTCTTTCACTCCCTTAATCAGGAATGGCTCGACGGCCCGCTGGCGCTCGTCGCCGCGGTGTCGGTCGCGTGGATGATCGTCCACATGTGGCGCACCGGCCGCCGCATGAAGGGCGACATCGAAGGCCGACTGCAGGCGTCCGCGGTGCGTCCTGGAGCTGCCGCCTACACCGGGGTCTTCCTCTTCACGCTCCTGATGATCAGCAGAGAGGGCATGGAGACCGCGCTGCTGCTGATGCAGCTTCATGAGACCACGTATCTCGTGCTCGGCGCGGCGCTGGGCAGCGTCGCTGCCGCCGGCGTCGCCTGGCTGTGGTCGCGCTTCGGGCATCGCGTCAACCTGGCGCTGTTCTTCCAGGCGACCGCCATCTTCCTGTTCGTGTTCGTCGTCCAGCTCGTGATCAAGGGCGCGCACGAAATGTCCGAGCAGCAATACCTGCCCTACAGCGAGATCATCCACAGCAGCACCGAATCGTGGGGGCCCGACAGCATGTTCGGCCACGTGCTGACCTACCTGCTCGTGATCCTGCCGCTGTCGTGGATCGCGATCAAATCGCTGATCTCGAAGAGCCCGATCTTTCCGCCGCCGTCACCCTCCGCGCCCGTGGCGCGCGGCTCCGCCGCACGATAAGAAGGAACCGCGGTCTCCGCGGTTTCATCTGAACGTGATCTACAATCCCCTCGTGGCGAAACCGCCGACGGTCGTCGACCTCACCTGGACCCACGATCTCGTGCTCGACGGCACCAGCGGCAAGGCGTCGATGACGCTCGACAGCGCCGGCCTCGCCGGACCGTCGCCGGTGCAGGCGCTCGGCTTCGCCGTGGCCGGCTGCATGACGATGGATGTGGCGTACATCCTGACGAAAGGGCGCCAGACGTTTCGCGCGCTGCGGTCGCACCTGGTCGCCGATCGTGCCGAGGACGATCCGCATCGCATCGTCCGGATGCACCTGCAGGTGACCGTGGAAGGCGAGGCGCCGGCGGAGGCGGTGGCGCGCGCGCTGGCGCTCTCCTACGAGAAATACTGCTCGGTGTGGCACTCGATGCGTCAGGACATCGTGTTCACCACCTCGCATGACGTCCACCCATAGACGCGCCTACGTCGACTGGGCCCGCGGCATCGCGGTCCTGCTGATGATCGAGGCGCACACCTCCGATGCGTGGACCCGCCTGAGCCCGAGCGTGCGGCGGACGATCGCGTTTCGCGACGCCACCGTGCTCGGCGGCTTCGCGGCGCCGCTGTTTCTCTGGCTGGCGGGCCTCGCGGTCGTGCTGGCGGCAACCCGCGCCGCGGAGCGATCCGGCAGCCGGCGCGCGGCGGTCGACATGATCTGCCGGCGCGGCCTTGAAATTTTCATCCTCGGGTTCCTGTTCCGCCTGCAGGGGTTCATCATCACGCCCGGCAGTCATCCGGTGACCCTGTTCCGCGTCGATATCCTCAACATCATGGGCCCGGCGATCGCCGTAGCCGGGATCGTCTGGGGGCTCGCACGCGGGACGGCGGCGCGCGTGTTCGGCTACGCGATCATCGCCGCCGTGTTTGCGATGGCCACTCCGATCGTCCGCGCCTCGCCGGCGATCGACGCGTGGCCGCTGTGGTTGCAGTGGTACATGCGGCCGTTCGGCGACTTCACCATCTTCACGCTGTTTCCCTGGGCCGGGTTCGTCTTCGCTGGGGGAGCCGTTGGCGCACTGATCGCGGCGGCGCGGGAACCGCGCGCCGAGCGGCGGTTGCAGGCGCTGCTCGGCGGAGCCGGAGTCGTCCTGGTGGCGCTCGGCTTCTACACCGCCGGACGTCCGTCGATCTATGCGTCCTCGTCGTTCTGGACCAGTTCGCCCACCTGGTTCGCGATCCGCCTCGGAATTCTGATGATCGCCCTGACGGTGATCTACGGGTGCGAGGTCGTGTTCGTCGCCTTGAGGGGGCGCGCCACCGGCCTCGATCCCCTCGCCAGGATGGGCCGCAGTTCGCTGTTCATCTACTGGATCCACGTGGAGCTGGTGTACGGCTACGCCAGCTGGCTGTGGCGTCACCGGCTGCCGCTCTGGGGCACGGCGATCGCGTTCACGCTGTTCTGCATCCTGATGTATCGCGCCATCGGCTGGCGCGACCTGATCGTGGAGAAATGGCGCAACCGGCCGAACAGGACCCGGCACGCTCGGCAGCCCGCCACCGCCTGATCGGGCGTAGAATCGCCGGCGGAGGGACTATGAATCGTCGAGACTTCGCCCGGCTCCTGGCCATTGGCGGCGCCGCCCCGTTCCTGACGCCGAACACGGCGTGGCCGCGCTCGATTGACCTCCCGCCCACCCCCGCGTTACCGGACGAGAAATTCTGGACGAGCGTGCGCGATCAGTTCGTGATGCCCAAAGAGCTCACCATGCTGAACGCCGCGAACCTGTGTCCGTCTTCCGGACCGGTCCTCGAGACGTTGTACCGTCTGACCAAGGACATGGATCAGGATCCGTCGCAGGAGAATCGCGCCAAGCTGGGCGACGGCCGCGAGAACACGCGGACGCTGCTGGCCGACTTCCTGCGCGTCACGCCGGAAGACATCGTCATCACCCGCAACACCAGCGAGTCGAACAATCTGGTGTCCACCGGCATCGAGCTGAAAGCCGGCGACGAGGTGCTGCTCACCGCCGACAACCATCCCAGCAACCACACCGCGTGGCAGGAAAAGGCGAAGCGGTTCGGCTTCACGGTCAAGGACGTGCCGACACCGAACCCTCACCCCGGGATGGAGCACTACGTCGACGCGTTCGCGAAGGCGATCACCCCGCGGACCAAGGTCATTTCCTTCACGCACCAGACCAGCACGGTCGGCGACCTGTTTCCGGCCAAGGCGCTCTGTGCGCTCGCCCGCGAGCGCGGCATCCTGAGCCTGGTCGACGGGGCGCAGTCGTTCGGCCTGATGGACGTCGATCTCGCGGACATGCAGCCGGACTTCTACAGCGGCAGCGCCCACAAGTGGATCTGCGGGCCGAAGGAGAACGGCGTGCTCTACATCAGCAAGAGCGCGCAGTCGAAAATCTGGGCGAGCATCTTCAGCGCCTACCCCGGGCGCGTCGGTGTGTCGAAGACCTTCGAGGGGTTCGGTCAGCGTGACGAGCCGGCGATGATCGCGTTCGGCGAAGCGCTGACCTTCCAGACCAAGATCGGCCGCGCGCAGATCGAGAAGCGATCGCGCGAGCTGACCCAGAACCTGCTGGCGGGGCTGAAGACCATCGACGGCCTGAAGATCTGGACGAGCCCGGATCCGTCGCGCACCGTCGCGGTCGTCTCGTTTCTGCCCGGCAATCTGGACATCCGCAAGCTGTCGGCGGCGCTCTACCAGAAGGATCGTATCGGCTGCGCCACGCGGGGCGGCCAGGACCGCCCGGGCATCCGCCTGTCGCCGCATTTCTACAACACCCACGCCGACATCGACCGTACCGTCGGGACGATCAAGCGCTACATGGCCACGGGCGTCTAATAAGAACACCGCGGAGACCGAACCACTCGGTCTCCGCGACGTAGTGCAGGCCTTGAGGCCTGCCCGACGTGGCGGACCTGAAGGTCCGCACTACGCCATCGCACACGCTCCTTAGAAGCGCAACCCGATCGCGAGGCGAATCGTGCGGCCACCCGCCTGACCGCCGGCGAAGGACAGCGGAAACGCGTTGATGTTGGCGTTGTTCAGATTGGTCACCGTGTTCCCGGTGGCCGTGCCGAAGGTAGTGCTCGGCGTATAGCCGGTCGGCAGGCCCAGGCTGTCAGTCGCCGACGCCTTGTTCGGGCTCACCGTCGTGCTCCAGGCAATCAACTTCTCGTTGTTGAAGAGATTGTAGACGTCGAACTTCACCCACGGCTTCAGCGTACGGAAGACCGGTACGTCGTAGTTGATGGACATGTCGAACACGCCATAGCCGGCGAAGTTCTGATCCCCGCGCGCCCCGGTGAAGAACACTGTCTGGGGCCCCGGCTGATCCGGATAGCCCGCCGCGTTGAGGATCGCGCCCTGCGTGCTGGTCAGCGGCACGTTTTTCGCGGCAAGGCTGTAGGCGAGGCCCGACTCGACCCGCAACAGGCCGGACAGTGACAGCGCTCCCCGCGATCCCATCTGCCAGTTGTAGATGCTCCACAGCCGCAGCCGATTGCGCTCGAAGTTCTGGAGATCGCCGAACGGGAACGTCCGCGCGGCGTCGAACGCCTCGGGATAGTTGCCGATCGCCGACGTACTGCCCGGCGTGTTGCTGCCTTCGCCTTCGTAGTCGCCGTAGTTCTGGAGCTGCACCGTATCCTGGCCATTGACGCTCCAGTTGTCGGTGATGCGGTAACGCGATTGGAACACCAGACCCTGATACTTCCGGTAGACCTGGTCGTTCGGCGCGTTCATGTAAAGCCGGTTGGTGAAGAGGCCGGCGCTGATCCCGTTGACGGTGACGTTGGTGACGCCGGTCTGCAGGGTCTGGTAATCCTCGATGAGGTCATGCGTGACGCGCGCGATGTAGCTGACCTCGCCGTAGCCGCGCATGCCGAACAGCCTGGTGCCGTACGACAGGGTGAACTCGTGCACGAGCGGTGACTGGAGGTTCGGATCCATCTTGATGTTCTGCGTCGGGTCCAGCACGGATGCGTTGGCGGAGTTGATCGGGTAGTTCGCGAGGTCGAACCCCGGCGCGAAGTTGACGCCCTGTCCGGCCGGGCCGCGATAGATCGGCGTGATGTCGGGAGGGTTGCCCACCGGGCTGTTGGCGCCGACCTGCGCCTCGTCGTAGCGGCCGGAGTACTGGCCGTAGTTGACGTGGACGATGTGATCGCCGTTGCCGCTGACGTCGTAGGCGACGCCGACGCGCGGCACGATGCGGTTGGTGTCGACGCTGACGATCGCCCCGGTCGAGACCGCCTTGACGTGCTCGTAGCGGGCGCCGAGGTCGGCGGAGATCCTGCTGGTGATGGTCCAGTGATCCTGCGCGTAGGCCGAGTTGTTGTCGACGTTGAGCACCGCTCCGCGGACCGCCGGATAGTAGTCGAGCAGCGATGTGCCCGGGATGAATACCGGGATCAGCCGGCCGCTCGAATCGAGCAGCGGCGTGCCGGCGGCGTCGATCGCGAAGTCGGCGTCGAACACGTATGACGTCGAGGACTGCGAGTTGCCGCCGGTCCGCTGGCTGCGGAACCACTCGTAGCCGCTCTTGGTTTCATGGCGTCCGCCCAGCTTCCAGTATTTCGTCACGCTGCCGGTGAGCTGCTTGTTGTTGCGGTTCTCCGGATCGGTGGCGTCGAAGTAGGGAGCGTTGTAGATGCACGCGCAGTTGAGGGCGAAGAACGGCGAATCGGTGATCGCCGTGCTCGTGCCGCCGGCATTCAGGAAGGCGAAGTGTCGCTGTGAGTACTGGGCCTCGACCAGCAGGCTGTCGCCGATCACGCCCTTGTAGTTCGTGTAGAAGTAGTTGTTGGGCTCGCTGAAGTTCTCCTCGCTGCGCGGGTCGATGATCAGCGATTGAATCGTCGAACTGTTGGTCAAGTCGGTCGAGTTGTTCAGGTAGCCGCCGGAAATGGTATGGCCCGGCGCCATCGTGCCGGTGAGCTTCAGCTCAAAGCGCTTGTTCTGGTTCTGCGACGGAACCGACACGCCGGTTTGCGGCAGTGACTGCGGTGTGTTCACGTTCTGGTAGCGCCCCGAGCTGAAGAACCATAAGTGGTCTTTCAGGACGGGCCCGCCGAACGTGCCCTCGTAGCGCTCCTGCAGCTGGTTCGGATGGGCGGTGTCCTGGGTGCCCTTGGTGACTTCAAAGGGCGTCGCCGTCGTCCAGTTCGGGTTCAGGAAGTTCACGCGGGCGCTGCCGGAGAAGGCGTTGCCGCCGCTCTTGGTGATGGCGTTGACCACGCCGCCGGTGAAACGGCCGTATTCGGCGGAAATGCCGGCCGTCAGCACCTGGGTCTCCTCGATCGCGTCCTCGATGAACAGGTTCTGCGGCTGTGCGAACAGGTTGTCGTTCACGTCGACGCCGTTGACCATGAAGATGTTGTCGAAGGCCATTGCGCCGTTGACGACCATCTGGCCGGAGTTGGTGGAGTTCTCGGTGACGCCCGGCGACAGCGTCGCGATTCCCTCGAGCGTGCGCGGCGTGGCGAGCGCCTCGATCTCTTCGTGTTTGAGGTTGGCGCCGACAATCGAGGTCGCGATCGGCGTGGGCGCCGTGGCCGTGACCTCCACCGCTTCGGCGACGCCGGCGGGCTGAATCGTGGCGTTCTGCTCGATGGTGAGGCCCAGCGGCAGGGTGATCGTCCGCGTCAGGTCTCCAAAGCCGCTCAGCGTGAAGGTGAGGGTGTACGCGCCCGGCGGCAGCGCGGTGAGGGAATAGTTCCCCTCAGTATCGGTGACGACCGTGCGCGCGCCCTGCAGTGCCGGCGACGTCGCGGTGACGGTGGCGCCGGGAACGGCCAGGCCCTGCTGGTCTTTCACGATGCCGCGAATGGTGCCGGTCTGGACGCCCTGGGCGAAGAGTGGCGCGGATGCAGCGTAGAACAAGGCGAGCGCGATACAGACGATGCGTTTCATGAGGCACATCTCCTTCGGGGACATATGCCTTCGATCCTAAAATGCACACCGTCTGCATTCGGTCAGTGTGCGGTCATAAAAAGATCCTCTCGGCAGCGCCGAGATCCATCGATCTGCTTTTTGTGCGGATGAGATGTGCGGTGGAGGACGAGCTTGCAGCGCTGATCGGGACGATCAGCGCTGCGTTTGTGAAGAAATCTTTATCGTGCGTCAGCGTATGTCGCCGTCTTTACATCTATTGAGCCGGCGCGGTTCCCGCCGGCTTCGGCGTTTCGGTCTTGATGTCGTTGAAGTTCAGCACGGTGTTGAACAGCATGTTGAACTCGCCGAAGTTCTGCCAGCGATACATCGGGTTGCCCGCGAACATGATGATGCGTCCCTTGCCAGACGGCTGATCGACGATCGCCGGCCGATTGCGGATCTCGTTTGCGCCGCGCATCAGGCCGCTCAGCACGTGTTCGTCGCCGCCAGGGTAGCGCATCAACACGCCTTGCGGCGTCGGCGGCGGCGTCGCCGGCGGGCCATCGAACGGATTCGCGCCGGTCTGCACGGTGAGCAGCGGTCCGCCGCCGTAGCGCACCGGAATCGTCTTCTTGTCGTAGCCGTAGAAGATCGGGCTCTCCGGCTGCAGGATCTCGGCATCGATAATCGCGCCCGGCGAGTAGAAGGCGGCGGAGGTGCGCCCGGCATCGACCTTCGGCGTCAGCCCGAACTCGGCCGGGAAGAAGCTGGCCGCGCCGAGGGTCACCAGCACCCCGCCCGCCTTGGCGAACTTGTCGATCTCCGCCACGCCTTCGACGCCCATGCCGCCGGTGATGTCGTCCGACTCGCCGTACATTCCCAGATTCTTGAACTGCTCGCTCTTCTTGTAGGCGATCGGCGTGCCGCGAGAATCGATGTCGAACACCAGCCGTTTGCCGCTGCCCGACTGGTGCGGGATGACGATGACGTCGTAGGCGTTCTTGAGGTTGCCCTCACGGACGCGGTCCTTGTAGATCAGGTCGTAGGGCAGCTCGAACTGATCGAACGCGAAGCGCACCCAGCCGACATCCTGGGTACTGCCCCAGGTGCTGAAGACCGCGACGCGCGGCAGATCGAGATCGTGCATCGGGACCTGCGGCGCCGACGCCAGGCCGACGGCGGTCAGCCCCAGCGCTTCAACCGCCGGCCGTACCCGCGCGGCCTCGCCGCTGATGATGAACGAGCCCGCCGGGAAGGTGACGTCGCCCTGCTTGAACTCCTTCTCCGCCGCCTGCACCTTCAGATCCTTGAGGCGAGCGCGCAGCGTGATCATGTTGTTCGAGCCGTAGTGCGCCACGGCGAACAGCGAGCCGGAACCGGTGACCGTGCCGGCGAGCTTCACGTCGCTGCTGACGGGGGTGACGGCGATATCGAGCACCGCCTTGTCGCCGATCTCCTTCACCTCGGTCTGGCTCATCATCCCCATCGTCCACGACGCATCGTCGTAGGTGCGGGTGACGGGATCAGGGTAGGTCTGTTTCTCGAGCAGGGTCTTGGCGAGCCGGCCGTACGGCTGATCGCGCTTGATCACGTAGGACCCGGCGGGGAAGGTGCCCTCCTTCAGTCGTACTTCAGACTTCGCACTTCCTACTTCGATCCCTTGCATGCGGAGCATGTTGACGAGCACCGCGACGCGCGTCGTGTCGCGCTGGCCGGCGGGAATGATGAAACCGGCGACCGGATCGGTCTTGCCGGCGTTAATCGAGTTGCGCGACTTCTGATAGAAGTTCTCCAGGATCACGTTCGGGAAGGCCGCGGTGTACTGCAGCGCGGTCAGCACGCCGGTCTCGCCGTAGTTGGTGTTGTTGCGCAGCGACCAGTCGAACTCGCCGGTCGCCGGCCATGGACGAAACCAGTCGCGCATCGCCTGGTTGCTGCGTCCGGCGGTGATCGCCGCCGCGTCCGGCGCCGCGGGCGCGCCGCCCCTGCCGCCGCCGGCAGCCGGCACGTTCGGGTTGCCAAGCCGCAGCTTGGTGGTATTCGCGCCGCTGGTGCCCTGGATCTCGTACATCCGGATCATGCCGTTGTGGTTCGACGACATGAACGCGAGATAGCCGGGCGACCACATGTCGACGTAGCCGTGCGTCCAGACGCCCGGCATGCCGTACTTCGCCATCTGGGCCATCTCGAAGTTGGCCATCATCGGCAGCTCGCCGTAGAGGATCGGATCCAGGTTCGGGTTCTGCGGCGCCTGGCCGCTGAAGGTGTAGAGCAGCGTCTGCGCCTGATGGAGGTCGTGCATGATCGGCGGGTGCCATTGCAGGTACCAGTCGAGCAGCGAGCGCATCTCGATCTGCGAGTAGTTGATGTCGCGGTTGTCGTCGTGAAAAATGTACTTGCCCCAGTACGGCACGCCCGCGCCCGGTGGTACGCCCGTCGGTTTCGTTGATGCCGTACTTGTAGTACCAGTCGACGTTGCGATCGCGGCCGTCGGGATCGGCCACCGGCGTGATCGAGACGATGACGTTCTCGCGGATCTTCTTGACCAGCGGCGAGTCCTCGACCGCGACGCGGTAGGCCAGCTCCATCAGCATTTCCGACGGTCCGACTTCGCCGCTGTGGAGGCCGCCCGACAGGTGATAGATCGGCTTGGCCTTGGCGACGATCTCCTTCGCCTGCGCGTCGGAGATCTTGCGCGGGTCGGCGAGCTGGGCCAGATAGCCGCGGTACGTCTCGAGGTTCTTGATCGACTCGTCGGCGCCGACGAAGACGACCACGAGGTCGCGGCCTTCGTTGCTCTTGCCGATCGAGATCACTTTCACTCGGGGAGAGGCGGCGGCGAGCGCGCGATAGTACTTGAGGATGTCCGCGTAATAGGTCAGTTTTTTCGGCTCGCCGATGTGATGTCCGAGCACATCTTTGGGCGACGGCACCCCGACCGCTTTGGGCAGGTGATCTACCAGGGGGCTGGTGAACTCGGGTTTGGTCGTCCATTCCTTGACCGCCCTGGCGAAGTCCTGGTCGTCGGTTTGCGCCGCAACTGCTTTATTTGCAGTCGATTGCGCAGCAGCACCCATCCCCAGCCCGAAAACCATCAGGACGAGCGAAGCGAGAAGCCGTGCAGGGCGTCTCCACTGACACATGACAGAACTCCTTATATACGAGATACTTAGCTAGCGTGCGGTCGGGTTGGTGTCGAGCCGGTACCTGCGATACAATCCGCCTCTTTGCAAGCCTTTACATCAGGCCAGCCTAGCGCGTCTTGGATTCGAACCTATGATCAACGTCGCCGCGATTCGGATGCAGCAATTCGGCGTGCAATTCTACCAAGCTTCGCTGACGGCCAGTGACATCGACAAACTTGTCAGGTTCGAGGTGCTGAGTTACGGCGACGGCGCCCAGCCGGCCGCGCGCGGCGGCAAGCCGAAGCCCGGCATGCCGCAGCCCTCGAAGGTGAACTGGGACTTTCTCGAACGGCGCATCGCGTCGAGCGACAAGGCCTACCAGCGCCAGATCATCCGCAAGAAGATCGACGAGCTCGTGCAGTACTACGATCAGTGCCGACAGGCGCGCGATCTGCCGTCGATTCCGGGCGCGGTGATCATCTCGTGCGACGAGAAGCTCACCTTCCAACCGGCCGAGAGCGATTCGCGCGTCGGCATCCTCAAGGTTCCCGAGCGCGAGGGCATCCTGCGCGCGATCGACGGCCAGCATCGCCTGCTCGCGCTGCACGCCGACATCGACCGATTCCAGGGCGAGGACTTCGCGGTGCCCGCGATCATCTTCGATCGTCTCCCCGAAGATCACGTCGTCCAGATGTTCGTCACCATCAATGCCAAGCACACGCGCCTGAACGCGTCGCACCTGGTCAGCCTGTCGGGCCGCCAGCTGTACCGCGACGAAGCGCTCGCCACCGGTCACGACGTCGTGCGCGCGCTCAACGACCGCGAGGATTCGCCGCTCTACGACGAGATCAAGCTGCTCGGCGTCGGCCGCGGCCGGGTCGCGCAGGCGCCGCTCGCGCAGGAGCTCAAGAAGTTGTTTGCCGCCGACGGGGTGTTCGGCAAGAAGTCGGGAGACTCGCACGAGGAGGCAAAGAAGTTCTTCGTCAACTACTTCAAGCAGATCGCGCTGGTGTTCGGCGGCGCCTGGAACGGCCGCAAGTACAGCATCCGATCCGCGTCGGCGCTGCGCGCGTTCGTCCGCGTCGCACCTGAGGTGATCAAACGACTCGACCAGGAGCACGCAGACCGCTCCGACTTCCGCGCCATCGGACGGGTGATCGCGCCGTGGGGCCGACGCATCGGCGACCTGCGCTTCGAGACCGAAGGCGCCTGGAAGCGGTCGGGCACCACCGTCGATTCGCTCTCCAAGGAGCTGCGGCTGGCGCTGATGTATCCTGAAGGAGCTTCCGTATAGCGGCTTCATGGGAACGCTGGTCATCACAGGGGGAGCCGGCTTCATCGGCTCCAATCTCGTTCACTACGCCCTCGCGCACACGGCCGACCACCTGGTCGTCTTCGACAAGCTGACGTATGCCGGCAGCCTGCTGAATCTCGGCGACGCGCAGCACCACCCACGCGTGACCTTCGTCCAGGCCGACATCGCGGATGCCGGCGCCGTCGCCAGCGTCTTCTCGGCGCATCGCCCGACCGCGGTCCTCAATCTGGCGGCCGAGACGCACGTCGATCGCTCGATCGACGGCCCTCGTCCGTTCATCGACACCAACATCGTCGGCACCTTCGTGCTGCTCGAAGCGGCCAGGACCTTCGTCGCGACGCTCGATCCTGCGGCCCGAGCGGCGTTCAGGTTCCTGCACGTGTCCACCGACGAGGTCTACGGCACCCTGGGCGCGGACGGGCTGTTCAGCGAGGAGACGCCGTATGCGCCGAACTCCCCGTATGCGGCGAGCAAGGCCGCGGCGGATCATCTTGCGCGCGCCAGCTTCCACACCTACGGCCTGCCGGTGTTGATCACCAACTGCTCGAACAACTACGGGCCGCGCCAGTTTCCGGAGAAGCTGATTCCGCTGATGCTGCTCAACGCGCTCGACGGCCGGCCGCTGCCGGTCTACGGCGACGGCGGCAACGTGCGCGACTGGCTGCACGTCGAGGACCACTGCGCCGGCATCCTGCTCGTGCTCGCGCGAGGACGCCTCGGCGAGAAGTACAACATCGGCGGCGGCAACGAGCGCACCAATCTCGAGATCGTCGATCGCATCTGCGATGCGGTCGAACAGCTGCGCCCGGCCGCAGGCAACGCGGCACTCAAGGGTGCCCGCTATCGCGACCTGAAGACGTTCGTGCCCGATCGGCCCGGCCACGATCGGCGCTACGCCATCGACGCGAGCAAGATTCGGAGCGAGCTGGGCTGGGCGCCCCGGCACGGCTTCGAAGAAGGACTCGCCTCGACCGCACGGTGGTATGTCGAACATCGCGACTGGTGCGAGCACGTTCAAGCCGCGTACAACAGAGAGCGGCTTGGCAGTCTCAAGTCTCAAGTCTGAAATCTGACATCTGAAATCTGAAATGCTTAAAGGAATCATCCTTGCCGGCGGATCGGGATCGCGGTTGCACCCGCTGACGCGCGCCGTCAGCAAGCAGCTGATGCCGATCTACAACAAGCCGATGATCTACTATCCGCTGTCGACGCTGATGCTCTCGGGCATCCGGCGGGTGCTGGTGATCACGACGCGGCACGAGCAGGACGGCTTCAGGCGCCTGCTCGGCGACGGCAGCGAGATCGGGCTGCAGATCTCCTACGCCGTGCAGCCGAGCCCGGACGGCCTGGCCCAGGCGTTCATCATCGGCCGCGAATTCATCGGCCCGGATCGCGTGACGCTCGCGCTCGGCGACAACATCTTTTACGGCGCGCATTTTTCTGATTACCTGCGCAACGCCGCGGCACGCGAGACCGGCGCGACCGTGTTCGGCTATCAGGTCCGCGACCCGGAGCGCTATGGCGTGGTCGAATTCGACGCCGACGGCCGGGCCGTGAAGCTCGAGGAAAAGCCGGCGGCGCCGAAGTCGTCGTACGCGGTGACCGGTCTCTATTTCTACGACAACCAGGTCGTCGACATCGCGGCCGGCCTGAAGCCGTCGGCGCGCGGCGAGCTCGAGATTACCGACGTCAACCAAGTCTATCTCGAACGCGGCGGCCTGCATGTCGAGAAGCTGGCGCGCGGTATCGCGTGGCTCGACACCGGCACCCACGACTCGTTGATGCAGGCGTCGAACTACATACACGCGATCGAGGAGCGACAGGGGCTGATGGTCGCCTGCCTCGAGGAAATCGCGTACCGCATGGGCTACATCACCGTCGCCGACGTCACCAGGCTGGCGCGCGCGATGGGCTCGAGCGCCTACGGTCGGTACCTGATGCAGATGCTCGAGCACGAGGCCTGACGTGCGCATCGTAACGACCGCGATTCCCGGCGTCGTCGTCATCGAGCCGAAGGTGCACCAGGACGGTCGCGGCTTTTTTCTCGAGACCTACCACGCGGATCGCTATCGCGAGCACGGCATCGCCGGGCCGTTCGTGCAGGACAACCATTCACGGTCGGTGGCCGGCACGCTGCGAGGCCTTCACCTGCAGCTGCGCCATCCACAGGGCAAGCTGATCCGTGTCATCGAGGGTGAAATTTTCGACGTCGCCGTCGACGCGCGCCGCAACTCGCCGACCTTCGGCCGCTGGGTCGGCATCAACCTGAGCGCAGAGAACTTCCAGCAGGTCTACGTGCCGCCCGGCTTCGCGCACGGCTTCGCGGTCGTCAGCGCGACCGCGCAGGTCGAATACAAGTGCACGGACATCTACGACCCGGCCAGCGAAGTAGGCATCGCCTGGAACGATCCGGCCCTGGGCATCGCGTGGCCGGTCACCGATCCAACGCTGTCCGCGCGCGATGCATGTCACTCGTCGCTCGCGGCCCTCACCGACCGGCTGCCGCTCTACTCGACAGATCTGTAAGATCGGCGACGAAATTCGTAGGTCCGCCACACGCCACCCGGCTCGCGTCTCTCGATTTCACGAATAAAACAGGTGGGCACGGCGCTTGCCCCTGAGATGAACAGGTTCGCTGGTCTGATTACGGCAGGGCGCCGTGAATGCTGGGGGAGCCAGGCCAGTGGGGCAGGGGGGCATCGCAATCACGCGATGCCCTTTTGTTTGTACTGATAAATTCTCCGGTGTGAACAAGCGCCTTCTCCTCCTGGCTCTTGCCCTGACGGCGGTCAGTCCCCTGCCGGGCGCCGGCCAACGCGCCGACCCGGCCCCGGCACCCGCCACACTTTCCGACCTCTTCAGAACCGGCCTCGTCCTGCAGGATCGCAACGGGGACGGCGCGATCGATTTCGTCGATGCCAGGATCGTGCTGCCAGAGCAGCCGTCATCGGCTGAGCTTGCAGCGGCAAGCGACATCGCGGCACGCCTCGGCTTCGAGACGTCGGCGATGAACCTGCCGCTGGCCGTCGCGAGAGGCTACAAACCGGCCGACACCCCGACGATTTTCGTCGGCGCGAAAGCCCTCGCCGGTTCGGGCGCGACCCTCGAGGCGCTCGGCGCCGCGGCCTTGAAGGCCGGCGACGGCGCCGTCGTCGCGTTTTCGCTCCGTGGCAGGACCGCGTTCGCCGTGCTGGGTGGAGACGACACCGGTCTCGCCTCGGCCGCCGTGATGATTGCCGGCCACCTGCCGTATGTCTGGGACCAGAAGAGCCCCACCACCGACAAGATCGCGGACGAGGTGAAGCAGTTTCTCGTCGGCAAAGGAGTGACTGCGTCGTCGGCGTCCGCGTCGGCGGTATTCACGAGCGTGAGCGGCACGAATGGCGTCGATCGAGTGACGATCGCGCTGCAGATGGCCAACGGCGGCGACTTCGTGAAGGCGATGGTCGCGCTGAACCAGTTCAAGGCGACCGGCGTCCGCGACGCGAAGCGGCCGCTGTCGTATGCCAGCGTGCGCGCGATCCAGGTTCGGCTTCGCGCGCCCGGATCCGGTCCGGTCTCGATCGATCTGCCGCGGGCCGCGACGCCGGAACCGGCGGCAGCGCAGGCGCCCGCGCGGCGCCCCGGCGGCGGCCCGAAGGACGCGTTCGATCTCTCGACGTTCTACGCGAACGAGGGCGCGCTGGCCGATTCCGACAACAATCTCATTCCGGATCGCGTCGACGTGCTGTTGAGCGCGGAGGGCGATGGCTCCGAAGGCGTGGTCAACCTGGCGGCCAGGCTCGGGCTCGAGTCCACCGGCATCTCGCTGCCGATCGCGCGGACCGCGAAGTCGCTGACCGCGCCCGCGACCGAGCCGATGCTCGTGCTGATCGGCACGGCGCATCCGATCGTCGAGCAGTTGATCAAGGCCAGGAAGTGGGAAGCGCCGCCGTTACAGCCAGGAGAAGGGCTGATTCAGCTCGTGAAGAAGGCGTTCGGCGAGAAGAGCGCGCTGATCGTCACCGGCGGTGATGCCGCGGGCGTCCGCCGCGCCGTATCCCAGCTGGCCGAGACCTTTCCCCACATCTGGCAGCGCGGCAAGGATCGCACCACGCTCGACGACGTGGAAGAGGATGTGCGGAAGTTCGTGGCGGGACGATCGCCAGCCGGCCAGGCGGCGATGAGCCTTTACAAACTGGACAAGCTCGCCGGCCAGTTGAACGGCAAGGATCTGGCGTCGGCGCGCGTCAGGGTCTTCGTCGAGAAGGCGGCAGACGGCTTCGCGGAGCTGGTCCGGTCTCAAGCGGCCTCGCGCTTCAAGACGGAATCGTTGACCGTTGACGTGCAGAACCTCGACGTGCAGAAAGGCCGTCCGCTGATCGACGACGACTTCGAGATCCCGTCCGAGGTCGACGAGTTCTGGACAAAGCTACGCGCGAAGGTGGTCCCCGGCCTGAAGAAGAAACCGGTGGTGGCGATCGAGGCGCGGTTGAGCGAGCCGCCCGAGATTCGCCGGCAGATCGAACAGCAGGCGCGCGCCGAGCTGATCAAGGCCGGCGCCGATGAAAAAGCCACCTCGGTCACGGTGCTGTCCGCGTACAAGCAGGGCTACAGCTGGCTGTACGACGTCGTGCGCCCTGCGCTCGAAGGGAAAGGCGCCGATCAGATCACCATCAGATTTGCCGAGCTCGGTGCTCCGTCCGGCTGGACGCAGCAGGGGATGTACGCGCCAACGCGGTGGCTGCTCGAGATCTATCCCATCGACGAAATCCTGGCGTCGGAGCTGAAGATCGATCTGAAGAACATCCATTTCGAGATGGCGCCCATCGGAGCACCGGCCTACGAAGTGGTCGCAACCGCGAAAACCGGCGGTCAGCTGTTCCGTCGAACCTTCGATCCAGTCTTCGTCGATCGGCCGTTCTTCGACCGTTTCCCCGACTACGAACACGTCCGCGTGACGACCGGTTGGCTCAAGGCTACCGTCGCCGGGAAGCCGGCGGTGGACGAGCGCATCGCGACCGACCCGGAGCGATTCTGGGACCGCTTCCAGTCGAAAACCCTGCCCGCGCTGTACGACCACGTGATGAAACTCAGCAACGGCAAGCCGCGGCCCGAGGACGCGCCGTTCTTCGGTGAGCTGACGGTGGACCTGACGTTGAGCGAGCCCGAGTACCGGCTGCCGGTGGATCAGGAGCAGATCTCGTCGATGGAAGCGCTCCACGAGGAGATCTACTTCAACACGATTCATTTCTTCGACGTGATGGGCCGTTTCACGCGTGGCGCCGGCCTGGCGTATCCCGGGCGGATCATTCCGGTAATGCACCCGAAGGCCGACGGCAAGCCTGGGCGCGCGAAGATCACCGTCACCGGGTTCGATGCCGCGCGTCCCTCCGTGGTCGTTGAATACACCGAGCGCAACGGACGGAGCGGCGTCGTCCGCCTCGACGTGCCGAAGATCGCAGTCGATCGCCCGCAGACGATGGCCGCCCTCGTGCGCGCCGGCCGCGATGGCGTCGAGCGGCTCGACCTTCGGGTGAAAGTCGACACCGAAACCGACGAGCGCGACGCGCTGGTCAAGCGCACGGCCGACGAGCGCGTCGACCGTACGATGCTGTCAGCGGAGCAGGCGACCGCCGTGTTCGCGAATCTTGCCCGTCTGCGATCCGCCGGCCTCTATCGAGACGCGCTCGCGTATCACGACCTTGGAGCGGTTCGCGTGACCATTGGATGGGAGCACGAGAGCAAGACCGGCACCGAGGTCGTGGCCACGCTCGAGCCGAACGGCACGCCGGCGCCGTTCCCCGACATCAAGAAATACGCGGCCACGAATCTGCAGTGGGATACGCCGATCCCGCCGCCCGAGGCGTACGGCGTCCTCGCCAAGTTCTCCGACTCCAAGGAAGCGACGGTCTATAAAGTCGGCGAGAGTTATCTCGGCAAGGACGTCTGGGCGATGGACCTGATGCCGCCGATCGAGGCGTCGCACTGGTCCCAGGCCAAGCAGACGACGATGAAGCCGACCATCGTCTACTCCGCGCGACAGCACGCCAACGAAGTCTCGTCCACCAGCCACGTGCTCCGGATGGCGGAGCTGTTGCTGACCGATCCCGTCTACCGCGATAAGCTGAACAAGGTCAACGTCGTCATCCATCCGATCACCAACGCCGACGGCGCCCAACTCGCCTACGACCTGCAGAAGGCGAACCCGACGCACATGCTCCATGCCGGCTACCTCGGATCGCTCGGCGTCGACGTCACGGCGGCGCAATGGGATCCTGATCCGATCTATCCGGAAAGCGGCATCCGCCCGAAAATCTGGCGCACCTGGCTGCCCGACGTCTTCTTGAATCCACATGGCTATCCCTCG
Source organism: uncultured Acidobacteriota bacterium (assembly GCA_963794705.1). GTDB lineage: Bacteria > Acidobacteriota > Vicinamibacteria > Vicinamibacterales > CAVVIG01 > CAVQFC01. The sequence continues at coordinate 354,484 of CAWCFI010000007.1, forward strand.
CACGAGTGGGTGCAGATTTTCTCCGAGTACGCCGCCTGGGTCCGCACGCGCTCGGTCGAAACGCGCGACTACTGGACGATGCGCGGCTGGTGGATGCCGGGGTTCGCGTGGCTGGACGATGCGCGCTATCCGCGGCACAAGGACGAGCAGATGAAGCTGCTCACGATGATCACCGAATACGCGAAGCAGGTGCCGGAGACGGTGGCGCTCAACGCCCGGGCCTACGATCGTTACAAACGTTACAGCTTCGACTTCGACCAGAAGAACTTCAAGCTCGATTTCACCAACGGCGTGCTGGTCTACAAGTCGGTCAAAGGCGCCCGCGCCAACCCGACCAGCCCGGATTTCATGACGCGGAATCCGAACGTGACGGTCTGGGACGGCGTCACCGAGGCGCCGGACGAGACCGCGCGCGGCGACTGGCTGAAGATGGTCGCGAACGCGGGGCTGCAGTGGGACAAGGCGATCCTCGACTACCTGGTGCAGGGCCACCACGAAGTCGAGCGAAAGGTCGATCCGTTCTGGAACGGCGTCAGCCTGTCGATGAACCGCCCGCGGCCGCCGAAATCGGCCAAGGATGCGGAGGAGAAATCCACTGCGGTCGGGGCTCGGTAGGGCAGGACGGGCGGGACGGGCAGGCCGGCAGGATGTAGTGCAGGCCTTCAGGCCTGCCTGATCAAAGCTTCACGCGCCTTGCGCTGAGGATCGCGATCGGTGGCGTCAGCGCCTGGCCTTCGGTCGGCTGCTGCTGGATCTTTCGCACGACGTCCATTCCTGCCACGACTCGCCCGAACGCGGCGGCGCCCTGCTCATCGTCGAAGCGCTTGCCACCAAAATCCAGCGACGGCTGATCGTTCAGCAGGACGAAGAAGTCTGAGGTTGCGGTATCCGCACCCGTCCCGCGCGCCATCGACACGGTGCCGACCACGTGCTTCACGCCCGTCACGCTGGTCCGCTCGAGCGGAATCGGCGGAAAGGCCTTCGGCTTCTTCTCTGGATCGATGCCGGCCTGAATGACCTCGAGCAGAGGACGATTGGGCAGGCTGATGACGTAGTTGTCGGACCGGGTGGCGCGATGAAACCGTCCGTTGTCGTAGAAGCCGCCGTCGACGTATTTGAGGAAGTTCGCGGTCGTCTGTGGTGACGAATCCGGAAAAACCTCGATCGTAAAGCCGCCGACGGTCGTTTCGAATCTGACCTGGATCGCGCGTGCCGACACGCCGGCGGCACCGCCCGCGAGCTGATGCGCCGGCGCCGACATCGTCAGAGATATCCAAACCGCGGCGATCGTCAGTGCGCGCGACCAGGCGTTCAACATCTCAGCACCGGCAATCCTAAGCTAGAATCGGCCTGTCTTGACGGTGAGAATCGACATCAACTCGGACACCGGCGAATCGTTCGGCGCCTACACCATCGGGCACGACGCCGGACTGTTCCGCTCGATCACGTCGGCCAACGTCGCCGCTGGATTTCACGCCGGCGATCCGTCGGTGCTCCGCGACACGATTCGGCTGGCCAAGGCGCACGGCGTCGCCGTCGGCGCCCATCCAGGATTTCCTGATCTCGTCGGCTTCGGCCGGCGTGAGCTCAACGTCACCCCGCAGGAAGCCGAAGACCTGGTCCTCTACCAGATCGCCGCCGTCGCCGGCGTCGCCGCCGCCGAGGGCGTGACGATCCAGCACGTCAAGCCGCACGGCGCGTTGTTCAACATGGCGGTTCGCAATGCGGAGCTCGCGGCCGCGATCGCGCGGGCGGTCGCCGCATTCGACCGGACGCTGATTCTGTTCGGTTTGCCCGGATCGGAAATCCTGACGGCGGGACGGACCGCCGGCCTGCGAGTCGCGGCTGAAGTATTCGCCGACCGCGCCTACGAAGCCGACGGCTCGCTGACCTCACGCCGCAAGCCCGGCGCGGTCATCCACGATCCCGCCGCCGTCGTCGCTCGCGCCGTCCGGATGGTCAAAGATCAGACGGTGATCGCCACCGACGGCTCGGCCGTGCGGCTGGAGGCCGACACCATCTGCGTGCACGGCGACACGCCCGGATCCGACGATCTCGCCGCGAAGATTCGCGCCGGCCTCGAAGTCGCCGGTATCACCGTCAGGGCGATTGGACAGGCGTGATCACCAGCCCGCAGCCTCTCGCCCTCAGCCCTTCGAGTGACAGCATGTTCGCGTGGTGGCGCGAGGCCGATTCGCGGGCGCGGCACGCATTCGTGGCGGCCGCGCTGGGCTGGATGCTCGACTCCTTCGACGTCATGCTCTACGCGATGGTCGGCGCGGCGCTGATCAACGATCCGACCCTCCATCTGTCGTTCCAGACCAACGGCCTGCTCGGATCGATTACCCAGCTCGCCGCCGCCGCCGGCGGCATCGTCTTCGCCGTGATCGCCGATCGCCTCGGCCGCAAGCGCGCGCTGATGGGCGCGATTCTGATGTACTCGATTTTCACGGCGGCGTGCGGCTTCTCGCAGACGGTGACCCAGCTGGCAATCTTCCGCGTCTGCCTCGGCCTGGGCATGGGCGGCGAGTGGGCGACCGGCGCGGCGCTGGTATCGGAGTCATTCCCGGCACGGCATCGCGGCAAGGCGCTCGCCTTCGTGCAGAGTTCGTGGGCGATCGGCTACGGCTTCGCGGCGCTCGTCAACCTGCTCGTGATGCCGATCTGGGGCTGGCGCGGCGTGTTCTTCGTCGGCGTCGTCCCGGCGTTGTTCACGATGTGGATCCGCCGCAACGTCGAGGAGCCGAAAATCTGGCTCGAGACGGCGAAGGCCGACCGCGGCCGCATCAGCCTGCTGTTCACGCCGGCGGTCGCGAAGGTCACCGTGTTCGTGACGCTGATGAACGCCTGCACGCTGTTCGGCTGGTGGGGCCTCAACAGCTGGGTGCCGTCCTACCTGGCGTTGGGACCCGAGCGCGGCGGCATCGGGCTGTCCTCGTCGGTGATGTCGATGTTCGTGATCCTGATGCAGACCGGGATGTGGCTCGGCTACGTCAGCTTCGGCTACATCGCGGACGCAATCGGCCGCAAGAAGACCTACGTCATGTTCGTCCTGGCCGCGAGCCTGCTGCTGCCGCTCTACGGATTTCTCAAGACGCCGGTGCTGCTGCTGGTGTTGGGTCCACTGGTTGCCTTCTTCGGTACCGGCTACTACAGCGGCTTCGGTGCCGTGATCGTGGAGCTGTATCCCACCTCGGTCCGAGCCACCGCCGCCGGCATCTGCTACAACAGCGGGCGCATCGCCAGCGCCGCGGCGCCGTTCGTGGTCGGCTCGCTGGCGGCATCGCGTGGATTCTTCGCCGCGTTCGCGGTCGCCGGCATCGCGTTCTTCCTCGCGGCGATCATGTGGATCTGGATCCCCGAGACGCGCAACGAAGAACTCCGATAGATTTCAGACGTCAGAGTTCAGAGCGTCGCGTCGATGGTCAGACGCGCGATCCGCTCGCGGTGGAACGTCGCGTCGCCGAGCGCCGTTTCCGAGGCTTTCGCCCGTCGGTAGTACAGGTGGAGATCGTTCTCCCACGTGAAGCCCATGCCGCCGTGTATCTGGATCCCGCGGTTCCCGACGGTCCGGCTGGCGTCGCTCGCATAGGTCTTGGCGATCGAGACGGCAACGGCGGCGTCGGGCGCGTGCTCCTGCAGCGCCCACGCGGCGTAGTACGCGGCCGAGCGTGAGCTCTCGGTTTCCAGATACATGTCCGCGCACTGGTGCTGCACCGCCTGGAACTGGCCGATCGGTTTGCCGAACTGCGTCCGCGTCTTGGCGTACTCCACGGTGATGTCGAGCGTGCGCTGCATGCCGCCGACCATCTCGGCGGCGAGCGCCGCGGTCGAGATGCTCAGCCCTCGCGCAAGGCCGGCCGCATGATCCAGCTTCTCGCCGGCGACGTCCTTCAGCGTGACCGTGTACAGCTTTCGCGTGAGGTCCATTCCCGACATCGGCGCGATGCTGACGCCGGAGGCCTTCGCGCCGACCACGTAGACGCCGTCCTTCGCGACGACGACGATCGAGTCGGCGGCGGCCGCGTCGGGCACGAACAGTTTCTCGCCGGTCAGCTTGTTGGCCGACGCGCGCAGCTGAACGTCCGCTGGATCCCAGCTCGCGGAGGCCTCGAGCATGGCCAGCGTGGATTTCATTTCTCCTCGGCAGATCGGCCCGAGATACGTCTTCCTCTGAGCCGCGCTGCCGCAGGCGTCGATCACCGCGCCGGCCAGCGCCACCGTCGAAAACAACGGACCTGGCAGCAGCGCGCGTCCGGCCTCTTCCATCAGGAGCGCGAGCTCGACCGCGCCGAGGCCGACGCCGCCGAATTCCTCTGGAAAGATGATCCCGGTGTAGCCCTGCTCGGCCAGCTTGGCCCAGAGCTCGCCATCGTCGCCGGTGACCGTCTCGATGACACGCCGCACCCGAGCGATCGGAACTTCACCAGCGAAGAACTCGCGCGCGCTGTTCTGGAGGATCTGCTGGCTTTCACTCAATCCAAATTGCATCTGGGATCCCGACGTGGCTAGTAGCTTTGCGGCAAACCGAGGACGAAGTGGCCGATGATGTTGCGCTGGATTTCCGAGGTGCCTGCTTCGATGGTGTTGCCCCTCGCGCGCAGGTAGCCATACGACCACTGGCCGTGGTCGATCGCGCGGGCGTCACCGCCCGCCAGCTGGCCGTACGGACCGAGCAGCTCCTGCGCGATCTGCTGGAGGCGCTGGTTCAGCTCGCTCCAGAAAATCTTCTGGATCGATCCCTCCGGGCCGGGCACGCCTGTGGCGCTGATGCGGCTGAACGCGCGCATCTGGTTCGCGCGCATGACCTCGATCTCGGCGTAGCACTGCGCGAGCTTCTGCCGGATGACGGGATCTTCGGCCGCGGGGCGGCCGTTGCGTTGCATCGTGCGCGACAGCTCGATCAGCCGGTTCAAGTTGCGCTTGTAGGTGATCTGCAGGCCGGCCCCGAACGTGCCGCGCTCGTGCATCAGCGTGCCGATGGCGACGTTCCAGCCCCTGTTGACGGCGCCGACGACGTTGGCCACGGGCACCCGCACATCGCGGAAGAACACCTCGTTGAACTCGGTTTCGCCCGTCATCTGCCGCAGCGGACGGACCTCGACGCCTGGCGTCTTCATGTCCACCAGCAGCACGGTCAGGCCCTTGTGCTTGGGCGCGCTCGGGTCGGTGCGCACCACCAGCTCGCACCAGTCCGCGGCCCAGCCGTAGCTGGTCCACACCTTCTGGCCGTTGACGATGTAGTGATCGCCATCCAGGCGCGCCTCGGTCTGCAGGCCGGCGAGGTCGGAGCCGGCATTGGGCTCGGAGAATCCCTGGCACCAGATTTCCTCGGCGCTGAGGATCTTTCGCAGGTAGCGCTCCTTCTGCGCGTCGGTGCCGAACGCGATGATGGTGGGACCGACCAGGCCGAGGCCGAGGACGTTGGCCATCGGCGGCGCGCCCGCCAACGCCATCTCCTGCCAGAAGATGACCGACTGCATCAGGCTCGCGCCGCGTCCGCCGTAGGCCTTCGGCCACGAGATGCCGGCCCAGCCGCCGTCACACAGGGTGCGCTGCCAGCCCTTGAGGAAGTCGAAGTGCGCTTCCATCGACTCGTCGCGGCGGTGCTCCCAGTCCTTCGGTGCGTGCGCCGAAAGCCACGCGCGCAGTTCGTCTCGGAACAGGAGTTCCTCGGGACTGAGATTCAGATCCATTTTGCCGCCGGCAGTATACTGCGCGGCACGGCGAACCGCCGGACGTCTGTTCGGACGATCGGACACCGTGAAAGGAGCCTCCGATGACCCGTGCGGAGATCGTCGCCATGTTCGAGCGTCGTCTCGCGGCCTACGATCGGCACGACGCCGCGACGCTCGTTGCCGACTACGCCGCCGACTGTGTGATCGAGAGCCCGAGCGGTGGGACGCATCATGGTTCTGAGGCGGCCGAGCGGGTTCTGCGCCACGTGTTCGATGCGCTCGACGTGAAACTGAGCCAGCAATCAGTGATTATCGACGGGGACTCGGTGGCGCAGGTCGTCAGCATCGAAGGCCACGACACCGGCCGGTTCCTCGGCCTGTCGCCGACCGGGAAATCGTTTCGGGTGCCGGGCGTGTTCCTGTACGACCTGAAGGACGGCCGGATCGCGCGCGAACGCCGGATCTACGACTTCACGGCCATGCTGGTGCAGACCGGCCTTCTCAAGGCCAAGCCCATTGGCTGACGGCGCCCTGCCCAGGTGAGCGCTGCGATCGCCGCAGTCGCCGCGATGTACGCGGCCTTCATGGTGGTTGGCTGGATCGCGTCGCGCCGGGTTCGGCAGGGCACCCCCGCCGATCTGATCGTCGCCGGGCGCGGGATGCCGCTGTGGATCGCCGCGCTGACGATGACGGCGACGTGGGTCGATGGCGGCTACCTGCTCGGCACCACGGAAGGCGCGTACAAGAGCTCAATTCAGCTGGGGATCCAGGGCGGGCTCTGCTTCGGCATCAGCCTGATCCTGGGCGGCCTCTTCTTCGCCGGCATCATGCGCCGGCACGGGTTCACCACGCTCATCGATCCGTTCGAGGCGCGCTTCGGCAAACGCTGGGCGGCGGTCCTGTTCCTGCCGGCGCTTGCCGGCGAACTGTTCTGGAGCGCCGAGTTGCTCGTCGCCGTCGGCTCGACGTTCGGCGTCCTGCTCGGCATGAACCTGACCACGGCGATCCTTCTCGCCGCGGTCGTCACCACGGCCTACACCATGCTCGGCGGCATGTGGTCCGTCGCCTACACCGACATCTTCCAGCTGGCGATCGTCGCGATCGGATTGGGTGTCGCGCTGCCCTACGTGCTGGCCGCCGCCGGCGGCCTGCATCACGCGTGGGGCGTCTACCTGTCCGCGCGCCCGGAAGGCGGCGGCATCGTCCCGCCGTGGCAGCCGCAGACCGCGCTGTGGGATCGCGCCTCGGTGATCGGCTGGTGGGATACGTCGGTGATGCTGATGTGCGGCGGCATCCCGTGGAACTGCTACTTCCAGCGCGTGCTGTCGTGCCGCTCGCCGCGCGCCGCGCGCGGCCAGTCGATCCTGTCCGGCGTGCTGACGATCGGGTTCACGGTGCCGCCGCTGTTGATGGGGATCTCGGCGCTGGCCTATCCCTGGCCGGCCGACCTGCTGACGCGCCTGCAGGCGACTCCCGCCGAGACCATGCCGCTGCTGTTCCTGCGCGCCGTGCCGCGAGTCATCGGCCTGATCGGACTGGCGGCCATTGTCGGCGCCGTGAGCTCCAGCTTCAGCTCGTCGATCCTGTCAGCGGGATCGATGTTGAGCTGGAACTGCGTGAAGCGGTTGATCTGGCCGCAGGTCTCGGCGGAGCAGATGAAGCGCGTGATTCGAGGGTCGATCGTGTTCTTCGGCGCGCTCGCGACCGGGCTGGCGCTCAAGGTGCAGAGCGTGCAGGCGCTCTGGTTCTTCACGAGCGACCTCGTGTTCGTGCTGCTGTTTCCGCAGCTGATCTTCGCGCTGTTCGATCCGAAGGCGAACCGGACCGGCTCGATCGCCGCGTTTGTCGTCTCGTTCGTGGTGCGCGTCGGCGGCGGCGAGCCGCTGCTCGGCGTCCCGGCATTGCTGCACTATCCCGACACGTTCCCGTTCAGGATCGCGGCAGCGGCGGCGGGCCTGGTCCTGCTGCCGCTCGTCTCGCGCGCGACCGCCGGCTGGGATCCGGCGCAGCCGCTGCGCAACGTCGTGGAGATGGAGCGCGTGGCGTGACGAAGGCCTTCGCCTGGCTTGCCCATCTCTATACCGCCCTGGGCCTGGTGTGCGCGGCGGGCATGGCGGTGCTGATCGTCCGGGGCGGCGACGCGTCGTTTCGCGGCGCCTTCTTCCTGATGATGGTCGCGACCGCGATCGACGCCACCGACGGCTGGCTGGCGCGAAAAGCGCGCGTCAAGGAGGTGCTGCCGGGGTTCGACGGCGGCCAGCTCGACAACCTGATCGACTTCCAGACCTACACGACGCTGCCGCTGCTGCTGCTGTGGCGCGCAGACGTGCTGCCTGGTGACCTGGCGTGGCTTCTGCTGCTGCCTCTGCTCGCCAGCGGCTACGGCTTCGCCCAGGTCAACGCCAAGACCGCCGACGGCTTCTTCATCGGCTTTCCGTCGTACTGGAATATCGTCGCCTACTATCTGTTCGTGCTGCACCCGGGGCCGTGGGTCTCGACGACGCTCATCGTCGTCTGCTCGGTGCTGACGTTCGTGCCGACGCCGTACATCTACGCCACGCGCGGCGGGCCGTTCGCGAAGACGATCAACATCTCTTCGATGATCTGGTTCGTGTCGCTCGGCGTGGTGCTGTTCGGCCCCGAGCGAGTACGCGGAAGCCTGGCAATCGCATCGCTGGCGTTTCCGGTGATGTATCTTTCGCTGTCCGCGTTCGTCACGGTTTCGAGGAAACGATGAGAACAAAACTGCCGTCAATCGTCTGCGCGCTCGCTCTTGCCACGTCCGTCTTCGCCCAGCCGCCGCAGACCGTGCAGGACGAGTACGCGCTCTACGATTTGAGCGCCCCGGAAACGGCGTCGTTCCGCACCGTCTACGATGTCTCGGTCACGTCGTCCGGCGCGACGATGTTCAGCGATCGCATCGGTGCCGGCCTGACCCCGGTGACCGGCGCCGCCGACGGAGTGCTGGACCTGATGAGCGGGACGCCGCTCAAGTACGCCGTGACGAGCAGCGCCATCGAGGTGCAGCTCGCCCGCGCGGTGCCCGCCGACGGCGGCCAGGCGCGACTTCGGATCACGAAGACCTACAAGGATGAGAAGAGCTACCGGCGCGACGACAACGGCCTGGTGTTCGAGCGCGCGATCCCGATCCGCCACGCCGCCATCCTTCTGCCGGCCGGGTATCGACTGACGGAGTGCAGCGTCCCGTCGCAGGTGCTGGCGGATCCCGATGGTCGGATCCGGGTCAGCTTCATGAACCAGGCGCCCGGCGCCGCGGCGCTCGTGCTCAAAGCTGGCCTCGGCGCACCGGCCGGAGAGGGCGCGAAGCCCAGGCCGCTGACGAACGCGCGCACCTGGGAAACGGCCCCGCAGGGGCCGACCGAGCGCGCGCGCCTCTCAGAGCGGGCGAGGCAGGATCGCGACATCGTGTATTTTCTGCAGGAGCCGTCGAGCAGCGCGTTCAGCCTCTACCACGACTACACCGAGTCGCGCGAGGGCATCGACAAGTACCTGAACGTCGTGCGGACCGGCAGCACCGTATCCAATACCTCCGGAAAAATCCTGGATACCGGTGAGGTGCTGAAGGCGGAGACACTCACAGGCGCGCAGATGAAGGCGTCCGGCATCGACGCCGGCGGCGAGCAGGTTGCGCCGGACCAGCAGATCGTCGTCACGCACTTTTCGCCGGTCAAGAAAGGGCAGTCGATTCGCCTGCGCCTCTCCGAAACCTACACGGCGCCGCAGAGCTATCGTCTCGAAGGCGACGAGTTCGTCTTCGAGCGCAGCCTCGGGCGCCCGCGCAACTCCGTGGTGCTGCCGCGTGGCTGGTATCTCACCGCGCTGTCGATTCCGGCGGTGGTCCGTCAGACGCCTGACGGGCTGACGCGCGTCGACTTCGTCAACGGCCGGCCTGATTCCGTGGACGTCCTGATGAAGGGAAAGAAGATGGTCGTCAGGTACTGAACGGAAGCGGCGCTTCGCGATGCCGCTGGCAAGCCGTCACGGCGCGTTCTCAAACCGGCGAGACCTGTCGGGAAGCACCGATCGAGCCACGAGACGGACGACTTGCCAGAGCCTTGTTACTGCACGACGAGGGTGCCCACCATGCCCGGGTGGATCGTGCAGTGATACGTAAACGTGCCGGCGGCGCTCATCGTGATTGGCGCACTCGTGGCGCCCGCGCCGACCGTCCCCGTTTGAAAGCGCGCCGCATCCTGTGTCGCATCATGCGTCGTGCTGTCGTTGTTCTTCCACGCCACCGTCTGACCGACACGCATGGTAGTGGGATTCGGCGCAAAGGACTGGCTGCCGCGGTCGCCGACCATCGAGATGGTGACGTCGGCGGCGACGGTCGGCGCCGACGGGCTCGAGCTGCCGCAGGCGGCGGCGCCGAGCGCGAGTACACCGGCAACCAATGCCAGCAAGGTTCTCGACCTAGAGACGAACATTTCTGACCTCCGAAAAATGAATCCTCACTTCCTTCGGCAAGTGCCGTGCCGATGACAGCAAGCCGAAATCACGCGGGAACCCGGGGAATTCGAAGGGTCGCGGTCCGCGACGGCCCGACCATCCGCGTAAGCGATTACGCGATGCGCTGGATGGCGAGCGCGAAGGCTCGGGCCGACGGCGGGTGATGTTCGAGATACAGGCTGGGCTCGACGAGCTCGACTTCCATCAGGACGAACCGGTCCGCGGCGACCACCACGTCCACGCGGGCGTAAAGGCAGCCCGGCGCGTGAACATCCAGGAGGGCGCGAGCGTGCTCGATCAGCGCGTCGGGCGGATCGGTCCGCGCAATCCTGCCGCCGAGCCGCTCCTGCACGCGGAACTCGCCGGCCTGCGGCCGCTTGTTGACCGCGTGGCTGAAGACGCCGCTGAAGAACATCATCGAGATCTCGCCGTGGGTGCGGATTTCTGGCACCAGCCTCTGTACGCACGGCGTCGCCGCGGCCGAGCATGGCATCGAGCACGCCTTGATCGGATGCGGCGCGTTCGCGCGAGGTGCGCTCCGTCGAAAATCCGTCGGCCGAAATCGCCGGCTTCAACACCGCCTCCTGCCAGTCTCTCGCCTCGAGCAGCGCCAGCAGATTGACTGCCGATCCACGCGGGAGGATGACGGTCGGCGGCGGCGCCAGCACCGGATGCGCCATCCGGCCGAGATATCGCTTGTCCGTGTTCCAGCGCAGCACGCGCGGCGGATTCCACAAACGCGCGCCGATCGCTTCCATCCGATCGATCCAGGCGTGGAACTCGCCGACGCGGTGGTGGTAGTCCCATGTCGAGCGCAGGACCACGGCGCCGTATGCGGCCCAGTCGACGAGGGCATCGTCCCAGCACACGGCGTCCGTCCGCAGGCCGAGATCGTCCAGTGCCGAGGCTGCAAGACGGTCGTCGGCGTTGAGTGTCCGGCAGCCCTTGGTAGGTGACGAACGCGATCCGCGCCGCGCTACTCAATGCGCACGATGCGGTCGGACACGTGGGGAAAGCGGGCGAACACAGCCGGATCGTGGCCGGGAACCAGCAGCCGCGGCTCGCTCGCGAGCGACTTCATCCGATCCTGCGTGCGCAGGTTCGACGACGGCGTCGAGCGTCTGCGCGATCGGCGCGTGCGCGTCCATGTTTTCGTAGAGGTACATGTTGTCCGAAGCGATGACCACCGTGTGCGGCCGCGTCGAGACCACCACGAACTGCGACGCGAACGTGTGCTTGCCGCCGACGCCGAACGTCACGCCCGACAGCGACGTGTCGTCGTCGCCGCGCACGAACGAGACCTTGCCTTCCGTGTTCCGCTTGACGATCTCGAGCACATCGTCGGCGTCGATGCCGCCGTGGGTGCGCGGCGACTGCCACGCCTCGCCCGTGTAGTAGTCGTATTCGTCTTTCTGCACCCAGACGCGCGCCTTCGGGAACAGATCGATCCCGCCCGCGTGGTCCCAGTGCATGTGGGTGAGCAGCAGGTCGGTGACATCCGTCGGCCTTGATGCCGAGCGGCGCGATCGCCTCGGCCGGCGTGATGTAGTCCTTCACCGTGAACTGGGTGAAATATTTCTCGCGGTGGAAGCCGGAGTCGACGATCGCGACGCGGCCGTCGATGCCCTTGAGCACCCAGATCATCATCGCGATGTCCATGCGCCGCGATCGATCGGCGCCGGCGACAAGGCTCGAGACCGGGAAGTTGGCGAGCGTCGCAAAGCGGACGGCGTAAACCTCGTAGCGGTCCACGTCAGCGCCAAGGCGCGGCGCGATGAGTCCGAGCGCGATCAGAACACTCGCGATCACCGCGCCCTTCTTGCCCATCCAGCCCATCCTACCCATCCAGCCCTTCCCGCCCCTCCTGCCCATCCCGCCCCTACTGCTCGCCCTCTCTGAGCTTGCGCCGCAGCACCTTGCCGACCATGGTCTTCGGCAGCTCGGTGCGGAACTCGACGTGCGCCGGCACCTTGTACGGCGCCAGCGTGCTCGCGGCAGAACGCGCGCAGGTCTGCTTCCGATGACCGTGCTGTCCGCCGCGCAGCACGACCCAGGCCTTGACCGACTTCGCCCTTGGTCGCATCCGGAACGCCGGCGACGCCGACTTCGGCGACCGCCGGATGCGCCGCGATCACTTCTTCGATCTCGCGCGGCCACACCTGGTAGCCGCTGGTCTTGATCAGATCCTTCTTGCGATCGACGATGAACAGGTAGCCGTCCTCGTCGAGGTAGCCGAGGTCGCCGGTGTGCAGCCAGCGCCGCGTGCCGCCGTCGTCCACGTGATCGCGCAGCACGTCGGCGGTTTCGTCCGGCTGGTTCCAGAAGCCGGTCATCAGCTGCGGCGCGGAGAACGCAGATCTCGCCGACCTCCTTCGCCGCCAGCTCGCGCGTGCCCTCGTCGCCGTCGAAGATGCGGACGGCGACGTCGGGCAGCGGCATGCCGACCGACCCGAGCTTGTTCGGGCCCTTCACCGGGTTCGACGCAGCAGCGCCATCATCGCTTCGGTCAGCGAATAGCCTTCGACGATGCGGCCGCCGGTCAGCGCTTCGAAGCGGGTCTTGGTGTCGGCCATCAGCGCCGCGGCGCCGGAGAAGCAGATCTTGATCGACTTGAAGTCGACCTTGCCCGCGCTGCACCGCGGGATGGTTGAGCAGCGCGATGTAGAGCGTCGGCACGCCGTTGAAGAACGCCGGCTTCACGCGGCGGATCGTCGCGAGCAGATCGGCGAGGTCGCGCGGGTTCGGCACCAGCGCGATCGCGCAGCCGGTGATGAACGCCAGCGCCTGCACGCCGACGTTGGCGTAGACGTGAAACAGCGGCAGCGGCAGGAAGATCACGTCGTCCGGCGCCGCGCAGCGCCGATGGCGTTCCACGCCTGGATCTGCAGCCCCGCCATCACGTAGGCGCCGTGGCGTGCCGAGCACGCCTTTCGGCGTGCCGGTGGTGCCGCCGCTCATCAGCAGCACCGCCGGATCGTCGCCGCGACCGGCGCCGCTGCGGCCGGCTTGCGGCCGCGGTTGACGAGCAGCAGGTGCGCGAAGTCGTGATCGCCCGGCGCCAGCGTGATGCGATCGCCGTCGCGCTTCTCGCGGAACAGCGTGAACAGCAGCGCGCAGCAGCGGCGGAAAGTACTCCTTGATGTTGGTGGCGATGACGCGGCGCACGCCGGTCTTCGGCTGCACGCGCTTGACGCGCTGGTAGAAGCGCGTCAGCGTGACGATGGTCTCGATGCCGTGCTCGCGCAGCGGCCCTTCGAGCTCGTGCTCGGTGTAGATCGGATTGAGCGGCGCGACGATCGCGCCGATCTTCCACGCGCCGAACTGGGCGATGAAGAACTGCGGGCAGTTGGGCAGCAGCAGCCCGACGCGATCGCCGCGCGTGATCGCCGAGCGCGGCGAACGCCGCGGCGCAGGCGTCGCTCAGGCGATCGAGCTCGCCGTAGGTGACCGTCGCGCCCTTGAAGAGCAGCGCCGGGCGTGTCGGGCCGGTCGCGCGCCGTCGTCGGCGAGGTAGTCGAGCAGCGTGCGGTCGGGATACGGCGCCAGCGTTGCGGGAACGCCGGGGTCGTAGTGCGCGAGCCAGGGCGCGGCCATCAGCGCCGATTGTAGCGCGAACCTTTTGGCGAGCGCCTCGGTCGGCTGAAGCCTTCGCGCTACAGACCGTCCGCCGGCGCGAGCAGCATCAGCAGCAGCGCCTTCTGGCCGTGCAGCCGGTTCTCCGCCTGGTCGAAGACGACCGACGCCGCCGACTCGAACACCTCCGCGGTCACTTCCTCGCCGCGGTGCGCCGGCAGGCAGTGCATGAACAGCGCGCCCGGCTTGGCCAGCGACATCAGCTCCTCGTTGACCTGGTAGGGCGCGAAGATGCCGCGCCGCAGCTCGGCCTCCGCTCTCCTGGCCCATCGACGTCCACGTGTCGGTGTAGACCGCGTCGGCGCCGGCGACCGCGTCGGCCGCCTCGCTGAACAGCCGCAGCCGCGCGCCGTGCCGCGCCACGCCGGTCGCCTGCTGCACGACCGCGTGCGGCAGCTGATAGCGGCTCCGGGCTGGCGACGTGGACGTGGACGCCGAGCATCGCCGCCGGCGTGCGCCAGCGACGTCGCGACGTTGTTGCCGTCGCCGACGTAGGCGATCGTCCGGCCGCGCAGCGGCCCCAGTGCTCCTCGCAGCGTCAGGAAGTCGGCGATCGCCTGGCACGGATGCTCCTCGTCGGTGAGCGCGTTGATGACGTGCAGCCGCCTCGCCGCGGCGGCGAACTCCTCGAGCAGTCCTGCGAGAACGTGCGGATGACCACGCGCGTCGACCCAGCGCTCGAGGTTGCGCGCGACGTCGGCGACCGGCTCGCGCTGGCCGAGCGCCACGTCCGGCTGCAGCGTGACGAGGTGGCCGCCGAGCTCGCGGATCGCGATCTCGAACGTCGAGCGCGTCCGCAGCGACGGCTTCTCGAACAGCATCGCGACGTGGCGGCCGTTGAGCGCGTCGGCGGTCGGCGCCTGGCGGCCGAGCGAGCGGTCGGCCTTCAGCTGCGCGGCGAGCTCGAGGCAGCGCTCGAGATCGGCCGCATCGAAGTCGAGGACCGACAGGAAATCCTTACGCGTTTGGGTTGCTGGGGTCACAGGCTTTTGTCCTTTTAACCTTGTGTCCTTATGCGCTCATCAGGTTCGGTAGTCCGCGTTGATGCGGACGTACTCGGCGCTCAGATCGCAGGTCCACACCGTCGACGACGCGGCGCCGCGACCGAGGTCGACGCCGATGGTCAGGTCCGTCGCCCTTGAGGTAGTCCGCCGCGTCCGGCGCCAGCTCGTCGTGCGGCTGGCCGTCCTTGAACAGCACGATCGGTCCGATCGTGACCGCGGCGCGCGACAGCTCGAACGCGACGCCGGCGCGGCCGGCGGCGCAATCAGCCGGCCCCAGTTCGGATCGCCGCCGTGGATCGCGGTCTTGACGAGCAGCGAGTTGGCGATCGCCTTGGCCGCCTGGCGCGCCTCGACGCTGGACGCCGCGCCGGTGACGTTGACGGTCACCAGCTTGGTCGCGCCTTCGCCGCCGCGGACGATGCCGAGCGCCAGCTCGCGGCAGACGGCGGTCAGGCCCTCGACGAACGACGCCGTAGCTCGCCTCGTCGACGACGACGCCGCTGGCGCCGTTGGCGAGCAGCATCACGCAGTCGTTGGTCGAGCACTCGCCGTCGACGGTGATCGCGTTGAAGGTGTCGTCCACCGCTTCGCGCAGCGCGCGGTCCAGCAGCGCCTGCGGCACCGCCGCATCCGTGGTGACGAACGCCGAGCATCGTCGCCATCATCGGCTCGATCATGCCCGAGCCTTTGGCCATGCCGCCGATCGAGCGCGTCGCGCCGCCGATGCTGATCCGCGCCGCCGCTTCCTTCGGGAAACGGATCGGTGGTCATGATCGCCCGCGCCGCCGCCGGCCCCTGATCGGCGCCGAGCGCCGCGAATGCCGCGGGCAGCCCGCCGCGGATCTTGTCGATCGGCAGGCGACGCCGATGACGCCGGTCGAGGCGACCAGCACCTGTTCCGACCGGGCAGCCGACCAGGCGCGCCGTTTCCGCCGCCATGTCGCGCGCAACGCGCAGGCCGGCGTCGCCGGTGCAGGCATTGGCGCAGCCGCTGTTGACGATGATCGCGCGCGCGGTGCCGCCGGAGCGCGCGAGATGCTCGCGCGAGACGATGACCGGCGCGGCCTGCGCCTGTTGGTGGTGAAGACGGCGGCGGCCTGCGCCGGCGCGTCGGAGACGAGCAGCGTCAGGTCGGGATTGCCGCTGGCCTTGATGCCGGCGCTGACGCCGGCGGCGCGGAAGCCGAGCGGCGTGGTGACGCCGCCGGGAATGAGCGAGAGTCCGGCGGCCATCTACGAGAGCGGCGCCGCGGCGCCCGGTCGGTAGTGTCCGGCTTCCGCCGGACCGTGCGCAGGCAAGCCATAGCCGCGCTCGGCGTCGAACGCCACGTCGAGCGGCACCACCATCGCGTACTGACCGCACTGACGGAACTGCGGGCACTTCACGCAGTCGGTGAACACTTCTCCGTCAACCACAGGTGCGGCACGATCGAGAAGCCCATGTGAATGAAGTAGCCCGGCGCATGGGTGAACGCGCAGAGCTTCTCGAAGCCTTCACGGCGCGCGCGCCGCCGCAGTTCGTCGACCATCGCCACGCCGACGCGGCTGCCACGCGCCGAGCCGTCGACCGCCAGCGATCGCACTTCGGCGACGTGCGGGCTGAGCGGCGCCAGCTCCGCGCAGCCGACGATCCGGCGCGCTTCACGGCCACGACGAACCGCTCCGCATGGATGGTCAGCTCGCCGAGGGTGCGCGGCAGCAGGTGCCCCTCCTCCAGGTTCGCCTGAATCAGCGCGTACAGCTTCTTGGCGTCGGCGGCGCCTGCCGTGCGCAGCGTGATCCGCCCCCGCGTCGGTTGCTTCATTCGACAGCTCCCACGGCGCCGAGCGCCGCGTCGAGACGACCGAGCGCTTCGTCGGCCTCGGCCTCCGTGATGACGAGCGGCGGCAGCAGCCGCACGACCGTCTCCGCCGTGCGATTGACGACGACGCCTCGCGCGAGGCCGGCCGGGACGACCGGGCCGGCATCGCGGGTCAGCTCCAGACCCCACATCAGCCCGGCGCCGCGCACCTCTTTGACGATCGAGTGCTTGGCCGCGATCGCGCGGAGGCGTCCTTCGAAATGCTTGCCGACGCGTCCGATGTGCGCGAGCAGGCCGCCGCCGACCAGTTCGTCGAGGACCACCAGCGCGGCGCGGCACGCCAGCAGGTTGCCGCCGTAGGTCGTGCCGTGATCGCCGAACGAGATCGTGTCGGCCACTTCCTGGCTGACCAGCGCGGCGCCGATCGGCACACCGCCGCCCAGCGCCTTGCCGACCGACACGAGGTGCGGCTTCAGCCCGAGCGCCTTGAAGTAGAACGGGTAGCCGGTCCGGCCGACGCCGCTCTGCACTTCGTCGGCGATGAACAGCGCGCCGGTCTTGGCGCAGACCTCGGTGATCGCCGCGGCGAACGCCGGCGTCAGCGGACGGATGCCGCCTTCGCCCTGCATCGGCTCGGCGATGATCGCCGCGGTCTTCGACGACACCGCGGCCTTGAGCGACGCCACGTCGTTGGTGCGGATGAACTTCACCGACGGCAGCAGCGGCTCGAACGGCGTGCGGTAGTGCTCGTCGGAGGTGACCGACAGCGATCCGAACGTGCGGCCGTGGAACGACTCGTCGAGCGCGATGAACTCCTGCCGCGGCTCGCCCTTGGTGTACCAGTAGCGGCGGGCGAATTTCAGGCACGCCTCGACCGCTTCGGTGCCGCTGTTGCAGAAGAAGGCGCGCGGCAGCCCCGACAGGTTCGCCAGCCGCTCGGCGAGCTGGCCCTGCAGCGGGTGATAGAACAGGTTCGAGGTGTGGATCAGCGTCTCGGCCTGCTCCGCAACCGCGCGGGCGAGGCCGCGATGCGCGTGCCCGAGCGCCGCCACGCCGATGCCGGAGAGGAGGTCGTAGTACTCGCGGCCTTCGGCGTCGAACAGGCGGACGCCCTGGCCGCGCACGAACGTGACCGGCTGGCGCCGGTAGGTTTGCAGCACATGGCGCGCTTCGCGCCCGACAACGTCGTCCGTCACCACTGCAGTCATGCCGTCACCATCCTTACCAGTCGCGTCGCCGAGGCCGGGGCGTTGGCCGCCGCCGCGCCCGCGAGCGCCGTCAGATCCCGTCCGTCCACAATCACCACGTCGTCCACGCCGCCGGCGAGCGCGTGCTCGCACGCCCGCAGCTTGGCGATCATTCCCGCCGTCGCCGTGCCGTCGTTCACCAGCCGGCTGACCGCGTCGGCGCCGAGCTGCGGCAGCGTCGCGCCGGCCGCGTCGAGCACGCCCGGCGTCGTGCCGGCGATGACCAGACGGCGCGCTCCGAGGCGCGCCGCCAGATGTCCGGCGAACGTATCGGCGTTCACGTTGAACAGCCGCCCGTCGCGTCCGAGGCCGATGCAGGCGATCACCGGCACGAAGCGGCCGGCGGTCAGCGTATGCAGCAGCTGCATATCGGCGCCGGGGTCCGGCACCCCGACGCACCCGAGGTCGACCACCCGGCCGTCGACCGTCTTGTGCGGCGCCGCCGGCGCCGAGAGCCCGCACGACGCGTCCGCGCCGGTGAGCCCGACCGCCGGCACGCCCGCGACGTTCAGCGCCGCCACGAACCGGGTATTGACCGCTCCGGCCAGCACCGAGACGACGACGTCGAGCGTCGGCTCGTCGGTGATCCGCAGTCCTTCGACCTGGCGCTTCTCGATGCCGGCGGCCTTCAGCGCCGCGTCGATTTCCTTGCCGCCGCCGTGGACGACGACCAGCGGGGTGCCGGACGCCGCCATCGCCGCGAGGCCCGCCACCGACGCCGACAGGTGGGCGGGATCCTCGATCAGCTCGCCGCCGAACTTGACGACCAGCGGTCTCACAGCAGCGCGGTTCTTTCGTCGAGGCCGAGCATCACGTTCATGTTCTGCACCGCCTGGCCCGACGCGCCTTTGAGCAGGTTGTCGATCACCGACACCAGGATGGCGCGGCCCGACGGGTCGACCCGCCAGCCGATGTCGCAGAAGTTGGTGTGCGCCACGTGCTTGATCTCCGGCAGCGACGAGCCGACCAGGCGCACGAACGTCGCGCCGCGGTAGGCCTGCTCGAGGACGTCGCCGAGCGCCTCCTCGGTCGTGCCCGGCGCCACGCGCACGTAGATGGTCGACAGGATGCCGCGGTCGAGCGGCAGCAGGTGCGGCGTGAAGGTGACCACCCGTCCCGTCCCTTGTTCGATTTCGGCGCCGTGGCGATGGTTGAATACGCCGTAGGCCGCCATGCTGCCGTGAATCTCCGAGAAGTGCGTCCGCTCGGACGGCGTCTTGCCGGCGCCCGACACGCCGGACTTGGCGTCGACGATGACGTCGGTGTTCGGCAGCAGCAGCCCGGCCTCGATCAAGCGGCGAGAGCGCCAGCAGCGTGGCGGTCGGGTAGCAGCCGGGGTTGGCGACCAGCTGCGCCCGCGCGATCGCGCCGCGCTCCCGCTCGGTGAGGCCGTAGGCCAGCCCCGCCGGCAGGCGATGCGTTTCCGGATACCACTTCGCGCGCGACGCCTGGTCGCGCAGCCGGAACGCGCCGGAGAGGTCGATGACGCGGACGCCCGCGTCGACCAGCGCCGGCGCGATCTCCGCGGCGGCGGAATCGGGCAGCGCGAGGAACACCACGTCGGCCTCGCTCGCCAGCGTCTCGGTCGAGAGCGGCACGATGGTGCCGTTCCAGAGCCGCGTGAGCGCGGGCAGCCGCCGCGACGAGGCGCCGCTCTGGCCCGAGGACATCGCCGCGGTCAGCGCCACCGCGGGATGGCGCGACAGCAGGCGCAGCAGTTCCTGGCCGGTGAAGCCGGTGGCGCCGGCGACCGCGACCCGCGCCACCGGCGCGCTCTCGGCGGCCGGCGGTGGCTGCACGGGGCTGCACAACTGTATGCATCAGAAAGAATAGTTATACACACCGCACCTGTTTGGATCAACAAAAATCGATGTATACTCATGCTTCGTCCGCCATGAAAACGCGCCGCCAAGCCATCATCCTCGAGCTGATCGATCGCGAAGGGCTCCACAGCCAGGAGCTGCTGCGCCGCCGACTTCGTCAGCACGGCTTCGAAGCCACCCAGGCGACGATCTCGCGCGACATCGCCGATCTCGGTCTGGTCAAGCGCGCCGGGGACGGCGCCTATCAGCGCGCCGGCGCCGACGCGACCAACCCCGAGACCGCGCTCAGCGCGCTCGAGCGCGCCGCCGCGGAATTCGTGCGCAACATCGAGCGCGTTCAGCAGCTGGTGGTGGTCCGAACCGGACGCGGCCAGGCGCAGGCGCTGGCCGAGGCGCTCGACGGCGCCCGGCTCTCCGAGGCGGTCGGCACCATCGCCGGCGACGACACCATCCTGGTGATCGCGCGCGGCGCCCGCGCCGCCGCCGCCCTCGTCAAGCGGCTGAAGGAGTACGCCGCCGAATGACGCCAGCCTCCGCGCCGCCCGCCACGGCTGGCAAGCGCATCGTCCTCGCGTATTCCGGCGGGCTCGAGAGCTCGATCGCGATCCCCTGGCTCGCCGAGCGGCACGGCGCCGAGATCATCGCCGTCACCATCGACCTCGGCCAGGGCAAGGAAGCGCTCGAGGAGATCCGCGATCGCGCGCTGACCACCGGCGCGCTGCGCGCCCATGTGGTCGACGTTCGCGACGCCTTTGCCCGCGACTACATCGTTCGCGCGCTGAAAGCCGGCATCCTCGGCGCGCTCACGCCGGTCGCCGCCTCGCTCGCGCACCCGCTGATCGCGCGGACGCTGGTCGAGATCGCCAACATCGAGCAGGCCACCACCGTGGCGCACGGCGATGCCGCCGGGGCCGGGTCGCCGCTCGATCGCACCGTCCGCGCCCTCGATCCGACGATGACGGTGCTGGCCCCGGCAGGCGAGTGGAGCATGAGCCAGGAGCAGCAGCTCGACTACGCGCGTCAGCGGCACGTGACCTTGCCGGTGGAGTTCAGCGGTCTCGGCGACCGCGCCTCGGCGCCGCGGGGGGTCATCCTGAAGTCGGGGGAGCCGGCCTCGCTGGACATCGCGTTCGAACGCGGCGCCCCGGTCGGCGTCAACGGCGTCACCATGCCGCTGCTGGACCTGCTCGGCAGCCTCGGCATCATCGCCGGCGCACACGGCGTGGCCAGCCTCGCTGCACTGCACGCGTCGCACGACGCGCTCGAGAAGGCCGCGGTGGCGAAGCCAGGCAGGTTCTCGTCGCCGCGCATCGCGGAGGACTACCTGCGCGTGCTGCGGTCGGGCGCCTGGTTCACGCCCGCACGGGAAGAACTCGACGCCGCCGCCGACGCCGTTCAGCGGCAGGTGTCCGGCAGCGTCAGCTTGAGGTTGTTCGACGGCGACTGCGGCGTCGGCGACGTGAACGTCACGCCGACACGTAAAACGATCGCCCTCGCCAAAGCGCGCGACTAACGACTACGAACGACTAATGACTAATTTATGGTCCGGCCGCTTCGACACGGCCCCTGATGCGGCGGCCTTCGAATTCGGCGCCTCGTTCCGCTTCGATCGACGCCTGTTCGAAGACGACGTCGCCGGCAGCATCGCGTGGGGGCGCGCCCTCAAGAACGCCGGCGTGCTGACCGCCGCCGACGCCGAGCAGATCGAGCGGACGCTGACCTCGATCCTTGAGGAGGCGCGCGCCAACCCGGCGTTCGTCTCGGGCGACGACGAAGATGTGCACAGTTTCGTCGAGCGCCAGCTGGTCGAACGAATCGGCGACGCCGGCCGCCGCCTCCACACCGGGAGATCGCGCAACGAACAGGTGTCGCTCGATCTGCGGCTCTATCTGCGCCGGCGGATTCCGCTGTTGCAGCGCGCCGTCGCGGCGGTGGTGGAGGCGCTGGCCGCCCAGGCGTCAGCGGCGGGCGACGCGCTGATGCCGTCGTTCACCCACTTCCGGCCGGCGCAGCCGGTGCTGGTCGCGCATTTCTTCCTCTCGCATGCCGCGCCACTGCGGCGCGATTTCGCCCGGCTCGCCGGTGCGCGCGCCGAAGCCGACGCGCTGCCGCTCGGCAGCGGCGCGATTGCCGGCACGGCCTACGCCGTCGACGTCGATGCGCTCGCCCGGGACCTCGGCTTCTCGCGCATCGTCGACAACAGCATGGACGCCTCGTCCGATCGCGATTTCGCCGCCACCTTCCTCTATGCCTGCGCCATGACGATGGTGCACTTGAGCCGCCTGGCGGAGGATCTCATCATCCTGTGCGGCGACGAGCACCGGTTCTTCGAGCTGTCCGACGCGCTCAGCACCGGCAGCAGCATGATGCCGCAGAAGAAGAATCCCGATCCGCTGGAGCTCGTGCGCGGCAAGTCTGGCCGCGCGATCGGTCATCTGGTCGGCATGCTGACGACGATCAAGGGACTGCCGACCGGCTACAACAAGGATCTCCAGGAAGACAAGGAGGCGGTGTTCGGTGCAGAGGACACGCTGGCCGGCTGCCTCGCCGTCGTGAAGGCGGTCGGCGGCGGCCTGACGCTGAACCGCGCCCGCGCCGCCGCGGCCGCGTCCGGGATGATGCTCGCGACCGACGTGGCGGACTACCTGGTCGGCAAGGGGATGCCGTTCCGGCGCGCGCACGAAGTGGTCGGCGCGCTCGTCCGCAAGCTGATCGCCGAGCAGCGCGACTTCGAAACGCTGTCGCTCGAGGAATGGCGCGCTGCAAGCGACCTGTGCGAGGCCGACGTGATCGCGCGCATCACGCCGGCGGTGTCGGTGCGGGCCAAGCGGACCCCGCAATCGACCGCGCCGGACGCCGTCGGCGCCCGGCTGGCGGAGGTGCGGGGCTGGCTGGACGGCCTCGCCGACCTCTGCTAATATTGGGCCGCCTTTCGCATTTCATTCCCTGCCAGCGGTATCTTCGGGAGCGTTGATAGTGCAACAGCGCCAGCTTCGGCTTGGTGACATCCTGGACGACTATTGTCCGCGTGAGCGGCGCGTGACCAACCACGTCATCGTGGCGATGATCGGCGAGGCCGTTAAGCAGGTCCGCTGCACGACGTGCGACGCCGATCACGACTTCAAGCACGCCAAGGTGCCGCGCCAGCGCCGCAAGACCGAGACGCCCGCGGCGCTCTATGCGCAGGTGCTGGCCACCGGTCCAAAGCGCGTGACGCACGAGGCGCCGGCGGCCGCCAGCAACCACGAGACGGCCACGCACGAAGACGAGCCGATCGAATCCACCGAGCCCGCGCCTCCGGCTGCAGTCGTCGCCGCCGCGATGGCAGAGGAGGCGCCCGCGCCTGACGCCGGCGACCCCGGCGATGGCGGTCTGCACGATGACGATCGCCAGGAGGAAGAAGGGCCGATTCACCGCCGGCTCATTCGCGCGTCGCTGCCGAAGATCGACGGCGCGCCTCCGCCGACGCGCGCGATTCCCGAGTTCACCATCCGCCAGCCGGCCGGCCGGCCCGTCAATCGCTTCCGCGGCCCGCGCCATGCGCGGGGCGGCGCCGGCGGCGGCGGCCAACAATTCCCGGGAAACCGATCGGGTGGCGGCGGCAACGGCTTCGGCGGCCCGCGCGGCAACAGTAACGGGATGCGCTCGAATGGCGGCGGTCGTCCGCAGCAGGGGCCCGGCGGCGGTCAGGCGCGCCGCAACGGACCCGGGCGCAGACGCTCCAAGTAGGGCATCCGAAGTTCGAAGTTCGAAGTCTGAAGTCTGAAATCTGCGATCTGAAATCCCATGTCTGACCTCGCGGGCAAGCACGGCCTCATCGTCGGCGTCGCGAACAAGCGATCGATTTCGTGGGCGATTGCCCAGGCGGCGGCCGCCGCCGGCGCGCGCCTGGCGCTGACCTATCCCAGCGAGCGGCTCGAGGAAAACGTCCGCGAGTTGGCGGCGACCCTCGACAACCCGCTCATCCTCCCGTGCGACGTCGGCGACGATCAGCAGATTGCCACCCTCGGCGCCACGCTCGACCGTGAGTTTGGCGGCCTCGACTTCCTGGTCCACGGCGCCGCGTTTGCGCCGGCCGACGCGCTCAAGAACCCATTCGCCGAAACCACGC
Organism: uncultured Acidobacteriota bacterium; assembly: GCA_963794705.1. Taxonomy (GTDB): domain Bacteria; phylum Acidobacteriota; class Vicinamibacteria; order Vicinamibacterales; family CAVVIG01; genus CAVQFC01. The sequence continues at coordinate 378,250 of CAWCFI010000007.1, forward strand.
GCGACAGTTTCCGCATCGCGCTCGACATCAGCGCCTATTCGCTGATCGGCCTGACCAGGGCGGTCACGCCGCTGATGGAAAAGCGCGGCGGCGGCAGCGTCCTGACGCTGACCTTCATCGGCAGCGATCGCGTCTTCACGAACTACAACGTGATGGGCGTGGCGAAGGCGGCGCTGGAGTCGTCGGTGCGCTACCTGGCGTCTGATCTCGGACCCAAGAACATCAGGGTCAATGCGATCTCGGCCGGCGCGATCAAGACGCTGGCCTCGGCCGGCATCTCCGGCATCTCGACGATGTTGCAGGCCTACCGCGAGAAGTCGCCGCTGCGCCGCGGAGTCGACACCTCGGAGGTCGCGGACGCGGCGGTATTCCTCCTGAGCCAGGCGTCGCGCGGCGTGACCGGAGAAATCCTGATGGTGGACTCCGGCTTCCACGCCATGGGCGGCGCGTAGGAATTCAGAATTAGGAATTGGGAATTTGGGATTGGCGAGTACTTGACCGCCGCGATCTGGTTTAAGGGACGCGAATTCTGAATTCCAAATTCAGAATTCTTTCAGCTACCACTCCTCGATCTTGATCCTCTGCCGGGGTATGCCCAGATCCGAGAGTATCTTCGGCATCTCGTCGACCAGCGCGGGCGGGCCGCAGACAAAGCACAGCGTCGCCGGATCGTGAACGAGCTCGGCGAGCGCCTCGCGGTTCAGGCGGCCGCGGGGGCCGTTCCAGTCGGTGTCGGTCGCCCGTGTCACCGTCTGGCGCAGCTCGATCTCGCCGCCGCGCGCCAGCGCCCGCAGCTCCTCCTGGTAGGCGAATTCTTCAGGCGTACGCACGCTGTAGAAGAGGCCGATGTTGCGGACCGGCAGGTGGAGCGCCCGCTGCATCATCGCGCGCAGCGGCGCGATGCCGGTGCCTCCCGCGATGAACACGAACCGGTGCTCTTCTGGCGCTGGGGGGAAGGTGAAGGATCCGACCGGGCCGTCGACGTCGACCAGCCCGCCCGGCTCGAGCGTGAGGTGCGGGCCCGGCGTCCCATCCGCGTTGACGCCGACCAGCAGCTCGAGCCAGCCGTTGAGGCGCGCGTCTTCGGGCGCCGACGCGACGGAGTACGGCCGCCGCTTCTCCTGCCCGTGACTCGCCACCATGACGGCCTGGCCGGGAGCGTAGTCGAACGTCTGGCCGTTCAGGCCAAGGCGCGCAATGCGGGCCCGCGGCGTCGCCGGAAGCACGTCGCGGATGGGAAGCGTCAGCACGGCGGATTATGCTATCTCACGATGGCCCTGCGTCGCGCCCGCGGCATGCTGCTCCGTCTCGTCCGCCGGCGGCCGCTCGCGATCCTGATCGGCCTCGCCCTGGCCGTCCCCGCGGGATGGCTCGAATTCAGCGGCCGCGATCGCGCGTGGTGGGCGGAAGGGCTGGCGCTGGTGGTGGGCGCGACCGGCCTTGCCATCTTCTGGACCGGCCTCACGGGCGCGAGTCCAGACTGGGTCGACGAGGATGGGAACTAGAACCCTAGAACCTTAAAGAACCCCGGTCGCGGAGCGGCGGAGTTCGAGATCGGTCAGGTTGGGCAGCGACGCGTGGCGGCCGCGCTCCTCGTTCGGATTCGCGGTGGCGGTCTCGCGCTTGCGCCGCGTCTTGTCGCGGTACATCCGGCTGTCGGCGTTCGCGAGCAGCGTTTCGTAGGTGTCTCCGTCGTGCGGGAAGACGGCGGCGCCGATGCTGACGGCGAGCGGCAGCATCTTGCCCGGCCGCGCCTCGAACGTCATCCCGTCGACGGCGTGCTGCAGCTCCAGCCGCTTCCGCTCCGCTTCCTCGGCGCCGCAGCCCGACAGCACCACGATGAACTCGTCCCCGGCGTAGCGGACGCAGATGTCGTAAGGCCGGATGCCGGCGCGCAGCACCCCGGCCACGTCCCGCAGCGCGCGATCGCCGACGTGATGGCCGTAGGTGTCGTTGATGTCCTTGAAGTTGTCGAGGTCCATGACCAGCAGCGAGACTTCCGCCTTCACCCGCTCGGAGCGCGCCAACTCGCGGGTGAGGTGCATGAACATGAACCGCGTGTTGGGCAGCCCGGTCAGCGGGTCGGTCAGCGAATCTTCCTGGGTTTGCTCGAACACCATCGAGTTGTAGATGACGGCGGCGGCCTGCTCGGAAATCCGATCGAGCAGCCGGCGGTGATCGTCGGTGTAGATCGACGGCTCGGTGTGGTAGACGGAGATCGTACCGATGAAGCGCTCGTTGAAGAGCAGCGGGCAGACCAGCGCCGAGTGGAGCGTGGTGCGATCGGACGGGAAGCCGGCTGCTTCGAGATCGGTGCTCGGCCTCGCGTTGACGAGCGGACGCCGGTTGCGCGCCACCCAGCCGGCAAGGCCGTAGCCGTTGCGGATGGTCAGCTGCTGGATGGTTTCCGCTTCGACGCCGGTCGCGAAGCGGCAGCGCAGCGTTTCGGCATCCTCGTTGTAGAGGAACAGGGCGCAGCAGGAGAACGGCACGATGTTGCTCAGCTTCGACGAGATCAGCGCCATGGTGTCTGATACACCGAGGCTGCTGCCCATGGCCTGGGCGATCTCGTAGAGCGCGTAGATCTCGCGGTGTGCGAGTGCGATGTCCTGAAATACGTTGGTCCGCGCCGCCGGAGACGATTCGTCGACCAGGCCGACCGCCGGCGCCGCGGTCGGCGCGTGCGTCGGCACGCGCGTCAGCTTGCGCGACGGTTCGGCGCTCGCGTCGGCTTCCGCCGCCAGGGTCGGGTACATGTCGATGAAGGTCTGCACCACCCGCGGGTCGAGCGCCTTGGTGCTTTCCTGGCGCAACAGGCCGAGGGCGGCGTCGAGGCTCATCGCCTTGTGGTACGGTCGCTCGGACATCAGCGCGTCGAAGTAGTCGACCACCGACAGGATGCGCGCGCCGAGCGGGATCTCCTCGCCCGAGAGGCCGGAGGGATAGCCTTTGCCGTCCCAGCGCTCGTGATGGCTGAGAATCAGCGGCGCCACCGGATACGGAAACGGCACGCCGCTGATGATCTCGGCGCCGACCTGGGGGTGGATGCGAATCTTCTGAAACTCCTCCTGCGTCAACGGCCCCGGCTTCGAGAGGATGTGCTCGGGCACCGCCAGCTTGCCGATGTCGTGCAGCAGGGCCGCGGTCTTGACCCCCTGAATCTCGGTCTCGGGCATGCCCAGCGCGCGGGCCAGCCCCGCGGCGTAGACCTGCACCCGTCTGATATGGCTTTGCGCGGTCTGATCCTTGGCGTCGATCGCCAGCGCCAGCGCCTCGATGGTCGCCAGGTGGAGATCCGACACCTGCGCGACGTGCCGCTGCTGATCCTGAATCCGGCCCATGTACACCTTGTAGGTGCGATAGGTCAGGTAGAGCGGCGCCGCGGCGAGCGACGCCATCCAGTAGCCGCCGCGGTCGATGACGCTCGCGGCGACGGCGGCGGCCAGGGCGCCGACGAAGTAGCTCGGTGCGCTCCACAGGAAGTTCTCGTTCCACACCCGCACGATGGCCTGCCGGGTCGACAGGCCGATCGCCGTGGCAATCAGCAGGGTGTTGAAGACGAAATAGGTGGTGGCCGCGCCGACCAGCGGCTTGGTGATCGACAGCAGCGTGAACGGCACCGCGAAGGTGCCGCCCAGCAGCGTGAACGCCCAGCCGGCGGCCTTCACCGTCAGCACCAGCGACGCCATGCTGAACAAGGTGCGATAGGTCGCGGTGCGCGACTGGGTCCGGAAGGTGCACTGGCTCCAGGCGCTGGCCGCGGCGACGATCATCGTCTGGTCGGCGCCGAGCAGCAGCAGCGCCGCGAAGTCGACGGCGTACGACACCGACATCGTCGATCCGCTCGAAGCCAGCGGCAGGCTGACCTTCAGCGCCGACGCCAGCGAGGAGCAGGCAAGCAGGAATGCGAACAGAACCGGATTGGCGATGTCGCGCGGCAGGAACACCGCCAGCACCACGGCGCCCGCAGCCAGCACCGCGCCGACGAACAGCCGAGCCTGGATGGGGAGGTCCTTCACATCACTCCGGCTGGGGGAAGCCGAAAGGTCGAGATGATACCGCGAACGCCGGGCGGTTATGCCTCGGCGTCACGATTTCTGCGGCCAGATGGCCGCGATTCTGGCTCGAGCTGATATTCCAGAATCTTGCGGTAGAGCGTGCCGCGGCTGATGCCCAGCACCCGCGCCGCCTCTTTCTTGTTCCAGTCGGTCGCTTCCAGCACCCGCACGATGTGCGTCCGCTCCGCCTCGGCCAGCGAGGGCAGGTGGTCGCCGGTGACCGGGGCAATCGCGGTGGTCGCGTGCAGGAACTCGATGTCCGACGGCCGGATCGAACGTCCGGGCGCCGACAGCGCGGCGCGCGAGACGGTGCTCTCGAGCTCACGGATGTTGCCGGGCCAGTGATAGGCGCACAGCGTTTCGATCGCTTCCTTCGAGAACCCCTTGCTGTCGAGCGGCAGGCCCTGCGCCGCGCAATAGCGCGCCAGGAAACGCTGCGCCAGCACCGGAATATCGACCTGCCGCTCGCGTAGCGACGGCAGCCGGATCGCGAAGGCGTTGACGCGGTAGTAGAGGTCCTCGCGGAAGCGCGTATCGCGGACGAACTGCTCGAGTGGTCGGTTGGTCGCCGAGATCAGGCGGAAGTCGACCGAGATCGACTTGTGGCCGCCAAGGCGCTCGAAGCGCCGCTCCTCGAGCACCCGCAGCAGCTTGGCCTGCGCGATCAGCGACATGTCGCCGATTTCGTCGAGGAACAGGGTGCCTTCGTTGGCGAGCTCGAGGCGCCCCGGCTTGCGATCGTGCGCGCCGGTAAAGGCGCCCTTCTCGTAGCCGAAGATTTCCGACTCGAACAGCGTGTCGGGCAGCGCCGCGCAGTTGACCGCCTGGAACTTGGCGACGCTGCGGCGGCTCAGTTCGTGGATCATCCGCGCCACGACTTCCTTGCCCGATCCGGTCGGTCCGAGAATCAGCACCGAGATGTCCGACTTGGCGGCGGTGCGGATCCACTCGAACACGATCAGCATCTTCTCGTCGCGGCCGATCATCTCGCGGAACCGCTGCACCGACGGCGACTGATCCTCGGTGCTGACCGCGGCGCGGCGCTCCAGGAAATGGTCCAGCAGTTCGGCGATCGCCTCGTTGGACGGCCGCTCGGCCATGTAGCGCGGCGGGGCGCTGCCGGGCAGCACCGCCGCGACGCCGAAGTCGGCGAGCTCGCGCACGCAGTTCTCGACGTCGAGCTTCAACCGCCCGAACGTCTGCATCAACGACTCGACGTCGAATGCTTCCTCGGGCCTGGCGCTCAAATAGCGGAGCAGCCCCGCGCGCAGCGGAGACTGCACCAGGGATCGGAACCGCAGATCGAGGTCGCCGGGCTCGTGTTTGGCCGTGGCTGCCGCGCTCGCGCGGCGCGCGCTGAAGGTCAGATCATCCATGCAGCTGATGGGTTATCGGCCGGTCGGTGGAGCGCCGACAGGGGCTGGGGCGCCCCCCCTGTAATAGTCGGTCTGGTAGCGCTCGATCAGGTCCTTCATCCGGGTCGCATCGGCCTTCCGGTGGCCGTGGCAGGCGATGGGGTCGCTGCCGCCGCTGGTCTCGATCAGGACGTCGGACAGCATCACGCCGGTCTCGATTTTCACCGAGGCGATGTGGGCCATGTGAATCGTTTCCTCGCGCCGGCCGAACCAGCGCGGCGTGTACTGGACGACGGCGGTTGGCGTAATCAGCACCTGCGTGGGAAACAGCCGGTTGCCGGCACTGAATCGGCTCGCGCGAAACACATCGCCCTGAGCGAAGGGACGACCCTTGCGCCAGATCCAGAGAGCCAGGATCGCGGCCACCGCCACGACCGCCGCCAGCGCCCACCAGAGCCAATCGGATTCGCTTGTCACAATTGCAGATGTTAAGCTATTTCGCACGCCATTAAGGAGTAGACCTTGCCGTATCGCTCGCCTGGCTCCCCCGGGCATTCCCTCAAGAAATCATTGTCCGGTAAACCGATTGCCAACTATCGGCCGAAGGGCAGCCCCGAGATTCGCCATCTGATCGACAACGGATTCCAGGCGTTCAATGCGGGCCGGTTGTCGGAGGCCTGCCAGATCTTCTCCGAGAAAATGCTCGCGCCCGAGAACGACACCACCATCGGGCTGACGATCGCGGGCGCGATGACTCCGGCTGGCCTCGGCGGCTCGGTGATCGAGATGATGGACCGCGGCCTCGTCGACTTCATCATTTCGACCGGCGCGAACCTGTATCACGATCTCCACTATGCGCTGAATTTCACGCTGCACCGCGGCTCGCCGTTCGTCAACGACGTCGAGCTCTACGAGGACGGCGTCATCCGCATCTACGACGTGCTGTTCCCGGCGACCGTGCTGCTCGAAACCGACTCCTACATCCGCGACTTCATCGTCCGATCGAAGATCGACGAGGCGATCGCGACGTCCGAGTTCCACTACCGCCTTGGGCTCGACCTGCTCGAGAAGAATCCGGCGTGCGTGGACTACTCGGTCGTGGCGCACGCGGCGAAAGCCGGCGTGCCGATTTACACCTCGTCGCCGGGCGACAGCTCGATCGGCATGAACATCGCCTATCACGAGCTGATGAACGGCGGGAAGTTCATGATCGATCCGAACAAGGACGTCAACGAGGTCTGCGCCATCGTCATGGCCGGCAAGCAGAACGGCTGCGTCATTCTCGGCGGCGGCTCGCCCAAGAATTTTTACCTGCAGGCGCAGCCCACCTTGTGGGAGGTCTACGGTATCCCCAAGGGCGGCAACGACTACTTCATCCAGATCACCACCGACTCGGTCGTCTGGGGAGGGCTTTCCGGCGCGACGCCGGCCGAAGCGGTCAGCTGGGGCAAGGTGAACCCGGGCGTGCTGCCGGACACGGTGGTCGCCTACTGCGATTCGACCATCGCGTTTCCGCTGTTCTGCGAATACGCCGTGGGCTCGCCCAACGGACGCCGGCCGCGTAAGGAGCTGGTGCACCAGCGTGAGCGGCTCGTGGCCGATCTCACGCGGGAGGCGAAGGCCGCGCGCGAAAAACAGAAGTCAGAAGTCGCAAGTCAGCAGTAGAAGTTCAAGTGGGAACGCTGTCGGAGGAATTGGGTCCGGTCGCGGAGCGCCTGGTGGCGCGGCCGCGGATCTATGCGGACGCCAACGTGCCGTCGGGCATCGTCGCGCACATGCGCGAGCGGCTGCGCTGGGATGTGCTGTTCGTGCTCGAGGAAGCCGACCTCCGTCGCGCGCCCGACCTCAAGCACTACCAGCTCGCTCACCAGCTGCGCCGCACGCTCGTGACGCTGGACCGCGACTACCTCGACGATCGCCGGTTTCCGCTCGATTGCTGCGGCGGCGTGCTGGTCGTCCAGGCGCCCGACGAACGACAGTTGTCCACGCTCCTCGATCGCATCGATCGATCGATCTTTCATCCGGACGACGCCGACGAAGCGGTCGCCCTGCCGCTGGCCGGCCGCAAACTGCAGCTCAATACCGAATGGGGACGAGAGTGATTGGTCTCGAACTCGATGACACGCGGGCAGTCGCGGTGGCCGTCGACGACGCCGGCCACGTGGTGGCGAGGGCGCAGGAGGACGGCAGCGACCTCGTCGCGGGGGCAGCGAAGGCGCTGGCGCAGGTCGAGGGCGCAATGCCCGCCGCCTCTCGAGGCGTGGTTGGCATCGCCGCCGTCAATCCCGAATCCGCGGTGGTCGCGCCGGTGATTGCGGCGCTCGCGCTCAAGCTCGGTAGCGCCAAGGCGGGGCGGCCCGCCGTCCTCTCGGGAACCGCCGCCGCGGCGGCAGAAGCGTGGGTCGGCGCCGCGCGGGGCATGAAGGATGTCGTCTTCTTCGCGGTCAACCAGCACACCACCGGCGGGGTGGTCCGCGACGGCGTCGCGATCACCGGGGCGCGGGGCCGGGCCGGCCTGGTCGGGTGGCTGGCGCTCAATCCGGTCGAGCGCGAGGATTACCGCAAGACCGGCTGTCTCGAAGCCGAAGTCGCGGCCGCCGGGATCGTGCCGCCGCATCGTCTGGCGCATCAAGGCGGGCGATCGATCGCGGGTGCAGGACATCGTCAAGGACGACTTTTCCGCGATCACCATGGAGCACGTGCTCGCCGCCGCGCGCGACGGCGATGGCGTTTCGATTTCCGTGGTTCGTGACACCGCGAAGTATCTCGGAATGGCCGCGGCGAACCTCGTCGCCATTTCCGATCCGGAGATGCTGGTGCTCGGCGGCATCATGGCCTCGGCGGCCGACCTGCTGCTGGAGCCCGTCCGCACCGAAATCGCGCGCCGGCTGCCGAAACAGATGCTGGATGCGCTACGCATCGAAACCGCCGCGCTGGGCGACGCCGCCGCCGCGATCGGCGCCGCGCGCCTCGTGACCGTGACAGCTCCATGATTGTGTTGTCGGGCGCCTCGCTGGTCCTGCCCGACCGCGTCCTGTCGCCCGGCACGCTGGTGATCGAGGACGGACGAATCGCGGAGGTCCGTTCGGATACGCCATCGGGCGGTCATACGGCCTTTGCGTTTCACGGCCACTACATCGTTCCCGGGTTCATCGACGTCCACGCGCACGGCGTCGATGGCATCGACACGCTGGATGCGGTGCCGGAGGGCGGAGCCGTTGCCGCATTGGCCGCCCGCCTGCCGCACTACGGGGTCACCGCCTTCTGTCCGACGACCATGGCCTGCGGGCCGGGCGCGCTGAGGGGCGTGCTCGATCAGGTGCGCCGCGCTCGCGAGACGCCGCCGCCGCAGTCGGCGCGCGTGCTGCCCGCGCACCTGGAGAGCAATTTCATCAACCCCGAGTACGCGGGCGCACAACCCTCGGGCTGCTTGCGCTCGCCGCGCGCAGCCCTCGCGGCTCCGGCTAACGCCGGACACTACCCAACAGAGGGCGCGGGTGAGACAGACTTCACCGCCGCCGACCTCCTCGCCGAGATCGCGCGCGCGACGCCCGACGTCGGGATCGTGACGCTCGCGTCAGAGCTGGACGGCGGGCTCGATCTGGTGCGCTGGCTCTCGGCGCGCGGGCATCGCGTCTCGTTGGGCCATTCGGGCGCGACCTACGAAGAAGCGCTGGCCGCGATCGAGGCCGGCGCGCGGCAGGCTACCCACCTCTTCAACCGCATGCCGCCGCTCGGTCATCGCGCGCCGGGGCTGGTCGGCGCGGTGCTGCAGACCGACGAGGTCGCCGCGGAAATCATCTGCGATGGCGTCCATGTGCATCCGGCGCTGATGCGCACGGCAATCGCCGCGAAGAGGACGTCGCGCATCATGGCGATCACGGACTCGACGGCCGCGGCCGGCCTGCCGGTCGGATCGCGCGCCACGCTTGGCGGCCGGGCAATCACGGCGGGACCGCAGACCGCGGTCTTGAGCGACGGCACCATCGCCGGCAGCGTGCTGACGATGGACCGCGCGTTCCAGATTCTCGTCGGGCAGGTCGGCCTCGGCCTCGTCGACGCGGCCACGATCTGCGCCACCACGCCGGCGCGCGAGCTCGGCCTGGTCGGCTACGGCGTGCTCGCGCCGGAAGCACCGGCTGATTTGGTGGTCCTCGACGCGAATTTTTCGGTCGTCCAGACCTATGTGGCCGGCCAACTCGTGTACGCCCGTGGGCAGAGAACGGAGATCCCGTTCCCTCCGTAACCTCCGTTTCCTCGTCGATCGAACTGCGGCCCTGTCGTCACCGTCTAAGCCGGTCGGAGGATCTCGCCATGGCTCTATCGGTTCGCCCGGTCAAAGGCTTTGCCCTGCCGGCGGCGCTGGCAGCGCTGCTCACGGCTCCGGGTTGTGTCGACATTGTCGGCGCCGACCTGAACAAGTACGTCGAGCGCGACGAAAAACATTTCGCGGTGTCGGGGAAGCCCGACGTGGCGCTGGCCACCTTCGACGGCTCCATCGAGATCCGCCCATGGGACAAGGCCGACGTTCAGGTGGTGATCGAGAAGCGCGGCCGCGACCACGAGGATGTCGCCGTCATCGAGGTCAAAGCGGAGCAGCACGGCAACCGGGTAGAGATTACCGTCACCGAGCCGAAGCGCGATCACGGCGGGTTCAATTTTCATTTCAACAACCGGTCGGCCAGGCTGATTGTTTCGGTGCCGGCCGCGTCCGACGTCGCGGCGAAGAGCGGCGACGGCTCGATCGACATCGAGCGCGTGGCCGGCCACGTGCAGCTGCGTTCTGGTGACGGCAGCATCCACGGCCGGATGCTGGGCGGCGACGTGGAGGCGAACACCGGCGACGGATCGATCCGGCTCGATGGCAAGCTCACGAGCGTGCGCGTGCACACCGGCGACGGCAGCGTCACCATTCACGCCGATGCCGGCAGTTCGCCAGGCGCTGATTGGGACATCACCACCGGCGACGGCTCGGTGACCCTCGAGGTGCCGGACGGTTTCGACGCCGAGCTCGACGCTCACACCGGCGACGGCGGCATCCACATGCGCGACGTGACGGTCTCGAACGTCACCGGCAATATCGGCAAGAACACGGTGCGCGGCCGCCTGGGCGATGGCGGCAAAGCGGTGCGCGTCCGTACCGGCGACGGATCGATCACTTTGAAGAGATCGTGAAAGTCTGAACTCTGAAGTCGGAAGTCTGAAATCTATTTCACGATGCGCCCGGCGGTGAGGAAGCGCCGGTAGTCGGAATATTCCTGCCGCCGGCGGGTCGACTCCATACCGTTGCGCCAGATCACGATCGTCTCGATCGACTCCGGCAGCAGCAGCGCCTCGTCCGGATCGGTGAATGTGATCGGCCGGTACCGGATCGCCGTGTCGTATCGTTCGATCGTCATGAAGTCCGGCAGGCTGTGTTTCCGCTGGAGCGCGAAGCCCACCTTGATGTCGCCAATCCCGGCCAGGTGTCGCTCCAGTCGGAGGACCTGATAGCTGGTGGCATCCACCCAGATCCGTCCGCGCGTCGCAGCCGGGATCGAGACGTTGAAGCAGCCTTCATGGCCCCGCTCGTCCTCGGTCAGCTTGCCCTCGCCTTCGGTGTTCGCGGCGGTGAACTCGATCACCAACGCGCCCCGATCCTTGCCCTTGCCGAAACCGCTGGTGCTGAAGCGATAGCCCTCGCGGTTGGCGGGCAGCAGGAACGCGAGCGGCTCGGCCGACAGCGGGTTGGGGTCGGTGCAGCCAGCCCGATCGTTCTTGTCTTTCTCGCGGGGCGGCCGGCCATTGACCTTGATGATTTGGCGGACGAAGCTGGCGGTGGTTGCGGAGCCGTCGCCGTCGATCAGATCCGGCTCGACGCGCAGCTCGGATTCGGTGGTCCGCGCGAACCCGCGCGGGTTGAAGCCGTTGGCGAGCGGCTGCACGGTCGTCTTTTCCATGCAGACGACGCTCTGGGCGCGCTTGTAGTAATCGGCGATACGGGCGCTGACGCGCTCCAGCAGCGTGTCGATATCGGGCGGGGCCTGGGCAGTCAGGGTCGCCGTCGCCAGCACGAGCGCCGCGGGAATTGCCCACCTCACGCGCGCACGATACGCCGCTCCGCGCGGCGAGTCAACGAATGTCAGCGGAGATGGGCTGTGCTGGCGTAACTGGTGGGATCGGGGATGCCGGCCTCGACGAACGCGTCATGGCGCTCGCGGCACTTGCTGCACTCGCCGCAGTGGAGGGCTGCCGACGTCGCGCCGTCAGCCGTTTGGCGGGCCTTGGGCGGATTCATGCACGAAAGCGTCAGTCCGAAGGGAACCCCGAGCGCCGCGCCCCGTCGGATCACCTCGGACTTCTCGGTGTTGGCGTAGGGCGCCTCAATCTGCAGCGGGCGATCGAGGCCGAGCGACAACGCCCGCGCCATGGCTTCGCGGAAGGCCGGTGTCGCGTCAGGAAACGGGTTGTGCGCCAGGGTGCCGATGACCAGGCGCTCAATCTTCGCCGCGGCGCAGTAGACCGCCGCCTTGCCGAGCAGCACCACGTTTCGCCCCGGCAGATACACATCTTCGTCCGGCGTGTGATATCCGGGCGGCCGGCCCTGCATCGCCCAGTGAGTCGCGGCGTAGACGTCGCGCATGTCGACGCCGAGCGAGACCAGCGGGAGGACGCGGCCGCGGAGGCTGGTGCTCGCAAGAAAGCTCGACACCACGGCGCGCTCGGCCGCTTCCCACGCGAGCCCGACGCTGACGTAGATGGGCTGCACGTCGCCGGCCGCCGCTTCGTCGGCGACCAGCACCGCGCTGTCGAGCCCGCCGGAGAGCAATACCGCGGTAGACATCTGGTGGTTGGGTAATCTGGTAATCTGGTGCTTGATTGGGCGATCGACGGCGATCGGGTGCGCCCAATCTCCCAATCCATGACCCGATTACCAGATTACCCGATTACCAAATGTACTCCGTTACCAAACGTATCGAGTTCTGCTACGGCCACCGGCTGCTCGACTACGACGGTGTCTGCAAGCACCCGCACGGGCACAATGCCACCGCGGAAATCGAAGTCCGCACCGGGTCGCTCGACAACCGCAACATGGTCTGCGACTTCAGCGACATCAAGCGGATCGTCAAGGGCTGGATCGACGCCGAGCTCGATCACAAGATGCTGCTGCGTCACGACGATCCCCTGGTCGCCCCGCTCCAGCAGCTCGGCGAGCCGGTGTTCCTGCTCGACAGCAATCCCACCGTCGAGCGGATCGCCAAGCTGATTTACGACAAGGCGCACGAGCAGGGCCTGCCCGTGGTCCGCGTGACGGTGTGGGAAACGCCGACGTCGTTCGCCGAATACCGCGCCTGAGCATCGAGCCCTGAGCCCCGAGCCGCTTCGTCTGGTCGTCTTCGATCTCGACGGGACCCTCGTCGATTCACGGCGCGACATCGCCGACGCGGCCAACGCGCTGCTGACGTCGTGCGGCGCCGCGCCGATTCCCGAGGAAGGCCTCGGCCGGATGGTGGGTGAAGGCGCCGCCACCCTGGTGGCGCGCGCCTTCCGGGCGAGCGGCGTCGAACGTCCTGCCGACGCGCTCTCGCGCTACCTGGCGTTCTATGACGAGCGGCTGCTGAATTACACGCGCCCTTACCCGGGCATCCCGCAGCTGCTCGAGGCGCTGGGGACCCGAGTCGCACTGGCGGTGCTGACCAACAAGCCGATCGCTTCGACGCGGCGGATTCTGGACGGCCTCGGCCTCTCGCGTCATTTCCCACCCGACGCCGTGCTCGGCGGCGATGGTCCGTTCCCGCGCAAACCCGATCCGACGGCGCTGTTGCACCTGGCCGCGCGTGCCGGTGCGGCGGCGGCCGCGACCCTGCTCGTGGGCGACTCGGCGATCGACTGGCGGACGGCTAGGGCCGCCGGCACTCGGGTGTGTCTGGCGCGATACGGGTTCGGTTTCGACAGTATCCCGGTCCACGAGCTGGCGCCCCAAGAGCTCGTGATCGACGCGCCGCTCGACCTGCTGAGCCTGTCGTGATCTTGTACGTCAGGAACGGGTCTACTGTTGTGCTTCGATGCAAGGTGCACTTCGTTGCATACGGAATCGCCCGCTTCTGGGTGGCATCACCGTTGCTGCTGCAAGCCCATTCCTCGTCCTTGCAGCACAAGCGAGCACGCTCGACATTTCGTAGAATACGGAACTTATGCCGACGTCACTGACTGAGGGGCAAGGACGGTCCACGGGTCTGGTCGATGTGCTCGACCGGGTCCTGGACAAGGGGCTCGTCGTCGCCGGCGACATCAAGGTGTCGCTGGCCGAGGTCGAGCTGCTCACGATCCGGATTCGCCTGCTCATTTGCTCGATCGACAAGGCCGAGCAGATCGGTCTCGACTGGTGGAAATACGATCACCATCTGTCACCAGGAAAGCAGGCGCTGTCGGCCGAGAACGACGAATTGCGCAAGCAAGTCCGCGCGCTGGAACGACAGCTGGCCTCGTTGACCCGGCGGCGATCGGCGCCGGCCCCGAGATAGCGCGCGTGCACGCAGACCGAAGTTCGACACAAGGAGTGTTCGATGCCCGTTGAACGAGCCGCAGGCGGCACCAGTCTTATCGACGTTCTCGACCGAGTCCTCGACAAGGGAATCGTGATCGACGCATGGGTCCGAGTCTCGCTGGTCGGAATCGACCTCATCACCGTCGAGGCCCGCATCGTGGTCGCGTCGATCGATACCTATCTGAAATACTCCGAGGCCGTGGGTCAGGTTGCTCCCGCGTCCAAGCCCGCCATCGAGGGCAAGGGGTATGAGGAACTCATTGCAGAAAACTCCGCCCTCAGGGCCCAGATCAATGCCATCCCAGCCCGCCGCGCTGCTGGCCGTCGGCGCGCACCGGCCCGCGGCTAAACGCCCGCGGACCGGACCGTACACCGGCGTGCCGCGCGTCCGCGTCGAGGTGGAGGCGGGGCCCGGCGACGATGGAGAACTCCTCTCGGCGCGGCTGCGCCTGCTCGAGGGGTTCGTCGGCCGATCCGAACTGGCCGACTGCGCCCATCTCGCGCTGCAGTGGCTCGGTGAAGTGCTCGGCATCGCGCAGTCAATCTGCCTGGTCCGGCCGGCCGACGAGACCTCGCTGTTCGTGATCGGCACCTATGGGCTGGCCGGGTCCGCGGTGTCGCGCTTCTCCGTGTCGCTCGAGGACTGGGGCAACCCGCTCGTCACCGCGCTCGCCAACCGCAAGGAGTTCTTCTTCCCCGCGCCGCACTCCGCCGCCGACCGCAAGCGGCGGCCGGCCACGCCGTTCGAGGATTCCGCGTTTCAAGTGCTGCCGCTCGGCGTGTCGGGCTTCGCCGAAGACGCGTTCGGCCTGCTGCTGGTGGGCGGCAGCGCGGCGTTCCGCCCCGAGATGCATTGGTTCACCAATGTCTTCAGCCAGAAGCTCGATCAGATTCTCCGCCAGCAGACGCTGGCCGAGGGCGATCGCAAGCAGGGGCGTGAACGTTCGCTGCTCTACAACATCATCAACGCCGTCACCGACCCGATTCTGCTGACCGACGCCGAAGGGCGGCTGCTGATCGCGAACGCGCGGGCGCTGACCCTGTTCACCGCCTCCGAGGAGGAAAGCGAAGGCCGCCGCGGCGCGGTGCGCATGAACAACATGCTGCTGTCGTCGGCGCTCTCGAGCAAGGCCATCGAGGAGACCGGCGCGACCCGGCGCGAACTGCTGCTGGTGAACCCGGTCGACGGATCGGACCTGGTGTTCGAACTGCTCAGCACCGTCACCGAGGACGCGCGGCAGGGCAGCGGCGTGGTCTCGATTCTGCGCAACGTCACCGACCTGCGCCGCGCCAGCGAAGAGATCGAAGAGAACTACCGCAAGATGCGCATCGCCGAGGTGCTGGCGCGGGCCGAGAGCGATCGCCTCAACCTGATCATCGATTCGGTCGCCGACCCGATCGTCGTCACCGACGCCGCCGGGGCGACCTCGCTGATGAACGAGCCGGCGGAACGCCTGTTCACCATCCCGCAGCAGGCCAGCGAGATCGAACAGCGCTGGGTGCAGAACAACGACGCGCACTTCTCGTCGTTCATCGCCGGCATGCTGGTCAGCGCCGATCAGCGGCGGGTCGGCGAGATTGCGTTGAGCGATCCCAAGACCGGCGAGGCGATGCCGGTCGAGGCGATCGCCGGCAAGATCCTGTCGGAGCATGGCGAGCTGACCGCGGTGGTGACCATCCTGCACGATCGCCGCGAGGCGATCGAGAAGGCGCTGCTCTACGAGCAGCTGAAGCAGGCGTCCGACGAGCTCGAGCGCAAGATCCAGGCGGCGACCGCGGACATCGCGCAGCAGAACGAATTGCTGCGGCGTCAGGCGATCGAGCTCGAGCAGGCCTCGGCGCTGAAGTCGCAGTTTCTCGCCAACATGTCGCACGAGTTCCGCACCCCGCTGAACGCCATGCTCGGCTACACCTCGATGCTGCTGCAGGGCGTGGCGGGCGAGTGCGAACCGCCGGTCAAGCGGCAGCTTGGGCGCATCGAATCGAACGGCCGACACCTGCTGACCATCATCAACGAGATCCTCGACATCTCGCGCATCGAAGCGGGTCGGATGCCGCTGCAGCTCTCGACCTTCAAGATCCCCGATCTCGTGAACGAGGTGAAGTCCGAGCTCGAGCCGATCATCATCCGCTCCAAGCTCACCGTGACGGTGCACCTCCCCAAGGATCTGGCGCCGATTTCGAGCGACCGGCAGAAGGTGAAACAGATTATCCTGAACCTGCTGAGCAACTCGCTCAAGTTCACGCACCACGGCGGCATCGTCATCGCGGCAAAACGCAATACCCGGGAACGGACGGTGACGCTGTCGGTCGCCGATACCGGCATCGGGATCGCCGACGCCGACCAGGACCGTATCTTCGAGGACTTCCGGCAGCTCGATAACGGGCCGACGCGCGCCTACGGCGGCACCGGGCTCGGGTTGTCGATCTGTCGACGGCTGGCGCAAATGATCGGCGGCCGGATCAGCGTGCAGAGTCAGGTGGGAAAGGGATCGACCTTCCTGCTGACCCTGCCGACCAAAGGACGGAAATGACCACCAAACCAGCACGCCCGCGCGTTCTGCTCGTCGACGACTATCCCGACGCGCGCGAGATGTACAGCGAGTACCTCGAGTTCTCCGGCTTCGACGTGGTCGAGGCGGGCAACGGGATGGAGGCGCTGCAGCGCGCCGTCGACGCCAGTCCCGACATCATCCTGATGGATCTGTCGCTGCCGGTGATGGACGGATGGGAGGCGACCCGGCGTCTGAAAGCGGACCAGCGCACCAAAGCGATTCCAGTGGTGGCGCTGACCGGCCATGCACTGGCCGGCATCTCGGAAGGGGCGAAGCAGGCCGGCTGCGACGCGTTCGTCACCAAGCCCTGTCTGCCAGAAGATCTGGTGCGCGAGATCCGGAAAATCCTCGATGGTCCGTCGTCTGCGACCGCCAAAGCCCGCAGGAGCGGCAAACATGCCAAGACCAGCTAGCCCTCGTAAGAGCCAGCCGGCGCGCCGATCGAAGCCTGTCCCAATCAAAACGGCGGGAAAGGCCCGCCCCGCCGCCAGGTCCGCCAAGCCGGCCAAGCCGCCGCCAAGTCGGCAAGTCGGCCGGTCGAACGGCGCGGTCCGTCCGGAGGCGAAGGAGCCGGCCCGCGAGAGCCGCGGTGAACGGCGGTCGCTCGAGAAGGTTCTTCACACCGGACGCGGCGCCGCCGCGGTCGAGTCCGTCGGCACGGCGAGCCGGGGCAAGTACGTCTACTGCATCATCGAGTCGAGCGAACCGCTGCGCTTCGGTCCGGTCGGCGTCGGCGCCGATCCGTCGGACGTCTACACGGTGCACTACAAGAACCTCGCGGCGGTGGTATCCGACGCGCCGCTCGAGGTGCTCGACTCGACGCGCGAGAACGTGCTCGCGCACGAGCGGGTCAACGAGACGGTGATGCACGAGCACACCGTGATCCCGATGTCGTTCGGCACCATCTTCAAGACCCGCGAGGACATCGTCGAGCTGCTGCGTTCGGCGGCCGGGGCGTTCGGCGACGTGCTGAACAAGATGCAGAACAAGCTCGAGTTCGGGCTGAAGGTGCTGTGGGATCGCGATCAGGCCGTGCGCGAGGTCGAGAACGAGGACGAGGACATCAGCCGGCTGAAGAAGGAGATCTCGGGACAGAAGGGCCCGACCTACTTCGCGCGCATGCAGTACGGCCGGCTGATCGACTCGGCGCTGCAGTCGCGATCCGAACGCTACGTCGCGGATATCCTGGAGCAGCTGCGCGACGTGTCGGTTGCCTCGCGCATCAACAAGCCGATCGGCGACAAGATGATCATGAACGCCGCGTTCCTGATCGCCCGCGATCAGGAAGCGGCGTTCGACGCCAAGGTCAAGCTGATCGCGACGCGGTTCGACAAGCTGACGTTCAAGTACACCGGCCCGTGGCCGCCGTACAATTTCGTCAACATCCGGCTGAAACTCGAGCGCGCCTGAGATGTTCATTCTCGACTCGATGCTGATCGGGAGCATCCGTTTCGTGCTCGACAAGGTCATCGCCGCGGCCGAGACCGAGTTGCAGGACGATTCGGCGCTGCGCGATCGGCTGCTCGAGGCGCAGATGCGCCTGGAGCTGGGCGAGATCAGCGACCAGGAATTCAGCGACATCGAGCGCGACGTCCTGACCGCGATCCGCGAGATCAAGGGCCGCCAGCAGGGACCGATCTCGATGTCGCCGGGCGAGAAGATCACCGGCGTCGACATTCAAAGCTTCGAATCTGACGAACACCAGTAAGCGCGGCCAGCCCTCAGCTCCTGACCCCAGCCCCCAGTTTGTCTTTTACGGAGGCAAGGGCGGCGTCGGCAAGACGACCAGCGCCGCCGCCTTCGCGATCGCGCGCGCCGCGAAGGGCGATCGCGTCCTGATCGTTTCGACCGACCCGGCGCACTCGCTCGGCGACGCGCTCAACGTGCCCTTGTCCGGAGCGCCCCGCCGGATCACCCGATCGCTCGACGCCGTGGAGCTCGATGCCCCGCGGGCGTTCGCGCGCTGGCTGAAGGAGCACCGGCGGCCCCTCGGCGAGATCCTCGAGCACGGCACCTGGCTCGATCACCAGGATGTCGACGCGCTGCTCGATCTGTCCATCCCCGGCGTCGACGAACTGATGGGGATCCTCGAGATCGATCGCCTCGCCCACCGGCAACGCCAGGGCGGCCGTGCTCGACGGGCGGACTACGACGTCATCGTCGTGGACACCGCGCCTACCGGACACACGCTGCGGCTGCTGGCGGCGCCGGAAACGGTGGCGGCCGCCGCCGAGGTGCTGGGCGAGCTCCAGCGGCAACACCGGCTGATTCGCGAGCAGCTGGCGAGGGTCGGCCGACCAGAGGCCGCGGATCACCTGATCGCGGCGCTCGCTTCGCAGGCGCGCGACGTCGCCGAACGGCTGCGCGATCCAGGGCGGACCCGGTTCGCCTGGGTGACGTTGCCGGAGGTTCTGTCGGTGGCAGAGGCCGGCAGCGGCATCGCCGCGCTCGAGCGCGCCGGCATCCACGTGCGAGAGATTGTCGTCAACCGCGTGCTCCCGAACGCCGGCGCGTGTCCAGTCTGCGATCGGCGACGCGCAGACGAACGCGCGGCGATCGCGGCCATTCGCGGGCGGCTCGCGCGAGGCCGCGCCCTCACCATCGTCGCTGCGTCCGCCAAAGAACCGCGCGGCTTGAAGGCGCTCGCCTCGCTCGCGCCGAGCAGGGCGGGGGGCGTAGAGCTCAGAGCTCAGGTCGGCCGTCGGCTGCCAGCTTCCCGTCGTCAGCCGTTAGCCCTCAGCTCTCAGCCCTCGAGGATTCAGGCTTCAGGCCTGAGCCTCGAGCCCTTCACGAACGCATCGCTGCTGTTCTTCGGCGGCAAAGGCGGCGTCGGCAAGACGACGGTCGCCGCGGTGGTGGCGATGCGGCTGGCGCTCGCGGATCGACGGCGCCGCGTGCTGCTGCTCTCCACCGATCCGGCGCACTCGCTGGGCGATGTCTTTCACGCGGAGGCGGGCGATACGGCGCGCGCGATGCCGGGCGCTCCGCCGAATCTGGCCGTGCGGGAGCTCGATGCGGCCGGCGCGCTGGCGTCGCGGCGGGCGGTGCTCGAAGGCGCCTTCGACGAGATCGCCGCGGCGGTCGGTCTGGATGGCGCCGGTGCTGCGATCGGCGCCGCCGGCCTGATGGACCTTGCGCCGCCCGGCATCGACGAGCTGTTCGGGATCCTCTCCGTCGTCGAGGCGCGTTCGGCCTACGACGTTATTGTCGTGGACACTGCACCCACGGGACACGCGCTGCGGCTGCTCGAGATGCCGGAGGCCGCGCGCGAATGGATGCAGGTGCTGCTGCGGGTTCTGCTCAAGTATCGGTCGCTGGTGCGGCCCGGCCGGCTGGCGGCGGAGCTGGTGGATGTGTCGAAGGCGATTCGCGAGCTGATCGCGCTGCTGCGGGATCACGATACGACCCGCTTCATCGTCGTGACCAGGGCGGCCGAACTGCCGCGGCGTGAAACCGGGCGCCTCCGCAGGCGGCTGCGCCGGTTGCACTTGTCGGCGCCGGCGATTGTCGTCAACGCGCGCACTCATGACGCCGGGACGCTGCACGCGCTGCCGCGCCGTGGCGGCAGCGGAACGGCGCCAGGTGGCGTTGCTGCGGCGAGGCTGCGGGACGCGGTGCGCTATCATCCAGACACCGCTGTCGGCGCCGCCGCCGCGCGGCGCCAAAGCTCTCGAGATGTGGGCGCGGACATGGCTCTGAAATCTGAAATGTGAAGTCTGAAATGTCATCACCGAGCGGCACCTACGTCTACGGCGTGATTGCCGCCGATCGCCGGCCGCGGCTGACCCGTATGCCCGCCGGCCTGCCCGGCGCCGGACCGGTCCGGTTGATCGATCTGGACAAGGGGCTGTTCATCGCCGTCGCCGATCTGCCGCTCGACAAGTACAACGAGTCGGCCATCAGCAGCGGCCTGGCGAACCTCGACTGGGTGTCGCGGGTCGCGGTCGCCCACGAAGCGGTCGTCGAGTCGTTCGTCGCGTCCAGGGCGGTCCTGCCGATGAAGCTGTTCACGATTTTCAAGACCGACGAGCGCGCGTTCGAGCACATGCGCGCGCAGCGGGCGCGCATCGCGACGCTGGTCAAACGGGTCGCGAACCAGCAGGAGTGGGGCGTCCGCGTGGTCCTCGACCGCACCTTGGCCGCGGCAGCGCCGACGAAGAAACCCGCGGCGGCGCGCACCGGCGCGTCCTACCTGACCCAGAAGAAAGTGCAGCGCGACGCCTCGAAGGAGCTCGCGTCCCGGGCCCGGGAAACCGTGGTGTCGCTGTTCGAGCGCTTGGCGGCCCGCTCGAGCGACGCGAAGCGCCGCTCCGCGAGCGAGCTGCCGGCACAGGGCGGCCCGCTGCTGCTGGATGCGGCCTTTCTGGTGCCGCGCGCCCGCGCCGCGACGTTCAAGACGCTGGTCACCCGCGAGTCGAAGGCGCTGGCGCGGCAGGGCTATGGCCTGACGCTCAACGGTCCGTGGCCGCCGTACACCTTCGTGCAGGCTGATTGATGGCACGCTCCTCGAAACCTGCCGTTGCGGACGATACCGTCGCCGATCAGCTGTTCGACGCTCCCGAGTCGACGCTGCTGGATCTGCTCGACAACCTCCTCAACAAGGGCGTGATGGCCAACGGCGACGTGACGCTCGGCGTCGCCGGGGTGGATCTGATTTACCTGCGCCTCTCAGCGCTGCTCTGCGCCGCCGATCGGGTGCTGCCCCCGAACGCCCAGGGGACGGTAGCTCGCCGCCCGCGCCGGCGCGGCAAGCCGGCGCTGCTCAAGAACCGCGCGTGAAAAAGAAAACAAGCAAGCCGGGCACGAGGAGCAGGACGGCGGGAGGAGGAGGAACAGGGCCATCGCGGCCGCGCCGGTCACCGCCGCGGAGCTGCGCGCTCTCAAGGACGAAATCGAAAAGCGTCTCGGTCGATCGGCCACCGTCGCGGTCGGCAAGCAGCGCACCGCGGCGACGCGTAAAGGCGCCGCACCGAGGCGGTGGAATCCCGAGCCCGAGGACGTTCAGAAGTCGGTGGCGCAGCTGGTGCTGACCATCGTCGAGTTCCTGCGTCGCTTGATGGAGCGTCAGGCGATCCGGAGGATGGAACAGAAGACGCTGACGAAAAAGGAAGTCGAGGCAGTCGGCGCCGCGCTGATGACGCTGGAGCAGACCATCCGGGAGATCGGCGCCAGGTTCGGCCTCGCGCCCGAGGATCTCAACCTCGATCTCGGACCGCTCGGGAAGCTGATGTGATCAGCGGAACGGCAACTCGTAGGAGAAATACGTCAGGAACGCTGCGGTCGTTCGTCCATCCACGCGCGTGATCGGGACGGCCGCGCCGATCACCAGCTGCTTCTCGCCGAAATTCCAGCCGCGCCGAAAGCCGGGCGAGACCGTCACCGACTCGTCGACGTTGATCACGCCCTCGAACAGCAAGTTGAACATCGGCGCAACACGCCAGATGCCGCTGCCGGCGACATGCGTGGTGCGCTGCACGTCGGGCAGCCAGGTGTAGCCGAGATTCGCGTGCACGTAGAAATCGCCGAACTGTTTGCTGGCCGGCAGATTCAGGTCGAGCCCCGCCGTGCCGGCACCGAGGCCGTCCGATTCCCGTCCGGTCGGCAGAATCACGCTGAGCCGCGGCGAGATCGCGGGACCGCCCGCCGTTTCTTCTCGTAGTTGATAGCGATAGTTCAGCAGCACGTCGCCGACACCGGCCGCATTGCCGATGCTGGAAAACGGAATCGAGTAGGACAGCTGGTGCCTCATGCCGGGCGCCGGCCACTCCTGGGTGAAATTACCGGACCACGTGCCCTGCTGCCCGCGCGTCCACGTCAAGATGTTCTGGACGACGCCGGCCTCCTGGTTGAACGCTTCTTCGACGAGAAACGAGTTGTCAGTGATCTCCCATTTGCGCGAGGAATCGGAAGGTGGGCGGCTCTGGGCATCCACGCGGATGCCCGTTGGAAGTAGGGACAAGGCCGTCACGACTCCCATCCTCAGAATATTTGAATAATCAAACTTCAAGTGTGTACGATACAAAATACTGAACGGGAGCGCAATAGCTCAGGAGGGGACGACCTCGACAAGAAGCTTTGACGCGGCTCGCGCACCGATCGTGATTGGACGGCCCTTCTGCTGCAGCACCACCGCGTCGGCCGCATCGTCACGCGATTCGACCGCGACCGGCTCGCCGGGCTTCAGGCCGTTGCTCTCGATGAAGCGCAGGAATGCCGGATCCTGATCGGTGATGCGGGTCACCTTCAAGGGCGTCCCCAACGGACAGGTCAACAAGCTATCGAGATGCCGGGTCGAGATGGTGCCGTCCTGGCTCGGGATCGGATCGCCGTGCGGGTCGTGGGTCGGCCGTCCGAGCATCTCGTCGATGCGATCGATCAGGCGTTCCGACACGACGTGCTCGAGCTGCTCCGCGTCGTCATGGACGTCGGCCCAACTCATGCCCATCACCTGCACCAGGAACAGCTCCACCAGCCGGTGGCGCCGCAGCACCAGGCCCGCCAGCTTTTCGCCGGCGGCGGTGAGCCGCACGCCGCTGTAAGGTTCGTACTCCGCCAGTCCGGATTCGGACAGCGTCTTGATCATCGTGGTCGCGGTGCCCGGCGTGACGCCGAGCGCCGACGCCACCTGTCCCATCGGCACGAGCCGCTGGCCTGGTCCGAGCGATGATTGACCCTGATGGATCGCCTTCAGGTAATTCTCGACGGTGCTCGACGGGAGCATGCCACGATAGTATCCGAAGATGTCATTGCGCGAGCGGATCGCCACGCCGGACGGCAAGCGCCGCTTCGTGCGCGCGATCTTCGCGACGATTGCCGATCGGTATGATCTCATCACGGTGGTGCTGTCGTACGGGCAGGACCGGCGCTGGAAGCGGCGGCTGATCGATCTCGCCGCGCCGCAAGCCGGCGCCCGCGCTCTCGATCTGGCCACCGGCACCGGTGACATCGCGCTCGCGTTGGCGTCGCGCGGGGCTCGTGTCGTCGGCCTCGACATCACGTTCAGGATGATCGAGCTTGCGAAGCGCAAAGGCACGCAAGGGTTTCAGCCGGGTGGGCCGCCCTCATCGATGGCGCTCGAGTTCCTGGTCGGCGACATGCTGGCGCTGCCGTTTCCGTCAGGATCCTTCCAGATCGTGACGACGGGGTACGGGTTGAGGAACGTGCCGAACCTGGCGACGGCAATCGAAGAGATTGGGCGGGTGCTGTCGCCGGGCGGCCAGGTGCTGTCGCTCGACTTCAACCGGCCGTCGAACCGTCTCGTGCGGTCGGCGTATCTCGCATACCTCACGGTCGTCGGCGCCGCGCTCGGTTGGGTGCTCCACCGCGATCCCGACACCTACCGCTACATTCCCGCCTCGATCCGTCAGTATCCCGGCGCCGAGGCGGTCGCCCGCCTGTTCGAGTCGCGCGGCTTCACGGGAGTGCGGTGTTACCCGGTTCTCGGCGGATTGATGACCATTCACCATGCCATTCGAGCTTGATACTTCTGCCTGGTCGGGCGAAGGCACCTTCACGCAGTTTCTGATCGATCAGCTGCGCGAGGTGACCGGCGTGGGTTCGGTTCGCGTCGAGGACGCGCCGGCCACCCGATCGGACGCCGACTACAACTTCATCAGCAACGAGCTGTACGTCGGCTTTGACACGATAGAGCGGAAGGAACGAGTCAAGCGCTTCGGTCTCTTGCCCGGCGTCCGTACGGTTGCGGAAAAAGCGATGACGATCGCGGGCCTCGAGGCGGCGCTGGCCGGCATCGACGGCGTCGGTCCGCCCGACTACGGCGATGAGGGCATGCTGCAATACCTGCGGGCCGAACGAATCATTCCGCCGTATCAGACACGCGGATACAAGCTCGTGGAAATGGTTCGTATCTACGAGATCGGCACGCCGCGCCGTTCCTAATGGCTAGCGTCGGATCTGCCGACATTGAGCTTGTGCGCGACTGGTCCTTTTCCAGTGCGACAGTGTGCAGACGCGTAAATACATGAGTCTCGTTCCCTCACTGCTTCAGGCGATTGTCCGCGTGGACGGCGAAGCCCTGGTTTTGCACGCCGGCGACAAACCGTACGTTGTCTCGCCGACCGGTCAGGTGGATCTTGCGAGTCGAGGCCTGACGCTCGAAGCGGTCAACGGTATCGTCTCCCAGCTGCTGCCGATCGAGCTGCAGAACGCCCTCGACGAGTTCGGGGCCGTGCAGCACGAGTTGGCCGCGATGCCCGAGTTCCCCGGCGAGCACTTCACGGTCGTCGCGGCGCGCGGCGGCGACGACGTCTGGGCCGAGATTCGCCGGCGCCGCATTCCGGAAGACGACCGCGTCCCCGACGAATTCTTCGCCTCGCCGCACGCGGGCGCCGACCATCTCGGTTCGGACGCGGAAGCACCGCTCATGATGGGCGCCGTCGCGTCGGATCCGATGGACGACAACGACGAGCTGCCGGTCGAGTTGCTCGGGTTCGATTCGCCGCCGGTTGAGGGAACCGTGCCGCGTCTGGACGGGGCGCCACCTACACACGCCGTGGCGGCCGACGACGACCTGCTGCTGCCCGACGAGGGGCATCTGTGGCCCGGACAGACTGCAGCCGCCGCGCGCGCCGAGCTCCTGGAGTTCGACGGCGACGAAATCCACCTCGACGTCGACGCCGAGCCGGACGTCGAAGAGGTTCAGGCGGAAGCGGCCCGAGTGGCGGCGGCCGAGGAAGCGGCGCGCGAAGCTGCCCGAGTTGCGGCGGCTGAAGAAGCGGCGCGCGAAGCTGCTCGAGTCGCAGCGGCCGAAGAAGCGGCACGCGAGGCCGCCCGAGTGGCAGCCGAAGAAGCCGCGCGAGTCGCGGCGGCGGAGGAAGCGGCGCGTCTCGCGGCGATCGAAGAGGCCCGGCGTGAGGCTGCGCGAGTCGCAGCGGCCGAAGAAGCGGCGCGCAGTGGCAGGCGGCGCGAAGAAGCGGCTCGTAGTCGCAGCGGCGGAGGAAGCGGCGCGTCTCGCGGCGATCGAAGAGGCCCGGCGTGAGGCTGAACGAGTCGCAGCCGCCGAAGAAGCAGCCCGAGTGGCGGCAGCCGAAGAGGCAGCGCGAGTCGCAGCGGCCGAAGAAGCGGCGCGAGTGGCGGCGGCTGAAGAAGCGGCTCGTATCGAAGCGGCCGAGGAAGCGGCCCGCATCGCGGCGGCAGAGGAAGCGGCCCGTATCGCCGCGATCGAAGAGGCCCAGCGCGAGGCCGCGCGAATGGCCGCGGCTGAGGAAGCAGCGCGTGTTGCTGCGGCAGAGGAAGCCGCTCGTGCGGCGGCGGAAGAAGCGGCGCGCGAAGCTGCGCGAATCGCAGCGGCCGAAGAAGCAGCGCGTGTGGCGGCGGCGGAAGAAGCGGCTCGTATCGCAGCGGCGGAGGAAGCGGCGCGCGAAGCGGCCCGTATCGCCGCGATCGAAGAGGCCCAGCGCGAGGCCGCGCGAATCGCAGCGGCCGAAGAAGCAGCCTGCGTGGCGGCAGCCGAAGAGGCAGCGCGCGTGGCGGCGGCGGAAGAAGCGGCTCGTGTCGCGGCGGCGGAGGAAGCGGCCCGTATCGCCGCGATCGAAGAGGCCAAGCGTGAGGCCGCGCGAATCGCCGCGGCCGAAGAAGCAGCGCGAGTGGCGGCGGCCGAAGAAGCCGCTCGTGTGGCGGCGGCGGAAGAAGCGGCTCGATCGCGAGGCGGCGCGACGCATCGCGACGGCAGAGGAAGCGGCCCGTATCGCCGCGATCGAAGAGGCCCAGCGCGAGGCCGCGCGAGTGGCCGCGGCTGAGGAAGCAGCGCGTGTTGCTGCGGCAGAGGAAGCCGCTCGTGCGGCGGCGGAAGAAGCGGCGCGCGAAGCTGCGCGAATCGCAGCGGCGGAGGAAGCGGCTCGTATCGCCGCGATCGAAGAAGCCAAGCGTGAGGCCGAGCGAATCGCAGTGGCCGAAGAAGCAGCGCGTGTTGCTGCGGCCGAGGAAGCCGCTCGTGTGGCGGCGGCGGAGGAAGCAGCGCGCGAGGCTGCGCGAATCGCAGCGGCCGAAGAAGCGGCTCGTGTGGCGGCGGCCGAAGAAGCCGCGCGCGTGGCCGCGGCGGAGGAGGCGGCGCGCGAAGCGGCCCGTCTCGCGGCGATTGAAGAAGCCCAGCGCGAGGCTGCGCGAGTCGCAGCCGCCGAAGAAGCTGCACGAGTCGCGGCGGCGGAGGAAGCGGCCCGTATCGCCGCGATCGAAGAAGCCCAGCGCGAGGCCGAGCGAATCGCAGCGGCGGAAGAAGCAGCGCGCGTGGCGGCGGCGGAAGAGGCGGCTCGTGTCGCAGCGGCCGAGGAAGCGGCTCGTATCGCGGCGGTCGAAGAGGCCCAGCGCGAAGCGGCGCGAGTGGCAGCTGCCGAAGAAGCAGCCCGAGTGGCGGCAGCCGAAGAGGCAGCGCGCGTGGCCGCGGCGGAGGAAGCAGCGCGCGTGCTGCCGCCGAGGAAGCCGCTCGGGTGGCGGCGGCCGAAGACGCGGCCCGCGAAGCCGCGCGTGTGGCTGCGGAGAAGGAAGCCGAACGCGAAGCCGCGCGTGTGGTGGCGGCCGCGGAAGCGGCCCGAGTCGCCGCCGCGGAAGAAGCCGTCCGCGTGGCTGCCGCGGCACAGGCGGCGCGCGAGGCTGCGCGTGTGGCGGCGGAGGAAGCGGCCCGGGTGGCGGCGGCTGGAGAAGCGGCGCGCGAGGCGGCGCGGCTGGCCGCGGTGGAAGAGGCGGAACGCGAGGCAGCCCGTATCGCCGCGGCGCAAGAGGCCGCACTCGAGGCGGCGCGAGCGGCTGTGGCCGAAGCGGCGGCGCGCGAGGCCGCACAAGTGGCCGCGGCGGAAGAAGCGGCGCGCCAGGCGGCACGTGTGGCCGCGGAAGAGGCCGAACGCGAGGCGGCCCGAGTCACCGCGGCGGAAGAAGCTGCGCTCGAGGCGGCGCGAGCAGCTGCGGCGGAAGAGGCGGCGCGCGAAGCCGTACGCGTGGCGGAAATCGAACAAGCGGCGCGCGAGGCCGCGCTGGCGGCGGCCGCGGAAGCCGAGCGCGAAGCCGCGCGTGTTGCCGCGGCGGAAGAGGCGCAACGCCAGGCGGCGCGGGTGGCCGCTGCCGAAGAGGCGCAACGCGAGGCGGCGCGGGTGGTCGCCGTCCTGGCCGCCTCACGCGCGCTGCCGCTGGTGGGCGCCTCGATGGCCGCGCCCCCAACCTCAGTGGAACTGCCGCATCGGGCGCCGCCGATCGCGGCGTCGATCGAGCAGCCGCTCCTCTCGCCGCCGATGGCCGCATCAGTCGAGTCCAGCAATCAGGCGTCGCAGACTCGCGCCCTGCCGCCGCAGCCGGCGATGGTGTTCAACATCGCGCGAAATCCGATCCGCTCGGAAACGCCGCCGCCGCTGGTCGAGGATCCCACGCTGTCCGGGCTCGAGCGGCTGCTGCGCGTGTCGTCCGCGCGCGGTGCGTCGACGCTCTACCTGTCGTCGGGCTCGCGACCGTCGCGTCCGCGTCGACGGCGAACTGCAGATGCTCGACGGCGAGCCGGTGCTCGTCCCGCGCGACGTCGAGTCATTGCTGCTGACCCTGATGCCCGAGCGCAGCCACGAAGCGCTGCGCACCGGGGCCGCCACCGAGTGGATCTGCGATCTCGAAGGCGTCGGCCGCGTTCGCTGCATGAGCTTCCGCGACCAGCGCGGGCCCGGCGGCGTGTTCCGCCTGATGCCGACGCGCTCGGTGTCCGCCGATCAGATCGGGCTCCCGCAAGGCGGTGCAGGCGCTGGCGATCGAGCCGGAAGGGCTCGTGCTGATCGCCGGCCCGCGCTCCAGCGGCAAGCGGACGACGATGTCGGCGTTCGTGGATCTGATGAACCGGACGCGGCGCGATCACATCATCACGATCGAGCGCGAGATCAACATCCAACACGAGCGCGGCAACTCCTTCATCAGCCAGCGCGAAGTGCGCGGCAGCGACGACGACGTGCTGGTGGCGGCGCGCGCGGCGATGCGCGAGGATCCCGACGTGCTCGTGATCGAGGAGCTGCGCACCGGCGCGCTGATGAACGTCGCGCTGGAAGCGGCGGCGGCGGGACGGCTGGTCGTCGGCGGCTTCACCGCGCCACCGCAACCGGCGCGATCGACCGCATCATCGATCTCTATGCCCCCGAATACCATCGCCAGGTGCAGATGGCGCTGGCCGACTCGATGCGCGGCGTCATCGCCCAGGTCCTGCTGAGGAAGGTCGGCGGCGGCCGCCTGCCGGCGCGCGAAGTGCTGCTGAATACGCCGGCCGTGTCCGGCGCGATTGCCGAGGGCAAAACCTCTCAGCTGCCGATGGCGATCGAAGGGGGCCGGCGCTACGGCATGATGCCGATCAACGACGCGCTGGTCGGGCTGGTGCAGAACGGATCGGTCGAAGCGCGGGAAGCCTACCGCCATTCGCCCGATCGTCCGGGCTTCCTCGCGGCACTCAACCGCAACGGCATCGACACCTCGTTCGTCGAACGCCTCGCCAACGGTTAAGAAAAAACCGCAGAGCGCGCAAAGACCGCCGAGAAAGTCTTACTCAGCGCTCTCCGCGTTCTCCCCGGTTTTTTCTTATCGCTCCACGAACGCTTCCAGCTCCTTCAACAGAAAATCGAGCAGCTGTTCCTCCGTCAGCGTGTCCGGCGCGCCGATCGGGCGCTCGGCGTCGATCACCCTGCGGCCGCGGGTGCGGCTGATCTGTCCCATCACGCGCGGCGGGTTCTCCGTCGTATCGAGGGTCAGCTCGATGTAGTCCTCGGCGGCGCGGTCCGACATCAGCCGGACGCTGCCGGACGGCGTGAACACGGTGAAGGCATAGCCGTCGGCCTTCAGCGCGTTGGCGAGCTGGCGGAACAGCGGCACCGCGATTTTCTGGAGGAAGACCTCGAAGTCGCGCGCCGCCTGGTCGCCGCGGCCGCGGCGGTCGGCCGCCTGTTTTTTGGCGCGTTCGATCGTCTCGGTGAGTCGCTTGCGGACAACGGAGATTTCCATGGCGGTTAGATGACCTGCTGTCGGCGCAAGGCGGCGATTGCGTCGGCGCTGAATCCAAGATCGTCGCGCAGCACCGCGTCGGTGTGCTGGCCGAGGGTAGGCGGCGGCATCCGCACCGCGCCCGGTGTCTCCGACAGCTTGACCGGCACGCCGAGCGCCTGCAGCGGACCGATCGTCGCGTGCTCGACCATCGCGATCATCTCACGCGCGGCGAGCTGCGGGATCGGCGAACAGCTCCTCGAAGTTGCGGACCGATCCGCACGGGACGCCCGCCGTGGTCAACGCATCAATCCAGTGCTGGCGCGGGCGCTGCCGCAGCCGGTCCGCGACGAACGGCCGCAGCGCGTCGTAGTCGGACACCCGCTGGCGGTTGGTCGCGAACCGCTCGTCGTCGGGCAGCTCCGCGACCGCGCAGAACCTGCGCCATTGCTCGTCGTTGCCGACCGCCAGCACGAACTCGCCGTCCGAGGCGGTGAACGTTTCGTAAGGCACGATGCTCGGATGGCGGTTGCCTAGGCGCGCGGGGACCTTGCCGCTCGCGAAGTAGTTGCCGGCCTGATAGGTGAGCAGCGCCACCGTCGCATCCAGCATCGCGAGATCGACTTCCTGGCCCTTGCCGGTCCGCTCCCGCGCCAGCAGCGCCATCGCCACGCCGTAGGCCGCGAACATCCCGGAGATGATGTCGACGATCGCCACGCCGAGCCTGACCGGAGGGCCGTCGGCGGTGCCGGTGATGCTCATCAGCCCGCCCTCGGCCTGCATGATGGCGTCGTATCCCGGCTGTTTCCAGCGCGGGCCGGTGTGCCCGAAGCCTGAGATGGAGCAGTAGATCAGCCGCGGGTGCCGCGGCGAGAGCGTCTCGTAGTCGAGCCCCAGCTTGGTCAGCGTGCCCGGCCGGAAGTTTTCGACCAGGACGTCGGCTTTCGCGACGAGCTGTTCGAGCAGCGCCCGTCCGTCGGGGTGCTTGAAGTCGAGCGTGACGCTTTCCTTGTTGCGGTTGATGCTGAGGAAGTACGCGCTCTCGCCTTCGAGAAACGGCGGGCCCCAGGCGCGGGTGTCGTCGCCTTTGCCGGGCTGTTCGACCTTGATGACGCGCGCGCCCATGTCGGCCAGCAGCATCGTGCAGTAAGGACCTGACAGCACGCGGGTCAGGTCGAGAACGGTAATCCCGTCGAGTGGCGCCATGATGACGTGATGATTATCGTCCAGGCCGGCGGGCGGCGTTGCCGCGGCCGATGGTGATCAGGTCCGACAGCAGCGCGTAGGCGGTCTGGGTCAGGCTGCCGCCGCGCTGCACGATGGCGATTTCCTCGAGCAGATCCGTCGTCAGGATGAGCGCATTCTGTTGGCCCTCGAGCCCTGCCAGGAGATCGTCGCCGCGAAGCTTTTCGGGCGCGACCCGCGCGACGATCCGCCGTCCCTGCCGTTCCGCTCGCGCCACCAGTTTCAGCCGCGTGCCAGAGGCCCGCGCCTCGCGCGCCAGCAGCCCCGTGTCAGGCCCGATACCGCGCCGATCCACGTCCCTGGGGGTGATGCGCGCGCCCAGCAGCACGTTGGCCAGCGCCGCGGTCTTGGCTGCCGCGTCCCAGCCGTCGACGTCGAGCGACGCGTCGGCCTCCGCCACGCCGCGCGCCTGCATCTCGGCGAGCGCCTCCTCGAACGGCTGCCCACCTTCCATCGCGGTGAGGATGAAGTTCGTGGTGCTGTTCACCACGCCGCGGAAGCCGCGCACTTCCAGTGCGGGCAGCGTCTCCCGCACCAGATTGAAGATCGGCACGCCGTCCATGACGGCGCCTTCGAACAGGAAGCGCCGATCGGCGCGTTGTGCCGCACGCCGCAGCGCCTCGGTACGCGAATGCGACCGGTCCCTTGTTGGCGGTGATCACGTGCGCGCCGCCGGCCAGCGCGGCTCGGACGTGGCCGATCGCCGGCGCTCCCGACGTGATATCGAGTGTCGTCGTTTCGATGACGACCAGGCGGCGCTGCCGCGCTGCCGCGGCGCTCCGTATCAGCGCGTCCCGGAGAAACGACAGCGTCGCCTGTTTTCGGTAGTGTCCGCCTTCAGGTGGACCCGCGGTCCGGCTGAAGCCGGACACTACTTCTGGCCCACCGTAGACCTGTCCGTGCCGGCGCGTCGCGATGCCGACGATGCGCGCGCGCAGACCGTAGTCGCGGGACAGCGTGTCGCGCTGCTCGTCGAGCAGCGACGCGAATCGCCGCGCGACGTTGCCGTAGCCAATCAGGATTAGATCGAGCACAGGAGATCGTGCAGGCGGCCGAGTCCCTGACTGAGATGATCCGGGTTGTCGCCGAAGCCGAGGCGGAGGTAATGGTCCATGCCGAAATGATCCCCCGGCACGATCAGCACGCTCTTCTCGACACGCAACCTGGTGATGAGCTCGGTCGAGTTCACCGCGTGGTGGTAGCGCGTGTAGACAATCGCGCCGGCGTCCGGCGGCGCGTAGCTGAACATCGCGCTGCGCTGGTCGAGCCAGTCGGCGATGATCGGATAGTTGCGGTTGAGGATGTCGCGCGTAC
Organism: uncultured Acidobacteriota bacterium; assembly: GCA_963794705.1. Taxonomy (GTDB): domain Bacteria; phylum Acidobacteriota; class Vicinamibacteria; order Vicinamibacterales; family CAVVIG01; genus CAVQFC01. Next base: position 410,255 of record CAWCFI010000007.1, read on the forward strand.
GCGCGAGAAGACGCGCGCGCATGGACGGCTCGAGCGCGCGCCGCGCCAGCGTGTCGTTCAGCGCGCCCGGCGCAATCGTCGTGTAGTCGTGATACGACCACAGCGACTCCATCCGCGACGACGGCCCGACGATCCAGCCGATCCGGAGTCCGGGCAGTCCATAGGCCTTCGCCAGCCCGCTCGTGATCATCACCCGCTCGGATCGTCCCCACATGGTCGGGGTTTCGCGGCCGTCACGTTCGGCGCCCCGATAAATCTCGTCGGAAACGATCCAGCTGCCGTGGCGGTCCGCGATGGCCGCGATGCGATCGAGCTCGACGGCCTCGAAGCGGGCGCCGGTCGGGTTGTTGGGATTGCAGATCACGATCAGCCTGGTCCGAGGCGACACCAGCCGTTCGAGTGCGTCGATGTCGACCCGCCAGCGGCCGTGTGGACCCGCGCCCTCGTCCGGCGCGGCGAGCGGCCATGGCTTCACGTCGGCGCCGAACGCGCGCGCCAGGCCCCAGGCCTGCATGAAGTTCGGGACCATCATCACCACTTCGTCGCCCGGCTCGACCAGATTCCACGTCGTGATGTAGTTGGCTTCGGCGCCCCCGTTGGTAACCTGCACGTGGTCGGCGGTGGCGCCAGGGTAGGACGCCGCGATCGACTCGCGCAGCGATCGGGTGCCGTTGGTCTGCGTATAGCGCAGGCTCTCCGCGAGCAGGGCGGCGCGCGATGCCTCGTCCTCGACGAGCTCGCCGAGCGTCAGCGGATGCACGCCGCTCTCTGACAGGTTGAACTCGACCTGATGCTCGTACGTGGACTGCAGCCGTTCCATCTCAAACGGCTCGAGTTTCATGGCGGCCACTTTACCCGACTCTCGGCTCTAAAATGAGCGTCCCGCCGTGGACTATACTGACCGTCCCTAGAGACAAGTGCAGACATCTTCTCCCAATCTGGCCCGCATTCCTGCCGGCGACTTTCTGATGGGCGCCGCGGATGCGGAGGAAGACGAACGTCCGGTCCACCGCGTCTATGTCAGCGAGTTCTTCATCGGGCGCTTCCCGGTCACCAACGATGAGTACGCGCGATTCGTCCGCGCGACCGGTTACCCGTCGCCGGTCATCGGCGAACTTCCCCTGATCACGGTCGGCGGCCGCGAGGCGTTGTTCCGCGAGAGCGCGGCGCCGTACGTCTGGGATCGCGATCAGCCGCCGGCCGGGCACGGCAGCCACCCAGTGGTCCTGATCCGCTACGACGACGCGGTGGCTTACTGCGAGTGGCTGTCGCAGACGATGTCTCGGGCGGTGCGGTTGCCGACCGAGGCGGAGTGGGAGAAGGCGGCGCGCGCGGGCGGCGAGGGTCTTCGCTATCCCTGGGGGAATGACATCGACGCGTCGCAGTGGGAATTATCTGGTCGATGCCCCCGCCCGGCCGCAGCGCGGCACACGTCCGACCGGCACCTACGCCCCGAATGCATACGGTCTGTACGACGTGTGCGGCAACGTGTGGGAGTGGGTCAGCGACTGGTACGGCTCCGACTACTACGGGCTGGGCGAGAACCGCGACCCGCGCGGCCCGCGGTCCGCTAACATGCGAATCGTGCGCGGCGGCTCATGGCTCAACGACGACATCTCGATGCTGCGGTGCGCCTACCGCCACAAGGTGCCGCCGGACACCTACGCATACAGCATAGGATTCAGGATCGCATGCGAAGCGTGAAACCCGAGTCTCGCCAAGGCGCCGAAGGCGCGACGCGGACCGCCCTGTCGTCAGAGGGCTACGCCAGGGCTCGTCGTCATCTGATGCGGCGCGATCCGATTCTGGGCGCCGCGATCAAATCGATCGGAGCCTGCGGGATGGCCGATCGGCAGCGCAAGGATCACCTCAGCGCGCTCGTCGGCGCCATCGTCAGCCAGCAGCTCTCGACCAAGGCGGCGGCGACGATTTTCGGGCGGTTCGTCGCGCTCTTTCCCGACAGCGAGATTCCGGATGCGGCGGCGATTGCCGCGCAGAGCGACGCCGTGCTGCGGTCGGTCGGATTGAGCGGACAGAAGGTCGGCTATCTGCGCGACCTGTCGGCGCGCCTGATGGACGGACGGCTGCGGCTCGAGGAGCTCGATGCGCTGCCGGATGCTGAAGTGATCGAGCGGCTGGTCGCGGTGAAGGGGTTCGGGCGCTGGACGGCGGAGATGTTTCTGATGTTCCGGCTGCATCGCCCCGACGTCCTGCCGTCAGGAGACCTGGGCATCGTCGTCGCGATCCAGCGGCTGTATCGTCTGCGGAAGCGGCCCGATGCCAAGCGCGTGCTGAAAATCGGCGAGGCGTGGAAACCCTATCGGTCGGTCGCTTCGTGGTACCTCTGGCAGACGCTCAAAAACGAGCCTTTGTCCAAAGCAGCAGGTAGCCCAGCGCCATCGCCACGAAAGTCCCGCGTTCGCTGAAGAGCGTCGCGCGCCAGGAAAAGCCTTCGCGTTGCCGGCGCAGGCCGCGTTCTCCGCGATTGTTGCTGCTGAAGGTCGGGAGCCATCTCGGCACGCGCGCGGCGTAGTCGCGGTAGGTCTGGCCCAGGCGCGACTCCAATAGCGTTTCCTCCCAGCGGACGATCGCGTGGTATCGAGGGCGAGCAGCACGAGAATCACCGGCGCCAGCCAGATCAGCCGTGCGATCAGCGCAAACCCGACCCACAGCGCGATATTGCCGACATAAAGAGGGTTGCGGAGCAGCGCGAACGGGCCGGTGGCGACGAGCGGGCCCAGCCGCTCGCTGCGCGTCCGCGAGATGGCGCCGATGTGGTAGACGCCCCAGAGCCGAATCAGTTCGCCGACCACCGTGATGCCGACGCCCACGCCGACCAGGAACGGCGACGGGGGCGCTTCGCCCAGCCGCAGCGTCAGAATGGCAATGGCGACCGGCAGCGGGATCGACGTGCGGTGGCGGAACAGCCAGCCGCCAAGTCGGATGATGGCGTGTGGGTGGGTCGGCACGATTCCGGGCCAGTTTGACAGGGTTCGCGAGGTTGATAAAATCAGGACTAGTTCGGTCGGATATCGGCATGGCCTCAACTGATACTGCATCGCTCCTGGATCGGGCACCCGATTCGTCAGTCCTCGACATGATCGGGAGGACGCCGCTGGTCCGCCTGCACCAGTTCGAGCGCGAGAACCCGGCGGTCGAGCTCTACGCCAAGGCCGAGTGGCAGAATCCGGGCGGATCGGTCAAGGACCGCGCCGCCGCCCGGATGATTCTCGAGGGCGAGGCGTCGGGCCAGCTCACTCCCAACAAAGTCATCATCGATGCGACCTCCGGCAACACCGGCATTGCCTACGCGATGGTCGGCGCCGCGCGCGGCTACAAGGTGACGCTGTGCATGCCGGAGAACGCCAGCATCGAGCGGAAGTTGATCCTCCGCGCCCTCGGGGCCGAGCTGATCCTGACCAGCCCGCTCGAAAGCACGGATGGGGCGATCCGCGAGGCGCGCAGGCGCTACGCCGAGGATCCCGACAAGTACTTCTACCCGGATCAGTACAGCAACGACGGCAACTGGCGCGCCCACTACGACACGACGGCGCCCGAAATCATCGAGCAGACGAGCGGACGTCTGACGCATTTCGTTGCCGGGCTCGGCACCAGCGGCACCTTCGTCGGCACCGGCCGCCGCCTGCGCAAGTTCAGCCCCGGCATCAAGCTGATCTCGTTCCAGCCGGAAGGGCCGTTCCACGGCCTGGAAGGGTTGAAGCACATGGAGTCGGCGATCGTCCCGGCGATCTACGATCCCACGCTCGCCGACCAGGACCTGCGCATCGACACCGAACGCGCCTACCGGATGGTCCGTCGCCTGGCGCGCGAGGAAGGGCTGCTGGCCGGCATTTCGTCCGGGGCCGCGGTCGCGGCGATGCTGGAAGTGGCGGCCACGCTCGAGCGCGGCGTGATCGTCACGGTGTTCCCTGACGGCGCCGACAAGTACCTCAACGAAAAATTCTGGACGCTCGATGAGTAGCGCGCGGCTGACGATCACGTCCGCCGTCGACGCGGCGATCAGGGCCCACGGCCAGGAGACGTACCCGCACGAGTGCTGCGGCGCGCTGGTTGGCCGTGACGGCTTCGTGTCGGACATCGTCGCGCTGCCGAACACCACCGACGAGGGGCCGCGCCGCCGGTTCATGGTGCGGCCGTCGGATTATCAGCTGGCGGAGCGGCGCGCGACCGAGCTTGGCGGCGAGCTCCTGGGTTTCTATCACTCGCATCCCGATCACCCCGCGCGTCCGTCCCAGTACGACCTGGACCACGCGTGGCCGACCTTTGCGTACATCATCGTCGCGGTCGCGTCCGGCACCGCCGAGGCGATGACCGTGTGGTATCTGCAGGAAGATCGTTCACGCTTCGAAGAGGGCAGTCTCAATCATGGCGAAAATTCTCATTCCGACCCCACTCCGGCCGTACACGGATAAGCAGGACGCGGTTGACGCCGCGGGCGCGACCGTGGGCGAGCTGCTCACCGATCTGACGACCCGGCACGCCGGCTTGAAGGCCCATCTCTACAACGAGCAGGGCAAGCTGCGCAGCTTCGTCAACATCTACGTGAACGACGAGGACATCCGCTACCTGCAAAAGGAGCAGACCGCGGTGAAGGCCGACGACACCGTCAGCATCATCCCGTCGGTGGCGGGCGGTGCGCCGGCAGCCGAGACCGCGCCGGCCCGAACCGGACTGAACCCCGAGCGCGAACTGCCCGAGCTGACCAACGAAGAGATCAAGCGCTACAGCCGGCACCTGATCATGCCGGAGGTCGGGGTCGAGGCGCAGAAGAAGCTGAAGGCGGCCAAGGTGCTGTGCATCGGCGCGGGCGGCCTCGGATCGCCGGCCGCCCTCTATCTCGCCGCGGCGGGTGTCGGTACGCTCGGCATCGTCGACTTCGACACGGTGGACTTCAGCAACCTGCAGCGCCAGATCCTGCACGGCACACCGGATGTCGGCCGCTCGAAGCTCGCGTCGGCGAAGGACAAGCTGACTGCGATCAACCCGAACGTCAAGATCGAGCTGTACGAAACCGCACTCAGCTCTGAAAACGCGCTCGAGCTGTTCGCGCCGTACGACGTGATCCTCGACGGCACGGATAACTTCCCGACGCGCTATCTGGTGAACGACGCGTGCGTGCTGCTCGGCAAGCCGAACGCATACGGCAGCATCTTCCGGTTCGAGGGCCAGGCGTCGGTGTTCGCGACCAAGGATGGTCCGTGCTATCGCTGCCTGTATCCTGAACCGCCGCCCCCCGGCCTGGTGCCGAGTTGCGCCGAAGGCGGCGTCCTCGGCGTGCTGCCGGGCATGATCGGCATCATCCAGGCGACCGAGGCGATCAAGCTGATCATCGGCGTCGGCGAGCCGTTGATCGGCCGGTTCATGATCTACGACGCGCTGAAGATGAAGTTCCGCGAGCTCAAGCTGCGCAAGGATCCGGATTGCCCGGTGTGCGGCACCCATCCGACCGTCACCAAACTGATCGATTACGAACAGTTCTGCGGCGTCCTCCCGGCCGCGCCGGAACCGGTGGCGGTGAACAATGCGACCGAAATCACCGCGGTTGAGCTGAAGGCACGGCTCGATCGAGGGGACGCGCTCAAGGTTGTCGACGTCCGGGAGCCGAACGAATATCAGATCAATCGGATTCCGGGATCACAGCTGATCCCCCTCGGCGACATTCCCAAGCGTTATGCCGAGCTCAACAAGAGCGACGAGATCGTGGTCCAGTGCAAGTCGGGCGCGCGGAGCGCGAAGGCCGCCGATTTCCTGCGTTCGGTTGGGTTTACGCGCGTTCTCAACCTCAAGGGCGGGATCCTCGACTGGGTCGACAAGGTGGATCCCAGCCAGCCGAAATACTAAGAATCCCTGCCCTCTCGCACGCTTCCGCTACATAAGCGGGTCGAAGGGTGATAATATACGACTTAAGAAGTCGGACATGCTGAGGTTATCGAAAAAAGCGGATTACGCGCTGATCGCCATGAAACATCTGGCGGTGCGCGGCGACCGGGGATCGTCGAGCGCCCGCGAAATCGCGGGCCTGTACGACATCCCGATCGAGCTGATGGCCAAGGTGCTCCAGCGTCTCGTCCGGCGCGGGCTGCTGGTGTCGCAGCAAGGGACTCGAGGCGGCTACCAGTTGTCGCGCGCGCCGATTCAGATCACGGTGGCGGACGTCATCCAGGCGATCGAAGGGCCGGTCACGGTGACCGCCTGTTCGACTGACGAGGGTCAGTGCGAGCAGTTCTCGAAATGCAACGTGCGCGATCCGCTGTATCGCGTGCGCGAAAGAATTCTCTCCGCGCTCGGCGAGTGCACGATCGCGGAACTGGCGGCGGATCCCCCGGCGCCGGCGCCCGCGCGTCCCGCGGTGCTTCATACGCACATTTAAGGTTATGGCCGTCAAACTTCCGATCTACATGGACTATCACGCGACGACGCCGTGCGATCCGCGCGTCGTCGAGGCGATGCTGCCGTACTTCACGCAGCACTTCGGCAACGCCGCCAGCCGCAACCATCCGTTCGGGTGGGAGGCTGAGGAGGCGGTCGAGAAGGCGCGCAAGCAGGTCGCGGATCTGATCGGCGCGAACCCGAAGGAGATCGTCTTCACCAGCGGCGCCACCGAGTCGGACAACCTGGCGATCAAGGGCGTCGCCGAGATGTACCGCGAGAAGGGCAACCACATCATCACCGCGGTGACCGAGCACAAGGCGATCATCGACACCTGCAAGCATCTCGAGAAGGACGGCTACCGCGTCACCTACCTGCCGGTGCAGAAGGACGGCCGCATCAACCTCGACGAGCTGAAGGCGGCGATCAGCGACAAGACGATCCTGATCACGATCATGGCGGCCAACAACGAGATCGGCGTCATCCAGCCGATCGCCGAGATCGGCGCGATCGCGAAGGAGAAGGGCGTCCTGTTCCACACCGACGCGGTGCAGATCGTCGGCAAGGTGCCGTTCAACGTCAACGAGCTCGGCGTGGACATGGCGTCGCTGAGCGCGCACAAGATGTATGGACCGAAGGGCGTCGGCGCGCTCTACGTGCGGCGCCGCAATCCGCGCGTGCTGCTGTCGGCGATCATCGACGGCGGCGGCCACGAGCGCGGCATGCGCTCGGGCACGCTCAACGTGACCGGCATCGTCGGCTTCGGCAAGGCCGCGGAGCTCTGCAAGCAGGAGATGGCGGCCGAGGGCAAGCGGCTCGGCGAGCTGCGCGACTACCTGAACGACAAGCTGCACAAGCAGCTCGACGAGCTCTACATCAACGGTTCGATGGAGCATCGGCTGCCGCACAACCTGAACATCAGCTTCGCCTACGTCGAGGGGGAATCGCTGCTGATGGGGATCAACGACGTCGCGGTCTCGTCGGGATCGGCCTGCACCTCGGCCAGCCTCGAGCCGTCCTACGTGCTCAAGGCGCTCGGTGCCGGCGACGACCTGGCGCACTCGTCGATCCGCTTCGGGCTCGGCCGCTGGTCGACCAAGGAAGAAGTGGATTACGTCGCCGACAAGCTGACCTCGGTGGTCACCAAGCTGCGCGACATGTCACCGTTGTACGAACTCGCCAAAGAAGGCGTCGATCTGTCCACGATGGTGTGGCAGACAGAAGGGCACTGAGATCATGGCTTATTCAGATAAGGTCATCGACCACTACGAGAACCCGCGCAACGTCGGCTCGCTGCCGAAAGACGACGTCAACGTCGGCACCGGCCTGGTCGGCGCGCCGGAGTGCGGCGACGTCATGAAGCTGCAGGTCAAGGTGAACCCGGCGACCGGGGTCATCGACGACGCGAAGTTCAAGACCTTCGGCTGCGGATCGGCGATCGCGAGCTCCAGCCTGGCCACCGAGTGGCTGAAGGGCAAGACCGTCGACGAGGCGCTCGCGATCAAGAACACCGACATCGTCGCCGAGCTGAGCCTGCCGCCGGTCAAGATCCACTGCTCGGTGCTGGCCGAGGACGCGATCAAGGCGGCGATCGGCGACTACAAGAAGAAGCAGGCAGCGGAAGGCAAGACGGCCGAGAAGGTCGCGCAGCCGACGGCGTAAATCCATGATTGAGATCAGCGAAGGCGCCGCGCGCAAGATTCGCACGTTGATGGCCAAGCAGGGCATCGACGAGGGCGGGCTGCGCGTGGGCGTCAAAGGCGGCGGCTGTTCCGGGCTGAGCTACACCTTTGCCTGGGAGAAGCAGGAACGCCTCGGCGACGAAGTGTTCGAGGGGCCGGACGGCGCGAAGATCTACGTCGACAAGAAGAGTCTGATGTTCCTCAACGGCACGGTCCTCGACTACGACACCAACCTGGTGTCCCAGGGCTTCATGTTCAACAACCCGAACGCGAAGTCGACCTGCGGCTGTGGGAGCTCCTTCGGAGCTTGAGGAAGAGGAAGTAGGAAGTCAGGAAGTACGAAGTCTGAAGTACGAAGTACGAAGCTAAGGTGCGTCGGTCGTACTTCTGACTTCGTACTTCGAACTTGCCGATGTCCATGTCCACCTCCACCCAGACTCCAACCCTTCAGGCCTGTCGCGAGTGCGGCGCAGGCGCGCCGCTCGACGCGCACTTCTGTCCGCAGTGCACCAAGATTCTTCCGCTCGTCGCGCCACGGCGACTATTTCGGCTTCCTGGGACTGCCGAGGAAGCTGAACATCGACGGCGGCGATCTGGAGCAGCGTTTTCGCGCGCTCAGCCGTCAATTCCATCCCGGACTACTTCTACAACGCCACGACCGCGGAGCGGCGCGCCAGCCTGGAGCGGTCGTCGTACCTGAACGACGCGTACCGGACGCTGCGCCAGCCGATCGCGCGGATCGAATACCTGTTGAAGCTGGAAGGCCTGGCCGCGTCGACGCCGGCCGAGGCATCCAGGCAGGTGCCGCCCGGGTTGCTCGAGGAAGTGTTCGCGCTCAACGAGGAGCTCGACGAGATTCGCGAGCTCCGCGGCAGCGGCGCGCCGGCGAACGAGTGGCAGGCCCGGCTGGAGCGCGCGCGTCAGCCGATCGAAGCCAAGCGGATCGAGCACGAGGCGCGGCTGCAGGAGCTGGCTGCGCGAGTGGGACGCGCGGCGGCGGCGCCGGACGTGTTGAGGGGCGCTGCGCGATCAGTTCCTCGAGCGCAACTACATTCACAACCTGCTTGAAGGGATCGAACGAGAGCAGCATGCGTGAAGCCTTTGTGTCCTTTGTGTTGGATCAACCTTTCTATGAGTAAAGTGGTCGGCATCGATCTCGGCACCACCAACTCACTGGTCGCCTACGTCAAGGACGGCGTGCCGGAGGTGATTCGCGATCGCAGCGGCGACGGCCTGGTGCCGTCCGTGGTGTCGGTCGGCGATCAGGGCACGATGTTCGTCGGGCGCGAGGCGCAGCGGCGGCTGCTCACCGACGCGCAGCGCACGGTCTACTCGGTGAAGCGGTTCATGGGCAAGGGACCCGACGACGTCAGGGACGAGTCGAGCCACTTTCCGTTCCGGATCGGCGGCGAGGGCGGCGTCCTGCGCGTCGGCATGGGCGACAAGGAATTCACGCCGCCCGAGATTGCGGCATTCGTGCTGCGCGAGCTGAAGAGCCGGGCCGAGGCGTTCTTCGCCGAGCAGGGCGAGTTCGACAACGAGGTGGATCGCGCGGTGATCACCGTGCCGGCCTACTTCAACGACGCGCAGCGCACCGCGACGCGCGACGCCGGCCGGATCGCCGGCCTCGAGGTGCTGCGGATCATCAACGAGCCGACCGCGGCGTCGCTCGCCTACGGCCTCGACAAGCGGCACGCCGGCGTAATCGCTGTCTACGATCTCGGCGGCGGCACCTTCGACATCTCGATCCTGCGCGTCGAGGACGGCGTCTTCCAGGTGCTCGCCACCAACGGCGACACCCATCTCGGCGGCGACGACATCGACAATCTGTTGATCGACCGCGTGCTCCAGGACGTCGAACCCGGCCCGGCTTCATCGGTGGTGTCCGGCTTCAGCCGGACTTCCGAGGCGATCCAGGAAATCCGCAAGGCGGCCATCCAGGCGAAGATCGATCTCTCTGAACGCGACGAAACGGACCTGCGCATCGACGAGAGCAGGTCTGAAGGCCTGCACTACGCGAAGACGATCACCCGCGCCGAGTTCGAGGCGCTGATCGCCCCGATCGTGGAGCGCACGCTGGCGCCGTGCCGGCAGGCACTGGCCGATGCCGGCCTCGCGACCTCGCAGATCGACGAGGTCGTGCTGGTCGGCGGCTCGACCCGGATCCCTCTCGTGCGCCGGAAAGTGGAAGAGCTGTTCGGCCGGGTTCCGCACAGCGATCTCAACCCCGACGAGGTCGTGGCGCTCGGCGCGGCGATGCAGGCAGACATCCTGGTCACCGGCAACCGCGACCTGCTGCTGCTCGACGTGACGCCGCTGTCGCTCGGCATCGAGACGATGGGCGGCGTGGCCTCGAAGATCATCCTGCGCAACTCGACCATCCCGGCCACCGGCAGCGAGATGTTCACCACCGCCGTCGATAATCAGACCGCGGTCGACATCCACGTGCTGCAGGGCGAGCGGGAGCTGGTGGCCGACAACCGCTCGCTGGCGCGCTTCAAGCTCCGCGGCATCCCGCCGATGCCTGCCGGCCTGCCGCGTGTCCAGGTGCAGTTCCAGATCGACGCCAACGGCATCCTCAGCGTCACCGCCAGCGAGCTGCGCACCGAGATCGAGCAGACCGTCGAGGTCAAGCCGTCCTACGGCCTCACCGACGAACAGGTCGAGCAGATGCTGCTGGACTCGTTCGAGCATGCCGAGGCCGACTTCGCCGCGCGCCTGCTGATCGAGGCCCGCAACGAGGCCGAGAACGTCATCCACGCGACCGAGAAATCGCTGCGCGCCGCCGACATCGACCAGATCGAGAAGGATGAGCTCGCCGCCGGCGAGCGGAAGAAGATCGAATCGGTGCTGGCCGGCCTGAAGATGGTGCTCAACTCGTCCGACCGCGAGACCATCCAGAAGTGGACCCAGGCCCTCAACGACACCACCCGGCACCTGGCCGAGGTGATGATGAACCGATCCGTCAAAGCCGCCCTGTCCGGCAAGAATGTGAACGAGATGTAGAATGCCCAAAGTGACTTTCATCATCGACGGCGAGGAGACCGTGATCGAGTTCGAGCACGGCACGGTGCCGTACTCCAACCACGGTAAGCCGGAATCGTTCCTCGATCTCGCCAAGCATTACGGCGTGCATCTCGAGCACGCCTGCGGCGGCAGCTGCGCCTGCACCACCTGCCATGTCATCATCAACGAAGGCGCGGAGCATCTCAGCGAGATGCAGGACGACGAGGCCGACCGCCTCGACACCGCGTGGGGGCTGACCGCACGCTCGCGGCTGGGCTGCCAGGCGGTGATCACCGGCGACGTCGTCTGCGAGCTGCCGATGTACACCCGCAACTACGTGCAGGAAGGCGGCGGCATACAGCTCGGCAAGTCGGACAAGAAGGCCAAGGCCGCGGAGGTGACGCCGTGAAGTGGACCGACGCAGAAGACATCGGCATCGCGCTGGTCGAGAAGTTTCCCGGCGTCGATCCGCTGACCGTGCGCTTCACCGATCTTCGCGAGAAAGTCTGCGGCCTCGATGGCTTCGACGATGATCCGAAGATGTCGAACGAACCGAAGCTCGAGGCAATCCAGATGGCGTGGTACGAGGAATTCAAGGAGACGCAGGGTTAGCTGCTTCCCGGAGGCTCTCGGGCTGCATGCTAGACTCGCACCATGGTCATGCGCGGCATCTTCCGCCCGGGCATGCGCGCCTACTTCGTGCCGCTGGTCGCCGGCCTGGTGCTGGCGGCGAGCGCGTTTCTCCCCTGGGTGATCGTCGGCACGGTCTCGATCGCCGGCGTGCCCGACGTCGAAGCGCTGTGGGTGGCCGGCCTTGGCGTGATCGCCGCCGCGCTCGCGATGCTCAGCCTTATCACGCGCCGCAACTCGCGCCATCCGCTGCTGATCATCGGCCTGTTCGCGCTCGGCATCACCTTCCTATCTTGGCAAATCATGCCGCGCGCGGCGGGGGAGCGGGCCAAGACCATGGCGCAGGCCTTCGCGATCGTCGACGATGCGCCGGAGATTGCCGCGCCCGCGGCGGTCGTGGGCATCGGCATCTACCTGGGGCTGGCGGCGTCGCTCGCCCTGGTGGCCTTCGGCCTGACCATCGTCGTCAAACGCGCCTCCACGGTCTACGTCGTCGCGCCTGCGGACGACGACGTCTAGATCACGTACAGAAGGAACCGCGGAGATCGCAAAGACCGCAAGGCGTTCTTCAGGAACACGAAACCTGCTTCAGGTTCAGCCTCGAGGACGCCGTCGCCGCTTTGACGGTACTCCTCGCACAAGCCTCGCCACGAGCAGGTACGCGAACACCAAACCGAGAACCAGAAATATCTTCAGCATCGGATGACGTGTAGAGTATCGCCGTGAACCCGATCAATCTGGCCGTCAGATTTCTTCTCGAGCTGTCGGCGTTGTTCACCATGGGATGGTGGGGTTGGCGACAGCGCGGCGATGGCTGGCGGATAGTGCTCGCGGCGGCGATTCCGATCGTAGCCGCGGCGCTGTGGGGCGTCTTCGCCGTTCCCAGCGATCCTTCGCGATCGGGCTCGGCACCGGTGCCGATCCCCGGCGCGCTTCGCCTTGTGCTTGAACTGGCGTTCTTCGCGTCGGCGGCGTGTGCCCTCCATGGTCTCGGTTTCAGCCGCTCTGCCGCGCTCTTCGCTACGATAGTCGTGGTTCACTATCTGGTCTCGTTCGATCGCGTACGGTGGCTGGTGTCGCACTAGCTCATTGGAGGATCCGGATGCTTCGCGTTCATCAGCACGACCTCCCGTTTCAGGGCAGCTCGCACCAGTTCGTCGGCGCCGATCACGGGGACGTCAACGTATCGGTATTTCTGCTGAGCGCTCTCCCCGGCCGCGGCCCAGGGCCGCATCGGCACCCTTACGACGAAGTCCAGTTCGTAAGGGAAGGCCGCGGGCTGTGGACCGTCAACGGCGAGGAATTCGAAGCGAGGGCCGGCGACATCCTGGTCATCAAGGCCGGCGAGATCCACAGCTTCCGCTGTATCGGCGACGCGCCGCTCGTCCAGCTCGACGTCCACCTGAGCCCGCGGTTCATCCAGGAGAACCTGGAGGAGATGACGTGAAGATCGCAATTTGAGGAATCCGGCTGAAGCCGGACACTACCGACCTAGGAAGATGCTCGCGGTCGCGGCCGGAATAATGCCGGTGGCGGCGGCTCTCTCGAACAGCAGCTCCACCGCGCGTCGGCCCTCCTGGCCGAGATCGACCGAGAACTCGTTGACGTAGAGGTCGATGTGCTTGTACATGACCTCGTCGCTCATTTCCTGCGCGTGGGCGCGGACGTAGTCCAGGCTGGCGGTGCGGTGCGCGAAGGCGTACTCGACGCTGCGCCGCAGGACGCGGTTCACACGCTGCTTCATATCATCGGGCAACGATCGTTTGATGACGATGCCGCCGAGCGGGATCGGCGCGCCGGTTTCGCCCTCCCAGGTACTCGCCGAGGTCGATGATCTTCTTCAGCCCCTTCTCGGCATAGGTGAAGCGGTTTTCGTGGATGATCAGCCCGGCATCGAACCGTTCGTCCAGCACCGCTGACTCGATCTCCGAGAACAGCAGCGGCGTTTTGTCCCGAGCCTCCGGGAATGCCAAACCGAGCAGGAAGTTGGCGGTGGTGAACTTGCCGGGAATCGCGATTCTGATCCCACCGGATGCGACCTCATGCTGCGCGATGGTGCGCTTCGAAATCAGCAGCGGCCCGCAGTTGCGTCCCAGCGCGCTGCCGGCGTCGAGCAGCACATAGTCGCCGATGCAGTAGGCGTAGGCGTGATAGCTCAGCTTGGTGACGTCGGCCTCACCGGCGAACGCGGAGTTGTTGAGCGCCTCGACGTCGGCGAGCCTTACCGTGAACTCCAGCCCTTCGAGATCGATCCGCCTGTTCACGATGGCGTCGAACATGAAGCAGTCGTTCGGGCACGGCGAGAAGCCCAGGGTGAGCGTCATGCGTTGTTGATGATCCGCAAGGTCTCGACGCTGAGGTTGTGGATCGCCTCCGCGAGTTTCCACGATTCCCGGTTCCTGCGCTCGACCATATTGGAGACCGCGCGCACCTGCGCGAACTGAATCTTGTGAATCAGGCACGCGGACATGAACGCCGCACCCTCCATGCTCTCGACCTGCGGGTTGAAGCGCTCCGTGACGATGGCGATGGTGCGCTCGTTGCCGTGCACGGTATTGACCGTGATGCCGGTCACCGCGGGTAGTTGCTCCAGTCCCGCGTTCGACGGTGGATCGAGGTTCACGAACTCTGATTCGCCAGAAAGCTGCAGATCGTCGAGTGTGAGGAACTGGTCGCCGTCCTCGGCGCCGAGCTCGGCGAGGCGGTCGGACACGACGTGTACTACCGTGCCGGGCTCGATGAACGAGTCGAAGCTGCCGCAGACGCCGATGTTCAGTGCCAGATCGTAAGAGTGCTCCGAGAGCGTGCGGGAGCACCAGGCGGCCGTCGCCACCATGCCGACGCCGGTGATCAGCACGTCGATTTCGTGCGGGCCGTGAGTATAGCTATCAACGAAGGTGTCGCCGGTCGGGGTGGGAGACATGCGCTCGACGACGGGAGCGATCTCGGGCTCGGTTGCGGCGACTATCAGGATGCGCACGCTTCAGTGTAACCCGCTCGGCGGAGGCCTTTGGCGCTACGTCTGCAGCGATGCCAGAATCGCGTGCATCTGCTGGACGCCGTCGGTCAGGCTGGCGGGCCCGGGCTGGAGGATGTAGGTCGATTTGATCTCGAAGATGCGATTGTCGCGGACGGCGCTGGTCGTATCCCAGCCCGGACGCGCGCGAATCGTAGCCTGTTTCACTTTCTTGCCACACCATGAGGCGAAGATCACTTCGGGGTCACGTCGCGCCACCTCGAGCGGATCGACGATGCGGTCCTTGGCGAGGCCGGCGGTGACGAGCTCAGGAAAGATCGGCGTGCCGCCGGCGATCTCCACCAGCTCCTCAACCCAGCGGATTCCCGAGATCAGCGGTTCGTCCCACTCTTCGAAGAAGACCCGCAGTCGTCGGGGAAACCTGGATGCGGTGTGCCTGAGAAAATCGAGATCTGACCCCAGCCGGGCGGCCAGCTGCTCTGCTTCCCGCTGGCAGCCGATCAGCCCGCCCAGCATCGCGATCATCTGCAGGATCTCGTCGACGCTGCGCTGGTTGAAGACGACCACGTTCATGCCGCGGCGGACCAGCTCGGCACACAGGTCGGCCTGCAGGTCGGAAAACGCCAGCACGAGATCCGGCCGCAGCTCCTGAATCTTGTCGAACTTCGCGTTGATGAACGCCGACACCTTCGGCTTGAGCCGCGCCTCGGGCGGACGCACCGTGTAGCCGGAGACGCCGACGATGCGGTCGCCCTGCCCGAGGAGGTAGAGCGTCTCGGTCGTCTCCTCCGTCAGACAGACGATGCGCTGGGGGTAATGCATAAGTCCGTGAAGACATAGCCGTCGCGTTCGACCGTAATACCAGTTTCGACGGCGACGGGATGGTTGAACATCGGTCCCGCGTAGGCGCAGGTGTGGAACTCGCCGCGCTCGGCGCAGGGGTCGATCGAGGGCGGCAGCTCGTCGAGCAGCGCCGCGTCGAACTCGCGGCCGGCAAACCGGCGGTCCATCACCTTCGGATTCAGGCAGGTGATCCGGGCGCGCAAGCCGCCGGCAATCATCTCGCGCGCCAGCCGGGGGGTGTCGGCGTCGGTGCCAAACAGCGGAAACAGCGGCGTCAACCCGCTACCGGCCAGCCGATCCTCGCGGTACTTCCGGATGTCGGCAAGAAACAGGTCGCCGAATGCCGCGTGGGTGAAGCCCTCGCGCACAGCGCGGGCGACGGCCTCCCGCATCTTTTCTTCGTAGACCTCATTCGGGCACGGCGATGGAATCGGCACCATCCAGAGCGGAAAGCCAAGCGCGTCGGCCTGGGCCTGCAGCACCTCGACGCGCACCGCATGCATCGCCACACGCTGCGCCGATTCGTTGATCGTGGTCAGCAGCGCGCCAATCGCGACGTCGCCGCGCTGCCGGAGGGTGTGCACCATCCAGGCGCTGTCTTTGCCGCTCGACCAGGAGACCAGCGTCTTCATTTGAGCAGTCCGGGATGCAGGGCCTCGGCCAGCCTGCGGGTAGCGTCCACCACGCGAGGACCGGGCACGACGAATTCGTCGCCGGTCAGCGCGGAGATGCGATGCGACCGGACGGCCGGCACCGACGCCAGCGTGTCCCAGGCGCGGAGCTCCGCGGCGAGGTCTGCGTTCTTGAGGGTGTCGCCGTAGCGCAGCTCCACGATCACCTCGGGCTTGCTGGCGATCAGCATCTCGGTGCTGGCCTGCACCGCCTGCTGCTTCACCGAGGCGAAGACGTTCCGTCCGCCGGCAATCTCGAGCATGTCGTGGAGGAAGCCGTATCCGCCGCTCGCATAGACGTTGCGCAGCGACGCCGGATCGCGCTCGAATACGAGCAGGGTGGCCGGGTGGGGCAGACCGGCGGTCTTCGCCCGAATCTCGGCGAGCGATCGATCCATGCCGGCGGCGACGGCATCCGCGCGGCTCGCGGATCCGATCCGGGCGCCGAGCGCCCGGATCGTGGTCATGATGTCGGGGAGCGCCTTGTGCTGATAGTTGTAGTAGGGAATCCCGGCGCGGTCGAGTCTCTCGATCAGCTCCTTCTGTGTGGCGTAGACGATCACCATGTCCGGCTTGATCGCGAGGATGCGCTCCACGCTCGGATCGAGCAGCCCGCCGACCCTCGGCAGGCGAGCGACGTCGGCCGGGAAGTGGTCGTAGGTGCTGACGGCGGCGACGCGCGCGCCATCGCCCATGGCGTAGATCATCTCCGTTACCGCAGGCACCAGCGAGACGATGCGCTCGGGACGCGCGGACTGCGCCCAAGCAGGTGTTGCGATCAGGAGGATCAGCAGCAGGAGTCGCTTCACGTCATTTCCTCACGAGCAGCCACAGGAAAAATGGGCCGCCGATCAGCGCGGTCACGATGCCGACCGGCAGCTCGCCCGATGACCAGATGGTACGGGCGATGGCGTCGCAGCCGATGAGAAAGGCGGCGCCGAACAGGGCCGAGGCCGGTAACACCAGCCGGTGGTCGGAGCCGACCACCAGCCGCACCAGATGCGGGACCACCAAGCCGATGAACCCGACCGGCCCGGCCAGCGAAACCGCGGCGCCAGTCGCCAGCGACGCGCTGGCGAGCGCCAACCTCTCGGCGGCCAGCACGTTGACCCCGCGCGCCGCGGCGGCGTCCGCGCCGAGGCTGATCAGGTCGAGCGACCGCGGCAGCGTCGCGAGCATCGAGAAGGCCACCAGCACGATCGGCAGTGCCGCGAGGATCGGCGTGTAGCTGCCGACGTCGAGCGTCCCCATCAGCCAGCGCACCGTCCGGAAGGTGTCCGCGAAGTCGGCGAGGTACTGGGTGAACAGGATCAGCGCCTGGAAGAACGCGGTCATGGTGACGCCGGCCAGCAGCAGCACGATTGTCGAGAGGCCGCGGCGCCGCGCCGACGCGAGCGCGTAGACGATGCCGAGCGCGCCGATCGAGCCGGCGAAGCTCGCCACCGGAATCGAGGCGAGGCCGGCAACGGCGAAATTGAAGTGAAAGGTGATCGCCAGCATCGCGCCGAGCGCGGCGCCGCTCGACACGCCGAGCGTGTCGGGGGTCGCCAGCGGATTGCGCAGCAGCGCCTGGAACACGACTCCGGCCGCTGCCAGTGCCGCGCCGACCAGCGCCGCGGCCAGCACCCGCGGCAGGCGCGCGATGAAGAAGATCTGCGCGTCCGTGTTGTCGGCGAAGGGGATCGAGCGGTCGAACACGCGCGCGAGCGAGATGTGCGTCGATCCAATCAGCGGGCCGGTGACGAGCGCCCCGAACAGCAACAGGCCGAAGCCGGCGATCGTCAGCACCAGCCGTCTGCGGATCGGGGGCATCAGGGCACCCGCGCGATCGGGGTCACCGTCAGGTGGCCGGCCGCGGGATGGCGATGCACGTCGGCCTCGACACCGTAGAGCGCCCGCACGCTGTCCGGGGTCAGCACCTGGTCGGTCGGGCCCTGGGCGATGACCCGTCCGCCGCGCAGCAGGATCAGGCGGCGGCACAGCGCCGCTGCCAGGTTCAAATCGTGCGTCGACAGCACCATCGTCACGCCACGATCGCGGTTGAGGGTGGCAAGCAGCAGCTGGACGTCGAGCTGGTGGCCGAGATCGAGCGCCGCCGTCGGTTCGTCGAGCAGCAGCAGCTCGGGGCTCTGCGCCAATGCGCTGGCGATCACCACGCGCTGCTTCTCGCCGCCGCTCAATGTCGCGAACGGCCGATCCGCGAAGGCCGAGGTGCCGGTCGATGCGAGCGCCCGCTGCGCGATCGAGAGGTCGGCCGGGCCTTCCAGCGCGAAGGCGCCCAGGTGCGGAAATCGGCCCATCAGCACGATATCGAGAACCGTGAAGTCGAACGGCGCGTGGGTCTCCTGCGGCACCAGCGCGATGCGCCGCGCCAGGTCGCGCCGCTTCCATTCGGTGAGAGCACGCTGATCGAAGGCGATGGTGCCCGCCGACGGCGCCAGGGTCCCGCTCAACATCTTCAGCAGCGTGGTCTTGCCGGAGCCGTTCGGTCCGAGGATGCCGACCAGGTCGCCCGGCGCGATCGTCATGGACACATCGTCCACGACGAGCGGCGCTCGTGGGCGATAGCGGTACGAGACGCGTTCGGCGTTCAGCATGGAGTGCTCGCCATCACGGCGTGCCGTCGTCTGTAGTGCAGGCCTTTAGGCCTGCGGAACCTGCGGAACCTGCAGACCTGAAGGTCTGCACTACTTCGAGATCGAGCGCGTGGCAGCCGCCGCGAAGTACGTGCTCGCCTTGGACGACGGCGATCGGCGAGCTGAAGAGCGGGCTATTGACGACGGCGGTGTGGTACTCACCGCGCTCGCCGCAGGGGTCGACGCCGAGGCTCGCGAACTGGTCGAGCATCTCGGGGCGGAGCGTGCGCCCGAGCCAGCTCTCGTCGAGAAACTCGGCGCGGGCGGTGACGATGAGCGCGTCGGCGCCCGAGGCGGTCCATTCGTTGAACAACGCGGTAGTAGAGGATCCGAAGAGCGGTTCGATGGCGACGAGGCCGTGCGCCGCGCATTGTCGTTCCGCCCAGGCACGATGCTCGTCGAACAGGATGTCGCCGAAGATGACGTGGGTGACGCCTTCAGCCGCCGCCTCGCGCAAAGCCTCGCTGAACGCGGCGTCGTAGGTCGGCCAGGTGCAGCGGCCGGTGATGCGGCGAAGCCCGAGGCGATCCGCCTGCGCCGTCACCAGCTCGGGCCTCAAGCCGTGCGATCGGCTGCGCTCCGCGCTCTCGTCGAACATGGTGATCATGCAGACCACGTCGTACTGCGAGTGCGTGCGATGAAGTGCGGCGCAACTATCCTTGCCGCCGCTCCAGGAAATGGCGGCGCGAGGCTGGCCAGTGGACAGGGTGTGCTCCTTCGGCGTTCTCCGCGCCGAAAAACAAGGACGTCCCCGGGGCCAGGTTTCCTGACTCGCGGCGTGAATCCGCTGCGCGCACCTTCCCAGGCCGAAGCCCAGTGGCGGACCAGGGGCCAAAAACCAAGGCCCAGGACCAGGCGAAGCGTAGCCGCTTACAGTGGCGGGACCGTGTGGGATTCGCACCCACTTCGCATAACCGCCGGGGTCATCTGGTCGTCTCCTGCTTCTGCTCGGGAAATGCCTCGGGCAGGCAGCCGGATCCGACTGCGGCGGAGTATAACAGGTTGCCTGAAATCGTTGTTTTTTCGTAACATGGTTTGTTCACAATGAGTAAAAGCTCCACTGTCACTACGCGTGAAAAGCCGGTCGAAAACGCCGCCACGGCGACCTCCGGCGCGGTGACGGTGCACAGCGAGACCTTCGTGATCGACACCGATCAGCGCATCGAGCTGATCGACTTGACCAACCGGATCATGGAATTCGTCCAGCGCTTCAACGTCCGTGAGGGGCTGGTGAGCATCTGGTCGATGCACACCACCTGCACGCTGCTGATCAACGAGTTCCAGGTCGCGCTGCTGTCCGACATCAAGCGGTTCCTCGAGCAGATGGTCGCGCGCGATGCCGACTACCTGCACAACGATCCGGCGCACTCGGACTGCGATCGCCAGAACGCCGACTCGCACCTGCGCGCCATGCTGCTCGGGCACAGCCTGTCGCTGCAGATCAGCGGCGGTGAAGTGGTGCTCGGCCAGTGGCAGCGGATTCTGATGGCGGAGCTCGACGGTCCGCGCGCCCGCTCGCTGCGGGTCCAGATCTTCGGCGTCTCCTGACAAGGAGATGCACCCATCCCGTCTCGCCTCTGCCGGTCTCCTCGATATCGCGGAGAAGCTCGATCGTGGCGAGCGCCTTGATCTCGCCGAGGGCGTCCGGCTTTTCGAGACCCCGGATCTCCTCGCCGTCGGCTGGCTGGCGAACCGCGAGCGGGAGAAGCGGCACGGCGCGCTGACCTACTTCAACTACAACATCCGTCTCGAGGCGACCAACGTCTGCGTCGCGAGCTGTCTGTTCTGCGCGTTCGCGCGCCTCAAGCCCGGCGACGACGGCGCCTACACGATGTCGCTCGACCAGGCGTGGGACAAGCTGCGGCAGCGCGCCCACCAGCCGCTCACCGAGATCCACGTCGTCAACGGCCTGCACCCGGATCTGCCGTTCGACTACTACACCGAGCTGCTGCGCGGCTTCAAGCGGATCCGCCCGGACATCCACCTGAAGTGCTTCACCGCGGTGGAGATCGCGTTCTTCGCGGATCTCTACGGCAAGACCGACGAGCAGGTGTTGCGCGAGCTGATGGACGCCGGGCTCGATTCGCTGCCCGGCGGCGGCGCCGAGATCTTCGCGGAGCGCGTCCGCCGCAAGATTTCGCACGACAAGTGCGGGAGCGATCGCTATCTCGAGATCCACCGCACCGCGCACCGGCTCGGCATGCGCACCAACGTCACCATGCTGTACGGCCACATCGAGACCTACGAGGAGCGCGTCGATCACATGCTCCGGGCGCGTGCGCTGCAGGACGACACCGGCGGCTTCCAGGCCTTCATCCCGCTCGCCTTCCATCCCGACAACAACCAGATGCGCAAGCTGCCGGCGCCGACCGCTTCCGACACGCTGCGGGTGCACGCGGTGGCGCGGCTGATGTGCGACAACATCCCGCACGTGAAGGCCTTCTGGATCGCGACCGGCGTGGAAGTGGCGCAGACGGCGCTCTGGTTCGGCGTCGACGATCTCGACGGCACCGTGCAGGAAGAGAAGATCTACCACATGGCCGGCGCGCGCACGCCGGAGGCGATGACCACCCGTCAGCTCGAGAAACTGGTGCGGGCGGCCGGACGCGACCCCGTCGAGCGCGACACGCTGTACAACGTCGTGAACGCGCACGCCACGCCGGCCTAGAGGGACTCTGAACGCCTCAGAGGCCGCATGAGCTGCCGGGAATTCCCGCCCGCCTCAGCGTGTTATACCTAGTAAGACTTCTATGCTGATCCCGCTGCTGACCGATTACGAGAAGGCGAATATTTCCGAGCGGCAAGCGCTGCCGGAGCGCTATCTCGGCCTTTCCGACGAGGAGATGGATCGCCGCATCGCCGCGGCGAAAGCCACCCTCGGCCGCCGCCTGGTGATCCTCGGTCACCACTATCAGCGCGACGAAGTGATCAAGTTCGCCGACTACGTCGGCGATTCCTACAAGCTCGCCGGTCAGGTGAGCCGGCATCCCGACGCCGAGTTCATCGTGTTCTGCGGCGTCCATTTCATGGCCGAGAGTGCCGACGTCCTGAGCGGCGCGCACCAGCAGGTGATCCTGCCCGACCTGGCCGCCGGCTGCTCGATGGCCGACATGGCCGCGCCGGATCAGCTCGAACAGTGCTGGGCCGATCTCGAGCAGATGCTCGGCCACGACGCGCGCCTCGTTCCGGTCACCTACATCAATTCCGCCGCCTCGATTAAGGCCTTCTGCGGCGAGCACGGCGGCGTGGTCTGCACCTCGTCGAACGCGGCGGCGACGCTGAAGTGGGCATGGGAGAGGGGCGACAAGATTGTGTTCCTGCCCGACCAGCATCTCGGCCGCAACACCGCCTACAAGATGGGCGTGCCGCTCGATCAGATGGTGGTGTGGGATCCGAACGAAATCTGGGGCGGCCTCGAGCCCGACGCCGTAAAGCAGGCGCGTATCATCCTCTGGAAGGGCCACTGTTCGGTGCACGCGCGCTTCACGGCGAGGCAAGTCGAACACGTGCGCGCTCAGCATCCCGGCATCCGCGTGATCGTCCACCCCGAGGTGCCATGGGACGTCGTGCAGGCGGCCGACGACGCCGGCTCGACCGAGTACATCATCAAGACCATCAAGGAGAGCCCGGTGGGATCCACCTGGGCCGTGGGCACCGAGGTCCATCTCGTCAATCGCCTGGCCGGCCAGGTGGAGCCCGACCGAACCGTGATGTCTCTCGAACCGTTCGGCTGCCTGTGCTCGACCATGTTCCGCGTTTCCCCGAACCATCTCCTCTGGGTCCTCGAAGGGCTCGTCGATGGCGAGGTCCACAACCGCATCGTCGTTCCCGACGCGGAGAAGCACTGGACCAGGGTCGCCCTCGACCGCATGCTCTCCATCTCGTAGGAACCTGTAGTACGATTCCTTGTTTCGCCGCTCGACAAGGAGGATCGTCTGATGGCTCACACGCTTCCCGCGCTCCCGTACCCGACCGACGCGCTCGAACCCCACATCGACAAGATGACGATGGAGATTCATCACGGCAAGCACCACCAGGCCTACGTGACGAATCTGAACGCCGCGCTCGACAAGCATCCCGAGCTGCACAACAAGAGCATCGAGGATCTGCTCAAGGGCATCAACACGGTGCCGGAAGACATTCGCACCGCGGTCCGCAATAACGGCGGCGGTCACGCCAACCACTCGATGTTCTGGCAGGTGATGGGCCCGAACGCCGGCGGCGCGCCGACCGGCGCGATCGCAGACGCGATCACCGGGTCGTTCGGCGGCTTCGACAAGTTCAAGGAAGAGCTGAAGAAGGCGGGCGTCGGCCGCTTTGGCAGCGGCTGGGCGTGGGTGATCGATCAGGGCGGCAAGCTCGTGATCGAGAGCTCGGCGAACCAGGACAGCCCGCTGATGGAAGGCAAGAAGATCGTGTTCGGCGTCGACGTCTGGGAACACGCTTACTACCTGAAGTATCAGAACCGGCGCCCCGACTATCTCGACGCCTGGTGGAACGTCGCCAACTGGGCCGAGATCAACAAGCGGCTTCGCTGACTCTGAAGGCAGGATAGGCGGGAAGGGCGGGAAGGGCAGGACGGAGAGGAGACCTCTCTCCCATCCGGCCCCTCCAGCCCCTCCAGCCCCTCCAGCCCCTCCAGCCCATGTCCCTCTCAACCGTCCTCTTCTTCTTCCTCGCGCACCTCGGCGTCGGGATCGCCTTCACGCTGCTCTTCGTCGACCGGGAAGCGGGCGTGAAGTTCTTCCGCTTCAACGGCGGTCTCGCCGCGGTCCTGCTCGGCATCGCCCTCGCGTTCCGCTATCAGGCGGTGCACCTTCCACCGATCGATGCGGCGGCAGGCATCGGGGCGGTCAGCGTCGGCGTGTCGCTGTCGGATGTCGTGCTGCTGGTCGGCGCGGCCATCACGCTCTTCTACTGGGCGACGATCGGCCGGATTTTCACGCGGGCGCGGGTGGCGATTCTCGCAGCCGCCGCGATTGTCGGCCTGGCCGCGATCGCGCTGCAGGCGCTCGAGATTTCCTCGGGGAGCTCGTCGCCGGTGGTGGCGCTCACCGTCCTCAGCTTCCTGACCTCGGCACTGATGCTGGGCGGCGCATGTACCGCCATGATCCTCGGCCATTGGTATCTGGTGATTCCGTCGATGGAGGTCTCCTACCTGCAGTCGATCGTCAAAGGCCACATCGCGTCGATGCTGGTGCGCGTGGTGGTGGTCGGCGCCGCGGTCTGGTTCGCGATTGCGACCTACCAGGCGGACTCCGGCGTGCCGAGCTTCCGCCACTACATCATGTCGGTGGACGGCATCTTTTTCTGGCAGCGCGTGCTGTTCGGCCTCGCCGGGCCGGCGGTCCTCTCGTATCTGACCTGGCAAACCGCCAAGATCCGCTCGACCCAGTCGGCGACCGGGATCCTCTACGTCGACTTTTTCACCGTCGTGGTGGGCGAAGTGCTCGCCAAGTACATCGTCCTCGCGACCCACGTGCCGGTGTAGTAAAGTTAAGGTTTGCGGACTGTACCGCGGTCCGGAACCTGTGCAATTTCAGTCCGCGAACCGCGTCAGGGCCGGAAGGCAGCAGCGCTCACCGGATCCTGAGATGTGCCGCAGGGACCTCCGGGCCGCGGTTCAGTCCGCAAATCTCACGTTCAGCTTCAATCTGCCGTCTGCGCTCTGAAATCTGCCATCTCACATGTCCTACCAGGTCATCGCCCGCAAATGGCGGCCGCAGAAGTTCGACGACGTCGTCGGACAGCAGGCGGTGACGCGGACGCTGAAGAACGCGCTGGCCAGCGGACGGCTGGCGCAGGCCTTCGTGTTCGCCGGCCCGCGCGGCGTCGGCAAGACGACGACCGCGCGCATCCTGGCGCGCGCGTTGAACTGCGAGAAGGGGCCGACCGCCGATCCGTGCGGGGCCTGTGACGCCTGCCGGGAGATCGCCGAAGGCCGCGACATCGACGTGCTGGAGATCGACGCCGCAACCCACACCGGCATCGACAACATCCGCGAAGTGATCATCGCCGGCCTCGGCATCATGCCGGTGCGCAACCGCTTCAAGGTGTTCATCATCGACGAGGTCCACCAGCTGTCGAATGCCTCGTTCAATTCGCTGCTGAAGTCGATCGAGGAGCCGCCGCCGCACGTCGTGTTCATGATGGCGACGACCGAGCTCGACAAGATTCCGGAAACCGTGCTGTCGCGCGCCCAGGTCTACGAGTTCCGCACCATCAGCACCAAGGTGATCGCGACCCAGCTGCGCCAGATCATGGACGCCGAAGGGATCACCGTCGGCGAGGACTCGCTGCAGCTGATTGCGCGTGACGCCGATGGCAGCATGCGCGACGCGCAGAGCAAGCTCGATCAGGTGATCGCCTTCACCGGCAAGACGATCGCGCCCGAAGATGTGGCGACCGTGCTCGGGCTGGTGGGACGCGATCTGCTGCTGGACACGCTGCAGGCGGTGGCCGACGAGGACGCCCCGGCATCCTTCGCGCTCGCCGCGCGCGCGGTCGAGATGGGCTACGACCTGCGCGCCGTGTGCCGCGAGCTGTCGCGGGTGGTGCGCGACGTGCTGGTGCTGGCGGTGGATTCATCGCGAATCAACGATCCGGAGATCGCCGGCGAAGGAGAGCGCGATCGCCTGAAGGCGCTGGCCGCCCGCTTCTCGCGCGAAGATCTGCTGCGCGCCTTCGATCTGTTGACCAGGGCGGAACAGGAGATCAAGAGCGCGGCGCAGCCGCGGTATCACCTCGAGATGGCGCTGCTGCGGTGGATCCATCTGCGCAAGCTGGTGTCGATCGAGGATCTGATTGCGGGTGCCGGGATGCAGGCCGCGCCTCGCACCTCACCCCCCGCACCGCACAGTGCGCCGCCCGCATCTCGCACTGCTGCGCCCGCACCCGCACCCCGCAGCTCGCACCCAGCGCCTCGCACCCCGCAGCCCGCACCACGCGGCTCAGATACTGCAGGGCCATCGCTGGCCGCTCAGGCCGCGCGCGCGGCCGCCAACGTGGCGGCCACACCTGCTGGGCCCGTCTCCAGTCGGACCGTCGAACCCTCCGCGAACTTCAAGGATGTCTTGCTCGCCGAGATCAAGAAGGTGAAGGGCGTCTTCTACAATATGGTGGTGGCGCAGGCCCAGAAGATCGAGGTCGCCGGCGATCGCGTCACCTTCAGTTTCACGGCGGGACAGCGCGCGCTGAAGGATCAATTCGAGCAGCAGAAGGCGTGGCTCGAGTCGATCGCGCAGCCGCTCGCCGGCCGCCGGATCACGATGGCTTCGGCCCTGGCCGACGCGTCCGCGGCGCCGCCCGCCGATGCTGCCGCCGCCGGCGGCAAGGCGTCCGCCCAGCAGTCGGCCGAAAAGAAGACGGCCCTCCGCGAGCAGGCGCTCGCCGACGCCGGGGTGCAGACGATGCTGGAAGTCTTTCCCGCGGAGATCCGCGACGTCGAGGAAATGTGAACATCCAGGACATGATGAAGCAGGCGCAGCAGATGCAGGAGCGCCTCCAGAAGGAAATGACCGCGCTGCGCATCGAGGGCAACGCCGGCGGCGGGATGGTCACCGTCCTGGTCAACGGCGCCAAGCAGGTGCAGTCGATCACCATCGATCCCGAGGTCGTCTCGAAAGAGGACGTCGGGATGCTGCAGGATCTCATCGTCGCCGCGATCAACGACGCGCACCGCAAGGTCGACGAGGCGATGGCGCAGACGATGGGCGGCATGCTTCCGCCGGGCATGAAGCTGCCGGGAATGTAGCTTGGCGCTTCCCGATCCGCTGACCCGCCTTATCGAGGAATTGGTGCGCCTGCCCGGAATCGGGCCGAAGGGGGCGCAGCGCCTGGCGTTTCACCTGCTCAAGACGCCGCGCGAGCTGACCGACCGGCTGATCGACGCGCTCCGCGACGTCAAGGAGCGCGTCACCTACTGTTCGGTCTGCAACAACATCACCGACGCCGACCCCTGCGCCTTCTGCACCAGCGACAGCCGCGATCCGCACACGATCTGCGTGGTCGAAGAGCCGCAGAACGTGAGCGCGATCGAGAAGACGCGCGAGTTCAAGGGGATGTACCACGTGCTGATGGGCGCGCTGTCGCCGCTGCAGGGCATCGGCCCGGACGACCTCAAGATCAAGGGGCTGCTCGGCCGCATCGGCACCACCGTCACCGAAGTGATTCTGGCGACCAATCCCAACGTCGAGGGCGAGGCGACGGCGATCTATCTCGCGCGCCTGCTGAAGCCGCTCGGCGTCAAGGTGACGCGCATTGCGATGGGAGTGCCGGTCGGCAGCGACCTCGAGTACGCCGACGAGGTGACGATGCACAAGTCGATGGAAGGCCGGCGCGAGGTCTAGATCGACGTGATGCTGCCGCAGTCGTACGAACTCCCGGCCGCGATCCTGCTCGTCCTGGGCGGCGCGCTGTCGTGCTTCGCGGGCTACCGCCTGTTCAAGATCGTGCTCGGGATCTACGGCTTCGTGCTCGGCGCGATGCTGGCGAGCTCGGCGATGGGCGCGACCAACACCACCGGGATGATCGTGGCGGCGCTGGTCGGCGGGGTCTGCGGCGCGGCGCTGTTGATGTTCGCGTACTTCATCGGCATCGGGCTGGTCGGCGCGGGCCTGGGCGCGCTGGTGGCGCACGTGGCGTGGAGCGGCATCCGCCACGGCGATCCGCCGGCGGTGGCGGTGATCGTGCTGTCGATCCTCGGATCGATCGGCGCGATGTTCCTGCAGCGCTACGTGATCATCGTCGCGACCGCGTTCGGCGGCGCGTGGACGGTGATCGTCGGCGGGCTCGCGGCGGCCGGCGATCGCAGCGCCGCCAAGGCGGCCTCGGCCGGCGACGTGTGGATCCTGTATCCAACCTCGCCGGCGCCTGGACAGAAGTGGGTGCCGGTGGCGTGGATCATCCTGGGGCTGGTCGGCACCGGCCTGCAGTTGGGGCTGACGGGGCGGAAGCGGAAGTAATCTGAATCTGAATCTGAAATCTGAAATTCGAAATCTGAAATCTCTGGAGGACTGAAAATGGCGACGTTCGAGCGACACGTGGATGTGGAGTGGAGCGGCTCGGTGATGGACGGCGGCGGCACGGCGAAGGCGGGGACCGGCGCGTTCACGCTGCCGGTGACGTTTCCGTCACGCATCGGCGAGCCGGCGGGGAAGACCAGCCCCGAGGAGCTGATGGCGGCGGCGCACGCGGCCTGCTACGCGATGGCGCTGAACGGCACGCTCGGCCGGACCGAGGGCGTCTCGGTGGATCGCACCTCGGTGCGCGCCACCGTCACGGCAGACAAGGGTGACGCCGGGATCAAGATTCAGTCGTCGAAGCTCGAGGTCACCGCCTACGGGCTGAAGGGCGCCGACGCCGCGAAGTTCAAGGAGATCGCGACCCTCGCCGAGAGCAAGTGCCCGGTGTCGAACGCCTACCGCGGCACCATGCAGATCACGGTCGAAACCAAGGTGGTCTAGACACGACAGGATGGAACCGCAGAGACCGCGGAGAGCGCCGAGAAAAATCGCTCTCTGCGGTCTTTTGCGGTCTCCGCGGTTTCTTCTTTTCGTCACCGCACGGGTGGGGCGGCGGCGGAATCGAACCTGGTCCAATCGCCGCCCATCCATGTAATCAGCGTCGCCGCCACCTGTGCGGTGACGATCGGCGGCCCGCCGCTCCATTCGCCACGGGCGCTCATCGACGGCGACACGAACGCCATCCACGTCTCGCCCGAACCCGCGACATCTTTTCCGTGGCCCTTCCAGTCCCTCGGCGTGTGCCCACGGCCGTGATCGGTCGTGAGCAGGATGTGCGTCGAGTCTCGATACGAGGGCTGCGACTGCAGCCACGTCCACAGCTGCTCGAGATAGTGGTCGCTGCGCGCCAGCGCCTCGAGCACGCGATCGTAGCGGCCGTCGTGCGCCCAGTCGTCGGTCTCGCCGAGCGCGAGATAGAGGACGCGCGGCTGGTGGCGGGCGAGATGATCCATGGCAAACCGGAAGGTGTAGGCGTCATGCCGCACCTCGTTCCACGGCGTCGGCGTTTCGAATTGCAGCGCGCTTTGCCTGCGCACTTCCTCGTTGGGCGTGGCGAAGGCGCTGAAGCCGGCGTTGACCGTGAGCGACCCTTCGGTGTGCTCCACGATGGCGCTGTGGACGTTCCACGACGTGAACACCGCAACCTGTTCCTTCGACAGCCCTCCTGATTGTTTGAGGAACTCCAGCACCGTGGGATACGGGTTGCGGATCGGCGCGTTGCTCTTGATCACATCGTCGTGCGCCCGGCCGACCAGCATCTCCGAGTAACCCGGGTACGAGAACGCGTGGTTGTTGGCGACATGGACGCGGCTGCCGCGCGCCGGATCGCCGGCGATCGAGCCATGATCGCGCATCAGCGTGCCCCAGAAGAAGGGCATCAGCCTGGCGCGCCTCGCCTCCGGTGTCGGCGCCCAGAATCGCCGGTAGATCGGTTGGTCCTCGAGGTGCTCGTCCGCCTTCAGCTGCGACGCGACGATCGCGGCATCGAGTCCGCCGAAGATTTCCTCGATCCGCGCGCCGTCGAGGGTGACGAGGACCACGGCCCCAGTCGGCGGCTGCGCCAGCGCCGGGACGACGGCCGCGATGGCGGCGATGATGG
Organism: uncultured Acidobacteriota bacterium; assembly: GCA_963794705.1. Taxonomy (GTDB): domain Bacteria; phylum Acidobacteriota; class Vicinamibacteria; order Vicinamibacterales; family CAVVIG01; genus CAVQFC01. The sequence goes on from CAWCFI010000007.1 coordinate 439,713, forward strand.
CCAGCAGGCGAAGGCGTTCCATGGGCCCGGATTCTAGACCGGGACTGACAACGGGCTGTGACGGCTGGTCGAGACGCCGGGGACGGGCCGCGGGGCGGTGAGTGCGATGGAGTTGCGCGAAGAGCGGGCGATTCGTTAGTATTTAGGTTCGTCTTTACGACATCCCGCCGACGTTCCTCAGTAGCTCAATGGTAGAGCATCCGGCTGTTAACCGGAGGGTTGTAGGTTCGAATCCTACCTGAGGAGCCAATCCTTTCAATGAATTAGCTCCGACGGCCCCTTCCGAATTGTGAACAATTCGGATCCGACCATCGCGTGCTGATCTGTGATCACGACGCGAACTGGAGTGCGCCGGTGCGCGCCGGTTCGGCGAGGCCGGGATCCGCGCGGTGCAGACAGCGTGTCAGGCGCCGAACGCGGACGGCTACGCCGAACGGTTCGTGCGGTCGATCAAGGACGAGTGTCTCAGTCGCGTGATCCCAGAATGGACGTGCGAGGAAGCACGGTTCTTAGCCGTGCTTCCTCGCACGTGCGCCGGTGTTGCAGACGGAAGTTACTGCCGCTGCATCGTTGCCTGGTACGGGATGACCTGACCCAAGACGATGTCGGCGTCGATGTTCAACGGCCGATAACCTGGCGCCCTGATCTCGAGGCGGTGACGCCCAACGCTGAGTCCGAGCGGTTGCGATTGCGGCGTAAACTGACCGACGGCACCGATGCGAGCGCCATCGATGAACAGTTCCGCGTTCGCCGGCGTAATCTCGAAGCTGACCCCACCGCTCTGCTGCTCGCGCGGCGCCTGCTGCACGCTTGCCGATCCGGTCGTGCCCGTCGGGTACGGCGATGGAGACGCTGATCCGTTCGTACCTGTCGGGTCCTGCGACGGGTAAGCCGCACCGGTCGCGGGATACATGCCGTCGTTCGTCGAGTAGGTCGTCGACGAGGTCGCCGCGTACGGCGCTGCCGCATACGGATAGGGATACGGGTACGGATACGCGTACGGGTAGTACGCCGGATAGTAATAGGGATACGACCACGCGACAGGGTAGCCGATCGTAATCCCGAAGCCGATGCTGTACCACGGACGGAAATGATAGTACGGCGTCGCGTAGTGGACGGGGGCCACGTAGCGGTATCCGTGATAGCCGCCGTAGTACCGCCCGCCATAGTACGCGGCGCCGTAACGAGTGCCGGCGACTGCGACTCCTCGAGTCCCGGCGACGGCAACGCCGCGATTGCCGACGACGGCAACGCCGCGATTGCCCGCGTACGCAACCCCGCCGCGCGGTGCCGCGTAGCCGTATCCATTCGCACCGCGAGGAACGGCCACAGCCGCGGCGCCAGCCCTCGGCGAGCTGCGCGCGGCGTACGATCGCGCCATAGGCGCTGCCGCCCGCGGGCCGGACGCCGCCGAGCGCGCCGAGGCGTTGCCGCCCGCGGAGCGACTGCCTCCGCTGTGGCCTCCGCCGCCGGCGTGACCGCCGCCGTGGCTCCCGCCGCCGCGGTGCTGCGCGAGCGCGGGCACGGCGGACCAGATGAGTAGAGAAAGCACGGTGACAGCGCCGGTAGACTGCCGGATCAGAGACGGGGTCATACCTGGAACTCCAAAAGGGCTGGCTCTATCAGGATACTGCAACTTTTACTGTTCCTTGCGATCGTGTGCCTCGCACCGTACACGGTTCAACTGACATGACCTTCCTACCCACGCGGCGGGCCGAACAGTCAGCTCTGTTCCACCTCATGCTTTCGAAAACCGAATTCGCACGCGCGCCTCACCGAGCACCACTTCATCGTCCGATTGAAGTCGAACGCCGCGCGTACCTCGGAGGACCGGAATGGTTCTGCCCCCGCGCACGATCTCGGTTCCGTGTTCGCTACCGTCATCGTGCAGTCGGAAGTGACCGGTGAGCGGCTCGTGTGCGATGTGGGCATGTGTTCGTGAGACGGTCTGGTTGACGTCGCCTTCTCCCTCGGTGAACACGACGTGATTCGTGCGAATGAGCCGGTTGCGACGATCTCGGACCTCCGCGCCCCTGCCGACGTCGATGCGCGGGGCCGAAAATGAATATGCCCATCGTTCCATGGCGCCGCACAGCACCCTGATGTCGATCTGTCCTGGTTGCGGCTCGAGCTCCCGGCCGTCGACCTCAGGCTCCGCGACGCGTGCGAACTGCAGATCGAACTCCGGCGCGCTCCAGTTCGGCTCGGCGCGGTCGACATACTGGATCTCGACGACGACGTCGGCCGACGAGCACCCGGCAGACCGCACCCGATTGAGGATTCTGGTCCGCAGCGGTGTGTCTGCTGCGAAGACGCCTTCGAGACGTCCACGCGCCTCGCGTGACGGCGCCACAACCGACAGCTCGATTCGATTGAACGGGAATACGCGCGTCCCGCGACCGGTTGGCTCGATCCGTTGCTCCACCGCTTCCAGAACCGCGAGCACGATTTCGAGCGGCTCACGCCCGCGGGATCGGACCAGGCCCTTCGCCGCCTGGTCGAGCTTTGCCGCGATGGTCGATTCGAGCCGCCGGGCCTTGCCAAGAACGTCCATGTCAGCTCATTTCAGCAGGCCGGCGCGCGATGCCGCGTCGACGATTTCTCCGGCGGCCGGCGCCGCGCTGCGGCCGCCGTAGCCGGCGTTCTCGATGACGACGGCGAACGCGATTCGTCTGGCGGCTGGACCGAACGGCGCGAAGCCGACGAACCACCCGTGAGACGGCCGGCCGTCCAGCTGCGCCGTTCCGGTCTTGCCGGCGATGCGGCCGGGATGGTTCCGCAGCACGCGGCCGGTACCGCTCAGGACCACGTCGCGCATGTAGCCGCCGAGCACGCGTGCGTCGTCGCCGTTCAGAAACCGATCGGGTGCAGCACCGGCGGCTTCATCCTGCTCGCAGCGAGTGTCGCGCAGCACGCCGTTCGACGCGACGGCGGCCGACAGGCGCGCCAGCCTCAGCGGCGTTACGACGACATCGCCCTGGCCGTAACCGATCTGCGGAAGCGTCTGGCGCACCCGCGCCGCCACGTCGGCTGCCGGCGTCAGCGAAATCCCCAGTCGATTGGCGGTGTCGAGCAACGACCGCGATCCGAGCTTGACGGCGAGCTGCGCGAAGAATGCGTTGCACGAATGGACGAAGCCGCCGTGCACGTCGATCGTCCCGTGGGGATTGTCCATCACGTCGTCGCGAACCGGGCGGTTCCAGCCGCTGATTTTCGCGCCCACTCTTCCGTCCGGCAGCCGCGCGCAGGTGAACGTCGTGCTCCGCGGATCGAGATGCTGACGCAGCGCCGCCGATGCGGTCACGAGCTTGAACGTCGATCCCGGAGGGTACAAGCCGTAGCGCGCGCGATCCAGCAGCGCGTCGTTCGCGCTTGCCGATCGGACGACCGCGAGCTCGCCGCGCCGAAGCGCTGAAGGCGCGGCAGCGGCTGCTTTCGAGGGAGACAGGTCGGGCCACGGATAGCTGGCGCTGGCCAGCAGCTCGCCGTTGTCGGGATCGAGCACCACCGCCGCAGCCTTGCCGGCGCTCTTCTGGGCGTAGGCCGCGACGATTCCGGCGACGCGAAGCTGCAGGTTCGCATCGATCGTCAGGTAGACGTCGTGCGGCTGTTGAAATCGGTCCCACGCCGCGCTGGCTGGATCGTAGCGATGCCGTAGCGCCGGGAGGAGGTCGCGGTAATCCCGCCTGATCGTCACCATCGATCGGCCGGCCGAATCAGTCGTATGAACGACCTCGGCGTGATCGTCGAAGCCGCGCAGCTCGCGTTCGGCATCGCGCTCGACGTACGACGAGTTGGCCGCGGTCCAATTCAGCCGCGTGCGCGCGTCGCCGAGCAGATGGAAGGCCGCTCCGCCGAGCGGGTAGCATCGTTCGCCGGGCATCGGACACGCTTCGTCGAGCGACACGCCAAGCGTCGCGTAGGTCTGCCGTGCGTCCGCAATCACCTCCGGATCGTCGGTGGCCAGCGGCAGGCCGCCGCGATCGTAGATCGTCCCGCGCGGGATCAGCCTGACGATATCGAGCACACGCGGGTTGTATTCGAAACGTTGTCCTCCGTCGGCTTGAATACCGAGATGGGCGCGGATGATGTAGTCGTCGGCATGCACCATCTGGACGTTGACCGCCACCGCCAGAAGAACCAGCGCCACCGAGGCGAGCGACGACCCGAGCCACATCACCGGAACGCGGAACGGCTCGAGATCGCCCGAAGGGTGACGATCGGCGCGGATCGCGGTCAGGATGCCCAGCGCGGCAGAAGTTCGCGACCATCGCCGACCCGCCGTAGCTCAGAAATGGCGTCACGACGCCGGTGAGCGGCGTCACGCCGAGGATGCCGGACGCCATGATCAGCACCGGCACGATCAGAAACAGCGTGAGCACGGTGCCGAGGAAAAAACCGTAGTCGTTTCGCGCCAGCCGCGCGATGCGGAAGCCGCGCCAGGCGAGGAACGCGTACAGCACGGCAACGAGCAGCAAACCTGCAGACCCGAGCTCCTCGCCGATCGCCGCAAGGATCAGATCGGTGTGGCCGGCCGGCAGATAGCGCGTCGTCGCCGAGGCCGAGGCCGGTTCCAAACGATCCGCCGGTGGCCAGAGCCCAGATCGCATGCGTCACCTGATCGCCGCCGGGAACGGCGTTGTCCCATGGCGATTGCCACATGCGAACGCGCTCGGCGAGCGTGTGCGAGATATTCAAGCGGTAGCCGACATAGAATCCGAGTATCAGGAGCAGCAAGGCCGGCGATCGCCATCCCGACTCGCCCGCGCGCCACGGCATAGGTCGCGAGAAAGACGCAGCAGAGAAACAGCGCCGGACCAAGATCCTTTTGAATGTAGAAGAAGACCAGCGCGAGGCCGACACCGGCGAGAACCGGGATCACGTACTCGCCGCGCGGCAGGTTGATCCATCGCGTCCATCGCGAACCGCTGAACAACGGGCTGCGGAGTTCCCGGAGCAATTCCCACCGGCGCGCAAACAACCCGGCGAGGAACAGCGCGAGCAGCATCCGGATCGCCTCGATCGGCTGCACCGGGCCCAGATTGACCTTCGCGCCGCTGGTGCCGGGACCTGAACCGAAGAGGATCAACAACACCGACAGCGACAACGCCACGATGAGCGGCAGATAGCTCAGCCTCATGAACCCAGCGGCGCCGAAGTCGACGAGCGACACCGCCGTCATCACGGCGATGCCTGCGACCGTTCCCTCGGCGAACCGCACGAACGTCAGGCTGTCGCGCAACGGATCGGCGCGGCTGAGGAGGACGGCGAACCCGATCGCCGTGAGCAGATGCGCGACCGCGACGAGGAGAGGATCGCTGCGGATGCCGCGCAACCGCCAGACCAGCGTGGCCGCCTGAAACGCCAGCATGTAGAGGCACCCGAACAGCACGACTTGCCGCCGGAACTCGTCGGTCGTACGAACGATGAAGAGCGGCTTCATCTTCGCGAAATCCGCCGGGCTGAACAGCGGTGCGATGGCGCCGACATTCGGCAGCGGGCCCGTTTTCTGTCGTTGGTCGCCGAGAAACTGGAACAGCCGCTGCGCCGCCAGTTGTCGATCGTTCGCATCCAAAAACACTGTCGCCATCGCGGCTTCGAGCGGTTTCGCGTCGACGGCGGTGTTCAGGTTGATCGGCGCGGCCGCCGTGGCGTGGCCGGGATGCTCGAAGGCGTTGGTGCGCCCCGCATACGCCAGCGCAATCGCCAGCATCGCGACGCAGGAGGTTGCGGCCATCGAGAGCACGGAAAGACCGATCCAATCGGTCCAGTGCCGTTTTTGTCGCGCCCGTCTTTCGGAGGCGACCGTGTAGGTGACGGTCATCGCTCGGCCGCCTGCGGTGGTGCCAATCGATATGGCCGCGGTGTTCCCGGCCGGACCGGGTCGGACAATTCGCCTCTTCGCTGTTCGGCTTGTTCAAGGCCAAGCTGCGCGGCCCGCAAGCTCCGCGGGGCGTCTGCGTAACCGAGAACGGTCGAATAGAGATCGATCGCTTGCCGATACGCCTCCGCTGATCGCCTGAGGTATTCCTGTTCGGCCGCCAGGCCGCTCCGCGTCCGCGCCGTGCGCGCGAACGTCATCGCGCGCGAACGATAGCCATCGGCCAGCTGCACGGTCTCGCGCGCTCCCGCCGCGTAGCCGAGACGCCGCGCCTGCTTCAACGCGTCCGCGCCGCGATCAAGGTCCTCGAGGCCGTAGATGAACGTCCGCATCAACCCGAGAAACGGATCGGGCCAGGCGGGGCGGAGCTCGGCGGCCTCGCGGAAAGCGGACACCGCTTCCGTGAATTCGTGCTGCGCGTCCGCGTTCTGCTTGTGCGCCTTCCGCGCCTCACCGTTGATCCGATGCAGGTGGCCGTCGCAGTAGCGGAGCGCGCCTTTGATCCGACCGTCGTTCGGGTTGACCGCCAGGACCTGGGCGAGCGCCTGCCGCGCCATCTTCCACTGCGACTCTCGAACGGTCGGGGCGGGCGTTCGATAGTTTCCGATGGTGCGATCGGCGAGCGCCACCGTCTGGTCCGTCAACGCATGCTCCAGCCCGGCAGTGGTAATCCTCAGGCTGTGGGAGCTGAGTGTCTGATAGCTTTCCCACAGGCTGCCGATCCCTTCGAGTTCGACCGTCGGCACTGCGGCCTTCAGTCGCTCCGCGCGAGACGCGATCATCAGCTCGTATCCGACCACGAAGCACGCGAGCAGCAGCAGCAAGGCTGGGACGTAGCGACCGCCCCAGCGATGCTGCGTCCTGGTGGCGTGCGGCCCGGACGGTCGAAAGATGATGTTCGCCGGCGACAGCAGCACGGCCGGCGACTCCGGCTCGACTGGCATCGTTCTGCGGGTGGCGTCTTCAGCCACCTGCGCCGACGGCCAGGTGCGCTCCGTCGCGGGCTCGTCGTGCTGCGGACCGTCGACCGGCCATCCTTCACCTTCGGCCTGAGTCACGCGACCCAAGCTGACGCGTTCGAGATCGTCTCGAATGGCGCGAGCATCGCCGTATCGATCGGCCGGACGTTTCGCGAGCAGCTTGGCGACGACTGCCTGTAGTGCCGGTGGACACGACGGACCGAGCGGTTCTGGGGGCTGCAGCGATCTGATCCGCAGCTCCAGCCGGCGGGTGTCCGGCGCGCGAAACGGCTGCAGGCCGGCGAGCATCTCGTACAGCAGCACGCCGACCGCCCAGAAATCGGAGTAGATATCTATTTCGCCGGACTCGAGCCGCTCCGGCGACACGTAGGTGACGCTGCCGAAATCGTTGCGCGTCACTTTCCGGCTCAGCGACAGCGCCTTGGCGATGCCGAAATCGAGGATCTTGACCTTGTCGCCCCAGCGCACTCGAATGTTGCGCGGCTTCAAGTCGCCGTGCAGCAAAGAACGAAGGTTGCGTCCATCGATCGTCGACTCGAAGTCGTGCGCCGCTTCGAGGAAACGACAGAGCTGAATCGCGATACCGACGGCGCGGTGCGGCGCCAGCGCGCCGGCCGTGAGAATCTCGGAGAGATTTCGTCCGTCGAGATACTCCATCGCGATGTAGAAGTAGCCGCCCTCGATGCCGTGTTCGTAGACGAACGGCACGTTCGGGCTGATCTGGCAGAACTGCTCTTGAAGCTTGGCGCCCCAGCGCTCGGCCTCGAGGATCTCCTGCGTGTCAGGGTCCGGTCCGGTCGGAACCAGCTTGAGCGCGACAGAGCGACCGTCCCGGCTGTCGGTTGCGAAGAACACGACAGCCATGCCGCCGCGTCCGATCTCGTGGACGATCTCGTACGGTCCGACCCGAACGCGCTCAAAGACCGTCGTCACCGTCGCCCCGGCCTGACCGGCGGTGTCGTCGACGACGTCGAGCGAACATCTGGAGCGTCGGCGAACCAGTTGTCGCGGCTCAACACGGCGCGCGCGCCGTCGCTCAAATCGCCGAAGGTTTCGCGGCTCATGTCCTGGAAGACGTTTCCGGTGACGAGCGGATTGGCGCCTTCGTCGATGATGAACGATCGACGGACGAGCTCGGAGGTGCCATTTCGCATGAAGACATTGTGAGCCAGCCGCGCTGCCGCCGCGCGGATGGTCAGTGCTGTACCTGGATTATCGTGAACGTCGCTCGCCAGGATCGTGGCAACTGACATGCCATCGACGACGATCGCGGCGTTCGCCGCGCCGGTGACCTCGATGTCCACCAGGGAGGCCTGCGAAGCTCTAATGAGGACACCTGTGCCGAGCGGCGTCGCGGCATCGCCGATGATCCGGAAGCCGGCAAGTTCCGCGCCGACCACCCCGGCAGCAACGACGGCGGCGTCGCCTTCCGACGCGGTGCCGGACAACCGAATCGTCGCTGCCCGGGGGACACGGCTGACGATCCGAACGCCGTCCTTCAGCCTCAGCGTCTCGCGGTACTCGCCCGGCTCGACCAGCACGACCGAACCCACGGCCGCCCGCTGCAGCGCCGCGGCAATCGATTCTGCCGGACCCACAGCGATGGTCGCGGCCGCAACCGCAACCGCCGGGTTCGGTGGCCGGCGAAACATGGAACCGAGCGGCCACAGACGAACGGCCGCAGCCGAGATCGAGGCGGCCGCCACCGCGATCGCTACGAGCCAGGCCGCGCGCGACCGGTTCGTTCGCCAGCCGCGCGGAACTCCTTCCTGCCGGCGGTTCTCAACGACGGGACGATGGGTCTCGCCGCGCCGGGTGATCTCGCCCACCGCACGCGCCTCCCAATCGTCGGCCGGTGCGAACCGCTCCCCTTCGACATACACGACGCTGATGTTGTCCTTGCCGCCGGCCGCATTCGCGGCGTCGATCAGCTCCTTCACGACCTGGTCGGGCCGGCCTGCAAAGCGCTTGACGATGTCGCGCAAGGAGGACGAGCGCACCTGGTCCGTCAATCCATCGCTGCAGAGCAGCAGCGCCGCGTCCGGTTCGAACGCAATCTCGTAGGCGTCGATGAACTCCGGGTCGTCGGGTTCGTGCGGGTCGGACCCGACGTCGCGATACACCTCATTGCGCCGCGGGTGGTGCATCGCCTCGAGCTCGGAGAGCTCGTTGGCATCTTCACGCTCGCCGATCGGCGAGTGATCGCGCGTGATCTTGTCGAGGCGTTCGTCCCGAAGCTTGTACAGGCGGGTGTCGCCGACATGGCCCACCACCGCGCGCATCTCGTCGACCACGACGACGGTCAGGACGCACGCCATCCCGTTCCATTCCGGCCGCAGGGCCGCGGCGCGGTGGATCTCGTTGTTGGCGATCGCGATCGCTTCGCGCACGCGATCGACGAGCGATCCCGTCTCGCGTTCGAACCGCGACCGCACCGTCGCCAGCGCGATATCGGCGGCTCTGCCGCCGGCCGGATGGCCCCCGACGCCGTCGATGACCACGAACAACCCTCGCGCCAGGTCGAGGTGGATGCGATCTTCGTTGACGTCGCGCTGCAGGCCGGCGTCGGTATCCGCCGCCGCTCGAAGCGCGATTGCTGTCTGCATCGAGTGGCTCATTCCGTCCGTGTGCAACCGGTAACCAATCCACAGATACAGCGCTACCAGAGCGCCGCACGCGAGGAGAAAGACGACGCGAGCCCACAAGAGGAACGCGATCATCGCTTTCGGAAATCCAGGAAGACCGTGCCAGCGAGTCCGATATTCGCGACGTCGGGCAGCGGCGTCTCGGATCCGTTCTCCCGTTTTGTGCCGTCGACCTCGTCGAAACCCTTCGGGACGTGGCGGCCGTTCAAGGTCGTTCCGAGCGTGCTCAGATCGATCAGGAAGAACCGGTCGCTCGCCGAATCCCGGCGGATGCGAGCGTGCTCACGAGACACGTCGGCAGACGAGGCGATGCGGATGTCCACCGGATACGCGACGCCGCCGCGCCCGATGGTGAAGCAGTCCTTGGTCACGTCGTAGCAATGATGACCAGCCTCGTCGTGGTACTCGACCTGGCCCAGCAGCCTCGGCGTCGAGGGCGACGTCGGGCAGTTGGTGCTATGTTCGATCGTGGTGGCGCGCTGCCCCGATTGGAGGGTCACGATTTGCCGAGTCTGTTCGCCGCGCCCGAGATCCGGTCTCGCCGGCATCAGCAGCTCGGAGTCGACGAGCACATCCCCCTCTTTCAGTTCCTCATCGGGATCCGGCATGAATGCGATGTGCCAGTCGGCCGCTGCATTGCGAACCTCCGGCGCTCGTTCGACGCGCCTCCATCGTGCCGATGCCCCCGCCGCGTTCAGACGCTGGAGTTCTTCGTCGAGGGCGCGAATGGTCTGTTCCTGGAGAACCGGGACGATCGTTTCCAGGCGCGCGAACTCGGCCGGGTGCAGATAGACGGTGTAGCGGCTGGGCGCGAGCGTGGAGTACTTGAGACGCTCGAGATTCTGCCGCATGTTCGCGACGACCGCATCGATGATGTCGCGCGCGTGTCGTCGCGCGGGCGCCGCACCGAGAATACCCACAATCTGAACCGCTCCGGGTAAGATGCGTTGACGGATTTTTGGCACGGCCCGGCTTCGAGCGGCCGTGCTGTCCGGACGGATCATCGCCCAGCACGCGGCGTCGGAGTCTTAAGAAAAGTCCAAGGATTCTGCAGGGCCGTCCGGCGAGGAGCACTGTGAGAGCTCGATTCGCCCAGTTCACCATCGATTCCGAGACACGCCAGTTACTGAGCGCCGGAGGCGACATCCACCTGTCGCCGAAGGCGTTCGACTTGCTGTGCGGCTTGATTGAGAGCCGGCCGAAGGTGGTGGAAAAGGCAGACCTGCACGCGCGAATCTGGCCCAACACGTTTGTGGTGGATGCGAATCTGAACATCCTCATCGGCGAAATTCGGCGCGCGATCGGCGACAGCGCACAGAACCCGAAGTTCGTCCGAACGGTCCATGGCGTTGGCTATGCGTTCTGTGGCACGGCCGTGGACGTCCAGTCATCGCACGCCGGGTCCCAAGCGCTGCTCTGCTGGGTCGTGTGGAACCGCAAGACTTACCAGCTCTCAGAGGGCGATAACATCATCGGACGGGATCCGCGAAGCGCAGTCTGGCTGGATGTGCCCGGCGTCTCGCGCCGCCAGGCGATCATTCGCGTCAACAGCAGCAACCGTCGGGTGATGCTCGAGGACTTGGGAAGCACCAACGGCACGTTCATCGGGCGCGCTCCTGTCGATCGAGAAGTAGCTCTGACCGACGGCGACCTGGTCCGTGTTGGCACTGTCGATCTGACCGTTCGTCTGTGGGCGACCGACACCGCCACTGCAACCAAACGAATTCGCCGCCGGACCAAGTAGCGCGTCAGTTTCGACGTCAACCGCAAGGTCGGCATGTCAGGCGGTGCTTTCGGTCTCTCCTCGCAGCGCTGGCCGGTTCACGCTTCGACCCAATGAGGCAAGACCGTCTCGGTTAACTTCGCTCGACCACCACCTCACTGATCTGAACCACGGGACTCACGTCGGTGTAGTTCAAAATGTCGTCCATGATCTCCTGCGCGTGAGGCGAAAAGCCCTGTTGATACGCCTCGACCGAGTCGCAGAAGAAGTGACACATCGCGACGTACGTCGCGGGAGCCCCGGGCGCGCCGCCGGCCAATCCTTTGTCGACAGTGTAGTACTTGCAGCTGCTGCCCATGCGCGCCTTCAGCAGAGGCATGTGCTTGTCACGGTAGTACTCGTGGTCGAATCGCGCCCCAGGCGAATTGGGGTACATCACGCTCACCTTGATCATTTGCGGCCTCCAAACTGCGATGCGGAGTGATTGGAAGCACGCATCCTGGATCAAAGGAACCGTTCTCGCAATTCCTCGCAACGCGAGAGCCGTCTACCCGCCAGCAGGCGCTCTTCCAGGTTGCGTCCATCGCCATCGAGCGCTCTCGTCCATTGTGCGCTTCCCTTGCCGCTCGAATCCTCTGTCCGTGGTGCGGCTCGCTTCGCTTGTCGCATGGAACCGGAGTCACCGATGTGTCAGGAATACGCTGTGACCTATCCCTCAGAAAAGGACAACTTCGTTGGTGATGTCTCCCAGACGTCTTCGCGGCACCGCGCGACTCAGTGAACCGCCGATCCGCGTTGACTCTTCATGTACGCGTGTGTTATTCGTCCGTGGCATCCTGATGTTTCCGGTTCTTGGGCGGTCGCCGAATGTCGCGACGCCGCAGCGCCACCATCCGGGGATCACCCACGACATAGCGCGATCAGGCGAAAGGGACGGATATGCGGAAAACCGTATGGGGACTGGTGTTGCTGTTGCTCGTGACCGTCAACGCGACGGCGCAGACAACGGAAGGTTCGATTCGAGGATTCATCCACGACGAGCAAGGCGGTGCGCTGCCCGGCGTGAGCATCACGGCGACGAGCGCGCAGAATCCGAATCCGCTCACGGCGGTCACCGATGAGCAGGGCGGCTACCGGTTGATCAACGTGCCGCCCGGCACTTACAACGTCGCCGCGGAACTCCAGGGATTCCAGAAGCTGGTGCGCGCCGACCTGGTGCTCCACGCAGGCCTCACCATCGACGTCGATCTCGTCATGAAGGTCGGCACCGTCTCCGAGACCATTCAGGTCAGGGGCGATTCGCCGCTGATCGAGACGAAGTCCGCGGTGCAGTCGGTCAGCGTCACCGGCGAGACGGTGCAGGCGCTGCCGCTCGGGCCCCAGAAGCACTGGTCGGAGTTCATCCGGTTCACGCCCGGTGCGATCTCGAGCGACGCCACCAATAACCAGGCGCCCGTGTTCTACATCCACGGGTCGGGCATCGTCTCCGAATCGACGCTGATGGACGGCGCCGACATGACGTCGGCCATCAACCCGTGGCTCGGCTATACCGGGCTGCCGACCGACACGGTCGCCGACGTCCAACTGAAGACGAGCGGCCTCGACGCGGCCGCCCCGCTCGGCATGGGCCTCGCGGCCAACGTCATCACGAAGTCGGGCACCAACGCCCTGCACGGCAGCGGCACCTACACCTCCGCGCCCGGGAGCTGGGTCGGCAACAACGTCACCGGCGGCACGGCCTCCAGCGCCGGCATCAACCAGCCCGAGTTCGCCGTCGGCGGTCCAATCGTCTCGGACAAGGCCTGGTTCTTCGGCTCCTACCGCTATCGCGGCGGCTTTCTCGGCATCAATCGTCCGGCCAGTCAGGTGACGGCGATGCAGGCGCTCAGCCCCGGCTTCGTGCCGTTCAACAACGACTTCAACAACGCGAACATCATCTTCGTGAAGATGGACGCCAAGCTGGGCTCCATTCACCAGTTCTCGAGCTTCTTCAACCGGGATTCGACGCCGTACGGCAGCAACGGCACGTTCAACACCGGCGACTTCGTCCACACCAACATCGGCGGCGAGGGCTTCTCCATGCGGCTCACCTCCGCCTGGAACAACTGGATCGCCACGCGCCTGGCGTTTTCGTGGAACAACAAGAGCGCGCTGACCTCGATGGTGAACGCGGGCCCGACGTCGTTGAACATCTTCCAGACCGCCGTGCCGTCCGCCGGACAGCTCGTCGGCACGACCCAGCTGGCGACCAACGCCAACGTCCAGAGCGCGACCGCATCGCCCTACACGAAATGGACGATCACCGGCGACGCGACGATGTTCCGCAAACAGCACGAGATTCAGGTCGGCATGTTCCTGCAGCCGCACATGGTTCGCGAGGACGTGATTACCTACGCGAACAATGGCTTCGCGCTCGAGGAATTCGCGCTCGCCAACCCGAACAACCCGGCCGGCGGGCTGCTGCCGTTCCACCAACGGATTTATCAGGCCGGATCGGGCACGCTCGATCTCGGCCACTTTTCGGACAACGCGGTGTACGTCCAGGACGCCTGGCGGCCGACGCAGCGTGTGACCGTCAACGCCGGCCTCCGCCTGGATCGTGTGTACCGCTACGACGATCTGTTCAACGTGCAGTTGCAGAACAGTTGGGAAGTGGGCCCACGGCTCGGCCTGAACTACCTGGTCACCGAGGACGCGCGCAACTCGCTGCGCGCCTCCTGGATGCGCCTGGCCGACGCGGCGACCATCAACAACTTCTCGGCCAGTGGATCCGGGACCCAGGGCTCTGGCTCGCTGGCGGTTGGCTACACCGACTACTACTCCACAGCGATGGACGGGAAGTGGAATGCGTCGTTCGTGACGCCGGCATCGACGTCGGCGAATCCGACGGTCGTGCCCGATCCGAACTATCACCAGCCCTGGGTCAACGAGTTCGCACTCGGCTTCCGCCACCAGTTCGCCGGCCAGTGGTACGGCGACATCGGCTACGTCTACCGCGAATACAAGGATCGGACGGCGCTGGTCGAGACCAACGGCATCTACAACGGCAATGTGTTCCAGGGATACAAGAACGTCTCTCAGAACGCGATCAACAGCCTGACCAACAACATCTGGAACTGGCCGGTATACAAGGCGCTCGAGATGGTCGCCGCCAAGCAGACCGCGAAGTACCAGCTCCTGTTCAGCTACACGCAGGTGTTTCCGCATCTAGCCGGTACCTGGCAGCCGAACGATCCGGCGTCGTTCATCCAGCCGGGCGCGTTCCCGTTCGACCGGGGCCTGCTGAGCAACGACAATCGCACCGCGAGCAACGGCAACGGCCTCGACATCACCGCGGCGGGCCAGAGCAGCATCGAGTGGATGCAGCAGGTCGGCCGCGCCAACCTCGTGTACCACGCGAAGTACGAGATCAATCTCTCGGCCAGCTACACCTACCAGAACGGCCGCTACTCGGGGCCGATCTACACGCGAACCGCCGCGCCGGATCCGCAGTTCGGACCAGCCACCGTCACGCTCTCCAACGGACGCGTCGTCGCGAATCCGCTGGCGACCACGGCGCGGTTGGCCAATGCGACGCGCAGCGACGGTCAGTACGAGCTGTCGCCCCTGCAGTACTTCAATTTCAGGATCGGCAAGGACTTCCTGCTCCCGCGCAACAACAAGTTCGTCGTGAACTTCGACATGTTCAACCTGCCGAACGCCGGGAACTTCCAGGGATTCCTGTCGGGTGCGAATCTCCTCTACAGCTCGAACTACGGCCTCGGTGGAACGGCGCAGCCGCCGCGCAGCTTCCAGCTGGAGTTGCGGTACATCTTCTAATCGCGTCCGCGTAGGGACGCGATCTCGAGCAGCAGGACGCGGTGCTGACGACGACCTCGATCAGTGCCGCGTCAAAGGAGTGTTTCGTGCGACGAACCGCAGTCGGCTCCGCGCTAGCTATCCTTCTCTTTTTGTGTTCAACGGCGCCGGCCGCCGCCAAACCGGTGGCGTTCGTTGGCGGCACGATCATCAACGGCACCGGTGCCGCGTCGATTCCCGATGGCGCCATCGTCGTCGACGGCAAGAAGATTGTCGCGGTGGGCCGGCGGGCCGACGTCAAGATTCCCGCGGACGCCCAGACCATCGACGCCACCGGCAAGTTCATCACGCCCGGGATCATCGACACCAACGTGCATCTGGTGCTGATGATCGTTCCGGAGTTCTACGCGAAGTACGAAGGGCATCTCGAAGAAGTCGCGCTGCAGTCGGCGCAGGTCGCCTTGAAGTACGGGGTCACGACGGTCCGCGATTCGTGGGGGCCGCTGCAGGCCCTGCTCAACGTTCGCGATCGGATCAACCGGGGCGAGGTCGCCGGCGCCCGAACACTGGTCGCCGGCAACATCGTCGGACTCAGCGGACCGTTCGGCGTGAGCTTTCTCGGGGCGAGAGGCCTGGCGTCTCCGGAGGATCTGCAGCGCCGCATCAACGCGCTCTGGGAAGTCAACATGGGGCCGAGGCTCCTGCTCATGACACCCGACGAGGTCCGGCGCGAAACCAACCTGTATCTCGATCGCGGCGTCGACTTCGTCAAGGTCGCGGCCAGCAGCCACGGCATCAGTCCCGAGTCGCTGATGTTCTCCGCGGCGGTCCTCAAGGCGATGGGCGAAGAGGTTCACAAGCGCGGCAAGGTGTTCGAAACGCATACTGCCACGATCGAGAGCCTGCGGATGGCAATCGAGGCCGGCGTCGATCTGCTGCAGCACCCAGAGGAGCAGGGCAGCTTCACGGATCCTGCCGATCGTCAGGCATTCGGCGAGCGCCTGGTGCCCGACGATCTCATCGCCTTGATGAAGAGCCGCAACATTCTCAGCAGCCTGCTGACCGTGTCGCAGAAGCGAATCGACATGATCAAGCAGCACGTCGCCTCGGGCGATCCCGCCTATCGCGGCATGAACGCCGATATGTACCAGAACCGCCTCGTCAACCTGAAGCGACTGGTTCAGGCCAAGGTGCCGTTCACCATGTCCACCGACAACGGACCGCAGGCGCCGGAACTCGGTGCCCGGCCGATGTCACCGCTGATCGGCCGGCAGCATTTCGATACGATGCAGGATCTCGTCGAAGCCGGGATGACGCCAATGGAAGCGCTCGTCGGCGCGACCAGGCGCGGCGCCGAAGCGTGCCGCCGTCCTGATCTCGGAACGCTCGAAGCGGGAAAAACTGCCGACCTGCTCGTGCTCCGGGCCGATCCGCTGCGGGATATCGCGAACATGCGGCAGATCGAGACGGTGATGAAGGACGGGTCGATCATCGATCGCTCGAAGCTTCCAGAGAAACCGATTCTGCACTTCGATCCGGAAGCCGAATGGCCGCGCGCCACGAAGGCGCCGGCGTCGACCACGCGGAGCAACCCATGAGACGTACTGGCTGGTTCCTGCTTCTCTTCATCTCCGCGTTCCTGGGTACCGCCAGCGCGCAGCCCGCGACCGTCATCACAGGTGCGACGCTGATCGATGGAACCGGCGGCGCCCCGATCCGCGACGCCGTGATCGTGATCGACGGGCGGACCATCAAGGCGGTCGGGCCGCGAGACCGCGTGACCGTCCCCGCCGGCGCCAAGGAGATCAAGGCGGCGGGCAAATATGTCATCCCCGGGCTGATGGACGCGAACGTCCATCTCGTCCTCGGCTCGTCGATCGAGTTCATCGTCCGCTACGAGGACCACTACGAGGATCTGATCGAGGAAGCCGCGCAGGTCACGCTGAAGAACGGCGTGACGACGGTGTTCGACTCGTGGGGACCGTTGCAGCCGCTGCTCAACGTCCGGGATCGCATCAACCGCGGTGAGACGATCGGATCGCGCACCTACGTCGCCGGCAACATCGTCGGCCTGAGCGGTCCGTTCGGCCGCGACTTCAACGTCGCCGCCGAGACGACCGCGACCAAGGCGCTGGTGCGGCGCGTGAACCGGCTGTGGGAAGAAAACACCGGCCCTGACCTGATGTGGGATACCCCGGACCAGGTGCGCCGCGAAATCCATCGATATGTGTCGCGCGGCATCGATTTCCTGAAATACGCCGCCAGCGGCCACCGCGAGGAGGACTTCCTGCAGTTCTCGCCGGAGCAGCAGCAGGTGATCGTCGAAGAGGTTCACCGCGCCGGGATCATCGCGCAGACCCACACCACGTCGGTCGAGAGCCTGCGTCAGGCGCTCGAAGCCGGGGTGGACATGCTCCAGCACGGATCGGTGACCGGTCCGACCGCGATTCCCGAATCGACGATCAAGCTGATGCTGGACAAGAAGGTCTACTGCGCCGTGCAACCTCGTACCGCCAAGCGCCTCGCGATCGAGCTCGAGAACGCGGAGGACGCGCTGCCGAGTCGCCGCGCCAAGGAACGGCTCCAGATTTGGAACGACAACGAGGTCCGGCTGGTCAAAGCTCACGTGCCCATGCTGCTCGCGACCGACGGCGGCGTGATGGACCCCGATGCCGCCGAGTCGATGAAGCCCAAGATGAAGATCGATCGGTCCACCGATCTCGGCGAAGGCCATTTCCTGTGGTTCAAGGCGATGGTCGAAAAGGGCATGACGCCGATGGAGGCGATCCTGTCCGCCACGCGCAATATCGCCGCGGCCTACCACAAGCTGGATCAGCTTGGCACGGTACAGGCCGGCAAGATCGCGGACCTGGTCGTCCTCGACGCCGACCCGCTCGCCGACGTGAACAACATCCGCAAGATCTCGATGGTGATGAAGGATGGCCAGGTCGTCGATCGCGACAGCCTGCCGATCAAGAAGGTGCTCACGGTGTCGCGCAGCAAGCCGGCGAAGCCTGCCTCCACCAGCCAGGGAGCGAAGGGAGGGGCCAGATGACGCGCGCTGCGGCGTTTGCGTTCGCGCTGCTCGCGCTGGCAGCGATCCCGGCCCGCGCCCAGAGCGTCGCGATCGTCGGCGCGACGGTGATCGACGGCACCGGCGCCGATCCGGTGAAGGACGCGGTGCTGGTGATCGACGCCGGCAAGATCACGGCGGTCGGGCCGCGCGCGAGGGTCACCATACCCGCGGGTGCGCGTCAAATCGACGCGGCCGGCAAGTACGTCATTCCCGGCCTGATGGACGCGAACGTCCATCTCGTCCTCGGCTCGTCGATCGAGTTCATCGCGCGATACGAAGGGCGTTACGAGGATTTGATCGAGGAGGCGGCCCAGGTCACGCTCAAGAACGGCCTGACGACGGTATTCGATTCGTGGGGACCGCTGCAGCCGCTGCTCAACGTGCGCGATCGGATCCGGCGCGGCGAGACGACCGGCAGCCGCGTCTTCGTCGCCGGCAACATCGTCGGCCTGAGCGGGCCGTTCGGCCGCGACTTCAACCAGGCGGCCCAGACGACGGCGAGCAAGGCGCTGGTGCAACGCGTCAACGCGGTCTGGGAAGAGAACGTCGGCCCGCCGCTGATGTATATGACGCCCGATCAGGTGCGCGTCGAGATTCGCAAGTACCTGGGGCGCGGCATCGATTTCCTGAAGTTCGCGGTCAGCGGCCACGTGCTCACCAACATGCTGCAGTTCTCGCCCGTCGCCCAGCGGGCGATCGTGGACGAAGTGCACAAGGCCGGCTTGATTGTCCAGACGCACACGACGTCGGTCGAGTCGCTGCGGCAGGGCATCGAGGCGGGCGTGGACATGATGCAGCATGCCGCATCGACCGGTCCGGTCGCGATCCCCGACCAGACCATCCAGCTCGCGCTCGCGCACAAGACCTACCTCGCGGTGCAGCCGCGGACGAACCGCCGTCTCGAGATCGAGCTCAAGCAGGCTGAGGACCGCACGCCTGACTCCATCACGCGGTTCAACGAGCGCGTCCGCCACGAGAACCAGACTCGTTTCGTCAAAGCCGGCCTGCCGCTCCTTCTGGCCACCGACGCGGGCATGACGGATCCGGACGCGGTCGAGCAGATGAGCCCGACGCTGCGCACCGATCGGCTGACGCAGCTTGGCGAAGGGCACTTTCTCTGGTTCAGGGCGATGGTCGAGAAGGGCATGACGCCAATGACCGCGATCGTATCGGCCACGCGCAATATCGCCGCGGCGTACCACAAGCTCGATCAGTTCGGGACGCTCGAGGCCGGCAAGTCCGCCGACCTGCTGATTCTCGACGGCGATCCGCTGGAGAACATCGAGAACATCCGGCGCATCTCGACGGTGATGAAGGAAGGGCAGATCGTCGATCGGCAGCGGCTGCCGCTGAAGAAAGTGCTGACCGCGGCGCGCGACCGCCATACGTCGGAATATTAGATGGCCAACCATCGAATCGCAGCGGCGTTCCTCGCGGTGTTCGCGGCCTGCGGCGTGCTGCAGCTGCGCGCGGCCGGACCTTCGGTCGCGATCACCGGCGCGACGCTCATCGACGGCACGGGGGCCCAGCCGATCCGCGACGCCGTGATCGTCGTCTCTGACGGACGAATCGCCGCCGCCGGCAGGCGGTCGGCCGTCGCGATCCCGCCGGACGCGAAGACGATCGATGCCGCCGGCAAGTTCGTGATTCCCGGGCTGATGGACGCGAACGTGCACCTGGTGCTCGGATCGTCGATTGAGTTCGTCGTGCGCTACGAAGGGCGCTACGAGGATCTGATCGAGGAGGCCGCGCAGGTGACGCTGAAGAACGGCGTCACGACCGTGTTCGACTCGTGGGGGCCGCTGCAGCCGCTGCTCAACGTCCGCGACCGCGTCCGCAAAGGAGAAGTGGTCGGCAGCCGCATGTTCGTCGCCGGCAACATCGTCGGTTTCAGCGGACCGTTCGGCCGCGAGTTCAACCGCAACGCGGAGACGACGGCGTCGAAGGCGCTGGTGAGCCGGATCAACGCCGTCTGGGAAGAGAACGTCGGTCCGCCGCTCCTGTACATGACGCCCGACGAGGTGCGCGCGGAAATCCGGAAATATATCGGCCGCGGCATCGACTTTCTGAAATACGGCGCGAGCACGCACAACAACCTCTATCTGCAGTTCTCGCCCGAGGCGCAGAAGGCCATCGTTGAGGAAACGCATCGCGCCGGCATCATCGCCCAGACCCACACGACCAACGTGATGAGCCTGAAGCACGCGCTCGACACGGGCGCCGACATGCTGCAGCACTGCGACGTGACCGGCCCGGTCGCGATTCCCGACGCGCTGCTCGACGCGATCCGGGAACGGAACGTCTACTGCGCCACCCTGCCGCGGACCCGCGAGCGGCTGCGTTACGAGCTCGGCCAGAACGCGAGCGAGTACGGGCCGCAGCTGATCGACGTGATGCACTTCAACGACATTCGGCTCGTTCAGGCCGGGGTGCCGCTGCTGCTCTCGACCGACGGGGGCATGATGGATCCCGACACGGTGGAGCAGCAGAAGCCGGAGCAGTTGAGGGATCGGTCGACGACGCTCGGTGACGGCCATTTCCTGTGGTTCAAGGCGATGCAGGAGAACGGCATCAAGCCGATGGATGCCATCCTCGCGGCCACGAAGAATATCGCCGCGGCGTATCACAAACTGGACGAGCTCGGCACGATCGAGAAGGGCAAGCTGGCAGACCTCGTCGTGCTCGACGCCGATCCGCTGGACGACCTGAACAACATTCGCAAGATCTCGATGGTGATGAAAGACGGACAGGTCGTCGATCGCGGCAGCCTGCCCCTGAAGAAAGCGTTGACGGCGCCGCGCGACACGAACGTCGTCGTCGTGACCGAGGCCGGCGAGATCGAGATCGAGGTCGACACCAGGCGCGCGCCGAGGACCGCCGAAAATTTCATGAAATACGTGGACGGGCATTTCTACGACGGCGGCACCTTCTCCCGAACGGTGACGATGGACAACCAGCCGACTGATACCACGAAGATCGAAGTGATCCAGGGCGGGGTGGCGCCGGGGCGCGAGAAGGAGCAGTTTCCGCCGATCGCGCTCGAGCGGACCAGCAAGACCGGCCTGTGGCACGTAGACGGGGCGGTGTCGATGGCTCGCAGTCAGCCGGACTCGGCGCGTGCTTCGTTCTTCATCTGTATCGGCGAACAGCCCGAGCTCGATTTCGGCGGTGCTCGAAATCCCGACGGCCAGGGCTTTGCCGCGTTCGGCCGCGTCGTCCGTGGCATGGACATCGTGCGCAAGATTCAGAAATCGTCAAGGAAAGAACAGCAGTTGACGCCGGCGATCAGGATCGTGCGCGTGACGCGCAAGCCGTTGTCGCCGGCGGGTTCACCATAGGAGCGCGATCATGCCTGCCAGCCTCATGCGCCGAACTCTCGCGTGCCTGCTCGTCGCCGCGCTATGCGGCTTCGGGCTGCGGAACCAGCGCGTCGTGTCCGCTCAGGGCGCGAATACCGTCGTCGCCATCGTCGGCGCCACGGTGATCGACGGCACGGGTGCCGCGCCGATCCCGAACGCCACGATCGTGATGAAGGACAGACGCATCAGCGCGATCGGCGCGAAGGGCTCGGTCGCCGTGCCGCCGGGAGCGACCGTGATCGACGGCACCGGCAAGTACGTGACGCCGGGGTTCATCGACACCAACGTGCACATCTCGATGTACGCGAACCTCGAGACGCTGGCGCGGTATCTGCCGCGCGCCACGGAGGTCGTCGTCGAGGGCGCGCAGCTCGAGCTGAAATACGGCATCACCACGGTACGGGACAGCTACGGCGAGCTGCCGACGCTGGTCAAGGTGCGTGACATGGTCGCCCGCGGCGACGTCATCGGGCCGCGCATGCTCGTCGCCGGCAACATCGTCGGCTGGGGTGGACCGTTCACGATCACGTTCGCGCAGATGAAGGACAGCGGCCTGTCGCCGTTCCAGGAGCAGGTGAACGATCTGATCGCGCAGGGGTCCGGCGAGGAGTTGATGGACATGACGCCCGCCGAGCTGCGTGTCGCGATCAACAAGTACATGGACAAGGGGCCCGACTTCGTCAAGTACGGCGGCACGAGCCACTGGAACAGCCCCGTGTTCATCGGGTTTTCGCTCGACGCGCAGAAGGCGCTCATCGAGGAAGTGCACAAGCGTAACCTGATGGCCGACACGCACTCGACGTCGATCGAAGGGCTGAAGCTGTCGATTCTGGCCGGCGTCGACGTCATCCAGCATCCCGAGGTGCTCGACCCGCGCGAGATGCCGGACGAGCTGGTGCAGATGATCAAGGACCGGAAGATCATCGGCTCGATGCTGGTGAACCAGATCACGGGCGACGCATGGAAGCGTCACCTGAAGACGAAGGAGACGAACCAGAAGAAGCAGGCCGAAGCGGCGGCCGACGCCGACGGCACGAAGACGAAGACGCTCTCCGAGCGCCGGCAGGAGGACAGGGAGCTTGGCCGTGCGATCGACATGCGGCGCCGCAATGCCGAGAAGCTGGTCCGCGCCGGCGTGATCCTGACGCCCGGCACCGACAATTACATCGGCACGGCCCCCGAGTTCAGGCGCGAGCCGAAGGCGGTCTGGACCGAGCCCGGCATGGGCACGATCACCGCGATCGAAGGGTACGTCGAGCTCGGCATGACGACGCTGCAGGCGATCACGGCTGGGACGAAGAACGGCGCGATTGCCTGCAAGATGCAGAAGGATCTGGGAACGATCGAAGTCGGCAAGCTGGCCGATGTCGTCGTGCTCGACGCCGATCCGGTCGCGGACATCCACAACATCCGCAAGGTCAATCGCATCGTCAGGGACGGCCGCGTGATCGAGCCCGCGTCGCTGCCGACCAGTCCGGTCTGGTACAAGCCGTCACGTTCGAACCCGACGTCGCAGGGGCGCCAACAGCAGTAGTGGGCTGGGCTGGAGGCGGTTCGTTCAGGTTTGCCGCCCGTTTCGAAACCGCGGCCGCGCCACGGACGTGCGAGGCCTTCACAAGGCTTCTGCCGTTCACCAACCGGATTGTGCACGTGCCCGCACGAGTTCCTGGCCACATCTTTGGAGAGCCTCATGCTGCATCTACCCGGGATTCGAAGTGGAGCGTTCATCCTTCTCGCGATGGGTTCTGCATGGGCGACACAAGAACTGCGCGGAGCGCCGGCCACGACGCAGACACAGGCTATCTCACCGAGAGCCGCGTCCTCCGGCCCGGCGTTCGAGAGCCGCGAACTCTACCGCCTGAAATCAGTCGGCGACGTCCAGCTTTCTCCTGACGGCACGCGGGTCGCCTACTCTGTTCAGAACAATGACCGCCCGGGCCGGCCCTACTCAGAGGTCTGGATCGCGGACGTGGCCACTGGAACCTCGAGGCGCCTGGGCTCGGACAAAGATGGGGCCTCCGGCCCGCGCTGGTCGCGCGACGGCCAGCAAATCGCGTACTTCGGCCGCGAAGACTCCGGCGCCGGCGTATTCGTTTCTCGCGCCGACGGCTCCGGTGCAGTCATGCTGGCTCCGGTCAGCGGCACCAATCATCCGCTGCCGTCCAACGGCGAGCGGCTCGCCTGGTCGCCGGACGGCAAACAGGTCGCGTTCATTTCGGCGACGGCCGGACCGGAAACCGAGAAGGCCGACGGCGACCCGATGGTGATCACCCGCTATCTCTACAAGCCGACGGCGTCGGAAGGGCTCACCCGCTTCAACGACAACCGCCGGCTGCACGTCTTCATCGTGGATGTCGCGAGCAAGCAGGTCAAGCAGTTGACCCGCGGCGATTACTACGAGCACTCGATCGAATGGTCGCCGGAAAACGGCGACATCCTGTTCGTGTCCAACCGCGAGGCCGATCCCGATCGCGTCTTCAACTACGACGTGTTTGCGGCCAGCGCAGTGAGCGGAGACGTGCGCCGGCTCACCGACACCAAGAACGCCGAGTACCGGCCGATCTGGTCGCCCAACGGCAAGTCCGTTGCCTATCTCGGGACCCGCCGCACGCTGACCTCCTCCGAGACGACGATGGAGGACACGCATGTGTGGCTGATGGACGCGCTCGGCGGCAACCGGCGCGAGCTGGTGACGATCGACAATCGCCAGGGCCAGCCGCAGTGGTCGCCTGATGGCAGCAGCGTGTACTTCACCGTCCAGGAACGAGGCAGCCAGCGCCTCTATCGCATGCCCATCGCCGGCGGGCAGCCAGCGGTCGTCGCGCCGGGGCCGAACGAGCGCGGCAGCGTCGGATCGTGGTCGATCGCCAAGGGCTCGCAGGGCGACGTGATCGCGTACGCCCTCAGTACGCCGGACACGCCATCCGAGTTGTTCGTGAAGCATGGCACTGGCGCGCCAAAGGCGCTGACGACGCTGAACAAGGAGCTGATGACCGGCAAGACCGTCGCCGAGACCGAGTCGCTGCCGTTCAAGAGCTTCGACGGCCTCAACGTCGAGGCGTTCCTCACGAAACCGATCGAGGTCAAACCCGGCTCGAAGCATCCCTTGATCCTGATGATTCACGGCGGGCCGCACGGCCAGCAGGGGCCGGCCTTCAACGCCAAGGCGCAGGTGTATGCCGCCAGGGGCTACGGCGTGTTGATGGTGAACTATCGCGGCTCGACCGGCTACGGGCAGAAGTTCGCCGACGCGATCTTCAACGATCAGGACGGCGGCGAGGGCAAGGACGTGCTCGCCGGCGTCGACGCCGCGCTGGCGAAGTATGCCTGGCTCGACGCCAATCGCCTCGGCATCGAAGGCGGCAGCTACGGCGGCCAGCTCACCGACTGGCTGATCACGCAGACCACCCGCTTCAAAGCGGCGGTGCCGGCCGCAGGGATCGCGAACCTGGTGAGCTTCAACTACATGTCGTACTACCACGACTATCTCGCCGTGGAATTCGGCGTGCTGCCGCACGAGCAGTGGAAGATGAATGACAAGGCGGCGCCGCGGCGCCTCGCCGATTTCCTGTGGGAGCGCTCGGCGCTCCGCTACGTCGCGAACGTCAAGACGCCGGTGATGTTCGTCCATGGCGAGAACGACAACGACGTGCCGATTGCCGAGGCGGAGCAGTACTTCATCGCGCTCAAGGACGCCGGCGTCGAGACGATCATGCTTCGCTATCCGCGCGAAGGCCACGGCGTGCGCGAGACCAAACACCAGATCGACGTG
Source organism: uncultured Acidobacteriota bacterium (assembly GCA_963794705.1). Lineage (GTDB taxonomy): Bacteria > Acidobacteriota > Vicinamibacteria > Vicinamibacterales > CAVVIG01 > CAVQFC01. The sequence continues at coordinate 464,947 of CAWCFI010000007.1, forward strand.
ATCGATCGGTCGATCGCCTGGTACGAAAGACACTTCCAGTCGGCCGGCGCGCCAACCGAAGCGCGATGATGTCGCCACATCCTGGCCGCGTTTCCACAGGCGCCTGTCGGCGCGGACTTCGCGGCTAACTGAAGAGGGTCACGATTCAATATTGACAGTGCAACGTTCAACTGTTACATTGACCTCATCGTGAGCGACCTGAGCATCAAAGACTTCTGCGCGAAGGCGGGTGTCACGCCACGGACCGTCCATTTCTACATCCAGCAGGGGCTCCTGGCGCCGCCGGACGGCGGAGGGCGCGGGGCACGCTACACCGAGGCGCATCTCGCCAGGCTTCAGTTGATCAGGCGGCTGCAGAAGGAGCACCTGCCGCTCAACGAGATCCGCCGCCAGTTGGATACCTTGTCCGACGATCAAGTCCTGAAAGCGCTCGCGGGCGGCAGCCCATCGACGCCAAAGCCGAGAAACTCGGCCCTCGATTACATCCAGTCGGTGAAGTCTGGCGCGAGCGGGCGGCGAGCATTGCCGGCCGCGCGGGCGATGCGGGACGCCGTGGCTTCGGTGGCGCCCGATGCGTCGATGGCATCGCCTGCGCGCCACTCGCAGTGGGAACGCATCGTCCTCAACGAAGACCTGGAATTGCACATCCGCCGGCCCCTGTCACGCGAGCGCAACCGGCTGGTCGACAGACTGCTCGCCCTGGTAAAGCAGAAAGACGAGGAAGACGCATCATGAAGATGACGGTTCAGAGCGATCGGTCCCTGGTTCGCGCCTCGTCGTGCAGCACGCGGTACGCATTGGCCTCGATTGTGGCGCCCCGGGTCGATCGCGCGCACGCCCGCAACCCGATCAACGTCGCGTTTGTCCTCGACCGATCCGGTTCCATGAACGGATCGAAGATCACGCTCGCGCGCCGTGCCATCGACCACGCGCTGCGGCTGCTTCGAAGCGACGATCGCTTTTCGCTGGTGGTCTACGACTCGCAAATCGACGTGATCGTCGAGTCGACGGCGGCGACCCACGACGCCTGCGAGCGTGCCCGGGCGCAACTAGCGTCGATCGGGGCGCGTCATAGCACGGATCTCTGTGGTGGATGGCTGGCCGGCTGCGAACAAGTGGCGCGGTATATCGAAGGCCAGGGTCTGGGCCGGGCGCTGCTTCTCACCGACGGCCTGGCCAATCAGGGCGTCATCGACCACGACGAGATCATCGCCCACGCGCGCGAACTGCGCCGCCGCGGCGTGGTGACTTCGACCTTCGGTGTCGGGGCCGACTTCGACGAGCGCTTGCTCCAGCAGATGGCGGACGCGGGCGCGGGGCATTTCTACTTCATCGAGCGCGCCGAACAGATTCCCGACGTGTTCGCGAGCGAGCTGGGGGAAACCCTCGAGGTGGTCGCGTCCGGGGTGACGTTGACCATCGAGACGCCGGCCGGTCTCCATGCCGAAATCTTGAACCGGTTCCCCAGCACCCGCGAGCCGGGCCGCCTGACGGTCCAGATCGGCGATCTCGTGTCGGGGCAGGAGTGGTCTCTCGTCACGCGTCTGGATTTTCCAGTCGGTCAGGAAGGCGATCGAATCGCGGCGGCCTTCTCCCTGGAGGCGGAGCGCGTCCAAGTGCAGGGTCGATCCGCGGAGCTGACGTGGACATTTGCGTCACACGCGGCCTGCGACGACCAGCCGCGCAATCAGGCGGTCGACGAAGCGGTGGGACAGGTCTACATGGCGAGGGCGCAGGCGGAGGCTGTGGAGCTGAACCGAGGCGGCGACTACGCCGCGGCGGAACGCCTGCTCGCGCGTGTGAGAGAAAAAATAGGCCAGTACGCGGGCGGAAGCCCGGTTCTGGCGCGCGCCCTCGACGAGCTCCGGCAGGCGGGGCGCGTGGCATCGTCGCCGATGGACGCGATGGCGATGAAAGGCATGCACTTCCGCTCGGGGTCGGCGCTTCGGTCACGAAGTCCCGAAGGGAAGGCGCGCCGGCGGCCTGACGATGCGTAAGTCGCGTCGAAGCATGGCACTAGAAAACGCGCGGGACGACACTCGGCCCATTTCATCACGCCCTGTGGACTCGTGTAGCTCCCACTCGGGATCGACGCCGGCGTCTCGCGACGTAAAATAGTCCCTTGACCGTCAAGGAGACGCCCGTGTCCAAACTTCGCGTGAACGCCTTCACCGTGTCGGCCGACGGCTTCGGCGCCGGCCCGGACCAGAGCCTGGACCAACCGCTAGGCCGCGGCGGGCAGCAGCTGCACCAGTGGTTCCTTCCAACCCGCATCTTCCAGCAAAACGTCCTGGGGCGAGACGGCGGGACGACCGGCGTCGACAACGACTTCGCGGCACGCTCGTTCGAGAATCTCGGCGCCTGGATCATGGGGCGCAACATGTTCGGACCTGTACGCGGACCCTGGCCCGACTATGAGTGGAAGGGCTGGTGGGGCGCCAATCCGCCATACCACGTGCCGGTCTTCGTGCTCACGCACCATGCGCGCCCGCCGCTGGAGATGGAAGGCGGCACCGTCTTCCATTTCGTCACCGAAGGAATCGAGGCGGCGCTGGGCCAGGCGCGGGCGGCCGCTCGAGGGAAGGATGTGCGCATCGGCGGCGGAGCAGCCACCATCCGCCAGTATCTGCAGGCCGGACTGCTCGACGAGATTCACGTCGCCGTTTCGCCGATCCTGCTCGGTCAAGGCGAGCCCCTTCTTGAAGGCATCAACCTTCCGGCCCTCGGCTACAAGGTGCAGGAGCACGTCTCCACCGAGGCGGCGATGCATTTGGTGGTGGGACGATAAGGAGCAGAGTGGTCCCTTTGTAGACCACACTCGAAGAGCGCGGTCGGATTCTGCGGTTCGTTGAGGCGAAGGGGCGGAGCAGATAGTAGGCGGCTCGACGTCCGTTGGGACGTAAGATGTCTCCCTGTTCAACACACCTGTCGCGACGTTCGGCCGCTCACTTCAGGCGACGAGGTTGACGACGTGTGCCACGCGGCTAGGCGACCGACATGATTACTGCTGACGCGATCCGTGATGGCCTGGTCCAGGGACAGTTCTTCCTGGAATACCTTCCCACCGTTTCCCTCACCGACGGCCGGTGCCTGGGGGCGGAGGCGCTGGCTCGATGGCGCCGTTCGTCCGGAGTGGTCCAGCCGGACGACTTCATCCCGCTCATCGAAGGCACACACCTGTCGGGGATGCTCACGTATTGGGTGTTCGAAACCGTCGCGAGGGAGCTCGGAGACTGGCTCCGGGCGCACAAGGAACTGGACATCAGCATCAACGTCCCTCCCGAAATCATCGGGCGAGGCGGGCTGGAATACGCCGCCGAGAAAACGGGCCTATCCGAAATCAGGAATCAGATCATCCTCGAGATAACGGAACGCGGGATTCCCGACAACCTGGGCGTCGCGACCCTTGCGGCCGCGTCCCGGTCCGGCGTCCGGATTGCGCTCGACGATGTGACCCTGAGCGGGACCAACCTGGCGATCCTGTCGCGCTGCACCTTCGACGTGATCAAGACAGACCGGTCGCTCGTCGATCAGATCACTCCTGCATGCCCCAACCCGGCGTGGCTCAGCGGCCTATCGGTGTTGCTCCATTCAGCGCGAGTGGCGGTCATCGCGGAAGGTGTCCAGACTGAAGCACAGGCCGACGCACTCCGAACGGCACGGATTCCGATGGCGCAGGGGTTTTACTTTTCTCCACCGATTTCCGCCGAACAATTGAAGGCGTACCATTCGAGGGCGGGCGGCCACTCGAGCGCAGCCACTCTCCTCCACTGATCGACTAGGAAAGGATCTCGACGTACCCGTCCGTTCCGTGCACGCGGATCCGCTGACCGGCGAACGATGCGGTCGGGAGATCCTGCGCGGTCGCGCTGGAACGGACGCCATAGGCCGCCTCCTGGCCGAAGAGGGCAAGTGAGTGGGTGATTGCTGCTGACAGATCGTCGGGGACGGTGGCGCCTTCGAGCCGATCGTCGATCGACGGCGCGACCGCCAACATCCGCCGGAAGCATGTGTCGTGACGCAAAAGCCAGTCGGCACTCGCAGGGCGTCGATCCGCGAAAGCTCGCCCAGCTGCGCGCCCTTGCCGCCGACGACCGCGATCTGCGTGCGATCGATCTCGTGGAAACCCAACACGTAGCAGCCCATCGCCCCCTTTGCGCTCTCTAGAGAATTCGCAGCGACCACGTGATGCTGCGGCACGCCCCGGGTCTTACCGCAAGCCCCCCTGTGCGCTATACTCTAAGAGTGAGAGGAGGCGCGTCGCCTCTTCCGCATTTCTTCACAGGCGCCGACACCACTTTCCTGAACTCCTACCCCCTCCCTGCTGAATACACGAGTGAAGTGACTCTGATCGGCGAATCCGCAGCGCAGAGCGACGTCGGCGACTCTCCGTATCGTCGGAGGACGCGCTCTCGTAGAGAATGGATCACGTGCGTGGCAGGGCATCCCGGCTCATCCCTGCAGCGTCAGCGACCGCTTGCCAAGTGCTCGAGCATAGAAAAGGAACTCCGATGAGTGAGACAGGAAGAAACATCGAGGAACAGGCGACATTCAAAAGTCTCGGCGATGTGACCATCGCCTACCGTTCGTGGCGCGCCACCGGCGTCGCGCGAGGTCTCGTCATCATCGTTCCGGGATTCAATTCTCATAGCGGCTACTACGGCTGGGTGGCGGAGCAGCTGATCGAACTGGGCCTTTCCGTCTACGCCGTGGATCTGCGCGGACGCGGGAGGTCCGACGGCGAGCGATTCTACGTGGCGCAGTTCGCTGACTACCTCGCCGATGTCGCGGGCCTCGTCGATCTCGCGACCAAACGTGAACCGAATCTTCCGGTGTTCATGCTGGGACACAGCGCCGGCGGGGTGTTGGCCTGCCTGTATACCGTCGAACATCAGGCCGATCTCGCCGGTCTCGTCTGCGAGAGCTTCGCGTTTCAAACCCCGGCACCGGACTTTGCTCTCGCCGTGCTCAAAGGACTTGGCCACGTGTTCCCGCATGCGCACGTGCTGCATCTCAAGAACGAGGACTTCTCGCGCGATCCTTCGGTCGTGGCGGCGATGAACGCTGATCCGTTGATCGCGCACGAGACACAGCCGACGCAGACGGTGGCGGAGCTGGTCCGCGCCGACGAGCGGCTCCGCTCCGAGTTTGCGCGCATCACCCTGCCGGTCCTGATTCTCCACGGCACCGCCGACAAGGCGGCCAAGTCGAGCGGCAGCCAGGTGTTCTTCGATGCCGCCGGCTCGACGGACAAGACGCTGAAGCTGTACGAAGGCCACGTGCACGACCTGCTCAACGACCTCGGAAAAGAAACCGTGATGGCAGACATCACGCGCTGGATCAGCGGGCGCCTGTCGAAGCCGCCGGCCGGGGCGACGCGGTGAGCGCGAGTCGTGCCAGGCAATCGGCGAAACCCTCCACTGTGGCGATTTCGGTTCGCACGGGGAGCGGCGAGGGCGTGAAGCTGCAGTACCTGACCGCCGGAACCGGTCCGGCGATCGTGCTGCTGCATGGCTACGCCGAGACTTCGCGGATGTGGCGGCCGCTGATTCCGAAGCTCGCGAACCGATTCACGGTGGTCGCTCCAGACCTGCCGGGCATCGGTGGCTCGGACATTCCCGCGGATGGCCTGGACATGGCGCGATCGGCGGCACGGATCCACGGCCTCGTCAGGAGCCTCGGCATCGACAAGGCCGTCGTGGTTGGTCACGACATCGGCCTGATGGTGGCGTACGCCTATGCGGCACAGTTTCGGTCGGACACCGAGAAGCTGGTGCTGATGGACGCATTCCTCCCCGGAGTCGCGGGATGGGAGGACATCTACAACAATCCCGCGATCTGGCACTTCCGGTTCAACGGGCCAACCCCGGAAGCGCTGGTCAAGGGGCGCGAGCGCCTGTACTTCGAGCATTTCTGGAACGACTTCGCCGCGGACAAGACGAGGTCCATCCCGGAAGCCGCCCGCCGGGCCTACGTTGCCGCATACGCCCGCCCCGGGCGGATGCGTGCGGCGTGGGGGTACTTCGTCTCGTTTCAGCAGGCGGCGAAGGACTTCGCACGATTTTCGCAGACGAAGCTGCCGATGCCCGTGCTGTCGATCGGCGGAGACAAGGCCAACGGCTACGCGCTCGGTCAGCAAGTGCCGCTGGTGGCCGCCAAGGGTTCGTCTGTTGTGCTGCCCAATACCGGCCACTGGATCATGGAAGAGAGTCCACGGCAAACCGTCGACGCGCTGATGCAGTTCCTCGACGCCGCACCGACCTCCGAATCTTCGGGGGCCGTTCGGCCCGGCGTGGCGCCCGGCGTGAAGCAGCGTCGATAATCCCCGATTTCCTGCCCCCTTAAACAGGCCCGACTTTTGCGGGAGGTGAACACGTAAAGAAAGGTCTGGTCATGCGCTCAAACCACGCGAGCCTCGGCACGCGAGCCACCGCGGCCCTCTGCGCCGCGCTCCTCATACCGTCAAGCGTCTTCTCGTCCGTATTGCCGTATCCCCAGGCCGCGACGAGAACCACGACGTCGGCGGCGAAGATTCCCAACGACCAGCTCGATTCACTGGTGGCCCCGATCGCCCTCTATCCGGATCCCCTCCTGGCGCAGGCGCTTGCCGCCTCGACCTACCCACTGGAAATCATCCAGCTGCAACAGTGGATCTCCAGGCACCCCGATCTCAAAGGGGAGGCTCTCGCCGCCGCCGTCGAGAAGGAAAATTGGGATCCGGCCGTGCAGGGGCTCGCCGGTCTGCCCGACGTCGTCAAACGTCTGGGCGACGACATCAAGTGGACGACCGACCTCGGCAATGCCTTCCTCGCGCAGCAGGGCGATGTGATGGACGCCGTGCAGCGAATGCGAAGGAAGGCCTCCGATGCGGGAAACCTGAAGACCACCGAGCAGCAGAAGGTCACGACCCAGGTTGTCGAAACCAAGCAGGTCATCGTGATCCAGCAAGCCAGCCCGCAGGTGATTTACGTCCCCGCCTACAACCCCGTCGTCGTCTACGGTCCTCCGATCTATCCCTATCCGCCGATCTACTACCCGCCCGTGGGCTACTACGCCGCGGGTGTCGCGATCGGGTTCGGCGTCGGCGTTGCGATGGGCGCGTTCTGGGGCGGCGGCTGGGGCTACGGCCCCCGATGGGGCTACGGCAGCGTCCACATCAACGTGAACAACCGGTACGTGAACCACTACAACCGCTACAACAACTACAACCGCTACGGCGGTAACGGCGGCAACTGGAATCACAATCCGGCCCATCGCGGCGGCACGCCGTACGCGGATCGCAACACCGCGAACCGCTATGGCGGCACGGCGCGGGGCGATTCCACGGCGGCGCGACAGGCGAATGCCCGGCAGAATTCGGGCGCGTCCGCGCGGACGCAGCCTGCGACCGGCGCCAATCGGAGTGGGAGCGGGGGCGCGAATCGTGCCGCCGCATCGCCCGCGACGCGTAGCGCCGGCGCCAACCGCGGCACGGCGGGCGCAGCGAGCAGCGACCGCGTCGGCAATCGCAACATCCCGAGCAGCCAGGGTAACTCCGGGCGAAACAGCAACGCCTTCGGCGGCGCCTCGAGCAGCCGCCCGAGCAGCGGCGCCGCCCGCAGCAGCAGCCAGCGCGGATCAGCCAGCGTGGGCGCGTCGCGCGCCCGCTCCGGCGGCGGCGGGAGAAGGAGGTAACCGGTCATGAAGAATCCACGCGCCACTTCGACCTGTCTACGATCGATCGCGAGGCGGCGCCTCGCGGCAACGGCGCTCACCCTTGGCCTCTTTGCTGCGCCTGTGATGTTTGCGCAGACGCCCTTGCCGCCGAAACCGGCCGCGAAGCCGGCCGCCGCGGCGGTGCCGCCGCCCGGGGCAAAGGCGTTCCCGACCGCGCAGGCGGCCGCGAATGGGCTGATCCAGGCGGCGTCGAACTTCGACGAACCGGCGATCGCCGCGATGTTCGGTCCAGACGGCAAGGATCTCGTGAGCACCGGAGATCCCGTTCGCGACAAGTCTTACGCCCTCGCGTTTGCTTCGCTCGCGCAGGAGGGGCACCTGGTCGTGGTGAGTCCGGCACATCCCAACCGGGCCACGCTCCAGGTGGGCGGGGAACACTGGCCGCTGCCCGTGCCGCTCGTGAGGATCGGCGGTCAGTGGTATTTCGACGCCAGGACCGGACGCGACGAGATCCTGTTCCGTCGCGTCGGCGCCAATGAGCTCGACGCGATCGACGTGTGCCGCGGGTTCGTCGAGGCGCAGCAGGATTACGCCCTCGACCTGCACGATGGGTCACCCATCCACCAGTACGCGCAACGCATCATCAGCGCGCCCGGCAAGCAGGACGGCCTGTATTGGAAGAACGCTGATGGCACCGACGGCGGCCCGATCAGCGAGGCGGTGGCCAAGGCGATCCAGGAAGGCTACGCGGTGGACGCGGCGTCCGCCTATCACGGTTATATGTTTCAGGTCTTGAAGGGCCAAGGGCCCGCCGCGCCGCTGGGCGAGCTCGACTACGTGATCGGCGACGCCATGATCGGCGGGTTCGCGCTGATCGCGACGCCGGCGGAATACGGCGTCACCGGCGTGCAGACATTCATCGTCAATCACAACGGCATCGTGTATCAAAAGGATCTCGGGACCGATTCGGTGACCCTCGCCAAGCAGATCACCCGCTACGACCCCGACAAAACGTGGATACGCACAAACGACGCCTGGACGAAGTGAGGGCGCGGACCTCCGAATCTTCGGGGGACGCCCCCGGAGGGCGTGCCCCGGAGCGGGGCGAGCGTCGATTTTCCCAAGATTTTCTGACGTCCCTGGGCAGGCGCGACTTTTGCCGTTGAGGCGGCAATGCCCGGGAGGCACCCATGCGTCGGATTGTGATCGTTCTCGCTGGTTTGGCCGTCGTCTCGATCGCGGCGGAAAGCAGGCTCTTCGGCCAGAGCTCAAGCGCCACGGCGAGCCTCAATATCAGTGCCACCGTCTCGAAGAACTGCACCATTTCAACCGCGCCGGTGGCCTTCGGCGCCTACGACTCGGTGACTGCCAACAGAACAGCGCCGCTCGATGGCACCGGCACCGTCATTGTCACCTGCACAAAGGGGGCGGCGGCCAAGGTGGGTCTGAACGCCGGCGGCAACGCCCAGGGCACCACGCGCCGGATGGCCGGGGCCGCGGCCGAGTATCTGACGTACGAACTCTACAAGGACGCCGCACACGCCTCCGTCTGGGGCAATACCGCCGCCGACGCCCTCGATGTCCCTGCGGCGGTGAACCAGAACCCGCAGAACTTCACCGTTTACGGACGCGTGCTTCAAAACCAAGTCGCCGCGGTCGGCGCCTACACCGATACCGTCGTGGCGACGGTGAATTTCTAAGAGGACGGGACTGTGCGACTTCACCTCATCTCCGCAGCCATCGTGGGTCTGCTGCTTGCGCCCCATGCCGCGATCGCGTCCAACTTCACCGTCACGCCGACGGAGGTGGACCTCTCGGCGTCGGCGACCAGCGCGCTCGTCACAGTCCGCAATCGCGGGAAGGTCCCGCTGCGATTCGAGATCACGCTCGTCAGCTGGTCCGAAGACGAGCATGGCCAGATGACGCTCAACCCGTCGGCTGACGTGACGTTTTTTCCCAAACTGGTCGAGCTCCCCGCCGGCGCGTCGCGCAACGTCCGCATCGGCATCAACGCCGGCACGGCCCGTGACGTCGAACAATCGTTTCGCCTGTTCGTCGAGGAGCTCCCGGACCAGTCGGCTCCCGCGGCCAACGCGGTGGCCCTGCGCACCAAGATTGGCATCCCGGTGTTCGTCCGGCCGGCGAAGCCTTCGAGGACCGCGGTGATCGACGGCGTCTCGGTCGAGAACGGCAAGGTGCTGACGCGTGTTCGCAACACCGGTAACCTGCACATCAGCGTCGATAGACTCTCAGTCAGCGGCACTGGTACATCGGCTGCTTCCACGTTCACGAAGTATGGCCCTGGTTGGTACGTGCTGCCAGGTGCGACGCGAATCTTTGAAGTCCCGATGACCGACGACGGAATGCCGATCGACGACCCAGGTCGCCGTGGAAGTGTTCGGGCACGACAAGTCGCTCAAGGGCGCAAGCCAGGTGTCGCCGGCTGCGTGCGCTGCTCCCTAGGAACGATGGTCGCCGCGGCGCTGCTCGTCGCCGCGCCGGCGTCCGCTCAGGAGCGCTCGATCTGGGTTCTCGTCGTCAACGACGAACCGAAGGGCGACGTCGAGCTCCTGCTGACGGCCGATGGCCCATGGATCGATCCGGCGGTGCTCCTCGCCGCCGGCCTGCTGAGGCTGCCCGACGGCCGGCGGCAGGCGTTCGCGCCGGACACCGTCGTGCGCGTGTCGCTCGCCTCGCTCGCTCCGCAAGTCACGTTCACCCTCGACGAAGCGGAGATTCGCGTGCTGATCTCCGCGGACCCGGCGCTGTTGAGCCCGACCGAGCTGGCGATCTCCAACCCCCGCCCGCCAGGCTGGAAGGTCAGCTCGAACAACGCCGTCTTCCTGAACTATTCCACCAACTGGTCGACCGACCACAAGACCGCCGGTTACGTCGAACTCGGCGCGCATCTCTTCGGCGCGCTGTTCCAGACCGCCGCCGGCGTCGACAACGACGGCAAGGTCACGCCGGGATTGACGGGCATGACGATCGATCAGGTTCGCAGCCGCCGCCGCTGGGTGCTCGGCGACACGATCGGGCGCTCGACGACGCTCGGCAGTGCGCCGGTGGTTGGCGGCTTCAGTGTCTCGACGCACGAGGACCTCGATCCGTACTACGCCATCTATCCCGCGCCGCAGATCAGGGGCGCGGTGCGAACGCCGTCGACGGCGGACGTGTACGTCGACGGCCGCCTGGTCTCGTCGGTGCGGCTGCCGCCCGGGCAATTTACGTTGCACGATCTGCCGCTCGAAACCGGGCTCGGCAACGCCCGCGTGATCATCCGCGATGCCTTCGGCCGCGAGCAGTCGATCAACCTTGGCTTTTACCTATCGACGCGGCTATTGAAAGGCGGCGAGCAGGACTATTCGTATGTCGCAGGGCTGGAACGAACGGTGAACGACACTAAGGTTGCGTACGGCCGCACGATGGGCACGGCGGTCCACAACATCGGTCTGACCGACTGGCTGACCATCGGTTTCCAGGCCGAAGGCGCAAAAGAACTCGCGATGGGCGGCGCCGGCTTCAACGCCCGGCTCTGGCGGCTGGGCACGTTTGGCGCCGAGGGACTGGCCAGCCAGAACCACCGACAAGGCACAAGGCTATGCCGCGACCGGCGTCTACTCGTTCCTCGCGCACTGGTTCAGCGCCGAGATGCGCGCGACGTGGATCGGGCCGAAGTTCCAGAACCTGTTCCTGACGCCGGCCAACCAGCAGCAGGTGACCGCCGACGGGTCGGTCGGCGTGGCGCTCGGCCGTTTGGGGTCGCTCACCGTCGGCGGGACGCTGGGCGGTCCTGATGCGCTCACCGCGCGCATCTCGCAAATCGATCCGGATATCATCGGGCGCCTTCCCGACTCGGTGCAACAGGAGCCTGCAGGATGCGCTCGCGAGCGCAGCACGACAAGTTGTTGCGACTGGGCTACAGTCTGGGAAGTCACGTCACGCGCACAGCTGTCGTTGAACGCGACCCGCGCGCAGAGGGCGGGATCACCAATCGCGTGGGAGGGCTTTGCCTCATTGACCGTTGCTCTCGGCGGGCGCACCGTCGCCAGCGCGGTGACGACGGTCGATCCGCAGGGCGAGGCGTTGACGTCCATCAACGTCCAGCGATCGCTGCCGCTCGGGCCCGGCTTCGGGTTCCGCCTCGATGCCGACGCGCAGTCGCCGTACCGGACGACGGGAACCTTCGAAGTGCAGGGCCGGCGCGGCATCATCGGCGTGCGCGCCGACGGCGCGGAAGGTGACAAAACGATCGGCACCATCAACCTCGCCGGGAGCATCGTCGCCATCGGCGGCCAGGTGCTGCTGTCGCGGCCTGTGGACGACGGCTTCGCGCTCGTGAAGGTGCCGGACATCAGGGGTGTCCGTGTGCTCGCGAACAATCAGGAGCAGGGACGCACGGGAAGGGGCGGATCGCTGTTCGTCCCCGACCTGCGTTCGTACCTGTCGAGCCCGATCGGGATCGTGCAGGATGATGTTCCGGTGGACATCAACCTGGGTGCGATATCGCAGGATATCGCGGTGCCGTATCGAGGAGGTGCTGTCGTGGTCTTCGAAGCCAGTGTCATCCACGCGTTGACCGGCCGCCTCGACGTCGCCGGCACAGCCGCCGGCATACGGCACGCTGCTGGTGACCGCGGGCGCCGCCGGGTTCAGTTCGCCGCTGAACGTCAGCGGCGAGTTTTATTTCGAAGATCTGCCGCCCGGCGATCATCCGGCCGTCGCCAGCTGGAGCGGTCGCACGTGCCGGGCGACGATTCACATGCCGGACAAGGCACCGTCAATGACTGACGCCGGCGTGGTGACGTGCGTGGAGGAGCCGCAATGACGCCGTTTCGATTGCTGTTCGTCGCGATGGCAGCAGCGGCGCTGCTGGTCGGCGCGCGGCTCGGGCGCCGAGGCGCAGTTTCCCCGTGGGTTGTTGGCCGGGCCGCCGCGAGACAGCAGTGCGGCAGAATGTGCGATTGAAACGCGGCCGTTGAGCTTCGGCAACTTCGATCCAGAGGCCAACGCAGACCTGGATGCCGTGGCCCAGGTCATCTACACCTGCAACAACAAGGCGAAGAAAATTCGCATTGACATGTCACAAGGAACATCGAACTCGTACGATCGCAGCATGACGAATGGAGGCTATAACTTGTACTACAACATCTACCTCGACTCGACTCACCGAACAGTATGGGGCGATGGCGTGCTTGGTACGGATGTCTATTACGAGAACAATCCGCCGAACGATACGCCGGTGGTGGTACCTGCATATGGACGGATTCCCGCAAGGCAGACCCAGCCGATACCTCCGGACAATACGTCGACACCGTGACCGTCCGGGTCCTGTTCTGATTCGCTTTAGAAATCGATGATCAGGAGCGCGTCGCGGACTTCACTGCGGCGCGCCGCGCCGGGAGCGATCGGACGCTGCACGCGCGGCGTGACGCCGCCTTTCGCGCAGGTCACGCCTACCGGCATGGTCGTGAAGGTCGACGCCTCTGCCGATCGCGGGGCGTCCACGCTGCAGGTGGAGACGACGGTCGCCGTGACGAGAAGAGGCGCTGTCGCGGATTGCGCCTGCACCAGCGCGGGCGCGCCGGCGAGGACCAGTGCGGCAAGGACCGTTCGACCCATGACGCTCTAATTCTAGCGTCGACTGCAAATGAGCGCTACCGCGGCCTCGGTCCGTAGACCGGAACGGGCCGGCCCACTTCCAGGGCGCCGAGGTCGGGAGCCTGTCCGGTGAAGCCATCGGTCACGTTCGGTATGGCAACGCCGCGATCGACGGCCGCCGATCCGGGGCGGAGCCCGAAGTCGAAGTCCTCCGCCTTGTAGAGACGTTGCACGGTCGCCAGATCCTTGGCGTCGAGCTTTTTCACGTTCACGAAGATGTCGTAGTCCACCAGCACGCTGTGCTGGTCCTGCTTCGTCGCCTGCGCGTACGCCTCCAGCGTCGGGAATTTGCGCGCCTCGATCTTCACGCCGCCGCTCCCATCGCCGGGAATCGACGCGACCTCTAACGGCGGCGAGTTCCACTGGAACGCCTCGTTGCCGGGATTCGGACGGAAGCCGTTGTAGTCCGACGAGCTGTAGTTGGTGTTGGTGTTGACGGTGAAGATCGCGGCCAGCGCGTTCTCCCCCAGCATCAGGTTGTTCCGCCAGTGCACGTTCGAGGACGCCGCGCCGCCGGTCTCGGTCAGGATGGTGTTGTTGTAGAAGATCACACCGGGTGAACCGGCAGTCAGCCGGGTCGAGCCGCCCGGCGCGTGGTAGACGATGTTGCGGATGAAATAGATCGGGCCGCCGACCGACGGCTGGGTGCTCATCGGGTGCGACGCGGAGTTGATCAGCATGTTCCGCATCACGCGGATGTTGTGCATGCTTCCATCCATCTCGATCGAGTTGTCGTGCGCGTTGGTGATGTAGTTGTTGTAGATGTCGATCGCCGTGGGCCGCCGCTCCCAGAACTCGCGCGGCGGATAGTTGGGTCCGTCGATCGGATGCGACCCGTCCGGCATCCCGTACATCTCGGTGTCGATGCCGTCGTGGAAGTTGGCCACGTAGTTGTGCGCGACCACGTGGCCGGGGCCGTACAGCCGGATGCCGGTGTAGGACTTCATCACCGGCGGATACTCCTGGCCCTCGACATGTTCGAACTGCTGCCAGAACGGACCGGTCCACCCGATCAGGTGCTTCGGATCGTTGCGGCCGATGAACACGCTGTCCGCGATGTAGAAGTCGCTCGACCCCGAGTAGTTGGTGAACACGCCCATGCCGACGTCTTCGAAACGGCAGCGCTTGACCGTCAGCCCTTTCGAGCCCGCGATGAACTGGGTGCCCGCCCAGATCGCGATCTTGGTGTTCCTGAAGGTGATCCCTTCGAAGTAGTTGTAGTCGGCGGCCTTGACGTTGAAGAGATTGAAGTTGTCCCGGCCGTCGAGCACCACCTCACCGTCGCCGGCGGCCTTGATCACGATCGGTTTGTCGGCCGTGCCCTTGCCCGTGAGGTAGTACGTGCCTTCGAAGGTCGTCGTCGCGTTGACCGTCGTCTGGTTGCCGTAGAACTCGTAGTGATACGCGTAGGTGCCGGCGTGGACCAGGATCGTATCGCCGGCCTTCACGCGCGGGCGTCCGCCCGGCGCGGTGTCTCCGGCGCCGCACCAGTAGTTGTAGGCGCACATGATCCCTTCGAAGGCCGGTTCGATTTTCGGTCCCTGCCACTTGGTGGGGTAGACGTGATAGGTCTTGCCGCCGGTGGCGGGCATCGGCTCCGGGCGGGTCCGCACGGTCACCGTCCTGGTCGCGCCCGACGCGGGCCCGCCGATGCCGTCGGGATCCGTCATCACGAAGCGCGCCTCGTACGCGGTGTCCGGCTCCAGATCCAGGATGCTGCCGGCGAACATGTTCGGCGTGACGAGGTTGAAGACGTTGCGCTGGAACACCTGCTCGCCGTGGAGCCGGACCAGCGGCATCCCCGTTCGCCAGGCGGCCTCGCCCTGCTTCCGGTACGACACCTCGACGCTCGCATTCCGATTCGCATCGCCGTCGACGTGCCATTCGAATCCGAGGTTGATCAGTGTCGGATGCTCGATCACGAACTCGCCGGGCGTCACTTTCACGTCGCCCTCCGCCGCCGTGGCCGAATAGGCGAGTCCGGCGACGAGCGCGGCCGCCAGGAGGGCACGCATGCGATGGAAGGCTCGAGATGTGCGCATAGGTTCGCGAATTATACGACCGCGCCCGCCGGCGGGGAGGATCTAATAGAATGCCGCCCATGTCATCTCTCAATCGCGTTGCCTGCGCTGCGGCGGCCGTGTTCGCGTGCCTCGCGGCCGTCGTCGCCGCGCAGACGAAAACGATGCTGCCGTTCGACCACATTCACCTCAACGAGCCGGCGGCCGAAGCCAGCCAGTGGTGGGAGAAGAACATTCCGGGCGGCCGGCGCATCACGGAGGCGCCCAACCGCATCATGTACGGCGCGGTGCGGCTCATGTTCCTCAGCCCGCGTCAGACCGGCGGCAGCGACGGCAGCGTCATCGAGCATCTCGGTTTTTCGGTCGCCGATCTCGACGCGACGATGCGCGCGCTCGCTGCGATCGGGACGAAGGTGATCGAGCCGGTGAAAGACGCGCCGGGCCTCTACAAGACGGCGCTGATCGAGAGCCCGTGGGGCACGCGGATTCAGCTCGTGCAGGATCCCGATCTCCTGGGCCTGCATCACGTGCAGCTGCGCTCGCCGGACACCGAAGGCATGTACGCGTGGCTGCTGGACAAGTTCGGCGGCGAGCGGACGAAGATCAAAGGGCAGATCGACTCGGTGAAGTACGCCGGCCTTCCCGGCTTCACGACCGTCTACATCGTCGCCGCCAAGGGGACGTCGGTGCCGAGCATCGGTCGCGCGATCGATCACATCGGTTGGCGCTCGATCGGCACGGTGGCGGAGACCAAGGCGATGCTCGAAGGCAAGAAGGTCGAGCTGACGAGCCAGCCGTCGCCGCTCAACCTGCCGAACGGCCCGTCGATCAACTTTTTCTATGTCGCCGGTCCGGACGGCACGCGCATCGAGCTCGTCGAACGTCCCGGCCTGAAGCCCGGCGAATGAGCGCGCTCATGGAGCAGCTGTGACTGACAGACAAACGCTTGCCGCCGCGCGGCAGCTTGCGGAAACGAACAAGGCCCACTTTCCCAACGAGAGCGCGGAGTATCGCGCGGCCCGCAATGCGCTGCTCGTCGAAGAGATCGAGCTCCGCCGCCACGTCGAGCGGGTGGCCTCCCAGCGGCGGGCGCTGCCATCGGGCGGCGCCATCCCTCAGGACTTCGAGCTGGTCTCCGAGCAAGGTTCGGTCGCCCTGTCGACGCTGTTTGGCGACAAAGAGACGTTGCTGATCTACAGCATGATGTATGGGCCTCAGCGCAAAGCGCCGTGTCCCATGTGCACGTCGTTCCTGAGCTCCTGGAACGGCACCGCGGTCAATCTGCGCGAGCGCGTCGCCATCGCCGTCACCGCGCGCTCGCCGATCGAGCGGCTGATCGCCTACAAACAGCAGCGCGCCTTGACGAACCTTCCGTTCGTGTCGGACATGTCCGGGAACTACACCCGCGCCTACGTCAACCCTGAAGACGCCGACGTGCCAGGCTTCAGCGTCTTCAGCAAGCGCGACGGTATCGTCCGTCACTTTTACAGCGGCGAGATGAGCGCGGCCATGGCTGACCCCGGACAAGATCCGCGCGGCGGCCCGGATCTGGATCCGCTCTGGCTGATGCTGGACCTGACGCCGGAAGGCCGCGGCACGGACTGGTATCCCAAGCTGGATTACGGGCGCCGATGAAGAGCTGCTGACGATCATCTCTTCCTCCTCGAACGCCGCCTTGCCTGAATCGTGACACAGTCGCGCAAGGGCGAACCCTTTCCATCCCACCGCTTCGCCATAGCCGAACAGACACCGCCTTGTAAGTAAGAAAGCCGAGCGCCGACAACTGCGGCGACTCGGCTGATCTCTGTACCCCGCCGGAGAAAAACACGCCGTACGCGAAGACGTGTCGTCTTTCGCGGAGCGTTCTCGATATGTCAAGGGAGGGCACTCGCGCCCGTAAGCCTTCACGACCGCAGTGGCGGTGGTGACGGCGACACCACAACAGCATCGAGGAATCATGAGAATTGGGACGGGATCTGTACGACGTGTGACTCGGCGGGTATGGTGGGCATTGCTTCTGTGCCTGACGGTCGGTCGTCTGGCCTCGGCGCAGGATGGGACTGCGATTACCGGCGTCGTCACTACCCGCGCCGACGGCCTGGCGGTACCGGGGGCCGTGGTGTCGATTGTCGGGCATGACGAAACCACGACAACAGATGCCCGCGGATGGTACACGCTGAAGCTGTCACAGTCGGCCGTACGCGACGGCCGGATTCGAGTGAAGGTGGACGCGCTCGGCCTGCCGCCAACGGTGACGGACGTCGTGGTCGACGCGCCGGCGGTGACCGTGGACATCGCGCTGAGCCTGGCGTTCACTGAACAGGTGACCGTCGGTTCGCGGGCTCCAGGGGCCGAGGTCGAGAAAGCGGTGCCCGTCGACGTCATTACGCACGACCAGATTGCCTCCAGTGGGTACACCGAAACGGCGCAGGTCATCGAATCGCTGGCGCCGTCGTTCAATTTCCCGAGGCCGACCATCACCGACGGCACGGATACCGTGCGGCCGGCGACGCTGCGGGGCCTGGGGCCCGATCAAGTGCTGGTGCTGGTCAACGGCAAGCGTCGCCACCAGAGCGCACTCGTGCATGTGAATGGCAGCATCGGCCGCGGCTCGACCGGCGTCGATCTGAATGCGATTCCGGTGTCGGCGATCGATCACATCGAAATCCTTCGAGACGGCGCCGCGGCGCAGTACGGATCCGACGCGATCGCCGGGGTCATCAACATCGTGCTCAAGGGGGGTGTGGCGCAGCCAGAGGTGACGACCAACTTCGGCCTGTCGACCGGATCATTCAGGGGTAACACGTGCGGTGCGAATGGGCTGGGTTGCACCGAGGGCAGCCCGATCGATTTTTCGGACGGCGGGTTGTTCGACCTGGGAGGCGCGTGGGGACTGCCCGCCGCCAAGGGCAGCGTCACGGTGGCCGCCGAGTACCGCCATCGCAATCGCACCAATCGCGCGTCGTTCGATCCGCGCGATCAGATCGTCGCCGGCGACGCGGGGACCAACGCGGTGGCCGAGCCGAACCACCGTTGGGGAGATCCCGACACCCGGGACCTGATGACGTTTCTCAACGCCAGCGTTCCGCTGAACGACGCCCAAACCCGTTTCTTCTATGGCTTCGGCGGCTACAGCCGCCGGGAGGCGAACAGCGCGGGCTTCTACCGGCGCGCTCTCGACGCCCGCAACTGGCCTCAGATCTATCCGGTCGGCTTTCTGCCCACGATTCAGCCTCTGGTTCTCGACGGCTCGGGAACGGTGGGCATGCGAGGCGTTTCCCACAAGTGGAACTACGACTTGAGCGGCCAGTACGGACACAACAGCTTTGCCTTCACGATCGGCGACACCTTGAACGTGTCGCTCGGCCCGAGCCTGCCGCTCAACAAGACCCAGTTCGATGCCGGCACACTGGTGCTGAATCAGTGGGTGGGCAACGTGGATGTGAGCCGCCCGCTGCGCGTCAGGGGTCTGGCGGGCCCCCTGAACCTCGCGCTCGGCGCGGAGTATCGCCGCGAAAACTATCAGATTCAGGCCGGGGAGCCGGATTCTTATCGTGACGGCGGCGTTCCGGATCGGTTCGGTGAGCGTGCGGCCATCGGCGCGCAGGTCTTCCCCGGTTTTCGTCCCTCCAACGAGGTCGACCAGTCGCGCCACAGCGGCGCCGGGTACGTGGACGTCGAGGGCGACGTCGTCTCCTGGCTGCGCCTCGGCGTTGCCGGACGTGCGGAGCACTACAGCGACTTCGGGAGCACCGTCGACGGCAAGGTGACGGCGCGCGTGCAGCCGGATCCGCGCTTCGTCGTGCGCGGTTCGTTGAGCACCGGCTTCCGTGCGCCGTCGCTCGGGCAGTCGTTCTTCTCGTCGACCGCGACGAATTTCCTCAACCTGGGGCAAGGGCTCGTGCCGGTGGAGTCGCTGACGCTTCCCGTCGGCTCGGCGCCGGCACAGGCCCTCGGCGCGGTGCCGTTGAAGCCGGAGAGTTCCCGGCACGCCAGCGCCGGAGTCGTCGTCACGCCGATCTCGCATCTCGAACTGGCGGTCGACTATTACCGCATTGCCATCGACGACCGCATCGTGCTGTCCGGAAATTTCACCGCGCCGCCGATTGCGGCGCTGCTGGCGCCATTCGGCGCCAACAGCGCGAGGTTCTTCACCAATGCCATCGACACGCACACCAATGGCGTCGATCTGACCGCCGGTTACCGGATCGCGCTCGAGGCCGCCGGCGATCTTCAGCTGCGTGCGGGCTACAACAACACACGCACGGCGATTGTCGGATCGGTGGCGACGCCGCCGGAGCTCGCCGGCTTCGCCTCGGTCCTGTTCGATCGCATCGAGCAGCGGCGGATCGAGTGCGCGCAGCCGAAGGACAGCCTGCGCGTAGGCGGCGATTGGCGTCGCCGCCGGCTCGGCGTCAACCTCAGTGCCTCCCGCTATGGCGAGTTCTGCAGCGTGGTGTCGGCGAATCCAGCCGACGATCAGGAGTACGCGGCGAAGTGGCTGACCGATCTCGAGGCGTCGTATCGACTCGCCGGCTACACCCTGGCCGCAGGGGCACACAATCTGTTCGACGTCTTTCCCGATCGCAATTCGACGGTCAACTCGTTCAACGGCATCCAGACGTTTCCGAGCCAGTCTCCGTTCGGCATGAACGGCCGATCGCTGTACGTAAGGGTCGCGCGGACCTTCTGAGAGGTCGGTCGCTGAAGGTACCATGCTCTTTGGCAGCGCCATGCCGCTGGAGTCAAGGTGATGATCAAGGTTCACGCGATCCGCACCGGATCGGTTCGCATCAAGGTCGCGCAGATGGCGGGCCGCGGCCGAGGCGTCGCGCGTCTCGGCCACATCCTGTTCGATCGCGACTGGTCCGACTGGGTCCCGATCCATGCGTGGCTGATCGAGCACGACGAAGGATTGATTCTCGTCGATACCGGTGAGACGGCACGGGTGCATCAGCGCGGCTACCACCCGCGCTGGCATCCGTTTTTTCGCCGCGCGTCGCAATTCCAGGTGACGCCCTGCGACGAGATCGGCGCGCAGCTGCAGGACCTGGGTGTGCGGACGAGCGACGTCCGCCAGGTCGTGCTCACCCACCTGCACACCGATCACGCGGGGGGACTGGCGCACGTGGTCGGCAGCAGGATGTGGCTGCATCCGATCGAGTGGCATCGCGCGAAGGGCATCTCCGGCCAGGTACAGGGCTATCTACCGCATCACTGGCCGAAGTGGTGGAACCCGGAGCCGTTGCGATTCGAGTCAGTCGCGTTCGGTCCGTTTCGCGAGGGGATGCCGTTGACGATGCGCGGCGATGTGATCGCGGTACCGACGCCGGGCCATACGCCCGGGCACGTGTCCGTGATCGTGCGGGGCGCGCCGTCGATTTTCATCGCCGGCGACACGAGCTATACAGAGGCGCTGCTCACGCAAGGCGTGGTCGACGGTGTGAGCCCGGACGAGGGCATCTCGCGTCAGACGAACCAGCGCATCCTCGCGCTTGCGCGCGAGCAACCGCTGGTCTACCTCCCGTCGCACGATCCTCAGAGCGCGGATCGGCTGGCGCGGCTGGCGACACTGACTCCGCCGGCGCTGTGAAAGGAAAAACTGGAAACCGGAGAAAACGGGAAACAGGCAGGGGGTTTTCCCAGATCAAATGTACCAGAGGTTGGTGTGCTCAACAAGACTGTTTGCGCGGAGGTTTTGTTGCTAACGTGACCGGACCCCATGCCAAAAGGCGCTCGTCGCCCTCGCCGGCAGCACGCGGCTCCGCAGACCGGCACGCCTGCGCTCCGGAGCGATCCGCGCGGTGTGCTCGATCGCATTCTGGACACGCCGCACCTCGCGCACGTCGTCCCCCGGCTGTCGCCCGAGATGCTGCACCGCGTCATCCAGACCTGCGGGCTGGAAGCGTGCGGCGAGCTCATGGCGCTGGCGACACCAGGCCAGTTGGCGCGGGTCTTCGACCTCGACTTGTGGAGCCCTGCGCAACCCGGGCTTGACGAGCAGTTCGACGCCGATCGCTTCTGTCTCTGGCTCGAAGTGATGATGGAATCGGGCGCCGAATCCGCGGCGCGGATGCTTGCCGGCGTGGACGTGGAGCTAACGACCACGGCGTTCGCGCGTCACGTGCGCGTGTTCGATCCCGCCGCCGTGTCGGTGCCCTCGACGGACGGAGAAGAGGCGCCCGACGTCGGCGAAACGGACGAAGGGCCCCGCATCGAAGTCGGCGGCTACCTGATCGTCGCGAAGCGCGCCGATTCCTGGGACGCACTGGTGGGCGTGCTGTCGGCCCTCGACGCCCAGGATCCCGACTACTTTCATCGGGTGATGCGAGGCTGCCGGCGCCTGTCGAACGCGGGGTATGAAGTAGACGGTCTGGACGATCTGCTCCCGGGCGACGAGCAGGTCATGTTCGACGTGGCGTTCACGCGTGAGCGCCGCCGGGAGCAGCAGGGATACATGACGCCGGCGCAGGCGCGGGCGTTCCTCCAGATGTCGCGGCACGCGCGACCGGACGTCTCGGCCACACCGCAGGTGAACCCCATCGCTCGCGCCTACTTTCACGCCATCGAATGGCCGGCGGATGCCGATGCTGAAAGCGGCGCCCCACGCCTGCCGGCGGCCTCGGGCGAATCGTTGGCGGAGCAATCCGCTCTCGCGGTCAACGCCGTCGTCGAGGTGCTGCGCGAGGCGGGAATCCTTCCGGAGCAGCCGCGCGCCCTGCTCGACGGACCGCAGGGGCCGGCGCCGCGTCTGGCGCGCATCCAGACGCTGATGCAGTGTGCCGGCGATCGCGACCCCATCGCCTTTTCGACGAGAGGCCAGGAGCTGGCCTTTCTGGCGAACGCGATCGCGGCCGGCTGTTCGATCCAGGCCCGAGCCTTCACGCCGCAGGAGGCGTCGGACGCGGCCGTCGCGACCTGCAACCTCGGGCTGGAGAACTGGCCGAACGGAGCGACGCTGCCCGAAGACTTTCTCGTCGATCACGATCTGATCAGCGTGTTCCAGCTCGGGTGGACCGTCCTCTTCGAGGAAGTCTGCATGCACGCAGCGGAGCGGTTGATCGGCGTCCTGCGACAGCTGCGGTGCGAGGACCGCGAGACCCGCAGCGGGCTCAACGCCCTGCGTATCGAGATGACCACGCATTGGCGTGCCGGGGAGCCATGGCGGGCTCGCGATGCGCTGGATGTGATGGCGATCCTGGACATGCCCGCCTGGGCGGCGCAGCTCGGCCTGATCGACGAGTGCCCGGTGATGCACGCCGGCATCGGCGTCTCGCCGGGCTCACGCGTCCGTCAGATCAGTGCTACCGACTTCGCCTTCATCTCGGAGAACAGCCAAATCGCCTCCATCCACGCGTTCATGCGCTCGCTGGCGGAGACCCTGAGCCGCTGACGCGATACTCCGACACCGCCTACGCGCTTTCGGTTTTGTTGTCGTGCGGACCTTCAGGTCCGCTGTGCAGGGCAGGCCTGAAGGCCTGCACTACATCGGAGTCGCTCAAATTCTCGAAGGGTGACATACCATAGCCGACGGCATGGTGACGACGCCGTCAGAGGCGATGGTGTGGCCGGAGCGATTTCACATCGACCGCGAGATCGGCCGCGGCGGGATGGCGATCGTGTACCGCGCGCACGATCGGCACCTCGACCGGTTCGTCGCGATCAAAGTGCTGTCGCCGGACGCCTCACACGACGTCGGCACCGAACGCTTCCAGCGCGAGATCGCGGTCATGGCCAAACTGGTCCACCCTGGCATCGTCGCGCTGTTCGACTCGGGGCAGGTCGGGGATCGGTTGTTCTACGTGATGCCGCTGGTGTCCGGCGAAACGTTGCGCGCGCGGCTCACGCGCCAGCGGCGGTTGACGGTGGAGGAGGCGTCGGCGGTCGGCGCCGACGTGGCTGAAGCGCTGGCCTATGCGCACGGCGCCGGCATCGTGCACCGCGACGTCAAGCCCGAGAACATCTTCAGTGTCGGCGGCCGCGCCATCCTCGCGGATTTCGGGATCGCGCACGTCGTTGGTCAACAGGTGACAGGCGATCGCGGCCTGACGACCGCCGGCGTGGTCATGGGAACCGTGTCGTACATGAGCCCCGAGCAGGCCGCCGGCACGGCGCCAGTCGATGGCCGCGCGGATCTCTACAGCCTCGGGTGCGTCCTGTACGAATTGCTGACCGGCGCGCCGCCATTCACCGCCGCGACGTCGATGGGCGTGCTGGCCAAGCACCTGAGCGAGGCGCCCCTCCCGCCATCGGAGCACAACGCCGACGTGCCGACGGCGATGAACGACGCCATTCTGCAGCTGTTGGCGAAGGAACCGTCGCGCCGTCCAGCCAACGCGGGTGATGTCGCGCGCACCCTGCGCGCCGGCCACCGCGCCGCGAACGCGTCGAAGACGACCAGCGAAGCAGATCGACTCGTGGCCGAAGGCCTCAAGGCCTACCAGTTCGCCACCAGCCGGGGCGGCTCGTCGGGGCCGCTCCTCGAGCAGGCCGCGGTGTACTTTCGCCGCGCGCTCACGCTCGAGCCCAACCACGCGCGCGGGCTGTGCGCCATGGGCAACTGGCACTATGTGATGGGCAACGCCGGTCTCCTGCCAAGGGATGTGGCATTCAGCAAGGGCCGCGAGCTGATCCTGGCGTCCCTCGCTGCCGACGATCAAATCGCCCAGGTCCATTGTTCGATGGGAAAAGTCGCGCTGTACTTCGACGACGATTGTCTGGCCGCGGCCCGCCACGTCGAACGCGCGGCAGCGCTCGACGCTCATGATTCGGAAGTGCTGCGCTTTCAAAGCATTGTCTACAAGATCCTCGGTCGGGCGGAGGACGCAGTTCGCGCGGCGAGTCAGGCGACGGTGCAGAGCCCGGACGTCCCGGCTTTGTGGAATGGACTGGGTGATGTCCTCCTCGCGACCGGCCGCAACGCGGAGGCGGTCGATGCGCTGAAGCATGCGATTGGATTGCAGGCCGCCTACGGTCCGGCGCTGGAGCGGCTCGAGCTCGCGCGGGTGCGGCTGGGCGAGCTCGATCTGGCGCTCGAGATTCGCGCCTCCCGGCTCCGCCTGGGCGGTCAGAGCGACAGGTCCGATCTGCTGCTGGCCGACGCGGAACGCGATGGCGCCGCCGAGGCGTTGCGGCGAGACGCGCGGCGCGAGCTGGAACGATGGCTCGAGCAGGCCGAGGGAAGTGATCCGTTCGCGGAGTCGTCCACCACCCGCACCGTCGCCGACCGGATCGTCACCTGCTATGCGGAGCTCGGCGAATGGGATCATGCGATGGACTGGCTCGAACGCGCCTACGAGCGCCGCCCCGGGCGGCTCCGCCGCATGCTCACCGACCTGGCCTTCGACCATCATGGGTTGGCCGCCGATCGGCGATACGCTCGGCTACTGCGAGTGGCAGGGCTCGAGGAGTTGCTCTAGCTGACTGGAGTAGACATGAGGATTGGACGAACAGTTGCCGTGGCGGCCGTTCTCGCATGCGCTGGACCCGGTACGGCGCCTCGCATCGCGGCTGCCGGGCCGATCGCATGTGAATCCCTTCGGCAGGTGCCGCTGACGAACGGGACGCTGATCTCGGCTGAGTCCATCGCGGCCGGTGGGTTCACGCCTCCCGGCCCCGCCAATGCGTCGGCCGCGGCCGTGTTCAGCAGCCTTCCGTCGTTTTGCCGCGTCGTCGCGCGGCTGACGCCGACGCCGGACTCCGATATCCGGGTCGAGGTGTGGCTGCCGCAGTCAGGGTGGAATCGCAAGGTGCAGGCGTCCGGCAACGGCGGGTTGGGCGGGACGATCCCGTACCCGGCACTGGCGGCGGCGGTCAGGGCCGGCTATGCCGCGGCGGGCACCGACACGGGCCACGTCGGCGGCAACGCGGATTTCGTCGCCGGTCATCCCGAGAAGCTGGTGGACTTTGCGTATCGCGCGATCCACGAGATGACGGTGTGGGCAAAGGCCGTGACGGCCGCGCATTACGATGCGCTCCCGGTCCGCGCCTACTTCAGTTCGTGCTCGACAGGCGGAAGGCAGGCGCTGGTCGAGGCGCAGCGCTACCCGGACGATTTCGACGGCATCGTGGCCGGCGACGCATCGTGGGATCAGATGCGCCTCTATGCCGCCCGGGTCGCCTTGAACGTGTTCGTCAACAGGGATCCTGCCGCGGTGATTCCCCCGAACAAGTACCCGATGATTCACGCAGCGGTGCTGCGCGCCTGCGATGCCGCCGACGGGGTGAGCGACGGCGTGATCGAGAACCCGGCGCGCTGCGCCTTCGACTTTGCCACCCTCACGTGCGCAGGCGACGATCGCGCCGACTGTCTGACCAGGGCGCAGGTCGAGTCGGCCAGGGCGATGGCGTCGCCGATCACCGATCGACAGAGCGGCGCGGTCCTGCATCCGGGGCGCTACTATCCCGGATCCGAGCTGGGCTGGGGCGGCGTCGGCGGTCCCGTTCCGTCGGGCGAGTCTCTGGAAGGCATGAAGAAGATCGTGTTCAATCCCGGCTGGGACTACCACGCGATCCGCGTCCCCGATGACGTCGACCGCGCGGTGCGCGCGGACGGCGGGTTGCTGTTCGGCGGGGATCCCAACCTCTCGCGCTTCTTCAGCCGCGGCGGCAAGCTGCTGATGTATCACGGCTGGGCCGATCCCCTGGTCACGCCCGACGCCAGCCTGATCATGTTCAAGAAAATCAACGAAGCCGTCGGACCTGCGGCGGCCGGCGCGCTCGCACTGTTCATGGTGCCGGGGATGGGGCACTGCCAGGGCGGCCCTGGCACCGACGTGTTCGACAAGGTCGCCGCGCTCGATCGGTGGGTCGAGTCCGGTACCAAGCCGCAGTCGATTCTCGCCTCCCACATGACCGGCGCGGTCGCCGATCGAACCCGGCCGCTCTGTGCGTATCCGACGGTCGCGCGCTATGGCGGCAGCGGCAGCACCGACGACGCCGCCAACTTCCGCTGCCAGGCCCCATAGGCCACGAGGAACCGCATGGCCAAGACCACGACCAGGACCGCGCGCGCCAGGCTGCCCGTGACGCGCGCCGCGCATCCGCCTCGCTCCAAGCGCGGCCACAAGCTGAATGCGCTGCCCGACACGTTGGACTTCCGGGATCGGATGTACGTGCCGACCCTGATCGAGGTGCCGAGCCGGATCGATCTGGCGACATATCGAAAACTCAAGGTGCCGATCCTCGACCAGGGGCAGGAAGGCGCCTGCACGGGTTTTGGGCTGGCCACCGTCGCCAACTATCTCCTTCATCGCCGGCGGGTCGTGCCGGATCGCGGGCGCGTCAGCCCGCGGATGTTCTACGAGATGGCGAAGCGGTACGACGAATGGCCCGGGGAAGACTACGACGGCTCGAGCGCGCGAGGGGCGATGAAGGGCTGGAACAAGCACGGCGTGTGCGCGATGTCGTGCTGGGAATACGACGATGCCCGCCAGAAGGCGGCGGCGTTTGCCGAGCGCTGGACCGACGCCGCGCGCCGGCCGCTCGGCGCCTACTTCCGCGTCAACCACACCGACCTGGTCGCCATGCACAGCGCGATCGCCGAGGCCGGCGTGCTGTACGCCACATCCAGCGTTCACGCCGGCTGGGATCGGGTCGGACGGGACGGCCTCATCAAGCAATCAGCGACGATCACCGGCGGCCACGCGTTCGCGATCGTCGCCTATGACGAGCGCGGCTTCTGGATCCAGAACTCGTGGGCCGAGGACTGGGGCTTCCACGGCTTCGGGCAGGTGACGTACGACGATTGGCTCGCCAACGCCACCGACGCGTGGGTCGCCAGGCTGGGTGCGCCGGTGGTGCTGGCCGATCCTGCGACCACCGCGTCGGCGATTCGCGGGACCGCGAAAAGCTCCCAGAGCTACGTCTTCAGCGACCTGCGCCCGCACATCATCTCGCTCGGCAACGACGGGCAGCCCCGCACCGACGGCACCTACGGCACCAGCGCCCAGGACATCGAGACGATTTTCGATACGGACTTTCCCACGATCACCGCCGACTGGAAGAAGAAGTTTGGGAAACGCCGTCTGCTGCTCTACGCCCACGGCGGGCTGGTGAGCGAGGACTCGGCGATCCAGATGGTGGCCGACGACCGCGACGTGCTGCTCGCGGCCGGCATCTATCCCGTCAGCGTGCTGTGGCAGACCGACTACCAGGACGTCCTCAAGGACATTCTCGAGGACGCGCTCCGCCGCCGGCGTCCCGAAGGTCAGCTCGACGCGACCAAGGACTTCATGCTGGATCGCCTCGACGATGCGCTCGAGCCGCTCGCGCGCATCGCCAGCGGACGGCTCGAATGGTCGCAGATGAAACGCAACGCCACTGCCGCCACGTCGAGCGCCAGCGGAGGCGGCCGCATCGCCGCGGCCCGGATCGCCGCGTTGATGGCGTCGGACCCGACCATCGACCTGCACCTGGTGGGGCACAGCGCCGGCTCGATTTTCCTCGGAACGCTCGCGCATCTGTTGACGGCACAAGGCACGATTGCGGGTGGTCTGCTCGACGGCAGCACGGGATACGGTCTCACCATCGCCAGTTGCACGCTCTGGGCGCCGGCCTGCACGATCGAGTTCTTCCGGCAGATGTACCTGGAGCCCATCACCGCCGGTCGGCTGCGGCGGTTCTCGATGTTCACGCTGACCGATCAGGCGGAACGCGACGACGACTGCGCCGGCATCTACCACAAGTCGCTGCTCTATCTCGTCAGCGACTCGTTCGAGGACCGGCCGAGGATCCCCGGCATTCGGGACGGCGTGCCCATGCTCGGGATGGAGAAGTTCGTGCGGCAGGATCCGGCATTGGTCTCGCTGCTCGGCGATCGCTGGGTGACGGCGCCAAACACCGCGGCGTTGGGCTCGCCTGATGCGAGCTGCGCCCGGCATCACGGCGACTTTCACGGCGACGCGGCGACGCTGAAAGCGACGCTGGCCAGGATTCTCGCCGGGGATGCCGCCGGCGCCGCGCGCGCCCACGCGACGACCTTTCCGCGCAACGCATCGGCGACGACGCTGCGGTCCCGGCGGCAGGCGGTCGACAGCGCGAGCCGACGATAAACATGAGATTGACAGCCCAGCTGGCCGACGCTATCGTCCGGACAATCCAGCTCCGCAACATCTGCAACAGGAGAGACCATGGCCAGGAAAGCTGCAGCCTCGACGTCTAAGTCCGCGACGACCGCTCCCGGCGACCCCGTCGTCAAGATCTGCTTTGAGCGCATCATTCCCGACGATCTCGATCCCGAACGAATGGTCCGTCGCGAAATGCGGCGCCAGATGGTCGACGCCGCGGGAGGCGCGCGCCGGCTGAAGGCGAGCGGGGTCGCGCAGATTGCGCGGATGGCGGTGATCACCTCGAAGAAGTGGGCGCCCGGCGCCACGGTGCGCGGCCGGTTTCTCGATGGCAGCGCCAAGATGAAGAAGAAGGTGACCGCGATTGCCAAGGAGTGGGAGAAGTACGCCGACATCAAGATCAAGTTCGTCACGAGCGGAGACGCGGAAGTCCGCATTTCGTTCTACGCCGACAGCGGCTCCTGGTCGGCGGTCGGCCGCGACGCGCTGAACGCGAGCTACTTTCCGGTGCACCAGCCGACCATGAACTATGGCTGGCTGCGGGACACCACCGCCGACGAGGAATACCACCGCGTCGTCACCCATGAATTCGGCCACGCGCTGGGCTGCATCCACGAGCACCAGCAGCCGAAGTTCACCCGCAAGTGGGACGTCGCCGCCGTGATGAAGTACTTCTCGGGCCCTCCGAACTTCTGGTCGGCGGCCGACATCAAGAGCAACGTGCTGGACAAGTATTCGTCGAGCGGGATCGCGGCGACCGCCTTCGATCCGAAGTCGATCATGCTGTACTCGTTCGACGGCAAACTGTTCGCGGACGGCCTTGGGCCGACCAACGAGAACACGACCGTCTCGTCAACCGACATCAAGATGATCAAGCAGATGTATCCCTGAGGGGTCCTGCTCCAGCGGCCGGGTCGAGTCTAGGGCATGTCTGCCGGCGCGCGCATTTCAACCGTCACGGTGTTGATGCGGTAGTACAGCGCGGCTGAAAACCGTCCGTCCTTGACCTGATCGAAGAGCGAAGCGCGCGCAAGCGCCAGCACCCGGACGCTCGAGCCGTGCACGCCGATCCAGCGTGACAGACCCTCCTGCTGACCCTCGTCGAGGTGTTCGACGTCGTCGATCACCAGCGTCCCCGCGATCATCTCCGGGATCTCGGACGTCTGTTCGGGATCCCACCAGACGACCGGCTGTCGTCCGCTCCTCTCGAGCAAGGCCATGGCGGCGGCGGTGAGATGCGGGGCGCCGACGATGAGGCCGTTGATGGACGAGGAACGGAGAATTGCCCATTCGGCCTGGCGCGCACTCCAGCGTTTTACGGCGGAGCGTCCTGCTGCGTCGCCCAGCGGGAGACGCGGACGTGACAAAGCGGGGTCTGTCAGCGGTGAGGCTTGAGCGAAGGCCTTCGACTCGTTCTCCATAGGTTGCCCTCCTGGTGAGCCCAGCACGACAGACGCGACTCTACTGTTCAGTGGACGAGCTGCCAATCGGGAAGATGCCGAAGAAGACTAGGGAAGATCCCTAGGTGGCGCTAAACGCGGGGCGAATCAGCTGTTGTGCAGCCAACCCTGGAGCGTCGCGTATTTCACGATATCGATGCGCCCGTTCAGACCGAGTTTTTTCATGGCGTTGGCCTTGTGCGCTTCGACCGTCTTGACGCTGAGCGACAAACGGGCCGCGATCTCCTTGTTGCTATAGCCCGACGCGATCAACTGCAGGACCTCCGACTCCCGCGCGCTGACCGTGGCGGCGGGCCGGCTCACCCGGGTTCCCGACTTGCCGAGAAACGCGGCGGTGACGCGCGCCGTCAGCGCCGAATCGAGATACTGACCACCGCCGGCCGCCGCGCGGATCGCCTGCAGCAGTTCGCTCGGCGCGCTCTGCTTCAGCACGTAGCCCGACACGCCCGCCCGCAGCAGCTCCTGCAGGTAGGCATCGTCGGCGTGGCGCGTCAGGGTGACGATCGCGGTGCCCGGTTGGAGTTGCTTCAGCTGTCTGGTGGCGACCAGCCCGTTCATGCCGGGCATGGAGATGTCCATCACCACCACGTCCGGCTTCAACGCGACCGCGCTCTGGACGGCGGCGTTGCCGTCGCTCGCCTCCGCCACGACCGTCATGTCCGGCTGGCCGTCGATGAGCAGCTTCAGACCGTGACGCACGGTCACGTGATCATCAGCCAGCAGGATTCGAAGGGTCCGATCAGGCATGGTCGATCAACTGGCTGTGGACCGGAGCGACGGTCATGCGCACGAGAATCGTCGTGCCCTTGCCCGCGGTCGATTCGATTTGCATCGTCGCGCCGACCAGCGAGGCGCGCTCCTGCATGCCCGACAAGCCGAGGCCGTGGCCGGTGGTCCCGCTGTCGGCCGGATCGAACCCGACGCCATCGTCCTCGATGATCAGCACGACCTGATCGGGGCGACGTTCCAGGATCACGTCGACATGTTCGGCTCGCGAGTGCTTGGCGACGTTGGTCAGCGCTTCCTGCGCGATGCGGTAGAGGGTGGTCTCGGTCTGGGAGGCGAGACGATCGTCGGAGAACCCGGAAGTATGCAGTTCCGCGGCGATGCCGGCGCGTTTCGACCAGTTCGTGATGTGGGTTGCCAGCGCAGCCCGCAGACCGAGATCGTCGAGCGCGGTCGGCCGGAGCTCCCAGACCAGGTAATCGACGTCTCGATCGAGCTGCTGGGCGACCACCTCGAGCGCGTGCACCTGTCCGGTCAAGTCGGATCGATCGGCGCACGCCTCCTTGAGTGAGACGATGCGGTGGCCGAGCGCGGTCAACTGCTCGCCGAACTGATCGTGCATCTCGCGGGCGATCCGCCGTCGCTCGTCTTCCTGCGCGAACACCAGCCGGCCCATCAGCTCGGTGCGCACCTGCTCGGCGCGCTCCCGTTCGAGGATTTCGGCGCGCAGTGATACGTTGGCCCGCGCCAGTTCGGCGGTCCGCTCGCGGACCCGGACCTCGAGCTGTTCGTGCGAACGGCGCAGCAACTCCTCCGCATGCTTGCGCTCGGTCAGATCGAAGTGAGTGCCGACGATGCGAACAACCGGGCCGCCCGGCTCGCGGCGGACCGGAAAGCCGCGCGACAACACGTGCACGTAGCGGCCGTCCTTGTGCCGCAGACGGAACTCGGCTTCGTAGGTCGGCTCGCCTTGCGCGACGCTGTCGTTCGCATGGTCGGCGCGCGACCGATCGTCGGGATGGACCAGGCGCTCCCACGCGCTGATGTGCGGTTCGATCTCGTCCTCCGCGTAGCCGAGCATCTGCTTCCAGCGCGGCGAGTACACCACCGCGTTGGTTTCGATGTTCCAGTCCCAGACACCCTCCCGGGCGCCGGCAAACGCCAGCGTGAGCCGCTCCTGGCTCTCGCGCAGCGCTTCTTCGGTCCGTTTCCGTTCGGTGATGTCGAGGTGCGTGCCGACGATGCGCACGACCGGTCCGCCCGGTTCACGACGGACCGGAAAGCCGCGAGACAGCACGTGAATGAAATGACCGTGCTTGTGGCGAAGACGGAACTCGCCTTCGTAGGTGTCAGCGCCCTGCGCCAGGGCCTCATTCAGCTGACTTGCCCGGGGTTTATCATCCGGGTGCAGCAGGCGTTCCCAGGCGCTCACATGCGGTTCGATTTCGCCGTCGGAGTAGCCGAGCATCTGCGTCCATCGGGGCGAGTACACGACGGCGCCGCTTTCTAGGTTCCAGTCCCACACGCCCTCGCGCGCGCCGGCAAACGCCAGGGTGAGACGTTCTTCGTTCTGGCGGAGCACGGCCTCGGCCCGCTTGCGTGCCGAGATGTCGCGGACGATCACCTGAATCGTTTCGCCCGCCTCGTCGTCGAGGCGCGTGGAGTTGACCTCGACTTCGGTGACGACTCCATCGAGCCGCACGATGCGCTCTTCCGCCGGCGGCACCGGTTGACCCGACATCATCCGGCCGATGCGTTCGCGCATGAGGGTGTGGCTGGCGGGGTGAAACACGTCGAACGGCGACCTGCCCAGAATCTGCTCCGGCACCGACGCGCCGAACAGACGCATCGCGGCGGGGTTCACGAACACCAGGCGATTGTCCTGACTGATCAGGATGCCGTCTGGCGACAGTTCGACCAGCCGACGATAGCGGTCGAGGGGCTCGCTGTCCACTCTCTGGAGTCTAACATCTGAGACGAAGGAGACATTCTGCCGCGTCGGCGCGGCGATGCACCTCAGCCGCGTCGTAAACGGGATGTCAGCGCGACGTGCGCCTCCTCGTCGGAAAGGGGCGCAACCGCCCCGGCGCGGCGGCGCGTCTCACACAGAAGGGCGAGTGCTTGCGCGTCGCTCAAGCGGACTCCGCGCCGCGACACGTTGTCCGCATTGGCGTACGGCGTCCAGCCGTCGCCGTTCCAGCCTTCCATCGTGAGCCGGCGTTGAGCCGGCACCCATCGCCGAACCAGGATTCCTTCCACGTCGTAGTAGTGCAGCACCTATCCTCCGCAGGCTCGTGCAAGGCGTCCGTCTACACCGCGTCCCGTCGGTGACCTCACCTGTCCCGGTCCCGAGTACCTCATGGTGCGGGGGGCGGGAACAATGGAATACATCGGCTTGGGTGCGCTGCTCGCCTTGTGGCGGTATTTCTTCGACATCGACTGGGTCGTGAAAGTGAAGCGGCGCAAGCGTCCGAAAAGACGGCCGGACGCCTGAGCACTCTTGCCGCGACGCTGCACGCCGGCGGTCACTCGACCACCAGCGCCACCTCCACATGCGATCCGCCTCCACTGACCCGGGTCATCGACAGCCTGAGGGTCTGTCGATCGCACGCAATCTCCAGCATCCGGACCGGCGCGTCCGGCGCGGGGGACGGCGGATCGGTGGCGGCAATCGAACAGGCACTCGCCGACCGCCAGCCTGCCTGTTTGCGGGTCGTGAACCGCGACAGCAACGAGAACAGCACGTCGGCCAGGGCGCTCGAGCGGTCGGTCATCGGCGTCCAGTCGGCGGTCACCGAGGTCACACGGCCGTTGCGGATGCTGACCGCGCCCACCGATTCCTCGGGCGACCGCTTGCTGCGGATCATCAGCAGTCCCGGATCGTTGGGCACACGAGCCACGGAAAATTCTTCGCTGAGCCTGCTGATGGCGTCGAACTCGGACATGCCGATGGTCACGACGATCGATCCGAACTGTTGTCCGCGCGCCGCGGCGGCAGCCGCCTGGCCGGCAGAGGAGACTGGGGAGCAGAGCACGAGGCAGGCGGTCACGAGGGCGACGGTCGTCACGGTACGTTCAGATCCCTTCACGGCTCCGAGAGGTATGCCCACCAGGCCACGGCCAGCGTTGCGGCGCCGACCACGACCGCGAGCCAGGTCGAAAATCCCGCCACCACGCTCAGCGCGGCGATCCCGCCTGAAAGCGCCACCGTGCACGAGATGAAGCTCATGTCGAGTCGTTGGGGCAGTATCATGCGCACTCTTTCTCAGAATGCGCCGTGACAGCGGGGGGTAAAACTGTCATCGGCCGATCGAGAGGGGACCTGTAGGGCTGCACAGATTGGCTCGGCGGCCAGCCTCGAATGCCGCGCCGGGGCCGTGCTATCGTCGGTTTGTGACATAGACCGAAACCATGACGACGATGACCAGGACCCGGATCGGGGATCGCATCTTCCTTGTCCGGTTCAAGACGCAATACGCGCTCGCCTCCAGCTTTCTCCGCTTCCAGGAGCACTACGAATCCAGCCGGTTCAGGAACCGTGTCTTCTCGCTCGAGCAGTTCATGGATTGGTACGCGGCGCGCTCCGGTGCCTTCACCTACTACGAGGACTGGAGCGGGTTCAACGTGCCCTCAACCGCGTTCGCGCCGTTCTACGAGGGGCGCTTCGATCCCTTGCTGGAGAAAGAAAAACGGCTGCTGCGGCTGTTCGCGCGCGAGTCGACGCCGTTCTATGTCATCGGCATCGCGGCCGATCAGGACCTGACCCACGAGCTCGCTCACGCGCTGTTCTTCACCCAGGCGGCGTACCGGCAGGCGGTGCGTGGCGCGATGCGCCCGTACGACACGTCCGGGATCCGGAAGCGCCTGATGGCGCTCGGCTACCATCGGAGCGTGCTCACGGACGAAGTGCACGCCTATCTGATTGGCGGCACCGACGCGCTGGGGACGTCGATTCGGGGGCCGGTCGCACTGACGCGTCAGCTTCGCGCGATCTTTCGCACGCACGCGGCAGGGTTGCGGCGGCGCTGAGCGCGAGGGTCAGTCCAGGACCACGCCGAATCGGGCCGCGATGTAGTTGATCGACTTTTCCTGCCGGAAATAATTGCAATGCCAGACGGTGTCCGACGTGCCGAAGTCGCACGACGCACCCGCCAGCTTGAGTTTGGGAACCCCGAAGTCGGTCATCGACCAGGTGTCCACCACCAGATCGTTGTCGCCCGGAAACACGATGTCGCTCGCCAGATCGGCGGCCCGGTCCTTTCGGAAGTTGCGCCAGAATCGCCACGACGGATTCTGGGTTTCGAAGTTCGACATCATCGCGTAGTAGGCGGGATCCACCGCCACCGGGCCGATCCGCAGACGATTGATCTCGTGATTGTTGTCCACCGCCGACTGGCCGGAGAGTCCCGGCACCAGCGCGGTGAGGGCGTCCACCAGCGGCGTCTTGGCGAGCGCGCCGGTGACCGAGACGATCACTTCGAGCAGCTTGCCCGCGACCCACAGGAACGGATTCGCCAGGCCGGACAGCTGCAGCGTCTTCTCGGCGAACGTTCCGACGTTGGACACCAGGCTCATCGCGTGCTGAATCTTGTCGGGCGCCGCCAGCGAGGTGCCGTGCAGAGGAGAGCCCGCCAGCACCGCGCGCACCCGCGCGCCGGTCGCCAGGCGCAGCGAGCTGCCGAACGCTTCCAGCCACCAGCGCACCACCAGCCCGCCGCGGCTGTGACCGACCACGTCAATCTGTCCGCTGGAGCCGGCGAGGGCGCGGCCGAGCTCGAGCGCGTTGATGACCGGGCTTACCGACAATGTCGGGTGCTCGAAGAACAGGACGCGGTCGTACTTCCTGGCGCCGCTGGTGGCGCGGTTGAGGAATCGCAGGCCGCGCCCATTCGCGGCCGTGAACTCCGCCAGCATGTTGTCGGCGTTGGAAAACGTCCCGTGCACCAGCAGCAGCGTGCGGCCCGAGAACGGGCCTGCGACGTCCTTCTCCTGGAGCTCGAAGCTGCCGCCGGGCGTCTGCCGGAGCTGCCGGAGCCTCGAACGCAGCGACCCGTCGATCGCCCGGTTGAGGCGGCAATCGATGGCGCCGACGGCCGCGATGATCTTGTTGGGGGCCAGCGTCGGAAACTCCCTGGTCAGCACCAGTGATCCGTCGCCCGCCGCGTCCAGGCCGCGGCGCCCGCTGCGTCGGCGCGTCGTGCCCCGCGCCGGGATGCCGTCGCGCCAGTAGAGCGTCCCGTCCTGTTCGACCAGCGACAGGGTCTTCATGACGCTGTTCACGTCGTTGGTCGCGCGGCGGCGCCGTCGCCTGAGCCCGGCGACGCTGCGCTCTTCCTCGTCCGCATCCAGGTAGAGATCGCGAAACAGATTGTCCTCGCGCCGGCACGCGGCCACGTGCGACAGAAACCGTCCGGGATCGGGCGTGTCGGAAGGCGCCATGCTCGTTCTCTTTCTCGTCAGTCGTTGATGATCGGCAGCGGCGTGACCGGCGGCGTCGCCGAGCGCGCGAGCTGGATGTCGAGCAGGCTGTCGAACTCACGCCGGCTCCGCATGTTGGCGCGTCCTTCGTCGATCGCCTCGCTGAAGCTGCTCGCCGAGGTCAGGTAGGTCGCCT
The DNA here is from genome assembly GCA_963794705.1 of uncultured Acidobacteriota bacterium. Lineage (GTDB taxonomy): Bacteria > Acidobacteriota > Vicinamibacteria > Vicinamibacterales > CAVVIG01 > CAVQFC01. Next base: position 501,152 of record CAWCFI010000007.1, read on the forward strand.
CGAGCATCACCAGATCGCCGGAGGTGACGTACTCGAGGACCTCGTCATAGTGCAGCCGCGTCAGCCGCCACCCGTACGGATCGACGAACGGCACGCCGGCCGATCGCGCCAGCGCGCTGCCGACCGCCGGAACTTCCGCCGGGATGTGCACGACCTTGACGAACGCATCGTGCGCCTCCTCGGATCGCCAGTAGCCGGCGAAGGCGTGGCCCGACAGCAGCACCACCACCGGATAGATGTCGACGTATTCGAGACAGGAGGCGAGCAGCAGCGCCAGGTCGATGCAGGTGCCGCTGTTCGAGGCCACGATGTCGCTCGGCGTGCGCAGCCGCTGGCTTTGCTCAGAGTAGGCCGGCGGCGGGTTGATGTACTGAAAGCGATATTCGTTCACCAGCGCGGTCCAGATCGCCTGCACTTGCGCGTCCAGGCCGGCCGACGGGTTCTGCGCCTTGGGCTCGACCGATTGATAGCCGTCGAAGCCGGCCGCCGGGTCGTCCCTGATTCCCACCAGATAGCGCCGCGACGAGCTGATGATCTTGAGCACGGCGGGGTCGCGTGGCAGCACGAACGATGGCAGCCACGGGTTGTTGATGGTGTCGTCGACCCACTCGTCCACGGGGATCAGCGTGATCCGCTCGGTCGTCTCCCACGCCGTCCGGCCGCCGCAGGTGACCTTCACGTAGACCGTGGACTGGACGCGCTCCCTGAGCGAGCGGGGCAGCGCCGCCGTCAACGGGATTCTGACCATCTCCGCCAACGCCAGCTGCGGCTCGTCGAGCACCAGCTGCGTGCAGCGAAATGGATAGTTGAGCGCGCCGAGATTCAGCTCGACCTGGACGGTGATGTCTTCGAGCGGCTCCTTGATCAGTTTGGTCAACGTCAACTTCGTGAGCAGCGCGCGGTCGTTGTGCAGCAGCGAGTAGTTCACCTCGTCGGGTACTTCGAGCTGGACCTGGAGCAGCTCCCCGATCGGCGTCGAGGCGAGGCGGTCGCGCACGTCCTCCTTCGTCTCGGCGGCGGCTTCCGCGGCGGCGGGCGCTCTCTGCGCCAGCCGCGACTTCTCGAAGACGCTGACGCCCATCCAGATCGCGATCGCGGTGCCGTGCAGACGGTTGCCGCTCATCTTCCGCCAGGCCTGGACGAATGCCTGCAGTATGGTGAAGGCGCCGCCGGAACACCATTCCCAGTAGAACGCCTGGAAGAACTTCTCCGCCAGCTCGTCGTCGATCTCGTCGAGGAATCCGAGCGCGGCCCGCGCGCCCTGTTTCACCAGCTCGCGCGCCGTTCGCGCCCCGGAGTAGTACAGGTTGAGCGTGACCAGCGACGGCGGTCTCTTCGGATCGATCAGCGCCGCCGCGAGCTCCTCGTAGTTCACCGGCAGCTCGGCGATGTTGGTCTCACGCAGGATCATGCCGTCGCGGACGCGCCCGGACGAGTCGACGATGCTGTTCCAGATGGTCCGCTTGGCGGCCAGCTCGTCGTAGAGCGTGTCGATGAACCAGGTGGCCTGGTGGGTGTCGACGCCGGTGACGTGGAGCACGTCCCAATCGGTCCCGCGCACCCGTTTCTTCAGGTCGCTGAGCTTCTGGGTCGCGGAAATCGCCATCGTGACGTGCGGCCCGTCGGCCTGATCGCCGTGCTTGTCGTCGGCGCCCACCGCGGCCTCGATGCGATCGCGCTCCGACTCGAAGTCGTATTCGTCCTCCAGCCGGCCGGGCGCGCTCTCGATGAACAGCACCTGATGCGGCGGCGCGGCGATAACCGGATCGGCGTGATTGCGGAACAGCCTCGTGATCAGCATCGAGCGGTAGCGGCCCACGCCCCGGGTGCCGGCGCTGAGCAGGGTACTCCCACGGCACCTCGGCGGCGGCTTCATGCAGCCGGTTGACGACGGCGTCGGCCGGGTCCCAGCCGTGCAGCTCGACCTCGACGTGGCTCGCCGAGGCGAGCTTCTTCATGAACGTGCGGGGCACGCCGACGCGTTCGAGGTCGTCGAGCGCGCGGCCGCGAAACGATTGTCGCAGGTCGGCGTCGTCGGCCCAGCGCGTGCGCGACCGCAGGATGTAGGTCCATTCCTCCGCGAGCCGTTCGAGCGCCTCCTGGCGCGACACCTTCGCCTCGACCAGGCCGGCCGACGTCACGGTTCGAATGGTGATGACCGTCTGGTCGGCAGCTTTGCGCCGGACCGGCCGGGTGGAAGGCGCGGCGGCTCGCCGGCGCGGTCGCGCCCGCCTGCTCGTGCTTGTTGCTGCTCGTGGTGATCGCCGCTTGGCCATCGCGCGCTCTTCGATTCCGCTCTAGGGCTCGTCCGCGCTCGGACCGTACACCTGCGGGACGGTGGATCCCATCGGCCGCAGGTAGGTGGTGATCTGTCCGCGGTGGTGCACGATGTCGAACAGGAACCCCCAGGCCATCGGCGACGCCGGCCGCTGACTGCCGAAGAAGTCGAGGGTGCCGTCCCACTTCGCCGCGGGCAGCGCCTGCAGGCGCCGCTCGATGTCGGCGCTCTGGCGGTCGTAGCCGTCGCACAACTCCTTCATCGTGGCGGGCAGCGGCCGCGGCGCCCAGACGACCTTGCCGGTCTCGAGCGCTTCGATGATCATCTTTTCTTCGCCGACGATCTGCCACGCGATTTCCCGGGCGGTGCGTGACTTCGGATCAGGCCGATAGTCGGATCCGTCGGGGATGCGCGCCAGCACCTTGCTCGTCGTCCGGGACTCCTTGGTCCAGAACTCCGTAAACAGCGACTTCTCGTCCACCTGGCACCTCGCCGATCGATCCGGCTATTTCTTGCCGCTCTTGGCCGCGGCCTCGCGCTCCTCGAACCGATGGCCGCGCAGCATATCCGGAATCGCCTCGTTCCCCTCGTGGCAGGCGTATTCGTAGATCAGCTCGTCCTTCAGCTTCAAGGGGATCATCGCGGTCCACGGCGCCGTCCACGTCGTGGGATCGCTGACGGTGAACTCGTAGTTGAGAATCTCGGCGCTGACCCGCGTCAGCTTTTCGGTCAGCCGCAGGTTCTCGTGCGCGCCCATGAACTCGCTCTTGGGCGAGAAGTTCGTGGTGTCGATGACCAGGGTGTCCCCGTCCCAGTGCCCTCGCGAGTCGCCGTTCCAGACCCGGATGCGATCGTCGAGGTGCGGACGGCCGTCGAGCGGGATGATGCGGGCGTCGTGCGCCATCTCGTTCATGATGGTGACGTAGCCGGGCGCCTGCACGATCTGCAGGTAGCTGTTGTAACCCGCCTGCAGCCGCGGGATGCCGAAATTGACGCAGCGCTCGCCGAGCGGGAAGACTTCCGGATCCTCGAAGGCGTGCGCCCGCCGCTGCTCGATCTCCGCGGCGCGCTTCTGCTGCGCCTCGGGAGTCATCGCCGGCATCCGGCCGTCGCGCGGATCGGTGATGAGCGCGGTGCGGCGGTCATGCCAGTCGCGATCGACCAGCCAGAACTGGTTGTAGTTGCCGGTTCCCGGATCGTACAACTTCGGGTTCGAGATGCGGTTCAGCACGGCGAGAATGAGGCCGTCGCCGAACTGCGCGTCGCCGTCGTTCTCGACGATTTGCGCCGCGAACGTCTGCAGCTCCGCGATCTCGGCGTCGGTCAGGCGTTCCTTGCCCTCCCACTGTTTCGGGCGCTGCAGCGGCGTCACCGTGTTGTTCGCCCACACGCCGTGGAAATCGGGGTGCCCGTCGGCGGTCCGCGCCACCGTCCATTTCCTGGGAGCCTGGGCCGTGAGGGTCGCGCCGGCGGCCAGCCCGCATGCGAGCGCCAGGACCCCGAACGCGGCCACGTGTCGCAGAGCCATATGCACCTCCTGGCGGCGGCCGGGCGCCGCCGCGCCTTCACGCAAATCATACCCTCCGATTGCTGCGGCGGCGCACCGGGTTGTGGTCTGATGTAGAGTCGAAAATCGCCAGGCAGGAAGTGAGGCAATCGTGACCGATCCGCAGAAGATCAGCGACCGGTGGCCGCAGATCCAGGCCGCGTTCTCCAGCGAAGGGGTGACGATCAGCCTGACCCAGGCGATGAACGTGCTGCCGAAAGTCGACGCGGCGCTGGCCGGCCCGGTCGTGCCCCGTCCCGCTCAACCGACACTCGATCTCGCGACCGTTCGCATCGTCAACGCCCCCGACGTGCGAGGCTGGGCGGAAACGGCCCGCATCACCAAGCTGTCTTTCGACGGCTCGACGACTCGTGTCGAGTTCACCAAACAGGATGGCCCGAGCCGCTGGCCCGATCTGACGCCGCCCGGTTGGCAGGGACCGCTGCAGTACACCCTGTGGCTGTTCCTGCGAGTCAACGGCGAGTGGGTGGGGTCCGGGTTCATTCAGATGTGGTACGGCCGCGACGGATCGGGATCACACGACGATCCCGACGTGCCGTCGCTGTACCACCAGCACTGGTACTACGGCACGCGCTGGAGTCCGATGCAGGAGCATGGGCCGATCCGGCCCGGCGAGTCGATCGGCTTTCTGGTCTCCGCGGGCAACGCGCGGGACAGCGTGGGGCCCGTGCTGCAGGAACGCAGCAACGTCGTCGTCGTGGCGGCAACGGATAACGGCACGTTCACCTTCTGACTGTACTGGCGCAACTTCCTCTCCGGGGCTTGAGCTGCGGGCCACGCGGCGGCCCGTCAGCCTCAAACCCTCGATGAGACCGCCTATCGCTTCAACGCCGCCTTGATGCCGGCGAGGTGGTGATAGCTGTGGCGGACAGCGTGATCCTCGAGCATGAACTGGCAGGTGATCGGCGCGTCGGAGTACAGCGACGCCGGCGCCGCCAGGGCGAGCTGCTCGTCGCTCAGCGCCCGGATCGCCGCTGACGCCTCGGCACTGTTTTTCTGCAGCAGATCCAGCGCCGTTTGCTTGGTGACGGCGTCGTTGTCCTTGGCGTGCGCCGCGTTCATCTCGTGGACGTTGGTCATCGTCACGCCGGTCACCGACTGGCCGCCGGCGAGGACCTGCGCCAGGTGAATTTCAACAGGGTAGACGCTGGCGACGTGGTGGACGACAACGCCGATCTTGCGTCCGTCGCCGGGGAGACGCGTCTGCCACTCGGCATCGGTCAGGCTGCCGGCCAACGCGGCGAGCGCCCGCGCTCCCTGTTCGAGACGATCGGCCAACGCCTGTGCGCGCCGGCTCGATGGTGCCGATGTGTCCGCGGTCTGCTGCGATGCTACGCTGGTCATAACCTGTCCTTTCACGTTCGGCCGCGTCTGTATGTCGCGGCACGTATCCTACGCCACGGCGAAACCGGCTTCCAGGCCATGATTCGCCCCCTGTTAGAGAGATCGCAAAAGGCCATCGAAACACGACACGCGGCGTGTTTCCGCGACCCGGCTGCCGAACCGGTGCAGGTGTCGCCTTCGCTCGATCGTTCGCGATCTCTCTAACAGGAGGGCATTTCCGCTCTCCGCGTCGTTGGAGGGATGGCATGCGCGTTCAGGGGTCGGCAGGCGGAGCTCGGAAGCTGAGAGCCGGCGCGCTGAAGGCGCTCGTCGTGGGTCTCGCGATGTGGTGCGCGTGCGCTCGTGTCCGCGCGGACGAAGCCGGGTTCTTCCCGGTCCAGATCCGATTGAGCGTCGATCGTCTGGTCAAGTCGACGTCGATCCTGGCGATCCTCAAGGACGAGACCGAAAGCATCTGGAGACCGTACGGCGTCCAGGTCGAGTGGGTCGACTCGCATGCCGACACGATCGAGGCTGACGGGTTCTCCGTGGAGGCGATCATCGACCGTCGCAACGACCTGCCGGCGGATCTGGACCGGGCCGTTCTTGGCCGCGCCTCCGTGCCGAAGGACGCAGTCGGCGCCGGGCCGATCCGTGTCTCGTTCGACGCGACCGAGCGGATGTTGCTGCGTCGATCTGCGTCCGGGCCCTTCGTCGGCGAGCGGGACATGGGGCGCGCGCTCGGCCGCGTGCTCGCTCACGAAATCGGCCACGTGCTGCTCGCGGTGAGGCAGCACGACCGCGCGGGGCTGATGCGCGCGGTCTTCACCCCCGCCGAGTTGGGGGCGCCGGATCGCGAGTCATTCCGCCTGACGGCCGACGATCTCGGCCGACTGAGAAGCCGGATTCAAGTCATGACGGAACGCCCCGCGACGTGCCCGCCTACGGCCGTGCCGTGAGCGGCGGTGCGTTCTTCACGGTGCGATCGAAGAACTCCTCGGCACGTTTCCAGGCATCACGCAGCACGATGTCCCGGCGGAAGAAATGAATTTCGCCCGGATAGATCTGCGACTCGAACGGCTTGCCCAGCTTGATCAGCGTATCGAAGAGGCGCAGCGAATCGGCGAACGAGACGTTGCGGTCGTTGGTGCCGTGGAGCACGAGCAGCGGCCGCGCCAGCTTCTCCATGTGCTGGATTGGCGCCGAGATGTTGTAGATGTCGGGATTCTGCACCGGCGTGCCCAGACGCGGCGTGGTGTAGCCGGCGCCGTAGGTGGCCCAGTCCACCACGCCCGCGACGTCGATGCCGGCGCGCCATAGCGTCGGATCGACGGTCATCGCCTGCAATGTGAGGAACCCGCCGTAGCTCAGGCCGAATACTCCGATCCGATCGGAGTCCACGTAGCTCAGCGTCTTGAGATAGTCGGCCCCCGCCGCGACGTCGGCGGTGTCGTTGACGCCGATGCCCATGTGCACGCCGGTGGACCAGTCGCGGCTGTAGCCAGAGCTGCCGCGATAGTCGGGTGTCAGGATGACGTAGCCCTGCTGTGCAAAGTACTGGCAGAGCGAGTAGTACATCCGGTAGCTGCCCGGGTGCCATCCGAGAAAATTCTGATCCGATCCCGATCCGTGAATCCAGACGAGTGCCGGGTTTTTCTTCGTCCGATCGATCGCCTTCGACACCATCAACGACGCCGGCACAGGCTTCTGGTCCAGACGGCTCGGATAGGACACCGCGACCGGCGGTGTGAGATCGGCCTTGTCGAGGCCCGCGGGCATCGAATCACTCAACCGCACGAAGCGCGACTGCGCGCGCGCCGCGACCGTGTAGAGGTCGAGCGAGTTCTCGACGTCGGTGCGGTGGAACACCAGCGTCGATCCGTCGGGCGAGAATGACGGATCGTAGTTGACGCCGTGCTGGGTGACGATCGCCTCGCTCTTGCCCGTCGCGACATCGACCACGTCCACGAAGCGTTCCATCTGGTTGCCGGCCGCGCTGCGGTGATAGGCGATGCGCGTGCCGTCGGCCGACCAGCCGCCGAGGCCGGCCAGGAACTCGCCCTTCGTCAACTGTTTCGCCTGCGACTCCGCGGTGGCCGTCACCGGCATCACGTAGATGTGGATCCAGCCGGTGCGATCGCTGACGAATGCGACCGACTTGCCGTCTGGCGACACCAGCACCTTGGAATCGCGGCCGGTCGGGGAGAACCAGCGCTCGTCCTGATCCTTCCACAACGTCCGCGGCGACCCGCCGGCGCTCCACACCTTGATTTCGCGCGTCTTCCCGCTCGCGGATCCTTCCGCCCACAACAGCGATCCGTCGGCCGTGAACTGCACCGCCCCCGGGTTGCCGACCGTCGGGATCCAGGAGATGTCGCCGCCGTACACCGAGACGACGCCGAGCCGACGCTCCGTCGCGCCGCCGGCGACCACGCCGTTGCTGTTGCCGACGACGCGCATGCGATCGCCGTTGAAGGGGAGGAGTCCGGGGTCGGATGGCAGCCCCGCGCCGCCAGAAGTGAAGGCGATCCACTGGCCATCTCGCGAAAAGACCGGACCGGACGCGGTCATCGGATTCAAGCCCGTGACCGGGCGCTGCGTCTTCCGGTCGAGCGACGCGATCCAGATCTGCCCACCCCGGGTGAAGGCGATCAGCTTGCGATCGTTCGACAGCGTGAAGTTGGCGGCGTCGGCCAGCCCGCCCGCGACCCGCGCCGGCTTCGCCGCCGCCGGCGACACCGTCCACAGGACGCCGTCCCTCGAGAACAGAATCTCCGCCGGCGACACCCATGCGAACGAGGCGATGTCCGACGTGCGAATCTCCGGATCGACCGGGAAATCGGTCAGCGCGATCGGCGGCTGACCGGGCGTCACCACGAAGAGGTCCTGCTTGCCCCACGCATCCCAGAGAAACGCCACCGTTTTTCCATCCGGCGACCATGCCGGCGACGACGGGTACTTGATCCGGGAAATACGTTCGATCGTGATGCTGCCGCGCGCCGTCTGGGCGCTGGTGATTGGCGGCAGGAAAAGGGTTGCGGCGATGACCAGGACCGATGCTGAGAGCTTCATGGTTGAGGATTATCTCCCGGAGCGCGGCCCCGGCATATGATGCGCCTGACAGGAGATCCCATGGGCCGGATGAACGTGCTGGTGTGTTGCGCGCTCCTTGGATCCGCCGGTTCGCTGGCGGTCCGTTCGCAGACGCGCGGTCCGGCGGCCGCCACGCTCTATAGCGGCGCCAGGCTGATCGTCGGCGATGGCGGCGTCATCGAAGAGGGCGCCTTCCTGGTCCGGGACGGGCAGATCGCGGCGATTGGCCGCAAGGGCGCGGTCGACGCGCCGGCCGGCGCCGCCCGTCTCGATCTGACCGGCAAGACCGTGATGCCGGCGATGATCAACGCGCACGTGCACATCGGCTACGAGGGCTACACGACCTGGGGCGCCGAGAACTACACCGCGCAGAACGTGCTGAATCATCTCGAGCGGGAAGCATTCTACGGCGTCGCCGCGACCCAGTCGGTGGGCAGCAGCCCGCTGGAGCCGTCGCTGCAATTCGAGCGCGATCAGCGCGCCGGGAAGTTTCCGCCGGCATCGCGGTTCTTCTTCATGCCCGGGATGGCGCCACCCAACGGCGGCCCGGACGCGATTCTGATGAAAGGCACCAGCGTGCTCCACGCGGTGTACGAAGTCTCGACCGCCGCGGAAGCGCGCGCCGCCGTCGCGATGATGGCGGGCCGGCAGCTCAACAACGTCAAGATCTGGGTGGACGATCGCCGCGGGACCTACCCGAAAATGACGCCCGAGGTGTACAACGCCGTGATCGACGAGGCGCACGCGCACCACATGCTCGTCCACGCGCATGCGATCGCGATGGAGGATCAGAAAGCCGTGGTCCGCGCCGGCGCGGACGTCCTCGTGCATACCGTCGCCAACGAGAAGCTGGACGACGAGCTGGTCGCCCTGATCAGGGAGAAGAAGCCCTACTGGACGACGGTAATCGGTCTCGGCGATCGCAGCGAGGCGTGCGACGGCGATCCGTTCATCGATCAGAGCTATCCGCGCGCCAGCGCTCGCCGCGATTCGTCAGAACGGCTGCGGAGCGGCGCCGGCGAACGCCGCCAACCGTGAAGTCGATGCTCGCCAACAACGTGCCGAAGATGGTGGCGGCCGGCGCCCGCCTGGTGCTCGGCACCGATGCCGGCATCACCGCGCGCCATGCGTTCGGCTGGGCCGATCACCATGAGATCGCGCGCTGGGTCGACCTGGGGCTGACGCCGGCGCAGGCGATCGCGGCAGCCACCGCGCGGCCGGCCGAACTGCTTGGCATCAAAGACCTCGGTACGCTGGCGACCGGCAAGAGCGCCGACTTCATCGTGCTCGATGCCAACCCGCTTGAGAACATTCGCAACACCCGGAAGATCGCCGACGTCTACCTGCGCGGCGCCAGGCTGAACCGCGATGCGCTGGCCGCGGCGTTCAGGAACACGGGTGCCCGACGATGAACACTCGCCGCCGATTCCTGATCACCGCGCCGCTGGGCGCGCTTGCCGCCGCGGGCGCATGCGGGAGCGAGCCGCAGCGCACGACCGGCTCCGTGCCGGCCACCGCCGGCGCGCCGCCGACCTTCGGCACCGGCCCGGTCTCGGGGCCCGCGGTGACACCCGCCACGTTCGCGGAAGCCGAAAAACTCGCGCAGGTGACGATGAGCGCCGCCCAGCGGGAGATGGCCGCCGCAAGCTGGCAGCGGTCGATGGCACCGCTGCTCGAGCGGCGGACTGGGCCGCGCAAGATCGCGCTGGATCCTCAGCTGGCGCCGGCGACGCAGTGGAATCCGGCAACCGTGGCCGCGAGTGCCGGGCCGGCGCGCGATCTGTTCGTGCGCAGCCCGAGTGCGGCGCTGCCGCTGCCTTCCGCCGACGCCGACATCGCTTTTGCGACGGTGTCCCAGCTTTCGCGCTGGATCGAACAGAAGGCGCTGACCTCGGAGCGGCTGACGAACATCTACCTCGCGCCGCATCGAGCAGTTCGATCCCAGGCTGCGGTGCGTCATCACCGTCACGCGCGAATTCGCGCTTGCGCAGGCCAGGAGGGCCGATGCCGAGATCGCGGCGGGGAAGTACCGTGGCCCGCTGCATGGCATCCCATTCGGCGTGAAGGATCTGCTCGACACCGCGGGCATCCCGACGACCTACGGCGCCGAACCGTTCAGGAACCGGATCCCGGCCGCCGACTCGATCGTCGTGCGCCGCTTGAACGAGGCGGGCGCCGTGCTCATCGCGAAACTCAGCCTCGGCGCGCTCGCGCTCAACGACATCTGGTTCGGCGGGCAGACGATGAACCCGTGGCTGATCGAGGAGGGAGCGTCGGGATCGAGCGCTGGACCGGGCGCGGCGACCGCGGCGGCGCTGGTCGGCTTCTCGATCGGCAGCGAAACAGGCGGCAGCATCGTCTCGCCGTCGATGCGCTGCGGCGTGACCGGGTTGCGGCCCACCTTCGGGCGGGTACCTCGCACCGGCGCGATGACGCTGTGCTGGTCGCTGGACAAGCTGGGACCGATGACCCGCGGCGTCGAGGATGCGATGCTCGTACTCCAGGCCATCACCGGTCCCGACCGGGGCGACGTGTCGAGCGTGCCGTGCCGCCTGGACTTCGAGGCGGCCGCGCCGGTGAACGGGCTGCGGGTCGGGTACTTTCCGGCGTGGATGAAGGAAAGCCCCGCGACCGACGTGGATCGCGCCGCGCTCGAGACCGTGAAGCGCCTGGGCATGATCGCCACCGAGGTGACGCTGCCCGATTGGCCCTACACCTCGCTGATGCCGATCCTCTTCGCCGAGGCGGCCGCCGCGTTCGAAGAACTCACCCTGAGCGGCCAGGCCGACAGCCTGAAGGCCCAGGTGCCCGACGCGTGGCCGAACATGATGCGGCTCGCGCGATTTCTGTCAGCGGTCGACTTGGTCCAGGCCGATCGATTCCGCCGGAACGTCGCCGCCGAGATGGCGCGGATCTTCTCGCAAGTGGATCTGCTGCTGGTGCCGTCGCTGCGCGACGAGATGCTGACGCTGTCCAACTTCACCGGACACCCGTCGCTCACGCTCCGGGCCGGCTTCGTGACGGTCGCGGAGGCGCGCAGCGACTGGGCGCCCGATCCGAACCATCCCCTGCCGAAGTTTTCGCCGCCGCGGCGGGTGCCGCACGGCGTCACGCTGCTCGGCCGCCTGTTCGAGGAAGGCACGGTCGCGCGCGCGGGCCTCGCGCTCGAGCGGGCATTCGCCGTCGTCGGCGAGCGCCCGCCTGGATTCTAGCGTCTGGGAGCGCAGGCCTTCGGTCTCAGGCCGATGTGGTGCAGGCCTTCGGGCCTGCCGGCGCGGCCGACCTGAAGGTCCGCACTACGCCTCGCGAAACGCTCAGACCGCGATGCCGGCCCGCTCGTTCTCCCGTGCGCAGTGCAGCTCGATGAACGACGCCAGCAGGTCCGGCCGGCACCAGCCGCCGCGCGCATCGTCGCGCATCATCTGATAGGCGGTCGCGGTCGAGAGCGCCTTGCGATACGGGCGATCGGAAGTCAGTGCGTCGAACACATCCACGATGCTGACGATCTGCGCGAGCAGCGGGATGCGATCGCCGGCGAGGCCGTCGGGATAGCCGCGGCCGTCGAGGCGCTCGTGATGATGCCTGACGATGGGGCGGACCGCGTCGAACGAGCGGACGGTGCGGCACAACTCGTCGCCGATCGCCGGGTGACGCTTCATCAGGTCGTATTCCTTGCGGGTCAGCTTTCCCTTCTTGAGCAGCACTCGATCGGGAATCGCGATCTTGCCGACGTCATGAAGGAAGGCGCCGCGATGCAGCGCGTCGAGATCGGCTTGATCGAGGCCGAGATGCCGACCGAGCGTGGTGGCGTAGTCGGTGAGGCGGTCGCAGTGTCCCTCGGTGCACGGGTCGCGCGCCTCGATGATCCGTCCGAGCGTGAGGAACAGCGATTCAGCCGATTCGAGATCGTCGGTGAGCCGCTTCAGGCGCATCAGCGAGCGGACGCGCGTCTGGAGTTCTTCAGGATCGATCGGCTTGTTCAGGAAATCGTCGGCGCCGGCCTCGAGGCCGGCCAGGCGGGTCTGCCGCTCCTGTGCGCCGCTGATCAGGACCACCGGCGTGAAGCGGGTTTCGGGGTTGCGCTTCAGTTCCGCGCAGACATCGAGCCCGGAGATCCCCGGCATCAGCACATCGAGCAGGACGAGATCGGGCCGTTCGCACTTGACGAGATCGAGCGCGTCGCGCCCGTTGGTGGCGGTCAGCACGCTGAAGTCAGCGCGCTCGAGCAGCATGCCGAGGCCGCGCAGGTTGGGCTCGTAGTCGTCGACGACCAGCACCTTCCCCGATTTTGGCATCGTGGAAAGGGCCGAGCTGCAAAGCGTGGACCCCGGGGCTTTCCGCGGCAAATGGCGGCGGCGGCGATCGACTCGGCGGCCGCGGATTACCAAGCGGGCCCGCGGACCGACAGAGTTGTAACTAGCTCGCGGGCAGGTGTGCCGCCGGAATCCCGAGCGCGATCGCGATGTCACGCAGCTTGGCCTTGATCACCCGCACGTTGCGCGGCCCCATGCGCATCAACTGCTTTTGCGCCGGCGTCATCGACTCGAGCCGCTCGTCGGCGTAGCCGTAGCCGATCCCCTTGCCCTTCGGCTTGAGCGCTTCGGATCCGTCGAGCACCGGCGTGTTCAGCAGCGCGATGATCGCGCGCTCCAGCGTGTGGTCGAACGTGTCGGCCGATCCCAGATCGCGCTGCGCGTCCTCGATGCGCGGTTTGAGCGTGGCGTACAGCCTGGCGGCTCCGGCGGGATCCACCGACGCGACCGCGTCAGCGATGCTGGTGTAGCGATCGTAGCTGCGCGGATCCACGACGGTGGTGGAGGCGCGCGACATGATGCGGAACGGCCCCTGGGGGCGCAGCACCTTCAGCTGCTTGGCTGGCGTGGCGCCGTCCGCAATGTTCGCGACGACCACCGTGAAGTTGCGGATGAGACCCGACGTCGGCAGCCAGGTCATGACCGCGCGGCTCTCGGTCAGCGCCTGCACCAATGTCCGCACCAGCGTGTCGGTGGCGTCGAGCGGCGGCAGCGTGATCGGATCGCCTTTGCCGCCGAGCGGCGGAGACGCCGAGGAGGCGGAGGGAGCTGCGGCGCTTTTGGTCGGCGCGGGCGCGAGCGGCTGACGCCGGACGAACGCGAAATATCCGGCGGCGGCCCCAGCCGCGACCAGCAGCGCGACCGCGATCCAGACGCCGCCCGGCCGCGATGGCGGCGGCGGCAGATCGGGCTCGGTGGACGTCCGGCGAAGCTCGAGGTCCGGCAGATCGGGCACGTGGGCCTCCCTGATTCAGCTATTCGTTCAGCACCTGGTGGACGAACGACACGGCGATCGATCCCTCGCCGACCGCCGACGCGACCCGCTTGACGTTGCCGCCGCGGACGTCGCCGACGGCGAAGACGCCCGGCAGGCTGGTCTCGAGCAGGTGCGGCGCCCGCGTCAGCGGCCAGCGCGCGGCATCGAGATCGTCGCGTCGACAGATCGGGTCCGGTCTTGATGAAGCCGTTGTCGTCGAGCGCGACGCAGCCGTCGAGCCAGCGCGTGTTCGGCACCGCGCCGGTCATCACGAACACGTGGCCGATCTCGTTGGTTTCCTCGACCGCGGTGGCGGTGTTCCGCCAGCGCACGCGCTCGAGGCGATCGCCCCCCTCGAGCGCGACGATCTCGGTGTGCGTGCAGCAGCTCGATCGCGCGGGTTGTCTTCGATGCGGCGAATCAGGTAGCGCGACATGCTCTCGGCCAGACCGGCCGCCCGCACGAGCATGTGGACGCGGCGCGCCGATCTGCGCCAGGAACACCGCCGCCTGGCCGGCGGAGTTGCCGCCGCCGACGACGATCACCTCTTCGCCGCCGCACAGCTGCGCCTCGACGAAGGTCGCGCCGTAGTAGATGCCGGCGCCTTCGAACGTTCGCAGGTTCTCGACCGCGAGCCGCCGGTACTGCACGCCGGTCGCGATGATCACCGCGCGCGCCGGCACCCGCGCGCCCTCGTCGATCTCGATCGCGTACGGCTTGCGCTCGCAGCTCGAGCTCGGTGGCGCCCTTCGCGATCAGCACCTGGGCGCCGAACTTCTGCGCCTGGGTGTAGGCGCGCCCCGCCAGCTCCTGCCCGGAGATGCCCGTCGGAAACCCGAGGTAGTTCTCGATCCTCGAGCTCGACCCGGCCTGTCCGCCCGGCGCGTTCGATTCGAGCACCAGCACGTCCAGCCCTTCCGACGCGCCGTACACCGCCGCCGCGAGCCCGGCCGGTCCGGCGCCGACGATGACGAGGTCGCGGACGTGGGTCTGATCGATCGCGTCGTTGAAGCCGAGGCACTCGGCGATCTGCTGGTTGGTCGGATTGCGGAGCACGAGCTCGCCGCGGCAGATCAGCACCGGCACATCGGTCGACGCCGACGTGAAAGTGATCGAGCAGCGTCTGCACGTCGGGCTCGTGCTCGAGATCGACGTAGGTGTAGGGATGGCCGTTGCGGGTCAGGAACTCCTTGATGCGCAGCGTGCCCGGCGAGTGCTGCGACCCGATCAGCACCACGTCGCCGATGCCGCTGCGCATCAGCTCGACGCGCCGCAGGATGAAGGCGCGCATCAGGATCTCGCTGAGCTCGGCGTCGGTCTGCACCAGCGCCGATCAGCTGCTCGCGATCCAGCTCGATGACTCTCGCCGGCTTCGCGCGCCCGGACCCGGAACAGCGCGCGCCGGCCCGAGATCATGTTGATCTCGCCGCTGAACTGCCCGGGCCGTGAACGGCGACCAGCGTCTCGGTGTCGCCGGCAATCCGGACGACCTCGAGGGCGCCGGACGGTGACGACCAGGAACGGCACCACCTGATCGCCGGCGTCGACCAGGACTTCACCCGGCGCGACGGCACGCCGCTCGCCGTGCGCCGCGATCCGCGCGATTTGGGCGCCGGTGAGCTTGGGGAACACGTGGTCGACGCGCGCTCCCACCAGCTGGGGCAGTGAAGGAGTTTCGGCCATGCCCCATCTTACTCATGGTAGGTTCGGCGTGAAGCCAAAGGAGGCAAAGTGACACCCCGTATCGACTATCGGCAATTCGGCCACGAGGCGCTGCAGGCGATGCTGGCGCTGGAGAAATATCTGTCGGGCTGCGGCTTCGAGCACAAATTCATGCACCTGCTCAAGCTGCGGGCGTCGCAGATCAACGGCTGCGCCTACTGCATCGATATGCATGCGATCGACGCCCGTGCGGCCGGCGAGACCGAGCAGCGCCTCTACGCGCTGGACGCGTGGCGGGAGACGCCCTTCTTCGACGACCGCGAGCGCGCCGCGCTCGCGTGGATCGAGGCGGTGACGCTGGTGGCGCAGGGCCACGTGCCGGACGCGGTCTACGACGAGGCGCGCCGGCACTTCAGCGAGAAGGAGCTGGTCGACCTGACCTATCTCGCCGCGACGATCAATGCGTGGAACCGCCTGGCGATTTCCCTGCGCGCCGTCCCGGGGCACTACAAGGCGGCCAGCCGCACGTCGTAGGTGGACGTTCTCGCCTCATGCTGCCTCCTATCAGAACGGCGCACCTGCTGCCGCTCGTCGACGCGAAGCTGATCGATCTGCTGCGGTCGCTGACCGCCCGAGAGTGGGACACGCCCACCGTCGCGCCCGCGTGGAGCGTGAGAGACGTCGCGGCACATCTGCTCGATACGCAGCAGCGCCTGGTGTCGCGTCTACGCGGCGAGCCGCCGGCGCCGGCTTCGTCGATCGGCTCCGACGCGGACCTGTCGCGTTCATCAACCGGCTGAATGCGGAAGGGGTCGCGCGATATCGCCGGCTCGCGCCGGCGGAGTTGATCGCGCGGTTGGAAGACGGAGCGCCGCTCTTCGCAGCCCACCACCAGTCGCTCGATCCACTCGGGGACGCACCGTTCGGCGTGTCGTGGGCGGGCGAGACGCGATCGGCGAACTGGTTTCACACCGCGCGCGAGCTGACCGAACGATGGCATCACCAGCAGCAGATCCGGCTCGCCGTTGCAAAACCCGGCATCATGACGCGCGAGTTGTATTACCCGGTCCTGAACTGTTTCATGCGTGCGCTGCCGTTCGCCTATCGCGACCAGACGCGCGAGCCCGGCACGGTGGCGCGCTTCACGGTAGAAGGTGACTGCGGCGGCTCGTGGCACTTGTCCCGCGATGCCGCCGGCTGGGACCTGATCGAGGCCCCGGCCGGTGACGCGGCGTCGGAGACGAGCATTCCGCAGGAGATGGCCTGGCGGCTGTTCACCAAAGGCATCAGCCGCGACGTGGCGGCACAGCAGGTCCGCGTCAGCGGCGACGCGGACCTTGGTCGTCATGTGCTCCGGATGGTCACGATCGTCGGCTGACTAGCGGAACTGCTTGTCGTCCGCCGAGGGCCCGTAGATCGACGGCACCTTGGCGCCGAGCAGCCGCAGGTACACGGTCATCTGGCCGCGGTGATGCGCCCAGTGATTGATCGTGTCCTGGATCATTTCCCAGCGCGGCGTCTCCTGGACCACCTGGCCGCGGGCCAGCAGTTTCCACGGCGTCATGAGGAAGTCGTCGGTCGTGCCGCTGAGCGCCGCTCGGGCATCGGCGGCGCTCTTGTCGAGGGCTTTCACCAGCGCGTCGCTGGTCTCCAGCTTTTCGCGTGACATCGCCGATCCGCTCGCGGGTGCGACGTCGAGCTCATTCAGGTTCACGCCCATCGCCACCCACGACGGCATCGTCGCGACCATGTTGGCGAGGTAACCGAAGATCATCGACTTGTCGTGCGGCTTCCAGTCGTATTTGCCGGCCGGCACTTCCGCGAGCGCGCGCCGCGAGCGCGGCACCTCACGGTCGAGCTCGGCGATCAACAGCTCAGTCAGCTTCATGCATTCCCTCCTCGTCCCATCGTATAGAACTCGTCGTTCGGACGCAGCGCCATCAGATTCGCCATCCGATTCGAGAGCGCGAACAGTGCGGCGATGGCGCCGATGTCCCAGATGTCCTCGTCGGTCAGTCCGTGCGAACGCAGCGCGGCGAGATCCGCATCGTTCACCTCGTGCGACCGCGCCGCCACCTTGACGCCGAAGTCGAGCATGGCGCGCTGGCGCGGCGTGAGATCGGCGTTGAGGTAGTTGATCGCGATCTGGTCGGCCAGCAAGGGTTGCTTGGCTCGAATGCGGAGGATGGCGCCGTGCGCGATCACGCAGTAGTGGCAGTGGTTGACCGCCGACGTCGCCACCACGATCATCTCGCGCTCGGCCTTGGTCAGCCCGCCTGTCTTGTCGAGCAGGGCGTCGTGGTACGCGAAGAAGGCGCGGAACTCGTCCGGCCGGTGCGCCCACGCCAGAAACACGTTCGGGATGAAGCCCGATTTGGTATGAATGGCGACGATGCGTGCGCGGATGTCCTCGGGGAGAGCGTCGAGTTCAGGAACCGGAAAACGGCTGACCGTGGTCATGGCGCCAGTCTAAGCTGGTACACTGAAAGCCGTGGCGAGCGTCCTCAACTTCCGGCGTCCCGAAAAAGTGGCCGTGCACGTCGACGGCGTGGCGGACCGCCCGCTCGTGACCCGCATGGTGCGCGACGTGCGGCGACTCTTCCGCCATCTGGTGGGCGAATGGCGCGTCACGGTGCGGGCCAATGCGCGCGGATGCTGGCGGCTCGAGCTTCGCGGCGCCTCCGGACGCCACGTCTGGATGTTCGCCGCGCCGACGGCGACACTCTCCGTTGCCGTGGTCGACAAGCTCGAGGCGTTCCTGCGCGAGTCTGCGGTCGGCCTCCGGCCGCTGCCGGCTGGAGGCTGACGCGTGCCTGGCGACGATCCGATCGCGATCTTCTCGTCGCTGTTCGAGCAGGCGGCGCGCGACTGCGCCGAGCCGGACGCCATGGTGCTGTCGACGGTGGATCCCGACGGCCGGCCATCGGCGCGATACGTGCTGCTCAAGGGCGTCGACGATCGCGGGTTCGTGTTCTACACCAACATCGAGAGCCGCAAGGCGAAGGCGCTCGCCGCGCACCCGCATGCCGCGCTGACGTTCTACTGGCCGCCGACAACGCAGGTCCGGGTCGAGGGATCCGTCGAGCGCGTGTCCGAGGCCGAGGCGGACGCGTACTTCGCGACCCGCCCCCGGGGATCGCAGATCGGCGCCTGGGCATCGGCGCAGAGCGCCGACCTGCCGTCGCGCGCGGCGCTCGACGCCCGCGTCCTCGAGGTCGAGGCCCGTTTCAAGGACGCCGCGGTCTCGCGGCCGCCGTTCTGGACCGGCTTCCGCGTCGTGGCCCGATCGATCGAGTTCTGGACGCGCGATCCCGCGCGGCTGCACGAGCGCGTGGTGTATCAGCGCGTGTCAGGGAACTGGACCCGGTCGCTGCTGTTTCCCTGAGCTCAGCCCTCAGCCCTGCCGTGCGCGCCCTCAACCTGGGCCTTGGCGGCCGCAAACAGGCGCCAAAATGAGCAGAATCAGCGGTTTCATGGCTCATTCTGGGACCGACGAGACAAACTCAGACATCCGTGACGATAAAGTGCAAGAAACAAAGGGAGTTCCAGCGAATTTACACCGTATACTTCTCGAAGATTAACGCCACGAATCAGGCGTTGTCCGGGGATTACGCATGACGAAATTCACGGCGGCGAGTACAGCGACCCTGACGGCGATTGTCGCCCTCGGGCTCGGACTCTCCGCGCAGACCACACCGGCGCCCGCGAAGGCGTCTCCCAAACCCGCGCTGGCCGTCGCGCACAAGGCTGCCGCTCCGCAGCCGGCTGCCACTGAACCTCAGCCGGATCTCACCAAGCAGTACTGCATCGGCTGCCACAGCGAGAAGGGCAAGGCCGGCGGGTTGTCGCTGGTGTCCTTCGACGCGGCGCACGCCGAGCAGAACGCGGAGGTCTCCGAGAAGATCATCCACAAGCTGCGTCTTGGCATGATGCCGCCTCCCGGCATGCGCCGCCCGGACGCCGCGGTGCTCTCGCAATTTGCGACCTCGCTCGAGTCGAAGGTTGACGCGGCCGCCGCGGTGCATCCCAATCCCGGGCGCCGCCCGTTCCAGCGGCTGAACCGCGCCGAGTACGCACACTCGGTCCGCGATCTGCTCGATCTCGACATCGACGTCAACGCGTTCCTGCCGCCCGACACGCTCAGCGCCGGTTACGACAATATCGCCGACGTCCAGACGTTCTCGGCGACGCTGATGGAAGGCTACCTGCGCGCCGCGGCGCGCATCTCGACGCTGGCGGTCGGCGACCGCAACGCCAGCCCGTCGGAATTCACGGTCAAGGTGCCGCGCACCGAATCGCAGATGCGCCACGTCGACGGCACGCCGTGGGGCACCCGCGGCGGGCTCGCGCTCGACTATACGTTTCCGGCCGACGGCGACTATTCGTTCCGCGTGATGCTGCACGGCACGCCGACCGGGCAGTTGTTCGGCAGCGTCGCCAGCCGCAACGAGCAGATCGATCTGTCGATCAACGGCGAGCGGGTCGCGCTGATGGACATCGACTGGAAGATGACCGAGACCGACAAGAACGGTCTGAACCTGGTCACGCCGCGCGTCCACGTCAAGGCCGGCCCGCAGCATATCGCCGCCGCGTTCATTCAGAAGTTCGACGGCGTGGTGGACGACCTGGTCTCGCCGATCGACTACACCCTGGCGGACACCGAGTACGGCGACAACGCCGGCATCACCATCCTGCCGCACGTGCGCGACTTCAGCATCACCGGCCCGTACAAGGTCACGGGCGTGTCGGATACGCCGAGCCGCCGCAAGGTGTTCATCTGCCGGCCGACGTCGACAGCCGACGAGATCCCGTGCGCGCGCAAGATCCTGTCGAGCTTGGCGGGCGAGGCCTACCGGCGCACTCCAAACAACGAAGACGTCGAATCGTTGATGGAGTTCTACGGCAACGCGCGCAAGGGCCACGACTTCGAGGCGGGCATCAAGGCGGCGCTGCAGGCGCTGCTGGCGAGCCCGAAGTTCGTGTTCCGCTTCGAGAGCACGCCGACGCTCGCCAAGGCGGGTCAGACCTACCGGGTCAGCGATCTCGATCTGGCGTCGCGGCTGTCGTTCTTCATCTGGAACACGGTGCCCGACGCGGAGCTGGTGAAGGTCGCCACCGCCGGGACGCTGCACACGCCGGCGGTGCTCGACAAGCAGGTGCACCGGATGCTCGCGGATCCGCGCGCCGAGTCGCTGTCGACCCGGTTCGCGTCGCAGTGGCTCCGCCTGCAGGACGTCGAGAAGATTCATCCCGACGCGCTGTTGTTCCCCGGCTTCGACAACGAGCTCGCCGCCTCGTACAAGCGCGAGACCGAACTGTTCTTCGACAGCATCGTGCGGGAGGATCGCAACATCCTCGACATGCTGACTGCCGACTACACCTTCGTGAACGAGCGCATCGCCCGCGTCTATCACATGCCGAACATCGTCGGCGAGAACTTCCGCCGGGTAACGCTGCCCGACGAGCGGCGCGGGATCCTCGGTCAGGGCAGCATGCTGATGCAGACCGCGGTCGCCGACCGCACCTCGCCGGTGCAGCGCGGCAAGTGGATCATGGAAGTGCTGCTCGGATCGCCGCCGCCCCCACCGCCGGCTGACGTGCCGCCGTTTGACGACACCAAGGCGGCGACGGCCACCGGCAAGCCGCTCTCGACCCGCGAGCGCATGGAAGAGCACCGCAAGAACCCGGCGTGCCAGTCGTGCCACAAGGTGATCGATCCGCTCGGGCTGGCGCTCGACAACTTCGACACCCTCGGGGCGTGGCGCATCAAGGACAACGGCGTCGGCATCGACTCCAACGGTGTGCTCTATGACGGCACCAAGATGAGCGGGCCGGCCGACCTGCGCCAGGCGCTGCTGAACCACTCGGAAGGGCTGATTCGCAATTTCACCGACAACCTGATGTCGTATGCGATCGGGCGCCGCATCGAGTACTACGACCAGCCGTCGATTCGCGTGATCACCCGGAAAGCCGCGCAGAACGGAAACCGCTTTTCGTCGTTCGTACTGGGAATCGTCAACAGCCCGGCCTTCCAGATGAGCACCGCGGAAGCCGTCACGACAACCGCACAATAGAGGACGCCATGTACATCTCGAAGAAGCACATTTCGCGGCGCGCCATCCTGAAAGGCATCGGCGTCACCGCCGCGCTGCCCTTCCTCGACGCGATGGTGCCGGCGAGCACCGTATACGCCAAGACCGCGGCCGGAGCGGCGGCATCGAAACAGCGGCTGGTGTGCATGGAGATGGTGCACGGCAATGCCGGCAGCACCGCCATCGGCGTCAAGAAGAACCTGTTCGCGCCGGCCCAGGTCGGGCGTGATTTCGAGTGGAGCCCGACCCTCGAGCCGCTCGCCCCCTTCCGCGAATACGTCACCATCGTCAGCAACACCGATGTGCACAACGCCGAGGCGTTCACCCTGCCGGAAATCGGCGGCGACCACTTCCGGTCGAGCGCGGTGTTCCTGACGCAGTCGCACCCGAAGCAGACCGAAGGGAACGACGTTTTCGCCGGCACCTCGCTGGACCAGCTCTACGCGCAGCAGTTCGGCCAGGACACGCCGATCCCGTCGATGCAGCTCTCGATCGAGAACGTGGACCAGGCGGGCGGCTGCACCTACGGCTACTCCTGCATTTACACCGACACGATCAGCTGGGCGTCGCCGAAGCAGCCGCTGCCGATGGTGCGCGATCCGCGCGTCGTGTTCGACCAGCTGTTCGGCGTCGGCGCGACCGCCGACGAGCGCAAGACCAACCTCAAGACCGACCGCAGCATCCTCGACTGGATTTCGGGCCAGGCCGCGCAGCTGAAGCGCGAGCTCGGATCGAGCGACCGGGCGCGGCTCAACGACTACTTCGAGAACATCCGTGAGATCGAGCGCCGGATCCAGCGCGTCGAGGCGCGCAACGCCAGCGGCGAGCAGCGGGCGCTGCCCGAAGCGCCGATCGGCGTGCCGGACTCGTTCGAGGAGCACGTTCACATCCTGATGGACCTGATCGCGGTCGCGTTCCAGTCCGACACGACCCGGGTGTTCTCGTTCAAGCTTGGGCGCGACGCTTCCGGTCGCTCCTATCCGGAGAGCGGCGTCACCACCGGCTTCCACAACGCGTCGCATCACGGCGAGCGCGAGGACCGGATCATGGAGTTCGCCAAGATCAACCGCTATCACGTCAGCATGCTGCCGTATCTGATGGAGAAGCTGAAGAACACGCCCGAAGGCGACAGCAACCTGCTGGAGAACAGCCTCCTGATCTACGGTTCGCCAATGGGCGACTCGAACATCCACAACCACAAGCGGGTCCCGCTGGTCCTGATGGGCCACGCCGGCGGCAAGCTGACGGGAGGCGTCCACATCAAGGCGCCGGATGGCACGCCGATGGCGAACGCGATGTTCACCACGCTCCAGGCGCTTGGCCGCACCGACCTTCAGAGCTTCGGCGACAGCACCGCCGCGCTCGACCTCAACACCAATCCGGTGATCGTCACCGACGCCCCGAAAGCGTAGGAGCTGACATGCGAAGAACGCTGACGACCGGCTTTTCGATCTGCGCGATGCTCGCGCTCAGCTTGTCGACGCTGACGCACGCCGCCGCGGGCGGCGCCGCCTCGTTCGTCGACGCCGCGATGAACGGCAACCGGGATGCGGTGCGCGCCTTCCTCAAGGACGGCGCCGACGTCAACACCACCCAGGCCGACGGCATGACCGCGCTGCACTGGGCGGCGCAGAAGGGCGACGTCGAGCTCGCCAAGGTGCTGCTCTACGCCAGCGCCAACCTCAAGGCGACCACGCGCATCGGCGGCTATACGCCGCTGCTGATCGCCAGCAAGAACGGCGACGCCGCGATGATCGACATCCTGACCCAGGCCGGCGCCGACGCCAACGCGCCGACCATGAACGGGACCACGCCGCTGATGCTCGCCGCCGCGGCGGGCAAGCCGGCCGCGGTTACCACGTTGATCGCGCACGGCGCCAACGTCAACGCCAAGGAAGCGGTCAAGGGCGAGAGCGCGCTGACCTTCGCGGCCGCGTTCGGGCGCGCCGACGTGATCCGGGTGCTCACCGCGCACGGCGCCGACGTCAAGGCGACCACCAAGGCCATCGACCTCGCCGACTTCGCGAAAGAAGAGCAGGAGCGGCTCGCGGCGGAGCGCGGCGGCGGCAACGGCGGCGCGGCCGGCCGCGGCAACGCGCCGGGCGGACGCGGCGGCCCACCGCAGGGGCCGCAGGTGGCCGGCGTCAACCGTCAGTACAACTACACCGAGCTGGTCGGCTTCTGGGGCGGTCTCGCGCCGATGCACCTGGCGGCGCGCCAGGGCGAGGTCGAGTCGGTCAAGGCGCTGATGGAGGCCGGGGCCGACGTCAACCAGCGCGGCGCCGGCGATCCGGTCACCCCGCTGCTCATCGCCACCATGAACGGCCACTTCGATCTCGCGAAGTACCTGCTCGACAAGGGCGCCGATCCGAACCTGGCGCAGATCAACGGCGCCGCGCCGCTCTACGCCACGCTCAACGTGCAGTGGGCGGCCAAGGCGCTCTACCCGCAGCCGCGCGCCTATGAACAGCAGAAGGCGTCGTACCTCGACCTGATGCAGGCGCTGCTCGACAAGGGCGCCGATCCCAACGCCCGGCTCACGCGAAAAGTCTGGTATTCGCAGTACGACTTCGATCAGTCGGGCGTCGACGAGACCGGCGCCACGCCGTTCTGGCGCGCCGCCTACGCCGCCGACGTCGACGCGATGAAGCTGATGCTGAAATACGGCGCCGATCCCAACATCACGACGATGCGCTCGGCGGGCCGGGTCCGCGTCGGCGACGTGACCCGCGACGTGGTCGACGTCTCCCCGCTGCCGCCGGTTGCGGTCGGTGGTCCCGGCGTCAGCGCGCTGCTCGCGGCGTCAGGCGTCGGCTACGGTGAAGGCTTCGCCGCGAACCACCACCGCTTCGCGCCCGGCGGGATGCTGGCCGCGGTGAAATACCTGGTGGAGGATCTGCACGCCGACGTCAACGCGCGCGATCACGACGGCAACAGCGCGATTCACAACGCGGCGGCGCGCGGCGACAACGAGATGATTCTGTACCTGGTCGCGCACGGCGCCGATCCGAAGTTCGTGAACCGCGAAGGCAAGACCACGGTGGACATGGCCAACGGACCGGTCCAGCGCATCAGCCCGTTCCCCGACACGATCAAGCTCCTCGAAGGCATGGGCGTGAAGAACAATCACAAGTGCGTCTCCTGCTGAACCTGCTGATCCCTGCGCTGGCCGCTCTCGGGCTGGCGCAGGGGCCACTGCTCTCCGAACACCCCTCCATCGCCTTCGCCAAGACCACCCCGACCGATCCGGTTGCGCGCCTCGCCGCCGCCATCGATCGCGGCGACGTCTCGCTGGAGTTCGATCCGCGTCGCGCAGATTCCCGGGCCGAAGGCCGTCATCACCCGCGAGACCCGGACCTGCCTGCAGTGTCATAACTCGGCGGCGACCGGCGCGGTACCGGGCTTCATCATGCGGTCGACAATCGCCGATCGGCATGGCTATCCCGTGTCGTCGGAACCGGGCGTGACCACCGACCGCACCTCGATGCGCGAACGGTGGGGCGGCTGGTACGTGACCGGCCAGATACCGGTGCCGCATCTCGGCAACGCCACGACGCCGGCACTGAAAGGCGAAATGGGCAACGTCGCGGCCTATCTCGCGAACCATCCGCTCGCGTCAGCCCATCCCGCCGCGGACCTGCCGGCCCTGTTCGACGAGGCCCCGTATCTCTCGCCGCACAGCGATGCCGTGGCGCTTCTCGTGCTCGCGCACCAGACGTCCGTCCACAACCTGATCACCGCGGCGGGCTATCAGGCCAGAGCCACTCCAGACGATCGGATGCGCGTTGAGGGCGCGGCCGAGAGACTGGTGCGCGCGCTGCTGTTCAGCGGCGCCGCGCCTTTGCCCGGCCGCGTGGCCGGCACGTCGTCGTTCGCGTCAACGTTCGCCAGCGCGGGTCCGCGCGATCGGCAGGGGCGATCGTTGCGCGATCTCGATCTCGAGCAGCGTGTGTTCAGGTATCCGCTCAGCTATCTGATTTACTCGGAAGGCTTCGATGCGCTGCCGCGAGCGGTGAAGGACTACGTCGCCCGCCGCCTGGACGACGTGCTGAGCGGGCGTGATACCCGACCGGATTTCGAACAGTTGTCGCCTGCCGACCGCGCCGCGATCCGCGAAATTCTTGCCGACACCAAACCGGATCTGCACCTGGCTTCGTGAGGCCTCGCAGGATCGCACTCGCCTGGCGCCAACGTGTTACCCGAGGCGGGGCGCGCGCCGCGGCTGCGTCTGGCCACATCCGATCGAGCTCAGCGACCGTTTGACCTGATCGAGGTCGAGCGGCTTCCGTACCAGCCGCCGCGCGCCGAGTTCGCGGGCGGATCGCTCGGGATCGGGCGCACCCGACATCAGCACGATCGGAATCCACGCGAGCGAGCGATCCTGGAGCTGCGCCGTCCTGAACTGCCTGCCGTCCATGACCGGCAGCATCAGGTCCAGCATGATCAAACAGGTGTCGGCGTGTGAACGCAGGTAGTGCAACGCGTCCCGGCCATTGGCCACGCACCCCACCGTGTAGCCGTCGGTCTCCAGGGCGACTCGCAGCAGTTCCCTGACGTCGGCGTCATCGTCGACGACCAGGACGGCGCAGCGATGCTTGGCGCGTCTCCATCATCGATCAATGCCGCGGCGTGTTGGGGTTGACCCGCTCGCGAGCCAGCCATTCAACGGTCTTCACGATCTCCGACGGCGCGGCCGGCTTGGCGACGTGGATCTGGAAGCCGGCCGACAGGGCGCGGCGCCGGTCTTCGGCTCTTGCCAGCGCAGTCAAGCGCGCCCGCCGGCGTCGCGCCTCCCGACTGCTGGTCCAGTCGGCGGATGTCGCGGATCAGGGAGAGGCCGTCTTCGCCAGGCAGTACCAGTCGCTCAGGAGCACATCGGGTGCATCGCGCTTGAGTCGCGCCAGGGCTTCGATCGGCGTGGATGCGGTCGCCACGACCGCTCCTTGCGGCTCCAGCGTGTCGCGCAGAAAAGCCAGCTGCTGCGGATCGTCGTCAACCACCAGCACCGATACGCCCCGCAGCGAGGGAACCGGCGCCGGCCGGGGCTTCGTCGCGGCGGCGGACGCCTCGATCAACCTGATCGGCAGGCGGACTTCGAACGACGATCCGGCATTGTCGCCCCCGCTCGATGCGGAAACGCTTCCGCCATGCAGCTCGACGACGTGCCGGACGATACCGAGGCCGAGGCCGAGGCCGCCGTGCTCGCGCGTCGAGCTGGCGTCGCCTTGTCGAAAGCGCTCGAACAGGTGAGCGGCGACCGCCGGCGGAAAACCGATCCCGGTGTCGGAAACGATGAGTCGCACCTGGTCCGACTCGACGGCGACCCGCACTTCCACATGCGCCGCCGTTCGGCGTGAACTTGATCGCATTGGACAACAGGTTCCACACCACTTGCTTCATCCGATCGGCGTCGAGTGCGATCGGCGGGAGCGCCGCGATCGACCATGGTCTCGATGGTCAGGTGTTTGGCGTCGCTGGCGGACCGCAACGACTCGACCGCCGCCTCGACCAGCGGCTGCAGCGCGGTCGGCCGGATCGACAGTTCCATCGTGCCCGCCACGCATGCGGGAGAGGTCGAGCAGATCTTCGATCAGCCGCGACTGGGCCCAGCCGGCACGTTCGATCGCCTGGACTGCCTGCGCGGTCTGCGCCGGGTCGAGCTTGCCGCTCGCCGAGCAGCCGCGCCCACCCGAGCACCGAGTTCAGCGGCGTCCGCAACTCGTGCGACAGCGTGGTCAGGAACTCGTCCTTGACGCGGTTCGCCGCGTCCGCCCGGCGCGATTGTTCGTCGGCGGTGCGCAGCAGCGCCGCGTAGTAGTCGGCGACCTCGGCGAGGTCGCGCCGGAGCTGGCGGCGACACGATGACGCCGATGCACGACGGCCACCGCCGGCGATCGCCGCGGCGAGCAGAATCGAGCCGACGTGTTCAACTTCCCAGACCAAGTACGGCCGCCAGCACACCAATGGTGGCAAAAGGGGTCACCACCAGACGCCCGAGCTGGTTCCGGCGATGCGACTGGACACGCATAAAGTTGTGCAACTATCGGCCCGTCCCAACTCATCCTCGAAATCCTTACGCCTGGCTCAACTCTTGAAGCTAAGCCGGCCATATGGCCGGGACGGTCGTGCGAGTCGCTGCGCTCGCGGATCTGCATTGCACCAAGACGCTCACAGGGCGCGTTTCAGACGCTGTTCGCCCGCGTCAGCGAGTCGGCCGACATCGCTGCTGATCGCCGGCGATCTCACCGACTACGGCCTGCCCGAGGAAGCGGCGGTGCTGGCGCGCGAGCTGACCGCGCTGCGCATTCCCGCGGCCGCCGTGCTCGGCAACCACGATCTCGAGTCGGGCAAGGCAGGGCGAGGTGCGTCAGATCCTCGCGGACGCCGGCCTCGTCGTGCTCGACGGCGACGCCTGCGAGCTGCAGGGCATCGGCATCGCCGGCGTCAAGGGATTCGGCGGCGGCTTCGGCCGGCACGCGCTCGGCCCCTGGGGCGAGACGATCATCAAGCAGTTCGTGCACGAGGCGGTCGACGAGGCGCTGAAGCTCGAGGCGGCGCTCGCGCGGCTGCGCACCGACCGCATCGATCGCGCTGCTGCACTACTCGCCGATTCAGCAGACGGTCGAGGGCGAGCCGCTCGAGATTTATCCGTTCCTCGGATCGAGCCGCCTCGAAGAGCCGATCAGCCGCTATCCGGTGTCGCTGGTGGTCCACGGCCACGCGCATCGCGGCCAGCTCGAGGGCGCGACCAAGAACGGCGTGCCCGTCTACAACGTGTCGATGCCGCTGCTGACGCGGACCTTTCCCGATCGTCCGCCGTTCCGCGTCTTCGAGGTGCCGCTGACCGGCGCCGCGACGCAGTGACCCGGCGGCCGCCCGCATCCGACGGGCCGTCGCGCCACCGACGCCGTCGCGGCGTCCTGAGGACCGCATGGAAACCTCCACCGCCCGCGCGATTCACGATCCGGCCGCCGACTTCTACATCGACGCGCTGCAGAAGCTGCAGCGACACCGGCATTCCGTTTCTGGTCGGCGGCGCCTTCGCGTTCTCGCACTACTCGCACGTGCCGCGCGACACCAAGGACATCGACATCTTCGTCAGGCCGGAGGATCTGTCCGCGCGTGCTCGAGGCGTTCGAGCAGCTCGGCTACCAGACCGAGATGCCGTTTCCGCACTGGCTCGGCAAGATTCACTCGCGGCGCAGCACTTCATGGACGTGATCTTCAGCTCCGGCAACGGCGTCGCGCGGGTCGACGATCTCTGGTTCGACCACGCGCCGAGCACCAACGTGCTCGGCGTGATCGTCCGGCTGTCGCCGGCCGAGGAGATGATCTGGTCGAAGGCGTTCATCCAGGAGCGCGAGCGCTTCGACGGCGCCGACGTCGCTGCATCTGCTGCGCGAGACCGGGCCGTCGCTCGACTGGCCGCGGCTGCTGATGCGATTCGGCGACTACTGGCGGGTGCTGCTCAGCCACCTGATTCTGTTCGGGTTCGTCTATCCGGACAAGCGGCAGAACATCCCGCAGTGGGTGATGGACGAGCTGATGCGCCGGCTGCAGCGTCAGCCGGCCGAACCTGCAGAGCGACGTCTGCTACGGCACGCTGCTGTCGCGCGAGCAGTACCTGCACGACCTCGATCGCTGGAAGTACCGCGACGCGCGGCAGCAGCCGGCGGCCGATGACGCGCGAGCAGATCGAGATCTGGACCGCGCGATCGAACGCAGAAGTCAGCAGGGACTGACGTGCGATCGTCAGGATCGCCGATCCTCATGACGGCGAACGTCGCGCCTACTGCTGGCGCTCGAGAATCCAGGCGACCGTGCCGATCAGCTTTTCCCAGAGCGGCCGGCGCGCGCCAGGCGTCGAGCGTGATCTCCTTGCACTGCGTGCAGGTCCGCCTCGAGATCTGCGGCGACGCGGGCGGTCACGCTCGGCGTCGCGGAAGGCGACGTTGACCTCGTCGTTGTGCTCGAACGATCGGTTGTCGAAGTTGGTCGTGCCGATCACCGCCCACAGCTCGTCGACCAGCAGCGCCTTGACGTGCGTCATGCCGGCTTCGTACTCGAAGATCCGGACGCCGGCCTCGAGCAGCTGGCCGTACATCCGCCGGCTGGCCAGCCGCACCCAGCGCTGATCGGTGTGGCTGCCGGGAACGATGACGACGAAGCGCGACGCCGCGGCTGGCGGTGCGCCGAATCGCCTCGCGAAACGCCTTGTCCGGCAGGAAGTACGGCGTCGAGATCAGCACGCTCGCCGTCGGCGCCTTCGATCAGCGTCTGGAACAGCGCGCGCGACGCCGTCGATCGATCCGACGGCGAGCTCTTGACCGCGAAGGCGGCGACGTCGCCGACCGGCTCGTGCGGCTTGTAGGTCTCCGGGCCGGTCATGATCTCGCCGCAGCACTCGAGCCAGTTCTCGGCCAGCACGCCCTGGATGTCGCGACACCACCGGGCCCTCGATGCGCGCCATCATGTCGCGCCACATCGGCTTGCCGTGCAGCGGCATGCGCCCACCAGTCGGCGACGCCGGCGCCGCCGGCGAACGCGACGCGTGCCGTCGACCACCAGCAGCTCACGGTGGGTGCGGTTGTTCAGGCGGCCCAGGCGGTACCACGTGAACCGCTGATAGGCGGCGACGCGGCAGCCGGCGTCCGCAGCGGCTTCGGCGACTTGCGGAAGGCGCCGAAGCTGCCGATCGCGTCCATCACGAGCGTCACGCGCACGCCGGCGCGCGCCGCGCTCGCAGAGCGCCTCGATGAACTGATCGCCGATCTCGCCCTGCTTGAAGATGTAGCACTCCATCGTCGACCGTTTCGC
This sequence comes from uncultured Acidobacteriota bacterium, assembly GCA_963794705.1. Classification (GTDB taxonomy): domain Bacteria; phylum Acidobacteriota; class Vicinamibacteria; order Vicinamibacterales; family CAVVIG01; genus CAVQFC01. Next base: position 531,273 of record CAWCFI010000007.1, read on the forward strand.
GCGCCTGCCGGATCGCGTCGAGCATCGCCGGATAGAACGCGATCGCCGTTGGTGAGGATCTCGACGCGGTTGCCCGGCTCGAGATGCGTCTGGCAGGTCGACTCGAGCACGTGCACGCAGTGGTCGCTGCGCGCGTCGATCGCCGACTGCGATGTGATACGGGATGTGCGGCATGAACAGCACCGCGAGGATCAGCCAGGCGATGAAGACGCCGCCGATGATCGTGAGGTAGAGCATGGCTAGGCAGGCAGGGCAGGAAGGGCAGGACGGGCAGGAGGGCGGAAGGTACCGGCGCCGTCCGCCGGGATCAGGAGCGCGACCGGGAAGCGCTCGAAGACGGCTGCCGCGTCCAGGCTGAAGCCGCCGTCAGTGGCCGTCGGCTGCAGCACGCGCGCCGGTGAAGACGTCGCGGAGCGGCGCGCGCCGTCGGTCAGCGCGATCCGGGTGTCGCCCCAGACCGCCGCGGCCGAGCGGCGGCGCTGCCGTCGGGCGTCAGCGTCGTGACCAGACGCGGCACGCAGGTGATCGGCGCGTCGCCGCGCGCGAACGCGAACAGCGCAGTCGCGCGCGCGATCCGACTTGCGGCAGCGGCGTGTAGGCGCCGCGCTCGTAGGCATCGCGGCAGCGCGGCCCGCGCCGCCAGCGCCCGCGCCGCGACGAACATCTTGACGCGGCCGTCGGCGCGCTCGGCCAGCAGCGCCGAGCCGGATCGGCGTGCTGCACGGCCGGCGAGCGCGCTGCGCCTGCGCCTCGTAGTCCACCGGCCGGCGGTTGTCGGGATCGACCAGGTTGAGATCCCAGAGCTCGGTGCCCTGATAGAAGTCGGGCACGCCGGGCGCGGTGATCTTGATCAGCAGCTGCGCCAGGCTGTTGTAGATGCCGAGCTCGCGCGACCCTCGCCTGCAGCGGCTCGAACGACTGCAGGAACAGGTTGGGCCGGCTGCGATCGAGAATCGCGCGCACGAACCGCTCGACCGCCGCCTCGTAGTCCTCGTCGGGGCTCAGCCAGCTGGTGTGGACCTTCGCCTCGCGCAGCGCCTTGCGCATGTAGGCGACCAGCCGGTCGGCAAAGGCGGCGTCGGCGCCGTCGCCGCGCTCGAACGGCCACGCGCCGATCAGCGTCTGATAGATCAGGTACTCCTCGTTCGGCGTCGGGCGCGAGCGCGCCTCTGATCTCGGTCTTGAACCGCCGATTGACGGCGCGCCAGCGCGTCAGCGCCGACTTCCACTCGCCGGGCATCTCCGACAGCACGTTGATCCGGGCGCGCACGTCCTCGCCGCGCTTGGTGTCGTGGGTGGAGGTCGCCGACAGCGCCGACGGCGAACGCCGCTGCCGCTCGATCATCCAGTCGTGCACCGCCGCCGGCTCGAGCGCCGAACTGCGTCGGATCGGCCCCGACTTCGTTCAGCGACACCAGCCGGTTGTAGACGTAGAGCGCCGTGTCTTCGATGCCCTTGGCGGCGACCGGGCTGGTCATCTGCTGCAACTTGCCGATGAACCGTCGCCCGCTCCTCGCCGTCCTCGGCTGTCGCCACCGCGGTGCTGCTTGAGCAGCAGCCGCTCGATGAAGTCGAACATCAGCCGGCTGACCGCCGGCGCCCGCCGCCGCGCCGACCGGACCGCCTCGACGATGTAGCGGCGGTCGTGGTCGCTCACCGGCTCGTCGGCCGTGATGTAGGTCCGGTAGACCGGGAAACGAGGCGATCACTTCCTTCAGCGTCGAGATCAGGCTGTAGAGCGTGAAGTCGCGGAAGTGCCGGTTGCGCTCGGAGAAGCGATTGAGCTGGTGGCCCAGCGAGTTGATGTCGCCCGACATGGTCTCGTGCAGCACCTGCTTCTTGCTGCGGTAGACGAGATCGCCGAACGACAGCCGCCGCGTCGCTGCATGATGCGGCGGTAGAGATCGTCGAAGGCGCGCTCGTGGCGGCGGTCGACGAACAGGTTGTTGACGATGGCGCCGAACTCGTAGCCGGTGGTGCCGTGCACCGGCCAGTCGCTCGCGCAGCTGCTCGCCCGGCGCCGAGGATCTTCTCGACCACGATGAAGAACGGATCGCGCGTCGCCGGAGGCAGCAGCGCTCGCTGCAGCCGCCGCAGGTAGTCGCCGGGCGCGAACAGTCCGTCGACGTGATCGATCCGCAGCCCGGTGACCGCGCCTCGGCGCACCAGCTCGAAGGCGAAGCGGTGGACTTCGTCGAACACCACCGGGTCTTCCATGCGCAGCGCGGCCAGCTCGTTCACGTCGAAGAAGCGGCGATAGTTGATCTCCTCCGAGGCGACGCGCCAGTGGGCCAGCCGGTACGACTGCGCGTTCAGCAGGCGGTCGAGCGGATCGAAGCTGCGCGGCTGACCGGCGGCGCCGTTCATGCGGCGTGACGCTCTCCTCGATCAGCGACGCGACACCGGGGCTCGTGCTGCGGTCAGCGCCGCGAGGCGCCGCTTGACGATTTCCTTCTCGCGCGCGCGGACGGCGATCGCCTCCGGCTCGCGGTCGCTGCGCGGCGGCAGGTTGCCGGCCGCGGTCAGGATGCTCTGCAGCTCGTCGGCGTCGGCCGCCGCTGTGCGCCGCAAGCCATTGCGTCGAGGCTCCCGTTCGAGGACCATGCCGAAGGTGTCGGGCGCGATCGGCAGCGTCTGTCGTGGTAGTGGACGGCAGAACGCGCCGTCGCGATAGGCGAGCTGCAGCTCCTGCCGCTCGAGGACCGCGCCGTACTGGTCGCCGAGGATCGGGATCAGGATCTTGTCGGCGAGCTCGTCCTTCACCGGACGCCACTCGATGTCGAAGAAGCGCGCGAAGCGCGAGCTCGGCCCGTTCTCGAGCACGTCGAGCCACCACGGGTTCGCCGACTTCGCGATCCCCATGTGGTTCGGCACCAGGTCCATCACGTGGCCCATGCCGCGCGCGTGCAGCGCCTCGATCCAGGCCCAGTACTCCTGGTCGGTGCCCGATTTCGGGATTGAGCTGGGTCGGATCGGCGACGTCGTAGCCGTGCGGGCTGCCGGGGACCGCCTTCAGGTACGACGAGGCGTAGCAGTCGCTGATGCCGAGGTCGCGGAGGTAGTCGACGACGCGAGGGCGTCACGGAAGGTGAAGCCGCTGTGGAATTGCAGGCGATACGTGGCAAGCGGGACGCGCGCGACGGGCACCAAGGTGAACAGGTAGCAAGCCATTCGCCATCGAATGGCCGAGCTGGATTGCCGCTTTCTCCTTGTAGTTGGTGGCAGCGTACTTGCTGAGCTATGTCGCAATGGGGCTCCAATGAAGCGCGTGCGTAGTCTTTTTGTCGCGGCGGCGCTGGTGGGTCGGGCTTCGCCCTGCCGGTGTTGGCGCAGGTGGTTCCGCCGGAGACCGACAAGATCGAACAGTCCGACAAGGACGGCAAGCGGGCCGACGTGTTCGAGCGCACGCCGCCGTTCACCGAACAGGTCCGCGATCTGAAACACGCCCTCTCGCGCCTGCCGATCGCCGCCGGACTCGCGTTCGTGCTGGCCTTCCGGCCGCGCCGCAAAGGCACGCCGCGACGGCAGGCGTCGGTGATTCAGACGCAGATCATTCTCGCGGTCGTCGGCGCAGTGGTGATGCTCGTGGTCGGCTCCAGCCTCGCGCGCGCGTTCGGCATCGTCGGCGCCGCCGGGCTGGTGCGGTACCGCGCCAAAATCGAAGATCCGAAGGATGCCGGCGTGATGCTGTCGACGCTGGCGGTCGGACTGGCGGCCGGCGTCGGCGTCTGGCTGCTGGCGGGGTTCGCCACGCTCTTCATCCTCGCGCTGCTGTGGGTCGTCGAGTCGATGGAGCCGAAGGCGACCGAATTGTTCACGCTGAAGGTGAAGGCCAAGGATCCGGCGGGGGTCAAGCCCAAGCTGGACGCGCTGCTGGTCGCGCTACCACCTCTCGTTCGAGCTGCGAACCACCTCGAAAGAGGAGCTGAATTACGAGGTGCGGACCCCGGTCGGCGGAAAGACCGATCGCTTGTCGGAGCGGATCCAGAAGATCGATCCGGAGAACATCACCGAGGTCGCCTGGGAGGAGAAGAAAGAGAAGAAGTAGGAAGTACGAAGTAAGAAGTACGAAGTACGAAGCTAACGGTAATTTCCGAAGCCGAGCGCGACGCCGAAGTCGTGATCGCGCAGCAGGCGCATCGCGTTCTGCAGTTCGTCTTTCGAGGGTGAGCTGACCCGCACCTGATCGGCCTGGATGTTGGCCTGCACTTTCTTCAGCTTCTGGTCCTTCAGGTACTTGACGATCTCTTTCGCTGCCTCGATCGGGATCCCCTGCTGGATTTCGATGACCCGGCGCAGGGTGCCGCCCGCGGCCGCCTCCGAATCGCCGACCTTGAAGTTCTTGACCGCGACGCCGCGCCGGACCAGCCGCGTCTGCACGATCTCCCACAGCGCGTTCATCTTCATCTCGTCGTCGGCGGCGAGCGTCAGCTTCTTTTCGGCGACGTTGAGATCGATGTCGGCCTTGGCGCCCTTGAAGTCGTAGCGCTGGCCGACCTCCTTGCGCGCCTGGTTCAGCGCGTTGTCGACCTCGGCGAAGTCGATGGTGGACGTGACGTCGAACGACGAGGTATCAGCCATACGAATATTCTACTCGGGCGCTTTTGGAACGCGATGCTTGCCGGCGTGCCTCTGCCGCGCTTCCTCCACCGAGTGCGAGTGCAGGACGTCGATCTCCTTCCGGCACAGCAGCGCCAGCTCGCTGTAGAAGCGGTGGAGCTGGGCCAGCTCCTTCTCCGACAGCGACTCGACGTCGACCAGCCGGTTGCTGGCCCCGTTGGTCGCCGCCACGATCTCGTTGAGCTTCAGGTGGATAGCCAGCGAGTCCTTGTTCTGCGCTCGTTGGATCAGGAACACCATCAGAAACGTGACGATGGTCGTCCCGGTGTTGATCACCAGCTGCCAGGTATTCGAGTAGGCGAACACCGGCCCGAGCACCGCCCAGACCACGATTACCGCCATCGCCCAGCCAAAGGCGGCGGTGCTGCCGGTCCATTGGGTGATCGTCCGCGAGAAGGCTTCGAGGCGGTCGCCGACCGAGCTGCCATGTCGTCGTTTGGCCATGCCGTGAATCATAGCGGTAAGATGACGCGATGTCGGATGCGCTGCGATCGGTCGGGGTGGTCCGCGTGCGCGGCGCCGCGCGCGCCGCGGAATCCGATCGCGCCGCCACCGAGGAGCCACTCGAGGTGCGGCTGCACGGTCAGCCGTTCGCGGTGATCATGCGAACGCCCGGCGCCGATCGCGAGCTGGCCGCCGGGTTCCTGCTCGCCGAACGCGTGATCGTCGGCGCCGACGACCTCGGCGCGATCGCGCATTGCACCGACGGGTCGGCCGACCACCCCGAGAACGTCGTCAACGTCACGCTGGCGGACGGAGCGGCGGCGTCGGTCGAGCGTCTGCTGGCAGGGCGGCGGCAGGTCACCACCAACTCCTCGTGCGGCATGTGCGGGCGGCGGACGATCGAGTCGCTGGCGGCTGACGTGCCGCCGATCGCCGCCGACTGGCGCGTGACGGCGGCCCTGATCGCCGCGTTGCCGGACCGCCTGCGCGAGCGTCAGGCGGTGTTCGACGAGACCGGCGGGCTGCATGCCGCGGGCCTGTTCGCGCGCGACGGTCAGCTGGTCGACGTCGCCGAGGACGTCGGCCGTCACAACGCCGTGGACAAGATCGTCGGCCGGATGCTGATGCGCGAGGCGCTGCCGTTGTCGGACCACCTCCTGTGCGTGAGCGGCCGCACCTCGTTCGAAATCGTGCAGAAGGCGATCATCGCCGGTATCCCGATCGTCGCGGCGGTGTCGGCGCCCTCGACCCTGGCCGTGGATCTGGCGCAGGAGTGCGGCCTGACGCTGATCGGCTTCATCCGCGGTGATCGCTTCAACATCTACGCGCACCCGGAACGGGTGGAGGGCTGATGTTTGGCCTCGGCCAGCAGAAGCCGCATCACTACCGCGAGATGTTGAAGATCGTCTGGGAGAACCGCGACGAACTGCCGTTCGCGTGGCGCATTCTCAACGACGGCGTGTGCGACGGCTGCGCGCTCGGCACGTCGGGGCTGTCCGACTGGACCGTGGACGGCCCGCACCTCTGCATGGTGCGCCTCGAGTTGATGCGGCTCAACACCGCGCCCGCGCTCGATCCGTCGCGGCTGGCGGATGTGTCAAGCCTCGCCTCCTGCTCCTCGGCGGACCTTCGCGAGCTGGGCCGCCTGCCGGAACCGATGCTGCGCCGGCACGGGGATCGCGGGTTCACGGTCGTGTCGTGGGCGGAGGCCTACGACCGTCTTGCCGTGGAACTCCGTCGAATCGACGCCGCTCGCGCGGCGTTCTATCTCACCTCGCGCGGCATCACCAACGAGGTCTATTACGCCGCACAGAAGGCGGCGCGGTTTCTCGGCACCAACCACGTCGACAATTCCGCGCGACTCTGTCATGCCGCGTCGACCGCCGGCATGAAGGCGGCGCTGGGCTACGGCGCATCCACCTGCAGCTATGTCGATTGGCTGCACGCGGATCTGATCGTGTTCTTCGGATCCAACGTCGCCAACAACCAGCCGGTGACCACCAAGTATCTCCATCACGCCAAGCGGAACGGCGCCCAGATCGCGGTCGTCAACCCGTATCGGGAGCCGGGCCTCGAACGCTACTGGATTCCATCGATTCCCTCGAGCGCGCTGTTCGGCACCGCCCTGGCCGATCACTGGTTCGACGTGCACACCGGCGGCGATCTGGCCTTCCTCATCGGGGTGTTCCGCGCGTTGATCGAAGCGGGCGGCGTCGAGGCCGCCTTCGTGCGGGATCATGCGGAGGGGTTCGAAGCGGCGCGCGATCGAGCGCTCGAGTCGGACTGGGCCGCACTCGAGCGCGACAGCGGTGCGACGCGCGACCGCATGGAGGCGTTCGCGCGGCTGCTGATCGATCGCCCCAACGCCGTCATCGTCTGGTCGATGGGGCTGACCCAGCACGCGCATGGCGTCGACACGATCAAGGCGCTGATGAACGTCGGCATCGCGCGCGGCCTGCCCGGACGGCCGAACCGGGGCCTGGTCCCGATCCGAGGGCATTCCGGCGTGCAGGGAGGCGCCGAGGTTGGCTGCGTGCCGAAGATCGACGCCGCCGCCAGCGCGCGCTACGCCGCGGCCTGGGGTTTTCCATGGCCGTCGCTGCCAGGCTGGACGACGTCGGAGATGATCGATCACGCGGCCGAGGGCGGCGTCGATCTGTTCTGGATCGTCGGCGGCAATTTTCTCGAGACGCTGCCGGACGCCGACCGCTGCCGCCTGGCGCTGCAACGGCCGCGGCTCCGCGTCCATCAGGACATCGTGTTGTCCTCGTCGATGCTGGTCGAAGGCGACGGCGACGTGCTGCTGCTGCCGGCCACCACCCGGTACGAGTCGGCCGGTGGCGGCACCGAGACGTCGACTGAGCGCCGGATCATTTTTTCACCGGAGATTCCCGGCCGGCGGATCGGATCCGCCCGGCCCGAATGGCAGGTGTTCGGCGACGTGATGGCGCGGGCGTTCCCCGATCGGGCAAGCCAGATTCGCTTCGAGAGCGCCGACGCGATCCGCGCCGAAATCGGCCGCGCGGTGCCGTTGTACGCGGGCATCGAGACGCTGCGCGCCAAGGGCGATCAGTTTCAGTGGGGCGGGCGCACGCTCTACCAGGATGGCCGCTTCGCCACCCCCGACGGCAAGGCGCACTTCTCGCTGGTCAGGCCACGATCGGAAGAAACCGCCGAGACCGCAAAGACCGCAGAGAAAAGGGTTTTCTCCGCGAGCTCGGCGGTCTCTGCGGTTCCATCTTTTCGTGTTTCCACCCGCCGCGGCAAGCAGTTCAACTCGATGATCCAGCGAGAGGTCGATCCGCTGACCGGCGCGCATCGCGATGATGTGCTGGTGAGCGAGCAGGACCTGCGGTCGCTGGCGTTGGCCGAAGGCGACGTGGTGGTGCTGACGTCGGCAAGCGGCTCGTTCCGCGGCCGACTGAAGGCAGCGCCGATCAAGCCGGGCAATCTCGAAGTGCACTGGCCGGAAGGGAACACCTTGTTGTCGGCCTCAGCCATCGATCCCGATTCGATGGAGCCCGACTACAATGCCGCGGTCACGCTCGCTGTCGCTCGCGAGCCAAAGGACACCAAGGGGACGGAGGACACAAAGGGGAGGCACGGCAGCAACGGACGCACCATGGCGGCCCTGCTCTGTGTGCTCTGTTGCCTTGGTGTCCTTGGCGCGGCGGCCGGCGCCGTTGCGCCGGCGCCGATAGACACGGCATTCCAGAAATTCTGGGCTGCCCACAATCCTCAGGAGGCGGCGAAGGCTGTTCAGGAGGTGATCGCGTCCGGCGTCACGTTTCCCGACGCCGTCGCGCGCCTGAAGCACGGCCGCAGCTACTCGCCGTCGGTCAAACGCGGCGCCTTGTCTCAGCTGCAGCGCCGTTCGGTCAACGGCGACTTCTTCTACCAACTGGTGGTGCCCGAGACGTACGACCCCACGCACAGCTATCAGGTCCGTGTGCAGCTGCACGGCGGCGTGATGATGCGCGACAGCGGCGACTCCGGCGGCCGGAGCGGGCGTGGCGGCCGCGGCGCCGGCCCGCTGGAAGGGGCTGAGCAGATCTACGTGCTGCCCGTCGCCTGGCGCGACGCGCCGTGGTGGGGCCGCGCCCAGATCGACAACCTCGAGGCGATTCTCGATAGCGTGAAGCGGACCTACAACGTCGACGAGAACCGCATCGCGCTCAGCGGCGTGTCGGACGGCGCGACCGGCCTCTACTACGTGGCGATGCGCGACACCACGCCCTACGCGAGCTTCCTGCCGCTGAACGGCTTCATGATGGTGCTGGCGAACGATCAACTCGCGGTCGACGCCGAACTGTTTCCCACCAATCTCCTGAACAAACCGTTTTTCATCGTCAACGGCGGCCAGGATCCGCTCTATCCGATCAGGAACGTGCAGCCGTTCGTCGATCACCTGCGGGAGAGCGGCGTGACGGTCGACTACCATCCGCGTCCGGAGGCCGGCCACAACACCGCGTGGTGGCCGGAGATGAAGGAGCCGTTCGAGGCGTTCGTCCGTAGCCACCCGCGCGATCCGCTGCCGGCGACGTTGACCTGGGAGGCGAGCGACCGCGATCTGCCGAGCCGCGCGCACTGGCTCGTGATCGACCGCGTGCGTCCTGCCGCGGCGGGCGACACCAGGATGGCGCGCGATCTCAACGAATTCTCCGGCGCCGGCCCGAACCTGGGCAAGGAGCTGTTCCCGCGGGGAAGAACATCCGGCCGCGTCGATCTGACGCGCCGCGGCAACGCGATCGAGATGAAGACGCGGGGCGTCGCCGAGCTGACGCTGTTGCTCTCGCCAGACGTGTTCGACTTCTCGCAGCCGATTATCGTGACCGCCAACGGCCGCGTCGTCTCCGATCGCCGGGTCGAGCCATCGGTGGCGACGCTGATGGCCTGGGCGGCGCGCGACAACGATCGCACGATGCTGTTCGGCGCGGAACTGCACATTGTGCTGAAATAGCGCGTCATGTCGCTGGGGAGCGGCGTCAGGATCGGGGTGACGAAATCGGCTCGCTGCGGACTGGACGGCCGCGCTGAAGTAGCGGCCCGTGCTACGCTGGTTTGGTTCATGATTTCGTTCTCCAAGGTCAGCAAGCAGTACGGCAAGCAGGTTCTCTTCGTCGACGCCTCCTTCCAGCTCAATCCCGGCGAAAAGATCGGCCTGGTCGGCCCCAACGGCTCCGGCAAGACGACGCTGTTCCGGATGATCACCGGCGAGGAAGTGCCCGACGAAGGCGACGTGTCGGTGCCGAAGAAACTGACCGTGGGGTACTTCCGCCAAGATGTCGAGGAGATGTCCGGCCGCTCCGTGCTCGACGAGGCGATTCTGGGCAGCGGACGCGTCGGCGATCTGCACCACGAGCTCGAGCAGCTGCAGAACGCGATGTCGGACCCGGCGCAGGCCGACGATCTCGAGCGCATCCTGTCGCGCTTCGGCGAAGTCCAGGAAGAGTACGACCATCTCGGCGGCTACGCGCTCGAGGCGCAGGCGCGCGAGGTGCTCCACGGCCTCGGCTTCGAGGACGATCGCATCGACGGCGACGTCGGCGCGCTTTCGGGCGGCTGGAAGATGCGCGTGGCGATGGCGCGCGTGCTGCTCGGCCGCCCCGACGTGCTGTTGATGGACGAGCCGACCAACCATCTCGACATCGAGACCATCATCTGGCTCGAGAGCTTCCTCAAGTCGCTGACCGGCTCGCTGCTGATGACCTCGCATGATCGCGACTTCATGAACCGCATCGTCTCGAAGATTGCCGAAATCGATGGCGGCGAGATCACGACCTATTCGGGCAACTACGACTTCTACGAGCGCGAGCGCGCCATTCGCGAGGCGAATCGCGAGGCGGCCTACGCGCGGCAGCAGTCGATGCTCGCCAAGGAACAGCGCTTCATCGAGCGCTTCGCCGCCCATGCCGCCAAGGCGGCGCAGGTGCAGAGCCGGGTCAAGGCGCTGGACAAGATCGAGAAGATCGAGCTGCCGAAGAAGCGCGCGGTCGTGAAGTTCGAGTTCCGGCCGCCGCCGCGCTCGGGCGAGCAGGTCGCGGTGCTCGAAGGGGTCACCAAGCAGTACGGCAAGCGCGTCATCCACGATGGCCTGAACCTGATCATCCGCCGAGGCGAGCGCTGGTGCGTGATGGGCAAGAACGGCGCCGGCAAGTCGACTCTGCTGAAGATGGTCGCCGGCGACGTGACACCCGACGCTGGTGAGGTCAAGCTCGGCGCCAGCCTGCAGATGGGCTATTTCTCGCAGCAGTCGCTCGACGTCCTCGACCCGAACCTGACCATCAAAGAGCAGCTCGAAAAGGATTTTCCAAAGGAGTCGATCGGCGCGCTCCGCAGCCTCGCCGGCGCGTTTCAGTTCAGTGGCGACGACACCGACAAGAAGATCCGCGCGCTATCGGGAGGCGAGAAGACCCGGCTGGTGCTGGCGCGGATGCTGCTCTATCCGCCGAACTTCCTGGTCCTGGACGAGCCGACCAACCACCTCGATCTGGCCACCAAGGAGATGCTGCTCGATTCGCTGAAGGACTTCGACGGCACGATGTTGTTCGTGTCGCACGACCGCGAGTTCCTGCGCGGGCTGAGCAACCGGGTGCTGGAGTTGGGCGGCGAGAGCGGCACCGACGCGCAGCCGCACGCGTATCAGGGCTCCTACGTCGAGTACGTCCAGCGCACGGGCCATGAAGCCCCGGGCGTCCACGCCTAGACCCGCGGCTAGCGCTCGCGAGCCGCAGGCGCCGGCTGGCAGTTCGGGCACCAGTAGGTCGGGCGCGCATCCAGGCCACTCTTCGCCGACTGAATAGCCGCGCCGCAGCGCCTGCACGGCTTCCCGCCACGGCTGTACACCCAGAGTGTTTCGCGCGGGTTCAGGCTGCGCGTCGTCCGCCGGCCGATTGCGCTGCTGAGCGTCTGCGATCGCGTCATCACGTTCGCCGCCAGCTGTTCGCGCGCTATTCCGACGATGCGGTCGAGATCGGGAGGGGGCACGTCGTCGACCGGAGTCAACGGATGGATGCCGGCCAGAAACAGGATTTCCGACTTGAACACGTTGCCGATTCCCGCGAGCACCTGCTGATTGAGGAGCACGCCCGCGATCGCCTCGCCGCGACGAGCCTGCATCCGGCGCACGACTTCGGCGCGGTCGAACGGCTCCGCGAGCAGGTCGGGGCCGAGCGCCCGCAGCTGACGATGCCGATCGAGATCGCGGCTGGAGAGCAGTTCGGCGACCGGGATATTGAAACCGACGCCGCACGCCTCGGCGGTGCAGACCAGCACCCGCATGTCCCTCGCCGGCCGCTGCCAGCTGGCCCCTGACGGGTAGATGTGCCAGCTCCCGTTCATGCGCAAGTGCGTGCGGAGCACGAGATCCCCGGAAAAGGCCATGAGCAGGTGCTTGCCGCGGGCAGAGACCGACTCGATCAACCGTCCGACCACCGGATGGTCCTCGGCCACCCGGGTTAGTGCCGGGTAGACCGACTCGAAGCGGGTGACACGGTGACCCGCCATGAACCGATGGAGGGTCTGGGCCGCACGAAAGACTGTATCTCCTTCAGGCATATATGTTAATCGTTATTTGGAACATTCAAAGTCTGTGATTCGTATAATCGAACAACTCAGTTAGCAAGGAGGCAGACATGAAGCCGACCCTCATCGCTCTCACCCTCACCACCCTCTCCGTAGTCTCGATTCCTGTTTACGCCGCCGCAGATGCCAAGGTCGCTCGGGGCCCGATTGCGTCGATGGCCGGCCAGTCGGTGGCGGTCACGGTCGGCGATCACGATATGACGTTCCGCATCGACAACAAGACCATGGTCGAGGCGCGCGGCGGATCGACGAAGACAGCGCAGGCGGCGGCCAACGGTAAGTCCGGCGTCCACATCGACGAGGTCCTCAAGCCGGGTCAGTGGGTCGCGGTCACGTATCACGACATGGATGGGTCGTTCCAGGCGACGGCTATCAGGGCGATTCCCACGCCCAGCTCGAACCTGCAGTCCACCGGCGTCGTGAAAGCGATCGGCACCGACTGGATCACCATCAACGGCAAGAGCGGCGGCGGCGCGTCGTTCGAGCAAACGTTGAAAATCGATTCCAAGACCATGGTCCTTGCGAAGGGCGCCGGCACCGCGGTGGCTGCCAAGGGCGGCCGGGCGCCGTTCACCGACCTGGTTCACAGCGGCGACCACGTCAGCGCCTCGTATCACAAGGTGGGCGACGGCCTCCTCGCATCGGATCTCCGCGTCACCACCAAGGCGCAGTAGCGTTCGCCGCGGCGGACGGGCAGGAAGGCCATCCCTCCTGCCCGTCCTGCTTTCTCCGCTATCCAGCTCCTGCCCTCCGGAACGTCGCCTGCATGCCCATCGCACCCGCAATGAATCCGGCGTCGGTCAGCAGCGTCGCCATCGGATGACGAACCGGCGGCCCGCCATCGATCTCTTCGATCAGCATGCCGCGCGGCGCGTCCCCCCCGGTCCTGGCGCGGTCGATCAGGACGCGCGCGATCGCGCGCCCGACCCGGGATCGATCCGGCTCGGTGTCGGGCAGGAAGGTGAGGAGCTGCCGATCGCCGCGCGGCAGATATGCCGCGAGCGCGCCGTTGACCAGGATCACCGTGGCGCCGACCGATCGGGTTGGGCTGCGCCCAGCGTCCACGACATCCAACGCCGAATCCGCTGAGCCCGCAGAGTGTTGGTCTTTCTGCGAGGTCTGCGAGTTCCGCGTTGATCGTCGCGCGGGCCATTTGAGCGCGGCGCCGTACGGGTTCGCGGGGTCGGTCGCGGCCAGGATCGCGATCTCGGGTTCGTCCGGCGCATCGCGCAGCGACCGCAGCAGATCGAGCGCGCCGGGCATCGCGAACTGGGTTGCGCCGAGGCCCGCCACGAAATAGCCGCGCCGGATCCGCCCGGTCTCTTCCATGCCTTTCAGCACCGGATAGACGATGCCGAATCCGCCGGCGACGCCGTCGGCCGCCACCGCTTCGCGCGTGACGACGCCGTGGCGGGCGAGCAGCTGCTGGGTGACGGCCGCGGCCCACTTCGTCGTCTCGGCAGGCCTGAAGGCCTGCACTGCACCGGCCGCGAGTAGTGCGGACCTTCGGGTCTGCCGCGTTCTGGGTCGCCATCGGGACCAGCGTCCAGCGTCCTTCCGCCGACGGCGGCGCCAGGCGTCGCGATCGGAACGCCGTGACCTCGACGTGGCGGCCTTTCACGCGCCGGCGAGGCGCGCGCGATCGCGTGAAGGCGCGCAGCGCGTGGAACGTGTCGTTGGTGATCAGCCCCTGCCACACCAGGTTCCACAGCGCGTCCACCGTCTCGGTCGGGTAACCGCCCCGACGGCGTCGTGCAGCGGCCCGAAGAACGACGCGCCGCGATCGCGCAGCACGTCGAGAATCGCCATCTCGCGCTCGGAGAGATCATCCGGGTCCGGCTGAAGCCGGACGCTGCCGATGTCCGAAGCCGCCCCGGACGGCTGCCGTCTCCGTGCCGCCGTCGTGTCCGGCTTCAGCCGGACTCCTGGCGCCAGGAGCCGAGGCAGATGATCCGCCAGGTACAGCGCGACGCGGCCGTCGCGCTCGCCGAGCGACTCGACGCCGACCCAGACGACTTCGCCGGCCGCCGTCACCGCGTCGAGGTCCGCGGGATCGTAGATGTCGATCCGCGCTGGCAGGATCTCCGTTTCGAGGATCGACGCCGGCAACGGCGCGCCCTGCAGCTGCTCGATCGCGTCGAGCAGCGCGTCGGCGCCGTTCCGCCGCTTGACGATCCCCTGCCAGGTGGTCGCGAACCGGCCGAGAACCGTCTGGTCGACCGGTTCGACTTCGTGGCGCAGCTTGGCGAGCGAGCGGCGGCGTAGCATGCGAAGCACGCCGGCGTCGGTCCACTCGCGCCGCGTGCCGCCCGGACGAAACTCGCCCTTCGACCAGCCGTCCTTCCGCGGCCAGCCGCGTCAGCACCGCTTCAGCCGCCGCGGCGCCGAGGCCGTAGCGCATCGCGAATTCCGACGCGGTGAACGGCGCGTGCGTGCGCGCGTAGCGCAGCGCCAGGTCGCCGAGCGGATCGCGGACCGGCTGCAGCAGCGACTCGGGAATCCCGACCGGCAGCGGCACGCCGAGCGCGTCGCGAAAACGCGCGGCGTCTTCGACCGCGATGCAGTCGCGGATCGCCGGCGATGCGGACGGCGAGCACCCGGCGCGCCGCCAGCAGCGACGCCGTGCTCGCGGCGACCTCGGCGGTCAGCGACCGCTCGCGGATCTCCGCCTCGGTGAGATCGCCGAGCGACAACAGCATGTCGTGCACCCCGTCCGCGCTCTTGACGCGGTACTGCGGGTCGAGCCGCTGCAGCTGGCGCTCGATCGCGTCCATCGAGTCGGCGTCGAGCAGCTCGCGCAGCTCGGCGTCGCCCAGCAGCTCGCGCAGCTGCGACTGATCGACAGCCAGCGCCTGCGCCCGCCGCTCGGCCAGCGGCGCGTCGCCGTCGTAGATGAAGCTGGCGACGTAGCTGAAGAGCAGCGACGAGGCGAACGGCGACGGCGTCTCCGAGTCGACGGTCGCGATCCGCAGCTTGCGGCTGCGGATGTCGCCGAGCGTCGCGATCAGCGCCGGCATGTCGAAGAAGTCGCGCAGGCACTCGCGATAGGTCTCGAGCAGCACCGGAAACGATCCGTAGCGCGATGCGACCGCCAGCAGATCGGCGGCGCGCTTGCGCTGCTGCCACAGCGGCGCGCGCTGTCCGGCCCGCCGCTTCGGCAGCAGCAGCGAGCGGGCGGCGTTCTCGCGGAACTTCGACGCGAACAGCGCCGTGGAACCGAGCTGCCGCACCACCAGCGCCTGGACTTCGTCCGGGATCCGGCAGCAGCAGCCGCGGATCCGGCGGCTGATCCACGTCCGGAAACCGCACCACGAACCCATCGTCGCCCCACAGCGTTTCGACGTCGGCGCCGGTTTCTTCGCGGATCTTCGCGGCGACCGCCATCGCCCACGGCGCATGGATGCGGCCGCCGCGCGGCGACAGCACGCAGACGCGCCAGTCGCCGAGCTCGTCGCGCACCCGCTCGATGACGATCGTCCTGGCGTCGGGTACGGCGCGGGCGGCGGCAAGCTGGTCGCGGAGATACTCGAGCAGGTTCTCGGCGGCGCGCGCGTCGAGATCGTGCTCGCGCGTCAGTCGATCGACCGCGGCGGCCGGCGGCAGAGCTTGCAGCAGGTCGTGCATCAGCCGGCCGATCGCGAGGCCGAGCTCGAGCGGGCGGCCGGCGCGATCGCCCTTCCAGAACGGCATCTTGCCCGGCTCGCCCGGCGCCGGCGACACCAGCACGCGGTCGTGGGTGATCTCCTCGATGCGCCACGACGAGGCGCCGAGCACGAACGTCTCGCCGGCGCGGCTCTCGAACACCATCTCCTCGTCGAGCTCGCCGACGCGCGCCGCGCCGGGACCGGCGCCGATGAGGAAGACGCCGAACAGGCCGCGATCGGGAATCGTGCCGCCGTTGGCGATCGCGACGCGCTTGGCGCCTTCGCGCGCGGTGATCGTGCCGGCGACGCGGTCCCAGGTGATGCGCGGCCGCAGCTCGGCGAACTCGTCGGACGGATAGCGCCCCGACAGCATGTCGAGCACGCCCGTCGAACACGGTGCGGCTCAGCTCCGCGAACGGCGCCGCGCCGCGAATCGCGGCGAACAGCGCGTCGACGTCCCAGTCGTCCATCGACGCCATCGCCACGACCTGCTGCGCGACGATGTCGAGCGGGTTGCGCGGATAGCGGGTGGCCTCGACCGCGCCTTCGTGCATCGCCCGGGCGACCGCGGCGCACGCCACCAGGTCGCCGCGGAACTTCGGGAAAGATCACGCCCTCGCTGATCGCGTTCGCCTGGTGGCCGCCGCGGCCGATCCGCTGCAGGCCGCTGGCGACCGACGGCGGCGCCTCGATCTGCACCACCATGTCGATCGCGCCCATGTCGATGCCGAGCTCGAGCGACGAGGTCGCGACCAGCGCGCGAAGCGCGCCGGCCTTCAGCAGGTCCTCCACCTCGACGCGCTGCGGCCGCGCGATCGATCCGTGGTGCGAGCGCACCAGCGTCTCGCCGGCCAGCTCGTTGAGCGCGCCGGCCAGCCGCTCGGCCAGCCGCCGGCTGTTGACGAAGATCAGCGTCGAGCGATGCGCGCGGATGATCTCGAGCAGCCGCGGGTGAATCGCCGACCAGATCGACGGCCGCGCGTCTCCGAGGCCGGCGGGCCCGCTCGGGATCTGCTCCGGCCTGGCCAGCTTCGCCATGTCCTCGACCGGCACCTCGATGGTGAGCGCGAGCGCCTTCTTCTGTCCCGCGTCGACGATGGTGACCGGCCGGTAGCGGACGTGCCGCGATGGACCGCGAACTCGTCGGTCGATTTCCAGCGTCACGCCTGGGGTGCCGTTGGCGGCCTTGCTTGACCGTGGATTCGGCGCGGACTTGCGGCCTGCCGACTCGGTTCCGCCGAGGAACCGCGCCACCTCGTCGAGCGGGCGCTGCGTCGCCGACAGGCCGATGCGCTGCGGCGGACGCTCGCAGATGCGCCTCCAGCCGCTCGAGCGACAGCGCCAGGTGCGCGCCGCGCTTGGTCGGCACCAGCGCGTGGATCTCGTCGATGATGATCGTGTCGACCGAGCGCAGCGCCTCGCGCGCGTTCGACGTCAGCAGCAGATAGAGCGATTCCGGCGTCGTGATCAGGATGTCGGCCGGCTCGCGCTGAAAGCGCGCGCGCTCGGCCTGCGGCGTGTCGCCGGTGCGGATGGCGATCGCCGGCGCGAGGTAGGCGTCGCCGCGGCCGTCGGCGACCTGGGCGATGCCGGCCAGCGGCGCGCGCAGGTTGCGCTCGACGTCGACGGCGAGCGCCTTGAGCGGCGAGATGTAGAGCACGCGGCAGCGGCGCGCTTTTGGGCGGCGCCGGCGCGAACATCAGCCGATCCAGGCACCAGAGAAACGCGGTCAGCGTCTTGCCGCTGCCGGTCGGCGCCAGAATCAGCGTCGAGTCGCCGCTCGGCGATCGCCGGCCAGCCGAGCGTTTGCGGCCGGGTCGGCGCCTCGAAGGCGGCCGAGAACCAGTCCGCGCGTCGCCGGATGAAATGGCGCGAGCGGATCAATCGTCGAACGGGCGCGCCACATCCTCATCTTATAATGTGAGACTGATTCGTTCTCGGGACTGGGGGATTCATGGGTGATGCAGGCGAGGGATTGATCGACGCGGAAGGGCGCATTCAGGAGCGCATGGAAGAGTTGGAGCGCGAGCGCACGCGCCAGAACCACGGCAAGATCGTCCGCGATCCGGAAAAGGTGCACGCGCTCGAGTCGCTGCGGCTCGCGCGCATGGAGCTCGATCGGCAGCTGGTCGCGACCACGCACGAGCGGCGCAAGGCGCAGCTGAATCAGGCGATCGCCGAAGTCGATCGGCGCATGAAGGAAACCGAAGCCACGATGAAGTGAGCGGCTGCCGGCGTGAGCGCGCCCGTTCACGCCTATCACGACGGCACCAAGCATCATTTCCATCGGTTCGCCCGGTCGCTGGGTTACCTCGACTGGGCGTCCCAGCCCAATCCCTTTCGATCGTTTGCCGGCGCGCCGGACGTTCCGCTGTCTCCGCGGCCGGACGCACCGGTCACGATCGTCGGCGACGTGCTCCGGCACGCCCTCGGGCTGTCGGCGTGGAAACAGTTCGGCGCGTCGCGCTGGGCGCTGCGCGTCAATCCCTCCAGCGGCAATCTCCATCCCACCGAAGCGTACGTGATCGCCGGACCGGCGCCGGGCCTCGGCGACGCGCCCGGCGTCTATCACTACGCCCCGATCGTCACGCGCTCGAGCGGCGCTGCGACTTCGACGCACGCCGCATGGCCGGCCGCGCTCGCCGGCGCCGGACCGCTGGCTGGTCGCGCTGACCTCGATTCATTGGCGCGAGGCGTGGAAGTACGGCGAGCGCGCGTTCCGCTACTGCCAGCACGACATGGGGCACGCGATCGCGGCGATCCGGATCGCGGCCGCGAACGGCCGGTCTGCGACGCGTCGATCCTGCCCGACTGGTCGCACGCCGACATCGCCGCGCTGACCGGGATCGATCGCGACGAGGACTTCGTCGAGGCGGAGCGGGAAGAGCCGGGGTGCATCATCGTCGTGCGTGGTTCGGGGCTCGACGTTCGACGTTCTCGAGTTCGAGGTTCCTCGGTCGGCGCTGCTGGCCGCACGTCGCGCGCGGGCAGTGGACGGGGAAGGCGAGTCAGCTGAGCGAGGACCACGTCGACGTGGACGCTTCATCGACGAGGTCGCCGCGGCGACGCGCGATCCCGGCCGCGAAGTGCCTTCCCGCCCCATCCGCCCCTCCTGCCATTCCTGCCCCTCCCGCGCTGCCCGTTCCTCCTGCCCCTCCCGCCTTTCCGCCTCGCGTGATCCTGCAGCGGCGCAGCGCCGTGGCGTTCGACGGCGAGAGCACGATCGCGGCACCGGCGTTCTTCGTCGATGCTCTGCGCGCGTCATGCCGCAGGCGTGCGCCGCCGTGGGACGCGCTGTGGTGGGACGCCCGGGTTCACCTCGCGATCTTCGTGCACCGCGTGGACGGCGTCGCGCCTGGGCTCTATCTGCTGGCGCGTGATCGTCGGCCGTCGATCGGCTGCGCGCGGCGTGCGGCCGCGAGTTTCTCTGGGAGCCGGCCGAGCGGACGCTGCCGCTGTACCGGCTCGCTCGCGGCGACTGCCGCGCGCTCGCGCGGCGTCTCAGCTGCGATCAGGACATCGCCGCGGACGGCTTCTTCAGCCTGGGCATGATCGCGGAGTTCGACGCGAGCCTGCAGGCGTTCGGGCCGTCGTTCTATCGGCACCTGTTCTGGGAATCGGGCGTGGTCGGACAGGTGCTGTATCTCGAGGCCGAAGCCGCCGGCGCGCGCGCCACCGGCATCGGCTGCTTCTACGACGACCCGGTGCACGAAGCTGCTGGGCCTCGCCGGTCACAGCGTTTCAGAGCCTGTATCACTTCACCGTCGGCGTCCCGGTCGAGGACGGCCGGCTGACGACGAGCCGGGCTACGCCTGGGAAGTTGGAACTGAAAACTGAGAACTGAAAACTCTAGAACTCAGAACTCGCAATCTGCAATCTGCAATTAGAAATCTGCAATGCCGAACGCCTGCGTGATCGAGCGGGCGATCTGTGAGTGGTCGTCGGTGAAGTGCGCCGGGAGATCGGGGACGACCGGCGCCGGCCGCGCCGCGGCGTTCGCGATCAAGGCGTGGTAGTCGGCGGCCATCACGTCGAGCGTGTGCTGCGCGGACCAGTATGCGTGCCCGGCGCGGGCCAGCGACGCCGCGCAGCTTCGGCTCGCCCGCCAGCGCGCGCATCGCCAGGCGCAGCGACTCGTCTTCGTCCAGCAGATCGATCGCGATCGCCACCGGCTCGGCGGCGGCGGTGGAGCTGCGGCGGCTCCGCGGATCGAGCGTCGGGATGTCAGCCAGGTGCGCGAGGTCGCTGATGACCGTCGGCCGCGCCGCCGCCAGGCACTGCAGCCACGAGGCCGATGTCTCCAGCGCGGTCGGCCATCGCAGGCACAGGCAGGCATCCGACGCCGCGAGGTAGTCGGCGATGGCCGCGTCCGGCAGATAACCGCGCACGTGGACCTGGCGGCGCATGGGCGGATGCCGACCGCTCCTGCTCGAGCGACGGGTAGTCCGATGCGTCGCCCGCCAGCAGCAGGTGGACATCGCGCCGCTCGCCGGCGACCGCGTCGAACGCCCGCAGGATCGCACCGATGCGCTTCTCGGCGGTGATCTTGCCGAACGCCGCGAACAGCACCGCATCGTCGCCGCATGCCGAGGCTGGCCCGCACTCGCGCCCGCGCCGCGGGGTCCGCAGCCAGCGGCGCGGTCCCCAGATGGATCGCCTGCACGGCGGCGCCGGGAAACGCCTCGCGCAAATCGGCGGCGACGCGCGGGTTGTGGACGGCGACGAGCCGCGCCGTGCGCATCACGACGCGCAGCATCGGCCAGCAGTAGTAGATCGGACCGCCGAGCCCCGCCACCGCGTATTCGACGACGTCGCGCTGGCGCCTCGGGATGGTCGTACCAGAACTCGCGCCGGTAGTCGTCGAACCGCTCCTGCTGCAGCAGCGCCCGCGCGCGCGCGTGATGCAGCCGCGCGTCGTGCAGCACGACCAGCCCGGGAAATGCGGCGAGATAGCCCCACATGTAGTCGTGGCACGGCGCGTTGCCGAGCTGATAGACGACAAGATCGTAGGGATCGCGGCGCGCCTTCCAGAGGAAGTCGCGGACGTTTTCGGCGGCGTAGCAGTCAATCGCGTGGGCCGCCGCGAGCCGCGGGACCAGATCGGCGCTGTAGGCCGCAATGCCCGACCGAGCCGGCGGCAGCGGCGAGAACCAGGCGAGGCGCACGGGTGAATAATAGGCCAGGCCGGCGGTCGCAGTCTCAGTCGTCAGCTGCAGTCGCAGTCCGTCAGCTCGGTCTTGGTCGGCGCTTCGGCGGGGCGACCGCCGGCTCAGCCTGAGGCAGCGACCGACGACTGTTCGCGTTTCAGTGTGTTAGCATCAGGGATTGGCTTGGGAAATCGTTCACAAGCCTACTCAACTGTCTATGCAGGGCTGGCTTTCCATCCTCCTCATGATCGCGCTCGGCGCCGGGTTTGCGCTGATCTCGGTCGTGCTGTCCAACGTGCTCGGACCGAGCAAACCCTCGCCGGAAAAATCGGCGCCGTACGAATGCGGCATGCCGGCGGTCGGCGACGCGCGCGAACGCCAGTCGGTCAAGTTCTACCTGGTCGCGATGATCTTCCTGCTGTTCGACATCGAGGTCGCGTTCCTGTATCCGTGGGCGATGGCGCTGCGCGATCTCGGCTGGAACGGCTTCGTGCAGGTGCTGCTGTTCATGGCGCTGCTGCTCGCCGGCTACGTCTACGTCTGGCGCAAAGGCGCGCTCGACTGGGGAAACGAGAACGCGTAATGGGCCTGGAGTCCGACTTCGAAATTCCGGTGCTGACCACCACGGTCGAGAAGATGGTGCAGTGGGCGCGCCGCTCCTCGATCTGGCCGGTCACCTTCGGCCTGGCCTGCTGCGCCATCGAGATGATGGCGATGAGCTGCTCGCGCTACGACGTCGCCCGCTTCGGCGCCGAGGTGTTCCGCGGCAGCCCGCGCCAGTCCGACCTGATGATCGTCGCCGGCCGCCTCTCGCGGAAGATGGCGCCGGCGCTCCGCCGCATCTACGACCAGATGCCCGAGCCGAAGTGGGTGATCTCGATGGGCGCCTGCGCCTCGATCGGCGGCGTGTTCGACAACTACGCGCTGGTGCAGGGCGTCGATCAGATCGTGCCGGTCGACGTCTACGTGCCCGGGCTGCCCGCCGCGCCCCGAATCGCTCATCTACGGCATCGTCCAGCTCCAGCGGAAGATCGCCCAGCAGAAGCTCGGATAGATGGACGCAGACACGCTCGTCGCAACGCTGCAGGCCGCCGTTCCCGACGCGCAGATCGAACCGGTCGCCCAGCATCGATCTGCAGACCACGGTCTACGTGTCGCGCGACCAGGTGCCGGCGCTGGCGCAGGCGCTGCGCGATCGGCCGGAGCTCGCCTTCACGTTTCTCGCCGAGCTGACCGCGGTCGACTTCTGGCCGAAGGAGCCGCGCTACGAGGTCGTCTACGTCCTGGTCTCGATCGCCAACCGGCTGCGGCTGCGGATCAAGGTGCGCCTGGCCGGCCGACGATCCGCATGTGGCGACGGTGAGCGGCGTGTGGCCGGCGGCCAACTGGCTCGAGCGCGAGGTGTGGGACCTGTTCGGCATCGCCTTCGACGGCCATCCGGATCCGCGCCGGCTGCTGATGCCGGAGGACTGGCAGGGCTATCCCGCTGCGCAAGGACCATCCGGTGCAGATCCGGATGACCCCCAACGCGAGCGAGGCGCTGCAGGTGACCGAGGAGGAGTTCCGCGCGAACATGATGAAGGATCGGCTGACGCGTGGACGATGAGGCGCGTGCGCGCTTCGATCGGACGCTGACGCGACCATCGCACTGCACGAGCACATGCGACAGCACGCGCGGCCGGTGCTCGAGGCGGCGGCCGCCATCACCGGGGCGCTGAGGGCCGGCGGGAAGGTGCTGGTGTTCGGCAACGGCGGCAGCGCGGCCGACGCGCAGCATGTCGCGGCCGAGCTGGTCGGGCGATTCGAGCGCGAGCGTGCGGCGATGGCGGCGGTGGCGCTGACCACCGATGCCAGCGTGCTGACGAGCGTGGCCAACGACTATGCGTTCGACCGGGTGTTCGCGCGGCAGGTCGAAGGGCTCGGGCGCAAGGGCGACGTCGCCGTTCGGCATCAGCACCAGCGGCACCTCGCCCAACGTGGTGGCGGGGCTGGCGGCGGCGCGGGCGCTGGGCCTGGAGACGATCGCGCTGACCGGCGGCGACGGCGGCGCGGTGGGGCGCGCCGCGGCGATTCACGTGAACGTGCCGTCCGATTCAGCGCGGCGCGCGTGCAGGAAGTGCACCGGACGCTGCTGCACGTGATCTGCGACATCGTGGAGAGAGATATTGACCAGCGCTGATCAGACACGAAGGACACGAAGGACACTAAGGGAAAACCGTTTTGGTTTTGTCCTTTGTGTCCTTCGTGTCCTTGGTGTTGAAGCGGCGACGGGGTTGGCCTGATGCCGGACATCAAGACAGAAGTGATGACCGTCAACATGGGGCCGCAGCACCCCAGCACGCACGGCGTGCTGCGGCTGGTGCTCGAGCTCGATGGCGAAACGGTGCTGTCGGCGGCGCCGACCATCGGCTACCTGCACACCGGCATCGAGAAGACCGCGGAACAGAAGAAGTGGCAGCAGGTGATCCCGCTGGTCGAGCGGATGGACTACCTGAGCGCGCAGTCCAACAGCATGGCCTTCTGCCTCTCGGTGGAGCGGCTGCTGGGCCTCGAGATCCCCGAGCGCGTGCGCAACATCCGCGTGCTGCTCGCCGAGCTGCAGCGCATCAACAGCCACCTGGTGTGGCTCGGCACCCACGGCATGGAAGTCGGCGCGGTGTCGGTGATGCTCTACTGCTTCCGCGAGCGCGAGCTGCTGCTCAACATCAACGAGCTGCTCGCCGGCTTCCGCCTGTTCCCGAGCTACATGCGGGTCGGCGGCCTGCGCGAGGATCTGCCGCGCGGCTTTCACGACGCGGTCACGCGCCTTCCTCGATCGCTTCCGCCAGAAGCTCGACGAGTACGAAGACCTGCTGACGAAGAACGAGATCTACCTGAAGCGGACCCAGGACGTCGGCGTGATCTCGAAGGAGGACGGCGATCGCCTACGGCCTGCTCGGGCCGATCGCTCGCGCCGCCGGCGTCGACTACGACGTCCGCAAGTATTTTCCCTACCTCGGCTACGAGACCTACGACTTCGACGGTGCCGACCCAGACCAAGGGCGACGTCTACTCGCGCTACCTGGTGCGCGTCGCCGAGATGCGCGAGAGCATGAAGATCTGCCGGCAGGCGCTCGAGCGGATCGCGCCGACCGGGATCTTCGCGATCGACGATCCGCGCATCACGCCGCCGCCCAAGGATCGCGTCTACACCGAGATGGAAGCGCTGATTCAGCACTTCCTGATCTACTCGCAGGGGTTCACCGTGCCGGCCGGCGAGGCCTACGTGCCGGTCGAAGGGCCGCGCGGCGAGCAGGGGTTCTACGTGGTGTCGGACGGCACCAACCGGCCGTGGCGGATCAAGTCGCGGCCGCCGTCGCTGCTCGCCTGCCAGGCGCTCGAGCAGATGATCGTCGGCGGCCTGATCGCCGACGTCATCGCGGTGATCGGATCGATTGACGTGGTGATGGGAGACGTGGACCGGTGAGCTTTCATCCGAAGATGGCCTACGGCGCGACCTTCCACAAGTCGTCGCGCACAGCTCGAGGACGAGGGCCGGCGTTCGTCTACACGCCGGAGAACCGCGCCCGCTTCGACGAGATCGTCCAGCGCTACCCGCCGGACCAGAAGCGTTCGGCGGTGCTGCCGGCGCTCTATCTGGCGCAGTACCAGCAGGGCTACATCACCGCGAACGCGATCCGTCACGTCGCGGAACTGCTCGGCATCACCCGCGCCGACGTCGAGGACGTCGTGTCGTACTACACGATGTTCTACACCCGGCCGGTCGGGAAGTTCGTCATCAACGTCTGCCGGACGCTGTCGTGCGCCATCAACGGCGCCGAGCGGGTGACCGAGGAGCTGCGCGGCGAAGCTCGGGATCAAGCCGGGCGAGACCGACGCCAGCGGCACCTTCACGCTGATGGAAGTGGAGTGCCTCGGCGCCTGCGATCGCGCGCCGGCGGTGATGGTCAACGACGCCTGGCACGAGTGCCTCACGCCGGAGAGCGCCGGCCAAGCTGGTCGACGATCTCCGCGCGCGCGGCGAAGCGGCGCTGAGCGGCTGCCATCACGTGGTCGAGTGCGAAGGACAACAGCGGCAGGCGGGCTGACCAAGGGCTGATGGCGTTCGAACCGGTCCTCACAAGCACGTGCGCGAGCCGAACTCCTTCACGCTCGACTTCTATCTGCAGCACGGCGGCTACGACGGCGCTGAAGACCGCGCTCGGCAAGACGCCGGACGACATCATCGAGCTGGTGAAGGCGTCGGGCCTGCGCGGCCGCGGCGGCGCCGGCTTTCCGACCGGCATGAAGTGGAAGTTCGTCGACAAGAAGGTCGAGCCGCGCTACATCGTCTGCAACGCCGACGAGAGCGAGCCGGGCACCTTCAAGGACCACCTGCTGATGGAGCGCAACCCGCACCTGCTGATCGAAGGGTGCGCGATCGGCTGCTACGCCATCGGCGCGAAGGTCGCCTACATCTACATCCGCGGCGAGTTCTTCCACGTGCAGCACGGTGCTCGAGCGCGCCATCGACGAGGCCTACGCCAAGGGCTATCCTCGGCAAGAACATCTTCGGCTCCGGCTTCGACTGCGACGTCTACGTGCACCGCGGCGCCGGCGCCTACGAAGCCGGCGAGGAGACGGCGCTGCTCGAGTCGCTCGAAGGCAAGCGGGCGCAGCCGCGCAACAAGCCGCCGTTTCCGGCGGTGGTCGGCGTCTACGGCAAGCCGACCGCGGTCAACAACGTCGAGACGCTGTGCAACGTGCCGTCGATCGTCACCAACGGGCGCGGAGTGGTACGCGGCGCTCGGCCCCGAGAAGAACGGCGGCCCGAAGCTGTATTGCGTCAGCGGCCACGTCAAGCGGCCCGGCGTGTTCGAGGCGTCGATGAGCATCACGCTGCGCGAGCTGATCAACGACTACGCCGGCGGCGTGCGCGAAGGCCGCACCCTCAAGGCGGTGATCCCCGGCGGGTCGTCGGTGCCGATCCTGCTGCCCGATCAGCTCGACACCCAGGCCAGCTTCGACGCCATCCAGAAGGCCGGCTCGCTGCTGGGCTCGGCGGCGATCGTGGTGCTCGACGACACCACCTGCATGGTCTGGCTGGCGGAGAACCTGCTGCACTTCTACCGCCACGAATCGTGCGGCAAGTGCACGCCGTGCCGCGAAGGCACCGACTGGCTGCACAAGATCCTGCAGCGCATCGAGCGCGGCGAAGGGCAGATGCAGGATCTCGATCTGCTCGTCGAGCATCTCCGGCAACATCGGCGGCAAGACGCTGTGCGCCTTCGGCGACGCCGCGGTCACGCCGGTGCTGACGACGCTGAAGCATTTCCGGCACGAGTACGAATCGCACATCAAGGAAGGGCGCTGCACGCTGCCGGCGCCGTGGCGGGCGCAGCACCCGGTGGGAGCGCACTGATGCGACCGTCGTCACTGACGCTGCGTGTCTCGAGTCACGCCGCATGACACCGCTGCTGATCGCCCAGATCGTCCTGACGCTGTTCGTCTTCGTCGATGCTGCTGAACTCGGCGGCGGCATGGTGCTAGGTGGAGCGCAAGGTCGCCGCGCTGCTGCAGCAGCGGCTCGGGCCGTACCTGGTCGGACCGCAAGGGCCTGCTGCAGCCGTTCGCCGACGTCATCAAGCTGATGTTCAAGGAGGAGCTGCGGCCGCGCGCGGCCGATCCGCTGCTGTTCGCGCTGGCGCCGATCATCTCGGCCACCGCGGCCTTCGCCGCCTTTGCGGTGGTGCCGTTCGGCGCCGAGCACGACGTTCTTCGGCCTGCTCGACGAGCCGCTCAAGCTGCAGGTCGCCGACGTCAACGTCGCGGTGCTGGTGATCTTCGCGATCGCCTCGATGGGCGTCTACGGCATCGTGCTCGCCGGCTGGAGCTCCAACAGCAAGTACTCGCTGCTCGGCGGGCTGCGCTCGTCGGCGCAGATGATCAGCTACGAGCTGTCGTACGGCATGGCGCTCGCCGAGCGTGCTGCTGATCGGCAACTCGCTGTCGCTGACCGATCTGGTGAACGGGCAGTCGGGCGTGTGGCTCGGCTTCATCCCGCGCTGGTTCCTGTTCCTGCAGCCGCTCGGCTTCTTCATCTTCATGACCGCCGGCATCGCGGAGACCAACCGCGCGCCGTTCGACTTTCCCGAGGCGGAGCAGGAGCTGGTCGCCGGCTACCACACCGAGTACAGCAGCATGAGCTTCGCGATGTTCTTCCTCGCGGAGTACATCAACATGGTGACGGTGTCGGCGGTCGCCACCGACCTGTACCTCGGCGGCTGGCACGGCCCGTTCCTGCCGGAGTCGCTCGGCTGGATCTGGTTCCTGATCAAGGTCGGCGCGATCCTGTTCTTCTACGTCTGGATGCGCTGGACGCTGCCGCGCTATCGCTACGACCAGCTGATGGCGTTCGGCTGGAAGGTGCTGCTGCCGCTGTCGGTGATCAACCTGCTGGTGACCGCGGCGGGGGTGCTCTACTTTGGGCTCTGAGGCGCTCGCGTTCTATCTGCTCGGCGCGCTCGCGATCGCGGCCTCGCTGCTGGTGATCGCGCAGCGCAACCCGATGTACAGCGTGCTGCTGCTGATCGCGTCGTTCGGCGCGCTGTCCGGCCTCTACGTGCTGCTCGACGCGCCGTTCGTCGCGGTGATCCAGATCATCGTCTACGCCGGCGCGATCATGGTGCTGTTCCTGTTCGTGGTGATGCTGCTGAACGCGCCGCACGAGGACACCGAGTTCGACGAGCGGGTTCACCCGCTGCTGCGGCCGGGGCCGATGCGGTTCGGCGCGCTGCTGGCGCTGGTGCTCGGCGGTCGAGCTGTTGTGGGCGCTGACGCGGCGGCGGCGACACCGGCGCGTTTCCCGGCGGCGCGGTGACGTCGGTGCGCGTCATCGGCCGGGCGCTGTTCACCGACTACGCCTTTCCGTTCGAGGTGACCTCGATCCTGATCCTGGTCGCGATGGTCGGCGCGGTGGTGCTGGCGCGGCGCGATCATCCGCGCGACCGGCGCGATCGGGGAGGAGCGTGATGGTCACGCTCAACCACTATCTGATCCTGTCCGCGATCCTGTTCGCGATCGGCACCGCCGGCGTGTTCCTGCGCCGCAACCTGATCACGATCCTGCTGTCGATCGAGATCATGCTCAACGCGGTGAACCTGACGTTCGTCGCGTTCGGCCGCGCGCTCGGCTCGGCCGACGGCCAGATCATCGTGTTCTTCGTGATGACCGTGGCGGCGGCCGAAGCCGCGGTCGGCCTGGCGATCGTGATCAGCCTGTTCCGCCACCGCGAGTCGCTCAACCCCGATTCGTTCGCGAGCCTGAAATGGTGAGCGGCGTTGCATTGACCGCGACGAGACCGCAAAGATCCGCAGAGAGATCGTGTCGCTCGGCGTGTTCCGCGGTCTTCGTGCGTTTCTTCTTCGTGTATTCGTGGTCGCACTGATGCTGCTGCTGATCCCGCTGCTCCCGTTCCTCGGCTTCCTGCTGAACGCCAGCTTCGGCAAGCGCGTCAGCAAGGCGGCGGCCGGCGCGGTCGCGTGCGGCGCGATGGTCGGCTCGTTCCTGGTCGCGGTGGCGTCGGTGTGGCGGCTGGTCGCGCTGCCGGACGAGTCGCGCGCCATCGCGCAACCAGGTGTTCACCTGGATCTCGTCGGGCGATTTCACCGCCGCGTTCACGCTCCGGCTCGATCCGCTGTCGTCGGTGATGATCCTGGTGATCACCGGCATCGGCTCGCTGATTCACATCTACTCGACCGCCTACATGCACGAGGAGACCGACGCGGAGTACGCGCGCTACTTCTCCTACCTGAACCTGTTCGCCGCGTTCATGCTGGTGCTGGTGCTCGGCTCGAACTTCCTGGTGATGTTCGTCGGCTGGGAGGGCGTCGGGCTGTGCTCGTACCTGCTGATCGGCTTCTGGTATCAGAAGAAGTCCGCGTCCGACGCCGGCAAGAAGGCGTTCATCGTCAACCGCGATCGGCGACTTCGGGTTCGTGCTCGGCGTGCTGCTGCTGTTCGTGCGCTTCGGCACGGTCGACTTCCAGGAGGTGCGCGCGCGCCGCGGCCGGGCTCAGCCCGGAGACCGACGTTCGGCACGATGACGTGGATTACGCTGCTGCTGTTCGTCGGCGCCACCGGCAAGTCGGCGCAGATTCCCGCTGTATATCTGGCTGCCGGACGCGATGGAAGGGCCCGACGCCGGTCTCCGCGCTGATTCACGCCGCGACCATGGTGACCGCGGGCGTGTACATGATCGGCCGCAACGCCGTGCTGTTCAGCCACGCGCCGGAAACGCTCGCGATCGTCGCCGTCGATCGGCGCCGCCACCGCGTTGATGGCCGGCACCATCGGGCTGGTCCAGAACGACATCAAGCGCGTGCTCGCGTACTCGACCGTCTCCCAGCTCGGCTACATGTTCCTGGCGATGGGCGTCGGCGCCTACGCGCGCCGGCATCTTCCACCTCTATACGCATGCGTTCTTCAAGGCGCTGCTGTTCCTCGGCTCGGGCGCGGTGATTCACGCGCTGGCCGGCGAACAGGATCTGCGGAAGATGGGCGGGCTGAAGAAGGAGCTGCCGATCACCTACTGGACGTTCCTGATCGGCGCGCTGGCGATCGCCGGCGTCCCGGGCTTCGCGGGCTTCTTCAGCAAGGACGAGATCCTGTTCCGGACCTTCGCGAGCGGTCACACGATCCTCTGGGCGGTCGGCCTGCTGACCTCGCTGCTGACGGCGATCTACATGTTCCGACTGGTGTTCCTGGCGTTTCATGGGCCGTCGCGCACCGCGTCGGCCGGTCACGCAGATGACGCGCACCACGCACCGTCGCACGACGCCGCGGCACACGCCTGGCACCTCATGGCGCGCACCTGCACGACGCGCCCCCGGCGATGGCGTTCGCGCTCGTCGTGCTGGCGATCGGATCGGCCCTGACCGGCTACGCCGGCCTGACGACGCTGCTGGGCGGCCGCGACCGGTTCACGCACTACCTCGAGCCGAGCTTTGGCATCGTCCCCGTCGAGGAAGTGGCGCAGCACGGACTCGAAGGGCACGCTCGATGCTCGTGTCGATCGCCGCCGCGTTCGCCGGCATCGGCATCGCCGCCTACTTCTTCCTGAAGAATCGCCGCGCCGCCGACGCCATGGCCGAGCGGTTCGCCGGCGTCCGCACGCTGCTGCAGAACAAGTACTACGTCGACGAGATCTACGACGCCACGGTCGTGCAGCCGATTCGGATCGTGTCAGAGGAGGCGCTCTGGAAGGTCGTCGACGTCAAGCTGATCGACGGAGCCGTCAACGGCGTCGGCCAGACGGTCGCGGGATCGAGCGACCGCGTCCGGCGCCTGCAGACCGGCTCGGTCCGCGCCTATGCCGCGTCGGTGTTCTTCGGAGTCGTGATGATTCTCGGGTACTACTTGTGGCGGTGAGCAGGCGTTGATGCACTTTCCGATTCTGACGCTCGATCGTCGCGTTGCCGGTGGCCGGGGCGATCCTGCTGCTGTTCGTCAGGGGCGACGAGGAGCGGAGCGCGCCGCTGGTGCGCAACGTCGCCCTGCTGGTGTCGCTGCTGGTGTTCGCGGAGACGCTGCTGCTCTGGATCCGCTTCAACACCGCGTCCGGCGACTTCCAGTTCGTCGAGCGCCACGCCTGGATCCCGGCGTTCGGCATCGAGTATTTCGTCGGGGTCGACGGCATCAGCCTGCTGCTGCTGGTGCTGACCGGCTTTCTGACGCCGCTGGCGCTGCTCGGCTCGTGGGAATCGGTGCACAAGCAGACCAAGGCGTTCTGCATCTTCGTCCTGCTGCTCGAGAGCGCGATGATGGGCGTGTTCATCTCGCTCGACCTGTTCCTGTTCTACATCTTCTGGGACGCGATGCTGGTGCCGATGTATTTCCTGATCGGCATCTGGGGCTACGAGCGTCGGATCTACGCCGCGATCAAGTTCATCCTCTACACCATGGCCGGCAGCGTGCTGATGCTGCTCGCGATTCTCGGCCTCGCCTACATGCACTACACCGCGACCGGCACCTACAGCTTCGACCTGCTGAAGCTGTACGAGATGCAGGTGCCGCTCGCACCCGCAGTTCTGGTTCTTCCTGGCGTTCGCGCTCGCCTTCGCGATCAAGGTGCCGCTGTTCCCGTTCCACACCTGGCTGCCCGACGCGCACGTCGAGGCGCCGACCGCCGGCTCGGTGATCCTGGCCGGCGTGATGCTGAAGATGGGCACCTACGGCCTGGTGCGGTTCGCGTTCCCGCTGTTCCCGGAAGCCGCGGCCTACTTCGCGCCGGCGCTGGCGGTGCTGGCGGTGATCGGCATCATCTACGGCGCGCTGGTCGCGATGGTGCAGCCGGACATGAAGAAGCTGGTCGCCTACTCGAGCGTCAGCCATCTCGGCTTCGTGGTGCTCGGCATCGCGGCGATGAACACGCAGGGCGTGTCCGGCGCCGTCTACCAGATGCTCAGCCACGGCATCAGCACCGGCGGGCTGTTCCTGATCGTCGGCATGCTGTCGGACCGGCGGCACACCCGGCTGATCGCGGAATACGGCGGGCTGAAGAAGGTCATGCCGCATCTGGTGGCGGCGTTCCTCCTCGTCACGCTGGCGTCGATCGGCCTGCCCGGGCTGAACGGGTTCGTCGGCGAGTTCCTGATCCTGCTCGGCGCCTTCCGCTGGGATCCGCGGCTGGCCGCGTTCGCGGCCACCGGCGTCATCCTGTCGGCCACCTACATGCTCTGGATGTTCCAGCGCGTCAACTACGGGCCGGTGACCAACGAGAAGAACGCGAACCTGCCGGATCTGCGGCCGCGCGAGTGGGCGGTGATCGTGCCGATCATCGCGGTCGCGATCCTGATGGGCGTGCTGCCGAACCTGTTCCTGCGTCCGATCGAGCCGTCGGTCGAGCGGATGCTGAACCACTACCGCCAGGGCGCGCCGTCGCGAATTCAGGCGACTGTGAAGCCCCCGACGCCCTTCGCCGCTGAGGCCACGCCATGAACGCGTCGTTGAACGCAATCGTGCCGATGGCGTGCGTGACGGCCGCCGGCATCGCCGCGATGGTGGCCGAGTCGTTCCGCGATCCCGGCGAGCGGATGCCGATCGCCGGCCTTGGCGTGGTCGGCCTGCTCGGCGCGGGCGTTCGCGACCGTGCTGCTCTGGAACCACAACGCGTCGAGCTTCGGCGTGGTCGCCGCCGACAACTTCGGCCTGTTCGTCACCGGCACGCTGGTCGTGGTCGGCCTGCTGTCGCTGGCGATCTCCGGGCCGACCGTCGAGCGCGAGCGCCTGCCCGGGCGGCGAGTACTACGCGCTGATGCTGTTTGCAACCGCCGGCATGATCCTGATGGCGACCGCCACGGACCTGCTGGTGATCTTCCTCGCGCTCGAGGTGATGTCGCTGGCGGTCTACGTGCTGACCGGCATCCGGCGCGACTCGCCGGCGTCGACCGAGGCGGCGTTCAAGTATTTCCTGCTCGGCGCCTTCGCCAGCGCCTTCTTCCTCTACGGCATCGCTTTCACCTACGGCCTCACCGGCAGCACGCGGCTCGATCGCATCGGCAGCCTGATGGCGGCGCAGGCGATGGCGCCGACGCCGATGACCTTCCTCGCGCTCGGCCTGATCATCGTCGGCTTCTCGTTCAAGGTGGCGGCGGTGCCGTTCCACATGTGGACGCCTGACGCCTACGAAGGCGCGCCGCCCGCGGTGACCGCCTTCATGTCGACCGGCGTGAAGGCGGCGGCGTTCGCCGCGTTCGTGCGGGTGTTCCTGTCGGCGTTCGAGCCGCTGCACGCCGCAGTGGGGCGAGGTGATCTGGCGATCCTGGCCGCGGCGACGATGATCCTCGGCACGGTCGCCGGCGTGGCGCAGTCGAGCGTCAAGCGGATGCTGGCGTACTCGAGCATCGGTCACGGCGGCTACCTGCTGGTCGCGCTGGTCTCGGGCAACGACTTACGGCAAGGGCGCGGTGCTGTTCTACCTGCTGACCTACGCCATCACCAACATCGGCGCGTTCGGCGTCATTGCGCTGCTCGACAACGCCGATCGGCCCAACGATCAGGTGAAGGACTACGCCGGGCTGTGGCACGACCGGCCCGGGCTGGCGGTGCTGATGACGATCTTCCTGCTGTCGCTCGGCGGCTTTCCGCCGATGGCCGGCTTCATCGCGAAGTGGTACGTGTTCAGCGCGGCGGTCAAGGCGGGCTACACCGGCCTGGCGATCATCGGCGTGCTGACCAGCGTGATCTCGGTCTTCTTCTACCTGCGCATCGTCGTGATGATGTACATGACGCCGACCGACACCCCGGCGCAGTTTCCGCCGGTGCCGAAAATCGCCGGCGCGGCGCTGATCGTCTCGGCCATCCTGATTTTCTATCTCGGCATCCTTCCGACGCGCGTGCTCGACTGGGCCGCCGCCTCGATTTCCTCCATCTTCTAAAGGGCACCCGCGTTAGGATCGCGCCATGCGGAGCGTTCCGCTCCTGGCGTGCGTCTGCGCGTTGAGCCTGCAGCGGCGTCCCGCGCCGCGGGCCAGCTGCGCGGGCCATCGTCGCCGTCTGCGGGATCCGCGATCGAACAGGTTGGTCAGGAGCGGCTGGTCCGGCTGGAACAGTGGGTGAAGGCGGTCGCCCGGCATGCGCCCGGGCGAGAGCGACGACTCGCTGCTGGAGGTGGCGGCGTGGCCCAACGCCGAGTTGAAGCTGCTGTGGATCGACGCGAACGTCCTGACGCAGATGATTCGCTCCGTCAACGCCAACCGGTTCACCGTCCGGCCGGAGGGCCAGCGTCTCGGTACTCAAATCCGCTATTCATCAACCCAGACGCACCGGCTGCGGGTGCTGGCGTGTGCTGCCGGGGGATCGCTGGTGAGCACCGAATGCATGGCGATGGACGCCGGGAGCGAGCTGGCCCCTGAGCTTCGTCAGCTGGCGGTGTTGGTGCGAGCCGCGAAGCTGCGCGGCGACGACAACTACATCCTTCGCCGTGCCGCGATCCTGCACGCCGATATCGCGATGTTGGCGCCGGCGTCGATGGTCGCACCGGGCGACGTCGGCCGGCCAGCGGGTGGTCTCGAACGGTTCCGCATGGAGATCTCCGACGGCCAGGAGATCGATCTCCGCCAGTCGGCGATCCATTGGGAGATCGCGCGCATGCTGCTCGATTTCGTCAGGCCGCGCGGCGCCGACCACGCCGATCCCCGCCACGACGAGATGGTGCGCCAGTGGTACCGCGCGACCGCGGCGTGGATGCAGCTGCGCGAGGATCACGACAAGCTGCATCTCGACCGCGCCCTCGTCATCTTTCCGGACGATCCGGACATCCTGTTCCTGAGCGCGTGCCAGCACGAAACCTACGCGGGCGTGCCGATCCAGACCGCCGTGCGCTCCGCGATCCTGCCGACCGGGGTGACGCTGGACGTCGGATCCGAGCGGACCGAGCTGCGCGTGGCGGAAGGTCTGTTCCGGCGCGTGCTCGAGATCAAGTCCGGACTCATGCCGAAGCGCGGCTGCGTTACGGGCGCGTGCTGGGCGGACTCGGCAAACATGCGGAGGCGGCGGCCGAACTGCGCCGCGCCGCGGCGGGACTGGTCGATCGGCAGATGTTGTACCTGGCCGAGCTGTTCCTCGGCGCGGAAGGAAGAGGCGCTGGGCAACCGAGACAGCGCGCGCCTCGCATATCGAGCAGGCCGCCGAGCTCTTTCCGCTGGCCCAATCGCCGCTGGTGGCGCTGAGCCAGTTGGCGCGCCGCTCGGGTGACCGTGCCGGCGCGCTGCGCGAGATCGGCCGGCTGTTTGCGCTTCAGGAGGACGACCGCGGGCCGCAGGACGATCCCTGGTGGTGGTACCACGTCGTCCAGGCGCGCGACGCGGAAGAGTTGCTCGAGGCGATGGGGCAGCCGTATCGGGCGGAACGCCTGCAATGATCGGCCGGATCCGGCGTGCGTTGATCGTGGCCGTGGCGCTCGGGTTGTTCGAGTCGTCTGGGCCGCGCCGCAGAGCCCGGCGTTCTCGTCGAAGGTCGAGGCGGTGAGGGTCGACGTGCTGGTGACCGACAACGGTCAGCCGGTTCGCGGGCTCGGGCCGGCCGATTTCGAGGTGCTCGACAACGGCGTGCCGCAAGATGTTGCGCTGGTCAGCTTCGACGAGGTCCCGCTGAACGTGATTCTCGCGCTCGACATGAGCGACAGCGTCGCGGGAGAGCGGCTCGCAGCAGTTGCGCGGCGCCGGGATCAGGACTGCTCGCCGCGTTGAAGAAGAGCGATCAGGCGGCGCTGGTCGCCTTCAGCCACGCGGTGCAGCTCGGCGCAACGCTGACGACCGACGTCGCGGTCGGTGCAGTCTGCGCTTGCCGCCGCGGTGAGCACGGCCAGACGGCGCTCGTCGACGGCACCTACGCCGGCATCATGGTGGGCGAATCGGACGCCGGTCGCGCGCTGCTGATCGTCTTCAGCGACGGCGTCGATACCGTCGAGCTGGCTGCGCGCCGAGCCGTGCTCGACGCCGCGAAGCGCGCCGACGTCGTCGTCTACGGCGTGTCGGTGGTGTCGCGGCTCAAGCCGGAGTTCCTGCGCGACATCACGTCGTTCACCGGGGGCCGGCTGTTCGAGATCGAGAAGACCGCGAATCTGGCCGCGACCTTCCTCGGCATCCTCGACGAATTCCGCCACCGCTATCTGGTCAGCTATACGCCGCAGGGGCGTGGCGAAGGACGGCTGGCACAAACTCGACGTGCGCGTCAGGAATCGCCGGGCGACGATCAAGGCGCGGCCGGGCTATCTCGCCGGCTCGTAGCGGTACGCTCAGCCATTAACAGAGGTTTGAATCTTGCACAGCTCCGGGTCATGCGCACCGAATTGGAATCGCTTTACCGAATGATCGAGAAGCTCGACACCGCGATGATGACCACGAGGCGTCCAGATGGGCACCTCGAGTCGCGCGCGATGGCGAACCAGAAGCATGCGTCAGGCGCCGATCTGTGGTTCGTCACCTCGGAGGCCACGGCCAAGCTGCGGGATCTGGAATTCGATCCCAAGGTCAACCTGGGCTACTACAACCCCAGCACCAAGGAATGGATTTCGGTGTCTGGCGTCGCGCGCGCGTCGCGCGATCGCCAGAAGATTCATGAGCTGTACATGCCGGACTGGTCGATGTGGTTTCCCAAGGAGGGAGACTCCCGCCACGGAACGGCCGACGATCCGCGAATGGTGCTGATCGGCGTCGACGTCCACGCCGCCGTTTATCTCGAGGTCAACAAACCGAAGCCGGTCGTGTTGTACGAGCTCGTCAAGGGATGGCTGACCGGCGCCGAGCCGAAGCTCGGCGAGATGCACGAGGTCGGCAAACCGTAGCCGCTCACTCGAGCGCGAACACGAACAGCGCGTGACCGCCGGCGACGGCGACGTATTGCTTGTCGCCGGCGAGGAACGACATCGGGACCGGAACGGATCGCGCCGCCGGTCTGGAACTGCCACAGCGGCTTTCCCGCTTTTCGCATCGAGCGCGTAGAAATTGCCTTCGTTGGATCCGCTGAACACCAATCCGCCGGCCGTCGCCATCACTCCGGCCCACGTCGGCGTCGGCAGCATGAAGTCCCACGCCTGCTTGCCGGTCTTGACGTCGAGCGCGCGGACCGCGCCCCACGATTCCTCGTCGAGCCGCTTCTCGCTGCCGCCGGTGTAGTAGGTGCCTGGTTTGTACTCGACGCCGGTCTTGTAATAGACCGATCCCATCTCGCGCACCGGCACGTAGAGCAGGTCTGTCGCCGGGCTGTACGACGGGCTCGCCCAGTTCGTCGATCCCTGCAGGCTCGGATAGACCAGCGTGCCTTTTTCGGACGGCTCCATGCCGGGTATTTCCATCGGCCGGCCGTGCTCGTCCAGCCCCTTCGCCCACGTCTGCTTCGCGTACGGCGTGCCGAATACGAACTCTCCGGTTTTGCGATCGAGCGCGTAAAAGAAGCCGTTGCGGTTCGCGGTGACGACCAGCGCGCGCTGCGCGGCCGCCGACCTGCGTATCGACCAGCACCGGAATCTGGTTCGCGTCCCAGTCGTGCACGTCGTGCGGCGTGAACTGGAAATGCCAGCGCGGCTTGCCGGTGTCGACGTCGATCGCCACCAGCGACGACGTGTAGAGGTTGTCGCCTTTGCGAGAGTCGCCGTTCCAGTCGGGACCCGGATTGCCGGTGCCCCAGTAGAGCAGCTTGAGCGCGGGATCGTACGAACCGGTCAGCCAGGTCGCGCCGCCGCCGTGAACCCAGCTGTCGCCCGGCCATCCCTCGCTGCCCGGGCTCGCCTGGCGAGGGGATGGTGTAGAAGCGCCACAGCTGCTTGCCGGTTTTCGCATCGTAGGCGTCGAGGAACCCGCGGATGCCGGCCTCGCCGCCGCTGATGCCGACGATGACCTTGTCGTCGACGACCAGCGGCGCGGCGGTAATGGAGTGGCCGGTCGGGTTCTCACCGACGTGCACCGACCAGCGCTCGATCCCGGCGCGCGCGTCGAGCGCGAAGAGGTAGCCGTCGAGCGTGCCGACGTAGACCATGTTGTCGAGCACGGCGACGCCGCGGTTGACGCGCGGGAAGCCGAGGTTCAGCACGCTCGGCGCAATCGGGCGCGTCCATTCCCACAACGACTTGCCGCTCCTGAGATCCAGCGCCGCCACCATCGTCGGTCCGGACGTGACGTACATGACGCCGTTGGCGACGACCGGCGTCGACTCGATCGACCCGGTGCCGGGAGGCTGGTACACCCAGGCCGGGCGCAACTTGGCGACGTTGTCGGTGGTGATCTGCTTCAGCGGCGAGAAGCGATGGGAGCTGTACGAACCGGAGTACATCAGCCACTGGCCGTCCTGCTGCGCGCCGAGCGCCGCGGAGGCCAGGACGAGGGCCGCGCACACCAACTGTCCTTTGTGCCCTCCCCATCCTTTGTGACCTTGATTCATCTCGGTTCTCATTTCGCACCTCGCAGGCTCGCCAGATAGCTCACGAGGTCGTCGAGCTGCGCCGGAGACAATCGCGACTCGTACGACGGCATCAGGGTCGCTTCGGGCTCGCGGTCCAGACGGGCGAGGTCGGATTTCTGCAGCGAATGCACCGCGCCGCTCGCATCGCGGATCAGGATCGAGAACACATCCTCGTTGACGCGGATGCCGCGAATCGGCGCGCCCGTGTTTGGCACCGCGCGGACGACGAGATAGCCGGGTGGGTGGGACGCGGCGGGCTTGACGAGCGCTTCATGCAGGTAGACCGCGCCGCGGCGTCCGCCGATGGTCGTCAGTTCCGGGCCCAGAATGCCCCCGCGTCCATCCACGGCGTGGCACGATCCGCAGCCGGTGGACTGGAAGACGGCCGCACCACGCTCCGCGTTGCCCGGTCCCGGTCGTGCCGCCGCTCGCGACAGCGATAAGACATAGGCCGCCGCCTGACGGGTGCTGCGTTCGGTCAGCCCCAGCCGGAACGACGGCATGTCGGTTCCGGGAATGCCGTTGACGATGATGTCGACGATCGAGGTTGGTTGGTGGCGTGGCGGAGCCGGCCATGCAGATTCGGTCCGGTTCCGCCGTCGCCTTCGTTGCCGTGACACCACGCGCACTGCGCGTCAAAGATGCGGCGCCCCGCGGTCGCGTCGGTGACCGCGGGTGCCGCCGGACGGGTCTGGGCGAACGCGGCCAGCGGCTGGCACGCGATGATGCCGGCCCAGTACGCGAAGACGTGAAGCCGTCGTTTCATGCGGCGGATTATGGCGGCTTCACGCCCGCGGATCTACTTCAATCGCAGCGGCAGCGACAGGCTGCCAAGCGCCGGATCGGTCGCCGTCGTGACGACACCGAGCGATGCGGTGGTGGCCGCCATCGGCGTGCAGGCGCCCGGCACGGTCGCATCGTCGTCCGCTTCGAAATGCTCGAAGGCGAGGGCCGACACCTGCAGCGAATTGGTCGGGTCGATCGTCTTCGTGTAGAACGCCGTCGCGCCGCGCACCGCCGCGAAGTAGGCGAAGCCCGAGCCGCCGGTCGTCACGTAGCGGGAGTCGGAGCAGTCGGAGGTTGCGTGGTAGAAGTCGATGGGACCCTTCCACGGACCCGTGGTCGATGCGTAGAACGCGATCGTGTCGTTGCCGACACGCCGGTAGACCATGCCGGAAAATGGATCGGTGGAGATGCCGACGTTCTGATCGTTCTGATCGACGATCGCGAACGAGCCACTGCCGGCCGCTGTCGACATCGGACCAGCGGGCCCAGGGATGCCCTGAAGGCCCTGTGGTCCGGCGACGCCTTGCGGTCCGGCGGCGCCCTGCGGCCCTGCAATCCCTTGCGCTCCGGCGGGCCCGGTGGCACCGGTCGCTCCCTTCAGTCCTGCGGGGCCCTGCGGTCCCATCGCGCCGGTGTCTCCCTTCGGTCCGACGGGGCCTTGCGCGCCGGTCGCCCCCTTCGGTCCCGCGGGACCTTGCGGTCCGGCCGGTCCCGTGAGTCCGGTGAGCCGCGGCAGGTGCGGGCCCCAGGCGATCATCGTCATGCCGGCCGGGCACGATGCGCCCATCAGCACATGCAGTTCGCCTGTTTTCAGATTCACGCACACGCGAGTGTTATCAGCGTCCGCGCGCACGGTCATGGTGGTGCCGAGCAAGACCAAGGTTGACGCGGCGATTGTTCGAAGTCGCATTCGAGCCTCCTGTTCGTTGAGAGACTGGCTGCCTTCGAACTCTGCAATTCGCGGGTCAGTGGCGATCTGCGGAAAACAGGCGGGGAACGCGCCATTTCAATTTTGGTGTGTGTTCCATTCTGAGAGGTACTTCACAGTTTTCGAATCGCCGCCACGAGCAACCCATCTTGTTCGGGTTCGAGCGTCCGTGGGTCGAGGACGACGCGACCGTGCTCGATGCGCGCGATGATCGGCGGTGTGAGGTGACGGAGCCGTTCTTCGAGTGCCTGAGGCGGCGTGCCGTCGCGTTCAATCGCCACGAGCCAGGTCGGGAGCTCGACGCCGGGCGCGCTGCCGCCTCCGATCGCCGACGCACCCTCGATGACTGCGGCGCGCCATCCGGTCATCGCGGTGAGCGCTGCCGCGATCGCCTCCGCGCGCGTATGCAGATCGTCTGCGGTCGTCGCGAGCATGCGGCGGATGGGAATCGTCGTCGGGGCGCGTCCCGTGGCGTACTCCACGAGGGTCGCCTCGAGCGCTGCGTAGGTCATCTTGTCGACGCGCAGCGCGCGCATCAGCGGGTGCGTCCGAATCCGCGCGATCAGCGCCGCGCGTCCGATGATGATGCCAGCCTGCGGGCCGCCGAGCAGCTTGTCTCCGCTGAAGCAGCAGACATCCACACCCGCCCGAATCGACTCTTCGACCGCCGGTTCCGTGCCAAGAGGGTCAGACCCAGATCTGACCCTCATCTGACCCCGGTCGGACGATGGATTGGCAGTGAGGTGGCCGCTGCCGAGATCTTCGGCGACGGTGACGTTGAATTTGTTGCCGAGAGTGACGTAGTCAGTCAGTGACGGGCGTTCGGTGAAGCCTTCGATGCGGAAATTTGACGGGTGGACGCGGAGGAGGAGCGCAGTCCTTTCATTGATCGCGGCCGCAAGGTCTGTCCCCCTCGTGCGGTTCGTGGTCCCGACTTCTCGCAGGATGGCACCTGACTGCGCCATGACGTCGGGGATGCGGAAACCGCCGCCGATCTCGACCAGCTCGCCGCGCGACACGATCACTTCGCGTCCGGCGGCCAGCGCCGCGAGCACGAGCAACGTCGCCGCGGCGTTGTTGTTGACGACGACCGCGGCCTCGGCGCCGGTCAGGCGACAGAGCAGGGCCTCGGCGTGCAGGTCGCGCCGGCCTCGTCCGCCGCGTGCGAGATCGTACTCGAGCGACGAGTAGCCCCGGGCAACGGCGGCCACCCGCTCGATGGCTGACGCCGACAGCGGCGCCCGTCCCAGATTCGTATGCAGGATGACGCCGGTGGCGTTGATCACCGGCTGCAGCGACGGTCGAAATGTGTCATCGAGGTGGACTGCCACCGCGGCTTCGATACGCGCGATGACCGCCGCTTCAGACGACAGTCCGGTCTCCCCGCCGGCGATGGCGGTACGGGCCTCGGCCGCCGCCGTCCGGAGGGCATCGACCGTCGCGTCGGCGCCGAATCGCGCCTCGAGCGCCTGCATCGCCGGCCGCTGGCGCAGCAGCTCGATCGACGGAATCGTGCGAAAGTCGGGCATCGCCGAAATGGTATGCTATCCCCTCCTCCAGCGATCAAACCGATGACTGCGGATCCGCCTAAATACCGACCGCTCGAGCGCTTCTGGCCGTACGCCGAGCTGCCGGAGCAGCCGACTGCCGCCGAGCTCGCCGCGCTCGATCCCGATCTGTACGAAGCGCTGTTCGGTGCGCAGAAGCGGCCGTTCTCGATCACGCTGGTGTTCCCGGTGCTCGACCATCCGTCGTTCGACACCGCGCTCGAGCTCGCGCGCGCCTCGGCCGAGTTCCGCGAGGTCGGCGCCGGCGACGGCCTCCGCTATCGCGCCCGCTTCTGGTCGAGCGAGGCCGCCAAGCTGCGCGATCTCTTCCAACTGGTCGGAGGCTCGGATGCGACCGAGGTCCTGATCGACGATCGGCCGGTGCCGTACGCGCGCGAGCTGTGGCTGCCGCTGGTGTGGTTCCTCATTCCGCGGTAACGCTGGTGCCCCCTTCCACCATCGATCGCGATCTGACGCGGCTCGAGGCGGATCTGAAGCAGCTCGAAGCCGAGTACAACATGTACTTTTCCGGCCGGCTGCCCAAACCGCCGTGGGAGACGCGGGCTCGCGTCGAAGCGATGGTCAAGCAATTCGACCGCGGCCACATCCCGAACACCGGCGATCGTTTTCGCTTCACGACGCTGCAGTCGCGCTACGCCGCCTTCATCGATCTCTGGGATCGCGCCCTGCGCGCGCGCGAAGAGGGAAGGCCCGGCCCGCTGGCGCAGCGGCGCGCGCCGGTCGAGCCGCGAGAAGCGGGCGCCCGAGGATCGCATCGTCCACGTCTCGTCGTTCCGCGATCCGGTGCGCGAGAT
This sequence comes from uncultured Acidobacteriota bacterium, assembly GCA_963794705.1. GTDB lineage: Bacteria > Acidobacteriota > Vicinamibacteria > Vicinamibacterales > CAVVIG01 > CAVQFC01. Next base: position 573,225 of record CAWCFI010000007.1, read on the forward strand.
CGACAAGCTGACCGATCTCTACGAGTCGCTCGCCGAGGCGCGCCGCGAAATCGGCGAGGACGCGCCGCCGTTCCACAAGTTCGCCGAGCTGGTGAAGAGCCAGGTCAAGAAGCTGCGCGACACCGGATCGCCGGAGGTCGCGTTTCGGGTGGCGGTGAAGGACGGGAAGGTGAACTTTACGGCGCGGGGTCTGAAGGGCGTGAAGGACTGATGACGTGCGAAAGGGCTAAGAGCTGAGGGGTGAAGGCATCGTGCTGCCCTGCGCCCTTGGCCCTTAGCCCTGTAAAGCGGCTAGATCTTGGTGACGTTGCCGGCCTGCGGGCCCTTGGGGCCGTCGACGATCTCGAACTCTACCGCCTGGCCTTCCTCGAGCGAACGGAAGCCGTCGCCCTGGATGGCGGAGTAGTGCACGAAGACGTCGCTGCCTCCGTCGCGCTCAATGAACCCGTAGCCTTTGGCGTTGTTGAACCACTTGACCTTGCCTGTGATGCGCATCGTTCTATTTCCTGCTTGCTGTGACGCGAGCTCGCGTCTTTGAACAAAAAAAAAGGCCGCGTTGTGCGGCCTTTCCCTTACGGCGCCAGGCCCGCCCGGCGTCGGCAGTGATAATACTGGACTTTCCACATTATGCCAAGAGCCCTGCTGAGTGTTTCTGACAAGACCGGGATCGTCGATCTGGGGCGCGGCCTCGCGGCGCGCGGATTCGAGCTGGTCTCAACCGGCGGCACCGCGCGAGCGCTCGCCGACGCCGGCCTCGCGGTGACCAGCGTCTCCAGCCTGACCGGTTTTCCCGAAATGATGGACGGCCGTCTGAAAACGCTGCACCCGAAGATTCACGGCGGCATCCTCGCGCGGCGCGATCATCCCGACGATCTCGCCGCCGCCGCCGCTCACGGCATCGGCCTGATCGATCTCGTCGTCGTGAACCTGTATCCGTTCGCGGAGACCGCGCAGAAGCCCGGCGTCACGTTCGAGGCGCTGGTCGAGCAGATCGACATCGGCGGCCCCAGCATGGTGCGCGCCGCCGCGAAGAATTTTCGCGACGTGCTGGTCGTGGTGGACCCGATCGACTACCCGCGGCTGCTGCAGGCGATCGACGAGACGCCGAGCCTGGCGTTCAGGTTCGAGCTGATGCTGAAGGCCATCGCGCACACCGGTGAATACGACACGACGATCACCGCGACGCTGCTGCAGGCCCGGGTCGATGGCGGCCGCGTGGAACGGGTCGACGCCCCCGCCGACGCCCAGGTTCCGCCGACCGTCGAGCACGGCGATCGCGTCGATCTTGCGCTCGAGAAGATCCGCGACCTGCGCTACGGCGAGAACCCGCATCAGCCGGCCGCGTGGTATGCCGTCCCGTCGTTCGCGTCGGGCTTCAGCCGCGCCTCGATCCTGCAGGGCAAGGAGCTGTCGTACACCAACCTGCTCGACCTCGATGCCGCCGCGCGCATCGTGCTCGAGTTCAACGAGCCGGCGGCGGTCGTGATCAAGCACACCAACCCGTGCGGCGCCGCCATCGGGAGTTCCGCCGGCCGAGGCGTACCTGCGCGCGCGCGACGCCGACAGCCTTGCGGCCTTCGGCGGCATCGTCGCGCTGAACCGGCCGATCGACGTGGCGGCGGCGCAGGCGATCGTCTCGACCTTCATCGAAGCGGTGATCGCGCCGTCGGTCGATGAGGCGGCGCTGGCCGTGCTCGCGAAGAAAGCCAACATGCGCGTGGTCACGGCCGACTTCACCGCGCTGCACGGCCGCGGTGGACCTGCGCTCGATCCTCGGCGCGATGCTGTCGCAGGAGCGCGACGTCGTCGTCCGAGGCGCAGCGGCCGTGGACGTCCGCGTCGCTGCCCGACGGCCTGCGCGTCGTGACCAGGCGGCAGCCGACGGCCGAGGAATGGGAGGCGCTGCGATTCGCGTGGCGCGTTTGCGCCCACGTGAAGTCGAACGCCGTGATCTTCACCGACGCCATGCGGACGCTGGCGATCGGCGCCGGTCAGATGAGCCGCGTCGACGCGGTGAACGTCGCGATGATGAAGGCGCAGGCCGCCGGCCGGTCGCTCGCTGGCTCGGTCGCTGCGTCGGACGCGTTCTTTCCGTTCCGCGACGGGTTCGATGCCGCCGCCCGGGCCGGCGCGACGGCGGTCGTTCAGCCAGGCGGCTCGAAGCACGATGCCGAGGTGATCGCCGCTGCCGACGAGCACGGCCTCGCGATGGTCTTCACCGGCCGGCGCCACTTCAGGCACTAGAACGAGGTCGAGATGATCAAGAACGATGCGTGGTGGTGGGCGCTGCTCGGCGGTGATCGTCGCGGGCATCTTCGCCCACGCCTATCTGCCCCGGTACGAGTGGCGCGAGATCCGCGACCCCGGCTCACTCAGCATCGTCGTGCACGACAAGTGGACCGGCCGGGTGCAGCGAGCGGTCTACGACGACAAGGGCGGGTTCACCGTGATGGCGGTGTATACACCGTTCTGAAAAGTACGAGTACGAGGTCTGAAGTACGAAGGCCTCGTACTTCAGACTCTGGACTTCCGACTTCTATTTCAGACTTGCGAGAAGTTCTTCTGCAGTGACCGTCGCCGGGCCGAACTTGCCGACGACGATGCCGGCGGCCTGGTTGGCGAGCGCGGCGGCTTCGGCGGTCGTCGCGCCCGCGGCCAGCGCCAGCGACAGCGTCGCGACGACGGTATCGCCGGCGCCGGTGACGTCCGACACTTCGCGGGCCACCGCCGGAATCGATCCCTCTACCGTCCGCCTCCGACAGCCACATGCCGTGCTCGCCGCGGGTGATCAGGACGCCGCCGCACTGCGCGCGCGCGCGGAAGTCGTGCGCCGCCTGGCGCGCTTCCTCGTCGGTCCGGATGCGGAGGTGCGTCGCGACCTCGGCTTCGTGATGATTCGGCGTGACCAGCGTCGCGCCGGCGTAGCAGGCGAGATGCGGGATCTTCGGATCGACGAGCAGCGGCACTCGCTCGGCCGAAGCCTTCGCGCTCCGCAGCAACGCTTCGACAACCGGCGGGTGATCGTCCCTTTCAGGTAGTCCGACACCAGCAGCGCCCGGGCGCCACCGGCGAGCCGCTCGACCTGCGCGATCAGCGCGCGCTCGATGCTCGCCGCCGACGTCGGCATCGCGCTCGTAGTCGATGCGCGCGACCTGCTGATTGCGCTCGGTGACGACCCGCACTTTTTCGGTGGTCGGCCGCGCCACGTCCTCGACCAGCCCGCCGGCGTCGATGCCGGCCGCCTCGAGCTGCTGCGCGCAGGCGCGCCGCCGCGGCATCGGCCCCGACGATGCCGACCAGCGAGACCCGGCCGCCGAGCGCCGCGATGTTGTGCGCGACGTTGGCGGCGCCGCCCAGCCGGGCGTGCTCCGACTCGAAGCGGACGACCGGGACCGGCGCTTCCGGCGAGATGCGCGTCACGCGCCCGACGATGAAGCGATCGAGCATGACGTCGCCGACCACGAGGACGGGCAGGCCGGCAAAACGCCCGACCAGATCGCGGGCGCGCCCGGCGTCGAGTGGCGGCAGCATCATCAGGAAGGCGGTCGCGCGGCGGCAGCGGGCAGCGTGACGAGGATGAGGAACAGCATCAGGAATTCGGAGTCGCCGAAGTTGTATTCGAACAGCCCGGCGGCGAGCAGCGCGACGACAGTGGCCAGCGCCGTCGCGGCGAGCTCCCGCTGACCGGCCTGAAACCGCTTCCACAGATCGCGCATCAGCGCGACCACGAACCAGAGCCAGAGCGCCAGCGCCGGCAGGCCGCGCTCGGCGGCGATCTGCAGGAAATCGTTGTGCAGGTGCGGGTTGATGTGGTTGACGCCGTCGGGCCCGACCAGCGAGTCGGGTCCCTTGTAGTCGACGTAGAGCCGCTGCACCATGTTCGGGCCGACGCCGGTCAGCGGGTGCGTCTCGACCATCCGCTCGCCGATGCGCAGCATCGCGAAGCGATCGCGCACGGTCGGATCGTTCATGTTGAACATCGACTGGTAGCGCCGTGCGATCTGGCCCGGCGCGATCGCGATGAAGATCGCCGCCAGCACCGGCAGCAGCGCGAACAGCCGGAAGTCCTTCAGCGCGAACAGCAGTGCGATCGCCCGCGCAGGCGCCGACCCAGGCGCTGCGCGTGAAGGTCAGCGCCACCGCGACGCCGAGCGCCGGCATGACCAGCGCCGCCCAGGTCCGATCGCTGTTGCCGAACAGGACCCGCGCGATCGCGACGCCGATGACCAGCATCAGCAGCCCGGAGTAGGTCATGTAGTGTCCGAGCGTGCCCTGCGGCCGCTGCCCGAGGTTGTCGTAGTGCAGGATGCCGTACTGGACGATGCCGAACACGGCGCTGACCGCGGCGCAGGTCGACCACCACCGTCAGCAGCGTATGCGGCGCGCGCGCCGGTGACGAAGCGGTAGACCAGCGGCACGAGCAGGAACAGCACCAGCTGCTTGCAGTCGATCAGGCTGGTGCGCGGATCGGGCGACAAGCGCCGCCGACACGAGCGTCGCCGCGGCGTAGGCCAGCCAGCGGCCAGAAGAAGCTGCGGCGCCTCGAAGCGCTCGCGGCGCACGACCAGCAGCGCGATCCAGCAGATCAGCGCGATCGCCAGCAGGATCTGCGCGGCGGCGATCGAGAACTGCACCGCGCCCGCCATGCCGAACAGCGCGAGCGCGCCCGCCTGTTCGAGACCGAGGCGGTCGGCCTGGTGCGGCGCGTCGAGGGCGAGGGCGTCGTTCACGTGTTCAATCTTAACCGGTCCGCCTAAAGGCGGACACTACGTCTACGAAGGTCGCATGAGCGGCGCGCTCGGCGGCGTCGAGCACTTGCGCCGGCTGTTATGGACGTCAGGCAGCGGAAGTCGCCCGGCTCGCAGACGCGCTGATCGCAGGGCCGGCACGGCAGCTCGCCGGCATCCACCGACTCGGTGAGCCACGCAGCCGGCGCGCCACGGCGCCGATCGCGCCGGCAGCGTCGGCCCATACAGCCCGACGATCGGCACGGCGGTCGTCGCGGCGATGTGCAGCGGCCCGCTGTCGCCGCCGATGTAGAGCGCCGCGCGATCGAGCAGCGCGCGCAGCTCGGCCAGCGAGAACTCGCCGCACGACAGCACCTGGCCGGCGCGTGCCGCCCAGCCGTGCGCGCGCTTCGGCGATCACGCGGCCGGCGGCCTCGCTGCTCGGACGGTCCCGACGTGACGATGCACGCGGCGGCGCGGATCGGCGCCGGCGAGCGCGACGGCGAGCTCGACGAAATGCGCGGCCGGCCAGCGCCGGAACGGGATTGCCGGCGCTGACGTGCATGACGATCGAGGCGATCGTCGGCGGCCACGCCGGCGCGCGTCAGGCGGTCGGCGACGCGCCGCGGCGAGCCCGCGGTCGACCGGCATCTCCACCGGAAACGCCGACCGATCGGGCGGCGCGACGCCGAGCGGCGCGAGCAGGTCCCACTGGTTCTCGACCGAGTGCCGCGGCCGCAGCTGCCCGCGGCCGCGCGACTCGGCGGGTGTACATCCAGCTGCGGCCGGCAATCTTCGTAGCCGATGCGTTCGGGCGCGCCGCTCAGCCAGGTGAGCAGCGAGGCGCGCGGCCCGCCGTGAAAATCGATGGCGAGGTCGTAGCGTTCGCGCGCGCAGCCGCCGGCCGAGCGCGAGGTCGCCGAGCCAGCCCGCGCGACGCCGCGGCGCGCGCGGCGCGACGATCACTTCGTCGAGGTGCGGGTTGCCGGCGACGACCGGCGCCGCCGCCGGCTCGACGAGGTAGCTGAGATGCGCGTCAGGAAAGCGTTGCCGCAGCGCGTGGATGGCGGGCGTCGTGAAGACGACGTCGCCGATCTGCCGCAGGCGGACGAGGAGAATCCGCATCGGTAATCGATTAATCGCGTATTGGGGTAATCGATACCCGATTACCCGATCTCGATTCCAATTCAGTCTCGATCGTGGCTTCGTCGATCAGCATGACCGGAATGTCGTCCTTGATCGGATAGACGCGCTTGCAGGTGCCGCACTTCAGCGCCGTGCCGTTCTTGACGAGCGTGACCGGCGTCTTGCAGTTGGGACAGGCGAGAATCTCGAGCAGTTCCGGGTCGACGGCCATGCCGCGAATATATGACACCTCCCGGCTTTTGTGGAACAATTCGGTCATGAAGCTGGCAGTCCTCGTCGCGGCGTGCAGCGTCTCGATTCCGCTCGCGGCCGACGCGCGCGCCGCGCAGAGCGCGCCGCGCGGACCGCGGCCGCCGCGGCCGCGGCCGCATCGCCGGACAAGGTCGCCGAGGCCTACGCGCAGTTCCTGCTCGGGCATCGCTTCGAAGAGAACGAGGACGAGACGTCGCGATCGCCGCCTACAAGCGCGCGATGGAGCTCGATCCGAGCGCCGCCGACATTCCGGCGCGAGCTCGCCGGCCTGTACCTGCGGCAGAGCAAGGTGCAGGAGGCGATGGCCGCCGCCGAGCAGGCGCTGAAGATCGCGCCGGCCAATCGCGAAGCGCAACCGCGTGCTCGGCACGGTCTACGCCGCGCTGTCGGAGAGCAGCCGGAGACGGCGGCGCGCGGCCGCGGCGCCGCGCCAGGCCGACGCCAACCTCGCGAAGGCGATTCAGCACTTCGAGCAGGCGCTCGACGGCGCCGGTCGCCGAGTCCGATCCGAACGTGCGCGCGACGCTGGCGCGCCTCTACGTGCGCAGCGACGCCTACGACAAGGCGATTCCGCTGCTGACCGATCTCGTCAACCAGGAGCCGGGCTGGCAGGACGGCCCGCTGCTGCTGGTCGAGGCGTACGCCGGCGCCGGGCGCAGCGCCGACGCGATCGCCTGGCTCGAGGAGCGGACCGCCGACGATCCGCGGCTCTGCCGGCGCTGGCCGATTTCTACGAGCGCGAGCGGCGCTGGGCCGATGCGGCCGGCGCCTACGCGCGCGCGCTGCAGCGCACGCCGCGCAACGCCGACCTGCAAGATCCGCTACGCCTCGGCGCTGATGAACGCCGGCGGCCGCGACAATGTCGACAAGGCGCGCGACGCGCTGACCGAAGTCGTCGCCGGCGCGCGACGCACCGACGTGCGCGCGCTCTATCTGCTGTCGCAGGCGCAGCGGCGGCTCGGCGAGTTCACGGCGGCCGAAGCGACGGCGCGCCGCTCATCGCGCAGAACAACAAGAGCCCGTGGGGCTACTACGCGCTGGCCGAAGCGCTCGAGGAGCGGCGCCAGTATCAGGCGGTCGTCGACGCGCTCGCGCCGGTCGTCGCCGACAATCCGCGGCAAGTCGGCCGACGACGCCTTCGCGTCAGGCATGCTGCTGCCGCACCTCGGCTTCGCCTACAGGAGCTCGGGCAGCACGACAAGGCGATCGCGACGTTCGAGGAGGCGCGCAAGCTCGCGCCGAACGATCCGGCGATCGCCGGCTATCTGATCCAGGCGAACATCGCCGGCCAAGAAATACGGCGCCGCGGTCGACGCGCGCGAAGGCGGCGCTGGCGCAGCACCCGAACGATCTGCGGCTGACGCGGCTCGAAGCGCAGGCGCTGCGCCAGAGCGGCAAGGCCGATCAGGGCATCGCGCTGCTCGAGGACGTCGGTCAAGCACGCACGCCGACGATCCGACCGCCTACATCGCGCTGGCGCAGGCCTACTCCGAGGCCGAACGCGGCGCGCAGGCGGTGAAGGTGCTGCAGGACGCGCAGGGCAAGTTCCCGACCGACGACGGCGATCGCGTTCGAGCTCGGCACGGTGCTCGACAAGCAGAAGAAGTTCGCCGAAGCGGAGTCGGCGTTCCGCCAGGTGCTGTCGCGCGATCCCGAGAACGCGATCGCGCTGAACTATCTCGGCTACATGCTGGCCGAGCGCGGCGAGCGGCTCGACGAGTCGGTCGAGCTATCTGAAGAGGGCGCTGCAGGTCGAGCCCGAGAACGGGTCGTATCTCGACAGCCTCGGCTGGGCCTACTTCAAGGCCGACAAGCTCGATCTCGCCGAGACAACCTGAAGCGCGCCGCCGACCAGCTGCAAGACCAACTCGGTGATCCAGGATCACTACGGCGAGGTGCTGTTCAAGCTGGACGCTACGACGAGGCGATCGCCGCCTGGACCGCGCGCTCGCCGGCGACGGCGACTCGATCGACAAGGCCGACGTCGACAAGAAGATCCAGGCCGCGAAGCAGAAGCTGCCCAAGAAGTGAACGGCCTGACGCGCGCCCGTGGCGCTCGTCGTGCGTCGCTGTGCCTTGGCGGCGTCGTGCGGCGCGCCGCTGATGAAGCTGCCGGCCGGCCCCGGCGCGCCCGCCGCCGACGCCGCCGAGGCGCTGACGCAGGCGACCGCGGCCTGCCGCGGCATCCGCACGCTCACCGCGGAAGTCGCGGTCAGCGGCAAGGTCGGCGGCCAGCGGTTCCGCGGCCGGCTGCTCGGCGGCGCTCGCCGCGCCGGCGTCGGCGCGGCTCGAGGCGGTGGCGCCGTTCGGCCCGCCGGTCTTCATCCTCGCCGCCGACGACGACGACGCGACGCTGCTGCTGCCGCGCGACGAGCGCGTGCTCGAGCACGGCCGCTCCGCCGAGGTGCTCGAGGCCGTCGCCGGCGTGCCGCTGAGCGCCGCCGATCTGCGTCGTCGTGCTGACCGGCTGCGCGCCGGAGGTCGCGCGCCCGGAAGGGCGCGCGCTCGGCGCCGACTGGCGCGTGATCGACGAAGGCCGCGGCGACGCGCTCTATCTGCACCGCGCGCGGCGCGCCGCAGCCGTGGCAGCTGGTCGTGCCGTCGATCCGCGCCGCGCCGTGGCGCGCCGAGTACCGCGATCACCTGAACGGCCTGCCGCGCTCGATGCGGCTCACCAGCGTCGGCGGCGGACAGCCGGCGGCGAGTCGTTCGATCTGCCGCTCGCGCTGTCGCAGGTCGAGACCAACGTCGCCGCTCGGCGCCGAGGTCTTCCGCGTCGACGATTCCGCGCGACGCGCCCAACCGATCACGCTCGAGGAGCTGACGCCATGCGCGTCCGGGCGTTCGCGAAAATTAACCTGCTCGCTGCGCGTGCTCGGCACCCGCGCCGACGGCTATCACGAGCTGCGGACGATCTTCCAGTCGATCGCGCTGCACGACACGCTGACGATCCGCGCGATCCGCGGGCCGTTCCGGCTGACCTGCGACGATCCGGCGTGTCCGGCCGACGACACCAACCTGGTCTGCGCGCGCGGCCGCGCGGCGTGTGGACGCGCGGCGGGACGCCGCGGCGCGCCGCGCGGCGTCGCGATCGATCTGCACAAGCGCATCCCGATGCAGGCCGGCCTCGGCGGCGGCAGCAGCGACGCGCGCGGCGGCGCTGCGCGCGCTCGCGCGGCGTGTGGCGCGTCGCCGATGCGAAGGTCGCGCGCCGCGGCCGCGGCGCTCGGCGCCGACGTGCCGTACTTTCTCGAAGGCGGCACGGCGCTCGGCCTCGAGCGCGGCGATCTGCTGTTTCCGCTGCTCGATCCGCCGCCCGCGTGGGTGGTGCTGGTCCTGCCGGACTTCGGCGTCAGCACCAGGGACGCGTTCGGGTGGTTCGACGCACAGCGAGCGCGAGGCGCCGAGCCGCGCGGCCGTCGCTCGCCTCGAAGCGGTCGCGCTCCCGAGCTGACTGGTCAACGATCTCGAGGCGCCGGTCGCGGCGCGCCATCCCGAGATCGGCCGTATCATTTCGGCACTCCGGCGGTCCGGGCGCCGTCTCAGGCGGCGATGTCGGGCAGCGGCTCGGCCGTATTCGGCCTGTTTTCCGTCGCGTCCCGCCGGCGATTCCGCGCCGCCAGCACGGCTGACAGCCGCCGGTCCGCCGGACGCTGGTGACCAGGACCCTCGAACCGCCACGACGCTACCAGACACTTGCCGCCACATAAGCCCATCGGATAAACTTACCGTTTGCGCCGCGTGGTTTCGGCCACTCCTGAGGTCAGCTTCTCCATCAACGAGACGTAGACGCGCGGGAATTTTATTGGGGCGTGGCCAAGTGGTAAGGCGCGGGACTTTGGATCCCGTATTCGAAGGTTCGAATCCTTCCGCCCCAGCCAACTCGCGCGAGGGCTGCTGGGTTCGATGGGTGATCCGTTCATGGCGACCGGGTTCGGCGAACTGAAAGTCTTTTCGGGCAGCGCGCACCCGGAGCTGACGCGCGAGATCGCGGCGTTCCTGGGCGTGCCGTCTGGGCAGGCGCGGCTGCGCCGGTTTCCGGACTCGGAGGTCTCGTTCCAGATCGACGAGAACATCCGCGGCACCGACGTCTTCATCGTGCAGCCGACCTGCAATCGCCGGTCGATCAGCACCTGATGGAGCTGATGATCATGATCGACGCGTTCCGCCGCTCGTCGGCGGCGCGCATCACCGCGGTGCTGCCGTATTACGGCTACGCGCGGCAGGATCGCAAGGACAAGCCGCGCGTGCCGATCTCGGCCAAGCTGGTGGCCAACGTGCTGAGCGCGGCCGGCACCAACCGCGTGCTGACGATGGATCTGCACAAGGCGCAGATTCAGGGGTTCTTTGACATTCCGGTCGACCATCTGTTCGCGGCGCCGGTGATCATCGACTACCTGGCGCGGCTCGACTACCCGAAGCTGACGATGGTCTCGCCCGACGCCGGCGGCGCCGAGCGCGCCCGCGCCTACGCCAAGCGGCTCGACGCCGAGCTGGCGGTCATCGACAAGCGGCGCAGCGACGATGGCACGGCGGAAGTGATGAACGTGATCGGCGACGTCGAGGGCCGCACCTGCATCATCCAGGACGACATCATCGACACCGCCGGGACGATTACCAAGGCGGCGACGGCGCTCAAGGCGAACGGCGCGGCGCGGGTGATCGCCTGCGCGGTGCACGGCGTGCTGTCGGGGCCGGCGATCGAGCGGATCGAGAAGTCGCCGATCGACAAGCTGATCGTGACCAACACGATCCCGCTGTCGGCGGCGGGCGCGGCGTGCAGCAAGATCGTCGTGCTGTCGGTGGCGCGGCTGCTCGGCCAGGCGATCAAGAGCATTCACGAGGAGACCTCGGTCTCGTCGTTGTTCGTGTAGACGTCGAGGGATCTCGGGAGCTCAGGGAGCTAGAGGAACGATGGAAGCAGTACTCGAAGCGACGGCGCGCGACACGTTCGGCAAGAACGAAGCGCGGCGCACGCGCCGCGGCGGGCAGGTGCCGGCCGTGCTCTACGGCGCGACGAGCGACGGCGGCGACCGCGATGCGACGGCGATTGCCGTCGACCCGAAGGCGCTGCTGAAGATCCTGCACTCGGAGTCGGGCGCGAACACGCTGATCTCGCTGAAGCTCGCCGGCGCGGGCGACAGCACGCGTGCTGGTCAAGGACTATCCAGCTCGATCCGATCACGCACGAGGTGCTGCACGCCGACTTCTACCGCGTCGCGATGGACCAGCTGCTGCAGGTCACCATCCCGATCATCGTCAAGGGCGAGCCGAAGGGCGTGAAGCAGCAGGGCGGCATCCTCGAGTTCGTCCGCCGCGAGATCGAGATCGAAGTGCCTGCCGGCCGACATTCCCGAGCACATCGACGTCGACGTCACCGAGCTGATGCTGCACCAGGGCATCCGCGTCCGCGACATCGCGACCAACGCGAAGTGGAAGCCGGTCAGCGATCTCGACATGATGCTGGTCCACGTCATCATGCCGAAGGCCGAAGAAGTCGCGGCGCCGGCCGACGCGGCGGCGCGCCGACCGCGACCGCCGAGCCCGAAGTCATCAAGAAGGGCAAGAAGGACGAGGACGAGGCGACAAGAAGGACGACAAGAAGAAAGACGACAAGAAGAAGGACGACGAAGAAGAAGTAGGCGTGAAGGCGATCGTCGGGCTCGGCAATCCGGGCGCCGAAGTACCGGGGCACGCGGCACAACATCGGCTTCGAGGTCGTCGACGAGCTGGCGCGGCGCGCGGGCGTCGGCGTTCGAGTCGGCGCCGGCCGACGCGCTGATCGCGAAGTGGCGGCGGCCGGACGGAGCCGGTGCTGCTGGTCAAGCCGCTGACGTTCATGAACCACAGCGGCCAGGCGGTCGGCGAGCTGGCGCGCTACTTCAAGATCGAGGTCGGCGACCTGCTCGTGGTGGTCGACGAAGTGCAGCTGCCGCTCGGCAAGCTGCGGGCGCGGGCGCGCGGATCGGCCGGCGGGCACAACGGGCTGAAGTCGATCATCGCGCACCTCGGCGACGAGTTCTCGCGGCTGCGGGTCGGCGTCGGGCGCGGCGACGATCGGCGCGAATCTGGCCGATCACGTGCTGTCGCGGTTCGAGCAAGACGAGGCGGCGGAGGTCGAGCGCATGACGGCGCGCGCGGCGGATGCGGCGGAGATGTTCATCACGTCGGGGATCGAGGCGGTGATGAACGGGTTCAACGGCGGCGATCCGGCGACAACCGAATAGTCCCGCACGCGGGACACCTTGCCACCATGTCGGTGGCCGCGGCACGGTGGGTCCACATGACCCGCCCTACATCGTAGGCCGGGTCTTGCAGACGCCGCATGACCGCGTCCTGAAGGAGCAGCAATGGCAGATCGACAGTACGAGCTCGTCTACATCCTTCCGCCCGACACGACCGAAGCAGCAGGTCGCCGAAGCTGCACGACGCAGATCGAGGAGGTCGTGTCGCGGCTGAACGGGCAGATCGAGAAGACCGAGAACTGGGGCCGCCGCAAGCTGGCCTACGAGATCGCGCCGCCACAAGGAGGGCGTCTACGTCCTCGAGGTGATCAACGGCAGCGGCGAGCTGATGAAGGAGCTCGATCGCCGGCTGCAAGGTGATGGACCATGGTCATCCGGCACATGGTCGTGCGCGTCGACGAGGAGAAGAAGGTCGTCGATCGCACGCGCAGACCAAGCGGCAGACCGAGTCGGAGCGGCGCCGCGTCAAGCGCGGGCTGCCGCCGCAGCGGCAGCCGGGCGAAGGCCGTGCCGCCGGCGAGCCGACGACGCGGACGACGATCGATTTGACGGGGGGGAGGTTTAAGCATGCCATTCGGACAAGGACGATCGGGCGGCGGCGGCGGCCGCGGCCGCGGCGGCGACAAGAAGACCGGGCGACAAGGAAAAGGGCCAGCGCCGCCGATGTTCCGCCGCCGCAAGGTCTGCAAGTTCTGCGCGGACAAGATCGACGACATCAACTACAAGGACGTCGAAGCTGCTCGGGCCGTTCGTGCCCGAGCGCGGCAAGATTCTGCCGCGCCGCATCTCCGGCACCTGCGCCATGCACCAGCGCAAGCTGCAGACCGCGATCAAGCGCGCCCGCCAGATCGCGCTGATTCCGTACGTGACGGAGTAACATGCCGAACCCATCACCTATCTCAACCTGAGATTCCGGGAGCTGAACATGGAAGTCATTCTGCGAGAGCACGTCGACAACCTCGGCCACCGCGGCGAGGTCGTCAAGGTCGCCGACGGCTACGCCCGCAACTACCTGCTGCCGCGCAAGCTGGCGCTGCTGGCGACCGAAGGCAACAAGAAGCAGATCGAGCGCGAGCGCGCGAAGTTCGACGCCAAGGAAGCCGAGGAGCAGAAGGTCGCCGAGGCGGTGGCCGAGCGGCTGGCCACGCGTCGAGATCGTGATCGCGCGCAAGGTCGGCGAGACCGAGGCGCTGTTCGGCTCGGTGACCACCGCCGACATCGCCGAGGCGCTGGCCGCCAAGGGCTTCGAGATCGATCGCCGCAAGCTGCAGCTGCCGAGCCGATCAAGAAGCTCGGCGACGTACGACGGTGCCGGTCAAGCTGCACCGCGACGTCACGGTCACGCTCAAGGTGCAAGGTCGTCGCGGAAGGCGCAGCGAAGCTAGACAGCGAAGTCGCGAAGTCAGAACTGACAGCTCGAACGTCGAGGTGTGGGCGATTGCCCGGTCCGGAGTTTTCGTCTCCGGCCGTTTTCTTTTCGGCTATACTTCTACTTTCACTTTCACTTCTCACTTCCGACATGCCTGAAGCCGCTGTCGCCGAACGCACGCTGCCGCACAATCTCGAGGCCGAGCGCTCCGTGCTCGGCGCGATCCTGCTGCACAACGACGCGTTCAACCTCGCCGCCGAGGTCATCGACTCCAGCGATTTCTTCCGCGACGCGCACCGGCGCATCTTCGACAAGATGGTCAAGCTGGCGGAGCGCAACGACGCGATCGATCTGGTCACGCTGAAGGAAGAGCTCGGGCGGTCGGGCGAGCTCGACGAGGTCGGCGGCCCGGCCTACATCACGGCGCTGGTCGACGGCGTGCCGCGCTCGACCAACGTCGAGCACTACGCGCGGATCATCAAGGAGAAGGCGACCCTCCGGCAACCTGATCTTCTCGGCCAACAAGATTCTCGCGACCGCCTACGCAGGCCGAGGACGACGCCGACGTGATCCTCGATCAGGCCGAGCACGCGATCTTCGCGATCGCCGACGACAAGGTCCGCGACGGCTTCGTCTCGCTGCGCGACCTGGCGCAGGCGCAGCCTCGACACCATCGAGAAGCTGCACGCGCGCAAGGAGCTGGTCACCGGCGTGCCGACCGGCTTCACCGATCTCGACGAGATGACCTCGGGCCTGCAGCCGTCGCGACCTGGTGATCATCGCGGCCCGGCCGTCGATGGGCAAGACCAGCCTGGTGCTGAACATCGCGCAGCACGTCGGCACCAAGACCGACATGACGGTCGGCGTGTTCAGCCTCGAAATGTCGAAGGAGCAGCTGTTCCTGCGCATGCTGACCGGCGAGGCGCGCATCGACGCGCACCGGCTGCGCGGCGGCTTCCTCGGCGAGCGCGACTGGGGCCGGCTGTCGCAGGCGATCGGCACGCTGAGCGAGGCCAAGATCTTCATCGACGACACGCCGTCGATCGGCGTGCTCGAGATGCGCGCCAAGTGCCGGCGCCTGGCCTCCGAGCACGGCCTGCATCATGGTCATCATCGACTACATGCAGCTGATGCAGGGGCGCGGCCGGTTCGAGAACCGCACGCTCGAGCTCGGCGTCGATTTCGCGCTCGCTGAAGGGGCTGGCCAAGGAGCTGCGCGTGCCGATCGTGCTGCTGTCGCAGCTGAGCCGCGCGCCCGAGTCGCGCTCCGATCACCGGCCGCAGCTCTCCGACCTGCGAGAGTCCGGCGCCCTCGAGCAGGACGCCGACGTCGTCGTGTTCATCTACCGCGAAGACATGTACGCGGACAAGAGCCAGCCGCCGACCGACGCGCAGGGCGTCGCCGAGCTGATCATCGGCAAGCAGCGCAACGGTCCGACCGGCGTCGTCAAGCTCGCGTTCATCCGCGAGTTCACGCGCTTCGAGAACCTCGCCGCGCGGCGGCTAGCGCCGCGTGCACGGTCACCATCGCCGCATCGACATGATTCGTCCGACCGTCGCGCGCGTCGATCTCGGCGCGCTCAAGTCCAACTACCGGCACATCGTCGACTACCTCGCGCGACGAGCGGCCGGCGCACGCCGCCCGGCGTCGATCGCGGTCGTCAAGGCGAACGCCTACGGACATGGCGCGGCGCAGGTGGCGCTCGCGCTCGAAGCCGCCGGCGCCGATCTGCTGGCCTGCGCCGACATCGAGGAAGGCGCGGCGCTGCGGGCGGCCGGCGTCGCGCCGAGATTCTGGTGTTCGGCGCGCTGAGCGTCAGCGATCTCGACGGGCTGTTCGACTGCCGGCTGACGCCGACGATCTCGACGCCCGGCGCCGCGCAGCGCGGTGCAGGCGGCGGCCGAGCAGCTACCAGCAGCGCGTCGCGCTATCACCTGAAGATCGACACCGGCATGAACCGGCTCGGGTTCCGGTACGACAACCTGCGGCGGACGCTGCCGGAGCTGCTGGCGAGCCAGAACCTCGAGCTCGACGCGGTCTACACGCACTTCGCGACCGCCGACGATCCCGGAGTCGCCGCTGTTCGACGAGCAGCGCGTCCGGTTCGAGCGCGCGCTGCGCCGACGTCGGCGGCGACTCGGCGGCCGTCCGCGCTACCGGCACGCCGCGAACAGCGCGGCGCTGCTGCGCGATTCGCGCGTCTGGTACGATCGCGTGCGGCCCGGGCTGCTGCTCTACGGCATCGTGCCGCCGCCGCTGGCGTCGACGCTGCCGCTGACGCCGGTGATGACGCTGCGCAGCCGGGTCGTCGCCGTCAAAGGCGTGCGCGCCGGCGAAGGCGTCGGCTACGGCGTGCAGTTCACCGCCGAGCGGCCGACGACGATTGCGATCGTGCCGGCCGGCTATGCCGACGGCCTCGACCTGCGGCTCGCCGGCCGCGGCTCGGTGCTGATCCGCGGCCGCCGCGCGCCGATCGTCGGCTCGGTGTGCATGGACATGCTGATGGCCGACGTCACCGGCCTCGACGTCTCGCCCGGCGACGAGGTCGTGATCATCGGCGCGCAGGGCGAGCGATCGCATCGACGTCCGCGAGATGGCGGCGACAGATCGGCACGATCCCGTGGGAGATCGTCTGCCGGATCGGCAGCCGGATCGAGCGGGTCTACGACGTGAATCTGGTAATCGGGTAATGGACTGGATGATCGGTCAATCAGATTAGCCGATCACCGATCCGACGGCATGAAGCTCCCAAGACCGTGTTCGTCTGTCAGGAATGCGGCGCGCAGTCGCCGAAGTGGCTCGGCCGCTGCGCCGACTGCGGCGCCTGGAACTCGCTGGTCGAGGAGCGGCCCAGCCGGAGCGCCGGCGGCGGCGCCGCCGGCCCGCATCGCTACGCGATGGCCGGCGACGATCGGCGCGGCGCAGCTCTACGCCGACATCGAGATCGAGCAGCACGCGCGGCTGTCCACCGGCATCGACGAGTTCGATCGCGTGCTCGGCGGCGGCGTCGTGCCCGGATCGCTGATGCTGCTCGGCGGCGAGCCGGGCATCGGCAAGTCGACGCTGCTGCTGCAGGCGGCGGCGAACATGGCGCGACACGCGTCGGGCCGGTGCTCTACAGCTCCGGCGAGGAATCCGAGCACCAGATCAAGTCGCGCGGCGAGCGGCTCGCCGTCGGCAACGCGCCGCTCTATCTGCTCGCCGAGACCTGCCTCGAGCGCATCCTCGAAGAGATCGCCCGCATCAAGCCGGCGCTGGTCATCGTCGATTCGGTGCAGACGGTCTTCTCGCTGAAGTTCCAGTCGGCGCCCGGCAGCATCGGCCAGGTGCGCGAGGCGGCGACCCAGCTGCTGTTCATGGCGAAGGGCCAGAACATCCCGACCTTCCTCGTCGGCCACGTCACCAAGGACGGCAGCCTCGCCGGACCGAAGGCGCTCGAGCACGTCGTCGACACCGTGCTGTATTTCGAAGGCGAGCGCCACCACTCGCATCGCGTCGTCCGCGCGGTGAAGAACCGCTTCGGCGCGGTCAGCGAGCTCGGCGTCTTCGAGATGACGTCGACCGGCCTGCGGCCGGTGCCGAACCCGTCGAAGATGTTTCTCGCCGAGCGGCCGATCGAACGCGCCGGGCTCGGCGGTGCTCTGCTCGGTCGAAGGCTCGCGGCCGATCCTCGTCGAGGTGCAGGCGCTCGTCAGCTCCAGCACCTACGGCAACGCGCGGCGCATGGCCAGCGGCATCGATCAGCAGCGGCTGTCGCTGCTGCTCGCGGTGCTCGAAAAGCGCGCCGGCCTGAACCTGATCGGCGACGATGTGTTCGTGAACATCGCCGGCGGGATGACGGTCGACGAGCCGGCGTCCGATCTCGGCGTGCTCGCGGCGATCGCGTCGAGCGTCCGCAACCGCGTCATTCCCGCCGACGACCGCGATGTTCGGCGAGGTCGGGCTGGCCGGCGAGGTGCGCGGCATCTCGCAGGCGCCGCTGCGCATCCGCGAAGCCGCGCAGATGGGGTTCCGCCGCTGCATCATGCCCGAGGCGAACATCGATCCGGCCGATCGCGGCCAGCTCGCCGGCGAATGCGAGCTGGTCGGCGTCCGCACGGTCGGCGAGGCGCTCGACGCGTTGTTGAGCTAGCCGCGGCGCGCGAATCGAATCGTTGCGATTGGCATCGGCCGGGCGCACAATGAGCCCGCGACAACTCCGGGAGGTCCGATGAAACGCACTCCTGCGGCGCTGGCGATCCTGCTCCTGCCCGTTGCGCTCCTCGCGCAATCCACCCCAGACTTCTCCGGCAGCTGGACGATCGACCCCACGCGCAGCCAGTCGGCGCAGCAGGGCGAACCGTTCAAGGCGGTCACCTGCGCGATCACGCAGAGCGTCGGACAGGTGCGTATCGAAACGACGCGCGGCAGCGAACGAGAGAACGTGTTGTACCCGCTGACGAAGTCGCGTGCGTCGTCCAACCCCGGTGCGTCCGGTCAATCCGAGGCCTATTGGGACGGCGAGCAGCTGGTCACGGTGACGCAGCGCACCGTCAGCGGTCAGACCGTCACCGTCAAGGAATCCCGGACGCTGAGCCCCACCGGCGCCGACATGACCGTCGAAACCACGGTCATCGTCCAGCATGGCTACTCGATGCCGGGCGCCAAGAACTACGGCACCTCGAAAGATGTCTTCATCAGAGCCAGACCGTAGCCTTCCTTAAAGCGCCTCGCACGCTTCGTGACAATTGGTGATATCTTTCCCGCGGGGCTTTGCCGCGGCTCCTTCCTACTTTTTATCGGAGCGGCGCATTCATAGACGGGGGTTACCCCAATGGCCTGGTTTGCGCTCGGTCGTATGTTGTTCGTCGCGGTGGTGGCGTATGCCGCCGCGATCCTTCAGCCGCTCTCCGTCGGGCTGCCCGCCAACGTCGGCTTCGGGCTGGCGCTGGCCGGCGCTGGTCGTGCTGTTCGAGAGCCGGCTGCGCGAAACCGCGGTCACCCGCGTCTTCGGCGCGCTGATCGGCTGCGCCATCGGCCTCGGCATCGCCCACCTCATCACTTCCGGCCTGTTCTGGGCGGACAACGGCGATCGCCGCGTCGAGTTCCTCCACAGCTTCGTGCTGATCGTGCTGCCGTATCTCGGGCTGGTGCTCGGCGGCAAGCAGGGCGAGTGGCTCGAGCCGGCGCGGCTGGTCAGCCTGTTCCGCGCCGCCGGCCCGCAGCGCCGCTACAAGATTCTCGACACCAGCGTGATCATCGACGGCCGGATCGCCGACGTCTGCGAGACCGGCTTCGTCGACGGCACGCTGGTCATCCCGCAGTTCGTGCTCAAGGAGCTGCAGCTGGTCGCCGACTCCGCCGACTCGCTCAAGCGCAACCGCGGCCGCCGCGGCCTCGACATCCTGCAGAAGATTCAGAAGATGTCGGGCATCGAGGTGGTGATCTCCGACATGGACTTTCCCGAGGTGAAGGAAGTCGATCTCAAGCTGATCGAGCTCGCGCGCGCGCTGCAGGGGAAGATCGTCACCAACGACTTCAACCTGAACAAGGTGGCGCAGCTGCGCGGCGTCGACGTGCTCAACGTCAACGAGCTCGCCAACTCGCTCAAGCCGGTCGTGCTGCCCGGCGAGATCATGAAGGTGTTCATCCTCAAGGAAGGCAAGGAATACAACCAGGGCGTCGCCTACCTCGACGACGGCACGATGGTGGTGGTCGACAACGCGCGCAAGATGATCAGCAAGACCATCGACATCGTCGTCACCAGCGTGCTGCAGACGACGGCGGGGAAGATGATCTTCGGCCGCTACATCGAAGCCGGCATGGCGCGCGAGCGCGCCGACCGCGGCGTCGGCGTCCGGCGCCGGAACGGGTCGAGCGCGTCAGGACCGCGGCTCCGGCCGCGCCGGTCCTTCCGCAGCAGACATAAGCAATTTACAATTCGCAATTGTGAATTGTGCATCCCTCCGTATCACTGGTGGCGGACGGTCTTCTATCTCATTCCCGCCATCACCGTCTACACCATCGTGCTCGGCGCGGCGTCGATCGTGTCGAGCCTGTTCGATCGGCGCGGCTACTTCGCGCACCGCTGCGCGCGCGCCTGGTCGTGGCTGATCCTGAAGACGACCGGCGTCCGCGTCACGGTTGAAGGGCTCGAGCGGATCACGCCGGGCACGACCTACGTCTTCGTGTCGAATCACCAGAGCATCTACGACACGCCGGTGATCTTCGCGTCGCTGCCGTACCAGCTGCGGATCATCGCGAAGGAGTCGCTGGCGCGGTTTCCGGTGCTCGGCTGGCACCTGCGGCGCGGCGGCCACCTGTTCGTCGATCGCCGGCATCCCGATCGCGCTCGGCATCCTGCGCCGCTGGCGCGCGCTGGTGTCCGAAGGGCTGTCGCTGATGATCTACGCCGAGGGCACGCGCAGCCGCGACGGCCACGTCGCGCGCTTCAAGGGCGGCAGCTTCCTGCTGGCGATCCAGGCCGGGCTGCCGATCGTGCCGCTCGTCGGTGATCGGCACGCGCGCAGTCGATGCCGAAGGGCCGGCTGCGGACCGAGCCGGCCGACGTGACGCTGATCGTCCACGATCCGATTCAGCCGCCGGCGCTCGACGCGCCGACGCCGCGCGACGCCAAGGAGCTCGCCGACGGGTCCACGCCATCGTCGCCGCGGCCGTCGAGCAGCGGCAGTTCGGCGCGACTAGCGGTTCAGCGTATCACCGGCAGGCCTGTACCCGGATCGCCGCCGTCCGACGCGGACCGCGCGGCGAGACGTATAATCAGAGATTCATCCCATGCATGTCACCGCCATCATCGCGGCCGGCGGGCGCGGCGCAGCGGTTCGGCGGCGCCGAGCCCAAGCAGCTGCTGTCGGTCGGCGGCCGGCCGATCCTCGAGCGCAGCGTCGAGGCGTTCGCGTCGCACCCGTGCGATCGATGCCGTGATCGTCGCGCTGCCGCAGGCGCTGGCCGACGATCCGCCGGCCTATCTCCGCTCGGCTGACCTCGCGCGGCAGGAGCCGGCCAAGCCGCTGCGTGATCGTCGCCGGCGGCGCGCGGCGGCAGGACTCGGTGGCCAACGCGTTTCGCGCAGCGGCCGAGCGCGACCGACGTCATCGTGATTCACGACGCGGCGCGGCCGTTCGCGAGCGCCGACCTGATCGCGCGGACGATCGCCGCGGCGGCCGAGTCGGGCGCCGCGCTCGCGGCGGTGCAGTCGCGCGACACGGTGAAGCGCGCCGGCCGGACGGCCGGCCGGGCGACCGGCCGGACTCGTGCGCGAAACGCTGCCGCGCGAGACGATCTACCTCGCGCAGACGCCGCAGGCGTTTCGGCGCGAGGTGCTGCGCGACGCGCTCGCGCTCGGCGCCGCGACGGCGTCGAGGCGACCGACGAGGCGGCGCTGGCCGAGCGCGCCGGTCATCCGGTGCGGCTCGTCGACGGCGAGGCGTCGAACATCAAGATCACGACGCCCGAGGACCTGGCGCTGGCCGAAGCGATCGCCGCAGCGCGAGCACTCCGGCAATCTCGCGCCCGGCGCGGACCGGCCGCGCCGGCACCGGCTACGATCTGCATCGCCTGGTCGCCGGCCGGCCGCTGATTCTCGGCGGCGTGACGATTCCGTCCGAGCGCGGCGCGCTCGGCCACTCCGACGCCGACGTCGTCTGCCACGCGGTGACCGACGCGATTCTCGGCGCCGCCGGCCTCGGCGACATCGGCCGGCATTTTCCCGACACCGATCCGCGGTGGAAGGACGCCGACAGCCTCGATCTGCTGCGCGCGCGCCGTCGGCGCTCGTCGCGCGAGCAGGGCTTCGATGGTCGGCAACGTCGACGTCACGGTGATCCTCGAGGCGCCGAAGATTCGCGACCACGTCGACGCGATGCGCGCGGCGCGTGGCCGCGCGCGATCGGCATCGACGCCGGCGCGCGTGAGCATCAAGGGCAAGACCAACGAAGGGGTCGACGCCGTCGGCCGCGGCGAGGCGATCGCGGCGCACGCGGTCGCGCTGCTGCGAGCACGGCAGTCATAGTAGCGCAGTCATGCGCGTCCGATTTCGCGCCGAGCCCGACCGGCCAGCTGCACGTCGGCAACGCGCGCACCGCGCTGTTCAACTGGCTGCTGGCGCGCGGCGCCGGCGGCACCTTCATCCTGCGCATCGAGGACACCGACGTCGAGCGCTCGACGCGCGAGTCGGAGGCGGCGATCCTCCGCGACCTGCGCTGGCTCGGGCTCGACTGGGACGAGGGGCCCGACATCGGCGGCGCGCACGGCCCGTACCGGCAGTCCGAGCGGCTGCATCTCTATCAGTCGTACGCGCAAGGAACTGCTGAGCGCCGAGCCGCGCCTACTACTGCTTCTGCTCGACGGCGCAGCTCGACGCCGATCGGCAGGACGCGCTCGCCGACGGCCGGCCGGCGCGCTACGCCGGCACCTGCCGGCGGCTGTCGCGCGAGCAGGCCGCGGCGCGGATCGCGGCCGGCGAGCGGCCCGCGATCCGCTTTCGCGTGCCCGAAGAGCGCGACGTCGTGTTCACCGACGCGGTGCGCGGCGACGTCCGCTTCCAGACCGACGTCATCGGCGATCCGGTCATCGTCCGCGCCGACGGCACTCCCGCCTACAACTTCGCCGTCGTGGTCGACGATGCGCTGATGGAGGTGACGCATGTGGTGCGCGGCGAGGATCACATCTCGAACACGCCGCGGCAGATCCTGCTGTACGAGGCGCTCGGCTTCACGCCGCCGGCCTTCGCGCACCTGGCGATGGTGATGGGGCCCGGATCACAGCCCGCTGTCGAAGCGCCACGGCGCGACATCGGTCGCCGAGTTCCGCGCGCAAGGGCTATCTGCCGGAGGCGCTGGTGAACTACCTCGCGCTGATCGGCTGGTCGCCCGGCGGCGGCGACGAGCTGCTGCCGATCGACGAGCTGGCGCGGCGGTTCTCGCTCGAGCGCGTCGGCCACAGCGCCGGCGTGTTCGACGAGGAGAAGCTGGCGTGGGTGAACCGGCACTACCTGAAGATCGCCGATCCGGCGCGGCTCGCCGAGCTGTCGCTGCCGTACTTCAACGAGGCCGGCGTCGCGATGACGCCCGACGACCGCGGGCCTGGAGTTTCTCGCGTCGGCGATGGCGATGGCGAGCGCGTCGGTCGATCGGCTCGACCAGGTGCCGGCGCGGCTGGCGTTGCTGTTCGACTACGACGCGGCGGCGGCGCTGGCCGATCCAGCCGTTGCGCGAGGAGATGCGCGGCGAGGGCGCGCGCGCGGTGGTCGCGCGCGCTGGCCGAGGAGCTGGCGGCGGCGCCGCGGCTCGACCGCGAAAGATTTCGCGAGATCGCGAACCGAGTGAAGGCGCGGACGGGTCAAAAGGGGAAAGCGCTGTTTCATCCGATCCGCGTCGTCCTGACCGGGCGCGCCGAAGGCGCCGAGCTGGATCTCGCGGTGCCGGCGATCGATCGCGGCGCCGAGCTGCCGCGCGTCGGCCGGGATTCCGAAGATCGTCGGCTACCGCGAGCGCGCGGCGGCGTTCGCGCGCGCGCTGGAGCGGCGTTACTGAGCCACGAAGACACGAAGCACGAAGAGTTCTCTCGGTCGTCTTCGTGCGCTTCGTGCGTGACTGCGTCAACGACGCATGCTGATCTACGGCATCAACCCGGTGCTCGAGGCGCTGCGCGCGAAGCGCGCGACCTGGATTCGGGTCGTCGCCGCGCGCCGACGATCGCGCTGACGCAGCTCGTGCGGCTCGCGGAGGCGCAGGGTGTGCGGTGCGAGCGGGTCGAGCGGCGACGAGCTCGATCGGCTGCGGCGCGGCGGCAGCGGCATCAGGGCGTGGTCGCCGACGTCGCGGACGCGGCGAGCTACAGCGTCGAGGATCTGGTGATCGGCGCCAAGGCGGCGCCGCTGATCGTCGTGCTCGACAGCATCGAGGATCCGCACAACGTCGGCGCGATCCTGCGGACGGTCGATGCCGCGGGCGGCGACGGCGTGGTCCGGCAGTCGCGGCACGCGGCGCGGCTCGGACGGCGCGGCGGCGAAGGCGTCGGCCGGCGCGGTGGCGCACGTGAAGATCGCCGAGGTGGTGAACATCGCGCGGGCGCTCGAGGTGCTGAAGGACGCCGGCGTCTGGACGGTCGGGCTGGCCGGCGACGCCCCGAAGCGCTACGACGAGATCGACTTCACGCTGCCGACGGCGGTGGTGGTCGGCGCGGAGGGGACGGGGCTGCGGCGGCTGGTGCGGGAGCGGTGCGACTGGCTGGTGTCGATTCCGATGCGCGGCCACGTCCAAAGTCTGAACGTGTCGGTGGCGACCGGCATCGCGCTGTTCGAGGCGGTCCGGCAGCGCGCCAGCGAAATGAGTACAATGGGGGGTTGTTGACAGCGGTCAGGGGCGTACCAGGCCTGGTCCATAACCGCTACCCCGCTGGCACTTGCAGGGTGGCACAGGACGTGCTAAAGTTCACCTTTTGTCTTGGCTGGCGTAGCTCAGTCTGGTAGAGCAGCTGATTTGTAATCAGCAGGTCGGGGGTTCGAATCCCTTCGCCAGCTCCATCGACAGATCGTTGCGCCGGTTCGCAGGTAATCGACCGAAACACGTCGTTTCCAAACAGACAGACTAGCTGGCGAGGTAGCGAAGCGGTCAAACGCAGCAGACTGTAAATCTGTCGCCCTAGCGGCTTCGAAGGTTCGAGTCCTTCCCTCGCCACCAACCTTCGCTCGCATCGCGAGCGACGACGGTTGGCAACTTCGGAGCATCGGTCGGGCCAGTCGAGTCAATCGAAGAACGACGGCGGGCTTGCCCGCCGAAGCGTCGAACCGGAGACGAGCACGTGAGAGCGCGATAGGCGGGAGTAACTCAGTGGTAGAGTCACAGCCTTCCAAGCTGTTGGTCGCGGGTTCGATCCCCGTCTCCCGCTCCAGCCTTCGCTCGCGAACGCGAGCGACTCGGCTGGCAGCCAGCCGAAGGTTGCAGACGTCGACGAAGCGGAGCGCGACTGTCGGCGAACCAAGGACGAAGGCCGATGTAGCTCAGTTGGCAGAGCGCGTCCTTGGTAAGGACGAGGTCTCCAGTTCGATTCTGGTCATCGGCTCCACGACAGATACAGACGGCAACGACACAGTAGAGCGCGAGGATCGCAGACATGGCTAAAGAGAAATTCGATCGCAGCAAACCGCACGTGAACGTCGGCACCATCGGCCACATCGACCACGGCAAGACCACCCTGACCGCCGCGCTCACCAAGGTGTCGTCGGACAAGGGCTGGGCGAAGTTCATCTCGTACGACGAAGTCGCCAAGGCCTCGGAGTCGCAGGGCCGCCGCGACGAGTCGAAGGTCATGACCATCGCGACGAGCCACGTCGAGTACTCGACGGCGAACCGGCACTACGCGCACGTCGACTGCCCGGGCCACGCCGACTACATCAAGAACATGATCACCGGCGCCGCGCAGATGGACGGCGGCATCCTCGTGGTCAGCGCGGTCGACGGCCCGATGCCGCAGACGCGCGAGCACGTGCTGCTCGCCCGCCAGGTCAACGTGCCGTACCTGGTCGTCGCCCTCAACAAGGTCGACGCGATCGACGATCCCGAACTGCTCGACCTGGTCGAGCTCGAAGTGCGCGAGCTGCTGACGTCCTACGGCTTCCCCGGCGACGACATCCCGGTGGTCCGCGTCTCGGCGCTCAAGGCGCTGCAGGGCGATCCCGAAGGCGTCGCCGAGCGTCACCAAGCTGATGGAAGCGCTCGACAGCTACATCCCGCTGCCGCAGCGCGAAGTCGACAAGCCGTTCATGATGCCGATCGAAGACGTGTTCTCGATCTCGGGCCGCGGCACCGTCGTCACCGGCCGCATCGAGCGCGGCAAGGTCAAGGTCGGCGAGGAAATCGAGATCGTCGGCTTCAAGCCGACCGAGAAGAAGGTCGTCACCGGCGTCGAGATGTTCCGCAAGCTGCTCGACGCGGGCGAGGCGGGCGACAACATCGGCGTGCTGCTGCGCGGCGTGGAAAAGGACGACGTCGAGCGCGGCCAGGTGCTGGCCAAGCCGGGCACGCATCAAGCCGCACACCAAGTTCAAGGGCACGGTCTACATCCTGTCGAAGGAAGAGGGCGGCCGTCACACGCCGTTCTTCAACGGCTACCGTCCGCAGTTCTACATCCGCACCACCGACGTCACCGGCACGCTGCACCTGCCGGAAGGCGTCGAGATGGTGATGCCGGGCGACAACACCGACGATCACCGGCGAGCTGATGGCGCCGGTCGCGCTCGAAAAGGGCGCGCGCTTCGCGATCCGCGAAGGCGGCCGCACGGTCGGCGCCGGCACGATCACGGAGATCGTCGAATAGGTCGGAGACTGGGCTCGGGCTGGCGGCGTTGGCGAATGCCGATTCCCTGAGCCCCGAGCCTCGACTCCCGACAGAGAGCATGCCATGAGAGACATCATCGCGCTGGCCTGCACCGAGTGTAAGCGGCGCAACTACAGCACGACGAAGAACAAGAAGAAGACGACCGAGCGGCTCGAGATGAGCAAGTTCTGCCGGTTCTGCCGGAAGCACACGGCGCACAAAGAGTCGAAGTAGGTCGGATGTGCAGATGCTGATAGGCCAGTAGCTCAATTGGCAGAGCACCGGTCTCCAAAACCGGGGGTTGGGGGTTCGATTCCCTCCTGGCCTGCCAGAGCACCGTCTCCGAAACCGGGAGTTGGGGGTTCGAGTCCCGTCCTGGCCTGCCAGTCTTGGGCGAACGCGAGGTCCGACAGGCAGACGAGGCGATGGCAGTGGCTGACGAACCACGACGCTCGACACTGTGAGGGAAGCGGCGGGCGGCCGCTTCGAGCGCGCGCGCCTGTTCCTGAGCGAGGTGCGCAACGAGCTGAAGCGCGTGACCTGGCCGTCGCAGAAGGAAGTCTACGCGACGACGGTCGTCGTGATCCTGACGTCGTGTTCTTCGGCATCTATCTGTTCGCGCTCGACTACGGCGCTCAACAGCCTGGTCCAGTGGATCTTCCGCAAGTTTGGTGCGCGCATGACCGAGGTCGCGACCAAGAACTGGTACATCGTCCACACCTACTCGGGCTTCGAGAAGAAGGTGGCCGAGTCGCTGCAGCGAGCGCGTCAAGGCGTACGGCCTGCAGAGCGACATCGGCGAGGTGCTGATTCCGACCGAGGACGTCGTCGAGATGCGCGGCGGCAAGAAAGTGGTGACCGCGAAGCGGTTCTTCCCGGGCTACATCCTGGTCGAGATGAACATGTCCGACAACGCGTGGCACGTGGTGAAGAACACGCCGAAGGTCACCGGCTTTGTCGGCGCCGGCGCCAAGCCGACGCCGCTCAGCAAGGACGAAGTCGAGCAGATTCTGACCCAGGTGAAGACGGCGGCGGAGAAGCCGAAGCCGAAATACATGTTCGAAAAGGGCGAGCAGGTGCGGATCAACGAAGGGCCGTTCACCAGCTTCAACGGCGTGGTCGACGAGGTCAACCTCGACAAGAACACGCTGAAGGTGATGGTGACGATCTTCGGCCGCTCGACGCCGGTCGAACTCGATTTCTTGCAGGTGGAGAAGATTTAGTCCAACCTCACTGACCGACAGGTCAAGACTATGGCGAAAAAAGTTCAGGCGATGGTGAAGCTCCAGATTGCCGCCGGCAAGGCGACGCCGGCGCCGCCCGTGGGCACCGCGCTCGGTCCGCAGGGCGTCAACATCATGGACTTCTGCAAGAACTTCAACGCGAAGACGGCGAAGGACGAAGGGCTGATCATCCCGGTCGTCGTCACCGTCTACGCGGACCGGTCCTACACCTTCATCACCAAGACGCCGCCGGCGCCGGTGCTGCTGAAGCGCGCCGCGAACATCGCGAAGGGCTCGGCCGAGCCGAACAAGACCAAGGTCGGCACGGTCACCGCGAAGCAGGTCGAGGAGATCGCCAAGCTGAAGATGCCCGACCTGAACACCGACTCGCTCGAGTCGGCGATCAAGACCGTCTCGGGCACGGCCCGCTCGATGGGCCTCGACGTCGTCGGGTAAGCTGACTGGCGGATGCTGATGGCTAGTGGCATGTCACGAATTCGAGCCGTCAGCCATCGGCCATCTAGCCACATTCAAACGTGGGAGAGCGCACGGCGCTCGTTTGCACCACAGGAGAATGTCATGCGAAAGCACGGCAAGAAATTCACCGCTGCCCGCGCGCAGGTCGCCGTCGATCGGAGCTACTCGATCGAAGACGCGATCCCGCTCGTGCAGAAGGTGAAGTTCGCGAAGTTCGACGAGACCGTCGAGCTGTCGCTCCGGCTCGGCGTCGATCCGAAGCACGCCGACCAGATGGTGCGCGGCACCGTCGTCCTGCCGCACGGGCTCGGCAAGAGCAAGCGCGTGCTGGCGATCGCCGGCGGCGAGAAGCAGAAGGAAGCGCACCGAAGCCGGCGCCGACGTGGTCGGCGGCGAAGAGCTGGTCGAGAAGATCCAGGGCGGCTTCATGGACTTCGACGCGGTCGTCGCGACGCCCGACATGATGCGCGCGGTCGGCAAGCTCGGCAAGGTGCTCGGCCCGCGCGGCCTGATGCCGAACCCGAAGACCGGCACGGTCACGGTCGACATCGCCAAGGCGGTCCGGGAAATCAAGGCCGGCAAGGTGGAGTTCCGCGTCGACAAGACCGGCATCATCCACGCGCCGGTCGGCAAGACGTCGTTCGCGGCCGACTCGCTGGTGGCCAACGCGCACGCGCTGGTCGAGAGCATCGTCAAGGCGAAGCCGGCGGCGGCCAAGGGCAAGTATCTCAAGAGCGTCACGCTGTCGTCGACGATGGGACCCGGGCGTCCGCATCGACACGACGCACATTGACGTGGTGGTGAAACACTAATGGCGGTCACGAGAGCGGACAAGGACGTCGAGCTCCAGCAGCTCGAGACGGCCTTCAAGGGATCCGACAGCGCGATCCTGGTCGACTACAAGGGGCATGAACGTGCCGCAGGTCACCGAGCTGCGGCGCCAGCTGCGCACGGCGAAGGCGAGCTACAAGGTCGTCAAGAACACGATCGCCAAGCGCGCGCTCAAGGGCACGTCGTTCGAGCCGCTCGACGAAGTTCTTCGAGGGCACGACCGCGGTCGCCTACACCAGCACCGATCCGGTGGCGCTGGCCAAGACGCTGACGACGTTCGGCAAGACCGCGCCGACGCTGCAGATCAAGGCGGCGGTGGTGCAGGGCCGGGCGGTCAAGCCGGCCGAGGTCGCCGAGCTGGCGGCGCTGCCGGGCAAGCCGGAGCTGCTACGCGCAAGCTGCTCGTGCGTGCTGCAGGCGCCGATGGTCCAGATGGTCACCGTGCTGAACGCCGTGCCGCGCGATCTGATGAACGTGCTGGCGCAGCGTCGAGAAGAAGCGACAGGAATCCGTAATCGGAGCTGGCTTCGAGGCTCGAGATCGTCGAACTGCAGTCTGAAGTCTGCAGTACAGGAGAAGAACAATGGCCGAAGTGACGCAGCAGCAGGTGGTCGAATACATCAAGGGCATCAGCGTGCTCGAGCTGTCGCAGCTCGTGAAGACGCTCGAATCCGAGCTCGGCGTGTCGGCCGCGGCGGCGATGCCGATGGGCGATGCCGGCGGGCGGCGGCGGCGGCGGCGGCGGCCCCGGCCGAAGAGAAGACCGAGTTCACCGTCACGCTGACCGAAGTCGGCGGCAACAAGATCAACGTCATCAAGGTCGTCCGCGAAGATCACCAGCCTCGGCCTGAAGGAAGCCAAGGACCTCGTCGAGGGCGCGCCCAAGCCGATCAAGGAAGGCGTGACCAAGGACGAGGCCGCGGCGATCAAGAAGAAGTTCGAGGAAGTCGGCGCGAAGGTCGAGGTCAAGTAGCTCGGCGCTCGCGCGTCGTCGGCGACTCGACGGCATGGGAGCTCGGGGCTTGGGACTCGGCGGCCGGTTGTCCGGCAGGCCTGACGGCCTCCAGCCCCTACGACCCGTTTGAGCGCTCTGTCTTTCCTCGAGGTCTAAAGAATGTACAGCCTTCCCAAGAACGTCTACCGCGAGCGCATCGACTTCTCGAAAATCAAGACGACCGTTCCGATCCCGAACCTGATCGAGATCCAGAAGAAGTCGTACGAGCGCTTCCTGCAGATGAACCGTCTGCCGAGCGAGCGCGAGGACGCGGGTCTGCAGTCGGTGTTCAAGTCGGTCTTCCCGATCAGCGACTTCCGCGAGAACTCGTCGCTCGAGTTCATCGAGTATTCGATCGGCAACTGGGAGTGCAAGTGCGGCAAGCTGCAGGGGCTCCACCACCTGCGCAAGCCGTGCAGCGACTGCGGCGCGACGCTGATTGCCGATCCCTACGGCGACCGCGAGGTCCTGTGCCCGCGCTGCGGCAAGGCGCAACCAGGCCCGCGGCGACGTCTGCGACATCTGCGGCAACACCGTCGGCCTCAAGCTGAAGTACGACGTCGACGAGTGCCAGGAGCGCGGCATGACCTACGCCGTGCCGCTGAAGGTGACGATCCGCCTCGTGGTCTGGAACAAGGACCCCGAGACCGGCGTCAAGACCATCCGCGACATCAAGGAGCAGGAGGTCTACTTCGGCGACATCCCGCTGATGACGGAGAACGGCACCTTCATCATCAACGGCACCGAGCGCGTCATCGTCTCGCAGCTGCACCGCTCGCCGGGCGCCTTCTTCCACTCGGAAGACAAGACGCTCTACGTCGCGCAGATCATCCCGTACCGCGGCTCGTGGGTGGAGTTCGAGTACGACTCGAAGAACCTGCTCTACGTCCGCATCGACCGCAAGCGGAAGTTCCTGGCCTCGGTGTTCCTGCGCGCCCTCGGGCTGCGCGGCGCCGACGAGATCATCCGGACGCTTCTACACGCGTCGACGAAGCTGTTCCTCAAGAACGGCTCGATCTACTGGGGCGTCAGCGACAGCCTGGTCGGCCTGCGCGCCGCCAAGGACATCGTCGTCCCGGGCGAGAACTTCACCGTCCAGCAGGGCAAGAAGATCACCAAGAACGCGATCGAGGCGCTCAAGAAGGCCAACGTCGAAGCGGTCGAGATCTCGGACGCCGAGCTCGAAGGCGCCTTCGCCGCCGCCGACGTCGTCGATCCGTCGACCGGCGAAGTGATCCTCGAGGCCAACGAGGCGCTCGAGCCGCGCGTCATCTCGATGGCGCAGGAGAAGAACGTCGACCGCATCGACATCTTCTTCCCGGAGCGCGACGAGGTCGGCTCGATCATCGGCCAGACGCTGAAGAAGGATCCGATCCACACCCACGAAGAGGCGCTGATCGAGATCTACCGCCGCCTGCGGCCGGGCGATCCGCCGACCCTCGACAGCTCGCGCTCGCTGTTCGAGAACATGTTCTTCAACCCGCAGAAGTACGACTTCTCGCGCGTCGGCCGGCTCAAGCTGAACACCAAGCTCGGGCTCAACACGCCGCTCGACGAGAAGATCCTGCACCCGCAGGACTTCTACGAGGTCATCAAGTACCTGCTCAAGCTGCGGAAGAACCCGGCCAACGTCGACGACATCGACCACCTCGGCAACCGCCGCGTCCGCTCGGTCGGCGAGCTCCTCGAGAACCAGTTCCGCATCGGCCTGGTCCGCATGGAGCGCGCGATCAAGGAGAAGATGTCGGTCTACCAGGAAATGGCGACCGCGATGCCGCACGACCTGATCAACGCGAAGCCGGTGATGGCCGCGATTCGCGAGTTCTTCGGGTCGTCGCAGCTCTCGCAGTTCATGGACCAGACCAACCCGCTCTCCGAGATCACGCACAAGCGGCGTCTCTCGGCGCTCGGGCCAGGCGGTCTGTCGCGCGAGCGCGCCGGCTTCGAGGTGCGCGACGTGCACCCGACGCACTACGGCCGCATCTGCCCGATTGAGACGCCGGAAGGCCCGAACATCGGCCTGATCTCGTCGCTGTCGTGCTACGCGCGCATCAACGAGTTCGGCTTCATCGAGTCGCCCTACCGCAAGGTCAAGGACGGCCGGGTCACCGACTACGTCATCGTCACCAACGCCGCCGGCTCGAAGTACAAGGCCGGCGACATCGTCGAGGCCGACGAGATGGTCGAACGACGAGGGCCGGTCGAAGAAGAAGGGCGTCGAGGTCGAGCCCTACTCCTTCTACCTGTCGGCGTGGGAAGAGGACCAGTACATCATCGCCCAGGCCAACGCCGCGGTGGACGAGAACGGCAAGCTGACCCAGGAGCGCGTCAACGCGCGCCAGGCCGGCAACTTCATCCTCGCGCCGCGCGACGAACATCCAGTTCATCGACGTCTCGCCGAAGCAGCTCGTCTCGGTCGCCGCCTCGCTGATCCCGTTCCTCGAGAACGACGACGCGAACCGCGCGCTGATGGGATCGAACATGCAGCGCCAGGCGGTGCCGCTGCTCCGCGCCCGGTCGCCGTTTGTCGGCACCGGCATGGAGTACATCACCGCCCGCGACTCGGGCGCGGTGATCGTGGCGCGCCGCTCGGGCACCATCGACTACGTCGACTCGCAGCGCATCGTCGTGCGCGTCGAGAGCGAGAACGAAGACAACATCGGCAAGGAGATGGGCGCCGACATCTACCCGATGACGAAGTTCAAGCGGTCGAACCAGAACACCTGCATCACCCAGAAGCCGATCGTCCGGGTCGGCCAGAAGGTGCACAAGGGGCAGGTGCTGGGCGACGGACCGTGCACCGAGCTCGGCGAGCTCGCGCTCGGACGCAACGTCCTGGTCGCGTTCATGCCGTGGCGCGGCTACAACTTCGAAGACGCGATCCTCGTCTCCGAGCGGATGGTGAAGGACGACTACTACACCTCGATCCACATCGAGGAGTTCGAGATCGAGTCGCGCGACACCAAGCTCGGGCCGGAAGAAATCACCCGCGACATCCCGAACGTCTCGGAAGGGTTCCTCAAGGACCTCGACGAGAGCGGCATCATCCGCATCGGCGCCAACGTCAAGCCGGGCGACATCCTGGTCGGCAAGGTCACGCCGAAGGGCGAGACCCAGCTGACGCCGGAAGAGAAGCTGCTCCGCGCCATCTTCGGCGAGAAGGCCGGCGACGTCCGCGACGCCTCGCTGATCTGCCCGCCCGGCATCGAGGGCATCATCGTCGGCGTCAAGATCTTCTCCCGCAAGGGCATCGAAAAGGATGACCGGGCGAAAGCGATCGAGCAGGACGAGCTCGACATGATGGAGAAGAACCTGCAGGACGAGATCCGCATCCTTCACGACGAAGTGAAGAAGCGGGTGATCGTGATGCTGCGCGGCCAGCAGCTGCGCTCGGATCTGTTCGACGAGTACGGCCGCGAGCGGCTGCTCAAGAAGGGCACCGACCTGACGCCAGGACATCCTGCAGGAGATGCCCTACGAGACGATGGTCCGGCTGAAGATCGCGACCGACGACTCGCGGCTCGAGGACGACCTGCGCGATCTCGAGGAGCGGACCGAGCGCCAGGTGGAAGTGATCCGCAACCTCTTCGAGGAGAAGAAGGAGAAGATCCGCCGCGGCGACGAGCTGCCGCCGGGCGTCATCAAGCTGGTCAAGGTCTACGTCGCGATGAAGCGCAAGCTGTCGGTCGGCGACAAGATGGCCGGCCGGCACGGCAACAAGGGCGTGATCGCGCGCATCCTCCCCGAGGAGGACATGCCGCATCTGCCGGACGGCACGCCGGTGGAAATCGTGCTCAACCCGCTCGGCGTTCCGTCGCGTATGAACGTCGGCCAGATTCTCGAGACCCACCTCGGCTGGGCCGCGCACGCGCTCGGCCTCTACTTCGCGACGCCGGTGTTCGACGGGGCGACGGAGCACGAGATCAAGAACTGGCTCGATCGCGCCGGCCTGCCCAAGGGCGGCAAGACGCAGCTGTTCGACGGCATGACCGGCGAGCAAGTTCGAGCAGGACATCACCGTCGGCTACATCTACATGCTGAAGCTCTCGCACCTGGTCGACGACAAGATCCACGCGCGATCGATCGGGCCGTACTCGCTGATTACCCAGCAGCCGCTGGGCGGCAAGGCGCAGTTCGGCGGACAGCGGTTCGGAGAAATGGAAGTGTGGGCGCTCGAAGCCTACGGCTCGGCGCACATCCTCCAGGAGCTCCTCACCGCCAAGTCCGACGATGTGACCGGGCGCGCGAAGATTTACGAGGCGATCGTCAAGGGCGACGCCTCGTTCACCGCGGGCCTGCCGGAATCGTTCAACGTGCTCATCCGCGAGCTCCAGTCGCTGTGTCTGGACGTCGAGCTGATGAAGACGAAGAAGAAGCCCGTGGACGTCACTCCTCAACCCGTTTTGGAGGAGGTTTAAATAGATGCGACCCTCATTTCATGAACGCGGCGCGCTGACCAGCGACTTCGACGCGATTCGCATCAGCCTCGCGTCGCCCGACAAGATCATGTCGTGGTCGCAC
Organism: uncultured Acidobacteriota bacterium; assembly: GCA_963794705.1. Taxonomy (GTDB): domain Bacteria; phylum Acidobacteriota; class Vicinamibacteria; order Vicinamibacterales; family CAVVIG01; genus CAVQFC01. The sequence goes on from CAWCFI010000007.1 coordinate 607,329, forward strand.
GGCGAGGTCACCAAGCCGGAGACGATCAACTACCGGACCTTCAAGCCGGAACGGGACGGCCTGTTCTGCGCGAAGATCTTCGGGCCGATCACCGACTGGGAGTGCCTGTGCGGCAAGTACAAGCGCATGAAGCACCGCGGCGTGATCTGCGACAAGTGCGGCGTCGAAGTGACCCAGGCCAAGGTCCGGCGCGAGCGCCTCGGCCACATCACGCTGGCCACGCCGGTCAGCCACGTGTGGTTCTTCAAGGGGCTGCCGAGCCGCATCGGCCACCTGCTCGACATCTCGCTGCGCGACCTCGAACGCGTCCTCTACTTCGAGGCCTACGTCGTCGTCGATCCGGGCGAGACCGAGCTGAAGCAGAACGGCCTGCTCAACGAAGAGCAGTACCGCAAGGCGCGTGAAGAGCACCAGCACCGCTTCAAGGCGCAGATGGGCGCCGAGGCGATCAAGGAGCTGCTCAAGCGCGTCAACATCGAGCGGCTGGCGGTCGAGCTGCGCGAGAAGATGCGCGGCGAGCTGTCGGCGCAGAAGAAGCTGAAGTACGCCAAGCGCCTCAAGGTGGTCGACTCGTTCCGCAAGTCGAGCAACCGCCCGGAGTGGATGATCCTCGACGTGATTCCGGTGATTCCGCCGGAACTGCGTCCGCTCGTGCCGCTCGACGGCGGCCGCTTCGCGACCTCCGACCTGAACGATCTCTATCGCCGCGTCATCAACCGCAACAACCGGTTGAAGAAGCTGATGGAGCTCAAGGCGCCGGACGTCATCATCCGCAACGAAAAGCGCATGCTCCAGGAAGCGGTGGACGCGCTGTTCGACAACGGCCGCCGCGGCCGCGTGCTGCGCGGCGCCAACAACCGGCCGCTCAAGTCGCTGTCCGATACGCTGAAGGGCAAGCAGGGCCGCTTCCGTCAGAACCTGCTCGGCAAGCGCGTCGACTACTCCGGCCGTTCGGTGATCGTCGTCGGTCCCGAGCTGAAGCTGCACCAGTGCGGCCTGCCGAAGAAGATGGCGCTCGAGCTGTTCAAGCCGTTCATCTACAACAAGCTCGAAGAGCGCGGCCTGGTCGCAGACCATCAAGCAGGCCAAGGAGATGGTCGAGCTCCAGCGTCCGGAAGTGTGGGACGTGCTCGAGGAAGTGATTCGCGAGCATCCGGTGCTGCTCAACCGCGCGCCGACGCTGCATCGCCTCGGCATCCAGGCGTTCGAGCCGGTGCTGGTCGAAGGCAAGGCGATCCGCATCCACCCGCTCGTCTGCACGGCGTTCAACGCGGACTTCGACGGCGACCAGATGGCCGTCCACATCCCGCTGTCGCCTGAAGCGCAGATCGAAGCGTCGGTGCTGATGCTCTCGAGCAACAACATCCTGTCGCCGGCGCACGGCGCGCCGATCGCGATTCCGTCGCAGGACATCGTGCTCGGCTGCTACTACCTGACCAAGTCGAAGTCCGGCGCCAAGGGCGAAGGCCGCGCGTTCGGCAACCCCGACGACGTGATGCTGGCGCTGGAAGCGGGCGAGCTCGAAACGCTCTCGCCGATCCGGCTGCGCTACACCGGCGACATCCAGGACCTGACCGCGTCGCGCGACGACCAGGACGTGCTGCGCACCGAAGTGCAGACCGTCAAGAGCAAGATCATCAACACCACCGTCGGCCGCGTCATCCTCAACCAGGCGCATTCCGCCGGAGATGCCGTTCGTCAACGGCCTGCTCAAGAAGAAGGGGCTGCAGCAGCTCGTGCAGAGCTGCTACCTGAAGTTCGGGCTCGAGAAGACGGTCGAGATGCTCGACTCGCTCAAGAACCTCGGCTTCACCTACGCGACCCGGTCGGGGCTGTCGATCGGCATCGACGACCTGGTCATCCCGGAGAAGAAGGCGGCGCTGGTCAGCGCGGCGCGCGACGAGGTCATCAAGGTCGAATCGCAGTATCTCGAGGGCGCCATCACCAACGGCGAGCGCTACAACAAGGTGATCGCGATCTGGTCGGAAGCGACCGAAGACATCGCCAACGCGATGTTCAGCGAGATGGAGGAGATCGACAAGGAAGGCCGGCAGTTCAACCCGGTCTACATCATGGCCGACTCCGGCGCGCGCGGCATCGAAGCAGCAGATCCGCCAGCTCGCCGGCATGCGCGGCCTGATGGCCAAGCCGTCGGGCGAGATCATCGAGACGCCGATCACGTCGAACTTCCGTGAAGGCCTCACGGTGCTGCAGTACTTCATCTCGACCCACGGCGCGCGCAAGGGTCTGGCCGATACGGCGCTCAAGACCGCCGACTCGGGCTACCTGACCCGCCGCCTCGTCGACGTCGCGCAGGACGTGATCATCCACGAGCCGGATTGCGGCACGCGTGGACGGCATCGAAGCGCGCGCCATCGTCGAGCAGGGCGAGGTCATCGAGCCGCTGCGCGACCGCATCATCGGCCGCACCACGCTCGAGCGCATCACCGACCCGTTCACCGGCGAGACCATCGTCGACGTGAACGAGATCATGGACGAGGAGACCTCGTCGGCGATTCAGGACGCGGGCATCGAGAAGGTGAAGATCCGGTCGGTGCTGACCTGCACGTCGCGCCGCGGCGTCTGCGCGAAGTGCTACGGCCGCGACCTCGCGACCGGCAAGATGGTCGAGCTCGGCCAGGCGGTCGGCGTCATCGCGGCGCAGTCCATCGGCGAGCCCGGCACGCAGCTGACGATGCGAACGTTCCACATCGGCGGCACGGCGTCGCGCGTCTCCGGAGCAGTCGACGCTCGAGGCGCGCAACGCCGGCACCGTCCGGTTCGAGGGCATGCAGGTCGTCGAGGCGAAGGACGGCAACCTGGTCGTCATGAACCGCAGCGGCTCGCTCGTCGTGCAGGACGCCAAGGGCCGCGACCGCGAGCGCTACCCGATCGTCTACGGCGCGCGCCTCAAGGTGAAGGAAGGCCAGCACGTCGAGCAGGGCCAGGTGCTGGTCGAGTGGGATCCCGTACACCTTCTAGCATCCTCACCGAGGAGCCGGGCCAGATCCGCTTCAAGGACATCCTCGAAGGCATCACGGTGCACGAGGAAGTCGACGAAGTCACCGGCCTGTCGCGCCTCATCATCGTCGACTCGCCGGACGAGAAGAAGCAGCCGGCGATCGAGATCAAGGGCAAGGACGGCAAGGTCAACCGCAAGTACCACATGCCGTCGCACGCGCACCTGATGGTGCAGGACGGCGAGATGGTGTCGGCGGGCGACGTGCTCGCCAAGATTCCGCGCGAGACGACCAAGACCAAGGACATCACGGGCGGTCTGCCGCGCGTGGTCGAGCTGTTCGAAGCGCGCAAGCCGCGCGAGACGGCGGTCATCTCGGAAATCGACGGCATCGTCAAGCACGGCGGCATCGTCAAGGGTCAGCGGAAGATCATCATCGTCCCGGACGAGCCGGGCGCGGAGCCGCGTGAGTACGCGCTGCCGCGCGGCGTCCACGTCAACGTGCAGGAAGGCGAGCGCGTCCGGGCGGGCGAGCCGCTGATGGACGGGCCGTCGCAACCCGCACGACATCCTGAACGTGCTCGGCGAGAAGGCGCTGCAGTCCTACCTCGTGAACGAAATTCAGGAGGTCTACCGGCTGCAGGGCGTCAACATCAACGACAAGCACATCGAGACCATCGCGCGGCAGATGATGCGGTGGGTGAAGATCGAGGACGTCGGCGACACCGAGTTCCTGGTCGACGAGCAGGTGGACAAGTTCCGCTTCCTCGAAGAGAACGAGCGCGTGATCAAGGAGGACGGACGTCCGGCGCAGGGCCGGCCGCTGCTGCTCGGGATCACGAAGGCGTCGCTCTCGACCGACTCGTTCATCTCGGCGGCGTCGTTCCAGGAAACGACCCGCGTGCTGACCGAGGCGTCGATTTCCGGCAAGGTCGATCACCTGCGCGGCCTGAAGGAAAACGTCACGATGGGCCGGCTGATCCCGGCCGGCACCGGCTTCGAGTATTACCGGCACGTGCGGATCCCGGCGGACGAGCCGCCGCCGCCGCCGGCGCTGCCGCAGCCGAGCGACGACGAGCTCGAGCTGGAACGCGACATGGAGTACTTCGTCGAGCCGGAGGAAGC
>CAWCFI010000008.1:0-204080 GCA_963794705.1 uncultured Acidobacteriota bacterium
TTTACCGCGCCGGCCAATGTCCTCGACTTCTACCTGAACGCGTTCTACTGCGGCGACTGCGCAGGCGGGGTGATGGTCTATGGCGAAGGCCTGCCCGGCGGCGTCTACCTGGTCGATAGCGGTCAGCGCTTCGACTACTTCTCCGGCGCGCTGGACGTGGTCGCGCACGAGCTCACGCACGGCGTGACCGACTACAGCTCACGGCTCGAGTACGTCAACGAGTCCGGCGCACTCAACGAGTCGTTCTCCGACATGATGGGGACCAGCGTCGAGTTCTTCTTCCAGCCGGCGGGCAACGGTCCGCTCCAGGCCGACTATCTGATCGGCGAAGACATCGCGATCGACGTGGTCTCGGGCACCCTCAACGGTTTCCGCTCGATGGCAAATCCGGCGCTGTTCGGTCAGCCGGATCACTACAGCAAGCGGGCGATCCTGCCGCCCGACGACGCCCACGACAACGGCGGCGTACATACGAACTCGGGGATTCCCAACCACGCGTTTTATCTCGCGATCGAAGGCGGGACGAACCGGACCTCGGGCATCCGGGTCACCGGTGTCGGCGCCGCCAACCGCGAACAGATCGAGAGAGTGTTCTATCGCGCCTTCGCACAACTGATGCCGTCCAACGCCGACTTCGCGATGGCTCGCGCGATCACCCTGCGCGCCGCGCAGGAGTTGTACGGTCTCAACAGCGCGCCCTACAACGCGGTACGCGACGCCTGGACCGCGGTGGGAGTCAACTGAATGCGCGCATCGGGCCACCTCATCGGGGCGATGATGCTCCTCTCGCTCGGCTGCGCTCGCCCGGCCGGCGCCCAGCATGCCGGCGGCGGCGATCGCCTGCGCATCAACCTCAGTGCCGGCGTGCAGCTCTCGTCGATTGCCTTCGACACCTCGACGACCAGGGTGGTGTACCTGGAAAACGCCACTATCGACTCGTCTTATAAGGTCGGCCGCGGTGTCGGCGTCGACGGCGGCGCGAGCGTGCGGCTGACAGGCCGCTTCAGCGTGGGCGTCGCCGTGTCGTCGGCGAGATCGACGAGGGACGGCGAGGTAAGCGCCGCGATTCCGCATCCGTTCTTCTTCAAGACGCCGCGGACCATCGCCGGCACGGCGAGCGGCCTCGAACGCAGCGAGCTGGTCACCCACCTGCAGGGGCTCTACACGCTGCACCCGACCCGAAAGGTCGACGTGGCGTTGTCCGCCGGACCTTCGTTCTTTCGGGTCCAGCAGGACGTGGTGACCGACGTCTCGTTTACGGACACGTATCCGTACGACGCTCCGGCGTTCATCGCCGCCGCTTCGCAGCGGGTTACCGCCAGGAACGCTGTCGGGTTCAATATCGGCGCGGACGTGGGGCTGAAGCTGTCCCGCCACGCCGGGGTGGGCGCCAGCGTCAGGTTCTCGAAGGCGACGGTGGAGATGACGCCGCCAAACGCCACCGCGGTGGTGTCGACGGACGCCGGAGGGACGCTGATCGCCGGCGGCCTTCGGCTGTGGTTCTAGCGTTCAGATGCCGTTGTAACGGACCAGAACGGCGGTCACGTCGTCGCTTTGCGGCTCGCCTGCGCAGAAGGCGTGGACGTCGGCAAGCAGCGCATCGAGCACCTGCTGCGGCGGTTCGCCGAGATGTGCATTCGCACACGCGATCAGGCGATCGTCCGTGAACTCCTCGCTCTCTGAGTTCATCGCCTCGGTCACGCCGTCGCTGAACAGCACAATCAGATCGCCGGGCTCGAGCTTGAGCGTTTCTTCTTCGAACGTGGCGTGGTCGAACAGACCCAGCACCACGCCGCCCGTCTCCAGCCGTCGGATGCCCGTCGCGGTCACCAGCAGCGGCGCATTGTGGCCGGCGTTGCAGTATGTGAACGAGCCGTCGGGCGACAACATCCCATAGAAACTGGTGAGGAAGCGGGCCTCGATCGCGCGGCGGAACAAGCCGTGGTTGAGTCGAGTCATCAGCGGCGCGGCGCTGGCCTGATAGGTCGCCTCCGCGCTGAACATGCCGAGTACCGCCGCGGCGAGCAGCGCCGCCGGCGATCCCTTGCCCGCCACGTCGCCGACGATGAAGCCGAACTGCGATGTCGGGAGGTCGACATAGTCGTAGAAATCGCCTCCGACGGCGCGGCAGGCAATCGACGCCGCAGCGGTCGAGAAGAAGGCGCCTTCGCGGTTCGCGACCGGCAGCAGCGACTGCTGGATCGCCGCCGCGACCCTGAGCTCCTGTTCGTACTTGGCCTTGTCCAGCGTCTCGCGATACAGCCGCGCGTTCTCGATCGCAAGCGCCGCTTCCGCGGACAGCGTCTCGAGGGCCGACTGGGCGTGGGCGGATCGCAGCGCGCCGCGCTCGCGGCTGTCGAGATACAGCACCCCGATGGTCTCATCCGCGCCCTTCTGGTCGGCGCGCTCGACATAGCGCACCAGGCGCAACGGCGCGCACAGCACGTGGCGGATGCCGAGGGCGACGGTGCCGGTGTGGAGCTGTGCGAGATCGCCGTCGAGCAGATCCTCGACGATGGTCTGCTGGCCGGTCGAGAACACGGTTTCCGGAATCTTGCGGCTGGTCTCGAAGGTGCGGCCCGAGAGCGTCACCTTGCCACGCGCGCGCGCGAGCTTGAACTCGAGCAGCTGCTCGCGGTTCGCCAGCATGATGAAACCGCGCTCGGCGCCGGTGACCTCGATCGCCGAGTCGAGCACCATCGCCAGCACCTCGTCGAGCACGCGGCCGGAGCCGAGCGCCCGCAGGCCTTCGAGCAGCGCCGCCATCTGCCGCAGCTCGCTCGCCGCCGAGACCGCGCTCTTCTCGACCGACGGCGCCTCGTCGTCGACGAAGAACACAATCTCGGTATCCCCCGCCTGCCCGAGCCGGATCTGGTCGCCGTGGGCCAGCACCTTTTCGCTGTGCTTCTCGCCGTTGACGAAGGTCCCGAACCTCGACTGCTTGTCCCGGATGATGCAGGCGCCCTGCTCGATGCTGATCTCGGCGTGCACGCGCGAGATGTCGGCGCCCGGCAGCCGAAGGTCGGTTTCGCTGCGCCGGCCGATCGTGAACAGCGGCTTGTCGATGTTGACGATCCGGCGTCCGAGCGTGTCGGTGACCACGAGGCGGGGGGTTGGGGTGTCGGACATGCGAACTGCGATTATAAGCCGTATCTTGACGGCCGGCCCACCGGGAACCTATGCTCCTTGTCGATCGTCTACAGGAGAACAGATGAAGCACGCCAAAAGCGACCTGCTGCAGGGAACCCTCGACCTGCTGATCCTCCGCACCCTGGCCTCGGGCGACATGCACGGCTGGGGCATCTCGCAGCGGCTGCAGCAGATTTCGCAGGACGTGCTGCAGGTCAACCAGGGATCGCTGTATCCGGCGCTGTACCGGCTCGAGCAGCAAGGCTGGATCGAATCGTCGTGGGGCGACTCCGAGAACAACCGCCGCGCCAAGTTCTACGCGCTGACCCGGTCGGGCCGCAGGCAGCTCGCGGAAGAGACCGCCAACTGGGAGCGGATCAGCGCCGCGGTCGCCCGCGTCCTGCAACACGGATAGAGGTCATGCCATGTCCCTCCTGACGCTGTTCCGCCGTATCCGGGGATCCGTCCGCACGTCCGCGTTCGAGCAGAACATGGACGAAGAGCTTCGCCACCATCTCGAGCTCGAAACCGAGGCGCTGGTTGCCCGCGGCATGAGCTCGGAGGCGGCACGCGACACCGCCCGCCGGCACTTCGGCAGCGTCGCGCTGGTGAAGGAGGATTGCCGTGAGTCGTGGGGGGTCCGTGCCATCGACATGTTGAGCCAGGACGTCCGCTTCGCGCTGCGCAATCTGCGCAAGTACCCGTCGTACACCGCCGTCGTGCTGCTGACGCTGGCCCTCGGCATCGGCGCCAACACCGCGATCTTCAGCGTGGTGCACGCGGTGCTGCTGCGGCCGCTGCCCTACGCTCACGGCGATCGACTGGTGGAAGTGCGGCAGCAGGCGCCGAACATCGGCGTCGCGAATGCCGGCGTGTCGGTGAAGGAAGTGAACGACTTTCGCGCTCAGACCGAGTCGCTCGACGCCGTGGTCGAGTACCACCAGATGTCGTTCAACATGCTCGGCCGCGGTGAGGCGTCACGCGTCCAGACCGGCGTCGTCTCCGCCAACTTCTTCGACGTTCTGGGTGTCTCGCCGATCCTCGGCCGCACCTTCCGCGCCGACGACGACTCGAAGAACGCGCCGGCGGTGCTGGTGCTCAGCTATGTCTACTGGCAGAACACGCTCGGCGGCGACCCGGGCATCGTCGGCCGCACCTTCGAGTTGAACGATCGCCTCCACACCGTCGTCGGGGTGCTGCCGCCGATCCCGCAGTTCCCGCAGTCGGATCCGCCCGACGACGTCTACATGCCGCCGTCGGCCTGCCCGTTCCGATCGAATCCGCAGACGATCGAGAACCGCCAGGCGCGGATGCTGACCGCGATCGGCCGGCTGAAGCCGGGCGCGACGCTGCAGCGGGCGCAGAGCGATCTCGCCGTGGTGAGCGGCCGGCTGAGCGCGGAATACCCCGAGGCCTACAACGCCAAGAACACCGGCTTCCAGTCGACCGCGCTCTCGGTGCACGACGAGCTGACGCGCCAGGCGCGCCCGACACTCCTCGTGCTGCTGGCGGTCACCGGTTTCGTGCTGCTGCTGGTGTCGGCGAACATCGCGAACCTCGCGCTGGCGCGGGTGATCGGACGGGAGCGCGAGCTCGCTTTGCGAACCGCGCTCGGCGCTAGCCGCGGGCGGATCGCCCGCCAGCTGCTCACCGAGAGCACGCTGCTGGCGCTGGCCGGCGGCGCACTCGGCCTCCTCGTCGGCTGGCTGGTCCGCGATCTGCTCGTCGCCTTCACCGCCCGCTTCACGCCGCGCGCCGAAGAAATCGCGATCGACGGCGTGGTGCTGGCGTTCACATTCGGGGTAGCGGTGTTCACCGGCCTGCTGTTCGGCCTGCTGCCGGCGCTGACGCGCCGCTCCGACGCGTTGGTCAAGGATGCCGGCCACCGCACGGTCGGCAGCCGCCGTCTCGGCGCGCGCAATGCCCTGATTGTCGCGCAGGTCGCGATTTCGTTCGTGCTGCTGGTCGGCGCCGGGCTGCTGGTGCGCAGCTTCATCAAGCTGCAGCAGGTGGACGCCGGCTTCCGCACCGACCGCGTGCTGACCGCGCTCGTCTCGCTCGACTTCGTCAAGTACGCGACGCCGGTCTCCCGCCAGGCCTTCTACCGATCCATCCTCGACAAGGCGTCGGCGGAGCCTGGCGCCGACATCGCCGCGCTCGGCATCGCCGCGCCGCTCGATCAGGCGGCTCCGTTCCTCAGCGGCCTCATCGTCGAGGGACAGGCGCCGGACGACAAGGCGGCGAAGCGAGTCGACTTCAAGTTCGCGTCGCCGAATTACTTCAAGGCAATCGGCATGACGCTGCTCAGCGGACGCGCGTTCACCGACGCCGACGACGCCACCGCGCCCGCGGTGGTGATCGTGAACCTGTCGATGGCACGCCACAACTTCCCTGAGCTCGATCCGATCGGCCGGCGGATCTCGCTCAACAACGGACGCAGCTGGATGACGATCGTCGGGTTGGTCAACGACACGCACGACTACGGGCTGGACGAGAAGCCAACCGACGAGGTGTATCGCGCGTTCGCGCAGACCCAGCCTTTGAATGCCACGCTGTTCGTGCGCACCGCCGCCGACGCGGGCGCGTTCGCGCGCCGCATGCCCGCCATCGTGCACGGGATCGATCCACGCCAGCCGGTGAGCCGGATCCGGACGCTGGAATCGATCCGCAGTCACTCGCTGGCGCCGCCGCGCCTGACTGCAATGCTGGTCACGCTGTTCGCCGCGGTCGCCCTGATCGTCACCGCCGCCGGGATCGCCGGCGTCGTGTCGTTCTCGGTCAACCAGCGGACGACCGAGATCGGCGTGCGGATGGCGCTTGGCGCGTCGCGATCGAGCGTGGTGCGGATGATCGTGCGACAGGGGCTTACCCCCGTGACCGTGGGACTGACGCTTGGCGCCGTCCTGGCGCTGGCCATGACGCGGGTGGCCGCGCGGCTGCTGTTCGCCGTGGAGCCGACCGATCCGATGACCTATGCGGCGGTGATCCTCGTGCTGGCGGCGGTGGCGGCGATCGCCTGCCTGGTGCCGGCCCGGGGTGCTGCAGCGATCGATCCGATGCGGGCGCTGCGCGCGGACTAGACGGATCGCGGCTGTCCGGCCGAATGGCAGTTCAGGTACAGTGAGCCGGGATGGATGCCTCGCGCCTCCCGGACAACGCCTGAGCATGCCCCGCTTCAAGCTTACGATCGAGTACGCCGGCACCAGGTACAGCGGCTGGCAGATTCAGCAGAACGCGAAGACCGTGCAGGGCGAGATCGATCGGGCCGCGCGCACCGTGACCGGCCGCAAGGACTTCGAGCTGTACGGATCGGGACGCACCGATGCCGGTGTCCACGCCCTGGCGCAGGTCGCACACCTCGACGTCAGCACCAACCTGCCGGCCGACACCCTGCGCCGGCGGCTGAACGACGAGCTGCCGGCCGACATCAACATCCTGGACGCGGTCGCGGTGCCGCACCGCTTTCACGCACGCCATCATGCGGTCGCCCGGCGATATCTGTATCAGATTGCGAGGCGGCGGACGGCCTTTGCCAAGGCGTTTGTCTGGTGGGTCAAGGAACCGCTCGACGCGGCACTGATGCGGGACGCCGCCGGCGCGTTCGTCGGCATGCGTGACTTCCGATCGTTTGCGGCCGCCGATGGACGCGACGAAGGCGAGCCGCCGCCATCCACGCTGGTGCTCGTCGACCATCTCGAGATCATCGAAGATGGCGACCTCCTGCTGGTCAGCATCCAGGGGTCACACTTCCTGTGGAAGATGGTTCGCCGGATGGTCGGCGTGCTGGTGGAGATTGGCCGCGGCGGGATGCCGCCCGGCGCGATCCGAACCATGCTTGCGGAAGGATCGTCCGCACCGGCGCGGCTGACGGCGCCGCCCTCCGGGCTCTTTCTCGAGAGGGTCTACTACGAGGGCGATCGTCAGGGCGAGCCGCCGCGCTCAGCCACCCCGCTGGCCTCGCTCGCTCGACGCGGACGTTAACGCGCGTCGGCAGCAACCTGCCAGGCGGGGTGTCCGTCGATGCGCGTGCCCAATACGAGCCGGACGACCTCGTCGTAGCTCGCGGCTCCCGCCGTCACGCGATTTGCTTTCAAATACGAGTCGTAGATCCGCCAACCGGCCATCGAGACGCGCGGGTTCACCTCGCGGACGTAGCGATCGCGGATCGCGAGCAGATCGGCCCGCGGTCCAGCCGCCAGCGCATCCGACAGTGCCGCGCGAGCGGGGCCACGAACCGCGCCGGCCAGCTCGCTGTAGAGAAACAGCCAGCCGCTGTACGCGTTCGCGGGCGCTCCCCTGGCGCACGTCAGCCATGCGGTGAAGTTGGCTTCTCCTTCGTCGGTAATCCCGGCGAGGTGGCTCCACTCGTGCGCGACCACGAATGCGCGCTCGAACGGCAGCGCGCTGCCCACGATCAGCGTCTCGAGAAAAAACGGATCGGTCATGCCGTCCACCCCGGCCCGTCTGAAATACCAGTCGAGCAGCGTGCGCTTGGGACGCGCCGGCACCACCTCGCGGATGATGCCGACGTCGCGCATCGACCGCGCGAAATCGCGCTCGAGACTCGCGTCGATGGCGCCGGCCGCCGGCCATCCGGCAGCGGAGGCCCGATCGTGCAAATCGTTCAGCCGATCGACCGCCAGCCGGCCCGCCGCGGCGGCGCTGGCAGCCGTGACGGCGGATTGGTCGTACGGCAGGGCGTCGCGCAGCCGCGGACGACGGTAGTTGAATCCCCACAGCGCGACGAACAGCAGATAGAGGGCCGACGACCAGGTGGCCGTACGCACGAGGAGCAGCCATGCGCCACGCATCCGGCTGGGCGCGCGCAGAAGATCGCGCACGCTGAGCGCCAGCCAGGCGACGGCGATCGCGCCGAGAAACACGTCGAGCAGCGCGAAAGGCGCGAGGTTGGACAGCGACGTCATCAGCGGCTGCACGGTCCCATAGACACGCGCCGTGTACCAGCGATCGACGAAGGTCGCCGGCATCGGAAGCCAGGCCGCCGCTGCCGCGATCAGCAGCAGCACGATTCCTCCCCAGCGTGCGGGACGGTTGACCGCGTTTTGCCGGGGTTGGCGCGATCGAGTAGAATTCGACGACAAGCAGTAGCCTCGTCAACAACTTACGTGGATTTGGGCACCCTGTCCAATGCGCGGAACAGGCCCGGGTCCGCGATTGTGACCGTCAACCGTCTGACAAGACGATTGACTATGACGCTAAAAGCGTTTAGTGTCATATAAAGTCTTTTGTCGGGAGCCTCACGCTGCGGGCCTGGTCGACCGATAAGAACCGAGGAACCCGTATGTCTCCTTTCGTTGCCATCGCCACATCTTCGCTGATCGCCATCAGCGCGCTGCCAGTTGCGGCCCAGCCACAAGCGCCGGGCCCGCGCAGCAGCGTCGTGAACCAGGCGCTGATCGCCCAGGCGAAACAGAAGGCGCTGACGACGATCCAGGGCAACGCGCTCGACTCCTCCAACGGTCACCTCGCCAACGCGGTCGTGCGGCTTCGCGACGCCCGATTCGGACGCATCGTCGATACGCAGGTCACCGACAAGGCGGGCCTGTTCGCCTTCAAATCGCTCGATCCTGGCAGCTACATCGTCGAGATCATGTCCAGCAACATGTCGATCCTCGCCGCGAGCGAGCTGCTGAATGTGAATCTGGGTGAAGTGGAGTCGGCGGTGGTGAAGCTGCCGTTCCGCATTCCCGCAATGGCGCGATGGACGGGCAGCGCGAGCACGCCGGCCGCGACCGCGGCCGTCATCCAGGCCGCGGCCGTCGGCGTGGCGGCCGTCGTGCCCACGATCCCGATCAGCCCCAATCAGTAGCCGTCGATGTTCGAACCCACTTCATCCGGCGCGCCGCGATCGTCGACGACGATCCGCACGGCATCCGGCGCGGCTCCGAGCTCGGGAGCTCCGGGCGGGCCGGCCGGCAGTCCAGCCGGAACGCCGAACGCGCCGTACACCCCGGAGAACGACGTCCATCTGCTCGACCGTCTCGCGGTGCTGTACCGCTACCGGCGGCTGTGCGTCACGGTCTTCATCCTCGTGACGGCGGCGATGATCATCCAGGGCTACAGCGCGATCAAGGTGTACCAGGCGCAGGCGCGGCTGCTGATCGAGGACGAGCGCTCCACCGCGGTGCCCGGGCTGCAGACCGATCAGAACCAGTTCTACGAGGATCCCGAACCGTATTACCAGACGCAGTACAAGATCCTCAAGGGACGCGACCTGATGCGTCGGGTGGTCCGCAAGCTGCACCTGGAAAAAGTGCCCGAGTTCAACGGCACCAAGCCGGCGCCGCCGACCCCGACCTCGCTGCTCAGCGACTTGAAGACCCGCGTGATGGGATATTTCAGCACGCCGGCGGCAACGGCCGCGGCCGAAACCCCGAAGGTCGACGAGACCGCGGACGAGTCGGCGCTGGTCGGCAGCTTCATCGGCCGGGTGGGCGTGGAGCCGGTGCGCGGCACCCATCTGGTCGACGTCACCTTCGTCTCCGAAGAACCCAAATTCGCGGCCGACGCGGTCAACATGCTGATCGACGAGTACGTCAGCGAAAACCTCGAGGTCAAACTGCGCTCGACGCAAGGCATGCTCGACTGGCTGGGCACCGAGCTCGCGAACCAGCAGAAGCGCGTCGAAGAGAGCGAGCGCGCGCTGGCCGAGTACCGCGAAAAAGAGAACGCGCTGTCGCTCGACGACAAGCAGAACATCGTGCTGTCGCGTCTCAATCAGCTCAACGACACCGCGACCCACGCGCGCAGCGTCCGGGTCCAGAAGGAGTCGCTCTACAACCAGGTCAAGGCGATCGCCGCCGGCACCAATCCCGACGCGATTCCAATCATCGCGGGGAACCCCGGCGTGCAGACCGCGCGGACCAAGCTGGGCGACCTGCAGCGACAGAAGGTCCAGCTGCTCGAGCGCTACGCCGAGAAGCATCCGCAGGTGATCAACATCAACGCGCAGCTGCAGGATGCGCAGAAGCAGCTCGATATCGCCATCGCCGGGGCGGTGCAGTCGGTCCGCAACGAGTACGAGACCGCGCTGATCGAGGAGCGGACGTTCGCCAAGAACCTGGAAGGCGCCAAGAGCGAAGCCACCGACCTCAATCGCAAGGGGATCGGCTACGGCGTGATGGAGCGCGAGGCGAAGAGCAACCGCGAGGTCTATCAGTCGCTGTTGACGCGCGAGAAAGAGCTTCGCGTTTCGGCCAACAGCCGCACCAACAACGTGCGCGTGGTCGACCGGGCCGAAGTGCCGCGCGGGCCGGTCACGCCGAGCGGCCGCCGGACCTGGCTGATGTCGGCCGTCATCGGCCTGGTGCTCGCCATCGCCGTCGCGCTCGGCCTGGACTACATGAACGACACCATCAAGACGCCGGAGGACATCACCCGGCGTCTGAAGCTGCCGTTCCTCGGGCTGGTCCCCGCGGTCCGGGGCGACAAGCACCCGCTGCTGGCCTCGTCGCACGTGCCGCACGACTTCGGCGAGTCGTTCCGATCGCTGCGAACCTCGCTGCTGTCGAAGTATCCCGACGAAGGCACCAAGATCATCATCGTCACCAGCGCGCAGCCGCTCGAGGGCAAGACCACCACCGCGGCCAACATTGCGATGGCGCTGGCCTACGGCGGATCGCGCGTGCTGCTGGTCGACGCCGACATGCGCCGGCCCGGCCTGCACCGGCCGCTGCGCCTCACCAACGAGCGCGGCCTCTCGCAGGTCCTGACCGGACAGGCCCGGGTTCGCGACGTGATTCAGCGCACCGTCGATCCGAACCTGCTGGCGATCACCGCCGGCCGGACGCCGCCGAACCCGTCCGAGCTGCTGTCATCGGAGCGCATGAAGACGCTGCTCACCAATCTCGCGCACGGTCCGTTCAACTGGATCATCGTCGACACGCCGCCGGTCCTCGCGGTCACCGACGCGGTGATCCTCGCGCCAATGGTGACCGGGGTGACGTTCGTGATCGGCGCGGAGATGACGCGGCGGCGCCTCGCGGAGCGCGCGATCGAGACCGTGATGCAATCGCGGCCCCGCTACGCCGCGGTGGTGCTGAACAAGGTCAACTTCGAGAAGAACAAGTATTACTACTCGCGGTATTACGGCCATCAGTACAAGAACTACTACGCCGAATCGACGCTCTGATGTTTCGGCGGCGGCCTTCCTTCTCCTTCTCCTCATCGGCTGGGCGCTCGTGGCATTTGCCGGCGCGTATCGCTGGACGACGGTCCCGCTGTGCGCCGGCACGCTGCTGCTGCTGATCCTGGCGCGGCCGCCGATCGGCCGCGGCTCGAGAAGCGTGCTCGACTGGGCGCTGCTGCTCTGCCTGATGGCGGTCGCCGCGCAGCTGATTCCCCTCCGATCGTCGGTCCGGGACCGGCTCTCGCCTCACGCGTTCGCCGTCGATCGCGTCACCGCGCTCGACGCCGAGCCGGCGATCCGTCCGACCCACCCGCTGTCGGTGGACGTCGAATCGACCCGCTGGGCGCTGGCGCTCGGGGCCTCCTACCTTGGTCTCTTCTGGGGCGCCTGCGCCGTGTTCGCGGGCAACGGCGGTCGGGTGATTCTGCGAGGCGTTGCCTGGCTGGGGCTGGCATTGACCACGCTGGTCGCCTTTCAGCGGGCGACCTCGCCATCGCTGCTGTACTGGACCTGGAAGCCCATGAGCGCCGGCGCGTCGCCGTACGGCCCATTCGTGAACCGGAACGGGCTCGCCTGCTGGCTGGCCATGGCGCTGCCGCTGGTGATTGGCTACGCGATGGCGAGGCACCATGCGAGGCGCCCCACCGAAGGCGGCGGCGCCCCGGGCGCCCTGCTCGATCCAACCCAGCTCTGGCTCGGCGGATCGGCGGTGCTGATGACCGGCGGCCTCCTCGCCTCGATGTCGCGCGCTGGCATTCTGGGCGGCGGCATCGGCCTGCTGGCCTTCATCGTGTTCTCGCGGAAGCGGCTCGGTGGGAAAAGCGCGCTGGCGTGGTTGATCGCCGGATTCGGCGCCATGGTGGTGGCGGCGTCGGCCTACGCGAACCTCGGCTCGCTGGCGATGCGCATGACGGAAACCACCGAACAGGGTCCGTGGGGACGCCCCGCGATCTGGCGCGACACCTGGCGGATGGCGTCGGACTTCTGGCGCACCGGGGTCGGCGCCGGCGCGTTCCAGCACGCGATGCTCGTCTATCAGCAGGGCTCGCGCCTGTTTTTCTTCAACCACGCGCACGACGAATATCTGCAGATTCTCGCCGAAGGCGGCGTGCTGCTCGCGGCGCCGGCGGCGGTCGCGTTGCTCGCGACGGTCGCGCTGATGGTCCGCCGCCTGCGCGGCGATCACACGGCGATGTTCTGGATTCGGGCCGGTGCGATCGCCGGGGTCATCGCCGTCGCGGTGCAGAGCGTCTGGGACACCGGCCTGCGGACCCCGGCCAACGGCGCGCTCTTCGCCGTGATCGTCGCGGTCGCGGTGCACGCGCCGCGCGTCCAGCGCTCGTCGTCGCGCACGCGCCCCGCTCCACGCTGAAGCGTTCTTCACAGCGAAAGCGCGCCGGGCACACCTCCGGCGTTGCGGGCGCAGCAGACGTGCGCGCCCGTCTGGCCGCTATCCGACGATCGAACGGAACAGGACGCGTCGCGCCGGCGGGTGCTTGAAGAGAGCGCGGATGAGGGGACGGTGTTCGTTGAAGCGCGCGGTCGCGCGGACGATCGGCATGATGCCGTCGGTGTGGGCGAGCTCGAAAAAGCTGTCGATCGCCTTGTCGCTCAGCGACGCGGCGACCATCCGAAGCTCCTGCTGCGCCTCGAACTCATCGGCCAGTTCGGCGCGCCACGCCGTCTCGTAGGCCGAGAGCGTTTCCGCGTCGAGGCGATCCGCCGCCAGCGCGGCGATCGACACGTCCGCGGCCAGCGCGGCGCTGACGATGCTGTAGTGAATGCCACCGCCGGTCGTCGGTTTCACGAGACCGGCGGCGTCGCCGATCGCCAGCATGCGGTCGCCGTAGGTGCGGCCGACCGCTCCGAGCGGCAGGATCTTCACCCGCGGCGCCAGGTCGCGGCTGATCACGCCCCAGCGATCGCGAATGCGACCGAGCATACGGTCGTAGCAGCCACGGATGTCGCGCGACGCCATCACCCCGATTCGCACAAACGCGCCTTCGGGGCGCAGCACCGGCACCGCCCACGCAAACCCACCTGGCGCGACATCCCGGCCGAAATGCAGCTCGACGTCGCCGGGAAACAGCGCCGGCAGTTCCCGCTGGGCGGTCTGCAAGTAGGTCGCGGGCAGGCCAAACCCGAAGCGTCGCTGGAACTTGTAGGTGGCGCCGCAGGCCAGCACGGCGAGACGGGCGTGGACGGTCGTGCTGCCAACCGAGGCGTGCACGCCGTCGGCATCGACGTCGAGCGCGGTGACGCGCGCACCGCCGCGCAGTTCGGCGCCCGACGCAATCGCCCGGTCTGCCAGCGCGCGATCGAAGACCGGACGGTCGATGACGGTGGCCAGCGGCGTCTGCGTCGTATAGTCGACGGGAATGCCGCCAGGCGAGAGGAAGCGAACCGACGACAGCTGGTTGAGCGTCGCGTTGGCCGGGAGATCGAACTTCGCAAAGCTATCCGCCGCCAGGACGCCGGTGCAGTGCACCGGATCACCAACGCGGTGATGCTCTTCACAGACCAGCGTCCGCACGCCGCGTTCGGCAAGCCGAGCGGCCATGAAGAGTCCCCCTGGGCCCCCGCCCACGATGAGGACGTCGGTGCGGCTATCCATCCGTGGCTGCATTATAAGCGGACTATTAAGGGACGCGACGGTTGCGCTTTTCCCACGCGCCGGTTCCGGTGATCCAGAACGAGAGCAGGATCAACTTCACGTCCAACCAGAAGCTGGCGCGCTTCAAGTACACCTGGTCCAGCCGGAACTTGCTGGTGCGAGAGATGTCGCGGGATGCGTACACCTGCGTCAAGCCGGTAAGGCCGGGCCTGACGCGGTGGCGGGCGTCGTAGCCGGCGATTTGATCAAGCGGCACCAGCCGGCCGTCGCCACGCACTTCCACCTCGCCGGGCCGGAGCGGCCGCGGTCCGACGAAGCTCATGTCTCCCGCAAAGATGTTCCAGAGCTGCGGCAGTTCGTCCATCGCGGTCGCGCGCATCAGCCGGCCGACGCCGGTCACGCGCGGATCGTTCTCGATCGCCTGCACCGGGCCGGTGCGCGACTCAGCGTCTGGCACCATCGAGCGGAACTTCAACGCGTCGAACGTCCGGCCGCCCAGGCCGACGCGCGCCTGCCGAAACAGCACCGGCCCGCCATCCTCGAGTTTGATCGCGATGGCGATCAGCAGCCAGAGAGGCGCCGAGACCACCAGGCCGACAGCGGCCAGGGTGCAGTCGAAGGCGCGCTTGATCATGCGGCTCGCGTCACCGCCGCGACGCGCGTAAACAGCTCGTGGTAGGACTGCACGGCCACCTTGCGGTCGTAGTGCCTGGCGACCTGCCGCGCCCGGCCGCCCATGTCTCTCGTCATCACCGGATCGTCGTAGAGCGTCGCAATCGCCTCGGCTAGCGCCGCCGGATCGCCCGGCGTGGCCACCAGGCCGCAGCCGCTCTCGCGCGCGATCTGCGCGGCCTCGCTGCTCGGATCGGTCGCGGCGACGTAGGGCCGACCCGCGGCCAGGATGCCGTAGACCTTGCTGGGAACGATGAAGCCCTCGATACCGCTCTTGAGCCCGACCAGGAAGGCGTCGGCGGCCGCAAACGAGTCGTGCAGCAAGGCCTTGGGCTGATACGGCAGGAACCGCACGTTGGTCAACCCGCGCGCCGCCACCATGGCCTCGAGCGACGCCCGCTTGGATCCATCCCCGACAATCGCGATGGTGAGACGCTCCTTCGAGCGCAGGCGATCGGCCGCCTCGATCAGCACGTCCAGGTTCTGGGAGAGACCCACGTTGCCCGAGTGCATCAGCACGAAGCGATCGGCGAGGCCGTGCTCGCGCGAGAAGGCGTTGTCTTTTTGCCCCGGAACGATCGCGTCACAGTCGGCCCAGTTGTGAATGACGTGCACGCGGGTGGGATCGGCGCCCTTCTCCTCGACCAGCCGCCGCCGCATGCGATCGCCGAGGGCGACGATCGCGTCGGCGTTCCGAAGCAGATACCGGTTGACGCGATCGAGCGCGCCGTTGACGGCGTTGTTGTGGAAATCCTCGAGCAGCGTCGCCACCTCTGGAAAGATGTCCTCGCAGAGGAACACGAAACGCGCACCAGTGCGGCGCGCGGCCCATAGCGCGGTCAGGCCGACAATCGGCGGATCGGTCAGCGAGACCACGACGTCGGGCCGACCCACGTTGAAGCTGGCGGCGGTCGCGGCCGCGAAGTAGCTGACGTAGTTGGAGGCCCGCGCCACGAACCGGCCCTGGCGAAGGCGGCTGCCATTCGCCCGCCGGATGTCGACTCCCTGATGCAGCTCGCGGCTCACGAGGTGCAGACCGGACGCGGCCTCCACCCGCGACGCGTTCAGCGCGCGGCCGGCCACGACCGTGACCTCGGTCCCATACCGGCTCACGAGATCCTCGGCGAGCTCCGTGAGGAACTGCCCGGTAGCGGCCTGATCGGGCCAATACGACCGGTTGAAGAAGCACACCTTCACCCGCGCACCTCTCGATGGGCGCGGTACCAGTCGATGGTCCGGCGCAGGCCGTCTCGGAATTCGGTCGTGGCCTTGAAGCCGAATCGATTCGCCGCGCGCGTGGTGTCGAGCATCCGCCGCGGCTGTCCGTCGGGCTTGGTGCGGTCGAAGGTCAGCGATCCGGTGAATCCGGTCAGCTCCGCCAGCAGCTCGGCCAGGTCGCGCATCGCAATCTCGAAGCCGGCGCCGATGTTCACCGGCTCCGGATCCTCGTAGCGCTCGGTCGCGGTCACGATCGCTTCCGCACAGTCCTCGACGAACAAGAACTCGCGGGTCGCGTTGCCGGTGCCCCAACACACCACCGACCCGGCGCCGGCGTCAACCGCCTCGATGAATCGTCGGATCAGCGCGGGAATCACGTGCGACGACCTCGGATCGAAGTTGTCGTGAGGACCGTAGAGATTGACCGGCAGCAGGTGAATGGCGTTGAACCCGTACTCCTGCCGGTAGGCCTGCCCCTGCACCATCAGCATCTTCTTGGCGATGCCGTAGGGCGCGTTGGTCTCTTCCGGATAGCCGTTCCACAGATCGCGCTCCAAGAAGGGCACCGGCGCCAGCTTCGGATAAGCGCAGATCGTGCCGATGCCGACGAACTTCTCCACGCCAGCCTGCCGCGCATGCTCCATTGTCAGCGCGCCGAGCATCACGTTCTCGAAGAAGAACCGTCCGGGGAACTCGCGGTTGGCGCCGATGCCCCCGACCACGGCCGCCAGATGCACCACGATCTGCGGGGCCAGATCGGCATACATCCGGATCACGTCGGATTCGTGGATCAGATCGTACTGCGCCTTGCGCGGGACCAGCACGGTCGCGCCACGACTGACGAACGCGGCCGTGACATGCCGGCCGAGAAAGCCGCTGCCGCCAGTCACGACCACTCGTTTCGATGCGAGGCTTGTCAATCAGATCTCCAGTGAGACGGGGACCCGCTCCACCACATGACGGCCGATGACCAGCACGTCCATGCTGGTTCTGAGGAAGCAGTCGAGCGCCTGCGCTGGCGTCAGCACGATCGGCTCGTTCTCATTGAACGAGGTGTTCAGCAGCATCGGCACCCCGCTCAAGCGCTCGAAGGCTTTGATGAGGCGATAGTAGCGCGGGTTCGACCGGAGACTTACGGTCTGGAGGCGGCCCGATCCATCGACGTGCGTGATCGCGGGAACCACCGCGCGCTTGTCCGGACGAACCGGATAGACCTGCAGCATGAACGGATCGGGAACGGCATCGACAAAGTAGTCGTCGAGCGCTTCCTCGAGGACCGATGGCGCGAACGGCCGGAACCGCTCACGGAACTTGATCCGGGTGTTGATGATCTCACGCATGTCGGCGCGCCGGGGATCGGCGACGATGCTCCGGTTGCCGAGCGCCCGAGCGCCCCACTCCATCCGTCCCTGATACCAGCCGACGACCCGGCCGGCGGCAATCTGGCCGGCGGTCCAGGCATCGAGCGCCGTTTCGTCCGTCCAGGCGCGTCGGCTGCAGCCACGCTCGGCGATCGCGACCTGCTCGGCATCGAGCGCCGCGACAATCGCCTCGTCCTCGAACGAAGGTCCCCAGTAGCCGTGCTCCATCACGAAGCCGCGCGGCCGGCCGGCGATCTGATTCCAGGCGTAGAACGCGGCGCCGAGCGCGGTGCCGTTGTCGCCCGACGCCGGCTGGATGAAGACGTCACGGAAATCGGTCTGCTCGCGAATCTTGCCGTTGGCGACGCTGTTCATGGCGCAGCCGCCCGCGAAGCACAACCTCGAGCGGCCAGTTGCTTTCTGGACGTGCCGGAGCACATGCATTGCCGCGCGCTCGTGCGCGACCTGCAGCGACGCGGCGATCGCCTCGTGCTGCGCGGCAACCGGCTCGTCGCGCCGCCGCGCCGGCCCGAGCAGCGACTCGAGCTTCGGCGTAAACACCGTGCCCAGCTTTGGCTCCCCGTCTTCCCACGTCATCTGCACTCCGTCGGACCAGTGACGGAAATACGACAAGTCGAGCTCAAAGCCACCGTCGTCTCGCAGCTGCACGAGCGACTCGATCTCGCGCGTATATCGCGGCTCGCCGTACGGCGCCAAACCCATCACCTTGAACTCGTCGCCGTAGTTGGGAAAGCCGAGGTACTGGGTGATCGCCAGATATAAGAGGCCGAGCGAATGCGGAAAAAACACGTGGCCGTCCACGGACATCCTCGGACCGGCCACACGTCCCCACGAAGTGCTGACGAAGTCGCCGAAACCGTCAATCGCGCAGATCGCCGCCTCGTCGAAAGGGGAAACGAACGCGGCGCTCGCGAGGTGGGCGGGATGGTGCTCGACATACTGCAGGCGCGATCGGACCCGCGACTCGTCCAGCGAGAGCGCCGCCGCGATCGTGGCCGGCAGCGCCCGCAGACTGACGATGTTCTTCGCGCGCGATGCGACCGTGCCCTTCGGGCGATGGCGGAGCAGGAACCAGGCCTTGCGCCACAGGTGGGCGCGGGGATCGCGGGACACGGCGAAGACGTCGACGTCACGCGCCTCAATGCCGCCCATCGTCAGGCAGGCCTGCATCGCCTGGCCGGGAAAGCCGGCCACGTGTTTGATCCGCCGGTAGCGCTCCTCCTCGACCGCGGCAACGAGCTGGCCGTCGCGCACCAGCGCGGCCGAGACGTCACCGTGATAGGCATTGAGCCCGAGAATGTTCATGAGATCACTGACAGGTGAGAGCGGTGAGCCGCCTGCGAAAATGCTCGACGGTGAAGTGCTGAAGGTAGCGGGCGCGGCCGCGGGCGCCCATCGCAGCGCTCTCGGACCGATCCCGCAGGGTCCGGATCACGCATTCGGTCAGGCGCTGGCGATCGTCCGGCTCCACGATCCAGCCGGTCTGGCCATCGTCGATGATCTCCGACGCGGCGCCGCGGCAGCCGATACAGCTGCGGGCGGCGCGCATCGCCTCGAGAAAAACCAGGCCGAAGCCTTCGCGCGGGCTCGGCATGGCGAAGACCGTCGCCCGCTGGTACTCCCGCTGCAGCGCGTCGTCGTCGATGCCGCCGGCGAAGACGACGTGCGCGCCGAGCCCGGTGGCGGCGGCCTTCTGTTCAAGCCGCGGCCGGTCGTCGCCGTCGCCGACGATCCGCAGCACGGCGTCGGGGACCGACGCCAGCACGGTTGGCCAGATCTCGATGAGCGCGTCGTGGCCCTTGTAGCGCTCGTCCGCCGTCATCCGGCCGACAATCAACGCCGCCGGCGTCTGGTCGCTGGGGATGTCCGGCACCGCCGCCGGACCGATGCCGTGGTGACACACGTCGACCGGCCGAGCCGCGAACCGGGGATTCGCCGCCAGGAAGCGATCGCGAGAAAACGCGGAGACCGCGATCAGGCGATCGCTGCGCGTGAGCGCCGCTCGCTGCAGCCAGGTCAACGGCGTCCATGCCTCGACACCATGCAGGATCGAGACGAGCGTGCCGCGGGCGGCGAACGGCAGCGCCGCAGGCGCAAGGTGCAGGTGATTGACGATCACCGTGGCACCCGGATCGCGGACCGCCGCGCGAAGAGCGCTGAACGCGAACCGCGATCCACTTCCTCCCGCGCCTTGCACCGTCGCGCCCGCGAAGCTGGTCAGCGAGGCACGTTCGTGGAGAGCGACAATGGAGACGCGATCGAACGCGCCGGCCACCAGACGCGCCACGGCGGAGATTCCGTCGTGCCCCGTGAGATTGGGCGTCAGGAGGACGACTGATGGCGGCATGTGGACGTGCTTGCCTTACTTGATCAGGAGGCCCTGCCCGGTCGGCAGCGCCAGCACCGTTCGACCGTACCGCCGGGCGAACTCGTCGAACGCCTGCCGCTGGGCCTCGTGTCCGCTCCAGCCGTAGTCATCGATCAGCACGATCCCGCCGGGGACCAGCCGGGGCCAGAAGAACTCGACCGCCGCCCGTTCGGGCGCCGCGACGTTCATGTCGATCGACACGAAGCAGACGCGATCGGTCTGAACCTGCGAGAGCGTCTCGGGAATACGGCCGCGCACCAAGCGGGCGTTCGGCTGATTCTTGAACACTTCCGAGACCTCGGCCCAGGAGTCAGGGTAGGTATGCCGGTGCAGGACCTCGGCATCGACCTGATCGGTCGGGATACCCTCGAAGGTATCGAGCAGCCAGTAGCGCCGATCGGTCATCGTCGAGAATCCGATGTAGTGCATCACCGTGCGGGACAGCCCTCCGCGGTAGACGCCGCACTCCGCGAAATCGCCGCCGAGATGCGCGACCTGGTTGGCGGCCCAGCAGGCGATGTACATGCGCCATTCGGGATCGGCATGGCCCCAGGAGCCGTCCCACGCGGCGGCCTTCATGCTCTCGGCATACGCCGCGACGAACGCCTGGTCCTCCCGGAACAGTGTCCGATGAATCGTCGCCATCCCGTCCTTGTGAAAACTGAACGGCGGTCCGAAGTAGGCGTAGCGCTCCGGCTGCCGCACCAGACGCAGCATGTTGCGTATGGACGGCGGGAGAACGCGGCGACCGACGCCCCGAACCACGGATCCGACATCAAAGGCCATGCTGAGACTCCTGCCGAAGGACGATTGAATACTCGCGGATCATCGCGTGGGCGATCGCGTCCCAGCCGTATTCCGCCCGGGCCAGGCTCGCGCCACGGGCGCCCATCTCGGATCGGCCGATCGGATCGTCGGCGAGCGTGCGCAGTGCCGCCGCGATCGCCGACGCGGTCTGATCAACCCAGAAGCCACAGCGTTGCGTCTCGAGGCTGCTCCACGGGCAGGTGCGGGTGGCGACGACCGGCACCCCGGCTGCCAGCGACTCCACCACCGACAGCCCGAAGCTTTCCGAGTCGGAACACTGGACCATCACGTCCGCGTCATGCAGCAGCGCCCACTTGTCGCCGTCGTGAACTGCGCCGATGGTACGGAGGTGATCGGCGTGGGCTGACAGACGCCGCCGCACATCGGGCAACAGCTCGTGCTCGTCCGGGCCGGCGA
The DNA here is from genome assembly GCA_963794705.1 of uncultured Acidobacteriota bacterium. Taxonomy (GTDB): domain Bacteria; phylum Acidobacteriota; class Vicinamibacteria; order Vicinamibacterales; family CAVVIG01; genus CAVQFC01. Next base: position 20,757 of record CAWCFI010000008.1, read on the forward strand.
GCACGAGATGCGCGCGCGGATGAGTCGCGCGCAGTTCGGCGAAGGCGTCGGCCAGCAGATCGATCCGCTTGATGCGGTGCATGCGGCCGAGGAACAGCACCACGAACGCGTCCGCGGAAATGCCGAGGTGCGCGCGGTAGCCGCGTGCCGCCGCGTCGGCCCGACAGAGATCGACGCCGTTCGGTACGACGGCGATCGGGCGTTCGAGTCCCAGTGCGCGGATTGCCGCGGCTTCCTGTTCGGAGGTCGCGTGCAGCAGCGCGGCGCCGGACAGGTTCCGACGTTCCATCAGCGCGAACGCGACGGCTTTGCGCCATCGTCCGATCCGGGCCGCCTGCGGCTGCAGCATGCCCCGTGGCGAGATCAGGTACGGCACCTTCGACGCCCGCGCCAGGTGCGACGCCCACCACTCGGGAACGTTCCAGATACCGTGGATGTGACAGAGATCCGCCCGCGACAGCGCCTCGGCGAGCGGCTCGCGCACGCGCGCGCCGAAGAAACGCCGCGGCCACGAACGCTCGGCATAGTGCACCGGCACGCCCTGGTAGACATCGCCGCCAGGCGACGACGGCGGCAGGCTGTCGCGCCCGTTCGCGGTCGTCGTCACCACCTCGACGTCGACACCCGCCCGCTGTAGTCCCTGACACAGGCCGAGCACCGACGCGGGGGGTCCACCGTACGGAAGCGCCGGTGGAAAATAGGCCGTGACCTGCAGCACCCTCAAGGCATCAGGCCCGATGGTGCTCGGCCGCCGTGACCATGAGTTGCCGTTCCGCCTCTGGCAGCGCGGCCTGATAGCGGATCAGCAGGAAGCGATCGAGCAGCACGATCGGCCCGCCCAGGTAGACCATGAAACCGATGGTCACGCCGAGCATCGTCGCCCAGGAGCGCTCGAAGAGGTACAGCGACACCCAGAACGAGACCGTCGCGAACGAGACGAACAGATCGCGGTGCCAGATCACCGAGCGGAAAAGGGCGTAGAAGAACCCGACCAGCACGCCGTAGCCGAACACCGGCAGGAACATCCAGGGCAGGCCGAAGTCGATGTACGCCTCGGCGGAATAGCCGAACGCGATGCTGGTGTTGACCTCCCTGCCGGCGACCTGGACACCGGCGTACTTCCGCACCTCGTCGCTGTCCGATGGCAGCTGCCCCTTCTCCGGGAAGAAGACTCGCGGAGTGACGATGTGCGTCAGAGCCGCCAGGAGAATCGCCCCATCGGTGTGCGGGTGGACCGACGGCACGCGATGCAGCGCCAGCGCCGGATAGTAGATTGGCCACATCCGATCGACGAGTTGATCGGTGGTGTGCAACAGGCCTTCCGAGCCCGTCTTCATGAAGGATGAGGTCAGATCCTCGACGCGGCCGACACGCGCGCCGCGGTCGGCCTGGAACTGATCGACCTGAACGTACTCCCGGCGGTAGTCGCTGCGGATGCCCATCCACAGCACGCCGAGCAGGCAGATCGCCACCGTCGCCACTCCCAGCGCGAACCAATGCCTGACGTTTCTTCGATCGAAGACTTCGAGCATCGCCAGCACCGCCAGCACGATCGGCTCGCGGAAACCGGCGAAGAAACCGGTGATGCCAAGCACGACTTCAACCGTGACTACAGCTCCCACGATCCCGAACTTCGGCGGCGGCGCGCAGAGCCGGCGCAGGATCAGGAACAGCACGCCCAGGCGCGCAGAATCGAAGGTGGTGATCATCTGCCGGATCGATGGGTAGTCGGGAGCGATCGTCGTGAGCGTGCCTTCGAGAAACACCGTGGCGATGTAGATGGTTACCAGCAAGCCGAGCGATACCGCGAAACCGGGCCGCGGCATGGACGGATCCGGCGGTTTCTTCAGCATCAGGCCAACGCGGATGCCGATCGACATCGCCAGCACGCATCCCAGCGCGATCATCACCATCGGCCGGTAGTCGCTGTCATACACGGCTTGCACTTCGCGGCCGGTCAACCGCAGATAGAACAGGCCGAGCGTCCCCTCCATCCAATGAAACGCGACGGCGATCGGCAGCACGAACAGGCCGTCGCTGGTCGAGACCAGTCGAATACTGACCATCAGCACGACGACCGCCGCAGCGGTCAGCGGGTCGCCGGTGATGACGCCTGCCGCCATCCCCGCGGCGCCGAGCGCGATCAGGTCCAGATCAGTAATCCGCATGGTTCAACTCGTTCCCCGCTCGGCAAACACCGCCTGCCACGCTGCAGTGAACCGTTCCGCGCTATATCGTTCGGTCGATTGAAGCGCGGCGTTTCCGGCGCGGGCGAGCTCATGCGGGCAGCGCAGAAAGTCCTGCAGCCCCTCCGCTACCGCTTCCGCCGTTGCCTCCGCACAGACCCACCCGTCGACGCGGTGCGTGACGAGTTCCGGCAGATCGCCGCTCGGGGTAACCACCGACGGCAGGCCCGAGACCTTGGCCTCCAGGACCACGTTGCCGAACGCCTCGCGCTGCTCCGGCCGGCTTGGGCAGCAGTGCAGGCTCGCGCGGCTCATCAGCTGCGGCACTTCTTCGCTCCACCCCAGAAACGAGACGGCGCCCTCCAGATCGGCGCTGCGGGCGCGCTCCCTGAGCGACGCCCGATGGCCGCGGACCGCCGGCGCCTCCCATCCGTCCATGTCGCCGACGACGTCGAGCGTGGCATCGATGCCTTCGGCGCGCAGGATGGCAATCGCGTCCAGCAGCAGCGCGAGTCCCTTCTCCGGAATGATCTGACCGACGAAGATCACCCGGCCGGGTATGCGCTCGGCGTGGGGATTCCACGCGCCGCGCCTGCGCCCGGGCATGTTCGAAATGACGGTCGTCTTCTCCTGGCCGATGCCGTGCGCCAGCAGCTCCCGGCGCGTGTAGTCGGAATTGGCCACGAAGTGGTCGACCAATGGATTGATCGCGTGCCGCCAGAGCAGGCGGTAGAAGCGACCTGGTGCGGGCGCGTTCCCGAGCCGCATGATGGTGCGCACGCCACGCGCACGCAGCCAGATCAGCGCCGGCGCATTGCGGAGCGCCGTCAGGAAGTCCGGCATGAAGACGTGGGTCGGCCGGACCCGCCATGAGACGCGGAGCAGATTGCCGCTGACCCGCAGCACCTCGATCACCATCCGTAAAATGACCAGCGGGGTCAGCTGGCGCCGCGTCAACGAGTAGTAGTACGGCCCAACCGACCAACTCGCGCCGACATCCTCCGCGAGCGGGGTTATCCGAAAGTTCTCCCAGCCGTTGACGATCGCATGCGCCTCTGCGCCGTCGCTACGGGCGGCGCGCAGCGCCTCGAACGTCATGCGCTCGAGCCCGCCGGCGATGACCATCTGCCCGCAGCAGGCGATGATGCGCTGCGGCGCGTCGCGCCAGCACGGCTCCTGCCCGACCGACGACGCGAGCACCGATCGGCTGGCGCGCACCACGCCCTCCGTCATGGCGTCGTAGCTGTACTTGCCAACGAACGCCCGGCACGCGGGACCCCAGTCATGCGACAGCGCCTTACGATGGCGCACGCGCGCCAGCGACATCGCCAGCGCCTCGATGTCGTCGAGCGGGTAGACGTAGCCCGTTTCGCCGTCGCGGATCAGATCGGGCGCGCAGCCGACCGCATTGCTGACCACGCACGGCAGGCCGGTCGCGAGCGCTTCGTTGACCACCAGGCCCCAGGTTTCGGGGAAATCGCTCGGCAGCGTCAGGCAGTCGGCGAGCCCGTATGGTTCGCCAAGCTCGCTCTGGTTGCGGAAGCCGACCATCTTGATTGCGACGTTGAGCCGCGCCGCCTCGTCCCGCACCGCGGACTCGAGCGGCCCGGATCCGACAACGATCAGCGTCGCGCCAGGCGCCAGCCGCGCCATCGCGCGGACCACGTTGAGGGGACGCTTCGATGTGGTCAGCTTGCCGACAAACAACACCACGAACCCGTCCGGATCGATTCCCCAGCGGAGCCGCGCCGCGGCGCGCACGTCGGGCTGGCGGTATGGCGCGGAGGCGGCCGCGAACATCTGGTTGTCCACCGCGTGCGGGACGTGAAAGATGCGCCGCTCGGGCACTCCGTACCATTTCAGGTAGTCGCGGACCCGCACGCCGGGCGAGAGAAAACCGTCGAACTGCCGCAACAGGATGCGCGTCTTCAGCGTCCAGATCGGCCGCTTCCAGCCGCGCGGGCCGCTGAGCAGGTGCGAGTCGCCACGATAGAGCGTCGGCACACCCATCCGCCGGCACGCGAACAACGCGCGGACCAGCGTGACGGAGTACCAGCCGGTGATCAGCACCACGTCGGGTGCGGTCTCGGCCAGCACCCGGGTAATCTCGGGGACGTCCAGGCCGGTGAACGCGCCGCTGTCGACGCGATCGTCCGGCTGGGCCGCCCGCACCGTGATCGAGCGATAACCCTCGGTCAACGGGATGTCCCACGTGAAGGCCCGATCGAAGCCGACGCCTTGCTGCTCCGGAGTCGGCTGAATCGCGTGGATCACGGTCAGTTCGATCCCCGGCGCATGCGCATGAAGGTGGCGAAACCACGGTGCGTAGTCACTGAATCGGATGGGTCAGGACCGCCGTCAGGCGGATGGGCCTGCTCATCGCGCCACCCGATCGAATACCGAGGCCAACTGGCGCGCGAGTTGGCGCGCCGATACGTCGTCGACGCGATCGAGCGCGACGTCAGCCGGCCGATACGCCGACGAGGCGGCCAGCGCGCGGAGATGACAGGCGACGGCGTGCACGTGCGTCTCGTCGGGCGGACCATCGGCGTAGGTGACCACGCGCACCGTCGGCTCGGATGCCGCGTCGCGCAGGATCGAGACGACGCTGCTCTGCTGGTGAAACAGCGCCAGGATCGGCCGCTTCGCGAGCAGCGCCGGATAGAGCTTGCTGGCGGTGTAGTGCCGTTCGGAACTGCCGAGGAGAACGATTCCTGAAGCGTGCGTCAGCACGGTCAGCGCGTCGAGATAGTCGAGGCGCGAGGGCTGTTCGGTCACGACGTCGGCGACGCCGCAGTCGCGGGCGATCGACATTACCCGACACACGGCCGACTCCGACTGGTTGCTGGTGCCGAAAAAATGCAATCGCAGCCGCGCCGCCGCGGCGTCGTCGCGCTGCGCGCGCTCGAGCGCGCGCAGCAGCAGCCGCAGCGTCTCGACGCCGGTCGGCAGGAGCGTGCCTACGTAGCAGAGGTGCACGTTGCCGTCTGCCGGATCGAAGTGCGCGTGCGGTGATTGACGATTCCCGAGCGATGCGAAGTCGGCGGGTTCGAATCCCAGCGGGATGACGCCGTGCGGCACGCGCGCCGCGGCCGGGATCCGCTCGACGATTCCGTCGATCGTGCCCTGCGACACCGCCACGATCGCGTCGGCGGCGCTGACGGCCTTTGGTTCGAGCCTGGTGCCGAGCCAGCGCGATGCCCGGCTCTTCCAGTCCGGGGCGCCACCCGGTCCGCCGCCAACCGACAGCCCCCATGCGCCCACCCAGGGATCCTGATAGTCGAGCACGAACGGCACCCGGAACTCGGCCTTCAGGCCAGCGCCGAAGAGCGCGGGATACACCGGGTAGACCGTGATGTACACGGCATCGAACGACTCGCGGCGCAGCAACGTCCGGCATGTCTGCCTGAGACCGGTAAAGCCGCGAATCCCGAGATCGCCAAGACCTACTGTTCTGGTCGTGGCGGCCTTCCACGCCGGGGCGCGGACCACGCGCAGCGAACGCGGAACGAGCGCTGCCAGACCAGGGTCGAGCCTTCCTTCATACGCCGAAGGCTCGAGCGTGACGACCGTCGGCGACCAGCCCGCCTCTTCGAGATGCGGCGCCAGCAGCCGAACGCGATGGGACGCCGCGCTCGAGTCCGGCGGAAAGTGAGGGCTCACCATCAGCACGCGCCGGGAGGCGGTCATCGGCTCTTCACCGCTTCCACGTAGAGCGAGTACGGCGCGTGATGAGGCCGATCCTGCGCGAGCACCGGCAGCGCCGAACGGCCATACGCCGCGCGCACGATCTCGGTGAAGCCGGCCGCCCGCAACCGGTGCGTCAGCGTCTCGAAATCGTAGGCCCAGCGGTGCTCGTGCCACGAATGAAAGACGTGATTGATGACGTCCATCCGCGTCGGCAGATCGTCGGGAAATGGAATCGGGACCGCCATCTCGCGCAGCGCGTCCAGACCGGGCTGGCAGTACGCACGCAGATACCGCTCGGCGTCCGGCACGATCACCCGAAGCACGCCGCCTGGCTCGAGCGCGCGGCGGCAGTCGCGCAGAAAGGCCGGCAGGTGCTCGCGCGGCTCGATATGCTCGAGGAAATGTTCGACGCGGATGCCGGCGGCTCCTTCGTCGCCGATCGGCACGCTGGTCCGGCAGTCCCATCGCACGCGTGGCGGCGGGCCGATCAGCTCGATATTGACGAAGCCGTCGAGGATCTGCGGTCCGCACGCGACGTTGACCAGCGCGTGCCGCGCGCCGCGAAGCTCGCGCAGGCGCGCGCGCCGGCCGGGCAGGACCGCATTCTGCGCGCGCACGATCCAGGCGTTGGCCTCGAAGCGAAGCTGGTCGAAGAGAAAACGGGTAATCGGTAGACGGCCAAACAACGCCCGGCCAACGCGCTGCTTGAGGGTGAGGCTCACGACCCGCTCCCGGCGAGCCTGGGCGACGCCAGGAGACGCTCATACAGCTGCTCGTAGTCGACGGCGATGGCGGTGTCCGAAAAGCGGCGTTCAGCCTCGGCCCGCACGGTGTGGCGATCGAGCTCCGGCAGCCTCGCGACCAGCGCGGTCATCTCCTCCACGGTGTCGCACAGAAACCCGGTGCGGCCGTGATCGATGCCCTCGGGCACCCCGCCGCGCCGGAACGCGATCAGCGGCGTGCCGCACAGCATCGCCTCCGGCAGCACCACCGGGAACGGCTCTTCCCATTCGATCGGCATCAGCATCGCCGCCGCGCCGCCGAGCAGCGCCTGTTTCGCCGCGTCGCCGACCGGACCGATGTAGGTCACCCGCTCGCCGTCAATCCGCGACTTGATCTCGTCGTCGAAGTAGGCCTGCTCGTGCGCGAGCGGCGAGATGTTGCCGGCGATGATCAGCCGGCGCTGCAGGCGCTCCGCCACGGTGATCGCGTGGTGGACGCCCTTGATGCGATCGAGCCGGCCCAGGAACACGAGCGGCGCGGTGCGCGGGTCGGTCGCTCCGGAGAACTGATAGCGCGCCGGGACCGCGCAGTTGTAGATCACCGACCAGTCGCCGCCGCCGGGACGGCCGGTGTCGGCGATCGCGGCGCTGACCGCGGTGTAGTGCATGCGGCGCGCGCCGAGGCGCCGCGCGGTCGCCATGTTGGCCGGGTCGACCGTTCGCATGTAGGTCTGGACCTTGGCGACGTCGCGCGCGAACATCGGCGTCAGATAGGCGAGGCGGCCGAAGTTGTGGATGATGTCGAAGCGCCGCGGCCGGCGCAGAAAACGGCCAGCCAGCGTCAGCGAGTTGCGGACGTTGCTCCAGCGTGTCCACTCCCCTTCGCGCCCGAATGCCTCGATCTTGCCGTCGACGCGTGAGCCGGGCGCCGCCCAGAGGGTGACCTCGTGACCGCGCTGCGCCAGCCGGTCCGCGACGTCGGCGACCACGCGCTCGATGCCGCCATAGTGATCGGGCGGCACCTTGATGAACGGATCCATCAGCAGGAGCACCTTCATGCCACTGCCTCGCGGACCAGCGCGAGCAGCGCGCCGCGCTCCGCCTCGTGCTCCCAGTGCCAGCGGCGCGCCGCCGCCTGCCACGCGGTCCGCTTGGCGCAATCGAGCGCCGACGGGTGATCGGCCCAATGCGCGAAGGCCCCGGCCAGCGCGTCGAGATCGCCGGCCGGCACGAGCGCGGCGGCGCGACCGAGATCGACGCCAAGTGCGTGCTGACCCGGCGTGTCGGTGATCGCGACCGCCATCCCGACGAGCACGTAGGTGAAGGCCTTGTTCGTCAGGCACAGCTGGCGGTTGCGGGGGGTCATCTGCTCGAGCGCCAGTCCGATGTCGTAGCCACGCGCACACTCGATCATGGAGTCGGGCGGCGCCGGCGCGAGGTGCACGATCTCCACGCGCGGCGCCTGCGCCGCCGCCAGCGCGGTCAGCGCCTCGAGGTAGCCCGGTTGTGGCAGGCCGCGCAACGCCAGATGCGCCGTCGCACCCGATCGGCCAAGCGCGACGATCGCATCTTCCAGTCCCCGGCCCGGGCCGATCGTCTGGCTGAACCAGTACACGCGCAGCCGATCGGGATCGCCCCTCGACACATCGGGCGGCTGCATCGGCAGCGGGAAGGTGTTGTGGATGACCACGGCGTCGACGCCGTCGCGCGCCTTGTAGGCCGCGGCAATCGCTTCGCTGCCCGTGGTCACGAACGCAGCGCCTGGCAGCACCGCGCGCTCGATCCGGGTGGCGAGCGCATCGACCAGCGGCGCATCGGCGCCGGACGTCTCGCCGGAGTGAAAGTCTTCGAGATCCACGCCGTACGGCGTCCTGGTCTGGCCCGCCGCCTCCGCGATCGCCGCGAGCGCGCCCGTCGTGCCGCCATAGATGAGATCGCCAGGATCGGCGGCGATCGCCCGCACCAACTCGGAGTGGACGCGACCAAAGGCGCGAGATGCAATCGCGAGCGGCACCCTGGCGGGCCCGAACGCCGCGGCCGTCGCGCGCGCGGCACGATAACGCGCGCCGCTCCGCCAATAGGTCGCCGCACTCGCGCTGCGCCGGTAGTCGATGGTCTCCGCGGCCCACGATCGGCGCGCCGCGACGTCGCCGTCGGTCTCGGTCGCCCACGGTTGGTGGCGCGTCGCGATCACGCGCACGTCGTAGCCGTCTGCGGCAAGCGCATCGGCGCTTTTCAGCATGCGCGGACAGGTGGACAGGTGGCCCGAGGTGACGACGGTCACGCGCGCGCGCCGCGATCCCCTCATGCGGCGTACATCGTCAGGTAGTCGCGGGCGATGTCGTCCATCGTCCTGACCGGGGGCAGGGCGCGACGCCAGACATCGATGGTCGACTCCGGACGCGCGGCGGCTTCGAGCAGCGCCGCCGTCAACTCAGGAATGTTGCCCACCGCGACGAGCCGGCCGTTCACGCCATCCTCGATCACCTCGGCAAGATTGCCGACACGGGTGGCGATCACAGGCGTGCCGACCGCCATCGCCTCGAGCGCGATGGTCGGACCGTTTTCGAACCACAGCGAAGGTGACAGCAGCGCGTCGAGGTCGCTCAACACCGCGGGGATCTCTGCCGAACTGACCGCCGGCTCGAACCGGATCCGTGGATCGTCGCCGGCGAGCCGGCGCAGGTCGGCGGCGAATTCCCGTGCGCCAGCGTCAAGGACCGGCGCGCGGATGTCGAACCTGAACTGGACGTCCGCGGGAATGGCGCGAATCGCGCGCACCGTCTGCGCGAGACCTTTGGCCGGATGGAGGCGCCCGGCAAAGCCAAGGTGCACCGGGCGTCTGGTCGGCTGCGCGTCGGGGCCGGGTTTGCGGTGAATGTCGGTCTGACTGACACCCAGGCGATTGATTGTCAGCTTGTCGCTCGGCGAGCCGTCCGCCAGCAGCATGCGATACGCCGTCTCGTTGAGCACGACGCACCGCTCGAGGATGGTGAACAGCTCGCGCTGCATCGTCCCGTAGTCCACGACGAGAGCGCTCATGCCGAGGACGGTGCCGACCTTGCCCGGGACGTCGCGCAGGCGGCGGCCGACCCATGGCGGGATCGCCCCGGCCAGCCGCGATGCGGCTGGCGTCAGCCCGACGTGGGTCAGGCTGCACGCGGCGCACTTAGGCGGCTCGACGATCCCATCGCAGGGAGCTTTGCCGCCTTCCATCAATTCACCCGTGCGGCACATGTAGCCGAGGCTGGGGAGATGAAAGGTCGCAATCACGCGGATCCCGAGTCTGCCGCGCCGCCCGCAGCTCCGGCAGTCCGATGCCGGTCTTGATGCTGTGGACGTGGAGAATGTCCGGCCGCTCGGTGGCGAGCCACGCGATGAGGTGCTCGCTGCCGCGCATCGCGACGCGGTGGTATGCCTCGTCGCGCGTCGGCTCACTGGTGACCGGATAGCGGAACACGCGGACGCCGCCGTAGTCGTACTCGTAGGGTGCGGTGCGCGTCGGATCGGGCGCGGCGATGCGCACCTCCCGTCCCGCATCCTGCAGCCGCCGGCATAGGCCCTCGACATAGACCTCGGTACCGCCGACGCTGTCGGGAAAGTACCAGCCGAGCGCGTGAACAATTTTCATGAGCGCCGCGTGCGCAGGGCCTCGGCAATGACGACTTCGCCGTCCGACGTCAGCGGCGTGCCGGCCTCGGGCGACACGCGCGGGCGGCTGGCATAGCTGAGCCACTGGCGCCACGACAGCCTGGTGTGACGGATGCGGAACCACGCCAGGCGCAATTGGCCGCCCCGCAGATCGCGGACGATCGATCGCAGGATTCGGCCAACCGCGTTCCGCTTGGCGCGCTCGCGTTCGTCCGCAGAGAGCGGACAGTCCGGGCGGTCCAGCGCCTCACGCCATCTCCACTCGAGCGCCGCCCCTTGGTACGCGGCTTTCGCGCCGCGCAATTCCTGCCCGGCATGTGTGCGGTACCAGTACAGATCGCCGTAGACCAGGAGCACGTTGACGCGGGCGCACGCACCCAGCCAAAAGAGCGTGTCCGAATGCGAGCCGCAATCTGGAAACCCGCCGAGCGCGTGGAACGCCTCGCGCCGGAACAGCGCGGCTGCCGGACCGAAGTTGCAGAGCCCCTCGCCAAAAAACTCGCGCTGGTATGCGAGCCTGGGGGTGAGCAGCATGGGCGACGGCCCGCCCGCCCACGCGCGATGGCCAGATAGCGCGAGCGCGGCTGACGGCTCTTCCGCCAGCGCCTGCACCAGCACGGACAGGCAATGGGGATACATCAGATCGTCTGAGTCGTGATATTTCAGGTACTCGCCGGTGGCGAACGTCGCGGCGTGATTCCGGTTCGGATAGTCGCCGAGGTTCCGTGCGTTCTCAACAATCCGCACGCGCGGGTCCGAGAGATAGGATCGCGCCACCGCCACCGAGCCGTCGGTCGAACAGTCGTCGACGACAATCAGCTCGAAGTCGGTGAAGGTCTGCGCCAGCACGCTCTCGATGGCGGGCCCGATGTAGCGCTCGCGGTTGAACGCGGTCATCAGGACGCTGACGGTTGGGCGCGGCTTCATTGCAGCGCCGCCCTCAGGGCGGCGCACACCTGATCGACGATCGCCTCTGTCAGGTTCATCCCGGATGGAAGGTTGACGCCGGTCTCACTCAATCGATACGCGACCGGGTTGCGCCCCGCCGCGCCCGTGGCCTCCGGCCGGCACGAGTACGGCGGCAGCGACGTGAGCGGATAGAAGAACGGACGCGTGTCGACGCCCCGATCGCCCAGCCGGTCGATGAGCTCGCGTTTGCCGACGCCGAAGCTGCGGTCGGGCACCACCGTCACCATCCAGTACGCCTGGCGGACATCCGGGGGCTCAGCGTTGAGAGTCAGGCCGGGCACGTCGCCGAGGCGCGCGCGATACCATCCGAAGATCTCGCGCTTGCGGGTGGTCAGCTCGTCGAGCCTCTCGAGCTGCGCCAGGCCGAGCGCCGCCTGCAGCGCGCTCATCTTGTATTTCTGGCCGATCTCGTGGTTGAAGAACGACACGTCGCCCGGACGTCGTCCATGGTCGCGCTGCACCGACACCCGCGCCAGCAGCTCGTCGTCGTCGGTCACGAGCATGCCGCCTTCACCGGTGGTCAGCGTCTTGGAGCCATGGAAGCTGAACACCGACGCGCGACCGAAGCTGCCGGCCGGACGGCCCCGATATTCCGCGCCAACCGCCTCCGCCGCATCCTCGACGATCGCCAGACCGGCTGATGCGGCCAGCCGATCCAGCGCGTCCATGTCCGGCATACCGCCGTAGAGATCGACCGGAATCATCGCGCGCGTCCGCGGTGTGATGAGGGCGGCCGCGCTCTCGACCGACATGCACCAGGTGTCCGGATCGACGTCGGCGAAGACCGGCGTCGCGCCCACATAGTCAATCGGCGCTGAGGAGGCAATCCAGGTGGACTCGGGCACGATCACTTCGTCGCCCGGGCCGATGCCCAGCGCCAGGAGCGCCAGGTGAATCGCCGACGTGCAGGAGGGCAGCGCGACGGCGTGCCGGCGTTTCACGCGGGCCGCGAAAGCCTGCTCGAACCGTTGGTGGTAGACGTTGGCGTTCTCGTACCAGCCGTTGGCGGCCGCGTCTGCGACATAGTCGAGCTCACGCTGGGTGATCGACGGTCCCGACACGGGAATGCGTTTCATCTCAGTCCTTGATGCACTTCAGGTAACCGCCCGGCGCCTCGGTGATCAGCAGCTTGTGATCCATGGCGAGGTCGACCTCGAACCGGTCGTTCTTCGCAAGGAACTCGCGCACCGCGGTGGCGGGACTGTTGCCAGGGGCCCAGGGCCGATCGCCGAGCACATCCGGCGGCAGCAGCTCGATACTGGTGTCGAACACCACCAGGTAGCTGCCCTTGGTGACGCACGGCGCGTAGGCCTCGAGCTCGTCGAGGACGTGGGCGTGTGTGTGGTTGGAATCGAGGCTCACCAGCACGCGCGTCGCGCGCGCAGCCTTCTCGCGCACCTGCGCCACGATGGCGGGGTCGGACGACGAGCCTTCGAGCAGCGTGATCCGCTTGAACATCGACGAGCCTTCGATCGCGGCCCGGTTGGGCGCGCGGATGTCCACGTCGATGCCGATCACCGTGCCGGGTCCGCCAATCAGCTCCAGCAGCGAGGCGTAGAACACCACCGATCCGCCGCGAGCCACGCCGGTCTCCACGATCAGGTCGGGCTTCACCCGCCAGATGATCTCCTGCATGGCGACGATGTCTTGAGGGAATTGAATGATGGGGAGCCCGAGCCAGGTGAAGTGATAGGGGTACTCATGACGCGAGCTGCGCTCGAACCACTCGCGGGTGAGCGCATAGAGTCGGCTGTCGGCGCCGATCTCCGAAATCTTCTGACGATTGCGTGTCTCGAAGTCGCTCATGCATGCTCCCCTGCGTGCGCCGGGACGCGCCGTGCCCGCCACTCGGGCAGCGCGTCGACGATGATCGATCCCGCCGGCAACCGTGCCAGCAGCGCCGGCTCGACTTCGGCGCGGTGATCAAGCGCGAGATTCAGCACCGCGATCGGCGCCATCTGCCGCCACAGCGTCTCCACCGGCTCGATCGGAATGTCGACTCCCGGAATCAGCCGCCCCTGCTTATGCGGGTCGTTGTCCACCGCGCACCCGACGTCGCGGCGTGTGAGGCCGAGCCAGTTCAGGATGCCGGCAGCCTTCAGTCCGCCGCCATAGACGTAGAGCGGCGTGCCGCGCAGTCCCTGGATGCCGGCGAGGATCCGCCCGCGCAGGTCAGCCACCGCGGTCCGGAACGCGCCGCAGCTCGGCGCGGAGAGCGTGTCGGCCTCACGCTCGAGCAACGCGGCCACCGCGGTGGGCAGGGCCGTCTCTGGTCCTCGCCGCGCGAACGCGCGGAGTGTGCCACCGCGATAGGTCGTGTCGTGTTCGATGTCGTCCACGTTCAGACCCGCTGTCCGAAGTGCGTAGATGAGCGCCGCCGCCGTGAACCACGAATTGCGCGAGTGCACGAACCCGTCAAGCCGGAACGCCCGCAGGAAATCGGCGACGTACGGGATCTCGATGATCAGCGAGGCGCCGGGCTTCACCACGAGCGCGAGATTCGCGATGAACTCACCGGGCCGCGGCACCCCGTCGAGCACGTGGTTGGCGATCACCAAGTCCGGCTCCCGGCGCTCGTCCGCGAGCCGGCGCACCATGGCGTCATCGAACAGCCCGGCGATCACCTCCGCGGGGTAGGCCAGGCCGGGATGCGGCGATGGTTCGATGCCCAACAGCCGACGGAAACCGCGGTTGCGCAGCTTCTCAAGCAGAGCGCCGTCGCTGCAACCAACCTCCAGCAACAGCGAGTCGGCTCCGGCCAGGCCGCGTTGCATTACGTCGTCCGCGAAGGCGCGATCGTGATCGGCAATCGATGACGAGCGCAGCGATGTGTAGAACGTTTCGGTCACGAGAAGATCAGCGGGCAGCTGGTGCTCGGTCTGCACCATCGCACAGCGGCGGCAAATCGCCAGCGCGAGCGGCGCACGCCACACGGTGGCAGCCTGTGCCGGAGTGACCGGAAAGCCGAGCGGCATCACGCCGAGATCGAACAAGCGTTCGAGCCCTTCCGCGCCGCACAGCAGGCAGACTGCGTCGCGCCCGGTCATACGATCCGTGGCTCCGGAGACGGAATGATGAACTGGCCCCCGCGGCGGCGGTACTCGGCCTGCTGGCGTAGCACCTCGTCGGCGAAGTTCCACACCAGGAGCAGGGTGTAGCGCGGCATGTCAGTGAGCAGCCGTTCCGGCGCCGAGATCGGCAGGTGCGAACCAGGCGTGAACAGGCCTTGTTTGACGGTGCTGCGATCGGCCACGAAATCGATCGTCTCGGCGCCGATGCCGCAGTACTCCAGCAGCGTCGTGCCCTTTGCCGCGGCGCCGTACGCGGCGATGCGGCCGCCTTCGGATCGCGCCAGGGCCAGCAGGGCCAACAGGCGGGTTTTGAGCGACTCGACGCGCTCGGCGAACGTCCGGTAGTACACGGGCAGATGCATCCCCGCCGCGAGTTCCTCCGCCAACACCCGCTCGACCGCAATCGACTCCACCGCCCCCGGCCCGGACCGTTGCAGGCTGACGCGCAAAATACCGCCGTGAATCGTGAGTTGTTCTACCTCGACGATCGTCAGGTCGTGGCGCGCCGCGAGCCGGTGCAGCGCCGTGAGCGAGAAGTAGCAGAGGTGCTCGTGATAGATCGTGTCGAACTCGACATGCTCGATCATGTCGCGCAGTGACGGTACTTCCACGATCGCGACACCCTCGTCTTTGAGGAGGAGCCCGATGCCCTTCATGACACCGTTCAGGTCGGGTACATGCGCCAGCACGTTGTTCGCGTGAATGACGTCGGCCCGGCCGAAACGGCCGGCGAGCTCGGCGGCAAGCTCCGCTCCGAAGAACTCACACACCGTGCGCACTCCGCGCGCTTCAGCCACCGGCGCGATGTTCCGGGCCGGCTCGATGCCGAGCACGGGAATGCCGCGCTCGACGTAGTGTGCGAGTAGATAGCCGTCGTTGCTGGCAATCTCTACCGCCAGACTGTCGGGACCCAGCTGGCGCGCATCGGCCGTCCGCATAGCGATGTCGCGCGCATTGGCGACCGCGGCATCGGAGAACGACGACAGATACACGTAGCTGCGGAACAACGTCTCGGGCGGCACGATCGCGGTGATCTGGAACAAGGCGCAGACGGGGCAGAACACGGCGTCGAGCGGAAACCGCGGCTCCGGCGTGTCGAGCTGATCTGCGCGGAGCAGCGCGTTGGCGAGCGGTGTCGATCCGAGGGACAACACCGGCACCAGGACCGTCGATCCGCACGAACGACACACCGGACTATCCACGCGGCGACCCCGCCAGACGACGCAGCGCAGAGCGCATCGGAGCGGGCGTGACGGAGGCGACCATGCCACGCACGCCCTGCATGAAGAAATAGAAGATGGCCGGAAATGTCAGCGCGGCAGGCCGCCACTCGCCCTGCCCGCGGTGGGCGTCGGCAATCGCCTGCGCCGTCAGCCAGGCCGTCCGTGCCGTCTGCAATCGATGGACGCGGCCCAACGAGGTTTCGCGGGCGCGCGCCTCGATCGTCTGTCCGGCCGTCCGCCGGTAGTAGAACGTCGCTCCTGACGCGTAGACCAGAGGGCCGCGGACCGCGAGATACGCGAGGAAGGCCACATCCCAGCTGACGTCTTCACGCCAGGCGTAGCTGCGCAGGTGTTCGGTCCGGATCACGCCGTACACGTGGTCGCAGCCGTTCCGCGTTTGCTTGCGCAGTCGCGCGATCAGATTGAGGCCGCCGGTCTCGAAGTCGTGCGCCAAACGCGGCAACCGAAGCGCCTCATCGTAGTCCGCGAACTCGACCACGTCCGAGAACGCCAGCGACGCCTCGGGATGATCGCGAAAGGCCCCAACCAGCGTCTCGACGTAGTTCAACGAGCGGAAGTCGTCGTGCGCGGCGAACATGAAGAGCGCGCCGCGCGCCGGCTCGACGGTGGCGCGCCAGTTCGCGAGCACCGACAGCAGTCGCGGTTGGCGGATGTAGGTGATGCGCGGGTCGCGTGCCGCCGCGGCGCGGCACAGGCGCTCGGTGTCGTCGGTGGACGCGTTGTCAGAGATGATGATCTCGATGTGCGGGTACGTCTGTCCAACCAGGCCCTCGAGCACGCGCGGCAGGCCCGATGCGCCGTTGCGCACGGGCAGGCCGATGCTGACCAGCGGCGGGCCTTCACCCATGTTTGAGCGACCAGTCGTACGGGATGTGATTGACGAACGGATCGCAGCGCGTGATTTCCGCCGGATCGTGCGGAATGCTGGCGCAATTGGCGACCAGCGCCATGGCCGTGCCGACGCCCTTGAAACCGTTCCACACCCCGGGCGGGACCGTCACCAGCGCATAGTTGGCGTCGCCGAGGAACAGCTCGACGAGTTGACCGCGCGTCGCCGCATCCGGCCGCTCGTCGTACATCACCAGCTTGATGGTCCCGACCGGAACCGCGTAGTTGATCGTCATGCGGCTGTGGAGGTGCCACGCTTTGACGACGCCGGGGTAGACGCCGCTGAAATAGATTTCGCCGAAACGCTCGAAATGCGGAGCGTCGGCGCGAAGCATGTGCATGATCATGCCGCGCTCGTCGGGAATCTTGCGCAACGGTGCGATCGTGACTCCGTCGATGGCGGTCTGGTGCAAGGTGGTCATGCGACAACGGCTCCCGCATATTCGATCAGTTGGCGTGCGCAGAGTTCGAAGGCGTCAGCGCCGCCGGCGTAGGCGCGATACCAGTGTACGGTCGCGGCGATCGCCTGTTCGAATCCCCATCGCGGCGCCCACCCGAACTGCTGCCTCGCGCGATGGCTGTCGAGCGTCAGGAAGGCCGTTTCATGAGGTCCCGGCTCGCCGGTATCGCGCCACGCGCCGCTGCCGTAGGCGACGAGGATCGCGTCGAGGACTTCGGCAACGGTGCGCGTCGCGCTCGCGTCGGGTCCGAAGTTCCATGCCTGCGACGCCGCCGCGCGCTCGGTCGCCGACGACCACGACAAGGCGGCGCCAAGCGAAAGGTAGCCGGCCAATGGATCGAGGACGTGCTGCCAGGGCCGGACGGCGCGCGGCCGGCGCACCGCGACTTCCATCCCAGCGGCGAGCGCGCGCATCGCGTCGGGCACCAGCCGATCGGCGGCCCAGTCGCCTCCGCCGATCACGTTCCCGGCCCGCGCGGTCGCGACCGCGACGCCGTGTGCGGCCAGCCGCTCCGGCGGAAAGAAGCTGTGTCGGTAACTCGCGGCCGCGATCTCCGCGGCCCCCTTGCTCGCGCTGTAGACATCGTCGCCGCCGAGCGGATCGCCTTCGGCATATGGCCCGGGCTGGCTGGGGTCGTAGCATTTGTCGCTGGTGACCGCCACGATGCCGCAGGGCGCACCGCAGGCACGGACGGCATCCAGCACGTTCACCGTGCCCATCACGTTGGTCTCGAAGGTCGTCAGCGGATCGCGGTAGCTCTCGCGAACCAGCGATTGTGCGGCGAGGTGAAAAATGAGCTCCGGCCGCGCCTCGCGGATCGCATGCTCGAGATCCGCCCGGCGCCGGACATCGCCGTCGACGTGGCGAACTCGACGGCCGATCGCGGCTGCCTCGAAGAGATTCGGGACCGTCGGAGGAGCCAGACTGTAGCCGGTGACATGGGCTCCGAGGTCGGCGAGCCACAAGGTCAGCCACGCGCCCTTGAAGCCAGTGTGACCCGTCACGAGGACACGGCGCCCGCGATACAGCGCGGCAAGATTGGTCATCGCGTGTGGTTCCATACCGCCCACGGCGCTCCACCGTTCCACAGCGCGGACACCCGCGTGTAGTCGCGCGGCGTGTCCACGCAGGCCCAGAAGCCGTCGTGCTGGTAGGCGACGAGCTCGCCTTCGTGGGCGAGAGGCTGGAGCACCTCGCGCTCGAGATCGAGGGTGCTGACATCCGTCAGGCGATCGAGCAGTTTGCGCGAGAAGACAAAGAAACCACCGCTGATCCAGCCGTTGGCAAGCAGTGGCTTTTCGTGAAAGGTTTCCACCCTGCCAGTCGGACCGACCGTCAGCTCACCAAACTGTCCCGGCGGGTGCACGGCGGTCACCGTCGCCAGCTTGCCGTGCGCCCGGTGAAAAGCGACCACCTTGCGGAAGTCGACATCGCACACACCGTCGCCGTAGGTGACGGCGAACAGGTCGTCATCGGCATCGACATAAGCGCCCGCTTGTCTGACCCGGGAACCGGTGGCGTTGTCGAATCCGGTTTCGGCGAGCGTGACGCGCCAATCGCGCTCGTCGTTGAGGTGGTGAAGCGTCGGCGGCGTCTGCGCGGAGATGTCGAGCGTGACATCGTTGACCATCATCGACAGGTTGAGGAAGTACTGCCTGATCAGCTCCGACCGATATCCGAGGCAGAGCACGAAGTTCGGGTAGCCCCAGTGGGCGAAGCCCTTCATGATGTGCCAGAGAATCGGCCTGCCTCCAATCGGCACCATCGGCTTCGGGACATCGATGCCAACGGTGGACAGGCGCGTCCCGAATCCACCACAGAGAATCATGACCTTCATCGGCCGCTCGGCGTTCGTCGTCACACTCACCTCGTGATGTTCATCGCGTCCAGGCATAGGCCATGCGGTGCGCCAGCTCCGCAGCGGTGACCGCCGCGAGCACCACGAAGCGCGAGCGTTCGAGCGTCGGTTCCGAGGGCCTGGCGAAATCGCTGCGAGTATTGAACCCGGCGGTAAAGCCGAGATGGTCGGCAATCGCCACCGTCTCGTCGTTGTAGTCGATCAGCGGCGACCCGAACGGGTAGGCGACAGCGTCGACCGGCCGTCCGGTCCACGATTCGAGCGCGGTGCGGCACGACGCCAGTTCCTCACGCTGCACGGCCGCTGGCGACCCGGCGAGCCGCGCGTGCGACGCAGTGTGCACGCCGATGGCGAAGCCCTCGTCGGCGAGCTGCCGGACCTGCGCTTCGGTCATCGGCGCGAGCGCCGGCGCGGCGGAAGCCGGCGCATCGTCTTCGGCCGCTGCCCTGCGCCACGCGGCGTCGGGCTGCTCGCGAAGGTCCGCGACCGCCGCCGTACCGCGTGCGCGCGCCACCGCGTCGAACCAGAACAACCGCTGGCGACGGACCGGTTCGGAGCAGATGAACATCGCGGCCGGCACCTTGTGCCGAAGTAACGACGGGCGCGCCAGCTCGAACACGCTGCGGTAGCCGTCGTCGAAGGTCACCAGCACAGGCCGCTCCGGGAGTGGGTGGCCGAACGCATGCGCGTTGCGGAACGTCTGCAGGTCGATCGGATGACACATCTCCGCGATCACCCGGATATGTTCGGTGAAGGTGTCCGCGGTCACGTGCAGGTTGGCGAACGGAATACTGCCGTCGTCGTGGGCCGACTCGCGGATGCCGTGATAGCAGAGCGTCAGGACGCCGGGAAACGAGGACTGGCCGAGCCGCCGGGCATACCAACCGCTGGCCAACAAGCCGGCCTTCACTGAACCCGCGAACGGTACCGGGGTCATTGCGGCAGGCGGCAGGCGATCGTGATCAGGACCGGATATCGCGCGTCGTATACGTCCAGCTCGGGGGCGCTCAGCTCCTCGGTCGCGAGGCCGAGTTGCGAGGCGGTCGCGGCGAGACAGTTGCCGTGGCCGTTGACGTCGATGGAGGCCGATGGCCAGGCGGAGGCGAGCCGATCGCGCCAGCCGTCCGGGGTCAGCCTCGAGTACTCGGGTGCGTCGCCGGTCAGCGGGATCAAGCCGGCGGCCGACGCGAGGATGGTGCCGCCGGGGCGTACGATCCGTCGCGCCTGCGCCAGTGCGAGGTCGAGTTCGCGCAGGTGCGGCAGCGTATTGGGCAGCAGCAGACAGTCGTACGACGCGCTGGGGATGACGTCCTCGCAGTGTGCGAAGTCGCAGAGATGGGTCGGGCTGAACTCTGCCGCGATGTCAAAGCTGTCGGCCCGCTTCACTCCACGGCCGAAGCGTTCTGTGTACGACGTCGTCTGCACTTCGAGCACGTCGCCGGCGATGTGATCACGATGCGCAGACAGGAACCGGTGCAGGTAGTAGCGATCGACCGGCGTGCCGCGCTCGAATCCGAAGACCGCGGAGAACGGCGCCGTCCGCCGGAGATTCCCCCAACGGGGTATCGGATGGCCGCGCCAGAGGCACCGCGCAAGCACCGTGGCTCGCGGACCGGCCCATCGCTTCGCGGTCTCGACCATCATCGGCGGCGGAAGCCAGACCGAATCATGCGAACCGCCGCGTTCGGCATCCAGGGCTGATCCAGGCGGCTGCCGTAGGCGAGGCGGGGGTTGACCGGCCGCGGCCGCTTGAGCTCCTGCCACCGCGCAAACAACTGTTGATACCCGGCGGTCCGCTGGTCCGCATCGAAGCAGGTCACGACCCGATGCCGGATGGCTCCGCTCATCTCCTCGATCCGCGCACGGTTCCGATCGAGCTGCGCGATCGCCTCGGCAAACCCTCCGATGTCGCCGACAGCGGGGCGATAACCCGAGACGCCAGCCGTCACGACGTCGGGGATGCCGCTCGCCAGATCGCTGACGACCGGTACCACACCGGCAGCGCCCGCCTCGAGCAGGGCGACCGGCAGGCCTTCGCCGCGGCTCGGCATCACGAGCACGTCGTGATCCTCGTACATCCGCAGCACGTCGGCCTTGTCACGCTGTCCAAACCAGCGTACGTCGCGGCGATCGGCCCATGCGGAACGCAGCGCCTCCTCGTCCGGGCCGGCGCCCTGCAGCGTCCAGGCCGGATCGACACCGAGCTCTCGCAGCCGCCGGTCGATGAGGGGCAGATCGAGGATGCCTTTGTCTGCTGACAGCCGCCCGACGTACAGCAACCGCAGCCGGCCGGATGCGGGCCGGCGGACGGACGCCGGAATGTCGACGCCGTACGGCAGCAGAAAAATCGAATCGTGACGATCGGGCAGCCGCTCGCGAAGCTGCTGGGCCATCCGTTCGGTATAGGTGATGAACGCGTCGATCGTGTGCTGATGGCGGACGGCGAGGTCGTAGTAGAAATCGAAGTCGCCATGGTTGATCGCGTACACCGCGCGGCCGGTGTCGTGGATCGACGTGAGCGCCAGCTCGATCCAGTCGTTGGCCACGATCACGCCGGGGCCGTGGGGAATGGCCCGGGCCAGCCGGCGCAGCACGGCGTGAACGTTCTCGTTCGGCAGGCGGTAGTCGAACCGCACCTCCCGATCGGCGCCGAGCGGCTCGTCGATCGTCCGATCGTTGTCGTTGGCGTTCTGCGTCCTGACGGCGGCATAACGGAACCCATCCGGCCGTCGATGCGACAGCAGATTGGCGACGTAGCTGAACACCCCGCCGAGCTTGTTCGGCAGCACGTACACGACTTCGGGCTGCATCGTGCTCACGAGGTGACCGCCATGACCGGCTGCGTCAGCAGCCATGCGATCGTGCGTTCGAGCCCCGCTTTCAGATCGACGCGTGGCTCGAAGCCGAGCGACCGCACCTTGGTGATGTCGGCGTACCACCGCAGGGTGTCGCCGGCAAACGACTGCCCCGTCGGCCGCACCACGATCTCGGGATAGCCCATCATCGTGGCGATGGTGCGGGCGAGCTCGAGCAGCTGCACCGGTTGACCCGAGGCGACGTTGTACTCCTCGCCGGGCGCGCCCTGGGTCGCCACGATTTCCAGGCCGCGCACCGCGTCGTCGATGAAGAGGTAGTCGCGGACCTGCGTGCCGTCGCCGAAGATCGACAGCTCGCGGTGGTTCCGCTGAATCTTGCGGACGATGTCATGAATGGCGAAGCGGAACATGCCGACGCCATACACGCTGAAGAGCCGCGCGATGCGCACGTCGAGGCCGTAGGACCGGTGATAGGCGTGGCAGTAGGCCTCGCCCCCGAGCTTGCCGGCGGCATACGGTGACGTCGGCCGCGGGAACGCCCGCTCGGGAAGGGGCAGCACGTTCGACGGATCGAAGATGGACGCCGTCGACGGAAACACCACGCGGCTCCCAGCCTGGCGCGCGGCCTCGAGCACCTCGAACACCCCTCGGAAGGTGTTGTCGAAGTCATGCCGTGGATTTCTCACCGACGCCGCGACGTCGGCGGACGCCGCCATGTGGAAGACGGTGGTGTGCTCGTCGAGCAGCCCATCGAGCGCGCCCTCCTGCGCCACGTCGACCAGGCGCACGGCCTGGCCGGCGTCGGGAAACGGCTTGCGATCGACCGCAACGACCCGCCAGCCTCCGGCTCGGAGGTGGCGCACCAGCGCCGTGCCGATGAAGCCGCTCGCGCCGGTGACGATGGCGCGGCCGGGCATCTCACGCATGACGGATCGCCACGCCGATGCCGAAGCCCAGCTCGGTAAACGTAAACGTCGAATACGCGGACCGGTGCTCCAGCGCGTCGCGCCAGACGCCCGCCAACTCAGGATGCGACGGATTCGAAATATCGTCGAACACGAGAGCGCCGCCGACCTTCAGCCGCGGAATCACCGTCTCGAGATCGGCGCGGGCGCCGGCTTCCGAGTGATCGCCGTCGACCGTGATCAGATCGAAGAAACGATCCGGACGCTGCTCGAAATGGCGCGGCAATACCTGGTGCGAGTCGCCGATCAGGAATTCGAGCGAGCCCGTGAAGCCCACTCGCGCCAACTCGGACGTCACCAGTTCCTGCCCGGGATTGTCCATGCCGGCGTATCCGTCGATGAACATGTCGCAGGCGAGGATGTCGCACGCCGGACAGACCGAGGCCACCATCGCCAGGCTGCGGCCACGGCGGACGCCAATCTCGAGATAGCTGCGCGGCTGCAGGCCGGCCGCCAGCGTCATCAGCGCGGTGTTGATGTCCGCGAACCGCCAGTGCTCGGGATGCCGCTCGAGACCGGCGCGGTAGAACGCCATCACATAATCGGCATACGCGTCTGGGGTCAGGCGCTCGAGCACGGTCAGGGCGCGACGGACGGCGGCGGGACCGGCCAGCATCGAAGCGCCGAAGGTCGAGGCGCCGGCAATCGCCGGCGCGTACCACTGGTTGCCGGGCGCGAATAGCGTGTTGCCGTCCGCCGCGGGCGCGGCTTGCCGCGCTCCGCCGTCGCCGCCGCGCAGCGCCCGCTTGACCACGTCTCGAATCATGCTCATGACACCTGTCCGTCGGTGACGGCGCAGTTCCACTGCGCCTTGCGGCAGACAATGCCGCGAGTGACGTGCAGTTGATACGGACGCCACGGCCGTTCGGGCTCGACGATTTCGAACTCGAAGGCGTCGGGAATCTCGTCGACGTGCTCGAGATAGGGAATGCCGACGAACGCGTTCAGCCGATAGCGACCTGGGATGAACGTCGGACCCGTAAGGCGCGCGGTCAACGTGCACGACGGCACCGATGGCAGTTCCCGCCCCTCGTCGTCGACGTTCATGATCGAGAGCAACGGCTGTCCCTGATCCGACAGCACCACCAGCTCGACCACCAGACCGCGCAGGCTCGCGCCGCTCGACGAGGCATTGGATAGCTGCAGATCGATCTCGAACACCAGGTCGTTTTCGGGTGGCAGCCCCCGCACCGCGGCGCCGCGATCGTCGACCAGGCGGATGTCGGTAATCGTCGCCCACCCGGTGCCGCTCCGGCTGCGGGTGTTGAAGCGGCCCACTTCGACCAGCGACTGCTCGGCGGCCCGATACGTGGTGACGATCTCGCCGATCGCCCCGCTCTGCACCAGGCGGCCCCGGTCCATCAGCAGGCCGCGCGTGCACAGCCGCTGGATCGCTTCCATGTTGTGGCTGATGAACAGCACGGTGCGGCCGCGGCGGGCAATGTCGTCCATCTTGCCGAGGCACTTCTTCTGGAATTGCGCGTCGCCGACCGCGAGCACTTCGTCGACCACCAGAATTTCGGTCTCGAGGTGCGCGGCCACCGCGAACGCCAGCCGCATGTACATCCCGCTCGAGTAGTGCTTGACCGGGGTGTCGATGAAGCGATCGATCTCGGCGAACGCGACGATTTCGTCGAACTTGCGGTCGATCTCCGCGCGACTCATTCCCAGGATGGCGCCGTTGAGAAAGGTGTTCTCCCGACCGGTGAGATCTTCGTGGAAGCCGGTGCCGACCTCGAGCAGCGACCCGATCCGGCCGGTGACGTCGACGAAACCGGTGGTCGGCTCGGTGATTTGCGAGAGGACCTTCAGCAGGGTCGACTTGCCGGCGCCGTTGCGTCCGATGATGCCGACCACTTCACCCGCGGCCACCTCGAACGACACGTCGTCCAGCGCCCACAATGTGTCGCTGTCCTGCTGCGTGTCGGCGGCGCCGAACCGCAGCGCCTTGACGAGGCGCGAGGCGGCGCCGGCAATCGCGTCGCGCGCGGTGCGCGATCGCACGCGATGGCCGATCGCGTAGCGCTTGCCGAGATGTTCGGCGCGGATGACTGGTTGGGACATCAGATCACGTCGGCAAACGTGCCTTCGAGCCTGCGGAAATAGATGGCGCCGCCGATCATCGTTGCGGCCACCACCGCCGCAGAGACGGCGGTGATGATCCCCGGGGCAGGACCGCCGGCCAGCGCCCAGCGGAAGCCCTCGATCACGCCGGCCATCGGGTTGAGCCCGTAGACCGCGCGCCAGCGGCCGGGAACCAGTGAGGCGGGATAGGCCACCGGCGTGGCGAACATCCACAACTGCACCACGAACGGCACCACGTAGCGCACATCGCGGTAGCGCACGTTCAGGGCGGCCAGCCAGACGCCGATGCTGGCGGCGGTTCCGATCGCGAGCAGCATCAGCGCCGGCAGCCAGACAATGGCCGCGCCGGGCACGATCCGGTACCACGCCATCAAGCCGATCAGAATCACGAAGCCGATCGCGAAGTCGACCAGCGGCGCGATCACGGCGGCCAGCGGGATGATCAGCCTCGGGAAATACACCTTCGAGATGATGTGTTGATAGCCGCTCAAGGAGGTGCTGGAACCGGAGAGCGCCGAAGCGAAATAGCTCCACGGCACGAGCGCGATCATCGAGAACACCGGGTACGGCAAGCCGTCGGACGGGACCTTGGCGAGGTGGCCGAAAAAGATCGTGAACACCACCATCGTCATCAGCGGCTGCACGATCGCCCAACCGGCGCCCAGCAGCGTCTGCTTGTAGCGCACCTTGATGTCGCGCCAGATGAAGAAGTACAAGAGCTCGCGGTAGGCCCACATCTCCGAGAGCGTGCGCGTGCTCCAGCCCTGCGAGGGACGCAACCGGCGCGTGATCGGCAGTTCGGCGGCGATCATGCCTGCCTCAGGAAGGCGCCGAGCACGCCGAGCGCCCAGGCTCGGCTCCAGTGTGCGGCGCCGCGCTGCCAGTCAGCCCACACCGCATCGGCCGCACCCGGTGCAATCCAGCCGTCGGCGGCGAGCTGGGCCATCCCGGAGCGGACAAACGGCTGCAGATCGCCGGCCATCCACTGCGCGAGGGGCAGCGTAAACCCCTGCTTCGGCCGATCGACCGCCTCGCGCGGAAGCGGCCGCGCCAGTGTTTCGTGCAGCAGGCGCTTGTTGCGCATCAGCGCCGGGTGCGCGCCGAGATCGGGCCAGACGGCGTCGAGCAGCACGTGATCGACCAACGGCACGCGAACCTCGAGACCGTGTGCCATCGACATGACGTCGAGGTCACGCAGCAGCTGCGAGCCAAGGTAGACGCGGGTCTCGAGCCTCGCCACTTGGCCTTCGAGACTGGACGCGCCGCCGCGGAACAGTTCGGACTCCGCCGTCGCGACACGTGCCGAAGCCGCGGCCCAGCAATCGCGCAGGGCGGGTCCCGCCATCCGCTCGACCTCAGCTGGCATGTAGAGACCGCGCTGGGTCCGGTAGGCCGCGTCCATCTTTCCATTGCCGGTCATGAAATGCTGCCATCGATGAGTCAGGCGTTCCGGCAGCATGACTGCAACAGCCGGCGTCATCGCCGGGACGAGCGGGGCCATCCGCTTCTTCCAGCGCATCGCCGAGGGCAGGCGCGTGAAAGACGGATAGCCGCCGAACAGCTCGTCGCCGCCGGCGCCGGAGAGCACCGTCTTGATGCCGGTATCCGCCACCGCGGCCGACACGTAGTACGAGTTCACCGCGTCGAGCGTCGGCTGATCCAGCCGCGCGAGAATTCCGGGAAGGTCGCTGACGATGCGCGAGGCATCGAGCACCAGCTCGTGATGCGTCGCGCCGAACGCCGACGCCACCAGTCGCGCGTATTCGTGTTCGGATGAACGATCGTCGAACCGGACGGTATACGTATTGAGTCCGGAGTAGCCGCCGTTTGAAGCAGCAGACAGGATCGCCGAGGAGTCGATCCCTCCGGAAAGGAACACGCCGACGGGAACGTCGGCCACGAGGTGCGCCGCAACGCTCTGCTGCACCGCGGCGCCGACGCGCTCGCGCAGCTCCGGCTCGGTGCAGCCTGAATGCGGACGAGCGTAGGTTGCGGTGATGTCGGCAAAGGCGTGACGCGCACAGCTCCCGTCCTGGGACCACCGCATCCAGGTTCCGGCCGGCAGGCTCTCGACGCCCGAGAGATAGGTCAGCGACGGCGGCACCGTGCCCCAGGACAGAAATCCCAACACGCCTGCCGGATCGACTGCGCGATCGACCAGGCCCGCGCGACACCAGCGCGTGAATCTCCGACGCGAACGCGATCGAACGATCGGCTGCCGCCACGTACAACGGCTTGATGCCGAATCGATCGCGTGCCAGGACCAGCGCACGCTCCTGCGAATCCCACCACGCGAGCGCGAACATGCCGCGGATCTGCGCCAGCGCCGCCGGACCATCCAGCGTCAGTAGCCGCAGCAGGACCTCGGTGTCGCTGCCGGTCGTGAAGCACTCGCCCCGCAGCTCGAGCGAGCGCCGCAGATCCCGGAAGTTGTAGACCTCGCCGTTGAACACAATCTGGTGGCGGCCGTCGGGCGTCGCCATGGGCTGCGCGCCGGAGGGACCGGGATCGATGATGGCGAGACGGGTATGCACCAGCAGCGCGTCCTGGCCGGGCGCGCGCCACACGCCGCGGCCATCAGGACCCCGGTGCGCGAGCGCGGCGACCAGCGCCGCCGATGGATCCGGCGTGATCGCGCCGTCGCGGCGCACCACGCCGGCGAGGCCGCACATCAGAAGAACCGTGACTTCACTTTGATTTCGTCGTTCGGCTGGACCTTGTCTTCCATCCTGGCGGGGATCTCGACCGATCTGCCGCTCTCGCTGCGGATGATGGTGAGGCGCCGATCGGAGCCACGGTCGTTGAGCCCGCCCGCGAGGATGATCGCCTGAGCCACGGTCGTGCCGGTGTCGAGCACGAACGAGCCAGGATTCTTGATGAAACCGGAAATGTAGAACCGCTTGGCGATCGGAACGTTGACGATGTCGCCGTCCTGCAGCACGAGATCGCGGCCGACCTTGCCGAGCTCCAGGTCCTTGCGATTCACCATGATCGGCTCAGGCGCGCGCTCGCCCGGCTTCGGCGGATGCATGACCAGCACGTCGTTGCTGGCGTTCTGGGTCGGCGATCCCGCCAACGCCAGCGCTTCCAGGAGCGACATCGTGGTGCCCGGCAGCGTCACCTTCCCGGGAGTGCGTACTTCGCCGGTCACCAGGACACTGCGCGCCTTGAACTGATCGACCTCGATGCGCACCTGCGGGTTGACCAGGTAGCCGGCCTTCAGCATCTTGGTGATCTTGTCTTGCGCGTCGGCCAACGACAGCCCGGCGAGCGGGACTCGGCTGAGATACGGCATCGAGATCGTGCCGTCGGAGTCGACCCGGTACTTCCCCGTCAATTCCGCCTCGTCGGACACGATGATGGAAAGGTTGTCCTGCGGCCCGATGACGTAACCCTCGGCGGGCGTCAACGCCTCGGTCTTGGGCACTCCGGATCCTTCAGGCTTGGGAATCTCGAAGTCCGGCTTGTAGGTCGTGCCGGTCGGCGGCGGCTGCTGCGGCGCCTGCGGCGTCTGTGGTGACGGCGCGGCGAACGCGGCGCCGGCGACCATGGTCAAGGCGATGGCGACGAGGAATGAGTTCTTGCGCATGATGTCGTTCCGTTCGCTACTCGGAAACCCGCACGAGCGGGATCCCCAGCTGCCGAGCCTTTCTATAGAGGTTGGGCCGTTGAATACCCAGCGCCTGGGCGGCAGGCGCCATCCGCCAGTCGTGATGCTGAAGCACGGAGGCGATGTAGTCGCGCTCGAACCGCTGCCGCGCCTCGCGCAGGTTGCCCGACGGCACGAACGGCGAGTGGGCCCGGTGCAGTTGCAGCACGGGGAGGACGTGCTCGATCTGGATGACGTCCTCGACTCCGGTCGCGACGACGCGCTCGATCGCGGTGCGCAGCTGTTCGAGATTGCCGGGCCAGGTCACCGCACCAAGCAGCGCGAGCGCCGCCTGCGTGAAGCTGCGGGCCGGGCGTCCGGCCGCGGCACAGGCATCGTCCAGCAGCCGCGCCGCCAGCGCCGGCACGTCGTCCGGACGATCGCGCAGCGGCGGCAGATCGATGCGAACGCTGGACAGCCGTCGGTACAGGTCGGCGCGAAAGCGGTGAGCATGCACGTCGCCGTCGATGCCCGGCTGCGCGCTCGCGATGAAGCGCAGCTCGGTGGCGACCGGCGCGCCGTCGATGCGCACTTCGCCGTCGCGCGCGATCCGGGCCAGCTGCGCCTGGGTCGACGCGCGCAGCTCGGTGACGCCATGCAGGTACAGCGCGCCGCCGCGCGCCGCGGCGATGCAGCTGTCGGCGGCGACCGATTCGAGGTCGGTCGCCGCGTCAGGCGCGCGGAGTGCCGAACAACAGGCGATCGACGCTGGCCGGATCGCCGGCGTCGCAGCGCACGGAAACATACGGCGAGCTCGGCGTGCGTCCGCGCTGATGGAGCTCGCGGGCCACGGCTTCGATGTCGGCGCCGGCTTCGGCGGTGATCAGCGCGCCGCCGTCCACGGTCGCGCCGCGCCGGATCATCTCCTGCACGCGAACGATCGCCGCCGATCGGCCGAGCAGTTCGACCGCGCCCTCGCCGGGTCGGACGAAGCGTGCGGCTCGGTCGGCAAGGATGAGCGGGTCTGCCATTGATTGCACTCGGGTTGGCTCGGTTGGATGCAGCTCCGCCCCGTCACTCACAGATGAGCGACGAGACGGGCCGCGCTTGGACTCACCGTTAACGGACATATGACGACTTAATATGACATTAACGACCGATTGTGTCAAGACCGATACTGCCTCAAGGCGTGGCAGATACAGCCCGACTCCTGATCAATCGTGGTCAACAGTCCGTAAGCAGTTGTTTTACAGTGCTTTACGTGCGTCGAGCGGTGAGGCTCGACCAGCCGTTTTATCGGCGCGAGGGGGTTGTATCGTTACGGACGGAGGGGCTGTATCTGTTCGACACTCGCTCGCTAGTCGTGTCGAGGCGCTTCCGGTTGGATGGGAGATGAGTCTGCGAGGGGCCTGGCCGGAGCGGATTGAAAATCCCCCGAGTGGTCGAACAGGCCGTTGATGAAAAAAGCGAGCCCCATAATCACGAAAAAGCCGCCGACCCCGACGCCTTCATTCATGGCGCCGCCGGCCACGCTGATGAGCATCATGAGACCGAATCCGACGCCCATCAGGGTGATGCCCGCGCGCCGGTGACGGCCCGGCGAGCGATGCCGGGTGCGCTCGTAGACCTGCATGGCACGATCGAACCCGCGGGGATCCACTTCTGGCGGCGGCACCAGTCCCCGCTCGATCATGGCGATCCGCTCGCGTACCTCCAGCTCGCGCACCCGCGCCTTGCTCAACGTCAGCACGATGATGTACGCGAACGTGCAGATCGTCCCGACAATCGGGATCAAAAAGGGCCACGCCAGTTGCAGGTCTTCCATTGCGCCTCCAGGGTACTCGCTTGAACTGATTAGACTGGAACAGATCATGAATTGTTTCACCTCGTCCCCTGAAACAATTCGAGGTCGCGCGTGCTCTAATACGATGGCGGATGGAGGATGTGCACGAGCGCGAGCTCGTCGAGCGTTGCCGCTCCGGCGATGAGCATGCATTCCAGGAACTGGTCGATCGGTACAAGGATCTCGTGTTCGCCCTGATTGCGCGCACGGTACAGGATCGGTCGCGCGCGGAGGACCTCGCGCAGGACGTGTTTCTGCGCATCCACCGCGGGCTCCCGTACTTTCGCGGGGAAGCGCGCCTCTCCACCTGGATTTACCGCATCGTCGCCAACGTCTGCCTTCAGGAACACGGGCACCCGTCCGCGGCGGTGTCGTTCGACGATGAGCGGACGCGGACCATGGCGACGGCGGCCGCGTCTGCGCCGGATCGGCAGTTCGGCGATCTCGAGCTGCGCGACCGCCTCGAGAAAGCGATCGCGCGACTGCCGGCGAATTACCGGCTGCTGATCGCCGCGCACTATCTGAACGGCGTGCAGTACGAAGGGCTGGCCGAGGCGCTGCAGCTGCCGCTCGGCACGGTGAAGACGCAGCTGTATCGCGCCAAGCAGCAGCTGCGGCGGATGCTGGAAACCGATTTGAAGTGACCGATGTTCTGCGACGAAGCTCTCGACTCCGTTGAGGCGATCGCCGCCGGCGATCTGACGCCGGACGGCCGCGTGGCGTCGCACCTGGCGACCTGCCCGAACTGCGCCTGCGCGCTCGAACGGGCGCGTCAGCTGGAGGCCTCGCTGCGCCGGCGGGCGGCGCCGGTCCCCCCGGCGCAGTTCACCACGCGCACGCTGGCGCGCATCCGCCGGGCGCGGTGGCGCAGCGATCAGTTCCTCGACGTCGGCTTCAACGTGGCGATCGGGTTGATCGTGTTGTCGGCGGTGGCCGGCGTCTGGATGCTGCTCCATCGCACCGGCCTCTCCTCGGTCAGCGGCGACGCCGTCAACGTCTTCGGCAGCGGCTTCGTCTCGCTCGCCCGCCGCGTCGCGCCCGCGGTGCCGCTCTATGCGGGCGCGGCGGCGTTGCTCGTCAGCGCGCTCGGCATCTGGTGGTGGGCCGAACGGGATGCTGCGCTTTGAGATGGCTGCAGGCTCAGGGCTGATGGCCACGACGTCAGCCATCGGCCCCAAGCGATCGGTCATGTCGTCCCGTCCGCTGCTGAAATGGGCCGGCGGAAAGCGGCAGCTGCTGCCGCACCTGCGCCGCTTCTATCCGCCGGCATTCAACCGCTACATCGAGCCGTTCTTCGGCAGCGGCGCGGTGTTCTTCGATCTCCACGCCGCCGGCCGCCTGCGCGATCGCGATGTCGTGCTGATCGACTCGAACACGGATCTGATTGGCTGCTACGAGACCGTCCGATCGCAGCCGGAGGCAGTCGGGAACGAGTTGGAGCGCCTGGCCGCCGCGCACGCCCGCGGCGGCCAGGCGCAGTACTACGCGGTGCGCGACGAGCAGTTCAACCCGATCCGCGACCGCCGCCGCGACCGCGACGGGCGCATCGCGTATACGCCGGAGCTCGCGGCGATGCTCATCTACCTCAATCGCACGGGGTTCAACGGTCTGTTCCGGCTGAACGCGCGCGGTGAATTCAACGTGCCGGCCGGGCGCTACGATCGGCCGAAGATCGCGGATCGCGAAAAGCTGGCGCGGGTGTCGGAGGCGCTGTCCGGGGCGCGTCTGCATCTGCGGTGGGGGAGCTTCGAATCCGTGCTCGAGATCGCGGCGCCGGGAGA
This sequence comes from uncultured Acidobacteriota bacterium, assembly GCA_963794705.1. Lineage (GTDB taxonomy): Bacteria > Acidobacteriota > Vicinamibacteria > Vicinamibacterales > CAVVIG01 > CAVQFC01. The sequence goes on from CAWCFI010000008.1 coordinate 52,576, forward strand.
CTTCGTCTATTTCGATCCGCCTTACGCACCGGTCAGCCGCACGTCGAATTTCACGTCGTACACCGCGCTGCGCTTCGGCGCCGAGGATCAGCTGCGGCTGCAGCAAATCGTGCTCGCGCTCGCCGCGCGCGGATGCCTGGTGCTGCTCAGCAACTCGACGGCCGACGAGATCACCGCGCTGTACGAGCAAGACGCCGCGGCACGGGCCGCAGGGCTCCGGGCGATCCGTGTCCCGGCGCGCCGGGCGATCAACAGTAATGCCGCCCGCCGCGGCCCAGTCGACGAGCTCCTCATCACCAATTACGCACCGGCGGGCACCGCCACATGACCGCTGACGTGGAACCATCCCGCCGTGTTACTCTGAAATCCGTGCCGCGAAAGTGGCGGAATTGGCAGACGCGCCGGACTTAGGATCCGGTAGCCGAAAGGCTATGGGGGTTCGAGTCCCCCCTTTCGCACCACACCTACTCCTCCGAGCACTACCGCCAGTCGCGAGCAGCGCACAGGGCGAACCCACCACTGAGACGATCTCGACGTCTTCGACGCGACCCACCGGAGCTCCGCCGAGCCGGCCGACCGGACGCCCCGTCGCCGACGCGCAGGCCATGCACGCGGCTCGACACCAGGGCACCGCTCCAGGCGAGGCCCGGGCGGTCGCGACACGGCGACGGCTGCGGCCGCGACCGCAGCGCGTGAAGACAGCGACAGGGCCAACGCATCGGAGTACGAGTACCTCCGGCGGCCGGGCTATGGAGGACGGTCCAGATGATCAACAGCGGTACAGCCGGACTCCAGGAACCGGTCGCCGCGCGCAGAAGGCCAGCCACGACCTCGTGGCGGTGACGTGGTTGGACCTTGTCGAACTCAAACCCCTCGAACTGGTAGAGGTCGACCGCATGCACCACGATGGCGGCGAGAAGAACGGCAAACAGCCACCGCGGCGGCACGGCGCGTAGTACGGCGAGGGATTCGGAGCGCTTGACATGCTGCGACGTTGTCAAGGGAAGACCTGCATGCTACGCTGGATCTTCCCCGGTGGATGAGCGGCCAGGAGGGCGGCTCGTCTGAAGTACCGACCGTCCCACTGTTCATATTCAGGCTGACCTTCGCATGAAATTCGATGTCGTCGACGTCAACGCGACGCGCAAGAACCGTGCGCGTCGAGATTCCCAGCGATGTCGTCGACGCGGAGATCGATCGCATCGCGCGCGACTACTCGCGCAAGGCGCGCGTGCCCGGCTTCCGGCCCGGCAAGACGCCGGCCCGCGTCATCAAGCAGCGCTTCAAGGATCAGATCCTGCACGACGTCGCGCACGATCTCATCCCGCGCGCGGTCGACGACGCGCTGCGCGAGAAGGGGCTGGAGGCGGTCGACACGCCCGACGTGCGGGAAGTGATCATCGAAGCGGGACAGCCGCTCACCTTCACCGCGTCGTTCGACACCGTGCCAGAGTTCGATCCGGGCGATCTCGCCGGCATCACCTTCAAGCGCGCGTCGAACGCGATCAACGACGAGGCCGTCGAGATGGCGCTGCAGCGGCTGCGCGATCGCGGCGCGCGGCACGAGCCGGTCGAGGGCCGCGGCGTCGATCACGGCGACACCGTGACGCTCGACCTCGAGCGCCGCGACGCGGGCGGCACGCCCGACACGCACAAGGACGTCAGCATCGAGCTCGGCGCCAAGGCGAACCCGCCCGGGTTCGACGAGCAGCTGCTCGGCCTCGAAGCCGGGCGCAACCAAGGCATTCACGCTGCACTACCCCGCCGACTACCCGATTGGGGAGCTCGCCAACACCGACGTCTCGTATACAGTGACGGTCAAGGGGCTGAAGCGCCGCGTGCTGCCGGAGCTGGACGACGAGTTCGCGAAGGATCTCGGGGTCGACTCGCTCGACGCGCTCAAGACGCGCGTGCGCGAGGATCTCGAGCACGAGGCGCAAGCACGCGGCCGAGCGCGAGGATCGATCGGAGCTGATGAAGCAGCTGGCGACGCGCCTGCCGTTCGACGTGCCGGCGTCGATGATCGACCGCGAGATCGACCGTCGTCTCGAGGACTTCGCCCGCCGGCTGATGGACCAGAACGTCGATCCGCGGCAGGCCGGCATCGACTGGAACGCCTTCCGCGAGAGCCAGCGCGAGGTGTCCCGCGAGGCGGTCGCGGCGGCGCTGGTGCTCGACGAGGTGACGCGGCGCGAGAAGCTCGAGGTCAGCCGACGCCGAGGTCGAAGCCGAGGTCGTGAAATACGCGGAACGCACCGGCCGGACGCCGGCCGCGGTGCGCGCCGCGCTCGAGAAGGAAGGCGGCTTGTCCCGTATCTATGCGGGGTTACGGCGGGAGAAGTCAATTGACTTCGTCCTGGCGCATGCTACAATCACGGGAGACTCGTAAGACACCCCGCTCACGAATTCCCCGACAAACCAGCAGCCAATCTCCATATGCGATATCCGCTTGAAGCGCAGAATCAGCTGGTCCCGATGGTCGTCGAGCAGACGAACCGCGGCGAGCGCGCGTACGACATTTTTTCGCGCCTGCTCAAGGACAGCATCATCTTCATCGGCACGCCGATCGACGATCAAATAGCGAACCTGGCGATCGCCCAGATGCTCTTCCTCGAGGCCGAGGACCCGGACAAGGACATTCAGCTCTACATCAACAGCCCGGGCGGCTCGATTACTGCAGGGCTGGCGATCTACGACACGATGCAGTTCATCAAGCCGGACGTCCAGACCATCTGCATCGGGCAGGCGGCATCGATGGCGGCGGTGCTGCTGGCCGCGGGCGCGAAGGGAAAGCGATTTTCGCTGCCGAATTCCCGAATCGTCATCCACCAGCCGCTGATGTCTGGATTGGGCGGCCAAGCGACCGATATTGATATTGCGGCCCGCGAGATCCTGCGGATGCGTGAGCGGCTCAACGAAATCCTGGTCCACCACACGGGCCAGAACGTCAAGCGTATCCAGGACGACACCGAACGCGACTACATCATGTCGGCCGACCAGGGCAAGGAATACGGTATTATTGACGATGTCATCCGCAAACGCGCTTAACCGCGCAAAGGGCTTAGGGCGAAGGGCTTAAGGCTTAGCATGGTGAAAAAGGCCGGGGAAACCGAGGTCCTGCGCTGCTCGTTCTGCAACAAGGACCAGAACGACGTCCGGAAGCTGATTGCGGGCCCGACGGTCTTCATCTGCGACGAGTGCGTTGAGGTCTGCAACGACATCATCGCCGACGACAACCGCTTCGAGAACCGCGGCACCCGCTCGTCGCTTCCCACCCCGCAGGAAATCAAGAAATTCCTCGACGAGTACGTGATCGGCCAGGAGCGCACCAAGAAGAAGCTGGCCGTCGCGGTCTACAACCACTACAAGCGCATCGAAATCCAGAAGCAGCCGCGCAGCCGCAACGACATCGAGCTGACGAAGAGCAACATCCTCCTCATCGGCCCGACCGGCACCGGCAAGACGCTGCTCGCCCAGACGCTCGCCAAGCTCCTCTCCGTCCCCTTCACCATCGTCGACGCGACGACGCTGACCGAGGCGGGCTACGTCGGCGAGGACGTCGAGAACATCATCCTCAAGCTGCTGCAGGCAGCCGGCGGCGACATCGAGAAGTGCCAGCAGGGGATCATCTACATCGACGAGGTCGACAAGATCTGCCGCAAGGACGAGAACCCCTCGATCACGCGCGACGTGTCGGGTGAAGGCGTCCAGCAGGCGCTGCTGAAGATTCTCGAGGGCACGGTCGCCAACGTCCCGCCGCAGGGCGGCCGCAAGCACCCGCACCAGGAGTTCTTCCAGGTCGACACCAGCAACATCCTGTTCGTCTGCGGCGGCGCCTTCGTCGGCCTCGACAAGGCGATCGACCGCCGCATCGGCAAGAAGACCCTCGGCTTCAAGGCCGACGTCAAGTCGCTGCGCTCGCGCGACATCGGCACCACGCTCGAGCAGCTCGAGCCGCAGGATCTCATCAAGTACGGCCTCATCCCCGAGTTCGTCGGCCGCCTGCCGGTGATCGGCACGCTGCACGAGCTCGACAAGCCGGCGCTGGTCCAGATCCTCACCCAGCCGCGCAACGCCATCACCCGCCAGTACATGAAGCTGTTCGAGTACGAGAACGTCAAGCTGCGCTTCACCGACGACGCGCTCGACGCGATCGCCGAGTCGGCGCTCGAGCGCAAGATCGGCGCGCGCGGCCTGCGCATGATCATCGAAGAGCTGATGCTCGACCTGATGTATCAGGTGCCGAACCAGAAGAAGGTCCGCGAAGTCACGATCACGCGGGAAGTCGTGCTCGCCAAGGACAAGCCCATCACGCTGATTGAGAAGGCCGGATAAATTTGGAGTCCCCGTTGGAAGTGTACGAAACCCTCCCGATCGTCCCGCTCCGCGACGTCGTCGTCTTCCCGCACATGATGATGCCGTTCGTCATCGGACGGCCCTCGTCGACGCGCGCGCTCGATCACGCGCTGCTCAAGGACAAGCGCATCTTCCTCGCGGCGCAGCACGACGCGTCGGTGGACGATCCGCGGCCCGGAAGACATCTTCACGATGGGCTGCGTCGCCAACGTGGTGCAGAGCCTGAAGCTGCCCGACGGCAACATCAAGGTGCTGGTCGAAGGCGTCGACCGCGCCCGCGCCGTCGAGTGGAAGGAAGACAAGGGCTTCTACCGCGTCGTCGTCAAGGTGCTGCCGAAGCAGCGCGAGGCCAGCGCCGACGCCGAGACGACGATGAGCCGCGTGGTGTCGCTGTTCGAGCAGTACGTGAAGCTGTCGAACAACCTGCACTACGACGCGATGATCGCCGCCGTCCGGGTCGACGATCCGGGCAAGCTCGCCGACACCATCGCCGCGCACCTGCTGATCGGCGTCGACGAGAAGCAGAACCTGCTCGAAATCATCTCCCCGCTCGAACGGCTCAACCGCATCGCCGGCATCCTCGAAATCGAGGTCGACAAGCTCCAGGTGGACCGCAAGATCCAGTCTCGCGTCAAGAAGCAGATGGAGAAGGCCCAGAAGGAGTACTACCTCAACGAGAAGATGAAGGCGATCCAGAAGGAGCTGGGCCGCAAGGACGAGAAGGGCAACGAGGTCGACGAGCTCAAGAAGAAGATCGAAACCGCGAAGATGCCGAAGGACGTCGAGGAGAAGGCCATCCAGGAGCTCAAGCGCCTGGAAGCGATGCCGCCGATGTCCGCCGAGGCGACCGTCTCGCGCAACTATCTCGACTGGCTGATTGCGGTGCCGTGGCACAAGAAGAGCCGCGAGAGCCGCGACCTCAAGCGCGCCGAAGAGATCCTGCACGAGGACCACTACGGGCTCGAGAAGATCAAGGAACGCATCCTCGAGTTCCTCGCGGTCCGCGCGCTGGTCAAGAAGCCGAAGGCGACCATCCTCACCTTCTCCGGACCTCCCGGAGTCGGCAAGACCTCGCTGGCCAAGTCGATCGCCCGCGCCATGAACCGCCAGTTCGTGCGGCTGTCGCTCGGCGGCGTCCGCGACGAGGCGGAGATCCGCGGCCACCGCCGCACCTACATCGGCGCCTTCCCCGGCCAGATCATCCAGATGATGAAGAAGGCCGGGACGATGAACCCGGTGTTCCTGCTCGACGAAGTCGACAAGATGTCGATGGACTTCCGCGGCGACCCGTCGGCGGCGCTGCTCGAGGTGCTCGACCCCGAACAGAACGCGACCTTCCTCGATCACTACCTCGACGTCGAGTACGACCTCTCGAACGTGATGTTCATCTGCACCGCCAACGTGCTGCACACGATTCCGCAGGCGCTGCGCGACCGCATGGAAGTGCTCCAGCTCGCCGGCTACACCGAGGCGGAGAAGGTCCAGATCGCGATGAAGTTCCTCGCGCCGAAGGCGATCGAGAACGTCGGCCTGACCGCGCGAGAACATCAAGTTCGCCGACGAGTCGTTCGCCGACGATCATCTCGCGCTACACCCGCGAAGCCGGCGTCCGCAGCCTCGAGCGCGAAATCTCCTCGGTCTGCCGCAAGGTCGCGCGCAAGGTCGTCTCCGAGGGCAAGAGCTTCAAGGAAGAGATCACCGCCGACAAGGTGACGCAGTACCTCGGCGTGCCGCGCTTCCGCAACTCGATGGCGGAGGAGCACGACGAGATCGGCGTCGCCACCGGCCTGGCGTGGACCGAGGTCGGCGGCGAGATCCTGACGACGGAAGCGACGCTGATGCCGGGCAAGGGGCACCTGACGCTCACCGGCAAGCTCGGCGACGTCATGCAGGAGTCGGCGCAGGCGGCGATGAGCTACGTGCGCTCGAAGGCCGAGGAGTACGGCATCCCCAAGGACTTCAACAAGCGGACCGACGTCCACATCCACGTGCCGGAAGGCGCCATCCCGAAGGACGGCCCGTCGGCCGGCATCACGCTGGCGACCACGCTGGTCTCGGCGCTGGCGCGCGTCGCCATCCGCAAGGACGTCGCGATGACCGGCGAGATCACCCTGCGCGGCAAGGTGCTGCCGATCGGCGGCGTGAAGGAAAAGGTGCTCGCCGCGCATCGCGCCGGCATCAAGAGCATCATCCTGCCGAAGGACAACGAGAAGGACCTGGCGGACATTCCGAAGAACGTGCTCGACACGTTGAACGTCTACTTGGTCCAGACGATGGACGAGGTTCTGAAGATCGCCCTGGCCGAACCGCTGGCGGGACGCCTGCCGGCCGAGGAGCCCGCGGAACCGGTCGACCATCGTCGACGACACGATTACCCACTAGAGACAGGGAGATTTCAGATTTAGGATTTCAGATTTCAGATTCCGGCCGCGCACACCACCCCAATCTGCAATCAATCTGCACTCTGAAATCTGCATTCTGAAATCTCGTTGAAGATCGAGGCGAGCTTTGTTCGGAGCGCAGCGAGCGCAAGCGATCTGCCGCGGGACGGGCTCGCCGAGATCGCCTTCGTCGGCCGCTCGAATGTCGGCAAGTCGAGCCTGATCAACGCGCTGGTCCGCCAGCGCGTCGCGCGCACGAGCGCCGCGCCGGGCAAGACGCGGCTCGCCAACGTCTATCGCGTGACGCGGGGCAGCGGCGCGCCGTTCTACCTGCTGGACCTTCCGGGTTACGGATACGCGCGGGCGCCGAAGGGGGCGCGCGGCGCGGCCAGCGCCGGCCGCGGCGCGGCGGGCGAGCGCGGCGGAGTTCGAGGCGATCGTGCGCGCGGTGTTCAGCGCGCGGCCCGGCCGGGCTGCTGCTGGTGGACGCGCGGCACCCGGGCCTCGAGAGCGACGGCGCGGCGTGGACGTGGATGCGCGAGGCGGCCGGCACGTCGGCCGTGGTGGCGACGAAGATCGACAAGCTGGGACGCGGCGAACGGATCCGCGCCCTGCGAGCATTCGAATCCGTGTTGGAAACTTCCGTGCTGCCGGTCTCGGCGGTCACGGGCGAAGGACTGGACGAACTGTGGACACTGATCGACCGAACACTGAGCAACAGCCACCCGCGGCACAACCGCCCGTAGCGCCCAAAGGCAACGGCGCCGCCCCCCCACCGGAAAAACTCGAGCTCTCGACGCTGAAGGACATGAGCGTCGGCGCGCTGACCAAGATCGCCAAGGGGCTCGACGTCCCCGGCGCGACCGGCATGCGCAAGCAGGAGCTGATCTTCGAGATCCTGAAGGCGCGCGCCGAAAAGAGCGGGCTGATCTTCTCCGAGGGCGTGCTGGAAGTGCTGCCCGACGGCTTCGGGTTCCTGCGGGCCCCCGACTACAACTACCTGCCCGGCCCCGACGACATCTACGTGTCGCCGTCGCAGATCCGCAAGTTCGACCTGCACACCGGCGACACCGTCTCCGGCCAGATCCGGCCGCCCAAGGACGGCGAGCGCTACTTCGCGCTGATCAAGGTCGAGGCGGTCAACTTCGAGCCGCCGGAACGGGCGCGCGAGAAGGTGTTCTTCGAGAACCTGACGCCGCTCTATCCGCAGACGCGGATCGCGCTCGAGACCGACGCCGAGAACCTGTCGGCGCGCGTCCTCGACATGATGGTGCCGATCGGCAAGGGCCAGCGCGGCCTGATCGTCGCGCCGCCGCGCACCGGCAAGACGATGCTGCTGCAGAACATCGCCAACAGCATCACCCACAACCACCCCGAGGTCTACCTGATCGTGCTGCTGATCGACGAGCGGCCGGAAGAAGTCACCGACATGCAGCGCTCGGTGCGCGGCGAGGTCATCTCCTCGACCTTCGACGAGCCGGCGCAGCGCCACGTCCAGGTCGCCGAGATGGTGATCGAGAAGGCCAAGCGCCTGGTCGAGCACAAGAAGGACGTCGTCATCCTGCTCGACTCGATCACCCGCCTGGCGCGCGCCTACAACACCATCGTGCCGCCGTCGGGCAAGGTGCTGTCGGGCGGCGTCGACAGCAACGCGCTGCAGCGGCCGAAGCGCTTCTTCGGCGCGGCGCGCAACATCGAGGAAGGCGGCTCGCTGACGATCATCTCGACCGCGCTGGTCGACACCGGCTCGCGCATGGACGAAGTGATCTTCGAGGAGTTCAAGGGCACCGGCAACCTCGAGATCCACCTCGATCGCAAGCTGACCGACCGCCGCGTCTTCCCGTCGATCGACATCCAGAAGAGCGGCACCCGCAAGGAAGAGCTGCTGATCCCGAAAGAAGATCTCAACCGCGTCTGGGTGCTGCGCAAGGTGCTGACGCCGCTGTCGCCGGTCGAGGCGATGGAGCTGCTGCTGTCGCGGATGTCGAAGACCAAGACCAACCAGGACTTCCTGGCGTCGATGTCGAGCGGGGCGAAGGCTAGAGAAGTCTGAAGTTCGGCGGAAGTCGGCGAGTCCTCGGTCCAGCGCCGCACGGTCGACGCCGGCTCTAGCTCGAACTTCGAGACCTAGCCTGACATCGGACTTTCACGAATCGGTCGCCGCCGAATCAAGGTCGCCGATGGCGCCGCAGCGCGCTCGGCCACGCAGCATCCGCCGCTGGCGCCAGCTGTCGGTTCCGCTGACCGCCTGTGTCGTGCGCCGCCAGGACGCCGGCTCGGCGAGGCGCGAGAACGGCAGCGTCTGCACCCAGACGCGGCGCCGGCGCCGGTGAGCGTCGCGAAGAACAGTCCCTCGCCGCCGAACACCGCCAGTCTTGATCGCCGCCGACGCAACTCGATGTCGTAGTCCACGCGTCGGATCGAACGCGACCGAGGCGATCGCCGGTGTCCGACCTTCAGCTTCGTCGGCGCGCACCGCCTTCGAGAATCCGAAGCCGGGACACGCACGCGTGCCGCCGCTAGTGCGCCGAACGACCGTCGCCGCGTGCCCTCGAACCGTTCCGAGCGATGAACCCTTCGCCGCCGAAGAAGCCGGCGCCGAGCCGCTTGGTGAACTCGACGCGTGATGTTGATCTCGCCGGTGGCGCAGAGGAACGAGCCGCGCTGACAGATCATCGCGCTCGACTGCAGCGGCGAAGCGGCATGATCTTGCCGGGGTACGGCGCGCTGAACGCGACCGGCCCGGTGGCGGCCGGTGCACTGGAAGTAGGTGAGGAAGAGGCTCTCCCCCGCCAGGAACTTCGGGTCAGGCCGCCGAGGATGCCGCCGGTCATGCGCGCATCCATCTCGATGCCGTCGGTCATGTAGGTCATCGCGCCGGCTTCGGCACGAATCTCGTCGCCGAGCCGCCATGCGCCACCACGCACCGCCTGCATGTCGTCGCCGATGATTTCGTGGGTGATCATGGGGCAAGATTGTATATGCGCTATCGCACGTTCGGCCGCACCGGCTGGCAGGTCTCGGAAATCGGCTACGGCATGTGGGGCATGGGCGGCTGGACCGGATCCGACGACCAGGAGTCGCTTGCAGGCGCTCGACCGCGCCTTCGCGCTCGGCTGCAATTTCTTCGACACGGCCTGGGTCTACGGCACAGGGCAAGAGCGAGACGCTGCTGGGCGAGGCGCTGCGGGCGCACCGCGGCGCGACCGCCTACGTCGCGACCAAGATCCCGCCGAAGAACATGAAGTGGCCGGGCAAGGCCGAGTACCGCGATCGCAGGACACGTATCCGCCGCGATCACATCCGCGAGTACACCGAGAAGAGCCTCGAGAACCTCGGCGTCGAGACGATCGACCTGCAGCAGTTCCACGTCTGGAGCGACGCCTGGGCCGACGACGACGGCTGGCAGCGCGCGGTCGACGACCTGAAGCGCGAGGGGCTGGTGCGCGCCGTCGGCATCAGCGTCAACCGCTGGGAAGCCGCCAACGTGCTGCGCGCGCTCGACGACCGGCCTGATCGACAGCGTGCAGGTCGTCTACAACATCTTCGACCAGGCGCCGGAGGACGAGCTGCTGCCGTACTGCCAGGCGCACGGCATCGCGGTGATCGCGCGCGTGCCGTTCGACGAAGGCAGCCTGACCGGCACGCTGACGCTCGACTCGCGCTGGCCCGACGGCGACTGGCGGAACATCTATTTCAACCGCGAGCACCTCGCCGCCACGCTGGCGCGCGTCGACCGGCTGAGCCCGCTGGTGCCCGAGGGGATGGACCTGCCCGAGCTGGCGCTCCGCTTCATCCTGGAGCATCCGGCGGTCAGCACGACGATTCCGGGCATGCGGCGGCCGGCGCACGTCGAGCGCAACCTGGCGGCCAGCGACGGGGTCCGGCTGCCGCCCCGCCTGGGGGACGCGCTCAAGACCCACCGCTGGGACCGCGACGCCGAACGCCGACCCCGTAGGCGTCTGCTATAATGGCGGTTTCCCGGATAGGGCAAGGAGCACGCAGTGAAGGAAGCGATTCATCCGAAGTATTTCGACGTCGAGGCGCGCTGCGCCTGCGGCGCGACCTGGAAGACCCGGTCGACCAAGCCTGAGCTGCACCTCGAAATCTGCTCGAGCTGCCACCCGTTCTTCACGGGCAAGCAGAAGCTGCTCGATACCGAAGGCCGCGTCGAGCGGTTCAGCAAGAAGTTCGGCGCCCAGACGTCCGAAAGCCGCAAGACCGCCGCGCGGCGGCGAAGGCGAAGAAGGCCAAGCGGCCGACGGCCACGCGCTAGACGCTCGCGGAAGTGCAGAAGTGACGAAGTCTGAAGTACGAGTCCTTCAGACTTCGCCTTCGAACTTCAAACTTCTCGCTTCCAGCTTCCTCTCTATCCTCGCCAGCCGGTAGCGCGCGGCGTCCGCCCACCCGAGATCGCATCCGGCTCTCCAGATTTCTGCAGCGCGAACGCTTTCGCCGACCGCGAGATCGCGCACGCGGTGCTCGTGATGAATCGCGAGCGCTTCGGCGGCGTCGCGCAGCGATCGGCGCCGGGCAGCCCCGCATCTCCACCAGCTCGCGCCAGCATGCCGCCGCTTCGTCGTGCGTCCGCGCGCGGCGGCACGCCAGCGCCAGCGCGCGCAGCGCCTCGATCCGGATCGGATCGTAGGCGCCGCGCGGCGAGCGGCAGCGCTCGATCGCGCGGCGAAAGCTCGCGCGCCGCCTGTTCCGTCGAGCGCCGCCGCGCGCGTAGACGTGGCCGAGCGCCAGCGCCTCGCGCGGCGTCGCCGGCAGCGTCCGGGCCGCGACGCGGCCAGGTCAGTCAGCCGCGCGGTGAGCGCGGCGAGCGTCAGCAGATCCAGCCGGTTGTGCTCGAGCACCGCCGCGCAGCGGCGCGCGCGTCGCCGCTGCGCACGAACTGGAAGTAGCGCGCGGGAATCTCGAAGCCCGGCACGTCGCCGCGGCGCCGCAGGCCGACGAGCTGGCGCTCGAGCGATTGCAGCGAGCAGCCTTCGGACCTGAACCCCTGCGTCAACAGCTCACCGTCGTCGCGTCGGAGCCCTCCGGGGCTGCCGTTGCGCGGCTTCCAGAATCGCCGCGCCGGATGCAGGACGTCGAGGTGCGGCAGGTCGCGTCCGCTCCACGCCATCCGATGAAACAGATAGCGGCCTTCGAGCAGCGGCGCGTCGAACGACTTGCCGTTGAAGCTGACGAGCGCGCCCGCGCGCGCCAGCTCGCGCGGCAACCGCCTCGAGCAGCGGCCGCTCGTCGGCATGGCGGGCGAGCAGGAACTGTCGCGTCACGAACGCGCCGTCGCGCTCGAACCAGCCGCAGCCGACCAGGAACGCCAGCGTGCCGGCGCCGCCGCTGAGGCCGGTGGTCTCGAGATCGAAGAACACGAACGGCGGCCGGGCCGGCGCGCCGCCGGCGAACAGCGGCGCCTCGTCGGCCGATCGCTCGAGCCGCTCCGCCATCGCGCCGATCCGCTCGCGCCCGTGCAGCGCCGACGGCTCCCATCGCCGATCGACGACGAAGGCGCCATCGCGCCACGCGCCGCCGAGCACGGCCGCGATATCGGCGGCGGCGGACGGCGGATCCAGAAGGGCCCGCCCAACATCGGCCCCATGTGGGTCGGGTCCTTGTCGGAACCGACGTTCCCGGCGCCACGATCCCGCGGATGCGATCGGCCAGCGAGCTCAAAACGGCACGACCTCTTCGTCAGAGGACGCGGGTCCGAAAGGACCCGCCCTTCAGATGCCGCTTGTAGGCCGGGTGCTTCCGACCCGGCACGCCGAGCAGATCGAGGATCCTGCAGCGCGGCGGTCTTGGCGAGCGGCCCGGTGTTGCCAATCGGCCCGACGCAGCCGGGGCAGCCGTTCTCGCACGGGCACTCGGCGATCAGCCGGCGCGTCGCCCTCGAGCAGCTCATGGTGCGCCTCGAACAGCGGCGCGCTGAAGCCGATGCCGCCCGGGATAGTTGTCGTACACGTAGATAACGGGGTCTGCGGAGTCGTTTCCGTGCCGCGTCCATCGGAAACGACTCCCGACCCGTCTCCCCGCTGTTGATCGAGATCCCGATGTCGTGGCCGTCGCACATCAGCAGCAGCTGCGCAACCTGTTTCAGCGCGAACGACAGCCCGACCACGCCGTCGCGGCGATCGTCGGCCGCGTACGGCAGCGCCGCCATCACCGCCGACGGAATCGTCAGCCAGTACGACGTCGTGTGCATCTGCTGCTCGGGCAGATCGAGCTCACCCGATCCGACGTTCTCGTTGGTGTAGAACTTGATCTTCTTGAACCCGACCACCCGCGACACCACGTGCACCTCGCCATGCGACCGTTCCTGCGCGGCGGCGAACGTATCGATCGGCGTCACCTTCGCGTAGCTGATCGCGGTGGTGTAGTAGTCGCAGTCGATCGACCGACGAACGCCTTGCGCCCCTCGAAGTCGAGCCGCTCCACCTGGAACAGCTGCCCCTCGACGATGTAGATCGCCTTGGGGTGGAGCGTGGACGGTCCGCTCGTGAAGTCGGTCTCGCCGATCACCCGCGTCTCGCTGGTGATGTCGACGATCACGAAGTTGTCCGACGACACCGACCGCAGGCTGACGGCGTCGGCGGGATACGACTCGTTGGTCCAGGTCCACGGCGCGGCTTCGTCCGCGCGGTGCACCAGGCCCTGCTCGGACAGGATCCCGAGAATCTCCTGCAGGTCGGGACGGCCGAAGGCGTCGGTCGCGTGAACGGCAGCTCGAACGCGGCGCACTTGATGTGATCGACCAGGATGTGCAGGTTGTCGGGATCGATCAGCGCGCGCTCGGGCGACGCGTCGAAGAAGTACGACGGGTTGCGCACCACGAACTGATCGAGCGGCGCGCTGCTCGCCACCATCACCGCCGCCGACCGTCCGCTGCGCCGCCCCGCCCGCCCCGCGCGCTGCCAGGTGGAGGCGATCGTGCCCGGATAGCCGGCCATCACCGACACGTCGAGCGCGCCGATGTCGATGCCGAGCTCGAGCGCGTTGGTCGAGACCACCGCGCGCACCGCGCCGTCGCGCAGCCCCTTTTCAATCTCACGCCGCCGCATCGGCAGATAGCCGCCGCGATAGCCGCGGATTTTTTCCGGCGCGCCGGGAATGCCTTCGAAATCGTCCTTCAGATACGTCGTCAGGATCTCGGTCGAGAGCCGGCTTTGCGCGAAGACGATGATCTGCAGGTGGCGTTTGAGGAACTCCGATGCGACGCGCCGCGTCTCGGCCAGATACGATCGGCGAATGCCGAGCTGATGGTTGACGACCGGAGGGTTCACGAACACGAAGAACTTCTCGCCCCGGGGCGCGCCGTTCCTGTCCACCAGCTCGAACGGCTGCTCGGTCAGGCGCTCCGCGAGCTCGCGCGGATTCTGGATCGTCGCCGACGAGCAGAGGAACACCGGGCTGGATCCGTAGTGCGCGCAGATCCTGCGGAGCCGCCGCAGCACGTTGCAGAGATGGCTGCCGAAGACGCCGCGGTAGGCGTGCAGCTCGTCGATGATGACGTAGCGCAGGTTCTCGAACAGCTTCGCCCAGCGCGGATGGTGCGGCAGGATCCCCGAGTGGACCATGTCGGGATTGCTGAGCACGATGTGGGCGCGCGATCGGATCGTGCGCCGCGCGTCCTGGGGCGTGTCGCCGTCGTAGGTGAACACGCCGATGCCGGGAGTCCGGCCGCGGTCTGATTCCGCGGCGAGGTCCGTCCCCTGCGCGTCGATCGTCTCGCACATCGCCTGCAGCTCCGCGAGCTGATCCTGAGCCAGCGCCTTGGTCGGAAACAGGTAGAGCGCGCGGCTCGACGGATCCTTGAGGATCGCATCGAGCACCGGCGCGTTGTAGCAGAGCGTCTTGCCCGACGCCGTCGGAGTAATGACGACCGTGTGGCGGCCAGCGAGCGCGTGCTCAATCGCTTCCGACTGGTGCGTGTAGAGCTGATCGACACCGCGCGATGCCAGCGCCCCGACCAACCGCGGATCGAGCCCCGCCGGGAACGGCGCGAACTGGGCCGTGACCGCCGGAAGACGCCGGACGGCCGTGACGTGAAGATCAGGAGTGTCGGGCCGGTCGACATCGCGGCCGCCGATGCGCTCGAGCGCCGCATCGAGCGCGCCATCGTTGCGGGATCGTGTCGCGGGGAGCATGGCGCAGCATCGTACCAGCGGGGCGAACAAATGGCAAAGGGATCTGGGGCCATGCTAGTCTTCGCCCACTCATGAGTGCTTCGGCCCAGCCGGATCGCCTTCCTCGCACGCTCGGGCTGTGGAGTTCGGTCGCCCTCGTGATCGGCATCACCATCGGGTCCGGCATCTTCCGTTCGCCGGCCGGCATCGCGCAGAAGGTCCCCAGCCCCACGCTGATGCTCGCGCTCTGGGTGGTCGGCGGCCTCGTGACGCTGTGCGGCGCGCTCTCGCTCGCGGAACTGGCGGCCGCGCTCCCTGAGACGGGCGGTTTTTACGCCTACATCCGCGAAGGCTGGGGGCGCCAGTGGGCGTTCTGTTTCGGGTGGTCCGAGCTGGTGCTGATCCGCGCCTCGGCGCTGGGTGGCATCGCTGTCGTCTTCGGTGAATACCTGCTGCGCAGCCTCGGCGTCGATCCGGTCGAGCACTACATTGCCGCGCGGGCGCTGTCCGCAGCCGCCATCGCCTTTGCCGCCTGCGCCAATATCGTCGGCGCCAACGTCGGCGCCGCCATCGTCGGGGTCTCGACCGCCGCGAAGTTTTCGGCGCTGGTGGTCCTGGTGGGCGCGTCGTTCCTGCTGGGAGGCGGCCACGGCGCGAGCCTCTCCCATCTGACCGCGGCGGCGCCAGGGTCGATTGGCATCGGCGCGATGGGCCTGGCCCTGGTCAGCGTGCTGTGGGCCTACGACGGCTGGGGTGATCTGTCGTTCGCCGCCGGCGAGGTGAAGGACCCGCAGCGGAACCTGCCTCGCGCGATCATCCTCGGCACCCTGGCGCTCATCGCCATCTACGTGCTGACCAACGTCGCCTACCTTTACGTGATCCCGATCACAGGAATCGCCAACCCCGCCACGCCTTTGGTCGCCGCGGACACCATGATGGCCCTGTTCGGCCGGACCGGCGTGATCCTGGTGTCGGTTTTCGTGATGATTTCGTCGTTCAGCTCGCTCAACGGCAGCATGCTCGCGTCCCCGCGGGTCTTCTTCGCGATGGCCGACGACGGGATGTTTTTCGAGACGATCGCCAGGGTCCATCCGCGCTTCAAGACGCCCTACGTGGCCATCTTGCTGGCGGCGGTGCTGGGCATCGCGCTGGTGATGAGCCGCAGCTTCGAAGCGCTGACCGAAACGTTCGTGCTGGCGATCTGGCCGTTCTACGCGCTGGGCATCGCCGCCATCTACCGTCTCCGCCGCCTGCGCCCGGACATGCCGCGACCGTACAAAGCGATCGGCTATCCGATCGTCCCCGCCATCTTCATCCTCTCGGTCGCCGCGTTCGTGATCAACGCGCTCATCCACGAGCCAATTCCGACGACGATCACATTCGCGCTGATCCTCGCCGGCCTGCCGGTCTATCGCTTCGCGTTCGCGCGACGCTGATCTTTTTCACACTTTTCGGGTTTTTTTTCTTGATCCACGGCGCGGTACTGCTACTCTTTTTTCTCGCGCCGATAGATCTGGGTAAGGAGTTGTCGAAGATGGTTGCACGCGAGCCGCATCTGCGGCGCCGAGGATTCTTCCTGCATTCGTCCGACGGCGAACCGGACACCGGCGAACACGAGAATCCCGAGGGGTTCATCGTTCGCGTCCGCTTCCCCGGCAATCCGGTCCCGCGCAAGATGGTCAGCGCGCGAGGCCTGTCCGGCGGGGGCCGCAGCCGCCGCACCGATCAGGATCCGTCCGAGGGTATGCCGGCGATCAGATCAGGGAGCGTGACTGGCAGCCGTCAACGGTCACACTAGCGCCGCTGATCCAGCTCGCCCGCGCCGACGCCAGGAATGCCACCACCGCCCCAACCTCCTCGGGACGGCCAAATCTCCCGAACGGAAGCTCGCTTCGCACGAACGCCGCCATTTCGTCAGGGGCCTCCTGAACGCGGCGATCCCACGACCCTCCCGGAAACCGAATCGACCCCGGGGCAACGCTGTTGACGCGGATGTTGTCTCTCGCCAGCTGCTGAGCCATCGCTTTTGCCAGGCTGATTTCAGCCGCTTTGACGGCGTTGTAGGTCATCCGGCCGCCCGACTCTCGCCCCCAGATCGAAGCAATCATCAGGATCGCGCCGCCCCCCCGCTTCCGCATCAGCGGCACCGCCAGCCGCGACGCGCGAACGGCAGGAAACAGGGTCTGATCGAACGCGGCCTGCCAGTCGGCATCACTGGTGTCGACGATGCCCGCGCCCTTGGCGAGCCCGATGTTGTTGACGAGGATGTCGAGGCCGCCAAAGGCCTCGACGGTGCGGGCGATGACCGCTTCCACGCCGTCGGCGGTCGACAGATCGGCGGCGACGGCGAGCACCCGGGCCGGGCCGTCCTGGCCGGCGGCGACCGTCAGCGCGGCGGCCGCCTCATCCAGCGCCGCTGCGCCGCGAGCGCAGATGGTGACCCGGCATCCCTCCTCGACAAGCGCGCGCGCGCTGGCGAGCCCGAGACCCTTGCTCGAGCCGGTCACGATCGCGACCTTGCCGGACAGTTGCAGGTCCATCGTGAAGCTAACGGCCTCCGCGGCCGGTGAGATCGTTCAGCGTCCAGTCGAAGGAGGAATAGGTGACCTGGAAGGTGTTCTTCGCGAGGAACTCCTTCTCGGTACCGGTCAGCTTCGGCAGGACGAACGCGATCACCGCGCGCTCGATCGGACTGCGTGCCGAAAACGCCGCCGGTGCCTTGTCGGCATAGGCGGCGGCGAATTCCTTTTCCCGCCACGAGAAAATCGAGCTGGCGCTCACCTTGCCGCTTTCCCGGTCGATCGCGATGCATTGGGCGCGGGTGACGCACTCGGCCGCGACGTCGGCCAGCTGTTCCTCGAGGCGCGCGCCGGTGAACGCCTCGCTTCGCAGCCGGCCACTTCCGGCCGCGCCGCGGCCGATGGCGAAGTAGACGCGCGGGTCGTGGAAGGTCGGCAGGATGGTCTGCTCGATCTGATCGAGCGTCACGGTGCGGCCGGCGACCCGGTGCGGCAGTCGTTCGAACGCGCCGGAAATCTGGCGGATGCTCTTGGCCGGGTATCCCCCGAGTGCCCTTGAATCGGATAATGATCGGCCACGGTCCGCAGCACGAGAGCGTCGTAGGCGTTGAGCCAGAACGCCAGCTGCTCATCCCGCGACAGCTTGTCGATCGACGCCGTCGCCAGCTGATTGACATAGCTGTCGAGCTTCGCCCGTTCGGATCTGATCGCACGGTAGTAGACGTCGCCGTTGCGGACGTAGAGATCGAGCAGCGAATCGAACGACTTGGTGCGTGCCGCCTCGGACGACTCCTGCGCGACGGGCGCCGCCACCAGGCAGCCGCAGATGAGGGCACACGCAAGCCATGTGTGACGCCGTGTGCGCGCGTCGCGTTCAAGGTGAAACATCGTTCCCCGACTATACCCGATGGGTCAGGAAGGCCGCGAGGGCGGCGTTGAACAAGTCAGGCTGCTCGAGGTTGGACAGATGACCGGCCTGCGGGATGCGCACCAGTTCGGAGCCGGCGATCGCCCGCTGCATCTCTTCCGATGCGGACGGCGGCGTCAATGTGTCCTCGGCGCCGACGACGATCAGGGTCGGCACGTGAATCGACGAGAGCAGCGGGGTCGAGTCGGGCCGCGTCATGAGCGCGCGAATCGCGCCCGCGATGGCGTCGGCGGAGCTCGCGAGCACGAGCGAGCGAACCTGCTCGACCACCGCCGGCCTGGCCCGCATCGTCGTCTCGCCGAGCAGCTTCGGGATCATTTCCTCGGCGACAGCCGACGGGCCCTTGTCCTGAACCACCTGCAGCAGGCGGTGCGTCCCGCCACGCCTTCCGGCGTGTCGGCCTGCGAACGGGTGTCGGCGAGGACGAGTCCCTGCACGTAGCGCGCGGCGAATCGCAGCAGCGCGAATGCGACATAGCCGCCCATGGACAGCCCGCCAACCACCACCTGCTTGACGTGCAGCGCGTCGAGCAGATCGATGACGTCGCCGGCGTAGTCGTCGACCGACGTCGCCGGTGGATCGCCTCCGCCCGCGTCGAACCCGCGCAACTGCGGTGCGATCACCCGCCAGCCGGTGTCGGCGAGGGCGAGCTGGCGCTCCCACATGCGCGCGTTCAGCGGGAAGGCATGGAGCAGGAGCAGCGTGCCGCGCGGGCGGTCGTCAGATCGCGGGGCGGCTTCGAGGTAACGCAGGCGTCCGATGGAAGGCACCCGCTCATTGTAGATAATGTGGGGAGAGGATCCGGTGCTGACGATCGCGTCGCTTGGAATGTTTTCGTACGGGATCTACTCAATCGGCTGGGCCGTGGCGGACCTGCTGCGCGGCGCGCGCCTCGAGCTTTGGGCTGAGCTGGGTCTGGTCGCCTTCGGGGCGTTGCTGGCGCTTGCCGCCGCGTTCGTCAGGGTCCGGCTGCCAGGAGGCCTGGCGTTCGCGATCGGCGCGATGCTCGGGCTGCAGGCGCTCGCGGTCCACGACGCGGTCCACCTCGGCGGTAGCGTCCAGAGTCAGATCGTTCGAGGATCGATCGCGGCCGTCCTGATCGCGCTGGCGGTCAGCGACGCTCCGCCTTCACCAGCGCCGCCATTACCCGATTCTGGTCGTAGGTCGACTTGATTCGCTCCGCCGCCAGCACGAAGGCGGGCCGGCTGTTGGAATCGATGCCCGCCGCACAGCGCCAGCAGGACTTCGGCGGCGTCGTAATCCGACGTCATCTGTCCCACCGACTCGAACACCGCGGTCTGGACCTCGCTGCGCCCGCCCTTCTTGGCCAGCGGGTCAGCACTTCCGGCGATCGTAGATCGACGATCGCCCGGACCGCGGTGAAGAACTCGTCCCGCACCGGCGGCTCGACGCCGAATCGCTCGAGGTAGAACGTCAGCACCCGGCGACGGTCGTAGTCGAACGGATACCGGCGGCCGCGGCCAGGATCGTTCTCTTTCCCTCGGCGCCCATCGCGCCGCGCGCCAGCACCTCTTCGAGCGCGACCCGCCTGTCATAGCTCGACTTGATGTGCGCCAACGCCGGCAGCAGCGTTTCACCGTCGGCGACGGTGTCGCTCCGCGTGGTCAGCGCCGACAGCGCCTCTCGTTGGTCGTAGTCGGAGGTCATCGTCGCCATGGCCCGTATGTAGGCGAGCGGCGCCTTTCTGATCCAGCGGCACGCGCGAGGCGATGTGTTCGAGCACCTGCCGCCGATCGTAGTCGGACCTCATCGCCTGCCCGACCCGCTGCAGCAGCGGCTGCACGGTGGTCGAGTCGAAGGCGGCCAGGTCGATGAGCGCGACGAGATACAGGCGGCGCGCATAGTCGCCGCCGAGCAGATCGATTTCCTCGAGGACGCCGCTGACGCCTTTCTTCTCGTAGATCGACTTCACCCTCGACTCGGCGCCGAGGCCCGTCTGCCGAACCAGGATCGGCAGCTCCGTGGACAGGAAGCGCTTGGCCTCGTCGTCCCACGGCCGTTTCAGGCCGGCGACGAAATAGGAGCGCGTCAAGGTGCCGTTCACGGCAACGATCTCGACGGTGTGCGGGATCGCCGCTGCTCCAGTCGCGCAGCGTGAGTGAGCCGCCGTTCGACAGCGTCTGAATATCGGTGAGGTCGTCCGTGAAGGCGACCACGCCCACCAGGTGGACATCGAGCTTGTGTCCACCGTTACTCCAGCTGATGTTCCACTCGCCTTTTGAAAACGCCGAAGACGCGCCTGGCGCTGGTGGCGACGGCGGCGAAGGCGGAGACGGAGGTGATGGCGGTGCCGGAGGCGCGGGAGCCGCGACAGGCGCCGGCGGTGCGGGAGGCGCCGGTGGTGCCGGAGGCGCGGGCGGTGCGAACAGCTCTGATGATGAGCGGGCGTGGCGCTGGTGGCGCCGGCGGCGCCGGTGGTGCGGGCGGCGCTGGCGGCGCTGGCGGAGCTGGCGGCTGTCGAACGGCCTGTCCGCAGCGGTGTCGCGGCGTCGGCGGCACGTCGGCGGCGAAGGTGGTACCGGCGGCACGGGCGGACGCCGAGCGTCCTGCGTAACGACCGGCACCGCGGGCACGGCGCTCGTCGCGGTTGTCGGCTGATTCGACGCGAGCACGACTGAAACGGCGCGCGCGTCGCCCTGCGCGCTGCTCCACGGCAGGTGCTGGACAGTTCCGGCGCCCGCCGTGAAGATCATCGTCAGCGCGAGCGTCGCCGACCCAGCTGGGCGAGCGCGGCTCGTCGGCGATCGGCATTCGCAGGATCCGGCGCACGCGGTCGAGCAGCGATCCGCCGGTCGCCGCCAGCGCCATCGTCGCGAGTCGAGGTACGCCAGCTCTCGAGCTCTGCCAGCGCCTGCGCGTAGCCGATCGGATCGCCGCAGATCTCCACCGCGATGTCATCGCAGCAATGCTCGCGTTCCACGCGAATTCGCTTCGAGACCCACCAGACCGCCGGATGGTAGAACAACAGCGTTTCCGCGAGCGTCTGCAGCACGTTCACGGCGTAGTCGTGGCGGCGAATGTGCGCGAGCTCGTGCGCGAGAATCGCCTCGACCTGGTCGGGCGTCAACGACGCCAAGTGCGGCGATCGGCAGCAGGATCGCCGGCCTCAGCCAGCCGACGACAGTCGGCACCTCCACGAGCGCGGATTCGACGACGTGCGCCGCCGCCGGGAGCCCGAGGCGATAGGCCAGACGGCGGCAGACCGGTCTGCCACCGCGAAGAAGCGGTCGAGAGCGCGACGTGGTGCAGCCGCCTGACGCGCCACCAGCCGCCGGCCATGCGAGCCAGCAGTAAAAGGACGCCGCTCAGCCACGCGACCGTGAACGGCTGGAACGATTCGTTCGAGCGCGAGGCTGAAGCCCTGCCCGACGCGCACGACAGCGCCGGTCACCGGTGAGCCAGGGTCGGCAGCCGGAGACCGCCACGATCCCGGTGCGCTCGCCGACCCGACGGCGGGCTCAGGAGCAGTGACGATGCTACCGATCGCAGCAGCGTCGGCCTGCCGGCCATCGACGGCAGTCCAGATCAGCCGTGCGGTCATGATCGGAGCCGCGAGCATGGCCGCCAGGCTGACGCAGGCGATCACGTATCTGCGTGCTGGCCGTGCGCCGCCGGGTGAGCCGCAACAGCACCGATCGCTGCCCCGGCGATCGCGGCGCCCTGCCAGACGAAATGCACCAACGTCCAGCCGGCCGTCTGCAGATACGAGGTCATCGGGATCCTCCAGGCTTGGTATCCCCGCCCGCCGCGGGGCCGCCGGCGGCGCGCAGCAGCTTCTCGATTTCAGCGAGGTCTTCCGGCGACGTCCGGCTGGCAGCGAGAGCCTGCAGGACGAGCTTGGCCGCCGACCCGTCGAACGCGCGCTCGAGCAGATCGGTGACGAGCTGTCGCTGCGTCTGATCCTGGGTATACGCCGCGGCGTAGATATGCGTTCGCGCGGCCTCGTCCCGAACGACCAGCCCCTTCTCCGTCATGATCTGAAGCAGCTTCAGGATCGTGGTGTAGCCGGCCTCGCGTCCCAGTTCCTCGGCAATCCGGCGCACCGTGCTCGGGCCCTTGGCCCAGAGCACGGTGAGGATGGCGAGCTCGGCGTCGGTCGGCTTGCGGCGCAGGCCTTTCATGCGCCGGATTATCTACGACGACTCTTCGTAGATGTCAATACGAATGTTTTCGTAGCGACGCCACGATCGGAAGAAACCGCCGAGACCGCGGAGATCGCTGAGAAAACGTCGTTCTCTGCGTGCTCGGCGGCTCTCGCGGTTTCTTCTTATTCGTGTCTGCGGAGAACTGCCGCGAGCGTCAGGCTGCCGGTGACGTTGGCGGTGGTGCGGAACATGTCGGGGATGGTGTCGACCGCCAGCAGGATGCCGATGCCGTCGATCGGCAGGTTGACGGCGGCCAGCACCGGCACCATCGCGATGATGCTGCCTCCCGGCACGCCTGGCACCGCGAACGAGCTGAGGATCACGGTGAACACCACCGACGCGAGCTGCGCGGGCGACAGCGTCGTGCCGTAGAGCCGCGCCAGGAACAGCACTCCGACCGGCATCGCCACCGCCGCGCCGATGCGAAACACCGAGGCGGCCAGCGGCAGCACGAACCGCGCGACGATCGGCGGCAGATTCGCGCGCTCGCCGCTCTCGACCATCGCCGGCAGCGCCGCCAGCGAAGAGCGCGACGCGAACGCCACCGCTTGCGCCGGCGCGCAGAACGACGACGAACGCCTTCGGCGACATCGTCGCCTGCCACGATCCCGACCGGATAGAGCAACACCACGGCGGCGATGACGGTCAGCGCCACCACCAGCACGATGTAGGCGATGACCGCGCCCGCCGCCGACAGGCCGAGCTTCGAGGCGAGCGGCACCGCCAGCGCGAAGACGCCGATCGGCGCCAGCTCCAGGATGCCCGGCTACCAGCCGCTGCATCGCGTCGGCGACGCCCTGCGTCACGCGCAGCACGGCATCGCGGCGCTCCGCGGCCGACGCCGGCCAGCGCGACGCCGAACAGCACCGCGAACACGATGATCGGCAGCATCGCGCCGTCAGCCGCCGCCTTGATCACGTTCGGCGACACGAGATCGACGAACCACTGCGCCGATCGCCGGCGATGCCGGCCGCGGTCGCCGCGCCAGCCGACGGGCTGCCGCCGGCCCGCGCAAGCGCCAGCGCCGCGGCCTGATCGATCTGGATCCGCGCCAGCACCGGCGTCGCGATCAGCACCGTCGCCACCGCGGTGATCGCGAGCATCACGACGGCGAATGAGCCCGGCGCGCGCGCCGGCGCGGCCCAGCGCGCCCGACGAGGCCAGCGATCCCACGCTCGCGATCAGCATGGATGCGACCAGCGGGATCACCGTCATCCGAATCAGGTTGATGAAGATCGTGCCGACCGGCGCCACACGGCGAGCAGCGCCGCGACGGCAGGCGACGAGGAGCCGGCCAGCGCCAGGCCGAGGGCGAAGCCGGCCACGAGGCCGATGAGGCACGCGATGTGGTCAGGGACACGGCCGAGACTGAACTAACAGGGTTCAGGGACATCCGCGTGCAAGCGCGTCCTGCGCCTCGGGCGCTCTGACCGCTACGAATCGCGCAGCGCCGAGAGCGGATCGATCGCGCGTCGCGCGCGACGAGGGCACGGCGACCGCGATCAGCGCCACGACTGCCAGCAGCAGCGACATCGACAGGTAGACCAGCGGATTGGCCGGCGCTGACGCCGAACAGCATGCGTCGTCATCGATCGCGTGAGCACGCAGCGCGCCGGCGACGCCGAGGCCGATGCCGAGCAGCGTCATCGTGCCCGCTTCGCGCAGCATCAGCGCGAGCACCTGCGCCGCGCGACGCGCCGAGCGCCATCCGGACGCCGATCTCGCGCGTCCGCTGCGTCACCAGATACGCCATCACGCCGTAGAGGCCGGCCGCGGTGAGCACCAGCGCGACGGCGGCGAAGCGCCGACACCAGCACGAAGTTGAGCCGCCGCGGCGCGACCGAGTCGTCGATCACGTCGTCCATCGGCGCGAACGAGCCCGATCGGCACCTGCGGATCGACGTGCGACACGGCGGTCCGGATCAGCGGCGCCACGGACGCGGCATCGCCGCTGGTGCGGATCACCAGCGTCATCGTCCGCTCGAACCCGGTGCCGAGCGACTCGGAATCGCTGGTGCTGCGGCAGGTAGGCCGCCGGATCGGCGTCGGCGTCGAGCCCTTCGTGGCGCGTGTCGCCGACGATGCCGACGATCTCGCGCCAGCTCGTCGGCGGCGCCCAGGCTGATGCGCTGGCCGATCGGATCCTCGTTCGGCCAGTAGCGCCGCGCCGCCGACTCGTTGATGATCACGACATTGCCGGACGTCTCGGCGTCGTGATCGGTGAATCCGCGGCCCGCGCACCAGCGGGATCCCCATCGTCTGGAAGTAGCCGGCCGAGACCAGGCGAGGATGCGCGCGCACCGGGACCGGCGACTCCGTCGGTCCGGCGTTCGATGGTCAGGTTCAGCCGCGAGTCCGAGCCGTCGAACGGCAGCGACGTCGTCGCGCCGACGCGCTGAATCCCTGGCGCTGCGGGCGAGCCGCATCGGAGACGTCGTCGAAGAAGGCCGCCGAGCGCGCTGTGTCCGCATATCGCGCCCCCGGCAAGTTGACGCGCGCGATCGACGAGCTGCGCCGGCTGGAATCCCGGCGGCACGTTGATCAGGTTGTTGAAGCTGACGATGAGCAGCGAGGCGCCGGCGAGCAGGACCAGCGACAGCGAGAGCTCGGCGACGACGAGCCCGGAGCGCAGCCGCCGCGACCTGCACGCTGCCGGTGCCGC
Source organism: uncultured Acidobacteriota bacterium (assembly GCA_963794705.1). Lineage (GTDB taxonomy): Bacteria > Acidobacteriota > Vicinamibacteria > Vicinamibacterales > CAVVIG01 > CAVQFC01. The sequence continues at coordinate 77,717 of CAWCFI010000008.1, forward strand.
CGCGCGATTCCTCGTTCAGCGCGATGCCGAGGCGCTGATCCGACGCCGCGAGCGCCGGCAGCACGCCGAACATCAGCCCCGTGACCAGCGACACGATCGACGGCGGCGGCCAGCACGCGCACGTCGATGCCGAGATGATCGATGCCCGGCAGGCCGGCGAACTGCGCCGGCAGCAGAGCGCGAAGCGCCGACAGGCTCCACGCCGCGAGCAGGACGCCGGCCGCGCCGCCGGCGGCGGCGATGACCAGGCTCTCGGTCAGCATCTGCTGCACCAGCCGGCCTCGCGACGCGCCGACCGCGGTCCGAATCGAGACCTCTTTCTGCCGCGCCGCCGCGCGCGCCAGCAGCAGCGTCGCGACGTTCGCGCAGGCGATCAGCAGCACGAAGCCCACCGCGCCGAGCACCACCAGCAGCATCGTCTGCACGTCGCCGACGAACGCATCGCGCAGCGGCCGGAGGTTCGGCGAGTGATTGGCGTTCTCCGCGGGAAACTGCCTGCGCCAGCCGCGCGCCGATGATCCGCAGATCCTCACGCGCGCTCTCCGGCGACACGCCGTCGCGCAGCCGGCCGATCGCCTCGAGGAAATGCGCCGCCCGGAGCGTGCGATCGTGATCGTCCAGCGCGAGCGGCACGAGGACGTCCGGCGTGCGTCGGCCACCAGAATTGCGCCGGCAGCACGCCGATGATCTCGAAGGGCCGGCCGTCGAAGGCGACGGTTCGGCCGACGACCGACGGGTCGGCGCCGAAGCGGCGCCGCCACAGCGCGTCGCTCAGCAGCACGACGCGATGGCGGCCGAACGGTTTCTTCTTCGGCGCGGAAATCGCGGCCGAGCGCCGGCGTGACGCCCAGCACGCTGAGGAACTGCCGGCGTCACCTCGAGCGGGCGCACGCGCTCGGGCTCGCCCGTCGCCGGTCAGGTTGTAGGCGCTCGACGGCCGGCATCAGCTGGTAGGCCGCGATCGCCGAGAACGAGCGGTTCTCGCGGCTGCCAGTCGAAGAAGTCGGCCGGCGCGACCGGACCGAACCATCGGCCCTCGCGCGGCCGCTGCTCGGCGAGCGACATCACGCGATCCGCGCGCGGATACGGCAGCGGCCGCCACAGCACGGCGTCGACGACGCTGAAGATGGCGGTGGTGGCGCCGATGCCGAGCGCGAGCGCGAAGATCGCGACGGCGGTGAAGCCTGGCTGCCGTCGCAGCATCCGCACGCCGAAGGCGATGTCCTGCCGAAGCCCGTCCCACATCTGGCCGAACCCTCTTCAACTCGTCGCCGATCGGCGGCAGCGGCCGGCCGTGCGCCGCCCGCTCCCATCGGAAGGTGAGCGCCAGCCGCAGCGACTGCCACCACAGCCATGCCGTGGCGCGCGCGCCGCGCCGTGCGCGTCGCGCATCGCCAGATACTCCTCGTGCAGATCGCCGGCGATCGGCTCGCGCAGATCGGCCGGGATGAAGCGCGCGAACAGCCGCAGCACGAGAGGACGGCTGATCGCCATCGCCATCGCTACCCCAGCGCGGTTTCGAGCCCGCGCCACAGCGCGACCAGCGCGCGGCGGCTTTCTTTCAGCGCCTCGACGGCGCGCGGCCGCAGCGCGTAGTACCGCTTGGCGCGGCCGCCGCGCTCCGGCGTCGGATCGGCGAGGCGCGATTTCAGGTAGCCCTTGGTCTCGAGGCGATCGAGCGTGATGTAGATCGAGCCGCGCGAGACGTCGCGGCCGGTGCAGCGCGACGATCTCGTCGCGCACCGGCACCGCGTAGGCGCATCGTCGCCCAGCCGCATGATCGCGAGCAGCACCATGTGCTCGAACTCGCCGAGAGCGACGACGTCAGGCAGGGCCATGCGGATCAAATGCTGACATAGTAAGCAATCTAGAAGTCAAAAAAGGCGGGCCGCCGCAGCAGCCCGCCTCACGAATTCCAAATTCCTAATTCTTAATGCCTAATGTTGCCGCGTCCGCGGCCGCCATCGCGCGCTCGGTCGACGGCGGCACGAGCCCTTTGGTCCGCAGATACGCGTAGGCGGTGCCGGCGATCTCGTTGCCGTGCACGATGACGCCGTAGAGCGACGCCGCGCGCGTCTGCTCGTTCTGGCCGGCCTTGACCATCTCGGTTGCGTTCGCGTCGGTCACGTCGGCGAACGCCTTGTCGCAGATCGCGAACGAGTCGGCGAGCGCCTTGGTGAGCTCGGCCTTCGTCTTCAACTCCTGCTCGAGGTTCTTCCCGGCCATCGGGTTCGGCGACGCCGGTGAGGCCGGAGCACTGGCCGAACTGCGATTGCGCGATGTGGGCGATGAGCTGCCCGTAGGTCCGCGCTTCCGGCATCGATCCGACCTTGAAGGCGTAGTCGGCGTCCGGCATCTTCTCTGCCGCGGCGGTGAAGTTCGCTTTGATGCCGGCGTAGCCGCGCTGCAGGCTGGTCGCGAGACCGATCTTCTGGCCGGCGGCGGGCATCTGCGAGTAGACGGCGGGGGCCACGAGCAGGACGGCGGCCGAGACGAAATACATGACGCGCTTCATCGAAATCTCCTTGAAAGAACGAACAGTGGTCAGACCACTCTACTAGACTTGCAGCTCCTTCCGCAGCACCGTTTTCAGCACTTTGCCGGCGCCGCTCAGCGGCAGCGGTTCGGCGCGCAGAGTGACCGTTCGCGGACACTTGTAGCCGGCGATCAGCTGCCGGCAGTGCGCGACCATCTCGGCATCGGTCGTCATGTGTCCGGGCTTGAGCGCGATCACGGCATGCACGCGCTCTCCCCAGCGCTCGTCCGGCACGCCGATGACGGCGCACATCGCGACCGCCGGATGCTGATAGATGGCGTTCTCGACCTCGGCCGAGTAGACGTTCTCGCCGCCGGTGATGATCATGTCCTTGATGCGATCGACGACGAACACGAAGCCGTCGTCGTCCATGTAGCCGCCGTCGCCGGTGTGCATCCAGCCGCCCCGCAGCGCGGTCGCGGTGAGCGCCGGCTGGTTCCAGTAGCCCCTCATCACGGCCGGCCCGCGGACGAGGATCTGGCCCACCGTCCCGCGCGGCACCTCGCGGTCGTCCTCGTCGGCGATGCGGATCTCGACGGTGGGCGCCGCCCGCCCGGCCGCCCGCAGCCGGCCGGAGTCAGGGCCGTCGGTCGCGTGGTAGCGTGGCGACAGGAACGTCGCGACCGGCGAGAGTTCGGTCATGCCGTACGCCTGAACGAAGCGGCAGCCAGGCAGGCACTCGATCGCGCGGCGCAGCACCGCTTCGGAAATCGACTGGCCGCCGTAGAGCAGACCTTGCAGCGAGGTGAGATCGTAGTCGGCAATGGTCGGCGCATTGACGAGCATGCCGATCATCGCCGGCACGAGGATCGAATTGGTGACACGGCGATCCTGAATCGTCTGCAGCATCGCCACCGGATCGAAGCGCGGCATGAACGTGTGCGTGCCCGCGGCCATCGTCAGCGAGAACGTCGCCGAGCAGTCGGCGAGGTGGAACATCGGCGCCGCATGCAGATGGACGGTGGCCGGGCTGAACGCCACCTCCGTCAGCATGTTCATCGCGTTGGCGACGATGTTGCCGTGCGAGAGCATGCACGCCCTTGGACGCGGCGGTGGTACCGCCGGTGTAGAAGATCCCGTAGAGATCTTCACCCGCCGGGTCGGCCGGCATCGATCGGATCGGCCTCGGCAATCGCGGCGCTCAGCGACGTCCAGCCGGCCGGCGGCGGCGCCGCTCCCGACACGAACACGGCGCGAACGGTGGTCAGGCCCGGCATCAACGCGGGCAGCATCGCCGCGAACGTCTCGTCGATGACCAGCGCAACCGCACCGGCGTCGTTGATGATCGCCACGAGCTCCGGCGCCGCCAGCCGCGTGTTGAGCGGCACCACCAGCGCGCCCGCCCATGGCGCCGCATAGAAATATTCGAGATACGCGTCAGCATTCAGCGCCAGGATCGCGACGCGATCGCCGGGCTGAAGGCCGGCCGCTCGTAGCGCGCCGGCGAAGCGCGCGACGCGGTCGCGAAATTGCGACCAGGTCTGGCGGCGGTCTGCGTCGATGGTGGCGACGCCGTTCGGGTTGATCTGGCACGCGCGTCTCAGGCCCTGCAGCACTGACATGGCATCTCTCCGGGGCGGCGATTCTAAGCCACAATCGTCCGCGCCGACCACCCTGCTGGCCCCTTACGCGGCGTCAATCGCTCGGGAGGCTTCAGATCAGGTCCGAGCCAGAGGCTCCGGCCTGGCTGAGCGCGACCAGAGGTAGTAGGCCGGCGCTCCGATGCCGACGATGGCGAGGCCCATGAGGCTGTCGAGCGGCTCGGAGATGAGCCGGTTGATCACGATCGTGACCGATGCGACGACGAAGACCGCCGGTACCCAGGGGTATCCCCACACCCGATACGCCGGCGCATAGCCCGGGCGGCGGCGCAGCAGGAAGATGCCGCCGGCCATCAACGCGAAGAAGATCCATTCGGTGAAAATCACGCGCGTGAACAACTGGCGGTAGGTGCCGGACCAGACCAGCACCGATGCCCAGATGGCCTGCAGGACAATGGCGCGATGCGGCGTCCGGAATCGCGGATGGATGTCGCCCATCCAGCGAAAGATCAGCCCGTCGCGCGCCATCGCGAAATAGACGCGCGGCGCCGCAAGCATGCTGCCGGTCATCGCACCGAACACCGAGAACATCACCAGGCCGGAGATCGCTGCCCCGCCGGGTGCGCCCAGCAGCGTGGTGGCGACGTCGGCGGCGACGCGCGTCGACTTCTCGACGCGCTCGAGCGGCAGCACGTAGAAGTAGACGGCGTTGAGCGCGACATAGCAGCTCGTCACGACGACGATGCCGAGCGCAAGCGCGCGCGGGATGGTGCGCTCGGGCTGCACCGTCTCCTCCGCCGTGTAGGTCACGACATGCCAGCCGCCGAAGGCGAACAGGCCGGCGATCAGCGCCAGCAGGAAATTGTGCGGGCCGATCGCATGCGCGGCGGTCGCGGCGCCCTGCTGGAAATGCTCCGGCATCCGCGATCCGACCGCGAAGCCGATGACGACGATCAGCGCGACGGCGGCGACCTTGGCGATGGTGAACGCGGTCTGCACGGCGCTGCCCCGCTTCACACCGACATAGTTGAGCGCCGAGATGCCGAGAATCGCCGACACCGCCACCGCCCGGATCCCGCGGTCGCCGAGCGGGACGAAGTACCCGGCGTAGCGGCCGAACACGGTGGCCATGGCCGCGATGATGCCCGAGTGCATCACCCAGAACATCGCCCAGCCCCACAGGAAGCCGGCGACGGGAGAATAGGTTTCCTTCAGGAAGACGTAGACGCCGCCGGTGCGGGGAAACGCCGACGCGAGCTCGGCGCAGGCGAGCGCGCCGAACAGCGTGAGCACGCCGGAGACGCTCCAGGCCAGCAGCACCGCCCAGATGCGCGGCACGTGCTCGGTCAGCTCCGAGGCCTGGACGAAGACCGACGCGCCCAGGATCGTCCCGACCACCAGGGCGGTCGCCTGGGGCAGCTTCAACGAGCGAACGAGTCCGGCGTCGGCCACGCCGCTGCATCGTAGTGGACCGGAGACCGGGAACCAAGGCCCTTGGACTAAGATGCCGGCCATGAAGATCGACGTGTTCGCCCACGTGCTGCCGCCGCGCTACCTCGAAGAGCGCAACAAGCGGGCCGGCCAGCGGCTGGCCACTCAGTACCGGCAAGTACTTCCACGCCAACCCCGGGCTAACCGATCTCGACGTCCGCTTCCGCTCGATGGACAAGTACCCCGACATCGTCCAGCTGTTGACGATCGCGGGTCCGAATCTCGAGAGCGTGCTCGAGCCGAAGGATGCCGCCGAGTGCGCGCGGATCGCCAACGACGAGATGGCGGAGATGGTCGCGAAGCATCCCGATCGCTTCTGCGGCGCCTGCGCCGCGCTGCCGATGAACGACATCGACGCGGCGCTGAGCGAAGCCGACCGCGCGATCAAGGACCTGCGGTTCCGCGGCGTCGAAATCTTCACCGACCACAACGGCCGGCCGGTCGACGCGCCGGAGATCTTTCCGCTCTACGAGAAAATGGCGGCCTACAACCTGCCGATCCTGCTGCACCCCTGCCGCACTAATACGACCCCCGACTACCAGGGCGAGGAGAAGTCGAAATACCTGATCTACACGAACTTCGGCTGGCCGTACGAGACGTCGCTGGCGATGGCGCGGCTCGCCTTCGGCGGACCTTTGGAGAAGTATCCGACCCTCAAGATCGTCACGCATCATGCCGGCGGCATGATTCCCTACTTCCACAAGCGCGTGCAGCTGTCGTGGGACTTCAACGAGATGCGAATGGGCTACCGTCACGACGGGCAGACGCTGACCAGGTCGCCGGTCGACTACTACCGGATGTTCTACTGCGACACCGCGATTCAGGGGAACACGCCGGCGCTGATGTGCGCCTACGACTTCTTCGGGGCCGACCACATGGTGTTCGCCACCGACACGCCGTATGACAACCAGCTCGGCGAGCGCGTGACCCGCGAAACGATCGAGGGGATCGAGGCGATGCCGATCGACGCCGCGTCGAAGAACAAGATCTACGCGGACAACGCCCGACGGCTGTTCAGGCTGCCGGTCTGAACGTGACCGCGCCCCACGTGCAGCCGCCCGAAGACCCGGTTTACACCGACTGACCGTAAGCCAGTAACATCTGAACCTCCTTGGCCCTTGTTCCCGGCGCCCGGCTCGGCCCGTACGAAATCGTCAGCCCGCTCGGGGCCGGTGGGATGGGCGAAGTGTATCGGGCCACGGACACTCGCCTCGAACGAGTGGTGGCGATCAAAGTCCTGCCGGACGGCGTCACCGCGTCCCCGCAGACCCGGGAACGTTTCCAGCGCGAAGCGCGGGCGGCGTCGGCGCTCAATCACCCCAACATCTGCACCATCTACGATGTCGGCGCCGATCCACCGTTCATTGCGATGGAGTTGCTCGACGGAGAAACCCTTCAACAGCGCCTCCGGGACGGCCCGATGCAGATCGCGGCGCTCGTGGACATCGGATTCGCGCTTGCCGATGCCCTGGATGCCGCGCACCGCACCGGCATCGTGCATCGCGACATCAAACCGGCGAACATCTTCCTGACGCCGCGCGGCCCGAAGATGCTCGATTTCGGCCTTGCGAAGGCGGCGCCTGGACCGGCGGCGATCGGCGCCTCCGATCAAGGAACCCAATTCGTGGAGGCGCTGCTAACCGAACCAGGCAGCACCATTGGAACGGTGGCGTACATGTCGCCGGAGCAGGTCCGCGCCAGGGAGTTGGACGCCCGCACGGATCTGTTCTCGTTCGGCGTCGTGCTCTATGAAATGGCGACCGGCGTCCAGCCATTTCGCGGGGACAGCGCCGGGAGTATCTTCGATGCCATCCTGAACCGTGCTCCCGTGGCGCCGGTCCGGATGAATCCCGACGTGCCGGCGGAGTTGGAACGGATCATCGACAAGTGCCTCGAAAAAGATCGGGACCTCCGCTACCAGCATGCCGCTGACATTCGCACGGATCTCCAGCGCCTGAAGCGGGACACGGATTCCGGCCGGGTGATCGGCCGCGCGGAGCCCGCCGTCACTTCGGCCTCCCGTTGGAAGATGATCGTGCCCGCGGCTGCCGGTCTGCTGGCGCTCTCGGTCGCCGGCTACTTCTATGTTCGCCGCCCGCCCACACTCACCGACAAGGACACCATCGTCCTCGCGGATTTCGACAACAAGACCGGCGACCCGGTGTTCGACGACACGCTTCGTCAGGGACTGTCGGTGGAGATTCAACAATCGCCCTTCCTCAGCCTGATTCCTGACAGGCAGGTACAACGAACTCTTGCGCTGATGGGGCAGCCCAAAGACGCGCGTCTGACATCGGAACTGGCGCAGCAGGTCTGCGAGCGCACCGCGAGCGCCGTCGTTCTGGAAGGCTCGATCGCCAGCCTGGGGAGCCAGTATGTGTTGGGCCTGCGCGCGAGGAACTGCAACTCGGGGACCACGGTCGATCAGGAGCAAGTGCAGGTGGCGAGGAGAGAGGATGTCCTGAACTCTCTCAGTCTGATTGTCCGCAAGTTCAGAACCCGGATGGGCGAATCGCTGGCGACGGTGGAAAAGCATTCGACGCCGCTCGCGGAGGCGACCACGCCGTCACTCGAGGCGCTGAAGGCCTACAGCACCGCCGTCAAGGCAATCACCGCCTCCGCGAATTATCCCGCGACCATACCGATCTTCCAGCGCGCTCTCGAGATTGATCCTAAATTCGCCATGGCGCATGCGAGCCTGGGGCTCACCTACAGCACTATTGGCGAGTCGGTGCTGGCCGCCCAGAGTGCGACGAAGGCCTGGCAATTGCGGGACCGTGTCACCGATCGCGAGACGCTTTTTCATCGACTTCACCTACGATCGACAGGTCACGGGCAATCTGGAACGGGCGTACCAAACCCTCGAATTGTGGCTTCAGACCTATCCTCGTGGCGACGAACCCAGTGCCTTGAGTTTGTTGGGCGGCCTTTCCACACACGGGACCGGCCGGTTTGACCGAGCGATCGAGGCATCCCTCAAGGAAATCACGGTCGATCCCGACCGTGGCCTCGGGTATGGCGGTCTTGCTTCCAGCTATTTTTTCCAGGGCCGTTTCGAAGAAGCCGAGCATGTGCTCCAACGAGCCACCGAACGCAACATCGAGAATCCGATTCTCCTCCTGATCCGATACGACATCGGCGTCTTGAAGGGCGACAAGGGCGAGTTGGATCGCATCGCGGCTCTGGCCAAGGGCAAGGCGATCGTGGGCAATATGGTGCCTCACGCCGAGGCTCTCGCTCTGGCGCGTGCCGGCCGGCTTCAACTGGCCCGGCAGTCATCCAGCCGCGCCATGGATGCGGCGCTGCAAGAGCGGCAACGCGAAGCAGCCGCGAGTTACCAGGCCGCACGAGCGGTGTGGGAAGCCGTGAGCGGAAATGCCGCCGAAGCGAGCAAGAACGCCGTCGCGGCACTGGAGCTTTCGAACGGCCGGGACGTCGAGTACACCGCCGGCCTTGCCCTGGCTCTTTCGGGAGACTCCGTGCGCTCGGAACCGCTTGCCGACGATCTGGAGCGGCGATTTCCGGAAGACACGTTCGCCAAATTTACTTACGTACCGGTTCTTCGCGCGCTATCCGCACTGAACCACGGGAAGCCCGCCGATAGCGTGGAGCGGCTGCGCATCACGCTGCCCTATGAGCTGGCCGTGAACGGCCTCAACTTCAATCATTTCTATCTCGGCGGGCTGCACTCGGCCTACGTGCGCGGTGAGGCATTGGTGGCCGCGCACCAGTATCCGGAAGCCGTTGCGGAATTTCAGAAGCTTCTCAGTCATCGTGGGATGGTCGGCGCGGATCCGATCGGCGTCCTGGCCCACCTGCAATTGGGCAGAGTGTTCCGGTTATCAGGAGACACCGTCAAGGCGAAGGCGGCCTACCAGGATTTCCTCACCCTCTGGAAAGACGCGGACCCGGACATCCCGATTCTCAGGCAGGCGAAGGTGGAATATGCCACGCTACCGTGATCGTCGCCGACCACGTGCGCTGGTTGGTTCGGCAGCCGGCGGAGCAACGGCGCCCAGGGACTAGCTGATGCCGAAGAAGACTGCGTCAACGCGCGGACCGAAGGCATCGCGGCCGCACATGCCCGGATACGGCATGCCGAAGGGAACCAAGGGACTGCTGCCTTGGAGTTGGGCGGAGGAACGGCTCCGCAAGTCGCACAACTACTACGTCATGACCGTGCGGCCGGACGGCACGCCGCACGCGATGCCGGTGTGGGGCATCTGGGCCGACAACCGCTTCTACTTCAGCACCGGCGCGACCTCGCGAAAGGCGCGCAACCTCGCCCACAATCCATCCTGCGTCGTCTGCACCGAACAATCAAAGGAGGCCGTGGTCGTCGAAGGCAACGCCGCGGCGATCGATTCGCCGGCGCGGATCGCCGAGCTGTCGCCGTCGTACGCGAAGAAGTACAAGGGATTCGCCCTCGATCCGAAGATGGGCCCCATCTTCGAAGTGCGGCCGAAGGTCGCCTTCGGTCTCCGCGAGAGCACGTTCACGTCGACGACACGCTGGACGTTCTGAACAACGGGCGTTCGTGAATTGGGAGCTCCGCGATCGCGCAGGAGGCCATCATGACAGTTGAGGAATTCCGCGACACTCTGTCATCGGCGACCGCACCATCAGTTTCGCCGCCGCTGCTGGCGCTCTGGCATGACGCCAAGGGCGACTGGGAGCAGGCGCATCTGCTCGCCCAGGATGTGGAGAATCCGCGCGGCGCGTGGGTGCATGCGTACCTGCACCGCAAGGAAGGCGACCTCGGCAATGCCGGCTACTGGTATCGCCGGGCGAACCAGCCGATTGCGACCGATGCGCTTGAATCGGAATGGGATCGCATCGCGAGATATCTCTTGAAGTAGTGCAGGCCTTCAGGCCTGCCCGCTGTCATTGCTCGTCTGTTCCGGTCTTCTGTTCCGGTAGTGTCCGGCTTTAGCCGGACCGATTGCGATCGCGGCGCTCATGCGGAGGGACGGCATCTCGCTTCGCGAGCCTTGTCGTCAGACCGGAAAAACGGCGCTGCGCTTCGACCCTGACGGGTGGTCGCGGCGGTCCTCGTCATTCGACCATCCCATTTACCAATGATCGACATCAGGGTTTGCCGGCCACCCGTGTGAGTCTGACGGAGCTTCCGAGTCTTCGTATCCGCGGGAATGACCATGGAACGATCGATTAGCGGCTTTCTCAAAGCAAAGGGCGGGTCCCTGAGGACCCGCCCTTTGTCGTGCTCGTCGATCTCTACTCTGCGTGCTCCGCGAACTCCGCGGTTTCTTCTTCGTGACGCTTACGCGCAACCCGAAGTGTTGCCGCAGTTGCTGCACTTGTAGCAGGCGCCGCTGCGGATCATGATCGAGCCGCAGGTCGAGCAGGGCGGCGCGTCTTCCTGGTTCTGGATCGTCGAATGCTGGTTGGCCACCGACGAGGCCGACGCGACCGGCGGCGCGGCCGGAGCCTCCGCGATCGTCGCCAGCGCGGGCGCCGCGCCCAGTTCCTTGCCGTTGACGCCGGCGTTGAACTGCGCGTCGTTGGACAGGAACTTCGACGCCATCCAGCGGAAGATGTAGTCGACGATCGACTTCGCGAAGCGGATCTCCGGGTTGCGCGTCATCCCCGACGGCTCGAACCGGACGTGGCTGAACTTGTCGACCAGCGCCTGGAGCGGCACGCCGTACTGCAGCGCGTAGGAAATCGCCTGCGCGAACGCGTCGGCGAAGCCCGAGATGGTCGAGCCTTCCTTGGCCATCACCAGGAAGATCTCGCCCGGCTGGCCGTCCGCGAACAAGCCGACCGTGATGTAGCCTTCGTGCCCCGCGATGTCGAACTTGTGGACCAGCGCGTGACGCTCGTCCGGCAGCTTGCGGCGCACCGGGCTGGTAATCAGCTGCGCCGCCGTCAGCGCCGCCTGCTCCGCCGCGGTCTTGTCCCTCGAGGTGTTGAGCGGCTGCGTCCGCTTGCTGCCGTCGCGGTAGATCGAGATTGCCTTCGCGCCCAGCTTCCACGACTGGATGTAGGCCTGCATGATGTCTTCGACGGTCGCCTCTTTCGGCACGTTGACCGTCTTCGAGATCGCGCCGGAAATGAACGGCTGGGTCGCGCCCATCATCTTGATGTGGCCCATGTACTGGATCGAGCGCTGGCCCTTGGCCGCCTTGAACGCGCAGTCGAACACCGGCAGGTGTGAATCCTTCAGCCCCGGCGCGCCTTCGATCGTCTCGTTCTTGTCGATGTAGTCGATGATCGCGTCGACCTGCGCCGGCGAGTAGCCGAGCTTGGCAAGCGCCATCGGGACCGTCTGGTTGACGATCTTCATCATCCCGCCGCCGACCAGCTTCTTGTACTTGACCAGCGCGATGTCCGGCTCGACGCCGGTGGTGTCGCAGTCCATCATGAAGCCGATCGTCCCGGTCGGCGCCAGCACGGTCGCCTGTGCATTGCGATAGCCGAACTGCTCGCCGAGCTCCACCGCATCGTCCCACGCGGTCTTGGCGGCGGCGTAGAGGTCGGACGGCACGTTGCGGCCGTTGACGTCGCGCATCGCGTCGCGATGCTTGCGCATGACCCGGAGGAACGGCTCGCGGTTCTTGTCGTAGCCGCTGAACGGCCCGCCGTGATCGCGGGCGATCCGCGACGACTGCGCGTAAGCCTCGCCGGTCATCAGCGCGGTCAGCGCCGCGGCGTAGTCGCGGCCGCCGTCGCTGTCGTACGGCAGGCCTCGCGACATCAGCAATGCGCCGAGGTTGGCATAGCCGAGGCCGAGCGGCCGGTAGGCGTGGCTGTTCTTGCCGATCATCTCGCTCGGATAGCTCGCGTTGTCGACGATGATCTCCATCGCGGTGAGCATCGTCCGGATCGCCGCCTTGTAAGCCACCGTGTCGAACTCGCCGTCGGCCTTGACGAACTTCATCAGGTTGATCGACGACAGGTTGCACGCCGAGTCGTTCAGGAACATGTACTCAGAGCACGGATTGCTGGCGTGGATGCGATCCGTCTCCGGGCAGGTGTGCCACTCGTTGATGGTGGTGTCGAACTGCATGCCGGGATCGCCGCAGACGTGGGTGCCCTCGGCGATCAGCGTCATCAGCTCGCGCGCCTTGTAGGTCTCCATCACCGAGCCGTCGCGCACCGCCTTGGTGTCCCAGGTGCTGTCGTCGAGCACCGATCGCATGAAATCGTCGGTCACCCGCACGCTGTTGTTCGAGTTCTGGAAGAACACCGACGAGTAGGCCGGGCCGGTGAACGAGCCGTCGTAGCCGGCGTCGATCAGCGCCCACGCCTTCTTCTCTTCCTCGACCTTGCAGTTGATGAACTCGACGATGTCGGGATGCTCGGCGTTGAGAATGACCATCTTGGCCGCGCGCCGGGTCTTGCCGCCCGACTTGATCACGCCGGCAAACGCGTCGTAGCCCTTCATGAACGACACCGGGCCCGATGCCGTGCCGCCGCCCGCGAGCAGCTCCTTCGACGAGCGGATCGGCGACAGGTTGGTGCCGGTCCCCGATCCGAACTTGAACAGCATCCCCTCGGTCCGCGCCAGTGTCAGGATCGAATCCATCGTGTCCTGGACCGAGTTGATGAAGCAGGCCGAGCACTGCGGCGCCTTCTCGAAGCCGCAGTTGAACCAGACCGGGCTGTTGAACGCCGCCTTCTGGTACACCAGGATGTGCTTGAGGTCCTGGCTGAACGCCTGGAGATCCTCGTCGGTGGCGAAGTACTTGTTCGACTTCGCCCACATCGTGATGGTGTCGACGACGCGGCCGATCAGCTGCTTGACGCTGCGCTCGCGCTCCGGCGCGCCAATCTGGCCGCGAAAATATTTTGAGACGACGATGTTGGTCGCCTGTTGAGACCACGCCTTGGGAATTTCGACGTCGCGCTGCTCGAAGACCATCTCACCGCGTTCGTTGCCGATCAGCGCCGAACGGATTTCCCACTCCACCTCGTCGAACGGGTCGACGCCCGCTTCGGTGAAGAACCGCGGGAATGTCAGCCCCGGCACGGCGGCCGCCGCCCGCGCTTTCGCACGCGGCTTCTCCGCCTCCACAAACGGCGGCACCGCAGCCGTTCCACTGCTTTCAACCGACTGCTGGCCGGCACTTGCGGCCTGGTAGGCTGCGCCCTCTTTCATCTCGTCCGCTCCGATCATTCCGGGGAACTCCCCGGATCGCGGCGATCGCCTCCCGCCCCCGGAGGTAACCGTCGTACTTGTATTGGAAAATCGTGGCCGCTCAGCGCCCCAAAACCTGCTGCGAACTCACGAGAAGCTGGGAGGTCCTCACTCGTTCGCTCTGTCTTGTCAGGCGGACAAATATGCGCTCGGCTTGAACGTTTGTCAAGCGTGTAAACACCACATATTGTGCCTTGGTTTTAGGTCACTCGCAAGATGTTGACGCCTGTGCACGCCTGTGCATCTTAACGTCCAGCCAGTTGAGCTGCGATTGTCGCGGCTTTTTCCGCAATGCTTTTCGCAAACACCAGATTCTTCGTCTTGATATTTTCGTCGGCCTGCTGGACCCACCGTTTGGCCGTGTCGTACTGGTTTCTGGCGTCGGCATTCAGCGCGCGATAGTCCACGCGGTTGAGGTCGGCGGTCGCCCGCTGAAGCGCCGAACGGATCGCGCGTTCGACGTCGCCCTCGGCGGTCGCCGGCGTCGTCTGCAGCGTGGTCTGCGGCTTGGGCGGTTCTTCCGGCGGCTTGGGCGGTTCGACCGGCGGCGGTTCCGGCTTGGGCGGCTCCGCCGCCTTCGGAGGATCCGCTCTCGGCGGCTGCGGGTTGGGCCGCGGACGTGCGGGCGGATTGTGCGCGGGTTCGGTGGCGAGGCCGACCGGCTGCGGCGCTTCGACCTCGGTCGGCTCGACCTCACGAGACGGCGGCGACGGCATGTCGAGCGCCGGCATCTCCGGAGAGGTCTTCGCCTGGGCGTGTGCACACCCGGCCGCCAGCGGCGCCATCAGCATCAGAACGCACAGCATCTTTGACATGGGGTTATGCCTGCGGCAGCAGCAGCCGGAATGCCGTCCCTGCGCCGGGCGTCGACTGCACTTCGATCTCGCCGTCGTGCATCTGCACCGTCCGGTACACCATGGACAGGCCGATTCCGCTGCCCTTTTCCCTGGTCGTGAAATACAGGTCGAAAATTCGCTGCAGATTGGCCGGGGCGATGCCGACCCCGGTGTCGGTGAAGACAATCGCCACGCGGCGGCCGCGCGCCGACTCGCAGGTGATCCGCAGCGTCCCGCCGTTGGGCATCGCCTGGCAGGCGTTGAGTGCGAGGTTGAGGAACGCCTGACGCAGCATCGTCGGATCGCCGTTGACATCCGGCGCGCCCTCGCAGGAGACGATCAGCTGGACCTTGGCGCGGTCCGCCTCGGGCCGCACGATCGGCACGATCTCGTCGAACAACGCCCGCAGCGCGAGCGGCTGCAGCTTCAGATCCTCGGGACGGGTGAATTTCAGGAACCCCTGCACCACCTCGTCGAGCCGCCGGATCTCGTGAGCGATGACATCGACGTGCTGCAGCGCTTCGCTTTGATCCATGGCCGGCGGCTCGGCTACGGTCTGCTCGCCCTCCGGCGGCCGATGGACGCAGCCTGACCGGCGCGACCTGCTGCCGGAGCAGCTCGAGGTGAATCATCATCGCGTTCAACGGGTTCTTGACCTCGTGCGCGACGCCGGCCGACAACCGGCCGAGCGCGGCGAGCTTGCGCGAGTATCGCACCGTCGATTGCACCTCGCTCAGGTATTCCATGTTGCGCGCGATCAACATCACGCCGACCAGATCGCCTTTCGGATCGTTGATCGCGTGCGTCATCACCAGCCGCTCACCGCTCTCGCCGAACGGCGCTGACAGCGGCCCGCGCGACTGCCGGCTGACGAAGGTCTCCTCGGAGAGCCGCTGCAAGGGGTGATCGCGCGGCAGCATCGCGTCGAGCGACGCGCCCGGCGCCGCGTCCGGCAGCAGGGTGCGCATCGCCGGGTTGGTGAACAGCAGCTCGCCGCGCGCGTTGACGATGGCGACGGCGTCCTCCAGCTGCTCGACCGCGGATTCGAGGTTCGCGACCTGGCCGGCCATCTGGGTGCGGTCCGCCGACAGCTGCTCGCTGACGGTGTTGAAGAAGGTGCCCAGCTCGCCGAACTCGTCCTGCTGGTTCAGATCCAGCTGCACGCCGAATTCACCCTTGCCGAGCCGCGTCAGGCCGCTCTGGATCATGTGAATCGGTCTGAGGAACAGCTGCGACAACAGTGTCGCCACCAGCACCGACACCGCCAGCGCCGCAAACGCGGTGACCAGCGATGGCCGCAGCGACTGATCGAGGTCCTGCCGGATCAGCAGCGTCGAGACGCCGATGCGGGTCGATCCGATCTCGGTGTTGCCCAGGAGCAGCGGGCCGCGAAACTCGAGGTTCTGTCCCTGGCTGGAGTAGATCGCCCGCAGCTGTGACAGCGGCGGCTGCTCCAGCAGCTTGCCGAGATCGCCGACCGGCAGCAGCGGCTGCCCTTCGAGCGAGCGATCGGCATGCGCGACCGCGACGCCCTGGACGTCCACCAGCGCCGCATACATCACGTTCTTCGAATACAGGCTCGACTCGAGAATCGAGCGCAGCCCGGGATCGGCGCGCAGCGCCGCCAGCGGATCGGCGCCGCCGACCACGACCTGCTGGGCGCGGTGGTAAATCGCGTTCGCCAGCAGCTCGGCGCGGGCGCGGCTCTCGTCGAGGCTGACGCTCGCCAGCCGCGCCAGCTGCAGCACGCTCAGGACGACGACGACGACGCCGACGATCGACGTGACGCCGAGGACCTGCTTGCCTTTGATACCGAGGCGCATGTCAGGGGCTCAGGGCGCGAGGCTCAGGGCTCAGAGGCAGCGCGGCCCCGGCCCTCAGCGCTCAGTCTTGAGGCTCCTCCGTCTTCTTGGGGCGGAGCCTGAGTTTGTTGAGCTTGTTGTGCAGCGTCTTGAGGCTGATCCCGAGAATCTCCGCGGCCCGCGTCTTGTTGTCGCGGGTATGCGCGAGCGTCATGACGATCAGGCGCCGCTCCGCCTCTTCGACGGTGGTGCCGGGCGACAGCGCCAGCTGCGGCTGCTGCGGCACCGGCGGCTCGTCGGTGAGGGCCGGCGGCAGGTGCCGCATCTCGATGAACGGCCCCGGCGCCAGAATGGTCGCGCGCTCGATGACGTTCCGCAGCTCGCGCACGTTGCCCGGCCAGCCGTAATGCTCGATCATCCGCATCGCCGACTGATCGACGCCGGCGATCGCCTTCTGGTTGCGCGCGTTGAACTCGGTGATGAACGCCTGCACCAGCAGCGGCAGGTCGTCCTTGCGCTCGCGCAGCGTCGGCAGCCGCAGCGAGAAGACGTTGAGGCGGTAGTACAGGTCCTCGCGCAATTTCCCCTGCTGCACCGCCGTCGCCGGATCGACGTTGGTCGCGGCAATCACGCGGACATCGACCGACTGCTCGACGCGCCCGCCCAGCCGCCGGAAGCTGCGCTCCTGGAGGACGCGCAGCAGCTTGACCTGCGTCGCCGGTGTCATCTCGCCGATCTCGTCGAGGAACAGCGTGCCGCGATCCGCCAGCTCGAAGCAGCCCTGGCGCCGATCCGCCGCGCCGGTGAACGCGCCTTTTTCGTGGCCGAAGATCTCGCTCTCGAGCAGCGTCTCGGGTATCGCGGCGCAGTTGATCGCGATGAACGGGAAGCCGGCGCGCGGGCTCAGCTGATGAATCGTCTGGGCGATCAGCTCCTTGCCGGTGCCCGATTCGCCGGTGATGAGCACCGAGGCCGCTGTCGGCGCGGCCTGCTCCACCACCTGGTAGATCTTGCGCATCTCGGGGCTGTTGCCGATCAGCGAACCGAAGGTGCCGTGCTCGCGCAGCTGGCGGCGCAGCGCCTTCACCTCACGCATCGTCTCGAGCCGTTCGACGATCTTGTCGAGCAGGATCTTCAGCCGCTGAATGTCGACCGGCTTGGTGAGGTAGTCGTAGGCGCCTTCCTTCATCGCCTCGACCGCGGTGTCGACGGTGCCCTGTGCCGTGAGCAGCAGCGTCGTGACGTCGGCGCCGACCTGCGGCAGGGCGCGCAGCAGCGCGAGCCCATCCATGCGCGGCATCACCATGTCGGTAATGACGATCGCCGGCCGGAACGACGTGACCTTTTCGAGCGCTTCTTCGCCGTCGCACGCCGACTCCGCGATGAAGCCCCAGCTCCTGACGAGCTGCTCGAGCCCGACGCGCGCCGAGCCGTCGTCCTCGACAATCAGCACGCGCTCAGCTGCGACCTTCGATTCGGCGTCGAGGATGTCTGGTGTTCCCGCGGTAATCATCGGTCTTCACACCTCAACCATGTCATTTTTACATTCTGGGCGTCCGCTGCCAGGGATGCAAGCTGAACGTTACGAAAAAGGGCCGAACTCAGCCGGTGGCCGTGAGTTTGCACCTTGCCCCTCAGATGGAGGAGAGATGAGAGCCACGATTTTCAGTTTGCTGGTGGCGGGCACGCTCACGGTCGGCTGCAGCCGGCCCGATCCGAGCACGCCCGGCAACGCGCTCGCGTCGCCCGCCAACAGCGGGGCCTCGGATTCGGCAGCCGCGCCGGTCGCGACGGTGGGGCACGCCGACGCGCCGCGCGCCGCGGAGGCGATTCCCGCGGCCGGCACGACGCGAGAGATCACCATCCCCGCGGGCACCACCTTGAACGTCGCGCTCGACACCGCCATCGGCTCCGACATCAGCCGCGTGGAGGAGGCCGTCTCGGCGCACCTCACGCGCGCCATTCGGGTGCAGGGTCTGACCGTCCTGCCGGAGGGCTCGCGGGTCGGCGGCGTCGTGACCGACGCGACCCGATCGGCGAAGGTGCAGGGACGCGCGCACGTGGCCGTCCACTTCGTATCGGTGACGCCGCGCGGCAACGATCAGCGCTACACGATCCGCACCTCGTCGGCTGGACGGACTGCGGCCGGGACCAAGCAGAAGGACGCGATGGAAATCGGCGCGCCCGCCGCCGGCGGCGCGATTATCGGCGCTCTGTTCGGCGGGAAGAAGGGTGCCCTGGTCGGCACCGCGGTCGGCGGCGGCGCCGGAACGGCGGTCGTGCTGTCCACGCGCGGCAAGGAAGTACATCTCGCCAAGGGCTCCACGCTGGCCGTCAAGCTCGTCGAACCGATTACGGTACGGGTGAGCGGATAGGAACGTAGGGCTGAGAGCTGAGGGCTCGGGGGTGGCCGACGGTTGATGGCCAAGCGCTGATGCCTTATGGCACGATGGCGGGCGTTGACCGACTTCTCGCCATCCGATAACGGCCATCCTCGATCCGACGAGAGCCTCGAGCAGCCTGCCATCGACCCCGATCCGCCGCAGCGGCCCATGGCCGGCCGCATCGTCGCGGTGATCGAAGTGCTGCTCTGCTCCGACGTCTTGACGCAGTACGCGATCGGCGGGACGCTCCTCGCGTTCGGCTATCAACCAAAGAACGCGGCCGGACACCTGAGCGTCGGCTACGTCGCGGCGCTGTCGCTGGGCGACGCCGTCCTGCTGATTGCCCTGATCGTCGGCCTGCTCTATGCCCACGGCGAGCGGCCGCGCGACGTCCTGGCCGGCCGCCGCCCGATCGCGCCGGAGGGCGTGCTCGGTCTGCTGCTCATCCCGATCGCGTTCGGGATCGCGATCGTCGTGATGCTCACCGTGAGGCGCTTTGCGCCGTCGCTGCACAACGTGGCGGACAATCCGCTGCAGGAGCTGTTGGGATCGCCGCGTGACGCCTGGGTGTTCGCGCTGGTGGTGGTCGTCGCTGGCGGGGTGCGTGAAGAGATTCAGCGCGCGTTCCTGCTGCACCGCTTCGAGGTCTGGCTCGGCGGCGGAGTGGTGGGTCTGATCGTGACCAGCATCGCATTCGGCGCCGGCCACTTCGATCTCCAGGGGCTCGACGCCGGCATCGCCACCGGTCTGCTCGGCGCGTTCTGGGGGACGGTCTACCTGCGGCGGCGATCGAGCCTCGCGCCGATCGTGAGCCACGCCGGCTTCGATTTGCTGCAGATCGTGCCGTTCCTCGGGCTTCGATAGCGGAGAGTTATCTCCGCGCCCCAGAGAGGTACAGGTCGACCACGCCGCCGCGGCGGCGCAGGCTCGCCATCCACTCATCGACCGCGTTGGGCCGTCGATCCGGCGACGCGCTGAACCGCTGATCGAGATAGGCGCGCATCCGCAGATCCTGGCGCAGCGTCTCGCGCAGGTGCTGCTCGTCGATCCCGGAGCGGGCCAGGGCGGCGTCGAACGCGGCCGCCGAGGGGAAGCGCTGCCGCACTCGCGTCACCTCGCGACTCACCGCTTCGGTGGTGGGCTCGGCTGGAGCGTAGCGATCCACCTCGGCGAGCACGAGCTCGCGATCGATCAGCTTGGTCAGCACCGCTCGGACCGGATCGGGCGCGCCGTCGGTCGACTGCAAGCCGAGATCGATCGCCGCCGTCACGTCGCTCAAGGTGATCACCTGGTTGGCCGCCACCGCGAGCACCCGATCGATGGTCTCGCCGTGCAGCACGGTCGCGCCGAGCGCGGCGACGATCAGCCACGCCCCAATCTGCAATCTGAAATCCGAAATCTGCAATCTCATGATCGTCAGAACGCTTGTCCGAAGCTGATGAACCAGGCGGTGAGCCCCTCGCCCGGCTGGCGGTTGACCTTGAAGCCGAGGTCGAAGCGGATGGGCCCGAACGGCGACTTGTAGCGCACGCCGCTGCCGACCGCGGTCCGCATCTCCATCAGCGTGATGTCGGTGACGTGCGCGAAGACGTTGGCCGAATCGATGAAGCCGACCATCCCCAGCCCGCCGGCGATCGGCGCGCGCAGTTCGGCGTTGAGGATGACCAGTCCATTGCCGCCAATCGGCAGGAGGTCCTGGTCGAGGGTATCGACCAGCGGCTGAGAGGGTGTGTGGCGAATCCCGACGCGATCGAGATAGAAACCGCGGTTGGTCGAGTCGCCGCCGGCGTAGAACCGCTCGCTCGGCGGCAAGTCGAGCGTCACCGACAGCTGCCCGTCCGCCGACTCGACCTCGCGCGGAAAACCGGCAGCGAGCCCGAGCCGCGCGTTGGCCGCGAATACGATGCGCCTGGTGTGCGGCAGCGTGCGGAACAGCTGGCCGGTCAATACCGACTTCGCGAAGCCGATCTCCGATCCGATCGCCCGGCCGGCCAGCTGACCGCTGGCGCTCTGGTACGAGCCAGTCGACGGATCGACCGCATCGTCGCGCGTGTCGCGGCTGATCGACGACGAGAAAGACGACAGGCGGTAGTTGGGGAACAGGCGGTCGACCAGCGGCTTGTCGAGCGGATCGAGCTTCTCGTCGAACACTTCCGTGCGCTGGATCTGGTAGCCGGCGGTGACGTTGAAGATGCGCGCGATCTTGCGCGCCAGGTCGACGCTGACGCCGCGCCGGGAAAAGTTGTAGCTTGCCCGGCGCTGCTGTTCGACCGTCGCGTTCACGAACGCGTCGGCTGCGGTGTCGAACACCCGCGGTTCGCGGAAGGTTCCGATCAACCGGTACTCGATCGGGATCGAGCTTTGCTCGGAGTGATAGGCCAGGCTCGAGAAGAAGTTCAGGGACCGGTTCTTGCCGAACACGTTGCGGCGGCCGGCCTCGAAGAACGCCCGCGGCGCGAAGTCGAATTGTTCGGTCGCGACGCCGCCGTCGGTTGGAGCGACGGTGAGGCGGCCGACCTCGAATCCGCCGCCGTAGCCGATGGTGGTGGGCGGCGCCTCCTCGACCGTGACCAGCAGGTCGCGGGTCGTCTCGTCGCCGTGGCGCAGCTCGGTGATGCGCGCGCGCCGGAACAGGCCGAGCGCGGTCAGCCGCCGCTGGCTCTCGTTGATCGCGGCGAGACTGAACGGATCGCCGGCCTTGACCCGCAGTTCGCGCTCGATGGTGCTGGTGGTCGTCCGCACGTTGCCGACGATCAGCACGTGATCGACGAACACGCGAGGCCCTTCCCGGATCACGAACGAGACCGCGACGTGAGTATCGTTCTGGCTGAAGCCGGGCCGCGCGTCGACCGACGCGCTCTCGTACCCGAGATCCTGATAGGCCAGCTGAATGGTGTCGCGATCCGCGGCGAGGCGCCCCGGCACGTAGGGCGCGCCCGGGCGAAGGCTGAGGCGCGGGCGGAGCGTGCTCTCGGCGACCGCCTCGTTGCCGGCAAACGTCACGGCGTCCACGATGGTGCTCGGTCCCTCGCTGATGACGGCGCGAACCGCCACCGGCACCTGCGCGGGCGGCGGTGTCTGGGTCACGATCTCGACCGCGGTGGCGACCCGGGCGGCCGCGAAGCCCCGCCGATGGTAGACGTCCTCGATCGCCTGGACATCGGCGTCGAGCGTCGTCGAGGCGAACGGCTGGCCGTCGTGCAGCCGCAACAGCGATTCGAACTCGGACAGCGGCATTGACGCATTGCCGGAGATCTCGTACGACGCCACCTTGAACTGCTGGCCGCGAGCCACCGCGAAGGTGATCACCAGCTCGCCGTTGGTCTCCTCGCGCGTATGCGGCGCCCGCGCGTCCCGATAACCAAGCGCGCGCAGGTATTCCTCGATCCGGTTGCTCGAGTCCTCGAGCAGATCCTCGTCCACCGAGCCCTCGCGCTCCACTGGCACCAGATCGGCCCGCCGGTCTGACGGCAGCGGGTCGCCGGTAAAGACGACGCGGACGCGCGGTCCCGGCAGCACGGTCAGCGTCAGGTCCGCGGTGCGCTGGTCGGCCGAGAGCCGCACCACCGGCAGGATCTTCGCCTCGTAGTAGCCCTTGCTGCGGCGCTCGTCGATGTACTTCTCGATGCGGGCGTTGAGCGCCTCGCGCTGGTACGGGGCGCCGGCCCCGACGCCGAGGCGGCCGAGGAAGTCGCCTCGGCTGATGGTGGGCGTGCCGACGATCTCGACCTCGCCGATGGTGGTGCGCGGTCCCGGCTCGATCGTGAAGACCAGCGTGGCGCGCTCCGGCGCGTGCTCGAGCACCGGCGTCGGCGTGACCGACGGGTTGAGATAGCCGCGCTCCCGGAGCACGTCGGAGAGAATCCGCGTCATGTCCGCCGCCCGTCCCAGCGGCGGCGACACGCCGTAGCGATCGACGATGGCGCGGCGCAGCTCGCCCTGATCGATGCCCGGCACCCCCAGCGGTCCGTCGAAACGGAAGCGGGCCACGGGATGAATCGGGATGAGCTCGTAGCGCAGCGCGACGCGACCGTCCTCCAACGCGGCGTCGACGCTCACGCCTTCGAACCGGCCGAGGCTGAAGAGGTGGGCGACCGTCTCCCGCACCTGGATCATCGAGAGCGGCTGGCCGGCGGCGGTCGAGACGATCTGGATCAGGACCGCCTCGGTGGTCTCGCGCCCTTCGATCACCAGCTGCACCGACCCGATCGGCTTGCCCAGATAGTCGGCAACCGCGGCGGCGGCCGGAAGCACTCCCGCGCACAGGACGCTGAGGACAGCGAGCAGGGCGCGGGTCAGACAGGTCCTGGCCGTCAAAACACGTGTCTCACACGGAACTCGAGCGCGTAGGTCTGCCGATCCTCGTTGCGCGACAGAATCCAGGCAATGCGATCGCTCTCCTCGATCTCGAGCAGCACGATCTGATCGTTGATGGTCGTGCCCAGGCTCCGCGAGAACGTCAGGTAGACGCGCTCGGAGATCCGCTTGCCGATCGTCAGCCGCGCGGTGGGGTTGAGGCGCGACGTCTGCTGGCTGTACGGATCGATGAAGGACGGCGTGAGCTGGAAGGTGTCGACGCCGAAGGTCTGTTCGACGACCTTTCCCACCTCCGACGACAGGCCGCTCGTGATCGCCTGGGTCGCGCGCGTGGTGATGATGTCGGTCTGCGTCTGGTTGGGGTCGCGCAGCGCGCGCAGCTCCGGCCCGATGTCCTGCGTGCCGGTGCGCTGCACGTTGCTGAACAGCAGCGCGAGGACGTCTGAGGTCGGCAGCGGCGGATCGGAATTGAACGTCGGGCGGAGCTGCTCGCTGGTGCCCGCCAGCGCGACCGTGACGCGATAGGTCTGGCCCGGCACGCGCACGCTGGTTTCGGCCTCGACGTCGAAGAACGGCTCGATCCGCGCCGGGTTGGTGAAGTCCATGGTGCCGTGCGTGATGTGGTAGCGGCGGCCTTCGAACGTCACCTCGCCGCGCTCGACGTCGGCATGGCCGGCCACCACCGGCCGGTCGTAGGTCCCCTTCAGGGTCAGATCGGCGCTCGCCACCAGCCGCGCGAGGTTGTTCTCGACCCGCAGGGTGGACGGCATCAGCAGCTGCAGGTCGAACTTCAACGGCACGGTCGGCGCTGCGTCCGCCGGCACGGGTGCGCCTGGTCCCGCCGATCGGCGGGAGGCGAGATCGAAGATGCTGCCCGGTGTATCGACGCGCCGGTTCCACAGCGCGCTCTTCACGGTCACGGTGCCACCCAGCGTCGGCGACTTGAACGTGCCGCGCAGCGACAGGTCGGCGTCCACCACCGAGCGGACGCCCTCCGGCACGCGCAGGTGCATGTCGGACCCGCGCGCGGTGACGTCGAGCTCTCCGGGCTCGTAGCCGTCGAGCCCGATCCGCCCGCCAAACTGCACCCGTCCGCCGCCCATCGACGCCGACACTTCGTCGAGGCGGATGCCGCCGGCGTCGAAGCGAATCGTGCCGTTGATGGCATCGAGCGCGTTGGGAATCGAGAAATGCCGGATCCGGCCGTCGGTGATGGTCGCGCTGCCGGAGAACTGCGGCTGCGCCAGCGGGCCGTCAATCGACGCGGTCAGCTCGGCCCGCCCCGCGCCGCGCACGTCGCGGAAGAAACCCTGGAGGATCCCCAGGTTCGCATCGCCGGTGGCCTTCAGGGCAATCCGCTGATCGTTGAGGCCGACGGTGCCGGACACGCGCAACCGCGTGTCCTCGCCGACCAGCTGCAGCTCCTCGATGCGGACCTGCTGCCGCTCGAGCGCGATGCGGATCGGCGCGGCATTTTTCACCGCGTAGTCGAGCAGCCGCACGTCGAGGGTGTCGACGGTACCGTCGACCACCAGATGATCGACGTCGGCGAGCTCGCCGACCACGCGAATCGCGCCGCTGGCCACCGCGGTGGAAAAGGGCGACAGCTTCGGCACGAACAGCCGGACGTAGGGATCGAGCGAGGTGTCGTGAAAACGGAACGTCAGCTCCGCGTCGGCCTGCGGCGTCAGGGCGATGCGGCCGGTGCCGGTCAGCGCCATCCGCGGCGACGCGGCGTCGATTGAGCCGCTGAGCTCGGCGCCGCGCAGCGCCAGGGTGCCGTTGACGACGCCGACGCCTTCTTCGCCGACGAAGAGATCGTCGACCCGGTACTTGAAGTCGTTGCGCGGCGACTCGAAGGTGCCGCTGCCGGTGGCGGTGAACTCGGACAACCCGGACAGCGGCGCGCGCGGAAACGTCACGAACGCCAGCCGCTCGACCGGAATGCGGCGGCCGGTCGCGTTGAACGAATAGGTCGAGTCCCAGCCGACGTAGGCGGCGCCGGTGATCTGGCCGGTGTCCTTCGCGAGGTTCAAATCGTCGAGGCGGACGCCGGTGCCGTCGAACCGCAGCGCCGAGGTCGCCTCCTGGAACGGCTCGCCGTAGGCGACGCCGTCGCGAATCGTCATCGCCCCGAATCCGACCGGGCGCTGGTAGGCGCCGGTCAGGTGAAACTCGCCCGACAGCAGTCCAGACACCGGATACTCGTCGATGCCGAAGGCGTGGCGCAGGCTGTCGAGATCGCGCCGCGCGACGCGGATGCGCGCGTTGATCTCCTCGCCGCGGTCCTCGCGCGGATAGCCGAGCGAGAACAGCCCGTCGGCGCGGATCTCCGAGTCGCCGGCGCGCACCGCGCCGTCCTTGACGGTCACGTAGCGGTTCTCGACGGTGATCTGGGCCGAGCCGTCGCCCCACAGCGTGTCGAAGGCGCGCAGGTCCTCGCCGGTGAACAGCCCCTCGACGCGCGGCGCCCGGAAGGCGCCGGTCATCAGCCCGTCGAACTCGCCGCGCCCCGCGAACGGCACCGCGCCGGTCGGTGATCCGAAATCGCTGATGATCCCGGCCAGCACCTGATCGCTCTCCTGCCAGTCGCTGCTGGTGACATGGAACGGCAGCCGCGATCGCGCGCCGTAGGCGGTGGTGCCGCCGAACGTCACGAAGGTGCGCTCGGTGGCGAAGCGGCCGTTGTCGATCGTCACCTCGTCGGGTCCATAGCGATACGACAGCTCAGCGGCGATCGGGAGGTGCGCCGGCAGCGGCAGCGGCGCGAACGGTCCCCATTCGTGGCGCGAATGATCGGGGTCGGCCGCGCGCGCGGCCGCCAGCGAGGCCGTCATCGGCGTGACGCCCGGCGGCGGCGTGATGGTCACCTGGCCTTCGCCCCGATGCTCGGCGAAACGGCCCGACGGCCACTCCAGCAGGTTGTGCATCGAGGCGCTGCCCGCGAAGCGCAGCCCCGGGAACTGCTCGAAGTCGGTGAACCGCGCCAGATCGACGCCCGACAACGTGGCGTCGAAGTGATGCGTCGGCTTGGTCTTCTCGCCGAACGGCTTGATGCCGTAGACGAACCTGGCGTCGCCGCCGTAGAACTGCGAGCCCGCATTCCAGACGTCGAAGCCGTGCTGGGTCCAGCGCAGCGATCCGTAGAGCCGCGGGAACCGGTAGTCGTTGAGGCCGGCGAGCTCGCTGGTGAAGGTGCCCGTCAGATCGCGATTGGTCTCTTCGCCGGTCTTGAACAAACGGAAGGTACCGGTGAAGTCGCCGGCGCCGGCGAGACGCCACGGCTCGTCCTTGAAGAACAGCTCGCGCATGCGCGGAAAGTTCACGCGCGATTTCACCTGGTAGCCCTGATTCGGCCAGTGCCCCATGTCGACGTCGCCGCTCGCGATGGTGGTCGCGCCGTCGGTGTTCATGTCGATCCGATCGAGATGAATCCGCGACCCGTCGATGACGAACTCGGCCTTCATCTTCGCCCACATCGGCACGAAGTCCTGGATGGCGACCGTGCCGCCCGTGAAGGTGGCGGTACCGTGATAGTTCGGCAGGTTGGTGATGTCGATGTCGAGGTTGGGACAGGTCACGCTCCACGGCGTCTCGTGATCCTCGAACGCGAACTGGCCGCGGTAGGCGCGCAGATGCTTCAGCGTGGTGGTGAACCGCTTCGGACCAGGTGGTTTGCCATCGTCGTGGCTGAAGCGCGGGAAGTTGTGGGCGCCGTCCCACTTCTCGACCAGCATCTGCCAGTCGGTCATCTCCACCGAGCTGATCGTGATGTCGGGTTTTCGGCTGAACGCAGGGACCCAGTCGAGCGCGACCGCGATTTCTTTGGCGCTAAAGAAGGGGCGATCGCCCGGATGCAGGCCGTCGATCTTGAGATCCTCCACCAGGACCTTGCCGGTCAACAGGCGGATCTTCAGCGCGCCGATGTGCAGCGGCCGCTCGATGTACTTCGAGCCGGCCTCCTCGGCCCTGGCGCGGACGACCGGACCGAGATCGATGGTGACCGAGGTCACGATCGCCGCCGCCAGCAGCGCCACGATGATCATGAGGCACAGACCGACGTAGCGGACGAGTCGATGAGCGCGCAGGCGCTTGAACACGTTCACTGGATGACGAGGAGCAGCGCGCCGGCGTCGACCGACATCCCTTCCCGCACCGGGATCTCGGCGACCGTCCCGTCACGGCTGGCGCGCAGCTCGTTCTCCATCTTCATCGCTTCGACCACGACCACCGGCTGGCGGGCCGTGACCTGATCGCCCGCCTTCACGAGGACACGCACCACCTTGCCGGGCATCGGCGCCACCAGGCGCTGCGGTCCCGACCCGGCGCCGGCGCTCTCCTCTTTCCGTCCCCAGCGGCGGCGGCCGTTCAAGGTCACGGCGACGGGAGTCGCGCCGACATGCACGGCCAGCTGCCCGCTCACCGGATCGGCGGCGATGCTGACTTCGTTTGACCACACCCTGTCTACAACCAGCGACAGCGTATGGGCGTCAATGCGCGCCGCGTCCACCTGCCGGGTGCGTCCGTCGACCGCCACTGCAAAACCGTCGCCCGAACGGGTCACCACGATCTGCAGGAGGCGGCCACCGACTTCGACCTCGTACTGCACGTCAGCGTACCCCTTCGCTGCGAGCCTGCGCCCGCCACCGGCTCGCGCGCGGGCGATCGGCGTCCGGCCCATCGACGGCCAGGGCGGACGGCGACATCACCGCTTCGAGCGCCGCGGCGATAGCGGCGATTTCCTCGGCCGCCGGCGACGGCTCCACAAACGGCCGGCCGTTGCGCGCCTTGAGCACTTCGTCGAGATACGTGGTGTGAAACCGTCCGGCCTGGAAATCCGGCTGGCTGAGCAGCCAGCTGAAAAACGGCACGGTGGTCTTGATGCCGGTGACCAGATACTCGCCGAGCGCGCGCCGCATCCGCGCGATCGCGAACGGGCGATCCTCGGCCCAGGCAACCAGCTTCGAGATCATCGGGTCGTAGAAGATCGGCACGTCGAGCCCGGCGGTGGCGCCGCTGTCGTCGCGGATGCCGGGCCCGGCCGGCACTCGCAGCTGCTGAATCCGGCCCGGCGACGGCAGGAAATTGTTGTCCGGATCTTCCGCGTAGATGCGGCACTCGATTGCGTGGCCGTTCGGCCGCAGGAGCGGCGCCGGATCCAGATCGAGCCGCTCGCCGCGGGCGATCCGAATCTGCCAGCGGACGAGATCCAGCCCCGTCACCATTTCGGTGATCGGGTGCTCGACTTGAAGCCGCGTGTTCATCTCCAGGAAATAGAACCGGCCGTCTTCGTCGAGCAGGAACTCGATCGTGCCGGCATTGGTATAACCGACCGCCTTGGCGACCGACACCGCCGCCGAGGTCATCGCTGCACGCAACTCCGGCGAGACCGCCAGCGACGGCGTCTCCTCGACCACTTTCTGGTGGCGGCGCTGGATCGAACACTCGCGCTCGACGAAGGGCAGCACCGTGCCGTGCGCGTCGCCGAGCAGCTGCACTTCGATGTGACGAGGACGGATCAGGCGGCGCTCGAGGTAGACCGCGGCGTCGCCGAATGCCGCGCCGGCTTCCGATCGCGCCGCCCGGACGGCACCGGCCAGATCGGCCGCGTCGGTGACGGTACGCATGCCCTTGCCGCCACCGCCCGCCACCGCTTTCACCAGCAGCGGATAGCCGACCGCCGCGGCCGCAGCCGCGATCTCCGCGTCGGGTACGTCCGGCGCGAGCGGATCCTCGGTCCCCGGCACGACCGGCACACCCGCGCGCCGGGCCGCCGTTCGCGCGGCGGTCTTGCTTCCCATCGTCTCGATCGCTTCGGGGGTGGGGCCGATGAAAGTCAGGCCCGCGTCGCGGACCGCGGCCGCAAAGTCTTCGTTCTCGGCGAGGAAGCCGTAGCCCGGGTGGACGCCGTCGGCGCCCGACTTTTTCGCGGCGTCGATCAGCGCCTCGATGCGCAGGTAGCTTTCACGCGGCGCGCTCGGGCCGATCGCGTACGCCTCGTCGGCGTACCGCACGTGCAGCGCCGTCCGATCGCATTCCGAATAGACCGCGATCGGCGAGATCCCGAGTTCGCGGCAGGCACGGGTAATGCGCACCGCGATCTCGCCGCGGTTGGCAATCAAGATTTTCTTCATCGAGCCGCAAGGACCAAGGACCAAGGACCGAGAACTAAGGACCATCCATTCTATCGTCAGCGCAGCGGCGGCGTCGCCGCCGGTGCGTGGCGATGGTGGGTCGCCTGCTCGTAGGCGTAGGCGAGCTTGAGAAGCGTCGGTTCACTCCAGGGACGTCCCAGCAACTGGAGCCCTGCCGGCAGCGTCCCGCCGCGCGTGAAGCCCATCGGCACGGTGATCGCCGGAAAGCCGGTGCTGGGCGAGAACAGCTGGCTGTTGTCGCCGCCCGGGGTGTTGAGATCGCCGATGAGCCGAGGGGGATTGCTCCAGGTCGGGTAGGCCAGCGCGTCGAGCTGCGCCGAGTCCATCAACTTCAGCACCGCCGCGCGCAACTTGTCACGATAGGTCTCGCGATTGCGGCATGCCGGCGTCACGTCGGGCACATCGTCGGAGGCCTGACCGCTCTCGAGCCGCGCCTGGATCGACGGGTGGAAACGGCGCGACTTGATGATCTCCTCGAGCGAATGCTGCGGCGCCTTGTCGCCGAGCCGCGCGAGATAACGGTTGAGGTCGTATTTGAACTGGTTGCAGCCGCCGCCCTGACCGCGCCGCATCTCGTCGAGCCCCGCGACCTCGACGGAGTCGATCACTTCGGCGCCGAGGTTGCGAAGCTCGCCCATCGCACCCCGGAAGACGGCGTCAACCTCGCGATCCAGGGTCGGCGTGTCGTAGGCCTGATGGAGGATGCCGATGCGCGCGCCGCTGAGTCCGTCGGCCCGCAGCGACGCGGCGTAGTTCGCAGAGACGTGATCGCGGCCGCTCGCGGTCACCGGATCGTTCGGATCGGGGCCGGCGATCACCTGCAGCACCGCCGCGGTGTCGGCGACCGTGCGCGTCACCGCCCCGGCGATGTCGGCGCCCAGGTTCAGCGGCACCACGCCGGACCGGCTCACCAGACCCATCGTCGATCGGAGGCCGACCAGCGCCTGGTGCGCCGCGGGCCCGCGGATCGAATCGCCGGTGTCGCTGGCGAGACCGAACACGGCGAAGTTGGCCGCGGTGCCGGCCGCCGATCCGCCGCTCGATCCCGCGGTCACGCGGCTGGTGTCGTAGGGATTGCGCGTGTAGCCGGGCAGGATCGAGTTCACCGTCTCGATCGGGCTGAAGGCGAACTCCGCCATGTTCGACTTCGCGATCATGATCGCGCCGGCGTCGCGCAGGCGCTTGACGATGAAGGCGTCGGCGCCGGTCATCATGCCCTGCAGCGACAGCGACCCCGCCGTGGTCGGCATGTCGATGGTCTCGTAGTTGTCCTTCACGAGAATCGGCACGCAGTGCATCGGCCCGACCGGCCCGGACTGGCGGAACCGCCGATCGAGATCGTCGGCGGTCTTGAGCGCGTCGGGGTTGGTCATCACGATCGCGTTGAGACCGGCGCCCCGCTTGTCGTGCGCGTCGATTCGGGCCAGGTACTGCTCGACCAGCGATCGGCAGGTCAGCGATCCGCCCCGAAAGGCAGACTGGATCTCGGCGATGGTGGTTTCTTCGACGCGAAAGGAGGACGGAGGCTGCGCAGCGATCGGAGCAACGAGCAGCGCGAGCGCGACGATGACGGCGATTCGCATGCCGTCAGTGTACGCAAACGAAGCAGACGGAGGAAACGGTTTCACACAGAGCAACGAAGCAGCAGAGACACAACAGAGAAGAACAAATGATGTGTTCTTCTCTGTTCCTCCGCTGCTCTGTGTGATCCCGTTCCCTCCGTATCCTCCGTTCCCTAGAACAGGAACTTCGCCGCGAACTGCACCTGCCGCGCCGATCCGGAATCGCCGGTCGGGAACCGCGTGTTGCTGATCACGCCGAACGAGGTGCTGAGCGGCGCCGCGGTGCGTCCCGGCTGGCCGAGGTTCGCCTGGTTGAACAGGTTGAAGACCTCGAGCCGCAGTTGGATGCGCGCGCTGCCCTGCAGTTTCGTGTTCTTGATGAACGACAGGTCCATGTCACCGAAGCCCGGACCGTAGACCGCATTCCTCGCCAGGTTACCGAAGTGAGCGACGCCGGCCGCGTTGTACGGCAGCGCGAACACGGACGCGGAGGTGCACTGCTGGTTCGCGGGAGCGGTGGTGCGCGGATCGCAGACCGTGTTGTTGCCGCCGGCGAACCAGGTGTAGCTGGTGACGGCGCCGGTCGCCGGATCCACGACCGGCGTCGGCGTGATCGCCGGCAGCGCGCCGATGAGGTCCGGCCGCACCGTCGCCGAGCCGGTGATGGTCGCGACGTTGGTGACGATGTTGAGCGGATTTCCGGTCTGCGCCTGCTCGACCACGACCACCTGCCAGCCGTCCTTGAAGCGATTGCCCTTGAACGGCAGATCGTAGGACATGTTGACCGACACGCGATGGCGGACGTCGAAGTCCGACGGTCCGACGCTGTCGGCGAGATTGGTGCTGTCCTGCGCCGTCAGTGTGCCGTCGTACGAATTCGTGTCCGTCGACTTCGACAAGGTGTACGAGCCGGAGAGCTGCAGGCCGTGCGTCATCCGGTGATTCGCGGTCACCCACAGGCCCTTGTAGTTGGACCAGCCGAGGCTGGTCTGTTCCGTGATGTTGCCGAGCGTCGAGCCCGGAAGGATCGGGCTGGTGGCCGAGAGCTTGGGATACGGACGCACCGTGCCGCCTGGCGTCACGAACTGGTTGAAGTTGATCGGGATCCGCTGCCGGTCGCCGTGGGATCCGAAATAGCCGACCATCACGCCGGTGCCGGCGATCTCGCGCTCGACGTTGACGTTCCACGTCTGCATCCGGCCCGGCAGGAAGTTGGGGTCGGTGAACGCCGGATTCAAGGCCGCGGCGCCCGCCGCGCTCAATGCGCTATCGAGCTTGATGTTGCTCGCCGCCGTGCCCGCCGCCTGCCCCGACAGCGGCGTCGTCAGCGGAGGATTGTTCGCCTCGCCGACGAAGTAGCCCGTGTTGCTCTGGTTCACCATCACCGCGTAGGCGCCGCGTACCACCAGCTTGCCGTCGTTGGTCGGGTTCCAGATCACGCCGACGCGCGGCTGGAAGTCGCTGCCGTTCTTGGTCACCTGGGTGAAGCCGTTCGAGCCGATTCGCAGCAGCGACGACGTGGCCGGGTCGAAGGTGACGAGCTTGTCGTCCCCTTCTGACGGCGACGGGAGGGAGTCGTAGCGCAGGCCGAGATCCAGCTTCAGATTGGATCCGAGCGAAATGGAATCCTGCACGAAGGCGCCGAACGCGTTCACGTAGGCGTTGTAGGTGAGGCCGCCGAGCGTGATATTCAACGCGCTGCCGAACCCCTGCTGGAACGACGCGACGCTCGGATAGGTAAAGGCGCCGGGATCGCCGTTGTTGCTGTTGTGCTTGACGTGACGGTACTCGCCGCCGAACTTGATGATCTGGTTCCCGTGCAGGTAGGTCGCCGTATCGCCGAACTGGGTGGTGGTCACCTCGCGGGCGCTCGGAAAGGCGGAGGGACCGCCGAAGTTCAGTCCGGGACCTGAAATCGTGATCTGCGGCAGCGCCACCGGCACCGTCTGTCCGAGGTTGATCCCGAGCGCATTGGTGTCGACGCGCAGGCTCGGATCGAAACTGATGCTGATGCGGTTGT
Source organism: uncultured Acidobacteriota bacterium (assembly GCA_963794705.1). GTDB lineage: Bacteria > Acidobacteriota > Vicinamibacteria > Vicinamibacterales > CAVVIG01 > CAVQFC01. Next base: position 110,522 of record CAWCFI010000008.1, read on the forward strand.
AGCCGGCGCGCACTTCGTTGACCAGCGCCTGGTTGAACACGTGCGTTTCGTTGACGGTCATCACCTGACGATGTCCGCCGCGGTTGTCGCCGAAGCCCGGCACGGTGTTGCCTTGCGCGTTCGGCTCGTGGCGGAAGTCCTTCTGAAACGCGTAGTAGAGGTGCAGATCGTCGTTCTGGCGCAGATTCGTCCGGACGTCACCCGTGCCCTGGTCGATGGTGACCGGCGCGATCTCCGATCCGATCGCGCGCAGGCCGGTGGAGTCGTTGGCCTTCGGGATGTACTGCAGCAGGTTCCTGGCCGTCGGGTCCGTCACCGCGGCGCGCTGCGCGTCGCTCAGCGTGCCCGAGTTGAGGTCGACCGCCTGGGTGTGGCGCAGGCCTTCGTAGCTGCCGAAGAAGAACATCTTGTTCTTCACGATCGGGCCGCCGAGGTTGACGCCGAACTGCTTGCGGTTGAATACCGACTGCGGTGCCGGCTCGGGGTTGAAATAGTTGCGCGAGTCGAACTTCTGGTCGCGGTAGAAGTCGAACGCTTCGCCGTGGAATTGGTTGGCGCCCGAGCGGGTCGCGACGTTGACGATCGCCCCGGAATTGCGGCCGTACTCGGCGCTGAACGTCGAGTTGTCGACCTTGAACTCCGACACCGTGTTGATCGACGGCTGGAACGTCACCTGCGAGTTGGACAGGTCGTTCAAGTTGATGCCGTTGACCATGAAGTTCACCGACGTCTCGCGGTTGCCGGCGGTCATGAACGAGAACGCTCCCTGACCGCGCAGCGGCGCGCTCAACCCCGCATTCTGCGGCGAGGTCGAACCGCCGGGCATCAACGGGCCGAGGTCCACGAAGTGCCGGCCGTTGAGCGGAATCTCCTGAACGGTTTTTTCGGCCATCGAGGCGCCGACCGCGACGGTGGCCGTGTCGATGAGCGGCGACGATCCGGTCACCGTGACGTTTTCCGCAAGCGCACCGACGCTGAGTTTCAGGTTGAGACCCACCGTCTGGGCCGGCCCGAGCGGCACTTCGCGCTTCTGATCCGTGAACCCTTCGAGATGCGCCGTCACCTCGTACGTGCCGGGCGGAAGCGCGGCCACCACGTACTGGCCCTGGGCATCAGTGACGACGGCACGGTCCTGGTTGGTCGCGCTGTTGTGCACCGTGATCGACACACCGGGCATGACCGCGTTCTGCGCGTCGGTCACCGTGCCCGAGAGCGTGGCGTTGGATTGCGCGCGCGCCGGCGAGGCGACTAGGAGCGCGAGGGCAAAACAGACGGCGGCCAGGGATCGAAGTCGCTGCATTTCCATCCTCCGTGCAAATCACACAGTTGAACAACGGTTCTAGGACAAGGTGTGAAGGATGAAATACGGCCTTTGTCACAGGATGTCAACGGACAGAAACGTCCCGTTGCAACTTAGAACGAACTTTTTAGTAGCCGATCCAAAAATACCGAGAGGGTGATCTAGAGCGGGATGTTGCCGTGCTTCTTGGGCGGGTTCTTGTCGCGCTTGTTATCCAAATTATTGAGCGCGGTGATGAGTTTGCGCCGCGTTTCACGCGGGCGAATGACCTCGTCGACGAAGCCGCGCGAGGCGGCGATGTAGGGGTTGGCGAACTTCTCGCGGAACTCCTCCACCTTCTCGGATCGTGCCGCGACCGGGTCGGCCGCCGCGTCCAACTCCCGTTTGTACAGAATGTTGACGGCTCCCTCCGGCCCCATGACCGCGATTTCGGCGGTCGGCCACGCGTAGTTGAAGTCGGTCCGAATGTGCTTGCTCGACATCACGCAATACGCGCCGCCGTAGGCCTTGCGGGTGATCACGGTCACTTTCGGCACCGTCGCCTCGGCAAACGCGAACAGCAGCTTGGCGCCGTGCCGGATGATGCCGCCGTACTCCTGCACCGTTCCCGGCAGGAACCCGGGCACGTCCTCGAAAGTGACCAGCGGGATGTTGAAGGCGTCGCAGAAGCGCACGAAGCGGGCACCTTTCACCGATGCGTCGATGTCGAGCGTGCCGGCGAGCACCGCCGGCTGGTTTGCGACAATGCCGACGGGACGGCCGTCGAGCCGGGCGAATCCGACCAGGATGTTCCTGGCGTAGTGGCGATGCACCTCGAGGAAGTAGCCTTCGTCCGCGATCAGATGGATCACGTCGAGCATGTCGTAGGGCTGGTTGGTCGACGCCGGCACGATCCGGTCGAGCGCCGCGTCCTCGCGCTCGGGCGAATCGCTGGTCCGCGCCCGCGGCGGGTCGTCGAGGTTGTTCGACGGCATGAACGACAGCAGATCGCGAATCAGCGCCAGGCACTCGCGGTCGTCGTCGGTGGCGAAATGCGCGACCCCGCTGGTCGCGTTGTGCGTCATCGCGCCGCCGAGCTCTTCCTTCGACACTTCCTCGTGGGTCACCGTCTTCAGCACGTCGGGTCCGGTCACGAACATGTAGCTCGTGTCCTTGACCATCACGATGAAGTCGGTAATCGCCGGGGAGTAGACCGCGCCGCCGGCGCACGGCCCCATGATCGCGGAAATCTGCGGGATGACGCCCGAGGCCAGGGTGTTGCGGAGAAAGATGTCGGCGTAGCCACCGAGCGAGAGGACGCCTTCCTGGATGCGCGCGCCGCCGGAATCGTTGAGGCCGACGATCGGCGCGCCGAGCTTCATCGCGAGATCCATCACCTTCACGATCTTCGCGGCGTTGGTCTCCGACAGCGAGCCGCCGAACACCGTGAAATCCTGCGCGAAGGCGAAGACCTGCCGCCCGTCGATCAGCCCGTGGCCGGCGACCACGCCGTCTCCCGGCACGATCTGGTCCTGCATCCCGAAGTCGATGCAGCGGTGCGTGACCAGCTTGTCGACCTCTTCGAAGGTGCCGGGATCGAACAGCAGCTCGATCCGCTCGCGCGCCGTCAGCTTGCCGGCGTCGTGATGGCGTTTCAGGCGTTCGGCGCCGCCGCCGAGTTCGGCGCGGCGCTCCAGATCCGCAAGGACATCCTCTGGTTTCATAGTAGCTTTCAGCGGTCAGCCGTCAGCTTTCAGCCCGAGCGCTGAGAGCCGAGAGCTGAGAGCTACGCTTTGACCGCCTGCGACTTCTCCCAGTCCTTCAGGAACTTCTCGAGCCCGATGTTGGTCAACGGATGGTTGAACAGCTGATCGATCACCGCCGGCGGGCAGGTCGCGATGTCGGCTCCCATCCGCGCCGCCTCGATCACGTGAATCGGGTTGCGGCAGCTGGCGACCAGGATTTCGGTGGTGAAGTCGTAGTTGTTGTAGATCTGGACGATCTCGCGGATCAACTCCATCCCGTTGGTGCCGACATCGTCGAGCCGGCCCACGAACGGGCTGATGTAGGTCGCGCCGGCCTTCGCCGCCAGCAGCGCCTGCGCCGACGAGAAGCACAGCGTCACGTTGACGCGGATGCCTTCGCCCGACAACGTCTTGCAGGCCTGGATGCCGGCGCGCGTCAGCGGTACCTTCACGATCATGTGCTGGTCGATCTTGGCGATCTCGCGGCCCTGCTGCAGCATGCCGGCGACATCGACCGCGGTGACCTCACCGCTGACCGGGCCCTTGACGATGTCGCAAATCTTCTTCAGGTTCTCGCGGTAGTCGCCCGGCTCTTTCGCGAGCAGCGTGGGGTTGGTCGTCACCCCGTCGATGATGCCGATCGCCACCAGCGTTTCGATGTCCTTGATGTTGCCGGAGTCGATGAACAGTTTCATAACAACCTCTACTCGTTCTGAACGGGGTTCGTGAGCTCGCCGACGCCTTCGACCGACACCGTCACCGAATCGCCAGCGACGAGCGGTCCGACGCCTTCCGGCGTGCCGGTCGAGATGATGTCGCCAGGCTCGAGCGTCATGACGAAGGTGATGTACTCGATGATGTGCTCGATCGGGAAGATGAGGTGCTTGGTGCTCGACGACTGCCGCCGCTGCCCGTTGACCAGGCCCTCGACGGTCCGCGGTCCCCGGCCGAGCCCGGTGGCGATGCACGGACCAATCGGCGCGAAAGTGTCGAACCCCTTGCAGCGGGTGTACTGCGGTTCCTTGCGTTGCATCTCGCGCGCCGTGACGTCATTCACGCAGATGAGGCCGAGGACGTAGTCCCAGGCGTTCGCCGCGGCAACGCGGTGCGCGCGCTGGCCGATCACCAGGCCGAGCTCGGCCTCGTGCTCGACGCGCCCGACGCCCGGCGGCAGGCGAATCGGATCGCCGGGGCCGATCACCGCCGACGGCGGTTTGATGAAGAGGAGCGGCTCGGGCGGCAGCGCCTTGCCGACCTCTCCCGCGTGATCCTTGTAGTTGAGACCGACGCAGACCATCTTCGACGGGCGCACCGGCGCCAGCACGGTCACCGCGGCCAGCCCGCCCGGGACGGCGGCGCCCACGGTCAGCCCGGTGAACGGGTCGCCGGACGCGCGAAGCAGTTCGCCGTCGCGCGCGACCGCGTAGAAGCGATCGTCGCCCTGCGAAACCCGATAGATCTTTTCCATCAGCGACACATTCTAGTCCTCAACGCGCGGTGTCGACGACGCGCGCCGAGACCGCGCTCAGGTTGCCCGCCCGATCCACTGCGCGCACCGCATAGGCGTAGGCGATACCCGGCTGCACGTTGTCCTTGAAGGAGGGTTCGAGGATCGGCGCGGGCGTGATGGGCTGGAGCGTCTCCGCCGCCTCGGCGCCGCGTAGCACGATGTAACCGGCCAGATCCCTTTCGCCGTTCGGCTCCCAGATCAGGTTGATCGTGCCTTCACTGGCAATCGACTTGAGATCCTTGGGCACCGCAGGCGGGAAGGTGTCGACCAGCGTCTTACACGTCGGCGGCGGCGCCTCGCTTTCGATGGCCGCCCCGCCGATCGTTTCGGCGGCGACCACGGTATAGCAGCGATTCTCGCCCCAGACCATGCGGCGGTCCACATAGGTCGGATCGCCGAGCGGCGCCCCGTTCAGCTTCACCACGGCGTCGGCCTTGCTGGCGTCGTACACGTTGTACGCTGATCACCGGCCGTGGCGCGTCGCCAATCGGGCGGGCCGGGAGCAGATCGCCGGAGCCGGCCGGCTGAGCCGCGACCGCCGGAGACCAGGTCAGCGTGACGGCGCTCTCGTCGTAGGTGATCGCCGCGCCTGACGGCGCCGGCGGTGGCGGCACCAGCGGCACCGTGACGCGCTTTGATAGCGGACCTTTGCGCCCGCGCGTCGACGTGCCGAACGCCACATAGGTCCGTTGCGTGACCGCGGGCGGCGGGCCGAGCAGCGGCGCGTCGGCGCGAGGCGCCGGCCCCGGCGGCGCGTTCCGCTCGGGCGGCACCGTCACCGGCGCGAGCAGGTCAGGCGTCAGCGGTTCGCTCACGCGCGCGAGCGCCCCCTGATCGAGGCCGGGCCCTTCCGGCGCGTCGACTTCGTCCGACGGATCGTCGACGTCGGCGGTGTCGTTGGGATCGCGAGGCGCCTTGACGGCGACGCTGCCAATCCTGGTGCCGAACTTCAGCAGGCTCGCGTCCGAGATGGGCGGCACCGTCGCCGGGGCGGTGATCGCGTAGACCTCCGCGTGGGCGACGTTGGCCGGACGCGTGCCGTCGGTATTGGTGCTCGGCACCGTGAACGACAGGCCCACCACGTCGCCGCGGCGCGCCGCCACCAGATCCGGAGGCGGTACCGGCAGCTTGACCAGCGGCGCGAGCGGGGGGCCTTTCTTGCCGCAACCGATGCACAGGAGCACGACGATCAACGCAGAGCTCGCCGAACACGCAGAACAAAACAGTCTCTGCGGGTTCCGCGGTGTCTGCATTGTCGGTCGTAGCCTCCGTCCGATCACAGAATGTACCGCGACAGGTCTTCGTTCTTGACGATGTCGGCGAGCATCCTGGTCACGTAGTCGGCGTCGATCGCCACGACCTTCTCGACCAGGTCGGGTCCCTCGAACGAGATCTCGTCCAGCAGCTTCTCGAGAATGGTATGCAGGCGCCGCGCCCCGATGTTCTCGGTGTGATCGTTCACCGTCTGCGCGAAATCGGCGATCGCGCGAATCGCATCGTCCGTGAACGAGAGCGACACGCCTTCGGTGTCCATCAGCGCGACGTACTGCTTGATCAAGGCGTTGCGCGGCTCGGTCAGAATCCGCACGAACTCGTCCGCCCCCAGCGCTTCGAGCTCGACCCGGATCGGAAAGCGGCCCTGCAGCTCGGGAATCAGATCGGACGGCTTCGAGACGTGAAAGGCGCCGGCGGCGATGAACAGGATGTGATCGGTCCGCACCATCCCGTACTTGGTGTTGACGGTCGTGCCTTCGACGATCGGCAGAATGTCGCGTTGCACCCCTTCCCGGCTGACGTCGGGGCCGTGCGATCCCTCGCGCCCGGCGATCTTGTCGATCTCGTCGAGGAAGATGATGCCGGCCTGCTGCACCCGCTCGACCGCCGCGCGCGCGACGCTGTCCATGTCGATCAGCTTCTGCTCTTCCTCGGTCGCCAGGTAGTCGAGCGCGTCGGGGACCTTCAGCTTGCGCTTCTTGTGCTTGCCCTGGAACAGCCCGGGCAGCATGTCCTTGAGGTTGATGTCGACTTCCTCGACCGACGACCCGGCGATGATCTCGAACGAGGGAAACGCCTTCTCGCGCACATCGAGTTCGACGACGCGCGCGTCGAGACGGCCGGCGCGCAGCTGCTCGCGAAAACGCTCGCGGGTCTGCTGCTGCGAATCGCGGACCGCGGCCGGCTCTTCGTCCGGCGCGACCGGACGCGGCGGCAGCAGGATGTCGAGCAGCCGGTCTTCGGCGTTCTGCCGCGCCTTGGCGCGCACGTCCTCGAGCCGCTCCTCGCGCACCATGTCGACGCTGAGCTCGGTGAGATCGCGGATCATCGACTCGACATCGCGGCCGACGTAGCCGACTTCCGTGAACTTCGACGCTTCCACCTTGAGGAACGGCGACTGCGCCAGCTTGGCCAGGCGGCGGGCGATCTCGGTCTTGCCGACGCCGGTCGGACCGATCATCAGGATGTTCTTCGGCGCGATTTCTTCGGCGAGCTCGGGGGCGAGCTTCTGCCGCCGCATCCGGTTGCGCAGCGCGATCGCGACCGCGCGCTTGGCGGCGGCCTGACCGACGACGTGCTTATCGAGCTCGGCGACGATCTGACGCGGGGTGAGCGTGCCGGCGGAGCTCTGGGTCGTTTCGGGAAGCAGAATAGGCACTACAGCTCTTCGACTGCGATAGTCGCGTTGGTATAAATGCAAATCTCGCCGGCGATGGCCATCGCTTTCTCGGCGATCGCGCGCGCGTCGAGCTCGGTATTGGCCGCCAGCGCCTTGGCGGCGGCGAGGGCATACGGTCCGCCCGACCCGATCGCGACAATCCCATCGTCAGGTTCGATGAGATCACCGTTCCCCGAAAGCAGGAACGTGGCCGTCTTGTCGAGGACGATCAGCATCGCTTCGAGGCGGCGCAGAATGCGATCCGAACGCCAGTCCTTGGCGAGCTCGACGGCCGATCGTTCGAGGTTGCCGCGATACTGCTCCAGCTTGGCTTCGAAGCGCGAAAACAGGGCAAAGGAGTCGGCCGCGGAGCCCGCAAAGCCGGCCAGGACCCGGTCGTTGTAAAGGCGGCGAATCTTCTTCGCGTGGTGTTTGACGACGGTCTGGCCGAAGGTCACCTGGCCGTCACCGGCGAGCACGGCAGCATCGCGGTGACGAACGGCGAGGATGGTAGTGCTGTGAAACATCGATTTTCTGACTGTATCGGGCGACGGATCGGGGTGTCAAGAAAACGGGACGGCTGGCCGGACCGGAGGACAGGAAAGCTCCCTTAGTACGTGCAAATCGACGGTTTTGGGCCGATACTTATGCCCTCCGTATGGCAGGAGGGTTGCTGTTTCTCACCGATAGGGGGCGTCGGCCATGAACACAACGATTGCTCGCGTCGCCAGACTCGCCACCGCCGTCGTGGCCTCGGCCTCGCTGCTCGCGGCGCCGGCGTTCGCGCAGGCACAAGCCCAGGGACAGTCCAGCGATCGCGGCGAGACTCGAGGCAGCGGCGGCGGCGCCAGCGTGCCGGCTGCGGCACCGCACGCCAGCTCCGCGCCGAGCGCGCCTTCGGGTGGCGGCGGCTCTACCGGCGGCGGCGGATCGGCGGTGCCGCGCGGCGGCGGTGCCGAGAGCGCGGGATCTGGTGCGCGCTCCACGGGCGGAGGCTCAGGATCAGGCTACACGGGATCCGGCGGCTACACCGGCGGCGCGACGGCACGAGGCGCCGGCGGACGTGAAGGCACCGGTCGCGCGGTACCGAGAGACGGCGGGACGGCCACCGGCGCAGGCTCGGGCACGCCCGACGGGGTGCCGACATACGCGCGTCCGCGCGACGGCCACGATCCGGTCGGCACGGCGGTCCCGCGCGGATCGGTGCCGACGGCCCCCGGCGGTGGCGGCGGCATCTACGTGCCGGGCGGCGGCTACGGCTGTTACGGCGGCTACAGCGCCTACGGTTGTTACGATCCGTGGGGATACGGCTATGCCGGCGGCTACTACGGCGGCTACTACGGTGGCTATTACGATCCGTGGTACGGCGGCTATCCGACCTCCGTGCAATCCAGCTACACCTCGTCGAGCGACGAGGGCGCGTTGAAGCTGAAAATCAAGCCTCGCAACGCCGAGGTCTACGTCGACGGCTATTTCGTCGGCGTCGTCGACGACTTCGACGGCATATTCCAGCGCCTGCACATCGAGTCCGGTCCGCACCGGATCGAGGTCCGCGCAGCGGGCTACGAAACGCTCGAATTCGAAGTGCGGATCACGCCTGAGCACACAACGACGTACACAGGTGAGCTCAAGCGCGTTCAGTAGCCTGAGACTGGTCGCGGCTGTCTCGGCCGTCTACGATGCGTCGGTCGGCATCGTGATGCTGGCGGGACGGCCGCTTCTCGCGCAGCTGTTCAACGTCGCCCTGCCTGTCCCGCCGATTCACGCCGATCTGAACGGCATTTTCCTGCTGGCAGTCGCCTGCGGCTATCTGATTCCGTATCGCGAACCGCAGTCGGCCAGCGGACGCGCGTATCTCTGGATCATGGGGCCGGGGTTGAAAGGGGCGGGCGCCGCGGCGTTCCTGCTCGACTACGTGATCCGGCATTCCCCGCGGTCGTTCCTGCTGTTCGCGATCAGCGACGGCGCGCTCGCGCTGCTGACCCTCGCCGCGCTTCTTACTTCGACATCACCTGACGCGTAATCGGAAACGCGCCGACCTTGACCCACTGGGTCGATCCGTACTTCGCGAACAGCTCCACCTTGGCGTCGACGAACTGCGAGTTCTGCAGCATCTCCTGGCGCGACTGATCGCTGCCGGTGTAGCCCAGCTGAGATTTGATCGTGATCGGGTCAGAGGTCGCGCCCGGCGCCAGTCCCTGAGAACCGGCGACCGTCAGGAAGCCGCTGCCCCACTCGGTATTCTCGGTGACGCGACGGAACAACGCGTTGATCTGGAGCGTCACCAGCTTCTGCTCCGAGATGTTGTGAAGGGTGAAGACGACGGTCGGCACCAGCTTGTTCTGACCGTTGACGATGCCGAGGTCGTACCAACCGGAATCGACGATGCTGACTTGAAGGCCTTTGGTCAGGTCAACGGTCGGGCCGCAGCCGGCGAAAGAGACGAGCGCGAGGAGCAGCAGCAACCGGACGGGGGCGCGCATGCGCGCTATTCTAGAACATCAGCTCCTCAATCCGCTTCAACGCTTCCTCGCGTGTAATCCGGCCGGCGAGAAACTCGGCCAGATCCAGACCGCGCAGCCGGATCAGACGCGTACCCGAGCCGCTGTCGGCGGGCGCCAGGCGCGGCCGATCGTCGTTGCCTTTCGCGGCGACCGTCAACCACTCGTTGGGTCCGATCCCGAGCGAGCTGCTGTGCGCGAGCATCGCATCCTTGAGCGCGGTCAGCACTTCGGTGCGATACGCCTCGTTGGGGTCGTTCAAGATCGGATCGCTCGCGGCCGGCGGCTGAGTGTCGGCGGCGGCGGAGCCGGCGGCGTTACGCGCGTTGCGTTCGACCGGCGCCGACGAGCGCGCCAGCACCGCCGGGCCGACCTGCAGTTCCAGCCGCTTGAGCGCCTGCTCGAGATCGGGGTCGCCTTCGGTCTTGACGTGCGACTGCAGGGTGCGCAACGCACTCTGAAGACCGAGGTCGTTCTGGTCGAGGGTTCGCAGACTCCAGGTCCAGGTCGTCTCGAACGAGGGGACGAGCACGTCGAAGAAGATGCCATAGCCCTCGAGACGGAACCCGCGGGCATGCGCGTTTTCGCTGACCAGCAGGTCGGCTGGGGCCTGCGCGAGCGTCTGCACGCGATCGCGGGTGACCGCGAGGCCGTGCTCGACCGCGCCCTCGAGCACGCGCTCCATCTGGCCGATCTGATAGCGCTGTTCGGCGACGGCGCGCGCGCGGGCGGTCTGCGCCGAAGCCGGCACCGCCGCGCCGGCGACGGCGCCGGTCAGGATGATCGTTGCTAGCCGTTTCACTGTGTCCCCCTACTGCCTCTGCGATGCCCGATACAGCAGATCCATCTGGTTGAGCTGCTGGCGGTTCTTCATGACTTCGATGCCCACGTTGTTCTGGACCGCGCCGAGCGTGCGATCGATCTTGACCAGGTCGGCCTGCCGCTGAGCGTTGACGTCGCGCAGGAGCTCGGCGATCCGCAGCGCGAGCTCGCGCTGCTGCCGCTTCTCGCTATCCTCGACCAGCGCCCGCAGGCGGCGAAGGACGTCGGGGTCGGACGCCGACGCCATCACCGGCCGGACGGAGGGCGCCGCAGACGGCGAGGTTTGCGTCGCGTGGATCTCGTTCTTCAATTGAGACTCGAGCGCGGTGAGATCGGTCTTCCAGGGCGCGTCTGCGGCAGAGCCGAGCAGCTGCGGCGCTTGCGGCGCCGGCTTCGACCAGCCGGTCCTGATGCTCAAGCCGCCCTGATCGTAGTGCACATCCAGATTCGCGAGGCCGGCCGAGACGCCCAGAACGAGCAGCGCCGCCGCAACCTGCGCCCAGAGAGGCACCTGACGCCACCATTGTGGATGGTGGATGGCGGATGGCGGATTTAATTGTGGAATAAAAGCGGGCTCCGGCGGCGACCATCGTGCCAGCTGCGTCCGTACGCCGCGCAGCGCGGCGATCTCGGCCTGGCAGTGCGCGCACGCCGGCAGATGCGACGCGAAACGGGCGCGCTCGGCCCCGCTGTCGTCCGGATCGTCATACAGGAACGCGACGATGGCCCCATCGCGATCGTCGCCGTAGCTGCAGAAAAATTCAGTCATAGCCTCATCCATCACAACGTCGCCTTGCTGTTCTTTGCGAGCTCACGCCTGAGCACGACCAGGCCCTGATACAACCGCGTCTTCACGGTACTCAACGGGCAGCCGACCAGTTCCGCGATTTCCTGGAAGGTCAGCCCGTGATATTCCTTCAAAACGATCGCCGTCCGCTGCTCCTCCGGAAGGAGCGCCATCGCCTTCTCGACCAGTCTGGTGAGGTCCTTGCGCGCCACGAGATCTTCGATCGATTCGGACGGCTCGGCTGCGGCAGCCATCTCGATCAGGTCGACATCTTCGGGCGGCTGCACCACCGGCGCCCGGCGCTCGCGCCGGATCCAGTCGCGGCACAGGTTGAGCGCGATGCGGTAGAGCCATGACGAGAACTTGGCCTGGCCGCGAAACCCCGGCAGCGCGCGAAAGGCGCGGAGAAACGTCTCCTGGCACACGTCTCTCGCGTCCTCTTCGCGACCGATGGTGCGGTACGCGAGGGCATAGATGGGACGCTCCCATCGCAGGACCAGCTCATTGAAACTGTTGGCGTCGCCGCTAATCGATTTCGCGACGAGCTCTTCGTCCGTCGACGTCATGTGGAGCGCGGAAGTCCCTCTCTTGTATGCGGTGAAACGTCTGCCTCCGCGTACTAAGACGGCGGAAGGCGGCCGTCAGTCGGGTCGCGCGATGGGATGGGCCAATTATACCTTGCGGCGTCCTAACCAATTGTAAGGACTAGCCTTATCGACGTCGCCAGGCGGCGCGGGAGGCCGCGCGGGTGTTGGCGGGCGTCAATCGATCGCAGTAGAATCGCCCATCAAGCGCCCCACCCACTCCGAATCGATGCCCCGAGAGACTCGAAACCGCCCGGCCCACAGCACGGCCCCGCGTCCGCTCGCGTCCCTGCTGGCGCACAGCACGACCTCGAACGCGCTGCTGCCGCACCTGCATCAGTTCGCGCTCGATGCGACCGGAGGCTCGTGCTCGCTGCTGTTCCAGCGTAATCCGCGGACCAGCGGCCTGCAGGCGACTTCGGGATTCGGCCTCGACTCGCTGAAAACCGATCCGTGGCTGCCCGGCGCCGACGAGGCGGCGATCGTCGCCGACGCCTTCGCCCGTCGCGTCCCGACCCTGGTGGTGGACACCTTCCGTCAGACTCCCGATCTCGCCTCGCGCCTGGAGAGCCGCGCCGCGGTCCTGCTGCCGCTCATCCGCGGCACTGAACGGGTCGGGCTGCTCGCGGTCGGTTTCGATCATCCGCCATCGGCCGCCGACGTCGACGGCAGCGCGGCCGAAGTCGCTGACGCGTTCATCACGGCGCTCGAACTGTTCCATCTCCGTCAGGCTGACGAGCTGCAGCGCGACGTCCGCGCGTTGCTCGAAGAGTTCACCGGCAGTCTCGCGGCGACGCTGAACCTCTCGGCCGGGCTCGACATCTTCTGCCACGGCACCAACCGCCTGTTCGCCGCGGATCGCACCTCGGTCTGGATTCACGAGCGGCGCTCCCGCCATCTCGTGCTGCGCGCGTCCTCGGACCCGGCAGACGTCGCACGCGGCGTACGGGTCGACGCCGACGATCTCTCGGCGCCGGCGGCGATCGCGATGGGGCGGACGCGCGCCGAAATCGTCTCGCCGGCGGAAGACGAAGTCACCGCCATCGTCACGGTGCCGCTGCGCGGCTGCCGTCGCGCCCTCGGCGCGCTCGTGTTCGAGGGCGTGCGGGTGGAAACCAGCGGCGAAATCGACCTGCTCGATCGCGCCGACGAGCTCGGACGCCAGCTCTCGAGCGCCATCGAGAACATGCAGCTCCTCGAGGACGTGATGCGATCACGGCGGGAGCTCGAGAACACGTTCGATTCGATCTCGCACCTGGTCGCGGTGTCCGACACCAGGGGCCTGATCGTGCACGTGAACCAGGCGTTCGCGACGCGCGTCGGACGCCCGCGCGAGGAGTTGATCAACCAGCCGCTTGCCGACCACCTCGGCCCGGAGCTCGGCGGCTGGCTCGAGCGGCACAAGTCGTCGACCACGCGCACGCACGGCGAGTCCGCCGTCACCATCGAGGTGGTCGACCCGATGCTGAAGGGACCGTTCATGGTGACGGTCACCGACCTCCTGAACTACGACCGCGAGCCGGTCGGCAGCGTCATCGTCGCCCGCGATCTGACGCCCCAGACGCGGCTCGAGGCCGAGCGCGAGGAGCTGCGCAAGCGGCTGACGCAGAGCGAAAAGCTCGCGGCGCTGGGCCAGTTCGTGGCGGGCATTGCGCATGAGCTTAACAACCCGCTGCAGGGCGTGCTCGGGCACCTGGAGCTGCTGCGCACCACCGGGGCCTTTCCCAAGCAGCTGCGCCGGGAAGTGCAGGTCATCTATCGGGAAGCCGACCGCGCCGCGAAGATTGTGCGCAACCTGCTGGTGTTTGCCGGCTCGCGGCGCCTGACGCTCCGCTCGGTGAGCCTGAACGTCGTCCTGCAGAAGGTGCTGGCGCTGCGCGCACCCGCACACCGTGCCGTGGGCATCGAAGTCGTGCGACACTATGATGACAAGTTGCCGCGGGTGAAGAGCGACCCGCTGCTGCTGCATCAGGTTTTCTTGAACATGGTGATGAACGCCGAACATGCGATCGCCGCCGGCGGCAAGGACGGGCGCATCGAGATCGGCACGGGAGTGTCGGCATCGGGCGACCGGATCGTCGCTACCGTACGCGACACCGGCATCGGGATTCCGGAGGACACGCTGTCGCGCATCTTCGAGCCGTTCTACACGACCAAGGAAGTCGGCAAGGGCACGGGCCTCGGCCTGGCCATCACCTACGGCATCGTGCAGGAGCACGGCGGCCAGATCATCGCCGCCAATCATCCCGAGGGCGGGGCCGTCTTCACGGTCGAATTGCCCATTGCGCCGTCACCAGGACGCTGAAGCATGATTGACGAAACGTTTCTGACGACGGAAGAGGTGCTGGAGTACCTCCAGGTCAACCTCCGCACCGTCTACAGGCTGATCAAGGCCGGCAAGATTCCCGCGGTGCGCGTCGGCCGCCAGTGGCGGTTCCGCAAACGCGACATCGACGCCTGGCTCGACAGCCAGCGTCCCCGCGGCGGCGGCGCGCGAAGCACGCCCGCCGCGCCGTCACGACCGGCCACCGCCGGCAACGGCCGGCCCCGCGTCCTCGTCGTCGACGACGAGGCGAGCATTCGAGACCTGCTGGCGAAGACGCTGGCGCTCGCCGAGTACGACGTCGACGTCGCGCCGGACGGGCGGTCGGCTCTCGAGCGCATGCGGCTCTACCCGTACGACCTGTTGATCGCCGATCTCAAGATGCCCGGCATGGACGGGCTCACGGTCATCCGCGAGGCGAAGCGCTACAAGGCCGATCTGCCGGTGATCATCATCACCGGTTTCTCCACCGAATCGAGCGCCATCGAGGCCGTCAACCTCGGCGTCGCCGGTTATCTCACCAAGCCCTTCCGCGTGCCGCAGGTGCTCGCGGCAGCTGCAAAAGCGCTGGGCGAGTAAAATAAGGGCTGAGGGCTGAGGGCGCGGGGCTGAACACCAGATGCCCTAGGCCCTGAGCCCGAAGCCCTTCATGATCCAGCTCTCAGACCTCACCAAAACCTTCGGCGACCGCGTCCTGTTCGACCACGTCACGTGGCAGATCACGGATCGCGAGCGGGTCGGCCTGTGCGGTCCCAACGGCGCCGGCAAGACCACCCTGCTCAAGATGATGGCGGGACTCGACGAGCCTGACGAGGGCGCGATTCTCAGGCCGTCGGCGCTGACGGTCGGGTATCTGCCGCAGGACGGCCTCAACCACGCCGGCCGATCGGTATTCGACGAAGCGTCGAGCGCGTTCGGCGAATTGCTGGCGATGAAGTCCGAGATGCACGCGCTCGAGGAGCGTCTCGGCGACGAGTCGATCCCGGAGTCCGAGCACGAGGCGATGCTCCACCGCTACAGCGATTTACAAGATCGCTTCCGGGTGCACGACGGCTACAGCATCGAGTTGAAGACGGCCACGGTGCTGCAGGGCCTGGGATTCAAGACCGCCGACTTCGAGCGGCCGACCGAGACCTTCTCCGGCGGCTGGCAAATGCGCATCGCGCTGGCCAAGCTGCTGCTTGGCGAGCCCAACCTGCTGCTGCTCGACGAGCCGACCAACCATCTCGATCTCGAGGCCCGCAACTGGCTCGAAGAGTATCTCAACGCCTACCCCTACGCGGTGATTCTGGTCTCGCACGACCGGTTCTTCCTCGACAGCGTAGTCACGCGCATCGCCGACCTGACGCTGCGGACGCTAACCGACTATCACACCAACTACAGCGGCTACCTCGCCGAGCACCACGAGCGGATCGAGGCGATGCGGAAGGCGAAGCGGGATCAGGACGAGGAAGTCGGGCGGGTCAAGATGTTCATCGACCGCTTCCGCTACCAGGCGACCAAGGCCGCGCAGGTGCAGAGCCGCATCAAGATGCTCGAGAAGGTCGTGCCGATCGAGGTGCCGGCCGAGCGCAAGAAGATCAACTTCACCTTTCCAGCCTGCGCCAAGAGCGGCCGGATGGTGCTCGAGCTCAAGCACGTCGGCAAGTCCTACGGCGAGCTGAGCATCTTCAAGGACCTCAACCTGCACATCGAGCGTGGCGATCGCATCGCGCTGGTGGGCCCCAACGGCGTCGGTAAGTCGACGCTGATGCGGATGCTCTCCGGCGAGGAGTCGCCCGATTCCGGCGAGCGAACGCTCGGGCACAACGTCGTGATGCAGTACTTCGCCCAGGACGAGGCGACGCGGATGGATCCGGCGCCGACCGTGTACGAGACGTTGTCGTCGGGATCGCCGCTGCAGATGGTTCCGATGATCCGCAACATCCTCGGCGGCTTCCTGTTCTCCGGCGATGACGTCTACAAGCACGTGCGGGTGCTGTCGGGCGGCGAGCGGACCCGTCTCGCCGTGGCGCGCATGCTGTTGCGACCGTCGAACACACTGTTGCTCGACGAGCCCACCAACCACCTCGACCTCGACTCCAAGGAAGTGCTGCTCGACGCGCTGGTCGACTACGGCGGCACCCTGATCTTCGTCTCTCACGATCGCTATTTCGTCGAACGTCTCGCGACCAAGATCATCGAGATCGGCAACGGTACGGCGATCGCGTTCCCGGGCACCTACAAGGAGTTCCTGTATCACAAGGCGCACGCGGGACAGGAACCGGCAAGGCAGGATGGCAGCAAGGCAGGCCGGCAGGAAGGGAGCAAGGCCGGACGGCAGGAGACTAACGCTGCACGGCGCGACCATTCCGAGTCGTCAAAGAAGCCGGGCGCCGCGCCACCGCCAGCCGCGAAGATCGCGCCGAAACAGAACCACGACGAAAAGAAACGCGTCGACGCCGAAGCGCGAAAGAAACAGAAAGCCGCCGGGGCGCGCCAGGCGCGGATCGCGACGCTTGAAGCCCGCATCGCCGAGACCGAAGCCGCCATCCGCGAGGTCGAACAGCAGATGTCCGCGCCCGGTTTCTACGAGGATCGCGTCGCTGCCCAGCCGGTTATCGACCGCCACCAGAGCCTGATGTGGCAGGTCGGCGACCTCATGCATCAATGGGAAGAGCTGCAAGCCCTGACCGACCTGCCGACAGAAGCCTGACGAGACTGACGGAATCGTAACTGCGTTACAATTGTGGCATCAGTCGGTAAGGGAGTCGTTTCCCTAACCGTCTGAATATGCGCGGGTTTCCGCGATCTGTAACTGTCGTGGTGCAGGCATACCGTTTGCCCCTGACGGTTGAGTCCCAGTGCCTGCAGCTATGCCCGACACGCCCCCGCGATCTGACGCTCGTCCGAGGCGTCGCCCGACCCCTCCGTCTGCGGCGCCGGCCCGGATCGACCGCCGCCCGGCCGGCGAGCTGCGACTGACGCCCGACGACCGCTTCTTCCGCCACATCGTCAGCTCCATGCGCAACGGGGTCATCGCCGTCCGGCGCGACGGCACTCTCGCGTTGATGAACAACGAGGCCTACCGGATTTTCGGCCTGACGCCTTCGGATGGCGACCTGGGCCGGCCCTTTGCCGACGTGCTGAGCGCGTGTCCGGAGATCATCCGCGTGCTGTCCGGGGCGTTCGAGCTCAGCCATTTGCCGAACCGGGCGGAACTGCGGCTCAAGGAACTCGATCGCGTGATCGGCTACACGCTCTCCCAAGTGAAAGACGACGAGGCCGCGCCGATCGGCGCGGTGCTCTTCTTCAAGGACCTGACGCAGGTCGAACAGCTCGAGGAGCGCGAGCGTTTGCGCGACCGGCTCGCCTCGCTCGGCGAAATGGCCGCCGGCATCGCCCACGAGTTGAAGAATCCGCTCGCCGGCATCGAGGTCATGGCCGGGCTGTTGCGCCGGCAGGTGCCCGATTCGAAGGACGCCCAGTCGCTGCTGGCCGACATCCTCAGCGAGGCGAAGCTCGCCAACGCGATCGTGGTCGAGATGCTCGAGTTCGTACGGCCGGTGCGCCTGCAGGTCGAACGCACCGACCTGACCGACGTGCTCCAGCAGTCGGTGACCATGGCTGAATCGAAGGTACCGCGGCGCGAGGTGGTGGTGCGGACCAACGTCGAGGCGGGATTGCCGATGATCGAAGGCGATCACCATCAGCTCTCGCAGGTGTTCACCAACCTCGTCGCCAACGCATTCGAGGCGCTGGACGGCAAGGGCCGCATCACGATTTCGGCGGCGACGACGGCGATCGAGGCCGACCCGGCGTTTGCCGGCCTTCATCCCCCGACCCCGGCGGTGCTGGTCGAGGTCGCCGACGACGGTCCC
Source organism: uncultured Acidobacteriota bacterium (assembly GCA_963794705.1). Classification (GTDB taxonomy): domain Bacteria; phylum Acidobacteriota; class Vicinamibacteria; order Vicinamibacterales; family CAVVIG01; genus CAVQFC01. Next base: position 128,586 of record CAWCFI010000008.1, read on the forward strand.
GGCATCTCGGCGGATCTCACCGATCGCATCTTCAATCCGTTCTTCACCACCAAAGTCACCGGCACCGGACTCGGGCTGGCGATCGTCAGGAAAATCGTCGACGCCCACGACGGGCGCATCGACGTCAGCAGTACGCCGGACGCAGGCACCCGGTTCCGCGTGACGCTGCCGGTCACCAGCGCCTCCGGTTGGTTCAAATAACGAGGGATATGCAGATGGGTCGCATTCTTGTTGCCGATGATCACGATGCCCTTCGCCGCGGCCTGGTCCGCGGTCTGACCGACGCCGGTCACGAGGTCCAGGAGGCGTCGAACGGCAACGCCGCCATCGAGCGGCTGCACGACAGCTACTTCGACGTGGTGCTGAGCGACCTCAAGATGGGCGGCAGCGACGGCATGGACGTGCTGCGCACGACCCGCGCGATGCACCCGACCACCGCGGTCATCCTGATGACCGCGTTCGGCTCGGTCAACACCGCGGTCGAGGCGATGAAGACCGGGGCCTTCGACTACGTGCAGAAGCCGTTCGAGATCGAGGAGATGGAGGTCAAGATCGAGAAGGCGCTCGAGGTCAAGCGCCTCCGCAACGAGCTCGACTACCTGCGCGGCACCCAGCAGGACATCTACGAGTTCGACAAGATCGTCGGCACCAGCACCGCGCTCCAGCACGTGCTCGACATCGTCAAGAAGGTGGCGAAGAGCAACACCACCGTGCTGATCCGCGGCGAAACGGGCACCGGCAAGGAGCTGATCGCCGGCGCGACGCACCACAACTCGCTGCGCAACAACCGGAACTTCGTCAAGGTGAACTGCGCGGCGCTGCAGGAGAACCTGCTCGAGTCCGAGCTGTTCGGCCACGAGAAGGGCGCCTTCACCGGCGCCGACAAGCAACGCATCGGCCGGTTCGAACAGGCGGACGGCGGCACGCTGTTCCTCGACGAAATCGGCGACATGAGCCCGAGCACCCAGGCCAAGATCCTGCGCGTGCTGCAGGAGCACGAGTTCGAGCGCCTCGGCGGCACCCGCACGCTGCGGGTCGACGTCCGGCTGATCGCGGCGACCAATCGCGACCTGCCGGGCATGGTCCAGGCCGGCCAGTTCCGCGAGGACCTCTACTACCGCCTCAACGTGGTCTCGATCGAGATGCCGCCGCTGCGCGAGCGCAAGGACGACATCGTGCCGCTGGCGCTGACCTTCATCCGCCGCTTCGCGGGCGAGCTGAAGAAGAAGATCGACGGTCTCGAGCCGGACGCGCAGAAACTGCTGATGCGCTACAACTGGCCGGGCAACATCCGCGAGCTGGAGAACACCATCGAGCGGGCGATCCTCCTGGCCGAAGGGCGCGCCATCGCCTCAATCGATCTCCGGCTCGGCGAGGTGCCGACCGCGGGTGGGGCCCGCGATCACGCCTCGGTGGTCCGGATTCCGCCGACCGGGATCGCCCTCGACGACATCGAACGCCACGCGCTGGTCGAGGCGTTGAAGATGTCGAACTGGGTGCAGAAAGACGCGGCGGAGCTGTTGTCGATCAGCCCGCGCGTGATGAACTACAAGATCAAGACACTGGGGATCGAATTCCCGAGGGGCCGCCGCGCCGCCCCGCTGCCGGTCGCAGCAGCCAGCTAGTCACGACAGCCGCGAACGGCGGACGCGCAGTCGGCACGAAACACACGAAAGGAGACCGAATCTCTTTCGTGGGTTTCGTGCCGTTTTTTTGTTTCGTGCATTTCGTGGTTATGCCTTGCTGTTCGATCGATCGTGGTGCGTGACCTGGCCCAGCGACCCCGCGCTGCCCCAGTGGCCCACCTTGTAGATCCGGATCCCGACGCTACGCGTCTCGGAGACCAGGGTGCCGTCGGCGGTGTAGCGGAAGTAACCGGCAAGCGTGTGTGCCTTGTCGTGGGTTGCGTGGATCACCACCGGACGGACAGGCCGATCCCGGGTGTACGCGTACTCGCCCACCGTGCCGCCGGCCAGCGCGTTGAACTCGGCCAGGTTCGTGTTGATCTCGCGGCTCTGATCGCCCCGCACGGTCACGGCCAGCCGGCTTTTGACGCCCTTCGTCTTCCAGCCGACCATCGGATGCCCCTCGCGCGCGTCGCGTGACCGCTCGCGCGGCCCGTAGCCGAAGTTGACGCTTGCGGTGCGCGTCCCCGCCGGCCACGGCGGCTCGTAGGTGCCCCGGCTGGTCGTCGGGTCGTTGAGAATCGCCTCGTTCTTGTAGCCGAACGCCCCAAGATAGTTCTGCTCGGCTCTCGTCGTCGCCAGTTCGGCGTCGGGATAGGTGATACCGAGGAAATCGACCTCGTGGACGATCGTCGAGGCCAGCTGGATGCCCCAGCGTCCGTCGTTGTTGGTCACCGAGTACACGCCGTCGCACGCGAGTTGCTTGTGGCCGTCAGGCGTATAGCGGGTGAATGAAAGCGAGAACGCGGCGCCCACCGGGCAGTAGAGGTGAACATTGATGCTCTCGAGCAGATGTACGAGCCGCGCAGGATGTGACTGTCGCCCTTGCCGGTGCCGTTCAGGCTCGGCGGCGGCGTCGCCATGAACGCCGCGGCGTTCGGAACGACGATCGGATCGATCGTCTCGTAAATGGCGAAGGGAAAATGCAGGGTGTGGGCAATCCCCTCTAGGTCGCGCTGGCTGAGGGCGGTGAAATACTCCATCACCAGCCGGAGGCCTTCCGAGACCGGCTTCGCGAAGCTGACCGGGAACCGCGAGTCGAGCTGTGCGCCCGGGCGGAGACCGGCAGGCTTTTCGAAGTCACCAGCGTCCTGCTGCGCCGCGCCGGTCTGCCCGAAGGCCGCGAACATCCCCGCCCCGCCGACTGTCTGCACGAACTGACGTCGATCGATACCCATGTCGCGCTCCTTTGTCGCCAGAGGGTAGCAGACCGACGACGCCGCGGACGTGGTTTCGTGTTCTTCGAGGCTACGATTTCGCGCGTGGGTGCGACTTCTGATAGACCTCGAGCAGTTGCGCCGCATTCACGTGCGTATAGCGCTGCGTGGTGCTGAGGCGGGCGTGGCCGAGCAGCTCCTGGATCACGCGCAGATCGGCGCCGCGCTGCAGCAGGTGCGTCGCGAACGAGTGGCGCAAGGCGTGTGGGCTGATCCCCAGCCGCGCGCTGCTGGCCGCCACGTAGCGGCGGACCAGGCGATCCACGCTTCTCGTCGTCAGCCGCCCGCCGCGGTAGTTGACGAACATCGGATCGCGCCGGCGGGAGCGGCTGGTTTTCCTATCCTGCCCATCCCGCCTGTCCTGCCTTTCCCGCCCCTCCCGCCGGTCCTGCCCTTCCAGCCCCCGAACCAAAGTGTCTCTTTCCTGCAGGTAGGCGCGCACTGCCTTCGCCGCGCTGGCGTTGAACGGCACGATCCGCTCTTTGCCGCCCTTGCCCAGCACGCGCACCATCTTGGCGCTCAGGTTCACATCGTCCACGTCGAGGCCGGCGAGCTCGCTGAGCCGCAGGCCGGAGGCGTAGAACAGCTCGAGAATCGCACGATCGCGCCGGACCAGCGCAGTGTCGCCGACTGGCGCGTCGATGAGCGCCGACATTTCGCCTTCAGAGAGATGCGCCGGCATGCGGACGTCGCGCTTGGGGGTCGCCACGAGCGCGCCTGGATCGTCGTTGATCTCTCCCTCCCGGCGCAGGTAGCGCAAGAAGGTGCGCGCCGCCGCGAGCTTGCGCGCCGCGGTAGCGCGCGACAGGCCCTGCTTGTGGAGATCGCCGAGAAAGCCGCGCAGCGCCAGCCGATCGAGCTGGTGCGGCGACAGGTCGCGCGCCTTGACGCCGGCGGCGGCCGCGGCGTGGGCGATGAACTGCGACAGATCGCCGTCGTAGGCGCGCACGGTATGAGCCGACGCGTTGCGGTTCAGCGCGAGATACTGCAGGAACGCTTTGAGATGTGCGGTCACGGCCGCACCGGGGTCAGATCTCGATCTGACGCCATCCACGTTCCCAGATCCACGAGCGCCCGCTCGGAGAGTGCGAGGTTGCGCAGCTTCTTGCCACGGGGCGCCCGCTCGAGCGCCTGGATGATGCCGAACGTGATGTTCGACGGCTCGTAGTGCGCCGGGTTGGCGTGCGACGCGTAATATGCCAGCGCGCCGATCGCGGTCGTCCGGGGCGGAGACGACACCGGCTCGCCTTTCGCCAGCGCCGCCGCGTTGATGCCGGCCAGCAGGCCCGACGCCGCGGACTCGACATAACCTTCGACGCCCGACATCTGGCCGGCGAAGAACAGCGTCGGCCGCGCCCGCACCTGCCACGTTTCCGCCAGCACCGTCGGTCCGTTGATGTAGGTGTTGCGGTGCACCATCCCGAAGCGCACGAACTCCGCCGACTCCAGCCCCGGAATCATGCGCAGGACGCGCGCCTGATCGCCCCACTTGATCTGCGTCTGGAAGCCGACCAGGCTGAAGTGATCGCCCGCCAGGTTGTCCTGCCGGAGCTGCACCGCGGCGTACGGCTCACGGCCGGTGCGCGGATCGGTCAACCCGACCGGCTTCATCGGCCCGAACCGCAGCGTGTCCGGCCCACGGTGAGCCATCACTTCGATCGGCAGGCAGCCTTCGAAGAAACGTTCCTTGTCGAAATCGTGCACCGTCGCCGACTCCGCCGAGGTCAGGGCCTTGTAAAAGGCCTCGTACTCGTCGCGCGTCAGCGGACAATTCAGGTAGTCGCCGGCGCCATCGTCGACGCCGCACGCCGGACCTTCCGCACCTTGCACGTCCGCACCCCGCACCTCGCCCCGCAGACTCCGATCCCAACGCGACTGCCGGAACACCTTGGACCGATCGATCGATTCAGCGAGCACGATCGGGCTGATGGCGTCGTAGAAGTACAGATGATCGGCGCCGACGATCCGCGCCAGGTCCGCCGACAGCGCCTCCGAGGTTAGCGGGCCGGTCGCGACGATGACCGGGTCGTGCTCGCTGGACTCGGGAATGGCGGCAATCTCCTCGCGGACGATCGTCACCAGCGGATGCGAGGTGAGCGTCTGGGTGATGATGTCGGCGAAGCGTTCGCGATCGACCGCAAGCGCCGCGCCCGCCGGCACGCGGGCTGCCTCCGCCGCGCGCATCACCAGCGAATCGAGACGGCGCATCTCTTCTTTCAGCAGGCCGACCGCGTTGTCGAGCTTGTCGCCGCGGAACGAATTGCTGCAGACCAGTTCGGCGAGCCGGTCGGTCTTGTGGACCGCGGTCGGACGGAGCGGCCGCATTTCGTAAAGAGTGACCGGCACCCCGCGTGAGGCCGCCTGCCAGGCGGCCTCCGAACCGGCAAGGCCCCCGCCGACGATCCGAATCGCCATCAGCTCGCGCGCTTGCCCACAGCCCGCTTGGCGGCCGCCGGCTTTGGTTTCGCCTTGGTCTTGGTCTTGGCTTTGGTTTTTGCCTTCGCGGCCGGCGCCGGCGCGGCCGCCACTACCGCCGCCGGCTTGGCGGCGCGACGTCCGCGACCGCGCGACGAACCGCCCGCGGCGGCACGACGGCCCCGCCGCGGTTCGCGCGGCGGCGCACCGCGGCGCGCCTCGAGCAGCGCCTGCGCGTCTTCGAGCGAGATCGTCGCCGGATCCGCGCCTTTCGGAATCGACGCGTTGACTTCGCCGTCCGTGACGTATGGACCGAAGCGTCCCTCCAGCACCTGAAGCGCGGTGCCGCCGTCGGGCACCTCGATCTTGCGAATCACACGCTTGGCCGCCTGACGCGCGGAGCGCTTTGGCGCCGCCAGCAGCGCGAGCGCGCGTGGAAGATCGACGGTGAACAGATCGTCGCTCTCCTCGAGCGATCGGTAATCGTCGCCGTGCTTGATGTAGGGCCCGAAGCGGCCCAGCCCCGCGACGACGACGGTGCCGGCCTCCGGGTGGACGCCGAGCTCGCGCGGCAACTCCAGCAGCTTGAGCGCGTCCTCGAGCGTGACCGTCGATTCCGTCATGCTGCCGGTCAGCGACGAGCGCTTGGGCTTCTCCTTGCTGCCCTTCTCGGGCATCTCGCCGAGCTGAACGTAGGCGCCGAAGCGTCCGTTGATCGCGTATACGTTCGCGCCGGTCTTCGGATCGGTGCCGAGGGTGCGCGGCCCTTCGGCCTTGGCGCGAATCAACGCCATCGCCTTCTCGACCGACAGGTCGGCCGGCGCCTGGGTCGGCAGGATGCCGGCGGTCTTGCCAGGTCCGCCTTCACCCTGCTGCAGGAACGGACCGTACCGCCCGATCCGCACTCGAATCTTCTCGCCCGACTCCTGATCGACGCCGACGTCGATCAGCGGATACTCCGCCGTCTCCTGCGCCTGCTTGACCGCTTCTTCCAGCCCGCGGTGATGCTTGTCGCCGCGATAGAACTGCTTGATGAAGTCCAGCCACTCGCGCTCGCCGCGCGAGATCTGATCGAGATCCTCTTCCATCTCGGCGGTGAACTCGACGTCGATGAGATCGCCGAAATGCTCGCGCAACAGCCGCGTGACCGCGAACGCCGTGAAGCTGGGCACGAGCGCCTTGCCCTGACGGAACACGTAACCGCGCCGCTCGATCGTGCCGATCGTCGCGGCGAAGGTCGACGGGCGCCCCACTCCGATGCGTTCGAGCTCCTTGATGAGCGACGCTTCGGTGTAGCGTGCCGGCGGGTTGGTTTCGTGCCCGACCGGCTCGAGGCCGGTGAGCCGCACGCGTGCCTTATCGCGGTCGATCGGCTCGCCGACGGTCAGCGTCGGGAGCACCGTCTCCTGCTCTTCGAGCTCGGCCGACGGATCGTCGCTGCCTTCGACGTAGGCGCGGCGGAAGCCGGCGAACTCGATCGCCTTGCCCGACGCGGAAAACACTGCCTGTTGACCGTTGCCGGCGGCGGCCGAGATCTCGATGGTCGTGCGCAGGACGCGCGCGTCGACCATCTGCGACGCCATCGTGCGCTTCCAGATCAGCTCGTAGAGGCGCAGGTCGTCGCCGCTGAGCACGTTGCCGAGCGCTGCGGCGGCGCTGGTGAATTCGGTCGGCCGGATCGCCTCGTGCGCTTCCTGCGCGTTCTTGACCTTGGTCGCGTAGCGGCGCGGGCCGGCGTAGTAGTCCGCGCCGAACATTTCGCGGATCGCGCTCGCCGACGCCGTCAGCGCTTCGTCGCTCAACGTCGTCGAGTCGGTGCGGTGGTAGGAGATGTGGCCGTCCTGGAACAGCCGCTGCGCCGACTGCATCGTCCGCTGGGTCGAGAAGCCCAGCTTGCGGCTGGCTTCCTGGGTGAGCGTCGAGGTCGTGAAGGGCGCGGCGGGGCGCTCGACGCCTGGCTTCGCCTCCACGCTGGTCACCGACCATGGCAGGTTGTTGCTGATGACCGAGGCCAGCGAGGCGGCGTCGTCGTCCGACAGCAGCCGGACGTTCTTCGACGTCAGCACGCCGTTCTGGTCGAAGTCCTTGCCGCTGGCGATGCGCACGTCGCCGAGGCGCGTGAGCGTGCCGGGGAAGGTGCGGCCCTCGGCGGTGAACTGGGCGTTCAGGTCTGAATACTTCGCCGCGCGAAAGGCGAGCCGCTCCTCCTCGCGATCGACGATGAGGCGGACCGCGACGCTCTGGACGCGGCCGGCGCTCAGGCCAGTCTGCACCTTCTTCCACAGCACCGGCGACAAGGTGTAGCCATAGAGGCGATCGAGGATGCGGCGGCTTTCCTGTGCGCGCACCAGGTTGTCGTCCACGTCGTGCGCTTCCGCGATCGCCTGCTCGACCGCCTTCTTCGTGATCTCGTGGAACACGATGCGCTTGACCGGCACCTTCGGCTTGAGCACTTCGAGGAGGTGCCAGCTGATCGACTCGCCCTCTCGATCGGGGTCGGTCGCGAGCATCACGGAGGACGCGCCCTTCAGCGCCGCTTTGAGCTCCGCGACGTTCTTCCGCTTGTCCTCCGGCACGACGTAGTACGGCTTGAAGTCGCCGTCGGTGTCGACGCCGATGCGGCCCCACTTCTTCTTTTTGATCTCTTCGGGCACCTGGCTGGCCGAATCAGGCAGATCCCGGACGTGGCCGAAGCTCGACTTCACGCTATATCGATCGCCGAGGAATCGCTCCAGCGTCCGCGCCTTGGTGGGCGATTCCACGATTACGAGGGTTTTTGCCATAGTCCCGCTTCACCCTAACACGTTCTGTCAACCCGCATGAACCGTCCGCCGCCGACCCGGCGCACCAGCCCCTGCATCTCCAGTTCGAATAACCGGGGCAGCAATCGGGACGAATTCAGGCCGGATCGCTCGGAAATCTCGTCGAGATCGGAGGCCTCGCCGGGTGCCATGGAGTCGATGATCGGATCGCGACCGCGGACCGGAACCGTGGCACCCGACGATCGGACCGACGGCGCCATCCCCAGCTCTTCCAGGATATCGTCCGCGGACTCCACGATCTTTGCACCGTCCTTCAACAGCGCATGGGCGCCGCGGCTGCGACCTGTCAGGACGTTGCCGGGCACGGCGAGGACGTCGCGCCCCTGATCGAGCGCGCAGCGCGCCGTAATCAGCGACCCGCTCTTCTCGCTGGCCTCGATCACGACCACCGCTCGCGACAGGCCGCTGATGATCCGGTTGCGGAGTGGAAAAAACCATTGCTGCGGCGCGGTGCCGGGCACCAGTTCGCTGACGACGGCGCCGGTCTGATCGATCGCCGCCGCCAGCGCTTTGTGCTCCGCCGGATAGATGACGTCGGCGCCAGACCCCAGCACCGCCACCGTCCGCCCGCCGGTGGAGAGCGCGCCGCGATGGGCGGCCGAATCGACTCCGCGCGCGAGCCCGCTGACAATCACCACCCCGCTCGCGGCAAGGTCGGCGGCGAGCTGTTCGGCGACGGCGAGGCCATAGGGCGACGCGGCCCGCGAACCGACGATGGCCACAGAAGGCGCGCTCAGCACGTCGGGGCGGCCGCGACTCCACAGCACCGGCGGCGGATCGACGATCGTCGTCAACGCCGGGGGATAGGCGGCATCACTCCAGGGAATCGCGGCGATTGACGCCGTGTGCGCGCGGCGGATCGCGTCGGCGGCCAGCGAGCGGACATCGCCGCGCCGATCGAGTTCCCTGGGTGGACAACCGGCGGCGAGCCGGCGGAAGACGTCGCCTGGCGCATCGCCGTGGCGCAGCCACTCGGCTGCGACGCGCCAGCACCAGGGAGGAAGAAGGGAGAGGGAGACGAAGTCGAGCAGGTCGGTCATGACGCACCTCGCGCAGGCGCGGGGCTCGACCTCCCTGTTGTTGAATTATAGCGCCCCCGAAAGAACAGACGACATCCGAGGACACGATGACCGCATTTCGTAAATCGGATAGCGTGATCGCAAGTAATCAGGCCCTTTTTCCTACGTCAGCTGTGGCATATGGCTTGCTCGATTCGCCCGGAGAGTACGGTATAGTGGCCAGGAAACACCTATGAAGCTGCATGTCGTAGCCGTCGTCGCCTGTGCGGCGACCGTGGTGGCTTCGCCGTCTTTTGCCGACGCCAAAAGCGAGGCGAAGTCGCAGGTCGAATTCGGCATCAACGTCGCCCAACGCGGGCTGTGGCGCGAAGCGATCTACCGCTGGGAGAAGGCCACCGAGCTGGATCCCACTTACGCGGCGGCGTTCAACGACCTCGCGATCGCGTACGAGCACGAGGGCCAGCTGGCCAAAGCGCGCAAGGCGTACGAAAAAGCCATCGAGCTCGATCCCAACAATCAGCAGGTCCGGCAGAACTACGAGCTTTTCAAGGAAATCAATGACCGGACCACTCAGGGCAAAGAGAAGTAGTCTCGCGCTGGCGGCCATCGCGGCCTGCTGCGCGGCGCTCGCGCTCGCGTGCGGTCCGGACTCCTACGAGATCCCGATCGAAACGCCGATCCAGCCGAAGATGGACGTATCGCCGTTCCAGCGTGTGCTGGTGGTCGGTTTCGTCGCCGGCGGCAGCGAAGACGTCGACGCGAACCAGGAAACCGTCCGGCTGCTGCGCAGCCAGCTGCGCACCAAGTCGTCGCTGAAAGTGATCGACGCCGACATCCTCACGTTGATCGACGTGGCCAAGGAGCAGAGCCAGGCGCCGGCCAACTCGCCCGACGATGTCACTTCGGGGACCACGCCGTCGGTGCGCGCGTCGAGCCAGACGCTGGCGCTGCCCAAGGACATCAAAGAAGAGAAGGATCTCGAACCCTACGAACGGCTGTTCGCGAACACCGCGTACTGGAAGCGCATCGGCGAGGAGTTCCAGAATCCGCTGATCGTCACGGGCACGGTGCTGTTCTCGAGCCGCTCGACCTCGGGATTTGTCCAGCGCGACCAGGAGACCTACGACAGCCTCGGCCGGCGCATCGTCCGGCCCGTCCGTCAGTACATGGAGCGCAAGGGCTTCATCCTGCGGCCGAAGTTCGTGTTCATCGACGGCCGGACCGGCGCGACGATGTATTCGGAGAGCTATCGGGAGGAGATCCTCTACAACGCCCAGCAGAACACGCCGGCGCTGTCGTCGTACTTCGAGCTCATGGACCGCCTGGTGCCGAATTTCCTGAGCGCGCTCAGCAGCCAGAAGATCCGCGGCACGAGGGTCCTGCTCAAGTAGGCCGTCCCCCAGGGTGGCTGGGGCACAACCCTTTACACCTGAGCGACTTCGCTGGTAAACTATCCCCTTTGCACAGGTGCCGATTATGTACGCAATAGTTCAGACGGGCGGCCATCAGGTCAAGGTGACGCCGGGCGGGCTCGCGACCCTTTACGGGACCGCCGGCGAACCGGGCGAGGAGATCACCCTCGATCAGGTGCTGATCGTCGAAAAAGACGGCGGCGAAGTCCTCGCGGGCGCGCCGTTTGTCGCCAACGCGCGGGTGACGGCGGTCGTCGACGGGGAAACCCGCGGGCCGAAGATCCGCGTTTTCAAGAAAAAGCGCCGCAAGGGTATGCGCCGGACCAATGGTCACCGGTCGTTCCTGACGCAGGTGCGCATCAAGGACATCCTTCTGTAGGACCTCGGTGCCAGGGTACTAGGTGCTAGCCGACGCTAGTCCCCAGCCCCAGCGCCCAGCCCCTACCGAGATACAGAAATGGCTCATAAAAAAGGACAAGGCAGCTCACGCAACGGCCGCGATTCGAACTCGCAGCGGCTCGGCGTGAAGGCCCACGACGGCAACGTCGTGACCGGCGGCACCATCATCGTTCGCCAGCGCGGACGCCGTTTTCAGGCCGGCCTGAACGCGGGGCTCGGCAAGGACGACACGATCTTCGCAAAGACGGCCGGACGCGTGAAATTCGAGGACCACGGCGCGCGCGGCCGGGTCATCAGCATCCAGCCGCTCGACTAACTTGTTCGTCGACGAAGTCGACATTCACGTCGAAGCAGGTCACGGCGGACGCGGCTGCCTCGCGTTCCGCCGCGAGAAATTCGTCCCGCGCGGCGGCCCCAGCGGCGGCGACGGCGGACACGGCGGCTCGGTGTACTTCGTCGCCAGCCCGCACATCAATACCCTGATCAACTACCGCTACCACCCGCTCTCCGACGCCGAGCCCGGGCAGCACGGCATGGGCTCGAACTGCACCGGCGCCGGCGGCAAGGACCTCGAGCTCGCGGTGCCGGTCGGCACGTTGATCTACGAGAAGGCCCTCGATCCCGAGCAGCCCGAGCAGTTCGTTTACAACCTGATCGCCGACCTCGCGGAAGAAGGGCAGAAGGTCCTGGTCGCCAAGGGTGGACGCGGCGGCATGGGGAACGCGCGCTTTGCGACCGCCACCAACCGTGCCCCGCGCAAGGTGCAGCCGGGCGAACCCGGCGAAATCAAGGACCTGCGGCTCGAGCTGAAGCTGCTCGCCGACGTCGGGCTGGTCGGGTTCCCCAACGCCGGCAAGTCGACGATGATCGCCCGCATCTCCGCCGCGCGGCCAAAGATCGCCGACTACCCGTTCACCACGCTCGTCCCCAACCTCGGCGTCGTCCGCATCAGCGAAGATCGGAGCTTCGTGGTCGCCGACGTGCCCGGGCTGATCGAGGGCGCGCATCGCGGCCAGGGTCTCGGGCACCAGTTCCTGCGCCATCTGGAGCGCACCAAGGTGCTGGTGCACCTGGTCGACATGTCTGGTGCGACGGGACGCAGTCCGGTGGAGGATCTCGATACCGTGCGCAAGGAGCTCGAGCTGTTCGCGCCGACGCTGGCCGCCAAGCCGCAAATCGTCGTCGCCAACAAGATGGACGCGTTCGATCCGGCGAACGAGGATGCGTTGAAGGCGCTCGAGAAACGGGCGAAGAAGCTCAAGCTGCCGTTCCTCAAGGTCTCGGGCGTGAGCGGACAGGGCGTGCCGGAGCTCCTGGAAGCGATGTGGAAGGGACTGGCGGCTTCCCGCCAGACGGCCGCCTAGCGCATGAAGCCCGCCGCCCGCCGCATTGGCATCCTCGGCGGCACCTTCGATCCGATCCACTGGGGACATCTCGACATCGCGGACGTCGCGGTCAGCGAGCTGAAGCTGTCGCGGCTGTTCGTGATCACCTCGAACGTTCCGCCGCATCGGCCGCAGCCGCTCGCCTCGTCCTACCACCGCTTCGCGATGGTGGCCCTGGCGCTGCTGGACCGGCCCGACTGGCGCGCCGCGGATCTCGAACTGCGCCACGATGCGCCGTCGTTCACCTCGCGGACCCTCGAGTTGTTCCACGAGCGCGGCTACCTGTCGTCGGAGCTCTTCTTCGTCATTGGCGCGGACGCCTTCGCGGAGATCGCGAGCTGGCGCGACTACCCCAAGATCCTGGACGCCGCCCACTTCGTGGTGGTCTCGCGCCCGGGCTCGTCGGTGAAGGAACTGCCGCGGCGGCTGCCGCGGCTGGCGGATCGGATGGCGCGGCCGCCGCTCGACGACGTCGCGCAGATCGATCCGTTGATTATTTTGATCGACGCGCCGACCGCCGACGTGTCATCGACTGCGATCCGCGACCGGCTGGCCGCGCGCGAGCCGATCGCTGGGCTGGTGCCGCCGCACGTGCAGCAACATATTGAGCATCACGGACTTTACACATCGACCATGCCGGGACGGCGGCGATCGGACGAGCCGCGAATTCCGGCGGCAGGTGGGTTGCATGGCAAAGACTGAAACGAAGACGGCCAAGAAGAAGAAAACCACGCGACTGCCGGCGCAGATCGATCTCGCGCTCGCGGCGGCCGACAGCAAGCAGGCGGTCAACCTGGTGGTGCTCGATTTGCGGCCGTCGGCCGGCTTCACCGATTTCTTCGTGATCGCGTCGGGCACCAACACGCGCCAGGTGCGCGCGATCGCCGACGCGGTGATGGAGAAGCTGGCGGACAAGGGCGCAAAGCCGGCGTACGTCGAAGGCTACGACCGATCCGAGTGGATCCTGCTCGACTACTTCGACTTCATCGTTCACATCTTCGCCCCGGAAACGCGCGTCTTCTACGATCTCGAGCGTCTATGGGGCAACGCGGATCGCATCGAGGTTGGCGCGACCTAGTCAGCTGGCTGCAGTCTGGCGTCGGCATTTCTTCCGACGCGATCCTCTCGGTCGTCCTCTCGCCCGCCTGCGCATCCTGCGATCGGGCCCTGCCGCACCCGACCCGCGGCCCGGTCTGCGGCGCCTGCTGGGCGTCCATCCTGCCGCTCACGCCTCCGCTCTGCGATCGGTGTGGCGATCCGCTGCCGGCCTGGCGGCTGGTCAGCATCCCGCTCGAATGTTGTCCCCGATGTCGGCGCGGGCGGCGGCTGATCGATCGCGCGCGGGCGGTCGGCGCCTACGACGGCGCGCTTCGCGCTGTTGTCCATGCGCTGAAGTACCGAGGGACGCCGATCGCTGGCACGGCCGCTCGGGCGGCTGATGCGCCAGCGCGGCGCCGATGTGCTCGCCGGGGCCGCCTGCGCGATTCCGGTGCCGCTGCACCCGTCACGCCGCCGCCAGCGCGGGTTCAATCAGGCCGCGGATCTGGCCCGCCACCTTGGCGTGCCGGTCGTTGCTGCGCTGCGCCGGGTGCGCGCCACCCCGACGCAGACCGGCCTGCCTGCCGGGCGGCGCCATCGCAACGTGCGCGATGCCTTTGCCGTGACGCGCGCCGCCGCCGCGCTCACCGGTGCAACGGTGGTGGTGATCGACGATGTGAGCACGACGGGCGCGACGCTCGAGGCGTGCGCGCGAACGCTCAAAGAGGTGGGAGTGTCAGAGGTCCGGGCGCTGACAGCAGCACGAGTCGTCGGACGGCTGGGGGCTGATGACTGAGGCGAGGGCTGAGGGCCAGGGGTGAGGGCTCACAGGACCCGGAGAACCGCCTCGATCACATCCGCCGCGATGGTGTCCTTGTCCCGCTCGCCGTCGAGCACGACCCAGCCCTGCGCCTTGGCCTGCCGATGGTAACTCTCACGCACCCGCGCCTGCATCGCCAGGTCGCGCTCGTAGCGGTCGCGATCGACGGACTTGCGCGTCACCGCGGTCGCCGGCGCGATGTCGAGCAGGATGGTCAGCGCGGGCGGCGGCAGGAATCGCTGCATGTCCGTGAGCCACGCCGGATCGAGCCCGAAGGCTTCGCCGTAGGCGACGCTCGACGCGGTATACCGATCGGCGACGAGCACCAGCCCGCCATCGATCCAGCGCTGCAGCTCCGGCTTCTTTTCGTAGCGGTTGGCCACGTAGAGCAGCTGCATCACGTCGGCATCGTAGTCGCGCTCGTTGGACAGCGCCCGCGCGATCTCCTCGCCGATCGAGGTCCCGTAGTCCGGAAACGAGACGAGCCGCGCCTTGCGGCCGTGTTCCTTGAGGTAGTCGCGCAGGCGCTCGGCCTGGGTCTGCTTGCCGCTCTGGTCCAGGCCTTCGAAGGCAATCAGGAATCCGGTCATATCGTTCGTCGTTCGTGGTTCGAACGTCACGTCTCCAGTAAAAGCTGGTCCTCGATCGACTGCCGGCGCCGGATGACGCGCCAGGATCCGTCGTCCACCAGCGCTTCGGCCGGCAGCGGCCGGCGGTTGTAGTTCGACGCCATCACCGATCCATATGCGCCGGCGTCGCGGATCGCGACGAGGTCCCCTTCCCGCAGCACCGGCAGCATCCGATCGCGCCCGACCACGTCGCTGCTCTCGCAGACCGGGCCGACGATCTCGTAGTGCCGATCGCCGGCGGCCGGTGCGGCGACCGGCTCGATCCGATGGAACGCGCCGTAGAGGGCGGGCCGCATCAGTTCCGTCATGCCGGCATCGATGATGATGAAGTCGCTCTCGGCGGTGCGCGGCTTCACGTCGATGACGCGCGCGAGCAGCACGCCGGCCGGCGCGGCAATCGAGCGGCCGGGCTCGAGCACGATCGGCAGCGACGTGTGCCTGACGGCCTCGACCAGCGCGGCCACGTAGTCGGCGGCAGAGGGCACCTCGCCGCCGTCGTACGACACACCGAGGCCGCCGCCGACGTCGACATACTCGAGCGGAAAGCCCTGCAGCTGCAGCTCGTGACTCACCGACGCGGCGAGCGCGGCGGCGCGGCGCAGCGGATCCAGCGAGGTGATCTGCGATCCGACGTGGACGTGAATCGCGACCAGCTTCAGCGACGGCCGCGTCTTCAGCGTCTGCAGCAGCTCGCGTGCCTCGTCGAGCGGCACACCGAACTTGTTGATCTTGAGACCCGTCGAAATCTTGGGATGGCTCTTGGCGTCGATGTCGGGGTTGACGCGCATCGCGACGCGCACCGCGCGGCCCAGGCGTGTGCCGATCGCCTCAAGCCGGGCCAGCTCGCCCGCCGATTCGACGTTGATCGCCTTGACCCCGAGTGTGACCGCCGCCTCGAGCTCCGCCGGGGTCTTGCCGACGCCGGTGAAGACGATCTGCGACGGCTCGAAGCCCGCCTTGCGGGCGACGTCGATCTCCCAGACGGAGTTGGCGTCGACCGAGCTGCCGAGCTCGCGCAGCAGCCGCGCAATCGCCAGCGTGGAGTTCGCCTTCAGCGCGTAGTGCAGCGCGTGGGGATAGCCTTGGAACGCCCCATCGATCGCCTGGTATCGCTCGCGCAGCACGGCCGCGCTGTAGACGTAGAGCGGCGTGCCTTCGGCTTCGGCGATCGCCGCTAGCGGCACGCCGTCGCAGACCAGCGTGTCGTGGCGTCCGTCGTCGTGCCTGTAAAAGCCGGCGGGGCGGGTCGCTTGAGCCAACGTGATACGCTATTCTACTCAACCCACATGGTGCCGGATCCGGGTGACGCGGTCGAAGCGCTGATTCAGCGCTGCCTGCAGGGCGATCAGCTCGCCTGGGAGCAGATCGTCCGCCAGTACTGGCGCAAGGTCTTCAACGTCGCCTACAAGTTCGTCGGCAAGCACGACGAGGCCGAGGACCTGGCGCAGGACATCTTCCTCAAGATTTTCAAGTCGCTCAACACCTTCGACCGGCGCGCCAACTTCCAGACCTGGCTGATCAGCATCAGCCGCAATCTGTGCATCGACCATTATCGCAGCGTCCGCAAGGAGCGCGAGACCATCGACCGCGACGTCGACGCCAACGAGCTGTCGCCGCTGTCGCACGATCCCGGTCCGGTCGCGGCGCTCGAGCAGCAGGATCGCGTCCAGTTGCTGCGCGAGGCGATGTCGGCGCTGCCCGACACGCTCAGGACCGCGGTCCTGATGCGCGATATCCAGGAGCTGTCCTACCAGGAAATCGCCGACAAGCTGCGGTTGCCGGAAGGCACGGTGAAGTCGCGGATCAACCGCGGACGCACTGAGCTGGCACGCCAGGTTCGCAAGCTGCGCGGCGACGATTTCGGCCAGAAGGGTGCGCTGCTGAAGCGCACGGGAGCCCATTGATGAATGTGAAAACCGACCACAGCGGCGGCGTCGCCATCGTCCGCGTCGGCGAAACGCGGCTGATGTACCCGATCCTCTCCGATTTTTCGACGGCGGTCAGCGGGCTGATCGCCGCCGGCCAGAAGCACATCCTGATCGATCTCACGCCGGTGACCTACGTCGACAGCGCGACCATCGGCTGCCTGATGGACCTCTATCGTCAGGTGCACGCCTCCGGCGGCCACCTGAAGCTGTCGGGCGTCCAGAAGCGGGTCGAGACGATGCTGACCATGACCGGGGCGCAGAACTTCATCGAGATCCACGGAGACGAGCCCGGCGCCGTCAAAAGCTTCGGGGCTTAGCATGCGGACCATCAAGACCAGCAGCGGCGAACCGATCAGCGTCGACGGCGACCTCCTCTCGGTGATGGAGGCGCTCTACAAGGAAGTGACCGCCAAGCGCGAGCTGGAGCGCTCGTTCGAGGACATGGTGAAGGAGATTCACCACCTCATCGAGCAGATGGACGATGCCGAGCGGCGCACCTACCTGGCCGAGAGCCTGTTTCTCAACACCGTCAAGTACGAGAACGACAAGCTCGAGGCGTACCTGAAGAAGCTCGCCAAGAAGTAGCGCGATTCTTCACGACTTGGTATAGACGACCTTTCGTTTCTGCTCGCCGTTCGGGGTCTGCGCGGTGGTGTCGACGCGCATCTCCTTGCCCCCGTTGTCGAGGGTGCGGACTTCCTTCGACGTGACCGACATGCCGTTGAACTCGCGCGTGGTCTCGATCACCAGGCTCGCGCCCTCCCATTTCGCCACCGACTTCACGGCGGAGGCGCCGCCGCGGCCCATCACCTGATTGGTGCTCTCCGAGCCGTCGAGCTTGTAGGTCATGGTTTGCGGACCCTGACGGCCCTCGCTCATGATCGAGAGCTCCGTTCCGGTCTGCTTGATGGTAAGAGTGGCGGCGCCGCCGCCACCGCCGCGTCCCGCCGGGGCAGGGTCGCTCTTCGCGGAGTCGAGGGTCCACGTTCCCGAGAAGTCCGGCTTGCCCTGGCCGTGGGCCACGAACGGAAGGATCACCGCCATCGTCGCCGCGAGCAGCAGTACACGTTTCATCTGCGTTCTCCTTCAGCTGACACGGATTCGGTCGGCCTCGGTTCGAGGCCGGACCGCGGTTCTCCGCAGGAGATCGACTGTAGCCCGGGCCCGGACGGGCCCGGTGTGAAACTTCTGTGTTAGTTCGCGAGTCGGGGCGCGGTTTTGGCGTGCCCGGCGAGCGGGAGGGCCACGGGGTCGGCGGCCGATTCGACCAGGCGCCAGGCGTTGGTCTCTTCGAGGATCTTCGCCGCAAACTCCGTGTGCAGCGCGTGCCCGGCGCGATGGGCCACGAGGTGGCCGATCACCGGATAGCCGACCAGCGCGAGATCGCCGATGGCGTCGAGAATCTTGTGGCGGACGAACTCGTCCTCGAACCGGAGCGCGTTGTTGAGCACGCCGGTCTCGCCGAGGACGATGGCGTTGTCGAGCGAGCCGCCCAGTGCAAGGCCGTTCTGCCGCAGCATCTCGACGTCCTTGAGGAACGTGAAGGTGCGCGCCGGCGCCAGCTCTTCGACGAACGACTCTTCGGTGATGCGCAGGGTTCGCGACTGGTGCCGCAGCAGCGGGTGGTCGTAGCTGATGCTGTAGGTGACCTTGAAGTGATCCGAGGGGTAGAGCGCAATGCGTTTGTCGCCGCGCGAGAGCGCAATCGGCCGGACGATCTTCAGGTACTTCCGCGGAGTCTGCAGGCGCTTCACGCCCGCTTCGTGAATCAGGTAGATGAACGGCGCCGCGCTGCCGTCCATGATCGGCACTTCCGGCGAGTTCAGCTCGACGATGACGTTGTCGATGCCGACGCTGACCAGGGCCGCGAGCAGATGCTCCACCGTCTCGACCGAGACTTCGTTGATCGCCAGACCGGTCGCGAGCTGGATGCCCGCCAGGTTGTTCACCGTGGCAGGGACTTCGTGATTACCCAGATCGGTACGCCGGAAGCGGATGCCGAAATCCGCGACAGCAGGTTTAAGTGTGAGATTGACCTTATTGCCGGAGTGAAGACCAATTCCGACGCATGAGATCTGACGACGAAGTGTACGCTGTGCGTCCATTAGCCTCTTTGGCGACGGGGGACGTTCTCACAGCAGCTGAGCAAAGACGATGCCCTTGTTACAGATTCGTCAATGTATGAGCTAATTGTCTTATTTGACAGCAACTTGTGGTGACTCTGAAGGTCCGATAGAGGCCAGGTGATTGACGTGTTGTGGTACGAGGACCACAGCTGTTCCCGCCAAAATTGTGGTAATTCTACCACAGGCATCAGCCGGCCGCCGACCGATTCTGTCGTCCGAGCTCATGCGCAAAAAGATCGGCCAGGAAGCGTCCGGTCGCGGATGCGTCGTGCCGTGCCACTTCCTCTGGGGTTCCCGCCGCGATAATCCGGCCACCGCCCACGCCGCCTTCGGGTCCCAGGTCGATGACATAGTCGGCCGACTTGATCACATCCAGATTGTGCTCGATGACGACGATCGTGTTGCCCTGGTCGACCAGTTTCATCAGCACGTCGAGCAGCTTGCGGGTGTCCTCGAAGTGCAGGCCGGTGGTCGGCTCGTCGAGGATGTACAGGGTGCGCCCGGTCCCGCGCTTCGACAGTTCCTTCGCCAGCTTCACGCGCTGCGCTTCGCCGCCCGACAGCGTCGTCGCCGACTGCCCCAGCGCCACATAGCCGAGGCCGACGCTTTGCAGCGTGCGCAGCTTGTTGGAGATCGCCGGCAGGTTTTCCAGCAACGGCAGCGCCTGATCCACCGTGAGCTCGAGCACGTCGGCGATCGACTTGCCGCGGTACTTGATCTCGAGCGTTTCGCGGTTGTAGCGGCGGCCCTTGCACTGCTCGCACGTCACGTAGACGTTGGGCAGGAAGTGCATCTCGATGGCGATCACACCGTCGCCCTGGCAGGCCTCGCAGCGCCCGCCCTTGACGTTGAACGAGAATCGCCCCGGCTTGAAGCCGCGCGCCTTGGCCTCGGGCATCCACGCGAACAGATCGCGGATGAAGGTGAACAGCCCGGTGTAGGTGGCCGGGTTCGACCGCGGCGTGCGCCCGATCGGCGACTGATCGATCTCGATCACCTTGTCGATCAGCGCGATCCCCTCGAGCTTGTCGTGCTCGCCCGGCTCATCTCCCGCGCGATACAGCGTCTGCGCCAGCGACTTGTACAGAATGTCGTTGACGAGCGTCGATTTGCCGGATCCGCTGACGCCGGTGACCGCGGTCAGCAGCCCCAGCGGAATCTTGACGTCGATATTCTTCAGATTGTTTTCGCGCGCGCCGCGGATGACGAGCTCGCCCTTGAGCGCAGGCCGCCGCGCCGCCGGGGTCGGAATCGATCGAGCCCCGGTGAGGTAGGCGCCGGTCAGGGAAAATTCTGGGTCGGGAGCCGTTTCCGGCGAGCCGCTCGCGGAAGCGACTCCCGACCCCGTTTTTGCCATCAACGCCGCCGGCGTTCCCTGGAAGATCACATGGCCGCCAAGATCGCCGGCCCCTGGACCGAGGTCGATGACGTAGTCCGCCATGCGGATGGTCTCTTCATCGTGCTCGACGACGATGACGGTGTTGCCGAGATCGCGCAGCCGGGACAGCGTCGCCAGCAGCTTGCGGTTGTCGCGCTGGTGCAGGCCGATCGACGGCTCGTCGAGGACGTACAACACACCCGTCAGGTTCGCGCCGATCTGCGTCGCAAGGCGGATGCGCTGGCCTTCGCCGCCCGACAGCGTCGCCGCGCTGCGGCCGAGGCTCAGGTAGCCGACCCCGACATCGTTCAGGAAGCTCAGGCGCTCCTGGATTTCCTTCAGGATCCGCTCGGCGATGATCGTCTCGCGATCGGTCAACTCGAGGCCGCCGAACACCTCGACCGCCTCGGCGATCGGCAGGTTCACGCAGTCAGCGATGGTGCGGCCCTTGACCTTGACCGACAGGCTCTGCTGCTTGAGGCGCTGGCCGTGGCACACCGTGCATGGTCGCAGCGTCCGGAACGCGTCGAGCTCCGACTGCTCCGCCCAGCTGCCCTCGTCGTAGCGGCGGCGCAGGTTGGGTAGCAGGCCTTCGAATCCCTTGCCGGCGCCGAACAGCAGCACCTCGCGCGCCTTGCGCGGCAGCCGCGAGAAGGGCACGTTGAGGTCGATCGCGAAGTCCCGGGCCAGCGCCTGCAGCGCCTCCTTGACGAACTTGCGATCGCCCTTGGCCCACGGCACGATCGCGCCGTCCGCCAGCGACTTGCTCTCGTCCGGGACCACGCGGTGCGGATCGAAGTCGATCATCGAACCGAGCCCCTGGCACTCGGTGCAGGCGCCGTGCGGCGAGTTGAACGAGAAGGCGCGCGGCGTCATCTCGGGCATGCTGAGGCCGCAGTCGACGCAGGCCAGCCGGCGCGAGAACAGCCGATCGCCGCCCTCAAAGGTGTTGATGACCACGATGTCGTCGGCGAGGTTGAGCGCGACGTCGACCGACTCGGTCAGCCGCCGCTCGACGCCGCCGCGCACGATCACGCGATCGACCACCACCTCGATGGTGTGGTTGCGGCGCCGATCGAGCTTGATGTCTTCCTCGAGCGCCCGGAACTGGCCGTCGATGCGCGCCTTGGTATAGCCGCGCACCCGCAGCCCCGCGAGCTCCTTCTTGAACTCGCCCTTGCGCCCGCGGACAATCGGCGCCAGCACGTTGATGCGCTCGTCCTGCGGATACAACATCACCATGTCGACGATGCGCTCGAGCGACTGGCTGGCGATCTCCTTGCCGCAGTTCGGGCAGTGCGGCACGCCGATGTTGGCGAACAGCAGGCGGAGGTAGTCGTAGATTTCGGTGACCGTGCCGACGGTAGAGCGCGGGTTCGACCCGGTGGTCTTCTGCTCGATCGAAATCGCGGGCGAGAGCCCCTCGATCAGGTCGACGTCCGGCTTCTCCATCTGCTCGAGGAACTGCCGGGCATAGGCCGACAGCGACTCGACGTAGCGGCGCTGCCCTTCGGCGTAAATCGTGTCGAAGGCCAGCGACGACTTGCCGGAGCCCGACAGGCCGGTGATCACCACCAGCTTGTGGCGGGGGATGTCGACGTCGATATTCTTGAGGTTATGAACGCGGGCTCCGCGTACAGAGATCCATTCGTGCGCCATGGGAATCCTCGATCGTAGCACGAGGACCACGCATGCGTTACCTGATCAGTGCCTGATAGACCAGCGGCCTGAACGCAGCCGCCACGGTCGAGCCGGGATAGCGCTGGACCATCATGATCGCGACGAGCTTCTCCTTCGGATCGATCCAGAACACGGTCCCGTAGATCCCACTCCACCCGTACAGCCCGTTCGACCCCATCGTCTGCGCCGCGGCGGTGTCGGTCGTGACCTGGAAACCCAGCCCGAACGCGGTGCCTGCGCCGAGCAGCCCGCCAACCGCACCGAGATCCGCGGTGTGATTCGACGTCATCAGATCGATCGTCTTCGGGCTGAGCAGGCGAGTTGCGCCGACCGTGCCGCCGTTGAGCAGCATCTGGCAGAACTTCGCATAGTCGGCCGCGGTGGAAGTCAGGCCAGCGCCGCCGGAGAAATATCGCTTGCCCGCTTTGTACCGACGCGCCCGGCGAGAACACCGCGTTGCCGAACGTCTCGGGATCCTTCATCGGCCGGATGCCGCCTGCGCCGTCCGGGGCGTAGGCCGTGGCCAGGCGCGGCCATTTCGCGTCGGACACGTCGAAGCTGGTGTCGGTCATCCCGAGCGGCGTGAACACGCGCTCGCGCAGGAACAGATCGAAGGGCTTGCCCGACACGACCTCGACGACCCGGCCGAGCACATCGGACGAGAGGCTGTAGTTCCAGGCGGCGCCCGGCTGGCTGACCAGCGGCGCGGCCGCGAGCTTGTCGATCGCCTCGGCGAGAGTGGTCGGCATCACCGTGAGACCATCCAGCACGCCTTCTTTGCGGTAGGTGTTGCCGACCGGCCCGTTGTTCAGGAACCCGTAGGTAATCCCGGAACGGTGAGACAGCAGATCCCGAATCGTGATCCCGCGTCGCGCCGGCGTCGTCGTGCCGTCCGCCCCCATCACGACGGAGGACTTGAATGCGGGGATGAACTTCGAGACCGGATCGGTGAGCAGCAGCTTCCCCTCTTCGTAGAGCATCATCACCGCCACGCTGGTGACCGGCTTGGTCATCGACGCAATGCGGAAGATCGCGTCGGTCTTCATCGGTGTCCGGGTTTCGACGTCCAGGAACCCCGCCGCGTGGACGTCCACGACCTTTCCGTCGCGCGCGACCAGCGTGACGATTCCGCCGGCTTCGTGGCGATCGACGAACGCCTGCATGCCCTGGTGCAGCCGCCCAAGCCGCTCCGACGAAATGCCGACGCTTTCCGGCGCCGAAGCCGCCGCCCGCGTCTGCGCCGCCGGCGTTCGACTCGCGTATCCCGCGCCGGCCACGAGCCCGATGACGATCAGCGTTCGAGTCCACACCTTCATGCGATGCCACTCCATCGCGGGATTCTACGCGGCAACCACCGCGACGGCTTGCCTATAATCGCTGGACATGGCCACGGATCCGGATGCGTTTCACGAATTCGAGCAACAGGGCTGGGAGCGCGCGGCAGCGTTCTACGGAGAGGCCTTCGGCGCGCTGACCTCGCAGACTGCTGGGCCGATGCTGGATGCCGTCGGCGCCTCACAAGGCACCCGCCTCCTCGACGTCGCCTCCGGTCCCGGTTTCATCGCCGGCGCCGCGGCCGAGCGGGGCGCGATCGTCACGGGTCTCGACTTCGCGGCCGCGATGGTCGCTGAAGCCCGCCGGCGGCTGCCCGAGCTGATGTTTCAGGAAGGCAACGCGGAGGCGCTTCCCTTCGACGCCGGAACGTTCGACGCCGTCGTCATGAATTTTGGGTTGCTCCATCTGGCGCGGCCGGACGCGGCGCTCGCGGAAGCGCATCGCGTGCTGCGGCCGGGCGGCCGCTACGCGTTCACGGTCTGGTCGGAGCAGGCGGTCGCGTTCCAGTTGGCGTTGCGCGCCATCGAGAAACACGGCAACGCCAAGGTGCCGCTGCCGGACGGGCCGCCGTTCTTCCGGTTCAGCGACGCCGCGGAAGCCGGCCGCGTCCTCGCGTCGATCGGTTTCACGAGCGTCGACGTGCGGGAACTGCCGATCGTGTGGCGCGTGTCGTCAGCCGACCTGGTGTTCGACGCGCTGTCGCGCGGCGGGGTGCGGACCGCCGCCGTCCTGCGGGCGCAGACCCCGCAGGCGCTGTCCGCTATCCGCGACGCCGTGCGCCACGGCATCGCATCCTATGCGGTGGACGACGGTTTCGCGGTACCGATGCCGGCGGTGCTCGCGTCTGCGACGCGATGAGATTTCAGATTTCGGATTTCGGATTCTGAAACCTGAAATCTTCCCTCTGAAATCTCATATCACCCCAGCGGCTCGCAGGCGCGCTCGCTCAGCCGCGCCGATGCCGGCGGCGTCCAGCATCGCATCCGTGTCCGCGCCGAGCGCCGGAGCGGGCCGGCCGCCGGCGCCAGGCGCCGCTCCACGCGCGACGATGTGGGGGTCGGCCGCGACATCCTGCGGCGCGTGAACCGTGGTCAGGCAGACGTCGGCGCCCTCGAAGTGTGAGAGCCACGCGGCCCGTGTGCGGGTGCGCATTCTCGCCCGGACGTCCTCGACCGTCGCGGTCTCCGGAAGATCCAGGCGCTCACAGAATCCGGTCCAGAACTTCTGCTCGAGCCCGCCCATCGCGAGCCAGCCTCCGTCGGCCGTCTCGTAGACGTTGTAGCGCGCCTGCGCGAGATCGGCGGTGGTCGGGAACATCGACCAGGCCAGCGCCGCTTCGTGGATGGAGATCTCGATCGCCCTGCCGGCGCCGGTGCGAGACCGCTCGACCAGCGCGGCGGCGATCTCCAGCGCCGCCTGGTGCGCCGAGCCGATGTCCCCGACCAGCGGACCGGGCAATGCCGGCGGACGAAGCAGGCCGGCGAGCGCCTGGTAGTTGAGATCGTGCGCGGCCTTCTCGACATACGGCCCGCTGAGGCCGAAGCCGCTGATCGAGGCGCAGATCAGCCGCGGGTGCCGCGCGCGGAGGTGCTGAGCGTCGACACCCAGCCGCCGCGCGGTCGACGGCCGGAAGCTTTCGACCAGCACGTCGGCGCGCGCGATCAGTGCATCGAGCACCGTCGCCGCGTCAGGCGACCGCAGATCGAGCGTCACGCTGCGCTTGCCACGGTTCAGCGGCTCGAAATACCGACTGGGGCCGCCGCGCAGCGTGCGCATCGTGTCGCCGCCGCGTGGATCCTCGACCTTCACGACGTCGGCCCCCAGGTCCGCGAGCAGCAACGTCGCGTACGCCCCAGGGAGCAGCCGGGTCAGGTCGAGGACGCGGACTCCCTCAAGCGGCTTTGTTGGCTGCACGCAGCTTGCTGTGGCTGAAGCCGTAGGAGAAATACAGCACGAGGCCGATCACCAGCCACCAGAAGAACCGCTCCCAGGCGGTGGGCGGCAGGCCGTACATGATGAACAGGCAGCCCGCCGCCGACAGCACGCACACCGGCCAGACGAACGGCACGCGGAACGGCCGCGGCCGATCGGGCTCCTTGTAGCGCAGCACCAGCACCCCGATGCTGACCAGGATGAACGCGAACAGCGTGCCGATGTTCGTCAGATCATAGGTTTCGCCGGCGTCGCCGATCAGCGACCAGAGCGCCACGAACAGGCCGGTGATGATCGTGGTCGTCGACGGCACCTTGGTGATCGGGTTCAGGTGCGCGGCCCACTTCGGCAGCAGGCCGTCTCGCCCCATCGCGAAGAAGATGCGCGGCTGGCCGTACTGAAACACCAGCAGCACTGCCGACATCGAGACCACCGCGCCGAGTGCGACGATCCAGCTGACGGTGGTGAATCCGGACAGCTCGAGCGCGCGTGCCAGCGGATCGGCGACCGCGAGCTCCTTGTACGGCACCATGCCGGTCAGCACGAAGCCGACGATCACATAGATCAGCGTGCAGATCGCCAGCCCGCCGAGGATGCCGATTGGGAGGTTGCGCTGCGGATCCCTGGTTTCCTCCGCCGCGGTCGAGATCGCATCGAAGCCGATGTAGGCGAAGAACACGATCGCGGCGCCCTGGTGAATGCCGCGGAACCCGTTTGGCGCGAACGGCGTAAAGTTCTCGGTATGAAGATGGGTCGCGCCGACGCCGACAAACAGCGCCAGCGCCATCAGCTTGATGACCACCATGATGTTGTTGGCGGTGGCGCTCTCGCGCGCGCCGCGCAGCAGCAGCCAGGTGATCAGCATCACGATCGAGAATGCCGGCAGGTGGATCAGGATCGGAATTCCGGCCACGTGCGGCGCCGACGTCAACAGGCCGTGGACCTGCGGATCGGAGCTGAGGAGCGCGGTCCGGTAGCCGGTGGTCAGCCACACCGGCAGCGCCACGCCAAAGTTGCGCAGCAGCGTCGTGAAGTAGTCGCCCCACGAGATCGCCACCGCGACGTTGCCCACCGCGTATTCGAGGATCAGGTCCCAGCCGATGATCCAGGCGACCAGCTCGCCGAGCGTCGCGTACGAATAGGCGTAGGCGCTTCCCGCCTGCGGGATCATCGCCGCGAGCTCCGCATAGCAAAGTCCGGCCAGCGCGCAGGCGCCGCCGAGCAGCAGGAACGAGAACACCAGCGCCGGGCCCGCCCCTTGCCGGATCACCTCGCCGTTCGGGCCAAGCTGACCGGCGGCCGCCGTGCCGATGGCGCCGAAAATGCCGGCGCCGATCACCGCGCCGATCGCCAGCATGATCAGATCGCCGGCGCCGAGGGATCGCTTCAGGCTGTTCTCGCCTTGCGTGTCCTCGACCAACGCCGCAATCGGCTTGCGCTGAAAGAGTTGGGACATGACGCGGGATTGTATCCGGTCCGGCTGAAGCCGGACACTACCGGAACGGACGCAGGTAGTGTCCGGCTTTAGCCGGACCGCGTGACGCCCTCAGTAGGGTCCGGCTTTAGCCGGACGTGGGGCGAACTTCAGAGCGACCGTGACAGCCGGTAGGCGGTCTCGTTCGAGGCGACCACGATCCGGCCGTCATCGTCGAAGGCGATGCCGACCAGGCCCGGCCCGGACAACACCAGCTCCGGCGCCTTGCCCGGCGGAGCCGGTACAGCCCGCTCGATCCCGCCAGCGCCTCGATGACGAACAGCGTGCCGCCGGGATCGACTGCGAGACCCTGCGGCCGCCCGAATCGCGCGGCCTCAGTCGTCACCGCGCCGTCCGGGCCGATCCGATAGAGCTGGTCGCACGACGACAGCGTCGGTCCCGCCACATAGAGCGCGTCGTCGGCACCGAAGGCGAGATGAAACGCCGCGACGCTTGGCGGCAGCGACGCGAAGGTTTCCACCCGGCCGCTCGCGTCGACTTTGAAGATGGTCCCCGAACGATCGCCGACAAACAGCGCGCCGTGACGCGAGAACGCGAGCCCGCAGGCCACGCCGAGATCGTGGGCGAACGGCTCGGCCGCGCCGTCAGGCGAGACGCGGTAGACCGTGCCTTCGAATCGGCTCGACACGTAAAGGCGGTTCTGTGCGTCGATGGCCATCGACGTCGGGTTCACGATGCCCGACGAAAACGGCTCGCGCGTGCCATTGGGGCGGACGCGAAAAATCGACACCGGGACCTGCTGTCCGCGGGTGCCGCTGTACGTGACGTAGAGGTTGCCGTCGCGATCGAAGATCGGGTTGTCCACCTGATGCAGCCCGTTGGCGAACGGCGTGGCGATGTCGACAAATCCGCTGTCGTCGTCCGGCATGCTGGCCAGACGCACGGCCGCACGGCCGCCGGGCAGACCCGCCGGAACGATTGCCGAGAGCTCGGTCGACGCGGCATGGACGAGCCGCGCGCGCTGACCGCCGATGCGCACCTCCGGCAGCAACGGACCGTCGATGGGAAATCCCAGGCCTTCGATGGCGATGCGCCCGCCTTCAATCGCGCACGGGGGATGAACAGCGGTAATACGGACAGCAGACATGCGGCTCTCAAAGTCTCAACCCCCAACTCTCAACTCTCAACGGTGAGAGTTGACAGTTGAGACCTGAGAGTTGTTATGTGTCGTCGAGCTCGACGTTCCAGTACAGATAGTCGCGCCAGCTTTCCGGTGCGTTTCGGAGTCCTACGGTAATGCGGACGGCGGGCGCTGAGCTGGGGCGTTTGGGGAGCTTCCGGAGGTGCATGCGGGCTTCGGCCGGCGTCCGGCCGCCCTTGCGCCGGTTGCAGGTGACGCAGCAGGTGACGATGTTCTCCCAGTCCTTACGGCCGCCCTGGGCGACCGGCACCACGTGATCGAATGTCAACTCACTTGTCGGGAAGCCGTCGCCGCAGTACTGACATTGATGATCGTCGCGCGCGTAGATGTTGGCGCGCGAGAACGGCACGTAGTCGAACCGCCGCTTGATCTTGATGTAGCGCAGCAGACGGATGACCGACGGCAGCCTGAAACTGAAAGAGACCGCGCGGATTTCGCGGTCGTAGACCGAGATGACCTCCACCTTCCCCTGGCACCAAAGCGTCACCGCTTTCTGCCAGTGGACGATCTTCAGAGGCTCATACGACGCGTTCAGGAGAAGCGTCTGTTCCAATCTGCTTGAATTTTGCCCGACGCCTGTCGAGGTGTCAATCAGCTGTGCTCTATCGTACGAAAGAGGTGACACCGATACACATGGACATGGCGACGCTCGGCTCGACCCGGTTCGCGATCGGCGCGCTGGCCCTGGCGGCCGCGTGCTCGGGGGCGTGCGCGTCGACCGGTGCCGTGCCGCATCCGTTCCCGATGCCCGGCGGCGCACCCACGGCGGCGGCGCATCGCGCGCCGACGCCTGCCGCGCCTGAACCGGGCGAGGAACCGGCGCCTTCGCGGCCCGGCGCGCCCCGCCCCGCGGTGACCCGCCGGCGGACTGGACGGCTACGCGCTGGCCGGCACCGCGCTGGCGCTGCGCGGCACGCCGTACCGCAACGGCGGCGCCGATCCCAACGGCTTCGACTGCAGCGGCTTCACGCAGTACGTGTTCTTGCAGTACGGCTTGTCGCTGCCGCGCGAGGTCCGCGAGCAGTATCGGGTGGGGAAATCGGTCAAGGTGCGAGGATCTCGCGCCGGGCGACATCCTGTTCTTCGCGACGACCGATCCTGGGCCGTCGCACGTCGCGATCGCGGTCGGCGGCGATCAGTTCGTGCACGCGCCGAGCTCGACCGGGGTGGTGCGTGTCGAGCACCTCAGCTCGACCTACTGGTCCCCCCGCTACCTCGGCGCCCGCCGCGTCACGCAGCCCTGAACTGGCCTTTTCGAATCAACCGGCGGGACGTGTCTTTCCGGAACTCGCGAACGTGGAGATCGTCCTGGGTGTAGCGCGTCGGCTGCTGCGGCGCGCGCAGCGGCTCGACCTTCACGCCGGCCGCGTCGACATCGCACGGCAGCTGCTCGGCGAGGCGCTCGATGTAGCGCTGCGGAAACGACGGGAACGTGCGGAAGCTGGTGCCGACGACGCCGCCGTGGCCGGCGTTGAGCGCCGCGAAGTCGTGCCGCAGGAAGTCGTAGACCTCCGGCGACGGCTTGGTCGCCAGGTAGGTGTGCACCATGTCCGCGACCTGCTCGAAGAACTGCTGACCGTGGCAGTTGGCCGAGTAGGTGCCGTCTTCCTTCTCGATGCGGCGGATGCCGGCGAGCTGCGGATCGATGTGATAGAGCTCGTGCACGACGGTGTCGAGCTTCGCGAGCCACGGCTCGGCGCCCGGATAAAACCGCTCCTTGCGCGACCGATCGAGCGACTGATCGCAGAAGCGCGGCAGCGCGAACGAGATCATGTACTTGATGTCGCGCGCGCCGACCGAAACCGTCGGCGATTTGGTGACGAACCACTCCGATCGCCGCGTCAGCGCGTGCGTCGAGCGATCGCGCCAGAAGTAGTAGCCCGGCTCGCTGGCGGCAGCGTCAGGCAATGGCAGGTCGCAAACGCGCCCTCGGCGTTCGAACGGCCGGCGCGCGCGAACACCAGCACGTCGCCCATATCGATGAACGACAGCGCGGGGACGCGGGACACGACGTCCTGCATCAACACGGTGAGGCGATCGGTGTAATTCATCATGTGACACACGTCGCCGGGGGAGCGAAGCGCGGTCATCGATCGAAAATATGAGCCGGAGCGAGGGCGACTATAGCGAACGCGCTTCGGAGTGTCAAGCTGATGCGGGCGTAATTCGTTGCTACCGTTCAAGTTGAGCTGACTCCTGAGGTGGCATCACGGCGCCCATCCGACGCAGGATCAGCTGCTGGCGCCGGAGCAGCCGCGCGCTGGGGTGCGCCGGGTTGAGCAGCCGCGGATTGACGATCGCGGCGGCGAGCAGCGCGGATTCGGCCGGCCCCAGCTCGGCCGCCGATTTCTGAAAGTAGCTGCGCGCGGCGCCCTCGACGCCGTAGACGCCGTCGCCCCACTCGATCACGTTCAGGTAGAGCTCGAGGATGCGCGCCTTCTTCAGTTCGGCCTCGAGCCGGCGCGCGATGATCAGCTCGCGCAGCTTGCGCAGCGGATTCTTCGACGGCGAGAGATAGAGGTTCTTCGCGAGCTGCTGCGTGATGGTGCTGCCGCCGCGCGAGAAGCGTCCGCGCGCCCAGTCGATCTCGATCGATTCCTGGAGCTGCTCGAAATCCACGCCCTCGTGCTGCCAGAACGCATCGTCTTCCGCGACCAGCACCGCGCGCTTGAGGTCCGGCGAGATGCGGTTGTAGCTCGACCCAGCGCTGGACGCGGCGCGGCGTCTTGCCGTTGGCGCGCGCTTCGCTGATCGCGCAGCTCCATGAACGCGGTGGTCGACGGGTTGGATCGTCTTCAGCGGGCGGACGTCGGGCAGCGTGAGGTAGGCGTAGACCAGCAGCGCGAAGCCGGCCGCCGGCACCGCCACCAGCACGCGGCCGATCGTTCTGAATGGCACGCTGGGACTAGGCGTGCACCGGGCGGCCTTGCTTCGCCAGCGCGCTCTCGAGCGCGCCGCGCAGGAGGACGATCAGCCGCGGCGACGAGCTCGCGCCCATCAGGCCGACGCGCCAGATCTTGCCGGCGAGCGGGCCGAGCCCGGCGCCGATCTCGATGTTGAACGCCTCGAGCAGGTGCATGCGCACCGCCGCTTCGTCGACGCCGTCGGGCACGCGGACCGCGTTCAGCGTCCACAGCCGCTCGCCTTCGCGCGGCAGCACCGAGAGGCCAAGCCGCGCCAGCGACTCGAGCAGCGCGCGGTGGTTCCGCTCGTGCCGCGCCCAGCGCGCGTCGAGCCCTTCCTCTTCGACGATCGACAGCGCCTCGTAGAGCGCGTAGACCAGCGTCGACGACATGGTGTGGTGATACTTGCGGCGCAGCCAGTAGTCCTCGAGCAGCGAGAGATCGAAGTAGAAGCTGCGGCACTTGACGCGCTGCGCCAGCGCGCGCGGTCCGAACACGACCGGCGCGAGCCCCGACGGCCCGCCGAGGCACTTCTGCGTGCAGCGAGTAGGCGGCGTCGATGCCCCAGACGCCGACGTCGAGCGGCATGCCGCCGAGCGAGGTGACGGCGTCGACGATGGTCAGCGCGCCGTGCTCGCGCGCGATCGCGGCGAGCTCGCGCACCGAGTTCACGACGCCGGTGGACGTTTCGGCGTGGACCATCGCGACGACGTCGGCCGGCGTCGCCTTCAGCTGGCGTGCGCAGCGCGTCGGGATCGCACGCCCTGCCCCACTCGACGTCGAGCCGCGTGACCGTCGCGCCGTAGCGCTCGCACATCTGCGCCAGGCGATCGCCGAAGTAGCCGGTGACGATCACCGTCGCGCGCGTGCCCTCCTTGACCAGGTTGGCGACCACCGTCTCCATGCCCGACGTGCCGGTGCCGGATACGGCAAAGGCGAACGAACCCTCGGCCGCGCGGTAACACCCGTGCCAGCCGCGCGCGGACATCGTCGAGCAGCGCCATCATGATCGGATCGAGATGGCTGACCGTCGGCGACGCCATCGCGCGCATCACGCGCGGCGCGGTCAGGCTCGGTCCGGGGCCGAGCAGAATGCGATCGATGTCGGGCAGCAGGCTCATGCGGGGATTTCCTCGAAATGCGCCAGCGCCTCGCGCAGCGCGGGAATGATCGATTCGGCGCAGCGGCAGCAGCGGCGGCCGCGGCACGCCGACGTCGTAGCCGAGCAGGTTGAGCGCCGCCTTCAGGCCCGGGACGCCGTGAGTCGCGCCGAGCAGGCGCGCCACCGGCACCAGCTCGCGCTGCAGCGCGATCGCCTCGTCGTGTCGGCCGTCCCTGGTCAGCTCGAACAGCCGCACGCACGGCTCGGGCAGCGCGTTGGCGAGCGCCAGGATGCCGCCGGCGGCGCCGACGCACATCATCGGGTAGAGCGTCGCCGCCGCGCCGGCGAGCACGGTGAAGTCGTCCGGCGTCAGCGACACGAGATCGGCGACCTGCGACACGTCGCCGCCCGACTCCTTCATGCCGACGATGTTCGGGTGCGTCGCCAGCCGCGCGACCGCCGCCGGCTGGAGGTTCACGCCGGTGACCGCGGTGAAGTTGTAGAGCAGCACCGGCACCGGCGACGCGTCGGCGACCGCCGTGTAGTGGCGGACGAACACGTCGTTGGTCATCTGGCTCTTGAAGAACCCGGGCGTGCGCACCAGCACCGCGTCGGCGCCGTGCTCCGCCGCGCGCTTCGTCGCCTTGATCGCCGCCTGCGTCGATTCGCGGCCGGTGCCGACGATGAAGGCCTTGTCGCGCGGGATCGCTTCGCGCGCCGCGACGATCGCCTGATCGCATTCGAAGTCGTCCATCAGCGCCGCTTCGCCGTTCGAGCCGAGCACGACGAAGCCGGTCAGCGGCTTCTTCACCCACTTGGCCGAGCGCCGCTTTCAGACGGGCCGTGTCGACGCGATCGCGATCGTCGAAGGGCGTCGGAATCGGAGAGAACACACCGGCGAGATTCATAGGAATGATTTTACGCCACGGCAGACTTAAAGGTCTGCACTAACCGCCGCTCGTAGTGCAGGCCTTCAGGCCTGCCGTCCTGCAGCGCCAGGTTCACGCCGAGGACGACGAGGAACATCGCCGCCGCCGGGCTGAGCAGCCACGGAAAGTCGGCGAACACGCGGATGTTGCTCGACGCGTCGTGCAGCATGGTGCCCCAGCTCGCGACCGGATCGGGAAAGCCGAGACCGACAAACGAGAGCGTCGCCTCGGCGATGATGAACGCCGGCACGAGCAGCGTGATCTGGACCGCGATGAAGCCGCGCGCCGCCGGCAGCAGGTGCCGGACCAGCAGCCGCGAGATCGCTGGCGCCGAGCGCCTGCGCGGCGGCGGCGTAGTCGAGCCGCCGCTCGGACCGGACGATCGCCCGGACGCCGCGCGCGACGAACGGCGCGCCGACCACCGCGAAGATCGCCGCCGAGCAGCGCGAACACCTGCCGCGCGGTCAGCACGAGCGGCAGCACCGAGCGCAGCGCCAGCGCGACGTAAATCGCCGGCAGCACCATCACGAAGTCGGTCGCCCGCATCAGCACGTCGTCGGTCACGCCGCCGGCGAAGCCGGCGATGCCGCCGAGCGCCGCGCCGACGAGCATCGCGCCGAGCGCGGCGGTCGCGGCGAGGCCCAGCGAGGTGCGGGCGCCGAAGAGCAGGCGGGTGAAGACGTCGCGGCCGTAGCTGTCGGCGCCGAGCAGCAGCAGCGGCGCCGCGCTTCGTCCGACGAGCCGCACCAGGCGCCCGCCGGAGAACCACGCCAGCGGCACGCGCGCCGATCGATCCTCCTCGTAGCGCTGCTCGAGCTGGTTGACCAGCCGCCAGCGGTAGATGAACGGCGCGTGCCAGGCGCCGATCCTCGCCGGCGACGCGCACCACGGTCGGCGGCGCGTTGAGCAGGCCGGCGAAATGCGCGTCCGCCGCGTGCGGCGCGACCACCGGCGCGCCGATCGCCGCCAGCAGCGCGATCGCCGACCAGCGCGAGGCCGAGTCCGCGCGTCATGCCGTGCTCCGCCCGCGTCTCGCTCGCGCGCGGATCGACCGCCGCGAGCGCGAGGTCCGAGACCAGCGTGCCGCCCGCCAGGAACAAGGCGCCGGCGCCGGCGCAGCCGGCCACGAGATAGACGTCGCGCGTGCGCAGCGCCTGCAGCATCAGGCTGCCGAGGCCCGGCCACGCCGTGATCACTTCGACCGCGAACGATCCGCTGAGCAGCGAGCCGATGATCAGGCCGTAGACCGCGGCGACCGGACGCAGCGCCGCCTTCAACGCGCCGCGCCAGACGATCCGCGATCGCGGCACGCCGCGCGCCAGCGCCGCGAGCACGAACGGCTCGCCGATCGTCTCGCTCATCGCCTGCGCCTGCAGCCGCTCGAGCATCGCCGCCAGCGGCAGCGCCGATCGCCGCGGCCGGCACGATCAGGTGGCGCAGCAGATCCACGAAGGCGCCGTCCGGCCGGCACCGTCGCCGATCGCATGCCGGCGATCGGCAGCCAGCCGGTGCGCGCCGCGACGAACACGCAGGAACAGCGAGGTCAGCAGCGGCGGCATCGACAGCAGCACGACGGAGAGCGGCGCGGATCACGCCCGGCGAGCACGCCGCCGCGGCGGCTGCCGCTGACGACGCCGAGCGGCAGGCCGATCAGCGTCGCGAAGACCAGCGCGGTCAGCGCGAGGATCGCGGTGTTGGCGGCGCGCTCGGGAATCAGATCGCGCACCGGCCGGCTCGTACTGCATCGAGTAGCCGAAGTCGAGCCGCGCCGCCGCGGCCAGCCAGTCGCGGTACTGCGCGCCGATCGATTTGTCGAGCCCGAACCGCGCGCGCTGCTGCTCGATGGTCTGCTGGCTGGCGTGCGGTCCCGAGCGACTCGGTCGACGAAGTCGCCCGGCGCGAGCCGCGCCAGCACCAGCGACGCCGACGACACGGCGATCACCAGGAACAGCGCGAACGCGAGGCGGCGCGCGAGGTAGCGGGTCAATGGACGACGGCCACCGTGTCGGGCCGCCAGAGCAGCTGCGGGCGATACTCGGCGGGCGTCAGGTTGGTCACGCGGGCGGCGTGCGCGACGTAGATGCGCGGCGCGACGAAATAGACGATCGGCTCGTGCTCGGAGAAGATCTTCTGCACCTCGTTGTAGAGCGACTTGCGCTCGGCCTGGTCGGGCGACGCGATCTGCCGCGTCATCAGCTCGTCGATCGCGCTGTTCCCACGGCGTGGCCGGCGTCTTCTGCTCCAGGTTCCACACGTGCGCGCTGCCGAAGCTGAACCAGAAGTCGGGATTGGTGCCGGGATCGAGATCGCTCTTGTCGGCGTTGAAGTAGATCGCCTCGTAGCGCGCGTGCAGGAACTGATCGATCACCGCGCCGCCGTCCAGCGCCACGACGTCGACGGTGAGGCCGATCTTCTTCAGCTCGTCGCGAATCACCGCGGCGCCGCGCTCGAGGTTCGGCCGTCCCTTCTGCGTCAGCAGCGTGAAGCGCGCCGGCCGGTTCTGCGCGTCCTCGAGCAGGCCGTCGCCGTTGCGGTCGGTCAGGCCGATCGACGCGAGCAGCTGCCTGCGCCGCCGCCGGATCGTGCGGCGTCTGCGGCAGCCCGGGCCAGTACCAGATCTTGTTGGCCGGCGTCTCCGGTCCGTAGACCGGCACGCCGGCGCCGAAGAACACGGTGTCGGCGAACAGCTTGCGATCGACCGCCAGCGAGATGGCGCGGCGCAGCTCGTCGCGCTGCAGCCAGGCGGCGCGCGGGTCGTCGCCGAGCGCGCCCGGCTTGAGGTTGAACCAGAGGCCGTCGGCGTTGCGCGAGACGCCGAGGTCGAGCAGCTTGACGCGCCCCTGATCGGCGGCGCGCTTGAGCGGCGCGTAGGCTTCCGGCGCGATCTCGCTCGTCATCATGTCGAGCTGTCCCGACTCGAGGCGCAGCAGCTCGGCGCTCTGGTCCGGGATGATCTCGACGACCAGGCGATCGAGATACGGCAGCGCCGCGCCGTCGGGCGCCTTGCGCGAAGTAGCGCGGGTTGCGCGCGAAGACGAGGCGCTGCCCGGGCACGTACTCGCTGACAGGAGGAACGGGCCGAGGCCGACGATCTCGCGACGGCGGCGTGTCGAGGCCCCAGGCCTTCGTGAACGTCCCGGCCTTGAGCGCGGCGTCGAGCTTGTGGCGCGGCAGGATCGGCAGGTTGTCGAGGATGCGGATGCCGGGCGCGAACGGCGTCGGAAAGGTGATGACGACGGTGTGCGGATCGGTGGCGGCGACCTGCGAGCTTCTTGCCGCCGGCCTGCAGCGAGTCGGCCGAGCACGCTGCCGCCCTTCTCGTCGTACGCCGCCTCGAACGCAAACAGCACATCGTCGGCCGTGAACGGATGGCCGTCGGAGAAGACGACGTCCGTGCGTGAGCTCGAGCGTGACGCGGCGGCCGCCGGCGTCGGCGGTCCAGCTTTCGGCGAGCCACGGCTCGACCGCCTGCGTCGCCTGGTTGACGCGGACCAGGCGCGCCTGGGTGAGGATGGAGACGAGGTTGGTGGTGGTGTCGCGCGCGGCGTGACGGTTGAAGCTGCGCGGCTCGGAGCGGACGGACGACGAGCAGCTCGCCGCCGCGCGGGACGCCGCCGATTGGCGACGGCCGGCGCGCGCCGATTCGGACGAGGCGTTCGAGCGGCAGCCGGCGCGCCGAAGCGACGCCGATCGCGGCGCACGCGACGGAGAGCGCCAGTCGGCGTGTCGTGTCCGGTCAAAATCTGCCCCACCGGCCAAGAAACTGCCCGATCAAAATTGTGTGCAAAAAAGCGGCCCAGCTTCGATTTTGCGTGCAAATTTGAAGAGTCTCGCTGACATCTTTGGCTCGTTGGCTAGGTTTTTGGCCGGAGCCCGCTGTCGTCCAAGCTTACCTCAGCGATGCGTCAGCTCAGCAACAACTACTGACTCGGCAACAACTTACGGCCATCAGCCGACCGTCGTCGTCTTTCTGGCACCCGGCGTGCGCTTATACGGATGCATCCGGAGGATAGAGATGACGATGCCAGAGAGCGTTTCTGAAGCCGGCTTCGAGCCTCGTATCGGTCGCAGCGTTTCGCTGGACCATGCCGCGGAACTGCTCGGCGTGTCGCGCCGGACCATCTACAACCGCATCCGCGACGGCCGTCTTCAGACGATCCGGACGCTCGGCGGATCGCAGCGCGTGCTGCTCGACTCGGTGCAGGACGACCGAAGCCACGCCGCGGACATGCCGTCGCGCGGCCAGCGCTCTGTAACAGCACGTTCCGTTGGAGCGACCCATGGCCGTCCCCGTCGTCCGCCGCTCGCATCTCCGTCGCCTGACGGATCGCTCGTCGCGGCGCTGGTCATCGTCTCTGGCGTTCGCGCCGCGCCGGCGCGGCCGCGGGCGCACAACGCGCGGCTCAGCGCCGACCTCTCGGATCACCTGTCCGCCGGATCGCAGACCATCCGCGTCATCGTCCACGGCACGCGCGCGGAGGTGGACGCGCTGGCGGCGCGCTACAACCTGACGGGTCGCGAAGTACCTGCGCAGCGGCGCGGTGTTCCTGGTGAACGCCGGTCAGCTGGCGGCGATGCGGCAGGACGACATCCAGGATCACCTGTCGGGCGACATCCGGATCCAGTCGTCGGTGGACGCGGCTGACGTCGAGAGCATCGGCGCGGATCAGGTGTGGGACGGCTCCGACGATGTGCGGGCGCAGACCGGCAAGGGGCATCGCGGTCGCGGTGATCGACTCGGGGATCAACACCAAGCACAACGCGCTCAAGGGGCGGGTGCTGGTGACGCGCGACTTCACCGGCGGCGACGGCCAGGATCGCTACGGGCACGGCACGCACGTGGCGGCGATCATCGCCGGCCAGGCCGGCAAGACGGTCGAGCACGCAGGACTACCGCGGCATCGCGCCGGGCGCGTATCTCCTCAACCTGCGCGTGCTGGGCGACGACGGGTCGGGGACGGTCAGCGACGTGATCGAGGCGATCGACTGGACGATCGAGCACCGGCGTGAATACAACGTCCGGATCATCAATCTGTCGCTCGGGCGCGCCGGTGCTGCAGCCGTATCGCGACGATCCGTTGTGCGAGGCGGTGGAGCGCGCGGTGCGGGCGGGGCTGGTGGTGGTGGCGGCGGCGGGCAACTACGGCAAGACGGCGGACGGCAAGACGGTGATGGGCGGCGATCACCACGCCGGCCAACAGCCCGTATGCGATTGCGGTCGGGCGCGATCGACACGCACGACACGGCGCAGCGGTCGGACGACACGCTGGCGACCTACAGCTCGAAGGGGCCGACGCGCTACGACCTGATCATGAAGCCGGATCTGGCGGCGCCGGGCAGCCACATCCGGTCGGCGGAGGCGGCGGACTCGTATCTGTCGAAGAACTATCCGCGCGGCACGTGTCGGGGACGGGCGCGAACGGGGTGATGCAGCTGTCGGGGACGAGCATGGCGGCGGGCTTCGTGAGCGGCGCGGCGGCGCTGGTGCTGGACGCGCGCGAGGTCGCTGACGCCGCAGGATGCGAAGACGGCGCTGCAGGTGACCAGCACGTTCATGCCGGCGGCGGGCCTGATCGGCGCGGGCGCGGGGATGATCAACGCGCTGGCGGCGGTGGAGCTGGCGGCGACGAATCGAGATCCCGAAGTCGACGACGATCGCCGGCGAGGAAGCGGTCACCAGCCGGCTGTTCTCCGCAGGTGGTTTCGCCGCCGTAGGGCTGCTGCACTCGCTGTCGAAAGGCCAGCGGGTCCGGACGCAGCAAGATTGTTCGCGCGCGTGTCGGACAACGATTCGATTCTTTGGGGCGACAGCATCCTTTGGGGCGACACGCATCCATCTGTGGGGCGACCACGCATCGTTTGGGGCGTCGACGCCAACAGCATCATCTTCTGGGGCGACAGCATCGTCTGGGGTCGACGCAACAGCATCCTCTGGGGCGACAGCATCGTCTGGGCGACAGCATCCTCTGGGGCGTCAACAGCAACACCATCCTCTGGGGCGACAGCATCCTCTGGGGCGACAGCATCGTCTGGGGCGTCAGCACTGAGGCGACAGCATCGTTAGGGGCGAGCTGACGAAGCACCAGGGGTGATTGCCGCCTAACAGTAAATTTTTCAGTATCTTAGGAGGAACAATGAAATCCATCATTGTTTGGGACTAGTCGAACCGATAGATACGGACGCCAATGGTGTCCCAGCACAGGATTCACGCGGTTCGGGAAAGACGTACCTGTGGCTCGGTGATAGTTGCCGGATTCACGGTCGTAGCTTGCTCGCTTCATGAGCTCTACGTCGAGCCCGTCGGCCGCCAGTGGTTCATCCTGGCGGCCCTCACGCTGATCAGTGGATCAGCGACTATCACGCCTACCGTCCTCCTACGCGTCTATTTCCACTTCTGAGACGTTTGTATTCACTGCGGTTCTTCTGTACGGTCCCGCGGCCGGCACCGATCGTCGTCGCTCTGGATGCGCTCGTCGTCTCGTTCTGGATCTCGAAACGACAGGATGAGCCACACCGCGCAATGTTCAACCTGTCGGCGCCCGCGCTGTCCGTTTGGTATCGCTCGCACCTCTTTTTCCTCGTGGCTGGCGTCGCGCCGCTAGTTCAACGAACCATCACCGATCAACGCCATCCTGCCCGCGCTGATCCTGTTCGCTCTCACCTATTTCACGCTTAATAGTTGGCTGATCACGTTCGTCATCGCTCTCGAAAGGAAACTGAATCCTGTCAACGTTTGGAAGCGTAGCTTCGTTTGGTTGTCGCTCAACTACTTGGCGGGCGCCTCGGTCGCGTTTCTCCTAGTTGGATACAACCGCAAGATCGATATCGGCTACATCGGCGTAATTATTCCGCTACTTGCTCGTGCTCGTATTTCACGTTCAAAACGACGATGGCCGCGTAGAAGACGCCGACCGACACCTTGAGCAACTGAATCGGCTGTACCTATCGACAATCGAAACGCTCGCGATGGCAATCGACGCGAAGGACCAGGTAACTCACGGCCACATTCGCCGAGTTCAAGCGCATGCCACGAGTCTCGCCAAGGAAGTCGGCGTACGCGACGAAATCTACTAAAGGCAATCGAGGCTGCCGCCCTGCTTCACGACATGGGAAAACTGGCGGTTCCCGAGTACATCCTCAACAAGCCGGGCAAGCTCACGACAGCGGAATTCGAAAAAATGAAGCTCCACGCCAGCGTCGGGGCGGACATTCTTTCCGCGATTGATTTCCCTTATCCCGTCGTGCCAATCGTCCGACACCATCACGAGAATTGGGACGGCAGCGGATACCCGACCGGAATCAAGGGAACAGAGATTCCAATCGGTGCGCGAATTCTCGCGGTCGTCGATTGCTTCGATGCGCTGACTTCGGATCGACCATATC
The DNA here is from genome assembly GCA_963794705.1 of uncultured Acidobacteriota bacterium. Classification (GTDB taxonomy): domain Bacteria; phylum Acidobacteriota; class Vicinamibacteria; order Vicinamibacterales; family CAVVIG01; genus CAVQFC01. The sequence goes on from CAWCFI010000008.1 coordinate 168,759, forward strand.
GTCCCGAAGCTGTCCGATCGACGAAGCGCTCGCGATTTTAAGAGAGCGACGCGGCACGATGTACGACCCGATGATCGTGGATACGTTCTTTCAGGTTCATCCCACAGCTCTGACCGAGATTCCACGCCAGGGACCGCCAAGCGACGTACTCAACACAATCGCACGATCGAGGCAGACTAGCTCACCGAGCGAGCGCAGAACAGCCTCTAGTGAAGTCCCGTCGAGCGCGGACGAACTCCTGACTGTCTACGAACTGGCGAAAGCACTCGCCGGACAAGCTCAACTCGAAGATCCTGCGGACGTAGTCGCCGGACACCTTCGCCGCCTGATTCCATCGTCATTGTGCGTGGTATACATTTACGATCGACAGACCGACGAGCTACTAGCCAAACATGCGGTTGGAGAAGGCAGTTCCGCGATCCGTGGATTGAGAGTGCCATTGGGTCAGCGGCTCAGCGGCTGGGTTGCCGCAAATCGGAAGAGTATTTTGAATTCTGACGCCAGGCTGGATCTCGCCGAAGCCGTAAAGTCCCACTCACTCGCACTGAAGAGCTGCATCAGTACACCGCTGATTTGTAACGATGAGCTGATCGGCGTCTTGTCGCTCTACTCAGCCGAATCAAGCGCCTTCACTGAAGACCACAAGAGAATCATCGAAGCGGTTGCGAAGCAAATTGCACAACCCTTTAAGAATGCCTCGAAATTCGACGGCACCTCCCCACAGGGGACTCTGGCGGAACCCTCCCCTTCGACGGCATCGACGGCTTAAACAATTGTCGACTTCAAGACCCTGAGAAGAAGGCCCTACGCTTCTTTTTCTGATCTTCTGAGCCTCATACGCAGATCAACGCGGTTCTTCGCGCACTCTCACGAACGAACGAAGCCACTTTCGCCTACTCCTTCCCTTCGCTTTTTTTGCACAAAAACGGCAAGACCTCCAATAAATTCAGCGCAGAAGATACCCACAACGACTTTTTTATTGTAACAATCGTCGCCCAACGTATTCCTTTCTCACCACTGAGGTTTAAATGGAATCCGTCGAGCACGTTCTTCCACTGGTCCGCCTCGGCCGCTTCGGGGATGCTCTCCGGGCGCTAGAAGACTCCAAGCGAATTTCCGACCGAGCTGGAGCGGACATGCTCCGGGCCCAGCTTCTCGAACAGGTGGGCCAGTACGGGCAAGCCCGCATAGTGGCAACCACTCTTTTGAAATCTAAGAACTTGCCGGCCTCATATAAGAGCGAGTGTGAAGCCGTGCTCGGAAGGGTGCTTTTTGATGAAGGCGAAACAGAAAAAGGCTTAGCGCACCTTCAACGCGCCGCGTTGATAGCTCAGCAGGGAGCTGATTTGCGCGCCTTGTTTGGCGCGAAACTTTACCTGCTGATCATCCTGTCTGACAGGTCGGGCCCGGCTGCAGGGAGTTCGATTCTTGCTGACGTGCGACAGATTGCTACAAAACTCGGCGACCCAGAAATCACTGCCCGGCTCCATTTGTTTGTTGCGCAAGCCGAGGCGAAGCGGGGGCTATTGGAAAACGCGAAACGCCACACCGCGCTCGCGAGCCGGATCCTCAAGACCTCTCCCAACGCTTTCCTAGAAGCGTTCACAGGCAACCTTGATCTCGCTGTCGCAGTTCTTCGGTCTGAATTCGATATCGCGAAGGAGTGTGGCTTTCGCGCGCTATCCCTGGCCGAACAATCCGGAGTCGCAAAAATTCGCAGCGCAATCTTAGGCAATATGGGAAATCTCTTTTGCGAGTTAGGAGAGTTCGATCGCGCCACGGCCTACTTTGAAAACGCGCTATCAGCTTCCCCAGACAACGGCGCGAACACCACGGCAATCTTGGAAAGCTTGGCTCGAATTCACTTGATCCAAGGTAAGTCCGATTTATGCCTCGCCACGCTTAATCGTATCGAATCTGGCATTCGTGTCGAAGAAGATCGCTTGTCATATGAGCATCGACGAGCTGCCTTTGCGCGTGTGGATCTTCTGAAAGCGGAGGGCCGCATCGAGGAGGCGCTCTCGAGAATCGATTCTGTGTTAGACCTGGCGGAGCGAACCGAGGATGACCTATTACGCAAGCAGGTTCAGCTCACCAAGGCTGAACTCTTGCAAAAGACTGGCAAGACCTCCGCCGCGATGGCCCTCGTCGCAGAGGCTACCCTTGGCTTGATAGGAGCATCACCAGAGCTGTATGGATATAGCGAACAAATCCTGGCTTGCGCCTTCGCATCCATTGACGAACGTTCCGGCGAGGCGCATCACGCCAGGGCGCTGCGAATATACAAGGGCATTGGGAGTATCCCGAGACAACGGGACCTGAGCCTCTCATGGGCTCACGTCCGTGGCGGAGAGGGTAATCAAGTTCGAAATATGCTCACGTCCGTTGAAAGGACTATTGAGCGGCGGAGCACACGACTAGCGCTGCACTGTCTTGCTGCTGTCTTCACACATGCGACTCGCCCCGAAATCATCGCCGCCGAATTTGTCCAAGTTTTATCGGCAACTGACTCAGTGTCAGCCGCCCGCGCGACGGTTCGAACCGCAGACGAACCCGAGGAAGTCATCTCCGAATGGATTGCCGAAACGTACAATCCAGCCGTGCCCGAACGCCGCCTCTTGATTGGATTTAGAGGAAATCGCGAAATTGCGCTCCACGTTCGTCTAAAAGAGGGCGTCGATTCAGTCGCAACTATCAACGCCGATGACCCTCTTACTGGATTCTCTTCACGAAGATTCAGCGTTCCCGCGCCGAACGCGAAGAGCGGGCGACCCTGTGGCCCATCGAAGAATTGCCAGACGACGCGCGGGCGATGATCTCAGGACGGATGCGCGAGCTCATGGAACAGGCCCGCCGCATCGCGCGCACCAAAGTCAACGTGCTGATCACCGGCGAAAGCGGCACCGGGAAGGAGATTCTCGCCCGCGCGATCCACGATTTTTCCGACCGCGCCGGCAGACCCTTCGTCCCGTTCAACTGCACCGCCATCCCGCGCGACCTGCTCGAAAGCCAGCTCTTCGGCCACCGCCGCGGCGCCTTCACCGGCGCCGACCGCGACCAGCTCGGCCTGATCCGCGCCGCCCGCGAGGGCACCCTCTTCCTCGACGAAGTCGGGGAGCTCGGCCTCGACCTCCAGCCGAAGCTGCTCCGCTTCCTCGAATCGGGCGAAATCTCGCCGCTCGGCGAGCCCGGCTCCCTCACCATCGACGTCCGCATCGTCGCCGCCACCAACGCCAATCTCGAAGACGCCGTCCGCGCCGGCCGCTTTCGCGAGGACCTCTTCTACCGGCTCAACGTCGTCCGCCTCACCATTCCGCCGCTGCGCGAGCGGCGGGACGAAATCCCCGGCTTCGTCAACCACTTCGTCGCCCGCGCCGCCGACGAATTCAAGAAAGGCCAGCTCCGCGTCGCCGAAGAAACGATGGAACGCCTGCTGCTCTATCGCTGGCCGGGCAACGTGCGGCAGCTGCAGAACGAGATGCGCCGCATGGTCGCCCTCGCCGAACCGGATTCGACGCTGCTGCCGCACGCCATCTCGGAGGAAATCCTCGGCGCGCTCCCGATCTTCCGACACACCCCCGCCAACGGCCGCGAGCTCGCCGTGGATCTGCACGACAAGCTGATGCCCACCATCGCGCGCATCGAAGGCGAGATGATCAAGGCCGCGCTCCGCAAGCACGACGGCCGGGTCGACGCGGTCGCTAAGGCACTGGGGATCTCGCGGAAGGGCCTGTATCTGAAACGCCAGCGGCTCGGTCTCTGAACTCGCCTCGCTCCTCCCGCATCAACGCGCGCAGGGATTCGAGCAGGACGCGCTGCGAACCGCCCATTGTCCGGATCGTCCGAAGGCGCCCCTCCCGTATCCGGTAGTACACCGTCCTCCGCGAGACGCCGAGGAGCTCGGCCGCCTGGTCGATCATTACCGACGTGAGCATACGCGCCGAGCCGCACGATCGGTGCCTTCGCGGCGACTCCTGCACACGGCACTTGTTGTCCTGTCGTGAATCGAGGAGTCAGTTCCCCACGCGAGAAGCCGCTACTCGTTGGGTAGAAGGTTCCCGGAGATGTGCCGCAACGAAACACGCCGTCGATGCCCGGTCCCGCCGGCGATGCTACAGTCGTGCGTCCAATCCGCAGATGGCGACCATCGCAATCGGTGACGTTCACGGGGAGCTCGAGCCGCTGACAGACGTCCTGGCGCAGATCGAGGGCGATCTTTGCTCCGACGACACCGTCGTATTTCTCGGCGACTACATCGACCGCGGACCGCGAAGCATGGAGTGCATCGAGCGGATTCTCGAGTTCTCCGCGGCGACTCCGTCCAAAGTCGTCACCCTGCTCGGCAACCATGAAGAATGGCTGCTCCGGACCCTGGACGACCCGACCTCCCACTCCTGGCTCCTTGGCATGGACGGCCTGACGACCATCGAGAGCTACAGCCCCGACGCCGCGGCCGCGGTTCGCGAGGCGGTGGAGGAAGCCGAGGTACCCCTCTATCTGGGGAAGGTTCCGCTGCCGTATCAGGCGTTCTTCGACGCGATGCCTCCCGCGCACCGGGCTTTTCTGCGGGACCTGCGTCCTTACGCCAAAACGGCCGACGTCCTCTGCACCCACGGCGGCCTCGATCCGCGCGGCGGCCCTCCGCATCAGCAGCCGGTGAAGGCTCTGGTTTGGGGCACGCTCCATTTTCAGACCCGGTACGAAGGACCCGGGTGGCTGGTGTACGGCCACTGGCACAACACGAGCATCGATGCGTCGGGACGCTGCCGGCCAGCGGTGATCGGCCGGACCATCGGGATAGACACCATCGATCACGGCGTGCTGACCGCCCTACGGTTCCCCGATCTCCTCGCCTTTCAGAGTGGCAGCTCGGAGCCGATGAAGCTGGACACCTAGTCGCCCGCGTCTTTGCGGATCCGGCCCTCGCGGTTGCGGCTACAATCCGCCCCATGCACGGCTTGATGATGGACTATCCGCTGACGCTGTCGACGATCTTCCGCCGCGCCGAACAGGTCTTCCCCACCCAGGAGATCGTCTGGCGCCTCGCCGACAAGTCGATCAGCCGCTACACCTTCGCCGACTTCACCGGCCGCGCCCGCCGCCTTGCCCAGGTGCTGCTCGATCTCGGCGTCAAGCCCGGCGACCGCGTCGCCACCCTCGGCTGGAACCACGGTCCGCACCTCGAGGCCTACTTCGGCATCCCGCTCATGGGCGGCGTGCTCCACACCCTCAACCTCCGCCTCCACCCCGACGAACTCGCCTACATCGTCAACCACGCCGAGGACCGCGCCGTCCTGGTGGACGAAAGCCTGCTGCCGCTGTGGGAACAGGTCAAGCCCAAGGTGGACGTGCCGCGCGTCATCGTCGTCGGCGCGTCGAAGCCGATCGCGGCCGGGTACCTGGACTACGAGGCGCTGATCGCCAAGGCGCAGCCGGCGCGCGAGCTGCCGGATCCGGACGAGCAGGCCGCCGCCGCGATGTGCTACACCACCGGCACCACCGGCAACCCGAAGGGCGTGATGTACTCGCACCGCGCGCTGGTGCTGCACACCCTCGGGCTCTCGCAGGTGGACTGCATGGGCATCTGCGAGCGCGACACCATGATGCCGGTGGTGCCGATGTTCCACGCCAACGCCTGGGGCATGCCCTTCACCGCGACGATGGTCGGCGCGAAGATGGTGATGCCGGGCCCGCACCTCGACCCCGCCAGCGTCGTCGATCTGTTCCACCGCGAGCGGGTCACGATCACCGGCGGCGTGCCGACGATCTGGATGGGCGTGCTGCAGTACCTCGACGCCAACCCCGGCGCCTTCGACCTGTCGAGCATCCGCGCGATGTACGTCGGCGGCTCCGCGGTGCCGCGCGCGCTGATCGCCGCGTTCCAGCAGCGCTACGGCCTGACGATCATCCAGGCCTGGGGCATGACCGAGCTCGCGCCGCTCGGCACCACCGGCCACATTCCCGCCGCGCTCGCCGGCGCGTCCGACGACGACAAGTTCGACTTCCGCGCCAAGCAGGGCCGGCCGTCGCCGTTCGTCGAGATCCGCGCGCGCAACGAGGACGGCCTCGTGCCGTGGGACGGCAAGACGATGGGCGAGCTGGAGGTGCGCGGGCCGTGGATCGCCCGCAGCTACTACAACCGCCCCGATTCCGCCGACCGCTTCACCGACGACGGCTGGTTCCGCACCGGCGACATCGCGACCATCGCCGCCGACGCGACCATCCAGATTCAGGATCGATCGAAGGACCTGATCAAGTCGGGCGGCGAGTGGATCAGCTCGGTCGCGCTCGAGTGCGCGCTGATGGGCCACCCCGCCGTCGCCGAGGCGGCGGTGATCCCGGTCGGCCAGCGCGAAGTGGATCGAGCGGCCGCTCGCCGCCGTCGTGCTCAAGCCGGGCGCGGTCGCGACGCCGCAGGAGCTGAAGGCGTTCCTCGCGCCGCAGTTCGCGAAGTTCTGGCTGCCGGACGACTTCGTCGTTCGTGGACGCCATCCCGCGCACGTCGGCCGGCAAGTTCAAGAAGAGCGAGCTGCGCGATCAGTTCAAGGACTACCAGGCCGCGGAATGATGAAGGAATGCCTTGCGCGACTGGAGGTTATGAGGCATGATGTGATGTCTTTTGATGACTCAAAACTTAATGTCTTTAAACCCCAACCCAACCGGCTGGAGATTACCGTCCAGCAATCTCAGCCTGCCCGAAGTCCACGGCTCGATTCGCGATTCCGGCGGGCGCCGGATTCTGGCGCAAATTGCTGGCCTTCGCGGGTCCCGGCTACCTGGTCGCCGTCGGCTACATGGACCCGGGAAATTGGGCCACCGACCTCGCCGGCGGCGCGAAATTCGGCTACACGCTGCTCAGCGTCATCATGATCTCCAACCTGATGGCGATCCTGCTGCAGGCGCTGTCGGCGCGGCTCGGCATCGCCACCGGGCGCGACCTCGCCCAGGCCTGCCGCGACAGCTACTCCCGTCCGGTCGTCGCTCGTGCTGTGGCTGCTGTGCGAAATCGCGATCGCCGCCTGCGATCTGGCGGAAGTCATCGGCGCGGCGATCGCGCTCAACCTGCTGTTCGGCCTGCCGCTGATCTGGGGCGTCTGCCTCACGGCGCTCGACGTGCTGGTCGTGCTGTTCCTGCAGCACCGCGGCTTCCGCTACGTCGAGGCGCTGGTGATCGCGCTGATCGCGCTGATCGCCGGGTCGTTCGCGGTCGAGCTCTGGCTGGCGCGGGCCGACGCTGCGGCGGCGTCGGCGCCGGGTTCATCCCGCGCACCGAGATCCTGCGCAACCCCGACATGCTCTACATCGCGATCGGCATCCTCGGCGCGACGGTGATGCCGCACAACCTCTACCTGCACTCGTCGATCGTGCAGACGCGCAAGTACGGCGACACCGGCCGAGAGCAAGCGCGAGGCGATCCGGTTCGCGTCGATCGACTCGGCGGTCGCGCTGATGTTCGCGCTCTTCATCAACGCCGCGATCCTGATCCTGGCGGCGGCGGCGTTCCACGGCACCGGGCACGAGGACGTCGCCGAGATCGGCGACGCCTATCAGCTGCTCGTCGCCGCTGCTCGGCACGACGATGGCGAGCGTGCTGTTCGCGGTGGCGCTGCTCTGCTCGGGCCAGAACGCGACGCTCACCGGCACGCTGGCCGGGCAGATCGTGATGGAAGGGTTCATCAACATGCGGCATCCGGCCGTGGCTGCGGCGGCTGATCACCCGGCTGATCGCGATCGTGCCGGCGGTGATCGTGATCGCGCTGTACGGCGAAGCGGCACCGGCCCGCTGATCATCCTCAGCCAGGTGGTGCTGAGCCTGCAGCTGCCCTTCGCCGTGTTTCCGCTGGTGATGTTCACCAGCGACCGCACAAGATGGGCGAGTTCGCCAACGCCGTCTGGGTCAAGCTGCTGGCCTACACGGTTGCGGTTATCATCGCTGCGTTGAACATCTACCTGCTGTTCCAGATCTTCACGGGTCTTTAGATGTACCGACGCATCCTCGTCGCGATCGAGAACTCACCGGCCGATCAGACGATTCTCGTCGCACGTCTCCGAGCTGGCGCGGCTGACCGGCGCCGCGCTGCTCCTGGTCCACGTCGCCGACGGCTGGGCGGCGCGCAACTTCAACCAGCTCAAGCTGCGCGAGTCGGAGGAGATGAAAATCGACCGCGACTACCTCGATCGGCTGCAGGGCGAGCTCGAAGGCCGCGGCCTCACCGTCGAAACGCGGCTCGCGATGGGCGATCCCGCCGACGAACTGGTCAAGGTCTCCGAGGAGCAGGGCGTCGATCTGATCGCGATGTCGACGCACGGCCATCGCTTCGTCAAGGACGTGCTGCTGGGCGCCACCGCCGACAAGGTGCGGCACCTGGTCAAGGTGCCGGTCCTGCTTCTTCGCGCTCAATGACGGCGCCCGGCTGAAGCCCGCTCTACCGATGGCGCAGGCTGAAGCCGGTCAGCACGCTGACGCGCGTGCCGGCTTTGGTCGGCACCACGGCAAAGTTGACCGGGACGTTCAACGTCCCCGCCCTGAACGTAATTCCCGCTGCGATCGCCAGCGCCACCCCGGCAGGGGTGATGTTGGGACCGACGCCGAACTCCGCCCCTTCCCTCGTGCGCACGCCGATCAGCCAACTCAGGCTCGGAATCGCCACGCCCTGATCCAGCCCGCCGAGCAGCAGGACACATTCGGTGACCGCGGTGGGCCCGGTCTGCGTGCTGTAGAACTGTTTTTCGAACTGCCAGCCGAACTGGGAAATGAGCGGGGAGACGACGATCTGGTCGTCCTTCTTCAGCGTGTCGACGATGCTCTGGCTCAGGACCGTAAAGCCGACGCGGGGGCCCGACAGGCTGATCTCTTCGGCGGGGGGCGGCACCATCGGCTGGCACAGCGCGGGAGTGGACAGGCCGAGGATCAGGAGCGCGGCGCCAGTCAGTCGTTGGGAAATCTGCATCACTAACCTCCACCGGCCAATGTGAAAACGGCCGGAGGTTCGGCTCACCCCAGGCTCCCCGGCGTTCTCTGTGTTATAAAGTTCTCAGTGAGTGCCGTACCCGGAACCGATTCACGCCCACGCGATGGACAACCTGCGGTTCATCCGCGAGGCGATGGCGCGCGCGACCGAGTTCACGGCCGTCCCCGGCTGGGGCGGCGTGGCGATGGGCGTCACCGCGATCCTCACCGCCATCGTCTCCGGCCCGCCGGACGGCTCGACGCGCTGGCTGGCGATCTGGCTCGCGGACGCGGTCGTCGCCGTCGCGATCGCGCTGGTGACGATGACGAGGAAGGCGCGGCGGATCGGCACGCCGCTGTCGTCGGCGCCGCCGGCCCACCGCTTCGCGCTGGCGTACGTGCCGCCGCTGGTCGCCGGCACGGTGCTGACGCCGGTGTTCGCCGCGCACGGCCTGATGGCGCAGCTGCCCGGCTGCTGGCTGCTGCTCTACGGCACCGCCGCCACGACCGGCGGCGCCTTCTCGGTCCGCGCCGTGCCGATGATGGGAGTCTGTTTCATGGCGCTCGGCGCAGTCGCGTTTGCCGCGCCCGCCGCATGGGGACACTGGCTGATGGCGGCAGGATTCGGCGGCCTGCACATCGGGTTCGGTCTGATGATCGCGAGGAGATACGGTGGCTAGAGCCTTACGGAAGTTGGAAGTGAGAAGTTCGAAGTCGGAAGTGAGAACTTCGAAATCTGAAATCAGAAATCAGAAATCTGAGATTTCAGTACAGAAGCGGTCGACCCTCGAGCTCGACCGCCTGATTCACGAGCGGCTGCGCCTCGGCATCATCAGCGCGCTGGCGGTGAACGATCGGCTCACCTTTAACGACCTCAAGGCGCTGCTGCAGACGACCGACGGCAACCTCAGCGTGCACGCGCGCAAGCTCGAGGACGCGCAGTACATCTCGTGCGACAAGACCTTCGAGAACCGGATGCCGCGCACCGAGTACCGCCTGACCGCCGCCGGGCGCCGCGCGCTCGAGAAGTATCTCGTGCACATGGAAGCGCTGATCAAGGCCGTATCGAGACTGAGCGATTCAGCGGCGGGCCTGCCGCCGCAAGTTCGTCGAACAGGTTGGAGACGAGGACGAAGGTGCTGGCCGGCTGGCCGGCGGCGTTGCCTGGGCCGCTGGCCGGCGCGACCGCAAACCGCTGACCGTCCGGGTGCAGATCGAAGCCGGGGCCGAACCCGGCAAGCGGCGGCGCCATCGAGAATCGCGCTTCGGTCCAGGGCTGCGCTTTCGCCGGCGTGAACACATCCCCGGCGACGGTGAACGACGCTACCATCAGCCGCTGCTGCTGGTTCCCCGCGAAATAGATCTCGTTCTTCGTCCTGGACCAGAGCGCGAGATTGCCGCCGTCGCTCGACACCTGGACGCGGCCGCCCATTCCCGGAAACGGCTGCACGTAAATCTCGAACCGGCCCGAATCGAACGCTGAATACGACACCCAGCGGCCGTCCGGCGAGAACCGGGCGTTGGCTTTCAGAAAGTTGCCGCCCACGAGCGTGGTGGACGGACCCGCCTTCCAGCCGTGCGCCTCGTCTCCTTCGAGCGTCAGCATGCCGATGTCCTGCCGCCCAGTCGCCGGGTCGCCCTGATGGAAGGCCAGGTGCCGTCCATCAGGATGAAACGCATCGGGCAGCTGCGCGATGGGGCTGTCGGTGAGGCGTTGGGCCTCGCCCGTGCCGTCGGCGCGCTGCCAGTAGAGATTCGACACGCTGTTGCCCCGCGTAGACGCGAACACGAGGCGGGTGCCGTCCGGCGTCCAGACCGGCGCGATATCCGATCCTGGATCCGAAGTCACCCGCGTCAGAATGTCGCGCTCCCACTCGTACACCCAGATATCCGTCTGGCGCCCGTCGTCGATCGCCAGCGCGAGACGCCGGCCGTCGGGCGAAAAGCGCGGAAACCCCCAGACCGCCGGCGTCGCGCGCAGCGGCGTCGTCGCGCCGCTGTGGTTCAGCCAGACGATCGGCCCCTGCGCCGCGCTCGTGCCGACGCGGGGCTGGTACGCGAGCAGTCCCTTCGCCGACAGCGCGGCGACCGCGCCGACGGTCGCGATCGTGGCGATGTTGTCGGCCACCGGCGCCGGACTGCCCCGCGTCTCGAGCGCGTTCAGGTCGAACGGCACGGCGAACATCGTGCCGCCGCGCACGATCGTGAGGTGGCCGGTCTCGACGTAGCGCGGCATCATGCCGCCGCCGCGCAGGACAACTTTGGGATCGCCGGATAGCAGCGGCTTGACGACCACCTGGGCGCTGTTGCTCGAGTCTATGGACGACACGGCTTCCAGGTACAACACCGCCTTGCCGCCCGGCAGAATCTGCGGCGACGAAGGAACGGGCCCGCCTTTCTGCACGACGGTGAGCCGATCGACCTGTCCGCCCGCCGCCGGCACCCGCGAGACGCCTTCGGAGGAGGCGAACACGATCGTGTTGTCGGCGCCCCACGATCCGCCGCGCGGCGCGGCCACGGCGCAGATCGAGACGATCGCGCCGCCGATGACCGGAATCTTCTTGAGCGATCCGTCGGCGAAGAACGCGATCCACTCGCCGTCCGCGGAGAAGAACGGCGCGGCCGCCCCGTCGGTGCCGGCCAGCGCCTGGGCGTCAAGACGATCGAGCCGCCGCACGAACAGCAGATTGCGAGTGGAGAGCGCATTCACCGGACGCGCGACGAACGCCAGCGTGGCGCCGTCAGAGGAGATCGCCAGCGACGGCGTCGCCGCGGAGAGCACGGCGTTGGTGCCCAGTTGCGCCTGCACGCGCACGGGCGCTGGCATAGGAGTATCCCGCCATGGCGCCCAGACGGCGAGCGCGGCCGCGAGACCCGCGAGCGCCGTTCCCGCAATCGCCCATGGCACGGCGCGCCGCCAGCGCGGCTCGCCGCGCGCCGGCAGCGCCACCAGCGACGCCGACGATCCAGCCGAGAGATCCTGAAGCGCTTCTTCGATATCGAGCTGAGCGTCCGCGATGTCGGCGAGGCGTCGCGTCCGATCCTTTTCGAGGCAGCGGCGCAGCAGGCGCCGCAGCGACGCAGGCGTCGACGGGGGCAGAGCCGCCCAGTCGGGCTCCTTCGTCAGGACGTATGCGAGCGTATCGGATACTTCGCTGCCAGGAAACAACCGGCGGCCGGCCAGCAGTTCGAAGAGGACGACGCCGAACGCCCAGATGTCGGCGCGCTTGTCGACGGCCTTCCCGCGCGCCTGTTCCGGCGCCATGTACGCGGCGGTGCCGAGGATCACGCCGACGCCGGTCATCATCGCGGGCGAGGTCAGCGTCGGCGACAGCGTCGCCGACCCGGGCTGCGACGAGATCTCGCCCTCCAGGGCCTTGGCCAGTCCGAAATCGAGAACCTTGACGGTGGCGTCGCCGCGGATCTTGATGTTGGCGGGTTTGAGATCGCGATGGACGACCCCGCGCTCGTGCGCCGCTTCGAGCGCGTGGGCCACCTGCGCCGCAATTCGCAGCACCTCGTCGATCGGCAGCGCGCCGAGGGCGATTCGATCGGCGAGCGTCGGCCCTTCGACCAGCTCGAGCACCAGCGCCGTGCTCGAACCGCGATCGCGCGGGTCTTCCTCGAGGCCGTGGATCGCCGCGATGTTCTGGTGATTGAGCGAGGCGAGCACCTGCGCCTCGCGTCGGAAGCGCGCCAGCCGGTCCGGATCGCGGGCCACGCCCTCGGGCAGGACCTTGAGCGCGACGTCGCGATTCAGCCGCGTGTCGTGCGCGCGATAGACCTCGCCCATGCCGCCCGCGCCAATCGAACCGGTGACTTCGTACGGACCGATGCGGTGGCCGGCGAGCAGCGTCATTGAGCCGGCGCCATTCTGCCACGGAAGGCGCGGCCAACGCGGCCGGGAAACACGCTGCGGTGTGGCATGTTATTTCGTGATCGACTCGTTACGCAGGCGGCCGTTGACGCGGACGTTGCCGAGCGTCAGGTTGCGCACGCTCTGCAGCACGTCGGCATCCGTCACGCCGTCGAACGTGCAGTCCATGACGCGGACGTCCGACACCGGCGAGCGCTCGTAGCCCTTGAGGAAGAACACGTATTTGCTCTTGCGGCTGGTGACGTTGCGAACGTCGACGTCGCGGAGCACGGGCGTGAACCCGCCCTGATCGCCTTCCTCGTAGTAGAAGTCGGCCGCCACGATCGCCTCGGCGACCTCGCCGACGGTCACGTCGCGCATGGCCACGTGCTCGATCACGCCGCCCCGCTCGGCGTTGCTCTTGAAGCGGAGCACCCGGTCGAGCCGTGGACTGTCCATGTGACAGCGCTCGGCAAAAATATACCGGGCGCCGCCGGAAATCTCGCTGCCGATCACCACGCCGCCATGCCCGTCGCGCATCTGGCAGTCGCGGATGATTACGTTCTCGATCGGCGCGTGCAGACGCCGGCCGTCGTTGTTCCGGCCCGACTTGAGCGCGATGCAATCGTCGCCGGTGTCGAAGGTGCAGCCCTCGATCAGAACGTCCGAGCACGACTCAGGATCGCAGCCGTCGTTGTTCGGGCCATGGCTGCGAATGGTCACGTTGCGCACGGTGACGTTGGTGCAGAGCACCGGGTTGAGCTCCCACATCGGTGAATTCAGCACCGTCACCCCCTCGATGAGGACCCGGCGGCAGCGGTACGGCTGCACGAAGACCGGCCGCATCCAGCGGCCGTCGCCGAACACGCGATCGGCGACGGGGACACCGCGTTTGCCCATATCGAACAACTGGTCGCGCGACGCACCAGGCTTGATCGCCTCGACGCGCCACGGCCACCAGTGCGCCTCGCCTGCCTGACCGTCGAGTGTGCCGCTGCCGGTGATGGCGATGTTCTCCTGCTCGTACGCGTAGATGAACGGCGAGTAGTTCATCAGCTCCACGCCTTCGTACCGCGTCAACACGACCGGCAGGTAGGCGCGGGGATCCTGGGTGAACGCCACCACCGCATCCTGCTCGAGGTGCAGGTTGACGTTCGAGCGCAGCACGATCGGACCGGTGACGAAGCGGCCGGCCGGAACGACGACTTGTCCGCCTCCCGCATCGTGGCAGGCGCTGATGGCGGCGCGAAAGGCGGCGGTCGCGTCGGTGTCGCGATCCCGTGCGGCACCGTACCGGGTGATGTCGAACCGGCGGGCAGGAAAGGTCGGCGGCGAAATGCGGCGGAGGATCGCGTCCGCTTCAGTCCACAGCCCGGCGGACGGCTGCGCGTTTAGCCGGCCAGGGACCATAGCGGTGGCCGCGGCGGCGGCTGCGGCTGCCTTGAGGAACTGACGCCGGTCGGCCCGGAGAGGCGCGTCCGATCGGCGAGAGAATGCCATCGTCTCGCTCCGACCCCTACCGCCCCGCGACGCTGGTTGACGGGCGCTGAGGCTGGAACAGCTGCGGCGCGAACACCGACAGGTAGTCTCGCCAGTTGAGCCAGGTGTGGCCGCCCTCGCTCTCGACGAACACCGGCTTGAAGCCGTGCCTCCTGAGCAACTCCACCGTGCTCTTCGTCGTCGGGATGAGGGCATCGTCCCTGCCGGTGCTGAACCACAGCAGGTTGAGGCCGCGCTTGCCGGCGGCGTTGTCGAGCGCCGCCAGATTCTGCTTTTCCCACGCGTCCCCGAACGGCGTGTTCTCCGCCGGCGCCGCCGCTCCGCGACCACCGCCGAGGATCCCCGAGCTGTAGACGCCGACGTACGCGAACTTCTCCAGATGCGGAATCGCGATGTTCAACGTCTGGTTGCCGCCCATCGAGAGTCCGGCAATCGCCCGGCTCTGTCGGTCGGTCAATGCGCGGTAGTTCTTCTCGACGTACGGCATCAGATCGGACAGGAAGTCATTGACGAAGGGATCCGGTCCTCCGCCGATGCCTGGATTCCCCTGCGCCGCGGCCGGAACCACACCGCCGAGCGCCGCGCCGGCGCCGTTCACATGACCGGCGGGCATCACGACGATCATCGGCTTCGCCTTGTTGGCCGCGATCAGGTTGTCGAGAATGAAGCCAGCGCGGCCGACCGACGTCCACGACTCGTCCACGTCGCCGGCGCCGTGCAACAGGTAGAACACCGGATACTTCTCCCGGTTCATCTCGTAGCCGGGCGGCGTGTAGACGTGCGCGCGGCGGATGCCGCCGAGCGTGGTGGAGTTGTAGTGAATCGAGGCGACCGCGCCGTGCGGCACGTTCTTCGTGTCGAAGACGTCCGAGCCGGGCACGACGGCCAGGCTGTAGACCGTGGCGTTGGTCTGGCTGGTCGTCGGATTGCGCGCATCGACGACCGGAATGCCGTTGACGACGAAGATGTAGCGGTAAGCTCCCGCGGGCACGGGACCGACCGTTCGCGACCACACACCTTCCGCGTCCTTGGTCAGCGTCGGCAACGGAACGCCGCGGCCGCCGACGCCCGGTATGTCGCCGGGACTCCGCAGCTCCACGGTCTGCGCGGTCGGCGCGAAAATACGGAACGTGACGCGGCGGTCGGCGCCGACCTCCGGCGACACCACCGTCGGAGCCGCCGGGGCTTGCGCGGCCAGCGGTGCGACCAGCGCGCCGACGACGATCGCGATCGATGCGAAACGTTTCAGCAGAAAGCGCGGCTGCGTCATCGCCTTCTCCAGTCGTTCAGCGTTCCGGGTGCGTCAAGGCCTGGTAGGTCAACGTGCGCGCCATGGTGCCGAGCGGCTCGCCGCCGGTGTCGCCCATGCGCTGGATCATGCCGACGAAGATCAGATCGTCGGTCGGATCGACCCAGAACCAGGTGCCGGCCGCGCCGCCCCAGCTCATCGATCCCTTGCCTTCGAGCGTGCCCGCGGCGCGCGGATCCATCACCACCATGAAGTCCAGCCCGAAGCCGACCGCCTCGTTGAACCGGGCGACGCCGTTGCCATTGGAACTGACCAGCACGCTCTTCGGGATCATGTTCGTGCCCATCATCTCCACCGAGGCCGGCGAGAGCAGGCGCGCGCCGTCGAGCTCGCCCTTGTTCGCGATCATCTGGGCGAACCGGGCGTAGTCGCCGATCGTCCCCACCAGGCCGCCGCCGCCGGACTCCATCGACGGCGGCTCGAGATAGGTCGGCATGGCGCCGCCGAACAGCTCCTTTACTTCTTCGATCTTTCCGGTCTTCGGGTTGCCGGCGTAGACCGCCGCAAGCCGGCCTGCCTTGTCGGCGGGCACGTAGAACGCGGTGTCGGTCATCTTCAGCGGCTTGAAGATCCGCTGCTGGAGGAAGTCGCCGAACTTCTGGCCCGACAGCTTCTCGACGATGTAGCCCTGGATGTCGACGGCGGAGGAATACGACCACCGCGTTCCCGGCTGGAACATCAGCGGAATTTCGGCGGTCCGCTTGATCATGTCGGCCAGCCCGTTGGCGGCGAGCACGCCTTTTTCGCGATAGAGCTTGTCGACCGGATGCTGATCGGCGAGGCCGTAGCCGAATCCCGCCGTATGGCTCATCAGCTCGCGCATCGTCGGCGGGCGCTTCATGTCCTGGATCGATGGCCGTCATCGGTACCGGTCATGACTTTCAGCGCCTTGAACTCGGGCACGAACTTCGTGATCGGATCGTCGAGCTGCCATCGCCCGTCCTCGAACAGCATCATCATCGCGACGCCGGTGATCGGCTTCGACATGGAGTAGAGGCGGAAGATGGTGTCGCGCGTGAGCGGCGCGCCGGTCGCGAGGCTCTTGACGCCGTAGAACTTCTCGGAGACGACCTGACCGTGCCGCGCGAACAGCGTGGACATGCCCGCGACGCGCCCGTCGGCGACGGCCTTGGCCATATACGCGTCGAGCTTCGTCAGCCGCTGCGAGTCGAAGCCCAGCGCTTCCGGGTTCGGCGCCGACGAGAGCGCCGCTGCGGCCGGGCCGCCGACGCGCGACGCTGCAGGTGAAGATGGCGGGTGAGGCGACTGTGCGCTGACATACAACGAGGACGTAAGCGCCAGGGCGACGGCAACAACTGAGGCGGCGACGGACGTGCTGCGGGGCATCGGACCTCCTCCAGGTTGAATGGCGACGGAGAGTCTACCGCGGACGAGGTCCGCCCGGGTCGATCATCGCTTAGGCCTGCCAGTAGTTCGACAACCGGGCCGCCAGCCACTTCGCCAGCGCGGCGTTCACCGCGATCGGCTGTTCCTGAGCCATCCAGTGGCCGGACTTCACGATGGCCTCGGTGAGGTCGGCGCAGTCCCGTCGCATCGGCTCAGCGAGCCGGGACGTCATCGTCTCGCAGACCGTGTCGTAGGCGCCGTGCAGGAACAGCACGGGCATCTCCAGCCTGCCGCCGTTTTTCGACCTTCGCGCGTACGCGCCGTTGGCCTGATGGTTCATGTACCAGGAGTCGGGTCCGAAGAAACCATGGCGCGTCAGCGCAGCGGTGTAGGCGTCGAGGTCCGCTTCGGTGATGACGTCTGCATCGCGCGGCACGTCGGGACACGCGCCGCCGCCGAACCACCCGCCGGCCCTGCGCACATACGCGGTGCGAGCGGGCGTGCCGGCCGCGCCGGGATCGCCCTTGCGAAACAGCGCCTTCACCACGTTGCGGATGTCAGTGTCGAAAGCCTGGCGCGCCTTCTCAAAACTCTCCTCGTAGAAGAACTGGTAATCCCACTGGCCCGCGGGATACTCGGCTTCCGGATACTTCACGCGATCGACCAGCGGTACCAGGTTTTCGAGCGTGAACCCGGTCGCGAGATACGGTACGCACAGGCCGGCGACACCGGCCGTCGCCTCCGGGTGGTGCGAGGCGATATTCCACACCACGGGGCCGCCCCAGTCGTGACCGATCCAGACGGCGCGATCGCGTCCGAGCGACGCCAGCAGCTCCAGCATGTCGGCGACGATGACCTCCTGCGCAAAATCCTCGTGGCGGCGATAGGTGCTCGAGCGCCCGTAGCCGCGCATGTCCGGCGCGACGCAGCGAAAGCCGAGCCCCGCGAACACCGGCAACTGATGCCGCCACGAGAGCGAGAGCTCGGGCCAGCCGTGGACGAAGATCAGCAGCGGCGCCGCGTCCGCACCACAGGACAGATAGCCGGTGGTATGGCGCGGAGACGTCAACGTGTGCTCGGTGATTGAAAATGTCATCGGTTCAGATAGTGCTCGACGCGCCTGGCAAGCCGACGCGACGCCAGGTTCGCCTCGAAGAGATGCCCCCGCAGGCTGTGCGTGAAACCGTTGAAATACAAGCCGGGTTGCGCGGTGTCGTCGCCGGATCGGCCGAGCGGTTCCCCGTGATCGTCGAGCACACCAGGCGCGTCGATCAGCGATTCGAGCCCGGTCGTGAAGCCGGTGGCCGCGACGATCGCGTCGAACGATTCGGTGGCGCCGCCGGCGAAGACGACGCCGGTCGCGGTGAGGCGGTCGACCGCCGGCCTTACCGTGATCTGTCCCCGCTTCAGCGCGGCCACGAAGCCGACGTCGATGAGCGGCACCCGTCTGGTCGAATACGGTACGAACGTTCCCGCCGGCATGCCGTAGCGCGTGAGATCGCCGATCACGATCCGCGCCGTGGCGCGGCCGAGCCGATTCGCGATCGCCGCCGGCAGCGCGCTCAGCAGGATGCTGGTGCGCTGGACCGGCATCCCGAACGGATCGCGCGGCACGATCGGCGGCGGCGTGCGCACGCTGATCGCCACGCAGGCGGCGCCGTGGTCGCCGAGATCGGTCGCAATCTCCGCGCCGCTGTTGCCGGCGCCGACCACCAGCACGCGTTGACCGGCGTACGGCGCCGCATTCGAGTACTCCACCGAGTGGGCGAGCCGTCCTGAGTAGATCTCGCGTCCCGGCCACGGCGGCACAAACGGCCGCCGATACTGGCCCGTGGCAATCACCACCGCGCGGCCGCGCCACGACTGAGCATCCGTGTCGACGATCCATGCGCCAACCGTCTCCGATGGCCGGACTCGACGCACACTCGTGCTGCTGACGACGCGCAGCGCGAAGTGACGGGCGTACTCCCGCAAGTAGGCGACGAACTCGTCGCGCGAGAGATATCTCGGATATCCGCCGGGAATCGGAAAATGCGCGAGCCCGGAAAACTGGCGGATGGTGTGGAGGTGCAGGCGGTCGTAGCGGCGCGCCCACGTGCCGCCGACGGCGGCGTCCTGCTCCAGCACGACGGCCTCGATGCCGCGCCGGGCCAGCGCACCGGCAGCCGACAGCCCGGCTGCACCGCCGCCGACGATGACGACCGGGACGTCCGCTGCCATTCAGGACCGCTGCGATGGTGACATCTGCTATTTCACGGTCGCGCGCGGAACGAGTGACAAGCCGATGACGAGATTGCAGAACCAGAACGGCACCCGGAGCGGGAAGAAGCTCTGGGCCTCAATCGTGAAGTACGGGTTCAGCTCCGCGAGGATCTCGGGGACGAGATTGATGTGCTCGCGCTCGTAGAACTCGGCGTAGGGCGCCTTGAAGTGACGTTTCCACACGCGCTCAGCGGAGATCTTGCGGGCGAGGCCATAGGCCGGGCTGCCTTCTGTGGGGATCACGACGAGCATGCGACCAGCCTGCTTGTTGAGCAGCCGCCAGGCCTCCCGGATCGCCGCAGGCAGGTCCGGCAGGTGCTCGAGCACATGGATGGCGAGGTAGCGGTCGAAGTAGCCGTCGGGGAAATCCATGCGCCGCTGGCAGTCGCCCACGACGGTCTTGACGCTGGGAAAACGGCGCCGTATCTCCGCCGCCATGTTCTCGCGGTATTCGTTGCAGTGATACCCGCGCTCCTGCTCAGGCGAGAGCGTCTCGTGGGCCAGGTGCTCGCCCAGGCCGGCGCCGATCTCCAGCGTGGTCGTGAAGCCGCGAGGCGAGTGCTCGATGGGGAAGTTGTGGTTGAACCTCTCGATGCCTCCATAGCGCGGCCGGCCGGCGAGCTCGAGGTGCCAGAGCTTCATGAACTCGTCGCTGCGACGCTGCTGCTCCGGCGTGAGCGCGGGAAGACGCTTGGGCCACTTGGCGGGCGATTCAGTGGACGTCTGCATGGAAGGTCCCACCGTGGTGGACGCTAAACGAGCCGCCGCCGTTTCAGCCGCTCGAGCACCCGCAGCGGCGAGCGTTCCGGTTCGGCCATCGCGTCGACCGGGAGGAGGAACGTCTGTTCGAGCTGGTACTGGCCGGCGGTCGCAGCGTGGCTCACCTGATCGGTGAATGCGAGCCAGGTCGATCCCGCCGGCAGGTCAATGCGGCTCTGCGGCGAGTCCTTCTGAAACGCGTCGTCGCCCTTCATGCAGTCGTGGAGTTGCAGCATCAGCGCGTCGTACGCCGAACGCGGCGTCTTGGTCACGCGGATGAGCGCGAGCAGGTGACCGGCGCCGGGCATCGGCACGCGCAGCTGCGGCGCGAAGCGGCGCGCGACCGCCTCGAAATCGTCGCCAAGCCGCCAGGCGCGGGCGCGTCCTTCGGGGTTCACGTTGCTGAAGACGCGCAGAATGCGGCGGCCGCCGGAGGGCGTCGCCGGAAAGCTGTCCACGTGCAGGCGCGTATCGTCCTTCCGCCAGGTCGACTGGCGCCCCGCGATCTCGGCCGGCCGGAAGCTGGCGCGTCCGCGGACGATGCGGCCTCGGTAGGCCGGCAGCAGGCGGTCGACCAACGACGCGGCGGATTCGCTGAAGCGGTGGATGAACCGGCGCAAGGTGTCGGCGTCCGGACCGGCGGCGGTGGTGCCGCCCAGGCGGCCCGATCCGGGGTCGTAGCTGGCGTTCTTCGAGCTGCCCAGAATGGAAGGCGTAAACAGCAGAGCCTCCGAGGGTTCGACCGCGAAGGGCAGAGCCGGCAGAAACAGCACACCACCGCCTTCCAGCGCGGATCCGGCCCCTGAAAGGGCTTCCGAAGCGGGGCGATCCGACCACCCGACGCTGTTTATTTGTATGACTTTCGTCATGAATACATAAGTATTCTGAAAAGAGACATCAAATGACGTCCTGGGGGTAAATAGTGTGACCGGAGCCCCCGTATCCTGCTATACGACACGCATACGTGTGCCTTTCCACAACTTGGAGCTAACGGTGTTCAGACGTGCTTGTTTCCGGTCTCTCATTCTGATCGCATCCGGCGCCATCGCCTTCACGAGCGCCGCCTGCGGCAGCAACACGTCGGCAGCCGGACCGGGTGGTGGCGGGGGCCGCGGCCGCGGCCGCGGCGGTGACGGAGCCGCCGCGCCGGTGGTGACCTCGAAGGCCGTGTCCAAGGACGTCCCCGTGGATCTCGCGGCGATCGGCAACGTCGAGGCCTACGCCAGCATTTCGCTTCGGTCGCAGGTGACCGGCGTGCTCGAACAACTGTCGTTCCACGAGGGCGATCTGGTCAAGCAGGGACAGCTGCTGTTCACGATCGATCGCCGGCCGTTCGAAGCGGCGCTCGCGCAGGCCGACGCCACCATGGTGCGCGACAAGGCGCTGCTCGCGCAGGCCGAAGCGCAGCTCGCGCGCGACGCGGCCAACGCGGAGTACATGCAGCTGGCGGCGGAGCGTCAGCAGCAGCTGACCAGCCGCGGCATCATCTCGAAGGACATCGCGGAACAGGCGCGCTCGCAGGCCGACGCCACCGCCGCGCTGGTCAAGGCCGATCGCGCCTCGATCGACAGCGCGAAAGCGCAGCTGGTCGCCCAGCAGGGCGCGGTCGACGCCGCGAAGGTCTCGCTCGATTACACCGTGATCAAGTCGCCGATCGACGGCCAGACCGGCAACCTCGGCGTGAAGGTCGGCAGCCTCGTCACCGCCAACCAGACCGAGCTGACCACGATCGCGCGCGTGCAGCCGGTGCTCGTCACCTTCACCGTGCCGGCCATCCACCTCGGCACCATCAAGTCGCACATGGCCGGCGGCAAGCTGCCGGTCACCGCCACGCCGCAGGACACCGCCGCGCAGCCGGCGCCTGGCGTGCTGACCTTCGTGGACAACGCGGTCGACATGACGACCGACACCATCAAGCTCAAGGCGACCTTCGACAATCCCGATCGCCGTCTGTGGCCGGGTCAGTTCGCGCGCGTGTCGCTGCGTCTCACCACGCTCGATCACGCGACGGTGGTGCCGTCCCAGGCGGTGCAGACCGGCCAGGACGGCCAGTACGTGTTCGTCGTGAAGGACGATCAGACGGTGGAGCAGCGCCCGGTCACGGTCGGCCAGCGCGTCGAAGACGACACCGTCGTGCAGAAGGGGCTGAAACCGGGCGAGACGGTCGTCACCGAAGGACAGCTGCGGCTCGAACCGGGCTCGCGCGTCACGACCGATCTGTCCGGACGCGGCGCCGGCGCGGGTGGGCGCGGCGGACGCGGCGGCCGCGGTGGCGCGCGCGGCGCCAGCGGAGCGACCGGGGCGACTGGGGCGACCGGCGCGAGCGGCGCGCCTGGGGCCACCGGCGCACCCGGCAGACAGTAACGGATCGCTCGAGGAATCGATGAACGTCTCTGAAATTTTCATCAAGCGCCCGATCGCCACCAGTCTGCTGATGGTGGGGATCGCGCTGTTCGGCGTGATCGCCTATCGCGCGCTGCCGGTCAGCGATCTGCCGCAGGTCGACTACCCGACGCTGAACGTCAGCGCCGGGCTGCCCGGCGGCGATCCCGGCACGATGGCCTCTTCCGTGGCCAGCCCGCTCGAGCGCCAGTTCACGACCATCGCCGGCCTCGACTCGATGACCTCGCGCAGCGGCATCGGGCAGCACCAACATCACGCTCCAGTTCGATCTCAACCGCGACATCGACAGCGCCACCGTCGACGTCCAGACCGCGATCGCCGCGGTGATGCCGCTGCTGCCCTCCGGCATGCCGTCGCCGCCGTCGTTCCGCAAGAACAACCCGAACGATCAGCCGATCCTGATGCTCAACCTGACGTCCAACACGCTGCCGCTCTCGGCGCTGGACGACTACGCGGAAACGATGATCGCGCCGCGCATCTCGATGGTCAGCGGCGTGTCGCAGGTGCAGGTGCAGGGCGCGTCGAAGTACGCGGTCCGCGTCCAGCTCGATCCGGACAAGCTCCACGCCCAGAAAATCGGCCTCAACGAAATCGACCAGGCGCTCCAGAACTGGAACGTCAACCTGCCGACCGGCCAGCTGTTCGGGCCGGACTCGACCTACAACATCAAGGCCGGCGGCCAGCTGATGAACGCGGCGGCGTTCCGGCCGATCATCGTCTCCTACCGCCGCGGCGCGCCGGTCCGGCTCGACCAGGTCGCCAACGTCATCGACAGCATCGAGAACGTGATGAACGGCTCGTGGTTCTACACCAAGCCGGGCGGGCCGACCGCGGCGCCGCTGAAGCAGACCGCGATCACGCTGCAGGTGATGCGCCAGCCGGGCACCAACACCATCGAGGTCACCGACGCGGTCCGCGCGCTGCTGCCGTCGTTCGAGTCGCAGCTGCCGCCGTCGGTGCACCTGACGCCGCGGCAGGACGAGTCGCGCACCATCCGCGCCGCCTTCTCCGACATCCAGATCACGATGCTGGTCACGCTGGTGCTGGTGGTCGGCGTCATCTACCTGTTCCTGCACAACGCCTCGGCGACGCTGATTCCCGCGCTGGCGCTGCCCTTCTCCATCCTCGGCACCTTCGCCGTGATGCAGATGCTGCATTTCAGCCTCAACAACCTGTCGATGATGGCGCTGATCCTCTCGATCGGCTTCGTCGTCGACGACGCGATCGTGATGCTCGAGAACATCGTGCGCCACATGGAGGCGGGCGAGAAGCCGCTCGAGGCGTCGCTCAAGGGCTCGCAGGAGATCGGCTTCACCATCCTGACGATGACCACCTCGCTGGCGGCGGTGTTCATCCCGATCCTGTTCATGAGCGGCATCCTCGGCCGGCTGTTCCGCGAGTTCGCGGTCACCATCACCACCGCGATCCTGATCTCGGGCGTCGTCTCGGTGACGCTGACGCCGATGCTGTGCAGCCGCTTCCTCAAGGTGGTGCACACCAAGAAGGGCTTCGCCGGCCTGATGGACCGCGCCTTCGACGCGCTGCTGCACGGCTACGAGTGGAGCCTGCGGCACGTGCTGCGCCACCGCGTGGTGATGCTCGGCGTGTTCGTCGCCGTCGCCTGCGCGACCGTCCACATGTTCAACATCATCCCGACCGGGTTCATCCCCGATCAGGACAACGACTCGATGTTCGTCAACCTGCAGGCGGCGCAGGGCACGTCGTACTACGACATGGCCAAGTGGACCCAGCAGGTCGCCGACGTCGTGATCCGCAACAAGTACGTCGACTCGTTCCTGGCCAGCGTCGGCGGCGGCCCCGGCGGCGGCGGCTCGAACAACGGCCGCATCATGGTGCAGCTGGTGCCGCGCGCCCAGCGCGACCATGACCGCGCAGCAGATCGCCCAGCAGATCCGGCCGCAGCTGCTGCGCTTTCCCGGCTTCCGCGGCTTCGTCGGCCTGCCGCCCTCTCTGCAGATCGGCGGGCGCATGGGCAACCAGAACTTCAGCATCATGATGCAGAGCATGAACACCGACGAGCTCTACGAGTGGGCGCCGAAGCTGCAGGCGGCGATCGAGGCGCAGGTGCCCGACGTCCAGGACCTCTCCACCGACATGGAGATGAAGAGCCCGCGCATCAACCTGGTGATCGATCGCGACAAGGCGGCGGCGATCGGCCTGAACGCCACGACCGTCGCAGAACGCGCTCTACGACGCGCTCGGCCCGAAGTGGGTCGACGACGATCTACGGCGACACCGCGCAGTACCGCGTCCTGCTCGAGCTCGATCCGAAGTACCAGGGGCACATCGAGTCGCTGGAGAAGGTCGCGTTCAAGGCGCCGAACGGCGCGCTGGTGCCGCTGCAGTCGGTGATCGACTTCAAGGAGACGGTCGGCCCGCAGTCGATCAACCACTCCGGCCAGCTGCCGTCGGTGTCGGTGTCGTTCGGCCTCAAGCCGGGCGTCTCGCTCGGCGCCGCCACCGCGCACGTCAAGCAGGTGGCCGACCGGCTGCTGCCGCCGACCATCACCACCAGCTTCGAGGGCCAGGCCAAGGTCTTCCAGCAGTCGATGAGCAACCTCGGCCTGCTGCTGTTCGTCGCCATCGGCGTCGTCTACATCGTGCTCGGCGCGCTCTACGAGAGCTACATCCACCCGATCACGATTCTCTCGGGCCTGCCGTCGGCCGGCCTCGGCGCGCTGGTCACGCTCTACCTGTTCGGCAACGAGCTGAACATCTACTCGTTCGTCGGCCTGGTCATGCTGATCGGCATCGTCAAGAAGAACGCGATCATGCAGATCGACTTCGCGCTCGAAGCCGAGCGCAAGCATGGCAAGACGCCGACCGAGGCGATCTACGAAGGCTGCATCATCCGCTTCCGGCCGATCATGATGACGACGATGGCGGCGCTGCTCGGCGTCGGTGCCGATCGCGCTCGGCTACGGCGCCGGCGGCGAGGCGCGGCGGCCGCTCGGCCTCGCGGTGGTCGGCGGCCTGGTCGTCTCGCAGCTGATCACGCTCTATCTGACGCCGGTCGTCTACACCTACATGGCCGGCCTGTTCAAGACGCGCAAGATTCGCGGAACCGTCGGATCCGGCAACCGCGACAGCCTGACGTCCGCATACGGACTGAGTCTGAGGATTCGTGAATATCTCTGAAGGGTTCATCAAGCGGCCGATCGCCACCAGCCTGCTGATGGCGGCGATCGCGCTGTTCGGCCTGGTCGCCTATCGCTCGCTGCCGGTCAGCGACCTGCCGAACGTCGACTTCCCGACGCTGCTGGTCACGGCGCAGCTGCCGGGCGCGAGCCCGGAGACGATGGGCGCCTCGGTGGCGACGCCGCTCGAGAACCAGTTCTCGATGATCGCCGGCCTCGAGTCGATGACCTCGGTCAACTCGCTCGGCTCGACGCAGATCACCCTCGAGTTCGACCTGAACCGCAGCCTCGACGGCGCCGCGGTCGACGTCCAGGGCGCGATCACGCAGGCGGCGCGCCTGCTGCCGCAGGGCATGCCGACGCCGCCGACCTTCACCAAGGTCAACCCGGCGGACCAGCCGATTCTCTATCTGGTGATTACCTCGACGACCGTGCCGCCGTGGACGCTCGACGAGTACGCCGAAACCCGCATCGCGCAGCGCATCTCGATGGTCAGCGGCGTCGCGCAGGTGCAGGTGCTCGGCAGCCAGAAGTACGCGGTGCACGCGCAGCTCGATCCGCACGCGCTCGCGGCGCGGCAGATCGGCATCAACGAAGTCGAAGCGTCGCTGCGCAACTGGAACGTCAACACGCCGACCGGCATCGATCATCGGCCCGCACAAGACCTACACGCTGCAGGCGACCGGCCAGCTGATGACCGCCGACCGAATACAAGGACATGATCGTCGCCTACCGCAACGGCTCGCCGGTGCGGCTCGGCGAGCTCGGCAACATCAAGGACGGCGTCGAGGACGAGCGCACCGCGTCGTGGTTCTACACCAAGGACGACGACGCAGCGCGCGATCACCCTCGGCATCCAGCGCCAGCCGGGCACCAACACCATCGCCGTCGCCGACGCGGTGAAGGCGCTGATGCCGCAGTTCGAAGCTCGAGCTGCCGTCCAGCGTCCACATGGACGTCCTCTACGACCGCTCGGACACGATCCGCGAGTCGTACCGCGACGTCCAGTTCACCATGCTGCTGACGCTGGCGCTGGTGATCATGGTGATCTTCGTGTTCCTGCGCAACGTCTGGGCGACGGTCATCCCCAGCCTGGCGCTGCCGTTCTCGATCATCGGCACCTTCGCGGTGATGTACATGCTCGGCTACAGCCTCGACAACCTGTCGATGATGGCGCTGATCCTCTCGGTCGGCTTCGTCGTCGACGACGCGATCGTGATGCTGGAGAACATCTACCGGCACGTCGAGATGGGCGAGGATCCGCTGACCGCGTCGCTGGTCGGATCGCGCGAGATCGGCTTCACCATCGTCTCGATGACGCTGTCGCTGGCGGCGGTGTTCATCCCGGTGCTGTTCATGGGCGGCGTGCTCGGCCGCCTGTTCCGCGAGTTCTCGGTCACCATCTGCGTCGCGATCCTGATCTCCGGCGTCGTCTCGGTGACGCTGACGCCGATGCTGTGCAGCCTGTTCCTGAAGAAGCCGCACAAGCACGGCGAGGAGTCGAAGTTCGGCAAGGTCACCGAGCAGGGCTTCGACAGCATGCTGAAAGGCTACGACCGCGCGCTGCAGGTCGTGCTCAAGCACCGGCCGGCGACGATGGTGACGTTCGTCGCGGTGCTGGTGCTGACCGGTCGTGCTGTTCATCCTCGTCCCGAAGGGCTTCATTCCCGAGCAGGACACCGATCAGATCGCGGTGACCACCGAAGCGGCGCAGGGCACGTCGTACGACAAGCTGGTCGAATATCAGGACGAGGTCTCGAAGATCATCGCGCAAGGATCCGAACGTCGAAGGGCTGGTCTCGACGATCGGCGGCAGCGCCGCGGCGACGCTGGGCGGACCGAACCTCGGACAGATCGTCGTCCACCTGAAGCCGCGCGGCGATCGCAAGGAGCTGGCGACCGACATCATCGCCCGGCTGCGGCCCGAGATGGCCAAGGTCGTCGGCATGGACGTCTACATGCAGAATCCGCCGACGGTGCGCATCGGCGGACAGGTCAGCAAGAGCCTGTATCAGTACTCGATGCAGTCGCCGAACCGTGAGGAGCTCTACAAGGCGTCGCGCGATCTGAAGAAAGCGCTCACCGGACTTCCCGGGATCGAGGATCTGACCAGCGACCTCGAGATCTCGAGCCCGCAGGTCAACGTCGAGATCGACCGCGACAAGGCGGCGGCGCTCGGCGTCACCGCCAACCAGATCGAGAGCGCGTTCTACGACGCCTACGGTCCGCGCTGGGTCTCGACGATTTACGCGCCGGTCAACGAATACAAGGTGCTGCTCGAGCTCGCGCCGCAGTTCCAGAACGATCCGGCGGCGCTGTCGCTGCTCTACTTCAAGGCGACGCCGCAGCAAGGCGGCGGCGCGGCGCAGACGACCGCGGCCGGCACGGCGGCGGCAGGCGGCGTGGCCGGCGGTGCAAACGCAGCGACCAACGGTGCAGGCGGCGCGCTCGGCGCGGGCGGCGCCAACTCGACGACGGCCGGCGTGGTGGTTCCGCTCGACACGCTCGCGAAAACCACGCAGGTGGTCGGACCGCAGACCGTCAATCATCACGGTCAGCTGCCGGCGGTGACGATCTCGTTCGGCCTCGCGCCAGGAGCGTCGCTCGGCGACGTGCTGACGCGCGTCCAGAAGGTCGCCGACGAGACGCTGCCCGAGGGCGTCAGCGGCGCGTTCCAGGGCGCCGCGAAGGCGTTCGAGAGCTCGCTCGGCAACCTCGCGGTGCTGCTGGTCATCGCGATCATGGTCGTCTACATCGTGCTCGGCATCCTCTACGAGAGCTACATTCACCCGCTGACGATTCTCTCGGGACTGCCGTCGGCGGCGTTCGGCGCGCTGGTCACGCTGATCGTCTTCCGGATGGATCTCAACATCTACGCCTTCGTCGGCATGATCATGCTGATCGGCATCGTCGAGAAAAACGCGATCATGCAGATCGACTTCGCGCTGGAAGCCGAGCGCGGCGGCAAGAAACCCGAAGAGGCGATCTACGAGGGGTGCCTGGTCCGCTTCCGGCCGATCATGATGACGACGATGGCGGCGCTGCTCGGCGCGTTGCCGATCGCGGTCGGCTACGGCGCAGGCGGTGAAGCGCGCCAGCCGCTCGGGCTTGTCGTGGTCGGCGGCCTGCTGTTCTCACAGCTGGTCACGCTGTTCCTCACTCCAGTGGTCTACACCTACATGGCGCAGCTACAGAGCTGGATGAAGTCGCGTCAGGACGCGCGCACCCTGACACCGGCCACCGCCGGCAAATGATGCGTGTGCGTGTGAACCGTCAGATCCCGTCCAGCCTCGTCGCGGCGTCGCCGAAGCGATCGAGCTTCACGCCCATGCGATCCATCAGCGAGAGGTAGAAGCTGCACAGCTTGCGGTTCTCGTCGCCGGCGAGCGGTGTAGTCGAGGACGCGGCCGGTTTCGAGCGTCCCGCCCAGCGTGCCCGCGGTCAGCACCGGCACCTTCGAGCTGTCGTGGTTGCTGCCGGACCACATGTTCGACATGAACACGAGGCAGGAATTGTCCAGCACCGTTCGCTCGCCTTCCGGCATCGCGGCGAGCTTGTCGATCAGGTAGGCGTACTGGCGTCAGGTAGAACTGATTGATCCGCATGAAGGCGTCGCCGCGGTCCTCGTGGCTGGCGAGATGATGCGCCAGCTTGACGTCGAGGAACGGATAGAACAGGCCGGAGATATCGCGGCAGAGCAGCAGCGTGGCGATGCGGGTCTTGTCGGTCTGGAACGCGAGCGCCAGGATGTCGCACATCAGGCGCATGTGCTCGCGGATGTCCTCGGGCAGACCGTTGTCGGGGCGCGCCATCGCGGCCACCGGCACGCTGCCGCCCCACGGCGTTCGCGTCGGCTTTGGTCTTTCGCGGCGCGCATGTCCTGCGCGCGCTTCTCGACGTCGCGCACGCTGGTGAGATACTCGTCGAGCTTGCTCCTTGTCGGTTGAACTGACGCGTCGGCTGAGCGAGTCGGCCTGATCCGATCACGCGGTCGAGCACGCTGAGGTTGCGCTGGCTGCCGCGGTTCTCGAACAGGCTGTCGAACGCCAGCGACGGATAGACTTCCATCGGCACCGGCGAGGTCGGGCTCGACCACGAGATGTGCGAGCTGTAGGCCATCGAGAAGTTCGTCTCGTGGTAGCCGGTCACCGGCTGCTCGCAGCCGAGGACCATGCTGGGCTGAACGGTCCTGTCGCCGATGCGGCTGGCGAGGACCTGGTCCAGGCTCACGCCGCCGTGCAGTTCGGCGCCCTTGGTGAGCGGCACGCCCGACAGCAGATTGCCGGTCATGCCCGGGATGAATGCCGACGCCCGTGGCCGCTTTGTTGAAGAGGCCCTTGATGTAGTTGAACTTGCCCTTCAACGGTTCCATCGGGGCCAGGCTCGGACCCAGCTCGATCGCCGGCACCCGACCCCTTCGCCCACCACTGATCGGGGTTGACGCCGTTGCCCATGAAGAGAATCGCGAGGCGCTTCGGCGCGGCATCGCCCGCCATCGGCTCGGCGCCCCAGACGGGCACCGACTCCAGCCATGGCAGCGCCATCAGCGACGCCGGCGCCGTGAAGAAAGCGGCGCCGCGACACCTGCTGCTGATTGCGCTGGAACGGGCTGCTGATCGTCATGGCTGTGTGATCTCGGGAACGGGCGTCGCGCGCCTGGTCAGGAACTGCCGGCTGACGACGATGCGCTGAACCAGCGTGTCGAACGTGTAGCCGCGCGACGACAGCGTGTTGCGCATCTCGGCGAGGAGCGGTTCGTCCGAGAGCTGCAGGCTGCGGCCGAGCGCGTAGACCAGCAGCTGGCGGCACAAGGTTGTCCACGAATTCCGCCTGCCCCCTGGCGCGCATGAAGGCACGCAGCCCTTCGAGACCGGCGCCCGACAGTGCCGTCGGGGAACGTCGCGTCGGTCTGCACCGGCCGCCCGGCGAGATCCTGTCGCGCGGGTTTCGCCGACCGGCCCGTAGCCTTCGAACACGAGTCCGAAGGCGTCGAACTTCTGCGTGGCAGCTGGCGCACGCGGGGTTCGCGCGATGCTGCGCGAGCGTCTCGCGCAGCGTCAGGTCGCCGAGCTTGGTCTCGTCGGTCGGCAGCACCGGGCACGTTGGGCGGCGGCGCGGGAATGTACTCGCCGAGCAGGCGGTGGACGACCCAGTAGCCGCGCTTGACCGGGCTGGTGCGCAGCCCGGGCGCGTTCTTCGTGAGGAAGACCGCCATCGGCAGCAGCCCGCCGCGCGTCGTACTTCTGCGCGTCGTCGACGCGCACCCACGTCGCCGACGCCGGCTCCGGCATGCCGTAGTGCCTCGCCAGCACCGGGTTGACGAACGTGTAGTTGCCGTAGAGGAAATCGAGGACGGAGCCGTTGCGCTGGATGAGGTC
Organism: uncultured Acidobacteriota bacterium; assembly: GCA_963794705.1. Lineage (GTDB taxonomy): Bacteria > Acidobacteriota > Vicinamibacteria > Vicinamibacterales > CAVVIG01 > CAVQFC01. The sequence goes on from CAWCFI010000008.1 coordinate 199,681, forward strand.
CATCACGAAGCGGATCGGCTCCTCGAACATCGCTTCGCGCAGCTCGCTCGTGAAGCTCGGGGAACCGCTCGCGGTCGACGGCGTTGTGCTCTTCGAACCGGCGGACGTCGAGCCAGTTGCCGGCAAACTCGGTCGCCAGATTCCGGATGTGGCCGTCCTGCAGCATCCGCCGGGCCTGGGCGGCGAGCACCTCCGGCTTGTGCAGATCGCCGGCCGCGGCGTGCGCCATCAACTCCTCGTCCGGCATGCTCGACCAGAGGAAGTAGCTCAGACGGCTCGCGAGAGCATAGTCGGACAGCGGCTCGACCTCAGAGACCTGTCTCGCCGAAGCTCGTGCTGTCGGCTCCGCGAGCGAAGGCGGATCGACGCGATAGCAGAAGTACGGCGACATCAGCACGCTGGCGACCGCTGTCGCGGATCGCATCCTCGTGGCTGAGATGTTGCTCGCGCAGCGAACGATAGAACGCGAGCAGGTCGTCCTTCTCCGCGCTGCGTCATCGGCCGGCGGTAGGCTCGCTCGGCAAACGCGAGCAGCGCTTCGAGGTGGCTCGGCTCCGCCGCAGCCTTCGCCTGTTCGAGCGCGCGGACGTTCGCGTTCATCCGCTCGAAGTAATCCCTGACGACGTCGAGCGCGACGTCGTTGGTGATCTCGCGCGCCTTGGCCAGATACAGTCTGAGCGAGCTGCGTGATCTTGGCTTCGGACGTGACGTCATCGTCTTCGGAGCGGAAGCGTGTTGAACTGCGCGGCTGGCCATGAAGCTGGGCGGCTCGGCGCGCTCGAACCAGATGAACTGCTTGAATTGCCTGACGGGGGCGAGCGTGACGAAGTCGAGCTCGCGCCACAAACCATCCAGCTGACGCTGTTGATCGCGGTCGAGCACCAGCTCATAGAGCGGCGCGTCGTCGCGGAAATAGCCCATCTGGCTGTGGAAGCCGGCACTCAACAGCCGGTGGCCCTCTGCGTCGGATGCGATTTCGCGCGGGTTGGTCAGGAACACGCGGCCGCGTTCAGAAACGTAGAACTGTCCGGGAACAGCGCGCAGAAGCGCGTGAAGGACGTCGTCGTACTGCGCCTGCGCCTCCTGCGTCTCCGGAACCAGCATGAGCGGGTCGGAATGCCGCGTACGCGGACATATCCAGTTGCCGCGCGTTGCCGCGATACGTCGTCCGGTGCTCGGCGAACTGCCGATCCTTCCAGAGCACGAGCGATTGCGAGCCGGCCGCGATCCCGCGTGCCGGCAGGTTGTCGAACGACATCGCCACCTGCGGACGGAGCCCGGTGACGAAGTCGCGCATGAACCCGACTGCCGCACGGAGCGAGTCCGGCTCCTTGTGATCCACGGGCGGCGGCAGGTTCTTCCACCGCGTCTGCAGCGCCGCGATCGGCCCGACCGTCTCGCCGGGCGCCGTCAGCATCGTCCAGATCCTGTCCAGATACCTGGCGCTGATCTTCGCGTCCCTGGCGAAATCGGCCAGCGTGGCGTCGGATCGGCGCAGCGCGGCGCGATGGCGATATCGCCACGCCGCCTGGAAATAGTCGGCGTATTCGAGCGGCTGCCGCTTGTAGAAATCGACGATGCGGTTGACGCCGTACTTGTCGCGGTCTTCGTCGGTCACCACCGGATAGGGCGCAAACGAAAAACCCTTCGGCAGGAACACGATGTGATCCGCGACGAGCCGGCTGGCGTCGAGATATTTCTTGACCAGCGCCGGCGACATCGCCAGCGATTCGCCCGAGTTGTCGAAGCCCGCCTGGTTGGCGGGATCGACGGGAAACTCTTTGGTCGGGCGGATGTCGACGCCCGTGAGATCGCGGATGGTGTAGTCGTATTCGGCGTTGCTCAACCGCCGCGCGAGCACGATGCCCGGATCGTCCGGATGGCGCTTCGCTTCGTCCGAGGCGATTGCCTGAATCCCGTCGATCGCGGCCTGGCGCTGGACTTGTGTCGGCTGTTGTCTGGCTTGGCTCGGCGGCATCTCTCCCGCCTTGAGCCGCGCCAGCACGATCGTCCAGCGTCGCGGATCGGCGGCGACGCTATCCCGTGAGGAATAGGACGTCAGGTCCAGACCGGCGGCAGGTTCGGCGCCACGGTGACAGCTGTAGCAATAGGTGGCAAGGAACGGCTTGATGCTCGTCTGAAAAACGTCGGCGGCCGGCGACGGAACGGGCCGTACGGGTGCCTGGCTGGAAGAGGCGGGCACGCGCAGCGCGCCAACCGCCGCCGCGAATGCACCGGCGAAGATGATGAGGCGGGTTCGCATTAGCGATGCCAAAGACTGGGCAAACGTATCATGTTGAGCTGGCTATCGGGCACAACAACTGCAGTCATTGTCGCAGATGCCTAAGCGCCCTGTTCAGCTGGCTCTTGCTCTTGCGATCGCCGCCCTTCTTCTCCACACCGATCTGCACGCGCAGGCGCGAAAGCGCAACCCGCCCGCGCGAAAACCGGCGCCAAAAGCCGCGCCGGCACCAAAACTGGAGTGCGGCGACCTCGTCGGCTTCCAGGTCCTTCTGGATCGCGCAGGATTTTCCCCGGGACAGATCGACGGCAAGACCGGCGCAAATTTCTCGCACGCGCTGGCGGCGCTACAGACGGCGAAAAAACTGCAGTCAAACGGCCAGCCGGACTGCGACACCTGGAAGGCGCTCGGCGGGGACTCCGCTGAACCGACGGTCACCAGCTACACGCTGACCGACGAGGACGTGAAGGGGCCGTTCGACAAGATCCCGCCGCAGCTCGCCGAGCAGGCGAAGCTCGATGCGCTCGGGTATCAGAGCGTCGCCGAGGCGCTGGCCGAACGATTTCACAGCCGCGCCGGCGTTGATGCCGCAACTGAATCACGGCACGGCGATGACGGCCGGTGCGTCGATTAAGGTGCCCGCCGTGACGCCGTTCGATCCCGGCGCCAAGCCGGTGCGCGACGCCGCAGCAGCCGACGTCACCATCGAAGTGTCGAAGGCGGAGTCGACGTTGCGCGCGACGCGCGCCGACGGCACACTGGTGTTCTTCGCGCCCGTGTCGAGCGGCAGCATCCACGATCCGCTGCCGCCCGGCGACTGGAAAGTGACCGGCGTCGGCTGGCATCCGGTCTTTCACTACAACCCGGATCTGTTCTGGGACGCCAAGCCGAAGGATGAGAAGGCGACGATCAAGCCCGGGCCGAACAACCCGGTGGGCGTCGTGTGGATCGCGCTCAACCTCGAACACTACGGGCTGCACGGCACGCCCGAGCCCGGCAACATCGGTCATACCGAGTCGCACGGCTGCGTGCGGCTGACCAACTGGGACGCGGCGCGGCGTCGCGGCGCTGGTGAAGCCGGGAACGGCGGTGACGTTCAAGTGAGCCGCAGGCAGATGCGCGGCGTCGCTGCCGCGGTGGCGCTGCATCGCGGCGTTCGTCGCCGGCGTGCTGGTCGACGGCTGGCTGCGGACCTACGGCCCGCCGAAGCCCGTGCAGGCGTCGGCTCCGAGCTCCGACAGCGCCGCCGGCGGCGCCATGTCGCCGCGAACGAGAGCCGACCGCGGTCCGCCGCTGCGACGGCCGCCGCAGCTTCGCCGCGGCGCCGGCCGTCACATCGTCGCCGCGCCGACGCCGGCGGCCGTGCCAGCGACGTTCCGCAGGGCCGTCTGCGTGTGCCGATCGACGGCGACGGACATCGAGTCGTTCAAGGGCGGCTTCGCCGAGACGCGCGGCAGCGATCGTCCGCACGAAGCGGTCGACATGCTCGCGCCGCGCAACACGCCGGTTCACGCCGTCGAAAACGGCACGATCGCCAAGCTGTTTACGAGCAAGGCGGGCGGCATCACGATCTATCAGTTCGATCCGGGCGGACGCCTCTGCTACTACTACGCGCATCTCGAGCGCTACGCCGACGGGCTGAAGGACGGCCAGGCCGTCTCGCAGGGCGACGTCATCGGCTACGTCGGCACCACCGGCAACGCGCCGGCCAACACGCCGCATCTGCATTTCGCCGTCTTCGAGCTGAACGCCGACAAGCATTGGTGGCAGGGCCGCGCGATCGATCCGTATCTCGTGTTCAAAGACCGGGGCTGACTTAGAATTCGTCCGTGCGTTCCGTCGCGCGCGGCCTGCTGCTCGCGCTCACCATCGCCCTGCTGTCGTCGCCCGCCTGGCTCGCGCACACCTTCACCGGCCTGACGCCGTATCTGATCGCCACCGCGCTGCTGCTCGTCGTGCACGCCGCGCTGGTGATCACCTGGGAGCGGACCCGGCCGGTGGCCGGCGCCGTGTCCGTCGGGAGCGGCGCCGTGGTCGCCGTCGTCACCGTCCTGCTATTGATGGCCGCACGCGACTGGCTGCACCAGCTCCTGATCTTCCCGATCGATCCGCAGCGCGCCGACATGCTCGTCGTCGTCCAGGCCGGCATCCATCGCCT
>CAWCFI010000009.1:0-502972 GCA_963794705.1 uncultured Acidobacteriota bacterium
GGGGACGGCGGCCGCAGGCACGATGGGGATCACGACGGAGGCCGGTCTCAAGAATGTCGGTCAGCTGGACTGGGGAGTGCTCGGGACCTCGTTCGCCAGCGTGTCGAACGCGTTTACAACACCGGTGCCCGGTATCGGCGGCCTGAATCTCACCGGCTCGCAGGCGGGCGGCGATTTCGCCAGGATCGATCAGGGCGCCGGTGACTGGAACGGGAACTTCGGAGCCGGCGAGTCCCTTCTCTGGAGTTTTTTCGGCGGCCCGATGACGTTCACGTTCAACAACGCGATCACTGGGTTTGGCGCTCAAATCGACGCTGACGACTTCGGGGCGTTTACCGCCAAGATAGAAGCCTTCGACGCCGCCAACGCCTTGCTGGGCGTGTTCACCGAGAACGGCCTGGCCACGGCCAACGGCGACGACTCGGCTATCTTTCTTGGCATCCTCAGCGATACGGCCAACATCCACTCGATCAAGCTGAGCCTGACGAGCAGTGGCGGCGGCGCCGGCGACGTCACCGACTTCGCCATCAACGGCCCGATCGTCCAGGACATTCCAGTTCCGGAGCCCACGTCGATGGTGCTCCTCGGCAGCGGAATCGCGACGATCATGACGCGCCGCTACCGCAGACGCGCCTAGCCCGATCAGGTCGCCGCACACGGACCTCCAAAAAGGAAAGAGCCCCGGAGTTGATCCGGGGCTCTTTCTCTATCCCGACCGTCTTTTCAATGGTCCGGCTGACGACGGACACTACCGAAGAAGAGGTTTCGTTCCCCCGCTCGTTGTCGTCACCGAACTACTTGGCGCCGGCCGCGCATCGGCGTCGGTCAGCGTGCTCAAGAATGTCTCCAGGTCCGCCATCTCCTGGTCCGACATCGCCGGCTGGCCGCCAGGCTCCGGCCGTCGAGCGGCGCCTGCGTGTCGATGTTGGCGCGATAGCGCGCGGCAGGTCGTTCCACTTCTGCACGGCGCCGTTCACGGTCGGATACCACAGCTCGGGATTGGTGTCGCGCGTGTTGTAGAAGCGGATCACGTCGTGCAGCGACTTGATCTGACCGTTGTGGAAGAACACCCTCCGCGTGGCCACGTTGCGCAGTGTCGGCGTCTTGAACATCCCGCAGTACTGCGCGTTCTTGCCGGCAGCGGGTGATCGGGCGCGGCCGCAGATGCCGAGATCGAAGTGGCGCGGATCGCGATTCGCCGGAATGTCCGTGTTGCGTGGCACGCCGATGGCCGCGTAGGTGAAGTCGGTGAACAACCGCACGCTGCCGCCGAGGCCGGCGCCGTTGTAGTGGCACGCGAAGCAGTTGCCTTTCTCCGGATCACTGTAGACGCGAAAGCCCCGCTGTTCGGCCGGCGTCAGCGTGCCGCCGATCTTGTTGCTGGCGTAGCGATCGTACCGGCTGCTGTACGGGTGAAAGCTGTCGTCCTCGAGCTGGAACGCCTGCAGCGCCTCGAGCGCCTTGGCGAAGGCGCGGTCGGGCGTCGTGAAGGCGTCGGCGCCGAACGCCTGCTTGGAAGATCTCGGCGTAGCGTGCGACGCCTGGATCTCGCGCACGACGTCGGCCGGGCTCGCGTTGGCCATCTCGTTGGCGGCCAGCAGCGGAATGCGCGCCTGATCGGCGAGCGTGCGCGCCCGGCCGTCTAGCGTCAGCCCGCCGCCAGGACCGGGCGCGCTGATGCCGTCAGGGTTGTCGAGCAGGTCGGCATAGGGCGGCGTGTACTCCTGGTAGCGCAGCGACGGCACGGCCCGCGTGCCCGGCAGTCCGCAAGCGTCGGTCCGCCCAGCTGCACCGCGAGATCGTTCGGCGGGCGCGTACGCGAAGCGCCGGGTCGTGGCAGGTCGCGCACGACATCTTGCCCGACGCGGATAGCGCCGTGTCGAAGAACAACTGACGCCCGACGCGAGCGGCCGGGCTGAGTCGATCGGCGATCGGCGGCGCGGTGGCCGGACAGACGGCGCCGAGCGCGAGTCGCGCCGGCGCCGCCGCCGAGAACGTAGACGGTCAGCACGGCGACAACAGGACCGCCAGCGCCGCCAGACGAGCCCGGGAGACGGCTCGATCACTTCGACGCCCAGACGTTGCGCTGGTCGGTATCGGGCCCGACCTGCGGATCCGGGCGGCATGACGAATCCGCTCTTCTGCGGATAGCCGGCGGGAATCACGAACGCGTGATTCATCGGCCGCACCGCGTCGAAATGCGTGTCGGCGCTGCCGGCATACTCAGGCAGGCTGACGAGGTTGGTCAGGATGAACTGCTCGGTGTACTTCGAACGGTTCATGTATGACCAGTCGTCGCCCGGATCGGCCAGGCCGAACATGTCCTGCAGCGTGCGCACGAACGAGATGTGGCTGTAGGCGTCGCTGTCGACGACGTCCTTCGGCGCGCAGGGCTGGTTGGTGAGGATGCCGAAGATGCTGGTGCCGTGTCCCTTGTTGCCGCTTCCGTAGTTGGCGATCGTCGATCGGCCGCGATCGTCGCCGCCGTTGTTGACGAGCGGGCCGAGCGGCTGGCCGCCGCCGCTGCGTCGGCTTGCCCGCCGGATTCCAGCCGCAGCACGAATTGAAGCCGGTGGTCGCCGTGCCCTCGTCGAACATGATCACGATGGCGACGCGCTTGTTCGTGTTGGTCCAGATCGGCGACGCCTGGATCTTCTTGATCAGGTAGTCGGTGTAGAGGTCGCCGCGGTAGATGTTCGCGTTGCCGCCGCAATCGCTGGCCGGTCTGTCAGCGTCGGTGCCCGGCGACCTGTCCCTGTGACGGTCATGCCGTGCATGTCGTCGCACTGGTCGGGCTCCAGAAAGTTCAGGTTGCCGACGTCGCCGCTCGCAGATCCGTGCCGAGCTGATCGATGTCCCAGCCGGCGGGCGTGCCCGGGCGCCGAGCAGCGCGTCGTCCCACTGGCCGCCGCCCATCGTGCGGTTGCTGCCGACGAAGTCCGGCGCGCTGCGCACGTCCTGGAAGATGACGCTGCCGTTGTGCTTGGTCGCGTAAGGCCGCCGGCAGCGTAGCACAGCCCCGGCGTTGCCGATCGCGCCGACCGGACTGTTCGCGGGATAGACGTGATCGGGCGCGACGATCGTCGTGTCGCTCGCGCCGTTCAGCCGCCAGTCGCGGCCGGGATTCATCGACTCGCTGTAGATCCGCCACGTCATGCCCGTTGGCGCTCATCGCGGTGAAGCAGATTCGGCTTGTTCTTGATGTTGTGATTGGTGGCGTTGCGTGCAGGGGCCAGCCCGGCGGGCAGGCGGATCTTCGAGGCCGTTGACGGCCGCGGTCGCCTGCCGGCATGCAGTTCCAGCGCGCTGTCGTCGGTGACGCCCGAAGTCGTCGCCGCGACCGATCCGCCAGGCGGTTCGGCTCGCTCGGGTTGCCGGTCGCGAAGTAGCTGGTGAACTGGTTGCTTGTCGTTCAGGTAGGCGTTGATGTTGCGGTGCGAACGGCGAGTCCTTGATCGACGACGTCGGCTTGTTCTCGAGCATGATCACGAAGATGTGGTCGTAGCGGGGAATGCTCCTCGAGGTTCATCGACCGCCTGCTGCGCTTCCTTCATCGTGAGCGGAGAGCCCGCCGCCGCCTCGATCCCCATGTTCGCGGCCGCGAACGTCGCCGCGGTCGACCATTTTCGCCGCAAGGGCGAAGCGATTGCTCAGGATGGCCGACTCGGTCAGCAGCGACTTCCGCACGTCGGCCGCCGACACTTTGGTCGGATCGAGCAGGACGTCCGTGGTCGACACTCCGAGTCGGATGGCGAGGTTCTGCTTGGCGGCCTGGTAGGTCAGGCCGTCGGCCTCCATCATGCGCAGCAGTTCGGTCGAGATCGGCGAGACGACGACCGAGTTGAGCGCGACGGCCGTCCCGCCGCCGCTCGCGCCTTCCGCCAGCTGCTCGAAGGCGGCGCGGAACGACATGCGTCTGGTCACCGGCTGGCCCGCATTCAAGGCCGTGGTGCCGACTTCGGCGACGATAGGACCCGGCGTCAGGCTTCGGAGCAGGAACCCGCCGGCCGCGTCGGAGGTGGCGCTGACCTCGCCAGCATCGCAGGCGCCGTTGTTGTTCGCGTCGACGCAGACCCTGACGCCCTTGAAATGCGACGCGATCGTGGCCGAGGCCGTGCTACCGGCCGGCGAGTTGCTGATGGCCGGCGGGGTGAAGTAGCTGCCGGCCACCACGCCCCGAATCGTCATGGGCGTCAGTTGCGCGCCCATCGGCGCGTTGACCGCGAGGAATATCGCACCGGCTGCGGCAGCGAACAACAACCGACGATGAGACTGAAAGTAATCGAACACGCCTGAGACCTTGTGCATAGAAGCTCCCGAGTTGTGGTGGAATGCCGGCGCTTCGCGGCGCCGTCGGGAGAGTGTGCCGAGCCGGCATGACAGCCGCGCCTCAGGCGTGTGAAGGGCTGGTAACACTTTGGCGACGCGCATGGCGACGCCGACCCGGCGAGACCGGGACGATCGGCGGTTGACAGGAGATCAGGAGATCAGGAAGACCCGGCTAACAGGAGACCAGGAGATCAAGAGTGATCTCCTGGTCTTCTGATTACGAGCGAGTCTCGGAAGCGGGCGTGAGCCGGCGGGGGGTCTTGAACCGGGCGAGCAGCCCCTTCCATCCCTGATTGAGCGCCGTCTGCTCGAGCGCGTCGAACTTGACGTAGGCGACCGGCACCAGCAGCAGGGTCAGGAACAGGCAGAGCGACTGGCCGCCGACCACGGTCACGGCGATGGCCGAGCGGCCGGTGCCGCCGATGCCGATGCCGAGCGCGGTCGGGATCAGGCCAGCGATGATCGCGAAGGTCGTCATCAGGATCGGGCGCAGACGGGTGCGGCAGGCCTCGACGATCGCCTCGCGCATCGGCATGCCCTGCGCGCGCAGCGTGTTGGCGTAGTCGACCTGCAGGATCGAGTTCTTCTTGACGATCCCGAGCAGCAGCAGCATGCCGAGCGCGCTCCACAGGTTCAGCGTCCGGTGCGTCGCCCACAGCGTGAACAGCGCGAACGGCACCGAGATCGGCAGCACCAGCATGATGACGATCGGCTGGATGAAGCTCTCGAACTGCGACGCCAGCACCATGTAGACGAAGATCATCGCCAGCGCCGATCGCCAGAATCAGGTTGGTGGTGGTCTCGTCGAGAATCTGCGACTGCCCCTGCAGCCGGTACGACATCGTCGAGCGGCATGTTCAGGTCGGCGAACATCTTGCGCACGTCGGCCGACGCCTCGTCGAGGGCGTGGCCGGGGGCGACGTCGGCGGTCATCTGCACGGTGTACTGACGGTTCGAACGCTGCAGCGTGCTCGGGCCGAGGCCGCGCTCGATCTTGGCGATGTTGTCGATGCGCACCGGCCCGGTCGCCGACGGCACGGTGAGGCGGCCGATCTCGTTGATGTCGCGCCGCTGGTTCTCGAGCACGCGCACCTTGACCGGATAGCGCTCGGCACCCTCGCGGAAGTTCGAGATCTCGTCGTCGCCGGCGACCGCGAGGCGCAGCGTGTTGCCGACCGTCGCCATCCGGACGCCGAGATCGGCGGCGCGCCTGCGGTCGACCGAGACGTGAATCTCCGGGTTCGAGACGCTGAGCGAGATCTTCGACTTCGTTCAAGCTGGGCGTCTTCTGCCCGGCGGCCAGCGCCTTCAGCGAATACTCGGCCAGCTGATCGAGATCGGGCCCGAGCAGGTTCGCCGAGATCGCGAAACCCGCCGACGCCCTCGCCGCTGCCGAGCGCGTTGCGCGAGGTGATGCTCGGCTTGTTGCCCGGATGCGCGGCCAGCCGCTTGCGCATCTCCGCGATCATCTGCGCCTGGGTGTTCTTGCGCTCCTCGAGCGGCAGCGCCTGGACGAGGAAGTGGATGTGCGTGGACGAGCCGCGCACCGGGGCCGCTGATGCCGATCGACGGCTCGATCTGCGCGACGCCTTCGATGCCCTTCCAGCTCCTTCAGCACCTTGGTCGCCAGCTCGCTGGTGCCCGCCAGCGAGGTGCCCTTCAGGCGCGTCGAAGTGGATGGTCCAGTCGCCCATGTCCTCGTTCGGCACGAACTCGCGGCCGACCATCTTGTTGAGCGGGAAGGTCAGCGCGAAGGTGAGGAGCGACACGCCGATGATGACGCCAGGGTGATCGAGCGCCCAGTTCACCTGCTTGGTGTAGGTGGTGTCGAGCCAGTGGAAGAAGCCCTGCTCCTTGGTCTTGTGATCGGCTTCGGCGTCGGCCAGCTTCAGGAAGCGTGAGCTCAGCATCGGCGTCAGCGTGAAGCTGACCAGCATCGACACCATGATCGAGAACGCCATGGTCCAGCCGAACGGGTTGATGAAGCGCTTGGCGTAGCCGCTCATGAACGCGATCGGCAGGAAGATCACGACCAGCGACAGCGTCGTCGCCATCACCGCGAGCGCGACCTCGCGCGTGCCCTGGATCGCCGCCTCGAACGGCGTGCAGTGCTTCTCCTCGATGTAGCGGAAGATGTTCTCCAGCACCACGATCGCGTCGTCGATGACGATGCCGACGGCGAGGGTGATGCCGAGCAGCGTCATGTTGTTGAGCGTGAAGCCCATCACCCGCATCAGCGTGAAGGTCGAGATGATCGACGCCGGAATCGCCAGCGCCGGCGATGATCACCGCGCGGATGTTGCGGATGAAGAACATCACCACGATCGCCGCGAACAGGCTGCCGAAGATCAGGTGCTCCTCGAGCGACTCGACCGACGCGTAGATGAACTTGGAGTCGTCGCGGATGACGGTGAGCACGACCGACTTGGGCAGCGTCCGCTGCAGCGTGTCGAGCTTCTTGCGCACGCCCTCGATCACCGAGACGGTGTTCTCGCCCATCGCCCGGCGGATGTCGATGATCACCGCCGGCGCGCCGCCCATCCAGGCCGCCGACACCGGCCGCTGGAAGGTGTCCTCGGCGTAGCCGATGTCGGACACGCGGATCGGCGTGCCGCCCTTGGTCGCGATGACGATGTTGTTGAAGTCGTCGGTGACGTCGACCCGTCCCAGCGTGCGCAGCAGCAGCTGGCCATTGCCCTGCTCGACCGCGCCGCCAGGGATCTCGACGTTCTCGTTGACCAGCGCGTCGCTGACCTGATCGAGCGACAGGCCATAGGCGTTCAACTTCTGGATGTCGGCGACGACGTGAATCTCGCGGGCGCGGCCGCCGCCGATGCTGACCTGGCCGACGCCGTCGGCGGTCTGGATCACACGGGTGATCTGCTTGTCGGCGATCTCGGTGAGGGTGCGCAGGCTCATCGCCGTCGACGAGACCACGATCGACATCACCGGATCGGAATCGGGATCGACCTTGGTGATGACCGGCGGCAGCACCTGGGGCGGCACGTTCTTCATCGCGCTCGCCACCTTCTCGCGCACGTCGTTGGCGGCGTCGTTGATGTCGCGGTCGAGCACGAAGCGGACCGTGATCATCGCGTTGCCTTCGGTCATGCGCGCCGACATCTCGTCGATGCCGGAGATGCCGCTCAGCGTCTCCTCCATCGGCTCGACCACCGAGGTCGTCATCTCGTCGGGGCTGGTGCCGGGCAGCACCAGCGAGACGTTGACGGTGGCGGGATCGGCCTTCGGAAACAGGTCGACGCCGAGATCGCGGAACGAGAAGATGCCGAGCACCACGACCGACATCACGAGCATCGTCGCGAACACCGGCCGCCGCACGCACAGTTCAGACAACATGACGGTTAGCCCCTCAGTCCCTCAGCCCTCTAATCCCTGATCCCTATTTGGTGCTGACCTTCTGCCCGTCGGCCAGCTTCTCGATGTCGGTGGCAGCGACGCGGTCGCCGGCCTTCACGCCGCTGATGATCTCGATGCGATCGCCGAGCCGCTCGCCGACCTTCAACTCGTGCGCCGTCAGCTTGTCGCCGTCGACCACGAAGACGCGGTTGACGCCGTAGCGGTACTGCATCGTCGAGTACGGCAGCGTCAGCACGCTGTCGATCTTGCCGCTCTCGATGTGGACGCGCGCGAAGGTGCCGGGCTTGAGCACCGCGTCCTGGTTCGGCACCAGCGCCTCGAACGGGAAGGCGCGGGTCGCGGTGTTGACCGCGGGGCTGATGCGCGAAACCTTGCCGATGAAGGTCCGCTCCGGATAGGCGTCCACGTGCAGTTGCACCGGCTGCCCTTCCTTGATCCACGGCGCCATCTTTTCCGGGATCTCAGCCACCACCTTCAGCGGGTCGACGCGGACCACCGCCATCACCGGCATCTGCGCCTTGACCAGCTCGCCGATGTTGACCATGCGCTTCTCGACGTAGCCGTCGAAGGGCGCGCGGATCTCGGTGTCGCGCAGCTGCCGGTCGGCGAGCTTCATGCTCGCCTCCGACGCCTGGATGCTGGCGCGCAGGTTCTTGGCGTTCTGCAGCGACAGGTCGTAGCTCGCCTGCTTCGACTGCAGCGGTGGTCGCGGCATCGTCGAGCGTCTGCTGCGGAACCAGCGTCCGCTTGAAGAGTTCGCTGGCGCGCGTCGTGCGCCTGCTTGGCCTGCGCGAGGTCGGCGGCCGCCTTCTGCACGTCCGGCGTTTTCTCCGCCTCGGGCAGGTGCTGCGCGTCAGGCGCGCCCAGCTGCGCGAGCGCCCGTTCAAGCGAGGCGCGCTGCTGATCGAAGTTGTACTGCTGCTTCTCGTGATCGAGCTGGATGAGCGGCTGCCCCGCCTTGACGCGGTCGCCGAGGTCCGCCAGCAGGTGGCTGACCTTGCCCTCCGCCTCAGACGAGATGGTCACCTGGTCCACGGCCGCGAGCGTCCCGACCAGCTCGACGTTTCGCTTGACCGTCTCCTCTTTCACCGTTTCGATCTTGACGGCCTTCGCCGTTGCATCGCGGCCGCGCGCCTGCGCGCTTTCGCTCTTCGTGCATCCGGATGCCGCGATCGCCACGGCGATAAGGGCTGAGAGCGCCGACGTTTTACAGGCGTAGCGGACAAACAATGAAGGCATAAGGAGTGGCGACCCTCGAAGGCGGAAACCTCGAAAGTATACGACGGGCGGGTCACCCGTCTCTTCTTGTAAAGGATTGTCTCGATATGATTTCTAAAGGCGAGCCTTACGCAGCCTCAAGGCATTGACGATCACCGACAGCGAGCTCAAGGTCATGGCCGCGCTGGCCCAGATCGGACTGATGAGCATTCCTCCGAACGGGAACAGGATGCCGGCCGCGATCGGGACGCCAAGCGTGTTGTAGATGAACGCCAGGAAGAGGTTCTGCCGGATATTTCTCACGGTCGCCCGCGACAGCCGGCGGGCGCGGACGATGCCGCGCAGATCGCTCTTGACGAGGGTGATGCCCGCGCTCTCGATCGCGACATCGGTCCCGGTGCCCATCGCGATGCCAACGGACGCCTGAGCCAGCGCGGGGGCGTCGTTGATGCCGTCGCCGGCCACCGCCACCACGCGTCCGGCCCGTTGCAGTTCCTGAACAACGGCGCGCTTGCCATCGGGCAACACGCCGGCGCGTACGTCGTCGATCCCGAGCTGCCGCGCGATCGCATCGGCGGTCGCCTGATGGTCGCCCGTCACCATGATGAGCGCCACCCGCTCGGCCTTCAACGCGGCGATCGCGTCCGCCGCCGACGGCCGAATCGGATCGGCGACCGCGATCATGCCGGCCAGCTGTCCGTCGACAGCGACCATCACCACGGTCTGCCCCTCGTGCCGCCGCGCGTCCGCCCGCGCAGCGAACGGATCGGGGTCAGCCCCCTCCTCGCGGATGAACTCGGCGGTACCGAGGGCGACGCGGTGTCCGTCGACCCGGCCGCTGACCCCTTTTCCGGTGTCTGACCGAAAATCCGACAAACTCGGGGTTTGAACCCCGAGTTTAAAGTCGGAGTTTGAACTCCGACCTTCGAAGCTGCGGGTAATCGCTGCCCCGAGCGGGTGCGCGCTACCCTGCTCGACCGCGGCCGCGAAGCGCAGCACCTCGGCTTCCGTCCATGCTCCGATGACATCGATCGCCGTGACGCGCGGACGGCCCTCGGTGAGCGTCCCGGTCTTGTCGACGATCAGCGTGTCGATGCGGGCGAGCAACTCGAGCGCCTCGGCGTTTTTGATCAGCACGCCGGCGCCGGCGCCGCGGCCGGTGCCGACCATGATCGCCATCGGCGTCGCCAGGCCAAGGGCGCACGGGCAGGCGATGATCAGCACCGCCACGGCGCTGACCAGCGCGTGCGCGAGCCGCGGCTCCGGACCGAACGCGGCCCACGCCACCAGCGTCATCACCGAGGCGGCCATCACCGCCGGCACGAACCAGGCCGCGACGCGGTCGGCCAGCCGCTGAATTGGCGCGCGGGTGCGCTGCGCCTCCGAGACCATTCGCACAATCTGCGCGAGCAGCGTCCCGCTGCCGACGCGCTGCGCGCTCATCGTGATCGTGCCGCCGACGGCGATCGTCGCGCCAATGACGCGGTCGCCCGGCCCCTTGTCCACCGGAATCGACTCGCCGGTGATCATCGACTCGTCCACCGCGGCGGCACCGTCGGCCACGACACCGTCGACCGGAATCTTCTCGCCGGTGCGGACGCGCAGCAGGTCGCCCACCTGCACCTGGTCGAGCGGCACATCGTCCTCGCGGCCGCCGCGCACCAGCCGCGCGGTCTTCGGCACGAGGCCGAGCAGCTGGCGAATCGCCTCGCCGGTGCGATGGCGCGCGCGCAGCTCCAGCACCTGTCCGAGCAGCACCAGGACGGTGATGACGACGGCCGTGTCGAAGTAGGTCTCGA
Organism: uncultured Acidobacteriota bacterium; assembly: GCA_963794705.1. Taxonomy (GTDB): domain Bacteria; phylum Acidobacteriota; class Vicinamibacteria; order Vicinamibacterales; family CAVVIG01; genus CAVQFC01. Next base: position 10,725 of record CAWCFI010000009.1, read on the forward strand.
CCGCCCCGTGCATGCGGAAGCTGTCGGGAAAAAGCTGGGGAGCGACGGTCGCGACAACGCTGTAGCCGTACGCCGTGCCGACGCCGAGGCCGATCAGGGTGAACATGTTCAAGCTGCGGTTCACCACAGACGCGCGCATGCGGTGGAAGAACGGCCGGCCGCACCACAGCACGACCGGCGTGGCCAGGGCCAGGCTGATCCAGTTGATCCACGTCGTCCCCAGGCGATGGAAGAGCGTTCCGCCGCTCAGCATCTCGCCCATGGTCAGCAGGAACACCGGCGCCCCGAGCGCGACGCCGATCCAGAAGCGCCGCGTCATGTCGACGAGCTCCGGGTTCGGCGCATCCGCCGGATCGGCGATGCGGGGCTCGAGCGCCATGCCGCAGATCGGGCAGGCGCCGGGCTTGTCGCTCAGCACCTCCGGATCCATGGGGCAGACGTACTCGTTCGACGTTCGAGGTTCGGCGTTCGACGTTCGAGGTTCGACGTTCGGCGTTCGCTTCTTTAACCCGCCAATCGTCAGGAGGGCGGGCGCTGGCGGCGCGGTCATCGGCTCGCGCGCGCCCGACAGATACTTCTTCTGGTCGGCGCTGAACTTGGCGGCGCAGCCTTTCGAGCAGAAGTAGTATGTCGAGCCGTCGTACTCGACCTGCCCCGCCGCGCGCGCCGGGTCGACCGTCATGCCGCACACCGGGTCGAGCGCCATCACGCCTTCCGTTCCGGCGGGTCGTTGAGCGCGTCGATGATCGGGCACTCGGCCGCGCCGCCGTGGTGGCACGACTCGACCAGCTGGTTCAAGGCGCCACGCATCGACTGCAGGTGGGCGATCTTGCGATCGATGTCTTCGATCTTGCGTTCGGCGATGGCGCGGACCCGGTGCCGCTCGCCGCGCCGCACCCCGCGCAGGCGCACCAGCTCCTCGATCTCGTCGAGCGAGAAGCCGAGCTCCTGGGCTTTCTTGATGAAGCGGACGATGCGGACGGCGTCGGCGGGATATTCGCGGTAGCCTGAGCCTCGACGCGGCGGCCGGGCCAGCAGCCCGCGCCGTTCGTAGTACCTCAGGGTCTGGGCGTTGACGCCCGCTTCCTTCGCGGTCTGGCTGGTCCACATGGGATTATTCTCGACCCTGTACTGAAGTATAAGGTCAAGCGTGCACCCCCATCCATTCGCGCACCTCGCGGGCCGGCGCCGGCGCGCGAATGAAGGTGCCCTGTCCGGCGTCGCAGCCGAGCGCCGCCAGTCGGGCCCGCACTTCCGCGCTCTCGACCCCCTCCGCGACCACGCGGAGCCCGAGGTTGTGAGCCAGGTCGATGGTCGATCGCACGATCACGTCGTCTGGACCGGTGAGCAGGGTGACGAACGACCGATCGATCTTCAGCTCGTCGATCGGCAGCCGGCGCAAGTAGCTCAGCGATGAATAGCCGGTGCCGAAGTCGTCGATCACGATCCGCACGCCCATGCCGTGGACGCGGTTGAGGCAGTCCATCGACCGCACCGGATCGGACATCAGAATGTTCTCGGTGATCTCCAGCGCAAGCGACTCCGGCGGCGCGTTGTAAACGGCGAGCATGTCGGCGATGCGCCGCGGCAGGCTGGGATCCTGCAGCGTCCGCGGCGACAGGTTGATCCCCACCGTCGGCGGCGGCACCGCCGACGACTGGCTCCACTCCCTGATCGCGGTTTCCAGCACCAGGGTCGTCAAGGGGTTGATCAGGCCGGTCTGCTCGGCAAGGTGAATGAAATCGGCCGGCATCACCCGGCCGAGCTGCGGGTGATTCCACCGGACCAAGGCTTCCACACCGGTGACGACGTTGGTCGACAGCTGGACGATCGGCTGGTACTCGACGCAGAACTGGTTTTCGCTGAGACCGTTGCGTAGTTCGGCGACCCGCGTCAGCCGCCGGTGCGCATGGTGATCTTGATCGGGTGCGTACACCGCGATCCCGATGCCGTCGCTCTTCGCGACGTACATCGCGACGTCGGCGCGCTCCAGCAGAGTCCCGCTCGACCGGCCGTGCTCGGGAAAGCAGGCGATGCCGAGGCTGGCGCGCACGCTGAGCGCCTGGCGATCGATCACGCACGGCTGCTCGATCTCGTAGAGAACCTTCTGGGCGGTGAGCAGCGCACCGTCGACATCGGTGGCCGGCAGCACCACCGCAAACTCGTCGCCGCCCAGCCGCGCGACGGTGTCCGCCCCGCGCAGCATGGCGCGCATGCGCGAAGCCACGCATTGCAGGACGCGATCGCCGGCGTGGTGTCCCAGCGTGTCGTTGATCTCCTTGAAGCCGTTGAGATCGAGCAACAGCAGCGTGAGCGACGAGCCGATTCGGGCGGCGAGGCGCAGCGCCTGCGCCAGGCGGTCCTGCAGCAGCAGCCGGTTGGGCAGGTCGGTCAGCGCGTCGTGGTAGGCGAGGTAGGCCAGGCGCTGCTCGACGCGGCGGCGCTCACGCCGCGCCCCGGACTCGCCGAGCTCGCGTTCGACCGCCGCGGCCAGGCGCTCGAGCTGGTTCTTGAGCACGTAGTCGCGCGCGCCGAGCCGCATCGCCGCGACCGCGACCTCTTCGCCGCTGGTGTCGGAGACGAAGATGATCGGCAGATCGGCATCGCGCTGGCGCAGCACGTCGAAGATCGCGCCCGCCGGAAACGACGGCATGGTGTAGCCGGCGATGGCGATGTCCCAGGGCTGCCGCTCCAGCGCCGCGGTGAGCGCCACCGGTCCGTCCACGCGTTCATGCACGACGTGATAACCGCCGCGCGTCAGCGAGCGGACGATTAGCGCCTCGTCGACGGACGAGTCTTCAATCAGCAACAGTTTGAGCAGTGGCGCCACAACACCCGCGTGAAATGCGACGGCCCTGAACTGACGCTGGGGGAGCGTAAGATACCGGCAGGGCTTAGGGCGGCGCGTCTCTGAAAAACGATCGTGAAATCAGCCTAACAGATCTCAGCTCATCTGTTCTACTGGTTACTTTTAGCATATGCGTTTTCTTCTTGCGATCGTCATGCTGCTCGCTGCGCCGACGCGATCCGACTGGATCGCACTGGCAAAGAGCGGGTTCGTCGTGCCGACCGGTCGAACGGCGGTCGAAATGCTCACCGAGATGAATCAGCTTCTTGGATCCAACGATCCGGTGCTGCGTGACGATGTTGCGTACAGCGCGGCCGAACGCTGGATCTTGCGCGATCGACGGCTGTCGCCGGCGGACCTGCGCACGCTGCTGCGCCTCTGGATTACAAATCTCGACGATGGCCTCGGAACGGTCGGCGACGATCGCGTGTTCAAGCGATCTTTCTCCGCGTTGAGCCTGTCCGTGATTGCCGCCGCGGATCTGTCGGCGCCTTTTCTCGAGCCGGCCGAGGCGCAGGATTTCTTCGATCGGATGCTCGGCTACTTCGAGCGCGAGCGCGACCTCCGCGGATTCGATCCGGTGCATGGATGGATCCACACCGTCGCCCACACCTCCGATGCCTTGAAGTTCCTGGCGCGCAATCCCAAGCTCCCCGCCGGCGCCGACGTCCGCCTGCTGACCGCGGTCCGCGCCAAGATCGAGTCTCACGCTGCGGTGTTCACGTGGGGTGAAAACGATCGCATGGCACTGGCGCTGCAATCGGCGGTGCGCCGGCCGGACGCCGACGCCGCGGCATTGACGGCGTGGACGCAGGGATGGGTGGCCGCGCACCAGGCACTCTGGGCGAATGGACCGCAGGTCGATCCCGCGCGTTTTGCCCGGGTGGAGAATGCCGCCCAGGTGATGCGCAGTCTGAGCGCTGCGCTCGCGATGGAACCCTCACCCACGCCCTCAGGCACGGCCGCTCGAACCATCGTGCTGGCGGCCCTCGCGAAGATGCGTTAGCGCGCCTTCTTCAGCAGTTCGTCGGCCGTCACGAACTGCGGCTCGATGTCCACCGGAATGGCGGCCAGCTTGTCGAGCGCCTTCTGCACCTCCGGACGGACGATGCCCATCTTCTCGCCGAGGGCCTTGGCGCCGGCGTAGTTCCCCTCGGCCTGGATCGTCATGATGTCGCGGGTCAGCCCGGCGACGCCTTCCTTGATCCGGTCCTTGTTCACGGCGAAGGTGCCATCGCCGTTGATCAGAAAGGCGCGCTGGTCCAGCAGGTAGTTCAGCTGAATGGCGATGCCGCGCCCGTGCGCCTCGTTCACGCCGAAGCGGATCGATCGGAACGCCGACGCGAGATACGTCGTGTAGAGCGACGCCTCGAGCGACCTGGGCATCACGCCCTTGTCGATCATGTGCTGGATCGCAAACAGGCCCGAGATGTCGGCCTTCGCCTCTTCCAGCGCGCTGTAGGTTTCCTTGAGCTCCTGCCGCACCGTAGTCTGCCGGCCATTGACGCTGATGCTGTGCGGACCGAGGCCGTGCATCAGCTCGTGGACGACGATGTGGGTAAAGAAGGCGTCGAACGAGAGCGACGCCTGGTCGCCTGGCGGCAGGACGATCTTCGAGATCGGCTGCAGGGTCCTGGCGAACTTGGCGTCCTGCACGTTCTTCAGCATCACGCGCTTGGTGCCCTTTTCGCGCACCACCCGCTCGTCGTTCGGCAGGTTGAACGCCGCGGTCTGGACGGCGCGGTTGCCGTCGCCCGATGCGTAAATCTCGTTGACGACGGTGATCGGCGCCAGCGTGCCGAGCCGGGGATTGCGCTGCTTCGGATCGATCGGCAGGTGATCCTCGATATCCTGGAGCTCCGCTGCCAGCTTCTGCAGCTTCGCCGTTTCGACCGGATCCTGCACGGTCACGTACGCCTCGAATCCGGCCTTGTAGTTGAAGAGCTCGTCCTCGTAGACCTCGTAGGGCCCGATCGTCGGTTCGATCGCACCTTCCAGTTCCATCCACGCGACGTCGCTGTCGTAGTAGTCGTTGGACAGGAACGCGGCGGCGCGTTTGGTCAGAAAGGCCTTGAGGGTCGGCTCGCTGGTCAGCTGCGCCGCGTCGCGCAGCAGCGCGGCGGCGCGCGCCAGCTCACCCTGATACTCGACGTTGTAAGGCACGAGCGTGAACGAGGACCCGGCCCGGCGGACGACCGTGAAGAAGCCGGTGGCGCGGGCGCGCTCCGCCTCCGGCAGCGACTGGATCCAGCGCTCGAGCTCCGCTTTGGAGGCTCCTTCCGGATAGTAGTTGGCGCCGGCCGGTTTCTCCGGTGCGCCGGGAACGAACGCCGCGTTGTGATCGAGCCGCGACCACGGTCCCTTGTTGATCAGGAAATAGTGGAGGCGGGCGCGCCCCTCGGGCGACTGATCCCGCGCCAGATCCGCCAGCATCGCGTCGTTGCCGGCCCAGGCCTGGCGGAGGAAGAGGCCGTCGACGATTTTCGATGCCTCGACCAGCTTCGCCAGCACGCGCCGATCGGTGTCGGAGAATTTCGAGAGATCGGCGCTGATCTCGGTTGGCGCGAATCGCGCCGCCATCCGCTGCAGCGTCTGCGTATCGGGCACGCGAGCCTCCTGGGCGCGAACGAGCGCCGCGGCGGCGCATACCAGCAGCAGTCCTCCGCTCACCGTGATCGTTCGTGACGTCATCGTTGTAGTCTAACCGGGTCCTCGAGGGAGGTTGCGGTCCGCGGCGCGAGTGCTGATGTGCGCAACACCAGCGCGTATCGCCTAGAGGATATAGAGAGCGAGGTTGGGTCCAGCCGTATCCGCGCGGCGGCAGCCAGCCAGCTCATTGCAATTCCCGCCCACGCCATCGGGCCGATCTGACCAAATTGTGTTCCCGACCGCGGAAATTGTAAGCGCGTTTCCGTGATCGCAACAAAACCGCCTTACAGTCGCGGTATGCGGACGGCACAGATTACGCATCTCGCGTCGGCATGGATCCAGCCATCGCGTCCGTGCCTGCGCCTACAGCCGTCGCGTTCGAGGACGGTCTCGGGACGCGCCGTCTCGCCGTCGATCGCTCGCGGAACGAGACGGTCGAGATGCTGTGCCTGCGCGGCGAGCTCACGGGAGTGCCGTCCTTCGAGTTCGCGCTGCGCGAGCGCCTGAGCCACCTCGCCGCTTTCAGCCACGCCTGCTACGGGCGCGTGCGCAGCGTCGAACGGCTGAAAGATCCGGCATCGACGCTGGCCCTGGTGTCGGACGTCACCGCCGGCATGCGTCTGTCCGAGATCCTGCGGTTCGCGGAAGCAGCCGACGTCACGCTCGACATCGACGCCGCGCTCTGCCTGCTGCGGCAGCTGGTGCCGGCCGTGGCGATGCTGCACGAGAACATGCCCGACATCGCGCACGGCGCGATCGGTCCGGAGCGCCTGATCGTCACCCCCGGCGCCCGCCTGATTGTGGTCGAGCACGTGATGGGATCCGCGCTCGAACAGCTGCGCTTTTCGCAGGAACGGTATTGGCGCGAGCTGCGCATCGCGGTGCCGCGATCGGCGGGCCTTCCCCGCTTCGATCACCGCGCCGACGTCACGCAGCTCGGCGTGGTCGCACTGTCGCTGATTCTCGGACGCCGCCTGCAGGACGATGAAGGGCCGTCGCGGCTGGGGGATTTGGTTTCGTCGGCGTGGGCGGTGTCGGCGCGCGGCGGCCTCGAGCCGCTGCCGGCCGGCCTGCGTTCGTGGCTGATGTGCGCGCTGCAGCTCGACGCCCGCAACTCATTCGAATCGGCGGTCGATGCGCAGGACGAGCTCGAGCGCGTGCTGGGCGAGAGCGACTATCTGGCCGCGCCGGCGACGCTCGAATCGTTCCTCGAACGGTACCGCGAGGCGGTGGAACCGCCGGCGGCGGCGGTCCCGGCCGAACCGGAAGCGATTCTCCAGCCGATGTTGAGCCAGCCGATCGTGAGCCGGCCGGTCATCAGCCGATCGGTCGCCCCTCACGAGCCGGATTCGAAGATCGAGCTGACCCCGATCGCGATGCCGACGCCGGCGATCCGGCCGCCATCGGCGGTTCGAGTGCCGGTCGCCAAGCCGGCGGCAGCGCCGACGCCCGCGGTCGCGCATTCGCCGGCGATCGCACCTGTTCAGACGCCGCCGCCAATGCCTCCCGCACCTGTGCCCGCACCGGCGCCGGAAGTGATGCGGACACCGGCACCTGTGCCGGCGTTCACGCCGCCGCCTCCACCCGCGCCCGTGCGGAAAGAACCGACCATGATCGCCGCGCCGCTTGACATGGCGCCGCTCCACGACGAAGCGTCGCACTCGCACGAGACGCCAAAGGCGCCGGGCGCGCGTCAGCGTTGGCCGCTCGTCGCCGCCGCGGCCGCGGTAATCGCCGTCGTCGCCGCCGGCGTGCCGGCCGCGCGGCGGTGGGCGTCGCCTAGCGCGGCGTCGAACGACGGCACGCTGGTGATGACCACGAATCCGGCCGGGGCGAAGCTGTTCGTCGACGGCGTCGAACGCGGCGTCACGCCGCTGACGGTGTCGCTCAAGCCCGGCGCGCACGCGCTCGAATTGCGCGGCGACGGTCCCGCCCGCACCATGCCGATTACGATGGCGGCCGGCGCGCAGGTCTCGCAGTACATCGAGCTGCCGAAAACGGCGGCTGCCTCCGGCCAGCTGCAGGTGCGCACCGAGCCGAGCGGCGCCAAGGTCAGCGTCGACGGCGCGCCGCGCGGCACCTCACCCGTGACGATTGCGGACTTGTCGCCAGGCGAGCACGCGGTGCTGCTCGAGAGCGACCGCGGCTCGGTCAAGCAGATCGTCGCGATCGAAGCCGGCATCACCGCCTCGCTGATGGTGCCGCTGGCCGGGGCGACCGACGGTGCACCGGTCTCGGGCTGGATTGCGGTCACCGCGCCGGCCGACGTGCAGGTGTTCGAGAACAAGCGGCTGCTCGGCACCAGCCAGAGCGACCGCCTGATGGTCTCGGCCGGGAAGCACGACATCGACATCGTCAACGAGACGCTCGGCTACCGCACCTCGCGCAGCATCCAGGTGTCGCCAGGCAAGGTGACGCCGATCAAGATCGACTTTCCGAAGGGCACCATCGCGCTCAATGCGGTGCCCTGGGCCGAAGTGTGGGTCGACGGCGAAAAGGTCGGCGACACCCCGATCGGCAATCTATCGCTCGCTATCGGACCCCATGAGATCGTCTTCCGCCATCCGGAGCTCGGCGAGCAGCGTCACGCGGCCATGGTCACGCTCAACTCGCCGGCGCGCCTCAGCGTCGACTTGAGGAAAAAATGAAGTCTTATTTCGTCGCGGCGTTCGTCGCCGCAACCGTTCTCGCCGCCGGGCGCGCAACCGCCCAGGACACCGACCTCTCCGCGGCGCGCGACCTGTACGCCTCCGCCGCCTACGACGACGCGCTGACGATGCTGAACCGGTTGCGCTCGTCCGAGCACCCCGCCAGTCAGTCGCGCGCGATCGAGCAGTACCGCGCCTTCTGCCTGCTGGCGCTCGGCCGTTCGGCCGACGCGGAACAGGCGATTGAAGCCGTGGTCGCAGCCGACGCCACGTTCCAGCCCGGCGAGACCGACGCCTCGCCGCGCATCCGCTCGGCGTTCACCTCGGTGCGCCGGCGCATGCTGCCGTCGATCATCCAGCAGAAGTACGCGCAGGCGAAGGCCGCGTTCGACCGCAAGGAATTCGCCGCGGCCGCCGACGGCTTCACCCAGGTGCTGAACGCGCTGGCCGATCAGGACGTCGCGACCGAAGCCAGGCAGCCGCCGCTGTCCGATCTGCGGACGCTTTCGGTCGGCTTCCAGGAGCTGGCGGCAAAAGCCGCGGCGCCGCCGCCACCGCCGCCGGTGCCGGTCGTCGTCACCCCGCCGCCGCCGCCGATGCCGGTCGCACCGCGCATTTACACCGGTGGCGAAACCGGTATCGTCCCGCCGGCCGTCGTCAGCCAGGCGCTGCCGCCGTTTCCCGGACAGGTCATCATCCCGCGCAACGGCAAGCTTGAAATCGTGATCGACGAGTCGGGTGCGGTCGAGTCCGCGGTGATGCGCGAGTCGGTGTCGCAGTCGTACGACGCGATTGTGCTGACCGCGACACGGGCATGGCGCTATCGTCCGGCCACGATGAACGGGGCGCCGGTGAAGTTCCGCAAGACCGTCCAGATCACGATCAAGCTGACTTCCTAACGTCACCTCCGAGAGGCTGCCCACCGTGGGCAGCCTCCTCCAAGGCCACTGCGAAAAATGGATTGTCCGTATAATCCAGCGGTTGGCGCTCACTCCCGGCACCCGCCTCGGCGTCTACCAAGTCATCGCGTCGATCGGCGAAGGCGGGATGGGCCAGGTCTATCGAGCGACGGACACGACGCTCAGTCGGCAGGTCGCGATCAAGATTCTGCCCGATACGTTCGCGTCCGATCCCGACCGGCTGGCGCGGTTCGAGCGTGAAGCGAAAACGCTGGCGTCCCTGAACCATCCCCACATCGCCGCGATCTACGGGTTCGAGAAGTCGGCGGGCGTGCACGCGCTGGTCATGGAGCTCGTCGAGGGCGAGGATCTCTCCGCGCATATCGCCCGCGGCCCCATCCCCCTGCGCGAGGCGCTGCCGATCGCCAGGCAGATTGCGGACGCCCTGGAGGCCGCGCACGAGCAGGGCATCGTTCACCGCGATCTCAAGCCGGCGAACATCAAGCTTCGCGCCGACGGCACCGTGAAGGTGCTGGACTTCGGACTGGCGAAGGCAGCCGAACCCGCCGCAGGTTCGTCGCCGAGCGTTTCGATCTCGCCGACGCTCTCGCTGCATGCCACACAGGCAGGGATGATTCTCGGGACCGCCGCCTACATGAGCCCTGAACAGGCGAAGGGCAAGGCCGTGGACAAGCGCGCCGACATCTGGGCCTTCGGCTGCGTGCTCTTCGAGATGCTCTCGGCACGCCGTCCCTTCGCAGGCGACGACGTGGCGGAGACGCTGGCCTTCGTGCTCACGCGAGATCCGGACTGGCTCGCACTGCCCATCGAGACGCCCGCATCGCTCCGCACGCTTCTCCGTCGGTGTCTGGAAAAGGACGCCAGGCGGAGGCTCCGCGACATTGGCGATGCGTTGCCAGAGCTGAGCGAGCCGCTCTCCGGCGCGGCCCCGGCGGGCCAAACGGCCGGGATCGCGCCCGAGCGGATGACCGCCACGACGAGATGGCTCAGGCTCGCCGGTGGCGTCGCCGGCGTTGCCGGTGCGTGCGCGCTGACCGCCTTCCTGGTCTGGCGGATGCAGCCGGCGCGAGCGCTGCCGGTCACGCGATTTTCCCTGACGCTGCCGTCCGATCAGGAGTTCACGGGCACACTCGGCCGGATGGTGGCCCTGTCTCCGGACGGGACTCGCCTTGCGTACGTGGCCAACAACCAGCTCTACACACGCCAGATGTCGGAACGTGCCGTGCGACCGATTCCAGGGACCGATGCCGTGCGGGTGAGATCCGTATTGAACTTCGCCTGGTCCCCGGACGGCCAGTTCATGGCGTTTGTGGCCGATGGAGCGCTCAAGAAAATCCCTGTGAGCGGAGGAGCGACGACGACGATCTGCCCGGTCACGACTGCGACCAGCCTGGACTGGGGGGCGACGGGGATTCTGTTCGTCGGGCCCGGCGGCATCATGCGGGCCTCGCCGGACGGCGGAACGCCCGAACGCATCGCCGCGGTCGCAGACGAGTCCGAAACGGCGCGCGATCCTCAAATGCTGCCCGACGGCCGCACGCTGCTGTTCAGCGTGGCCAGGCTCGCCGACGACATCTCGAGCCGATGGGAGAAAGCTGACATCGTCGTCCAGGCCGTGCCGTCTGGGGCGCGCCGGACCGTCCTTCACGGCGGCAGTGAGGTGCGATACGTGCCGACCGGTCATCTCGTGTATGCCAGCAGCGGCAACCTGATGGCCGTGCCGTTCGATGCATCGCGTCAACAGATACTGGCGGCGCAAGTGGGCATGCTCGAAGGGGTTCGACGCGGCGTGTCCGGGGACGTCGCTCAGTACAGCGTGTCGGCGACGGGGACGCTCGCGTATCTGAACGGCCCTGCCGGATCCGGGGCTGCGCGCCGGAACCGGCTGGTCGTCGTGAATGTGCACGGTGGCGTGACGCCGCTCCAGATCCCGGAAGGACCGTACGAGTTTCCGAGGTTCTCCCCGGACGGGACGCGCCTCGCGCTCGACACCGACGACGGCAAGGACGCCAATGTGTGGGTGTACGAGTTATCCGGAACCAGTCCGATGCGGCGGCTCACCTTCGGGGGACGGAACCGTCACCCGATCTGGTCCAGGGATGGTCGGTGGATCGCGTTTCAGTCCGATCGCGAAGGCGATCTCGCCCTCTTTCGGCAGCGGGCCGACGGAACCGGGCCGCCGGAGCGCCTGACGAAAGCCGATCGGGCAACCGCCCATGTACCGCAATCCTGGTCCGCGGACGACGGGAAGCTGCTGTTCACCGTGAACACGGGTGGGGTGCTGGGGGCCTGGACGGGCCCCCAGAATCCAGGCTCGAGCAGCGTGCTGATGCTGCTGTCCATGCCGGACCGGAAGGTCGAACCGTTTGCCGGGATTCAAACGCGCGACCGGGCGGTCAATGCCGAGATTTCGCCCGATGGGTCCTGGGTCGCATATAGCGCAGGAGACAACCCGTCAGTCGTCTACGTGCAGCCGTTTCCAGCGACCGGCGCCGTCTACCAGGTCTCGAGAGACGATGACGGTCACCATCCCTGGTGGTCGCATGACGGGCGCGAACTGTTCTACGTGCCCGGACCTGACGGCCTGGTCCGCGTGAGCGTGAGCGCGCGTCCCAGCGTGTCGTTCGGCAGCCCCGTGGCGCTGCCGCGAGCCGGCCTGTTCGAGAGCCCGGTGACGTCCCGCAGCATCGATGGTTCGGCCGACGGACAGCGGCTGGTCGGCGTTCTTGTAGGCGGTCAGCCCGCTTCGGGCAACGCCAATGGCTCAGAAATGGAGATCGTGCTCAACTGGGCAGAAGAGCTGAAGCGCCTCGCGCCGGTCAGGTGACGAGCGCGCGGACCGCCGGTCGCCTCACTCGCGCGTGAGAATGGACTGCTCGCGACAGTCGCCGCAGCGCGCGTCAACCGACCGGACATTCCCGGGCGTTTGAATCTCGCGGATCACCAGGATGTGCGCCGAGCCGCAGCGAAGACACCGCAGACCGGGCATTTCTACAGAGCTCGGCAGATCGGATGTGGACATCGGTCACCCTCTGGTCGGCTGCAGGCGGCGCGCCGGTTTTGGTCGCGCCGTCCCGATGGGTGACCGGAGTGCAAGCCTCACGCCCGCCGAGCTGCCGCAAAAGAGGCCTGTTTTCTGAGGGAACGCGATAAGACCGGTCCGGCTGGTAGACAAAGGGCAGCCGGCGGAGGGATTCCAGAGGATGTTCCCGGCCGTCAGATTGACGGCCGGGCGAAGGGTTCACCGTGACTCACGTCTGCGAGAGGTCGCGCGCTCAGTTCATGCCACCGGCTGCCTGAGCCTTGCGCTTGCGGCGGACCATCACGAAACTACCGCCCACCGCGACCGCCACGACGAAGAAGATTACAAACTGCATCACTGCCTCCTTGGTTGAAAACTACTTGCTCAAGCGCAGGATCTGGTTCTGCAGCGCCTGGAATGCCGGACCGACGTCGGCCGCAGTCTGAGCGTAGTAGTACTTGCCTTCGAGCTGTGCGTTGTTGAAGTCCGGTGACGAGGCGTCGTTGGCCATCCGCTTCAGGATGCTTTCGGACGTCTCCATCCGGGTGCCGAGCTGCAGCGGCACCAGCTGGCCCATCCCGATGGTGTAGATGCGGATCCGGTAGTCGCCGGCATCGCTGCGCGCTGCGTCCGCGATGATCTCCACGAGATTGCGGGCGGCATTATTGATGTTGTAGACCTCGGCCGGGTACTTGTTCGCCGCGGCATCAAAGTGCCTCAGTCCGCGGGTGGCGGATTGCGGCAGGTGGTCCACCGTCAGCGCGTTGGTCTGCAGCGGAAACGAGACCGGAATGCCGGCGCTGCGATGGTGGGTGTGCGCGCTCGCGAGCGGCAGATATTTCGGCCACGCGTTGTTCGCGGTGAACGGCGTGTTGTTGGAGTTCCACGGCACCTGCGTGTCGATGCCGAGGCTGTTGGCGCCGCTCTGGGTGTCGTACAACCCGGTGATATGCGGGCTGGCCCAGGTCTGGGCGAAGGTATCGCCGGGGTTCTGCGGAAAGTCGTACGTTCTCAGGCCGACGCCCGGTCCTGAGCCGTAGTCGCCAGGCACGCTGTTGGACGCGCCGTCCGTGAACAACACGATGACCCGGAGACCGGACTGGGAACCCGACGGCACCGATCGCAGTTCGTCCCAGCCGCGATAGAGGCCCTCCACCATCGCGGTGCTGCCGCCCGGCAGGTTGCCCGGCACGTCGTTGACCAGGGTCGGCTTGTCGAACCCGCGCGCGGCCGGCATCTGATCCAGCACTTTCGCGCCGTCACCGAAGGTCAGCAGCGCGACCCGATCGTGGGTCGCGTCGAACGAATTCACGAACGCCCTGGCGGCGTCCCTGACCGCGCCCCACTGCGGTCCGATCGAGCTGGAGACGTCCAGCACGAGAGACAGGTCGACCATCCTGCGGGTTGCTTCACCGGAGCTCGCCACCGTGACCGTGTTCACGTTGGCGACGCTCATGAAGGTGGTCGGCAGCACCGCCGTCGCCGTCACGGTGACGGTGTTGACGCCGGTGGCCGCGTTCACGCTCGACGCGAAGAAGTTGGCGGCGGCGGTCGGGTCGGGCGCCGCCGCGGTGCCCAGGTATCCCGGCGGGAAGTTGGCCTTGAAGATCTGGACCGCCTCGGCCTTCGGGTTGCCGCTATTGAGGCTGCGCGCCGCGGCGAGCGCCGCGCCGTCGACCGCCTTGCTCAACTGCGCCTTCACCAGGTAGGCCCGGCCGGAGTCGACGGCAAGGCCGGTGGTGACCATCAACAGCGCCAGAACGGCTGCCATGTAGACGAGGACGAATCCCTCTTGGCCACGTGCGCTCGAAGTGTGTCTGTTCATGTCGGCTGACCTTTCCTGGCTCTAGAAATAGGCAATCGAATACAGGGTCGTCGGCATCTGGACGCCGAAGTGATCGAAGGGCGTGATCAGCGGATGCCTGGTGAAGATCTCGGTGATGTACAGCATGCCGCCGACCGCCATCGTCGCCGGCACGTTCGAGACCTGGAGACTGGCGTCGTTGTCCGAGTTGATGGCGGTGTACTCCGGCGCCGGGCCGAACGCCCCGCCGGCGTTATCGAGCATGCTCGTGCCGGCGTAGGTGCCGTAGACGAAGCGCTGATAGAGCACCGCCTTGTTGAAGTTGCCCGCGCCGGCGGTCGCGACTTTCTTGACCACGGAGAAGATGACCTTCGACGATCCGTCGTTGAAGTTGACCGGCCGGCTGCTCATGCTGCTCATCGCCGCGGCGGCGTCGGCCATGCTGGTGTCGCGCGAGATCAGGTTGGACCCTTCCCGGCTCAGCTTGGTGACGACGTGCTGATCGAGCGTCACGTAGCCCACTTCCACCACGCCCAGCACCAGCAACAGGACCAGCGGAACCACGAGCGCGAATTCGAGCAGCGTCTGACCGCTGTCGCCTTTCAGGGAGGTGTTTCGTCATGAGGCCGGTGCTCCTTCGTTCTTCATCGACGATTCGACGTTGAGCGTGATCTGACCGCCTGGAAAAAACGGCCACAGCATCGGGTTGATGAAATGCCAGGTGTAACCGACCGACACTTTCGCGAGCTCGTTGGGCCCGCCGCTGCCCCCCTGCCAGGCGGCGCCGCCCGGGGCCATGTGGCTGAAACTGAAGGCCGCGTCGGGGATGGTCAGGGTCGGCGTGGCCTGGCGCATCGCCGCCTTGATCGAGTCGTCGTGCGAGAGGTTGGCGGCGGGATTATTGGGGTCGACCATCACGTTCCCGGTCACGCCGTACCTGGTGGCCTGGCTGACGCCGTTTTCCAAGGCCAGATAGACGTAGAACAGCACCCCGAAGTCCACCACCGACAGGGTCAACAGCAGCAGCAGCGGCGTGATGATCGCCGCCTCGACGACCGAGGTGCCCGCGGTATCTCGCAGCCGCCGGACGAATCCGCGCGGCGGAGCGGCGTTGGCGGCGATCCGCGATCGCGCGGCGACGGTGAAGGCCATCGCTTCTGGCTCAGCGGTCTCCGCGGCGTCCCCAGATTCTTCAGAGTTGGAGGCGGGCGCAAGGTAGAGGCGATCGCCCAACAGCACCTGCCCCCAGCGCAGGCTGCCGGCGGCCATCTCAATCACGGCGCGGCCGCTGGTCGCGATCGCGATCCGCCACGGCTGCAGGTTGCGGACGACTTTCACCGCGTAGCCCTGCCGATCGACGAACACGACGTCGATCGGGAAGCGCATGCCGGCGGTGTGCACCGCGGCGCACGGCGCCAGCAGCATCGCCGAGGCGTCGTCGAGGTGATCGCGGCCGAGCAGGCCGCGGCGCCGCGATCGGCGCGTCGCCGCGATTTCCACTGTCGTCGCCACCGCTTTGTTGGTGCGTTCGTTGAACAGTGCGACATGCATCAGAACACCCCCGGCACCAGGTGCCACCCGACACGCTGGCAGTACTGTCGATAGTCGGCGTCCTCGCTGAGCACCCGCTCTTCCATCAGCGCGCGCACGATCAGCGCGGCGTCCGCGACCAGCAGAATCGACAGATTCCACGGCGCGGGATGCGCGAGCAGAAACGCCGCGTGCGTGATCAGGTAGCCGGTGTAGATGGGATGCCGCACCAGCGCGTAGGGGCCGCGCACCACGACGCCGCGGTTGGCCGGCGCCACCCCGAAGCTGCGGCCGAGCGTCATCTTCCCTACCACCACCAGCAGCAGACCGATCGCCGACACCAGCGCCGTCACCTGGTCGCTCAGCAACGAGGCCGGTTCGCTGGTGGCGCGCATCAGCACCGGCCCGACCAGCGACACGCTGGTCATGATCGCGGCGGCGGCCGACCGATCGACGGTGATCGCGCGCCGCCGCACGATGGTCAGCACCACCACCAGCGACTCGCCGACCAGCAGCAGCAGGCCGGTGACGTGGCCGGTGCGGAGATACTCCGCGAACAGGTTGATCGACAGCATCGAGAACAGCGCGACGATGGTGGCGCGCGCCACGAGATCGTTGTATCGCGTGTTCATCAATGCACCTCCGTGCGGGCGCGGTTGCGGATCCGGTTGCGGCGGGCGGTCTCCGGCGCTTCCGATCGCAAGCCGTCGACGAAGTAGGCGGCGCACGCCGCGTCGAGCAGCTCGCGGGTGATCGATGGTTCGACGCCGCGGTAGCGACAGAGCGCGGTCACCTGATCGAGCAGGTCGCGGGGATGGCACGCTCGCAGCGGCCGCCCGGCCGGCCCGTAGTGGCGGCGCTGCAGGTAGGCGACCATCACCTGATGGAAGCGCAGGTTCCGCCGGCGGCAGTTCAGATCGAAGATTCGGGTGAACTCGTCGGTGGTGGGATCGACGATCGGAATCTTGTACGGAATGCGGCGCAGGAACGCTTCGTCGGCGAGCGACGCCGGATCGAGGTTGGTGGCGAACACGATCAGCACGTCGAACGGCACCTGGAACTTCTTGCCGGTGTGCAGAGTGAGATAGTCGATGCGGCTCTCGAGCGGCACGATCCAGCGGTTCAGCAGCTCCTGCGGGCGAATGCGCTGCCGGCCGAAGTCGTCGACCAGGAACACGCCGCCGTTGGCCTTGAGCTGGATCGGGGCCTCGTAGAACTTCGTCATCGGGTTGAAAGTCAGATCCAGCTGCTCGAGGGTGAGCTCGCCGCCGACCATCACCACCGGCCGCCGGATCCGCACCCAGCGCCGGTCGCGCGGCGCGATCGAGATGACGCTGGACAGTTCAGCGTCCTCCTCGAGCGACTCGTGATTGATCGGATCGAACATCGTCATCACGTGACCGTCGATGTCGATCGCGTGCGGCATGTACATGTCGCCGCCGAGCGCGCGGCCGAGGCCTTCGGCGATCACCGTCTTGCCGTTGCCGGGAGGGCCGTAGAGAAACACGGCCTTGCCGGCGTTGACCGCAGGACCAAGCTGTTCGAGGACCTGGTCGTTGATGATCAGGTGCTCGAATCCCTGGCGGAGGCGGGCGCGGTCGATGTACTGGCGCGCCGCGGCCAGGGTCCGCATCTGGGCCAGGTAGGCGGCCAGCGACACCGGCGTGGGACCGACGTACTGGCTGATGTCGAGATACTGGCGCGCGCGATCGCGGCCGGCGTCGGTCAGCGCGTAGCGATAGCCGGACGCTCCCGCTCCGCCCGACCCGCGGACCTCGACCAGCTGTTCGGCGCGCACCCGTTCGATCAGCGGCTCGAGCATCGTGAACGGCAGCCGCATCCGGTCGGCCAGAGCCAGGCCGGTGGCCTCGCCGCCATAGAGCGTCTTGAGCAGCAGCTGCTCGATCTGGTCCATGCCCAGACCGGTCTCCTGCAGCGAGCGCAACACCGGCGGTGGCGGCGCGACGTTCGGAATCGTCTCGGCGGCGGCGGTCGCGGTGGCCGGCGTCATCGGTTCGCCATCGGGACAATGACCTCGATGAACTTGATCACGGCGGGGCCGATGGTGACGACATAGATCGCCGGGAAGATGCAGAACACCAGCGGGAAGACCATCTTGACGCCGGTCTTGGCCGCGGCTTCCTCGGCGCGCTGGCGCCGCTTGGTGCGGACGGTGTCGGAGTGCACGCGCAGCGACTGCGCCACGCTGGTGCCGAACTTGTCGGTCTGCACCAGCATCGCCACCAGCGAGATGACGTCGTCGACACCGGTGCGCTCCGCGAGGTTGCGCAGGGCGTCGACCCGCGCCTTTCCGGCGCGCAGCTCGAGGTTGATCAGCCGCAGCTCTTCGGACAAATCAGGGTGCGCGAAATCGAGCTCGGTGCCGACGCGCTGCATCGCCTGGTCGAGGCCGAGCCCCGCTTCGACGCTGACCACCAGCAGATCGAGTGCGTCGGGCAGGCCCAGCCGGATCCGGTGCTGCCGCTTCTTGGCCATGCGGCCCAGCGCCATGGTCGGCAGCAGATAGCCCAGCCCGCACCCGAGCAGCGCCAGCAACAGGTTCGGCTTCATCACGATCCCGGAGGCCAGCAACGCGAAGATGCCCAGCGCGCAGCCGAGACGGATGCCGAAGAACACCGCGACCGCTTCATGCTGCCGGTAGCCGGCGGTCACGAGCCGCTGCTGCAGCTTGCCCATCTCCGCCCGCGACTGCGGCGCCATCGCGCCGAATCGCTTCAGCGTGTCGAGCACCACGCGGTCGTAGCCGGGATCGTCGCCGGACGCCTTGACGCGGGTGCCGGTCACCTCGCCCAGACGCCGCTCGATGGTCGCGGTCGCCGCTGGCGCCAGCGCCATCGCGGCGGCGGCAATCAACAGCGACCCGAACAGAAACGCCAGTACCGGAAGCAACATCGTCACGGGCTATACCTCGATTTTGATGACCTGGCGAATCCAGATGAAGCCGATGGTCTGCATCACCATCGCGCCGAGCAGCATCATCTGGCCCATGCGCTCGCGAAACAGGGTCTGCATGTGCTCCGGGTTGATGAAGGTGAGCGCGATCGCCAGCGCCGCCGGCAGCGCCAATAGCACGTAGCCGGTGAAACGGCCGTGCGCGGTGTGAACGCGCACCTGGCGCCGGATCTTGAAGCGCTCGCGCACCACGTGCGCCAGGTTGTCGAGAATCTCCGCCAGGTTGCCGCCGGTGTCGCGCTGGATCAGGACCGCGGTCACGAAGAAGCGGACGTCCAGCACCGCCACCCGCGCCGCCATCTCGTTCAGCGCGTCGCGCAGCGGCAGACCGAAATTCTGCTGCTCGAACGTCTTTTTGAACTCCGGACCGACCGGATCGGGCAGCTCCTCGGCGACCATGCCGAGCGCGGTCTGCAGCGCATGGCCGGCGCGGATCGCGCGCGACAGCAGGTCGAGCGCCTCCGGAAACTGCTCTTCGAATTTCTTCATCCGGGAGTTGCGGCGGTGCATCACCCAGAGGATCGGGATCGCGCCGCCCACCACCGCCGCGACCAGCGGCGCGAACCGCTGCGGCACGAACAGGAAGGTCAGAAAGCCGACGGACGCCGCGCTGACCAGGCTGATCAACGCGAGCGCGCTGGGAGTCGTGCGCACGCCGGACTGCTCGATCAGCCGGGTCATGCGCTTGCCGGCGCCGGTGCCCGACACCAGCCGATCCATGCCCGGCAACGGGCCTTCGAGCTTGTGTTTGAGCACCGTCTCGTCGGGAGGGGCGTTGGGATCGGCTGCGGCGGAATCGGTCGAGACGTCGCGCAGCCGTCGATCGAGCCGCCGCTCGGCGAGGATGCCCGGCAGCTGGGCCGCCGCGAAGTAGCCGCCGATGATCGTGACGCTGACCGCGACGAAGATGATGAACGGCAACAGCATCACCGCACCTCCGTCACGCCTTCGAACATGTCGGCGGGCAGGTGGATCCCGGACGCCTTGAGACGCTCGCAGCACTTCGGCCGGACGCCGGTCGCGCGGAAGCGGCCGATCACCTTGCCGTCCTGGGTGATCCCGACCTTCTCGAACAGGAAGATCTCCTGCATCGTGATCACATCGCCTTCCATGCCGGTGATTTCCGAGATGCTGGTGATCTTGCGCGAGCCGTCGCTGAGGCGGGTCTGCTGCACCACCAGCTGAATCGCCGAGGAGATCTGCTGGCGCATGGCGCGGTCCGGCAGGTTGGTGGCGCCCATCGCAATCATCGTCTCGATGCGGGTCAGCGCGTCGCGCGGCGTGTTGGCGTGGACGGTGGTGAGCGAGCCGTCGTGGCCGGTGTTCATCGCCTGCAGCATGTCGAGTGCTTCCTCGCTGCGCACCTCGCCGACCACGATGCGATCGGGACGCATGCGGAGGGCGTTGACCATCAGCTGACGCTGGCGGATGGCGCCCTTGCCCTCGACGTTGGGCGGCCGCGTCTCCAGCCGCACCACGTGCTCCTGATGCAGCTGCAGCTCGGCGGCGTCCTCGATCGTGACGATGCGCTCGCGCTCGGAAATGAAGCTGGAGAGGACGTTGAGCAGGGTCGTCTTGCCGGCGCCGGTGCCGCCGCTGATCAGGGCGTTGAGCCGCGCCTTGACGCAGTGCGACAGGAACTCGAGCATCGGCTTGGTCGAGCGCGCGCAGGGTCACCAGGTCCTCGGCGCGGAGCCGTTCGGCCGGAAAACGGCGAATCGACAGCAGCGGGCCGTCGACCGCCAGCGGCGGAATAATCGCGTTGACGCGCGAGCCGTCGGGCAGGCGGGCGTCGACCATCGGCGAGCTGTCGTCGACGCGCCGGCCGACCGCGCTGACGATGCGGTCGATGACCCGCATCAGGTGACGGTCGTCCTGGAAGTTCGCGGCCACCTTCTCCAGCTGGCCGCCGCGCTCGACGAAGACGTTCTTGTAGGTGTTGACCAGGATGTCGCTGATGGACGCGTCCCGCAGCAATGGTTCCAGCGGCCCGAGCCCGAACACGTCGTCGAGCAGCTCGACGAACAGCGTTTCGCGCTCGCCGAGGCTGAGCGGCGTGCCTTCTTCCGCGAGCAGCTCCCCGAGCAGCGTCCGGATTTCACTCTCGGCGCGCGCCCGATCCGACGAGGCCAGCGCCTCGAGGTTGAGGCGGTTGAGCAGCTTCTTGTGGACGCCGGCTTTCAGCTCGAGGTAGCCCGGGCGCGGCGGTGGCGGCTGGTGCGGCCTGAGCGTGGGTGACGGTGAAGGCGCAACACTGTTCATGGATGGTTACCAGACCGAGGCGATGCCGGCCGTCAGGCGATCGAGGCCGGGCAGTTTGCGCCGCGCCGGGGCCGCGACCGGCAGCACGGCGTCGGGTTCGAGAATCTGCCGCGTGAAGTGATCGAACTGCGTCGCGATGTCGGAATTGCCGGTGAGCGCGAGCGGCACGCCTGAATTGAGCGCGGTCGACACCGTCTTGTAGTCGCTCGGAAAGGTGTGGTGAATCGGGTGGCCGAGCGCGCCCTCGATCTGCTTGGGCGGGATCGGATACGGCTCCTGGGCGCGGTTGAGCAGCACCCGCACGCGCTCGCCGCAGGCGCCGAGCTGACGCACCCGGTCGAGCAGACGCTGCGAGTTGCGGATCGACGGCACGTCGGGATTCGCGACCAGAAAGATGGTGTCGGCGGTGTAGAGCGCCGCGACCGTGCACGAATTGATCTGACTGCCGCAGTCCACCAGGATGTATTCGTACTGGCGGGCCAGCAGCCGGAACAGCTCCTCGATGGCGCCGCCGTCGGCGGCGCCGGGCCGATCGAACTGATCGGAGCCGCCGAGGATTTCGAGACCCGACTTGTGCTTGACCACCAGTTCGCGCAGGAATTCGCGATCGAGCCGGTGCAGGTTGTCGATCGCGTCGAGCAGGCTGTAGCGCGGGCGCATGCCGAGGAACAGCGAAACCTCGCCCAGGCCCGGCTTGAGATCGACGATCACCGTCGATTTCTTGCTGAGCCGAGCCAGCTCCACGCCGCAGTTCACCGAGACGGTGGTGGTGCCGGCGCCGCCCTTGGCGCCAAAGAACACGAGCGTGGTGGCCGAGGCCCTCACCCCCTGCGCCGTCTCCCGCCGCGCCGCGGTGCGGCGCACCGCGCCGTGGAACGATTCCTCCTCCGGCGGCCACGTGAAGAACTCGTTGGCGCCGGCGCGCATCGACTGCAGGATCAGCTCGGGATCGGCCGCGGTCGCGACCGCGAAGATGCCGGCGCCCGCCGCGCTCGCCCGCAGCCGCTCGATGCTCGACATCGACGACGAGGCGTCGCCGCGGGTGTCGACGATCACCAGGTCCGGCGGCGTGGCGTCGCGGATGGCGCGCTCCTCGAGCACGCTGATCGGAATGGCGCCGGCGCGGAGCAGGCGCCCGAAGTGCTTCTTGAATGCGTCGTCTTCGGAAACGATGAGACCAACGAGTTGCGCCATGGCGACCTACTTCTGCTTCTTTGAAAGTTCAGCCTGGTACTTCGCCTCGGCCTCTTTGGCCCTGGCCGCGGCCTCGTCCATGGTCTTCTGATGGCTCTTCTCGGCGTCGCCCTCGTGCTTGGCCCGCTCGGCGGCGACCTTGGCGGCTTCGGCATCGATCCGGGCCTGCTTCTTCGCCTGCTCGGCAGCGACCTTTGCCGCCTCCGCATCGCGCTTGGCCTGTTCGCTGGCGGCCTTGTCCGCCGCCTCCTGCTCCGCCTTCGCCTTCTTGCGATTCGCCTCGTCCTGCTTCTTCTGTTCCTTGGCGCTCAGCGGCTTGGCGTCGCCGTTGGTCGGCTGCGTGGCGTCGGCCTTCTGCATCGCCTCGATGCTCGGCGCCGGAATCGAAGCCGGAGCGGAAGCAGCCTTCGTCACGTCCGCGCTGGGCGCCGCGGTCGAGGCGGGGGCGGCGCTCGGCGCCGCCGAGCCCGGCATCCCGTCGCTCGGCCGCATCGCGCCCGTTCCCGCCGCACCCGATCGCTGCGGCGAGAAGGCCTCCGGCAGCGGCTCGATCAGCTTCTTCGCCGGAGTCGGCTCGAGGAACGGCTCGGGCGTGCCCGGCAGGGTCGACGTCACGCCGGCGGATTTACGCTGCAGAATCTGCGGCGTGATCATCACCACCAGCTCGGTCTGATCCTTCTGGGCGGCCTTGCTCTTGAACAGGTTGCCGATGATCGGAATGTCGCCGATGCCGGGAATCTTCTGCATCGTCGAGTTGACGGTGTTGTTCATCAGGCCGGCGATCGCGAACGTCTGGCCGTCCAGCAGGTCGACCTCGGTCTCGGTGCGCCGCGTGCTCAACGCCGGGATCCGGAATCCCTGCAGCAGCACGCCATTGGCGAAGTCAAGGGTGCTGACTTCCGGGCGCACCTTGAGGTGCACTCGATCGCCGTGGATCACCGGGGTGAAGTTCAGCCGCACGCCGAACTCCTTGTACTGAACCGAGATGGCGTTGCTCTGGCCGCCCTGCGCCACCGGAACCGGGAACTCGCCGCCGGCCAGGAAGCTGGCTTCCTTGCCGCTTTCGGCAACGAGATTCGGTTCGGCGAGGCTCTGAAAGAGGCCCTTGGTCGAGAGCGCCTTGACCACCGCGCCGATGTCGAACTTCTCGCTGAACAGGAACAGGTTCAGGAAGTCGCTGAACGTGAACTTGCCGGAGTTGCTCGCGACGTCGCCGCCGAACTTGTTGGCGCTGCCCGGCACCTTGGTGTAGCTCAGATCGTCGTAGCCGACGCTCGGGAACTGCTGGGTGGAGAGGCGGCCGATGGTGCCATTGATCCCGGTCGGGCTGGTGAACAGGGTGACGCCCAACTCGGTGATGGCGCTGCGGCTGACCTCGGCGAAGCGGACGCGCAGCAGCACCTGGTTGCTGGCGGTGCTCTCCTGAATCTTCAGCATGTTGACGACTTCGTCGGCCTTCTCGACGTAGCCGCCGGCGACGGTGTGCGCCTTGTCGAAGATTTCCTTGTTCGACACCAGGCCTGAGAGCACGATGCCTTTGCCGCTGCTCTGCGCCTCGATCGCCTCGCCGGGGAACAGGCGCTTGAACTGATCGTTGAGCAGGGCCAGGTCGCGCTGCACCACGATCTCGTAGCGCCGCAGCCCGCCGGCCCGCTCCCACACATACATCGAGATGGTGCCCGGCATCTTGCCGTTGACCAGCAGCTGGTTCTGCGAGGTGACGATGGCGTCGGCGATGTCGGCGCTGGTCAGCGACACGCGCGCGATCGCGCTGCCGACGTCGACGATGGTCGAGCGTCCCACCAGCAGCTTCACGGCGGCGGTGTCGTCGGCGTGGACCAGCCGCGGCGCGGCGATGGCGATCAGGAGGATAAGAACGAATTTGCGCATGCTCACTGCTCCTGGCGCACGACTTCGTGCGCGCGCTTGTCACCGCGGATGATCTCGACCGTCGGCAGTTCCGGTGCGGTTGCTGCCACGGCTTTCACGGACGAAGGACCGGACGCGACCACGTGATTTCGTGCGACCGCGGTTCGGGTCGCCACGCCGAAGCCGAACAGCGCGGACGGACGCACGCCGGGGGTGGCCGGGATGGTCTTGTCGAGCGGGTTGCGCAGCGCGAGCTGAATCTTGCCCTCGGTGCTGGCCAGGGTCAGGCGCTCGGCCTCCTCGGGGTTGACCAGCATCGTGACCACGCTCACCGGCATCGGCTTGTTCTTGTCGGTCTCGCGGTCGATCTTGGTGCCGGCCGCGAGCACCTGGACGTTGGTGAGAATCACCTTCGAGGTCATGTCGGCGCCGTTGCCGGTCGGGCTCACCGTCGCGACCACGTCGACCCGGGTGCCGGGCAGCACGTAGCCGGCCACGCCGATCACTTCGTTGACCCGGACTGAAACTGCGCGCAGCCCCGGCGGAATCACCGGCGGCAATCCGCTGCCGGCTTCCTTCGATGCCAGCTTCATCGGCAGGAACGGCTCGTTCTCAATTACCGGCAGCACCAGGCCGCGGCCGATGACGTCCTTGGGATCGCTGATCGAGTTGGCGGGCACCCCGTTGGCCGGCCAGTCGATGATCCGGATGTCCTCGCGGCGCAGCTCCGCGCCGATGTCGAGGTCGGACGCGGCGACCACCACCGGGCGGGTGGGGATCGACGCGCTCTTGGTCGGCAGATGCTGCATGTAGTTGTACGTGCCGAAGGCGAGCGCGCCTCCTGCCGTCATCGCCAGCACGAACACCATGAACACACGCATGCGAGCCATAAGTCAGGTTCCTCGTTGACGCGATTGATCAGAATCCCAGCGCGGCCAGCATCGTGCCGACGGCGATGGCCGGGGCGTACGCGAACCGGTTGTTCTGCAGCGGGCTCTCGATCGCCTGGGCATGCGTTCCCCGCGTGGCAATCAGAAGAGCCGTGTCGCCGACGGTCTGCCGCAAGCGGCGCCGGAAGAGCGCGATCACGATCGCGATCGCCCCGCCGGCGATCGCGGTGTAGAGAAAGGCGGTCAGGATGTGCGCCGGGCCGACGAACGCGCCGGCCGCCGCGAACAGCTTGACGTCGCCGGCGCCGGTCGCGCCGATCAGATGTCCCGGCAGCATCAGCGCCAGGCCGAGCGCGAGACCTCCGAGCGAGGCGCCGATCGAGAGGCCACCGATGCCGACCGCGGCATAGAGCACGCCGAGGGCCGCCAGCCCCATGGTCAGCGGGTTGGGCACGCGCCGCGTCCGCAGATCAATCGCGGCGCCGATGGCGGTGCCGGCGATGATCGTGGCGATCGCGAAGAAATCAGACGGCCTGGCCAATTTGTGCCCAGAACACGTTGTAGATCGTGTTGCCGAGCGCGCCGACGCTGACCATCGCGACGATCGCGATCAACGCCGCGAGCAATCCATATTCGATCAGGTCCTGGCCGGTCTCTTCCGAGACCAACCGTCCGATCGCCGTCATCAGCTGCACCATGAGATGTCCTTTCGGAACTCGGGAGCGGAGGCGACCTCCGCTCCCGGTCTGGATCCGGCTAGGCGTCGGCTAGGCCGCGGGCGCCACGTCGAGGGCGTTGCCGATGCTGGTGAAGATCGTCTTGACGTTGCTACCGGCGGTGCCGATGACGCCGACGGACACCAGCGCGATGAGCGCGACGAGCAGCGCGTACTCGAGCAGGTCCTGTCCTTCGTCGGCGAGCGCGAACTTCTTGAGACCAGCGATGAATTTCATGTCCGTTCCTCCAGCGCGTTAACTGACGCGCACAGTCGAGAGTGCGAAATTCGGTCGCGATGTGGCTTGCGACCGCGTGACAGACGGTGAAAACGCAACGGGTGTGCCACGCTGGTGTGCGGCACCACGACGATCGCGCGCAATCATCGAACGCTGCTGCGGTTAGCGGCGATTGGGGGGATCGCGGGAAGCCGCGAACGCACGGTCCACTCCTAAAAATGGTTCGGCATATTCGTAACGAGGCGACGGATTTCGTGGGAAGCCGCCGCGGGCGGCGGGCGGCGAGGCCGCAAAAAGCCAAAATAGGCCTGATTCCTGCGAGCTTCGGCCATGGAACGGCATTTGCGATGGACGCGGGCATGCGACGCGTATTTCGCGAGGCGTTGATGTCGGCGGGCACCGTCGTCATCCTGCTGCTCGTGCTGATCGCGTTCGACGATCGGGTCAGGGATCAGGTATCCCGGCGGGTCGTCGCACATCCGTCGCAGCAGCTGGTGAGCGTCGAACGGCAGGCGCGCGATTTCACAAGCGTGATCGCCGCCGCCGCGCGCGACCAGAGCGTTGGCCATGCCCCGCTGCTGATCTTCACCCTGGCGGCGGGGGTACTCGTGTTGTTCATGGTGCGGACTTAGGATGCCCATCGTTCTCGCGATCGAACCGGACCGGCGCCAGGCCGCGCACCTCACCGCCATCGTGCGGCAGCAGGTGGGCGCCGAACTGTTGCTCGCCGACACGACGGAAGGCGCGCTCGATGCGATCGGGGATCGGATCCCGGATCTGGTGCTGGTGCCGGCACTGCTCTCTCCGCAGGACGATGCCGCGCTGGCGGCGGCGCTGCGGGTGATTGCGGCGGCGGCCCACGTCAGGACGCTCACGATTCCGGTGCTGGCCAACGGCACCAAGCGCGCGACGGGCATCGGGATGCTGGCCAAGTGGCGCAAGAAAAGCGCCGCGTCGCCGGAGCCGGAGGGCTGCGATCCCGCGGTGTTCGGCGAACAGATTTCAACCTATCTGCGCGAGGCGGCCGCGGAGCGCGCGCAGATTGAAGACGACTTGATGAACGACGAGCCGATCAGCATCGCGCCGCTGATGACGGCTCCAAGCAAGCCCGAGGAGATCGCGGTCGCGACCAACGAGGCGTGGGGCGAACGGATCGACTCGATGGCTTCGGTCGAAGCAATCAGCCGGATTGAGGCCCCGCGGGAGATCGAACCGATCGCGGAGGTCGAACCCATCGCGGAAGTCGAACCCGTCACGGCAGTCGAACCTGTCGCCCAGATTGAAACGATCGAGAAGATCGAGCCGCTCGCGGCGATCGGAGCGATCGGCGACATCGAAGCGATCGACGAACTCGACGCGATCGAAAACGTCGAGGCGATCGAACCGACGGTGGCCGAGCCGGTTCAGTTGTGGGCCGGTTCGGTCACCGATGCGCTGACCGACGAGGAAGCGACCGAACTCGACGAGCCCCTGATCGATC
This sequence comes from uncultured Acidobacteriota bacterium, assembly GCA_963794705.1. Lineage (GTDB taxonomy): Bacteria > Acidobacteriota > Vicinamibacteria > Vicinamibacterales > CAVVIG01 > CAVQFC01. Next base: position 37,767 of record CAWCFI010000009.1, read on the forward strand.
TTTCCGGCCAGCTCGAGGATCTATCCGACGAGCTCGACGGAGAGCTGTTCGACGGCGAGCGGGTCGGCGTGTATACGCTCAGCGCCGACGGAGACGAGCCAACGGTGGACACCCTCGATCGACTGCCGTCGATCCTGGAGCCTGACGAGCTGGAGCCGATCGCCGCGGCGATGTCTCCTGCCGCTCCGATCAGGAAATTCGAGACCGAGCCGCTCTTTGCCGAGCCGCTGGTGACCGAGCCGCCTGCCGACTCGTTCTTCGAGGAGCCGCTGTTCCCCGCGCCGATGCTGGTCGAGTCGGTGTTTGTCGAACCGCCCGAGCCGCCGCGCCCGGACATCGAGCCGTGGGTGCCGATGTACCTGACGCCTGGCCGGATGTGGCCGACGCTGGAAGGGATGCCCGCCGAAATGCCGGCTCCCCGCACCGAGCAGCCTGACTGGATCGAGCTTGTCGCCTCGCTCCGCCAGGATCTCGAGCGCCGGCGCACGGATCCGGCGGCAGCGGCGGTCGATCCGATCGTCGCGCGGCCATCCGACGGCGCCCACGCCGAGGTGCATCAGCTCGTGAAGAAGCCGAGGCCGCATGCGGCGAAGAAGGCCAAGCCGGTCCAGGACGAATGGGGATTCTTCGATCCGGAACAGTGCGGCTTCTCGACGCTGCTCGCGAAGCTCGAAGAGATTACAGAGGACCCGAGACCCTAGCGCTGCCGATCATCGCCACGATCGGAAGTCCGACGAATGGGAAGTGTCCGACGAGCTGCACCCACCAGCGGAAGTTGATGGTCGGCGCCCTGTGGGTGAGCAGCGGCAGCACCGCCAGCGACATCACCAGCCAGATCAGCGGTCCGTAGACTGCCGCAACCGCGACGACGCCGGCAGGCTCCGCCAGCACGCCGCGAAGCCATGACGAGGAAACCACCAGCACCATGAAGACCGCGGACCAGCCGAGGGCGACGCCAACGTGCATCAGCACGCCGATCAGTTCGGTCCGCGTGCCGCCTTCGAGCGCGGTCGCGCCCAGCAGCACGGACGCAACTCCCTGCCAGAGACGGCTCACCGTCGACCCGTAGAAGAAGGCCGCGAGCACGCTCGAGAACAGTCCGTCGGTGAGGGCGGTCAAGAGCCCGGCCCGCAGCCACCGGGCGATCAATGCACGCCCCTCGACATCTGCAGCGTGGCGGGATCCGCCCCGAGCCTGCGGATCGCCGCTTCCCACAGGCGGTCGGCCGGCGTGTTGAAAATCAGGTCGCGGTCGATGTCGCTCATCAGCCACGACGACTCTTCGAGCTCCGCCTCGAGCTGGCCCGGCCCCCAGCCGGAGTAGCCGACGATCAGCCGCGTCTGCGACGGCGGATTCGGCTCGAGCAACCGGCGCAGCAGATCCGGCGAGGTCGAGAGGTAGAGGCCGTCGGCGATCTTCATCCCGCGCAACTCCTCAGCCTCGTTCGGCTCTTCGCCGACCAGCACCCAGCTGCGGTGCGGCTCGACCGGGCCGCCGACCCACACCTGCAGTTCCCTATCCGTCGATACCGGCGGATCGAGATTCACCGTCACGCGTCCGGTGGTCACCAGCGGCCGGTTGACGACCAGCCCGAACGCGCCCTCTTCGCTGTGCTTGCACAGCAGCACGACGGTGCGGTTGAAGTTGGGATCCATCAGCTGCGGCATGGACAGCAGAAACGACGGCGCGAGCGACGACGATACAGCCATCAGCTAGATGATAGCGCGCGCGCCGCGGCGCGCAAGTCGTCGGTAAACTGTTTCAGCTCACGCCGCCTGGTCTCGTCATCCGGCGCCCGGAGTATCGACGACGGGTGCACCGTCGCCAGCACGCGCGGCGCGAGCGGCGACGCGACGAAGACACCGCGCTGCCTGGTCACTTTGAAGGCAGACCCAAGCAGCGCCTGGGCCGCGGTCGCGCCAAGACAGACGATGACCGCCGGCTTGACGAGGGCGATCTCGCGGTCGAGCCATGGCCGGCAGGCGCCGATCTCGCTCGCGCGGGGCTTCTTGTGAATGCGGCGCTTGCCGCGCGGCTCGAACTTGAAGTGCTTCACGACGTTGGTGAGGTAGATGGCGGCCCGATCGATGCCCGCGGCGGCCAGGGCGCGATCGAGAAGCTGGCCGGCAGGACCGACAAACGGGTGCCCGCTGAGGTCCTCGGCATCGCCAGGCTGCTCGCCGATCAGCATCAGCCCCGCTCTCGCCGGGCCCTCGCCGAACACCGTCTGCGTGGCGTGTTTGTAGAGGTCGCAGGCGTGGCAGTCCCGGGCTTCGTCACGAACGCGCGTCAGCGAGATCCTGGTCGGCCGTTTCTTTGCCATTGCTCAACGCGACGGCGAGATTGCGACGCAAACCCCGTACCCCGGCGCGCTGCATCGGGCTTCCGCGAAGCGCGGCCGTGAGATCCGCGTCGGTTCGGCGCGCCAACGTCAGCAGGTCGACCCGATCCCAGACGGCGCGCGGCTGCCAGGCCGGATCACCCGATCGCGGCGCCGCGGCGTTCCACGGACAAACTTCCTGGCAGATGTCGCAGCCGTAGACATGCGTGCCGACGTCGCCGTGACGCTCTTCCGGGATGTCGCTCTTGAGCTCGATCGTCAGGTACGAGATGCAGCGCGTCGCGTCGAGCACGCCGGCCGCGACGATCGCCTGCGTCGGACACGCCTCGATGCAGAGGGTGCAGGTGCCGCACTGATCGAGCGAAGGCGCATCCAGCTCGAGCGGCAGGCTGCAGATAATCGCGGACAGAAAGATCCACGATCCGATCTTCGGGTTGATGACGCAGCTGTTCTTGCCGATCCAGCCGAGGCCGGCGTGCTGCGCGTAGACCCGCTCCTGCACCGGGCCGGTGTCGACGTACGCGCGCGCCTCGAACGGCGTCGACGATTGCTCGCGCATCCAGGCGATCAAAGATTCCATTCGCGCGCCGATGACGTCGTGGTAGTCGTCGCCCCACGCGTAGCGCGCGATTTGCGCAAGGCCGCGATCGGCGCACTCCGTCGAGTACGGCCGGTCGGTGTTATAGAGCGTGCCGGTCACGATCACGGTCTGCGCGGACGGGACGACGCGGCGCACGTCGGCCCGTTTTTTGGCGGAGCGATGCAGGTAGGTCATCGTGCCGCCATAGCCGCGATCGAGCCACTCGCGCAGGAACCCGAGCTCGGGCAGATCCGCCGCCGGCGCGATGCCGCACACGTCGAAGCCCAGCTCGCTGGCTTTCGCTTTGATCTCTCGCGATGTCATGGCTGAAGGCGGGAACTGAGAGTTCGGCCGTCGGCCTGAGCCCGAAGCCCCTCCGCCCTACCTACTTCTTTCCCACCAGCTGACGCAGCACGTACGGCAGGATGCCGCCGTGGCGGAACGCGACCAGTTCCTCCGGCGTGTCGATGCGCGCGATCGCCTGGAACTCGATCAGCTTTTCCGCCTCGCCGATGGCGCGGACGGTGATCAGGCCGCCGGGCTTGAGCCCTTGCGCGATGCCGGTCAGCTCGTAGCGCTCCTTGCCCGTCAACCCGAGCGACGCGGCGTTGGCGCCGGCCTGGAACTGGAGCGGCAGCACACCCATGTTGACGAGGTTGCTGCGGTGGATGCGCTCGAAGCTCTCGGCAACGACCGCCTGCACGCCGAGCAGCAGCGTGCCTTTCGCGGCCCAGTCGCGCGACGATCCCGATCCGTATTCCTTGCCGGCGATCACGACCAGCGCGGTCCCTTCATCCTTGTACTGCATCGCCGCGTCGTAAATGGTCATGACCGCGCCGTCGGGCTGATGCGTCGTCCAGCCGCCTTCGGTGCCGGGCGCCATCTGGTTGCGCAGCCGGACGTTCGCGAAGGTGCCCCGCATCATCACCTCGTGATTGCCCCGCCGCGCGCCATAGGAGTTGAAGTCGCTCGGCTGGACGCCGTGGGCCATCAGGTATTTCCCGGCGGGGCTGTCTTTCTTGATCGAGCCCGCGGGCGAGATGTGATCGGTCGTGATGCTGTCGCCCAGCAGCGCCAGCACACGCGCGCCGGTGATGTCGCGGACCGGCGTCGTCTCCATCGTGATCGACTCGAAGAAAGGCGGGTTCCGGATGTAGGTCGAGTCCGGCTCCCAGGCAAAGCGATCGCCGCCCGGGACCTGCAGGTCCTTCCACCGGGCATCGCCGCCGAACACGTCGGCATACTGCTCGCGGAACATGGTCGACGTCACCGAGGTGAGCATCGTCTCCTGGATCTCGCGCTCGGTCGGCCACAACTCGCGCAGGTAGACGGGGGCGCCCTTCTTGTCGGTGCCGATCGGCTCGGTGGTCAGATCGATGGTCATCTTCCCCGCCAGCGCGTAGGCGACCACGAGCGGCGGCGAGGCGAGGTAGTTCGCGCGCACCTGCTGCTGAATGCGGCCCTCGAAATTGCGGTTGCCGCTCAGCACCGACGCGACCACGAGGTTACGGGCTTCCACTTCGGCCGACACGTCCTCGGGCAACGGACCGCTGTTGCCGATACAGGTCGTGCAGCCGTAGCCGACCAGATTGAAGCCCAGCGCGTCGAGGTACAGATCGAGGCCGGACTTCTTGAGATATTCGGTCACGACTTTCGAGCCTGGCGCCAGGCTGGTTTTCACCCACGGCTTCCGGTTCAAGCCGCGTTCGAACGCCTTCTTCGCGACCAGACCGGCGGCAATCATCACGCTCGGGTTCGAGGTGTTGGTGCAGCTGGTGATGGCGGCGATGACCACCGCGCCGTGCTCGAGCGCCGTGGTCAGGGCGGGTTCCGCCACTGCCGTCGATGAGCCGCCGGCGGTCGCCGACACGTGCGACGAGCCGCCCGCCTCCGCGCCCTTTTTGGATGAGGACGCCATCATCCCGCTGAGCCCGGCCTGGAACCCGCTCTTGGCCTGCTTCAGCGACACGCGATCCTGCGGGCGCTTGGGTCCGGCCAGGCACGGCTCAACCGTCGACAGATTGAGCTCGACACATTCCGTGTACACCGGATCCGGATCGCCGGCCGAGCGGAACATCCCCTGCGCCTTGGCGTAGGCCTCGACCAGCGCCACCTGTTCCGGCTCGCGGCCGGTCAGCTTGAGATAGTCGAGGGTCATCTCGTCGATTGGGAAGATGGCGATCGTCGCGCCGTACTCAGGACACATGTTCCCGAGCGTGGCGCGGTCGGCGATCGTGAGGTGTTCGAGGCCCGGCCCGAAGAACTCGACGAATTTACCGACGACGCCATGCTTGCGGAGTTTTTCCGTAATGGTGAGCACGAGGTCAGTGGCCGTCGCACCTTCGAGCATGGTGCCGGTGAGCCTGAAGCCGAGCACCTGCGGAATCAGCATCGAGATCGGCTGGCCCAGCATCGCCGCTTCCGCTTCGATGCCGCCGACGCCCCAACCCATCACCCCCAGGCCGTTCACCATCGTCGTATGCGAGTCGGTCCCGACGAGCGTGTCGGGAAAACAAACCTGGCCGTCTGGCGAGTCGGCCGACATGATCACCCGCGCCAGGTACTCGAGGTTCACCTGGTGGACGATGCCGGTGTCGGGCGGGACGACGCGGAAGTTGTCGAAGGCGTCCTGTCCCCAGCGCAGGAACGCATAGCGCTCCTTGTTGCGCGCGAACTCGAGCTCGGCGTTCAACTGAAATGCGTTCGCCTGGCCGAAATAGTCGACCTGCACCGAATGATCGATCACGAGCTCGACCGGCTGCAGCGGGTTCACCTTGTTCGGATCGCCGCCGAGCCGGGCGATGCCGTCGCGCATCGCCGCGAGATCGACCACTGCCGGCACTCCGGTGAAGTCCTGCAGCAGCACCCGAGCGGGCGCGAAGGAAATTTCCCTCTGCGCCGTGCTCTTGACGTCCCACCGGGCGAGCGCCTCGATGTCGGCCGCCTTGACGAAGCGGCCGTCCTCGTGCCGGAGCAGGTTCTCGAGCAGGATTTTCAGCGAGAACGGCAGCCTGGCGATTTCCGGGAACCCCGCGCGCTGAAGCGTCGGGAGGCTGAACATCTGGTAGGTGCGGCCGCCGGCCGCGAAGGCGGTGCGGGTGCCGAAGCTGTTGACGGTCGACATCAGGTGATCCTCGGAGAAGTGAGGCGAATGCTCAGGAAAACCTCATTGTACCCCGCCGGAGCGAACCACCGAAGTGACCCGCGAAACGTGCTCGATATGCATATTCACCAGATCATGCACCTTCTGCGACGCCTAAAAATGCATTAGCGACGTGTTTTTTGTGCTCCAGGACGCACGGTTCTGATAACATCGCGTCTACGGAGGGGGCCGGCACGATGACTTTGGCAGACGTGAGGAGCAAAACGGACAGGATTCGGGAATATTCGGCCATTCCGTTCGTACTGGTGGCCGGCGTCAGCCTGCTGGGCGCGTTCTTCAGGCCTGCGCCTCAGGCGGTCACGGGCGGCCCGATCAACGCGGGCGACACCGCCTGGATGCTGACCGCAACCGGGCTGGTGCTGCTGATGACCCCGGGACTGTCCTTCTTCTACGGCGGCATGGTCCGCATGAAGAACGTCGTCTCGACGATGCTGCAGAGTTTCGTTGCGATGGGCGTGATCAGCCTGTTGTGGATCCTGGTGGGCTTCAGCCTCGCCTTCGGCACGAGCTTCCACGGCATCATCGGCGACCCGCGCACGTTTTTCATGTTCACGCGCGTCGGCGCCTTCACCCATCCCGATCTCGCGCCCACGATCCCGCTGATCGTGTTCGCTCTCTTTCAGCTCAAGTTTGCGATCATCACCCCGGCGTTGATCACCGGATCGTTCGCCGAGCGCGTCCGCTTCTCGAGCTATCTGCTCTTCATGTGCCTGTTCAGCATTTTCGTCTACTCGCCGCTGGCGCACTGGACGTGGCACCCGGACGGCTTCCTGCACAAGATGGGTGTGCTCGACTTCGCCGGCGGCACGGTGGTGCACATGTCGGCCGGCTTCGCGGCGCTCGCGGGCGCGATGGTGCTCGGGCGCCGGACCACGCACAAGAACGGCGAAGCGACCACTCCCGCCAACATCCCGTTCGTGATTCTCGGAACGGGCATGCTGTGGTTCGGCTGGTTCGGGTTCAACGCCGGTTCCGCGCTGTCGGCATCGGGCCAGGCGGCGATGGCGTTCGCGACCACCAACACCGCCTCTGCTTCGGCGGCGCTGGCCTGGATCTTCTTCGACCGCATGCGCGGGCAGAAGCCGTCTGCGCTCGGCGCCTGTGTCGGCGCGGTGGTCGGCCTCGTCGCGATCACGCCCGCGGCCGGCTACGTCGGGATTGGGGAGGCGATGTTCATCGGCACCGTCGCCAGCGTCGTCTCGAACCTGATGGTGCACTGGAAGAACGCGTCCACGCTCGACGACACCCTGGATGTGTTCCCCTGCCACGGCGTGGGCGGCATGGTCGGGATGCTGATGACCGGCATCTTCGCCAAGGACGTCGGCCTGACGTCGGGGCACGCCGCCACGTTCCTCGTGCATTGCGGGGCGCTGATCTTCGTCGCCGCCTTCTCGTTCTGCGGCTCGTGGATCCTCTACAAGTTCACCGACTTCATCATTCCGCTGCGCGTCTCCGAGGAGCAGGAAGAGATCGGGCTCGACCTCAGCCAGCACGGCGAAGTGATGCAGGGCGAGATGACCATTCCCGCGCCGCCGCAGATGTTCGCGAAAACGGCCTGAAGAAAAAACCGCGGAGATCGCAAAGACCGCAGAGACGAATATTTTCTCTGGCGTTCTCCGCGTTCTCGGCGGTTTTTTCTGGTACGTAGCTATGCTCTCCGACTGGACGGCTGACGAAATCCGGCGCATCGGCTATCGCGTCGTCGATCTGATTGCCGACCATCTCACGACGCTTCCCGACGAGCCGGTGTTCCGGCCAGTGCCGCAAGAGCTCGCGCAGGCATTTGCTTCGAGTCCCCCACCGCAGGATCCGGTTTCGCCCGATCACATCCTCGACGCGTTTCAACAGACGATCGAGCCCTATCCTTTCGGCAACGGGCATCCGCGCTTCTGGGGCTGGGTGAATTCCCCTCCGGCGGTGATGGGGGTGTTCGCCGACGCGCTCGCCGCAGCGATGAACCCAAGCTGCGCCGGCGGGAACCATGCCGCGATCCATCTCGAACGCCAGGTCACCGGGTGGTTCCGCGACATGCTCGGCTTCCCCGCTGGCTCGATGGGTCTGCTCGTCAGCGGCGGCTCGATGGCGACGATGACGGCGCTGGCGGTCGCGCGGCACGTCAAGAGCGGCGTCGACGTGCGCCTCGACGGCTTGCGCGGCGCGCCGGCGCCGTTTGCCTTCTACATGTCGAGCGAAGCCCACAGCTGCGCGCGCAAGGCGATTGAATTGTTGGGATTCGGCAGCGCGTCGGTCCGGACGATCGCGACCGACGCCGACTACAGAATGCGCGTCTGCTCGCTCGAAGCCGCCATCGCCGAAGACCTCGAGCGCGGCATCCGGCCGATTGCGGTGATCGCCACCGGCGGCTCGACCAACACCGGCGCGATCGACGATCTCGCCGCCATCGCCGGCGTCTGTCGCCGGCACGACGTCTGGATGCACGTGGACGCCGCATACGGCGGTCCAGCGATCCTCTCCACGCAGTACACCGGCGAGCTGCGCGCGGTCGCGCAGGCCGACAGCGTCGCGCTCGATCCGCACAAGTGGCTGTTCGTTCCAGTGGAGGCCGGCCTCGTCGTCGTGCGCGACGCCGAGATGATGCGATCGGCCTTCAGCCTGGTGCCGCCCTACATCCGGCAGTCAGGCAGTGCCGGCGAGGTCTATGGCCTGCCGTGGTTCAGCGAGTACGGCTTTCAGCAGACGCGCGGATTCCGCGCGCTGAAAGTCTGGATGACGCTGCAGCAGTTCGGGCTCACGGGCTATCGAGCAGTCATCGAGGACAACATCGCGATCGCCGGCTATCTCGCCGATTGCGTGCGCGCGGCACCGGATCTCGAGCTGGTCGCGCCGCCGAGCCTCAGCGTGGTCTGTTTCAGGTTCGTGGGCGACAGAGCCGACAGTCGCGCCAGCCTCGATGCCGGCCGGGACGAGGAGGGAATCGCGTCGCTCAACAAGGCATTGTTGGAACGGCTGCAGCTGGGCGGGGAAGCGTTTCTCACCAGCACCGAACTGCGCGGGCGCTTTACGTTGCGCGCCTGCATCGTGAACTACCGGAGCCGGCGGGAGGATGTCGACCGGATGTTGGATGCGGTCCGGAAGATCGGGAAGGATCTTCTCACCAACCCCTGAACGCCTCGCGCAGGGCCTGCCGCATGTCACGCATCGCCCCACGGATCTCGTCGCGATACTCCTGACGGTAGCTGTCGCGGAAGTGCTGATGCATCTCGCGCGATTGCGACCGCGTCTCCCGCCTGATCCGCATTCGTTCGCGCATGGCTTCCGCTCTGGCGTGCATCCGATCGCGGGTCTGCTCGCGCATCTCTCGCCTGAACTCCGCGTGTTCGTGCAACCGCTCGAATCGGCCGTCCTGGCTGGCCCGGCCGATGGCGGGCGCCAGAAACAGCGCCGTGAGCGCCAACGACAGGATGATGGTCGTCTTCATAAGCCCTCGTGCCACGCTTAGACGGATGAACTCCCCCGTAGGTTGCCTCATCGCGTCCGCGCCAGGAAGTCGCGGACGACCATCGCGATGTCGCGGTGCTCCACGTCGGCGGCGTAGTTCATGGCGCGCATGTCCGCGGCGGCCACCCGGCCCGAAAGCCGCTCGAGCGCGGTGCGCACCTGCGGATACCGCAGCAGCATGCCGGCCCGCGCCACGGCCGTCGCGTCGTAGGGCGGAAAATAGTGCCGGTTGTCCTCCAGCTGCACGAGATCCAGCCCGGCGATCAGTCCCGCGGTGGCGTCGCCCGCAATCAGGTCGACCTGCCCCGCGGCGAGCGCGCGATAACTGAGCGTGAGGTCCATCACGCGGGGCGGATCGGGAAAGCGCAGCCCGTACGCCTTGGCCAGGCCCGGGTAGCCATCGGGCCGCTCCACGAATTCATACCCGAAGCCGGCCCGCCAGCCCACCGACGCCGGCACCGCGTCATCGATGGTCCGGAGCCCGCGTGACCGGGCGTCGGCGCCGCGAACCAGGATCGCGAACGTGTTGTTGAAGCCCAGCGGCCGCAGGAGCGTCCGGCCGCTCCGGGCGTACAGCGCCCGGACGGTGTCGAACACCGCGCCGGGGTCGTTGCTCACCGGCTGGTGAAAGACGGCGGTCAACGCGGTTCCCGTGTACTCGACGTAGACGTCGATGTCGCCGTTCATCAGCGCCTGATCGCAGATGAGCGTGCCGCCGAGGTTCAGCCGTCGATCCACCGTCAGGCCCGCGTCGTGCTCGATCGCCTGCGCCAGCAGCTCGCCCAGCACCAGCTGTTCGGTGAAATTTTTCGATCCGACGACGATCGCGCCCCTGGTCCGGCGTGCGGCGGCGGTGCTCGACAGCAGCACGGCGGCGGCGACGACGGCGGCCACGGTGACCGCGGCGCGACGCGATCGGGATCGCCGGCGGGCCGACAGCTGCTTCTCCAGCCACAACAGCGCCGCGTCCACGGCCAGCGCAAGCAGCGCGGCCGGAATGGCGCCCGCCAGGATCACCGTCGTATCGACCATCGAGAGGCCGCGGTAGATGTACTCGCCGAGCCCGCCCGCGCCAATCGCCGCGGCAATGGTCGCGGAGCCGACCCCGACCACCGCCGCCACGCGAACCCCGGCGACAATCGACGGCAGCGCCAGCGGCAGCTCGACCTGCCGCAGCAGCTCGCGCGGCGTCATCCCCATCGCCACGCCGGCCTCGCGAATCGACGGGTCGATCCCGCGCAGCCCGGCAATCGTCGTCCGCACGATCGGCAGCAGCCCGTACAAGATCAGCACGACCAGCGCCGCCCGCGCGCCAACGCCGCCGATGAACGGCACCGGCAGCAGAAAGCCGAACATCGCCAGGCTGGGGATGGTCTGGACGATGCTGGCCATCGCCATCAACGGCGAGGCGAGCCTGGGGCGCCTTGCCGAAAAGATTCCGAGCGGCACGCCGAGCGCCACGGCCACCAGCGTGGATCCCGCGACGAGCAGCACGTGCTGCCCGAACAGGCTGGCGAGCTCGGCCCGATGCGCGATCCAGAACGCGACGAGCGATCTCATCTCGCGACGGACCGCCGCGGAATGGCCGGCAGGGCATCGAGCAGCTGTCGGACCAGCGGTTCGTGCGAGTCCGCGACGACCTCGGGGCGATCGCACACGACCAGGCGGCCGCCTTCGATCACGCCGACGCGATCGCCAAGCGCAAAGGCTTCGCCCATGTCGTGTGTGACGATGATGACGGTCTTGCGGAGACGCGACTGGATGCGGCTGAATTCCGCGTGCAGCTCGGCCCTGGTCAACGGATCGAGCGCCCCGAACGGCTCGTCCATCAGCAGCACCGGCGGATCGACCGCCAGCGCGCGCGCCACCCCGACGCGCTGACGCTGGCCGCCCGACAACTCATCGGGCCATCGGGTCGCAAAGGACTGCGCCGGCAGCGCGACCAGCTCGAGCAGTTCGTGCACCCGGGCCGCCACGCGATCGGCACCCCATCCCTCGAGGCGCGGCACGACCGCCACGTTGTCCGCGACGGACATATGTGGAAAAAGGCCGACGTCCTGCAGCACGTAGCCGACACGCCGCCGGAGCGCAATCGGCTCCCACGCGCGGGTACTGCGTCCCTCCACGACCACATCGCCCGCGTCGGGCAGCAGCAGACGGTTGACGAGCTTGAGCAGCGTGCTCTTCCCGGCGCCGCTCCGGCCGACCAGCGCGAGCACCTCACCGCTACCGACGGTCAGGGTGAAATCGTCGAGCACCTGCGCCGCCTGTCCAGGCCGCGCGAACGACACACCGCGAAACTCAATCGCCGGAGTGGGCATCGGAATTGCGACGGTAACACATCGGAGGCTGCCCAATGCGAGACGACAACACCGAGCCGCGCGACAACCAGCAGATCGCCGACGACAACCAGCAAGCGGAAATCGACATCACGCAGAAAACCGCCGAGCGCATGTCCAACCGCTCGCCTGAGGAAGAACCAGACAGCCCGTACCACGTGCCGCCGCACGGCGATCGCGCCGGAGACGAGCACGATTCCGAGGACTAGAACCGCGCGAACGCAGACACACCGACGGCGGGCGACGTCTTCGACCCGCCGTCGAATGCGACGCCCTGCGAACGGATGAGCGCGCGGAGGTCGGCGCGTACGCCCAACCCCTTGGTGTGAAAACGACGAGCCGCCAGCAATGCCTCCATCCCCCCTCCGAATTGGTAGAAGTGTCCCGTTTCCAGGAGGGTCGCCTGCTCGTGGAGCTGCCGTAGATACCCACCGCCGGCCAGCGCGAACGGCCTAAAGCGCGGCGACCACCTGCGCCCAGGCAGCATCCAGCGCAGATTCGCTCCGATGGTGAACTGCTGGATCGTCTCGGACGCGGTGACCGGTGCGGCCCCTTCCGCGTCCGCGCTGATCGCGATGCGCAATTGCGGCTTGAGATACGACGCCTCTGCCTCGGCTACGAACGAGCGTGTCAGCCGCACCCCGACACGGCCGTCGATGCCGACCGCGCCGCCGAGTTCGCTCGAGGTGCTGAACAGCGGCAAGGTACCGCCTGAGCCGGTCGTCTCCGTCGCGGTGCGCGCGCCGAGGGACTGAGCGCCGTCCCAGACGATGCCGAATCCAGTCTCGAACCGAAACGGCACCGCATTGGCCGGCTGGGCAAAGGCCGGGGCCACGCGCAGCAGGAGGGCGGCACACACCAGCAACGCCGTGTTCCCGATCCTGATCATTTGCGCACGACCGTCACGGCAACTTCGCCGCTGTCGCCGCCTTTCGGCACCACGACGACCTTGTCGAGAAACGCCACGCGAAAGTCGATGTCCACGCCGTTGGCGGTGTCAAAAAAACTGCCGATGTCTGCATCGTCGATCGGCTCCGCACGGAGCACGTAGGTACCTGGCGACAGGCCGCCAATCGAAAACTGTCCCTGCGCGTTGAGCGAGAAGCTGGCGACCATCGCGCCGGTGGCGGCATTGAAGGCGATCACGTGCGCGCCATAGACCGGCTGGCCGTCCTTGGTGACGCGTCCCGACAGGCTGCCGTCGCTGGCAAAGTCGCCGTCGGGATACAGATCCGAGATGCCGGCGATGTCATCGGCTTTGAGCGTGCGGGCGGAGATGCTCCCCGCCGCGAAGGCGATCGGAAACATCACCGCCTCAGCCGAGAGGACCCGGCGCCCACCCGTGCTGAGAAGTTCGGTCTCGCCGAGCGCCGAATGGCCGAGACCGCTGAAATGACCGATCTCGTGAAGCGCGATGCTCTCCAGATCGTAGCGACCGGCTTCCCCCGCGGCCGCGACCGACCAGGGGAACGCCGCGTTGAAAAAGATGTCCGATTCGATCAGCGCGCCGCTGGACGAGTCCACCAGAAAACTGGTCGAGGCCAGCACGCGATCGAGATCGGGGCGGTTCTGAAAACCCAGCACCGACGACCCATCGTCGCTGCCCGGGCTGGCGGCGGTCACGCCTGCGAACTGATAGGTGATGGAAGCCGTCGGCACCGCCTGCCAGGTCGAGAAGGCGCGGGCCAGCGCACCCTGCAGATCGGTGGAGGTGACGCCGGGCACGCTCGCGGTCGAGACGAAGTAGCGCACCGGCGCCTGCGTCCACTTCACCGTCACCTGCTGCCCCCCGATCGTCACGCCGAACTTGAGGTATGCGAGCGCGGGCGCCGGCTGAGCGAGCGTCAGGGCCGCGGCGACGAGACCGGCCAGCGTCCGCTTCACTTCGCCCCTCCCGCTAACGCGCGTACGGTCTGTTCGAAGTCGGCGAGGGCGAGCGTGCGGCGCGACGGATCGCCGCGCACGAGGCGCGCGGTGACGGCGCCCGGCAGTAGTACCGGCGACGTGACCAGCCAGCCGGAGTTGTCGGCGGCGCGCGCGACGCGGAACACGCCCTGGGTCATGCCAAGCAGGTGCGGTACGCTCGGCCCGCGCGCGCCGAGGAACACCACCACGCGTTGATCCACGGCAAAGGACGGCGCGCCGACTACCACGCTGCGGAAGCGGCCGAGCTCGCCGCCGGGCACGCGGAAGCGCAGCGTCGCTCCGAGCGCGCCTTTCAGATAGCTCTCGACCTCGAGCGTGACGATGGTTTCGATCGTCCCATGATCCTCGGTCCATTGCGCGTCGAGCGCCGCGACGCGGCCGCGCGCGATCGCCAGCGCATCGCGTGACAGCTCGCCGAGATCCGCGGGGATCAACACCGTCGCCCGCGCCGGCAGGCTCAGCACGCACAGAAGGCAGCACACCACCAGAGTTCGCATCTGTTCAGTGTGACACAGCATTTTATTTTCGTGCTCAGCGCGGCTTGTGTTCCTCGACCAGCCGCAGGATGGCTGCCGCCGCGCGGCGGCTGGCGCCGGGGCCGCCGAGGCGGGAGCGCACGGTCGCGAGCGCGGCGCGGGTGCGCGCGGCGCGGTCGGGGTCGGTGAGCAGCGAGACCGCCTCGCGCGCGACCGCCTCAGGGGTCAACGCGTCCTGCACGAGCTCGGGCGCGATTTTTTCTCCGGCGATCAGATTCACCATCCCGATGGTGTCGAGCGTGACGACGCGCTTCGCGAGCTGATACGACAGCGGCGCCATCCGGTAGACGACAATCATCGGCGTGTCGTGGAGCGCTGCCTGCACGGTGGCGGTGCCCGACGCGGTGAGCGCGACGTCCGCCGACGCTAGCACGGTGTCGGTGTCGCCCTCCACCAGCGCGAAAGTCGCGTCGTCCGCGCCCGTGCCCACCGCGTCGAACAGGGCGTCGTTGAGGTGCGGCGCGCGGGCCACCAGGAACTGGGCGCCGGACACCTGGCGTCGAATCAGTCGAGCAGCGGCGGCGAGATCAGGAAGGATGCGCGACACCTCGTTGGGACGGCTGCCCGGCAGGATCGCGATGGTCGGTGCCGACGGCGTCATCCCCAGGCCGCGGAGAAAGGCGTCGCGGCTTGCCGTCGGCGTGGCCAGGTCGATCAGCGGATGGCCGACGAACTCGACCGGCACGCCGCCGCTCTGGTAGATGGCTGCCTCGAAGGGGAAGATCACGAGCACGCGATCGGCGATGGCCCGCATGGTGGCGAGGCGGCCCGGTCGCGAGGCCCAGATCTGCGGGCTGATGTAGTAGATGACCGGCACGCCGAGCCGCTTGATCGCCGGCGCGAGCCGGAAGTTGAAGCCGGAGAAGTCGATCAGGACGAGCGCATCGGGACGCCGGGCCTGTGCATCGGCGACCAGCCGCCGCCGCGCCGTGAGCAGCCGCGGCAGCTTGGGAATCCATTCGGTGAGGCCGTTCACCGAGATCTCGCGGTAGTCGTCGACGAGCCGGCCGCCGGCGGCGGCGAACTGCGGCCCGCCAAGCCCGGCGATGTCGATGGTGGGATCGAGCGCGAGCAGCTCGCGGATGAGCGCCCCGGCATAGAGATCGCCGGACGCTTCGCCGCAGGACAGCAGCAGGCGCGGGCTCAAGACGTCGGGCGTTTGAACAGCGCGGAATCGATCGGCGCGTTGATCTTCACATCGGTCACGAGGCGCTCCACCGACGTCGGCCCGACCTTCTGGATGGCGCGAAAGGCGAACTGAATGCCGTCGACGTCGCGGTAATCGAAGAACGCCTCGTCCACCACCGGGCGGCCCGGCGCGTCGGCGGCATAGACGCGCTTGCGGATCATGCTGGACTCCGGATCGATGTGCAGCACGATCGGGTTGAGGTCGATCGCCGAAAGTTCGAGCGCGCGGCTCAACTGACCTTCGGTTTCCTTCACATCCGGCAGCAGCCGGACCGCCACGCTGCCCGCCTTGGCCGAAAGCAGCAGCGACACCACGTCGCGCCGAAGGCCGGCGGCCATCTCGCGCACGTACGCGTCCGGCGCGTCGTGGACACCGCGGGCGTCCTTCATCCACACGTGGGCACCGTCATACGCCTGCACCTGCCCCGGCGACTCGACCCGGAGATGCGAGGGGTACTCGATGTAGTTGGTGGTCTCCACCGTCGAATCGCCGGCGGCACGGTGGCTGACCTGCGTCTGCTTCGCGACAATCGACTTCAGGGCGCGCAGCTTCTCGATACCGCCTTTGGCCGCGACGACCTTGTCGAGCAGCGCCATGGCCTTGGTGGTTTCCTCAGGTGCGGCTTTGTCGGATGGCCGGCTCGCCAGCGGCGACTGCTGATAGTTCAGGGCAGGCTGATAACTCGAGGCAGGCCTAAAGGCCTGCACTACATCGCCCGCTCCAGCCTGTCCTGCCCCTCCAGCCCGTCCCGCCCTTCCACCCCATCCCGCCTGTCCGGCCTCTGCCTTGATCGTTGTCCGCTTGAAGGTCGCCGAGGTCAGATCGAGATCGGCAATCTCGACGGTCTCGAACGTGGCGAAGCCGACGCCGCGCAGCTGGGATCCGAATGCGGACAGGTTGCCGACCAGCACGACCGACAACCGGTCCGGCCGCAGCAGCGCCTTCGCCACGCGCTGGATGTCGTCGGGGGTGACCGCGTTGACTCGTTCGCGAAAGTTCTGCAGCTCCGACAACGGCAGACCGTAGAACAGCGCGTTGACGACCTGCATGGCAATCGCCTCGGGCGTCTCGATCGTCAGTGGAAAGCTGCCGGAGAGGTAGGCCTTGGCGCCGTCGAGCTCGCGATCGCCGACGCGCTCGCGCTGAAGCCGCCAGAATTCGTCGACGATCAGCCGCAGCACCTCGCCGGTGGCATCGGAACGCGTGTTGGTCTCGGCCTCGAAGTCGCCGCTTTCCTTCAGCGTGTCCATGTTGGCCTGCGCGCCATAGGTCAGGCCGCGCTCGGTGCGCAGCACCTGGTGCAGCCGGTTGCTGCCCTCACCGCCCAGGATGCGAATCGCCAGGTTGACCGCCATGTAGTCCGGGTGGGTGCGCGGGATCCCGATGTGGCCGACCCGGACTTCGGTCTGCACGGCATCGGGCTTGTTGACGACGACCACGCGCCGGGCCGGATCGGGCGGGCCGACGAAGGTCTGCTTCGGCAGGTCGCGCTTCTGCCAGTCGCCGAACACCTTCTTCGCCGACGCGAACGCTTCCTCTGCGGTGACGTCGCCGACGATCGCCAGGATCGCGTTGTTCGGCATGAAATAGCGCGTATGGAACGCGACGAGATCGTCGCGGGTCAGCGCAGCAATCGTCTCCGGCGTGCCGTTCTCGGGCATGCCGTATGGATGGAAGCCGTAGACCAGCCGATCGAAGACCGAGTTGGCGATGTAGCCGGGGTCCTCCGCGCTCACTTTCTGTCCCGACAGCATCTGCTGACGCTGGCGGTCGATCTCTCCGGCGGCGAACGCCGGCTGCCGCGCCATCTCCGACAGCATCTTGAGGCCGGTGTCGAAGCTGTCCTTCATCACGACCATGTTGCAGAAGGTGAGATCGGTGCCGGCGCCGGCGCCCATCGCACCGCCGATGAAGTCGACCGCGTCGTTCATCTGCTCGGCCGACATGGTCTTGGTGCCCTGGTCGAGCAGCGACGCCGCGAGGTGCGCGAGCCCGAGCTTCTCGCGCGGGTCGGAAGACGTGCCCGCGCGGATCAGCAGCCTCATCGTCACCGCGGGCTGTTCGTGGTGCATCACCACCACCACCTGCAGGCCGTTGGGCAGCGTCTGGATTTCGTAGGGCGGGAACTTGATGTCGCGCGCCGGCAGCGGCTGCGGCGGGCGCTCCGCCGGCCAGGACGCGGACTGGGCCGCGGCGGCGACACAGAGGGAAAGAGAGAACACAGAGATCAACAAGCCACGGAGACACAGCGACACAGAGACCTTTTTATCTTTTCTCTGTGTCTCAGTGTCTCTGTGGCTATTCCTTCTCTGTGTCCTCCACGCGCTCTGAGTGCTCATTGGGCCGCCTTTCCCGACGGCATCAGCGTGAGCACCAGGCGGTTCTCCGCTCTGAAGTAGGTTTTCGCGACCCGCTGCACTTCGGCCACCGTCATGTTCTGGAAGATGTCGAACTCCGCATCCGCGGTCTTGACGTCGTTGTGGATGACCACCGCGTGCGACAGCTGTCCGGCCTTCTGCTGGTCCGACTCGCGTCCCATGATGTAGTCGCGCGCGAACTGGTTCTTGGCGCGCTGCAGCTCGTGCGCCGTGATCGGCTCGGTCCGCAGCCGCTCCATCTCGGCGATCAGCGCATCGCCGACCTCCTGGGTGGTGTGACCGGGCTGCACGATCGCCACGGCGTAGAACAGGTTCGGATCCTCGATCAGGTTGGCGTTGCCGAACGCGGCGACCGCCATCTGGGTCTCGTAGACCAGCTTCTTGTAGATACGCGAGGTCTGGCCGTCCGACAGCACCTTGGCGGCGATGTGCAGCGGATACGAATCAGGGTTGCCGTCCTTGGTCACGTGGTAGGCCACCACTACGGCCGGCAGCGGCCACGGCTCCTGCAGCGTGACCCGCTTCTCCTTCGTCTGCGGCGGCTCCTGCGGGATGTCGCGCGGCACGACCCGGTCCGACTTCGGCACGCGCCCCAGATAGTTGTTGACCAGGGTCAGCGCCTGGGCCGTTTCGAAGTCGCCGACAATCACCAGCGTCGCGTTCGCCGGCACGTAGAACGTCTTGTAGAAATCACGGACGTCCTCGACCGAGGCCGCCTCGAGATCCTCCATGCTGCCGATGGTCGCGTGCTTGTACGGGTGCACGGTGAATGCCTGGTCGTAGATGATCTCGTTCAGCCGCCCGTAGGGCTGGTTGTCGATGCGCATCCGCCGCTCTTCCTTGACGACGTCGCGCTCGTTGGCGAAGGTGTCCTTGTCGATGCGCAGCGTCGCCATGCGATCGGCTTCGAGCCACAGCGAGAGCGGCAGGTACTGCGCCGGCACCGTCTCCCAGAACACCGTCTCGTCATCGGTCGTATAGGCGTTGCTCTGGCCGCCGACCGAGGCGAGCATCGAGGTGTGCGCCTCCGGCTGGACGTTCTTGGAGCCCTTGAACATCAGGTGCTCGAACAGGTGAGCGAAGCCGGTACGGCCCGGCCGTTCGTTCTTCGATCCAACGTGATACACGAGCTGCACGTGGACGATCGGCGTCGAGTGATCCTCGGACAGGACGACCGTGAGCCCGTTCGGCAGCGTGGTGATTTCGTATTGCAGCTTCGGCGGACGGGATGCCGCGAGCGCCGGCTGGGTGGCGGCAGAGAACAGGCCGCCGGCCAACAGCGCCACGGCCAGCACACGAGTGAACCTGGCCATATCGTCCGATCTTATGTCAGCCGCTCGCGGAAGTGTTCCCTCCAGCTCTCGGGAAATGCCGCCACGCGCAGGGCCCGCCTGATGACCGCCACGTCGGCCGGCGCATACGTTTTTGCGACGTACAGACGAATAATGTCGGCCACCCGGACCGACTCCGGATCCCGGTAGAGCGGCGTAATCGGATCCCCGGCGCCCACCTCCCCCTCTCGCTCGACCGCCAGGTAGAAGCCTGACCGCCCGCTGGCGAGAAACTGCTTGATGATGGTGGCGGACTGAAAGCGGATACCGAGCTTGTAGCAGGGCATGCGGGGCTGGGTGACGATGACCTGCGCCGAGCCGATCGCGAAGCGGTCGCCGAGATGAACCGACGCTTCGTCCAGACCCTCGGTCGTCAAGTTCTCGCCGAAGATGGCGATTGGCAGCTCGCGCCCGCCGAGCTGAACCTTCCACGGGGCGTAGTGCTCGCTCGGGTAGCAGTAGACGGCCTTGAACGGGCCGCCGTGCACGCTCAAGTCCGCCTGCCGGTCGCCGTCGAGGTTCAACGTCCGCACCGCGACGCGCCGGTCCACCGCCTGCTTGAAAATCCCGGTGCTCACGGTCTGGCCGTGCCAGGTGACGTCGCGTGGCAGGCCGACGTTCACCGAGATGACCTTCATCGGCTCAGCACACGAAATCCGAGCAGCCCCCAGCGCTGCGAGAGACGGTCGAGCGGATCGGCGTCCACCCGTTTCTCATAGCCGGCGAAGACCTCGAGCACGCCGCCCCGGCCGCCCAGCCGCACGCCGGCCTCGATCAACCCGCCGGCCTGCGTGCCGCGCGCGGCGACCAGTTCGTTCACCGCGAACACCTGCCCGACCCCGTGCGCGAATACCGCCACCCGCTCGTTGATCGGGTGACGCACCAACAGCTGCGCTTCGCCCAGCCACGTGTAGTCGACATACGAATGCTGCACCACGCGCCCGCCTTCGAGGTCCAGATCGACCGTGGTCGAGTCGAACGTCTGCCGCCGCATCAGGCGCCCCCCGATCTCGTTGTAGGCCACCGCGAATTCCTTGGGCCGATCGCTGAGATGCCGCGAGAGGTGGTGAAAGATGCCGGCCACTTCGGTGTCTGCGCCGACGCGCCCCGAGACGAATCCTTCCATCGTGTAGTTGCCCTGGTTGGGGTCGAACGGCCGGTACTCGCTGCCCATCACCGCCTGATAGTCGACGGTGACGCCGAGCCGGGCGACAACGAGATCGGCGAAGTCGAACGAGCCGCCGAAGCGGCTGTCCCACGAGAAACGCTCGTCCGGAACCGGCGGCGCCGGGGTCGGCGTCGACGGCATCAGCGACGCGATCGAGAGGTGAAAGTCGTACCGGGTCAGGAACTCCGGCGCGGCCGGCGCGGGCGCAACGATCGGTTGGGTTGGCTGGGCGGCGGCGCGGGCGGCGAAGACGAGCGCGAAACACGCGGCGAGAACTAGTGATCCGGATCGGTCTGACATGCAGCGAGCTTCTCCTCGAGTTCGACCAGTCGTTGCTCGACCTCTTCAAGGCGTTTCTTGATCGACGGCAGGTGACGGAATACCACCGACGCCTTCCGCCAGTCGGCGTGCGGAAACGCCGGAGACCCGGTGACGAACGCGCCGGCCTCCACCGGTTGCAGCACCGCGCTCTTGGCGCCGACGATCGCCTTGTCGCCGACGCTGATGTGGCCGGTGACGCCGGTCTGCCCCGCCATCATCACGTCGTCGCCGATCGTCGTGCTGCCGGCGATGCCGACCTGTGCCGCGAGCAGCGCGCGACGTCCGACCGCGACACCGTGGGCGATGTGCACGAGGTTGTCGATCTTGGTGCCGGCGCCGATGCGCGTCTCGCCGATCGCCGGACGATCGATGGTCGAGTTCGCGCCGATCTCCACGTCGTCCTCGATCACCACGTCGCCGTGCTGCGGGATCTTGAGATGGGTGCCGTCTTTCTGGCGCGCGAAGCCGTAGCCGTCGCTGCCGACCACCACGCCGTTGTGCAGCGTGACGCGATCGCCGATCACCACCCGTTCGCGAATCGCCGCCTGCGAGTGGATCACGCAGTCGTCGCCGATCCGCGCACCGGCGCCGATGACGACGTTCGGGTGCACGACGGTTCGCGCGCCGATCGAGGCGCCCCCGCCGATGCTGACGAACGGACCGATCGATGCACCCTCGCCAATCACCGCGTCGTTCGCGACCGCGCTCAGCGGGTTGACCCCGGCTGCGGTCGAGACGTCCGGCGCGAACAGCGACACGGCGTGCGCGAACGCGGAATACGGATCGTCCGTGCGAAGGACGGCGCAGGACGCGGGAGCCGCGCCGGCGGTCCGGCCGAGAATGACGGCCGATGCCTGCGTCGTCGCCAGCTGCGCCAGATAGCGAGCGTTGGACACGAACGTCAGATCGCCGGGTCCGGCTTTGTGGATGGCCGCGACGCGGACGATGTCCACCTCACCGTCGCCCTCCAGGCGGCACTCCAAGCGATCCGCGATGTCCCGTAGTTTCAAGGCGTTAGCGTCGAGTATATAACACGGCCACAATCAACGCGCCGGCACCGCGACGCGATCGAAAAATGCGACGAGCCGCGGCAGCCGCAGGCGCGCCGCGAGCGCGTCGACGCGGTCGGCGCGATCCGCGCGCGGCTGCTGCGCGAGCTCGCCAAGCTCCGCCAGCGCGTCCTCGGGCTCGGGCGTCCACGAGATGCGGTCGAGCGCCTGTCGCGCGCCGCGCCACGACAGGAAGTGGCCGATGGCGCGGTACACGAAGTAGTAGCCGACGAGATTCGGACCCGGCAGCAGCACCAGGATCGCCGTCACGAGCACACCGATTAGATTGGCGATCAGCCACCAGAGGTGGTGACGTCGCCGGTGCGTGAGCAGCCGTTCCCTGATCGCGGCGGCCGAGGCGCTGGACAGATTCGAGGGGTGCACGAACAGGGCCGAGGAGACGCGGCGCAGCGACCAGAGCGTGCGCTGCTCGGCAATCGATTCGGCGATGCGGCGCACCAGCCAGTCCCGTCCGCGCGCCAACCGCCCCGACAATGCGGCGGTCTCGCGCTGCGCGTGCGCGGTGCGCGCCAGGTCGTGCCAGCGCTCGAGCAGGCGACGGAGGGTCCTGGCCCAGAAACCGACCGGCGGCGGCGCGGCCGCCGCGGCGTCGTCGGCGGGTTCCGTGTACAGCTCGAAGCGACCCAATCCGATCGGCACCAGATAGACGGCTTCGTCCGGCAAGCGACTAGGGTTTCTTGACCTTCTGGACCGGTCGCGGCGAGGACAGCTTCAACTCCGGCTTGCCGGCCTCGGTCCAGGCGCTGACAATCGCGCTGGCGGTGTCGGTGATCGCCCCCGCCAGCTGGCGCTCGAGCACCGGCCGGATGGTCGTGAAGAACTTCTCGAAATATTCGGCGTCGTAGGTGTCCTTGCTGCCGATCGCCGCGCGATCGGCTTCGAGGATCTGCGGCACCTGCTGGAAGCTGGTCAGCGCGACGTCGAAGATGAAGTCGCGCGTGTTGCCGACGATCCGCGGCGGCGCCGGCGTGATCGTCATGCGCGACTCGAAGCGTTCGAACAGCTCGGATTCGAACCGGCTGTGCAGACCGGTCTGCCCGGACAACTGGCCGTCGTAGTTGTTGTGGACGTGCAGCGGCTGATACGCGTCCTGGAT
Organism: uncultured Acidobacteriota bacterium; assembly: GCA_963794705.1. Classification (GTDB taxonomy): domain Bacteria; phylum Acidobacteriota; class Vicinamibacteria; order Vicinamibacterales; family CAVVIG01; genus CAVQFC01. Next base: position 60,664 of record CAWCFI010000009.1, read on the forward strand.
GTAGTGCGCCAGTGTCGATGCAAACAGCACGGCGTTGCCATCCACATAGAGCTGGTTCCGCCTGAACCCCTGAAAGATCCGGCGCAGGTTGCCGAATTCCTCCATGGTGCGCCACGGCAGCAGGCCGTGGCGGCGAACAATCGCGACGCCGAATTTCTCGACCGCGGCATCGTATTCGCGCGGCAGCGCGACGAATGGATACGGGCCGTAGTCGTCCACGCCGAAGTCAATCTGATGGTTCGGCGGCTCCTCTTCGAATCCAACCACGCGCCACAGATCCGGATCGTTGACGCGCAGCACCAGCTCATCGCGATGGAGTTCGAAGAACGGTTTGATCTCGGGCGGCAGCAGTTCGATCGCCCGCCGCATGATGTAGCGATGGGCGACCGCACCCCAGGCGAACGCCGGGGCCGGGAGCAGCGAAGCCGCGATCATCAGCGCGGAGACCAGAGTCGCTTTTCGCATGCTGGTATATTACGGCACTTGGATAACCTGACTCATTCGCTGTTTGGCGCCACGCTCGCGCGCACGCCGCTGTCGCGGGCCGGCCGCGGCACCACCATTGCGTTGATCGTCGCGTCCAACGCGCCGGACATGGACATCGTCACCACCGCGGGCGGCGCGGTGAAGTATCTCGAGTGGCATCGCGGCATGAGTCACGGTCCGATCGGCATTGTCGGGCTTGGCGTGATCACCGCGGGCCTGGTGTGGATGGGGCGGCGGCTCTACGACCAGCGATCGCCGAACAAGGACGGCGGGCACGAGCAGGACGCGTCATTCGCCATGCTGGTCGCGGTCTCGATCGTCGGCGTGCTGCTGCATGTCCTGATGGATCTGCCGACCTCATACGGCACGCGCCTGCTGAGCCCGTTCGACTGGCACTGGTTCGCCGTGGACTGGATGCCGATCGTCGACATCTATCTGCTGATGGCGCTGGTCATCGGACTGCTCGGACGATCCACGCCGGCGCAGCGCCGCGCCAAGGCCGCGTTCGTGCTGCTGCTGATGGCGACCAACTACGGCGTGCGCGCGCGCCGCCCACCATCAGGCGCTCGAGGTCGCGCCGCGCCTGTTCGGTCCGACCCTGCCGCCTCCATGCGATCCGCCGGCGGCCGCCACCGCGATCGTCGACCGATGGCCGCGGGCCGCGGCGCCCTCGAGTCCCCCTCCCGGCAAACGGTGTCTCGTCGAGATGATCGCGATGCCGTCCTTCACCTCGCCGTTCTCGTGGCGCATCATCGCGCAGATGTCGAACGCATTCGAGATTCACGACATCGACCTGCTCGATCGGAGATACCGGGAGCCGGAGTCCGGATCGGATGCACCGTGGCGGACCACGATCCGGTACCCGAACGTGTGGACTCCCACCGTCCTCAAGGCGTCGACGACACACCTCGGTCAGGTGTATCTCGGGTTCTCCCGGATGCCGGCTGCCCGTTCCGCGGTGGACGCCCACGGCGTGACCACCGTCCGCTGGACCGACATGCGATTTGTCGGAGGCTTGCCCGGCATGGACGAGCGCGCATCGCGGGCGGTGCCGTTTACCGCCAGCATCCGAATCGGGACGGACGGACAGGTTCTCGGCGAAACGCTCGGGCGATAGCGGATGCCGCGGCTGGGCGCGCACATGTCGGTGGCCGGCGGATTGCCGCGCGCCGTCGAGCGCGCCGTCGTGCACCGTTGCGCCGCCCTGCAAATCTTCGCGAAGAACGCCAACCAGTGGCGCGGCCGGCCGATTCCGCGCGAGGAGGTGCGCGCGTTCCGCGCGTCGGTCAAAGCCGCCGGCATCGAGCCGGTCGTCTCACACGCCAGCTACCTGATCAACCTCGCGAGCACCAACCCGGTCCTGCGCACGCAATCGATCGAGGCGATGGCGGACGAGCTCGATCGCGCCGAAGCGCTCGGCCTGCTCGGCGTGGTGCTGCACCCCGGCGCCTACACAGCGGGTAACGAGGCGGACGGCCTGACCCTGATCGCGGACGCGCTCTTGACCCTGCTCCGCGAACGACGGCGCGGCAAGACGATGGTCCTGCTGGAGAACACTGCCGGCCAGGGGACCACGCTGGGAGCGACATTCGAGCAGCTCGCCGCGATCATCGCCAGGACCGGCGCGCACCGCCGCATCGGCGTCTGCCTCGACACCTGCCACCTGCTGGCGTCGGGATACGACATCGGCTCGCCCGAAGGGTACGCGTCGACCTTCGCGCGGTTCGGACGCGTCGTCGGCTTCGATCGGCTGCAGGCGTTCCACATGAACGACTCAAAGAAGCCGCTTGGCAGCCGCGTCGACCGGCACGAGCACATCGGCCAGGGCTACCTCGGCCTCGAACCCTTCCGGCGCATCGTCAACGATCGCCGGTTCCGCGATCTGCCGATGCTGCTGGAGACGGAGAAGGCCGCTGGCAAGGCGACGGGACCGATCGCAATCGATCCGCTCGACGAACAGAATCTCAATACGCTGCGAGGGCTCGTGGCGGCTCGACCGGCAGGACGGGCGGGATAGGCCCGCCCTACCTGCCCTCTCCAAATACCTCCGCCTCGAAGCGCCACATCGCGGCGCCGTGGCGCCACGCGTCTGCCGGGAGCCCCGCCTTCCGGCAGGTGTGATCGAGAAACGTCTCCGCGTCCCACTGCCATTCGGTGGCCACCTGCGGCAGCAGCAGGCCGCGACGCCAGCCCTTTTCGACCACCAGGCCGTCGCGGCCGACGACGATGTCCTGGGGTCCGGTGATCGGAATCAGCGGACCGAGCAGCGAGATCTCGAGATGGACGTCGTGCAGCTCGTTGGCCGACAGCGGCGGGAACCGCGGGTCGGCGCTGCTCGCGGCGATCGCGATGCGCGGGACGACCTGGCCGAGTGGTTCCGTCGGCTCGAGATGGCCGATGCAGCCGCGCAAATCTCCGCCCTTGTGCAGGGTGACAAAGGCTCCAGCTGGTCGGGCGAGAATGGCCGGTTGCGAATTGCTGATGGCAGATTGGAATTGGGAATCAAATCGTGGATTCAGATGTACGGCGATCGCTTCGCGGGCGATTCGCAGCAGGAGCGCGCGGTCGGATTCGCTGGTCATTGCGGATCATCCGCCTTGAACGTTCCCAGCGCGGCGGCGAGGTAGCCGACGACCGACGACTTGTCGCCGGACACATCACCGGAATCGGCGTAGCGCAGGATGGCGGCGTCGCGCGCGCCGCACGCCCACGCGGCGCGCATCACCGCGACCGTCGGTCCGCCGCCGCAGGCATGCTCGGGCGTCGCGTCGAGCGCCGCCTGCAGGCCGGTCGCGTCGAAGCGGGCGACGCAGTCGATCACCACGCGATCCAGTTGCGAGGCGGTGGCGGCGTCGTGGTAGTGCGACAGATCGGTGCTGGCAATCAGCAGGGCCCGGCGGCCGCGGAGCGCGATCGCCAGCGCATCGCCCAATGCCGCTGCGGTTTCAGCGGTCTGATAACCCATCAGCAATGGGACGATCGGGATCGCCGGCGCCAGGCGCATCAGAAACGGCAGTTGCATTTCGAGCGAGTGCTCGCGCGCGTGTGCGGCAGGGACAGGATGGATCACGTCGGAAGCCCCGGCGATCGCCGCGGCGCACTCCGCGTCGATCGCGGCCACGCCGAAAGGCGTCTCGAATCCGCCGGAGGGATACAGCGACACGCCGTCGAACCCGACGAAGTGCGACGGCCCGACCAGCACGACGACGTCGAAGCGGCGGCGGCGCAGGAGCCGGTACGCGTGCGCCGCGACTGGCCCCGAATACATCAGGCCGGCATGCGGCGCGATGAGGGCGACAAGTCCACCGTCGATGTCCACACCGTCGCGATCTGCTACGGCGAGATGACGATCGACGGCAGACGCCAGCGGCGCCGCCGCCCCTGGATACCAAGTACCTGCGACGGCGGCCTTTCTGACGTTCATCCCAGCCCCCAGCGCCTAGTCCCCAGCCGCTAGTCCCAGCCCCTTGCGATTGGCATGCTAGCATTTGGCATGCCTGCGGGATTCACTCGGGACGAGATCGCGGCCATTGCGGCGCTGGCGCACCTCGAGCTCGACGCGTCGGAAGCCGATCTGTTCGCGCGGCAGCTCGGCGAGATCCTCGCCTACGCCGATGTCGTCCAGCAGATCGACACCACCGGCGTCCCGCCGACCGCTTCAGTGCTGGCGCGGCAAGGCCCGGATCGCCTGGACGAGGTCCGGCCGTCGCTCGACCGCGACGAGGCGCTCGCCGCTGCTCCAGACGCCGCCATCGACGCGGGCTTCTTCAAAGTGCCGCGGGTCATTGGATGACCGAGCGTCCGACCACGGTCCACGACGTGCGCGAAGCCGTGCGGTCGCGCGCGCGATCGGCTCTCGAGATCTGCCAGGATGCGCTGACGCGCATCGAGACGGTCAACCCCCGCTTGAATGCCTTCAACACCGTGGTGGCCGACCGCGCCATGGCCCGCGCGCAGGAGATCGACCGCGATCCCGATCGCTGGCGCGACGCGCCTCTGGCCGGCGTGCCGGTGGCGATCAAGGACAACCTCTGCACGCGCGGCGTGCGCACGACCGCCTCGTCGCGGATGCTCGAGCACTATCTGCCGCCCTACGACGCCACCGTGGTGTCGCGGCTCGAGCGCGCCGGCGCGGTGATCGTCGGCAAGACCAATTGCGACGAGTTCGCCATGGGCTCGTCGAACGAGAACTCCGCCTTCGGGCCGGTGCGCAACCCGTGGGCGCTCGATCGCATCCCGGGCGGCACCAGCGGAGGCTCCGCCGCGGCGGTCGCGGCCGGGCTGGCGCCGCTGGCGCTCGGCTCGGACACCGGCGGCTCAATCCGCCAGCCGGCGTCGCTGTGCGGGGTGGTCGGCCTCAAGCCGACCTACGGACGGGTGTCGCGCTATGGCTTGATCGCACACGCGTCTTCACTCGATCAAGTCGGCCCCCTGACGCGCACCGTCCATGACGCCGCGCTCGCGCTTGGCGTCCTCGCAGGTGAAGACGCGGCGGATGCCACCAGCGCGTCCGAGGCCGTTCCCGACTACACCGCGTCGCTGACCGGCGACGTGCGCGGCGCCCGCATCGGGATCCCGCGCGCGCTGCTCGAAGGCATCGACGTCGAGGTGTCGCGCGCGATCGACGCGGCGCTCGAGGTGCTGCGTGCGCGCGGCGCGACGGTCGTCGACATCGAGCTGCCGCACGCGAAGTACGCGACGCCGGTGTACTACCTGGTCTCCACCGCGGAAGCCAGCTCGAACCTCGCGCGCTACGACGGCGTCCGCTACGGCTTTCGCGCGCCGGACGGACCAGGAACCAAGGACCAAGGACTAAGGACCATGTACGCGCGCACCCGAGCCCAGGGTTTTGGTCCCGAGGTCAAGCGCAGAATCATGCTGGGCACCTACGTGCTGAGCGCCGGCTACTACGACGCGTATTATCTGAAGGCGCAGCAGGCGCGGACGCTGATCGCGCGCGACTACGAGCGGGCCTTCGACCGCGTCGACGTCGTGGCGATGCCGACCAGCCCGACGCCGGCGGTGCGGCTGGGCGAACGCGTCTCAGATCCGGTGCAGATGTACCTCATGGATGTCTTCACGGTCAGCGCCAACCTGTCGGGGCTGCCGGCGATCAGCGTGCCGTGCGGCTTCGCCGGCGGCCCTGGCGCGCCGACGCTCGGCGAGGTGGGATCGAACGAAGGCCGGCTGCCGATTGGGCTGCAGCTGATGGGACGACGGTTCGACGAGGGCACCCTCCTCCGCGTCGCCGACGCCTACGAACGCGATACAGAATGGTCGAAACAGCAGCCCCCACCCCCGACCTCGAGCCGCTGAAACCGGCCGACTGGACGAGCCTGAGCGATGAGAAGCTGCTCGAGGTCCGCATGTGCGATCTCGGCCTGACCATCGTCGGCACCGAGCTCGAACCGCGGATCGCGCAGCTGAACGCCGAGCTCGACGCCCGCGGCCTCAGCTTCCGGCCGCACTACTGGCTGTCCGACGAATGGTTCACGCCGGACGGCATCCCCGGCATCGCGATCCCCTTCTACCTGGCGCATCCGCGGCTGGCCAGGCTGGAACGCGCCGAAATGCTCGAGGTCGAAGGCGGCGACCCCGAGTCGTGCCTCCGCATCCTGCGCCACGAAGCCGGGCACGCGATCGACAACGCCTACCAGCTGCAACGGCGTCCGACCCGGCGGCGGTTGTTCGGCGATCCGAAGACGGAATACCCCGAGTACTACACGCCGAAGCCGTACAGCAAGAGCTTCGTGCAGCACCTCGACCACTGGTACGCGCAGAGCCACCCCGACGAGGACTTCGCCGAGACGTTCGCCGTCTGGATCGACCCGCAATCGATGTGGGCGACGCGCTACGCCGGCTGGCCGGCGCAGCGGAAGCTCGAATACATGGATCGGCTGATGCGCGAGCTGGCGTCGGTGCGGCCGCGCGTCAACTCGAAACGCCAGGTCGATCCGCTGCCACGGTTGAAGAAGACGCTCGGCGAGCACTACCGCAAGAAGCGCGAGCACTACGGGCTCGACCATCCGGATTTCTATGAGAGCGACCTGCGCAACATGTTCTCCAATGCGCCGGAATACGCCAAGCACGTCTCCGCGGCGCGCTTCGTGCGCCGGATCAGGAAGGAAGTGCGCGGCACGGTCGCCAGCTTCACCGACAGCTACCAGTACACCATCGATCAGCTGCTCGAGAAGATCATCGAGCGGTGCCGCGAGCTCAACCTGCGCCTCACCGACACCGAGGACGCCACCAAAATCGACTTCATGGTCTTTCTCACGGTCCAGACGATGAATTACCTGCACAGCGGGAGGCACCGGGTCGCCTTATGAGCACGAAGCTGCGCGTCCTCGCGCTCGTCCACCGCCATCTGATCCCGCCCGACACCATTGAAGAGGGCACCGATATCGTGTCGGCGCCGTGGCGCACCGAATACGACGTCATCTCGACGCTGACCAGCCTCGGCCACGAGGTAAAGGCGCTGGGCGTCCACGACGACCTCGGCGAGATCCGCCGGCTGGCCACCGAGTGGAAGCCGCACATCGCGTTCAACCTGCTGGAAGGATTCGACGACATCACCATCTTCGACCAGAACGTGGTGTCGCACCTGGAGCTGCTGAAGCTGCCCTACACCGGCTGCAACCCGCGCGGTCTGCTGCTGGCGCGCGACAAATCGCTGTCGAAGAAGCTGCTCGCCTACCACCGCATCGCGGTGCCCGAGTTCGAAGTCGTCCGGATCGGCCGGCCGGTCCGCAGGCCCAAGCGGCTGCCGTTCCCGCTGATGGTGAAGTCGCTGACGCAGGAAGCCTCGATCGGCATCTCGCAGGCATCGGTGGTCGACAGCGACGAGAAGCTGAAGGAGCGCGTCGCGTTCATCCACGAGAGCATCGGCACCGCCGCGATCGTCGAGCAGTACATCGAGGGACGCGAGCTCTACGTGGGGATCCTCGGCAACCAGACGCTGCAGGCGATGCCGGTGTGGGAACTGTTCTTCACGAACATGCCGGAAGGCGCCAAGCGGATCGCCACCGACCGGGTGAAGTGGAGCGTCAAGTATCAGAAGAAGTACGGCATCGACAGCGGGCCGGCGCGGGACTTGCCAGAGTCGCAGGCCGAGGGGATCCAGCATCTGTGCAAGCGCGCCTATCGCGCCTTGGAGCTGAGCGGCTATGCCCGCATCGATCTCCGGCTCGACGAAGCCGGCAACGCATGGATTATCGAGGCCAACCCCAATCCGCAGATCGCCAAGGGCGAGGACTTTGCCGCGTCGGCGGAAAAGGCGGGAGTGAGCTACGAAGCCGTGATCCAGCGCATCACCAACCTCGGGCTGCGCTGGCAGCCCGAGAGTTTTGCGTAGGTCGCTTGGAAGTTAGAAGTTGGTAGTCAGCGCCGGGCGCGTCGAGCGGGCTACCGCCCAGATGAAGAGCGCGACGAAGGCGAACGGCAGCATCGGGATCATCAGCAGGCAGAGCGCCGCGATGAACGCCATCAGCAGCGCGGCGCCGACGGTCAGCAACACGAACGGAAGCACCACCAGGAAGACTGCCGACTTGATCAGCACGCGCAGCAGCAGAAAGGGCAGGAACAGGACGACGAACGGCAGCAGCAGCAGCCCGAAGGCGATTCGGAACGGCAGCGTGAGCAGGAAGAACATGGGGATCCCTCCGGGCCTCGGCTCAGCGCCGGGCCGTCAGGATCATTTACGAGCGGCGGCTTCGAGGAGTTCCGGCGAGTGGAGCTGGTCGACCTTCTGACGGCCGACTCCGGGCGCGAAATACTCCATCGGCTGGTGGCTGATCCGCTCGTCGAGGCTCTTGACCACCGACGCCTTGCCGCCTGCCGTCCTCTTGGTCTTGGTGAAGCCGGCGACCACGCAGAACCCGATGAACAGAAACAGCACGAACGCCGTGCTCGAGAGCACACCCTGCAGCGTCCCCAGGGCGATCTGAATCACGTCCGCGTTCATCCTTCGGCCTCTTCTCCGACCGGTTTCGCCGGCGGCACATCGTAGTAGACCAGCCCGCGCTTCACTTCCTCCATCGCCACGCGCTCGGCCTTGTGGGGCGCCGGCACGTCTTCGCCAAGGCGCGGACGGGCACCACGGCGCAGTTGCTTGGCGCGCAAGGCGGCGACGTCGACGAACAGAAAGCGGCTTTGGATCGGCGGCAACGGCTCCGCCGGAACCTTGGGCGTATCGGGATCCTGCTGCAGCGGCGTGGGCTCTTCCATGTCGGGGATCAAGGTTAGCACGTGGGGACGACGGGCTGGAAGGGCTGGACCGACAGGAATGGCTGGATCGGACGAACGCCACCCCGCTCGATCCCGCCCATCCTGCCGCTCCCGCCTATCCTGCCTCGCACGTCTGTTTACGCCGCCACGTCCACCTTGATGGAGCGCGGCTTGGCGTCCTCACGCAGCGGCAGCCGAACCGTCAGCACGCCCTGGCGGTACTCCGCCGAGACGCGGCTCGGGTCGACGGTCTGCGGCAGCGAGAACGAACGCGTGAAGGTGCCGTAACGCCGTTCGACGTGGTGGAACTGCTCCTCCTTCACGTCGCTCGCCACCTTCTTCTCGCCCTTGATCGTCAGCACGAAGTTCTCGATGTTGATGTCGATATCTTCGCGCGTCATGTCCGGCAGCTCGGCCTTCAGCACGAGCTCGTGATCGCCGGTCTGGTAGATGTCCACCGGCGGCATCCACGTGGTGCTCGGAGCGGTGAACCCGAAGTCGCGAAACGGATCCCAACGAACGATAGCCATACTCTTCTCCTGTTCTGTGGGCGGGAGGCAGGATGGGCAGGACGCGTGTCCTGCCTATCCAGCCCATCCAGCCCATCCCGCCGGTTTGGTTTACTTGGTCTCCGCGTATTCCGCGTCGATCACTTCCGCATCCTTGACGTTCGACCCACCCGAACCTTGAGCGCCCTGCGACTCTTGAGCACCCTGGGCAGCCTGCGAGCCTTGAGCACCCTGCGCCTTATAGAGCTGCTCCGCGAACGCGTGCGATGCCCGCTGCAACTCTTCGGTCGCCTTCCGGATGGCCGCCACATCCTCGGCCGCTGACGCCTTGCGGACGTCGGCAATCAGCGCCTCGATCGCCGACAGCTCGCCGACCGCGACCTTCGAGCGGTTTTCGTTGACCGTCTTCTCCACCTGATAGGCGAGCGAGTCGGCCTGGTTGCGCGCGTCGATCAGATCGCGCCGCGTCTGGTCCTCGGAGGCGTGGCTCTGAGCTTCCGTCACCATCCGATCGACCTCGTCCTTCGACAGGCCGCTCGATCCGCTGATGGTGATCTTCTGCTCCTTGCCGGTCGCCATGTCCTTGGCCGCCACGTTGACGATGCCGTTGGCGTCGATGTCGAACGCAACCTCGATCTGCGGCACGCCGCGCGGCGCCGGCGGCAGACCGACCAGCTGGAAGCGGCCCAGGGTGCGGTTGTCCCGCGCCAGCGGGCGCTCGCCCTGCAGCACGTGGACTTCGACGTTGGTCTGGTTGTCGGTCGCGGTCGAGAAGATCTCGCTCTTGCGCGTCGGAATCGTGGTGTTGCGCGGGATCAGCGTCGTCAGCACCCCGCCCAGCGTTTCGATGCCGAGCGACAGCGGCGTCACGTCCAGCAGCAGCAGGTCCTTGACTTCCCCGGAGAGGACGCCGCCCTGCGCCGCCGCGCCGATCGCGACGACCTCGTCGGGGTTGACGCCCTTGTGCGGCTCCTTGCCGAAGAACTCGCGCACCATCTGCTGCACTTTCGGCATCCGGGTCGAGCCGCCGACCAGCACGATTTCGTCGATTTTCGACGGGTCCACGCCCGCGTCCGCGAGCGCCTGCTTCACCGGCGCCATGGTCCGCTGCAGCAGGTCCTCGACCAGCTGCTCGAGCCTGGCGCGCGTCAGCTTCACCTGCATGTGCTTCGGACCGGTCGCGTCGGCGGTCACGAACGGCAGGTTGATCTCGGTCTCGAGCGCGGTCGAGAGCTCGATCTTGGCCTTCTCCGCGCCTTCCTTCAGACGCTGGAGCGCCATGCGATCCTTCGACAGGTCGATCCCCTCGGCCTTCTTGAACTCCGCGACCAGCCACTCGATGATCCGATCGTCGAGATCGTCGCCGCCGAGATGGGTGTCGCCGTTGGTGGCCTTCACCTCGACCACGCCCTCGCCGACCTCGAGCACCGAGATGTCGAAGGTGCCGCCGCCGAAGTCGTAGACCGCGATGGTCTCGTCTTTCTTCTTGTCGAGGCCGTAGGCAAGCGCCGCCGCCGTCGGCTCGTTGATGATGCGCGAGACGTTGAGCCCCGCGATCCTGCCGGCATCCTTGGTCGCCTGCCGCTGCGCGTCGTTGAAGTAGGCGGGCACGGTGATGACCGCGTCGGTCACTTTCTCGCCGAGATAGTCCTCGGCGGCCTGCTTCAGCTTCTGCAGGATCATCGCCGACACTTCCGGCGGCGACTGCTGCTTGTCGCGGGCCTTGATCCAGGCATCGCCGTTGTCGGCGCGCACGACCTTATAAGGCACGCGCGACGCTTCGCTCTGCACTTCGTCGAACTTGCGTCCCATGAAGCGCTTGATCGAGAACACGGTGTGCTCGGGGTTGGTTACCGCCTGCCGCTTTGCCACCTGGCCGACGAGGCGTTCGCCGTCTTTCGTGAACGCCACGACCGAAGGGGTCGTTCGCGCGCCCTCTTGATTGACGATGACGGTGGGCTGTCCGCCTTCCATCACCGCGACGACCGAGTTGGTCGTGCCGAGGTCGATTCCAATCACTTTACCGGGCATATGTTGAGGTCCTCACTTCGTTGGATTCAGAACTGAAGGAGAGTATAGGGATGATATGAGTGCTTGTCAATCATTAAATCTTAGTATTTAACACTCATATCATGCAGCTAGCCATAACCCTCATGTTTATGCCACTATCGAGGCATGCGTCCGCGCATCCACTCCATCGCCTTGCCATCTGAGATCAACGAGTTCGGCCCGGAAGTCCGCCAAGTCTTCATCGAATTGGGGCGCACCTTCGGGTCCGAATCGCTCGCCGGGGAGTGCGCTCCGGCCCTCGACGTCTACGAAACCGACGATGCCTTGGAAATCACCGTGGACTTGCCGGGCGTCGATGCCGCCGCGGTCCGCGTCATCGGCAAGGGCGACAGCGTCCTCATCGCCGGCGAAAAGGCGGCGCGGCGCGCGCGGCGCGAATCGAGCTTCCATCTGGTCGAGCGCGGCTACGGCCGGTTCGCACGCGTGGTCCGCCTCGGGCGCGCATGCGACATCTCCAAGGCGCGCGCCACGCTCGCCCACGGCGAGCTGCGAGTGTCGATCCCGAAGACCAGCGAGCGGCGCGGCAAAGCGATTCCGATCGCAATCGGCTGACCGACCGATCGGTTCTCCAAACGCGCCTCCCCGCCGGTTCCAAAGGGCTCGCCTGCATCAACCCAAAGACCCGGCGTCCATGTAAGCTGTCTCTGTGCGCATCCTGTTCATCGGCGACATCGTCGGCAAGCCCGGGCGCGAGCTGGTCCGGCGTGGCCTGGCCGGAATCGTCGATTTCCACCGCGTCGATCTGGTGATCGCCAACGCGGAGAACTCCGCGGCCGGCTTCGGCATCACGCGCGAAATCGGCGATCAGCTCCTCGACTGGGGCGTCGACGTCATGACGTCGGGGAACCATATCTGGGACAAGAAGGAAGCGCTCGACTACATCGGCGCCGAGCCGCGACTGCTCCGTCCGGCCAACTACCCCGCCGGCGCGCCCGGCAAGGGCAGCTATCTGGCGCGGACCCGCGACGGCCGTTCGGTCGGGGTCGTCAACGTGATGGGACGGGTGTTCATGCTGAACATCGACGACCCGTTCTCGGTGGTGATGCGCGAGATCGAGGCCTTGAAAGAACGGACGCGGATCGTGTTCGTCGACTTCCACGCCGAGGCGACCTCGGAAAAAATTGCGATGGGCTGGCACCTCGACGGCAAGGTCACGGCCGTGGTGGGCACACACACCCACGTGCAGACCGCGGACGAGCGCATCCTGCCGAAAGGCACGGCCTACCTGACCGACGTGGGCATGACCGGCCCGCACGATTCGATCATCGGCGTCGAGATCCAGGCGGCGCTCGGCCGGTTCCTGACCGCGCTGCCGGCGCGCTTCGAAACCGCCACCGAGAATCCGCGGCTGAACGCGGTGATCGTTGACGCGGACGAACAGTCCGGCCGCGCCACCGACATCGAACGACTGAGCCTGAGCGCGGACGACATCCAGCAGCTCGCCGATCTTGCCGATGACCGATCTGTTCGATCTTCCGTTTGAAGACGAGCCGCCGGCTGGTCAACCGTCGCCAGCCGACCGTACTCAGTCTGCCGGCGCACCGACTGTCCCTGCCGACAGCCGAGAGCCGACTCTCCCTGCCGACCGCCGACAGCCGATTGTTCAGGCGCCTGCTCGTCGTGTCTTCACCGTCACCGAGCTCACCGTTCGTGTCCGGGATCTCCTCGAGGAGCAGTTCGCCGAAATCTGGGTCGAGGGCGAGCTGTCCGGCTGCCGGCTCTGGAACACCGGCCACCTCTATTTCACGCTCAAAGACGGTGCCTCCCAGATCAAAGCGGTCATCTTCCGCTCGGCGCTGCGCTACCTGAAATTCAAGCCGGCCGACGGCCTGCGCGTCGTCGCACGTGGACGCGTATCGGTGTACGAGCCGAAGGGTGAATATCAGCTGGTCTGCGAGCATCTCGAGCCGCACGGCCTCGGCGCGCTGCAGCTGGCGTTCGAACAGCTCAAGAAGAAGCTGCAATCGGAAGGGCTGTTCGACGCGGCGCGCAAGCGGCCGCTGCCGGCGCTGCCGCGCAAGATTGGGATCGTCACCTCGCTCGACGGCGCCGCGATCCGCGACATCATCAACGTGCTGCGACGACGCTACGCCAACGCCCATCTGGTGATCTGCCCGGCGCGGGTACAGGGCGAGGACGCCGCCCCCGACGTGGCGCGCGCGCTGCGGCAGATCGCGCGGGTCCCTGGCGTGGATGTCGTGATCGTCGGCCGCGGCGGCGGATCGATCGAAGACCTGTGGGCGTTCAACGAGGAGATTGTCGCGCGGGCGATCGCGCGGGTCCCGGTGCCGGTGATTTCGGCGGTCGGCCACGAAACGGACGTCACCATCGCCGACTTCGTGGCGGACGTGCGCGCCCCGACCCCGTCCGCCGCGGCGGAGCTGGTGGTGTCGGCGAAGGACGAATTCTGCGGCCGGATCGATCGGCTCGAGGGACGCCTGCGCGCCGCGGCGCGGGGGCGGGTGCAGGGGCTGAGCCGCCGCGTCCACATCGTCGACGGCCGTCCCGCATTTGCGGGATTTCGCGGGCGGGTCGCGATGCGAGGCCGGCATGCGGCCGAGCTATCGCACGCGTTGGCGCGGGTCGTTCGCGCCGGCCTGGCGGCGCGCGAACGCCGCCGCCTGCAGCTCGAGCGACAGCTGTCGATGTTCGACGCGGGCCGGCGGCTCGCCAGCATCCGGACCCGGCTGGTCGCTTCTCGCGGGCGTCTCGAGACCGCGGTCACGGCGCCGTCAACATCGCGCCGAGGCGCAACTGGGCAATGTCGCCGGCCGGCTCGATACGCTCAGCCCGCTGGCGGTGCTCGGGCGCGGTTACGCGGTCGCGTGGAACGCGGATCGCACGCGGGTAGTACGGGACGCGGCGTCCGTGGCTCCCGGCGACACGATTCATGTGACCCTGTCGCAGGGTGAGCTGGACTGTGAGGTCCGGTCCACCGCCGATTCAACACCAAGGACACCAAAGACACCCAGCTAGATCGTTTTTCTCTTTGTGTCCTTTGTGTCCTTCGTGTTTACTCAAAGCTGATACATGCCCGACACCTCCATCAAAGACTTCGAGGCGGCGATCGCCGAGCTCGAAACCATCGTGAAGAAGCTCGAGGAAGGCGACCTCGCGCTCGAACAGTCGTTGGCGCTCTACGAGCGCGGCGTCCAGCTGTCGCGTTTCTGCCACGCCCAGCTCGAACAGGCCGAACGCCGCATCGAGATCCTCAACGAGCGCGGCGAGCTGAAACCGGCGCCGGCGTCGTTTGGCGCCGATGATGCCGAGCGCGGTTGACGGCGTGGGCCAGGATTCGCTCGCCGAGTTTCTGACCAGCGCCCGCGCGCGCGTCGACGCGGCGCTCGAACGCTATCTGCCGTCGGCGCCGGTGTGCCCGGCGATCGTCGCCGACGCGATGCGCTACAGCGTCTTCGCCGGCGGCAAGCGTCTGCGCCCGATGCTGACGCTGGCGGCGGCAGCGGCCGTCGGATGGCCGCGCCGCCGACGTTCGACGCGGCGCTGCCTGCCGCATGCGCGATCGAGCTGATCCACACCTACTCGCTCATCCACGACGATCTGCCGGCGATGGACGACGACACGCTGCGGCGCGGCCGGCCGACGCTGCATGTCGTCTACGGCGACGGCATCGCGATCCTGGCGGGTGACGGCCTCCACGCCGAGGCGTTCGCACTGCTGGCGCGCGAGCCGGCGTCGGACGATCCCGATCTCGACCGCCGCAAACTGCGGGTGATTGGAGATCGTCGGTGAAGCCGCCGGTGCCGGCCGGCATGGTCGGCGGCCAGGCGATCGACTTGCAGGCCGCCGGGCAGGCGCCGGGGCACGCGCTCACCCTCGACGCCGAGGGGCTTCGCGGCATGCACGCGCGCAAGACCGGCGCGCTGATTCGGGCCTCCGCCGTCGCCGGCGCGATCATGGCGGGCGGCGACGCGGCGCAGGTCGCGGCCATCCAGGCCTATGCCGACGACGTCGGCCTCGCCTTCCAGATCGTCGATGACATCCTGGACGTCGAGGGCGATCCGGCGTCGCTCGGCAAGACCGCCGGCAAGGACGCCGCGTCCGCGAAACCGACCTACCCCGCGCTGTTCGGCCTCGACCGCTCCCGCGCGCTCGCGGCCGACTGCCTGCAGCGCGCGCACGCGGCACTCGAACACGCCGGGCTGGCCGACGGCCTGCTGAGCGGAATCGCCGACTGGGTCGTGACGCGGAAGAGCTAGTGCCATGCGCCGCTTCAACAACACACAGGACACATAGCGTGTCGATCACCAAAACACGCCTTGACGTCGCGCTCGTCGATCGCGGCCTGGCCCCGTCGCGCGAACGGGCGCGCGCGCTGATTCTGGCCGGCCAGGTCACCATCGACGGCCAGCCCGTCTCGAAGGCCGGCGCGCCGGTCAAGCCGGATGCACGCATCGAGCTGGCCGTCGCCGGATCATCCCTACGTCGGCCGCGGCGGCCTCAAGCTGGCCGGCGCGCTCGATGCGTTCGCGATCGATCCGCGCGGCCGGCGCGCGCTCGACGTCGGCGCCTCCACCGGCGGCTTCACCGACGTGCTGCTGCAGCGCGGCGCCGAGCAGCGTCATCGCGATCGACGTCGGGCGAGGACAACTCGACTGGCGGCTCCGCAGCGACCCGCGCGTCCTCGTGCACGAAGGCGTCAACGCCCGCCTGCTGACCGTCGATGACGTGCCGCATCAGGTGAGCCTGGCGACCATCGACGTCGCATTCATCTCGCTGCGACATATCCTTCCCGCGCTGCCCGCGTTTCTGGATCCGGCCGCAGACGTCGTGGCGCTGGTCAAGCCGCAGTTCGAAGCCGGCCGCGACGAGGTCGGCAAGCACGGCATCGTCTCGGATCCAGCGGTGCACGCATCGGTGATCGCCCGCGTCAGCGACGCCGCGGCGGCGTGCGGCCTGACGCGGATCGCAATGGCGCCGTCGGCGATCACCGGCGCGACCGGCAACCAGGAATTCTTTCTCCACTTACGTGCCGCTGGCTGACCCGGTCATCGTCCTCGGCGCCGGCGCGATCGGCAGCGTCTACGCGGTGAAGCTATCGGCGCGGCACCCGGTGACGGTGGTGGCGCGGCAGGATCACGTGGAGGCAATCCGGGCCGAGGGCCTGCGACTGGTCGGCCGCGAGACGCTGACCGCGCGCCTGGCCGCGGTGACCCGGATCGAGTCGATTGCGCCTGGCACGATCATCCTGCTCACCACCAAGGTGAACGCCAGCGCGGCGGCGCTGGCGCCGATCGCCCCGCTGGTGCGCGACGATACGGTGATCGTCTGTGTCCAGAACGGGCTCGACAGCGAAGAGATCGCGCGTCGTGCCGTCGGCGGCCGCGGCCTGGTGCTGCGCGCGATCACGCAGTTCGGCGCGATCTTCCAGTCGCCGGGGGTGGTCAACTACACCGCCTC
This sequence comes from uncultured Acidobacteriota bacterium, assembly GCA_963794705.1. GTDB lineage: Bacteria > Acidobacteriota > Vicinamibacteria > Vicinamibacterales > CAVVIG01 > CAVQFC01. The sequence continues at coordinate 77,373 of CAWCFI010000009.1, forward strand.
TGGCTACACGCTGCTCGAGGACGGGCCGCGGAGCGCGGCGATCGCCGCCCTCCTCACCGACTGCGGCCTCGACGGCCGCGTCTCGCCCGACATCAAGACCGAGATCTGGCGAAAACTGATCTACAACTGCGTGATCAACCCGATCACCTCGATCACCGGCACCGAGGTTGGGGGGATCGCGGATCCACGGCTCGATCCCCTGAAACGCCTGGTGATCGAAGAATGCCTCGCCGTGGCGCGGACCGCAGGCGTCGAGTTCACCGTCGACTTCCTGCCGGTCATCACCGAGGTCTTCAGCGCTTCGCGCACCATCGCGTCGATGCGCCAGGACCTGATGCGCGGCCGGCCGACCGAGATCGATCACATGAACGGCGCGGTCGCCGCGCTCGGGCGCCGGGCCGGCATCGACTGCCCGGTCAACGCCGCGCTGACGGCCATCATCAAGGCGATGGATCGTTGTACGATGTCCGCATGACCCGCGTCGGCATCGTCGCCAAGTCGCACCTGCGCGAAGCGACGCCGCACCTGATCGCGATTGAATCGTGGCTGGCCGAACGAGGCCACCACCCGGTGTTCGAGACCGCGACCGCGGCGCTGATGCCGGCGGCCGCCGGCCGCGCCGTCGCCGACAAGCCGGCGCTCGTTGCCGGGGTCGACCTGCTGGTCGTGCTCGGTGGCGACGGCACGCTGCTGTCGGTCGCCGACTGCGCCGTCAAGGCCGATGTCGACGTGCCGATTCTCGGCGTCAACTTCGGCAGTCTGGGATTTCTGACGGAAGCGACCCTGCCCGAGCTCTATCCCTCGCTCGAGTCGGCGCTGGGCGGGGCGGCGCGCATCGAGGAACGGATGATGCTGCGCGCGACCACGATCCGCGGCGGCCAGCCGCTGCCGGATCATCTCGCGCTCAACGACGTGGTGATCACCAAGGCGGCGCGGGCGCGGATGACCGATCTGTCGGTCTTTGTCGGAGACGAGTTCGTGACGCGGGTCAAGGCCGACGGCCTGATTGTCGCCACGCCTACCGGCTCCACCGCCTACAACCTGGCGGCCGGCGGCCCGATCGTGCAGCCGGTGGTCGACGCCATCGTGCTGACACCGATTGCACCGCACATGCTCACCAACCGCCCAATCGTGATTCCGGCGTCGTCGATCGTGCGGGTGCAGCCGATGATGGCGGAGCGGGACGAGCTCTACGTCACCTTCGACGGCCAGGCCGGCTATCAGCTGGAGGCCGGCGACGAAGTCCGCATCAGCCGCGCCGAGCGAAGAGTGCGCCTGCTCCGGCCCTCGCCGCGCAGCTACTTCGATGTGCTGAGACAGAAGCTGAAGTGGAACGAACGGTAACCGTATCCTCGGTTCATTTCATCGTCAGCAGCGCCGCCATCGAGTCGATGCCTTCCCACAGGTTCTTGATCCGCAGATTTTCGTTGGCGCCGTGCTGGTTGTTGTCGAAGTTGACGATCGACAGCCCGAAGGTCGGCACGCCGAGCACGTCCGCGAACAAATAGAACGGGGTGCTGCCGCCGATCGTGGGCAGCCGTACGAGCTGGCCGCCGGCGGCGTCCGACAGCGCCTTGGCCACCGTGGCGGCCAGCGGTGTCTCCATCGAGCTGCGTCCGGCCGGATAGCCGCCGGTCCGGACGACGCGCGCGAGCATCGGGTGTGCGACGCGGGTCGCTGCATCCGGCTCGCTGTCGATCACGAAGTAGCCCTGCTTGCGGACGTGGGCGACGATCCGATCGAACTGCTTCGCGGGATCGATGGCCTTCACGAGGCGCACGTCGATCTTCGCGCTCGCCGAGCCGGGAATGATCGTCCTCCCCTGCCCCCCGACGCCGCCGCCGGCCTCGATCGCGTTGACGTTGATGGTCGGCTGGTTGTGGCGTAGTTCGAGACGCTCCGCCGCGTTCTCGCGGCGCGTGAAGCCGTAGGCCTGCATCAGCGTCGCCTCGACATCCGGAATGTCGTCGATCGCCTGGCGCTCCACCGCCGTCAACGGCACGACATCGTCGTAGAAGCCGTCGACGGTGACGCGGCCGTCGGCCTGCTTCATCGACGCCAGCAACCGGGCCAGGTCGAGCGCGGGATTGGGCGCCCAGTTGCCGTAGTTGCCGCTGTGCAAGTCGCGCGAGGCGCCGTAGACCGTGATCGTCGCCCCCATCAGCCCGCGCGAGCCGAAGTTCAGGGTGGGCCGATCGCTGGCGTGGCGCGGACCGTCGACCAGGATGAGCGCGTCGGCACGGATGCGATCGGGGTGCGCCCGGACGGCCGCTTCGAGATTGGGCGATCCCGCTTCCTCCTCGCCTTCCATCAGCACGCGGATGTTCGAGGTCAGCGGGATGTTGCTGGCGTCGAGCGCGTCGATTGCCGCGAGGAACGCCACGATCGGCCCCTTGTCGTCAGACGACGAGCGCCCGAAGGCGCGCCACTGCGGATCGATGGCGCCGCGCACCTCGTCCAGCTTCAGGGTGCGTCCGGCCGGCGTGAGGTCGGTGACGATCACCGGCGTGAACGGGGGCCCGTGGGTCCAGTCGCGCGCCTCGACCGGCTGGCCGTCGTAGTGAAAATAGAACGCCACGGTGCGCCGGGCGCCGGGGACGCGACGCTCCGCCACGACCAGCGGCGCGCCGCCGGTGGGGATGATCTCGGGCAGGAACCGCCGCTTCTCGAACATCCGGGTCAGCGCCTGCGCGTTGCGCGCGATGTCCGCCTGATCCGTCGCGACATTGGGGATCGCCACGAGCTCGAACAGCTCGCGCAGGATCTGCGGCTCGTGCTGCGCCCGCCACGCCCGCACCCGGACGATGCCGTCTTCCTGCGCCGAGACCGTCAGGGTTGCCGCGAGCAGCGCGGCGCATCGAATCAACGTCTTCATGGTTGGCCTAATGCTGCTGACGGCGCTCGCGAAAATACTGCACCTGAAACTTCTGAACATTCCGGTTGTGCTCCTCGAGGGTGCGCGCGAACTCGTGCGTCCCGTCGTTGCGGCTGACGAAGTACAGGTAATCGGCGTCGGCAGGATGCACCGCCGCGTCGAGCGAGGCGCGGCCGGGCGAGGCGATCGGTCCGGGCGGCAGGCCCGGATAGCGATAGGTGTTGTAGGGCGAGTCGAACGACAGGTCGGCTTTGTGGAGGTTGCCATCGTAGCGGCCGGCCTTCACCAGCCCGTAAATCACCGTCGGATCGCATTGCATCGGCATGCCGATGCGCAGGCGGGTCGTATAGACGGCGGCGACCAGCGGCCGCTCCTCCGCCTTCGCGGTTTCCTTTTCGACGATCGACGCCAGGGTCACCGCCTGACGGACGGTCAGGCCACGGGCAGCGGCCGCCTGGCGCAGTTCAGGCGTGAACACCTTCTCGAACCGCGCCACCATCATCCGGGTCAGCTTGGCTGCGTCGGTCTGGCGGGGTAGCGCGTAGGTCTCCGGAAACAGGTAGCCCTCGAGATCCCGCGCCGCCGGATCGATCTCGTGGATCGGCGCCGGATCCTTCGCCGCCTTCACGAACGACTCCGCGGTGCCGAGCCCATGCGACTCGAATATCTTCGCCATCTCGGCGAAGGCCAGCCCCTCTGGAAACGTCACGCTGATGACGAACACGTCTCCGCGCGCGATTTTGTCGATGATCTCGAACGGCGTCATGGCGCGGTCGAACCGGTACTCGCCGGCCTTCAGGTGGCGTCCCTTGTGGCTCATCCACAGCGCGGCCCGAAAGGTCGCAGTGTCGCGCACCACCCCCGCCGCGACCAGCCGCTCGCCGATCGACACGCTCCCTGTGCCTTGGGGGAGCTCGACGAACTGTTCCGCTCCCTGATAGCCGCGATACGGCTGGACGATCCGCCAATACATCACGCCGGCGGCGCCGGCGGACACGACGAGAAGCAGGAGCAAGAGACCAATGAGCTTCTTCATAAGGTTCGGTCAGCGACGGTCCAGATAGTCCTGCAGGAAGACCGACGCCGCCACGGCGTCGATCTGGGCTTTCCGTTTGCGCCAGTCCTTCTCGCGGCGGGCGAGGCGGCTCTCGGCTTCGCGACTGGTGAGCCTCTCGTCCTCCGTCGCGATCGGCACCGCCGTCCGGGTCTTCAGCAGGGCGATGAACGCCAACACCTGCACGGTCTGCGGCGTCGGCGTGCCGTCGAGGCTGGACGGCATGCCGACGACGACCGCGGCGATCCCCTCGTCTTCCCGGTCCAGCTCCGCGATGCGGCGCGCGACCTGATCCACGGCATTTGCTTCGCTGGCGACGGCGAGCGTCTCGAGCGGGCGCGCCAGCGTCCGCGAGGCGTCGCTGATCGCCAGCCCGACCCGGCGCGCGCCGACATCCACCGCGAGAATCCGTCCCGTCACCAGTCAGATGGTATAATTTCTTCTCTCCCAACACATTGTGAAACGCCTCCTGCTCGCCTCGCTTGTCGTCTGCCTGAGCGTCGCGGCCGCGTGCGGACCGCGGCGGCCGCCGCAGAAAGTTCAGCAGAAGCTGGTGATCCTCGGCTTCGACGGCATGGATCCGCGGCTGGTCCAGAAGTGGATGGACGAGGGCAAGCTGCCGAACATGAAGAAGCTGGCGACCCGAGGCAGCGGGGTGCGGCCGCTCGGCACCACGCATTCGCCGGAGTCGCCGACCGCGTGGGCCTCGTTCGCCACCGGCGTGAACGCGGGCAAGCACAACATCTACGACTTCCTGATTCGCGACACGAACAGCTACCTGCCGGATCTGGGCATGGTCCACTTCGAGCCGCCGCGCTTCATCCTCAACTACATCCCGGTGTCGAAGCCGGTGGTGCAGTCGATCCGCGGCGGCACTTCGTTCTGGGTCACTGCCGGCCGCGCCGGCGTGCGCTCGAGCATGCTCACGGTTCCGGTCACGTTTCCGCCGGAAGACGTGCCCAACGGCGAGCTCCTGTCGGGCCTGCCCCTGCCGGACATTCGCCGGACGATGGGCACGTTCTATTACTTCGGCACCGACCTGAGCCGCTACGAGGAAGGGAACACCGAGTTCGGCGGCATCCTCAAGCGGCTGGTCTTCGACGGCGACGTCGCGCGCTCGGAGCTGATCGGCCCGCCCAATCCGATCGTCAAGCAGCAGCTGCGCGAGCTGCGCGCGAACTCGCCGCTGACACCTCCCTCCGACGCCGACCGCATGAGGATCGCCGAGCTCGAGGCGCGCGAGGATATACGACTGCCGCTCACCGTCCACTGGAACAAGGCCGCGAAGTCGGCAACCGTCGCCATCGGCGACAGCACGATCCACCTGTCCGAGCACCAGTGGAGCAAGTGGATCAACCTCGACTTCAACGTCAACCTGCTGATTCGCGTCCATGGCATGGCGCAGCTGTACCTGATCGGCGCGGGCCAGGAGCTGCAGCTGTACATCTCGCCGGTGAACTGGCGCCCGGACAACCCGCCCGCACCGATGTCGTCGCCGGCCTCGCTCTCCGCTGACATCTACGAGCGGCTCGGGCCCTACCGCACCCTGGGCTGGGCTGAGGCGACCTGGCCGCTCAACGAAGACCGCATCGACGAGAAGGTCTTCATGGACGATCTCTATCGCGCGTTCGATGATCGCGCGCAGGTGATCCTCCAGCGGATCGACACCAAACAGTGGGACCTGCTGGTCGGCGTGATCGAGTCGACCGATCGCGTGCAGCACATGATGTGGCGGTTGATCGATCCGACTCACCCGATGTACGACAAGGCGCTCGCGGCGAAGTTCGGCGATTCGATCGAGCGCGTCTACCGCAAGTGCGACGAGTTCATCGGCGAGGTCATGTCGCGGGTCGACGAGACCACGCCGATCCTGATCGTGTCCGACCACGGCTTCCATTCCTTCCGCCAGTCGGTCAACCTGAACACCTGGCTGGTGCAGGAAGGGTTCATGGCGATCCGCGGCCAGCAGCCGGGCGAGAAAAAGCTGCAGGACCTGTTCGGCGGCGGCACGTTCTGGGAGAACGTGGACTGGACGCACACCCGCGCCTATTCGATGGGCCTCGGCCAGATTTACCTCAACCTGCAGGGACGTGAGGGGCACGGCAGCGTCGCCTCCGCCGACTCCGACAGCGTGCAAAACGCGATCGTCGGGCGCCTGCTGGAGATGGTCGACCCCAAGACCAAGGCGCGCATGGTCGATGCGGTGTACAAGCGCGACGACATCTACAAAGGACCGTTCCTGCAGAACGCGTCGGAGCTCCAGGTCGGCTTCGCCGACGGCTACCGTGTGTCGTGGCAGACGTCGCTCGGCGGCTCGCCGCCAGGGATCCTCTACCCGAACATGAAAAAGTGGTCCGGCGACCACGGCTCGTTCGACTACAAGCAAACCTCCGGGACATTGATCTCCAGCCGTCCCCTGGCCGGCGCCAGCGCCGACATCATGGACATCGCGCCAACGGTGTTGAAGTACTTCGGCGTGCCGATACCGTCAGATATAGATGGCAAGCCGATCTTCTAAGGAAAAAACCGGGGAGATCGCAGAGAACGCTGAGAAACGTTTTCTCTGCGATCTTCGCGTTCTCGGCGGTTTTTTCTGGATTCGCGGCCAGACATTGCCCGAGCGGGCGCGGACCGAGGCGCTGGCGCGGCGCGCCGCCGACCGGCTGCAGGCGCTGCAGCGCGAGGCCGATCGGCTCGCGTCCGACGAGCGCACGCTGATCGGCGACCTGCGGAAGGTCGAGCTCGATCGGCAGATCAAGGCCGAAGAGCTCAAGCGGGTGGACGCCGACGCCGCGAAGGTGCAGATCGAGCTCGATCAGACACACGCGCGCATCGACGCGCTCCAGGCCTCGTCGCGCGCCGAGCTGCCCGAGCTCCAGCAGCGCCTGGTGGAGATCTACAAGCTCGGACGGGCGCGCTACCTCCGCCTGCTGCTCTCGACGCCCGACCTCAAGCGCCTCGGCCAGTCGACCCGAACGGTCGCCGCGCTCGCCAAGCTCGATCGCGATCGCATCGCGACGCACGCACAGACGCTGGCCGAGCTGAAGAAGGCGCAGCAGGCGCTCGAAACGCGCGGCGCGGAATTCAGGACGTTGCGGGCCGCCACCGAAAAAGCGCAGGCCGCCGCGCAGCGCGCGGCGCAGGCCAAGACCGATCTCATCCGCGACATCGACCGGAGGCGCGACTTGAACGCCCAGCTCTCGGGCGAGTTGCAGGCCGCGCAGCAGAAGCTGCAAGCCACCCTGCGCGATCTGGCGGCCGGTGCGCCCGCCGCCGAGGCGGCGCTGCCGCTCCGCCCGTTCCGCGGCGCCCTCGACTGGCCGATCGCCGGCCCGGTCACCCGCCGGTTCGGCCAGGGCTCGGCGTCGAATGGCATCGAGATCAGCGCGATCGAAGGCGCCAGCGCGCTGGCGGTTCACGACGGCACCGTCGCGTTTGCGGGACCGTTTACCGGATTCGGGAATCTGGTCATCGTCGATCACGGCGCGCAAACGTTCAGCTTATATGGCGATTTGCTCGACATCAGCGTCAAGAAAGGCGCGCGGGTCGACCACGGCCAGCCGGTCGGGACCGCCGGGCCGATCCCGTCGGGCTCGGAGGGCATCTACTTCGAGCTGCGCGTCGACGCTCGGCCGGTCGATCCTTTACAATGGCTGAAGAAACGGTGAGGTGCGGGGTGCGACGTGCGGAGTGCGACGTAGCGCGAAGGCGCGCCTCGCACCGTGCACCTCGCACCTAGCACCTCGCACCGCATAGAGGTCCCATGAGCTCCCGCACCCGCGTCCTGGTGATGTCCCTCTCGGCGCCCGTAATCGCCTTCGCGATCGTCGGCGGCTTCCTCGGCCGAGTGATGGCGCGCGAGGACACCTACCAGCACCTCAAGATTTTCGACGATGTGGTCAGCCTGATCTCGAGCAACTACGTCGAGGACGCCGACATCGACAAGGTGATGCGCGGCGCGATGCACGGGCTCGCCGACTCGCTCGATCCGGACAGCGCCTACCTCACGGCCGCGCAGGTGAAGCAGGTCGAGTCGGGCGCGCCGCTGGCTCCGGCCGGCGTCGGTCTCGAACTCACCCGCCAGTACTACCTGCGCGTGATTGCCGCGCGCGACAACTCGCCCGCCGCCAAGGCCGGCCTGCGGACCGGCGACTACATCCGCGCCATCAACGACAAGCCGACCCGCGACATGTCGGTGTGGGAAGGCATGCGCACGCTGCGCGGCGCGGCCGGCTCGAAGGTCTCGGTCACGATCATCCGCGGCAACGCCAACGATCCGCACGTGGTCGAGCTGACGCGCGAGACGGAGCCGGCCTCGGTGGTCAACGGACGGATGGCCGGCACCGGCATCGGTTACGTGCGTGTCGCGGCGATCGGGCCGAACACCGCCTCGCAGGTGAAATCGCAGATTGCAGAATTGACCAAGGGCGGCGCGTCGAAGCTGGTCGTCGACGTGCGGCGCGCGTCGAACGGCACGATCGACGAAGGCCTGGCCATCGCGCGCTTGTTCGTGGGCAAGGGCACGTTGGCGATTAAGGAGGCCAAGGGCGGCGCGCGCGAAACGATCGCGGCGGCGGCCGGCGACGGCGCGGTCACGCTGCCGACGGTGGTCCTGGTCGACACCGGCACGTCTGGCGCCTCGGAGATCTTCGCGTCGGCGATGGTGGGGAATCAGCGCGCCGACCTGATCGGCGAGCACACCATCGGCCGCGCCGCGGCCCAGAAACTGGTCAAGCTGCCGGACGGGGCCGGTCTGTGGCTGTCGACCAGCCGCTACCTCACGCCCAAAGGCGACCCGCTCCACGAAAAGGGGCTGGAACCGACGGTTCCGGTCGACGACCCGGATATCGAGTTTGGCGCCCCGGCGCCGACCACCGATCCCATCCTGGAGAAGGCCCTCGAGCGGCTTTCGGAGAAGAAAGCCGCCTGATTCTGCTATACTGACCGTTCGTCTAAATCTGTATTTTCGAGATGTAGGCGCGTAGCTCAGAGGTTAGAGCGCCTGCTTGACACGCAGGAGGTCGGTGGTTCGAGTCCACCCGTGCCTACCACGCTCTTCGCAATCCCCGAATGAGTCAGGTCACAATCACCCTCCCGGATGGCTCGGCTCGCAGTGTGCCGGCGGGAACGCTCGTACGCGGCGTGGCGGAAGAGATCTCGCCAAATCTCGCCAGGGCGGCGCTGGCGGGCGTGGTGGACGGCAAACTGGTCGACCTGACCTACCCCCTCGACCGCGACGCGGCCGTCCGCATCGTCACCGACAAGAGCCCTGAGGCACTGGCGCTGCTCCGTCACAGCACCGCGCACCTGCTGGCCGCGGCCGTGACCAACATGTATCCCGGCGTGCAGTGCGGGATTGGTCCGGCGACCGACGAGGGCTTTTTCTACGACTTCGTCGTGCCCCGCCCGTTCGTGCCGGAGGATCTCGAGGCGATCGAAGCGAAGATGCGCGAGCTCGCCTCGCAGGATCTGGTGTACGAGCGTCAGCTGTGGCCGCGCGACGAAGCGACGGCGTTCTTCGAGAAGCGCGGCGAGCCGCTGAAGATGCAGCTCATCGACGAGAAGACCGCCGGCCAGAACGACGTATCCGTCTACACCATCAAGGACAAGGACACCTTCGTCGACTTCTGCGTCGGACCGCACGTGCCGACCACCAGCAAGCTGAAGGCGTTCAAGCTGACCTCGACCTCGAACGCGTACTGGAAGGGCGACGCGCACAACCAGCCGATGCAGCGCGTCTACGGCACCGCGTTCGCGTCGGAGAAGGATCTCAAGGCGCACCTCACCCAGCTCGAGGAAGCGAAGAAGCGCGACCATCGCAAGCTCGGGCGCGAGCTCGGGCTCTTCACCTTCCATCCGTGGGCGCCGGGCGCAGCCTTCTGGCTCGGGAAGGGCACCACGCTCTACAACACCCTGGCGAACTACATGCGAGAGGTGTTGTTCCCGGCCGGCTACGTGGAAGTCAAGACCCCGCTGGTCTACAACAAGGCGCTCTGGGAGCGGTCGGGCCACTGGGCCTTCTATCAGCCGAACATGTTCCTCGTCGAGTCCGAAGGCGAGACGATGAGCATGAAGCCGATGAACTGCCCGGGGCACTTCCTGACCTTCGCGAGCCAGACCCACAGCTACCGCGATCTGCCGGTGCGCTATCACGAGCAGACGCCGCTGCACCGCAACGAAGCGTCGGGGGTGCTGTCGGGGCTGACCCGCGTCCGGCAGTTCTCGCAGGACGACGCGCACTGCTTCGTGACGCCGGAGCAGATCGGCGACGAAGTCGAGCGGCTGATCCGGCTGGTGCAGCGGGTCTACGGGGATTTCGGCCTGCCGTTCACCGCCAAGCTCTCGACCATGCCCGACGAGCACATGGGCGAGGTCGCGACCTGGCAGCATGCCGAGGCGCAGCTCAAGGCGGCGCTCGAGCGCAGCGGCCTGCCCTACGACCTGAACGAGAAGGACGGGGCCTTTTACGGGCCGAAGATCGACTTCGACGTCACCGACGCGATCGGGCGGAAGTGGCAATGCGCCACGATCCAGCTCGATTACCAGCAGCCGGACAACTTCGACCTGAAATATATCGGGGCCGACAACGCCGAACATCGGCCGGTGGTCATCCACCGGGCGATCCTCGGCAGTTTCGAGCGCTTCATCGCGATCCTGATCGAGCACTATACCGGGGCGTTTCCGCTCTGGCTGTCGCCGATCCAGGCGGTGGTGCTGCCGATTGCCGACCGTCACCTGCCCTACGCCGCGGCGGTGCGGGACCAGCTTCGGGCAGCGGGCCTCCGGGCCGACCTGGACGAGCGGCAGGAAAAGATTGGATATAAGATCCGGGAGGCCCAGCTGCAGAAGGTGCCCTACATGCTGGTCATCGGCGATCGCGAGAGCACGGAAGGCACGGTTTCGGTGCGGACGCGCGCCGGCGGCGATCAGGGCGCGAGCCCGGTCGACGCGTTCATCGCGTCGGCGCGCGCCGAAATCGCGCGCAAAGGTATATAGGAGGATTTATCGCTTTCGACAGAAGCCCCCGACGAGATGACCGCACGCGGGTCAACGAACGCATCCGGGTCCGCGAAATCCGGGTCATTGACGACACGGGCGCGCAGCTCGGCATCATGCCGCCGCCGCAGGCCCTGGCGATTGCCAAGCAGAAGGGGCTCGACCTGGTCGAGATCTCGCCGACGGCGGTGCCGCCGGTCTGCCGCATCATGGATTTCGGGAAATACCAGTACCAGGAGCAGAAGCGCGCGCGCGAGGCCCGGAAGCACCAGAAGGTGATCGAGGTCAAGGAGATCAAGTTCCGCCCGAAGGTCGACGAGCACGACTACCAGTTCAAGCGGAAGCACATCGAGCGCTTCCTCGAGGACGGCGACAAGGTGAAGGCGACGATCTTCTTCCGGGGCCGCGAGATGGCGCATCCGGAGATCGGGCGGCGGATTCTCGAACGGCTGATCGGGGAGCTGTCGGACGTGGCGCTCGCGGAGACGATGCCGCGGATGGAAGGCAATCAGATGCACACCATCCTGACGCGTCGGCCGCAGAGCGGCGGCGGCAAGGCCAAGGCCGCAGCGCCGGCCGCGACGAAGTAGCGACAGGAAGAAGAAACCGCGGAGCGCGCAAAGAACGCAGAGAGGAAAAAACGGTTTTCTCTGCGGTCTCAGCGGTCTCGGCGGTAAAACAACAGCAACAGGAACACGATGGCGAAAAAAGCGAAGAAGATCAAACTGAAGACCCACCGCGGCGCGGCGAAGCGCTTCAAGCGGACCAAGAACGGCAAGTTTCTCCGGGGCAGCGCGTTCAGCCAGCACATCCTGACCAGCAAGACCAGGAAGCGCAAGCGCGGGCTCAAGGGAACGACGACGGTGGCGGCGGTGGACGTGCCGAAGATCGCACGCATGCTGCCGTACAAATAGCTAACAGCTGACAGCTGTCAGCTGACAGCGAGAGGGAGACAGAGAAATGCCGCGCGTCAAACGAGGAACGGTCCGCCGGGCCAAGCGTAAGAAACTGCTGAAGCTCGCCAAGGGCTACTACGCCAATAAGAGCAAGCTGTATCGCGCCGCCAAAGAGTCGGTCGACACCGCGCTCAAGTACGCCTTCGTCGGCCGCCGCCGCAAGAAGCGCGATTTCCGCCGGCTGTGGGTGGTCCGCATCAACGCGGCCGCGCGCGAGCACGGGCTGACCTACGGACAGATGATCAACGGGCTGAAGAACGCCGGGATCACGCTCGACCGTAAGAGCCTCTCCGAGCTCGCGATCGGCAGCCCCGCGGCGTTCGGCACGCTGGCGAAGCAGGCCAAGGCGGCGGCGAAGATTGCGGTGAAGTCGGCCAAGAACGCCGAGAAGGCGGTCGCGTCGAAAGCGGCCAACGTCAAGGCCGCGGCTCGCGCATAACGATGGTCGTTGGCTCGGTCAGTCGTTGGTCGGTAGTCGGCTAAACTATCGACCAGCGACCGAACGACTCACGACTATGTCCGACCTCCCCACTCCCGAAGCCGTCGAAGCCAACATCGCCGCGTTCGCGTCGGCGCTGTCAGGCGCCACCTCTCTCGCCGAAGCCAAGTCGCTCCGCGACCGCTACCTCGGACGCAAGAACAGCATCGTCGCGTCATGGATGCAGCTGATTGGCGGCGCGCCGCCCGATCAGAAGAAGAACATCGGCCAGTACGCCAACGCGCTGAAAGTCGCCATCGAAGCGCGCTGGACAGCCTACGAAGAGGCGGCGCAGAACGCGGCGCCCGCCGGCGGCGGTCGACGTGACGCTGCCGGGGCGGATGCCGCGCCTCGGCCATCGCCATCCGCTGACCGTCGTCCGCGACCAGCTCGAGGAGATCTTCACGCGCATGGGCTTCGCGACCGTCGAGGGGCCGGAGGCCGAGGACGAGTGGCACTGCTTCGACGCGCTGAACATGCCGGCGGAGCACCCCGCGCGCGACATGCAGGACACGCTCTATCTGGCGACGCCGATCCGCGGCGACGGCGACGGCGATCCCCGGACGCTGCTGCGCACCCACACCTCGTCGATGCAGATCCGCTACATGCAGGCGCACCAGCCGCCGATCCGCATCGTCGTGCCGGGCAGGGTCTATCGCCGCGACGATCTCGACCTGACGCACTCGCCGGCGTTCGGCCAGATCGAGGGGCTGGCGGTCGGCGAGGGATTGTCGCTCGCCGATCTCAAGGGCACGCTGCTGGCGTTCGCGCGGCAGATGTTCTCGCCGACGACCCGCATCCGGTTTCGCCCGAGCTTCTTCCCGTACACCGAGCCGAGCGCGGAAATCGACTTGAGCTGCTGGCAGTGCGACGGCGCCGGCTGCGCGATGTGCAAGAAGACCGGGTGGATCGAGCTGGGCGGCTGCGGCATGGTCCACCCCGCGGTGTTCGAGGCGGTGGGCTACGACCCGGAGAAATACACCGGCTTCGCGTGGGGCATCGGCATCGAGCGCGTCGCCATCCTGCGCTATCAGGTCGAGGACATCCGGCTGTTCTACGAGAACGATCTCCGGTTCCTCGAGCAGTTTCCGTATTGATTCCGTGCTTGTCGTGCGTTTCGTGATTGAAGACACATGCGATTAGTCCTGTCGTGGCTTCGAGAGTTCGTCGATGTGCAGGCGTCCGCCGAGGACATCGCGCAGACGCTCGGCTTGCGCGGCTTCGAGGTCGCGTCGATCGAGCCGCTCGACGGCGGCGACGCGGTGATCGACTTCGAGGTCACCGCCAACCGTCCCGACGCGCTCAGCGTCATCGGCCTGGCGCGTGAAGTCGCGACCGCGTACGACCTGCCGCTCGCCGACCACCAGCGGCCGGTTCGCGGCGCTGCCGATCGGCTCCTCCGATCGCATCTCGGTGCGCATCGACGACGAGGAGCTGTGCCCGCGGTTCGCGGCCGCGGTCGCCGACGTCCAGATGGGCAGCTCGCCGGCCTGGCTGGCGGCGCGCCTGCAGGCGGCCGGCGTCCGCCCCATCAGCAACATCGTCGACATCACCAACTACGTGAACCTCGAGCTCGGCCAGCCGATGCACGCCTACGATCTGGCGCGGCTCGCCGGCGCGGCGCTGACCGCGCGGAGCGCGAAGCCGGGAGAGACCATCACGACGCTCGACGGTGTCGAGCGGAAGCTGGATCCCGACATGCTGGTGATCGCCGACCGCGACCGCTCGCAGGGGGTCGCCGGCGTGATGGGCGGCGCGGCGTCGGAAGTGTCCGCGGCCACGACCACGATCGTGTTCGAGGCGGCGTATTTCAACCCGGCCTCGATCCGGCGCACCAGCAAGCGGCTCGGCCTCAAGACCGAAGCCTCGTCGCGCTTCGAGCGCGGCGCCGACATCAACGCGCAGGTCGTCGCCATCCGGCGCGCGGTCGCGCTGATGCAGCAGATCGGCGCCGGCGAGCCGGTCGGATCGATCGTCGACGTCTACCCGAAGCCGCGCGAGGCGCGGCGGCTGCACCTGCGCCGCGAGCGGCTCGCCGCGCCTGCTCGGCGCGTCGGTGCCGGACGCGGACGTGATTCGCATCCTGCGCGGGCTCGGGCTCGAGGTGACGCCCGCGGCTGACGGCTGGGACGCGATCGCGCCGACGTTCCGCGTCGATCTGCTGCGTGAAGCCGACCTGATCGAAGAGGTCGGGCGCCACTACGGCTTCGACAAGCTCGAGGCGACGTTCCCGCCGGTGACCCAACCGGCGCCGCCGCCCGATCCGCGCATCCCGCGCGATCAGCTCGTCCGCCGCGTGCTGACCGCGGCCGGTTTCTCCGAAGCGGTGACCTTCGGCTTCATCGAAGCGAAGGCGGTCGATGACTTCCAGAAGCAACCGCAGAGGCTCGCAGAGCTCGCAGGATGTCTCAGCGGCCTCGGCGGTCGCCGCGGTGGCTTCCGACATCGTGAGCATCGCCAACCCGCTCTCCGGGAAGTTCGACACGCTGCGGCCGTCGCTGCTGCCGGGCCTGGTCGACGCGGTCGCGCACAACCGCCGTCACGGCCGGCGCGACGTGCAGCTGTTCGAGATCGGCACGCGGTTCACGACCGCCGGCGAAACGCGAGGCGTCGCGATGGCGTGGACCGGCGCGGCCGGCGGCGACCATTGGTCGGGCGGCGCGCGCGAGGTCGACTTCTTCGACGTCAAAGGCGCCGCCGAGCACCTGGCGCGACGCGCTGGGTGTCGGCGTCCGCGTCGAGCCGGTGCGCGAACCGTTCCTCGTCGCGGGGCAGGCGGCGGCGATCCTCGTCGCCGACGGGCCCGAGCGTGGCGCGCGCGTCGGCGTCGCGGGCCAGCTGCTGCCGGCGCTGGCCGACGCGCGCGGGCCTGCCGCGCCAGGATCGCGTGCTCGTCGCCGAAGCTGGATCTCGATCTGCTCCAGCGGGCGCGCGTCGCGGCGAGCGACGCGGCGCGGCCGCTGCCGCGTCATCCGTTCGTCGTCCGCGATCTCTCGATCGTGGTCGCGGATTCCTTGCCTGCGGAAATCATTCGTGACACCATTCTGGCGGCCGGTCGCGATCTGCCGGCGCCGCTCGCGGCGCTGAGCGTGTTCGATCGGTACCAGGGGAAAGGCGTCCCGCCTGGCGCGGTGAGCCTGTCGGTCCGGCTGACGTTCCAGGCGGCGGAACGCACGCTTGACCGACGCCGAAGTGCAGCAGAGCGTCGACACGATTCTGGCGGCGCTCGTCCGCGAGCACGCCGCGGTACAGAGATAGCGAATACGAGGATGACGATGGCCAAGACAGCGACCCGCAGTGTGGATCTCGAACCGATCGATCGGCTGGAGGAGAAGGTGAAGCTGCTCGTCAGCCTGGTCGAGCGAATGAAGCTGGAGTCGGCGCGCGCCGCGGAAGAGCACCAGCGGCTGTCGCACGAAATGGACGCGCTGCGCGCGCGCCTGGCGTCGAGCGAGGGGGTCGTCACCGAGCTCTCGACGCTGAGGGAAGAGCGCGACGTCATCCGGACCCGCGTCACCGACATGCTCGAGCAGCTCGAAGCGCTCAGCCTGTAAGCCAGCCATGTCGGACGATGCCGTCATCTCGGTCGAGATCTACGGGCAGCGCTACCCGATCCGCAGCCGTCTGGATCAGCGAGTACGTGGCGCGGCTCGCGACCTACGTCGACGAGAAGATGCGGGCGGCCGCCGACTCGACGCCGACCGGCGATTCGCTGCGGCTGGCGGTCCTGACCGCGCTCAACGTCGCCGACGAGCTGTTCCGCTGCCGGGACGGCACGCGGCGCGCAACGGCGAGCTGGCCGAGCGCGCCGGCGAGCTGGAACGCTTGCTCGACCGCGTCCTTCATGGCGTAGGACTTGAACCTTGAACCCTGAACCCTTTACCGATAGGATCGGTCGAGAGTTCTGGGTCCCTGCGTTGCTCGTGATGGCGGATGGCTCGTTGAGCCAATGTTTACCCAAGTGAGTCGCGACCCCGCGTGGTGTGCATGCCTCTGCAACGAGGAAGCCTGAAGCGCGGTTAGTTATAGCGGTTCCACCTGCTTTAGCAGGTTCATCGACCTCCCCACACGGCAAGGCGGGGCTTTTTCGCTCGCGCACCCCACCAGTTCTTCTCGTTAATCGGACTCATCTGGGGGTCTGACCCCGGCAACGGGAAAGGACGTCACGCGTGCTGTCTGATTTCGCGAAGATCGCAGGTCCCGCCCTGGTCGCCGTCGTCGTCGCCGGCGTCATGTTCGCCGTCTGGGTCGCCAACCGCAAACGCATCGCCGCCGACACCGTCGGCCGCGCCGAGGAACAGGCGCAGCGCCTGGCCAAGGACGCCGAACGCGACGCCGAAACCACCAAGAAAGAAGCGCTGCTCGACGCCAAGGAAAAGGCGCACGACATCCTGATGGAGGCGGAGCGCCAGGCCCGCGTCGATCGCCAGCAGGCCGCGACGCTGGAGCAGACGCTGTCGCGCCGCGAGGCGGCGCCGCCGAACGGCAGACGGCGATCGATCGGCTCGAGAAGGAGCTGGCCGGGCGCGATCAGGCGCTGCGCGATCGCGAGCAGCCACACCGCCGCCGCGTTCGCCAGATGCGAGCAGCTCGTCGCGCAGCACAAGCACGAGCTCGAGCGCGTCGCCGGGCTGACCGCCGACGAAGCCAAGGAGCTGCTGATCAAGCAGATCGAGGGCGAGGCGCGCCACGACTCGGCCAACCTGCTGAAGCGGCTCGACGCCGAGGCGCGCGAGACCGCCGTCGATCGCGCCAAGCAGTACATCACCGAGGCGATCCAGCGCTGCGGCGCCGAGCACGCGATCGAGACCACCGTCTCGGTCGTCGATCTGCCGAGCGACGATCTCAAGGGGCGCATCATCGGCCGCGAGGGCCGCAACATCCGCGCGCTCGAGCTGGCGACCGGCGTCGACCTGATCGTCGACGACACGCCGGGCGCGATCATCCTCTCCGGCTTCGATCCGTACCGGCGCGAGATCGCCAAGCAGGCGATCGAGCGGCTGATCGCCGACGGCCGCATCCACCCGGCGCGCATCGAGGAAGTCGTCGCCAAGGTGAAGGAGGAGACCGACGAGGCGATGCGCAAGGAAGGCGCCGCGGTCGCCTTCGAGCTCGGGCTCCACGATCTGCATCCGGAAATCCACCGGCTGATGGGCCGCCTCAAGTACCGCACCAGCTACGGCCAGAACGTGCTCGCGCACTCGGCCGAGGTGGCGCGGCTGGCCGGCATCATGGCGCGCGAGGTCGGGCTCGACGCCCACGTCGCGGTCCGCGCCGCCTTCGTGCACGACATCGGCAAGGCGATCGACCGCGAGATGGAAGGGACCCACCTGCAAATCGGCATCGACTTCCTGCGCAAGCACGGCGAGAGCGAGGCGGTGGTGATGGCGATGGCCGCGCACCACATGGACATCGACTGGCCGTCGCTCGAGGCGATGATCGTGCAGGCGGCCGACGCGATCTCAGCGGCGCGCCCCGGCGCGCGGCGCGACATCCTCGAGTCCTACGTCAAGCGCCTCGAGAAGCTCGAGGGCATCGCCGACTCGTTCAAGGGCGTGTCGAAGTCGTTCGCGCTGCAGGCGGGACGCGAGATCCGGATCATGGTCGAGAGCGAGAAGATCTCCGACGAGGAAGCGGTGTGGCTGTCCAAGGACATCGCGCGCCGGATCGAGAACGAGCTCGAATACCCGGGCCAGATCAAGGTGACGGTGATTCGCGAAACCCGCGCCGTCGACTACGCGAAGTGAGCCTGGTGCCCGCTTTCCGTCACCGTCGCCGATTGTTCCGAACGCGAGCTGATCGCGCGCATCCGCAGCCAGCTGCCGCCCGCCCCCGACTGGATGCTGGTCGGCATCGGCGACGATGCCGCAGTGGTCGAGCCGGAGCGGAACCGGGTCGAGGTGCTGACGGTCGACGCGCTGGTCGAAGGCATTCATTTCGATCGCGCGTTCGTGCCGCCCGACGCGATCGGCCACCGCGCCCTCGCCGTCAACCTCAGCGATCTCGCGGCGATGGGCGCCGCGCCGCGACTGGCGCTGCTCTCGATGGCGCTGCCCGCGCGCGCTGCCGCTCGCCGACTTCGACGCCATCGTGGCCGGCTTCGCCGCGCTCGCCGCCAGCCATCGGCTGCACGTCGCCGGCGGCAACCTCACGCGCTCGCCCGGTCCGCTGATGATCGACGTCACGGTGATGGGCACGGTCAAGCGCCGCCAGGCGCTGACGCGTGGCGGCGCCCGGCCGGGCGACGACATCTATGTCAGCGGCACGCATCGGCGCGGCCGCGGCGGGCTTGCGGCTGCTTCAGTCGTCAGTCGCCGGTACTCAGTCTCAGTCGTCGGTCGGAACGACTGAGACTGCCGACAGCCGACTGATCAAGCGCGTATCTGACGCCCGAGCCGCGTCTCGCACTGGGTGTTCACCTCGCCCGGAACCGGGCGGCGTCGGCGTGCATGGATCTGAGCGACGGGCTGGCCGACGGTCTCGCGCAGATCGCGGAGGCCAGCGGGGTCGGCATGACCATCGACGCCGGGGCGCTGCCGATCGACCCTGGCGCGCGCGCCGTGTTCGAGTCGCGCGGCCAGGACCCGGTCGTCGAGGCGCTGACCGGCGGCGACGACTACGAGCTGCTGATCGCGGTCCGGCCGCGCACGCAGCGGCGGCTGACGGCGGCGATGCAGCGCGGCGACGTCGTGCTGACGCGGATCGGGCGCTGCACCGCGGAGCGCGGCATCACGCTGCGCGGTGCGGATGGACGCGTCGATCGACGCCGCCGCGCTGCCGCACGGGCTTCACTCACTTCCGATGATTCATCTCACCAAGGCGCTGGTCCGCCGCTGGCTGGACACGCTCCTGCACGTCGCCGACACGCCGGAGCGCACCGCGGCCGCGTTCGCGATGGGCGTGTTCTTCGGCTTCTCGCCGTTCCTCGGCTTTCACACCATGCTCGCGATCATCGTGGCGTTCTGCTTCGACCTGAATCGCGTCGCCGCGCTGCTCGGCGTCTACTCCAACCTGCCGTGGATCATCGCGCCGTACTACGCGATCGTGACGATGATCGGCGCGAAGATCATCGGCCACGCGCCGCCGGAAGGCTTCAAGGCAGCAGCTCGCGTCGCTGTTCGAATTATCGGTATTCCACGGCGAATTCTGGCATCAGCTGATCACAATTTTGAAACCGCTGGCTCTGGCCGTACACCGTTGGATCGTTTCTTGGCGCGATCGCGATGGCGGCAATTGCCTATCCGCTGGCTCTGGCGTTCGTGACAAGTCGCCGCCGCATCCATGACATCATTCATCATCACCACCGATGATTATTTCCGGCCGCTTCTGGCGGAGAGCGATCGTGACGGCGGTTGCGGCGGTGGGCTTCGTGTCGTATTACGAAGTCACCGCGCTCGACTCGAAATACGTCGCGCGGCTGGCGACGCTGCACGAGACCTTTGCGCCGCCGCTGCCGGGCTCGCGCCTCGCCTTCAGCGCGACCGCCTACTGCAAGGGCATCGTGACCGCCTCCGGCGTGCCGGTCGCAGAGCGGCGTGGCCGCCGCTGATCCGGAGCTGCTGCCGGTCGGATCGGTGATCGAGATCGATTCGCTGCCGCAGAAATACAACGGCATCTACACCGTGATGGACACCGGCCCCAGCGTGCAGGGGCGGCAGGTCGACGTCTACATGTGGAACTGCAACGAGGCGCTTGAGCTTCGGCCGCAAGCCGATTCACCTGACCGTGCTGCGCCTGGGATGGAATCCGCGCGCGACCACGCCGAGCTTTCTCGATCGCTTCTTCAAGCGGCCGGCGGCGCCAGAGCGTCCTGCCAGCCAGACCGCTGCCGGCCAGTCCCCTTCGGGAAGTTAGAAGTCGACGTCCTTCTACCCTTCCACTTCCACCTTCTCACTTCTCTCTTCTGACTTCTTCACGTTCTCCTGCCTGTACTGCAGCTCGAACAGCTTGAAATAGATTCCGCGCTGCGCCAGCAGTTCCTGATGGGTGCCCGACTCGCGCAGCTGTCCTTTGTGCAG
Organism: uncultured Acidobacteriota bacterium; assembly: GCA_963794705.1. Classification (GTDB taxonomy): domain Bacteria; phylum Acidobacteriota; class Vicinamibacteria; order Vicinamibacterales; family CAVVIG01; genus CAVQFC01. Next base: position 97,750 of record CAWCFI010000009.1, read on the forward strand.
CACCAGGATCTTGTCCATGTCCTGGATCGTCGACAGGCGGTGCGCGATCGCGATCGTCGTCCGCTCGGCCATCAGCACGTGCAGCGCGTCGCGGATGATCAGCTCCGTTTCGGTGTCGACGCTCGAGGTCGCCTCGTCCAGCACCAGCACGCGCGGATCGAAGGCGAGCGCCCGCGCGAACGACAGCAGCTGCTTCTGCCCCACCGACAGCGTCGAACCGCGCTCGGCGACCGCGCTGGCGTAGCCGTCCGGGCAGCCGCAGGATGAACGGCTCGGCGTGCACCGCCTGCGCCGCGGCGCGCACCCGCGTCTCGTCGATCGCCGGGTTGCCGAGACGGATGTTGTCGGCCACCGTCCCCGAGAACAGGTGGACGTCCTGGAGCACCAGGCTGAACAGCCCGCGCACGTCGGCCAGATCCAGCTGGCGGACGTCGACGCCGTCGATCGTGATCCGCCCGCGCTTCACGTCGTAGAACCGCAGCAGCAGGTTGATCAGCGTGGTCTTGCCCGAGCCGGTCGCGCCGACGATGCCGACCCGCTCGCCGGGACGGACCTCGAAGCTGACGTCCTTGAGCACGAAGTCGTCGTCGTTGTAGGCGAACCAGACGTGCTCGAAGCGGATGTGCCCCTCGGCCGGCGCCGGCCGCCGCTTCGGCTGCGCCGGCGACTCGATCGCGACCGGCTCGTCGAGCAGCTTGAAGATCCGCTCCGACGAGGCCATCGCCGACTGCATCACGTTGAACTTCTCCGACATGTCGCTGATCGGGCGGAAGAAGCGCTGCGAGTACTGCACGAAGGCCACCAGCGCGCCGAGCGTGAGCGTCTGCTGGAGCACGCTGCCGCCGCCGTACCAGATGATCAGCGAGGTGGCGAGCGTGCTCACCACCTCGATCGCCGGATAGAACACCGCGTAGTAGAAGATCGAGTCGATGTTGGCGTCGCGGTGCTCGCGATCGATGGTGTCGAAGCGCGCGAAGTTCATCCGCTCGCGGCGGAACAGCTGCACCGTCGACATCCCGGTGATGTTCTCCTGCAGGAAGGCGTTGATCCGCGCGATCAGGCCGCGCACGGTCCGGTACGAATCGCGGACGTTGCGCCGGAACCACTGGGTGACCATGAAGATCAGCGGCAGCACCGAAAACGCCACCAGCGCCAGCCGCCAGTTCATCCACAGCATCACCGCCATGATCCCGGTCAGGGTGAACACGTCGCCGAAGATGGTCACCACGCCCGAGGTGAACAGGTCGTTGAGCACGTCCACGTCCGAGGTGACGCGGGTCATCAGCCGGCCGACCGGATTGCGGTCGTAGTAGCGCAGGTCGAGCCGCTGCAGGTGGCGGTAGATCGCCATCCGCAGGTCGTACATGATCCGCTGGCCGGTCAGCTGCAGGGTCCAGGTCTGGAAGTACTCGGCGGCGAACGAGGCGGTCAGCACCACCAGGTAGAGCACCGCGAGGCGGTCGAGCCCCGCCATCTGGCGCTGGGTGATATAGCGATCGATCGCGACCTTGATCAGATACGGCTGCACCAGCGACGCCACCGCGCTGACGATGATGGTGACGAAGGCCAGCAGCACCTGCCGCCAGTACGGCCGGAGGTACTGCAGCAGGCGGCGCATCAGCCTGGCGTCGTACGCCTTGCCGAGGACTTCGTCATCCATTCGCTATCAGATTACCCGATTGCAACCTTATCATTCATGTGGCCGTCCAACAGGAGCACAGATGGGAGAACGCGACGCCAGATCCGACGTCCTGCAGGGCACCCTCGACCTGATGGTGCTGCAGACGCTCGACGCGATGGGGCCGCTGCACGGCTACGGCGTGGCGCGCCGCATCGAGCAGATCAGCGAGGACGTGCTGCAGCTCAATCAGGGGACGATCTACGCCTCGCTGCTGCGGCTGCAGCAGCGGCGCTGGATCTCGGCGAGCTGGGGCACCTCGGACAACAACCGGCGGGCGAAGTTCTACGCGATCACCCGCAACGGACGGAAACAGCTCGCGACCCAGGCCCAGAACTGGGAGCGGATCTCCGCGGTGATGATGCGGATGCTCAAGCTGGCGCAACGGTGACGCGATGCTGACGCGGCTGAGCGTGATCGCCTCGCGGCTCGGCGCGCTCGTCACCGGCCGCCGCCAGGACGAGGAGTTCGATCGCGAGATCGCGGCCCACCTCGACATGCTGACCGAGGAGCACATCCGCCGCGGGCTCGCGCCGGACGAGGCCCGCCGCCGGGCGATCCTGCGATTCGGAGGACCGATGCAGATCAGGGAGCAGCAGCACGAAGACCGCGGCCTGCCGTTCGTCGAGACGACCATCCAGGACATTCGCTACGGGATGCGGGCACTGCGCAAGAGCCCCGCCTATTCGCTGGTGGCGATTGCGACGCTGGCCATCGGCATCGGCGCCGGCACCTCGGTCTTCAGCGTGGTGCGGTGCGGTGCTGCTGCGGCCACTGCCCTACCGCGCGCCCGACCAGCTCGTGCGGATCTTCGAAACCAACCCGCTGCGGCGATGGGCCAGGAACATCGCGGCGCCGGCCAACTACGCCGACTGGCGGACCCGGAACAAGAGCTTCACCGACATCGCGGCCTACGAGCAGTTCAACGCGAACGGCAGCGGCGCCGCCGACGTGTTCCTGACCGGATTCGGCGAGCCGCAGGGGCTCAAGGCGATGGGCGTCAGCGGCAACCTGTTCCAGCTGCTCGGCACACCGCCGCTGCTCGGCCGGACGTTCGTCGAAGAGGAGCAATGGGAGGGTCGCTCCCAGGTTGTAATCCTGAGCTACGGACTCTGGCAGTCGGCCTTCGGCGGCGACCCGGCGATCGTCGGCAAGACGATCACCTTGAGCGGGCGCGGCTATGACGTCGTCGGGATCATGCCGCGTACATTTTTCTTCCCTGGCCGGGACGTTCAGCTGTGGACGCCGTTCGGCTACACGCCGAAGCTGGTGGCCTCGTCCCGCCGTCCGCATTGGCTCGGCGTCGTCGCGCGGCGCCGGCCGGAGGTGTCGTTCGAGCAGGCGAGTGAGGACCTGACCGGCATCGCGCGTCAGCTGGAGCAGGAGTATCCGGATACCAACACGCAGATGGGCGTGCGGCTCGAGCCGCTGCACGACAGCTATGCCAACGCGCCGCGCACCGCGTTGCTGATGCTGAGCGGCGCCGTCGGCCTGCTGTTCCTGATCGTGTGCGCCAATATCGCCAACCTGCAGCTGGGACGCGGCGTCAGCCGGGCGCGCGAGCTGGCGATCCGGCGGGCGCTCGGGGCCGGCCGCTCGCGGGTGCTGCGCCAGCTGCTGACCGAGTCGCTGGTGCTGTCGGCGGTGGGCGGCACGCTCGGCTTCGGCCTGGCGGCGCTCGCGAAGATCGCGTTGACGCGGTACGCGGCCTCGGCGATTCCACTGTTCGCGGTGGTGCAGACCGATCGCACGGTGCTGTTCTTCGCGCTCGGCCTGTCGTTGATCGCGCCGATCATCTTCGGCGTCGTCCCGGCGCTGACCACCTCGCGCGGGGAGCAGGTCACCGAGCGCAGCGAGTCGTCGACGCGCGACCACCGCTGGCTGCGCAATCTGCTGGTGACCGGCGAGGTGGCGCTGTCGATCGTGCTGGTCGTCGGCGCGGTGCTGTTGCTCCGGAGCATGGGACGCCTGCAGGACGTGGATCCCGGCTTCACCAGGGAGCACGCGATTACGTTCGCGATGACGCTCCCGTCCGCGCGCTACGCGGACAACGCGGCGCGGTTCCGCGCGTTCGCCGAGATCGAGCGCCGGCTGCGCGAGCAGCCCGGCGTGCAGTCGGTCGGGGCCACCAGCACGCTGGCGCTGCGCGGCTTCACCTGGAGCGGCGATTCGACGATCGAGGGACGGGCGCCCACCGATTACGAGCGCGACTCCCGCCACATGTCGACGACACCGGGCTACTTCACGACGATGGGCATCCGCCTGCTGGCCGGGCGGCTGTTCGACGCCGGCGACACGCGCGAGAAGCCACTGGTCACGATCGTGAACGAGTCGCTGGCAAGGCGGTACTTCCGCGGCCTGACGAACGCCGAGGTCGTCGGCAAGCGAATCACGTTCGGGAGACCGACCGACAACAGCCCGTGGGTCACGATTGTCGGGGTCGTCGCCGACGAAAAGCAGGATGGCCTCGATCGGCCGGCGGAGCCGACCGAGTACTCCAGCATCGGACAGCGGCTGCAGAATCCGCTGACCTTCGTCGTGCGCACTACGGTCGATCCGGACGCCGCGTTCGCGGACGCGCGGGCGCAGGTGGCCGCGGTGGACAAGGATCTGGCGCTGACGCAGCCCGCCACGCTCGATGACGTCGTCGACACGTCGATGGCCGAGGCGCGGTTCCGGACCACGCTGCTGGCGGCGTTCGCGGGAATCGCGCTGCTGCTGGCGGCGCTCGGCATCTACGGCGTGCTGGCGTATTTCGTCTCGCAGCGCGCCCGCGAGCTCGGCATCCGGCTGGCGCTGGGCGCGGAGCCGGCCGCGCTGTTCCGCATGGTGCTCTCCCAGGGCATGCGCCCGGTTGCGCTGGGATCGGCGATCGGCCTGGTGGGGGCGGTGGCGGTAACGACGCTGATGCAGTCGCTGCTGTTCGGCGTGACGCCAGTCGATCCCGCGGCCTACCTGGTGGCCACCAGCGTCCTCGGCGCGATTGCGGTGGCCGCCTGCGCTGTGCCGGCCCTGCGTGCCACGCGCGTCGATCCCCTGGTCGCCCTCCGGGACGAATAAGCCGGGGGTCAGATCAGGGTCAGACCAGGGTCAGATCAAGGTCTGACCCTACGGTGGAAGCTCCCTGGCATGGTTAGGGTCAGGGTCAGACCAAGGTCTGACCCCAGGGGAAAAAGTCCCTGGCGTCGTCAGGGTGGGGGTCAGATCTTGATCTGACCCCTACCCTCTGGCGACCCTGAAGTCGTGGTTGGGCGGCACCGATACGGGAATCGGGAGCTCCAGACGTCATGCGGCAGTCCAACCCGGCCCTCGCCACGATTTTGCTCGTCCTGCTCAGTATTTGCTCCATCGCGTGGCCTGCGCTGGCGGGCGCCGGGCGCGTCCACGGTGTGGTCGCGGATGAATCTGGCGGCGTGTTGCCTGGGGTGACGGTCGTCGCGCTTTCCGAGGACGGACGCGTCCTCGCGACCGTCGTCACCGACGCGGTTGGCCGCTATGCGTTGAGCGCACTGCCGGCCGCAGCGGTTAGGCTCACCTTTCAGCTCGAAGGCTTCTCACCCATCGTCGTCGACTTCAACGTGACGCCGGATGCCGAGGCCGCCGTGCCGACGCAGCGCCTGAAGCTGGCGCCGAAATCCGAGACCGTCGAGGTCCGCGGCGAGGCCCGGACGAGCGCGCCCGCGCCTCCGCCGCCGCCACGGGTAGTAGTGCCGCCTGCACCGCCGCGCCGACTGGTGAAAGCCATCCCGGACCACGACAGGGATTCCGTCTGCGGGCCGTCGAAACCGGGAGGAGCCGCCGATTCGCTTGGCACGATTCGATCGGGCCCAGCCGCGCGGGGCAACGGACTTTACGCGGCCGGCGACGAACTGATGATCGACCGCGGCACCGCGGCCAGCCTGGAACTGGGACAGAACGTCGTCGCGCGCCGTTCCTATCGCACCAGCGCGGACGCGGAGGGCCAGGACGGCGAGCATACCGCCGGCCTGATGCAAATCGTCGCGGTGGACCAGAACACGGCGTCGGCGGTGGTGGTTTACGCGTGCGACGAGTTGTTGCCCGGAGACTGGTTGGCGCCGTTCACACCGGAACCGTTCCACGCGCCCGAGCCGGCCGGCCTACCCGTCTACGATCACGCCGCGCGAATTGTGCTGACCGATGCGGGCCAGATGGTTGGCGCACCGAGGCGGCTGATGGTCATCGACCAGGGCGCCGACAATGGCGTGCGGGTCGGACAGCGGCTCACCCTGTTCCGCCCACCCCGACCCGGCGCACGCGGTCCGGCCGTGATCGGCGACGCCGTCGTCGTCGCCGTGCGGATCGATTCGGCGACGATCCGCGTGCAGCACGCGAAAGACATCATCGCGATCGGCGACTCGGCCGCTCCGCAGCGCTGATGGGCCATGGGGTCAGATCTGGATTTTCACGTTTTCCACAGGCCGCTGTAAAAATCGCAATCTGAGATCGCGGTCGGCTGTGGAAAACGTGAAAATCCAGATCTGACCCCGTTACGACGCCGCGAGCTCCTCTTCCAACAGCTGTTTCTTGTGCAGCGCCGCGTAGAGCCCGTGCTGGCGAATCAGCTCGTCGTGGGTGCCCCGCTCGGCGATGCAGCCCTGATCCAGCAGGAAAATCACGTCGGCGTCTCGCACGGTGGAGATCCGGTGCGACACGATGATCGACGTCCGCTCGCGCATCACACCTCGGAGGCGCGACAGAATCTCTTCTTCGGTGTAGGTGTCCACCGCCGACAGCGCGTCGTCGAGGATCAGAATCGCGGGATCGATGACGATCGCGCGCGCGAGAGCCGTCCGCTGCTTCTGCCCGCCCGACAAGGTGATGCCACGCTCCCCGACCATGGTGTCGTAGCCCTTTGGAAAGTCGGCGACGTCCTTGTCGAGACGCGCGACCGCAGCCGCGGCCACGATCCGCTCGTGACGCTCGGCTGAAGCCTTCGCGCTACGCGGATCTTTCCCGTCCTGCCCGTCCTGCCCTTCCTGCCCCTCCCGCCCCGCCTGGTCCCGTCCGTCCAACCCGAAGGCGACGTTGTCCGCCAGCGTGTCTGAAAACAGGAACGGTTCCTGCGGCACGAACCCGATCGCGCTCCGCAGCGTCGCCAGCGGGATCTCGCGAACGTCGACGCCGTCGATGAACACCGTGCCCGGCGGCGGATCGTGCAGTCGCGCCAGCAGCGAGATCAGGGTCGACTTTCCCGATCCGGTCACACCCACCAACGCTGCCGTCTGACCCGCCTCAATCGTCGCGGAGACGTGCTTCAGGACCGGCGTGTCGCCGTAGGAGAACACCAGATCGCGGAATTCGATCGCACCACGAATCCGCGCCGAGGCGGTCGAAGGGCGCACTCCGCGATCCGCAATGGCCGCGTCCGTTTCCAGCACCTCCAGCATCCTCTTCCACGACGCCATGCCGCGCTGCAGCATGTTGGTGACCCATCCGAACGCGATCATCGGCCAGCTCAACATCGTCAGGTAGGCGTTGAACGCGACGAACTGGCCGACCGTAATCCGGCCGGCGATCACCTCGCGGCTGCCGAGCCACACCACGACGAGCGCGCCCAGACCCAGGAAAAAGCCCATGCTCGGGAAGAAGAACCCCTGCAGCACGATCAGCCGCCGATTGCGTTTCAGGTACTCGTCGATCGACACCCGGAACCGTTCGAGCTCCGCGTCCTCCTGCCGGTAGGCGCGGACGACCCGGACGCCCGAGAGCGCTTCCTGCGCGACCGCGCTCACCTCCGACAGCTGCGCTTGAATCTGCTCGAACCGCTTGTGGATCGCCGTGCCAAACAGCTTGACCGAGATCGAGACGAACGGCAGCGGGATGAGCGACCACAGCGCGAGCCGCGGGTCGATCGAGATCATCACCGAGAGCGCGACCACGAACGTCAGCAGCGTATTGGCGGAGTACATGATCGACGGGCCGATCATCATCCGCACCGCGCCGAGATCGTTGGTGGCGCGCGACATCAAATCGCCGGTGCGATGCGCCTGGAAGTAGCCGAGCGGCAGCGTCTCCAGGTGGGCGAAGAAGTCGTTCCGCATGTCGTACTCGATGTCGCGGGAGGCGCCGATCAGGATGCGGCGGGACAGGAACTGAAAGAGGCCGCCGACCAGGCCAATCGCCAGCAGCAACGCGCCATAGCCGGCCAGCTTGCCGCGCGTGACCCCGAGCGTCAGGTCGTCGATGGCGCGGCCAAGCACGCCGGGGCCGGCGAGCGCGACCGACCGCGTCGCCACCGCGCACAACAGGCCGAGGACGAATTTCCGGCGATAGCGGACGACGTAGGCAAACAGCCGCCGGACTGGAGACACGGGTTCAGTATAGCGAACAGTCTCAGTCGGCAGGCTCAGTCGTCAGTCGCAGTCGGCAGTCGCAGTCGCAGTCTCAGTCGGCAGTCTCAGTCGTCAGGCCGCTGACTGAGACTGCGGACTGCCGACTGCCGCCGGCGGGCGGACGATGCTCAGCAGGGCGAGCGCGGCGCAGGCGAGAAGCGCGGATCCGAAGAACGCGTACTGATAGGTGCCCGTGCTGACGAACACCCGCGAACCGATCAGCGGTCCGAGCACGCCCGCGAAGCCCCAGGCCAGCAGCAGCACGCCGTAGTTGGTGGCGAGGTACTTGGTGCCGTAGAAATCGCCCGCGAGGGCGGTATAGACCGACAGTTGGGTGCCGTAGCAGTAGTAGACGAAGAACAGCAGCACGTAGAACAGCACCGGCTCTTCGCGCCAGAGATACAGCGCAGGAGTCGCCAGCATCGACAGGACCACGATGCCGCGAAGCGTGCGGAGGCGGCCGAGGTGATCGGACATCCAGCCTGACAGGAACCGGCCGGCGGCGCTGCCGATGGCGCCGATCGTGATCGCGAAGGCCGCGTTCTGCGCGCTGAAGCCGGACGCGCGCGCGAACGGCACCAGCTGGCTGATCACCATCGTGCCGGCGGTCGTGCCCAGCGCGTAGGCAAACCAGAGCGCGTAGAACATCGGCGTCCGCAACACCTCTGAGGTGGGCAGCTCGATGTGATGGGCCCTCGGACGGTTCACAGCGGTAGAGCCGCTGACCGGCGCCTCGTAGCCCTCGGGCGGATCCTTCATCAGGTAGGCGCCGACCATGGTGAAGACGAAGAAGAGCCCAGCATAGATCTGCCAGGTCGTACGCCAGCCGACACCGTCGACCAGCTTGCTGGCGATCGGGCCGAAGATGCCGGAACCGGCCGCGAAGATGCCGATCGCGAGGCCATTGACCAGGCCGCGGTGGTTCGGAAACCACTTCGAACCCACCGTGATCGGCGCGAGGTAGCCGAAGCCGAGGCCGATGCCCACCATCACGCCCCACGTCAGGTACAGCATGGTCAGCGACTGCGAGTAGCTGGCCAGAAAGAGGCCGGCGCTATACAGCAGGCCGCCGATGGTCGCGACCGCCCGGGGACCGATCCGGGTCTGCAGGAATCCAGCGAGCAGGAACGACGACGCCAGCATCACCATGTCGATGGTCGCCACGAACGACGTCTGCGTCCGGCTCCAGCCGAACTCCTTTTCGAGCGCCGGCACGTACACGCTCCAGGCGTAGTAGGTGCCGAGCGCGATGTTCAACAACCCTCCGCCGACAAGGGCGGGCCAGCGGGGCGGCATCGGCGTATTTATCGATCCCTTATGCAACATGTTTGTAGGAAGGATGGTAGCAGATGCGGTTTTCGAGTTCTTGGATCGTCTCTCGATGTGCTCAAGGGATGACATGTCTTTACTTTGTCTCCGACAAAAGTGTTGCAAACTCCTGCGTCTATTACCTTTTCGTCTCCGGTCCAGGAGGGTTCAATGCGGAAGCTTCGTGCGTGGGCAGCCTGCGGGCTGCTGGGTGTGTGTGTCGGGCTGCTGGCGGTCGGGCTGGCGGCCCAGTCGTTTCAGGGCGGCCTCCGGGGCGTGGTCAAGGATCCTCAGGGCATCATTCCCGGCGCGACGGTGACCCTGGTCAACGATCAGAACGGGGTCTCCCGCGAGACGGTCACCAACGGCGTCGGCGAATATTCGTTCCCCGCGGTCGAACCGTCGACCTATACCGTCCGCGCGTCCGTTCAGGGCTTCAAGACCTTCGAACGCAAGGGCGTCCGCATCGGCACGCAGGAATTCATCGGCCTCGACATCCAGCTCGAAGTCGGCGGCCTCGAGGAAACGATCACCGTCACCGGCGAATCGCCGCTGATCGACACCACCAACGCCTCGACCGGCGACGTGCTCGACACCAAGTCGCTCGAGTCGATTCCGACGCCGGGACGCAGCGTCTTCCTGATGGCGAACCTGCAGCCAACGGTGCAGACCAGCGGCAACGCGCACTGGAACCGCATGCAGGATCAGGTCGGCAACTCCGCGGTCTCGATGGGCGGCGGTCCGGTCCGCGCCAACCAGTTCCTCGTCGACGGCTTCCCGGTCACCGACCTGCAGAACCGCGCCTCGACCAACCCGACGATCGAAGCGATCCAGGACATGAAGGTCCAGGTCCACACCTACGACGCCGAGATGGGCCGCACCGGCGGCGGCGTGATGAACATGACCGCCAAGTCCGGCGCCAACCAGTTTCACGGCTCCGGCTACACCGTGTTCCGCCCGGAGAAGTACGTCAGCCAGCTGCTGATTCCGAAGCTGCAGAACCAGCCCAACGTGCCGGAGTACTGGCGCAACGGCGGCGGCGGCGGCGGCGGTCCGATCGTCAAGAACAAGACCTTCTTCTGGTTCGCCGGCGAAAAGTACGTCGACAACCAGCCGCAGCAGGCCAGCTTCCTGGTGCCGACGGCGGCGGAGCTCGCCGGCAACTTCAACGGCGTCACGCGCAGCGGCTCGCAGGTCGTGATCAAGGATCCGCTGACCGGCCTGCCGTTCCCTGGCAACCAGATTCCCGCGAGCCGCCTCAATCCGGTCGGCCTGGCGATCGCCAAGGCGCTGCCCCCGGCCGACTCGCAGGTCGACAACGGCCAGTCGAACTTCAGCATGACCGACCTGCTGCCGAACCAGGCATTCCAGGTGACGACCAAGATCGATCACCACTTCAACGACGCGGCGTCGATCAGCGGCTTCGTGCTGCGCCAGGTGACGCACGAGGCGAACTCGAACTACAACCCGGTGAACAAGTACGTCGGCACCACCTATCAGCTCGATCGCTCGATCAACACCTTCGTGCTCAACAACACCTACGTGCTGAACTCGTCGACGGTGCTGACGCTGCGCGGCGGCTACAACAAGTTCAACGACAACTACAACCTGCCGCAGGCGTTCGACGCGGTGGCGCTGTTCAACAACCCGGCGCTGACCAGCGTGATGTCGGACACCAACCGGTTCCCGTCGACGACGACCACCGGCTACAAGAGCACCGGTTGGACCAGCCGTCAGGCCAACGGCTACTACCAGTACGGCGCCAACGGCACGCTGAGCAAGCTGAGCGGCTCGCACAACCTCAAGGTCGGCGGCGACTACCGCACGATCGGCGCGCAGTCGCTGAACTACGGCGCCTCGACCGGCACCTTCAACTTCACCGGCAGCTTCAGCGGCAACGCGCTCGCCGACATGCTGCTCGGCTATCCGCAGAACACCAGCAACATCCCGTTGAACACGCAGCTGAACGGCTTCGTGCACTACGCGTCCGGCTACGCGCAGGACGACTGGCGCATCACCAACAAGCTGACGCTCAACTATGGCGTCCGCCTCGAGCACGAGATCGGGCCTGATGGAGCAGAACAACCAGTTCGCGGTCGAACTTCGACCAGACCGCGGTCAGCCCGCTCAACAGCAACGCCAACGTGATCGACCCGGTGACCGGCGCGCGCCGGCAGATCAACGGCGGCCTGATCTTCGCCGGCGCAGAACGGCGCGCCGACGGCGCAGGGCAATCAGCCGGCGATCAAAGCGGCGCCGCGTGTCGGCGCGGTCTACAGCCTGAACGACAAGACGGTGATCCGCGGCGGCTGGGGCCTCTACTACTCGCCCTGGAACTTCCCGGCGGCCGGCACCAACGCGTGGGGCCAGACCGGCTACTCGTCGCAGACCAACGTGCCGCAGTCCACATCGGCTCCGTGCCGACGGTGACGCTGAGCAACCCGTTCCCGGGTGGCGTCGTTCAACCGAGCGGCAACACGCTGGGACTCCTGACCGGCACCGGCGGCGATATCTATTTCGTCGATCCGAACCGTGGCGCGCCGCGCGTGCAGCAATACTCCGCGGACTTCCAGCGCGAGCTGCCGGGCGGACTCAGCCTCAGCCTCGGCTACACCGGGCTGACCGGTTCGAATCTGAGCTGGGCGGGATCGAATGCCGGATCGACCGCCGGCTATATCAACATCAACCAGCTCGATCCCAAGTACATGAGCCTGCCGTCCGACTATCTGACCGCGAACGTACCCAACCCGTTCTTCGGCGTCGCAGGGGCCGGCCAGTACATCGCTCAGGCCAACATCCCTCGCGGCCAGCTGCTGCGGCCGTTCCCGCAGTTCGGCAACGTCTACATGGAGATGTCAACCGGCGCGCACTCGCAGTACAACGCCGGCATCGTCCAGCTGCGCAAGCGCGTCAGCGGCCTGTGGGGCGGCACCTTCAGCTACACCTACAGCCGGCTGAACGACAATCAGTGGGGCGAGGCCAACTACTACTCGAGCAACCCCGGCATCCAGAACAGCTACGAAATGATTCCGGGATCGGCCTACTACAACCCGGATCTGGAATACGGTCGCAGCCTGCTCGATTCGCCGCACAAGGTGGTCATCGCGCCGACCCTGATGCTGCCATTCGGCGAGGGCAAGAAGTACTTCACCAGCGGCGTCAGCGCTGCGATCCTTGGCGGCTGGTCGATCACGCCGGTGGTGACGCTGCAGAGCGGCTTTCCGATCGGCGTGACGGAGTTGGCGGCGACCGGTGCCACGTTCCCGTTCGGCGGCACCCCGCGGCCGAACATTGTTCCTGGACAGGACTTCCTGACGCCGGGCAACATCACCGATCGGATCACCGCGAACACCGCGGATAACCTCTACTTCAACAAGAGCGCGTTTTCTCTCGCGCCGGCCAACACGTTCGGCAACGCGCCGCGCACGCTCCCCGGCGTCTACTCGCCGTGGCGCAACAACGTCGACCTGTCGGTCAGCAAGAACGTGAGAACCGGCGGTCAGACGTCGGCGACCATCCGTCTGGAAGTGCTGAACATGTTCAACATCGTCCAGTGGGCGGCGCCGGCGAGCTCGCAGTTCGGCAACTCCGCGTTCGGCCAGATCAACAATCAGGCGAACAACATGCGGATGATTCAATTTACGCTGCGATTCCAGTTCTAACGCCACGATAAGAAGGAACCGCGGAGACCGCGAAGACCGCAGAGAAGAACGATTTCTTTGCGGTCTCTGCGTGCTCCGCGGTTTCTTCTGTACGTGATCCGCCGGGGTGATGGTTTTTGCTATGATCGGCCTATGAAAATCGCCCTCATTCTGTCGGCACTCATCTTGGCCGCGCCTTCGTTCCCTCTGGCTGCGGAACAATCGTGGACCGGAAAAATCAGCGACAGCGCGTGCGGCGCCAAGCACGAGGAGGCGGCCGAAGGCCAGGGCGTGATGGCCGATCGCGACTGCACGCAGGCCTGCATCCGCGGCGGCTCGAAGTACGTGCTGGTGGTGGACGGCAAGGTGTTCCAGATCGCCAACCAGGACAACAAGGACCTCGCGACCCACGCCGGCCACCTGGTCAAGATGACCGGCGAGATGACCGGCAGCGCCATCACGGTGTCGAAGATCGAGATGACGCCGTAAGGGATTTCAGATTTCGGACTTCAGACTTCAGACTTCAGACTTCAGACTTGCTCGGTGGTCTTATTAGTCCGAAGACCACCCAGTAGAGAGCCGCCGCGGCCACCAGCAGCATCGCCCAGCGCAGCGCCGCGGCGAAGAACGACGCGTCGATCGGCGGCCACTCGAACGTGAACCGCCGCAGCAGCTCCCAGCGATCGGCGGTCTCGTGCCAGGCGGTGTGCGCGATCAGCGCCGACAGGATGATCGTCCCCAGCCGCTCGCTGACCGCGAACCTGAACAACAGATTGAGCGCCGGCACCAGGAGCACGAGCACCAGCAGCAGGGCGAGCTCGATGCCGAGGTTGAACGACAGCACCGAGATCAACTGGTGGGTGCCGGCGAACTGCAGCGCCGGCCGCAGCACGAACGAAAACCCGAAGCCATAGAAGAGACCGAAGCCGAACGTCGCGAGCCAGCGCCTCCTGAGTGCTGACAAAGAAAAAACCGCGGAGTTCGCTGAGATCGCTGAGATGTCTTGGCTCTGCGGTCTTTGCGGTCTCTGCGGTTCCTTCTGAACGTTCGCGAGGACGAGGTTCTCCACCGCCAGGTAGACGATGGCGGCGGCGAGCAGCGTGTCGACCAGCGGCGGAAACCACAGCTGATCGGGGGCGAGGGCGTAGGCTGACGCGATTAACGCGATCGAGTGGGCCGTGACGAACGCCGTCATCAGCGCGGCCAGCGATGGCCCGCGCCTGAACGGGATCACCAGACAGGCCACGAACAGCAGCATGCCGCTGCCGCCGAGCGTCTGCCGGAAACCGCGCGCCACGAATTGCCGTGCCGCCTGCGACCAGGTCGGATCGAGTTGCACCAGGCCGGGATCGCCCTGGAACTCGAACGCCTGGACGGCGCCCCCGGGCGGCAGGAAGCGCAGCACGGTCAGGGTGCGGAGGCCGAGCCTCGCCAGCCGCGGCTCGATCGAAAAGCGCGACTGATCGGAGTGGATCGGGTACTCGAACAGCACGTCGAGCAGCCCCTGGCTCCAGAAGAACTCCGTCTGCGCTGGCGCGATCGGCGCGACGAGGCGCGCCATCGCCTCGTCGTAGGAGGCGAACGACTTGTCCGACTGCAGCTCCGCGCGCACCGACGCGACGCGCGGTGACGGGAGCTTCGCGCCGTTCTCGTACAGGTCGAGATAGTCCGACACCCACAGGGTTGCCGCGTCGCGCAGCGTCGAGTCGGCGCGCGCGAGGTCCAGCAGATCGGTGTTGGTGGCGCCGGCCGGCTTGGGATAGTCCATGTCGCGCATCGCCTGGAGCGGCACGCGGACCAGGAGGCGGAGGAACTGGCCGTCCGGCTTCAGCAGAGCCTGAACCGTCACATCGTTGGGGATGTCATGGCCGGAGAGGGACGCGCCGGCCAACCACACGAGCGCGACGAGGGCCACGAGCAGGGCTGCGGGCGGGGGGCCGATGGCTCGACGAACCCGGCCCTGAGCCCTGAGCCGCGGGCCCTGGGAACGGTTTTTTTCCACGAGCGGGTAGTATACTTTCGCGTCCCTGATGGAGGACCTCATATGAAACGTAACGTCGCGATAGGAACAGGCTTGCTGGCGCTGCTGGTGGCGCTCGGCTTGACGCAAAGCGTGCTGCAGCGGAGCGCGGCCGCGCAGGCCAAGGGCGGCACCATGGCGCCGCGGTTCGAAGTCGACCCGATGTGGCCCAAGCCGCTGCCCAACCACTGGGTCTACGGGAACGTGATCGGCGTCGGCGTCGACAGCAAGCGATCACGTCTACATCATTCACCGTGGCGCCGGCTCGCTCGAGCCGAAGGAAATTTACGCCGCGGCCAACCCGCCGCAGTCCGAGTGCTGCGTGCCGGCGCCGCCGGTGGTCGAGTTCGACGCCGACGGCAACTTCGTCAAGGCGTGGGGCGGACCGGGCCAGGGCTTCGAGTGGCCGGAGTCGAACCACGGCATCACGCCCGACTCGAAGGGCAACCTGTTCATCGGCGGCAACGGCGGCCAGGACGGGCACATCCTGAAGTTCACCACGACGGCAAGTTCGTCAAGCAGTTCGGCTTCGCCTATGCCAGCGCCGGCAGCAACGACATGTTCGCGTTCAACAAGGTCGCCAAGGTCTCGCTCGACGAGAAGGCCAACGAGGCATACGTGGCGGACGGCTACGGCAACCACCGCGTCGCGGTGATCGACATGGACAGCGGCAAGATCAAGCGCTACTGGGGCGCCTACGGCAACAAGCCGGACGACACGCCGCTCGGCCACTACAATCCCGACGCGCCGCTCGCGCAGCAGTTCCGCAACCCGGTGCACTGCGCCGAGCCGACCAACGACGGCATGGTCTACGTGTGCGACCGCCCGAACGACCGCATCCAGGTGTTCACGAAGGACGGCAAGTTCGTGAAGGAAATCCAGGTCGCCAAGACGACGCGTGGCGACGGCTCGGTGTGGGACATCGCGTTCTCGAAGGACGCCGCACAGAAATACTTCTACCTGGCGGACGGCGCCAACGAGAAGATTCACGTGTTCGACCGCGCCTCGCTGACCGAGCTCACCAGCTTCGGCGACGGCGGCCGGCAGCCCGGGCAGTTCTACGCGGTGCACAGCATCGCCACCGACTCGAAGGGCAACGTCTACACGACCGAAACGTACCGCGGTCAGCGTTTGCAAAAATTTGTCTACAAGGGTCTCGCGCCGGCGACAAAGCCCAACCAGGGCACGGTGTGGCCGACTAAGACGGCGACGCGCTAAGAACTCCGCTCTGCAGGGGTTAGGGACTAGGGACTGGGGATTAGAAACCCAACCCCCTCGTCCCTAGTCCCTGCTAATCCCTACTCCCCAATCCCCAATCCCTTCACGTATACTCCCCTCCGTCCGACAATCTTGTCGGCCTGACATTCGTTCGCAGAGGGGAAGTCGCATGAAGCGTGCTGTTTGCATTGGTGGGAGCCTGGTCGCCCTCCTGACCGCGGCGGGCCTGGGTCCGTCGACGTTCGTGACGCTCGCCGCGCAGGCGAAGGCCACGGCGACCACGGTCGCGGTCGATCCGCTCTGGCCGAAACCGTTTCCGCAGAAGAACGCCTGGATCCTCGGCTCGGTGACCGGCGTGGCCGTCGATGGCCAGGATCACGTCTGGGTCGTGCACCGCGGCGTCGATTCTCTGCAGACCAACGAGAAAGGGCCGGCGCTCGAGCCGTGGGCGAGCTCCTGCTGCTTTGCCGCGCCGCAGGTCCTCGAGTTCGACGCGGCCGGGACGCTGCTCGCGCACTGGGATCCGAAGACCGGCACCGGCTACGACTGGCCGCATGATCCGGCCGGCATCGCCGTGGACGACAAGGGCAACGTGTGGATTACCGGCGGCCTGCCGGCCTCCTCGCTGCCCGCCGCGCGCGGTCGCGGCCCAGCGCCGGCGGCCGCCGGCGCGGCTCCAGGCGCGGCGCGCGGCGCCGCACCCGCGGGACGTGGCGCGGCTCCGGCGGCAGCCCCGGTGCCCGCTGACGCGCAGGTCCTGAAGTTCGACCGGGCCGGCAAGTTCCTCCTGCAGATCGGCAAAGCCGGCAAGGCCGAAGGCAGCGACAGCACGACCGGCCTGAACAAGCCGGCCGGCGTCGCGGTCGACTCCGCCGCCAACGAGGTGTACGTGGCCGACGGCTTCGCCAATCACCGCGTCGCGGTGTTCGACGCCACCACCGGCGCGTTCAAGCGCAGCTGGGGCGCCTACGGCGAGAAGCCGACCGACGCCGATCCGGGCACCTACGATCCGGCCGCCGCGCCGTCGAAGCAGTTCCACACCGTCAGCTGCGTGAAGATCGCCAAGGACGGCATGGTCTACGTCTGCGACCGGCAGAACGATCGCATCCAGGTCTTTCAGAAGGACGGCAAGTTCGTGAAGGAAGCGTTCGTCTCGAAAACGACCACCGGCGACGGGTCGGTGTGGGACGTGGCCTTCTCGCCCGACCAGCGCGTCCTCTACGTGGCCGACGGCCACGACAAGAAGGTGTGGATGCTCGACCGCATGTCGCTCGAGACGATCGGCAGCTTCGGCGACGGCGGCCGCTACCCGGGCCTGTTCTACGGCGTCGGCAGCGTCGCGGTCGACTCGAAAGGCAACGTCTACACCGGCGAAACCTTCGACGGGAAGCGCGTCCAGAAGTTCGTGAAGAAGTAACGCTAACCACGAAACGCACGAAACCATGAGGGCCGATGGCACGAAGCACACGAAAAACACCGAACGTTTTTCTGCGTGTGTTTCGTCGCTTTCGTGCCGCTTCGTGGTTCCGGCGTGACAGAGAGGCAGATATGAAACGCAATCTCTACATCGGTTCGACGCTCGCCGCCCTGCTGATCGCGCTGGGCCTCGGGCAGGGCATCCTCGAGAAGAAGGCCGAGGCGCAGGCCAAGGGCAACAAGATCATGGTCCCGCGCTTCGAAGTGGATCCGACCTTCCCGAAACCGCTCCCCAACCACTGGTATCAGGGCATGTCGATCGGCGTCGGCGTCGACGCCAACGATCACGTCTGGATCGTCCATCGTCCCGACAGCGTCAACGCCATCGAGGCGGCGGAAGACTCGAAGACCGGCGCGTGCTGCCAGAAGGCGCCGCCGATTCTCGAGTTCGGCCAGGACGGCACCCTGCTGCGCCACTGGGGCGGCCAGGACGGCGACGGCTATCAGTGGCCGGGCTCGAACCACGGCATCACCATCGACCACAAGGGCAACGTCTGGATCGGCGGCAACGGCCAGGGCGACGGCATGGTGCTGAAGTTCACCCAGGACGGCAAGTTCCTGATGCAGATCGGCAAGAAGGGCGTCCCGATCGACAGCAACAGCCAGGAACATTTCGGGATGGTCGCCAAGATCTCGATCGACAAGAAAGAGAACGAGGCCTACATCTCCGACGGCTACGGCAACAAGCGGGTGGTCGTGCTCGACGCCGACACCGGCAAGTTCAAGCGCTACTGGGGCGCCTACGGCAACAAGCCGGACGACACCAACCTCGGACGCTACAACCCGGACGCGCCGGTCGCGCAGCAGTTCCGCACCCCGGTGCACTGCGCCGAGATGTCGGTCGACCGGATGGTCTACGTCTGCGATCGCGTGAACGACCGCATCCAGGTGTTCACGCCCGAAGGCAAGTTCATCAAGGAAGCCTGGGTCAGCAAGCGCACGCTCGGCGACGGCTCGACCTGGGACATCGCCTTCTCGAACGATCCGCAGCAGAAGTTCATCTATCTCGCCGACGGCAAGGACGAGAAGGTGTGGATCCTCGACCGCCAGTCGCTCGAGATCCTGACCAGCTTCGGCGACGGCGGCAAGATGCCGGGCCAGTTCTACGCGGTGCACAGCATCGCCACCGACTCGAAGGGCAACATCTATACGACCGAAACCTACGACGGCCGGCGCCTGCAGCGCTTCCTCTACAAGGGCATGCAGAGCGTGACCAAGGGCGAGGACCAGGGCACGGTATGGCCCACGAAGTCGACTAAATAGGAACGCGCAAGTACGAAGTCTGAAGTACGGTGTACTTCGGACTTCGTACTCTCGTACTTCGTATTTGCCGCCGTGTCGCTGAACCGCCGCGACTTCCTCAGCGCGGCTCTCCTGCTGCCGGCGCTCGCCAGGCAGAGTTCATCCGAGCGTCTCGTCAGCATCATGCCGCTGGGAAACCCCGGCGGCGCCGCGGCGCCGCCGTTCGGCCGCCTGCTCGGCGACGGCCTCGACGCGCGGCTCTTCACCGACCTCTCTCAGCTCGCAGCCTCTCGCACCTCGCGCGATGCACCCCGCACCTCGACGGAACAGTTTTTCGTCCGCACCGCTGCCCCGTCGAACCTGCCGCCCACCGACGCCTGGGCCCTCAGGGTCGGCAGCCGCGTCGCCGCGCCCTCGGACATCCGACTGCGCGATCTCGAAACCCACGTCGGCGCCAACAAGCGCGTGCTGATCGAATGCTCGGGCAACGCCGACCAGACCAACTATGGCCTGATGAGCACGGCGGACTGGGAAGGGATTCCGCTCGAGGCCGTCCTCGATCGCATCCGCCCCGCCGCCGGCACATCGCGCGTCCTCGTCTCCGGCATCGATGACGACACTCGAGCCTGGCGGACCTCGGTCGCCGGCGCGAGCTGGATCTTCACGCGCGAGCAGCTGCAGCAGGCGATTCTCGCGGTCCGCATGAACGGCGCGCCGCTGACCCGCGACCACGGCTTCCCGGCGCGCCTCATCGTCCCCGGCTGGTACGGCTGCAGCTGCATCAAGTGGGTCGATCGGATCGATCTCGTGCCGGACGATGCACCGGCGACGAGCCAGATGAGGGAGTTCGCGGCGCGGACGCATCAGCCGACCGAGGAACTGAGGGCCGGCGGCGTGGCGCCGGCGCGCGACTTCATCGCGGCCTCGATCGACACCGCGGCGATGCCGGTGCGCGTCGAGAAATGGCTGGCCGGCGGCCGCCTCGAGTACCGCATCACCGGCATCATCTGGGGCGGGACCATGCCGACCAACGCGCTGTCGATCCGGTTCAGGAGCGGCGAGTCCGTGGGTTCGGGTCGAGAATTGCCCGCTGCCGGCGTCGACGCTGACCTGGAGCCTCTGGTCGCACACCTGGCGGCCGGAAGCGCCAGGCCGCTATCAGATCGTCCTGCGCGTCGACGATCCCGCGATCCGAACGCGCCGGCTCGATATCTTCTTCTACGTCCGCGAGATCCAGATCGACGAGGTATAAGAAGGAACCGCCAAGACCGCAGAGACCGCAAAGCAACCATTCTCAGCGGTCTTTGCGCTCTCCGCGGTTTTTTCTTTGTCGTTCCGGCCGGTGTGAAACGTCATCGTGCCAGCGCGCGCATTTCGGCCAGCTCGGGTCGGTCTTTGTCCGCGAGGTGCCACGCGGCGAGGAACTCCTTCGCGGCCTTGATCGACTCCGCCTTCGGGCCGGCGAGGCTCGCCGCTCTGGCGAGGCCGAGCAGCGACTGGGCGCGGCCGGGCGTGCGCGCCAGCGCGGTCTTGAACTGCACGACGGCTGCCTTGCGTCGCCGGTGCCGAGCAGGATCTCGGCGTAGAGCTCCCCGGCCGGCTTGATCGGATACGGACGCGCCACCGGTCTCGGCCGCTTCGCTTCGAGCGCGGCGGCGCGGGCCAGCGCGGCCAGCGCGGCCGGACGATCGTTGCGGCCAAGCTTGATCAGCCCGTCGACCTCCGCCGCCATGATCGCCGCCACTTCGCGCGCGTCCTGATCGGGAATCGTCTTCGCCGCGTTGGTCAGCTGCTCGAGCGCCGCGTCGGCGCGGCCGCGATCGCCGAGCGGCACGCTCGCCATGCCGAGCGCGAACAGCTCGTCGATGTTGTCGAAGCTGCCCTGCCCCTTCATCGGCGCCCAGTCGCCGCTCTCGACGACGAGCCGGGCCTTCATCGAGGCCAGCTCGCTCTTCAGCGACGTATCGCCGTAGCCCTTGCCGATTTCGCTTTCGTGGCTGATGCGGGGCAGGAAGGGCCGGCGAGAGGCAGCGATCGCGGCAGGAACGGCACACTGGCCTGGACCGCGACGCGCGCTCAACCTCGCGCATCGTCTCTCGCGCCTTTGCGAAACGCCCCTGCTGCAGATACTCGTAGTGCAGCCACGACAGCGCGTGGAAATCGTACTGCGACGGCGGCAGCCCTTTGCGCTTCGCGATCTCGACCGAGGTCGCGAACGCCGCTTCGTCCGACGCGACGGCTTCGTCCCACATGCCGAGCGGCAGGAAGACGTGCGACGGCATGTGGCGCGCGTGGCTCGACGCCGGCGCGATCCGCGCGTAGGTCTTCGCCGCCGGCAGCGCCCGCGCCGCATGCTCGCCATCGTCGAAGGCGTGCAGCGCGTAGTGGTTCGCGCCGGGATGCTCCGGATTCTTCTTCAGGATGGCCAGCGCGATCTCGCCGGCCTTCAGCGATACCGGCAGGTTGCGCTCGCCGGCGGGATCGTCGACAGCAGCGCCAGCGCGTAGAACGCGGAGGCCTCGTCGTCTTCCGGGAACTGGGCGTGGAGCTGCGCCATGCGGTCGGCGTAGGCGCGATCGCGCGTGCGCTTTGTCGCCGTCGCCGAACAGGCGCTCGACGGCGTCGAGGTAGCCCTTCTCGCGCGCGGTCGGACGCGGTTGGCCTGGCCGCGGGTCTGACCACGCGGTCGCGTCAGCGAGCCGTCGCGAGCGTCGCGCGCGCCTTGTCGAGGTTCTCGTTCAGCCAGAGCGGCTGGTTGTAGGCCATCGCTTCGCCCCAGTACGCCATCGCGAAGCCCGGGTCGGCCTTCTGCGCCTGCCGGAAGGCGTCGATCGCGTCGTCGTACTCGAAGCTGTGGAGGAGAAGGACGCCGCGGACGAAGGCCGGCTGCGCGGCGGCGGCGCCTGAGGTCGGGAAAGGAGATTCGTGCCGAGGAGCGAGGCGCCTGAGCGCTGCGCGCGAGCAGGACACCAGGAGCGACGGCCAGAGGCCACAGAAACAAAAAAGCCGCGGAGACCGAGACACAGAGTGAAATTTTACTCTGTGTCTCCGCGGTCTCCGTGGCTGATCTACCTCTGTGTCTCTGTTCCGCTCTGTGTCCTTGTTCTGGACCTAGAAGCTGAACCGGACCATGAACTGCATGATGCGCATGAAGCCGGACTGCAGCGTCGTCTGGCCGAAGCTGTTGCCCGGCGGCGAAGGTGCTGTTGCCCCCTGCAGCGCGCGCACGGTCGGACGGTCGAACAGGTTCAGCACTTCGAGCTTCAGCAGCGCCGACTTGTTGCCTCCCAGACGGACGTTCTTCTGGAAGTTGACGTCGGTGTTGAACTGGGTCGGCGTCCGGAGATCGGTGATCGTCCGCGGCGAGTTGCCGAAGCGCCCGAACGGCGCCAGCGAGAACGCCGCCGGGTTGATCCAGGTCGCCGCCGGATGATCGGCCGAGGCGAGCCGATCCTCGTAGCTGCCCGGCGGTCGCCAGATCGACGCCCGAGGTGATGTTCGGCCGCGCGCTGGTGTTGCCGCCGAGCATCGCTGTTCGGGTTGCTCTGGATCGCGTTCAACGGGAAGCCCGCCTGCCAGGTGGTGATCGAACGCGATCGTCCAGCCGCCGACGATCGCGTCGGCGACGCCGCTGTCGCTCGCGTACTTCTTGCCCTTGCCGAACGGCAGCTCGAACATCGGCGCGATGATGATGCGGTGCGGCACGTCGAGGATGCCGTAGCCCCATTCCGCCCGCGGATCGTAGCAGGCGGTGGTGAACTGCTGGCCCGCCGCGCACGCCGGCGCCGACGGGTTGTAGTTGTAGTTGTTCATCGGCGAGTGCCGACCGACCGCCGAGTAGAAGTTCGTCTCGCCGATCTGGTTGTCCTTCAGCACGCTGTAGGTGTAGCTGAAGCGGCCGCCCCAGCCGTGGCTCAGGCGCTTCGTCAACTCGATGATGCCGGCCTCGTAGGTGTTCATGGCCTTCGGTGACCTGGCGCGCGTAGACGTTGCTGAACTGCGGAAACGGCTTCAGCAGCTGCGCACGCGACAGCGTCGCCGGCGTCGACAGCGACGCCGGCACGTTCGGGTTGCCGAGGAACGGGTTCGGCAGCTGCTGCGCCGAGCGCCGTGGCGCCGAGCGCCAGGTACTTCGGATCGAGCTGGTTCGAGTTGACCGGCACTTCGTTCGAACCGCCGAGCGGCAGGTGGTCGCCCTTGGCGCCCATGTAGGTGAAGGTCAGCGCCATGCCGTTGCCGAGCTCGCGCTGGAGGTCGGCCGACCACTGCTGCACGCGCGGCGCCGAGCGGTTCTGATCGACGAAGCTGGCGTTGCCGTTCAGGCCCGACAGCGCGCCTATGCTGTTGCCCGACGGCTGGAGCACGCCGAGCGGGAACGGGTTGTCCAGCGTGACGGTCGGCGTGCCGGCGGTCTGCTGCAGCAGCGTGTTCTGCGTGAAGCCGACCTGGCCGTAGTTGCTGGTCGAGGTGCTCGGCGCCGGGTAGTTGAACGGCGCCCAGTAGATGCCGTAGCCGCCGCGCAGCACGGTGTTGGTGTTGAACGAGTAGACGACGCCGACGCGCGGCGACGACTTGAGCTTCGGGCGGGTTGCCCTGGGTCGTCGGGTTGCCGTTGACGCCGGCGTACATCAGGCCGCCGACCACCGGGCGCGCCGCGGTGCCGGCGACCGGATCGGCCGGGATCGATCACCGACGACAGCGCGCTGGTCGCCGTCGGGTCGAAGCCGACGGTGAAGTTGTTGTTCTGCTCGGCCAGGCCGGTCTCGTGCTCGAGGCGCAGGCCGTAGTTGACCGTGAACTTCGAGTTCACGCGCCAGTCGTCCTGCGCGTAGCCGCCGAAGTAGTAGGTGTAGACGTTCAGCGGCGTCGAGACCGAGAACTGGCTCGGTGTTGCCCGAGTTCGCCGACGGATAGCCGAGCAGGAACGAGGCGACGGAGTTGCCCGACGTCGCGTTGCTGTTCGAGCCGTTCGCCGAGGTGAACTCGTTGTCGAAGTAGAAGAGCCCCGAGCTGTCGCCGGGCAGGTAGCTGTCCATCGCCGATCTTGCGGAAGTCGCCGCCGAGCTTGACGGTGTGCGCGCCGAAGAACCGCGAGTAGGCCGCGTTGGCGCTGGTCGACTTCCAGTTGATCTGGGTCGGGTTGATGGCGCCCAGCGTCCGGCCGGCCAGCGCGTCGTAGCCTTGGTGAGGTCGGACCTGCGGGAACTTCGGCACCGTGATCAGGCTGGTGAAGTTCGACTTGAAGCCGAGCGTCGCCGGATCGAACGGAATGCTCAGCGTGTTGTTGTCCGGGAAGCGCGTCATGCCGAAGCGCAGCGACATCACCGAGCTGTCGTTCAGCACCCAGGTGTTGTTCAACGCCAGCACCTGCGGACGCCGCGACCAGGATGTAGTCGAGCGGGTCGGCAAAGCGGTTCGGATCGTTCTGATCGGCGCGTGCCGAAGTAGTTCTGGCACGGCTCGTTGGTGCGGTTGTAGAGGTAGAAGCCGGTCAGCGACACCTTGTCGGTGAACTTGTGCTCGACCTTCAGCGCGATCTCGGTCTCGAAGTTGTTGTTGATCAGCGAGGTGCGGTTGTAGTTGTTCGATGCCGTTGTCGACGTTGACGTCGGGCAGCGGCAGGTACTTGATCATGTCGCCGCGACCGGGTTGATGCGGTTCGCCGGGATGACGGTTGCCCGGGAACGGCAGCTTGGTCAGCGGATCGTAGATGACGACCTGCTGGCCGGCGCTGTTCAGCAGCCCGGAGAAGTCGCCGGTGCGCTCGGCCGCGGTCGGCATGCGCGACCGCGCTGTTGCGCGTCTGCACGTCGTGATACTGCTCGTTCGAGAACCAGAAGAAGGTGCGGTCCTTGACGATCGGGCCGCCGAAGCCGCCGCCGCCGAGGTAGTACGGGCTGTTCGGCTTGGCGTTCAGTCGCCGCCGTCTTGGTGTCGCCCTTGCGCCGCCGCGACGTCGCTGGCGATCTGGCTGAAGTAGTTGTTGGTCTGGCCCCAGATCGGACGCGTCTGGAAGAAGCCGGTGCCGTGGAAGTTGTTGGTGCCCGACTTCGCGGTCACGTTGAACACGCCGCCGCCGGTGCGGCCCATCTCCGCGTCGTAGGTGTGGACCTGGACCTTGAGGTCGTCCACGCCTTCGGTGGTCGGCACCGCGGACATGCGGTTGCGCATGTCGGTGATCGGCACGCCGTCGAGCGTGTAGTTGTTGCCGCGGCGCGTGCCGCCGCCGAGCGACATCAGCGACGCGTTGGTCTGATCCTGCTGGCGGTTGAACTGCGCGTCACCCGAGGGCACGACCGTCGGCACCGAGGCGCCGATCATGAACGCGTTGCGGCCGGGCGAGGGCAGCGTCTGCAGCGCCGCCGAGTCCAGCGTCGTGCCGGTGGACGCGTTCGACGTGTCGATGAGCGGCGCCTGGCCGGTCACCGTGACGTTCTCGGTGATCGAGCCCGACTTCCATCGTCAGGTCGAGGGTGAGGAACTGCTGCGTGCCGATGCGGATCGCCGCCGCGGTCGACCGTCTTGTACCCCTGCAGCGTCGCCTTGACGCCGTAGTTGCCGGGATCGACGTTCGGCGAACACGAACTCGCCGCGCTCGTTGGTGACGGTCGAGCGCTTGATGTTGGTCTGTTCGTTGGTGAGCGTGACTTCAACGCCAGGGATGACGCCGCCGGCGTCCTTGACGGATCCGCGCAAGCCTCCCTGGAAGCCCTGCCCGAACACCGAACCTGCGGTGGCCACGACTAGCAACGCTCCAAGCATGAGCGTAGCTCGGAATCTCATAGGTTCCTCCGATGTTTAGGGACAACCCGTGCGACTGAACAGTCACGGGAATGCGGCGATTCTAGGAGGGACTGTCAGGGGTTGCAACTGAATTGTCGCAACCGTGTGAAGTTTCGAGCGGAGAAAAGACAATCGCACAAAGAAATGGAGCGCCCGTTTCGGAGCGCTCCATTTTTCTGTATCGCTACGGAGACGACGGGAGACTACGGCTTCTTCACTTCGAACTTGATCTGCTTCAGGATGCCCGCTTCCTTGGGCAGCTCGGTCTGGCCGGCCGGGAACTTGTTGGCGCTGAACATGAACGCCAGGATGTCGGCGTTCTGCTGGCCGCTCAGCGAGCCGGGCGCGTTCTGCGGCATCGAGATCCGGACGCGCTCGAACAGGTCGCCGATGGTCAGGCCGTCCCAGCCCGCCATGAACTCGCCGCCGGCCAGCGGCGGCGCCATCTCGCCGCCGGTCAGCTCGCCGCCGTGGCACGAGGCGCAGCTCTCGGAGTACAGCGCCTTGCCGCGGGTGGCCTGGGCATCGGTAAACACGCCGTCCCAGATCGACTTGGTCGGCGGCTGCGCGTGCACGGTCGCGCGCAGCACGAAAACAGCAGCAAATGGAATGAGTGCAACGGCCGCGAACTTCAGCTTCATATCACCTCAACGGGGGGCAGGCCCCTCGCTCATATTCTACAGGGGTTGAGCCCCGACGAGTAAGAAGGAACCGCGGAGAACGAAAAGACTGCAGAGATAAGAAAGGTTGATCTTTGCGGTCTCCGCGGTCTCCCCGGTTCCTTCCGATCGTGATCGCTACCGCTGAGCGCCCGCCTGGCTGGTCGGCCGCACTTCGGACTGCGGCAGCGCGAAGGCGATGTACTCGCCCGAGTAGTTGCCGCCGCTGACCGCGACGATGAAGTACTGGCGCCCGTTGGCCATGTAGGTCATCGGCGAGCCGCTCTGCGGCGCCGGCATCCACACCGCGCCGACTTCCTTGCCGTTGGTCTTGTCGTAGGCGCGGAACATCGCGCCGCGCGGATGATCCGGCGTCGTCGTGATCGACGGATCGCCGAGGACGACCAGCGTCTTGGTCACGACCAGGCCGACGCTGCCGGGCTGGCCGGTCTTCGGGATGTTCTTCCCCGCCAGCAGCGGGCTGTTGCGGACCGCGTCCGGCGTGTCGCCGTGCGGCACCTGCCACTTGAGCGTGCCGTTGTCGAGATCGATCGCGTTGAGCAAGCCGTACGGCGGCTTCAGGAGCGGCAGTCCCTGAACCACGAGGCCGCCACCGCCGCCCTGCGGAGCCGGCGGCGGCGCGCCGGCCGCGGGAGCTGCAGCCGGAGCGGGCGCCGCAGCCGCGGGTGCGGCGCCGCGCGCGCCGCGTCCCGCCGCCGCTTCCGGCGCCGCGCCGCCGCGTCCACGCTGGACCGCGTCCGCCGCGCTGCCGAAGCCCGGACCTTCACGCTCGACGAACGGCTGTCCCGCGGTGCCCGCGACGTAGCGGATGTCGGAGAAGCCGGCCGGCGGCTCGATCAGGCCGATCGGCGCCAGCGAATGGTTGCTCGCCTGCGCGTAGACGATGTGGTTTTCCGGATCCGCCGCCGCGCCGGGCCAGTTGGTGCCGCCCGCGGTGGTCGCGATGGTCAGCGCCGCGATCGGGCCTTCGACCTTGCTGACCATGCCCGGCAGGAACATCGGACCGAGCTTGTAGCGCGACACGAGCTGCCGCGCCTGCGCGTTCAGCTCCGGCGTGAAGTCGATCAGATCGTCGAGGCCGACCGACTGCCGCGCGTAGGCCGGCGGTTTGGTCGGGAACGGCTGCGTCGGCGACGTCTTCTCGCCGGGCACGTCGGACTGCGGCACCGGCCGCTCTTCGATCGGCCACACCGGCTGTCCGGTGATGCGATCGAACACGTAGAGGAACGCTTCCTTGCTCGGCAGCGCCACCGCCTTCACCGGCTTGCCGCCGACGTTGATGTCGAGCAGGATCGGCGCCGACGACAGGTCGTAGTCCCAAATCGGGTGGTGCACGATCTGGAAGTGCCACTTGCGCTGGCCGGTCTTCAGGTCGACGCAGACCAGCGACTCGCCGTAGAGGTTGTTGCCCGGGCGGTGGCCGCCGTAGAAGTCCGAGGTCGGCGATTCGACCGGCAGGTAGGCCAGGCCGGCTTCCTCGTCGACGGTGATCTGCGTCCACACGCCGGTGTTGCCGTTGGTCGCCCACGACTCGTTTTCCCAGGTGTCGTTGCCGAACTCGCCCGGCTTCGGGATCGTGTTGAACGTCCAGATCAGCTTGCCGCTCTTCACGTCGAAGGCGCGGACCAGACCCTTGGTGTTGTTGTGGGTCTTGACCGTCATGCCTTCCTTGAACGACGAGCCGATGATCACGGTGTCCTTGACGACGGTCGGCGTCGAGTGCAGGCCGATCTCGCCGGTCTCGGCGTCGATCTGCTGGCCCTTGCCGAACACGGCGCCCTTCTTCAGGTCGACCACGCCGCCCTCGCCGAAGCTCGGGATCATCGCGCCGTTCTTGGCGTTGAGCGCGATCAGGCGGTAGCCGGTCGTCACGTAGAGGATGCGCTCGTCGCCTTTGCCGTCGGTCCAGTACGACACGCCGCGGCCGGAGAGCTGGCGCGGCGCGATCGCGGCGCGGTTGCCCTCACGATAGCTGTGCGACCAGATCAGCTCGCCGGTGCGGCCGTCGAGCGCGACCACCGAGCGGCGCGTGCCGGCGGTGACGTAGAGCACGCCCTTGATCGCCAGCGGCGTGCCTTCGAGCTTGAACTCGGGGCGGGTGCCGAGGTTGTCGGTCTTGAAGCGCCACGCCACTTCCATCTTGTTGAAGTTGGTGGCGTTGATCTGATCGAGCGGCGAGTACTTGGTGCCGCGCATGTCGGCGGTGTAGTGGGTCCAGTCGCCGTTCTTGGTGCTCGGCATCGTGCCGGCCTGCCCGGTGGTCCGGACCGAGGTCCAGACGATGCCGGCGCCGACGACGGCGACGAGAACCGCCGCGCCTTTCAGTGTCTTTCGCATCGATGGTCTCCTGATAAACAAAGCGCCGGTCCACATCCAGCATGGACCGGCGCCTCGTACTTCCGACTTCGTACTTCGTACTTCGTTACGCCGCGGCGGTCGACTTCTTCGCGAGCACTTCGCCGAAGACCTGAACCGCCTTGGTCATCTCTTCCATCGTGCCGAGGGAGATGCGGGCGTGGGTCTTCTCGAACGGCGGGAAGTCGCGCGCGACGATGACGCCCTTGGCGCGGCACGGCGTCACGGAACGCCCGCGCCGGGCGTGCCGATGTTGACGAACATGAAGTTGGCCTGCGCGTCGGTCGGCTTCATGCCGCGGTCGGTGAACCACTTCGAGACCATGTCGCGCACGGCCTTGTTGCGCATCCGCTCGTTCTTGCTGAACGCGCCGTCGGCGTCCTGCTGGATCGAGGCGGTGGCGGCGGCCATGCCGAACACGTTGAGCGAGCCGGTGCCGCTCGAGCCGACCCACTGACGCATCTTCTTGATGGTCTCGGGGTGGGCGATGGCGTAGCCCTGACGCAGGCCGGCCATGCCGTAGGCCTTCGAGAAGGTCCGCGCGACGATGACGTTCTTCTGTTCGATCGCGACCGGCACGTGCGTCTCGTGATCCGGATCGGTGACGTAGTCGAAGTAGGCCTCGTCGACCAGGATCGTGGTGTCGGGCGAGGCGGCGGTCAACTTCGCGAGGAAGTCGCGCGTCGCCTTCGCGCCGACGTAGGTCGCGGTCGGGTTGTTCGGGTTGCAGTAGAACACCAGACCGGCGCCCTTGGACGCCTGCATCATCGGGTCGAGGTCGATCTTGAACTCGGAGCTCAGCTTGACGCCGCTTGCACCGGGTTGCCGATCAGCTCCGCGTAGCCGGCGCATTCCTCGTAGGTCGGAATGGTGCCGACCAGCGGCTTGGTCTTCGAGGTGAAGACCTGCGTCGCGGCGCGGAGGATCTCGGTGGAGCCTTCGCTGACCAGGACGTTCTCGGTCTTGACCTTGAAGTGCGCGGCGATCGACTCGGTCAGCTCGCCGACCTGGTTCGAGTAGCGGCCCGGCTTGGCGCCGCCCTCGAGCAGGGCGCGGAGACCGTCGAGCACCTTCTTGCCGGGCCCGACCGGGTTCTCGTTGCTGCCGATGCAGATCATGCCCTTTTCGACCGCCTCGAGATTGGCGTCGAAGGCGGACCACACGCTGTTTTCACGGCCGCGGCCCCAGACACTGCTGGTGAGCGCCGCGCCGGCGCCGATGCCGACCGTCTGGACGAAGTTGCGTCGTGTAATGGCCATGGCTACTGCCCCTTCCCCGACGAGGTCGTCGTCGACGGCTTGAGAACGCTGCGGAAGACGTCGGTGGCCTTCTGCATCTCTTCCATCGTGCCGAGCGAGATGCGCGTCCACGTTTTTTCGAGCGGCGGGAAGTCGCGGCCGACCATGATGCCCTTGGCGGCGCAGGCGTCGCGGAACGCCGCGGCGGTCATCGTCTTGCCGATGTCGGTGAAGATGAAGTTGGTCTGCGAGTCGGCCGAGTTGTAGCCGAGATCCGCCAGCGCCTTCACCGTGAAGTCGCGCACCGCCTTGTTGCGGGCCGCTTCTTCCTTGATGTGCTGCGGATCCTTGAGCGACGCGATCGCCGCGGCGACGCCGAAGGTGTTGACGTTGTACGGCATCTTGTAGGCGGACATCTTCTTCACGGTGGCGGCGTCGCCAATCGCGTAGCCGATGCGGACGCCGGCCATGCCGTAGGCCTTCGAGAAGGTGCGCGCCACGAGCACGCCCGGCGTCGCCAGCGCGACCGGAATCGCGGTCTGGAAGCCGGGTCGCTGACGTAGTCGCAGTAGGCCTCGTCGATCAGGATCGCCGTCGTCGGCGAGGTCTTCTTCACCTCGGCGATGAAGTCCTTGATCTCCTGCGCGCTGTTGATCGTCGAGGTCGGGTTGTTCGGGTTGCAGATGTAGACCAGCCCGGCGCCCTTGACGTGCGGCAGCAGCGCGGCGAGATCGGTCTTCAGCGTCTTGGCGTCGACCGGCGCCGACTTCACCGTGTACTTGAGGACGTTCTGCGCGAAGCCCGGCGGGATCGCCGTAGGTCGGCGACGGAATCACCAGGTGCTTGGTCGGCGACATGAACACGCGCGCCGAGTTCTTCAGCAGCTCCTGCGAGCCGACGCCGAGGACGACGTTCTCGCGCTTGGCGGCATTCAGCTTGGCGAGGAGAATCTCGAGGTCGGCGTCGAGCGGGCGTGCTGTTGAACGGATAGCGGTTGGCCTCGGGAAACCGGCCGAGGATCGCGTCGATCGCGGCCTTGCCGGGACCGAGCGGATTTTCGTTGCTGCTGATGCGAATGGCTTGCACTCCAGGCGGGAGAGCCGGACGCTGCATGCCGCCGTTGCGGCCCTGCTGCATCGCTTCCGCGACATGCTCTTCATGCCCGCGAGCGGCGATGAAGGCAGACGCGTGCGATGTCCGACCCACTCCCAAGCCCTGAAGGAAACCGCGGCGCGATACCGACATGGAGATCCCCTCCTTCAGCTACGGACTACTACCGATTGAGACGTGGACGACGAATGAACAACCTGTTGTGGAAGGCGAGCCGTATCGTGACAGGTCAATCGGGCGGATTCTACGCCCTCTGTCACGGAAGTGTCAACGAACGATCGCGCGGAATCGCTGAAAAGTACTGAAAGAACAGGCACTTGTCACCGACTGTCACCGCAACGGTGACGCCGGCCTACAGCTTGCTCGGAAAAGCGCCGATATGTGCAGTGATATGAACAGAGTCGCCTTCCGAGTCTCCTGCTGGGCCGCGCTGGCCGCCGCCCTGTGCTGCGTCGCTTCGCCCGCCTCCGCCCAGTACAAACCGCAAGCGCGGTCGAACGATCCCGCGACCGGCGAGAGCTACCACATCGAGGCGAGCGCCGATTACTGGTTCCCGACCGCCGACATCGTCGTCGTCCAGCGAACAGCTCGGCATCCCCGGCTCGCAGATCGACGTCAAGCGCGACCTCGGCCTCACCGATCAGCGCTTCCCGGTGCTCGCAGCTGCAGCTGCGGCCGGCGCGCAGCCACAAGTTCCGCTTCAACTACATCGCCGGTCGACTACACCCAGACCACGACCCTGGCCCAGGACATCGTCTTCAACGGCATCCGCTACCGGCTCGGCCTGCCGGTGAACTCGACCTCGACTGGAAGACCTACGAGATCGGCTACGAGTACGACTTCGTGGTGAAGAACTGGGGCTTCGTCGGCTTCGATCTGCAGGCCAAGTACACCGACGTGCAGGTGTCGCTCGCCAGCCCGATCGCCAGCGAGTTCGCGCGCGCGCGCGGCCCGATCCCGGCGATCGGCGGCATCGGGCGCTACTACGTCGTGCCGAACATCGCGATCACCGGCGAGCTGACCGCCTTCAAGATCCCCGACAGCATCGACGAGCCGCTACAACGCGCACTACATCGACATCGACATCTACGGCACGCGTGAACTTCACCAACAACATCGGCGTGAAGGGCGGCTACCGCTCGCGCGACGTCGGCTATCTGATCAAGTCCGACAGCGGCACGTTCACGCTGCAGCGGCATCTACTTCGGGGCCGTGGTGAGGTACTGAAAGTGCGAAGTACGAAGTATGAAGTACGAAAGGCTTTAGTGAAGCGTCGCGCCGGCGGGCACGAGCTTAAGCAGCCGCCGGTCCGCCTCCCGCAGCGTTTCGTCCTTCTTGCAGAAACAGAACCGCAGCTTGGTGCGGCCGCCGCCGGTCTTGTAGAAGCTGCTGCCGGGCACGGCCGCCACGCCCACGTCCTTCACCAGATACCGCGCGAACTCGACGTCGTCGGCGAAGCCGAACGCGCTGATGTCGGTCATGATGTAGTACGCGCCCGACGGCTTGTAGGTCGTGAAGTGATGCCGCTCGAGGATCGCGAGCAGCGCATCGCGCCGGGTCTGATAGTGCGCGGCCAGCGAGGTGTAGTAGTCGTCGGCGAAAGCCGAGCGCCACCGCGCCCGCCTCCTGCAGCGGCGCCGGCGCGCCGACCGTCAGGAAATCGTGCACCTTGCGGATCGCGCCGGTCAGCGACGGCGGCGAAATCGTCCAGCCGACCCGCCAGCCGGTGACGCTGTAGGTCTTCGACAGGCCGTTCAGCGTGACCGTGCGATCGGCCATGCCCTCGAGCGTCGCGATCGGAATGTGGCGATGGCCGTCGTAGATGATGTGCTCGTAGATCTCGTCGGAGATCGCGATCGCATCCCACTTGCGGCAGAGCGTGGCGATCATCTCGAGCTCGTCGCGCGAGAACACCTTGCCGGTCGGGTTGTTCGGGGTGTTGATGATGATCGCCTTGGTCTTCGTCGTTGAACGCCGCCGCGAGCTCGTCCGGATCGAACGACCAATCCGGCGCGTGCAGCGTGACGTAGCGCGGCGTCGCGCCCGAGAGGATCGCGTCGGGCCCGTAGTTCTCGTAGAACGGCTCGAACACCACCACCTCGTCGCCCGGATCGACGATCGCCATCATCGTCGACATCATCGCTTCGGTGGTGCCGCAGCAGACGGTCACCTGCTCGTCGGCCACGACCTCGAGGCCGTAACGCCTGGTGAATTCGCGCGCGATCGCCTCGCGCAGCGGCGGCGCGCCCCAGGTGACCGCGTACTGGTTGATGTCGGCGTTGATCGCGGCGCAGGCGGCGTCCTTGATCGCCTGCGGCGCCGGGAAGTCCGGGAACCCCTGCGACAGGTTGACGCCGCCATGGAGGTGGTTCAGCCGCGTCATCTCGCGGATCACCGATTCGGTGAACTGCGTCGCCTTCTTCGATCCGGTCAGTTTCGACATCGTCCTGCTCTCGACTAGGCTGCCTTTTTCTTGCGGGCGGCTGCCTTCTTCTTCACCGGCGCCGGCTTTTTCTTGGCGGCCGGCGGCGCGGCCGCGTTCGCCGGCGCGGCGGCGGGAGCGTGAGCGACCGCGGGCATCGCATCGGACTCGCCGGCCGGCGAGTCCGGCCCGTACAGATGCCGATAGTCCTCGGCCGTGCCGAGGATCCGCTTCACGTAATTCTGGGTCTCGGGAAACGGAATGTCGTCGATGAACTCGTCGCGCTCCAGACCCGGTTTGGCGGCAATCCACTTGGCGATGCGGCTCGGGCCGGCGTTGTAGGTGGCCAGCGCGAAGTGCAGTCCGCCGAACTGCTGAATCAGATCGGCGAAATACGCCGTCCCCATCTTGATGTTGGACTCGGCGGTCGTCAGCATGCTGAGCGAAAATTTCGGCAGGTGCAGCATCTTCGCGTACTGCCGCCCGGTGGACGGCAGCAGCTGCATCAGCCCGTAGGCGTTGGCCGCCGACTTGACGTCGGCCGTGAAGGTGGACTCCTGTGCAATCAGCGCCGCCACCACATACGGATCGAGCTGGTGCTCGTTGGAGTAGCGCTTGATCAGCGGCCAGTAGTCGATCGGGAACAGCACCTTGAGCAGCTCGGGCGGCAGCTTCTCGCCGCCGGCGGCCAGGTACTGAGGGTAGGCGCGCTTCATGACGTTGATGCCGGTGCGCAGCTCGCCGCGCTGGTAGAAGATCCAGCCGATCGTCGCCTGGATCGCCGACGAGTCGCCCCACACCTTCTGCGCGTAGTGCAGCTCGTCGAGCGCCTGATCGTAGAGCTCGAGCCCGAGCAGCGCCCGCACGATGGCCTCGTTCGGCGGCAGCGGCGCCGTCGCCGGCTGATCGTCGGCGGCGTCGGCCGGAGGCGCCGCCGGATCGGGGATCGTGTCGGCGGCGAGACGCTTGACCGGACGCGACGTGTCGAGCCGCTTCGACGCGAGGCGACCGTAGTAGCTGTTGCGATAGTCGGCCTCGACCAGCGCGTAGCGCGAGTCGGCGAGCGCCTGCTCGCGCAGCGCTTCATGCGCGCGCGCCGACCAGTACAGCCACGGCGGACGGTAGTCCGATCGCGGGAAGTTCGCGGCGGCGCCTTCGAACACGCGCACGGTCTCGCCGTAGTTCGCGCTGCGGTAGGCCCACCAGCCGATCTTCCACGCGGCCCGCTCGGCGTAGTGTCCGCTCGGGAACTTTTCGTACATTTCCCGGAAGGTCTTCTCCGCGCTGTCGTCGTCGCTCTGGAGGATGTAGTGGGTGGCGAGATTGTTCAGCGCTTCCTCGGCCCAGCTCTGATTCGGAAACTCGGTGACGATGCGGCGGACCAGCCGGACGTATTCGTCGTGGCCGCCGAGCTCGCGTGTGGCCACGGCGTAGAAGTACAGCGCCTCGCCCTGACGCGCCCCCGCATCGATGAACGGCCTCACCCCGTCGCGGGCGTTGCGCGTGCGCTTGAGGAAGTAGTCGCACTCGGCGATGCGCAGCTGCACGACCTCGCGGTCGTCATCGCGAGCGGTGGCGCGCAGGCCCTCGAACACCGGCCGCGCCTGCGCGTATCGCCGGGCGCCGAACAGCCGCTCGGCGCGGCCCAGCTCCAGCTTGAAACGGTTGGAGCCCGGCGCGATCGGCGCAATCGGCAGGCTCTCGAGCTCGCCGCTGGCAATTGGCGCCAGGTCGCTGAACGGGAATTCGTAGACGACGCGCGAATAGGCCTCGGTGGCTTTGTCGGGGTGCCCGGCGGCCTTGGCGGCGCGGCCGAACCGCATCAGCACATCGTCGGGCGCGGTCGACTTCGTCTTGGACAGGCGCTCGTAGACCTGCATCGCCGCGTTCTGATCGTTGAGCGCTTCGTCGCACTCGGCTTCCCGCAGCGCCGCCGCCTCGAGCAGATAGCCGATCGGATTCTTCGCCGCCAGTGCCTGGAAGGTCTGACGGGCGTCCGAGGCTCGTCCGAGCCGCAGTTCGGCGAGGCCCTGGTAATACTCCGCATAGTGGCCGAGCGTTCCCTGCCGGACCGGAGGCTGCATGAAGATCGGCAGCGCCTTGGCGAAATTCGAGTCGACCTCGAGCTTGACGCCGATCGCGAAATCCGTCAGCGCCCCGGTGCGGGGGGCATGAGTCACCGGCGCGAGCCAGAGCTGCGACAGCTCGCCGGGCAGACGCGGGTGGCTCGTCGGCTTCAGCACGGCAGCAGAGGGCGGCGGCTGTTGCGCGCGCGGCGCCGCGACGGGAACCAGCAGCCAGGCGATCAGCGTGAGTCCGACACAGTTCCTAGTTTTCACTTCTAAGTTCTAAGTTCTAACTTCCAGAAGGCTGCCGTCGCCATTGGCCAGGGTGCGGACCAGCTCGTCGTAGAAATAGTCGGCCCGTTCGCGCACGTGCGGCGGGACACGCTGCTCGTACATCGCCCGCGCGCGGTTGATTTCGCCGCCCAGCCGCACGGCGAGATCGCGATCGCGCCGCCCTTCGATCACGGCCGGCTCGTGATACAGCTTGATCTCGGACACCAGCAGCCGCGCGTACCGCCGCGCCGAGGTGTCTTCTTCGGCGCTGGCGTCGTCTGCCACGGAGGGTTCCGGTGCCGTCGTACCAGTCCCGGTGCGCTGCGTCAGCGCACGCGCGGTCTTGAACGCGGTCAGCGCCTCGAGCGAACGCGCCGCGTATCGCGTCAGCAACTCGAGGTTCGCCGTTCGCTGTTCGACGTCCGCCGTTCCGTCCTCGCCGAGGTCGGCGTAGAGAAAGGCCACATCCGAGCCGGCGAGCGCGATTGGCACGACGAGCGATCCTGTTGGCATCGCCGGCGCGGCGCCGTCGGACTCCGCAGAGCGCCACGGATGCAGTTGCCCGCCGCGGCTCAGCCAGACGTCCGCGCTGGCTGCCTCCGCCCGCGCGGCGGTCACCAGCGCGTCGAGGATGCCGGTCAGCGATCGCGCGGCGTCGATCGACCGCACCGCCTCGGTCAGGCGGGCAGCCGACGAGGTATCAGGGCGAGGCGACGCTTCGACGGGCGTGGGGGCGACGGGAGGCGGCGCTGCCGCGGCGATTTCGGCGGTCCGGCGCTGGACCTCCTGATCGACATGGCTGCGGAGACGCTCGGTCAGCGTGCGGAACGCCTCTGCGGTCTCTTCCTCAAAGGTCATCGTTTCGAGCCGGTCATCAGATACTTTCGACGCGAGCAGCAGTGACGGTATCGGCAAATTCGATTGAAATCAGCAGGCGAAAGGTGGAGGCGGGGGGATTCGCACCCCCGTCCGAAGATGTAAGACCGAAGGCATACTACGTTGCGTAGCCGCTCCTGTTGTTTCGCCCCTGGCGTGAAGGAGCGACGGAAACCGCCAGGGACTAGCCCCGAAAAATCTCGTTGCCGCCGTCCGAGACAACCGACGGCAACCAGCCTACTGAATGACGTTCAATTTCCAGCCCGTAGGTTGACTAGAGTGAACGCTCGCGGGGATTAAGCCGCGAGAGCGAGCTGCGTGTTCGCAGTTGTGGTTTTCCACCGGATTTACGAGTCAGTGGAGCTCGGCAACGCATCCTTCGACCATCAACCTCCGTCGAAACTAGTCGCCCCCGTATGCAATTCCATTGTACGGCCCCGGGCCGCTGACTACAATCTCGGCGGTGCACTTCGTCTACATCGTCCGCTGCAGCGACGGCACGTTGTACACGGGCTACGCGCGCGATCCGAAGGCACGCGCCAAGCTGCACAACGCCGGACGAGGCGCGCGATACACGTCGGGCCGACGGCCTGTCAGGCTGGTCTACACCGAGACGTTCGAATCCGTGGGAGATGCGCTGCGGCGGGAGATGGCGTTGAAGCGGCTGAGCCGCGCCGAGAAGGAAACCTTGATAGGTCGCCGGCGCCGCCGCCCGTCCTGAGCCCATCGAAGGGCTCGAAGCGAGCAGCAAGCGCCGGCGGATCGAACTAGGCGACGCGAACGTTCTCGCCGCGCGGTCCCTTGGGACCCTGGCCCTTTTCGAACGTCACGGCCTGACCTTCACGCAGGTCGTCGAACCGGGTGTCGGCGCAGGCCGAGTTGTGGAAGAAGTACTCGTTGCCGTCGCTCGCCAGGATGAAACCGAAACCCTTGTCGCTGACGAGCCGCTTGATCGTGCCGTTCATAGGTGCCATTGCGAATCTCTCCTTGAGACGTATGCTCTTGTAATTGATCTGCGCGGGACGGGATGTTTCCGAGGTGTCCGGCCCGCGTTGAAGGCCGGTAGCGCTTTGAAAAGCTGGCTGGCCTAGATCTAGAGCGAACCAACTATACCTCAAGGTGACCTCTCTCAGTCAACCCCAAACGCCAGGAGGACGTTTCCAGGCCTCAGGCCGAACACGCCGTAGCCCGAACTCACGTAGACCAGGCCCCCGGCGATGACCGGGGCCGGCCCGTCCATGGAGCCGCCTTTCGCCCGTAAGCCGTTGATTGTAGGGAATTCCCGGTTCGTGTCGAACGTCCACACCACGCGGCCGTCCACGGTCGAGTGGGCCCGCACCGCCCCATCGTTCGATGGCGAAAAGACGATTCCCGGAATGGCCGAGACGGCCGAAAACTGCGCGCCGCTGCAGGCGCGGCTCAACTTGCCGCACGCCGGCGGCTCCGGCGGCGAGTACCAGACGCGTGCCCCGGTTGCCAGATCGACCGCGTGCAGACCGCCCGGAGCGGGACTGTAGATCTCGGCAACGGGCACATAGACGCGCTCGGCGTCGGCGGCGATGCCCCACTGGATTCCCCCGAGGCCGCTGCCGCCGCCGGCGCGATAGCGCCAGACCTGTTCGCCCTTCTTGTCGGGGTCCAGGGCGAACACGACACCCGACTTCTGTCCTGCCACGATCAGACTGACGGCCGCCCGCGAGCGTGGCCAGCACCGGCGATGCGCCGAAATCGAAGTCGGGGCCGGCGCGCTCGCCGCAATTCACGTCGCCCGGCGTGCAGCCGAACACGTCGGGCGTGGACGGCGCCATCTGCCGCGCCCATCGCAGCTTCCCCGTCTTCAAGTCGAGTGCGAGCACGGCGTCGGTTGTCGGCTGCGCCGCGCCGCTGTAGGTATTGCCGACGCCGACGTAGAGCGCACCGCGCCTGCTGTCGATCGTCGGCGCCGACCAGATGGCGCCGCCCGACGGCCCGCGGAGTTCGGTGCCGTCCGCGTAGACGCGCAGCAGGTGGGGCTCCTCGGCGATCGTGTAGCTCTTCCAGACGACGTCGCCGGTCGCGGCATCGAGCGCGACGATCGCCCCGCGGAAGGTGCAGCAGGCATAGCCGGGCGGTTTGCCCCCTTCTTCGTACGACGAGGTCGGGACGTAGAGACGATCGGCGTAAAGAGTCGGCGACCCGGTCAGCCGCACCAGCGGATGATCGTCGACCTTCCGCATCCAGATCGACTTGCCCGTCGCTGCGTCAACGGCGTAGACGAAGCCCTTCTGATCCGAGAAATACGCGGCGTACCCGGATGGGCGGATCTTCCCGATCGAGATGGACGCACGCACACCGCCCTGCGCGATGAAGGTCCACGCCACGCATCCGCTCGCCGCGTCGAGCGCATAGACAGTGCCGTTCTGGCTGCCGACGTACAGGCGTCCGCCAACGATGGTCGGCTGCGCCCACGCCGAGGTCGCATCGGGAAACCCGAACGCCCACTTGAGATGCAGCTGCGGGACCTGCGCGGCGGTCAGTCCCGCCTGATCGGCCGGCTGCACGTGCGTGTTGTCGATCGATGGTCCCCAGCCGTTCCACTGCGGGAAGGCGCGGGGATCGCCCGGCGGCGGCCGACGGCCTGCCCCGAGCCGCGACGAAGGGCCGCAGTTGCCGATCGTGCTTCCCGAGAGCGGCGCGCGCAGCTTGCGGCCGGTGAGGTACTCGGCAATGGCGCGGCGCTCCTCGCCGCTCAGCGCTAGGCCCTGATACTTCATGGAGCCGGCGGTCAGCGCGTCGAGGATGGCCTGCGGCGAACGCCCGTGCAGCACCTCGGGCGACGGCGCGCGCGCATCGTCTCCACTGTGGCAGCCGCTGCAATGGCTGGCAAACACGGCGGCGCCGTCCGCGGCGGCGGACGCATCGGGCGCTTGAGTGGCGGCCGGCCTCGCGAGGAGGCCGGCCGTCAGGATCATCAGGGGAAAGGCGGCAATGGCCGCAAGGCGCGGGATGACGAGCCCTGACCTATTGCCGTTGCTGCTGCGGCGTCTTGCTCACCGTCATGTCGCTCAGCGTCTGGCTGTCGACCGAGTACAGGGTGAAGGGCTGGTACATCTCGTCCCAGCTCTGCTCCGACCAGTACACGTCGAGATTCGGCGCCGGGTTCCATTTGTTCTTCGGCGAGTTGTCGTATTTGCCGATGCCGAGAATCTTGCTGCCGGCCGGAATCTTGAACGGCTCCTCGAGCTCGTATTCGATCTGCCAGTTGAAGTCGAACTTCGGCACGTCGAGAATCGTCTGCTCGCGGCCGTCCGGGAACACCACCACCCACCGCAGGCTCTTGCCGCGGAGGTGCATGTGCGGCGACATCGCATAGAGCGTGATGTCTTCGGTCACCGGCGTGATCCCGGTCAGCGACCAGTCTTCCGCGTATGGCGGGATGTTCGGCGTCTTGCTGCGGCGGCGCGTGCTCCCCTCGTCGGCGGTGTACTCGACTTCCTTGCCTTCGGCGCGATACAGCGAGAGCCCGCCTTTGGTGGTGGCGAGCGCGTCGCCCGCCTGGCGAATCAGCAGCTCGTGCGTCACCTGCGCTTTGTTGAACCAGATGCCGAGACGGGTGCGATCGGTCGTGGCCTTGCCGATCGGGTTGTAGTGAATCTGCCAGTTGATGTACTTGCCGGCGGGAATCCGCTTGCCGATGTCGGCGCGGTGCGAGTCGACGCCCCTGCCGGGCACCCACGACAGCAGCTTGTTCGCGCCCGGCAGCGCGGTGTCGTCCGCGCGTCCGGCGGCCCCGGCGCCGCGATCGGTCGACGCCTTGCCGTCGGCCATCACCAGCCGGCCGTTGACGATCATGGCGCCTTCGGGAATGTCGACCACGAAGACGCCGGCGTGGTGGACGACCGCGCGATTGCCCGGACGAATCTCGAGGGTCTCGGCGAACTTGTCCTCGCTCCACGGCACCTTCGAGTAGAACATCTGGACGCCGAGTTCGCCCTCGGCCGGGATCGCGAAGTCCACCGGCATCTCGAGGATCGCGTCCGGCTCGCGGCCAAACGTCCAGCCCTCGGCGAACTTCGGCAGCGGCGGCAGATCGGCGTCGCTGCCCTTGGGCGCGCCGCCGTCGGCCCACGCCACGATCGTGTCGATCTGCGCCTGCGTCAGGCTGCGATCGTTGCGCATCTTGAGCGAGTGGGCCGGATCGGCGCCCCACGGCGGCATCTCGCGAGACACCACCTTGTTCTTGATCACCTTCGCCCACGGCCGCACGTCCTCGTAGGAGGTGAGGGTCATCGGCGCGACTTCGCCGGCGCGGTGACAGGTCGCGCAGTTGTTGAAGACGATCGGCGCGACGTCTTTGGAAAAGGTGGGAACGTTGGCGGGCGCCGCGTGAGCGCTGGCGACCAGGGCAAGCGATGCGACGAGCAGACAGGCAACGCGCTTCATGCACCCTCCACGAGTAGTGCAGGCCTTCAGGCCTGCCGCGGCGGACCTCGAGGTCCGCACTACCTTTTGCGCGGGTAAGTCTAGCTCATTTGGGGGACGGGGCACACGACGGAGACACCATGGTGACGGAGGTGATGTTCACCCGGCTGATCGGGGTTGCCTTGATGAACAGGCCCTTGATGACCACGGTGTGATCGCGGTGCGCCGGGAGATTGAACTCGGAGACGCCAATCAGCCTGAACACGTTCTTCCCGGCCGGCGGCGTCGCCGGAATCTCTTTGGCGTTCGGGGCGTTCGCGATGCTCGCCACCGGATCCGTGGCGGTCGTCAGCGTCCACTCGTTCGGCGTCGCCTCTTTCAGGCAGCCCGTGACGCTGACGATCTCGACTTTCTTCGGCGCCTGCCCCGAGCCCTGTCCAGGGGCGGCGGCCTGCCAGAGGGCCAGGGCGAGCAGCAAAACCGTGGTCTTCATGGGCCGTATGATAACGCCTGTGCCGCACGTTGCCCTGCGCGTTCAGCGAGTGCTGCGTTGGACGTTGTGGGCGATGCTGCTGTCGGCCGGCCCGGCGGCGGCTCACGATCTCGAGAAGACGCAGGTCTCAATCGTCTTCGCCCGCGACGGGTCGTTCGTCGCCGACGTCGCCAACGATCCGAGCTGGCTGAAGCTGCGGCTCGAGTCGATTCCCGGCCCCTTCGCCGATCGCGTGGTGTTCTGGGTGGACGGTCGCGAGATCCGGCCCGACACGGTGGAATTCCTGCCGGGGACGCCGGCCGTCAACCGCCTGCGCGGCCACATGCCGGTGAATGCGCGGGCGCTGCGCTGGTTCTACGGCCTCGTCATCGATCCGTACCCGCTGACGATCCACCGCGCCGACGGCCGCGTCATCGTCGAAGAAGTGCAGGGCGACGCGTGGAGCCGGACGATCGATCTGTCAGGCCAGTTTCACGCGCCGCTCGTGACCCAGCGGACCGTCGGGATTCTGCTCGGCGTGCTACTTCTCGTGCCGGTCGCATTTCGATTGATGATGCGACGCCGAGCTAACACAAAGGACACCAAGGACACGAAGGATCAAACCTGTACGGCCTGACTTTGTGTCCCTAGTGTCCTTCGTGTCCGATCAGTGCTGCGACGCTGTGCTCTTTACGCTCTGAACGAACTTCTGAATCCGCTGCCCGTAGGTGTCCGCGGCGTAGACCGCGCCCTTCGAGTCCACCACGATGCCGTGCACCCAGTCGAACTCGTTCGGCCCCCAGCCCTGCTTCCCCCACACCGCCGTGATCTTGCCGTCGGCGAGGTTGAAGCGGAGCACGCGCTCGTCCTTGTGGTCCGCGATCCAGCCGATGCCATCGGTGCCCTTGCGCGAGATGTTGATGTCCCACGGGTTCCAGTCGTTCTTGATTTCGCGGATGTAGTTCAGGTTCTTGTCGAACACCTCGACGCGGTGCCCTTCGCGGTCGATGATGTAGAGGTTCTCCTGTGCGTCGACCGCGAGCTTGTGCGGCAGGTTCCACTCCCCCGCGCCGGTGCCCTTGTCCGCCGGGCCGCCCGCGCCCTTGGCGACCTGCTTGATGAACTTGCCTTTCTTGTCGAAGAGGATGACGCGGTTGTTGCCGTAGCCGTCGGTGACGATCATGTTGCCGTTGTGGAGGATGGCGATACCGGACGGCAGATTCAGGTGGGTTGCGTCGTTCCCCTTCTCGTTCGTGGTGCCGAGCTGCAGCAGGAACTTGTCGAGCTTCGGGCTCAGCTTGACGATGCGGTGGGCGTCGCGCTCGATGACGTAGACATTGCCCTCCCAGTCGACGCCGCCCGAATGCTGCCACGACGGGTTGATGGTCTTGCCGTTGATCTCCTGATCCGCGCCCGAGAGGATCAGGTTGCCGTCGGTGTCGAACACCATCACCGGCTTCACGCCGCGATTGAACACGTAGATGTGATCGTGGTGATCGATGGCGAGGCCGGAAATGCCCGGCTGATTGGTCGGACCGGCGTTCTGCATTCCACCGCCGCCCGCGGCCGCCTGCCCTGAGCCTGTCGAAGGGCCCTGGCGTCCGCTGGCGCGGCGCGCCGCCGCCTGGGCGTCACGCTCGGCGGGAGGAGGCGGCGCCTCCTTCAGCCCGAAATACATCCCGGCAGGAAGCTTCGGCCAGTTCGGCACCAGCTTGTAGCCGCCGTCCCCCTGCGCAAGAACGCCGCGCGCGCCGACTGTCAGCACACCGGCACATAACATCGTCGTCAAGATCCGTCGCATGATTCCCTCCTGCATCGCCTATTGCCCAAGCCCTAAGCTCTTCCCACCTGCGGCGCCCGTGCCATTGTCAGGGTCGCGAGCGCGGCGATCGACATCGCCGCGGCCACGAAAAACGCGTAGCGGTACTCGCCGGTCGCAACGTAGACCCGGCCGCCCAGGAACGGTCCAAGGATCGCGGCCACGCCCCAGGCGAGCAGCAGCAGACCGTAGTTGAACCCCACATTCCTGGTGCCGAAGAAATCAGCGCTGGTCGACGCGTAGACGGACAGCTGCGTGCCGTAGCAGTAATACACCGCCGCGAGCAGAAGATAGAACAGCGCGACATTCTCGCGGAACAGGAAC
The DNA here is from genome assembly GCA_963794705.1 of uncultured Acidobacteriota bacterium. Taxonomy (GTDB): domain Bacteria; phylum Acidobacteriota; class Vicinamibacteria; order Vicinamibacterales; family CAVVIG01; genus CAVQFC01. The sequence continues at coordinate 141,505 of CAWCFI010000009.1, forward strand.
AGCAGCGGCATCGCGCCCGCGGACACGAGCAGCATCGCGCGCAGTGTGTTCAGGCGTCCGGCGTAGTCGGACATCCATCCCGACAGCACCCGCCCCGAGGCGCTGCCGAGCGCGCCGACGGTCAGCGCGAAGGCCGCAACCGCCGCCGAGTGTCCGGCGCTGCGGGCAAACGGCACCAGCTGGCTGATCACCATCGTCCCCGCCGTGGTGCCCAGACAATACGCAACCCACAGCAACCAGAACGTCGGCAGGCGCACCATCGTCGACGCGTGGACGTCGGCGCCGGCGCGCGCCACGCCGCGGATTTTCGACGGGTCCCATCCTGGCGGCACGTATCCCGCGGGTGGATTCCGCAGCAGGTACGCGCCGGTCATCGTCATCGCGAGGAAGACGAGCGACAGGATCTGAAAGGTGCTGCGCCATCCGACACGGTCGATCAGCGAGAGCGCAATCGGGCCGAACACCCCAGAGCCGGCGCCATAGCCGCCCACCATCAAGCCGATGACGAGGCCCCGCTTGTCGGGAAACCATTTCGAGCCCACCGAGGTCGGGATGACGTAGCCGAAGCCGCTGCCGGTGCCGGCGATCACGCCCGCGGTCAGGTAGAACATGGTCAACGAGCGGGTGTAGCTGGCGAGGAAGAATCCGAGACTGAACAGCAGGCCGCCGATCACCGCCACCGGCCGTGGCCCGCGGCGATCCTGGATGAAGCCGGCGATCACGTACCACACCGCGATGAGGGCCAGGCCGATCGTGGTCACCCACGACGTCTGCGCCCGGGTCCAGCCGAACTCCTTCTCGAGCGGCAGCATGAACACGCTCATGCCGTAGAACATGCCGAGCGCCATGTTCATCATCACGCCGCCGACGACCGGGAGCCAGCGGTTGGGCGCGGTCATTTGGCGGCGGTCGTGTCCTTCCGCCACCAGGGATTGCCGTAGTTGCGGAACGGCCCGCCGTCGACCGAGACGCTGGTCGCCACCTTGTAGTTGAACGGCGACATCGTGCGCAGCGTCTGCTTGATGCGCACGCTGTGGCCGTTGTAGGTGAAGGGCGTACCCTCGAGGAGGAAGTTGTAGATGCCGCCGAGGTCGCCGCCGATCGTGCCGGACTGGGTGTAGGCGAAGCCACGGCTGTCCGTCACCTGCCGCGAGATGGTCTTGCTGTCCCGCTGATACGCAAACGTCTCGTGGACCTTGAACGCGCCGCCGGGACCGGTCGCGTCGGTGTCTGCCTGATACGACTTCCCCGGTTCAATCACCTTGTACACGGTGGTGCCGGTCACCTGCCCGGACTCGCCGAGCGCGCCGTCCGGCATGTCCCACTCGAAGGTCCACTTGCCGATGAAGTAGTCGTCGAAGTTGAACAGCGGCAACTCGTCGCCGACCTTGGTCGGCCGGCCGAGTTCCGGCATCTGGCCCTTGGGGAGCGGCTTCTGTTCGGTCTGCCCGGCGATCGCGCCCGCCGTCAGACGTGCCGTCGGTGCCGTGATGGTCACGGTCAAGGCCGTGACCGCCAGAGTCGCCACACTCAGTCTCATCGCGAACGGAATGTATACCCAGCAAGGGGGCCGGTCAATCTCAGCGCAGCGCACGCCTTGCGTTCGGCGCCAGCTTGTCCAGCCACATCTGCTCGAGCGTCTTCAGATCGTCGGCAGGATTGTATGCGGGGTCGTCGGACGGCTCGAGCGTGTCGACGATCTCGAACTCGAATGTCGTCGCGCCGTGATCATTCCAGGCGCGTTGAAAATCCTTCTCGGGATGCGCTCCGCTCTCGAACGCGGCACGGTGGCGGTTGAGCCGCGCCGGCAGATCGAGGCTCCAGCCGACCAGCGACTGTCCGGAGATCGAGTCGGTCACGCGGTACACGCCCATCGGCCGCGCAGCCTGCTTGTACTCGCGAATGAGCGCTTTGCGATCGACGGTCACGCGGGCTGCTGGTAAAGGCCGATGACGTTGCCGGCGGGATCCTTGAACCGCGCCGTGATCTCCGGCGCGTCGGCGCCGAGGGCCTGAACCACCTCACCGCCGTTGGCGACGATCAGCTCGAGCGTCGCCGCGGCATCGTCCACCATGATGTAGACGAGCAGGCCGGGCGTTCCCTGCGGCGGACGGCCGCTGACCCATGCCCCGCTCACCTCGCCGACGCCGTCGTCGAACGCGGTGGCGCCGTCGCCGCGCGTGCGGATCTTCCAGCCGAACACCGCGCGATAGAACTCGGCCGAGCGCGCGATCTCGACGGCCGGCATCTGGATGTAACAGATCTTGCCGTTGCCGATCGTTGGCGGCATGAGACACCCTCTCGGTCCGGCTAAAGCCGGACACTACAGTGATACGCGAACCGGACACTACCAGTAAATACCGAAGCCGAACACTACCGTGATGGCTGTTTCGGCAGCGCGAAAGCGAGAATCAGGTCTCCGCCGCGGCGGCCGCGCTCGCCGCCACCCGACGCCACCGTCACGAACTCCTCGCCGTTCACCATGTAGACCGACGGCGATGCGAACACGCCGCCGCCGGTGTTGAATTTCCACAGCAACGCACCGGTTTTTGCGTCGTACGCGAACAGGTACCCGGCGGTGTTGCTGCCGGTGCCGACGAAGACGAGGCCCCCGGCGGTGACCACCGAACCAGCCTGCCCCCAGCCGTCGAAGGTCTGCTGCCATGCGAGCTCGCCCGTGCTCGGCTCGAACGCGGAGAAGTATCCGCGAGCGGCACGCCGGGCGCCGAGCGGGCTGTCGACGGCGTTGACGTACAGCAATCCGGTGCGCGGGCTGTAGGAGAGCGGGCCGTAGTTCGCGCCGCCCTCGGTGCCAGGCGAGTAGATCTGATTGGGCCCCGGCGGCGTGAACTGGGGCACCGGCTTGCTGACGGCGAGACGCTCCGCCGGCACGTCGATCGGAAACACCGGCGAGACCGGCTTCATCGGCTGCCCAGCCGCGGTGTACGGGATCGGCTGCGTCGGCCACGGCTGCTCACCCGGCCTCGTCGTCTCGGTCGGAACCGGCATTTCCTTGATCGGATGCACCGGCTGCCCGCTCTCGCGGTCGAGGATGTAGAGGTAGCCGTTCTTGCTCGCCTCGGCGAGCGCCTTCACCCTCCGCCCGCGCACCTGCATGTCGAACAGGATCGGCTGGTTGCCGGAGTCGTAGTCCCAGACGTCGTGGTGCACCTGTTGGTAGTGCCACTTCAGCGTGCCGGTGCTCAGCGACAAGGCGAGGATCGAATCGGTGAACAGGTTCGTGCCGATCCGCTTCGAGCTCTCACCGAATGGATTCCCGACCGCAACGTAAATCAGTCCCAGCTCGGGATCGATCGACGGCGTCTCCCAGATGCCGCCGCCATTGCGCTCGCCGCCGACCCACGTCGGCCCCGCGATCTCCCAGCCCTGATCGCGCGCGTCCTGGGGAATGGTGTTGAAGCGCCAGAGCACCTTGCCGGTCTTGGCGTCGACCGCGATCACGTGACCGCCCGGAATGTGACTCTCGCTGCGCGAGCTGCCGATGTAGAGCACGCCGTTGTGGATCTGCGGCGCGGTGGTGAACCAGTATCCGAGCGAGATCGCCGCGGTGACGTCGGGATAGCGCTCCTTGATCACGTCGAGGATGACGCTGGCCTGGCCGTCCTTGCCGAACGTCTTGATCGGCTTGCCGGTCTTTGCGTCGAGCGCGAACAGAAACGATCCGGCGCCGGTGTAGACGATGCCATCCGCGTAGCAGACGCCGCGGTTGCGGAAGATGTAGCCGGCCTTGGCGCCGCCGCCGATGAGCTCGGTAACGTCGAAGGTCCACAGCAGCCGGCCGTCGGCGGCATCCAGCGCGTAGACGCTGCCGCGGGGATCGGTCACATACATCGATCCGTCCACGACGACCGGCGTGGTCTGGTTGCTGACGCCGTCGATCACACCGGTCTGGAACAGCCAGCGCGGCGACAAAGTGGCGACGTTCGCGGCGTTGATCTGGTCCATCGGCGAAAACCGGCCGCCGGCCAGATCGAGGTTGTGCAGCGGCCAGTTCACCGTCCCGGACTGGGCGACCAGCGCCGCCGTGCACGCCAGAACAGCGAACGCCGAACCGAGAACGGCGAACCTCGAACGACGAACCTCGAACGTTTTGGTCATGGATGTTCCGGCGGCGAGATTATAATCCCCGCCATGCGACTGATTGCCGTCCTCATTTCGCTGTTCGCGCTCGGGGGGCAGACCTATCCGCCGCCCTATCCGCGCGCCGGCACCAAGGCCCTGATCGACAACGCGCGCGCCCAGGTCTGGGACGTCTCGTGGCCGAAGGGAGAGCCTTCCGGCCTCCATCGTCATCTCTACGACATGACCGGCCTGTACTACTGGCCCGGCGATCGCATCATCACGGCGGTGGACAAGTCGACGCGCAACATCAGCACCAAGGCCGGCCAGATCCAGTGGCAGCTCAAGGGCATCACCCACATCGAGGAAGGCACCAGCGACGACCCGCTGCGCGCGGTGATGATCGAGCTCAAGGGCGACGGCCCGTCGCACAAGGTGGAAAAAGCGGACGGCGTCCCGGCGTTCACCGGCAGCGCGATGCCGCTGCTCGACAACGAACGCGTCACCGTCTGGGACTACGCCAAGGTCGGCATCGACGCGCCACAGCCACCCGATGGATACCTTCGTGGTCTGGACCGAGGGACGCGTCGGCCATGCGGTCTTTCTCCCCGCCGGTACGGTGCACAGCGAGGAGCCAATCGGCGCGGCAACGAAAGCGACGATCTTCGAGCTGAAGTAGCGCCAGGGTTCCTTCACTCGACGCGGGTCCAGCGTAGATCGCGGCCCATCTGGTGCAGCACCAGCGCCGCCGCTTTTCCCTGGGCGTCGCGCTCAAACGTGATCTGTGCGTCGACCACGGTGTAGAAGAACTCGGTCGCGCTCTTCGCAAAGATCTCCGCTTTGGGTTGGCCCGTGATCTGCGCGAACAGCTGCGTGCCCTCGCGCGTGATCGTCAGATGGGCGCCAGGCGCCTGCGCGATTCCGTACTGGCCGACGCAGCCGTCGAGCACGGCGCTGTCGAGCGTGATGCCTTTCGGCACAATCGGGTCGCCTTCGATCCGCTTCGCGCGCAAGTTGGCGCCGTTCTGATGGAGCACGAGCGCTTCGGCCTTGCCAGCGGCGTCGGCCTCGAAGGTGATCTGGGCGTCCACCACCTTGTAGAAGAAGTCCTTATCGGTTTCCGCGAACACCTCGAACTTCGGCTGGCCGGTGAGCTGGGCAAAGAGGTGTGCGCCCTCCCGCGTCACCGTGATCAACGCCGCCGGCGCCAGCTGATAGCGGCCGACATATTTCTCGATCAGCTGCGGGTCGACGGATATTTCGGTGTGCGTTTTGGGCGGGGTCTGCGCCGGCAGCAGCGGCAGCGACGTATCGAGCAGGTGCCGGCCGATGTCGTCGGGGCCGGCGGTCGTTCCGGAATTCGAGAGGACGACCACACCGACGCGCGCCGCCGGGTCGAAGCCGATGAACGTGCGATATCCCCCGGTGCCGCCGTTGTGCCAGACGAGCTCCCGGTCGCGGACCTTCAGCACATGCCAGCCCAGCGCAATCGTCAGGTTCGGCGAGCCGGTCGGCCGGCGGACTTTCAGCATGTCCGCCATGGCCGGCGCCAGCGGCGTCTTGACGTAGCCGATGTTCGCGGCCAGAAACGTCAGCAGGTCGTTGGTCGTCGATCGCAGCGCGCCGGCGCCCGCCAGCGTCGGCAGGTCCCAGTTGCCGGTGGGCTCCAGCGTCGCGGAATGGCCGACCGCGAGCCGCGCCTTCATCGCGGGCGAGAGCGTGATCGCGGTGCTGGTCATCCCGAGCGGCTCCAGCACCCGCGCATGGACGAGCGCCTCGTAGTCAGTCGACCGCGTCCGCAGCGTCAAGGCATGACCGAGCAGGCCGGCGCCGAAGTTCGAGTACTCGTACTGGCTGCCGATGTCCCGCGTCAGCTGATAGCTGCCGAGAAACGCGTACATGTTTTCGAATGAATAGTCCGCGAACGGATTGGCTGGATCCTTCGGCGAGAAATTGGTCGGCATCCGCGGCAGGCCGGACGTGTGCGTCGCCAGATCCTGCAGCGTGATCGAGCGTCCGCCGCGCTCCGGGACGGTCACCTTGTCTGGCAGGAACTTCCCGACCGGATCGGTCAGCGCCAGTTCACCGCGCTCGACCGCGTCGGCCAGCAGCAGCGATGTGAACACTTTGGTGATGGATCCGATTTCGAACAACGTGTCGCCGTTCAGCGGCCGCGGATCGTCCTTGGACAACTTGCCGTGGGCGACGATCCGGCGTCCCGCCGGTTCGATCACGCCGACGACAATCCCGACGCTCTGTTTCTGGGCATCGATGCGGTCGACGAGAATCCTCCGGATCTCGTCGTCGGTCGGTACCGCTGGCGTCTGGGCACGCGCCGGCGACGCGGCGGCGAGGGCGAGGGTGACGAGCGCGACCGCACGAGCCAGTCGAGGCAGAGTGATCGCGAGCGCGAAGATCATCCGTTTCATCACGTCCTCCCACCGTCCGACTGACGCCGGACACGACCTATCCGGCCTTCTTCAGCTCCTTCATCAACCGTACGCCCATGGTCTCCGGCAGCGTCCACACCATCGCGCCGGCGAGCAGCGCGAATGGCACCGCCAGCGCGATACCCGCGCCAAACGTGAAACGGGCGGCGACCAAACCGATGATCACCGGCGCGAGAAACTGCACGCCCCTCGCCGTGTTGTAGATGATCCCGAGCGCCGCGGCGCGCACCGAGGTTGGGAACACTTCGTTCAGCAGCGGGCCGATGCAGCCCCAGTTCCCTTCGCCGAAGCCGACCAGCAGCATGAATCCGAACGTCGTCGCGGTGTAGCCGCCGGCGGCGTTCCACCCCAGCGTGATCATCGCGAGGCCCAGCGCCTTGATCACCGAGAACGCGGTGAAGCTCGGGCGGCGGCCGAAGCGGTCGCTGCACGATCCAAAGGCGAGATACCCGGCGACCGATCCGATCTGATCCATCAACAGCAAGGTCGCGACCTGACCGAGCGACAAGCCGCGCGACACCAGGTAGGTCGGCAGCCAGATCGTCTTGAACCAGTAGGCGGCCATGTTCAGCGTGGTCACCGACAGCGCCAGCGCCGTCGTCTTGCGCAAGGCGGGGCCGAGCATCTGCCCGAGCGCCGCCACGTAGCCGAGCCGTCTGTTGACGCCGTCCTTGACGCTGAGCAGCCACACGTCCGATTCCGGCATCTGCCGCCGGATGCCGACCACCAGCAGCGCCGGCAGCGCCGAGAGCATGAACGCCAGGCGCCAGCCGATCCATGGCGCCATCAGGTTGCCGACCATCGACGCGAAGAAGCGGGCGAACGCCGAGCCGCTCTGCAGGTACGAGCCGTAGCGTCCGCGCACTTGTGGCGGCACGGTTTCGCCGACCAGCGCGTGCGCGACCGCCCATTCGCCGCCGACGCCGATGCCGGTGACCGCGCGCGCCGCGAGCAGCGTCCAGAAGCCCGCCGCCATGCCGGACAGCAGCGTGCCGACGCTGTAGACGAGGATCGTCACCATCAGCAGCGGCTTGCGGCCGAAGCGATCCGCCATCGCACCGCCGATGAAGCCGCCGACCGCCGTGAACGCCAGCGCCGTGCCGAGCAGCGTCGCCACCTCACTCTGCGCGAGCGCGAGATCCTTGACGATGGTCGTCGACGAGACGAGAAAGCTGAGGAGCAGGAGGTCGTAGAAATCGAAGATCCAGCCGATGAAGGAGAAGGCGAGAATCTTGCGGTGGATCGGGAGGACCGTAGGGCTTTCGCTGAGCAGCGGCATTGGACGCCTATGTTAAGGTAACCGCCACTCAGGATGACAGAACAACCGGGCCCTTCGACCGGGCTCAGGGCGGGCCCAGTCGCGCGCGCCGCGCTGGCGCTGACCGACTGGACCGAGCGCTGGGTCCCGGACGCATTCATCTTCGCCCTGATCGCGACCGGCCTGGCCATCGCCGCCGCGGTCGCGGCCACGCCAGCCACGCTGCTGGAGACCGTGGATGCCTGGGGCCGCGGTTTCTGGGATCTGATCCCGTTCACACTGCAGATGGCGCTCGTGATCATCACCGGTCACGTCCTCGCCACGTCGCCGCCGATGGGACGCCTGATCCGCGCGATCGCATCATGGCCGCGCACCCCGCGCGGCGCGGTGGCGCTGGTCACCTTCTTCGCGCTGGCGAGCGCGTGGTTCAACTGGGGCTTCTCCCTGGTCTTCAGCGCGGTGCTGGCGATCGAGATCGCGCGGCGGGTCGAAGGAGTCGACTATCGCGCGCTGGCGGCGGCCAGCATGCTCGGCCTGGGCAGCATCTGGGCGCAGGGCCTCAGCGGATCCGCCGCGCTGCAGATGGCGACGCCCGGCGCTCTTCAGCCGCAGATCCGCGACATCGTCTCACGCGGCGGCCTGATCGCCGGCGGACTGATTCCCTTCAGGCACACGATCTTCCTCTGGCAGAGTTTCGTGGCGATCGCGGTCGAAACGGTGGTCGTCGTGGCGGTGATGTACTTCGCCACCCCGCCCGCCGCGCGGGCAAGAACTGCCAAAGACCTCGGCATCGACCTGAACGAATTCAGAATTCAGAATTCGGAAGTCAGAATTCTGACTCCAGGCCAACGCCTCGAGCATTCGTGGTTCTTGACCGCGTTGGTGGTGGCGTTGGGCTTCGGCTACCTGTGGCGATACTTCGCGCAGTCCGCGGAGCCGCTGAACGCGTTGAACCTGAACATCCTGAATCTTGCGTTCCTGCTGCTCGGCTTTCTGCTGCACGGCACGCCCGCGCGATTGATGCGGGCGGTGCAGGACGCGACGCCGGCGGTGTGGGGCGTCCTCCTCCAGTTTCCGTTCTACGCGGGGATCGCCGGCGTGATCGTCGCCACCCACCTGAACGAGCGCGTCGCCGGCCTGTTCGTGCGGGTGTCGACGCCGACGACGTTTCCGGCGCTGGTCGCCACCTACTCGGCGGTGCTCGGTGTGTTCGTCCCGTCCGGCGGATCCAAGTGGGTGATCGAGGCGCCGTATGTGATGGAGGCGGCCCACACCATGAAGGTCCACCTCGGGTGGGTCGTGTCGGCGTACGATCTCGGCGAAGCGCTCGCCAACCTGCTCCAGCCGTTCTGGATGCTGCCGATCCTGGGGCTGTTCAAGCTCGGCGCGCGCGACGTGATGGGTTACACGATCGTGGTCTTTCTCGCGCTCACACCCGTCGTGCTGCTGCTGGTCACCCTGCTCGGCATGACGTTGCGGTATCCGCTGTAGTCCTCTTCGTCAGCGCGGGGGCTGCCGGCCGGCGGCGCTGTAGGCCGCCGCCAGATTCTTGCGCGCCGCGACGGAATCCGGCTGCAGCCGCACTACTTCCTGGAACTCGTGGATGGCCTGGTCGAACTGGCGCTGCGCCAGCAGGACGTTGCCAAGGTTGTTGTGGGCGTTGGCGTAGTCCGGATCGAGCCGAAGCGCCTCGCGGTATTCTCCCGCCGCATCGTCGAGCCGGCGGGACACGGTCAGCGCGGTGCCGAGGTTGTAGTGCGCGGCCGCCGACTGCGGCTTCAGTTCCTTCGACGTGGTGAAGTGCGCGATCGCGCGGTCGCCCCGGCCCAGCTCGAGATACAGCAAGGCGACATCGTCGTGCAGCGCCGCGTCGCCCGGGTGCTTCGCAATCTCCGATTCGTAGCCCTTGATGTCTTCCGCGGCGACCTTCGGCCGGAAATCGCGGCTGAGGAGATCGAGATCGGCGTTGTCGCGAGGCAGCACTTGCAGCCAGAGGTCACCCATCTCCTCCGCCGACAGCTGTCCCCACCTGGCGCGCGTCGGCGGCCGCTGCGGATTGCGCGCGTTCGCGGCGGAGTTGTCGTAGGTGTAGCGCATCGACACCCGCGTCCCTTTCGGGAGATGCAGCGGCGTCACGAAACGATAGACGTGCTGCCAGCGGAAGTCCCAGTCGGCGATGTCGATCAGTGGTTTCTTCGAACCGTCCGGCAGCGTCGCTTCACCCCGCACGTCGCGGGCGCGGTAGTGCGCATGCGGCTGCACCGCCTCCAGCTCGACATCGACCGGAAGCGTGTAGGAGTCGGTGACCGTGTAGCTGGGATCGCCCGCGGGGATGTCGATGTCCTGGCGCCCGAGCCGCAGCATCGCCGGCGTGCGCACCGGGGCCATGTCGCCGAAGTAGAGGCCGATCGACGGCGCCACCTGCTCGGGTTTGCCGCTCGGCTGCATGTGCAGTTCGACGACCAGGTCGGTGTTGGGGTCGAGGCGCCAGGCAAGATCGTTCGGCAGCAGCGGCGCCACCTGGCCGGGGGTCCATCCGAGAAAGTGACCGTCGGGATAGGTCGCGGACCGCGCGATCAAGCCGTCGTATCCCGGACCCGGGTCCGCGGCATCGAGCGCGCGAGACGCCGGGGTGGTATCGATCCGAATGTTGGCGTGGTGCACGACTCGGGCATTGCCGGGCCGGAATTCGAGACCGCGAACGAAGCGCCCGCGATCGACGGGGATGGGCAACACGAAGATATGAAACGCGTCGGTCCCCTCGGCCGGCAAGGTGTAGGGCTGCGGCAGCGTGATGACCAGATCCGGCTTCCCCAGCTGCCAGCCTTCGGTCCACTGCGGCTGCGATTGCTGGACTGAGACTGAGACTGAGACTGCCGACTGACTCGGTCATCTCCTTCCGGCGCACCGGCCTCGGACCAGCGCCGCAGCAGCGAGAGCTCAGCGTCGCTCAGGGGATGCTGACCGATGAACGGCCCATCGCCGGGATCGGCCTTCCACGGCGGCATGAATCGCTCCGCGGTGACCTTCGCGATCTGCGCGGCGTGCCGTTTCGCGTCCGCATACGTGAGCAGGCTGAACGGCGCCGATCCGCCCGGGTGATGACACATGCCGCAGCGCTCGGCCAGCAGGGGCGCGACGTCTTTGTTGTAGGTGACGGTTTGGGCGCGCGCAGGGGCGGCGATCAGCAGGAGCACCAGGCAGGCCTGAAGGCCTGCACTACGACGGTAGGGGCCTGCAGAACGACGGTAAGGGCCTGCACTACGACAGTAGTAGTGCAGACCTTCAGGTCTGCCCGACCGTCTGTCATCGCACTGCACCACGACGGAGTCTGGAGACCTTCAGGTCTGCCCGTTTCATCGCACCAATCCGAGATGAAACAACCCACCGGCTGCGTCGTCGCGCGTGGCGCGGGCTTGCCGGCCACGATCGCGGTCAGCGTGTTGAACAGATCGCGCTCGGTCGGCGCCGGCCGTTCACGTCCCAGATCGACGAACCGATCGTCGATCCGCCCGTGGTACACCACCCGTCCGCCGACGACCACCGCGACTTCGGGGGTGATGGTCGCGCCGGCGAACTTCACGAGCGCCTGGTTCGAGTCGCGCACCGCGTCGAACGCACCCTGGTAGGCGTACGCGGCCATGTGCTCACGAATCGCGCGGGCATCCTCCGCAGGGTTCGGATAGACCAGGCGGAACACGACGCCCTTCGATCCGAACGCATCGGCGATGCGGCGGACCTCCGGCGCATAGCGATTGGAGATCGGGCAGTCCGTGCTGGTGAACAGAAAGACGATGGCCCTGGTCCCTGGAGGAGCCTGGAGGGCGTCAACCGGCGCTCCCGATAGCGCCTGCACGACTACGGCAAGCAGCGGAAAAAGGAACACGCAACGATGGTACACAAAAAAAGGGATTAGGGATTGGGGACTGGGGCTTCGTGCCCCGTCCCCGCTCCCTAATCCCTAGTCCCGAGTCCCTAACCCCTACAGGGTCAGGGTTCTTACCACGTCAGAACAGCGCCGAGCCGGATGATCCGGCCCTGCAGAATGCTGCCCGGCTGCAGGTAGGTGCCGGCCGAGCCGCGGGTCAGCGGCGTGGTGAGCGCCGCGTTGGTGGTCGGCGAGAACACCGTGCCGCGCACCGTGAAGTAGTCGTCCGAGTTCAGCGCGTTGAAGAGGTCGATCTTCGGGTCGATCTTCAACGTCCCGACGGTGATGCGCTTGCTGAACGACAGGTCGAGCTGGTTGACGCGCGGCGTCAGCAGCGTGCCCGGCGCGTCAAGCGGTACCGTCAACGTCGCCGAGTTCAGCGGGTTGGCCGCCGCCGTTCCCGGAATCACGCGCGCGCCGACGACGCAGCCCTGCGAGGCCGAGTTGCCCGGGCAGACGGTGTAGGTCGTCGCCGACGTGACGGTCCAGGTCGAGGCCGTGCCGCTGTAGGTGGTGAACACCGGCGCACCGGCGCCACCCGCCGACAGCGCCGAGGCGCCGAGGATGTAGCCCGGCAGCGCCTGGAACGACGCCGCGGTCGTGATGCCCCACCAGGGCAGCGGGAACGTGCCGGCCAGCTTGAACTGGGTCCGCCACGGGATGCCGCTGTTGGTCTGGTCGCAGTAGTTGACGCCGCCGATGGTCAGCAGGAAGTTCGGGTTGCTGGCCGCGGCCGCGCAGGTGTTGGCGATGGTCCGGTCGGTCGCCGTTCCGCCGAACAGCCGCGCGCCGTGCGGAAGTCGCGCCTGGAAGTTGAACTCGAACGCGTTGTACGACTGCTTGACGTTCGAGTCGTTGGTGTCGACGTTCTGCACCGCCTGCTGGACCGACGCGCTGACCGTGTCATACATCGTGATGGCCTTGCCATCGATCGGGCTGAACACCGTGACCGCCTTGTAGCTCGGGTTGGTCACGGTCCCGTTCGAGTAGGTCCCCGGACGCAGCACGTTGTTGCGCTCGAACGAGTTCTTGGCGTCGTTGTGGAACCACTCGCCAGACACCGACACGCCGCGCGCGATTTCGCGCGTCACGCCGAGGTTGAACTGATCGACGTAGGGCCGGCTCAGGTTCGGATCCGGGCTGGCGAGCGAGAGCACGCCGAAGTTGGCGGCGACGCTGGCGAAGTTGATCTCGCAGGTCGGGTCCGCGAAGTTGCAGCGGTTCGAGCCCTGCGCGATGTCGTCGCCGTTCTTGTCGGTCCACGCCGGCGTATTGCCGCCCGCGGCGTTGATGACGACACCGGACGCCGGGTCGTAGAGCGATGCGATCGTCGTCGTCGCGGCCACGCCGAAGCGGTTGTAGCCGAAGCGGATCGCCGTCTTGCCGTTGCCCATCAGGTCGTAGACGACCGACGTGCGCGGCGAGAAGCTCTTCCAGGTTGGCATCTGGATGTCGCCGAACGCCGGGATGTTGACGAACCGGCCGCTCTGCGCCGGCTGGCCGGTGACCTGCTCGCTGATGTACTCGTAGCGGCCGCCGAGCGTGACGGTGGCGCGCTTGAACGTCAAGACGTCCTGGCCGTAGATGCCCAGGTTGGCGTTCAACTTGTCCTGCCACACCGACGGCGACGCCAGCAGCGTGACGGTCGAGGGCACCGGCAGACCGGTGGTCGCGCTGGTGGTGTAGTTCTGGTAGAGATCCGCGTTGCCGCGCGAGTTCTGGTTGTACGGCCCCCACGAATCCTGGAACCCGACCTTGATCGCCTGGGTGCCGGTCACGTACGACGCCGACCCCTGCATGTTGTAGCGATCCGGGTAGCTGCCGTACTGCGCCGCCGAGGCGGTATTGGTCGAAGCGGCGGCGTCGATCGAGTGCCGCGCGCTGGCGAACCACTCCGGCGTATTGCGCTCCTTCTCGACTCCCGGCTGATACAGGTTGTTGTAGCGCTCGATGTTGCTCGAGAACCCGCCTTCAATCAGCAGCTTGCTGCTGACCGTCGACGTGTACTTGATCATGTTGGTGGTGTAGAGCGGCGAGTTCCAGAAGACGGACGACGTCGTCTGATCGTCGCCGGGGTTCATCGCCGCGCCGCGAATCTTGTGGATGCGGTCGTAGTAGCCCGACAGCTTGTTGCGCGGGCTCATCTGCCAGGTCATGCGGACCAGGCCGCTGTACTGGTGCTGCGGGTCGACGCCCTGCGGGCAGAGCGTGCCGCCGCGGCCGGCGAGCGCGTTGGCGCAGGCGAGAATGCCCGCCTTGGTGCCATCCGACACGTAGGTGTTCGCGATCGGCTTGTTGACGATGAAGAAACGGCCAGATCCGAAGAACCACAGCGAGTCCTTCTTGATCGGCCCGCCCATCGTGAAGTTGGTGTCGTTGTAGGTGCCGATCTTGTCGACCGACTTGACGCCGTTGGCGGCGAGGTCGGACGACAGGTTGTCGCCCTGCATCTTGCTGGTTTCATATCCCTGGAACAGCGAGCCGCTGAAGCGGTTGCCGCCCTCTTTCGGGATCATGTTGATCTTCACGCCGCCGGTCGGCGAGTCGACCGTGCCGCCACCGGTCTGGTAGACCATTTCCTGGTTGCCGGCGTCGTTGGTGTAGGTCTGGATCGCGCCGTCGCCCTGCAGCCCGTTGATGATCATGCCGTCCATCATCAGCGAGGTCTGCGCCGCGCCGAGGCCGTGCACCGTGAAGTAGGTCTGCTGCATCGCCTGCGAGCCGCCGACGTCCGGCGCCGTCAGCGTCACGCCGACCACGAGCTGACCGACACCCTGAATGGTGTGCGAGGTCGGCACCGCGTCCAGCATCTCGCGCGACAGCACTTGCGCCTTCGAGTTGCTCTGCACGTCGACCACCGGCGACTGACCGGAAACGGTGACCGTCTCCTCCATCGCGCCGACTTTCAGGTCGGCGTTGATGGTCGAGACGAAGTTTGACGGCAGCTCGACGCCGTCGCGCTTCACCGCCGAGAACCCCGGCAGGTTGAACGTAATGGTATAGGTGCCCGGTCGAAGATTCTCGATGCGATATAGGCCATTCGCGTCGGTGGTGACCGAACGCACTTTCTCAATCAGCGCCGGGCTGCTGGCTTCGACGGTGACTCCAGGCAGCACCGCGCCGGTCGCGTCCTTCACTACACCCGCAAACGCGCTTTGTGCGCGCGCGGCAGTGGGGAGCGCAAGGCATCCCAGTGCCACGGCGAACAACATTGCAATACGACTTCTCGTCATGCCCAATCCTCCTCAGTCGACAGGTCCGACAGAGATTTAGTTCAAGGAGGATATGGCGCATTCTTGTAAGAATCCACCGGGAAATTGCATTCGCAGATGACTTCCGAGCGCTGATTCCGGAATTTGGATCCGGATCAGGGTTCAGGGATACGCAGCGGTTGTCCCTTTTGATACAACTCGATGCGCTGGCCGAATTGCGCAGCGATGTTCGCCTGGCCTGCCGCGTTCGCGAGGATGAGCCCAGCACGCGCGACCCGGACGGCATCCTCGAACCGCCCCCCCGACGCGTACGCCGCAGAGAGCCCATCAAGCGCCGTTACATCCTGGTGACCTGCAAGATTGTCGGCCCGTTCGGCCAGCCGAATGGCTTCGGCGGCGTCCCGCAACGACGGATCCGAGGCGGTCGCCCGTATCCAGGCGAGCCCCGACAGCGCCCGAACGTTGTCGTCTCGGAGTGCGATCGCCTCGGCGAACTGCGCCGCCGCTTCGGCTGAGCGTCCGCGCGTCGACAGCAACTGCCCCAGGTTGGTATGCGCCTCGACGTTGTCCGGCCTCAGCGCCACGGCTCGCCGATAGTGCTCGAGCGCAGCCTCCTGCCTGCCCACGATCTGCAGCAGTGCGCCGAGGTTGTTGTGGGCCTGCGCGTAGTCGGGATCGATCCGCAGCGCCTCCTCGAACGCGGCGATAGCCTCGTCGCGCCGGCCGCGCGCCGCCAGCGCGAAGCCCAGGTTGTACTGGGTCGGCGCCGACTCGCGATTCAGTCGCAGCGATTGCCGGTACTGGGCCACCGCTTCCTCCATCATCCCGGCATCCAGGTAGAGGCTCGCCACGGCGTCGTGGCGCAGCGGGTTGGCGGGATCCTGCTGCAGCAACTTCAGGTAGGCGGCCAGATCCTCGGTGTGGGCCTTGCGACGGAAGTCCGCGGTCAGGATCGGTTCGTCCGCGACGGCCCGCGGGATCACCTGCACCCAGAGATCGCCCATCTCGTCCGAGGTGTTCTGCCCCCACGCCACCCGCGCGGGCGGCCGATGCGGATTGCGCGGGTTGCCCGCCGAGTTGTCGTAGACATAGCGCATCGACAGCGTCGTGCCCTTGGGCAGGCTGAGCGGCGCCGTATACCGGTAGACATCCTGCCAGCGAAAATCCCAGTCATCGATCGCGATCAGCCAGCGGCTGGTGCCGTCGGGCAGATCGGCCCGGGCTTCCATCCGTCGCGCCAGGTTGTGCGCGTGCGGCTGCACCGCCAGCACGTCGACGTCGACCGGCAGCTGATAACGATCGGCGACGATATACTCGCGCGCGCCCGGCGGGATCTCGATCGTCTCGCTTCCGAGCCGCAGGCCGATCGGCGTCCGGGTCGGCGCCGCGTCGGTGAAGAAGAAGCCGACGGTCACGGCCACGCGCTCCGCTTTGCCGGTCGGCTGGAAATGCAGCTGCACCACCAGGTCGCTGCCCGGCTCGAGCCGCCACTGCGTGCCCTCGGGCGCCGGATGGGGCGCCTGTCCCGGCGTCCAGCCGAGCAGCTGTCCCTCCGGATAGCGCGCGTCGCGCTCCATGCTCCCCGAATAGCCGGGCTCGGGATCGCGCGCGTCGAGCTGTCGCGACGACCGGGTGCGGTCGACCCCAAGGTTGGCGTGATGCACGACCCGCGCGTTGCCCGGATGAAATTCGACGGCGCGGACGTAGCGCGCCGCGGCCACCGGAATCGGCATCACGAACGTGCGAAACACATCGGTGCCGTCGGCCGGCACCTGATAAGGCTCGGTCATGCGCACGATGAGATCGGGCGTGCCCAGCTGCCAGCCGTCGCTCCAGTTCGGCTCCGGCGGCAGCGCCGACGGATCGCCCTCGGGCGCACCGGCGGCGATCCACTGCTGCAGGGACTGCAGTTCGGCATCGCCAAGGCGGCGCTCGCCCTGGAAATCACCTTTGCCCGCGATCGGCTTCCACGGCGGCATGATCCGCCGCGCCGTCACCGTCGCGATCTGCGCCGCGTGACGCCGGACATCGTCGTAGGTGATCAGACTGAACGGGCCGATCTCGCCGGGACGATGGCAGGACGCGCAGCGGGTCCAGATGATCGGCGCAATGTCCTTGGTGAAGGTGAGCCGCGGCTGCGCGTGCGCGAGCGACGGCCAGAGCAGGCTGAAGAACAAGTACGAAGTGTGAAGTACGAAGTACGGGAGTCGTTCGTACTTCAGCCATCGTACTTCGTACTTGCGAGCGCTGTGGTGGAGCGCGAGCATGCTGGGCTAGCATACCAACCTTGGCGCGAAAAAAAGGTGGAACCGCGCGGCCCGCACCTGCTCCGCCAGTGGTCGCTCAACCGGCGGCGGCGGGCCGGGCCTGGTTCGCGCTCGCTGTCTTCGGCGTCGCGTTGCTGGTGCGTCTCGTGCACGTCTGGCAGCTGAGGCGGTCGCCGTACTTCTCGCTGCTGATGGGCGACTCGCGCGGCTACGACGAGTGGGCACAGCGCATCGCCGGCGGAGAATGGCTCGGCCACGAGGTGTTCTATCAGGCGCCGCTGTATCCCTATCTGCTCGGCATCATCTACGCGGTCGCCGGCCGTCACCTGCTGCTCGTTCGCATCGTCCAGGCCCTGATCGGATCGGCGTCGTGCGCGCTGCTCGCCCTGGCCGCGGCGCGGCTGTTCTCGCGACGCGCCGGCATCGCCGCCGGCCTGATGCTGGCGCTGTATGCGCCGGCGATCTTCTTCGACGGCCTGCTGCAGAAATCGGTGCTCGACGTCTTCTTCGTCTGCCTGGCGCTGTGGCTGATATCACGATCGGAAGGAACCGCGGAGATCGCAAAGACCGCCGAGGAACGCGCAGAAAACGATATTCCTCATCGAGCTCAGCGGTCTCCATGGTTCCTTCTCTACGCGGGCCTCGGCTTGACGATGGGCGGGTTGGCGCTCACCCGCGAGAACGCGCTCGTCTTCATCGTCGTCATCCTCGGTTGGATCGTCGTGAACGTCGAACGTCGAACGTCGATCGCCGAACGCCTGAAGCGATGCGCGGTGTTTTTGGCAGGCATCGCGATCATCCTGGTTCCGGTCGCGGCACGGAACAGCTACGTCGGCGGAGGCTTCTACGTCACGACGTCGCAGTTCGGCCCGAATCTCTACATCGGCAACAATCCGGCGGCCGACGGCACCTACCAGTCGCTGCGCTTCGGGCGGGGCGCGCCTGAGTACGAGCGGCAGGACGCGACCGAGCTCGCCGAGCGCGCGCTGCGGAAGCGGCTCACGCCGTCGGAGGTATCGAGCTACTGGACCGACAAGGCGATCGATTTCGCCACGTCCAGCCCGGGCGCGTGGCTGTCGCTGATGGCGCGGAAAGTCGCGCTGCTGTGGAACGCGACCGAAATGGTCGACACCGAGAGCCAGGAGGCGTACGCGGAGTGGTCGCTGCCGCTGCGCGTCGGCGGCCTGGTCGGACACTTCGGCGTCCTCGTGCCGCTGGCGCTGTTCGGGGTTTTCGTCACGTGGCCGCTGCGTTCGCGGATCTGGGTGCTGTACGCGATGACGCTGACCTACGCCGCCAGCGTCGTCGTCTTTTACGTATTCGCCCGCTATCGATACCCGCTGGTGCCGCTGCTGACGCTGTTTGCGGCGGCCGGGATCGCCGGGGCGCCGGAGTTCATCAGCCGGGGACGCCCGGCGTGGGCGGTCGCGGCTGTGGCCGCGATGGCGGTCTTCTGCAATTGGCCGATGTTGTCGACGGCGCTGATGCGCGCGGTCACCGAAACCAACGTCGGCACAGCGCTCCAGTCGGAGGGACGGCTCGACGAGGCGCTCGACCACTACCACCGCGCGATCGCGTTCGCGCCCGAGTTCCCGCCCGCCTACAACAATCTGGCCACGACGCTGCGCGCAAAGGGCCAGATCCCCGAGGCGATCGCCGCCTATCAGCAGGCGCTGCGCGTGCATCCCGACTTCCCGGACGCGCAGTACAACCTCGCCAATGCGCTGCTGCAGGCCGGCAGGCCGGCCGAGGCGATCGATCACTTCCGCGTCGCGCTCCAGACCATCCCGGCGTCGGTGGACGTCCACAACAACCTGGGAATCGCGCTGATGAACCAGGGACAGGTGGAGCAAGCGACGGCCGAGTTCCGCGCCGCGCTCGAACTCGACCCTGATTCGGTGCAGTCGCATCTCAATCTGGGCAACGCGCTGGGAATGACGCGGCACTACGACGAGGCGGTCGAGCAGTTCCGCCGCGCGTCGCAGCTCAACCCGACCGACGCCTCGATTCACTACGACCTCGGCAGCCTGCTGGTCGAGGCCGATCGGCTCGATCAGGCCATCGCCGAATTCAGGGCGGCACTGGCCATCGATCCGCGGTCGGCGAAGACGCTCAACAACCTGGGGATCGCGCTCGGGTCGCAGGGACGGATGGAAGAGGCGATCGATCAGTTCCGGAAGGCGCTCGTGGTGCAGCCCGACTTCGCCGACGCCCAGCACAACCTCGCCATCGCGCTCCAGGTCAAGCGCAAGTAGTGCAGGCCTTCAGGCCTGCCTCGACCTACAGGCCTAAAAGGCCTGCACGACACGACCGCGCGCTACGACAGTGTGGGCGTAAAGGCGAGGAACCGACGCGGGTTGTCTACCAGGATTTTCCGGATCGTCGCCTCGCTGACCCCGGCCTTCGCGAGCATCGGCACGAACTGCGTCACCGTCAGCGCGAGGCCGGGTCCGCCGTTCTTCTTCAGCATGCGCCCGTTGGCAAAGTCGGACGACAGCAGCAGGTGATCGACGTGTCCCGCTTCGAGGAAGGCCAGGATCATCGCGACCCGCTTCTCGTCCGGGATGATCGCGCCGAGGCCGACGCGATCGAAGCCGACGAACACGCCGCGCTTCGCGAGTTGCTGCGCGATTTCCGCCTTGGGATCGTCGAGGCAGCAGACGTGGCCGATCGCGACGTGCTTCACGTCCGCGCCCCCCGCTTCCAGCACGTCGAGCTGTTTCAACGCCGCGTCCATCGGCACCGGTGGATTCGCGACGCGCACGCCGGTGTAGGCGTTGTGCGTGAACACGGGCAGCCCGGTCCGCGACTGCGCCAGGGCGACCGCGGTAAACACCTTCCGCTCGTCGTCGGTCAGCACGCCGCCCTGCTGGCCGATCTCGCCGAACGCGCCCAGCCGCTGCGCCTTGGCGTCGCGGGCCAGCTCGTCCGCGATCTGATCCGCGCTCCGCGTTGCGATTTCCGCGGGATAGTTGCGCTGCATGTAGAACCCGCCGCTGGCGACGATGTGCACGCCGGATTCCGCGGCGATGCGCTTCAGCGCCGCGAGGTCGCGATCCATGTCCGGGTGGCCGCCGTCGACGATGCAGCGAACGCCGTCGGCGCCGGCCGCCTTCGTCTCCGCCACCATCAGGTCGACGTCGTCGCTGAAGCTGACCGGCACCGGCCGGCCCTGCGACTCGGCGAGCGCCTTGGTCAGCGGGTAGCGGATCGACAGGTGCTCGTGGAACAGGATCGGGCCGTCGATGGTCCCCGGCGGGACGTCCTTGAGCAGCGTGCGAATCACCGGTGCGGTTTGCGCGTGAAGTCCCAGCCTGGAAGCCAACCCCAGCCCCGCTCCCACGCCCAGCAGACCGATCGCGTCGCGGCGAGTCAAAGTCATTGGCGCATTTTAATACCACCGGCCGGTGAACCAGGCGGCTGCCGGTGGCGTCTTGCCTTATGACGAACTGATGCATGACTACACTGCCCGGCTGGCCGGGAGCCTCGTGACCGCGGATCAGGAGATCGAGCGGGAGTTCGAGGCGCGTCTGGTGGAGTCCTCCACCCTGGCGTTCCGTATCGCTTACGGCGTGCTCCGGAACCGGCAGGACGCCGAGGATGTGGCGCAGGAGGCGTTCGTCAAAGCCTATCGGCGCTTCCGTGAGCTCCGTGACCGCGAGCGATTTCGCGCGTGGCTGGTGCGCATCACGTGGCGGCTCGCCATCGATCGTCAGCGGAGCGATCGACGGCGGCTGGCACGAGATGGCGCCGCGGCGAGTCCGGAAGGACCCGCCTTACAGAGTGCGGAACGCAGGCCCGGTTCTACCGGACCCGGCGGCGTCCTCGAGGACCTCGAAGCGCGCGAACGGGCCGAACGCTTGTGGGCCGCGATCGGCGCATTGCCCGACAAGCTGCGCGTCGCGATCGTGCTGGCCAACATCGAGGGGCACGACCTCGGCGAGGTGGCGCGACTGCTGGATCTGCCAGAAGGCACGGTCAAGTCGCGACTGTTTCTCGCGCGGCAGCGTTTGAAGGAGCTGTTGCAATGATCGACGATGAGATCAAGGACGCGCTGAACGTCGACCCGTCGCCGGAGTTTCTGGCTCGAGTCCGGACGCGCATCGCGAGCGAGCCGGCGCCGACGGCG
This sequence comes from uncultured Acidobacteriota bacterium, assembly GCA_963794705.1. Taxonomy (GTDB): domain Bacteria; phylum Acidobacteriota; class Vicinamibacteria; order Vicinamibacterales; family CAVVIG01; genus CAVQFC01. The sequence goes on from CAWCFI010000009.1 coordinate 162,829, forward strand.
TGGCGCGGGTGGTGGAGGTTCGCCGCCGCAGGCGCGATGGCGACGGTGGTCGTCGCCGCCGTCATCGTGTCGAGGCCGGCGCAGCCGATCCGACCCGCCGAGTCTTTCGCTGCGGCGGGTCCAAAAGGACCTGCCCTACACGAGAGGCCTGTTTCGGTGGCTCCAAAAGAACCCGCTCTACAGGCCGAGACGCCTGCGGCGCCGACATCTCACTCGGCCAATGCCATCGCGCGACCGGTAGTGTCCGGCTTCAGCCGGACCGTGTCGCCGCCACAGCCCGAGATCCTGCTCGACCCGGCGGAAACACGCGCGCTGCGTGCGCTGGTCGACGGCGTGCACGCCGGGCGAATCGACCTCGCGGCCGCGCAGCGCAGCACGCCCGCCGAGCCGACCGTGCTGGCACCGATTGCCGATCTCGAAATCCGCGTCATGACCATCGACCTTCTCACGCCTGCGGGCGAACAAGGAGCACGCCAGTGACGAAACCGTTCAACACCCTCGCATTCATGTGCATCGTCGCGCTGGCCTCGACCGCCGGTCAGGCGCAGGAGAAGGCTCCGGCTCCGGCCACGACGAGAGCCGGGACTCCGATCAACGCCACGCCGCTGAAGGTGCAGGTGGTGATCGCACGGTATCAGGGCGAGAAGAAGATCAGCAGCCTGCCTTACACCCTGACCATGAACGCGAACAACCATGCCAGCCTGCGGATGGGCACGTCGCTACCGGTCGTCATGTTCGCGTCGGTGGCGGATCCGGCGACGCCGAAGGGCGTGGGGCCGCCCACCCCAGTCCAGTACCGCGACATTGGCACCAACATCGACTGCTCCTCGACCGCGCTCGACGAGGGGCGCTATCTGCTGTCGATGACGGTGGATGATTCTTCGGTCTACCCGGACGAACCGCCGAGCGGCGCCACCAGGAACGGGCCGTCGTTCCGTTCATTCCGCGCCATCAACGCGATGATCCTGAAGAACGGCGAGACCGGCCAGTTCACCACGGCCACGGACAAGCTGACCGGCGAGACGGTGAAGATCGACGTCACGCTGACGGTCATGAAATAAGCACGAAATACGAAGGACGAAGTACGAAGTACGAGAGTCTGAAGTACGAAAGCGTCTTACGTCGGACTTCGGACTTAGGCGAGCTCGAAGAGCCCAGCAGCGCCCATGCCGCCGCCGATGCACATCGTCACCACCACGCGCTTGGCGCCTCGGCGTTTGCCTTCGATGAGCGCGTGGCCGACGAGGCGCTGGCCCGACATCCCGTACGGGTGGCCGACCGCAATCGCGCCGCCGTTGACGTTCAGCTTCTCGTCCGGGATGCCGAGACGATCGCGGCAGTAGATCACCTGCACCGCGAACGCTTCGTTGAGCTCCCACAGATCGATGTCGCTCACTTTCAGGCCGGCTTTCGCGAGCAGCTTCGGCACCGCGAACACCGGGCCGATCCCCATCTCCTTCGGCTCGCAGCCGGCGACCGCGAAGCCGCGGAACACGCCGAGCGGCGTCAGACCCTTGGCGGCGGCCGTTTTCTCGTTCATCACGATGCAGACGCCGGCGCCGTCGGAGAACTGGCTGGCGTTGCCGGCCGAAATGACGCCGCCCTCGACTGCCGGCTTGATCTTGGCGACCCCTTCGTAGGTCGTGTCGGCGCGGATGCCTTCGTCCTGCGCGACCGTGACCTCCCTGGTCGACTCCGCGCCGGTCGCCTTGTCGACGACCTTCATCGTGGTTTGCATCGCGGCGATCTCGTCGTTGAACTTCCCGGCGTCGCGCGCCGCGGCGGCGCGCTGCTGACTCCGGACGCCGTAGCGATCCTGCTGCTCGCGCGAGATGCCGTAGGTCCTGGCCACGTATTCGGCGGTCTGGAGCATCGGCCAGTAGAGCTCCGGCTTGTGCTCCAGGATCCACGGGTCGTTGATCATGTGCGTGTTCATCTGGTTCTGCACGCACGAGATCGATTCGACGCCGCCGGCGGCGAAGATGTCGCCTTCGCCGGTCATCACCCGCTGCGCCGCGATGGCAATGGTCTGCAGCCCCGACGAGCAGAAGCGGTTGACCGTCATCCCGGACGTCGTCACCGGGCAGCCGCCGCGCAGCGCGATCTGCCGGGCGATGTTGCGGCCGGTCGCGCCTTCGGGGTTGGCGCAGCCCATGATGACGTCCTCGATCTCGGCCGGATCCAGGCGTGCCCGCTCGATGGCGTGGTGCAGCGCGTGGCCGCCGAGGGTGGCGCCGTGCGTGATGTTGAACGCGCCCTTCCAGCTTTTGCAAAGCGGCGTGCGCGCGGTGGACACGATGACAGCGTCAGGCATGTCGTCACTCTACCAGCGTTCCCGGGTTTCGGCATACACTCCCGCGACCATGAACCGCGCGCTCGGCGACCTCGTCGTGCTGGATCTGTCCCACGCCCTCGCCGGCCCGTTCGCGTCGACGATGCTTGGCGATTACGGGGCGGAGATCATCAAGATCGAACCGCTCGAGGGAGAGATCGCGCGCGCCTGGGGACCGCCCTTCTACGGCGACGAGTCGGCCTACTTCGTCAACCTCAATCGCAACAAGAAAAGCGTCGCGCTCGATCTCAAGCATCCCGACGGCAAGGCGATTTTCTTCCGCTTGCTCGAGGGCGCCGACGTGGTGCTGGAAAATCTGCGGGTCGGCACGGTCGATCGGCTCGGCATCGGCTACGCCGACGCGAGCGCGCGCCAGCCGCGCATCATCTACTGCTCCATCTCCGGCTTCGGTCAGGACGGCCCGTACCGCAACCGCGCCGCGTTCGACCTGGTCGTCCAGGCGGAGAGCGGGATGATCAGCATCACCGGCGAGCCGGGCGGCCGCGGCGTGCGCGCCGGGGTCTCGATCGCCGACATCACCGCCGGGATGTACGCGGCGTTCGGCATCCTCACCGCGCTGCACGCGCGGCAGGCGACGGGGCGCGGGCAATTCATCGACGTTTCGATGCTCGAGGGACAGCTCGGGATTCTGTCCGGGATGGTCGGCGCCTACGCCGCCGACGGCATCGTCCCCGGACCGCTCGGCACCGCTTATGGCGCGCTGCTGCCCTACCAGACGTTCCGCACCAGGACGCGCGACATCGCCATCGGGATCGGCAGCGACAAGCTGTGGCGGACGTTCTGTCCGCTGCTCGGCCTCGAGGCGCTGACCGAGGATCCGCGCTTCGTCACCAACGCCGCGCGCAACGCGAACCGGCCGGCGCTGATCGCCGCGCTGGAGGACGCGTTCGTCTCGAAGACCTATGAGGAATGGGAAGCGATCCTGCTGGCTGCGGGCGTGCCGATGGGCGCGGTCAACACGCTCGATGCCGCGGTCGCGCACCCGCAGGTCGCGGCGCGCCAGGCGATCGTCGAGAGCACGCATCCGGTGGCAGGCACGGTGAAGATGACCGCGCCGCCGGTCCGCCTGTCGGAGACGCCGGGGTCGGTGCGATCGCCGGCGCCGCTGCTCGGCGAACACACGGAGCAGGTGCTCCGCGAGCGGCTCGCGATCGGCGCCGAAGAACTCGCGCGCCTTCGACGGGAGCGGGTGATTCTGTAACCGGGTTCGGAGTTCAGGGGTTCCGAGGTTCAGGGTTCCGAACCCCGAACCCCGAACCCGGAACGAACCCTGAACCCGGAACCCGGAACTCTGAACCCGATTAGGAGGACGTTTCTATGGGTCTGCTGAACGAACGCGTCGCGATCGTGACCGGCGCGAGCAAAGGCATCGGGCGGGTGATGAGCCAGCTGTTCGCGCGCGAGGGGGCGAAGGTGGTCTGCGCCGCGCGATCCGATGCGCTGGTCAACGAAACGGTATCGCTGATTCGCGGGGCAGGCGGAGAGGCGATCGCGATCACCGGCGACGCGAGCACCGAGGACGGCGCGAAGGCGATCGTCGCCGCCGGCGTGAAGGCGTTCGGCGGCGTCGACACCCTGGTCAACAACGCCGGCGACGGCGGCCCGACCAAGCCGATCCAGGACTACACCACCGAGGACTGGTTCTACACCCTCAACTCGTGCCTGACCAGCGCCTACCTGTGCTCGCGCTTCGTCGTCCCCGAGATGATCGCTGCCGGCCGCGGCGCGATCGTCAACATCGCCTCGATGGCCGGACGCCGCGGCCTGATGTACCGCGTCGGCTACTGCTCCGCCAAAGCCGGCCAGATCGGCATGACCTACGGCCTCGCCCTCGAGCTCGGCCGGCACAACATCACCGTCAACGCGATCGCGCCCGGCGCGGTCGCCGGCGATCGGATCGATCGGGTGATTCAGGGACAGGCCGACGTCCGAGGTGTCGACGTCGAGCGGATGCGCAAGTCGTTCGTCGAGCGCTCGCCGCTGCAGCGCATGTCGACCGCCGAGGACATCTCCTCGCTCGCGGCGTTCCTGTGCAGCGACGGCGCCCGCAACATTTCCGGCCAGTGCATTCCGGTCACGGCCGGCGAACCGGCTTCATAGACGGAGAATCGGGTAATCGGGTGATTGGGTAATCGGGGAATTGATTGGTGTATCGTGTGCGCCAGACAATCGCTCAATCAATCGCTCAATCAAATGAACCGATTACCAGATTACCCAATTACCCAATGAACGCCATCCTCTGTAAGTCCTACGGTCCGCCCCAGTCGCTCGTGTTCGAGGACGTCGCGTCGCCGGAGCCGGGACCGGGCGAAGCGGTGATCTCGGTGAAGGCGGCGAGCGTCAACTTTCCCGACGTCCTGATCATCGAGAACAAATACCAGCTCAAGCCGCCGCTGCCGTTTTCGCCCGGCAGCGAGCTCGCCGGCGTCGTCAAGGCGGTCGGCGACGGCGTGACGCACGTCAAGGCCGGCGATCGGGTGATGGCGATCACCGGCTACGGCGCATTCGCCGAAGAAGTGAAAACGGACGCGCGGCGGACGCTGGCGATCCCGTCGGGAATGGACTTCTCGACCGCGGCCGCGTTCGGCCTGACCTACGCGACGTCGGAGCATGCGCTGGTCGATCGCGGCGCGCTGAAGGCGGGCGAGACGCTGCTGGTGCTCGGCGCCGCCGGCGGGGTCGGTCTGGCGGCGATCGAAATCGGCAAGATTCTCGGCGCCCGCGTCATCGCCTGCGCCTCGACCGACGACAAGCTCGCCGTGTGCCGCGAGCATGGCGCCGACGAGACGATCAACTACGCCAGCGAGGATCTGCGCGAACGCATCAAGGCGCTCACCGGCGGCGCCGGCTGCGACGTGGTCTACGATCCGGTCGGCGGGACGTATACCGAGCTCGCGCTGCGCTCGATCGCATGGCGCGGCCGTCTGCTGGTGGTCGGCTTCGCGGCCGGCGAGATCCCAAAAATACCGCTGAACCTGACGCTGCTCAAAGGCTGCTCCATCGTCGGCGTGTTCTGGGGCGACTGGGCGCGCCGCGAGCCGCAGCACTTTGCGGAAGCGATGGCGAGGCTCGGCCGCTGGTACGCGGAAGGCAAGCTCAAGCCGCACATCTCGGCGACGTTTCCGCTCGAGCGCGCGGCCGATGCCCTTACCCTGATGGCGTCGCGGAAGGTCACCGGCAAGGTCGTTCTGACCGTCGTTTGAGGGCAGGCCTAAAAGGCCTGCACTACATTGGGTGTTACTCATGGGCATGATGCCGTTCGTCCTCGCACTTGCGGTCGTCACGGGTCCGATCACCGGTGGCTCGCGCGGCCAGCCGTTCTCGGCGATGCCGCCGGCCGAGCTGACGCAGGCCCGCTACATCGAGGCCGAATACTTCATCGCCGGCACGGCCACGGCATTCAAGCCGATCGGGCCGCTCGGGATGGACGGAGCCTGGAAGATCGCGCCGGACACGACCGCCGGCTACACCGTGCGTATGCTCGTCCGGCGGCCTGCCGACGCCACGACGTTCAACGGCATCGTCGTCGTCGAATGGCTGAACGTGACCGCCAACGCCGAGGGCGCCGCCGACTTCATGCAGATGCAGGAGGAGCTGCTGCGGCAAGGCTACGCCTGGGTCGGCGTCGGCGCACAGGCGGCCGGCGTGAACTCGCCGCGATCCGGGTTGAAGGACTTCGACAAGGCGCGCTACGGATCGCTCGTGCATCCCGGCGACGCCTACTCGTACGACATCTTCACGCAGGCGGCCGATGCGCTGCGTCATCCAAAGAGCCCGGACGCGCTGGGCGGTCTGGCGATCCGGAAGATGATCGCCACCGGCCGGTCGCAGTCTGCGTTCCGTCTCGTGACCTACATCAACGCCGTCCATCCGAACTCGCATGCGTTCGACGGCTATCTCGTGCACAGCCGCGGCGCGAACGCCTCCGGCTTCACGGCCGAAGGGCTCGCGCGCGACGCTGAGAACGCGGTGCCGCCAGGGGCGCACATCCGCGCCGACATCGACGTCCCGGTGCTCGATCTGCAGACGGAAGGCGACATGGTCGCGCTGCGCGCGCACCTGACGCGCCAGCCGCCGTTCGCCCGCTATCGCCGCTGGGAGATCGCCGGCGCGGCGCACGCGGAGACACCGCGGTGGGTGGCCGAGGTGCCGCCGGCCCTCGACATGGGGCCCGCCTGCAAGGATCCGGTGAACAGCGCGCCGCATCACGCGGTCGTGAAGGCGGCGCTGAGCGCGCTCACGCGGTGGGTGCGGGACGGCGCGGTCCCGCCGCAATCACCGGCGATCGAGCTCGGACCGGATCCCGCCGCGCCGGATCCGATCGTGCGCGACGCGCACGGCAACGCGAAGGGCGGCATCCGCCTGCCGGAAATGGACGCGCCGACCGCGACCCTGGACGGCGCCGCCAACACCGGCGCGCAGGAAACGGCGCCCGGCGGCGCGCGAAACTTCTGCTTCCTGTTCGGGCGGACCAAGCCGTTCGACGCGGGCACGCTGAAGGCGCTCTACCCGACGCACGATTCCTTCGTGAAGACGTTCAGCGCGGCCGCCGATGCGCTGGTCACCGGCGGTTACTGGCTTGCGCCCGAGGCCGCGGCGGCGAAAAAAGCGGCGCAGGAGTCCGCGATCGGACGCTGACAACGCCCGTATAATACGGCTGCCCAGGAGGCGCTTCACCATGCTCCGTCGCCTTGCCTTTGCCCTTGCCGCCGCGCTCGTGCCCACGGTCGCCCAGGTCGCCACGCCCGCCGCATCCGCGGGGACGGCGTGCGCGAACCTCGCCGCGCTGACCATCCCGAATGTCACGATCAAGTCGGCGACGCCGACGCCGGCCGGTCCGTTCTCGCCGTCAGGCGCCGGCACGCCGATGACCCTACCGGCCTTCTGCCGCATCGAGGCGACCGCGCGGCCGACCAGCGATTCGGACATCAAGTTCGAGGTCTGGATTCCTCCGGCCGAGGCGTGGAACGGCAAGTTTCAGGGGGTCGGCAACGGCGGCTATCAAGGCTCGATCTGGCTACGCGGCGATGGCCACCGCGCTGCGCCGCGGCTACGCGACCGCCAGCACCGACACCGGCCACACCGGCGACGACATGAAATTCGGCCAGGGCCATCCCGAGAAGCTGATCGACTACGCCTATCGCGCGGTCCACGTCATGACCGAGTCGGCCAAGCTGATCATCCGCGACGCCAACGGCCGGTTCGCCGACAAATCCTATTTCGTCGGCTGCTCCGCCGGCGGTCAGCAGGCGCTCTCGGAAGCGCAGCGCTATCCCGAGGACTACGACGGCATCGTCGCCGGCGACCCCGCCAACAACCGGATCCGCCAGACGTTCGCGTTCCTGCATTCGTGGATTGCGACGCACGACAAGGAAGGTAAGCCGATCATCCCGCAGGCCAAGCTGGCGCTGCTGACCAAGGCGTCGACCGAGGCCTGCGACGCGATCGACGGGCTGAAGGACGGCATCATCGACGATCCGCGCCGCTGCCACTTCGATCCGGTCAAGCTGTTGTGCAAAGGCGCCGACGAACCCGGCTGCCTGACCGCGGCACAGGTGGAGTCCGCCCGGAAAACCTACGACGGCGTGAAGAACCCGCGCACCGGCGAGCAGATTTTCACCGGCTGGACGCGCGGCAGCGAGGGCTTCGGCGAGGCGGCTGGACAGAGCTGGCGCGCCTACATCATGGACCCCGCTGAGCCGATGCGTGTCGGCTTCTTCAAGTACTGGCTGTTCCACGATCCGAACTGGGACTACAAGTCGATCGACTGGGAACGCGACCTCGCCTACGCGGAGCAGAAGCTGCCGTACATGGCTGCGGTGGATAAGGATCTCGGGCCGTTCAAGAAGCACGGCGGCAAGCTGCTGATGTACACCGGCTGGTCCGATCCGGTCGTGCCGCCGCAGGACACGGTCGCCTACTACGAGGGCGTGGCCAAGCTGATGGGTGGCATCGAAAAGACCCGCGACTTCTACCGCTTCTTCATCGCGCCGGGCATGGGACACTGCAGCGGCGGTCCCGGCCCGAACCAGTTCGATCACCTGACCGCGCTCGAGCAGTGGGTCGAGAAGGGCGTGGCGCCGGACAGGATGATCGCCACGCACAGCACCGCGGGCAAGATCGATCGATCGCGGCCGCTGTGCCTCTATCCGCAGGTCGCGCGCTGGAAAGGCACCGGCAGCACCGACGAGGCGGCGAACTTCAGCTGCGTCGCGCAACCGGCCGCGGCACCCGCCGCGAAGACCACGAGCACGGGAGGGCAACCGTGATGAGGCGCTCGGCTGAAGCCTTCGCGCTGCACGTCGCGCTGCCTCTTGCGGTCGTGCTGTGCCTCGCGGGTCCGGCCGCGGCCCAGAAGCCCGGCGCCTGCGAGGCGCTCGGCGCGCTCAAGCTGCAGGACGCCACGATCACCGCGGCTGTCGACGTGTACGCCGGAACGTTCCGCGCGCCCGGCGCCAACGCCAATGGCACGCCGATGAACACGCCGGAGTTCTGCCGCATCGCGGCGACGCTGACGCCGACGCCGGAGTCTCACATCCGGATCGAAGTGTGGCTGCCACCCACCGCCGCGTGGAACGGCAAGTTCCTCGGCACCGGCAACGGCGGCGCCGCCGGCATCATCAGCTACCCGGCACTGGCCGCCGGACTGGCAAAGGGCTACGCCACCACCAACACCGACATGGGCACGTCGACGACCGGCCTCGATTTCAGTTTCGGGGTCGGCCATCGCGAGATGGTGGTGGACTGGGGCTATCGGTCCACGCACCTGATGACCGTGGCCGCCAAGGCCATCGCCAAGGCCTACTACACGCGCGATCCGCAGCAGTCGTACTTCATGGGCTGCTCCACCGGCGGGCATCAGGCGATCACCGAAGCGCGCCGTTACCCCGACGACTACAACGGCATCGTCGCCGGAGATCCCGCGAACAACCGTGTGCGGCTGCACATGAACGGCTATTGGGCGTACGAAGCGACGCACGATGATCCGGCCAGCTACCTGCCGCCGAGCAAGCTGCCGATGATCAACAAGGCCGTGCTGAACGCGTGCGACAAGATCGACGGCCTCGCGGACGGGATCATCGACGACCCCCGCAAGTGCACGTTCGACATCGCGAGCCTGCAATGTAAAGGCGAGGACGGCGCGGACTGCCTCACGGCGCCGCAGGTCGCGGCAATGAAGAAGGTCTACCAGGGACCGAAGAACCCGCGCACCGGCGAGCTGATTTTCCCCGGCATGTATCTCGGCAGCGAGATCAACCCGCTCGGGATGGATCGCACGCTCGCCAACGCGCCCGGCTCCCGCCTGCCGCGGCCGTCGGCCGGCCTGGCGTACTGGACGAACTGGAAGGGTCCCGGCTACGACTGGGACAAAGACGCGACGATGGTCATCAACGAGCTGTCGCCGATTCTCGACGATGCCGATCCGGATCTGAGCGCGTTCAGGAAGCACGGCGGCAAGCTGCTGCTCTACACCGGCTGGGCCGATCCGCTGATTCCCGCAGCCGATACGCTCCACTACTACGAAGGCATGCAGAAAAAGATGGGCGGCGCGCAGTCCACGGCGGAATTCGCGCGGCTGTTCATGGTGCCCGGCATGGGCCACTGCGCCGGCGGCAACGCGCCGACTCGTTTCGACGCGCTCGGGGCGCTCGAGCCGTGGGTCGAGAAGAACGCGGCACCGGAGAAGATGCTCGCAGCGCAGGTGTCGCAAGGCGCCGTGGTTCGCACGCGTCCGATCTGCGTCTACCCCGAGATCGCGAAGTGGAACGGCACTGGCAGCCAGGACGACGCGGCCAGCTTCTCCTGCAAGGTGCCGTGAGAACCGGACTCATCGTCGCCGTCGTCGTCTCGACGGCAGTGATGGTGACGCTCGGCGCAGCCACGCGGATCGATCCCGTGCCGCTGGGTCTGTCCGCAGAGTTTTTCGCGAACGACGCCGAGGCAGGACCGCCAGCCGGCACAACGCTCGACGACGACCCGTCGACGCACCATCTGTTCCAGGAGTGGAACGGGTTGCCGCCCGACTCCTTCAGTGAACGATGGACCGGGACGGTGTCGCCGCTCCGGGAAGGCACCTATACATTCGCGGTCGACGCCGACGAGCCGGCCACCCTGCTGGTCGACGGACAGGCGATCGCGGGTCCCGTGCAGCTCGCCGCCGGCGCGCATCAGCTCCAGCTGCACTACGCGCACCGCGGCGGCCCGATCCGGTTCAACTTCCTGTGGGCTCGCGATCACGAGCCATTGGCGCCAGTGCCCGGCTGGGCGCTGCGGCCGCGCCGGGTCCGAGGCCTGCCGCGATTGATGGCGCGCGCCGCGCTCGACCGGGCGCTGGCGTTGAGCGAGTGGGTCTGGGTCGGGCTGCTCGTCCTCGCCGCGGCGTCGCTGGCCCGATCCGGTCTGAGACCCGTGCGGCGGTGGCTGGCGCGCGCCTGCGCCTGGCCGTCGCTGCGATGGATTCTCGCCGGCTCACTGGCGTTGAATCTTGCCGGCATCTGGTGGGGACTGCCAGGCAGCTGGGTGGCGATCGAGCTCAAGCCGCCATACATCCTCGACGCGCTGGCCCGTCACTTCTCGCACGGCTGGTACGACGCGTATCCGCCGGTGCACTTCTACCTGCTGGCAGCCGCGTGGAGTCCGCTGCTCACCCTCTCAGCGCTCGACCGCCTCACCTTCGACGGCACCGCCGCCTACACCACCCTGGTGATCGTCTCGCGTCTCGTCAGCATCGCGATGGCCGGCGGCATGGTGGCAGCCGCGTGCGTGTGCGGCACGCGTGCGTTCGGCCCGCGGGCGGGACTGATCGCGGCAGCGATTGTCGCCGTCACGACACCGTTTCTCTATTACGCGAAGACGGCGAACGTCGACGTCCCCTACCTGTTCTGGTGGTCCCTCTCGATGGCGTTCTACCTGCAGTTGCTGGAAACCGGGCAGACGCGCGACTACTTTCTCTTCGCGACCACCGCAACCTTGTCGATCTGCACCAAGGACCAGGCCTACGGCCTCTACTTGCTCACGCCTTTCGTCATCGGCGAGCAGATCTGGCGGGTCAAGCGCGAGGCGGGGATACCGCGCGCGTGGCTGCGAACGCTCACCGACCGGCGGCTCGTCGCGGCGGCAATCACCTCAGGCGGGTTGTTCGCGCTCTGTCAGAACCTGCTGTTCAACCGGGACGGCTTCATGGCGCACCTGCGCTTCATCACCGGTCCTGGTAGCGGCGCCTACCGGGTCTACCCGCCAACCGTGTCGGGACACCTGGCACTGCTGCGTGAGACGGCCCGCCTCGTCGAAATCTCGATGGGCTGGCCGCTATTCATCGTGGGCGCGATCGGGATGGCCGGTGCGATCGCGACGCCGCGCCTGCGGCGCGTGGCGATCTGGCTGCTGGTGCCGATCGCCTCGTACTACCTCGGCTTCATCAACGTCATCCTCTACAACTACGACCGCTTCGTGCTGCCGATGTGCTTCGTGCTCGCGATCTTCGGCGGGTTCGCCGGCGATCGCCTGCTGGCGAGCGGGCGCGGTGGCGCACTGGCGCGCGCGGCGCTCGCCGGCGCCTTCGCCTATACCCTGCTCTACGCGGGCACCGTCGACGTGTTGATGATCGAAGATTCGCGTTACACGGTCGAGCGCTGGATGAGCGGACACGTCGGCCCACGCGATCTCGTGGCAGTCAGCGGCCTGCACGAATACCTGCCGCGGGTCGAGGAGTACCACACCGAGGAGATCAGCACCGTGGCGGAGCTGCGGCAGGAACGTCCGGACTACGTAGTGTTGAACGCCGACTACGGTCATGCCGTTCCGGCGGAGACGGAATGGGGGCAGATGATTGCCGGGCTGGAGCGCGACACGCTGGGGTACCGCCTGGTCGGCCGCTTCCGCCACGCATCTCCGTGGCCCTGGCTGCCGGGCGGACATCCGGATCTGATCGGGCCGCGGCAGGAGACGGTCGTCTTCAGCACGCTCCGGAACATCAACCCGACGATTGAGATCTTCCAGCGCCGGCCCTGACGCCGGTCGTGAGGGGGGAGCTACGACGCGGAGAAGGCGTCGACGGTGTGCGCGTCTGCAGCTCCGTCGCGGTTTCTCACCATCGGATCACTCCTCGCGCGCCGTCGCTGGCGGCGAGCGCCGTCAGCGCGTCGTTCACCTGATCGAGTGCGTAGGTCCGGGACACGAGCTCGCCGAGCTTCAGCTTGCCGTCCTGATACAGCGACACCAGGCGCGGGATGTCGCGGGCCGGCTGCCCAGAGCCGTAGACCGATCCGAGCAGTCGCTTCTCCTGCATCACGAACGGAAACATCGGAAACGCCGCCTGCGCATCCATTCGCGACAGGCCGGTGAGGACGACCGCGCCGCCTTTGCGGGTGGCGGCGAGCGCGAGGGCCAGCGTCGCCGGGCTGCCGACCGTGTCGAACACGAAGTCGGCGCCGCGGCCGGCGGTCAGTTCGCGAACCGCCTCCGCCACGTCGGGCGCGGCGTCCGTGCCGCCGATCGCATCGGTCGCGCCGAACTCCCGCGCGAGTTCCAGCGGCCGCGGCCGCAGATCGATCGCGATGACCCGTTCACAGCCGGCGATCGCGGCGCCTTGCACGACGTTGAGACCGACGCCACCGGCGCCGATCACCGCCACCCGCGAACCCTGCGGCACCCGCGCGGCATTGGTCACGGCGCCGACGCCGGTGATCACCGCGCAGCCGATCGTGGCCAGCGCGTCGAACGGGATGTCGCGCGCCACCTTGATGGCGCCGCCTTCCGGAACCACGACGAAGTCGGAGAAGCAGGCTGTGCCGAGAAACGGCGCGAGGTCCTGGCCGCGGGCGTGCAGGCGCGCCGCCTTCGACGGCAGCTTGTTGCGAAACGTCACTTTCTCCACGCGATCGCACAACGCCGCGCGTCCCTCCAGGCAGGGGGCGCACACCCCGCAGGCCGGCGCCCAGCAGAGCACGACGTGATCGCCGGCCTTCAGGCCCGTGACCGCCGGTCCAACCTCGCGAACGATCCCCGCGCCTTCATGACCCAGGACGAGCGGTGTCTTCGCGGGCCAGTCGCCGCGCGCGGGATGCAGGTCGCTATGGCAAACGCCGGCGGCCTGGAGCTCGACCAACACTTCGCCCGGGCCCGGCGCGTCGAGCTCGGCAGGTTCGACGGAGAGAGGCTGGCCCTGTTCCCAGAGGACCGCGGCATGAATGTGCATGGCGTAACGCCTGTTTATAGTGCCACACCATCGTGAGATAGGGGTGGAGCGCTTCACGATAAGTACGAAGTACGAAGTCTGAAGTACGAAAGCTGGAAGCCGAGCACAGGGCGCAGGGCGCTACTTCGCCTTTAGCTTCTTGACGATCGCGGCGTAGATCGACACGAGCTCGTTCGACTCCTGCAGTAGATATTTTCGCCTGTTCGTGTTGCCTAACGCCTTGGCGTCCGCCACTCGCAACCAGAACAGGGCTTCGCGACTCTCCTTCAAACAGATCGCATTTTTAGCCGCGAACTCCTTGTCGCTGTACGAGGATTTTGACTCGGCGCGATTGGCGCCCACTGACCCGGCTGCGTCAAACAGCTGATAGGCAAGCCGGCACGGCAAGCCTCTAAGCCGCACGAGGTCTTCACAATAGTCGTAGACGTCGCAGGTGAATCGAAACGAACGCTCGAAGAGATCTTCTGGAGCTGGTGTGATCATGCCGGGTTCGAGAATCAAAACCCGGTCCGTGCGTACTTCAGACTTCGTACTTCGTACTTATCGGTACTTACTTACCGAAGCCGCCTCATCCCTCGCAGCCAGCGGTCGGGGTCACCGGCCTTACGGCGTACGTACTCGGCCACTTCGCCGTGCGGCAGGATCAGGAAGCGCTCTGCCTCCAGGCCTTTGACCACATCATCCGCCACCTGCTCCGGCTCGAGCGCCGAGTCGAGCAGGAACGATCGTCGCGTGGCTTCGGCCTCCGCGCGTCGGAGCATGTCGGTGCGCACACCCTGCGGGCACAGCGCCGAGACCACGATGCCGCGATCGCCGTAGGTCATCGAGATCCACTCGGCAAACGCCAGCGACGCGTGCTTGGTGACGGCGTAGGTGGCCGACTGCGGATGGGTCAGCAGGCCGGCGGCCGACACGGTCTGCAGCAGGTAGCCGCCGCCGCGCTCCAGCATGTGCGGGATCACGGCGCGCGCCGCGTAGACGTGCGCCATGACGTTGACATCCCAGCAGCGCGCCCATTCGGCGTCGGGCGTGTGTTCGTCGCCGTTGACCGCAATGCCGGCGTTGGAGCAGAACAGATCGATCGCGCCATGGCGCGCGATCGCCTGCGCAACCAGCGCGGCGATGTCGTCTTCGTGCGAGACATCAGCGGAGATCGCGGTGCCGCCGATCTCGTCGGCGACCTGTTTCGCGGCAGCGCCGTTGACGTCGGCGACGACGATCGCCTTCGCACCCTCGGCGGCGAACCGCCGGCACAGCGCGCGTCCAATCCCGTTCCCGCCGCCGGTGACGACGGCAACCTTGCCCGACAGCTTCATGTCGTACTTCGTACTTCAGACTTCGTACTTTTCATCCACGTCTGCAACTTCTCCACGTCCTTCTTCACCGTCCGCGATGCCGCGAACAGCACGACGGCCAGGACCGCCGCGAGAATCGGCACGATGTACATGGCCTGGTGAAGTCCCGCGGCGCGGTACGGCTCGAGCGCCTTCAGGTCGAAGCCCTTCGATTCGCCGACCAGGCTGCGCAGCTCCGCCATCATGATCTCGCCGAACGGGAGCGGCGCCACCGCTCCCGCGGCGCTCGCCTTCTGGAAGGTGAAGTAGTCGCTGGCCAGACCGGTTCCGACCGGGCCCATCGACGCGCCCAGCACGTACATCGCGAAGAAGTACAGCGCCATCGCGGTGCCTCGCAGCGACGGCTCGACCACGTCGTGGATGGTGGAATAGACGGTCGAGTAGTACGCGAACATCACGCCGACGCCCAGCCCCATCAGCAGCGCGAAGCCCAG
Organism: uncultured Acidobacteriota bacterium; assembly: GCA_963794705.1. Classification (GTDB taxonomy): domain Bacteria; phylum Acidobacteriota; class Vicinamibacteria; order Vicinamibacterales; family CAVVIG01; genus CAVQFC01. The sequence goes on from CAWCFI010000009.1 coordinate 178,168, forward strand.
CACGTCTCCGGCCGGGCGTTCGAGCCCGAGAAACATCAGCGGCGTGCAGATCACGATCGCCGAGGTCCCGACGATCAGGCGTCCGTCGACGCGCTTGGCATAGAGGCGATCGGCCAACCAGCCGCCGATGGTAAGTCCGCCAATCCCCGAGAACCCGTAGACGCAGGCAGCGACCCAGCCGGCGCGCACGAAGGTCATGTGATGAAAGCGCGCGAGGAACGGCGACACGAACGCACCCAGCGCGTACATGTTGAAGTTGTGCAGCGCTCCCGACACGATGATCCACAGCATCGTCGGAATCGAGAGCACCAGCGCGTAGGGATTGCCCGGGCGCCGCCGTTCGCCGACCGCGTGCTGCTCCAGCGTCCCGCGCGGCGGCTCGGTCATGTTCCAAGCTGCGATCGCGCACAGGATGCCTGGAATCGCCGCGATGTAGAACGCGTTGCGCCAGCCCCAGTTCTGCAGGATCCAGCCGCCGGCGCCGTTGGCGAGGCCGAGGCCGAGCGGCAGCCCGAGCATCCAGATCGCGACCGCGCGCGCGCGCATCGTCGGCTTGACGATGTCGCCGATGAGCGAGGTGGATGCCGGCGAGCAGGTCGCCTCGCCGACGCCGACGCCGAGGCGTGCGACGATCAGTTGCGAGAAGCTGCGGGCGACCCCGGACAAGGCGGTGAGCAGGCTCCAGATGAAGACGCCGACCGCGAGGATCTTCCGGCGCGCGATCTTGTCGGAAAGCCGACCGAGCGGCAGTCCGACCACCGCGTAGAGCAGCGTGAAGACGGTGCCGAGCAGCCCCAGCGCGGTGTCGCTGAGCGCCCACTCGCGCCTGATGCCTTCGCCGACGCCGCCCAGCAGCTGGCGGTCGAAGAAGTTCATCAGGTTGATCGCGAAGAGCACGACGAGCGCGTAGCCGGAACCGGACATCGGCGTCTCCTCACCGCAGGTAGTGTCCGCTTTCAGGCGGACCGTACCGACGCATGCAGCGTGGTCCGGCTAGAGCCGGACACTACCGGGGGTGTCTCACTATCGAGGTGTTTCACAGCGGATATTTGCCGGCTGCGATCACCGCGTCGGCGATGCGACGGCGCGCGGGGATCGCGTCGATGCCGGCGTAGGCAACCAGTGGCTGCACGCCGGCGCCGAGCGCGTGATCGCGCGTGCGCGTGTGCAGCGCGGCCACGATCTGCCGCGCCGCGGCAGCGACGCGGTCCGATGCGTCGTTGGTGTAGACGGCCGCGATATCGGCGGCGAGGCTGGCACGCCCGTCGCCGCTCGACGCCATCTTCTCGGCGCGCGCGATCGCGCTTTCGGTGGCATAGGCCTCGATCACCACGTCGGCGATCTGCGCCAGCACTTCCTGTTCGTCCTTCAGCGTGTCGCCGTAGGCGGCCGCGGCGCTGCCCAGCAGGGCGATGCTCAGTCGCTTGAGGCGCGACACGTACTCACGTTCGGGGGCTAGGAGTTTGGCGCTCGGGGCTGGCTGCGGTTCCGCCAGGGCCCTGCGGGCGCCGTCGGCGTTGAACAGTCCCGGCTGTTGCTTGAGCAGCCGCGTCGGCACCAGCATCCGGTTGATCTCGTTGGTGCCCTCGTAAATGCGCGTGATGCGGGCGTCGCGATACATCCGCTCGAGCGGGAACTCGCGGGAATAGCCGTTGCCGCCGAACACCTGGATGCCTTCGTCCACCGCCCAGGCGAGCGCCTCGCTGGTCCAGACCTTGTTGATCGAGCACTCGACCGAGAAGCCTTCGATCGTCTTCAGCACGAGCGGGCCGTCGGCGCGGTCGCCCGCCTCGATCGCGCGATCGACGTCGCCCAGCGTGCGGTACGACATCGCGTCGCCGACGAAGCCGCGAATCGCCATCCCGGCCAGCTTCTGCTTGATCAGGCCGAACTCGGCGATCGCCTTGCCGAACTGGCGGCGCTCCTTGGCGTACTTGACGGAGTGGTTGAGCGCCACCCGCACGCCCGACATGTTGCGCGCGCCCAGCTTGACGCGGCCGAAGTTGAGCACGTTGAAGGCGACCTTGTGCCCCTGTCCGATGGTGCCGAGCACGTTCTCGACCGGCACCTTGACGCCGTCGAGCATCAGCGCGGTCGTCGAGGAGCCGTCGAGCCCGAGCTTGATCTCGTCGCGGCCGCTGACCACGCCCATGCCGCGCTCGACCAGGAACGCGGTGAACTTGTCGCCGCCGACCTTCGCGAAGATGGTGAACAGGTCGGCAAAGCCGCCGTTGGTGATCCACATCTTCTGCCCGTTCAACTCGTAGTGCTTGCCGTCGGCGGAGAGCGTCGCGGTGGTGCGCGCCGCCAGCGCATCGGAGCCCGACTGCGGCTCGGTCAGCGCGTAGGCGCCGATCAGCTCGCCGCTGGCAAGCCGCGGCAGGTAGCGCGCCTTCTGTTCTTCGGTGCCGAAATAGACCAGCGGCAGCGTGCCGATCGAGGTGTGCGCGCCCAGCGATCCGCCAAACGATGGGTTGATGGCGATCTGCTCGCCGACGTAGGAGGCGCTGATCAGATCGAGGCCGAGCCCGCCGTAGGCCGGCGGGATCTCGAGCCGCAGCAGATCGAGCTCGCTCGCCTTCTTCAGCAACTCGCGGGTCAGCGCCCAGTCGTGGTGATAGAGCTTCTCCACCACCGGCAGCACTTCCTTGTGCATGAACTCAGAGGCGGTCTGACCGAACAGCCGCTGCTCGTCGCTCAGATCCTCGCGGACGAACACCTCCGCCGGCGCCGCCGTGGAGGTGAGAAACTGTCCGCCGCTCGCCGGGGCCGCTGCAGGTGTCTGTGCCATGTCGATGCTCTACGAACGGAGCGAGCGCGCTCCAATGGTTGACGCGTCTAGCGGGTCGGAAGTATAAGCCTGACAACGTGCCTTCCATCAACGAATTGTTCAGACTCGACGGCCGCATCGCGATCGTGACCGGCGGATCGCGCGGCATCGGCCGGGAGATGGCGGAGGGACTCGCCGAGGCCGGCGCGTCGCTCATGCTGTGCGCGCGTCGCGAGGAGTGGCTGACGCCGACCGTCACCGCCATGCGCGCGCAGGGCTTCACCGTTGAAGGCGCGCTGTGCGACGTCGCCAAGGCCGCCGACGTCCAGTCCGTGGTCGACCAGGCAATCGCCACCTATGGCCGCGTCGACATCCTGGTGAACAACGCCGGCGTCACCTGGGCGGCCGAGCCCGAGGACATGACGCTGGCGCAGTGGCAGAAAGTGGTCGACATCAACCTGACCGGCGCCTTTCTGTTCGCCCAGGCGGCCGGCCGCGACATGCTGAAGCGCCAGTGGGGACGCATCATCAACATCGCCTCGATTGCCGGCATGCACGCGTCGGTTCAGGGTCCCCACTACGCGCCGTACGCCGCCACCAAGGCCGGCTTGATCGGACTGACCCGTGAGCTCGCGGTGTCGTGGGCGCGCAAAGGCATCCGCGTCAACGCAATCGCGCCCGGTTTCTTCCACTCGCGGCTGGCGGACGGCGCCATCGCCATGAACGAGGCCTCGATCAAGGCCTCGAGCCCGATCCCGCGCGTCGGCGAGGCTGGCGAGCTGAAGGGCGTCGCGGTGTTTCTCGCCGCCGACGCATCCAACTACATCACCGGCCAGACCATCGTCGTGGACGGCGGACGCACAATCGCGTGACCGCTGCATCGCCCGACGCCGCGCGTCCGTGGCTGCGCCACTACGACTACTGGGTCCGATCCAACCTGTCGTACCCGGGACGGTCGCTGAGCGACATCCTCAACATCACCGCGATCGAGCGGCCGGATCGGCCGGCCACGCTGTTTCTCGGCGCGCAGCTCACCTTCTTCGATCTGAAGCAGCGCGCAGACGCGCTCGCCGCGGCGCTGGCGCGCTTCGGCATCACCAAGGGCGATCGGGTCGGCATCATGCTGCCCAACTGCCCGCAGTACATCTTCTCCGCCTTCGCGGTGCTGCGGCTCGGCGCGATCGTCGTCAACATCAACCCGAGCTACACCGCGCGCGAGGTGCTGACGGTCGCCTCGGACTCCGGCGTCCGGATCGTGATCACCCTCGACGTGCTGGCGCCGCTGGTGCAGGCGGTGCGCGCGCAGACCGCCATCGAACAGATCGTCGTGACGTCGCTGGCCGAGTACTCCGCGGCCGGCGCCGGCGCGCCGCGGGTGGACGACACCCAGACCCTGGCCGATCTGCTGGCGCCGGCGGCGGCGGGCGAGCTGCCGCGCGTGGCGATCGATCCGCAGGATGTCGCGGTGCTGCAATACACCGGCGGCACCACCGGCACGCCCAAGGGCGCGATGCTGACCCACGCGAACATCTGGGCCAACGTCGTGCAGACCGAGAGCTGGACCAACCCGTCGTACATCCTCGGCGGCAACGAGCGCTACCTGGTAGTCATTCCCTACTTTCACATCTACGCGTTTTCGGTGTGCATGATGGTGGGGCTGCGGGTCGGCGCGCTGCAGATCATCCATCCGAAATACGAGCCGGAGGCGGTGCTCACCGCGATCCGCGACCTCCGGCCGACCTATTTTCCGGCGGTGCCGACCGTCTTCGTCTCGCTGCTGAACCACCCGAAGGTCGCCGACTCCGGCCTCGAGCGCGTCCGGCTGTTCAACAGCGGCGGCGCGCCGTGCCCGGTTGAGGTCCTGGAAGAGTTCGAGCGCCGGATCGGACGTCCGCTGGGCGAAGGCTACGGCCTGTCGGAAACATCGCCGGTCACGCACTCGACACCGCAGCTCGCGCTCCGCAAGATGGGCACGATCGGCCTGCCGTTCCCCGATACCGACACCAAGATCGTCGACGTCGAAACCGGAGAGCAGGAGTTGCCGTTCGGCGAGATCGGCGAGCTGTGCGTGTCGGGGCCGCAGGTGATGAAAGGCTACTGGAACAAACCCGAGGAGAGCGCCCAGGCGCTGCGCCGGCACGCCGACGGCCGGATCTGGTTTCATACCGGAGACGTGGCGCGCATCGATCCGGACGGCTACACCTCGATCGTCCAGCGCAAGAAGGACATGATCATCGTCGATGGCTACAACGTCTACCCGTCGGACGTGGAGTCGGTGCTCTACGCCAACCCGGCGGTGCGCCTCGCGGCCGTGATCGGGATCCCGGATCCGTATCATGGCGAGGTGGTCAAGGCGTGCATCGCGTTGAAGCCGGGCGCCTCGGCGACCGCCGACGAGATCATCGCCTGCTGCCGCGAGGGGCTCACCGAGTACAAAGTGCCGCGCGTGGTCGAGATCCGCGAGACGCTGCCGATGAGCGCGGTCGGCAAGATCCTCTATCGCGTGCTGCGCGACGAACACGCCGGCTCGGTGAAGTCATGACGCACGTCGAAGCGCGCCGCACCATGAGCGGCCTCGAGTTCTTCCAGAAAATGCTGTCGGGCGAGATGCCGCCGCCGCCGATGATCGATCTGCTCGGCATCCGGCTGGCGGAGGTCGAGGCCGGCCGGGTCGTCTTCACCGCGACCTGCGAGGAACGCTTCTACAACGGCACCGGCGTCGCGCACGGCGGGTTCGCCGCGACCATCCTCGACACCGCGCTCGGCTGCGCCATCAACTCGGCGATGCCGGCTGGACGGCGCTTCACGACCCTCGAGCTGAAAGTGAACCTGACGCGCCCGATCACCAAGGACGCCGGCCTGCTCCGGTGCGAGGCCAAGGTGGTTCACGTCGGCGGCCGCACGGCCACCTCCGAAGGGCGCATCGTCGATCGCAACGGCAAGCTCTACGCCCACGGCACGACGACGTGCATCATCGTCGACGCGCCGCGCGGACCACTGGAACCGTGATATTTCAGATTGCAGAATGCAGATTTCAGAATTCAATTCAGAATTCAAATCTGCAATGTGAAATCTGAAATCAGAAATCTATATGGCTGAACTCGTTCGTTACGAAGTCAAGGATGGTGTGGCCGTCGTCACCATCGACAACCCGCCGGTCAACGCGCTGGCGCCCGAGGTCTGGACCCAGATCGACGAGGCGGTGAAACGCGGCGTCGCCGATCCGGCGGCCGGCGCGATCGTGCTGATCGGCGCCGGCACCACGTTCATCGCCGGCGCGGACATCAAGGCGTTTGAACTGCTGAAAACGCCGGCCGACGCGATGGCGCGGTCGGAAGGCACCCACGCGCTGCTGAAGCGGATGGAAGACGCCGGCAAGCCGCTGGTGGCCGCGATTCACGGCAACGCGCTCGGCGGCGGCCTCGAAGTCGCGCAGGCATGCCATTTCCGCGTCGCCACCAAAGACGCCAGGGTCGGCCAGCCTGAAGTCATGCTCGGGCTCATACCCGGGGCGGGCGGCACCCAGCGCCTGCCGCGTCTGGCCGGCGCGAAGATGGCACTCGAGATGTGCACCGACGGCAAGCCGGTGTCCGCGCCCAAGGCGCTCGCCGCCGGCATCCTCGATCACATCGTGCCGGAGCGCGAAGGCTTCAGCCGAGCGGACGATCTGCTGGCCGGCGCGATCGCGTTCGCGAAGGGCAAGGCGACGACCCACGAGGTCCGCAAGGTCCGCGACATCACGCTCGGCGCGGACGCCATCAAAGCCGGGCTCGAGGCATGCGCGGCGATGCGGGCGTCGCTGAAGAAAACCGCCAGAGGGATGCGCGCGCCCTATGCCGTCGTCGACGCGATTGAGGCGGGGCTGACGCTGCCCTTCGACCAGGGGTCGGTACGCGAGCGCGAATTGTTTGCCGACTGCGTGGCGTCCACGGAATCGAAGGCGCTGCGCCATCTGTTCTTCGCCGAGCGCGAAGTGGCCAAGGTGCCGGACGTGCCCAGAGACACGCCCACCAAAGAGATCACGCGCGCCGCGGTGGTCGGCGCCGGCACGATGGGCGGCGGCATCGCGATGAACTACGCCAACGCCGGCATTCCGGTGCTGCTGAAGGAAATGGATCAGGCGGCGCTCGACCGCGGCCTCGCCACCATCCGCCGCAACTACGAAGTCACGATGTCGAAGGGCAAGATGACGGCGGCGCAGGTCGAACAGACGATGGCGCTGATCACGCCGACGACCAGCTACGACGGCTTCGACCAGGTCGATATCGTGACGGAGGCCGTGTTCGAGAACATGGACCTCAAGAAGTCCACCTTCGCGGAACTCGGCAAGGTGACGCGGCCGGACTGCATCCTCGCGTCCAATTCCTCGACCCTCGACATCGATCAGTTCGCGAGCGCGAGCGGACGGCCGCAGCAGGTGCTCGGACACCACTACTTCAGCCCGGCCAACGTGATGAAGCTGCTGGAGATCGTGCGCGGTCGCGAGACCAGCAAGGAGGCGATCGCCACCTCGCTGAAGCTGGCCAAGAAGCTGGGAAAGGTCGGGGTGGTCGTTGGCAACTGCTTCGGGTTCGTGGCCAACCGCATGCTGGCGTACTACATGCGCGAGGCGTATCTACTGCTCGAAGAAGGCGCCAGCGTCGAGCAAATCGACCGGGTGCTCACCGAGTACGGTCTGCCGGTCGGCCCGTACGGCATGCAGGACATCGCCGGCATCGACGTCGGCGCGCGCATCCGCCAGTACCTGAAGTCGATCGGCAAGTCTCGCGCGGAGGGACCGCAGTCGGCGATTCCGGACCGCCTGTTCGAGATGGGCCGCTACGGACAGAAGACCGGCGCCGGCTGGTACAAGTACGACGCGCCCGGCAGCCGCAATCGCGAGACCGATCCGCTGATCGAGCAGCTCGCGAACGAGGAGGCCAAGAAGCGCGGCATCGTGCGCCGCCCGATCTCCGACGAGGAAATCGTCGCCCGGATCACGACGGCGCTGGCCAACGAGGGAGCGCGCGTGCTCGAGGAGAAGTTCGCGACACGGCCGGGCGACATCGACGTCATCTACGTCTACGGCTTCGGCTTCCCCCGTCATCGCGGCGGCCCGATGTTCTACGCCGATACGGTGGGGCTCCCGACGGTGCTGTCGCGCGTCCACGAATACCGCGCGCGCTTCGGCGACTATTGGGAGCCGGCGCCCCTGCTCGAAAAACTCGTCGCCGAGGGGCGGGGATTCTATTCGTAGGCCGGGTCCTTTGGACCCGGCGAGACCAACATGATTGACATCGACGTGCGCACCATCGGCGAACGGGTCGGCGAGGAGATTGCCGTCAGCGACTGGCTCGAGGTCACGCAGGCGCGCATCAACCAGTTCGCCGACGCAACCGGCGATCACCAGTGGATCCATGTCGATCCGGTGCGCGCGGCTGCCGAGCTGCCGTCGAGGAGCACGATCGCCCACGGATTTCTCACGCTGTCCCTGCTGAGCACGCTGATCCGCGAGTCGATCCGGTTCACCGGGCTCCGGATGGCGATCAACTACGGGCTCAACCGGGTGCGGTTCGTGTCGCCGGTCCCGTCCGGCTCGCGCATCCGGGCGCTGATCACGCTGCAGGCCGTGGATACGGTCGGCGACGGCGTTCAAGCGACCTGGGTCGCCACGATTGAACGAGAAGGAAGCCACAAACCCGCGGCTGTCGCGGAGTGGCTGGTTCGGTACTACCCTGAGTAGAACTCGGTAAGCACGTCTCTTGTCAGCCTGTAGCCCCAAGCCCTTTTGCGCTAGTATAGGTACGCCAGCCAAGCCGCCTGAGAGTTGGGTTCCTCAATGAAGACCTCGAAATTTCTCGCCATCGCCCTGACGACCTTCGTATGCGCGGCCGCATTGGCGGTCGACGCCAGAGCTCAATCGCGTGGAGGCGGACACGGCGGCGGCGGCGGAGGCTCCGCCAGCCGCGGCGGCGGCGGCGGTGGTGGTCACGCGCCCTCGGGCGGCCACGGTCCGACGACGGGGCCGTCGGGTTCGTACCGCGGCGCGACGGTTTACCACGGGGCTCCCTCCCACGGCTATCCGGGTTACGGCTACCGTCCGTACTACGGCTATGGCTATCGACCCTACTACGGCTATGGGTACGGCTACGGATACGGATATGGCTATCCGGGATTCTCGATTGGCTTCGGGTTCGGCTATCCGTACACCTACGGCTACTACGGGTACGGCTACCCGTACTACTACGCGCCCTACGCCGCACCGGCGCCCGGCGCCTACGTCGTGCCGGGGGGATACGCTGCGTCCGGCGGCGTACAAATCCAGGGCGTATCGCGCAACACCGAGGTCTACGTCGACGGCACCTACGCCGGCGTCGTCGACGACTACGACGGTGTCTTTCAGCGCCTCGGCCTCGAACCCGGTACGCACGCGATCGAGATCCGCACCGCCGGTCGGCCGACGACCTACGACGTCAACGTGTCGGCGGGACAGACGATCACCATCCACGCCAACGGCACCCGATAGAAGCAATTGGTGAGTTGGTGACTACGTGACTTGGTGAATTCGCCAAGTCACGAAGTCACCACTCACCAACTCACTGACTAGCGCACGCCTGCCGCTTCGTCCCGATATTCCGTCTTCATCTCCGCCACATACAGCGCGTTGCCGTCGGGATCGGTGAAGTGCGCGAAGCGGCCCGCCTTACCCTCGCCGATGATCTCCCCGGCGAACGTGATGCCGCGCGCCTCGAGCGTCTTCACGGACTCGGTGATCGCACCGGTCAGATACAGGCCGATCGACATGCCGCCCTTCCGTTCACCGGCCGGGCTCGCCGCCGACGCCGGATGCAGACCGATGGTCAGCCCGTGCCCCGCGTCGATGGTCGCGAAATGGTTCTGGTAACGCTGCAGCAATTTCAGACCGAGCTGCTCGGTATAGAAGCGCACCGATCGGTCCATGTCGGTGACGAAAACGGTGACGATGCCGCCGTTGAACATGTGAGTCTCCCCCTCGCGTGCTACTCTGCCATCGTGTTTCAGGGCCCTTCAAGGACCATTTTGAAATGAGGCGCGCCGCCCTGGTGGCCATACCGCCGATGACGCTCGACCGCCGCCGCGCGCTTCCGCCGCAGATCGCCGCCGCGATTCGGACCGCGATCCAGACCGGCCGGGTCAGGATGGGAGATCGACTTCCATCGTCACGCGCGCTCGCCCGCGGAATCGGCGTCGCGCGACAGGTGGTCGTCGCGGCGTACGAAGATCTGGCGGCCTCAGGTCACCTGGCAGGCAGAACCGGCGCGGGATCCTACGTGGCTGTCGACGCGCGCCCGGCGATCACCCGGCCGATCCGGCAGCTGCGCGATCCGGACGGACAGCCGATCCAGATCTTCCCGTTGGCGTAGCGTCGATCAGACGCCGATGTCTTCGTGCCAGAGCTCGGGTCTCGCCTTGATGAAGTCGGTCATCAGCCGGATGCACCGCTCGTCCTGGACGATCTCGACGCGCACGCCCCGGGCACGCAGCCACTCTTCCTCACCCGAGAACGTCCGGTTTTCCCCAACGATCACGTGCGGGATGCCGTAGAGCAGGATGGCGCCGCTGCACATCGCGCAGGGCGACAACGTCGTGATCATCACGCTCTCACGATAGACCGCTGCCGGCTGGCGGCCCGCCCGCTCGAGCGCGTCCATCTCCCCGTGCAGCACCGTGCTGCCCTGCTGCACGCGCCGGTTATGCCCTCGGCCGATGATCACGCCACGATGCACCAGCACGGCGCCGATCGGAATCCCTCCTTCGGAGAGCCCTTGCTCTGCTTCTTCCAGCGCCGCAGCCGAGAAATGGATTCATTACCGCCGATTGTGCCTTAACTCGTCCGTATCGTCAGCCGGCATGGGTTTGGCAATAGTCCTCAATGGAGGGTTGAAGTCATGCTCCATATGGCGCTTGTCTTTCTCGTGATCGGGCTCATCGCGGCGCTGCTGGGATTCACCACCATCGCCGGCGCGTCTATCGCCATCGCCAAGTTCCTGGCCGGCCTGTTCCTCGTGCTCTTCCTGGTCTTCCTGATCCTCGGCATGGCGGCAGCGCAGGCGCATCGTTGGGTAACGACTGATACAATGGAGGACCTCGGAACTCCGAGATCCTCCATTGAACGCTCGCCTGCATTCTCTTTTCCCCGCCGCTGTCACGGCCGCATTTCTCGTTGTCGGGGGCGCCGCGCTTTTGAGCCAGACAGCGCCGGCACCGGCGCTGTCGCTGCTGTCAAAGGACGGCCGGCGGGCGCTGCCGATCGCGCTGGTCGCCGATCAGGAGTTCGTCGCGCTCGACGACCTGGCGTCGGCGTTCCAGTTGACCGTCCGTGAGGAGTCGTGGCGCCGTCACCGTTTCCTACAAAGGGAAAACGATTGTCCTGACCCCGGATCAGGCGCTCGCGTCGATCGCCGGGCGGCTGGTTTCGCTGCCGGCTCCCCGTCGCGCAACGGGCGTCGCTGGCTGGTGCCGGTGGAGTTCATCAGCCGCGCGCTCTCGCTGATTTACGACGCACGCCTGGACTTGCGCAAACCGTCGCGTCTGCTCGTAATCGGCGACCTGCGCGTGCCGCGGATCACCGCCCGCTACGATGCGTTCGGCACGTCGGGACGGCTAACCATCGACGCCACGCCCCGCGCCACCGCGACCGTCACCCAGGAAGCCGAGCACCTCACGCTGAAATTCGACGCGGACGCGCTCGACGTCGCCAACCCGCCGCTGGCGTCGCCAGCCTCGCCGGGCTTGATCCTTGGCCTGCGCGTCGTGGACGCGACGACGCTGGCGGTCGACCTGGGCCCGCGCTTCGCGGGATTCCGCGCCACCAGCCAGCCGGTAGATACGATCATGCGGCTGGTCATCGACCTCGTGGTCGCACAAACCGACGCCCCTCCGGCGGCGCCCGCCGCCGCGCCGGCATCGCCGCCACCGCCGCCTCCGGATCTGCCGCCGTCGTTCGGCCAGAGTGGTCTCCGCCTTCAGGACGATTGCGATTGACCCTGGCCACGGCGGCGACGACGAGGGCGTCCGGAGCGCGGAGGGGCTGAAGGAAAAGGACCTCACGCTCGCAATCGCCCGCCGCGTCAAAGGCGTCATCGAGGCGCGTCTCGGCCTCCACGTCCTGCTGACCGAGACGACGATCGCAGCGTGCTGGTCGACGAGCGCGCGTCGGTGGCGAACAACAACAAGGCGGATCTGTTCATCAGCCTCCACGCCAACGGCTCGATGCGCACGACCACGTCAGGCGCGTCGATCTACGTCGCGGCGTTCGACCGGGACGCGGCCCAGGCCTCGGCCGGCGGCGGCGAGCGCGTGCCGACCTTCGGCGGCGGCTCCCGCGAGATCGAACTGGTGCCGTGGAACCTCGCCCAGACCCGCCACCTCGATCAGTCGTCGGCGTTTGCCGACCTGCTCGCAGCAGGCCCTGCACGATCACGTGCCGCTGTCGGCGCGGCCGCTCGAACGCGCGCCGCTGCGGGTGCTCGAATCGGCGAACATGCCGGCGGTTCTGGTCGAGCTCGGATATCCTGACGAACGCGGATCAGGCCAAGATGCTCGGCAGCGACGCGTTCCAGAACGTGGTGGCGCAGGCGCTGTTCGATGCCATCGTGAAATTCCGCGACACGCTGCCGGGTGGAGGCACGCGCTGATGGGACGCCGGGTCGCCATCGCCGGCACCGCCGTCGCCCTGCTGTTCTTTGCCGCCGTCGGCCGTTTTCACGAAACTCGGGCTGCCGCCGTTCGTCCGCCGTCCGGCCGCCATGGCTCCGGCGGCCGCCGCGCCCGCGATCCCGGCCACGCCCGGCCGCAGAATCAAGGCGCGGCTGTTCTACGTCGCGGAGGACGGGACCCGTCTCACCAGCGTCGAGCGCGACGTCGCCTACGGAGAAAGCGCCGACGAGCAGGCGCGCGAGATCGTCGCCGCGCAGATCGCGCCGGTCGTCGAGCCGCTGGTGTCGGCGATTCCGCCGGGCACGACGCTGCGGGCGGTGTTCATCACCAAGTCAGGCGACGCCTACGTCGACTTGAGCCGCGAGGCGCGCGCCGCCCATCCCGGCGGAACCGTCGACGAGCTGCTCACGATCTACACCATCGTCAACGCGCTCACCGTGAACCTGCCGGCGGTCACTGCCGTGCAGGTGCTGGTCGACGGCAAGGAGGTCGATACCTTGTCGGGCCACGTCGATCTCCGGCATCCGCTCGCGAAGAACCTGACGTGGGTCCAATAGACTCACACATGCGATCTGATCAACGGCCCGCCGCTCAGCTGCGCGAGACCACGCTCATCCCCGACTATACGATTCACGCGGAAGGCTCGGTGCTCATCAGCGCGGGCAACACCAAAGTCATCTGCACGGCCAGCGTGGAGGATCGCGTGCCGCCGTTCCTGCGCAACTCAGGGCAAGGGCTGGGTCACCGCCGAGTACGGGATGCTGCCGCGCGCGACCAGCACGCGCATGCAGCGCGAGGCGTCGCAGGGAAAGGTCGGCGGCCGCACCCAGGAGATTCAGCGCCTGATCGGCCGATCGCTGCGCGCGGTCACCAACCTGCCGGCGCTCGGCGAGCGCACGGTGTGGATCGACTGCGACGTCATCCAGGCCGACGGCGGCACCCGCACCGCGTCGATCACCGGCGCGTTCGTGGCGCTGGCGCTGGCGCTCGAGAAGCTGCGCGAGCGCGACGCCATCCGCACCATCCCGCTCACCGACTACGTCGCGGCGATCAGCGTCGGCATCGTCGGCGGCGAGCCGCTGCTCGATCTCGCCTACGAGGACGACAGCAAGGCCGACGTCGACATGAATATCGTCAAGACCGGAGACGGCCGGTTCATCGAGGTGCAGGGCACGGCGGAAGCGATCCCGTTCGGGCGCGACGCGCTGCTGCAGCTGCTCGACCTCGCCGACATCGGGATCAAGGAACTGGTCGAGAAACAGGCGGCGCTGATCGGCCACCTGGTCAAGAAGCCGTAGACAACGATCAACGCCGAAACCGCGGAACACGCAGATCACAATACGGTTCGGCGGGTTCAGCGAGTTCTGCGTTGTACGTGGTGGATCTGTGATGCAGCTTTTTCGCACCATCCTCCCGACACCGCTGGGCGACATGCTGGCGCTCTCGTCGGACGAGGGGCTGTGCGCGCTCGAGTTCACGACGGTGCAGGGACGCGCGCGCGGCAAGGAGCGGTTGTCGCGTCTCAATGCGCGGCTGGCGCCGCTGGTTTCCGCCGCACGAGATCGTCGACGGCGAGACGGCGGTGATCGCGCGGACGCGACGCTGGCTCGACGACTACTTCGCCGGCGCGGCGGCCGGCATCAGCGACATCCCGCTCGACATGCGCGGCGCGCCGTTCGAGAAGCGCGTCTGGGTCGCGCTGCCAGCGATCCCGCCGGGCCAGACCACCAGCTACGGCGCGATCGCGCAGGCGCTCGCATCGCCCGGCGCCTCGCGCGCGGTCGGCGCCGCCAACGGCGCCAACCCGATCGCGATCATCGTCCCCTGCCACCGCGTCATCGGATCGAGCGGATCGCTGACCGGCTATGGCGGCGGCCTCGACCGGAAGACGTGGCTGATCGACCACGAACGCCGCTGGCGCAGCGAGCCTCAGGCCTCTCTCTTTTGAGAAAACACCGCGGAGCACGCGAAGAACGCAGAGAAATGTGTTCTCAGCGAGCTTTGCGATCTCTGCGGTTTTTTCTTATTCATATCTAAGCGCGCGGATCGGGTCGACTCTGGTCGCCCGTCTCGCGGGGATGTAGCACGCCAGCAGCGCGACGGCGGTCAGCGTCGCCGACAGCGCGGCCAGCGTCCACGGGTCGCGCGGGCTGACGTTGAACAGCAATGCCGAGATCGCCCGGGTGATCAGCAGCGCGCCGATCACGCCCGATACCACGCCGGCCGCGGCCAGCCGGACGCCCTGGCCCAGCACCATGCCGACGACATCGCGGCGCGAGGCGCCGAGCGCCATGCGGATGCCGATCTCGTGTGTCCGTTGCGTCACGAAGTAGGCCATCACTCCATAGATGCCGATCGCCGACAACGCCAGCGCGGTCAACGCAAACAGCGCGAGCAGCAGCATCGTGAAGCGCCGCTCGGCCATCGCCGCGGCCACCACGGCGTCCATGGTGCGCACGCTGAACACCGGCTCATTCGGATCGACCGCGCGCACCTCACGCCGGATCGACTCGGTCAGCATCGCCGGATCGTTCCTGGTTCGCACCGCCAGGGTCAGGTTCAGGTTCGAGGTCTGCCAGAGCGAGCGGTAGATCAGCGGCGCCGCATTCGCCTCGAGCCGCGCGCTCTTCACGTCGCGCGCCACGCCGACGATGGTCAACCAGTTCGGCGGCGGCGCCTGGGCCTGCGGGCCGCCCGGGCGGCCACTGCCTTGCGCAATCCGGCGGCCGATCGGATCCTCGCCGGCGAAAAACTGACGGGCGAAGGCCTCGCTCACGACCACCGCCAGCGGTGCCCGCCCATCGTCGTGCTCATCGAGCAGCCGCCCGCTGACGCTCGAGATGCCGAGGGCGGCGAAGTAGCCGGGAGTCACGAATGAGACTTCGGACACCGGGATGTTGCCGGCTTCAGGCGGCCGTCCCTCGATGCTGAACGGCGCCCGGCCGGGCGTGCCGCCAAGCGGGAGGCTGGTCACGCCGCCCACCGCCTGCACTCCCGGCAGCGCCGCGATCCGCTCGAGCACGCGCCGGTAGAACAACACTCGCGCCGGGTGGGTAAAGTAGGGTCCGCTCTGCGGATCGTTGGGCTGCGGCAGCCAGAGACGCGCGGTCAACACGGACGAAGGATTGAAGCCGAGGTCGACGCGCTGCAGGCGCCAGAAACTCTGGACCAGCAGCGCCGCGCCGACCAGCAGCACCAGCGCGAGCGCAAACTCGCCGACGACGAGGACGCCGCGCAGGCGGGCCGAGCGCCCGGCGGCGCTGGCCGCGCGCGTCGCCTCGCGCATCACCGACTGCAACTCGACATGCGAGCCCTGAATCGCCGGCGCCAGGCCGAAGACCAGGCCGGTCAGGATCGACAAGGCAGCCGTGAACGCGAGCACGGTCGCGTTGACGTTGACGCCCTGCAGGCGCGGCAAACTCGAAGGGCTGATCTGCACGAGGGCGTCGACGCCCCAGACCGCGACCAGCAGGCCTAACGCGCCGCCGCCCGCCGCGAGCAGCACGCTCTCGGTCAGGAGCTGCCGCACCAACCGCGCGCGCCCGGCGCCGAGCGCGCGGCGAATGGCAATCTCCCGCTGACGGACCGACGAGCGCGCGAGCAGCAGGTTCGCGACGTTGGCGCAGGCGATCAGCAGCACGCAGCCGACCGCGGCGAGCAGCGTCAGCAACGCCGGACGCACGTCGCCGACCAGGTCGTCGTGCAGCGGGATGATCCGCGGCGCCCAGCCGTTGCCGGCCGGGTACTCCGCCGGATACTGCGTCCGCAGCGCCGCCGCGAGCACGTCGAGACGTTGCTGCGCGAGAAGAGGCGTCAGACCGGGCTTGAGCCGGCCGATCGCACCCTGTAGCACGTAGGCGCGACGAATCGGCTGCGTGGGAAACGGCGAGGCGAGCCATCCGGCGGGCGCCCATACCTCGACGTCGGTCGCGGTGCCGCGGCCCGGATGCCGAAACACCTTCGGCGCCACGCCGATGATCGAATACATGTCGTTGTCGATCCGGATCCGCTTGCCGAGCACATGGGTGTCGCCGCCGAATCGCCGCTGCCAGAGGGCGTCGCTGATGACGGCGACTTCGGTGATGCCCGGCTGGCCATCCGAAGAGCCGAACACCCGTCCGAGCTGCGCGCCGACTCCCAGCATCGAGAAATAGTTCGCGTCGACCAGGGCAGTCTCGACCCGCTCAGGCTCGTCGGTCTCGGTCAGGTTGGCGCTGACCGGCCAGATCCCGGCGAGATCGTCGAACAGCCCGCTCCGGCGCAGGTCGAACAGTTCGGGAATCGACAGCCCGACGTCCTGCACGTGCTGCTGCGTGAAGTCGACCGTCACGCGCACCAGCTGCTCGGGATGATGAAACGGCAACGGCGCGAGCAGCACGGCGTTCACGATGGTGAAGAACGCGGTGTTCGCGCCGATGCCGAGCGCCAGCGTCAGGATCGCGATCAGCGAAAAGGCGCGGTCGCGCAGCGCGATCCGGAGCGCATAGCGGAGGTCTTGGAGGAAGGTCATGTCAGGGACTAGGGATTGGGGATTCGGGATTAGGTTCTGGCAAAGGGAGCGCCACCCTGGCTGGCGCTTTTCCCGTGCTTTTCTTCGTACTCGGACGCATGGCGTCCCACGCGTGGGAACCGACTCGTTCAGGAATGGGATTCCAGATAGGCGCGCAGCGCCCTGAACGCCTGACCGCGATGACTGACGGCGGCCTTGGACTCGCCGGCTTCGGCGAGCGTTCGTCCATAGGGCGGGTAAAAGAAGATGGGATCGTAGCCGAAACCGCCGCTGCCCCTCGGCTGCGGCGAGATGCGCCCTTCGATCGCGGCGCGGGTCTCGAACAGCACCTCCCGGCCGCGCGCCAGCGTGAGCGCGCAGACGAAGCGCGCCGTGCTCTCGCGATCGTCCTTCGCCCGCAGGGCCTGGTCGATCAGCGCGAACTTCTCTGGATACGGCAGTTCCACGCCGCCGAAGCGCGCCGACTCCACACCCGGGGCGCCGTCGAGCGCATCGATCGACAATCCCGAATCCTCCGCGACCGTCAGCGCACCGGTGGCGGCGGCGTAGTACAGCGCTTTCAAGCGCGCGTTCTCCTCGAACGTCGTGCCGGTTTCCTCGGGAGCGACAAGGTCGGGCCACTGTGCCAGCGTAAGGATCGTCACAGGCGATCCGGTGAGGATCTCGCGGATCTCGCGTACCTTGCCGGCGTTGGTTGTGGCGACCAGGAGGTCAGTCATGCAGTCGGCGGTCTCAGTCGGGCAGTCTCAGTCGTCAGTCTCAGCCAGCCGTCGTCAGTCTACGCGAAGGGCCGGCGTCTCCACTGAGACTGAAGCTGACGACTGAGACTGACTGAGTGCTGGCCGCGGGCGGCGACCACGAGGGTCAGCCGCCCGGGGAAAGGGGGAGGCAGGTCGGCCGGCTGAGATTGGCTCGAGGGCAAGACGTACTGCCCAGCCGGCGCGGGGAGTAAAGAAGCGTGAACGGGTCAGGCCGCTCCGGCGAAATTTGTTCGAAGCGAGGCTTTGGCGGACACGGCGTGCTCGCTTTTGACGAATGCGCCGTCGCGGGTCTTGACCAGGAATTTTGCGTCGACCAGCGCAGCGAGCACGGCGTCGCATACGGTGGCATCGAGACCCCACAAGCGGCACGCTTGCGCGCCGGTGAGGCGAAGTCCGGGCATTTCGAGGAACTCGCCCTGGACTCGTTTGAGCACTTCGACTGTCGGTCGGTCTTGCTCAGGCGTCACGTCGCGTCTCCTGAATCGATGTCGTGGAACATTCTCAAAGGGAGCAACGCATGTGCCAGCCCGCCTTGTCCGCGTGCGTCCGCGCGTCGACGCAACTCCCTCAGAAATAGGCCGGGATCTGCGCGACAGTCGCAAGCTCAACCGGACGAAATGACGCGTTCCACGCCGCCGGCTGTTCTGTACATGACGGCCCGTGTAGGAATTCGCATCAGGTTCAGGCACGGCAGACCTGTCCCTAAACTTGCATTGATCTCTGCCATGACTGACACGCACGGACTGAATCTCACGACCCATCGCGCCTCGGAAAGCGTGTGGGAACGACGCGGCTGGGACGGCACCCGGGAGCAGCTGGCGGCGACGCGTTGGCTGGTCGGCATCGGCGGCACCGCGCTGGCGCTGCAGGGCCTCCGTCAACGTTCGATCGTCGGCTCGCTGCTGGCCGGCGTCGGCAGCGGGCTCGCCTGGTGGGCGCTCACCGGTGAGGGCGACTTATCCGACGCGCGACGCTGGGTCGGCCACACCATCGAGCGCGTCGGCCTTCGCCCGGAGGATCGCGTCCACGACGAATCGGCGGAGTCGTTCCCGGCCAGCGATGCTCCTTCATGGACGCCCACGGTCGGTACGGGTCTGAGCGGTCGAGTTCGCGGCTGATGCTGCACCCGCTCAAGGTTCCGATCTCCTGGACGGAACTGGCCAAGCGCACCTACCGCGAGGTTCTGGCTGACGATTGCCTGGGCCTCGCGGCGCAGCTGGCGTACTACTTTTTCCTCGCGCTGTTTCCCGCGCTCCTCTTCCTCGTGGCCATCGTCAGCTTCATTCCGATCGCGGGGCTGCTCGACGCCATCACGGTGAATCTCGGCCGCGTGGCGCCGGGCGAGGTGCTGTCGATCATCCAGGATCAGATTCTGAAGATCGCGCACGAGAAGAACGGCGGCCTGTTGACGCTGGGCATGCTCGGCACGATCTGGAGCACCTCGTCGGGGCTCAACGCGATCATCGAGACCCTGAACCAGGCCTACGACATCCAGGAGGGCCGGCCCTGGTGGAAGGTCAAGCTGCTCGCCCTGGGCCTGACCGTCGCGCTCGCCGCGTTCATCGTGCTCTCGTTCACGCTGGTGCTGGTGGGGCCGACCCTCGGGGAGAAAGTGGCGATGTGGGCGCACCTGGGCCCGGCGTTCGCGCTGGGCTGGAAGATTGCGCAATGGCCGGTCATCTTCGTGCTGGTGACGCTCGGCATGGCGATGATCTACTACTACGCCCCCGATGCCGTGCAGGAATGGATCTGGATCACGCCCGGTTCCCTGTTTGCCACGACGCTGTGGCTGGGCATCTCGCTGGTGTTCAAGTTCTACGTGGCGCATTTCACCTCATACAACGCGACCTATGGCGCGATCGGCGGCGTCATCGTACTGATGCTGTGGTTCTACCTGTCGGCGCTGGCGGTGCTGGTCGGCGCGGAGCTGAATGCCGAAATCGAACACGCGTCCCCGTATGGGAAAGACCCCGGCGAGAAGGTGGCGGGCGAGAAGAAGATGATCGGCGCCGTCGCCCAGCGCGCCTGGACGGCGCAGAAAGCGGCCGGCACCTTCAAACCGGCGCTCGCCCGCGCCAATTGCGACCTCGACACGTTCCTGCCGCCGGCCCCGCCGGCCGCGGTCCCCGCGCCGGCGCCGGTGCCCCCGCGCCTGAGCGACTGGCTGCTGAGCGGGCTGGTGCTCGGAGAGACGGCGCTGGTCGCCTACGTCAAGCTCCGATCGCGATTCAAGAAAATCGCGTCATAGACGTTCCACACGTGGGCCGGGCGCTCCAGTATTAGAATGAGCGCCTGGTGGTGGAAAAGCTCTTCCGGTTCCTCTTCAAGTATCCGCCCCTCATGTTCCAGCAGGGCGACTTCGCCTGGGGGCTGTCGCGCCCGGTGCTGCTGGCGGTCGCGGCGGCCGCGGCCATCGCGGTGCTTGCGCTGCTGACGTATCGCGGCGTGTCGGCCACCGAACGGGCCCGCGATCGCGTGGTGCTGGTCGGTCTGCGCCTCGCCGCGCTGGCGGTGCTGCTCTTCTGTCTCTTCCGCCCGGCGCTGATTCTCAAGGCGGCCGTCCCGCAACAGAACTTCCTCGGCGTGCTGGTCGACGATTCGCGCAGCATGTCGATCGCCGATCTCAACGGCGAGACGCGCAGCGCCTTCATCCAGCAGCAGTTCGCCGGGCCGAACGCCAAGCTGCTCGAGGCGCTGTCGCAGCGGTTCGTGGTGCGGTTTTTCAGCTTCGCCTCGTCATCCGACCGCATCGCCTCGGCCGCCGACCTGAAGTTCGGCGGGACGGCGACGCGCCTCTCGACGGCGCTCGATCGCGCCCGCGACGAGCTGGCCGGGCTGCCGCTGGCCGGGCTGGTGATGATCAGCGACGGCGCCGACACCTCCAACGATGCCATCGACGAAACGCTCGCCAGCCTCAAGGCGCGCTCGATTCCGGTCTTCACGGTGGGGGTCGGCCAGGAAAAATTCGCGCACGACGTGCAGGTCACCCGGGTCGAAACACCGCGGAGCGTGCTCAAGGGCACGGCGCTGGTGGTCGACGTCGTGCTGTCGCAGACCGGCTACGGCGGCCAGACGATCCCGCTCACCGTCGAAGACGACGGCCGGATTGTGAGCACGCAGCAGGTGACGCTGCCGCCCGACGGCGAATCGGCGACCGTGAAAGTGCGCTTCACCGCCAACGAGCCGGGCGCGCGCACCTTCAAGTTCAAGGTCCCGACCCAGCCTGGCGAGCAGGTGACGCAGAACAACGCGCGCGACGCGCTCATCCAAGTCAACGATCGCGCCGAGAAGGTGCTCTACTACGAGGGCGAGCCGCGCTTCGAGTACAAGTTCCTCCGTTCGGGCGTGGCCGGCGACAAGAACCTGCAGGTGGTGTCGATCGCGCGGACCGCCGAGAACAAGTACTACCGGCAGTCGCTCACCAACCCCGACGAGTTGATCGGCGGTTTCCCCAAGACGCGCGAGGAGCTGTTTCAGTACCGGGGACTGATTCTCGGCAGCGTCGAAGCGGCGTCCTTCACGCCCGAGCAGCTGCGGATGATCGCGGACTTCGTCAACAAACGCGGCGGCGGACTGCTGATGCTCGGCGGCCGGCGCTCGTTCGCCGAGGGCGGCTGGGGCGGCACGCCGGTGGCCGATGTGCTGCCGGTCGTGCTCGAGAGCGCGAACCCCAAGTATTTCTCCGAGCTGTTCCAGGCGCGACCGACCCGCGCCGGCGCGACGTTCCCGGTGACGCAGATCGCCGGCGACGAAAAGGACTCGGGCGCGAAGTGGAGCGCGATGGCGCCGGTGTCCAGCGTCAACGCGATCCGGCAGGCCAAACCGGGCGCCACGGTCCTGCTGACCGGTGTCGATGGCCGCAAGCAGGAGCAGATCGTGCTCGCCTACCAGCGCTACGGCCGCGGCAAGGCGATCGCGCTGCCGGTGCAGGACACCTGGCAATGGCAGATGGATCCCAAGACGCCGGTCACCGACGCGACGCACGCGATGTTCTGGCGGCGGCTGATCCGCTGGCTCGTGGACGGCGTGCCCGAGCAGGTGAACGTGTCGACCACGGCGGATCGCGTCGAGCCGGGCGAGGCGGTCAAGCTGTCGGCCGAGGTGCTGGACTCCGCCTACGTCGAGGTCAACGACAGCCGGGTGGTCGCGCGCGTGACCTCGCCCTCCGGCAAGACGACGGAAGTGCCGGTCGAGTGGACGGTGACCAAGGACGGCGACTATCGCGCGACCTTCACGCCGGACGAACCGGGCATCTACGACGTCAAGGTCACCGCGGCGCGCGATCAGAAGGATCTCGGCGTCGCCGACATGCACGTGCGCGTCTCGGCGGGCGACGCCGAGTATTTCGACGCCGGCATGCGCGCGCCGCTGCTCAAGCGCATCGCCGAAGACACCGGCGGCCGCTTTTTCACGCCGGCCAACGCCGCGTCGCTGCCCGAGGCGATCAGCTACAGCGGCCGCGGCGTGACCGTGGTCGAGGAGCGCGAGCTGTGGGACATGCCGGCGCTCTTCCTCGCGCTGGTCGGCCTGATCGCCGCCGAATGGGGCTACCGCCGGATGCGGGGTCTCGCATGAAATCACGTCCGGAAGGAACCGCGGAGACCGCAAAGACCGCAGAGAAGACACTTTCTCAGCGATCTCTGCGTCCTCCGCGGTTTCTTCTTATCGCATCTCTTCTCTGTGTGATCCCCTGCTCGGCGTTCGCGCAGCAGACGCAGCTGCTGGTGATCACCGGCGTCCCCGGCGACGAGGAGCACGCTCAGAAATTCCAGAAGTGGGCGGCCACGTTCATCGACGCGGCCAAGAAGAAGGACGCGGTGCCGGACGCCAACATCACGCTGCTCGAAGACAAGCAGGCCACCAAGAGCGGCGTCGAAAAAGCGTTCGCCGATCTCGCGGCACGGACCAAGCCGAGCGACGCGGTGGTGGTGCTGCTGCTCGGCCACGGCAGCTTCAACGGCACCCAGGCGGCCTTCAACCTGCCCGGCCCCGATCTCACTGTCGAGGAATGGGCGAAGCTGCTGGCCCGGCTGCCCGCCCAGCGGGTGGCGTTCGTCAACACCAGCAGTTCGAGCGGCGCGTTTCTGCCGGCGGTCGCCGCGCCGGGACGCGTCGTCGTCACCGCGACCAAGACCGGCGGCGAGCGCAACGAGACCCTGTTTCCGGAGTTCTTCGTCGCCGCGTTCGGCGACGCGGCCGCCGATCGCGATCGCAACGGCCACGTGTCGATCGGGGAGGCGTTCGAGTACGCCAAGACCAAGGTGGGCCAGGCCTTTCAGCAGAAGGGCCTGCTCCTGACCGAGCACGCGGTGATGGAAGACGGCGGCGAAGGACAGCTGGCGTCGGCGCTGTTCCTGGGCATCGGCCGCGCCGAAGGGGCCCTGGCGATCGATCTGTCGGATCCGGCGATCAAGGCGCTGTCCGACGAGAAGGACGCCCTCGATCAGCAGATCGCGGCGCTGCGCCTGAAGAAGGGCTCGATGGACGAGGCGCAGTACGAGGCGCAGCTCGAGAAGCTGCTGACCGACCTCGCCCTCAAGACCAAGGCGATTCGTGATCTGCAGGCGAAGAAGGTCAAGCCGTGAGGCGCCCGGCGATGGTGGCGCCGATCATCGGCACGCTGGTGCTGGCCGGCGTCCTCTCGACGGCACGAGCGCGTTGGCACAGCGCCGCGGCGGATTCGGCGGCGGCGGCCGCTCCGCCCAGATCCCGATTGCGCCCAACGCCGCCTACGACGGCCGCTTCACCTTCGTCCGCGTCCGCTACGGCCCCGACTACGGCTTCGCGTCACAGCGGCTGCCGTGGTCGCACGACTACCCGGCCGGCGAGCAGCATTTCATGAAGATCGTGGACGAGTTGAGCCTGCTCGATCCGCACACCGCGGAAACGAACATCCTCACCTTCGACGATCCGCAGCTCTTCCGGTACCCGGTGGCCTATCTGTGCGAGCCGGGCGGCTGGGTGTTGTCGGATCAGGAGGCGGCGAGCCTGCGCAGCTATCTGCAGAAGGGCGGTTTCGTCATCGTCGACGACTTCCGCGCGCAGCATTGGGGCAACTTCGAGTCGCAGATCATGCGGGTGCTGCCCGAGGCGCGGATCTACGACATGGAGCTGGCCAATCCCATCTTCCATTCGTTCTTCGAGATCCGGACGCTCGACGTGCCGCAGTACTACGATCCGCCGCCGGCGATCTTCCGGGCGATTTATGAGGACAACGACCCGACCAAGCGCATCCTGGTCATGATCAACTACAACACCGACATTTCCGAGTTCTGGGAGTGGTCGGACACCGGCCTCAAACCGATCGACGAATCCAACGAAGCGTACAAGCTCGGCGTCAACTACATCATTTACGGGATGACACACTAATGGCTCTGGACACTGTTGATTTCGAGTCAGCCGACGACATCGCGCTGGCGGACAAGATGAAAGTCGGCCGGCAGCAGATCATCGCCGAGCTGCAGAAGCGGATCATCGGGCAGGGCGACGTGATCGAGCTGCTGCTGCTGTCGCTGTTCGTCGGCGGCAACAGCCTGATCGTCGGCGTGCCGGGGCTGGCCAAGACGCTGCTGGTGGCGACGCTGGCGAAGGTGCTGGAGCTGAAGTTCAACCGCATCCAGTTCACCCCCGACCTGATGCCGTCGGACATCACCGGCACCGACATCATCCAGGAAGACGCCAGCGGCCGGCGCGCGATGGTGTTCGCGCCGGGGCCGATCTTCGCCAACATCGTGCTCGCCGACGAGATCAACCGCACCCCGCCCAAGACGCAGTCGGCGCTGCTCGAGGCGATGCAGGAGCACCGCGTCACCATCCAGGGCCGGACCTACGAGCTGGTCGAGCCGTTCTTCGTGTTCGCCACGCAGAACCCGATCGAGCTGGAAGGCACGTATCCGCTGCCCGAGGCGCAGCTCGATCGCTTCATGTTCCACATCGTGATCGAGCATCCGCCGGAAGACGAGGAGTTCGACGTGGTCCGCGCCACCACCGCGATCATCGATCCGCACTATCGCCAGCCGGTCAATGGCGCGGATCTGGTGGCATTCCAGCGCCTGGTGCGCCGGGTGCCGGTCGCCGACGCGGTGATGCGCTACGCTCTGAGCATCGTCCGGACCAGCCGGCCGAAATCGCCGCAGTCGCCCGAGCTCGTGAAGAAGTTCGTCGCCTTCGGCGCCAGCGTCCGCGCCGCGCAGTACCTGGTGCTCGGCGCCAAGGCGCGCGCGCTGACCAACGGCCGCTATCACGTCAGCTACGAAGACATCCGCGCGCTGGCCCACCCCGTGCTGCGGCACCGCGTCCTGACCAACTTCCGAGCGGAGTCGGAGGGCGTCACCTCGGACGCGATCATCGACGAGCTGCTGACCGCGGTGGCCGTGCCGAAGAGCGGGATGTAAACAGAAAAGAAGGAACCGCGGAGCGCAGAGACCGCTGAGTAAAGACTTTTCTCTGCGGTCTTTGCGGTCTCGGCGGTTCCATCTGGACCCATATGCAGTCACCAGCCATCCCCGGAGCGCGGTTCGTCGACCCCAAGGTCTTGATGCGGGTCGGCAACCTCGAGCTGCTCGCGCGGCACGTGGTCGAAGGGTTCATCAACGGCCTGCACCGGGCGCCGTTTTTCGGCGCCTCGATCGACTTCGCCGAGCACCGCGGCTACGTGGCCGGCGACGACATCCGCCGCGTCGACTGGCGGCTGTACGCGCGGACCGATCGCTTCTTCGTGAAACAGTACGAGGCCGACACCAACACCAACCTCTCGGTGCTGCTCGACATCTCACGGTCGATGAAGTTCTCGAGCCGAGGCGTCCCCAAGCTGGATTACGGCTGCTATGTCGGCGCCTGCCTGGCCTACCTGGCCCAGCGCCAGCGCGATCGGGTCGGCATGATCACGTTCGACAACGACATCGTCACGCACATCCCGCCGTCGGCGAAGCACTTCAACGTGGTGCTGAGCACGATGGAAAAAGCCAAGGCGGAGCGCCCCGGCAACCTGACGGTGCCGCTGACCAAGATGGCCGAGCACTTCAAGCGCCGCGGCATCATCGTGCTGATCTCCGACTTCTACGAGGAGCCGGAAGCGATCCTCGAGGCGGTCCGCCCGCTGAAATTCCTGGGGAACGATCTGATTGTCTTCCACGTGCTCGATCCCGCCGAGATCGACTTCGGCTACGAGGACGCGTCCAGCTTCCAGGATCTCGAGACCGGCGAACAGGTGCCGGTCGTCCCTCAGTCGCTGGTCAAGGAATACCGCGCGATGATCCAGGCGCACATCGCGTCGCTGACCACCAAATTCTCCGAGCACCGGATCGACTACACCGTGCTCAACACCGCCGAACCGCTGGACCGAGCGCTGTTCAGTTATCTGTCCGCCCGCGAGCGCTTGATGAGGGTGCGGTGACGAACGCGCATGTAGTGCAGGCCTTCAGGCCTGCCTCTCGGGCGGACCTGAAGGTCCGCACTACAGCTAACGCTGGGGCCTCATGGCGTTCCTGACTCCGTTTTTCCTGGTCGGTCTCGGCGCGATCGCGATTCCGGTGCTGATTCACCTGATTCAGCGCGAAAAGAAGCGCGTCATCGAGTTTCCGTCGCTGATGTTCGTCCGCCGCATTCCGTACCAGTCGGTGCGCCGGCGGCGGATCCGGCACTGGGCGCTGCTGCTGATGCGGGCGGCGGCGATCGCGTTGATTGTCGCCGCGTTCGCCAGACCGTTCATGCATCAGGGGACCGTCGCCGCCGCGGTCGGCGGCGGCGCGCGCGAGATCGTGATCCTGCTCGACCAGTCGGCGAGCATGGGCTACGGCGACCACTGGACGCGCGCCACCGACGCGGCCCGCACCGTGGTCCGCGGCCTCGGCGCCGACGACCGCGCCACGCTCGTGCTCTTCAACAAGAACGCGGAAGAGAACATGCGCGCCACCGCGGATCGCACGCGCCTCGAGGGCGCGATCAACGCGGCCAGGGTCGGCTCGGGCGCGACCCGCTACGGCCCCGCGCTGAAGCTCGCGGAGAGCATCCTGAGCCGTTCGCCGATCAAGCGGCGCGAGGCGGTTCTGATCAGCGACTTCCAGCGAAGCGGCTGGACCGGATCGGAGGAGGTGCGATTCCCGGAGGGCATGACCGTCAGCACCGTGTCGGTCGCGTCGCCCAATACCGCAAACCTCGCCGTCCCGTCCGTCGCCTTCGCGCGCTCCTCGTTTTCCGGTCAGGAGCGGCTGACGGTCACCGCCGGCCTGAGCAACAAGGGCGACGAGGCGATCAAAGATGTGCCGGTCACGCTCACCATCGACGGTCACGAGATTCAGACCGAGAAGGCGACCGTCGCGGCGCACGCGTCAGGCTCCGTGTCGTTCACGCAATTCACCCTGTCGAGCCCGAACGTCCGTGGCTCGGTGCGCGCCGGCACCGACGCGCTCCCCGCGGACAACACCTTTCACTTCGTGCTCGCGCCGAGCGAACCGGTGTCGCTGGTGATCGTCGACAGCGGCGATCGCGGCGGGTCGAGCCTGTTCCTCTCGAAAGCGCTCTCGATCGGGACGACGCCGGTGTTCCAGGTGGAGGTCACGTCGGCGTCGCGGCTGACGCCGGCGGCGCTGGATAAGCGGGCGGTCGTCATCCTGAACGACACCATGTTTCCGCCCGCCGGCGGCGGCGCGACACTCAAGAAATTTCTCGAGCGCGGCGGCGGGCTGCTCGTGGTCAGCGGCGATCACTCCACCTGGCCGCAGGGCGAAGCGGAGCTGCTGCCGGGCAAGTTCGGTGCGACCGTCGACCGCACCACCGGCCGCAGCGGATCGCTCGGCTATCTCGACTACAGCCACCCGGTCTTCGAGGTGTTCAAGGCGCCGCGTAGCGGCGACTTCTCCGCCGCGCACGTCTTCCGCTACCGCACGCTGCAGACCACCCCGGCCGATCGCATCCTCGCGCGATACGACGATGGGGCAATCGCGGCGGCGGAGAGAAAGATCGGGGGCGGGCGCGCGATTGTGTGGACCACTACGCTCGACGACTCGTGGACCGACATCGCGGTCAAGCCGGTCTTCCTGCCGCTGGTGCACCAGTTGGTCCGCTACCTGGCGCATTACGAGCCGCCGACGTCCTGGCTGACCGTCGGCCAGGTGCTCGACCTGACCGCCCGCGCCAAGGGCCGCGGCGATCGCTCGGATCGAATCGTCGTGACGCCGTCGGGCGAGCGCATCTCGCAGTCGAACGCCGGCGAGGGCAACGAGGGGCTGCTCGAGCTCAACGAACAAGGAATCTACGAAATCCGGTCGACCGGGGCCTCCAGCGGCCGCCCGGAGGCGATTGCCGTCAACATCGACCCGGCTGAGTCGGACCTGAGTGCGATCGACCCGCGGGAACTGGTGGCCGCGGTGACCGGACACGCGACGCCGACCGCGGCGCAGCCGGCGCAGTCTCAAGAGATGACGCGGGAAGAGTCGGAGCGGCGTCAAAGTCTGTGGTGGTACCTGCTCATGGCCGGCCTCCTGCTGCTGGCGGCGGAAACCGTGATCGCGAACCACCTGTCACGAAAAGAGAAGTTCCTGTAGGGCGGGTCCTTTTGGACCCGCCAGCGCGCGAGCGGGTGTAATCTTTCCCTCAGGGAGAATCGGCGCATGGACCCACGGACGGAGCTGGTCGACGTCATTCGTCGGGTGCGGAATCGGTGGCGCGGACGGCTCGCGCTCCGCGGCGCGGTCATCATCGTGGCCGGGACGGTGCTGGCGCTGCTGCTGTCAGCCTCGGGGCTGGAGTCGTTCCGCTTCAGCGCCCCGGCGATCATCACCTTCCGCATCGTCACCGTCGTGGTGTTCGTCGGGCTGTTGTGTTACGGGCTGGTGTGGCCGCTGCGGCGCCGCGTCACCGACGCACAGGTCGCGATGTACCTCGAGGAGTGCGATCCGACGCTCGAAGCCGCGATTATCAGCGCGGTCGAGGCGACATCGGGCGGCGGCTCAGAGGCGCATTCTCCCCGCCTGGTCGAAAAGCTGGTCGAGCAGGCGATCACGCAGTGCCGGGCGCTCGACCACGGACGCGCGCTCGAGCGGAGTTCGGTGCAGCGCCACGCGGGCGCGCTCGCGGCGATCACCGCGATGCTGGCGCTCGCCCTCACCTTCGGGCCGAGCTATCTGCGCCACGGCCTGTCGGCGCTGCTGACCTTCCAGAGCGCGGCGGCGTCGAGCCCGTACAGCATCGAAGTCACGCCGGGCAGCACCAAGGTGCCGCGCGGCGCCGATCAGGCGGTGAAAGCGAAGCTGGTCGGCTTCACGTCCAGCGACGTGAGCGTGATGATGCGCGCGGTGCCGGACGGATCGTTCGATCGGGTGCCGCTCATCGCCGCCACGCAGCCGGGCGCGTTCGAAGGGATGCTGTTCCATCTCGAGAAGCCGACCGAGTACTACGTCGAGTCGAACGGTGTCCGCTCCGGTAAGTTCATGCTCAGCGTCGTTGATCTGCCGACGGTGAAAGATCTCGACCTCGAGTACCGCTTCCCCGCCTATACCGGCCTGGCGCCGCGCAAGGCCGAGGGCGGCGACGTCGCCGCGATCCGCGGCACCGAGGTCGCCCTGCACGTCGTGCCGACGATGACCGCACCGGACGGGAAAATCCTGTTGAGCGACGGCAGCGCGATGCCGCTGGCGCGGCAGGCCGACGGGTCGCTGACCGGCAGCTTCCCGATCAAGGGCCAGGGCTTCTACCGCATCGAGCTCACCGGGCCGCACGGCGAGAAGGTCGAGGCGTCGCCGCAGTACACCATCGACGTGATCGACGATCAGCCGCCGTCGGTGCATTTCACCAAGCCGGGACGCGACTCGCAGGCGAGCCCGGTCGAGGAGCTCTTCCTCGAAGCGCGGGCGGACGACGACTTCGGCGTGAAATCCCTGCAGTTGTTCTACTCGGTCAACGGCGGCGCGCCGAAGACGGTCAACCTGTTCGGCGGCGCCAAGCCGCTCACCGAGGTCAGCGCCGGTCACACTATCTATCTCGAGGAGCTCGGCCTCAAGCCGGGGGACTTCGTCTCCTACTACGCGAAGGCGTCCGACACCGACGCGGTTCAGGGATCGAAGACCACCACGAGCGACATCTACTTCGTGCAGATCCGCCCGTTCAAGAAGGACTACAAGCCGTCGCAGTCGCAGGCCGGGGGCGGCGGTGGCGGAGGCGGCGGCCAGCAGGTCGGCCAGCTCTCGCAGCAGCAGCGCGAGATCGTCGCCGCGACCTTCAACATCGTGCGCGACAAGGCCAAGACCAAGCCGGACAAGTACCGCGAGAACGTGGTGTTCCTGAACCTGGCGCAGGCGAAGCTGCGCGATCAGGTGGAAGAGCTGGTCGGCAAGCTGAAAGCGCGGCTCGGCACCGTCGATCCCGCCTACAACAAGATCGCCGAAGCGCTGCCCAAGGCGGCCGAGGAAATGAAGGCGGCGGAATCCGACCTGAAGGCGATGAAGGCCGACACCGCGCTCTCGCCGGAACAGCGCGCGCTCAAGCTGCTGCAGGACGCCGAGCAGGAGTACGAAACGCAGGTGGCGCAGCAGCAGGGCGGCGGCGGTGGTGGCGGCGGGCAGCAGAGTGCGCTTGCCGACGACCTCGCCGATCTGTTCGAGCTCGAGCTCGACAAGCTGGCGAACCAGTACCAGATGCAGCAGCGCGCCGAGCAGCAGGGCGGCGATCAGCAGGTCGATCAGCTGGTCGAGAAGCTGAAGGAGCTCGCGCGGCGCCAGCAGCAGGAGATGGAGCGTCAGCGGCGGATGGCGCAGTCGGGCCAGAGCGCCTCTGGCGGCGGCAGCGCCTCGCAGCGCGCGCTCGCCGACGAAGCGGAGAAGGCGGCGCGCCAGCTGGAGCAGCTGACCCGCAATCAGCAGCAGCGCCAGCAGATGAACGACGCGATGAAGCAGCTGCAGGACGCGGCGGACGCGATGCGCCGCGCGGCGGCCAACGGATCCAAGGACGGCGGCGCCCAGGCCAATCAAGCGCTCGATCGGCTGCGTGACGCGCAGCAGAAGCTCGAACGCAACCAGAGCGGCCGCGGCGAGCGCGATCTGCAGCACGCGCAGAAGCAGGCCGAGGAGCTCGCCAACGAACAGAAGGAAGTCGCGTCGGACGTAAACGGCCTCGAGTCGGCCGAAGCCGGCGCGGGACGGCAGGCAAAGGCGCAGGCGCTCGGCCAGCGCAAGGACGCGATGGACGCCAAGGTCGCCGACCTCCAGCAGCAGCTCGAGAAGATCGCCAACGAGATGCGCCGCGACGAGAAGGATGCCGCGCGCAAGCTGGACGAGGCCGCCGGCAGCATCCGCGACAAGCGGATCCGCGAGAAGATCCGCTACACCAAGGGCGCGCTGCAGGGAGCCGGTTCCCAGTACGCGCGCGGGATGGAAGAGGACATCGCGCTGAACCTCCAGAACCTGCAGAAGAAGATCGACGACGCGGCTGGTGCGGTCGGCAAGGCGTCGAAGCAGGACGCCGTGGCTCGGGCCGCCGACAAGACGCGCGATCTCGTGCGCGGGATGGAATCGCTCGACCAGCGCATGCGCGGACAGCAGCAGCAAGGCCGAGGGCAGGACGGCAAGGGGCAGCAAGGCAAGGATCAAGGGCAGCAGGGCAAAGGGCAGGACGGCAAGGCTCAAGGCCAGCAAGGCAAGGACGGCCAGCAGGGTCAGGGCCAGCAAGGGCAGCAGGGGAACAGTGCAGCTCAGTCTCAGTCTCAGTCGCAGGGACAGGGACAAGGCCAGGGTCAGCAGTCGCAGGGCGGGCAGAACGGCGGCGGCGGCGCCTACGACGGTGCCAACGCCGGGTCGCCGCGCAACGCCTATGGCGGCGGAAACGGACGCTGGAACCCCGACGACATCCGCCAGTTCCGCGGCCAGTTCCGTGAGTGGGCGAACGACGCGGAAGGCCTTCGGCGCCAGCTGCAGCAGGCCGGGGTCAGCCCGCGCGACCTCGACGACGTGCTGCGCGATCTGCGCGCCTTCGACAACGATCGCGTCTACGCGGATCCCAGAGGCCTCGAGCAGCTCCAGGCGGCGGCGATCGAGAAGCTGAAGAAGTTCGAGTTCGCTCTCCGCCGCAAGGCCGACGCCGGCAACGACTCGCTCTCGCTGTCTGGTTCGGATCAGGTGCCCGAAGGATTCCGCCCGGCGATCGAGGAATACTACCGATCGCTGGCGAAGAAGACCCCGCCGCCGCAACAGTAGCAGGCGGTCCCGTGCGCGCGCGTGTGCTGACCGCCGCCAGCGTCATCCTGCTGACGGCGGCCGCCGCGGTCGCGCAGTTTGGCGGGCCACGCGGCCCATTTCACGAATATCCCAACATCCCCTACGACGGACGGTTTACGTTCGTCCGCCTGAAATACACCCATGGCCCCGGCGGCAACTGGTACGGCGGCTGGCCGGCGTGGGGCCATGGCTATCCCCTGTCGGAGCAGAACCTCATGCGCATCATGCAGGAGGTCAGCTTCATCGACCCGCACGTCGACGAGATCAACGCGCTGACGCTCGACGATCCCGCCGTGTTCCGCTACCCGCTCGCCTACATCATCGAAGTCGACTGGTGGGCGATGACCGATGCCGAGGCGGCCGCGCTCCGCGTCTACCTTCAGAAGGGCGGGTTCGTCATCGTCGACGACTTCAAGCCGCGGCGCGGGCGGTTCGGCGGCCGGTTCGGCGGCGGGCTGGGCGGCGATCTCGGCGGCGGCTACGGCACGGGCTGGGAGGTGTTCGAGCAGGCGATGCGCCGGGTGCTGCCGCAAGGCAAGTTCGTCGATCTCGACGCCACGCATCCGATCTTCCACTCGTTCTTCGAAGTCGATCGGCTCGACATCATCCCGCAGGCCTACATCGCCGGGCAGCCGATCTTCCGCGGGCTGTTCGAGGACAACGATCCGAACAAGCGGCTGCAGATGATCGTGAACTACAACACCGACATCTCGCAGTTCTGGGAATGGTCAGGGACGGGCCTGCGGCCGATCGAGGAGACCAACGAAGCCTACAAGCTCGGGGTGAACTACATCATCTACGGTCTCACCCACTGACCCGAGTGAACGGAGGTGACGGAGGGAACGGGATCACACAGAGAAACAGAGCAACGGAGAAGAACAATTCAATCGGTTCATTTCGCTCGTGGATTGATCAGGCGCTTCACGCCGTCCATCAATTTCGGGACGTTGAAGTTGATCAACAATCCGGGGCCACGGGACGAAAGAGAGTGCCGAAAACGCAAACGTTCGATCAGTATATGTTTGCGTTTTTCGGCAGTCTCTTCGTTCCGTGGCGGCCGGCTTTGCCGGCCCGCTGTCGCGCGCTACCTCCGTTGCTCCGTTCCTCTGTGTGATCCCGTTGCCTCCGTGCCCTCCGTTCCCTAACGGAGCAGCCACGCCCTCATCGTCCGCGTGACGAGATCCGCGGCGTCGGCCTGCACGAAATGCCCCGCGCCCGGCACCGTGGTGATCGTCAGGTCCTTCTCCACCCAATCCCACGTCCCGTTCAGCGCCGGCGACAGCAGCGCCGTGTCGCCGAGACCGTGGATCATCAGCACCGGGCACTGCACCTTCTTGAGCGGCGACGTGTCCTCGGTGTACGGCTCGCGAGGGTAGTTCCGCTTGTAGTAGTTGAGCATCGCGCCGAAGTCCGAGCGGCCGAACGCCTCGACGTACTTCTTCTTCGCCTCCGAATCCCGCACCCAGCTCGCCAGACCTTCCGCGCTCAGCGACGTCTCGGCGCCCTCCATCTGGAAGCGGCGCGCGTAGGCGCTGTTCTTCTGCTGCTCCGGGTTGTGCGCCAGCTCCCGCGACAATCCCCGGGGATGCGGCAGGTTCAGGATGATCAGCCGCTCCACCGCCTGCGGCACGTTGATCGCCAGCTGCCACGCGACCACACCACCCCAATCGTGTCCGACGATGATGGCCTTCTGCTGGCCCAGCTGCTTGATTACCGCGAGGACGTCGCCGACCAGGAGGCGGACATCGTAGTTCTCGACGCCGGCCGGCTTGTCGCTGAGGTTGTAGCCGCGCTGATCGATGGCGACGACCTGGAAGCGATCCGCGAGCCCTTCCATCTGCGCGCGCCAGGTGTACCAGTAGTCGGGGAAGCCGTGAATCATCACCACCAGCGGTCCCGATCCCATCGTCGCGTAGTGGATTTTGACGCCGTTGGAGTCGGCGTAGCCGTGAGTCACACGGTCGGCGATGTCGGCGGCGCGCGCGGGGCCAGCGCCGGCAGCGGCGAGCAGGGCCGCGGCGCCGAGGGCCTTCAGCAGGGTGATCATCGTGACCTCCAAGGGTCCGGCTGCCTGCCCCGACCACCGTCGAGGGGAAGCCGGACACTAGCGGGGCTCAGTGTATGTCAGGCAGACCTGAGCCGGCGGAAGCGATGGAATAAACGCACCAGCGCCCCCTCCCGTCTAACGGGACGGAGGAAGCCTGATGCTTCGCACAGCTCTTGTCACCGCCGTCGCCGCCACCGCTTTGGTGAGCGCGGGTTCCGCTCAATCCCGCGGCCGCGATAACGCTCGAACCGGCAGCCTGTCCTGCACCGATCGCCAGTACGACGGCGATCGCGCCACGCACTGCGAAATGCGCGAGGACACCATCGGTGGCGCCAATCCGCTCGACATCGACGCGGGACGCAACGGCGGCATCCGCGTGCGCGGCTGGGACCGCGGCGACGTCCTGGTGCGCGCCCGCATCGAGGCCCAGGCCGGCAGCGACGCCGATGCGCGCCGCCTGGTGGCTGGCGTGCACGTCGACACCGCGGGCGGCCGGGTCCGCGCCGACGGCCCCGATACTTCGGGCCGCGAGGAGAGCTGGAGCGTCAGCTTCGAGCTCAACGTCCCGCGCACGGCCATGCTGACGCTCAAGACCAACAACGGCGGCATCGCCATCGACGACTTCCGCGGCACCGCCGTGTTCCATGCAAAAAACGGCGGACTGGCGCTGCGCAACGTCGGCGGCGACCTGCGGGGAGAAACGACCAACGGCGGCGTGACGCTCGACGTGACCGGCGACCACTGGGACGGGTCGGGCCTGGACGTCGAGACGCACAACGGCGGCATCAACTTCAACCTGCCGAAGGGTTTCTCGGCGGAGCTCGAGGCCGGCACCACGCATGGCCGCGTCAGCATCGACTTCCCCGTCACGGTGCAGGGCAGCATCGGCCGTCACCTGGAGACGACGTTGGGCTCGGGCGGGCCGAAGCTGAGAGCGATCACCACCAACGGCGGCGTCACCATCCGTCAGCGCTGACGGCGGACGGCTCGTTCGACGCTCGCGGTGTAGAATCGGAGGGTCGGGGCGTAGCGAAGCCTGGTATCGCGTCCGCTTTGGGAGCGGAAGATCGCTGGTTCGAATCCAGTCGCCCCGACCACCTCCCCTGTTACTGCAGGCCGGCCTGCGTCGCCTTCACCAGCGTCTTGCCCGTCAAGGTCATGTAGTACACGCTGGCGGCGCCGGCGCTCGTGCTGGTATTGTCCACGCCGATCGAGCTGGTCCCGCCGGTGGCCGCGAACACCACGTTGTTGACCGTCGCCGTCGTCGGAAAGACGTTGTTGGTCACGTCGAGCGAGCGGATGCAGCCACCGGCGATGGCAGTGCTGCACGAGCCGTTGACGCTGATGAAAAGGAACTGCTTGTTCTGCGTCGGGTTGAAGAAGGCGGTGACTTCCGATGCGCCGATGCCCGCCACGTTACGCGACAGGCGCAGCGGCCCGTCCGTCGGCGCGTTGTCCATCTTCAATGCGTTGTTGAAACCGATCGAGAACAGCGACGGCACGCGGTTGGCGGTGCTGTCGTTGCCGACCACGTAAAGCAGCGCCGATCCGGTGACGCCGTTGTAGTAGTCCTCGTTGAAGTCGCCCGGCAGCACCTGGACGTTGGAGGTTGCGGTGCCGACGGTGACCGTCACCTGACTGGCCAGGCTGAGCGCGGTGTCCGCCTGGGCGACGACCGCGTTCACGCCATTCGTGTTCGACGAAAACGCGTAGACCTTCTGGCTGACCGAATCCACCATCACCGGCGCGGCGACCGTCAGCCCGGGCGCGAACGGGAACTTGTTCTCGCGGAGCACCGCCGGAACCACCGATTCATCGATATAGTCGATGCCCCCCGTCGACGTGTCGACGAAGAAGACGTGCCGAGAGACGCCGTCGAGGACCGGAGTCGAGAGCCCGGTCACGGTGGTGGACACCGGCCAGCCCGTCCCCGCCGCCGTGACCTCCGTCGGCGTTCCGACGAACACACCCGTGAACTTGTGAACGACGTTGTCGGAGGTGGTGACGTACGCGACGTCCGCGTCATAGTCCACAAAGGGGGCCGTCGAGACGCCGCCGGTGAGCGCCAGCTTGACGTCGACCGCCGTATTGCCGACGCCCGGTTTCACCGCCGCCGACGCGCTGGTGCCGTTGCCGGCGCCGGACGAAAACTTCAGCACGTGAAAGAAGGAGCTCGCCCCATTGTTCTCGTTGAAGGCCACCTTGGTGCCGTCCAGCGACAGGGCGATGTATGAATTGATCACGCCAGGACCGATGTTGTATGCAAACATCTGCTTGGGCGCCGTTCCCGCGCACAGGCCATTGCCGGTCGGCGTGTTGTACAGGCTGTTCAGGCCGATCAGGTTGGCCTGCGTGGCGGAGCCGGCGATGTTGACGCCGGTGACGATGAAGTCGGCGGTGCAGCTCGGCGCCGCGTTCACGTCGAACGAGTATTTCGCGGGCAGGCCGATGGTGCCGCCGTTGCCGTTGTTCATCGAATAGCTCCAGTCGCGTTCGACCGACTGAATCGCGTGCGGGTCCGGCACGTAGTTCCAGTCGAACGGTACGGACCGGCGGGCGTGGCGCTCGAGGTACTGATGCCAGAAGCGCGAGTCGTTGCGGACCTTGTCGAGCATCTTGGCGGGGATCGCCTCGGTGAAGATGACCTGACGATGGCTGAAGTCCCGCACCAGACTGACGCGCCGCTTGGAAGAAGGCGGCAATTTGGCAGCGGCGCCGGACTGCATCGGCTCGGTGGTCGGATCCCAATGGAACCGCACGCGATCCTGGCCCGAGGCGGTCTTGCCGGCGGTCTGGGCCGCAAGAATCAACGCACACAGGGCCATCAGGCTGGCGGCCGCGCGGCGTCGAACAAGGCGCTTGCTGGGACCCGCGAGGCGTCGTTTCCATATGACCATAAAGTCAGTATATGTCATATATAGTCTGTGTCAATACCATATAGTCACTAACTATGGCCATGGGCCTACCGCGCCCTGGCTGGCGCGCCCCCGGTGATACACTGCAACCCTAGTCGCTTCGACCACTTACACCAGATCCGTGGCTACCCTCCGCGCTGTCGACAAGGCTGTCAATATCGCCGACCTGCGGCGCCTGGCCCGGCGCCGGCTGCCGCGCATCGTGTTCGACTACGCCGACGGCGGAGCCGAGGACGAAATCACGCTGCGCGACAATTGCCGCGTCTTCGACAGCATCCTGCTCCGCCCGCGCAACGGCGTCGTCGTCCCGCGCGCCGATTTGCGGACGACCGTCCTGGGCAGTGGATTCGATCTGCCGTTTCTGCTCGCCCCGATTGGCAGCACGCGCATGTTCTTTCCGCACGGCGAGGCGCTGGCCGCAGCCGCGGCGGGTGCCGCCGGCGCCGGCTATGTGCTGTCGACGCTGTGCGGCTCGCCGCTCGAAGAGGTGAAGGCGGCCGCCACGCGCCCGGTGTGGTACCAGCTCTACTTGGTCGGCGGCCACGACGTCGCGCGGGCGGGCATCGAGCGCGCGCGCAAGGCCGGGTTCTCGGCGCTGGTGGTGACCATCGACACCCCGGTCGCCGGCATGCGCGAGCGCGATCATCGCAACGGCACCGGCGAGCTGTTGACCCGGCGGATCGGCGCGATGCTGCCGCACTTGCCGCAGCTGCTGGCGCGGCCGCGCTGGCTGGCGCGCTTCCTCGCCGACGGCGGGCTGATGAATTTTCCGAACGTGATGCTGCCGTCCGGCCCGATGGCGTACGCCGACGTCGGGAGCGCGCTCGAACAATGCGCGGTCGGCTGGAACGATCTCCGCTGGATCCGCGAGGCGTGGAAGGGGCCGATCATCATCAAGGGCGTGCACACGGCGGACGAGGCGAGGCAGGCGGTGGACGCCGGCGCCGACGGGCTGGTGGTGTCGAACCACGGCGGCCGTCAGCTCGACGGCGTGGCCGCGACGCTGCGCGTCCTGCCCGAGGTGGTCGCCGCGGTCGGTGGTCAGATCGAGGTGCTGTTCGACGGCGGCATCAGGCGCGGCAGCGACATCGTCAAGGCGCTCGCGCTCGGCGCGCGCGCCGTGCTCGTCGGCCGTGCGTATGTCTACGGATTGGGCGCCGGCGGCGGGCCGGGGGTCACGCGCGCGATCGAGATTCTGCGCGCGGATCTGCTGCGAACGCTGAGGCTGTTGGGGTGCGGATCGATCGCGGAGCTCGATCGATCGTTTCTGGATCTGCCTAGCGGTTGGCCGAAAGCCGCGCCGTGATGTGCGTCAGCTCATCGTGAAAGACAAATGCGGCGGTGGCGGCGCCGGCGCTGAGGCATGCGGCGAGGACCAGGGCTGCGGCGATGACGGAGATACTGCTTTCCGTACCAAACCGTGGATTGGCGGGAAGCGGATCTGAGTCCGTGTAGGGCGCCTCGATCGGTTGCGGCACGGCCTCGTCCATCGGCAGGCCGCTGTCGAGCGCATCGAACGAGTCGCGGAACGGTCGGCCCTGCCCCGGACCACCGGCCGCACGATCCTGATCGACCGGACTGAACCGCCCTTCATCGAGAAACTCGGCATCGTTGATGAGCGACGCTTCGGCCGACGAAGTCGTGGGCATGACTCGGTCGCCCTGCCTATTCCGTGCCGGCAGGCAGCGCGGCGCGCCGACAAAAACAGGCCTGTTTTCGTCGAAGGGATGACCGCGGCGCTGCCGGGAACCGGCAGCGCGCACGGGCAAGCAGAGGCACTCGTCAGAAATGTAACCGCAAACTCGAATTTGGCTGGACGCGTCGCATCGGCGCGCCCTACTTCGACGGGTGCAGCGTCAGCTTCTGCACGCGCCAGCTGCCCAGCTCGCCGACAAACAGTTCGTTTTCGCTGCGGCAGTCGATGGAGTTGACCATGTTGAACTCCTTCGGTACCCGGCCGGCTCGACCGAACTTGCCGACGATCTTGCCATCCAACTCCATCTTGTAGATTTCGCCGTTGTCGAGTGACTCGGCGTCGTTGGAGTTCGAGGTGTAGAGGTACTGGTGCGCGCCCGGCGTGATGCAGATCGCCGCCGGGATGCCGACGCCGGCGAGCTGGGCCTTGGGATTGCCGTCGCCGTCGAACACCTGGATGCGCTTATTGCCGCCGTCGGCGACGTAGACCAGCCCCTTGGCGTCGATGGCGATGCCGCGCACGGCGTTGAACTGCCCCGGCTCGGTGCCGCGATAACCCCACGACTTGATGAAGTGCGCGTCCTTGTCGAACTTGGCGACGCGGGCGTTACCGACGCCGTTGGCGAGCCCGTCGGCGACGTAGATATTGCCCTGCGCGTCCCACGCCACGCCGGCGGTGCGGTTGAAGTTGTCGCCCGGCACGCCGGAGCCAGCCGGACCGGCGGCACCGCGCCCGCCGCCAGCGGGCGCCGCCGCCGGAGCGCCGCCTGGAGGAGGCGGCGGCGCGGGAAGACCGCGCCCTTCCGGCGGAGGACCACCGCGTCCTTCAGCCGGAGCAGGGCCTCGTCCCGCGCCGGCGCGTACGGCGATGGCCTCAGGCTTCCGGCTCAACACCAGTTGAATGCGGCCGTCCGGATCGAACTTGATCACCTGGGTCGATCCCTGATCGACCACCCAGATGTTGTCCTGCGGATCGACGCGGACCGCCTGGGCGCTGTTGAAGCCATAGACGCCGACGCCGATCTCGCGCACGAACTTGCCGGTCTGATCGAATTCCAGCAGCCGCGAGCCGCTCTTGTAGAAGGTGCGGGACGTGCCGACCGTCGCGTTCGCGGCGCCGGTGCGCGTATACACGAAGATGTGGCCCTTCGAGTTGGTCGCCACGCCCGCCGCTTCGCCCATGTGGATGTTATCGGGCAGCTTGAGCAGGTCGGCGTTGGCGTCGAAGGCGATCTCGGGAACGTTCTGAGCGGCGAGCGAGGCGCCGAGCGCCAGCGCCGCCGCGGCAACCAAACAGTGAATCGAACGCGTCATGGTCATCGTCTCCTATCGCCCGCCCGAGCTCTTCATCGATTGCGGCTTCAGCACGATCTTCTGCACCCGCCAATCGGTGATCTCGGAGACGAAGAGTTCGTTCGGGTTGCGGCAGTCAATCTCGTGCACGGTGCTGAACTCTTTCAGCGCCTTCCCGGCCTTGCCGAATTTTCCGATGATGGTGCCGTCGAGCTCCATCTTGTAGATTTCGCCGGTATACGGCGCGTTGCGCGAGTCGCCGCTGTCGGGCATCGAGTTGGACACGAACAGATACTGGTGCGGTCCGGGCGAGATGCAGACCGCCCACGGACTGCCGACCTGGTCGTAGATCGCCTTGGGGTTGAGATCGTTGTCCCACACCTGCACGCGCGCGTTGCTGCGATCGCCGATGTAGATATTCCCCGCCGCGTCCATCGCCATCGTGTGCGGCAGCCTGAGCTGCGCCGGGCCATTGCCCTGCGTGCCGGCCGACTTGATGAAGCGGCCGTTCTTGTCGAACTTCACCACGCGATCGTCGCCGTAGCCGTCGGTGACGAAGATGTTGCCCTGCGCGTCCCAGCCGACGTCAGTCGGCCGGCTGAACGAGTACGGCTTGTTCGGGTGCGGCGCCGAGCCCTGGCCGCTCATCGCCACCAGCTCGTCGACCGCGTCCGGCCGCCGCCCGATCACCATCGTCACCCGTCCCGCCGGGTTGAACTTGATGACCATGTTCGACCCTTCGTCGACGGTCCAGATGTTGTCGTCCTTGTCGACGCGCACCGCGTGCGCGAAGGTGAACCCGTAGAGCCCGGCGCCGATCTCGCGCACGTAGACGCCGTTCTGATCGAACTCGAAGAGGCGGGTCTCGCCGCTACGGGTGTAGGCGAACACATGGCCCTTCGAATTGGTCGCGACGCCGATGCCCTCGCCGAGGTAGATGTTCGGTGGAAATTTCAGAAAATTGGGGATCGACTCGTACGCAATCTCAGGCACGTTCTGCGCCTTGGCCTTCAGCAGCTGACCCTGCGCGAACAGCGGGCTGGACAGTAAGAGACCGGCGACGACGCCGCTTGCGATGAAAACACGCCTCATGTGAAGCCTCCGAAGGGATGGAGTCCGCAATCTATACGAGCGGACCGTCTGGTTCAAGCGACACCTCGACGATAGTCGCGGCTTCGGACCGGGTATTGCTGACAGATTGTCAGGGGTTTATGACGCTGCAGCTCGGCTTGTCCGAGATGAACGATCGCGGTGTGGGCTTGCGGCACGACACGGAGCGCCGCACCGGCGCGCGCCGCGTCCACAGCCGTCGGACGCCGGAGCGCCGGCGCGCGATCCGCCGCCGGGCACGGCTGCGCAGCCTGCTGTTCACCTCGCTGGCGCTGGCCATGCCGCATCAGTTGAAGCAGGCCTATGCCACCTATCGGCTGCCGTCCGGCCCGCACGTCTCGACACGCATCGACAGCATGCTGGTCGTGCCGCCCGAGCAGGCTTACGAGGGGTTCATTCGCGAGGCCGCCATGCTCTATCAGATCGACGCCACGC
Source organism: uncultured Acidobacteriota bacterium (assembly GCA_963794705.1). Taxonomy (GTDB): domain Bacteria; phylum Acidobacteriota; class Vicinamibacteria; order Vicinamibacterales; family CAVVIG01; genus CAVQFC01. Next base: position 219,589 of record CAWCFI010000009.1, read on the forward strand.
TGATCCGCTCGATCATGCAGGCCGAATCGGCATTCGATCCGTCCGCCGTGTCGCGTGCCGGCGCGCTGGGGCTGATGCAGTTGATGCCCGAGGTGGCCAGGGCGTTCGGCGTCGAGCATCCGTTTGACCCGCGCGAGAACATCATGGGTGGCGCGCGCCTGCTGCGCGAACTGCTGGATCAGCATCACGGAAACGTGCGGCTCGCGGTCGCCAGCTACAACGCCGGTCCGACGGCGGTCGCCACCTACGGCGGCGTGCCGCCGTTCCGCGAAACGCAGGGCTACGTGAAGAAGGTCACGGAGCTGATCGCCGACGCGAGGCGTGCCGGGAACAACGATTGACGACGCTCGGCTGAAGCCTTCGCGCTCCACCGTCGCGTCCACCCACATTCGAAACGCGAAGGCGTCAGCCGAGCGTCACCGTTCCGCCCCGGGCACGAAAGCCGGCGAGGACGCCGTCGAGTTCGATTTTCAGATCCTCGCGGGCGAGCCAGCTCGTGTCGGTCAGCCGCACCGCGGTCACCTTGCGGAGGTCGCCCGCGAGATTCTCGAACAGCTGCGCCGTCGTCCCGTCCAGCTGCGAATCCAGGAAGCGCATGAACAGCGGCTCGCACGAGAGCAGCGCCGGCTGGCCCGCGCGCAGGAACAGGAAGTCGCGTCGCTCAACCTTCAAGGCTCAACTCGCAAGGCTCAGGATCGTGCGCGACACCATGGCTCGCGTCATGGGGATCTTGTAGGCGTTCCTGGCCAGCGGCCGCGCGCCGTTGACCGCGGCGTCGCCGGCCCTGGCGGCAAGCTCCGGCGTCACGCGCTGACCGGTCAGCATCCGCTCCACCTCGGGCAACCGCCATGGAATCGGCGCGACGCCGCCGAGGACGATGCGAGCGTGACGGCAGACGCCCTGATCCACGTCCATCACCACCGCCGCGCTGACGACCGCATGGGTCCAGGCTTCGCGGTCGAGGATCTTGTGGTACGTGCTGCGGACCGACGCCGCGCCACGGCGCGGCAGCACGATCTCGGCGAGGATCTCGCCGTCGGTCAGCACGTTCTCGCGGGACGAATCGACCGTCGGCAGCGTGAAGAACTCGCCCGCCGGCACCAGACGATCGCCCGACAGACCCGCGATCCGAAACGTCGCGTCGAGCGCGACCAGTGCCGTCGCCGTGTCCGACGGATGCACGATGTAACTCGGCCCGCCGCCGAAGATCGCGTGAAACTCGTTTTCGCCGGTCACGGAATAGCAGGTCGTGCCGCCGTTCTTCAGACACTTGAAGCCGTTGCGGTAGTACCAGCACCAGGGCCGCTGGCAGAGGTTCCCCGCCAGGCTCGCAACATTGCGAATCTGAGGAGTCGCGACGCTCTCGGCAGCCTCGGCCAGCACGGCGTACTCGGTGCGGATGAGCGGGTTCGCCGCCACCGCGGCGACGGTCATCTGACCGCCAATCGTCGCGCCCCGATTGCTCAACTTCACGCTGTCGAGGTTCTTGATGGTGGCGAGCCGCACCACCGTGTCCGGCGTGATCAGCCGCTCCTTCATCATGCCGAGCAGATCGCTGCCGCCGCCGGCGATCGAGGCCGTTCGCCCCTGGTCGCGCGCCTGCTTGAGAAGCGTGACCGCGTGCCTGACGTCGCGCGCATTGGCGTTGGTAAAAGCCTTCATGCCCGTACCTCCTGCGAGGCCATCGCGGCGACGATTTTCTCTCGCGTGATCGGCAGGTCCTTCATCCGCACGCCAATCGCGTTGAACACCGCATTGGCGACCGCCGCCGGCGACGGCACCTTGCTGGATTCGCCCATGCTCTTGGCGCCGAACGGCCCGAGGCCGTCATCCGACTCGATGAAGATCACCTCGATCTCTGGTGCGTCGCGATGGGTGGCGACGCGGGCGCCGTAGTAGCCTGCCGACAGCGGGCTGCCGCTGCGCCGGTCATAGATTAGATCCTCGTGCAGCGCCATCCCGATCCCCATCGTCGCGCCGCCCTTGATCTGGCTGCTCGCGGTGAGCGGGTTCATGATCCGTCCGCAATCGTGGACCGCGAGGTATTTGGTGACGCGCGCGCGTCCAAGCTCGGTGTCGACCTCGACCTCGACGAAGTGCGCGCCGAACGTGCTGCGCACCTTCCCTTGCACCGTCGGGCTCGGCGATGCCGAGGCGATCAACACGTCATCGCCTTTCGGCAGCCCCTTCTCGGCGATCTGCTTCTTCAGGTCGCGCGCCGCTTCGACCACCGCGTAGCCGGTCATGATCGTGGTGCGGCTGCCGGACTCGCCGACAGAGTAGGGACAACGATCGGTATCACCCCACACCACCTCGAGCTGCGATAGCGGGATGCCCAGCTCCTCGGCGGCGATCAACCCCATCGTCGTCTTGGCGCCGCCGCCGACGTCGGTGACGCCGACGTGCACCGCGTACTTACCCTTCGCATCCACCCGGACGACGGCGCTGCTGCGGCCGAGGCCGGCGCGGAACGCCATGAACGAGACGCCGGCGCCGCGCTTGATCGGGCCGGGGCCTGATCCGGGAATCGTCTTCCAGCGTTTCTTCCACTCGAACGCTTCGGCGCCGCGTTGGATGCAGCGGTCGAGCGAGTAGCTGGTATAGGGTGTCTGATCGCCCGCCTGACGCGTCATGTTCTTGAGGATGAACTCGACCGGATCCATCTTCAGCTTCGCGGCGACGTCGTCCATCATCGACTGGATGCCGAAGAAGCCCTGCGGGAACTCCGGACCGCGGAAGTTCGCCGACACGGTCCGGTTGGTGTAGACCGGCGAGATCGACGTCTCGATGTTCGGGCACTGATAAATCTCGACGCCGGCGATGTTGCCGGTGTTCTTGCGGTACGGCCCCATCCCGCTGTAGCCGCGCATCTGGATCGCCTGCAGCGTGCCGTCCTTCTTGACGCCGACCTTGTAGTACTGCGCCGTCGGCCACCGGCCGTGCACGCCGATGAAGTCCTCCTTGCGCGACAGCTCGAGCTTCACCGGCGCGCCGGCGTTCTTCGCGAGCGTCGCGGCGATCAGGTCGGCGTCGTGGTTCTGGTTCTTGTTGCCGAAATTGCCGCCCATGTACTGACAGACGACCCGGACCTTCTCCTGCGGAATCCCGAGATCGCGCGCCATGTCGGTGCGGCAGTTGGCGACGCCGCCGGTCGGCGTGTAGACGGTCAACTTGTCGCCGTCCCAGGCGGCGACGCAGCCGCGCGGCTCCATCTGGGCGTTGTGCACGAAGGCGGTCGAATAGCGATCCTCGAAGACGGAATCGGAAGCCGCGAAGCCGGCCTCGACGTTGCCGCGCTTGGCGCCCATCGGCACCGTCTCGTTGCGCGCGTTCGGCGACAGGTTGCCCTCCGGCCAGATCTGCGGCGCGCCCGGCTTCAGCGCCTCCTCTGGGTCGAGCACGAACGGCAGCGGCTCGTAATCGACGACGATCAGCTGCAGCGCTTCCTCGGCGGTGTGACGATCGAGCGCCGCCACCGCGGCCACCGGTTCGCCGACGAAGCGGACCGGGTTGTTGAACGCGTAGCGGCGATGCTTGGTGATCTTCTTGACCTCTTCCTGGTACTGCGCCCCGCCGGAGATCGATCCGGCGCCCCAGATGAACGCACAGTTCTCGTGCGAGACCACGGCTTTCACACCCGGTAGCGCGAGCGCCTTCGAGACGTCGATCCGTCGGATGCGCGCGTGCGGGTGCGGGCTCCTGAGCACGCGGGCGTAGAGCATGCCCGGGAGCATCACGTCGCCGGTATACGTCGCCTTTCCGGTCGTGCGCTCAACCGCGTCGATGCGGGGCGTGAACTTGCCGACCACCTGCAACGCCGGAATCGCGGAGGCGGCGGAGAATGCCTGGCTCCGCGCGCTCAGGCTGTCGGACGTCGGCGTCGGCTCGCCCGCCGCGACGACCGCGTCGATGTAGTGGTTGTAGCCGGAGCAGCGGCAGATGTTGCCAGTCATCGCCGCCCTCGCCTGATCGGCGGTCGGGTGTGCGTTGGTGTTCATCAGCGCTTTCGCGCTCATCAGCTGGCCCGACGTGCAGAAACCGCACTGCGGCGCGTCGTGCGACACGAACGACCGCTGCAACGGGTCGTTCACCAGTCCTTCGACGGTCTGGATGGCGCGGCCGTCCGCCCACACCGCGAGCTGGCTGCACGAGTACACGGGCTTGCCGTCGAGCAGCACCGTGCAGGCGCCGCACTCGCCGCGGTCGCAGCCAATCTTGGTGCCGGTCAGGCCGATGTGATCGCGCAGCGCCTCGACCAGCGTCCAGCGATCCTCGACCTGCAGCGTGCGTTTGGAGCCGTTGACGGTGAGGGTGATGGACGTGCGGGCGGCGGCAGGCGGCGCGGACGGCTGGGCGCGGAGCGAGGGTGCGACCGCGGCGACGGTGAGCGCAGTACCTGTGCCTTCGAGAAACCGACGGCGGGAAACCTTTCGCATGCGCGGATTATACTGACCGCGGGCTCGGGGTCAGATCTCGATTTTCTCGTTTCCGTTGTATGGGGTCAGACCCCTTACATTTCGGGTGGACATGGATCGCGCGTTTCTGACGGAACTGCGGCGGATCGTCGGCGACTCTAACGTCCTCGAAGACGCGCTCGAGCTGTTGACCTACGAGTGCGACGCGCTGCCCCACCTGCGCCAGACGCCGGCGGCGGTCGTGCTTCCCTCGTCCGCCGCAGAAGTACAGGCGATCGTGCGGCTTTGCGCGCGGGCCGGGGTGCCGTTCGTCGCGCGCGGCCATGGCACCGGTCTGTCCGGCGGCGCGCTGCCGGTCGCCGGCGGGCTCGTGATCGCCCTGGCGCGCCTCAACCGCATCCTCGACGTGGATATCGCGAACCAGCGGATGACGGTGGAACCGGGCGTCACCAATCTCGACATCACCAAACGGGTCGCGCCGTTCGGCTACTACTACGCGCCGGATCCGTCGAGCCAGCAGGTGTGCTCGATCGGCGGCAACGTCGCCGAGAACTCCGGCGGCGCGCACTGCCTCAAGTACGGCTTCACCGTCCATCACGTGCTCGGAGTCGAGGCGGTGCTGCCTGACGGCGAACTGGTACAGCTGGGCGGCACGCTCGCCGACACGCCGGGGCCCGATCTGCTCGGCCTGATCGTCGGCTCCGAAGGCACGCTCGCCGTCGTCACCAGCGTGACCGTGCGGATTCTGCGGCGGCCCGAAACGGTGCAGACCCTGCTGGCGGCGTTCGACACGATCGACGCCGGCGGCGCGGTGGTGTCCGAGATCATCGGCGCCGGCATCATTCCCGCCGCGGTGGAGATGATGGACTCGCTGGCCATTCGGGCGGCCGAAGCGGCGGTCCACCCGAATTTTCCCGACGCGGACACGGTGCTGATCGTCGAGCTCGACGGCCCCGCGGCGGAAGTGACCGCGCTGTTCGACGACGTCGGTGACGATGTGCCGGCGCCACGGCGCGACGACGATCGAGGTCGCGCAGACCGACGAACAGCGGGCGCGGATCTGGCGCGGCCGCAAGGCGGCGTTCGCCGCGATGGGGCGCGTGTCGCCGAACTACTACGTGCAGGACGGCGTGGTGCCGCGCACCCGTCTGCCGGAGGTGCTCAACCGCATCCGCGCCCTCGAGGCGCGATCGGGCCTGCGCATCGGCAACGTGTTCCACGCCGGCGACGGCAACCTGCATCCGCTGATCTGCTACGACGAGCGCATCCCCGGCCAGTCCGACGCCGCCGTAGCAGTCGCGGCCGAGATCCTGTCCTACTGCATCGAGGCCGGCGGCTCGCTGACCGGGGAGCATGGCGTCGGCGCCGACAAGTCGCAGTACATGCCGACGATGTTCACGCCGGAGGATCTGGCGCTGATGCAGCGGGTGCGCGCGGTGTTCGATCCGCACGGCCTCTGCAATCCCGGCAAGGTGTTTCCGACTCCGCGGCTGTGCGGCGAAGTGCCGGGCCCGTACCGCCGTCATCCGGTCGAAGCGGCCGGACTCGCCGAGCGCATGTGACGCGAAATCATCGCGACCTGCCAGCGCCGCCGAGGTCGCGGCCGCGCTTCGTCGCGCCTCGGACGCGCGGCAATCGATCGTCATCCGCGGCGCGGATACCAAGAGCGGATGGGGACGTCGCGCCTCGCGCATCGACGCGATCCTCGACATGCGGCGGATGAACCGGATTCTGGCGCACGAGCATGGCGACATGACCGCGACGCTCGAAGCGGGCGCCAGCCTCCGGGACGTGAACCACGCGCTCGCGCTCCACGGACAGACCTGCCGCTCGATCCGCCGTTCGCCGACCGCGCCACCATCGGCGGCCTGCTCGCGACCAATGACAGCGGTCCGCTGCGCCATCGCCACGGCACGCCGCGCGACCTGGTGATCGGCATTCAACTGGCCACCACCGACGGGGTGCTGTCGAAGGCCGGCGGCCAGGTGGTGAAGAACGTCGCCGGCTACGATTTGTCGAAGCTGGTGACCGGATCATTCGGCAGCCTCGCCGCGATCGTCAGCGCGACGTTCAAGCTGGCGCCGCTGCCCGCCGCCTCGAAGACGATGATCCTTAGCGTCCGCGACGAAGCGGCGCTGGCCGAGATCATCGGCCGCGTGATGGCGAGCCAGCTCGAACCCGTGGCCTTCGAGATCAGAACACAACGTACAACGCAGAACCCGCTGAACACGCAGAACAAAAAGGACTCAGCGGTTTCCGCGAGCTCTGCGTTGTCCGTCGTCATCCGCTTCGCCTCCCTCCCCGCCGTCGTCGACGCGCAGATCGAGCAGGCGCGCACCGCACTCCGCGACTGCGCCGCGTCCGTCGACGTGTCGAGTGGCGAGGCCGAGCGCGCGCTGTGGATGGCGCATGCCACGGAGATCTGGGCACAGCCCGGCGCGATCGTCCGCGCCAGCTGGCTGCCGGCAAACATCGTGGCGGCGCTCGATGCGCTGGATCGGATCACCGCAGGCGGGAACGCCGGCCCCGCTTCGCTTCAGGGACGCGCGGCCATCGGCGCCGGACTGATCCGGATCGACGGCGATACGCCGGCGCAGGCGGCCGCGATCGAGCAACTGCGCGCCTCGTCGCTGTTCGGCAACGTCGTCATCGTGCGCGGATCCGATGCGCTCAAATCGCTGGTCGACGTCTGGGAACCGCACGGCGCCCGCCAGCCGCTGTTCGATTCGCTGAAGCGTGCATTCGATCCGCACGGAGTGCTCAATGCGGGACGAGGGCCGCTGTGACCCACCGAACACCGGCCTTTGATGGGATCCACCCTCCCAATCCTTCGCTGATCGACACCTGCGTGCACTGCGGTTTCTGCCTGCCGACCTGCCCGACCTATGTGCTGTGGGGCGAGGAGATGGACTCGCCGCGCGGCCGCATCTATCTCATGAAGGCGGGTCTCGAAGGCCGCACGGAGATGACGCCGGCGTTCGTGAACCATTTCGACGCCTGCCTTGGCTGCATGGCGTGCGTCACATCGTGTCCGTCCGGCGTGCAGTACGCGCCGCTCATCGAAGCGACGCGCGCGCAGATCGAGCGGCGCCATCCCCGCTCGCTCGCCGATCGCCTGTTTCGCGGCGCGATCTTCGCGCTGTTCCCGTTCCCGAACCGTCTGCGCGTCGCCCTGGTGCCGCTCGCCATCTTCCAACAGACGATCGGAAAACACCGCGGAGACCGCGAAGGGCGCGAAGCAACGGATCTTTCTCAGCAGTCATCGCGGTCTCGGCGGTTCCTTCCTCGCGTGACGACGTCGTTGTTCGCTCGCGTGCGCGCGATGCTGTCGCTGGCGCCGCCGGTGACGCTCGGCTCACTCTTCTCGTCGCTCCCGGCGCGGACACCCGCGGCGGGAAGCAGACGGCTGACGGTCGGCCTGCTGACCGGCTGCGTGCAGCGCCTCGTGTTTCCGCAGGTCAACGCGGCGACGGTCAGGGTCCTCTCCGCGGAAGGTTGCGACGTGGTGGCCCCGCCCCAACAAGGTTGTTGCGGCGCGCTGGCTCTGCACGCCGGCCGGCTCGACGAAGCGCGCGCCTTTGCCCGCCGCGCGATCGACGTCTTCGAGCGCGCCGGCGTGGAGCGTATCGCCGTCAACGCCGCCGGCTGTGGATCGTCGATGAAGGAGTACGGTCAGCTGCTGTCGGACGACCCGGCCTGGGCGGAGCGAGCGCGCGCGTTCTCCGCGCGGGTCCGCGATGTCACCGAGATCGTGGCGGACCTTGGCACGCCGCGCGCGCCGAGGCATCCGCTCGCCCTGCGCATCGCCTACCACGACGCCTGTCACCTCGCGCACGCCCAAGGGGTCCGCCAGCCGCCGCGGGATCTGCTGCGGTCGATCCCGGGCGTCGAGATCGTGCCGTTTGCCGAACCGGAGATCTGTTGCGGCAGCGCCGGCATCTACAACCTGGTCGAGCCCGATGCCGCACGGGAGCTCGGCGACCGCAAAGCCGCGCACATCGACGCCGTCAGTCCAGACCTCATCGCCACCGCCAACCCCGGCTGCACCCTGCAGATGACCGCGGCATCGGCCCGTCTCGGCCGCGTCCGTCCAATTCGCCATCCCATCGAGATTCTGGACGCCTCGATCCGCGGCGTCGACGTATAAGGGTCCGAACGAGGACAGCGGTTGTCGCCCGCGGACGACGACGCGGGGGCGGATTCGTTCGGGCCGTATCCTCAACCCACGCCAAATGCTAGAGATACGCGCACGCCCCGCCGCGGCAGCGCTGGCATTGTGATTGCTCCATCTACTGTAGCCAACGCCCCTACTTGCGCGAGGATGGTCCGTGCGTCCATATAAACGTTTCATTATGTTCTGCGCCGCCGCCGCGCTGGCGATCGCCGGCACGCCGGCCACCAGCGAGGCCCAGGTCCATGGCCGCGCCGTGGTCGTGGTCGGCGGCGGCGGCGGGTATTACCGGCCTTATTACCGTCCGTACTACTACAGCGCGTTCTACGACCCGTGGTACGGCTACCAGTATCCCTACCCGTATCCGCCGCCATACCCGTACGCCTATCGCGCCTACGAACCGGACGCGTCGGTGCGTCTCGATGTGAAGCCGAAGCAGGCCGAGGTCTACGTCGATGGCTACTACGCCGGCATCGTCGACGACTTCAACGGCACGTTCCAGCGGCTGCACGTCCCGCCGGGCCAGCACGAGATCGAGCTGTGGCTCGACGGCTATCACACCGTTCGCCAGCAGGTCCACCTCACGCAGGACCATACCTTCCGCGTGAAGTACGAGATGGAGAAGATCGCGGCCGGCCAGGCGCCCGAGCCGAAGCCGCAGCCGATCGCGCCGCCGCCGGACGAAAGCAACCAGCCGGGCATGCAGCAGCCGCCGCGCGCCGGGCAGCCGATGGGTCGCGGGCCGATGACGCGGCCGATGCCGCCGCCCGACTATCCGCAATATCCCGAAGGCCCGCGCGGTCCTGAACCGCCAGCCGGACGCCAGGCCAGCGGCGCACACGGCACGCTTGCGATTCGCGTGCAGCCGGGCGACGCGGAGATCTCGATCGATGGCGAACCGTGGCGAGCACCAAGTGGTCAGGAGCGCCTGACCGTGGACGTCCCCGAAGGCTCGCACACCGTCGAGATTCGCAAGCCGGGCTTCCGGACCTACGTGACCCAGGTGGACGTGCGGCGCGGCCAGACGACACCGCTCAACGTGAGCCTGCGAGGCGATCAGTGACCCGCCTGATCGCGGCGCTGGCGATGGTCCTGCTGCCAATTGCCGCGGCGGCGCAACCCGCTGACGAGCCGGCGGCCGCTCCGGCGCCGGCCGAACAGGCATCGCAGGGGCCGATGACGGTCGAACGGATCCACAACGGATTTCTCGCCGTGCCCGAATACAAGTTCACCGAGTTCGATCATCAGACCTCGGGCCTGCTTGGCGGTTACGCCGGCGTGGTCTTCGCCGATGCGATCTTCATCGGCGGCGGCGGCTACGGCATGGTCACCAACTCGAACGGCCGCGAGCTCGCTTACGGCGGCCTGGTGATGCAGTGGTTCGGCCGGACCAGCGAAACGGTCGGCTACAGCGCAAAGATGCTGATCGGCGGCGGTACGGCCGAGTCGACCGAGGGGGTGCCGGTCGTGGTCGATCGCGCCGGACACGTCGTGACGCAGCCGGTTCGTGTGCACCAGGACTTCTTCGTATTCGAGCCCGAGGTGAACGCGATGGTCCGCTTCAACCGTCATTTGCGCCTCACCGGCGGTGTCGGCTACCGCTTCACCGGCCACTACTACGGCTACGGTTACTACGGTTCACCGTATCCCGGGCACTTCAGCCCCGACGGCGTCACCGGCACGATCAGCCTGCAGATCGGCAACGGAAGTTAGCGCCGTTCCCGGGTATCATGAGGGCCACCTGAGCGTGGCCCTCATGAGCTGCCGCCGCCTCTCCACCGCTCTCCTTTCCGCTCTCGCTCTTTCCTTCGCTACCGCTGCGCTCGCCGAGTTCGGCCAGGAACAGGAACCGCGCCCGCGGATCTGGGTCGGCGGCGGCGGCTATCGGCCGGATGAGCCGCGAGGCGCCGAAATGGGCGACCCGCGCCGACTTCGACGGGCGCTTCAACTTCTGCCGCGGCTACTACTCGAGCAACCGCTTCGAGGACGGCGGCCAGGGATGGCGCACCGACTACCCGGGCGCCGACAACAACTTCTCGGTTCGCCTGGGAGAACTGTCGTTCGTCCGCGTCAAGATGAAGACCGACGGCCAGCCGGACAACGTCGTCGTCAGCCTCGCCGATCCGCTGCTGTTCCAGTGCCCGTTTCTCTACATGGAGGACGTCGGCACCGCGCGCTTCAGCGACGAGGAAGTCGCGAGCCTCCGCGCCTACCTGTTGAAGGGCGGCTTCCTCGAAGTCGACGACTTCTGGGGCAACCAAGGCGTGGGACCAGTGGGCGGAGGAGATCGGCCGCGTGCTGCCGCCGGATCAGTACCCGATCTTCGACATCCCGGCGGACCATGCGGTCCTGCACTCGCTCTACGACGTCAAGGAGGTCGAGCAGGTCTCCAACATCCGCTTCTGGATGCAGACCGGCGGCAGCGTCTCGGAGCGGGCCTACCTGAACGACAGCCCGCACGCGAACTTCCGCGGCATTCAGGACGAGCACGGCCGCCTGATGGTGGTGATGGCACACAACACCGACATCCCGGATACCTGGGAGCGCGAGGGAGAGAGCAAGGAATACTTCGATCGCTTCTCGCCCAACGGCTACGCGCTCGGCGTCAACATCATGATCTACGCGATGACCCATTGACCCCCTCACGTCCCGTGACACATCTGACCGAATGACCTCCAACAACACCGTGACCGAGGTGGTCGAGGCCGAAGGCCACCTGATCGACTCTCAGCTCATGAACGCCATGTTCGACACCGTCGTCCGCCACGACGCTGCGTTCGACGTGCTGGAATTCCGCATCGGCCGCACCAACGACGAGCCGTCGTTCGTGTCGATGCAGGTGACCGCGAAAGCGCCGGCGGCGCTGACCGAGGTGCTCGAGGAGCTGATCGCGCTCGGCTGCCGCGTCGCGCGCGCCGAGGACGCGCACCTGGTCGACCGCCGATCGCGACGGCTGCGCGCCGGAGGACTTCTACTCGACCACCAACCACCAGACCTCGGTGCGGATCGACGGTCAGTGGGTGCAGGTCGAGCGCCAGCGGATGGATGCGGCGATCGTGGTCGAAGGGACGCTCGCGATCTGCCGCAAGCTGCGCGAGATCCGCCGGGGCGATGCCATCGTCTGCGGCATCCACGGCATCAAGATCGTCCCCGAATTCCAGGAGCGCGACCGGCACGGCTTCGCGTTCATGACCAACGAGATCTCGTCCGAACGCCGGGTCGAGGTCGGGGTGTCGCGCATCGCCGCGATGATGCGGGCCGCCAGGCAGGCCGGCGATCGCATCGCCTTCGTCGCCGGGCCGGTGGTGGTCCACACCGGCGGCGGCGCCTACTTCTGCGACCTGGTGCGCGGCGGCTACGTCGACGTGCTGCTCGCCGGCAACGCGCTGGCGGTGCACGACGTCGAGCAGGCGCTCTACGGCACCTCGCTCGGCGTCGACATGGAGAGCGGGCGCGCCATCGAAGGCGGCCACCGCCACCATATGCGCGCGATCAACGCGATCTACCGCGCCGGCGGCCTGCGCGCGGCGGTCGACAGCGGCGTGCTGACCTCCGGAGTGATGTTCGAGTGCATCAAGCGAAAGGTCGACTACGTCCTCGCCGGCAGCATCCGCGACGATGGCCCGCTGCCGGACACGATCATGAACCTGGTCGAGGCCCAGGACCGCTACACCGCGGCGCTGCAGGGCGTGAAGCTGGTGCTGGTGCTGTCGACGATGCTGCACGGCATCGGCGTCGGCAACATGCTGCCGGCATGGGTGCGCCTGGTCTGCGTGGACATCAATCCGGCGGTGGTCACCAAGCTCGCCGATCGCGGATCGTCGCAGACCATCGGCATCGTCACCGACGTCGGGCTGTTTCTGCGGCAGTTGGCGTCAGCGTCTGACGTAGTCGTAGTGCAGGCCTTCAGGCCTGCAAGCATGACGGCAGCCCTGAAGGGCTGCACTACTCTCGTGGAGATCACTCAGAACTGGAGAGTGCGATGCGGACGATGCTGACAACGTTCATGAGTGTGGCCGCGATCTCCTGCATCGTGTCCGGCCAGCAGGCGCCCACCGGATACGACGACACGCCGATGCAGCCGAACGGGCGCTGGCACATCCACGACGGCGCGCGGCCGCAGCCGCCGATCGTGACGCCTGGCGCGCTCGCGCCGGCGCCGGCGCCGCACGGACGCAACGCTGCTGGTCGGGCCCGGCGCGGACAAGAGCGCCTGGCAGATGATGGACGGCACCGCCGTCACCTGGCCGATGAGCGAAGGTGTGCTGTCGACCGGAAAGGGCATGATTCGCACGCGCGCGCGAGTTCACCGACTACCAGCTGCACGTCGAGTTCGCCACGCCGAAGGACGTGAAGGGCAACAGCCAGGAGCGCGGCAACAGCGGCGTCTATCTCAACGGCAAGTTCGAGATTCAGGTCCTCGACAGCTATCAGAACCGGACCTACGCCGACGGTTCGGCGGCGGCGATGTACGGACAGTTCCCGCCGCTGGTCAACGCGTCGCGGCCGCCGGGCGAATGGCAGTCGTACGACATCGTCTTCCGCTCGCCGCGATTCAAGAGCGGCGGCGCGCTCGACTCGCCGGCGGTCGTCACCGTGCTCCACAACGGGATCGTCGTCCACCACGCAACGCCGTTCTGGGGGCCGACGCAGCACAAGCGGATCGACCCCTACGCGCCGGACAACGCGAAGGGGCCGATCGCGCTGCAGGATCACGGCAACCCGGTGCGGTATCGCAATATCTGGCTCAGGCCGCTCGCGGAAGACGGCCAATGAGAAACGCGACAGCACAGGAGTTCACGATGAGCATGAGCCGGCGACGCTTCCTCGCGGCGGCCGGCCTGCCCGCCCTTGCGTTGGGCGCGGTTCGGACGGAAGCCGCCGGTATTCAGGCTGATGGCGTCGATCGGACGATTCGACTCTCAGGCGACGGAGTCGGGCTGACACCGGCGCAATACGCGGCGCTGCTGACCCGTCTGCTCGACGAGAAAGCTATGACGCCCGACTCCTACTCGCTCGGCGGCATCGTCGAGGAACTGGAAGATCGGTGCGCGCGCCTGCTCGGCAAGGAGCGCGCGATCTTCATGCCGACCGGAACGCTCGCCAATCACATGGCGGTGCGCGCGCTGGCCGGGGGATCGAGCCGCGTCCTGGTCCAGGAGGACAGCCACTTCTACCTCGACGAGGGCGACTGCGCGCAGACGCTCAGCAACCTGACGCTGATGCCGCTGGCGCCGGGCAAGGCCACGTTCACGGCCGACGAAGTCCAGCGCGTCCTGGATCAAACGAAGGGCGCGCGCGTCCTGTCGCGGGTGTCCGTGATTGCGGTCGAGACGCCGGTGCGGCGGAGACAAGGCGAGCACTTCGACGCGGCCGAACTCGCGAAGATCGTCGCACTCGCCGGGCGTGAAGGCATCCGCCTCCACCTCGACGGCGCGCGCATTTTTCTGCAGGCGGCGTACACCGGCGAGAGCGTCGTCGAGTATGCCAGGCCGTTCGACACCGTCTATGTCTCGCTTTACAAGTACTTCAACGCCGCGTCCGGGGCGATTCTGGCAGGGCCGCGCAGCGTGATCGACGGCATGTACCACACCCGGCGGATGTTCGGCGGCGGGCTGAACACGGTGTGGCCGTTCGCGCTCGTGGCGCTCCACTATCTCGACGGCTTCGGCGAGCGTTACAGCCGCGCCGTCAGCATCTCGGAGGAATGGATGCGCGGGCTGCAGCGGCACGACGCGTTCGCGGTCGAACGGATTACCTCCGGCACGAACCTGTTCAGGCTGCGGCTGCGCGGAACGGATCCGGCGGCCTTTCAGAAGAGGCTCGCCGCTCGTGGAGTGCTGCTGCCGTCGCCGCAAGGGGACGCGTTCTTGATCGGCGTGAACGAAACGCTGAACCGCACGACCGCGGCGGAACTGACCGACGCCTTCGCGCGGACGCTCGCGTAGCGCTATTCCTGTCTCTTCGCGGCGTCCTCGGCTTCCTTCTGACGCGCGCCGCGCAGCATCCCGCCCATCGCGTAGTTGCCCTCGTGACAGGCGTACTCGTAGATCTGATCCTTGGTCGCCTTCCACGGATACTCGCCGGTCCACGCCCGCTCCCACGTCGTCGGATCCTCGATGGTGAAGCGATACAGGAGCGTGTTGGCGTCGACGCGCCGGAGGCGTTCGACGACGTGCAGCTGATCGTTGGAGCCGTTGAACTGCGTCTTGCCCGTGAAATTCGTGGTGTCCACGACGAGCGTGTCGCCATCCCACCAGCCGATCGAATCGCCCATCCAGCTGCGAATGGTCGGCGGCACGTGTTTGCCGCCGATGCGCACCACGCGCGCGTCGTGCACCATCTCGTTCAGGATCAGCACCGTATCGCGCGTCTGCACGATCTGTTTCAGATTGTTGTAGAAGTAGTTCGGCAGCGACGGTGGACCCGCCGTGGAATTGAAGCCGAGCAGGCACCGCTCCGCGAGCGGGCGCGACTCCGGTCCGTCGAACGCCCCGGGCGGTCCGGTAGCGGTGTCCCCTTCGCTGGCGCTGGGATCCACAGCGGCGGCGCGCAGCCGGGCGTTGCGCTGTCGCGCCTCGGGTTTCATCGGCGGCATCTTGCCGTCCGGCGGATCGATCAGAATCGAGCTGCGCGTCTGTCCGTCGACTTTGACGAGCTCGCGGCCCTGCTCGAGCCAAAACCGGTTGTAGCCGCCGGTCCCTCCGCCGGCAAATTGCTCGACCTGTTCGAGCCACGTCTTGGTCGCGACGCGCTCGCCGCCGACCGCGGGCGCTTTGCGATCGCCGCTGATGGGCGCGGCGTCCTGGGCTTCGTGCTGGCGATCGTAGGCCTCGGCCGCCGCCGCCTCCTCATTGGTGAGCGTCGGCCTGCCTTTGGCTTCCGCCGGCCGCTCGAGCGGCGTGGTGGTCGCGATGTCATACACCCCTTGGAAATCGGGATGGCCATCGGCGGTGCGCCGCCCGGGGGTTTCAGCGCGAGCCGGCGCGGGTCTTTGAGCGGGCGTTTTGGCGGCCTGCGCGCTCAGCGACCGGGCGGCGCAGACGGCCGCGACCGCAGCCAGCGTGCCGGCGAACATGACCCTGTGCCAGCGATTCCGCATGAGCAACCTCCAGCTTCTACGATTCCGTGATGATGGTCGCCACAGCTCGCGCCGTTGTCAAGCACGCCGGTGTCTTCCGCTTCTTACCGCCGCGACTTCAGCACCTGCTCCCTGACCAGCCGCCCGGTGCGTTCGATTTCCTCGTCCGATAGCGACTCGTACACCGGTACCTGGACGGCCGTCATCGCCTTCTCCGCGCCGGGCGCGCGCGCGCCCTGCCAGCCGAAGAGATCCATCTGCGTGCAGACGTCCACGTGCATCGGCGCGACGTCCACGCCTCGGCGGATGCACCGCCGCACGAGGTCCTTGCTGTCGGGCACGTACGCGCAGGTACCTGGTAGTACACGTGCGTCCGCCCCTCGGGAATCTGAGGCACGGTGACGCCGGGGACGTCGCCGAGCAGCTCGTTGAACCGGCGCGCATGGCGCCTCGTGCGCTCGATGAACTCGGGCATGCGCGCGAGGCCGGCGCGGCCGATAGCGGCCTGCACGTTCGAGAAGCGGCCGCGATAATGCGGCGGGAAGTCGTTGAGAGGCCGGACGTCTTCCCAGAGGCGCTGCTCGGGCTTCCAGTCGGTAAACGACGCGGCCCACCAGATCGGGAACAGCGACCAGGTGAACACTTTCGGCCGGATGAACGTGTACTGGAGGTAGCCGCTGCGCAGGATGCTGTCGACGCGTTTCTCGCTCGGCCACTCTTCGGCGTCGGCGAACTCGCTCACCCGCTTGGCCACGCCGGCGTCGCGCACCCACGTCAGGCCGCCGCCGAAGGTGTTGAGCGGTTTGAACGCCTGGAAGCTGAAGAAGCTCGCGTCGCCGTCGGTGCCGACCATCCGGCCCTTGTACTGCGCGCCGAGCGCGTGTGCGCAGTCCTCGACCACCTTGAGGTTATGACGCTTCGCGAGCGCGAGAATCGGGTCGAGGTCGCACGCCATGCCATAGAGATGGGTCGGCAGGATGGCTCGCGTGTTAGGCGTGATCGCGCGCTCGGCCGCCTCCGGGCTCATCGTGAAGGTGGCCGGGTCGATGTCGACGAACACCGGCCTGAGGCCCGCGACGCGCGTGATTTCCGGGACCACCCAGAACGTCAACGCGGGCACGATGATCTCGGACCCGGCGGGCAGGTCCAGGGCCTTCAGAATGAAGTAGAGGCCCATACGCCCGTACTCGGTCGAGACCGCGCGCACGTGGCCGCCTCCGAGAAACCGCGCGAACTCCTCCTCGAAAGCCGCGATGTGCGGGCCTTCGACGAGCTGCCCCTTCTGCCGGCACTCGCGGATAATCTGTTCCCGCTCCGGAACCATCCGCGTGCCGAACCGTGCGATAGCCGCCATGGGCCTAGGGTATCCGAGAGCCCCTTCCGGCGGGATCGGTCAATACTGCGCGACCGCTGCTACTTGGGCGACGTGCCGGTGACGACCATCGTCGACGAGAACTCCGTATGGGGCTCCTCGACGATCTTGGTGGCCGAGACCTTCATGCCTTGCTTGAGCTCGGACACCGTCGCGGGTTTGCCCCCGACCACGAACTTGAATGATGCCGGCACCTGGTACTCGTGGTTTTCGCCGTTGTCCAGCGTCAGGACGACGTAGTTGCCCTGGACCCACGCGACGGTGCCATTGAGGACGCTCGTGGTGCGAACCGTCACCGGCTGCGTCGTCGTCAACACCGTCGCGGTGAGGACCGTGCCGCGTTTGATGTCGCCGATGTGCTTGATCTGTCCGTCGATATCGAACTGCCGGTCCGGTGGCACGATGAACACGCGGTAGTCGCCGTTCGGCTGCATCTTGGCGACGAGAGTGTTGCCCTGCACCCAATCCACGACTCCGGTCATCCTCGTGCTCTCGACATGGACCGAACCCTTGGTCTTCTGGGTCGTCGATTTGGTCTGCGCCCGAAGGAACCCTGTCATGGCCAGCAGGGCCACTGCGGTGATGATGACTCGGTGTCGCGTCATGGCTTCTTCTCCTCTTCAGACGGCGAGTACTCGGGGGCGCCGCAGCCTCGACAATACGCGTCGACGCGGACGGCTTCCCTGTGCTCGGCAAAACAGCGGCCACATGGTCGTTCCCGAGCGCGGAAGCACAATGGCGGCTGGAGAGCGGGTTGGAAGAGTCGGAAGGCGTCGCGCGGTCAGGGCACCGTCTGGAATCTCCAGTCGGTCGGAGGCCGCTCCGAAATCGTCGGGCTGAGGGCTGAGGAAGGCTGAAGTAGAGTGAACCGCGCCGGAATCAAACGGGTCTCACGGCGCGGCCCAGCACGACGAACGTCGAGCGCTGAACGTCGAACGTTTATTTCTTGGCACCCACCCCTGACATCGTGAACTGCCCGTCCATGATGTCGAACAGGACGCCCAGCTTGTCCTCGACCGGAGTGAGCGTGATCTTCGCGGCGAATGCCTGTCCCTGGAAATCGCCCTGATATTTCAGCACCAGATCGTTGCCGGCCTTGGAAATATCGGTGACCTTCTGCGCCGGCATGACGTCGGACGTCAACTCGCACGCCACCTTGCCGTCGGCATCGGTCAGCGCCATGGTCAAGGCAAACGGCCCCTGCGGGCTGTCCAGCGTGAGCAGCCACGTCCCCATGAACTTGGCGGCGTCGGCGGTCATCAACGGCGCCGCCGGCTGCGCGCGAAGCGCCGACCCGCCCAGGGCACACAGAGCGACGACGAGCGCGAGACGCATGGTTCGTTGCATGATCAGCTCCTTTTGAGTTCACCGGCGCCGCCGGCCACCAGGGCCCGCTCGAGCGCCGGCAGGTTCGCCTGCGATGGATTCTGCACGCCGACGAGGATCTTCCCGTTGGTCACTTCCGGATCGTAGAGCGGTGGCACGCGGCTCGGCAGCTTCGCGGTGATGAACAGCGTCAGTACGGTGGCGAGAATCGCGCCCAGCATCGTCATCTCGAACATGACGATCATGTTCGGCCACCAGGCGACGATCGGCATGTTGCCGGTCTGCAGCGGCCAGGCGAGTTCGGTCATCCGCGTCAGCCAGGTGGACCCGACGAGGCCGATGAAGCCGCCGAGGCACGCGATGTACCACAGCCAGGTGGCGCTGTCGCGGTGCGCGAAGGGCTGCGCTTCGAACGGCTCGCCAGACATCACCACGACGTCGTTCTCGGCCACGCCGGCCGCGTACAGGCCGTTCACGGCGCGCTGCGCCGCATCGGGACTCGTATACAGCCCGTAGACAGCACTCATGGCCGCAACTCCCCGATCGCATGCCCCAGCCGCTCGTGAGCGGTCTCGTGCGGCTCCTGCTCGCCCACCTTCATCTCCCAGATCGAAATGATCGGCACGAATTTCGAGAACAGCACGTAGAGCAGCGTCATCGCCGCGAAGGTCGAGATGGTGATGAGGATCTCGACCGGACGCGGACGGTAGGTGCCCCACGAATACGGCAGGTACTTGTGCCCGAGCGACGGCACCACGATCAGGAAGCGCTCGAGCCACATCCCGACCAGCACGCCGCACGAGGCGATGACGCAGCCGGTGATGGTCCGCAGCTTCTTGATCGAGAGGATCGACACCGGGATGACGAAGTTGACCACCACCATCGTCCAGTACAGCGGGGCGAACGAGCCCTTCTGGGTGGCGCGCAGCACGGCGATTTCCGCCGACTCGTTGCCGTACCAGACTGTCAGCCGTTCTGCGAAGACGAAGTACCCCCAGAGCAGGCTCATCATCAGCAGCAGCTTGCCGAGGTTCTGGAAGTGGACGGGATGCAGGTATTCCTCGATGTGCAGGAACTTGCGCAGCGCCGCCATCGCGATGATCAGCCCGGCAATGCCGCTGAAGATCGCGCCGGCGACGAAATACGGCCCGAACATCGTCGAGTGCCACATCGGCACCGGCGCCATCGAGAAGTCGAACGAGACGATGGTGTGGACCGAGACCGCGACCGGGATGATCGCGATCGCCATGATCGACATCGCCGACTCGAGCCGGTGCCACTGTTTCGGCGTCCCCTGCCAGCCGAGCGCGAGCGCGCCGTAGATTTTCCGCCGCGTCCCCGTCGTGCGATCGCGCACCAGCGCGAAGTCCGGGATCATCGGCAGCACCAGGAACAGCACGCTGCCGGTCAGGTAGGTCGTGATCGCGAAGAAGTCCCAGACCAGCGGCGAGCGGAAGTTCGGCCAGATCAGCCGGCTGCTCGGATACGGCATCAGCCAGAAGAACAGCCACGGCCGCCCGAGGTGGATGATCGGGAACATCGCGCCGATCATCAGCGCGAACGCGGTGATGACCTCGGCGCAGCGCGTCACCGGCCGCCGCCAGCCGGCGTTGACCAGGCGCAGGATCGCCGAGATCAGCGTGCCGGCGTGGCTGATGCCGATCCAGAACACGAAGTTGGTGATGTAGAAGGCCCAGAAGATCGGGTTGTTGATCCCGGTCACGCCGAAGCCGTTGAACATCTGGTAGGCCCAGGTGCCGAGGCCCATCAGCACGATGCTGCCGAGGAACGCCACCAGCAGATAGAAGCGCCACGACGTCTCCAGCAGCGGCCGCAGGAGATCCTCGCTGAGCTTGCGGGAGTAGGCTTCGCTCATACCTGGGTCTGCCGCTCGAGATAGGTCACCTTGGGCAGCGTCCCGAGATCGCCGAGCAGCTTGCCGCCGCGCGGCGATCGCGACAGCCGCGAGACCTCGCTCTCGGGATCGTTGAGATCGCCGAAGACCATCGCCTTCGCCGAGCACGACTGCACGCACGCCGGTTTGATGTCGCCGTCCTTGAGCTCGCGCTTCTCGGCCTTGGCGTCAATCGAGGCGGCGTTGATCCGCTGCACGCAGAAGGTGCACTTCTCCATCACCCCGACCTCGCGAACCGAGACATCCGGATTCAGCTGGAGGTGGAGCGGCTTGGGCCACTGCGGGTTGAAGAACTCGAAATACCGGGCGTTGTACGGGCACGCATTGGCGCAGTAGCGGGTGCCGATGCAGCGGTTGTAGACCTGGGCGTTGAGGCCTTCAGCGGTGTGGTGGCTGGCATAGGTCGGGCAGACCGGCTCGCACGGCGCCGCATCGCACTGCTGGCACATCACCGGCCGGAATTTCAACCGGACGTCGGGAAAATCGCCTTCCCAGTAGCGCTCGACGCGCAGCCAGTGCATCGCACGCCCGCGCGCCGCCTGCTCGGGGCCGACCGTCGGGATGTTGTTCTCGGCGTGACAGGCCGTGACGCACGCACCGCACCCCGTGCACGTGTCCAGATCGACGGCCATTCCCCAGCGATGTGCCATATTTACCGAGTCTCGCCTTCATGCGGATGCTCGCGCATCTCGCCGGCAAACATGATCAGCCGTCCGTCGCCGTCGCCGGCGCGCGCGACTTTGACACGGGTCGCGGCCCAGGCCAGCACGCCCGTGGCGGACTCGGTCAACGGCGCGAGGATCGCGATCGGGTTCGCGCCCCGGCCGCTCGCATAGCGCGTGAACGATTCGTGTCCCTGACCGACCGGCATCGCCACCATGTCCGGCGCGATGCCCGGAAAGATCATGACCGGCACGCGCAGGGTGCCTTGTGACGAGCTGACGTCGACCAGATCGCCCTGCGCCAGCTGAAGCCGCTCGGCGGTCTGCGGATTGACTTCGAGCCAGCTGCTCCACATCGCCGAGGTCAACGGATCGGGCAGCTCCTGCAGCCAGGGCAGGTGCGCGCTCGACCCATCGCCGAACTGCAGCGACGCGCAGGGCAGAAAGTGGAACGGGTAGGCCGCCGCATCGCCGTCGAACTGCGGCTCGGCGTACTTCATGGCCGACTGCGACTGAGACTGCGACTGCGACTGACCGCTCCCAACTGACTTCGCGACCTCTTCGGCGGTCTTCCACGTCAGCGCGACCGGCGTCTTCAGTTTTGCGGCGATCTCGATCAGCACGTCGGCCGTCGCCCGTGTCTGGTAGAGCGGCTTCATCACCGGACCGGCGACGGTCGTCACGGCCTCCATCGATCCGGATTCCGGCGCGGTGTCGACCCACGACTCGAGGAACGAGTGGTCCGGCAGGAGCAGGTCCGCGTGGGCGCTGGTATCGTCGATGAAGCTGCCGAAGCTGGCGATGAACGGCATCGCCGCCACCGCGTCGCGGACCTTCCACGCGGTCGGCGCGTCGAAGATCGGATTCGCGCCGTCGAGCAGCAGCACCTTCGCCGACGCCAAATCCTGCGGCTTCAAGCTTCTGACTTCAGACGTCGTACTTCCCGCGAAGCCGATCCCGCCCGGCTGCCCGACGCTGCCGAGCAGCCGGTTGAGCGCGTTGACCGCCAGCGCGTTGAACAGGCCGTTGGTCTGCGCGAGCGGCGCGCCGCCGATCAGCGCGACCGAGGGCGTCTGCTCCGCGAGCGTGTGCGCGAGGCGCTCGATTCTCTTCGCCGGCACGCCGGTGATCTGCTCGACCTTGGCCGGCGTGTAGTCGGGCAGGCCCGCGCCCCAGCCGTCGATGTCGCCGACGCCACCCTGGGCCGGCCTCAGCTTGCCCGCCATGATCACGTGCGCCAGACCGAGCGCGAGCACGCCTTCCGTGCCCGGCTTCACCGGCACCCACTCGTCGGCGCTGGCGCCGGTCAGCGACATCCGTGATTCGACCTGCACGAACGCGCCGCGCACCCCGGGACGGCCCTGGCGCATCGCCGCGTAGGCGCCGCTCTGCGCGACCGGCGAGTTCCAGGTGCCGAGGAAATCGGCGCCGAAGCTGATCGCGAAGCGCGTCCGCGCGAAATCGATGGTCGGCAGCTGCGGGTGGCCGAAGCTGATCGCGTTCGCCCGCCGCAGCACATCCTCGGAAAACAGCTCGTGGGCGATCGGCGCCGGCGCGCCGAAGCCTTTCAGGAAGTCAGCGGCCAGCGCGGTCCGGCGGCCGCTGTGCGGCCGGGTCAGGAACGCCAGCGCCTTCTGATCGTTTGCCCCGGCGAGCGCGTCGAGCTGCTTGGTCAACTCCGCGATGGCTTCGTCCCAGGTCACCGGCGTGAAGCTGCCGGATCCGCGCGCGCCGGATCGTTTCATCGGCTGGGTCAGCCGATCCGGGTGATACGTGAGCTGGATCGACGCCTGGCCGCGGGCGCACAGGCCGCCCCGGCTGATCGGATCCTTGACGTCGCCCTCGAGCTTCTTCGCGACCGCCATCTTCACGACGCCGGCCTGGCCGTTGCGCGTGGTCTCGACGTCGGCTTCCATCACGCGCACGGTCACGCCGCAGCCGGCCGCGCACATCGGGCACACGCTCGGCTTCCACTCCGCCACGCCGGGCACGACATCGTCGTCGGGCACGAAGCGGATCAGCTGATGCTCCGGATTGCCGCAGCTCGCCAGCGTGGCGCTGGTGCCGGTAATCGCCGTCAGCTTGATGAAGTCTCGTCTGTCCATGGAGCGCGAAGGCTTTCCTGTTCGTAGCGCGAAGGCGTTAGCCGAGCGTCAGAAGTGACACGTCAGACAGTCGTTCGATGCGTTCTTCTGCTTGTGACAGTTCACGCAGAAGCCCATGCTGTGATCGACCGCGCGTTCGGCGACCGTCATCGCCGCGAGATCGCCGTGACAGGTCTTGCAGTCGACGCTGGCGCGGATGTGCGGCGCGTGGTTGAAGCGCACGTGCGCTTCGCGGGTGAAGCCGTAGACCCGCTGCCAGGGGATCTCAATGCCCTTGTCGGCGTAGCCGGTCACCTGCTTGATCAGCGGCCGGTCGGTCGCGATCTGGCTGTGGCAGATCATGCAGGTCTTGACGCTCGGGATGCCGGCGATCGGCCCCTTGTCCGCGCTCTCGTGACAGTCGGCGCAGACTGCCTTCTTGGCGATGTGCGTCTTGTGCGGAAACGGAATCGGTTGAACGGCGGCGGGACGGATCGCGAAAAAATCGCGGGCGGCGTCCGCCGTCGTGCGGTGAGCCGGGCTGAAGACCGCCGACGACACCTGCGACGCCGGCGGCGAGCCGCACGCCGCTGCGGCAAGCAGCACGGCCAGAGCAGCGGCGGACCTGAAGGTCCGCACTACACCACCGGGAGTAGTGCAGGCCTTCTGGCCTGCCGTCGGCATCCGCATTACTTGGCCTGCACGCTCCGGAGGTAGTTCACGACGTTCCAGATGTCGGGCTCGGTCATCTTCGACTTGTAGCCCTTCATGTCGAACTTCGGGCCAGCGCCGTCGCGGATGACCATGAAGATCTCGCCGTCGGTCGAGCCCCGATCCCACTTGTCGTCGGTGAGGTTCGACGGGTGCGTGCCTTCAGGGGCCATCGGTCCGTTGCCCTTGGCATCGGCGCCATGGCAGAACCGGCAGTTTTTCTGGAACGCCGCCTGCCCCGCCTTGATCGATTCCGGCGACGAGGCGACCGGGTTCTTCATCTTCTTGCCCTCCGGGCTTCCGCCCGGGTTCTGCGCGCCCATCGAGACGGACATGAGCGCGACGCAGCACAGCGCGAACGCGGGGACAACAGCAGTCGATACGCGACGCATGATGGGATTCATCTCCTTCAGTCTGAGCCGGCAGGCAGGTTCGGCGGGCTGATTCTCACACACCTGTGAGGCGACTGCAACGGGTCCGTGACAACCGCACGGACGCGCCGAGACGCGAATTTTGCAATCCGCGTCTCGCCCTACTTCACGACGACGATCGTCACTTCGTCGTCGGCGACGAGGGCGCCGTCATCGGCGCGGCAGCGCAGCACGTAGGTGCCCGGCGCCGAGAACGTCACCTGGACCGGCAGCAGCCCATCGTCTGGAATCTTCGGCGCGGCCCACACCGGCGCCCACGGCGAGTTGGCGCCGGCGCGCGTGTCTTCCCACGCTTTGACCTGCGGCGGATCGAACGTCGCCTTCCCGCCGACCGGACCGCGGTACACGAACCACGACACGTGCAGGCCGAGGTTCTTGCCGACGGTGATGCGCGAGGGCGGCGACATCGCGGGGTTCCGCACTTGCGCGGCGAGCGCCGGATCGGCGGCGAGACGCTGCGCCGCGGCCGCCAGCAAGGCCGGCGACGGCTGCCGACGCTTCGGGATGCCGTCGTCTTTCACGTCGCTGACGACGGTGAGCGGCTCCCCGATCTTGACGGTGCGCGCTTTCACTTCCTGGATGTGCACCGAGGGCGGATGGTTGCCGCGCACTTCCGGGCTGCTGGTGCCGGCGCCGAGCGCGCCGGTCTCCGACGCTTTCACCACGTCGTCGACGACGTAGTCGGGACGCAGCGTCGCAAACGCCTTTTCGGTCTTGCCGTGCGTGGTCAGCGTCCAGATCAGCTCGTCCTTCTCGCTGAAGCCGTTGGGCACCTTCACGCGAAACACGAAGCGGTTGCGGCGAGGCAGGAAGTGCGTCGGCTGGCCCTGATCGGCGCCGCCGACGCTGAAGCCGTTCTCGGCGCCGACCGGCACGTCGATCTCTTCCTCCCAGTTCCGGTTCATGTATCCGAACAGGAAGTACTTGGATCCGTCGGACGCCTGCTCCCACCCTTCATACGCAGGCGAGATGTTCTGGCCCTTGGTGTACGAGAGCTGTTGCGCCGCGAGCGACGACGACAGCGCAGCAGAAGGAAAACGAGCTTCTTCACTGCTGCGGTGCTCCCGCGGTTTTCATCGGCGCCGCCGGGATGACGTTGCACAGCGGGCAGCCGATGACGTTGTCGTTCTTGGTCACCTTCAGATGCTCGCGGCGCTTGGCCATCTCTTCCTGGAACTGCTCGTCGGTGAGCGCGACGCGCATGCCGAGGTCGATGAACATGTTGGCGACCGAGCGGTTGCCCGAGCCCTGCCAGTTGCGCGGGTCCGGCACGTTCTTGTTGGTCGGCGAGTTGTCCATGAACCCGACGATGTGCAGGATGGTGCCTTTCGGCAGCAGCGGCGACGAGTCGTCGGTGTAGTCGTAGCCGCGCACCCAGTTGTGGTCGTAGCCGACGCAGTTCAGCGTCTGGATGTTGTAGCCCCAGATCGCCTCGAGGCACATCCGCTGGCCGGGCGCGTGGAGGTGCGGCTCGAACGAGATGATCTTGGTGTGCTGCTGCAGCACGGTGTAGGCGTTGAGCTGCTGGTTCGATTCCATGCCGCGGATGTCGATGTCGACGCCGTTGCCGAGGCCGAACACCGCGCGCTTGTAGGTCGGCTTGTAGTCCTTCGGCATCAGCTTGAAGCCGATCTCGAGGTGCGACTTGGTGTCGCGGCCGTTCGAGTGCAGATGGATCGAGTCGGAGACGATGCTGGAGCCGGCCTTGAGCAGACGCGCCGACTTCGGATCGAAGAAGTCGGCGTTGCGGCCGACCTCGTGCACCGGCCAGTTGACGGTCTCTTCGTCGAGGATGAACGACAGCGGATCCTGCTGGGCGTCGGACTTGGTCGCGTCGAGCACCTGCGTGCGCCAGATCATGTGGTGGAACACGAAGCGTCCGCCCACGGTCGCCTTGTTGGTCGCGCTCGACGACGGCACGTCGTTGACTTCCTTGATCTCGAGCGCGGCGACGTAGCGGTCCTCGGTCAGGCCGGTCGGCACGCTGGGAATCTCGCCCCACCAGTCCGGCGCGCCGCCCTTGACGGTGAGCTCCTGGGTCTTGACGATCAGATCGGGCGTGCCGATCGCCCACGAGGTGCGGTCGGCGTAGACCTTGGCGGGCGGCATGTCGGCCGGGTTGCCGCGCGGCGCGCCGCTGTCGGCCCACTTCGCGAGCGTCGCGATCTCCTCGTCGCTCAGCGACGGATCGTTGTGGAACTGCTGGATGCCGATGTTCTTCTCGACATACCACGGCGGCATCACGCCGGCCTTCGGGCCGATGCCGGTGCGCTGCTTGATGGCGCGCGCCCACGGCCGCGCGTCCTCGTAGGTCGACAGCGACATCGGCGCGACGCCGTCGGCGCGGTGGCAGTTCTCGCAGCTGCGCTGCAGGATCGGCGCGACATCCTTGGTGAAGGTCACTTCGCCCGGTGCGGCTGCGGGCGCGGCGGTCAGCCCGCGCGGCGCCACGGATGCGCCGGCCACGATCGACAGAGCAGCCCAGACCCAGCGTCCAACTGCAACTTTGTCTTCATATGTGATTTATAGCATTTTTGACGGGCTTAGCCGATGCGCTTTTCGTCGGCCGGGGCCGGGGTCCGGACGACGGCCCATTTCCGGCAGGCGGCGAGCACTTCGTCGCTGGCCGGGTGGCCGCGCATGGCGCGCGCCAGCGCCAGCCCGCCGACGCACAGAGCGAGGGTCGCCAGCGCACGCTGCCGCGCCTGCCGCGCCGCGTCGGCCCGGAGCGCGCCGGCCAGTTCGCGCGCCCGCGCGTCGATGGCGCGGGCCATCGCCATGCGCGTCGCGCTCGTCGGCGCGCGCAATCTCGGAGAGCATCGCCGGGAACGCGCAGCCGTGCTCGGGCGTCGTCGCGGTGAGCGGCGGTCAGGTAGCGGTCGACCGACCATGGGATCGAGGAGTCGCCGAGGGTGGCCTGAACCACCTCGGCGTCCATCGCCCGCTTGGAACGGAAATGCGCGTAGAAGCCGCCGATCGTCAGGCCGGCGCCGTGCATGACGCGGCTGACGCTGGCGGCGGCCAGGCCGTTCTTGCGGGCGATGCGGCCGGCGGACGCGATGATGCGATCGTGGGTCCGGCGCTTCTTGAGGCGTTTGCCGAGACGTCGTGTTCGCCATAGCGGGCCGATGCTAATACATCGCCCGCCGGCCGGCGCGCTATTTCGTCTCGCGCCTTTGACGTACTGGTTGTAGGCCTTGACCCAGTCCTTCTTGATCGCGTCCTGAGCGTCCTTCAGCTTGATGGTCTTGTCGCAGACCATCTGGTGCAGCTTGAGATCGAGCTCCTTCTTCTGCTCCGGCCCCATGTCCTTGTTCGCCGGGAGCGGCCAGAGGTTGTCGGGATCGTTGGTGCCGCCGAGCGAAATCGGAATCAGGTGATCGAGCTCGCCGGTGAAGTCCTCCGGGCGCTTGCCGTAGCGCTCGAGCGCCTGATCGCGCTGCCACTTGGCGATCGGCTTCACCGACGCCTCGAAGTCCGCGGCGCAGACCTGCGCCTCGTTGGCCTTGCCCTTGTTGCCCGGGGTCTGGAACGAACTGGGCAGCTGCGCCGCCGCCAATGCCGGAACGCCGACCAGTGCCGCCGCCGCCAAGAATGAGAGCCACGCCGTCCGAACCGTCATGAAGCCTCCTGGAAAAAAGATGATGACCATCATATATTACTGTCATACGCCTACGACGGCGGCGCCGGCCGTTTACGTCACCGAATTGTCTTCGTTTACAACGACGGCGTCGTACGGTTTCGAAACACCGCCAACGATTTTGATCGGATGTGTCGGCGCCGATACATGACGCGAGTGCCGAATACACGCTGCCTGCCTTCAGCGCCAGCGCGACGACGTCGGCGGGATCGGCGCCGGCACCAGCGCACGCTGTAGGCGCTGCGGCGAGCAGGCGCGGCCGGCGGTGTAGGTCGTGACGTAGCTGCGGTACTCGTTGATGTACTTGACCAGCGCCTCGGCGTGCGGCACCAGCGCGCGCTCTTCGAGCTCCGCGACGGCGCGCGCGAACTCGAGCTCGCCGTCGAGATAGCGGCGCGCCACATCCGCCTGGACGATCTGCAGCTCGCCGACGAGCCGCTCGACTTCGATATGCGCCGTCCGCGCCGTCCGCCGGCAGGCCGCGCGAGCGGAAACAACCGGTCGCGCTCGACGCGCACGCGCTCCTCCCGCGAGAACGCGGTGTCGGCCGCGAGCATCGCCGCCGCTTCCGAGCGCAGCGACTCGGGCGAGAACGTCAGCTGCACCGCGCGCTCCGGCCAGCGCCGGCCGCGTCGCTCGCGCGGTCGCGCAGCGTGTTGCGCGTGTGATGACCGGGATACCCTTCGTGACACGCGATCTGCAGCGCCTGATCGACGGTGAACCGGAAGTCGGTGTTGATCTGGATCACGCTGCGCCCGCCGCCCAGATAGCGCGAGAACGCGCTCCACGGTTTGTTCGCTGCACGAACTCGAGCGCGCGCCTGCTTCGCCCGGCCGGCAGCGTCACGTGCGCGAGCGTCGCGCCGCCGGCACGCGTCGAGCGCCGCCGCGCATCACCGGCGGCAGGCGATCGGGCGGCACGATGAACCGCGCCGCGAACGCGGCATAGCGATCGACCAGCCGCCCGCCGCCGCCGACGACGGCCGGCGATCCTGCGCACGGATCGCCGTCGAGCCGCGCGCTCGTCGACCGGCGCAGGCGCGAGCCCGAAGAACGCCAGGCTCTCCTGGTCGAACGGCAACCGCGTCCCGGTCAGCAGATCGACGCGCGCGACGATCGCCGCGAGATCGGCGCACCAGCGCGCTGACCCGCGTCCGCTCGACCGGATCGGGATCGTCGGCGCGCTCGGATTGCGCGCAGCAGGTTCTCCGCGCCTCGCGCCTGATCGCCGTCAGCGGCGGCGGATTGCGCCGCATGTCGGCGACGGCGTCAGCCGGGCCGGCGTAGAAATCGAGCGAATCGGGATCGCGCTCGCCGAGCGCCACCGCCAGCCGCACGTACTGCCGCGCGTCCTCGTCGAGCGACGGCCGTCGCGCGCGCACGCGCCGCGCAGCTGACCGCAGCGCGCACGGAGCGCGATCAGCACGGAGCAACGCAGATACGCGAGAACGTGGCCCGTCTCGTGCGGTTCCGCGCTACGCGGAAACGGCACATCGATGAAGTATGGCTTGCCGTGCGACGTGTAGGCGACCCGCGCCGTCGCCGCCGGATCGTCGACCGGACGGCCGCGGCCCGACCCAGCTCTCGCCGCTGTCGTCGATGTGCAGCGCGATCGCTTCGGGCGGCTGCGCCTTTCTGCGTAGACGGTCACCGTCACGCTCGGACGCCGTCGCCGCCGGCAGCTCGTTGCGCGTCGCGTCGCTGAAGTAGACGCGCGCGCTGCCGTCGCGCGCCGAGCACGACCTCGAAATGCAGGTCGCCGTTCATCAGCACGAGGCCGCCGAAGTGCGGGTTGTGATCGCCGTGCGGCACGGCCTGGCCCGGCGGCCGGCGCCGTCGCCGGCGCGGCTGCGCGCTGAGCACCGGCGTCGCCGTCCTCGCCGCGGCCGCAGCCGGCCGCCAGGCAGGCGCAGGCGCAGGCGCGGCGGCGAGCACGCGCGCGGCTCGGCGGTCATTCGTACCTGAGCGCGTCGATCGGATCGAGCCGCGACGCCCGCCGCGCCGGATAGAAGCCGAAGAAGACGCCGACCGCGGCGGCGATGCCGAACGCCAGCGCCACCGACGCCGGCGACACCGCCGCCGGCCACTCGAGCACGCGCGTGACCACCGCCGCCGCCACGAAGCCGAAGACGATGCCGGCGAGCGCCGCCGCAGCAGCTCAGCGCCACCGCCTCGACCAGAAACTGCAGCAGCACGTCGCGGCGCTTGCGCGCCGACCGCGCGCCGCAGGCCGATCTCGCGCGTCCGCTCGCTCACCGACACCAGCATCACGTTCATGATGCCGATGCCGCCGACCACCAGCGAGATCGCCGCAATCGCCGCCAGCAGCGCCGTCATCGTCGTGCCGGCGCGCTGCAGCGTGCCGCTCATCTCCTCGAGGTTCACCTGATCGACCTTCGGCATGTTCGCGAGCACGAACGCCGCGACCGAGGTGTACAGACCCTTGGTCAGCGCTTCGGCCGCCTGCGTCTTCACCGTGAAGTCGTCGGGCACGCCGAAGCTGGCGCTCGGCGCCTGATTGCCGAGCAGCCCGCCCTGGCGCAGCCGCGCCATCGCCGCATCGCGTGTCGAGGTGATGCCGCTTGCGCAGCAGCGGCTTGATCTCGCCGGCGAGCCGCGTCGCGTCGCCGGCCTGCGCCGCCGCGACGACGACGCTGTGGATGTGCTGGATGCCGAGCATCCGCTGCAGCGACGTGAACGGCACGTAGACGGCATGTCCATCTGGTCGTCGTCGCCGCCGGAGACGACGCCGACGACGTGCAGCGTCGTGTCGCGAATCGACGATGTCGCGCCCGATCGGGTTGGCGTCGGCGCCGAACAGCTTGTCGCGCGCGCCGGCTGCCGAGCACGGCGACCGGCGCCGCGCCGGCGACGTCGGCGGGCTGGAAGAACTTCCCGCGCGCCGGCCGCCAGCCGTACAGCTGCGGATAGCGCGGCGTCCGTGCCCAGCACCTGCAGATACTCGCGCGTCGTCGCCGTTGGCGACCCAGCCGCGCAGCTTGACGACGCTCGACGCGTACTTGACGCCCGTCCATCGCGCGCGATCGCCGCGCGCATCGTCCGGCGTCAGCGTCGAGGCCGCGCCGAGGCCGGTCGCGATCTTCGACTCCTCGCCGCCGCGCGTGAAGTTGCCGGCGTCCACGCGAATCAGGTTGGTGCCGGCCGATCGCACATCGTCGGCCACGGTTTCCTGCGCGCCGGTGCCGAGCGCGACCATCGTGATCACCGCGGCGACGCCGATCGTCATGCCGAGCGTGGTCAGCGCGGTGCGCAGCTTGTGGCGGCCGAGCGCGCGCAAGCGCGATGCGGAAGGGCTGTCGCGGCATCATTCGTAGCGCAGCGACTCGATCGGATCGAGCCGCGAGGCCTGGCGCGCCGGGTAATAGCCGAAGAAGACGCCGACCGCCGCGGCGACGGCGAACGACAGCGCGATCGACGCCGGCGAGATCGACGTCGACCACTGCAGCATCTGCGCGATGATGCCCGAGGCGGCGGCGCCGAGCGCGATGCCGGCGAGCCCGCCGATGACGCTGAGCGCGATCGCCTCGGCCAGGAACTGCCGCAGCACGTCGCCGGCGCGCGCGCCGACGGCGCGGCGGATGCCGATCTCGCGCGTCCGCTCGGTCACCGACAGCAGCATGATGTTCATGATGCCGATGCCGCCGACCAGCAGCGACACCGCGGCGATGCTGCCGAGCAGCGCGGTCATCGTCTTGGTCGCGCGATCGAGCGTGCGGCCGAGCTGCTCGAGCGTCACCTTCTCGAGGCCGCCGACGTTGCCGACCACGGCGCGCGCGACGTCGGGCCGCAGGCCGCCGCGCGCCAGCGACTGCCGCGCCTGGGTCGCGACGGTGAAGTCGTCCGGATCCTTCATCCCGATGCGGTGGCGCGCGCGCAGCAGCTCGGTGACGTCCTTCGACACGCGCGTCACCTCGCCGGTCGACGCGGCGGTGATCGTGATGTCGTTCAGCTTCGACAGATTCAGCAGCTTGTGGATGGTCGTGAACGGCACGTAGACGGCGTCGAACTGATCGTCGCCCGCCGCCGGCGCCACCATCCAGCTGCCGCTGCCGACGACGCCGACCACCTGGAACGGCTGCTTCCACAGCAGGATCTGCTGGCCGATCGGGTTGGCGTCGCCGAACAGCTTCTCCGCCGCGAAGGCGCCGAGCACGACCACCGGCGCGCAGCCGCGACTGCTCGCGCGCGCGTGAAGAAGCGGCCCGCGGTGAACGTCCACGACCGGCGGATCGACGGCAGCTCGACGTCGCCGCCGTGCAGGCGCGTGAACCAGCGCTTGTCGCCGGCGACGGCGTGCACGTTCTCGTGGATCCCCTCGGAGACGAACTGCACGCCGCGCAGCTGCGGATCGCGTCGGCATCGGCCGGCGTCAGCGTCGCCGCCGCGCCGAGGCCCGGCTTCGACGTCGCCGAGCCGCTGCCGCGCGGTCGGGTGATCGTGCTTCTCCATCGGATCGTCTTCGGGGTGGAAGCCTGCGAGGACGACGTCAGGCGGCTGAGCTGCGGCTAGGCGGACGGCGTCCGAGGCTGGCTGCGAGCTGAGCGCGCCTGGTGATCGACGACGCCGCCGCCGTCGTCTTCGGTCTTGGTCTTGTAGTTGCCGGCGGTGACGACGATGAGGTTCATGCCGGCGGCGCGGACCTGCTGCTCGATCGCCGCCTCGGCGCCGGTGCCGACGCGCGATCATCGTCAGCACGGTGCGCGACGCCGATCGTCATGCCGATCGTGGTCAGCGCGGTCTGCAGCTTGTTGCGCGAGCAGCGCGCGGAGCGCGATCGTCAGGCTCGATCCGATGGTCATCGCATCCGTTACCCGGCTGGCAGCAGCGCCAGCTCGCCCATCGCGAGCCGCTGGCGATCGTTGGCGCGGTCGGAGACGATCTGGCCGTCCTTGAACGCGATGATGCGCGAGCCGTACTCGGCGACCTGCTGCTCGTGGGTGATCAGGACGATGGTGATGCCGCGCTCGTCCTTGAGGCGCTGGAAGATGTCCATCACCTCGACGCTGGTGCGGCTGTCGAGATTGCCGGTCGGCTCGTCGGCGAACAGGATCGACGGGTTCGTTCAGCAGCGCGCGGGCGATCGCGACGCGCTGCTGCTGGCCGCCGGAGAGCTGGTTGGGATGATGCGTCGGCGCGATCGGCGAGGCCGACCGCCGTCGAGCGCCGCCAGCGCGCGGCGCCGCCGCTCGGCCGGCCGCGACCTTGCTGGCGCCGTAGAGCAGCGGCAGCTCGACGTTCTCGACCGCCGACGTCCGCGGCAGCAGGTTGAAGCCCTGGAACACGAAGCCGATCTGCCGGTTGCGGATCGCCGACAGCTCGTCGTCGTTCAGCCGCGAGACGTCGCGGCCGTCGAGCCAGTACTCGCCCGGTCGTCGGCCGATCGAGGCAGCCGAGGATGTGCATGAACGTCGACTTGCCGGAACCCGACGGTCCGACGACGGCGACGAACTCGCCGGCCTCGATGTCGAGCGTGACGCCGCGCAGCGCGCGCACCGCGACGTCGCCGACCTGATAGGTCTTGACGAGCTCGCGAACCCGGAGCAGCGGCATCAGTTGGTCGTCGTTCGGCGCGGCGCGGACAGCTTGTTCTTGCCGGCGAAGTTGTAGATGATCGTCGCCGCCGACCTTCTCCGCGCCGGCCATGCCGTAGACCTTCCCGGCGCCTTCGATGATGTAGTACTCGTTGGCCGCGTGGGCGTTGCCGCCGTGGCCGGCGCCGCCCATCCCGATCGGCATCGACACCGGCGCGACGCGCTGGCCGACGTCCTGGTTCGAGAACAGATACGCCGGCCAGTAGCCGCCGAGGATCGACGGGTAGTGCGCCGGCTCGCCGTGCGGGATGTTGAACTGCGTCGTAGGCGTCGGTCATCGCCCGGGCGATGTCGGTGTCGTAGGACATCTTCGACCACGGCACGTCGCCGATGATCTTCATCTCGACGTCCTTGTAGCCGTTGCTGGTCGAGCTGCTCGCGGATCCGCTTGACGATCTCGAGGCCGTTCATCTTCGGCACGTAGCGGATGTTGTGCTTCGAGGTGATCTTGTTCGGCAGGATCGCGCCGGCGCCGCCGGCGTACATGTTGCCGCTCCAGATGCCGTCGAGATTGAACGACAGTGCCGTAGCGCTGCATCTTCAGCATCGTGAACGGATCGTCGGAGATGAAGCGCGCGACGCCGAGGTTCTCGCGCGGCGACCTTCAGGTCGATCTTCTCGGCCGCCTTCTTCATCGCCGCGGTCTCTTCGGCTCGACAGCGGCTCGATGTTCGTCGTAGAAGCCGTCGATCAGCGGCGTGTTGCCGTCGTCGGAGACCAGCGACGACAGCATCTTGATGTGGCGCCACGCCGGGCTGTCGACCGCGCGCTTGTTGCGCGCCGTGGATGTCGGACTGCACCGGGCCGCGGCCCCACGCCTTGCCGCTGGTCGTCAGCTCGATGTAGACGCAGCCTTCGGAGCCGCCGCCGACGCCGGCGCCGCCGCTCGGAGCTCTGGCCGCCGCCATCGCCGATACAGCGCGTCGGCGCCCTTGAACAGATCGGGATGATCCTTGACGAACTTGCGCAGGCCGATGTCCATGCGCTCCTCGTCGCCTTCGGCGACGAAGATCAGGTTGACCGGCAGCTTGCCGGTGACCGCCTTGATCGACATCAGCGCGTTCCAGTAGGCCATCTCCGGGCCCTTGGAGTTGGTGGCGCCGCGGCCGATCAGCACCTTCTTGAGGGCGCCTGTTCGATCAGGCTGGCCTTCGAACGGCGGCGCGATCCACACGTCGGGCTGCGTGACCGGCATCGTGTCGTACATCCAGTAGATCGCGACCGTCCGCGGCGCGCCGTCGTCGCACTTGGCGTAGACGACCGGATTGCCCGGCGCGCCCCACTCGGTGATGCCGACGTCGTAGACGCGCGCTGTCTGGCAGCCGAGCTGCTCGAAGAAGCCCTTCACCATCTCCGCCGATTCGGGAATGCCTTCGCCGCTGTTGGAGATGCTCGGCTGGCGGATCCACTTCTGCAGGTTCTCGACGTGATCGTCGATGTGCTCGTCGATGTAGCTGAAGACCTTCTTCAGATCGTCCGACGAGATCTTGGTCATGTCGGGCTCGATCTCGGTGTCGCCCTTCGGGCGGATGCCGAGCTTGGCTTGGCCGGCGCCTTGGGCGCGGCGGCTCTGCGCCTTCGCGGACGGCGACGAGCAGCCGGCGGCGACACCGAGCGCGGCCGACGGCAACGACGGCCAGCGTGAGTTTCGATCATGATGGGAGGCTCGACTGAGAGGAGAAGCGCGCACGAGGACAGGCGAGCGACACAGAGTCACGACGTTTGTCTCTCGTGCGTCTCGTGCGCGTTCGGTCTCGTGCGTCTCGTGCGTTAGAAATCGAATTTGACGCCGAACCGCGCGAGCCGCGGCCCGATGATCGTGGACGGCGTCAAGATAGGTCGCACCCGAGCTCCAGTTGATGTTCGTCGCGGCGTTCGAGTTGGCGAGGTTGTAGCCGTCGACGAACGCCGACAGCGCTGGTCCGTCCGGCGAGCTTGAACGACTTCTCGACGCGGACGTCGAGCACGGTGATCATGTCCTGGCGGTGCGTGTCGATCGGCTCGGCCAGGATGCGCGCCGTGCCGTAGTTGATGCCGTTGGCCGCGGCGGCGCTGATGGTGCGGCCGTAGGGCTGGCCGGCCTGGTTGCGGATCGACGGCGTGATCCGGATGCCGTACTTCGCCTCGTAGCTGCCGTTGATCTTGAACGCCCAGGTCGTGAAGTTGTAGCGGCCGCCGTCGGTGTTGATCAGATCGTTGGGCGTCGCGCACGTCCTGCAGCGCGCGCAGACGGAGTTGCCGAAGTAGCTCGCCGAGTTGTCCATGTTCCAGCGATACGAGAACGACCCGCTCATCGACCAGCGGCCGGTCTGGCGCTTGCTGGCGCTGAACTCGAGCGTGTAGAAGTCGTCGTGGCCCGGGCGTGTTCTGCAGCTCGTTGAGCACCGGCAGCGCCAGCGCCGCGGCGCTCAGGTTGAAGCCGGCGAATCGACGCGCCATCGTCCGCGGTCTTCAGCACGCCGTCGGGCCCGGGATCCAGAATCGTCGTCGGCACGTTGAACGCCGAGAGCGGACGGTTGGCGTTGTTCAACTGCACCAGCTGCGAGATCCGGCGCCAGACGAAGCCGGCGTGGACGCCGACGTTCGGCATCAGCTCGTGCTCCACCCAGCCGGCGGCTTCGCGCGTGAACGTGTCCTGCAGGCCGGCCGGATCGAGAATCGCGCTGCCGACGCCGCCGCGCGAGGCCGACAGGTTGCTCTGCTCGCCCGGATCCCACACGCCGTTGGCGTTCTTGTCGGTCCAGGTGTAGCGGTTGTACCAGTCGACCGGGTTGTTGTTGACGTTCTCGGCGATCACCGCCGTTCCCGGATTCCACCAGTACTGCGCGTAGTTCGCCTTGACCACCGTCTTGCCGCTGCCGGTCAGGTCGTAGGTGAGCCCGAGCCGCGGCGCCGGCAGATTCCACGTCAGCAGGTTGTCGATCGCCGCGAACGAGACCTGCGGGTTGGTGTTGAACGCGCTGGTCGGCGGACCGACCTGCGCCGGCAGGTACGAGCGGTAGCGATCGAAGCGCAGGCCGAGACTGAGCGTCAGCTTGCTGCTCGCGCGCCACGTGTCCGTGATGTAGAGGCCGAGCGTGCTGAGGCCGTCGAACGAATCGACGGGTGACTGGAACAGGATCACCTCGGAGGGCAGGCCGTTGCGCAGAATGTGCAGCACGTCGCCCGGCACGTTGCCGACGCCGCCGAAGCCGCGCTTGTACTCGGTGCTCTCGCCGAACAGTTCGCCGCCGATCTTGAAGTTGTGCGAGCCGGCCCAGCCGTCCTTGAAGATGCTCAGCGTGGCGAAACCCTGATTGCGCCGCCGGTTGGTCCACCAGCCGTCCTGGTTGCCGCCGCTGACGACGTTGGTGCTCAGATCCTGGAAAGCGGGCGCGTTGCTGTTGCGGGTGTAGGGCCAGTCGTAGCCGAACTGGCCGCCGCGCACCTCGAAGAACATCTTGTCGCTGATCACGCTGTCCCACTCGGCCTTGTAGGTGTGCCCCCAGTACTGCTGGTTCAGCGTCGAGTCGGCGCTGTTGTGAATGGCGGCGGTCGCCGCGATCAAATACGTGTCCAGACGATTGGGCTGATACTTCTGACCCCACATGCCGTAGCCAATCAGCTTGTTGTTCTTGTTGACGGCGTAGGTGCCCTTGATCGACACGTTCTTCAATCCGGTCTCGAACGGCTTCACCGGAAAGTTCGGCAGCAGTGTCTGAATGTCCTGTTTGCGCAGCGATCCGTACCACCAGACCTTGTCCTTCATCAGGAAGCCGCCGAGGTCGCCGTTGAGATCGTAGTAGCTGTGCATCCGGTTCAGCTCGGTGGCCGGCAGGCTTGCGCTGCCCTTCAGGCCGGCGGCGATTTGCGCCGCATCGATGTTGCTCGCCTGAATGTTGGCGCTCTCGTAGTCGCCGTAGAGACGGCCGTGATAGGTATTGCCGCCGGACTTGGACACGAACTGCGAGATGATGCCGGGCCACGGCATCTCGGCGCTCGACGTGCCGGTGCCGACCGACACCTCCTCGAACGCGCCGTAGTCGTAGTAGAAGCCGGCGGCGTTGGTCCCTTCGGTATTGACGATCCCTTCGATCATCGGGCGGTGCTGATCGGCCTTGGTGTCGTAGGAGGAATAGCCGGTCTGGGTGCCGGCGGTGCTGCCGCCGACGTCGATCCGCTGCAGCTGCACGGCCGGCGCCTGCGCCATGATCGACCAGAAGTCGCGCGCGTTGGGCAGCGACTCGAGCTGCCTGGCCTCGAAGATGGTCGCCGTCTTGGTGGACGAGATGTCGACGACCGGCGACGCGCCGCTGACCGTCACCGTCTCCTGCAATGAGGCCACCTTCAGCTCGACATTCACCGTCGCGGTGAAGCCGACGCCGACGCTGATCCCTTCGCGGATCACGGTGCCGAAGCCGCCGAGCTCGTACTGAATGGCGTAGAGACCGGGCGGTACCGCCGGCAGGCGATAGGCGCCCTCTTCATTGCTGACGGTGGTCCGCGCGCCCTGCAGCGCCGGACTGGTGGCGGTCACCGTCACGCCGGGCAGCACGCCGCCGCTGGCGTCGGCGATCTTGCCGTTCAGGGAACCGGTTGTGGCGCCGACCGACTGCGCTCCGGCCACGCCGGCTCCGAGCGTCACCAGCGTGAATACCCACACACAGACACGTGTCCTCATCGCTGCCTCCCCGTTCAAGAAGCTCGTGGTGATCGGTACCGCTGGCGGAGCAAGGGGTACACCAGCACCAGGCGGGTGGCGGCGGCGACGTACGCAAGAGTTGCAGTGCGTTTTCGTGAATGTGGTCTGCTGACCAAAAGATCAGCAGCCGACGCAAATGTGGGATCGCCAAGCGTTCCCGACAACGATGTCTGATTTGACCCAGTGATTGGAGGGGACCGAACCGCTGAGGTCTAACCGCTGAAGTCTAACGTTTGGGGAACGGGCGGGAAGGTACAAAAGTGTGGCGCTGCCGAAGCAGCGCCACACTTCTGTCGGAACGTGTCGGTCGGTCTAGAAGTTGACCGCGAACCCGACCCGCGCGATGCGGGGCGAGATGATCCCGGTCGGCGCGAGATAGCTGCTGCCGATCGACGAGGTGATCGAGGTCGCGGTGTTCGAGTTGGTCACGTTGAACAGGTCGAACCGGGGCTCGAACCGCCGTCCGCCGCTGAAGCGGAACGGACGCGACAGGCTGATGTCGAGCTGCGTGACGTTCGGCAGCCGCTCGTCGCCGCGGTTGGTGAGGATCACCGTCTGGGTGGTGCGCACCAGCGTCGGCACCAGCGCGCGGGTCACCGCGAACGTGCTGACGTAGGGGTAACCCTGATTGGCCACCAGCGCGGCCGACAGGTTGATGGCCCACGGCAGCTGATAGCCGCCGGAGACGCGCAGCGCCCAGGTCGAGTCGTTGCCGACGATCCCGTTGGTGAACGGGACGTTGTTGGGATCGTTCAGCTCCGCGGTGGTCGCGGTCGACTGGCCGGTGGACGCGTTGAGGCCGCCCTTGTTGTTGCCGTAGGTGAAGCCCGCGACCATGTACCAGTGATTCGACATCCGCTTGTTCGCCGTGAACTCGACGCCGTCGTACTTCGTGTCGAGGTACGGCGCGTTGTCGATCGTGAGGTTCGACAAGCTCAGATAGGACGCCGAGCTGAGGTTGTAGACGGTCGCGGTCGTCGGCTTCGGGTTGGCGACGGTGCCGCCCGGGCCGTTCGGGATGTTCACGGTGATCGGCGTGTAGAAGCTGGACGGCACCGCGTCGTTACGGATGCCAATCTGGTTCCGGTTGGTGCGGTGGTAGTACATCACGCCGACGCGCATGTCCTTCATGATCTGCTGCTCGATGCCGGCCGTGACTTCGTCGGAGAACGGCCATGACGGACCGTTCGCGCCGGCGTAGTGCACGCTGAGCGAGGGGAACGCCGTGCAGGCCGTCCCGATTTCGCTCGGCTGTGCGATTCCGTCCTTGTTCGGATCGGTCCACGGGCAGGTGCGGCTGCCGACGGTCAGCGGGTTGACCTGGGTGACGCGATCGATGCCGACCTGGAGTCCGTAGCGGCTGTAGCTCGCCTTCAGCGCCGTCCTGCCGTCCGCCCTCGGATCGTAGGCGACGCCGGTACGCCACACGGCGAGGTTCTGGTGCACCGGCTCGGATCCCGTCACCGTCCGCGCCGGGCTGAAGATACCGGCGGGCGCCGACTGATCCGGCAGGATGCCGGTGTTGTGGTCGTAGCGCAGGCCGAGGTTGACGGTGAGGCCGTGCGCCACCGTCCAGCCGTCCTGCAGGAAGAGCCCGATCACGTTGTCCTGGTTCAGCGAGTCGGCCGGCGTGTTGAACTCCTGCACGTTGATCGGCGCGCCGTTGCTGTAGTTCAGGTACATCCCGTTCAGCACGTCGTAGTTGCTCTCGTACTTGAGGCGCGCGAACTGGATGCCGGCCTTGAGCAGGTGCTCGCCGCCGCGCCGGATGCGCTGACCGACACCGAGTTGTCGAACTGCAGACGCGAGTTCGGCTGATCCTCGTGGCGCTGCGCCGCGAAGTTCGCGGTGTTCAACGGCGTGTCGACGACGCGCACCGCCGTGGCGGGCGTGCCCGGCTGGTAGTTGTAGCTGGTGATGCCGTCCATGATGCTGAACGACGACTCGTAGACCAGCTTGTTGTGGATGCCGGTGTACTTCGCCTGCGTCGACGACGCCGGGTTGGTCTGGACCAGGGACGCGATGTCGGGCACCAGGTCCGGCGGTGTGTCGCGGCGATGGCCGCGGATCTTGTTGTTCCAGTTGTAGGCGACCTGGAACTTCTGGTTCGACGACACCGAGAACACGCCCTTGCCCGAGTAGTTCTTCAGCGTGTTGTCGTCGATCGCCTGGGTGAGGTCAGCGTTCTTCGAGTTGACCAGCTTGTCGACGACCCAGCGCCGGTAGGAACCGTTGACCCACAGCCGATCCTTCACCAGCGCGCCGCCGCCGGCGACGTTGAAGTCGTAGGTGGTCTTGGTCGGGTTGCCGAGGAAGGTCTTCGGGAACGTGCCGTCGGCGATCTGGTCCGAGTAGTTGTCGCTCTCGAGACAGCCCGGCACCTGGAGCGGGCCGGCCACCGGGTTCTGCTGGGTGCTGAGGCAGCCGCCGGAGTACGAGAAGCGCGAATCGCCGCGCCACTTGTTGCCGGCGTCCTTGGTCACCATGTTGATCGACACGCCGCCGACCATCACTTCGGCAGGGATCGCCGAGGTCATGTAGTTGACCTCTTCGAACATGCCCTGGTCGTAGTACAGCATCGTCGCGCCGCCGCCGCCGCCCGGCCAGTTCACCGACGCGCCGTCGATGTTGTAGCTGACGTCGTTGGTGCTCGAGCCGTGCGACGAGAGATTGCTCTGCTGGATCGACTGCGTGCCGCCGACGTCATACGTGGCGACCTGCACGCCGGGAATGAGCTTGGCGAGCGACCACGGATCGCGGCCCGACGGCACGCCTTCGAGCACGGCCTGGGTCATGACCGTCTGCTGCAGGTTCGACTTGGTGTCGACGGTGGGCGATTCACCAGTCACGGTGATCGTCTCGGTCACGCTGCCGACCTCGAGCTTGGCGTTCACCGTTGCGGTGAACGACGCGCTGATCGCGATGTCGGTGCGATCGATCGAGCGGAAGCCCTGGAGTTCGAATTTCACGTTATACGAGCCCGGCGGGAGCCGATCGAAACGATAGGCGCCGGCCGCGTCCGTCGTCTGCGTCTGCACGCCGCCGATTAATTTGTCTCCCGACAGAGACACGGTGACCCCGGGCATCACGGCGTTGCTGGTGTCGGTGGCGATACCGGCGATCGAACCGGTCTGAACCTGCGCGTGCGCTGTCGTGGCTGCCAGCATGATGAGCATGCCGAGCACAGCGCCTCGAACCAATTTCATGCTGCCTCGCTTTCGCTGAGTAGGAATCGTGCGCGGATTGTAAAACATTGTGGTGCGTTATTTGACTGCAGCCGGGCTCTAAAGAATGTGAAAGTTCGTCTCCGAACCAAGATTATGGAGAAAGCATTTCTCGATCGCCCGTATACTCGTTTTCCGATGAAAACGGGAGTCATTTTCGTCGCCATGGTGTTCGCCGGCGGCAGCGGCGCGGCCGCGCAAACACCGTCCCCCGATCCACAAACCGCGCTGGTGCGCCAATACTGCGCGGGGTGTCACAGCGAGCGCGGCAAGGCGGGCGGCCTGTCGCTGGCGACCTTCGACGCCGCCGCCGCGGCGCAGCACGGCGACGTCACCGAGAAGATGATCCGCAAGCTGCGCGCGGGGATGATGCCGCCGCCCGGCGCGCGCCGTCCCGACGCCGACGCCCTGGTCGCGCTCGCCGCGTCGCTCGAGACGCGTGTCGACAAGGCCGCGGCAGCGGTGCCCAATCCCGGACGGCGTCCGTTTCAGCGACTGAATCGCGTCGAGTACGCGCGCGCGGTGCAGGATCTGCTCGCGCTCGACGTCGACGTCAACGGTCTGCTGCCGCCCGACTCGATCAGCTCCGGCTTCGACAACGTCGCCGACTCGCAGGCGCTGTCGCCGGCGCTGATGGACGGCTACCTGCGCGCCGCCAGCAAGGTGACCGTGCTCGCGGTCGGCGATCCCGACGCGGAG
Organism: uncultured Acidobacteriota bacterium; assembly: GCA_963794705.1. Classification (GTDB taxonomy): domain Bacteria; phylum Acidobacteriota; class Vicinamibacteria; order Vicinamibacterales; family CAVVIG01; genus CAVQFC01. The sequence goes on from CAWCFI010000009.1 coordinate 261,612, forward strand.
TCGACCGAAGCGCATTACCGCGTCGCCAAGACCGCGTCGCAGCTGCGCCGCGTCGACGGCGCGCCGCTCGGCACGCGCGGCGGCATTGCGATCACCCACACCTTCCCCGCCGACGGCGACTACATCCTGCGCATCGAGCTGCACGGCAACGCCGACGGCTTCCTGTTCGGCGGCCCGGCTTCCGGCGAGCAGATCGACGTGTCGATCAACGGCGAGCGCAAGGCGCTGCTCGACGTCGATCCGAACATGGCGGAGGTCACCACCAGCCTGTTCCTGAAGACGCCGCCGATCCACGTCTCCGCCGGACCGCAGCGGATCGCCGCGGCCTTCATCCAGCGCTTCGAGGGACCGGTCAACGATCTGGTCGCGCCGATCGATCACACGCTCGCGGATACGCAGATCGGCGTCGCCTACGGCGTCACCACGCTGCCGCACCTCAAGGATCTGGCGATCCTCGGACCGCAGCACGTCACCGGGGTGTCGTCGACGCCGAGCCGGGAACGCATCTTCTCCTGCCGTCCGACCACCGCCGGCCGACGAGGATGCCTGCGCCACCAGGATCGTGACGCGTCTTGCGGCGCAGGCCTTCCGGCGTCCCGCCAGCAAGAAGGACATCGCCTCGCTGATGCGCTTCTACGCCGACGGCCGCAAGGAGCGCGACTTCGAGAGCGGGATCGCCGCCGCGCTCGAAGCGATCCTCGCGAGCCCGCAGTTCGTCTTCCGCGTCGAGTCCGCCTCGGCCCGCACCAACGGCCAGCGAGCGTCGGCGAAACCAGCCCCTGCGTCGTCGATCGCCGCAACCACGGAGCGGGTCAGCGACATCGCGCTCGCCTCGCGGCTGTCGTTCTTCCTGTGGGCCGCCGGTCCCGACGCCGAGCTCACCAAGCTGGCGATGCAGGGACGGCTGACCGCGCCGGGCATGCTCGAGAAGCAGGTGGCGCGCATGATCGCCGATCCGCGCGCCGAGTCGCTGTCGACGCGGTTTGCGGCGCAGTGGCTGCGGCTGAACGACGTCGACGCGATGCTGCCCGACGCGATCTCCTACCCGTACTACGACCACACCCTCGGCGAGGCGTTCGTGCGGGAGACCGAGCTCTTCTTCCAGAGCATCGTCCGCGACGATCGCAGCGTGCTCGACCTGCTGACCGCTGATTACTCGTACGTCAACGATCGGATCGCGCGGCACTACGGCATCGCCAACGTGAGCGGACCGGAGTTCCGGCGGGTGACGCTGCCCGAGACCCGGCGCGGGATCCTGGGCCAGGGCAGTGTGCTGGTGCTGACCTCGGTCGCCGATCGCACCTCGCCGGTGATGCGCGGCAAGTGGATCATGGAAGTGCTGCTCGGCTCGCCGCCGCCACCGCCGCCGCCGAACGTGCCGGCGCTCGAGGCGACCAACGCGACCGCGGGCGGCAAGGTGCTGTCGACGCGCGAGCGGATGGAAGAACATCGCAAGAACCCGGCGTGCCAGTCGTGCCACAAAGTGATCGATCCGCTCGGGCTCGCGCTCGACAACTTCGACGTCACCGGCAAGTGGCGGATCAAGGACAACGGCGTGGCGATCGATTCGGCCGGTGTGATGTACGACGGCACGAAGATCGACGGCCCGGCCAGCCTGCGCGACGCGCTGTTGAAGCACCAGGACGTGTTCCTGCAGACGTTCATCGAAAACCTGATGACCTACGCGCTGGGACGACGCGTCGAGTACTACGACATGCCGACGGTTCGCTCGATCGTCCGTCAGGGCGCGCAGGCCGACCTTCGCTTCTCCTCGTTCGTGCTCGGCATCGTCAACAGCGCCGCATTCCAGCGGCGCGCGGCGGAAGCGCCGCAGACCACCGCGCAGGCGCGGTAAGAACCCTATGTATCTGACCGGCAAACACCTTCACCGGCGCACCATCCTCAAGGGACTCGGCGTGTCGATCGCGCTGCCCTTCCTCGACGCCATGACCCCCGCCGCCTCGGCGCTGGCCGGCGCGGCCGCGACGAAAAAATTGCGCCTGGTGGCGATGGAGATGGTGCACGGCGTGGCCGGCGCCACCACCTTCGGCGCCTCGAAGAACATGTGGTCGCCGGCCCAGGCCGGATCGGCGTTCGACCTCTCGCCGACCGCGCTGGCGCCGCTCGAGCCGTATCGCGACTACCTGACCATCGTCAGCAACACCGACTGCCGCAACGCCGAGGCGTTCACCGCCCCCGAGATCGGCGGCGATCACTTCCGATCGGCGGCGGTGTTCCTGACCCAGTCGCATCCGCATCAGACCCAGGGGTCGGATGTTTTCGCCGGCACGTCGCTGGACCAGATCTATGCGAAGGCGGCCGGACAGGACACGCCGATCCCGTCGATGCAGTTGTGCATCGAGAGCATCGACCAGTCGGGCGGCTGCTTCTACGGCTACTCCTGCGCATACACCGACTCGATCAGCTGGGCGTCGCCCAAAGAGCCGCTGCCGATGATTCGGGATCCCCGCGCGGTGTTCGACACGCTGTTCGGTGTCGGCGCGACGCCGGAAGCACGCGCGCGGCGCCGAAAAAAGGACAAGAGCCTGCTGGACTGGGTGATGGCGTCGGCGGCTGATCTGAAAGCTGACGTCGGCGCCGGCGACCGCGCCCGGCTCGACGACTATCTCGACAACGTGCGCGAGATCGAGCGGCGCATCCAGAAAGTCGAGGCCCACAACGCCAGCGGCGAGGCGCGCGAGCTGCCGTCGGCGCCGATCGGCGTGCCCGACTCCTACGCCGATCACGTGCGGCTGATGTTCGATCTGCAGGCGCTGGCGTTCGCCGCCGACATCACCCGGGTATTCGCGCTCAAGCTGAGCCGCGACGTCTCCAACCGCGTGTTCAGCGAAGCCGGCGCCACGACCGGCTTCCACATCGCGTCGCATCACAACGAGCGCGAGGACCGGATTACCGACTTCGCGAAGATCAACAGGTACCACGTCGGCCTGATTCCGTACTTCCTCGAGAAGCTGAAACAGCTGCCGGACGAGGACGGCAGCGTGCTCGACAACTCGCTGATCGTCTACGGATCGCCGATGGGCAATCCGAACGTGCACAATCACAAGCGCTGCCCGCTGTTCTTCGCGGGGCACGCGGGCGGCCGTCTCAAGGGCAACATCCACATCAAGGCGCCGGACGGCACGCCGATGGCCAACGCGATGCTCGCCGGATTGCAAGGCGTCGGGCTCGGCATCGACGCCTTCGGCGACAGCACCGGCCCGCTCGACCTGAACGCGGTGAGGACATGACGAAGAAGCTTGTCGCGGTGCTCACGGTTGTCGTGGCGCTTGGGGCGCCCCTCTATCTATCGACGCTGCTGGCGGCGGAGGACGCGGCGCCCGTGGCGGCCGCCGCGATGCGTAAGGATCCGGCGGCGGTTCGCGCGCTGGTCAAGGATGGCAAGGACGTCAACGCCGCGCAGGGCGACGGCATGACCGCGCTCCACTGGGCGGCGATGAACGGCGACGCCGATCTCACCGGCACGCTGCTCTACGCCGGTGCGAACGTGAAGGCCACCACCCGGCTGGGCGGCTACACCGCGCTGCACCTGGCCGCGCAGGCCGGCGAAGCGTCCGCGATCGCGCGCCTGGTGGCCGGCGGCGCGAACCCGGCCGCGGTCACGTCCACCGGTGCGACCCCGCTGATGCTCGCCGCCGCCTCCGGCCACGCCGACGCGGTCAAGCTGCTGCTCGAGCAGGCGGGCGACGCCAACGCGGTCGAATCGGCCAATGGCGAGACCGCCCTGATGTTCGCGGCCGCGCTCGATCGCGCCGACGCGATCCGCGAGCTGCTCGCGCACGGCGCCGACCCGGCGCGCACCTCGAAGCTGGTCGATCTCTCCGGCGTCACCGCACCGGAAGAGACGCTGCAGAACACGATCCGCGACGCCCAGAACGCCAAGAGCGCCAGCGTGAGCGGCGCGCCGCGGCCCGCGGCGGCGCCTCCCGCCGCACCGGCAAACCGCGGCGTCGCCGGCGTGACGCGATCGTTCGGGTTCAACGAGCTGATTGGCACGCAGGGCGGCCTCACCGCGCTGCATTTCGCGGCCCGTCAGGGCGCGGCGCGATCGGTGCAGGCGCTGGTCGAACATGGCGCCAACGTCAACGCGACGAGCCCCGGCGACCGCGTCAGCCCGCTGCTGATCGCCGCCGTCAACGGCCAGTACGACATCGCGAAATACCTCCTATCGCATGGCGCCGACCCGAACCTGGCCAACGCCGGCGGCGTGACCCCGCTCTACGCGGTGCTCAACATCGAGTGGACGCCGCGGATGTTCTACCCGCAGCCGCGCGCCCAGCTGCAGCAGGAGACGTCGTATCTCGCGCTGATGAGCGCGCTGCTCGACAAGGGCGCCGATCCCAACGCGCGGCTGTCGCGCAAGACCTGGTTCACGCAGTACAACTTCGACCTGCTCCGCGTCGACGACGGCGGGGCGACGCCGTTCTGGCGGGCGGCCTACGCGAGCGACATCGCCGCGATGCAGCTGCTGCTGAAGTACGGCGCCGATCCATCGATCGCCACCACCAAGCCGTTCTCACGACCGCGCGGCACCGACGCCGACCGCGACGCGCCGTCGGTCGACGTATCGGGACGGCCGCTGCCGGTCGGCGGGCCCGGCATCCCGCCGCTGCTCGCCGCGGCCGGCGCCGGCTACGGCGAGGGGTTCGCCGCCAACGCGCACCGCTTCGCGCCGACCGGCATGCTCGCGGCGGTCAAGTTCCTGATCGAGGATCTCCACGCCGACGTCAACGTCCGCGATCACGAGGGCAACACCGCGCTGCACAACGCCGCGTCGCGCGGCGACAACGAGATGATCGAGTACCTGGTCTCGAAGGGCGCCGATGTGAAGGCGGTCAACCGCGCCGGCCAGACCACGGTGGACATGGCCAACGGGCCGGTGCAGCGGACCCAGCCCTATCCGGACACCATCAAGCTGCTCGAGGGGCTCGGCGCGAAAAACAATCACAAGTGCGTCTCCTGCTGAAGGCACGGGACCGACGAGGAGTTGGACGATGAGACAGTACGTTCGGGCCGGCGGCATCGCCGTCACCGTGGCGATGCTGGCGATCTCGGTCGCCGCGCAGCCTGCCAATCCGCGCTACGGCAAGTGGAAATTGAAGTCCGAGGCGCCCGCGCCGCAGAGCAACACCATGACCTATGAGCCGATTGCCGGCGGCAAGGGCATGAAGATCACCATCGACGCGGTCAACAAGGAAGGCGTCGCCTCCAAGTGGGGCTACGACACGATGTTCGACGGCAAGGACATGCCGCTCTACGGCAACCCCGGCACCGACACCGGCTCGGTCAAGATCATCAACGATCGGATCAACGAGATCGTCTACAAGAAGGGCGGCAAGGTGACGCAGGTGCTCACCAACGTCCTGTCGCCCGACGGCGACACCATCGGCGTCATGTACATGCGCATGGATCCCGAGGGCAAAGTCACCCGGAACGTCACCTTCGCCACATACGAGAAGATCAAGTAGGTAGCCATGAAAAAAACTCTCGCACTCGCCGCGCTGACCGCACTCTGCTCGTCGATCGCGTTCGCTCAGGTCAACGTCGCCAACATCATCGACATGGAACTGCTCACCCACACCGAGCTGTCGCAGAAGCTGAAGGACGGCTGGACCTCGGTCATCCTGGCTGCCGGCGGCACCGAGGAGCGCGGCCCGCAGGACGTGCTCGGCGGCCACACCATGATGGCGCACAGCCACGCCAGCATGATCGCCAAGAAGCTGGGCAAGACCCTGGTCGCGCCGGTGCTGCCGATCGCGGTCAACGCCACCGGCCTCAATGCCAACCGCGAGATGGCCGATCAGGCCGGCGCGATGCAGATGCCGGCCGAGGTGTTCAAGCAGGTGCAGCTCGCCGAGATCGACAGCCTCGCGCGCACCGGCTTCAAGGACATCTACGTGATGGGCGACCACGGTGGCGGGCAGGCCGAGATGAAGGACGCCGCCGAGGAGATGGACAAGAAGTGGATGGCCAAGGGGACCCGCGTCTACTACGTCAGCGACTTCTACAACAAGACGCACGATGACGTGGACATGTACCTCTACGATCACAAGCTGCCGATCGGCGGCCACGGCGCGATGCTCGAGACGTCGATCATGCTGTATCTCGAGCCGTCGCCGGGCGCCTGGGTGCGTCCGCTCTACAAGACGATGCCGTTCGATCCGACCGGCCAGACGCCGGAGCAGTGGAAGACGGCGCGTGACGCCCGGATGGCGCGGCAGGCGGCGATTGCCGCGGGTCAGACCCCGCCGGCAGCCGGCGGCCGTGGCGGCGGTGGACGCGGAGCGGCCGACCCGAACGCGCCGCCGCGCGTCAACAACGGCGTCACCGGCGATCCGACCAAGTCGACCAAGGAGATCGGCAAGGATCTCATCGACATCATCGTCAACAACGGCGTCAACGAGATCAAGAAGATGACGGCCGAACGCCGCGGTGCAGCGACCAGGTAGAACTCAGGGTTCTCGAGAACCCCTTCAGAAAGTACCACCCACGCTCTGGGTCACTCGCAGAAGGCTCGCCGCCGCCAGGCGCTGAAGCAGGCGCCCGGCGGCGGCCGCGAGGTCGCCCGGCAACTCCGCCGAGACGGGCTCGCTGGCATGGATGACATGGTCGTGAACGGCCCGGTCGCTGCCGGTCACGACCAGTTCGACCGCACCGATCAGCCGGACGCGGTCGGTCGACTCCAGATGCCACGCGGTCAGGGTCACGGCCATCGCCGTGACATTGCCTGAGTCCACCAGTCGCACGCCCGGCGTCGACTCGAACGAGATCCTCAGCGCCGAATCCAGATAACGCGCCGGCGCGGACGACCAGCGCCAGGCGATGTCCTCGACCAGTTCGCCGTTCGCCTCCTGGTGCAGCAGCCGGCGGCCAATGTGGTCGCGCGCCTGGGTTTCGACCAGCCGCACCGCCAGCACCTCCGCCGCGGGATGATCCGCATTCGACGACGAGGGCGGCGTCGGTTGGCTCGCGGCTTCGATCAGAAGCGGCTCGATCATCCGGACCGCCATCACGTCGGGACGCTTCAATTGACAGCCCAGCCCGGCGCCGCACGCGAGGATCCACAGCAGCGCCACGGCGCGTGAGTGAGGACGCGTCATTTCGGCTTGCTCCCATGCGGGCGGGGACCGTACACGACCGACTCCGGCTGCTCGTCGAGACGACGAGCCAGTTCGCGCATCTGTTCGAGCGCATCCCGAATGGCCGGCAGCGACCGGCGGAAGTCGTCCGCGGCGAGGCTCGTCCGATCGAGCGCATCGCGCATCACCTCCGTCGAGCCGCCAAGATCGGCGTCGCGTATGGCGGCGCGCGCCTCATCGGCGAACTTCACCAGCGTGCCCTCCGTCCCCATCACGCGATCGATGTCCGTTGCGATCTGTCCCATCTGCGCCGTCGTCGTCGTGAAGAACGTGCGGGAGTCCGCGCTCAGCTGCGGCAACTGGCTTTCCCTGATGGTCCGTTCGATGGTGCTGAAGAAGCGGTCGCTCCGGTCGAGACTGGCCGGAATGCGCAGGACGATCTCCCGGAGGGTCTGGAGCGTCTGTTCGGCCCGTTCCAGGACCGCCGGCAGTCGATCCTGCACCGCCGCGAGCGGCGACGGCATCGACGCAACGTAGGGGCGGTCGGGAGTGAAGCCGAGCGCAACCGGCGGCGGCGGGTTGCTCGGCAGATCGAGCAGCAGGTAGGCGTCGCCCGTCACCGGATTGCCCACGATCCGGGCGCGGAGTTGCGGGAACACCGCCAGGTCGGCCATCTGCTGGATGCGCTTCACGTTCGCGCCAATCGTCACCAGCCGGTCCTGAAATATTTCGAAGTCGATCGCGATGGTTTTGCCGACCGGATCGACGCGGATGTCCGAGACGCGCCCGACGGCGACCCCCCGGAATCGGACCGGGCTGGAGACGTCCAGCCCGCTGACGTTTTCGGTGACGTAGGTGACCAGGCTGATCACCGCGCGGCGCCGCATGCGCTGCGCGAAAAACAGGCTCGTCCCCAAAATGACGACGAGGCCGACGACCACGAACAGGCCGAGTCGTGCGTAGCTTTTTTCTGCAGCCATCATCTGGCTCCGTGATGTGCGACCGTCTCGGGCGACGACCGCGTGAAGAACGCGTGCACGAACGGGTTGTCCGCCTGATCGCGCACATCGTGCGGGTTGCCGCGGGCAACGATCCCCTTGGCCACCTTGTCCAGCACGATGCAGCTGTCGGCGACCAGGAAGATGCTCGGCAGTTCGTGGGTGACGATGACAATCGTGATGCCGAGGTCGCGGCTCAACGTGAGGATCAGTTGATCGAGCTCGTAGGCCGTGATCGGATCGAGCCCGGCGGACGGCTCATCGAAGAACAGCAGATCCGGTTCGAGCATCATCGCTCGCGCGATCCCGGCGCGCTTCTTCATGCCGCCGGAAATTTCTCCAGGCAGGTGTCCGGCGAAGGGGCCAAGGCCGACGAGATCGAGCTTCGCCTGCACCAGTTCCTTCACCAGCGGACCGCGAACCGGCGTCCACATGGTCAGCGGCAGCGCGAGGTTTTCCGCCAGGGTCATCGAGCTGAAGAGCGCCCCGGACTGGAACAGCACACCAAACCGCGGCACCCCTTCATAACGGTGCGGCGTGCCGATGCCGTCGATATCGATGGTGCCGGCGAGCGGCTGTTCCAGACCGAGCAGATAGCGCAGCAGCGTGCTCTTGCCGCTGCCGGATCCACCGAGAATGGTGAACACCGCTCCGCGCTGCACGTCGAAGGTGACGTGCTCCATCAGGACGCGGGATCCCCAGCCGATGCGGAGGTCGTTGACGACGATGTGCGGCCGCGCGCCTGGCATGGTCAGAGGCCGATCAGTGCGTAGAAAAAGGTGAACAGCGAGCTGATCGCGATGACGCCGAAGATCGAGAACACGACGGCGGTCGTCGTTCGCGCGCCGACTGCCGCCGCGCCGCCCTGGGTCGCCAGCCCCTGGCCGCACGCAATCAGGCCGATGGCCAGCGCCAGGAACGGGGTCTTGAGCAGTCCCTCCAGCAGATTGGTCGCGGTGATCGCGTCGGCCGTGGCTGCCACGTAGGCGCGCGGGGACATGTCGGTGAGAAACGTCGCGGCGATCAATCCTCCGACCAGTGCGAGCACGTCGCCGATCCAGGTCAGGATCGGCACCGCGAGGATGAGCGCCAGACAGCGCGGGACGACCAGCCATCGCACCGGATCGAAGCCCATGGCGCGCAGCGCATCGATCTCTTCCGACACCTTCATGGTCGCGATCTCGGAGGCGAGGCCGGCGCCCGAGCGGCCGGCGACCACAATCGCGGTAACCAACGGTCCCAGCTCGCGGAAGTGCGCGACCACGACGAGCTCGGGTACGTAGACGGTGGCGCCGAACCGGCCCAGTTGCGAGACGCCGAGGAAACCGATGATCACGCCGACCAGAAGGTTGGCCGCGCCGGTGACGGGCAGCCCGTCGGCGCCGATCTGCTGAACCAGGGTCCCGATCGAGCGCCAGTCGACCGAACGTGGAGCCGCGATCGACAGGGGCACCGCCATCGCGTCGTGACCGACGAAGTCGAGGCCGCGCGTGATGGCGCGCGGCAACCGATCGGCCATGAATCCGAGACGCCCCAGGATCGCGCGGCGGCTCGGCGCAGCCGGTGGGCTGATGGTGCGGCGCTGACGATACAGCGCGATCAGTCGCGCGGCCTTCGGGTTGTGCTCCGCGACGACATGCGTGCGCGGGCCGCCGGCTTCGACGCGATCGAGCAGCCTGGCAAGCTGCACCGCGCCGGTGCCGTCGATGTCCTCGACGTCTGCCAGTTCGAGCTCCACGGTTCGGCAACCGATCAGGGAGGTTTCAATGCTGGCGATGGCATGCGCGGCGGTCCGCGCGTGGGAAAGGTCGAAGGGACCCGCGGGAATCACACGCGCGTGGTCGCCTTCGCGGTCCGCCCGGACGGCAACCTCCATTCGTCCTACTCCTCACGTGTCCTGAGATACGTCGAAGCGGAAACGTGCTCTCGTCCGACACGTCGAGCCTCGCGTCAAGGATGGGGCTGAGCAACGGCTGTGCCGCGCAGTACACGTCGCGCGGCGGTGTGGTCGGCTGGAAGATCGATGTTTGTTATGGATGAGCGGCTCCAAATGACGCGGCCGGTGGCGACGCGCCTCCGGCAATCCGTGCGTGACACGCCCGGCCGTAGGTGCGGCGCCGGAGGACGGCAGCCGTTGGCCAGAAGAGCCTGGCAGCGGGCCGGATTCGAAGGACGCTCGGGCCACCCTTTGGCTCGCGAATTGCCGCCTCCGACTTCATGCGCTTGAGCCTGACGCTGACCGTCGTTGCCACGCTGGTCGCCACCGCCGCTGGAGGACAGGACGCTGCCCCCCAGGACCGCGCGGCGGCCATCAAGCAGTCGCTCGCCCAGAATCAGGCGGCGCTGCGCCAGTACACGTGGGTTGAAACCACGGAGATCAGCCTGAAAGGCGAGGTCAAGAAGAAGGAACAGAAGCAGTGCCGCTATGGAGCGGACGGCAAAGTCCAGAAGACCCCGCTGCCGGGCGCGGCGGCCGCTCCGGCTGCGCCCAAGAAGGAGGGCCGCTCGGGCCGCGGCGGGCGCATGAAGGAAAAAATCGTTGAAAACAAGGTGGATGACCTCAAGGACTACATGGAGCAGGTCGCCGCCCTTGTCCAGCAATACGTGCCCCCGGATCCGCAGAAGATTCAGGCTGCGCAGTCCGCCGGCAACGTTCAGCCCTCGGCTGGAGCCCTTACGGTGAAGGACTACGCCAAGCCGGGGGATGTCGTGGCGATTGGCTTTGACCCCGCCGCCAAGAAGCTTTCGAGCTATCGGGTCACGTCGTACGTGGAGAAACCGAAGGACGACGAGGTGACCCTGGCGGTCACGTTTGCCGTGCTCGCCGATGGCACGAGCTACCCCCAACAGGTGCTGCTCGACGCCACGGCGAAGAAGATTCAAGTGAAGGTGACGAACTCCGGGCACACGAAATCGACGCCGTAGTCACGACGGTTTTTCAGCGCCGGCCGCGCCATTGAGGCCGTCGCCTCTTCTGCTACGATGTGCGCCGTGCCCACCACGCTGCGGCGCCTTGCGGTGTTCGCCTCGATCGGTATCGTGGCGTTCAGCCTCGCCGACGGCGGCGTCCGCGGCCAGGCGCCGTCGCGCAAACGCCTCCTCTTCTTGACGCATGCCGCCTTGTACAAGCACTCCAGTCTCGGGCCGGCGGAAGCCGCGGTGACCGAGTACAGCAAGACCGGCGGCTTCGACGTGACGACGCTCGAAGGCTACAAGCAGGATTCGGCGAAGCTCGACATGTCGTTCCTGACGCCCGAGTACCTCGCGCAGTTCGACGGCCTGATGCTGATGACCAACGGCAACCTGCCATTGACCGATCTGCAGAAGCGGGCGATCGTCGATTACGTGCGCAACGGCAAGGCGTTGATTGGCGTGCACTGCGCTTCGCTCACCCTGTACGACTATCCGGAGTTCGGCGAGGTGCTGGGCGGCTACTATCGCCGGTCAATCGTGCCCACCAACATGGTCGGCCGGAAGATCGGGGTGCTCAAGGTCGAGGATTCGTCGCACCCGGCAACCAAAGGAATGGGCGACACCTGGCCGGTCGCCGAGGAGTTCTACCAGTTCGGCACGGCGATCTGGGACGCGAGCCGGCCGACCGAGCAGATCAGTCAGGTGGGCCGGCTGCACATCCCGATGGCCTTCTCGCGTGACCGCGTGCACGTCCTGCTCAGCCTCGACACCAGCAAGACCGACATCAGCGATCTCGGGTCTGAGATCGTGAAGGGCGGAGACTACCCGCAGGCGTGGTCGCGCACATTCGGCAAAGGCCGATCGTTCTACACCTCGCTCGGCCACCGCGACGACATCTGGTCCACCGATCCGATCTTCCGCGCCCACGTCACGGGCGGCATCCGCTGGGCGCTCGGCATCGAGAACTGATCGCCGCGCTAGTTGGTCACCGCGATCGACTGGCGCACGGTCCTCACCGTCGCACCGCTGGCGTCGCGCAGCGTCATCGTCACCGAGGCGGCAGCGGCCTTGTCGGCGCGCATCTGCCATGCCACGGCCTTGCTCGCGCCAGCCTGGACGGTCGCCACTGACTGGGTGGCGCTACTCGGCGACTGCAGCCGCATCGCATCGGACGGGCTGAAGCTGATTGCCACGGAGTAGCCGCTTGCGCTCGCGCCACCGGTGTTGCTGACCGTGGCGGTTGCGGTGAATGCCTGTCCGCGGCGAATCGTGGCAGGCACGCCACTGAGCACAAGATCGACGGCCGCCGGCGATGTGCCACCTCCGGGAGTACCCAGGACCGTGATCGTCGCGGATTGGGTGACGCCGTACGTCCCCGTAATCGTAACAACCGCATCGGCGGCCGCCGGCGACGTCGTGACGGTGAACGTCGCAAACGCTTGTCCCGCCGGCACCGTGACGCTGGCCGGCACGCGCGCGACGGCAGTATTGCTGCTCGCGAGCGTGACGAGCGCGCCGCCGGCCGGCGCCGCCGCGCTCAGGGTCAGCGACACCTGCAGCGAGCTACCGCCGGTCACGCCGCCGACGTTCGGCGTCAGCGAGGCCAGCGCCGCCGCGGCGTTGGGATCGGGTTGCACCGTCAGGAACGTCGACTTCGAGCTGGCGCCGGTGCTGGCGGTAATCGTGGCCCCGCTCGGACTCAGCGCGCCGGTGGTCGAGGCCACGAAGGTGGTCGCGCTGTTGCCCGCGGCGATCTGCACGCTGGCGGGCACGCGCACCGCGGCGGTGTTGTCGCTGGAGAGGAATACCGTCGTGCCGCCAACCGGGGCCGGCGTCGCGAGCCCGACGAGGCTGCGCATCGGCTGCCCACCGATGGCCGACGGTCCATCGGTCGTCAGCACCAGGATGGCCGGAGTCGCGGTCTGCCCTGGGTCGACGCGAAGCACGACACCGTGCAGGCCGGAATTGCCGCTGCCATACGACGCCTGAATCATCACCCAGTGGCTGGCGTTGACGTCGGGCGCGGTGATCGTGAACGTCGCGCTGGTGCTGCCCGCGGGAACGGTGACTCCCGACGGCGTCACCACGCGCCCTTCGAGGCTGCCGTTGACCGACACCGCTGCGCCACCAGTCGGCGCCGGAGCGTTCAAGGTCACTGTGCCGGTGGTCGTGCCGCCGCCGATCACGCTGGACGAGGCAATGCTCACTGACGCCAGGCTCGGCGCCGTGGCTGCTGCGCCAGTCGGCAGCAGCGTCAGCACCGTCTGAGGCGCGCGGTAACCGTCGTTGGCCGTGCCGCTGTCGATGACCACTGGCGTTGCCGCAGCGACCGGCGACGTGGTGATGGTGAAGCTGGCCGACGTGGAGCCTTCCGGTACGGTCACGTGCGCGGGTGGGCGCAGCAAGGAAGTATCGGCGCTGACGAGCGTGATGTCAGCGCCGCCTGCCAGCGCAGGACGCTGCAGCGTCACGGTGCCGGTCAGCGGGCTCCCGCCGACAATCGCATCGGTGTTCAGTGCGAGGCTGAAGAGCAATGGGAACATCCCGAGCGAGCTCTGCTGCGGGTTCGGCCCGTATGACGCCCGCAGTGGACCGACGGTCGCGCCGTGGACGGCCGGCGTGGTAATCGGGCCCACCATCACGTCGGTGGCTCCCGCGGGAATGAACGCGTTCTGCGGCACCTCGACGTTCGGCAGGTCGCTGATGATGCGGACGGTCGCGCCGCCGGCTGGGGCCGGGCCATTCAACGTGACGCGCGCCTGCGTCGACGCGCCGCCGTAGGTGGTGCCGGGCTCCGTGATGATCCACGCCAGCTCGAGTCCGGCGGGTGTCGGCGGCGCCGCCACCACGCGGAAGCTCGCGCCGGCCGACCACGGACCGGCGACGTCTCCGTGCAGCGCCCGCACGCGCCAGAAGTAGGTCCCGGGCGGAAGGTCCGACACGATCGTGTAGTCCGATCGGCTGATGCTCTGAATCAGTGCGACGCCGAAGGTGCCCGCGAACTTTGGATCGGTGTCGACGTCGACGTCGTAGCCGGCAACCTGGGGATTCGCGGTGTCGGACCAGTCGAACGTGAACGGCAGCGAGACCGTGGCGCCGCCAAGCGGCGAGAGCGGCGACGGCGCCGCCGGCACCGGCGCGGTATTGACCACCTTGACGTTCAGCGTCGGCGACGGCAGCCCGCGGACGTTGTCGACGGAGACGGCGCGCACGCGATAGTAGATGTTCGGGATCGCGTTGCCCCAGCCGGCGTGAAACAGCGTGCCGAACTGCATCGGCTCGACGTTGAGCGTCTGCGGCGCCGAGAAATTCGGATCGTCGTCGCCTTCGAGCAGGTAGTACTGGGCGCCGGGAACAGCCGTCCATTTGATGTCGAAGAATTCGCGGACGTGAAACTGCGAGCCGTTCGCGGGCGCGGTGAAAGCCGGGGTTGCCGGAGCGGGGCCAAGGCCGGCGATCGTCAGGCTTCGAGCCGCCGACCAGTTCGAATCCACGAAACCGACCGTGCCGCCCACCGTCACCGTGGTCTTGACTCTCCAGAAATACGTGCCGTTGGGCAGTCCGCTGACGCGCGCGAAGGTCGGAATCGGCGTGCCGTTGCGCTCGTCGGTGAATCCGGATGCGGCGACGTTGGCGAAGGATGAACTCGTGCCGATCTGCCATGTGTAGTTGGCGACCGGACCGCGCGGATCGCTGATCGGCGACCAACGGATCGTCGCCGGCTGCGGCACCGCGGCGCCGTTGGCCGGTTCGACGAGGGTCGGTGCGGCCGGCGCTTGTGCGAGAGCATCGACGGCCGACGAGGCGACGGTCAACGCGGTAACGAGCAGGATCGAATGCAGTTTCATCACGGGTGCGGCTCCGACGTTGTTCGATCGCCGCGCGTACACGGCGGGAGGACGCGATGCGTTGTGCGATAGCCGTGCCACGTCCGCGACACGAAAATCAGCGGCGATGTCGGCGACAAGAGCGACGATGATTTCCGCCGGCAGTAAGGCGGTTTCGGGGTTAGTAACTCAGCCGTGAGCATCAGCGTCCCGACCCGGCGGAACATGCCGTAGACGTTCTACGTCTATCGTCCATGTATCCAGGGGGCCGCCTTTGCCAGTACCTGCTGCCGATCCACATCGTCGCCGCCGGGCTCGGACTCGTATCGGGCGCGATCGCGCTTTCCGTCGCCAAAGGCGGACGCGTGCACCGCTCGAGCGGGAAGCTGTTCGCCTACGCGATCTTCGCGATGTGCGGCACTGCGGTGGTGAGCGCTTTGGTGAAAGGTCAGGCGACCAACGTGATGGCCGGGTCGATGACCGCGTATCTCGTGTTCACCGGTGTGGCCACGGTGCGCCCGCCCTCACCAGGATCGCGCCGTCGGGACATCGCCTTGATGCTGGTGGCGCTGACGCTCGGGCTTGCGACCCTCGCGGGCGCGATCGTCGCGGTCGCCAGTCCGGACGGCAGGCTGTTCGGCCTGCCGTCGCTCCCCTTCTTCTTGTTCGGCGTGCTCGGGGTGTCCGGCGCGTTCGGGGATTTCAAGACGATACGGGCGGGCGTCCTTCGTGGCGCGCCGCGGCTGTCGAGACACCTCTGGCGCATGTGCATGGCGCTGTTCATCACCGCGGCGTCGTTCTTTTCGATCCGCGCGCGTGTGGCCGCGATCCTGCCGGCGCCGTTCACCACCCCTGCGCTGCGCGCGCTTCCGGTCGTGCTGGTGCTGGCAGCGATGTTCTATTGGCTGTGGAAAGTCCGCTTCCGCCGCAGCTTTTCGGAGCGATGGCCCAGCGGCGGCATCGGCCGAAACAGCACGATGCAGGCGGCAGACATCTCGTCGACGCGCTGAACCAGCGCCGCCATCGAACGGTCGGGCCAGGCCGAGTTCCTGTGGTATTGTCGAAACTGTCCATGTTTCGAGCCAGTCGATCCTCCGGCCGAGGTCCAACGAACATGAGAAAAACCGAAGCGGCCCACGTTCTGCTCTGCCTGCTCGCTTCGTCGATCTGGATCAACGCTGCTGAACAGCTGAAGCCAGGCGCGAGCCGAGAGGCGGTCCAGAGTCATCTGAATCGGACGGCTGACGCGGTCCTGGCTCTCAAGAGCACACGCTTCTCTATCAAACGCGAAGGCGCGCCGGCCGTGCTGGACGCGAAGAACAGCATCACCTTTACCGCCGCGGATTGTATCTACGCCGCGCCGGATCGTGTGTCCTGCAACGTCAAAGTCGCGCTCAAGAACGGATCGATCCTGCAGTTGACGCGCGTGTGGGTACCCGAAGGCACCTTTCAGTCGAATCCATTGACGCGGCAGTTCGGCAAGGCACCGGCGGACGCCAATTTCAACGGCGTGGTACTGTTTGCGAAGACCGGCGTCCCGGAGATTCTGAGGACCGCGGTGCAAAAGCCGCAGGTCGTCGGGAACGAGCCGCTCGAGAGCCGACAAGCCCTTCATCTGCGTGGTGAGGTGAGCGGCGAGAAACTGAATCCGCTGGTCGGGTCCACGCTCAAGGCGGACGTGATGTATCCGGTCGATCTCTGGATCGACGAGAAATCAGCGAACGCGGCGCGGATCCACGTGACCGAGCCTGAGGGCAACGGCTGGCTCATCGAGCTCTTCGGCACGAATGAACCGGTCGATATCCCGACGCCGCAGCTGCCGCCCGCCACCCCCAAGCCGCAAGCCTGAATGTCGCGCGCACGGCAGTACCCCGGGCTGATCCTCGCGCTCGTCTGCCTGCCCGTCTTCATCGGCGCGCTCGATCTCACCATCGTCTCCGCCGTGCTGCCGGAAGTGATCCGATCGTTGACCATCGAGATCCAGAAGCTCGATGTCGCCGGATGGGTCGTCACCGGCTACTTCGTCTCGTATGCGATCAGCATGACGTTCATGGGGAAGGTGTCCGATATCGCCGGACGCCGCCTCGTGTACCTGCTCTGTCTCGCGATTTTCTTCGTCGGGTCATGGCTGGTCGCGGCCTCGCCAGGCTGGCCCGCCGGCATCGCGCTGCGAGTCATGCAACTGTTCCAGGATCACCCTCCTGCGGGTTTCGCCTCGCTCTACGCGCTGATTGTCGGCCGGGTGATTCAGGCATTCGGCGCGGGGGCCATGGTGCCGGTGAGCATGGCGCTGGTCGCCGATCTGTATCCGCCCGAGAAGCGGGCGCTGCCGCTCGGCATCATCGGCGCGGTCGACACGGCGGGCTGGGTGCTGGGACATCTCTACGGCGGGATCATGGTGCAGTTCATGAGCTGGCCGTACCTGTTCTGGATCAATCTGCCGGTGGTCTTCGTGATCTTCTGCATCACGTGGTGGGGATTGACCGGCCTGCCCCGGATGGACGTCAAGGGCGGCATCGACTGGATCGGCGTGACGCTGCTTGGCGCGGCGCTGATTCTGCTCAATGTCGGCCTCGGCGCGCCGGAAGTCGGGCTCGAAGGATCAACCGCTCTTCCCTCGCCACATCGTCTGTACTGGGTCGCCGGCGCCGCGGTGGCGTTCGCGATCTTCCTCGCATCTCAGCGGCGCGTGCGCGATCCCATCCTCGACTTGCGCATCTTCTCGAACCGCAATCTGTCGGCGGCGAGCGGCGTGAACCTGCTCGTCGGCTTCTGCATCATGGTGGCGCTGGTCAGCGTGCCGATTTTCATCAACGTGGCGGGCGCCGCCAACACGATGAAGGCGGCTCTCGTCACGGGATACCTGCTCTGCGCCTTCACCGTGCCGATGGCGCTCGCGGCGATTCCCGGAGGCTGGCTCTCCGAACGCCTCGGCTATCGATCGTCGGTCGTGCTCGGTCTGATGACGGCGATCGTCGGCTTCTGGATGATGAGTTTGTGGAAGGTGGAAATGGCCGCTCAGGCGGTCGCCTTCTTCGACGGCTTGCGACACGGCCCCGCGGCGTCAGACGCTCGCGGCACCGGCTTCATGGCCGCCGGGCTGGCACTGGCCGGCATCGGCATCGGGTTGACCATCGCGCCAATCGGGGCGGCGGTGATCAACGGCGTCGGCGAACAGGATCGCGGGATGGCGTCGTCGCTCGTCATCATCCTCCGCCTGATCGGCATGAGCGTCAGCATGAGCTCGATGATGGCGTATGGACTGCGGCGAACGACAGTCCTCGGCCGGGAAATGCTCGGCCCGGAGGATGCGCTGGACCTGGAAAAAACCGCCCGAGTGGCGCTCGAAGTGGTGACGAAGATCACCAGCGAGATCGCGCTGATTTCTCTGGCCGTGACCGTGATGGCCCTGGGTGTGGCGCTGCTGCTCCGACGGGGCGACCTTCCGTCGCCCCCTTAGAAGCGTTTTTCGGTCCGCACTACACCTGAGCGGAAACGCTTTAGCTCCTCGCGCAGCGCTACTGCTTGATGCGCTTGGCGGACCACTCCATCGAGCCCAGCCCCGACACCTCGGCCTTGCCGTTGACGATGTTGTCGCCGTCGAGATCGCCGGTCATGACGACGCTCAGGTCGCCCTGGGGCGTCTGCGCGGTCATGGTGAGCGTGAGCGCCTTGCCTTCGGCGGTGCCCGCGACCGGCACTTCGCCGAGCTGGCTTCCGAACGTGCCGGAGAGCTTGCCGTTGTCGTCGGTGAGCGTCGCGTTGGCCGGCATGTCGCCAGCCGGCGTTTTCAGCATCACGTCCCACTTGCCGCCGAACCCGACCCCGGTCGCCACCTTCGTGGTGGTGGTCGTGGTTGTGGTGGTGGTCGTCGTGGTGGCGCTGGACGTGGTCGTCGTGGTGCCCGAGCGCTTCGCGCTCCACTCACCCTGGGCGAAGCCGCCGAAGTCGGCGGCGCCCGCCATCGACGCCCCGTCAACCTTACCGGTCAGCGTGATCGGCAGCGAGTTGCCCTGGAAGTTGATGGTGAAGGTGAAGGTGAGGTCGTTGCCGGTGATCTTGCCGCTGTCGAACGGCAGCGTTCCCTGCGGCGACTTGAACATGCCGGACACCTTGTCGCCTTCCTGCTTGAAGGTGACCGGCGTGGTGTTTGGGCCCTGCGGCGACACCACGGTGACGTCCCAGTCGCCGGTGATGTTGGTCTGCGCGAAAACCGGCGACGCGGTGAGCATCGTGAGCGCCAGCAGCGTTGCTTTCAAGCGGGTCATACAGTCGGCTCCTGAAAAATAAAACTAACGGTCGCCCGCGTCGCCCGTCCGCCGGGCGCTCAACGGTCCTTCGCCGACATCGCCGAGTTTGGCGGTCCCGGTGATCAGGGTCGCGCTTTCGAGCTTCCCCTTCATCGTAATCTCGAGCATCTTGCCGTCTTCGGCGACCGACCACACCACCGTCACCTGATCGTCGACCACTCGGCCGTTGATCTCGTACTCGCCGAATTCGTCGGTGGCGTGACCGGAGAGGCGGGCGCCGGACTGGTTGATCGTCATGATGATCCAGTTCTGCCCCAACGGTGTCACGAAGTCGACGCGCCACGTTCCAGACACGGCTCGCGGCTGCTGCTGTTGTTGCGATTGCGCGTGCGCGGGGACGGCTGCGGCGGCCAGCGTCAGGCACACGGCCAGGAAGGTTCGGATCATGATGCCGCCATTTTACTTCCGGGCGGGGTCAGATCTGGATTTTCTCGTTTTACTGTTGAGAAACTGTGGAAAACGCGAAAATCCAGATCTGACCCCGGCTAGACGGCCTGGGCGACCGGTTCCGGCTCGGTCTCGACCAGCGGCGCGATCGCCGCCGCGGCGACAGGCGTGATGCGGCAGAACCCGGCGAGGTGACGGTCGAACCGGAGCAGCGATCGGGCAATGCGGCTGCCGGTCAGCCGTTCGTGCGTCTCGAGCAGCTCGCGCAGCACCTTCTGCTCCGCCGCCGTGGGCGCCTCGATCGACAGCTGCTGCGGATTGGTGCGGGCGGCGAGGGTTTCACGATTCCCGGCGACGTAGATCACCCCGCCGGTCATCCCCGCCGCGAAGTTCTGCCCGACCGTGCCGAGCACGACCACGGTGCCGCCGGTCATGTACTCGCAGGCGTGATCGCCGACGCCCTCGACCACCGCGGTCGCGCCGCTGTTGCGAATCGCGAACCGCTCGCCGGCGACGCCGGCGACGAACAGCCGTCCGCCGGTGGCGCCATAGAGCGCCGCGTTCCCGGCCAGCACCTGATTGGCCCGCCCGCGCTCGCGCGCCGCAGGCGCGACCACGATTTCGCCGCCGTGCATGCCCTTGCCGAGGCCGTCGTTGGCGTCGCCGATGAGCGACAGCCGCATGCCGGGCAGCGCGAACGCGCCGAAGCTCTGGCCGGCGCTGCCGGTCATCGCCAGCTGCACCGATCCTTCGGGCAGCCCGCGATCGCCGAACCGCGCCGCGATTGCGCCGGCGATGCCGGCGCCGTAGGCGCGATCGGTATTGGCGATCGGCCCGGTGACCGACAGCGGGTGATCGGGCCCGATGGTGTCCAGCAGTTCCGACCCCGGCATCGTGAGACGATCCAGCTGCAGGGCGGATCCCTGTGAAGCCGCCGTCCCGTTGACGCTGGCTCCGAGAGGGCCGGCCTTGCCGGACAGCTTGGGCGCCAGCGGACGCTCCGCGCGGGCGGGCGCCAGGATCTGGTCCAGCACGATAGAGGGGACCACCCCGGCGCGGCGGCGCAGCAGGTCCGCGCGGCCGACCAGATCCTCGAGCCGCGTCAGGCCGAGCGACGCCAGGATCTCGCGCACTTCGCTGGCAATCAGCTTGAGGTAGCCGACCAGCATGTCGGCGGTGCCGGCAAAGCTGGCGCGCAGGTCCTCGCGCTGCGTCGCGATGCCGACCGGGCAGGTGTTGGCGTGGCACTGCCGCGCCATGACGCAGCCGAGCGCGACCAGCGCCGCCGTGCCGAACCCATACTCCTCGGCGCCCAGCGCCGCGGCAATCGCGATGTCGCGGCCGGTCTTGAGGCCGCCGTCGGTCTGCAGCACCACGCGGCCGCGCAGGCCGGCGCGGGTCAGCGCGTGATGCGCCTCGGACAGGCCGATTTCCCACGGCATCCCGGCGTGCTTGATCGAGGCGCGCGGCGACGCCCCGGTGCCGCCGTCGTGGCCGCTGATCTGGATCGCCTCGGCGCCCGCCTTGGCGACGCCGGTGGCGATGATGCCGACGCCGACCGAGGCGACCAGCTTCACGTTCATGCGCGCCGTCGGATGGAAGGTGCGCAGGTCGTATATCAGCTCGGCGAGATCCTCGATGCTGTAGATGTCGTGGTGCACCGGCGGCGAGATCAGCGTGGTCCCCGGCTGCGCGTGGCGCAGCCGCGCGATGTGCGGGATCACCTTCATCCCGGGGAGCTGGCCGCCCTCGCCCGGCTTCGAGCCCTGCGCAATCTTGATCTGGAGCTCGTCGGCGGAACGCAGATAGGCGGGCGTTACGCCGAAGCGCGCGGAGGCGACCTGCTTGGTGCGGCTGCCGTCCCAGTCGCCGTACTGCGGGCGCGAGAATCGATCCGTCTCCTCGCCGCCCTCGCCGCTGTTGCTGCGCGCGCCGAGCCGGTTCATCGCGACCGCGATGGTGCGGTGCGTCTCGGGCGACAGAGCACCGACCGACATCGCCGACGCGAAGAAGCGGCGGCAGATCGCTTCCACCGATTCGACGTCCTCGAGCCGTGCCGGCGCCACCGGCAGGGCCGGGGCGAGCTCGAGCAGGTCGCGAATCGCCTGCGGCGGGCGGCCATAGACGTGCGACTTGAAGGTCTCGTAGGCCGGCGCACCGGTCTGCATCAGGGGGGTCAATGCCTCGTCGCGCGCCTTCTGGAGCCCCCGCACGATCACCGGGTTGGTGGCGTGATACTCGCCATCGCGGCGGAAGCCGTGGAGGCCCGGGTACTCGGCCACCGGCGTCGCGGCCGCGAACGCGCGCTGATGACGCGCGAGCACCGTGGCGGCGACATCGGCGAGCGTGGCGCCGCCGACCGGCGACGCCGTGCCGGGAAAGAAGCGATCGACCAGCGAGGCGTCGAGGCCGAGGGCCTCGAACAGCTGGGCGCCACAGTAGCCGCTGAAGGTGCAGACGCCCATCTTCGACATCAGGGTCCGCAGCCCGCGCTCGATCGCCAGGCGGTAGCGCGTCACCGCAACGTCGCAGCCGGTCGGGTCGGACTCGGCGAGCGCGGCGATGGTCTCGTAGCCGAGCGACGGGCACACCGCGGCGGCGCCGTAGCCGAACAGCAGCCCGATCTGGTGCGCGTCGCGCGCGTCGCCGGTCTCGACCACGATGCTGGCGCGCATGCGCAGGCCGCGGTTGACCAGCGCGTGGTGCACGGCCGCCTGCGCCAGCAGCGCCGGCACCGCGGCGCGTTCGGCGCTCAGGCCGCGGTCGGTCAGGATCACGAGCGCGCTGCCGCGCTCGACCGCCGCGCACGCGTCATCGGCGATGGTCTGCAGGCGCGCGTCGAAGCCGTCGACGCCCTGGTCCGCCGCGAACAGCAGCTCGATGGTCACCGGCTGCAGCGCCGGGCAGTTGGTGAGCTGCACGAGCTCCCGCCGGGTCAGAATCGGCGAGCGCAGCACGATGCGCGCCGGGCGCGGCGCGAGCTCGTCGATGAAGCTGCCGTGGCCGCCCAGCATCGTCGTCAGCGACATGACGGACGATTCGCGGTAGGGGTCGACCGACGGGTTGGTGACCTGCGCGAACTTCTGCCGGAAGAAATCGCTGAACAGCCGCGACCGCGACGAGAGCGCCGCCGGCGGCGCATCGTCGCCCATCGAGCCAATGGCCTCGTGGCCCTCCGCGATCATCGGTTTGAGCAGCAGCTCGACCTCTTCGCGCGAGCAGCCGAACGCCGCCTGCCGGCGCGACAGTTCAGCCTCGCGGTACTGTCCGGCTTCAGCCGGACCGGGTTCCGCCTCAAGGCCGACACTACGGACGTTCGGGTCACCGACGTCCACGCCGATCGGATCGGCCAGCGGCCGCACCACGTCGGCGACGAGCCGGCGGTAGCGCCGGCGGAACGCGAGGCGGCGGCGGATTTCATTGGTCCCCATCACCGAGCCGCGCTCGACGTCCACCACGATCATGTCGCCGGGTCCAAGCCGGCCGCGGTTGACGATTTCGTGCTCATCGGCCGGCAGCACGCCGACCTCGGACGCCACCGCGATTAAGTCGTCGGCCGTCGACACGATGCGCGACGGACGGAAGCCATTGCGATCGAGCGCCGCGCCGACGTAGCGGCCGTCGGCGAACACCAGCGCGGACGGTCCGTCCCACGGCTCGCTGACGAGGGACTGGAACTCGTAGAAGGCGCGGACGTCGGGCGGCAGATCGCGATCGCGCTCCCAGGCGGGCGGCACCAGCCGCGTGACCGCATGAGCCAGCGAATAGCCGTTGTGCCGCAGCAGCTCAATCGCATCGTCGAGCGAGAGCGAGTCGGAGCCCTGCGTCGAAATCGGCGCGTCGACGTTGAAGCCCGGCAAGGAGGTCGCGTCCGCGGCGCGGGCCCGCATCCACAGGCGGTTGCCGGCAATGGTGTTGATCTCGCCGTTGTGCGCGAGCGTGCGAAACGGCTGCGCCAGCGCCCAGTCGGCCGACGTGTTCGTGCTGAAGCGCTGGTGGAACGTGATGAACGGCGAAATGAAGCCCGGGTCGGCCAGGTCCGGGTAGAACCGATC
This sequence comes from uncultured Acidobacteriota bacterium, assembly GCA_963794705.1. Lineage (GTDB taxonomy): Bacteria > Acidobacteriota > Vicinamibacteria > Vicinamibacterales > CAVVIG01 > CAVQFC01. The sequence goes on from CAWCFI010000009.1 coordinate 285,202, forward strand.
CAGGGCGTCAGGCGTGACCAGCGCCTTGTGGACCACGGTCCGCGTCGACAGCGAGACGATGGTCAGCCGCACCGCCCCGGTCCGGGCGACGCGTTCGATCCTGAGGCGGGCGCGATACAACGCGGCGTCGACCGCCTGCCGCCCTTCGTCGAAGCCGGCCACGAGCTGGAGCACTTTCGGGGTGGTGTCGCGCTGGGCGCGCAGCACCGCCGCCCGATCGGTCGGCACGATGCGCCAGTCGATGGAGCGGGCGCCGGCGAGCCGCAGCTCGCGCTCGATGATCTCGGCGGCCTGCAGGCGATCGGCGGGATGAACGAACAGCATGCCGAGGCCGCGGGTGCGGGCCGCCGGCAGCCGCCCGCCGAACGCCTCGCCGACCCAGGTCCACGGAATCGCGGTGAGGACGCCGCAGCCGTCAACCGCTCCGAGCGACGGCTCGGCGCCCCGGTGGGTCAGGCGCCGCAGCGCCGAAAGGCCGTGCGACACGATGTCGCGGCCGGCGCGGCCACGGGTGTGAGCGATGAAGCCGACGCCGCAGGCGTCGTGATCGGTGGACGGGTGAACGCGCGATGCCATGAGCATGCGTTTATCGCCCGGGCGGTCAGATAAGTAAAATAGAACTTACTGATGCGACCCATACTCATTACAGATGCGTCATCTGTGCTGCGGTATCATCCCTCCCATGACCCCACGACATCGTTCCGTCGTCGCGCTGGCCGCACCGATCCTGCTGCTGTCGCTCGCCGGGTGCAGCCAGGAGCCGGCCAGACCGGCCGCGGCCACTCCGGCGCCGGCCGCCGCGCCGCCGGCACCGCCGCCGGCGGTGCGCGTGTACGTGACCAACGAGCAGTCGGGCGACCTCACCGTGATCAACGGCGACACCCAGGCGGTGATGGCGACGGCGGCGCTGGGCAAGCGCCCGCGCGGCATCCAGGCGAGCCCTGACGGCAAGTCGTTGTACGTCGCGCTCAGCGGATCGCCGCCGGCCGGACCGGGCGTCGATCCGAAGACGCTGCCGCCGCCCGACCGCAACGCCGACGGCATCGGCGAGGTGGACGCCGACACCTACAAGCTGAAGCGGATCATCCACGCCGGCGCCGACCCCGAGCAGCTGGCGGTCAGCGCCGACGGCACGCGCCTGTATGTCGCCAATGAGGACACCGAAACGCTGAGCGTGGTGGACGTCGCCTCGGGGAAGATCGTGGCGGCGGTCAAAGTCGGCGAGGAGCCCGAGGGAGTCACCATCCGGCCGGACGGCAAGGTGGTCTACGTGACCAGCGAAGGCGACGGCGCGGTGTTCGCGATCGACACCGAGACCAACAAATTGATCAAGCGGATCCCGGTCGGGCCGCGGCCACGGTCGATCGGGTTCCTCCCCGACGGCTCACGCGGTTACGTCTCGCTGGAGAACCAGGGCGCGATCGCCGTGTTCGACGCCAAGGCGCAGAAGTTCCTCAGGCTGATTACGCTAGAGGGCCAGGGCAACACGCCCAAGCCGCGGCCGATGGGCATCAAGGTCAGCGCGGACGGATCGACCGTCTATGTGACCGCCGGATCGTTCGGCCATCTTTTCTTCATCGATCCCGCGAAGAACGCGCAGACCGGATCGTTCGAGGTCGGGCAGCGGCCGTGGGGGCTCGCCCTGATGCCGGACGGCAAGACGGGCTACACCGCGAACGGGCCGTCGAACGACGTCTCGCTGGTCGATCTCACCTCCAAGCAGGTGGTGAAGAAGATCCCGGCCGGCAATCGTCCGTGGGGTGTCGCCATCATCAGTCGGCGGTAGTCAGGCTCAGTCGACAGGCACCCATCTCGGTCGGCCGTGGTCAGTCCAGCTTGATGTGGAGCTCGGCCCCGAACAGCATGGTGCGGTCGTTGTCCGACGCGGCATACTTCAGCAGCGTCCGCAGGTTCTTCTGGACCTTGCCGTCGAACACCGTCCTGCCGTTCGCGACCACCTTCACCGGCTTGCCGAAGTCGAACTGATCCGGCGACAGCAGCAGCGTGAACGCGGCAACGCCGCGCGTCGTCGCGGTGACCACGTTGCCGGCGCGGGCGAGGTCGACGCGGCCAGATGCGCCGCCGCGCGCGAACAGGTGCCGGGGCGGCGTCTCGGCGATCTGCGGCTGATAGATGCCCTCGAGTTCGACCGGCAGGTTGTCGCGCACCACCATCAGCGCGATCTTCGATCCCGGCGGCTCGTCCGAGAGCGCGTCGGCGACGTCCGAGGCCGCCGCCACGCTGCGATCGTTCAGTCGCAGCAGCACGTCGCCGGCCTTCAGTCCCATCCGCGCCGCATTCGATCCCTCGACCACCCGGTTGATGCGCATCCCGACGCTGCGGACCCCGAAGTCGGCGGACGGCGGCATCGGCATGTCGTTGAGATCCGCCAGGGTCCTGGCATCACTCTTCTGCGAGCCGAGCCGATCGATCACCAGCCAGTGGGCGCGATCGAACGCGGCGCTGTTCCCCATCTCCCAGGTCAGCGTGTCGGGCAACGGCTGGCGCGGGTGATCGCGCACGAACGCCTCGTAGCTGTCCTTGATCTCCGGCCACCACGCGGTGTTGTGCCCGGCATTCGGCTGCGGGTGGTAGTCGATCGAGACGCCGCCCTTCTTCAGGTGGTCGATGTAGGGATCGACGACCCGGGTCGGATACAACGGATCGCGCCCGCCGTTGACCGCGAACAGCGGCTTGTTCCGCAGGTTGTTCGCGAAAATCAGCCCATCGTCGATGTCGCGCAGCGCGAGCACCATGATGTAGCCGTTGAGCGGCAGAATGCTCGCGAACGGCGTGGTTTCGCGCATCGCCACGTACAGCGCGCCGGTGGCGCCGTCGGACACGCCGGAGAGGACGACCCGGTTTTCGTCGACGTTGTAGAGCCGCTTCACCCGATCGACGATCGCCGCCAGGTTCAGCACCTGGTCGGTGCCCCACCACGGCGCATCCGCCCACGCATACGGCACCACGTAGATTTGCTCGGCGCCGGCGAGGGTGCCCACCGTGCCGTTGCCGACCGGCGCATTGGTCGAACGTCCGCCGACCCCGCCGTGCAGTTGAATCCGCACCTGGTAGCGGCGCGCCGGATCGTAGCTGTCGGGCACGTTGACGGCGAAGAAATGCTCGATGCCGTCGGGCGTGCGGTTCTCCATGCGGACGACGCCGGTGTCGCGCGGCGTGTAGGCGCGGCCCTGCTGCAGCCGCCGGAACGCTTCGTCGAAGGTCACGCCGGCGCGGACGATCGGTTCGACCAACCGCGCCGCTTCGTCGGGCGACGAGGCCGACCAGAACGTCTCGAACGCGGCCTCCGCGGCTGAGCCTTGGGCCGCCAGGCGGCCCCATAAAACGGCCGCAAAGCCGACCATCATCATCGTGCCGAACACCTGCCTGCGTGCCATGCGTCGGTGTATAACATAGTTAGGAACCGATGAGACCTGCCGCTCTGCTCTTCGCGCTCGCACTGGCCGTCAACCCGGCTGCCGCGCCGCAGGCTGCGAACCAGGCCTCACCGGCGGCGGCGGAGAAGCTGCCGCCGCTTTCCTACACCTGCCCGATGCATCCGGAGATTCTGGAGAACAAGGGCGGCACCTGCCCGATCTGCAAGATGGACCTGGTCCCGATCCGGCTCGACTCGGTCTGGACCTGCGGAACCAAGCCGCTCGCGGTCGTGCGGGACGCACCGGGGCGCTGCCCGATCGACGGCACGGCGCTGGTGCAGGTGACCGCCGTCGTCTCGTGGACCTGCGCCGGCGGCACGGACGAGACCGCCTCGCCGGGCGCCTGCGCCGACGGTTCGGCCAAGACCAAGACCTACGCGCTGCGCGCCCATGGCAATCACAACCCGCAGCACGGCGGCCTCTTCTTCATGGCCAGCGACAACACCCACCACCTCGAGGGCGCGTACCTGTCGACCGGCACGTTCAGGATGTACTTCTACGACGAGTTCACCAAGCCGCAGACGCTCGCCAACGTGAAGAGCTACAAGGCGACGCTGATGGTGAAGGATCCGAAGACCGGCCGGGAGACGCCCTACTCGCTGGTCCGCAGCGGCCGCTATCTGCAGGCCTCGATCGGCAAGCTGCCGCTGCCCGCGGAGATGTACGCGCTCGTGAAGTTCGCGCCGGCCAGCAAGGATAACCGCTTCGATTTCACGTTCCCCGCCTACTCCAAGGAGCCGCACGCGCTCTCGGGTCCGACCCTGACGAACGCGGCGCCGGCGACCACCGCGCCGCTGGTCGAAACCATCAGCCCGGCGGCCAGCGTCTCGTCCGGGATCGATCCGGCGCTGGTGCCGCTGCCGATTCCAGACACCGTGCCCGAGATGCTGGCGCAGCTCACGACGCGCACCGAACAGATTCGCGCGTTCATCGACAAGGGATCGTTTGCGGCGATCTACGTGCCGGCGTTTCAGGCCAAGGATCTCGCGCTCGCGCTCGACGAGCACAAGAGCGAGCTGGCGCCGGAGCGGCGCAAGGTTGCCGAGCCGGCGATCGCCAAACTGGTGCGCGCCGCCTACCTGCTCGACGCCTTCGGCGACATCGGCAACAAACAGCAGATCTCCGAGGCGTACGCCAAGTTCCTGGACGCGGCCAAGGACATCCACGCGTCGTTTCCGCAATCCGCCAACCGCAATCCTCAATGAAGAACAGTCTCCGCGTCGTTGCCGTCGCTGCGCTCGTGCTCGCCGGTGTTGCCGTCGCGATGCAGCCCGCGGCCGCGCACAAGGCGATCACCTCGAAGTACACCTACAACGACGACGTCTTCCCGATCCTGCGCGATCGCTGCGCGAGCTGCCACGTGACCGGCGGCATCGCGCCGATGTCGCTGATGACCTACGACGACGCCTTCCCGTGGGCGGAGTCGATTCGCGCGGAGCTGGTGGCGGCGCACATGCCGCCGTGGAACGCGGAGGAGGGTTACGGCGAGATCAAGCGCGCCCACACGTTGTCTCCCAAGGAGCTCGACGTCATCCTCACCTGGGCGACCGGGGGCAATCCGCGCGGCTCGCTCGATCAGAAGCTGCCCACCGTCGAGCTGAAGAACGACTGGAAGATCGGGCCGCCGGACCTGGCGCTGAAGATGCCGGCCGAGTTCACTCTCGCCGCCGACAAGATGGAGGACACGCAGGAGTTCACGCTGCCGACCGGCACTGCGGAGGCCCGCTGGATCCGCGCCGTCGATCTTCTCCCGGGCACGCCGTCGATCGTCCGCAGCGCGACGATCTTCGTGAAGAATGCGGGCGGTCAGGCGACCGCGGGAACTCCGGCACCCGAGCACGTGCTCGCGCTCTGGCTGCCCGGCCAGGATCTCCCGTCGCTGGACGGCGTCGCGTTCCGGCTGCCGGCCGGCGCGCAAATCGGCGTGCGGATCCACTACAAGAAGACCTGGCAGTTCGAGGGCAAGGCGCTCACCGATCGCAGCACGATCGGCTTGTATTTCGCGCAGGGGGCGACGACGCAGGAACTGCTGTCGCTGCCGATCGACTCGCCGGCCGCGGCCTCCGGCGGCGCCGATCAGACGGTCCGCTTCAGCCGCACTCTGGGCGAGGACGTGCAGGCGCTGGCGTTGAGCCCGGACAACGTGCCGGGCAACATCTCGCTGCAGGTGGAAGCCGTGAAGCCCGACGGATCGCGCGTGCCGATGATCCGACTCAATACCCGCGCCGACTGGGACCGCCGCTACTGGTTCGAGAAGCCGATGACGCTGCCGCGCGGCACCCGCGTCGAGGTCACCGCCAACCTGCAGGACCCGGACATCCTGTCAGCGGCGTTCACGTCGACGCCCGGCGCCAGCGCCACCCCCGCCCCTGCGCGCGCCGGCGCGATGCGCCTCACGCTCAACGTCATCCCCGCTCGCTCGAAGCCGACCGCGCCATAAACGGTCTCAGAGCTTCACCACCTCGGCCGCCGATCGCGGCACGCTGACGATGAAGGTGGTCGCGTCTTCAGACCTGACCTGGACGCTGCCCTGATGCGCCTGCACGATTTGCTGAACGATGTAGAGGCCGAGACCCAGTCCCTGATCGCCGCTGACCGACCGCGTACCGCCGCGAAACGGATCGAAAATGTGCGGCAGCAGATCGGCCGCGATGCGGCCGGCGTTGGTCACGGACAGGGTCACGACGGTGGCGCTCGTTCCGTCGAGCGTGATCTGCACCGGTTCCTCCGCGTCACCGTGCCGCAGGGCGTTTCCGATCAGGTTGGAAGCCACCTGGGTCAGGCGATTCGAGTCCCAGTCGCCGGCGAGGTTGCCCTCGCACAGCACGTCGAGACGACGGTCCGGGAAAGCCTCCCGGTGTTCCTGGACCACGCGCTGGATCAGCGCCCCGAGGTCGCCTGGCTGGCGTTGGAGCGGGATGCCGCCGGCCAGCCGCGCCCGCGCCAGATCGAGCATGTCTTCGATCAACAGCCTCATGCGCTGGGCGCTCGACATCATCCGCGCGGCGGTCTTGCGCACGGCATCGTCGGTCGATCGGTGTTCGAGCAGCTGCGCGGCGCTGAGAATCGCGTTCAACGGGTTACGCAGGTCGTGTCCGAGCACGGCCGTGAACATTTCGTTCAGCCGCAGCGTCTCGGTGCGGTCGCGCAGATCGCGGGCGAGCTGCTGCTGCTGCCGGTAGAGTTGAAAGAACACCTCCACCTTGTTCTTCAGGATGCGGGGCTCGATCGGTTTGTGGAGGAAATCGACCGCGCCGGTTTCATATCCCTTGAACACCCGATGCTGATCCTGGGAGCCGGCGGTGACGAAGATAATCGGGACGTGACGGGTACGCGCGCTGCCGCGCATCAGCTCGGCCAGCTCGAAGCCGTCCATGTCCGGCATCTGCACGTCGAGCAGCGCCAGGGCGACGTCGTGGCTCAAGAGCAGGTCGAGCGCTTCGACGCCGGAATGGGCCAGCAACAGCTCCACGTCGTCGCACTGAAGCACCGTCGACAGCGCCAGCAGGTTCTCTTCGCGGTCATCGACGAGGAGACATTTCACCCTGAGTGGCATGGCGGTCATGACCTTCGGGACGAGGACCGGTCGAGTCCGCGCAGCAGATCCGCGATCTGCGGAAGCGACAGCACACCGATCGACCGGGCCGCGCTTCAAGGCGGATTCCGTCATCAGCGGCGATTGGGCGCTCGACGGCTCCTGCACGATGGTCATGCCTGCCGGCGCGGCGCACCGCCTCGAGCCCGGACGGCCCCGTCCTGGTTCGCGCCGGTCAGAATGATGCCGAGCAATCGATCTCCATACATGTCCGCTGCCGATTCGAAGAGCACGTCGATCGACGGCCGCGAGTAGTTTACCGGCTCGTCGGCGGAGAGCGCCATCCGCGGTCCCTCGTCGAGCAGCAGATGATAGTCCGGCGGCGCGAAGTAGATGGTCCCGCGACTCGACCGGCTCCTTGTCTTCGGCCTCCCGGACCGGCAGCGCGCATTTCGGCGAGAAGATGTCGACCAGCAGGCTCGGCCGCTCGCGCGGCAGGTGCAGCACGATGAACACGGCGGCGTGCAGCCCCGCCGGCAGCGACGGCAGGAGACGGAGAGCGCGTCGACCCCGCCCGCCGAGGTGCCGATGACAATCGCGTCCAGCTCGCGCCCGACTGATCCTGCCGCGGTCACGATTCGTCTCGCTTCTGGAAGATGACGATCCTCCCGCACGATCTCGACGAAGGCGTCGGCGTGAGTCGAGAAACGCAGCGATTCCTTCGAGCCGATGCCGAGAAAGCCCTTGCGGCACAGGGACTCGTGGAACAGGCCGATGGCGCGGTCCTGCAGCGCGCGGTTGAAGTAGATCAGGACGTTGCGGCAGGAGACGAGCTGGACTTCCGCGAAGACGCTGTCGGTGGCCAGGCTGTGATCGGTGAAGACGATCTGCTTCTTCAGCGCCTTGTCGAACACCGCGCGGCCGTAGGCGGCGGTGTAATAGTCGGAGAGCGACGACCGCGCTCCGGACCGCCGGTGATTTTCAGTGAAGCCGGCGATGCGATCCAGATCGTAGACGCCGGCCTCCGCCTTTTCCAGCGTCCGTGGATTGATGTCGGTGGCGTAGATCAGCGTCCGCTCGAGCAGGCCCTCTTCGCGCAGCAGGATGGCGACCGAATAGACCTCCTCGCCGGTGCTGCAGCCGGCCACCCAGACCTTCAGCGACGGGTAGGTGCGCAGCATCGGGATCACCTGATCGCGCAGCGACTTGAAGTAGGAGGGATCGCGGAACATCTCGCTGACCGGCACGGTCAGGAAGTCCAGCAGCGCCGGGAACACCACCGGATCGTGCAGCACCTGATCCTGCAGCTGGGACAGCGTCTCGCAGCCGAAGCGCGACATCGCCGCCCGCAGCCGGCGCTTCAGCGACGCGGTCGAGTAGGCGCGGAAATCGAAGTGATACTTGAGATAGATGGCATCGATCAGCAGCTGCAGCTCGATGTCGAAGTCTCTGGCGCCCACGCAGGTCCTACTTCGGCATCCACACGCGCACGAGAGAGAGCAGTTTCTCGACGTCGAGCGGCTTGGCGATATAGTCGTTGGCGCCGGCGGCCAGGCACTTCTCCTGGTCGTCCTTCATCGCCTTGGCGGTCAGCGCGATGATCGGAAGCTTTCTCCATTCGGCACGCTTCCGGATTTCCCGCATCGCGGTAAACCCGTCCATCTCCGGCATCATGATGTCCATCAGCACCAGATCGATGGGCTCGGCGCCCGGCGCCAGGCTGCGCGCGAGGACCGCGAGCGCCTCGCGGCCGTTGCGCGCGATCTCGACCCTGGCCCCCTTCGGCTCGAGCACGCTCGACAGCGCGAAGATATTGCGCGCATCGTCCTCGACCACCAGCACGCGCCGGCCCTCGAGGGTGGTGTCGCGATCGCGCGCCAGCTGCAGCATGCGCTGGCGATCGGCCGGCAGCGCCGATTCCACCTGGTGCAGGAACAGCGTCACCTCGTCCAGCAGGCGCTCGGGAGAGCGGGCGTCCTTGATGATGATCGACTTCGAGAAACGGCGCAGCCGCTGCTCCTCGTCACGCGACAGCGAGCGGCCGGTATAGACGATCACCGGAGGAAACGACACATCCTCCTGCTCGGCCATCGTTTCCAGCAGCCCGTAGCCGCTCACGTCGGGCAGATTGAGATCCATCACCATGCAGTCGAACGTGGTGGCCCGGAGTTGGGTCAGCGCCTCGCTCGCGGTGGCAACGCCGACGATCTGGACATTGCCGTTCGAGAGCAGCTGGCGCAGGCTTTCGCGCTGACGCTCGTCGTCTTCGACGACCAGCACGCGCTGCACACCAGGTGACAGCCGCGCTTCTAAATGACGGAAGGCGTCCACCAGCTGTTCCCGCTTCACCGGCTTCAGCGCGTAGCCGATGGCGCCGCGTTCGAGCGCTTCCTGCGTGTAGTCGGCGACCGACGCCACGTGCACCGGGATGTGACGGGTCTGGGGGTTGCGCTTGAGCTGATCGAGGACCCCGAGCCCCGAATGATCGGGCAGGTTGACATCGAGAAGGATGGCGTGCTGGCCGGCACGACAAGGCGGCCGCCAACCCGTCGTTGGCGGAGTGCGTCACGACGCACAGGAATCCCGCGCTCGCGCGCCAGGTCGCGCAGAATCGCGGCAAACCGCGGGTCGTCTTCCACGACGAGGATCCGCCGCGCCCCTGGCGTCAGCCGATCGCGATCGTCGTCCATCGCGATGGGCGACAGGCTCGCCGACAAGGCATAGGCGCCGGCGTCTGGCGGCGGCGCTACGGGTGTCGCAACCATGGTGTGGGCCGGCGTGCCGACGCGTCGCTCAGCCGCAGCCGCCGGCTGACCCTGATAGACCCGTGGCAACGTCAGGGTGAACTGGCTGCCTTCGCTCGGGGTGCTCTCGACGGTGATGTCGCCGCCAAGTAAACGGGCCAGGTCGCGCGAGATGGAAAGCCCGAGCCCGGTTCCGCCGTACTTGCGGTGCGTGCTACCGTCCGCCTGGCGGAATGCCTCGAAGATGATGCCGATCTGGTGCGGCGGGATGCCGATACCGGTGTCGCGAACCGCGAAAGACACCGCGCTCTCGTCCGGCGAGAACACGTGCAGCGAGACCTGGCCTTTCTCCGTGAACTTCAACGCGTTCGACAGGAGATTCTTGAGAATCTGCCCGAGCCGTTGCGCGTCCGTTTCAATCCGCTCAGGCGTTCCCGGCTCGACGATCGCGCTGAATCCGATTCGTCTTTCAGCCGCTCCGGCTTGAAACGTCTTGACCAGCGAGTCGACCACGCGAGCGACGGACACCGGCTCAGGCGACACGTCGACCTTGCCGGCTTCGATCTTCGAGAGATCGAGGATGTCGTTGATCAGCGCGAGCAGATCCTGGCCGGCCGACGAGATCGTCTGTGCGAACTTCACCTGTTCGTCGGTGAGGTTGCCGGCCTTGTTATCGGCAAGCAGCTTCGAGAGGATCAGCGAGGAGTTCAACGGCGTGCGCAGCTCGTGGCTCATGTTGGCCAGGAACTCGCTCTTGTAGAGATTGGCGCGTTCGAGCTCGGCCGCTCGTTCGGTCAGAATCGCCTGCGAGGCGGCAAGGCCGTCTTTCTGCCTCTCCAGCAGCTGCCCCTGTTCTTCGAGCTGCGTGTTGGTCTGCTCGAGCTCGGTCTGCTGAGACTCGAGTCGCGCCTGCGACTCCTTGAGCGCGTGCGCCTGTTCTTCGAGCTCCTCGTTGTTGACCCGCAGTTCCTCCTGCTGGGTCTGGAGCTCCTCCGCCTGCCGCTGGGTCTCTTCGAGCAGTTCCTCGAGGCGGGTCCGGTCTTTTGACGACCGCACCGCCACGGCCAGCGATTGCGAAACGCGGCCGAGCAAATCCTCGTCGGCAGGGCCGACCGCACGGAGAAACCCGAGTTCGACGAGCGCGTGGACCACACCGTCGACGCTGGCGGGTGCCACCAGCAGTTCCTGCGGCGTCCCGCGACCGAGGCTGGACGCGACCGGCAGGTACCCGGCGGGAACATCCGTCACGTGGAGCGGGCGATTCGCTCGGGCGGCCTGACCCAGCAGTCCGTCGCCAGGCCGCAGCACGTCGTCGCGCGTCTCCGGCCGCCAGCGCGTACCCGGCCACGCGACGGAAGGTTCCGTCGGGCTCGGCGATGAACACCGCGCCGACCCGCGCGTCCAGATATTCGGCGAGGAACTGGAGCACGTTCTCGCCCAGCGCGTCGAGACGCTGCTCGCCCTGGATCCGTGCGGTCAGGCCCGCCTGTCCAGCCCGCACCCACGCCTCGGTTTCCCGCGCCCGGTAATCGCGGGCGAGCAGCGCGCCGCCTGCGGCCAGCATGGCCAGCAGAATGATCGACCCACCGGTTGATACCAGCGACGACAGCGTCACCGCGGCCTGCCACTGCGTCTGGTAGCTGGCGAGCAGGCTTCTCTCTTCGTTCTCGGCCTCCGCGATCAACGCGCGGAACCGGTCCATCGAGGCTTTGCCGCGGTCGGTGCGGACGATGGCGAGCGCGTCGTCCGTTGAGCCGGACCGGCGCAGCTCGATGGTGTGCGCAAGCTCTTCAAATTTTTCCGCGGTGAGCTGCTCGAGCGTGTCGATGCGGCGCTGTTGTGCCGGACTGGAAGCGACCTGGACCCGCAGCTCCCTGAATATCGCCGGCAAGCTGGCTCTGGCGCCGATATACGGCTCGAGATAGCGTTCCTCGCCGGTGAGGAGGAAGCCGCGCTGGCCGGTTTCGGCGTCCTTGAGAGCGGATTGCAGCGCTTCCAGCCGTTCGATCACTTGCAGCGTGTGCGTGACGCGCTGGACCGCCTCTTCCCGAGTCTGCAGCGAACGGTAGGTGAAGAAGCCGGACAGCGCGACGGCCAGCACCGCGACCACCAAACCCGCGAGCGTTCCACCCGGCAGCACAGGTATGGCGCGAACGTCCAGATGATCACCGCGAGATGCGGAAGCCTGAGTCATTGGCGGGGTAACATCCGTGGTCGATAGTAGCGCATGAGCGTCCAGGATTTTCTCGCGCGATGGAAGCAGGCCGGCGCGATCACCGATGCGCAGCATGACGCGCTCGCCGCGCTCGCGCGTCACGATCGCTTCTCGCTGTTTCTCGAGCTCAACGCGCTGTTCTATCTCGGCGTATTGGCGATGGCCGCCGGCGCCGGCTGGACCGTTGCGACCTACTCTGCCCGGCTTGGCGATGTCGCCATCCTCGCGACGCTGAGCGCGATCTTCGGCGGGTCGTTGTACTACTGCATCACGCGAGCGCGGCCCTTCTTCCGGGAGCAGGTCGAGTCGCCAACGCTGGCGTTCGACTACGTGCTCTACCTTGGCTGCCTGATCCTCGCGGTCGAGCTCGGCTACATCGAGTCGCGCTTCCACCCGTTCGGCGCCAGATGGGATCACTCGCTGCTGCTCGCCTCGGCGATCTTCTTCCTGCTCGCCTACCGGTTCGACAATCGCTTCGTGCTGTCGCTGGCGCTGTCATCGCTGGGCGGCTGGTTCGGGGTGCGCGTGTCGCGGCTCGGCCCGCTGTTCATCGAGGCGCTGCGCTGGTACGCCCTGTCGTACGGTGCCCTGGTCGCGGTCGCCGGAACTCTGCTGCATCGCGCTCGCCTTAAGTCGCATTTTCTCGACGCCTACCTGCATGTCGCCGCCCACGTCCTGTTTCTCACGCTGCTGTCAGGCGGGTGGCGCTGGGACGATTCGCTGTTTTACTGGCTGGTCCTTATTGCGCTGTGCGCGGCCGCGATCGGCCTCGGAATCCGGTTTTCGCGTTTCGCATTCGTCGTCTACGGCGTGATCTACGGCTATGCCGGCGTCAGCAGCCGCCTCCTCAGAAACCTCGGGTCGTTCAGCGGCGGCCTGGCTTACTTCGTCGTGTCCGGCACGATGGTGATCATCGCCCTGGTCGTGACCGCGCGAAGATTCGGGCGCGACGCATGAGAGCCTATTCGGCCGACGACGAGCAGCGGCTGAGAATGCAGGACTTGGTGCGGGAGTGGACGCACACCGGACTGCTCGAAGCGTCGCAGGGCGAGAGGCTCGGCGCCGCGCTGCACGTGGATCTGAGACGGACGAATCCGTTCCTGCGCGCGGCACTGGCGCTGTTCACGGCGCTGATCATCGCCGCGGCGGTCGGCCTGTTCGTCGTGCAGTTCGAGGTGACAAGCGCAACCGCGATCGCGGTCACCACCGCGCTGGCGGCGCTCGCGTGCCTCGTCGCCGCGGAGGTGCTGGTCGCGCGCTACCGCTGCTACCGCTTCGGCGTGGAAGAATCGTTCGCGGTCGCCGCCGTGGTGCTGTCGGCCGTCAGCGGCGCCAAGCTGATGGCATCGCTGCCCGCGGCGCCGGTGGGGGCGGTGAACACCGGCCTCATCGTCGGCGCGGCCGGCGCCTTTGGCATCTATCGACGTTTCGGTTTCGTCTATGCGGCCGTCGGCAGCATGGCGTGCGCCGCGGCGATCCCGTTTCAGTTCCAGCTCGGCGCGGCCTGGCAGCGCACACTGGCCGCCGCGATCGTGTGCGTCGCGTTCACCGCAGCGAGATCCGGGCGGCGACGGTACCGCGACGACTTCCCCGGCGACGAGTATGGCGCGGTGCAGGCGGCGGCGCTCATCGGCGGCTACGCGCTACTGAACGTCCAGCTGACGCCGGGCTGGTACGCGGTCACCGGCTGGTACTACTGGTTCACCTACGCCGTCACCTGGCTGGCGCCTCTCGGGGCGCTGGGTCTCGGCCTGCGCAGCAGAGATCGCGAGTTGATGGACGCCGGGCTGCTGTTGCTGCTCGTCACGCTGCTCACCAACAAGACATACCTCGGCTGGCCGCGACAGACGTGGGATCCGATCCTGCTCGGCGTGGTGCTGATCGGCGCGGCGCTCGGCATTCGACGCTGGCTGTCGACGGGTCCCGGCGGCGAGCGCAGCGGCTTCACATCCGAGCAAGTCCGCGAGGCGGATCGCGCCAAGCTCTCGATGCTGGGCGCAGCGTCAGTGCTGGTACAGCCGGGCGGCGCCGCGCCGGCGGCAGCAGCCGCACCGCCGGCGTTCGGCGGCGGCCGATCGGGCGGAGCAGGCGGCGGCGACACGTTCTAGCAGCGTTCGATTCCGGGACGCATCCGTGCGAACCCGGACAGTAGCGTCGGCACGAAGGACGCCATAGGATCAATCATCCATGGCGGCCTTCACGATCATCGTCAATCGCCGCTCGCACGACATCGAGGCCGATCCCGCGATGCCGCTGCTCTGGGTCCTGCGCGATCGCCTCAATCTCACCGGCACCAAGTACGGCTGCGGCGCGGGCCTGTGCGGCGCATGCACGGTGCTGCAGGGCGATCGGGCGGTGCGCGCGTGCACGTTGACGATCGCCTCAGCGGCGGGCCAGTCGTTCACCACGATCGAAGGATTGTCGGCCGACGGCAGCGATCCTTGTCAGCGGGCATGGATCGACGAGGACGTCGCGCAATGCGGCTATTGCCAGCCCGGCATGATCATGGAGACGGCAGCCCTGCTCCGGGCGAACCACGCGCCATCGACGGCCGACGTGGACCGAGCGCTCGCGGGGCACATCTGCCGCTGCGGCACCTACACCAGGCTGCGCACAGCCGCGCTGCGCGCGGCGGCAGGAAGCCGGTGACCACGCGCCGTCGCTTTCTCGAGTCGGCGCTCGCGACCGGACTGATCCTCGCGTTCGACCTGAGCGAACTTTCTTCGCGGCTCGGTGCGGTGGCGGTGTTCGAGCCCAACGCGTATCTTCGCGTCGGATCGGACGGGCGAGTCACGCTCTGGGTGACCAGGCTCGAGATGGGCCAGGGCGTTCGCACGCTGCTGCCGATGATCCTGGCCGAGGAGCTCGAAGCCGACTGGACGCGCATCCAGATCGAACAGGCGTCGCCCGGTGCGCGGTTCAAGGGCATCGAGCTGCACACCAGTGGAAGCGGCAGCAGCTCGGCCGCGTACCGGCGGTTGCGCGTCGCGGGCGCCGCCGCACGCGAGATGCTGATCGCCGCGGCGGCCTCGTCATGGGCCGTCGACGCCGCGTCGTGCCGCGCCGAACGCGGCGAGGTGATTCATGTGCCGAGCGGCCGCCGCAAGGGCTACGGCGAGTTGGCGGGCGCGGCCGCCCAACAGCCGGTCCCCGAGCAGCCGGTGCTCAAGGATCCGTCGGCCTTTACCGTGCTCGGCAGGCCGATGAAGCGCGTGGACGGCCCGGCGATCGTGTCGGGGCGCGCCGAGTACGGGATCGACGTGCGTGTCCCCGGCATGTTGTTCGCATCGATTGAGCGAGCGCCTACCCTCGGCGGGACCCTGGTGCGTTTCGACGCAGCCGCGGCGCTGCGGGTGCCCGGCGTCCGGCACGTCGTGCCGGTGACGCACGGCATCCTTCCCGGCGTCGCCGTGGTCGCCGACGACAACTGGTCGGCGCTTCGGGGCCGGGCTGCGCTGGCAATCACCTGGGCCGGCCGTTCGGCGCCGCCGTTCGACTCCGATCGATTTCTCGCCGAGCTGCCCGCCGCCTGTGATCGCGCGACGTTCAAGGTCCGGCACGAAGGCGACGCGCTCGAGGCCATGAGCGCCGCCGCCACCCGGCACCAGGCCACCTACGTCTTTCCGTTCCAGGCGCACGCGCCGCTGGAGCCGATGAATTGCACGGCCGACGTGCGGGCAGACCGGGCCGAGGTCTGGGCGCCGACGCAGACCGACGTGCGCACGCTGGCGCAGATCGCCAGAGTTACCGGCCTCGACCAGGCCGCGATCACGCTCCACTGCGTGATGATGGGCGGCGGATTCGGCCGCCGGCTCTTTGCCGACTACGCCGCCGAAGCGGTGGAGGTCTCGAAGGCGATCGCGCGCCCGGTACAGGTGACATGGACGCGCGAGGACGACATGCGGCGCGGATATTTTCAGCCCGCCACGGCGGAGCGTTTCACCGCCGGGTTCGATACCGACGGCGGACTGCTGGCCCTGATCCACCAGACCACGTCGTCCGATCTGACGATTTACGACATCCATGACGGCAGGAACATCTGGACGGCACCGCCCAGAGCCGCCAGGGACGCTGACGCCTACGAGAAGGAGCAGAGCCCGTGGGGCGCGTACGACACGCCGTACACGTTCCCGAGCCTCCGCGTCGATTGCGCCGACGTCACAAGTCCGGTTCCGGTGGGGCCGTGGCGCGCCGTCGAATACCCGTCCACCGTGTTCGGGCGCGAGTCGTTCCTCGACGAGATCGCGCACCTCAGCGGCAAGGATCCGATCGCCTTTCGCCTCGAGCTCCTGCCGCGCGACGTAAAAACGGTTGGTCCTTACAAGATCGATCGCGGCCGCCTGGCGCGCGTGCTTGAACAGGCTCGCGACCGCGCCGGCTGGGGGACGCCCGCGCCGGTCAGGCCCGGACGGCGCAGCGCCCGCGGCGTCGCCGCGAATGTGTATCACGCCGGCAGCTACATCGCCATGGTGGCCGACGTCTCGATCGCCGAGGACGGATCGAACCTGCGCGTTCATCGATTGACGACGGTCGTGGATTGCGGCATCGCGCTGAACCCGCTCGGCGTCGTCGGCCAGACCGAGAGCGGCATCGCCTGGGGCCTGTCGGCGGCGCTGTTCGGGAAGATGGACTTCAAGGCCGACGCGCCGGTCCAGGGCAACTTCTCGGATTACCCGGTCCTGCGGATCGATCAGATGCCGGAGCTCGACATCGTCCTGCTCGACAGCCGCGCCGCGCCCGGCGGGTTCGGCGAGCATCCGGTGCCGCTGGTGGCGCCGGCCATCGCCAACGCGATCTTCGCCGCGACCGGTAAGCGGCTGCGGCAGCTGCCGCTGACCGCCGCGGCGATCCGGGAGATCGCCTGAGATAAGATCGTACTATCTTGCCGACCCGCGCTCCGGCGAGCGTTGCTTTCATGCTTCGCGCGCTGCGCTACCGCAACTACCGGCTGTTCTTCGGCGGCCAGATCGTCTCGCTCGCCGGCTCGTGGATCACGACCACGGCGACGAGCTGGCTGGTCTACCGGCTGACCGGATCGGCGGTGCTGCTCGGGCTGGTCGGCTTCGCCGGCCAGTTTCCGGCGTTCCTGCTCGGGCCGTTCGCCGGCATCCTGGTCGATCGCTGGGACCGACGCCGCCTGCTCGTGGTGACGCAGATCATTTCGATGATCGAGTCGTTCGCGCTGGCCGCGCTCGCCCTGAGCGGCCGCATCACGGTCGAGTGGATCCTCGCGCTCAGCGTCGTCCAGGGCATCGTCAACGCGTTCGACATGCCCGGCCGGCAGGCATTCCTCAGCGAGATGATCGAAGACAGGGCGGATCTGGCCAACGCGATCGCGCTCAACTCGTCGATGGTCAACGTCGCGCGGCTGCTCGGCCCGTCGATCGCCGGCGTCGTCATCGCCGCGACCAACGAGGGCTGGTGCTTCCTCATCGACGGGGTCAGCTATCTCGGCGTGATCGCGGCGCTGCTCGCGATGCGGATCGCGCCGCGGCCGGCGCGGCCCGGCCAGCGTCCTGGGGCCCGGCAGCAGTTCGTGGAAGGCTGGCAGCTACGCGTTCGGCTTCCGGCCGATCCGCTCGATCATCCTGCTGCTGGCGCTGGTCAGCCTGGTCGGCGTGCCCTACTCGGTGCTGATGCCGATCTTTGCCGCGACCGTCTTCCACGGCGGCCCGCACACGCTCGGCTTCCTGATGGGGGCGTCCGGGTGCGGCGCGCTCGTCGGCGCGCTGTGGCTGGCGACGCGGCGATCGGTGATCGGCCTCGGCCGCGTCATCATCATCGCCTGCGCCGCGTTCGGGGGCGGGCTGATGGCGTTCTCGTTCGCGACGGTGTTGTGGCTGGCGCGTGCCGTGCCTGATCGTCGCCGGCTTCGGCTTCATCGTACAGATGGCGTCGAGCAACACCATCATCCAGACGATCGTGGACGAGGACAAGCGCGGCCGCGTGATGAGCTTCTACATGATGGCGTTTCTCGGCACGGTGCCGTTCGGCAGCCTGATCGCCGGGTGGCTGTCGTCGCGGATCGGCGCGCCGCACACGCTGCTGCTCGGCGGCATCTGCTGCCTGGCCGGCGCCGCCTGGTTCGCGCGCGAGCTGCCGATCATCCGGGTGGCGGTGCGCCCGATCTACATCCGGATGGGCATCCTCCCGCAGGTGGCCGCGGGCATCTCGGACGCCGCCGAGCTGTCGGTGCCTCCCGAGCGGCAGTGATTGGTCCGCAGCTGACGCGCGCGACCGCGTATGATTCCGTCGCCAGTTGCCGCCTGGGAGCAAGACGATGTCACGACTGTTGATGCTGACCGCCGGTGTCGCGCTCGGGATGGCGTCCCCAATCTCGTCTCAGGAGCGGCCGGCGCCGCCGAAGTTCACGACCGCCACCGAACTGGTGCGGGTGGACTTCGTGGTCAGCGACAAGGCCGGGCGGCTCGTCCCGGGCCTCACCGCGAAGGACTGCGTCGTGAAGGAGGACGGCAAGGAGCGCCCGATCGTGTCGTTCGAGGCGTTCGCCGGCGCCGCCGCCCCAAATGTCACTCCTGATCCATCCGACAGCGTGACGGCACCGCCTGTCGCCCGACTGATCAAATCATCGACCGTGCTGCTGATCGACGATGTCCATCTGTCGCCGGAGCAGCTGGCGATCGCACGACCGGCGCTCAAGAAGCTGCTGACCGGCGTCGCAGAGCGAAGCGGGCTGCTCGCGCTGGTAGCGCCGGGATCCAGCGTGACGATCGCCGGCGAGCTGCCCGGCACGGCGACCCAGCTCGCCGCCGGCATTGACGGCATCGCCGGAAAGCGACTCGACGATCACTCGTCGTTTCCGGTCCTGGACGCGGAAGCGATGGCGATCAACCGCGGCGATCTGCAGGTGCTGGCGCGTGTCACCGCACGCTTCCTGCTGCTCAACCCGACGCTGAATGCCGACCAGGCGGACATGATCGCCCACAGCCGCTCGACCGACGTCGAGTTCCAGGCGCGCAAGCGCCGCGAGACGCTCCTCGCCACAGCGCTGGAGGCGCTCAACTGGCTGTCGGACAAGCCGGGGCGGCATAGCGTGATCCTGGTGTCGGGCGGCTTTGCCCGCGACCCGCTGGACTCGCAGCAGGCCGCGCTGGTGACGCGATCGCTGCAGGTCAACGCGCCGATTCACTTCCTCGATGCGCGCGGTTTGTCCGGGTTCGGCATGTTCCAGGGCGCGCAATTCGGCGTCGCGCTGGGACGCAACGCCGACGAAGGGCCGTATGCGCGCGATGAGGCCGTCGAAGGCTCGTCCTATCTTGCCGACGACACCGGCGGCGCGATCGTGCACAACACCAACGACCTGGAGAAAGGCCTCGCCGGCATGCTCGACGCGACGCAGAACTACTACGTCATCGGCTACGAGGCGCCTCCGCACTCGAAGCGCGGATTCCACAAGATCGAAGTCCAGCTGCGGACCAAGGGACTCAACGTCCGCGCCCGGCGCGGCTATTACGACGCTCCACCGGGATCACGGTAGTGTCCGGCTTTAGCCGGACCGTCGCTACGCCTTTGGAGCCTGCTGCCGAGGCAGGAAGCTTGCTGAGTAGCGAAATGTGATCAGATAGATGTGTTCGCCGACGCCGTGTTTGGCGATGCTGAGGAGATCGGCCACATCCTTGAAACCGGACCGTCGCGCCAGGTCCGGCGTGATGTCCGCCAACGCGATTTCCTTGATCGAATCCACTTCGATCTCGCCCTCGTCCATGCGATAGCGCCCGCCGACCTTGACGTGAGGATGAGTCCAAAAGCGGACGCTGCAGGTGATCCGGCCGCGTCGCACTCCCTCGCGGAGGCTCCTGCTGAAGACCATGCGATCGGCCTACGGGGTTTCTCGCTTTGCTTTCCAGGCTGTCATCCGCATGAGCAGCCCGGTGCCGCTGTCGATGATCTCGTTTCTGCGTCGCAATGACGGGTGCATCTCACTCTGGCTGTAATCAGTCGGCAGCCCGGTGTCCGCATTCACAATCCAAGACCGTTCCTCTGTGTGAGGACCAAGCCGCGCGCCCATCGCGCGTGGGATGACGCCGAGCAGTTCACCGACCGCGCCGTAGGTAGCCCGCACCTGCTCGGCGTTCAGGAATTCAAGAATCTCCGGCAAGGTCACCGATCCAATCGCGGCGGCGGCGCGGCTCGCCTTGCTCGCCCGGTTGCAGACGGCGCAGAAGCGGCTGTCGATTCCATGAACGCAACGGGTTCCAGCCATATATGTGACGGTCCGGCTGAAGCCGGACACTACCGAAGTCCATCCTGTTTCGTGTGTTTCGCGCCGAGTGAATCGCGGTTTCGTGCTCTTCGTGTGATCGTCACACTTTCATGATGAACGGATCCTGGACCTCGTCGCCCAGCTCGCACCACACGCTCTTGGTCTGCAGATACTGGTAGACCGCCTCGATCCCATTCTGGCGGCCGATGCCGCTCGCCTTGTAGCCGCCAAACGGCGAGTTGAACGTCAGCGCGCGGTAGGTGTTGACCCACACCGTCCCGGACTCGAGGGCCCGCGCCATCTTATGGGCGCGGCGGATGTCGTGCGTCCAGACGCCCGCGGCCAGCCCGAACTCGGTGTCGTTGGCCAGCGCCAGAACCTCGGCTTCGTCTTTGAACGGCGTGACCGCCAGTACCGGCCCGAACACCTCGTTGCGCATCAGGAAGTTGTCCTTCGCCAGCTGATGCACGATGGTCGGTTGGTAGAAATAGCCTTCAGGAAACTCCGCGATCGCCGGCCGCGCGCCCCCGCACAGCACCTTCGCGCCCTCGCTGACGGCGCGCTGCACCATCGACTCGTCTTTCTCGAGCTGCATCTTGGTCGCGACCGGACCCATCTGGGTCGCCGGTTTCAGCGGGTCGCCGATCGTGATTTGCTGCGCGCGCCGGACGATGCGATCGACGAACGCGTCGTAAATCGACTCGTGGATGTAGGCGCGCGAGCCGGCGACGCAGGTCTGTCCTGCCGCCGCGAAGATGCCCGCCAGCACCCCCGCCTCCGCCTGATCCAGGTTGGCATCGTCGAACACGATGTTCGGGCTCTTGCCGCCGAGCTCGAGCATGCAGCTCACCAGACGCTGCCCGGCGCGCGCCGCAATCGATCGGCCGGCGCCGACGCTGCCGGTGAACGAAACCTTCGCCACCAGCGGATGGTCGACCAGCGCCTCGCCAGTCTCCCTGAAGCCGCAGACGACGTTGATGACTCCCGGGGGGATACCGGCGAGCTCGGCCAGCTTCGCGAGCTCCACGGCGGAGGCCGAGGTGATCTCCGACGGCTTGAGCACGACGGTGTTGCCCGCGGCCAGCGCCGGCGCCAGCGACATGATCGCGATGAAGGTCGGCGAGTTCCACGGCGTGATCACCCCGACCACGCCCAGCGGCTCGCGCAGCGTGTAGTTGAAGATGCTCTGGCGGTCGAGCGGGATGACCGTGCCTTCGATCTTGTCGGCGAGCCCGCCGAAGTAGTAGAGCCAGTCCTGGGCGATCCGCGCCTGCGCCCGCATCTCGGCGAACAGCTTGCCGTTCTGCTCGGTCTCAATCGTCGCGATGCGGTCGGCGTGCTCGGCGATCACTTCGCCCCACTTCATCAGCAGCCGGCCGCGCCGGGTGGGCGACAGCTTGCCCCACGGCCCGGTGCGGAAGGCGTCGGACGCCGCCCTGACCGCGCGATCGACGTCGGAGGCGCCGGCGAGCGCGAACGTGCCCCACACGCCGCCGGTGGTCGGGTTGAAGGCGGTAAACGTGCGTCCGTCCGCCGCGGGAACGTCGGCGCCGGCGATGTAGTTGGAGTAGGTGTTCATCGAATCACTTCACCGAGTACTTGGTGAACGCGCCGCCCGCCTGGGCCAGCGAGTTCGGCCCTTCCGCCGCGTAGACATTGCCGTCGGCGTCCACCGCGACGCCTTCGCCGGCGGTGCCCTGGTAGACCCGGTCATCGCGCTCGAAGGGCGGGATGAACCCGGTGACGCGGTCTTCGTCGACCGGACCGATGCGCACGCCGTCACGCCAGTTCGGGTGGTTCAGCGGGCCCGACTCGGAGTCGATCACGTAGAGCGTGTTGCCCTTGATGAAGAACCCGCTGGGGCGGCTGAACGCGTAGCGCGACTCGAGGTACTTGCCGTCCTGATCGAAGATCTCGATCCGGTGGTTGCCGCGATCCGCCACCCAGAGACGGCCTCTCGCGTCGAACATCAGCGCGTGAGGCGTGCGGAACTCACCGTGCTTCACGCCGATCGTGCCCCACGACTTGATGAACTTGCCATCCGGCGTGAACTTGCTGATGCGTGAGGTGGCGCCGCGCTTCAGTCCTTCGGCGATGGCCTGGCTGGTCGTCATGCCCTGCGCGTCGTGGCCGTCGGCGACGTAGATGCTGCCGTCGGGCCCGGTGACGACGTCGTTGGGCTGATTGAACTGACCGTCGGCGCTGCCGGGCTTGCCGGCGGTGCCGAGGCTGAGCAGCTTCTCGCCCTTCGGGCTGAACTTGTGGACCTGCTGCCCCTTGGTCCCCTCTTTGTTGTTGGCGAAGTCGGCAATCCACACGTTGCCGTCCTTGTCCACGTAGATGCCGTGCGGCGTCACCATCACGCCCTTGCCGATGTTGGCGAGCACCGCGCCGGTGTGCCGATCGAACTTGAAGATCGGATCGAGCGGGGTGTTGTCGCAATCGACCGGGCCGCCGCCGGCCGTGCCGGCGCCACAGCGCTCGTAGGCCCAGATGTTGCCGTCCTTCGGATCGATGTCGATGCCGGCCGAGGTGCCCCACTTGCGCCCGCTCGGAAGCTGACCCCAGTTGCGGGTCACCTTCGGCGCCGGGTTCGGCAGCCCCTCGCCGGTGATGGGATTCGCCGCCTTCGCGGCGGTCTGCGCCGACATCACCGCGGGTGAGTCGGGGGCGCCGTAACTGACCAGCAGAATGACGGCGCAGGCGCCGGCGGCAGAGAGCAGGGTTCGAGGCGTAGGCATGTGACCTCCTCGTGATCGGACCGATCATAGACTACCGCTTCATCTCTTTCTCGATCTCCGCCACCGTAATCGGCAGGCTGCCCGACAGCACCTCCACGCCGTTGTCGGTGACGAGGATCATGTCCTCGAGTCGAATGCCGAGGTGTTCTTCCTCGATGCGGAACTGCGGCTCGATCGTGAAGATGCGGCCGGGCTCGAAGGTCTCGGCCTGGAGACCACCGACGTCGTGCACTTCGAGGCCGACGTTGTGGCCGAGGCTCCGGGTCGTGGCCTGCCGCGAGCGATAGCCCTCCACCATCTTCGCGGCGGCGGCCTTGATGCGCCCGTCGGTGAACGGGTAGGACGCCATCGCGGCGTCCATCTTCACCAGCGCGGCCTTCACGCAGTCCGCGGGCGTCTTGTGCGCCTGGATTGACGTCAGCAGCGCCTGATAGAGCGCGAGATAAATCCCGTACATCTCGCGCTGCCGCGGCGTGAACCTGCCGTTGGCGGGGAACACGCGCGTGACGTCCGACTGGTAGTACTTGTAGTCGGGCGCGTAGTCGAACTGCACGAGGTCGCCGTCGGCCAGCACCGACGTGTTCCGGTTGTAGTGCGTGTAGTAGGTGTTCTGCCCGGTCGCGATCAGCGCAAAATACGAGGCGCCGAGCGCGCCGTTCTTCTTGAACACGTACTCGGCGCTCGCCTGCAGCTCGTACTCGTGCATGCCCGGCCTGGCCGCCTTCATCGCCGCGAGGATCGCCTCGTCGGTGATCCGTGTCGCCTCGCGGATCACCGCGATCTCCCGCGCGCTCTTGACCGCGCGCAGCGCGTTGACCATCGGGTCGAGGTTCTCGATCCGCGAGTCGGGCGCGGCGGCCTTGAGCTTCGAGACGAACGTCATCTCGCGCGAGTCGCGTCCGTCCCATGGGTCCTGCTGGTTGTTGGCCCAGAGGCGCGTCGGATCGCCCTGGCTCTGACTCCCGAGCACCTCCGCGGCGAACGGCGTGTAGATCGTCCGCTTGTCCTTCGCCAGCGCGGCGACAGCCGCCGTGAACTCGGCGCGATCGACGGCCGCATCGACGCCCAACGCCGCGGCCGCCGCCGGCGCCCGGGCTCATGCCGGGCCCGTACTGGCTGTTGTCCTGGGTGGCCGTCTTCGGCTGGAGAAACACCGTCGTCGTCCTGGCGCGGCCGTCGATGATCACGCTCGCGCGCGGCTCGGTCACGCCGGTCAGGTAGAAGAACTGGTTGTTCTGCGCGGAACGGCATCTCGCCAGGCGGCTCGGTCGTGCCGAGCACGATCGCCACGCCGTCGCCGATCTGCGCCATCACCCTGGCCCGTCTGGCGGCAAACTCCTCGGCCGGAAAGATCTCGGTGCCGCGGAACACCGGCTGCGCCAGGAGAGTCGCCGCCAGCGCCATGCCGGCTGCGCACGCGGACAGCACCATTCGCATGTGCGCATGCTAACGCAGGCGGGCGGATCGAGGACGCCGCACCCTGGTGCCGGCGGGCGGCAGCGTCCGGCTAGAAGACCAGCGGTGTGCCGTCGACGATGAGCTCGGCGCCGGTGGCGGCGCGGACCTTCTCGAGCGTCGTATCCGAGGCGATTTCCTTCAGCACCAGCCCGCGCGGCGTGACCTCGATCACCGCCATCTCGGTGACGATCAGGTTGACGCACCTTCAGGCCGGTGAACGGCAGCGTGCAGCGCGTCGACGATCTTGTGCCCGCCGTCTTTGGTGGCGTGCTCCATCGCGATCGATCACCTTCTTCGCGCCGGCCACCAGGTCCATCGCGCCGCCCATGCCCTTGACCATCTTGCCGGGGATCATCCAGTTGGCGAGGTTGCCTTCCTGATCCACCTGCAGCGCGCCGAGCACGGTGAGGTCGATGTGGCCGCCGCGCACCATCGCGAACGAGTCGGCGCTGCTGAAGTAGGAGCAGCCCGGCGTCTCGGTGACGGTCTCCTTGCCGGCGTTGATCAGATCGGGATCGACCTCGGCCTCGGTCGGAAACGGGCCGATGCCGAGCAGGCCGTTCTCCGAGTGCAGCGTGATGTTGACGCCGGGCGGAATGTGGTTGGCGACCAGCGTCGGCATGCCGATGCCGAGGTTGACGTAGTCGCCGTCCTTGAGCTCGCGCGCCACGCGAGTGACGATCCGGTCGCGGATGTCCATCAGGCGATCCCGCTTTCCGAACAGAAGGTCAGGAGATCGAGAACTCTTGTCAAGAACATGTCTCCTGATCTCCTTGGCTCCTGTAATCCTGGTACGGACGGTCCGTTTTTCGATGCGCTTCTCGTAGTGCGCGCCTTGGAGAATGTGCTGCACGAAGATGCCGGGGGTGACGATCGTGGTCGGGATCGAGCTCGCCGGGCTCGACCAGGTGCTCGACCTCGGCGATGGTGACCGCCGCGGCGGTCGCCATCACCGGGTTGAAGTTGCGCGCGGTCTTCCGGTAGACCAGATTGCCGGCGCGATCGCCCCGCCAGGCCTTCACGAACGCGAAATCGGCCTTCAGCGGCGCTTCGAGCACGTAGGGCTTGCCGTCGATCACCCGCGTCTCTTTACCTTCGGAGACAAGCGTCCCATAACCGGTCGGCGTGAAGAACCCGGCGATGCCGGCGCCGCCGGCCCGAATCCGCTCGGCGAAGGTCCCCTGCGGCACGAGCTCGACCTCGAGCTCGCCGGCTGAGGAACTGGCGCTCGAACTCCTTGTTCTCCCCCACATACGTCGAAATCATCTTGCGGACCTGGCGCGCCCGGAGCAGCACGCCGATGCCGAAATCGTCGACGCCGGCGTTGTTGCTGATGACGGTCAGCCCCTTGGTGCCGCGGGCCCGCAGGGCGGCGATCAGCGTCTCGGGGATGCCGCACAGCCCGAAGCCGCCCATCATAATTGTCGCTCCGTCGGGGATGCGCTCGACCGCCTCGTCGGCGCTCGCCAGCACTTTGTTCACGGACGGTATTCTATCAAGTAAGATGGCACTCCCATTTGATGCATCCTGACCTCGAACAAGCCATCGGGTTCCACGAATCGATCGTCGCGGAAGGCGGAAAGGCGCTGGTCGGCTACGACACCGCCAAGGCGCTCGCCAACGTCGTGCTGATGTCGGAGATCCCGACCTCGTACGACAAGAAGGAACAGCGCCAGGTCAACGCCGGCAACCTGCTGTTGCGCGGCGTCCCGGGCGTCGGCAAGACGTTCTTCGGCGTCATCCTCGCGGCGATCAGCAACGCCAAGTTCGTGCGCATTCAAGGGCGCGCGGACCTGCAGCCGACCGAAGTGGTCGGCTTCCAGATGATCAATCCGGCCACCGGCGAGCTGATGACCGAGTTCGGTCCGCTCGCGGAGGCCGAGGTCATCCTGCTCGACGAGATCAACCGCATCCCGCTCAAGTCGCAGAGCGCGTTCCTCGAAGCGCTCCAGGATCGGACGGTCACCGTCGGCAAGACCACCTTCGAGCTGCCGGCGTTCAGCTTCGCGATCGCGACGATGAACCCGGTCGAGCTCGGCCAGGGCACCTTCCCGCTGTCGGAAGCGGCGACCGATCGCTTCGCGATCATGGTGAACATCGGCTACCTGCCGCCGGAGGAGGAAGCCAAGCTGGTGCACTTCGACTTCAAGAGCGTCCGGCTCAACGAGCTGATGTCGAAGGAGCGGATCATCCAGCTGCGCTCGTCGATCACCGAGCACGTCTTCATGCACCCGAAGCTCGGCATGTACATCCAGCGGCTGGTCGCGGCGACGCGGCCGTACAACCCGGACACCGACTGGCACGTGCACTCGCCGTCGGAGCTGGTCGAGCACGGCGTCGATCTCGGCGCCTCGCCGCGCGCGATCATCTGCTGGGGCCGGCTCGCCAAGGTCTGGGCGCTGCTGGTGCGCAAGCGCACCGAGGTCTACCCGGAGGACATCCAGGACCTCGCGCGTCTACGTGCTCGGCCACCGCCTCTGGCTCGGCCCGCACGCCGCCAGCCACGGCCTGACCACCGACAGCGTGATCGCCGACGTCATCGAGCGCGTGGCTGTTCCGTGACCCGCTCGAAGTCTGAAGTCTGAAGTCAGAAGTCTGAACATGCGGACCCGAGAAACCGACGTCGAACCGTTCGTGAACCTGTCGGAGCTCACCGAGATCGAGCTCCTGATCATGCGCCGCATGCGCGAGTTCACGATCGGCGAGCACCGCAGCCTGTTCACCGGCTCGGGCTTCGACTTCGTCGGCCTGCGCGACTGGCAGCCGGGCGACCGCACCTCGAACATCGACTGGGCGCAGTCGACGCTGACCAACTTCAGCCCGATGATCGTCCGCGACTACGAGCAGCGCAGCACCGCCACGGTCGTCGCCGATCGCCGACGCCTCGCTGTCGACCCGCTGCGGCATCGACGGCGTGCCGATCGCCGCGGCGATCGCGCGCACCATCGGCACCATCGGCATGTCGGCGGTGTTCTTCCAGGACCTGTTCGGCCTGATCACCTTCGACGCCAAGTTCGAGCAGCTCGCGGCGATCCGCCCGCGCGTCGGCAAGAACCAGGTGATCCACACGCTCGAGGCCTATCAGTTCGGCAGCGGCCTGCAGCCGCTGAAGCGCTCCGACAGCCTGAGCATGTCGCTCGCCGGCTTCATGCGCAAGACCTCGATGGTGCCGGTGATCTCCGACTTCCTGTTCGACGAAGCCGGCGAGCGTGATGAAGGAGCTCGGCCAGCTCAACTCGACGCACGACGTCTTCATCGTGCTGATCGACAGCGCCTTCGCGTTCGAGCTGCCGTCGGTGTCGGCCGGCTGGATCGAGGCGTTCGACGTCGAGACCGGGCGCTCGAAGGTGATGTCGCGCGGCGCGCTGCGCGACGCTGTCGGCGCGGACCCGCACCTGGCAGGACCAGGTGGCGCGGATGGCCAAGGACAACGACCTCGACGTCCTGCGCATCGGCGTCGACGAGCTGCAGACCGCGATCGCGCTCAGCGAATTCATCGCGGAGCGGCGGCTGAGAAAAGCCGCGTAGAGACCACGCAGTTTCGTGACGGTTTCGTGATTGAAAGGCAGAGCGCATGTTGCGGAATAGCGTGCTGGGTTTCGTCTTGGTGCGTGATCGGCCGGCGACCGCGGCCGCGGCGCAAACCGTGCAAACCGATCCGCTGCAGTGCTGGTGGCGCACCAGCGCCGGCGCCGTCCGCGTCGGCGAGCCGTTCACCGTCGTCCTCACCTGCGCGGTGCTCGAGACCGACGAGGCGACGGTGGTGCTCGATCAGACGCGGCTCGAGCCGTCGGTCGTGCAGTTCGCGCCGTTCGAAGTGCTCGGCGGCTCGCACGGCGCCGATCTGCGCACCGACCAGCGGCGCTTCTTCCAGTACCAGTACCGGCTGCGGCTGATCGCCGACGGCATGTTCGGCAAGGACGTCGCGCTGCCGGACACGAAGATCAGCTACCGCGTCCAGAGCAAGGTCGGCCAGAAGACGTCGCTGCAGGGCCGCGACCAGACCTACGTGCTGCCGGCGCAGTCGATGCGCGTGCTGTCGCTGGTGCCGTCCGACGCCACCGACATCCGCGACACCTCGGCGAGCGAAACCTTCAGCGACATCGATCAGCGCGCGCTTCCGCGCCAACCTGTTCACCGTGATCGGCAGCGTGCTGTTCGTGCTCGCCGGCGCTGATGGCGCTGCTCGGCCTGGTGCGGCTGTTCCAGCGCTATCGCAAGCCGGCGCGTGGTCAGCGAGCGGCTGATCACCGACACGCGCGATCCTGAGCGGCGTCGGCCGCGAGCTGTCGCGCGGTGCAGCGCGAGCGCGACGGCGGCGGCTGGACGCCGGAGCTGGCCAGCCGCGCGCTCGGCGCGCTGCGCATCGCCGCGACCTACGCGATCGGCCGGCCGGTCAGCCAGATGCCGGCGAGCCGGCTGCTCGCCGACGGCAGCGAGACCGCGGAGCCGGGCCGCCTGATCCTCAAAGCCGGCTGGCCGCGCGGCAAGCGCATCGCGGTCTCGGGCGCGGTGACGCCGCAGACGGTCGCGCGCGCACGTCGCGCGTCCGGGACAGCCGCCGTCGGCTCATCGCGCTGCTCGAGACGGTGTCGCGCGCGCTTGCGACGTTCACCGCCGCGACCTTCAGCCGCGACGGCAAGCTGGACGACGCGCGCGCTCGACGAGGCGCTGGCGACCGCGAAACGGCTGCATGCGGCAGGATGAAGTTCGAGCAGATCTGGATCATGAAGCGGCTCGCGGCGCGCCGCGCCGGCACGCCGCTGGACAACCGGGTGTGGTCCCGATAACCCAGCTCCCGGCCGTCGTCCGGGACGTGATCTTCGAGTGGCGCAACGCGCGGACAGCCGATCTGCTGTTCACGCACCGCGACGACTCGATCATCGCGATGGTCGTGCTGATCGGCCTGGCGATGGCCGTGCTGGTCGGCCGCGCGCTGACCCGCAACAAGGCCGGGCGCACCCAGGTCGCGCTGCCGGCGGTGCTCGACTGGAGCGGCGGCTCGTGGACGTCGATCGTCCGCCACGGCGCGCTGATCCTGTTTCTCGCCGGCCTGCCGTTCTTCGTGATGGCGTTCGCCGATCCGTACTCGTCGCTGACGCACGAGCAGGTCAGCTTTCCCGGCCGCCGCATCGCGCTGATGATCGACGCCTCGTCGAGCATGATGGCGCGCTTTCCCGGCCGCGCACCTCAACGCCAAGGCGCCGAACGAGGCGACCTTCTTCACCACCGTCGCCGCGGCGGAGACCTTCATCCGCCAGCGCATGAGCGGCAAGTATCACGACCTGATCGGCCTGATCGAGTTCGGCGACGAGGCCTACGTCGTCACGCCGTTCACGAGCGACTACGACAACATCCTGCTCAGCCTGAACCTGATCGGCGACTGGACCGAGTTCATGAAGTTCCCCGATCAGGGCACGACGATCGGGCTGGCGATCGAGCAGAGCGTCGGGCTGTTCAAGGCGTTCGACTTCCTCGACGCCGCCGGCAACCTGATGCTGATGTTCACCGACGGCCAGGACACGCAGGTGACGATTCACGGCAAGAACGTGAACGAGATCCTCGAAGGCGCGCAGGCAGACCAAGATCCCGGTCTACATGATCCGCACCAGCTACAACAAAGGGCTCGGCGCGGTGCTGCCCGACGACATCTGGAAGCCGGCGATCGAATCGACCGGCGGCAAGTTCTACCCCGCCGGCGACGAGCAGGCGGTGCTCAACGCGATCAAGGACATCGACATGCGATCGGCCGGACGCGTCGACGTGAAGCGCTACAGCAGCCAGCAGCCGAAGTTCGCCGGCTACGCGTTCCTGGCGGCGGGCCTGCTGGACGGTCGCGCTCACGCTGCAGCTGACCGTGCCGTATTTCAGGAAGTTTCCGTAGGAGACGACGATGAAATCACGATCAGCTTGGTCCCTTCGTCGCGGCGATCGTGCTGGCCCTGGCCGGCAGCGGCGTCGTGGCTCGCCGGCCGCACCGAGACGCCGCCTGGCCGACGTCCACAAGCAGCTGGCGACGCTGCAGTACGCCGACGCCCAGAGCGTCGGCGCGCGCCGTCGAGCAGTCGCAGTCGCTCGCGCTCGAGCGCCGCGTGCCGATGCTCGGCAAGGCGGCCGAGACCGACGCGCGCGACGTCCGCGCCGCGGCCGGCTACTGGCGCACCGACTACGCGGCGATCGCGCCGCAGCACGACGCCAACGGCGTCATCACCGAAACCGATCCGGCGATCCTGCTGCTGAACGCGAACGCCGCGTTCCGCGCCAGCCAGGCGAGCCGGCGATCGCCTCGACACCGTCCGCCGCCTCGACACCGTCGTCAAGAGCTACGCCGAAGTGCTGAAGGCGCCGGCCTGCGGCGCCGGCGACCGCGCCTGCGACGGCCGCGCCACCGACGCGGCGTTCAACTACGAGTACGCGATCCGCACGCGCGACATGCTGGCGAAAGCAGCGCGGCCCGGCGGCCGAAGGCCGCGGCGAAGACGGCGGCCAAGGCCGACGACGAGACCGATCTGCCGGCCGGCCCGACGCTGCACGGCAAGCCCGGGCGCGCCGCCGGCCGCGGTCGACATGAACCAGTTCAAGATCGTCATCCCGAAGCGCGGCGAGGAGCGCAAGGATGCGCCCGACGCGGGCAAGGGCGGACAGAAGATCCGCAAGGGATAGGGGCTAAGGATCTGAAGTCTAGAAGTCTGAATCTGAGTGCTGGGCATCAACCTCGACACCATCCGCTTCGCGACGCCGGAGTACCTGTGGCTGCTGATCGCGCCCGGGGTGCTGCTGCTCGGCTGGTTCTGGCAGCTGGCGGCGCGGCGGCGCGACTCGCGGCGCTTCCGGCAGCACCGGCGGCTGCCGGTGCGCGAGCGGTTTCCGGTGTTCGGCAACCTGGTGTTCTGGCTGTGCCTGATTCTCGCCAGCGCCTGCACCATCCTCGCGCTGTCGCGTCCGACCGCGGCGGCGGCGCTGGTCCGCACCGCCGGCGTCGATCTCGTCATCCTGCAGGACGGCTCGGCGTCGATGCGCACCGAGGACGTGCGCCGGCAACCGCTGGCAGCGCTCGATGCGCTTCCTGCGCGTGCTCGGCGAGTCGCTGGCGTGGAAGGACGACCGCATGGCGATGGCGCTGTTCGCGCACATCGCCGCGCCGCAGGTGCGGCTGACCAAGGATCCGAACACCTTCTTCTTCTTCCTCGATCACCTCGCGCAGGAGCCGCCGTTCCGGCTCGAGGACGACACCAGCTGGGACACCAACATCGAGCTCGGCATCGCCTGGGGCATGCGGCTGATCGAGAAGGACACCGAGCTCTACGGCAAGTCGCCGAACGCCAAGGCGTTCGTGCTGGTCACCGACGGCCAGGCCTGGAGCGGCGAGGTCGCGCGCGCGCTCAAGACCGCCCGCACCAACGACGTCCCGGTCTTCGTCGTCGGCGTCGGCACCACCGTCGGCGCCTTCATTCCGGAGCCGGAGCGCAAGCCGAACGACACCTCGCCGCGCGAGCCGCCGATCCGCGCCGCGCTCGATCGCGGCTCGCTGATGCAGATCGCCAACGCCGGCGGCGGCGAGTACATGGAGCTCGACCGCGAAGGCGATCGCGAGATCGCCAACCGCATCATCGACGCCGCGCGCAAGCGCGCCGGCTCGCGCGGGCTCGAGGTCGCCAACGAAGAGCTCTACTGGCGCTTCCTGCTCGCCGCGGCCGCGTTCATGACGCTCGGCCTGCTGTTCCTGCAGGAGAAGGCCGAGCTCTGGCTGCAGGCCGCCGGCGCCGCCGCCGCGCTCACCTTCGTGTGGACGCTGACACGATAAGAAGCAACCGCGGAGCCCGCAGAGACCGCCGAGATCTTGATCGTCCGATTCTAGTGTCTCGGCGATCTTTGCGATCTCTGCGGTTGCTCTCGTGTGACTTCGATCCGAGTATGCTGTCCGGATGCTGAAATCCGCAGTCATCGTCTGTCTGCTCGCCGCGAGCCCGGCTGCGGCGCAGAGCGGCTGGTTTCAACCGTCGCTGCTCGAGCGGCCGGACGTGCGGACAGCGCTGCAGTCCGTCGACGACCGAGCCGCGGGCATCGTGGACGAGTGGATCAAGCTGACGGAGATGCCGGCGCCGACGGGACAGGAGCAGGCGCGCGCGGCCTACATCCGTGCCGAGATGCAGCAGCTCGGGCTCAGCGACATCAAGACCGACGACATCTACAACGTGAGCGGCGTGCGCAAGGGCACCGGCGGCGGGCCATCGGTCGTCTTCGCCGCGCACACGGACACCGTCTTCCCCAAGGACACCGACCTGCGCGTCAAGCGCGAGGGCGACATCCTGCGCGCGCCCGGCATCGGCGACGACACCGGGAATCTGATGGCCACGCTCGAGATGTTCCGCGCGCTGAAACGCGGCGGCGTCCAGACCAAGGGCGATCTTGTTTTCCTCGCCTCCGTGCAGGAAGAGGCCGGGTTGCTCGGCGCCAAGCACTGGCTCGAAACGAGCGGCTACAAGCCCGACCTGTTCGTCGCCATCGATCTCTCGTCGAACGAGGTCTGGTACGGCGCGCTGCGGATCACCCAGTACAAGTTCTTCTACACCTCGCCCGGCGCCCACACGATGGAGAGCCGAGGCGGTCCGAGTCCGGCGAGAGCGGTCGCGGCGGCGATCGAGGCGGTCTACGCCATCCCGCTCCCTCCGATCACCCCCGGCCTCGACAGCTTCAAGCTGCCGGTGATCAACGTCGGCATGCTGGGCGGCGGCACCGTGATCAACGCGGTGCCGCGCGAGGCGTGGTTTACGGTGGATCTGCGCTCGCTCGACACCGCGACGCAGGATCAGCTGGAACGCACCGTCGTCGGCGCCGCCCGGCACGCCGCGGAACAGGCGGGCGTCGGTTTCCGGATGGAACAGAACATGGGCATCGACTACTCGAAGGCCCGGCCGGCGCCCGAGCGCCTGAACCATCCGTTGGTGCAGGCCGCTCTGGCGATCGAGAACCACTTCCGCAAGCCGGGCACGCCGGCGATCGTGCCGGCGGACATCGGCTCGACCGACGCCAATATCGCGGTCAGCATGGGCATCCCCGCGGTCGCCGTCGGCGCCCGCCTCGGCCAGTCTCCGCATCAGCTCCAGGAGTCTGCGGAGGCCAGCAGCATCGTGCCGGGGATAAAGGCCCTCCTCGCGCTGGCAGTCGCGTCCGCACGGTGACACGATAAGAAGCAACCGCGGAGACCGCAGAGATTCTGTTTTGCCATTCAGCGCGGGCGTCATGGCGAGTCGCCGCCGGGACCCGCTACTCGCGTCGCTGCGGAACCTCGGCGACACCGGCTCTGAGCTGGTACTGGTACTCGGCCTCGTCGAATTGGCCCTTCGACGCCGCTATCAAGCCGTCCGCACCAAACGTCCATTCCTCGAGTCCGCTGATGCGCACGGCGTTGCCTGTCCCGCCGGGACCGGTATTGGTCCCGGTCAGGGTCCAGCGATAGACGGCTTGGTTCTGTTCGAGGCTCACGTCATCCATCGCAACGACCATGTCCGGGAAGGTCGTCATGAAGCTCTGAGCCGCGGCGGTGATGGCGGTTCGCCCAACGGATGGTGTGCCCTCGTTGATCGTCAGAGAGCCGTGCTCCGCGTAGAGCGCCGCAACCCTGGCGGGTTCCTGGCTGCACCACGCCGCCGTATATTTCGTTCCGAACGTCTTCAACTGTGCAGCGTTCATTCGGCTCCTTAATCAATGCTCTGCGGTCTTTGCGATCTCTGCGGTTCCATCTTCTCGTTCCAGAGCCACGCCGCACCACGCACACCGCTCGAGTCGCCGTGCTGCGCGCGTACCAGACGCGTGGTGACCGTGTCGGAGAAGATGTAAGGCGACCACAGCCGAGGAACGCGCTCGTAGAGGCGATCGATGTTCGACAGCCCGCCGCCGAGCACGATGACGTCCGGATCGATCAGGTTGATGACGCTGCCGAGCGCGCGCGCCATGCGGTCTTCGTATCGGCCCAGCGCCGCGTCTGCCAACGCGTCCCCCGCGAGGGCCCGCGCCGCGACCTCCTCCGCGGTGCACGCCGCCCGCCGCATATCGCGCGCGAGCGCCGGTCCCGACAGAAACGTCTCGATGCAGCCCCTTCGCCCGCAGTAGCAGGCCGGCCCTGGCGACTCGACGCCGCTGGCGGCCGGGAGCGGATTGTGTCCCCACTCGCCGCCGATGGCGTTGACGCCGACCAGCACCTGGCGATCGATCACGACGCCGCCGCCGGTGCCGGTGCCGATGATCACGCCGAACACGACACGAGCCCCTGCGGCCGCCCCGTCGGTCGCCTCCGACAGCGCGAAACAATTGGCGTCGTTCGCGAAGCGGACAGGCCGGTCGAGCAGCCGCGCCAGGTCCTGCGCGAACGGCGTGCCGTTCAGCCAGGTCGAATTGGAGTTCTTGATCAACCCCGTCGCCGGTGACATCGTGCCGGGAATCCCGATGCCGACCGAGCCGGTCTCGCCAGTCTCCTGCTCGATCTCGCGCACGAGGCCGCCGATCGCGCTGAGCGTGTGCGCGTAGTCGCCTCGCGGCGAGGCGATCCGCCGCCGCAGCCGCTCGCGCCCGTCGCCCGCGATCGCGATCCCCTCGATCTTCGTGCCGCCCAGATCGATGCCGATGCGCATGCCTCTATAATCTAGACCATGATCAGAGTGTTGCTGCTCGTCAGCGCGTGCGCGGCGGCGATCGGCTGCGCGCAGACGCCCTCCAAGCCGGCGCCGACCGCCGCCGACGCCAAGGCGTTTCTCACCACCGCGAACGCGACGACCCTGAAGCTCGGCACGGAGCAGGGACAGGCGGGCTGGGTCCAGCAGACGTTCATTACCGACGACTCCGAAGCGATCGCGGCGCGCGCCAACCTGGCATACAACGCAGCCGGCGCGAAGTTCGCGCGGGAGGCGGTGCAGTACGACACGGTGCAGGTCTCGGCCGACGAGCGTCGTCAACTGAACCTGCTGAAAGTCGCACTGGTGCTCGCGACGCCGTCGAACCCGGCGGAGTCCGACGAGCTGTCGAAGATCATGGCCCGGCTCGAGTCGAGCTACGGCAAGGGCAAGTGGTGCGCCGACGCGTCGAAGCCGGAGACCTGCAAGAACATCGACGAGATCTCGCGGATCCTGTCGTCGCCCGCCGACGAGCCGACGCTGCGGGCGGCGTGGGAAGGCTGGCACACCATCTCGCCGCCGATGCGGGAGGACTATCAGCGCTTCGTCGAGCTGTCGAACAAGGGCGCCAAGGAGCTCGGCTTCGCCGACACCGGCGCGATGTGGCGCAGCAAATACGACATGCGCGCCCGACGAGTTCACCAAGGAGCTCGATCGGCTCTGGGATCAGGTGCGGCCGCTCTACCTGAAGCTCCACGCCTACGTGCGCATGAAGCTGCGCGAGAAATATGGCGATGCCGTGCCCGAGAACGGGCCGATTCCCGCCCACCTGCTCGGCAACCTCTGGGCGCAGGACTGGACCAACATCTACCCGCTGGTCGCGCCGCCGCGCGCCGATCCCGGCTTCTCGCTCACCGACATCCTGAAGACAGCGGAAGATGCCGGCGCTCGACATGGTCCGCGCCGGCGAGCGGTTCTACACCTCGATCGGCTTCGCGCCGCTGCCCAAGACCTTCTTCGAGCGATCGCTCCTGGTCCGGCCGAAGGATCGCGAGGTGGTCTGTCACGCCAGCGCCTGGGACATCGACTACGCCGACGACATCCGCATCAAGATGTGCATCGAGCCGACCGCGGAGGATTTCACCACCATCCACCACGAGCTCGGCCACAACTTCTATCAGCGCGCCTACAAGACGTTGCCGGTGCTGTTCCGCGACAGCGCCAACGACGGTTTCCACGAAGCGATCGGCGACACCATCGCGCTCTCGGTGACGCCTGAGTATCTCGTGAAGATCGGCCTGCTCGAGCGGGCGCCCGACACCTCGCGCGACATCGGTCTGCTGATGAACAAGGCGCTGGAGAAAATCAGCTTTCTGCCATTCGGCCTGCTGATCGATCAGTGGCGCTGGAAGGTGTTCTCCGGCGAGATCACGCCGGCGCAGTACAACAAGGCGTGGTGGGACCTGAAGCTCAAGTATCAAGGGGTCGCGCCGCCATCGGCCCGCGGCGAGGAGTTCTTCGACCCGGGCGCGAAGTACCACGTGCCCGACAACACGCCGTATACCCGCTACTTCCTCGCCGACATCCTGCAGTTCCAGTTTCACCGCGCGCTGGCGAAGACCGCCGGCTGCACGCTGCCGCTCAACCGCTGCTCGATCTACGAGAACAAGGCGGCTGGCGAGCGCTTGAACGCCATGCTGTCGATGGGACAGTCGCGGCCGTGGCCGGACGCGCTCGAGGCGCTGACCGGATCGAAGCAGATGGACGCGACCGCAATCCTCGACTACTTTGCGCCGCTGTCCAAGTGGCTCGATGAACAGCTCGCGGGCAAGCAGGTCGGATGGGGTGCTGAAAAATAGCTGACATTCATCGACGCTGCGAGTGCTTCACTGCCAGCTGGTACTCGCGGTTGACGAAGTCGGCGTAGGTCCGCAGCGAGGTGTCGATTTCCGGCGCCTGGGCCTTTCGCTCGTAGGCCAGCACGGCGTCGAGCGCGGCGTGGCACGGCACCGTATCGTTCTGCTGAACCAGTGCGGTGAAGCGCTCCCTGAGCGCCGCCAGCGCATCCGCGCCGTGTTTTTCCGGCAGCACCGCGGCGAAGACATCCGCGACCGCCTTCAGCGCGTCGCGTTCCTTGGCGCGATTGGAGAAAATCGAGGCCAGCGCCGCCTCGTCCCCCATCGCGGTGCCATCGTCCATGACCGTGGCCACCACGTCGACCTTGGCGCCTGTCGCGAGCGGATCAAGGGGCAGCTCGCGCGATTCCCCCGGCATCAAGCGTTCGAGCCGTTCGGCGGCCTTCGGCAGGCCATGGGTCGCCTCGCTGAGGTAGCCGTCGGTGGTGTAGACCTCGCGGTGCGTCCCGCCGCCGGGCTTTTCCGTCGTCGCCGCCAGACTCCATGCAGTCACCGGCTGACGGCTGGTGTTGGTCACTCGCACATGGCTGGCCTCGCCGGTGACCAGATCGCTGACAATCACGGGCGATTGGGCCGCCTGTGCCGCTGAAACCAGCGCGGCCACGAGCGCGGGGAGAAAGAAGCGGATGCTCATCTGGCGGAAGACAGCAAGCCGCGTTCCACCGGCGGCCGTGCTGGCCTTCTTGTTCTCCGTTCCTCCGATTCTCTGTGTGATCCCGTTGCCTCCGTCCCCTCCGTTGCCCAGACCGGTAGAGAACTTTCCGCTGCGGCTCCCCGTCTGATAAGGTCAAACCGTGACCGCGCGCTCCTTCATCGGCCTTGCCGCTGCCGTGCTCGGCACCTCGCTCGCGCTCGGCGCGGCGCCGGCCGAGAACGATCTCGACGCCTTCATGAAGCAGGTCGTCGCGAGGCGCGATGACAACTGGAAGAAGCTGCAGCAGTACGTATTCGACGAGCGCGAGCAGCTCGAAATGCGCGGACCGAACCGTGTCGCGATCTGGGGCGAGCGGCGCGAATACACCTGGTACATCCGCGACGGTTTCTTCGTGCGCAGTCCCACCAAGTTCAACGGCGTCACCATCGGGGATGCGGAGCGGCGGACCTTCGAGGCCGCGTACCTGAAGCAGGCGCAGGAGCGGGACAAGCGCGCGGCGCGCGGCGGAACGGCGTCAGAGGGATCCGGCCCGGCCGTCGACAACGCCACCCCGGCCGACGCCTCGGTCCGTCCTGACGCCGAGCTCGCCCAGGACCTCGGCGGCGTGATTCGCCAGAACCGCCCGCCCCAGTTCATCTCCTCGGCCTACTTCCTGCGGTTCAAGTTCGAGGAGGGAAAGTACGCACTGGTCGGACGCGAGACCATCGACGGCCACGAGGTCTTGCGCATCGAGTACTACCCCGCGCGAATGTTCGGTGGAACCGATCGGCGGCGCACCGGCAAGTCTCCGTCCAACGACGACAAGGCGCGCGACGCCGCGTTCCAGCGAATGATGAACAAGGTGGCGCTCGTCACGCTGTGGGTCGAGCCCAACGCGCACCAGATCGTGAAATACACCTTCGACAACGTCGGCTTCGACTTTCTTCCGGCCCAATGGCTGGTGCACATCAGCGATCTCAAGGCGACGATGAGTGTCGGACAGCCGTTCCCTGACGTGTGGCTGCCGACCAACATGGAGCTCAACCTCGCGATGACCGTCGCGCTCGGGCAGCTCGACGTCCACTACGGCCTCGAGTACCGCGACTACCGCGTCCCCAGCGTCACCAGCAAAATCGGCATCAAGTAGATGTGGGCCGTGCTGGTCATGGCCCTGATGGCGGGTCCGGCAGGACCCGTCCTGCAAGCCGCTCCGCAGCCGGCCGAAACCGTCGCGGCCATCCAGATTCAGGGCAACACCGCCACGCCGGACGAGGAGGTGCGCCGGCTCGCGGATGTGCGCGTCGGCATGCCGTTCGAGGCGACGACCGCCGAGGCGGTCGCCACGAAGCTGCGGGCCGCAAAACGGTTCGAGAGCGTGGAGGTGCGCAAGCGCTTCACCTCGATCGCCGATCCCTCCCAGATCACCCTGGTAATCATCGTGGACGAAGGTCCGGTGAAGATCGTCATGACCGGCGATCCCGATTCGCCCACCCGCATCGAGCGCAAGCGGCTGCCCAACATTCTGGTCCTGCCGATCCTGAGGTATGAAGACGGCTACGGTCTCACCTACGGAGCGCGTCTCACGCTGCCCGATCCGCACTGGATGGGAAAACGCAGCCGGATCACGTTTCCCCTCAGCTGGGGCGGGACCAGACAGGCCGGGATGGATCTCGAGAAGCGGCTCGACGCCGGCGTGATCGACCGCGTGACCGCGGGCGCCTCAATCTCGCAGCGCGACAACCTTGCGTACGATCAAGAGGACGATCGCGCGCGGCTATATCTGCGCGGCGAGCACGAGTTTTCGCGCGTGCTGCGGATGGGCGCCACCACCGGGTGGCAGCGAGCATCGTTCGAAGGGGTCGCCGATCAATTCGGCCAGGTCGAAGGCGACGTGGTGGTCGACACCCGCGCCGATCCGATCCTGGCGCGAAACGCCGTCTACGGCCGCGCCTCGTGGGAACACCTCAATTTTGGCGACGGGCCGCTCGCCACGCCTTCGCAGCCGGGCGGCTACACAGGCTACCGGGGTTCGGCGAGCCGCACCTCGTTGGAGGGCCGCGGCTATCTCGGCATCATCGGACAGGCGGTGCTGGAAGGCCGCATCCTGCGGGAGGACTCGGATCGCCCGCTGCCGCCGTATCTGCAGCCGCAGCTCGGCGGGCTCAGCACCCTGCGCGGGTTTCGCACCGGCAGCTTCGTCGGTGACACCCTGGTGGCGATGTCGGCGGAAATCGTCCTGCCGCTGACCTCGCCGCTGAAGCTGGGCAAGCTCGGCGTCAGCGCGTTCATCGACCGCGGCGCCGTGTATCCCAACGGTGAGCGCTTCAGCGATCAGACGCTCCAGCAGGGCGTCGGAGCCGGTGTCTGGTTCGCGGCGGCGTTTCTCCGCCTGAACGTCGCGGTCGCGCACGGACGCGGCGCCAGCACGCAGGTCCACGTCGGCGGAAATGTCACCTTCTAGGAAGTTCGTCAGCCTCATCGCCCTCGCGGCGTCGGCCGCGAGCCTGGCCGCGCAAGCGCCGGCGCCGCAGCCGCAGCCGCCGACGTTCCGCGCGGAAGCGAACCTGGTGCGGGTCGACGTGACGGTGGTCGATCGCCATGGCGAGCCGGCGACGACGCTGACCGCGGCGGACTTCTCGGTCGAGGAAGACGGCGTCACCCAGACCGTCCAGTCATTCAAGTTCGTGTCATCGGACGGCCAGCCGCCTCCGGGCGACGAGGTTTCGCTGCCGATTCGATCGCCGGAGCACGCCGCCGCCGAAGCGGCGCGAGACGATGTCCGAGTCTTCGTGATCTTCTGGGATGAATACCACATCGATCGGTTCGCCGACGCGATCAGGGGGCGCAAGGCGCTGGCCGATTTCGTCACCACCGCGTTCGGCCCAGCCGACCTGGTGGCGCTGATGGATCCGCTGCTGCCGGTCGACGCCCTGAAGTTCACCCGCGATCGGCGAGAGCTCGCCGATCGAATCGCCAAGCTCGAAGGACGGTTCGGGATTTACACGCCGACGCGAAGCGCCGCGGAGGACAACATGCTCGAGCGGCGCGACATCTCGCGGGTGCGCTCCGAGGTGGTGATCTCGGCGCTCCAGTCGGCGGCGGTTCACCTGGGCAGCATCAAGGAAGGGCGCAAGTCGATCATCTTCGTCAGCGAAGGCCTGACCGGTCTCGGGATCGACTCCCTGCCGCTGATCCGAGAGCTGACCGATACCGCGAACAACAACAACACCGCGATTTACACGCTCGACCCGTCGGGCCTGCACGGCGGCAGCGCCGACGTGCTGCGGACCATCGCGGAGAGCACCGGCGCCGAGGCGTTCGTGAACACCAACATGCCTGAGAGGGCGCTGCGCCAGGTCGTGCGTGAAGCCAGCGCGTTCTATCTCCTCGGCTACGCCTCCACCCGAAACCCGCAGGACGGCAAATTCCACCGGATCGGCGTCAAGGTGAAGCGATCCGGTCTCGAGGTGCGGGCACGCCGCGGCTACTGGGCGCCCAACGCCACCGACATCGAGCACGCGCGCAGCGAGTTGGCGGCGGCCGAGGCGGTGCCCGCCGATGTGACCAACGCGATGGCGGTGCTGTCGACGGCGCGCGCCGATCGGATCGTGGACGTGTGGGCCGGCGCGACAGGCGGCGCAGAGGGTGCGGCAGCGGTCACGGTCGCCTGGACGCCCCGGACGGAAGCCGGCCGAACCGATCCACGGAGTGCCGTTTCGCTCTCCGTCAAAGGGGCGGGCGGCGATCGCGCGTTTGAGGCGAGCCTGCTGGACGGAGCCATCACCTTCCCGTCGCCGCCTGGCCGGGTTCAGCTGCAGCTCACGATCCGGGACGCAGGCGGCAACATTCTCGATGAAGATCGGCGGGTCTTCGCGGTGCCCGATCTCGCGGCCACGGAGCTCGCCGTCAGCGGCCCGTTGCTGCTGCGTGCGCGCACGATAGGCGAGGCGCGGGCGCTGGCGGAAGGCCGCACGTCTGCCCCTTTCGCCGGTCGCGAGTTCAATCGAACCGATCGCGTGTTTATCCGGTTCTCGGTGCACGGAACGGCGGCATCAGCCGCCGAGGTCTCGGGGCGGCTGACAACCAGGGCGGGGGCGCCGTTGCTCGAGCTGCCGGTTGCCAGGATGGCCGGCTCGGACGCCACGTTCCAGATTGATCTGCCGTTCGCCTCGATTGCGCGCGGCGACTACCTGATTGCGATAGCCGCCGCGCATGGCGACGAGCGCACGCGGGCGCTCCTTCCCGTGCGAATCGTGCGCTAGCGCTTCGGTCCGATCACCAGCTGATCGATCACGCGGTGCACCCCTTCGACCTCCCTGGCCTGCTCCACCGCGCGGGCGCGGCCGGCCGGGCTCATCACCGTACCCTTGAGCGTCACTACGTGATCCTTGGTGTCCACGTTGATGTCGCTGTCCTTCAGCAGATCCTCGCCGACGAACTTCGAGTGAACGCGCGTGGTGATCCACCCGTCGGTGATCACCTCACCGGTCTTGCTCAGCCCTTCCTTGGTCTTCTCGGCCGCGTTCTTCATCGTGCCGGTCGTGCCGGTCGGCGCCGACAGATCGACGACCAGCTGGTTCTCGACGCGGGAGATGCCCTTGATCGTCGCCAGCTGTGTCGCTTTTCGACGCTCGGCTTCCGTCTGCACCGAGCCAGTCAGTGTGGCGACGCTGTTCGTCACCGACACCTTGACGTGGTATTTCTTGAGCGAAGACGCGCTCAGCCGGTCCTCGATGCGCTCGTCGAGGTTGTGGTCCGCCGACATCGCCGCCTGCGGGGACGCCGCGCGCGCTGGTGCCGGAACCGCGATCAGCGTGGCGAGAGCGAACAGGCTTCCAATTGCTGCTTTCATCGTTTCTCCTTGGCGGCCGAGGCCGGCCGCAAACGATCGGTCAATTGCAAAGCCGCTTCCAGATCGCCACGGTGCATGAGCTTCGCTAAGATGGGCAAGGGATGACGTACCAGAAATCAGCCGTGATCGCGCTCGTTCTCATGAGTACCGCTGCGCTGGCCGGCCAGGATCGGTTGAAGACGATGCCCGGCTACGACGCGGCGCAGCGCGTGGCGCGCGATGCGCCGACGGCACTGACTGGGGCGATCACCGGCGTGGTCTGGGTCGATCAGGGCCGCGCCTTTGAATACGACCGAGACGGCAAGCGCTACCGCTACGACGTCTCGAGCGGCCGCACCTCGGATGCCGACTCCTCGAGCGCCGGCGGTTCCGGCCGCGACGCTCGCGGCCGCGGCTCGAACATGGCGGCGCCGGACCGCGGCCGGCAGTTCGACTCGACGATGTCGCCGGATCGAACGCTCAAGGCGTTCTACAAGGATCGCAATATCTGGATCAGCAGCGCCGACGATCGCGATGCGCGCGCGGTCTCAGCCGACGGCAGCGTGGCGGGCCGCGTCAAGTACGGCACCGCGAGCTGGGTCTACGGCGAGGAGTTGAGCCAGAGCACGGCGATGTGGTGGTCGCCCGACAGCCGCAAGCTCGCCTACTACCGCTTCGATGAGCACGACGTCCGCGACTACTACGTCACCCTCAACCAGACGCAGCGACAGAGCACGCTCGACACCGAGGCGTTCCCGATCGCCGGCTCGCCGAATCCGGCCGTCGATCTGTACGTCTATGACGTCGCGTCCGGAGGGTCGGTGCGGGTCGACGTTCGCGACGGCAAGCCGTTCGACAACGACGCGGTCGGCCACTACGTCTACCGCGTAGCGTGGTCCGCCGACGGCCGCGAGCTTCTGTTCCTCCGCACCAACCGGCGGCAGAACATCATGGAGGTCGCGGCCGCCAACCCCGCCACCGGCGCGTGCCGCGTGGTGCTGCGCGAGGAATGGCCGACCGGCTGGCTCGTCGCCGAGCCGCGGATGCTATTTCTCGCCGACGGCAGGCGCTTCATCTGGGAATCGCAGCGCAACGGCTGGAACAATTTCTATCTCTACGATCTCAGCGGCCGGCTGATCGCGCCCCTCACCTCGTCGACCACCTACGAGGCGGACAAGCTGGTGAAGATCGACGAGCGGGCCGGCGTGCTGTTCTACACCGCGCGCGACGGCGACAACCCGCTGAAGCTGCAGCTGCACCGGGTCGGGCTCGACGGCCGGGGCGAGCGGCGCTTGACCGATCCGGCGTTTCACCACAGCCAGGGCAACTGCATTCCGAATCTGGGCGCGCGGCCGGAGCAACCGGGACCGGCTGGGCGCTGCAGCATCGCCCCCGACAACGCCCACTTCGTCGACGTGTACCAGGCGCACGACGCGCCGCCGGCCGCCCGCCTGGTCGACGCCGCGAACGGCCGCATCGTGTCGGAGATCGGCAAGGCCGACGCCTCCCCACTCGACGCGATGGGGCTGAGGCGTGCCGAGCTGTTCACGTTCAAGGCCGCGGACGAGACCACGACGCTGCGGGGGATCCTGCAGTTTCCCTCGCGATTCGA
This sequence comes from uncultured Acidobacteriota bacterium, assembly GCA_963794705.1. Taxonomy (GTDB): domain Bacteria; phylum Acidobacteriota; class Vicinamibacteria; order Vicinamibacterales; family CAVVIG01; genus CAVQFC01. The sequence continues at coordinate 329,159 of CAWCFI010000009.1, forward strand.
TGCGGCGAAGAAATATCCGGTGCTGGTCGAGGTCTACGGCGGACCCGAGTTCAGCGCGCTCACCGCGCGCGAAACCTTCGTGACCCCGAACCCGCTGGCCGAGTACGGCTTCCTGATCGTCAGTCTCGACTCGCGCGCCGTGCCTGGTCTCGGCAAACGGACCCTCGACGCGATTTACCAGAAGCTGGGACAGGCGGAGATCGACGACATGGCTGCGGGCGTGAAGGCGCTCTGGGATCGCCCGTACGTCGACCAGGGCCGCGTCGGCATCTTCGGGACGTCGTATGGCGGCTACGCCGCGGTAATGGAGCTGCTGCGCCATCCGGACGTCTTCGCCGCCGCGTCCTCCGCGTCGCCGCCGACCGACTGGCGCAACTACGACACGATCTACACCGAGCGCTACATGTGGATCCCGCAGGAGAACCGGGCAGGCTACGACGCCGGCAGCGCGATGACCTATGCCAAGGATCTCAAAGGGCGGCTGCTGATTTACTACGGCACGGCGGACAACAACGTCCACCCCTCGAACGCGCTCCAGCTGATCAAGGCGCTGCAGGACGCCGGCAGGAGCTTCGATGTCCAGGTCGGTCCCGACCGCGGCCATGGGCCGGTGAATCAGGATCGGATGATGGAGTTCTTCATCGAGGCGCTGCGGCCGTAGTGGGGTCAGATCTCGATCTGACCCCGTTAATCAACGCGCCGGCGCCGTTGGCGCAGACCACCAGCTGAAACAGGATGACATTGGAGACGTACTGCGGCTGCAGGGCGGCAATCGAGCAGCTGACGTACTGATAGGCAATCGGCACGAGCAGCAGGGCCCAGGCCCGCCGCCGGCGCCACACGGCGGCCCACAGCGCGACCGGAGCCAGCACCGCCGCACCGAACTGGAGCCAGTGACCGGTCTCCTGCGTCAAGCGACGCAGACGCGTGCGGATCCCCAGGCCGACGCCGAAGGCGCCGACGTTGCCGCCTTCGTCGAACTCGCCGCTGTAGGTGCCAATCGCACCGGTCACCATCTGCGTCATCTTCCACGCCGCCAGATCGAGATAGTCGCGCGGCTGCCTGGCGATGATCTGGAGAAAGGCGCGGCGCAACACGAGGTCCGCCTCGTACGAGCAGCTGGCATAGAAGCGGCTCGCCTTCTCGTGGCCCAACTGCTCCTCGAGGATGCGATACATCAGCGGATCGCCGTCGCTGTAGGTGAAGCCGAAGCGGCGCTGCGCATCCTGGCCCAAACCGATCAGCAGCACGTGTCCCTGGTTGGTCGACTTCACCAGCGGTGTCCCGACGGCGCGCCACGAATACAGCATCCACGGCACCAACGTGAGCGCCACCACCGCGAGCCACGCCAGCGCCTGCGCCGCGGCCGCGCGCGAGGGTCCCGCATACCAGAAATAGCCGGCGGCCAGGAAGAGCGGCAGCAGGTACAGATCCGAGGCGAAGTTCAGGTTCAGTCCGAAGGCGACCGCCGACAGCATCAGCAGTCGCCACCTCGTCGGCCCGGCGGCGTGCGCCCGAATCAGCAGCGCCACCGATACGACCAGACAGGAGGTCGCCAGGCTCTGCGACCAGTCGATCGAGTTGTAGGCGTACCACGGCGTACAGGCGATCAACAGCACACGCAGCACGGCCATCGACCATCGGTCCAGCAGGACGATCGCATCGAGCACCCGCAGCAGGTACCAGACCGCGCACAGGCCGGCAGCAATCTGCAGACCGATGAGCACCGGCTTGCTGGTCGTCAGCAGCAGCACCCAGCCGTAGCCCCACATCGGAAAGGTCGGCGGAATCGGATAGCTGGGCACGTCGGTGATGGCAAAACCGTGGAGGATGCGCTCCCGGAAGACCAGGTGCTTGTCGATGGTGTGAAAAATGTGCTCCGCGTGATAGTTCAGCAGCGCGACCAGCACCGATAGCACGCCCATCAGCGGCAGACATGCGCGATCGATCCAGCCGAAGGCCCTGTTGATCATCCGGCAGGCCCGCTCCTGCGGAAGTCGCCGCGGCTGAAGTATTTCTCGAGCCAGACGTAGAGGACGATGAACAAGTAGCGCGCTGCCCATCTCCTTGATCTTCAGCTTGGCGACGCCGGCGCGCCGGTTGCGCCAGCGTGATCGGCATGACGGTCCACGAGTAGCCGCGCACGATCGCCTTGAGCGGCAGTTCGACCGTGAGGTTGAAATGCGGCGCGAGGAGCGGACGGCAGCCCGTGCAGCGTCGTCGCGCGGTACGCCTTGAACGCGTTGGTGGTGTCGTTGTAGCGGAAGCCGAACAGCAGCCGGATGAAGAGGTTGAATCCGCGGTTGAGGAGCAGCTTGAGGCGCGGATAATCGATCGCGCCGCCGCCTTTGATGAAGCGGCTGCCGAAGACCGCGTCGTATCCCTCGTTCAGCTTTTGCCAGTAGCGGACGACGTCGCGGCGTCGTCGGATTCGTCGGCCATCATGATGACGACGGCGTCGCCGGTCGCGGTGTCGAGGCCGCAGATGATGGCGCGCCCGAAGCCGTGCGGCCCGCCGTTCTGCACCGGATGCAGCTCCGGAATCGACGGCGCAGCCCCTGCAGCACTCCCAGGTGGTGTCGCTGCTGCCGTCGTCGACGACGACGATCTCGTGCGGCACGTGGTGGAGCCGAGTTCGAGATGCAGATGCTCGACGGTCGCTGCGACCGAGCCTGCTCGTCACGCGCCGGGATGACGACGCTCAGGCGTTCGCAGCGGCGCGGCGTTCCCGGGACTGATGCCGCTCACAGCGGCTCGGTCAGCGACAGCCAGTCGGGATGACGCTCGGTGTGGTCGGCGATCTCGTCGAGGATTCTGCGTCAGCGGTCACGACGCGGCTTCCAACCGAACTGACGACTGGCGCGGGCGGAGTCCATCACGACCCAGGAACGTCCAAGCGGCGCGGCGTGAGATCGGACGCGACCGGTGCGCGCGCCGAAGCGCTGCGCGCACCAGGCGGTGAGTTGCGCGAGCGACATCGCGTTGATCCTGCCGCCGCCGACGTTCCAGATCGCCGAGGCGCCGGATCCCGGTCGGATCTGGCGCTCGATCAGGTCGGCGAGGTCGTCGGGTGCAGCGCGTCGCGCACCTGGCATCCGGTGCCGTCGAAGCCGAGATAGCTCAGGCCACGGCCCGACGCCTAGGCGCGGAGCCAGTAGCGAAGATGCCCTGTTCCGCGGTCCCGAACTGGCCGGCGCCGGCGAGCACGCCGCAGCGGTTGATCCAGACCGGGAAGTTGAAGGCATGGCCGTATTCGAGCGCCAGGGCTTCCGAGGCCAACTTGGTCGCGCCGTAGAGCGAAATCGGAGCCGCGGTGGAGAAGTCTTCCGTCGATCCCGCGGGCGACGCGCCGGTGGGCCACGCCGCGGACGTCGTCCGAGCACGAACGCCTGGCCTCGACGACGACCGGCAGCCGGGTCAGCGCCTGCACGCTGTAGACGCGGCTGGTCGACAGCAGGACGAGCCCGGCGCCGCGCTCTTGCAGAATTCCAGGATGTTGACCGTGCCCGAGAGGTTGTGCTCGACGACCTGGCGGCTGCTGGTGCGGCCGTCGACGCCGGCCAGGACGCTGGGGTTGGCGGCCGCGTCGATCACCCAGTCGACGTCGCCGGCAGCTCGAAATCGCTGGCGCAGCGGACGTCGCCGTGCATGACGCTGATGCCGGCCGCTTGAGGCGCGGCCGCGTCGTCTCGCTGCCCGGCCGGCTGAAGTTGTCGATCCCGCCAGCATGCGCATCCGGAAAGCGGCGCTGCAGGCCGCGCGCCAGCTCGCTGCCGACGAAGCCGCAGATGCCGGTGATCAGGACTTTCATCAGTGCGGCGATGCGCGCGCTCCAGGTCGCGACGATCTCACGCAAGGTGTCGTGGAGCGACTTGGTGATGTCCCAACCGGGATAGTGCGGCTGCATCTTGCGCAGGTCGCTGTAGTAGCAGATGTGGTCGCCGATGCGGTTCTCGTCGACAGTAGGTGGACACCTGCGGCCTGCCGGTGATCGACGCCACCAGCTCGAAAGCTTCGAGAATGGAGCAGGAGTTCGCCTTGCCGCCGCCGAGGTTGTAGACTTCCGCCACGCGCGGCGCCTGCCAGAACTCGTAGATGAAGCGCGCGACGTCGTCGGAGTGGATGTTGTCGCGGACCTGTTTGCCTTTGTAGCCGAAGACGCGGTACTCGCGCGCCTCGAGGTTGCACTTGACCAGGTAGCTGAGGAAGCCGTGCAGTTCGACGCCGGAGTGGTTCGGCCCGGTGAGGCAGCCGCCGCGCAGGCAGCAGGTCGGCATGTCGAAGTAGCGGCCGTACTCCTGCACCATGCACGTCGGCCGCCACCTTCGACGCGCCGAAGAGCGAGTGCTTGGACTGGTCGATGGAGAAGGTCTCGGCGATGCCGTGCTGCGAAGGCCGGGTCGCCGTAGTCCCAGCGCGTCGCCAGTCCGCGCAGCGCGATGGTGTTGGGCCGGTCGCCGTAGACCTTGTTGGTGGACATGTGGACGAACGGCGACTCCGGGCAGAGCTGGCGCGCCGCTTCGAGCAGGTTCAGCGTGCCGACGGCGTTGGTGTCGAAATCGTCGAACGGGATCGCCGCGGCGCGGTCGTGCGAAGGCTGCGCGGCGGCGTGCACGATGAGCTCGGGCCGGATCGCGGCGATCAGCTCCGAGATGCCCTGGCGGTCGCGGATGTCGATCGAGTGGTGGTGAAAACCCTGGAGCGTCCGCTGCAGGCGTTGCTGGTTCCAGCGCGGTGTCGCCCGCGGGCCCGAAGAAGACGGCGCGCTGGTTGTTGTCGACGCCGTGGACTTCGCAGCCTCGCGGTCGAAGGTAGGCGCAGACTTCGGAGCCGATAAGACCGGACGAACCGGTGACGAGACAAACGGGACCAGGCATAGAATGAAAAACGTCCTTCAGCGTACTACGAATTTCAGCGTCGAACGCTCCGGATCCAGGATCGGCGCCCAGTAGTGCACTGAGTCGTGGGTGCGCACCCAGTCTTCAACTCGCCGCCCTTCGGCGATGAACAGGCCAACGCACACACCGACGACCGCCGCACGATATCCGTGACGCCTGATCTGCAGGTACAGCCCTCGCTCGAAGAGCAGCGGCACCGCCGCAACCAGAAGGCTCACGCCGGCGGCCGCATAAAATCGCCCGTTGCTGCTGAACACCAGGAAAAACATCGGCATGTTCAGGAAGAGCGCCCATCCCAGCACCAGTGAACGGCGGCGCTGGTGATTGACCGCGAGCGAGATGGTCCAGACCGTCAGCAGTGCGACGAACAGCCCGACTTCCCGCATCAGGCCGGCGTACAGAACGTTCAGCCGTGAGCGGAAACCGGGCCACGATTCGCCAAAAACCGCCCGTCTGAGCTTGAACCAGACCATGAATCCAAAATGCACCGGGTAGGTGACCCAGTGGCGCACCGTTTCCGCGACAGCCAGATTGCTCGCAGGTTGACTCGCGGCATCGGGATGCCCGACCCGCCGGGCCCAGTCGAAGTAGCCGCCGTCATTGCATTCGTAGGGAAATGCGCCGGGCGCCTCGCACAAGCCCAGGAGCAGCACTTCGCCGGCATTGGTCGGGAGCAGATTGAATTCGTGGCGGTACTGTCGCTTGTAGAGTCCCCACGGCACCGCGATCGCGGCGATCAGCAGTATCGGCACCGCGAGGCGCCGCCAACGCCGGCCGCAGAGCGCGAACGACACGACGATCCATCCGAACAACACGTCGTTGCGCATCACGAACCAGAGCGCGAACGCCAGGTTCACCACCACGAAGGTCCTGAACGGCGCGGGTGTGCCGTCCCGCTCGGCCGCGAGGTGGAGCAGTAGCGCCGACAAGAGCAGCAGCGAGATCGGAGCGATGATCGAATCGACTTCCGTGTAGTTGAGTTGTTTCGGCATGAGGGTGATCAGCACGCCGAGGAGGCTGGCCATCGGTACGCCGAACGTCCGCCGCGCGACTCCGACAAACACTCCAACGGCGACGCCGTAGACCAGCACCTGCAGCACGATCACCAGCATCGCGATCTCGACGACGTCGGTCGTGCGGCCCAGGAAAGCGGCCGAGCGCGGCGAGCAGCCCGTACCCGGCATCCGGTGCCACTGCACGATGCCCTGGTCGATGGTATCTCCCAATCCTTGCACCAGACGCGGACCCTCGTAGATCCCGCCGGTCAGGTTGCCGCCGGATCCCGAACGGACCAGTTCTTCACCAAACATCGATCGGGGATCATGGCTCCAGTACGGCGAGAACACCGTGCCGATTTCGATCAGGCAGACGCCGAGGCAGAGCACGGCCAACAGCCAGGGCAGCGAAGCGCCCATCACGTCGGGTTCCAGCCACGCGGCTGCGACGACGAACGCGCACACCACGAGGGTCAGCGCGACGACCCCGCTGGAATAGAAGGTCGGTCCCGGAATCGACGGCAAGGGCTGACGAGTCGAGCGCAGGAGGTCGTGGTCGTCCGCAAAAAGACCGAACTCGCTGACGATGAATGGCCGGCTCGATTCGACCGGCGTGAACGTCAGTCGGTTCCACGCGGGCGCCTGGCTGGGAATCGCCACCACTGTGCGACGGCCGGTCGCCGGCACGTCGCGGCCGAAGGCCTCCGCGACCGTTCCGCCGTCCTGGACGCCGACGCTGAGCCTTGCGCCCGTCTCCGGCCTCACCAGGAAAACGTGTGCCTGCTCGATCGCGGCGGCATCGCCGATGACCAGGGTCAGACTCGAGGCCGGTGCCGTGGTGCTCAAATAGAAGCGTCCCGGATTCAGCCGGACGATGTTGACGTCGCACGCGGCAGGTTCGGTCGCTGGTTTGCACGTCGCGGCGATCGCTGAAACAGGGATCGAAGGGGGAATCCCGTAGTACACGTCACGAAAGACGGTGCCGGCAAGCCAGGCCACCAACGCGACTCCGACGATGGCTGCTGGAAGGACGAACGCGCGGCTCGAGTGGGCCCGGCGGAGCGCTGGCTCCGGCATCTTAGTGCGCGGTCCCAAGACATTTCCTGAGCTCCAGCTTGGCGATCGCCTCGCGGTGCACTTCGTCCGGGCCGTCGGCGAGGCGGATGGTGCGGGTGTGGGCCCACATCGCCGCCAGCGGAAAGTCGTCGCAGACGCCGGCGGCGCCGTGCGCCTGGATGGCGCGATCGAGCACGCGCAGCGTCATGCGCGGGACGACGACCTTGATCATCGCGATCTCGCCGCGCGCGGCCTTGTTCCCGACCGTATCCATCAGGTGCGCCGCGTTCATCGTCAGCAGCCGCGCCTGCTCGATCTCCATGCGCGACTCGGCGATGTCGGCGCGGATCGTGCCCTGCTCGGCGATCGTCTTGCCGAAGGCGACCCGCTTCTGGACCCGCGCGCACATCAGCTCGAGCGCCCGCTCGGCGACGCCGATCAACCGCATGCAGTGATGAATCCGTCCTGGGCCGAGCCGGCCCTGCGCGATCTCGAAGCCGCGCCCTTCGCCGAGGAGCATGTTCGAGGCCGGCACCCGCACGTTCTCGAACGTGATCTCCGCGTGGCCGTGCGGCGCATCGTCGTAGCCGAAGACCGGCAGCATGCGGCGGATGGTCACGCCCGGCGTGTCCATCGGCACCAGGATCATCGACTGCTGCTTGTGCTTTTCTGCCGAGGGGTCGGATTTGCCCATGAAGATCGCGATCTTGCAGCGCGGATCGCCGGCGCCCGACGTCCACCATTTGCGTCCGTTGAGGACGTAGTCGCCGCCGGTTCGCTCGATTCGCGACTGGATGTTGGTGGCGTCCGATGACGCCACGTCCGGCTCGGTCATCGCGAAGCACGACCGGATCTTGCCGGCGAGCAGCGGCTCGAGCCACTGCGCGCGCTGCGCCTCGCTGCCGTAGCGCACCAGCACCTCCATGTTGCCGGTGTCGGGCGCCGAGCAGTTGAACACTTCCGGACCGAACCCGGGCACGCGGCCCATGATCTCGCAGAGCGGCGCGTACTCGAGGTTGGTCAGCCCGGCGCCGTACTCGCTTTCCGGCAGGAACAGATTCCAGAGTCCCGCGGCCCGGGCTTTGGGCTTGAGCTCTTCGACGATCGCCGTCGGCTGCCAGCGGTCGCCGTCGGCAATCTGCCGGTGAAACGCGCTTTCGTTCGGGTAGACGTGTTCCCGCATGAACGCGTCCAGGCGCCGCTGCAGCTCGACGACCTTGCTGGAATGTTCGAAGGACATGGCGCGCATGATAGCCTTTTCGCCATGGACGCGGACGCCCGGGATGTGCGGCCCGGCGAACAGCTCGATTGGACCCGGCTCGGCGCCTGGCTGCGCGATCGGCTGCCGGCGAACGGCGTGCCCGGTCTCGACGTCAGCCGCGAGCCGGTGGTCGCGCAGTTTCCCGGCGGCCACTCGAACCTCACTTACCTGGTGCGGTTCGGCGACTTCGAGGTCGTGGTGCGCCGCCCGCCGTTCGGTCCGGTGCCGCCGACCGCGCACGATATGGCGCGTGAGTTCCGTTGGCTCGCCGCCATGCACGGCGTCTTCCCGCTCGCGCCGCGGCCGTACCTGCTCTGCGAGGACCTCGACGTCATCGGCTCCGTGTTCTACGCGATGGAGCGTCGGCGCGGCCTGGTGGTCCGCGCCGAGGAGCCGGCGGCGCTCGCCAACGCGGCGGCCCGGCGCCGGTTGAGCGAGGCGATGATCGACACGCTCGCCGATCTGCACGCGATCGACGTCACCGCGCCGCCGCTCAGCCCGCTCGGCAAGCCGGCCGGCTTCGTCGAACGCCAGGTCCGAGGCTGGTCCGAGCGCTGGCACCGCTCCAAGACGACGCCGCTGCCGGAGATGGACGCGCTCGCCGAGTGGCTGCGCGAACATCTGCCGGGCGATCCGCCGGCGCCGTCGATCGTGCACGGCGACTTCAAGCTGGACAACGTCATGCTGGATCCCGACGACGTCGGCCGGCTGGTGGCGGTGTTCGACTGGGAGATGAGCGCGCTCGGCGACCCGCTCGTCGATCTCGGCATCGTGCTGACCTACTGGTCGCCCACCGCGCCGCCGGAGCAGCGCGACGCGCTCACCTCAGTCACCGATCGTCCCGGCTTCTACACCCGGCAGGAGATCATCGATCGCTATGCGGCGCGGTCGGGCCGCGACCTCTCCGGCATCCGCTACTACGAGATTTTCGCGGTGTTCAAGATCGCGGTCGTCATTCAGCAGATCTACTATCGCTACGCGCAGGGGCAGACCACCGATAGCCGGTTCGCCACGTTCGACGCGCGCGTGGCTTATCTGGCGCGGCACGCCGCCCGCCTTGCGGAGCATCCGACATGAAGGTCAGGTTGGGAATCGTCTCGCTGTTGTTCGTCCAGGCGCTCATCCTCGTCTCGGCCCAGGGCAAGACGACACTCGACGGCGTCTATACCGCGGCGCAGGCGACGCGAGGACAGAAGATCTACGCCGACTCGTGCGCCAGCTGCCACGGCGACGACCTGTCGGGCGGCGGCCAGACGCCCGCGCTCACCGGCAAGGACTTCAACGTCGACTGGAACGACCTGGCGATGAGCGATCTGTTCGATCGCACGCACGGGACAATGCCGGCGGACAAGCCGGGCACGCTGACGCCGGCGCAAACCGCGGACGTGATCGCCTTCCTGCTGCAGAAGGGCAACTTCCCCGCGGGCTCGACCGAGTTGCCGGTCGAAGCGGCCGCGTTGAAGGCCATCAAGTTCGTCAGCCCCAAGTAGCGCGATCCTGGCGGCGCGTCAGAACCCGCTCGGGCGGATCCAGAATCGCTCGCTCCACGTCTGGCCCGGCGCAATGCTCTGCAGCTCCTTGTAGAGCCCCCGCTGCGTCAGGTTCAGCGCGTCGGTGATGGAAGCCATCGGCTCGAAGCAGATGAAATTGCGGTTCTGCGCGTTCGGATTGGGTGCATCCGGGGACGGCGCGTACACCACCGCCGCGTGGTAATTCGGCCCGAAGGCGACGTCGATCCGCTGCGACCGGCCCTTCACCGACATCACCGCTCGTCCCGACCCGTCGCGGATCAGATCGCCGAAGACATGATCGAGATCGTAGTCCTTGAGCGGCGCCGCGCCGGGCGCGGTCAACAGCCGTTCAATCGGACGGGTCTCACCCGTCGGGATCTTGTCGGGCGCGAGCAGCCATTCGGTGCGGGCGCCGATCGAGATCGTCCACGCGTCTCTCGGTGAGTCGGTCAGCTGAAAATACGGATGAAAGCCAATCGCCACCGGCATCGGTTCGGCGCTCAGGTTGTGGATCCGGGTGTCGATCTCCAGCACGCCGCCTTGCAGCCGATGCGTGATCTCGATCGTGTGGGCGAACGGAAATTGGGCCATCCACTCCGGCTGCCGGAAGAACTCGAGCCGGCTGGTCACCCACGCTGACTGGCCGTCGGCCTTTGCTTCGATCACCTGCCACCGATCGGTCGCGCTCAGGAAGCCGTGGATCGGATGGACGCCGCGCACATTGCCGAGCTCCATGTTGAAGACGTACTTCTTCCCGTTCGCATAGAAGCCCTGCGCATCCAGGCGATTCGCCCACGGTCCGAGAAACGGAATGCCCGCGAGTCCCGGTCGGCTCTTGAACGCGGCGAGATCCGCATACGGAAAATGCAGAATCTCCTGCCCCTTCACCTTCATCTGAAACGTCACGTTGCCGATCGAGGGCACGATCGACACGACGGTCTGTCCTCTCGAATCTTCGAGCTGAATCACGCCGTCAAGCTGGCGAACGGAGTACGGTCCCTGGGCCAACGGGGTCGCGCGAGCGATCGTGAGCCAGGCGGCGCACGCCAGCAGCAGGAAGCCGGCGACGCGTCGAGACACGCGGGTCATTCCGGAAGCGCGAAGCTGAAGAGCATGTTGCCCGCCGAGATGGCGACGTACTGGCGGCCGTTGACCGCGTAGCTCATGGGAGACGCGTTCACGTCGCCACCCGTCTGGAAATGCCACAGGTGCGTGCCGGTCCTGGCGTCGAGCGCGATCAGGTTCCCGTCGCGCGATGCCGCAAACACCACGTCGCCCGCCGTCGCCAGCACACCGTCGGTGAGTGAGCCTCTGAACAACGGAAAGGTCCAGACGCTGCGGCCGGTTTCGGGATCGATCGCCTTGACGCCGGCACTCGGGGCCGGATCGTTGGGACCGCGAGCCGGAGGCTCGCCGGCCGCCGGGCGGCGGCCGATATATTGCCGGCCGCGTTCGATCTCGGCCGGCGCGCTCGCGTACTGCTGTCCGTTCTCGGCATACGCGAGGTAGAACCACCCGGTCCGCGGGCTATAGGACGGCGCCTGGAAATTCGTGCCGCCGACCAGCGTGGGATAGACGAGGAAGCTGCCTTCGCGACTCGAATTCGAGCCCGGGATCACTTGCGGCCGGCCCTGGGCGTCGAATCCCTTGTTCCAGTTCTGGTAGACGAACGGCGTGCCAGACAGGAACGCGCCGTTGGTGCGATCCAGCACGTAGAAGTGTCCGTTGCGATCCGCGTGCAGCAGCAGTTTGCGGTTCTGGCCCCGCCACACCCGGTCGACGAGCATCATGTCCTCGACCGAATCCCAGTCGTGACCGTCGTTGGGCGTGAACTGATAGTGCCACTTACGTTGACCGGTGTTTGGATCGAGCGCCACCACCGAGTCGCTGAAGAGATTGTCGAGATCGCCGCGGGTCGACCGATCGATCTGGGGCGCGGGATTGCCCACCGGCCAGTACACGGTATCGAGCTGCGGATCGTAGGTGCCGGTCAGCCAGGTCGCGCCGCCGCCCGTCTTCCAGCTGTCGCCCTTCCAGGTGTCGTGGCCGAATGCGCCAGGACCGGGAATCGTGTCGAATCGCCACAGCCGTTTGCCCGTCGCCGCATCGTAGGCGTCGATGAAGCCTCTGGTCGCGAACTCGCCGCCGGCGACGCCGAGGATCACCCTGTCTTTGACCACCAGCGGCGGGCTGGTGATGCTGTAGCCGTCCATCGTGTCGGCGACCTGCGTCTCCCACAACGGCAAGCCCGTGCGTGCGTCGAGCGCGATCAGGGCGGCGTCGAGCGTGCCGACGAACAGCCGGTTCCCGAGCATCGAGACCCCTCGGCTGAACCGGTTGATCTCGTACGGGTTGACGACGCGCTGCGGCCGCGTCCATCGCCAGATCTGTCGGCCGGACCGCGCATCGATCGCCGTCACCGTTGCTGGGCTCCCGCTGCCGGTGGCGTACATCACGCCGTCGACGACCAGCGGCGTGCCTTCGAGCACGGCGTCGCCGGGCAGCGGCATCGCCCAGACCGCCTGCAGCTGGCGCACGTTGCTGGCATCGATCTGGGCCAGCGCCGAAAAGTGCGTGCCCTGATAGTTGCCCCAGTAGGTGAGCCAGTTGTGCGGCTCAGCCTCGGCATCGCGCAGTCGCTCGAACGGCAGGCCAGGCGCTCCGAAGGCAGGCGCCGGCGCCGGGTTGACCGGCGCGCGCCCGTGCAGGGTCCGGAGAAACGCCACGATGTTGGCGAGGTCGCTTTGCGACAACCGCGTCGCGTAGTCGCCGGGCATCAACGAACGGTTGTCCACGCGCACCGAGGCCAACGTCTGTTTGTCGAGCAGGTGCAGCACGCCAGCGGCATCGACCAGCTGAATCGAGAAGGTATCTTCATTGCGGCGCACGCCGCGAATCTCGGCGCCATCCCGCATGCGCGCGATCACCGTCACCGCCGAGCGGCCCGAATTGGGGTTGACGATCGTGTCGCGGAGCTGTGCGGCCGACAACCGTCCCGCATTCGACAGATCGGGTCCGACGATGCCGCCGCGCGCGTTCACCTCGTGGCAGGTGACGCAGGCGGCCTTTCCGGCGAAGAGCTGCTCACCGGTGGCCGCATCTCCCGCTGCCGAATCGGCGTCGCGCGCCGAGGCGCGCTCGACCGGCGCGGCGCGCTGCAGGCTGCGGATGTAGGTGACGAGCTGCCACACCTGTTCATCGCTGAACCCTCGAAACGGGGGCATCTGCGTGCCCGGCACGCCGGCGCGAATGCTGTGAAACACATCCGCGTCGTCGTTGCCGTGGGCGAAGGCCGTGGTGGTCAGTGCCGGCCCACGGTCGCCGAGACCGCCGGCGCCATGGCACGGCTGACAGGTCTGGTTGAACGTCTTCAGGCCTTCCGCGATCGCGGCCGGATTGGCAGCAAGTGGGTTTCTCGTCGTGTCCGACGCCGGGGGCTGCGCCAGCAGCACGCCGGCGCAGAATGCCGCAGGGACGAGCCCGAACACTTTCATTGCGATCGATAGCTCTTGCTGAATCCGTTGCGCATGTTGGTCATCGTGTAGGTCCCGTCAGGAGCCACCGACGCCTTGAGCAGGTTCCCGCTGCACTCCGCCGTCGCCTCGAGGTTCGCGATCATGCGTTCGTCGGTGTTGATCTCGCGTGGCGTACCCAGAGCGAGATGCCCTTGCCAGATATCCTGCAGCGCGGTCGATCGTCGCAGTGTCTCGAACACGCTCGGCACGCCGCCCTTGCGGGGACCGTTGTTCATCACCACGACCTTCGGCTGGAGCGCCCGCAGGATCTGCGGCGAGTTCGACCGGTCCAGACCGTGGTGCGTCGTCTGGTAGAGATCGACCGTACCGATCAGGTTGTTCGGACACACCAGCTTCTGTTCGAAGTTCCAGGTCAGATCGCCGAGGTCGATGAAATCGAACGTGCCGAACGTCAGGAGAAAGCCGACGCTCTGATCGTTGTCGGGATCGGTGTCCGGCGGATGCGCGACGAAATCAGCGCAGTCATTCCTCGCGCCCGCACCCTTCAGGCTCCTGGTGATCGGCTGGCCGCCGGATATGAGGACCTGGATGTCGACGCCGGCGAGGGGAATGCGATCGCCCGGCTTCAGAATCCTGCGCTTGCCGGCGCTCAGCTCGACGTAGGCGCGATAGGCCTCGGCGACCTGGGGCCGGGCGATCTCGACCGACTCGCCGTGATCGAGATACATCCCGATCGGCATCTTCGCAGCGAGCGCCCGCATCGCCCCAATGTGATCGCCGTGAAAATGCGTCGTCAGCAGCGTGTCGATTCGGGTCAGTCCCGCCAGTCGCGCGGCGGCGACGATGCGCGTGGCGTCACGATCGTCCGGCGTGCGGTTGGCCGAGTCGACCAGCAGCGACTGGCCGCCCGGCGCCACGATGAGGGTGGCGGCGCCGCCCTCGGCGTCGATCCAGTAGATCTCCAGGTTTCGCGAGGCGCCGGACAGCGCGACCGACAGCAGGACGCCGCCGAGCGCGACGACGATCGCGGAAGCCAGCCTGGCCATTTGCCGCTGAACTTACCACAGGATTCGGGTAGGATTCGCCGCAGGAGAACACCATGAAAGTACGGCTTCTCGCGGCGTCGGTCTGCCTCTCGATCAGCCTGATGCCGGCGCTCGCAGCCGGGCAGGCCCTGACGAGCCTGGCGTCGGTCCGCGTCGGCTACAGCTCCCGCAAGAACACCGTGAAGCCCGAGGGCGAGCTGAAGGCGCAGATCGACGCGCTCGATGCCCAGATCGCCGAGGCGACACGGCTGGGCCGCGCCGGCGAGCTGCGCCGGCTGTTCGCGAAAGGGCTGGCGCTGCTGAACGGCACCCATGGACCGACACGCTCGACTATTCGCGCTCGCTCGTGATCAGGACGCCGCGCGTCATCGTCGATTCGTCGAAGCCGTACGCGGTGCGGCTCGAACAGATCTATGCGTCCACGTTGGCGCTGCAGAACACGGTCGCCGCGCACATCACGCTCCACAAGCGTCCGGCGCCGGCCGCGCCCGGCCAGCAGCCGCCTCCGCCGCCGCTGGTCAAGGACCTGGGAACGGTCGACGGCGTGCCGCGCGATCTGCGCGAGTCACCGCAGTTCTTCGACCTGGATCTGCACGATGTCGGTGACGGTCCGTACCTCCTGAACGTCGAGGTCTCGAACCAGGGGCAGCCGATCGGCAGCGCGTCGCTGCAGATCGCGCTTCGCAGCGGCGTCGACGAGCTCGCGGCCCGGCTCGAGGCCGACGCGGCGAAGGCGCCCGAGGCGTTGCGCGCGGAGATCCTGTTTCCGGTCGACCGCATGAAAAACGTCAACCGCGGCAGGCTCGAACTGCGCACCTTCGATCCCGACCGCGACCTGGCGTCGGCGGAAGCCGTTGCGGCGGCAGTCAAGGCCGGCAAGGATCCCTTCGCCGGCAAAAGCGGCGACATCCGGCGCCACTATCGCCTCGACGCCGCCGACGAGATTCTGCCCTATCGCACTTACGTGCCGACGACTTATACCGGCGCCAAGCCGTTTCCGCTGATCATCGCGCTGCACGGCCTGGGCGGCACGGAAGACGCCTTCTTCGACAACTACGAGAAGAAGCTGCCGCCGCTGGCCGAATCCCATGGCTACATCGTCGCGGCGCCGCTCGGTTATCGCGTCGACGGATCTTACGGATGGGGCCTGGGCCAGGCGCCGGCCGATCCCAACACCAAACGGACCCAGGATTTCAGCGAGCAGGACGTGATGCAGGTGCTGGCGCGCGTCCGGCAGCTCTACAAGATCGACGACGCGCGCATCTACCTGATGGGCCATTCGATGGGCGCGATCGGCACCTGGAAAGTCGCGCCGAAGAATCCGGACGCTGTTCGCCGCGATCGCGACATTCGCCGGCAGCGGCGCGCCCGCGACGCTCGAGCGGATCGCGACGATGCCCGAATTCATCGTCCACGGGGACGCGGATCCGACGGTCAACGTCGCCGGCTCGCGGGCGATGGTGGCCAAACTGAAGACGCTCGGCACGGAGTTCAAGTACATCGAGGTCCCCGGCGGGCTGCACAGCGATGTGGTTGCGCCGAATCTCGCGGGCGCGATTGAGTTCTTCGACGCCCACAGGAAAGCTGGGAAGAGCTCCTCGCAACAGTAGGGCCTTGGAGCTGGGGACTGGGCGCTGGGAGCTAGGGGCTCCGCTAACTGGGTTGATGTCGCTCCGCGCGGGCGCGGAGTGCGGCGGCGAAGGTGTCGATCTCCGGCTGGCGGTCGCCGACCGACTTGAGGATCAGCGGCGCGAGCGGGCCGCTCATCTTCAGGTGCATGCGGAACTCGGTGCCGGCGGCGCGAGGCGTCACCGTGAACGTTCGCACCCCGACAAACAGTCCGAGCGGCAGCCCGCCGGTCCACTGCATCCGTGACGGCGCGTCGAATGCCGTCACGCGCATCGACACCGTTCGAATCGCGCCGCCGCCGACCTTGACGCGCGCCCTGATCTTCTCGTCGAGCGCAATCGAGCCGGCGATCCCGACGACTTCCGGATTCCAGTCCCCATAGGCCGCCGCATCGGTCAGGACGTCCCAGACCCGTTGAGGAGTCGCCTGAACGTGTACGACGGTGACGTATTCAGCGCTCACGGCCAATCATCCAAGGCCCCGCCACGGCGCGTCGGGGCATACACGGTCCGGCTAAAGCCGGACACTACTAGTGTTGCCCGAAAAGCGGTGTCCGTTCAGCCCAGCGGCGATGAATGCGCCACGCGCGGGTGGCCGCGAACGGGCGCCCGCTCGGGCGCGGAGGCGATTGAATCGTGATCACATCGGCGTTTCGCCGAGCACCCGAGTGGGCTGTTCGCGGACAGGCCCCGCGAAGGCCTGCACTACTTTCCGTTCTTCTCCTGAAATCTGGCGCCTCGGAGAATGTCGGGGAGCGCGTAATTGCCTTCGTGGCAGGCGTACTCGTAGAGCCGTTCGTCGCTCTTCACCATCGGAATCTGCGCGGTCCACGGCCTGGTGAACGTCGATCGGATCGTCGACGGTGAACTCGTAGAGGAGCGTGTTGGCGTCGGCGCGGGTGAAGCGCTCGGTGAGGTGCAGGTTCTCGCCGGAGCCGCGGAACGGGTTCTTGTCGGTGAAATTGGTGGTGTCGACCACCAGCGTCTTACCCTCCCAGCGGCCGCGCGAGTCGCCGAGCCATCGGCGCAATTGCGGCGGCGCGGGCGGGCGGCCGTCGGTCCAGACGATCCGCGCGTCATGAATCATCTCGGTGTAAATCACGACGGCATCGCGGGTCTGGAAGATCTGGAGGAAGTTGTTGTACGGGCCCGAGGCCGATCGGCGGCCCGGCATTGAACGCGAGGCAGCGCTCCTGGAGCGAGCGGTTCTCGGGGCCGTCGGCAGGATGATCGCGGGCGTCGAGGTTGCGGGCGCTCAACCGGGCGCGCGCTTCGGCGGTCAACGGCGGGACCTTGCCGTCCGGCGGATCGATCACCCACGACGCACGCTTCTTGCCGTTGAGCGACGCGACGTGCTCGCCGCGATCGAACCAGAAGTCGGCGACGCCGCGAGCCGCGTCGGTGGCGGCGCCGCCGTCGCGGCGATCGCGATCGTTGCGGCCGATGGTCTGCGCCTCGAAGTCCGCCGCCTGCGCCTCGGTGAAGAACTCGGCGTTGCCAAGCTCGGCCGGCCGCTCGAACGGCGTAAGCGTCGCGTAATTCCAGACGCCTTCGAGGTGGCGCGGCTGACTGCGGCGAGCCAGCGTCTGCGAGAGAACGAGCGGCAGGATCAACAGGAGACGGCGCATCGAACGCCTCAAAGCGTACCCTAACCAGAAGCGCTCGAAGAGCACGAAGATCACGCGAAGAAGACGGGTTTTCTTCGTGCTACTGCGTCGTGGCTTTCTGTTCTCGTGGTCAGGGCGCGTAACCCGTTGCAAACCTTGACATTCGCCCCGATCGCGGCCAGTATGAGCGCCTGCGGGAGGGGCTGTTTCCAGTGCGAAAAACGTTGAGTGGCGTGATCATCGCAATCGTTGCGGCGGCCGGTGGCGCGTTGCTGGCCACGTGGGCGACGCCGCTGTCGGGCCAGGCGCCCGCCGCCTATCGCGCGCCGCGAGCGGCTGACGGCCATCCCGATCTGAACGGCATCTGGCAGGCCAACACCGAAGCGAACTTCGACCTCGAGGCGCACATGGCGCGCCCGGCGTTGGCGCTGCGCGCCGGCCCGTACGGCCCGGTGCCGGCGGCCGCGGTCCTCGCCCTCGGCGCGGTCGGCTCGGTGCCGCCCGGCATGGGCGTGGTCGAGGGCGGGCCGATTCCGTACAAGCCGGAGGCGCTCGCCAAGAAAAAAGAGAACCAGGAGAAGTGGCTGGAGCGCGATCCCGAGATCAAGTGCTACCTGCCCGGCGTGCCGCGCGCGACCTACATGCCGCAGCCGTTCCAGATTCTCCAGAGCAACAGCGCGATCTTCTTCGCGTACCAATACGCCGGCGCGGTGCGCAACGTCTACCTGAAGGACCCGGGCCCGGCGCCGATCGACTCGTGGATGGGCCAGTCGGTCGCCAAGTGGGAAGGCGACACGCTGGTCATCGACGCCTCCGGCTTCAACGACAGCACCTGGTTCGATCGCTCGGGCAACTTCCACAGCGAGCAGCTGAAGGTCACCGAGCGCTACACGCGGACGGCGCCGGACGTGATCCACTACGAGGCGACGATCGACCGATCCCGAGACGTTCACGCGGCCCTGGAAGATCAGCCTGCCGCTCTATCGCCGGATCGAGAAGAACGCGCAGCTGATGGACTTCAAGTGCGTCGAGTTCGTCGAAGAGCTGCTGTACGGTCAATACCGGAAGAAGCCGCTCACCAAGTAGGAATTAGGAAGTACGAAGTTGGAATATGAAGTGACGACACGACTGTTGATGACGGCGGCGCGGTCGCGGCGATCGTCGCGCTTGCCGCGCTGATGTCGCGCGTGCGACGGCCAGGCGGCGCCGAAGACCGCGACGCCACCGGCGGCGAAGCGCTCCGATCCCGCGCCTGCCGGACGGCCATCCCGATCTGCAGGGGATGTACGACCTCGCGACGCTGACGCCGGTCGAGCGGCCCGCGGGCACGCCGCTGGTGATGAGCGACGAGCAGGCGGCGAAGCTCGAGAAGGACGTCGCCGCGCGCAAGAGCTACCAGGACGCGCCGATCAAGGCCGACCGCGGCGCGCCGCCGGTCGGCGGCGATGGTTCGGCCGGCGCCGCCGGCAACGTCGGCGGCTACAACAGCTTCTGGATCGACTCGGGATCGCGCTATCTCGGTGATCGAGGGTCAGCGGCGCGCCTCGATCCTCATCGACCCGCCGGACGGCCGCATGCCGCAGATGACGCCGGCGGCGCGCGCAGCGCCTCGCCCGCAACGTGCGGCCGACCTCGGATCAGTCGGCGCGCGAAGACGATCCCGGCTTCGAAGGCGCCGGCGCCTACGACGACCCCGAGCGGCGGCCGCTCGGCGAGCGCTGCCTGATGGGGTTCGGCTCGACCTCGGGCCCGCCGGTGCTGCCGAACTACTTCTACAACAACCTCCACCAGATCGTGCAGACCCCCGATTCGGTGGTGATTCTCACCGAAATGGTCCACGACGCGCGGGTCGTGCGGATGAACGGCGAGCACGCGCCGAAGGCCATCAGAAAGTGGATGGGCGATTCCATCGGCCGGTGGGAAGGCGATACACTGGTAGTGGATACGACGAACTTCACCGACAAGACCCGGTATCGCGGATCCACGGACGCGCTGCACATCGTCGAGCGGTTCACGCGAGTCGATGCCGAAGACGCTGCTCTACCGGTTCACGGTCGAGGATCCGAATACCTGGGATAAGCCGTGGACCGGCGAGTACACCTGGCCGGCGACCGACGAGCTGATGTACGAATACGCGTGCCACGAAGGCAACTACGCGATGGGCAACATCCTGCGCGGCGCGCGGCTGAAGGAAACGGACGAAGCGAAGAAAACCAAGCAGTGAGGTATGTGATGCGGACTAGATTCCTGTTGTCGGCGGCGGCCCTGCTGATCGGCGACGGCACCCATCCTCGGCCACCACGCGTTCGGCGGCGAGTTCGACCCGAACAAGCCGGTGCTGCTCAAGGGGCCGGTGACCAAGGTCGAGTGGGTGAACCCGCACGCGTGGATTCACCTCGAAGTGACCAAACCGGACGGCACCAAGGAAGAGTGGATGGTGGAGGGCGGCACGCCGAACACCCTGCTCCGCCGCGGCGTGACGCGCGAGTCGCTCAAGGTCGGGCACGATGCTGGTGATCGACGGCTACCAGGCGCGCGACCATTCGCTGCTCCGCGCCAACGGCCGCAACGTGACCTATCCGGACGGCAAGAAGCTGTTCCTCGGCTCGTCGGGCACCGGCGCACCGACCGACGGCGCCGATCCGACCGAGGCGCCGAAGCCGGCCGGCCGCGGACGCGGCGGCACGGTAGAAGAATACAGAAAAGACCGCGGAGCGGATCGCCGAGATCGCCGAGAAATATTTCTCCGCGGTCTTATGCGGTCTCTGCGGTTCTTTCCGCGATACGTCGGTCTCCCGATGCGCGTGCTCGCCGCGGTTCTCGCCCTTCTGACCCTCTCCCCCACGACCCTTCCACGCACGCGCGACGGCCATCCCGATCTTCAGGGCATCTGGGCCAACGACACGGTGACGACGCTCGAGCGGCCGAAGCGGTTCGCCGACAAGGCCGTGTTCACCGAGCAGGAAGCGGCCGCATACGAGCGCGATCTCGCGGGACGCTGGAGCGATCGGTTCGGCGACCTCGAGGTGGACGACCACCGGCGAGCTGAGCCCCGAGTGGCAGGAGAACGGCACCGTCGTGCCGGGACGACGCACCTCGCTGATCCTCGATCCGGCGAACGGACGGGTCCCGCTCACGTCCGAAGCCGGACGCGCGCCGGCGCCAGGGCCGAGTTCCTGCGGCTGCATCCCGCCGACGATCCGGAAGATCGAACGCCTTACGAACGCTGCCTCGTCGGCTCTTCCGGTCCGCCGATGATGCCGCCGGTCTACAACCAGACGCTGCAGATCGTGCAGACCGCGCGATCGCGTGCTGATCGTCACCGAGATGATCCACGACGCGCGGATCGTGCGCATGAACGCCGCGCACCTGCCGCCGGCGATTCATCTGTGGCTGGGCGATTCGGTCGGCCGCTGGGACGGCGACACGCTGGTCGTCGACACGACCAACTTCACCGGACAAGACGCGGTTCCGGCAGTCGGGCGAAGGCCTGCACGTGGTGGAGCGCTTCACGCCCGAGTCGGCGTCCGCGATCCGCTACGACTTCACGGTCGAGGACGCCGCCACCTACACGCAGCCGTGGTCCGGGCGCCTGTGGATCACGCGCACGACGGCGCCGATGTACGAGTACGCCTGCCACGAGGGGAACTACTCGATGGTGGGAATCCTGCGCGGCGCGCGAGCCGACGAAAAGAAGTAACCGCGGAGCTCGCCGAGACCGCAGAGGAACACTGAAAACAATCTTTTGCTCTGCGTTCTTCGCGATCTCTGCGGTTCGTCTTCTCGGTTCTTATCCCGAGAACCCGATCCAGCGGCCGCCGGCGCCGACGCCGAACCACAACGCCAGCGACACCAGCGCGACCAGCTTCATCACCAGCGGCGACACGCGCCCCTCGCCCGCCAGCGTCGACCCTCCGCCGCACCGTGAGCGCGAAAATGCGTCCCGAGCAGCAGGCAGATCATCTTCACCGCGAACGGCGTGCTGTAGTACAGCTTCTGCGGCTCCGACCAGAACAGCAGCAGGCCGGTGACGATCATCACCGTCCAGCTGCCGAGAAACCATCTTCTGCGCGTCGCGCGCGACCTCCGCCAGCGTCTGGGTGCGGATGCCGAAGCCGAGCAGCTGCAGATCGACGATCAGCACCGCGCCGCCGATCACCGACAGCGCCAGCAGGTGGATCGACTCGATCACGGCGAACGCCCAGGTCGACGTGCTGATCGCCTTGCTCAGCGACGACGATGCGACCCACTCGATGACGGGGAGCAGGTTCAGCATCGACAGGTTCATCGCCGCCTCCCGCCGGCGGCACGACGCAGCCGGCAAAGACGTTGACGACCTTCGGCTGCGGCTGCTTGTCGCAGTCGAACCAGTTGTAGGCAATCATCCGCCCGGCGACGACGATGATCGCCCAGAGCACAGCGAGGTCGGCGCCGGCGCGGCGCGCCGCCCGCGGCGGCGTCGGGCGCGAGATCCCACTCGGCCGACGCGGCGGTCGATGCCGGCGTGGAACACGAACGCGTTCAGCCCGGCGAGGATCAGCGCGATCACCTTGATGCGGAACCACAGGCTCTGGTACGACCGCACCGGAATCGCGTAGAACAGCAGCGCGCCGGTGATCACCATGACCACGAACCCGGCGACCATCCACGGTCCGAGCCGGCGCTTGATCTCGGTGATCGGCACGCGCCGTAAGCGTCAGCCCGAGCAGGCGCAGGTCGAACATGATCGCCATGCCGAGAAACAGGCACAGCGTCAGCACGTGCGCCGACTCGACCAGCGGGTACATGTACAGCGATTCGTGCAGCGCGATGCTGCCCGGCGTGTCCGCCAGCCACTGACAAAACGGCAGAAGGGACATAGGGTCCGCGTATTATACGGGCATGCGAATCATCATCGGCGTGCTGCTTCTGGCGGCCACGGTTGGCGCGCAGCCGCCCTCGGCTACGGCGAGCCCTGGGGCGCGCATGCAGCCCGCGAGCACGATGAGCGAGCTGATGGTGAAGATCATCTACCCCGCCTCGGACGCGATCTTCTACATCACCACCCGCGAGCCGAAGACCGAGGCCGAGTGGGTCGAGCTGCAGGGCAAGGCGCTGGCGGTGGCCGAGTCGGCCAACCTGCTGATGATGCCGGGCCGCGCGCGCGATCAGGATCGCTGGATGCAGGACGCGCAGGCTGATGCTCGACGCCGGCCGCGCGGCCTTCCGCGCCGCGAAGGCGAAGGACGTCGCCGCGCTCGACGCGCTCAACGATCAGCTCTACACGTCGTGCACCAGCTGTCACCAGCACTACCGCCCGAACTACGGCCGGCGTCCGGCGCCGGCAGCCGCCGACTCCGGCCGTCGCTACCCCTCCGGCCCCTCCTGCCCCTCCCGCCCCTCCTGCCCCGCCCGCCCCGGCGAGGCCCACCCTCGAAGGCCGCTGGAAGCTGCGCGCGGCCGAAGACCTGCGCGCCGACGGCACGGTCGCGCGCCTGCCCTGGGGCGAGCACCCGGTCGGCTCGATCGTCGTCGAGCGCGGCGCGCTGCTACGTGCAGATCATGTCGAGCGACACGCCGTCGTTCGCGCCGGCGCGGCGCCGCCGACCGAGCAGATGAAGGCGGCGTTGCTCAGCTCGTACATCGCCTACTCCGGGCCGTGCACGATCAACGACGCGCGAAAGCAGCGTGACGCTGAAGGTCGACGCCGCGTGGCGTCCCGACTACGTCGGCACCGAGCAGAAGCGGTTCTTCCGGTTCGAGAACGGCGTGCTGCTGTTCGGTCCGGCGCCGGGATCGATCCGCTCCGGCAACGAAGCGCTCACGCGCCGCCTGACGCTCGACCGCGTACCATGACCCGATCAAGATGGAACCGCCGAGACCGCGAAGACCGCAGAGCCAGAAAATGTTTTGGCGTTTCTCTGCGGTCTCAGCGAGCTCCGCGGTTACTTCCCTTCCGTGGCTCGCGCGCCGCGCAGGATGCCGGTCATCGCGTAGTTGCCCTCGTGGCAGGCGTATTCGTAGATCTGATCGTCGGTCTTGGTCATCGGCAGGATCGCCGTCCACGGCTTGACGAACGACGCGGGATCGTCGACGGTGAACTCGTAGAGCAGCGTCTTCGCGTCGGCGCGCGTGAAGCGCTCGACCAGCCGCAAGCCGCTCGCCCGATCCGCGCACGTTGGTCTTGTCGGAGAAGTTGGTGGTCTCGACCACCAGCGTGCTGCCCTCCCAGCGGCCGCGCGAGTCGCCGAGCAGCCGGCGGATGCCGCCGGCAGGTGCGGCCGGCCGTCGAGCGGCACGACGCGCGCGTCGTGGATCATCTCGTTGAGGATCACGACGTGATCGGCGGTCTGCAGGATCTGGACGTAGTTGTTGTACGGGCCCGACAGCATCGGCGGCCCGGCGTTGAACAGCAGGCAGCGTTCGCCGAGCGATCGATCCTCGGGGCCGTCGGCCGGATGCTGCCGCCGCGCCTCGGCGCGCGCCGCGGCCCGCCGCTGGCCGTCGGCGGTCAGCGCCGGAATGCGGCCGTCGGGCGGATCGACAATCAGCGAGGTGCGGGTCCGGCCGTTGACGCGCGCGGCATGGACGCCGCGGTCCCACCAGAACTCGTTGTAGGCGCTGGCGACGTCGGCGTCGGCCGACTGCTCGCGCGTGTCGCGGTTGTTGCGCTGCACCATCCGCGCCTCGTACTGCGCCGCTTCCGCGTCGGTCAGGAATTCCTTGCCGGCGAATTCAGCGGGCCGCTCGAGCGGCGTGATCGTCGAGAAGTTCCAGATGCCCTGCAGATCTGGACGGGGCGCGACCGCCGGCCCGCGCTGGGCCGCCAGCAGCAGCGGCAGGGCGACCGTCATCGCACCGATCAACGCGGACAGGTGACGCCGCATCGATGCCCTCCTTCGAGCCGCCAGCGTCCTCATCATACGCGCAGTCATCTGCCGCTCGCCGCGGATCGGGGTCTGATATTCTGGCTACGGATGGCGCACCAGCATCACGGCCACGGGCACGACCACGCGCACGGCCACTCGCACGTCCCGGTGAACGTGTCGAACCGCGCAATGGGCGCGGCGGTGGCACTGACGCTGACGTTCGTGCTCGTCGAGGCGATCGCCGGCTGGATCGGCTCACAGCCTGGCGCTGCTGTCCGACGCCGGGCACAACCTGGCGGACGCCGCCGCCCTGGGGTTCAGCTGGTACGCGCTGTGGATCGCCAACAAGCCGTCGCACCAGGGGATGACCTTCGGCTATCACCGCGTCGGCGTGTTCGCGGCGCTGGCAACGCCGTCTCGCTGGTCGCTGATTGCGGTATTCATCGGCTGGGAAGCGATCGCCCGGATCCGCGAGCCGGAGGCGGCCGACGGCGGGATGATGATCGGCGTCGCCGCCGCGGCGATCGTCGTCAACCTGGCGATCGGGCTGTGGCTGCACCGCGGCGCCAAGGACGATCTGAACATCCGCAGCGCCTACCTGCACATGATGGGCGACGCGCTCTCGGCGCTCGGCGTCGTCATCGCCGGCGTGCTGGTGGCGGCGCTGCCAGTGCGTCGCTGGCGGATCCGATCGTGTCGCTGTTGATCGCCGGGCTGATCCTCTACAGCAGCTACGGCGTGCTGCGCGAGAGCGCGACCGTGCTGCTCGAAGGCACGCCGGCGGGGATGGACATGCCGGCCGTGATCGCGGCGATCAAGAGCGTCGGCGGCGTGCTCGACGTCCACGATCTTCACGTCTGGATGGTCGGCCCGGGCGTGGTCGCCTGCAGCTGCCACATCCTCGTCGCCGAGCAGAGCATCCGCGAGGGTCAGCAGGTGCTGCGCGCGGTCGTCGACGACATCGAACACCGCTTCCACATCACCCACACCACCGTGCAGGTGGAAGTCGAGGGTGCGACGCCAACGACATGTATTGCAGGCGTGGTCCGGCGCCGGACGACACCCAACGGGCCGCGTTGTGCGGCAGCGCTTCGAAGCGGCGACGGCGCGTCTGATCAGATCGCGCGCAGCAACGCGCTCGATCTTGTCCATCACGATCGGCCAGCGGTACTCGCGATCGACATAGGCCAGCCCCTGCCGCCCGAGCTGGCGCGCGGCGTCCGGATGGTCGAGCAGGTAGTCGAGCGCCGGCGATGAACTCGACCGCGTTGCCGTAGTACAGCCCGCCGTCGGCGCGCTCGACCTGGCCGCGCAGCACCTTGCACCGCGCGTTCACCAGCGCCGGCAGCCCGTGGTTCCACGCCTCGAGCAGCACCATGCTGAGGCTCTCGTACGGCGACGGCATGATCAGCGCGCGCGCCTGCGCCAGCAGCGCTTCGCGCAGCGCGCTCGTCGACGAAGCCGAGCGCGCGGATCCGCGGATGATCGGGAATCGGCATCGACGCCGGTCCGGCCATCACCAGCTGCACGCGCCGGCCGCTCTCGACGTAGCGCAGGAAATGACGGATCAGCGCCTGCGCAGCCCTTGTTCGGATCGATCCGCCCGAGATACAGCACGAACGGATCGTCGAGGCCGAGCGCGTCGAGCGGACGGCAGATCCACCGGCTCGGCCGCCGGATCGAGTCCGGAACCGATCACCGCCGACGGCGTGCCGCTGGCGCATCCGCGCCGCGACCAGCGCCTCTTCTTCGGGCGTCAGGAACAGGAAGCCCTTCGGCAGCGCGAAAATACGCGCTCGAGCGCGTCCACATGAATCAGCGGATCCTCTTCCGCGGTCGGCACCAGCACGGCGCGATCGGCGACGAGCGGCAGGCCGAAGTAGGTGCCGGCGTAGCGGTACGCCCAGAACAGCACGCGATCGAATTCGGCGCCGTGCCGGCGCAGGTGCGCCAGCAGCTCCGGCGCGTCGGGGCCGTTCTCGCGAAACCACTGCTCCTGCTCGTCCGCGGTCGCCCGGTCGGCCGCGATCAGATCGCTGAGGTCCATGAACCGGCGCATGTCGCGCTCGCGCGCCACCGGAAACCGCAGCACGCGAAGATCGCCGACGCGGGTCTCACCCGCGGGATAGTGGTTCCGCCAGGTGAGGTGATCCTTGGCGCAGGTCGTGATGATGGTGACGTCGTGCTGTCGCGCGAGATGCTCGGCGACGAGACGGCAATGCCCTTCGGAGCCGCCGGCGATGTCGGCCCCGAACCGGTGGACGACGCACGCAGCTTCATGACGCGGACGGTTCTTCATGGCGCCGCTTCGCCGAGGCTCGCGGCGAAGGCGGGCGTTTTCGAGCGCGAGCTCCTCGATGCAGGCGAACAGCACGCGGTTGAGGTGATCCTGGCGGCGGAAGTTCTCCTGGCTGTACTCGAACAGCCAGCGGGTCAGCGGCAGCAGCAGCTTCTTCTTGGCGAACAGGATGAACTTGCCGGCGGCGGCGCGATGCGTGGTCAGGGTCAGGTGCGTCTGCAGGCGCCAGTCGACGTCGCCGTCGACCAGCTCGGGCAGCAGCGTCGAGTCGAGATCGCGGCCGTCCACGGCGCGAGAGAGCACGGCGTGAACCGCGTCGAAGATCTCCTGGTCCTGATAGTCGGCGGCACCGCCCTTCTTGAGCAGGTGCCGCCGGAGCCGGTCGCGGACGTCGCGCTCGATCTCGCCCATCACGGCGTCGACGTGCACCTTCACATCGCTCATTTTGCGGAGAACGCCAGCAGCACATTCCCCGGCAGGCCGCGCCACAGCGCATACCCCGAGTTGGTGACGAGCAGGCCATCGGCGATGGCCGGACCGGCTGCGTCGATCGATCCACCTTTGGCCGGCACGTGGTTCACCGTCTCGTACTCGCGAACGGTGTTGAAGTCCCAGAGAATCGATCCGTCCTTGGTCGAGTATGCGCGCATGTGACCGTCAACCGATCCGGAGAACACGACCCCGGGAATCACCGACACCGGCGCCGACTGCGCGCCGGTGCAGCCGCGGCCGGTATTGCATTCCAGCTTCGGCGCCGGCGTGTGCCACAACGGCTGGCCGTCGGTCAGCTTGAGCGCGAACAGTCCGCCTGCCTCGTTGGGCGGCGTCAACACATCGGACACCGGAATGTAGGCGGCGGTCTCGTCTGCCGCCGATCCCCACTCGATGCCGCCGAGCGCGCCGCCCTTGCCCGCCTTGAACTGCCACAGCACCTTGCCCTCGGCGTCGGGATCGAGTCCCCACACCGTGCCGGACTTCTGGCCGATCACGATGATCCGTTTGCCGCCTGGCAGCGTGCGCAGGATCGGCGCGTTGCCGAAGTCGTGATCCGGCCCGATCTCCTTCGGGCAGTTCTCCAGGCCCGGACGGCAGCCGACGAGAAATGCGTCGCCGCCGGTAACCTGGTTCCACCAGACGATCTTGCCGGTCTTGAGATCCATCGCGATGACGGAGTCGCTCGTCTTCACCGCAGGTCCGGTGTACGAGTTGCCCGTGCCGATGTAGAGCACGCCCTTCTGCCGATCGATGGTCGGCGAGTTCCACACCGCCGCACCGGCCGGGGCGTACTGCGCGGTGCCCGCCGAGTTCTTGCCGGTCTGGGTGGGCGCCTCGGTGATGGTGTAGCTCTTCCACAGTTGCTCGCCGGTCGCCGCTTCGAGCGCGACCACGCTGCCGCGGAACGTGCAGCACTCGTAGTTCGGCTGCGCCGCCGGCGCCTCCTCGGTCGACGACACCGGCACGTAGACCTTGCCGTCGGCGAAAATCGGCGCGCCGGTGATCCGGGCGAAGCGGTGCGCGTCGAGGTTCTTCTTCCAGATGACGGCGCCGGTCTCGGCATCGAGCGCGAACAGGTTGGCCTTGAGATCGCCGATGTAGACCGCATACTTGCGGCCGACCAGCGCGACGCTCGGCGCGGTCCGCACGCCGCCGTCCGCCTTGAACGTCCAGTGGGTGCACCCGGTCTCCGCGTCGAGCGCGTAGACCGTGCCGTTGTCGCTGCCGACGAACACACGGCCGGCGACGATGGCCGGGTTGCCGTAGGCCTGGGTGCCGCCCGGGAACCCGAACGCCCATTTCAACTTGAGGTTCGGCACATCGGCGGCGGTCATCCCGGGTTGGGGCTGATAGCGCGAGTTCGACGAGTCGACACCGAAGCCGTTCCACTGCGGCTTCGCTGCGAGGTTCGCGATGGCCGGGGGCTTGGTGGTGCACATGTTCGCCGCCGGCGTGCTGGCGGCGGAAGTGCCCAACGGCTTGCCCGACAGATACTCGGCCACGGCGCGGCGCTCCGCGGTGCTGAGCTGCATCGCCTGCATCGACATGGTGCCGCTGTTCATCGCGTTGAGGATCGCCTCGGGCGTGCGATCCTTCAGCGCATCCTTCGACGGCGTGCGCCCGGTGGGTGCATCGTGGCAGCTCGAACAGCTGTTCTTGTAGACGACGGCACCGTCGATCGCCTGGGCGGAGACGGTCCGGCTAAAGCCGGACACTACAGAGATCGCGACGCCGAGGCACGCCGCAGCCTGCACCATCTCGCACCTCGCACCCTCGCACCCCGCACCCTCACACCTCGCACCGTCGCACCTCGCACCGTCGCACCTCGCACCGTCGCACCCCGCACCCCGCACCTCATTGTCTCTTCGCCGTGAAGGTGCCCTCGCCGAGCCCCTCGATGACCAGCTTGCCCTTCATCGTGTCCTTGTCGACGGTGCCGGTGTAGGTCTCCTTGAGCGACGTGCCCTGCGCGTCGACCGTGAATCCGAAGGTGATGTCAGTCCCCTTCACGGTGCCGGTGAGA
This sequence comes from uncultured Acidobacteriota bacterium, assembly GCA_963794705.1. Taxonomy (GTDB): domain Bacteria; phylum Acidobacteriota; class Vicinamibacteria; order Vicinamibacterales; family CAVVIG01; genus CAVQFC01. The sequence goes on from CAWCFI010000009.1 coordinate 358,302, forward strand.
TCGGCCTCGCCAAACGTGCCGGCGTAGTGGCCGGTCAGCTTCTCGCCGTCCTGCTTGAACGTGAAGGTCGGAGCGCCGGCGCCGGCCGAGGTCTCGACGTTGAAGGCCCACTTGCCGGTGACATCGACCTTCGCCTGCGCGGCGATCCCCGCCGCCATGGCTACGCTAACGAGCATCACGATCGCGCCCACCGCCGCCAGCCGCCGGTTCATCCTGGTCATGTCGTTCTCCTCCACCGCCCGGTCCGAAAGGACCCGGCCTACTTCTTCAGATCGGGATCCGCGTTCTTCCAGTACTTCGCCGCCTGCGCCCGTTCAGCGCGGGCGGTTGCCGCGTCGCCGCGATGATCGGCGACCAGCGCGAGCGCTTGATGCGATCCGGCGTAATTCGGATCGTGCTCGACCATCTGACGCGCGGTCCAGTCGGCGAGTTCCCAGTCGCCGACCTCGCGCGCCGCGCGCGCGATCGCCTCGATCGTGAACAGCGCCTGCACCCAGGCGTCGGGCCCCGGGCGCGCCCGCGTCTTGCGGACGACTTCCTCGAGCATCGGCCGCCCCTGCGCCCCTTTGCCGGTGCGCAGCAGAAACTCTCCCTGCATCGCCTGCAGCGCATCGGCGACGATCCCGCCGCCCTCGGCGCCGCGCATCAGCCGCAGCGCGGTGTTGCCCTCGTCGGCGGCTTCCTTGAATTGCCCGAGCGCGAGCCGCGCCCGGCCGGCTTCGACGTGTCCCGCCGCGCTGACGACCGGCGAGCGATGTGCCGCCATCGTGTTGGCCGCCGCCAGCGCCTCTTGCGCCCGGCCGCGCGCCAGCAGGAAGACCGGCCACTCCCGCTTGTTGTACTCCTGCACCAGCGACGACGAGGGAATCGCGAAGGCGCGCGTGAACAGCGCCTCCGCCTTCCGCATCTGGCCGATGTACTGATACGACGTCGCCAGCAAGTCGAGGTTGTGCTGGTAGTGCCAATCGTACTCGACCGGAATCTGCTCCGCCGCGAGGTACGCCGTTTCGAGCGCGTCGGCCGCGGCGAACTCCGCGATCGCCTCGTCGATCCGGCCGGCGCGGCGCAGGTTGTGGCCGTCCATATGCCGCGCGTGGGGGATGGCCGGCGCCATCTTCGCATATGTCGCGCCCTGTGTGAGCGCGTCCTGCACCCGGCCGCTGTTCTCGTAGGCGTGGGTCAGATAGTGGTGCCCTGCGAAGTGTCCGGGGGCGAGCGCCAGCGCCTTCTCGTAGAAGCGCACCGACCCGCCGACGCTGCCCTGTCCCCGCTCGGCCGGATCCGGACGACTCCGCCTGGCCGCGCTGCAGCCAGAACTCTTCGTCCTGCGGGAATTTCACGAGCGCCTGCGTCCAGCGCGGCCCGGTACGCGGTCAGTCGCGCGGCATCCGCGGGCGCCTCTTCGGCCGCCATCTGCAGCGCGCGCGCCTCGACGTGACGACGGTCGTGATCGGTGGCAGCCAGCGCCCTGGCTCGCTCCAGCGCCGCGCGCGCCGCCGGCGCGGCGTTCAACTCGACGTAGGCGACGGTGAGACCCAGGTGCGCCAGCGCCAGCTTCGGATCGACGCGCAGCGCCTGGTTGAAGGACCGCGCCGCCTCGATCCAGACGTAGGAGTGGAGATACGCCAGCCCCTGATCGTAGAAGGCCTGCGCGTCCTTCGACGCCGTGGCGACCGCGTCGTGCGCAGTGCCGATGCCGGTGCGGATGGTGACCGGCGTTCCGCGTCAGCTCGATGGCGATCGCCGACGAAGGCGCAGGATGCGCGTGCTCGGGTTGCGCCACGGCAAACGCGAGGAGCAGCCAGGCTGTCACGGTGTGATCAGTTTACAGGACAAGAAAAAGCCGGGTCCAAAAGGACCCGGCCTACAGAGGACGGATGTAGGGCGGGTCCTTTCGGACCCGCCATTCCGGACTAGAAATCGAACTGCGCGCCGAGCTTGAAGAAGCGCGCCTGCAGCACGTTGGTCGGCTTCAGCCAGTTGCTGGTGGCCGCGGTCGAGAAGGTGCTGCTGACCGTGAACGGCCAGTCGCTGTTGAAGATGTTGTAGGCGTCGAAGTCGAGGCGGAACCGGAGCTTGTCCAGCTTGATCCGCTTCGAGGCGCGAACGTCGAGCTGGCTGAGGTTCTGGTTGCCGTAGTTCTGCCCGACCCCCATCAGGTTGATGCTCTTGGTCGTCGCGCCCGCCGAGTAGGCGCGTCCGAGCGTCGTCGCCGAGGACGGTGCCGCGGTCCAGGTCGCGAGGATGCTCGGCGCGGCGCCGCCGGTCTGGACGCCGCGGCTGAACTGATACGTCGCGCTCACCACGACGTCGTACGGCAGCGTGTACGACCCGAGCAGCTTGAGGTCGGGACGATACGGCAGATCCTGATGGCACGCCTTCGAGCCATCCGGGAAGATCTCGGCGACCTCGGTCAGGTTGGTAGTCGTCGCGCTGTTGATCGGTCCCGATGCCGAGACGATGCCGGCGTTGACCAGGTTGCACTGATCGAAGATGCGCTTCTGCGCGTTGATGCCGACGTTGAAGAACGCGCCGTGCGCGAAGCGCGCCGTGGTCGAGACCTCGAAGCCCTCGTAGATGTTGGTCTCGCCGCCGTAGTCGGACGAGAAGTGAATGGTGCTGTTGGCGGGCAGCGTCTGCGCCACCACCGACGGCTTCAGGTCGTACAGGCCGCAGACCTGGTAACCGCCGCCGTTGGGCAGGTTCGGATCGACCGGCGCGTTGACGCAGAACGGTCCGTCGAAGCTGTTGTTGGCGAAGCTGTAGCGGTTGTCCACGGTCACGGTCTGGTTGCCGAACGAGCGGCGGTACCAGCCGCCGTTGACCGCGACGCGCGGCGCGAGCTGATGCTGGCCGCTGACGGTGTACTCCCAGTTGTAGCCGCGCGCGCCCCAGCCGTCGAGCACCTTCGGATCGGTCAGCGTCGACGACGGCACGTTCTTGCCGAAGGTCGGCGTCGCGGTGGAGTTGGTCAGCTCGTTCAGCTGAATCATGCCGTTGGACGTCGAACGGCGAGCCGTTCTTGTCGAGGTCGCTCCAGGCGCGCGTGTCGGTCAGGCCGACCGTCGTCTCCGGGTTGTTGTTGTCGACGATGCCGCCGGCGGCGAGGCCGGTGCCGGCGACGTAGCGGGCCACGCTCGCCTTGATCGCGGTCTTGCCGTTGCCGAACAGGTCGTAGGCCACGCCGATGCGCGGGCTGATGTCCTTCCAGTTGGTGACGCGGCCGGTGCAGCCGGCGTTCAGGTTGTTCTTGCCGTCCGAGCAGTCCGAATAGGTGACCGCCTGGTTGAAGGTGCCGGCCGGCAGCGTCTCGGCCTGAGTGGAGCCGATGAACTGATCGTAGCGAACGCCGGCGTTGATGGTGGCGCGGCCGATCGTCCATTTGTCCTGAACGAACAGGCCCATGTCGCGGTCGATCGAGTTCTTGCGGTCGGTCGGAATCTTGAGCGCGACCGAGACCGGCACGCCGGCGTTGAAGTTGACCGGCTGCACGTCCAGCGTGTACTGCTGCGCCAGCCGCCACCGCGCCTGGCTGATGATGATGCCGCCGCGCAGCGAGTGCGCGCCGGTCACGTAGTTGGCGGCGAACTGCTCCGTGAACAGCTTCGAGAAGTGATCCGCCGGGTTGTTCCACGCGTTGGCAATCTTGCCGGTCGCGTTGTCGTTGATCGTGTAGAGCGGCACCGCGTTGGCGAAGACGTCAGGCTGATAGTTCTCCTGATACTCCTGATCGTAGACCGCGAAGCCGGCGTCGAACAGCAGCTTGTTGCTCTGCGTCCGCGTGTACTTGGTGACCGACACGAAGCTGGTCGGCGTCGCCTGGATCGCTGACGCTTCCGGCGGAATCGTCGAGGCAATGCCCCAGTGGCCGCGGACCTTGTCCTGGTCGTCGTGGTAGTAGGTGATCTTGTCCTTCGAGCTGACTTGCGCGGCGATGCGCCCCGCCAGGCTGCGGATGTGGCCGTCGTCGATCCCGGGCCGGCTGGTGTCGGCGACGTAGGGCGTGAACTTGCCGGGCACCTGCGGATTCAGGTTGTAGAAGCTGTCGACCACCGTCTTGTTCACGCCGAGATAGCGGAACGTGCCGTAGAACCAGATCTTGTCTTTCATGATCGGCCCGCCGATGCCGATGTTGCTGTCGTAGTTCTTGGTGAGCTGGCTGACGTTGGTGAGGAAGTTGTTGGTCTTGTTGAAGGTGGTGTCGCCGGTCAGGTTCTTGCCGGTGCAGGGCTGGCCGACGCCCGGACGAGCCGCAGTTGTCCGAGGCCCACGCCGACGGCGAGTAGTTGCCGTAGACCGAGCCGTGGAACGAGTTGCCGCCGTCCTTGGGCACCATGTTGACGCGCATGCCGCCCTGGCCCATTTCGGCCGAGTCGGCGCCGGTGACGTAGCTGAATTCCTGGAAGCTGCCGTCGTTCCAGTAGACGCCGCTATAGGCGCCGTTGGCGCACAGGTTGTTCAGGCGCATCCCTTCGATCGTCTGCACGGTGTCGCCCGAGCCGCGATACTGCAGCGGCGACTGCTGGAGGTTGCCCGAGCCGCCGACGTCGCGCGACAGCGCGCCGCCGCCGCCGAGCGGCGATCGAGGTGCCGGGAATCATGATGCCGACCGCCTGGATGTTGCGGCCGGTCGGAATCGCGTCCATCACTTCGCGGGTCATGACCGTGCGGGTGGTGATGCTCTGCGTGTCCACCACCGGCGATTCGGCCGAGACGGTGATCGTCTCTTCGAGCGCGCCGACTTTGAGATCGGCGTTGATCGTCGCGGTGAAGTCCGAGGTCAGCTCGACGTTCTCCCGCTTCACGACGCTGAAGCCGGGCAGCGTGAAGGTGACGGTGTAGATGCCGGGCCGCAGCGTGGTGATCTTGTACTGGCCCGAGTTGTCGGTGACCGCCGAGCGGACTTTTTCGATCAATGCGGGGCTCGAGGCCTCGACCGTCACGCCAGGCAGCACGGCGCCGGACGTATCTTTCACGACGCCGCCGATCGCACTGGTCTGTGCCGATGCCGCAGCCGGCACCAACGCCAGCAAGGCCGCTACGAAAATGAGTCGTGCAAACATGCGCATGCCCAATCTCCTCCTCGGTAACCGTATCGTCGCCAAGCGTGCGGATGCCCAGTGCACCCGGCGTGCCGACACTCTACTCTCGTTTTCCAACAAATTTGGCGCGATTCACCGGGCCCGATTCACGCCGGCGCGCAGGGCTTCCAAAATTCCGTATACGGATCTCATTCTCCGTAAGTGCCGGGCGGACCGGGCGGCCTACCGACCGGTCGGTCGGGCGTGCCGAGGGTGCGCGCTGGTGCGTGCCTTGACGCCCCGTCCGGGCACGAGGTACAAGCGGACCACATGAAGATCGAGCGGCAGGTCGGCGCAGTTCAGCAGGATACCCAGGCGCGGCGCGCACGGATGTGCCGGACGGCGGCTCAGTTGTTTCGCGATCGCGGCTACGACGCGACGTCCGTCAGCGACGTGGCGCGGGCGCTCGGCATGACCAAGGCCGGGCTCTACCATCATTTCGAGAGCAAAGAGGCGCTGCTCTTCGAGATCATGATGTACGGGCTCGAGCGGGTGCGGGACGAGGTGATCGTGCCGGTCCGTGCGATCCGCGATCCGGAGCAGCGCCTGCGGCAGCTGATCGTCCGCCACGCGCGCATCGCGACGCGGGCCCAGGGCGCGATCACGCACCTCGGCGACGAAATCCGCGCGCTGCCCGCCGCCAGCCGCCGGCAGGTGGAGCAGCGCATGCGGGTCTACCTCGATCTCATCCGCGACACGCTATCGGAGCTGAAGGCGTCGGGCCGCCTGCGCGACGTCGATCCGACCGTCGCGGCCTTCAGCCTGCTGGGGATGATCCTCTGGCTGCCGCGCTGGTTTCGCCAGGGTGGCCGGCTGGATCAGGAAGCGGTCGCAAAGGAGATCGCCAAGTTCGCGCTCGGCGGCCTGCTGGCGCCGGCGCGCCGCCCTGCGGTGAAGCTCACCGTGCCGCGGCGACGCTTCGGACGTAGTTGACGACGTTCCAGATGTCGGTGTCGCTGAGCCTGGCGGCGTAGCCATCCATGTCGGCGGAGACGCCATCGTGGATCACCGAGAAAATCTCGCCGTCGCTCGAGCCGTAGTCCCACTGGGCGTCGGTCAGGTCCGGCACTGGCGTGGTGGCCGCGGTGCCGTCGCCTTTGCCCTCCGGCCCGTGGCACCGGCTGCACATCCGCGTGTAGACGCGCTTGCCGGCCGCGGTCGATTCGGCGGACGCCGCCACCGGATTCTTGACCTTGGCCGCCTCCGGATTCCCACCCTTCTTCGGCCCGCCCGGCGATTGCAGCAGCACCGCGACCAACACGCTGACGATGAGTTTCAAATGCCCCCCAGACAGAGATATTTGATTTCCAGAAATTCCTCCAGACCGTATTTCGAGCCTTCGCGCCCAAGGCCCGACTCCTTCACACCGCCGAACGGCGCGACCTCGGTCGAGATGATCCCGGTGTTGATCCCCACGATGCCGTATTCCAGCGCTTCGGCGACGCGCCAGACCCGGCCGATGTCGCGGCCGTAGAAGTAGGCCGCGAGTCCGAACTCCGTGTCGTTGGCGAGCGCGATCGCTTCGTCCTCGGTCTTGAACCGGAACAGCGGCGCCACCGGTCCGAACGTCTCCTCGCGCGCCACCGCCATCGCCGGTGTCACATCGACCAGGATCGTCGGCTCGAAAAACCGTCCTCCCAGTGCGTGGCGCTTGCCGCCGATCAGCACCCTGGCGCCTTTCGACGTCGCATCCGCGATGTGGCTCTCGACTTTCTCGACCGCCTTGTCGTCAATCAGCGGCCCCTGGGTCGCGCTGGCATCGGTGCCGACCGCTGGGTTCAGCTTCTTCACCGCAGCCGCAAGCCTGGCGGCGAACGCGTCGTACACCGTGTCGTGCACCAGCAGCCGATTCGCGCACACGCAGGTCTGCCCGGTGTTGCGGTATTTCGACGCCATCGCGCCTTCCACCGCCGCATCCAGGTCCGCATCGTCGAACACGATGAACGGCGCGTTGCCGCCGAGCTCCAGCGACAGCTTCTTCACCGTCGTGGCGCACTGCGCCATCAACAGCTTGCCGGTTTCGGTCGAGCCGGTGAACGAGAGCTTGCGGACCGCCGGATGACTGGTGAGCTCGCCGCCGATCTCGGAGGCCGCGCCGGTAATCACGTTCAGCACGCCCTTCGGAATTCCAGCGCGCTCGGCCAGCTCGGCCAGCGCCAGCGCGGAAAAGGGCGTCTGCGACGCGGGCTTGAGCACGACCGTGCAGCCGGCGGCGATCGCCGGCCCCGCCTTGCGCGTGATCATCGCGAGCGGAAAATTCCAGGGGGTGATGCAGGCCACCACCCCGATCGGTTCCTTGACGACCACGATCCGCTTGTCGGGCTGGTGGCCGGGGATGGTGTCGCCGTAGACGCGCTTGGCCTCCTCGCCGAACCACTCGAGGAACGAGGCGGCGTATGCCACCTCGCCGCGCGACTCGGTGATCGGCTTTCCCTGCTCGGCGGTCATCAGCTGCGCCAGGTCTTCCTGGTTGGCGATCATCAGGTCGAACCAGCGCCGCATCGCGATCGCGCGCTCCTTCGCGGTCTTGCGGCGCCAGGCTGGAAACGCGCGAGCGGCGGCGTCGATCGCGGCGCGCGTGTCGGCGCCGCCCAGACGGGGCACCGTTCCAAGGGTCTCGCCGGTGGCTGGGTTGTCGACGTCGATCGCGCCGCCCGCGCCGGCCGAGATCCAGGCGCCGTCGATATAGCAGGCTTCACGAAACAGTTTGGGATCCGACAGGATCATCAGACGATTCTACTGAATCTTAGGATGTGAGGATTTGAGGATCTGAGGAACTAATCGCAGGAACTGATCTGAGGATCTGTTTTGGGATGGCGGGATTTGCGATGTTCGCGGCGCGGCCGGAGCATTTTGCGGGACTTCGCGCTGGCGTGATTTCTGGCGAGGCAGTTGGCGGCCACACGCACCGCAGAATCGCTGGCTGCTCGACGAGTGCCGCCAGCTCCGCGCCATTCTGGTCGCATCGGCCAAGACGGCGCGCGCCAATCACCGCGCTCATCAATAGTTCCTCAACGTTCCTCAAATCAGATCCTCACGTCAGATCCTCAAATCAGATCCTCAAATCCTAAAATCCTCAGATCCTAAGATTGACGACCTCTCGTATCGCAGCCACGCTGATGTCGGCGTCAGGATACGCCGCGAGCACCGCGGGGTCGGTCGCGTAGTGCCCCTGACGGACGAACACGGTCGTCAACCGATCCTTCCAGATGTCCTTCATCGCGGTCAGAATGCGCAGCTTGTCGTCGACCATCACGTAACGCCGCGCCGGATAGCGCCGCTCCACGTCGTCGAGCATCTGCTCCTTGTGGATGTAGATGAGCACCTCGCCGTCCACCGCCGCCCACAGACCCGAGCGCTCGATCTTGCGCGGCTGAAAGACCACGTCCCCATCGGACAGGATGGCGGTGCGGCCCCGCGACTTGAGCGCGTCGATGGCGTCGAGGGCCCCCGGATAGACGCGGCTGGCGAATGGATAGTGCAGCAGGAACAGCGACAGCTTGAGCACCTTGGTCTCGCGCGGATGCTCGACGCGGTAGCGCTGCAGCGCGCCCAGGTAGTCCGCGTATCCGAGCTCGACGCGCAGCTGCTCGAAGATTTCCCAATAGCGCTGGTCGTACTCCGGACCGAACTCCTCGACCAGATGGCGGCGCAGATCGGCGATCACCGCATCGTTGTCGAGCAGCGTGTTGTCGACGTCAAACAGGAACACCGTGTCGGTCAAGGTTTTCCGTTTTCTTCCGGCGGACAGGGCGCGTTGGCGTAGCCGGAGCGGAACGGCGTGACCACGCCGGTGGCCGGCTCGAACTTGTGGCGCCAGACGCAGGCGGTGTCGTTGGCGAGGAGGTGAATCGAGATGGACGGCGTGTCGGAGATGGTGCTGACGTAGTGGATGTCGTCGGTCGGCGGCAGCAGCGTGTAGCACTCGCCGCGTCCGAGCTCCTGACGCTTGGCGACCTCCAGATCCGCCCGCGCCGGATCGCTGGCGTCGTCCAGCCGGCGATAGACGGTCTCGTCCTGGCGCCCTCGATAGATGCCGACCAGTCCCCAGGCGAGATGATCGTGGACCGGCGTGGCGGCGCCCGCCGGTACGACCAGCGAGAAGAGGCAGAGAGATTTGTCGGCCGCGCGATACAGCGCGTACTGGCCGATGCCGCCGCCCATCTTGCTGGTGTGATCCGGCGCCGCGCAGCTGTCGGGGAGCCAGCCGTCGGCATGGAGCAGCGATTCGAACGCCGGACGCAGCGCCTCGACCCGGGCCGCGACGTCGGGAATGGCCGCGGTCAGGCGCTGCGTCTCCTCGATCAGCGCGCGAAGCTGCGGCGTGTCGACCAGAAATCCGTACGGCTGCTGTGGATCGTGCGCGTGGCCAAGGTCACACATGGCCTCAGGATAATCTCAATCCTTGATTTCCGGCAGCGGCGATTCCGCCGGACCCGCGATGACGGCGCCATCGGGCTTGAAGCGCGAACCGTGGCACGGACAGTCCCAGGTGTGCTCGGCATCGTTCCAGTCGACGACGCAGCCCATGTGGGTGCAGATGGCCGACTTCTGGGTCACCCTGCCCCGCTGGTCGCGAGACACCGCCACCGCCTGACCGTTCAACTCGAGCACCTTCCCCGACCCACGCGGCACGGAACGCAGCGATTTGCCTTCGGTGCCGGCGAAACGATCGCGCACCATGTAGTACGGGTAGTCCTTGTTCTCCTTGACGTAGTCCCACAAGCCGCCGAGGCTCTTGCGCGACGGATCGAACAACGCGGCCCATGGATTGGCACGGCCCGCGATCGAGTCGGTGGCCATCATCCCGGCGAGGCTGCCGAAGGTCATGCCGTTGCCGGAATAGCCGGTCCCGGCGAACTGATGCGTCGCGGTCTCGCCGATGAACGGCAGGCCGTCGGCCGTCTCGATGACCTGCCCGGACCAGCGATGCGAGAACTCGACCGTTCCCGCACGCGACACCAGCGTGCGCTCGAGCCGCTCGAAACACGCCGCCGTGTCGGCGGTCTGTCCGGTCTTGTGGTCCTCGCCGCCGAAAATCACGACGTCGTAGTCGCGGTGCGGCTCGATCCGCAGGTAGTGATACGGATCGGCGGTGTCCCAGAGCAGCGCATCGGGGAGGCACCCCTTCTCTACCCTTCCGCTGATCGCGTAGCTGGTGTAGAGCGACAGCTTGGTCTGAAACAGCGTCGCGCTCAGCAGACCGGTGTTCCCCATCAGCGGCGTGTGCGTCGCAAGCACGATGTCGCCACACTCGAGGCGGTGCCCGTGGCACGACACCGATCGCGGATCGTCGCAGAACGCATCCGCAGCCGAGTGCTCGAAGATCAATCCGCCGCGGTCGGTGATCGCGCGCGCGAGGCCGGCCAGATACTTGCGCGGATGAAATCGCGCCTGGCCGTCGTAGCGGATGCCCGGTCCGCCGGCGAACGGCACCTGCTCGATGAACGACGCGTCGAAGCCGAGCTCGGATGCCAGCCACGCTTCCTCGCGGAGCGACGCGCCATCGCCGGCGGCCTGATCCGCCGGCGCGTGAAGATAGCCGGGCACGCAGGCGAAATCGCACGCCAGCTCGAGGTCGGCGGCGATCGATTCGATTTGCGCGATCGCGGCGAGCCCGGCCTCCCACGCCGCCTGCGCGTGATCGCGGCCGAAGCGCTTCACCAGCGCCGACAGACGCTGATCCGTCACCATGGTGAGGTGCGCCGTGGTGTGTCCGGTGTCGATCTGCGCGCAGCGCTCGCGCTCGAGCACCGCGACGCGCCGGCCGTCGAGCGTCAACAGATATGCGGCGGTGAGGCCGGTGATGCCGCCGCCCACGATGACGACATCGACATCCAGATCGCGGTCGAGCTTGGGGAATCTCGGCAGCGGCGCCTCGAGCCAGTAGGGCTGGGTATCAGCGGAAGTTTTGGCGGTCACACCTTGACCCGTAGCAATCGCGCCGCCAATGATGGATGCACGACATGCCGCGGCTTCGCGTCAACACTCCGCTCTGGCTGGGACGCGACTCCGCGGCGCGCCATCTCCATTTCCCGACGCTGACCCGCGAGCTCGAGGCGGACGTCGCCATCGTCGGCGGCGGCATCACCGGCGCCGCCCTCGCGTGGCGCTTTGCGGCCGCCGGCGTCCGCGTCGCCCTCGTCGAAGCCGCAAGAATCGGCCGCGGCAGCACCGCCGCGAGCACTGCCCTGCTCATGCAGGAGCCCGACACGGATCTGGCGGAGCTGTCCCGAAGGTACGGCACGGCCCGGGCGCGTCGGGCGTGGCAGCTCAGCCTCGAAGCGACACGCGACTTTGTCGACACGCTGACGCAACTGGGTATTGAATGTGACCTCGTCCGCCGCGACTCCGTGTATTACGCAGCGGAGCATCGGGACGTCAGCCGGTTGCGCGACGAGCATCGCCGACGCATGGCGGCGGGCATCGACGCGCGTTGGCTGGAGGGCGCCAGGCTCCGGCGCGCGCTCGGGTTCGACGCGCCGGCCGGGATCAGGACCGGCGGCAACGCCCAGGCCGATCCGTTCAAGGCATGTCTCGGGCTGATGCGGGCGGCCGAGCGCGCGGGCGCGCGCGTGTTCGAGCGTTCACCCGTGGCGGCGATCCGACCCTCGTCGAGCGACGTGCTCGTCACGACACCGAGGGGCGCCATCCGCGCCGATCGCGTGCTGATTGCCACCGGCTACGCCACGCCGTACTTCAAGCCGCTTCACGCGCGCTTCAAGATGCTCAACACCTATGTCATCGCGACGCGGCCGCTGACGCCGTCGGAGCGGCGGCGCATCGGCCCTGGCGCGATCATGCTGTGGGACATGGGACGGCCGTACCACTACGCGCGCTGGACGCGCGATCACCGGCTGATCCTGGGCGGCGGCGATCGGCCGGCCGTGCCGGAGCGGCAGCGGCGCCAGGCGTTCGCGGCAGGCACGCGTGGCGTGCAGGCGACATTCGTGGGCCTTTACCCGGGGCTGGAAGAGATCGCGCTCGACTGGCAGTGGGAAGGGCTGTTCGCCACCACTCGAGACGGCCTGCCCTACATCGGTCCGCATCGCCGCTATCCGCGCCAGCTGTTCGCGCTCGGGTACGGCGGCAACGGCATGACGTTCGGTTTCCTCGCCGCCCGCCTTCTGCTCGAGTGGTACCTCGGCAATCGCTCCACGGATCACGATCTCTTCGCGTTCTCGAGGTAACGCTTGAGATTTCAGTTTTCAGATTTCAGATTCTGTTTCAGTAGGCCGGGTCCTTTTGGACCCGGCGGGTAGTATCGACCCACTAACTCACGCCTTCCAACAACTCCGACACCGTCGAGAGATCCGAACCGCTGAACGCGTAGTCACCGGGGTGCTCGACCAAGCCCGCTCGAACAGGATTCGCCAGAATGTAGCGAGCGATCGCTCGCGTATCGTCTTCCGCCCTCAACACCCGATCGTGATAGCCCTCCTGCCATAGGGCGCAGCCCTGTTGCAAAGCGTACCGCGCGCCCGAACCTTGCTTGGCCCGCTTCACGAAGCGCCGCAGATCGGACGTCTCCAAAGTGCCCTCAACAAGTAGATGGAGGTGGTCCGGCATGGCGCAATACGCAAGAAGCGCGAAACCTTGCTCCCTGGAGGTACGCTGAATTTGTTCGAGAATGACTTCGACGATGGCGGCTTCGACGAAGATGCGGCGACGAGATCGAGTGCAAAACGTTAGGAAGTAACGATTCGGGCCGAGATACGAACAGCCATCGAGTCGCTTCGGACGAGCCACGCAAGCGACCATCGCAAACGATGTACCGGCGCGATAGGGCGGGTCCAAAAGGACCCGCCCTACGTGTAATCTGCTCAAGATCTAAGCTTCAGATTTCAGATTTCAGATTCTGGCTTCGTCCGTTCGACTTCGATCGAGCATTCGGTGAGCACCGCCGCCAGGGCGCCCACCGCGGCCAGGACCGGGGCGACGACCGCACCCACCACGCCGACCGTCATCGGGAACTCCGCGACCGTGCGGCCCTCCTGCTTGATGACAATGCGGCGGACGTTGCCTTCGTGGATGACCTTCTTGACCGCGTCGACCATCTGTTCGGCCGCCACCTTGAACGATTCCTTGAACGTCGATTGATCCATAGCCCTAGATACGTCGGAGGCTCACGTCCGGTTCAAAAGCGGGGCGGCGCCGGCAGCGGCGGCATTTCCGACGCCGGCAGACGCGGCAACATCTCGTCGCGCATGGCCAGCTGGTAGAGCGTCGCGGCGATGGCAATCGCCGACGCCTTGACATCCTCTTCAATGACCCGCTCGTAGGTGTCGAGGTTGGTGTGATGGGTGTGGGTGTTGTATTCGATCGGATCCTGGCTGAAGCCGATGCCGGGCAACCCGACGTTGTTGAACGACGTGCTGTCGGTGCCGGCAATGGTGCGGCTGGTCGTGGCCGCTGCGCCAGCCACGCCGAGATCGTGGAACGGGGCGAGCGCCTGACGCACGACCGCCGCCGCCGCGGGCGGACCGAAGACGCCGGCGCCGCGGGCACGGCCGGTGCCCGAGTCGATGTTGAGATAGGCGACCAGCTTCGAGTATTCGGGCTGCTTCTGGCTCTCGAACGTCCCGAAGTGCGCCTTGACGTACGCCTGCGAGCCGAGAATCCCTTCCTCTTCGCCGCTCCACAGCGCCACCCGAATCGTGCGCCGCGGCGTGACCCCGAGCGCCTTCAGGATCCGCGCGGCCTCCATCATCGTCGCGCAGCCGATCGCGTTGTCGGTAGCGCCGGTGGCCGATTGCCACGAGTCGAGATGGCCGCCGAGCATCACGACCTCGTCCTTCTTGTCGGTACCGGGAATCTCCGAGACGACGTTGTATGCGGTGCGCCCTTCCGGATAGACCTTGTTCACGATGGTGAACTCGAGCTCGACCGGCGTGCCGTCGCCCAGGATGCGCGAAATTCGGCCGTAGTCTTCGTTGCGCATCACGACCGTCGGCACCGCCTTGGCGACGTCGTAGCTGCGGTTGTTGAACGCGATGATCTGGCCGTGCTCGCGCGCCGCGTCGTTGACGCGCACCCGGGCGCCGTTGGCGACGAGAAACGCGTCCACCACCTCGTCGATCTGGCGGGTCGTCATCGGCGGCGCCGGCTGATCGCCGCGTCCGCCGCGGCCACGGCCGCCGCTGGGATTGTCGGGATCGTATTGCGCGCGAACCTCTTCGTCGCTGCGGCGCTTTGCCGGCGGATTGATGTTGACCGGCACCATGGTGTGCTTGCCGACCAGCACGATCCGTCCCTTGACCTTGGCTTTTTCACCGTCCAGAAACGCCGACAAATCGGCCGGCGTCGGGCGATCCGGCATCTGCAGCTGGTACGCCGGCGCCGTGACGGTGCCGTCGGTCCCCGGCGTCCATGCCAGCACCTCGCAGGTGAGCTGATCCTTGACCGGCGCGGTGATGTGCGCCGAGAAGCGCTCGTTGACCCAGCCGGGATGGCCGAAGTCCCACGGCTCGAGATGACCGTTGCTGAAGCCCCACGACTGCATCTGCGCAATCGCCCACTCGCCAGCGGCCTTGAGGCTCGGCGAACCGGTCACGCGCGGGCCGTAGACGTCGGCCAGCATGTGCAGCGTCCTCATGATCTGCGAATGGCTGTTCTCTTCCTGCCGGATCTTCGCGTTGATGTCGGAATCGATGCGCGACTGCCCCGCGAGAGGCGCAAGCGGAGCGAACAGGGCGAGCACCAGGGCGAGCGTGGAAAAGCGGCGGTCCATGGCCAGATGTTAACTTCCGGCCGCCGGCTGCGTATATAGAGGGTAATGACGACAAGAATGGCGGTGCTGACGTTGATGCTGCTGGTCGGGGCGCCTGGCGCGGGCTCCGAGGCCCTCGCCCAGGTTCGACCCGCGCCGGCCCGGCCCGCCGAGGCCGCCCCGGCGCCTGGCCCCGTCGCTGACGAGCGCAACGCGCACGAGACAAAGGAGCGTCTGCGGGAAATCTTCGAGCAATACCCGCCCTCGGTCGCCCAGGTGCTGCGACTCGACCCGTCGCTGCTGAGCCGACCCGACTATCTGGCCCTGTATCCCACGCTGGCGAACTTTCTGTCGCAGCATCCTGAGGTCACGCACAACCCCGTGTTTTTCCTCGGCGCGATCGGAGGCGGCCAGCAGTACTCCGACTCCCGGTCGGGCGTCGCCAACGCGGTGGAAAACATCTTCGTCGGCCTCGAGGTCGCGATTGGCGTCATGTTCGGCATCGGCACGCTCGCCTGGCTGGTCCGGTCCGCAATCGACTACCGGCGCTGGCTGCGCGCGATGAAAATCCAGACCGAGGCGCACACCAAGATCGTCGATCGGCTCGCGTCGAACGAGGATCTGCTGGCCTACATGCAATCGCCGGCCGGCCAGCGATTCCTGACCTCGTCGTCGATCGCCGTTCCATCGATGGATCAGCCCGCGGCGCCGATGGGCGCGCCGTTCAACCGCATCCTCTGGTCGGTCCAGGCAGGCGTTGTCCTGACCACCGCCGGCGCGGGGCTCTGGCTCGCGAAGAACGGCATCCTCGACGAAGCCGCGCAGGCGATGCAGGTGGTGGCCATCCTGACCATGGCGCTGGGCCTCGGCTTCGTGCTCTCGGCGCTGGCCTCCTACGGCCTCTCGCGGCAGCTGGGCCTGGTCAACTCGCCGGCCAACCATGCGTGACATGACGCTCTCGGAGCTCGAGCAGCTCGGCGACGACGTTGCCGTCAGCGAGGCCACGTTCCAGATGGACGAGGACGCGTTCCGGGTGTTCTACGAACGCACCGCCAGGCCGGTGTGGGCTTACCTGTCGCGCATGTGCGGCGACGCGAGGCTCGCCGACGACCTGCTGCAGGAAACCTACTATCGCTTTCTGCGCGCCAACGTCAGCCACGAGAGCGATGCTCACCGGCGCAATTATCTGTTCCGCATCGCCACCAACCTGGTTCGCGATCAGCGCCGGCGGCCGCGCCTGGCCGAGTCTCGGACCGCGGAGGGGCACGAGGACGTCGATCACCCGGATCCGCAGTCGGCCGACGTCGCCAACGGCGCGGTCCGCCGCCTCGATCTGGCCCGCTCGATGGCGCGGCTCAAGCCGCGCGAACGCGACCTGCTGTGGCTCGCCTATGCGCAGGGTTCCTCGCACAAGGAAATCGCCGAGACCCTGGGGCTGAAGACCGCGAGCATCAAGCTGCTGCTGTTCCGGGCGCGCCGACGGCTCGCCGGCCTGCTGCGTGGGGGCGGACGATGAGCCGCATGGCGCCAACCGATCGCTTCGAGCCGACGCGGGGCCGTGAGGCGACCGAGTGCCCGCGCGAGGCTGACGTCCTCGAAGCGGTCGCGTTCGGCCGCTGGCCTGACGGGGGCGCCGAGCTCGCCGCGCACGTGTCCTCGTGTGAGACGTGCGCCGATCTGATCGAGGTCGCGCGCGCGCTGCACGACGATCGTACCGACTTGTGCCGCGAGGCGCAGCCGCCGGCGGCCGGGATGGTGTGGTGGCGGGCGACGGTCCGCGCGCGCGCCGAGGACGCGCGAACCGCGGCACAGCCGATCTCGGTGCTGCAGGGGATCGCCGGCGCATGTCTGGTCGGCGCCGCTGCCGGCCTGATCACCATCGCCTGGCGATCGGCGTACTGGCTCGATCGGATCGGCGAGCTCGCGGTCGAGTTGGAGAGCCGCCGTGCCGCCATCGCCACGGCCTCTACACTCGCCGGCGCACACGGCCTGCCGATCCTGGTCGCGGTCGCGTGTGGCCTGGTGATCGCACCGCTGGCGATTTACTTCACGCTCGCCGACGATTAGACGTAGAGAAGAAACCGCAGAGACCGCAGAGATCGCTGAAAAGATTTATCTCTTCGTTCTTTGCGATCTCCGCGGTTCCTTCTGGACGTGATCGAAAGGTCACTGCGTGACGAACGCGATGCGGTCGCCCTTGGGGCTGATCGCGATCCGCGTGACGTTGTGGAGACCGAGCGCACCGAGATCGGCGAGGCGCTTCCAGCCGCTATCGCCCCGACGCCATCCATACAGGACGTCTTTCTCCGCCATCACCAGCATGCCGTCCGGTGTCCAGGCGCAGTCGGCTTCACGCGCGCCGGCCACCGCGTTCACGAGCAGCGTCTCTCGCTTCGTCACCGGATCGAGCTCGCGAATCGACAGCGTCGCGTCGGCACCGGCTCCGCTGCGTCCCACGAAGCTGATGGTGCGGCCGCCGGGAATTCGCTGAATCGACCGGTTGATCCCTGGTACGAGGAGTTCGGCCGTGCCGGCCGACGTGTCAGCGAGCTGCAGGGACGCCGGTGAGCCGAGCACGAACAGCACGAGCGTGTGGCCGTCGGCCCACGCGTGGTAGCCGACCGGCTTGATGCCTGCCAGCACCAGCTCCGGCGCGCCGCCTTCGAGGGTGAATCGCCACAGCCGCTGGGTGCCGTCGGCCTCCACCCGAATCACGGAGATGTGCGACCCGTCGGGTGTCACCGTCGGCGAGTATTCGCTTTCGGGCGTGTACGGGTCACCTGCGCGGTAGCACCGGAGGTCACGTCGTAGCGATAGATGTCGGTCTGGGTGCCGCCGCCCCGGATCGAGGTGAACAGGATGCCGCCGCCGTCCGGCGTGAAGGAGGGCTGGTTGTCGTAGCCCGGGCTGTTGCTGATGTTGACCGGGCGGCCGACGGGATCGGCTCCCGCCGAGAACGGCGCCAGGAAAATCTCGGTGTCGGGCGGCGGCGCCGCCTGGATCCCCGACAGGAAAAGCGCGAGCAGCAACGTGCGTCCCATGACGCCGGATTGTATTAGAGTCGCCCATGTGATCGACGCTGGTTTCCTCGCGGACTTCCGCGGCACGGTGGCCGACGCCGCGGTGCGCCTGCTGGCGCTGACTCCCGATCAGGCGGCCGTCCGGCCGGGGCCCGACAAGTGGTCGCCGAAGGAGATCATCGGGCACCTGATTGATTCGGCCTCGAACAATCACGGCCGCTTCGTGCGCGCGCAGCTACACGGCGACTTGATCTTCGACGGCTACGAGCAGGCGGACTGGGTGCGGGTGCAGGGTTACCAGACGCGGAACTGGGCCGATCTGGTGCAGCTCTGGAAGGCGCTCAACGATCACCTCGCCCATGTCATGGAGGTCGCGGACATCGAAGCCGTGACCCGGCCGAGGACGCGGCACAATCTCGACGCGCTGGCCTGGCAGCCGGCGAGCAGCGCGCAACCGGCCACCCTCGAGTACTTCATGCGTGACTACCTTGGACACCTGAAGCACCACCTGCGGCAGGCGCTGGGCGCCCCTACGGCGTCGACATCAGCGCGGCCATGATGAGCATCGCGACGCCAAGGCCGGCGGTCAAACCGACTGCCCGGGTGACGAGCGTCCAGATCAACCCGAACGATCCGGGGGTGAGAGGTTGCGTTGCCGTCGGCATGATCATTGGGGAAGCCCGTTACACAGGAAGGGAACGAAGATCACGATCGCCGAGGCGGATGAACATCTCTTCGTCTTCCCGGCTTTGCAGCAGCGTCGACACCACAGC
This sequence comes from uncultured Acidobacteriota bacterium, assembly GCA_963794705.1. GTDB lineage: Bacteria > Acidobacteriota > Vicinamibacteria > Vicinamibacterales > CAVVIG01 > CAVQFC01. The sequence continues at coordinate 376,885 of CAWCFI010000009.1, forward strand.
CACCGCAAAAAAGGCCACTCCGAGGAAGAACCACGTTCGCATGCCCGCCTCCACACTCAGTGGAGTGCACTCTTCATGCCTATCTACGGTAGAGCTTCGGTGGCCACCGCTGTAGTCGCGTTTCCCAACCTTCCTACTGCGACGGGTACGGCCCAAACACCCCCATCACCGTCCGGGCTTCGCTGAGGTCGTCGAGCACGAACACCCGGTAGCTCGAGCCTCCAGGCGCGACGCGCACCACGATGTGACCGTGGTCGGCTTTGAGCTGATCGGCGCGCGCGCCGATGCTGGCCCGGGTCGGCGCGCGCAGCAACGTCGCGAAGATGTCGTGAGGCCCGGGGTACAGACGCGCGGTCATCATCCGTTTCAGCGCGTCCTGGGACGGGTGCGTCGGCGACCATGCGGGCAGGATCATCACAGTCGACCGCAGCGTGGTCAGGAAAACCTCGCTCTCGGGATCGATCGACCCGTGGTGGTTGACGACGTGGACATCGGTGGGACCGATCGCGCGGGCGACGGCGGTCTCGACCGATTGCCACGAGGGCGCGCCGGCGTCGGGTACGCCGGGCATATCGCCGCCGGTGAACAGGTCGAAGCGGCCGTACCGGATGCGCAGGCCGATGCTGCACATGTTCTCCGACGGTCGATCCTCCGCGCTGAGCGACGCCAGCGGCGGGAAGACGTGCGTGACCTCGTCGCCACGGCCGCTCCAGACGTCGCCGTTCGCGGCAATGTTGCGCACCTCCACCGTCGGGAACGCGGCCCGATCGCGCCGCAGCACGATCTGATCTGCGCGGCCCACCCGGATCGCCTCCGGCATCATCCCGCGCGCGCTTTGCGCCTGCAGGAACGCCCGGTATTTCCTGAAGATCGGATCGGTGTCGGCGGGGGTCAGGTATTGGTGGCCGCGATCGATCAGCGTGGCAATCGGCAGGCGCTCGCCGACGTCGTTGATGCCGCCGATGTGATCGACATGGAAGTGCGTGAGCAGCGCGTAGTCGAGCCGCGCGACGCCCATGCCGTGCAGGTAGTCGGCGATCCAGGCGCCGGCCGTCCGCGTCCCGTCCGGCCGCGGCTCGGTGTCTGCGATGGTCTCCCCGTCGCCCGCCGCCCCTGCGTCCACCAGCAGCGTCGTCCCGTCAGGGAACACGACCAGCGCGGCGTTGCCACGCCCGGTGGAGATTTGATGAAAATCGAGAGTGCCCGGCGTCCACGGCGGCAGCGTGCCGCCAGCCGGTGCCTGCGCCGTGACCGCGGCGCACAGAAGCGCGGCGAACCAGTCCCTAATCCCCAATCCCGAGTCCCTGCCGTATATGCGCACCGTGATGCCGGCAGTGCCAGGCATACAGCGCAATCGCTTCGTCGAGCGTGACGTGCCCGAGCTCGGGATGGACGTATGCCCGGGCAAAATCGGCGTCGGTCAACCCGCGCAGGAACATGACCCATCGGCGGTGCAGCGCGTCGAGGAGCGCGATCGACATCTGGGCAGGACCAGTCCGCGCCTCCGGCAATTCCGCCCACTTCGCCTCATCGTAGACCTTGATCGCGGGCACATCCTCGGTGACGGCGAACTTCATGCGGATGTAGGCGTTCATGTGGCTGTCTGGCACGTGGTGCACGACCTGTCGCACCGTCCATCCGCCCGGCCGGTACGGCGTGTCGAGCTCGGCGTCGGTCCGTCCTTCCGTCAGGGACAAAAATGTGGCCGGGGTCCGTTCGATTGTCTCGATATGTCCCGCGCGCAGCGCGCGATCGGCCGGCGACTTCAGCCGCTGGAATCGTCCGACCGGGTAGCGAAGCTGTTCAAGGTCCGTCATCATCTGCTCCTGCTGATAGAATTCGTCCCGCGAGGCATCCATATGTTAAGAGCAACCGTCACATTTACTGTCGTACTCTCCTTCATGATCCTGATGCTTCCGCTTCATGGATCCCAACCCATCTACGCGCAGCAGCCCGGTGGCGGCGGCGGCCGCGGTGGTGGCGGCGGCGCACAAGCCGGGGGCGGCCCGATTCAATCGATCGAGGCGCGCACCGCCGGCATGCAGAAAATCGATGGCTTCTTCCCGCTCTACTGGGACGAGCGCACCGGTTCGATGTTCGTCGAGATCCCCAAACTCGATACCGACATCCTGATGAACACGGGGCTGGCCGCCGGGCTCGGATCGAACGACATCGGCCTCGACCGCGGCACCGGCGGCGGCGCCAAGCTGGTCTCGTTCCAGCGCGTCGGCCCCCGTGTGCTGATGGTGCAGCCGAACATGTCGTTCCGCTCGAGCAGCGCGAACGCGCTCGAGCGCAAGTCGGTGGAGGACTCGTTCGCCAAGTCGGTGCTGTGGGGATTCGCGGTCGCCGGCGAGGCCAACGGCCACGTCCTGATCGACGCGACCGACTTCCTGCTGCGCGACGTGACCGGTGCCGGCAACTCGCTGCGCCCGGGCACCTATCGTCTCGACCGCACCCGCAGCGCCTTCTACCTGCCGCGCACCAAGGCGTTTCCCAAGAACAGCGAGATCGAGATGACGCTGACCTTCGTCAATGAGGCCGGCGGCGGGCGCGGCGGCGGCGGCGCCGGTCCGACCCAGGGCCCCGGACCGATTCCCGAAAACGGCGGCGGCCGCGCCGGCGGTGGCGGCGGCGGGCGCGGCGGCGGCCTGTTCTCCGGCTCGGTGGCGAGCGTGACGCCGACGGCGGAGGCGGTGACGCTGCGCGAGCACCTGTCGTTCGTCGAACTGCCCGACAACAACTACAAGCCGCGCTACGACGATCCGCGCGCCGGCTACGGCGGGCTGACCTACGTCGACTACAGCGTGCCGATCGGCGACATGATGCAGATGCGCTACATCCGTCGTCATCGCCTGGAGAAAAAGGACCCGAGTGCCGCGATCAGCGATCCGGTGAAGCCGATCGAGTACTGGGTCGATCCGGGCGCGCCCGAAGACGTGAAGAAGGCGCTGGTCGAAGGCGCGAGCTGGTGGAGCCAGGCGTTCGAAGCGGCCGGCTTCCGCAATGGCTTCAAGGTGGCGGTGCTGCCCGATGGCGCCGATCCGATGGACATCCGCTACAACATGATCAACTGGGTCCATCGCTCGACGCGCGGCTGGAGCACCGGCGGATCGGTAGCCGATCCACGCACCGGCGAGATCATCAAGGGCACCGTCACACTGGGCTCGCTGCGCGATCGGCAGGACTTCCTGATCTTCGAGGGGCTGACCTCGCCGTACATCACCGGCAACGAAAAGCCGCAGGAGCCGTACCTCGCGGCGCTCAAGCGCATCCGCCAGCTCGCGGCGCATGAGGTCGGCCACACGCTCGGCCTCGGCCACAACTACTACGACAGCGAAAAGGGCTGGATTTCGGTGATGGACTACCCGCATCCGCTCGAAACGCTGAAGGCGGACGGCTCGGTCGACATCTCCGACGCCTACCCGCAGAAGATCGGCGACTGGGACAAGGTCACGATCAACTACGGCTACCGTCAGTTCCCGGCCGGCACCGACGAGAAGGCGCCGCTCACCAAGATTCTCGACGATGCCTGGGCGCAGGATCTGCGCTACATGACCAACCAGGACACCGACTCGAATCCGAAGGTCGATCAGTGGTCCAACGGGGTCGATCAGGCCGACGAGCTGTACCGGCTGATGAAGGTGCGGCGCGCGGCGCTGAACAAGATCGGCGAGCACACCATCAAGGCGGGCATGCCGACCGCGACCATCGAGGAACCGCTGGTGCCGATCTTCATGTATCACCGCTACGCCGTCGAATCGGCGGCGTCGATGGTCGCCGGCCAGGACTACATCTACGGGATGCGCGGCGACAACCGCACGCCGACCAAGGGCGTCGGCGTCGACGACCAGCGCAAGGCACTCGATGCGCTGGCCTCGACGCTGCGGCCGTCCGAGCTGACGGTCCCGGCGCCGGTGCTCGCGCTGATCGCGCCGCGGCCGCCGGGATGGGGCATGCACCGCGAGCTCTTCCCGCGCACGACCGGCGACACGTTCGATCCGCTCAGCCCGGCGACGGTGGCGGCGGACGTGACGATCGGCTTCACGCTGCAACTGGATCGGGCCTCGCGCATGGTGGCGCAGCACGCGGTCGATCCGCGCATGCCCGGACTGGAGGACGTGATCGATCGGCTCACGTTCGCGACCTGGGACGCGCCGACGGCGAACAGTTACGAGGCCGCGGTCCGGCGCGCGGAAGAACGCGTGCTGGTCGATCGCCTGATGTGGCTGGCAGCCTCGTCGCCCAACGGCCAGGTGCGGGCGATCGCGTCCTATAAGCTGACCAAGCTGATGGCGCGGGCGAAGACGGCGGTCAACAAGACCGAGCTCGACACCGCGCAGCGCCAGCTGCTGGCGGCTGACATCAAGCGATTCCTCGATCGACCGCTCGATCTCGCGCGGCCGTTCCAGCACGCCGCGCCGGATGCGCCTCCCGGTGCGCCGATTGGCGATCCCGGTCAGGACTGGCTGGCGCCGCCGCCGGACTGGGGCGGATCGCGATCGTGGAACTGGGACTACTGGGTAGAATTCCCGCCGATGTAGCACGGCAGGCACAGCCTTGCGGAGCCCGCGGAGACGACGTCTCTGCGGGCTCTGTCGCGCGTAGCAGACCTCTCGGCCCCTCCTCTTCCTCGCCCGCCGCAATAGCGCGCCTACAACGCGGACTTCAGCGCAGCGAGCGTCGCCCTCAGCCCGTGATCGGCTTCTTCTGATCCCGCACGTCGGCGCCTTCTCAGCCAGCGATCTGCCAGACAGTCGGGCTTCATTATTAATTTTATCAATTTACAAATTGATTTATATGAGCTATAAACCCGTCATTAATGGCCAAACTGGAATGGCAAGCGCTCACCAAGCTGACTGGTGGCGCCGCCTTTGAAATCGAACGGGTTCGTCTCCTCGCACAGGATGTGGCGATCGAGGGGCATTTCGAGGTCCCGCCGCTGGCTCAGCTCGCCGCCGAAGACCAGATCTTCGTGGTCGCGTTCGTCCGCTGCCACGGCTCGATCAAGCAGATGGAGAAGTTCCTCGGCGTCAGCTACCCCACCATCAAGAACCGCCTGAACCGGATCGGCGCCCTCCTCCCCTTCGCGGAGATCGATCCAGACCCCGATCCTGAGCGTCCACCCGTCCGTTCGCCCGGCGAGTTGCTCTCCCAGCTGGAGCGCGGCGCGCTGAGCGTCGACGACGTCCTTCGTCAACTTCGCAAGCCCGAGGACACCAAATGACCGCACAGACCGACGACACCCGGCGCATTCTCGAGATGTTGTCGCAGGGAAAAATCACGGTCGACGACGCCGACCGCCTGATCCAGGCCGTGAGCGCGGACCGGCCGGCGGACGCGGCACCTGCAGATGCGGCGGCCGGCGCGAAGCCGCGCGCCCGCTGGTTCCGCATCAACATTCACAAGCCCGCGAAGGACGAGGCGCACCGTCCCAAAGACGTGAACATCCGCGTGCCCATCGCGGTCGCGAAAGGCGGCATGCGTCTCGGCGCCATCATCGCGACGTTCGCGGGCGAGAAGGCCGCGCAACGGATGAAAGAACGCGGCCTCGACCTCGATCTCTCGGCCATCAACGGCGACCTGTCGAGAATGAACGGCGCCGAATTCGAGGCGTTCATGAAATCGCTGGACGAGATGAACATCGAGATCGACGACGGCCGGTCGACGGTGCGGATTACGGCCGAGTAAACCGGTCGGACGGCGGCTCCTTTGCACGAACAGACGGAACAAAGGAGGCGCGATGAAAACGGTTGTGCTCTGCGGAATCACCCTGCTCACGGTCACGTCGGCGTTCGCCCAGACGAGCGCGCCGGCGGCCCCCGATCCGGCCAGGAAAACGGTCACGCTGGCCGGCTGCGTCGGCGGAGGCGTCGCCTCCGCGCCGATTACGCTCAGCCAGGCGATCGTCGTCCCGTCCACGTCGCAGCCCGGATCGCTCGACTCACCGTCACCCGTTCCCCCGTCGGCGTCGCCGGTAGAAACTCAGCCGGTGGATCCGACATTGCCGCCGGCAGGCGCGGCGGCGGCGGCCTCGTCCCCCATCGGTACGTCGGGCACCAAGACTCCTGCCGCCACCGCGCCCGGCACCACTGGTGTGGTCACCGGCACGGCCCCGGCCGGCAGCTCCGGCTCGAGCGTCACCGGCTATCGGTTGTCGGGCGCAGACATGCAACCCTGGATCGGCAAGCGCGTGCAAATGGTTGGCACGTTCGTCCCGGCCGCCGCGTCGACGGCAGGCGCGGCCACCCCGGGAGCAGCGACCAGCGGGACGATCGCGCCGCCGGTGCTCGAGTTCAGGGTGCAGAGCGTGCAACCGGCCACGGGTTCGTGTCAGAAGCCTTAAGAAGTACGAAGTGCGAAGTCGGAAGTACGAAGACGTGGTGCGCCAGAAGCACGAACGAGCCTTCGTACTCAATCGTACTTCAGACTTCGTACTTCAAACTTGGTGCTTGGTACTCAGTCCCCTAACGTCCGTCGAGGTCAGCCCGTACAGCGGCGGCGTCGGCACGTTCAGCATCGCCAGCATCGTGTAGATCTGACCGCGGTGATGGATTTCGTGCTCGGGCATCATCCGCAGCCACTTCCACGTCGTCAGCGGCGTGCCTGCGGGCGTCAGACACTTGCCGGCCAGCATCGCCGGCGTCAACGCCTGGAACTGCGCGAGCGATTCCGCGTGCAGGCGATCGAAGAATGACAGCACCGCGTCGCGGCCATCCGCGAGCTCGCGGCCGTGCGAGACGTACGCGACCGGCCGGTGGTGCAGGGTCTCCGCCCAGATGAAGCGCTCGGTGACCGCGATGTGCCGCACCAGGTCACCAAGGGTGAACGCACCCGGCTTGTAGGTCCACTCCACATGGTCGGCGGGAATGCACGCCGCCACTCTCCGCGTGCGTTCCCGCACGCGTTCGAGGTTGTGGAGAAAATCATCGAGCTCGAACATTGGTCCTCCCGCGGGGCTGTGCTAGCGTACTAATACCTCATGAGCACGATGCTTGAAAACGCGCGCCTGATGATTGCGGGCGAGCTGCCGCCGGCGCCGATGGCGTCGCTGATTGGGCTGCGACTGGTCGCGATCGAACCCGGGCGGGCGCGGTTCGAGCTCGACGCCGACCATCGCCACCACAATCCGATGGGGACGCTGCACGGCGGGATCCTCTGCGACATCGCGGACAGCGCGATGGGGATGGCCTACGCGTCGACGCTCGGCGAAGGCGAGTCGTTCACGACCCTGGAGCTGAAGATCAATTTCCTGCGCCCGATCAGGAGCGCGCGTCTGGTCGCTGAGGGCACCATCGTTCAACAGGGACGGTCGGCGGGCATGGCGGAGTGCGTGGTGACGGACGAAGGCGGCCGCCTGATCGCGAAAGCCGTCAGCACCTGCATGACGCTGCGCGGCGAGCAGGCGCGCGGCCGGTAAGCATGCGATATCGCGAGCAGCGTCTGCCGTCGCCGCTGGACGCGGTCATCGAATGCGTCTGGTTCCTGACGTCGGAGCCCGGCGACGCGGACGCCGTCACCGAGCAGCGGATCCTTCCCGATGGCTGTGTCGAGTTGATCTGCCATTTCGGCGGCCGCTTCCTGGAAGTCTCGCGCGCCGGCGTGCGCACGCCTCAAGCGTCGTGCTTCGTGGTCGGCCTGCTGACGTCGCCGCTGGTGGTGCAGCCTTGCGCCGGCGCCGACACCATGGGCGTGCGGTTCCGGCCCGGGTGCGCGTCGCTGGTGGTCGAGACGCCGGTCGCCGCGCTGGCCGATCGCTCCGCCGGCCTTGACCAACTGTGGGGGCAGGCCGCGCACGATCTCTGGGATCAGCTGGCTTCGGCCCCTTCCGACGCGTTGCGGATCGATCGCCTCACCGAGGTGCTGCTCGCGCGCCTTGCCGGCGCCGAGATCGATCGGCGCACGATGTCCGCGGTCGGTGAGCTGGTGCGAAGTGCGGGACGCGCGCGCGTCAGCAGCGTCGCGGCGAGAACCGGCGTGACGATGAGACAGCTGCAGCGGCGATTCGACGAACAGGTCGGCGCCAGCCCGAAAGTCCTCGCGCGCATTCTGCGATTCCAGAACACGCTGCGCCAGCGCGCGACGCTCGGCGACGGGCGCACGGACTGGGTGCGGGTCGCGGCCGAGTGCGGCTACGCCGATCAGAGCCACTTGATCCACGACTACGCCTCGTTCGCCGGGGATACGCCCGCAAGCCTGCGCGCGGCCGAGGGCGAACTGTCGGCCTACTTCACCGCGCCGCAGCGGCTGGCCGCGCTGTTCGACGGCCGCCGGTACGGGTAGTCCTCGGAAAATTCCTTGCCGCCGTTGGCGCCCTCGATGCGCGCCGTCAGATTCCCATCCGATCCGCGGCGGTACATCACCTTCTGCAGGTGATCGGCGTGGCCGGGATTGACGAACACCAGCGAAAATGCCGACTCCGACGCGAGCTTGAAGTCCACCGGCGGGCGCCCGCCCGGCTGGGCGACGTAGTAGATGCCGTCCTCGCGCGCCTCGATGCGCATGAACTCGAAGCTGGTCGTGCGTCCGGCCGCGACGGTGCGGCTCATGCCCACGAGCAGGTTGGCGGAGGGCGCCGTCCAGACTTCCTCGATGCACTGCGTCGGGTTCACCAGCTGCCAGTCGCCGGCCAGCCACGCGATGTCCTTCAGCGTCAGCGCGAGCGCGATCCCCAGAATCATGCGGTCTCTCCTTGGCCGATAACCTACTGCGCCTGTCGCGAAAAGGATTGGAGGAATGCGACAACCTCGTCTTGTTGTATAGTGTCGCCCTCCCTCCGACTCGACCCGCTCAACCGGCTGTCCGGCACGGCTTCACGACCCCGGGGGACGTATGCCTTGGTTGCTTACAACAGTGTGCCTGCTGGCGTCGCTGGCGCCTGCCCTGGCGGAAGACCGCCTGCCCTCCCGTCCGATCGACGTGCCCTCGGCGGTGGTGCCTGACCACGGGCCCTGGAGCTTCGACCTCCTCGACCTGCGGGAAGAGGAGCGGCTCGCCCGTCTGCACACCACGACGACGAGCGACGTGAATCCCCATACGTTCTTCGTCCTGAAGCAGCACCTCGGGATTGCCGCCGGCTACGACAACGGCATCGCCCACGGCAGCGTCGGCTACTACCTGACGGTGGCGGAATGGGGACGCTGGAATTTCGGCGTCCCTTCAATCGAGATCGGGGTCGGACGGTACTCCGTGATCGACCGCGCGACACAGCGGCCCATCATGAAGGAGCAGATGACGTTCCTGGTCAGCATCGCATCGGCCCACTACCGGATGGGATACGTGCGCGCGTGGGGCGTCAACTGCTACCTGAATCTCGAGCAGGTGTTCGACACGCACGACAACCGCAACGGATCGCAGATCGGCCTGTCGTTCAGCACCAAGTAGATCGGACCGTCCGAGCGCGACTGGTCAACGCCCCGAGGCGGCGCGTCCGAGATCGACCGCCTTGAAGCCGGCGTCGCCCCAGTTCATCACGAACACGCTGAAGCCCTGCTTCATGCGCATCTCGATGTCGGCCGGCGTCGAGGGGAAGCCGCACGGCACGTGGAACTCCTTGCAGGCCGCCAGCACCGTCTGAATCGCGTTTTCCCAGCCGGCCTGATCGAGAACGCGCTCGCCGGCTGCGTTGGTGGTCGAGAACACGCCGCGCAGCGTGCCGGCGCCCGGCCACAGCACGCCAATCCCTTTGACCTGGGCGATCTCGCGGACGTGGGCGAGCCCTTCCTTGCTCTCGACAATCGTCCAGTTCACGAGCTCGCCGTCCGGATTGAGCGGCCAGAGATCGGCCTTCTGTTTGTACTGCGCTTCCGTCATGCCCCAGTAGGCGGGCGCGCTGCCGACGTCATCGGGACGGGTGCCGCCCTTGGATTTGAAGCGCATCGCGGCGATGCCGGCTTTCACCTCGTCGGCGCTCTCGGTCTCGACGAACATGATGCCGCTGACGCCCAGGTTCAGTTCGCGGCTGACGTCGGCCGCTCCCCGCGCCAGGTCGGGCGCGATTTTGGGGGCCTTCACCATCAGCGGATGCGGAAAGCGCGGGAACGGGGTCTTGACCAGCGCACCCGCGTCGGCGGTCGCCTTGACGAAATCCGTGACGCCGCCGATCGCGCGATCGACGCCGCCTTCCATGCTGCCGTTGAAGAGGAAATCGGCATTGCGGTATGCCAGCGCCTCCTTCGCCCACTCGGCCGGCGGTTTCATGACCGCGTCAGCCGGCGGCGGCCCGCCGCGGCGGCCCTGGGGGTTGCCCGGCCAGTAGACACCGAACATCGGCTTCTTCTGCTCCAGCAACTCGATCATCGGGTTGAGCCGCTGGCGCGTCTGCGCCTGGCCAGCGATGCAGAAAACACCAATAACAAAAAGAACGGGAATGTAAAAACTGCGACGCATGACGCCTCCGTAAACTCGGGGTTTAAACCCCGAGAATCAACTCCGGTATTGAATTCCGAGGTCAGACCTGAAGGTCTGACGTGAGCGTGACCCAGTCGCCGCGGCGCATCACGGGCTCGACCGAGCCGTCCGCGAGGACGCCATCGACGTCGAGCTCCGGCGATCCGATCATGAAGTCGACGTGGGTCGCGCTCCGGTTGCCGCCGACGGCCTCGAACTCCTCGTCGCTCATCGTCTCGCCGCCTCGCAACGTGAACTTGTAGGCCGCGCCCAGCGCGACGTGACTCGCCGCGTTCTCGTCGAACAGGGTGTTGTAGAACAGCACGCCGGTCTGCGCCACCGGCGAGTTGTGCGGCACCAGCGCCAGCTCGCCCAGGCGCGCCGCGCCGCCGTCCATCTTCACCAGCCGCCGCAGCACGTCCTCGCCCCGCTCGGCCTTGACGTCGACGACGCGCCCCTGCGCGAACGTCAGGCTGAAGCCTTCGATCAGCGTGCCACCGTAGCTGAGCGGCTTGGTGGAGCGCACGTTACCATCGACACGATCCTTGTGCGGCATCGTGAACACTTCCTCGGTCGGCAGATTCGGGGCGAAGCGGATCCCCGAAGCGCTGGTCGAGCGACCACCGACCCACACGTGGCCAGGCGGCAACCCGATCGTCAGCGACGTGCCGGGCCCGGTATAGCGCAGCTCGGTGTACTGCCTGGCGTTGAGATGATCGGTGCGCGCGGCAAGCTCCGCGAGGTGCGTTTCCCAGGCCGCAATCGGATCCGGGCGATCGAGGCGGCACAGCAGCTCAATCGCCCGCCAGAGCGCCGGCATCTGTTCGGCCGGCGGCAGCTCCGGATACACGCGCTCCGCCCACGCGACCGCGGCCGCGGCGACGACGCCCCAGTTGGTCAGGTTGCGGGAGATGTGCTCGCGGAACGGACGGACGGCGCGCGCGGTGGTCTGCTGGACGGCCTGGACGAAGTCGAGCGGATAGTCTTTCAGCTGATCCGGATCGTTCGCATAGATCGACAGGACCGCATGTCCGGCTTCGACATGCTCGACCAGCGCCCGCGGCATCCACGCGGAGAATTCGTCGAACGAATCGCGCGGCGCGTGCGACAGGCGGGCGCCGAGCAGCGCTTCGTCCCCCCACATCGTCTCGACCAGCCGGGCGCCCGCGTCGTACGCGGCCGCCGTGATCTGGCGCACCAGCGGCGCCGCTTCCAGCGAGCAGCCGCCGTTGGCGACCGGACCGATGATCAACAGGCGCTGATTCGGCTGCAGGTTCAAGCCGATCTTCACCGTCAGCTCGGCGTAGGCACGCAACCGATCGTCGAAGGGTGTCGCCATCACAAAACGCTGATTGTATGCCGGTCCGGGTCGCGTATGATGGGCGAAAATTTCCAACCGATGCGAATCCGCCAGCTGAACCTGCGCGACGCGGTGGCGCTGGCGCCGTACACGGCCGGGGCCGCGGCGCTTACCTCAGCGGCGCTGGTGACCATCAAGGCGGCGCGGGACCCGTCGTTCCCGTACGCCGGCATCGTGGACGGGCTGGCCGCGGCCATGCTCGTCGGCGCGGCAGCGTTCAGTTGGCGGGCGCGCAAGCGGCCCGTGACCGCTCCGCCATGGATGGACGAGTCCGGTGCGATCGCGTGGCTGCTCGGGCTGCAACTCGGCGTCCTGCTGCTGGTGGTCCCGGTCTTCGCCCTGGTCACGCGTATCGAAGCGGACGATCTCCACTGGAACTGGCCCTACCTGAACAAACGATGGCTGGTGGCGCTCTACTCGCTCGCCATCGCCACCGTCGTCGTCTTTCCGGTCGTATTCCGATGGTGGCGCGCCCCTGATGCGGCACACGCTTCCCGAGGAGACGCGATCGCCCCGCGCGTTTCTCGATCGTGGAGGGCCAGACTCGTGGGCCTCGCGGCAATCATCGCGCTCGCCTGGTACTTCGGCGGTCCGCCGTGGCATCTCGATCGGCATCACCGCTGGATCGAGTCGCACGAAGAGGCGCACCTCGGCGCCCTGCAGGCGATCTCCAAGGGCTATCTGCCGTACGTCGGTCCCGCGTCCACGCAGTACGGCCCCGGATCGCAGTGGCTCGCCTATCAGATCATGAAGCACGCGCGTGGGTTCGACATCGTGTCGTTCCGCACCGCCTTCGCCTCATTCCAGTTCATGACTCTCCTCGTCGTCGCGATCGCGGCCTATGCCTGGCTCGGCTTCGCGAGCGCGTCGGCGGTTGTGATCCTTGCAGTGATCTATTCACCGCTGGCCTTCTACGGCACGGCGCCTGACGGCACGCTCTTCGGGTTCTACGGCTGGGGCAACGGATTCCGAACCATCGCGCCAGTGGTCGTCGTGCCGATGCTGGTGCATGCGGCCGGCGTCGATCCGGCGCGCCCAACTCTGGCAACCCTCTGGGTCGTCCTGCTCGGCAGCGTCTGGGGCGTCGCCTCATGGATGTCGCAGGAGAACCTCTCGTCGACGGCCATCGCCGCCGGGCTGCTGCTCTCGCTGCTCTGCTTGACGCGAACGATCAGCATTGGCCGCGCTGGCCGAATCGCCCGAGGTCTGGTGATTGGATTCGCGATCGCCGTGGCAGTGCCGCTGACCTATTACGCCGTGCACGGCTCGCTCGGCGCGTTTCTCGGCAACTATTTCGGCGTTCCTCGCGCGGTCGCCTCAGGGTTCACCAACACCTGGTGGCCGGCGCAGGAATCCGGTGTACGAACGTTCTATGCGGCGCCGGTGCTCTTTCTGGCGATGACGATCGCGACGCTCTGGCGGCTGCCGTCGCTGACCTTGAATGCGCCGCTCGACCTCGATCGCGCCCGGCTGCTCGCGTTTCTGTCAGTGGCGCTGGTGTGCTACCAGGTGTCGCTCTTGAGAAGTGACGCGGGCCACCTTCAGAACACGATGATGGCGGCGCCGTTCGTTCTCGTCATCGGCACATCGTCTCTGCCGCGCTGGCTCGAGTCGCGAACGCTTGGCCGCTGGACGATCCGCGGTGCCCTGGTGATCGCGGCGCTGGCGATCTTTCCCGCCGGGAAACTTCTGCAGGCGCGCCAGATTCTGGTCAGGCCGTACCGGCGATTCGTCACCGGCGGCGGCGCGACTGGGCCAGTGAACCAGGCCGTGCCGATTGCCTACGCGCGTGCCACCCCGCTGCTGTTGGACGAGCCCGAAGCCATCTCGGGCTCCGACATCCCGATGCGCACCGCGCTCGACTTCGCCAACGAGATCCGCGCCATCGTTGGCACCCGGAAGACCTATGTGGGCACCATCGGGCCGATGTGGTCGGGCACGCTGTTGTTCCTCGCCGATCTCACGCCGGCGCCTTATCCGCTCGATCGCGACACGATGACGATCAACGAGGTGCTCGAGGCCCGTGTCGTCGAGCACATCCGGACCCATCCGGACGACTATGAGTGCCTGATCGGCGATTCGTTGGAGTCGCCCGAGGCGCTCGCCTTTCTCGCGGCGCACCCCGGCGCCGAGCGGCTCGAGCGCCGGTTCGGCAATGTCCCGATCTATGTGCTCCTCATGCGGCCGGCAGTCTGACGTAGCCATCAGCGGCGCGGATCACCACATGCAGACCCCGGACTTGCTACACTGGGTCTTCTTCATGCGCCCGTAGCTCAGTCCGGATAGAGCACCGGCCTTCTAAGCCGGGGGTCGCAGGTTCGAGTCCTGCCGGGCGCGCTTCTCGCTCCGCGAGAAGCTGCGCCGGGCAGCCCTGCGGAAAGCGTCGCGACTCGCGCCTATGGCGCTCGCCGTGAACGGTTCCGAGTCCTGCCGGGCACGCTATAAAATCCGGCCCACATCCCAATCTGCGCTTCTGGCTTCCATCCTTTGGGCCAGCCTCGTCGACCAGCCTGATCGACTGAGGGTCGACTACAATTTCTTCTCGAATTGCGACGCCGTCGGCCCAAATCGATTACGGAACATGGAGACGTGCCCTGATGCCAGACACATCGCCACAGTCGTGCATGGAGTCCTTCGTGGCCGCGTTAATCCGGAAGGACATCGATGGAGCGTTGTCGCTGCTGACCGCCGACGTCGCGCTGTTCTACAGCAATGGATCGTCGATCTGGGGCAAGGACGCGTTCGCCACTGCCATCATGGCGAACTGGAAACGCATCGACGGCTACAACTACACCACCGACGATGCGATCTGGCTGGCACAGTCAAACACCGCAGCCGCTGTGATCTACACGTTCTCTTGGTCAGGGATGGCAGACGGCAAGCAAGTTAGCGGCGGCGGACGTGGCACACGGGTTTTCCGTCGCGAGCCGGATGGCTGGCGGATCGCTCATGAGCATCTTAGCGTCGGTCAATGGAAGCCGCAGAACTGAAGGCCCTCGATCACACTGGCCAGCGATCGACGATTTAGGCGTAATCCCTGAGAATTTCGCGAACGCGCAGATCGACCTGACGCATCGCGTGCGCCCGCAGACGCTACGCGGCGTCGGGCGGCCGCAGCCGCGAAAGATCCGGCAACGTCTGGCTCAACAAGATCAGCTCATCGCCCTCGCGCAACGGTCCCGCTTCCCCGCCAACCGGGTTGAGCATCATCGTTTCACCGCGATAGAGACCGATCAGCAGGCACGCTTTCAGGACTGTGCGATCCGGCAGGAACACGTTCGCCGCCGCGACGAAATCCATTCCGACGAGTTGGGCAGGCACCGGCACCAGGTACATCTCGTTGGCGTCGCGCCGGACCGACAGCAGCTCTTGATAAACGCGCGTCATGCCATGAAACAGCGACGCACGCGCCATGAGCCGCAATCCGAAGTCGGCGGCCGAGATGACTTCATCGGCACCCGCCTTGCGCATGTGCGATCGGTATTTCGGATCCTGGCACTCGGCCACGATGTTCGGCTGACGCTCTTGCATGCACGCGTTCTTGACGGCAATGCAGCACACGATGGTTTTCCCGTCGGCGTGCTGCTCCTGGCGATCGTCCGACAGGATGACGACGGAGTGCGCGTGCGCGACCTTGGCGCGCCGCAGGATCACTTCGTTGACCGGATCGCCTTTGACGATATACACGTCGTTGAAGGCGGCGTCATCCAGTTTGTCAGGCAGCACGACCTCGTCGGGTGTGTCGTGTACGATCACGACCGGCCGCTTGTCGGTGACGATGCCGCTGTGTACTTCGCGTATCCAGTCGAGTGCTCGCGGCGTCCAGTTGCACAGCACCAGATGGCCAGACATTTCGAGATTAGGCACTTCAGGACTCCTTAGTGCGCGTTCGATCAGGATCGACGCCACACTGGCCGTGAACAGACCGGCCAGGGCGACGCCGACGACAAGCACGGCGGCAACCACGAACCGCCCGACAGCAGAGTTGATCTCGATTTCGAGTCCGCTGAACAGAAGGACCCAGACGTTCCAGAGGGACTCGCCCAACGTCTTGAACGGTGGATTGGTGTCACGTTCCGCGAAGTGGAGCGCCAGCCCGCTGACGATCCAGATCGTCACGATGGCGGTCAGGATTTTCCAGACCTGGTGGCGGTTCCACGCCTTCAGTACGTGCAGCAAGGCGTCGCGCCACGACGCCTTATCACGGACCAGGACGGGTTCGCTCACCGCCGAGCCTCTGCGCAGGGGCCGTCACTCATGTCATTTCCGTGTGCGAGGCTCTCATGGGGCAAGCGAGGCCCGCCCCTTGTTACGGCCACACCGGCCCAGGGCCGGCTGCCGCTAAGGTCCCGTCGTTCGATTGACCCGGAACAGTGCGACGTCGATCGCATTGCGGACATTCGCATCCGTCTCGCCGCGCGCACCGTTCAGCGCGGCGGCGGCTTCTGGTCCGCCGATGAAGCCCAGCGCGATGGCGATCTGCTCGCGCACGACCGGGTTGGGATCGTTGAGCCGCGCGGCGACGGCCGCCGCGTGCGGCCGGCCCAGGTCCACCAGGTACATCAGCGCGTTGTCCGCATTGTTGCGATCGGTGAGGCCGTCGATGACGCGGTTGAGGCCATCGCGACCGGCTGACGCCAGCGCGAAGGCCATCGCGGTCAGGACACGCGTGTCTTTCTCCGAGGCCATCAATGCCTCGATGCGCGCGACCATGGCTGCGGCGCGGCCCGATCGCGCCAGGCCTTCGTAGGCGGCTCGTCGATGCGCCGGATAGCCGGAGGTTATCTGCGCTTCAAACAGCGGGATGCTCGACGAGTGGCCAATCGCGCCGAGCGCCGTGAGCGCGGAGCGGCCCGCAATGCCTCGCACGTAGAACCGGAACTGATCGGTCAGGGCGGCGACCGCCTGCACGTCGCGCAGCTCCCCCACCGCGCGCATCGACGCGAGCCTGACCTCGAGGTCCTCGTCGTTGACCCGCCCGATGAGCGCCACTCCGGCAGCCTGCACCCGAAGGTGGCCGAGCGCTCGCGCCGCCGCGATTCGCACCGACGGCTCACGATCGCTCAGGGAGGACATGATCTCGAACGCGACCGCATCCGTGACCGGCGGTGCCAGGACGATTCCCACGGCGTATGCGGCGTCGCGGCGGACCGAGGGCGCTTCATCCGCCAGCGCCTTCACGAGCGCGAGCGACAGTTCGGCGGGCGCCGGCCAGACCTGCGCGCGGAACCGCGCCACTTCGAACGCCTCGGCCGCGTTGTCAGCCGATCGCTTACGTACCGGCTGCACGTAGACGCCGATCACGCCGGCGACGGCGCCTTCACGGATGTCGAGCTCCGGATCTGCGATCAGCCGAGCCAGGAGCGCCAGCGTCTCGGGCCCGCCGTGGTCGCGCAGGCCCCGCAACGCCTGCCGCCGGGCGCTCGCCGACGGGCTGGCGACGTCGGCCGACAGTTGCGGAATCGCGGCGGCCGGGGCCTTCTGCCCCGGCGATCCAGCTGCCCCGGCGTGCGCGACCGACATCAGCGCGACCAGCGACGCCGCGATCCAGTCCGTTCGCATCAGAATCGCACCGTGAGGAACGCGCTCATCGGCAGCGACCAGCGACTGCCGGTGTCGTTGACGCCCTTGAGGTTCGGATCGGCAAACAGCGGTTCTGCCCCGGGCTTCCCCTGGTAGCGGAGCCCGAGCTCAATCCCCACCGCCGTCCTGTCCGACACGTCGTAACTGATGCCCGCATCGCCGCCGAGGATCAGCAGCGCCGAACTCTTGAAGTACGGCTGGTTGGCCAGCGTCAGACCGACTTCCACGACCCTGAAGGTCGCGTCCGTCGCCTGCAGAAAGCGCAGGCCGATCGCCCCTGCGACGTAGGTCCGGATCGGCCCCTCGGGCTTCAGGTAATACCGGAGGCCGCCTTCGATGTCGACGGCATCGACGTTCGACAACCGTGCCAGGAGGGGATACCCGGAGACCGATCCGATGATGCGCTCGGTGCCGTTGTACTTGCCGTAGGCCAGCGTCGCATAGGCTTCCTTGTTGTAGTCGAGCCCCAGGCTGCCCGTGAAGCGCAGCCGCAACGCGTCGCTGAAGTGGTTGCTGAGGGCCTGCTCGACGATCACCGACGGCTTGCCGTCGATGGTCCCCACGCCCTCCTTGATGGCGTCACCCGCGAGGCTGATTCCGGTACCGACAAAGATCGTCGCCGACCGCGTGCCCTCGACGCCCTGCGCGCGCGCGCCCGCAACCGGAGCCAGGACCAGGAGGATCGTGGCGGCGACGAGCTGATTCCGTCTCAGGAGCTCACCCATGGCCAGAGGGTCTACATACTCCCTGCCAGAATCGGCGGCGCGGTACCCGTGCCGCGCCCCGAGGAAAATCGAGCCCCGGTGGGCGCTGGAATGGCGTTTGCCCCGAGGCGGTGCCAGCGCGAGCGGTCCGCATGCGCCGCAAACGTTGAAAGCTCAGACCCGACACGACTTGGCGTCCGCCTGTCGATGTGCCGGAGGGCGGCGGCCGGCCGGGACCCACGACATTTCGTGGATGCGCACGGAAATCCTCGACGAGAAACCGCGGGCCCGTCCGCGACCAGGGAGCTGAACATGTTGAGCCAGGCGCGATGCGCAGCGTTCGCAGCCGTCGTCCTCGTCGTTGGAACCGCTGGAGCGGCATCAGCCGCGACCGACGTGGTGACCACGCTGACCGGGGTAAAGATCGTCGGCGAAATCAAGAAGGTCGAAAAGGACGTGCTGACGATCGAAACGGTCTACTCGGACTCCGACTTCAAGATCGAGTGGGATCAGGTCGCGTCCCTGGAGAGTGACCGCCAGTTCCTGGTCGAAACGTTCGACGGCAGGCGCCTGGCCGGCTCGTTGAAGGTCGATCCGGCGACGCCAAAGACGGTCCGCATCGGCAACGACAGCGTGCCGCTGGCCGACGTCTCCGCGATCGTGCCCTACGAGCGATCGTTCTGGTCCCGGTTCGACGCGGGCTTCGATTTCGGCTACAGCATGACGCAGGCGAACTCGGCCACACAGCTCACGCTGGGCGGCACGCTGCTGTACCGCGACAAGCAGGTCGTGGACACGGCAATGACCAACGTGTTCAAGAGCACGCAGTCGAACGCGCCGGACACGCAGCGCTGGGACTTCGGGAACGACTTCAAGTATCTCTTCGGCAGCCGCTGGTACGCCAACACGACCCAGGATTTCGTGAACAGCGACGAACAGAAACTCGATCTGCGGACAACGATCGGCGGCGGCGGCGGACGGTACCTGATTCGCTCGGCCTCGCAGTATCTGGCGCTCGGCGGCGGTCTCGCCTGGACGAATGAACGGTACACGGATCCCGCGGTCCCGACCAAAGACTCGGCGGAGGCCTATCTCGGGGCCGAATTCATGACCGAGAAGCTGAAGTTCGCCGACCTGATCACGCGGTTCACGTACTATCCCAGCTTGACCATCGACGACCGGTACCGGATCAACTACAAGTTCGACCTCGACTTCAATCTGCCTGGAGACTGGTACTTCCGGGTTGGGCTGTTCGAGAACTTCGACAGCCAGCCGCCGTCCGGCCTGTCGAAAAACGACTACGGCTGGTCGAATTCCTTCGGCCTGAAATTCTGAGCGCCGCTGTTGCATTCCCTCGAATCTTGGCGATAATCGGCGTCAAGGGAGCGTCCCATGCGTTTCGCGCTCGTTCTGAGTGTCCTCGTCGTGGGAGCCGCCGCGGCAACGCCGGCCGCGGCAGCCGACGGCACGCCGACCTTTACCAGGGACGTCGCGCCGATCTTCTACAAGTCGTGCATCGAGTGCCATCGCGCGACGATGTTCGCGCCGATGTCGCTGACGACCTACGAAGACGCGCGTCCGTGGCTGCGCTCGATCAAGCAGCGCGTGACGGCGCGAACGATGCCGCCGTGGGGGGCGGACATGCCGCACGGCGTGCTCAGCAACGATCCGCGTCTGTCCGACCAGGACATCCAGACCATCGTCTCGTGGATTGACGGCGGCGCGCCGAAAGGCGCCATGGCCGACATGCCGAAGATGCCGGCGCTGGCCGAGGGCTGGACGATCGGCAAGCCCGACGCGGTCTACTCGATGACCGAGGATTACAAGATTCCGGCGAGCGGCACCATCGAATATCTGTACCTGCGGATTCCGGTGAACCTGCCGGAGGACCGCTGGTACACGGCGGTCGAGATCAAGCCCAGCGCGCGAGGGCACGTCCACCACATCATCGCGTATACCGAGCCCTCGAGCGACAAACCGACGCGGCCCGGCAACACCTTCGGGCCGACCAACATCACCGGCGTGTCGCCGAACAAGCCGGGCCTCGTCTTCGAGCCGGGAGTCGCGAAACTCCTGAAGGCCGGGCACGACATCATCCTGCAGATGCACTACACCACCAACGGCACGGCGGCCGTCGATCGCACGCAAGTAGGGTTCGTCTTCGCCAAGGAGCCGCCGAAGCAGATTCACGTCACCGGTCTGGCGGTGCAGCCGCAATTCGTCATCCCCGCCGGCAATCCGAACGCGGAGGTGAAGGCCGTCGCGGTGATCCGACAGGACACGATCATGACGAGCCTGACGCCGCACATGCACGTGCGCGGCAAGGACATGACCTACACCGCGGTCTACCCGGACGGCACATCGGAACTGCTGTTGAGCGTGCCGAAGTACGACTTCAACTGGCAGATCACCTACGACCTGGCGAAGCCGAAGCAGCTGCCCAAAGGCACCCGGGTCGAGGTCGTGGCGCACTACGACAACTCGGCGGCCAACAAGTACAACCCCGACCCCACCAAGGACGTGAAGTGGGGCGACCAGACCTGGGAAGAGATGATGATCGGGTTCTGGGGTTCGGTGGTCGACGCGCCGGCTGCCGCTCCGAAAGACAAGCAGTAGACCGGCGTCGCCCACCCGTTGTCAGCGCGTCATCGCCTCTGCGCGATTCCGTCCAACTCCGCCAGGACTTGCGGCGACAGCGTCAGTTCGCCCGCAGCCAGGTTCTCGCGCAGATGCGGCAGCGACGACGTGCCCGGGATCAGCAGGATGTTCGGCGACCGATGCGCCAGCCAGGCGAGCGCCGTCTGCATCGGCGTCACCCCGAGTCGCTCCGCGACCGCCGACAGCGTGGACGACTGCAGCGGGTTGAACCCGCCGAGCGGGAAGAACGGCACGTAGGCAATCCCCTGCCGCGCCAGGTCGTCGATCAAGGCGTCGTCGTCGCGGTGAGCCAGGTTGTAGTTGTTCTGCACGCACACGATCTCGGTGATCGCCTGCGCCTCGGCCACCTGAGCGGCGCTGGCGTTGCTCAGGCCGATATGCCGGATCAGCCCCTGACGCCGGCATTCGGCCAGCACCGTCACCTGTTCGGCAATCGAACCCTCGCCGACGCCGTGCCCCGACCCCATCACGCGGTAGTTGACGATGTCGATCGCGTCGAGGCCAAGGTTGCGGAGGTTGTCGTGGACACCCGCCGTCAATTCCTGGGGCGAGATGGCCGGCTGCCACGACTGGTCGAGCGGGCGGCGGGCGCCCAGCTTGGTCACGATCACCAGGCCTGCCGGGTACGGATGCAGCGCCTTCCGGATGATCTGGTTGGTGATATGCGGACCGTAGTAGTCGCTGGTGTCGATATGGTTCACGCCGGCCTCGACGGCGGCGCGCAGCAGGGCGATCGCACCGTCCGGGTTCCTGGGCGGTCCCCACACGCCGGGACCGGCCAGCTGCATCGCCCCGTACCCGATTCGTCGAACGGTCAGAGACGTGCCGGGAAAGGTGAACTGCCCGCCGAGTCGCTCTTCACTCATGATGCTGCTGCTCCTTCGCGATCCACTCATGGCTGCACTCCGCTGCCAGCGCGGAACATGCCGCGCGGGGTCGGCGTCGGCACCGGCTGCACCGCCGAGCCGTCGATCAGCACCGGCCCGCCCGGCGACAACGCCGGCGCTAACTGTAGCGCCTCGAGGTTCACGACCGACGACTGGTAGTCGAGCGTCGCCTGCAGCAGGTTGACCTCGGCCTGCAGCAGGTCGCGCTGTGCCTGGGTCACGAGAAAGCTCGTCGACAGGCCGACGCCGTAGCGTCGCTGCTCGGCGTCGAGCCGCTGCCGCGCCAGCGTCGCGCCGGCGCGTGCCGCGTCTTCGCGCTCGGCGTTGCTCTGCACCTGACGCGCCGACTGCCGTATCGACGCGGCCACGTCGAGTTGCACGCTCGCGACGCGCGCCGCCGCCTGACGCCGTTCGACTTGCGCCTGCACTTCCCGCACGCGTTCGAAGCTCTGGCCGACCGGATGGCTGACGGTCACGCCCAGGCTCCAGGTCGGATAGTCCGGTCCGAACGCCTGGCCGAGCACGCCACCGAAGCCGGAGTTGAGGGTGCCGGTGACCACGCCCGGAAAGGCGCCGGTGCGCAGCAACTGCGCGCCGCCGAGGCCGCTGCCGCGATACGAGGCCTCGACCCGCACGTCCGGCATCCGCTGGTTCGCGAAATACTCGACGTTCGTCTCGGCGTTGCTGACGGCATTGCGCGCACGCGCGACGTCGGAACGGTCGGCCATCGCGGTCGCCACCAGCGCTTCGACGTCGGGCAGCGGTATCCGGCCGGCCGGTTCGTCGGCGGTCTCGAGCCGCACCTGCCAGAACGACGGCTCGGCCGGATCGATGATCAGCCGCCGCAGCCGGTCCTCGCCGTCATCGGCCGCGGCGCGCGCGCGAATGAGGTTCTCGCGGCGGTCGGCGACCTCGGCATCCACCTGCACGAGATCGATCGGCGGCGCCTGACCGATCCGGACGCGGACACCATTCTCGGTCGCCAGCTGCTCGGCCAGCTGCAGCGACCGCTCCTGCACCGTGACGTTCGCGCGCAGCGCCTTCAGGGTCCAGTAGGCCTGCTTCACCGCCGCGACGGTGCCGACAACGCTTTCGCGGAATTGCAGCTCCGAGCTCGCTTCGTTCCGCTTCGCGATCAGATACTGCTGCCGCGCCACGTCCATCTTCCGATCGCGAATCAGCGGCTGGGAGAACGCGACCTCGAGCCCGGACTGGAGGCTGGGGTCGAAGCTATTCAGCGGGCTGTTGCTGGTCGTCCGCGCCGCGTCCCACGAGACGCTCCACGTGCCGTTACCCCACGGCACGTGCTGACGCACGCCGGTCGTCGAGAACCAGTCGCGCGTGTCGACGTTGCTGCTGCCGAGCAGCGAGCTGATCGGCGGCGTGACGTTGCTGGATCGCGCGAACGTGGACGAGAACACCGGCGTATACGCCGTGCGGCTCTGGCCGACCTGTGCCGCTTGAACTTCGGTGCCGAGCCGAACGACCGCGAGATCCGGATTGTGGTCGACGGCGCGGCGTACTGCCTCGTCCAGGGTCAGCACCAGCGACGGTGCCGGTGCCGGCGGCTGGGCGATCCCGATGGCGCCGGCCGTCTGTGCCACGGCGCCGCCCGCGGCCAACCCCAGCACCAGCGTCAACGAGACGATTGTGGTCTTCTTCATCACGATGCCTCCGCCAAGGCCGGAACCCTGAGCGCGGGCTCCGCCTCACGCACCGCCGCGCGGTGCGACCGCGCCAGCAGCACATAAATGGACGGCACGACGAACAGCGTGAACGCCGTGCCGATGATCATGCCGCTCACGAGCATGATCCCGATGCTGTTGCGCGCGCCGGCGCCGGGGCCGGTCGCGAGCACGAGCGGAAAGTGGCCGACCACGGTCGCCGCGGTCGTCATCAGAATCGGCCGCAGCCGCGTGGCGGCGGCCTCGGCAACCGCGGCGAGCTTGTCGCGGCCGGCCGCCTGCAGCTCATTGGCGAACTGCACGATCAGAATGCCGTTCTTCGAGATCAGGCCCACCAGGGTGATCAGCCCGACCTGGCTGTAGATGTTCAGCGTGGTGGCGCCAAGGAAGGAGAACAGCAGGGCGCCGGAGACCGCGAGCGGCACCGAGCCAGCGAGGACGATGAACGGATCGCGGAAGCTTTCGAACTGGGCGGCGAGCACCAGATAGATCAGCACCGCGGACAGCAGGAACGTGCCGAGGAACTTGCTGCCTTCGCTACGGAGCTGGCGGGACTCTCCCGCGTAGTCGATGGTGAAGCCCTGCGGCAAATTGGCCTTCGCCTCGCTCTCGAGAAAGCCGAGCGCCTTGTCGAGCGGCACCGGCGGCGGAATGACGCCCTGAATGCGGACGGCATTGAGCTGCTGGAACTTCTTCAGCTCCCGCGGCTCGGTCGTGGTGCGCAGCGACGCGAACGTCGACAGCGGCACCAGCTTGTCCTGGGAGCCGGTGACGTAGATCTGCCCCAGCTGATCGGCGGTCAGCCGTTCGACGCGCGCCAGCTGCGGGATCACCTTGTAGCTGCGGCCGTCGATGCTGAACCGGTTGACGTAGTTCGCGCCGAGCAGCGCCGACAGATCGCGGCCGGCCTGGCTGAGATCGACGCCCTGCGACTGCAGCTTGTCGCGGTCGAATACGATCTCGGTCTGCGGCTGGTCGAACTTGACGTCGGCATCGGCGAAGATGAACAGCCCGCTCGCGAACGCCTTCTTCACGAGCGTGTCGGCGAAGGCGGTCAGCTGCTGCGGCTCGGCGGCTGAGGCGATCACCAGATCGACCGGAAAGTTGCCGCCGCCGGGCAGCGGCGGCGGCGCCTGCGGAATGATCCGGATGCCGGGGATCTTCGACAGCGTGCCCATCGACTCCATCAGCAGTTGCTGCGTCGTCTTGGTCCGCTGGCTCCAGGGTTTGGTCGTCATCCCGCTGACGCCGCCGCCCGGCGTGGTGATCTGGAAGATGCTGCGGCTCTCCGGCAACGAATGATAGACGCCGTAGATCTGATCGGCGAACAGCTTGGTCTGATCGAGCGTGGAGTTCGCCGACGCCTGCACGAAGCCGAAGAAGAAGCCCTGGTCTTCGTACGGCGCCAGCTCCTGCTGCGAGAACAGGTAGAAGGGCACGATCAGCGCCGCCACGATCACCCAGACCGTGAGCACCACCGGCCGGTAGCGCAGCGTCGCCGCCAGCGCGCGGCCGTAACCGCGCCGCACCGCGTCGAACCGGCGGTTGGTCCATCCGGCAAAGCCGCGGTCGCCGTCGCCGGCGCGCAGCAGCCGGGCCGACATCATCGGCGACAGCGTCAGCGCGACCACACCCGAGACGAGGACGGCCCCGGCCAGCGTCAGGGCGAACTCCCGGAACAGCGATCCGGTCAGCCCGCCTTGAATCGCGACCGGAGTGTAGACCGCCGCCAGGGTAATGGTCATCGCGATGATCGGCCCGACCAGTTCGCGCGCGGCGTCGATCGCCGCCTGCACCGGGCGCTTGCCCTGATGCAGGTGCCGCTCGACGTTCTCCACCATCACGATCGCGTCGTCGACCACCAGGCCGACCGAGAGCACGATGGCCAGCAGGGTCAGGAGATTGATGGTGAAGCCGGCGAGCGACATCAGGAACACCGCGCCGACCAGCGACACCGGAATCGCCACCACCGGAATCAGCACCGAGCGGAACGAACCGAGGAACAGGAAGATCACCACGATCACGATCAGCAGCGTTTCGGTCAGCGTCCGCGTCACCTCGCCGATCGCGTCCGTGATGTACTCGGTCGAGTCGTAGGGAATGCCGAGATCCATGCCCGCGGGCAACTGCGCCCGGATCTCGGGGATCGCGGCGCGCACCCGGCCGATCACGTCCAGGGTGTTGGCAGCCGGCAGGACCCAGATGCCCATGAACGTCGCCGACTCGCCGTTGAACCGCACATCCTGCTCGTAGTTTTCGGCGCCGAGGACAACGTCGGCGATCTCCCCGAGCCGCACCACGACGCCGCCCTGCTGCTTGACGACGAGTTGACGGAATTCGGCGGCATTGCGCAGATCGGTGTTGGCCACGAGATTGACCGAGACCATCGATCCCTTGGTCTGCCCCACGGCCGACAGGTAGTTGTTGCGCGCGAGCGCCTCGCGGACGGTCGACGGGGAGATTCCGAGGGACGCCATGCGGTCGGGCTTCAGCCAGATCCGCATCGCAAAGGTGCGCGCGCCAAGGATGTCGGCGCGCTGCACGCCGTTGATCGCGCTCAGCTTGGGCTGGACGACGCGCGTCAGATAGTCGGTGATCTGGTTCGGATCGAGATCCTTGGCCGAGAAACCGAGATAGATTGCCGCAAACTGGTTGTCGGCCGTCTGCATGTCGATGATCGGGGCCTCGGCTTCGGGCGGCAGGTCGTTGCGGACCTGCGCCACCTTCGCCTGCAGCTGGGTCAGCGCCGCGTTGGTGTCGTAGTTCAGCTTCAGGTGCACCGTGATCGTGCTCAGCCCCTGCGCGCTGGACGATTCCATGTAGTCGATGCCGTCGGCGCTCGCGATCACCCGCTCGAGCGGCGTCGTGATGAATCCGCGCACCAGATTGGCGTTGGCGCCGATGTAGGCCGTCGACACGGTGACGACGGCGATGTCGCTGCGCGGATACTGCCGCACGCTGAGCGTGCGGATCGCCTGCAGGCCGGCGAGCAGGATGATCAGGCTGACGACGATCGCCAGCACCGGCCGCTTGATGAACAGATCGGTGAACTTCATCAGCTGTTCTCCGGCTTCGGTTTGGCGCTGTTGGTCGGTCGAACCTTGTTGTTGACCAGGATCGCCGCCCCGTTCCGCAGCTTGAACGCTCCCGAGGTCACTACCTCGTCGCCGCGCTTCAGTCCGGACAGCACGGAAATCTGGTCGCCGCGGCCGGGTCCGACCTTGACGAACTGCTGCCGGACGCCGCGATAGTCCGCGCCCTTCGGATCCTTGAGGTCGGCGACGACGAACACCGAGTCGCCGAACGCGGCGTGGCTGATCGCCGACGCGGGCAGCGAGATCACGCGGCTCGGCGCGCCCAGCGTCACCTCGGCCTGCACGAACATGCCGGGACGGAGCGTGCCGCCGGGGTTGGCGATCGTCGCCTGTGCCTGCACGTTGCGGGTCGCCGGGTCCACCACCGAGTCAACCGCGGTGATGCGGCCGGTGAAGTTCGGCGCGGCAACGTCGGCCGCGGTGACGTGGACGGTGCGGCCCTGCCGCACGCCGATCATCGCCTGCTGCGGCACGCCGAAGTTCACGTAGATGGGATCGAGCGATTCGAGCGTGACCAGCGGATCGCCGGCGGACAGATACTGTCCGAGGTTGGCGCGACGAAGGCCGAGCACGCCGGCAAACGGCGCGTGGACCGTCTTCCGCTCGATCGTCGCGCGGATCTCGCCGGTCCGGGCCTCGCTTTGCCGCGCGTCGGCGATCGCTCGATCGAACTCGGCGCGAGAAACCACGCGCTCGTCGAGCAGGCCCTGCATCCGCTCCAGGCTGACCTTCGCGAGCTCACGCTGGGCTTCCGCCGCGGCGAGCTGCGCCCGCTCCTGCCGGGTGTCGAGCAACGCGAGCACGTCGCCCTCGCGGACCCACGTGCCGGACTGGAAGTTGATCCGCTCGATCGTGCCGGGCAGATCGGCGCTGACCGTCACGCCCTGCACCGCCGCGACGGTCCCAATCGCCGTCAGTGTGGCGGGCCACTCCTCTTCGACCGCCTCAATCGTCGTCACCGCCTCGGGCGGCGGCTGAAAGGCGGCGGCCTGACCGATTGCGGTTTGCACCTGCTTGAACTTCACGAACCCGAGCGCGCCGACGATCACCATCGTCGCGACCAACGTCACTGCCATGCGCTTCGCCATGATTTCCTTCGTCCTCCTGCGTCGATTCCCGAACCACACTGTCGCTCCGCGGCGGCCGTCTGAACAATCAGGCAGATAGGCGAGGGTGAGCTCATCCTGCCGACCGACGAGGACGAGGGACCTTTCGACGAGGCCGATCTACGACTTTTGGCCGATGCGCGGCGGTCCGAACTACTCGATAATGTCTGGGTGGAAGAACAAGCACTGGCCTGCGGAGCGAGAAACGCAGCCCCGCCGGAGTTGACCTCGTCCGACCCCGAGGTGCTGCGCGCCGCACTGTCGCGTGAGCACGACGAGCGTCTCCGCTCGGAATGCCTGGCCACCATGCAGGCCGAGGTGGTTCAGCTCGCGCTGGATCTCCTGGTCAGCGAGCCCGATCTCGAAGGGTTCTTCGGCGGCCTCACCAAGAACATGGTCGAGGACACTGAAAGCAGCAGCTGCAGCGTCTGGCTGATCGACCACGACGCCAACCGATGCGCGTTGTGGCTGGCGTACATGGACGGTCAGGTCTACACGAGCCGGAACGGCGGGCTCGCCTCGCTCACCTTCCCGCATGAGGCCCTGGCCGAGCATCTCTACGCCTACAAGCCTGGCTGGACGGCGACGACCGAGTACGGTCCTTGCGACGAGCGGCTGCCGGAGACGTTGCGCAAGTTTTGCCCTGAGTGCGGCGTACACGGGATGGTGGTCACACCGCTGGTGATCGGCGGCCGCACGCTCGGCTGGTTCAAGCTGGCGACCGGCAGCGAAGCGAGCTGCGATGGCGCGCGCTGGTGGCGCACCGTGCTCACCGAAGCCATCGCCCGGCAGGCCGCGCTGGCGATCCATACCAGCCGGGTGATCGAGAGCAGCCGGGTCGAGGAGCGGCGCAAGGCGATCCTGGAAGAGCGCAACCGGCTGGCGCGCGACATCCACGACAACCTCGCCCAGGGGTTCGGCGCCATCCTGATGCAGCTGCAGGCCGCGCAGCGCGACATCGGCACGGCGCTCGCCCCATTCACGCAGAAGATCGAGACTGCGATCGACCTGGCGCGCACGCACATGGTGGAGGCACGGCGGTCGGTCGGCGCCTTGCGTCCGAACGTCGGCGACGGCGAGCCGATGACCGCCGCACTCAAGCGCATCAGCGAACGGGTGCAGCTCACCACCTCGGTGCCGATCGAATTCACCATGGACGAACTGCCGCGGGTCGGCGACGTGGTCGAGCGCGAGATCGTCGGCATCGCCCAGGAGGCGCTGACCAACGCCGTCCGTCACGCGCGGGCGCGGCGGATCACCCTGCGCGCCTCGGCGGTGCGCGCGATCGGCATCCGCCTGTCGGTCGCCGACGACGGCCGCGGCTTCGCCCGCGATCGCCACGCGAGCGGCTTCGGGATGATCGGGATGCAGGAGCGCGCGGAACGGATCGGCGCGTCACTGACCATCGTGACGGCGCCGCGCTCGGGCACCGAAATCGTGCTCGCCTGGGAACCCTCGTCGCTGCCGGTCCAGGTCCATGTTGCCGTCTGAAGCGCCGGTGGCCGTTGCCGCCGCTCCGACGCGCAGAGCCACGGTGCTGCTGGTCGACGATCACGCGCTGATGCGCACCGGCGTGGCGAACATCATCAACCACGAGCTCGATCTGCAGGTGGTGGCCGAAGCGTCGAACGGCGTCGAGGCGATCGCCGCGTTCGAGCAGTTTCATCCCGACGTCACGCTGCTCGACCTGCGGATGCCGATCATGGAAGGCGTCGAAGCGGTCCGGCAAATCCGCGCCCGGGATCCCCACGCGCGCGTCATCGTGCTCACCACCTACGACACGGACGACGAGATTTCACGCGCGCTGAAGGCCGGCGCGAAGGCCTACGTGCTGAAGGACATCTCCGCCGATCTGTTGATCGGCTGCATTCGCGACGTCCTCGCCGGCAAGACCTATCTCGCGCCGTCGGCGGCGGCCAAGCTGGCCGAGGGCGTGACGCACGTCCAGCTGACGCCGCGCGAGATGGCGGCGCTGCGGCTGATGGCCGACGGTAAAGCCAACAAAGAGATCGCGGCAGACCTGTCGATCAGCGAGCGCACGGTCAAGACGCACCTCGGCCATCTGTTCGAAAAGCTCGGCGTGACGAGCCGGACGGAGGCGATCAAGGTCGCGACCCGGCGCGGGCTGGTCCGGCTGCAATAGTCGCGGCGACCGTGTGATAAAGTTCGGCATCCAAGAGGATCTTTGATGCCGGTGCTTTCCATGCGATCGAGCGTCGCCGCTGCGCTCGGCCTGTCCATCGTTGCCGCTGGATGGCTGTCGCTGTCCGCGCAGCAGCCGCCGCCCACCGACGACTCATTTCACGACGCCATCCGAAACGACAATCTCGCGGCGCTGAAAACGCTCATCGCCGAGCGCGGCGCCAACGCGCGCGGCACCTCCGGCCTCTCGCCGCTGACGATGGCGGTGGGGTTCGGAAGCCCGGCAGCGGTGACGATGCTGGTGGATGCCGGCGCCAACGTCACCCCCGAAGGCGGCGGCCTGACGCCGCTTCACCTCGCCTGGCGTGATCCGGCGCTCACCCGGCTGCTGCTCGCCCGCGCGGCCAACCTCGAAGCGAAGAGCAGCCGCGGACGCACGCCGCTGCTGATCGCGGCCTCGGCTGCCAGCACCACAACCGAGGTTATCGCGCAACTGCTCGACAAGGGCGCCAACGTGAACGCAGCGGACAACGGCGGCATCACGCCGCTCATCGCCGCCGCGGCCACCGGCAACACGGCGGTCGCGAAGCTGCTGCTCGAGCGCGGCGCCGAGCCGAACATCACCGCCAAGGATGGACCGATCTCGACGGCGCTGCAGGGTGCCGCGACCAACAACGACGTCGAGCTGACCCGCCTGCTGCTCGCGCGCAGGGTCGATCTGACCGCCGTGAGCCCGGATGGTTCGGGCCGGGCGAAGAACGGCGTGATCGCGTTCGGACACGTCACGGCCCTCCACCTGGCCGCCGCGGGCCGGAGTGCGGAGGTGGTCCGGTTGCTGCTCGAGGCCGGGGCGCCGATCGACGCGCTGGACATGCGCGGGATGACACCGTTGATGTTCGCGGTCGCAACCGACAATCCCGAGCCGCGGATCGCACAGCTGCTGGTCTCGGCGGGCGCGAGCCTGACGGTGGCGACGCCACAGGGCGAAACCGCGATCGACTGGGCGCGCAAGTACAACAACCCGGCGGTCCTGAAAGCCGTCGGCATCAAGGCGGTTCCAGCTCGCCAGATCGAGCTCGCGCCGGCGGCCGCGAACGCCAAGCTCACGCCGCGCGAAGCCGTCGAGCGGAGCCTGCCGCTGCTGCGGACCGGTTCGGCGCGGATGCTGACCGGCGGCGGCTGCATCGCGTGCCACGCCCAGCCCATGGTGACCTTGACCACCACCGTCGCTACGCGGCGCGGCTGGCAGGCCGACCCGGCACCCGATGCGATGACCCAGGTGAAACAGCACGTGAGCGGCGCGCTGCAGAGCCTGCTGCAGTTCACGGCGCAGGGCGGCGCGCCGGAGGCGGAACTGTATTCGGCGCTGGCGATGCAGGTCGCCGGAGCCCCCGCGGGCATGCCGACCGATGGCTTGATCTATTACCTCGCCGGCACCCAATCGCCCGCCGGCTATTGGCATCGTCCCGCCTCACCGAACCGCGCGCCGATTCAGGACGGCGACATCAGCCGCACCGCGCTGGCGGTCAATGCGCTGGCGCACTGGAGCATCCCGGCACGCAAGGCGGAACTGACGATGCGCATCGAGCGAGGGGCAGCGTGGCTGGCCGCGCAGGAGCCGGCCTCGACCGAGGATCGCGTGATGCAGCTGCTCGGTCAGCGGTGGGCCGGCACGCCGATCAAGCAGCGCGACGTCCGGATCGAGCAACTGCTCAAGCTGCAACAGCCTGACGGCGGCTGGTCGCAGACCCCACATCTCCCGACCGACGCCTACGCGACCGGGCAGGTGTTGTTCGCGCTCGCCGAGCTCAAAGCACCCGCGGCGGCGCCGATCCAGCGCGCCATCGCCTTTCTCCTGCGCACGCAGCAGACCGATGGCACCTGGCACGTCAAGTCGCGAGCCATGCCGATTCAGCCCTATTTCGAGAGCGGTTTCCCGTACGAACACGATCAGTGGATCTCGTTCAGCGGCACCGCGTGGGCCGACATGGCGCTGGCGCTGACCGCCCCGGCCGAGCCCGCGTCCTCAACCGGCGCTCCCAGGTAGGGAGCATCCCGGAGCGTTACCTTAGTCGTCGGTCGGCCGCTCCGCGCGATCGACGATCAGGAATCTCGACTGGCCCTTTCGCGGAATCGACCTTGAGGCCCAGCGGTCGGCGTCGGCCCTGGCGAGCACCGCTGATCGGTCACAAGGAGGCGTACGTGGCGAACACTGAGTGGTGGCAGCGCGGTCCCGTCGAGGGCATCCCCGCCGTCCTCCAACCAATCGCGCACATTCTGCTGCAGGTTCGCGAGAGCGTCGGCGAAATCGTGGAGCCGTTGACGGAGCAGGAATGGAACGCCCGCCCGGCAGGCGTCGCCTCCGCCGCCTTTCACGTGCGGCACATTGCCGGAGTCATCGATCGCCTCTTCACCTACGCCCGCGGCAGCATGCTCTCGACGGCGCAACTCGCCGCGATTCAGTCGGAAGGCCGGGAACTTCTCGCAGCCGACGTCGCGCCGGCGCTCGAGTCGCTGTCCACCCGGGTTGACGCGGCGCTGGCTGAGCTCCGCACCATCGATGTCGCCACGCTTGGCGATTTTCGCGGCGTGGGGCGGGCCCAACTCCCCTCGACGGTGATCGGCTGCCTGGTGCATGGCGCGGAGCACGCGATGCGTCACGTCGGCCAACTGTCGGTGACCGCTCGTGTCGTTCGGGCTGGCACGCCGTGACGTTCCATCGACTCGCAAACCATTCCTGGAGGACCGCCATGAAAACCACGCTGCTGTTGATTGCCTGCCTCGCTGCCGCAGTTCCGGCGCAGGCGCAGGACACCCTGAAGACCACGAATATCCAGCGCTACTACAATCCCGTCAAACTCGACCTGATCGGCGCCGCGTCGGTGATGCCGGCCGACAAGTACGGGTTCAAGCTGGACCCGGCGCAGATGGACTTCGGTCAGTGGATCAACCACTCGACCGAGCGCAACTACCTCGACTGCTCGACGCTGCGCGGCGAGACCAACCCGATGCCGAAGGCCAAGACCGATCTGCTCAAGACCAAGGCCGAGATCGCCAAGGCGCTGGCGGAGTCGTTCGACTATTGCGACGCGACGTTCGAGACGCTCAACGACCAGAAGATCCTGTCGTCGCCACAGATGGTGACGTCGTTCCTGCACACCACCGTTCACAACAACGAGATCTACGGCAACGTCGTCGGCTACCTGCGCGCGAACCACATCCTCCCGCCATCGACGGAGATGATGCAGGAGATGCGGAAGGGCAACAAGACGGCCGCGGAGGTGATGAAAGAGATGATGGAGAAGTACGGCAAGAAGTAAATCGTCTGTCGAGCGACGATCACTTCCTGCCGAGCACCGAGGTCCAGTTCAGCACGATCTCAATGGGTGGGACGACCTGTTCCGGCGGCATGTTCAAGAGAAACCGCTGACCATCGGCGGTGACATCGTAGCCCGCCATGAAGAACGGTCCCTGGAGACCGAGGAACTCGAGCCGGGTCCGAAAGAGCGCGGTCGGACGGCCAACCTGCAGCGGCTGGCCATCCTTCACCGGCACGGCCATCAGCACCTGATCGGGGGCCAGGTAGAACAGTTCGCCGCCGGTCTTTCTCCAGCGAGGTTGTGCGCCCCCTTCCGTTGACACCTGGCGTTTGCTGCCGGCCGTCGGGAAACTTTGAACGTAGACCTCGTCGCGTCCGGCTTCATTCGAGGTGTACGCGATCCATCGTCCGTCGGGCGAGACTTGAGCCTGGCCGTTGTTGAATTCCGTCTGCAGGAACGGGAACGGCCGGCGGTCGCCGGACAGCGGCAGCACCCAGAGCTCGAATCGCCCGAGCTTGCTGAGGATCATGTAGACGACGAACCGTCCGTCAGGCGACACATCCTGCAGATTGACGCCCGGGACGTCAGCCAGTCGCTCCTCGGCTCCTGCGCCGCTGGCACTCTTCTGATACAGCATGGCGCTGCCGTCCCGCGTGGATTGGAACAGAATGCGGCTCCCGTCCGGCGACCAGACCGGCACGCGGTTCCCCACGGGATCGAAGGTGAAGCGCCTCTCGTTCTCATGCGTCGAATCCGACAACCAGAGGTCCTGACGGAAGAGGGGACCGCGCGCCACGGCGATCTCTGATCCCACCGGTGACAGTTGTGGCGGCGAGTCGTAGCGCCTCAACGGTGTGTTGGTTCCAAGCGGACGACCGCTGCGGTCGAACCACGCCAACCGAGTGTTCGCGATGTCGGCGTTCACGTACGCCAGCGCGCCGTTTGAACCCGCGGAAAAGACGCCGTGCCCATAGCCTCTGGCGACCCAGGCCCCTGTGGCCACGAGCTCGGGCTCTCCTGCAACCTCGAGGCGGCCGGTGTCGAACCGCTGGGCCATCAAGGACTCGTCGCGCACAAACAGGAGATATCCGGGCGGGGCGTAGGCCGCTTCGAACTCGCTGGTGAGGACCAGCTTGGTGTCGCTCGTGTCGAGAGAGCCGACGAACACACCTCGACCCTGCGGGCCGCGCGAGTAGTACAGGAAGTGGCGGCCATCGGGGAGAAAATGCGGCCAGGCGAGCGCAACTCCGGGAGGGGGTGTCAGCGCCGGAGACACTGCCCCGCCGGCCGCAGACACCTTGCGGATCGCGCCGCCCTGAGCAAAAAGAATCGTCCCGGCCTGGTTCCAGGTTGCCCCCGGGCTTACCGGTGCGTTCGCGACCACCTGCATCGGGCCGCCCGCCGCGCCGACCGTCTTGAGTTGACCATCGGCGAAGAATCCGATCGCGCGAGCATCGGGGGACCAGAACGGTTGATCGGCGCGCTCGGTACCCGGGAGCGCTCGAGCCTCGATTGAATCGAGCGCACGCACCCAGAGCTTCAGCGTGCCCGATGCATCGGCGGAGACGAACGTCAGCTGACGTCCGTCGGGCGACATGACCGCGGACGGCGGCTCGGTGAAGAACTGGCCGGGTACCGAGAGTGAGAGGCGCACGGCGTCCGGCGCGGCAGGACGGGCCCGCCAGTATTGCAGCGTCGCGCCGAGTGCGGCCA
Source organism: uncultured Acidobacteriota bacterium (assembly GCA_963794705.1). Classification (GTDB taxonomy): domain Bacteria; phylum Acidobacteriota; class Vicinamibacteria; order Vicinamibacterales; family CAVVIG01; genus CAVQFC01. The sequence goes on from CAWCFI010000009.1 coordinate 411,527, forward strand.
GCAGGACCGCCGCGCCAACCAACTTCGGCCAGGCGGTGCGAACGGGAGCCGCTGCCGCGATCGCATCAGGAGTCCAGTCCGACGACGGTGCGGCCAGCGCCTCGTCGATTTCCATCCGGGCGTCGCCGATGTCGCGCAGACGCTTTCGCGCATCCTTCTCCAGGCACTTCCTCAACACACGACGAATAGCCGGAGGCACCGGAGGCAACACCAGTGGCCAAACGGGCTCGCGGGTGAGGACGGCGGCGAGCGTATCGGAGATCGTGTCGGCGCGGAAAACGGCGCGGCCGGTCAACATTTCGGAAAAGACACAGCCGAACGCCCAGATGTCTGCGCGCTTATCGACCGGCCTCCCTCGCGCCTGCTCGGGGCTCATGTAGGCGGCCGTGCCGAGGACGGCACCGACACTCGTCATCATCGCGGGAGAAGTGAGCGTCGGCGAGCTCGCCGGATCCGCGGCCGCAGCCCTGGCGTCGGTCGCCTTTGCCAGCCCGAAGTCCAGCACCTTGACCACGCCGTCGGCTCTCAGCTTGATGTTCGCCGGCTTCAAATCGCGGTGCACGATCCCCTGCTCGTGCGCGGCCTCGAGCGCCTCCGCGATTTGCTTCGCCATCGGCAGGGCTTCATCGAACGGAATCGGGCCACGCGCGAGGCGCTGCGACAAATCCTCGCCCTCGACGAGCTCCATCACGAGCGCCGTGACCGACGCGCTCCTCTCCACGCCAAAAATCTGCGCGATGTTGGGGTGATTGAGCGCGGCGAGGACTTCGGCTTCGCGCTGCAAACGGGCCAGGCGGTCCGTGTTCCCGGCGAGCGCGGCGGGCAGCACTTTGATGGCCACCGCCCGCTTCAGGATGGTGTCGGTCGCCTGGTAGACCTCGCCCATGCCTCCGTGGCCGATCTGGGCGGTCAATTCATAGGGACCGAGGCGTGTCCCGGGTGTCAGAGCCAAACGTGCGGGAATTATAGCGAGAAGATCGGTTGCGCGGACAGCGCCCGCTCACGTCACCAGCGGTATCATGAGCGCGCCTGGGCCATCGATCTCAGCGCATTGTCTGACTGCAGCTTCTCGATGAGGGTGGAATGGCTATCACGATGATCGTCAACGGCAAAGAGCACGCGCTCGACGTCGAGCCGGACATGCCGCTGCTCTGGGCGCTCCGCGAAACGCTCGGCCTCACCGGCACCAAGTTCGGGTGCGGTATCTCCGCGTGCGGAGCCTGCACGGTGCACCTGGATGGCCGCGCGGTGCGATCCTGCACGCTGCCGACGTCGGCCGCCGACGGCAGGCACGTGACGACGATTGAGGGGCTGGCGCAGGACGGCGCGCTCCACAAGGTGCAGCAGGCGTGGGTCGCTCACCAGGTGCCGCAGTGCGGCTACTGCCAGTCGGGCGTGATCATGGCGGTCGCCGGGCTCCTGGCGCAGATTCCGAACCCGACCGACGACGAGATCGACGCGGGCGTCACCAACATCTGCCGCTGCGGCACGTTCGCGCGCATGCGCGCGGCCATCCACGAGGCCGCCGACAGCAAAGGAGTGGCGTCGTGAAGAAATGGACCAGGCGCACGTTCATTGGCGCGGGCACCGTGGCAGGTGGAGGGTTCCTGCTCGGCGTCGCCGGCTTCACGTTCGCACCAAGCCGGTACTCGCTGGTCTCCGCCGGCGCGGCGGACAAGGGTCAGCTGACGACCTGGATCACCATCACCCCCGACAACATCGTCACCATCCTGATCCCGCACTGCGAGATGGGACAGGGCACTCCCACGGCGCTCGCCATGATGGCGGCCGAGGAATTGGAGGCGGACTGGTCGCTGGTGCGGGTGCAGGAGGCGCCGGCGCTGGATGCGTATGCGAACGGGTACATCGTGCGCGCGGCCGGCGGCAACTATGTACCGGCCGTGCTCGGACGAGGCGTGGACTACGGCGCCTACAAACTGGCGGAGTGGTTCGGCTTTCAGGTGACCGGCGGCTCGACGGCCGTGCGCAGCACCGGCGAGTACGGCATGCGCGTCGCCGGCGCCGCCGCGAAGGACATGCTGCTGGCCGCCGCGGCGCATCAGTGGGGTGTGAGCGCCTCCGAGTGCGCGGCGCAAGGCTCGCGCGTCACCCACGCGGGATCGGCGCGCAGCGCCACGTTCGGCTCACTGGCACGCCTGGCGGCCGTGCAACCGGTCCCCACCAGGCCCGCGCTCAAGAGCCCTGACCGCTTCATCATCCGCCGCACGTCGCCGACGCGTCTCGACATCCCGTCCAAGGTGAACGGCAGCGCGATGTACGCGATCGACTTCACCACGCCGGGCATGCTCTACGCGGCCCTCGAAATCGCGCCGGTCTACGGCGGCAAACTGATCGCCGTGGACACCGCCGCGGCGGAGGCGATGCCTGGCGTGAAGAAAGTCGTCCGGCTGGACGAGGCGGTGGCGGTCGTGGCCGACAGCTTCTGGCGCGCGCGCCGCGCGCTCGCGGCGCTGAAGCCGGAGTTCAGCGATGCGGGACATGGCGACGTGTCCAGCACGTCGATCTTCGCCGCGTTCGACAAGGCGCTCGGCGCCCCGCCCGCGCTGCCGACGCAGGCGGCCAAGGTGGTGACGGCCGACTACCGCGCGCCGTTCCTCGCCCACGCCACGATGTCGCCGATGGTGTGCAGCGCACGAGTCGAGGGCGATCGCGCCGAGGTGTGGACCGGCGTGCAGGATCCGCTGAACGCCCGCTCGGTGGCCGCCAAGGCGCTGGGCATCCCCGCCGCGAACGTCCGGGTCAACAATTTCCTGCTCGGCGGCGGCTTCGGACGCGGCCTGCCCTTCAACTTCGATTACGTCGATCTCGGCGTGCGCGTGGCCAAGGCGATGTCGCCGACCGCGGTGAAGACGATTTGGACACGAGAGAACGACATCCAGCACGACTACTACCGCGGCGCGGCGCTGTCCCGTCACGCCGGCGCGCTGGACGCGACCGGCACACCGCTCGCCGCGCACTCCAACTACACGGGCGGGGGCAACGGCGAAGCGGTGTTCATGCCGTACGCGATCGCTGCGAAGGACGCCAGGGAGAAGAAGGCTCCCCACCCGATCAGGCTCGGCCAGTGGCGGTCGGTGCTCAACTCGCAGCACGGCTTCTTCAAAGAGTCGTTCATCGACGAGATGGCGCACGCCGCGGGCAAGGATCCGTTCGAGTTCCGGCGCGGCCTGCTGGGCGATCAACCGCGCTTCAAGGCGGCGCTCGAGAAGGCAGCCGCGCTTGCCGGCTGGGGCACGCCGCTCCCCGCGGGTGAAGGACGCGGCATTGCCATCTGCGAAAGCTTCGGAACGATCGCCGCCGAAGTGGCGCACGTGGCGGTCTCCCCGGAAGGGAGGCTGAAGGTGCTGCATGTCTATGCCGCCGTGGACTGTGGCGACGTAGTGAACCTGGATAGCGCCACCGCACAGGTGGAGGGCGGCATCATGTTCGCGCTGTCGGCGGCCCTGCTCAGCGAGATCAACATCAAGCAGGGCCGGGTCGTGGAAAAGAACTTCCGCGACTACCCGATGATTCACATCGGCGACGCGCCGGCGATCACCACCGCGTTTCTCCGCTCCGACGCGGAACTCGGCGGACTCGGTGAACCCGGCGTGCCGCCGCTGGCGCCGGCGCTGGTCAATGCGATTTACGCCGCGACCGGCATTCGGGTCCGCGAGCTTCCGATCAAGAACACGTCGCTGAAACGCGCATAGCGGGCCCGGACATTCGATGGATCTGGTCCTGCGCGTTCCCGATCAATCCGAGGAACAAGAATTTCTTCGCGCCCATCGGGCGACGTCGCCGAGCGTTCGGCACTTTCTTCACTACTACCAGGAGGGAATGCCCTTCCGGCGCTACCTCGAGGTGCTGGCGGAACAGGCGCGAGGCGAGAATCTGCCGGCGAACCACGTGCCGTCCACATTCCTGTTTGCATTTGCCGGAAGCCGGATCGTCGGCCGCGTGTCGATCCGTCACTCGCTCACTCCTGAGCTCGAGCGTGTCGGCGGGCACATCGGCTACGTCGTGGTCCCCGAATACCGCCGGCAGGGCTACGCCACGGCAATCCTCCGGCAATCGCTCCTGATTGCAAAGGCGCTGGGCTTGGATCCGGTCCTGGTGACGGCCGACGACGACAACGTCGGCTCCATCAAGACGATCGAAAAGAACGGCGGCGTGCTGGAGAGCATCGTCACCGGCCCGGATGGTGGCACACCCAAGCGCCGCTACTGGATTGCCGCCGCCGCTCGAGGCGTTGCGATTGTGGAACCGTGAGTAGGCTAGAATCGCGCTGCCGCGGGCTCGAGCCTGATCGGCCTCGGATGGAGGAGGGATTATGTGCGACCAGGATCATTTTGAAGATGACAAGCTCGACTATGCGGCCAAAGGGCTGGTGACGCGGCGGCAATTCGGCGTCCTCCTGGGCGCCGGTGTCGCGATGATGCTGCCGCGCGTCGTCAACGCCGTCACCGTAACGGACGGGGACGTCACCATCACGACACCCGACGGCTCCTGCGACGCCCACTTCGTACACCCGGCGAGCGGTAGCGCTCCGGGCGTCCTGCTGTGGCCGGACATTTTCGGGCGACGGCCGGCGATGCATCAGATGGCCAAGCGGCTCGCGGAGTCGGGCTTCTCGGTGCTGGTCGTGAATCCGTTCTATCGCAGCCAGAAAGCGCCGACCGCGGCCAAGGGCGCGGCCACGCCGATTCAGGAGCTGATGCCGCTCGCGCGCGCGCTGAACGAGACGACGCACATGACCGACGCCAAGGCCTTCATCGCGTGGCTCGATCAGCAGCCGTCGGTCGCGAAAAACAAGAAAATCGGGACCCAGGGCTACTGCATGGGCGGACCGATGGCGTTCCGCACCTCGGCCGCGGTCCCCGACCGCGTCGGCGCGGTCGCGTCATTCCACGGCGGCGGCCTGGTCACCGACCAGCCGAACAGCCCGCACCTGCAGGCGGCCAAGACCAAGGCGCAGTTCCTCGTCGCGGTGGCTGCGAACGACGACCAGCGCGCGCCGACCGAAAAGGACGTCTTGAAAGAGACGTTCGCGAAGGCCAACCTGCCGGCGGAAATCGAGGTCTACACCGGCGCCGCGCACGGATGGTGCCCGCCGGACTCGGGGGTCTACAACGAGCCGCAGGCCGAAAAAGCGTGGAGCCGCCTGCTGGCGCTGTACGGCAAAGCGCTGGCCTGACGAGCGTCGTTGGTCCGGAACGGATCCGATCGCTACTGGATCGGTTTCAGGTGCTGCGACGTTTCGACATGAACCGACGGGGCCTTCACCGGTGTCGCTGACGAGACCGCGCCCGCAATCAGCACACCGATGAAGGCGGCCGCCGTGCCGCCCGCCAGGGCAAAGCCGTAGGCCCACCACACGCGCGCCCATGGCCAGCTGCTCGGCCTGCGCCAGTCGCGCCCGAAGGAATCGTCGAGCAGTTTCAGGAAGTCGTCGGTGATCGGCTTCGGCGCGACCGCGTTCCACAGTTCCCACAGAAGCCATCCCGCGACCGCGATCAGCAGCATGGCGCACCACAGGTTGAACGCCATGTTCAGACCGCCGGCCTGGTAGGTGATGCGCTCGCACGGGAGCACGACGGCTGCGGCATAGCAGTTCTTGAGATCGAACACTGTAACAACGCTGTCGGGAGCGGTGGCAATCAGGTGCGCGGCGACCCTGAGCGCGCCGAAGACGAGCGCGCCCATCCAGCCCTCCCACACGACCAGCCTGACCCAGGCATCCAGCGAGTCCGGTGGAATCGTCAGCGCGTGTCGTCTCCAGGGACTCATCTCGGGCAACGAATAGCGCGCCATCGCTATCGCCCGCGAGCCTTTCCTTTGGACGGGACGGCCGGCTCTTCGATGGTGATCACCCGGTTGGCGCCGTGGTTTCCCCAGACCGGCGGCGCACCGTCGCCGACGCGAATCGTGATGACCGGAAACGGTGGCGGCTCCGTCGGCCACGGCGTGCAGCAGTCGCTGACCACGATCAGCAGGTCGATCGGCGCCCTCTTCCTCTCGATGAACGCACGCAACCCGACGCCGAGGTCGGTGCCGCCGCCGCCATACAACTCAACCTGCGTGCCGGCGAAGACCCTTCGCACGTCGTGCACGGCGGCATCGCAGCACGCCACCACCACGTCCGCGCCATACCCGAGCTGACGCGTCAGGCCGGCCAGCTCGGACACGGCCCTGGCCAGCTGCGAATCGCCCATCGATCCCGACGTGTCGATCAGAAATCCCGGCCTCGGCCGAGGCTGATGAAAGCTGGGCATGATGAACTCGCCGTAGCAGGCCTGCCGGCGATGCGGACGCCCATAGGTGCGGTCGTGCCGGCCGAGCGTGCTGTCGCGCAACGCGCGGCGAACGGCATGTCGAATGGTCGCCATGTAGTCGACCTTCGGCGCGAGCATCGCGCCGGCCCAGCGGCGCCAGGACAGCGGCACCTCGCCGGCGTACGGCGACATTTCTTCGATGCGGCGCGCGACCTCGCGCCGCACGAGCTCGGCCTTGAGGCGGTCGACACCCGGTGTCCCTCCGTCGCGCTCGTCATCGGCGGGCAGCTCCCAGACTCGCCGTTCCCCGTGTGCGCCGGAGCCGCAGTCCGGCGACGGCTGGCGATCGCCCGCCGCCGCGGTGTTCCGGCCCGATGGCGGCGGTGTGGTCAGCGCCCGGTAATACACCTCGGCGGTGTTCCCGCTCATCAGCCCGTACTTGTGGGGCAGCGGCGGATCGCCCGGCAGCGGCAGTCCCTCCGCCTGCAGATCGTCGTTGATCTCGCAATCGCCGGCCGTGTTCCAGCGCCGGTGGTCCCTGATCCCCGCTTGCGTCTTGCGCGCCTCGTGATCGCGCAGCAGGTGACTCACCTCGTGAATGAGCAGCGCCGCGTTCTCTTCGACGCTGTGCGCGTTCAGCCAGGCGTCGTTGTAGTACAGCCGCCAGTGTGCGTCGACGGCCATGCTGCCGATCAGGTCGGTCTCGACGGGCACGAGGCTGAACAGTGCCGGCGCGAAATAACTGCGTTGATAGGCCGCGCGCACGCGAGCGACCTGCAGCGCGCGCGAATAGCCGTCGGCGGTTCGCTGGGAACGGCGCAGCATATCGGCGAGGCTGATCGTCACGTCAGTCTCTTGGCATGAGGTTCGCCAGCTTCATCAGCTCGTAGAACGGGCGGCACTCTTCCGGCAGCTTCGTCAAGCCCTCGGGACGATTCCGCTTGTCGCACAGCGTGCGCGCCGCGGCGGTCGGGATGTCCGCGTTCTTCCGGCACGCGACGCCGAGGGCAATCATCGCCGCCTCCCATCGCGGCGCGGTCTTGTTGTTGATGACGGCGCCGGCAAGCGCGTAGCAGACGGCGTAGGCGCGATCGACGCGGTCCGGCAGAACGAACCGCCGGGGATCCTTGAGGATGTCCTCCGGATCCGGCAGGTTCAACGTCTCGCGGTACTCGAGAAACGGCAGCGCCTGGTCGCCCACGAGGCCGGCGAGCGCCGCGCCCTGGAGCGGGCGGCTGCCCGGATACACCGCTTCGATGGCGGCCAGCAGCCGCGACGCCAGGTACCAGGTGCGGCCCGATGGCCACGGCCCGCTGCGGCGCGCCGGATCGTCCGGCGGCGCCATCCAGGCGTCGCGACCCGCCGCCTTCACGTACGCGGCAATGGCTGCCCGCTGCGCGTGATGATGAATGCGCAGGTAGTCGGCCGGCAGCACCGGCAAGTCGCTGGGCGCGGGGAAATCGCTCACCATCATGTCGCACCACGTGTCGTGGTCCATGGGAAACGCCCCGTGCCACAACCGGTTGGCCATCGGCGGCTGGATTTCCTGCCCGCCGGCGGCCCACTCGACCGCGTTGCTCGCGCACAGGTAGACGACGCCGCCCTTTCCCGGCTCGTAGTCGGGCAGCGTGAGCTCGCCACAGACGTTCTCCGTCAGGAGGCGCAGCATCGCCGCCTGCGTGGTTGGCGGCACGGTGGTGAGCTCGTCGAGAAAGACGACGACCAGGTAGCCATCCGCAGCCAGGCGCTGTGCATCGCGCGCCCACGCCATCGGCAGCAGCCGCACGCCGTCCGGTGTTGAGACCGGAAAGCCGCCGAAATCCTGCGGTTCGCGGATGGAACCGATCAGGATCACGACCTTGCACTTGATCCCCGCCTGACCGAATCCTGCCTCGAGGCTCCTGGCGAACTCGGTTTTCCCGACGCCGGGAAAACCGGTCATGTGCATCGGGATCCTCGCCTGCAAGCCGATCGCAATCAGTTGAACGAACTGCCTGAATTCCATGACTCGGTGCTCGCTTAGACACCGAGTTGGCCTTCTCGGCACGGCGCCGGCGTATCAGTCCTTATGGTCCCGGTGCGTGACCTCGAAGGTGATCTGGCCGAAGGCGCCGACGACGCCGACGTGACTGGCGTTGAGGTTGCTGCCCGGGACGTTCCGAATCAGCAGGACGACCTTGTGATTGTGTTCGTTCAGGACGGCGACGCAGCCCGGAATGTGCGCGAAGCTGCCCGGATCGACCGCGACCACGCAGTCGTTGGTGTACGACTGGCCCGCGTCCATGAACGAATTCGGAGCGCCGAGCCCCGGAAAGAACACGCTGTTGAACGGTACGGCCAGCTCCATCGTGATGCCCGTGACCGCGGCGTTCGACGGCGTGAAGAAGGCCTTGGCGATTCGAAAGTCGATCACCACGGTATCGCTGCTGAGGGCCTTGTAGCGAAAGAGCTTCACGTCCGCGGGGGCGACGGCGACGGTCGCGCCTGCGGCGGAGCCGACGAACAGTCCGAAGGTGATGTGGTTGGCGGGAATGTCTATCCAGGCCATGGCGATCTCCTGTTCTTCAGTCGCTGGGGCTGACTCTGCCTTTTCCCTTGGTCGCAAGCACGATGTCCCACAAAGGCGAGCTGACGCCGAAGTCGCAGGTCGAATCGGCGTAGTGGTGCCGGAAATGCCGCCGCTTCCACATGCGCGCCACCGCAGACCGCGTCGTCGCGTGATGGGTGGCAAAGTGGATCGTGTCGTAGGCGAGGTAGCCGGCGGCAAAGCCGGTGAACGCCGCCGCGGCCCCCGCCCCCAACACCTCGCGGAACAGGAAGTAGAACGCGGCGGCCAGCGGGATGCTCACCGACGGCGGCATGACCAGGCGCGTGGAGTCGTTCGGGTAGTCGTGATGCACCCCGTGCACCAGGAAGTAGAACTTGTGACGCAAGGTCGGCAACGCCGTGATGACGGCATCGCCCGGACCGAGCGAAGCGACGATGCGGCGGGTGTCGTCCTCGATCCACTGCGGCGGATGGAAGAGCGCGCGGTGGATGACGTACTCGGTGAGGGACCAGAAGATGAGCCCGCCCAGGACGAGCACGGCGATGCGGCCGGGCGTATCGGCGCGCCAGGCGGCGACGAACGCCGCGACGATGACCGGGACGAAGATCACGTGCGGCACCCATGGCCGGACGTGGCTCAGCGACTCCATCCAGTCCGCCTTGAACATGCGGCAGGAGACATCGTCGTTGTCGACGAAGCGGCGGTCAGGAGCGCTGAGCGACGCGCGCACCACGGTCTCGAGCGGCACGCCACCGGGCCGGCTGGTCGTCTCTGCGTTCGCTGCGGTCAGGCTCATCTGAATCGGGCGACTGCTCCCGTCGAGCGGTCGCATCCTCACTCGACAGCCTATGCTGGCCCGCCGGATCCTTCAAGGGGAGATGCGGGCGGTGGCGACGCGACACCCTCGGCATCCGGTGTATAAACCCAGTCCACGTGTGTGATTTCAGGAGGTGCGTATGACACAGAAGATGTTCGGGGCGATGACCGCGATCGCCGCCGTCGTGGTCCACGGCGCGATCACCGGTGCACAGGCACCGGCCCAGTCTCCGGTGCCGCCGCCGGCGGCGAAAATCCAGGCGGGCGACGCGCCAGGCTATGCGTTCGACATCACGAAAACAGAAATCGACTACGTCCTGAAGAACGCACCGGCCAACCCGCCGGATCGGCAGCTGCGCGTCGTGGACATGGGCAAGTACAATCTCGGCGTCGGCATCGTCCGCCGCGGTCCCACCAACGAGAAGCCGGGCGATCCGGTTCCGGTGCTGTGGCACGACTACACGCCGGAGATCTACTACATCACCTCCGGCGCCGGGATCCTGACGACCGGCGGCGTGATCCTGAATCAACGCCCGGGCCAGGGCGTCCCGAACACGATGAACGGTCCCAGCGGCACCGGCATCGCCGGTCCGGGCGCCTACAGCCGGCGCGTCGGTCCCGGCGACATCATCATCATCCCGAACAAGGTCGCGCACGGCTGGAGCGGCGTCACCGACCACATCGAGTATCTGAGCTATCGTCCCGATCCCGATCGGGTGCTGCCGGCCGGCTGGGTGTATCCGCTGCTGCTCAAGACGACGCCGCCCGAAGTACCGACTCCCGGCGTGGGCCGCGGCAATGCCCCGGCTCGCGGGGCGGCGCCGCCAGCAGCAGCGCCGCCAGTGCGTTAGCGTTCCCCGCGGATGTGGAGTTTCCACGCGGATGTAGGGCAGGCCTTCAGGCCTGCTCTAACAGCGGACCTGAAGGTCCGCACTACGCCGGTGGCACATGCACCGCGTCACTGCGCCCCGGTGTACTCCAGGACCACCAGGAGCGGACGGTGATCGGACGCCACCGCGTCGTCGACGATGCTCGACTCGACGACGCGCCAGCGCGCCGCCGGCCGGAGGAGCACGTAGTCGACGCGAAACCGCGGGCGTCCGCTCGGTGAGATCGGTGACGGATCGACGGCGGGCGGATTGGTCCAGCGGGCGCCCAGCAGGTCCATCACCGGCGTGTCCGGACGCGCGTTCATGTCTCCCGCCAGGATCGACACGCGGTCGTCGTCGCGAACCAGCCGCTCATTGAGGTACTGCGCCTGCGCCAACCGAGTCTCGGGATCGCGCGTCTGATCCAGGTGAGTGCTGGTGAATTCGATGTGCGGGCCGTCGACACCCACGGCCACCTCCACGGTGAGCGCGGTGCGCGGTTCATGATCCGCGAGGTTCGGAAGAGGGTCGTTGTGGGTCTGTAAGAGCGGCCAGCGTGACAGCACCGCCACGCCGTACTCGCCGCCCCAGTAGTCCATGGCCTTGCCAAACGCGGCATGCAGATCGGTGAGGCGCGCGAGCACGGCCAGTTCATCCACCCCGCTTGCCCGCTCAGTGCCTTCATCCACTTCCTGAAGCGCCACCAGATCCGGGTGGACATTGGTCATCACGCCTGCGAGACGCGACAAGTCGACCCGGCCGTCCATGCCTTCGCCGTGGTGAATGTTGTAGGTCAATACGCGCAGCCTGAGCGGCTCTGCCTGGGACGCATGGTTCCAGACCGCCAGGAGCAGCACGGTAGAAACGACGAGACGGTTCATGACGAGGTGCGAACGCTTATATTACGTCCGCGCACCCGCCGGTTCTACCAGCGCTTGGTCACGCCGAGGTTGCCCTGCCACGCCTTCTCCGCATGGCTCGTCTCGCCGTTGAAATCGACGAAGAACCGGAAATTTCCGCGGGTGTCCGCGCGCAGCGCCGCTCCCAGGATGGCGCCGTCGCGGAGTTGATCGGGAAGCGTCAGATTGAACCCGCGGGTCCACGAGTCGCCCTGGAACTGCAGCGCCAGATCGGGGACCAGCGTGAACTCGTGTGTCCACGCCGCTCGGCCCTCGAGCCGCAGCGCGCCGAAACCCGTCCGGAACAGCTTGCCGACCGTCGAGCCCGCAAGCAGCCGGCGCGAAAATACGTCGCGCTCCGAAGCGGTCAAGCCCAGGACTCCCGCGCCGGTTTCGTTGAAGCCATCCACGTGCAGGCGGCCCAGCTGGGCGCCGCCGTAGGGCGCGACATCCACGGTTCGTCCGATGTTGAACGTGTAGCCGTACTCGAAGTGTGCCGCCAGGCTCTGCGTCTGATAGCTCGCTCTGGCGTTCACCTTCGCCGCCCCGTCGGTCACCATGCGGATGGTGTCCGTCTCGTAGCCGCTCAGACCGACCACCGCGTCAACGCGCGAGTGCTTCTGCGCATAGCGCCCGTAGACCGCGCCCTGCAGCATCCCTCGCGTACTGGCCTGATCGTTCGTGCCTTCGAGCGACACGCTCGGGCTGGCATTGCCGCCGCTGACGCCGACGGTGATCCGGTCTCCGATCGCCGCATCGAAACCCACCACCATCCCGTTGTTCAGCGAATTGGCGGCGGCATCGGAACTGTTGCCGCGGTAGTTCGTGCCGCCCTGCAGCCCGGTGAACCAGAATCCGTAGTTGGTCTCGTCCGGGGCCGGTGCGGCAACCGCATCCGGGGCGTTGGTCGCAAGCCTCGCGACAGGTTCTGAATGGCCGTCCTCAGTGCCCACGAGCTCGAGCCGGCGCACGTTGGCGCCGACGAACGTGCGGGCGTTGTCCAGGCCGCTGCGCGCCACCTGCTGATGGATCATGCCGGTCATCGAGCCGATCGCGTCCACTGCCTGGCTGCTGGTGAGGCCGTAGACGTTGTTCACGACGTCCGCCATGGCATCGGTGGCGCTGCCGACCAGCCGGTTGAGGACGCCTGCGACGGCGCTCCGGTTGCCGGTGGTGCCGACCGAGCGGAAGTCGATGTCGTTCCGGCGCAGCGTCAGATACACGTTGCGCGCGTCGTATTGAAGCGACGGATCCAGGTACGTGAGGTCCGAGGTCACCGCGCCGAACACCCCGGAAACGCCGCCCTTGGCTCCGAAGATCGAATACCTGGTGATCGCGCGATAACCGGTTGACCCTGCGGCGCGCACGTCCACGGTGCCGCCGCCGAGCGTGAGCGCGTCCGCCGAGAGGGTCAGATCCGAGCGGCCGGTCGAATCGGTCTCGACGCGATAGGCGGAGCCGGGGTCGAAGCGGATCGCGCCCATGACGCGAATCGTGCCGATCGAGTTGCCCGGCGCCAGCGTCGCGCCGTCCTGGACCGTCGTCGCCGGCACGAAGCCGTTCCCGCCGAGCAGCGTGCCGGACTGCAGAATCAAGCGGGTGCCGCCGAGCGCGCCGTTCACGACCAGCTGCCCAGCCGAGACGGTGGTGCTGCCGGCAAACAGGCTGCTGTCGTTGTCCAGGATCAGGCTGCCGTTGCCCTGTTTCGTCAAGGTGCCGCTGCCGCCGATGATCCCGGAGTACAGACCGGTCTGCCCCTGATCGAAGATCACGGCCGCGCTGTCGAGAATGTTGCCGGGCAGGCTGCTGGTATTCCCGACCAGCGTTCCCTCGAGCACCGCGGTGCCGCCCGTGAAGCTGTTGCTGCCGGCGAGTGTCAACACGCCGGCGCCCTGCTTGATGAAGGAGCCCTCGCCGGTCATGGCGCCCGCGTAGGTGCCGGTGCGCGCCTGATCGAACACGACGGCGGTATGGTTGACGATCTGACCCTGCAGGCTGCTGCTGTTTCCGACGAGCGTGCCCTCGAATACGGTGGTGCCGCCGCTGAAGCTGTTGGTGCCGGTCAGCGTCAAGCTGCCGGAGCCCACCTTGGCGAGCGTGCCGCCGCCGGTCATGCTGCCGGCGTAGGTCCCGGCGGCGCCCTGGTCGAACACGATCGCCCCGTTGTTGACGATGTCGCCGGGCAAGCTGCTGGTGTTGCCGATCAGCGTGCTGGCGAGGACCGACGTGCCGCCCGTGAAGGAGTTGTTGCCCGTCAGCGTCAGCGTGCCGCCGCCCTGCTTGATCACGGCACCGGTGCCGCTGATGTTGTTCGCGAAGGTGAACCCGCCCGGCTGGCCGAACAGCAGGATCGCGTTGTCGCGGATGTCGCCGGGCAGGTTGCTGAGGTCTGCCACGAGCGTGCCGCCGTTGATGGTGGTGCCGCCCGCATAGGTGTTGGCGCCGTTCATCACGAGCACTCCACTTCCGGTCTTGATGACCGAGCCCGTGCCGGTCTGAATCGCCGCGGATATGGTGGTCGCACCGGAACCGTCAATCGTGAGGTTCTTGCCGGGCCCGGTAATCGTCTGCCCGTTCACCGTCAGCCGGCTGTCGTTCACCCACGACTGGTCGCCGCCAAGAATGAGATCGGCGCTGACCGTGGTGGGCATCGACCCGGGATCGACGATCAGACCGCGACCGCCGGTGCCAATGAGCGTCAGCGTGTTGCCGCCGGCCAGGGTGTGGCCGGCGCCGACGCCGCCGAACTTCAGGCTGTTGATCGAAAAATCGGCGCCCATCACCGCCGTGCCGGCGTTGGCAACGACCACGTCTGACGCCTGGCCGGGCGTGCCGTAGACATAGTCGGAGTCTCCTGCTCTCGACCAGTTGGACACACCGTTCACGAATGGCGTCGTCCAGTTGCCGCCGTTGGCGCCGGTCCACCGGAAGGTGCCGGTCGAGGGAAGCAGCGTCAACTGCACCGCCGTGTCGCTGGTCGCGAAGTCGAAGGTCTGGCCGAGCGGCATCGCTCCGTACATCGTCCCGAACCGGAAGTTCGCGCCGGCCAGGCCGCCTTGTGCGGCGCTCAGCAACGTGTAGGAGCCGGAGCCGGTCGGCAGCGTCAACTCCTGGAGATCGACCGTCGTGGTGCTCGTGCCGAGCTGCGCGTGGCCGGAAACGGCGAGCGTATCGGACACGCCGATGTTGCCGATGTCGACCAGCCACTTGGGCGCGCCGCTTTGCGTGAAGTTGCCGGTGACGGTGGTCGTCCCGATGGCGCCGCCGCCGCCAACCGACAGGGTGCCGGAGTTGTTGAACGTGCCGGCCGCGCCAACGTTGACCTGCGTGCCCGATTCGAACAGCGCGCCGGTCTTGTTGTCGAATACGTTGGCGCCGCCGCCCAGATCGACCGAGCCGTTGACCCTGCCGTAGTTGTTGATGATTTCCTGGCCCGCACCGCCGACGATCGCCGTGCCCGCGATGCCGCCGGCGGCGTAGACCAGGCCATGGTTGTTGAGCGTGTTCACCACGCCGTCGGCGAAGCGAACGCCCGCACCGGTGCCGGTTCCGCCCATCACGATGCTGTCCACGTTGTCGATGTTGACCGTGATGTTGTCGCGTCCGCCGAGCCCGGTGCTCTGCGCGAAGATGCCATTGGATTCGGCGCCGTAGGCCAGGATGTTTCCCTTCGCCAGCGTGACGGTGACGGCCTTGCCGACCTGCTGGCCGCCGGCGCTCTGGGCGAAGACGCCATCGGCCGCGTCGCCGAGGGTGGTGATGTTGCCGCTCTGCGTGACGTGCACGATATTGCCTGAGCCGGTGCCGCCGACGCTGCCGGCGAAATTCTGCACGTTGAGAATCGGGAGGTCGTCACCGAGGCTGCCCGCGACGCCGCCGCCGCCGCCGATGCTCTGGGCGAAGATGCCGTTCGCGCCGTTGCCCAGGGTGAAGAGGTCCGCCGAACTGTTGACCGTCACCGCGGCGCCGTCGCCGCCATTGCCGCCGCCCTGGCCGAAGGCGAGGCCGACGCCGACGTTGAAATAGTTCTTGAGGCCGCGATCGACATTGCCGGCCGCGCCGCCGCCGCCGCCGATGCTCTGGGCGAAGATCGCGTGCGCGCCGCTGCCGTAGGTGTTCACCGAGCCGGCGAGATTGACCGTGACGGTGCCGCCATTACCGGTCGAGCCGGTGCCGCCGCCGACGCCGATCGTGCCGCTCAATCCGAGCTGGCCGTCGGCGCCTTCGCCACCCCCGCCGCCGATGCTCTGCGCGAACACCCCGTACGATCCGTCGCCGAACGTGGAGATGCGTCCGTTGTTGGTCACGCTGACGGCATTGGCGTCGCCGCTGCTGCCGCCGCTGCCGCCGACCACGATCTTGACGTTCTTGGCTGGATTCTTCGAGGTGCGGTCGAAGCGACGGAGCAGCAGCTTGCTGACCGGCAGGCCGTAGATTTCCGGAAAGCCTTCGTTGGCATCGCCGCCGGTGCCGCCGCCGCCGCCGATGCTCTGCGCCATGATGCCGTGGGCGTCGCCGCCGAGGGTGGTGATGTCGCCGGTGTGATCGACCGTGGCCGTGCTGCCGTCGCTGGCGCCGCCGCCGTTGCCGCCGACCGAGACCGACACCTTCTTGTTGGAGGCGGCCTTCGACTTGTCGTCGGCCGTCTTCGGCTTGGGTCCCAGCTGCAGCGCCAGCGATCGCGAGCTGCCGCCGTTGCCGCCGCCGCCGCCGATGCTCTGTGCCTGGATGCCGTGCGAGCCATCGCCCTGACGTGAAGATGGTGCCGTCGCTGTGCACCAGCACCGCCGCGCCGTTGTTGCCGTTGCCGCCGCCGCCGCCGACCGCGAACGTCAGGTCGGTGTTGGGCGCCTTGTCGCTCGGCACCGCGTTGATGGAGCCCGACAGGCTGAACCCGCCGTTGCCGCCGCCGCCGCCCAGGCTGATCGCCTGGATGCCGACCGCTTCGGCGCCGGTCGTCGTGACGTTGGCCTTCAATGCCGTCAGGACCGATCCGACGTTCACCGCGCCCGCGACGTCGCCGTTGCCGCCGTGGCCGCCGACGCTGATGCTGACCGAGGTCGAGGCCTTGTTCGGATCGTTGCCGCCCTCGCCGAGCGCGACGGCGCCGCTGAAGCCGCCGTTGCCGCCGCCGCCGCCGACGCTCTGCGCCTGAATCCCGATCGAACGATCGCCCTGCGTCGAAACCGTGTAGGCGGTGGAGCCAATCACGTCGACCTGGCCGCCGATGCCGCCGCTGCCACCGTCGCCGCCGACCGAGATCGACAGCGTCTTGCCCGAGGCGCCGGCCAGCGAGCCGCTGACGCTGAAGCCGCCGTTGCCGCCGCCGCCGCCGAGGCTCTGCGCCTGGATGCCGATGCTGTCGGCGCCGGTCGTGAGGACCGACGCGCTGTTGGTCACCTTGACGTTGTTGGCGTCGCCGCCGGCGCCGCCCGAGCCGCCGACGCTGACGCCGATGCTCTTGGCTTCCTTGCCGGTCGCGCCATTGGCGTTGACGCTGAAGCCGCCGTTGCCGCCGCCGCCACCGATGCTTTGCGCTTGGATGGCCTGCGAGTGATCGCCGTGGGTCTCGATCTGCGAGGTGTTGGTGACCTCGACGGTGAAACCATTCCCCGCCGAACCGCCGGAACCGCCGATCGAGACGCCGAGGTCGTTCCCCTGCTGCGCCGCCGAGAGCGACGCGCTCAGGCTGAAGCCGCCGTCGCCGCCGCCGCCGCCGATGCTCTGCGCGAAGATGCCGACCGAATCCGCGGCGGTGGTGAGAATCGCGCCGCTGTTGGTGACGCTCACGGCATCGCTGTTCTCGCCGGTGCCGCCCTGGCCGCCGATCGAGAACGACATCGACTTGCCGTTCTTCTTGCCGCCGAACGCGCCGCTGAAGGCGCCGCTGAAACCACCGGCGCCACCGCCGCCGCCGATGCTCTGCGCCAGGATGCCGTACGAGCCCGCGCCGACGCCGTCGTCGCCCGTGGTGATGGCGGCCGTATTCGATCACGGTCGCCTGCTTGGCGTAGTTCGCGGTGCCGCCGTTGCCGCCAATCGACACGGCCATCGCGTTGTCGGTGGAAATCGTACCGCTGATGCTGAACCCGCCGTCGCCGCCGCCGCCGCCGACGCTCTGCGCGAAGATGCCGTGCGCCAGCTGGCCCAGGGTGGTGATGGTGGCGTGGTTGGTGACGGTCACGTTGTCGGCGTGGCCGCCGCCCGCGCCGTTGCCGCCGACGCCGAGCTCCACCGACGAGGACTTGGTGATGCCGCCGGCCACCGCGAAGCCGCCGTCGCCGCCGCCGCCGCCGATGCTCTGCGCCAGGATGCCGTAGGCGCGATCGCCCGCGGTCTGCACGCTGGCCGCGTCGTTGATCACGACCACCTCGGCCGAATTGCCGCCGCCGGCGCCTTTGCCGCCGACCGCGGCGTTGAACGATTCGGATTTGGAGATGCTGCCGGCGACGCTGAAGCCGCCGGATCCGCCGCCGCCGCCGGTGCTCTGCGCAAACAGGCCGTGCGAGTCTTGGCCCTCGGTGGTGATGTCGGCGGCGTTGGTGAGCCTGACGATGCCGCTGTCGCTGGCGGCGCCGCCGTTGCCGCCGATGCCGATGTTCACGCCCTTGTCGCCGCTGATGCTGCCCGCCACCGCGAAGCCGCCGTCGCCGCCGCCGCCGCCGATGCTCTGGGCGAGCACGCCGTACGATTTGTCGCCGTGCGTGGTGATGCCCGCGCCGCCGCTGTTCACCGTGACGCTGTCGGACCCGCCGCCGGAGCCGCCGGTTCCGCCGAACGCGAAGTCGAACGATTCCTTGCCGCTGATCCCGCCCGCGACCGCGGCGCCGCCCGATCCGCCGCCGCCGCCGACGCTCTGCGCGAACAGGCCGTGCGAGTTGTCGCCCTGCGTCTCGATCGTCGCCTGGCTGGCGAGGGTCACGGTGCTCGCGGCACCGGCATCGCCGCCGATTCCGCCGAAGGCGAACGAGGCGGTGGCCTTGGAGGCTATCGTCCCGGCGACCGCCAATCCACCGTTGCCGCCGCCGCCGCCGACGCTCTGCGCCAGCACGCCGTACGAGTGCTCGCCGGTCGTGGTGATCCGTCCGAGCAGCGGATTCAGCACGGTTCCGGCCGTCACCGTTCCCGCATCGCCGCCGGTGCCGCCGTTGCCGCCGAAGGCGAGGCCCGCCGCCGCCTGCGTTCCCGCGGCAAGCGCGATGCTCATGCCGCCGTTGCCGCCGCCGCCGCCGACGCTCTGCACCAGGATGCCGTTCGCATCGGCGCCGGTGGTGCTGATGCGGCTGTTCGCATCGCCGAAGTAAACCGACGCCGACGCGGCGTGATTGCCGCTGCCGCCCTCGCCGCCGAGGCCGAGCGACGCGCTCCCGCCGATGCCGACCGACGCGGCGATCGCGAAGCCGCCGTTGCCGCCGCCGCCGCCGATGCTCTGCGCCTGGATGCCGTTGGCGCCGTCGCCAGACGTGAGGATCGTTCCGGTCACGGCGTCGACGACGCCGGTGTCGACGTTGACGCCGATCTTCACGTCGGATCCGACGCCGCCGACGCCGCCCTTGCCACCGATCGCGGCCGCGAAGAACACGCCAACCGCGATGCCGTTGCCGCCGTTGCCGCCGCCGCCGCCGATGCTCTGCGCGAAGATCGCCGTTCCGCTGGCCGCCGAGGTCGTGAGGTCGCCGTGGCTCGACACGCTGACCGCCTTTGCGTTGCCGCCCGCGCCGCCGTCGCCGCCGATCGAGATCAAGCCGGCGCTCGAACCGCCGTCGCCGCCGCCGCCGCCGATGCTCTGCGCGAAGATCGCGCTGGACGACGACGTGATTTTTCCGGCGTTGGCCACCTTGACGATGCCGCCGTCACTGGTCGAGCTCCCCTGTCCGCCGACCCCGACGAAGCCGCTGCCGCTGCCGCCGTCGCCGCCGCCGCCGCCGACGCTCTGCGCGTAGATGCCGCGGGCGTCGGCTCCGGTCGCCGAAATCTCGTTGTTGTTCACGACCCGCACGTCGCCGGCGTTGCCGCCGCCGGCGCCGCTGCCGCCAAGGCCGACCAGCGCGCCGCCGCTGCCGCCCTGGCCGCCACCGCCGCCGACGCTCTCAGCGAAGATGCCGTGCGCCCGCTCGCCGGTCGTGATGATCGTGCCGTTGTTGGTGACCTCGACCGATCCGCCGCTCCCGGCTTTTTCGCCGCTGCCGCCAGACGCGTAGAAGATGCTGGTGCCGCTGCCGCCGTCGCCACCGAATCCGCCGATGCTCTGACCGAAGATGCCGTACGCGTCAGCGCCGGACGTTTGAATCTTTCCGCCGTTGACGATCTTCACGGCGCCGCCCTCGGTGCCCTGGCCACCGCCGCCGGCCGACGTGCCGGTCCAGCCGCCGTCGCCGCCGCTGCCCGCGGTCCCGCCGAAGCTCTTGCCCCAGATGCCGTACGCTTTCGCGCCGCCGGTCGTGATGTCCCAGGTGCCGTTGACCTCGACCGATCCGCCACGGCCGCCGTTGGCGCCGTTCTCGGCGCCGTTGAAGGTGCTGCCGTCGCCGCCGCCGCCGCCATTGCCGCCCTGGCTCAGCGCCAGGATGCCGCTCGCATCGTCTCCGCTGGTGTGAATCTCTCCGCTTCCGGTGACGAGGATGGTGCCGCCGGTGCCGGCCGGCCCGCCGGCCTTGGCGTTTCTGGTGTATCCGCTGTCGCCGCCCTGACCGCCGTCACCGCCGGCGCTCCACGCGAAGATGCCGACCGCACCGGCTCCCGACGTCCTGACCGTTCCGTGACTCTCGACGGTGACCGGGCCGCCGACGCCGCCGACCTCGCCGTCGGTCGATGAGTGCGTGATGCTGGCGTCGCGGCCGTCGTAGCCGCGCTGGCCAACCGTGGTGGCGGAGATGCCGTAGGCCGCGAGCGTCCCGAGGGTCGTCACATTCGCGTTGTTGGTCAGGACGATGGCGCTGCCCGGCTGGCCCGCAAAGGTGTAGCGCAGCAGCCCCGAGACGAAGCCCTGGAGATCGGGAAAGATGGTGTGATCGGTCGTGGGCCTGGAGCTCGATCCGTAGTCGGCAAAGTCGGAGCCCGGCAACTGCGCCAGCGAGTTGTCCGCCTGCCTGGTGAGGGCCACGACCAGCTGACCGCTGAAATCTCGCGCCGCGCCGGTGGCCGTGTTGACACCGTGCAGCGTGAAGTCGACGACGACGCGCGTCGCGGCGCCGGCAGCCACGAGATCTTCGAACTTGGTGCCCGGCGCGTAGACGAGATCGGCGAAGTCGGTACCGGGTACGAAGGTGAACGTACCGTTGGCATTGACGGTAAATGTGCCGCCGCCGCCCGCAACCGTGTTCCCGTTCAGGTCGATGCGTCGGCCGGTCGCGGTGCCTCCGAGGGCGGCGGCGGTGCCGTTGGCATTCTTCACGCCGGTGGCGGTGAAGGTAAAGGGCGCGGCGGAGAAATTACGGATCGGATCGAGCACGCTGTCGTCGTAGCCGCCGACCAGATTGGTCAGCGCGAGTCCGGGCTGGTTCTGACCGACCCCGCCGGCGACGATCTTGTCGATCGCGTTGTCCAGCGTGACCGCACCGCCAGGGGCCGCCGCCCCGGTGGTGAGAATCGACACGCCCAGGAACGGATCCACCGGCGGCGCCTGCGCCAGGGCGGCCGACGGAAAGGCCAGCAGCAGGCCAGCGCAGGCCAGGGCACGGCTGAACGACGCCATTCGCGTAAAGCTCATGGGTGCGAGCCTAACGACGCGTGTGCGCCGCCGTATCCGACAATCCGCCGACGCCCGACTACGACGATCGGATGATGCGCAAACCGCTGGCGGTGTTAATCTGCCGCACATTCGGATCCGAGCCTTGATCACGCCATGTTCATCCTGACGGCGGTCCTCGTCGCGGCACTCGCGCTCTCGGTGTCGCTGTGGCTGCGCTGGACGGCGGCACGGCGAGAGCTGGTCGCGCTGCGCCGCGATCTTGAAGCGCGAGTGACCGAGCGGACCGCCGAACTGGCGGAGCGCACCCGCGAGCTAGCCGAGGCTAACGACACCCGGAGCCGCTTCTTCGCACGGGTCAGCCACGAGATTCGCACGCCGCTCAGCGGCATCCTCGGCATCAATCGCATGCTGATGCAGACCGGCCTCGAGGGGCGGCAACGCGAGCTCGCCGAGATCGTGCAGGCGCAGGGCGCCACGCTGCTCACGATGATCAACGACATCCTCGACTACTCGAAGATGGAGGCCGGACGTTTCGGGCTCGCGGCGTCCGATTTTTCGCTGCGCGACACGATCGACGAGGTCGCGCGCGTGCACGGCGAGCAGGCGCGCGCCAAGCAGGTCGGATTCGTCGTGGAGATCGATGCGTCGCTGCCATCCGAGGTGTACGGCGATGCCGTCCGGCTGCGCCAGGTCCTCGACAATCTGCTCTCGAACGCCGTCAAGTTCACCGATCGCGGATCGATCAAGCTCCGCGCCGCGCGCCTGGCCTCCGATCCCGCAGACGTCGTCGCCCGCTTCGAAGTCGCGGACACCGGCATCGGGCTGGGCGCGGCGGCCGCGCGGGTGCTGTTCCAGCCCTTCATTCAGGCCGACAGCTCGACGACCAGGCGACACGGCGGGACCGGACTGGGGCTCGCGATCGCCAAGAGTTTGGTTGAAATGATGGGCGGCGAAATCGGTTGTCTCGGCCAGCCGGGCCGCGGCTCGACATTCTGGTTCACGATCAGGGTGGAGGCAGTGCGGCAGCACGGCGAGTCGCGCGCACTCGAGGCAGCTGCCGAACCGACCACGCCGCAGCCGCCCGCCGCGAGGCGCGGGCACGTGCTCCTCGCCGAAGACAATGCGATCAACGGCATGGTCGGCGTGGCGCTGCTCGAGGAAGCCGGCTGCACGGTGGACGTCGTCGGCACCGGCATCGAAGCGGTCGCTGCTTGTGCGCGCCGCCGGTACGATCTGGTGCTGATGGATTGCCGGATGCCCGAGATGGACGGCTACCGCGCCACCGAAGCGATCCGCCGGGCGGAAGCCGGCGGATCACGCGTGCCGATCGTCGCGCTGACGGCGCACGCCGTGAACACGGAAACCGAACGATGCCTCGATGCGGGCATGGACGACTGCATCACCAAGCCGGCCAGCCCGGAGATCATCTCGCAGGTGCTGGACCGCTGGCTCAGGGAGGCGAGCCCGCTCAGCACCGGAACCCTCGATGATCTGGAGCGCCGCTCACCGGCGGTGCTGCGCACGGTGATTCAGCACTATGTCGCCGGCATCCCGACCGACGTCGCCCGGCTGCGCACGGCGGTCGGCCGCGGCGACCGCGAGCGGATCGTCGACATCGCGCACGATCTGGCTGGCAGCGCCATGGTCGTGGGCGCGCGCGATCTGGCCACGCTGCTTCGCATGGTCGAAGGTGAGGCGCCGGATGTCGACCTCGGGGCGTGGATCGATCGCGTGGCGGTCGAACATCACCACGTCATCGACGCCCTACAGGCCCGTATTCAACCGGCGGAGAACGGCTGATCTCGTGAGCCGCGTCAGCGCACGCGGTTGGCGACATCCTCCAGCCAGTGCTGCACGAAGATGAACCGCCGGCTGGAGGGTTGATCGTCCTTGATCATGACGAACCGGCGGCCGTCCTCGCTGACGTCGAAGGCACGACCGACCGGCATGGTGTAGTAGTTCGCGGTGAAGAGCGGCTCGGGCTTGTCCGCTGAGAACTGGGCACCGGTCTTGACTGGCACCGTCATCATGCGCCGCGCCGGGTCGAGGTACAGCAGTTCGTGTCCCGCCAACGGCCACACCGGATACGTCCCGCCTTCCCGGGAGATCTGCAGCGGCGGTCCGACCGGTGTCGGGAAGCGCTGCACGTACACTTCGCTCCGGCCTGACTCGACCGACGCGTAGGCGCACCATTGTCCGTCAGGAGAGACGGCGATGTAGGCGTCAGGAAAGCGCGCCGTCGCCATCGGCCGCGATGTCCGATCGCCATCGAGCTCCAGCGTCTTGATCTCGTAGTTCGCGGTGCCCATCAGCAGGCGCATGAACGCGAGCACCTTGCCGTCTGGCGAAATCCCCAGCGGCGACTGGACGTCTGCCGACGTCGTGAGCCGTTCGGGCTTCGAGGCCCCGTCCACCGCGAGCCGGTAGAGACCGTAGCTGCCGCCCGCGTCCGACGTGTACACGATCCGCTTGCTGTCGGGCATCCAGGTCGGGCTGCGCTCGTCCGCCCGATCGAACGTCAAACGCGTGAGCACTTCGCGCCGCAGATCCCATTGCCAGACATCCGAATCCAGATCGCGCACCTCCAGAGCGAGGCGCGATCCATCGGGCGAGAGGCGCGCGCGCGTGTAGGCGCGCGGCGGCGCGGGGATGGCGGACTCGCGGCCCTGACGGTCCACCATGACGATCGTGCGGCGCTGGTTGGAATCCCCCGGAACGTAGACCAGCGTTCCGGTCGTGGAGAAACCGTAGTAGCCGGCGCCCGTGATGCTCGCGCCCGCCTGGTCGACGCCTGTGACGAGAGAACCGGCGGAACCGGTGACCTCGAGCCGGCTGCCGTCGAACGGCACGGCCATGATCGCCGCGTCGTGCAGATAGATCAGCCGCCCGGCGGCGTAGTGCGCGTCGGTACCGCCCTGCACCAGCGTCTTGCGGACGCCGGTCGCGATCGACTGCGCCACGATCGTGGCGTCGTCCCAGCGACTGACGCCGGCGGGTCTCACGGTGAAGAGAAGGGTGTTGCCGTCCGGCAGCAGCTCGGGGCCGTACAGATCTTCACCGTCCCTTGCGGCCACCACCTGGTGGGCCGGACCGCCGGCGGCCGGCATCTCGAGGATGCCGTGCTTGCCCTGCGAGACGAAGATCCGCTCGCCGCTCCACGAGCTGCCGGACGGGTTGAGCGTCTTGGCCAGCGCCGTGGACGCGCCGCCCGCCACTGAAATCTTCTTGAGCTCACCCGACGCGACCGACCAGTACATCACCCACTGACCATCGGATGAGAACGACGCATCCGAAGGGTCATCGTTGGTGCCGCGCAGCGGTGCGGACTCGAGATCCGAAATCGACTTCAGGTAAATCTGCCGGTTCGCGACGTACAGCAGGCGCGTGCCGTCGGGCGAGATCGCCAGCGGCCGCCGGCCGGGCCGCGAAAAATTCTGGTCGACCGGAAGGTCGTAGGCAAAACGCGCGACCGCGGCGGGAGCCGGCGCGGACCGAAGCAAGGAGCGCGCGCCGGCGCCGACGGCCGCCAGCAGTGCGAGCGCCGCCACCAGACGCCACCGGCGCGCGGAACGCTCGGCAGTGACAGCCCCCGCCGATTCGGCGACGGGCTCGGCCGCCCACCGCAACTGCAGCAGCAGATCGTGCGCCGATTGGAAGCGATCGTCCGGATCCTTGGCCAGGCAGGTGCGGACGAGTCGATCGAGGCCGAGCGGCAGCGACGGCACGCTCGCCATCAGCGGCGGCGCCTCGCGATCGAACACCGCGGTGATGACGCCGGCGTTGTCGTGATCTTCGAACGGCCGGCGCCCGGTCAGCATCTCGTACAGCACCAGGCCGAAGGCGAAGATGTCGGTGCGGGCGTCGACCGCTTCACCGGCCAGCTGTTCCGGCGCCATATAGAGAAAGGTGCCGACGATGGTGCCGTCCATCGTCAACTCGCGAGAGAAGGCGGGCGTGGGGACGGCGCTTCGCGGCAGCGGCATCGCCGCCATCGGCGCCGTCGATCCGGCGACCTTGGCGAGGCCGAAGTCCAGCAGCTTCGCGGCGTTCTTCGTCAGGAAGATGTTGCCGGGCTTCAAATCGCGGTGGACGATCCCGACGCGGTGCGCCTTGTCGAGCGCGTCGCCGATCTGGATCGCAATGGCGAGCGCCTGGCCGAGCGGCAGCGGCTGGCCCTTCGATCGCGCGAGCCGTCGATCGAGCGGCTCACCCTCGAGGTACTCGAGCACGAGAAATTCGTGGTCGTCGGCGCGACCAACGTCGTAGAGGGCGCAGATGTTCGGGTGGTTGAGCGACGAGACGATCCGGGCTTCTCGCTCGAAGCGGTCGCGGCGGGCCGGATCGGAGGCCAGCGAGGCGGCGAGAATCTTGACGGCAACGTCGCGATCGAGCCGCGTGTCGCGCGCGCGATACACTTCGCCCATGCCGCCGGCGCCGAGAGGCGCGATGATTTCGTATGGGCCGAGTCGAACGCCTGCCGCAAGTGCCACGGTCACTGAGATCATAGCAGGCATGCTCGAGCCGTTCGCGTAAGGTACTCTATCGATCCATGCCCAACCCGATGCGCGTGCTCCTCGCCGAGGACCATTTCGTGACGCGCATGGGCCTCAAGGCGATTCTGAGCGCGGAACCAGACATCGAGATCGTGGCCGAGTCCGAGACCGGCCCTGACACGATTGCATTGTTTCGCACACATCGTCCCGACGTGGCCATCGTCGATCTGCGTCTGCCTGGCCTGAGCGGCGTCGACGTCATCAAGGGCATTCGTGCCGAGTTCGAGGATGCCCGCATCGTCGTGCTGACGGCGTCGGATGGCAGCGAGGATGTCTACCGCGCGTTGCAGGCCGGCGCGCGGGCCTACCTGTTGAAGGATGCGACGGGGACGACGCTGGTGGATGCGCTGCGCCACGTCCACGCCGGCCGGCGCGTCGTGCCGGACCAAGTGGCGCGGCGGCTGGCCGAGCGCGTGCCGCAGTCAGCGCTGAGCGCGAGAGAAATCGACGTGCTGCGGCTGGCGGCTTCCGGCAAGAGCAACAAGCGCATTGCCGATGCCCTCGGCTTGAGCGAGGCGACCGTCCGCACGCACATGAGCCACATTCTCGCCAAGCTCGGCGCCGACGATCGCACACAAGCGGCGACCGAGGCCATGCGCCGGGGCATCCTCTAGCGCCGCGTCGCCGAAGTGAGGACGGGCAGTCAGGCGCAGGGCGCCGTTCTCCGCGCCGACCGCGCCAAGAGGTCCTCTTTGGACGTGACAAAAGTCTGGCGAACGGAGATCTCTTTGATCGACCATCGTCGGTCCAAAGCGAATCCACTCAGCAACATCGGGCGTTTTCAAGCCGAGCTGGCTGGCTCAACTCTTGCGACAGCTGGTGCTTCGTACGTGTGTCGAATGACGACGCCGGGCCAGGAATGAGGCTGATATGTCGACTGATTTGAAACCCGCCAACGCCGGATCTTTCGGCGCACGGCTCCTTTGCGCGGCCGCTCTCGCAGCGGTCCTGGTGCCCGTTGGATCAACACCTACCGAGGCCGCTTCGCTCACGTTCAACTATGCGAATCCCGGCTCCTCGTCGCACGCCTTCGATTTCGGCGACTACATCTTCACCCTCACGTTTAACAACGTGCACACTGGCGACTTCGACGTCACGGTGACCGACAGCATTCAGAGTCCGGCGGCGCTCGAGTCGCGCTTTGGCGCGTTCCCCGGATATGTGTGCGTGCCCTTTGCCAACAACGGCACGGACTGCGTCGACTTCGAAGTCACTGCGCCGGACCCGAACCCGGATACCGCTGTCCCGGACACCTGGAGCGGTTTCTTCGACATTACCGTTGATTGGTTCGAGGACACGGACGGGCTCTTTTCCAACGAACCGGGCAACCGCATCCGCCTGCTGCACAACAAGGGAAGTATTCCCGGCGATAACTTCGACACCGACATCACGACCGAGGGCAGCTATATCGGCTGTCTCGAGTGCACGGACCCTTCCATCGGCGGCAAGGACGACAACTTCCAGTCCTTCACGGTGGTCCAGGCGCCGAACGCGGTTCCGGAACCGGCCACCATGTTTCTGCTCGGTTCGGGGTTGATCGGCGCGTTCCACCAGCGACGGCGCCGGCTCAAGTCGCTTTCGCCCAGCGCGAACACGCCTCGCGGATAGGACCCAGGTCGGCGCGCGTCAGCACGTTCTGGCTGCCCTCCTCGCTCTTGATTTCGTCGAGCAGACGCAGCGCGGACGCATAGTCCGCGCGGGCTTCTGCGCTCCCAGCCGATCGCAGCACCTCCGCCCGCAGATAGTGGGCGGTCGCCAGCAGTGGGCGCAGGCCGAACGTCTCCGCCTGCGCGATCGCGCGTTCCGCTTCCTTCCTCGCGTTGGCGCGATCGCCGAGCTTCAGTAGCGTCTCGGCACGCCGAACGACGCATTCGACCGCGACAGACTTCAGCCCCAGCGTGTCCGCTTCCTGCGCCAGCGTGCCCAGCTTGAGCGCGAGCGCCTGGCTGGGCTGCAGCGCGGCGGCAGTCATCGCCGTCTCGATCTGCGTCAGGAGCGCCATCGCGCGATCCGATGTGCGTGACGCCTGCTGCAGTGCCTGTTCTGCCAGGCGATTCGCGCCCTTGGTGTCGCCGCTGTAATACAGACGATCCGCCTGAAACGTCATGATTTGCGTCGTCAGGCTCGGATTCTTGAGCTCGCGGGCGAGACTCATCGCCTCGTCGAGCTGTTTTCCTGAGTCGTCCGTGCGACCGCTGAGGGCCAGGCTCCTCCCGAGCCCGCTCAGAATCTCTCCGAGCCATCGATCTTTCTGCTTCAGATCGCGAAACGCCTGCAGCGCCTCTTCCTTGGATTTGACGGCCGCGCCGTAGCGGCCCTGGTAGTCGAAAATCGTGCCGATGCTGTACGACTCAATGGCTGCGCCACGACGGTCGCCGGCGCCCCGCCGCAGATCGAGCGCGCGGAGGTAGCGCGCCAGCGCCTGGTCGAAGCGGCCCTCCTTCGACAGCGTTTCGGCGAGGTTGTGCAGCGTGTCGGCAATCTCCCCGGGAACCTTGGTCTTTTCCCTGAGTTCGAGCGCCCGCTCGAAATACGTCTGCCCCTCCGAGTACTGGCCCTTGCCGAGGTAGACGCTGCCGATGTTGTTGAGCACGATCGCCTCGCCATTGGCGTTGCCGACGTCGCGCCGGATCTGCAGCGCCTCGCGCAGCAGCGGCAGCGCATCGTCGGGTCGGCCGAGATCGTCGTTCAGCAGCGAAGCGAGGTTGACGAGGCTGGTGCTGATGCCGGCCTTGTCGCCGATTTCGCGCTGCAGGCCGAGCGCCTCTCGGTAGCTCTGCTCCGATTCGCGCGTCTGCCCCTGGACCTCCTGGATCTGGGCGATCTCGCCCAGGCTGGCGGCCATCCCGCGTTTCTGTCCCAGCTTGCGCTTGATCTCGAGCGACTCCTCGTAGCGCCGGAGCGCTTCATCGAGGCGGTCCAGCCGCTTGTACGCGACGCCAATCGCCTGCAGCACGTCGGCTCGGGCCTCCTCGTTCTCGAGCTGAATCGCCAGGGTCAGCGCGGTGTTGAGATGATCCAGCGAGCCCTGGGGATTGCCGCGTCGAATTTCCACCCGCCCGAGCGCACGCAGGCCATCGACGAACTTCGGATCGAGGGCCACGACCTTCGCAAAACGTTCACGCGCCTGATCGAATGCGCCGCTCTTCTCGTACAGGGTGCCGAGATCGAACTGCACCGTCGCGTTGTTGGGCGACGCCTTGGCGAGGTTCTCATAGGCCTCGATCGCCTTCGGGGTGTCGTTGACAATCCGGTAGTGGTTCGCCGAGATCAGATATTTTTCCTGCGGCGGCAGCGCCTCCGCCAGGCTCATCGCCCGCCGCGAGAACTGGCCGGCTTCGGCGTCGTAGCCGAGGGTGGCGTAGGCCTGGGCCAGGCCCGAAAACGCCAGCGCGAAGTTGCCGTCGGCGTTGGTGGCCGCCTCGAAACTCTTCAACGCGGCCTGCTGCTTGCCCTCGCGTGTCAGCCCGAGGCCTTCGTCGTACAACCGCAACGCCTCGAACGAGCTGGTCGAGGGCTTTCGAGCGGTTAAGGTCAGTTCCTTGAGGACGTCCGGAGATCCGCGCGCCAGACTCTGTCGCACCGCGCCGGCGAGCTCGGTGATCGCGGTCAACAGGCTGCCCTCGTTCGGGGCCATCGCATTCAACGGCACCGCCTGCTGCCGATCGAGATCCTGCAGCGTCGCGTCGATGCGAATCGCATTGCCGAATCGCGTGTACTGACCCCACAGGACGCTGCGCGCGCTCGTGAAATCGGCGACGCGCGCCAGTTCGGTCGGCGCCAAGGTCGCATTCGGCGCGATGCGGAGATCCTGGAGCACCTGGCGCAGGCGATCCGCCGCGACCGTCCGCACCTGCGACGACTGTCCGAGCTCGGTGCGCAACACCTCGCTGAGGCTGGCGCCGAACGAATCGAGCGTCGGGTCACCGGACGCGTTCCGGAAAGGGAGGATCGCCAGCGAAATCGCGGGGCCGTTCGACGCTTGCGGAGATGAACGGGGCGGCGACGAGCGCGCGCGCCACACCCACACCGCGCCAACCAGCACGAGGAGCAGGCAGGCGGCGGCCAGACTCCAGCGCCGTGCCATCGATCCCGGCGAACCTCTCGTCCCCGACGGCGCCACGGCGGGCATGGAGAGCGTGGGATGACCGTGCTGATCGAGCGCCTCGAGATCGGCAACCAGATCGGCCAGCCGCTGGTAGCGCGCCGCCGGATCGGGCTGCAGGCACTTGGTCACGAGCGCATCCACGCTCGCCGGGATCGAGGGATCGACGGATCGGACGGAGGCCGGCGCGTTCTGCATCCGCGCCATGAGCTCGGCCACTGCGGTCGTGCCGAGCGCCTTGCGGCGGCCGAGCAGGAGATCGTTGAGGATCAAGCCGAACGAATAGATGTCTGCCCGCGCGTCCACTGCCTCGCCGCGCGCCTGCTCCGGAGCCATGTACTCGACCGTGCCGACCACGACGCCGGTGGCCGTCATCCCGAAATCCGTGGGTTTCGTCGATCGCGCGATGCCGAAGTCCATGATCAGCGCGTGACCATCGGCGTCCACCATGATGTTGGCGGGCTTCAGATCGCGGTGCACGATGCCGGCGTCGTGCGCCGCCGCCAGGCCCGACGCGATTTCCTTCGCGAGCACGAGCACGCGATCGACCGGCAGCCGGCCATCGGCCCGCAGGATCGTCGCGAGGTCCGACCCCTGCACGTACGGCATCGTGATGTACGTGATGCCGTCGATCTCGCCGAGATCATGAATGCGAACGACGTGTTTGTGAGTGACCTGCCTGGCGAGCACCAGCTCGCGCTTGAAGCGGCGCTCGACGTCCCGGGCTTTGTCGCCGCCGTCAATCGCCTGCGGGCGGACCACTTTCACCGCCACCGCCACTTCGAGCACCTGATCCCAGGCCTGGTAGACGGCGCCCATGCCGCCGGTACCGAGCAGTCGGATGATGTGGTAACGGGTGCCGAAGTTCTGGCCGACCTGGAGCAGGCCGCCGGTCCGCGGCGCCTCACTCGCGGGCACGGCTCCGGTCAAGCCGCCGGTTGGATCGGGCGACTCCGAAAAGTTCGTCGCGACGTCGCCGCCAATCGTCGGGGTATCTGCCGCGGAGGACACGCCGCACACGGTGCAGCGTCCTCGCACCATTGGAGCCGTGCTACCGCAGCCCGGACAAGCCATGTGAAGATGAACCGCACAAATTATCACCCGGAACGCCACACCGCACAACAATGCCGGTGGATGATTGCGGCGCGGTTCGAGCCTCGACGCGATCGCCAAGCGCGCGCGACAAGACGTCGAAAACGCGACGACGACCGGCGATGGCTCGAGGCGTGGTGGAAGACATGGTGAGATACATCCTGGCGACAGGCGGCGTGCTGCTCGTCGTGATCGTGGTCATCGCCGGCCGTACCGCGATCCGCGCGCTTCGAGACTTCATCGTCAACCTGTGGCCTCACTAGGACCACCAGCGCCGGGCGTGACGTCCGCGAGCCGTGTTGCGTTCGTGAACGCCGCTAGCGTGCCGCCACGCATCGTTCAGGGTTGACAGCCTTCGGCAGCACCAGCGGAGCCGCCGTCACCGTTCCCGTGCCGGCGAGCTGGTCGAAGGCGAGCTGCTGCAGTGCCTTCGCTTCCGATCTGGATAGTCCCAGCTCGTAGGCCGAACACTCGTTCTGGCCGAGCGAGCGCGGATCGCGGCCGGTCACGCTCCCGAAGATCACCAGCGCCTCGAGGTAGTAGCCGTGCGTGCTGGCGTGGTAGTTGTCGTAGGTCCAGAGATTCAGTTTTCCCGCGTCGATGCCGTCGTAGGGATTCGGATCGGCGACTCCGGTGTGGATGGCGCGTGTGAACGCTTCGCCGACCGGGATTACGGCCTTGACTCCGGCCGGACCAGCCGCCTGATCGTACGCGGCACGGACGTCGCGAGCCATCGCGTCAATCGGCTGCCCAGCCCAGGCACCCTTGGCTGGGTAGGTCTCGTCGGCGCGCGACCAGGTCGCCATCAGATACAGCTGGACCTTCGAATTACGCGCGCGCAGGAAGTCGGCCATCTGCTTGCTGGTGGCTATCAGCTTTGCCGGATCGCGCGGTTTGTCGGCGTCGAGCGTGCTGTAGCCGTGCATCACGACCACATCCCAGCCGCGCCGGCCGATCACCCCGAGCTTGTTCTCGAGGTGAAAATCCAACCCGACGCCGCCGCGCGTCTCGAGCGACACGTCATAGTCGAGACCTGCCTGCTGTGCAAACGACTTGAACAGCGCCGGCACCCCGCCGATGCCTTCGTTGTTGAGGTCGGTCACCGTGTCGGCGCGGTAAAAGCGCACCGCGGAGCCGGAGCCGAACAGAAAGCTGTTTCCGATGAACAGCACGCTGGTGGCGGCGGCTGCGCCAATGGTGTGCAGCGCCAGGATCATCAAGCTGGCGACCAGAGCCGATCTGACCTTCATGAACCCATCTCCAGATGTGTGAGGCGCCTCACGGCGTCGCCTTGCTCATTTCCCTGAACAACCAGGCTCGCGCCGACGCCCATTCCCGCTTCACGGTGCCGGGCGAGGTGCCCATGGCGACAGCCGCTTCCTCGATCGTCAGCCCGCTGAAATAGCGGAGCTCCACGAGGCGGCTCTGTTCCGGATCGATGACCGCCAGCCGATCGAGCGCGTCGTCGAGCGCCAGGAGATCGATACCGCGCGAGGGTGCGGCGGCATCGACTGCCGCATCGAGAGAAAGGGCGGGTACGGATCCGCCTCGTTTCAGCCGATGCGCCGTTCGCGCGTGGTCCACCAGAATCCGTCGCATGAGCTGGGCCGCGATGCCGAGGAAATGCGCCCGGTTCTGCCAC
Source organism: uncultured Acidobacteriota bacterium (assembly GCA_963794705.1). Lineage (GTDB taxonomy): Bacteria > Acidobacteriota > Vicinamibacteria > Vicinamibacterales > CAVVIG01 > CAVQFC01. The sequence goes on from CAWCFI010000009.1 coordinate 444,017, forward strand.
TGCACGTTCCGCTGATCGACCAGCTTGAAATAGGCCTCATGCACCAGTGAGGTGCTCTGGAGCGTGTGATCGGCCCGTTCCCGCGAGAGATATCGGCCCGCAATCGCCCGCAGCTCGCCATAGACCAGCGGCATCAGCCGCTCGAGGGCCTCCGGACTGCCATTCTGCCAGTCTGCCAGCAGTTGGGTGACCTCCGACGACGCAGGCATGGGTGAAGGATAGCAGGCCTTGATCCAATTCCCGGCCCGCCGTCGCGTTCTAAGCAGGAGAACGCATATGTCAACCCGCACGCTGCTCTTCTTACTGGTTGGCCTCTCGATCGGGTGGTCGGCCTCGGCCCAGGCGCCGGCTCCGAAGCCCAAACCCGTCAGAAAGCCGCCGGTTGCGACCAAACCCGTCGACAAGGCCGCGGCAGTGGCTCCTCCCGCACCCGCGCCTCCGCCTACCGACGTGAAAGTGCGTACCAGATATGTCAGCGGCGCGCAGGCGTCCGAGAACACCACGTATTTCAAGGGCGTCCGGCAGCGCTTCGAGTTTCCGGGCATCACCATGATCACGCAGTGCGACTTGAAGCGCAGCCTGCAGCTTCAGGACGCCACGAAACACTTCATGGTCGTACCCACCGATTCTCCCGCCGCTGCGGCCTTGCCGCCGGGCAATCCTGCGGCCGGCGCCGCGGCCTCAGGAGCCGCGCCGAAACCGGGCGTCGTCTCCGAGGCCATCACGCTGACCGACACCGGCGAGCGGAAACAGCTGTTCGGCCTCGAAGCGCGCCACATCAAGACGTCGATTGTGCGTCAGCCCGGCGAAAACGCCTGCGACTCCAAGACGATCAGAATCGAAACGGATGGCTGGTATGCGGATCTCCCCGAGCACCAGACATGCGCGGCCGCTCCCGTTCCGAGTCCGGCGGCTCGGCCAGCACCACAGACTTGCAGCGATCGCGTCGAAACAACGCGAACCGGCGAGGCGCAGCTGGGATTCGCGCTCAGCACGGCGATGACCACGACCGTTGAAACCGGCAAGGACGGCAAGGACAAGGACGTGACGACCATGGCGGTGGAAGTCACCGACCTCAAGGTGACTTCGCTCGACGCCGCCCTGTTCGAGGCGCCGGCAGACTACACGGAGGTCCAGAGCTACCAGCAGCTCCTGCCATCGCTGGCCGCCGGCGGCACGCTGGCCGACGCCATCTTCGGATCGCTGGCGGACGGCACCAGCACGGTGGCGCCGAAAAAGCCGGGCGTCATCCGAATCGGCATCGTCGAACCGGCGAACAGCAGCGGCCGTCCGATCGCTACGCCCGTGCTTCGCAGCGGGCTGATGGCCGGATTGAGCAAGGCGCCGTTCGAGGCGCTGCCGATCGCCGGGACGACCGCCGCGGCCCTGAACCATGACGCGGCGGAGAAGGCCTGCGACTTCGTGCTCGTCAGCGACATCGCCGAGTTCAAGACGTCGAAGCCGAACAAAGTCGGCGGCATGCTGCGCAAGGCTTCCGGGGACGGGAATGCATCGGCCGACGTGCACGACGCGCGCGTCGACTACCGCCTCTATGCCGTCGGCGACGACAGCAAGCCCAAGTTGACGTCCTCGGCGAAGTCGTCGAGCGGCGGCTTCGGCGTGGCCTCGGCGCTCAGGGTCGCCGCCTTTGCCGGATCGATGTACATGACCATGGGAATGGGTAACGGAATGATGACCAACATGATGGGTCCGGCCTCGGCGCTCGGCGGCGCCTCGCCGCTTGGCGGCGGGCTGATGAGCCCCGGGATGGGTGCGGCGATGTCGATGATGTCGGGAGCCCAGGCGATGGGCGGCATGGCGATGCCGGGAGGCGCGCCAGACGGCGGAGATGCGTCAACCCAGAAGGCGACGCAGACGGTACAGGATGCGTTCGCAAAGGCCGCACGGCAGGTCGCCGACGAGCTCAAGACGGGACGGCTGCGCGCAGCCGGATCCGGTGCGGGAGTCAAACAATGACGCGCTTGTTGCAACGCCGCGTCGGTCGCACGTCGTGGTTGATCGTATTGGCACTCGCTCTCCTGCCGGCGGTCGTCATGGCGATCGTTCCGGTCAGCTATCCGACGCCGGCCCTGGTGCCGACCGACATCAACCTGAATCCGGGGGATCAGTTCGATCCGCACGTGAGCGGTGACTGGGTGTCGTATACATCGGACCTCAGGATTCGCTACTACAACTTTGCGACCAGCACCGACGCGGAGGTTCCGCCGGGTTCGGGCGCGGAGGATCTGCTGGCCGGCGTCAGCGGCAGCAAGATCGTGTTCTCTCGCGTGTTCCTGGCGAGTGGTACGGCGATCATGGCCTTCGACGCCGCGACACCCGCCGTGGCTCCGGTGGAGATCGATCCGACGCCAAGCCCGAATCGATTCGCCGCCGCCATCGGCGGCAGCACCGTCGCCTATATCGATTTCGGTCTGGAAGCCAAGGGCGAGCTGGTGATCCACGATCTCGTCAGCTCGAGCTCGGTGCGGATCACCAACGATACGGCAGGGGACGGCAATCCCGCGGTTTCGCCGGACGGGAACGTCGTGGTCTGGGAGCACTGCGCCGTCACGGTGACGAATTGCGACGTGTGGCAGGCCGTGCGCGCCGGCGGTGCGTGGAATGTCAGCGTCGTCGCCGCGACGACGGGCCCCGAAGGCAACCCGAGCACGAACGGCGCATTGGTCGCCTACGACGCGCAACGCGGCGGCAAGTCCGGCATTTTCTGGCGGCCGGTGAGCGGCGGAAGCGAGGTGGAACTCGAGACGCCCGGTTTTCAAGGCAATCCGAGCATCGCCGGCAACGTGATCGCGTTCGAAAGCCGCGCGACGGCGATCGACGCAGCCGACATCTTCGCCTATGACACCAGCTCCAACCGATTGTTCCAGATCACCAACACGCCGCTGGTGAACGAACAGCTCAACGACATCACGGTGCTTCCAGACGGCAGCATCCGGATCGTGTGGGCCAGCGACGAAGCCGGGTCCGACCAGCGCCACATCAAGAGCGCGACGTTCCAGCTTCCTCCGGCCGTGTCGACCCTGGCCTTGCACGCGCCGACGTCGGTCACGGTGAACGCCACCAGCCCGGCAGGTGCGATCGCGGCCTACGTCGTCACCGCGACCGACGCGGTGGATCCGAGCCCCACCGTGGCCTGTGCGCCGCCTTCGGGTTCGTTGTTCCGCATCGGCACCGTGCCGGTCCATTGCACGGCCGTCAACGTGTTCGGAGATCACGTTTCCGGCCGCTTCGATGTGATCGTCAAGGGTGCGCCGGAGCAAATCGTCGATCTCGTTGCGCTGGTGCAGTCGTTTCATCTGCGACCCGCGGTCGGCCTGACGCTGGAGGCGGAGCTCTGGGTGGCGCACGGGCTCACCACCTCGACTCGCGCGGGAGATCCACTCCGCGCCTGTCAGTGGCTCAACCTCTTCGTTCACGAAGTGCAGGCGCTGGCGGGCGGCCGCGCGATCTCCGCCGCGCAGGCGGCGCAACTCGTCGGCGAGGCCAATCGGATCATGGCTGTCCTGGGATGTCGATAACCGTCTCCGCCGATGAATCCCTCACGCTGGCGGCGCGCGTTCGAAATCTTCCACGATGCCATCGCGCGGGACGCTGACGAGCGCAACGCGTTTCTCGCCACCACGTGTCTTGGAGACGATGAGATGTGTCAGGCGGCGGAGCAACTCGTCTCGGCCCACGAAGCAGCGGGCGATTTCCTGGAGGTGCCGGCGGCGGTGCTGTTCGCGGCCGTCGGCAGCCGCGGCGGGCGGGGTTGATCCGGAACGGCCAGGGTTGACGCGTTAGAAAGTAAGCGCGTTGGTGCGTTCACTCGATCTGAGAGGTGTTTGTGAAACCATCGGTCCTCGTCGCCGCCGTGTTGCTGGCCGCTTCGGCGGCGCGTAATGCCTCGGCGCAAGCGTTCATCAACCCGTTCGTCGACACGACGCTGAGCTCGCCGTCGGCGGTCGGGAGCAGTTCCGAGCCGGGATTTGGCGTCGCCATCGGCAACGTCGGCAAGGTCGTCGGGTTCGAAACCGAACTGTCGTATCAGCCCGAGCTCATTGACAACTCGGCGAACGCGCTTGCGAAGAGCCGCGTGTTCACGGTTTCGGGAAATGTCCTCGTGGGTCCCACACTCGGCCGCATCAAACCCTACGGAGCTGTCGGCGTGGGCAATTTGAATCTCAACGTCACCAGGCTTTCGACGCTCCTCATCCCTACTCCGGAGAGCCTCTCTTCGAACTATCTCACCGTCAACGTGGGCGGCGGCCTCATGGGATTCTTCACGACACACGTGGGCGTGCGCGCCGATGTGCGCTACTTCCGTTCGTACGGATTCAAACTCGAAGACCTGTCCACGGCCACCGGCCTCTCGTTCGATCGCTTCGATTTCTGGCGTGCAGGATTCGGCGTCGTTGCGAAATTCTGAGAAGCCGGCTTTCGGGGAGTCGCCCGTGGAAACACATGAAGTCAGCCGCAGTGGAGGCTTTTATCGTGGGCGGACCTGATTAATTTGCGTCGTATCGGACCCATTCGCGTCTGGTCCCGGGAGCCTCTAAAGCCGACAACCAATGTAAATTCAACAGATAGCGTCCAAAGGAACGCAAAAACACCCCGTACGGTGGGATTATTGCTCAATCCCGGCCGTGTCTTGTTTCGTGACCATATAGGCGCCTTCCCATGCCCCAGTCGACCCACGGTTTCTCGGTACCGTTCAGCTTTCCTGTCTACTTCACACAGGACGCGTGGTGCACTGACAACCCGGATTTCCTGAACGCGGTTCGACGGGAAGAGCCCAACCGCCGGCACCGCGTTCTGGTGGTGATTGACGGCGAAGTGGCGGCGGCGCACCCGGCGCTCACCCGGGACATCACGGCCTATTTCGCGCAGTTCCCGGAAGCACTCGAACTGGTGGCGCCCCCGGTGATCGTGCCGGGCGGAGAGGCCGCCAAGAACGACTTCGCGCATCCGCTCGCGATCCTGAAGCGGATCAACGACGTCGGCCTGGATCGCCAGTCGATCCTCGCGGTCATCGGCGGCGGGGCCGTGCTGGACATGGTGTCGTTCGCGGCGGCGATTGCGCACAGAAGCGTTCGAGTCGTGCGCTTTCCGACCACCGTCCTGTCGCAGGCCGATTCAGGCATCGCCGTCAAGAACGGGATCAATCTGTTCGGCAAGAAGAACTTCGTCGGCACGTTCGTGCCGCCGTTCGCGGTGATCAACGACGCGCGCTACCTGGAGTCGCTCAGCCAGCGCGACCGCATCGGCGGGGTCGTCGAGGCCGTGAAGGTCGCGTTGTTGCGGGATCCTGCCTTCTACCGATACCTCGAGACCCACGTCGACGAAATCGTGAACGGCGACGTGACGGTGCTCACGTCGCTGATTCGCCGCTCCGCCGAACTTCACCTCGCGCACATCTGCGGCAATGGCGACCCGTTCGAGCTGGGCAGCGCGCGTCCGCTGGACTTCGGCCACTGGGCCGCCCACAAGCTCGAGTCGATCACCAATCATCGGCTCCGGCACGGCGAGGCCGTCGCCATCGGGATCGCGCTCGACCTGATGTATGCGGTGAGGAAGGGCGTCCTGCCCGCGGCCAGCGCCGAGCGGATTCTGGCCCTGCTCGAAGCGATCGGCTTCAAGCTCTGGGACGACGCCCTGCTCGAACGTGGGGACGACGACCGGTTCGCGCTCATTCATGGACTCCGCGAGTTCCGCGAGCACCTGGGCGGCGAGCTGCACATCACGCTGCTGCGCGGCATCGGCCAGAGCTTCGAAGTCACCGAGATGGACGAAGCGTCGGTCTGCGGCGCGATTGAGGATCTCGAAGTGCGAGCGTCGGACCAGGACGAGCCGCGGACGGCACCGGCGGTCGCCTACGGTCATCGATGAAGGTCGGCGACCGGTTCCATCTGACCTACTGCTCGAACATTCACCGCGGCGAAACCTGGACGGACGTCAGCGATGCGCTCGCCGCGTCGCTGCCGCGCCTGCGCGGCCTGCTCGCATTCGAGGGGCCGATGGCCATCGGCCTCCGACTGTCGGCCCAGGCCGCCAAGACGCTGGAGCAGCCGGAGACGCTGGCGGCGTTTCGCGAATTTCTCCGTCGCGGCGACTACTACGTGCTGACCATGAACGGGTTTCCCTACGGCGCCTTTCACGGGCAGCGCGTCAAGGAGCAGGTCTACCAGCCGGACTGGCGGAGCGCGGCGCGAATCGAGTACACCAACCGGCTCGCCGGTCTGCTGGCCGTCCTGCTGACTGACCGCCCGGACATCGAGGGCAGCGTCAGCACAGTCCCGGGCGCGTTCCGCGCCGACGTCAGGTCGGTCGCGGACGAAGAGGCGGTGGCCGCCGGCTTCCTCCGCCACGCGGCGGAGCTCGTCGCAATTCGCGAGCGCACCGGCGTCACCATCGCGCTCGCGATCGAACCTGAACCCGCCTGCTACATTGAGACGGTGGCGGAAGCGGCAACCTTCTTCACGACGCGGCTGTTCGATCCGGCCCTGGTCGCGCGCGCGGGCCGCGAGGCCGGCGTCGCGATGCGCGTGGACGACGTTCGCCGCCACGTGGGCGTCTGTTTCGATGCGTGCCACGCCGCGGTGGAATTCGAAGACCCCTCCACGGCCTTCGCGCTGCTTCGGGACGCCGGTGTCCGGGTGTGCAAGGTCCAGGTCAGCTCGGCGCTGCGCATGACGCGGAGGGACAGCGCCGGCATGCACGCGGCGTTCGGCCCGTTCGCCGACGACACCTACCTGCACCAGGTAGTCGAGCGCTGCGCCGATCGATTCGTGAGGTACACGGATCTGCCCGAGGCGCTGGCGGCGACGCCCGCCACCGGTTCCACCGAGGCGTGCGAGTGGCGGGTCCATTTTCATGTCCCGGTCTTCCTGGCCGCGATGAAGGACTTCGAGACCACGCAGCCCTATCTGGCATCGGTGCTCGATGTGCTGAAGCGCGAACGCGGGTGTCCCTATCTCGAAGTCGAAACCTACACGTGGGACGTGTTGCCGCCGGAGTACCGCACCGTCGATGTCACCACCGCGATCGCGCGCGAGCTGACCTGGACCAGGGCGCAGCTCGAAGCATGAGCGTGCCCCGGACGCGGCCGCGCGCCTACCTCCTGCTTGCCCGCGTCTCCAATCTGCCGACGGTCTGGACCAATGTGCTGGCCGGGACGATTGTGTCCGGCGCCGCATTTTCGCGCCCGGCGGTCACCCGCGTCGCGTTTGCCGTGTCGCTGCTCTACACCGCCGGCATGTTTCTCAACGACGCGTTCGATCGCCGGTTCGATGCGCAGTTTCGGCCGGACCGTCCCATCCCGGCCGGAGACGTGACCGTCGGCGAGACGTTCGCCTGCGGGTGGGCGCTGCTGTTGGGTGGAGTCGCCGCGATGGCCGGGCAGCCCGCAGCGGCTGTCGTTTGGAGCGTGCTGCTCGCCGGCGCGATCGTCTACTACGACTATCGCCACAAGCGCGACCCGTTCGGCCCGGTGGCGATGGGCATCTGTCGCGGACTGGTCTACTGCGTGGCGGCGGCCGCGGCGGCCACGGTCACACCGGCGGTGGTCGTGGCGGCGGTGATGCTGACCATGTACGTCGTGGCGCTGACCTGGATCGCGAAACGGGTGGGTCAACGCGCGGGCTGGTTGATCCCGGTGCTCGTCGCCGGCATTTCGATCGTGGATGCGGTGGTGATCGCTTCGAGTGGGGCACCGCGACTCGCCGGGTTCGCCTTGCTCGGCTTCGTGCTCACGCTGTTGCTGCAGCGCGTGGTCCCGGGAACATAGAGCCGGCTGCTTACGCGAAGAGATGCGCGAGCACCAGATCGCGCACCCCGGTGGAGTCGATCTCGCCCTCCACCAGCCCCTTCTCCGACGTAATGCACACGGGTCCATCATCGAGCTTGTCGGTCACGCGGCCATGCGACCCACGCACCAGCGTCGCATCGAGCGGGATGACACTCATCAGGTAGCGGAAACCAAGCATCTTCTTCGCGAGCGTCGCGGCGACCTTCACCTTCGGCAGCCGCAGCGCCGGATCGAGGAACAGTTCGACCGGGTCGTAGCCGGGCTTGCGGTGGATGTCGACCGTGCGCGCGAAGTCGGGCGCCAGGCGATCATCGAGCCAGTAGTAGTACGTGAACCAGCGGTCGGCAGCGGAGATCGCCACCAGCTCGCCCGACCGCTCGTGATCCAGGCCGATCCCCGCCTGGCCGTTGCGATCGAGCACCGCATCGATCCCGGGCACGCGCTCGAGCAGCGACTTCACGTCGGCGACACGCGCGGGGTCGCGAACGTACACGTGCGCCACCTGATGATCCGACACGGCGAATGCCGCGCTCGATCCGGCGTCCAGGGATTCGAGACCCAGTTCCTCCCGGACCGCCAGCAGACCCGCCTCGCGAAGCACACGATTGATGTGCACCGGACCACTCACGTCGACCAGGCCGTACTCGGAAACCACCACCACGCGGCGTCCCCTGTCGCGACAGTGTGCGATCAGCCGTCCGCAGACCTCGTCGATGGCTCGCACGTCCGCACGGATTCGCGGATCGGTGGCGCCGAAGCGCTGCAGGTTGTAGTCGAGATGCGGCAGGTAGACGAGCAGCAAGGTCGGTGAGAACCAGTTGTCCACGCGCATCGACGCTTCGGCAATCCACTGACTCGAGGTGATGTCGGCGGTGGGTCCCCAGAAGTTGAACAAGGGAAAGGGACCGAGCTCCGACGTCAACCGGTCACGCAGATCGGCCGGCTGCGAGTAGATGTCGGGAATCTTGCGCCCGTCCGCCGGGTAAATCGGCCGCGGCGTCACCGCCCACTCTGCGGTGCTGTACATGTTGAACCACCAGAACATCTTCGCGCACGTGCACGCGGGGTCCCGCCGCCTCGCGGTCTCCCACACTTTCTCGCCGTGCACGAGGTGGTTCGACTGTTTCCACAGCATCACCTGGGCGAGGTCGCGAAAATACCAGCCGTTGCCAACGATGCCGTGGTCGCGGGGAAGGGTTCCGGTGAGGAAGGTCGCCTGCGCCGAACAGGTGACGGCCGGCGTGATGGCGCGGATCGGCGCCCACCCTCCGTCGGCGGCCAGGGCATTCAGATGCGGCGTATCGGCGCCCATCAGGGCGCGGGTCAATCCGACGATGTTGAGAACGGCGGTGGGGCGCACGGTGTATAGGGTATCGCTAACGAGGCTGCCGGCTTCGTGGTCAGTCCGTGAACAAAATCGATCTGAATAGGCCCTGTCAGCGCCGAAACGGCGGACTTCAGTCTGCCCTGGATAACCCTATTAAAGGCATAACATTTAAAATATCCAGAAATATTGGCATGTTTCATGGCAGCCTGATTGCTAGACAGGCCCTGACAGCGATCTGCTCAAAAAATAGACAGATTGCGATTGACAGCCGGCGAGTCGTCGCCACAATAAGCGGGTCGATGGCCCGCCTCGAGTCTCGAGCAGATTGCGTGAGTTCTTAACGATGTGGCCTTTCGTAGCGCCATCAATGGAGACGAAACATGAGTAGCTTCACCAGGTGTAAACAAGCAGGCCGAATCGGCTGGATGGCCGCGGCGATCGTCGCGATCGGAGCCGCCACCGCCGGCGCCGATACGCGCATCATGCCGACTCGTCAGGCGCTGAAGGGTGTCAACGTCGTGGTGTGGGGTAACACCAGCCAGGCCAACGGGACTGCCTATTCCCTCGACTGCGGCAACGGTGTGGTCACGAATTCGACGATAACCGACCAGTCGTATATCCAGGCGCACCTGCAACTACGCGGTTGCCGCCAGCTTCACCGCAACGCTGACGGTGGGTGCGGAGGTGGCGACCGCGGTGATCGCCGTGGTCGACCCCGCCACCGCGCTTGCGATCGATCTGCGTAACACCAAGATCAACATGGCGATCGAGGACGGGCTGCGGTACTTCTACCAGGCCCAGGCCAACCGCGCGACGGCATTCACCACCAATCAGACGACCTGGAATTTCTACACCACCAGCAACGACCCGAATGCGTTCGGCGCGTTGGCGCTGCTGGCGATTCAGAACCATGGCCACGCGGTCAATGGCCCCGCCACGGATATTTTTCAGCCCGTCGTCCAGCGGGGGTTGAACTACATCTTCGACCGTCTGAAGCAGCGGGATATGACCCCGTGCGATGAGGACCCGGGTCCTGGCGTGGAAAATCCCTGCATCAACGTGCCAGCACCGGTGAACATCGGCCTGTCGGCCACTCAGGACGGTAATGACGGCTATACGACGCCGATCCTGGCCGCAGCCATCGCCGCCGCCACGAGCGCGTCGCCGACGCGGACGGTGGGCGCCGGGCTCGGTTCGCAGAACGCGAACTTCGTGGTCGGCAAGACCTATTCGGAGATTCTCCAGCGCATCGTGAACGCGGTCGCGTGGGGCGCGTCGGACACGGCGCCTGCCAAGGGTGGGTGGTACTACAACCTGCAGCCCGGATTCGCCGGGTCGGACGGTTCGACGATGGGTTGGGCACTCCTCGGCCTAATCGATAGTCAAGCGGCCGGCGCGACGATTCCGGCGTTCACCAAAACCAACTTCGCCTCGGTTCTGGCGAATCAGATGGTGGCCAACGGCAGCATCGAGTACCAGGTTGGCAATCCGGGTGAAGCCGGCGACATGACCCGGGTCGGCATTGCGTTGCAGGGCCTGGCGTTCACCGGCGTAGGCTCCGGCGACGCGAGAGTCACCGCGACCAAAAACTACATCACCCACAACTGGACCACGCAACTGGATCCCGCGTATGGCTTCACCTGCACGGCTGGCACGCCCTCGACGACCAACAAGGGGTGCGGCTATGCGATGTTCAATATCTTCAAAGGGCTGAAATCCTACGGCATTACGACGCTGCCGGGAATCGGCCGCCCTGCCGGACCTTTGCCGATCCTGGCGGACGACTGGTATGCGGACTACGTCGACAACCTGCTCGCGAATCAGCATCTTCCGTCGGACCCGGCCCGCGGTGAATGGTCGACCGCGGCTCCTTCGATGGGCTGGTCCTGCTGCGAGAGCAACGAGGTCGGCATCACCGCGATGGCGGAGTTGATTCTGTCGCCGGTCGCGTTCGTCCTGCCCGATCCGCTGCTGTTCTCGACCGTAGGCCTGTCGCCGCTCATCGCGACCAACCCGGTTGGCACGGACCACACCGTGACCGCGTTCGCCCAGAGCTCGAACAACCAGCCGGTTCCAGGCGCGACGCTCACCTTCCAGGTGCTGGCCGGTTCACAGAACGTGGGAGCAACGGGAACCTGTAATCCCGCAGGCTGTGTGACGGGCCAGGACGGCAAGGTCAGCTTCACCTATCACGACAACAACGGCGCCGGCACCGACACGATCCAGGCATTCATCGGCAGTCAGGGATCGAACCAGGTCGTGAAGATCTGGGCGAACAGCTTCGAACGATGTGACGCCGACGGCGACGGCGACGTCGATGGCACCGACCTCGACATCATCCGCGCGGCCAACGGCCAGCTGGCGGCAGGCCCCAACGATCCAAAAGACGGCAACGGCGACGGGAAGATCAACGTTCTCGACGTTCGGTATTGCCAGCTGCACCAGCACGGAAAACCGCAATAGACCCTGGCGCCCCCATCTCGAGATGGGGGCGCGCTCTTCCCGGCGGCGTCCGGCTAGTCAAGGAAGAGGGAACTGAAGTCGTCGGGCTCACGGATTTCACGGCGAGAGAGTAATAGGCGAGATCGGATATGGCGTTCATTATCAACAACTTGCGCCATAGTCTGGGCGGCGGCGATAGGGAGAGCGTTTTGCTCCCTCATGGGCAGGCTCTGACAATGGATGCCTCAATCGGTTTCTGGGAGATGAGAGATGACCAGCAGTTTTCGTAAAGTAACGCGCATCATGGTTCTAGCGGTCCTGGCAGCCGTCCTCCTGGTCGGCCGGGCTCAAGCCGCGACGATCACCCTCGTGCCGCAGAACCAGGATGTCGCCATTGGCAGCAACTTCGCCGTCGACATCATGATCAACGGCCTGGTGAACCAGTCGGTCGGAGGGGCCTCTCTGACGTTGTCGTACGACCCCAGTGTCCTTGCCGGCACAGGCTTCACGCTTGACCCGGACGCAAAGATGGGTTTCGCGCTCGATCCGGTGGGCAACGACTTCGGATCGGGCTTCGGCGCCGGCGGCACGAGCCCGTTCACCGCGTTCTTCCTCGCCGACGTTTCGCTTAATGACGCGGCACTCCAGGGGCTGCAGGGGGCGGGATTCAAGCTCGCGACGATCAACTTCAAAGCCATCGGTCTGGGCTTCAGCCCGCTGACTTTCGGGCTTGAACCCAACAGCGGGATCTCGACATTCCTGTCGGATGCAACGGGTCAAAACCCGGTCGCGGCTGAAGCAACCAACGGCAGCGTCTGCGTCGGCGACGCGGCTGGCGTGCCCGGAAACTGCAACGTGGCAGCCGTGCCAGAGCCCGGCACCTTCGCCCTCATCGGCACCGGCATCGCGGCCCTCGTGCGTCGCCGTCGCAAGGCGCAGGCGCAGGCGCAGGCCTAATCCAGCTCGCAATCGATTCCGCAGGAGGCTCACGCCTCCTGCGGTTCCCCTCCTGCCCTCTCGCCCCTAAACAGATCAATGTAAGCCAACGGGCCTCGATAGCCGCGGCTGGAAGGTCCGGCGCCCGAGAACTCAACACGGGCGGTACGCGTACGACTGGGGGCTCTCTCTCAGCCCGCTGTGTTGCTCTTTGCGGAGAGACTCGGGAAGTCTTCCTAAGAGCCTTCTGGTGGCCGCTTGGGGCCGGGGCTGAGTCGGGTCGGCGGTGGCGGCGGCGGCGCGGTCAACTCGCCGGGCCGGGCAGTGCCCGCCGGTACGTTGCTCGGCATGCCCGGTGTGCCCCTGTTGCCGACACCCTGCGGAGCAAACGGCATAGCGCCAGACGCCGGCGCGGTCGCGGGAGAAGCGACGGGGACGGCACCGCCTGCGGGCTGGTTTGGAATCGGCGGATCGAACTCGGCATTGTCGGGCGGCGGCGGCGAAAACGTCGGCTGGACTACCGCCTGCGGCAGCGGGTCGCGCATCGCCATCCGGTTGGCTTGCACGACAAAGATTCGATCGAACACGGAAACGCCCTGAGCGTCTTCAGGCCGCGGCGCCAGGATATAGCCGCCGACGTTGCGGAGGAGAATCGCCAGGGCCTCGCGCTCCGGAACATTGACGAGCTGAAGCGTGACCGGCAACCCATCGATCTTGTCGCCGTTGACGACCGTGGTCCGGCCGATACGGGACCAGAGCTCGAGAATCTTGGGAACGCTGAGGTCGTGCGCCTCGAGCGTTACCAGTCCATTCTGGAATTGAAGGGTGAAGCCTTGCGCGGCCACCGGGGTCGCACCGAGCAAAAGTGCGCAAGCCGTCAGCGCCGCCATGGAGGGGATCGCGTAGAACTTGGTCATCAAGAGCGGCCGGACCAGACGATCTTAGGTTCAGCCCTGCGACCCGTCAACAGCAAAGGATTGTCACTTTTCCTGCGGCAGGGCCTTGACTGTGAGCGTGACGGCGGTCCCTCCTTTCAGGTTGAGCGCGGGGTTGAGACGATTCGCGCCGTACGGCCCTCTGATCAACGTCTGGCTCTCGATGATCGGCGCCGGCGTGTGCACGAACCCGATCAGCGTACCGTCGATGTCCGCGAGATAGGCGCGGCTCCGCTCGATGAACACCGAACCGGTGAAGACCCAGGGCCCTTCGGGCAGGGTCCGGTTCGTTTGTTCGTTGTAGACGAGCTGTTCCGCGCGAATTTTTCGCGGCGTTCCGTTTTCGCTCCACTCCACCCAGATCTCGACCAGGTCTCCCTTGGGGGTATTCGGATCGAAATGAAAGCGCGGCGCCACGCCGTGGTCGCGATCGAGGCCGATCAGGATTAGCGCCAGGTTGAAGTTGATCGCATTGGTATCCAGTTCCAGTGCGCTCTCGTAGCCTTTGAAGCCGCCTTTGGTGCTCGCGATGAACTCCAGCACTCGCACGTCGTTCGAGGTGCCGGCAACAGAGATCTCTTTCTTGGCGGTGTCGATTCGAATGTTGCCGACGCGCAGCAGATTGGGCCCAAGGCGCTCGGCCGGCGCGGCCGCCGTCGGAGGTGGGACGTCGCTCGGCGGTGGCGATGGAGCCACGACCGGCGGGGGCTGCTGCGGCTGGGAGGGCTGCACGCGCGGATCGGCGGCGGCGGCCAGGGTCGATCCGGCGACAATCATGCCGAAGAGTGCGCTGCCGATTCTCAGTTTGGCACCACTGCTGATCATGCCGCGAGTATACCGGAGGGCCCCAGCGACGACTACCGGCCAGGCCGCTCCCCCCGCAGCACGGAATTGGCTTCGAACTGCTGGCCCCGATCGATGGTCGGCCGCTGCTCGACCTGTGCCAGATCCATCTTGCCGCTCTGTGCGAAGAAGGCGACGGGGTTGTTCCAGACGATCTGCTGAATGACGTCATCGCCGATGCCCTGCTCCTGCATCACGGCGATCGTCTTCGGCACCTTGAGCGGATCGCTGATGCCCCAATCGGCCGCGCTGTTCACGATGATCCGATCGCTGCCGTACTTCTTGATCAGCGTCGCCATTCGCAGTTCGTCCATCTTCGTGTTCGGATAGATGGTGTGTCCGGCCCAGCAGCCGGTGGCGAGCACGAGCGGCAGCGTCTCTTCGTTGTTGTGGTCGATCAGGACGCGCTCCTCCGGGAATTTGAGCGCGCGAACCACCTCGATCGTCCGCAGCGTCCCCCGCTTCTTGTCGCGGTGCGGGGTGTGGATCAGCACCGGCTGCCCGGCCGCCCGCGCGATCTCGATCTGCCGCCTCAGGCAGTCCTCCTCCGCATCGGTCTGGTCGTCGAAGCCGATCTCGCCCACCGCCACGACGCCGTCCTTCTCCAGGTAGCGCGGCAGCAGCGCGAGGACCTCCTCGACCAGCGCCGGATTGTTGGCCTCCTTGGGATTCAGTCCGATCGTGCAGAAGTGGCGGATGCCGAACTGCGAGGCGCGGAACCGCTCCCAGCCGAGCAGGCTGTTGAAGTAGTCGATGAAACTGCCGACATGGGTGCGCGGCTGCCCGAGCCAGAACGCCGGCTCGACGACGGCGATGATGCCCGCCGCCGCCATCCGCTCGTAGTCGTCGGTCGTCCGCGAGGTCATGTGGACGTGCGGGTCAAGAATGTTCATCTGGGAAGCGCTCCTACTTCGGAGGGGTCTGCATCGCGAGACCGATATCGGCCGGAACGGAACGGCCCGCGGCGCGCCGCTCGTCTGCGTAATCACCCGCCATCCGCGTCAGTTCAGCGTTGAGGCGGCCGGGCAACCCGACGATGCGCGACAGGGCGACGCCATTGAAGAGCGCCTTCAGCACCAACTGGTTGAAGTTCCGCTCGGGAAAGTGCTGTGCGGGGTACGGGTTCTCGCACGCCACCGCCTCGAACAGCGGCAGGATATTGGTGCGGCAGGCGTCGATGATCGTAGGGAGAAGGCGTTCCGGTTGCGGCAGGATGGCCGTCGATTTGAGCCAGCTTCGCTGCTCGGTGGAATCGCCGCGCTGGTAGCACGCGACTGCCGCCGTGACAAACGCATCGGCATCGCCACCCTGCTCGGCAATCGTCAACAGCAAGGCGGCCCGACCGGCATCGGCGACCGTCCATGTGCCGAAGTGTGCATCGGTGTCCGCCGCCGGCAACAGCCCGCCGGTGCCGACACGCGCGGCGATCTGGGTGTACGTCGAGGACAGCTGATCGAGGGCGGCGGTCGGAGCAGCGCGCATGGCCTGCTCGAGCCAAAGCCAGGCCGCTTCTTCGACGCGAGGACGAACCATTTCGAGCAGCAATTTGCGCGGTGAAGGTGTGGTCATCAGGGACCCGAGCGGCGCGTAACTGTAGCCGAAAAAGGGCGCGCCAAGCAATTGACACGCCGTGGCGTTGAAGGAGAAGCTTTAGCAACATGGCTACCGACCCGTCTCTGATCATGCAGCTCGCGCTCGCCTATCGAGCGTCCACTGCGTTGTTCGCTGCGTCCGAGCTCGACGTGTTCGGTGCCCTCGCCGATGGACCGAAGACGGCCGACGAGGTCGCTCGAGAGCGGCAGTGCCACGAACCTCCGATGCGGCTCCTGCTCGAGACGTGCGCCGCGGCCGGATTGCTGACCAGCGACGGTGGTCGTTATGCCAACACTGCGGTGGTCGACACCTTTCTCGTTCGCGGCCGCCCGGCCTACAGCGCCAACGGGTTGAAGTACGCCGAGGATCTCTATCCTGCCTGGGGACGACTCGCCGATCTGGTCCGCACCGGGCGCCCGCCGATGGTGCCGCAGACGATCCTGGGCGACGACAAGGAGAAGACGCGGGCCTTCGTGTATGCGATGCACGAGCGGGCGCACGGAATCGGATCGGTGCTGCCCTACCTGCCCGATCTCACCGGGCGTCGGCGCCTGATCGACATCGGCGGCGGTCCCGGCACCTACTCGGTCGCGCTCGTGAAGCGCACCGCTGGACTGTCGGCGACGGTGCTCGACGTGCCCGGGGTGATCGAGGTGACGCGCGAGTTGATCGACGCCAGCGGCTTTGCCGATCGCGTCACGCTGATGGCGGGCGATTACCTGAAGTCGCCGTTCGGAACCGGCTATGACGCGGCGCTGCTCTCGGGCATGATGCACCGCGAGACACCGGATTCCTGCCGGCTGCTGCTGCAAAAGGCCTTTGACGCCCTCGAACCCGGCGGCCTGGTCATCGTCAGCGACGTGTTCTTCGACGATGACAGCAAGCGCACGCCTCCCTTTGCGGTGTCGTTCGCGCTCAACATGATGCTGACCAGCGACGAGGGCTCTGCGCACGCCAACACCGAGATGGCCGCGTGGATGACGGCCATCGGCTTCCGCGACGTCGAGATCAAGAAACTGCCGCCGCCCAACCCGCATAGCCTGGTTCTGGGCACCAGGCCGTGAACGGGAGGACGGAGCTCGGCGCGGCCGCCGCGTCGGCGTCAGCCCGTCCGCCGATGTGGCTGATCGCGGCCACCGGCTTGCTCGCCCTCACGATTCTGGCGCTCGCGGTCGCCGAAACGAATCTTCGCGCCCACTACCTGATCGATCAGGGCGAATACATCAGCATGTTCGGCCTCGCGTTCATCCTGATCGCGGGGCTGTACCTGTACAGCCGCGGCCGCCTGTTCGCGTCGTTGTGGCTGATCTTTCCCTGGCTGTTGTACCCGGTCGTCACCCAGGGCGATCAGATCATCGACAACCTCTCGATCAACCCGATGCGCGCGATCTGCCACGTCCTGCTGGCCGCGATCTTTGCCACGCCGGTCGCCGTGATCGTCATGCTGGCGCGCTACACGCTCGCACCGAAGCCGGGGCGACCGGCGACCCGGCGCGGCTGGACCGCGCTGTTTCCCGGACTGCGGCCGCTTTCCGAAGGGCGCGTGAGAGAAGGCAGCACGCTGCTGGCCGTCGCGCTGCTCGTGATGGAGATGTGGCTGGCCGACCAGTATCTCGGCACCTTGATGATCGTCACGCTGATCATCATGACGATCGGCACGCTGTTGTACGGTTCGCAGCCGGTAGAGGCCACCGCTCCGGAAGCGCGGCGCGCCCGGTCTGAGCGGATCGCCCTGACGGTGCTGCTGCTGGGCGTGACGCTGTCCGCCGCGGGATTCTTCGGCTATAAGAACCGCACCGGCGCCTATCAAGGCAGCCCCGCGGCGTTCATGGATCCGGCCCAGCAGGAGACGGGCTACCGGCTCGATCGCATCCCCGTGCCCAGTCGGGCGCCGGCGATGCCCGCATCACCCGACCTGGTCCGTGACGCGCTGACCGGCTATGCGCAGACCCTCGAACGCCTGCTGGCCGGCTATCACATCCTCGATCGCAACTACACCTACGATTTCCACAACGAGCTGTTCCTGCGCAGCACCGTCCTGGTGCCCGACTATCGAACGGTCGGTCTTGGCCTCGTCGAAGAGGCACGCCGCCTGCGCGCCGACGCCGACGCGCGAGCCACCGCCGCGCGCGCAACGCTGGCCAACGACGATCCGCTGGCAGCGCTCCTCGACGATGTGCGTGCCTACGTCGCGTTCAATTTCGACCGCGCGCCGACGCTCGAACGGCTGAGCGGCGAGTTCGCGCGCACCAAGGCCGGACTGCAGCATTCGGCACACCTCTACGAGGGTGAGAGCAAGTTCCTCGGCACCCGGTTGTCGGAGATTCTGGCCAAACACCACGCCGTGATCGACTCGGCGACCGTCGCGCCGATCACGGCCGACTTCGCGTCGGTGAGCCGGGCGATTCACGACGCCTACGCGCACCACGTCGTCGGTTTCTGACGACATGGCTGCGGGGCGCCTGCGGCTGCACCACCGAATCGTCATCCCGTTCGCGTTGGTGGCGTTGGGCACGACGTCGGCGGTGGCGCTGGTCGCGGTGTCAGTGACGTCGCAGGCGCTCAGGGCCCGCGTCGAGACGCAGATCCTCAACACCGCGACGCTGGTCGCCCAGAGTAATTTCGCGCTGAATCCGATCATCCTGCGCAGCGTCAAGGCGATCACCGGCGCCGACGTCGTCACCTTCGACGCGGCCGCGCACGTGATCGCCTCGACGCTCGAGCCAAAGGCCGGCGACCGGCTGCTGCGGGCGGTGACCGCTCCCGAGGCGACGCGGGCCGCCGCGCCGGGCTCCGCTCCGGTCGTCCTCCAGATGGACTGCGGCACGCCGTGTTACGTCACCTATCGGCGGGTCGGCACCCAGCCGGATACGATGGTCGCCGTGATCGCCGATACGTCCGAGCTCGGCGCCGCCACCCGAAGGCTCGCGGTGACCATCGCCATCGGCGCCGCGCTCAGCCTGGCGGCAATGATCCTGGTCAGCCAGTTCGTGGCGCGGCGGGTGACGGCGCCCATCGACGACCTCGTTTCATTTACCCGCGAGGTCTCACCCGATGGCTCCCCATCGCGGGCACAGGCAGGCCCCGACGAGATCGGCCGGCTCGGCGGCGCATTCAACGAGATGCTCGATCGGCTGGACCGCTCCCGCCACGCGCTCGTGCGATCCGAAAAGCTGGGCCTGGCGGGGCTCATGGCCGCCCGCGTCGCGCACGACATCCGCAATCCGCTGTCGTCCATCAAGATGCACACGCAGCTGGTGGGGTCGCGGGCGCGGGACGACGCCCAAACGCAGGCCATCGTGGCGGCGACGTTGCGCGACATCCAGCAGATTGAGATCGTGGTTCGTGATCTCATCGAGCTGGCGCGGCCGGGCGAGCTCAAGCGCCAGCCGACGCCGCTCAACGAGCTGGTGGGGGACGTCCTGGGCCAGCTCTCGCTGCAACTGACGCATCGCAAGATTGCCGTCGATCTCGCGCTGGCCGATCGGCTCCCCCCCATCAACCTCGATCCCGAACGGTTCCGGCAGGTGCTCGTGAACGTGGTGGGCAATGCCGCCGATGCCATGCCGACCGGCGGCACGTTGCGCCTCGTCACCCACGCGCTCGACGGCGGCGCCACCGTCGTCCTCGAGGTGTGCGACGACGGGACCGGGATCGATCCGGAGATTCGTCACCGGGTGTTCGATCCGTTTGTGTCGACCAAGAGAGACGGCGTGGGCCTGGGCCTGGTGAACGCCAAGGCGGTCGTCGAGAGCCACGGTGGCACAATCGACCTGACACCAATCGAGCCAAAGGGCACGCGCGCCCGGATTACGCTACCGGCCGGAACACTTCATGGCTGACATCCTCGTCGTCGACGACGACCAATCGATCGCCACCGCCTTCGAGCATTTCCTGAGCTTCGAGGGTCACGACTGCCGCCTGGCGAGCAACGTCCAGGAAGCCCTCGAGATGATTGGCGAGCGCCGCCCGACGCTGATCATGATGGACATCCGAATGCCCGGCGTGGACGGACTGCAGGGGCTGAAGGAGATCCGCAGCAAATTTCCCGGCGTGTACGTGGTGATGATGACCGGCTATGGCACCAGCCAGACGTCAATCGACGCCATCCGTGAAGGCGCCTACGACTATCTGACGAAGCCTCTCGATCTGGACGAATTGCGCGAGATTATCCGCAAGGCGCTCGCCGCGCAGGTGACCCGTCATACCGATGATGTCTATACGAGCGCCGAAACGCCGCGACCGGTCCTGATCGGCGAAACCGCCGCGATGCGCGACGTGTACAAGTTGATCGGCCGGCTGGCGACGATCGACGTGCCAGCGCTGGTGCTGGGCGAGCATGGCACCGGCAAACGGCTGGTGACCGCCACGATTCACGACAACAGCCCGCGTCGGGACCGGCCGTTCCTTTCGATAGATTGCAGGGCGCTGCCGGATGCGGCGATCGAGGCGGAGCTGTTCGAGCACGCCACCGGCACGCTGCAGCTGGCCGGCGTGGAATCGTTGCCGCTTCCCTTGCAGTCCAAGCTGACGCTCGCGCTCGGGCACGATGCGTCGCGAGGGGGAAGGCGTCTGCAGGCGCGGGTGATCGCCTCGACAGAAGCCGACCTGAGCGAGCTGGTGGCGTCTGGGGCGTTCAGCCGCGAGCTCTATCAGGTCCTTGGCGTGATCACGCTTCGGCTGCCGCCGCTTCGCGACCGGCGCGACGACATTCCGCTGCTGGTCCGGCATTTCGTGCAACGGTTCAACGCCGACCTGAACCGGACGATTACCAGGGTGGACGACCGGGTGTCGCGCATGCTGCTGGAGCACGCGTGGCCGGGCAATGTCGCCGAACTCGAGATCGTGCTGAAGCGCGCCTGCATCGTCGCGCGCGGCGACGTCATCACGCTCGATGAGATCGGCGGAAGCCTCTCCGGCAGCCGCTTTCCGGCGCGCGAGGACGTCGAATCGACCCTGGTGCGCGCGGTTCGGGCCGCGCTGCAGGAGCGCCTCGTCGATTCGTCCAGCGCACCGGACGCATCGGCCTTCCACGACATCATCGATTTGGTCGAGACCGCCCTCGTCAAAGAGGGGCTGGCGATCACCAACGGCAACCAGCTGAAGGCCGCCGCCATCCTCGGCGTGAACCGCGCGACCCTCCGCAAGAAAATGCCGGCCGAGTAGGAACGGTCAGCGCCTGGGCGTACGCGCTCCCCGCGCGGGCCGATCCGCCCGAGAGGTCGAGTTGGATCCCGCGCCACGGGCGAGCAGGAACACCGCCGCGAGAAGGCAGACCGCGCCAATCGGCAGGATCAGCACGCCGAGACCGGGGTCACCGCCATAGAACACGATGCCGCCCAGGAAGAATCCGCCAGGAATGAATCCGGTTGCCACGAGCAGCGCGGCTGACATCACGCGACGAGATGCGGTGCCGACTTCGGGCAGCAGGCGGATCTGCAGGGCGACGACGACGTTGACCAGGCCCAACAGCGCGCCGTGCGCATGCGCGAGCCGCCACATCAGGCGGCGGGTCTCGTTCGACACGTCAAGATAGGCGCGCACCTTGAACCCCTGCATCGACTCGAGCATGAGGCCCGCCGCTGCGAACAGGAAAAACGCCCACCAGCCCACGCGGAGGTGTCGCTGGACGTAGATCTCGCTGTCCTCTGATTCGTCGGACACGGTGATGTGAACCTCCGGAGCGACCGCAGTATATTAGACAACCTCATGGCCCGACGATCGGCGGCCCGGACCCTTTCCACTCGCGCCGCACTATCGTGGCGGGTCGGTCTTCTGCTCGTCGCCGCGGCAGGCCTTGGTGAGTTCATGTTCCGGCCGCATGAACCGCTCAGCGCTGCGTATCAGACCGCCGGACGGCCCGTTCAGATCGCGGATGAAGGATACGTATCCTCATCGGCCTGCCGTGCCTGTCATCCCGCCCAATACGAGAGCTGGCATACCTCCTTCCATCGCTCGATGACTCAGGTCGCAACGCCTGAGACCGTTCAAGCGAATTTCGACGGCGCCCGGATCGCCGACATCCAGGGAGCGCCGATGGTGCTGCAACGCCACGGCGACGAATTCTGGGCGGAGTTCGACAACCCGGAGATCACTCTGCCAGGCGAACCGCCGTCTCGAATCACCCGGCAAGTGGTCATGGTCACCGGTTCGCACCATCAGCAGGTCTACTGGTATCAAACAGGTCGTGGCCGCATCGTCGGACAGATTCCAGGGACCTATCTCGTCGCCGAACGCCGATGGGTTCCACGCCTCAATGTTTTTCTCAGGCCGCATATCGATCGTCCGGTATCAACAACAGGAAACTGGAACGCGATGTGTATCAACTGCCATGTCACGCGTGGCAGGGCAAAGGTTGATTTGCCCTCCGTCCGCACCGCCGACTCGAGCGTCGCCGAGTTCGGCATTGGTTGTGAGGCCTGTCATGGTCCGGGCGAGCGTCACGTAGACGCCAATCGAAATCCCATCCGCCGCTATTGGGCGCACCTGACCGGCCGCCGCGACGCCACGACGGTGCAGCCGGCGAGGCTCGAGCCAAAGGCCGCGTCGCAGGTCTGCGGTCAGTGCCATGGCGTGTTCAGCTACGCCAACCGCGGCGACGAGTTGAAGGTGAATGCGGCTGGGCACGCCTATCGACCAGGTCAGGATCTCTTGCAGACGCGTTTTCTCGTGCGGCCGTCGGCCGAGGACGAGTCGCCGAGACAGCGAGTGTTCGCATCGAGAAACAAGGAGTTCATCGAGGGGACATTCTGGTCGGACGGAATGGTGCGGGTCTCGGGACGAGAGTACAACGGGCTGATCAACTCACCATGCTATCAACGGGCGAAGGGTGCGGCCGACACGCTCACCTGCTTTTCGTGCCATTCGATGCACAAGGAGCCTGGCGATCGACGGTCCGCGACCGAATGGGCGGACACGCACCAGGTATCTCCCGGCATGGAATCGAACGAGGCGTGTCTGGCGTGCCACACGCAACTGCGCGCCAACCTCCCCGCGCACACGAAGCATCAACAAGGATCGTCGGGGAGCAGCTGTTACAACTGCCACATGCCGTACACATCGTACGGCCTGCTCAAGGCGCTGCGAAGCCACCAGATCAGCTCCCCCTCGGTGAACACCAGCGTGCAGACCGGACGACCGAACGCATGCAACACCTGTCACCTCGACAAGACATTGGACTGGACCGCCACCTATCTCAATCGATGGTACGGCGCCAAGACGGACACGCTCACCGACGACCAACGGACCATTGCGGCGTCACTGCTCTGGTCGATCAAGGGCGACGCCGGCCAGCGAGCCCTGATGGCGTGGGCGATGGGATGGCCGACCGCTCAGGAAGCGTCGGGCCGCGATTGGATCGCCCCTCAGCTGTCGGCGCTGATGGACGATCCTTACGATGCCGTGCGTCTCATCGCCTACCGGTCCATGCGAACGCTGCCCGGGTTCGGGGAATTCCGAGGCAACTTCCTTGCGCCGTCCGATCAGCGCCGCTCGGACATCGCGGCGATCAACGGACAGTGGAAAGCGGGATGGACGATGGGATCCCGTAGCACTCCCGGGGAAGTGCTGTTGAACACTGATGGCTCGTTTCGGCTGGAGATCATCCAGCGCCTGCTCGCGGCGCGGGACAACCGGAGTGTCGTCCTCAACGAGTAAGCCCGGCCCTCATAGCTGCTCCCTCTCGGCGACTCGCGCCCGATAAATGACCCAGCCCAGGCCGGCCACGGCGATCAGCATGACGATCGCCGGTACCAGGCTCCCGGTCTGTCTCGAGACTGCACCCGCATACGCGTAGACCACGACGATTGGCGCGGTGCCGATCAGCGACGCCAGCAGGAACGACGACCGGCTCATCTTGGACAGGCCGGCCACCACGCTCATGGTCTCCATCACCACCGGCAATGCGCGCGTCACCACCACCACCGACATGCCATGGCGATCGAAGACGCGAGCGAGTCGCTCGAGCTCCTCGTCGCCGACGATTTTCTCGGCGGCGCGATGACGGTAGCGGCGCACCAGCTCGAAGCCGAGCCACTCGCCGCCGACCGAACCGACCAGCGAGAGCAGCGAGCCCCACATCACGCCGAACGCGGCGCCGCTCAGCACCATGATCAGGCTCGACGGAATCGGCAGGAACAGATCCGCGCCGAGCAGCGCGATCATCACCAGCGCGCTGCCGGTGCCCGCTCGCGCCATCCAGCCGGCAATCAGCGGCTCGAGCTGAATCCCGAACACCTGCTCCATCACCACCTTGGACAGGATGATCGCGAGCGCGACGCCTCCGATCAGGATCAGGACGCGCTTCACGCCGCCACCTGCGAGACCGATGACGCATGTTCTCCAGGTCCGGCGCGGCGCCACCGCAGGACGTTTCGGCGCAGGGCGACTTCCACGAGAAAGATCAGCAGGGCCGCAAGCGCCAACACCGGCCAGACTTCGTGATAGGCGCGCGGCCTGGGGCCGGTGAATGGACTCTCCCCCGGGCCAAGCCGCCGGCCGCCCGTCATCTGCGAGAGCGCCGTCAATGCGCCGACATCAACGCCGCTCGCCCGGCGCTCTCGATCCGCAGACCAATAGAATCCCTGCAACGCGGTCACCTCGCTGACGCCGTCAACTGAGCGGCCCGACACGCTGACAAGATACGGGCCTGGCTGGGCCGCCTCAATCCGCCCCTCGTACAGGCCGGGCGCGCGCGCGTGAACGGCCACTTCCTGCTCGCGGCCGCCCGGCTCGCGCACTATCGCGCGCATTGCCGTCAGGTTCAGCAACTCACCCGACGACGTGGTCGCGTCGACGACCAGGTGCATCCCATCCGCACGCTCGACCGCGGTCGTCTGTAATGCGCCGTGCGCGGTTCGCCGACTGAGCCATCGCACGGTCTGGAGCCACAGCGGGCGGAAGCCGCTCCAGGCGCGGAGCGAAGCCGACCACGGGGCATTCAAGCCGGCCGTGTAGACCGCGACGCGCCCGAGCCCGGAACGCCAGCCGGCGAGCACGGGATCGTCCAGGTGTGACATCAGGATCGGTTCCGCTCCCGGCTTGGCGACGCTGACCACGTAGCCGCCCATGTCTGGCATCGAGCCTCGATCAAGGCCGGTAGTGATCGGATGGGCGGCGGCGCGGAGCGCAAAGTGTTCCTGAACGACGCCGCCGCCGGCGGCGCGGGCGGCCTCGCGGGCGGCCAGGATCGGCAGGTCCCGGATGTCGTCGGGAAAGTATGCGCGGCCGCCCGTGCCCTGCGCCAACCGTTCGAGCAGCGGCCGGTCGGCGTCGGCGCCGATGGCGATCACCGACAATTCGATGCCGCCCGCCCGCGCTGCATCGCGCAGCCGCTCGGCATCCGCCGGCGCGGTGCGTCCGTCGGATATCAGCAGGACGTAACGCCGCGACACGGCGGCGCGGCCAAGCCACTCGGCTGCCAGCGTCATCGCCGGCGCGATCGCCGTGGCCCCGCCGGGCTCGAGCCCACGCAAGCGTGATGCAATCGCCGTCGTGTCAGGCGATGCCGACAGCGGCGCAATCACGGTCGGCGCGGAATCGAACGCCAGAACGCCGATCGCGTCGGTGGACGGCACCACGTCGAGCACACGCTTGACCGCCTGCCGCGCCACCTCGATCTTGGGTACTCCATCAGCCACATCCGCCATGCTGCCGGACTTGTCGAAGATGATGACCAGGCCCATCGCCGGACCGCGGCGGCCGTTGCGCGGCCGCAGGTCGACGGGCAGCAGTTTGCCCAGCGGGCCTTCAGGGTAGCCCGCGGCGTCCAGGCTTTGCGGTCCACCGAGGATCAGCAACCCGCCGCCGGCCTGTTCGACATAGGCCGTCAACGCGCGTGCACCGTCCGCCCGCAGGCTGCCCGACGGCACATCGTCGAGCACCACCGCGTCGTATGCGGCGAGATCAGCCGGGGATGGGAGATCGCCGGCGCTGACCTGCCGCAGCCGATAGCCGGCGCCCGCCAGGCTCTCGGTCAGCGGCGCAGATGTGGCGCCAACCAACAGGACGCTCGGACGTCCGGACACCGACACCATCGTTCCCATGGCGTCCGCCGCGTCGGTGCCGAACTCGTCTCCGCCTTCGGCGCGAGCGACCGCGCGATAGGCGTAGACCCCGGCTTGCGGCCGCTGGTCGGTCAACGAAAGGCTCGTGACGCCGGTCGCCGGCAAGACAATGTCGCGCACCGCCGCCGTGTCGGCGCCTTTCCAGATCGTCACGCGGCCGCGCGCCCCGGGCGCGCCCGCAACGTCCACCGAAACCGTAAACGGTTCGTCGAGCCGCACCTCGGCCGGAGCAGTCACGCTCGTCACCGCCACCGATCGCTGCGACCCGGCGGCGTCGAGCGGGACCACGTCGATGCGAACACCGGCGGCGGCCGCCAGCGCCGCCTCGCGCGCGGCCTGGCCGGCGGTCTCGCGCCCGTCGGACATCAGCACGATGCGACGAGCGCCGTCTTGCGGCAGCGCTGCCCGCGCGGTCCGCAGCGCGAGTTCGATGTTGGTGCCGGCTCCCGACAGCGTCGACGCAATCTGATCGACTCGCAGCGCCGCGTCCGGGCGCCGCTCGATCGCCGCGTCTTCGGCAAATGCGACAAGCCCGGCTCGATCCGGCCCGTGCATGCCAGCGGTCATCTCGTTCACGCGTTCGAGGGCGCGGGCCTGCGCGAGTGCCGGGAGGCTGCCTGATCGATCCAGCACGAACATGACGTTCGTGGCGGCGGGACCCCACGGCAGTCGTAAGCCGACCACCGTGAACGCGATCAGCCCGACGACGGCGCACCGAAGGACAGTGGCGGTGCGCCGACGATCGTGCGGCGACCAGTACCACCACTCGGTCAGCAGCAACAGCAGCGCAATGATCAGGAGGATCCGGACCAGGGCCGGCAGCGAGACGCGACCGGCGCTGGCCTTCGGACTTTCTGGCGCGACGGTGAACGTCGATCCGCCCACTGCCGCAGCAACGGCATCCGTCGCGGCCAGGTCGGACTCGCTGTCGGTCTCGGCGTTGACGACGAACGCGCGGTCGCCATCCGGGCCGTGCCAGCGATACACGCCGGCGTCGTTGGTGGACGTGAGCGTCAGGTGACGGCCGCTGACCTGAAGCGGAAGCCGCTCGCCGTCCGGTCCGAGTATCGTCGCATCGCCGAGGGCGCCGGCATCGGTCACGGTCGCCCGCCACGGCTCGCCTGGCGTCACTTCGAGGTGATTGCGATCGCGGGCCGCGAGCCAGTCCACCACGTTGGCGATCAGGACGGGGAACGCCGTGCTCAGCGGCAGCGTTGCCGACGTCAGATTGAGATTCAGCGCCACGGTGCGTCGGTCGTCGCGGTCGGTGGCGGTGACCACCGGAACGCCGCCCGCTCGCAGCAGGACGGTGTCATCCGCGCCGATCGCGAGCGCCTCTGACGACAACGGCTGTCCGACCGCGTCGGCGGGATCGAGCCCCGCAACGATCGCGTGATCGGCTCGGCCGATGGTCAATCGGCCCGGCTCCCGAGGCTGACCGTCGCTCTGCGGGATCAACAGCACTCCCGCGCCCCCGGGCGGCGCCGCCGCGCAGCCGTCGCAGACGATGACGTCATACCGGACGCCGGGACGTCTCTCTCGGTCAACCGCGAGTCTGCTGTTCGAAGAGAGCGCCTTTTCGAGAAAGAAGCTGCCGCGCGTGGTCAGCAGGACCGCGATCGGCGCTGCGTCCGGCAGCAAGGTGGCGCGATGGTTGTCGACGTCCAGCGCGTCGCTGACGGCGATCTGCGCGCGGATGGCTCCGCCGAGGTCGTGAAACGGCTTGACCAGCGTCCGCGTCGAACGCGGTTCGAGGCGAACGACATCTCTCGCCACGATCGCGCCGGCCTGCGAGATCTCGAGCGGCGCCTCGTAAGGCCGCGCGCCGAAGTTCCGCACTTCGACCAGCACTTCGCCCTCGCCCGGGTTCAACGGCAGCCGTCGCGCGGCCAGGGCCGTGATCGCGACGTTCTCCCCCGGGCTGCCGAACCGCACCCAGTGGAGGGCGCCCGCGCCGTCGCTCTTCGGCGCGGCCGCATCCGAGAAGGCGTACAGCTCACGATCGTCACCGAGCGCGTGGGCCATGCCGATCGCCCCAGCGAGATCGGCCGCTCCCGCGGTCGGCCGAAGCGCGGCCAGGGCTCGGGGCAGCCTCGGATCCGCCGGCGCGAACTCGCCCAGGTCGGTGGGCACGGCCCCGGCGGCGATCAGTCGCACGCGTGTCCGCGACGGGAGCGTATCGAGGATCTCCTGCGCACGTCGCCGCGCCAGTTCGAGCCTCGTGGTCGATCCTTCGCGAGCGCCCATGCTGGCGGATATGTCGACGACGAAAGTCGCCTGCCTCGAGTACCAGGTGATCGCCGGGCGCGAGAGCGCGGCGATCACCGCCAGCATGAATGCGATCTGCAGGGCGAGCAGACGATGCTTCCGCAGGCGGCGTACCGCGAGGCTGGCCGGGTCGAGCGGTCGCGTCTCTTTCCAGAGATAGAGGTTCGCAATCGCGCGGCGCGGACGTGTCGTCTGCCGGCGCGCCACAAACAGCAGCACCGCCACGAGCGGCAACAGCAAGAGTGCGTACGGGTTCAGCAGGTCCACGGTGTGGTCGCCATCATCATGCGCGCCCGGCGAGAAGGCCCGCCTGCTGACAGGCCTTTACCAGCGATGGAAAGGACGCTGACGAGGCCACGCGCAGCCACGGCAGACTCCAGTGCAGACAGAACGCCTCGAGCTCCGCGGCCATCCGTGCGAGTCGATCCTGATAGGCGGCGACCGACGCGACGTCGACGGCCAGCGACGCGCCGCTCGCGTCCTCGATATCCACCAGCTCTGCATCGCCGTCGATCTCGGGTTGCAGTTCCTCGTCTGAAACGACCTGCACGATAGCCGGCGTCAGTCCCCGGTAAAGGAGATAGCGCAGCCCGTCGAGCGCACCGTCCGGGTGGAAGAAGTCGGAGATCACCACGGCCAACCCGGGGCCACGAACCGCGCCGCCGTAGTCGATCAGTGCGCGATTGATCGCCGAGCGGTTCACCGGCTCGGAGGCGCGCAGGGTTTCGAAGATCTTGAAAATCTGGGCTCGTCCGGCCGCGGGCTTGACGTAGTTGCGAATGGTCTCGTCGAAGGTGGCGACGCCGACCGCATCGCGTCTCTCCACGGCAACGTAGCACAGCGCCGCGGCCAGCTTTCTTGCGCAGGCGAGCTTGTCGGGCGAACCGGTCGTCATCGATCGGCTGACGTCGACCAGCAGATGAAGCTGCAGCTGACCTTCGGCGCGAAACACCCGAACCACGAGCTGACGCAGGCGCGCCTCGACGTTCCAGTCGATCGAACGCAGATCGTCGCCAGGCTGGTAGTGGCGGAAATCGTGGAACTCGAGACCGGCGCCGCGGGCTCGCGCATTGCGCAGGCCTGACGAAGCGGCGGCCGCCGGCGACGACGAGCCGAGCGCCAGTCGATCGAGGTGACGAGCTTCGTCGGCGGACAACATGGAATGTTACGTGGTGCCGAGTGACGAGACGAGTCGATCGACCAGCGATGTCGCGGTGACCCGCTCCATCTCGCCGTGGAAGTTCAAGATGAGGCGATGGTTGAGCGCGGGTACCGCCACGCGCCGCAGATCCTCGACGGCCACCGAATAGCGGCCGTCAATCAAGGCCAGCGCCTTGGCGGCAAGGATGATCGATCTGGGCGGCGCGGGGGCTGGCGCCATAGCGCACGTATTGTTTGATCTCGGCCGGCGCCTCGTCGGCGTCCGGATGGGTCGCGCGCACGAGCTTCAGCACGACCCGCATCGTGTCGTCGGCGATCTTGACCTGCTTGATGAGGCCGAGCATCGCCCGGACCGTCTCGATATCGACGCAACGCGTCACGCTCGGCTGCCTGTCGCCGGTCGTGCGCGCCATGATTTCGGCCATGTCGTCGAGGCCGGGAGCGGGCACGCTGAGCTTGAAGAAGAAGCGGTCGAGCTGCGCCTCCGGCAGCGGATACGTGCCCTCCATCTCGATCGGGTTCTGCGTGGCAAACACCGAGAACGGCACGTCGAGCGCGTGCGTGACGCCGAACACCGTGACGCGGCTCTCCTGCATCGCTTCCAGAAACGCGGCCTGCGTGCGCGGCGTGGCGCGGTTGATTTCGTCCGCCAGCAGGACGTTCGCGAAGATCGGCCCGCGCTGAAACACGAACTCGCGATGGCCGCCGGCGGTCTCGATCAGCAGATTGGTCCCGGTCACATCGGCAGGCATCAGGTCTGGCGTGCACTGGACGCGAGCGAAGCTCAGATCGGCGGCGTCGCTGAGCGTCTTGATCAGGAGGGTCTTGCCGAGCCCTGGCGCACCCTCGATCAGCGCATGGCCCCGGCAGAAGAAACAAATCAGCAGGTGGTCGACCAGCGCCGACTGTCCGACGAAGACCTTGCCGATCTCCGCCTTGAGCTGATCGAACGTCGCCCGGAATGCGACGGCCTGCGCCTGCACCGCGTCCACGGAGTTGGTCATGGCCTGATCGCGATGAAGTAGTTCTTCACGTAGGTGGCGAGTCCGGCGGGAACCCGTTCCTGGGCGATCGCTGCCTGCGCGCGGGCCGACGCCGTTCGATACCGTGCCGCATAGGCAGGGCTGAGCGGAGCGTCGACGGGCGATTCATCAGCGGCCGCACCGGCCCCGGTCCGCAACGACTCGCCTTTGACCCCGCCGGCAGTTCGCACCGCTTCCGCCGACGCGCCAGCCGCGCCACGGCCGGCCACAGCCGCACCGGTGGGAACCGTGCCACCGGGAGCCTCGCGACCGTCGTGAGCCGAAGCGGCGTCCGATCCGCGAGGAGGTGCGGCTCCCCTGAGGCCAGCCGGAGTGCGACCCAGATCGCGCCCCACGGCCGGCTCGGCGGCGCGTGCTGCAATCTGAGGCGCACCGGTGGGACGCGGCGCTGACGCAGAAGGCGCTGTATTTGCGGCTGGCTGCTGCGTCTCGACACGCGCGCCCCGGCTCCTTTGCGCGCCGCCGGAGACCGGCGAGCCGACTCGAGACGCTCGTCCCATACGCCAGGCTGGAGAGATAACGCTCGCGACGACGAAGATGGTCGACATGACGATCGTCGCCGCGCCTATGGCGTGGAAATGAGCCGGTGGCTCAAAGGGAAACGTCTGAGATGGCGACACGCTGGCCGTCCGAGACGCCACATCCCGCAGGACGAGCGCCGCCATCGGATCGTCGTCTTTGGCAACCTGCAGCGCCGTGACCATCCGGTCCTGCAGTCGCAGCCGCGCGTCGAGCGCGGCAGCGGTGTCGCGAAGGCTGGGCGCGCTCGCCATCGCGGCTCCGAGCGCGGCGATCAGGGCCAGGCCGACGGCCGCCGCGATCATGGCCCAGAGCCCCACCGCCGCCGGCCTGGCAACCAAGGCGACCGTCTCGCTCAAGACAATCGCGAACGGCAGCGCGATTCCGGCGCGCCGCACCGCGCCGACAACGACAAGCCGGCGGCGGCAGCGGCGCAGCAGTTCGAACGCGGCGTTGGCCGCGTCAACGTCGATGGCCGCGACGCGCGCCGTCACATGGGAGGGTGCCGGCATCACGTCGTCTCACCTCGCAGATATCGCCACCAGACATCGGCCCGAAGCACGAGCACGGCAGCGGCCGCAAGCGCACAGCCTCCCGAAACCGTCGCAGCGATCGCGGCCACCGGAAACGCCGAGCGAACGATGCCGGCCAACAGCATCACGGATGCGGTCGCGCCCAGCCACCCGAAGAGACGGTCGCGAGAGATCTGCATCCACCACAGCGTGACCACGCCCGCCGGCAGCGAAAACGCCAGCAGCGTGAGCTGGTCGGCGATCGCCCGCGCCGCCGGCACCGCCGCGAGTTGTTGTGCCACGAGCGCGACGGGGAGTGCCGCGGCGACGACCAGGGCCGGAGCCATCGACGCCGCCAGCAATCGCGCGATCACGAGACGCGAGGGAGGAACCGCGAGCATCGCCGACAATCGCACCAGGTCGTCGGCACGCTCGGTCGCAACCGCGCGTGCGGCAGCCCATGGCATGACCGCAATTAGCAGTACACACTGCAACAGATATAACTGGGCGTAGATGTTGCCACCGGGAAGCATCGGCACGGGCCGTCCGCCCCACCCTGCGAGGAAGAGGGCGAGCAGCCCGCAATAGACCACCGCAATCGACATGACCGCCGGCTTCCTGGCGACCACGAGCGCCTCGCGCATGAACAGGATCCTCATCGGGCGCCGACCAATTCCGCCGGAGGGCGCGCCGCGGCGTTGCGAGACGTCGAGGATTCGACGAGCCGTCCGGCGTCGAGGTGCGCCACCCGTTGACAGATCCGACTCATGTCTTCAGCGGCGCTCGCGGAAACGACGACTGTTGCACCAGCAACACGCGCGTCATCGAGCCATTGGGCAAGACCCGCATGCATCGCCGGCTCCAGCGTCCGGAACGGCTCGTCGAGGAGAAGTACGGCAGGCGCCGCAACCAGCGCCGCGGCAAGGCCTAAACGCGACTGGGCGTCGGACGCCAGCCTCGCAATCGCCGCGCGCGCGTCCAGCCCAAGCAGCCCGATCACCGGCACGATCGACGAAACCGGTCGGTTGCGCGCCGCGGCCACGAACCGCAGATACTCGTCGACGCGCAAACGATTGCCCTCGATGCGGTCGTGGTCCGCGTGCGCGACGAGCGGCCTGACGCGGAATACCTCCGACGCCACGTCGATTCCGTTGATCTCAACTCGCCCGGACGTCGGCGGCATCAGCGTCGCCAGGATTCTCAGGAGTGTGGTCCGGCCGCTGCCGCGCGGGCCGACAATCGCGAGGCTCTCGCCTCGTCCAACCTCGAGATCCACACCGGCAAGCGCCGTCGTTTCTCCAAAGGCCTTCGCCAGGCGACTGACGACAATCATGGCGCGGAGCCGCCCTGGGGAAGCTGCAGCATCACAATCGTGCGACCCTCGCTACGTACGGGGCCGGACGCGGCGGTGAAGTCGACGATGGGCGCAGCGACCACGCACGTGAACGACGCCCCATCGCCGTCCGCGCGACGCTCAGCCTCGACGGTCTGTCCCGGGGCGAGCGAGCCGATCCGCTCTTTCGAGAAGCCGGCGGGAAACTGGCAATCGTCGAGTCGGTAGGATGAGCGATTCGATACGCGGACGATCGGTCCCTCGGCCGAGGCAGCCAGCGCCTGGAAGGCTGCGACCGCCTCGAGCCGGAATGATTGTCGAGCCCCCAGACCCACGGTGCCGCTCGACATCAGCGGCGCACCGTCTTCGTCGTAGTGGAGAGATCGGTCGCTGCCCAGGCTGGCTTCGATTGCTCCATCCACGCCGCGCGCGCGCAGCTCGAATGCGTCGAACGACGGGAACTCGGCGACGCCACGGAGAAGAATGAGAGCGCTGCCGGTACCGGGCAGCTGCTGCGCCACGACTGACTGCTCGAGGCGCACGCCGGCGCCAGGCCCGACTCGACCTGCATCGAGAGCGGCAGCCGATCCGGCGACGACGAGCAATCCAATCGCCGGATACAGCATCAGCGAACGCGCCCGCATGCGGGTGAACAACAACGCCACGGCGGCAACGGCCAGGATGTAGAACACCGCTCCCGCGAGCGCGCGCCGCACCGAGACGCCGAGCACCGACGACGCCTGAATGACGGCTGCGGACGGTGAATGGCCGGACGCCTCCAGCGCATGGATCGCCTGCCACTGCGTCAGGGCGAGCTGCTGCTCCCGCTCCAGCGGTGCGGATCCCGGCGGCCACACGACGTCGTCCACCGCGTCGTACCCTCGCCAGGAACGCGGCATCTGTGCGGCGGTCTGCGTCGTCAAACACTCCCGGCCGGCGGACCACGCGTCGGCGGCGGCGACGCAGAGCGTGAAGGCGTCTTCCGGCCGCGCCAGCCGGATGGGCGCTTCGACCGCCGCGAGGTCACGGCCATCCGAAACGAGCCGGACCACGATCGTTTCACGAACGTCCGGGGTCCGAATGTAGATCTCGACCAGCTTGCGCGAACCGGCCGACAGGGTGATCGTGCGCCGGGCCCGCGCGCTTCCCCAGTCCACGACAATCTCGCCAGAGATGCTGGCAGTGCCGGCGTCGATCGAGACCCGCACCGGCGTCCACCGGCCGGGTCGTGACAGACCACCCAGCCCTGCTTCCGCGGTGACGACCGCTGCTCCCGCCGTCGCGACGACTGTGCCGGAGACCAGAATCGCCAGCAGCGCCACCAGCGAGAGACGACTCACCGGACACCTTCGAGTCGGCGCGCGTGCGCGGCGCCGGCGGTGGCGATCAACGCGGCCACCGAGAAACAGGCGACCGCCAGGTACCAGGTGGGATAGTCAAACGTCCCGTGCACGATCGGCGAGGTCTGATACAGGAACTCGAAGCGGAGGAGGTCGATGTTGGCGGCGGACGCGACCGCGACGATGGGATTGGCCAGCAGCGCGGCGTTCACGATCGGCGTTGGCAGG
The DNA here is from genome assembly GCA_963794705.1 of uncultured Acidobacteriota bacterium. Taxonomy (GTDB): domain Bacteria; phylum Acidobacteriota; class Vicinamibacteria; order Vicinamibacterales; family CAVVIG01; genus CAVQFC01. Next base: position 478,368 of record CAWCFI010000009.1, read on the forward strand.
TCGGCGCTAAAGGATCCCAGGCAAAGCAGGCCGCATGTCGCGACCAGGGCTGCCGCGAGGCTCGACGCAGCGGCGTCGAGCGGATCGCGAAACGCCGATCCGCACCAGACGCCGATCGCGCCGAGCGCCAGGGTCGCTGCCCCAAGTGTCAGGTGCGTCTCCAACGCCGTCGGCCACGGCAGGCCGGCCAACAGAACCGTCCACGACATCGACACGCCGACGAGCAGCGCGAGCACCGCGAGCGCCCAGCGCACGCCACGGAGACGCCGCCCGGCGAGTGCGACGCCGGCCAGCGGGGCGGCGACGACCATGGCCGCTGCTTCGCCGATCAGCAGATATGCGGCGTTCAACAATCAGCTCCAGTACAGCACGCGCGTCTGATCCTTCGCGAGCGCGAGGAATCCGCCCATGGTGACGCGCGATTGCGGCCCGACGATCGGCCGGACGCGATGCAGGCATCGGCCCGACGCGAGCAGAAACAGATCGCCCACCTCCATCGTGAACGTCGCCGAGTCGAAATCCTTCTCGACCTTTTCCAGATCCCACTGGAAGCCGTTCGGCATCTTCGGCGGGTTGGGCGTCTCCGGCGTGACGCCGTACACGGACAACTCACCGCCCGACGAGGGCTTTCGCAGCGTCACGACCCAGCTGACCAACGTCCTGGTGTCGACCACGGGTGCCAGTTCTTTGTAGAGATCGAGCGGATAGTGATAGTCGTGGTGCAGGCCGATCTGCCGCCCGTCGGCGAGGCGCCGCAACGTGAAAGGCGCGTAGGGACGTCCACCAGAGGCCACGGGCAATTCCACCGGCCGGCCGCCGGAGAACTCGCCGAGCACGCGCTCGATGGTCCGGACCGGATCGAATCCGGCGACGAAAACACGATCCGCCTCGGCGCGATGGCTCGACGCGCTTTCGAGATACGCATCCAGGGAGGCACCCCTCGGCGCCGAGTAGGTCGGGGTGGCGGGTGCATGCGTGCCGAGGATCTGGATGTCCTCGGTCGGCATCCTCTCGTTGGGCCGTGCCCATCCCGGATCGCGGTCGGTCCGATCCAGTTCGTTGCCGGCGGCCTCGATCGGCTCGCGCGGAAATGCCTGGCGGGCGACGATCACGTCCAGCGCGTCGTTGTACAGGTCCTCGATGCCACGACCGGCGGAGCCGGCATTTTTGGGCTCGATCTCGATCGAACGAATCACGCGCGCGATTGCGGTCATGGTTGCTCCTGCACAGCCGGTTCGATAGCCATCATGGTGAAGGCCGTCCTGTTCAAAACTCTGCGCCCTTATCCGCGCCCCACTCTAGCTCAGTGAGGCTCGCGTCTACGCTTCGCACGGCTGCACGAGATGGCGCACCGAGAAAAACGAAAGCCGGACGCCCGTGTCTTCACGAAGTCGCGGTCAAAGCTGACCCCTCGCCCGAGATGTCCCTCGCGAGAGCGGAAGAAAGTCTGCTGTTCATGGTCCTACCGCAGTTCGTAGTTGCTTAACAAATAGCCACGAGATTGCGGCAACGACCGTCCGTGAGCCTCTTCGCTGCATTCGCCGTTTTTCTCGCGTGGTCAAACTTTGAACGAACACGTCGTACGCCTGTTCATCGCGGCCGGTGTGGTTCCTGCAAAGCCCGGCTACGACATAGACAGCAAGAACGGTACTCGATAGCAGCGCGGACGAACCCGGCCAATGGATTTCATCAGAGAGGATCTGCGATGAAGCGAACGTTCAAGGACTTCCCCCCGGCACCCAAGGTGCGTCGGCGATCGCACTGGGCTCTGATGCTCAGTACAACACTGGCCGCATCGGCGACCGCTGGAGTCCAACCGGCCGCCGCAAGTTCGGATCGGCCTGACAGCCAGGGAGGGCCGCAAGCTGGAAGCGCCGCGGCCAAGGACGCGCGAGTGCTGCAGTTCAACATTCCTGCGGGCCCGCTGGACGCGGCGATCGCCGAGTATCGGCGCGTGACCGGACTGCTGGTGATCCTCACGAAGCCGGCCATCGGCTCGGTGCAGTCGCCCGGCGTGTCCGGCTCGATGACCGCCGCACGCGCGATGGAGGCCATGCTGGCCGGAACGTCGGTGCGCGCGACGTTTGCGCCGGACGCGGTGAGTCTGGACATCAAAGGCGTGACGGAATCGGTTGCCGTCGAGGGCAAGGCGCCGAAGGTCAGCTCCCCGAAGTACACCCAGCCGCTGCTCGACACGCCGCAAACGGTGGTCATCATTCCGCAGCAGGTGTACCAGGAACAGAACGCCACCTCACTCCGCGAAGTGCTCCGCAACACCCCGGGCATCACGATGAGCATCGGTGAAGGCGGCAGCGGCGGCACCTCGTCGGGCGACAACGTGCTGATCCGCGGGTTCAGCGCGCGCAACGACATCTACGTCGACGGCATCCGCGATGTGGGCCTGGTCAACCGCGACGCCTTCAACACGGAAATGGTGGAAGTGGCGAAAGGCCCCACCTCGGTCACCGGCGGCCGCGGCACGACCGGCGGCTCGATCAACCTGGTGACCAAGGCGCCGAGCCTGCAGGACGCCGTCAGCGCGCGGCTGACCGGCGGCACCGCGGACAACGGGCGCGCGTCATTCGACGTGAATCGCAAGTTGAACAAGTCGGTGGCGTTCCGCCTCAACGGCATGTGGCAGGACACCGGCTACGCGGGACGCGATGTCGCCAACTACAAGAGCTGGGGCGTGGCGCCGTCGATCGCGATGGGCGTCGGCACTCCGACGCAGTTGACGCTGAACTACTCCCACCTTCAGCAGAACAACGTCCCCGATTGGGGCATTCCGACGCTGCTGCCGGACACGGCCATCGCCAAGGGCATCACCGTCAACGATCTCAACTTCAGCAACTTCTACGGCATCGCCTCTCGCGATTACGAGATCACCAAGTCCGACATCGCCACCGCGATCGTTGATCACAAGTTCAACCGTACGCTCAGCCTGCGCAACTCGCTCCGCTACGGCAAGAACTATCGCGATGCCGTGCTCACGCCGCCCCGTCCCGCGACCACGGTGAGCGGACAGGGCCCGGAGGATCCCGGCTACAACCCGTTGGTGCCGCAGATTCGGCGCACCGATACGAAGTACCAGCACCGCGACGACAGCGTGGTCACCAATCAGACCGACCTGACGTCGGCGTTCGCCACCGGTTCCCTGCGGCACAGCGTGGACATCGGGATGGAGCTCGCGCACGATCATCAGCCGACGTATGCCTTCACCGATTCGTTCGCGAACGGCCGGCCGCCGGTGGACGACCTGTTCAACCCGACACCATACGTCGCCTATACGCCGGCCTATGTCAAAACCGGGGCGACGTCGGAAGCGCATGCGAATTCGACGGCGCTCTATGCCTTCGATACGGTGAAGCTCAGCGATCGCTGGTCGCTCGATGGAGGCCTGCGCTGGGATCGCGTGGCGGTCGATTACAACACGGTGGCGGCCTCTACCGCTGCAGTCCCGAACGGCGCGGTGGCGAACTTCGGCCGGACCGACAACGCGACCACCGGCCGCGCCGGCGTCATCTACAAACCGGCGGCCAAAGGCAGCATCTACGCGGCCTACAGCACGTCGTTCACGCCCTCGTTCGACGGCACGCTGGGGCTCACGCTGGCGGCGACCGGGGTCAACAACCAGGCGCTTCCGCCTGAATACACCCACAACCTCGAAGCCGGGACGAAATGGGATCTGGCGCCGAATCTGAACTTCACCGCCGCGGTGTTCGACATGGCGAAGACCAACGCCAAGACCACCGACCTGAACGGCGCGACGGTGCTGGCCGGCGATCAGGACGTCAAGGGCGTCGAGTTCGGTCTCTCGGGCAACCTGACGCCGCGTTGGGGAGCGTTCGGCGGCCTCGCTCTGATGAACGGCGAGGTCAAGAATTCGCTGGTGGTCAGCGAAGTCGGCGCCCAGCTCCCGTACGTGCCGAAAGCCTCGTTCAATCTCTGGACGACCTACCGGTTCCCGATGGGCCTGACCATCGGCGGCGGCACGAACTACAGCAGCGGCAACTACTTCAATCAGACCGGCGGATTCCTGCTGGTGGGTGGCGGCACCGTGCCCAACCCGAAATACGTCCCGAATGCGGCGGCGGTGCAGGAGCTCACGAAGTACTGGCTGTTCAACGCGATGGCGTCGTATCAGGTGAACCGCCACCTGCTGCTGCAGGTCAATGCCACGAATCTGGGCAACGAGCAGTATGCCGATCGCGCCTACGATCGACACTTCCTGCCGGGTCCGACGCGGGCGATCGCGTTCAGTCCCGTCTTCACGTTCTGATCGGCAAGGTCACCTCACCGTGCTCTTGCAGATTCCAGACCTTCTGAGCAGTGAGCAGGTGGCGCACGCGCGCCGCCTGCTCGGCGCCGCCGACTGGGTGGATGGCCGGGTGACGGCGGGACGTCAGTCGGCGCAGGTCAAGAACAACCTGCAGTTGCCTGAAGATCATCCCGCCGGACGCGAGCTGGGCGACATGATTCTGACCGCGCTGCAGAACAGCGCGCTGTTTGCGTCCGCCGCCTTGCCGCTCAGGGTGTTTCCGCCGCTGTTCAACCTCTATCAGGGCGGACAGGCGTTCGGCAATCACGTCGACAACGCCATCCGGCAGATCGGCGGCACGCCCTTGCGGATCCGCACGGATCTCTCCGCGACGGTGTTTCTGGCGGAGCCCGCCGAGTACGACGGCGGCGAACTGATCGTCGAGGATACCTACGGCGTCCACGGGATAAAACTGCCGGCGGGCCACATGGTGCTGTACCCGTCGAGCAGCCTTCACCGGGTCCAGCCCGTCACCAGGGGCTCGCGCCTGGCGTCGTTCTTCTGGGTGCAGAGCATGGTGCGCGACGATGCGGCGCGGACGCTGTTGTTCGACCTCGACACCTCGATTCAGCGGCTCGGCGGCGAGTTGGAAAATCATCCGGCGCTGGTGCAGCTGACCGCCGTCTACCACAACCTCGTGCGCCGCTGGGCCGATCTGTAGCAACCCAGGCAGCGCCGAGCAGATCTGCCGCGGTATTTGCGGGCCACCCCCGCGCCGATACAACCGAGCAAGACCGGCCCGACGAGCGCGTGCAGCTGTGCAGCCGGCGAGTCGAAGCGCAATCCATGAGGATCACCATGAAGCGATCGTTGACGATATTGATCTCCTCCCTCAGCGTGATGTTGGCCGTCCCCATCGTCGCCGCGCAGCAGCGCGGGACGGGGCGTGGACCGGCGCCGGCAAGCGCCTTGTCCGCCGAGACGCGTCAGAAACTGATGGACAGCCTGAACAGCGCCGCCGCGTACCTCAAGCTGCAGCAGAAGCCGAACGGCATGTGGGACGCCAACCCCGGCGTCAGCGCCGTTGCGGCCGCAGCCCTGCTGCGCCAGACCGGCGTCAGTCAGGCGAAACGATTCGAGAACGTCGGCAGCGCGCTCGATACGATCGCCGCCATGGCCAAGCCCGACGGCGGCATCTATGAGAAGGAGATTCCCCACTACATCACCGCGGTGGCGGTCATGGCGCTGGCGGCGGGCGGACGGCCTCAGGACAAGCCGCTGATCGAGAAGGGCCGCGCCTACCTCGCGGATCACCTGTGGGACGAAGGCGAAGGCGTGCCGCTGACGGACAAGTTTTATGGCGGGATCGGCTACGGCGGCAGCAACCCGAACCGGCGCGCCGACATCATCAGCCTCGAGTACGCGTTGCGCGCGATGAAGGATGCGGAGTTGCCGGAAAACGACGCCGCGTGGCAGAAGGCGATCGTGTTCCTGCAGCGCACGCAGAACAACAGCGAAGTCAACCGCCAGGAGTGGGCCAAGAACGACGGCGGCTTCGTGTATTACCCGGGCTTCAGCTACAGCAGTGACGGTCCGACCGCGTCCTATGGCAGCGCGACTTACGCCGGCGTGATGAGTTACGCCTGGGCGAACGTCAAAAAAGACGACGACCGCGTGAAGGCCGTGCTCCGATGGGTGCGCGACAACTACACGGTCGACGAGAATCCTGGCACGGGCCAGAAGACGGTCTATTACTACTACATGGTGTTCGCCAAGGCGTTGCAGGCAGTCGGGGAGCCGGTGATCGTCGACAGCAAAGGCCGCAGCCACAACTGGCGCGAGGATCTCGGGAAGAAGCTGCTCTCGCTGCAGCACAAGGAAGGCTACTGGGTAAACCTGGAAGACAAGGCCGAGCTCCAGGACAACAAGGTCCTGGTCACCGCCTTCACGATGCAGGCGATCGAGGCGGCCCTCCAGTAGCCGCTCGCGTGAATGACCGATCCAGAACCGCGCAGCGCCTCGGAGGTGGAGGCAATCAACACCCACGCGTCGACGCTGATGAAGCGGGGGATCCACCTGCTCGGCGTCACCGAGCCCAACGCCGTCTCCGAGGCGTTGGACTGCTTCGATCAGGCACTCGCGCTGCGCCGCGGCCTGCCGATTGACGCGGTTCCCCTCCTGCGCTACGGGCTGGCGGCCTGCTGGCTGAACCGCGCCGACGCGCTGGTGCGGCTGGCGAAGGACGGCCAGCTCTCCGACGCGGTGCGATCGTTCGACGAGGGCATCCGGCTGCTACACGGGCTGCCGCTCGGCGAGGATCCGCGTTTTCCCAGACGACTCGCGATGGCGTATCAGAATCGCGGTCTGGCGTTGCGCGCGCAGGGCCGTCCCGCGGTCGAAACGATCGCCGCCTTTACCGAGGCGATCGCCATTCTCGATCACGATCAGGCGGCGCTGATCCCCGACCGCACCTATCTGCTGGCCGTGGTGTGGGTGAATCTCGCTACGGCGCGGGCCGGGGAGGCGAGCGCCGAATCGGAGGCGCTGGCGAGAACGGCGGCGCTACGGGCGATCGCGTTGGTGGCAGAGATGGAAGAGACCGATGAGGCAGCCGCCGAGGTCGGGCTGAAAGCGCGTCACGTGCTCTGTCAGACCATCGCCCCGCGCCTGCCCTCAATCGATCGAGCCGGCGAGACGATGCCCGACGATGTGCACGAGGCAACCGATGTGGCGGATGACGGCCTCGGACTGGTGCGGCACTGGGAGCACCAGGGCGTCGATCGCTTCAGGAGCATCGCCTACGACCTGTTCCGCTTCGGTGCGCGCGTCTACGCCAGATATCAGCCGCAGTTCCTCCACGAGTTCGTGCTCGACAACATGAACCCGGATCAGTCCTCGCTGGGCTACGCCCACTGTGCGGAAATGCGATCGGCGGCCCAGGAAGCCCTTGCGCTGGCGAGGCGCGCCGACCGCTAGCGTTTATCCGACCCGGACGTAGCCTTTCAGCTGCAGGTTCACCAGCGTGGTCATCGCCCAGAGATCGATCTGGACGTCGGGATTGACCTGCTTGGGATCGATCTTCCGGCCGATCAGCCCCTGGCCGCAGACGCGAATGTCGACACCGGCCTGCTTGAGCGCATGGATCAACGCGATGTTGGGATTGTCGCGGCCATAGCGCTCCTTGTACGCCTCGTTGCTCATCACGATGTCGATGTCCGGAGTCCGCTGGTGAAACATGATCACGAGATGACGATGCTCCTCGGGCACGCCGTATTTTCCGAGCGTGTTGACGTAGGTCGCGATCGTCGGCAGCATCGGATTGACGTCGCCGGGGTTCTTGGCGTCCTGCCCATCCGCGAACACCACCTTGTAGTCGGTCTTCGGATCGGGGAGCTCGCGCGCGCCAGGCAGATCGCGCGCCGCTTCATAGCCCGGCACCAGCAGCGGCTTGGTCGAGTCCGCCTTCGCCGGTCCGAACGATCCTGATGCGAGGACCAGAATAGTGGTCAATCCGATGGCCGCTGCTCTCATGACAAACTCCTCCAGCAATTACTGTCGGTTATAGGCGATCCCTGCGGCCTGCGCCTTCTCGATGGCGATCACCATGGCCGGGACCATGACCACGCCGGGGAGAAGGTTGGCGCCGAGATCTTTCTGGAGATCCGCGGCTTTGCCTTTGCCCCGGACCGCGAGCTCTTCGCACCAGCCTCCGAACGCATTGGCGCAGAGGAGGAATGTCGTCCCCATCTTCTGAAGGCTCTCGATGCCGATCGCCGGCATCGCCCCAGCGAAGGCGGGAATGGTGGGCGACTGAAGCGCCTGCATCAGCAGGTGGAGGTCGCCTGCGGTCGGCCGGTTGAACACGTTACGGGTATACGGGGTGCCGGCGGCATCCTTGAGGCCCAGATAGTCACCGAGCCCGTACTTCGCCCACATCGCGTCGTTGAAGGCCAGCGGGATGCTCGACTGAGTCCCCATGCTGTAAAAGGTGCCGACCGCGCCCGCCGAGCCGGGCGCGCTCTTGTAGGCCTCGGCGTAGGTATTCAGGTAGTTGAGGACGTGCAGCAGCGGCATCCCGTTCTTGTGCTGGGGGAAGTCGAACAGGCAGCGGTGCGTGCCCTTCACTCCTTTGATCCAGTCGTCGGGACCCGCCTGCTGCGCCTCGGCGGGCCGTGCGTCGCTGAAGACGCTGAGCGCGGCCGCCGCTCCCGCGATACGGCCAAGAAAGCCACGGCGGTGTGTCATACCACTGAAATCCATGGACAACTCCTTATGCGAGACGAAGTCTCGGAAACCGGGGGCCCGACACGGGGGATCCCGCTGATCATCGTCGCCGTCAGCGTTCTGTCAAGACCTTTAAACGGGGTGACAGTGTAATATTGCTGAGTTCATGACCACCAGCCGGCGCAGGGCGGGTCGATGACCGCCCGCGAGCAACGCGACCTGCCCCGCCGGGACCGCCGACAGGTTCCTCGCGGCGGCCGCCGCTCGACCGACGTTCCGGGCCGCTACCCTCCACTGTTGGTCGCCGACAACGAGGAGAGCGTCAGACGGCCGTGCGTCCGCTACCTGTCGCTGTTCGGCTTTCAGGTCGAGGAAGCCGCCAACGGTGAGGAAGCGGTCGCCGTATGGGACGCCGTCCGGCCGCATGTGGTGTTGACTGACGCGCGGCTGCAGCGCGCCTCGGAGCTCGCGCCCCGCCTGGCCCTGGAGCCCGGCGTGCCGTTCATCGTCACGGTGACCGACGATGCGGCGCCGGTGCCGCCCGGCGCGCGCGCGGTGTTGCTCAAGCCATTTTCGCTCGAGACCATGCTCGCGGAAGTGCGGCGCGCGCTCGCCGATCGCCAGGCCGGCATTGGCATCGTGCCCGGCTCCTGACATAATCCTGCAGCCACCCCGCGGGCGCGGCTCACCGCTGAATTCGCCGAATATGGACACGATCGGTAAATACAAGCTCGTACGCGTCATCGGCGAAGGCGGGATGGGGCGGGTCTACGAGGCCATCGACCCGATCATCGGCCGGCGCGTGGCGATCAAGACGATCTCGCTCAACGTGGTGACCGACGCCGAAACGCGCTCGAGGTTCTTCCGCGAGGCGCAGGCCGCCGGACGCCTCTCGCACCCCAACCTGATCACCATTCACGACATCGGCGACGCCGACGGGACGCCGTACATCGTGATGGAATTTCTCGAGGGGATGGATCTGAACCACAAGATCCGGCAGGAGCGCCTGTCCTACGACACCAAGCTGCAGATCATGATCGACGTGTGCGAGGGGCTCGCCTTCGCGCACGGCCACGACATCGTGCACCGGGACATCAAGCCGGCCAACATCTTCGTCACCACGTCCGGACGCGCCAAGATCCTCGACTTCGGCCTCGCGCGCGGCGCGCTCTCCGACGTCACCCAGACCGGCAAGATTCTGGGCACGCCGAACTACATGTCGCCCGAGCAGATTCGCGGCGACGACGTCGATCATCGCTCGGACATCTTTGCGACCGGCGTGGTGTTCTACGAGTTGCTGTGCGGCCGAAAAGCCTTCGAAGGCGACTCGATCGCCACCACGCTCTACAAGGTGCTCGAAACGCAGCCGCAGCCGGTCCACCTGCTCGACGAGCAGTTGCCCCCGACGCTGTCGGCGGTGATCGAACGGGCGCTGGCGAAGGATCGGCTCGCCCGCTTTCAGACCAGCGGCGAGATGCTCGATTCCGTCTTGCAGGCCCACGGTCGCACCACCCACCTCGAGCGATCGAGCCTGCACACGATGCCGGTGCCCGCAGCCGAACCGACCCGCGCGATCGTGGCGCCGCCGCCGCGGCGCGGCGCGACGATCGCCGCCTGGGCCATCGCCGGGGTGGCGGTCGCCGGGATCGCGGGCTTTGCGATCCTGAGCCAGCGCGCGCCGAAGCCGACGACGGCGCCCGCCGTCGCGACGCCGGAAGCGGTTTCGCCGCCGATTGAGCCGGCGCCGGCCGCCGCGCCGCCGCGGACCGTTGCGGTGGCGCCAGCGGCCGAGCCTTCGCCGCCGCCACCTCCCGACACCAGGGTCGCGAGGGCGACGTCCCCGCCGAAAACCGCCGTGGCACGACCTCCGGCAGCCACCGGTCGAGCAACGACGCCGGAACCGGCCCCGTCAACTCCTCCGCCGGCGCCGGCGCCCGAGATCAAGGCCGCGCCTGTTCCGCCGCCGCCAACGGTCGCCGCGCCGACGGCGCCGGAGCCAAAGGCTGCGCCGATCGAACCACCCCCCGCGCCGGCCGTGTCGGTTCCTCCGCCGACGGCCCAGCCGGCGCCACCGCCGGCGCGCGCCGAGGAGAACCCCGTCACGGCGGTGCAGGCAGTGCTCGCGCGCTATCGCGCAGCGCTTGAATCGCGCGACATCGGCGCGCTCAAGCGCATCTGGCCCGCGCTCTCGGGACGTCAGGAGGACGCCATCAAGAACGAATTCGAACACTCGCGCAGCATCGCGGTCGGCCTCGACGGTGTCGATATCCGTCCCACCAGCAGCGGCGCGACGGTAACCTGCCACCGCAACTACGCGGTCACCACTGCCGACGGGCAAACGTTGAGGACGGCGACGCAGATGTTCATGACTTTGGCGCGGCGAGACGGTGGATGGGTCATCGAGACGATTCGCCACGAGGTCGCCCGATGATCCGACGGATCCTCGCCGCGGGTCTGCTCGTCGCCGGATGCGCCCCGGGCGCCCTGGCACAGACGACCGTGGTGTCGTCGAGCCCCACGCTGGCCGAGATGCTGCAGAACATCTACGGGCCGCACGGCCTCACCGTCGAGAGTGAAGCGGTGCTGCCGGATGGGTCGACGCACTCCGCGCACTTCAACGGCGCCTTTCAATCGGAGTTCGGGCGGATCAACATCGCGCTGGTGCGCCAGCTGGGCGCGCTGCCGATCCCGTCGCCGGCCTCGGGTTTCACCTACGCCTTCGACAATTCCACCGGCACGTTCGTGCGATCGACGCAGAGCTTCGGGCCGATCCTCGCCGACCGTGCCGAGACCATCGGCCGCGGCCGCTTCGCGTTCGGTTATAGCCTCCAGCAGTTTTCGTTCGAGACCTTCGACGGGCTGAGCCTCAGCCATATTCCCGCCGTGTTCACCCACGACGACTTCGACCTGGGCGGCGGCCGCGCCGACGTGATCACGACCAACAACGCGATCAACGCATCGGTCTCGCAATCGACCTTCTCTCTGACATATGGCGCGTCCGAACACCTCGACATCTCGTTCGGCGTGCCGCTGATCCGGACGACGCTGAGCGTGGTGTCAGACGCCACCATTCACCGCATCGGCACCTCCGCCAACCCGGCGATTCATTTCTTCCGGGATCCCGATGCGCCCGGCTCGTACGGAAGCGAGCGGACCTTCGTCGCCAACGGGTCCGCCGCGGGCCTGGGCGACGTGATCGCGCGCGGGAAATGGACCGCCTTCAAGACGGCGCAGGCCGGGATCGCGATCGGGCTCGAGTCGCGGTTGCCCACCGGCCGAGCGGAGGATCTGCTCGGCTCCGGCTCCTTCGGCCTGAAGGCGTTCGAGGCGGTCTCGGCGACCTACGGACGGGTCGCCCCGCACGTCAACGTCGGCTATCAATGGAACGGCCGCACCGTGCTCGCAGGCGACGTCGCGACCGGCACCAAGGGCGAGTTGCCCGATGAGCTGTCGTACGTGATCGGCGCCGACGTCGGTATCGAGAAGCGGCTCTCCATCGCGATCGACGTGCTCGGGCGCCACTCGTCCGATGCGCCGAAGCTCTCGAGCAGCACCTTCACGCCGGCCGGCTCGCAGGAGACGTTTCAGGACATCGCGTTCGGCGTCGGCTCGCTGAACCTCGTGAGCGGCGCGTTCGGCCTGAAGGCGAACGTCGCCGGCACGATGCTGGTCACCTTCAACCTCCAGTTCAAATTGAACGACGCCGGCGTGCGCGCCAAAGTGGCACCGCTCATCGGCATCGAGTACGGGTTCTAACCTCTCGCATACGGCCCCGCTGAGTTGTACCTTCCGCGCCCGCTAGGTACAATTTGCCGACGAGGAGGTTTGATGAAGAACTGTGTTTCCGTGTGTGTGACGGCTGCGATCGTGCTGGCGGCCGGCGTCAGTCAAGCGCAGACCATCCAGGCGGGCGCGAAGGTGGGTATCGATTTCAGCTCGCTGCCCAACGCCGGCCAGGTGATCGATCAGATCGTGAAGGCGCCAAGCACCGAGACGTCATCGAAAGTCGGGGCGGCGTTCGGCGGGTACGTGACGTTTCCACTAACGGGCAAGTTGGCGTTTCAGCCGGAACTGAGCTTCGTCGTCAAGGGCGTCAAGCTCAGTGAGGCCAGCGGCGGGACCGTCACCGCCAGCTTGCGCTACCTCGAGTTTCCGATGCTGCTGCGCTACGGCCTGACCGTCGACAACCACACCGGCTATCTGCTCGTCGGACCGGCCTTCGGAATCAAGGCGAGCACCGGCGCCCAGCTCGATGCGCCGAGCCAGAGCACCGACTACAACATCGATCCCGCCATCAGTACCTTCGATGCCGGCCTCGCGTTCGCCGGAGGTTTTGAATACCGCCGCTATCTGTTCGAAGCCCGTTACACGCAGGGCTTGACCGACGTTGCCACCGATCTCTATCCCCACGCCGACTCCTTGAAGAACCGCGTCTTCACCATTCTGGCCGGCATCCGGTTGAAATAAGCCGCAGGGCGGCACGGGCTGCGACCTGGCGCTACTCGTAGTGCAGCGCGACCAGCGGGTCGACTCGCGCCGCCCGGCGCGCGGGCAGATAGCCGGCGAGCGCGGACACCGCGATCAGCGCCGCCATCGCGGTCAGCATCGTGACCGCGTCGGTCGCGGCCAGCCCGAACACCAACGTCACGACGAGCCGGCTCGCGGCGAGGGCGGCCGCGAGTCCAAGACCGACGCCGATGACGACCAGCGCCATCGACTCGCCCATCACCAGCCGCAGCACGTCCCGGCGCTGCGCGCCGAGCGCCATGCGGATGCCGATCTCGTTGGTGCGGCGGGCGACACTGTACGACATCAGCCCGAACAGGCCGATCGACGCCAGCAGGAGCGCCAGCGCGCCGAATAGCACGTAGGCCGTCGCGAACACGCGTTCCTGCTGCAGCCGCTTCTCGACCGTCTCCGTCTGCGTCGCGACGTTCATCAGCGGCACGTTGGGATCGATCCGACGCATCGCGTCGCGAATGAGCCCGATGGCGCCGGCCGGATCGGCGGCGGTCCGCACATGGAAGACGGCGCCTTGCATCGGCCGCTGCACATACGGCACATACATCGTCGGCGGCGCCTCATCGCGAACGCTGTCGTACTTGGCGTCGCGCAGGATGCCGACGATCTCGATCTGTCCGGCCTGCTCCAGGTTCGACCCGATGTGCTGCCCGATCGGATTTTCGTTCGCAAAGTACTTGCGTGCTGCCGTTTCGTTGATAATCGCGACCTTCGGCGCCTTCGCGTCGTCCCGATCGGTGAAGATGCGACCCAGGCGCATCGGCATCTCCATCGTCTCGAAGAATCCGGGGGAAATGAGCAGGCGGTTGATCGAGTCGCGCTGGTCCCGCGGATACGTGCGCCCCTGCACGAAGATGTTGGTCGAATTGACGCTTCCGGACAGCAGCTGCACGTTCGCCAGCGCCACCGAGCGGACGCCGGCGATCGCGCCGAGGCGCTCCTGCATGTCGCGGTACAGCGCCGCGGTGCGCGCCTCGTCGTAACGGTTGAGAGCGGGGTTGACGCGAAACAGCACGAGATTTCTGGTGTTGAAGCCGACGTCCACGTTGCGCAGGTTTTGCAGCGTCCGCAGGAACAGCCCCGCGGCAATCAGCAGCACCAGCGAGATCGCGACCTGCAGAACGAGCAGCGACTTGCTGAGCAGGCTGCGGGAACCGGCCACCGACCGGCTCGTCTCCTTCAACGCGCCGCTGACGTTCATCCCGGTGGCGCGTAGCGCGGGAGCGATCCCGAAGACCAGTCCCGTCAACCCCGTGACGCCGAGCACGAACGACAGCACCCGCCAGTCGAGCAGCGCCGCCTGCCCCGCCGTTCCCGGCAGCAGCTGCTGGCCCCAGCGGCCCACGAGCACGCCGAGCGCGCCGCCCATCGCCGCCAGCATGAGGCTTTCGGTCAGGAGCTGACGCACCAGCCGCCAGCGGGTCGCGCCGAGCGACAGCCGAATCGAGATCTCGCGCTGCCTCGTCGCCGCGCGCGACAGCAGCAGGTTGGCGACGTTCGCGCAGACGATCAGCAGAATCAGGACGACTACGACGCTCAAGATCGTGACGGCGCTCGCGTCGGAGACGTTGACGTCGTAGACGCCGCGGCTGCCGGAGTCGACGCGCAGGCGAGGCACCTCGGTCCGATTGCGGTTGCGAGAATCGCCGCGGGTCTCTGCCGAGAGCGAGGCGAGGTAGGTATCGAGCCCTGCCCGCGCGGTGTGCTGGAACACACTCTCGAGATTGGCCTGCACCTGCGCCGCGGTCACGCCCGGCTTCAGCCGTCCCATCACCTGCAGCCACCACCATGTCGGCTGGCGCAGTCGAGGCGGCCGCGGCGGTTCGCCAGGAAGCAGGCCGGCACCGGTCATGTCCAACCGCGAGTCGAGCGCGAGCGGAAACGCGACGTCGGGTCCCTCGCGCACCGCCTGCTGCACGTCGATGAGATCCGGCGTCATGACGCCGACGATCGTCACCGGCACGTTGTTCATCTGCACGATCCTGCCGACAACGCCCGGATCGCCGCCGAAGCGCGAGCGCCAGTAACGCGCGCTGATCACCGCGACCGGCGTTGCGTCCGGCCGATCGTCGCTTGGTGCGATCGTCCGGCCGGGATTGGCGTGCAGCCCGAGCATGCGGTAGTAGTTGCCGGTCGAGATAAAGGAACTGGCGATGTCGGCCTGGCCGTCGACGACCAGGTTGACGCGGCTGTACGGCGCGAAGGCCACGAGATCGTCCATCGTGCGTGTTGTCGGCGACGAACTGCTGGTACATCGGGAAGGAGAACGTCGCGCGGACCGTCTGATCGCCGGTGTTCTTCGCCGAGTAGCCGTAGTCGCTGGAGTCGGTCACCATGTCGTTCTTGCCGGCCCACTTCAACCGGACCAGCGCGTCGGGATCGCGGACCTCGAGCTTCTTCAGGAACAGGCTGTTGACAGCGCTGAACAGCGCCGTGTTGGCGCCGATGCCGAGGGCGAGCGATAGCACGACGACCGCGGTCCAGCCCTTGTCCCGCATCAGCGTGCGCGCACCGTGGATCAAGTCCTTGAGCATCGTGTCCTCCGACCGCGTTTAGACGTGTGGACCCGGCGGAACGTTGGAGCGACAAAAACGTCGGCTGATTCTTGCACGAAATTCTGAGACACTGCAGCCCATGAAGCGATTGCCGTGGATCCCCTCGCTCGCGGCGCTGCTCGTCGCCGTCACGCTGACGCCGGCCCGCGCCGCCAGGACGATCGACTTCGACGCGATGACGATCGCCGACATCGGCCGCGCCTTCGACAGCGGCGCGCTGACCTCGGAACGGCTGGTGCAGCTGTGCCTGGCGCGCATCCAGGCCTACGATCGCCAGGGACCGTCGCTCCACGCCGTGATGACGCTCAACCCGAAGGCGCTCGACACGGCGCGCGCGCTCGACGCCGAGCGCAAGGCCACCGGTCCGCGCTCGCCGCTGCACGGCATCCCGATCGTCCTCAAGGACAACTACAACACCGCCGATCTCGCCACCACCGGCGGCTCGCTGCTGCTCGAAGGATCAGTACCGCACGATGACGCGTTCGTGGTGAAGAAGCTGAGGGCGGCGGGCGCGATCGTGCTCGCCAAGGTGAACATGTCGGAGTTCGCCTCGGGGCCGGCTCGCAGCTCGCTCGGCGGCCAGTCGCTGAATCCGCACGACCTCACGCGCACGCCGTCGGGGTCGTCCGGCGGCACCGGCGTCGCGATTGCCGCCGCCTACGCGCCGCTCGGCATGGGCACCGACACCGGCGGCTCGATCCGCGGACCGTCCACTTCGAACGGCATCGTCGGCCTGAAGCCGACCCATGGCTTGCTCAGCCGCGGCGGCATCATCCCGCTGTCGCTGACCTTCGACACTGGCGGACCGATGGCGCGCAGCGTGACCGACGTCGCGATCGCCCTCGGCGTCATGACCGGCGTCGATCCGTCCGACCCGGCCACG
Source organism: uncultured Acidobacteriota bacterium (assembly GCA_963794705.1). Taxonomy (GTDB): domain Bacteria; phylum Acidobacteriota; class Vicinamibacteria; order Vicinamibacterales; family CAVVIG01; genus CAVQFC01. Next base: position 494,809 of record CAWCFI010000009.1, read on the forward strand.
GCGAAGAGCCAGGGAAAGTTCGAGAGCGATTACAGCAAGTACCTCAGGCCGGATGGCTTGAAAGGCGCGCGCATCGGCATCGCGCGCGACTTCCTCGGCGCCGATCCGGATGTGGACTGGGTGATGGACGCCTCGCTCGACGCGATGCGCAAGGCCGGCGCAACCATCGTTGACGTGCGCTATCCGAAGTGGCTGCTCGACGCGAAGCAGGAGTTCTACAACGCGATCCGGCGCCCGGAGTTCCACGTTCAGATCGCGGAATATCTGAAGACGACGGGCCCCGGCTACCCGAAGACGCTCGAAGAGATGATCGAGCGCTCGAATGCGTTGACCGGCGTGCGGCCCGACGGCGCGGCGCCGAACCCCGGGCGGTGGACCTTGTTCAAGCGAGAGGCGGAGAGCGGCACGCTCGACGACTACCGCTACACCTCGGTGCGCGATCACGGGCTGCCGATGGTGCGCGCGGCGGTCGAAGGCGTAATCGCGGCGCAGCGGCTCGACGCGATCGTGTATCCGACCTCGTCCCGCCGGCCGGGAATGATTGCGGAATCGGGCGCGGCTGGGGGCGGGACCGGCCTCGCCTCGGCGACCGACATCGCGAACCTCACGGGCTTCCCCGATCTCATCGTCCCGGCGGGTTTCACCGGCGACAACCTGCCGGTCGGGATCTCGTTTTTCGGCCCGGCGTTCAGCGAGCCCAGGCTGCTGTCGCTCGGTTTCAGTTTCGAGCAGGCCACCCACGCGCGGCGCCGGCCCGTGCACACACCGGCGCGGCCGGGCGAGACCATCACCATTCCGTAGGAGACCGCGATGTCCGATCTCAACGAAACACGCCGCCGCTTCATGACCTACTTCGCGGGGATCGGCCTCGGCTCGACCCTCGCACCGGGTGTGGTCTGGGCCCGGATGCAGGACGCCGGCACACAGACGATCACGCTGGCGATGATTACCGAGGCGATGAAGCTCTCAGGGATCGAGCTCACTGAAGACGAGCGCAAGGGAATGGTGGACGCGGCGAACCAGAACCTGAAGCGCTACGCGGAGCTGCGCGCGATCCACATCCCGAACGACGTGTCGCCGCCCTTCCATTTCAGCCCATTGGTGCCGGGCATGACGGTCAGCAGGAAGGCGCTGCCGTTCGTGCTGAGCGCGGCGCCGGCGGTGAAGCGGCCGGCACGTCTGGAAGACGCCGCATTCTGGCCGATCCGCGATCTCGCCGAGCTCGTGCGCACACGGCAGGTGTCCTCGCTCGAGCTGACCGAGATGTATCTGACCCGCCTTCACCGCTACAACGGCGTGCTGAACAACGTCGTGACCTTCCTCGACGACTACGGCCGGGCGGAAGCGAAGCGCGCCGACACCGAGATCGCCGCCGGCAGATACAAGGGGCCGCTCCACGGCATCCCGTGGGGCGCCAAGGACATCATCTCGGTCAAGGGCTTCAAGACCACCTGGGGATCGCCGGCGTTCAAGGAGCAGTCGTTCGACTACGACGCCAGCGTGATCGAGATGCTGCGCGAAGCCGGCGCCGTCCTGATCGCCAAGCTGACCACCGGCGAGCTGGCCGGCGGGGATCAGTGGTTCGGCGGCCAGACCAAGAATCCGTGGGATCCGACACAAGGATCGAGCGGCTCGTCGGCGGGCCCTTCGTCGGCGACGGCAGCCGGATGCGTCGCGTTCGGAATCGGCACCGAGACCAGCGGGTCCATCTTGAGCCCGGCGGCACGCTGCGGCCTCACCGGGCTGCGGCCGACCTTCGGCCGCATCAGCCGCTACGGCGTGATGGCGCTGTCGTGGACCCAGGATCGACTCGGGCCGCTGTGCCGCCATGCCGAGGACTGCGCCATCGTGATGCAGGCGATCGCCCGGCCGGACGGCCGCGACATGAGCGTGACGGACGTGCCGTTCAACTGGAACGCGCAGCTCGATATCAAGGCGCTGAAGGTCGGCTACATCAAGGAATCGTTCGACGAGCTGACCAACGCGGCGGCGAAGAAGAACGCGGCAGCTTCGCTCGATACGCTGCGATCGATCGGCGTGTCGAGGTTGGTGCCGGTTGCCGTGCCGGAGATGGCGATGAATCTCGGCGGCCTCAGCGTGGAAGCGACGGTGTTCTTCGACGAGCACGCGCGCGCCGGGCGGATGAAGGAGGCGCGCGGCGGCGGCCGGCCCGGCGGGCGGCTGATCCCGGCGGTCGAGTATCTGCAGTCGCAGCGTGTCCGCATGATGATGATGACCGCGCTGGCCGAGGCCACGGCGCACGTCGACGTCTACATCGTCGCCTCCAACAACAACGGGATGGGAGGACCGGCCGGAAGGGGCGGCGGTCGCGGCGCCGCCGACGCGCCGCCGCCGGAGCCCCAGCGCCCGCAGACGCCGGCACAGCGGCATTCGACGATGGCGAACCTGGCGTGCTACCCGGCGATCAACCTGCCGAATGGATTCAGCGAGACCGGCAGCCCGACCAACATGACGATCTTCGCGCAGCCGTACCGCGAGATGGAGATCCTCGCGCTGGCGAAGGCGTTTCAGGATGCAGCCGGATTCCATCTGTACGCCCGACGCGTCTGGACAGCTGACCGGCGTGCCTCTTCCTGGTCGGGATCCCATGCTTGAGCAGTCGCTCGGCGCGCTGTTCAGCGACTACGTGCTCGACGCCAACTACGACGAGATGTTCGAGTCGGCGGGGATGGCACGGCCGCACTGCCGCGCGCTGTTCCAGGAGCTGCGCGGCGCGTCCGAGGCCGAGCTGAGCCTGCGTCAGCTCGAAGCGGACAAGGCGTTTCTGACGCAAGGGCATCACCTTCACCGTCTACGGCGACGATCAGGGCACCGAGCGCATCTTCCCGTTCGATCTGCTGCCGCGCATCATCTCCGCGCCGGAATGGCGGACGCTCGAGCGCGGGCCTGACCCAGCGGCTGACGGCGATCAACCTGTTTCTCAAGGACGTCTATCACGACCAGCGGATCCTCGCGCGAGGGGGTCGTGCCGCGCGAGCTGGTGCAGAGCTGCCAGCACTACCGCCGCGAGATGCGCGGCGTCCACGTCCATCGCGACATCTACGTGTCGGTCGCCGGCACCGATCTGGTGCGCCTCGAGGACGGCCGCTTCGTCGTCCTCGAGGACAACCTGCGCGTGCCGAGCGGCGTGTCCTACATGCTGGCCAACCGCGAGGTGACCAAGCGGGTGCTGCCGGGGCTGTTCGATCGCTACCATGTCAGCCCGGTCGCCCACTACGGCCAGGCGCTGCTCGCGACGCTGCGCGCGCTCGCGCCGCCCAGCGCCGGCCGATCCGACGTTCGTCGTGCTCACGCCGGGCGTCGGCAACTCGGCCTACTTCGAGCACGCCTTTCTCGCCCGCGAGATGGGCGTCGCGCTGGTCGAGGGCCGCGACCTGCTGGTCCACGACAACGTCGTCTACATGCGGACCACCGCCGGATTGCGGCGCGTCGACGTGATCTACCGCCGCGTCGACGACGACTTCCTCGATCCGCTGGCGTTCCGGGCCGACTCGCACCTCGGCGTGGCCGGGCTGCTGAACGCCTATCGCGCCGGCAACGTGTCGCTGGCCAACGCGATCGGCACCGGGCTGGCCGACGACAAGGCGCTCTACGCCTACATCCCGGCGATCATCCGTTTCTACCTGGGCGAGGAGCCGATTCTCGCCAACGTCGAGACCTACCTGCTCGCCGACGCCGTCCGATCGGCAGCTACGTGCTCGAGCATCTCGACTCGCTGGTGGTCAAGGCGGTGGGCGAGTCGGGCGGCTACGGCATGCTGATCGGGCCGCACAGCACCGCGGCGCGAGCGCGAGCGAGTTCAAGGCCAAGATCCAGGCCAACCCGCGCAACTTCATCGCCCAGCCGACGCTGTCGCTGTCGCGATCGCCCTGCTTCATCGACGGACGGATCGAGCCGCGACATGTCGATCTGCGGCCCTACGTGCTCTACGGCGACGGCGTCACCATCGTGCCGGGCGGCCTGACCCGGGTCGCGCTGCGGAAGGGATCGCTGGTCGTCAACTCGTCTCAGGGCGGCGGCAGCAAGGACACCTGGGTGCTCGAGGACTGAATCGTCATGCTGCAGTCACGCGTCGCCGACTCGCTCTACTGGATTGCGCGCTATCTCGAACGCGCCGGACACACGATCCGCCTGATCGACGTCCGGCTCGACCTCGAGCTCGATCGCCGGCCGGCGCCGACGGCTGGGACTTCGACGCGGCTGTGCGCCGCGGTCAAATGCGACGTCACCGACGCGGGCGCCGCCGAGTCCCGGCGGAGCTGGTCGACGCGCTCGTGTTCGATCGCGGCCAATCGCGGCTCGGTGCTGGCCTGCGTCACCGCGGCGCGCGACAACGCGCGGCAGGTGCGCGAGGAGATCAGCTCCGACATGTGGGAGCAGATCAACGCGCTGTACCTGCGGCTGAAGCAGGTGCGCAGCGAAGGCGATGCTGGTCGGCGCGGCCGCACTACCTGTCGCGGCTGGTCATCGAAGGCGTGCACCTCTTCGAGGGGGTCACCGACGCGACGATGGGACACGGCGAAGGCTGGCAGTTTCTCCGGGCCGGCCGCTTCATCGAGCGCGCAGCGGCGACCGCCGCGCTGGTCGATCTGCAATTCCAGGGCGACAGCCGGCTTCCCGCCAACCACCTGGAGTGGGTGGGACTGCTGCGATCGTGCGCGGCGCTTCGAGGCGTACTGCCGCTACTACACGGCGGACGTCCGGCCCGATCGCGTCGCGGAGTTTCTGCTCCTCAACGCGGAGTTCCCGCGGTCGGTGCGGTTCGCCGCCGCGCGCGTCGAGGACGGCGCTCCGGGCCATCGCGCAGTTGACCGGCCACGGCGCCGGCGGCCGCGCGGAGCGGCTCGCCGGCCGGCTGCACGCGTCGCTCGACTACGGCCAGGTCGACGAGATCCTGGGCGACGACCCGCACGCCTACCTCCAGGGCATCGTCCGCTACTGCGCGCAGATCCACGAGGCGGCGCAGCAAAGCTACATCTCCTATCCCGATCGAGCTCGGCCCTCCCTGCCTGAACAGGCATCCTGTGCATTACACGATTCATCACGTCACCAAGTTCAGCTACGAGACGCCGGTCCGCGAGAGCGTCATGGAAGTGCGGATGCAGCCGCGCACCGAAGGCGTCGCAGCGCTGCGCTGCGCTTCGGCCTCAGCACCACGCCCGGCGCGCGGGTCAAGATGTACGACGACCGCGACGGCAACACCGTCCATCACTTCAACATTCCCGGCCGGCATTCGCGCCTGATCGTGACCGCCGAGGCGCTGATCGAGATGGGCGCGCATCCGCTGCTGCCCAATTCGCTGCTGCCCGGCGCCTGGGAGCGGCTCGATGCGCTGACCTGCCGCGGCGAGTTCTGGGAGATGATGAACCCCAGCCACTTCGCCCGGCCGACACCGCTGCTCGACGAGCTGAGGCGGCGAGCTGGCGCTCGAGCGCGGATCGGATCCGCTCGCCATGCTGCGGCGGCTGAACACCGAGATCTTCGAGCGCTTCGCCTACAGCCCTCAGACCACGCGCGTGGATTCGCCGATCGACGATGCGCTCGGCGCCCGGACCGGCGTCTGCCAGGACTTCGCGCACATCATGATCGCGCTGGTGCGCGGCCTCGGCGTTCCGTGCCGCTATGTCAGCGGCTATCTCTACCGGCAGCCCGATCGCAGCGTGCGATCGACCGACGGCGCGACCCACGCCTGGGTCGAGGCGCTGCTGCCGGACGTCGGCTGGGTGGGGTTCGATCCGACCAACAATCTGCAAGCCGACGAGCAGCACATCCGCGTCGCGGTCGGCCGCGACTATGCCGACGTGCCGCCGACACGCGGCGTGTTCAAAGGCGCCAGCGCGGTGGTCAGCGAGCTTGGCGTGGCCGTGACCGTGGGCACGGCCTGGGCGGCCGGCTCCGAGATCACGCCGATGCTGCCGTGGATGTCGCGCGAGGCGACGCCGTTGCGCGAGCCGGACTTCAATCAGCAGCACCAGCAGCAACAATGAACGCCGGCAATTGCTAGCGGCCTGCTGATTTCTTCGGCACCAGCCTGAGGATCTTCCCGGCGTTGCCGTCGGTCAGCACGTACAGCGCGCCGTCCGGTCCCTGCTCGACGCCGCGGATGCGGGCATTGAGCTCGGTCAGCAGCCGCTCTTCGGCCACGACACGATCGTCCTTCAGGACCAGGCGCACCAGCGATTTCGCCGGCGAGCCCCGACACGAACAGATCGCCCTGCCACGCCGGAATGCGGCGCGCCGGTGTAGAACGCGATCCCGGCCGGGGCGATGTCGGGCGTCCAGAAATAGACCGGCTGTTCCATGCCGTCCTGCGCGGTCTTGTCGCCGTTGATCGGCTTGCCGCTGTAGTCGCGGCCGTAGCCGATGATCGGGAAGCCGTAGTTCTTGCCCCTCGCGATCGCGTTGATCTCGTCGCCGCCGCGCGGTCCGTGCTCGCTCAGCCAGAGCTGGCCGGTGCGAGGATGGATCGCCACGCCCTGCACGTCGCGAAGACCGAGCGCGTAGATCTCAGGACGCGCGTCGGCGCGGCCGGCGAAGGGATTGTCTTTCGGGATCGATCCGTCGGCGTTGATCCGCAGCACCTTGCCCATGTTGCTGGTGAGTTGCTGCGGCTGCGGCCAGTCCGCGGCGTTGATCCCGACGCCTGACGGAATCGTGGACGTGATCAGCAGCGTGCCGTCGGGCGCCTGAATCAGGCGTCCGCCCGTGCCCTCCGCGTTCAGCAGCACCTTCAGGTGCTCGAGCGTGCGGTCGTCGGCCGACAGCGTGGCGCTGGCGACCAGCAGCACGCCCGGGCTGCGCGGCAGCGCGGCCTGGTTCGAACCCTCCGGCAGCACGGTGTAGGTCAGGAAGATCCTGCGGTTCGTCGCGAACGCGCGATCGGGCAGGACCTCGAACAGACCTTGTCCCTTCGCCCACAGGTCGGCGCGGCATGTCCTCCGAGCGGCTCGGACACCGTGCCGTTCGCCGCGACGATCCTGATTCGGCCGGGACGCTCGCCGACGATCATCCGGCCGTCTGGCAGGAAGTGAAAGCAGAACGCGCCGGACAGTCCTTCGGCGACGGTCTCGACGTCGTAGGCCGCGACCTTCGCCGGGTGCGGCGCGCGGGTCTGCCCGAGCCACTGCGGGATCGGCGCGTAGCCGTCCGGCGCGGCGCTGCCGTCCTCGGGGCGGCCGGTCCCGGCGGTGGCGCGGGCGGACGCGGAATCGCGCCCACGGCCTGAGGCGCTTCGCTCGCGAGCGCGAGCGCGGTGGTCGCCCAGCCGGTCGCCGCCGCCGACACCCATTGATTGACGCCGTAGGGAAAGCCGCTCTCGAAGTAGGCCTGAATCGGCACCGCCCGCGTCTCGACGATCCACGATCCGTCCTCGATCTGCGTGCGCAGCAGGATATTCGAGACCATTGCGGTAGGCGCGGATCGCCGAGGCGTCACCGCGCCGCTCTCGCGCAAGGCCACCAGCGCCTCGCCCGTCGCGTAGGCGTCGCTGGCCATCGACTCGGCAGCTGCGACCACCCGCCATCGTCGTGCTGCAGCGCCAGCAGGTCGCGCGCTGCCGCGCCGAGCACGTCGCTCGAAGCGCCGGCCCACCGCAGCCCCAGCAGGCGGAATGCGCGCTCTTCCGCGGCCTCGGCGTCGGCGGTGGTCAGCCAGGCGCGCGCGCGATCGACGGCCTTGGCGTACTCCGCGCGTTGCGACGGCGGCGCAAACACCTGCAGCGCCCTCATCGAGACCGCCGTGATCTCGATGTCGTTCGACTCGATCGGCGGCCGGAGCGTGTTGAGCGGCCAGTGTCCGTCCGCCGCCTGACGGCGCTTGAGCAAGACGGCCGGCGCATCGGTCGCGGCATCGGCCGGATGGCGATCCGCGGCGAGGCCGAGCAGCAGGTAGCCGATCGTGTCGGCCGCGCCAGCGATCGGGATGTTCTGCAGCGCTCCGATCGCGCCACGAGTCGAGATACACGCCGATCGCGTCGGTCTGCGCTTTCGCCGCCTTCTCGTTGACCGCGTAGCCGTTGGCGCGCGCCGCCGCCACCGCCATCGAGACGACGCTGTTGTGGTGGCAGGAGACGCAGCCGGTCTGGCCGATGAACGCGACGCCGACGTCCTGGAGCAGCGGCAGGCTCCGCTCGACCGCCGCGCGG
>CAWCFI010000010.1:0-1118875 GCA_963794705.1 uncultured Acidobacteriota bacterium
CCCAGGATCACGCCGCCGCGGCGGTCGCGGTCGGCCGTCCGGAGAACGGCGGCACCATCGCGAACCCCAAGGGCACGCCGGTGTTCGCGTGGAAGGGCGAGACGCTCGAGGAGTACTGGTGGTGCACCGAGCAGGCGCTCGAGTGGCCCGACGGCAGCGGCCCGACGCTGATCGTCGACGATGGCGGCGACGCGACGCTGCTGGTGCACAAGGGCGTCGAGTTCGAGAAGTCCGGCAAGGTGCCGGCGTTCGACGCCGAGAAGGATCCCGAGGAGTGGGGCGTCATCCTCGAGACCATCCGCACCTCGATCGCCAAGGACAAGGGCCGCTACACGCGCATCGCCTCCTCGCTGCGCGGCGTCTCGCGAAGAGACGACGACCGGCGTGCACCGGCTCTATCAGATGATGGAAGCCGGCACGCTGCTGTTCCCCGCGATCAACGTCAACGACTCGGTGACCAAGAGCAAGTTCGACAACATCTACGGCTGCCGCCACTCGCTGCCCGACGGTCTCGCGCGCGCGACCGACGTCATGCTCGGCGGCAAGGTCGCGGTGGTGTTCGGCTACGGTGAAGTCGGCAAGGGCTGCGCCCAGGCGCTGCGCGGCCAGGGCGCGCGCGTCATCGTCACCGAGATCGATCCGATCTGCGCGCTGCAGGCGGCGATGGAAGGCTATCAGGTCGCGACCATCGACGACGTGCATCAAGGACGCCGACATCTTCATCACCGCGACCGGCAACCACAACATCATCACCGCCGACCACATGGCGAAGATGAAGGACAAGGCGATCGTCGGCAACATCGGCCACTTCGACAACGAGATCGACATGGCCGGCCTGAAGAAGTACAAGGGCGTCGAGCGGATCAACATCAAGCCGCAGTACGACGAGTTCAGGTTCCCCGACGGCCACAGCGTGATGATCCTCGCCGAAGGCCGTCTGCTGAACCTCGGCTGCGCGACCGGCCACCCGAGCTTCGTGATGTCGGCGTCGTTCACCAACCAGGTGATCGCGCAGATCGAGCTGCACGCCAACACCGGCAAGTACGAGAAGAAGGTCTACATGCTGCCGAAGCACCTCGACGAGCAGGTGGCGCGGCTGCACCTCGATCACCTCGGCGTGAAGCTGACGAAGCTGTCGAAGGATCAGGCCGACTACATCGGCGTGCCGGTCGACGGCCCGTACAAGCCGGATCACTACCGCTACTAGATCGAGTTCGGAATTAGGAATTCAGAATTCGTGAACCCGCGGATGCCGGAAGGTGTCCGCGGGTTTTCTATGACTCATCCACGTCCGTGCTTTGGCCGTCATGCGCCGGACGGTCCATCAGCCACGCGACCCGAAAACAGCACAGCGCCACAATCACCGACACGCCGGCGATGATCACGCTTGCGTGTCGGGTTCCTTCAGCTTCTCGGCGCCCTGCAGCAGCGACACCACCAGGCTGCCCATGAGGATGCCGGTCTGACGCGCCCGCCGCTCTGAATATCCCGGCAGCAAGTCGTCCATCGTCGGCGCGAGCGGACTGGGATCGGACGCAGATAGAACACGTAGGCGGCGGTCAGGCCGAGGACGAGCACGCCGGAGCCGATGAACCGGAGCCGGTTGGCCGGCGTCGATCGGGCGGTCGGATCGTTCACTGGCTAAGAGTATCGGGATAGCAGGGAGAAGCGCTCACAGGGCGTATCATCTGCGTCCATGAAGAAGAACATCCTTCACCACTTCGTCGTCGCCACGCCTGATCGCGATCTCCGGCGCCGCGGCGCTGCGCGCAGCAGGGCGCGCTCAGCGCCGCCGACAAGCAGCGGCGCATCGACATGGAGAACGAGCTGCAGTCGATCGCGGTCGTCGACCGCAAGGTGATGATGCCGATGCCCGACGGCGTGCGGCTGGCGACCGACATCTATCGGCCGAAGAATGCGGCCGGCAAAGTGCCGGCGATCTGGGTGCGGACGCCGTACAACTTCAACTTCTGGGACGTCCAGAACGGCGTGCCGCGCCGACATGAGCGCGCAGCTGACCGCGGTCAAGCGCGGCTACGCCTACGTCGTGCAGAACGAGCGCGGCCACTTCTTCTCCGAAGGCAACTACGACATCCTCGGCATCCGAAGACCGACGGCTTCAACACCGTTGACTGGCTGACGAAGCAGCCCTGGTCGAACGGCAAGGTCGGCACGACCGGCTGCTCGTCGACCGCCGAGTATCAGATGGGCGTCGCGGCGCTCGGCCATCCCGGCTACGCGGCGATGAACGTGCAGGGCTTCGGCGCCGGCGTCGGCCGCGTCGGCGCCGTACTACGAGCAGGGCAACTGGTATCGCGGCGGCGCGGTGCAGATGCTGTTCATCGCCTGGCTCTACGGCGAGCAGAACCAGGTGCGGCCGATGTTCCCGCCCAACACCTCGCAGCAGGATCTGATCCGCGCCTCGAAGGCGTTCGACCTCGCCGAGCATGCGCCGCCGGTCGACTGGGCGAAGGCGCTCTGGCACCTGCCGACGCAGGACATCATCAAGAACGTCGACGGCCCGCGCGGCATCTTCGCCGACGCGATGCCGGTCGAGACCGGCGGCAAGATGATCCAGCGCGCGCCGAACGATCCGGCGTGGTACCGCGGCGGCCTCTATCACGACGATCAGAAGCTCAACGTGCCGGGCCTGTGGTTCATGTCGTGGTACGACGTGTCGGTCGGGCCGAACCTCGCGCTCTACAACCACGTCCGCGCGACGGCGCCGCGGCCCGATCGCCGACGAGCAGTGGGCGGTGATCGCGCCGGTGCTGCACTGCTCCTACACCCGCGCGACCGCCGACACCATCGTCGGCGAGCGCAGCATGGGCGACGCGCGCCTCGACTACAACGAGATCGTCTACGGCTTCTTCGATCGCTTCCTGAAGGGCGAGCAGAGCGCCGCGGCTCGACACGCTGCCGAAGGTCACCTACTACACGATGGGGCTGAACAAGTGGCAGACCGCCGACACCTGGCCGCCGGCCGGCGCGCAGCCGCTGACGCTTCTATCTGGCAGCGGCGGCAAGGCGAACACGCTGAACGGCGACGGCGCGCTGGCGGCCGCGGCGCCCGACGCCGACAAGCCGGACGCCTTCACCTACGATCCGATGAACCCGGTGCTGTCGTACGGCGGCAACGTCTGCTGCACCGGCAACGCCGTGCAGGGCGGCGCGTTCGATCAGCGCCGGATGGAAGCGCGCGACGACATCCTCGTCTACACCAGCGAGCGCGTTCAAGGAAGGCACCGAGGTCAGCGGCCCGATCACGCCGACGCTCTACGTCTCGTCGGACGCGAAGGACACCGACTTCACCGTCAAGGTGCTCGACGTCTATCCCGACGGCCGCGCCTACAACCTCGACGAGTCGATCCAGCGCATGCGCTATCGCGACGGCTACGACAAGCCGCTGGCGTGGATGGAGAAGGGCAAGGTCTACAAGGTGACGCTGCAGCCGCTCAACACCAGCAACTACTTCGCCGCCGGCCACAAGCTGCGCATCGAGGTGTCGAGCAGCAACTTCCCGCGCTTCGATCGCAACCTGAACACCGGCGGCAACAACTACGACGAGAGCAAAGGCGTCGTCGCGCACAACGCCGTGCACCACTCGAAGCAGTACCCGTCGGCCGTGACGGTGACGGTGATCAAAAGAGCGTCGACGAACTCTCAGGCCGAACGATAGGCGGAGGGGCCGGAGCGGCTATTCATACCTGAGCGCTTCCATCGCGTCGATCTCGGTCGCGCGTCGCGCCGGGGTGAAGCACGCCGCCAGCCCGATGGCGACGAACAGCAACGCCGCGCCAACGAACGTGATCGGATCGGTCGCGTTGACGCCGAAGAGCAGTGATCCGAGCAGCCGGCTCGCGGCGGCGGCGAGCACCAGACCGACCGCGACTCCGGTCAGCGTCAGCACCATCCCCTGGCGCAGCACCATCCCGACGACGCTATGGCGCTGCGCGCCGAGCGCGATGCGGATCCCGATTTCACGCGTCCGGCTGGTCACCATGTACGCGGTGACGCCGTAGATGCCGATCGCCGCGAGCAGCAGGCCGAGCGACGCCGAGGCTGCCGGCGACCGCTGCCGCGATCCGCTGCGGCAGCAAGCCGAGCGAGGCGTACGCCTCGAACGTCTGCGCGTCCACCACCGGCACGTTCGGGATTCATCGCCGCCAGCAGCGAGCGGATCTCGGCGGCGAGCCGGCGGCCATCGGCGGCGCGCGCCACGATCGTCGTCCGCGGAATGTACTGCTGCTGCATCGGCACGTAGACGAATCCGGGCGTCTGCTCGCCGAGGAAGGCGTACTTGGCATCCCTGGCGACGCCGACCACCGTCATCGGCCGCGTCTGGTCCGACGTACCGCGGCGATCGAGATGGTGCACCAGCACCTTGCCGAGCGGATCCTGGTTCGGCCACATCCGTCGCGCCGCCGTCTCGTTGACGATCACCACGTCCTGGGCGCCCCGCCGATCGGCGGCGGTGAAATCACGGCCGCTGACCAGCGTCATCCTCATGGTCTTGAAATAGTCGGGCTCGACGACGTTCCAGTCGGCCTCGAGCCAGCCGGCGGGCGGCGGCCCGCGGCGTTCCGTCGGCACCGCCGCGCCCGGCAGCGACAGCCCGCCAAGGCCCATCCGCCCCATGCCGAGCGGTATCATCGCCGACATCGTCGCACTCTCGACGCCGGGCAGCGCCCGCACGCGCTCGACCATCTGCTGCGCGAACACGGGTCCGGTCGTCTCGGTGTATCCGCTCAGCGAGAGATCGAGGAATGCCAGCTCGATGCCGCGCGGATCGAAGCCGGGATCGATGGTGGCGGCGCGCTGCAAGGCCCGGCCAAACAGCCCGGCGCCCACGACCAGCACGATGCTGAACGCCACCTGGCTGACGACGAACGCGTTGCGCAGCCGCATCCGCTCCGGTCCGCCCTGCGCGTCGGCTTTCAGGCCGCCGACGACCTCCGCCCGCGATGCCTGCCACGCCGGTGCGAGCCCTGACAGCACGGCGGCGACCAATGACAGCGCAAGCGCAAAGCCAAGCGCGCTGGTGTCGAGCGGCAGCGACATATCGATCGGCAGCGGCAGCGTCGGCAGCCGCGTCACCAGCGCGGTCGTCACCGCGCGCGCGAGCGCGAGGCCCGCGGCGCCGCCGACGAGAAACAACAGCGACGACTCGACCAGCATCTGCCGGATCAGGCGGCCGCGCCCGGCGCCGATCGCCAGACGCACCGCGATCTCCCGCCGCCGGCCGGACGCGCGCGCCAGCAGCACGCCGGCCACGTTGGCGCACGCAATCGCGAGCACCAGCATGACGAGGCCCATCAGCACCGCCATGAACGCGGCGACCGGCGCGCCGTTGCCGGGAATCGGCGCAGCGGCCGCGACTCGGAGGCCCTTGCCGCGATTGGCGTCGGGAAATTCCTGCTCGAGCGCGCGGGCGATGCTGGTCAGCTCGCCCTGCGCCTGTCCCAGCGAGACGCCGGGCTTCAGACGAGCGCCCATCAGCAGCCACACGCCTTCGCGGCTCGTCAGGATCGAGCCCGAGCGACGCGGCGAGAGCTCGCCCACCATCGAGATCGGCACCCAGACGTCGGTGGTGAGCAGCGTCGTGCCGTGGAAGCCTTCGGCGACGACGCCGATGACGGTGAACGGGCTGCCGTTCAACTGCAGCCTACGGCCGACGATCGCCGGATCGCCGTTGAAGCGGCGCTTCCAGAACTGGTGGCTGAGCACAGCGAACGGCGTCGTGCCCGGTTGGTTGCCATCCGCATCCTCGAAGAGCCGGCCGATCTGCGGCCGCGCGCCGAGGACCGCGAAGTAGTTGGTCGACACCATGTCGCCGAAGATCCGCTCGGCGCCGTCGGCGCCGCCGAGGCTGATCGGGTCCGCCCCCATCTTGTAAGCGTAGATGTCGGTGAACACCGTGTTGCGCGCGCGGATGTCGAGGTAGTTCGGGTAGGACCCGTTGTCGAAGCCGCTGCCGTCCTGCGAGCGCCCGACGTCGACCAGGCGGCCGGGCTCGACGATGCCGGCCGGCGTCTTGAACAACAGCGCGCTGGCGACGGTGAAGATCGTCGTGCTGGCGCCGATGCCGATCGCCAGCGATGTCGCGGCGGTCAACGCGAAGAGCGGGTTACGGCGCAGCAGCCGCGCCGCGTAGCGGAGGTCCTGCAGCCACGAGTCGAGCATGGACGGTATTACGCGTCCGGCCGATGATCGGTTCACAGCCCGCAGAGCTTCTTCAGCCGATCCGCCTCGACCGCCGGGATGCCGGATACGGTCATGCGCCGCAGGTGCTCTTCGAACTCGATCTTGTCGGCGCAGCGAGACTGATCGAGATCGACCCGCGGCGACGGGCCTTTTCCGGTATACAGAATCGCGTCGAACTGATCCTCGGCTTGAGGGTCTTCCACTGCTCTTTCGGAATCGGCGCGGCGAAATCGGGCTCGCCGTTCTTGATCGGAAACCGGCCCATCGCCTCGGACGGGTAATATTTCGTGAAATCGGCAGCGCCGAGCACGGTCCCCCGAATGATCGCGAGGCTCGGTGACGGCCAGGAGGCGGCGTCGGGCTGCAGCGCCGAGACGTCGGCCGTGAAGATCGTGAACACCTTCGCGCCCCACTTGTTCTCCAGCCGGCTGACGATCGTTTCCGCCGGCCCTTCCGATTCGTAGTTCGCGATCAGGTTCTTCCGCTGGAAGTGCATCGACCCGTAAGTGAGCAGCGCACGCCGGCCCTTCGCGATGACCTCGCGCTGGATCAGATCCGCGGGAAAGGTGTCGCGCATCTCGATCCACTGGCGGTGCTCCGCCGGCGTGTTGACGTGCTCCCACTCGATCGGCGGATCGCCGAGCAGCACCCGGACCTTGCGCGCCGCCGGCAGCGAGGCATTGACCCCGCGCATGGCGGTGAAGAACTCCTCCCACTGGCGATCGTAGCCAAGTCCGGGCTGGGTGGTGTCGCGCCATACGTGACGAAGCGATTCCATCGGGACGTTATCGCCGCGAACGAAGCGGTCGGCGACGTCCTGATATCGGGCGCTCCCCTCTTCGATGACGATGTCGTTGATCGCGGCGATCAGCCGCGGATCGTGAATCAGCAGCTGCGCGAACGCATAGCCGCGCGATTCGCCGTGGCCGGCGGTGACGGCGACGACGGCGTGGGTGCGGAAAGCGTCCACCATCGCCGCCACCGGCTCGAGCGGAACGGCGGGCGTCGGTGCTGCCGCGAGCATCGCGCCAAGGATGAGCGCCGTTGCCTGCCTCATGTCATCTTCCTTTCTAGACGTCCGCCGGCGACAAATGGCCGGTCACAGCGCGTGGTGATACACGGTCAGCACCAGCGCCACGGCGAGGCTTCCCGCTACCACCGGCAGGCCGCCGACCACCACGTAGGCTCCAGCCCCCACGAGCGCGAGCATGGCCAGGGCCTTCAGGTTCGTCGCATCGATGTATTTCGTCGTGAGTTCTGCCATACCGTCCTCCTTATCTGCGCCTTCTCCATTTCGTGAGGAACCACGACACCCGCGATCCGACCACCGCGATGATCACGACGATCGCCACCCATCGCGGCATCGCCCCTTCACTTCGCCTCGCCGGAACTGGTCAGCTGCTGCTGCGCCAGCGCCGCGGCGCCCATCAGCCCGCCCATCCCCATCGACTCGACGGCGCTGCTCGGGATGATCATCATCGCGCCCTTTTCCTTCAGCCCCTCGTACAGCATGTTCATCGCGCGCAGGTGCAGCGCGGTCGGATTGTTCTGGTATTCCTTGGCGGCTTCCGAGAACGAGTGCGCGATCGCCAGCTCCGCCTCGCCGAGGATGATCCGCGCCGCCTTCTCGCGCGCCGCCTGCGCCTCGCGCGACATCGCATCCTGCAGCGCCGCCGGAATCACGACGTCGCGCATCTCGACCGACGACACGGTGACGCCCCACGGGTTCGATCGCTGGTCGATCAGCGTCTGCAGCTCGGCTTCGATCTTCTCGCGGCCGCGCAGCAGATCGGTCAGGTCGGTGCGGCCGATGATGTCGCGCAGCGCGGTCTGCGCCGCCCAGCTCACCGCCTGGGCGTACTCCTGCACTTCCAGCGCCGCCTTCTGCGCGTCGTGAACCATCCAGAACAGCACCGCGTCCACGTTGACCGGCACCGTGTCCGAGGTCAGCGTCTGCTCGGCGGCGAAGCTGGTGGTGATGGTGCGCTGATCGATCCAGGACGAGACGGTGTCGACGAACGGCACGATCCAGAACAGCCCGGGGCCGCGCAGGCCGACGAAGCGGCCGAGCCGCAGCACGACCGCGCGCTCCCATTGCTGCGCGACGCGCGGCGACTGCATCAGCACCACGCCGATCGCCGCCATCACGATAATCGGGAATCGGATTGCGGGTCGCGACGGACAGCAGGCCGCCGACCACGATCGACGCCGAGCAGAATCAGGATCGCGACGATGTTGGCGCGCGGCGGGTCGGCGTTGTACTGAGTGCTGCGACGCGAGGTGATCAAGGCCACGGTCATGCTCCCTTCTGGCGATGCGCGCGCATCTCGGCGGCGACATCGTCGATGCTGAATCCGGCGGCGGCCGCGTCCCCGATGACGCGGGTCACGAACGCGCGCAGCTGGCGGCGGTGATGGTCCGGAGGTTGTGCCTGCTGCGGCGTCGCGGTGACGAACGAGCCGATGCCGCGCCGCGTCTCGATGACGCCGGCGCGCTCGAGCTCGGCGTAGACGCGGGCGACGGTGTTGGCGTTGATGCTGAGGTCGACGGCGAGCTGGCGGACGGTGGGCAGCTGATCGCCGGCCTGAAGGCGGCCGGTGGCGATGGCGGCGCGCAGGCCGCGATCGAGCTGCGCGTAGATGGGCGTGCGGTCTTTGGGGTCGATGGTGACGAGGGCGCCGGCCGCCATGTGACCTATTGTACTAATTCATTAGAACAAGTCAAGTCAGAAAAAGGCGGGCCGGGGCCCGCCTCCAATCTCGAATCCCTAATCCCTAATCCCCAACCCCTACTTCGAGATCATCTTGAGACTGTCCGCCGTAGATCATCATCTTGCCGCCGTGATCCATCACGTCGCCGGTGATCTCGACGGTGTGGCTGATGTGGGCGATCAGCTTGGCGTTCTTGTCGGCCGCCAGCCCGCCGGCGATCTGGTAGACCTTGCCGTCGCTCGGTCAGCAGCGCCAGCGGCTGGCCGTCCTTGGCGCAGCCGATCGCGCAGTCCTTGGTGTCGCCCTTGGGCATCTTGTGATCGACGCCGGTGTTCGACTTGTCGGCCTTGTAGCAGCCCATGTCGACGACCTGGCCCTTGACCGTCTCGGTCTTGGCGAAAGCGGGCGCGCTCAGAGCAACGGCGAACGGCAGCGATGGCGAGTCCGGCGAATGTTCTGCGCATTGGAATACTCCTTGTAAAACCCGACAGGACCATCTCTGCTTATACCATGACTGATCCTATACTGCGCCTATGAAGAACGTGTCTCACGCTTGCAGCTCTTGCGTTTGCCGGCATCGCGACGCTCAGCGCGCAGAACCGGCCGACGACGCAGCCTGCGCGCGGCGCCGACGGTCGATCAAATCCTGTCGCTGAAGCGCGCCGGCTCGCCGGAGATCTCGCCCGACGGCCGCTGGGTCGCCTACACAGTCCGCGAGACGAACTGGGACGACAACGCTTACGAGACCGAGATCTGGCTGGCCGATACCGCGACAGGCTGCCGCGCGCCAGCTGACGAACGCCAAGAAGTCGAGCCAGTCGCCGGCCTGGTCGCCCGACGGTTCGACAATCGCGTTCATCTCGGATCGCACCGACAAGCGGCAGATCTACGTGATCAGCCCACAGGGCGGCGAGGCCGCAGGCGCTGACGACGCTCGAGGACGGCGTCAGCAGCCTTCGCGTGGTCGCCCGACGGCAAGACGATCGCCTACACCGCGACCGAGCCGAAGACGGCGGCGGTCAAGGATCGCGACAAGAAATACGGCGAGTTTCAGGTCGTCGAACAGGACCACCGGATGACGCATCTGTTCGCGATCGACGTCGCGACCCGCGCGACGCGGACGCTCACCAGCGGCGCATTCACCGTCGGCAGCTTCTCCTGGTCGCCCGACGGCCAGAGCATCGCCTTCGATCATCGCGTCAACCCGGAGCTCAAGAACGGCGGCTCGGCCGACATCTCGATCGTCACCGTCGCCGACGCGTCGGTCCGCAAGCTCGTCACGCAGGAGGGCCCCGACTCGAACCCGGTGTGGTCGCCCGACGGCTCGCGCATCGCGTTCCAGACGGCGATGGCGCAACCCGGCGTTCTTCTACACCAACAGCCTGATCGCGACCGTTCCCGCCGGCGGCGGCACGCCGACCGTGCTGTCGACCGCGTTCGACGAGGATCCGCAGATCGTCGCCTGGAAGCCGGGCGGCCTCTACTTCGCCGCGTCGGCAAGGACCTACGCGTATCTCTACAAGCTGGATCCGGAGACGAAGGCGATCGCGAAAGTCCCGGCGCCGGACGCAGACCGTCAACTCCAGCTTCTCGCTGTCGAAGGACGGCCAGACGATCGCGTGTCTGCGCGCGGACGCGACGACGATGAGCGAGGTCGTATCGTCGGCGCCGAAGAAACTGACCGACATGAACGCGCAGACGGCGAGCTGGACGGTCAGCACGCTCGAGGTCGTGTCGTGGAAGAGCCAGGACGGCGCGGCGATCGAAGGCGTGCTGCACAAGCCGGCCGACTTCGACGCCTCGAAGAAAGTACCCGCTGCTCGTCGTGATTCACGGCGGTCCGACCGGCGTGTCGCGCGCCATCCCGTTCACCAGCACGATCTATCCGATCGACGTCTGGGTGCCGCGCGGCGTCCTCGTCCTCGAGCCGAACTACCGCGGCAGCGCCGGCTACGGCGAGAAGTTCCGCGCGCTCAACGTCCGCAATCTCGGCGTCGGCGACGCGTGGGACGTGCTCTCGGGCATCGACGCGCTGATCGCGAAGGGGATGGTCGATCCGGCGAAGGTCGGCACCATGGGCTGGAGCCAGGGCGGCTACATCTCGGCGTTTCTCGCGACGCACGACTCGGCGCGCTTCAAGGCGATCTCGGTCGGCGCCGGCATCTCCGACTGGATGACCTACTACGTCAACACCGACATCACGCCGTTCACGCGGCAGTACCTCAAGGCGACGCCGTGGGACGATCCGGAGATCTACGCGAAGACGTCGCCGATCACCTACATCAAGCAGGCGAAGACGCCGACGCTGATCCAGCACGGCGCCACCGATCAGCGCGTGCCGCTGCCCAACGCCTTCGAGCTCTATCACGGCCTGCAGGACAACCACGTCCCGACCAAGCTGATCGTCTACAGGGCTTCGGCGGCGTCGGCCACGGCCCCTCGAAGCCCAAGAGCAATCGGGCGACGATGGACCACAACCTCGAGTGGTTCGATCAGTACTTCTTCGCGGCCGCGGCGAAAAGCAGCACACAGCGGTGAGCCGCCGGCAAGAACACGCCCACCCCACGATCACGGCTCCTCGACGGCCTCGGGCGCAATAATTCGCGCGACTTCAGGCGACCTGGCCGAGCCTTCGAGCCGTGCCTTGATCGCTTTCAGGCTCTCCTCCAGGCCGCCGCGGGCCCGACGTTCGGTGAGCGATCGCCGCAGGCTGCTGAATCTGCCTTTCAGCGCGTTGGCGCGCGACCGGTTGTCGTACACGAGATCGAACGCGTCCGGGCCCGCGTCGGACGCAATCGCCAGCGCCACCGATGCGTCGAGATATCGACTCGAATACACGTCTCGCGTGGCCATCACGCACGTGGTCGCGGACCGGCAGGCGATGGTGACATGCGTCACCGTGATGAACGGCGCGATGCCGAACTTCTCCTTCGACCAATACAGGAAGTCCTCGGCGTTGGCCAGCCGCGCGGCCGGGAAGTGCCGCAGATGGTCGGGCAGTCCGGGTAGGAGCGCGCTCAGTTCCGGCATGCCGGCCAGGATGCCTTCGAACTCCTCCCGTGAACGGATCGGCTTGGGCCCATCGTCGTATTGCGCCATCCGATCCGCGCCCGACACGTAGGCGGTCACCTCGTCGAGCAGGACTTGCTTGAACAGCTGCGCGCCGCGCGCCTGCGCATCCGCGGCCTTGGGATCGATCTCGCGGCCGAATCGCTCGATGGTCGCCGCGGGAAGGCGAACGCCGCAGTCGCCGACGCGGCACGACCGGGCGTCGAAGTCGTCGGGGCCGACCGTCAGCGCCGCGAGATCCTCGAGCGCCGGCGGAGCGCTGAATCGGCCGATCTGTAGGATCTCCTCGCCGCTCTTGAAGCGGGTGATATCGCGGACGCGCGCGAAAAAGGCGGCCTTGGGCGCGCGGATACGGACCGCACCCGTAACCGCGATCTCTCCCGGCGCCTGCGGGGCCAGGCCGTGCCTGACGACCTGGCCGCTCTGCAGGTCGGACAGCTCCCGGTCGGAGAATCGGAGCGGACCAGCGAGCACGGGCCGCACCTCCGGCTCGACGCCGACTCCCTGCGCGGCCACCGCGGCCGCGCCACAGACCATGAGCGCGAGCAAAGCCGGGCGTCGGATCATCGCTTGAACGTGATGGCGCCGGCGCTCGCCAGGAGATCGAGATACTCCGCCACCGCCTTGAGGTCCAATGGCTCGAACTCCGCGCTGACGGCGTCGCGGATGTCGCTGACCGTGCGCGCGCCGTTGACGAAGTTCGCGATCTCATAGGTCACATCGTCGCTGTTCGGCACCTGGGCGATCGCAATGGCGACGGACCCGCCGCCGGCTTTTTCTCGCAGCCAGTCGCCGCCGGGCGCCAGCGGTCCCTTGACGCCCGGATTTCGCACCGGGATCGCGGCCATCCAGCCGCTGGCCGCGGACCGGCCGGAGGCAGGGTCACGAGCAAGCCTTTCGCGGCGTCGGCCAGCCCCTCGCTCAAGCGGTTCACGTAGTCGGCGCCGAGGTACGGATCCGCTCCCACGTTGACGAACCGCACCAACGAGCGCAGCCGCCGCTGCTCGCGCTGCAGCCCCTGGTTCACGATGTTGATGGCGTCGGCGGCGCGTGCGGTGTTCGAGGCCATCGCCGCCGCGCGCCGGCCGTCCTCGGCGAGACGTTCGTGGGCGTTGGCGTAGGTGAGCCGCAGCAGCGCCGCGCCGTGGTCGGGCATCGTCGCGAGGTAATAACCGCTGGCCGCCGCGATGAAGGCCGACCGCTTGATCTTGGTGGGCTCGATGTTGTCGGGGAGATCGCCGGTGGTGTGAATGTAGATGTCCGGATGGTCGCGGAGGTAGATCGACGGGATGGCGAAACCGCCTTCCTGATAGATCCAATGATCGCTGCCGCTCTCGTACGGCGTGATGTCGGCCCAGAAGGCGTCCTTCGAACCGCCGCGGGCGCGAATGGCGCGGGTCATGTCGCCCTCGCCCGCCGCGCGCATCGCGCCGTCGATGACATAGCGGCCGAATGTCTCCTCGACGTCGTCGGTCACCGTGGCGATCGACCACGGCGAGCGGGTCACGTGCAGCACCGACTTGGTGATGAACGGATCGGCGCCGACCATGTCGAGGTGCACCGCGGCGCGGATGCGCGCGGCGATCTCCGGATATTTCGAGAGATAGGCGATCGTGCCGGTCATCTCCGACGGCCAGATGAACCGAATCGTCCGCACCGGCGGCGGAATCCGCCCGGCGTCGATCAGCGTCTTGAGCGTGCGCGCGATCTCGAGGTTGGCGGCGCAGCCGCTGGCATTGTCGTTGGCCCCCGGCTTTTCATGATCGAGGTGGCAGCTGAACACGATGTCTCCAGCCGCCGGGTCCGATGCCTGGAATCGTCGCCACCAGCGTCTCGTACCCCTGGCCATCGTCGTTGCGGGCCCGGACCACGGCGTGAAGAGTGATGCGCTCGCCGCGGGCCAGCCGTTGCTGCAGCGCGCGCGCCTCGCGGACCGAGATCATGATCGCGAACGCATTCCTGCGCCCGCGCGAATCGAGGTGGCCCCAGCGGATCAGATCCTGGTCGTCGCGCCACCACGCGCTGACCTGATTCGAGTTGTAGCTGACCAGCCCGGCGGCGCCCAGCTCCTCGACCGCCTGCCGGTGGCACGCCGACGGCGTGGCGTCGCACAGCACCAGCTTGCCGCGCACGTCCTTGCCGGCGTAGTCGCTGCGCTGCGTGCCGGCGCCGACATCGACCAGTTCCACCGTGACGTCCGCGCTCTCGCTGTTGTCCGCCACCGCCAGCCGCACGTCGTCGTAGGAGATGATCCGCCGCGGCTGCGGCTGCACTTCGTCGAGCCAGCCGGCCTCGACGCGCCAGCCGCGGTTGCCGTGGAGCGTGCCGAACCATGTCGTGCCGTCGCCGGGAAAGGTCTCGATGTGCACATCGCCCAGGCCCGCGGCCCTGGCGCGATCCATCACGTATTCGATCGCCTCGTGAAAGCCGGGCGACGCCGGCACCCGATGCAGCTGCGCGAGGCGGCCGACATGATCCTTGGCGGCCACTCCCGAGAGTTCCTCGTCCAGCGCCTTCAACACGGCGCGATCGAGCAGCGTTTCGGCCGGCACCACTGGCGGCGCAGGCTGGGCAGCGACCGTGACGAAGGCGACAAGGACGACCGGCAGAGACCAGGATGCGCATTCGCGCAGTGTAGCAACGGATCGTCGGTCGTGCAGGCCTTCGGATCCATTCGCAGTGCAGACCTTCAGGCCTGCTGGTACGGCAGGCCTAAAGGCCTGCACTACGAGGAAGCTACCAGCCGCTCGAGGTCGAGCACCGCATCAGCCGCGCCGTTTCTGCCCGCCACTGCCGTTCCTATCGACGTCGCCCGTTTCCTGATGCCTGGCTCATGAAGGGCGAGGTCGAGACGATCCGTCAGGATGTCGGCGGTGATCAGCTCGACCGGCAGAGCGCGCGGGCCCAGGCCGAGTTGCTCGATGCGATGCGCCCAATAGAACTGATCGAGCAGGTGCGGCAGGATCACCTGCGGCACGCCGGCGGACGCCGCGGCGGTCGTCGTGCCCGCGCCTCCGTGGTGCACGATCGCGGCAACGCGCGGAAACAGCGCGTGGTGTGGCATCGCATCGATCGCCAACAGGTCGTCGCCCGAGGTCACGTGCCGGTCGAGGCCGGCCCAACCGCCCGCGATGATCGCGCGCCGACCGAGCGCCCGGATCGCGGCGACTGCGTGTGCCGCAAGATCTGGAAGACGGGCGGCCACCATGCTCCCGAAACCGACATAGATCGCCGCCGGTTCCAGGTTCAAGAACGCCTCGACCTGAGGATCGCTGGCGTACGGCTCGACGAAGATCATCGCGTCGACGCCTGATACGCGGTCGGCGGCATCGTCGTCCAGCGGCGCCAGGTCGCGATCGGCGGAGACGATGACGTGGTGGTGGAAAATCTGGGTCAGCGGCCGGGCGATGGATCGCAGGCCGAGTGACGCGCGCCCGCGATTGATGACGCCGTTCAGCCCGAGGTCGGCGCCGGCAGCGGCGGCCTGCCACAGCAACCGATTGACGAACGACGGCAGCGCCTGCGTGCGGATCATCGGCGGTGGCGCGGCGCCGGACGGCACCGCGCACGGGCAGAACGCCACCATCGCGTGAGGCACATCGCGCCACTCGGCCACCGAATCGCTCACCAGTTGCGCGCCCGCGCCGACGATGACGTCGGCGCCTTCGCTCGCGTGCGCGACCGCCCCGAACATCCGCGCGGTCTGATCCTTCATGCAGCTGAACATCCAGCGCACCGAATCGAGCCGCGCCTCGGGCGACTGCATCTCCGCCGCGATATCGGTGCCATTGGACATCGCGTCGAATCCGCACCGCTGGATCCAGTCGAGAAAGTTCGACGGCGCTGAAAACACCGCGCTGTGACCCCGCGTCCGCAGCGCCACTGCCAGCGCCAGCATCGGCTGGATGTCGCCGCGGGTTCCGTGGGGCGCGAGCAGCACACGCATGTCTGTATACTCTCGCAGGTCCGGCTGAAGCCGGACACTACATCCAGATGACCCACGCGACCCGATCCAGATGACCCACACGACCAGCGCCGTCCCGACGCCGTTGACGCCGAATCAGATCCGCGGGTTCATCGCCGCGTGGGGTGGATGGGCGCTCGACGGCATGGACTCGTTCATCTATTCGCTGGTGCTCGTGCCGGCGCTCACCGAGCTGCTGCCGCGATCCGGAATCGAACCGACGCCGGGCAACGTCGGCTTCTACGGGAGCGTACTGTTCGCCCTGTTCCTGATCGGCTGGGGCATGTCGATGCTCTGGGGCCCGATCGCGGATCGATTCGGACGCGTGCGGACGCTGACGCTGACGATCCTCTGCTACTCGCTCTTCACCTTGTTGTGCGGCCTGGCGGGCGGGATCTGGCAGCTCGCGGCCCTCCGGCTGCTGGCCGGCATCGGCATCGGCGGCGAGTGGTTCATCGGCGCAACCTTCGTCGCCGAGGAATGGCCGGAGGATCGGCGCAAGACCGGGGCCGGCTACATGCACACCGGCTACTACTTCGGCTTCTTCCTGGCGGCGCTGGCGAACTACTACGTCGGCGCCAGGTACGGCTGGCGCTGGATGTTCGTGGTCGGCGGCACGCCGGCGCTGCTGGTGACCTTCATCCGTTACGGCGTCAAGGAATCGGCCGCCTGGCGGGAGCGAATCGCCGAGAAGCGGCGGCCGGCGATGTCCGAGGCCTTTGCGAAGATTTTCTCTCCCGTGTACGCACGGCGGACGATGCTCAACTCGCTCTATCTGCTGGTGTCGATCGTCGGGCTGTGGGCCGGCTCGGTCTACGTGCCGACATCCGTGCGGGAAATCGCGATGCGCGAAGGGCGGACCGCTGCCAGTGCGACGCAGCTCGCGTCCTACGGCACGATGATCCTCTCGGCCGGCACCATCCTGGGGTGCGTCATCCTGCCGCCGCTGGCCGAGTCGCTCGGACGCCGGCTCGCGCTCGGCGCCTACTTCATCGTGATGTTCTTCTCGATCGCGGTCGGGTTCGGCTACATCTTCTATCTGCCGCACGCCCTGGCCCCGTTCATGGCCGTGCTGTTCTTCCTTGGGCTCGGCGGCGCCAACTTCGCGATGTACACGCTCTGGCTGCCGGAGCAGTACACCACCGAGTGCCGAGCCAGCGCCTTTGCGTTTGCGACGTCGGTCGGGCGGTTCGCCGGCGCCGGCATCACCTTCCTGGTCGGCGCAGGCGTCGCCCATTTCCATACCATCGGCACGCCGGTGGCGCTCACCTCGATCGCCTTCCTGATCGGTCTGCTGCTGCTGCCGTTTGGTGAAGAGACGCGCGGCCGGGCCCTTCCGCACTGAGAGCTGTCAGCTCTACAGCGTTTTCAGCCCCGGTGTAGTGCAGGCCTTCAGGCCTGTCCGACACGGCGGACCTGAAGGTCCGCACTACATCGAAATAGAAACCGCTCCAGGCGGTCGGCTGTCAGACGCGCGGGACGAGGTGGATGGACGTCGCCTTGACGGCGGCGGAGACCTGCGCGCCCGGCGCCAGCTCGAGCTCCTCTCGTGATCGGCGCGTAATCAGCGCGTCGAGGGTAAAACCGCAATCCAGCGTCACCCTGTCGATCGGGCCCTCGGAGGCGATCGCGACGACGCGCGCGGTGAGATGGTTGCGCGTGCTGGCCTGGCCGGACACGCGCGTTTCGAGCGTGACGTCTTCGGCCCGGATACACGCATAGAGCCGGGCGCCGGCCGCGACCGGTTCACGTTCGGCGACGTGCAGCGTCACGCCGTTCACCGAGACTTCGACCAGCCCGCCGGACGAGGCGATGACGTGTGCGGCCAGCACGGCTTCGATGCCGAGCGCGGCAGCGACCTCTGCATCCGCGGGACGGCTGAACACGTCGGCAACGGGGCCATGCTGCCGCACCCGGCCGCCGACGACAACGGCGACCGAGTCGCCCATGGCGAGGGCTTCGATCCGATCGTGCGTGACCAGAATCGCGGGCGTGCCGGTCGTCTGCAGCAGCGCGCGGACCTCCCGGCGGAGCCGGACCCGCGTCGGCGCATCGAGCGAGGCGAACGGCTCGTCGAGCAGAAGCAGCCGCGGATTCGGCGCCAGGGCGCGCGCCAGCGCGACGCGCTGCGCCTCCCCGCCTGACAGCGCGCGCGGATAGCGGTTACCCAGATCCGCGATCCCCAGCATTGACTCGATGTCAGCGGGGTCAGATCTCGATTTTCTCGCTTCAGTGGTCTCAGCGTCGCCGCGAGAAAATCGAGATCTGACCCCATAGGCGACATTGTCGCGCACGGTCAAGTGCGGGAACAGCGTCGGTTCCTGGAACACCAGGCCGATGTGACGCTGCTGCGGTGGGCGCCAGATCTCCCGCTCGATGTCGCACCACACCTCGTCTCCGAAGCGGATCACGCCGGCCGCCGGCCGATCGAGCCCCGCGAGATAGCGAAGGATGGTCGTCTTGCCGGCGCCCGAAGGTCCGAACAGGACCAGCACCGAACCAGGACGCAACTCGTGCTCGAGCTGCGCGTCGATCGCGAAGGTGTCGCCGAAGCGCTGCGCGACCGCGAACGTCAGTGACGCGGCTTCAGCCATACCGATCGCTGCAGTGAATAGATCGACGCCAGGATCACGAACGAGACGATCAGCAGCAGCAGCGAGGTCCGCGAGGCCGCGGCGTAATCGAGCGATTGCACCGAGTCGTAGATCGAGATCGACACCGTCCGGGTGACGCCAGGCAGATTGCCGCCAACCATCAGCACCACGCCGAATTCGCCGAGCGTATGCGCGAAGCTGAGGACGATGCCGGTGACCAGGCCGCGGACGGAGAGCGGAATCACCACGCGCCGAAAGGTGTCGAACCGCGACACGCCCAGCGTCCACGACGCCTCGAGCAGGCTGCGATCGACCGACGCGAACTCCGCCGCGAACGGCTGCACCGCGAACGGCATCGAGTACAGCACCGAGGCAATCAGCAGCCCTTCGAACGTGAACGGCAATCCGTGGCCGGCGACGCGCGCGAACGCGCGGCCGACCGGGCTCAGCGGGCCGATGCCGACGAGCACGTAAAATCCGAGGACGGTCGGCGGCAGCACGAGCGGCAGGGCCACCACCGCTTCGACCAGGAACTTCCACCGCTGCGGGGAGAAGACAATCCAGTAGGCAAGCGGCACGCCGATCGCCAGGAGCACGAGGGTCGTGGACGCGGCAAGGCGCACGCTGAGCCAGATCGCGGTCCAGTCCACGATCTATCGATCCGGAATCGAGAAGCCGTACTGCTTGAGGATGGCCTGGCCATCCGCGCTCAACAGGAAACCGCGGAGCGCGCGCGCCGCGTCCACGTCCGCCGCGCCTTTGAGAATCGCCCCACCCTGTTCGAGGCGCGGATAGGTGCTGGCGGGGATCTCGAACATCCGCCCCTTGCCTTTCACGCTCGGTGCGAGCGCGAGCGATAGCGCCACAATCCCGACATCGGCCGCGCCGCTCTGCACGAACTGCATTGTCTGCGAGATGCTTTCGCCGATCACGAGCTTGGGCCGGGCCCGTTCGTAGACGCCCGCGGACTGCATCGCGGCGACGGCCGCCCGCCCGTACGGCGCGTGCTCGGGGTTGGCGATGGCCACGTGCGCCACCGACGCCTGGGTCAGCGCCTGCAGCCCGTCGTGCTCGAGATCGAGCGGCGAGGACGCCGGCGCCCAGAGCACGATGCGTCCGATCGCGTACGTGAACTCGCTCTGCGGCAGCGTCAGCCCCCGCTCGGCGAGCTGATTGGGATAGGTCACGTCGGCCGACAGGAACAGATCGAACGGCGCCTGGTTGAGCAGCTGCGCGTAAAAGGTTCCCGACGAGCCGTACGAGACGCTGACGTCGACGTCGTGAGCGCCGCCGAATCGCGCGATCACATCGCTGAGCGCGGCATTGAGGTCGGACGCCGCGGCGACCCGCACCCGGCCGCGGTGCGCGGGACTCTCGGCCGCGGAGCGGCAGCCAGCGGCGATCAGCAGGGCGCCGAGGAGCGCGGACAGCAGGGCGCGGTTCGGATGCACGGTTGTTGAACAGTTTAATATGATTTAAGCTGACTCACTCAACGGAAACGGCGATTCACACCCCATGACACTCCTCACCGTCAGGCAAGCGGCGGGCCGGCTCGGCGTCGGCTACTCCACCTTGAAGCACTGGATCTACGAGGGTCGCGTGCGGACGCGCGTCACCAGCGGCGGCCATCACCGGATCGCCGACGCCGAAGTGGATCGGCTGCTGGCGCCGTCGGCCGCCGTGGCCCGCGCCGCCGCCCCGGAGCGCTCCGGCGTGATCGTCTCGATCAGCGGCCGGAACCAGCTGCGAGGCTACGTTGACGAGGTCCGCGTCGAAGGGCTGCTCGCACAGGTACGCCTCCGCATCGGCGACCAGACGCTGACCGCGGTGATCACCCGTGACGCGGTGGAGGAGCTCAAGCTCAAGCGCGGCGACGATGCCCTGGCGATCATCAAGTCGACGGAAGTCATGATCGCGCGGGAGGCGGACGCGGCGCTGCACGCCGCTGCACCGCGCCAGCCGCGCCCGCGCCGCCGCCGTTGACACGCGAAATCACGATCGCATACTCTGACTTCTCCATGTTCGCTATCCACCATCACGCGCGCCACCATTTCCACCACGGCCACCGGCCGACGGGAGCAGCGTGATCCGTTCGGAACTGAGAACTGGGAACTAGAGACTCAGAACTGAAAGCGAACAACGCGGCCCCGCCAGATGGCGGGGTTTTTTATTTTCAGCGGCTTTTTATGGACTACTCAAAACTCGACGGGTTGATTCCGGCCGTGATCCAGGATGCCGACACCGCGGAAGTCCTGATGGTCGGCTTCATGAACGAGCTGGCCCTGGCGGAGACCCGCCGCACCGGCTTCGCGACCTTCTTCAGCCGGACGCGCAGCAAGCTGTGGATGAAGGGCGAGACCTCCGGCAACAAACTCGAGGTCGTCGACCTGCTGGTCGATTGCGACGACGACACCGTGCTGCTCAAGGTGAAGCGGCTGGGCGACGGCAACGTCTGCCACACCGGCACACGCACCTGCTTCCGGCCATTGTCATGAAGCTGAAACTCGGCATCCCCAAGGGCTCGCTGCAGGACGCCACCGTCCAGCTGTTCGCGCGCGCCGGCTTCAACATCTACGTCAGCTCCCGATCCTATTTCCCGTCGATCGACGATCCGGACATCGAATGCATGCTGATTCGCGCCCAGGAGATGGCGCGTTACGTGTCCGACGGCGTGCTCGATGCCGGCCTCACCGGCCAGGACTGGATTGCGGAGCACGAAGCCGGCGACGGCAGAACCGGCGTACTCACGAGCGTCGCCGATCTGATTTACGCCAAGCAGAGCTTCGGCAAAGTGAAGTGGGTACTTGCCGCGCCGGAAGACTCGCCGTTCAAGTCGGCCCGGGATCTCGAGGGCAAGACCATCGCCACCGAGCTGGTGCGCGCGACCCGCGCCTACTTCGCGAAGCAGCAGGTCAACGTGAAGGTCGAATTCTCCTGGGGCGCGACCGAGGTCAAGCCACCGATGCTCGCCGACGCGATCGTCGAGGTCACCGAGACCGGCTCCTCGCTGCGCGCCAACCGGCTCCGCATCCTCGACGTGGTGATGGAGTCGAACACGCAGCTGATCGCGAACCACACCGTGATGGCCGATCCGGTCAAGCGCACCAAGCTCGAGAACATCGCGCTGCTGCTCAAGGCCGCGATCGAAGCGCAGGGACGGGTCGGCATGATGCTCAACGTACGCCGCGCCGATCTCGCCGGGGTGCTGGCGCTGCTGCCGGCGCTGCAGCGCCCGACCATCTCGGCGCTGAGCGACGACGAATGGGTCGCGGTGAACACCATCATCGAGGAACGTACCGTCCGCGACTTGATCCCCAGGCTCAAGGCCGCCCGCGCAGAGGGCATCGTCGAATACCCGCTGAACAAGATCGTGCTGTAAGGGTCAGGTGGGTGGATGGGGCCGGCAGGTCGGTTGATGACAGGGGAACGCGAGGCCAGGTGGATATGAAAATCGTCGACGCCGGCAACACCCGGGCGATCGATCGGCTGCTCGCGTCAGCGGACCGTCCAGGAGATCGCGCCTTCGAGCGGCGCGTCCAGCGGATCGTCGATGAGGTGAGGACAGGCGGCGACCGGGCGCTGGCCCGCTTCGCGAAACGCTTCGATCGCCTGTCGGCGCCGATCGAGGTCACGGCCGCGGAGATGCGTGAGGGCGCCGCACGCGTCGAGCCGGCAGTGCGGCGGGCGATCGCCCAGGCTGCGGCCCACATTGCCACGGTGGCCTTCCGCCAGATTCCGAAACACTTCGACGTGCAGGTGACACGCGGCGTCACGGTGGAGCAGCGCGTCGAGCCGCTGGCCCGGGTCGGCTGCTACGTCCCTGGCGGCCGCTTCCCGCTGCCGTCCTCGCTGCTGATGACCGCCGTCCCGGCGCGCGTCGCCGGCGTCGGCGAAGTGGTAGTGGTCTGCCCGCGGCCGGAACCGGCGGTCATGGCGGCGGCGCTCGAGGCCGGCGTGACCAGGCTGTTCCGCATCGGCGGCGCCCACGCGGTGGCGGCGCTGGCCTTCGGGACCGCAACCGTGCCGCGGGTCGACAAGATCGTCGGCCCCGGCAACCGCTATGTCGCGGCCGCGAAGGCGGCGGTTGCGCGCCGCTGCGCCATCGACTTCTACGCCGGCCCGACCGAGATCGTGATTGTCGCCGGCACGGGCCGGCCGGCCTGGATCGCGGCGGACCTCATCGCGCAGGCGGAGCACGATCCAGATGCGCGCGCGATTTTCATCACCTGGAGCCCTTCGCTCGCCGAACGGGTCGCGCGGGCGGTCGCCGAGCGCAGCGCCGGCCGGGCGATCGTCGAGCAGTCGCTCCGCCGCAACGGCGCGGTCATCGTCGCCCGTCACGCGAACGAGGCGATGACGATTGCCAACCGCTTCGCGCCGGAACATCTCGTCATCGATCGCGAATCGCTCGCCAAGGGACCGCTGACGGCGGGGGCCGTCTTCATCGGTCCCTACACCGCACAGGCTGCGGGCGACTACGCCACCGGCTCGAACCACGTCCTGCCAACGGCCGGCGCGGCACGATTCCGCGGCGGCCTCTCCGCCGCCGACTTCGTGCGGGTGATGGCGGTGCAGCGGATCACGCGCGAGGGCCTGGCGCGCCTCGCGCCGACCATTCTGCCGCTGGCGCGCGCCGAAGGGCTCGAGGCGCATGCCGAGTCCATCGAAATCCGGTTACGTTCATGAACCATCGTCATCAGCCATCAGCGATCAGGCCATGAGTCACTACCAGAAACCGCCGGAGCTCTATGAGGGGCTGCGGCTCCACCAGAACGAGAACACCGGCGGCTGCTCCCCGCGCGTGATCGACGCGCTGGCGCGGCTGCGGCCGGATCAGATTGGGTTCTACCCGCCCTACACCGAGGCGGCCGCTGCGGTTGCGGGCTATCTCGGGGTTCGACCCGACCGGATCGCGCTGGTCAACGGTCTCGACGAAGGGATCATGGCGGTCGCGGTTGCGTATCTGCGCGCCGCGATTGGCGGCCCGCAGCTCGAGGCGATCGTGCCCGAGCCGGCGTTCGAAATATTCCGCTTCGACACCGCGGTGGCCGGCGGGGCGCTGGTGCAGGTGATGCCCCATGCCGACTTCAGTTTTCCGCTGGACGAGGTGCTGGCGGCCATCACGGCGAACACGCGCGTCGTGTTCGTGACGAACCCGAACAACCCGACCGGCGTCGACATGCCGCTCGAAGCGATCCGGACGATCGCGAGGCGCATCCCGGCCGGCGCGGTGGTCTTCGTTGACGAGGCCTACGCCGAGTTCGCCGGGGTCAGCTTCATCCCCGAGCTGGAGGCCTTTCCCAACGTCGTGGTCGGGCGCACCTTCTCGAAGGCGTTCGGTCTGGCAGGCCTTCGGATTGGCTGCCTCGTGGGCGCGCCCGCAGCGCTCGATCCAGTACGGGCAGCGGTGCCGGTCTACAGCGTGAACGTCGCCGCCGCGGTGGCCATCCTCGCGGCGCTCGCCGATCTGGATCACCTCAACGGCTATCTGGCACAGGTTGCCGAATCCAAGACGCTGCTCTACGCCGCCTGCGATCGCCTCGGCCTGGGCTACGTGAAGAGCAAGTCGAACTTCGTCCTGGTCCGCGCCGGCGACCGGACCGAGGCGCTGGTGAAGGGCGCGTTCGCGAAAGGGATCTACCTGCGCGATCGCTCGACCGAGCCCGGCTGCGCCGGCTCCCTCCGCATCGCCACCGGCATCGTCGAGCACACCACGCGCGCGATCGCCGTGATCGAGGAGGTGCTGTGCGCCGCGCGGTGATCGATCGGCAGACGACGGAGACGCAGATCGCGCTGAAGATCGCCCTCGACGGCAAAGGTCGGTACCAGGTGAGGACCGGGATCCGCTTCCTCGACCACATGCTGGAACTGTTCGCGCGGCACGGCGCCTTCGACCTGACGATCGATGCCCGCGGCGATCTGGACGTCGATCAGCATCACACCGTCGAGGACCTTGGTATCGCGCTCGGCGAGGCGGTGTCCAAGGCGCTCGGCAACCGCAAGGGCATCAATCGCGCCGGCTACTTCGTGATGCCGATGGACGAAACGCTCGCGGTCGCGGCGATCGATCTCGGCGGCCGGCCGCACACGAAGGTCGATCTGCAGGTGAAGGTGCTACGCGTCGGCGATCTCCAGACCGAGCTGGTCCACGATTTCTTCGAGGGCTTCGCGATCGGCGCGCGGGCCAACGTGCACCTGAAAGTGCTCTACGGCCGCTCCAGCCATCACAAGATCGAGGCGGTGTTCAAGGCGTTTGCGCGCGCGCTGCGCGTGGCGGTCGCCCGGGATCGGCGCCTTGCGAAGATGCTGCCCAGCACCAAGGGCCTGTTGTGATCGCGCTGATCGACTACAAGGCGGGCAACCTGACGTCGGTGAAGAAGGCGCTTGCGACGATCGGGGCCGACGTCTTCGTGCCGGAGCGGCCGGACGATCTCGCCGATGCCGCCGGCATCATCGTGCCGGGCGTCGGACATTTCGGCGCGACCCGGGCGCTCGATCAGCCGTGGGTCGACGCGATCCTCGCCCGGGTCGGCGAGGGGCGGCCGCTGTTCGGGATCTGCCTCGGGATGCAGTGGCTGCTCGAAGGCAGCGACGAAGCGCCGGAGCTCCCCGGCCTGGGCCTGCTTTCGGGCCGCTGCTACCGGCTCGGGAGTGTCCGGCTTCAGCCGGACCAGCCGATCAAGGTGCCTCATGTCGGGTGGAACAGCATCGCGATCCAACGCGAGGCCTCGATCGTCGACCAGGTCGCCACCGGCTCGCAGGTCTACTTCACCCACAGCTACGTGGCGCCGGTGACGGGCGACACGGTGGCGGTCACCGAGCACGGTGAAACCTTCGCGGCCGTGGTGCAGCGCGGACACATCAGCGGCGTGCAGTTTCATCCCGAGAAGTCCGGCGACACCGGCTTGCGCATCCTGCGCAATTTCGTGGAGCTGGCGGGATGAGGACACAGAGCGAGCGAAGCACACAGGATCGCCGTGCTTTCTAAACGGATCATCGCCTGCCTCGACGTCCGCGGCGGACAGGTCGTCAAAGGGGTGAACTTCGGCGATCTGCGCTCGGCCGGCGACCCCGCGGAGCTCGCGCGCCGCTATAACGCCGAAGGCATCGACGAGCTCGTGATCCTCGACATCACCGCGACGTTGGAAGCCCGCCGCGCGCTGGCCGACACCATTCGGGCCGTGGCCCGCGAGCTGTTCATCCCGCTGGCCGTCGGCGGCGGGATCCGAACCGAAGCCGACGCGGCGGCGGCCGTCGAGGCCGGCGCCGACAAGGTCAGCCTGAACACGGCGGCGATCGCCGAACCCGATCTCATCACCCGGATTGCCGATCGATACGGCAGCCAGGCGGTGGTGGTGGCGATCGACGCCAAGCGCGCCGCCTCCGGCGACGATCGGTTCTCGGTGTATGCGCGCAGCGGTTCAACGGATGCGGGCCGCGACGCGGTCGAGTGGGCACGCGAGGCGGAATCTCGCGGCGCCGGCGAAATCCTGCTGACCTCGATCGACCGCGACGGGACCAAGGCGGGCTTCGATTGCGCCATGACGGCAGCCGTCTCGTCGGCGGTGTCGATCCCGGTGATCGCGTCGGGAGGCGCCGGCGGCCTCGGCGATTTCGTCGACGTGTTCACCGCAGGCCGCGCCGACGCCGCGCTCGCCGCCTCGATTTTCCACTACGCCGAAACCAGCGTCCGCGCGCTCAAGACGCATCTCCGCCAGCACGGCATCCCAGTGCGGCTGTGAATTCTTTTTGTGTGTTTCGTGTTCTCGTGATCTGACCCCATGCTGATCCCCTCCATCGATCTCAAAGGCGGCGCCGTCGTCCAGCTGGTGCAGGGCGAGAAGCTCGCGATCCGGGACGACGATGTGTTCCGCTGGGTGCGGCGGTTCGAGAAGTTCCCGAAGGTCCAGGTCATCGACCTCGACGCCGCCATGGGCAGCGGCGACAACCTCGCGCTCGTCCGGCAGATCGCCGGCGCCTTGTCGTGCCGGGTGGGCGGCGGCATCCGCAGCGTCGAGCGGGCGCGCGACGTGCTGGCCGCGGGGGCGCGGCAGATCATCGCCGGGTCGTCGCTGTTCAGGGACGGTGCACCCGATCTTGCCTTCGCGCAGACATTGGCCGACGCCGTCGGCCGCGACCGCCTGATCGCCGCGGTGGACAGTCGGGGCGGGCACGTCGTCATTCACGGATGGAAGACGACGCTGCCGCTGACCGCGGTCGAGGCGGTGCGCGCCCTCGAGCCGTTCTGCGACGAGTTTCTCTACACGCATGTCGACACGGAGGGCCTGATGGGCGGCACCAGCTTCGAGGCCATTCGCGCCGTGCGCGACGCGACCACCCGCCGCGTGACCGCGGCCGGCGGGATCACGACGCAGGACGAGATCGACGAGCTCCACAGCCTCGGCGTCGACGCTGTGGTCGGCATGGCGATCTATACCGGTGCGTTGAGTCCCGACGCGCCGCAAGGCTGAACGTTTCCAGGGCCCTTCCCGTCAAACGCTCCATGCGTACCCTTGCTGCGGCTTTCGCTGTCCTTGCGCTCGCGATGCCCGCTCAGGCGGCGCCGCGGCTCTTTGACGAAACCGAACACATCACGCGCACCATCCAGCTGGAGCCCGGCGGGACGCTGCGCCTCAAGAATTTTTCCGGACGCGTCACCATTACCGCGTCCGATCGCCCCGAGGTCGTGATCGACGCGGTTCGCCGCGCCCCGCGAGAGCAGCTGGAACGGATCAAGCTCGACATCCACACCTCCGGGCCCAATGTGGTCATGGTGGATGCCAACCAGCGCGACCGCTCGTGGTGGGCGTTCTCCAGCCACAACGTGGTCGAGACCGACTTCGACATCAAGGTTCCGCGTCGCACCCAGCTCGACCTGTCGGTATTCAGCTCGCCCGTAACCGTCACCGGGGTCGAAGGGCCGCACTCGCTCCACGGGTTTTCATCGCCGCTGGTGCTGACCGACGTCACCGGCTCGGTCCGGGCGCATACTTTCAGCGGATCGGTCACCATCCGCGAGAAGTCCTGGGCCGCCAGCCAGACCATCGACGTGGACACCTTCAGCGGCAACATCGACCTGCACGTGCCCGACTCGGCACGCGGCACCGTCACCTTCAAGTCCTTCAGCGGCCACCTCAACTCCGACCTGCCCCTGACGATGCACACCTCCAGCCGCAAGTCGCTGCAGGCCGAGCTTGGCGGGGATGGCGATGGCGGGACGTTGCGATTCAAGACCTTCAGCGGCAGCGTCAAGATCAACCGCTAATCCCCCCTCGACAGGGCCCGGGGCAGGCCAAACGACTGATACAATAGGTAGTTGTCCCTTCAGGTGTGGCTGAACGGACCGCCTATTGTGAGCACAGCCGTCCAACTCGAATCGGACGTTCGGCGCGAGGCGCGCACGGCATCGACCGCGCGCGTCGTGGCTGAGGGGAAATTCCTGCGCGCCGGCGACGAGCGTTTGTTCGTCAAAGGCGTCACGTACGGGACATTTGCGCCCGACCAGGACGGCTACCAGTTCCCCCCGCTGACACAGGTCAGCGCCGACTTCCGCCAGATGGCGACGCTCGGCGTCAACACCGTGCGCACCTACACGCCGCCGCGGCGCGACATCCTCGATGCCGCCGCCCGCGAAGGATTGCGCGTGATGGTCGGCCTCCCGTGGTCGCAGCACGTCGCGTTTCTCGACGATCGCGGGCTGAAGCGCGGCATCCGCCGCGACATCACCGCGCGGGTTGCCGAACTCGGCGATCATCCGGCAGTGCTGGCGTTCGCGCTCGGCAACGAGATCCCGCCAGGCGTGGTGCGCTGGCACGGTCAGATGCGGGTCGAGCGTTTTCTGCGCAGCATGTACGAAGATGCCAAGGGCGCGTCGCCCGAGAGCCTGTTCACCTATGTGAACTTTCCACCGACCGAATTTCTCGATCTGTCGTTCCTGGACATCTGCGCCTTCAACGTCTACCTGCATCGCGAGCACGAACTGCGCGCGTATCTGGCGCGGCTGCAGCACATCGCCGGCCAGAAACCATTCCTGCTCGCGGAGGCGGGCGCCGACAGCCTCCGCGAAGGCGAGCAGCACCAGGCCGAGATCACGGCGATGCATATCCGCGCGGCGTTCGAGGAAGGCGCATGCGGCGCCATCGCGTTCGCGTGGACCGACGAGTGGTGGCGCGGCGGCCATCCGGTGGACGACTGGAAATTCGGCCTGGTCGATCGCGATCGTCGCCCGAAGCCGGCGGCGGCGGCGGTCGCCGAGGCGTTCGGCAACGCGCCGTTCTCGCGCGAGCGCCAGGCCACCTGGCCGCGGGTGTCGGTGGTGGTCTGCGCCTACAACGCCGCCGACACGCTCGAGGACAATCTGCGCTCGCTCGAGCAGCTCACCTACCCGGACTACGAGATCATCCTCGTCAACGACGGCTCGACCGATCGCACCAGCGAGATCGGCCACCGCTTCGCGCGGGTGCGCGTGATCGACACCCCGAACGCCGGGCTGAGCGCGGCGCGCAACGTCGGGCTGGCGGAAGCGACCGGCGAGATCGTCGCGTACACCGACGCCGACACCCGCGTCGATCGCGACTGGCTCACCTTCCTGGTCCAGCCGTTCCTGACCTCTGACGTGGTCGGCTCTGGCGGCCCGAACGTGGTCCCGCCCGACGACCCGCCGATCGCGCAGTGCATCGCGCGCGCGCCGGGCGGGCCGACCCACGTCCTGCTCGACGATCGCATCGCCGAGCACGTGCCCGGCTGCAACATGGCGTTCCGGCGCGACGCGCTGCTGGCGATCAACGGCTTCAACCCGATCTACCTCCGGGCCGGCGACGATGTGGACGTGTGCTGGCGGCTGCAGGCGCGGGGCTGGAAGATCGGCTTTGCCTCGTCGGCGCTGGTCTGGCATCACCACCGCTCGTCGATGCAGGCCTACTGGCGCCAGCAGGTCGGCTACGGCGAAGGCGAGACCTGGCTGATGGCGCACCATCCGGAAAAATTCCTGGACGGACGCATGCTGTGGCGGGGCCGCATCTACAGCCCGCTGCCCTTCGTGCGGTCGCTGTGGGGCACCCGCGTCAACGCCGGCGTGTGGGGCACCGCCGCCTTCCCGTCGGTCTATCGCACCGACGTGCATCCGTTCGCGTTCCTGCCGCACTCGATTCGCTGGCAGGTCATCTCGTCCATCTTCACCATCGCCGGCATCGGCGTGGCCGCGACGAGACAGCATCACTGGGCGTCGTACATCCTCCTGTCAATCGGGATCGTCGGCCTGGCGGCGACGGTGACGAAGAACATCGCCTACGCGCTGCGGTCCGACGTCGACTCGCTGCGCGGCAACAAGATCTGGTACCGGGCGACGGTCGCCTATCTCCATTTTCTCCAGCCGCTGGCGAGAATCCGCGGCCGGATCCGCGGCGTGCTGTCGCCGCCGGAAGTCACCGCCCCGACCGGCGAGCCGCAGACCAGCCGCGGCCCGCGCCCGTCGATGGCCGAGGCGTGGCGCGCGCTGCTGCTGATTTCCGGCAACGTCACCGAGGATCGCTTCTGGAGCGAGAACTGGACGACCTCCGATCGCGTGCTGGCGAAGCTGACCGAGTGGCTGCGCCGTTCGCGCGCGGTCCGGTCGATTGAAGTCGACGAAGGCTGGTCTGACGATCGCGACGTCAGCGTGTTCGTCGGCCGCTGGGCGTGGCTCGACGTGCGGGCGCTGGTCGAGGAGCACGGCGGCGGCAAGTCGCTGGTCCGGATCAGCACGCACCTGCGCCCGACCATGTTCGGGATCGTGGCGGCGCTGGCGATCGGCGGCGCGCTGCTGGCCGGCGCCACGTTCGGGGCCGCGATTCTCGCCGGCGCCACCTCCGGCACGCTGCGCAACTGGCGGATCGCCGGGACCCTGGTCTCGTCTCTCACCGTCGCGCTGATCGTCGGCGTGCTGTGGCGCACGGCCCAGACCACCGCGATCGTGCGCCGCGGCATCGCGCGGGTCACCCTCGGCAGCGGCATGGTGGCGATGCCGTCCAGCCCGGCGCGGGCGCCGCTGATTGCGCCGTCGCTGCTGCGGATGTACGGCCTGCGCAGCGCCTTCATCTTCGTCCTGATGATCGTCACGCTCGGCGCCAGCACCTTCCTGCTGCGCGAGGTGGCGACCGGGCCGGTGATCGGCGGCAAGAAGGGCTATGCCGGCGACTATGGATCGCCGATGGACGCCTGGCTGGATGCGCCCGGCGGCCTGGCGATCGCCGCCAACGGCGACATTTACATCGCCGACTCGAACAACGACGTCATCCGGCGGACCGACGCCAACAACGTCAAGATCGAGCCGGTGGCCGGCAGCCACGAGCTCGGCACCGGCTTCTCCGGCGACAACGGCCCGGCCATCGTCGCCCAGCTCGATACTCCCGACGGCGTGGCGATCGCGCCCGACGGCGACCTGATCGTCGCCGACTCGCACAACGATCGCATTCGCCGCGTCGATCGACCGACCCGGATCATCACCACTGTCGCCGGCTCCGGCGAAAACGGCTACGACGGCGACGACAAGCCGGCGGTCGAGGCGGCGCTGAATACGCCGAGCGCCGTCGCGGCCGCGTCCAACGGCGACATCTACATCGCCGACACGCTGAACTATCGGGTGCGGATGATCGACGCCAAGACCGGGTTGATCCACACCGTGGCCGGAGACGGGACCCCGGGCGATCCGCTGCACGTCGGCGACGGCGGGCCGGCCACCAGCGCGCACCTGAACATGCCGAGCGACGTCGCGCTCGATCCGAAGACCGGCGATCTCTATATCGCCGACATGCACCACAACCGGGTCCGCCGCGTCGATGCCAGGACCCACATCATCACCACCGTCGCCGGCAGCGGCGTCTGGGGGCACAGCGGCGACGACGGGCCGGCGACCGCGGCGCGGTTCGCGGGCCCCGCCGGCATCGCGGTCGTGAACGAACCGGGCGGCAAGGTGACCCTGTTCATCGCCGACTTCTACAACGGCAGCGTCCGCGCCGTCGGTCCGGACGGGATCGTCCGCGACCTGACCGACGAAGGGCGCGAGGCGTTCGGGGCGCCGACCCGGGTGGCGTTCGCCTCTTCCGGGCCCAAGCGCGGCTGGCTGTACGTCGCGGACTCGAGCGAGGACAAGGTGGTGCCGCTGATCATCCCGCGCATCGCGCCGAACCTGGTCCCGCCGCGGCCGGTGGCGCCGCCGCGAAAGGTGGGCGGCAATGACTGAGCCGGTGAAGGATCCGGCGAGCGTGAGCGCCACTGACGGCCTGCTCGGCTGGATGCTGCAATACATGCGTCCGTACCGCGGCCGGGTCGCGCTGCTCTCGGTGCTGCTGGTCTCGGAAATCGTGCTCGGCGCGGTGCAGCCGTGGCCGATGGCGGCGGTGTTCGACCAGGTGTTCGGCGGCAAGCCGTTTCCGGCGTGGCTGGCGCCGTGGATTCCGGCGTTCACCCGCGACAGCCGGTTCGCACTGCTGGTGTTCGTGGTCCTGGCCGGCGTGGTGCTGCAGGTCGTCAACCAGTTCGTGTCGGCCTACGGCACGCAGGTCCAGGTCGACACCGGCCAGCGGATGGTCTACGACCTGCGCGGCAAGCTGTTCTCGCACCTGACCGCGCTCGGCCTGAACCATCACATCACCACCAGCACGGCGGATGCGGTCTACCGCGTCGACGTCGACGCCTATGCGATCGAGAACCTGGTGATGAGCGGCCTGTTCCCGCTCGCCACGTCGAGCATCGCGCTCGCGGTGATGTTCGGCTGGCTGTTCTACCTGAACGTGACGATCGCGCTGTTGTCGCTGACGGTGGTGCCGTTCCTGTTCTTCTGCCTCCGCTTCTACACCAAGACCCTGGTCAACCGCGAGGAGCGCGTCAAGGAGCTCGAGGCCAAGCTGCTCGGCCGGCTCTACGAAACGTTCGGCGCGATGAAGCTGGTCAAGAGCTTCGCCCGGGAATCGTTCGAGCTGCAGCGCTACAAGACCAACGGCGTGACCACCATGGATGCGCGGATCGCGATCACCTGGCAGCAGTCGCTGTTCTCGGTGGTGGTGAGCACCATCACCATCCTTGGCACCGCGCTGGTGGTCATCGTCGGCGGCCGCTTCGTGATGAGCGGCAAGCTGACGATCGGCGAGCTCACGGTGGTGATCAGCTATCTCGCCGCGGTCTACGGCCCGCTGTCGGCGATCGCCCACACCACCGGCCAGCTCCAGGGCGCGCTGGCCGGCACCAAGCGGGTTCGCGCGATGTTCGCGATCCTGCCCGAGACCATCGAGGCGCCCGATGCGATCGACGCGGTCGACATCAAGGGCGACATCCGGGTCGAGGACGTCGGCTTCACCTATCCGAACGGCGCCCGGGTGCTGCACGACATCTCGTTCGAGGCCAAGCCGGGCGAGGTGATTGCGCTGGTCGGCCTCACCGGCGCCGGCAAGACGACGCTGGTCAGCCTGATTCCGCGCTTCTACGATCCGACGGTCGGCCGCGTCACCATCGACGGCGTCGACGTCCGCCGCTACCGGGTCCGGTCGCTGCGCGAGAAAATCGCGATCGTGCTGCAGGATCCGGTGTTGTTCGCCGGCACGATTGCCGACAACCTGCGCTACGGCCGGCTCGACGCCACCGACGAGGAGCTCGAGCAGGCGGCGCGCGCCGCGCACGCGCACGAGTTCATCGCCCGGTTGCCGAAAGGTTATCAGACCGAGATCGCGCAGGCCGGCGGCAGCCTGTCGGGCGGCGAACGTCAGCGCCTCAGCGTCGCGCGCGCGATCCTGAAGAACGCGCCGATCCTGATCCTCGACGAGCCGACCTCGTCGCTCGACTCGATTTCCGAGGAGATCGTGTTCGCGGCGCTGCGCCGGCTGCGCGCGGGACGCACCACGATCGTGATCGCGCACCGGTTGTCGACGGTCCGCGACGCCGATCGCATTCTGGTGCTGGACGGCGGCGAGATCGCCGCGCAGGGACGGCACGAGGAGCTGCTGAAGTCGAGCCAGCTGTATCGCCGGATGTGCGCACGGCTGTCGGTGGGCAAGTCGCTCGACGAGCCGGAAAGCGTCGATGAGCTGATCGAGGCGGCGAAGCGATGACTTGGCGAGGCGGGAGGGGCTGGACAGGTGGGATCGGCAGGATGGTGTTCCTGCCTCTCCGGCCCGTCCTGCCCGTCCTGTCGTGAAGATCTTGTTCGCGGGAATCATCGCCCGCTACCCGTTCGGCGGCGTCACGTGGTGTTCGCTGATGTATCTGCTCGGGCTGCGCGCCCTCGGTCACGAAGTGTTCTACATCGAAGACACCGGCGAGTGCGTCTACGATCCGATCCTGAACACGCGGGCGACCGACCCGATCTACGGCACGACCTACATCAACAACGCGCTGGCGCCATATGGCCTCGGCGACCGCTGGTCGTTCGTGAACTACGACGGCAGCTATCATGGCTGCAGCGCCGACCAGGTGCGCCAGTATGCGGCCGACGCCGACCTGTTCATCAACCTGTCGGGTGGATCCTGGTTCTGGCGCGACGAATATGCCCGCATCCCGCGCAAGGTGTTCGTCGACTCGGATCCGGCGTTCACCCAGCTCGCGATCGCGAAGGCCGAGCCGTGGTACGTCGAGTTCTTCCAGCGCTTCGACCACCTCTTCACCTTCGGCTCCAACATCGGCACGCCGGCCTCGCCGGTGCCGACCGGCCCGTTCACCTGGCACAAGACCTGGCAGCCCATCACCATGGACGACTGGCGCCCCGACGCCGCCCCGCGCGATCGCTTCACCTCGGTGATGACCTGGCAGATCGAGAGCTTCACCGACGTCGGCGGCAACAAGGACCAGGAGTTCGTGAAGTTCATCGAGCTGCCGTCGCGGACGCCGCAGCGCTTCGAGCTCGCGATCAACGGGCCGCAGCAGCTGCTCCGCGACTACGGCTGGGACACCGTCGACGCGATGCGGGTGTCGCGCACCCCGACCGAATACCGCGCCTTCGTCCAGAACTCGAAGGCGGAGTTCGGCGTCGCCAAGCACACCTACGTCTCGACCCGATCGGGCTGGTTCAGCGACCGCACCGAATGCTATCTGGCCGCCGGCCGCCCGGCGCTGGTGCAGGACACCGGCTGGACGCTGCACCTGCCGTCCGGCGAGGGGCTGCTCGCCTTCTCGAACCTGGCCGAGGCG
This sequence comes from uncultured Acidobacteriota bacterium, assembly GCA_963794705.1. GTDB lineage: Bacteria > Acidobacteriota > Vicinamibacteria > Vicinamibacterales > CAVVIG01 > CAVQFC01. Next base: position 34,698 of record CAWCFI010000010.1, read on the forward strand.
ATCGACGGGATCGCGCGCATCGACGGCAACTACCAGCACCACGCGCGCCAGGCGGTCGAGATCGCGCGCGCCCATTTCGACGCCCGGGTGGTGCTGCCGGCGCTGCTGGAAGCGGCAACGCGATGAGAATCGCCCATATCGCCCCGGTCGCGACCACCATCCCGCCGCCCAAGTCCGGCTCGGTCGAGACGATGACGTCACTGCTGACCGAAGGGCTGGTGGCCTGCGGCGAAGACGTCACGCTGTTCGCGACGGCCGACTCCAGGACGAGCGCGAAGCTCCACGCCATCTACCCGCACGGCTACTGGCACGACGAGCACATGTGGCCGTGGGAGCTCTACGAGATGCTGAACCTCGCCGCTGCGGTCGAACGCTGCGGCCAATTCGACATCATCCACTACGAGGCGGCGTACTACCCGATGTCGCTCGCCTTTACCCGCCTGTGCCGCACGCCGATCGTCCAGACGCTGCACCACTCGCCGAGCGCTGCGGAAGTGGAGCTGTGGTGCCGCTATCCGGAGGCGCCCTTCGTCGCGATCTCGAAGGAGCAGGAGCGGCTGCTGCACGGCCTCAACGTCGTCGGCACGGTGCTGCACGGCATCGACACCGACAGTTTTTCGTTCCAGCAGACGCCGGAAGACTACCTGCTGTTTCTGGGCCGGTTCACCGACGGCAAAGGCCCGCTGCAGGCCATTGAGATCGCCAAGCGGGTCGGCATGAAGCTGATCCTCGCCGCCGCGGAAGACGACTATTATCGCGAGCGCGTGGCGCCGCACGTCGACGGCCGCCGCGTGATCTACTTCGGCGAGGCCGATTTCCAGGCGAAGGTGAAGCTGTACGGCGGTGCCCGCGCGCTGCTCTACCCGATTCAGGCGCGCGAGCCGTTCGGGCTGGTGCTCGCCGAAGCGATGGCCTGCGGCACGCCGGTGGTGGCGCTCGATCGCGGCGCGGTTCGCGAAGTGGTGGACGAAGGCGTCACCGGCCTGATCTTCAACGACCTGGAAGAAATGACCCGCGGGCTGACGCGGGTCTTCGATCTCGACCGCCGCCGCGTGCACGAGCGCGCGGTTGCGCGGTTCGGCACCAAGCGCATGGTCGACGAGTACATCGCCGTCTACAACCGGATCGTGGAGGCCCATCGTGCCCGACCCTAGCGCCGCGCTCCCGCTCGCGGGGCGAACCGTGCTCGGCATCTTCGCCCACCCCGACGACGAGTCGCTGGCCTGCGGCGGCACGCTGGCCCGCCTGGCCGACGCCGGCTGCCGGGTGGTGATCGTGTGCGCGTCGCACGGCGAAGCAGGATCGTGCAGCGATCCGGCGCTGGTCCCCGACGGCAACCTCGGCAACGTGCGGGTCCGCGAGCTGCGCGACGCCGCCGCGGTGCTGGGGGCCGCCGAAACCATCGTGCTCGATCACCCCGACGGCGATCTGCGATGGGATCACGTCGCCGAACTGCACGCCGAGATCGTCGACCTGATCCAGCGCTATCGCCCGGACGCGGTGATCACCTTCGCCGAGGACGGCCTCTACTGGCACCTCGACCACATCGGCGTGCACGAGCGGACCTACACCGCGGTGCTGTCCTTCGGCGCCGACGCGCCGCCGCTCTACTACGTGACGATGCAGCACGGCGTGATGCGCGAGGTGGTCGAGGCCGCTCACGCCAAGGGCGGCGCGCCGCCCGATTCGAGCTTCTGGGGGATCGCCGCCGACGCCTTCGGCGACGGCGCCAACCCGCCGACCTTCGTGATCGACGTTCGGGATTGGGCGGTGCGCAAGCTCGCCGCGCTGCGCTGCCATCGCACCCAGATGGGGCCCAACAACCCGATCGCCTGGATCGACGAGGACGAAGCGCGCCGCTGGCTCGGCCTCGAGCAATTCACCCGCGCCCCGCTCGACGCCGCCGGCGATCCGATGCTCGAGCATCTCGGCGAAATCACCCATGCTGATTGAGACCCTCGAAGTCCTCCGCTGCCCGTACTGCGGCGGCAGGCTCTCGCTCGTCGATTCGTTGTTCAACCGCCGCACCGACCGCGAGATCCAGGACGGGATCCTCGGCTGCCACTGCTGCATTTTCCCGCTGGTCGACGGCATCCCGGTGCTGCACGTGCTGCCGGCGGCGACCGCGGCGCGCGATCACCTCCAGGCCGGCCGGCCGGAGCTGGCGCGACGCGCGATGTTCGGCCTCGACGACGATGCCCAGGCCGAGGCGTTCGACGCGGTGGCGTCGTCCGACACGACAACCTACCGCGACACGGTCGAGGCGCTCGGGCCCAACTTCGAAGGCGGCTATTTCCTCTACCGCTTCTCCGATCCCACCTACATCGTCGCGCAAGCGGTGGCGCGCGCGGTCGCCAAAGCCGTGCTCGGCCCTTCGACCGGATCGGGACGGTCGGCCCGGCGCGCGATCGACATCTGCGGCGGATCGGGGCATGTGACGCGGACGCTGCTCGATCTGTCGGAGGCGCCGCCGGTGCTCGCCGACCTGTACTTCGCCAAGGTATGGCTGGCTCGCCGCTTCACGGCGCCCGGCTGCGAGCCGGTCTGCTGCGACGGCAACGCGCCGATGCCGTTCGCGCGCGGCGCGTTCGGGTTCGCGATGTGCACCGATGCGTTCATGTACATCTGGACCAAGCGCCAGTTCGTCGGCGAAATGGAGCGGCTGGTCGCCAACGGCAGCTCGTCGGAGCCGGGCGCAGTGCTGATCGGCCACACCCACAACGAACGCACCTGGAGCCCGTCGCACGGCCAGCCGCTGACGCCGGAAGGCTACGCCGACCTGTTCGAGACGATCGAGCCGCGCGTGTTCGGCGAGGGACACCTGTTCGCGGATGTGGTCGCCGGCGGACCGTTGGATCTGTCGCGGCGCGACGATCAGCAAACGCTCGATCGAAGCCCGGCGCTCACCATCGTGGCGAGCCGTCACCCTGGCGTGTTCACGAGGCACGCGCTGACGCAGCCGGCCGGCGCCGCCGGCGAGCTGCGCATCAACCCGCTCTACTCGCAGGAGCCGGACGGCGACCGCGTCCGGCTGACCCTCGCATTTCCGAACGAGGAGTACGCTGACGAGTACGGAGCCTGCCGGCAATACCTGCCGGAGACGCTCACGCTCGAACGATCGGCGATCCAGTCGCTCGCCACCGGCCGGGTGTCCGGTGAACTGAGCGAGCTGCTGCGCCGAAAAGTGATCGTCGATCTGCCAAAGCGCTACTATTAGGCCCGATGCGATCGACGTCAGCGGCGCTGCGCCGCGCCGCCCGCGCCCACTTCACCGATCCCACCAAACGCCGCGGCCTGCTGGTCGCTTTCGAAGGGCCTGATGGCTCGGGCAAGACCACCCAGCGCAAGCTGTTCAAGACCTGGCTCAAGTCCGAAGGCTACGACGTCGTCACCACCAAGTGGAACTCGTCGGATCTGATCAAGCCCATCATCAAGAGCCGCAAGGCGGTCCGCGCGCTCAGCCCCGAGGAGTTTTCACTCCTCCACGGCGCCGACTTCCGGCATCGGGTCGAGCAGGTCATCCTGCCGGCGCTGTGGGACGGCAAGCTGGTGATCGCCGATCGGTTTCTCTTCACCGGCCTGGCGCGCGACGTCGCGCGTGGGCTCGATCTCGACTGGGTGCTGAAGCTGTACGAGCCGCTGTTGTGGCCCGACCTCGTATTTTATTTCTCGGTCTCGCCGGTGACGTCAGGCAAGCGCGTCACCGCGACGCGCCTGCCAAGCTTCTACGAGGCGGGCCAGGACGTCACGCAGGTTGACGATCCGGTCGAGAGCTATCAGCGGTTCATCGGCCGGGTCATCCGCGAATACGAGTCGCTGGCGCTGATCTTCAACATGATCACGGTTGACGCCGAGCGCTCGATCGGCGAACAGCACCACCAGATCCGCCAGTTGTTTCTCGAAGGGCAGCAGCGGCCGTGGTCCGACTGGAATGCGGACGCCGTGGCGGAGTGGCTGGCGACCCGGCGCAACGGAGCCCGCGGATGACGAAGGCGAAGAGCCCCAGGGCCCGTCTGATCGCGGTCGACGGCGTCGATCCGGCGGCGGTCCTCGCCGAAGCGCGCGCGGCGCTCGGCCAGCCGTCGCGCGGCGGGATCAGCCGGTGGGACGCGTCGGGTGTGTTCCAGGAACTGGCGGTGGCAGAGGCGGAGGCGGGCTCGCCGTCGGCGCGGACGCTGCTCCTGCTGTATGCCGCCGACCTCGCGTTTCGCCTGCGCTGGCAGATCCGGCCGGCGCTCGCCGAAGGGCGTACCGTGATCGCCGCGCCGTACGTCGACACCGCGCTGGCATTTGGGCGCGCGGCGGGTCTCAAGCCGTCGTGGCTCATGAACCTGTTCCGGTTCGCTCCCCGCCCAAACGAGCGCCGGTTCGCACATGCCACCGCCGGCCGCGCCGCCGCGTCAAAGGGCGGCTTCGTCGCGTTCAGCGCGGAGCGGGCTGCCGTCGAACGCGGATCGCGAAGGCGGCTGCTCGCGCAGACCGCGGCGGAGCTGCGCGACCGCTTCGATCGCTGACGCCTACCGTACGCCGCGCTTCGCCTTGTCGGCCGCGACCTGCCCCCGCACGATGTCGCTCCGGGTCTGCGCCCATGCGCTCAGGAACCGGATCGACTCGTCCCAGTCCGCGTTGGTGAAGACCTCGCGCGACGGATCGGCATAGTTGGCGTCGCGGATCTGATTCGAGATCCGCGTCACCTCCGACAGCAGCCACGGCGTGGCCGCGGTCGCCGCCGCCGGCTGCAGGATCGAGTCGGCACACTCCAGCAGCGTGCTCCACCACAGCGCGCGCAGATCCGCCTCGTTGAGCGCTCGGAGCACCAGCCGGTTGCGCTTGCTCTCGGCGCCGTCCTCGACGTTGCGGAGGATGGAGTACCGACGGGCTCTCCCAGAACGTGTTGCTCTTGTCCCACGGCAGGAACGTGAAGCGGTTGGTGTTGAGGAAACGGTAGAAGTAGAAGTTGTTCGGACCGTAGTCGCCGGTCAGGCCGTCCTCTTCGGCGAGGAAGTTCTCGATCGCGAGGTGGCGGATGAACTTCTTCATGTCGAGAAATTCCTCGATCGACGTGCGCCACACCGCGTCGCTGGCGACGTTGGCGGTCCAGAACAGGCGCTCGATCACCTGGCCCTGCGGATCCGATTCCAGCGTCTCGGGCTTGAACGGCACCGGCGTATACAACGCCGGATCGGAGCCGGGATAGCCGAAGTTGAACGGCGCCGGGTTGGTGTTGTCGAAGGAGTACTCGTAGAGGTGGCCGTCGTTCTCGTTGACGTTCTTGGTCAGGAAGGTCTTGTCCAGCGACTCGACGATGGTGAACAGGCCGACGTAGGTGTTGTTGACATAGAAGCGCGCGTGCGCCTCGCGCTCCGCGAGCAGTCCCATGCGCTTGAACAGCTCCATGCTCAGGCGCTCGCGCATGCCGCTCGGATCCTGCGTGTTGTTCCGGAGGATGAACGACTTCAGGCCGAGGAATTTCTGGTCGGAGGTGTAGTAGTCGAAGTCGAACCGCAGGCCCGGCTTGACGCCGCTGCGGCTGCCGGTGCCGCGCGACCGGACGCCGATGTTGCGCACCGTCTGGTCCCTCCACACCATGGTGGCCGGGTAGTAGGTGTTGTCGAGGAAGTGCTCCTTCAGCGAGCTCCAGTCCTTCGAGTTGATGGTCAGGAAGATGTCGTGGAGGACGCTGCCGTCGAAGAACGGGTCGGCGGGGTCGGCGGCGGGCGCGGCCTGTGCCCGCGCCGGCTGAGGCGCCGCCACGACCAGCGCGACGAGGGCGAAAACCCGGATCAATCTCCGAAGCATGGCCGCCTCCCCTACGCCGTTCAAAGCACGAACTGGAAGCGAATCACTCGGCTCCAGAACGCGGCACCGTTCGGTACAGGATTACGTTGGGGGTCTTCGACTTGTTCCCGGATGCCGTTGACCTGGATTTTGACGAATCGGTTGAGGGTCCAGCTGATACCGAGCGTCAGCGCCTTGTCGCCGCTCGGGTAAATCGTCTCCGCTCGCGGGTTGCGCAGCGGCACATCCTGGCCGACCGGCGTGCTGTCGAACCACATTCGCTCGTATCGGCCCGCGAGCTCGATCGCGCCAATCCCGCCCTGCGCGAACGGCTGCGCCGCCTTGACCGGGCGCTTCTTGTCCTCCCCTGTGAGAATCCACGTCCCACTGACGTACCAGGAGCGGGCGCGGGCGTCGGGCAGATCCTCATCGCCGATGCCCTGGGCCAGGCGATCGTCGCTGACCCAGGTGTACTCCGCGCGGATCGACGCCGGACCGGACGTCCAGTCGGCGTCCGCCTCCCAGCGGCGCCGGTGCCCCTTCACGTAGACCGAGTCGTAGAAGGTGTCCTGCGTCATCACCGTGCGGCCGCGCAGGCCGTTGGGACGAAACGAGTCGTCGGACAGCGCGCTGTAGGCGAACGCCGTGCCGACGTCGATGGCGCCGATCGACGACGCCGATAGTCGGCGGAGCGGGTTGCCATTGATCCGCCCGGCGACCGTCGTGCCGCCGCCTTCGATCTTCTTCGACTTCGCGTTGTCGCCGTCGTGCTCGAAGACCCCGCCGGCGTACTCGAGGCCGTGTTTCCAGATGCTGCCGTGGAGCTGGATGCCGATGTCGCGCCCGGGCGCGAGGTAGTTGGCGCCGAGCGAGCGATAGACGAAATCGTTGTGCGTCACGCCGGTGAGCTGATCGAGGCCGAACGGGACCTTGAACTTGCCGATCTGTATCTGCGCGTTCTTGACGTAGGTCAGGTTGACGTAGACGTCCTTCCATCGCGACTTCGGCGTGATGCCGGCCTCGAGGTCCTTCTCCGTCAGCTCCTTCTCGGTGAACTCGTGCTCGACCTCGTACTCGACGTGCTTGGTGACATAGCCCTTGATGCCGAGACGGTTGCGGTGAAACTCCCAGGGATCGAGGCCCTTCACCGGCCCGTACGACGAGTGACCGTCTTCCTGCAGCTTGGCTTCGAGGTCGATACGGAAGATGTCGCCGTAGCGCATCGAGGGATGCTGCTTCCACGAGAACGTCAGCCCGGGCCGCGGCGGCTCGGCCGCGGGATCGATCGGCTCGTCAGGCGACGGCTCCTCGTCCTTGGCTACCTTGTTCTTCTTGGCCTTCTTGTCTTTTTTCGCCTGCTTGTCTTTCGGTTTCTTCTCGTCCGGTGGTTGAACCGGCGAGCCGGCGTCCACCACTGACAGGGCGATGCCGGCGGGCGCTACTGGCGGTACCGGCCCGCCGATCAGCGCCGCCAGGCAGGCCGCAATCAGCACGGAACCTCGCCCGGAGCGCCCGCGGCGGCCTGCCGACCTCCGGTCTCCGCGTCACGCAGCGATCGGAACAATTCGATTGCCGACGCGACCGCCGGCTGGTCGGTGACGACGATGGCCACTTCGCGGCGAAAGTCGAGGCTCAGCGCCGCCAGCGCCAGGCTCCCGACCACGACGGTGCGATCGTCGATCAGCATGATCTTGCCGTGCGACTTCAGACCCGCCACCTGTTTTTGCGAAAACACCTCGACGGTGATGCCGGCGGCGCGCTTCTCGTTCAACAGCGACACCAGATCGGGATCCGAGAGCTTCGCGTCGATCAGGCGGATGCTGGCTCGCGCGCCGTCGATCAGCGCGGTGAACTGCCGGCGCGCGCGCTCCGGTCCGACGATCAGCCGATCGTCGATGCCCTCGGGCATCGGCAGGCGGCCGCAGTCCGCGGTCCACAACCGGCGCAGGCTGGCCACGACCGCGGCATCGTGCGTGACGACGAGGGCGTCGCACGTCTTCTTGAAACACTTCTTCGTGAAGTTCAGCGACGCGACGATCGCCGGCCCTTCGTCGGCGACGATGTACTTCGCGTGATATTTCACGACCGGATCGGTGTACGAGTGCAGCGTGGTCCCGGTCTGCTCGAGGGCGCTCCACAGCTTCGCCATTTTTTTCTTGCCGCCCTTGGCGCGCGACGTGACCAGCACTTCCACCACCACGCCGCGATCGACCGCCGCCTTCAACGCCTCGAACACCGCCTCGTCGTTGCAGCGGAAGAGCGAGAGCGTGATGCGGCGCCGCGCCTGGTTGATGACGTCCAGCAGTACCTGGCCGGCGTTCGTCGACCGACACGACCAGGCGATCGGGAATGGGCTGGGCAGCCGTCATGCGGGCGTCGACCGGCACCGGCGTCGAGTTTCGGGCATGGATGAGAGGCGGCGACTATACACCAAGGCGTCTGGGAGAACCTTAAGAGACATCGTTGCATGCTTTTGCGCGCGCCGCCCTGGCGTGGATGTGATTGAATGTCCGGTAAGACCCTGTGATGACCAGAGCGTGGCTGCGGCTGCTCGTCGTGCCGATGTGGTTGGCCTGCGCCTGCAGCGGCAACTCGAACACACCGGTCACACCGACGAGTCCCGGCACGACGCCGAACCCGACGCCGACTCCCAACCCCACGCCGACGCCGACGCCAACGCCGCAGATTGCCTACTTCGTCGGCGCCGGAGACATCGCCGACTGCACCAGCGCCGGCGCGGACGGAGGCGCGCACGGCGAGGCGACCGCCAAACTGATCGACAGGATGCCCGAGGCGTTCGTCTTCACTGCCGGCGACAATGCCTACTTCCTCGGGAACGCGGCCGACTACCGCGACTGCTACAAGCCGCGCTGGGGCCGATTCCTGTCGCGCACCTATCCGAGCCCGGGCAACCACGAATACGACAACGGCACCAATGGCGTCGCCTACTTCGACTTCTTCGCCGGCCGCCCGATCAGCGATCGGAGCATCGGCGCCTACAGCTACACGCTGGGTAACTGGCACATCATCTCGCTGAACAGCAACGTCGATGTCGGCGCCGGTTCGGAGCAGCTGCGGTGGCTGGCCAGCGATCTCGACGCGAACAGTCGCTCCGTGACGGCGAAATGCACGCTCGCCTACTGGCACCATCCGTTGTTCACGTCGGGTCCCAGCGCCGGCAGCAACGGGATGATGAAAGCGACCTGGGACGTGCTCTACAAGTACGGCGTCGACGTGGTCGTCAACGGCCACGATCATCTCTACGAGCGCTTCCTGCCGCAGGACCCCACCGCCATTCGAGGGCCGGCCGGGATCACCGAGTACGTCGTGGGTACCGGCGGCGCGCCCCTTTACGACTTCGGTCCCACCGCGCCCAACAGCGCGATCAAGTTCAGAACCTACGGCGTCGTCTATTTCACGCTGCGGGACGTCGGCTGGGATTCGGTATTTGTCGAGGCTGGATCCGAGGCGCGCCTGGATTTCTCCACGTCGCTCTGCCACTAATCATCAGATTCTGACTGCCAGCTGAGCCATTAGGTGGCGCGTCGCTTGCTGTCTATGCAGTGGCGATGTGTACCCGTTTCGTTTCATTGGCGATCTGTCTGATGCTGCTGCCGGCGTCGCCGACATGGGCCCAGGACAGCACACAGCCGGAGAATCGCTTCGCCCTCGGCGGCGAGTTCAAGGTCAAAACCTCCGACCGGGCCGCGGGTGAAGACTATGCGCGAGGCCAGCTCGGCCCTGGGCTGTTGTGGCGCTTCGGCACGCCCAAGAGCGGCTGGGGCTTTCACTGGGGCCTGAACTGGTACGCGGTCAAGCTCGAACGTCCGGTTGCCAACACCGCCGTCGAACTTGGCGAACTGCACGTCCGTCCGGTGATGGCCGGCTACGGCTACACCTACCTGATTCGGCGCTACGCGATCACCGCCGACGTGCTCGGCGGATACGCGATCGGCTCGATGGCGATCAGCGATCCGGCGGCGGCCGCCTACCGGCGCGCCCTCGGCGTGTCGAGCGTCGAAGCCAACGCCAGCAATGCGATCGTCCTCAAGCCGGAGATCGGCGTCTGGTACGACATCACCAGGAAGGTCTATCTCAACGTGAATGCCGGCTACATGTTCGCCAGGCCCGACGTCGAGATTGTCACGAGCGCCGGCGTCGACAAACGTAAGGCGCGCGCCGATCAATTCATCCTCAAAGTCGGCGTGGTCTATTCGCTGTTCTAGCCGCTCCAGCCGGCCGCGCGGAATTTTTTGCGCGGCGTCGGGGTTGAAGACAGCATGAAAGTGGTCATTGCCGGCGGCAGCGGCTTCCTGGGCCGGCCGTTGACGACTTCCTTCCTCCAGGATCACCACGACGTCATCGTGCTCTCGCGCGGGCTGAGCGCGCCGATCGCGGCGGGCGCGCGCAGCGTGCCGTGGGATCCGAATGGCGAATCCGGACCCTGGGCCGCCGCGATCGAAGGCGCGCACGCGGTCGTGAACCTGGCCGGCGAGTCGATCGCGGGCAAACGGTGGACCGACGCGCAGAAGGAGCGCATCCTCGACAGCCGGGTACGCGCGACCCGCAGCCTCGCCGCGGCGATCGGCGCAGCGGCTTCGCCGCCGGCCGTGTTCGTCAGCGGATCCGCGGTCGGATACTACGGCCCGCTTGGTGACGAACCGGTGAAGGAAGAGACGCCGGCTGGACACGATTTTCTCGCGCACGTATGCGAGCGGTGGGAGCAGGAAGCGGCGCGCGCCGCGAGCGATCGCACGCGCGTGGCGTGCATCCGCACCGGTATCGTGCTTGAAAAGGACGGCGGTGCGCTGCCGCAGATGCTGCCGCCGTTTCGCTTCGGCGCCGGCGGACCGGTCGGATCGGGACGGCAGTACTGGCCGTGGATTCACCGCGACGACTGGATCGCGCTGGTTCGATGGGTGATCGAGACGCCGGCGGCGAGCGGCGCGATCAACGCGACCGGTCCACATCCGGTGACCAACGCCGTATTTGCCCGCGCGCTCGGCCACGCCATGCACCGGCCTGCCTTCATGCCCGCGCCGGGCTTCGCGCTGAAGCTGCTGCTGGGAGAAATGGCCGACGCGCTGCTGCTGTCGGGCCAGAATGCGCTGCCGGCCAAGGCCACGCGCGGCCATTTCCAGTTCCGCTACAACACCGTCGACGAAGCGCTGCGCGCGATTCTCTAGTGCGCGAGCCCGACCAGATACTTGTCGCCGGTCGGCGACGGCACGCCGCCTTCGGGTTCGAGCGTCACCGCCATCGCGACCGGGCGCGGCAGATCAGGCGGGGTGTCGAAGCGCGCGTTGACGCGTCCGCTGGCGTCGGGCATGAGCATGCCGGCGCTGATCGGCGCGGGCTGGGCGGTCAGCACCCACAGTTGATAGGCGCGTCCCCGCGGCGGCGCCGGGAGGTTCGAGGCGGTGAACACCAGGCCCCGCGATCGGCTCCAAAAGGCGCGCGCGGTGGCCGTCGGCGCCGCCGGCTGGCCCGCAAGATCGATGCGCGCCAGATCCGGCGCCACCAGCACCAGCAGCGCGGACTGCGCCTCGACGGCGGTGCGACGGACCTCGGCGATCTGGCGGTCTCCTGATTCCGCGCGCAGCGTCGCCTCGCGCAGCCGGGACTCCAGCGTCGCCACACGACCGCGCAACTGCAGCGCGTAGCCGCCGAGCGCCGCGGCCAGCGCAACCGAGGCGGCCACCGCCATCCAGCCGCGGGGCGTCCCGGTGCGAGACGAAGGGTTCACGGCGATCGAGGACAGGAGCCGGTCGCGAACCAGCGGCGCTGGCTCAGCCGCAGGCGTCGCGCGAGCGAGGGCCGTTTCGACGAGTGCCAGACTGCGCACTTCGGCGGCACACACGGCACACTCCGCCAGATGCGCCTCGAACACCTGCCGCTCGGCAGGTGTCAGCGCTCCCAGAACTGTACGCGGCCGCCTGGTCGCCGAGCTGGTCGTGCACTCCCACAATAAGTTCTACGTCGCCCGCATTAGAAGAGATGGCACGGCCGTCGGCTGACTCGCTACGCGAGCATGGCCGGCGGCAGATGCTCTTCCGGCGGGACAATCAGGATCACCTGCGCCCCTTCGTCGGTCCAGAGCTCGCCATGATCGGTCCCGGCATCGGCGTGCACGAAGTCGCCTGGGCCCAGGCGCCGGCCGCAGGTGAAGATGCTGCCCGACACGACGAAGCACTCTTCGGCCCCGCCGTGATGGTGAGAGGGAAAGCGCGTCCCGGGCGCGACGTCGAGCAGCAGCGTGGCATAACCGCTGGCCTTGTTGAGCGCCAGCACTTTCATCCGGATGCCCGGCACCGGATGCGACAGCCAACGATCGTCGGACGCATATTGAAACGCAAACCCCGCCGGATCGGGCGACGCGGCGATCCGCTGCATCAGCTTGTGGCGCACGTCCGGACCGGGCTCGGGCCCTTTCGCCGCGGCGGCGAGTCCCAGCGCCACCATCTCGTCGAACTCCACGACGTCCGAGTCTTCGGTCATTGCTCGATGACTACCTGGGACAGCTGCTCGCGCAGCGCGAGCATCCCGGTTCGAATGCGTGTTTTCACGGTGCCGAGCGGCAGCTTGAAGCGCTCGGCGAGCTCGGACTGGGTCAGCCCGAGGAAGTAGGCCTGCTCGATCAGCACGCGCTGATCGGGCGGCAGCGATTCCAGCGCGCGCGCGACGGCGCGCTGCTGCTCGCTGACGCTGGCCCGCGATTCCGGGCTTTCGGCCGGCTCGGGCTCGGGCGCCGATTCGACGGCGCGCAGCCGGACGTTGTTGGCGCGCAGCCGATCGATGGCGCGGTTGCGCGCCACCCGCACCAGCCACGCCGCCGGCGGACCGATCGACACGTTGTAGGTCTCGGCCCGCGTCCACACCAGGACGAACACTTCCTGGAGAATCTCCTCCGCCTCGCTGCGATCGCGGATGATGCGGAGGATCAGGCCGAACAGCAGCCGGAAGTGGCGGTCGTACAGCTCGCCGACCGCCGCCTGATCGCGGGCGACGATCCGTTCGATCAGCTTGATGTCGCCCCGGGTGTCTTCCTGGTTCTGCACGTCAGTAGGCGGCGAGCCTGCGCAGCGCGTCGGCAATCTTGTCGGTGTTCGGCAGGTTGTAGGCCTCGAGCACGTGCGAGAACGGCGCGTGCGTGTCGGGGTAGGTCACCCGCAGGACCGGCGCGTCCAGCGCGTCGAACTTCTCTTCCATGATCACCGCCGACAGCTCCGCGCCGAGGCCGAGCGTCTTGACGTCCTCGTGGACGATCAGCACGCGGCTGGTCTTGTCGAGCGATCGGAAGATCGCTGCCTTGTCGAACGGCATCAGGGTGCGGAGATCGATGACCTCGACCTCGACCCCTTCCTTGGCGAGCAGGTCGGCGGCTTCGAGCGACGGGGTGACCATCGCCCCATAGGTGAGCAGCGTGGCGTCGCCGCCCTCGCGCCGGATCGCGGCCACGCCGATCGGGACGATCTCGTCGCCCTCCGGCACCGGCCCCTTGGCGCGGCGGTAGAGAAACTTGTGCTCGAAGTAGATCACCGGATTGTCGTCGCGGATCGCCGCCTTCAGCAGCCCTTTGGCGTCGTACGCGGTGGAAGGCGCCACCACCTTCAGACCGGGCCGATGGATGAACCACGCCTCTGGATTCTGCGAGTGGTACAGGCCGCCGCCCACATTGCCGCCGCTCGGCGCGCGCACCACGATCGGCACCGAGGCGCGGCCGCCGTAGCGGTAGCGCAGCGTCGCCGCCTGGTTCACGATCTGATCGAAGCCGCACGAGATGAAATCGGCAAACTGCATCTCGGCCACCGGCCGGTAGCCGCGCAACGCGGCACCGATGCTGACGCCGATGATCGCCGATTCCGAGATCGGGGTGTCGACCACCCGGGTCTCGCCGAATTCCTCGAACAACCCCTGGGTCACGCCAAAGGCGCCGCCGTAGGGGCCGACGTCCTCGCCGAGGACGAACACCTTCGGATCGCGGCGCATCTCCTCGGTGAGCCCTTCGCGAATCGCTTCGAGGTACGACAGATCCTTAGGCATACAGGTCCGTGACGGCTTCTTCGGGCGCCGGGTCTGGCGCGTTCATCGCAAATTCCACCGCTTCGTCGATGACCGACGCCACCCGCGCCTCGACGTCCTTCTGCTTCTGATCGTCGAGCACGTGGCGCGACTGCAGGTAGGTCGTGAACGTCGGGATCGGATCGCGGCTCTTCCACATCGCCAGCTCTTCGTCGGTGCGATAGAACGCCTTGTCGTGCTCCGAGTGCCCGTGCCAGCGGTAGGTCTTGCACTCGATCAGGGTGGGACCGTCGCCGGCCCGCGCCCGAGCGATCGCCCCGAGCGAGGCCTGGTAGACCGCGAGCACGTCGTTGCCGTTGATCGCGACGCCGTCGAACCCGTAGCCTTCCGCCCGAATCGCCACGTCGTCGATCGCCATGCTCTTTTCGAGCGGTACGGAGTAGGCGTACTGGTTGTTCTCGCAGACGAACACGATCGGCAGCTGCTGGACGCCGGCGAAATTCAGCGCCTCGTGGAAGTCGCCGGTGTTGCTCGCACCTTCCCCGAAGTAGGCGACCACGACGTTGTCGACCTTCTCCATCTTGAAGGTATAGCCGATGCCGGCCGCGATCGGCAGGTTCGCGCCGAGCATGCTGGTGTTGCCGAAGATGCCGAGCTCGGTCACGCCGCTGTGCAGTGCCGAGTCGCGGCCCTTCGAGAGGCCGGTGGTCTTGGCGAACATCTGCGACATCATCACCTTCGGCTCGACCCCCTTCATCAGAAAAGAGCCGAGATCGCGGTGCAGCGGGCAGATGAAGTCCTCTTTCCGCAGCCCGAAACAGGTGCCGACGATGATCGCTTCCTGGCCGATGCCGGTGTAGACGCCGCTGCGCACCTTGCCCTGCTTGACGAGCGTGCTGAGGCGCAGGTCGAAGCCGCGCATCAGCTTGAGCCAGTAGAACATCTCGAGCAGCTGCTCGGGGGCGAGCTTGAATTTGGTCCGCTTAATCGGGGGCATCGGTCAATCTGGCAATTGGATGATCTGGGAATCGGGTAATTGAGTAATCGATTGAGGATTGTCCGACAATCTCCAATCAATTACCAGATTACCCGATCCCCAGATTACCCGATTGCATGAGTTGGCTCGACACCCGTCCCGCAGTCGCGCCAAGCGGGCGCCGTGTACACAACGGTTGCCGCGCTCAATCGGATGTCACAGCCTGCGGTCCTGGCTATCTTCGAACCTGCGAAACTTGTCGGTCGTCTCGGCGCCATGAGCCGCGAACCACACCCGCCACTGGCGCGGGTCGTCGGGCAGCCCGGCGTCGGTGATTTCCCGCAGCGCCCGGTAGCCGTAGGCGACATCGACCGGCGCGAGCGATCGGTCTTCGACCAGCTCGATCAGGCCGGGAATCGCCAGCATCCTCTGCGCGCGGGTCAGCATGCCGCAGTGCGCCAGGCCGCAGCCGCCACCGTCGATGCGGACCATCGGGGACGGGTCGTGATGAAAGGCGTCGACCAGATCCTGAACCGTCTCGTTGGTGCCGATCTGCGCAATCGCCGCATAGGCCTGGAAACGAACCAGCTCGTGCTCGGAGCGCGTCAACACTCGGAGTTCGTTGTGGATACGGTCGGTCTCGACGCCCCGGTTGGCCAGGTCGCCCAGGATGAAGATGGCCTGGCGCGCGTCCTGAGGAGCGGCCGCGATCTGTCCGAGCAGGGTCTCGACCTGCGCCGGCGTCCTGGCGATGTTCAACGCCGCCAGTTCGACCTCGATCGCCGCGGCGCGAACCCGGAGATCGTCGCCGTTGCGGGCGACGTCGAGCAGCGTTTCCAGTGCGGGCGTGAACGCGATCGCGCCGCGCCAGCCTTTCGCGCGCGCCTTGAGATCGTCGGTGGCCCCGACGTGGTGGGAGATCGCGTATTGCAGCAGCCGCTCGGCCTGGCCCTGCGGCGTCATCCGGGCGACCATCTCGGCTTCCACCTCGGAAAGCCTTGCCGTCGTACCTTCGACCTTCTCGCCGGGCGCGGGAATTCGATAGCCGCCGATTTCTCCGGGAGCAGTTTGCGCAAGAACCGGGCGGGGCTGCGCCGCCGCGATCGCAACCAGCGCCGCGCACACCAGCGCGGGCGGACAGGCAGGGCGAATCACACACGGCTTCATGACGCTGGGTTCGACGCTGCAAGATCGACGCTGTGCCGCGCCGCGCATTTGCGGGAAGGCGGGACGGGAAGAGGATGCGGAACAGAGCAGCCGCTTACAGCTCTGCCCGGAGGGCGGCTAGATGAAACCGATCCCGTTCTTGCGGAAGTTGCCTCCCAGCAGCTTGGTGGAGTCGGTGCCGAGCCAGCCGTCGAGGACCTGCGCATAGACCGAACGGAAGTCGGTCTCGAACTTGACGTCGCCGGCGCCGTTCTCCAGCGTCGGGTTGCTCGAATCGGTGTTCAAGTTGGGTGCGGTGCCGTAGAGGCCGCCGTTGACCTTGCCGCCCATCGCCATCATCACCGATGCCGAGCCGTGATCGGTGCCCTGACTGCCGTTCTCGCTGATGCGCCGGCCGAACTCGGAGAAGCTGAGGATCAGCGTGTCGTCGAGCAGGCCCTGCGCCTTGAGGTCGTTGTAGAACGCGAGCAGGCCGTCGTTCATCGTCCCCATCAGGTTGTAGTACGCGCCGCCGACGGCGTTGACGTTCTGCGCGGAGTGGGTGTCGAAGCCGCCGGTCGTGACGTAGAAGACGCGCGTGCCGATCGACTTGGTCATCGCGCCAGCCACCGCTTGCAGCGCCTGCGCGAAGCCGGTGGTCGGGTAGGCGGGTGACGGCTTGTAGCTCGCCACCGTGGCGACGCGATCGAGCGTCGCGAGCGCCGCCTGCGAGCTGCCGTAGACGAATGCGAGCTCTGGGCGATCGACCGGGATGTGCGACGCGATCCGTACCGCCGACGACCGCTCCGCGGCCGCCTCGGTTCCGGAGTTCGGGCTCGAGAACGCGTAGCTCGACGGGCTGGCAATCGCCGGCACCGCGGTGTGCGCCTGCAGCACGTGCGGCAGGGTGCCGGTCGTGTTCCAGCCGACCAGCGGATCGACCGGCGAGGGCAGCGAATCGAGATAGCGTCCGACCCAGCCGAGCCCCTGCGAATTGTTCGGATCGGCGGTCGACCAGATGTCGGTGCCGGTGAAGTGCGAGCGGCTCTGATTCTCGTAGCCGGTGCGCTGGATGAACGCGAGCCGGCCCTGATCGAAGATCTGCTTGAGGCCAGTCAGGCGCGGATGGAGGCCGAGCGCCACCTTCGAGGCGTCGGTGCCAATCTGCAGTACCTGACCCGCGGGAATGGCCAGCGTCGGCCGGCGGCTCGCGTAGAACGGATCGTTGTACGGCGCCAGCATGCTGAGCGAGTCGTTGCCGCCGCTCATGTAGAGCACGACCAGGTTGCGCACGTGCGCGCCCTGGGCCCGTGCCAGATCCGACAGGAATTCCGGAGCGGCGAACGTCATCGTGAAGGCGGCGACGCCGCCTTTGACGAACTGGCGTCTGGTGACCTTCATGCGAGCTGGTACTCCGGGGATCCGGCGACAAGGTGGACCAGGCCAGGCGTCTTGGCCTGGAGTTGCGCATCGCTGCCGGTCCATGCGCCGGTCGCGTGCAGGTAGTTCGACAGCTCGGTGGTGACGCTGGTGTCGAGCGGCGCGCTGACCAGCGCATCGAGCACGTACGCCAGCAGCGCTTCCGGGGTCTTCGACGCGTTGGCGGCCTTGACCGACGTCGCCAGCTTGAATTTCTGGTTGGCGGCCAGCGCCGACGCGAAGTTCATGCGCGCGAGCATCGCGCTGGTCGAAAACCACGACTGGCCCAGATCCCAGCCGGACACGTCGGGCGGCTCGTAGAGGATCTGCCCCATGTTCGACAGCGGCGTGAGCGCGTCGTTGACCGAGAAGCCGCTCCAGCCGACGTCCTTGAACGCGCGCGTGACGAACTCTACCGGCCATGAGTAGCGGGCGAAGTAGGCGCTGCCGTCCCAGAACTCGGGCGACGACAGCACTTCGCGCATCACCTCGCGCATGTTCCCGCCGGTTTGCAGGTAGACCGAGGCGACCCGATTCACGAAAGTCACGTTGACCGCGCCGAACTCGCTGACGAAGAAGCGGTACAGCTTGGTGGCGAGATAGCGCGCGGTGTTGGGGTGCGCGGCGAGGCCGTTGATGAAGTCGATGCCGTCCTGCATCCCGCCGGCGGCGGCGCGCGCCGCGATCGTCTTGCCGCCGTCGGGGTAGACCGCAAAACTGAAGGTTTTGGCGGCGACGTCGTGCTGGTTCGCGTTGTAGACGAACTCATAGTGCTGCGAGCCGTCGGCCGCGGTTCCGGGACGGGTCAGGTTCCAGCCGGTGAAAACGCGCGCGGCCGCCTTGACGTCCGGTTCGGTGTAATTCCCGACACCGACCGTGAACAGTTCCATGATCTCGCGGCCGAAGTTCTCTTGCGGCTGGGCCTTGGTGTTGGTCCGGCCGTCGAGCCAGACCAGCATGGCGGTGTCCTTGGCGATCGCCAGCAGGATGTCCTTGAAGCTGCCGAGCGCGTTGTCGCGCAGCATTTCGAGCTGGCCGCGCACCTGGCCCGGATCCTCCGACGCCTTGGCGGCGAGATAGCGCGCGCCCTCGGTCGCGCCGAGCGCGCCCGCGATCTTGTTGTAGCCGGTCGCGAAGTGGTTGTGCCAGAAGAGAGTCATCTTCTCCTGGAGCGGGCGGTCGCTGTGCACCATCCGGAACAGCCAGCGCTGTCGCGCATGGTTGATGTTCGATTGCGGCGAGAAGGCGCCGCTGATGGTCATGCCGATGTAACCGGGCTGGCTGATCAGGCTGTCGACGAGGTCGGGGACGCCGTCGTAATCGACCAGCGCGTTCACGGCCTGCTTGGTCGACATGCGCGCCGTAGGCGGCCAACTCGTCGGGACGGGCCCCGAAGCCGGCTCGTCGCAGCAGATGTTCAATTTGCGGGTCGGCCATGAATGGTTGCTCCCTGAGCTTCACGAACCGCGCCGGCGCGGCCGGCGGTCATTATGGGGCGATCGACGAGCGGTTCAACCGGGGGCGTCACGCAATGTCGCCCCTGGGTGCCAACGTTGTAATCGTGAGCCGGAAGGAGAACAAAGAGCGAATTCGAAATAATTCGTAAAAACAGGCCTGATTCCGCGCAGGAGGAATATTATAGGCCATCGTCTTCGGCCTGTGGCAGGTTGCGCCACGCCGCCGCGCTGTGGGATAGTGTTGGCGCTCCCAAGAGACTCTGCCGGGTTACATGCGATTTACTTCATCGCTTCTCCGTACGTTGACACTGGTCGGCAGCATCGCGGTGCTGTCGCTGGCGTCAGTCAGTCCCGCCGACGCGGCACCGCGCCGCGGCACGTCGGGACCGATCTGCGATCCGCAGGCGCCGGTGGCCCGGAAGCTGCCACGCCACCCCAAGTCGTTCGGTGGTCCGCTCAAGCAGCCGTCCAGCCATGCGCTCGCCGGTCTGCAGGACCTGAGCGCGCGCATGCAGCGGGCGACCCGGGCGTTCCTGGGCGACAACGTGGCCGCGATCCAGAACGACGCGCCCGTCGACGGCGTCGACGCCGGCGATTGCCTCATCCCCTCGCTCCGCCCGCTCGAAGTCATCGGTGCCCCGGACGTCCAGCCTCGCAGCCGCGCCTTCTCGCCCCGGTCGCCTCGCGGCCCTCCGCTCTCGGCCTGACGCTCTTCTTTTCTCCAGGTCGTTAGCGCAGTTTGCCAAGGTTGAGGTGACTCATGCGAGTCGTTCTCGCAGACCTGAAATCCCATCGTGGGTTCGTCAGCAAGGACACAGTCGTCGGCGGCTACGGATCGCGGCTCGATCCGTTCACGCGCGTCACGGCGGTGATGGCGTATCTCAAGAAGCAATTCCACGACGTGCCGAGCGTGCACATGGCCTACATCGCCGCCATCCTGGCGCGCGCCGGGCACGACGTGAAATGGACGCGCGGCGACGAGATGGACGGCGACGTCGCGCTGGTCCTGTCGTCGCTGGTCGATCACAAGAACGAGACGGCCTGGGCCGATCGCATGCGCGCCCGCGGCGTCAAGGTCGGCTTCATCGGCATCACCGCGTCGAAGATGCCGGAGCTGTTCGAGGATCACTGCGACTTCATCCTGAACGGCGAGCCGGAAGCGGCGGTGATGCGCCTGGCGCAGGGCATCATGCCGAAGGGCAACGTCATCAGCGAGCAGATCGACGATCTCGATTCGCTGCCGTTCCCGCGCTGGGATCTGGTCACCGACGATCGATCGCGGATGGGCTTCAAGCTGTTCACGCGTCCGGTCGGCGGCGGCTATCCGCTGCTGGCCAGCCGCGGCTGCCCGGAGTTCTGCACCTACTGCCCGCACCGGATTCTCGCCGGCTATCGCATGCGCTCGATTGCCAACATCGTCGACGAGATGGAACGGCTGTGCGAGCCAGGTGTCGCGGCCCTACGTCATCTTCCGCGACCCGCTGTTCACCGAGCAGCGCGACCGCGTCATCGAGCTGTGCGACGAAATCAAGCGCCGCGGCCTGAACCTGACCTTCGAGGCCGAGACCCGGCTGGACCGGCTCGACGTCGAGCTGCTGGACAAGCTGCACGAGGCCGGGTTCCGGGCGATGAGCTTCGGCGTCGAGTCGCTCGATCCGGCGACGCTGAAGAAGTCGGGGCGCCGTCCCATCCCGCAGAGCCACCAGCGCGAGATCATCGAGCACTGCCGCAAGCTCGGCATCGTCACCGCGGCGTTCTACGTGCTCGGCTTCCTGCAGGACGACTGGAACTCGATGGCGGCGACCATCGACTACGCCACCGATCTCGGATCGACCTTCGCGCAGTTCAAGATGCTGACGCCCTACCCGGGCACGCCGATGTTCAAGCAGATCGAGCCGCTGCTGATCGAGACCGACTGGGAGAAGTTCGACGGCTTCACGCCGACGTTCAAGCATCCGAACCTGACCGAGCGCGAGCTGCGCTTCCTGCTCGGCGCGGCCTACAAGCGGTTCTACATGCGGCCGTCGTACCTGGCGAACTTCCTGAAGATCCAGAACGGCGCGATCCGCGAATGGGTCAGCCGCATGGATCGCCGCGTCAACGAGCGGCACGCGCGCGAGGAGATCGCCGACATCTCCCGTCCCGTGGCCTGCTGAGAAAGCGTCCAACGCAGAACCCGCGGAACACGCAGAGCATCTGATTCTGCGCATTCCGCGGGTTCTGCAGTTGATCGTCGTGGCTGTGTTACCGTTCTTGCAATGCTGACAGCGATCTCGCGCTACGGAGCGCGAGTCCTGCCGATCACCGAAGATCTCGTCGCCGGCTGCAAGGCCCGCGGCGAGTTCATCCAGGGTCCCCAGATCGCCGAGTTCGAAGCCGCCTTCGCGGCCCGCCACGGGCTCGGGCCGGCGCACGCCATCGCCGCGGCGTACGGCCGCATCGCCTTCTACTACATGCTGAAGGCGCTCGACCTGCCCGCCGGATCCGAAATCATCTTTCCGTCGCTGACCTTCTGGGTCGTGCCGGAGCTGGCGCGCGTCGCCGGCCTCACGGTGGTCTTCGCCGACGTCGATCCGAAGACCTTCACGATCGATCCCGATTCGCTCGAGCGGCGATCACCGCCAGGACGCGCGTGATCGTGCCGACCCACTCTCTACGGCCTGCCCTGCGACATGGACCGGCTGACTCGCGATCGCGGCCCGCCACAACCTGATCGTGATCGAGGACTGCGCGCACGCGCTCGGCGCCACCTACAAGGGCAGGCCGGTCGGCACCTTCGGCGCCGGCGCGCTGTTCAGCTTCCAGACGCTGAAGCCGCTCAACTGCTACGGCGGCGGGCTGGCGCTCGTGACCGACCCGGCTATGGCCGCGAAGGTCCGGCAGCAGGTCGAGGCGCTGCCGTGGCCGAGCGAGAAGCGCGTCACCGAGCGCCTGCTCAAGGGCCGGCTGCAGCGCATCTTCATGAAGCCGTGGGTGTTCTCGATCTCGCTGTTTCCGATGCTGTGGGTCTCGGCGCTCATCGACGCCAACCCCGACGTGTTCTTCTGGGAAAAGATCCGATCGCTGCAACCGCTGCCCGAGCAGTACACCGAGCGCTTTCCCAACGTGCAGGCGGCGATCGGGCTCGAGGCGCTCAAGCATCTCGACGAGTGGACGGTCCAGGCCCAGGCGAACGCGGCCTACGTCAACCGCACCCTCGCCGGCATTCCGGGGATCCAGCTGCCGCTCGCGCTCGAGGATCGGACCCACGTGTACTACCAGTACTGCGTGATCGGACCCGAGGGGCCCCAGCGCGACGAGCTCGTCGTCCGCTGCGTGCGCCGCGGCATCGACATCGAGACGCTGCACGTGGACGTGCCGCCGGACATGGAGCTGTTCGGCGCGGCGACGGCGGAAGCCGACGGCGCTAAACGCGCGGCCCAGGCGATGCAGATTCCCGTGCACTCCGGCCTCCGCCCCGATCAGATCGAGCGCGTGGCGAGCGTGGTACGGGGCGTGCTGGAACACGCCTGAGTGCTGCCCTACCTGGCCATCGTCGTCTTCGCCGTGCTCGAAGGCGAGATCTATTACAGCAAGGTGTGCGCGGACGCGATGGTCGGCAAGTTGAACTGGGTCGGCGTCTGGTGCGCCGGCGCGATCGGCGGCTCACTCGGCGACCAGATCTGGTTTTACCTGCTGCGCGGCCGCATCCACTGGCTGGATCGCTTTCCGAAGCTGGCGAAGTACCGCGACCGGGTCAGCGCACACGTGCAGGCGCACGAAGCGCTGATCATCCTGTCCGGCCGCTTCCTGCCGGGGCTCCGTACCGCGATTCCGGTCGCCTGCGCTTACGCGAACGTGCGGCCGTTGAAGTTCAGCGCCTTGAACCTGGTGAGCGCCTTCGCCTGGGCCGGCGCGATCATGTTGTTCGTGAGGCTCGGCTCGAACACCCTGACCGCGTTCGGCCTGAATGCGTGGTGGGGACCGTTCATTCCGGCGGCCTTCGTCGTCCTGTTCTTCCGCTGGCTCAGCCTGCCGAAAAGAAAAGATTGACCTCTATATCCGTTACGGATATATTTCGCGCGGATATATGCCCGCGTTGACCGCCGCCGTCTTCCACATCCTCCTCGCACTCGCCGGAGACGAACGCCACGGCTACGGCATCCTCAAGGAAGTGCTGCGGCACACCGACGGCGCGGTGCGGCTCGGGCCCGGGACGATCTACGGCACGCTGCAGCGGCTGATGGAGTCGGGCTGGGTCGAGGAGAGCGACGGCCCGGCCGCCGCCGTCGACGAGCGGCGCCGTCACTATCGCCTGACACGCTCCGGGCGTCAGGCGCTCGAAGCGGAGGTCCAGCGCATGGAGGGACTGGTGCGCACCGCGCGGGCGCAACGGATCGGAGGGCGCACCGCGCGCGGGTGATGGTCCGCGAAGCTGTACCGGGCCGCGCTTTACCTCTACCCGGCGGCGTTCCGCCGCGAGTTCTCCTCGGAGATGACCCGCGACTTCCACGAGGCGACACAGGAGGCGCGACCCGGCCGTGCTCGGCTGCTGCTCTGGGCCGGCATCGGCGCCGACCTTGCGAGAACGATCGTCGTCGAGTGGCTGCGCTACCGGCCTGCCGGTGCTGCTGCTCTGTTCCGTGACCGCGGCGCTCGCCGCCGCGGGCGTCGCGGCCAACGTGCTGCCACATACCCCGTTCAACGTCCCGGCCACCGCTCACGACCGCGATGTGATGACGCTCGTCCTGCTGACGTGCGTCGTGCTGCTGGTCATCATCGCGACGATTCTGTTCACGTTCTGGTTCTCACGTCCGATGTTCCGCCGCCATCGCCGCTGACGTCATGCTCGAGGCGCGGGGGCTCACCAAGCGGTACGGCGGCCTGCTGGCGCTCGACCAGGTCAGCTTTCAACTGCAGCGCGGCGAGATCGTCGGCTATCTGGGCCCCAACGGCTCCGGCAAGAGCACCACCGTCAACATCGTGGTCGGCCTGCTCGAGCCGAGCGCCGGGACGATCGCGCTCGACGACCGCACGCTGTCGGAGGACCCGATCGCCTACAAGCAGAAGATCGGCTACGTGCCGGAAGAGCCGTATCTCTACACGCATCTCACCGCGACCGAATACCTGACGCTGGTCGGCCGGTTGCGCGGCATCCGGAAGGCGGTGCTCGAGCACCGGATCGCGCGGCTGCTGACGCTCTTCCAGCTGCACGACAGCCGTTACAGCATGATGGCCGCCTACTCGAAGGGCATGCGCCAGCGCGTGCTGCTGGCGGCGGCGCTGATGCACAACCCGGATCTGCTGGTCTTGGACGAGCCGTTCTCCGGCCTGGACGTCAACGCCGGGCTGCTGTTCCGCGCGCTCCTCGCCCTCCTCGCCGCCGACCGGCGCATGATTCTGTTCAGCACGCATCGGTTCGACATGGTCGAGAAGCTATGCTCGCGCGTCGTCATCCTGTCGTCGGGCCGGCTGGTTGCGCAGCACCAGATGGCCACGCTGCGCGCCGGTGGATCGCCAACGCTCGAAGAGACTTTCTTCCGAGTGACCAGGCAGGCGGACTTCGCGCCCGTCGCCAGGGAAATCGTCGACACCATCGGCGAATCATGAAGCACCTGATCCGGCACTTCTTCGCCGCCTTGTTCGACTTCGGCATTCTGTCGCAAGCCGGATCCGATGCCTTCCGGCGCGTGCTGATCGGCATCATCGCGGTGCTGCTGACGTTCGGCCTGCTGCTCGCGCGCATGTATTCGATTGGGCCGACCGCGAGGAGCGTGGACGCGTACCGGCTCGCGAGCGTCGCCGGCGAGGCGCTGATGATCGGCGTGCCGATGCTGGTGGTCGCCTTCGCCACGCTGCTCGTCAGCCACTCGCTGTTCCCGGACGAAACCGACTTTCGCGTGCTGCTGGTGCTGCCGATCTCGAGGCTGACTGTCTTCCTCTCGAAGCTTCTGGCGCTGGCGCTGTTCGCCGGGTTGTTCATCGTCTCGACGCAGATCGCGATGCTGCCGCTCGCCTTGCGATTGTCGGCCGGACGTTTCGCGCAGGGCTCCTTCACCGGGCGGATCGCGGCACACCTGGCTGCGAGCGCGAGCGCATCGATCTTCGTCGTGTTCGCGCTGACCGCGATCAACGGCGTCCTCCTGCTCGGCGTACCGCGCGCGCGCCTGCACGCGGCGTCCACCGCCTTCCGCAGCCTCACGCTCTGCGCGCTGGTGCTGTCCGTGCCGCTGGTGGCCCGGCTTCCAGCGACTGCCGGCCTGATCGCTGCCCAGTCCCCCCTGCTCTACCTGGCGCCGCCGCTCTGGTTCGTTGGCATTCAGCAGGAACTGAGCGGACAGGCCACTCCGTTTTTGGCACGCCTCGCCCAGATCGGCGCCGTCGCCTGTGCCGGCTCGGTCACGATCGCGGCCATCACCTATGCCGTGCTCTATCGACGCTTCGACCGCGTGATGTTGCAGCGCGTCGGCGGCGGCGCCCGGAAGAGCGCCGCAACTGCGGCTGTACGGCGTGCGCGAGACGCGGCCCGGCGCGGCGGCGATCAGCCTGTTCACGCATGCCACGCTCGCGAGAAGCCCGCTGCACCAGGGCGTCTTCATCGCGATTTCGGCCGTCGGCGCCGGTCTGGTCATGAACAGCCTGATCGGCGTGAGGGCCATTCCCCGGCTCCAGACCTACGAGCAGGCGCTGGCCTACGCGGTGACCTGGGCGCCGTTCGCGCTGACGTTCGCGATGACGCTGGCCGTCAGGGCGGCGCTGGTGCTGCCGATCGAGCCGCGCGCGAACTGGGTGTTCCGCATGACCGACAACGACAGCTCGCGCGTTGAACAGATCAATGCCGTC
This sequence comes from uncultured Acidobacteriota bacterium, assembly GCA_963794705.1. Lineage (GTDB taxonomy): Bacteria > Acidobacteriota > Vicinamibacteria > Vicinamibacterales > CAVVIG01 > CAVQFC01. Next base: position 60,318 of record CAWCFI010000010.1, read on the forward strand.
GTCGATTCGATGGTTCGGCTCGGGGTCGTCGCGCCGCTGGCGATACTGCTGCCCATCGAGTGGGCGATCTTCCGGTGGGACGGGTTGATCTGCACCTCGGTCGCGCTCTGCGCCGGCCTGGTACTGGTCGAGCTCGAGATGCAGGAGTGGAATCGGATCCCGTTCACCTGCTCGTACATGCCCGGCAAGCGATTCGTCGGGCTGACGATGCTGATCGGCTTTGCCGCGTTGACGGTCTTCACGACGATCGGATCAGTCCTGGTCTACTTGAGCCGCCGCAGCGATGTCGGCTGGCTGACAGTGTTGGCGGTTCTCGGAGCGGTGGTGTGGGAACGGCGACACCGCCGCGCGCGGTTGTCGCGCTACACACCGCTCGTGTTCGAAGACGTCCTGCCGACCGAGGTCGAACCGCTGAGGCTGGGAGCCTATTGACGACCACGCCTGGCGATAAGGATGAGATATTCCGGCACGCGGCTTGATGGCCTTTTCGTATGCGCCGAGTGGCCATCGCCATCGCCGTGCTGATCGTGAACGTTGCTTCCCTGGCCGAGGCGCGGCCGCGTCCTGCCAGACATCGGGAGCCTACGACCATGCGCATGCTGGCCACCGCCTACTGCGACCGGGGACCAACCAGGTCAGGCGTGCGCGCCCAGCGTGGCGTGGTGGCCGCGGATATTCGCCGCCTGCCGCTCGGCACGCGCCTGCGAGTGCTGGCACCCGGCCAGTCGCACGCTGGTGTGTACACGGTGCTGGACACGGGATCGAGGATCAAAGGGCGCGACCTGGACATCTTCATGCCTAGCTGCCGAGCCGCCAAGCGCTTCGGCAAACGCCCTGTCGATGTGCGAATCCTCACGATCAGAAGGAACCGCGGAGACCGCTGAGATCGACTGAGAAAACGTTGTTCTCTGCGGTCTTTGCGTGCTCGGCGGTTTCTTCTTCGTCGTCTACTGTGCCGCAATCGCCGACTTACGGCCCCGCAGCACGAACTTCTGAATCTTCCCCGTCGCGGTCTTCGGCAGGTCGGCGACGAAGTTGAAGGCGTGCGGGCACTTGAAATGCGCCAGCCGCTCGCGGGTGAACGTGCGGAGCTCCTCCGGCGTCGCGGAGGCGCCAGGCTTGAGGACGACGAACGCGTGCGGCGCTTCGCCCCATCTCGGGTCGGGCATGCCGACGACGGCCACTTCCTGAACCGCGGGATGCCGCAGCAAGGCGCCTTCCACTTCCACCGAGGAGATGTTCTCGCCGCCGCTGATGATCACGTCCTTCAGCCGGTCGCGGATGTCGAGGTAGCCGTCCGGGTGCACCACCGCGGCGTCGCCGCTGTGGAAGTATCCGCCGCGCAACGCGACCGCGCTGGCTTCCGGATCGTTGTAGTACCCCTCCATCACCACGTTGCCGCGAACGGTGATCTCGCCGACCGTCACGCCGTCGTGCGGCACGTCGTGATCGTGTTCGTCAACGACCCGTAAATGACCGGAGGTGATGAGCTCGACCCCCTGCCGCGCCTTGATCACCGCGCGATCGCGCGGGCTCAAGGGGTCGTGCTCGGGTCTCGCCTCACACACGGTGATGAACGGCGCGGTCTCGGTGAGGCCGTAGACATGGGTAATCGTCCACCCCAGCTCCCCTTCCACCCGCTCGATGGTGGCGGCTGCCGGCGGCGCGCCCGCGGTGATGACGCGCACACCCCTCGGCGCCCCGGCGCGGGTCTCCGGAGGCGCGCCGGCCAGGCCAATCAGCACCGTCGGCGCGGCGCACAGCATCGACACGCCTTCGGTGCGGATCAGCTCGAACATCTTCACGGGATCGACCTTGCGCAGGCAGACGTGCGCCGCCCCAGCGGCAGTCACCGCCCACACGAACGTCCAGCCGTTGGCGTGGAACATCGGCAGCGCCCACAGATAGCGATCGCTGATCCTGAGCGGCAAATGGATCAGCGTGCCGACGACGTTCATGTAGGCGTTGCGATGGGTGATCATCACGCCTTTGGGCCGCGACGTCGTGCCGCTGGTGTAATTGATGGTCAGCAGATCGCGCTCGCCGATCTCGGGCTTCCCGAAATCCGGCGACGCCTCTTTGACCAGCGACTCGTAATCGAGAAAGCCGTCGCGGGCGCCCTCCAGCGCGATGAAATGCCGCACGCCAGGCAGCTGCGGCCTGATCGCTGCCAGGCACTCGAGGTAGTCCTCGTGCGCGCAGACGACGGTCGCTCCCGAGTGGGTGATGATGTAGGTGAACTCTTCCGGGCTCAGGCGGTAGTTGATCGGCACCAGCACGGCGCCGATCTGCGGCACGGCATAGAACGACTCGAGCTGTGCGTGCGTGTTGGGCGCGATATAGGCGACACGGTCGCCCGGCTTCACACCGAGCCGTTGCAGCGCCGTCGAGAATCGGTCGCAGCGCTCGAAAAACTGTTCGTAGCTGAAGCGAAGCGCGCCGTCGACGACGGCTTCGCGATCGCCGTACAGCGCTCTGGCGCGCCGGGCAAACTCGAGCGGGGTCAGCGCCACTTCCATGGCGCGGATCTTATCTCACGTCCGGAAAAAACCGCGGAGATCGCAGGGATCGCCGAGAAAATATCTTCTCTGCGTCCTTGGCGCGCTTTGCGGTTTTTTCTTATCGCTGCTGCTGTTTTCCCAACGAGATCAGATTGGCCAGAATCTGGTAGGCGCCGTCGGTGCCGACCGGGAGCTGCCGCCACAGGCCGAGGCCGACGTAGACCCAGCGGCCCTTGCCGTACTGCGCCTCGACCAGAGCGCCGGTCTTGACGCCTTTGTTGTACTGGAAATTGTCTTCCATCTGCAGCACGTCGTGGTAACGCGAGTCCTTGTCCTCGGCGAGGAAATAGGTGCCGCGTTCCTGCACCCAGTTCTTCCACGCCGCATCGCCGATCTCGTTGGGCGACGTCAGCAGCGAGCTGTGCGCCGCGGTGACTTGAATCGGCGCGTTCTCGTCGGTCACGCGGTTGGCGCTCACCTTCGCCGGATACGGCCCGTACTGCGCGTCGTTGAACTCGAACTTGTTGTACTGCACGATCATCGTGCCGCCCTTGAACACGTAGTCGAGCAGCCGGCTGTTGTTGGCGCGCAGGTCGTCGCGGCGCTCGTAGGCGCGCACGCCGGTGACGATGGCGGTGAACTTCGAGAGGTCGCCCCAGGCCAGATCTTCCGCGGTCAGCAGCTGAACTTTCGCGCCGAGCTGCTCAATCGCCGGCGGCACCTGATCCCCCACGCCCATCACGTAGCCGATCAGCAGGTCCGATGGCGTGCGGACGTTGATCACCTTCAGCGTCGCGTCCGCGGAATCGTAGATGTGGTAGCGCTTGATGTGCGGGTACTCGATGACCTCGAAGCCGCGGTCGTAACTCTTGCCGTCCGACGAGACCACGGCCTTCACATGAAACTCACCGGCGCTGACGCTCGACGCCGGCTTGAGCACGAAGCGCACGGTCTGGGACTCGTCGGTCCGCGAGAATTTCACCGGCTGCTCGGCCGGGGTCGCGCTCCAGCCCTGCGGCAGCTCCAGCTTCACCGACGTCTCGGCGGCGCCGGTGGTGTCGTTCAGGACGGTGACGCGAATCTCCCGCTCCGAGCTCGGGGCGCCGCTGTTGCTGGGAGGCGCGGCGGGCGGCGTCGCGGGCCGGGCAGCCCCTCGTCCCCGCCCTGCGGCCGCGCCGGTCGCGGCCGGCTGCGCTGCGCGTCCCTGGGGCCGGACCGGGGTGCTGCGGATCGACGACTCGGGCACGATCGCGACCTGCGGCGTGACGCGCACCGAGAACGCGGGAACGACCAGCAGATCGCTGCGCTTCTCGCCGCTGAAGATGTCGCCCTCGTAACGGTGCTGGACCGACAGGCCCTGGATGATTTCTTCGCCGCCCGGCAGCGACAGCGTGACCTGGACGTAGAACGGCGACGGCCGCATCGGCAGGCCGAACGGCGCGTCGGCGTCGAAGGTATAGCGGCCCGCTTCACCCTTGCGATGCCAGTACGGCTCGCTGACGCGCGCGGCCGCCGGAATCGCCAGAGTCGGCTCGCAGTGGGCGACCTGATCCTTCCGCACGCTCGACATCGGCACCGCCGCCGGCGCGTTGGCGCCGCGGCCGCCGCGGCCGCCACCAGGGAACCCGAAGCCGCCGCCGGTGAAGGCGGTCAAGGTGCAGGCGCCGTCGCCCTCGAACCCGTCGAACTTCACGTTCTTGATCGCCACTTCGCCGTTACCGCGGTTGGCGACGATGACGTTGACCTTCACCGGCTGTCCGGGAATGACGATGCCGTCGTCGGCCAGCGCTTCGATCTTGATGCCGTGCGCCAGGGTGATCGCCTGCTGGAACTCGCCTTCTTTCTGGCGCAGGCGGAAGTCGATTTCGTATTTGCCGGCCTCGTCAATCGCCATCGAGCGGAGCGACCGGCGGAGGACGCGGACCGCGAAGAGGCCATCCTGCAGCGGCTTCATCGTGGCTTCGTCGTTGACCGTGTCGAACGCCTTCTGCGAGGCCGCGGTCGCGTTGGACACCGCGGTCAGCCCCTCGGTGAGGTCTTTCGGCGCGCGGGCGCCGGCAAACCTGGCCAGGCTGAGCAGGCTGCTGTCGATCCCGTCGAACAGCGACGTCTCGTCTTTCTGCAGCTGTGCCGGCATCGTCGTTTCGACCAGCTGGTAGCTGGCGGTTGAGGACGGCGTCGGCAGCGACAGCAGCTGGCCCATGCCCTGGCACTTGTGCATGCTTCGCGCCTCGCTGCCGATCTCGTTATAGGTCTTGCCGAGCAACCCGTCGTAGACGCCGGAGTTGACGCGCGTCACCCTGCCGGTGGTTGCCGGTTCGCCCGGGAACCCGAAGCCGGCGCTGTGATAGAGCTTCTTCGGCTGCCACGGACGAAGGCCTTCTTTGATCTGCTCGGGGAACTTGGTGGGATCGCCGGCGAGCTTGTAGGCGTCGCGAGTGATGACCGCCGACGCCATGTGGTGCTGTCCGCCGGCGTTGCCGGTCGGCGGCAGGGTGATGATGACGTCCGGCCGGATGGTGCGGATCAGCCGCACGTAGTCGGCGGTGATCTCCTCGCGTCCCCATTTCTCGAACGTCTCGTCGATCCCGAAGGAATAGCCGAAGTCGACCGCGCGCGTGAAGTACTGTTCTGCGCCATCGAAGCGATGCAGCGCCGCCAGCTCGCCGGTCCGGAGCACACCGAGCGCCTCGAAGATCTCCGGTCCGATCTCGTTCTGGCCGCCGTTGCCGCGGGTCGCGGTTGCCAGCGCGGTGCGATAGCCCTGGCCGCGGTTGAGCATCACCAGCAGCCCGTTGTTCTCGTCGTCGGGATGCGCGGTGGTGTGCATGAAGATGCCGGTGTTGGCGAGATGCCTCAGCACCAGCCCCAGGGCGACGTGACCCTGCTCGTCATCGAGCGGGACGACGCGCATTTGCGCCGAAGGAAGAGCTAGCAGCGCGGAGAGGATGACAACAGTCGAGAGGATGACGCGCTTCATAACCTGATCATACCGGCAGGAAGGGTTGGACGGGCAGGAGGGCTGTTGCCCTCCCGCCTATCCTGCCCTTGCGAATCTCCTAGAACCTGACCTTGAACCCGAGCTGAAACTTCCGCTGCTCGTATCCCGACGCGCCGGAGAAGCCGTACGGGTCGCTCGGAATCGGAGCGAGCGGATTGCCGGCCGCGTCCGTGGTGATGACCGTATTGATGCCGGCCATCTGCTGCGTGTTGAACACGTTCTTGAGCTCCGCGATGATCTCGGCGCGGACGGTGCCGGCGATCGGAACCTCGCGGGTGTAGCGCAAGTCCATGTTCCTGCGCACCGGCAGGTAGAGCGAGTTGCGGGAGATGTTGAGCGGACGATCGCTCGTCACGCCGTCACCGTTGAGGTCCAGGTTCGAGCGGATGTTCAGCGGCAGGCCGCTGTTGTACTGCAGCAGGATACCGATCTGATTGCCATTGAGCAGCGCCCGCACCACGCCATTCTTCGACGAGCTGCTCGTCGTGTAGACGACGTTGCCGGAGAGGTTCTGGCGAATGTCGAGCGGGTTCGGGCCGAGATCGCGATTGAGGTTGCTCGGATCCGAACGGCCGGTTTCGGCCTGCACCGTCAGCTGCGTCAGGAGCGGCGTGTTGTCCGTCCCTTTGCCGGTCACGTACTGGATGTTGTAGGTCAGTCCCTTGCTGAGGCGCTTGGACATCTGCAGGGTGAGGCCCTTGAACGTCGAGTCGCCAATCGACTGCACCGTGTTGATGTGGTTGAAGCGCGGATCGACCCGGCTCGCCGCGCTGACGGTGCCGCTGTAGGTCGGCCGTCCGTCGGCGAGGCTGCCGCCGTTGCTGATCAGGTTCACGTCGGTGACCACCGGCAGGTTGTCGCCGTTCGCGTAGATGAAACCGGCCGACGCCGAGTAGTCGCGGCCGAGCGACCGTTCGACCTGGATGTTGGTCTGGAACGTGCGCGCGACGACGAAGTTCGGATCGACTGCCCAGGGCGACTGCACCGCCAGCGTGCCCGCCGCCGCGACCGGGCTGGGGAACAGCGGCGCTCCGGCCGAGGCCGGCGAGAAGGTGTAGGCGGGCGCCTTCGGCGAACCGCTCAACTGCAGCGCCTGCTCGTAGCCGCCGAGAATCGGCTGGTCGTACATCAGGCCGGTGCTGGCGCGCAGCACGGTCTTGTCGTCAAGCGACCAGGCCACGCCGACACGCGGTCCGAAGTTGTTCTTGTCGATGTTGAAGTTCTGCGTCGACGCGAGCGGCGCCGTGGCCAGCCCGGTCGGGTACTGGTAGAGGTCGTAGCGGACGCCGTAGAGAATCTTCACCTTCGGCGCGATCTGCCAGTCGTCCTGGACGAACAGGCTGTAGAGGCTGGTGTCCATCGCGAAGTTCAGGTCGCCGGTGATCTGCGTCATCGACGAGTAGCCGAGACGGTTGGTGCCGGTCTTCGCCGCCTGGTAGGCCGCGATCGACGAGAAGGTGTAGACGAACTGCGGCGCCGCAATCCGCTCGTCGTGGATGCGCTGCATGTCGATGCCGAATTTGTAGGCGTGCGCGGCGCGGAGGTAGGTGAAGTTGTCGATGACCTGGGTGATGTTCTGCTTGAAGTCGAAGCCGGCATTGCCCTGGCCGGTGCCGCCGGTCGGACCGCCGAAGCTCGCGATGCCGGTGATCGACACCGACGGACCGGTGCCGGAGTCGCTGTTGGCGACCGAGCCCTGATGGCGGTGCGCGTACTGCACGCGGAACTCGTTCAGCTTGCTGGAGCCGATGGTCGACACCACCTGGCCGGCGACCGAATCCATGGCGTCGAGGAAGTTGGTGGCCTGCTCGAGCGAGGCGAGGCCGCCGCCGCTGTTGTAGGGAGCATCGTTATGAAAGCGATTCCAGCGCACGGTGGCGCGGTTGGCGCTGTTCAGCTGCATGTCGCCCTTGAGGATGAAGAACTTGCCGGTCTGCACGTTGGGGACGAACGCCGGCTGCGGCGCCAGGCCGATTGCCGCGGCGTTGGCCGGAACGATCGTGACCGGGCTGGTCGAGGAGAGGTCGCGGCGCGTCTGCTCCCAGCCCGTGTAGAAGAACGCCTTGTTCTTGATCACCGGTCCGCCGAGTGCGAACGTGCCGGTGTCGACCTTGGTCGCCGGCAGCACCGAGCCGGCCGGCGCGTCGCCGCAGGTCGAGGCGACGCCGGTGCAGCCGGTGAAGAACGGAAAGGCGCTGAACGGATCGCGCCGGAAGAGATAGCTGGCCTCGCCCTTGAAGGTGTTGGTGCCCGACGGCGTCACCGCGTTGTAGACCATGCCCATGGTCTGGCCGAACTCGGGCGCGAAACCAGTGGTGACGACCTTGACTTCCTGGATCATCACTTCCGACATCGGCAGCAGCCGCAGGCCGGCGCGGTCCTTCTCGGTGTTGGTGTTGCCGTCGATCATGTAGTTGATGCGCATCGCGGCGCCGTTGGCGGCGAGGCGCGGCACGCCGAACTCGACGTTCTCGATGCCGGTGACGCCCGGCTGGACGAGCGCGAAGTTGTACGGGTTGCGCGCGACCAGCGGGAGGTTGTGCACCTCGAGGTCGCTCATGGTGTGGCCGATGTCGATCCGGCTGGTGTCGATCAGCGGGCTGTCGGCGTTGACGGTGATCGTCTCACTGACCGTGCCGACGCTGAGCGAGACGTTCACGACCGCGGACTGGCCGACCGACAGCGTGATGCCGGCCTGCTCGAAGCGCTTGAATCCCTGGAGCTCCGCGACGACGCGGTAGGTGCCGAGCGGCAGCAGCGGCGCGCGGTAGAGCCCTTTTTCGTTGGTGACCATCGACCGTTCGAGGCCGGTGCCGATGTTGGTGACGGTGATGGTGACGCCCGGCAGCACGCCGCCGGAGCTGTCCGACACCGTGCCTTCGATGGAGCCGTTCGCCGCCTGTGACTGGGCAAACGCCGGGCCCGCCATGGACAGCGATAGCAGAGCCGAAAGAATGTATTTGAGCATGCCCGCGAGTATACAACGCGAAACTGGGCCGTTTCCGCGCCTCAGCGGTGGAATCCGAAGACCTCGTCCGACGGATCCATTTCTTCGAAGTGATGCCGCAGCAGAACGCGACTCGCCAGATAGGCGCCGGTCACGCCCTGGCTGGCATCGCCGAAAGCGAACAGATGGTGGGGAAAGTTCCGATGCGGCCCGAGGCAGGGTAATCCACTGGTAGTACGAGCATAATCCGCAGCCCATCCGAAAGCCGGCAGCACGCCGGAGATATCCGGATACAAAGTCGACAGCTCGTACATCAACTGACCTGTCCGCTGCACGATGACCTTGTCACGCAGCCGAACGGGCGGTGTGTCGGCGTCGGCGCCGGCCACCATCACGCGATCCTCGCCCACCCAGCGGATCAGGTGCGGTGGATCCGCGCTGTCGCGAATCACCGCGTCGCGCTGTCCCATCAGCTGGCGAATCTTCGCGGGCACCGGCTCGGTCTGGGCGGCATACGTGGTCCGGAACCAGAAATGCCGCGCCAACGACTTGTAGAGCGTCGTCGGCGTGCCGGTCGCGACGATCACCCGCCTGGTGTGAATCCGGCCATTCGCGGTGAGGACGTCGGCGGTCTTTCTGGTGAAGGTGACGTTCTTCACCACCGTGCGTTCGAACAACCGGGCGCCGCGCATCTCTGCCGATACCGCCAGGCCCAGACACGCGCGGTACGGATCGAGGGTCGCTCCATCCCTGGCGCGAAGCGCGGCGGCGGCGTTGAGCGCGACTTCGCCGGCCACCGCGCGCGCGTTCAACAGTGACGCATCGAGTCCACCCGAACGCCGCGCCTTCTGTTCACGCTTCAGCCGCACCGCCTGGTCCGGCGTCGCCGCGACCGTGATCGCCGGGTGGGCGTCGATGAAGCACTTCACGTCGAGCCTGCGCATGAGCGACGCGAAGTCGAGCGACGCGCGCCGCCAGCTCTGATACGCCCGCTTGGCATCGCGCGGGCCGACTGCCTGCTCGAGGTCGGCGAACCCGACGCCCGGATCTTCGTTGAGCCAGCCGGATGCCGCGCCGCTGCTGCCCTGCCCGATCCGCGCGGCCTCGAGCAGGGTCACCTTCACGCCGGCGGCCGCGAACGCATACGCGGTCGCGCAGCCGGTGAGGCCGCCCCCGATGATGACGACATCGGCCGTGTCGGCGCCGCGATGGGCCGGGTACGCCGGCACCCGGGCCTTCGGAAACGCCTCGATCCAGGGAGATCGGGAATAAACAGTCATCAGTCGTCAGTCTCAGTCGTCGGTCTCAGTCGTCGGACATTCTAGTGGATCCCCCTGTCTACGCCGCTAGGCCCACTCCGACCGACCTGACCCACGCGACCTGCCCGACCTACCGTGCATCGTGGAAGATGACGCCGAGGGTCATGCGGGACCCGCTCGTCACGGTGCTGACGCCGTGACGCATCATCACCCGGTAGTCGCCGCGCGTGCCCGCCACCGGCCGATCGCGGGTGGCGAAGACGATTCCCGCCCCCTGGGCGATGCGCGCGGCATGGCCGCGCGACTGGGCCCGGGGACGCTGCTCGACGAGCAGGAATTCGCCGCCGCTGTAGTCGGCCTCTTCACGCGTCAGCGCGAAAACGGCCTGCAGCGGAAACGCGACCTCGCCATAGATGTCCTGGTGCAGACAGTTGTAGCCGCCGGCGGTGTACGACAGCAGCAAGGGCGTCGGCCTCTTCTGGCCGCGCTCGTGGCAGCGCGCAAGGAAATCGGCGAGCGCGGCAGGAAATGCGGGCTCCGGATTGACGATGGCGGATTTCCGGTCAAGGCGCTGCGACCAGCGGTTCGCGATCGGCGCGAGCCGCGCGTAAAGGTCTTCGCGCAACAACTGCACGGTCACTGGAAGCGGCGCCGCGAAGTACTTGTACTCGCCGACGCCGAAGCGGAAGCGCGCCATGTCGATGCGGCTTCTGAACGGCGCGTCCGCCGGGTACAGGCGCGCCAGCTGCGCGCACTCGTCGGGGTCCAGCAGCGGCGGAAGCGCCGCGAATCCTCGCGCCTCGAGCGACGTCTCGACGGCGGCCCAGTCGAGAGACGCAAGCCGATCGCCGATCGTCTGGGCCACGGCAGTCATCGGCCGCCGCCTTCGTACTTCAGACTTCTGACTTCAGACTTCAGAAGAGCCTTTTTCCTCCCCACACCCCAGCGATAACCGCCCGCGCCGCCCGCCGCCGGCACGACGCGATGACATGGAATCGCCAGCGCGACCGGATTGGTGGCGCAGGCGCGCGCCACGGCGCGCACCGCCCGCGGTCGCCCGATTGAGGAAGCGACGTCGGCATAGGTCCGCGTCTCCCCGTACGGAATCGCCGCGAGCGCCTGCCACACCTGCCATTGAAACGCGGTCGCCTGCACGTCGAGCGGCAGATCGAGCCGCGGCGTTCGCCCGGACAGGTGCGCGAGAATCGACGTCGTCCACTGCGCGAGCGCGCCGGCGTCGGTCGTAATCGCGGCGGCTGGATACTCACGCACCAGCGCGCGCGTCAGCTCGGCGTCCGACGACCCCATCGCCACGGCGCAGACGCCGCGCGCGGTGGCCGCCACCAGCAGCCGCCCGAGCGACAGGTTCGGCGACTCGACGATCGTGTACCCGATCTGCATCCCGGCCCCGCCGCGCCGATAGACGGACGGCGCCATCCCCAGCTTCGGTACCGCGCGCTCGTAGAAGCGACTGCTCGATCCGTAGCCGGCGTCCAGCATCGCGCCCGTGATGTCGCCGGGCTGGCGCAGGCGCCCCTTGACCTTGCGCAAGCGGACAGCCTCGGCGTACTCGCGCGGGGTCACGCCGACCAGCCGCTTGAAGTTGCGCTGCAGATGGTACGGGCTGCCGCCCAGGCGCGCCGCCAGGATCGCCAGGGAGGGGTGGCCGTCGACGTTCGAGAGATAGACGCAGGCGCGGCGGATCCGCTCGATCCACGGATCGGCCGGCAGCGCGGTGTCGGGCTTGCAGCGCTTGCAGGCACGGAAACCGGCCTCGCGGGCAGCATCGGGCGCGTCGAAGAAACGCACGCGATCGCGCCGCGGCTTCCGGCTCGGGCAGGACGGCCGGCAGTAGATCCCGGTCGAGGTTACCGCGTACACGAAGCGGCCGTCCGACGTCTTGTCCCGGGTCTGCACCGCGTCCCAGGACGCGCGATCTCCGGACCCCAACTGCTCCGCTGATCTCTTCGTCAAAGTATCCATGCACAGAGGATGGAACAGACGGTCGCGCGGCTGCCATCCGCGGCTTGCGCCCGAATTGTACCGCGCCGGGGTCGATCTACGAAAACCTTCGTGGTATCCTGCGCCATGAGCGATTTCCGCTACGCGCTCCGCACGCTGCTCAAGGCTCCCGCCTTCACCATCGTGGTCGTCCTGACGCTGGCGCTCGGCATCGGCGCCAACACCGCGATCTTCTCCCTGACCGACCAGGTCCTGCTGCGGATGCTGCCGGTGCGGTCGCCGCAGCAGCTGGTCGTGCTCGATGGCCCGGGCGCCTTCCGCGGCCGGACGTTCAACAACGGCACCTTCTCCTATCCGATGTATCGCGACTTCCGCGATCAGAACACCGTGTTCGACGGCGTCGTCGCGCGCTTCCCCACCGCGCTGACGATGCTCGCGAACGGCGAGGCCGAGCGGGTGAACGGCGAGCTGGTCACCGGCAACTACTTCGACGTCCTCGGCGTCCGCGCGCGCATCGGCCGCACCTTCACGCCCGACGACGACCGGACGCCGGGCGGACATCCGGTCGCGGTGCTCAGCCACAGTTTCTGGATGCGGCGCTTCGCCGGCGATCCGTCGGTGCTCAACCGGACCATCTCGATCAACGGCCTGCCGATGACCATCGTCGGCGTCGCGCCGGCCGGCTTCTTCGGCATCGTCATGGGCGAAAGCGCCGACGTGATGGTGCCGGTGGCGATGAAAGCGCAGATGACGCCGACCTGGGACGACCTGCAGAGCCGGACGAGCCGGTGGCTGACGGTGATGGCGCGCGTCAAGCCGGACGTCACCGCGTCCCAGGCGGAAGCGGCGATGAACGTCCTCTACCGCCAGATCAACGAGCTCGAGCTGAAGGAAATGACCGGCGTGTCGCAGTCGTTCCACGACCGGTTTCTCGCCAAGCACCTCTTCCTCCGGCCCGGCCAGCAAGGGCGATCGGATTTGCGGCGGCAGTTCACCACGCCGATCCTGGTCCTGATGGCGATGGTCGGGATGGTGCTGCTGATCGCCTGCGCCAACGTCGCGAACCTGCTGCTCGCGCGCGGCGCCGCGCGGCAGAGGGAAGTGGCGATCCGCCTGGCGATGGGCGCGACCCGCGGCGCGATCGTCCGGCAGCGGCTGGTCGAGAGCTTCCTGCTCTCCGGTGCCGGCACCATCCTCGGGCTCGGCATCGCGTGGTGGACGGGGACGCTGCTGTTGAAGATGCTGCCCGACGACGGCTCAGTGCAGGCGCTGACTACGGCTCCGGATCTGCGGGTCACCGCGTTCGCGATCGCCGTGGCGTTCGTCACGGCGATCCTGTTCGGCCTTGCGCCTGCTCTGTCCTCGACCCGCCCGGCCCTGACCTCGACGCTCAAGGACGAAGCCGGCAGCGTGGTCGGCGGCACCGGCCACGCGCGGTTCCGCAAGGGGCTCGTGGTCGTGCAGGTCGGGCTGTCGGTGCTGCTCCTCGCCGGCGCCGCGCTGTTCGCGCGCAGCCTCTACAACCTGAAAACGCTCAACCCTGGATTCGAGGCCGATCAGCTCCTGGGCTTCTCCATCAACCCGTCGCTGAACGGCTACCCGCGCGCCCGGTCGATCCTGGTGCTCCAGCAGATGCAGGAACAGCTGGCACAGCTGCCCGACGTGCGATCGGCGGCGGCATCGGTGATTGCGTTGATGACCGACAGCGAATGGAGCAGCACGATCAAGGTCGAGGGTTACAAGACGAAGGAAGGCGAAGACATGAACCCGGGGGTGAACGCCGTCGGCCCCGGCTACTTCGCGACCATCGGGCAGCCGCTGCTGGCGGGCCGCGAGTTCACCATCAAGGACGGCGACGGCGCGCCGCGGGTCGCGATCATCAACGAGACGATGGCGGCGTACTTCTTCGGCAAGGAGAGCCCGCTCGGCCGCCATATCGGCTGGGGCCGCGACAAGACGACGGACATCGAGATCGTCGGCGTCGCGCGCGACTCGAAGACGGCGACGCTGCGGGGACAGGTCAAACGCTTCGTCTACACGCCATACACACAGGAGCCCGAGCTCGGCCAGATCTCGTTCTACCTGCGCGCCCGAGGCAATGCGTCGGGGATCGGCGCCTCGGTCCGCCAGGCGATGCGGAAGGTCGACTCCGGGCTGCCGATCTTCGACATGAAGACCATGACCGCGGTGATGGACGAGTCGTTGTTTCTCGAGCGGATGGTCGCGGCGCTGTCGGTCGCCTTCGGCGGCCTGGCGACGCTGCTCGCGGCGATCGGGCTCTACGGCGTGATGTCGTACACCGTGGCGCGCCGTACCCGCGAGATCGGGATCCGGATGGCGCTCGGCGCCGAGCGCGGCTCGGTGATGTGGCTGGTGCTCAGGGAGGTCGGGCTGATGGCCGGGATCGGCGTCGGGCTCGGGCTGCCGCTCGCGTTCGCGCTCAGCCGCGTCGTGCAGTCGCAGCTGTTCGATCTGTCGGCGCACGATCCGGTCGCGATGATCGCATCGGCCGCGCTCCTCGTCGTCGTCGCGCTCGCTGCGGGTACCTGCCCGCCCGCCGCGCGACGCGCATCGATCCGATGCTCGCGTTGAGATACGAGTAGAGCAAACAGGAGATCAAGAGAACAGGAGTTTTGTTTTTCAAGGAAAAGCTCCTGGCCTTTTTGATCTTCTGTCGAAAAGAACTCCGTTCTACGTCGTGTTACCCTCGCGTCATGCGCATCGCCATCGTTGGAGCCGGCGGGGTCGGCGGGTATTTCGGCGGCCGGCTGGCCGCGGCGGGCGCCGATGTCACCTTTCTCGCGCGCGGCGCTCATCTGGCCGCGATGCGCGCACGCGGGCTTCGCATCACCAGCCCGAAGGGCGATCTGCATCTGCCGCGCGTCACCGCGGAAAGCGATCCGCACGCGATCGGCCCGGTCGACGTCGCGTTCTTCGCGGTCAAGCTCTACGACACCGACAGCGCCCTCGCGCTGCTGCCACCGCTTGTCGGGCCCCACACCCTCGTCGTGGGGTTTCAGAACGGCGTGGAGACGATCGCGTCGCTGACGCGCGCCGTCGGCGCGACACACACCGCCGGCGGGGTCTCCTACGTGTCGGCGGTGATCGCGGAGCCGGGAGTCATCAAGCACACCGCGATGGATCATCTGATCTTCGGCATGCCCGACGGCTCGCCCTCGCCGCAGCTGGAGGCGCTGCTCGAGGCCTGCCGCCCGGCGGGATTTCAGTCGACCCTGAGCCGGGATATCACCGTCGACATCTGGACCAAATTCGTGCGGCTCTCGGTGTTCAGCGGCATGACCGCGGTGACGCGCAGCCCGATCGGCGTGATCGTGAACGATCCGGAACTGCTCGAGATGCTGAAGGCCGCGGTCCGCGAGACGCTGGCGGTGGCGCACGCCAAAGGCGTGGCGGTCGCCGGTTCGATCGACGAGGATGTCGCGGCCGCCTACAAGGCGCTGCCGCCGCAGGCCAAGGCCTCGATGCTCGAGGACCTCGAGCGCGGACGCCGGATTGAGTTGCCGTGGTTGAGCGGCGCGGTGGCGCGCATCGGCCGCGAGGTCGGCGTCCCGACGCCGATCCACACCTTCATCAACGCGGTGCTCAAGCCGCACGTCAACGGCAGGGGCTAGAGGCTAGGGGCTAGGAGCTGGGAGCGGGCGGCGCGGGCTCGCCGAACCGCGCCAGCCGCTGGAAAGCTTTGACCTTCTCCGAGCGATCGATCGAGGCGCGATTCAGCGCCTTGTTGAAGATCTCGATGGTCCGGTCGTACGTGTCGCGGTCGACCGGAAAAGGGATGCCGTCCTTGCCGCCGTGCGCAAACGAGAACCGGGCCGGATCCCGCATCGCCGCCGGCGTGCCATGCAGCAGTTCCGACGCGAGCGCGAGCGCGCGCAGCGTCTTCGGTCCGACGCCCTCGATACCGAGCAGCGCCTCGAAATTCTCCGGCGCCCGCTCGTAGGTCTTCACCAGGATCTTCTCGAGATGTGAACTGTGGACGTCCAGCTCGGGGAAGAGCATGTGCCGCGACGGCATCCGCAGTTCAGGCAACCGTTCGATCGTCTTCAGGGTGAGGTCCGGCGGTTGTCCGGCCAGTGCCGCCGAGGCCTGCCTGATCGGATCGTTCTCGTGCGCGACCAGGTTCAGCGTTTCGCCGCGCGCATCGCAGCAGATGGCCTCGTGCGGTTCGTCGACGAAGCTGGTGACGCGGTCGGACAGCCAGTGATAGCGCCGCGCCATGCCGTTCGCGTCGTTCATCCCCTGCTGAACGACGCACCATTCACCCGCCGCCGTGAAGAAGAACACGTGATGATAGAGCTGGTAGCCGTCCTGAACGGCGGCGCTGTCGACTTTGGCCGCGGTGCGGCTCGCGTAGACCAATGCGGCGGCGTCCCGGCCCAGCCGTTCGCAGACGCCGGCAATCTGCTGAGGCGTCTTTCGCGAGGCGCCGCCCTTGCCGCCGGCGGCGAAGAAGCCAAGGTCGGCGTCGATGTCCTTGAGGCCTTCCTTCACCGCGCCGCAGACGGTCGTGGTCACGCCGCTCGAGTGCCAGTCGAAGCCGAGCACGCAGCCGAACGCCTGGAACCAGAAGGGATCGGAGAGCCTGCGGAGCAGGTCGGCCGTTCCATATTCGCTGGCGAGATAGATCACGATCTCGCGCGACAGGCTGACCATGCGGCCGAACAGCCACGCCGGCGCCTTGCCGCCGTGCAGCGGGAGTGCGGCGAAGCCGGTGTGGCGCGGCATGCCTCGATTCTATCAACGCGGCTCGCGCGGCTCTTCGATGGCGCCTTCGCCAGACGGAGCGGGCCCGCGGCCCGCCTAGCGCTGCGCCTGGGCCGCCGTCGAGGTCGTCTTCAACGACGCGTACATCTTCGCCACCACCTCGTTCAGCTGCTTGTCGCCGCGGATCCACCGGAACACCGCCACGATGTCGTTGTCCCAGTCGATGTAGATGATGTTCGATCCGTTGCCCACGAACCGCACCACCGTCGCCGGCGCCGCCGGCAGCGGCTTCTGATCCGTGTTCAGATACCAGTTTGCGAAGCCGTAGGTCTTGTTGTCGGATCCCGGCGTCCGCGCCATCTTGATCCACTTCTCCGACATGATCTGCCGGTCCTTCCACTTGCCGTTGCGCAGATACATGTAGCCGAAGCGCGCCATGTCGTACGAATTGATGAACATGCCGCCGCCCCAGTGGCCGCCGCCGCTCACCGACTGCACCTTCTGGCCGTCGATGTCCACCCACGAGTTCTCGTAGCCGTACCACCGCCACGTCGACGAGGCGCCGATCGGGTTCATCACCTCTTCGCGCAGCACCTCGGGCAGCGGCTTCCGCCAGACCTGCAGCGCCGCGAGCGCCATCGCGTTGACCCGGACGTCGTTGTACTTGAAGTGCGTGCCCGACTCGTAGAGCTTGCGATGCTCCTGTTCGTCGAGCGTCGCGCCTACCGGCCGATCCGCCCAGTCCGGCTTGCCCCACAGCGTCCCCTGCCAGTCGCTCGTCTGCCGCAGCAGATCGTCCCACTTGATCTTCTGGTTGTGGGGCGCCTCGAACAGATCGACGTGCGGCGGCATGTAGTCGCGCGCGTAGTCGTTGACGTCCTTGATCAGCCCGCGCTGCACCGCCAGCCCGACCACCGTGGTGAGGAACGTCTTGGTGACGCTGTTGCTGATGTCGGCGCGATTCGGGTCGCCCCACTCGGCGACGATGTAGCCGTGGCGCGTGATCAGGCCGCTGGCCGGACCGCGATCCTTGATCGGGCCGACCAGACTGAAGAACGGCTCCTTGCCGAAGCTGTTCGTCAGGAACTGCGTCATGTCGTGCGGCCCCGGCGTGTCGGCGGCGATCGCCAGCTGCACCGCCTCGTTGACCAGCGCCGGATTCATCCCGACTTCGCCGGGCGTCTTGTGCTGCCAGTCGAACCGCTCGGGAAAGTACGGCGCCTGCGTCTGCGCTGCCGCTCCGGGACGCTGGAAGGTCGGTGAAACGACCGGCGTCTGCGCGAATGCGGGCGCGATGACGAAGCCGGCGAGGACGAGTGGAAGTGCGCGTCGCAGCATGGGTTATCTCCTTGCGAAGGCTGCAGTATAGTGCAGGACAACACCGATGCGCGCCTGGCTGTCCGGCTCAATTTTCGCGCTCGTTCTCGGCACCGCGCTGACGCTGGCCGCGCCTCAGCTCCCCGCGCGCGTGGAGCTCGAGACCGTGCTGGACCGCGCCGGCTGGTATCTCGACTACTTCGTCGACGAGTTCGAGAACGTCGTCGCCGAGGAGACCTACGTCCAGGACTCGTCGCAGCTGCTCGCGAGCTTTTCGCCGGTCAGCGGCGGCCGCGGCGGCTCGGTCCAACCGCCATCGCCGTCGGACATGCTGCGGGCGAGGCACCGTGACATGCGCTCGGACTTCCTGCTGGTGAAATCGCGCGAGACCGAGGCCCTGGTGCCCTTTCGCGACGTCATCCAGGTGGACGGCGTCCTGATCCGCGACCGGGAGGCCCGTCTCGCCAAGCTGTTCCTGAGCGACCTGCCCGACACCATGGGCAGGGCCGAACGCATTCGCGAAGAGGGTGCGCGCTACAACCTCGGCAACATGCGCAGCACGCTCGGCAACCCGGTGCTCGCGCTCGGCGTGCTGCAGCAGACCTACCAGCCGCGGTTTCACTTCTCGCTCGGCAAAGAGGACAAAAGCTTCGGTGCCGGCGTCGCGGTGGTGGACTACAAGGAAACGCACTCTCCCACGATGATCCGCGGTGAGGTCGGCAACGACCTGCCCGCGCATGGGCGTGTCTGGATCGACGCCGCGACCGGCCGCGTGCTCAAGACCGAGCTGCAGGTCGAGCAGCCGACGGTCCGCGCCACCATCACCACCACGTTCCAGGCGGAAGAGAAGTCGGGGATCGCCGTCCCGCTCGAAATGCGCGAGCAGTACACCTTCCCGGCCGGCAATCGCGTCAACACCGTGGCCAACTACGGCCGGTTCCGTCGGTTCGACGTCAACGCCAACGAAGACATTCAGACGCCGATCGCGACCACGGTCGAGCCGTGGACCGGCATGCTGTTCGTCGAGCTTCCGCCCGGACGCTTCACCATGGGCAGCGCCACGACCGAGACCTCGCGCAACGACGACGAGCTGCTGCACGACGTCGAGATCACCCGTCCGTTCTACCTGGCACAGACCGAGGTGACGCAGCAGCAATGGCGCACGGTGATGGGCGGCGCGCCCAGTCACTTCACAGCCTGCGGGCCGCGCTGCCCGGTGGAGAACATCAGCTACGCCGACGTGCAGAAATTTCTCGACAAGCTGAATGCGCACACGCCGCAGACGCTGCGCTACCGACTGCCGTCCGAGGCGGAGTGGGAATATGCCTGCCGCGCCCGCACCACCGGACCGTTCTCAACCGGCGAGAATCTGACCACGGCGCAGGCGAACTACAACGGCCGGCAGCCGTACGGCGACTTTCCGGCCGGAGAGTTCCGCCAGAAAACGACGCCGACCGGCACCTTCCCGCTCAACCCATGGGGCCTGGCCGACATGCATGGCAACGTGTGGGAGTGGACGTCGGACTGGTACGGTCCGTACCCCGAGAGCAGCGCCGCGAACATCGACCCGCGTGGTCCCGGGTCCGGGGAGAAGCGCGTGATTCGCGGCGGGAGCTGGTTCTTCGACGCCAACAGCGCGCGTTGCGCGCTGCGCTACACGCACGCGCCCGTGGACAAGGGCTTCAGCCTCGGGTTCCGGGTCGCGGCCGATCGGCCGCCGGTCAAGTAAATGTAGTGCGGACCTTCAGGCCCGCCCGACATCGCAGGCGAAGGCCGGCACTGCGAGGCGCTACGGCGAACTACCCTCGGGCACGATGAACGCGTACTGCAGCTGATCGGTGATCGCGCCGTTCTTGATCGCGCTCCGGTGCAGCCGCGCCTCGAGCCGATAGCCCGCCTTCTCCAGCACGCGGCACGACGCGGCGTTCCACGCGAACGGCACGGCGTAGATGCGGGTCAAGGTGTGGGTCGCGATCGCGTAGCCGGTGACCGCGATCAGCGCCTCGGTCGCGATCCCGCGCCCCCAGAACGGCTCGGCCAGCCAGTAGCCGATCTCGGCCGACACCCGTTCCACGTCGTGACGCAGCACGAAGCCGACGCTGCCGGCCGCTTCCCCGGCCACGTCGATCGCGAAGGTGGTTTCCGGCGCGTGCTGGCGCATCGAGGCGATGAAGTCGCGCGCGTCGTGGATGGTATAGGGGTGCGGGAACGCGTCGCGCAGGTTCAGCCAGATCTTCTTGTTGTCGGCATAGCGGGCGATCGGCTCGGCGTCGGTCGCCCGCCACGATCGCACCATGCACGACTTCAGCGTCAACTTCATGGCAGGCTCACTCGGCGCGCAACGCCGTCAGGGGATCGACGCGCAGGGCGCGCCGCGCCGGAATAATCAGGGCCGCGCAGGCCGTGGCTGCGAAGATCGCCAGCACCACGCCATACGTCAGCGGGTCGGCCGGCGACACGCCGAACAGCATGCCCCGCAGTGTCCGGCTGACGATCGCCGCCGCCAGAGTGCCGCTGATCATCCCCGCGGCGGTCAGCCACAGGCCTTCGGCCGCGACCAGCCGCACCACCGCGGCCGGATCGGCGCCGAGCGCCATGCGGACACCGATCTCCTGCGTGCGCTGCGTGACGGTATACGCGATCACCCCATAGAGTCCGGCTGCCGCCATGATCAGGGCGACGGCGGCGAACGCCAGCAGCAGCCACGTCATCAGCCGCTCCGTCGAAATCGAGTCGGCCAGCGCCGCGTCCATCGTCTCGACACGCGTGATCGGCAGCTCGCGATCGACCTCCTGGACGGCGGCACGCACCCCGTTCACCAGCGCCTGCGGGTCGGGCCCGGTCGATCGCACCGCGAACTGCATCGCCGGCCAGGGGCGCTGCGGGTAGGGTGTGTACATCTCGGCCATCGGTTCGCGCGCGAGCCCGTTGTTCTTCACGTCGGCGGCAACGCCCACCACCTCGGCGAAGCCGGGGAAACGCCCGACCAGAATCTTCCGGCCGATCGGCGACTGGTTCGGCCAGGCACGCCGCGCCAGCCCCTGGCTGATGACGACGACGAGCGGCGACTGCTCGGTGTCGGCAGCCGTGAGGGCGCGACCGGCGACAATCGGAATCCCCATCACCGCGAAATATCCCGGCGTGATGGCCGACCACTGCCCGACCGGCCGCTCGCCGATGGCGACCAACGGCTGATCGCCGGTCACATACGGCGCCATTGTCGTCATCGCCGGCGGGAGCGCCATCGACGCGGCGGCACGCGCCACGCCGGGGGCCGCCTCGAGCTTCGGCAGCAGGCGGGCAATGAACGAGCGCATCGCCGCGGGATCGCCGTAGGCGGAGGACGGCAGCGAAATCCGGAACGTGAGCAGAGCCTCGGGCGTGAAGCCGACCGGCACACGCGTCAGGCGTTCGAAGCTCTGGAGCAGCAGGCCCGCCCCGACCAGCAGCATCAGCGAGAGCGCGACCTCCGCAATCACGAGCGCGTTGCGCGGGCCACGACGCGATGCCGCGGCGCCGCGGCCGCCGGTTTTCAGCGCATCGACCGGTGACTGCCGTGCCGCCAGGGACGAAGGGATCAGCCCGAAGACGAGACCCGCTGCGATCGACACCGCGAGCGAGAACGCGAGCACTCGCCCGTCGACCGCGATTTCCGATCCGCGCGGCAGGCCGCGTAACGCCGATGCGGCGAGATCGACGCTCCAGAACGCGAGCAGCACGCCGATGACGCCGCCGGAGAGCGACAGCAGCAGGCTCTCGCTGCACATCCAGCGCGTCAGGTCCCAGCGGCTGGCGCCCAGCGCCAGGCGCACGGCCGCCTCGTGCGACCGCGCCGTCGCTCGCACCAGCAGCAGGTTCGCGACGTTGGCGCACGCGATCAGCAGCACCAGGCCGACCGCGCCCATCAACACCAGCAGCGGTGAGCGCGCGCTGCCGACCGTGCGCTCGCGGATCGGCGCGAGCCGCAGGCTGGCGTCAGGATCGGCGTCGGTGTTGGTCGGGTTGGCGCGGGCGTAAGCGTGCGCGATGGCGTCGACCTCGCCCTGGGCCTGTTCGACGCGAACGCCCGGCCCGAGGCGCGCGACCGCCGTCAGGTAGCCGAGTCCGCCGTTGATCAGGTTCCGCGGAAAGCCGGTGATCTCGTCGACTCTCGGCGCCCATACGTCCACATCGTCGAACGGCGGCGGCAGGTCGATGCCGAGCGCGCCGACCACCGTATAGGGGGCGCCGTTGAGGGTCAAGGTGGCGCCGATCGCGGTGGGCGCGCCGCTGAAACGCCGCGTCCAATAGCGGCGGCCGATGACCGCCACCGCCGGGGCGCCGGTCTTGTTCTCGGCCGGGGTGAAGGTCCGGCCGAGCGCGGCGTTGACGCCGAGCACGTCGAAGAAGCTCGCGGACACTCGCGCGCCAGGCAACTGCTCAGGGCGGTCGCCGTCAGTGGCGTTGAAGCGCTCGTTGGCGATCGCCGCGAGGCCGCTGAGCATCGAGTCGCGCTGCGCGAGCTCGACGAACGCGGGATACGAGAATGGTCCATCGACGATCGCGCGCTTCGGATTGGATCCGGACAGCATGAACAGGCGGCCGGAGTCCTTGAAGGGCAGCGCTCGCAGCAGCGCCGCGTCGACGATGCTGAAGACCGCGGTGGTCGCGCCGACACCAATCGCGACGATCGCGACCGCGACCAGCGTGAACTCGCGCGCCTTCAGGAGGGAACGAATCGCGTATCGCATGGTCCTTGGCGCGTCGAGCCGCGCCACAACGATTGTAGTGCGGACCTTCAGGTCCGCCGGGTAAGGCAGGCCTGAAGGCCTGCACTACGACAGGCCGTCACACTACGTAACGCTCGCCGGCTTCCGCGCCGAGCTTCGTGAAGCGGGAAGCCGCGAACGGCCCCAGGTCGAAATGTGGATCGCGGCCGGTGATCACGTCGGCGAGGATGCGGCCGGCGGCAGGCGAGTGCTGAAAGCCATGGCCGCTGAAGCCGTTGATCAGATAGAGGCCCTCGATGCCGTCGGCCGCGCCGAGAATCGGGTTGCCGTCGGGCGACATCTCGTAGAGGCCGGCCCAGGCGTGCGAAATCGACGCGTCCGCCAGGGCCGGCAGCCGCGTCACGGCCACGTCGATGACCTGCGGCAGGAAATCCCACTGCACCGTGGTGTCGAACGTCGGCGTCTCCTGCCGATCGCCCATCCCGAACAACAGCCCCGCTCCCTCGCGGTGGAAGTAGAACGTCGTCTCGAAGTCGATCACCATGATGTGGGACGAAGGCACGTGGAGGGCCGCCTGCCCCCGGCCCGGCGCGGCGATGAAGATGTGACGGCGGATCGGATCAACCGGCACGGCGGCGCCAGCCATCGCGCCAATCAGCCGCGCGTAGGGACCGGCGGCATTGACCACGGTGCGCGTGTCGATGGTACCGCGCGTGGTCTCGACCGAGGCGACCCGGCCCGCGACGGTGCTGATGCCGGTCACCTCGACGTCGCGTTCGACCGTCACGCCGAGCGACTGCGCCGTCTTTGCCAGGCCCATCGTGACGCCGTTGGGATCGGCGATGCCGTCGCGCTGGCAGAAGGTCGCCGCCAGCACGCCGTCGGTGCTCAAGCCTGGCGCCAGCTCTCCAGCCTCGCGCGCATCGAGCCATCGCACGTCGATGCCGAGGCCCCGCTGCAGCGCGACGTTCTGCCTGAACGTCTTGACGCTCGATGGAGACGACAGCAGGAACAGGTAGCCGTCTTGATGAAAATCGATCGGGTGGCCGACCTCGTCCGCAAACCGCTCGAGCAAGGCGATCGATTCGAGCGACAGCCGGATGTTGGCCTCGTTCGAGAACTGATGCCGCACCCCGCCGGCGTTTCGCCCGGTCGATCCGGTGGCGAGCATCTTCTCGCGCTCGAGCAGCACGACGTCGGTCAGACCCAGGCGGGCCAGGTGATAGGCGACGCTCGCGCCCATGCAACCGCCGCCGACGATCACGACTTCAGCGGCGCGCTTCATGCGGCCGGCTCATTTCGTAGATGAAGTACGCCGCGCCGGCGATGACCGACGGGCCCAGCAACGCGATTCTGTCCCACGGCGGCTGGAGCTTCGGCGTGCCCAGCCAGCGCGCCAGCCAGTCGAGCGTGACGACGCCGGTCATCAACCCTCCGAACCACGCGGCCAACGCCATGAACATCACGATCACGGTTCTCGCCAGCACGCCGACGATCCACAGCGACGGCCAGCGCCGGCTGACGGCGATCAAACCGACACAGATCGCGAGGATGAGTAGGCCGGACAGGGACATGGAGGGTCACGGGAGTGGGTCGGGACTGGGATCGATCTCGGGTTCGGTGTTCATGGTTCCGGGTTCAGGGTTCGTTCGGGGTTCGAGGTTCGGGTTCCTGGTTCAGGGTTCGGCCCGCGCCTTGCGAGCGTCTTCCGGCATGATCGCACAACGTTATCAAGATCTCGATTGCTGGCGGCTGTCGAACGATTTGAAGGTTCGTGTGTACGCCTTCATTGCGAAGCCGCCGGTGTCCAAGGATTTCGAATTCTGCGATCAAATTCGTCGATCCGCACGCGGCGCACCGCGAACGATTGCTGAGGGATTCGGGCGTTTCCGTCCGAAGGAGTTCGCTCGCTATCTCGAATTCGCCCGCGCCTCCCTGATCGAAACGCAGAACCATCTCGGTGACGCGCGGGACTCGAAATACATCACGACCGAGGAACACGACGAACTGTTCACGCTGGCCGATCGTGCAATCGGTGCCAGCACCCGGTTGATGCAGTACCTGAGAACCTGCAACGAGGGGCCGGGTAGGCGCAACACGAGAACCATGGACCGGGGAACCCAGAACCCCGCACGCCGAACCAAGAACGAACCCGGAACCCGGAACCCGGAACCCGGAACCCGAACCCGGCCGCGAAACCCGTCGCTACATACCCTTGACCTTCTCGACCTGTTCCATCACCCGCAGGATGTTGCCGCCCAGGATCTTCTCGATGTCCGCTTCAGAGTAGCCCTTCTTCAGCAGCGCCTCGGTGATCTTCGGCAGCTTCGACGCGTCTTCCATCCCGAACGGCATCGTCGCGCCGTCGAAATCCGAGCCGAGGCCGACGTGGTCGGCGCCGGCCACCTTCACCGCGTGGTCGATGTGCTCGATGATCTTCTCCCACGTCACCATCGGCAGATCGCCCTTGGCCATGGCCTCGTGATCGATGCGTTCGCTCTCCATCGTGGTGCAGGCCTCGTTGCCGCCGCACTTCTTCGACATCGCCGCCATCGCCACGTCGACCGTGCCGTTCTTCTTCTCGCTGGCGACCCGGAACTCCTCGCTGAGGAAGGCGACGTGGTAGTTGATCATGACGACGCCGCCGTTGCGCGCGAGGGCGCGCAGCATGTCGTCGGTCATGTTGCGGGGATGGTTCGAGATCGCGCGGCACGAGGAGTGCGACGCGATCACCGGCGCCTTGCTGGTCTCGAGCGCGTCGTAGAACGTCTTGTCGGCGACGTGGGAGATGTCGACCATCATCCCCAGCTTGTTCAGCTCTCGGACGACGTCCTTGCCGAACGGCGTGAGGCCGTTGTGGGCCGACTTGTCGGTGGATGAGTCGGCCCAGTTGTTGTTCTTGAAATGCGTCAGGGTCAGATAACGGACGCCGAGCGCCGCGTATTTCCGCAGCTGCCCGAGATCGTCGTTGATCATGTGGCCGCCTTCCATCCCCATCAGCGCGGCAATCTTGTGGTCGGCGGCGGCGCGGCGAACCTCGGCGGCGGTGGTCGCCAGCACCAGGTCGTTCGGATGCGCGGCGACCGCCTTGTGGACCGAGGCGATCAGCGCGTTCGCGGTGTTCACCGCCTTGACGCCGGTCACGTCCGACGGCACCCAGATCGAGAAGAACAGCGCGTCGAGCCCGCCCTCCCGCATTCGCGGGATGTCGATGTTGCCGTTCTTCTGGCGCTTGCTGATGTCGAAGGTCTTGTCGGAGAGGAGACGCTGGGTCGTGTCGTCGTGAGAGTCGATCACGATCGCGCGGTCGTGCAGCTGCCTGGCGCGGGGGGAGACGGCGTCGCCCTGGGCTGCCTGCGTGAGCACGATTGCGGGGATCGCGAGAACGGTCAAGGCGAGGGCGGCACGCACGAGGATCTGTCTCATGCGCCGATCTTAAGCCATCGCCTACGGGAGTAGTGCAGGCCTTCAGGCCTGCCCGCGGCGGACCTGAAGGTCCGCACCACTACCCCTTCGGCCACTACCCCTCCGACCACCGGAACCGCGTCGCGGCGATGGTCCAGAAGGCGGCAGCGAACGCGAGCAGCACCGCCACCGGGACGAGCGCGCCGCCCAGGCCGATCCCGCGCCAGGTCATCGCGTCGAGGCCGTCGACCGCCCACCGCACCGGCACCACCAGCGTGAACTGCTGCAGCCACGCGGGAAAGATGAACGTCGGCACCCACGCGCCGCCCAGCATCACCATCATCAGCACCGCCAGCGTGGTCACGCCGCGGGCCGTGGCCGGCGAGTTGCCCAGCGCCGCGACCAGCAGGCCGAACGTCGATGCCATGACTGCGCAGGCGACGGAAATGCCGAGGAACCCGAGCACGCTGCCGTGAATGCGGACCTTGAACACGACCATCGCAAAGCCGAACGACACCAGCAGAATCATCAGGGAAATCAGCGCGCCGCTGACCGCCTTGCCGAGCAGCAACGTCACTTTCGAGACCGGCGCGCTGCGCAGCCGGCTCCACAGCCCGCGCTGGCGCTCGAGCAGCATCTCGATCCCGATGTTCGCCATCGCAAACAGCAGGAACTGGATCGCCATCCCGGCGAACGAATGGGCGTAGCCGTTGTAGGCGACGTTCGATCCCGCGGTCATCGCCTCTTCCTTCACGGTGTACGGCATCGTGATGCCGCGCGGGCGGTTCGCGCCGGGATTACCTCCGTCCGGCCGCGCGTAGAACTTCTGGACCGAGCCGAGCATCTCGATCAGCAGCCGCTTCTGATCGGCCGGCATCGATGTCGAGCTCTCGATCTGCGGGCAGCGTTTTCTCTACCAGCCGCTTGCCCTGATCGCCGCCGAACATCTCGCGGCTCACCGCCTCCATCACGTGCTGTGTCAGCACGCCGCGCACCATCGCCAGCTCGACGTTGCGGGACGGGTCGTACAGAAATCCGAGCGCCGGCTTCTCACCGTCGCCGAAGAACGCCGAGCCCGCGGCTTCGCCGAACCCCTTCGGGATCACGACGGCCACCGACGTCTTGCCGTTCCTGACCAGGCTCCGGGCTTCATCCTCCGGCGGCGTCGCGACCTTGAGGTTCCGGTCGCCCTGAGCTCCCGCCAGGATGGCCTTCGAGATCGCGCTGTCGTCCTGATCGACCACCGCGATCGAAATCCTGGCCGGCTCGTTGCTGTTGCTCGGACCGGAGAAGATCGACCCGAAGAACGAGGCGATCGCGATCGGCACGACGAAGCTGACGATCACCGACCGCCGATCGCTGAAGAACAGCTGGAGGTCCTTGCGGACCATCGCGAGAAGCGGGATGACAGCCATCAGTCGCGCAGGCTCCTTCCGGTCAGGGTCAGAAACACCGATTCGAGCGTCGCCTTGCCGCCGCCGACGCCGGCGACGCGCGACTGCAGGCCCGCCAGCGTGTCCTCAGCAATCACTTTTCCATGATCCATGACGACAATGCGGTCGGCGAGCCGCTCGACCTCTTCCATGTAGTGCGTGGTGTAGATCATCGCTTTGCCGCGCGCTTTGAGCGTTTCGAGATTGTCGAAGATCGCGTTGCGGCTCTGCGGGTCGACCCCGACCGTCGGCTCGTCGAGCAGCAGCACGTCGGGATCGTGCAGCAGGCCGGCGGCGAGGTTGAGCCGCCGCTTCATGCCACCGCTGTAGGTCGCGACCCGATCGTTCACGCGGTCGGCGAGGCCGACCAGATCGAGCGCGTCCTTGATCGCCTTCGCGAGCGCGGCCCCCGACAGGCTGTAGAGCGCGCCGAAGAAGCGCAGGTTCGCGCCCGCGCTCAGTTCGTCGTAAAGGGCGAGATCCTGGGGCACCAGGCCGATCCGGCGCTTCTTCGGATCGGTATCGCCGCTCAGCCGGGCGCCTTCGATCAGGACGTCGCCTCTTTCCGGCGCCACCAGCCCGGCAATCATCGAGACCGTCGTGGTCTTGCCGGCGCCGTTCGGGCCCAGCAGTCCGACCAGCGTCCCGCGCTCGACGGCAAAGGACACATCGTCGACGGCGACAAGCGGCCCGAACGATTTGCGAAGGTGTTGGATGTTGAGCATGTCTCTCGCCAGGCGGAAACGTTTCTGAGCTGAAGGCATCTTGGCACGGCCGCGCCAGGCGGCCGGGCGTTTCCGACGAACGGCATGTTTCGCCCGACGAACGGCAACCCGGTCCCGGTCAGCCGTCGTCTCGCACGAGCAGCACGAGGGCCGCGCCCCCGGCGAGCATGACCGCAATGGCCAGCACCCCTCGCGCAAAGCTGTGGGTGGCCTCGTTGATCGCACCCAGCAGATACGGGCCGACGAAACCGCCGGTATTGCCGACGGCGTTGACCAGCGCAATCGACGCCGCCGCGCCGACGCCGCCCATCGTCGACGTCGCGAGCGCCCAGAAGGGGCCGAACATCGATGCGAGGCCGAGCATCGCAATCGAGAGGGTCACGATCGTCCACGTGAGGCCGGTCGACGCCACGCTGAGCGCGAGCCCGGCGGCGCTGACGAGCGCGGGCGCCAGCACGTGCCAGCGCCGCTCCCCGGTGCGGTCGGAGTGGCGGCCGACGATCACCATCGCCACGGCGCCGGCCGCGTACGGCAAGGTGCTCAGCAGGCCGACGATGAAGTCGCTGGAGCCCGAGGCAGCCTTCAGCATCTGAGGCAGGAAGAAACCGATGCCGTAAAGGGTGACCGGAATCGTGAAATAGACCGCGGCCAGCAGCCACGTGCGCCGATTGCTCAACGCGATCCGGGTGGTCTCGTGGCGCTGGGTGGCGGCGTCTTCGCGCAGGCATGCGGCCAGCGTCGTCCGCTCCGGCTCGGTGAGCCACGCCGCCTCTTCCGGCCGCTCCGCCAGCACGTTCAGCACGACCAGGCCGAGCACGATCGATGGCACACCCTCGAGCAGGAACAGCCATTGCCAGCCGGCGAGGCCGCCGACGCCATGCATCGACAGCAGCGCGCCGGATATCGGCCCGCCGATCACGCCGGCGATCAGGGTCGCGGTCATGAACGCGGCGATCGTCCTGGCGCGCTCACGCGCCGGGAACCAGCGCGTCAGGTAGTAGACGATCCCCGGAAAAAATCCCGCCTCGGCCAGGCCGAGCAGGAAGCGCAGCGTGTAGAACCCGGAGGCGCTGCGCACGAACATCATCGCCGACGACACCAGCCCCCACGAGATCATGATTCGCGCGATCCACAGCCGCGCGCCGACGCGCGCCAGAATCACGTTGCTCGGAATCTCGAACAGCACGTAGCTGAGAAAGAAGATACCGGCGCCAAAGCCATAGACCGCCGACGAAAAGCCGAGCGCCTGGTTCATCTGCAGCGCCGCGAAGCCGACGTTGATTCGATCCAGGTAGGCGACGATGTAGAGGAGAAACAGGAACGGGATGAGCCGCCGCCTCGCCTTGGCGAGCACCCGCCCCGCTTCAAGGGTGTCCGACACCGTGGCTACTTGACCATGGCGGCTGAGGCCGCGGTCAGGAAGGTGGCGATTTCCGCCGCCCACTCGTCGCGGCGCTCGGCGGAGATGGCGTGTCCAGCGCCGGGAAAGGTGCGGACCCGCGCACCGG
Source organism: uncultured Acidobacteriota bacterium (assembly GCA_963794705.1). Lineage (GTDB taxonomy): Bacteria > Acidobacteriota > Vicinamibacteria > Vicinamibacterales > CAVVIG01 > CAVQFC01. The sequence goes on from CAWCFI010000010.1 coordinate 89,810, forward strand.
GATACCGCGACTTGAGACTGTTGCGCGCGGCGCCATGCGCGATCCTGTCGGCGTCTCCCTCCAGGATCAACATCTCGCCGGTCCATTCCTGCAATCCTGCCGGCGATGGTGGACCCTGTCGATCAACGTCCGCGCTGAGCGCATACCGCGCGACCAGCTCGTCGCGCGACAACCGTGCGATCGCCCGGAAATAGAAGTCGCGCCAGAATGCCCGATCGCCGGTCACGGGTTTCAAGGACACCCGCACGATCGTCCGCAGCAGCGCCCGGGTCATGCCGACCGGCAACCAGGCCAGGGCACGCGCGAACTTCTCGTTCGACACCGCGCGCTCCGGCCTGGCCGGCCCGGTGGCGGAGAGTACGATGCGGCGCGTCCGCTGCGGGAAACGCCGCAGGAACGCCTGCGCGATCAGGCCGCCGAACGAACCACCGACGATGTCGGTGGAGTCGAGGTGCTCGCGATCGAGGATGTAGCGGAGCCCGTCGAGCAGGGCCGTCAGCGACGCCAACGGCGGATAGGCAATCGCGACCAGGGTGTGTGTCGAGGACAGCAGCGGTTCGAGCGTGAAGTAGGCGTCGGCGTCGCCGACCGCACCGGGCAACAGCAGCAAGCCCTGTCCGCCCCGGCCGGCGACGCGGTACTGCCACTCGACGCCGCCGTGCGCCAATCGCCGAATCGGCGCCGCGGCGTGAAACGCATCCAACGCCTCGGAAGCCGTCACGGCGCCGATTATATGTGCCGGGTCCAAAAGGACCCGGCCTACTTTCGGCGAACTCTGGAAAGGACCGGCCTACTTTCGACGCGCTCTGTAGGGCGGGTCCTTTCGGACCCGCCGCTCGATTCGGGTGGGATCCGCGGTTACTCCGAGAGCGCGACGATCGGATCGATCCGCATCGCGCGGCGCGCCGGCAGCGCGCACGCGACGATGGCAACCGCCGCGAGGATGCCGGTGACCGCGACCAGGACAATCGGATCGGCGGCGCTGACCCCGAACAACTGGCTTTCGAGGCTCTTGCGCAAAACGATCGCGCCGATCGCGCCGAGCAGGAAGCCGCCCGCGATCAGGATCAGCCCTTCGCGCAGCACGAGGTCGAAGATCGCCCGGCCGCTGCTGCCCAGGGCAATGCGAATCCCGATTTCCCGGGTCCGCTGGGTGACGAGATACGCGAGCACCCCGTAGATGCCGATGGCCGACAGGAACAGCGCGATCACCCCGAAGCTGAGCGACAGCATCACCGGGGACCGGCGCCCCATCAGCGACTTCTCGAGCCGCTGCTCCATCGTCTGCGTGTCGAACACCGGCAGCTCACGATCGACGCCGTTGAGCGCGCCGCGGATCGCACTCGTCAGCGACAGCGGATCGCCCGCGGTCCTGAGCGCGAACGTCATGCCGAACGACGTTTCCTCGTCCATCGGAAAGTAGTAGGCGCCCACCGTCGTCTTCCCTTCGGTGAGATCGTGCAGCTTGACGTCCGCGATGACGCCGACCACGCTGTAGAACTGGGTCTTGTCGGTGATGCCGGTGAGATCTTTGATGTCGTTCGGCTTGTACATCCGGCGGCCGACCGGATCTTGTCCGGGCCAGAATCGCTTCGCCAGCGTCTCGTCGACGATGATCGACAGGAGCGGACGCGGAACCGCCTTCATCTTGTCCGGATCCACGGCGTCGCGCTCGTCGAAAAACCGCCCGTGCACCAGGCGGACGCCCATGGCCTCGAAGTACCCCGGCGTTGCGCTGACCTGACTGGGAGAAATCACCGATTCGCCGGGCTTCATCTGATAGCCCTCGGCGAAGATCACGCTGTCGCTGTTGTTGCCGCCGAACGGGATCGAGTTGGTCGCCCCGGCCGCCGCGACCCCAGGCAACGCCCGCAGCCGGCGCAGCGCTTCGTGGGTGAACGCAATCAGCGCCTTGTCCTCGGTGTAGCGCGACCGCGGCAGGCCGATCGACGCGGTCATCACGCCGTCGGGATTGAATCCGGGCTGCACCGCCAGCACCTGGCGGAAGCTGGCGAACATCAGGCCGGCGCCGATCAGCAGGACGAACGCGAACCCCACCTGCGCCACCACCAGCGCGCGGCGCAGCGTCCGCGCGCCGCGTCCCGCGGTCCCGCCCCGCCCTTCGTCGCGCAGCACCGCGGTGAGGTTGGCGGGCAGGACATTGGCCACCGGAATCAATCCCAGCACGAAGCCAATCAGCGCGGCGACGCCAAGGGTGTAGCCCACCACCACGGCGTCGAGCCGGATCTCGCCGCCGCGCGGGATGTCCTCGATATTCAGCGTGCCGAGAAACTGCAGCGCGCCGTAGCCGACCAGCAGCCCGGCGGCGGCGGCAATCAGCGTCAGCAGCAGGCTTTCGGTGACCAGCTGGCGGCCGACCCGCCAGCGGCCGGCGCCGAGCGCGAGCCGGGTCGCCAACTCCTTCAGCCGCGCGCGCGATCGCACCAGCACCAGGTTCGCGACGTTGACGCAGCCGATCAGCAGCACGAACAGCGCGCCGCCCCACATCAGAAACAGCGTCGGCTTGACCTCCCGCACCAGCGTTTCCTGGAGCGGGTCGACGGTGGTGTGAAAGCCGGCATTGATCAGCAGCGGCTTCAGCTGGGGAAACTTCTCGAGGTTGCGCGCATTGAGCGCGTCGATCTCCTGGCGCGCCCGCTCGATCGAGGCGCCCGGCTTCAGCCGTCCGATGTTCTGAAAGTTGTTGCTGTGGCGCTGTTCGTCGCTCTTCTGCTCCGGCGTGAACGTCAGCGGGCGCCACAACATCACGTTCGGGTTCACCCAGTAGAACCCCTTCGGCATCACTCCGATCACGGTGTACGGCTGGCCGTCGAGCCGCAGGTCCTTGCCGATCGCGCCTGGATCGCCGGCGAACTGCGACTGCCAGAGCGCGTAGCTGAGCACCACCTTGCGGTCCTTGCCGATTTCGCCTTCCTCTTCGCTGAAGGCGCGGCCGAGTGCCGGCGTCACCCGAAGAAGGCGGAAGAAGGACGGCGTGACGCGGGTGATCCGGACCCGGATCGGCGAGCCGTTCTGATCGATGCTCTGGTTGCCGCTGTTATAGGCGGCCTGCTCCTCGAACACGTCGGTTTCACGCAGGCGATCGAAGTAGTCCGGCGCGCCGGAGTAGCCACCGGCCGCCGCCGCCGAGCCGGCCTTGGGATAGGCATTGCCCATCAGGACGATCCGCTCCGACTCGGGAACCGGCAGCGGCTTCAGCAGGACATGGTGCACGACGGAGAACAGCGCGGTATTGGCGCCGATGCACAGCGCCAGCGTCAGCGCCGCGGTCAGGGTGAATGCCTTGTCGCGCCAGAGCAGCCGCAGGCCCACACGGATATCGGAAATCATACGAGTCCGTAGACGTTGAAGACCGAGCCGAAGTTCTCGGTAACGGGCGGATTCTATTCGATGCGCAGCGCTTCTGACGGGTCGACGCGGGAGGCGCGCCAGGCGGGGATGAGGTTGGCGAACGCCGACACGGTGAGCAGGATGACGGCCGCCCCGCCCCACGAGAACGGATCGCTGACGCTGACCCGGTAGAGGACACCGGAGATCATCCGGGCGGCGAGCACCGCGACCATGCTGGTGACCGCGACGCCCGCCAGCAGCCCGGCGAGCGCGACCACGAGGCCCTGCCGCATCACCAACCCGACGACCGCGCCGGGGCGCGCGCCCAACGCGACGCGAATCCCGATTTCCTTGGTGCGACGCGCCACTGAATACGCGATCACGCCGTACAACCCGATCGCCGCCAGCACCATCGCCACCAGCCCGACCCCGCTCACCAGCCACGCGCTCGCGCGCATCGGGAACAGCGTCGCATCGACCTGCATCTCCATCGTCTGGTTCTCGATGAACACGAGGTTGGGATCTAGCGTCAGCAGCTCCCGGCGCATGTCGCGCAGCAGCGCGTTGGCGTCGCCGCGGGTGCGGGCGACGATCGCCGAGTACGGTCCGGGCCGCTGGTCACGCGGAATCTGGAGGAACGGCGTCGGCAGCTCGCTCAGCGTCTTGATCTTGTGGTCCGCCGACACGCCGACAATCTGGAAGGGCGGCCCTTCCCCGCCGCGGGTGCGGAAAATTTTACCGATCGCGCTCTCGCCGGGCCACACCCGCCGCGCCAACGTTTCGTTGACGATCGCAACGCGCGGCGTGTCGGGACGATCGGCGGTCGTGAACCCGCGCCCCTCGACGATGCCAACGCCCATCGTCTTGAAATACTCGGGCGAGACAGTGGTCACTTCGACCGTGTCGCCATGCTCGCCCGGACGGTGGCGTCCTGGGACCCAGATTTCCCAGGTGTTGGCGTTCAGCTGCATCGGCACACGGGTCGCGAGCGCCGCGGATTCGACGCCGGGAATCGCCGACACCTTCTCGATCGCGTCCTGATAGAAGCGCAGGCTCTGCTCCGGCGTGAACTTCAGCAACGAGGTGTCGGTGGACACGATCGCGAGCCGGTTGACGGCGAAGCCGGGGTTGGTGCGCTGTGCCGCGATGAAGCTCCTGGTGAGCAGCGCGGCGATGACCAGCAGCAGCGCGGTAATGGCCATCTGTCCGGCGACCAGCGCGTCACGCAGCGTCCAGCGGCGGCCGGCGGCCTGCGACGCGCTCAGCTCGCCGCGCAGATCGGCCACCAGGCTCGGCTTGGTCGCCTGCAGCGCCGGAGCAAGCCCGGCGAGCAGCGCGGCGACAAAGGTCGCGCCCAGCGTGAAGGCCAGGACTCGGCCGTCGATCCGCAGGTCGAACGCCAGCGGGATCGGCAGCGGCAGGCTGAGCGCGGCGACCGCGGAGGTGATCCACCACGCCAGCAGCACGCCGCCGACGGCGCCGAGCATCGACAGCACCACCGCCTCGGTCACGAGCTGACGCATCAGCCGCCCGCGGCTCGCGCCGATCGCGAGACGGATGCCGATCTCCTTGTGCCGGCTCAGGCGCGCGCCAGCAGCATGCTGGCGACGTTCGCGCACGCGATCAGCAGCACCAGGCCGACCACGATCATCAGCACGGTGGCGATGGGGACCAGCACCGGATCCAGCGACGGGTGAAAGTGCACGTCGCCGGTGGACTTCACGGCGATATGGCGGTCGCGGTTGGTGGCGGGATTGTCGGCCGACAGCCGGGACGCCAGCACGATCAGGTTGGCGCGCGCCTGCTCGAGCGTGGCGCCGGGCTTGAGACGGCCGCGGATGAACAACCAGCGATCCGCGCGGCGATCGAGCCGCGTCGTTCCCGTCGGCGACGGCACCGCGTCGTGCATGCCGACCGGCTCGACGTCGAGCGACGCGGACACCGGAATCCACATTTCCGGCGCCAGAATCGGCACCATGCCGCTGAACGCCGCCGGCGCGACGCCGACGATGGTATAGGCCGTGCCGCGGATCCGGAGCGTCCGTCCGATCGCGTCGGGCGCCGATCCCAGCTCGCGGCTCCAATAGCGGCGCGACACCATCACCACTTTCGGCGCGCCCGGCGCATCGTCGGCCGGGAGAATCGTCCGGCCAAGCGCGGCGTTGACGCCGAACACCTGGAAATAATTGCCGGTGACGATTTCGCCCATCGCCAGGCGCGAACGGCCGTCGAGATTCAGCGCCGCGAACATCGGGCTGTAGCCGACCAGCCCGTCGAATGCCTGGTTCTGCGAGTTCAGGTCGAGATAGTCGGGATACGACGAGGTGCTGAACTCGACGGTTCCGGTGGAATCGCTCGTGAAGATATCAACAAGTCGCCGCGGCTCCGCGACCGGCAGCGGCTTGAACAGCACGGCATCGACGATGGCGAAGAGCGCGGTGTTGAAGCCGATGCCGATCGCCAGCGAGGCGACCGCGACCAGCGCGAACCCGGGACTCTTGCGCAGCCATCGGACCGCAAAACGAACATCGGCGAACAGGGCCTCGAACAAGCAGATGATTATAGTCCGCCCGGCGATGAATCACGGCGCGTCTTCGAGTGCGCATCTGTCCGTTCGCACGCGAGAACCCGGCGCACCGTGCACAACGCGCGCCTGCACGCACACACACACGGCGCAGTCGCTATTGCTCCTTAATCCAGACCGCCATCTCACCCTGGCCGCGATTGTTCCAGGCGTAGTACGGAATCGCGACAAACGGACGGCTGCCGTCTCCACTGACGACCTCGACGCCGTTCAGCAGGTCCGCGCGGAAGCGCGAGCGGAGCGCCGCGGCGCGCGGGATCACAAGATCGAGCGCGTGGCCGCCGTTGTCGATCCCTTCGACGGCGTACACCAGCGGCCCGCGCTGGATTGCCATCCGTCCCTCGTCGTCTTTGACGCCCGCGTGCGCGACGATGCGACGCGCGGGCATCGGCAGGGTGAGGTGAATCGTGTCGCCGCGCTTCCAGTTGCGTTTGATCCTGACGTAGCCGTCGCGGATGTCGAGCGGAACGGGTTGCGGCGCCGCGTTGCGGCTGCGCACGGAGAGGGCCGGCCTCTCGCCGGCGTTGTCGGCGAAGCGGTAGAGGTCGCTCGGCACCGGCGTGTCGCGCGACCAGCCGGGGATCCGCAGCGCCATCGTAAAGGCGCCCGACCCCTCCGGATCGAGCGCGATCGAGACGTCGCCGTCCCACGGATAGCGAGTGTCTTCGGCGATCTTCACCTGTCGGTTACCGACGGTCACGCTCGCGTGACTGCCGACGTAGAGATTCGCGTAGACCGTGTCGTCGGTCTGCGCGTAGACCAGTCCGGGCAACTGCTCGAGCATCCTCGCGAGATTCGCCGGACAGCAGGCGACTTCGAAATATTCCGTCCGCTTGGCGCGGCCGCTGGACTCGAGCGGGTTCTGATAGAAGAAAGTGTTGCCGGCCAGCGACACGCCCGCGAGCACGCCGTTGTAGAGGACGCGCTCGAATAGGTCGATGTACTTGCCGTCGCCGTGCAGCAGGAACATCTTGTGGTTCCAGAGGTCGTTGCCCACCGACGCGCAGGTCTCGGTGTAGGCGCGAAGGTTCGGCAGCTCGTAGTCTTCGCCGAACGATTCGGTGGTGCCGCGCGCACCGATACCACCGGTCAGGTACAGCCGTTTGGAAACGACGTCCTGCCAGAGACGATCGGCGGCCTTGGCAAAGGCGTCGTTGCTGGTGAGGGCGGCCACGTCGGTGACGGCTTCGTAGAGATACATGGCGCGGACCGCGTGCCCGACCGCGCGATCCTGCTCGACGACCGGCGCCTGATCCTGCTTGTAGGCGCGATCGTTGTACATCTCGAACGCCTTGTCCGGATAGGGCGGCATGTCCGGGTGCGGCTTGCCGCGCTCGGCGACGAACCACTCCGCGGTCTGCAGATAGGCCGCCGTGCCGGTGGCGCGATAGAGCTTCACCAGCGCGAGCTCGATCTCCTCGTGACCCGGCACCGCATGGCGCCCGTTCGGACCAAACGTTCGGCACACGAGATCGGCGTTCCGGATCGCGACATCGAGGAGTGACCGCTTGCCGGTGGCCTTGAAGTGCGCGACAGCGGCCTCGTAGAGATGCCCGGCGTTGTAGAGCTCGTGGCTGCCGTTCTCGTAGATCCAGCGCTCCGGTCCCACTCCGGCGGCGGGGTGCTCCGGATCGATGGTGCGAGCGGGAAAGAGGTAGCCGTCTTTCTGCTGTGACTCCGCGATCAGCTGAATCAGCTCGTCAAGCTTCGTACTCAGCCGCGGATCGGCGACAAGGGCCAGCGAATACGACGCCGCCTCGATGATCTTGAAGACGTCGGTGTCGTTGAAACGGCGGCCTTCGTACGGACCACTCTTCTTCCCCGCGGCCTTCTCGAAATTGGCGACGCGGCCGGTGTCGTCGTTTTCCTTGAGGATGTGCGGGATGGTCACGGTGCGGTTGACCTCGAGCTTCGGCGCCCAGAACGCGTCGTCGATCGTCACGGCGGTCATCGGCACCGCGCGGATCGGGTAATCCCGCGACGGAACCGCCGGCGCGATCGCCAGCAGCGCGAGGACGAAGACGGGGAGGAGCTTCATGATCAGCGATTATCGCTTCTCTCGGTAGTGTTCCGCTCACCCTGACGGGAAGGTGTCGAGATTTGAAGGAATTCGCGCTTGCGCATGCATCGTGCGCTGAAGCCGAACCGCACCAAAAAGACACATCGAATCGAAAAGCGGAGCGTGGCCGCGAACGGGCGCCCACTCGGGCGCGCAGGCGATCTAGCGGAGTGGCGAGAGCGTTTCGCCGAGCACCCGAGTGGGCTGTTCGCGGGCAGGCCCGAAAGCGCTTGTGCGTCGATTCGTCTGAGATCGGCCTCCGGAGCTTACGCGCGACGCCGAGGAAGGTATGCGCGCATCGAATCGTCGCGAAACTCTGCGCCCAGTCGCCCTTCGCTCTCCTGACAGCACGCTGTCAGGAGAGGGTTGCTACCGTCGCTTTGTTCGCGATGACGCGAAGGAGGCAGACATGGCACATCCGGTTATGTGGTTCGAAGTGCTCGGGACAGACGGCGGCAAGCTGCGGCAGTTCTACGGCGATCTGTTCGGGTGGAAGTTCGACGTCACCCCGCCGAGCGACTACGGGGTCGCCAGCACCGGGGCCGCGGGCGGCATCATGGGCGGCGTCGGGCAGGTCTACCCGGGCACGACGTCCTGGGTGACGTTCTATACCGAGACGCCGGACGTGACCGCGTCGCTCGAGAAGGCGAAGGCACTCGGCGGCAAGGTGGTGATGCCGCGCACCGTGCTGCCCGACGTGATCCTCGGGCTGTTCGAGGATCCGGAAGGGCACACGCTCGGTCTCGTCGAGGCCAGGGCGGCTGCCGCACAATAAGCGGATGCGCCGCGCCGACCGTCTGTTCCGAATCGTCCAGCTCCTCCGCCGCCGCCGAACCGTCGTCACGGCGGCGCAGATCGCGGCCAAGCTGGAGATCTCGGAGCGGACGGTCTACCGCGACATCCGCGATCTGATCCAGGCCGGCACGCCGATCGACGGCGAGGCGGGCGTCGGCTACCGCCTGCAGCCTGGCTACGATCTGCCGCCACTGATGTTCGACAGAGAAGAGATTCAGGCGCTGGTGCTCGGGGCGCGGATCGTCGCCCAGTTCGGCGATCCGGCGTTGGCGCGCGCCAGCGAATCGATCCTGAGCAAGGTGGCCGGCGTGCTGCCGAAAGAGCTCGAGCCGCTGCTCGCCGACACGCGATTGTTCGTACCGAAGACGCGCAGCGGCGCGCGCTCGGCCGCGGGGCTGGCGGTCGCGCGCGAGGCGCTCGTCGCGCAGCGGCGGCTGCGATTGCAGTATGCGAACGAACAGGGCGAAGAGTCCGAGCGGATCGTGCGCCCGCTCGGCGTGTTCTTCTGGGGCAAGACGTGGACGCTGGCCGCGTGGTGCGAGATGCGCGTCGCGTTCCGCAACTTCCGCCTCGATCGCATCAGCGCGGCGACGCTCGGCGACCGGTTCGACGAGGAGCCCGGCCGCACGCTGCGAGACATGCTGCAGCAGTACGGCCCGGCCGCGGTCAGGCTTCTCGATTAGCGACGTTCGTCGGTCGCGGTTCGTCGTTCGTCGTTACGGAACCGAGGGTGGTGGCACGCGCTTCTTGGTCGCCTGCTCGAACGCATACGCGAGCTCGAGCAGTTTCGGCTCGCTGCAGGCCATGCCGGTGAAGCTGACCCCGAACGGACCGGGCCTGGCGTCGAAGCCGGACGGGAACGCCGGGGTCGGCGCGTTCGGCACCAGCGCGAACGGCACGATCACGGTCGGGTAGCCGGGCCTGGCGGCGATGCCGGCGCCGCTCGCGCCCGGAAACAGGATCGCGTCGAGCCGCTCGGCCTTCATGATCTCGTCGATGCCATGCGGCCCCGACAGCCGGATATCCCTGGCGCGGTCGGCTTCATAGCGGGCGCGATCCTTCTCGACATCCATCTCGTCCGAGATGTCGAGCAGCGACTGGCCGTACTTGATCGCGCCGGCGTTGGCGTGCTTGGTGTTCCACTCGCGCAGCTCGGTGAGCGTCTTGACCGGCGCGGCAGCGCCGAGCGACTTCAGCCAGTTGTTGAAGTCGCGCTTCATGCCGTACTTCAGTACCACCGAGCAGTCCTCATCCTTGCCCTTGGCGTTGTTCGCGCCCGAGCAGCCGTTCCAGCGGAGGAAATTGTTCTTCGGATCCTGATCGACGATGCTCGGGATGTTGGCGGGATCGACGATGATCGCGCCCTGCGCCTTGAGCACGGCGATCGCCTCCTCCATCGCCTTCTTCTGCTCGGCGTTGAGCCCGCCGCCGCCACCACCACCGCCGCGTCCGCCGCGGCCGGCCGCGTCAGCCGGAGGCGCGCCGGGCGGCGTGAACGCATCGTAGAACGACGCGCGCGGGATGCCGATGCGCGCGCCCTTGAGGCCGTCCTTCTTCAGGAACTTCGTGTAGTCGCGGCCGGGCGCCGGCGTGCACAGCCTGGTCGCCGGATCGTTCGGGTCGGGCGACGCACTCTCCATCGCGCCGAACATGATGGCGACGTCCGACACGCTCTTGGCCATCGGCCCCGCGGTGTCCTGATCGGCGGTGATCGGAATCACGCCGTAGCGGCTGATCCGGCCCACCGTCGGCTTGATCCCGGCCAGCATGTTCTGGTTGGACGGGCTGAGGATCGAGCCCGAGGTCTCGCTGCCGACGTTGCCGGCCCAGAAGTTCGCCGCAGTGCCGATGCCCGAGCTCGAGCCGCCGGTCTGCAGCGCCGGGCGGCCGTCGAACGTCGCCTCGCGCGGGTCCTTGCGCGGATCGTACGGGTTGTAGCCCTGGCCGCCGACCGCGTTGTAGTCGGCCGGCATCGGCGTCGGCGCGCCGGCGACGAAGTTCGCGAGCTCGCTCATCCCGGTCTTGGCGATGATGATCGCGCCGGCGTCGATCAGGTTCTTGGTCAACGTCGCGTCGTAGGGCGGCGTCAGGTTCTCGAACGCCAGCGCCCCGCCGGTAGTCCGCATGAAGGTGGTGTGGACGTTGTCTTTCAGCGCGATCGGGATGCCGTGCAGCGGTCCGCGGATGTTGCCGGTCGCGCGCTCCCGGTCCCGCTCGTCGGCCAGCGCCAGCGCCTTGGGGTTGACGGTGATCGCGGCGTGCAGCAGCTCCTCGTACATGCCGATCCGCTGCAGATACTGGCGGACGATCTCGCGCGAGGTGACGCGCCCTGATTTCAGCGCCGCCTGCATCTCGGGAATCGTCGCTTCGACGACGGTGAAGCCCTTCGACGGGCTCGGCGCCGCCGGCCTCGACGCCATGGCGGACGCGGTAGGCTTCTTCGTTTGCGCGGTCAGGGTCGCGATCAGCGTGGCAGCAGCGACGGCCGCGGTGGCGGCGGTAAGAAGACGTTTCATAAAAGGCCTTTGTGGTAGGGCGGCTCGATTGACCCGCCGCGCGATCATAGTCGACCTAGGCAGCGGGTGTGTTCGCGAGCTGCAGGGTGAGATCGGCGGTCGCCCTGGAAAATCGAGACACCAGCTGGATGTCCACCGCATCGGGCCACAGATCGCCGGCATTGTGGAACCAGGCGTTGGCGCCGATGAACGAGACGAAGCGCCCTCCGCCCTCCCTGATTGTCGCCGCCTCGCCCGCCACCTGCGCGGCCGGCGACTGCCGAATGGTGTCGAGGCCGTAAGGCGCCAGCGCGCGAAGCGCGATATCCCGCAGACGATCGTCCGACGGCGTCATCGCGGTGTCGCCGGTCGACGCGCCGATGTTCGCGCCGAAATGGACCCACGCGACGGCGTCGCGCGCCAGCGTCGGATTGCGGCGGAGATAGTCGTGCAGGCCGAGATGACCCAGTTCGTGGCCACTCGACGCGATGAAGCGTACCGTTCGGAGAAGACCGCCGGTCCGGCTAAAGCCGGACACTACCGGAGTGTTTCGATCGGCCGCGACCGCCGGGTTCCGGTAGCGTCCGGCTTTAGCCGGACCTTGTGACGCGACGACCGCCCGCATGGTCTCCAGCCAGCAGACCAGGCCGCCGCCGCGCTCGGAGGCGTTGGCATGCCAGCCGCTGCGCGGCGTCATCACGCAGACCGGAGGCTGCGCCGGATCGGTGCCGCGCACCTCGGCGACAACGTTGACCGCCTGCGCTGCCGCCCGGGTCGCGTGTGCGGTGACGTGCACCTCGAGGCCGGCCGCGGCAGCGCTCTCGACCGCCTCGAGATGCTCGCTCGAGATCTGCAGCACCGGCGGCCCGAATGGCTCGGTGAACCAGGCGGCGTTCACCGGGCACAGCCCCGGCTTCCCGCCGACCGTCACCGCGACGATCGCCGTGTGCCGCGATCCTTCGCGCATCCTGCGCAGCGCCGCTTCGCCGTTCGGCGCGATGCGGGTCCAGCCGATCGGCTGGTCGGCGCCGATCGGCCCGATCCTGCCGGTCACGCCGCCGGCGTCGGTGAACGGGCCGTCGAACATCGGCAGGCCGTCGATCCGCCGACCCTGAATCTGGACCGACGCCGCAACCGTATCGACGCGCATGAGATCGAACGGCTGCAGCGACGGCGCGGCGCCGGTCGCGCGGGCGCGGACCAGCAACGCGTCAGCCGACGCGCGATCGACTACCGTCGCGGTCCGGTGATGCCCTTCGGCCGAGTAGGCGCGAATGGCGTCCGCGGCGCGCGTCTCGCGCTCGTCGAGCGGCGGTGCCAGCGACAGCACGGCGGCCATCTCGAAGAGCTGACGGCGGGTGACCTGCACCGGCGTATTATCGACCAGTGAGCCTCGATCCGACCTGGCTTTTCCTCTCGATGATCCCGAGCGGGATCGGCTTCGTCCTCTTCGTCTACGGCAAGAAGCAGGACCGCGGCATCTACATGCTCGCCGGGATCGTGTTCTCGATTTATCCGTACTTCACGCCGAACAGCCTCGTGATGGCGGCGATCGGGGTGGCGCTCGGTACGGCGCTGTGGCTGGCGGTTCGCGCGGGATGGTGACCATGACCATGACCACCGCAGCGATGGCCCGATCAACCCTACCTCAACATGAGGTTCGCGACGATGCACCCGAACAACCCAGCGAGAGGCGCTGACGCGGGAACAGGTGATGACCGCCTACACAGCAGGATCTGCGTACGCGGAGTTCGCTGAGCAGGAAAAGGGCCGCCTCGCGCCGGGTATGCTGGCTGACCTGGCCGTCCTGTCACAGGACATCTTCACCGTGCCAGCTGAAAAACTACCAACCACCAGCGCGGAGCTGACAATCGTCGGCGGCCGGATCGTCCGCGATAAACTCCAGCCTTGAACTCCGGCCTTGAACTCCGGTTTCAAACTCGGGGTTTAAACCCCGAGTTTCATCATTTCATCAGCTCGTTGACCTCGTTGAAGGTCATCGCGTGCTTGGTGAAGGACTTGTAGGTGCCGGGGCCTTTCAGCTCGCGGGCGATGTCGCGCAGCACCGCCATGGTCGCGCGCATCGGTCCCGAGCCGAGGCTGACGCGGGCGACGCCGAGCGCTTCGAGCTCGGGAATTGACGGCGACCCCTCGACCGCCAGCACGTTGAGCGGACCGCCGATGCCTTTGACCAGCGCGCCAATCGTGGCGGCATCGCGCACCCCGGGCACGAACACGCAGTCGGCGCCCGCCTCGAGAAAGGCCTTGCCGCGCTCAATCGCCACGCCCAGGCGCGTCTCGGAGGCGCCAAAGCCGCGCAGAAAACCGTCGGTGCGCGCGTTGATCACGACGCGCACGCCCGCCTTGGTGGACGCCTTGACGATGGCCTTGATCTTGTCCAGCTGCAGCGCCAGCGGTTCGAGGTCGCTGGCGCCCGGCACGCAGTCCTCGAGGTTGATGCCGACGGCGCCGGCGGCGATCACCTTGAGGACGACGTCAGCGACGGCGTCAGGCGTCGCACCGTAGGCGTGCTCGATGTCGGCGGTCACCGGCAGCTTGACGCTGCGGGCGATGCGCGCGATCGCCTCGATCATCTCGTTCGACGGCACCACCCCGCCGTCGGGATAACCGAGCGCCGCGGCCACGCCCGCGCTGGTGGTCGCGATGGCGGGAAATCCTTCAGCGGCGACCAGCCGCGCGCTGGCGGCATCCCACGCGTTGGGCAGCACGAGCATCGGCGGCGGACGGTGCAGGGCGCGCAGCGTTTCAGCGTGGTCCGGCATGCCGTGAGTATACCGGCTTAAGAAACAATCGCAGAGATCGCGGACTGGCCACCGCGACTGGCGACTGAGACTGACGACCGACGACTGCGAACGGTTAACATCGTGCCGGCGAGAGCCGTCCTCTCTATGACGGACCTTGAATGGAGCATGTGCTCGCACATGGCCGCGCGCTCTCCGCGGGCGATCCGCTGACGATCCCGGCGCGGACCGACGCGCTCGCGGCGACGCTTCGGCTGGTCGCCACGGGCGATCAGGACGCGTTCGCGCGTCTGTATGCCGACTACGTGCGAATGGTGCACGCCATCCTTCTCGGGCGCGTACCGCGCCGGGACGTCGACGATCTGGTACAGGACGTGTTCCTCACCGCTTACACCCGCCTCCGCGAGCTGCGCGAGCCCGCGGCATTCGGCGCCTGGATCGCGGCCATCGCGCGCAACCGGGCGACCGACCATCTGCGCCGGACCCGCGATCAGGTCGAGCTGCCGGACGACCTGCCCGGAGGAGATTCGATCGACGCCGAAACGTTCGCCGTCCTCGAGGTCGTCCGCAAGCTCCCGGAGGCCTACCGCGAGACGCTGCTGATGCGGCTGGTCGAGGGCATGAGCGGCAACGAAATCGCCGAGCGATCGGGGCTGACGCCCGCGTCCGTCCGCGTCAACCTCCATCGCGGCATGAAGCTGCTGAGAGAGCACTTGGGATGGGCACCGAAATGAGCGACGACTATCTGTACGACGGAACAGCGGAGCCGGATCCCGAGATCGTGCGCCTCGAGCAGATGCTCGGGCGGCTGCGCACGAGGACAGTTCCGCCCATCATCACGGCCCGGCAACACCCGGACGCTGCCGGAGCCGCGACGACTGACGCGGGTAGTGTCCGCCCTCAGGCGGACCGGAGACTCTACGTCGGCGTTCGCTTTTTCGGCCCCGCCCTCGCAGCCGCGGCGGCGATCGCCTTGATGGTCGGCCAGGCGTGGCTGAGCCCGGCGCCGGCGGCTTCGTGGAACGTCGCGGTGATCGTCGGCACGCCGCGCGTCGGCGGGAGCGTATTGGTCGGCGCAGGGCGGATCGCGGTCGGCCAGACGCTGATCACCGACGAAGGCTCGCGCGCGAAGCTGGAGGTCAGCGACATCGGCCAGGTGACCGTGGACGAGCGCACCCGCGTGCGCCTGATCGAGACCCGCGAGGGACATCATCGTCTCGCGCTCGAGCGCGGCACGCTGCACGCGGCGATCGCCGCGCCGCCCGGTCAGTTCGTCGTCAGCACGCCGTCGGCGACCGCGACCGACCTCGGCTGCGTCTACTCGCTGCGCGTCAACGACGATGGGTCGGGCGTGCTGAGCGTGGAAGCGGGCTGGGTCTCGTTCGAGGAGCGCGGCCGCGAGTCGTTCGTCCCTGCCGGCGCCTCGTCGCGCACCGATCGCGTGAACGGTCCGGGAACGCCGCGCTATGACGACACCGAACAGGCGTTCCGCGATGCGCTCGACGACGTCGACGGCGGCCGCGACGGGGCGCGCCGGGCGGCGGCGCTCGGGTTCGTGCTCGGACACGCGCGCGGCCGCGACGCGATGACGTTGTGGCATCTGATTTCGCGGGTCGAGGGCGCCGACCGCAGCGCGGTGATCGACGCGCTCGCCGCACGGGTGCCGATGCCGGCCGCGATCACGCACGACGCGGTGAGCCGCCTCGATCGCGCCGCGCTGGATCAGTGGTGGGACCAGCTGGGCCTCGACGAGGCAAGCTGGTGGAGAAAATGGAAGCAGCCGCTCTAGCGAAGTGAGTAGCCGATCTTGATGGCCACCCGGACGGCGACCGGCTTGCCTTCTTTCATGCCCGGCTTGAACTGCCATTGCTTCATGGCTTTGACCGCGTTCGCATCGAGCCCGTAGACCGTATCGAGCGACTGGGTCACTTTAACGGCGCCGACCGCGCCGTCCGCGAGCACCACCACGTCGAGGCCGACCGTGCCTTCGATCCGGTTCTGCTTCGCTTCCTCCGTGTAGTCGGCCTTGATCTCCTTCACCACCTGCGGCAGCGACACGCCGTTGCCCGGTGTGTAGATCGTCGCATCCTGGGCATTGACGAGGGCAATCAACGCGAGGGCCAATAACAGCTTCATAGAACCTCCGGGCTGTTAGACGCCGCGCCGACAACGAAAGGCGGGTCCAATAAGACCCGCCCCACATCCCAGATTCAGCGCAAGACCGCCTCTGCCTCTGTCTTGAGCGCCGCCCACTCTTTCATCAGCTGGTTGAAGCGCTCGAATGCGCTGGCGCCGAGCTTCTGATCGGCCTCGCCGATCTCGCGGTTCACGTTCGACAGCTGATCGAGGAACATCGCGTCCTCGTACGGCCCGCTCCTCGTCGTCAGGCGATCCCAGAGGCTGTCGAGCTTCGCCTGATCGCCGCGCTTGGCGTCGCGCGCCTGACGCACGCGCGCCTGGACGGCACGCGCCTCCGCCAGCGCGTCGCGCACCTTGAGCGCGAACGCCGTCTGCGCCGCAAGGTCGGCAACCGTTGTTCCATCCTTTGCAATCCGCGGATCGATCTTCACGATGACGGGCTCGGTGCGGGTCACGCCGCCTGCGGTCAACCGCGCCTTGAACGTGCCAGGCGCGGCCAGCGGTCCGCCGCCGCCGAAGCCGCCGCCCTCGCCGTCGCCCGCCGTGGCCGGTCCGCCGGCGTACCGCAGATCCCACACGAAGCGGTTCATGCCTGCCTTGGTCGGCAGCGTCGTCGCCAGCCCGCCGCCGCGGCGTCCACCGCCGCGCCCGCCGGTCGCGGCCGCCCGCGCCTCGCTGGAATAGCTGCGCACGACTTTGCCGGCGGCGTCGAGGATGTCGAGCTTCACGTCGCCAGAGGGGCTCGCAAGGTAGTAGTCGATCCGCGCACCGGCCGCCGGATACTCCGGCTGATCCGGACGGCCGATCATCGGCGTGTAGTGCACGCGATAGGCGGGCGCGGGCGTGAAGAGGAACACGTTCGAGCCGTCGAACGGCTTGACGGCAGGCCTTAAGGCCTGCGCTGCTTTCGGCGCCGCGGGCGTCGACGCCGGCGTCTGCATCGAGGCGAGCGACACGTTCCCGTCCTGCCTATCCCGCCGATCCTGTCCGGCCGCCGGCGCGTCACTCGTTTTCATGCGCGCCGGTTTGTTCACGCTCGCCGCGATCTGCCGCAGCGGCGCCACGTCGTCCAGGATCCAGAACGCGCGGCCCATCGTCGAGGCCAGGAGATCGCCGTGATGGACCTTGAAGTCGGTGACCGGTGTCGCGGGCAGGTTCAGCTGCAGCGTCTGCCAGTGCTTGCCCTGATCGAACGACACGTAGGCGCCCTGAAGCGTTCCGGCGTAGAGCAACCCTTCCTGCTCGGGATCCTCGCGCACGACGTGCATCGGCTGATCGGCCGGGATGCCGTTGGTCCCGTCGGTGAGCAGCGTCCAGTGCGCGCCGTAGTCGTTGGTCATGTACAGGTACGGTTTGAAGTCGTTCATGTACATCCGGTAGACCGACACATAGGCGGAGCCCTTGCGATGCGGCGAGTCCTCGATGGTGTGGACGCGGCCGCCCGGCGGCAGCCCCGCCGGCGTCACGTTCTTCCAGGTCCTGCCGTTGTCGCGCGTCATCCACACCGGGCCGTCGTTCGATCCGGTCCAGAACACGCCGGGCTCCAGCCGCGACGAGCGCATCGAGTACAGCGCCGCGTAGACCTCTTCGCCGGTCATGTCGCGCGTGATTGGCTCACCCGACATCACGTGGCCTTCAGGACCGTTCGCGGTCACGTCGGGACTGAACTTGGTCCAGTGCACGCCGCCGTCGATCGTCTTGTGGACGTACTGCGAGCCGGTGTAGACGATGTTCGGGTTGTGCGCGTCGATCTCGATCGGCGACTGGCGCACGAAGCGGTACATCATCTCCTGCGGCAGCTTGCCGTAGCGCTGCTGCGGGTTGACCCAGTAGTTCTGTTCCTGCCCGGTCTCGACGTTCATCCGGCCGAACTCGCCTTTGCAATCGCCGTAGACGATCTTGCCCGATGGAATCGGCCGCACCTGCCCGCTCTCGCATCCGGGCGCGGGGATCCAGAGCTGGATCGGATCGTCGGGCCCCCAGGCAGTTGGCGGAAAGCTCGGCACCGTCAGGTTCTTGCCGGTGTCCTGCTGCGGTCCGTAGATGTTGTAGGGAAACTGCTCGTCGGCATCGACCATGTACATCTCGGCGGTCGGCTGGTTGTTGATCGACGACCAGCTCCTGCCACCGTCCTGCGTGATGTTGGCGCCGCCGTCGTTGGTCTCGATGAAGATGCGCGGCTGGTCCGGGTTGAACCAGACGACGTGGTTGTCGCCGTGCGGCGTGTTGACGTTGACGAAGGTCCTGCCGCCGTCGGTCGAGTGGTGGAAGTTGAGCTCCGACACCCAGACATCGTTCTCGTCCTTCGGGCTCACGAATACCTTGTTGAAGTAGAACGGCCGCGCCCGCAGCGACTGGCTGCTGTTGACGAGAGTCCAGCTCGCGCCGCTGTCCGCGGTGCGATAGACGCCGCCCTTGGTGCCCTTGGCCTCGATCTGCGCATAGACCACTTTGGGATTCGACTGCGCGACGTCCACCCAGACCTTGCCGATCAGATCGTCAGGGAAGCCGTTGCCGACGCGCGACCAGTGATCACCGCCATCGGTCGTCTTGTAGACGCCGCCTTCGGCCGCCGGGCCGCCGCTGATAATCGTCCACGGCTTGCGCTGGCCGCGCCACGCGCCGGCGTACAGCTCGTTCGGATTGGACCAGTTGATCGCAATCGACACCGCGCCGGTCTGATCGTTGATGAAGAGCACTTTCTGCCAGCTCTTGCCGCCGTCCTTGGTGCGATAGACGCCGCGGTCGGGTCCCCAGCCGAACGGCTGGCCGATGGCGGCGACATAGGCGATGTCCGGATTCTTCGGATGGATCTTCAACTGGCCGATCTGCCCGACTTCCTTCAGACCCGCGTATTGCCACGTCTTGCCGGCGTCGATCGACTTGTAGACGCCGCGGCCGATGATGACGTTCGAGCGGATCGCTTCGCTGCCGGTGCCGGCATAGATCACGTTCGGATTCGAGTCGGCGACGTCGAGCGCGCCGATCGACCCGGTCGGAATCTGGCCATCGGAGACCGGCGCCCAGCTGACCCCGTAGTTGTCCGTCTTCCACACGCCGCCGCCGGTCGCGCCCATGTAGAACACGTTGGGCTGCGTCCGCACGCCGGCCGCCGCCGTCGATCGGCCGCCGCGCGTCGGACCGATCGATCGCCAGTGCAGGTCCTGATAGAGGTTTGGATTGACGACCGTGTTGACGTCGGACTGCGCGTTCAAACGCAGATCGGATGGCACGTCGCCGAAGACGATGAAGGCCAGCGCCGAGGCGGCGAGAAGGACGAGCTTCTTCATGCGGAATCCCCTTGATGAAGCTCAGATTCTACTACCGCTGGACGTTGGCGCTCCGCTGACGCGTTCAACACAATGCTGCTTCTTCGTGGTCTTCGAGTGCGCTTCGGCGCCTTCGTGGCCAGGACAGGGGCCGCGCTACAATGCCGCGCATGAACGCTCAACGCGTCGTCGCCGATCTGCGCGAGCTCGCGGCCCGGACCTCCACGCCCGACGGCGCGCAGCGCCTCGCGTGGGGACCGGTCTGGCGGGACGCGCGCGAGTGGTTCAAGGGCAAGATCGCCGAGCTCGGCTTGCGCGTCGACACCGATGCCGCCGGCAACAACTGGGTCACGCTGCCAGGTGCATCGCCGAGAACGGTGATCGTCGGCAGCCATCTCGATTCGGTGCCCAACGGCGGCTGGCTCGACGGCTGCCTCGGAGTGGTCGCCGGCCTGGAGGCGCTGCGCATGCACGCGGGCGCGACGCCGCCGGTGACCCTGCGCCTGGTCGACTGGGCCGACGAGGAAGGCGCGCGCTTCGGGCGCAGCCTGCTCGGATCTGCGGCGGCGGCCGGCGCGCTGAAGATAGACGACGTGCGCGAGCTGAAAGATCGGCAGGGAGTGCGGCTGGTGGACGCGCTGGCGGAGAACGGCGTCGCGCTCGATCGGATGCTCGACGCGCAGGCGGCCCTGAAGCGGATCGACGCACGCGCCTATCTCGAGCTCCATATCGAGCAGGGGCCGGTGCTGGAGTCGATCCAGAAGCCGACCGGCGTGGTGCTCGGCACGTTCGGCGTCGAGCGGCACATGATCCGGTTCACCGGACAGGCGGCGCACTCGGGATCGACGCCGATCGCGATGCGGCGCGACGCGTTCCTGGCCGCGGCGCAGACCGCGCTCGAGTGCCGCGAGATCGCGATCAGACATTCCAAGCCGGCCCCCGGAGAAGGGGTGGTCTGCACGGTCGGCATCGTCAACGTCGAGCCGAAGATCGTCACCGCGGTGCCCGGCGTCTGCGAGATCTCGCTGGACCAGCGCGCGCTGAGCGCCGACGTGCTGGCGGCGATGCTGCGCGACGCCAGGGCCGCCGCGGACGCCGCGGCGAAGGCGAACCGCGTGACGGTCGAGTGGCGCGAGCTGTGGCGCATCAATCCGCGCCCCTTCGACGCCGCCCTGGTGCGGTTGTGCGAGGAGGCGGTGCGCGAGGAAACCGGCGACGCGCCGCGGCTGCCGTCCGGCCCGCTGCACGATGCGGCGGAGATGGTGCCGCACATGCCGGTGGTGATGATGTTCGCGTATTCGTCGAACGGGCTCTCGCACTGCAAGGAGGAAGACACCCCGGGCCCACATCTCGAGGCCACGATCCGAGCCTACCTGCGGCTGGTAGAGAAGACCATTGCGCACGTCGCAGGAACCCAATCGAGTTAGGAGACTCTCATGCGCTCTATTTGTTGGCTGTTGATCGGTCTCGCGGCGCTGGCGTTCTGCGTCGGCACGTTCGCGGCGTTCACGCATCAGGTGATCCTGCTCGAACCAGTCGGCTTCTGGCGTGGCGCCGTAGGGTTCCTGTTATTCGCCATCGCTCTTCGAATGATGGACAATTCGACGAGTTAATAACGTGCGGCACGCGTTTACGTGCTAAAATTCGGCGTGTGAGCAGCCAGAATCTCACCCTCAAGCTCCCGGCAGAGACCGTGCGGAAAGCCAAGGTCGTGGCGGCCGGACGCGGCACCTCGATTAGTGCGCTCGTCACTCAGAAAATCGACGAACTGGTCGGGGAAGATGCCGCCTATCAGGCCGCCAAACGGCGCGCGCTGGAGTGGCTGAACCAGGGCTGGCACCTTGGCGACCGCTGACCGGATCTTCGTCGATACCAGCGTGCTCGTCCACGCGCACGATCTCGACAGCGGCCTGAAGCGCGCAATCGCCGAGCACGTGTTGAAGCAGCTGTGGCAGGACGAAACCGGCGTGCTGAGCACGCAGGTCCTGCAGGAGTTCTATGCGGCATTGACCGGCGGCAGCCACTCGCCGGTGCCTCGCCGCGCCGCGCGAGAGCTGATCCACGCCTACAGCGTCTGGCCGGTGGTGACGATGCAGGCGGCGGATCTGCAGGCCGCGTCGGAATTCGAGGAGCGCTACCGCGTCAGCTTCCGCGACGCGCTGATCGTCGCCGCGGCGCGCAAGTCAGGCGCGGCGCTGCTGCTCTCCGACACCCTGCAGCCGCACCGGGCGATCACCGGCCTGACCGTGCAGAATCCGTTCGCGTAGCATCCCATCGCGTAGCGCAGGCCTTTAGGCCTGCCCCGACACGGCGGACCTGAAGGTCCGCACTACGACAGCGGACCTGAAGGTCCGCACTACGCCAGCGTGAAACACCGGTAGCCGGTTACCGTGCCCCCGCAGTGGTTTTGGTCGCCGAGCCGATCTGCTTGAGGAGTTCGGCCACCGCGACGTCGAGCTGCGAGTCCTTACCGCTGTAGCTCTCGCCCACCGGCCGTATCACCGGCACGTCGACCGGGCGAGGATGCATTTCCATCGGGGTGCCGTCGGCCGCAAAAATCTTCGAGCCCGGCATCCGCAGCACCGATCCATCGATGAGCGTGACCGCACCGGTGAAGATGATCCAGCCGGCGGTCGGCTCGCCCACCACCTTCCCGAGCTTCAGCGATCGATAGCCCTCGGTGAAGTCCTCGGCGTCCGATAGCGAGTGCTGGTTGGTCACGAGGATGGTCGGCAGCTCGAGCGACCGCTGTCCGAGCTGGGACCTTGCCGAGACCGACGGATAACCGCGCGACATCATGTTCAGGTAACCGCGGCGGGCGAGCACGTCGATCGCGTAGACGTTCACGAAGCCGCCGTTGTTGTTCCGCACGTCGACCACCACCCCCTGCTTGGCGTGGTTGTCGGCGTCGAGATCCACGTGCAGCTGCGCGAGCGCGCCGGCCGACATGTCGAACATGTGCACATAGCCGAGCCGCCCGCCGCTCGCCTTCGCGACGTACTCACGCCGCTGCTCCACCCACTGCCGGTAGCGCAGCGCCTTCTCCGTCGCCTGGTCGATCGGCTTGACGATCACCTCGCGCGGGGCGGCGGTGGCCGTCGCCGCCACCGACAGCGCGATGCGTTTTCCGACCGTGTGATCGAGCAGCGCGTCGAGGTTGCCGTGCGCGCCGATCGCGTGGCCGTCCACCTGAACGAGATAGTCGCCGGCCTTCAGGCCGGCGAGCACCGCCGGTCCGAGCGGCACCACGGACGCGACCTTCAGCCGCCCGGCGGCATCGTACTCGGCGCGGTCGAAATCGGCCGCCAGACGGCCGAGCGAGACCTGCGTACCCTGGGGCGGCGCCGAGATCCCCATGTGCGACGCGTTCAACTCGCCGAGCATCATCGAGAGGATGCGCCGCATCTCGTCGGGCGTGCGCGCGCCCGCCACCCGCGGCTCGTAGGCGGCGCGGACGGCGGTCCAGTCGACGCCGTTCATCTTGTCGTCGAAGAACTGATCGCGCAGGTAGGTCCACGCCTGGCGGAACGCTTCGAGCTTCTCGCGCCCGAAGTCGACGTCGAGCTCGGCGGCGACAGCGATCGCCTTCGGTTCGCGTTTCTCGAGCGTGACGTTGAAGACGCGGCCGCGATCGAGGTAGTAGACCTCCTTGCTGTCGGCGGTGAAGTGGGCGCTGCGCTTGCCGCCAGGGGTCGAGGTCAGCTGGCGCGCGATCGCCGGCTCCTTCGACAGCTCGTCGATCGGAAACACATAGAGATTCTGCTGACCCGCGGCGCTCGCCGTCAGCAGCAGCCACTTGCCGTCCGGGCTGATCTCCTGCCGCGCGACATCCACGCCTACTGGCAGCGCGCTGGCGCGGCGGCGGATCTCGTCGTAGACGACTTCCACGGGGCGCTTGGTGGCTGTCTGGGCAGCAACGGCGGGAGGCGCGGGAACGGCAGGAGGGTCGGACGGCGTCGTCTTCGGCTGCTCCTCCCGAAACAGATCGCGAAACTGATCCTCGCGGAACTTCGGCGTCCGCGGCAGCAGGTCGATCCGCATGACGTCGCCCGGCTCGGTGCGCTGCGACGTCGCGAACGTCAGGTAGGTGCCGTCCGGACTCCACGACAGCGAGCCGGCATTGGCGTTCGCAAGAAAGCTGACCGCGCGCGCCTCGCCGCCGGCGACCGGCACGATCTGCACGTTCTGGAAGGCCTTGGTGCCCGCGCTGAGAAAGGCGACCAGCCGGGAGTCGGGCGACCACGCGTAGTCGCGGAAGTCGGCGAACGGCGGCGCGTCGAACACGCCGGTGGCCAGCAGCTTCTCTTCCCTCGACGCGGGATCGATCACGCGCAGCTCTCGCGAGTCGCGCTCGAACGCGATCCATTTCCCGTCCGGCGAGTAACGCGGTCCGGCGTCGCGTCCGGCGCCGTTGGTGATCTGCGTCTCCTTGCCGGTGCCGAAGTCGTAGACGAACAGCTGCGTCACCCCGCTGCGGTCGGACGCGTAGGCGAGCTGCCGGCTGTTGGGCGCCCAGGCGATCTCGCTCTCCTCGCCCACGGTCTGGGTCACGCGCGCGGCGTCGCCGCCGTCCTTGGCGGAGACCGAGAACACCTCGCCGTGCACCGTGAAGGCCGCCTTTCGGCCGTCCGGCGACAGCGCGAGCTCCTGGAGCTGATCGCTGAACGTGCGGTGCTCGATGCCCGTTGCCGCCGGCGCGCCGCGCAGCGTAATCGCCACCGCGTGCGCCTGTCCGCCTGCGGTGTCGACCGTCCAGATCCCGAAGTCGCGCTCGAAGGCGATCGTTCGGCCGTCCCTGGTGATTGAAGGCCACAGCACGCGCCCGTCCTTGAACGCGGTCACCGGTCGCGCGGCCGCGGCGTCGCCCTGGACGCCGAGGCTCGACAACGACCAGATGTTCTGCGCGCCGCTGCGGTCGGACATGAAGTAGAGGCCCTTGCCGCCCGCGGCCCACATCGGCCATGCGTCCTTGGCGCCGCCCCTGGTGACCTGCTCGTAGCGCGGCCCGCCGGATCCTCCAGGCCGCACGATCCAGATCTCGCTCTCGTCGAGATGGCTGTGCCCCTTGCGCCACCACTGCGCGCCCGCGTTGGCGCGAGCCGTGATGGCAACGGCCTCGCCGGCCGGCGCCGGCGCGGCGAAGTATTCGGTCGTGTAGCGATCGGCAGCCACCGGCATCGGCGTGCCGCCTTCGACGCTCACGCGATAGACGTCGAGCATTCCGGAAATTTCGTGGCTGCTCGACTGGAAGAGCACCGACTGACCGTCCGCCGACCAGCCGCTCACAAGCTCGGTGGCATCGTCGAACGTGAGGCGGGTCACGTCACCGGTGGCGATGGCGAGCACGTAGACGTCGCCGTTGCCGGTGCGCGTCGAGGTGAACGCGAGGCGCGTTCCATCGGGTGAGAAGAGCGGGCGTGACTCGGTCGCGGGATGCGACACCAGCAGACGGGCATCACCGCCGCGCGCGGGCACCTCCCAGATGTCGCCGCCGCTGACGAAGGCGATGGTCGCGCCGTCGGGAGAAATGCCCGGTTCGGCGAAGGACGGCAGCGCGGCTACCGCATCGCGTGGCGCCTGTGCGTGGGCGGGCCTGAAGGCCTGCGCCAGGAGCGCCGCGCCGGCGAGCGCGAGCAACAGCTTCTTCATGGGCGGATCCCTCCGGCCAAGCCTGAGGCCCGAGCTCCGAGCCCTGCGCTCGACTGTCGTCTCTTAGTGCGCGGCGGACGCCTGCCCGTGCGGTTGCGGGTCGCCGACGTGCTGTCCGTTGATCGTCTGGTACTCGTAGGTCATCTTGAAGGTCGACCGCCCGGCGATCAGCACGTGCGCGACCGACTCGATCGCCACCGGGACGCGCACGCCAGCTTTGCGCTCGTAGCGGCGGACGACGTCGACGCGGCGAGTCCAGAACGAGGGCGTCTTCGACAGCTTGCCTTCGATGCGCGAGAGCTCGCCGTCGCCCGGCTGCACGAAGATGGCGCCCTCGACCAGCAGCACATCCTTGCGCTTCGGGCGCACGCCGACCGACGCCAAGCCGTCGGGCGCCGCCTCGCCGGCGTCGAACAGGTAGTTGTCGTGGT
The DNA here is from genome assembly GCA_963794705.1 of uncultured Acidobacteriota bacterium. Taxonomy (GTDB): domain Bacteria; phylum Acidobacteriota; class Vicinamibacteria; order Vicinamibacterales; family CAVVIG01; genus CAVQFC01. The sequence continues at coordinate 115,344 of CAWCFI010000010.1, forward strand.
TGAACGACGCTTTCTGCGGCTCGCGGTCGGCCCAGATCTTCTGCTCGCCTTCGAGCGCCGCGCGCAGCACCTTGTTGCGGATGTAGCCCGAGCCGCCCTCATCGACGATCTGATAGCGGAAGCCGTTGACGTGGTCGTACTCGGTCCACGCCAGCATCCACGCGCTCTGCTTGAACTTGGGGTTGTTGGCTTCGAGCCGGCGGAGCGCGCGGTACTCGACCGGCGGCTCCTCAGCCCGTGCCAGAAATCGCTGAAGAACGGTGGGCTGATTCGTCTGTGGCGCGATTCCAGCCGCCGGGGCGGCAGAGACGTTCGCCACGGCGCACGCCAGGATGACCCCGGCCGTTAACCGGAAAAGGCGGTACATGCCGCGAATTATAGGTCAGCGGGTGGTGGCGCGAGCGATTGTTCTGGGCTGCGGATTGCCGACGTGCTGCCCGTTGATACTCTCGTATTCGTAAGTCATCCGGAAGGTCGAAACCCCGGCGACGCGGACATTGGCCACCGACTCGAGCGCGGTCGGCATGCGGAAACCGGCGATCCGCTGATACCAGCGCACGATTTCGACCCGCCGCGTCCAGAACGACGGTGTTTTCGTGAGGTGGCCCTCCATCCGGACCAGTTCGCCATCGTCCGGGTTGAGATAAATCGATCCGTCGACGAACAGAAGACCTTTGCGCCTCGGCTTCATGGCCACCGACGCCAGTCCGTCGGGCTGGGGGCCGCGGTCCTCGAACTCGTAGTTCGCCGGCGTCAGCGCGCCTTCGTCCGGACCGCCAGGCGACCACATGTCGCGCTCCGCGTCGAGCGAAGCCCGGAAGACCTTGGAGCGTATGTAGTCCGAGCCGTCCTCGCAGACGATGCTGTAGCGGAACCCGTTCGCATCAGCCTCGGTCCAGACGTCCATCCACGCGCTCTTCTCGAATTTGTCGTTGCGCGCCTCGAGGTGGCGGAGCGCGCGGAACTGGGAGGGCGTGGGATCGTTGAGCGCGAGGAAACGTTGCAGGATGACCGGCGAGCTGTTGGCTGGTCCGGCGGCGTTGACGTGAACCGCAAGCACCGCGGTAATCGATGTCGCCAGCAGGCTAAGGCCGAGCCCTCGCGTCATGCCGTGGAGAGAGCAAGTCTCGGGCCGCCAGCACGCGCGCCTTGGCTTCCGCGGGTGTGGACGCAAGAACCGTCAGGTGACCCATCTTTCTTCCAGGTCTGGGCGATGACTTACCGTACAGGTGAAGCTTGACGTCAGGGAGGGAGAGCGCCGCGGCCCAGTCCGGCTCGCCGCCGTTCCATATGTCTCCGAGCAGATTGGCCATCGCCGCCGCAGGCTGGAGCATGTCCGGCGATCCGAGCGGCAGGCCGCAGACAGCGCGCAGTTGTTGTTCGAACTGGCTCGTCCGGCAGGCGTCGAACGTCAGGTGGCCGGAGTTGTGCGGCCGGGGCGCGAGCTCGTTGACGACCAGCAGCCCGCCGCGCGTGACGAAGAACTCGACGCAGAGGATGCCGACGAAATCGAGCGCATCCATGACGCGCCGTGTCACGTCCACCGCCAGATCCGCGGTCGCCGCCGGTACATCGGCCGGCGCCACCGACACGTCGAGGATGTGCCGCGCGTGTGCGTTTTCAATTGGCCCGAAGTGCGACCAGGCGCCGCTCACCCCGCGGGCGCCGATCACCGAGATTTCGCGATCGAGATCGAGAAACGCTTCGAGCACCGCTTCGCGCCGGCCAAGCGTGTCCCAGGCCGCGACCACGTCCGCGGCCCGGTCGATCTTGATCTGCCCTTTGCCGTCGTAACCGGAGGTGGCGGTCTTGAGCACGGATGGGCAGCCGATCGCCTCGATCGCCGCGGCGAGATCGGCCTCGACGCGGACCGGCACGAACGGTGCGACCGGCAGGCCGTGCTCGGCGAGAAACGACTTCTCCTTGATCCGATGCTGCGCGATCGCCAGCGACCGGCCATTGGGGCGGACGATGGCGTGACGCTCGGCTTCCGCGACCGCGTCCGCCGACACGTTCTCGAACTCGAAGGTGACGACATCGACCGCGCGCGCGAAGCCGCGGACCGCGTCCATGTCGTCGTAGGAGGCATTGATCTCGACGTCGGCGATCTGCCCCGTCGGCGTGTCGTGATCGGGCGCGAGCGTATGGACGCGATAGCCAAGCCGGCGCGCCGCCATGGCGAACATGCGGCCCAGCTGGCCGCCGCCGAGCACGCCGACGATGGAACCAGGGAGGATCAGCGACATCTCATAGCGTCTGCTGCCTGACCTCCGCGCTGATCCGGTCGCGATAGGCCTTGAGCTTGGCCCTCAACTCGGGGCGAGACGTCGCGAGGATGGCGACGGCGAGCAAGCCCGCGTTGGCGGCGCCCGACGGGCCGATCGCGACGGTGGCGACGGGAACGCCCTTCGGCATCTGCACGATCGAGAGCAACGAGTCGAGACCGTTCAGCGCGGCGCTCTGCACCGGCACGCCGATCACCGGGAGCACGGTCTGTGATGCCACCATGCCGGGCAGGTGCGCGGCGCCGCCGGCGCCGGCGATGATCACCTGCAGTCCCCGCGCGGCAGCGGTTGACGCGTACTCGGCCATCCACGCCGGCGTCCGGTGCGCGGACACCACCTGGCACTCGTGCGGAATCCCGAATTCGGTCAGGATCGCGTCGGCCTGGCTCATCGTCTCCCAATCCGACTTGCTTCCCATGATCACGCCGACAAGCAGGGGCTGGGGACTCGGATCTGGAGGCTGGTTGGACACGCGCGGTATTTTATCTGTTCCTTTGCGCGCCCTGTTCTCCTTTGTGTGCTTTATGCCCCGGAGGGTTATCATCCGAGGATGAAGCGCGCTGCATTGCTGATCCTTGTTGCGCTGGCGGCGCCCGCCGCGGCGCAGACGCCCGCTCCCCAGAAAATCGAGCTGCCGTACTCGCAGTTCACGCTGCCCAACGGCCTGCGCGTGATCCTCCACGAGGATCACAGCGTGCCGATGATCACCGTCAACATGTGGTACCACGTCGGCTCGGCGCGCGAGCTGCCCAAACGCACCGGGTTCGCCCATCTGTTCGAGCACCTGATGTTCATGGGCTCGGGCCACGTCAAGCCGGGCGAGTTCGACGAGTGGCTCGAGGCCGCCGGCGGCGACAACAACGGTTCGACCGAGAACGATCGCACCAACTACTGGATCAACCTGCCGGCCAACTCGCTCGAGCTCGGCCTGTTCCTCGAGTCGGATCGCATGGGGTATCTGCTCGATTCGATGACGCCGAAATCGGTCGACCTCCAGCGCGACGTCGTCAAGAACGAGCGCCGCCAGTCGTACGAGAACCAGCCGTACGGCACCGCTCAGCTGCTGCTCGGCGAGCTGCTCTATCCCGAGGGGCATCCGTACCACTGGCCGGTGATCGGCTACATGGAGGATCTCTCCGCCGCGAGCTATGACGATGTGGTGGCGTTCTTCAAGAAGTACTACGCGCCGTCGAACGCCAGCCTGGTCGTCGCCGGCGATCTCGAGAGCGGCGCGGCACGAAAGCTGATCGAGAAGTATTTCAGCGACGTCAAGGCGGCGCCGGCGCCCGATCCCATCGCGATCCCGGGAGTCGCGCTGACCGGGGTGCAGAAGAAGACCATCACCGATCGCGTGCAGCTGCCGCGCCTGTATCTCGCGTGGTTGACGCCTCGTCACTTCGAGCCGGGCGACGCGGCGCTCGACACCGTCGCCGATATCCTCGCCGGCGGCAAGAACTCGCGGTTGTTCAAGCGGCTCGTCTACGACATGCAGATCGCGCAGGACGTGAGCGCGTCCCAGCAGTCGCAGGCGCTGTCCTCGTCGTTCCAGATCGTCGCGACGCCGCAGCCGGGCCATACCGTCGCCGAGCTGCAGAAGGTCATCGACGAGGAGATCCAGAAGCTGCAGCGGGAGGCGCCGACCGCGCACGAGCTCGAGCGCTCGGTCAACCAGATCGAGGCGTCGTTCTACAACCGGATGGAGCGGGTCGGAGGGTTCGGCGGCAAGGCGGATCAGCTGAACGCGTATTACACCGCCACCGGCGATCCCGACTGGTTCAACGAGGATCTCGCGCGCTACCGGGCGCTGTCAGTCGGCGACATCAGCGCCGCCGCCGTCCAGTTCCTGCCACTGGACAAGCGCGTCGAGCTGACCGTCGAGCCCGCGAAACCATAGCGGAGTCAGCTCAGACCTCATCTCTCGGGGTTATTTCCCCGAGTTTTTTCCCGGAGTTCTTGATGCGGAAACAGGCGTTGATGATTTTGGCTACGGTCGTTTGCGCGTCTGTTGCACTATTTGCCCAGCAGGCGCCTGACCGATCCCATCCGCCGCAGCCGGGACCGCCGGCGCCGCTGCGGCTGCCGACGATCCAGAAACAGAAGCTGTCCAACGGCCTGCCGGTGTGGATCGTGGAGATGCACGAGGTTCCGGTCGCGCAAATCAACCTCGTGGTCCTGAGCGGCACCGCCAACGACCCACCCGGCAAGTACGGCGTCGCGAGCCTCGCGGCGGCGATGCTGGAAGAGGGCGCAGGATCGCGCTCGGCGCTCGAGATCGCCGACGCGATCGATTATCTCGGCGCCGATCTCGGCGCGGCGACGACCTCGGACCTGTCCGCGGTGCGCCTGCACGTGCCAGTGGCGCGGCTGGCCGACGCGCTGCCCATCATGGCGGACGTCGCGCTCAGACCGACGTTCCCGAAAGACGAGCTCGAGCGCCAGCGCCAGCAGCGCCTCACCAGCCTCCTCCAGGGACGCGACGATCCGCCGACGATCTCGTCGGTGGCCTTCTCGCGCATCCTCTACGGCAAAGGCCACCGCTACGGCACCCCGCAGATGGGCACCGCCGAAACCATCAAGACATTCACCTCCGACGACCTGCGCGCCTTCTACGCCACCGCGTTCCGCCCGGAGAATGCCGTATTGCTCGCGGTCGGCGACATCACTGCCGACAAGGCCATGCCGTTGTTCGAGAAGAATTTCGGCGGGTGGAAGGGCTCGGGCGCGGCGGCACCCGAAAAACTGCCCGCGACCGACGAACCGCCGGCGCGGCAGATCTATCTCATCGACAAACCGGGCGCAGCGCAGTCGCAGATCCGGATCGGTCGCATCGGCGTGCCGCGCTCGACCGCCGACTACTTCCCGATTCAGGTGCTGAACACGATCCTCGGCGGATCGTTCACCTCCAGGCTGAACAACAACCTGCGCGAGGTCCACGGCTACACCTACGGCGCCGGGTCCGGCTTCGACATGCGCGGCAGCGCGGGCCCGTTCTCCGCCTCGGCTGGCGTCCAGACGGACAAGACGTCGGAAGCCCTGAAGGAATTTTTCAACGAGCTGAATGCGATCCTGAAGCCAGTGCCCGCCGAAGAGCTCGCGCGCGCCAAGAACTACGTCGCGCTGCGCTACCCGAGCGCCTTCGAAACCACGGGCGACATCTCGCGGCGCCTGGAAGACGCACTGGTCTACAAGCTGCCCGACGACTACTTCGGCAAGTACGTGCAGAACATCCAGGCGGTCTCAGGGGCGGACGCCCAGCGCGTCGCACAGAAATACATCAGGCCCGACCACCTCGCCGTCGTCATCGTCGGCGATCTGAAAGTGATCGAGCCGGGGATCCGGGCACTCAACCTCGGCCCGATCAAGACGATGACCGTCGACGAGGTCTTCGGCCCAAAGCCATAAGAAAAAACCGGGGAGATCGCCAAGAACGCAGAGAAGAATATTTCTCAGCGATCTTCGCGCTCTCTGCGGTTTTTTCTGATCGTCAGGCGCGCGTCTTCGCTCCCACCATCACCAGCGCGATGCCGCCGACGAGCGCGGCGACGCCGGCAATCGGCGCGATCGGGACGCTGTGGTTCTTGTCGGCGTCGACCTTCAGCGGACCGAGATCGACGACCCGTTCGCGGGTCGTGTAGTTGAAGCCGCCGAGCGCCAGCGCCAGCACCCCAAAGACAATCAGGCAGATACCGATGAGCTTCATGAGCCCTCCGCTCTGCCTTATGCACGAGCGAGGCCGATCCTGATTTCACAGACCGCGCAGGAATTTACAGGCGTTTTGCCGCCCACGGCCAAAACAGCCGCCGCGGTGTCTGCTCATCAGGAGGTGTCCGATGCGTCGATGTGCACTCATTGTCTGCGCCTGCGCGCTCCCCATGATCCAGGTCGCGCGAGCGCAGGGGCCGGCCGCCGCACCGCGAGCGGCCGCGCCGACGGCGGCCTCGGCCAGGCTGCCGGTCCGCCGCGTGGTGCTGTACAAGAACGGCGTCGGCTACTTCGAGCACGTGGGACGGGTGCGCGGCAGCCAGTCGGTCACCATCGACTTCAACACCGCACAGTTGAACGACGTGCTGCAGTCGCTCACCACTCTCGATCTCGGCGGCGGCCGGATCACCGACGTCTCGTTCAATTCCGAGGCGCCGTTTGCACAGCGCCTGAACGCGCTGACCCTTGCGGTCGGTGAGCGGACGACGCCGGCGGAACTGCTCACCGCGCTGCGCGGCGCCCGACTGGAGGTGCGCACCGGCGATCGCGTGATCGCCGGACGTCTCCTCAGCCTCGAGCGCCGGCCGCGAAAGGACGACGCGCCGCGCGACGAACTGACGCTGGTCACCGACGGCGGCGACATCCGCTCGGTGGAATTGAGCCCGGCGGTCAGCGTCAGGCTCACCGAGCGCGAATCGGCCGACCAGGTCGGCGCCTACCTCGGCCTGCTCGCGTCCAATCGCGCACAGAACCGCCGGCAGCTCAAGATCGCGACCGTCGGCACGACCACGCGAGATGTGATGGTGAGCTACATCAGCGAAGTGCCGGTCTGGAAGACGACCTACCGCCTCGTGCTCCCGACCAGCGGCTCGCCGGTGCTGCAGGGATGGGCGGTGGTCGACAACACCATCGGCGAGGACTGGAACGACGTCGAGCTGTCGCTGGTCGCGGGCGCGCCACAGTCGTTCATCCAGCCGCTGTCGCAGCCGCTCTACACTCAGCGTCCGACGATCGGGGTCTCGCGCGTCAGCGTCCCGAGTCCTCAGGTACATCAGGAAACGATGACCGAATCATCCGCCTCAGCGCCGCGGCTCGACATGAGCGCGTCAAGGCCCGGCACCGCTCAGAACCGCCAGGGCGGCGGCCAGGGCGGCGGCATTTCCAGCGCCTCCGGCGGCATCGTCGGTGGGCTGGCGTCGGCACCGCCACCACCGCCCGCCCCGGCGCCAACGCTGACGTCTGTCGATCGCGCGATGGTCGAGGACCGGCTGGCCGGCATGCAGGCGTCCGCGCAAGGACAGAACCTCGGCGACCTGTTCGAGTATCGCGTTGACGGTCCGATCACGATTCGCAAGAACCAGTCGGCGCTGGTGCCGATCGTCCGAGCCGACGTCGGCATCGAGCGGGTGTCGGTCTGGAACGAGCGCGCCGGCGGCGCGCGGCCGCTGCGCAGCGTCTGGCTGACGAACTCGAGCGGGATGACGCTCGACGCCGGTTCCTTCACCGTCCTCGAGGGATCGGCCTTCGCCGGCGAGGGCTTGCTCGAGCCGATCAAGCCGGGCGAAAAGCGGCTGATGTCGTACGCGGTCGATCTCGGTGTCCAGGTCGAGGCGCGGCGCGGCGACGAGCATCAGCATGTCAGCCGCATCCGGATCAATCGCGGCGTTGCGGTCCAGCAGAGCGAGCAGACGACGCGGCGGGTGTACACGCTCCGGAACAACGACACGATGGCGAGAACCGTGATCGTCGAACACCCGATTCGCCCGGGATGGTCGCTCGTGGACGGTGCGGCGCCGGTGGAAACGTCGCTGACGGCCTATCGGTTCGCGGTGCGCGTGGAGCCGAAAGGCGTCGCCACGCTCGAAGTCAGCGAGCGCCATCCGCTCGACACCAACTATTCGGTGTCGCAGCTCAGCGATCAGCTGATCGCGGTGTTCGTGAGCGGTTCGCGCGAGGACGCGCGGCTGTCGCAGGCGCTGGTGCCGATTCAGGCGAAGAAAGCCGAAATCGCCGTGCTGGTAGGCCAGATCGAGATCCGGCAAAGCGAGGCGAACAAGATTGGCGAGGATCAGAAGCGGGTGCGCGACAACATGGGCGCGCTCAAAGGCGCATCCGGGGAGCAGCAGCTGGTGAAGCGCTACGTGGCGCAGCTCAATCAGCAGGAAGATCGAATCGCGGCGCTGCGCAACGAGATGGCGGACCTCGATCAAAAGTTGACGAGGGCGCGCGACGAGCTCGGCAATCTCATCCAGACGCTGACCCTGGACGTCGAGCTGTCGAAAGCAGACGCGGATGCCGGCTCGCCTCTGAAGCCGTGAGCAACCGGACGGCTCCTGGCGCGGACCGGCGGCGGCCAGGCGCTACACTTCGGTCGTGACACCGCACGATGTCCTGGTCTGGTTTCGCGCCACAGACGGCCTCGACGCGGCGGCGATCGCCGACGCCGCAGCGGTGCTCTCGGACGAGGAACTCGCGCAATACCATCGGTTTCATGTCGCGCACGACGCCCGCGACTACGCTGCCGCGCATGCGCTGCTGCGGCATGCGCTCTCTGCCACCGGCGACCACGAGCCTGCCCACTGGCGGTTCGAGAAGACCGCGGCCGGGAAACCGCTTCTGATCGGGGACTGCGCCAACGCCGCCTCCTTCAGCCTGTCGCACACGCGCGGCATGGTCGCGTGCGCGGTGACTTCGGGCGCAGCGGTCGGCGTCGACGTCGAGTGCGTCGATCGGGTAGTCGACCCCGCGGCCATCGCGTCGCGGTTCTTTGCGCCCACGGAAACCGCACAGATCCTGGCGCTGGCTGGCGACGCGAGACGCGATCGCTTCTTCGACATCTGGACATTGAAAGAAGCGTTCGTGAAGGCGCTCGGTCTCGGGATGGCCGTGTCGCTCGGCGCGCTCGCCTTCCAGGTCGACGGGGATGCCGGCATTCACGTCGACGCGCCCGGCATCGATGCCGGCGCGTGGCAATTCGCCCTTCTCGCCGCTGGCCCGCGTCACCGCCTTGCCGTCGCCGTCCAGATGCCGCGCTCGCGCCCGGCCGAGCTCGTTTTCCAATCTCCCGCGCACCGTAGGTGACCGCAGCGGTTACAATCCGCGTCAGGAGCCATCATGTCCATCCGTCCGCTTCGTGTCGTTGCGCTGTTCGCCCTGATTCTCGCGCCCGCGCTCGCGGCGCAGGTGCCGACCGCATCCGATCCGGCCAAGTACGTCCTGCCGCCGAAGCCGATCGTCGACGCGTTCGACGCCGAGCCGCTGCCGCAGACGCTGCTGAGCCCCAACAAGCAGGTGATTGCGCTGACGAAGGCGCGCGCTTATCCGACCATCGCCGAGCTTTCACAGCCGATGTACCGGCTCGCCGGCGCGCGCGTGAATCCCCGCACCAACGGACCGCATCGCGCGTCCGGCCTGCCAGGGACCGGCATCTACGCAATCACGCTGAAGAAGATCAGCGACGGCACGGAGACGACGGTGAAGATGCCCGCCCAGGCGCGCATCTCGAACGTCAAGTTCTCGCCCGACGGGTCGCACCTCGCCTTCCTGCAGACCAGGGACGATGGCATCGAGCTGTGGATCGCCGACGGCATGAGCGGCGCGAGCAAGGCGATCGTCGCCGGCGCCGATCGGGTCAACGCCACGACCGGCGACCCGTGCGACTGGCTGAAGGACAACGTCACGATGGTCTGCAGGCTGGTGCCGGCGGGCCGCGGCCCCGCTCCCGCCGAATCACCGGTGCCTGCGGGACCGCACGTCGAGGAGAACTACGGCAAGGCCGCGCCGGCCCCGACCTACGAGGATCTCCTCAAGACCGCCTACGACGACACCCTGTTCGACTACTACTTCACGAGTCAGCTTACGGCGATCAACGTGGCGACCGGGACGAAGACTCCGATCGGAAAGCCGGCGGTGCTGAGCACGGCGGCGCCATCCCCTGCCGGGCAGTACGTGCTGGTGACCAGGATCAAGAAACCGTTCTCGCACACGGTGCCGATGAACGGCTTCGCGCAGGACGTCGAAATCTGGACCCGCGGCGGCGAGGTCGCGAAGCGGATCGCGGATCAGCCATCGCGTGAAGGCACCTCGCTGACCGGGGTCGAGACAGGACCGAGGAGCTACCGCTGGCGGGCCGATCAACCGGGGACCATTCTCTGGGTCGAAGCGCTCGATGGCGGCAATCTCAAGAACGCGGTGCCCTTCCGCGACAAGGTCGTGTCGCTGACGGCGCCGTTTTCCGGCCAGCCGTCCGAGGTCGCCAAGACCGAGTGGCGCTACGCCGGCATCAACTACACCGACGCGGGCATCGCGCTGCTGACCGAGGACGATCGCGCCTCGCGCCGCACCCGCACCTGGATCCTGGAACCGGGCGCGGCGCCGCGCAAGGTGTGGGATCGCAAGCAGGACGCCGCCTACGACAACCCCGGAACGCCGGTGACCCGCCGCGACAGCGGCGCGACGGGCGGCGCGGCAGGCGGCGGACGCGGCGGCCCCGTCGGCTCGATCATCCAGAACGGCGATTTCATTTACGTGGCAGGCGTCGGCGCGTCGAAGGACGGCGACCGGCCGTTCCTCGACAAGCTGAACGTCAAGACCCTCAAGAGCGAGCGCATCTTCCGCTCCTCCGCCGAATCTCTCGAGTCGTTCGTGGCGCCGCTCAATGACGAGATGACGCGGTTTCTGACGCGCTACGAGACGCAGAAAGACGCGCCGAACTATTTCAGCCGCGACGCCGGCGCCGACGCGAAGCGTGCCGTGACGCAGTTCGCCGATCCCCAGCCGCAGGTGCGCGACATCCTCCGGCAGTACGTCACCTACAAGCGCAACGACGGCGTCACGCTCTCCGGCACGCTGTACCTGCCGCCCGGCTACAAGCAGGGGACCCGGGTGCCGGTGATCATGTGGGCGTACCCGCGAGAGTTCGGCGACGCCGACTCGGCCAGCCAGGTCTCGGGCTCGCCCAACTCGTTCACGTCGATCCGCGGCGGCTCGCACATGTTCCTGCTGTTGTCCGGCTACGCCATCTTCGACGATCCGGCCATGCCGATCATCGGACCCGGTGAAACCGCGAACGACACCTACGTCGAACAGCTGGTCGCGAGCGCGCAGGCGGCGATCGACAAGGTGGTCGAGATGGGCGTCGCCGATCGCGACCGGATCGGCGTCGGCGGGCACAGCTACGGCGGCTTTATGACGGCGAACCTGCTGGCGCATTCGCGACTGTTCCGCGCCGGGTTCGCCGAGAGCGGCGCCTACATGCGCACCCTCACGCCGTTCGGCTTCCAGAGCGAGCGCCGCACCTTCTGGGAAGTGCCGGATCTCTACGCGAAGATGTCGCCGTTCTGGTATGCCGACAAGATCAAGGATCCGATCGAGCTGGTGCACGGGGAAGTGGACGACAACACCGGCACATTCCCGATCAACTCGGAGCGCCTCTACCAGGCACTCAAGGGTCACGGCGCGACGGTGCGCTACGTGACGCTGCCGAACGAGGCGCACGGCTACGCCGCGCGCGAGACCCTGCTGCACGTCATCGCCGAGCGGCTCAACTGGTTCGACAGGTACGTGAAGAACGCCGGCGCCAGGAGCACGTCGGACGCCCCGGCACGATGATCGCCGGCATCGAGATGCCGACCGCGATCGACGTCTCGTCGGTCATCGGCTTGATCGCGGTCGGCATGTTCACCGCGCAGATCCTGATGGGGCTGCTGCTGTCGGTCGGGTACAACCCGATCCGGCAGTGGCCGCGGCTGCGCTGGTTCAAGCTGTTCACCTTCCACAACTGGCTCGGCTACCTCGGCCTCGCCACCGCGTTCATCCACCCGCTGATATTGCTGTGGGCGCCGATCAAAGGCGGGACGGGATTCCGGCTGTTCGACATCGCCGTGCCGATCTGGTCGCCGGTGCAGCCGTTCCCCACCACGCTCGGCGCGATCGCGTTCTACCTGGTCGCGTTCGTGGTGCTGACGTCGTACTTCCGCCGTGTGTTCGGACGCCACCGCTGGAAGCAGCTGCACTACGTCGCCTATGCCGCAGCCGCGGTGTTCTACGTCCACGGCGTCGCGGCGGATCCGCTGCTGCAGAACCGGCCGCCGGACTACATCGACGCGGAGAAGGTGTACGTGGAGGGCTGCGCACTGCTGGTCGTCGCGGCCACCGTCTGGCGGTTCAACTACGGCAAGCAAACCGCCCGCTTCGGCCGCGGGCGGCTTTAGAATCCAAACAGATCTCTCCTGATTTCTACATCAAAAATTGAAACGTATTTGGAACTGGGCCATCCGCGGCGGATCGATGTTGGCCAGCGCCGGGATCGCGTTGGTCGCGGTGCCGGCGGCGACGATCTGACCGAACGTATTGTTCACCGTCGCCAGGTCGCCGTAGGTGGTCTGGGCGCGGCCGAGGATGTTGCCGTGGTTGAACAGGTTGAACCCCTCGAGCCGCAGCAGGATTGAGCGGCCGCCGCCCTTGATCCGCCCCTCGATGAACGTCGCCACTTCCTGCGTGGCGGTGCCGCGGAACGCCGACTTGCCGATGACGGCACCGTTGACGACCGGCCGGTCGTTGTTCGCACCGTCGCCGTTGTTGTCGATGCCGGTGACGGCGTTGAACGGCCGCGACGATGCCAGCTGCGCCACGGTGCCGACGGTGATGCTCTTCGGCAGCAGGTAGGTGAACGTGATCACGGCGCGGTGACGCTGGTCCAGCAGGCTCGGTCCGCGCTCTTCTTCGCCAAGCCGCGACAGGATGCTCTGGTTCGGAGCGATGCCGTTGCCGTCGGGCTCGCTGGTGTTGGTCGCCTTCGACAGCGTGTAGCTGACCCCTGCGTAGATCTTGGCGTTGCCGCGGTAGCTGAACTCGGTCTGCAGACCGTCGTAGTCGGAGACGCCGAGGTTGGTCAGCACGTTGACCTGGCGCACGCCGCCGTTCACCGGCAGAATCGGACGGGTGAGGTTGGCGGCGGCCACCGTCCTGACCTGGCCGACGGTGGTGCGATCGAACACCGACGGCGCGTTGAGATCGACCGTGCGCGCGAGGTCGGTCCAGTGCTGGTGGACGTAGTCGGCGCCGAGGAACAGGCCCTTCCGGATCTCCCTCTCCGCGCCGATCGTCGTCGTCTGGCTGCGCGGGTTGACCAGCTTGTCCGGATAGTTCGGCAGCAGATCGAAGTTGAGGCCGTACTTGGCGAACTGACTCCGGTAGAACGCGGCCTGTCCGGCCTGGATCGTGATGTCGCGCGCCGGAAGCTGCGACGCCGGCAGCGTCTTCGGATCCAGCGGCACCGGCAGGCACGGCCCGGTCAGGCAGGTCGGGAAACCGGTCTGCCCTGGCGTCGCGGTGTAGGTCGTGAGGCCGTCCAGGCCGTTCACGAGGTAGCCGGCCAGGACGTTCGCGATGAGCTGCGTGTAGTACATGCCGTAGCCGCCGCGAATCGACGTGCGCGCGTCACCGCCCGGGTGCCAGCCGAAGCCGACGCGCGGCGCGAAGTTAGCGTTCGAGTCCGACAGCGACTGGTGGTCGTAGCGAAGGCCGGCATCGAGCGTGAAGTCGTTGTTGACGCGGATGCTGTCCTGCACGAACACCGCGCTGAGCCATTGCGGCAGCTCGTAGCTGCTGATGCCGAAGCTGATCGGCTGCTGGTAATTCTGAACGTCAGACAGCTTCAGCTGATCGAACGGCGCGGTCGTCGTCGCCAGGAATGTGAACGTGCCGAGCGACGCGGTGCCCGGCTCGCTGCCGGTACCGCCCGACGTATGCCGCGCCACGCTGGTGCCGAGCCGGAGCGTCTGCTTGCCGCGCGACCACGACAGCGTGTCGGAGAACTGAAACTGGCGGCTGTGGAGGTTCGACTCGCGCGACTGGCCGATGGTGAACGGCACCGAACCGGCGCGGGTGTACGCGGTGGAGAGCGTCTGGGCCTCCCAGAGCGTGACCGGGTCGCCGTTGAGATAACCGATGCGCGCCTCGTTGAGGAGGTTCGGGCTCAGCACCCAGGTGTCGCTGGCGTTCCCGGTCACCGAACCGCGCGTGTAGCGGCGCGCCACGCTCGGCGCGCTCGTGCCGCCGACCGCGTCGTTCGGGTTGGTGTCGTAGAAGTGATCGACGTTCAGGCGGAACATCAGCGTCTGCCGCGGCGTGATCTTGTGGTCGATTCGGCCGTTGAACAGCGCCTGGCGGTAGTTCCCGACGTAGGTCGTGCTGCCGTCCGCCGGCAGCACGAACGACGGCAGGCTGGGCGAGAGGAACGTCGTCCGATCCTGCATCGTGTAGTCGGCGGTGGCGAAGAAGAACGTCTTGTCCTTGACGAACGGCGCGCCGACGGTGCCGGAGAACTGGTTCAGCGAGTCGGGCACGTCGGCAGGGTTGATCGCCGTCAGCGTGGTCGGCGTGACGCAGGTCGGGACCGACGGCGCGCAGAAGCCGTTGGTCGCGAACGTGCCGGCCTGCCAGCTGCCAGGCCTCGCCATGTACAGGCCCTCGCCGTGCACGTCGTTGGTGCCCGACTTGGTGACGATGTTGAGCGCGGGGCCGGCGGTCCAGCCGAACTCGGCGGAAAACGCGTTGGACAGCACGGCGATCTCCTGGATCGCGCCCACCGGCACGGTAGCGATCATCGTCTGGCGGCCCCACCCTTCGTCGTTGCTGGCGCCGTCGAGCATGTAGGTCGTGGTGCGGCGGCTGCCGCCGCCGGTGACGAAGTAGTTCACGTTGACGAACAGGTCGCCGGTGCCCTTGCCCTGGCGGAACGCCGAGTTGAGCAGCGGCAGCGCCGAGACTTTTCGGCCGAGGATCGGCGTCTCGTCGATCTGCTCGCTGTCGTTGCGCCGGCCGATCTGCGGATCGGCGCGCACGCCGGTTGTCGTCCCATAGACGGTGACCTCGGCCTTCTCCGATCCGACCAGCAGCTTCACCCGCAGCGTCGCGGTCTCGCCGCCGCGCAGCGTGACGTCGTCGCGCTCTTCGCTGCCGAAGCCCTGCTTCGACACGCTGACCCGGTAGGCGCCGGTCAGCGATAGCGACGGAAACGTGGCGTTGCCTTCGCTGCCGGACGGCGCCTCGCGCAGGTCACCGGTTTGCGTGTTGATGACCGTCACCTTGGCGTCGGCGACCATCGCACCCGACTGATCGGTGACGAGGACGACGATCGTGGAGGTGTTCGGGCTCTGGGCGCGGGCAACACTCGCCGCGCATGCCAAGGACACAAAGGCAACAACGGACACAAAGGTTTTCATTTCGGGCTCACCACGTAGTCTTTGAAGTAGCTGGTCGTATCGGTTTTCGCCCAGACGCCGACCTTGCCCATCACGGGCGGGCGCAGGACGGCGTTGTTGGCCGGGATCAGATCGGGATTCGGCGGCGCGTTGTTGCGTCCAGGCCCCGGCTCGCTGCCGAGCGTGTATTCGAGGGCGAGCTCGCCGTCGAGGGTGGTCTTGAGAGCGGCGCCGTCGATGGTCAGCTTCAACTCGTGCCAGGCGGCGCGGTCGAGCATGAACTTGTGGGCGCGGTCGCTGAAGCGCATGTTGCGGCGGATGCCGTTGTGGAACTCCCACAGCGCGACGTTGTTCTCGGTGTCGTTGTAGCGCACCGCGAGCCAGTCGCCGTTCGGCTTGACGTTGAACAGGATGCCCGAGGCGCGATCGGCGTCGCCGGCGATGGTCTTGAACTTGACGCTGATCGTGCCGTTGGTGAAGTTGGCCAGGCCGCGCAGCACGGCGACCGGGAAATAGGCGAACTGCTTGGCGTTGTCCATCAGCTCTTCGTTCGAGGTGCCGTACAGCTTCCGGGCGCTTTCGATCAGCAGCTTGGTGGGATTGTCCTTGCTGGCGACCCACGGGCGGCCGTCGATCATGATCACCTTGTCGGCGCCGTCCTGGGCCACGACCCAGGTGCCGACCATCGGTTCGAACGTCGCCGGCGGTTTCCCGACGGTTTCCTTGCTGAGATCAACTTTCAGATCGGCCGCATGCAGCGGCGCGATCGCGAGCAGTGCGAGGACGAGGAATTTTTTCATGCGTGTCTCCTGCGTAGTAGGAATGCGCCGAGTACGATTGAGGCGGGCCAGATCCCGTAGAACACCGCGGCGGCGCCTTTGGGAGCCACCGCCAGCGGGTGCCCCCGGAACATCTCGTCGTCGGTTTCGACCGGCGGCTTGACGCCGGCGAGGTCGTAGATCGTTTCGAGCGCGCTCTCGGCCGTGGTGGCGCGGCTCATTTCCTTCTTGCCGCCGAGCTCGTACCAGATCTCGCCGTAGTGCGGCGCGGTCTGCTCGAAGAGTCCGATCGAGGTCGCCGACACGTACCGCACCTGCAGGGCCGGCATCACGCGCCGCAGCTTGGCGATGGCCTTGCGGTCGAGGTCCGCGCGCCGGGGATCCTCGGGCGCGAGATGCACCTCGATTCCCAAAGGGGTCCGGATCTTCGCGAGCGCATGTTCGTCCGCTTCGGGGAACGAGTTCATGCGATTCTCCGACAGGTCCCAGCTGGGCCACGCGGCGCTGCCGACCACCACTACCAGCACCACGACCGCGGCCAGCGCGATCGACTCCTGCACGCGTCGACGGACCTGGACGCCGAGCCGCAGCCAGAGCGCGGCGAACACCAGCCCGGCCGCCATCAGGGCGAGGGCGATCACGACGGCGTCGAATCGAATCAGGCCATGCTGAAACTGCGCGACCATCGCCGGCGGCGTATAGCCGGCCAGACGCTCCCAGATCCCGCCCTGGACCGCGGCGATGAAGTTCAGGATCCAGGTGCCGACGGTGACGCTGAGCGTCAGGATCGCCGCCGTCGACGGATGCTCGGTCAGCGCCGCCGCGGCGGACGCCAGCGCGATGGTCAGGCCAGCGTTCAGCATGTGGCCGAACGCCACCGTCAACAGCTCCGGCGCGTAGACGCTGCCGCCGTAGCTTCTCCACAGCAACGCTGCCGCGAACGGCGCCAGCGACGCCACCACCCAGCCGCCCAGCAGCACGATCGCCTTGGCGGCGACGCGCGCGATGGTCGGCATCGGATGCTGCATCTCGATTTTCAGCGCGCCGCTCTGGCGATCGCCGGACACCAGGCGGATCGCCACGAACGGGAGCAGGAAGACCGCGGCCACCTCGCAGGCGCTGAAGGTCGGCGCCCAGATCCCGATGAGCGGCGAGAACGCCTCGCCGACGCCGGCGGTCGTGCCGTTCAGCCCGCTCGCTTCTCCATACGTCCGCACCGCGCTGATGAAGGTGACACCAACCAGCGGTCCCATCGCGAGCAGCAGTACCCACCAGGCCCGCGACGCCACCAGCTCGCGGTATTCCTTGGCGACGAGCCACGAGAAAGATGAAACCGCAGAGACCGCGGAGCTCGCAGAGTCAAAGCGTTTCTCTGCGGTCTTTGCGGTCTCGGCGGTTCCTTCTTCACGTGAGGGCAAGGAACACCTCTTCGAGATCGCCGGGCGCCGCGCCGCGCGAAGCGGCTTGCGCCGCCAGCTGGTCGAACGTACCTTCGCCGCGGATCGTGCCGCCGCTCAGGAGGACGAAGCGATCGCAGACGCGCGCCGCGTCCTTGATCTGATGAATCGACAGGAACATCGTCCGGCCGGCCGACGCGTAGGAGCGAAGCGTCTGCGCGACGTCCCGGCTCTGGCGCAGGTCGAGGCCGTCGAACGGCTCGTCGGCCAGCAGCACCGGCTGCGGCATCAGCAGGCCGATCGCGAGCAGCGCCCGCTTGCGCTGCCCTTTCGACAGGCTGCCGATCGTCGAGTCCAGCAGCGGCCCGATGTCGAGGCGCTGCACGACCTCGTCGCGCAGCCCGGCGCGGCCGTGGAAAAATCCCAGCGTGAAATCGATCGCCCAGCGAACCGATTGCGCGGGCCAGGGGACGATCGAGTCGGGCAGATAGAACAGCGTGGAGGCGCGCATCCGCTCGGTCAACGGCTGCCCGTCGCGCATCAGCGATCCGGCATCGAGCGGCAGCACGCCGCCGAGGCATTCGAACAGGGTGGTCTTGCCCGAGCCGTTGGGGCCGATCAGGCCGAGCACTTCCCCCGGTCGCACGCAGAACGAGACGTCACTGAGGGCCGTCAGCCGCCCGTAGCGTTTGGTGAGATTTCTGGCCTGAAACAAGCATTAATTTCTATCGGACCGGCCCCGCTACTACCAAGGGTCGTAGGGCTACGACGGCCGCGCTGGTGGCTGCAGATAGCTAATCGCCATGCCGACGGCGACCACCACCACCGCCCCGATGAGGTTGTGCCACAGAAACGCGATCCACGGCATCCAGTTGTAGACGTAGAGCACGGCGGCCATGCCCGCAATCGTTCCCCAGAAGGCGCCGCGCGCGGTGGCCCTCTTGGTCAGGATCGCGAGGATGAAGACGCCGAGCAGCGACCCGTAGACGACCGACCCATAGCGGTTGACGACTTCGATCAGCGACCCCTGGTTCGCCGCGCGCATCGCCACGAAGCAGGCAAACAGGCCCCAGGCGAAGGTCGACAGCTTCGACACGAACACGTAGTGGGAGTCGGTCGCCTCCTTGACGAAATGACGCTTGTAGAAATCGATCACCGTCGCGGTCGCCAGCGCGTTGAGCTCGCCGCCGCTGGCCGACATCGCTGCCGCGAAGATCGCGGCGATCATCAGGCCGACCAGCCCGATCGGCAGCTGCGTCGTGATGAAGGTCGGGAAGACGTAGTTGACGTCGCTGTAGGCGGCGTCGCCGCTGGCCGAGCGGACGATGGCTGAGGCCTTCGACCGGATGTCCTTGACCCGCGTGTCGCTGGCGATGAAGCCATCGCGGTCGGCGCGCACCGCCGCGTCGCGGCGCGCCGCGATCTCGTGGTCGAAGGCCTGCTGCAGCCCGGCATACTCGGCCGCCCGCGGCCCGGACGCGACCTGCGCGTCGTAGACGCGGTTGAACAGCATCGGCGGCGTGTTGAACAGGTAGAAGACGAACACCAGGACGCCGGTGGTCAGGATCAGCAGCTGCAGCGGGATCTTGACCCAGGCGCTCATCATCAGCGAACTGCGCGCCTCGTCGATCGACTTCGCCGTCAGGTAGCGCTGCACCTGGCTCTGGTCGCAGCCGAAGTACGACAGCATCAGGAACGTGCCGCCGAGCATCGCCGACCAGACGGTGTAGGTCTCGCTCAGGTTGAAGCTGAAGTCCACCGCCTGCAGCCGCCCGGTGGCGCCCGCCAGGTTGAGCGCCGCGCCGAAGCTGACGTGCTGCAGGATGCCATAGAGCAGCACGATCACCGCCGCCGACATCCCGAAGACGACGATGAACATCTGCTTGACGTCGGTCCACGCCACCGCCTGCACGCCGCCGATGGTGGTGTAGGCGATCATCGGGATGCAGATCACCAGCACGGTGAGCGGCAGCGACCAGCCGAGGATCGCCGACATCACCACCGATGGAGCGGCGAGCGTGACGCCGAGCGACGTGGCGCGGCCGATCAGGAAGAGGAAGCTGGCCAGCGAGCGGACGCGGACGTCGAACCGGCGCTCGAGATACTCGTAGGCCGTATAGACGCGCGCACGCGTGAAGAACGGCACCACGGTCAGCGACAGGATGACCATCGCCAGCGGCAGCGGAAAGTAGTTCTGGATGAAGCGCAGCCCGGTGGTGTACGCGAGGCCGGTGGTGCCGACGATGGTGACGGCGCTCATCTGCGTCGCCATCACCGACAGCCCGACCGCCCACCACGGCAGCGAGCGGTTGGCCAGCAGGTAGCCGTCGACCTTGTCGGTGCCCTTCGAGCGGCGCAGGCCGTCGATGATGATCCAGCCGACGTAGGCGACGACCACCACCCAGTCGAACGGCCTCACGCGAACGCTCTACCGAACCACCACAGCGCAGCGACGATGACGACCTCGAGGACGAGGACCCCGACATAGGTCTTCGTCATCGGGGTGTCGCTCTCCCGTCGGGGTTCATCGTTCATGGTTCAGGGTGCCAGGTTCGTTCTGAGTTCTGAGTTCTGAGTTTTCAGTTCAGAGAGCCGCGCTCCGCTGCGCCAGCGTCTGCTCGGCACTCGCCAGCGCGTCGGTCGCACCGGTCCACCACGCCTGGTCGGCGTCGAGCTGCGCCCGCGACGCCTTGGCCGCCCGCCCGGTTTCCTCGGGCGCCGGGCCGCCGAAGGTCTTGCGGATCTCGACGAAATGCCGCGGGCTGAGAATCGTGGTCAGCTGCGCCTCGGAGTAGGTCAACGGCGAGCCGAGCACCTCGGTGGACGCATCGGCCAGCAGCGCCGCCAGCGGACGATCCGGATGACGCTCCCGTCCACCCACAAAGTGCGCGGCGATCGCGTGCGCCTTGCGAAACGGCAGATCGTGCTCCCTGACCAGCGTGTCGGCCAGCTCGGTCAGCGTCGTCCAGCCGCCGCCGGCGCGCGCCTCGAGCGACACCGCGTCGAACTGTGCGGACGACATCGCGGCCGCGACCAGGCGAACCGCGCGAGTCGCGTCGCGAAACATCGCGAACACGAGCGGCTGCAGATCGTCCTCGGTGTCGACGATGTCGCCGAACGGCGTGTTGTGCGCGGTCAGGACAATCGCCTGCGCCTGTCCCAGCGCCTTGCTGCCGATCGCGCGGGCGTGCTCGAGCGCCACCGGATTGCGCTTCTGCGGCATGATGCTGCTGCCCTGCACGTAGCCGTCTCCGAGCCGGAGATAGCCGAATTCGCCGGTGCTCCAGAGCAGCATGTCCTGGACGAAGCGTCCGTTCCCGGTCAGCAGCACAGAGGCCGCCGAGGTGCTCTCCAGCAGATAGTCCACGGTGGCGATGCTGCCGTAGGTGTTGCAGGTAGGTCCGCTGAAGCCGAGCAGCGACGATGTCAGGCTGCGATCGATCGGAAAGCCGGTCCCGGTGATCGCGCACGCGCCGAGTGGGTTGCGGTTGGTGCTCTCGAACGCGGCCTTCAGCCTGGTGGCGTCGCGCTCCAGTTGCTCGATCACGGCGAGCAGGTAATGGGCGACGGTGCTGGGCTGGGCGCGCTGGGTGTGCGTGTGCAGGGCGAGGACCGTGTCGCGGTGACGATCGACGAGATCGAGCAGCGATTGACGCACGGCAAAGGTCGCGGCCATCAGGCCAAGTACCAGCTCGCGCTGCCGCATCCGGTACATGGTCATGTCGATGTCGTTGCGCGAGCGCGCGGTGTGCAGCCGCCCCGCGACGTCTTCGCCGCACGCCTCCACCACCAGGCGCTCGACGTAAAAGAAGAGGTCCTCGTAGGTGCCGTCGTAGCTGACGGCGCGAACCTCGTCCTGCGACACGCCATCGAGCGCCTCGCGAAGCAGATGCGCATCGCCAGCGGATACGATCCCCTGCGACGCCAGCATCACCAGGTGCGCATAGTTGATCGCCATCATCGGCGAGAGCAGAAGAGCTTTGGCGTCCTCGAAGTTCTCGTTGAGGACACAGGTGACATATTCAGGCGCGAATTTCATCAGCTGGAAGTATATCGAGTCGCCAGACGGCGCGTTTACGAACAGATTCTGGCGCCGGTGCTCTGGTACGGTGATTGCGTTATCCCCGGTATGCGAAACCTGGCAAAGGCGTCAACTCTGCTGATTCTGCTGCTTCTGGCTGGCGCATCGACGGCCAGCGCGCAAATCACCGTTCGAATCGGTCCACCGCCGCCGCCGCGGGTCGTGTACGTGCAGCCCGCGCGACCAGTTGGCAACGTCGTCTGGGTCAACGGCTATTGGTATCCGTCGGGACGGCACTACCGTTGGCACAACGGCTACTGGGCGCGGCCACCCTACGCCGGCGCAACCTGGATTGCCCCGCGTCACGCCAGCGGGCGGTACTACGCCGGCCACTGGAGTGGAGGCCATCGGGTCGTCCACTACCGCGGCGTCCGGTACGACCGGCGCTGAATCGGTCGCTCTGAAGGGGCTGAGTACCGACGCCATCTATAATCTGGCGATGAAGTACTCAGCCCTGCTCGCCTGCCTCGCCTTCTCCGTCGTCTCCGCGCAGACCGGTCCCAACGACGCCAGGGCGCGCGAGATCTACAAGGAGCTGGTCGAGATCAACACGACCGACACGCCGGCCGGCAACGTCACCAAGGCGGCCGAAGCGGTTGCGGCGCGGTTGAAGGCCGCCGGCTTCCCCGCCGCCGACATCCAGATCCTCGGCCCCGATCCCAAGAAAGGCAATCTCGTCTTCCGCTTCCGGGGCACCGGCGCCCGCAAGCCGCTCCTGCTCCTCGCCCACCTCGACGTGGTCGAGGCGAAGCGCGAGGACTGGTCGATCGATCCGTTCACCTTCGTCGAGAAGGACGGCTTCTTCTATGGCCGCGGCACCAGCGACGACAAGGCGATGGCGTCGCAATTCGTCGCCAACCTGATTCGATTGAAAGAGGAAGGCTTCAAGCCGGATCGCGATCTGATCCTGGCGCTGACCGCCGACGAGGAGGGCGGGGACTTCAACGGCGCCGAGTGGCTGGTGAAGAATCACAAGGATCTGATCGACGCCGAGTTCGCCATCAACGAAGGCGGCGGCGGCAGCATGCGCAAAGGCAAGTACCTGACCAACGAGGTGCAGGCCAGCGAGAAGGTCTACCAGGATTTTCATCTCGAGGTGACGAACCCGGGCGGCCACAGCTCGCTGCCGGTGAAGGACAACGCGATCTATCACCTCGCCGCCGGACTCGACGCGCCTGTCGGCCAGTACACCTTCCCGGTCGAGCTCAACGAGGTCACGCGCGCCTACTTCGCGCGCACGGCGGACGTAGAAACCGATCCGAAGCTGGCGGCCGACATGCGCGCCGTCGCCGAGGGCGACACCGGATCTCGCCGCGGCGGCGCGGCTCTCGGCGTCGCTGCCCTACTACAACGCGATGATGCGCACGACCTGCGTCGCCACCAAGCTGCTCGGCGGCCATGCGACCAACGCGCTGCCGCAGATGGCCAGCGCCAACGTCAACTGCCGCATCCTGCCGGGCGTCTCGCCCGCATCGGTGAAGGCCAAGCTGGTGGAGATCCTCGCCGACCCCAAGATCTCGGTCGCGTTCGTCGACGAGGCGCACCCGAGCAAGCCGTCGCCGCTGCGCCCTGACGTCATGACGCTGGTGGAGTCGTTGACCAAGCAGATGTACCCGGGCGCCGTGGTCGTGCCGGTGATGAGCACCGGCGCCACCGACGGCCTCTACATGCGCAACGGCGAGATTCCGACCTACGGCGTCGAGGGCACGTTCGGCGACATGGACGACGTGCGTGCGCACGGCCGGGACGAGCGGGTCGGCGTGAAGCAGTATTTCGAGGGGCTGGAGTTTCAGTACCGGCTGATCAAAGCGCTCGCGCAAAAGTAGTGCAAGGCCTTCAGGCCTGCGGTCAATCGCTGAGACGCACCTGCACTTCGTCGCCGACGATGCGCGTGTCGTGCCTGGAGACGCCGACCTTGGGATCCTGAATCAACGTGCCGGTGGTCAGCTCGTACTGCCATCCGTGCCACGGGCAGGTGACGACGGTGCCGCTGATCGGCCCGTCGCACAACGGGCCGCCGCGATGCAGGCAGACACTGTCGACGGCGTGATACTCACCCTTGACGTTGAACAGGCCGACCCAGCGCTCGCCGACGGTCACCTGACGGCCGCTCCCGGGCGGGATCTCACCCAGACGCGCGACGGTCACGAACATCGTTTTCGAGCCTCCAGCCCCAAGTCTTCGCCCTCCAGTTCCTGCTGGCCTTGCCGCAGAATGATACTCTCGCGCCCATGAGACACCTCGGACGAATCCTGCCTGCCGGACTCGTGCTGGGATCGCTGGCCGCGCTCGCGGCCGGTCGCGGAGCAGTCGCTCAGCCGTCACGGCCGCCGAACCTCATCATCATTCTCGCGGACGACATGGGGTACGGCGACATCGGCGCGTTCGGCGCGCCGAACATCCGCACGCCGCGCCTCGATGCGATGGCGGCGCAGGGACAGAAGTGGACCAACTTCTACGTGCAGCCGGTGTGTTCCCCGAGCCGGGCCGCGCTGCTGACCGGGAGGCTGCCGATCCGAAGCGGCATGTTCGCGACGCCGAACGGCCGCTCGCCCGGGGTCTTCCGGGACAACGCGGCGCAGGGGCTGCCGCTCGACGAAGTGACGATCGCCGAAGTCCTCAAGTCGGCCGGCTACACCACCGGCATGATCGGCAAATGGCATCTCGGCCAGCTGCCGCAGTTCCTGCCGATGCGGCAAGGCTTCGATTCGTGGTTCGGCCTGCCGTTCTCGCACGACATGCGGATGACGGTGCCGGCCGACAAAGGACTGAAGACCAGCGCGTCCTACGAGCCGAAGCCGGAGTATTGGGATGTGCCGCTCATGCGCAACGAACAGGTGATCGAGCGGCCGGTCGACCATCGCACGTTGACGAAGCGCTATACCGAGGAAGCGGTCAGGTTCATCGACGCCAATAAGAACCGGCCGTTCTTCCTCTATCTGGCGCATTCGATGCCGCACATCCCGCTCGCGCGTTCGAGCGGCTACGTGGATCACAGCAGCGGCGGCATCTACGGCGACGTGATCGAGGAGATCGACTGGAGCACGGGACAGGTGCTGGACGCGCTTGGCGCGGCCGGCGTCGACGGACAGACCCTCGTCCTGTTTACCAGCGACAACGGACCGTGGCTGCCGTTCGAGACGCACGGCGGCTCCGCCGGGCCGCTGCGCGAAGGCAAAGGCTCGACTTGGGAAGGCGGCGTCCGGACTCCGGCGATCTTCCGCTGGCCCGGGACGGTCCGCCCGGGAACGGTGACCGACATCGGATCCGGCCTCGACCTGCTGCCGACCGCGGCGTCAATCGCGGGGACGCATCCCCCATCCGATCGCGTCATCGACGGCGTCGACCTGTCGGCGGCGCTCCGCGGCGCCGGCACCAGCCCGCGCCACACGATCTTCTACTACTCGGACAGCGAGCTACGCGCCGTCCGGAAGGATCGCTACAAGGCACACTTCATCACGAGCGGCGCGTATGCACAGGGCGGCGAGCGGACCGTGCACACGCCGCCGCTGCTGTTCGACCTCGCCGCGGACCCCGGCGAGCGGTTCGACATCGCCGCGGCCCATCCCGACATCGTCGCCGACCTCGTCAGGGAGGCCGACGCACATCGCCGCACGATCGTGCCGGTCAAGCCCTTGTTCGACGAGCTGCTGCCCGCGCCCAGGCCATGACACTGAAGCAGTCGGCGGTCTCAGTCGGCAGCTTCAGTCAGCAGTCTCAGTCGTCAGTCTCAGTCGGCGGTCTCAGTCAGTAATCTATCGACTGAAACTGACGACTGAGACTGACGACTGAGACTGATGACTGAGACTGACGACTGATGACTGAGTTGCCCGCCCACATCATCCATGCTCGCCAGCCCGCGGCGTCCCCATCGCCGCGGATCGGGCGGGATCCCGACGTGCTGGCCTCGTTTCTCGAGGATGCCGCCCACTTTCCCGGCGGGTTTGCCGCGGGCATCACCACGCCGGTGTCGGAAGCCGAAGTCGCCGCGGTCATCCGGTCCGCATCGTCCGTGCTGCCGATCGGCGCGCAGTCGTCGCTGACGGGCGGCGCCACGCCGCGCGGCGAGGTGCTGCTGAGCACCGCGCATCTCAACCGCATTCTCGCGTCCGGCGACGACTGGGTTCGCGTCAGGCCGGCGTCACGCTGGTCGACCTCGATGCAGCGCTGGCAGGGATGGGCAAGCACTATCCGCCCGTGCCGACGTTCACCGGCGCCTTCGTCGGCGGCATCGTCGCCACCAACGCCGCGGGCGCGGCGACGTTCAAGTACGGGACAACGCGCGAATGGGTCCGCGCGCTGACGGTGGTGCTCGCCAGCGGCGACGTCCTCGACATCGCAGCGGGGCCGGACGCGGGCGCATCGTGACGGCTTCTTCGAGATCGTGCTGTCGGAACGGACGGTGCGCGTCCCGATCCCGCGTTACCGGATGCCGGACGTGCCGAAAAGCTCGGCCGGCTACTTCGCCGCGCCCGGCATGGACCTGATCGATCTGTTCATCGGATCGGAAGGCACGCTGGGCGTGATCACCGAGGTGACGCTCCGCGTGCTGCCGGCGCGGCCGCCAGGCGTGCCTGGCGTTCGTGCCGTTCGACGATCGCGCGAAGGCGCTCGCCTTCGTCGCCCGCCTGCGCGATGCCGCGCGCCGAGACGTGGCGCACGCGCGATCCGCTCGGCATGGACATCTCGGCGATCGAGCACATGGACGCACGCTGCCTGGCGCTGCTGCGCGAGGACGGAGCCGACCGCGTCAACGGCGTGACGATTCCCGCCGACGCCGTCGATCGCGCTGCTGGTCACGCTGGAGCTGCCGCCGGACATGACGGCGTCCCGCGCCTTCGACGAGATCGGCCGCGCCCGCGAGGCGAAGGCGCCGGACACGCCGCTGATCCGTTTCTGCCGCGCCCTGGATGAAGCCGGCGTCCTCGATCAGGTCGAGATCGCGGTGCCGGGCGACGCGGCGCGCGAGCATCAACTGCTGGCGCTGCGCGAAGCCGTGCCGGCCGGCGTGAACGCGCGCGTCGGGCGCGCGAAGCAGATCGACGCGCGCATCGCAAAGACGGCAGCCGACATGATCGTCCCGTTCGAGCGGCTCGACGAGCTGCTGACGATTTACGACGAGGAGTTTCGCGCGCGCGGCCTCGACGCCGCGGTCTGGGGGCACATCTCCGACGGCAACCTGCATCCGAACGTCATCCCGCGCTCGATGGACGAACTGGAGTCGGGCAAGGCGGCGATTCTCGCCGTTCGGCCGCGAGGTGATTCGCCTCGGCGGATCGCCGCTCGCCGAACACGGCGTCGGCCGCAATCCGGTCAAGCAGCAGCTGCTGCTCGAGCTCTACGGCACGCGACGGCGTGGAGCAGATGCGCGCGGTCAAGCGAACCCTGGACCCGGACTTCAAGCTTGCTCCCGGTGTAGTCTTCGGAGAGAGATGAGCCGGCTGATGCCACTCGCACCGACGTCCTGCGGATCTGATCCCACGGCATGGCAGGCCTGAAGGCCTGCACTACTCCTGTCGCCGTCCTCGTAGTGCGGGCCTTCGGGCCCGCTTCGTAGTGCAGACCTTCAGGTCTGCAGGAGCTCAGATGCGCGTCCGCGTGGTTGTGTGTATCTCGATTCTGTCTCTTCTCGCACCGCGCGCGGCGCGCGCGCAGGACGATCCGTCGCCGTGGATGCTGATGTCCGACGGCCTGTTGTTCGCGACCGTCAATCATCAGGGCGGTCCGCGCGGCGGCGACGAGTTCGTCTCGACCAACTGGTGGATGGGGATGGCGAGCCGCAGCGCCGGCAAGGGCCAGCTGACGCTCACCGGGATGCTCAGCCTCGATGCGGCGACCGCGACCGCCCGCGGCTATCGCGAGCTGTTCCAGTCGGGTGAGGTCTATCACGGCCAGCCGATCGTCGATCGCCAGCATCCGCACGATCTCGTGATGCAGGCCGCCATGCGTCTGGCGCGTGCCGCTCGACTACCGCACCGGCTTCACGATCGCGGGCGGGCCGATCGGCGAGCCGGCGCTCGGGCCCGATCGCGTTCATGCACCGGCCGTCGGCGGCGGAAAACCCGGCGGCGCCGCTCGGCCACCACACGCTCGACTCGACGCACATCGCGATGGGCGTCGTGACCGCGGCGCTCGATCACGGCCCGTTCACCATCGAAGCGTCGCTGTTCAACGGACGCGAGCCGGACGACAACCGCTGGGACGTGATGGATCCGGGCGCGCTCGACTCGTGGTCGGTCCGCGAGTGGTACGAGCCGTCGCCGGCGTGGCAGTTCCAGATCTCGCACGGCTTCCTGAAGGCAGCCGGAAGCCGCAGAGCCTGGCGACATCAGACGGACGACCGCGATCCGGCGTCGTGGTTCGGGCGGCGCGCGGATGGATTCACGGCGTGACCGTCGCCGCCGGCCGCAACGACACCGATCACGGCGCCTTCAGCGCACTGCTCGCCGAAGCGACCGATCGACGCGGCAACACGTCGCTCTACGGCCGGCTCGAAGTGGCGCAGAAGGAGACCGTCTGCCACAGCGCCGCGTCACCGCGCTGACGCTCGGCGCGGTGCGCGATGTGGTCAAGTGGCGCGGATTCGAGGTCGGCGCTCGGCGGCGACGTCACCGGATACCTCGTGCCCGGCGCGCTGCGGCCTCGTACGGCAGCCACCCGGTGTCGTTCCACTTGTTCGTGCGCGTGCGTCCGCCGGCCGGGCACATGGGGCGGATGTGGAACATGCGCATGACGAAGCCGATGCAGTGAATGCCGGGTCCAAAAGGACCCGGCCTGCCGAATGTAGGGCGGGTCCGCCTCAGACGAGGAGCGCGGCGAGGCCGACCAGGATCAGACCGCCGATCATCAGCCACAGCGCCAGGGCGCCTGAGGCGCTCGATCGGATGCGCGCCGCGGCCGTCGTCGGCGGCCAGCGCGTCGATCGTCGCCGCCACGCGCGATTGCGCGGTGAACGACGCCGCGATCGCGCCGAGCAGGAACAGCCAGCCGACGCCGAGCGAGGCACGCGCGCCGGTGCCGCCGCCGAGCAGGCGCGACGCCAGCAGCAGCGTGCCGATCCACGCGATCCCCGCTGCGCCGGCGAGCAGGCGCAGCCGGCCGATCTCGCGCTCGCCGGCCTGACGCTGCAGCTCCAGCCGCAGCGCCCGTTCAGCGCGCTGGCGTTCCGCTTCCAGCTGCTCACGCTCGAGATCGAGCCGCCGCGGAGTCGCGATCGAACGCCTCTCTCAGCGCCGCGACGACGACGCCGGCGAGGCGAGCTTCGAGTCCGCCGGCGGCCGGGCCGCCGAGTTCGACCTGTTGCGGTCCGCCTGCCGGCGCCGGCGGCGACGCTTTGCGGCCGCGCGCGAAATTGGCGACGCCCATCGCCGCGTCGATCACCTGGAGCCACGGCACCGGCATTTACTTCGCCCCCAGCCAGCGATCGCGAAACGCCTTCTGCGCCGCGGTGAGCGCGGCGCCTTCGACCGGCACCACCTCGGTATGCGGATCCTCCGCGAGCGTGACGCTCGCCGTCTTCGCGGCGCCGGTGCGATCGACGAACACGACCGGCACCTTGTCGCCCGGCTTGTGGCGCTGCATCACGCGTCGCGACGTCGCCGCCGCCGGCGATCCTCTGGCCGTCGATCTGCTGCAGCTCGTCGTCTTCGTCGATGCCGGCCGCGTAGATCGGCCAGGTCGGCGGCACCAGCGCGGCCACGCGCCAGCCGTCGCGCGACTCGAGACGCAGATCGCCGAGCCACGCGCCGCCGGGATTGCGCTTGCGCATCGTGAACCCGGCGCGCGACAGCAGGCGCGGGTAGTCGGCGACGTCGTGCCCCTGGATGTAGCGGCCGAAGAAGTCGCGCGCGAACGCCTTGTCGCCGCTGACCGCCGCCAGCGTCGCCTCGGCGTCGGCAATGGTGTACGGATGATCGACGTAGCCCTCGCGGCCGCCGCCCGGCTTGCCGTAGGTCTTCCACATCGCCCGCATGAAATCGTCGAGCGACAGCCGTCCGTCGGTGCGATCCCGCAGCGTGAGATCGAGCGCCAGCGCGATCGCGCCGCCATACGGGTAGTACGAAATCACCGTCGTCGACCAGTTGGTGCGATCGATCGCGCGGCCGCCGTCGATGAACGGCGCCATGCGGCTCATCTCTTCGGCCGAGCGGACCAGATGGCCGGGGCCCTGCGACGACGCTCTCGATCAGCCGGCCGAACGTCCGCGCGGTCGCGGCGAGATCGTCGAGCTCGGCGCGCTGCATCGCCAGCGGGCCGTAGTACTGCGTGAAGCCTTCGGCGAGCCACAGCTCGCCCGAGATGTTCGCGCGATCGAAGTCGAACGGCTCGAGCCCCTTCGGGCGGATGCGCTCGACGTTCCAGCAGTGGAAGAACTCGTGCGCGACGGTGTCGAGCAGATTGCTTGCGGCTGGAGGCGATCGATCCGGCCGCGGTGATCACCGTGCTGTTGCGGTGCTCCATGCCGTCGCCGTTCGCGTACGGCAGGTAGTCGGCGAGGAAGGTGTAGTAGCCCGGCTCGTAATCGGGGTACTCGCCGTAGATCGCGCCTTCCTGGCGCACGATCTTCTCGACGTCCTTGACGTAGCCGTCGAGCTCGGCGGCGGTGCCGGTGTGATGCAGCGCGAACCGGAAGGTGCGCGAGCCCACCGTGAACTGACGCAGGCTCTCCGGTCCGAACTCCGACGGGCTGTCCATCAGATACTGCAGGTTGGACGCGGTGAACTCGAGCGGAGACGATCCGGGATGCAGCTGCGTCGCCACCTGCCAGCGCATGCCGGCGGGCTGCTCGAAGCGGACGGTCACCGGCCGATCGTCGAGCCCGTGCGCCCACATGATCGCCGCGGGCATGTTGATGTGCGCGTGCGTCGTGTCGACGGCGAGGTAGGTGCCATCGACGCGGTCGCCGAACACCTTGTACTTCACCGTGACGCTGCCGCCGTGTCCCGCCACGTTCCACCCGTACGGGTCCGGCCTCGTCGTCGTCAGCTCACGGCCGTCGGCGGTGAAGGCGTGGACGTCGTACACGTTCTTGGCGAAATCGTGAAGCGAGTAGCGCCCCGGGGACGAACGGCTCATCCGCAGCTCGAGCGTCCCGTTGCCCACATCCGGAAACGACGCCTCGACCTGCATCCAGCGATGCTGCGGTTCGGGGAACGAAAATGTGTATCGCACCGCGGCGGCGGCGTGAAACGACACGGAGGAGGCGACGAGAAGCGCGGCGATCAGGAAACGTCTCACGAGGCCGATGCTAACACGCTCGCTAGGGCTGAGGGCTGACGGTAGCGGGCTGGGAAAGCACGCGTTCCAGGTACGGCCAGATGACGTCGGCAATCGCGCGGGCGCCGTCGGCGTTCGGATGAGCACGGTCCGGCTGCATCAGGCGCGGGTTGCCGATCACGTTGAGCAGGATGAATGGTACGAGCGGAACGTGATAGCGCGCGGCCAGGGTGAGATAGGCCTGATGAAATTCCGCGGTGTAGGCCCAGCCATGAATCGGCAGGGCCTCCATGGCGCACAACAACACCGCGATGCCGCGGCGCTGCGCCGTCTCGATGATGTGGCCGAGGTTCGCGGCCAGTGTCGCAACCGGCACACCGCGCAAGCCATCGTTGGCGCCGAGCGCGACAACCAGCACCCGCACGTCGCCGTCGAGCGCGCGGGCAAGGCGCGCACGCGCGTCAGCCGACGTCTCTCGCGAGACGCCGGCGTTCACGACCTCGTATGGAAATCCGGCGCGGCGGACCCGTTGGTGCAGCAGGGCCGGATACGCGACAGCCGTGCCGATGCCGTGGCCGGATGTCAGGCTGTCGCCGAGGCAGACGATGCGGCGCATGGATCAAGTGTAGGCCGAAGCGCGACGGCTTCAGCCGAGCGCGATCACGCACAGAAACTCGAACATCAGGTTCGCTGCCAGCAGCGCGGTGATCTGACCGGGACCGTCGAACGGCGGCGCGACCTCGACGATGTCGCCGCCGACGAAGGTCAGGCCCGCCAGACCGCGGACGAGCTGCTGCGCTTCGTGGCTGGTCAGGCCGCCCACTTCCGGCGTGCCGGTCCCCGGCGCGAAGGCAGGGTCGACCGAGTCGATGTCGAACGTCATGTAGGCGGGGCCGGTCACGACATGGCGAATCTGCTCGACCGTCCACGGGATCCCGCGCGCCTTCACTTGATCGATGTCGATCATCGTGATGCCGTGCTCGCGGTGGAAATCGAAGTCGTCTTCGCCGTACATCGGCCCGCGGATGCCGACCTGGATGAACCGCGAGCCGTCGATGAGGCCCTCTTCGATGGCGCGGCGGAACGGCGTACCGTGAAAGAACTTGCCGCCGAAGTACTCGTCCCAGGTGTCGATGTGCGCGTCGAACTGCACCAGCGCGAGCGGGCCGTGCCGCTTCGCCAGCGCGCGCAGGATCGGCAGCGAGATCGAGTGATCGCCGCCGATCACGATCGGCCGGGCGCCGGCGTCGGCAATCGCACCGATGCCGCCGGCCACCACCTCGTAGCACCTCTCGATGCTGACCGGCGGCGCGTCGATGTCGCCGACATCCGCGACGTTGAGACGATCGAACGGCGCCACCTTCTGGAAGTAGCTGTAGGGTCGGATCAGCGACGACTGGGCGCGCACTTCGCGCGGGCCGAGCCTCGCCCCGGGCCGGTACGAGGTGCCGCCATCGTAGGGCACGCCGACAATCGCCACGTCGAGCCCCCGCGGATCCTCCACATGCGGCAGCCGCATGAACGTCGCCGGGTGCGCGAAGCGCGGCGACTGAAACGACGCGCGCGGTTGATGCGTCATGGGTGCGATTGTATAGTGACGGTCGTGACGCGCGTGGCGGCTCTCCTGTTCCTGGTCGCCTTCGCGGCGCCGTCGTCTCTGGCCTCGGCGCAGGAAGCGATCTATCTCGTGCGCCACGCCGAGCGCGCCGACCAGTCGGCCGACTCCGCGCTCTCCACCGACGGCGTCGGCCGCTCTTACAAGCTCCGCGACGCACTGCGCGACGCCGGCATCACCGGTATCTTCACCTCGGAGCTGCGACGCACCGTCGACACCGCGGCGCCGCTGGCTTCGGCGATTCACGTGACACCGCGCCGGGTGGCCGCGGCGGACGCCGAGGGCCTGGCCGCCGCCATCGCCGCGTCCGGCCCCCGCGATCGCGTCCTGGTGGTCGGGCATTCGAACACCGTGCCGGCGCTGCTGCGCGCGCTCCACGTGGACGCCGCGGTCGCCATCGGCGACAACGACTACGACAACCTCTTCATCGTCATTCCCCAGAAAGAAGGACGGCCCGTGCTGCTGCGGCTCAAGTACTGATGGCGCGCGAACGTCTCCACGGCAGCCTCAGCACCGTCGAGTACTTCACGTTCGGGTTCGGGACGATGATCGGGGTGGGCTGGCTCGTCCTGATGGACGACTGGCTGACGCGCGGTGGTCCGGCCGGCGGGATCCTCGGCTTCCTGCTCGGCGGCCTGCTGCTGTTCCCGATCGCGCACACCTACGGGCGGCTGGTCCAGCGAATCCAGGACGCGGGCGCCGAAATCGCGTACACCGAGGGGGTGATGGCTCCGCCGGTCAGCTTCGCCGCCGGCTGGACGATGGTGCTGTCGTACGCGATCGTGTGCCCGTGGGAAGCGGTGGCCACCGGCAACCTGCTGGCGCGCGTCTTTCCCGCGCTCAACAGCTACCAGCTGTACACGATCGGCGGCAGCCCGATCTACGCACCGCGGCTGGCGGTCGGCCTGGCGCTGACCGCGCTGGTCGCCGGCGTCAACTACCGCGGCATCAAACCGAGCGGCATCTTTCAGGACGTGATGACGTTCGGACTGCTGGCGACCTTCGCGATCTTCACGCTGCTCGGCTTCGCCAAAGGCTCGCCGGCGAACATGCAGCCGCTGTTCGCGCCGGCGCAGACGCCGTGGCTGTCGATCTTCCTGGTGCTGCAGATCGTGCCCTACTTCATGACCGGCTTCGAGTCGGTGGCGAAGGGATCCGAGGAGGCCAAGGCCGGGTTCGATCCGCGAAACTTCACCCGCGCGATTTACGCCGCGCTGGTCGCCGGTTTTCTGTTCTACGTGCTGATCATCGCCGTCGTCACCTACGTCTATCCGTGGCAGGAAATCGTGTCGGGCCACGTGAGGACCGAGGTGGCGTTCGAGCGAACGTTCGGGTCGCACCAGATCGCGCAGCTGATCCTGTTCGGCGCCTTCCTCTCGCTGCTGAAGATCTTCAACGGCAACTTCGTGGCGTCGACGCGCATGCTCTACGCGATTGGACGCCGCAACCTGGTGCACCCGTCGCTCGGGCGGGTGCACGCGACGTTTGGAACGCCGGTGGTGGCGATCTCGCTGATGGCGGCGCTGACCGCGGCGGCGGCGATGTTCGGCGACGCGATCCTCGTGCCGATCACCGAGGTCGGCTCGCTCGCGGTCGGCGTCGGCTGGCTCTCCGCCTGCGCTGCCTATCTCCTGCGGCGGCGGGGCTATCCCGCCGGGGCATCGGAATCGCCGGTGATGGCCTGGCTCGGCTGCGCGGTCAGCGTCGCGATCATCCTGATGAAGGTGGTGCCGTCGGTCCCCGGCAGCTTCACGCGCCCGGAGTGGATTGCCTTCGCCGCGTGGTCGGCCTTCGGCCTGGCGTTCTGGCTGCTGCGCCCGCGGCGGAGCTGACGATCAGAAGAAACCGCAGAGATCGCAAAGACCGCAGAGAAAACGTCTCTTCTTAGCGATCTCTGCGGTCTCTGCGGTTCCTTCTTTGTCGTGGCTACTCGAGCGCCTGCTGGATGAAGTCGTCCTGCGGGAGGCCGCCGAGAATCTCGATCTGATCGTTGACCACGGTCTTGGGGACGCCGGTCACGCGGTACTTGCGCGCGAGATCGGGGAACTCCGTCGCTTCCACCGCGTAGGCGGTGATGTGCTCGTTGGCGAAGGCCATTTCATGCGCGAGGCTGACCGCCCGCGGACAATGCGGTCAAGTGGGGGTCGAGAACACCTGGATGGTGGTCGGGGTGTTCACCGCGGCGATGCGCGCGCGGTTCTCCGGCGTCAGCTGCGATTCATGGCCGCCGGCCAGCATCACCGCCTGCACCAGCGAGACGAACTCGTAGCCCGCCGGCGTGCCGAGAAACCGGATGCGGGTGTCCCGTGAGGTGCCCGACGGATCCTGGCTCAGCAGCGCGAGCGCCGGCACCCGATCGATGCCGTACTGCGCCGCCTTGTCCTTCTCGAGGATGAAGTTCACTTCCTCGACCGCGATCTTGTCGGAGAGCGGCGGCAGCTCGTCCAGGATCTGGCGAGTCTGCACGCAGGGCTCGCAGTCGAGCGTCTGCGTGAAGAACAACACCCGCACCGAGGCGGTCATCTCGTCGAACGATTCGCGCAGCTTTTCCTGGTCCGCGGGCGAGAGCAGCGACATCCGTTGATTATGCCCGATCGGCCCGCATCATCATGCAGTCGAACTCGATCACCTGCAGCCCGTCGAGCTTCCGCGCCACCGGATACATCCCGGTGATCGCGAACCCGAGATCGCGGTAGCGGTTGAGCGCATCGCCGATCGAGGTCATGCCGTCGTAGAAGTGGAACGCCGCGATCTCGGTCTGCAGCGCCAGGATCTCGCTGATCCGGGCGCCCGTCCCGGCGACGACGCGGAGATCGAAACCCTGCGTGTCGAGCTTCAGGTACATCCGGCGCGACGCGATGTGTCCGGTGACCTGGTCCAGCACCGCGTCCAGCCGGCGGACCGGCACGCGGACCGAACGCGCGACGCGGTGTTCGTCACCCCA
Organism: uncultured Acidobacteriota bacterium; assembly: GCA_963794705.1. Classification (GTDB taxonomy): domain Bacteria; phylum Acidobacteriota; class Vicinamibacteria; order Vicinamibacterales; family CAVVIG01; genus CAVQFC01. The sequence goes on from CAWCFI010000010.1 coordinate 150,569, forward strand.
GCGGACCGGCCCTTCCTCGTTGAAGGTGAGAAACGAGCTGGCCTGCGCATCCCCGTTGGCGACGTTGATCTCGAGCTCGGTCTCGGTCTCACCAAGGGCCCAGGGGTGGCCCTGCCACCGCGGATCGCCCGCCATCGACTGCCGCAACGACGCGAACACTTCGGGAACCGGCTCGAACGACACGATCTCGCCGCGGTATCCCCACTCCCGCAGCAGTCGCGCGTACTGCCCGTGGTTCGCGCCCACGTCCAGCACGCAATTGATCTCCAGCTGCCGCAGCAGCCGCATCAGCTCCCAGCGAAACGAGTCGCGCGCCGGGTAGCGGATGATGTCGATGCCGAGCGATCGAATCAGCCGGTGCATGCCGCGCAGCCAGGCTTGGCCGCGGCGCGGCGAACTACTTGAAGAGGTCATCAAACGCCTGGCGCGCGCTGCTGGTGCTGCCGGACGCGCCGGCGGCGGCATCACGACTCTGCGGCGTGCTGGTCTGGCGCTCGACGGTGGTGCGCGGCGAATACAGCGTGCAGTCATTGCGCGCGTCTTTCGGCGCGACCCGCGCCGGGAGCTTGTCGCTCTGGGTGCACTCCCAGCGCGCGCTGGTGTCGAACGACACGCATTGCACGCAGCTGTGCAGATCGACGCCGCACTTGTCGCACCGGCTGTCGTCGGCAATCGGCAGCGACAGCAGGGTGCCGCAGCGGGCGCAGCGGCAGACTTCGTGCGCCGCCATCAGGTTCGGCGTCTTTGGCCCGGCGGCGTCCTGCAGTTGGCGGCCCGGCGCGCGGTCCTGCTTTGGCGGACGCGGCGGCGCCGGCCCCCTGGGGCCGCGCGGCTTGTTTTCGTCCTGGTAGCCGCGCTGTCTGTACTTTCTATCGCTCATATGGATCGGCGGGTCCAAAGGACCCGCGCTACATGACCGGCTATTGTGGCATCAGGCACGCCCCGCGCCTACTGCGATGAGACCGGCGTCAGCTCTTTCATGAATTCGCCAAGGTAGGTGCCCCAGATCGCCGGCAGTGAGTGGGTCCCATGGCCGCGGGTCCGATCGGTGGTCGGCAGCAGGACGTAGCGGCCGTGCGCCACACGCGGCATCAGCTTTTCCATGATCCCCAGTTCCGGCGGGTTCACCACATCGTCGGCCGAGTTGATGGCCAGCAGGTGGGCCGTGATTTTCTCGAGGCTGGCGGACGGATCGTAGTCGCGCGAGGCATTGAACTGGTAGAGCATGTCGTTCGCATCGTTGGCGGCGATGCGCGCGGTCAACTGATCCTCGTACCACTTGTCGGCGGCGTCGCGCGTCGGTCCCGACTTGTGCCAGCCGATCGGGCTGCTCGTCATCATCATCAACAGGTTGATCGCGCCGGCCATCCCGGCGTGCGGCTGCTCGGTATAGTCGCCGTGCTGGTAGGCGGGATCGCGCGTGATGCTGTCCATGATCATCGTGCGCATCACGCGGTTGCGCCCGGCGATCTGCGTCGGGGCGCTGGCGAGCGGCACCAGGCCGTCGACGAAATCGGGATACGTCTCACCCCAAATCCAGCAGTGCATCGCGCCCATCGAGGTCCCGAGCACCAGGCGGAGATGGTTCACCTTCAGCCCATCGACCAGCATGGCGTGTTGCGCGCGGACCATGTCGTCGTAGTTGTATTTCGGAAACCGCGCGTGCAGGCCGTCGCTGGGCTTGCTCGATCGGCCGTGGCCGATGCCGTCGGGCAGAATGATGAAGTAGCGGGTAGCGTCGAGCACCTGTCCGGCGCCGAACAGTTCGCCGCCAAAGGTCTGCGACAGAAACGCCGCCCCGGTTCCGCCGGTGCCGTGGATGATCAATACCGCGTTGCGAATGATCCCGGCCGCATCTCGTTTCGGCGTGCCGATCGTCCGATAGTGAAGGTTGAGCGACGGCAGGGTCTCGCCGGAGCCGAAGCGGAAGTCGCGGACCACGAAGTCGCCCTCGACCGGCGACGGAAAGTCGGCGGCCACGGCAGGCGGCGCGGCCGCAAGCACGATCAGGGCGACGACGGCTGGCAGCAGAAAAAGCTTCATTCGGACGCTCCTGGATTCGGTTCTAATATCTCACATGACCAGTTTCAGCAGAGGTCTCGCACTCACCACGGCGATGATCGCCGTCTGCGCCAGCGTCGCGGTCCGCACCCAGTCGCCGCGGCCCATGAGCATCGTCGATCTGCTCAATGTCCCGCGATTGAGCGATCCGCAGCTGTCGCCCGGCGGTAAAGACGTCCTGTACGCGCGCGCCGACGCCGACTGGAAGAGCGGTCGCCGCGTGTCTCACCTCTGGCGGGCGCCGCTCGACGGCGGCCAGCCGGTGCAACTCACCAGCGGTGCCGAAGGCGAGAGCGATCCGCGCTGGTCGCCCGATGGCCGGACCATCGCGTTCACCGCCAAGCGGGGAGACAACGAGTTCGCCCAGATCTACCTGCTGCCGGCGAACGGGGGCGAGGCGCATCAGCTGACGACCCACGCCAGCGCGGTCTCGGAGCTGACGTGGGCGCCGGACGCGGCGTCGATCTATTTCAAGGCAGCCGACGCGAAGACCGCCGACGAGAAGGCGCGTGAGAAGGCACGAGACGACGTCTACATGTACGACGAGAACTACAAGCAGACCCACATCTGGAAGGTGACCGTCGCCTCGAAAACGGAATCGCGGATCACGGACGGCGACTTCTCGGTCACCGACTACGAGCTGTCGGAGGACGGCCGCAAGATGACGTCGCTGCGCGCGCCGACGCCCCTGCTCGGCGACGGCGACCGCAGCGAGGTCTGGGTCGCCAACAGCGACGGCACCAACGCGGTGCAGCTGACGCGAAACACCGTGCAGGAGACCAACGCCGCCATCTCGCCCGACAACGCGAACGTGCTGTTCCTGTCGGGATCGAATGCGCGGTTCGAGACCTACTACAACGGCCGCCTGTTCGTGGCGCCCGCTTCGGGCGGCCCGGCGCGGGTGGTGGTCGGCGAGAACGAGCCGATCGACGTCGACCGCGCGATCTGGTCGAAGGACGGCAAGTCGATCTACTTCCTGGCCAACCTGGGCGTGCACGAGGAGATCTTCGTGGTGCCGGCGTCCGGTGGCACGCCCAAACAAATCACCAACGGGAAACACAGCCTGAGCGGCTGGTCGCTGACGGCCGATCGGTTCGCGTTCATCGCTGCCGACTCGCACAGCGGCGGCGAGGTCTGGACCCTGGCGGCGGGCGACGCCGCCCCGAAACAGATCACCCACGTGTTCGACTACCTTGGACGCGACATCGCCCTCGGCGCGCAGGAAGCGATCAGCTGGAAAGGCGCCGACGGCGTCACGATCGAGGGGTTGGTCACCTATCCGGTCGGCTATCAGGCCGGTCGGAAGTATCCGCTCGCGGTGATGACGCACGGCGGGCCGCAGGCAGCGGACAAGTACGGCATCGGATCGATGGCCTACGAGATCCAGGTGCTCGCCGGCAAAGGCTACGTGAGCCTGCAGCCGAACTACCGGGGCAGCACCGGCTACGGCGATGCGTTCCTGCGCGACATGGTCGGGCACTATTTCCAGAACGCGCACCTCGACGTGATGGCCGGCGTCGACGAGCTGATTCGCCGCGGCGTCGCCGATCCTGATCGCATGGTCAAGATGGGATGGAGCGCCGGCGGCCACATGACCAACAAGATCATCACCATCACCGACCGCTTCAAGGCCGCGTCAGCCGGCGCCGGCGTGGCGCAGTGGATGTCGATGTACGCGCAGAGCGACATCCGCTCGTTCCGCACGCCCTGGTTCGGCGGCACGCCGTGGCAGGCGGGCGCCCCGATTGACGCCTACTGGAACAACTCGCCGCTCAAGGACGTCGCGAAGGTCAAGACACCGACCCTGTTCTTCGTCGGCGAGAAGGATCCTCGAGTGCCGATGCCGCAGTCGCTCGAGATGTACCACGCCCTCAAGAGCAACGGCATCCCGACCCACCTCTATGTCGCGCCGCGCGAGCCGCACGGCTGGGGCGAGCTTCGCCACCAGCTCTCGAAGCTGAACGCCGAGATTGAGTGGTTCGAGAAATACGCGACGCAGCGTCCGTTCACGCCGGAGCGCGCGCCCGGAGAAGACAAGAAAGACTCGAAGACGAACTGATGCGCACGTTCACCGCCGCGATCCTGCTGGCCATCGCCCTCACTGCACCCGTCGTGGCGGCGCCGAAGCCGATGTCGCTCGTCGACCTCGCCGGCCTGCAGCGGATCGCCGGTGGCGCGCAGCTGTCGCCCGACGGACGAACCGTTGTCTACGGACTCAGCTTCACCGACTGGAAGCTGGGGCGGCTGGTGTACCACCTGTGGCGGCAGGACGTGGCCGGCGGCGCGCCGGTGCAGCTCACGTTCGGCGACAACGACGTCCCGGTCATTCAGTTCTCTCCCGACGGCAAGACCATCCTGTTCATGCGCGACGGCCAGTTCTGGCTGATCCCGTTCGATGGGGGCGAGCCGCGCGCGTTGACGAAGCACGCGACGCCGCCGAGCGCGCCGCAATGGTCGCCCGACGGCGCCTCGGTGTACTTCGTCGCCGGGGACCCGCCGGCCGCCGAGGAGCGTGAGCGCACGCGCCTGCGCGACGACGTGTATGCCGCCGACGAGACCTATCGGCAGCGCCAGCTCTGGAAGATCGTCGTCGCCACGGGCGAGGAAACGCAGCTGACCAGCGGCGAGACGACGGTCAAGAGCTACAGCGTTTCGGCCAACGGCAAGCGCATGGCGGTGCAGCGCGCGCCGACCCCAGCCGACATGGACGCCTATCGCGGCGAAGTCTGGGTGATGGACACCGACGGCGGCAACGCGCGCGTCCTGACCAGCAACGCCATCGAAGAGAAGTCGCTCGACATTTCTCCCGACGGCACGCCTGGTGCTGTTCACCGCCGACACCAACGAGCAGTTCGAGTTCTACTACCCGACGAGCCTGTTCGTGGTGTCCGCGTCGGGCGGCGCGCCTCGGCTCGCCGCACCCGATGTTCCGTTTGCGTTCGATTCGGCGGTCTGGGCGCCCGACGGCAAATCGATCTTCGCCAACGTCAACATGGGCGTGCACACCGAGTTTTTCCGCGTCGACGTCGCGGCGCGGCGCGCGCACCAGCTGACCGACGGCGCGCATTTCATCGCGCCCGGGTGGTCGGTCGTGCCCCGGGCCGGGAAGATCGTGTTTCAGGCCGACGAGGCGAGCCGCTTCGGCGAGGTCTGGACGCTGCCGATGAGCAGCGACCGCGTCGCCCCGGCACGCGTGACGCATCAGTTCGACACGCTGGAGCGCGACTTCGCGATTCCGCGCCAGGAGAAGGCGGCGTGGAAAGGCGCGGACGGGACCGGCATCGAAGGGGTGCTCTTCTATCCGGCCGACTATCGCGACGGCCAGCGCTACCCGCTCGTCGTGCAGCTTCACGGCGGGCCGATGGAGTCCGACAAGTTCGGGATCGGCGCCGGATCGACCCTCTTTTACGTGCCGGTGCTGACCGGCAAGGGCTACTTCGTCCTCCGGCCGAACTACCGCGGCAGCGCCGGCTATGGGCCCGCCTTTGCCCGCGACGTCAACGACGGCTACTTCCATCAGATGGTCGACGACGTGCTGCGCGGCGTCGATGCGCTGATTGCGCGCGGGCTCGTGGATCCGGATCGACTGGTGCTGACCGGATGGAGCGCGGGCGGCACCCTGGTCAACAAGATCGTGACGGTGACGGATCGGTTCAAGGTGGCTTCGTCGACGGCGGGCATCTCCAACTGGGTCTCGCTCTACGGGCAGACCGACAGCACGTCGTTCCGGCGCACCTGGTTCGGCGGCACGCCGTGGCGCAACGACGCGCCGTTCGATCTGTTCTGGGACAACTCGCCGATCAAGGACGTGTCGCGCGTGAAGACCCCGACCATGTTCTTCGCCGGCGAAGCCGACACGCGGGTGCCGAAGGAGCAGTCGGTCGAGATGTTTCGCGCGCTCAAAAGCTTGAACGTCCCGACCGCTCTGCTGATCGCGCCGAACGAGGGACACCAGTGGAACGCGCTCGCGCGGGTGCTGCACAAAGCAAACATCGAGCTGGAATGGTTCGAGAAGTACGCCAATGGACGAGCTTACACATGGGAAAAGGCCCCTTCCTCTTAGGAATTTGACAGTTACGTGAAAGATTTCACAAAATAGGATCCGCCACGTCGGAAACGGAACGCAGTAAGCTGCTTCATCTTCCTCGCTCGTTCGTCCCGCGTCGCGTAACCGATCGATGTCGCAGATCTTTCATCGCAGCGCCAACACGATTGCTCGGGTCAGCATCTTCGGGGCGGTGTTCTTCATCGCCGGCCTGTTGGGACTGTTCGCCCAGGTGAACCGGTCGCCGTGGATGACCGACGTCCACGTCGCGCGCGAACAACCGATTCAGTTCAGCCACGAGCGCCACGTCGCCGGCAACGGCATCGACTGCCGCTACTGCCATACCTCGGTCGAGGACTCGTCGTTCGCCGGCATCCCGCCGACCAAGACCTGCATGAACTGCCATTCGCAGATCTTCGCGAACAGCCCGTTCCTGGAGCCGGTGCGCGACAGCTTCCGCACCGGACGCTCGATCGAGTGGACGCGCGTGCACGACCTGCCAGACTTCGTCTACTTCAACCACAGCATCCACGTGAACAAGGGCGTCGGTTGCACCACCTGCCACGGCCAGGTCGACCGCATGCCGCTGATGTGGCAGGAGCAGTCGCTGCAGATGGAGTGGTGCCTCGACTGCCACCGCAACCCGGAGCGCTACGTGCGCCCGCGCGCGGCCGTCTTCCGCGTCGACTACCAGGCGCCGGCGAACCAACTCGAACTCGGCCGCCAGCTGGTCGCCGAATATCAAATTCAGAAACTCACGAGCTGCTCCACGTGTCATCGATGAATCGCGAATTCTGGCGGACGTTGGAAGAGCGCGCCGGCGACCCTGCGTTCCAGGAGCTTCTCTACAACGAGTTCCCTTCGCAAATCGAGGCGATCACCGATCCGGTCGCGCGGCGCACCTTCCTCAAGCTGATGGGCGCGTCGCTCGCGCTCGCGGGCGTGACGGCCTGCACCAAACAGCCCGCGGAGAAAATCGTCCCGTACGTGAAGCAGCCCGAGGAGCTGATTCCCGGCAAGCCGCTGTTCTACGCGACCTCGATGCCGCTCGGCGGCGCCGCGATCGGCCTGCTGGTCGAGAGCCACGAGGGCCGTCCCACCAAGGTCGAGGGCAACCCGCTGCATCCGGGCAGCCTTGGCGCGACCGACGTCTTCGCGCAGGCGGCCATCCTCGGCCTGTACGATCCTGATCGCTCGCAGACGCTGCACCAATCTCGGCGAAATCCGCCCGTGGTCGTCGTTCCTCGGCGCGATCAACGCGGCGCTGACCGCGCAGAAGCCGCTCAAAGGCGCCGGCCTTCGCATCCTCACCGAATCGGTCAGCTCGCCGACGCTCGCTGCCCAGATCCGCGACCTGCTCGGCCGCTTCCCCTCGGCGAAGTGGCATCAGTGGGATCCGGCGAGCCGCGACAACGCGCGCGTCGGTTCGGCCTTCGCCTTCACCGGCGAGTACGTCGACGCGCAGTACCGATTCGAGCAGGCCGACGTCATCCTCTCGCTCGACGCCGACTTCCTCGGTTCCGGGCCGGGTTCGCTGCGCTACGCACGCGAGTTCGCCGCGCGCCGGCGTCCGGAGAACGCCAGCCGCATGAACCGCCTCTACGCGGTCGAGTCGATGCCGACCTCGACCGGCTCGCGCGCCGACCACCGTCTGCCGGCCAGGCCCAGCGAGATCGGCGCGATCGCGCGTGCGATCGCCGCCGCGAGCGGCACGCCGGGTCCAACCGGAGCCGGGCTACAGGCAGCACCGCAAAAGTTCGCCGCGGCCGTCGCCAAGGATCTGCAGGCGAACCGCGGCCGGAGTCTGGTCATCGCCGGTGACAGTCAGCCGCCGGCGGTCCACGTGCTCGCGCACGCGATGAACCAGGCGCTCGGCAACGTCGGCAAGACGGTGGTCTACACCCAGACCGCCGAAGCCGAACCGGTCAGCCAGCTCGCGTCGCTCCGCGATCTGGTCTCCGACATGAACGCCGGCAAGGTCGACCTGCTGGTGATCGTCGGCGGCAACCCGGTGTACACGGCGCCCGTGGATCTGCAGTTCGCCGACGCCATGAGCAAGGTCCAGCTCCGCGCTCACCTCAGTCTGTACGACGACGAAACGTCGGCGTTGTGCCAGTGGCAGATCCCGGAAGCGCATTTTCTCGAGGCGTGGAGCGACGCCCGCGCCTTCGATGGCACCGCCTCGATCGTGCAGCCGCTGATTGCGCCGCTCTACGGCGGCAAGTCGGCGCACGAACTGCTCGCGGCGATGAGCGATCGCCCCGAGCGCTCGGGCCACGACATCGTCCGCGCCCAGTGGAAGATCGACAAGGACGAGACCGAGTGGCGCCGCTGGCTGCACGACGGCGTGATTCCGAACACCGCGTTCGCGCCGAAGACCGTCAGGTTGTTTCCGAATCTGCAGCACGCCGATCAGCCGCCGGCGGCCGGTCTCGAGCTTTCGTTCCGGAACGATCCGTCGATCCTCGACGGCCGATTCGCCAACAACGGGTGGCTGCAGGAGCTGCCCAAGCCGATCACCAGGCTGACCTGGGACAACGCGGTGATCGCCAGCCCGGCGACCGCGGCGAAGCTGCAGGCCTCCCAGAATCCGGCCTTCCAGGGCGGCGAGCACGGCCAGATCATCACCGACGTGGTCGAGCTGAAGTTCAAGGGGCGCTCGGTTCGCGGCGCGCTGTTCGCCGTGGTCGGTCACCCGGACGACTGCGTCACCGTGCACCTCGGCTACGGCCGCTCGCGCGGCGGCCGCGTCGCCGCCGGCGCCGGCTTCAACGCCTACGCGATCCGCACCTCCGACACACTCTCGTCGGAGTCCTCGTTCGGTGCCGGCGTCGAGATCGCGCGCACCGGCGAGACCTTCTCGCTCGCCTGCACGCAGTATCACCACCTGATGGAGGGGCGCGACATCATCCGCGCGGTCACGCGCGACGAGTACGTGCGCGATCCGAAGTCCGTGCAGGAAGGGCCCGGCATCGAGCCGCCGCCGCCGAAGATGCTGACGATGTATCCCGAGGTGAAGTACGAGGGCTACAAGTGGGGCATGGCGATCGACGTCAACTCCTGCATCGGCTGCAACGCCTGCGTGGTCGGCTGCCAGGCGGAGAACAACATCCCGGTGGTCGGCAAGGAGCAGGTGCTGCGCGGACGCGAGATGCACTGGCTGCGCGTCGACACCTACTATCGAGGCGCGGTCGAGAATCCCGAGACCTACTTCCAGCCGGTGCCCTGCATGCAGTGCGAGAACGCGCCGTGCGAAGTGGTCTGCCCGGTCGGCGCCACCGCGCACAGCCACGAAGGGCTGAACGACATGGTCTACAACCGCTGCGTCGGCACCCGCTACTGCTCGAACAACTGCCCGTACAAGGTCCGCCGCTTCAACTTCCTGCTCTACCAGGATTTCGAGACGCCGGCGCTCAAGCTCGGACGCAATCCCGACGTCACCGTGCGCAGCCGCGGCGTGATGGAGAAGTGCACCTACTGCGTGCAGCGCATCAACGCCGCCAAGATCGACTCCGAGAAGGGCGATCGCTCGGTGCGCGACGGCGAGATCAAGACCGCCTGCGAGCAGGCCTGCCCGGCCGACGCGATCGTGTTCGGCAACCTCAACGATCCGAACAGCCGCGTCGCGAAGCTGCAGGGCGAGGTGCGGAACTACGCGCTGCTCGCCGAGCTCAACACGCGGCCGCGCACGACCTATCTGGCCGCGGTGCGGAACGTCAACCCGGAGCTCGGCGAATGAGCGACTCGCTCCAGCCGATCGAGGATCCCAACCAGGCGGTGGTGGGCGCCGGCCGGCCGCCGGTGATCGCGCCGGGTCACACCTTCGGCACCGTCACCGACAAGATCAGCGCGATCGTGCTGACGCGCAAGACGCCGATTGGCTGGTACCTCGGCTTCGGCACGGCGTTGATGTTCACGGGCCTGCTGCTGGTCTCGCTCACCTATCTGGTCACCAAGGGCATCGGCATCTGGGGCAACAACATTCCGGTCGGCTGGGCGTTCGACATCACCAACTTCGTCTGGTGGATCGGCATCGGCCACGCCGGCACGCTGATCTCCGCGATCCTGCTGCTGCTGAAACAGACCTGGCGGACGTCGATCAACCGCTTCGCCGAGGCGATGACGCTGTTCGCGGTCTCGTGCGCCGGTATCTTCCCGCTGTTTCACATCGGCCGGCCGTGGCTGGCCTACTGGCTGTTCCCGTACCCGAACACGATGAACATCTGGCCGCAGTTCCGCAGCCCGCTGATCTGGGACGTGTTCGCGGTCTCGACCTATGCGACGGTGTCGCTGCTGTTCTGGTTCGTCGGCCTGATTCCGGATCTGGCGACGTTGCGCGATCGCTCGCAATCGCCGGTCGGCCGGTTCATCTACGGCATGCTGGCGATGGGCTGGCGCGGTTCGGCGCACCACTGGCACCGCTACGAGACCGCCTACCTGCTGCTGGCCGGCCTGGCCACGCCGCTGGTGGTCTCGGTGCACACCGTGGTCAGCTTCGACTTCGCGGTCGGCATCGTCCCCGGCTGGCACACCACGATCTTCCCGCCCTACTTCGTCGCCGGCGCGATCTACTCCGGCTTCGCGATGGTGCTGACGCTGGCGATTCCGATTCGCGCGATCTACGGGCTCGAAGACTTCATCACCATGCGCCACCTCGAGAACATGGCGAAGGTGATGCTGGTCACCGGGCTGATCGTCGCCTACGGCTACATGACCGAGGCGTTCATCGCCTGGTACAGCGGCGACAAGTACGAAGGCTTCATGCCGATGAACCGCATGTTCGGCCCGTACGCGGTCTATTACTGGGCGCTGATCCTCTGCAACGTCGTGATCCCGCAGCTGCTGTGGTTCAAGAAGATCCGCACCAGCGTGCCGAGCCTGTTCATCATCTCGCTGATCGTCAACGTCGGCATGTGGCTGGAGCGCTTCGTGATCATCGTGACTCAGCCTGCACCGCGACTTCCTGCCCTCGTCGTGGGGCACGCTACGCGCCGACGTTCTGGGACTGGTCGACCTTCCTCGGCACCATCGGCCTGTTCCTGTCGCTGCTGTTCCTGTTCCTGCGCTTCCTGCCGATGATCTCGATCTTCGAGATGCGGACGATCCTTCCCGAAGCCAAGGTGGGTGACGAATGAAGTCGTCGGTCATCTACGGCCTGATGGCCGAGTTCGAAGATCCGACCTCGCTGGTGACCGCGACCGAACGCGCGCACCGCGAAGGCTATCGCCGCATGGACGCCTACTCGCCGTTTCCGATCGAGGAGCTGCACGAAGCGCTCGGGTCCACTCCCACCCGGCTGCCGCTGATCGTGCTGATCGGCGGGCTGATCGGCTGCATCGGCGGCTATACCCTGCAGTACTGGTCGTCGGTGATCGCCTACCCGCTGAACATCGGCGGCAAGCCGCTGCACAGCTGGCCGGCGTTCATCCCGGTCACCTTCGAGTGCACCATTCTCGCGGCGGCGCTGTCGTGCGTGCTCGGCATGCTCGCGCTGAACGGGCTGCCGATGCCGTATCACCCGGTGTTCAACGTGCCGCGCTTCGCGCTGGCCAGCCGCAACCGGTTCTTCCTCTGCATCGAATCGACCGATCCGAAGTTCGACATCGAAGCGACGCGCCATTTCCTCGAAACGCTGAACCCGCGGGAGGTCTCCGCCGTTGCGGACTGAGAACAAGGACACAGCGGTAACAAAGGGCACCAAGGGCCACGGTTGGACAGCCCGACTGTCTTCCTTTGTGTCCTTTGTTTCCTTTGCGTCCTTGTTTTCAGCGGCACTGATGTTCGCGGGCTGCCGCCAGGACATGCACGATCAGCCGAAGTACGTGCCTTTGCGGCAATCGGCGTTCTTCGATGACGCGCGCTCGGCGCGGCCGGTGGTCGAAGGCACCGTGGCGCGCGGTCAGCTCCACGACGACGAGCTGCTCTACACCGGCAAGGTCAAAGGCGAGGACGCCACGATGTTCCCGATGCGGGTCGACGCCGCGGTGATGGCGCGCGGCCAGCAGCGGTTCAACATCTACTGCGCGCCGTGCCATGGCCGCACCGGGCAGGGCGACGGCATGGTCGTGCGCCGCGGCTACCGCCGGCCGCCGTCGATGCACCAGGACCGGCTGCGCAGCGCGCCGGCCGGTCATTTCTTCGACGTGATGACCAACGGCTTCGGCGCGATGCCCGACTACGCCGCGCAGATCAAAGCGGAGGACCGCTGGGCGATCGTCGCTTACATCCGGGCCCTGCAACTGAGCGAGCACGCGGCGCTGACCGACGTGCCCGCCGCCGATCGGAGCCGGATCCAGTGACGCCGCTGACCCAGACCGCCGACGTCGCGATCCCGGAGCTCGCCGGTCTCCAGCGGCGTCTGCTGATCGCCGGCGCGGCTGGCGCGGCGGTGTCGCTGGTCGGCGCGTTCCTGGACATCCAGCAGTTCATGCAGTCGTACCTGATGGCCTACATGCTGTGCCTGGGGGTCACGCTCGGCTGCCTGGCGCTCGGCATGGTCCATCAGCTCTCCGGCGGCGCCTGGGGCGTCGTCATTCGCCGCCCGATTGGCGCGGCGACGCGCACGCTGCCGGTGATGACGCTGCTGTTCCTGCCGATCGCGTTCGGCATGCGCTACCTCTACGTCTGGACCAACGCCGACCTGGTCGCGCACGACGAGATCCTGCAGCACAAACATCTCTACCTGAACACGCCGTTCTTCCTGATCCGCGCCGCGTTCTACTTCGCGGTGTGGAACGCGCTCGCCTACTTCCTCAACAGCTGGTCGCTGCGCCAGGATCGCACCGCCGAGGAAAAGCTCGCGCGCCGCATGCAGATGTTGAGCGGCATCGGCCTGCTCGCCTACGGCTTCACCATCACCTTCGCGTCGTTCGACTGGCTGATGTCGCTCGAGCCGCACTGGTTCTCCACCATCTACGGCGTGCTGATTCTGGGCGGCCAGGGGCTCTCGGCGCTGGCGTTCCTGATCGCGGTGCTGGTGTGGCTCAGCCGGCGGGCGCCGCTCGATCGCATCGTCGTGCCGGCGCACTTTCACGACCTCGGCAACCTGATGCTGGCGTTCGTGATGCTGTGGGCCTACTTCTCGTTCTCGCAGTACCTGATCATCTGGTCGGGCAACCTGCCGGTCGAGATCGCGTGGTACATGCACCGGCTGGAAACCGGCTGGCGCGCGGTCGGGATCACGCTGATCGTCGGTCATTTCGTGATCCCCTTCGTGGTGCTGCTGTCGCGGCAAGTGAAGCGGCAGCCCGATCTGCTGCTGAAGGTCGCGGTCTTCGTGCTGCTGGCGCGGCTGATCGATCTGTTCTGGCTGATCGCGCCGGAATTCCACCGGCATGGCGTCTCGATCAGCTGGCTCGACGCCGTGCTGCCGCTCGCGCTCGGCGCGATCTGGGTCGGCTGCTTCATCTGGCAACTGCGCGGCCGGGCCATCCTGCCGGTACACGACCCGGAATTCGACGAGGCGCTCGGCCGGATCATCGAGCGCGGCGCGCCGCCAAGGACGGCTCACTAGCCATGGCCGACCAGCACCGCGAACACCCTGAGAGCGACGCGACCGCTGTCCATCACGAGGAGAGCGACGTCAACATCAGGGCGATCCTCGGCTTCGGGCTCGCGCTGATCGTGATCGCGGCCGTCGTGCACGTGCTCATCTTTGGTGCTGTTCCGGTTGTTCGAGGCGCGCGACGGCGTGAAGGTGGCGGCCGAATACCCGCTGGCCGCGGCGCAGGGCCACCGCGAGCCGCCCGAGCCGCGGCTGCAGACCGACCCGCGCCAGGACCTCGCCGACATGCGCGCGAAAGAGGACCAGGTGCTCGGATCCTACGGCTGGGTGGACAAGAACGCCGGCGTCGTCCGCATCCCGATCGATGCGGCGATGAAGCTGACGCTGGAGCGCGGCCTGCCCGCGAGAACCGAGCCCAAGCGATGAACGTCCGGAAGAAACCGCGGAGCTCGCCAAGACCGCAGAGGGTCTTTCTTGTTCTGATCTCTGCGCTCTTTGCGGTCTCGGCGGTAAAACAACTCGACGCCCAAATGGCGAGTGGGCCTGCCACGGCTGGGTACAAGCAGGAGCCGGGCGTCGTGTCGACCGCGCTGCCGCAGGCGCTGCGCGAGATCGGCTTCGATCAGAACATCGATCAGCGCGTGCCGCTCGACACGACCTTTCGCAACGAGGCGGGCGCGACGGTACGGCTGGGCGACTACTTCGGCAGCAAGCCGGTCGTGATGGTGTTCGCGTACTACGACTGCCCGATGCTGTGCACGCAGGTGATCAACGGCCTGTCGAGCGCGCTGGGCACGATGTCGCTGAATCCGGGCAAGGACTTCGAGATCGTCACGGTGAGCTTCAACCCTCGCGACACGCCGGCCTCGGCGACCGCGAAGAAGGCGGTCTACCTCGAGCGCTACCGGCGGCCCGGCGCCGCCGAAGGCTGGCATTTCCTGACCGGCGATCAGCCGCAGATCGATCGGCTGACCAAGGCTGCCGGCTTCCGCTACGCCTGGGATGCCGAGACCAAACAGTACGCGCACCCGAGCGGCGTCATCGTCCTCACGCCCGACGGCCGGCTGTCGAAATATCTGTTCGGCATCGAATACGGCCCCCGCGATCTGCGCCTGGGCATCGTCGAGGCCTCGGCGGGGAAGATCGGCACGCCGGTCGACGCGCTGCTGCTCTATTGCTACCACTACGACCCGATGACCGGCCGCTACGGTCTGGTGATCATGCGGACGATCCGGCTGGCCGGCGCCGCCACCGTCTTCGCGATCGGTGCGTTCATCGTCGTCATGCTGCGCCGGGAGCGGCGCCTTTCACCGAGCACGTCGCACCCCGCATCCCGCACCTCGAGAGGCACCGCGTAGGCTATGTGGTCCGGCACTCCGTTATTCCCCGAGCAGGCGTCGACCATGGCGGGTCGCGTCGACGCGCTGTACTTCTTTCTGCTCGCGATCTCGACGTTCTTCTCGCTGCTCATCGCCGGCTTGATCGTGTTTTACGCGATCCGCTACCGGCGGCGCGATCCGCTCAGCGTCGGCGAGGTGCTCCACGGCATGATGGCGCTGGAGATCGGCTGGACCGTGATCCCGTTCATCATCGCGATGGTGATCTTCGTCTGGGGCGCGAGCGTGTTCTTCGCGATTTCGCGGCCGCCCGACGAGACGCTGAACATCTACGTCGTCGGCAAGCAGTGGATGTGGAAGTTTCAGCACCTCGACGGCCAGCGCGAGATCAACGAGCTGCACGTGCCGGTCGGCCGCGCCGGTGAAGCTGATCATGACGTCGGAGGACGTGATCCACGACGTGTTCGTGCCGGCGTTCCGCGTGAAGGCCGACGTCATCCCCGGCCGCTACACCAACCTCTGGTTCCAGCCGACCAAGGCCGGGACGCTATCACCTGTTCTGCGCCGAGTACTGCGGCACCAGGCATTCGGGCATGACCGGCGACGTGATCGTCATGGAGCCGAGCGAGTTCCAGACCTGGCTGAGCGGCGGCGCGCCCGAAGGCTCGCTCGCGTCGGCCGGCGCCAAGCTGTTCCAGGATCTTGCGTGCAACACCTGCCATCGACCGGATGCGCAGGGCCGCGGGCCGGTGCTCGAGGGGCTGTTCGGCAAGACGGTTCAGCTCCAGAGCGGCGAGACGATGACGGTCGACGAGGCCTACGTGCGCGAGTCGATCCTCAACCCGACCGCGAAGGTCGCCGCGGGCTTCCAGCCGATCATGCCGACGTTTCAGGGGCTGGTCACCGAAGAGCAGCTGCTCGAGCTGATCGAATACGTGAAATCGCTGAAGGCGCTTCCGCAGGTGCAAACAAGGTAGTCATGCCCAGTCCCACGCTCTACATGCCCCCGCGGCACTATCTGAACGACGGCTACGGCATCAAGTCGTGGCTGCTGACCCGCGATCACAAGCGCATCGCGCTGCTCTACCTGGCCGCGATCACCGTGTTCTTCTTCGTCGGCGGCGCGATGGCGGTGCTGATCCGGCTCGAGCTGGCCACGCCGGTCGGCGACCTCGTCTCGGACGAGACCTACAACAAGCTGTTCACGATGCACGGCGTGATGATGGTGTTCTTCTTCCTCATCCCGTCGATCCCGGCCACGCTCGGCAACTTCCTCGTGCCGCTGATGATCGGCGCCAAGGATCTGGCGTTCCCGAAACTGAACCTCGCGAGCTGGTACATCTACATCATCGGCGGCACCGTTCACGCTCTACGCCCTGGTCGCCGGCGGCGTGGACACCGGCTGGACCTTCTACACGCCGTTCAGCACGGTGTCGTCGACGACCAACGTGATCCCGGTCGGCGCTCGGCATCTTCATCACCGGCTTCTCGTCGATCCTGACCGGGCTGAATTTCATCGTCACCATCCACCGCATGCGCGCGCCCGGCATGACCTGGTTCCGGATGCCGCTGTTCATGTGGTCGATGTACGCGACCAGCCTGATCATGGTGCTCGGCACGCCGGTGGTCGCCATCACCATCCTGCTGGTCGGCGATCGAGCGGATCTTCCACTTCGGCTTCTTCGATCCGCGCCTGGGCGGCGACCCGGTGCTCTTCCAGCACCTGTTCTGGTTCTATTCGCACCCGGCGGTCTACATCATGATCCTGCCGGCGATGGGCGTGGTCAGCGAGTTGGTCGCCGCGTTCTGCCGCAAGCAGGTGTTCGGCTACAAGTTCGTCGCCTTCGCGAGCGTGGCGATCGCGGTGCTCGGCTTCCTGGTCTGGGGCCACCACATGTTCGTGGCCGGCATCTCGGTCTACTCGGCGCTGGTCTTCTCGATTCTCAGCTTCCTCGTCGCGGTGCCGTCGGCGGTCAAGGTCTTCAACTGGACCGCGACGATGTACAAGGGATCGATTTCGTGGCAGACGCCGATGCTCTACGCGATCGGCTTCATCGGACTGTTCACGATCGGCGGGCTGACCGGGCTGTTCCTGGCGGCGGTCGGTCTCGACGTGCACGTGACCGACACCTATTTCATCATCGCGCACTTCCACTACATCATGGTCGGCGGCGCGCTGATGGGATACCTCGGCGGGCTGCACTACTGGTGGCCGAAAATCAGCGGACGCCTCTATCCGGAGTTCCTCGCCAAGATCAGCGCCGCGATCATCTTCGTCGGCTTCAACCTGACGTTCTTCCCGCAGTTCATCCTCGGCTATCTCGGCATGCCGCGCCGCTACCACGCCTATCCGCCGGAATTCCAGGTGCTGAACGTGCTGTCGTCGGCCGGCGCCTCGATCCTCGGCGTCGGCTACCTGATCCCGATGCTCTATCTGATGTGGTCGCTCCGCTACGGCCGCATCGCCGGCTCGAACCCGTGGGGTGCGGTCGGTCTCGAGTGGATGACGACGTCGCCGCCGCCGACCGAGAACTTCGCGGAGACGCCAATCGTCACGTGGGAAGCCTACGACTACCAGGCGCCGGTGGAACACCATGTCGCATGACCTGTCCCGAGCGGTGTCGAGGGAGGCGGCGCCGCACCAGGCGCATCATCCGGCGCTGGCGCATCATTTCGACAGCCTCGCCCAGCAGAGCGAGGCGACCACGCTCGGCATGTGGGTGTTCCTGGTCACCGAAGTGCTGTTCTTCGGCGGGCTGTTCGCCACCTACATGATCTACCGGAGCTGGTACCCCGACGCCTTCGCCGCGGCCAGCCACGAGCTCGACGTCACGCTCGGCACCATCAACACGGTCGTGCTGATCACCAGCAGCCTGACCATGGCCCTGGCGGTGCACGCGGCGCAGCTCGGCCAGCGCAAGGCGCTGATGCTGTTCCTGATTGCGACGATGATCCTGGGCGGCGTCTTCCTCGGGATCAAGAGCGTCGAGTACTACCACAAGTTCGTCGAACACCACGTGCCCGGGCCGACCTTCCAGTTCGAGGCGGAACACATCCGGCACGCGCAGATCTTCTTCTCGCTGTATTTCGTCATGACCGGGCTGCACGCGGTCCACATGATCATCGGCATCGGCATCATGCTGGTGATGCTCTACTGGTCGTGGAATGGCACGATCACCGAGGAGTACTCCAGCCCGATCGAGATCAGCGGGCTCTACTGGCACTTCGTCGACATCGTCTGGATCTTCCTGTTCCCGCTCCTCTACCTGATCGGGAGGCATGCACACTGAGGCTATGGCTTCACATATCCTTCCCAAACGCATCTACTACACGATCTTCGCGATTCTGTTGTTCTGCACCTACCTGACGGTGCAGATCGCGTTCCTGGATCTGGGCGCGATGAACACGGTGGCCGCGCTCGCGATCGCCACGTTCAAGGCGACGCTGGTCATCCTGTTCTTCATGCACGTGAAGTACAGCACCCGGCTGACCTGGGCCGTGGTTCTCGGCAGCATCTTCTGGCTCGGCATCCTGCTGACGCTGACGATGAGCGACTACCTGACGCGCGTGTGGCGGACGTATGGATAAAGGCAGGACCCGTCCTGCCCGTCCTGCCCGTCCTGCCCCTCCTGCCTTTCCTGCCTTTCCTGCCTTCTTGCTCGTCCTCTGTTCCCTTTGTGGCCTTGGCGCCGATCAAATTCCGTGGGGACTCGATCGCATCGATCAACGCGCACTCCCGCTCGACGGCCGGTTCGTAGCGCCCGGAGACGGCGCCGGCGTGCATGCGTATGTCATCGACACCGGCGTAAGACGGACGCATCGCGAATTCGACGGCCGCGTCGACTGGATCGGCGACTTCACGACGGGTACGGGCGATCAGCCGGCCGTCAAGGACGCCGACGATTGCGATCCGCCGCCGTCGCCCGAACGGGGCCACGGCACCCATGTCGCGAGCATCCTGGCCGGCCGGACGTTCGGCGTCGCCCGCGCGGCGCGCATCCATGCGCTGCGCATCCTGCCGTGCACCGGCACCACGCGCACCGATTTCATCGCCGCGGTCCGCGCCGTGGACTGGATCACCGCGCACGGTTCGAAGCCCGCGGTGGTCAACATCAGCCCGGCGCGCTTCGAAACCGCAGATCGCGCGCTGGACGAGGCGATCGTGCGCTCGATCCGGGCGGGGTTCGTGTACGTGCTGTCGGCCGGAGGCACCGCGAACCTCGACCGCTACTCGCCGCAGCGCGTGACGGATGCAATCACGGTCGGTTCGACCGACGCCGCCGACGCCGGCAGGCAGAGCGGCTACGGTCCGCACCTGACCATCTTCGCGCCAGGCGTCCGGATTCAGGGCGCCGGCAATGCGAGCGATACGGCGGAGTTCACGGGCGACGGCGATTCGTACGCCGCGCCGTTCGTGGCCGGCGTGGCGGCGCTGTATCTCCAGCGGCATCCGCAGGCGACGGCGGCTGACGTCAAGGCGGCGATCCTCGCAGCGGCCACGCGCGACGTGGTCAAGAACGCGGGAACGGCGCCGGCGTTGCTGGTCCACATTGCTGGCAACCCCTAGAGCTGTTTTCACATATGCGTAGTGTCCGCCTTTAGGCGGACCATCGCGAAAGTCCGGCTAAAGCCGGACACTACCCACTACAGGAAAGGCGAAACCGCTCTAACCGAACCCGCCAGGAATCAGAATGGCCAAAGGCCCAGGAGCTGCAGGGCCGTTCTCTGTTCGGTGAGCGACTGCGCCGTTCGGGCCGGAGAGAAGAGGGCCCCGATACGGGCAGGTGAGTTCGCCACCCACACTGCGACGGAAGCCATCACCAGACATCCCTGGTCGAGCGATCGCGGATCAACGCGGTCGAGAGTGTCCGCGGCCGAATGGCTGATGGAGGCATATGCCGGCGAATCCTGAAAGGCGGCGATGCCGGGGACGCCCGCCAAGGTGAACGAAAATGCGTCGGTGTAGGTCAGGTATCCAGCAGCGACTTGAAGAGACGCGAGAGGCGCATTTGCATGGAAGAGCTCCTCGAGCGGCGCCGCAAGCTCGTCGTGGCCCGCCAGAACCAGCTTCGTGACCGGCCCTCCTCCCCAATCCAGGACAAAGGCACAGAGAACATCTTTCATCTCTGCTCGATGCCGGTCGACGTACGCGCGCGAGCCGAGCAGCCCTTGTTCTTCCCCGGTGAACAGCACGAACCGGATGGTCCGCTTCGGTGCAATGCGTGACGCGACCAGAGCCTGCGCGGCTCCAAGCACGGCCGCCACACCGAAGCCGTCGTCGTTGATTCCTGCCGACAAATCCCAGGAGTCGAGATGCGCGCCCAGGAGCACGACTTCTTCGGGGTGCTCGGAGCCGGCGATTTCGCCCACGATGTTCTGCGATGACACGGCGCGACCGGTGAAGCGGTTGGCCACGTCCAGGCGCAACCTGGCGTGACCGCCAGCCTGTTGGGTGCGACTCAGCAGACGAACGTGCTCGGCCGCCATGTCGAGCACCACCATTGGAGTCGAATGCATGGGAAACCCGACCGGCCCGGTATGAGGAAGGATCGTCCCGGGTCGAGGGTCGGGATTGATCACGGCGACCGCTCCTGCCGCCGCCGCCGCGGCGAGCAACGCCGGCAATTGCGAGAGCGCGCGGACGGGATCGGCGCGCCGCGTGTCGCTGGCCTCCAGCAGCAGGACTTTTCCGTTCCATCGCGATGCGTCGATCGTTGACGGGTCAACCGAGGTGTCGCGGACGACGGTCAGGACCTCAGCGTCGATGACGCCTTTCGTCGAACCAGACCACCCGTACGATACCGCCGCCAACTCCATCTCGAAGGGCGCAGTCAGCCGCACTCTGGCGTGACCGCGGATCCAGCCGTCGTTCAGCTGCCACGATTCGGCATGAACGGCGTGGAGCCCGATGGAGCGCATCTCCCGAAGCGCCCATTGACCCGCCAGTTGGTCTGCCTGAGAGCCCGTCAGGCGTGGGCCAATCTCGTCGCTGAGCGCCTTGAGAAAGCGGTGAGGATCCGCACCGGCGACAGCCCGCCCGAGAACCTCGAGATCGCCGGATCTGGTCTCGGGTGAGGCCGTCTGCTCCAGGCCGATGACTGACTCTCCGAGAAACACGCCGCAGACGGCGAGAGCCACAATCCGGATTCGGCATCGGCGCATCGGCCATTATCACCTCGCTGCCAGATATAATTTGCAGCGTGCGCATCGCGGCCGCCCTTGTCGCACTGCTGACCGTCGCTCAGGCTCCGTCTCCCCCGCTCGTGACCGCCCGGGTCCTCACCGGCCATTTCAAGGCTGGCGGCCCGCGTTACGAATACCTCCCTTTCGATGTGTCGCCCGGCACCGAGTCGGTGACTGTCAGCTACAGCTACACCGGCGAGGACGGCGCGTCGGTGATCGATCTCGGCTTGTTCGAGCCGGGGCCGCTGACGCTCGGCACGCCGGCCTTTCGCGGCTACAGCGGCGGCGCGCAGCGCACCATCACGGTCGGCCGCAACCATGCGTCGCCGGGCTACAGGACAGGACCGCTGCCCGCGGGGCAATGGCATGTGATGCTCGGGATGTACAAAGTCGCAGCCGCCGGCGTCGACGTCGAGGTCCGGATTAGCGAGGCCAACGACGATCCTGCGGCCGGGACTGAGACTGCGCTGGGCGCGAGAGCGCCCACACCGCCGACTGACACTCG
Organism: uncultured Acidobacteriota bacterium; assembly: GCA_963794705.1. GTDB lineage: Bacteria > Acidobacteriota > Vicinamibacteria > Vicinamibacterales > CAVVIG01 > CAVQFC01. The sequence continues at coordinate 172,204 of CAWCFI010000010.1, forward strand.
ACCAAAGTGGTACAGCGGCGCCCTGCACCTCCACACCACCCATAGCGACGGATCGACCGCCGCCGCCGCGGTGTCCGACGCCGCCAGGGCCGCCGGCCTCGACTTCATCGTCATCACCGATCACAACAACACGACGCATCGCCGCGAGCCGATGCCCGCATCGCCGCTGCATATCGTCGGAGAGGAAATCACCACTCCGGGCGGACATGCCAGCGTCTGGGGATTACCGGAAGGGACGTGGATCGATTTCCGCGTCTCGCCGAAGGAACCTGGCGCGGCCGACGCGATCAACGGTTTCGTCGCGGCGGCGCACAAGGCCGGTGGCCTGTTCGCGATCAACCATCCATTCGACAACTGCAGCGCCTGCGCCTGGGAACAGACCATTCCGGCCGATCTGGACGGCCTGGAGATTTGGAACGGCGGGAAGGCTCCGCAGGAGCAGGCCATCGCGATGTGGGATCGTTTGCTGCGTGCCGGACGCCGCGTCACTGCGGTCGGCGCGAGCGACTGGCATCGCCTGCCGGCGCCGATCGGCGCCGCCGCGGTGCGGGTGTTGGCGACCCAATTGACCGAGCCCGCGATCCTCGACGGCATCCGCCAGCACCGGGTGATCGTGATGCGCGATGCCCGCACCGTACCGCCGTCCGTGCGCGCACGCTGCGGTTCGGCTGAAGCCGAAGTGGGTGGAGCGTTGACCTGCGCCGGCCATGACGACCTCTCGGTCCACGTGTCGATGCCGGCTCTGGCCGACGGCAACGCGGAGTTCAGCTGGAAGGCCGCCCGCATGACGACCTTGGCCATCGGCGGTGGAACCACGTTCAGCATGCCGGCCGGAGCCGGTTATCTCCGCGTGCGGATTTATGCCGCGGACGGCAGCACCGTCGCGATCACCAACCCCATCTATGTCTCGCTGCGTTGATACGGCGGGTTCGAAAGGACCCACCCTGCGTAGGCTTGGTCCTGTTGGCCCCGGCGTGCTGCTGATCGTTCTGATGCTCGCGTCCGTGGCGCGCGCGCAGGACGATGGGCTGGTGACGCCGGTGCGGGTGGGGCGGGCCGATGCGCCGATGACGCTGAACGTGTGGGCGCAGCCGGACTACTTTCATCTCGCCGCCAGACCCGCGATCGCGAACGCGTTCACGATCGTCCTCGACGACTGGGCGCGTGCGCATCCGGCCGTCCAACTGCGCGTCTCCGTGATGCCGGGCCTCGAGCTGCACAAGACCAAGCTGCAGCTCGCCGCCGCGGCGGGACGGCTGCCCGACGTCGCATCGATCGACAGTTACTGGCTGCCGCTGTTCGCCAACGAGGTGCAGCCGCTCGAGCCGTACTGGCCGGCAGAGGACCGTGCCGACTTCCTGCCGTTCACGATCCAGACGCTGTCCAATCCCGCGGGGCACGTGCTCGGCCTGTGGCACGAGACCGACTGCCGGGTCCTCTACTACCGCAAGGACCTCGTGCCGACGCCGCCGCGGACGTGGAACGAGCTGCTGGACACGGCGAGCCGGGTCGCGCGCGAGCAGAAGATGTCGGGCTATCTCTACAACGCAGGCCGCTGGGAGGCGACGGTCTTCGATCACCTGGCGATGTTCTGGGCCCAGGGCGGCGAACTGGTCGACCGCGACGGCCGGCCGATTTTCGGAGAAGAGCCGAACCGCCGCGCCATGCTCCGTGTGCTCGGATTTCTGCGCGACACCATTCAGCGGGGCGCCTCGCCGCGATCGGTGCTCAGCATCACGGATTACCAGCAGCTGACCGGCGCCGCCGTCGCCGGCGACACCGCGATGTTCCTGGGCGGAAACTGGCAGCAGAAGGATCTGCAGACCGGGCTCGCCCCGACGGAGTTCGCGAAATGGGACATCGCGCCGATTCCGCAGGCGGACGCGAACACACGCTCGACCGGCACCGGCGGCTGGGTCTGGGTGGTCTTTACCCGGGATCCCGCCAGGCAAAAGGCCGCGGTTGAATTCATTCGTGACGTGGAAGCACCGGCGCACGCGGCGCGCATCAGCGAGGCCACGGGTCATCTGCCGGTGCGGCAGAGCGTCTACCGCGACTTTCCGATCTTCAGCCAGGACTCGTGGTACCGCCGGTTCGGCGAGATGCTCGTCGACGGACACGCCAGGCCGACGGCGTTGATTTATCCGGAAACGTCGCAGCAGCTGCAGCTGGCGATCGGCGCGGTGGTGTCCGGCGACAAGGCGCCGGAGCAGGCGCTCGATGACGCCTGGAAGGCGGTGACTGCCGAATACGCCCGGCAGACCTCGTCGCGCACCGCGAACCGCACGAGCGCCGACCCGATCGCGTGGATCCCGATGATCCTCGCCGCGGTCGTGCCGCTCGCGATGTTCTGGCGCGGCCGCCGCGACAGCGCCGGCGCGGCGCGTTGGGCGCTGCCGGCCACGGCGCTGGTCACGATCATCCTCTTCTACCCGATGCTCGATCTGCTGAGGCTGTCGCTGACCGACGCGACGGTTGCCGGCACGCGCTACGCGTATACGCTGGCGAGCTACCGCGCGCTGCTGACCGACACGTCCTTCTACGGGATGGTCGGCGTCACGATCGCCTTCGTGACCGGCTCGGTGATCCTGCAGCTGGTGATCGGCTTCGGAATCGCGTGGCTGATTGACGCCGCCAGGCGGCGGCGCTCGCCGGGCACTCTGGTGGCGCGCATCGCGGTCGTCAGCGCGTGGGTGATCCCCGGCGTGCTGGCCGGCGTGATCTGGAAAATCCTGCTGATCGAGAACCGCTCCGGGATCGTGAACTACTATCTGGGACAGGTCGGCCTCGGTCCGCTGCCGCTGATCTCCTCGCCGGTTCTTGCGCTGGTGTCCGTGATCGTCGCCAACGTCTGGCGAGGATGTGCATTCAGCATGATCCTGCTCTACGCCGGCCTGCAGCGGGTGCCGCGCGAGCTCCACGAGGCCGCCGACCTCGAGGGGGTGTCGGCGTGGCAGCGGCTACGCTGGCTGCTCATCCCCCAACTGGCTCCGGTGATCGCGCTGAACCTCGTGCTGATCACGATTGCGTCGTTCAACACGTTCGATCTGATCATCCCGCTGACCGGCGGCGGCCCGGCGAGGCGGACGGAGGTCATCTCCCTGTTCATGTACCGCCTCGGATTTTTCGATCTGCAGGCCGGACGCGCGGCCGCCGTCGCGGTCGTCATGCTGGTGATCAACCTGATGCTGGCCTGGGTCGCGGGCCGCCTGATCATGCGCGACGAACACACGCCGCGCGAGGTGGCCGCGTCGTGATCGCCACCGCGCGGCAGCGCGCGCTCTTCGTGCTCGGGCTGATCGCGATCGCCGCGGCGTTCCTCCTGCCGCAGCTGTGGCTGTTCTCGCTGTCGCTGAAGAACAAGGCCGGATTGTTCGAGTATCCACCGACCTGGATTCCGAAGGGCGGATCTCTCGCCAACTACACCTTCGTCCTCACGCACTCCCAGGTGCCGTGGTATCTCTGGAACAGCCTGGTGGTCGCGGCGTTCGCGTCGGCGGCGACGCTCGGCGTGGCCGTGCCCGCCGCCTACGTGCTGTCGCGCGATCGCTTCCGGGGACGCCGGCCGCTGCTCGCCGCCTTGCTGGTGGTGCAGATGGTGTCGCCGGTGATCCTGCTGGTGCCGATCTACGGCATCATCGAGCGGCTGGGTCTGATCGACACGCGGGCGGGCTTGATCCTGGTCTACGCCGCGATGCAGGTTCCGTTCACCGTGTGGGTCCTGAAGAATTTCTTCGACGCCGTGCCGCAGTCGATCTTTGAAGCGGCCCGCCTGGACGGCGCGACCCGCGCGCGCACATTCTGGACGATCGTGCTGCCCGTCATCGCTCCCGGCCTTGGCGCCACCGCGGTGTTCAACCTGGCGGCGTATTGGTCGGAGTTCTGCCTGGCGCTGGTGCTGCTGGACTCGCAGGCGCGCTACACCATGCCGCTGGGACTGTTCAGCTTCCAGAGCGGCTACGACACCGACTGGCACCTGCTCGCCGCGGCGAGCTTCGTCGCGCTGGTGCCGGTGATTACCGTCTTCGTGCTGCTGCAACGCTACTTCGTCGCCGGCCTTACCGCAGGCGCAGTGAAAGGCTAACTTGGTCCTTTGTCCTTGGTCGTTGGTCCCTGGTCCGCGGATGGACCAAGAACCCGGACGGACCAAGAACCAAGACCAAAGGACCAGGGACTAGATATGCTCGACATCCACGTCATTTCGCATACGCACTGGGATCGTGAGTGGTACCTGACCCACGAGCAGTTTCGCTTCCGGCTGGTCGCGCTGATCGATCGGCTGCTCGACCTGCTCGACGCCGATCCCACATACAAACATTTCCATCTCGACGGCCAGACGATCGTGCTCGAGGACTACCTCGAGATTCGACCGGAGCAGGAGGCGCGGCTCCGGAAGGCGATCGGGGACGGCCGGATCCTGATCGGCCCCTGGTACGTGATGCCGGACGAGTTCCTCGTCAGCGGCGAGTCGCTGATCCGCAACCTGCTGCGCGGCCACCGCATCTCGCGGGAGTTCGGCACGCCGATGCCGGTCGGCTACCTGCCGGACCTGTTCGGCCATGTCGGACAGATGCCGCAGATCTGGCGGCAGTTCGGCTTCGACAACACCATCCTCTGGCGCGGCTTCGGCGGCGCGAGCGCGGAGTACTGGTGGGACGCCCCGGACGGGTCGCGGCTGCTGATGATGCACCTGCCGCCTGAAGGCTACTGCAACGCGACGCGCATCGTGTTCGATCCTGATGCGATGATGGCGCGCGCCAAGGAGAAGGTCGACTTCGAGCGAGGGCGCACCCGCACCGGCCAGGCACTGCTGATGAACGGCGTCGATCACGTCGAGCCGCACACCGCGATCCCGGCGTTGATTGAACGTCTGTCAGCGATTCCCGGCCAGCGCGCGAGCCATTCGACGCTGCCCGACTACGTCGCCGCGGTGCGGACCGCCGTCGAGACGGAGCAGCCGGCGCTGGAAGCCATCGTCGGCGAACTGCGCAGCGGCACCGACTACGCGAACCTGCTTCCCGGCGTCCTGTCCGCCCGGGTCTACCTGAAACAGCAGAATGCACACGTGCAGACACTGCTCGAGTCGTACGCCGAGCCATTGTCGGTATTCGCGTCGCACATCGCACCCGCGCACCCCGCACCGTCGCACCCGGCCTCGCACCCCGCACCGTCGCACCCCGCACCGTCGCACCTCGCACCTCGCACCTCTTCTGTGTACCCCTCCGGTCAACTGCGCCACGCCTGGAAAACCCTGCTGCAGAATCATCCGCACGACAGCATCTGCGGCTGCAGCATCGACGCCGTCCACGCGGAGAACATGACCCGCTTCGCGCGCGCCCGCCAGGTCGGCGACGCGGTGGTGGACGTCGCGCTCGACGCCATCGCCGACGCGGTGCCGACGCCGCCGTCGGCGGGCGTAATCCGGGCGATCGCCGTGAATACCGACGCGGTCGAGCGCGCGCAGGTGGTCGAGGCGTTCATCGATCTGCCGATCGACAGCGCGGAACCGTGGCGCAAGATGGATGCGCTGGCACTCGATCGTCCGGTCGTCTTCTGGCCGCCCGAATCGACGATCGCCAGCGTCACCGGCCCGGATGGCCGTCCTGTCGAATTCCAGATTCTTGGCGAAGAGGCGCTCGTCACCCACGTGATGAGCCGCTACGAAACACCGTGGGCGCTGAACGTACGCCGCCTCCACCTGCTGTGGTGGGCGCCGACCCTGCCGTCGTGCGGCTACGCGGCATTCGACCTGGCCATCGGGACGACCGATGCCGCCGCCGGCGGCGGACGACGGCTCGTGGGCGGCGGCGAGAAGTTCGCCGAGAACGAACGCATCAAGATGTCCATCAACCACGATGGCACCTTCGAGATCAGCGACAAGGCGAGCGGCGTGACGTATCACCGTGTCGCGGCGATCGAGGACGTCGGCGATGTCGGCGACGAGTACAACTACTCGCCGCCTGCCTCCGACCGCCGCATCGCCAGCGCCGACGCGCGCGTGATCGCCACGTCGCGCATCGGCGGCGGTCCGCTGCGAGCCGGCCTGCGCGTCGAGCTCGAGCTGCCGGTGCCGCGCTCGGCCAGCAGCGACCGCAAGAGCCGCGCCGCGGAATCGGTGATGTTGCCGGTGACGATCGAGGCGACGCTCGACGCGGGATCGCCGCGCGTGGCCTTCGCGGTGTCGGTCGACAACCGCGCCGCCGATCACCGGCTGCGGCTCCTCTTCCCCACCGGCGCCGCCGCCGTCGAGACGGCCCGGGCCGACACAGCGTTCGATGTCATCACCCGCCAGGCGCGAATCCCGGTTCCCGACACGATCCGCAACGAGTCGCCGGTCAGCAGCATGCCGATGATCTCGATGGTGGACGCGGGCGACGCCGAGAGCGGCGCGACGGTGATCGGCAAGGGTCTGATGGAATACGAAATCGTTACGACAGTACAACGCGGAACCCGCTGAACACGCAGAACAAATCGGCTCTCGCGCTGCGGTTTCTGCGAGTTCTGCGTTGGTCGTCGGGCCCTCGATCGCGATCACGCTGATCCGAGCGGTCGGCGATCTGTCGCGCAACGACCTGGCGACGCGGCCATCCGGTCATGCCGGACCGCCTGTTGCCACGCCCGGGGCGCAATGTCTCGGGCCCCAGCGGTTCGAGCTCGCGTTCGAGCCGCACGGTCCGGCGCCGCTTGCCGGCGAGCTGATGGCGTCCGCGCGCGCGCACAACATTCCGCCGCGGGTCACGACCGCGAGACGTCCCGGCGGCCACGGCCCGCTGAGCCGCTCGTTCCTGCGCGTGGATCGCCGCGCCGGCGAGGTGGTGCTGAGCGCGCTCAAGCAGGCTGAGGATCGCTCGAGCACGATTCTCCGTCTCTTCAACCCGGGCGACACGGCTGCGGCGGTGGTCCTCAGCGCCGACGGATCGATCGGCCAGGCGTTCGCGGTGAATTTCCTGGAGGAACGTCAGGCACCGCTGACGATTGGAAGCGGCGGAGTCGAGCTCCGCCTCGCGCCGAAACAGATCCAGACGATCGAGCTCGTATTCCAGATCCAGATGTAGTGCGGACCTTCGGGTCCGCCCTCTCGGGCAGACCTGAAGGCCTGCACTACTTGTTCCGCGACCCCAGTGCCCCGCGGAGCCTGGCTGCGAGCGATCCGAACCCTTCCGCCGGGGCCGCGTCTTCGCGTTCGGCGTACTCGCGCACTTCATCCGCCTCGCGCGCGTCCTGCACCGCCTTGACGCTGAGGCGAATGCGACGGCCGGCCGGATCGACTTCGAGGACGATCACGTCCACGGCGGCGCCGATCGGGAACGCCTTGGCGACATCCCCTTCTCTGGCCACACCGGTCTCGCTCATCGGGACGAGGCCGGTGCGCCCGGGCGCGAGGAACACGAATACGCCAAACTTCTCGTGGCGCTCGACCTTTCCCGAGAGTCTCGCGCCCGGAACGATGGTCGATTGCGACGACGACGCCCCAACCGCGCCGGTGGCGCCATCCGGAACCATCGCGAGGCCGATCCGCTTTTTGTCGAGATCGATGCTGAGGATTTCGAACGTCCCGGTCATCCCCGCGGCGATCTGTGCGGACCATCCATCCGATCGACCCGTGGGAGCGAATGTAGACGAGTGCGCAAGCCCCTCGACGCCGGGTTGCAATTCGACGAATGCGCCGAAATCAGCGACCCGTGTCACGCGACCGCTGATCGTCTGGCCGATCTCGTAGGTGGCGGGCACGCTCGACCACGGATCAGCGCTGAGCTGCTTCAGCCCGAGAGAGATTTTCCGCTTGTCGTCGTCGACCCGCAGCACCTTGACGGTGATCTCCTCCCCGGGCTTGAGCATCTGCGACGCGTCCGCCACGCGCGACCATCCCATCTCGGAGACGTGGAGCAATCCTTGTACGCCGCCACCCAGATCGACGAACGCGCCGAAGTCGCGCACGGAGACCACTCGGCCGGTGATCACCGCGCCGACGACGATCGACTGTCGCGCTTCGTCGGCGCTCGCCTGCTGCGCTTCCTGGAGGAGCGCGCGCCGCGAGACCACCAGATTCTTGCCGCCCTCCGAATACTCGGTGATCCGGAATTCGAAGACGCGGCCGACGTACGTTGACGGATCCATCCGGACCATGTCGATCTGCGAGAACGGGCAGAACGCGCGCTGGCGGGCGATGCGCACTTCGTAGCCGCCCTTCACCTCCCGCTCGACCTTGCCTTCCACCGGAATCCCGCTGCGGAAGGCGTCTTCCAGCTGCCGACTGGTCGCCGCCCCTCGCATCAGCTTGCGGGAGAGTGTGAGCCCTCCCACCGTCGACACCACCGTCGCCTGAATGCGGTCGCCCACGGCGACTTCGAGCGCGCCGTCGTCGTCCTTGAGCTCCGCGATCTCGATGGTCGCTTCCCCTTTGCCGCCAACGTCCACGAACGCCTCCGCCGGTCCGATGGCGACGATCGTGCCCTCCAGGGTCTGACCTCTCTCGAAGCGCTTCGCCTTGGTCGACGCCTCGAACATTGCGGCGAAGTCTTCCTCTGGCTCGCTCACGGCATGCTCCTCACGACGGGTGGTCCGCCACCGATATGTGCGCTCATCAGCCTTATGGTACTGCGGCGGCCTGGCAGCCGGCGCCGCGGCAATGGAGCGCGACGAATACTTCCGAGCGGATCAGCCACCCTTCCGCGCGTTTGACCCACTGGGCTGAATAGCGGCCGCCGATCACGACCGGCCCGCCGGGCGAACCCTGGTGCCCTTCCCACACGCCGGTCTCGAAGGCGAGCGGCCAGGTCGCGCTGACCTCGACGTCTTTGGTCAGCCGCTGATAAACCAGCCGCGCGGCCGGCTCCGGCGGCGCCTCGAGCGCTTTCCGCGCCGCATCGCGACCGCTCAGCGGCTGACCGAGCGCACGGCGGACGGTCACGTCCCCGGTCCAGAAGCTGGCAGCGCGATCCAGATCGCCGTCCGCAATCGCCTTGTTCTGCGCCGTTCGCGCCGCGCGGATCGCGGCGGGATCCACAGGCGCGGCGGCAAGCGCGATAACGAGCGGCCCGATCCAAAGCAGCATCCCGTCCTCCGTCAATTCCGCCTGCCTCGCCGCAGCTCGCACAGCGAAGGCGGAGGGTTTCTCCCGATCGTGGTCTCGATCATTTTGGCTCGATGCGGCAGTTCACGAAGGTGATGACCTTGTCGACGGGAGCGTAGCCGTCCCGCGGCGCCGCGAACGGCTCGAACGTCATCGCCAGCTGGGAGATATCCTCGACGTGGAACATCTTCCAGCCGACGGTTTCGCCGGAGCGGCTCGGGCCGCGCAGCTGGTACGCGCGCAACAGCTCGCTGCCGTTCGCGTCCCGGCCGTAGATGTGCGGCTCGACCTCGCGGGTGCCACCGTGGTACTGGAACCGCACCACGTGCCTCAGCCGGATCGCGTCACAGATTGCCGGATAGGTCATGCTCGTACCGGTGGGTCCACAAGGACCCGCCCTACATGTGCATCCGCTCAGCGCTCTCGGCGGCCTCCGCGGTTCCTTCCGACCGTGATCTCAGGCCGTGATCGCCGAGACCACGACCGATCGGCCGGTTTCGTGCGCGCGCGTCGCCGCGACGCCGATGCGCAGCGCCTCCATGCCGTCCTCGATCGTAATCGGCGCCGGCCGCTGCTGTTGCACGTTCTGTGCGAAGTTCTGCAACTGGGTGGTGTAGGCGTCCCGGAACCGCTCCATGAAGTAGGGCACGGTGTCGTGCGCCACCGAATTCTTGGTCATCAGCATCACCGGCGTTTCACGCAGGTAGCCAATCTTCAGCGTCCCTTCCAGTCCCAGAATCTCGGTGGCGATGTCGTATCCGTAGATCCCGCTGCGGCTCAGATCGACCACGCCGAGCTTGCCGCTCGCGAAGGTCAGGCTCGAGATCGCGTTGTCGATGTCCCCGACCGTCGCCAGCTCTGGGTAGGCGATCGTCGCCCCGATCGTCGACACCGTCCGGACCTCGCCCATGAACCACCGCGCGAGATCGAAGTCGTGGATGCCCATGTCGAGGAGCATCCCGCCGCTGCTTTTCGGATTGGCGTACTCGAGGCTCGGGCGGAACGGATCGCGCGAGGTCGACTTGAACACCAGCGGCATCCCGATCCGTCCCTCCTCGATCTGTTTTTTCGCCGAGGCGTAGCCGGCGTCGAACCGCCGCATGAACCCCATCTGAAAGAACATTCCTGAGCTCGCGATCGCCTCCTGCATGGCGACTGCGCTGTCCAGCGCAATCGACGGCGGCTTCTCGCAGAAGGTCGGCTTCTTCCGTGCGGCCGCGGCAATCACCAGATCTTTGTGCGTGTCGGTCGGGCTGACGATGACGACGGCGTCGACCGCGGGATCGTCAATCAGTGCCAGCGGATCGGCGTAGTGCTTCGGGACGTCGAACTCCGCCGCCACCTCCCTCGCCACCGACTCCACCGGGTCGGCGATTGCTACCAGTTTCGTTTCCGCAATGCGGCTCGCCAGATCGCGCGCGTAAACGCGGCCCAGACGCCCCGCTCCAATCAGTCCGATTGCCAGCCTGCCTTTTCCTGTCGATGTCATTTCACGTTGTCCTTGGTGACGAGTGCGAGCTTGACGTTGATATCAGCCGGGAGCGTTTCGCCCCGGATCACTTTGACGGCGCTTTCCACCGCGGCCTTGCCCATCTCCGACGGAAACTGCGCCACCGACGCTTCCATCGTCCCCGCCGCAATCGCCTTCTTGGCATCGTCGAGCGCGTCGAAGCCGATCACCTTGATGGCGCCGGTCTTGCCAGCGGCCCGAATGGCCTCGATCGCGCCGAGCGCCATCAGATCGCTGCACGCAAACACGCTGTCGATGTCGGCGTGCGCCTGCAGCATGTTCTGGAACACGTTGAAGCCCTGATCGCGCTCCCAGTTGGCAGGCTGCGAGGCGACGATGGTCACGCCCGGCGCATCCTTGACCGCGTCGCGGAAGCCGCGCAGGCGCGAGTCGCCGGTCTCGTGACCGGGAATCCCCTCGAGGATGCCGACCCTGGCCTTGCCGCCGGTGACCTTCACCAGGTAGTCGCCGGCCAGCTTGCCGCCCGCGTAGTTGTCGGAGCCGACGAAGGTTTCCGTCTTCACGCCGGCGTCGGCCGCCGCCTTCGCATCCACCCGGGTGTCCACGATGATGATCGGCACTTTCGCGTTCTTCGCCTTCACGAGCGCGGAGACGATTTCGCGCGAGCCGCTCGGGGTGATCACCAGCGCCTGGATGCCGGTCTGGATCAGGTTCTCGACGATCTGCATCTGCTTCTCGACGTCAATCTCCCGCTCCGCCGCCTGTACCTGCAGGTTGACGCCGAGCCGATCCGCCGCTTCCTGCGCGCCGCGGCGCATGTCGACGAAGAACGGATGATTCAGGGTCTTGAGAACCAGCGCAACAGTCGGCTTGCCGGAGCTGGTCGTGGCCGGCCCGCGGTTGCAGGACGTTGAGACCGCGACGGCCAGGAGAATAACGGTCAGTGTTTTTTTCATAGGACTCCCATCCCACTGTCGCCACCAGGTGTAGTGCAGGCCTTCAGCCCTGCCCGGCGGGCGGACCTGAAGGTCCGCACTACATACGAATGGCGCTTCAAGAACGATGCTTCCGTTTCAACACCGTGTCGAGCAGCACGGCGACCACGATCACGCCGCCGATCACGATCTGCTGGAGGAATGACGAGACCCCGAGCAGGTTGAGGCCGTTGCGCAGCACCCCCATGATCAGCGCGCCGACCAGGGTGCCGCCGAGCGTGCCCTCGCCGCCCATCAGGCTGGTGCCGCCGATCACTGTGGCGGCGATCGCATCCAGTTCGTAATTGATGCCGGCGATCGGCTGCGCCGAGTTGAGCCGCGCGGTCAGCAGCACCGCGGCGATCGCGCTCATCAACCCCGACACGCCATAGATCATCGTCTTGTGGAATCGGACGGCGACTCCAGAGAGGCGAGTCGCCTCCTCGTTGCCGCCGATCGCGTAGACGTAGCGGCCGAAGGTGGTGCGCGTCAGCACGAAATGCGCGGCGGCATATACGATCGCCATCGCAATCACCGGCGCCGGCACGAAACCCACGCGACCGGTCGCGAGCACACGAAACCCGGCATCGAAGCCGGAGACCGGACGCCCTTCCGTGAACAGCAGCGCCGCGCCGCGCGCGATGCTCATCGTTCCGAGCGTGACGATGAACGGCGGCAGGCCTCCCCAGCTGATCAACGCACCGTTGCCGAGGCCGCAGACGCTGCCGGCCACCAGCGCCAGCGCCAGCGCGGCAACGATCGAGTGGCCGCCCTGCAGCAAGCTGCCGAGCACGACGCCAGCGAGGGCCACAATCGATCCGACCGAGAGATCGATTCCGCCCGACAGGATCACGAACGTCATGCCGACGGCGACAATCGCGTTGATGCTGGTCTGCTCGACGACGTTGACGAGGTTCGAGACGGTCAGGAAATGCGGCGTCAGGATCCACAGCGCTGCGCACAGCAGCACCAGGCCGATCAGCGTCCCAAACTGGCGGGCGGACTTCATGGGCGCTCAGTCCAGCCGGCGAAGCCATCCACGTAGTGCAGGCCTTCAGGCCTGCCGTATCGGGCGGACCTGAAGGTCCGCACTACAACAGCACCGAACATCACCGGGCCAGCCCCAGCGCCGCACTCAGCACGCGCTCTTCGGTCGCGTCCGCCGCGGATAGTTCGGCGTGAATCCGGCCGCGGTGCATGACCAGGATGCGGTCGCTCATGCCGAGCAGCTCGGGCAGCTCGGAGGAGATCATGATGATGCCGGCGCCGCGGGCGGTCAGGCGGTTCATCAGGTTGTAGATCTCCACCTTCGCGCCGACATCGATCGCCGCGCGTCGGCTCGTCGAAGATGAAGATGCGGCCGGAGCCCGCGAGCCACTTGCCGAGCACCACCTTCTGCTGGTTGCCGCCGCTCAGCAGACGCACCGGCTGGGTAAGCGTCGCCTTGACCCGCAGCTCCTCGCTGATCGGCGCCGCCATGTCGGCCTCGCACCGCCGCGAGAGCACGCCGAGCGGCGCCAGCCGGCGGCCGTGCGGCAGCGCGATGTTGCGCGCGACGTTGAGGCCCGGCACCAGCCCCTGCGCCTTGCGATCCTCAGGCAGCAGGCCGATGCCGCGGGCGATGGCATCGGCGGGATGGCGGAAACGCATTTCGCGACCATCGACGAGCAGCCGGCCTCGGTCGAACCGATCGGCGCCGGCCACGACCCGCGCGAGCTCGGTGCGTCCGGCGCCAAGCAGCCCGGAGATGCCGAGCACTTCGCCGGCCCGCAGCGAGAAGCTGATGTCCGCGAGCACACCGTCGACGGTCAGCGCCTCGACCCGGAGCAGCTCGGGCCCCGGTTCGACGCGCACTTTCGGAAAGTGCTCGTGCAGATCCCGGTTCGCCATCATCCGCACCAGCTCCGTCACGGTCACCTGGTCGATCGGAGTGGTCGTCACCCGACGGCCGTCGCGCATGACGGTGATCCGCCGGCCGATGCGAAACACCTCGTCGAGACGGTGCGTGATGTAGACGATCGAGACGCCGCGGGCGGTGAGGCGCTCGATGAGCGCGAACAGCTGCGTGACCTCGCGGCTGGTGAGCGACGAGGTGGGCTCGTCCATCACCAGGATCTGGGCGTCACCGCCGCGCTTCGCCGTAGCCTCGGCCGAGGCGGCCAGCGCCTTCGCGATCTCCACCATCTGCCGCTGCGCCAGGCCGAGCCGCGCGACCGGCGCCAGCGGATCGAGGGTCATGCCGAGATCGGTGAGCAGCGCGCGCGTACGCTGAGCGAGAGCGGACCAGTCCACGATCCCGCCCACACGCGTCGGCAGCTCGCCGAGGAAGATGTTCTCCGCCACCGACAGGTGCGGGACGAGGTTGAGCTCCTGGTAGATCACCCGGATGCCGAGATCGCGCGCTGCCCGCGGGCTGTCGATCTCGACCGGCCGGCCGTTCATGCGAATCTCGCCGGCATCCTTGCGGTAGGCGCCGCCGAGAATCTTCATCAGCGTCGACTTGCCGGCGCCGTTCTCCCCGAGCAGCATGTGGATGTCGCCGGCTTCGAGGGTGAGGTCAACGCCGTCGAGCGCGACCACGCCCGGGAATTCCTTGCGGATGCCGCGCATCTCCAGCACGGGCGCGCGCTGACCGCCGATCACGGAATCCTGACCTCGAATGGCGCGCCGCCTGCCGGGACCTGCGCCGAGCCTTCCCAGTGCAGCAGCGAGGGGCCCGGCTGGTCTGTCTGATCGAGCATGAAGACCTTGTTGATCCGCGTCAGGTTGACGAAACCGGGCGCGGCGGGTCCGCCCGATCGCGCCGCAGGACGATCGAACGCATGCACGCGGATCGCGCGAATGTCCGCCGGCCGGGTTCCAGCCGCCAGCGGCGTCGCGATCGTGAAACAACCGTCGCGTGAGATCCGATACTCTGGCCGGCCGCGATCGGACGACGTCCAGGTCAGGTCCGGCTGAAGCCGGACACTACCTGTAGCCGATTGTCGATCGAGAGTGCCGACCGCGACGGCCAGCGCGGCGTTGGCGACGGCGCCGCAGGCCTCGACGAACACGAAGCGTCTCGGGTCGGAAATCTTGTTGAGTCCGGGCGGGGCGTCGTCCGCAATCTTGCCCTCGCGCCGCATTTCCAACGAGGCGATCGCGTAGCTCCACGGGTTGGCGTCCATCACCGCCTCGCGCGGCAGGCCGGCGAGATCGAATTTCTGCGCCCGCGGCGCATAGCGAACCTGGGTCGGCCCCGACTCGCTGACCATGTTGTTGTCGGTGGACACCCACAGCAGTGGGTGCTTGCCTTCGTGGCGGCCTTTGAACGGCGGGACCTCGTGCCCGGGCCCCTGGAACTCTTCGGCCAGGATCTCGCCGGCCTTGTTCACTTCGACGCCGTACACGAACTCGATGTCGGTGGTGCGTCCCCACGTCGCCATCAGGCGATCTGTCTGCGTGCCGCCGTCTTCGTTCGAGAAAATCACCGAGTATCGATACTGGCTTCCGCGCGGCGTCGGCTCGATTTCGTACCACATCAGCAGCGGCAGATCGGTGAACTTGCCGACGGTGTTCGGGCGGGCGTAGACGATCGGCGCCATCGATTGCGCGGTGTAGTCGCCGCTGCCTTCCCCCACCAGCTCGAAGCCGGCGACGTCAATCGCGGCCGGTCCGGCGCCTTTGGCGCTCAGGTCGTTGTCGCGTTCCGCTCGAAGGTCGTGGCGTCCCGGCGCGAACCTGCCCAGCCGCACGGCATACTCCGCCGGCGCCGCACCGCGCGCCAGGTACAAGTGCTGCGAGTAGGCGCCGTCGACCGAAAGGCGGAGCACAGCAGCCTCGCGGCCGGCCTCTCCCCAGTCGCAGCGCGCGCAGCTCGCACGGATCCGGACAACGACTTCCCCGGCGGCATCGAAGGAAAACGATCGGGTGAGGCGGTCGGTGTCCGGCGCGGGCGCCACCCATCCGAGCAGCGCCGCCATCAGCGCCATGACCAGGGCCATCATCTGGACTACCTGAGCACGTTCGCGGTCATCAGCTCACGGACTTCCGCCAGCGTCGGCACGCCGTTGAGGGCGCCGAGACGCGTGCAGCTGACCGCGGCCGCGGCGTTCGCCGTCCGCAGCGCCTCGTCCATCGGCAGGCCGTTGACCAGCGCGTAGATGAAGCCGCCGCGGAAGACGTCGCCGGCGCCGGTGGTGTCGACCGCGTGCACCTTGAACGCCGGCTCGTGATAGAAACGGTCGCCGACCAGCGCCGACGAGCCCTGCTCGCCCAGCGTCACGACCAGCACGTTGTCGAGCGTCTTGCGCAGCTTGCGCAGCGAGGCTTCGACGTCGTGGAGGCTGGTGAGGTGGACCGGCACGTGCTGCGCGAAGATCGCGTGGGTGACCGTCGCCGCCAGCTCCTCGGTGCGAGGGGTGAGGCGATCGATGTCGCTGGTCACCATCGCACCGGCGTCGCGCGCCAGCCGCGCCGCCCGGATCGCCACCTCGTCATCGACGTCGTCGACGTGCACGACCCTGGTCGCGCCGAGCGCGTCGACCGGCAGCTCCGACTCGCGCAGCCGCAGCTGATCGTCGCGGTCCCACAGCACCATGCGGTCGCCGGTGTTCTCGTCGACCAGAATCACCGCGAAGCGGTTCTCGACGTCGCGGATCACGAGATCGCTGATGTCGACGTTGCGCCCCTGCAGCTCGGCGCGGATGCGGCGGCCGTTGTCGTCGGTGCCGGTGACGCCGACGTACTTGGCGCGCAGGCCGAGGCTGGCGCACGCGCACATCGCCGTCGCCATCTGGCCGCCGCAGAGGATGTGGCGCGCGCGGATCCGCATCTTGGCGGACGGACCGGTCGGCTGTGGATAGCCGGGCAGGATGCTGACCGAGTCCACGGAATTCTCGCCGATGCCGATCACATCCCAGCGCGCCTCAGAAACGGTCATAGTCGCGGAGTATACTGCGCCTGCTCATGCGCGTCCGCTTCGCGCGCGTCACCAAACGGTTCGGCGCGCACCACGCCGTCGATGGGATCACCCTTGACGTCGAATCGGGCGAATGCCTCGTCCTGCTCGGGCCGTCGGGCTGCGGCAAGACGACGCTGCTGCGGCTGCTGGCCGGACTCGAACCGCTCGACTCGGGCGAAATCTGGATCGGCGATCGCCGCGTCGACCAGCTCGAGCCGGCGCGCCGCGACGTCGCGATGGTCTTTCAGAACTACGCGCTCTATCCGCATCTCTCCGTCTTCGACAATGTCGCCTTTCCGCTGCGCACCCGCGGCGTCGAGTCCGCCGAGATCGACCGGCGAGTGCGCGAAGCGGCGGCGCGCGTCGGCCTTGACGATCTGCTGGCGCGAAAACCGGCGCAGCTCTCCGGCGGCCAGCAGCAGCGCGTCGCCCTGGCGCGCGCCATCGTCCGCAACCCGACCGTCTACCTGATGGACGAGCCGCTCTCGAACCTCGACGCCCAGCTCCGGCTGCAAACACGCACCGAGCTCAAGCGGCTGCACCGGGAACTGGGCACGACGATGATCTACGTCACCCACGATCAGAGCGAGGCGATGACGCTCGGCGGCCGGATTGCCGTCATGCAGCGAGGCGCGATCGTGCAGATTGGCGCGCCGCTCGAACTCTACCGCCGGCCGGTCAACACGTTCGTCGGGACGTTTCTCGGCAGCCCGCCGATGAACCTGATCCAGGACTCGCGCAACGGCGCGACCGTGACGATCGGCGTGCGGGCCGAGGACGTCGTCGTCTCCGAGGCGCCCGCACCCGGCTTCGACCAGGCCGCCGTCGTCGTGGTCGAGCCGATGGGCAGCGAGACGCTGCTGACGCTGGACTACCGCGGCCAACGCCTCGTCGCCAGGGTTCCGGGCGATGCCCGCTACGAGCCCGGTCAATCCGCCTGGATCAGCCTGCCGCCGGAGCGCATCATCGCGTTCGACGCGTCCGGCGGCAGAACCTCGAACTAGAACCTAGAACCCTTTAGAACGTCAGCCTGACTGCGAGCTGCATCGTGCGCGGATCGCTCGACAGGCTCGAGATCGTCCCGAACGTCGCGGCGGTGCTGATGTCCTTGTTCGGGATACCGAAGTTCACGGTGTTGAACAGGTTGAAGATGTCCCAGCGCAGGTTCGCGGTCATCCGCGACCCGAGCCTGATCTGGCGCTGGAACGTGACGTCGAAGTTCTGGAAGCCGGGGCCGGTCAGCTGATTGCGTTGCTCGTTGCCGAAGGTGCCGGACGGCACCGCCTGAAACGCCGCGATGTTGAACCACTGATCGACGGTCTTGGGGCCGCTGGTATCACCGGTCACGTTCGGCAATCCGGTCATGCTGGTGCCGACGTTGTTGCCGCTCTGCGTGACGGTGAATGGATGTCCGGTGTGCGCGGTGTAAATCCCGGAGACCGTCCAGCCGCGCGCGAACACGTTGTCGCCGAGCGGCAGGTTCCAGACGAAGTTGGCGCTGAAGCGGTGGCGGACGTCGTAGTCGCTCGGGCCGTACCACGGCTCGAAGTCGCGTGCGTTCTGCGGGAACGCGTTCGAACCCTGGGTGGTGAGCTGCTCGGACGCGTTGTCGTCCGACTCGCCGATCGTGTAGGCGACGCCGAAGGCGTAGCCGCGGGCGAAGCGCTTCTCGAGTCCGAGATCGACACCCTTGTAGTTGGCCCGTCCGTTATCCGACCGCCATTCGATGAACCCGAAGTTGGGATACGGCAGCGCGCCGAGCGCGTTGTTGCCGGCGGCGTTGGGCAGCGGCTGGTTCAGGTTCACCAGCGTGGCCAGATTCGAGGTGCGGGTGTAGACGAAGTCGGCGGACAGCACCAGAGTCCCCGGGAGCTCGCGCTGAAGGCCGACGCTCGCCTGCTGGGTGCTGGTGTTGGGATCGTTCTGATCGACCGAGCGCAGGCGCACCGCCTTGAGCTGCCCGGCCGCCGGATCGAGATTCGGCGCGTTCAGGAAGCCGGCCGGGAATCCCTGCTGGAGCAGGAACACCGGCGACCCCGACGTCTGCGTGATCGTCTTGTTGACCAGCCCCGGCAGATTCAGCGACAGCTGATCCTCGCTGCCGACCCGGTCGAACAGGTTGTAGAAGACGCCCCAGCCGCCGCGCAGGAGGGTCTTGTCGTCGAGCTTGTAGACCACGCCGGCTCGCGGCGCGAAGTTGTTGCGATCCGGGTTGACCAGACTGCGCTGCAACAGCGAGCCGTCGGTCGCGAAGATGAGGGAGCCGGTACCAGCCGGGTTGAAGTTGGTCATCGAGTTGTTGGCCTCGAGCGCCGGCGTCATGTAGTCGTAGCGCAGTCCGAGGTTGAGCGAGAGCCGAGAGTTCACCTTCCAGTCGTCCTGCACGAAATACATCTGCGCCTGATGACGCTGGTTGGTGACGAAGACGTTGGAAAGCTGGAGGTCCGTCACATAGCCGAGCAGGTAGTCGGCCATGGCGTTGCCGCTGAACGATCCGCGGAACCGCAGCGAGCCGCGCGTGGCGGGCACGTCCATGAACTCGTTGTTCATCGGCATGATGAAATCCGCGCCGGCCTTGACCGCATGGTTGCCGCGCAGCCACGACACCGAATCGATGAACTCGAACTGGTTGGTGTGCTGGAACTTCGGCAGGAAATCGGGCGATCCGATCCGGCCGAGGCCCGACCCGCCGAAGTAGGTATCGATCGCGACGCCCGGGAGGCCGCCGGCCACCAGCGGGTTGGTGACCGATCCCGGAATGGTCGCATTCGCGGGCGGCGTGAGGCCGAACGACTGCTGCACCGCGTCCGACGTCGACCGCGACCAGGAAATGCGGAACTCGTTGACCATCGCCGACGAGATCACCCGGGTCCAGCCGCCGACGATGGCGTTGGTCTTGATGGTCTGGTTGCCGAACGCCGAGGTGCCGGTGCCGTCGACGACGCCGCCGAACGCGCCGGGAATCTGGCGGGTGCGATTCGAGAAGATGTAGCGGCCGAAGATGCTGTCGCTGGCCGAAGGCTTCCAATCGCCGCGGGTGAGCAGGCGATCGGAGTTGTCGACCAGATCGGCGGTCCGGAAGAAGTTGTTCGCACCGGGCTGGTTCGGCAACGGCACCAGCCCGATGATCGAGGCCGCGTAAGGATCGATGCGGTTCGCCGGAATCTGGTTGTTCGCGAAGTTCAGGCCCGTCGTCGGATCCTTCACTGCCGAGGTGAAGATGCCGGCGCGCTCGTCGGCGGTCGGCACCCGCGTGATGCGGGTGACGCCGCGCGTGATCCGGGTGCCTTCGAAGTCGCCGAAGAAGAACGCCCTGTCCTTCACGATCGGGCCGCCGATGTTGCCGCCGTACTGGTTCTGGTCGTTGGACGGTTTGGCGGCATTCGCCTTGATGGAGAAGTAGTCGTTCGAGTCGAACGCCTGATTGCGGAAATAGTCGTAGAGCGTGCCTTTGATGCCGTTGGTTCCCGACTTGGTCGAGACGCTGACCGCCGCACCCGGCGACCGGCCGTATTCAGCCGAGTACGGGCTGGTGACGACCTTGAACTCCTGAATCGCGTCGACCGAGGGGCGCGACACCTGGGAGGTCAGTTCCTGGACGTTCTCCGAGATGCTGTTGTTGTCCACGCCGTCGAGGAGGAAATTGTTCTGCAGCGCGCGGGCGCCGTGCACGTTGATGCCGCCGGTGCGCCCGAACGAGGTGCCGCCGCCCTGCTCGGTATAGCGGTCGCCTTGCACACCCGGCACCAGCGCCAGCAGGTCGTCCCAGTTGCGAATCGCCAGCGGCAGGTTGGAGACCTGCGACTGCGGGATGACGGCGCCGAGCGTCGCGTCGTTGGTGTTCAGCATCTGCACGCTTTCCGAGACGGTCACCGTTTCGTTGAGCGCGCCGACGGCGAGTTCAACGTCGAGGCGCGCGCGCTGGCCGACCTCGAGCGCGATCACCTGCGTGCTCTTCTTGAATCCGGCCAGCTCGACATCGACCTGGTAGCGGCCCGGGACCAGGTTGACGGCCTGATACGAGCCGGTCTCGGTCGTCACCTGGTGCGACTCGATGTTGGTCGCCGTATTGGTCACCGTGACCGTGGCACCCGGCACCGTGCCGCCGCCGCTGTCGCGGACGACGCCGCTCAATGTGGCGCGGTCGACCTGCGCGGCAAGATTCGGCGCGAGCAGTGAGAACACGGCGAACAGAGCGAGCATGCCGTGCAGCGTCCGTTTCATGAAAACTCCTCCAGAAAGACAGTCATGTGAATCGTCAGGGTCGTGGCACCAGCGGCAGCCGCGGATCGGGCGGCGGCCACTGCTGCCGGAAATGCGCGTAGCGCGGATCGTCGCTCGCCGCCATCGACCGCCGTTCGCCGGCGAGCACGTTCAGGTAGTAGGCATCGTAGCCATGGGCTGTAACAAACGGATGAAAGCCGTCGCGAACCGCCACCACATCGCCGTGCGTCACCCGCACCGTGTCGTCGCGCCGTCTGGTATAGACGCGCTGGAAGCCGTATCCGTTCGGATCCCGGAACCGGAAATAGTAGACCTCCTCGAGATCGACTTCGCGCGGCGGATCGTCGGTGTCGTGCTTGTGCGGCGGATACGACGACCAGTTGCCGCCCGGCGTGAACACTTCGCAGAGCAGCAGCCGGTCCGCGGCAAAGGCCGGCGGCACGATGTCGACGATCTGGCGGGACGCGTTGCCGCCGCCGCGAATCTCGTAGCCGCAGTCCTCGGGCCGGATCACGCGCGGCTCGAGCCGCTTGGTCGACGCCACCCGGGCGTCGGCGATCTCGCACGCGGCGCGCGCGACGATCCGGAACGGCGTCCGGGCCGGCAGGTACACGGCGTGCGGATATCCGCTGAACACGTCGGCACGCGGACCGACGCGATGCGAAGCGCCCGACCAGGCGATCTCGAACTCGCCGCGCAACAGCACCAGGCACCGCTCCTGGTTCCTGGACAGCCCCGACCAGACCGCACCCTTCGCCAGGTGCCGGACCGCAAAATGAATGCGATCCCATCCCAGCGCCCGGGCCGACAGGTTCAGCGCCGCCGCATTCCTTCCAGGCGGCACGGTCGTCGATC
Source organism: uncultured Acidobacteriota bacterium (assembly GCA_963794705.1). Lineage (GTDB taxonomy): Bacteria > Acidobacteriota > Vicinamibacteria > Vicinamibacterales > CAVVIG01 > CAVQFC01. The sequence goes on from CAWCFI010000010.1 coordinate 193,743, forward strand.
GATACAGGAGCTTCAGGGCCATCGGGCGCGCCGTGGTTACACCGGCGTTACAGCGAAGCGCTTCGCCAGCGACACACTCTGGCTGCCAATTTTGTCGATGTCAAGCCTTTTCAGCCTAGCGAAGCGCTTTGCTGCGGAGGTGTATTAGAATGACGGCCACACCCTGCCTGCATGCCGAACATCTACGACGTCGCCAAACGTGCCCGCGTCTCGGTGGCCACCGTGTCGGCGGTCCTCAACGACAGCGCGTTCGTCAGCGACGACCTGAAGGGCCGCGTCCAGGCGGCGGTCGAAGCGCTCGGCTATCAGCCCAACCTGCTGGCGCGCAGCATGGCCAAACAGCGCACCCAGACCCTCGGCATGATCGTGCCCGACATCGCCAACCCGTTTTTCCCCGAAGTGGTGCGCGGCGCGGAAGACACCGCGCACGCCGCCGGCTACACCCTGCTGATCGCCAGCAGCGACAACGACCTCAAGAAGGAGGAGGTCTACCTCCGCCTGTTTCTCGCCAAACGCGTCGACGGCATCGTGCTGACGAAGGCGCCGGGGCGCCTGCCGGCGGAGCTGCAGCTGGCGCTCGCGAAGGCCGGCGTGCCGATCGTGCTGCTCGCGCGCACGGTTCCAGGATTTGCCACCGACGTGGTCGAGCTCGACGATCGGGGGGCGGCCTATGAAGGCGTGACCCATCTGCTGCGCCTGGGTTACCAGCGCATCGGCTTCATCGGCGGGCTGCGCGGCGCGAGCACGAGCCGCCGGCGACTCGACGGCTACAAGGCGGCGCTGCGCGACTGGAAGATCCGCCTCGATCCCGCGCTGGTCGCCGACGGCGACTTCCGCGTCGAGTCGGGCTACCAGGCCGGGCTCGCGCTGCTGAAGGGGCGGCCCGACGCGGTGTTCATCGCCAACTACCTGATGACGGTCGGCTTCATGGAAGCGCTGCGGCAGTACCGCCTGCGCTGTCCCGAAGACGTGGCGCTCGTCACCTGCGACGACTATCCGTGGATGGACTCGTTCTCGCCGCGCCTCACCACCATCGATCTGCCCAAGCGCGAGCTCGGCGCCGCCGCGGCGAAGCTGCTGATCGAGCGCATCGGGAAAAAGGGCGGCCGGCCCCGCACCGTCAAGCTCAAGAACGCGATGCGCGTGCGCGAGTCGTGCGGATGCGGCCTGCGCGGCAGCGCGGCGCTGGCCCGATGACCTACGACGTCCTCGCCATCGGCCGGAGCAGCATCGATCTCTACGCGCACGAAGTCGGCCGCGCGATCGCCGACGTGCGCAGCTTCGATGCCTATGTCGGCGGCTGCCCGACCAACGTCAGCGTCGGCACGCGCCGGCTCGGGCTGCGCTCCGCGCTGCTGACCGCGGTGGGCGACGACCAGGTCGGCGATTTCGTGACCGCGTTCCTCGAGCGCGAACAGGTCGACACGCAGTTCATCCCGCGCAAGGCAGGGCGCCGCACCAGCGCGGTCATCCTCACGATTCAGCCGCCCGACAAGTTTCCGCTGACCTTTTACCGCGACAACTGCGCGGATCGCGCGCTCACGATCGAGGACGTGGCGCGGGCGCCGATCGGCGACAGCCGGGTCGTCTTCGTCACCGGCACCGGCCTCAGCCACGAACCGTCGCGCCAGGCGACGCTCGGCGCGGCGGCGGCGGCCGGCAGCGCCGGCGTCCCGGTCGTCGTCGACCTCGATTACCGGCCGGATCAGTGGGAGGACGCCGCGGCGTTCGCGACGCAGATGCGCCTGCTGCTGCGGTCCGCCACCCTCGCGGTCGGAACGGAAGAGGAGCTCGCCGCGGCGGCGGAATCGGCCGACGTCGGCGCGGGCGCGGCGGCGCTGCTCGCCTGCGGCGTCGAGGCGCTGATCCTCAAACGCGGCGCACGCGGTTCCACCGTCTTTCGCCCTGGCGTCTCGCCGTCCGACGTTGCGCCGTTTCGGGTCGATGTACTCAACGTGCTCGGCGCCGGCGACGCCTTCGCCAGCGGGTTCCTGTACGGCTATCTCCAGGGCTGGCCGCTCGAGCGGGCGGCGCGCATGGGCAATGCCTGCGGCGCGATTGTCGTCACCCGCCATGGCTGCGCCAACTTCATGCCGACGTTGGACGAGGTATCTGCCTTCGTCGCGGATCGGAACGAGGCGGCGATATGAGCGCGCGCGTACGGATGACCATGGCCCAGGCGGTGGTGCGATTCCTGTCGCAGCAGCAATCCTCGCGCGACGGCCGCGAACAGCCATTCTTCGGCGGCGTGTTCGGCATCTTCGGGCACGGCAACGTGGCCGGCATCGGGCAGGCGCTGCAGGAACAGCGCAGCGAAATGCGCTACTACCTGGCGCGCAACGAGCAGGCGATGGTGCACACCGCGGCCGCCTACGCGAAGATGCACAACCGGCTGCGCACGCTCGCCTGCACATCGTCGATTGGCCCGGGCGCCACCAACATGATCACGGGCGCGGCGGGCGCCACGATCAATCGCGTACCGGTGCTGCTGCTGCCGGGCGACATTTTCGCCGGGCGCGGACCGGCGCCCGTGCTGCAGCAGCTCGAGTCGAGCCAGTCGCAGGACGTCTCGGTCAACGACTGCTTCAAGCCGGTGTCGCGTTACTGGGATCGAATCAACCGGCCGGAACAGATCATCACCTCGCTGCCTGAAGCGATGCGCGTGCTGACGTCGCCGGCGGAAACCGGCGCGGTCACGCTGGCGCTGCCGCAGGACGTGCAGGCCGAGGCCTACGACTACCCGGCCGCGCTGTTCGAGCCGCGCGTCTGGTCGATCGCACGGCCGCGTCCCGATCGCGACCGGCTGCAGCAGGCCGCGGCGCTGATCCGCGCCAGCGCGCGGCCGTTGATCATCGCCGGCGGCGGCGTGCTCTACAGCGACGCCACCGACGCGCTGCGCCGATTCGTCGACGCGACGGGGATCGCCGTCGGCGAGACGCAAGCAGGCAAGGGATCGCTGCCCGATCCGCATCCGCTGTCGCTCGGCGGCGTCGGCGCGACCGGCACCCGTCCGGCCAATCTCCTCGCGCGCGAGGCGGACCTGGTGATTGTCCTCGGCTCGCGGCTGAGCGACTTCACGACCGCCTCGAAGACCGCGTTCCAGCACGAGCGGGTCCGGTTCATCGCGATCAACGTCGCCGAGATCGACGCGGGCAAGCACGCCGCGCTGCCGCTGGTGGGCGACGCACAGGCGACGCTCGACGAGCTGCTGCCGCTCGTGGCCGGGTATCACGTCGGCGCCGACTACACCGAACACGTCGCCGCTTCGCAGCGTGACTGGCGGGCCGAAGTGGATCGCGTGTGCGATGTCGGCCGGGTCATTTCTGACCCGGCGACCGTCAAACAGGCACAGGTGATCGGCGTGCTGCAGGACACCCTCTCGCCGACCGACGTCATCGTCTGCGCGGCCGGGAGCCTGCCCGGGGATCTCCATAAGCTGTGGCGCGCGCGCGATCCCAAGGCCTATCACATGGAGTACGGCTACTCCTGCATGGGATACGAGATCGCCGGAGGGCTCGGCGTGAAGATGGCGGCGCCCGATCGACGCGTCTGCGTGCTGATCGGCGACGGGTCCTACCTGATGATGGCGCAGGAGATTGTCACAGCGGTGCAGGAACGGGTCGACATGACGATCGTGCTGTTCGACAACGACGGCTTCGCCAGCATCGGCGGCCTGTCGGAGTCGGTGGGCAGCGGCGGTTTTGGCACGCGCTACCGCGAGAGAAACCCGGCAAGCGGCGAGCTCGACGGCGACACCCTGCCGATCGATCTCGCCGCCAATGCCGCGTCGCTCGGTGCAAAGGTCTGGCGCACGAATACGATCGCCGCCTTCCGAGACGCGCTCGCCGCGACGACCGGCGCCCCCGGCGTGTCCGTCATTGTGATCCCGGTGGATCGGGAGTCCAGAGTCGGCGGCTACGACTCATGGTGGAAGGTGCCGGTCGCCGAGGTCTCCAGCAGCGAGGCGGTGCGCGAGGCGCGCGCGGCCTATGATGTCGCGCGGCGCAGGGAGCGCGACTTCCTGTGATCCGCGTCGCCAACGCGCCCTGCTCGTGGGGCGCGCTCGAATTCGAGGCCGACCAACTGCCCGCCCCTCCGTCGCAAGTGCTCGACGAGATGGCCGCCGCCGGATACGAAGGCACGGAGCTCGGCGACTGGGGATTTCTCCCGACCGCACCGGCGGCGCTTGCGGCAGACGTCGGCCGCCGCCAGCTGGCGCTCGTCGCGGCGTTCGTGCCGGTGGCGCTTACGCGCGGGGACGCGATTGACGAGGGGGTGGCGCGAGCGGTCCGGACGGCCCGGCTGCTGAGTGACGCGAGCCGCGCGGGTCAGGTGAGTTACGCGGGTCCGGTCGGTGATCCGCTGCTGGTGCTCGCCGACGACAACGGGAGTGTCCCAAACCGCACGATGCGCGCGGGGCGGATCCGCGATGAAGATGGCTTGAGCCCCGCCGAGTGGGACGACTTCGCGCGACGCGCGGAACGCGTCGCCGCGGAGGTCCGCGATGCGGCCGGGCTGCGCACGGTCTTCCATCATCATTGCGGCGGCTACGTCGAAACGCCGCGCGAAATCGACGCGCTGCTCTCGCGCACCGATCCCGCGCTGCTGGGCCTGTGCCTCGATACCGGTCATCTGATGTTCGCCGGCGGCGATCCGCTCGCGGCGATCGCGACCTACGGCGAACGCATCTGGCACGTGCACTTCAAGGACTGCGATCCCGGGCTGGCCGTGCGGTCGCGCGTCGAAGAATGGGACTACCACACCTCGGTGCGGCGCGGTATCTTCTGCGAGCTCGGCCGGGGAACCGTGCCATTTACCGCAGTGCTCGACGCGCTGCGGACCCGGCGTTACGACGGCTGGATCGTGGTCGAGCAGGACGTGCTGCCCGGTCTTGGCACGCCGGCGGCCAGCGCCGCGCGCAACCGCGCATATCTCCGACGCCTCGGTTTGTAGTGTGTAGGCGGCGAGTCTCCCAAGACCGCCCTACATTCTCACTACAATGCGTGCATGCCGTTGAACCCTGACCGCGTCTACATGCTCGCTGCCGACCATCGCTGGCAGTGGGAGGAGTTCTGCGACGCGCGCGGGCTGCCGCGCCAGCGGATCCCGGAGGTGAAGCGCCTCGCCTACGACGCGTTCCTGCGCGCGCGCGAGCAGTCGGCCGCAGTGACCAGAGTCCGGCGCGCTGCTGGTCGACCAACAGTATTCGTCGGCGGTAATCGCCGAGGCGCTGGAGACCGGGCTGACCGTCGGCACGCCCGCCGAAAAGGCCGGCGCCGTTCCGCTCGCATGGGCGACCGAGCCGTTCTCCGCGGCGCTCACCGGCGCGTTCGTGAAGGTCCTCGCCCGCTACCGATCCGACGACGACCCAGGCGTGCTGGCGGAACAGTGGGCCAAGCTGGAAGCGCTGCAGGCATGGTGCCGCGACGCGAGCAAACCGTTCGTGCTCGAGGTGCTGGTCGCTCGCAGGCAGGAACCGGAAGACGCCTTCGAGGCGTCGGGCCGTCCCGCGATGCTGGCCGCGTTCATCGCCGACGCGTATCGCCGCGGGCTGGCGCCGGAGTTCTGGAAGATCGAAGGCACGCTCGCACCGCAGGGTGCGCGGACGATTGACGCGGCGATCGCGGCGAACCCGTCGTGCCGCCAGATCATCCTCGGCAAGGCGGCGGAGCTCTCGACCATCGACCGCTGGTTCTCGGCGTGCGCCGCCAGCGTCACCGCGACGGGCTTCGCGATCGGGCGCTCGGTGTTCTGGGAACCGTCCGCGGCCTACCTCACCGGCACGACCACGGCCGATCTTGCGGCCGCCACGATCTGCGCCAACTACCTGCACCTCGTCGAGGCCTGGGAGGCATCGCGCCGATCAGCAATCTGAAATCTGCCCTCTGAAATCTGAAATCCCTTGTCCGCTCCGGACGGCGGGTTGGCCGATGCGGGTCGCTCGAGCTCAATATTCGGCGAATGAGTCATCCGGAAAGCAATACAACCAGCGTTCACCTGGCTCGGCCGATGCGATTACCGGATGGTGGCTGGCCCGCGCATGTTTGGATGCGTGACGGTTGGGGGACGAATCGCAACAGAGTGTGACTCCGCACGACTGGCACGTCCTCAAGTGCACCCAGGTCGCGCCAATCTTCACGCATTCTTCGCAGACGTGACGCTTCGCGGTGGTGACGTCGGTGATGGCTTCGATGTGCGCACAGGCGCTGTCCATGATTTTCCTCTAGACGATAGTGTCATACTGTCGCGACTTCCGTGCCTGATCGTCCTGCGCTCGAACCGACCGTCGCCATGCTCGAGGCCACGCTCGAAGCCACGCGCGACGCGATCCTGGTGGTCGACCTCGACCGGCACATTCTCCGCTACAACCAGCACTATCTCGAGATGTTCGGTTTCACCGCGGCGGCGCTCGCCAGCGGCGGTCTCGACCACATCGTCTCCACCATCACCGGAGAGATCGAGGATCCTGACGACGCGCTCGCGGCCTCGCAGGCGATCTGGGCCGATCCGTCCACGGTCCGGCTCGACATGATGCGGTTCAAGGACGGGCGGGTGATCGAACGCTTCGTCGCCCCGCTGGTGGTGAACGCGCGCATCGTCGGGCGGACGGCGAGCTTCCGCGACGTCGGCGCCGCCATTCGCACCGCCGAGCTGCTGGCGCAGCATCAGACAATCCTCGAGCAGGCGCAGGAAGTCGCGCATGTCGGCAGCTGGGTCGCCGAGCTCGATGGTTCGGATCGACTCGACTGGTCGGCCGAGGCGCACCGCATTTTCGGCGTGCCGTCGGGGCAGTTTGGCGGATCCTCCGAGTCGTTCTTCGCGTTCGTGCATCCGGACGATCGCGCCGCGGTGCGCGCGGCCAGCGAAACGGCGGTCGCCGGGGGCCCGCCCTACGACATCGAACACCGCGTCATCCGGCCGGACGGCGGTGTCCGCTGGGTCCACGAGAAGGCCAGCCTGGTCGGAGGCGCGCAGGGACGCCCGCTGCGAATGGTCGGCACCGTGCAGGACATCACCGACCGCCGCCTGCTCGAGGATCAGCTGCGCCAGTCGCAGAAGATGGAAGCGATCGGGAGACTGGCCGGCGGCATCGCCCACGATCTCAACAATGCACTGACTGCAATCGCCGGCTACGCCGAGCTCGCGCTCGGGGAGGTGGCGTCGGAACATGCGGCGCGCGCCGACGTCGAGGAGATTCGGCGCGCCGCCGAGCGCGCGGGATCGGTGACGCGGCAGCTGCTCGCCTTCAGCCGCAAGCAACTGCTCGAGCCGCGGGTATTCGATCTCAACGAGACCATCGCCGCGATCTCGCGGCTGCTGTCGCGGCTGCTGGGCACCGACGTCGAGGTCCAGACGCGCCTGGCCGGGACCACGCTGCCGGTGCTCGGCGATCCCGGACAAGTGGAGCAGGCGGTGATCAACCTCGCGCTCAACGCGCGCGACGCCATGCCCGGCGGCGGCACGCTGGTGCTGGCTACCGCGGCGGAAACCGTGGACGAAACGTACGCGCGTACCCATCTGCCGATGCCGGCCGGCCTCTATACCCTGCTGCGCGTATCAGATTCCGGGCACGGCATGCCGCGCGAGACCCAGGCTCGCATCTTCGAGCCGTTCTTCACCACCAAGGACGTGGGCAAGGGCACCGGCCTGGGACTGTCGATGGTGTACGGCACGCTGAAGCAGATCGGCGGGTTCATCTTCGTGGACAGCGAAGTCAACCGCGGCACGACGTTCCGCCTGTATTTTCCGTTGCCGCCGGCGTCCCGGCTCGCGCCGGCGGGCGAGTCGGCGCCGGCGCGCACAGTCGAGGGCCGCGGCGCCGAGACGCTGCTGATCGTGGAGGACGAGCCATCCGTGCGCAACCTGGTGGCGTCGGCGTTGCGCCACGACGGCTATCGCCTGCTGATCGCGAGCTCCGCCGAGGAAGCGCTCGCTGCCGCCGATGCGCACGACGGCCCGATCGATCTGCTGCTCACCGACGCGATGATGCCCGGCAAGAGCGGCGTCGAGCTCGCGAACCTGATGACGGCGCGTCGGCCGGGGATCCCGGTCATCGTGATGTCCGGCTACACGGAAGAAACGCTCGAGCTGCCCGGCGTGAAAGAGCCGATCGCGCTGCTCCAGAAGCCGTTCACGCCGCGCGAGCTGCGCCGCCGCATCAGAGAAGTCCTCGATCGCTGAACGGGCTCACCGCGGCAGCGGCGCCAGCGGCGGTGTGACGCCGGCGGGCAGCGGCGTCCGCGTCGTATTCATCACCATCGCCAGCGTGGTGTAGTAGCCGGTGATGCCGAGCACGTCGATGATCCCCTGCTCACCGATCTTGTCGCGGGCGTTGGCATAGGTCGCGTCGCTCGCGCCCTGGTTGCGCTGGACCTCGTCCCACAGCTGGTAGATCGCGTCTTCGTCGGCGGCCATCGCGGCCGGCCGCCGTCCCGCCGCGATCGCCGCCACCGTCTCGTCTTTCAGCCCGCCCTGGAGCGCCAGCGGCATGTGCGCGTGCCACTCATACTGCTGCGTCCAGTGCCGGGCCGTCAGCAGAATCACGAACTCGCTCAAGCGCGGCGGCAGCGAGCTCTTGAACCGGAGGTAGTCGCCCATCGCGCGGGCGCGGCTCATCACTTCCGGGCTGCGCAACAGCGGCACGAACGGCCCCGAGATGTCGACCGCGCGGGCGGCCTTGAATTCCTCGACCGCTTTTTTCTGCGCGTCGGTCAACCGGTCCGCCGGAATCGGCGGCATGCGGTCCTGCGCGGCGCCCGGCGCCGCCATCGCGGCGATCACCGCGAGCATCAGTACGAGCTTCTCCATCGGCTCCTCCAACGTGTGCACTGTATACTGTCGGACGCATCTTGCCGCCCGTTCGCCTCGCACTCATCGGATTCGGCTACTGGGGACCGAACTACGCGCGCGTCCTCAGCGATCTGCCGGGCGCCGACCTGACCGTCATCTGCGATCCGCGTCCGGACCGTCTCGAGCTGGTCAGGCAGCGGTACCCCTCAGTGACGGCCTGCGCCAGCCTCGACCAGGTCTACGCCCGCGACGACGTCGACGCGGTGGTGATCGCCACGCCGGCGTCGACGCACGAGGCGCTGGTGCGCGTCGCGCTCGGCCACGGCCGTCATGTGCTGGTCGAGAAGCCGATGTCGCTCACCGGCGCGGGCTGCGACGCGCTCTGCGATCTGGCGGACAAGTCGGGCCTGCTGCTGATGGTCGGCTATACCTTTCTGTACAACGCCGGCATCCGCAAGATGAAGGAAGTCATGGCGCCCGAGCCGTTCGGCCAGCCCTACTATCTTCATGCGACGCGGACCAACCTCGGTCCGATCCGGAATGACGTGAATGCGGCGTGGGACCTGGCGCCGCACGACATCGCCATCTTCAACTACCTGCTCGGCGACAACCCGCTGTGGGTGTCCGCCATCGGCACGCGCGTTCTGAAAACCGAGCGCGAGGACATCGCGTTCGCGACGCTGGGCTACAGCAACGGCGTCATCGGCAACATCCACGTCAGCTGGGCGGATCCGAACAAGGTGCGCGAGGTGGTCGCGGTCGGCAGCCGGCGGCGCGTCGTCTTCAACGATCTGAACGACGTCGAGCGCGTCAGGGTGTTCGAACGCGGCGTCTCGGCCGGCGAAGCGGTCGCCGACTCCTACGGCGAGTTCAAGCTGCTGGTCCGCGACGGCGACATCGTCAGCCCGAAGGTCGAGCCGAGCGAGCCGCTCAAGAACCAGTGCGCCGACTTCGTCAGCTCGATCGGCAGCGGACGGCCGCCGCTCGCGACCGGCCGCTTCGGCACCAGCGTGGTGCGGACCCTGGTCGCGCTCGAGTCGTCGATGCGATCGCGGGGAGCAGCCGTTGAGGTGTGACGTGCCGGGCGCGGTCGAGGTCCACCTCGGCGCGAACGCCGTGATCGACCCGGGCGTGCTGCTCGGGTACCCGTCCGGACGGCCAGGCGTGGCCGCCGTCACGCGCATCGGTCCGTCCGCCCGCATCCGCGCCGGCTCGATCATCTACGCCGCGGTAGAGATCGGCGAGGACTTCGAGACCGGGCACCACGCGATCATCCGTGAAGAAAACCGTATCGGCAGCCACACCACCATCTGGAACAACTCGACGATCGACTATGGCTGCGTGATCGGCGACCGCGTCAAGATCCACTGCAACGTCTACATCGCCCAGTTCACGACCATCGACGACGATGTGTTCATCGCGCCGGGCGTGACCATCGCCAACGACCCGCACCCGATCTGCACCAAGTGCATGCAGGGCCCGACCATCCGGCGCGGCGCCCGGATCGGGGTCAACGTCACGCTGCTGCCGCTGATCACCATCGGCGAGAATGCGCTGGTCGGCGCCGGCAGCGTGGTGACCGCCGACGTGCCGGCCGGCATGCTGGTCGCCGGCAATCCGGCGCGGGTCATCGGCCCGGTCGACTCGGTGGAGTGTCCGTTCGGCATCGTGATTCCATACGAGCAGGGCATCGACGTGCGGCGGCGCCCCGAGTGGACCACCGTCGCGCCGCTCCCCCGTCCAGTCGTCCGGCCGCCGAAACAGCGGCGCTAGATGCGGGTCCTGGCAGCGACCTTCGCCTACAACGAGGGCGAGAAGATTCGCCGGACGCTGAGCCGGCACCCGAAGGACCGTACCTACGACCTGCTGGTGCACGACGACGGCTCGACCGACGGGGCGCTGGACCACACCGAACCCGGCGTGATCGTGCTGCGCAATCCAGTCAATCAGGGGATCGGCGCCGCGATGAAGCGCGTGTTTCAGTACGCGCTCGACCACGGCTACGACGTGCTGGCGATCCAGGCCGGCAACGACAAGGACGATCCGCTCGAGATTCCGGCGCTGCTGGCGCCGCTGGAACGGGACACCGCCGACTTCGTGCAGGGCTCGAGGTATCTCGGCGGCGGCGGTTTCGGCAACATGCCGCGCTATCGCGTGTTCGCGACGCGGGTGGTACACCCGCTGGTATTCTCGTTGGCGGCGCGCAAGCGGGTGACCGAGAGCACCAACGGATTCCGGGCCTTCCGCACGGCCATCCTGCGCGATCCTCGAATCGACTGGCGTCAGGACTGGCTCGACCGCTACGAGCTCGAGCCGTACCTGATGCTGAAAGCGATCCGGCTCGGTTACCGGCACGTCGAGGTCGCGGTGACGAAGATCTATCCGCCGCACATGCTGGGTTATACGAAAATGCGGCCGGGAGTCGACTGGTGGAGCATCCTCCGGCCGGTCGTCTACCTGGGCCTGGGGCTGAAAAAATGATTGCAACGATGCCGGTGCCGTTCGTCGATCTGCGCGCGCAGCACGCGCCGCTGACCGAAGCGATCGAGCGGGCGTTCCGCGATCTCGTCACGCGTGGCGATTTCATCCTGGGCGCGGCGGTCGAACGCTTCGAAACCGAGTACGCGGCCTACATCGGCGCGAGCCACGCCATCGGGGTCGGCACCGGGCTGGCCGCGATCGAGCTGGCGCTGCGGGCGTTCGAGGTCGGGGCGGGCGACGAGGTGATCACGCCGGCCAATACGTTCATCGCCACCGTGCTCGCCATCATGGCGGTCGGCGCCACTCCGGTGTTCGTGGACATGGACGCGGCCACCTACTGCATCGACGCCGACGCGATCGACGCCGCGATCACCTCGCGCACCAAGGCAATCGTGCCGGTGCACCTCTACGGCCAGCCGGTCGACCTCGACGCGGTGATGGCGGTGGCGGGACGCCACAACCTCGTCGTGATCGAGGATGCGGCGCAGGCGCACGGCGCGCGCTACAAGGGCCGGCGCGCCGGCAGCGTCGGTCACGCCGCGGCGTTCAGCTTCTATCCGTCAAAAAATCTCGGCGCGCTCGGCGACGGCGGCATCGTCACGACCAGCGACGATCGTGCCGCCGGCCGGCTGCGGCTGCTGCGCAACTACGGTCAGCGGGTCAAGTATTACCACGACATCCCCGGCACAAACTCGCGGCTCGATACCCTGCAGGCGGCGGTGCTCAGCCTCAAGCTACCGCATCTCGACGGCTGGAACGCGAAGCGGCGCGCGCACGCGGATGCCTACACCGCGAAGCTGGCCGGACACGTCGTCACGCCGGCCGCGTCAGCGCAGGTCGAGCATATCTACCACCTGTACGTGATTCAGACGCCGGAGCGAGAGGCACTCGAGCAGCGGTTGAAAGCCCGGCAGATTCAGACCGGGGTCCACTACCCGGTGCCGGCGCACCTGCAGGAGGCGTGCGCCGGGCTCGGCTATAAGGCCGGAGACTTTCCGGTGACCGAGGCGGCGGCGTCCCGCATCCTCTCGCTGCCGATGTTCGCGGAGCTCAGCGAGGCGCAGATCGACTACGTCGTCGACGCGGTGCGCGCAACGGTCTAGCAGTCAGCAGTCTCAGTCGGCAGTCTCAGTCTGTAGTCTCAGTGGTCGTCCGTGACTGAGACCGTCGACTGAAGACTGCACCAAGCAAACCCATGTGGGAGACCGCGCTCGCCTTCGCGATCTGGGGCAGCTACGGCACCGTGCTGACCGCCGCGCACATCGATCCGGCGCTCACCGCGATCGCGCGCAGCGTCGGTCTCGGCCTTTTGTTGACGATTGCCAGCGTGGCGATCGGGCGGCTGCGCGGCCCGCGCGAGATCACCGCGGCGATCCCGTGGCGCAGCGGTGCGCTCTGGCTCTCTGGGGCGGTCCTGCTCGTCGACGAAGTGTTCTACAGCGTCAGCGCGGTCAGCGGACCGGTTGCGATCATCGGCCTGGCCTACGCCTGCGTGCCGATGCTCGCGCCGATGCTGTCGCGGCTGGCCGGCACCGATCGCGGCAGCTCGATGCGCGCGCGCCACTGGATCTGCCTCGCGCTCGCCTTCGCCGGCAACGGCGTGGTGTTCCGGGAGCTGCAGACGGCGCGGATCCACTTCACGATGGCGGCGGTGTTCGCGTTCCTGGCGGGACTGCTGTTCACGCTGATGCCGGTCTGCTCGGCGCGCCTGCAGCAGGAGGGGCTCGGCACCTGGGCCGTGCTCAAGGGACAAGGCGCGGTGGCCGCGATCCTGGCCGTGCCGCTGCTCGCGCTGCTGATCGTCCTCGGCGCGGTGAGCCTCGGCGGACCCGGGAATGCCGAGCTCGTGCGGCGCAGCCTGGCGGCGGGCGCGGTCAACGCGGTCGCGTTCACGCTGACGCCGTTCTATCTGTGGTATCGAGGCATCGCGCGCTGCGGCGTGGCGCGGACCTCGATTTGCGCCTTCGCCGAGCCGCTGGTTGCCACCCTGTTCTCGCTGCTGATCCTCAAGGATGCGCCGGCGACGCCGGCACTGGTCGCCGGCGTGGCGCTGGTGCTCTGCGCCATCGGGGTTTCCACCCGATCGGGCGATTAGATAATAATCGTCCCGCCACCCGTGCCTGCATCTTCCATGATCGTCGGCGTTGCTCTCCTGCTGCTGTCGCTCGCGCTGCGCGGCGCCAGCGCCAATCGCCTCGTCCGCAGCCGGCTGCTGACCTCGTGCGTGCTGTTCGGCACCTATGCGATCGCGGCGGCGCTCGCCGCCTACGGCCCGCTGCCGCCCGATGTGGCGCGGGAGATTCGATCGTTCAACCCGCTGCTGCTGACGTTCGGCCTCGCGATGCTGATCGTGGTCGTCACGATCAACCCGTGGCGCGAGGATCGGCTGCCCGATCGCTTTCCGACCATCGTGCAGGATGTCATGGTCATCGCGCTGTTCGCGATCGTGGCGACCCTGTTCATGCAGGAAAAGGTGCTGGCGACGACCGCGGTCGGCGCGGTGGTGATCGGCTTCGCGCTGCAGGACACGCTCGGCAACCTGTTCTCGGGGCTGGCCATCCAGATCGAGAAGCCGTTCCGGGTCGGACACTGGGTCACCATTGCCGGGACCGAGGGCCTGGTCTCGGAGGTCACCTGGCGCGCGACCAAGATTCGGACCAAGGCGGGCAATTTCGTGGTCGTGCCGAACAGCGTGGTCGCAAAGGAAACGATCACCAACTACTCGGAGCCGACCCAGGAAACGCGTCTGGAAGTTGAAGTCGGCGCGAGCTACGACACCCCGCCCAACGAGGTGAAGGCGGTGATCGCGCACGCGCTGCGCAATGAACCGTTGATCCTGGCGAGCCGCGAGCCCGAGATCCTGCTGGTCGACTTCGCGGCATCCGCCGTCACCTATCGGGTGCGCGTCTGGACCACCGACTATGCGGCCGACATGCGGATCCGCGATCGGGTGCGGTCGCACATCTACTATGCGTTCCGGCGGCACGGCATCACCATCCCGTACCCGATCCAGGTCCAGATCGATCAGAGTCCCGCGGCGGACGCCGGCACGGTGCACGCGCAGCTGCTGGATGGCGTCGAGATCTTCGCGTCGCTGACCGGCGAGCAGCGCGAGCAGCTGGCCAGCGCGTCACGGGCGCTGCTGTTCGAGACCGGGCAGGACATCGTGCGCCAGGATGAGGCGGGCGAGTCGATGTTCGTGTTGAAGCGGGGCGAGGCGGCGGTCACCCTCGCGCACACCGTCGGCGAGCTCGCGCGCCACCGTGCGGGCGGTTTCTTCGGCGAGATGTCGCTGCTGACCGGAGACGCTCGAAGCGCGACCGTGACCGCGGTCACCGACTGCGAGCTGATCGAGATTGGCGCCGAGGCATTCCGGCGGGTGGTCCTCGCCGACGCCGCGATCCTCGAACAGGTGACCGCCGCGGTCTCGAAGCGGCGGGTTCAGCTCGAACAGCACCGGGCCACCAGGGCGACGGAGCCGGCGGTCGTCGAGCCACCGCATACCCTGGTCGATCGCGTCCGCCGCTTCCTGCGGCTGTAGACACGAAGAAACCGTTTAACCGCAGAGACCGGTAAGACCGCAGAACCAACCACTAGAATGTTTCAGCGATCTCCGCGTGCTTTGCGGTAAAAGTGTTACCGCACCGTACGGAAGAACGCGCGCACGTCATCCACCAGCAGATCCGGCTGCTCGAACGCGGCGAAATGACCGCCGCGCGGCATCACCGTCCAGCGCGTGATGTTGTAGCGCGCCTCGAGCCATCGCCGCGGCGACCAGATGATCTCCTTGGGAAAATCCGCGCAGGCGGTGGCCGTCTCGATGCGGCGCGACGCTGCGGCCGCCGGCGCGGCATGACGGCTCTCATAGTAGATCCGCGCCGAGGAGGCCGCCGTCTGGGTCGCCCAGTACAGCGTGATGTTGGTCAGCAGCTCGTCTTTCGTGAAGATCTTCTCCGGGTTGCCGTCGCAGTCGCACCAGGTCCGGAACTTCTCGACGATCCAGGCCGCCAGGCCCACGGGCGAGTCGTTCAGCGCGATGCCGATCGTCTGCGGCTTCGTGCCCTGAATCTGCTGGTATCCCGTTTCCTCCGCCTGGAACGCCTGCCGCACCTTCAATCGCTGCAGCTCTCCGTCCGTGAGGCCGGCGTTCGGATCGGCGCCAGCCGGCGCCGCCGCCGTGCACATGTTGAGGTGGAGGCCGGCGACATGCGGCGCATCGTTGAGCGCGACCTGGGTGCCGATGATGCTGCCCCAGTCGCCGCCCTGGACGCCGTAGCGCTGGTAGCCGAGCCGCGCCATCAGTTTCGCTTCGATCCCGGCTATCCGCGCCGGATCGTATCCAGGCTCGCGCGGCTTATCCGAGAACGCAAAGCCCGGAATCGACGGGATCACGACGTCGAAAGCGTCTTCGGCCCGGCCGCCGTGCGCCGCCGGATCCGTCAGCGGCCCGATGATCTTGGTGAACTCCACGAACGAGCCCGGCCAGCCATGCGTGATCAACAGCGGTAAGGCGCCCGGCTGTTTCGATCGCCGGTGGATGAAGTGGATCGTCAGGCCGTCGATGGTGGTGGTGAACTGCTCGAAACGGTTCAGCGCGCGTTCCTGGGCGCGCCAGTCGAAGCGGTCGCGCCAGTAGGCGACCAGCTGCTTCAAATAGGCGATGTCGGTGCCGTAGGTCCAGCCGTCACCCTGCAACGCGTCGGGATAGCGCGGGTGTTTCAGGCGCTCCTTCAGGTCGGCGAGCACTGGATCCGGGACCCGGATCGTGAACGGACGAATCTCGGCGTCGGCGTTCCGGGCCGGCTGCGCGGCGCAAACGCCAGGCGCCGCCGCGAAAAGGCCCGCGAGTACAATCCGCCAAGCGTATCTGGACATGTCGGTGCGATTATGAGGCATTCGCATCCGGCAGTGACGGAACCCTGATCGGCGATCCGGCGGACGGAAACCATGAAAACCAGAATTACAGAGCTGTTGGGCATCGAGCACCCGATCATCCAGGGCGGCATGCACTACGTCGGCTTCGCCGAGCTGGCGGCGGCCGTGTCGAATGCGGGCGGCCTCGGCATCATCACCGCTTTGACCCAGCGCACGCCCGAGGCGCTGGCCGCCGAGATCCGCCGCTGCCGGCAGATGACGGACAAGCCGTTCGGTGTGAACCTCACCTTCCTTCCGGCGGTGAAGCAGCCCGACTATCCGGGGTACGTCCGGGCGATCATCGACGGCGGCGTCACGATCGTCGAAACCGCGGGCAACAATCCTCAACAGTGGCTGCCGGTGATGAAGGCGGCGGGCATCCGGGTGATTCACAAGTGCACCTCGGTGCGCCACTCGCTGAAGGCGCAGACGATCGGCTGCGACGCCGTCAGCGTCGACGGCTTCGAATGCGGCGGCCATCCGGGCGAGGACGATGTGCCGAACTTCATCCTGCTGCCGCGGGCGGCGGAGGAGCTGACGATCCCCTTCGTCGCATCCGGCGGCATGTCCGACGGACGGTCGCTGGTGGCCGCGCTCGCGCTCGGCGCGGACGGCATCAACATGGGCACGCGGTTCATCGCGACCAAAGAAGCGCCCGTGCACGATCACGTCAAGCAGGCGCTGGTCGCCGCGACCGAGCTCGACACCCGTCTGGTTATGCGGCCGCTGCGAAACACGGAACGGGTGCTGAAGAACGCGGCCGCGGATCGCCTGCTCGAAAAGGAGCGGACACTCGGATCGGCGCTGACCTTCGCCGACATTGCCGCCGACGTGTCTGGCGTCTACCCCCAGATCCTGCAGCAGGGTCAGATGGACGCCGGCGTGTGGTCCTGCGGCATGGTCGCCGGCCTCATCCACGATGTGCCGACGGTGAGGGAATTGATCGATCGCATCATGGCCGACGCGGACCGCATCATCCGCGAGCGGCTGCTGGGCGCCCTGATGTAGTGCAGGCCTTTAGGCCTGCAGACCTGCAGACCTGCCCGACACGGCGGACCTGAAGGTCCGCACGACCTTCGCTCCTGGAGGAATCGATGACCGACCACGTGCGCAGCGACGTCGCGAACGGCGTGCTCACCTTGACGCTCAACCGGCCGGAGAAGAAAAACGCGTTGACCCGGGCGATGTACCAGGCGCTCGGCGACGCCATCGACGGCGCCACGGCCGACACCGGGGTGCGCTGCATCCTGATTCAGGCGGAAGGCGACGTCTTCACCGCAGGCAACGACCTCGGCGACTTCGCTGCGGTCAACCGCGGCGAGCCCGACACCGCCCGCGCCGGCGGCAACCCGCTGCTCGCCGCGCTGGCGCGCGCGACCACACCGCTGGTGGCGGCGGTGAACGGCCGCGCGGTCGGCGTCGGCACGACGCTGCTGCTCCACTGCGACCTGGTGTTCGTGTCCGACGATGCGGTGCTGACGACGCCGTTCGTGAACCTGGCGCTGATCCCGGAGGCCGCCTCCAGCCTGACGCTGCCGGCGCGGATCGGCCACACGCGGGCGTTCTCGATGTTCGTGCTGGGCGAGGCGGTGGACGCCAGGAAGGCCGTCGAGTGGGGCATCGCCAACGAGGTCTGCCCGCGAGCGGAGCTGCGCGCGCGCGCCCGCGCCGCGGCGGACGCGGTCGCCGCGCGGCCCGCGGCGGCCGTCAGGCTGACCAAGGCGCTGATGCGCGACCCCGCCGCGCTCGCCGCGCGCATGGAACTCGAGGGCCGGCACTTCACCGCGCAATTGGCATCGGCGGAAGCCAGGGAGGCCTTTGCCGCCTTTGCCGAGAAGCGCGCTCCCGACTTCTCGCGCGTCTCCGGAACGAGCGACGGAAGGGCCTAGACGATCCCTTTCTTGAACGCCGCGACCTCCGCGTCGCTCACCGACGCCTTCACGACCGCGGGATTGCCGCCGCCCTTGGCGTTGCGATCGGGACCCAGTCCTCGCGATCCGCCAGAGGCCGAGACCTGCGCGCTCTGGCGCTCCGACGACGAAGCCGGCTTCAGCGAGCCGAGTCCGAAGCCCTTCTTGGGCTCCTCCTTCTTGGCTTCCTCTTTCTTTCTTCGGCTCTTCTTTCTTGTCCTTTGCCTTGGTCGATCCCGTGAGCCCGGAAGCGCCGTCTTCCACCTGCGCGATCGCCGTGACGGGTGTCGGCTCGTACTTGACGTTCTCCTTGTAGCGCGCCGCGACGGTGGCTCCCGGCCTGGCGCCGGCCAGCTTCTTGATGGCGTCGATCCGCTCTTTGGTTTCGGGATGCGACGCGAACAGGCCGTTCTGCGCGGGCTGATCCTTGTTGCGCTCGTCGAGCCGGGTCAGAAACGCCGCCAGCGTGCCGGGCGCATAACCCGCCTTCTCGGTCAGCGTGACCGAGACCTTGTCGGCGTCCATCTCGTCGCCGCGGTCGAACTTGTTCTCGAGCACCATCTCGTAGGCCTTGTTCGCGAGCTTGTCGAGGAACATGCCGCGGCTCGACAAGGTCTCGTTGGTGCCGAGCTGCACCGCCTTGTTCTTCTTGATCGCGTTCACGGTGTGCTTGTGCGCCACGTGGCCGATCTCGTGCGCGAGCACGCCGGCGAGCTCCGCCTCGCTGGTGATCAGGCCGAGCGCGCCGCGGGTGATGTGGATGATGCCGCCGGGCGACGCGAACGCGTTGACGCCGTCGGTATCGAGCACGATGAAGGTCCACGCCAGGTTCGGCCGCTCGGACTCCTTCGCGAGCACCGTGCCGACCAGCGTCACGTACTTGTGAACCGGACCGCTTTGGACCACGCCGAAGCGCTGGCGGATCTTGGCGCTGACATCCTCGCCAATCTTCCGCTCCTCCTGTTCCGAGACGTTCAGGTCGTCGAACTTGTCCTTCGCGTCCTTCACCTGCTGGGCCTTCTTGAGGGCCTGGTCGATCCCGAACTGGGCGTGGGCCGGCACCGCGAGCGCCAGCATCACCGCCACCATCGTCACATGCTTCATACGTGTGCCTCTGCTGTTGACCCGGGTCCGATGACCTCGAAGATCGCCACCGGCTGCGTCTTGCCTTTGACCACGACCTCGCCGAGCGGACGGAGTCGATAGGGCCGGCTCAGGCATAAACGCGTCGCGTCGCTGATGATAATCCGGGTTCCGTATTGCTTGTTAAGCGACTCCAGCCGCGAGCCAAGGTTCACCGCGTCGCCGATCACGGTATAGCTCATGATGGCGTCGGAGCCGATGTTGCCGGCGATCATCGGGCCGGTGTTGATGCCGATGCCGATGTCCAGCTCGGGACGCCCCTGCGCGCGCCATTGCGCATTGAGGGCCGCAAGCGCATCGACCATCTCGATCGCCGTCTCGACCGCGTGGTCGGCGTGCTCGGGATCGTCGAGCGGCGCGCCGAACAGCGCCATCACCATGTCGCCGACGAACTTGTCGAGCGTGCCCTGGTGCGCGAAGACGCGATCGACCATGCACGTGAAGTACTCGTTGAGCAAGCCGACGATCTCTTCTGGCTGGCCGCGTTCGGACACGGTCGTGAAGCCGCGGATATCCGAAAAGAGCACGGTCATCTCCCGCCGCTGGCCGCCAAGACGCGCCAGCGCCGGATCCGCGACCAGCTGATCGTAGACGTCCTTCGAGACGTACTGGCCGAACAGCTTCTTCATCTTGCGCTTCTCGCGCCCTTCGAAAAAGTACTGGTAGGCCACGCCGCCGAACAGCGCGAGCGACGAGGCGAGCACCGGCTGAGACAGGTTCAGCCAGTAGCCGCCGGCGAATAACCGGGTGGCGAGCCAGGATAAGGCCGCCGCAAACAGCACGGTCGCCGCGGCTGCCCACCAGGCCGGCAGCGCCGTCGCCACCAGGCCGACAACGATCGCGGCGCCGACCACGGTCGCAATCCGGACCCGGCCGCCGGCCTCGCGGATGAAGCGGTTGGACAGGATGTCGTCGGCGACCGCGGCGTGGATCTGCACGCCGGGCATCTTGCCGTTCGAGAACGGCGTCTCGAACACGTCGAACAGCCCGGCCGCGGTGGTGCCGACGAACACGACCTTGTCGCGGAACAGCGCCGGATCGATGTTGGGTTTCTGCCCGGCCAGGATCTGCGACTCCGAATAGAACAGGTCGTAGAACGAATAGGTCGGGTAGGTGCGGCTTTTCAGGTCGTCGAGCAGCGCCGGCCCGCGGAAATCGATCGGGCCCCACAGATATTCGAGCGTGCCGTCCTCGGCCGGCACGCGGCGTCGCGACAGCGGCATCACGCGGTCGCCGAAATGCAGGGCGGTGCCCTCGAGCCGGACCTCCCGCGGCGCGATCCCGGCCACCCGCAGCGCGGCGCTGACGCCGAGCGACGGCAGCACCTTGTGGTGCGTCCTGACGAACGGGATGGTGTGGCGCATCGGACCATCCGGATCGAGCACGAACCGGTTGTGGCCCAGGCCGGATGCGGCGGCGGCCAGCACGTCGATCGGTGACAGCACGCCGCGCAGCTCGTAGATGCCGGGTACGTCGAGCGGGAAGCCGGTGTCCGGCAGATTGAGGTGCTCGACCTCGGTGTCGTACGACGCATCGGCGACCAGGATCACGTTTCCGGCCGCCTTCACCGAGTCGGCCAGCATCCGATCCGACTCCGCGCCGCTCATCGTCGACTCGCCGAACTCGAAGCCGCGGCGGGTGTCGGCGTCGGAGAACACGACGTCGTACGCGATCAGCTTCGCCGGAGCCCGGGCGAGATAGTCGATCAGCATCGAATGCACGGCCCGCGGCCAGGGCCAGCGCCCGGCGTTGGGTTGCAGCGTCCGCAGCGACGGCTCATCGATGTCGACGATGGCGATGTCCTGACGCGCGCTGGCGGGTCGGGCGGTCTGCGTCAGGCGCCAGTCGTAGGTGCGGATCTCCGCGAGGTCGAACGGGCTGAGGCCGCCGCGCGACACCGTGCTCAAGAGCGCATCGCCGAGCAGCACCAGCAACGCCGCCGCCACGCCCACGAGCAGACCCGCAACACGCTTCACGCGCCGAGTATAATCGCTGGCCTGAGGGGTCTGCCGTGAGCCAGTTTCAGAAGGTTGCCGTGATCGCGCTCTCGTGTTGCAGCGTCGCCATTCTCGCGGCGGGGGCGGACCGCATTTTCACAACGCCCAACCCGGCGGCTGAATTGAAGCGGCTGTTTCCCGGCGCCGCCGCGTTTTCGACGCTGGCCGGCGAGCCGCTCCACTTCACGGCGTACGGCGCCGACCCGAAGGCGAACCCGTCGGCGCCGCCGCAGGGGGTCGCGTTCTGGACCACCGACCTGGTGCCGCAGGAGCACGGCTACCACGGTCCGATCCACATTCTGGTCGGCATGGACATGACCGGCGTCCTCACCGGCGTCGTGGTCACCTACAACTCCGAGCCGTACGGCTATTTCTCGGTGGAGCCGCCGAAGTTCGCGATGCAGTTCAAGGGCAAGAAGGTCAGCGATCCATTTCGAGTCGGCGGCGACGTCGACGCGGTATCGCGCGCCTCGATCAGCATCGCCAGCGCGACGCGCGCCATTCGCGACAGCGCCCGACTGGTCGCCAAGCAGCTGCTGCCCGAGGCCGGGAAGTAGTGGATCCGGCGGTCGAGGGCTGGAGGGAGATCCTCCAGCCGCAGCTGCTCGACCTGGCGCTGTTCGCCGCGTTCATCACGCTCGCCCTGATCAGTTTCTTCCGCAAGAGCGTCGCGCTCAAGTACGTCACGTTCGTGGCCGCGGTCGGCTACATGGGGTTCACCAAGAGCAGCCTGGTGTCGGTCAGCGACGTGTTCCGCCTGACCGACCTGAGCGTGCCCGAGTTCAAGTACAGCCTCGTCTGGTACGCCTTCATGGCATTCGTGATCGTGACGACGGTGTTGTGGGGGCGCGTGTATTGCGGCCGGGTGTGCGCGTTCGGGGCGATGACGCAACTGCTGGACCCGATCATCCCTCGCCGGATGCGGTTCGAGATTCCCGTTCGCGTCGAGAAATACGCCAACCTGATCAAATACGGCGTGCTCGCGCTCGTGCTGGTCTACTACGTGGTGACCCACGACGTCGCGCTGCCGGTACGCTACGTCGAGCCGTTCTGGATGTTCGGACTGTTCGGCACGCCGGCGATGTGGATTGGTTTGGCGGTACTGCTGGCCGCGACGCTCTTCGTCCGCAATCTCTACTGCCGGTTCCTCTGTCCGGTCGGCGCGGCGCTCGGCCTCGTCTCGCAAGTGACGACGGTGTTTCGGATCAAACGCTGGTCGGAGTGCAACACCTGCAAGATCTGCGAGAAGACCTGCGAGTGGGGCGCGATCCGCGGGCCGGTGATCGTCAAGAGCGAGTGCGTGCGCTGCGACGACTGCGAGCGGCTCTACATGGACCAGAAGAAGTGCCCGCACTGGCTGATCCTGTTCAAGCGCAAAGGCAACACGGCCGTACCGGTTTCTTCACTCAATTGACGACGCGCCGAGGCGGGGCCTGTCCGCAAGTGGTGCACAACTCCTTTGAGTTCTCAGTTTTCAGTTCTGAGTTCCTACGGTGCATCCGTCGGCGGGTGAAGCAGCACGAAGCGATCTTTCAGTCCCGATGAAACGAGCACTTCGTTCTTCGCCGTGACGA
Source organism: uncultured Acidobacteriota bacterium (assembly GCA_963794705.1). Lineage (GTDB taxonomy): Bacteria > Acidobacteriota > Vicinamibacteria > Vicinamibacterales > CAVVIG01 > CAVQFC01. The sequence continues at coordinate 216,552 of CAWCFI010000010.1, forward strand.
TCACCGCCTCCAGCTTCGGAATGCGTTCCACCAGCGCCATCCCCTTTTCCGGTCCCAGGATGAACACGCCCTTCGCCACCGCGTCGGCGAGTACCGGACTCTCCGCCGCGATGGTGACGCTCCGGCACAAGCGCGCCGGCTGGCCGGTCGCGGGATCGAGAATGTGGTGATAGCGCACGCCGTCCTTGATGAAGAAACGCGCGTAGTCGCCTGAGGTGCTGAAGGTGCTGTCGGTCAGGTCGATGCTCGCGAAGCTCTGACCCTCCGGCCCTCGCGGATCGTTGATCCCCAGGCGCCAGAGGTGGCCGTCCTTGTGTCCGCCCACATAGAGGTCGCCGCCCGCCTGGATCATGAAATCGCGCAGGCCGGCTCCACGCAGGATGCGCACCGCACGCTCGACGGCGTACCCCTTGCCGATGCCGCCGAGATGAATCTTCATTCCCTTCCGCTTCAGGAACACCGTGCCGGCGCGATCGTCGATCTCGATCTGGCGGTAGTCGATTAACGGCAGGCGCGCGCGGATCGCTTCCGGGCCGGGAATGGAATCGTCCTGGTCCTGATCGAACTTCCAGACATCGGTCAGTGCCCCGAACGTGATGTCGAACGTCCCGTCGGTCCATTCGCTGATCTGCCGGGCCTGACGCAGAACGTCGCGCACATCGGGGGCCACGGCTACGGCCTGCACCCCGGCCGCCGAATTGATGCGGACGACGTCGCTGGAGGGACGCCAGGTGCTCATCAACCCTTCGAGCCGCTCGAACTCAGTGAACACGGCCTGGAAAGCCGCGCGCGCCGCCACCTCATCGACGGTCCAGCTGGTCAACTTCAACTCGGAGCCCATCGCGACACCGCTGCGCTCGACCACGCGCACGCTTCGCGGGTCTCCAGCGCGACCTCGACAGGCGCTCGAGACCGCGATCGTAAGGCCGAGCGCCACGATCGCGGCGGCTGGTCGCGTCGTGGGCCGGAAGCGTAGCGGTATCATGTCCATTCGATGAGTGACCGACGATCCGCTCCGGCCTGGGCGCGGACGCTCGACGCGATCGCGGTGCTGCTCGCCGCGCTCGCCGCGATCGTCGCGGTGTCGGGCGGATTCCGCGCGCACGCCGGCGGCCTGCGGCTGGCGGTGACCTCGCCGCTGCCGCTCCTGCTCTGGTGCATCGCGATCGCCGTGGTGCGGCATCTCGCGGCGCCGCAGCAGCCACTCTATCGCGAGTTGCCTCACCGGATCGCGACCTGGTCGCGCATCCCGGCAATGCGCCCCGCGGCGGCCGCGGTCCTCGGCACGCGGCCGATCATGCTCCTGGTGGGTTATCTCGCGGTGTTCATGATCGGATTTGCCAACGGCCGCGCGCCGCTGCGGCACTTCCCCAATGAACTGCTCAACCTGCCGGTGCGATGGGACGCCGGCTGGTACCTCCAGATCGTCACCGACGGTTACAAGTACGTCCCCGGCGATCCTTCGGTGCAGCAGAACATCGTCTTCTTTCCGGCGTACCCGATGCTGATGCGCGTGGCCGGCCGCCTCCTCGGCGGCGACATGATCGGCTACGTGGCCGCCGGGATGATCATTTCGATCGCGTCCTTCTTCGGCGCGCTCGCGTATCTGTATGCCTTTGCCCGCGATCGGTACGGGGACGACGTCGCCGCCGGCACGATCTGGCTGCTGGCGGCATACCCGTTCGCGATTTTTTTCGGGGCGCTCTACACCGAGTCGCTCTTTCTGCTGGGAACGGTCGGCGCCTTCTATCATTTCTCGAAGCAGCAGTTCGGCCGCGCTGCCTGCTGGGGACTGCTGGTCGGGCTGACCCGGGTCAACGGCGCGCTGATGATGCTCCCGCTGGCCGTGCTCGCGCTCTCGTCAACGGCGGCTCACTCGAAAAGCAAGGCGCTCATCGCCGCCGCCGCCCCGGGGCTTGGTCTGGCCATCTACGCGGCGTTCATCTGGACGCTCACCGGCAATCCGCTGGCCTTTGCCGCCAGCCATGCCGCGTGGGGACGGACCTACCAGGGGCTCGGCACGCTGGTGACCCATCGGTACCTCGATTCTCGCCAACGCCGGGCTGAGCGGCTACGTCGGCACGCCTGGATATGATGTGCTGAACGCGATTGGCGCGCTCTTCGCGATCGCGACCATCTGGCCGGTCACCCGCCGGATCGGCCCGGCGTACGGGTTGTTCATGGCCCTCAACACGTTCCCGGCGCTCGCCGACGGCGGTCTGCTTTCGGCCGGGCGCCTTTCTTCCGTGCTGTTTCCGGCGTTCATCTGGCTCGCGACGGCGGTGCCGCCGCACCAGCGTCCCGCCTGGATCGCCACGTTCGCCGCGCTGCAGGCCTTCGGCGCCGCGCTGTTCTACACGTGGCGGCCGCTCTTCTGACCCCGATGACGCGGCGGCCGTTGCTGGCGGCGGTCGCGCTGCTGGCGGCGCTGACCGTGATCATCACCTGGCCGGCGGCACTGCATCTCGGCACGCGCGTGCCTGGACATGACGATCCGCTGTTCAGCATGTGGCGCCTGGCGTGGGTGGCGCACGCCCTGCCGCACGATCCGCGGCACCTGTTCGACGCCAACATCTTCTATCCACACTTGCGAACGCTCGCGTATTCGGACGCGATGTTGTTCGAGGGCCTGGTCGCCGCGCCGTTCCTGTGGGCGGGCCTGAACCCGGTGGTGGTCTACAACCTGATGTTCTTCGCCGGCATCGTCTCGTCGGGCGCCGGGATGTTCGTGCTGGTCCGCTACCTGACGGGCGACATCGGCGCCGCGCTGGTCGCGGCGGTGATCTTCACGGTCGCCCCGTATCGCATCGAGCACTTCATCCACCTCGAGCTGCAGTGGACCGTGTGGATGCCGCTCGCGCTGTGGGCCGTGCACCGGACGTTCGACGGCGGCGGGTTCAGGTTCGGCGCGCTCACCGGACTGTTCCTCTGGCTGCAGATCATCTCGTGCGTGTACTACGGCGCGTTTCTCGGCCTGATCGTCGCCGTGCTGGCGCTGCTGCTCCTGGCCGTGCGTGGGCCGCAGGGCCGCGCCGCGCTCGGCCCGCTCTGTCTCGGTGGGCTGCTGGCCGCGGTCCTGACGCTGCCGTACGCGCTGCCGTATCTGGCGGCCACGCGAGAGCTCGGCCCGCGTCCGCCGGCCGAAGTGCTGATGTTCAGCGCGGAATGGGCCAGCTATCTTGCCGCGCCGCACCAGAACTGGCTCTGGGGATGGACTGCTTGGGGCTATGGCGGCAACGAGCTCCACCTGCTCCCAGGGGTCTCGGCGTTCCTGCTCGCGGCGATCGGTCTCGCGCATCGGCCGCGCGCGGTGGTCTGGATCTATTTCGCGCTCACCGTGCTGGCTGTCGAGCTGTCGCTCGGCCTCAACGGCGCCCTCTACCGATGGTTGTACGATCACACCTTCGCGTTCCGGGGATTTCGCGCGCCGGCGCGGTTCGCGATCCTCGCCTGCTGCGCGATGTCGGTCCTCGCCGGCTTCGGCTATCAGTTCCTCCAGCGCGTCCTCGCCGCGACACCGGCCAGGCGATTTCTCCTCACCGCGGTGCTCGTCGCCATCGTCATGGAATCGGGATCCTCGCCGCTCGAGCTCGCCGCGCAGCCGACCGCGATACCGCCGGTCTATCGCTTCCTCAGGACGGTCCCGCCAACGGTCGTCCTCGAACTGCCGGCGGAGAACTACGAGCCGACCTACATGTTCTGGTCGACGTATCACTGGCACTGGCTCGTCAACGGCTACAGCGGCTACACGCCGGGCGACCACCTCGACACGATGACGATGATGCGGACGTTCCCTGATGACGAGTCGCTCGCGCGGCTCCGGGAGCTGGCGGTGCGGTACGTGCTCGTCCACCAGGCGCTCTACCAGCCTGGCGACTTCGCCGACCTGATGGGCGCGGTGGCTGAGCGCCCCGAGCTGATTCCAAGCGGCCGCTATCGCGACTGGCTTGCCGGCGACACGCACATCATCGAGCTGCGCAAATAGATTTCAGTTTTCAGATTTCGGATTTCAGATTTTCAAGGCATGGCGCATCGTCGCCGCGATGCGGACGAGCGGCGCGCGCAGTGCCGAGCCGCGCCGCCAGGCGAGCGCCAGCGTGCGTCCCGGCCCGGGCGGCGCGAACGGGCGCACCGTCAGCTGACCGCGGCGGTTCTCGACCGGCAGGGCAATCGACGGCAGCAGCGTCACGCCGCCGCTCGCGCTGACCATCTGCACCAGCGTCGCGAGGCTGGTGGCGCGAAACCCGCTCTCCCTCGCGCCGGCGTGGGCACACAGCTGCAGCGCCTGATCGCGGAAGCAGTGCCCCTCGCCCAGCAGGAAAACGCGTTCGCCGTCGAGATCCTTCGGCGTCACCCGCGCCTTCTTGCGTCGTCGAGCAAGCGGATGACCCGGCGCGGCCGCGATGAAGAACGGATCCCAGCCGAGCGCTTCATGCGCCAGACCCTTCAGATCGGCCTCGAGCGCGAGGATCGCGGCGTCGATCGCGCCCTCCTTCACCTGCTCGACCAAGCGCGCCGTGCGCTCTTCGCTCCAGTCGACGGTCATGTCCGGGTAGTCGCGCGCCAGGGCCGGCGCCACGTCCGGCAGCAGATACGGGCAGATGGTGGGGATGACGCCGAGCCGCAGCGTGCCGCGAAACGGATCGGCCTGCTGCCGTGCGATCTCCTGCAGATCGCCGGCGGCGATCAGGATGCGGCGCGCCTGGACGATGAGCGGCGCCGCAGCCGGCGGCACCCGGACCCGCCGGCCGGTGCGCTCGAACAACTGCACGCCGAGCGCCTGTTCCGCGACCCCGACCTGTGCGCTCAGCGACGGCTGCGCCACGTGGCACGCCTCCGCGGCGCGGCGAAAGCTGGCCAGCTCCGCGACCGCGACGATGTACTGGAGCTGGCGGAGTGAGACCGGGAGCGCGGCAAGCAGACTCATAGGCAATGGCTATCAGTCCGTAGCATACGTTGTCTTTGACCTATGGGACGACTGGATCGATACTCGCCAGCTGGGGGATCGTCCGGGACCGACATCCGGCTGCGTCCCCGTTACAGCAGAGGTCAACGTCACTATGGACAACGAGCAGAAGTGCCCGTTCTCGGGCAAAGCGCATGGCGGCCGATCAAACCAGGACTGGTGGCCGAATCAACTGAACCTGAACGCCCTCCACACGAATCACCCCGCGGGCGATCCGATGGGCGAGTCGTTCAACTACGCCGCAGAGTTCAAGACCCTCGACCTCGATGCGCTGAAGAAGGACATCGCGGCCGTGATGACACACTCGCAGGACTGGTGGCCGGCGGACTTCGGCCACTACGGCCCGCTCTTCATCCGTATGGCGTGGCACAGCGCCGGCACCTACCGCATCCACGACGGCCGCGGCGGCGCGGGGTCGGGCATGCTGCGCTTCGCGCCGCTCGGCAGCTGGCCCGACAATGCCAACCTCGACAAGGCGCGCCGGCTGCTGTGGCCGATCAAGCAGAAGTACGGCCGCAAGATTTCGTGGGCCGACCTGATGGTCCTGACCGGCAACGTCGCGCTGGAGTCGATGGGATTCAAGACGTTCGGCTTCGCCGGCGGCCGTGAAGATATCTGGGAGCCGCAGCAGGTCAACTGGGGCTCCGAGGCCACGTGGCTCGGCGACGAGCGTTACAGCGGCGATCGGCAACTGGCCAATCCTCTGGGCGCGGTGCAGATGGGCCTGATCTACGTGAACCCGGAAGGGCCGAACGGCAACCCGGATCCGGTGAAGTCGGCACGCGACATCCGCGAGACGTTCCGGCGCATGGCGATGAACGACGAGGAGACGGTGGCGCTCATTGCCGGCGGCCACACGTTCGGCAAGACCCACGGAGCGGGTCCCGCCACGCACGTCGGCCCCGAACCGGAGGGAGGCAATCTCGAGGAGCAGGGCTTCGGCTGGAAGAGCAGCTACGAAAGCGGCCGCGGCACCCACACGATCACCAGCGGTCTCGAGGTCACCTGGACCACGACGCCGACCAAATGGGGCAACGACTTCTTCAAGCACCTCTTCGAGTACGAGTGGGAGCTGACCACGAGCCCGGCTGGGGCCAAGCAGTGGAAGCCCAAGAACAACGCGGGCGCCGGCACGGTTCCGGACGCCCACGATCTGTCGAAGAAGATCGCGCCGTCGATGCTGACCACGGATCTGGCGCTGCGGTTCGATCCGGCCTACGAGAAGATCTCGCGGCGCTTCCATGAACACCCACAGGAGTTCGCCGACGCCTTTGCAAAAGCGTGGTTCAAGCTGACGCACCGCGACATGGGGCCGATCGCGCGCTACCTGGGCCCGCTCGTTCCCAAGGAACCGCAGCTGTGGCAGGACCCGGTGCCAGCGGTGAATCACGAACTGATCGACGCGAAGGACATCGCCGCCCTCAAGACGAAGATCCTCGCATCAGGACTCTCCGCCTCTCAGCTGGTCTCCACCGCCTGGGCGTCAGCGTCGACATTCCGCGGCACCGACAAGCGCGGCGGCGCCAACGGCGCGCGCATCCGGCTCGCGCCCCAGAAGGATTGGCCCGTGAACAATCCGCCGGAGCTGGCCAAGGCGCTGAAAACGCTGGAAGGGATCCAGCAGGGGTTCAACGACGCGCAGAACCCTTCGACGAGCTCAGGGCAGGCCGGCAGCAAGAAGCGGGTGTCGCTGGCCGATCTGATCGTGCTCGGCGGCTGCGCCGCCGTCGAGCAGTCCGCAAAGAACGGCGGGCACGCGGTCACCGTACCGTTCACGCCGGGACGCACGGACACGTCGCAGGATCAGACCGACGTCGAATCGTTCGCCGTGCTCGAGCCGGACGCCGACGGGTTCCGCAACTACCTGGGTGAGGGGCACCACGTGCCGGCCGAGCATCTGCTGGTCGAGCGGGCGTTCCGGCTGACGCTGAGCGCGCCCGAGATGACCGTGCTGATGGGCGGGCTGCGTGCCCTGAACGTGACCGGCGGGCAGACCACGCATGGCGTGTTCACCAAGCGGCCGGGGACCCTGACCAACGACTACTTCGTGAACCTGCTCGACATGGACACGGAGTGGAAGCCGACATCCGACGCCGCGGACACCTTCGAGGGCCGCAGCCGAGCCAACGGTATGGTCAAGTGGACCGGCAGCCGCGTCGACCTCGTGTTCGGCTCGAACTCCGAGCTGCGCGCACTCGCGGAGGTCTATGGGTGCGACGATGCGAAGGACACGTTCGTGCGCGACTTCGTGGCCGCGTGGGACAAGGTGATGAACCTCGATCGATTCGACCTGGCCTGAGCTACGGTCTTCGCAGAAACTTCTGGACGCGGCGGCCGGTGCCGACCTCCGCCGCGTACAGATTTCCTTTCGAATCGGTCGAGACGTTGTGCAGGAAGATGAACTCGCCGGCATAGCGTCCAATCCGCCCGAACTTACCCACCTCTTCGAGTGTTTTTCGATCGTAGATGTGGACGCGTCCGTTCCCTGCGTCCGCGAGATACAGGTACTGCTGCGCGGCGTCCGGTGAAAACGCGACCGAGAACGACGTGCCGAGCAGCTTGGTCTTGCGCTCGACGAAGATCTCGCGCTGGAACTTGCCGTCGATCGTGAACACCTGCATGCGGTTGTTCATGCGATCCGCCACATACACCAGCCCGTCGTTCGAGACGCGCACCCCGTGGACCAGATTGAACTGCTGCGGTCCCGGGCCCTCGTCCGCCAGCTTGTTCGGCGCCGCATCGTCTGGCGTATTGCCGTACGCGCCCCACATCCGCTTGAACGAGCCAGTGTCGGCGTCGAGTACGATGATGCGGCGGTTGACGTAGCCGTCCGCGACGAAGACCTCGTTGGTCTTCGGGTAGACATAGATATCGGCGGCGTTGTTGAAGTTCGCGGTGTCGAGGCTGCCCTTGCTCTTGCCGCGGTGCCCGACCTGAAACAGGAACTTCCCCGCCTGGGTGAACTTCAAAATCTGATTTTCGGTTCGCTCGCGCAGACGCGGCCCGCCCGCCGACGAAATCCAGACGTTGCCTTTGTAGTCGACGTGGATGGTGTGCTCGTCCTTGGGCCACTCGTACTCGGCGGCATCGCCGCCCCAGCCCTGGAGGTAGTTGCCGGCGGCGTCGAACTCCATCACCGGCGGGGCCGGCGTGCAGCATTCCGCTTCCGGATTTTTCGCCTTCTCGTCGTCGTTGAGCGACCACGGCCGCTGGATGATCCACACATGATCCCGGGCGTCCACGTCCAGCCCCGACACCTGGCCGAGGATCCACTGCTTCGGCATCCTGGGCCAGGCCGGATCGACCTCGAAGACCGGCGCCTTGGCGCGCTGCGCGCTCGCCGTTCGTTCAAGCGCCCGCTCCGCCGTCGCCAAGCCGATCAGTGCCGCCACGATGGCGGCGGCCTTCCACGTCCCGTTCATGTCGCGTCCTCCTGAGGTCGCCGTTACTCTACTTCTTTTGCATTACACTCTCTGCCGAGGATGGACATGCGTGCGACTTTCTTGACGATTCTCTTACTCGCCGGCGTGCAGACCGCGCCCGCGCCCGATCCGGTGAAGACGCTGGTCGAACGGCTCGACCTCGAAAAGTACAGGGCCACGGTGAAAGGCCTGACGCAGTTCGGCGATCGCCGGCAGGGCACCGATCGAAATCGCGCGGCAGTCGACTGGATCGAGGCGCAGCTGAAGAGCTACGGCTGCGCGACCGAGCGCGTCAAGTATGTCTACGACCCGCCGCCTGCGGCGGCCGGTGGACGCGGCCGAGGCAATACGGGACTGGCGGTCGGCGGCGGCCGGCCGCGCGGCGACAAGATTCCGACGGGCGTCAACACCGACCCGATGAAGCAGCCGGACGAGAAACTGCGCGCGCTCAACATGCAGCCGACGACGCCAGGACCGCGCGAGATGGTGTTCTGCACCAAAGTCGGCGCCACCCATCCCGACGAGATGTACATCGTCGGCGGCCACATGGACGGCCACGGCTGGGGCGAGGCGGCCAACGACGACGGCTCTGGCACCGCGCTGGTGATGGAACTGGCGCGTGTCTTCAGCGGGCCCGACGTGAAGACCGATCGCACCATCCGCTTCGCGCTCTGGAACAATGAGGAAACCGGATCGCAGGCGGCGCGCGCCTACATCGAGCAGCGCCAGGCGCTGCAGGGCAAAGAGACTCCCGCCGGTTCCGGCAAGTATCCCGAGCCGAAGTGGCTGGGCATGATCCAGCACGACATGATGATGTTCGACCACGGGATGCCGCTTTCCGACGGCACGATGCGCAAGGAACAGCGCGCCGAAGCGGATGTCAACATCGAGTTCCAGTCGAACTCGAAGATGGCTGCTGACAGTCAGAAGCTCGCCTGGGTGCTCGAAGCCGCCAACGAAAAATACGCGACCGATTATCCGGCGGCGGTCGGCCCGCACATGACGAACACCGATTCCGGTCCGTTCATGGACATTGTCGCGGCCATCAGCGTTCGCGAGAACGAGCGCGGCGTCCAGATCGGCAACGGCTGGGATCCGCAGTGGCACCAGCCGACCGACGTCTTCACCACCTATACCGACAAGGATTTCCGGCTCGGCCTGAACGCGGCACAGACGACGCTCGGCGCCGTCGCGGGATTGGCGGGCGCGACCCTGGTGAAATGACCCGGTGGAGGATCGCGTGCGCCGCCGCGATCCTCCTGACACTGGGCGCCTACTCGACGCACTTCCACAACGACTTTCACTTCGACGACGTCCACACCATCCAGAACAACCTCTTCATCCGCAGCCTCGGTAACATCCCGCTGTTCTTCACCAGTGCCGCGACCTTCAGCGCGCTGCCGGCCAACCAGAGCTACCGGCCGCTGGTGACCACGACCCTCGCGCTCGACTACTGGCTGGCCGGCGGCCTCGACCCGTTCATGTTCCACGTCACCAACTTCACGCTGTTCGGGGTGCAGTGCGTGCTGCTGATGGCGCTCTACCGGCGGCTGATGGATCGCGCGCGTCCGGACGGGAGAAACCGGTGGCTGGCGCTGCTGGCGGCGACCTGGTATGCGGTGCATCCCGCGAACGCCGAAACCGTCAACTACATCATCGCGCGCTCGGAAATCCTCTCGACGCTGGGCGTCGTGATCGCGCTGCTGCTGTTCATCGGCGGCGGCGCGGCGAGGCGCTACCACCTCTATCTGATCCCCGCGGTGCTGGGCGTGCTCGGCAAGGAGCCGGCGGCGATGTTCGCGCCGTTGCTGTTTCTTTATGTCGGGTTGTTCGAACGCGAGCTGTCGTTTCGCGAGCTGCTCCGGCCTCGGAACATCGCCGCGGTGCTGCGCGCCACGTGGCCGGCGTTCCTGCTCTGCGCCGCGACCGTCGCGTTCGGCATGCGGCTGGCCACGACCTACACGCCCGGCGGGACCTCGCGCTGGCACTACCTGCTGACGCAGCCGTCGGTAATCCTGCACTACGTCGTGAGCGTGTTCCTGCCGCTGAGCCTGAGCGCGGACACGCAATGGCCGCTCGTCGAGAATCCGTTCGACGTACGCCTGATCGCCGGCGGCGCTTTCGTGGCGGCGGCGCTGGCGCTCGCGTGGATCACGTCGCGAAACAAGGAGACGCGGCCGATCGCGTACGGCGCGTCGTGGTTCCTGGTCGCGCTGCTGCCGACCTCGAGCATCGTGGCGTTGGCGGAGCCGATGAACGATCACCGGATGTTCTTTCCGTTCGTTGGCCTGGTCCTCGCGGTGGTCTGGGCTGCGGGCTGGGCGGCGCGGCGACTGCCGCCGAACACGCAACCGCTGGCGTCCGGCCTCGCCGTGGCCCTGCTCTTCGCGATGGCCTGCGGCACCTGGCAGCGCAACCAAGTCTGGCGCACCGAAGAGTCGCTCTGGCTCGACGCCACGATCAAAAGTCCGGACAATGGCCGGGCCCTGATGAACTACGGCGTCATCCAGATGAACAAGGGCAACCTTGCGGTCGCCGACGACTATTTCGAGCGTGCCCTGCGGTTCACTCCGCGATACGCGTACCTGCAGGTCAACCTTGCCGTCCTCAAGGTCGCGCTCGGACAACCGGCCGAGGCGGAGCGGCATTTTCGCGAGGCCCAGCAAGACGATGCGAACAACCCGGTCAGCTACACGTTCTTCGCACGCTGGCTGAAATCGGTCGGTAGAACAGAAGAGGCGCGGCTGTTCGCCCAGCGCGCAGTCGAGTTGAGCCCGGCCGATGCCGACGCGCAAGCGCTGGTCCGGGATCTCCTGGCGCCGCGCCCGGCCGGCATGCCGGCGGCGCCGGCGCCGGACACACCGGAGGGATGGCTGACGCGCAGCCTCGAACAATACCGGGCGGGCCGCTTCGAGGACTCCATCCGATCGAGCGAGCACGCGCTGCAGCTGCGACCGTCGTACGCCGAAGCATTCAACAACATCTGCGCGGCCGAGAACGCGCTTGGCAACTGGGCTTCCGCCGCCGATGCCTGCGAGCACGCGCTTGCGATCACGCCCGACTATCCGCTGGCGCGCAACAATCTTGCGGTCGCGAAAGCGAGGCTCGCGAAATGATGCCCGGGGAACGGAGGCGACGGAGTGAACGGGATTCACACAGAGCAACAGAGGAACGGAGGTAGCGCGCGACAGCGGGCCGGCAAGGACGCCCTTCATTCTCCGTTGCGCCGTTGCTCTGTGTGATCCCGTTGCCTCCGTACCCTCCGCTATCTGCGATACGATTGCGCCACATCTGCCATGACATACAGACGCGCGCTCGTCATTTCGCTGTTCGCGCTCGCCGGCGTCCCGCTCGCGGCGCAGGACCGCACCATCGAGCTGCTCCGGCAGCTGGCCGACACACCGGGGCCGCCCGGCTTCGAGGAGCCGATTCGCAAGGTGATGGTCGAGCAGATGAAGCCGTACGCGTCGGCGATCACCTTCGATGGCATGGGCTCGATCATCGCGACGCAAGGCACTCAGGGTCCACGCGTCATGGTCGACGCGCACATGGACGAGCTCGGCGGCGTGGTGCGCCGGGTCACGCCGCGTGGCCTGCTGACGATGCAGATGCTCGGCGGCTGGCTGGATCAGGCGCTGGTCGATCAGCGGTGGATCATCGTGGGATCGAAGGGGCCGGTGCGCGCGGTGACGGGGATCCGCGACGTCCACGTGGTGCCGCCGGAAGAGCGGACGCGCGTCTACTCGCGCGACAGCCTCTACCTCGATGTCGGCGCGAAAGACGAAGCGGAAGTCGCGGCGATGGGCATCGGTCCTGGCGATCCGGTGGTGCCTGATGCGCCTTTCACGGTCCTGAACGGCACCGGCAACTACCTGGCGAAGGGATGGGACGATCGCGTCGGCTGCGGCGTGGTCGTCGAGGCGATGCGGCGACTCGCAACGCTGCCCCACGCCAACCAGATCCTCTGGACGATCACCACTCAGGAAGAGGTGGGCCTGCGCGGAGCCCACACCGCCGCCGACGTCGTGAAACCGGCGCTGGCGATTGCGATCGAAGGCGGGATCACCGGCGATGTCTTCCCCGGCCGTCCCGAGGAGACGCAGGCGCGGCTCGGCGCCGGCCCCGGGATCTTCCTCTATGATTCGTCAGCGCTGCCGAACCGCAAACTCACACAGCTCGTGAAAGACACTGCCCTCGCGAACAAGGTGCCGCTGCAGCAGGACCTGGTCCAGGGCTACGGTGACGATTCCGCGGAGCTGCAGAAGAGCAACGGCGGCGTGCCGACCGTGAACCTCGTCGTGCCGATCCGCTACACGCACTCGCACAACGGGATCATGAATCGCCGCGACTTCGATCAGATGGTGGACCTGCTGGTCGCGCTGCTCCAGAAGCTCGACGCCGCGACGGTGGCGAAGGTGCGCGACTTCACGCCATAGCCACGAAGATCATTCACGGATTACGCGGACGACACGGATTGAACCCGGAGGGCCGGATGTGTCTCGCGCGCACGATGACCAGTGTGCGGCGGCCAGCGCCGGACGCCTCGCCGCCTAATCCGTGTCCATCCGTGTAATCCGTGGATGAGAAAAACGTACGCGCGCTCAGGCCGCGACAGACTCGCAAGAAAGGATGCCGGGCACGGAGAGAGAACTCATCTCTGCGGTCTCCGCGTGCTCGGCGGTTCCATCGTCATGCGATGGCCCAGGCGGACGACGATCGCGTACTCGGCTTTCGTGGCGGGCTGCACCGACAGCCGGCTCCCCTTCTGCGTGACCATCATTTTCTCGAGGCCACGGGTCGCCTTCATCGTCTCGAGCGGGACCACTGCCGCGAAGCGCTCGACGAACGCGATGTCGACCATGTGCCAGATCGGCCTGGCCTGCCTCGGCTCGGGATAGCCGGCGCGCGCGATCGTCGCGAGGCCGGTGACGCCGGAGGGATCGGCGTTCGACGCATAGAAGAGGACGCCGTCGCCGACCTGCATGTCATCGCGCATGAAGTTGCGCGCCTGATAGTTGCGCACACCCTCCCAGCTGGTGCGGCCGTCACGCTTCAGGTCGTCGATCGTGTAAGCCTCCGGCTCACATTTCATCAGCCAGTAGCGGGTCATACATCGGCTCCGAAGCGCTCGATCGTTTCGTAGCGGACCTCGCGGAACATCGGCAGGCCGGCGGCCTCGATGATCGCCTTCAACCCGCTTCGCCCGTGAAACTCCATGTTGTCCCGGTTGATGACGACGGTGTTGGGGTATTGCGGCGCGAGGCGGCGGAACTCGCCGTCGATCAACTTGAAGCGGCGAACCATGTTTTCGGCGCTTTCATGCGGACGGTTTCGCTGACGGATGTGCTTCTCGACGGTGTCGGTGTTCGACGTCAGCACAATCACCCGATCCGGGTTCCAGGCGTCACCGATCGACAGGACCTTGCGCAGCTCGGCGTGATGTTCAGACGGATATTCCGCGATGTGCGCTTCGAGCGTGATCCGGGCGCCCTCGAAGAAAATTACCTTGTCCGGGCGGTCGGTGTCGGCCGCGTCGCGATAGTTCGCATCGTAGAGCCGGCCGAAGTAAGCGGTGACGCCGATGGGATTGCGGCCGGCGTCGATATCCTCGAGGACGCGCGGATCCCAGACGCCTTCCTCGCCCTCGCCGTACGAGCCGTTGTGATAGAGGTCGCCCAGCTGCCGGAGCAGGGTGCTCTTGCCGATGCCCGGCCCCCCGACGATCGCGACTCGCATGTCAGAGCACGTCGTCGGCGGTTTCACGCGTCGCGACGAGGCCGATCAGCGAGAGCACCGCGCCGGCGCAGAGGTAGTAGCCGACGTACTGCAGTCCATAGGTCTTGGCCAGGTAGGTGGCCGCGTAGGGCGCGAGCGAGGCGCCGAAGATCCCGGCCAGGTTGAAGGTCAGCGAGCTGCCGGAGTAGCGCACCGCGGTCGGAAACAGCTCGGACAGCACCGTGCCCAGCGGTCCGTACACCAGGCCCACCAGCGACATGCCCAGCACCATCATCGCCACCGCCCCTACCGTGCCGGCGACGAACAGCGGCGCCATCACCAGGCCAAAGACAAAGATGCCGAGGTTGACCCACATCAACATCTTGCGGCGCCCGCGTTCGGCGAGCAGCGCGGAGATCGGGGTGAACAGCGCGAAGAACAGAATCGAGAACAGCTGCATCACCAGGAACTTCTCGCGCGTGTAGCCGAGCGCGCTGGTGCCCCAGGACAGCGTGAAGACGGTCATCAGGTAGAAGATCTGGAACGCGGTCAGCGACACGAGGACGCCGAGGAACAGCGTGCCGGAGTGGTTCTTGAGCACCGTCACCATCGGCACCTCGACCCGCTCGCTGCGCTTCAACGCCTCGCGAAACACCGGCGTCTCGGTGATCGTCAACCGCACGTACAAGCCGACTCCCACCAGCAGCGAGCTGGCGAGAAACGGCAGGCGCCAGCCGAAGGCGAAGAACTGCGCGTCGGTCAGCGTGGTTGACAGCAGCAGGAAGATGCCGCCGGAGAACAGAAACCCGATCGGCGCGCCGAGCTGCGGAAACATCCCGTACCACGCGCGCTTGCCTGGCGGCGCGTTCTCGACCGCGAGCAGCACGGCGCCGCCCCATTCGCCGCCCAGACCCAGACCCTGGCCGAAGCGGCAAATCGCGAGCAGCAGCGGCGCCGCGAGGCCGATCGTGGCGTAGGTCGGCAGCAACCCGATCGTGACCGTCGACACGCCCATCGTGAGCAGCGCCGCGACCAGGGTCGTCTTGCGGCCGACGCGGTCGCCGAAATGGCCGAACAGGGCCGAGCCGATCGGCCGCGCCACGAAGGCAATCGCAAATGTCGCCAGCGAGGCGAGCGTGGCGGATGCCGGATCGGACTTGGGAAAGAACAACGGCGGGAAAACCAGCACCGCGGCGGTCGCGTAGATGTAGAAGTCGAAGAACTCGATCGTCGTCCCGATCAGGCTGGCGAACAGCACCTGCGCGGGGCTGTTGATTGGTTTGCCGGTGACAGTGCTGGTCTCGCTCATCGTTCCCGATGATACTCGGAAGCGCAGCACCCGAGCCGTCGCCGGTAGTGTCCGGCTTCAGCCGGACCCGCGAAGTCGGCCTAAAGGCGGACACTACAGATGATCGTACTAGCTGGCTCGCAGCACCTCCGAAGGATCGAGTCTGGACGCGCGATACGCCGGCACCAGGCTGGCCAGCAGCGCGACCAACGCCAGCGTGCCGGAAACGGCGGCAAGGGTCAGCGGGTCGGACGCACTCACGCCGAACACGAACCGTTCCATCATCCGGCCCGCGCCCATCGCCGCAATCGCGCCGACCGCGATGCCAATCACCGTCGGGGTCATGCCCTCGACGACCACCAGCCGGACGACGTCGGTCCGCTTCGCGCCAAGCGCAGCCCTGATGCCGATCTCACGGCTGCGGCCGCGGACGATGTACGAGAGGACGCTGTAGATGCCGACGGTGGCGAGCGTCAGCGCGACCGAGGCGAACAGCCCGAGCAGCAGCGCGCTGAAGCGCTGCGACGTCAGCGTCTCGTCGCGCACATCCTCCATCGTCCGCACTTCTTCGACCGGCTGCTCGGGATCGATCGCATGGACGACCGCGGTGGCCGCCTGCGCCAGCGACAGGGGCGGCACGGAGGTGCGCAGGACCAGCGCGAGCCGGCTCTGATCCCGCTCCCGTGTGTACTCATACACGGTCGCGACCGGATTTTCCGAGAGCCCCGCTTCGCGGATGTCGCCGACGATGCCGATCACCGTCGACACGATCGTCTTCGACTCGAGCGGGAGCCGCGCCTGACGACCGACCGGGTCGGCGTCGCCCCAGAGCAGCTTCGCCGCCGCGCGGCTGACCAGCATCGCGTGGACGTCGTCGGCCGCGAAGTCTCGACCCGTCAACAGCGGCACGCGCATCGCGTGGAGGTAACCCGGCGTGATTTTTCGGACGGCGACGGTCGGCTGATCCTTTGGCAGGAGCTCGGCTTTGCCGTCCACGACGATCGGCTGCTGCGAGCCGCCGGCCAGCGGCAGATCGTCGATGCTGGCGGCCTCCTGCACGCCGGGAAGCGTCCGCAGACGCTGCAACGCGCCATCAAAGAACGCCGTCGTCTGCGCCGGAGTCTTGTAGCGGGTCTCCGGGAGCGCGACCTGCAGCGTGAGCACGTTGCGCGGATCGAAGCCGGCATCCACGCCGCGCAGGGCGAGCAGGCTCCGGATCATGACGCCCGCGCCCATCAGCAGGACGAGCGAGAGTGCGACTTCGCAGACGATCAGTAGCCGCCGCGTGCGCAGGCCGACGCCGCCGGCGTCACTGCGGCCTCCCTCTTTCAGGGCATCGTTGAGATCGGTGCGGCCGGCGCGGATCGCCGGCAGGACGCCGGCAAGAACGCCGGTGACGACCGAGATCGCGAATGCGAACAGCATCACGCGCGCGTCCACCGCGATCTCGTCGGCGCGAGGCACCTGGTCGGCCAGCAGCGTCGCGCCGGCCGAGAGCGTGGCGCGGGCCAGCAGCAATCCGACGATGCCGCCGGCGACCGACAGCGTCACCGCTTCGACGATCAGCTGCTGGAAGACACGCGCGCGCCCGGCACCGAGCGCGGTTCGGATCGCCAGCTCCTTGCGCCGGCCGAGCGCCCGGGCGAACAGCAGATTGCCGACGTTGGCGCACGCGATCAGCAGCACCAGGGCGACGGCGGCCAGCAGCATGATCAACGACCGTCTCACATCGCCGACAATCAACTCCTGCAGCGGAATGACCGTCGCACCCCAGCCGGCGTTCTCTTTCGGGTAGACCCGCTCGAGCCTGGCGGAGATGTCCTTCATTTCCGCCTCCGCCTGCACCAGTGTTACGCCACGCTTCAACCGGGCGATGACCGAGTCGTTGTGGTTGTCGCGGACCGCGCGGTCCGCATCCTTATAGGCAACCGGCACCCAGATGTCCCGCTTGGTGATGGCCCACGACGCCATCGAGAAACCCGGCGGCATGACGCCGACGACCGTGTACGGTTCGCCGTCCAGCGTCAGCGTGCGGTTAAGCACATCGGGCGCGCCACCGAAGTGCGTCTTCCAGAACCCGTTGCTCAGCATGACGACATGGCCGCGCCCGGGTGTGTCTTCTTCCGGCAGAAACACGCGACCGAGCATCGGCTTGGCGCGGACGACGTCGAAGAAGCCGTCTCCGACCGCTCCGGCGACGAGCGCACGTGCGTTGCCCGCGCCAGTCAGCGTGAAAAAGCGAAAGCGGTACAACGCCATCTTCTCGAACGACCGCGCGTCGCGCTGCCAGTCGTAGAAATTTGCGGCGGACACCGCGAAGGTCGGCATCCCGGGAAAGGTCGCTTGCGGCGGCACGTGGAAGAGCCGTACCAGCTGATCCGGTTGATCGAACGGCAACGGCCGCAGCAACACGGTGTTGACGATGCTGAAGATAGCGGTGTTGGCGCCGATGCCAAGCGCCAGGACCGCCATCACCGCGATCGCAAATGACGGCGCCCGCAGCAGCGTCCGGAGGCTGTAACGGAAGTCGGCGGCGAGGGTGCGAATCATTGGATCTCCAGGCGGTGCGGGGTGCGTCAGGTGCGGGGTGCGCAGGTGCGGGGTGCGGCGGTGCACAGTGCGCTGGCTGCGCCGGGGGCGGCGTCACCAGACAGCGGATCGCCTGCCACCAGAACCACCGACGGGCCGCGGATGGCGATGCTTCGCAGCGGGTCTGGAATTCCTCTTCCAGATCGCCGAGTACGAAGTCGCGCCAGGCGTGCGGCAGGCGCCGGGCCAGCAGGCGAAGCGCCAAGCGCGGCGGCTCGTGCCTCATTTCGTCTCCAGGCGGCGTTCAAGCCCGACCGTCATCGCGGTGAACGCGCGATAGGCTTGCCGCAGCGCTGACAGACCCGAGGCGGTTGGCGCGTAGAACTTGCGGCGCCGGCCGCCGCGTTGCGCGGTCGGCTCCCCGACCCACGAATGCAGCAGACCTTTGCCCTCGAGCCGATCGAGCGTGGTGTAGACCGCGTTGATCGACACGTCGCGCCCTGAACGGGCGTGGATTTCCTGCCGAATCGCCGCGCCGTACGCCTCGTCGCCGAGCCGCATCACGCCGAAGAGGACCAGTTGTTCGAAGTCGCCGAGGACCGCGGCCTGTCGTTTAAACCACATTGTGGGTCATATCCCACCGGCTTAGACGAACACGGCCTCCTGAAGGTTGTCTTTAGTTGCTCCTGACGATTGATTCCTCAAGGGGCCAGCGGTCGTGTACGCATTCATGACGACGCCTGAGGACAAGGCTTTCGTGCTGGCGAGCTCGAATGCGCGTGGCGGGGTCCCTTCTGCAAAGACGCGCTTTCCTTTGCCCAACAGGACTGGATAAACGAACAGCAGAATCTCATCCGCGAGGCCGTGTTCGAGCAGCATCGATGTCAGCGTTGAACTGCCCCAGAGGATCACGTCGGGGCCGTTGTTCGACTTGATGCGGCGAATGTCTTCGACGATGTCCGGCCCAAGGCCCTCGAACGGCCCCCATTCAAGGCTTTCCGGCCGGTGGGTCGCGACGTATTTCGTCGCGGCGTTGATGGCGTCAGACAGTGGACTGCTCGGCGCCTTCGGCCAGGAGCCCGACCAGATATCGTAGGTGCGCCGGCCAAGCAGCAGATCGAAGCTCTCGCCATGCGCCGCGAGGACCGCATCTCTGCCAGCGGGGCTGCGATAGGGTGCTATCCAATCGCCGTAGCGATAGTCGCCGTCTTCGCCCAGGGCGCGAACCTGGATTACTCCGTCCAGCGAGATGTGTTCGAGGATTCTGAGCTTTCTCATCGCGAGTCTCCAGCGGCCTCAAGTGTCCAGATGCGCGGCTCCACGGATGGGACCTCGAAGACCAGTCGCGGGATCGGGTTTTTCAGCGCTCTGCTGGCGGGCCGCAGTGCCCACGACGCCGCCACCAGGGCGAGAAACACGAGCGGAGCCGCGATGTCGGCGGGACTGTCGCCGACGAAGACGCGCGTCGCCGCCGCGCCGCTCAGGTCGAAGAAGAAGCCTGCGTACGCCCACTCTTTCACGCGAGGAATGCCGGGCACGGTGATGGCGACTGCACCCAGGAGTTTCCACGCACCCATGATGACCGCGAAGTACGGCGGATACCCGAGGTGCGCGAGCGTCGTCATCACCTGCGGATCGCCGGTCAGGTGGAGATAGCCGCCGATGACGAAGCTCGACGGCCCCAGGATTGTGGTGATCCAATACGCGATCGTTCTGGCTTTTTCGTGCTTCATGGCCGTGCCCCTTACGCCAGCGCCAGCCGCGCGGACCGCGCGCGGCCGTACGCCACCGATGCCGCGGCCACGCCGACGATGAACGGCACGACCGCGGGCGCAATCGAGCCACCCATCGCGGTGATGGCGGTCGCGCCGATCATGATGATGACCAGGCCGGCGGCGGCGACCGGCGTCAGCTCAGCGTGGATGCGCAGCAACCCCGGAAGGATCAACCCGACCGCTCCCAAGACTTCCGACACGCCTACGAACCTGAGCAGCAAACCCGGCAGCGCGACCGGCCCTGCCATCGCCTCGATCGGCAGGACGAGCTTCATGATCCCGGCAAACAGAAAGAGCGCCGCCAGCAGACCTTGAACCACCCACAACGTCACGTTCTTTCGCATTCTCATACCCTCCACCGTCTGGTCGAACCGGGGCGGCGCAGATCGACAGCGGGCCCAGAGGCCCGGGTTGCGTCAACGCGCCCAAGGGTGGTCTGATCGTCTGCCGTGACGGCCACCGATTCCATCAACGAGACCGTGAGCGCCGTTTACGAGTCCGACTCCCGGCGCGTGCTGGCCACGCTGATCCGCCTGCTGGGAGACTTCGACGTCGCCGAGGAAGCCATGCACGATGCGTTTCGCGCCGCGCTCGAGCAGTGGCCGCGCGACGGGGTGCCGGCAAACCCACGCGCGTGGCTGGTCTCGGCCGGCCGTTTCAAGGCGATCGACGGCCTGCGCCGGCAGAAACGGTTCGACTCGCTCGACGAGGAAGGACGCGAGGTTGACGTCGCGGTCATGGACGCCACCGCGTGGGCGGACGCCGAGAGCGTGGAAGACGATCGGCTGCGCCTGGTCTTCACCTGCTGCCACCCCGCGCTCGCCTTCGATGCCCAGGTGGCGCTCACGCTGCGCGAAGTCTGCGGACTGACGACCGAGGAAATCGGCCGGGCTTTCTTGACTCCGGCGCCCACGCTCGCGCAGCGCATCGTCCGGGCCAAAGCCAAGATTCGCGACGCGCAGATTCCGTATCAGGTCCCGGCTCCGGCCGAGCTCCCGGAACGGCTCGAGGCGGTACTGCGCGTGATCTATCTCGTCTTCAACGAGGGCTATACGGCCTCGTCCGGCGCCGCACTGACGCGCCACGATCTGTCGGAGGAAGCCATCCGGCTCGGGCGATTGCTGGTCGAGCTGTTGCCGGATCCGGAGGCCGTCGGCTTGCTGGCGTTGATGCTGCTGCACGAGTCGAGGCGCGCGGCCCGAACCTCGCCGTCTGGAGAGCTGATCCTGCTGGAGAACCAGGATCGATCGCTGTGGAATCGCGCGTTGATCGAAGAGGGGTCGCGGCTGGTGCGAGCGGCGCTGGAGACGAGGCGGTTCGGTCCGTACACGCTGCAGGCCGCCATCGGCGCGGTGCACGCCGAAGCGCCGCACGCGGCGGCGACCGATTGGACCGAGATCGTCGGCCTCTACGACGCCCTGCTCCGGATGGACGACTCGCCGGTGATCGAGCTGAACCGCGCCGTGGCGATCGCGATGCGCGACGGTCCTGACGCCGGCCTGGCCGCCATCGACGCGATTCTCGAGCGGGGCGACCTGAAGGACTATCGACTGGCGCATGCCGCCCGGGCGGAGTTCTGCCGGAGACTGGGACGCACCGCCGACGCGCTGGCCGCCTACCGCAAGGCGCTGGCCCTGACCAAACAGGAGCCGGAACGCCGGTTTCTGGAGCGCCGGATCGCCGAAATCGGCCCATAAACGGCGATGTCGATTCTGGGGCGTCCGGAACGACTAACCAACATGAGGAACGAGATGAAGTACCTGTGCCTGGTCTACCTCGAACATGACAAGCTGCACGCCGTGCCCGATCGCGAGTGCATGAACTGCGGCGATGGCCTGAGGAAGAGCGGGTTGCTGGTGTCGGCGGAGGCGCTCGAGCCGATCGAAACCGCCGCGACGGTCAGGGTGCGCAACGGCAAGATGTCGATCACCGATGGACCGTTTGCCGAGACCAAGGAACAGCTCGCCGGCTTCTATCTGATCGAAGCGCGCGACCTCAACGACGCGATCCAGGTCGCCTCGAAGATCCCGCCGGCGCGTGAAGGCAGCATCGAAGTTCGGCCGATCCGCCAGTTGGATCCGGAGAAGTACGTATGAGCTTCATCACCGACATCAAGTTCGCCCTGCGGTCGCTCGGCCGGGTGAAGGGATTGACGATCACGGTGGTCGCCACCCTGGCGCTGGGGATCGGGGCCAACGCCGCGATCTTCAGCGTCGTGCGCGGCGTGCTGCTGCGTCCGCTCGTCAACAAGGACGAAGATCGCCTGATCTACATCTCGCAGAGCGCGCGCGGCATCAACACCGAGAGCGCCAAGTTCTCGGTGCCCGAGATACGCGATCTGCGCGGCCGGGTGAAGACGCTCGCGTCGGTCGGCGAATTCTCCACGATCGACTTCACGCTGGTGGGCCTCGGCGAGCCGCGCGTGGTCCGCGCCGGCGTGGTCAGCGGATCGTATTTCGAGGTGATGGGCCTGCGTCCGGTGCTCGGCCGGCTGCTCGACGCCACCGACGATGGCCCGCAGGCGGCGGGGGCGGCGGTGCTGACCCATCGCTTCTGGACCACCGCGCTCGCCAGCGATCCGGCCGTGATCGGCAAGGTCATCCGGTTGAGCGACCGTGCGGCGACCATCATCGGCGTGGTCGAGCCATCGGTCCCCTACCCGGCCCAGACCGAGATCATCGCGAACATCGTGACCAGCCCGCACCATCTGTCGGCGACGATGGCCGAGGGGCGCGTCCACCGCATGACGGACCTGTTCGGGCGGCTGGCGCCGGGTTCCGACCTCGAGGCGGCACGCGCCGAGCTGCGCGCCGCGCATGCGGTGATGATCAACGAGCACCGCGAGGATTATCCGAAGAAGGCCGACTTTCAGATCGACGCGGTCCGGCTGCGCGATCAAATCACCTCGCCGGCGCGGACCGTGCTGCTGGTGCTGCTCGCGGCGTCGGCGCTGGTGTTCATCATCGCGTGCTCGAACGTCGCCAACCTGATCCTCGCGCGATCGGTGCGGCGTGAAGGCGAGCTGGCGATCCGGGCGGCGCTCGGTGCCAGCACGGGCGCGCTCAGGCGCACGCTGCTCGCGGAAAGCCTGCTGCTGTGCGGCGCCGGCGCGGCGCTCGGCGTGGCGATCGCCTGGCCGATGGTGGCGGTGCTGGCGCGGTACGCGGCGCGCTTCTCGGTCCGCGCCCTCGACCTGAGCGTCGACGCCAGCATGCTCTGGGTCGGCGTCGGGCTGGCATTGGTGGCGGCCGTGCTGCTGGCGTTCGTGCCGCGGCTGCCCTCGTCCGACTCGGCCGGCGGTTCGGGATTGTCGAACGGCAGCGTCCGAATCACCTCGGGCACCAATCGCCGGCTGCGGCTGTTCGCGATGACGCAGATCGCCGCCTCGTTCGTGCTGCTCGCCGGCGCCGGCACGCTGCTGACGACGCTGTTCGAGCTGCAGCGCGCCCGGACCGGCATGAACACGCACAACGTGCTGGCGCTGCACGTGCCGGTGAACTACACGCGGCCGCGCGAGCAATCGCTGCCACTCTACCGCGAAGCGATCCGGCGGATCGGTGCGCTGCCCGGCGTCGAGCAGGTGTCGGTTGGCACGCTGGTGCCGTGGCGGGAGGCGGGCGCGTTTTTCGAGGCGCTGTTCACGGTCGAAGGCTACGCCAAGGCCAACGGCGAGGAAGACCCTCGCGCGCGGTTCCGCACCGTATCGCCGGGATTCTTTGCGTCGCTCGGCGTGCCGATCATCGCCGGCCGCGACTTCAACGCCAGCGATCGGAGCGACAGCGAACAGGTCGTGATCATCAGCCAGAGCGTGGCGCAGCGGCTGTTCCCCGGCCAGGACGCCGTGAACCGGCGCATGCTCTGGACCGATCCGGTGATGAAGTTCATCGACGTCAGCACCAAGCCGCGGCGGATCGTCGGCGTCGCCGCCGACGTCGACGACGAGAACGTGATCCCGGGCCCGGTGATGGTGGTCTATCACCCGCTCGAGCAGGAAATGGGCGGCGGCCGCCTGTTCGTCCACGCGCAGACGGATCCGTACGCGCTGGTGCCGTCGATCACCCGCATCATCCGCGACCTGTCGCCGGAACAGCCGGTGGAGCGGGCGGCGACACTGGACGACGTGCGCGCCGAGGTGCTCGCGCCGGATCGCCTGAACGCGCTCGTGTTCGGCGTGTTCGCCGCAGTCGCGCTGACCATCGCGGTGGTGGGCGTCGCCGGCGTGCTGGCGTTTTCGGTCAGCGCGCGGACGCGCGAGTTCGGTGTGCGGCTGGCGATCGGCCTGCAGCCGCGCCGCCTGCTGACGCGCGTGCTCAGCGAGGGCGCGGTGATGGCGGGCGCCGGGATCGTGGCCGGCGCGGTCGGCGGCGTGGTGCTGGCGCGGCTCGCCGCGAGCTACGTCAGCGGGCTCCACCTGCCGGGAATCCTGCCGCTGCTGGGCGCGGCGCTGCTGCTGATCGTGTCGGCGGTGCTCGCATCGCTTCTGCCGGCGGCGCGCGCTTCGCGCGTCGACGTGGTCCAGGCCTTGCGATCGGAGTAAACTGCGGCGGATCATGACCGCACAGAAGCTCCTCGCCGTCTTTACCGGTGTGTTCGCCTTCGCCGTCGTGACCTCTTCCTGTGCGGCGCCGAAGCAGGCTCCTCCGCCGGCGCCCGCGCCGTCCGCGACCATCTCACAGCAGCTCTGGGGCGAGATGAAGCCGATCGTCTCCGTGAAGGAGCTGATGCGGGACATGATCGATCCCGCGTCGGACTACGTGTTCGATGCCATCGGCGGCGTGGACAACCGGAAGGGCTCGATCGAAACCGAGCCGCGCACGGAGGCCGATTGGGACAAAGTCCGCATGGGCGGCGTGATGCTGGCGGAGGGTGTGTATCTCCTCAAGATTCCCCGGCCGTTCGCGCCGCCGGGAGACGAGAACAACAGCACCGGCCCTGATCCGGAAGAGTATTCACCGGCGCAGATCAAAGCGAAGCTCGAACGCGACCCGGTGCTGTGGAACGCCAAGATCGAGGCACTGCGAAATGTCGGGCTGCAAGTTCTCGATATCGTGAAACGGAAAGACACCAAGGAATTGTGGGACGCCGCCGACAACCTCGATCAGGCGTGCGAAGCCTGCCATCTCGAGTACTGGTATCCGGGCGAGCGCCAGTTTCTGCAGAAGCTCGACAAGCGGCTGGACGACCTCTACGGCCTGAAAGCGTTGCACCCCGACCGCACCCGCACCCTCGGCATGGAACCGCCGAAGTAGCGGCGCCGCCAGCGATTGCCTGAACTCCCCGAAGTCGAAGCCGCACGCCGCCTGATCGAGCCGGCGATGAAGGGCGCGCGGTTCGTCACCGTGCGGCTCCGCCGAGCCGATCTCCGCACGGCGTTCCCGCGGCACTTCGCCGCCCGACTGAAGGGGCGGACCGTACTGCGGCTGGATCGGCGGGCCAAGTACCTGCTGGCCTCGGTGTCGTCCGGCGACACGCTGCTGATGCACCTCGGCATGTCCGGGTCGTTCCGGGTCGAGCGCACGGTCCACATCGCCCGCCACGATCACGTCATCTTCCACATGTCGTCCCGCCTGATCGTGACGTTCAACGACCCACGACGGTTCGGGCTGATGGATCTGCTGACGCCGCAGCAGCTGGCGAAACACGCCACGCTCAGCAAGCTCGGCCCCGAGCCGATGTCCGCGGCGTTCGACGCGCACGCACTCGCCCGCGCCTGTCGCGGCAAGCAGACCTCGCTCAAGGTCGCGCTGCTGGATCAACGCGTCGTCGCCGGGCTGGGCAACATCTACGTGGTCGAAGCGCTGCACCGGGCCCGTCTCTCCCCGCTGCGCCGGGCCTCGACCATCGCCACGCCGTCCGGCGCGCCGCGCCCGGCAGCGTTCCGGCTGGCGGCCGCGATCAAGCGCGTGCTCGAAGACGCCGTCGCTCGCAGTGAGAAGGCCTATCGACTGTCGGACCGGTTTCGCGTCTACGACCGCGCCGGCGAGCGCTGCCGCAACGCGCGCTGTACCGGCTCGATCGCCCAGCGCACGCAGGCCGGCCGCACCACGTACTACTGCCCGATCTGCCAACGATAGGCGGTCGGCGAGCCTGGCGGCGAGGCCGTTCGGGTTTCGTAAAGCGGTTCGCTTAGCTGGACCGTATCCGCCGGTTTTGCGCTATCCTCGCGACCATGCCGCTCGGTCTCGACAAACTGAAACACATCGTCGTCCTGATGATGGAGAACCGCTCGTTCGATCACATGCTCGGCGCGTTGAAAGCGACCGACGCGCGGATCGACGGGCTCGACGGCACGCAATCCAATCCGGACACGAGCGGCAAGCCGGCTCCGGCGCAACCGCTCGCGGAGTTCCAGGGCCAGCTCGACCCCGATCCCGACCATCATTTTCCCGGCGTCGATCTCCAGATCTTCAACGGCGAGACCACGCCCGATCGCGTCGCGACGATGCAGGGGTTCGTGAAGAGCTATTTCAGCGCAGCGCAAGGACGTGAAGCACTCGCGCAAGATCATGTACTACTTCACGCCCGACAAGCTGCCGGTGCTGACGACGCTCGCGACCGAGTTCGCGGTGTTCAACCGCTGGTTCGCGTCGATCCCCGGACCGACGCTGTGCAATCGCGCGTTCGCGCACTACGGCACGTCGTTCGGTCATGTCGGCATGGAAGCTGTTCTATCCGAACGCCAAGTTCAAGAGCATCTACCAGCGGCTCGAGGCGGCCGGCAAGACCGCCAAGATCTACTACTTCGACACCAAGAGCTCGTCGCTGGAAGTGTCAACCTGCTGCAGCACCAGCCGCAGTTCTTCGGGACGTTCCAGCAGTTCCTCGACGACTGCGGCAAAGGCGACGCTGCCCGACTACTCCTTCATCGAACCGAACTACAGCGACCACGACGGCGACAGCGGCGCCATCCTCGCGTCGGACCAGCATCCGGACCATCACGTGCAGGAAGGCGAACGGTTCATCGCCGCGGTCTACAACGCGATCCGGCAGAATGCCGCGCTGTGGGAATCGACCGCGCTGCTGATCGTCTACGACGAACACGGCGGGATCTACGATCACGTGCCGCCGCCGGCGTGCCTCCCTGACGGGTTCGTCGCGCAGCCGGAGGCCACCGGCACCGGCAAGGCTGTTCCTGTTCGATCGCCTCGGCGTCCGGGTGCCGGCGATTCTGGTCTCGCCGTGGGTGGCAAAAGGCACCGTGGTCGGCACGATCGCGATCTTCGAGCACGCCTCCATTCCGGCGACGGCGACGTCGTTCTTCCTCGGGCAGCTACGACGACCGGTCGCCGCGAGAGAAGGCGGCTGCAACGTTTCTCGATCTCCTGACACTCAACACGATGCGCACCGATGCGCCCGAATTCGACCTGCGGCTAATTTCATGGCTGTCATTTCCGTTCCGAAGACCACCGAAGAAGGCGTACAACCCGCGCCGCCCGCCGGGACGCTGCTCCAGAACCAGCTCACGCACCTCGAGTGGGCGGTTCGGCCCGCCGCGCAGCGGAAGCCGGAGACCGTTCAAAAAGATCAAGCCGGCCAAGACCGAAGCCGAAGCCGCCGCCCGCATCGAGAAGCTGACGCGAGAACTTCAGCGTCAGGCCGCTTGCCGCCCGGCACGATCCCTCCTGGCGACGCCAGCGGTCGCGCGGCCGGCCCGCCGGAAGACCGGCAAGGCCAAAGCGAAACCGCGGTCGCGCCGTTCGCCGCAGCGGCGGGCCTCTCGTTAGCGATGGCCATGCGCGCCATCACCCTCCTGCTGCTTGCGTTGCTCGCCGCTCCGGCGGCGGCCCAGGAGAGCCCAGTTCCAATCTGACCTCCGGCGCGAAGGTGAGGACCTTCGCCAGAGTTGCGGCGGCGGGTTTCGGCGTCAAGCAGCTGATCGGATGCGTGGTGACGGTGGCGACCGACGATCCGTTCCACGTGGCGGTGGGGAGTCTGCCGCCGCTCAACGGGACGGCGTTCGGCGTCGCCTTCGCCGAGCACTACACGCCGAACGAGCGCTGGCGGATCAGCTGGGATGCGGACGCCGTCTTCTCCACCATCGGGGTCATGGCGCGCCGGCGCGTACATGAAGCTCATTCACATTCCGGATCGGCCCGGCATCACGGTGGTCCGGCCCGGCGGCGCGGCTGCCCGCGGCGCCGGCATCAGTGACGATCACGGAATATCCGGTCTTCAACATCTACGCCCAGACCATCTCGCTGGACACGCTGACGATCGACGCGGGCCAGCAGACCTTCAGCGAGCAACAGACCATTGTCGGCGCCAGCGTGATCTATCCGCTCACCCGACTGGCCGCGATTCGCGGCCTCCGGCCGTCGCTGGTCGGCGCGATCAACGGCCGCTTTCTCGAACATCGAGAGCGCCACACCCGGACTGTCGTCAGCAGCCGGCGTTCGCGCAGTTCGAAGAGGGGCTCCGGCTCAAGCCGTCGGTGTTCGACGGCCGGCTCCGCTTCAACTATCTCGTCGATTTCCAGCAGTTCGCGGCGTCCTCGGATGCGCACGCGTCCTTCCATCGATGGGCCGTCGACCTGAAGCACGAGGTGCCGTTCTACCGCACGGTGTCGTCGACTGGTCCGAAGGACACCAACGGCCCGAACTCGTGTTTCGAGTCCGTCGGATCGTCGAAATGTCCACCGGTGTCCTACTCGCGCAATCTCGAAGGGTCGGCCAGCTTCCGGCTGCTGGCCAGCAGTTCGTCCGGGAACGCCGGCAGCCAGGTGCCGTTCTATTTCCAGCCGACGATGGGCGGCTCCGACCTCAACGGTCAGCGTCTGCTGAGCGGCTACGACGACTACCGGTTCCGCGGCGCCGAATCTGATCGCGATGCAGGAGAGCGTGGAGCACTCGATCTGGGGACCGATCGGCGCCTACCTGCTGGTCGAGCAGGGCAAGGTCACGGGCGAAGGCGAGGGCCTGGGCCTGAGCAACCTGGTGCACAGCCTCGCCGTGGGCATCACGCTCCGTGCGGGCGGGTTTCCTTTGGTCAATCTCACCTTCGCGTGGGGCTCGAACAGTCATCACATCATCGGCTCGATCGACCCGTCGTTGCTCGGAGGGTCGAGCCGTCCGTCGCTGTACTAGGATGGGTCTCAGCTCCCTGGAACCGGCGGCGGGCGGGCGGAACGAAGGCGCGCCCGTTCCGCACTACGTGATGCTCGAGCGGGAGTACGTCCACCTCAACGGCGCGCTGCCCGAAGACTACCCGACCGGTTCCTCCAATTCGCGTGAACGCGAGCGCGCCATCCACGCGGCCATTCATGCGCGCGGTCATGCCGCGCTGTGCCTGTCCGGCGGCGGCATTCGCAGCGCGAGCTTCGCGGTCGGCCTCGTGCAAGGGCTGGCGGAGCGGGGGCTGATGGATGCCTTCGATTTCGTCTCGACCGTCTCCGGCGGCGGCTACACCGGCGCGTGGCTGTCGGCGTGGTTGTTCCACGCCCAGCGCGAAGGCGCAACGGCGTCGAGCGTCTTCGAAACGCTCGCCGGCCACCAGCGCACGGCGGCCGAACCGGAGCCCGACCCAATCCGGCAAGTGCGGGAATACAGCAACTATCTCGACCCCAAGCTGGGTCTGCTGTCGGTGGACGTGTGGACGCTCATCGCGACCGTCGGGCGAAACCTGGTCCTGAACTGGCTCGTTCTCATCCCGCTGCTGGCTGCCGCGATGCTGCTGCCGCGGCTCTACTTCGCGATCACGATGCTCGGCACCCAGGACTGGATCGATCGCGACGACCTGCTGTGGTGGTCGGGGTGGCTGCTGGTGGCCGGCGCCGGGTTGCTCACCGTCGCGCTGATCTACGTCGGCTGGAATTTGCCGAGCGCCGGCAACCGGCAGCGCGGCCAATCGCGTTTCCTGGCGTTCTGTTTCGGGCCGCTGTATCTGGCGACGGGAGCGTTCACGCTCTACTGGGCCTGGTCGCGGGCACTCGATGCCTCGCTGGTCACGTTCTCCGGCCTGGTGGCGTTCCCCGCACTCGGACACCTGGCGATCTGGATGCTGGTGTCGCTGGCCAGCGGCCAGCGATGGCGGCCCATGACATGGCTGGCGGGAGCCGCGTCCGGAGGGGCCGCCGGCGTCGGCGTGTGGTGGTTCGCCACCGGCCCGTTCGCGCGGCCGCTGGCGCGCGGAGAAGTCTTCGCCAGCCTCGCCCTGCCTCTCATTCTGGCCATCATCGCGATGTCCGGCACGCTGTTCGTCGGCATGGCCAGCAGCGAGACCACCGACGACGACCGCGAATGGTGGAGCCGGTTCGGCGCGTGGATCCTCATCGCGATCAGCCTGTGGCTGAGCACGAGCGTCGTGGTCTTCGGCGGTCCGGTTGTCGTCCATTGGCTGCTGGGATTGATCGGCTCCAGCGCAACCAGCCACAACGCGGGCAAACTCCTGTTCTCAATCATCACCGCGTTGACCGGCGGCGTCGCGGCGCGGACCAAGCGTGAGTCGAAGACCACACCCGAAAAGGTGCCGTTGTGGCGGCGGGTGACCTTCGCGCTCTCCGCACCGACCTTCGTGACGCTGCTGCTCGTCGGATTGGCCTCGGCGAATCTGTCGCTTCTCGATTGGCTCGATCGCTCGAAGATCCTGCCCGAGTACCTGCATCCGGTCGGAGGCGGACTGCCGGAGATCGGGTTTCTGATGCTGATGTTCACGCTCACCGGCCTCCTGATGGGTCTGGCGATTGCGGTGAACAAGTTCTCGCTCCACGGCATGTACCGCAATCGCCTGATTCGCGCCTTTCTCGGTGCCGCGCGTTCGCCGGCCGCCAGGCGCCCGAATAGCTTCACGGGATTCGATTCTCGCGACAACATCTTCCTGCACGAGCTCGCCATCACCCGGCGGCCCCTGCACATCGTCAACATGGCCTTGAATCTGGTGGCGGGCAAACGCCTCGCGTGGCAAGAGCGTAAGGCGGAATCGTTCACCGTCAGCCCGCTGGCGGCGGGCAACCGCAGCCTGGGCTATCGTCCGATCGCCAGCTACGGTGGACCGGACGGCATGTCCCTCGGGTACTGCGATGACCATTTCGGGGGCGGCCGCCAGCCCCAACATGGGCTACCACTCGGCGCCGGCCATGACGTTCCTGCTGACGCTCTTCAACGCACGGCTCGGGGCCTGGCTCGGCAACCCAAGCCCCGCCGGCCGCTGGACGTGGCGCAGAAGCGATCCCCTCATGGGAGCCGCACCGCTGCTGCGCGAGATGTTCGGGCGGACGACGGACGTCAACCCGTACGTCTATCTATCCGACGGCGGCCATTTCGAAAACCTCGGGTTGTACGAGATGGTCGCGCGACGATGCCGCTGGATCGTGGTCAGCGACGCCGGCTGTGACGGGGAGTACGCATTTCAGGATCTGGGCAACGCGATCCGGAAGATCCGCATCGATCTCGGCATCCCGATCGACTTTCCGGACGGCGTCGGCATCGATGCCGCCCACGCGGGCCACGGCAACCGGCACGGCGCGCTCGGCGCCATTCGCTATTCGGCCGTCGACGGCAGCGTCGCGGACGGCGTGCTGCTCTACTTGAAGGCGACCTTGTCGGGCGACGAGCCGGTCGACGTGCGGAACTACGCCACGTCTCACCCGGACTTTCCGCACGAGACAACCGCCAACCAGTGGTTCGGCGAATCCCAGTTTGAAAGCTATCGGACGTTGGGGGTCCACACCATCGCCACCCTTGCCGGTCCGGACCGCGATCTGCTCGCCGGCTTCCTCGAGACCGTCCGCGCTCAGAGCCTGTCGGGGCCCGCGGCGCACGCCGCGCCGATCGTGGCGGCGACATGAGCGCCGTGTCATCGCGGCGCGCCCGACGAAAGGTCGTCATGACGAAGAAGCGTTCCGCTCTCAGGCAGCCGGCCGCCCCGGTGAATGTCGTGGTCGATCTGTCGCATCACAACGCCAATCCGGATTTTGCCGCCGCCCGTGATACCGATGGCATCCTCGGCGTCATCCACAAGGCCACGCAGGGCCTGACCTACACCGATCCCACGTTCGAGAGTCGGCAGGCGGGGGCGGAGGCCGCCGGCCTGTTGTGGGGCGCGTATCACTTCGGGACCGGAAGCGACGGCGTCCAGCAGGCCGAGTACTTCCTGCGGATGGTGCAACCGACCGACGCGACGCTGCTGGTGCTGGACTTCGAAGCGAACGCGCAGGGGCCCAGCATGACGCTGGAAGAGGCGCGCGCCTTCGTCACGCACGTGCACGAAGCGACCGGCCGCTGGCCGGGCTTGTACTCGGGTCACTACCTCAAGCAGTTGCTCGGGACCGCGGCCGATCCGGTCCTCGTCAACTGCTGGTTGTGGCTGTCGCAATACGGACCCACCGCCGTCATTCCCGCCAACTGGCCAACCTGGACGATGTGGCAGTACACGGACGGCGCGGCCGGTCCAGAGCCTCATCTCGTCGCGGGCATCGGCCGATGCGACCGCAATAAGTTCAACGGCCCCGTCACCTCGCTGCAGCGTCTCTGGCTGTCCGATCAGTAGAAGATTTTCGCCGAGCCGTCGTCCCGCCGTTTCGTTGGCGTACCATAACGGAGATGGGTTACGAACAGTTTTTCGGACTGAGTGACGCGCCGTTCAGCCTGGCGCCCAATCCGCGGTATCTGTTCGAGAGCGCGTCGCATGCCCACGCGCTTCAGGAACTGGCGTATGCGATCGGCCGCCGCGAACCGCTGGTGGTCGTCACCGGCGAGATCGGCAGCGGCAAGACGCTCCTCTGCCGCACCATGCTGCAGCGGCTCGATCGGCGCACCTTCGTCTCCGTCATCAACAACCCGCTGCTCGATCGCGACGATCTCCTGAAGCAGATGCTCCAGGATTTCGGGGTGATGTCGACCGATCGGACCGTGGTGCAGCAGACCACCCGCCACGATCTGGTCCATGCGCTGGAGGACTTTCTCGCCTCGCTCATCCCGCTCGACGCCCACGCCGCCGTCATGATCGACGAGGCGCAGCACATTCAGCCTGACGTGCTCGAGCAAATCCGCCTGCTGTCGAACATCGACGCGCCGAGCGGCACGCGGCTGCAGATCATGCTGGTCGGGCCGCTCGATCTGGAAACGCTCCTCGAGCGTCCCGAGCTCCGACAGTTTCAGCAGCGGGTGTCCCGGCGCATTCGTCTCGAACCGCTCGGCGAGAACGAGCTGCAGTCCTACATCGAGCACCGCCTCGCCGTCGGCCGCGCGGCCGGCTCCGGCCTGCCCGGCGCGTCGGAGCTGGCGCGGGCGCTCGCCGAGTGGAATGGCGACGGCACGCGCGTGACCTTCACTCCTGAGGCGGTGCAGGCGGTCTGGCGCGCGTCGGGCGGCCTTCCGCGCCTCGTCAACCTGCTGTGCGATCGGGCCCTCGAGACGGCGTATCAGCAGCAGCTGCGCACGATCGACGCCGGTCTGATCGAAAAAGCGGAGGCGGATCGTCTCCCGCGCGCGACGCCTCCCGCGGTTCCCGCGGCTCTCTCACTGTCCTCACTGCCAACCCCGCTACCATCACCTCCGCCGCCTCCGTCGCCAGACGCCTCGATGTGGCCGCACCTCGACAGCGGAACGGAGACGGTTCCGGTGCCTTTGGAGCTGCCATCGCCGGGTGCCGCGCGCTCGAAGATGGTGCCCGGACTGATCGGTGTGGTGGCCCTGGCAGCCGTGGCGGCATGGTTCGCGTTTCGGATGCCGGCGCCCGTTCGCTCTGATTCGCAGCCGACGCCGACCGGAGGTCAGCCCTCGGCGGCTGCCCCCGCCGCGCAACCGCCGCCGGCCGCGCCCTCCGTTGCACCGGCGGCTGTGCCTGCGCCCGTTGCTCCGGCCGGCGCCGCGCCCGAGCCGACGGCCGCAGCGTCCGAGCCTGCCCCGCGCAGTGCGGGCGGCTCGTCGTTCGAGATTGTGGTTGCGTCGTTTCGAACTGAGTCGCGCGCCGATGCGGTGGCCGCGCAGGTCACGGACGCCGGTCTGGCGGTTCGCCGGCGCGTGATCGGCGGCTGGCAGCAGGTCATCGCCGGCCCATTCCCGTCACGCGACGAGGCCGACGCAGCCCGTCAGCGACTCGAACGAGCGGGCCTTCCGGGTACGCAGATCGTCGCAACGACGCCGTGAGCGCCGCGTCAGGAACCGCTGCGGCGCCAGCGTGCGGGCGGGTTTATCCGCGCTCGGTCCGTTCGCGAGCGGCGCGCGTAGCGGCTCGTGGGTTCGGCTGAATCTTGTCGACGTCGAGCGCCTGCAGGATTTCAGACAGATAGGCCAGCGTCTCCCGCCGCTCTTCACCCAGCACGTACATCTCGTAGAGCACGGCCTTGAAGGTGGCAATCAGCGCCTTCAGCGCGTCACCCTGGAGCGGCGCGTCGCCCGCGCCGAGCCGCTCGATCACCTGAAACAGGGTCGGGGCGACTGACGGATGCTTCCCCCGCAGCGCCACGATCGCGGTGTGAAAATCTTCCGAGGCGATCGACTCTCGCTCGAAAGTCTGGCGAATCGCCAGGCGCATACAGGAGCTGCCGCCAACGGCGAAGGCCATGTTCGCGCAGCCGTCGGCCTCGTCCACCAGCACCCGGATCTCCTCCGGGATACGCCGGTCGAGCGTCAGGAAGCGCGGTGCCGGGGCGTGGTCGTCGTCGATCTGGGGTTGCAGCATGGGCCGTCCAGCTCGGGACGATTCAAGAAGGCTGCCGCTGCTGAATCGCCGTTTTTGAGGATAGTCAGCGAAAAGACGACGTCCGCACTTTCAGAAACAGCATGCCGAACACGATATCGTCTCGCCCGTATTCACGACCGCGGGACAACGGCTCGACCCGTTCACGGGAACGGATCGAGGTCCAGCGGCGCCGGTAACCTACTGACGGTTGTATCTGATGCCGGCTTCCTGTGCCTTTTCGATGGCGATCACCATCGCGGGCACGATCGTCACGCCAGGCAGCAGGCTGGCGCGCAGTTCCTTTTCGATGTCCTGCGCCTTGCCCTTGCCCCTGGCTTCCAGCTCGAGGCACCAGATCCCGAGCGCGTTCGCGCACAAGATGAACTTGGTCCCCATCTTCTGCAGGCTCTCGATACCGATCCCGGGCATGGCGTCGGCCAGCGCCGGAATCATCGGGGAGTCGATCGCCTGCATCAGCAGGTGCAGATCCTTCGGGGTCGGCCGGTTGAAGACATTGCGGGTGTAAGGCTTGCCATCCGCGTCTTTGAGTCCGGTATACGCGCCCAGACCGTACTTCGCCCAGGCCGCGTCATTGAACGCCAATGGAATGCTGGCCTGGCTGCCCGCGCTGTAGAAAGTCCCGACGGCGCCGACCTGGCCCGCTCCCGTCTTGTAGGCGGCGCTGTAGGTGTTGAGATAGTTCAGGACGTGCAGGAGCGGCATGCCGTTCTTGTGCTGCGGGAAATCGAACAGGCATCGATGCGTCCCCTTCACCTCCCTGATCCAGTCATCCGCGCCTGACTCCTGGGCAGCGGCCGCTCGCGTCCCGGTCATCGCGAGGCCTGCGGCTGCCGCCGCGCCGAACATGCCGCCGAGAAAACTGCGCCGATGAATCGTCGACTCTGACTTCACATGCATCTCCTTGCGATTGAAATGACCGCACTTGAGATATCGAAAACGGCGCGTCAAAGACGACATCTTCGTTTTCAGGCCTTGTACTGCCGAGCCTTTTTGTGCACAATGCTGTGCACAACCCCGAGCTCGGCGACCCGCTCTCCGTGCGATGGATCAAGTCGCCCCGGACGTCCGTTGGCAAAAACGATGACACCTCGCAACAACGCCGCCGTCAGCGGATGGAGCCGCCTCGACGCGCCGAAGCCCCTGGCGAGCTGGTATACCGAGGGGGTCTGCGACGGCGTCGGCGATCGGCTGTGGATGTTCGACAACAGCGGTACGCCTTCCCTCGAGCTGCTTCGTTTTCACCCGCTGCTGGCGACGGCGAACGGCTTCGAGGATGCCCTGCGGGAGCGTGTCGACGAGCTCGAGGGCTTCGAGCACCCGTCGTTCTCGCGGGTCCGCGCGATCCAACGCATGGACTCCGGCGATCTGGCGCTGGTGTCGACGTTCACTACCGGCAAGCGCGTGTCCGAGATCCTCAACAGTCCGAATGCCCGGGCAGGCGTGCATCCAGCCTTCGCCGCCTGGTTCATTCGAGAGCTGACATCAGCGGTTGCGGATCTCCATCGGCAAGGCCGCAGGATCGCCCACGCCGGGCTCACGACCGATCGGGTGATCCTGACGCCCGACAGCCGCCTCGTCATCGTCGAACACGTCCTTGGCGCGGCGCTCGATCGGCTTCAGCTGCCGGTCAGCAGGCTGTGGCAGGACCTGGGGCTGGTCGCGGCCGAAAACGAGGGCCGGGCGCTGCTCGATCAGCGGACGGATGTGATTCAGGTCGCCTGGATCACACTGTCGCTGCTGTTGGGACGGCGAATCACGCCGCTCGAGTATCCGCACCGTATCGATACGCTGCTCGACGAGTTCGTGGCCGCGAGCAGCGATCGCTCCCCGGTGCTGGTGTCCGCGTTACGGCGCTGGCTCGAGCGCGCGCTTCACACGACCGGTGATGTATTCGAATCAGCGATTCACGCGCATGCCGGACTTGGAGATCTCCGCGGGCAGGGCAGCTCGCGGACCGTGTCGTTCCCGGCCAGCAGAATGCCGGCGGAGCTCGCGTTCGAAGCGCCGCCGCAGCTGCCGCCGATGTCGGCGATCCGCCCTGAGTCGACACCGGAATTCTCGGAGACACCCACTATGGCGGTGGCAACTGATTTCGCCGTCGATGGACTCGATGAGGCGGTACCGGAGAGAATTTCACGCACCGCCGACGGGGATGTACGGCGAGCGCGGCCGCCGCTGGCTGGCTGGATCGTCGCCGCCGTCTTCGCGCTGATCGCGGTCGCCGAAGCTGGATGGATTGGACGGGTCGAGCTGACTCGTGCCGCGGTGTCGCCGACGCCGCCACTGCCGGTCGTCGTCGATTCTCTCCAGGGAGGCGACACGGTCATCGTAGACGGGAGGGAGATCGGGGTGACACCGCTGACGGTGGCGCTCACTCCCGGCATGCGATCGATCCGGGTGCGGACGCGCCCCAGCGTGGACCAGGCGGTGGCGGTGGCGGAAGCTCCCCCGGTCGTGCGCGCCACCGATACCGCCGCCACGGCAGCGCTCACTCTCGCGGCCTCACGCGAGCGGCGCGGCGGGCTGCGCGTGTCCTCCCCCATCGAACTACAGGTGCTCGAGGGGGAGCGGGTGCTCGGATCGAGCGCCGATGGTCCGGTGGTGGCGACCGCGGGGAGACACGAGCTCGACTTCGTCAACAGCGCGTTCGGCTATCGATCGCATCAGGTCGTCGACATCAAGTCCGGCCAAATCGTCCCGATGAAGATCGTGCCGCCGGACGGCCGCGTCAGCGTGAATGCCGTGCCGTGGGCCCAGGTTTCGATCAACGGAAAGCCTGTCGGCGATACACCGCTCGGGAACCTGCCGCTGCCGGTTGGCGAACACGAAATCACCTTCCGCCACCCGCAGCTGGGCGAGCAGACCCAGAAGGTGATCGTGAAGTCCGGTGTGCTGACGCGGGTGAGCGCCTCGATGGCGCGCTGACGGCAGGCTACGCGGTCGCCGACCTCTCGAAGTTCTCCGCTCCGTCCCTGAAGCTCATCAGCGCGAGAAAGTCATGCCGCGCAATCGGCGCGAGGCACGGTCCGATGAGCGGGACCTCGGCTGGTGGAACCGCAAACGGCCGATCGGCGCGCAGCGCCTGAAGGATGGGACGTTCGTAAAGCGTGACGCGCTCGAGCCGGTAGATACAGCTGAAGCGCCTGGCGTGGCGAACCACCTTCGTGCTGTCATCGACGATCGATTCCAGTTGCGCGTGTCCGACCAGGCCCTTACCCGGAACAAAGAACCCGACCCAGTCGCCCGGTGAGCCCTCGCCGCGCAGTTTGCCCCATGGGCAGATCGCGAGCACGCGTCGCTCGGCGATGACCGATGCCAGCAGCTGCTCCGGCGCGGCCACTTCATTCCCGGTGATGGTCGCGATCCAATATGCCGGCTCGTGCCGCGCCGGCGGCGCTGGCACGTCGTGTTCCGCCGCCGATTCGATGGGAGCGCTGCTCGTCGCCGGCCGATCCAGCAGGTCGATGACGAAATCGAGCGCGACACCGGAATGCAGAAGCTTGACGACCTCGGCGTGAACCAGGCGATCTGCGGCCACCTGCGTGGCGAGCGCCAGCAGCGACCCTACCGTCACGACACGGATGTCCGGGAGCCGCGACACGTCGAGCGCCCGACTGAGCCTGGCGCGCGCGGCGTACTGGCGCGCGACCACGCACAAGCCAATGCGGGGCTCGAGCCCGGCGCCTGGCGCTGCCGTCGTCGCTTGCGCCAGACCGTCGAGTGTCGCCGACGTCGTCTGTTCGGTTCTGATCTCGAGCACCACATCGAGCAGCCCGGGCGAGCGCCATTGGCCGTCCACCTTGAGGGCGTCGGCTGAGGGCGCATACGTGCCGAAGGTCACCTCGAACCGCAGCAGGCGGCCGACGATGACGATGAGATCCTGGAGCGCGCGGTGGCGTTGCTCGCCGACCGATCGCTGACAGTCGTCGATCAGCGCACTCGCGGTCGGCACATCGGTCACGCGCTCGATCAGGAATCGTCGGAAACGTTCCCGCGGTGTGTCGAAACCCGACGCGTCGTCGAGGCGGCCGACCAGCAGAAGCAGTTCGTCGAGGGTGATGCTCATTGAGCGCGCGCGAGCACGGTGGGACCAGATGGCGCCGCGACACCGGACGCCGGCTCGAGTGTGACTCGGACTCCGACGATGGGGCGGGGTGCATCGGGAGGACTGTCGGTCGCGAGGGTCACGCGGCCGGACGCGTCGGGCGCGACCGTCCCCAGGCTGATCGGAGCGGCCGCGGTGAGCAGCCAGATTTGATAGATCGATCCCTGAGCCGGCTGCGGCATCCGCGAGGCGCTGAACACCATCCCTCGCGAGCGGCTCCACAGCAATTGCGCCAGGGTTCGCACCGCGGGATCGCTGCCGACCAGGTTGAAGCGAACGAGATCCGACGCCGCCAGCACGTCGCTCGTCAGCTGCGCTTTCGAAGCCGCGTCGCGAGCCGAACTCACCTGCGTGGCGGCATCCTGGCGCGCGGCCTCGCTCCGCTCGTTGGCGGCGATCGCGATCCGTTCGGCCTGCTGCTGCGCTTCGGACGCGCGCTCGACGGCGAGGTTGGCCCGGCGATAGAACGCCCAGCCGGCGCCGCCGACGACGATCACGACGACAGCCAGCGCGGCGAGTGCCGCATACCATTTCCAGCCGCCGCGATCGTCGGTCGCTCGTTCGTCGATATTCTCGTCACGAGTGAAATCGGCCGTGTCTGTTACGACGGTCTCGGACGTCCCGCCGATCGACTCCGGAAACTGAGGCGGGGACGGCGACGCGGGCCGGGAGGGTGCGGCCTCGACGAGCCGGCCCTCGAGAACATCTGGACGGTGTTGATCGGTGGGGTTGCCCTCGCGCAGCTCATGATGGAGGCGCGTGACTTCGTCGAGCGGCCACGCGGTCGCGGGCGTGCGCAAGGCCGGGACGCCGTGCTGCCGGAGCTCGGCCAGCACCGCGTGAAGATCGCGGGACAGATGGTCGATTTTTCGATGCAGGTCGTGCTCGAGCGTCGCGAGCCGCGCTTCGGCGCGCTCGATCCCGGTCTGGGCGGAACCGGCCGTATTGACGCAGATTTCGGTCAGGCTCTCAGCTTGCTCGCGCAGCTGACGGGCCGGTTCTTCGTGCAGGAGGCGCAGGGATGCCCACTCGCGGCCGATCGTGCGCTCGAGCCCTTGAAAGCGCCAGGTGGCGTCGCGCTGCAGGCGGCTCTCGATGTCGTTCCAGCCGGTGAGGCGCGTTTCGAGCTCGCCGACCGCTTGCGCATATCGCTCGCTGGTCGCGCTGCACTGCTTCAGGATGCCGGTGCACTGGTCGGTGAGCTCCGCCAGCCGCCGTTCGATCGGTTCGCGATCCTCTTCGGTTTCGCGCGAGCGCAGCAGGGTGACCGTGAGGCGACTGATCTGCGCCTCCAGATCGATAAGGCGTTGCTCCAATCCGGCGGTCTGCGGAAGCACGGTTCCTGTGCGGTGGATGATAGTACAAAACGCGCGCGGCGGATCACCATTTTCTGCAGACGGTGGCGCGGCGTAAAGCGCGGGTGGATTGGGTCTTGTACTCGCGAATCGAACGCGCTACGATGAACGCCCGCTCGATCCAACGAGTCGCCTTGCGCAGTTCGGAGGCCACGATGAATTTCACCAGAACCAGTCTCGCCGCGGTCGTGCTCGCTGCCGGCATGTTCGGCCGTGCGCCCGCCGCCTGGTCGGGCGACGACACGCTGGTGCGCGCCAAGACGCTGTACGCGGCGGCCGCGTACGACGAGGCACTTGCGGTGCTCGATCAGCTGCAGAGCGCGGCGCCGGCCGAAGACTCGACGTCGATCGCTGAATATCGGGTGTTCTGCCTGCTCGCGCTGGATCGCGGCGACGAGGCCCGCAAGAACATCGACGGCATCCTTCACCACAATCCCCGATACCTGCCGTCGGCCGACCAGGCGTCGCCGCGGATCCAGGGCATTTTTCGCGATGTGCGCCGGGAATCGCTGCCGAAAATCGTGGTGGAACGCTATACCTCCGCCAAAGCGGCGTTCGAGCGCAAGGACCCCGGCGCCGCGCAGCAGTTCGACGACGTCCTCGCCCTGCTCGACGATCACGATCTGGACCAGACGTCGACGCTGCGCGATCTGCGTGCGGTCGCATCGGCGTTCCGCGATCTCGCCCAGGCGGTGACCGCGGCCGATGTGAAGCCGGTGGAACAGCCGCCGCTCCCGCCGGAGCCGGCCCGTGACGTCATCTACACCGCGGCCGACACGGATGTGACGCCGCCGGTCGCCCAGGCGCAGAAGATGCCGATGTGGCGGCCGTCGCCGCAGGAGGCGGTGCAGGAGTTCAAAGGCGCGCTGCGTCTGCTCATCGACGAATCCGGCGCGGTGGTGTCGGCCACCATGCCGACGACCACGCGTGCCGCCTACGATACGTTGCTGCTCAGGGCCGCGCGCGAATGGAAGTTCCTGCCGGCGCAACGGCGTGGCGTGCCGGTGCGGTATCTCAAACTCATCGAGATTCAGCTAAGGCCGACGGCGCCCTGAAGCACCGACCAGGCCGGACGATCTCGCGGCGACTCGAGGTCCTGTAGTTGGCAATACTGTGGATGGGCTCTTTCGACAAGAGCTGCATGAGTTCCGCATCGTTCGAGAACGAGCAGGAGCTCCAGACCGCACTTGCGGAGCATCCGCAACTGCTCGTTGTCGCCGGAGCCGCGCCGCCGATCCTCCTGATTCCAAAGCTCACGCTCCCCGGCGTCGGCGCCATGGGCGTCTTTCTTCTCGCCGTCGAGTCGATCCCCATCGTCGTCGCCACCGTGGTTGGAACCAGCGCCGATGTTCGAGGCGAGATGCTGGCGCGAGCGATTGATGCCATTGCCGCCATGGCACGGTTGACCGTCGAGCAACTCGACATGGCTGCCGGCGGCGCCGTCCACAGCACCCTCACGACGCTGGCGGACGGAGATCCGGATGAGTTCGATCGGCGCTGGATGCGGCTCGGTGTCAACCTTCGTGCCGCGCGCGTCAGGTTCGTCGTCGCTGTCGACGAGCGCCAGCCTTCTCTGGATCGGACGATTGGGTTTCTGGCTGCACATTCCAGCCTCGACGTTCAATGTGTCGCCGTCGTCAAGTATCGCGAGGTGAATGGCGACTCGTACTATGCGTCGACGATCGCCCCCGGCGCCGCCGGCACGGCGTCAGAGCCGCTGACTTCGTCACCAAGCACGCGCCAGGAACGGGCGGTGACACTCGATCCGCTCGATCAGCCGCCCTGGTCGAACGCGATGCGGCTGGTCGGTTCCCCAGGCAGCCATCGGAAGCAGGCGCCGCCGCCCTGGCGCGTCTCAGCGTCGTCCCGATTCGTGAAGAGAGCAGGCGTATGGACCGAGACGCACGGCGAAGAGCCCGACGCTGCCGGCAGCCACTCGACGGCTGCCCGCGGCGGCGAAACGCCGCCTGATGTTCTCGCGCGCGTGCAGTGGGACGGCTAGGTCAGCCCGAAGAATCGTCCACCTGGGTGCCGCGATCGCGAACAGCGAGTCACAGACGGTCAGCAGCGCTCCAAGCTTGGCTTCGACCAGAATCGCCCCGACCTGAATCGCGGCGGTGGCGAAGAACAGCGCGAACGCAAAGCCAATCGATACCGGTGAGAAAGAGGTAGATTGTCCTTTCGGACGCCGATATCGGGCGGATCGGAGGCTGTCGAGAAGAATGCGATCGCAACGGCTGCTGAAGGCGCTCGCATGCGTGCTGGTGACCGCGGGATGCCATGGGTCCGATCGCGCTGCTCCACCGCGAACGGCCGACCTTCCGCTCGAGCGGGCCGCCCCGGCCGACAATCATCGCCAGGCGCAGGACCGTCATGATCTCGAGCGCGACGAGCAGCGCGGGGGCCACACCCTGGCGCGGCATGTCGCCCGGACCGACGACCAGCTGCAGGAGCGGCTGCGTCGGGAGCGTCAGGTCACCGCCGCGTCGACCTACACCGATCGCGCGACCGCCGAGTACGTGGTGGCGGTGACGCTTGACCGCAACCGGCAGCGGATCGACCAGTGGCTCGATCGCCAGGGGAACCGGCCGAATCTCGTGCTCAACTACCACGGCACCGGTAAACCGATCGGCAGGAGTCTCAGGCGCGGAAGCCGAAATACTGTGCCCTGTACCGATGCGTTGATCGTCCTGCGCTGGGATCGCGGTCAGGCCTTCTATGTCTTGACCACGTATCCGGAGGAACGACGATGACGAAGCGAGCGCGGCCTGCACGCGCCAGGACGGCCAGGCCCGCAGTGGCCGGGTCGCAACTGCACCAACACGACTTCCCGGCGCTGTCAGACTTCGTGAAAGGGTACCTGCACCAGGACTTCGTCGAGGAGCACGGATCGGCGCTTGAGGCGGCCGCCGCATTCTCCCGCGACGCCAGCTCCAGCGAAAGACGTGAGCTGGCCGCCGAGCTCGCCAAGCTCGTGGAGCGCGCGCACGGGCTTCCGCTGTCCACGCTGCGGCGCTTCGTCACGCGGGAGCTGGGCAGCGGATGGGAGCCTCAATCGGTCGCCGACTTCACCGCGATGCTGGAGCGGCTCCGGCGAGAAGAATGAGCGGTTGCGGGCCTATCGAATGCCTGTATCCAGCTCGAAGTCGACGTGCACGGCCTGATTCGAGACAACCGTGAATGCCTTGGGCTTGGCGCGGACGCGCTTGGGGGCGCGTCCTTTGGCGTCGAGAACATAGTCGCCTGGCGGAAGCGACACGCGATAGTTCCCGGCCTTGTCGGCGATCACCTGGCGGATTTGCTTCTTGCCGTCTTTGCTCAGGATGAGCAGCGGATGCGCGGCGTAGTCGTCAGCCGGATCCTTCGAAGGAGCTGCGTCGTCTCGCTCAACCTCTTTGAGCGCCACGATCGACAGGTGCCCCTCGAGAAAACCAGGGCTCGCGGAATCACCCGGCCGGGCAGTGGCCAGCATCATTAGGAAGATGCAGCCGGCGATGAGGCTATTGCGGAGCACGTCGTCTCGCTTCACGAAAAACAGGGGCGGAGTAGCGTCGCTACCCCGCCCCGCCAGCCGACTCGTTCAGGGCAGCTTCAACGACCAGGCGCTGCGGCCGTGCGTCGCAGCATAGATCACACGCTGTTCGGGCACGATCGTCAAGCTTGGCACTTCGACCATCGGCAGGCCGCTGCCAGCCACGGTCCAGGTCGCGCCGCCGGACCGCAATTTCATCACGCCGAAGTCGGACGAGGCGTAGAGATCGCCGGTCACATCATCGAACGCCACGTCCGTGATCGGCAGATCCGGCAGATCGTGGCTGACGTCCACGAAGGTCGCGGCGCCCGCCCCGCTCCACGTCACTTCGAATACGTGGCCGGGCTGCGCCGGCGTGTTGAAGTTGTAGCCTGAGTACGCGATCCACCCGTGATGCGGGTTGGCCGGGTCCACAGCCATCCCGGTGATGAAGCGATTGGGGTTGGTGGTGGCCGCCGGGTTTGGATCCACGCGTTTCCACACGACTGAACCGGCCGCGGCGTCGGCGTTGTCGGAGATGAACACCCGGCCGGTGCCGGTCGCCGCCCAGAGCGTGCCCGAATTCGTCGACTGCCGCCTGAGCGCGGAAAGGGCGTTGCCGGCGCGGTTTCCCCAGGCCGCGTTGGTCAGGTCCGTTGTGGGGGCGCCGCCGATGCGGACGAAGTCACCGCAGCCGGGCTGGGCGGCCGAGGTCGTAAACTCGGGACAGTTGGCTTCCAGCAATGCCTGATTGCCGCCCCAGTCCTGCGTCCGCCACACACTGAAGGAACCCTGGAAGATGGTGCCGCCGTTGGCGGGATTCGGATCCGCGATGATCGGCGGATAGAACAGCGACGCTTCCGGGCTCGTGATGATCGGCGCCGAGATGATCACCCACTTGGTCGGATCGCCGTTCCGGAAGTTCGCGTCGTGAGCCTGGCCGGTGAAGGTGTTGAAGCGCAGGGCCTCGTTGGTGGAACTGAAGCCGGACTGGCCGCCATCGCCGTAGATAGTCTGATTCCACTCAGACGTCTTACGGCTGTTCAGCCACGTGCCGTTGTCCTGGGTTCCGCCCTGGAGGAGGTTTCTCGGATGCTGCTGGCTGACCGAGAGGCTCTGAAACTGGAGCGTCGAGAACCCCCGGTTGATGTTGTTCGCCAACTGATGCGGCACACGCGACAGCAGGCTCTTGCAGAATGC
Organism: uncultured Acidobacteriota bacterium; assembly: GCA_963794705.1. GTDB lineage: Bacteria > Acidobacteriota > Vicinamibacteria > Vicinamibacterales > CAVVIG01 > CAVQFC01. The sequence continues at coordinate 261,058 of CAWCFI010000010.1, forward strand.
GGTGTCGGCGGCGTTGAGGCCCCGCGTGTCGCACTTGGCCGAGACATCGGAGAACTTGCCGTCCGAGCTGACGATGCCGCCGTCGGAACCTTCCCAGTACATGAACGGCTTGCCGGGGAGGGTGACGATGGCGTGCTGGTCCGGATGGGTGAACTCGGCGAAGGTCGGGTCGCCATCCTGGGTCAGGTCGCTCCAGGTCGATCCGGCATTGGTCGACAGCAGGACAGCGCGGCCGTTCGACTTGCCGCCAATCTGACCGTAGTCGAACGACCCGAGCAGGTAGACGATATCGGGGAATCCCGCTGGCGTGTACACGACGTTGTCGTACCAGCATTGGCCGGTGCAGTAGTCGATGTTCTGCGCGGTGGTCAGATCGGTGAAAACCGGTGCGGGCGCGGTCGCGTCGTCGGTGCGGAAGAAGCGCGCCTGCGGTGCGCCGGCGACGCCTTCTCCGAGGTACATCCTCGTCTTGCCGTTTGGCAGCTTGGTCACCGCAAATTCCGGCCGATCCGGATCGTTGGCGCTCAGGCTTGCCTTGATCTGGGCGAAGGTCGCGCCTCCGTCCATGGATCGCCAGGTGCCCTGGTTGAGCGCCGATGCGTACACGATGCTCGGGTTGGTCGGGTCAAGCGCGACGTGGATGACGCCGCGAATGGACGCGTTGCCGTCCCAGATGAAGCTGAATGTCGCGCCTCCATCGATCGACTTGAACAGACCGAATGGCGGTCTCGGCGTGGGTGGGCTCGACGTGGCGCCGCCGGTGGATCCAACGCCGCGGACGCCGCGCGCCGACGCCACGTAGATCACGTTGCGGTTCGTCGGATCCACGACGATTGAACCGATCGATCGGCCGGCAAAGGCATCACCCGTGTAGGTGCCGTTACCGGCAGTGGTCAGCGCGGTGACCGCCGACGCAAGGTGCTTCCAGGTGTCGCCGCCGTTAGTGGACCTGTAGATGCCGACTCCAGCCTCGGAATCCGCCGAGACGTTCGGCTCTCCGGTGCCCGCGTACAGCGTGTTGCCGCTCTTGTCGGTGGGGTCGATGATGAGGGAGCCGATGGCATTGGTGCCGAAGCTGCCGGACACGAACTCCCACTTCTGCGACGGATTGTTGTGGAGGGGCTTGTCGGTGCGCCAGATGCCGCCGCCGGCCGCGGCTACGTAAAGCCGGCAGGTGCCGCCGTGGCCCTGATCGCGATCGTCGCCGCCGTCCCGATCTCCGTGATCGTGGCCATGGTCATCCTGATCGTCGTCGGCGTCGCCGCATGCCGGCGACAGCGCCAGCGCCGTCACCCGGCCCGCCGTAATGTAAGGAGCGGAGTCGCCGAGCGCGTTCAGAACGCCCGGCACGTCAGCTTCGCTCGGTCCAACCAGCTGCCACGTACCCGGCGAATGCGCCTTGCGGTCCAACGAATCCCATCCGTCCCGCGCAGCGATCGTGGCTTCCCACGAAACATCGTTGGCCGGATAGGCTCGCTTCAGGTAGGACTCGACCGCCGGCGTGTAGTCGGCATAGCGGAATTCGTTGAGGCCGAAGAGCGCTTTCTTGTTGCCGCCCGGCTGCAGGTCCGCGTGGCCCCTTTTGAAGGCGAAACCGCTCGGCGGCGAGCTTGCGGCGCGGGGGGATCTGATCGCGATCGCAGCGACGGCCACGACGGCGAGGCCCAGCACACCCACGGCGGCAAGGCGTCTACGCGAGAAACGAGTCTTCCAACTCCCAGTCTTCTCCATCAGCCCACTCCTTCCGTAGCCGCCCGATCGCAGGCGGCCCGCCAAGCGGCGCGGATTATAGAGCGACTGAGCCACGATCTACTAGCGTTAATCGTTGTTGTCGAGCTGCCGCCTTCGACGCACGGCTGGCTAGACCCCGGCGCGAGGGACGAGCGGGTTCGGCCACGCTCCTTCCAACGCCAACAGGTGTCTCTTCGCGGCGAGCCCACCGGCAAAGCCCGTGAGTGTGCCGGCCGCCCCGATGACCCTGTGGCAGGGCGCAACGATCGATGCGGGATTCCGACTGCTCGCAGCCCCGACCGCGCGCGCGGCGCCGGGGTTCCCAATCTGCGCGGCGATCTGCCCGTAGGATCGCGTCTCTCCGAATGGAATGGTCAGCAGGGCGTTCCACACTTCGCGTTGGAAGGCCGTGCCGGCAAGGTCCAGCGTCACGGTGAACACCGTCCGCCGTCCGCCGAAGTATTCGTCGAGCTGCCGCTCGGCCTCGACGAGCACGGGATTGCTGTCATCCTCCGGCCCGAGGTGCAACCGCACGCGCCCCGGGCGGTCGTTTTCCCACACGACTCCGGCGAGCCCCCGGTCGGTCGCGACCAGCGTGAGCCTGCCGACCGGAGAGTTCACGATCTTGTGAACCTGACGTTTTTCCATTTGCTGTGCCCTGATCATGATGCGCTCCTCTCACTGTGTTCTCAGCCAGACGATAGGCCTCGCGCCGCCGCAACGCTCGCCGTTTTCGGACGGCGGACAGGAATGACCCTGTCCGAAAATGGCTAGAGTTTTCGGGGGCCGGGCCGTATCGTGGATTGATGGAGCACGACAGTCGCAGGCTCTACAGCGCGTTGGCCGCCCGCGATTCCAGATTCGACGGGCTGTTCTTCGTAGGCGTCACGTCGACCGACGTCTACTGCCGGCCGATTTGTCCTGCGAGAACCCCGAAGGAAGCGAACTGCCGCTTCTTCGACACGCCGCCCGAAGCCGAGCGGGCCGGATTTCGTCCGTGCCTGCGGTGTCGCCCTGAACTGGCGCCGGGCAGCGCGCCGGTGGACGACGCGCAGCGCATCGCCCAGCTCATCGTCGAGCGTCTCGAGGAAGGACATCTTGACGAGCACGCCGGCCTCGAGGGCATCGCGGACCAGTTCGATCTGAGCTCGCGCCAGATTCGCCGCATCATCCAACAGGAGTTGGGCGTCCCGCCGATCCAGCTCCTGCTGACCCGCCGTCTGTTGCTGGCCAAACAACTGCTGACCGAGACCGCGCTCCCAATCACGGAGGTCGCCTTCGCGAGCGGTTTCTCGAGCCTGCGCCGGTTCAATGACGCGTTCAACAAGCGTTATGGGATGCCGCCGACCCGCCTGCGGAAGAGGGCAACCGAGGATGCGGGGGCGATCGTCGAGAGTCAGACGTCGAGCCTGCAGCTTTCCTATCGCCCACCCTACGACTGGAAAGGCATCCTCGCGTTTCTGGCCGCCCGGACGCTCAACGGCGTCGAGCACGTGACCGACTCGTCGTATGCCAGGACCGTGCGGCTGGGCGACGCGAAGGGCTGGATCAAGGTGGTGCAAGCAAAGAGCAAACACGCCGTGACCGTCGAATTCACGCACAGCCTTGCGCCGGTGTTGCCGGCCCTGCTCAGTCGCGTCCGCGCATTGTTCGACCTCAACGCGCGGCCGGACCTCATCGCGACGCATCTGAGTCGGGACGCGCGCCTGGCTGCGGCGGTCCGGTCCAATCCCGGCCTGCGCGTGCCAGGCGCCTTCAACGGATTCGAGCTCGGCCTGCGCGCGATTCTCGGCCAGCAGGTCACGGTGAAAGCGGCGACCACGATCGCCTGCCGGTTCGTCGAAGCCTTCGGCGAACCGATCGCGACGCCGTTTGCAGAACTGCATCGCCTCACCCCGCTGGCGGCCCGCGTCGCCGCCGCCAGCGTGGACGACATCGCCCGCCACGGCATCATCGCCGCGCGGTGCAGGAGCATCATCGCGCTGGCCACCCTGCAGAAGTCACCCGGGCTCTCCCTCGACGGATGGGCGCATCACAATCCCGAGGATTCCATCAAGCGGCTGGCCGAGCTGCCGGGAATCGGCCCGTGGACCGCGCACTACATCGCGATGCGCGCGCTGCGATGGCCCGACGCCTTCCCGAAAGAAGACATCGTGGTGCGCAACAATCTCGGCGGTGTCACCGCGAGGGAGGCCGAGGCGTTGTCCCAACCCTGGCGGCCCTGGCGGAGCTACGCGGTGATGCACGTCTGGGGCATGGGAAAGAAGGCGACCGATGTTCTCAGTGCTGTTTGAGGTTCATCCCAAGACCGCGCAGTGGGACGCCTACCTTGGCAACGCCAAGGCGCTTCGCCCCGAGCTCGAGCAGGTCGAGGGATTCGTCGACAACATCCGCTACCGAAGCCTGACGCGTGAAGGATGGATTCTGTCGCTCTCCGGCTGGCGCGACGAGAAGGCGGTGGTGCGCTGGCGCACGGCGATGCGGCATCACGACGTGCAGGAGAAAGGCCGCGGCGAGATTCTGCTGGACTATCACCTGCGCGTCGGCCAGGTGACCGAGGACACAGAGGTGCCCGACGGTCAGGTCATTCGAGAACAGCGCCTCGACGAGACCGAAACCGGCGAGGGCACCACGGTCACGCTGCTGGATTCCAGCAGGCCGGTCGACTGGGTGAATCGGACCACCCCGGAAGAGATCGCGCGCTGGCTCGGCCTCGCGCCGCAGGCTCCCGGTGTGATGTCGTGGGATGTGTTCGACGCCGTTCTCACCCCTGGCGACGTCATCGTCATGATCACCTGGCGCGATCACACGGCCGCCGAGAATTTCGAGCGGACCCTGCCGATGAGCCGCGACCGCAGGCTTCGCCGAATCCGCGTGGTACGCGACTACGGGATGTTCGATCGGCGCGAAGCGCCGCAGTACTACCCGGCTGCCACGCGAGCGTTCGAGGCCTGAGCGGCAATCGACCGGCCGCGGCCGTCAAATCCGCGCGCGCGTGGCGGGACAGCCGTCGACAAATGTCTTCTTGATCGATTCGGGTGTGGCGAGCCGCCGGAAGAAACTCTCGACGTAGTCCTTCATCTCGCGTTTGTGCACGCTCTCCAATCCGCTGGCGGAGTCGATCACCGCCAGCATCTCGGCCTGGTGCGTGCGGAACGGTGCGGCGGCGGCGACGAACTCGTCGAGCGTGCGGCAGGGGCCTCGATACAGTCGGTCGGTGACGCTCTTCAGCGACAGCCGCGGATCCGGAGCCGCATACGGCGCGTGCACCATGCCGGACGAATCGAAATCGTAGGACACGGGAAAGAACTTTCGCTTCTTGTCCTGCACGACGATCACGTTGTGCAGCGTCCAGATCGAATAGTCGGTATTGCCGAGCATGTACTCGAGCAGCATCGTCGTGGTGAGCGCGTCCTTGTCGAACTCGTTGAACGTCATGTGCGGCTGCCGCACCTCGCGGCCGCCGAGCCGGCGCGCCACGTCGTTCTCGTGCTCGAGGAAGAGCGCGCTATGGGTCGACAGCCGTTTCTTCGACCTGGCGTCGATATAGGTGGCACGCGCCAGACGGGCCCGGAAGGACAGCGGCGTCACCAGATTCGCGAGCTTGTAAGCCAGGTACTCGCGGATCACGTATTGGTCCGACTCCCGCTCGCCGCGGCAGTGCGTGCCGAGCCTCAGGGTGGTCTGGCCCTCGAAGATCGTGCCCGCGAGCTGCTCTCGCGGAAAGGTGACTTTGATGGGAACGAAGTCGCACGTCTGGGGCTTCAGCCGCAGGTGACCGCGCGATCCGAGCCTGACCGGAATATCGGTACCATCGACGGCCAGCACACCCGGAAACTGTTTGGCGTTGTTCGGCGTGCGTTCCGCGTTGATTAGATTGAACTCGGACGTGAGGGTGAACTCGAGCGGCGGTCCGTCCTGAAACAGCTTTCGATTCTGCGCGTCGATGCGGCGCGCAGCCAGGACATCATCGGCCGGCCACGGCTTGATCGGAATCGGCGCTTTCCCGGCCGGTGCCGGCGCACCGGTGTTCTGGGCCAAGAGCAGCGCCGGCGCGGCAAGCGCCAGCGCGACGCACGCGAACGAACCCAGCCGGCGCATCAAGGTCATTTCCCGGTCGAGACCGCTGCCTTCCGCGCCCTCGGTCCTGTCCATGTCCAGCCATGGATCAGCCAGCCGCCGGCGCCCTTCTTCAACGCGAACGTCATCTGTGAGGTCTCGCGCATCGAGACGCCTCCCTGCTTGAAGTTGTAGACGGAGGGGACGACGACATAGGCCGAGACACCGTCGCTTTCGACCCGCGTCGCCGCGCCAATCGAGACACGCTGATCGGTGACGCCTCTCTTTTTGTCGTCGCGCTCCAGATCGGCTGCCCATGTCTTGAACGCCTGCGGCCCTCGCCAGAGGAACGGCGCCACCTCGTCGATGATGACGAGGTCCGCCCCAGAGGCATGCGTCGCCTCGGCCGCGGCGGTGTCTCCCTTGTTGAACGCATCGAGGAACGTGTTGATCGGCGCCATCAACTGCGGATCCGTCGTCTGTGCCGTTGCCGCCGCGCCCACGCCGATGCACGCGCATACCAGCGCGCCGAGCGTCAGATACCGCATTCGTTCGTCTCCTCTGCTCGTCCGACAACCAACAACCGCGACGACCCGAAGCAGAGTCTAGCCGGTAATGCCGTGAGATGCGGCATTGGTCTATGCTTCCGGCGCGGATGCGTCGGTTCTCGGAAGTGGAGGTCGCCATGGACAACCGGACAGTTCGGCGGCGCACGTTCCTCGGGGCGATGGCGGCCTTGCCAGCTGGCGTCCTGGCACATCAGCAGACGGCCGATCCATCCGGTGTCGGCGTCAAGGTTTCAGCCGGCGAAGGCCGATTCGGACGGGCTCTGAAGCTCCCTGACGGCGGCTCGTTGTTGATCAAGGTCGCGACGCAGGATTCCGGCGGCGCGTTCTTCGTCACCGAGCAGCCGAGCGGCCGGAAAGGCGGGCCGCCGAAGCACTTTCATCTCGAGGAAGACGAGTGGTTCTACTGCCTTGCGGGAGACTACATCGTCGAAGTGGGCAATCAACGTTACGAGCGCCGGCGGGTCGAGTGGAGCAGTTCTTTCGCGATCTGGATGCACGGGGCACGTACTTCGGCACGGGCACTGCCGAAGAGAAGGAGGCGGCCAGGCAACGCTACGGCATCGTGAACGTCGGACCTCCGCTCGCGTTCTAGCTATTGTCGTCTTTCTTGACGAACTTCAGGACCCGGCCGCGCCGCACGCGGTCGACCGCGATCCTCGCATCGTCTATCGCCCTGGCAAAGGCCAGCCCGTAGACGAAACCGGCATCGAACTCCGCCACGCCGGGGCTCGCCGCCGCTTCCGGTTCATCCTCGCCGAGGAGCCCGCTCATCGCATCGACCAGGAGCTGCCGCTCGATCGCAATCATCTTTCCGAGTGCCGCGACTTCGTCCTCGGGCAGCGGCTCAGGTCCCTGTTCGGTCGCCCTCATCGTGAGCCTGAGCAGTTCAGCCGCGTGACGGTTGACTCGGTCTTCGAATTCGCTCATGGGCCATTATTGCGTCGCGCGAGACATTTCGGTAGTCGGCGCCGCCGCGTCAAAGATCGCTAGGACTCGTCTGGCGGCCTCCAGTTCCGCCCTCAGCGATTCCTCCAGCGAGCGGCCTCGGTGTCGAATCGCGTCCGTGGGGTTGGAGACCAGCAGCAGCGATCCGTCAAGGCTCACCTGCACACCCTCGAGACCGGCCAGCTCCCGCCGGCGGCGTGAGTCCAGGAACGCGCGCGCCGGAAGCGGAGTCGGTGAGAGCACGAGGTAACGCCGATCGAACGCAGGATCGTCGGCGAACTCCACATGGCTGCCTGAGTGCTCCGCCGCTGCGTCGGTCATCGCGGTGGCGGCCTGCAGGGCCATCTTCGCCAGCGCTCCAGCGGCCGGATCGACGACGGCGCGCGGCATCAGCTGCAGCCGCGGTGCCTGCAGGGTATCCGGCGCGACGACCGCCACCACGCGAGCCTCGCGTGTTTCGGTGCGCATCGTGGCTCCATGCATCCAGATTTCGCCGGTCTGCTCCAGATGCACCGTGATGGAGTAGCAGCTCACCGCGGCGACGGGATATCGGTAGATTCGGGTCAGCGACCAGGTCTGTTTCTGTTCATAGTGAGTATCGGGAACAGGAGGTCGATGCAGGGAGACAATCGCCGCCGTCAGCGCTGGATCGAGCGCGGCGACCGGCTCCATGCCGAGCGCGGCCGGCGCCGCATCCCATTCGGGGCGTCGCGGCTTTCTACGGACCATTGCCACGATCGCCACCAACGCCAGAACGGCGGCGACGACGAACGCCGCGGTGGTGCCACTCATGAGGAGACTCCTTCCGGCAGCTTCCCAACCCAGTGCTACTGGCTGCGTTGCACGACAACAGTCGTCAGCGCCAGCGAGCCGTTCGGCCGACGGCTGAGCCTCGTCGAGACGGGGACGAAGCCACGATGACGCGTGAGGTGATCGCCGGCCGCGGCAAGCGCCGGGCCGTCGACGTAACCGGAACGGTCGAGTGAAGGCAGAGGATCCTCCTCCAGATCGGTCGATGCCGTCCCGGCCCGATCGCTGATCACCAGCCGGGCCCCGCCCGACAGATACGGCACGTCGGCCAGGTAGATCTGGGAAAGCCAGTGGAAGCGGGCCGGTTCGGTCGATTCCGCGCTGTAGGCAAACGCGCGCCTGGCCGCTCCCGTCTCGCGCGACATCATCGCCACGATGTCGTTGCCTTCCTTCCAGATCAGATCGGCGCGATAGCCCTGCCCGCCCTGTTCGTTGAGCGCGCGCTGGAATCCGTCCGCGCCGGAGCTCGAGCGCACGGCGATTTCGCGCGGCACGACCCGATCCCCTTCGCGCGCCGTGACGACGAGCCACGAACGCATGTCGGGAACGCGGTTGTTGTTGATCGGCGACGCGGCGATCGGAAGCAGGCCATCTCGAGCGGAGACGTTCAGGCTGACCAGGCTGCGCTTGTAGTTCGTCAACACCTCGACGCCGTAGTGCCAGATCGTGGGCGGCGCATCGGCGGGGCGGCTCATCACCGCGACGATCGCGGGCACGGTCGGCGCCTCGTCGAGCACGACGCCGCAGAGACGAAAGCCCTCGGCGCCCGCGCGTTCGAGGAGCGCCTGGAGATCCGTGCCGGCACCATCGCCCGCGACGACGCGGTGAAACACCGGCGAGCGCGAAGCGTCAGCCTGACGGCCCAGCACGACCGCGAGGCCCGGGGCGTTCAGTCCGGACTCAGGGCGAGCGACCGCGATGCACCCGTATCCCTCGCGGCCAGCCTCGTCGAGCTGCCGCGCCAGTTGTCTGGCGGATGCAAAGGCCACGCGAAACTCGAGTCGCGCAGACGCCTGCGCCCGCAGATGACCGTCCGCGGCGACCGCCATCATCGACGCGCAGAGCCCGGCACAAACGATATTTCGCAGCATGTGCGACCGATCAGCGGAAACCCGAGATCAGGAAGGCGTCGCGCAGAGTCGTACCGCGAGAGAGCAGCAGCGTCCGCCCGTCCGGCGACAGCGCAAACCGGATAATCGCCAGATCGGTGAAATTCGTCACGCGCGTTTCTTTACCGTCCGCCAGCGACCGACGCCACACATTGGTACGCTCGGACGTCGAGTAGATGATCGCCTTGTCGTCAGGCGCCCAGGCGATCGCCCCGCTGCCGCTCGCCGACGTGTAGTCGGCAAAGACGGTCACCGGCTTCCCGCTCTGCACGTCGACGACCGCGAGCGTCAACGGTGCGCGAGCGTGTTCTCGGTAGATGCCGGCCAGCAGGCGGCCGTCATGCGATACGCCGGCGCGTTCCAGTAACGGCGCAACGAGAATCGGCGTGCCCCCGTCGACGCTCAGACTGTACGTCGCCGGCGCGCCACCGATGCTCGAGGTGAAATACACGCTCTTCTGATCCGGAGCGAAGACGATGGATGACGCGTCGGCAACTTTCGCCAGCAGGCGCGGGTTGGTCCCATCCACCTCGCTGTGCCAGATGCCGTTGTCGGCGCCGCGGTCGCCGAAGAACACGAGACGGCGGCCGTCGGCCGAAATCGCCGGCCACACCGCCGTCCCCTCGCTGGCCAGCTGGCGCGGATCGCTGCCGTCGGCCGCCGCCAACCACAGCGCGCGCTGCCCCTGCACCGGTCGCCCGAACACGAATCGCCGAGCATCGGGCATCCAGGCCACTCCCGAGGCGCCGTCGTACCGCGTCCCATCGATCCTGCGCTCTTCGCCGCCGGCGTACGGCACTTCGTAGAGCCGCACGGCGGTATCGAATCCGACGCTGACCAGCGATCGGCCGTCTTCACTGACGCTGATGTTCCGGTACTCGACGACGTCATTGGTGACGTGACGCAGCGGACCTGAAGGAAACGGCTGAAAATGAATCTGTCCGCCGTTGCCGGTGGTCCAGCCACGCAGCGGCACGCCAATGAACAGGATGCCGGATCCGTCGGGCGCCCACGCGGTCGCGCCCGCCACCGCAAAACGGTCAGGGAACACGGTCTCACTGCCGCCGGCGAGCTCGATGGTCACGAGGTGCGCATCGCGCGTGCTGCTGTTCCGGACGCCGGCGGCGATTCGCTTGCCGTCAGGCGACCAGGAAGGCGCGACGAAAAATCCGGGTGCGAAAAAGTCAGGCGGATGCCTGGTCGCAAACACGCGTGCGTCAGACCCGTCGGCGTTCGCGACGATGATCGAGCTGTCGCCGTTGGCCGGATTGGCACGGTAGAAGGCGATTCGCGATCGATCGGGCGAGGAGGTGACGCTGCTATCGAGGTCCGACAGCAGCCGGCGCGGCGTGCCGCCAAGCGTCGGAATCTGGAACAAGTCGCCGGTTGGAGACGACTGCGATTTCAGGCCGTAGTAGATCGACTGCCCGTCGCGCGCGAAGGCGATGCCCCAGAATCCCACCGAGGCCGGCGCGAGCAATTCGACCGGGCGGGTCCCATTCAGCTGACGCAGGTACATCGCCTGCTTGCCTCCGACCGACTCGACATAGGCGAGGTATTTCGCATCCGGTGAGATCACCGCGTCGATCACCGTTCCTGTTTCGGTCACGCGCTGCATCGTGAGCGCGGTTGCGGTCTCGCTTGGAGGTGCGGCGCGACGAGCGAACCACCAGCCGGCGACCATCAGCAGCAGCGCCGCCGCCGCGAGCGCGGCGATGATCCCAGGTCGCCTTCGTGAGACGGGCGGCTGCGCCGGCACCGGCGCCGATCCCGAGTCGAGCTGCCGCCGAAGCGCCCGGAGATCGACCGCCACCTCCTTCATCGACTGATAGCGGTCCTCCGGATCCTTTTGCAGGCACTTGTGGACCACGCGCTGGAGCTCGCCCGGCGTGGCCGGGGCGCGCTGCGACAACGGCGAAGGCGCAGTGTGGATGATCTGATGGAGCGTGTCGATCGGCGACGAGCCGGCGAATGCGCGAGTGCCGGCCGCCGCCTCGTACAGGATGCAGCCGAACGAGAAGATGTCGCTGCGTTGATCGACGACATGGCCAAGCGCCTGTTCTGGCGACATGTAGCCGACCGTGCCCATCACCACGCCAGGCGTGGTTCCGGCCTTGATCGTCTGCGTGAGCGCCTGCGCCGCCGAGTCGGCCAAAGCGGGGTCTGCTCTCAGCTTCGCGAGGCCGAAGTCGAGCACCTTCACGTAGCCGCCTTCGGCCACCATGATGTTCTCGGGCTTGAGGTCGCGATGGACGATGCCGGCGGCGTGCGCCGCGCCGAGCGCGTCGGCCGCCTGCGCCGCGTAGTCGAGCAGGCGCCGGCGATCGACGTCGTGACGGTCGAACAGCGATCGCAGCGTCTCGCCCGAGACCAGCTCCATCGCGATGAAATGCACCGGCCGGCCGTTGGTCGCAGCGCCCTGACCGATGTCGTAAATCGACACCACGTGCGGATGGTTCAGAGCCGAGGCGGTGCGGGCCTCCTGGACGAAGCGCGCCAGCCGATCGGAATCGCCGACGAGGTGTTCGGGGAGGACCTTCAGCGCCACCGCGCGCCCCAACTCGGTGTCCTCGGCGCGATAGACCTCGCCCATGCCGCCGCGGCCGAGCAGCGGGCCGACGCGAAAGCGGCCGATGGTGGTTCCGGAAAGCGGGCCGGATGACGAGTCGTCGGCGGTCATGCGAAGCAGACGTATCTTACACGCCGGCGCGGTCGTGCCGGATCAGTGCGTCAGCCCGTAGATCAAGTAATTCACACCGAGCTTGTACGCCTCGTTGGTCTGATCGAATGGGCGAAAGCCGCGTCCGGACCACTCCCAGTACTGCGAGACGTCCGTGTTGTAGTTGACGATGGCCAGCAGACGCTTGCTGCGATCGTTGTCCTCGTAAATACCCTTGAACACCGGATCGCCGCTGACGTAGGCCTGCGGGAAGTGCGCGATGCTGTCGATCTCGAAGAACGCGTGGAAGACAGGATCGCTGACGTCCATGTCGAGAAACTGCACCTCTGGCAGCACCTTGCGCATCGTCTCCGCGAACGGTTCCCATCCCCCGCCGGGACCTCGCCAGCCTTCGGGCTTGAAGTCATCGATGAACAGGAAGCCGCCCTTCCGCAGGTACGCGCGCAGGCCGGCCGCTTCGCGATCGGTCACCGTCCACCAGCCGACTTCGATGATGTAGGCGATCGGATACTTGAAGAGCTCCGGATCGTCGAGGGTGACGGTGTTGATGTCGTCCTCGTGCGCGCCGATGAAGCTGATCTCGTTCATGATCTTCATCAGGTTCCGCTCGGCGAGCGGATAGCCGTGAATCCACGATGGACGGCGGCCGGGCCAGTAACCACCGGGCGCGGGATCGTAGCGCACGCGGACGAAGGTAAAGCGTCCGTCGTAGGGAGTGTTGGGCAGCGGTCGATAGGAACCGTTGAGGCCGCCGAAGCCGAACTGCGCCAGGGCGACGCCGCCCATCGCAGCGACGAGCGCCAGCGCCATCGCCGACCGGACCCACAACCGCATACCTGCATCTTACCTATGCGGTGCCGCGTCGCGCGGTTGGCGAAATGGGCGCATAATGCGCGGCTGGAGGAACTGTCATGACGTTCGACAGCCGTCGTTGGTCCGCTTTCGCGCTCACCATCGGTCTGGCGGCGTTCACTCCATCGCGGCTCGCGAGCTCGATCGCCCAGCCCCCGCCAACCGGCGCATCCGTCGCGATTGACGCCGACGACATCGGCGGCGTAGTGACCGGACCGAACGGCCCCGAAGCGGGCGTCTGGGTCATCGCCGAGACGCACGACCTCCCGGTTCGCTACATCAAGATCGTCGTCACCGACGATCAGGGTCGGTATGTGATTCCCGATCTGCCCAGGGCCCGCTACCAGGTCTGGGTCCGCGGCTACGGGCTGGTGGACAGCTTGAAGTCCGCCAGCGAGCCGGGACGAATCGTCAATTTCTCCGCCACACCGGCCCCGACAGCGGCCGACGCGGCGAAGTACTACCCGGCGATCTACTGGTACTCGATGCTGAAGGTGCCCACGGCGGCCGAGATGGCGAACCGCGAGCTGTTCGCGGGCAACATGACGCAGCAGCGATGGCTCGGGGCCATGAAGAACCTCGGGTGCGTCGGCTGCCACCAGCTCGGCCAACTCTCGACGCGGACGATTCCGGCGTCGCTCGGTCCGTTTGCATCTGGCGCCGACGCGTGGAAACGCCGCGTGCAGTCGGGGCAGGCCGGCGAGATGATGTTCGGCCAGTTGAACGGACTCGGCCCGGGATCATTCACGCACTACGGCGACTGGACCGATCGAGTCGCGAAGGGCGAATTGCCGCACAGCCGCCCGAGCCGCCCCCAGGGCGCCGAGCGCAACATCGTCGTCACGCTGCGCGACTGGATGAACGAGAAGCAGTACCTGCACGACCTGATCTCGAGCGATCGACGCCATCCAACGGTCAACGGCAACGGGCCGCTGTTCGGGTCGCCCGAGTACAGCTCGGACACCATGCCGATTCTCGATCCGATCGAGAACACCGCGACGACGTTCAAGATGCCAGTCCGCGATCCGCAGATGCCGCTCAGCCTCGGTCCCGGCCACGCGGCGGCGCTCAAGCCGCTCGCCGCGTCTCCGTACTGGGGCGACGAGGCCATCTGGGACACGCGCGCCAACAACCACGACTCGATGCTCGATGGCGCTGGCCGCGTGTGGCTGGCCGCGGCGGTGCGCGGACCCGAGAATCCCGCGTTCTGCCGCGAAGGCTCGTCGCATCCTTCGGCGAAACTCTTCCCGCTCGATCGCAACCTCCGCGAGGTCGCCGTCTTCGAACCAACAACGAAGAAGTACACCTTCGTCGACACATGCTTCGGGACGCATCACGTCCAGTTCGGCTACGACGCGAACGACACACTCTGGTCGAGCGGCGGCGGCCCGGTGCTCGGCTGGGTGAACACCAGGCAGTTCCTGAAGACCGGCGACGCGGCGGCATCACAGGGCTGGACCGCGTTCGTGCTGGACACGAACGGCAACGGCAGGCGCGACGCGTACGTGGAGCCCAACGATCCGATCGATCCGACCAAGGACAAGCGCATCGTGACGCCGTTCTATTCGATCATGCCGAGCCCGGTCGATGGATCGATCTGGGGCGCGGTGATGGGGAATCCCGGCGCGGTCGTGCGGGTGGCGCCCGGATCGCATCCGCCCGAGACCGCGTTGACCGAGGTCTATAACGTCCCGCTGCCCGGCTTCGGCGCGCGCGGTGCCGACATCGACGGCAATGGCGTCGTGTGGGTGTCGCTGGCGAGCGGGCATCTCGGCAGCTTTGATCGGCGCAAGTGCAAGGGGCCGCTGAACGGACCGAAGGCGACGGGCGATCACTGTCCGGAGGGGTGGTCGTTCCACCAATATCCGGGCCCGGGATTCGAGGGGATCGGCGAGAACAGCGCCGAGTCGAGCTACTACACGTGGGTCGATCAGCACGACACGTTCGGGCTCGGACGCAACGTGCCGGTGTCCACCGGCAATCTCAACGACGGGCTGGTCGCGTTCGCTGGCGGTCGTATGGTCGTGCTGCGTGTGCCCTATCCGCTGGGCTTCTATGCGAAGGGGCTCGATGGCCGTATCGACGATCCGAACGGGAGCTGGAAGGGACGCGGCCTGTGGGCAGCCAACGGCGACCGCACGCCCTGGCTCATCGAGGGCGGCAAGGGCACGCGGCCGCTGGCCGCGCATTTCCAGCTGCGACCGAGTCCGCTCGCGAAGTAGCGACGCGCCCTCTAGAACTTGAAGACCACCGCGGCCGCGGCGCGACCGTAGTCGAGTTTGTTTCCGCCGATGCCCAGCGCAGGCAGGTTCGGCAAGTTGCTCGGCAAGTTGAGGAAGTCGAGAACCTGGAACGAGTGGTAGAAGCGGACGTCGCCGCGCAGGCCGACATGCTGGCCGAAGAACACCATCAGACCGCCGCCGATATCCCATCCGAATTGATTCTGGTCGCTGCTGGTTCCGACGCTTTCGACCGTGGTCCTGATCAACCCGAGGCCCGCCAGGCCGTACGGCTGGACCGGTCCGATTTTCGGCGCCAGCATGAAATTGCTCATCAACGTCAGCACGTTCGAGGTTTGAGTCGACGTCTCGCCGAAGAAATTCTTGGTGTACCCCAACTCCTCCTCGAAGCCGACGATGCTGCCGAGCGCGCCGAAGGAGACACCCCAGTCGGTGCGCTTGTCCTCGCAGTTGGTGATCGCGGGGCATCCCGCATCGCCGCCGAAGTTGTATCCGATGAACGGGCTGATGAACCCCTGCGCGTGCGCTGATCGAGTGCCGGCGAATAGGAACAACGCTGCGAAGAGTGCGGCCAATGCGCGTCGCCGGGTCTCGGTACGGTCGGACATCGTGTTTACCTCACTACCGGAATAGCACGTGCGCCCCGGGGAAGGCAATGACTACGTCACGGGCAGATGCACGCGAACGATGGTGCCCCGCCCTTCCGCCGTTTCAACATCCATCCAGCCGCCAGCCTCATGCACGATGCTGTAAGACGTCGCCAGCCCCAGGCCCGTGCCCTTGCCCTGCTCTTTGGTGGTGAAGAACGGCTCGAAGAGCCGCGCGGCAACCTCTGCCGACATCCCGACGCCGGTGTCCGCAACGTCGATGACCACATAGCGGCGCGACTCGAGCGATGCGCCATCGCCGACCCGGGCCGGAAGCGTCGTGTTCCAGGTTCGTATGGCCACCGCGCCGCCTCCGGTCGGCGGCAAGGCATCGCGCGCGTTCACGGCCAGGTTGATGACCACCTGTTCGACCATGCCCTTGCTCGCCACGATGCCGGCATGGTCCGCGCCCAGTGTCAAGGTGAACATGGCGCTCTTGCCGAGCAGCCGTCGCAGCAGCCCGCTGATGTCGGCGAGGATCACGTTGACGTCGAGCGGCTGCATCTCGGGCGGCGTGCGGCGACTGAATGCCAGGAGCTGTCGGGTGAGGCCGGCGGCCATCTCTGACGCGCGCTTGATCTCGCGGAGTTCCATGCCGATCGCGAACGTGCTCTCCGCGTCGAGGAGCTGCTCGGTATAGCCGAGAATCGCGGTCAGCAGGTTGTTGAAGTCGTGGGCGATCGAGCTGGTCAGCCGGCCGATGGCCTCCATCTTCTGCGCGTGGCGGAACTGGGTTTCGAGCAGCTTCCGTTCCGTCACGTCGCGAGAATGAACGATGCCGAGGCGAACGCCTCCGTCTTCGACGAAGCTGCCGATCGACTCGAACGTGCGCCACCGCCCGTCCCTGTGCCGGACCCGGAGCTCGACGAACGGCGTCTTGCCACGGCTGCGCATCGCCGCTTCGAACGCCGCGCGTGCGTTCGGCAGATCGTCAGGATGAATCAGCTCGAAGATGCTGCGCCCGGTTCGCTCCGACGGGGTGAAGCCGTGGATGCGCTCGCCCGATGGGCTCTCGAACAGAATGTCGCCGCGCGCGTCCACGAACGTGATCAGGTCGATCGCATGCTCGATAATCGCGCGGCAATACTGGTCGCGGTTCACGACCGCGTCGGCCGCAGATGTGTTCATGCCGCGCCACGGAGCACGAACGTCGCCGCCGGTGACGTCGTGCGAGGTCTCGCTGATAACACTCTATGACGCAGCCACTTGGGAGCGCGGCTCGATCGGAGTCGAGCCGCAATCCAGGGCCGTTGATGCCGATATGTCGGCATTTGACGAAGCGATGTGACTTGACATCGACATCGACGGGCACGAGGATGAGTTCGCCCTCCAGGACAGCATGTGAGCAACGGCGATCGAGCAAGCGACAGCGGCGCGTTTCACCAGGCGCTGTTGCGTCTTTCGACGGCGGTCGCCGGCTATCGAACGCTCGACGAGTTGTGCGGCGCCCTCGCCACGCACCTCACGCAGGTGGTGCCTTTCGACCACCTCGGTCTCCTGTTGATCGACCAGCACACCGGCGCCGTCCGCGTCGCCGTCATCGAGCCGTCGAACCTCGGTCCGATGCCGCCAATCACCGGCACCATCGACGATCTGCCCGCCGGCCGCGCCTGGCGGACGCAGCGCCCGCTGGTCTGGCGGCTGACGGGCGACACGCCGCTCGCGGGCATGCAGCCGTGGTTGCGAGACCTGGGCTTCCGGGTCATGTGCCATGTGCCGCTGACCACGACCCGGCAGCCGCTTGGCCTGCTCGTGTTCGGCAGCACCACGGTCGACGACTACTCACCCGCGGTGGTCGAGATGATGGAACAAGCGGCCACCCAGGTCGCGGTCGCGGTCGAGCACGCGATCAACCTCGAACGGCTCGCCACCCTCAGCGGGACGCTCACCACCGAGCGCGATCGGGTCCGGCTGCTGCTGCGCGTCACGAGCGCGATGTGCTCCGAGCTGGATCTCCGTGGTTTGCTCGCCCTGATTTCCCGCGAACTGGGCACCCTCGTCGAACATCACTACGCCAGCATCACCTTGTGGGACGAGGCCGCCGGCCGGCTGCGTCGCGAGGCGCTGGTCTCGCGTGGGGGGACCAACAGCCTCCAGGCCGGCGCGCTCGTGCGCCAGGGCGCATCCCTGCCGCAGTTCGCGTTCGAACGCGGGGAGACCATCGTGTTCTCCCTTCACGACATCGAGAACTCCGACCGCGAGGCCGCGCGCGTCATGATCGCGGAAGGGTTCCGCTCCGCGTGCAGCGTGCCGCTGAAGACGGCGCGCGGCAAGTACGGCACCTTCAACGTCGCCAGCCCGGAAGAGCACGCGTTCCCGCCTGGGGAAATCGAACTGCTCGAACAGATCGCGGCGCAGATGGCGATGGCCATCGAGAACGCCACGCACTTCCAGCAGGCCCAACGCTATCAACGGGACGCGACCGAGCGCCGCGATCGACTCCAGCTGCTGCTCGACGTGAACAACGTGCTGATCGCACACTCCGACTCGCCCGAGATGACGCACCGTGTCGCCGAGCGTCTTCGCGACTCGGTGCCACACGACTATCTGAGCCTCGCCCTGTACGACGAAGACTCCCGATGCCTTCGTCTGGCGTCGTTGACCAAGGTTCGACGGCCGCGCGATCGTCGATCCCGAGGTCTCGTTCCCCGTCCATGGATCTCCAGCAGGAAAAGCGTTCACCAGTGGAAGGCCGGTGCAGTTCCGGGGCGCCGAACTGGACGAGCTCGCGCTCGAAGCCGTGCCTACGGTCCGGCCTCTCGGCATCCGCGCCGTCTGCTGCGTGCCGCTGCCAGGTCGCGACGGTCCGCTCGGCGCCCTGGTCTTCGGCCGCCACGACCCGCGCGGCTTCACCGACGACGAGGTCGACCGGCTGCTGGAGGTGTCATCGCAGGTGGCGATCGCCGTCGAGAACCGGCTGGCATTCGATCGCATCGGGGCGCTCAAGGAGAAGCTTGCCGAGGAAAAGCTCTACCTCGAGAACGAGATCACCCAGGAACATGATTTCACCGAAATCGTCGGCGACAGCGCGGCACTGCGGCACGTGCTGGCGCAGGTTGAGACCGTCGCGGCCACCGATGCCACGGTGTTGCTGCTCGGCGAGACCGGAACCGGCAAGGAGCTGTTCGCCCGCGCGCTGCACGACCGGAGCGCCCGCCGCGGCCAGACGTTCGTCCGCTTCAACGGCGCCGCCCTGCCCACCAGTTTGATCGAGAGCGAGCTGTTCGGCTCCGAGAAGGGAGCGTTCACGGGCGCGAACACCACGAAAGTCGGACGCCTCGAGCTGGCTCACCGCGGCACGCTGTTCCTCGACGAAATCGGCGACATGCCGCTCGACATCCAACCGAAGCTCCTGCGCGCGATCCAGGAACGGGAGTTCGAGCGGCTGGGGAGTACGCGCGTCCAGCGCACTGACATCCGGCTGATCGCCGCGACCCATCGCGATCTCGAGGCCATGGTCAATGACGGGACGTTCCGCCAGGATCTCTTCTACCGGCTGAACGTCTTCCCCATCCTGGTTCCGCCGCTCCGCGAACGCGCCGAAGACATTCCCGCGCTCGTGAAGCATTTCGCCGCCAAGTTCGGGCGACGCCTCGGCCGGCCGCTCACGACCATCCCGGCGGCGACGATGCTGGCGCTCCAGCGATGGGAATGGCCGGGAAACATCCGCGAGCTCGAAAACGTGATCGAGCGCGCTGTCATTCTGTCGAAGGGCTCCGTTCTCCAGGTCCCTCTGTCGGCGGTCAAGTGGACCAGGACGGAGCGAGCGCCGGCCGCCCCGCCGACCCCGACATTTCGCGACGGGGAGCGCGAGCTGATCCTGAAGGCCCTGCGTGAATCGAAAGGCATCATCGCGGGCGCCGAGGGCGCCGCGGCGCGGCTGGGCTTGAAACGGACGACCCTGCAGTCGAAAATGCGCAAGCTCGGCATCAGTCGGCCTGGTTTCTGACTCCTTTCTGATAAATGATCGAGCACAAGGAGCCACGAACATGAAGCCAAAGAACACGATCTGCCTCTGGTACAACAAGGATGCACAGGAGGCGGCGCGCTTTTACGCCGCCACCTTTCCGGATAGCACAGTGACCGCCGTTCACGAGGCGCCGGGCGACTACCCGAGCGGCAAGAAAGGGGATGTGCTGACGGTGGAGTTCACCGTGCTGGGCATTCCCTGCCTCGGTCTTAATGGCGGCCCGCAGTTTACTCAGAGCGAGGCCTTCTCCTTCCAGATCGCCACGGACACTCAGGAAGAGACGGACCGCTACTGGAACGCAATCGTCGGCAATGGCGGCAAGGAAAGTGCGTGCGGTTGGTGCAAGGACCGCTGGGGCCTCTCCTGGCAGATCACCCCGCGCGCGCTCACGGACGCACTTGCGGCGGGCGGCGGCGAAGCCAAGCGTGCCTTTGCAGCGATGATGACGATGCAGAAGATCGACGTCGCCGCCATCGAGGCCGCGCGACGGGGCTGAGGAGGCCTCTACCGCGGCGCGCTCGCTGCGCCTTCAGCAGCAAGCTGAAGCAGCTCGTCGCCGTGGTGCGCGACGAAAGCGGCCCGCGCCGTCATCTGCTGCTCCCGGGCAGACGCGAGGATCTGATTGAACTCCCTGTTTTCACGCAAGGCGTCGAACCAGGGATCGGCGGACATATGGAACGGGCAGGCGTAGCCGCCGGTGACGGCGCGTCGTAATAGCTCCAGGGCAAACGCATCCTCACGCAGGCGCGCCAGCATCCAACCGAGGCGATAGATGCCCTCGGGATCGAGGAAGTTGACCCGCATGCAGTGCTCGACGCCGGCGAGCGCCGCGTCACGATCGCCCTCGAACGCCGCGCGCCAGGCCGAGAGGAACACGCGGGCCGTTTGCGGGACCGTCGGCCGGAGGAGCGCTTCGTTGACGAGCACGATGGCCTCGCTCGTTCGGCCCATTCCTTCGACGGAGAGAATACTGATGTACGACGGGCTGTCGAGGTCCGCCTCGATGGCCCGCGGGTAGTCGCGTCGCGTCCAATGCGTTTGCGCGACGCTCGTCCGCACGGTCGGGTCGATCCGTCTCGCGCGTTCGTGCGCGGCCACCGACTCGTCGAGCAGCCCGCAGTACCGGCAGGTGTGGACGAGACCCGCGAGCAGCTCCGCGTCGTTCGTGGTCGCCGGCTGCCGCAGGAGCCGCAGCATCGCATCCTGCGCCCGGCCGAGATCGGCCTCGAGGTACGCATACAGGCCATGGGCCTCGGGCAGGTCCGGGTTCAGTTCGAGCGCACGCCTGAAGGCGCCCTCTGCCAGCACCATCGAATGCGCGAGGTCTTCATTGCCGTACTTGCCGATGACCCGGTGGACCCGTCCCAACCGCGCCCACGCCGGCGCGTAGCCTGGATCCTCGCCAACCGACTGCAAGTAGAGGTCCCGCGCGGTATGAAGATGCCGCGCATCGTAACTGAGCTGATTCGCGCGCAGGTAGAGCTCGTACGCGTGACCGCTTGCCGGCACGTCGTGCCGGAGAAGGCGTTGATCGCGCACGGTCAATTGCACCGCCAGGGCATCGACGATACGGCGGGTCAATGAGTCCTGGAGCTGAAACACATCACCGCGGCGCGCCTGCGCGAACCCGGACCACAGCACGGTGCCGTCAGGCACGTGCAGGAGCTGCGCGCTGATTCGAACCTCGTCGCCACCGTGAAGCAGCGTGCCGTGGAGAACCGCATCGACGTCGGCACCCGTCGCAATCGCCTCGAGATCTGGCGGGTCGTTGGCAAACCGCGCCGCCGACGACGACGAACGGACCGTGAGCGATTCGAGCCCGCAGAGTGAGCTGGTAATCGCGTCAGGGACGCTGAACGCCAGGAAGTCGTCCTGCGATCCCTCGCGGAGGATTCTCAACGGCAGCACCAGCAACCGGGACACGCGCGCCGGTCCTGGCGATGGGCCTCGAGGCCCCGCACCACGACCGGAGCCGGCATCGGCCGCGGCGACCGCTCGCACCGCGGCGACGAAACGATACCCCTGGCCCGGCACGGTGACGATGAACCGGCGCTCGCGGATGTCGTCGCCGAGCGCGCGGCGAAGTTTGGCGATGCAGTGCGTGAGGTTGTTCTCCTCCACCGCCACATCCGGCCACAGCACCGCGATCAGGTCGTCTTTCGTGAGCAGTGTTCCCGGCCGCTCCACGAACGCCAGCAGCAGCTCGAAGACTTTCGGCGTCAACGGCACCGGCACGTCGCCGTTGTGCAGGCGGCGCCGCATCGGGTCCACACGAAACGGTCCGACTTCGTACCGCACGTCCGCCATTTCCACAAACTCTCACAAATTTCCGCGGCGGCGCTAAGGACTCCCACCGGCGGCTTGCCTATCGTAGATCGTGAAGGCGCCAAAGGAGGCCGAGCATCATGTTGGAGTTGAATCGGGATAAGGATGTCGCAAGCGTACGCGGGCACGAGCGCACGCGGTTCCAGGTGATTGTCATTGGCGGCGGGCAGGCCGGACTGTGCGTCGGTCACTTCCTCGTGGAAGCCGGCATCGACGTCGTGGTCCTCGAGGCCGCCGCCCGCGTCGGCGAATCCTGGCGACGGCGTTGGGACTCGCTGCGGCTATTCACCGCCGCCGAGTACGCCGGCCTGCCCGGTCTCCCGTTCCCAGGTGATCCGAACGCGTTCCCGAGCAAGGATGAAGTGGCGGACTATCTCGAGGACTACGCGCGAAAGATGCGCGTGCCGGTACGACTGAGCACCAAAGTCGACGCGCTCGATCGACACGGCGATCGATATGTGATCGAGGCTGGCACCACCCGCCTGGAGGCGGATCACGTGGTCATCACGACGGGGCCGTACCAGAAGCCGCGAGTGCCGTCGTGGGCTGCGAATCTCGACCCGAGGATTGTTCAGATACACTCGAACTCGTACAAGAATTCCACCCAGTTGCCGGCGGGCGACGTGCTCGTCGTCGGCGCGGGAAACACCGGCGCGGAATTGGCGCTCGAGGCGGCGGCAGCGGGGCACCGCGTGCTGTTGAGCGGCCGCGATGTCGGGCAGGTGCCGCCGGTGCTCCGGCTTGCGAACGGACGTCTCTTCTGGTTCCTGGCCACGCGCGTCTTCACGGTCGGCACGCGGATTGGGAGGAAGATCCGGGCGGGCCTTCGGGCCGGACACAGCAGTCCCCTGGTGCGGATTCGATCCAGGGAGATCGCCGCGGCAGGCATTCAACGCGTCGGCCGCGCGGTCGCGGCTCGCAACGGCATCCCGCTGACCGAGGACGGACGCGCACTCGATGTCGCGTCCGTGTTGTGGTGCGCAGGATTCGGTCTGGACTTCGGCTGGGTGCATCTGCCGATCTTTGCGCCGGACGGCTACCCGTTGCACGAGCAGGGCCGCGTCGCATCTGAACCTGGCTTGTCGTTCGTCGGGCTGCCATTCCAGCGCAGCTTGTCCTCGTCGACTCTGGTCGGCGTCGGCCGTGACAGCAAGCTGATCGCCGATGGGATAGCGGCGCGTCTCAAGCGCTCGGCGATCGCCAGACCAGTGAGGGTGACACCATGCGCATCACAATTCTCGACGACTACTTCGACACGCTGAGGACGCTTCCGTGCTTCCGGAAGCTCGACGGTCACCAGATCGACATCTGGAACGACCATGTTCAAGAGACCGACGCCCTCGCCGAACGGTTGAAGGACACCGAGGCGCTGGTGCTGATTCGCGAGCGGACGGCGATCCGTGCCCCGTTGCTCGAGCGGCTCCACGCCCTGAGGCTGATCAGCCAGCGGAGCGTGTACCCGCACATCGACATCGACGCGTGCACGCGCCGCGGGGTAATCGTGTCGTCGGGACAGCACCCGGGCAGCCCGTCCTACGCCGCAGCGGAGCTGACCTGGGGGCTGGTCCTCGCGTCGATGCGACAGATTCCACAACAGATGCGCTCGCTGCAGGAAGGCGGCTGGCAAGACGGAGTGGGCCAGTCGCTGCGAGGTAAAACACTCGGCATCCACGGATACGGACGAATCGGCAGCGTCGTGGCCGGCTACGGCAAGGCATTCGGAATGCACGTGCTGGTCTGGGCGCGGGCAGCATCGAGCGCGCGGGCGCAGGCGGACGGGTACGAGATCGCGGCAAGCCAGCGCGCCTTCTACGAACGAAGCGACGTGGTGTCGCTGCACATGCGTCTGGTCAACGAGACCCGCGGCATCGTGACCGCGGCGGACCTGTCGCACATGAAGCCGACCGCATTGCTGGTGAACACCAGCCGCGCGCAACTGATTGAGCCGGACGCGCTCGTCGGCGCGCTGCGAGCGGGGCGGCCAGGGATGGCCGCCGTGGACGTTTTCGAGCAAGAGCCGCTGCGCGACAGGAATCACCCGCTGCTCACACTGAGCAACGTGGTGAGCACCCCGCACATCGGCTACGTCACCAGGGACGAGTACGAGATCCAATTTTCGGACGTGTTCGATCAGATCCTGGCGTATGCCGATGGACACCCGATCAACGTGGTCAACCCCGCCGTGCTCGAGATCGGCGGAAAAGGAGAGGCAGGCATATGACATCCAGCATCGAGAACGTCGTTCGTCAACTCATCGAGGAAGGCTTCAACAAGGGCAATATGGACGTCGTCACCGCAGTCACGTCGCCCGGGCTGGTCGAACACCAGAACTTCGGGCCCAGCCATCCTGCCGGCGCCGCAGGCGTGCGCGCGGTGGTTGGGTCGCTGCGCCGCGCCTTTCCGGACTTCCGTCTCACGATCGAGGACCTCGCGGTTGCCGGCGATGCCGTCTGGCTGCGCATGGTCGCCACCGGCACCCAAACCGGATCGTACATGGGGCATGCAGCGACGGGACGCTCCATTCGAATCGACGTCTTCGATGTGATTCGCGTCGAGAACGACCGCATGGTCGAACACTGGGGATGTCCAGATCGTCTGGGCGTGCTGTCGCAGCTGGGTCTGCTCAGCCGGCCAGCGACTTCGGCTGGCCCGGTCGCAGACTCCACAGCCGGCGAGCCGAGAGCATGAAGGTGAATCCTCCGAGGCCGCCGAGCGCCCAGAGTGTCCACACGAAGAAAAAGCCGCCGGCGGACCTGGCAATCTCGCCGTAGTGTGCCCCCCGCATGTGGATGACCGGCATGCCTGCCGCGAACAGCCCGACGAGCAGCATGATGACGGAGCCCGCTCGCCGCTCGGTGAGCACGAGCGTCCCGTACAGGAGGACCGCCAGGACGATCAGCGCACTGTTCGAGGATTCGGCCTTCGAAATCCCCCGGACGATGTCGTCCGTCACGTGAAGGGTCAGCAAGAGGATCGACAACAAAGACGCGGTGGCCAGGATCGCGGTTTCCTTCATTCGATAGATAGTGGCGAAGCGCGTGCACCCGGACAACCCGCTTGCGACGAAGAGCGGATTCGGGTGCACCAACGGCGGCCCCGGGGCGCCGAAGCCTCGGCGAAGCGGCTACATCTGCCGGAACAAATGCAGGTAGTTGCGGCTCACCGGCAGCACGTCGTCGCGGCCCTTCAAGTGAATCTCCGCCGTTTCGTTGTCGTGGCGTTTGACATGACTGATCGCGCGCAGGTTCACGACGACCGACCGATGGACTTGCGCGAATTGCCCGGCATCCAGCTGCTCGAGCAGCTCCCTCAGCGGCGTTCGCACCACCGCGTCGGCCGGCTTTCCGCCATCGCGCCACGCCACGATGGTGTACTTCGCGTCCGAGCGAAGGTAGTCGACATCGTCGACCGCGATGAGCCGCACGGTTTTCCCCGCTTGCGCCCGAATCCATCGCAGCGTCTGCTGCCTGCCGCCGCCACCCTGCAGCTTCGCGAGCTGGCCGCTCAGTAGCTGTAGCAGCTGCTCGGTGTTGATCGCCGGCCGCGAGGACTGCAGGCGTTCCCGCAGGCGGCTCACCGTTTCCGCGAGCCGCGCCGGTTCGACCGGCTTCAGCAGGTAATCGAGCGCGCCCTGCGCGAATGCCTGCACCGCGTAGTGGTCGTAGGCCGTGACGAACACGAGATGCGCCCGCCGGCCGATGTGGTTGGCGGCGTCGACGCCGGAGAGTCCCGGCATGTGGACGTCGAGGAAGCAGATGTCGGGATGCCGCTCGTCGAACAGCTTCACCGCCTCCCGGCCGTTCCGCGCCTCGGCCACAATCCCGAGCTCGGGCCACACCGTCGCGAGCTGTCGGCGCAGCGCATCGCGCAGCAGCGGCTCGTCGTCCGCGATCAACGCGGTCGGGTGGGCGTTCATGTTGGTGCCGGTATCTCGATCTCGGCGACGGCGCCGCGGGGATCGTTGGGTGTCAGGCGCAGCTGCGCCGCGTCGCCGAAGATCAGCCGCAGCCGTTCGCGCAGGGTCGTCAGCCCGGTCCCGAGGCCGGTCGCGGATTGACGAAGTCCGGCGCCCGTGTCGGTCACGCGCACCACACACCGTCCACCGATCCGCGCGATGTCGACATCGATCCGTCCTCCTTCTTCGCTGGGATCGATCCCGTGTCGCACCGCATTCTCGACCAGCGTCAACAGCGTGGTCGGGGGACAGCGAACCGTCAGCGCCGACGGTTCGACGTGCATCGCGTAGTGGAGGCGATCCGGCATGCGCATCTGCATCAGCTCGAGATACGGTCGGACCAGCTGCAGCTCGCGCTCGATCGTGGCGGCTGACTCATGGAGCAACGGCACCGCCGCGCGCAGGTACGCGGTGAGGCTTCGCAGCACGGCCGACGCATTCGGTGATCCCGCATCGACGAGGGCCTGCACGTTCGCAAGAGTGTTGAAGAGGAAGTGCGGCGCGACCTGCGCCTGCAGCAGATGCAATTGCGCGTCGAGCGCCTGCCGCTCGAGCTCGCTGCGCTCCAGCGCGAAGGTCAGCTCCTGATCGCGGGCAAACGCTTCCTTCTGTCTGACGATGGCGCCGAGTGCGGTCCACGGTGCGAGGAGGATGCCTGCAATGGTCAGATGCGTCCACCCGTCGAAGCGGCTGGGGGTCTTCCAGAAGGACGGTGCGCCTTGTGGAGTGGACAGCACATAGATCAGCACCGTCGTCACCGGCATGGCCACGCCGACCGCAATGACTTGCAGGGCCCATCGCCGAAGCCACGGCGGCAGGTTCCGTGGCCACAGCTCGAAGAGCGAGAACGCACCGGTCGCTGACAGACCGAGGATGATGGTACGGAGAAAGAGCGAATACGGAGAGCTTCTCCACGTCGTCATCAGCAGGAGGCCCACGCCGATCGACATCGTCAGCGCGACGGCCACGCGGCGTGCCGCTTTCACGACGACGCGGTTGCCCGACCGGCCTCCTCGGGCGATCCGGTCATCTGCACGCCCTTCACGGTCAGCCACACTGCGAACGATAGCTCACAGAACAAAAGGGCGACGGCGGCGGCGGCAAGGCATGGAAGCTCATCTGGACGGCCCGTACGTCGGTCGCTCCGTTCTTCCGGACATCCTCCATCAGGTCGGACGGGTTTCGCGCGATCCGCACGCTCGTCACCGGGGCCCATCGAAAAATCTCAATTAATCGGCCGATCCGCCACCGTTGCCGTCGCCGCTCGCGGCACGTGACTTGCCGCCTCATAGCCGTCTCCATCTTTGCCTCGGAGGTTGGGCATGGACATTTCACGACGTCTTCATCGCCGGCGGTCCGGGTACCGCGTGGCCGCGGCCGTCATGTTGGGAGTGGCGCTGGCCGTCGCCGGGGCGTCCTGGCCGGTACCCATGGCCAGGACGGTGTCGGCCCAGGCGCTGAACGCGTGCGCGCTGCTCACTGACGACGAGATCAAGCCGCTCGGAGGGAAGACGACCGTCGCGGCCGGTGTCTCGAATCCCCCCACTCCTTTCGGCGACGTCACCTGTCGGTATGCGTGGGGTGACGGCGTCGATCGCTACAAGCTGGTGGTGGCCGTGCTCGAGGCGTCCCGCATGTTTCCGGGCTCGACTCCCGATCAGATCAAGCAGCGGCTGCTGGAGTCGGTCAGAGCCGGGACGCAAGACGCGGTCATCCCGCAAATCGGCGACGCCGCCGTGTTCAAGCCGGACTCGGTCGTCTATGCCACGGCAACGGCATTCGTGAAGGGCCGCATGCTGCAGGTGCAACTCGATGGCCTGGGGGCGGTCGAGAAGAAGGATCAGGTCATCGAGCTGTTGAAGTCGGCGGCGGCGCGGCTGTAGCGCCCGCGCGCCTTGCGTGTGATCCAGCGAAGGAGTTTCCGATGTTTTCCAAGCTCGCGGCGGAGTCGATCGGCACCTTTTGGCTCGTTCTCGGCGGATGCGGCAGTGCGGTACTCGCCGCGGCCTTTCCCAATGTCGGAATCGGCCTGCTCGGAGTGTCCCTGGCATTCGGCCTCACGGTCGTGTCGGGCGCGTACGCCCTCGGGCCGATCTCGGGCGGCCACTTCAACCCCGCTGTCTCGGTCGGTCTGTGGGCGGGCGGGCGTTTTCCTGCCGGCATGCTGTTGCCGTACATCCTGGCGCAGGTCGTGGGTGGCATCGTCGGCGCCGGAGTGCTCTACCTCATTGCAAGCGGCCACGCCGATTTCAGCCTTGCTGGAGGCTTCGCCTCCAATGGCTATGGTGAGCACTCGCCTGGCGGGTATTCGCTGGTGGCCAGCCTCGTCTGCGAGGTCGTGATGACCTTCATGTTCCTGATCGTCATTCTCGGCACCACGCATAAGCGCGCCCCTGTCGGATTCGCCGGCATGGCCATCGGGCTCGCGCTCACGCTGATCCATCTCATCAGCATCCCCGTGACGAACACCTCCGTGAACCCGGCGCGCAGCACCGCAACCGCGATGTTCGTCGGAGGCTGGGCGGTTCAGCAACTCTGGCTGTTCTGGCTCGCTCCCATCGTCGGCGCCGCGCTTGCCGGCTTCGTCCACACGTCAGTGCTCGAAAGCTCGGTCGAGGAACCTCCGGTGAGCGGACGCGTCGCGTCTCGCGCTCAGGTGTGATTCAGGCGCCGCGAAAGGGGACGAGATGAAGCTACTACGACTCGCCACTGCGCTCGCGTTGGCCGCGCTCGCCAGCGCACCGGTCTCGGTGCTGGGACAGGAGAAGGGGAAGACCGAAGCCGCGAAACTGTCGAGCGCCTCCCAGGCCGCGCTGCAGAAGCTGTCCGCAGGCGTGCCGCTCGTCAAGGAACTCACGAAGACTGCGGAGGCGATCCTCGTCTTTCCGGAAATCAAGAAGGCCGGCTTCATGGTCGGTGGGCAGTACGGCGAGGGCACGCTGTTGAAGAAAGGCGCGGCGGTGGCCTACTACAAGACCACGGGCGCGTCGTTCGGCCTGCAGGCCGGAGGGCAAAAGTACGGCTACGCGATGTTCTTCATGAACGCGAACGCCGTCGCTCAGCTCGACGCAGCGAACGGCTTCGAGGTCGGTGTCGGCCCGAGCATTGTCGTGGTGGACGAAGGTATGGGCAAGAGCACGACGACGAAGACGCTCGACAAGGACATCTATGCCCTCATCTTCGGCCAGAAAGGGCTCATGGCCGGCCTGGGCCTTCAGGGCAACAAGATCACGAAGATCACGCCGAAGTAGTCGCGGCGCCTCCCATCGACCCGCCGCCGTCCTCAAACCGGGCGCGCGCCAGAGCTGTCGTTGCCGTTTGATTGGACGGACTGGACCGCGCATACTCTCTCGATACTGAAGGCCGGCACAAGACTCGGTCGCTACGAGATCCATTCCCTCCTCGGCGCCGGCGGCATGGGAGAGGTTTACCTGGCGCGCGACACCCGCCTCGATCGAAAGGTCGCGCTGAAGGTGCTCCCCGCTGCGGTTGCTGCGGATCCCGATCGCATGATGCGATTCGCACAGGAAGCCAAGGCCGCCTCCGGCCTGAACCATCCCAACATCATCACGATCTACGAAATCGACCAGTCCGAATCCACTTCATTCATCGCCACGGAGTTCATCGATGGCTCGACTCTCCGTGAACGAATGCGGGCGCAGCCGATTCCGGCGGCGGAAGCCCTGAATGTGGCGGTGCAGATCGCGGCTGCGCTAACGGCGGCGCATGCCAACGGCATCGTGCACCGAGACATCAAGCCGGAAAACGTCATCGTGCGGAGCGACGGCATCGTCAAGGTGCTGGACTTCGGGCTGGCGAAGTTGACCGGCCAGGAATCGGCGGACCTGGCGGACGGTGATTCGCCGACGCGCGCTGACCTCAAGACGGCTCCCGGACTCGTAGTGGGGACCGCCACCTACATGTCGCCGGAGCAGGCCCGTGGACAACAGGTCGATGCGCGCACGGACATCTTCAGCCTTGGCGTGATGCTCTATGAACTGCTGACGAGACGGCTGCCGTACGACGGATCCAGCTTCTACGAAATCATCGCCGCGGTGCTCAGCGACCGCGAAGCGCCGCCGCTCTCCTTATATTCATCCGGAATTTCGGCAGAACTCGACCGGATCGTCGCCAAGGCGCTGCGAAAGAATCGGGAGGAACGGTATCAGACCGCAAAGGACCTCCTCCTCGACCTGCAGAGCCTTCGTCAGCGATTGGAATTGGAGAAGGCGCATCCAACGACGGTGAGTCGAAGCGAAGCGATCGCCAGCGCACGTCCTCCTCGCCGGATGCCGATGGGTGTTCTTGGCGTCGTCTGCGGACTGCTGGTGCTCGCGGGCGGCGCGATCGGCTATGGGTGGTGGAGGCAGGCGCACGCCGCAGGCCAGTCCGAGATCAAATCGCTGGCAGTCTTGCCGCTCAAGTCGCTTGATTCAGGGGACAACTACCTGGGGCTGGGCATCGCCGATGCCGCGATTCGGAGAATCAGTCAAACGGGCAGGCTGATCGTCCGCCCGACGAGCGCGGTGCGCCGATACCTCAGCGAGGATACCGACGCGCTGACCGCGGCGAAACAGTTGGGCGTGGATGCGGTGCTCGAAGGATCGTCGCAGCGCGCGGGCGACCGCCTGAGGGTGAGCGTCAATCTCCTGAGATGTCTCGACGGCAAGTCGTTATGGGCGGACAGCTTCGACATTCCGATGGCGGACATCTTCACCGTTCAGGATACGGTCGCGCAACAGGTCGCGTCGCGACTACGTCTGCAGATGGATGCGTCGCAACAAGCGCAGCTGACGAAGCGGTACACGTCAAATCCCGTCGCCTACGAGTTCTATCTGAAGGGCGCCTATACCTTCGACCAGCGCATGCGCGATCCTGGGCCGCTGATGGCCCGCGCCATCAGCTACTACAAACAGGCGATCGACGCCGACCCGAACTTCGCGCTCGCCCACGCGCAGTTGGCGTACGCCTACGCGCATCTGGCGGTGTTCATGGAACCGACACAGCCGGCGTGGGTCGCGCACGCGAAAGAGGAGATCGATCGCGCGCAGGCACTGGATCCACAGCTTGCGGACACGCACCTGGCGCGCTTTCAGCTTTTGTACAGTCAATTCGAGGGGTATCAGGGAGAAGCCGCCGCTCGTGAGGCGTTGTTAGCGAACAAGCTCAATCCGAACGTCGGTCATGGGGAGCTCGCGTACATCTACAACCATCTTGGACTCGAAGACCTTGCCGCGCGCGAACTGGCCCGCGCCTTGGAAATCGATCCGACCAGCGAGGACGCCAGGAACACGACGCTCCTCATGTACGAAGCACAGGCCAAGTACCGACGACTACGCCGCCGATCGAAGCGTTCGCCGTGACGGCAGGATGGAAGCCCTGCAATCGATGGCGAACGGTCGCCTGGACGACGCGCAGAAGGCGATCGACGACTGGTCGGCAAAGCAGCCCGACAACCCCAATTTGCCTCCGACGAAGGCATTGCTCCTCGCCGCGAGAGGAAATTTTCGCGCCGCCGAAGCCGAAGTCCCGATCATTCTTGCCAGGCATCCGCTCAAGGATCCGCTGTACCACCACGCGGCCTACGACATCGCCTGCATCTACGCGTTGGAAGGCAAGAGTGCCGAAGCCGTGAAGTGGCTGAGAGAATCGGCCGTCAGCGGCTTTCACCTGTATCCGAGATACACGCGCGATGTGTTTCTGGACCGGATCCGACAGTCGCCCGAATTCATTCCGTTCCTCGCCGAGATGAAAGCGGAAAACGAGAGATATCGACGCGAATTCTCGTGAGCCATCGTGTTCGCGGCGATATGCTTTCGTGAGGGATTCGAGATATGAGCGTTGGCAGCACGCTGGTTCGTGGCGCGGAGATCCGCTTCCGGGAAGCCGCGGAAAAGCTCCGGCCGTTTGTCGGCTGCTTCTGGGTGATCACCGCCGATCGCGACGCCGTCCTCCAGCTCGTCCCCGATGGAAGCACCACGATCTCTGCTGAGCTTCGGGGCGAAGGAGCTTCCCTCTGGTCCTTCCGCGGCCCCTTGCTGAAGCCCGATGCGCGCCGCTTCGCGGAGCCAACGACGATCGTGGGCATCCGCCTGCGACCGGGTGTCGCATTTGTCCTGACGGACGTTGCGATGGAGACGCTCGTGGACCGGCGGATCGATCTAGCGAGCTCCGCGCCGTTCCGCGATCTCGTCGCGGTCGAGCCTCGTCCGCGCACACCCGCGGAGCACATCGCGTCGCTCGAGCGCTTTCTGATCGAGCGGCTGGAGCATGCCGCGATTCACCCGATCGTGGCGTCGGCCCTCTCCGAGATCGAGCGCACGCGCGGGTGGCTGAGGGCGTCCGAACTGGCCGCACACACCGGCGTCAGCCCTCGACATCTGAATCGGCTGATGCACCGCTGGGTCGGCTACGGCCCGAAGCGACTCGCGAACATTGTCCGGTTCCAGGCAACGCTCCACGAGATGGAGCAGTCGGCCCAACGCCCCGTGGCCTCGCTGGCGACGAAGACCGGCTATTTCGACCAGTCTCACCTGACGCACGACACGGTCCGGTTCTCCGGGGCGACACCGGGAGATCTCGTGCCGCGCGCGATGACCGACTTCTCCAAGACCCGTTGCGACGAACTCCTCTAGATTGGGGAGGGCTGACGTGCAGGCGGGTTACGCCATCAACCGTGTCCACTGCGCCGTGTCGGTGTACTGCTGGAACATCACCGCCTTGTCGCCGTGAAACCGGAAGACGTGGCAGAACGGGGCGTCGAGCCGCGCGCCGCCGTTCTTCATGGTGCCGCCGTAGCGACCGAGCACCACGACGTGATCGCCGCCGTCAACGAACGTGCTGGGCACGGCGGTGAAGTTATCGATCGCTGCCATCAGCCGCGCGAACACTCCTTCACCCACCGCCTGCGGACCAACGTAGGGATTGCGATCGGCAAGCGGAGTGCCTTCCGCTTCGCTCCAGTTGATACCCGAATCCATGGCCCCGAACAGCACCGAAGGGTCGTTTCGGCCGAACGCCGCGTACGCCGCCTTGATCGTCTCGAACGTCGACATCGTGCTGCCTCCTGCACACGCGTCTCATTCACGCATGAGTCGCGGGATGCTAGCACAGGCGAATTGCCGGCCCGGCTGCCCCGCCAGAACCCTCCATAATCCGTGAAAATCCCTTAATTTTTGTTGACAACTATTGTTGTCAAACCTACCATCTCCCCGTGCTCGACATCCAGGTCATCGATGATCCGGCCGCGGCGACGGTGGCGTTGGGGCCGATGCGAAGCCGGCTCCTCTCCGAATTGGCCGTGCCCGCCTCGGCGGCGACGTTGGCCGCGCGGGTCGGCCTGACCCGCCAGAAAGTCAATTACCACCTGCACGCGCTGGAGGCGCACGGTCTGGTGCGGCTCGCCGAGGAACGCAAGTGGGGCGGGCTGACGGAACGGCTGCTCGTGGCGACGGCCGCGTCCTACGTCGTTTCGCCGGGCGCCCTGGGTCCGGTCGCCGCGGATCCGAATCGGGAAATCGATCAGGCTGTCCGCGAGCTATCTCATCGCCCTGGGCGCGCGGGTCGTCCGCGAGGTCGGCGATCTTGTTCGTCGCGCGAAAGAGACGGGCAAACGCCTGGCGACCCTGGCGGTGGATACCGAGGTTCGCTTCCGGTCGGCGACGGATCGGGCGGCTTTCAGCAACGAACTCACCGAGGCCATCACGAAACTGGTTGCGAAGTACCACGATGAATCCGCCCCCGGCGGACGCGCGCATCGCCTGGTGGTCGTGGCGCACCCTCTGCCGCAGAAATCCGATCCCAAGGAGCCATCATGAGCGTGAAGAAAGAAGCCTCCGGACGCCGTTCAGTCCAGGTCGAAGTCGAGGTCCCCGGCACGCCGGAGGAAGTCTGGCAGGCCATCGCCACCGGGCCGGGGATTTCGTCCTGGTTCGTGCCGACCGAGTTCGAGGAGCGCGACGGGAAGCCGGTTGCGGTGACGTTGAACTTCGGCCCGGGCATGGAGTCGCGTTCCGCCGTGACGGCCTGGGATCCGCCGCGGAGGTTTGCCGCCAAGGCGAGGGCTGGGGCGGCTCGCCGCCGATCGCGGACGAGTGGAGCGTCGAAGCGCGCGGGGGAGGCATCTGCGTCGTCCGCGTGGTGCATAGCCTCTTCGCCAGCACGGACGACTGGGACAACCAGCTGGAAGGCACCGAATCCGGCTGGCCTGGCTTCTTCCGCATCCTGCGGATCTATCTCACGCACTTCCGCGGCCAACGCTCCGCGATGATGCAGTGGATGGCCCCCGCTGCCGGAACGGAAGCGGAGGCGTGGGACAGCGCTGATCGCGGCGTTGGGGCTGAAAGGCGTCAGCGCCGGGCAGCGTTGGACCGCCCCGGCGGGGGTCCCAGCGCTTGGTGGCGTGGTGGAGCACGTCAGCCAGAGTCCGTAAAACCGCGCTGCTTCGGCTCGACCAGCCGGGGCCGGGCGTTGCCGCCCTGGGCGCGGTCAACTTCGGCGGCGCGATCATGGTCACGCTAAGCTTCTACCTGTACGGCGATCAGGCGGCCGCTACGGTCGCCCGCGAGACGCCGCTCTGGCAAGCGTGGATTCAAGAACGCTTCCCGACGCCGCCGGAGATGAGCAAGGAGTGAATGACACCTGGAGGACTTCCGCATGAAAGGCCTCGCTGAGCTCACCAAGACGACGCTCATCGGCGGACTGCTCGTGGTCCTGCCGATCTACTTGTCCATCCTGCTGATGGCCAAGACGCTGGCCGCCATCGTCGCGTTGCTGTCGCCGGTGACGGCGACGATTCCGGCCGGCGCGCAGTTTCGACAGGTCATCGCCGTCGTGATCGTGCTCGCCGTTTGCCTCATCGCCGGGCTGATCGTCCGGACGGCTCCCGGGCTGCGGGCCAAGAACGCGTTCGAGCGCTCGGTGCTCGAGAAGATTCCCGGGTACGCGTTGGTGCGGGGCCTCACCGACCGGGTCTCCGGCGACGAAAGCGAAGGCGCGTTCCAGCCGGCGCTCGTGGAAGTCGAGGACGCGCTGTCGCCCGGCTTCATCATCGAAGAACTGGAGGACGGGCGCTACACCGTTCTCGTGCCGTCGGTACCGACGCCCGCAGCCGGCGCGCTGTTCATTCTGCCGCGGGAGCGTGTGCATCCCCTGGACGTGCCGTTCACGCAGGCCGTGAAGGTCATCTCCAAATGGGGCGCCGGGGCCGGGGCACTTGCGCGCGGCATATCGGTCCGATCATGAACCTGCGCTTCGCGCTGGCCTTGGTGCTGGCACTGGGACTGGCCGTCGCCAGCGCGGCGCAGCAGCACATCCTGACAAACGGACAGAACCTCCAGATACCGATCAACCACGGAATGCCTGACAAGCCGGTCGGCTTCACGTTCTGCCGGCTGCGGTACCAGAACATCCGCAGGGCCAGAAAGTCGGGCTGGGGTGACGACTATCCGCAAGCGGACTACAACTTCATGGTGCGTCTCGCCGAGCTGACCAGAACGACGATCAGCAGCTGGGACAATGGCTACCCGGGCTTTGCGAACGTCACCGCCACGGATCCCAATCTCTTCCGGTGTCCGTACCTGCGCATGCAGAATGCGGCCAACTACGACTTCACGCCTGAAGAGACCGCCCGCATGCACGACTACCTGCTGAAGGGCGGCTTTCTCTGGATCGACGACAACTGGGATCCGGACTTCGAGTACATCCGTCCGAACATCGAGCGAATCCTGCCCGGTGCCGCAATCATCGATCTGCCGGTCGAGCACCCGATGTTCTCGATTCTTTACCGCGTCGACCCGCTCCCGCAGATCCCGTCGCTCGGCTCGTGGCGGCGCTTTCGTGAGGATTCCGAGATCGGACCGTCAACCGTGCACTACTACGCGGTGTTCGGGGACAACGACAGGCTGCTGGTGCTGGTCAGCATGAACTCTGACGTGTCGGACAGCTGGGAACGGGAAGGCGACAACCGTGACTACTTCGAGACCTATTCGGCGAAGGGCTATGCCCTGGGCGTGAATGTGGCCGTCTGGGCGATGACCCACTGAGACGAGCATCGCCCTTGCCCCGCCGCCTCTTTTTCTTCGTGACTATTGATTCGTCGCCCTGGTCGTCAGCAGGAAGTCGCGGACGATCCGATTGAACTCGTCGGCGCGCTCCAGCTGTGGCATGTGGCCGCAGTTGTCGACGATCGCCAACCCGGCCGCTGTCGCTTCACGACTGGCATGGCGTAAGTTATGGCTGCCGATGTCGACTCCCGAGTGGCTCGAGCCGATGGCCGCGACTCTGACGCAGGATCGATTCTGCGGGCCGGATTGGCTGTTCGAGCGCAAGTTCGACGGCATTCGTCTGCTCGCCTACAAGCAGGGTGACGATGTCCGCCTTTACTCACGCAATCGTCTTCCGCAAAATCTGCCCTCGGTAGCTACGGTCATTCGCGCGCTCCCCGCCCAGGACCTCATCCTTGACGGCGAAGTGACCTGGGACGGCACCAGCGGCTATCACGTGTTCGACATCCTCTGGATGGACGGCCGCGCCGTCACAGGTCTGCCGATCGAAGAACGCCGCGCGCTGCTGCAGTCGCTGCCGTTCGAGGCGCCCATGCAGCGGGTTGAGCTCCTCGACGATCCGGAGCCGTGGGATCGCGCGAGGCGCGAAGGCTGGGAAGGCGTGATCGCCAAGCGCCGCGGCTCGCCGTACGAACACCGACGCTCGAAGCATTGGCTCAAGATGAAAGTCGAAGCGTCGCAGGAATTCGTCGTCGGCGGGTTCACCGATCCGCGAGGAGCCCGCGTCGGCCTCGGCGCGCTGCTCCTCGGCTACTACGACGGCGACGACTTCGTCTTCGCGGGCAAGATCGGCACCGGCTTCGACACGAGGCTCCTGCTCGATTTGAGAACGCGTCTCGACGCGCTTGCCGCCGAGAAGGCGCCGTTCACTTCAGGCACCGGCCTGCCCCGTCACGGCCACTGGGTTCGGCCCGAGATCGTCGTGCAGGTCGGGTTCATCGAATGGACGGTGCACGGAAAGCTCCGGCATCCACGGCTCCTCGGCGTCCGAACCGACAAGAACCCGCGCGATGTGGTCCGGGAGCCGTCGTGATCACCCACCCGGAGAAGGTGCTCTTTCCAGACGATGGCATCACCAAGGGCGAGCTGGCGGCGTACTACGAAGCCATCGCGCCAGTGATGCTTCCGCACCTGCGCGGGCGGCCTCTGACCATGGAGCGGTATCCGGCGGGCATCGAACAGCAGGGATTCTGGCAGAAGGACGTCTCGAAAGGCTTTCCCGACTGGCTCGAGCGCGTCGCAGTGCCCAAGAAGGACGGCGTCGTCCATCATCCGGTCGTCACTGACGCGCGGTCGCTCCTGTGGACCGCCAACCAGAACACGATCACGCACCACGTCTGGTCGTCGCGCGTTCCCGATCTGAAGCATCCGGACGTCTGCGTCTTCGATCTCGACCCCTCCGTCGACGACGTCGATTCGGTTCGCAAAGCCGCGATCGCGCTTCGCGATCTCCTGGAGACGCTCACGCTTCCGTCATGGATCAAGACGACAGGCTCGAAAGGTTTTCACATCGTCGTCCCGCTCGACGGCAAGACGCCAATCGGCCAGGTGGCGCGGTTCGCCGGCGCGGTCGGAAAGGTCTTCGTCAGCCTCGCGCCGGATGCGCTCACGCAGGAGTTCAACAAGGTCGATCGACGCGGGCGGATTTATGTCGACACCGGAAGAAATGGATATCACGCGACCTTTGCCGCGGCTTACACCACGCGGGCGCGCCGCGGCGCACCCGTGTCGGCGCCGTGCACGTGGAAGGAGGTCGAGTCCGGTGAGGTCGGGCCTGCCACGTTCACGGTGCGGAACATCCTCGAACGTGTGCAACGGATCGGTGATGTGTGGGGAGACCTGCGACAGCAGGGAACATCGCTGAAGCGACCGATCGAATTGGTTGCCAGGATGAAAGGCGGCGACTGACCCTATTGAAGTTCCCAGCAGCAAGCTCATCAAAATAGGAATTCTAGCACTCCGGTTGTGGGATCCTGACCGTGGAGGACCGATGGCAGAGGAGATCAGCAGACCATCACCGCCCGGCCCCGGATTTCGCGCCGGCCTGGAGTTGACGACGCTCGTCGCAATCGGCGCGCTCGCGCTGTCCGGGCTCAGCTTCTATCGCAGCTACGTCTACGAGAAGCAGCAACTCGACATCACCGTCACCGAAGTTTCGTACGTGACGAACCAGGGCGAGCTGTACATGACGGTGGCGTTCGCCAACGGCGGCAACCGCGACGCCGCGCTGCTCCGCGTCGAGCCGGCGCTGTGGGGACGCCGGAACAAACAGGAGCCAGGCTGGATTCCCCTGATCGAGAAGGTGCATCCCAACATCCCGGTGACCGCGCCGAAGACGCCGACCGTCGTGCGCGCCGGCGGAGTCGAGATGGTGGCGCTCTCGGCGCGCCTGGATCCAGCAGTCGCCGAACAGGCCGTCGCCGCGTCGCAGGACGGCGCTTTTGTCGGCATCCGCGTCGCGACGATGAACGCCGACGGGAATCTGTTCCTGGTGTACCACCCGGTTGCACGGCTGACCCTCGATGCGCAGGGACGCATCCGCGGCGCCGAACCCGCGATCCACCGCAGTCTGAGCGGCTTCGTCGACATCGCCGGCGCCCCGCCCGGCGATCAGCTGCAGTCCAACAAGAAGACGCCGTTCGTGTGGGCCGACGAACAGTCCTGAGGAAGGGCGTTCGCTGGCCTGAAGAGGTGCGGCTTACGAGAAGTCGGTGTCTGCGAGAAGGCGGCAGGGGGACCAGGTGGATAGGTCCCGGACGACTTGACGTATTCTGGCAGAATCAGCCTCGTGATCACTTCGAAGGCGTGGCGGGCCTGTGGCGCGCTCACCATCGTCGCCGCGGCGGCGGCCTGCGGCCGTCCCGCCGATCGCGCGCCCGCGAACCCGGGCAGCCTGCGCGGGGCGAACGTACTCCTGATCACCATCGACACGCTCCGGCAGGATCGCGTCGGCGCGTACGGAAACCACAACGGCCTGACACCCAATATTGACCGGCTTGCGGCCGCGGGGATTCGCTTCGCTCATGCGTTTTCGCCGGCGCCGCTGACGCTGCCGGCGCACGCTTCGATCCTGACCGGGCTGCTGCCGCGGCACCACGGCATCCACAGCAACACCAGGTTCCGCCTCGACAACCACGTGCCCACGCTCGCCACGGCACTCAAGGGGGCGGGCTACCGGACCGGCGCGTTCGTCGGCGCGTTCGTACTGGATAGCCGCTTCGGCCTGAATCAGGGGTTCGACGAGTACGACGATCGTCTGCCCCGTAGCGAGCGGGCGTCCTTTCATTTCGCCGAGCGGCGCGGCGCGGAGGTGGTGACCGCTGCCGGCAACTGGATCCTCTCGCCGCCGGCGGCCACCGGCACGCCGTGGTTCGCCTGGGTGCACTTGTTCGACCCACATGCGCCCTACGACGCGCCTCTTGAGTACCGGGCCGGCCGCACGCCGTACGACGCGGAGGTCGCCTACACCGACGCGATGCTGGGACAGTTGCTCGCGCGCCTGAAGGCCGGGCACGCGCTCGACACTACACTCGTCGTCCTGACCGCCGACCATGGGGAGTCGCTCGGCGATCACGGGGAGATGACGCATGGGCTGTTCGCCTACGACTCCACCCTCGCGGTGCCGCTGATCGTGAACGCACCATCGATCGCGCCCGCTGTCGTCGACGCGCCCGTCTCGCATCCGGATCTCACGCCGACGATTCTCGACCTGTTGGGTCTCGCCCCGCCAGGATCGGTCGACGGCCAATCGCTCGTTCGGTCACCCTCGACCGACCGGCCGCTCTACTTCGAAGCGCTCGACGCCTCGCTGACCCGCGGTTGGGCGCCGCTGCGCGGCATCATTCAAAACGGCTGGAAGTACATCGACCTACCCGACGCCGAGCTTTACGACCTGGGGACCGATCCCGGCGAGCAGCACAATCGCGTCGATCGCGACCCGCACGCGGATCTCCTGAAGCGTGCCCTCCGGCTCGCCTCAGGCGCGGAGGTCACGGCGCCGCGCATGGCGATGGAGCCCGAGGCCGCTGCGCGGCTGCGATCGCTCGGCTACTCCACCGGGAGTTCTGCTCGGACGACGACCGCCGGCGACGATCCGAAGCGGATGGTCGGCCTGAACGAGCGGTTCAATACCGCGTTGACGACGTTCGACGAAGGGCAGCCACAGGCCGCCCTCGCGGCGTTCCTCGCCATTCTTCGCGAGCGGCCGGACTTCGTCGCGGCGCGCGCCAGCGCGTCGACGGTGCTGACCGCCACTGGTCGCCAGCGGGAGGCGATCGACCTGCTGCGAGAGGGGCTGCGCCAGCAGACGGACTCTCCAGAGCTTCTCGCGAAACTGGGGGCCGCGCTCGGCGCCGCCGGCGACGCCGCCGGATCGATCGATGCCTTCGAACGTGCGAGGCGTGCGGGCAACGACGACCCTGACGTCTTGAACCAGCTGGCGATTGTCCTTGCAGGAAACGGACGCGCCAACGAAGCGCGCGCGATCTTTCAGTCGCTCATCGACCGCAATCCTGGCGCCGCCACGGCGTGGTTCAACCTCGGACTCTTCGAGCTGCAGAGCCGACGACGCGACGAGGCGGTGGCGGCGTTGCGGCGTGCAACGGCGATCGATTCATCGTACGGTGATGCCTGGAACGCGCTTGGCGCGGCGCTTGTGGATCGGGATACACCTGGTGCGATTGACGCGTGGCGCCGCGCCGAGCGGCTGCTCCCTCGCGACTACGACCTTCTGTTCAACCTGGGAGTGACGCTCGCCGACAGCCGCACGCCGTCAGAGGCGGTTCCCTACCTGCGGCGTTTCGCGCAGGAGGCGCCGCGGGACCAATACGCGGGCGACCTGGCCCGCGTGGCGTCGATGCTGGCGCGCCTCAAAGAATCGGCCCGATGATGCGACCATCGCAGATCGTGTTCGTGCTAGCCGCCGTTGCCGGCGCGTTGGCGTGTGGCCGGAGCGAGCCGGTGCCTCTGCCGGTTGCCGCCGCAGCGCTGCGCGGCTCGGACGTGCTGCTCGTCACCATCGACACGCTCCGTGCCGATCATGTGGGCGCCTACGGAAGCACACGCGGCTTGACCCCGACGCTCGATCAGCTTTCGGGTGAGGGGCTGCGGTTCGCAGTGGCCCGCGCGCACGTGCCGATGACGCTTCCGTCACACGCCACGATCATGAGCGGTCTGTATCCGCCCGCGAACGGCGTTCGCGACAACGGCGCCTTCCGTTTCGATCCGAAACAGCTGACGCTGGCAAGTGTGCTCGCGTCGGCGGGTTACCGCACGGCTGCATTCGTCGGCTCATTTGTCCTCGACGCACGCTTCGGCCTCAACGCCGGCTTCGATCTCTATGACGATCGCGTCAGCGGCAGCAGCGCGAATCTCGAAATCGTGCAGCGTACCGCAGAGCAGGTGCTCGCGCCCGCATTGGAGTGGATCACCTCTGGGGGCCGGAAGCTGGCCTCCGGGAGCTCGGAACGCGCGAGCCCCTGGTTCGTGTGGGTCCACCTGTACGATCCTCACGAACCGTACACCCCGCCAGAGCCGTACGCGTCGCGTTATCTTGCGGACCCTTATTCGGGGGAAATCGCCTACGCCGATGCCGCCCTGGGAACGTTCCTCGCACGGCTTCGCTCGGCGCATGCCCTCGAGCACACGCTCGTGGTCATCGCCTCCGACCACGGCGAGTCGCTAGGCGAGCACGGCGAGCGCACCCATGGATTGTTTGCCTACGAGTCGACGCTGCGAGTGCCGCTGATCTTCTGGGCACCGGGAGTCATTCCGGCGGCGTCGGTCGACATGCCCGCACGACTCGTTGACATCATGCCGACGGTGCTCGATCTGGTCGGCGCCAAGACCCCGCCCGATCTTGACGGACGAAGCCTACGTCATGCGGCTCCTGGCGACGACCCAGGATCCTATTTCGAGGCGCTCAACGCCAATTTCACGCGGAACTGGGCGCCCCTCAAAGGCATCGTCGGCCGGCGGCGCAAGCTGATCGACCTGCCGATTCCCGAGCTCTACGACCTGTCCGTGGATCCAGGCGAGGAGCACAACGTTTACGCTGAGCGCCGCGAAGATGCCCGCGAGCTCGAGTCGCGCCTGGATCGGACGGCTGCCAATCGCAGCACAGCGCCGGCCCCGGTCGCCATCGATCCTGATGCGGATGCCCGGCTGCGGTCGCTGGGCTACATCGTTCGTCCATCTGCGGCGCCGGCGCGCAAGTACACGTCCGCTGACGATCCCAAGCAATTGGTGCATCTCAACGCGGCGCTCGATGACGCGGCCGCGATGTGGGGCCGTGGTGACACGCCGCAGGCCATCGCCGTGCTGCGGGAAGTGCTCGCCGCGCGGCCCGACCTGACCGTCGCCTACGATCGCCTCGCGCTCATGCTGCGCACCAGCGGACATCTGGCTGAGGCGATCGCCGTCGCGGACGGCGCCGCCCGGGACGGACGCGCGGATCGATCACTCTTGCGCTCACTCGGTTCGATGTACACCGATGCCGGCGACTACCCGCGCGCGCTCGCGATCCTCGAGCCGCTGGCACAACAGGACGAGTCCGACGTCCAGACGCTGGACACACTCGCGCAGACCTACGCACGCAGTCGCCGCAGCCGGGACGCCGAGGCGACGTTTCGCAAGGCGCTCGCGTTGTCGCCCAACGCCGCCGTCATCTGGTCCAATCTCGGCGCCTTGTACTTGTTGGAGAACCGCCTCGCCGACTCGCGCGAGGCGCTGACCCGTGCGGTGACGATCAATCCCGATCTCGCCACGGCTCACAATGCACTGGGCGTGGCGTACGCGCGGATGGGAAACCAGAGTGGGGCGGTGGAGGAATGGCGCCGGGCGTTGGCACTGCGTCCGGACTTTGCGGATGCGCGCGCCAATCTCCAACGGATTGGCGCGCGCTGAACAGACTCGGACTCGAATCCTAGAATTCGAACCTGAAACCCATCTGGAACACCCGTGGATCGAGCACCGCGATTACGGTCTTGTAGGTCGGGCCCAGCAACAGGTTGAAGTTCGTGACCGGATCGGCGTTGAGGAGGTTGTAGATGTCCAGCATCAGCGTCGCCTTCTTGGCGCCGCCGAGCGGGAACGTCTTGTCGATCCGGAGATTCATCAGGTGCACTGCCTCCGACCGGTTCTGGTCGAGGTTCTGCGAGAAGAACGAGCAGCCGAAGTTGCAGACGTTCAACCCGACAGTCCCGTCAGGCACGATCCCCGCGTAGGGGAACCCGCTCTGGAAGCGGTAGTTCAGACCCACGCCCACGTCGTAGGCAAACGTGTAATGCCCCGCCAGCTGGGCATGGTACATCGTGGTCTTCTGCCGGTTCGGCGCCGCGGGATTCACCGAGATCTGCGGGAATACACCGATCGGGTCGGTGCTGAGCGGGCTGGTGGACGACGCCGGCGTGCTCATGTCGGCCGTTCGCAGCTCATCGCGCCACTGGTAGTCGCCGCTGGCCTGGAAGAAGGCCTTGGCGACTCGCTTGGTGAACGCGATCTCGAGCGTGTCGTAGGTAAAGCTGCCATCCGGAGCGTTGGTGTACGCCGAATCGGTGGCATTCGCGAGTGAATTCGGCACGTCGAGGAGGTGGTAGGTGGTGCCCAAGGCAGTCGCGGTGACCGGCACCGTCTGCGTGCCATTCCACGCCGGAACGATTGAGGTGGCATAAAACGGCACGAAGTCCTTCTGCATCTTGCGGACGTAGGTGCCGCGGATCGACGACTCACCCCAGAATTGCCGCTCGAGCGTGACGCTGTATTCGTCGGTGTGCGGTGTCCGGGTGTTCGGGTCGACCGGCGCGTCGGCGCCGCCGAGGCGCGTTCTGAACGCGCCGAGCTCCTGCACGCCGTCGTACTTGCCGTTGTGGTTCAGGTCGTTGAAGTTGTACTCGACATAGCGCTGGCCGGCCGGATTCGCCGACGAGTAACCGTCGCCGAAGTTGTTGTAGTAGCGGCCGTAGAAGGCCTTGAGCACGTTCCGGCCGTCGCCGGTCAGGCCGTAGCTGAAGCCGAGGCGCGCGGCCACGTTCTTGTTCTTGAAGAACGATGCGCCGGCCACCGTCGACGAGCACGGGAAGATGCGGCCACCGTCGCCGGCCTGCGCCGCGGTCGTCGCGTCGCAAATCTCCGGGGTCCGCGTGCCGTCCTGGTAGCCGACGTCCTGGTAGTCGAAGCGGAAGCCGCCGCTGATCGACAACCGATTGTTCGGCGCCCAGCGATCCTGCACGTAGAGCGCGTAATGCTGGTCGATGTTGGCCCCGGCCGTCCACGAGCTGTCGTAGGCGCCCGGCAGGCCGGTGTCGATGAAGCGGATCCGGTCCGGCGCCGCTCCCTTGGTCGGATACGAGAGGCGGTAGGGACCGGACTGCCCGTTGATCCCAAAGTGATAGGAATCGTACATGTCCTCGAAGCCGAACTTCAGATCGTGGCTCCCGGCCTTGCCGGGCACATAGTAGGTCGCCTGGGCTTTGACCTGGGGCTTCGAACGGAACGTGGTGAATGCATTCCAGCCCGAGCCGGTCTGGGCGACGGTGTCACGATACGTTGCGGGAATGTTCGCCGCGGCAGCCCGCGGATCGACGGCCGGCACCATCGGCCACGCCAGCGTGAACCGTCCGACGTTGACGTTGAGGAACATGCGGTCGCTGAGCACCGACTGCCATTCGGCCTTGTAAATCTTCGACCAGCTGTCCTGCGCGAGAATCGACTCCGGGGGCACCAGCGTCGACAGGTTGCGGAACGGCTTCGCTTTGTGTCCGGCCTGGAAGTAGCCGATCAGGGTGTTGCTGGCGTTCGCCTTGACGGTGCCTTTGGCGGTGTAATTCTGGAACTTG
The DNA here is from genome assembly GCA_963794705.1 of uncultured Acidobacteriota bacterium. Taxonomy (GTDB): domain Bacteria; phylum Acidobacteriota; class Vicinamibacteria; order Vicinamibacterales; family CAVVIG01; genus CAVQFC01. The sequence goes on from CAWCFI010000010.1 coordinate 305,848, forward strand.
CCGAGATCGGTCGCCACGCTCTGGGCGACGCCCGACACCTGTTTGTCGATCTTGAACTGGTTGTACGCGGCGTAGAACCAGATCTTGTCCTGCTTCACGGGCCCGCCGAGATCGGCGTGGCCTTCCCAGAACAGCAGGTTTGGGTTGTTGCACTGCGCCACGCCCTCCCCGTTCGGCGGACAGGTATAGCCTCGAGCCGCCACGTCGGGCGTCGCCGCATTGCTGCCGACGAAGCTGCCCGGCTCGTAGGTGACGTTCTCGAGCCCTTTGAACTTGTTGCCGCCGCTCTTGATCGTGGACACAATCGCCGCGCCGGGCGAGTTCATCTCGACGTCGCTGCCCAGCGCGCTCACCGATACCTCCTCGGTGGCGAAGTAATCCTCGTAGAAGCCGGTGCCGCCGACGCCCTCGGTATGGTCGACGCCGTCGGTGATGACCCGCGACTGATTCTGGACGCCGAAGCTCTCGTAACCGGACTGCTGGCTCTTGTGGCTGCCGCCGACGTCGAAGCCCTGCATGCGGACGCCTGGCGCTTCGGACAGCGCGCCCCACGTGTCCGTCGAATTGGGAATCGCGGTGAGCGCCTCGCCCTTCAGGCTGGTGCCGACCTTGGTCGAGGTCACGTCGATGACCGGCGAGGCGCCGGTCACGGTGACGCTCTCGCTCAACGAGGCCAGTGGCAGTTGTGCATCAATCGAAATCGTCTGGCCCAGCGCGACGTTGATGCTTTCGCGCGTCAGCTTCTGGAATCCGGAGAGCTCGAACACGAGTTTGTATTGACCAGCTCGGCAGCGCGGGAAAAAGGAATTTGCCGTCCGGTTGCGTGACCGTCGTCTGTCCGCCGATCAGGGACGCCGACGTGGCGGTGACGGTGACACCGGGCAGAATCGCTCCCTGTGCGTCTGTCACCAAACCAGTCAATCGGCCGGGCGTATTCTGTGCGGATGCGGAAGCCGCAAGCAGACTGACGAACACGGACACGAGGAACACTGCCGCTCTCGAGCTCATGTCATACCCTCCGTACGATGTGAAGACCAACGGCTGAACGGCGCCATGCTAACGGACGTCTTCACGGACGTATAGAGACAAATGTGTCTGGATCGAAATAATTACGACGTTTTAATGACAGTTCAAAATTCTGCTCGACCGCACGGAAAATTCCGTTTGCGGACAGCATTCATCGAACTCGTCTTTCGAATTGTCATAGTGTCCGTTCGAAATCGGGAAGGGAAGTACTCTGTGCCCCTCCATCGCCGCTGCGGTACCTCAAGGCCTCACCAGATCGGCGCGCACGACCTGGCCGCCCTTCATCACGAACCCAACCTTCTGCAGCTGCGTGATGTCCTGCAGCGGGTCCCCAGGGACAGCGGTGAAGTCTGCGAATTTTCCCGGCTCGATGCTGCCCACGCGCTCGCTCCAGCCCATGATCTCCGCGTTCAGGCTGGTCGCCGCCACAATGCACGCCATCGCCGACTCGCCGAGCTGGTGGCGCACTTCGCACTCCTTGGCGTTGTCGCCGTGATCGATCACCATGGCATCGGTTGCGAAGCCGATCGGGATCCCCGCAGCCAGCGCGCGCTTGAACCCGGCGTATTCAGTTTCTCGAATCGCCCGATTGCGCTCGCGCTCGGTCTCGGGAATGTGGTTCGCCGCCCCCTCGTTCTCGATCGCAATCGCCGTGTAGAGCGTCGGGACGTAGAAGACACGCCGGTTCGACGCTTTCAGGAGGGCGATCGCCTCGTCATTGAGGAACGAGCCATGATCGACGGTGCGCACGCCGGCTTTGATCGAGGCGATGATGCCGCTGGCGCCGTGCGCGTGCGACGCCACCTGGCGTCCCCATCGTGAGGCTTCGTTCACGGCCGCCTGGATCTCGGCATCCGAGTATTGCTGCGCCCCGGGCGAGATGCCTTTCGACAGCACCGCTCCGGTCGCGAGAATCTTGATGAAGTCTGCGCCGTTCTTGAGGTTGGTGCGGACGGCCTTGACGATTTCGTCGGGACCGTCGGCGAGATTCTTCACCAGCGGCACGTCGACGTAGATCGAAAATTGACGCGCATCGCCGGCGCCTCCGGTCGAGGAGATGTAGTTGCCGGCCACCATCATGCGCGGTCCGGGCACCGCACCGGCTTCGATCGCGTCGCGCAGGTCCACATCGACGAATGGCCAGGTCGGCCCCATGTCGCGCACCGTCGTGAACCCTGCGCGCAGCGTCACAAGGGCATTGCGCGCACCCCACAGGGCGTCGTGGCCGGGCGTGGTCTTGGTGAGGACGTCTTCCCAATGCACGCTGCGCTCGCCAGTCAGGTGCGTGTGCAGGTCGATCAGGCCCGGCAGAAGGGTCGCCGAGCCCAGGTCGATGACCCGCGCACCCGGCGGAACGGCCAGCGTCGATCCCACCGCCGTGATCCGCTGCCCCTCGACCCGCACCATCGCCGGAGCGGTCGGCGCTCCGCCGCGCCCGTCGATCAAACGGCCGGCTTTGATGATGACGGTTTGCGCCAAAGCCGTCCCGGCCTGTGCGTGAGCCGTGAACCGACCGTTGACGGCGGCCGCGAACGCCAACGCGAGAACGACGGCGGAAAGTGCCCGCACCGCTTGCATCACCACATCTCCCGAGTCCAAGAACCGCCGGTTCTTCTGAAAACGCTAGCGCGGCGGCATCACGACGGCGCCCATCTGCCGCTCGCGTAGCATCACGTTGAAAAGGGCCACGTCCTTTGCCAGCACGCCGGCGATCTGCTCCTGGTCGTGCGCGAGCTGCTGCGTCAACGCCGCGCTGACCTCGAGCTGGGACCCGGTCGGGGCGAAGTCGGAATAGGACACGACATCCGCGAGGTGGCTCAGCTTCTCCACCATCTGGCTTGGTGTCCGAAGCATGTCCTGGCCCCGTCCAGTCGACGTCATGTTGAACAGGCGCGACTCGATCTCCGCGATTTTCGCGTCGAGGTCGGCGGCAGCCTTCAGCACCACCTTCTGGGCTTCGCCGTCGCCGATCACGCCGCGCAGCGCGGTCAGCTGCGCCCGGACCAGCTCGGCATCGTTAATCGCCTTGGCGGCAACGTTGACGTTGTCGCGGATCTGCAGCAACACCCTGGTCTGCGCCGCGATGTCCGCGTCAGTGCCGACGGTGTTCGGGATCTTTGCGAACGACGATCGGCTCGACCCGCTCGGTCCCTGCGGCGACCAGCGTGACCGAGTAGGTCCCCGGCGGCACGAGAACCGAGAGCGGCCCACCGGTCGGGAACTTGCGCGTGCCGTCCGGTCCGACTCGAAAGTCGGCGGCGTGTTGCGGACTGGTTCGCAGCGTGATCGCCTGACTGTCGTCGGTCCGCAGATCCCACCAAACACGGTTGACGCCTGCGCGTCGCCTCCTTCCCCACCGCCATCGTCCTGACCACCTTGCCCGCTGCATCGCTGATTACCAGCTTGATCGCGGCGCGCGCCTCGTCCTGTGGGGTGGCCCTGAGGGAGAAGGTGATCGCGGCGCCGTACGGCGCGTTGCGGCCCTCAGTGGGATCGTCTGGCATCGTCATCGGATCGGTGATGGTGCGAAACCGGTAGGTCGGCCTCGGCGGAAAGAGATGGGCCGCCTCGTTCAAGGCGTCCGGCGTCAGCGTTCGCAGCGGGGTGACGTCGTCCAGAATGTAGAAGCCACGGCCGTAGGTGGCGACGACGAGATCGTTGAAGTGCTCCTGGATCGTCAGCCAGTGGACGGGGGCGTGCGGCAAGCCCGATTGCAGCGGTAGCCAGTGCTGACCGTCGTCTGGTGAAACGTAGAGCGCGTTCTCGGTGCCGAGGTAGAGAAGCCCCCGTTTAATCGGATCCTCACGGACACAGTGCGCGTAGCTGTGCACGCTCTTCGGAATGTCGCCGGCCACCGAGCGCCAGGTCCGTCCGTAGTCGGTCGTCTTGAAGACGAACGGATCGCGGTTGTTGGCCTGGTGCAGATCGAAAGTGACGTAGGCGGCGCCGTTGTCGAACCGCGACGGCTCGACATTGCTCACCGTGCCCCACGGCGGCAGGCCGGGAATATTCGCGGTCACATTGGTCCAGCGGCTGCCGGCGTCGCGGGTGACCTGCAGTTGGCCGTCGTTGGTGCCGGCCCAGATCACCCCTTTTTCGCGCGACGACTCCGCGATCGCGAACACCACGCCGGCGTACTCGACGCCGACGTTGTCGGGCGTCAGGCCGCCCGAACGCTGCTGCCGGCTCTGGTCGTTGAGTGTCAGGTCCGGGCTGATCACCTGCCACGTCTGGCCACCGTCGGTCGTACGGTGCACATGCTGCGACCCGGCATACACCGTGTTGTGATCGTGTGGCGACAGCGCTACCGGAAATGTCCAGTTGAAGCGGTATTTCACGTCGGCGGCCGCCGTGCCGATGGTCGACACCGGCCAGATCTCGACCTCGCGCGCCTGCCGGGTGCGCTCGTCGAAGCGCTCGACGGTCCCGCCGACGCTGCCGAACCCGGTTCCACTCGCCCAGACGATGTTGTTGTCGGTGGGATCGGGAATCGCCCAGCCGCTTTCACCGCCGGCGACCGAGTGCCACAACCCGCGTGGAATCGGCGCCGCGCTGTCCTCGTCGGACTGTTTCGCGAGGCGGCTGTTGCTCGGGCCGCGGGTCGATGGACCGTCCTGGCGGTTGCCATAGACGTTGTAGGGAATCTGATTGTCGACCGCGACGTGATACATCTGCGCCACCGGCAGCTGAATCTGATGCCAGCTGCGGCCGCGATTGACCGATATGCTCAAGCCGTCGTCATGAGCGACGATGAACCGATCGCCGTTGGTCGGATCGATCCACATGTCGTGGTTGTCTCCGACTGGCGCGAGCCGTCCGGCAAGGTCGATGCTGGTTTTGCCGCCGTCGAGCGTCTTGGTGAATTCCGCCGACAGAAAATATGCCTCGTTTTCGTTGTCGGGCTCGATCGCGAAGCGCGTGTAGTAGTGCGTGCGGCCGCGGAGTCGCCGATCCGAGCTGATCAGCTCCCAGGTATCGCCGCCATCGTCGCTGCGCCACAGCGACCCGCTCTGAGTCGGCGTGCCGTCGACGGCTGGAAGCCCGTCGCCGGTCTCAATCAAGCGCATAGACGCGATTCGAGTTGCTCGGAGCGACCTGCGCCGAGATCTTGCCGACCGGTGCCTTCGGAAGGCCGTGACCGGTCAGATGTGTCCAGGTGATGCCGCCGTCCACCGACTTGAACAGGCCGCTGCCGGGACCGCCGCTCGTCCGGCCCCAGGTATGAATCTCGATCTGCCACATGCCCGCGAAGAGCACGCGCGGGTTGTGCGGGTCGATGGCGATGTCCGAGCAGCCGGTGTTTTCGTCCACGAACAGGCTCCGCTGCCAGGTCCGGCCGGCATCTCCGCTGCGATAGACGCCGCGGTCCTGTTGCGGCCCATAGGCATGGCCGAGCGCGCAGGCGAGGACGATATCGGGATTGACGGGGTCGACAATGACCCGGCCGATGCGGCCGGTCCGCTCGAGGCCCATGTGCGCCCACGTTCTTCCGGCGTCGGTCGAGCGGTAGATGCCGTCGCCAATCGAGATGTTGCTGCGGATGAATGCCTCACCCGTCCCGGCCCAGACCACGTTCGGATCGGACGGCGCCACCGCCAGTGAACCGATCGACGAAACGGCCTGATTGTCGAAGATCGCGTCCCAATGCGCGCCGTTATCGGTGGTCTTGAAGATGCCGCCCGACGCCGCGCCTGCGTAGTAGATGTTGGGATCGCGCGGCACGCCCGCGACTGCGATCAGACGATTCCCGACCGGGCCGATGTAACGGAACTTGAGCGCGGCGTAGGTGTCCGGAGTCTGCGCGTGAGGCACCGCGATCGATCCCAGGCAGGAGCACCAGGAACGCGCTGACGAGACGATGCAGCATCGATGTTCTCCAGAGTTGAGTGCCGCGCGACACGCTACCACATTGACAGTGCGCGGGCGCTTCCGTATAACCAGCCCGTGGGCGCGCGCCTGGGACGGTGTCTGATCGTGGCGCTGGCGCCATGCCTGTTCGTGCTGGTCCGCGCCGGCAGCGCTCGCACCGATCAGTCGACGGCGCGGACGACCGCCACATTCGTCGGCGCAAAGGCGTGCGCGTCGTGTCACCAGGATATGCACGACACCTGGTCGGGCGGCCGACACAGCAAGATGCTGCAGCCGGCGACCGCGTCCAGCGTGGTCGGCGATTTCGCCAAGGGCAGCGCGCTCCTTCACGGCAACCGTTTTCAGCTGCGGTCGGCCAACGGCGAGTTCTTCATCGCCGAGTCGTATTTGACCGGCACGCTTCGCGAGCACCGCGTCGAGTACACGCTCGGAAGCCGCCGCGTTCAGCACTACCTGACCACGATAGAGAAAGGCCGCATCGTCGTACTGCCGCCGAGTTGGGACGTGCAGCGGCGCCAGTGGTTCGACAACATGGACATCGTCCGTCCAGGCAGGACCGCGGGTCCGCCGATCCAACAATGGAACAAGGACTGTGTCGGCTGTCACGTCAGCGGCGAGGACAAACATTTCAACCCGGAGACACTGGAATACCGTACCGACTGGAGCGATTTCGGCACTTCATGCGAGCGCTGCCATGGACCCGGCAGCCAGCACGTCGATGCTTATTCACGGAATCCTCAGACCCGGCCTGTGGACGGACGTCTGATCGTGAAACCCACTCGCCTGGATCCGCAGACCAGCAGCATGATCTGCGCGCAGTGCCATTCGCTTCGCAACGTCGTCAATCCCGGCTACAAGGCCGGCGACGACTACTTCGACTTCTTCATGCCGCGGCTCGAGTACGACCCCGGCACCGATCGCGAGTTGCCGTACTGGCCGGACGGCCGCCCGCGGCGCTTTTCCAACGATGCCATCGGGCTGTGGCAAAGCGCCTGCTACCGGCAGGGCGGCGCCACCTGCACCTCCTGCCACCGCGATCCCCACCGTCCCGACGTCGACCGAAACGCGCAGTTGACGGCGTCGAACAACGCGTTGTGCACGCAGTGCCACGGGGCGATCGGCGAGCAGGCCGCCGCTCACACGCGCCATGCGATCGGCAGCGCCGGGAGCTCCTGCGTCGCCTGCCACATGCCGAAGACGGTCATCAGCATCAATGCGACGATGCGCGATCACACCATGAGTCTGCCGGCGCCAGAGAATACGGTGGCGTTCAGCATCCCGAACGCCTGCAACGAGTGTCATTCCGACAAGAACGCGGCCTGGGCCGTCGGGGTGCTCAACACGTGGTGGCCCGCCGGACGCCGAGGGAAGCTGGTGGAACGCGCGCAAGTATTCACCGGAGCCCGCCGGCGCGCGCCCGAGGCGGTGAACGGTCTCATCGCGATCGCGAAGGACGCGGGGGCGGGCCCGCTGATCCAGGCGACCGCTGTCGGATACCTCCGCCGTTATTCAGGCGAACCCGTCCGCGCGGCGCTCCTCTCCGCCGCAGTGGCGGATCATCCCGCCATCCGCGCGGTGGCGATCGCGAGCCTCGGCGAACTCGACCAAAGCGCCGACGGCACCGTACGGTCGACCCTCCTCGCCGCCCTGTCCGACCGGCGCCGCGCCGTACGCATCGCCGCGCTGGTCTCTATGATCAACGCCCGCGGCACCCCGCCTGGACCGGAGGCTGGTCGGTTCCAGTCGGTGGCTCGTGAATATGCGGAGTTGACGACCCTGTATCAGGATGATTCGGCATTCGATCGCGATTTGGGCATCGTCCAGTTGCTCGGTGGCGACATCTCGCGCGCCGCCGAGATGCTGGAGATTTCGCTGCGGCTGGACCCGACCCAACCGTCCGCGCGGTTCGTGCTCGCCCTCGCGCGGCTCGGCCAGGGACGAATCGAGGAGGCGCGCGCGCTGCTCCAGCGGGTGGCACCGTCGGATCCCTCGTACCAAGCGGCGCGCAGGCGTCTTGCCCTACTGGCCAAGTAGGTTATCGCCGTCGCGTCAGAACGACACGCCCACGTGCACCTGGTACGCGCGCGGCGTCACGAAATGCGTGCCGCTGAACGTCGACAGGAAGTTGTAGAGCGCTTCCTGGTTGGTCAGGTTGATCACGCTGAAGCGCAGCCGCACCTTCGCCTTGTCGCTGTGGAACAGGTTGTCGACGCCGAGGCCGAGGTCGAACAGATGCCGCGGCGCGATGCGCGGCGGGTTGGTCACATCGTCCTCGGTGCCCTCGGCGGGAATCTTCAGCCGCGTCGCGCCGCCGTCCGGAGGCGCAGCTCGTGATCGGCGCGTCACGCGTGGCCGACCACGCTGCCGCAGAAGAAGCCGATCGCCGCCTGCTGATCGCCGGTCAGCGCCAGCGCGTCCTCGATGCTGCCGACCGAGCCGGCCACGAGCCCCGAGTCGTACCGCCAGCTGAGCGCCGCCCAGGCGCCGTGCGCCTTGTCGAAGATGTACTGCAGGTTGGTCGTCGAGTTGAACTTCTGATCGTGGTCGATCCGGAAGTCGCCGGCCGGCTGCTTCGAGCAGGATGCCGCCGGTGCCGGGCGGCGAGAAGATCGCGTTGGTGTGCGCCATCACGACGAACGCGCTGAAGCCGCGCGTGCTCGACCAGGTTGAGCCGGCCGGTGAACCCGTCGATCCTCGAGTGATCCCACGACACCGGGAAAGACGATCGGCGTGTCGAACAGCACGCCGAAGTCGTAGCCGTTGTCGGTGTGCTTGTTGAAGTAGCCGACGTCGGCGACCAGCCAGCTGGCCGAGCCCCTGCTGGACGCCGAGCTCGCACCTGGTTGCGCTTGCCGGGCTGCAGGATCTGCCCGTCGCCGAACAGGCCGTTGAGACCGAGCCGCTCGAGAGCAGCAGGTTCTCGTTGTACGGCGTCTCCAGCGTGCGGCCGTACGAGGCGCGCAGCACCGTGTTGCTGTGCGGCACGGCGTACGACACGCCGAGGCGCGGCTGCAGCAGCGTCGCCTGGCTCAGCCCGTCGTAGTGATCGAGGCGCAGGCCGAGCTTGAACGTGGCGTTGCCGGCCTTGATGTCGTCCTGGACGTAGGCGGCCTGCTGCTTGATCGTCGCGCGCCTGGGCGTAGGCGAGCGGCGTCGCCGCCGCGCGTCAGGATCGTACGGCGCCAGCGTCCGGGTTGTAAGTGCCGTCGGCTCCGGCGAACGGCGCGTTGAAGTCGGGATCGGTGAAGCCGATCGTGAAGTGCTCGTCCAGCTGCGTCGCGCTGATCGTGCCGCCGACCTTCACGTTGTGATTACCCGCCGTGTAGGACACGTCCGCCTTGACGCCGAAGTTCGTCAGCGTGCGATCCTGCGAGACGGTCGCCGGCTGATCGGCGAACGGATCGGCGCTCGGGCGTGTAGGTCAGGTGGTCCTGCCGGACGAACCCGTTCGCGGTGAACAGCGTCTTCGCGCCGATCACCTGCGAGTAGCCGGGCGCGACGTTGAACGTGTCGATGTCCTGATGCTGCGCCTGGCCGGCGTCGTTCTGATCGAGGTGTTCGGCACGTCGAACGCCGACCGGGCCGCCTGCACGTTCAGATGAAACGTGCTCGGTGTCGCCGGCGTGCGCGTCGAGGCGATTGAAGAACGAGAGGCTGTTGCCCGTGGTCGTGCAGCGCCGCGAACTCCGGCGGATCGAGGAAGCGATCGGTCCGCATGCCCGCTGACCGACAGGAAGTCGCCGACGCGTGTGCGAGCCGCCGCCGACGTTCGAACTCGCCCGTCGGGACTCTTGAACGAGCCGTAGCCGAACGACGCGCTGCCGGTCGGCTTCGGCTGATCGAGGCCCGACTTGGTGACGATGTGCACGATGAGGCTGCTCTTGTCGCCGTACTCGGCCGGCGCGACGCCGGTGATGATCTCCATCGACTGCACCGCGTCCGGCGAGATCTGATTCGAATAGACCCGGCTCTGCTGATCGGTGATCGGCTGGTTGTCGATCGAGAACTGCGTCTGGGCGTGATCGCCGATCGGGTGGAAGAAGCCGTTGGAATCCGACGACGACGCCGGGCGACGCGAGCGTGATCACCTGGTTCAGGCCGGACGACGACTCGAGCGGCAGCTTCGCGATCAGGCTCTGATCGATGTCGGTGTGCGCGGTCGGATCCCGCTCGAGCAGATCCTCGGCGTGGCCGACGACCTCGACGCTCGTGGTCGCGCCGGCCAGCGCCAGCGCCAGGTCGACGACGATCGGCACGCCGCTCCGCACGTCGACGTCGCGCTCGAGCGTCTTGAAGCCCTGCGCCTCGACGGCGACGTGATAGCGGATTGGGCGGCAGGTTGCCGAACACGAACTTGCCGGCCGCGTCCGTCGTCGTCGTCCGCGTGAAACCGGAGACCGGGTTGCTGATCTTGACCTCGACAGCCTGCATGACGCCGCCGGTCGGATCCTTCACCGTGCCTTGCACCGTGCCGGCGCCGCCCAACCCCTGGGCCCGCGCGCTTGCCACGCCGATCGCGCCGATCGCGACCGCGATTTGAAATGCCATCGGAAGAACGTGGAGAAACCGCCGCGTCAACATAGGACCTCTTTTCGGAGAAACGCCTCACCTGGCGCTTCGGACGCTAGCAAGGTGTTCCGTCGCAGCGACGACCGAAACAGCATGGATGGTTGTTTGCGGCCGTCGAACGTGCTCGTGCTCTCCGCGAATGGCGGCGCCGGTGAAGGGCCGTGGTGCCGGCGCGGGCGTTCCGAAACGTCCGGACCTACAATGAAAACGGCTGGTCTGCCGCGAGCGACCATTCACCGGTCAAAACCGCCTGCCCATGCGGTTCAGGTTCCGGCTGAACGGCGATCGCGCGTAGGGTGGACGCGTAAGAGAGCGGCAATGAGCGAACTGTTGAATCTGGTCGGCCTGAGCACGGGCATCGTGCTCTACGCGATGCTGCTGGCGATGGTGCTGCGCGCGAGGCGCGCAGCCGGGACACCACGCGTCGACCCGTTGCTCCTTGCGCACCGCGGTTCTCGGGTCTGATCTGGAACCTGTGCGCGCTTCCAGCGTACGAGCTCCCGAAAATCGGCATCGCAGGTCCCTTCACATTTCTGATCGCCGCGGGCTTCTCGGCCCTGGGTTTCTGCCCGCGGTCGTCGTGCATTCGGTCTTGCGCGACGAGCGCGACAGGGCGCGGGTCCGGGCTGGCCGCAGGCAGATCGTGGCCGCGATGGCGTACGCGGTGAGCACTATCGCCGCCGCGTTGCACGCATACGCGGCATGGACTGGCGCGCCGCTGCCGTCGCCGCTCGGGATGCGGCTGCTCACGTATGCGTTCATCGCGCTGGTGATCCCGCTGGCTGCCGTCACGCGACGCCAACCGGGTGCGCAGGCGCGCGCTGTGGGCTGCCGCGCTGTCCGATCTTTGCGGTGTCGGCGCTGCACTTGAGCCAGCTGCACCAGGGCGATGCGTCGTGGCCGGTCGAGCTGCTCGGGCCATCACGCCTCGTTGCCGCTGGCGCTCGCGATCCTCTATCAGGATTTCCCGTTCGCGCTCGCCGACATCTTCCTGAAGCGCGCGCTGACGCTGGTCGCGTTGGTCGCCGCCGCGCTCCTGGGCGTGGCCGCCATCGGCGTCATTCATTCGCCGGATCTGCCTCTTCGCGATCCGCGCGACGTCGGCGTCCTGGTGACGCTCTGGGTCGGCACCGCGCTGCTCTATCCGCGCGATCCGCGAGCGGATCGGCTGGTTCGTCGACACGATCTTATTGGACCGGCCCGACTACGCCCTGTTGCGCGCCGAAATCGCGCGGCGCGCGCAGGGTCAGCAGCATGTGGCCGCGCTGCTGGACGAGGTCTGCGCGCAGCTCGCGCCCGCCCTGAGCGCCCGCATCGTCGAGTGGCGCGAGCATCCAGCGTCCTCGATGGCGGAGGCGCGGCGCCGCCGCCGCGGCACCCGAACGGCCGTCGAAATCCCGGTCGCTGAGCCGCCGCGCTATCAGCTGGTGGTGGGCGCGCTGATCGGCGGCCGGCGCCTGCTCTCGGATGATCATGCCGCGCATCGAGGCGATCGCGTCGGTGGTCGGCCGCCGAATCGATGCGATCCGCCTTACCCACGAACGCTACGCGCGCGAGCTTCGGGAGCAGGAGATCGGCAAGCTGGCCACCGAGGCCGAGCTGCGGGCGCTGCGCGCCCAGATCAATCCGCATTTCCTGTTCAACGCGCTGACCACGATTGGCTACCTGATTCAAACGGCGCCGCCGCGCGCGCTGGAGACGCTGATGCAGCTGACCGCGCTGCTGCGCAGCGTGCTGCGATCCGAGGGAGAGTTCACGACGCTCGGCCGCGAGCTCGAGTTGATCGAATCGTACCTGGACATCGAGCACGCACGCTTCGAACAGCGCCTGCGCGTGCGGATCGACGTGCCGGCGGCGCTGCGGAGCCTGCGCGTGCCGCCGCTGCTGCTCCAGCCGATCGTCGAGAACGCCGTCAAACATGGCATCGCGCCGCTGACTGCGTGGCGGCGGGTGACGGTCACGGCGTGGCTGGACGACGGCCGGCGGCGACGCGCGCGCTCGTCGTCGCGGTACATGACACCGGCGCCGGTGTCAGCCTGCTGGACCTGCAGGCCGGCCGCGCCAGCGGCGTCGGACTGTGCAACGTCGAGCGGCGGCTGGCCTGTCAGTATGGCGATGCGGCCTCGTTGTCGATTGACAGCGACGCCGGACGCCGGCACTACAGTCGAGATCCGCATGCCGGCCGAATACCGCGGCCGCCGTGCCCTTCGCATCCAGGCGGAACGCGTCGTGAACGCCCGCCTCCGCGTGGTGATCGCCGACGACGAGCGCCCGGCGCGTTCGTTTCTCGCGGCGCTGCTGCGCTCCTTCGAGGACGTCGTGATGGTGGCGGAGGCGGCGTCAGGCACGCGAGGCCGTGGCGGCGATCGAAAAGGAGCGCCCGGATCTGGCGCTGCTGGACCTGCAGATGCCGGAGCTCGATGGCATCGGCGTCGTGCGCATGCTGAAGAAGCACCAGCTGCCGTTGATTGCGTTCGTGACCGCCTACGATGAGTACGCGGTGCGTGCGTTCGAGCTGAACGCGGTGGACTACCTGCTGAAGCCGGTGGACAAAGCCCGCCTGCGCGCGGCTCTGAACCGGGCACAGGAGCGGATCGAGCACGCCGAGATCGTCGCCGAGCAGAGCGCGCAGCTGAGCCATGCCATCGCCGTGTACGAATCGTCGGCGAGGTCACCGTACCTCGAACGGATTCCGGTGCGGCGACGCGACGAAATCGTCATTGTTCCGGTCGGACAGATTGCCTCGATCGTCGCGGAGGGCGAGCAGCTCTATCTGTCGACGCTCAAGAACGAGCGTCACGCCATCACCTATCGGCTCAAGGATCTGGAAACGAGGCTCGACCCGGCGCGCTTCGTCCGGCTGGGGCGCGGCACGCTGGCGAACATCGACCTGATCACGAAAGTGAATGTCATGCCCGGCGGCACCCACATCGTGCTGCTGTCCAACGGTCAAAAATTGCAGGTCAGCCGGCTGCAGTCGCGAATCATCCGCGAGCGGTTCCTGCGACTCTAGAGGCCGCTCCTGAGATTCGGCAACTCCAGCACCACCACGTGTGAGGTTTGGCGGAGCGCCTCGGGGCTGCGGTAACATCCCTGACCGACATGAAGAGACTGCTCCTTGCCTGCGCGCTGCTCTCGACCCTTGCCGTCTCGGCTCAAGAATCGGCACAGCCGGCCGCCGGTAGCGGCAATCAGGATCCATTCGCCCAAGCCACGTTCGAGGACTTCCGCCTGCGCGCGATCGGGCCCGCGATCGCGTCAGGCCGCATCGGGTCCATCGCGGTGCATCCCGAGAACAAGCAGACGTGGTACATCGGCGTGTCGTCGGGCGGCGTATGGAAAACCACCAACGCGGGCATCACCTTCACCCCCGTGTTCCAGAACGAAGGCAGTTACGCGATCGGAACCGTCGTGATCGACCGGAAGAATCCCAGCACGGTCTGGGTCGGCACGGGAGAGGCCACGAACCAGCGCGCCACGGGCTACGGCGATGGCGTCTATCGCAGCGACGATGCGGGCAAGACATGGCGGAATCTCGGCCTGAAAACGTCCGAACAGATTGGCCGCATCGTGATCGACCCTCGCGATTCGAACGTCGTTTTCGTCGCGGCCTATGGATCGCTGTGGAAAGAGGGTGGTGAACGCGGGCTCTACAAAACGATCGACGGCGGTGCGACGTGGAACAAAGTCCTGGAGATCAGCGAGAACACCGGTATCAGCGACGTCGCCATCGATCCGAACAATCCCGACGTGATGCTCGCGGTCGCCCATCAGCGCCGTCGCCACACCTGGACGCTCGATTCACGGTGGACCGGAGAGCGGCCTGCATAAGTCCACTGACGGCGGCAAGACGTGGCGCCGCATTCGTGGCGGGCTCCCGACCGGCGATCTCGGACGCATCGTCCTCGCCTTCTCGCCGGCACAGAAGAATCTGGTATACGCCAAGGTCGAGACCAACGAGAACACCGCCATCTATGCGTCGCTCGACTCCGGTGACAGCTGGGAGCGCCGCGGCACCGTGAACGCCCAGCCGATGTACTACCAGAACATTCACGCCGATCCGAAGAATCCCAACCGGCTCTACGTGCCGACCGTGCAGACGCTGATTTCCGAGGACGGCGGCCGGACGTTCAGCGATCTCGGCGAGCGCAACAAGCACGTGGACAACCACTACGTCTGGATCGATCCGGACGATACCGAGCATCTGCTGGAAGGGTGCGACGGCGGCGTTGTACGAGACGTGGGATCGCGGCCGGCTGTGGCGCCATTTCGCCAACCTGTCGGTGACGCAGTTCTACAACGTGGAGGTGGACAACGCGTCGCCGATCTACAACATCTACGGCGGCACGCAGGACAACGAGAGCCTCGGCGGACCATCGCGCTCGCGCGGCGCCGACGGCGCGATGAACAACGACTGGTGGGTGATCACGGGCGGAGACGGCTTCGTCGCCCGCGTCGATCCCAACGATCCGAACATCGTCTACGGCGAGTCGCAGTACGCGGGCATCGTGCGCCTGGATCGGCGCACCGGCGAGCGTGTGAGCATCAAGCCGGCTGAAGGCAAGGAAGACGACGCGAACAAATTCAACTGGGAGACGCCCTTCATCATCAGCCCGCACAACCCGCAGCGCCTGTATCTCGGCGCGAATCGCCTGTACCGCAGCGACGATCGCGGCAATTCGTGGCGGCCGGTCAGTCCCGATCTGACCATGAAGACCGATCGCAATCGCCTGCCGGTGATGGGCCGCGTCTGGCCGCCGGAGGCCATCGCGAAGCATCAATCGACGGCGACGTGGGGCAACATCTCGGCGGTCACCGAGTCGCGCAAGAAGGAAGGGATGCTGATCGCCGGCACAGACGATGGGAACGTGCAGGTGTCGCTCGACGGCGGCGCCAACTGGCGGAAGAGCGAGCATCCGCCGGGCCTGCCGGACTACGACGGCTACGGCGTCTACGTGCAGCGCGTCTATGCCGGGAAGACCAGCGAGGACGTGGCGTATTCGCTCTACGAGAACAGCAAGAACGGCGACTTCAAGCCGTACATCTACAAGAGCACGAACCGGGGGCTGTCCTGGACGTCCATCGCCGGCGATCTGCCGGCCAACGGCATGGCGCTGGCTTTTGCCGAGGATCCGGTCAATCCCAATCTGCTGTTCGTCGGCACCGAGTTCGGGCTGTACTTCACCGTCAACGCCGGCCAGAAATGGATTCGCCTGAAGAACAACCTGCCGACGATTCCGGTGCGCGATCTCGTCATTCAAGAACGTGAGAACGATCTCGTGATGGCGACGTTCGGACGCGGGTTCTACGTGCTCGACAACTACGCGCCGCTGCGGGCGATGACGGCCGACACGTTCCAGAAAGACGCGCAGATCTTCGCCACCAAGACCGCGATGATCGAGGTGCCGGATATCAGCAAGGCCCGCGGCTCGCAGGGCGAGCAGTTGTGGACCGCCGAGAACCCGCCGTCCGGCGCGGTAATCACCTACTGGATCAAGACGACGCCGCAATCAGCGCGTCAGCGGCGGCAGGAAGCGACGCGAACCGCGGAGGCGAGGAAAGCGACGCCTCCGTATCCCACACAGGCGGAACTGACGGCCGAAGCGGACGAAGAAACGCCGCAGACGTTCCTGACGATCACCGACGCGGCTGGCAAGGTGGTACGGCGCATGACCGTGCCCGGCAATCGCGGCATTCACCGCTTCGCCTGGGACCTGCGCGGTGTGGCGGCTACCCTGCCCGAGGCTGGTGGGCGCGGGGGCGGCGGCGGTTTCGGCGGCGGAGGCGCCGTCGGACCATTCGTCGCGCCCGGAACCTATCGCGCCGCGCTGTCGCGGCGCATCGCCGGGACAACGACCGCGCTGGGCGAGGTGCAGGCGATTACGGTGTCCGCGGATCCCAACGCGACGCTCACGCCGGCGCAGCGCACGGCGGCCACGGAGTATCAGGACAAAGTGGCGAAGCTGCAGCGCGCATTCACGGGTGCGCTGGAGCAGGTCAATAGCATGAAGACGCGGACCACCGCGATTCGCCGGGCGATCGCGGACTCAGCCGCCGACATCAAGCTGCTGGACCAGGCGGTCACCTTCGATCGGCGCATCACGGACATCCAACGCGCGCTCCGCGGAGACGAAACCCTGCGCGGCCTCGAGTCCGGCTCGCCGTCGACGATTCAGTCGCGGGTGAACTCTGCCGCTGCCGGTGCGCGCGGCCTCACCGGCGCGCCGACCGGCACGCAGCAGATGAACTACTCCGTCGCCAACGACCAACTCAACGCGGAGGCAGCGAAGCTGCGCGCGCTCGAAGGCGAGTTGCGAAGGTTCGAGCAGCAGCTCGAGGCCGCTGGCGTGCCGTACACACCTGGCCGATGGCCGGTCCAGCAGTGACTACGAGGCGCCGAACTCCTGTCCATCAAGCGGTCGCACTTCGCACTCGATGTTCCATTCGTCGCCGTGGACCGCGAGGAACCGCCGGGTGAGCTCGATCGCCTCCTTCAGCGACGGGGCTTCCAGAACCGCGTAGCCGCCGATCACTTCCTTCGTTTCAGCAAACGGGCCGTCGACTATCGAGACCTTGCCATGGTTCGAGCGAATGCGGACGCCCTCCTTCGTTGGGCGCAGACCGGCGGTCCGGACGAGCGAGCCGTCGCGGGTCGTCTCTTCGAGGAGCTTGCCCATGTCCTGCATGAGGCGCTCGCTGGGCTTCTGGCCGGTTGTTTCATCAATACGGATCATCGAAAGAAATCGCATGTTTGTCTGCCTTTATCTGGTCACAGGCCGGGATTGGCATCTTGTAGTCGAATGGGGCGGCGGCATTTCGACAGAAAGACCTGCGCCGACTCGCGCGTTCCGAGTGGCATCACAGAAGAGGAGTTCGCGGCGAGCGCCACCGAATCGCTCCAGAGGAACAAGGACCGGGAGGTCCTGATCAAGGCCGTCGAGGCCGCGCCGTACTCGGCCCGTAGGTCCGTCAATTGAGTGCGAGGTCCCAGACGACGTCGACGACGCCGCGCCGCAGGTCGGCAATCTCCCAGATGGAAGACCACGGTGTCGAGGCCGGCAGTGGAGGAAGTGGCTCCTTCCTGACCCGATGCTTGCACAGATTGTGGTCCATGATGTCTTCGTCGTAAAAGTACAACTCTGGCCGCTGCGTGATGGTGTAGCCGGCGCGACGGTAGGCGTCAAGATCCAGAGCGAAGCGGAACAACTTGTATCGGGCGTTTGGCTTCATGTGGTTGTGCCATGAGCGTTGTCCCTCGCCGAATCCGTTGTAGATGCGCAGGATCATCTCGAACGCGTCGCCGCGATCTGGCGTGAACTCGTAGCTGAATCTCTTGCCGGTCTCGTAGTAGGTACTCTGGGCCTCGGCCGATGCTTGATTGGGTTGCGTGACATCCAAGACCTCGATGGCCCCCTGCTCACTGCGGTACACCTGCAGATAGGGCAGGCTGCAGCGATTCTGCTTTGAGAAGACGAATTTCGCGGTCCGAACGGCGACGTTGTCCGCATGAACGACGAGCGGCCGGACGTCACCGCTTAGCGTCACGGGCGTGGCTGGGTCAAAGGGTGCGATCTGGAGTGCGATCTCGAAGAGATCGATCTCGTAGATGCTCGGGTGACCAACGGGGTGTAGGAGCGAGTTCTTGAGCGCCTGGTAACGGCGGTCTTCGCCGGTTGGCTCGCACTGAATGATGCCGCTGTGGTCGCCGGGGAGCCCGCTGGCTTCGACAAACGGCCCCTTGGCTGAGACCTCCGTCACGACAGCATCCTGCAGTCCCCAGAAGGCACGAAAAGGAATGGGGCAGCACGCTTTCTCGACGCTCTTGGCGTCGAGAATGAACCGCGTGATGGTATCTGACACGTCGGCGATCTTGGTATCGAGCACTCGGAGCTCCTCTTCCTGCGGGTTGTCGAAGAGGCGGAAAAGCAGGCTCCGAACATTCGACACGACGGTCGAGCCACGATTGGGTGTGGCAAACAGGATGACCGATCTGATCCGGGCGAGGTCCTTGCCTCGCTGATCCAGGATCTTCTGCGCCAGAAGCTGTTGAATGACGAGCCCGCCCATGCTGTGGCCCACGAGAAACAGCTCGTCGTAGTCGGCTTGGGCGTCGAGAAATTCACCCAGACTGTTCGCGCACTCCTTGATCGACGGCAGGCGTTTCGCTGGCGACAGCTCCAACAGCGCCGTCGGATATTCGTAGCGGACGAAGCGATACGCCTCGGGTGGGAAGTCACGGTCCCGTTCGAGCCGAGCGACAAACGGGTCCCAGCACTGTGGGCCGCTGATAAATCCGTGGACGAAGGCCACGAGTGTCCGAGTCATGTCGGGCAGTTTAGCTGCAATCAGGGCGCGGCCTCGCAACCTGTGCCGTGAGGTTGCTGTGTCGCGGGGAAGATTTCGTCGTGACGCCGCGCTCGAGTGAGCCCAGCGGGCTGTCGCGAGACGAAACGATGTAGGCGGCCATCACGGACGCCGGGCGCAGATCGCGACCGACTTCAGAACTGTGTGACGGTGGACCTGACCGTGGCCGGGGCGCCGCTTGTCAGGTCGCCAGCCTTCACACCGCGAAACGCGTTCTCCGCCGCGGCGCCTTCAGCCGCGGCCTTCGTGACCGCCGTCACGAGCGCCTTGTACGCAGCGGCACTTGTGGCGGTCAACTTCAGTTCGATGAGACCGTCCGAGGCGATCGCATTGACTGAGTTCCCGCCCGTCAAATTCGTGATCTGGTAACTGCCGGCGGGCAATGCGTTTTGAATCAGGATCACCGCTCGCGCGGCGGCGTGCAGGGCGCTGACGCGTCCATAGGCGCCGTAGCTGTGACCCCCAGGTCCCTGGAACGCGATTCGCCAGTTTCCAGATTGCTGGGCGAATGCCGTCGTGCCGGCCGCAGCAAGGGCAACGACGAATGCGAGCGGATAAATCAGGTGCTTCATGATCGGATGCTCCAGAGTTACCGGACGACTTCTCGTGTCCGCTTGCCAATCGGCCCGATGGATGGTTGCACGACTGTGCCATCCGCAGCGTGGAACCCCGCCACGATCAGGGCGGCGGTGAGGACGCGATGCATGCGGGCCACTTCGGTGGCGGGCGCGCCGCGCGTGCCCCACTCCCAGAACGCATGTCCGCCCGCGCCGGCCGCCGAGGAGGCCAGGGTGAACTGATAGGTCGGGACGCCGGTGTGCGCGGGGACGTTGTCGTTCAAGCTGCCCGATCCGGTGCCGACCATCGGTGAGCTGATCGCGCCCAGCTGGATGCCCGACTGAAGTCCGGCGTGGACCGCGGCGTTGTCAACGCTGTCCGCCACGAAAGCCGGCCGCAAACCGAACCACATCAGCTCGAGACTGATGCCTTCATCGTTACCATCCTTGCGCCCATGCCTCGCGTTTTCGGCGGACGCGCCGGCCTGGAACATGGGCTCGATGGTATTGCGCATGTCATTGAGCGTTTCCTTGCGCGTTGAGCGCATGTCGACTTCGAGCGAGCAGCTCGGCACACTCATGCCCGGAGCCGGCGGGGGCTCGCAGCTGGCGCGACCGACGGTGTAGGTGGTGCGCGGCGCGCCGTCACGGAGGTCCGTCGGCGTCTTGACGTCGGCGATCTTGGCGATCGCCGCGGCCATGGCCCCAGGTGCACTGGGACCGTCCGGGCGCGGCGATGGCGCCTTGAACTTCATCTCGAAACGGTAGCTGCCGACGAAGTTGACCGTACCCCCACCCTCGAGGCCGAAGTTGGCGACGATGTTGAGAGGATTGGAGCCGGTGCCGGCCTTCTGGTCGAAGCCGTAGAGCTGTTTGACGCCGGCCAGGTTGCCCTTGCCCTCCTCGCCGGCGGTGCCGCAGATCCAGATGTCGTAGACCGGTGTGATGCGGTGCTTCTTCATCGCGGCCGCAAGCACGAACGCATTAGACGTGCTCGGCATCATGTCGCCGTAACCGGGCACGTAGATGCGCACGCCTCCGCCGGCTTCGGCGTCTTTCGCGTTGGCGAAGACCTTACTGGCCGTGGCGTACTTGTCGTTCTCGACGATCCGGCCTCGCGCATCGAACGACAGTTCGTCGGGGATCGCGGCCAACTCCTCTGGCGTTGCGACCACTGGCCGTGCGTACGGCTGGAGCTTGATGTGGAGGGATGGGTCGCCGGCCTTCGGCAGTTCTTCGGGGTTGACGACGTCGATGTGTCCTTCGACGAGCACCTTGGGAAATTGCCCTTGGTAATGTTGAGCGTCAGCGCGGCCTGCGTACGAGCCCTTGATCACCACGCACGCGTTGTAGACCGGAAGACCATCAACGATGTTGGTGTCGGTGCCGGCCATGACGCCGTCCGCGCGCGTCATCACGTCCTCTGGAGAGAATCCCCATTCGTTCACGAGCCGGCGATGAATCTCGGCCGCCTTCAAAAGTTCGGAGCGCGGCGGCGAGGGGATGCGAACCAGTTCGAGAAACTGATTCCATCGTGCCTTCGCGGCCGCATCCGTGCTCTGATCCTTGATCAGCGCCATGACTTGTGGATCGTTGGCGATCTTCTCCGCGGCAGCGGCAACCGACGCCGGAATCGTTGCCGCAGTCCCCGCCGAAGGGGCCGGGGATTCTTGTTGTGACGCACCAACGACGATCACCGTCAAAAGGATCGTTGCCGTGACCACAAGCGCGCTTTCATTGCGAGGACGTGTCATCTTGTCTCCGACTGACTGCTGAACGCCTCAATTCTATGGCTGAAGTGGTGCGGTTTGACCAGAGTCTTCCCGCGCGAATGGGGCCAACTTCCATCGCCGATTTGATGCTCCCGTTGGCTGGGAGGCCCACCTTCGCGGCTGCGCCGCTGCGGTGCGCAAGCAGGGATGGGCAAGCTGCGACGACGTCCAGTAACATTGCCCGCGATGAAACGCTTCCTCGTACTCGCTGGCCTGATGGCCATTGGGTTGGCGTCCTTGGCCTCTCCGCAACAACAACAAGGCCCGAACATCCAGACGCTCGCGGTCAAGAAGGTCGTGAGTGACCGGCTCGCGGCATCTCTCGTTGAACCGTTCGTAGGCGTCAGGACCAGCGCGGGTATCGCGGAGGGCTTGTTTCCCGTCCGCGCCACCGGTGTCTCGACCGAGCCGATCCGCAAGGCGGCGGCGGCCTTCATCGCATCGCTGACACCCGACCAGGCGCGACGCACCGTGTTCGATGTCGACGATCCCGAATGGCGGACCTGGGTGAACGTGGACAACGGCATCTACGTCAGGCAGGGCACCAGCCTGAAGGAAATGCCGGCGCCGCAACGCCGGCTTGCTCGCACACTGCTGAGCGAGTCTCTGAGCGCCCGGGGTCTCGCCATGAGCGACGCGATCATGAAGACCGATCAGTCGCTGCGCGAAATCAACAACGACATCTTCAGCTACGACGAAGGGTGGTATTTCTTCACGATGATGGGCTTGCCGTCAGCCACCAAGCCCTGGGGCTGGCAGATCGACGGTCATCACCTGGTGATCAACTATTTTGTGCTCGGCGACCAGGTGGTGATGACACCCACGTTCATGGGCGCCGAGCCGGCGCGGGCGATGAGCGGCAAGTACAAGGGCAACGACGTCCTGCAACAGGAGCAGGATCTCGGACTCTCGTTGATGCGATCGTTCGGACCCGATGTCCGAACCGCCGCGTTGCTCACGGCAGACAAACCCGGCAACACCATCAAGGCCGAGGCCTTCCAGGACAACCTGGTGCTCGACTTCGCCGGCGCGAAGGCATCGTCGTTTTCACCGGCGGAGAAGTCGCGGTTGATCGAGTTGATCGGCCTCTACGTGGGCAACATGCGTGAGGCGCACGCGAAGGTCAGGATGACCGAGGTGATAGCGCACCTCGATGACACACGTTTCGCCTGGGTCGGATCGACGACTGACGATGGCGTGTTCTATTACCGTATCCACAGCCCGGTGATCCTGATCGAGTTCGATCACCAGCGTCCGGTGGGGACGACGACACTCCATCCCGCCGACCGGCCCACGCGGGATCACATCCACACCATCGTGCGCACGCCGAATGGCAATGACTACGGCAAGGATCTGCTCCGGCAGCATCTCCTTGCCGAGCACGGCGGGAAATATTAGCGCTCGAGCTTCGCCTTGACGCGTTCTTGACGGACCGCGGAAACCGTTGCCGCGGACGACCACCGTCGATAACCCTCATATTCCAGCCGCACGACGTAGGATCCGGCCCGCAGATCCTTCAGTAGAACAGGAGTGTCGCCGACCGGCTTTTGATTGACAAAAGCGGCGGCGCCCGCTGGGTCGGATTCGATGAGAAGCGTGCCGACGAACTGAGGCGTTGTTGCCCCCTTCCTGACGGACTGCTCCCGCACGGCAGCGGTCGCGACTCCATTTGTGGCCACCGGAGTTTCTGAAACGACGATCGGCGGAACGGCAACTGCGGGGACCGCGGGAGCCGGTCGAGTGGCTTCGGGACGGTCATGACCGATGTCGGCCGTCAGCGGCATTGGTGGCGCCACCGCCGATGCCGGCGCAAGCGCGAGCGCTCGGCTCGCCAGGACGACTGCAGAAAGCGGTGTTTCAGGTCTTTGATTCTCGACTGGGCCGATCCGCCACACGATACTGACGAGAAGAACGATCGCGGTTGAAAGAGCGATCGCGGCACCTCCGAAGATCAGGCGCGCGGGAGAAAACCCTCGCGATGTGTTCGGCCCACGCCTCCGGAACCGCAGCGTGTTCAACAGATCGTGGGTGGAAGGACTCGATGCGCGATCGGCCTCGTGGTATTCAGCGTGCCGCCTGAGTCCATTCAGTTTCTCGGCTTCACCCTGGGCGGCCGTCGTCAACCGTTCTATCTGCTGTTGACACTTCGCGATCTCGCGTTGGAGCTCGTCCTTCGCGCGCGTCGCGTGTCTGACCTCGCCGGCAGCTGCGGCGGCGCGCTGCTCGAGTTGCTCAACGTGCGTTTCGGCGACATCGAGCTCTCGATGGGTCCTTCCTATCTCGGCCATCCGGGTTTCGAGTCCCGCAATGGCAGCCGACGCTCTGTGCGTCTCTTCTCGTTGATAGCGTTCCGCTTCCTGCCTGACGGCGGCGAGCCGCATTGTCGTCTCGTCGGCGTTCGTCGTCAGCTTCTTCACCTCGCTCAAAACCGCCTCGGTCAGCGGTGGCAGCTGGTTCTGCAGCCGGATGACCTCCAGTTCGAGCCCGGACCTGACGTCGGTGACGTGTTTCAGCTCAGTGGCGGCTGACGTCGTCCGCTGTTCGAGTTCGCCCAACTGCTCTTCGACGCGATTGAGCAGTTGATGGCCGCTAGCGAGCCGGGTTTCCAGTGCCGACACGATGGCTGTCGCTCTTTGTGCGTGCTCCTGCTGGTAACGTTCTGCTTGTCCTTGAAGATCGACGAATTTTGTTGCCTCGTCCTGGGCGGTCTCCGCCATGCTTCGTAACTGCGTCTGCAGCACGGCGATTTTCTGTTCGAGATCGTTTCTCGCGTGGGCGGCATGCGTGGATTCATCGACGGCCGCTGCGGCGCGCTGTTCGAGTTGTGCGACGCATTGCTCGAGGCGATCGAGCTGTTGATGGCTGCCTGAGAGATCGACGATCCGACCTTCCAATTCGGAGACGACGTCGGCAGTCTTCTGCGACTCGTCAAGCGTTTGTCGCACCCGCTGCTGATGGACCGCAAGCGCCCGGCTCTGCTGCTCGGCACTCGCATAGAGGTCTTCCAATTGCCGCGCGATCTGCGGCACGGCGAGTTCGATGCGATCCAGGTCTCGATCGCACTGACCGACAGCGGGCAATCGCTCCTCCAGGGCGGTCAAGGACGTCGCCATTCGTAAGGCCTCGGTGAGCAACCCCCGGAGGGATTGATTCTGCTCCTCCGCCTCTTTCGTTCGCTCCTGAAGTGCGGGCAGCGTTCGCGACGAGACATCGTCGAGCCGCGTGATCGTCTGCGCTGCGATGTGGGCACGGGCTTCACAGTCGCCAACGCGCCCTTCGAGGTCGTCGATCGTGTCGGCCGCGCGACGTCCAAGTTGCTCCACCGCGTCACCAACGGCCGCTTCGCGGGCCTCGCAGCCAGCCAGATGACGATCCAGACTCGTCGAAACGGTCTGCGCGCGGTTCTCGAAGGCGGCAACGGTGGTTTCGATCGCCCGAAGATCCTGTTTATGCCGTCTCAAGTCGGCGAGAGGCGATTCAAACGATCCGATCGCTCGAAGGATATCTTCGGCCTGCGCAGCGCCAACGATAATCTCGTGATTCAGACACTCGAGACGCCTGGCACGGTCCTGGACTTCCTGTTCGAGACCCCTCAACGCCGCGAGCCGGCTGTCGACGGTCTTTTCGAAATCGCGGGCGATATCGAGTGTTCGCAACGCTCTCTTGATGCGGTTGACGACTCCGGACGTGCGGGGCTTGCCATCGCTCACGCTCGGCGTGGCGAACGGCACGAACGGCGCCTGGCGCGGGATGGCGTCCATGCGCAGCGCCGCGGTGTCGCCCGATCCCTTGCCGACGTTCTGAGGCTCCGGCTGGAAGAGCGTGAGCGGATCGTCGCCGGGCGCATCGCGCGGCAACGCTGTTTCCGGACCATCACTGCCAATCGCATCAAGTCTCGCCGTCACGCCTTGCTCCATTTCTGACGGACCGTCCTGGCAGGTTAAGACTGTCGCGGATGAGCACGATTTCGAACAGAACAGGTTTACGCAGGTTTACGAGATTTCCTGAATTATTTCTGTTTTTGATGATTTTGTGCCGTTACGCGTGTCAGAAGGCGGCAAGCCATTGCGGTAGCGACACTTGGCGGGCCGGCGCAATGTGGAAATTGTGGCTGGGATTCCGATAGTGGATGACACCGTCAAACCGTGACGACGACCTTCCCTCGTGCATGTCCGTCCTCGACGTAGCGGACGGCGGAGGAAACGTCGCTCAGCGGGAATCGGCGGTCAATCACCGGTCTCACCTTTCTCGCTTCACAGAGTTCCTTCAGCACCAGCAGGTCAGCCTGGTTGGGCTTCACCAATACGTTTCCGAACTGTTGACGGCCCACCGAAAGCAGCGGTCCGAACAACAGGGCTTCTGTCAGCTGGCGATTCGAGCCGCCAGTCATCGCATAGCAGCCGTCAGCCGTCAGCGCACGCCTGTAGTCCCAAATGGACCGGTCTCCGTTCGCCGCCAGGATCAAGTCGTAACGTTGGCCCTGCGTCGCGAAATCGGCTTTCGTGTAGTCGATCACGTGGTCTACACCGACCGAGCGCATCACGTCCACACTCCTCGTGCTACAGACGGCGGTCACCTCGGTTCCGAAGGTTTTGGCAAGTTGCACGGCGAACGTTCCGACGCCGCCCGAGGCGCCGTTAATCAGTACGCGCTGTGCTCGTCGTATCCGTCCCTTCCGAAGGCCTTGAAGGGCCGTGCAGCCGGCTGTCGGCAACGTCGCCGCTTCCTCGAAGGACAGGTTGGCCGGCTTCAACGCCAGCGCCTTCTCCGGTGCAACCGCGAATTCCGCAAACGCACCGAAACCGCACCGGGAGAGTTCCCCGAAGACTTCGTCGCCGGGACGGAACTGGGTGATGTTCCGACCGATGGCTTCCACGTGACCGGCGATGTCGGTGCCGATGATCTTGAATCTGGGTAAGCGAAGCCCGGCAACGAGACGAAATGGAAATGGCGTCCCACGCAGCAGATGCCAATCACCGGCGTTCGCCGATGCCGCGTGGACTCTTACCAACACGTCGCCATCACCGAGCGTCGGCACTGGAACGTCTTCAAGATGCAGCACGTCGGGCGGTCCGTACGTCTCTCGGACGATGGCCTTCATGCTGTGACTGCCACCACGTCCGCGTCGGCGCGCATCAACATCCAGGCGAGAGCGGCTGCGGCTCCAACGTCGTACGCGAGACACCAGGCCGGCCACCAGGCTGGCACACCAGCGTTCGCGACGATGTGGGCGTGAACGGCGTCCTGAACGCCATGGGCGGCGAGCGCAGCAACGATGACCCATGGCGTTCCCTTGAATCCCGCAACGGCCGCGATCACGAATAGCGCCATTACGACTGACTCCACGACCACGGTCTGAATCGAGCCACTCATGGCCGCGAACAGCACGTAGTACGACGCAACCACGATCAGGACGGTTGGATAGAACGCGCGATCGCGATCGAATCCCACCCCCATGGCGAACAAGGCGACGCCGATCGAGAGGACGATTCCGACGAGGTATGGCAGCATGAGCAACTCCTTGATCTCTAGCGAGCGGTGTGAATGATCGCGTGCGCCACGTACCACGCGGCGCCCCCGTATCCGACCGTGGTGGCGGTGAAACTGAGCACCATCAGAGCGCCGAACGGCGTCGCCGGCTTCTGTGGAAGGTCGGGCTTGAGCGCAAGTGCCAGGAACCCCGAAGGGTTGCCGACGGAGCCGGCGCTCATGGCCACCACGATGGCCGTCGGAGGCGTGAGCCGCAACTGCTCGAACACCAGAAAGAAGACGAACAGGAGCCCGGTCATCATCAGGAAGTCGAGGTGCGCCTTCAGCAAGTTCTGAGGATTGGGAAAGCACCTCTTCACGAACCCGGATGACCGGACCCCTGCCAGGCACCACGCCAGCACGAGCGCCAGCATCATGCAGAGACTGCCGACGACAGCGAGGACGCCCGTACCGGCGTGCATCAACGTGCCTCCGAGATGCGCGCCTTCGCGTGCTGGCAGCTGCTGCAGTTGCACGCCTCGCCACAGTTGCAGACCTCACCGCACTGGCAGGACACGGCCGGCACCGGCGCTGGAGTCTGGCAGCCGCAGGTGCACTGAGTCCCAGCGCAGGTTCCAGACACGCAGACGTTCGTTTGAGTGGTCATCACGAGCTCCTTTTCTGATGTTGACGTCATGTCAACGAAACGGAGTCTCGCATCTCAGCGGCTCTGGAGGATTGGATGGAGCAGCTGTTGTGGTTGAATGAATCGGCTATTCGGTCTGTCAACGCCGCGGGGCGATGCCGACGAGCGCTACCGGCGGCCGCGTCACACAGCTGATTCGTTCAAGGACATCAGCCGCTTCGTCCAATCCCGGTTACCGGCCTGGGTGCGACACTCCTGTGCGTTGACGTGACGTCAACACGAAACACGGAGGCTCTGATGTCAATGGACGTTCTGCAGAGGAAGACAATCACGCATCGAGTGGCAGTTCTCGTGCTCTTCGCATTCGCAGCCGAGGCCAGCGGCATCGCCAGCGTTGGATCGAGCAAGGCGGCCTACATCGGCGGCACGACGGCGCTTCTCGCCGCCTCGAACTCACACGTCAAGGGATCGCTGGAGACGAGTGATGAGGGCGCTCTCATCTTCAACGGCGAAACCGACGCCCCGACACTCTCGCTTCGGATTCCGTACGCGACTATGAACGACCTTGAATACGGCCAAAAAGCAGGCCGCCGTGTTGGCGCCGCAATCGGCTACTCGGTCCTGGTGGGCCCGGCAGGCCTGCTGGCGCTGCTCTCAAAGAAGCGCCGCCACTATCTCACCGTCGGGTATACGAGCGACGACGGCGAGCCGCAGGTCGCGGTCTTCGAGGTCGGCAAAGACATCGTCCGAGCAACGCTCGCGATTCTCGAGGCCCGATCGGGCAAGAAGGTCGTCTACCAGACCGAGGACGCGCGGCTCTCGCTGAGCCGGTGACGAGTGTGGCTGCCCACATACCGGTCCATCACCACAGTTGTTTGCGGGGGCGCGGCGTGGACGGGCGAGCTCAAGGGAGATCAGTGAATGAATCGGCTATTCGGTCGACCGTGGAAACGAACGCCGGCTGACATCCCCCGGCAACGTGTTGAACGGCGAGGCGATCTCGATGAAGTCGCCGCGCATCAACACAGAGGGGGCCATGCCCACCATCTGGTAGAACGTCCGCGTCAGGTGGGCGGCATCTGCGAAGTCGGCAGCGTGTGCCGCGGCCGCAATCGTGCCCTCGGACGCGATGGCGACCATGGCTCGCGTCATCTTGCGCCACAGCATGTACCGGCTGAACGGCAGGCCGACCTGATCCTTGAACAGGTGGGCAAAACGCGTCGACGACAGACAAGCCTTGTCCGCCGCGTGATCCAGCGACATCCGGAGGTCGTCGGAGGCTCGAATCGCGTCGAGCACGGTCGTTACGCGCGAATCCAGCCGGCGAGTTGGCGCGAGGCCAGGTCTCAAGCCCTGGATGCACTCGCGAACGAGCGGCGCGATATCCGCGGATTCATCGGGCTGTTCCGCGAACGCGCGAAGCGCCGGCACAATCGCATCCAGCCGGGTGTCCGCGACGGTCGTGATGTCCTGACGAAGAGACGTCGATAGCCAGGCACCTTCGCTGGACTCCGGATCCACGAATACCATCACCCCGAACGCACCGTTGCAGTCGAAGGAGTGCTCGGCGTCCGGCCGTACGATGATGCCTCGCGCCTCACTCCACTCACCGTCGCTGCCGCTGATGGCAACGCGCCCGTCGAGGGCGACGACGATCTGAATGGCGTGGTGCGCATGAGCGGGCACGACGCCCTGAGCTCTGGCCGTGAGGAGGAAGCCTCCCTCCCACAAGTACCAGCGCGGAACACTCAACCAGCGATACGGCTCGGCGTTTGGCTGGTATGACAAGCGGGCATTGTAGCCGCTACGTTCAAGAAGTTCGACCTCAGCGTTCAATCTTCGATCCCCATGCGCTCGCTACTCTTCGAATCACACCGCGGCGATCACCGCCGCGCTGACACTCGGAGACGGCGATGAGAGATACCCAACGTAACGACACATCGATGATCCGGCGAACCGTGCTGACGCTCGCGACCATGGGGGTCGCGGTCGGCATGACCGCGTGCAGCCACGCGATGATGATGATCCATGGCACCGGCGCGAAGCGGCCGGCGGCGAGCGAGTTCGGATTGGGCCCGCGCTCGTCAGCGGACGGCCGCTACGTGGCGATGCTCGAGCCCGCCAAGCCTCTGCATCCCCGGCAGATGCAAACCGTCCGCGTCGTCGTTCGCGATGCCGACGGGCGCGCAATCGACCAGGCGCAGATCTCGGTTGATGGTGGCATGCCGCAGCACGGTCATGGGCTGCCGACGCGGCCCCGCGTGACCAGGAACCTCGGCGACGGCATCTACGAGATCGAAGGCGTGCGTTTCAACATGGGCGGCTGGTGGGAGTTCAAGCTCGCGATTGCGGGTTCCCGCGGTCCGGACACGGTCACGTTCAACCTGGATCTGTGATTCGAGTCCACTGCCATGACGAACCGGATTTTTTCAACAGCCGTACTCGCCCTGTTGACGACGATCGCCACGGCCACGGCGTCAGGCCGTGGCGGTTGGACGAGCGCGCAACTCGACGAGCTCCGGTCGATGTCGCTCGTGGATCTCGAGGCACTCCCTCGAGATCCTACGAATCGCGTTGCGGATGATCCGCGAGCCGCGGATCTCGGCCGGCGGCTGTTCTTCGACACGCGACTGAGTTCAAACGGGCGTGTCGCCTGCAGCACCTGCCATCAGCCGGATCGCGCATTCCAGGACGGGGTCGCACTGGCGACCGGCGTCGGAACCACCTCCAGGCGCGCCATGCCGATCACAGGCATGGCGCGGTCGCCGTTTCTGTTCTGGGATGGCCGCAAAGACAGCCTCTGGGCGCAGGCGCTCGGTCCTCTCGAAAGTCCGGTTGAGCACGGCGGCACGCGCGCGCAGTACGCGCACGTCATCGCCGAGTCCTACGCCTGGGAGTACGAGCAAATCTTCGGACCGCTGCCCGATCTGTCTGGCGTCGCTCGATCCGCCGGTCCGGTCCCAGATCGAGACGCCGCTTCAGCCTGGGAGATGCTGAGCAGCACCCAGCGCGAGGATGTGACCCGTGTGTTCGTCAACATCGGCAAGGCCACCGCCGCCTATGAGCGGCGGATCGAGTTCGGCGCATCCCGCTTCGACACGTACGTCGCCGCAGTGACGACCGGGCAGTCAGGCCAGAGCACCCTGACGGACGAGGAAATTGCGGGGTTGCGGCTGTTCATCGGCAAGGCGAACTGCACCCAGTGCCACGGCGGCCCGCTGCTCACCAGCAATGAGTTCCACAACACGGGCGTGCCACCGCGGCCGGAGCTCGCCATTGACCACGGGCGGCTGGCCGGCGCGACGGCAGTGCTGAGCGACGAATTCAATTGTCGGAGCCAGTGGAGCGATGCGCGGGAGGGATGCTCCGAGCTCGAGTTCATCGTGACGAGGGAGCGCACCCTCGATCGTGCCTACAAGGTGCCGTCGTTGCGGAACGTGTCTGAACGAGCTCCGTACATGGACGCGGGACAGTTCGCGACCCTGGCCGATGTGCTCGATCACTACAACCGTGCGCCCGCCCCTGCAACGGGCCACAGCGAACTGCGGCCGCTGCGGCTAAAGGCGGCCGAACTGCGCCAGCTCGAAGCGTTCTTGCGGACGCTGAGCGGCTCCGTCGTTGTCAGCGAACCTGCTGCGGCGAGACGAGCGCAATGATCCGAACCGTCGACCTCGTCATCGCTGGCGACGGCCGCGCCGCGCGCGCTGCCGCCGTCGACGCTCTGACGCGTGGCCGACGCGTTCTCGTCGTCTTGCGTTCTGCCGACACGCGAGCTGCGCGCCGGCTTCGTAGAAGTGTCCTCGACACCGTGGGTGCCGACGGCGATCACCTGAAAGTCATGGTCAGTGCGGAGGTTGTCTGCGTGGACGGAGTCGACGGAGTGGAGGCCGTCGTCTTGCGTCACGCGCTGACGGGTCGCCTGTCGGCGGTGAACGCGTCCGCGTTCGTATCGTTCGACGCCTCGCCGGCGACGCACATCGTTGTCGCGGAAACCTGCGCTCGGAAAGTGTTAAATTGGAAGGATCTTGTCTGCGTCTGAGCGAGCGACCAAGTCGTGTCCAAAGGTGGCTCCGCCCAGCGCCGCGCTGCTCATCAGATTGAGCTGCGATTGAAAACAACGTCTAGGGATAGCATCTGCCGCATGACCAATAGTCAGCGCCTTCGATCATTCATGGACCGGGTGTGGTCGGCCGGCGACGCCGACGCCGTGGACGATTACCTCGCGTCCGCCTACACGATCTACAGCGATCCCGGTGATCCGTGGGAGGGCCAGACGCTCGATCGAACCGCCTTCAAACAAAGGCTCATCGCATCGAGAGAGCCCTTTCCGGATCTCCGTTTCGATCTTGAGGAATTTGTCGCGGACGGGAATCTGGTCGCACTCGGCTGGACGATGCGTGGCACGAACAGCGGCTCCGTCGGTGGCCGCGCGCCATCGGGTCGGCAGATTGCCGTTCGCGGTCTCACAATCTACTACTTCGCTGACGGCAAGATCACGGGGCATCGACAGGTCGTTGACCGGTTAGCCGTCGTTCAACAGCTTGGCCTGGCCGGATAAATCGACGGACGAACCGTCTCGAGATAGCCGCCGGCCGATCTTTTGACGATTCGACCGGGCCCCGATCGGACGATTGCCAGGGATTCGAGCCGAGTCGCGCCGAGAGGCGCGCGCTGGCCTGGAGACGTGCGGCCCAGCCGGCTGAACGAGCGAGAGCGAGTGAAGATGGCTGGGACGCAGGGATTCGAACCCCAATAACCTGCTCCAGAGGCAGGTGTCCTACCGTTGAACGACGTCCCAGTGCCAGCCGCTAGCGTGAACCACCGATTATAGCCGTTCCAAAACGGCGGCGGCAAGCGTCGCGGCTGGCGCCGGACTGTCGGCGCATACGGTTACGGCAGGTTGTCGCTGCCGGTCATCTGCTCGAGATTCACGCTGCCATCCGTCGACTCAGGAGCGGCGGTCGCGCTGGCGTCGGGCGCCTGCTGTTGTTCCTGCTTGCGGCGATGGCTCGCCATCCCGCCCTTGCGTCCCGCCTCGCGCGCTTCGTCGCTCGTCCACTCATGCGCCGTGCCCTTCTGATGCGCGGCCTTGCCGCCCTTGCTCGCGATATCGCGCTGCTTGCCTCTATCCATCGATGCAAATCCACGATCTTCTTTGGCCACTTCATCCTCCTCGGGTCCAGCGTGTCCAAACACTTGGGCTGCAACCGAGATGCCAGTGGATTTTGTGTAACTGCTAGAGACAAAAGAGGTTAGGAAAACATTTTCCTATTCGTGCCTTCATTCGCGGTCGGGCCGAGACCGCCGGCCTTGGCGTTGTCTAACCGCTGTGTTCTCAGTAGCTTGATGAGAGAAAACGAAAGGAACGATTAGGAAGGCGAGGTCGGCAGCAGTTTTCGAACAGCCGTGAACCGTGCGTGCACTCGATCCCGACCCAGCAGCGACAGCACCTCAAATAGCCCTGGGCTTGCCGTTTTCCCGGTGACCGCTACACGTACGGCGTGGATGAGCACACTCGCCTTTACGCCGCGAGCGTTCGCGAGATCACGGATCGCCGCCTCGGTCGAGGCGGAATCGAATGCGTCGAGCGCGGCCAGCGCGGCGCCGGTGGCGTCGAGCAGCTCGGCCGTCCCGGGCACGCGCAGATGCTTGTCGATCGCCGCGGGGTCGTACTCCACGGCGTCGGTGAAGAACAACGCCCCCTGCTCAGCAAAATCGCCGAGCCGCTTCGCACGCGGCCGCAGCAGCTCGAGCACGGAGAAAAACCAGGCGTGGCGATTGCCGAGATAGTCCTCGCGCCAGAGGCCGGCGGCCACCAGCCACGGTTTGACGCGGACCGCGAGCTCGTCCGGCGCGAGCCGCATGATGTGCTGCTGATTGAACCAGTCGAGCTTGTCCTGGTTGAACACCGCGTTGCCGCCGCTGATGCCCTCGAGCGCGAACGCCTTGATCAGCTGTTCGCGCGCAAAGACCTCATCGTCGTTGCCCGGCGACCAGCCGAGCAGCGCGAGGAAATTGAACATCGCCTCCGGCAGATATCCGAGGCGTTCGTACTCAATGACCGAGGTGGCGCCGTGGCGCTTGCTCAAGCGCTTCTTGTCGGGCCCGAGGATCAACGGCACGTGCGCAAACTTCGGCTCGACCGCACCGATCGCGCGGTACAGCAGCAGCTGCTTCGGCGTGTTCGAGATGTGATCGTCGCCTCTCACCACATGCGAGATCTTCATCTCCACATCGTCCGACACGACCGAGAGTTGATAGGTCGGCTGACCGTCCGAGCGGAGGAGCACGAAGTCTTCGATGTTCGCGGCGTCGAATTCGATCGGCCCGTGCACCAGATCGTCGAAACGGGTCGTCCCCGGCGGGACGCGGAAGCGGATCACGCGCGGGGTCCGATCGCGCTCGCGGGACGCGATCGCGTCGGCCGGCAGCGCGCTGCAGGTCCGGTCGTATCGCCACGCCGATCCGGCCTGCTCCGCGGCGTCGCGCTTCGCTTTCAGCGTCTCTGGCGTGCAGTAGCAGTAGTACGCGTCGCCCTGGGCGACGAGCCGCTCGGCCATCGCGCGATGACGGTCGAGGCGTTCCGACTGAAGGTACGGGCCGAACGGCCCGCCGATCCCGGGGCCTTCGTCCCAGTCGAGGCCGAGCCATCGCAGGCCGTCGAGGATGCCGCCGACCATTTCGTCCGACGACCGCTCGAGGTCGGTGTCTTCGATCCGCAGCACGAACACGCCGCCGAGCTTGCGGGCGATCAGCCAGTTGAAGAGGGCGGTGCGAGCTCCGCCGACGTGCAGATAGCCAGTCGGAGAAGGCGCGAATCGGACGCGAGGAGCCAACGACGAATCTTACCTCCTCGAGACCTTCACGGCGGCGCTCGCGGTCTTGGTCGTGTCCGCGACCGCCGTCGCGCTCACCGTGACGATGGCCGGATTCGGCACCGCGGTCGGGGCGC
This sequence comes from uncultured Acidobacteriota bacterium, assembly GCA_963794705.1. Taxonomy (GTDB): domain Bacteria; phylum Acidobacteriota; class Vicinamibacteria; order Vicinamibacterales; family CAVVIG01; genus CAVQFC01. The sequence goes on from CAWCFI010000010.1 coordinate 340,072, forward strand.
GGTAGAGTCCGGACGCCGTGATGGTCCCAATCGACGCATTGCCGCCGCTGATGCCGTTTACCTTCCAGATCACTGACGTGTTCGCGGCGTGCTGGACGGTCGCGGTGAATTGTTTCGTGCCTCTGGTTTTGACCGTCGCGGTCGTGGGAGAGATGGTGATCGCGATCGCCACGGGCGCGGTGATATCGACGGTAACCGTGTTGGACACCGCCCCGTCAGGCGAGCTGACGACGACCGGCACCGACGCCTTTGCGGCCGTCGCGTTGCCAGTTGCCCGTAGTTGGGTCGCGGACAGCACGGTGGTCGCCAGCGCCGCGCCATCGAACGAGACAGTCGATCCGGCGATGAACCCGGTCCCATTCACGGTGAGAGTGAAGGAACCGACCGGGACGGGCGATGGCGTGACGGTGGAAATCGCCGGCAGCGGCAAAATCGTCACCGCGGCACTGCCACTCGCCGTGGGCGACGATGTGCTGGCGGCCCGCACGGTGACGGTTGCAGGACTGGGAACCAGAGTTGGCGCGAGGTACTGGCCGTTGGCATCGATCGTCCCGACCACCACGTCTCCGCCGACGGCGCCGTTCACGCTCCACGTCACCGCATTCGGCGCACCGACGACCGTCGCCGTAAATGGCTGGATGCGGCCGGCCCGGACGGCGGCCGACGAAGGGCTGACCGTGACGGTGACGGTGACGCCGTTCTGGAGCGCCGCGCCGGAATTCGGATCGATCATCAGCATCGCCGCGTCGACCGCTTCGAAGTTCGAGCCGAGCAGCTGACCCAGGGTGTGCAGATTTCGAATCGTTCCAGCGGGGGTCCGGCTGGCCCGAGATGTACCAGGCCGAGCCGTTGTCGGCGAGCATGATGCCGTACCTCTTCATCGCGCGAAGAATCACCTGCACGTCTGCCGGATACGATCGAGATATCGACGCTGGCCTTCAGGCGGAAGCGCTCACCCATCCGGGGATACTGCGTGCCGGTGAGCGACGAGGCGTAGTGGCGCGCCGGCCAGACAAACGCGTGGCGCGAGCTGCGGCGCGGTGAAGCGGATGGCGTGCTTGATCTCGCCGCTCAGCACCTCGTCGTAGGTGACGAGCCCAGGCATGATCGGCAGGCCGGCCGCATCGGCGGATGTCCATCCGCTCGGCCGCAGGGCGTTCGACGTGAGATCGAAGATCGCTCCAGCGTCCGCGGTCCAACTCGACGCTTGAGGAAATGCGTTGTACAGCTCGTACAGGATGCAGTCGGTCGCTGTCGATGGCGATCGCGTGCCGGTCGCCAGTGGATCCGCTGCCGCCTTCGATCGGTGCGTTGAGCGGTACCGCGTACGGCCCCGCGTCGCTCTCGTCGGCGTAGAGAAATGTCGCTGGATACTTCGTCTGCGTGCCGGGGACGGTGATGAACGGAATGCCGATCGGTCCGCCGTCCCATATGGCGGCGCCGAAAGTCGGCATGAAAGCCCGTGCCGGCACCGATCGTCGTGACCATCGACGCGGAGTTCGAGAGCACCGGCAGCGTGTCGACCGGCGTGTTCCAGATGTTGTTGGCCGGCAGCACCGTGCAGGCTCCTATCGTCTGTTGCGCGTTCGCGCTGCCGGCGGCGAATAGCCCCGTGACCATCAGCATGGAAATCCAACGCGCGACTGTCACCGGTGCTCTGTTCATTGATGTCTCCTGAAGGCCGATGCCAGCGGTAGGCCGCGGGCGGAACGGAAAGGCCGCAAGAGACGTACCGCGAAGCGCGTGACCGGCCCGATTGATGCGCGGCCATCGTTGGATACTGCCGCGCTGACAGCTTTCTCCGGCGAATTACGGTTGAGGGCGGGGGTCTGCCGATACGCGACGCATCGACGCACGCTCAGAAACGTGCTTGCGTGATGTGGGGTTTCAGGATGAGTGCGGGTGAAGTACGACGCTCGAATGGCGGTGAGGCAGGGATTCGAACCCTGGGTACAACTTTAAGGTCGTACAACGGTTTAGCAAACCGCCGCCTTCAGCCTCTCGGCCACCTCACCGCGGAAGTTCAAGTATACGAGACGGAGACACTTACAGGAAACGTCTTTCTAGAACTTGATCCGTGTGCCGATCCAGTAGGTGGCCGGTGCGCCCGGCGCGTAGAACGCCGCCTGCACCACCGGGAACTCACCGCCGATCGCAGGAAGCGGCCGGGCGATGTAGTTGCCGGTGCTCGTGAATCCGGTCCCCTGAAGCTGCGAGGCCGTGTAGTAGCGGCTGTCGAAGACGTTGTTGATTTGCGCCAGCAGCTGCCACCCCTTGCTCAGCTGGTAGTGCGCGCCGACATTGAGAATGCCGTACGCCGGCGTCGTACCGGGGCCGAGATAGTAGGTGCCGTCCGGCTGGCTGGAATTGTTCTCGTTGCCGCGCGCGAACACGCCCGACGCGGCGATCGAGATCGAGATCCGCCGATAACTTCGGCGTGAGTTGGAAGTCGGCAAACGCCTTGAACGTCTGGCGCGGGATCAGCGGAATCCGATCCCCGGGCTCGATGTCGATCGTGCCTTCCAGCCCCTTCGCACCCTGCACTGCGGAGTCATTGGTGCTGTTGCCCGTGCCGTCCACGGTTTCAGGGCTCTGGAAGGTCGCGTCGAGCCAGGTATAGCCCGCGCCGCCGGTCACGCGGCCCTTGTTCGCGCTGAGGCCAAGCTCGATCCCCTGCCGTCGCGTGCTGCCGAAATTCTTGAAGTAGCCGAATCCGGTCTGCGTCCGAGGCCACGAACAGCAGGTCGTCGTTGTTGTCGGCGTGAAAGAACCCGGCGTTCCAGGTGACGAGTCCCTGCGTCCCTCGCACACCCACCTCAAACGTCCTGGTGACGACCTGGTTCAACGGCGGATCGCCGGCCAGCGCGTTGGGCAGCTTGCACGGCTGGTTCGGGATCGGCGCAGCCCAATTCGATCGAGGTGGGCGCCCGGCTGCCCTCGCTGTAGCCCGCATACAGATTGACCGCGCGCGGTCGGACTGAACGTCACACCCGCGGCTGGATTCAAGCGGCTGAAGACGTGGTCGCCGTCGAGCGAGCCGGTTCCGCCGCCGGGATTCAGCCGATCGAGATTGCTGATGCTGGTGCGGTTGAAACGGGCCGACAGCGTGACATTCCACGCGGCCCCGAGCGGCAGCACGTCGGAGGCGAACACGCTCCCGGTGTTCACGTGGCCGTCCAACTGCACCCGGTTGTCGTACGGGCACGCCGTCCACGTTGCCGCCGGTGACGCCGCCGTCGGCGTAGGCGTTCAAGCCGGAGACGGTGCGGTCCGGGTTCAGATAGCCCAGTTGCGTGGACTGATCGAAGCTCGATCGGCTGCCGTCGTAGGCCGCCCCGACGGTGATGGTGTTGCGCGCGGTGAGCCAGTCGCGCCGCGTCACCTGGCCCGACAGGCCGTAGTTGTGCTGAACGGTGTTGCTGCGGTTCAGGAGGCCATTGCATTTCTCGCCGGGCTCATCGTTCAGCAGCACGTTCCCGATGCAGCGCCACGACGGAAACGGCGTGTTCGCGGCGTTCGCGCCACTGGTCGGGAAACCCGGTGTATCCCGCGGCCGCCAGAGCGCGCTGCTCGGCCGCGCTCGGCTGGTAGACCGATTGGTCGAGCGAATCGTCGTTGATGTCACCGTTGAAGGTATTGGTCCGGATGTCGCGGTAGTAGCCGTTGCCGCTGAACGTCAGCGTACGACTCCAGTCGTGCCGCGTGGTCAGATTGAGAAACGTCGCCCGATTGTCGGTCTGGTCCGGGATCGTATAGACGCTCGCGTAGTCCTGTGCCAGAAACCGCTGTTCCTGCAGGCCGTTGCCGGTCAGTGCATTGTCGGCGTAGCCCACCGACAGCGCCGTATCGCTCCTGGCGGCATGCCAGCCGAGCTTGCCGAACAGCTGGTCGACTCTCGAGGGCGACGACATCGCGCCAGCCGTCCTCCGCGAAGAAGTTGCCGGCCAGATACCAATGCAGCCCGTTCGCGCGGCTGCCGCCGTGCTCGAACTCCACGGCCCGCCGCACATCGCTGCCGTAGATCGCGCGCACGCTGGTGCCGGGATTGGTCCGGCCATCCTTGGTTTGAATCGCGAGCGCGCCGCCGAGGGTGTTGAGACCGAACAGCGGATTCGAACCCGGCATCAGCGTCGTCGATCCGATCGCCATGCGGGGAATGAGATCCCAGCTCACGACATCGCCAAAGGGCTGATTCAGGCGCACGCCGTCCATGTAGATGGACAGACCCTGCGGCGTCCCGAGCAGTGGGGACGCGGTGTAGCCACGGTAGTTCAGATCCGGCTGAAACGGATTGCCCTGCATCTCGTTGACGAACACGCCGTTGAACCGTCGATTGAGAAAATCCGACAGATCCAGCGCGCCGCTCGCGTCGATATCGGCACTGCCCGCCGTTTGCACCGGAGCGGGAATCTGCTCGAGCTTCAGGTCCAGGCCAGGCAGCGGCGTCGTCTCGATGACTTCGACCTTGAACACGGCGGCGGGGTGGGCGGCGGCGGGTTCTGAGGCGTCTGCGCGGTCTGCGCGCTCTGGGCTCCCAGAATCGACGGCGTGGCAAGCACGGACCAAAGCACGACCGCGGTCAGGCGCCTTGCCAGGCCTGACGCGGTCGCCGGCCCGGAACACGGACACTTGAGCACCACGGAGCTGATTTTCCAGGAGCAGTCGACGACATCGGTCGAGACGCCGGAATTCACCATTCCATGTGTACATTCCCGTCGGCCCCGTTTTGTTCACAGCCTAGCCTCGAGACGGCTACGGTCTCCCTCGCCGCAGGTTACAGCGCGCGAAGGAACGCCAGCAGATCTCGTTTCTCAGCCTTGCTGAGACCGATGTTGAAACGCGTGTTGTAAAAGTCGACCGCCTGGTCGAGGGTCGCCGCGGCGCCGTTGTGAAAGTAGGGTGCGCGAGCCGCGAGGCCGCGGAGGATCGGCCCCTTGAACTTGCCGATGTCCGCCCACTTGCCGGAAATCATCGCGCGGCCCGGATCGGTCGTCTGAACCGTGGCGTGCGTCGTCCGGTTCTGGAGCGTGTAGAGCGGCAGGTTCGGCGTCCGCTGGGCTGCGCTCGTCAGGCCGAGATCGAGCGGCATCGAGATCGAATGGTTGCCCGAGTTGGGCGTGTCGTGGCAGACGGTGCAGGTGCCGCCGGCAATCGGCCCGGCAATCGGGTCGGCCGGACCGCCATTGAGGCCACCGACGCTGTCAATGACGAAGGCGCGCGTGTTGAAAATTTGCTCGCCTCGCGCGATGGAGCGGCGGGCCGGAGAGTCGGCGTGATCCCAGGCGCCGAACAGGGTGAACACCGTGGGATTCAGACCGCCAGACGAAGCGGCGCAGGCCCCTGGCATCACCGGAAGGATGTTCAGCGGATCGTTGATACCGATGCAGAACGGTTGCGTGACCAGGGTCCTCGGCCCGCCGTCTGCCCCATGCGCCCTCAGGCTGCCGGCGGCGTCATCGCTGCGCTGCGCGGTGAACAGACCGAGCTCGAAGTCCACGATCTCGTTCAGCTGCGCCAACGCCGGCGCGGCGCCCTGTGCGTGACCGGTCGTCGCGTCGGAAGCCTGCGTGATCAGGTCCGCCCGCATGGCCTGGCCCTTGACGGTCTCGCGGCCGTCCCACATGACCGTGCTGAGGAACCCGAGATTCGTCGTCGGCAACGGCCTGCGGTACATCGAGGCCTCGGTAAAGGGCGTGCCGCAGTGGTACGGATCGTCGACGTCGACGATCTCGAATTCGGCGCCGGCAGGAACCGCCAGCCCAATGCGAATCAGGCCCTTGTTGAGCAACTGGCTGAAGGCGCTGCGGCGCCTGGCCAGCGTGGACACGTCCGCGCCCTCGCAGTTGGACCCGTCGTTGGTCCGGAAGATGGGGTCGAGCCCCTTGGTCGCTTTGAAACGCTCGCCCAGTTCGTCGGGCGTCACCGTCCATCCCTGTCCAGGACGATGACAACTGAAGCAGGTCCGGCCGTTGGTGCCCAGGTCTTCAAAGAAAGCGTTGGACGTATCGAAACCGGTGAGGGAAATCGTGCGTTGAACGCCGAAGTCGTTGCTGAATGATGCTTCGTCGCGCCGCGGATGGTCCGCCGCGCTGCCGGCCGCCAGGCCGATCAGCCCGGCCAATGCCGCCGCCGCCGTAAAAAACCGTGTGGCGTTCGCTTTCATTGGAGCCCCCTAACGTATGAGTGCGTCGAGGGTCGGAAACGTGTCGCCTCACACAATTGGGCGCCGATTCGTTGGGGAACGCTAAGGAGGGATGGCGGGGTACGGGCCGGCCGCCTTGCGGCGACCAGCCCCGGCGAACTCGGGAGAACGGCTTAGCGGCGGCGGCTCTTCTTCTTGGCCTTCTTGGCGGCGCCCTTCTTGGCGCTTTTCTTCGCGCTCTTTTTCACGGCGCCCTTCTTGACGGCCTTCTTCGCCGCCTTCCTGGGCGCGCTTTTCTTGGCGGCCTTGGCCGCCTTCTTCGCTGGCTTGGCCGCCTTCTTCACGGCCTTCTTGGCCTTCTTGGCCTTGGCGGCCGGAGCGGCCTTCCGGGGAGCCGCTGCCTTCGCGCCGCCCGATGCCATCGCCCGCGCGCCGCCTGACGCGCGGCCAACCGGTTCGCTCTCGGGCGCCTCGAGCTCGACGTCGCCTTCGTGGCCGCCCAGGGCATCGCCCTCGGACATCGCCGATTCGCCGGCCAGCTCATCGTCGGGGATTCCCATTCCGCTGTCGAAATCGTCCTGCATGATGCGCCTTCCAGTCTGAAAAGTATTCCGTTCGGGCGCCTAGTCTGATTTATGCGCTGCGGCGCGTCAAGCAGCCAGAAAGCGTGTGCCTATAGCGTGTCAAGCAGGCCTGAAGGCCTGCACCACGTGAAGCGGTGACGCTCCGTGAGCCCGTGGAGTCGCAGTGCAGGCCGTCAGCCTGCCTAGCGGCTGTACAGGTCGAGAATCTGCTCGATCGCGCGGCGGCAGACGACGCAGAAGGGGACGTTGTCGCGGGTGAACATGATGCAGTCGGCCTGCGGGCGATAGAAGCCGCGCGCCTCGTAGTTGGCTCCCTCGAACGCCCCGACTTTGCCGGCGTGCGCGCCCTCGTTCAGCAGCGCGGTGTCGCGTGCCTCTCCTCGTCGCGGAACAGCGCGTCCATCTCCGACTCCGGCCGGTTCGCGGCGCGGATTGCGCGGCGCTTCTGCTGGATCTCTTTCGTGTAGCGCTCGAACTCGTCTTTCGGCCACGGCGTCGGGATCGCCGTGCCCGGCGTGACCAGATCCTTCCACTTCAGCGCGGCGGGATCGAGCATCGCCGTCGCGTTCGGCTCCCACGGCTCGACGCGATCGGCCGCCGGAAGATAGGCGACGTCCGAGGTGTAGTACTCGTCGGCGAGGCCGGCGATGTGATGCCCGAACTCGTGCACGAAGATGTAGGACGACCAGACGCTGTCGGCGGCAACCGTGCTGTAGAGGCCGTAGATGCCGCCGCCGCCGTAGGTCGCGCTGTTGGTCAGGATCTCGACGACGTCGTAGGGCGCGTTCGCGGCGATGTCGCGGAACGCCTTGTTCTCGAAGGTGAGCACGTAGCGCTCGGAATCGAACGCATCGTAGGTGGCGCCGACCGGCGAGCGGCGGTAGATGTGCTGCGACGGCCGCGAGATCCCCGACTGCGCCGCCGCCGGCGACAGTCCCCAGATGTTGATGTCGCGCCTGACGTTCCTTGAACGGCGAGGTCGCGAGCAGCGTGGCGGCGAGCCGCCTCGCGTCGCGCTCGAACTTCGCGCGCTCGCGCGCGGTGTAGCCGTCGCCGAGGATCAGCAGGTCCAGCTTGCTGGCGGGATCGCCGCTCTCGTGCAGCTTGATCAGCGGACCGGCGTCGGCCTCGGCGTTCCGCGGAGCACGAACTTGTCGGCGGGATCGACGGTCGTGCTCCAGACGTCGCGAAAGACGTTCTTCGCGTCGCGCTTCTTGACGACGATGCGGACCGGCGCGTCGGGTGCGGGAAATCGCAGCGACTCGGAAAACGTGCGGTTCGACCTCCTTCGCTTCAGCCGGTCGTTTCCCACTCGCCGTAGATCGAGCTGAAGCCACGCGAATAGAGCACCGTGCCGCTGGCCGCGTCGACCACCTCGAAGAAATACTTGCCGCGGTTGGTCGCGTCGAGCGGCCGCGCCGGATTGCCCGGCCACGGCAGCGGCTCGAGCACGACGCGATCGACGCTGAAGCGCTCTTCCCTCGCGTTGCCGGTGTGGTAGTAGTCCAGCCGCATCGTGCCAGGGCCGGGGCTCGGACGCGGGGCAGCTGACACGCGACACCAGGAGCAGCAAGACGATCACGCAGAGCAGGCGTGTATTCATACGGTAATGTTGGCTTCACGCCGTGACCTCGCTCGGCGACGGCCCAGAAGATAGACCACCGCGCCGACGCCGACGAGGATCGCCGACGAGCCGACCACCTTCACGACCGCCAGCGTCTTGTTCGGCTCCTCGTCCGGCGGAATGCAGGCCAGGACGATCGAGATCGCGGTGACGATGAACCCGGTCGCCGCCAGCGCAATCGCGACCGGCTTGCCGCCCGGCACGCGCATCACGCCGGGACCCGCCGGCTCGCGCTGCAGCACGATCATCGCCGCGAACATGAACAGGAACGGGATGAAATACGCGATGATCCCCATCGACACCAGCGCGTCGTAGGCGCCGTGCACGGAGGTGCCCGCCTGGCCGAGGAACACGAACAGGCCGGCGATCGCCGCCTGCACCAGCAGCGCGACGTACGGCGTCCGCCACGTCGGATGCAGATCGCCGAACGCCTTCGGCAGGAAACGATCGATCCCGGCGACGAACGGCAGTCGCGCGGTCGCCGCGAACCAGCCGCCGGTGCCGCCGAGCGCGTTCAAGGTGACGAGCGCCGCCATCAGCCGGCGCGAGCCAGCCGACGCCGACCTTGGCGGTCATCGCCTGAATCGCCTGCATGATGCCCGAGAGGCCGGAGACCTGATCCTTCGGCATCGCCAGCAGCACCGCGAACGTCGCGGCGATGTACAGCACGCGTGATGATCGCGCCGGCGCCGAGGATCGCGCGCGGCACGGTTCGCCGCGCATCCTCGATCTCCTCGCCCATCGTCGATCCGCTCTCGACGCCGCCGAAGGCAAACGCGATCGTCGACCAGAAGATGATGTCCTTGAGGTGCATGCTCGGCACCAGCGCATGGCCGGTGATCGGCGTCGCCGATCCGAACCGGCTCCACGCCACCGCGCCCGAGCGCCATCAGCAGCATCGCCGGAATCCAGCCGGCGATCGCGCCGACGTTGGTCAGCCATTTGCCGACGTTCAATCCGACCACGTTCATCGCGACCGTGACGGCGAGTCCGGCCGTCGACACCGCAATGAAGTAGGTGCTGTTGGACGACCACGACTGCCACGACGGTCCGCCCATGAAGAGCGCGTTCGCGGCCGCGTAGTAGAGCAGACCGGGGAGGTACGGCAGGTTCGATCCCCAGTACGTCCAGCCGGTGATGAAGGCCGCGAACGGCCCGAACGCGCGCTTGCTCCAGACGTAGATGCCGCCTTCCTCCGGGTAGCGCGACGACAGCTCGAGCACGCAGAACACGAGCGGCACAAAGAAGCCGAGCGCGGCCACCAGCCAGATGACCAGCGAGCTCGGGCCCGCGGCCGCCGCGACCGCCACCCATCGCAGGCTGAAGCCGGTGACGACGTAATACAGGAGCAGATCGCGGAAGCCCAGAACCCGGCGCAGCTGCGGCGGCGACGCCGGGAGAGGCGAAGTCGGCCTGCGTCATCGGTACAGCGCGGCTGCGTTGTCGTGCAGATAGCCATGCGCGATGGTCATCGCCTGCGGTTCGGTGATCTCGCGCGCCGCGACCATCTCGGCGAGCGCGGCCGCGGCGGCGGTCCGCGCGTTGTGCACGCCGAACCAGTACAGCTCCTCGGCGCCGGCGTGCTCGTCAATCGGGAACGCGTCGGAGCCGAAGGTCACCTTGCCGGGATTGATCTCGAACCAGCGTTTCAGCACGTCCTTGAACTGGTTCGGGTACATGAGGAAGCTGCCGGTCGCCGACGAGTCCAGCCAGACGTTCTTCATCATCGCGATGAGAATCGCCTGCTGATCGAACGGATAGCCGCCGTGGATCAGGACGAAGGTCGTCGCCAGATAGCGCGGATCCCGTAGCACCGTCTCGAGATTCAGGATGCTGGCGCCAGCGAGGCTGAAGTAGTCGCCTGCGCCGGCGGCGCTGTGGATGTGCACCGGCAGGTGCAGCCGCCCGCACTCGGTCAGCACGTGGCGGAACACCAGATCCTGGAACGCTTTGTAGTCCGCCGCGCTGGGAACGCCGCCCTGTCGGTAGCGGTCATAGATCGACTCGACCGCCTCGCGCGGCGGATCGTCGAAGACGAACGATCGGAAATAAGCGACCTCGAATTTCGCGGCAACGGCGCCGCGGCGCTGGTGGTCCTCGAGCACGTGCGTGACGAACGTCAGGTAGCCGGCGAGATTCGCCGGCGCCGAGGTCAGGCCCGCCTGCTGGCGGAAACGCTGCTGCAGCTTCGTCTGATTCGGCATGAAGGCGGCCTGGTCGGTGTTACGAGACGCGAGCCCGCTGTTGTCGAACGGAAACAGCACCGGATCGACATAGAACACCCACTTGAAACGCGCCGGATCGAGGTCGGCGGACATCGTGATCCGGTTCGCGACGGACGTTTCAATGCCCAGCTTGTCGAGGATCGCGTCGAAATACTTCGGACCCGGGTGCGACTTCTTCAGCTGCGCCTTGCTGGTTGCGCCGAACAGCGCCTTGTCCGCTGCGGCCCAGTCCGGATTTCCCGGCGTCAGCCGCAGCGGCAACGCGCCTTCGGGCACCGGCGCCGGATCGACTTCCTGATCGTCGGCGAAGCCGGGATGGGCGTGGTGGTCGAAGATCTTGATGCGCGAGATTTGCGGCAGCAGCCGCTGATAGATCGCCGACGGCTTCAGGCGCCACCAGCGGACGCGACTGTGCGGCCGGCTCCGGAGCGGCGACCGTAAGCGCGCCAAGGACCGCCAGCGCCGCAATCGCGCGCGTCATTTCTTGTCCGGATGCGGCGGCGGCAGCGGCTTGCGCGGCAGCATCGCGTCGCGCATCGCGGCGTGATACGCGAAGCTCGCCAGAATCGCCGAGGCCTGCTTCAGATCGTCCGGCACCGCTTCCTCGTAGAGATCCAGGTTCGAGTGGTGGACCTTCGATTCGTAGTTCAGCGGATCCTGAATGAACTGAAAACCGGGCAGGCCGATCGCGTCGAACGGCATGTGATCGGTGCCGCCGGTGTTCAGCGTGGTCAGCGTCGAGGCGCCAAGATAGTTGAACGGACGGAGCCACGCCTCGAAGATCGGGCGCACCGCCTCGTTGCCCTGCAGGTTGACGCCGCGGATGCGGCCGCTGCCGTTGTCGAGATTGAAATACGCCGACAGCCTGGCGTGCTCGGGCTTCAGCGCAACCGTCTTGAGCGTGCCGAAATGACGTTCGACGTAGCCGACCGAGCCGAAGTAGTCCTGCTCTTCGCCGGTCCACAGCGCGACCCGAATGGTCCGGCGCGGCTGCACGCCGATCGCCTTCAGAATGCGCATCGCTTCCAGCGCGACTGCGACGCCGGCGCCGTTATCGGTCGCGCCCGTGCCGGAATGCCACGAGTCCAGGTGGCCGCCGAGCATCACCACTTCCGATTGCAGCGCCGGATCGGTGCCCGGCAGTTCGCCGACGACGTTGAAGCCGTCGACACGGTCGGTCATCCGGACAGCGAGCGTGAGCGACAGTTTGACCGCCTGCTTCCGATCGAGCATGCGCACGATGCGGCCGTAGTGCTCGCGCGACAGGACAAAGCCCGGATAAGTCGGGTGCCAGACGTGATCGTAGAAGCCGTCGGTGCGGACGTCCTCGCCGATCGCGCTTGGCGTCACGAGTGCCGCGACTCCCTCCTTCGCGAAGAATTCGTAGACGTCGCGCTGCTTCTCGAGCGCTTTCTGAAACTCGTCCTCCTCGTCCCAGAATCCCTTCGGCGTGTTTGGAAAACTCTGTGGGGCCGGATCGATCTGCCCTTCCTGCTTCTTGAGCTCCTCGTCCGTAAGGCGCTTCGCTTCCGGCTGGAAGCCGATGTCGGCGGGATCGGGCCGTCCATTCATCACGATCGCGGCGCGCAGCTTGCCGCGATATTTCTCGAAGTCTTCCTTCGATTTCACCTCGACCACCACCGGCGTGCCGGTGAGCGGCGAGGCCAGCGCCGGCGACCACGCGCGCGGGTAGCCCGTGATCCGCATGTACTGCGGCTCGGTCATCTCGATCGAAAAGCGATCGACCGACCAGCCCCGGCTCGCAGTGCCGTTGGGCTCGAGTGCGGCGTTGGCGAGCCCCCAGCGGGTCAGCTGATCGCGCGCCCACTCACCCGCCTGGCGCAGCGTCGGCGATCCCGTGAGCCTTGGGCCGTACACGTCGGAAATCCAGCTCAGCGTGTCCATCACGGCCGAACGCTGAAACGCTTCCGACTTGATCCGGGCGACCACGGCGTCGTTGACGGGTTCCTGGGCAAACACGGTCGCCGACAGGAGGAGGACGATCGCGAGCTTCTTCATCGGGCGGATTCTACGTGCGCGGACGTTCTGCGCGCCAGCGGCGGTCGATCAGCACGAATCGCGTCTCGAGCGGCGGATCATCGCCACCGGGATCGGGGTGCAGCGGATCGCCGGGCAGCAGCAGCACGCGGTGGCCGCCGTCCTCGATCGCCTTCGGCATGCGGCGGACGACGGTGCGCCGCCTCGCCCACGCCAGCGCCTGATCGACCGACTCGAACGGTTCGAGTTCGCGCAGGGTGCTCCAGGTCGGCGGCGGCAGCACGATTTCATCCCTGACGGACTGCGCGATCGCGTCGCCCGGCCGGACCCACAAGCTCTGGGTCGTCTCCGTGTCGTCGTGCGCGGGGGTCTGATGCGGCGGGACCCGGGTCATGAAAAAGCGCGTGTCGAACTGCCTGGTGTCGACCGGCGGCGTCACCCAGTGCGCGAACAGCACGAGGGCGTCCAGCGCCAGGCGCGCGCCCTCCCGTTCGATCACCGCCCGCAGGCTCGTCTGCGCCTCGTGGACGCGCACGCGATCCTGCTTCAGCCGCTCGTGATCCGCGTCGGCGGCCAGGGAGACGAAGTCACCGCCGGGGTGCCTGGCGAGGAGCACGCCGGCTTCCTCGAACAGCTCACGCGCAGCCGCCACGTGGTACGCGAGGGCCTCAGCCGGCGGCAGGCCGTCGAGCTGGCGCGTCGCGTGCTCGATGCCGTCGCACCAGCTGGGGTTGGCGTCGCCGTCGGCATCATCCACACGACCGCCTGGGAAGACGTGCGCGCCGCCCATGAAGGCCGTGCCTTCGTGGCGCCGGACCATGAACACTTCGGGACCGGCCGCGCTGTCGCGCAACACCACGACCGTGGCGGCCGGACGCGGCGTTTGCAACGATCGGATCGGGCACGGAGACATATTAGTTGATGGCGCACTCGACCTCGGGCATGGACAGGAACGGCCAGATTGCGGCGTTGCTGCGCGACTTCGCGGCGATCCAGAAGTCAAGCAGAGCATGTGGGGCTACAAGCGCGCCGCCTCGGCGATCCTGGCGCTCGAGGAGCCGATCGAGACGTTACTCAAGCCTGATGGCACGCCTCCGGAAGATCCCGAACATCGGTCCCTCTTCCACCCGGATCATCCTGGAAGTGCTGCAGACCGGCAGCTCGCCCACGATCGAGCGCGCCATCGCCGAAAGCGGCCAGGCCGAAGACGTCGAGCGGCGGCGCGGCCTGCGCGATCACTTTCTGAGCCGCGCCCAGGTGCTCGCGGCGCTTCGGAATCCCAGGCTGAAAGGCCCGCGCCTCGAGGATTATCGCGGCGATCTGCAGATGCACTCGACCTGGAGCGACGGCAGCCAGACGCTCGCGGACATCGTCGAAGCGGGACTCAATCTGGGCTATCAGTTCTGCGCCGTGACGGATCATTCCTACGGGCTGAAGATCGCCGGCGGCGTGTCGATGGCGGAGCTGGCCGAGCAGCACCTGGAGATCGACGCGCTCAACAGGAAACACCGCGGCGCGTTTCGCCTGCTGAAGGGCATCGAGGCGAACATCCGCGCGGACGGCACGATCGACATGGAGCCCGGACGAGCTCGCGCAGCTCGAGATCGTGGTCGCCGCGCCGCATTCAGTGCTGCGATCGCCGCACGACCAGACCGCGCGCATGGTGGCGGCGCGCGTCCGCGCCGGGCGTCCACATCCTCGGTCATCCTCGCGGCCGGATGATCGGATCCCGTCCGGGCGTCGCCGCCGATTGGGATCAGGTCTTCAGGGCCGCGGCCACGTCAAGGGTCGCGATCGAGATCGACGGCGATCCGTCGCGACAGGATCTCGACTACGACATCGCCGGACGTGCGGTGAAAGCCGGCTGCCTGTTCGCGCTCGACAGCGATGCGCACTCCACCGGCGAGCTGCCACGCTATGCGGCGACCGCGATCGCACACGCCCGCCTCGCCGGCGTCCCCACGGATCGGATCGTCAATTGCTGGCCGCTGGAGCGATTGCTCGAATGGGCAGGATCACGGTCCGGCTAAAGCCGGACACTACCGGTGGTCATCGCGTCGGCAGGCCTGACGGCCTGCACTACACAAGCAACGCTTGGTCGGCGGCAGCGTCTCCTCGGCGGCAGCGTTGGGTCGGCGGCGCGTCTCGTAGTGCAGGCCTTCAGGCCTGCCTGCCTACAACCAGAGCGATCGTCCGGTGATCTCCCGGTGATTCAGGCCGGCCGCGCGATCGAGCTTGGCGACGATCGGCGGCAGCTCGCAGCGGAGCCGCCACTCGTCGGCTCGACCGCCCGCGGCCTCGAAGGTGTCGCGCCACCGGTTCCACCAGCGCGCCACGAAGCCGGCGAGCGGCTCCACGATCAAGACACGATCGCCACGGCCTGCACGCTCGACCAATCGAGCCATCAACGCGTCGCGTTCGGGCTCCGCCAGCTCGTTCATCGTGAACGCGGCGAGGATGGACGCCGGCCCTTTCGGCAACGCGACGGTGGCGATATCGCCCTGACGAACGGTTGCCGGAATCTTGAACGCGCGATAGGTGGCAGCCGCTTCCCCGATCGCCCAGGGGTGACGATCGATGCCAAGCACGCGCGGGCCACCTTCGCGATCCACCTCGCCGGGCCGGGCCCGGCACGCGTTCGCCCAGGCAGCACCCGCCGCGCCCGTCCCGCATCCAAGATCGAACAACGCCTCGGCCCTCACGGTCGCACCCGGCAGCTGTTCGACGATGTGTGTCAGCAGGAGATAGTGGAGTGGACCGTAGAACAGCGCGAAAGCCGCGCGCTTGCCGGCGCCAGACAGCGCCGCACCCTCGGCGAGCTTTTGCCGCCTCTCCACATAGGTGGACGACAGCGCCCGGAGGGCGCGAGAGACTTCGGAAAATGTGAGCTCCGCCAGATGCTTCGCTTCGAGTGCGGCGATCCAGCGGGCGAGATGATCGTCGGGTGCGGTCACGGTGTGAGGCGGGGCGCGCCCCGCCTCACGCACATCCTACATGCAGGACTTGGAAATCATCTTGACCGATTTCACGCCAAGGTAGTTCATGTCGGGACCGTCCCCTTTGAGCTCGGTCTTCACCTTGGTCTTGTCCGAGCCGCTCGTGCCGGTCGATTCGATCGCCACCTTGCCGTCGCCGCGATCCGCGGCCTTGCCCTTGATCTCCATCCGGTGGCCAATGTGCTTCGAGAGATCATCGTCGGTGACGAGCGCGTACTTCTGTTCGCCCCTGGTCGTCGTCAGCATGTAGCCGCCGCTGGGATTCGACGCGAGGCAGCCGCTAACGGTGATGTTCTTACCGTCCTTGACGTCGATCTTCGTTTTCGTCTTCGTCTCGGTTGTGCCGCTCTGTGCACCCAGCCCGACCGCAAACATCGCCGCCAGACCAAACGCAGTAATAAATTTCATATAGCCTCCGCTCAACGTAATGCCAGCCGCATGCCGTACCCAGACGAACGCGTCTGCTGCGGTATCAACCTTGCTTCCTGCTGAGTCGCGCTCTGTTTTCATGGAGGATGTCTGATGCAGTCGATACGTACGCTTCTCGTTTACCCACTCGTGGCATTGTTGATGGTCTCTTCGTCAGCCTTCGCAGGTCAGCAGCACGTCGTCAGCCCCGATCAGCTCGCAGCGACGGTCGCGGATTCCGCAGCAAAACAGGACACCGATCGCGCGGCCGTGCGCGAAGCGCTCGAACGGCCCGAGGTTCAGGCGGTCGCCTCCAAGCTCGGCCTTGATCTGTCACACGCGGCCTCGGCGGTCGACACGCTGTCTGGCGCGGATCTCGACAAGGCCGCCAATGCCGCGCAGCAGGTGAACGAGCAGCTGGTCGGTGGCGCGTCGACGGTCGTGATTTCGACGACGACGATCATCATCATCCTGCTGCTGGTCATCATCCTGATCATCGCGTTGAAATAGCGCTCGATCCATGCTCATCACGCTGACCGCCGCGCTGTCGCTCGCCGCCGCCCTGGCGATCGATGTCCCGTACCTGCCGCAGACCGATGCGCTGTGCGGCGGCGCGGCGGCGGCGATGGTGTTCCGGTATTGGGGAGACGCGCACGCGGATGCGCAGGCGTTCGCGCCGCTCGTCGATCGCCGCGCCGGCGGGATTGCCACCGGCGTGCTGACCGCCGCGGTCGACGCGCGCGGCTGGCGGACCGGCCACGTCGACACGATCGCGGCGCTGGGTGCGCGCGTGCGCGACGGCCAGCCGGTGATCGTGCTCCTGCCCGATCGAGGCGATCGATATCACTATGTGGTCGTCATCGGCACCAGCGAGGAGGCGATCGTCGTCCACGATCCATCGTGGGGGCCGTCACGGACCATTCCCGCGCCGGACTTCGAACGCGCGTGGGAGGCCGCCGGCTTCTGGTCGCTCGTGATCCTTCCACCGCTGACGAACGACCGTTCCGGCAAGGCTGGCCTCGCGTCAGCCCCGTCGCCGGCTGGCCCGGCCGCTCCGGACCCGCAGACACCCGACGCGTGCGACGCACGGTTGAACGGTGCCCTCGATCAGATTCGCTCACAGGGCCTCGATCGAGCGGAGAGCCTGCTCAGCGACGTTCGCGCGCAGTGCCCGCGCGCCGCCGGCCCGATCCGGGAGCTGAGCGCGGTCCGATTCGCACAGCGGCGCTGGAGCGACGCGGCGGCGCTGGCGCGCGAGGCGCTGCGACTGGAGCCGCGCGACGAGTACGCGCTGGACGTCCTCGGTTCCAGCCTGTTCATGCAGCACGACGACGTCGGCGCGCTGCGCGCGTGGAATCAGATTGGCAAGCCGCGCGTGAACCGCGTGCGGATTGAGGGGCTACACCACATCCGCTACCAGACCGTCGCCGAGGTGATGGCCATCCAGCCGAACATGCTGCTGACGGCGGACATCTTCGATCGCGCGCGCCGCCGATTGAGCGAGCTTCCGGATCACGCGGCGACACGGCTGGCGGTCAAACCCGAAGCCGACGGCTTCGCGACCGTCGATGTCGTGGTCGTGGAGCTCTCAGCCGTCCCGCGCGGTCCGGTGGAGTGGGCGGGGTTTGCGGCGCGAACGGTGGCCAATCAGGAGATCGACGTCTCGGTGCCTGGCGTCAGCGGTCAGGGGGAGGTCTGGTCGGCAGGCTGGCGCTGGTGGAGTAACCGCCCCGGAGTCAGCGTCGGCTTCGCCGCGCCGCGGGTCGCCGGGCTGCCCGGGGTGTGGCAATTCGCGGGCGCGTGGGAGTCCGACACGTACGGCGGCCCGCTGGGGTCGAGAACGGTTGTCGCGAGAACACACGGCGGCCTGACGGTCAGCGACTGGCTGCCGCATGCCATTCGCTACACGCTGTCGACGGGGCTGGATGCGTGGAGCGGTGGTCGGAAGGCCGCCTCGATCGGTGGTTCGCTCGAGCATGTCGCCTTTGCCGATCGGTTGTCGCTGGCGATCGACGCGACGCAATGGGCGCCCCTGACCGGCGACTCCGCATTCCGCTATGTTGGCGCCCGCGCGAGCGCGACCTCGTCCAGGGAGACGCGCGGCTGGGTGTCGCGCGGGACGATCGGCATCAACCGCGTCAGCGACGAGGCGCCGTTCTTTCTCTGGCCAGGCGCGGGTGAAGGTCAAGTGCGCGCGCCATTGCTGCGAGCGCATCCGCTGCTGAACGACGGGATCGTGGACCTGACGCCGGCGTCCGCGTTCGGCCGGACGCTGGCGTTCGGAAGCGTTGAAGCGCAGCGCTGGTTGGAGCGTCCAACCATCGCCCGGCTGGGCATCGCGGCGTTCACCGACATCGCCCGCGCCTCGCGTCAGGCGGCAGACGGCCGCTCGCCAGTACAAGTCGATGTCGGCGCCGGGCTCCGCATCAAGATTCCGGGCACGCCCGGTGTTCTCCGCGCCGACATCGCGCACGGCCTGCGGGACGGCGTCAACGCGCTGACGTTCGGCTGGCTCTTCTAGAGAGCGCTGGGCAGGCCTGAAGGCCTGCACTACATAGGCAGTGCCCACTGTCCCGATGTAGTGCGGACCTTCAGGTCCGCCATTCAGGCAGGCCTGAAGGCCTGCACTACATCAGCAGCTACTCACGGAGTCCGAAGACGCACAGCGACAGGCCGGAGATCGCGGTGACGTACTGTTTGCCGTCGACCTCGTAGGTGATCGGCCCGCTGACGATCTGCGCGCCGAGGCTGGCCTTCCACAACAGGGATCCGTTTCTGCGCGTCCAGCGCCTGGAAGTAGCCCTCGCGCCCCCCGGTGAACAGCACATCCGACGCCGTCGTCAGGATGCCGCTGTCGGTGACGTCGGTCATCGGGAACTTCCATTTCAGATCGCCGGTGGCGGCGTCGAGCGCGAGAACCGCGCCGGTGGCCGCCGCTTCGGTCCAGTTGTTGATCGGGCCACGTCGGATCCCGGGAGTCGCGGGCGCGCCGGGAATCGGCACGAATGGCCTGTTGACGCCGCCGCCGAAGTTGCGTCCTTCCTGATACTCGACCGCGGTGCCGCCGAAGATCGTCGCGTAGCCTTCCCACGCGGAGACGTAGAAGAGGCCGGTGTGCGGGCTGTACGACGGCGAGTACCAGTTCGTCCCGCCCTGGTTGCCTGGCCACGTCGGCTCTCCCGGCGGCTGCGGCGTCTGGTGCGGCCGGCCATGTTCGTCGAAGGTGTCCATCCAGTTCACCTTCACGAACGGCTTGCCGACGAGGAACTTGCCGGTCGTCGCGATCGAGCACGTAGAAGTTGCCGTTGCGGTTCGCCCACACCATCGCCTTGAGCGGCCCGCCGCGCCAGGTGATGTCGGCGAGCACCGGCACCTGCACCGAGTCGTAGTCGTAGTTGTCGTGCGGCGTGAACTGGTAGTGCCACTTCAGCCTGCCGGTGTCGGCATCGAGCGCGACGACGGAGTCGGTGTAGAGGTTGTCGCCGGGCCGCTGCTCGTTGTTCCAGTCGGGGCCGGCGTTGCCGACGCCCCAGTAGGTCAGGTTGAGCTCCGGATCGTACGAGCCGGTCACCCACACCGAGCCGCCGCCGTGTTTCCACGCCTCTGGATCGCAGTAGGCATTCTCGGTTTTCGGCGGGCAGGCTTTCCATGAATCGCCGCCCGGCTCGTTCGGCGCGGGAATCGTGTAGAAGCGCCACGCTTCGCTGCCGCTTCGCACGTCGAACGCGGCGACGAAGCCGCGAATGCCGTACTCGCCGCCGCCGACGCCGACGATCACCTTGTCCTTCACGACCAGCGGCGCGTGCGTCACCGAGTAGCCGCCCTTGCTCTCGGCCACCTTGGTGTTCCACACGGCTCGGCCGGTCTTCGCGTCGATCGCGACCAGGTGCGCGTCGAGCGTGCCCATGAACAGCGTGTCGCCGAGAATCGCCAGCCCGCGATTGTTGGCGCCGCAGCAGACGATCTGGGTCGGATCCAGCGTGTGGCGGTAGATCCAGAACACGCGGCCGGTCTTCGCGTCGAGCGCGACGACGTCGTTCGGCCGCTGCGTCAGATACATCACGCCGTCGACGACCAGCGGCGAGGTCTGCCAGGCGCCGGCGACCGCCGCCTGATACATCCACTTCAGCTCGAGGTTCTTCGCGTTGGCCGGCGTGATCTGGGTGAGCGCGCTGTGGCGGTTGCTGAAGTAGCCGCCCGAGTAGATCAGCCAGTTGCGCGCCTCCTTCGCGGCGTTGACCAGCCGGTCGGAGCCGACCTGCGCTTGAACGGTGGCGGTCACGGTGAGCGGCGAGCACCGCCAGCACGACGCACCACGCAGCCCCGCACCTTGTTGTTCGTCATGATCACCTTGTTGTTCTTCATGATCATCGTCCCTTCAGCGAAAGCAGGTAGGCGACGACATCGGCGAGCTCGTCGGCGGTCAGCGTGTTGCGGTACGACGGCATCGGCGACGCGGTCAGGATGGTGTACTCGCGCAGATCCGACTTGACCAGCGACACCAGCTTTTCCTGATCGTCGAGCAGCTGCACGGTGTACGTGTCTTCGTTCAGCCGGCGCCCGTTGACGACCTTGCCGTCGCGCGTGACGGCGCGCACCGGGCGATTGATCGGCATCATCTGGCTGCTGGGATCGGTCAACGAGCGCAGCAGCGATCCGGCGCTTCGCGCGGCGCCGATGTCGCTCAAGTCCGGCGCCACCCGGGAACCCTGGGCGCCGACGCGGTGGCAGCGCGCGCAGGCGCCCTTCCCTTCGACCACCGCGCGCCCGCGTCCGGCGTCGCCGGCCTTCACGGATCCGCGATCGAACGAGTTCATGTTGCGCAGGTACGCGACGATGCCCGCGATCTCGGACGAGTCGAACTTGAACGCCTGCATCCCGGTGCCCTGGATGCCGGTGGTGATGACGCGGATCAGATCCTGATCGGTGACGGCGTTGCGAAACTTGCCGCTCTTGAGATCGACGCCGCCGACGCCGTCGCCGTTCGCGCCGTGGCAGGTCGTGCACTGCGCGTCGTAGAGGCGCGAGCCGTAGGCGATGTCGGCCGGCGCGTACTCGCCGGGATGCGCCGCCGCCGATGCCTGCGCGGCCGCGGCACGCGGCGCGGCCGCGAGAGCGAGGCCCAGAAGAACACCCAAGAAACCCTGTGCGCGCACGTCACCCTCCTGTGAAGTCGGGACGAGTGGACCGCATTCTACGCACCTCGACCCCGAACGGCCAGCAGACGCACGATCTCGTCGATTGAGCCATCCAGGGCTTCCTCCCTGGCGCATGCGGCAAAGCCGCTCATGTTCGCCACGGCGAAGCTGATCCCATTCAAGTTCCGCTCTGGCGGCACGCCCGGGATCTCCCGGGGAAACCCGGACGCGAAAAAGACCACGGAGCCATCGCCGCCGGCGACGCGGTACTCGTGCCGTGGACAGGTCGCGTCCAGTCGAACCCGGACCACACCGGGCAGGCTGCCGGGCAGCCACCGCACGCCATCGTCCTCGGCCGCCGCGACGACGACCGCTCCCAGCGCCGCGGCGCGCCGGATCGCCTCGGTCAAGACACGCTCGTGTTCGATCCGCGCCGTGCCGAGGCTCAGGTTGACGAGCTGCATGCCGTTGTTCGCGGACCAGTCGATCGCGGCGACGAGCGTGGCGATACGCGTGGACAGCGATCGGTCGAACACCTTGACGGCGTAGATCTCGGCGTCCGGCGCCTTTTCCCTGATCGCCGCGGCCACCGCCGTGCCGTGACCGAGCCGATCCACGAAGTCGTCGAGCTCGCGGCCGTCGCCGTCGATTGCGACACCGCCCGCTACGGAGCCGAGATGAGGATGTGCGGCGTGGACGCCGCTGTCCACCACCGCGATGCGCACGCCTCGACCGGTCAGAGGCCCGACCATGACGTCAGACCTCCTGCGGCGCCCGCTCGCCGTCGAGCTCGAGCACGCGGTCGGCGCGCGCCGCCAGCTCGAGCCGATGCGTGATGACGATCGTGGTCCGGCCGCGCATGACCGCCTCGTATCCCTCGGCCACCTGGCGCTCGGACTGCGGATCCAGCGCCGCGCTCGGCTCGTCCAGAATCAGGATCGACGGGTTCGCCAGGAACGCCCGGGCGACGGCGATGCGCTGCCGCTCTCCGGCCGACAGCGCCATGCCGCGCTCGCCTACGACCGTCGCCAGCTTGTCGGGCAGTCGTCCGATGAAATCGTCCAGCGCCGCCTGATGCGCCGCCGCGGCGACATCGGCGTCGGAGGCATCGGGCCGCGCGTAGCGGATATTTTCGGCGATGGTCGCATGGAACATGCACGGCTCCTGGTCCACCAGGGTGACGTGCCGGCGCAGGTCGTCGAGTCGCACGCGGCGGAGGTCGTGGCCGTCGACGCGCACGACGCCAGCGTCGGGATCGAGCAGGCGGAGCAGCAGGTCGGCGATGGTGGACTTGCCGCTTCCGCTTCTGCCAACGATCGCCAGCACCTCGCCGGCGTGGACTCTGAACGACAGGTGTTCCAGCGCGGGCTCGCCGCGGTTGAAGGACACCGTGACATCTTCGAAGGCAATCTCACCCTTCACGGTCGTCAGCGACAGTGCCTCTGGCGCCTCCTGCACCTCGACCGGCTCGTCGAGAATCTGCGAGACGCGGCGCAGCGAGACGCGGACGGTCGCCAGGTTCGCGTACATCCCCATCAGCGCCTGCAGCGGCGGCAGGAAGCGCATCTGATACGCCGTGAACGCGACGAAGGTACCGACGGTGATGTCGCCACGGATGACGCGATAACCTCCGTAGACGAACACCACACCGGTCCCGCCGGCGAGGATCAGGCCGGGCAGTCCGCCCGACAGGTAGGTGAGCCGCTGCATCGACATCAACGATTGGATGAACGCGGCGTTGCGGCCGCGAAACCTGGCGACTTCGCGTTCCTGCGCGTTCGACGCGACGATCAGCTTCATCGCCTGCAGCGTTTCGATCAGGAAACTGCCGATGTCGGCGCTCCGCTGGCGCAGCGTCGTAATCTCGGCTTCCAGCTTCCGGCGGTAGCGGGCGAGGAGCCACAGGCCAAGCGGCGCGGTGGCGATCGTCACCAGAAACAGCCGCATGTCCAGCCACGCGAGCATCACGGTCGTGCCGCACAGGAACAGCACGTTGCCCACCCAGGCGAGGGCGGTCTCCGCCGCGATGCGCTGGATCTCGCCGACGTCGTTGTTGATGCGCGACATGACGTCGCCGATCCGCGTACGGGCGTGGAAGCGAGGCGACAGCCGCTGCAGGTGGCGGTACATCTGCAGCCGCATGTCGAACAGGATGTCGGCGGACACTCGGGTATAGCGGAGGCCGCTCACCACATTGACCACGAAGCTGGCGGCGGAGAACAGCGCGAACAGCACGCCGACGCGGATCAGCGTCCCGAGATCGCGGCCGATCAGCGCGTGGTCGAAGAAATCCCGCGACAGCAGCGGCAGATACAGGGACAGCGCGGTGCTGAGCGCGCTGAGCAGCAGCACCAGCACGAGGCGCCGCCAGTAGGGAACGATGAAGGCGAGCGCCCGGCGCAGGTCGCGATCGATCACTTCGGCGGCAGGACGAACAAATCGGTCGTCATGTCGCCCTCGAGCGTGATGGTGCGCAAGTACTGGTAGGTCTCGGCGTCATACAGATCGATGGTGTTGCCGGCGACGAAGATATAGAGCACCTTGCCGTTCGAGCTGGTCTTCAGGCCCATTCGCGGCCGGCCCTTGAACTCGGTTCGGCCCGCGAACGTCCGGTGTTCGAGGTCGAACTTCCAGAACTCATAGCGCCCGATATCCTCGAACAGCCCAAAGGCGACCTTGCGGCCTGGCGCGAGCGTGAAGCTGACCCCGGTCGATGGTCCCAGGGTGTAGAAGTCGACGCTCTTGGCAGCGAGATTCACCCGGCCGACCCCCATCAGGCGGCGGTGCTGCACCGGGTCGGAGACGTTGAAGAGCGACGTGTAGAAGCCGGGCTCGTCGTTCAGCACGTCGCGCGATCCGAACTCGAGGCGCCCGAAGCCTTCCTCGATCGGCTTCGACAGCTCCCACTTGTCCACCTGCGAGAAGGCGCCGGTCTCGTAGATCAAGACGTCCTGGTCGCTGAAGAGGTACATCAGCTTGCCATCCGGCGAGAACAGGATGTTGGCGTTCTGCCGTTCCTCGCCGTTCGGCCACGGGATCGTCCGCACCACCTTGTGCGTGCTCAAGTCGTACTGAATCAGCGTCGGCGCGCCGATCTCGAAGCGATCGACCAGCTTGGTCGCCGACGCCGTCACCATCACCAGGAAGCGGTGCAGCGGGTCTGGCTCGAGACTCCGGATGCGCACCTTCTTGCTGCCTTCGCTCAAGCTGAAGGTGTCGACCGTCTTTCTGGACGCGATGTCGATGATCTCCACCTTCTCCATCGCGGCTTCGACCGTGTAGAAGCGCTTGAGGTCGCGCGACAGCGTCGTCCGGCGCGGAATGCCGGACTGGAAGGGAATCGTCCCGACGATCTTCTCCGTCGCCTCGTCGATGATCCAGGTACTGCTTCGGATAGGACCCGATGATCAAGGTGCCGTTGCCGGCGGAGACCCTGGGTTTCTCGGCCGAGTGGACCGCCGCGCCGCCGGCGACCATCGCCAGGCCGGCCGCGCAGACGCTGATTGCAAGCCTTCGCATCACGCGCCCTCGCTTACGGAAAGATGAGATCGATCTTGCGCCAGTCCTTCTGGGCGGCCGCGCACTTGGCGGTCCAGTCGGGCGCGTGATTCAGCTGATCCGGCACTTGCGCCGGCCAGTAGCAGCCGATGTGGCAGTCGAACAGATCGCGCTCGACCGGCTGACAGAGCCCCGCGGTGCCGCCCGCCCTGTCGGCTTCCCAGCCGGGCGAGAAGACCAGCGAGCACCCGACCGGGAAATGCGGCAGCTGCGGCAGGCCGGTCCGCTGAAGCCCGACGACATCGTCTTCAGTGGCGCGCTCGATGCGGCCCGCTTTCGTGTTGATCGCCTTGAGGTGGTTCATGACACCAGCTCCTTCACGTCCGTGTCGTCGAACTGCGCGAGGAACGCCGGATTGCGTTCGGACAATTCGCCGTAGACCTGGAGACAGACTTCGGTCCAGCCGCGGATCCAGTTGCAGTAGTGCAGGTTCGCGTGCGCCGTGTCGCCGTACCGCGTGTGTGCTTCGTGATAGCAGCCGCCCGAGCAGAGCGGACGCGCCCAGCAGGCGCGGCAATCGGTCTTGTTGGCCACGTGGTGCTGCTCGAGGAACGCCTGCTGGGCCTGGCGATTGATCCCGTCGCGCACCGTGCCGAGCTGATGGGAGTCCGAGCCGGCGAAGCGGTGGCAGAGAGCGACGTCGCCGTCGGTGGCCACGCCCAGCAGGCCGAGGCCGGCGCCGCAGGGAAAAGCCTTGCTGACGCCCTTGTGCAGCTCCTCGAGCGTTTCCTTCACGTTCGAGAAGCCATGATGGCGTCCGGCAACGGTCGCCTCGAGAAACTCGAATGCGAGATCACGAAACTGGCCGAGCATCTCGTCGTAGCCGCCGTCTGAGATCGCGTGCGCCCGGTTCGGCGACGTGGTCACCGGCGCAAAGCCGACTTCCCAGAAGCCCATCTCCTCGGTCAGGTGCCGGTAGATGCGCTTCACATCCATCTTGCCGGACGTCAGGGTGACCCTCGCGCCGATCGGGCGGCTGCGGTGGCGGCGGATCAGCTCCTTGATCTTCGGAGCGACGACATCGTAGCTGCCGGTGCCGTTGTTGAAGACGCGGAACTTGTCCTGCACCTCTTTCGGCCCGTCGATCGAGATCGTCACGCCGACGCGTTCCTCGGCCAGGAACTCGATGATCTCCGGCTTCAGCAGCGTCGCGTTGGTGGTCAGGCTGAAGTCGACGTCCTTGCCGGTTTCCGCCGCGCGCCGCCTCGCGTAGGTAATCGTCTTCTGCAGCACCGCGAAATTCAGCAGCGTCTCGCCGCCGAAAAAGGTGATGTGCGCGACCTTGTTGTCGCCCGACTCCTTGAGCATGAAGTCGACGCTCTCGCGCGCGGTCTCCTCGCTCATGAACTTCGGCTGCTTGCCGTTCTCGGTGTCGACGATCTTGTCCTCGCCGTACTCGTAGCAATAGGTGCAGCTCAAATTGCACTGGTTGGTCACGTTGAGGACCATCGTGGTCAGCGGAAACGGCGTCAGCGGGATCACTCTCGGTGTCGGCGCCGGCGGGACGGCCGCCGGGCCGATCGCCTGCACGCGCGCCAGCTCCGCGATCGCCGCATCGATATCGTCCGTTGGCAGCGGCCGGCCGCCGTCCAGCGCCGTCGACAATTCCTCGCGGGTATGCGGCCGCGCGGACAACGTCCGAAGGACGGCGTCAGCGGCGGCGTCGAGGGCGAAGATCGCAGCGCTGGGCACGAGGTACACGAACGGCTTGCCCGCCGCTTCGAAGCGATGATGTTCACGCGCGACCCATGCGCTCATTTGCCACTCTCGCTTTCGAACCACGCCATATAGACCGGCACGGTGACCAGCAGCTGCGCGCGGGCGCGCAGCGGACGGCCCGCCAGACGGGCATCGGCGCTCGCCAGCTCCGCGACGACCCAGACGTCGCCGATGTTGTTGCGGTTGCCGCTGCGCTTCGGGTTCGGGCCGTCGACGTTGGGCGTGAACAGACCGTTCGCGTCCAGCGTGCCGACGAACTGCGCGTCGTCGTCTCCAAACGTCGCGGTGTATTCCTCGACCGACCATTTGACGGTCACGAGACCGAGGTTCAGATCGTCGGCCGTGTCGGGCTTGCCGTCGGGTCCGTTGTTGACGCCGACTGCTTCGAACTGCTGCAGCTGTTTCGGGAAGACCGTGCCGCCGACACGCGCCAGGCCGGCTTGCGGCAGCACCTTGATGCCGTCGATCTTGTCGTACACGACCAGCGCCGCGGCTTTGATGACGCCGCCGACCGACACGTTCCGGGCGCCGATCGGCGCCGCGGCCGCGACGTCCACCTCGACCGCGATTTCGTCGGGCCGTGCGCTGACTACGCGCGCAACCTTCACACCTGATCCCATTCCGATGTCCTCGATCCTCGGCGCGCTGGGAAGGTTCGCCCCGAAGATGCGGACCGCCTGGCTCGCCGCACCGGTCTTCAGCGCCGCGATGCTGGTCCCCAGCACCACCGGATCGCTGCTGAGACGCGTGAGCTTCACGTCGATCCCGGTCTCGTCGTAGGCGCCGGTGAACCAGCGTCCCCACATCTGCGTCCAGTCGCGTTCGACGAACATCACCTCGCGCCACGCCGGGTCGCTGCCCGCCGCCGATCCGCGGCCCCGCCACTGATAGCCGGTGTAGACGAGCGCCTTACCGGTACGGGTGAGCGTCTCACCGCTGCGAGCGACGGTGTACTTCGTCTCGGTGGTGAAGCTGTCCGGCGCGCCCGGGTCGGCGGTCACCGTCATCTGACCGTAGATCGCCCCTTTGCCAGCCTGCGACCCGACGATTGCCCAGCGCCCGACGAGCTTCGGCCCCTGCATCGCCGCTGACCATGCCGACCACTCCGGCGTCGTCAGCGGCAGCGTCTTCTCGAGGTGCTCGAGCGCCTTGTCCATCGGATGCCGATTGTCCGGTGGACGCCCGTCCGGGCCCGGCTCGGTCTGCATCGGCCTGGTGCGACGGAATCCCTGACCGCCGTTCATCGGCTGGTTGTCCACGAGCGGGTAGTAGCCGCGATGCATCGCGACGAGCAGCTCCCATTCCTCCTTGGTCCGCCGCTCGCTGAGCACGCGCGCCATCGAGTGACAGGACGAGCAGGTGTCCGACGCGTCCTTGTCGGCGAGATAGGCGTACTCGATGGTGCGGCGCTCGGCATCGAACGTGATCGGCCGATCCTCTTCCGGCGCCAGGCCCTGATGATCGGCAAGGTACTTGAGGATGTTGCGCGCGTCCGCCGGCTCAAGCGAGGCGTGGTTGAGGGTGACCATCCGCTTGATCGTCCGCTCCCAGTTTTCCGGCGTCGCGCGGCGGTACGAGATCCGCGACATGCGTCCTTTGTCGTCGCTCCGATGGCACGACCCGCATTTGGCGCGGACGAGATCGCTCTGCACCGGGATGCCGTCGTTGGCCGCCACGTCCGTTGCCGCCGGCGTCTGCGCGCGCAGCGGCGCCGCCGCGCACATCAACGCCAGAACAGCACACCCGATCTGTCTGACCCTTCCCATTGCCTTACGCTCGGTCATGGAGAATCCCCTTGGCAACCAGCAGCGACAGTCCGGACACGACATTCGGCAGCGGCACCGGACCGCAGGTGCGGCAGTAGTCGTCGAAGACGTCGGGAACGTGGGTGTGGCGGCAGGCAATGTCGGCCAGCTTGACGAGATCGACGTTGCCGACAAATCTCACGGCGTCGACGAACGCGCGCTCGAGCACGATCTCGTGATCGCGAATCACCGGCCGGGACTCGAAGCGGGCACCCGCGGCCAGCGTCAGATGCATCGTCGACGCCTGTTTGAACCGGTCGAATACGGCCTGCAGATCGGGATGGCCAGCATCGGCGCCGTCGCGACGGCCCTCCGCTTCCTCTCCGGGATTGGCGCGCGACGTCCAGAACGCGTGCGGATGCCGCTCCCGCGCGACGCGTGCAAAGGCCCGCGATCGATCGAGATTGTCCGCGTAGACGTCGCGCTCCCATTGCGAGAAGAATTTCAGCGCGATCTCTCGCCTGTCCGGATGCGACAGGGAGGTATGGACCGCGACCGCGCCAAGCCACGCCGATGCCAGCGCCTTCTTCACGCCGAACGACGACAACGGATCGATGAACGAGCCGGCGTCGCCGATCAGCAGGAACTGCGAGCCGGCGTACCGCGTCGAGGAATACAGCGAGGCGTCACAGGCCCATACCCGCTGCAACACCGCGCCTTCGGGCAACCGTCCGAGATTGCAGGCCTTCGCGATTTCCGCGCGGTAGATGCGTGCGAGCGCGCCGCTCCGGCCCCCTGACGGCGCGGCCCGGTCAACCATCGCGCCAACGTGCCTGGTGGTCGGCGAAATCGGCACCGACCACATCCATCCTTCATCGTAGGTCTCGACAACCGTGTGCGTCTCGTCGGGGAGCTCCCAACCGGCGGCGGCGCTCCAGACACCGACAAGCGCGCAGGTCCGGTAGCCCGGCTCGGGCCGCCGGAAGCGCCGACCCACCACGCCGGAACGGCCTGAGCAGTCGAGCACGAAGCGGCCGGCCACGGTACTCCGACGTCCTCCCTCATCGAACGCGACGGCCGCCGAACCGTCGTCCGCGAAACGGACATCGCGGATGCGTGCGTCTCGAACTTCGACGCCGGCGTCGCGTGCGCAGTCGCGAAGCACGCGATCGAAGGACGACCGCTGCACCTGGTAGCCCAGCTCCTCACGCGCGACGCCGAACGGCTCGACGCGACGATCGCCCGATGCCCACCAAACCGTGTTGCCGGTGGCCCGGACGAATCCTTCCCGCTCGACAGCATCGAGCACACCAATCTGTGCGAGGAGTTTTCGGGTGCTGGGTGGCAGCGATTCAGCGAGACTGCGCGACGAAGAGGTGGGCATGTCGAGCAGCAGGACCGAATGCCCCCAGGTGCTCAACAAACGGCCGGCGGCCGATCCGGCAGGACCGCCGCCGAGGACAATGGCATCGAAGAACGCGCGCTCGGCCACGGGAATCGCCGCCAGTCTAGTCGCCGCCGCGAGAGGAATCCAGCGTTGTTTGCCCGATCGGGCTCAGCGTTTCAGCGCGACACGAATGTAGGCCTTCACCACGTCGCGGACGAAATCCTGACAGGCCTCACCCACCTTCGTGTCGTAGGTCTCGCCGTTGGTGATGTTGTTGGACACCACGCGGATGCCGAGAAACGGGATCTTGAAAAGGCCGGCGATCTGAGCAGACGAAGCGGCTTCCATCTCTTCCACGGTGGTTCCGTACTGATCGTGGAATCGCTGGATACGATCGATCTCACTGTTCCAGACATCGCTGGATCCAATCACGCCGTCGACGACGTGCCCCTTCAAATACTGGCCGCGAACACCTCGCGCCGCGGCCAGCAGCCCTTCGTCTCCCGGAAAGCGGCGCATGGTGCGCGCAGTCGGATCCTGCCCGGCGCTGCCTTCCGACCGCATCAAATCGAGCGGGCTCCACTCGGCCACGTCGCTGCCACGTCCCCCGGGACGGGAACCGGTCTTGAACGAGCCGAGGTTGACAGCCTGCGCGCCAAGCACGATGTCGTAGACGTGCAGCTCGGGCACGTGGCCGCCCGCGGTGCCTTGATTGATGATCGCGATCGGATGGAAACGATCGGCGGCAAGCGCGGTCGCGGCCGCGGCGTTCTCCATCCCTTTGAGCGTCTTGGAGATCACGACCGGATAGCCGTCGATCGTCCCGCGCCAGAACATGAATCCGCCGACGCTCTCCTCAGTACCGTGCTCGAGCGAACCGGCGAGCTTCTGGATCTCGACATCCATCGCGCCCTGGACGACGACCGGCCGCGGCGTGTCCGGCGTCGCGCACGCCGTCAACGGCGCGCCGAAGGCCAACGCCGCCGCAACAAGCAACGAAGCGCGTTTGGTGTTCACGCGGGCGACAGCGTAGCATGCGCTCCACGTCCATGAGCCGACCAATTGCGCAAGCCCTGGGCGCCGACGCGCGCAGCGCGATAACGGCCGACGTGGTCGGCGGCGTCACCACCTTTTTCACGATGGCGTACATCGTCCTGGTCAACCCGGCGATCCTGTCGACGCCGGGCACCGGCATGCCCTTCACGGGCGCGCTGACCGCGACGGTGCTGGTCGCGAGCAGCATGACGCTGTTGATGGGCCTCTATGCCCGGCTGCCGTTCGCGGTGGCTCCGGGGATGGGGTTGAATGCCTTCTTCGCGTTCACCATCGTCCTGCAGAACAAGGTCCGCTGGCAGACCGCGCTCGGCATGGTGTTCTGGGCCGGGGTGCTGTTTCTGCTGGTGTCGATGACGCCGCTCCGCGAGCGAATCGCGCTGGCCATTCCGGAGGCGCTCCGCAAGGCGGCGGCCGCCGGGATCGGCCTGCTGCTCACCTTCATCGGCCTCCGAAACGCCGGCGTGATCGTCGGCGACCCGGCGACGCTGGTGCGAATGGGCACGCTGGATCATCGCGCGGTCTTTCTGCTGCTCGGCATCGTCGTCGCCGCGGTGTTGATGCGGCGCGAAAACCCGTTCGCCTTTCTGGCGGCGATTTTTGCCGCGACGGGGCTGGCGTGGATCCTGGGGTTTGCGAAGCCGCCCGCCACGCTGATCAGTGCGCCCGACTTTTCGTCGGCCTTCCTGGCGCTCGACATCCGCGGCGCCCTCACGCTCGCGCTGATCCCCGCGATCGTCGCGATCCTCTTCACGGATCTGTTCGACTCGCTGTCCACGTTCATCGGCGTGGCCAGCGCGGCGGGCCTCACCGACGCTGACGGCCGGCCGATCAACCTGCGCCGTGGCCTGATCGTCGACGCGACGGCGACGCTGGTGTCCGGTCTGGCCGGCACCTCGCCCGGCACGGCGTACGTGGAAAGCATCGCGGGCATCCGGATGGGCGGACGAACCGGCCGCGCGTCGGTCGTGACAGCGCTCTGTTTCGTGCCCTGCTTTTTTCTGGGACCGCTGGTCGCCGCCGTCCCCGCCTATGCGACCGCGTCGGTGCTGGTGCTGGTCGGTGTGGCGATGTTCCAGTCGATCGCGACAATCGAATTTGCCTCGATCGAGGATGCGCTGCCCGCCTTCGTCACGGTCGTGCTGATCCCGCTGACACTGTCGATCACCCAGGGCATTCTCTGGGGCTTCCTGCTGCATGCCCTGCTCTATACTGTCGCGGGCCGATGGCGGGAAGTCGGCACGACGCTGTGGTGCCTCTCCATCCTGTCGGCCGGCCTTCTCCTCCTCGGACATTGAACAGGAGTCGCAGATGCGCGTGAATCGCTTGTTCCTGACGCTGCCACTCGCGCTCGTTCTCTTCCTCGGTGTTCCGGTCTCCACCACCCCGGCGGGCGGCCAGGCCGCGGCCGTCGCGACGCTTTCCGACGGCATCGCGCTCAGCACACCCGAGAGCGTCGGCTTCTCCAGCGACTCGCTCAAGGAGCTGGACACCGCGATGCAGGGCATCGTCGACGCCAAACAGCTCGCGGGAGTGGTGACGCTGGTCGCGCGACACGGCAAGGTCGTGCAGCACAAGGCCTATGGCCTCCAGGACGTCGCGACGCAGGCACCGATGCGCCTCGACACCATCGTGCGCATCTACTCGATGACCAAACCGATCGTCGGCGCGGCGATGATGATGCTGTACGAAGAGGGCAAGTGGAAGCCGACCGATCCGATCGCCAAGCACATCCCCGAGTTCGCGAACCTCAAGGTGTTCAACGGCATGGATGCCAGCGGTCAACCCATCCTCGTCGCGCCGAATCATCCGCCGACGATGGGCGAGCTGATGTCGCACAATGCAGGCTTCACCTACGGCCTGTTCGGCAACTCGCCGGTCGACAAGATGTACCAGGCGGACAACCCGCTCGACGCGCCGTCGCTGCAAGCATTCATCGAGAAGGTCGCCAGGCTACCGCTGCTCTACCAGCCAGGTGAGAAATGGGTCTACAGCGTCTCGGTCGACATCCAGGGTTATCTGGTGCAGAAGCTATCGGGCAAGACGTTCCCGGATTTCCTGCGCGATCGCATCTTCACGCCGCTCGCCATGAAGGACAGCGGCTTCCTCGTGCCGGAGGCGAAGCTGCCGCGCGTCGCGACGATCTACGCGTGGGATCAGGCGACCAAGGCGCTCAAAGGATCGCCGCACGATCCGGAGATCAGCAAGATGCCGGGGCTGCCATCCGGTGGCGGCGGCCTCTACTCCACCGCGGCAGATTACTTTCAGTTCGCGCAGATGATGCTCAACGGCGGCGAGCTGCACGGCAAGCGCCTGCTGAAGACCAGCACCGTCGAGATGATGCGGACCAACGTGCTAAACGATCAGACGCTCAACTCGAAGTCGGGCATCGGTCCGGTTCACCTGTCACCCGAGCTCGGGTTCGGCTACGACTTCGCGGTGATGCGTGACCCGGCGGCGCTCAAGAGTCCCCTTGGTAAAGGCACCTATTGGTGGTGGGGCATCGCCGGGACCTGGTTCTTCAACGATCCGGCCAACGATCTGCTGTTCATCGGCATGATTCAGCGTCGCGGCGGCGCGCCTGGCGCGGTCAACCATGAAGACGCCGCGCGATCGGTCGTCTACAAGGCGCTGGTCGATCCGTCGAAGTAGCGCCAGACGTAATAGACCGGAAGGCCGAGCAGGACGACCCCGATGCCGACGGCGGCGCGGCCTGGCTGCGTCGCGATCGTGTTGCCGACCAGCGCAACCGCCGCGACAATGAACAGCAGCGGCGTGAAGGGATACCCGGGCACGCGGAACGGACGCTCGGCGTCCGGCCGCGTCCGCCGCAGCACGAACACGCACGCCGCGCCGAGCGCATAGAAGATCCAGCCGACGAACACCACGTAGGTCAGCAGCTGCTCGAACGTCCCCGACGCCGCGAGCACCATCGCCCACACCGTGCCCGCGACGATGCTCACGGCCGG
Source organism: uncultured Acidobacteriota bacterium (assembly GCA_963794705.1). Classification (GTDB taxonomy): domain Bacteria; phylum Acidobacteriota; class Vicinamibacteria; order Vicinamibacterales; family CAVVIG01; genus CAVQFC01. The sequence continues at coordinate 373,618 of CAWCFI010000010.1, forward strand.
CGTGCCGAAGCGCGGATGCACCTCGGCGAGCTTTCGGAAGAACAGGCCGTCCTGCGCCATCGCGTAGTAAACGCGCGGCGCCGAAATCGTCAGACCATTGGTCGCGGAGAAGATCGAGACGAGGATCACCGCGGCAATCAGCTTCGCCGCCGCCGGCCCGACGATCGCGCCGACCGCTTCGGCGGCTACGCGATCCGATGTCGCGACGCCCGCGGTTCCGAGCGCGGCGAGATAGCCGACGTTGGCGAACACATAGATCCCGATGAGGGACGCCGTCCCGATCACGATCGCGCGGGGGAAGGTGCGCTGCGGGTTCATCGCCTCCCCCGCCGAGAACGTCACGTACTGCCAGCCTTCGTAGGCCCACAATACCCCGATCATGCCGAGGCCCATCCCAGAGAGCAGCGACGGCGTGAACGATGCGGGCCAGAATGGCAGCGGATCGGGCGGCGCCACGCGCGGCGCTAGCACCAGCACCACGCTCATGATCAACAGCGCGCCGACCTTGATGGCGGTGCTCCAGTTCTGGACGTCCGCGCTGCCCCGCGTGCTGCGCACGTTGATCGCGGCGACGATCGCGAGGAGGCCGATCGCGGCGAGTTTCTGTCCGATTGGTCCGAGCGAGATGAATTGCTGGAGGTACGAGCGTGGACGCGACCGCCAGCGTCGCCGCCGAACCCGTGGCGATCACGAGGAAGAAGGTCCAGCCGTAGAGGAAGGCGGTGAGCGGCCCGAACGCGTCGCGCAGATACACGTAGAGGCCGCCCGCGGCGGGGTTCATCGCGCCGAGCTCGCCGTATGCCAGCGCGCCGAGCAGCGAGAGTACGCCGCCCACGACCCAGACCATCAGCGCGGGGCCGGCCTGTCCGCCGGCCTGGCGCAGGACCCCGCCCGGCACCAGGAAGATGCCGGAACCGATCACCGTGCCGATCACGATGAGAATCAGGTCGCGCAGGCCGAGGACGCGGTCGAGGGCTCGCGTCGTGTTACTTACTCCATGGCGGAACGATGTGGTTCATGCGCGCGTAGGCGATCATCTGACCGAGGTGCTCGTGCAGATCGCCGCCGATGCCGAGCGCGATGTCGGTCACCGCCATCGGGTTCGGCGAGATCATCATCTTGCGCTTCGCGGTCAGCGTCGCCGGATCGAGCGCGTCGAGCTCGGCCTTGGCGTGCGCGAAGCCCTTGTTGAGGTGCTCGATGACCTGCGCCTTGTCGGTCAGCGTGCGCAGCTTGGCTGCTTCTTCCCGCGTGCCGAGGTTGGCGCCCTTCGCCCCGAACGAGGTCGGGATGAAGTTATAGCCTTCGAACGCCGCGAGCATCAGCACTTCGGACACCGAGCGCACGCCTTCCATCGGGCGCCAGGTGTACTTGTCCTGCGGGAACGCTTCGGCGAGGCCGACGAACTTGGTGCGCAGCGTTTCGAGATCGTTCGAGGAACGACGCCTTCACGGCGGCGGCGTCGTCCTTGGTGATCGACGTCCTGCGCGCGCGCGGGCGCGGCAGCGAGGCAGACGAGCGAAGCGAGCGTAGAGCGTGGCGAGCGCGCGGCGGAATGTCATCGGTCGGCTCCTTGCAAGAGAACGGGTTGACGAACGGCTGGCGGGTGCTTAGACGGTCGATCAGCGGCTCGCGGTTCGCCCCGACGAGCGGGCCGGCGGCTGCCACGCCGGCGTGCCGTCCTCCCACTGGTTGTCGGTGAGCTGCTGCACGCGCGTGCCGTCGTAGCGCATGACGAACAGCTCGCCGTAGGGCTGCGGCGCGTCGGTGTAGGTGCCCTCGTCCTTGAATCCCAGGCGCGAGCTGGCCCAGACGATGGATTCGCCGTCGGGCGACCAGGCCATGTGCGCGTCGTTGCCCTCGCGAGAAGGTCAGGCGCTTCACGCCGGTGCCGTCCGGTTTGATGGTGTAGATCTCGTAGTCGCCCTCGGCCGCGCGCGAGAACATGATGAGATCGCCGCGCGGCGACCACAGCGGAAAGTTGTCGTAGCCCTCGGTCAGCTTCGTGACCGCCTTGGTCTCGAGGTTCATGATCCGCAGCCCCTCGCCGTCGGGGCCGAACGAGCGGTAGACGAACCGCTTGCCGTCGGGCGCCATCGACGGGAAGCCGTTGTTGTTCACGCCGCTGGTCACCTCGTGGTAGCCGCTGCCGTCGGCGTTGACCATCGCGATCTGCGCGCCGCCTTCGACACGATCCTCGCGCGTTGAGGACCAGGCCGTTGAAGCCGTTGAAGAAGAGGTTGTAGACGCCGATGCCGAACAGGATCTTGTCGCCGGACGGCGTCCAGCTCGGCGCCATCACGTTTCGCGCCTTCTCCTGATAGATCGTGTCGGCATTGTTGCGTTCCGGTGGTCACGATCTGCAGCGACGCGCCGAGCGCGGTGCCCGGCGCGGCCGGCCGGTCATCACGAACTTGTCGCCTGTCGCGTTGTACGACGGCAGGATGCCGGTCAGCGTCAGCTCGTACTGCGGATTCCGGCTGAATGTCTTCAGCCAGTTCGTCGGCGGCGCCGTCTGCCGCCGGTGGAACACGACGCGCCGTGCCGTCCGGCGACCAGGCCGCGGCGCGGATGTCCCCCTTTCGGACCGGTCTTGCCGCTGGTGTAGTAAATGCCGGCTCGGCACGTCCTTTCGCACATATGCCGCGTCGCCGGATGGCAGCGAACGACGGGTTGAATTTCATGCCCGGCTCCGGCCGGCGATATCGGTCGATCGCTCCGGTCGCGACGTCGATCGACACAAGCCGCGAGTCGATCGTCTGGCGAGTGTCCTTGTCGTTCTCGGGTCGCGGGCTCGGGCGACGAGCCTCGAGCGTGTCTTCAGCGTTCATGCAGTAGGCGATCAGGCGGCGGCTGTCCGCCGAGAACTTGGGGCTGCCGCAGAACTTTCCGTGCTCGGTGATCCGCTTCAGCCCGGTGCCGTCGGGATGCACGAGATACAGGTCGGCGAGCTGCAGGTGCTCCCAGCGGCCGTGCCCCATCGGCATCGTGCTGCCGCGATCGGAGGAGAAGGCGATCCAGGTGCCGTCGGCCGACCAGGCAGGACGGAAATCGCCACCGGGACCCGAGGTCAACGCTTTCGCCTTCTTCGTCTGCAGGTCCAGCGTCCACAGATCGGCGGTTCCCCCATTGCGGGTCGTGACGAACACCAGCTGCCGTCCGTCCGGAGAGAACGCGGCCTGATCGTCGTAGGCCGGACTATCGGTGAGCCGCTCGACGCCGGTGCCGTCGGGATTGACCCGAAACAGATCCGCGGATCCCAGGCGGTCGGAGGTGAAGACAATGGTGCGGCCGTCAGGCGACCAGACCGGGTCGTAGTCGATCTCGCCAAGACCGACGAGAGGCCGCTCGTTGGCTCCGTCGGCATCGGCGATGAACAACCCGACCTGGCCGGCGTTTGGCCACACGCGCGCGAAGACGATCTTTTGCGGGTCGGGTGCGCCCGCCGCCAGAGAAAGGAGGGCGGCGATCGCCAGCGCGGATTTTCGCATGGCGCATTCTACGCCTCGACATACAGGTGAGGTGTGATCTCGTTCAGCCATCCGGGTTACGCGGTCACGCTGCGGATCGTTTGTGTCACAACAGAACACGGCCTGACTATGAACCACCAATGAAAACCTTTTCTTAGTCGTCTATTGTCCTATTAATGACTATATATGCACGATATATGTGCCGTATCGAGACACAAACCGAGGATGCACGCGGCCTTAAGGAGTGGCCCGATGTCGTTCTTTTCGAATCATTGGCATTTCCGTTCACGGGACAGCTGGCACCGCGGTTGCGTTACTGCTGAGTAGGCGTCGGACGAACCGACGCAAGGCTGTTGCGGCCCGCCTTCGTGGAACCATCACCACCCACGCTCAACGGGTCACTTCGATCGCTCCGGCGATCAGATCACGGGACCATGAACGGGACTACTCGGAGTGTTGGCATGATGGCTGGCGAGTTTCGGTTGGGCGAATTGTTGGTGCAGGAAGGGCTCGTCACTGAAGTCCAACTGGTCGATGCGTTGACGCGCCAGCGACTGCAGGAAAAGCGGGTCGCCCTGGGCCAGATTCTCGTCAGCCAGAAAGTGGTCACCCAGCGTCAACTCGACACGGTTCTCGACGCCTTCGGAAAGCGTCCGCGGCTGGGCGACGTCCTGGTCCGCCACGGAGCCATCACGCCGCAACAGCTCGAGCACGCGCTCGCGACGCAGAAGAAGACGCATGCGCCGCTCGGTCAAGTGCTGATCAAGCTTGGCCATGTCGACGACGCCGGCATGCGTCAGGCGCTGGCGATTCAGCTGGAGATTCCGTACCTCGATCTCGAGCGGGTGACGCTCGACCGTGGACTGAGCAAGATCGTCAACCGTAACTACGCCCGGCGACACTCCATCGTCCCCATTGCCGCAACCAGCCAGATGCTGACGGTCTGCATGGACGATCCCACCCAGCGCGCCGCGATCGAGGACCTGAATCGATCGACCGGCCGTGTCATCACGGTGGTGACCGCGTCGCATGAGTCGATTCGCCGGGCCCTGGCGCGGATGTACGACGAGCGGACCGAGTCGCGGTCGGTCGAAACGCTGGAGGTCATCTCCGAAGAACCCAGCGACCCCCGCAAGAGCAAGTATGTCGCCGAGACCGCCCACACCCAGGTTGACGTGCTCGTCCGCCAGTTGATGGCGACTGCCATCAGCCGGCGAACCAGCGACATCCACATCGAGATGCTGGCGAACCGTCTGCAGATTCGCTTCCGGATCGACGGCATCCTGGAGCTGCTCGAGCCCGGCGATCTGCAGGAATCCTGCAACCGCAGCGCCCGCGAAGTGATTTCGCGAATCAAGATTCTCGGCAAGCTGGATATTGCGGAGCGCCGGAGGCCCCAGGACGGCAGCTTTCGGGTCAAGGTCGAGCGTCAGGGCGAGCGGCGCAGCGTCGACATGCGCGTCTCGGTGGTGCCGAGCTACTACGGCGAAAGCCTGGTGCTCAGAATTCTCGACAAGCAGAATGCGCCGTCCACCCTCGAGCAACTGCGATTCCCGCCCGCCGTCAGTCAGAAACTGAAGCAGTTACTCGACCGTCCGAGCGGCATCCTGCTGGTGACTGGTCCGACCGGATCCGGCAAGAGCACGACGTTGTATGCATCGCTGATGCGGCTGTACCGGCCAGGGATCCGCATTCTCACCGCCGAGGATCCGATCGAATACATCTTCGATGATTTCAGCCAGTCCGAAGTCAACGAGCAGATTGGCAATACCTTCGCATCGTATCTGCGCGCGTTCCTCCGGCACGATCCCGAAGTGATCATGGTTGGAGAAATTCGCGATCAGGAGACGGCGGAGACGGCTTTTCGCGCGGCGCAGACCGGCCATCTGCTTCTGAGCACGCTGCACACGAACTCCGCGGTCGGGGTGATACCCCGGCTGATGGATCTGAACATCGACCCCAACACCGTCGCCTCATCGCTCATCGGTGTCGTCGGTCAGCGCCTGGTGCGCCAGATTTGCGAGACCTGCAAGAAGACGTACGAGCCTTCGAGCCAGCTGCTGCGGGAGTTCTTCCAGGAGCGCCCTGACGGCCTGGTGTTCTACAAAGGCGAAGGCTGCGCCGACTGCAACCTCACCGGTTATCGAGGCCGGCTCACCATCGTCGAGCTCTGGGTACCGAGCGAGCTCGATGTCACGCTGATCGCCAAGTCGGCTCCGATCGAGGACATCCGGGCGAGCGCGCGCACCAGCACATCATCGATGGCGGAGAGCGCCTGGTTGCTGCTCAACAACGGGCAGACCAATCTGGAGGAGCTCATTCGCATGCTGCCATACCAGGCCACACTCGACTTCCGTCATCGACGGTTCGGCTATCAGGAGCGCCCCGCCGTGCGACGGGTTGCAGCCGTCCGAGAAGTCGTGCCGGCCCTGCAGTAGCGCCCGAGGAGTCCTTCGCGGAAATGATCTCACTTCTTCAACCACCGACCCGCGTCCATCCGGACACGGACAGCGAGCGTGACACCGTGAACGGTCAGACAGACGCCAGGCATTTTTCGACATCAGCGGCATTCGAGCCGCGCGACGATCACGCGAGACCGCAGACCCGATCGCAACACTACGACGAGTGGAGCACCTGGCGGCCCGAGCGCGAGTGGCCCGCACCGGCGCTGATCAAGACGACGGACGATTTATTTGAATCGTGTCGCCAAGCCGCGGCGCCACGCGTTGACGCGCCGATCCTTGAACAGAGACCGGCAGTGGGATGCATCGAGGAGTCCGTTCACAGTGCCGCCGAACCCGCGGAACGTGTGTCAGGGGCACATCAGGCGGGAAACGGCGCGGTCAACAGGCGTGCGTTCCCGCGCGCGGCCGGCCCTTTCGACGGCAGGCGAATCGGTGCCCTGGAAACGCCGATCAAGATTTACGACCTCAGCGTCGGGGGCTGCTTCATCAACTCGATGCATGAACAGCAGCCCGGGGTGACCATGGTCCTGAAGATCGACCTGCCCGACCAGCCCTCGATCACCGTCACGGCGCAATCGCTCTACAGCCGGGTCGAATTCGGTTTCGGCGCGATGTTCATCAACGTCAATTCGAGCACACAGGCGAAGCTCGAACAGGCCGTCACCGCGGCGCTGGCGGCCGCGCCGAAATCCAAATGATCTGGAGCCATCAGGCGAAGTGATTCGAGCCAAGTCGCAACGAGCGCCGAAGGCGCGAGCTGCGCGATGCCTGAAGACCGATCGCTCCGCCCTAACCGAGCGGCCGCGAAGGTTGGCGGAGGGAGAGGGATTCGAACCCCCGGACCCGTTTCCGAGTTCAGTGGTTTTCAAGACCACCGCCATCGACCACTCGGCCATCCCTCCGCGTCGAAATTGCGCCTGAACCTGCACGTTCCACGAGAATCAGGTCGCTCGTCGGTCATGTGTCACCGCAAGTGTCACGATCGGGACAACGCGCGACGACACGGGACCGCGAGCCGAACCATTCTAACGCGCACACATGCTGTTGCCGCGTGCCCAAAGGGCGCGGAGCGCGGGGACGGGTTAGCGGCGGGGTCGGTCGCTCGCAGTCGCCACGGGGCCGGTCCATTCTCCCGTTCGTCAGTCGGTTTTCAGACCGGTTTGCCGTTTCGCGCTGGCAGCAATCGACTCAACCCAGGATTCCGAGAAGCGATTTTGTCCGCAGCGCCCAAACAGTTCGACCGAGCAGCCCAGCGTCCGACATCTCCTTCCAGGCGGTAATCGTTGCGGCTATTAGGTCCACATTCTTTGGATAAAGCGCAGTGAGCTCGGCAGTCGATTGCGCAATGCTGATGACGCTGATTTGGAATGCGCGCTCGGCGATTTCACGTTGAAACGTGTCGCTCAGCGTCTTTTCGTCGAACATCCTTCGTACCGCCGAATCCTTGTTGAACATCTGCTTCAAGAAGTTCGCATCGGGCAACCCATGCGCAAACGTGCAGAGATAAACATATTCCGGATAGAGCCGTTCGAGCATCCGCCTTTTGTCACCATCTTTCGGCAGTTTGTTGATGACACCGGATGGTGAAGGGAACCTTTGAATCGGAGCCGCAGCCATGCCCTTCGGCAGCGGTGTACCCATTTCCTCTAGGTCGATAGAGTGCTGCTCAGCAGCCGTCACGCCAAGAACCCGGCGCTGCATCTCCAAATTCTGTGGTGCGATCGTTTTGGAAAACTCGTCAAAGCGGGGAAGCTTTTGTGTTTCCTCGCGCTGCAGCAAGAAGTGGACGTACTGCTTTTTCCAGCCGTCTTTCAGGTAGATGTCAACCCATCTAGGTTTCTCGAACAAGAGGCATAGCGTGTACAGTCCCTCTAGCGACACGCGGGCGACAGCCAAAGCATCCACCGACTGAGGGTTGTCGGCGCCCTCCTTAAGCACTAGCCGGATCGTTGCGTGTGTCGCCTTCATCGATGAGAAGATCGACGCGACCGTTGCGCGTTGAAAATCGCCGTAACCTGCTAGCGGCTCTTCGAGTGCGCTCGCTGCCCTTGTTACACAAATATCTAGCGCCGTGTGAATCGGCCCGGCGTCGATGTGTCTTTCTGGGTCGATGTCGTTAGTGTGGATATAAGCGCACGAAGAGACTGTTATCGATTTCGACATCTGTTGCGGATCAAGCCTATGACAAATTAACGGCCCAAATGTCCATCTTCCTCGTCATCGGCAAGGACCGGTCAAAGGGATGACGGGATTCGCCGCACAATGGCCTCTATCACTTGTCGCCCAAATGAATCTTGTCGCGCCACGGGACTTCGCGAGGGTGGCGTAGGTCGTCCATGGGGTATACCTCATCCGCAGTTTCGGCGCGGGCGCTCGTACGCTAACAGAGGTCGTTTTCTTACGCGGCACACTTCTCCCGTACAAGAGCAAAGGACTTCCGCGTCTCAGCGGTTCCTCAGCGCTCAATTACCGCATTCATGGCGTCGAGAGCCCGGCACGACGAGGGATGATTGCCGGAGCGTGGTGTGGCGACTCGGTTGCAAGTTAGGAACGAGCGATCATGATACGACTGTTCAAAATCTCCGGGGTTCTTGCTGTTCTTGTGGGGTTGATGCCGGGGAGTCTGTGGGATGCGCACGCCCAGCCAACGGGCGGTCCTGTCACCATTATGCTGATCCGCCACGCCGAGGACGTCGGCGTGACCGGCGCGGACCTGAGTCCTCGGGGTTACCAGCGCGCGGAGGCGCTGCCCCGATTGTTCTCGTCGCGTCTTCCTAGGCCAGACGTGATCATCGCGACCCACGCCTCGAAGGCGAGTAATCGCCCGATCGAGACCGTGGAACCGCTGAGCCGACAATTGCATGTGCCGATCGACGATCGCTTCAGCGATAACGACTACCCAGCGCTCGCGCATGCGCTGCTGACCGACGTGCGCTATGCCGGCAAAGTGGTCCTTGTGTGCTGGCACCATGGCAAGATTCCGAATTTGGCCAAAGCCCTCGGTGTGACAGCCGCGCCGCGCTGGCCCGATTCGCAATTCGATCGTGTCTGGGTGATTGATCCCCACCGCGCGCCCGCGACATACAGTGAGGTGCCCCAGCGACTGCTGGATAGCGATCGATAGACTGACGGACGGACCGCCCAAGGCGAGCGTCTTTGAGCTACCAGGCCACCACCCCTACCCGAGGCGCTCGATGCGCGCGCTGACCATTGCGATAGGCGCCATGAGCATGAACGCGGCGTTGCCGGCGCCGGGAACGATCCGCGTGATGCCAATGGCCACGCCAGCGACGAGGATCAAGCCGATGGATCGGAAACGGGCGGCGCGATAGAAGCCGGACGTGATGGGCGTGCTCCAGAGTCCGGGGTGGGCGAAGACGTGGCCGCTGATGAGCATCGACAGCGTCGCCAGCATTATCTGATTCGCGGAATAGAACGCCTGCGAAAAGAGGAACTGCGGATACTCCCCGACTATCGCTGAGGAGAACGGCATCAGGCTCACGAAGCTCAGATACACGATGTTCAGCCACACGAGCTTCGCGTCGACGAGGCGCACATAGTGGAAGAGCCGATGGTGGCTGAACCAGAAGATGCCCAGCACGAAGAAGCTGATGATCCACGCGACGAATTTCGGGATGAGATTCGCGACGCCGACCATCAGATCGCGAGACATGTGGACGCTCGTATGCTCGGGCAGCTTGAGCTCGATGACCAGCAGCGTCATCGCGACGGCGAAGATCCCGTCGGCGAGCGCTTCGAGGCGGTGCTTGGACAGGCCGTCACGATCCATGCGTGCGCGCGCTCCAGAAACGAGTCATCCGGTTACTCGGTGACTTCGTAGACGCCGAGGTGTGTGTCGGGAGTGAGGGCCAAGAGGTTGGATTATATGGGCGAAGTCACAGGCAGACGGGATTGGTCCTCAAAGACGCCGAAGTAGCGAATTGAGGCCCGCCACCGGACAATTCTACCCTTCGCGACAAGGCAGGACTGATTCGTCGTGTTCACTCCTAAGTCGCCCTTAAGCTGAGACCAACCAGTACGTGAATAGCGTCGTGGTCACGGCCGCATAGGAATAGGGGGAAACACCACGCGGCGAGTACCAGACGAGAACAGGCCGGTGCTCCGAAGGAGTCTTGACTGTGGTCTGCCTGAGGTCCTGTTACGGCTTGCCTTTCCAGTTCAGGATCATCGTGATCGACGGCGAATCGGCGGTCTGATTGTTCAGCAGGAACCGCTGCCCGTCCGCGGAGACGACATACTGCAGCCCAAGCTGCCGGTTCGCCGACACTTGAAACAGCGGCTTCGGCGAACCGATTGACAGCGCGCCGTTCGCTGCGATGTGCACCGGCACCGCGGTCAAGCGCTGATCTGCCGTGATGTAGAACACTTCTGGGCTCTGCAGTCCCCACCGGACTTCAGTGCCGCCTCCGGCCGACAGCGGCATCCGCTCGCCCGGCCCGGGAAACGGCTTCAGGTAGATCTCGTTGCGACCGGATTCGTCCGACTGATACGCGACCCACTGGCCGTCGGGCGAGAACTGTCCGCCGCTCGCATTGAACGACGCCTTTACGAACACGCGAGGCGTGCGATCGCCGGTGAGCGGAAGCGACCAGATCTCGGACGAGGTCCCGGTATTCATGGTGTAGAGGAGGAAGCGGCCGTCGGCCGATACCGCGGACGGGAATTTCGGCAGGTCACTCTTCAGCAGTAGCTCTTCGGGCGTGCCGTCGGCGACGGAGCGGGCGTACAGATTCGGCGCCGGCCCCTGCACTCGCGGCGATTGAAAGAAAATCTGCTTCCCGTCGGCCGACCAGATTGGAAACATGTCCAGAGCGGGATCCGACGTGAACCGGCTCATCGTTCCACGCATGTCCATCAGCCAGATGTCCCAGTTGCTGCCGACGGCCCGACTGAAGGCGATCCGTCGTCCGTCCGGCGAGAGGGAGGGCATCGCCATCGGCGTCTGCTCGGGTTGCCCGAGCGCTTCGATCTTCGTGCCCGTCCGATCGACCCAGACGAACTGCCCGCTCTGAACACTGCTGGCCGCGTACGCGATGGCGCCGGCCGGCGCCGCCGACAGCGACGCCAGGCTGATCGCCGGATTGACGGCCACCGGTACCGCCACGCGGACGACGGCGCCGCCGAGGGTGAGGCGATCGGCGTCGAAGGGCTGCGCGAGCAATTCGCCCTGGCGGACGAAGAGCAAGTGGCCCGACGCGAAGACCGCGGCGGCATCGGCGTCGGCGAGCCGCCGCGATTCGGATCCGTCGAGCCGCGCGACGTAGACACCGCGCACCTGCGGCGTGCCGCGCGCGTAGTAGAGGAAGTGCCGGCCGTCGGGCAGGAGAAACGGCGCGCGGTGATCGTTCTGGCCCGGCTCGAGCTTCGTCGCGGCGACGGCTTGACCTCCGGTGGCCGGCACACGAAACAGCGGTCCGACTGGGTTCGGCGCGAAGAGGATCGTGCCGTCCGGCTGCCACATGCCGCCGCGCGCGATTGGCGCGTCGGTGACGATCGACACCGCTTCGCCGTCGATGTCGATGCGCTTGAGCTTCCGTTCGGCGAAAAAGCCGATCGATTTTCCATCGGGCGACCAGAACGGAAATGTCGCACCTTCTGTGCCGGGAAGAGTCCTGCCGGCCGACGAGTCGATCGGACGCAGCCAGATCGGTGCGCGCCCCTCGAAGGTGGGAGCGACCGCGAGGTACTGGCCGTCCGGCGAGATCGCGAGCTGGGCGAAGGTCGGCGCAAGTCCAGGCGGCAATGGCGCGTCGAACATGACCGCAGACGCAGCGGACGGCTTCCGCGACGAAATGCCGGCGAGCGCGGCGATGACGGCTGCCGCGAGCACGAGCGCCGTCCAGGCCAGACGCTCAGGGGTCAAGGTCGCTGCCCGTACTTGGGAGTCGGCAGTCGGCATTCGAGCATCGGGCGGCGCGTCGAGCTCCGCGCGCACATCGCCGATGTCGCGCAGCCGCGTCTTCGGATCCTTGTCCAGCGCGCGTTTCAGCAGGCGGACGATCTGCCGTGGTGTCGAGGAATTGAGGAGCGAGTAGTCCGGCTCGCGTTCGAGAATCGCCGCGATTGCATCAGATGCCGTCTCGCCGTTGAACGCGCGGCGGCCGGTGAGCATCTCAAACAGCACGCAACCGAACGCCCAGATATCGGTCCGCTTGTCCACGGCTTTGCCCCGGGCCTGCTCAGGCGACATGTACGGCGCTGTCCCGAGCAGCACGCCATTGATGGTCGGGGCCATCAGCGTCGGCGAATTGGTCAGGTCTGCACCACCAACGATCCCATCGGCCTTGGCCAAGCCGAAGTCGAGGACCTTCACGGTGCCATCAGGCGTGATAGCGATGTTGGCTGGTTTCAAATCGCGATGCACGATCCCGCGCTCGTGCGCCGCATCCAGCGCGCTTACGATCTGCCGCGCGATCGCCAGAGCCTCGTCGAGCGGTATACCTCTAGGTTGCCGTTCGAGCCGGACGGCAAGCGTCGGTCCCTCAACCAACTCGAGCACCAGCGCGTGGACCTCGCCTTCGTTCTCGAACCCGTAGATGGCGGCGATGTTTGGGTGATTCAGGGACGCGAGGATTTCGGCTTCGCGTTGAAACCGCGCGAGTCGGCCGCGGTCTGAGGCAAGCGATGGTGGCAGGACCTTGATCGCGACCTGGCGTTTTAGTTTCGTGTCCGTCGCCCGATGCACTTGCCCCATGCCGCCCTCACCGATCAGGGCCGTGACCTCGTAGACGCCGAGGCGGGTACCGGGTCTGAGGGCCAAGTTCCTCGATTATATTGGCCGGACGGCATGAGGGACGGATAGTTCATGCGTAACGGCGCAGTGTTTATCGACGCCAAGCTATGGCCGTCGACGGCCGGACCTCTGTGTGTAACCGCCAGTGTAACGATCGGGTCGGCGCGGGACGGAACACGACGCGACTGGACCAGCTTCGCGGCTGAATCGGCGATCGGTTATCGGGTGGGACGATCAGAGCGTTCAGTTCGCGCGAATTGTGGCGGGAATTTGGCGATCTCGGGCTGGATCAAACCGGCAGGAAGTGACCGTCTTGGGATAACCGAACGAAGCGGTTTTCAAGACCACCGCCATCGACCACTCGGCCATCCCTCCGTCGAAAATTCGCCACAATTCGCGGTTTTGACGCGAATCACGGCCGACTCACCCTGCCAGTGTAACCGGAAGTGTAACGATCGGGACGACCAGGGATGACGGCGGGTATCGGCGCGGCTGGCTTGTTCAGTCCATCCGAAGCGCGTCTGCCGGCTGAATCGAGGCAGCTCGGTTCGCTGGAATCGCCGCCGACATCATCGTCACGGCACACAGCACCAGGCTGACGGCGACGAGCACGACCGGATCGTTCAGATTGCCGATCGACCACTGGGCGACAACCTTGTTCACCAGGTGCGTCCACCACTGAGGGCGGATTCAGGACGCAAAAAGGGGGGGCTCAGCGGTCGGTAAACACAACGCGACTCTCTGGGACTAATGACAGGTATTGTCTCGCGAAGGCTCGGATTGGCTGCAGGAGCTCGCGGCGAGCCACGTCCAGCGCCTCTCATGTCGGTTCAGAACGTTTAGATGTCCTGTAGTCATTTCGGATGCGCCAGCTGGCTACGTGCATTGCGGGCGACTGTCGCCATCCGCGCTGCTCGCAATCGGGTTCGCGACCTTGCCATTGCAGGCTCGTGTTCTGTCTGACCCTCATCCCGCCAAAGGCGGCCCTACGTACCTGTACGTCGTACTTCGCAAACAGCGCGGCGTCCATCGTCGGACCGTTCGGCACCGCCACATCGCGGAAAAACTGCTCCATCTTTCCGGCCGGCGTAAATGTGATCAGCATGTGCGCCGACTGCGCGCCAATGGCGGAAAAGGCGTGCGGCACCCCGCGCGGCCCCAGGATCGACTCGCCCGCATGCAGCGTCATGCGCCGTTCGCCCACCTGAAATAGCACCTCTCCCTCCATCACGAAAAACCACTCCTCCTGCTGCGGGTGCGCGTGCACCGGCGGCCCGCCCTTCAGGTTCTGGTGCTCAATGATCAAGAGCCCACCGTTCGTCTCGCGCGGCACGGTTTTGAAAAGGATCGTGCTGTATCCCAGCGAGTGCCTCTCGCCGAACCGGTCCTGCCCCGCACCGACCGGGCGGATCGTATCCGCCGTCCCCGGTTGCCCTTGCGCAAATGCCTCCGATGCCGCCACGGGCAGCGCCGCCGCGGAAACGGCAGCCGCTGCTGTTCTCAAAAACGAACGTCGCTCCATAGCACCTCCTGACAAAACGACTGCCGATGCAAATGATGGCACAGCCCCCACGAGCGCCCGATGAGAAATCTCGCCGCCAAGGTATCACGGAGACCGAGTTGTCATTCCCCAAGGAGAGACCTGCCGTTGCCTTAGCCGTCATCCTGAGCGCAGGCAAAGGTCCCTGGATTTGTTCCTTCGGTCCGCCTTCGGACGATCGTGAATCTTAGAGGCGTGGGGGAGGTAACGAACGTCGGTTTTCTAACCGGATGTGCCAAAGAGCCCGGGGGCGTAGTAGGTCCTCGAAAACGCCGCAGTGTTTACGTAACTCGGCGCGGCGATGAGGATGGCCGCGAGGCTCACTGAGCTGCGTTACCGGAGAGTCTGTGTCACCGTCAGTGTAGCGGTCGGGACACCACCGACTTATCAGGAGTGGGCCAGCGGCATCTTCACCTGCGCACGACTGCACGCCGCCGGAACCGATTGAGCCCGATTGAGCTAGGTTCCCGCGCGCCTGCGCATTGACCTATGAGCGCGAGGAAGTACGCCCTGTGCTCGAGGAGGTCACATGCGCGGCGCACGACTTGACACGATCGCGGTCCTCATCGTCCTGAGCGGCGCGGCTGCATCCGCGCAGACGCCCGAGAGTCCACACGATCTGTGGGAGCACATGATCGCGGCGAAGGGCGGACACGAGCGGCTGCAATCGGTTCGCACATTTGCGTGGATGGCGACGCGCGTCACTCCCTCGCATCGAAACTGGTCGGAGGGCCCATCGATGGTCTACGTGGCGGCGCCGCCGGACCATCTATGGATCTCTGAGTCCGGGTACGCCGAGACGTGGAGAGGTCGCGGCCTGAGCTCTCCGCGCCTGGGAATCCCCGCGACGCTCACGAGCCTCGAGGCATGGCAGCTCGCCTGTTTTCTGGAAACCAGTGCGGTGCGGCCCACTCCGGTTTCCGTCGAACCGTCAGCAGAGGATGCTCGAGTCGTCATCCTCGAGGCGACTTCAGAACACCTGAAGGTCCGCTACATCGTCGATCGCGAGAGCTACATCGTTCGTCAAGTCACGTTGAGCCGGCGGACGGACGATCCCGAAAGCGGCTTTAGCCGTTTCATCGACGAGCGGCCGTTTACGCTCGAGGGAACCGAAACGGTGGGCGGAATCCAGATGCCCCGCTGGATCCGGACCGGCGACAACGTTCGCGATCTCAGATTTCTGATCAATCCCGAGCTCGACGAAGCGCTGTTCGAACCGTGGCACGACCGTGAGGCTCGCTTGGATGCGTGGGGAGAGTTCCTGTTGGCCGACCATCAAGCGGCCAAGAGGCTCGCCGACCTCCGGCCCGGACGACCACCGCGGAAGCCGGCCTTCCTGGTTGGGGGCGGCTACGACGGCACATTGCGCGAGTCAGGGCGCGCCGCAGCCATCGTTGCGGCCGACGATTGGATAAGCAAGAGAACTCACCTTCCTGAGGTCTACGCGGAAGCCACCGGCGGTCCGGGAGGCGTTCGTGCGACGGCCGGTGCGATGGAGCTCCAACCCGTTTTTTCGGCGTTGCAGATGATCGGAGTCTCGGTTGGCGCGACCGTGACCTGGACGTCAGGCGCGCCGCGCGATACCTCCCCGCATTCGACGTACGTCGGCGGGCAAGCGGGCATTCTCCTTTGTGGCGTCAAGGTCGATCTCGGCGTCGACGTCCGCGTGCGCGGCGGCGAGCCGAACGCGCCACACGCGGCAGGCTTCAGATGGTCCGTCGGATATCAGGTGCTGATCGTTCCCCGGTAAGCGCTGGCGCATATCGCGTTTCGATGTAGCCAATCCCCTTAAGTGGCCGACCGAACTGTACTTCAATGGCGCCATGCCCAAAGTGGGGTCAGACCCATCTGAGTCTGAGGCTGTGCTATCGGAGGGCACGACAGCGGTGGGCTCGGCGCGAACGGAGATCTAGCTTCGAAGGCTAACAGGCGATGGACCTGTCGAAGCCCGCTGTCAGGCGCTTAGCCAAGCCGTTAGGAACGATCAACGCCGTAGTGTTTATCGACTCGGCGCAGGAATTAGGACGGCCGACGCGGCTCACTCAACTGCGTTCTGTGTCACCGGCTGTGTAGCGATCGGGACGCCACGGGACGGTCAGGACAAATTCGCGAATTCGCCGGATCGACCGATCCGTTTTTCAAGACCACCGCCATCGACCACTCGGCCATCCCTCCGCGCCTGTTTTCAAGCCTGAATCCCCGGACTCTCGCACATCAAGGCCGACTTACCCCGCCGGTGTAACCGCAAGCGTAACGATCGGGACAGCACGGGACGACAGGCATGCTCTCGCCGCCGAAGGAGAGCAACTGCCGATTCTGAACACCTCGGGACCTCGGTGAGCGTCACCGCGGTTCCAGACATAGCACGCCCACCCTGCGCATTTAGCCGCGGGTCCGGTTGTATACGTGGGCGACGGCGCCCTTGGGAAACCGGCGCTCCTCGACGAGCTCGAGCTCCATCAGTTTCTTCGCCTTCGTAAAGACCGGAAGTCCGCTCCCCAGGATCACCGGGTGGATGAGGAACCGGTAGTCATCGACGACGTCGAGCTCGATCAGGCTCTGCGCGAACGATGCGCCGCCGTACGCGATGATGTCCTTGCCTGCTTCGCGCTTCAGTTTCGCGACCTCCTCGCCGAGGTCACCCTTCGCAACGCGCGGATGCGTCCAGCCGCGGATGATCTCGTCGGTGGGAATCGCTTTATCGTTCGGGTTCTTGCGGGCCTCCTCGACGGCGCGCGGCGTGATCGCTGCGTCATCCTCGTGTAGTCCCGTGCGCGTGAAGATGAGCTTCGGGATCGAGTTCATTAACTCTGCGAAGCGTTCCGTCGAGACTGGCCAGTAGCCGGCCATCACTCGGTAGGTGTTGTGGCCCATCGCGTGGTAGCCGGCGTTCTTGAGAAACGAGAGCTCCCACGCGTTCGACTCGTCGTCAGCCGTACTGAACAGCCAATTCTGCGGGCCATTCGGATCCGAGTCGGCGCAGAAGCCGTCCATCGAGATCGACATCTTCAACATCAGCTTTCTCATGAGCTCCTCTGACCTGAGATCGACACCGGAGGGATGTCGCGTTGCTCGTCATAGCTTCAGCAAGCTCCGTGCTCAAACGCTCGGCCGAGTGCTCCTCGTCTGGGAGCTGATCGTCCAGATCACGCGACGATTCTCGCTCGTTGCTGCGCGGCAGCCGGCCGTCGTGAAAGTAACCCCGCACGGGCTTATGATTTGACTCGTCGACCGGATGCCTGGAAGGGAAGCGTGGGCGCCTTCAAAACCGGAGAGTCTGATGGTCTACGGTGTTCGCGAGTTGATTGTCGAGAATCGGCACACGGGCGAGCGGTTGGCGATGCGGCGTGTGAAGCGGGGCGACGAAGTGTGGCTTGAACTGAAGGGTTCGCTCCCCCCACATCGGCAAGGGCCTCCTCTCCATATTCACGTCGCGGAGGATGAAGAAGGAGTCGTCAGATCCGGCACGCTGTCGGCTGTGCTCAATGGTCACCGATTCACCGCAGGCTCGGGAGAGCGGGTGTCGCTCCCTCGCGGATCGACCCACCGGTGGTGGAACGATGGGAATGAACTCCTGGTGTTCGAAGGCTATGTGCGGCCCGCAGTGGACTTGGACCGATTTCTTCAAGCGATCTTCGAAGTCCTCAACGCAGGCTCGGCCGCCCGGCCTCCGCTCTTCTACATGGCCCATCTGCTCTTACGGTATCGTCATACGCAGACCTTAGTGATCATGCCGCGGCCGATTCAAGCCGTGCTGTTTCGAGTGATCGTCACGGTTGGCACCCTGCTTGGGCGCTATCGCGGGGATGGCTGGCCCGGGTGTCCATCTCGTTGTGTTGGTGCGCCGCTCGCTGCCGAAGAAGTCACGTGAGACTCCGGCTGCGTGTCCGTCCAAACAGCGGCGCCGCGGCCGGCTTTTGCCGTGACCAACGACGCCGCCGCTTCTACGTCACTCGGGTACTGCGCCTGACGCTTACCTGCCGCCGGCGGATCGGCCTGCGATCTCTGCCACAGCGCCCGCCAGCTTCGCGAACGCGGGTCCGCGCGGCGGAACCTTCCTGATCTTCCCGCCGACGATCACGAAGCCTGCCGCCCCGGCGGCCACGCCTGGGGATACGAACGTTGCAACGAGGGTGATGCTCTTGGGATTGATCTTTGCCATTCCTGGTCTCCTTCAACAGTCGGGGAACGTCGTCGGCCCTGAGTTCTGCTTCAACTACGCCGTGGAGTCATTAGAGTGGTGTAGTGAGGCACCGAAACGTTACGCGCCGAGCTCGGGCCAGGTGGCGTTGCGGGCGTCTGTGTCACCGGCTGTGTAACGACCTCCGCCTTTGATCCCCCGTAAAATGCTCCACCCAACCTGGCAGTACCGGTCGATTAGGTTTTGGTTCCCGACACGATAAACGCCGTGAACCCGTAGAGGAAGGTGCCCTCGCGATCGGCGGCGGCCAGCGACGTCCACCACTGGTTGGCCTCCTCGCGCGAGACGACGCCGGTGTCATGCAGGCGCGCGACATGCCCCCCGATGAGCAGCTTCAGAAACTCGTACGTGACGAACGCGGTTTCATTCTTCACCGCGATGTCCGCAATCCCATGCGACGCGAACAGGCGGGGCATGCGGCGCCCGATCCAGCCGTTCTTCATCCCGTCGCAGAAGGTCAGTGCGATCGTCCGCGTGGTCTCTTTATACGGCGAGTCGCACACCTGAGTCTCCCAGTCGAAGTCGAACACCGAAATGCGCCCGCCCGGAGCGAGCACGCGGGCCATCTCGGCAATCGCGCGCTCGGCGTCCGGGACGTGCATCAGCATCCGCTCCGCGCGCACGCCGTCGAACGTGCCGGTGGCGAAGCGTAACGCCTGCGAGTCTCCGACTTCGAAGTCGACCGGTAGACCTCGGGCTTCGGCCCGACGCCGGGCTTCCTCGATCATGCTGGTGCTCACATCGACGCCGGTCACCCGTCCGCTCGGGCCGACTCGCTCGGCGATCTGGAACGTGTCGTCGCCGAGGCCGCACCCCAGATCGAGCACGCGGCCGCCGTTACGCAACCGAAGGCCGTCGAGGATGATCTGCTTGCTGGTGACGATGCTCGGCAGCTTGTTGGCCGCGTCGAGAAATCGCAGGAAGAACTGTGGATCCTTGCTGCTGTCGACTGTCGTGAAATCAGTAACCGTCTCATTTGACATGGTGTGATCCCGGTGGCTAGAGACACGAGGCGATGTGATGGAAAGCCAAGTGTAAAGTCTTCGACTACTCGCTGTCCGCCGATCGACTTGACCAGGCGCTCGAACTCGATGACGTCTCCGTTCCATGAGCCCTGATGCCCATGAAACCAGCCGGGGTCGGTGATGACAGATGGCTGACCGGCGGGAGTGATCGCAGGTTAGGGCGCCGCCCTGGGCTGAAGACAGCGTAGTCTGTCACGACTCGGCGCGAATGTGGATAACCGACGAGGCTCGCTGGCTCCGCATTGCAAGGCTCACTGGCCCATCTCAGATCGAAAGGCCGGGATCGCCCTCGATGATCTGCTGGCGCAACAAAGGCCGCTCGCCCGGTTTCCAGAGCGATGCCGTGTGGACGATCCGGTAGCGAAGAGGACCGCCATCGGCACGATCGCTGCGCGTGATCGGGCGTGGAATGCAGACGAACTCGGTTCGCATTTCATCGCCGGTGAGCCGCACCGTCGCGTAGCCGTGACCGCCCATATCCACGAATTCAAGGTGAGGAGAAAGTTTGGGATTGGAAACGGCGTGAGCGCGCTTCAGGTCGAAACTCCTGGCGTATTCGAGGCACGAGCGGACGCCGTGCTTGAGGAGCATGTTGTAGGTCCATTCGGGCTTGCCCGCCGGCCGATCGGCCAGGAACAGCGAACGCAGCGGATGATCCTTGGGAAGATTGTGCTCATAAGCCTCCATCGTCCCAGGGCTGGCCAGCGAGCCGCCGACGAAACTGATCCCGACCGGCTCGAACGTGGCGGGCGGCAATAGAGAGGCTGCATAGCCAGCCCAGAAGCTGTGACGATCACCAGACACGATCGCGAACCCCGTGATCTTCGAGTCGCGGACGAGGTCATAGATTTCGCCGCGCTCGTGGTAGGTCCTTCCCCAATCGCCGTTGTCGAACAGCGCGAAGGTGTCGGCCGGCCACTTCTGCTTGGTCAGTCCATCGGGAAGGTTCTGCGGGTCAGCCCGCAGGTCGAGGGCACCCTGCGAATTGCCCCAGATCTTCCAGGTTGACGTGGACCGGCGGAGCTGGTCCATGAACCATTGCTTCTGACGGCTCCCGAGGATCGTGCGCGGCGGTGAATCCTTTCGCGGATTCGGAATGGTGACGTCGCCAAAGCTCAGTTCGGCGGGCGGCTTGCCGCCGTTGAAGGTGCGACCGGCATCCAGCGCGATCATCGCCGGTTCGGAGAACATCCCGTTGAACGCCGGATCGTAAATCTTGCCAACGCCCTCTGCATCGGTCGGGTCGTCGCCGCAGAAGCTGTGCTGGTCGGTGAGAATGAGATCGAGGTGCCGGCCGTAGCGCAACGACCGGTAGGCGATCAGGCTGTTGATGGCCCTCAGATTGTTGGGTTCGGTGTCGAGACCGTTGTCGTCCCACTTTTCGATCGGCACATTTTTCACCGCCACCGTGCCGAACGTGTCGAGCGATCCGCTCGGCGCCTTCACGCGCGCAGGAATGTATTCGAACCATGCCCGGTTGGCGGCGACCTTGACGGTCTGGCCCGGTCTGCGGAGGGCCGCCCGCCTGGACGATGCTCTGCCGGCCCTGCCAGGAAAATTCGTGATTGTCCCAGATGCAGACGAACGGCCAACGCGCTCGCGCGTCTTGCAGATCGGGGTCGGCAAGGTAGCCCTTGTAGACGACGCGATAGCCCTCGACCGTGAGTGGGTAATAGAAGTTGGAGGTCTTGCCGCCATCGGGAATCCGGCCGACGTCGTAGATCGTGCGGTCGTACCGCGTCGCCACCTCGTCGGGATATTCAACGATCTCATAAATGAAATCACCGAGGTGGAGAACGAAACCAAGTTGATCGGCGGGCGCCGCGCGCTCGTCCTCGAAGATCATCCGGCGATAGCCGTTCAGCTTGCCTTCATTGAGGCTCTGGCAGCTGACGAAGGCGAAATTGACCGGCCGTGGATCGTTCGCCAGCGGCGCGGTGATCGTCCGGCCGACGCGGCTGCCGTTCCCCTCTCCATCGGTGAAGCGGTACCAGTAGACGCACGCAGGCTTGAGATGACCGACCAGCACGCGCGTCGTCCAATCCGATTCCGCCGAAACCGGCGCGGACGTCTTCGCGACGACCCGCCGGAACGCGTCATCCTCGGCAACCTCCACCGTCAGCACACGTCGGCCGCCAGACTCGAACGGCCGCCGAGTCCAGAGGATCACGCTACCCGGATCGGGATCGCCGGACGCGACGCCCTCCGGATAAAGATCGCGCCTCTCACGCCAGCCGGTGGTTGACGCTCGAGCCGAGCCGCCCCACGCCAGCGAGGCCCCCATCGCCGCAGCCAATTGAACGAACTCGCGTCGACTGAGCGTCATCGTCTATCCCCTCGCAATCTCTCCGCCTGCCCACTCGGCCCAGCGGCGCACTGAGCCTTGAAGTCGAACGTGCCGTCGGGCTCCAGCGTGATCGATGCGTGGTCGATCTTGACGCCCGAGCGGAGTTGTTCGTTGGTTCGGCCGCGATCGTCCATCACGAGATCGGGACCTCGCCATCGGCCGTAGAGATCGAAGAAGCCCCGCCGCTGCCCGAGATTGAAAACTCGAATTTCAAGCAGGCGGAATTCGATGACGGCGTCGTCCGTGCTGCGCCAGCCACCGAAAATCGTGCCGCCGAGTTTCAGCGTCTCAACCACGCCGGGTGATGTGCACAGTGAGGCGGTGCCTTGCACACCGCCGGTGGGCCGCAGGCCGTCGAGGCCCAGGCGCGAGAAGTGAGCGGCCGGATAGAGGAAGACGGACAGGGGATATGTCTTGTCTTTCGTCACGAGCCTGCCCGATCCGGACCAGTACAACAGGGGCGTCCAGCGTCCGCCGATATGAAAGGCCCAGGGGCTGGTCAGCCCAACGACACCGTAGATGAGAATCACGCACAGAACGAGAAGCTTGAGGAGACCTGCGAGGCAACCGCCAGGCCGCGTCGACATGTGAGGGTGCGAGTATATTCCTACCTCTGTCCGTAAAATGTCGATATGGCCGGTTAACGACCTATCGCGCCGTCGACCATCGCCTGTGCTTCCTCCACGATGCGGTCCAGATGGGCCTCGCCGCGGAAGCTCTCCGCATAAATCTTGTAGACGTCTTCGGTTCCGGAAGGCCGCGCCGCAAACCAGCCGCTGCGTGAAATGACCTTGACTCCGCCGATGGGTGCGTCATTGCCCGGAGCGCGGTCGAGGATGCGCTCGATCTTTTCGCCAGCGAGCTTGGCGTGGTGAAACTGCGCCGGCGACAGCTGCGCCAGCAGACGTTTCTGTGTCGGCGACGCCGGGGCCTGCACGCGCCGCTCCGCAGGCTCGCCCAGCTCGTGAGTCAGCGCCCGATAGATTTCGCCCGGATCCCGTCCCATTCGCACAGTGATTTCGGCCGCCAGCAACGCCGGCACGATGCCGTCCTTGTCGGTCGTCCACACCCGGCCGTTGCGCCGAAGACAACTAGCGCCCGCGCTTTCTTCGCCCGCGAAGCCGAGCGAGCCGCTGATCAACCCGTCGACAAACCATTTGAATCCGACCGGCACTTCGTAGAGCCCCACACCCAGCCTGGCTGCCACGCGATCAATCATCTGACTGCTGACAACGGTTTTCCCCACGGCCACGTGCCTGGGCCATCGCGGGCGGTGGCGGTACAGATAGTCGATGGCAACCGCGAGATAGTGGTTCGGCGGGAGCAATCCCGCACTGCGGGTGACGATCCCGTGGCGGTCGTGGTCGGTGTCGCAGGCAAAGGCGATATCAAAACGGTCTTTCATGCCGATCAGACCCTGCATCGCCTCGGACGAAGACGGATCCATGCGGATGCGCCCGTCCCAGTCAACGGTCATGAACCGGAATGTCGGATCGACGGCGTCATTGACCACCGTCAAATTCAATCCGTAACGCTCGGCGATCGGCGCCCAGTAGTGCACACCGGCGCCGCCGAGCGGATCGACCCCGATGCGAAGGCCCGCGCCTTTGAGCACCTCCATGTCGATCACGTGTCGCAGATCGCCGACGTACGCGCGCAAGTAGTCGTGCCGGTGCGTCGTCGTGGCGCGCAGCGCGGCCGACAGGGCCACGCGGCGAACACCCTTGAGCGCGCGTTCGAGAAATCCGTTCGCGGTTTCTCCGATCCAGGCGGTGACCTTCTCGTCGGCGGGCCCGCCGTTTGGCGGGTTGTACTTGAAACCGCCATCTTCCGGCGGGTTGTGGGAAGGGGTCACGACGATGCCGTCGGCCAGCCCCGTCGTGCGACCGTGGTTGTACTTGAGGATCGCGTGCGACACCGCCGGAGTCGGCGTGTATTCGTTGTTTCGCGCGATCATGACCTCAACCCGATGGGCGGCCAGTACCTCGAGCGCGCTCGACAAAGCAGGGACGGAGAGGGCGTGCGTGTCCACACCGAGAAACAGCGGTCCGTCGATGCCGCGACGTTTTCGGTACCGGCAAATCGCCTCACTGATGGCGAGGACATGCCATTCGTTGAAGCTCCGGTTGAAGGCGGAACCGCGGTGTCCCGAGGTGCCGAACACGACGCGTTGCTCAGGAATCGACGGATCCGGAACGTCGGTGTAGTAGGCCGTAACGAGTCGGGGGACGTTGACCAGGAGGGCGGGCGGGGCCGGCTTTCCGGCGAACGGACTCATGCTCATGACGTGTGCGCCGGACCTCGGTCATTGTAGCCCGCGGGTGTTGACTAAACGGCGAGCGCGAAGGGAGACGGAGGTTGAAAGTCGAGTGACCGTCCCGTAAGAAGGCCTCTGGCGATCGCGCGAGTTCCTGAGTAAAACCTGCCGGCACGTGAATTGCCTTTCTCAATTCGCTGTGCCGAAGCACCTAATCAGAATCCCGCCACTCAAAGCGGGCCGTCGCGTCAGTTGGACGTTCGAAGTGTCGGCAGCCGATGGCGCGGTGAAAGCCGCACGCGCCAAGAAAACTCCCCGGAGGCGGCGGCGGACGAGTCCGGCGATGAAAAGCACGCCGACGTCAGCCGAACATCACGAGCCGCCGGTCGTGCCCGAGTCGGCGCAACCCTCCGCCCCCACGCCAGCAGTGGAGGTGATGGAGGCGATGGATGAGCCAACGACGACGTCTGCCGAAGAGGCATTTGTCCCGGTCGTGATTCCTCACGTCGCCCCTCATCCGCCGGCGCCAGTACGACAGGCGATGCATTTCCGTGCGATTGCTCTCGGCGGCGCTACCTTGCTGGTGATCGCGGCGCTCGCGTTCCCGCGTCATTCGGCGCCAGATCCTGACGACCGCATCGCGGATTCGCTCGTGGAACCAGCGGAACAATCCGCCGACCTCGTTGCGTTGGTCCCGCATCCGGCCATCCTCGTCGCGAAGCCGATCTCCCCTGCTGCCGCGTCTGCGGCAGCCGCATCGCGCGCGGCGGCGATCGCGTCATCGAAGCAGACGCTCGAGCCGAAGCCGGAGAGAAGTCACGCCGCGGAACCCACGAAGTCTGTTGCGACGATCGCCGCGGTGACTCCGGTCGCCGTCACCGCGCTCAAGGACGACGCCGCGGCAAAGCTGCCTGGATTCCAACCGCTCCCGCCACCGGCGGCCGCGTCCGTTTCGACCGGCATGGGCGGGATCGCCCCTGTGACCATCACTGGCTGCCTCGAAGTCAGCGTGAGTCAGGACGAATTTCGTCTCACCGACACCGAGGGCCTCGACGCGCCCAAATCCCGAAGCTGGCGAACGGGCTTTCTGAAGAAGCGATCCGCGCCGGTGGCTCTCGTCGAAGCGCCCGACGCGCTGGCGTTGCAGACGCATGTCGGACGACGCGTGTCGGCAACCGGGTTACTGACCAGCCACGATCTGAAGGTCAGCGCGCTGCGCGTCGTCGGCCCCTCGTGCAACTAGCGCGATAGCGTCTCGTCGATCTCCTTCACATACGCGACGTCGCGGTCGCTCCGGACGACTTCGGTTGGTTGCTCGAGGACAATGATCCCGACGGCCTCTTCCGCGTGACACCGAAGTAGGTCTGCGCCCGGAAGACTGATATATTCGTATCTTCAGTCCATTCGGCTACCTTCGTCAGCGCGACGGCATTCCCGTGTCGCGGCCATTCATCGCGTCTCGGGACCGGACGTGTTCGCGAGCCAAACTCGCAAGGATCTTGTGTATGCGCGGTCGCGTGTGTTGTGGAATTCTGTCCCTCGCCGGATTACTTGCGACAGCTGCCTGTTCGAGCAGCCCGGCAACGCCGACGGTCTCGACCGTGGCGCCGCAGCTGCTCACACCCGCCAACGGGGCACAGCTCGTCAACCAGTCGCAACCGGTCACGCTGGTCGTGCAGAACGCCGCCGGCTCGAAAGGCGGGACGACCTACACCTTCGAGGTCGCTTCCGATGTGGCGTTCACCACCAAGGTGCAGACCAAGGATGGCATCGCCGAAGGGAGCAACGGGCAAACCAGCGTGAAGCTCGATGCGCTGCCGGCGGCGAAAGGACTATTACTGGCGCGCCCGCGCGCAGGCGCCCTGGCGGCACCGGCGCGTTCAGCGATCTGTTCAAGTTCACGATCGGCGCGGCGGTCACCCTGGCCGCGCCGTCGCCCATCAGCCCGCTCACCAACGCGGAAACGACTCCGCGGCCGGCACTGCGCGTCACCAATGCGAGCCGATCCGGATCGACCGGCGCCATTACCTACAAGTTCGAAGTGGCCATGGATTCGGGGTTCGGTTCAATCATCGCCTCCGGAACGAACACCGAAGGCGTCAACGAGACCGGCTTCATTCCCACCAGCGATCTGCCGACCCGCGTCCTGCTGTTCTGGAGAGCGACGGCGATTGACGCCGTCAACAGCGTCACGAGCTCGCCGAGCACCGTTCAGAGTTTCACCGCCCTGCCGCTGTCGCAGGCGGCAACCGTTGCCCAGCAGCTGGGCATCGTGCTGTGGCCGGGCAAGGTGCCGCCGGGCGCCGTCGGACACGCGACCATGGGCGATAACTGGCAGGTCCAGACGCTGCATTACCTCCCCGGGAACGTGTTCTTTCAGAGTCCAGACGAGGAGATGTTGAGAATTTTCGATCTCCTCGACCGCGGCTTCGATCCGGATGGCGCTGCCGGTTGGATGAACACGAACGGATATCCGACCGCTGCCCTCTGGTACCCGCCGCCTGAAAAGGCCGTGATCGGGCTGCAGTACGTGTATCTGGCCTCCAGGAACAAGGTGTTCGTGAACGGCACGTGGGAAGTGGTTCTGAGAGTGGAATGAACACGGGCTCGGCGCTGTGCGCCGTGATGCGTGGAGAGCCGCTGCCGCTCTCGCCGGAGCTCGTCGAGGCGGCGCGGCACCACGATCTGCACCTCCTGATCGCGCAGCAACGCGCCTCGCACGAGGACGGTGTGAGCGGTGCGGTGCTGGCGACGGCGCTGCGCGAAGCCGCAATTGCCGACCTGTTTCGAGAGGACGAATTACGGCGCGTGCTCGGCCTGCTGGCGGCCGGCGGGGTCAAGGCTCTTCTCCTCAAAGGTGCGGCTCTTGCCTATACGGTGTATGCCGCACCGCACGTGCGTCCGCGCGGAGATCTCGACCTGCTGATCGCTCACGCCGACCTCGAGGCAGCCGACCAGGCTCTCGTCGCCGCGGGTTGGCTTCGTGCGGTCGAGCACGATAGCGAGTCGATCACCACGCAACGCCACTACGTGCTCGGGGGTCCGGTGAGGTTCGCCGAGCACCTGGATCTGCACTGGAAAATTGCGGTTCCACGCGTGTTCGGAGACGCGCTCGGGTTCGAGGAACTGGCATCGCGCGCCGTGCAGATCCCGGCTCTGGGTCCCGATGCGCTGGCGTTGTCCGCCCCGGATGCGCTGTTTCTCGCCTGCCTTCACCGGGTCGCTCACCATGGCGACACCAAGAACCTGCTGTGGCTCTGGGACATTCACCTGCTCGCATCGAGTCTCTCGGAGAACGAACGGACTCGTTTTGCCGACCTGGCCGACCAGCGATCGATGCGCGCCGTCTGTGCCCGAGGCCTCGAGTTGGCGGAAACGCGATTCGCAACGCCGCGCGCGCCCGATCTGATCGCCACCCTTCGCCGGCGCGCGGGTTCCCTCGACGAGCCGTCAGCACGTTTTCTTCGAGGGGGGACGCGCCAAATAGAGCTGCTGGGTTTTGAGCTCGCGACCGCAGGAAACTGGCGCGCACGCGTGGCGCTGGTGAGCGCGCATCTTTTTCCAGACGCCGCTTACGTGCGGTCGATCTACCCGCGCTGGCCTGCGGCTGCGCTGCCGCTGGCCTATCTTGATAGGATCGTGCGAGGGTCGCCAAAGTGGTTCAGGCGGGCCGCCGAGTAGCGGAAACGATCAATCGTACGCCGCGCGGAGCGAACGAATCGCCTGTCCCCACAGCCGCATCGCGCACCGGCACTCAAACCACAGACCGGATTGCGGACGGGGACGCAAGCCCCACGGTGCAGAGCCCGAGACGACCCTGCCGTTTCTTGCCTGTCCTTCAACGCGGCCAAGCAACTGTGCCTCGGTGACTGGAGGATCGTCGTGCGAATGCATGTCGCCCCTGGTGGTCAGCATGCGTTCGCCACCGTGCCACTCAGCCCGAACGACCCGATGGGCGAATAAACGAGCATCCCTCTCGAACAGGATGACATCTTCCCGCTGCACCTGCGCGATGTCGACGGTGCGGATGTGGAGAACGTCCGCGGGACGTATCGAGGGCAGCATGCTGGTGCCCGCGACGCGGATGCGTGCTTCACCGCATTCGCGCAGTATCTGCGCTACTAATCCGGGTGCCAACGCCTCCAGCGACGAAGGCTGGACGCCGCCGGCCGTGGCGATCATCTCAGGAGTTCTTTCGGTTGGTCCGGCACTGGCCGGTCGTCGTGCTGACTTTGCCGCAGGCGAGCGCCATCGTCTCGAAGGCCCGTTCGTGCTGGAATGCCGGTTTCACGTACGTCTTCTTCGCCCCCGCGCTCAGGCGGTTCCGATCGTGCGGCTCTGCGTCTGGCCGATCAATTGGCTTCACTGATTCTCCTGGCCTGGTCGAAGACAAGCGATTTTTCGCAATCGGCTGATGACGGGCCCCGCATGTTGCCCTCCATGTAAGCAAGTCCGGGACACCGGGTGCAGCTCCCCTGAAGGCTGCACGCGGAGCAGGTCGGCAGATCGCGGAGACTGATCGCCCGAACCTCCTGCAGCTGTCGTGAATGCCGCCAGACGTCCTCGAACCGCTCGCGGCGCAGGTTGCCGCTCGGCAGCGGAAACTGCACGCAGGGATAGATGTCGCCGTAAGGGGAGACGTAGCACGCCGTGTGTCCGGCGCTACACGGCGCGTCGTCGAGATAGTCCGGCTCGGTCTCACCGACGGACGCCGCGATCGGCGGTTCTCCGATCAACGATTTGTCGGTGTACACCTGCAGCAAGTGCGTGGTCGGAACGCGCAGCGCCAGCACCGACGTATCGCCGTCCATCTTGGGCGTGATGGTCGGATCGAGCGTGAATTCCGCGCCCAACCCGGCCGCCAGCGCCTGGACTCCAGGATAGTCGCCCGCGTTCTGGCGCATCAACACGTTGGCAATGAGCACGCGCAGCCCTTGCGCCTTGAGGAACCGAATCGCGGCAATCGAGCGATCGAACGAGCCCGCCACCTTGGTGATGGAATCGTGGACCTCGGCGCGGTGCGAGTAGATGCTCACCTGCACCTGACGAACCCCGAGATCGCGAATCCGAATCGCATCCGCTTCCTTGATCAGGATGGCGTTGGTCTTCAGCTTGACGTCGAATGCCAGCGCGCGGGCGTATTCGAGCAGCTCGAAGAAGTCGGTCCTGAGCAGCAGCTCGCCGCCGCTGAAGATCAGAAACAGAGTGCCTGCCGCTGCCAGCTGATCGAGAACGTCTTTGACCTCGGCCGTCGTGAGCTCACCGTGATCCTCGTGATCCAGATAGCAGTGAACGCAGCGTTCGTTGCACCGATAAGTGAGGTCGAAGTGCACCGAGATCGGCAGGTCGAGATCCTGCGCGCGACCCAGGACGTGGTCGAGCAGCGTGCTCATGATGGCGCACCATCTGCAGCCGGCGCGGCGCCGTCGCTCGCGATTGGCCGATCCGAGATGCTCAGGATGTTGTGGTCGGCCAGCGCTCGAACGAACTCGTCGGCATCCTGACAGCGCGGACAGCGCGTCGACGTCGAACCGGGGACAGATCAGCCGCTCGACAATCGTCGCGAGCGGGGTGATTCCGTCAGCCGCGCCCCACAGCAGCGTCCCAACCTCGTTCAGCACATACAGTCCCGAGTCGTCGGCCTTGAGAATGACCGTCTCGGTCGCCAGGGTTCGCACGGCGAGCCTCTGTCCGCGCGCGATGTAGAGATCGGTCATGCGACCGCGTCCCAGGCGCCGGCGTCGGGTGCGAAGGTGAGCCGATATACCGGAAGCGTCTCGGCGACGTGGCACGCCGTCTCGAACACCTGGCGGGACAGATCCGGGTCGTCCACGAAGAACAGGATGTTTTTCATCAATACCTTCACCGCATCGGTCCCGCTCAATCGATCGATGCGATGCGAATCACCCCACGCGAGTTGATAGATCGCGTCCAGCGGCGCGGACACGCGCTCGCCGGGCGTTCCAAGTTCACCGGCGAACGGTGTGCCGAATGCGACGTAGGTGCCGTCCACGTTGCGCACGTAGGAGATTTCATCGCTGAGCAGCGTGACATCCGGCGGGGCGACGCGCGCCATGGTTGTTTTTCCCGCACCCGACGGTCCGGTGAAGACGAACGCCCGGCCGCCACGAATGCCGCTGCAAGCGTGAAGCAGGAACCCGCCACGCGATGCCAGGAGGAGCGTGTGCACGATCCGCAAGACTGAGTCGGCGGAGTATGGGTTGACGGTTTGCTGAATCCAGCCGCGCCGCGTCTGGCGGATCCCATTCGGCGCGAAAATCACCGCGCGCAAGGGACCAGCGGCCCTCAATGACGCGCACGTCCAGGTCCGCGTCAACACTCAGGTGTCCGTGCGGCACGATGGAAACGTCGAATTCGTAGATGGAGGTGGCGGTCGGGTTCAGGAACCCTGCGTATCGCCGCTGCAGGAGATCGGCGAGCTGTGCGTCCGTCGTGATGAAACGAACGGCGAAATCCCCCACGTCAACGACGACGTCCAACGCGGGGGACACGATCACGCGGCGAGTATACGGCCAACCACCTGACCCCGCAAGGCGGCCGAGAGGGGATTCTGGCGTTGCCTAGAACTCCTGGTTCAGCTGAACGATCCGGCTCTGCGTCGTCGAAGGGCCGACGCCTTTGGTGCCGTAGTAGATGTTCGCGGTCGACAGGCCGTTGGTGATGTTGGAGCTCGTCCGGTTGTCGATCACGATGCCGGACGAAACGCCGCCTGGCGCGGCGAAGAAACCCGCAACGCCGACCGGGGTCGCGTCGGTGCCGGCAAAGCCCGTGACCAGGCGGTTGACATACAGGTAGGTGCCGCCTGACGCGCCGACAAACAGGAAGTCTTTGCTCGCGGACGCGCTGGCCGTCAGGAATTCCGTGACCGCGGTCGTCTGGACACCGGTGTCGGCGCCCGTATGTTTCAGCGCGGCGTATCCGGTCGGCGCGGAGAAGGTGCCGTTGTACGGAACCTTGATCAGGTAGGTATCGCCACCCCCGCTTGATCCGCCCGTCACATACGCAAATCCATTGTTGGTCGACCAGAAGGCATCATCGAATGCCGGCGTGCTCGACGCGATTCCATCGGATGCGCCGAGCGCCTGACCGGACGATTGCGCCGCGTTGGCCGCGAACAGCAAGGGGAATGCGCCGATGCCCTTCACCGGCGCGACAGCTGCGTGGCCGCTGGTCACGATGACCTGGTTGTTGGTGATGTCGACCACCGGCGCCGACAGTCCGCCTTCCGCGCCGACGCCTGTTCCACCCTGGGCCGTGCGAATCGACGCGTACGGCGTCACGCCCATGTCGATCCGGTACGCGTAGCCGTTGGCGCTGGTCACGATGACCTGATTGGCGGCGAAGACCGGCGACGTCAATTGCGCTGCGCCGCAAGCGACGGGAAAACCGTTGCTGAGGTATTCGGACGCGGTCGACAGATGGGTGTTGATCACGCGATGGATTTTGCCCGCCGCATCCCCGAAGAAGATCTGGTTGTTCTGATAGTCGAGGTACGGCGACGACACGTCGTTGACGGCGGTCGCAAACGTCAGCTCGAACAGTTGTTCGCTGGTCGGTGTGCCGATCGGCGAGTTGGACAACGTGTGCACGCTCGTCCAGGTGTTGCTCCCGAAGTTGTACGTGCCCGGAGTCGAGGTGATGTTGTTGACGTTGATGGCGTGCAGCAGGGTGCTGGAAGCGCGCGACTCGAGAACGTAGAGCACCGTGCCGTCCAGACTGGGCACTGCTGATGTCGCCGTGCCCGACGTGAGCCTCAACGCAAACTTGACCGTGGGCGTCGTCCCGCCGGCATTGCCGGGGCAGGTCGAATAAGGATTGGTGATTGCGATGACGTTGGCAGCGCTCGCGGACCCGGCCTGATCGACGGTGTAGTAGATCACGTCCGCGCAGTTCGCGCTGGCAATGTCGAAGCTGTATTTCGCGGGATCCCCGACCACCGGTCCGTAGCCACCCGTGTTCAGGAACCAATCCAGATGCGCGCCGGCAGCCGGAGCAGGAGGCGGCATCAACTTTTTCAACAAGGCGCTGAAGAAGTCGAGCACCGGCTCGGGCATCTGCGCGGCCTTGGCCATGTCGCGTCTGAGATGTTTGTTATAGGTTCTGACGTCCGAGTCGATGGCCCGGTCGAGATCCGGACCAAACCGCGTCGCCACCAGACGGGAATGGGACCAGTCGCGAGGTGCGCCGCGACTGATCGGGCGACTTTGCGCGTGGCCCAGACTGGTTGCCGCCACTACGACCATTCCAACCACACCCACGACCCCGCCGGTCCGGCCGGCGCGCTTAAACAGATTCTTCACCCAGAGGCAAAGTGCAAGGATGAGTCCGTTAAGTCCTATTAAGTTTGTTAATGTTCTGAAGAGGAGCCGGTCCATCGTGGTCTCAGGATGGAACATCAACTACCCAGATTGATCGGGGGACATGAGAGGGGTTTCAGCTTTTATGGTCAAAAGCCGCTCATTCCCATAACGAGACACAATATCGTCTATTTTTGCGGTTCTGGAACACGAAGGACGGGCTTAAGCGGCTTCTGAGGGATGGTAGCCCCTTCGCGTGGGATCGCGAAGGGGCCGGCCAGGCGAGAATCGGGAAGTTAGCGCGCCGGCGAAATGACCACCTGGAATTGCCCGCTGTTGTCGCTGACGTTGTCGTCGTTGGTGCCCAGGTACAGAAGGCCCGACGCCGGAACTGTAATCGATGTCTGATCACCGATCCCGAACGGGAGACCGCTGTCGATGCGTCCGATGAGCGCGCCCGCCAGCGCGGTCGGCAACGGGGCGCCGGTCACGAACTTGTGCGCTGGGGAACCTGCGACGCCGGCGCGATCGTCGGCATTCCCGGTAAACCGAATCTCTCCGCTCGAGGTAAAGCGCAGCACCTCACCCTGGTTCACTCGGATGCCGGTCGGCGTCCACTGACGATTGGCCGCAACGGTAAAGGTACCGCCCTGCGTTCCCTGAACGTTGCGGGTGCCGTTATTGCGGCCGCCGTTCGAATTGCGGTTTGGTGAAGCGTTGTCGTAGGTGCCACCCTGCTGCGAGCGCCCGAACCCGTCCTCATAGCCACGCTCGATCCCGTCGCGGTATTGCGTCTGATACTGGCGCTTGTCGCCGTAGGTTGAGCGATAGCCGAGGTCGGCATCCTTGTAGGCGGAACTGCTCCTGTAGTTCGATCGCGAGTTGCGGCCGCGATCCTGTTGACCGAGCGTGATCCCCTCGCGGTATCCCGCGTCGAAGGCCATGTCGGTCGAGCTGTACGGACGGTCGGCGTATGGATCGTCGCGCGGCGAGACGCGGACGCCCGCCTGCGGACGTGAGTAGAGCTGGCTGTACTGCCCATCGCGCCCGGCGAAGCCATCGTCGTAGCCGGCCTTGTATCCCTCACGATAGCCATCCATGTACTGGTTGCGATCGCCGAAGGCGCGTTCGTACGTGCGCGAGCCGATCTGGTAGTCGTTGTCTTTGAGCGAGTACGCGGCGCGGCGCTCGCGATCCTGACGCCCGCGATCGGCGCCATCGCGGTAGGCATGTTCGTAACCGTGTTGCCGGGCGTCGAGGGAGCCCCCGTACTGGCTCGTCTGCCCCTCGTCGGCGGCCGCGTGAATGTATGCGGTCCCGCCGAGCCCGATGACAGCGGTGACGACCAGCCCGAGTGTAGTGAGCGTTGCGTTCTTCATGACGCATAACGCTGCAACGCCTCTGCCGTCCGGCTGTGCCCGATCGATGTCCTCCTTCAGGCTCAGCCGCAGATTGCTCTCAGCTCATTTCTGGCCTGAATTTCAACATTTACGCTGGCAGGCCAGTTGCGATGTAAAGCGGCATGACTATCAACAAGGTTCTGACACCAGTTGCGTTCGTTGCAGTGCTTGCCCTGGCGGCGGCTCCGGCCCACGCGGGCCAGAACCGTGGCGACGGCGGGCGCAGTGCCGGCCGCTCGAATTCCGGGTCGCGCGGCGCGCAAGTTCGCGGCGGCGCGGTGGTTCGAGGCGGCGCCGTCCGAGGTGGCGCGGTCGTCCGAGGTGGCGCGGTCGTCCGCGGCGGCTCGGCGTACTACGCGCGTCCGTACTACGGGCGTTCCTACTACGGCCATCCCTACTACGCGCGTCCTTACTACGCGCAACCGTACTACGCGTTTCGACCGCACGTGAACCTCGGGTTCGGCTTGTGGCTGGGTTACCCGTACGCGTATGCGGCGCCTTACGCATACCCGGCGCCGTACGCGTATGGCGCGCCGTACCGGATACGACGTCCAGCCCTCCTACGGCGCGCCCGGCTACGCCCCGCCGTCGGGATCATCGGGCTACCCGCCGCCATATAGCGGGTCGGAACAGGGCTATCCGAATCAGTCGGAACAGGGTTATCCGATGCAGCAGTCTTCGCCGTCGGCGGAAGATCCGCGCAACGGAGCGCCGTCGGCGACAGGCGGGATCAGCTTCGAGATCACGCCGGAGAGCGCGGCCGTGTTCGTCGACGGCAGCTACGCCGGCACGGCCGGCAACTTCGGTCCTCAGTCGGAGCCGTTGGGTCTGAGCAGCGGACGCCACCACGTCGAGGTTCGCGCTTCGGGCTTTCGCACCATGACTTTCGACGCTGACGTCAGGGCCGGCCAGGTGCTCCCGTATCGGGGCACGCTGCAGCGGAACTAGCCGACGCTTCGACGATTCGACACGCGGTGCTTCGCGCGAGCGAGGCACCGCGTTTTTGTTGTGGTGCGCACCAGCAGCTAGCGGTTCTTGCCGGGCGTCGAACGTTCCTTGGCGAGCCGCTTGTCCAGTGTGTCGCTGGCCTGCGCGGCCAGCGCGCGGCACGCGTTCGGATCGCTGAGCGGCGCGGCGGCCTGCGGCCCGACGCGCGCAAACAGGTTGCTTGCCGACGGGTGCGGCGTCAGGAGTACATCGCATGGCAGTGCGGCGACCGTCGCCAGCGTGTGACGGAACGCCGCAACCACGCCCGCGTGGGCCGTCTCGTCACTGTAGCGGTACACATCGTCCGAAATAGCGGTGACACTGTCGACATAGGCCATGTGCAGGCAGCGAGCGCCTTCACACGAATCCCACGTCCAGCTGGTGCTTCCTGGAGTGTGACCAGGAGTCGCATGCGCTGTCAGCGACAGCGACTCGAGGGTGACTGCCTCGCCGTCGGCGACACGACGCACATGATTGACCGGCGGAAATGGATCGACCGACAGGTACTGCGGATCGGAACGGTCGCCACGACCGCGTTCAATCGCCGCGGCATCGGCGCCGCGCGCCACCATCACCGCGCCTGAATCGCGTTGCAGTCTGGCAAAGCCGCCGGCATGGTCGAGGTGCGCGTGGGTTGCGAGGATGAACTTGATGTCTCTGATCTTGAAGCCGAGCGCAGCGATGTTCGCCTCAATCAGCGGCGCGGCCTGTTCGGTTGCGCCGTCAATCAGGATGTGACCGCGATCCGACGTGATCAGCAGGGCGCTGACCCCGCACGTGCCCACGTACCAGGTGTTGCCGAACACATGCTGCGGCGGCGCGGGATCGTTCCACCCCGCATCCGCTTTGCACAACGGCGGCGCGGGCACGGGCGGAGCCGCCTGCGCGGGCCCCGCGGTCAGCGCCGCAAAGACGATTGAAATCAGACAACGTCGCATGCGTTCAGCCTTCCGTGGTGATGACTTCGCGGCCGTCCATGTACGGACGGAGCGCCGTCGGGACGATCACGGTCCCGTCCTTCTGCTGATAGTTCTCCAGGATCGCGATCAGGGTGCGGCCGACCGCCAGGCCGGAGCCGTTCAGCGTGTGCACGAATTCGGCTTTGCCGGTGCCGCCTGAGCGGAACTTGATGTTGGCGCGGCGTGCCTGGAACGCCTCGGTGTTGCTGCACGACGAGATCTCGCGGAAGGTGTTCTGGCTCGGCAGCCAGACCTCGATGTCGTAGGTCTTGGCCGAGGCAAATCCCATGTCGCCCGTGCACAGCAGCATCGTGCGGAACGGCAGCTCGAGCCGCGTCAACACCTGTTCGGCGTTCGCAGTCAGCGCTTCCAGTTCGTCGTACGACTGCTCCGGCGTGGTCAGCTTCACCAGTTCGACCTTGTCGAACTGGTGTTGGCGGATCAGGCCGCGGACGTCCTGGCCGTACGAGCCGGCCTCGCTGCGAAAACACGGCGTGTAGGCCGTCATGCGGATCGGCAGCTGACGGCCGTCGAGAATCTCGCCGCGATGAAGGTTGGTCAGCGGCACTTCAGCAGTGGGAATGAGGTAGAGATCCCAGTCACCGGCGATCTTGAACAGATCCTGCTCGAACTTCGGCAGGTTGCCGGTCCCCTGCAGCGCCGCGCTGTTGACCAGGAACGGCGGCTCGATTTCCCGATAACCATGCTCGCGGGTGTGGAGGTCGAGCATGAAATTGATCAAGGCGCGTGAGAGCCGTGCGCCCGCGCCGCTCAACACGGTGAAGCGCGCGCCGGCAATCTTGGTCCCGCGCTCGAAGTCGATGATGCCGAGCGCCGGCCCGAGATCCCAATGCGGCTGCGGCGTGAAATCGAAGCGGCGGGGCTCGCCGACACGCCGCACTTCGACGTTGTCCGCCGCACTGCTGCCGACCGGGACGCTGGCATGCGGCAGATTGGGGAGGTTGAGGACCGCGACCGTGCGCTGGTGTTCGATCGAGTCGAGCTGAAAGCCGAGTTGCTTGATCTGCTGCGCCCGCGCCCGGTTGGCTTCCTGCACCGGCGCGGTATCCTGACCCTGGCGTTTGGCGCGCGCGATCTCGTCGCCCGAGGTGTTCTGGGCGCGCTTCAAGCCTTCGAGTTCGGGAATCATCCGCCGCCGCGCGGTTTCCAGCGTCGCGATTTCCTCGAGCGCCTTGTCGGGATCGAGCCCGCGATTGCGGAGGCCGGTGCGGACCTCCTCGATGTGATCGCGAATGTAAGAGGGGTCGAGCATGCTACCTCAGCGAGCTATTGTACGTTACGATTCCTGGTGACTTCCGTCCGGAAAGCCGTCTTCCCCGCCGCCGGTCTCGGCACCCGCTTCCTGCCGGCCACCAAGGCGCAACCCAAAGAGATGCTGCCGCTGGTCGACAAGCCGATCATCCAGTACGGCGTCGAAGAAGCGATGGCCGCGGGCATCGACAACATCCTGCTCGTCACCGGGCGCGGCAAGAACGCGATCGAAGACCATTTCGACGTGTCGGTGGAGCTCGAGTCGTTTCTCGAGGCACGCGGCAAGCGCGAGCAGCTCGAAGAGGTCCGCAAGATCTCCAACATGATCAACTTCGCGTATGTCCGCCAGGGCGAGCCGCTCGGCCTCGGCCACGCGGTGCTGGTGACGCGCGAGCTGGTCGGCGACGAGCCGTTCGCGGTCATCCTCGGCGACGACGTGATCGATGCGGACCCGCCGGCGATCAAGCAGCTGATCGACGTATTCGATCGGCTCGGCGGCCCGGTGCTCGCCGTCGAGCGCGTGCCGCGCGAGGACATCTCCAGCTATGGCGTAATTGCCGTCGAGCCCAACCCCAACCTCGGGGAAGGCGTCTATCAGGTCAAGGATCTGGTGGAGAAACCGCCCAAGGAAGAGGCGCCGTCAGATCTCGCCATCATCGGACGCTACGTGCTCACGCCGGACATCTTCCCGGCCCTGGCTGCAACCAAGAGCGATCGCACGGGCGAGATTCAGCTGACCAACGGCCTGCGTGAGCTGCTGAAGACGCGACCAATCTACGCCTGCGAGGTCAAGGGAGTACGCCACGATACCGGCAACAAGCTGGGCTTCCTGAAGGCCGTGGTCTACTTCGCGCTGCGTCGACCCGACCTTGCCGGCAAGTTCTCCGCGTATCTGACGTCGCTCAATCTGCCCAGATAACCGGCAGCGCCGTCCTCAGTCCTTGGACGAAGCGCTGCTGGGGGCCGAGGGCGCCGAGGCGGGCGCCGCGCTCGCCGTGCTCGTGGTACTCGAGGTCGCCGCCGGTGTGGACGGTGTGGTCGAAGCGCCGTCACCCGACGAGCCGCCTTTCCCGCCAGTGTCGGTCTTCGGCGATGCATCGGCCTTTTCTGCCGCCGCCTTCTTTCCGCCGTCCGACTTCGGCGCGCTGCCCTTGTCACCCTTGGGGTAATCGGTGATGTAGAACCCGCTGCCCTTGAACTGGATCGCGGGCGATGACATCAGCTTGTGC
The DNA here is from genome assembly GCA_963794705.1 of uncultured Acidobacteriota bacterium. GTDB lineage: Bacteria > Acidobacteriota > Vicinamibacteria > Vicinamibacterales > CAVVIG01 > CAVQFC01. The sequence goes on from CAWCFI010000010.1 coordinate 411,842, forward strand.
ACGTGGCCCCCGCATTTCGGGCAGGTGTCTTCCAGCGGGTCGGAGAACTTCTGAATCTTCTCGAAGCGGTGACCGCAGGCGTCACACTCGTATTCGTACAGAGGCATTGCCGTACCTATTCCATCAAATCGCCGCCATCGTCGCCCAGCATGAGCTGACGATGGAGCCAGAAGGGCGCGGTACCCTGGCCGAGCAGCGTGTCGTGAAACGATCGGAGGTTGAACGCTTTTCCCTGGTGCGCCTTGTAATCCTGACGGAGCTTCAGCAGCATCAACTTGCCGACGGTGTAGACCAGGTATGTCGGATCGAATGCGCCACGCTCCGCCTCACGCCGGGCACTGCCCTCCTCCATGAACGCCTCGTCGCGGAAATAGCGGACCCCCTGCTCCACGGACATGTCTTCCGCATGCAGCTTGATGCAGACGATGAAGCGTACCAGGCGGATCAGGGCTTCGGCGAGCTGACCGAGCTTGATGCTCGGGTCCTGACGCCCGAAGCCGGCCTCGATCATCATCTGTTCGCAGTAGTGCGCCCAGCCTTCGATGAAGGACGCCGGCGCGAACATGATCGACTTGCGCGCCTTCGACTCGACCTTCCTCAGATGCTGATAGTGCAGGAAGTGTCCCGGGTAGACCTCGTGGATCGAGATCGACCAGAGCGTCGGCAGGTTGTAGTCGCGCAGGTGCTCGTTCTGGCGCGCCGCCGGCCATGACGGATCGACGTCGGTCAGGTAGTAGTACGCCCGCGTCGGCTTGCTCTCGAACGGACCGGGCGTCCACATGCTGGCGAACGACCACCGGTAGAAGTCGGGCGTGGGCGCAACGGCGATCGGCTCGCCGGGGGGCAGCGTGATGATGTTCTGCCGCTCCAGGAACGTCGCGAGCTCGTCCAGTTGCCTTCGGCCCGAAGCCACCAGCTGACCCGGAGCGGGATGCTGCGCCTTGGTCTTCGCCCAGGCGGCCATCGCGTCGCCCCCATTCATCTTGCCGGCGAGCGAGCGGAATTCTTCCTGTGTGGCCTGCAGCTCGCGGGTCGCGATCGCGAGCAGCCGATCGATTGGCAGCGTCACGCCTTCGTCGAGGCGGAGTTTCTGCTCGAACTTGTCGCGGCCTAGCCTGAAGGACGCGCGCGCCTTCGGCGCGAGGTCGGTCTCGAGGTACTCCACGTACTGCCCGACGGCGTGTGCCGCCTCGGTCTGCGCATCGGCCAGATCGCCGAGCAGATGGAGGTCGTCAACGTCGGCAAAGGCGCGCGGCAGATCTTCGTCGATGAACTTGAGGGCACCGCGCATCGTTTCGATGCCGACCTTGACGAAGATGCCGGGCGGATCCTTGATGTTGTCGCGCGCGGCCTGGATGAGGCGCGGCGTCTGGCGCAGCTTCGAAAGGACGCGTCGCGCGCGCTCGGCGGCCGGCGCATGTGTAAAGAGCGTCTGGCCCGCCAGGCTGGTCGCCAGCAAATCCGAGTAGAACTGCGGATTGCGCTCCCAGGTGCGGACCGCTTCGAGCTCGAACATTCGCGCCTGCAGATGCGCGGTGAGCATGCGGTGCTCGAGCCGCTCGATGCCGGTCAGGGCGTCGCGATTGATTTCGTCGAGACGACGCAGATAACCGGCCAGGGCGTGCGCTTCGCTGTCGATTCCATGCCGGCTGACGTCTTCGAGTAAATCGTCGTGCGTATGCACGCCGTCCAGCGTGGCGTGGGTCGGATGGGTCTCGTATAAATACCCGAGTAAATCGTCGACAAAATGAGGAAGGGGCTCGGAAGCAATCATCGCTGAATCCACCAACACAGATCCGCCAATGGTACAATAAACGCTCCGTCCACATGCCCGGCACGCTGTTCGTGGTCGCCACGCCGATTGGAAACCTCGAGGACATCACGGTGCGCGCGCTTCGAATCCTTCGTGAGGTCGCGGTGATCGCGGCCGAGGACACCCGGCGTACTGCGCAGCTGCTGGCAAGACACGCGATTGCCACCCCGACCACAAGCCTCCACGAGCACAATGAGGCGCGCAAGGCCGGCGGACTGGTAGAGCGACTCCTGCAGGGTGACAGCATCGCTCTCGTCTCCGATGCCGGCACGCCGACGGTATCCGACCCGGGCGGTGGCCTCATCCGGGCCGCCCTGGACGCAGGGATCAGGGTCGAGCCGATCCCAGGCGCGAGCGCGGTCATGGCTGGGCTGGCCGCCTCCGGCCTGCCAACCGAGGCATTCGGGTTTCTGGGGTTTCCTCCAACTAGGTCGAAAGCCAGATCTGAATGGTTCGGACGACTCAGGACGATGCGCGGAACAATCGTATTTTTCGAGGCACCTCACCGGATTCAATCGACCCTTAGCCGAGATCGCGCGTGAAATCGGCGACTGCCAAGTGGCTGTAGCCCGTGAACTGACCAAAGTGCATGAAGAATGGGTTAGAGGACCTATTAGTCGAGTCTCTAAACAGTTGGGCGAGCCAAAGGGTGAGTTTACGGTGGTGCTAAGCATTAGCCTGACATCGGATCAAGCGCCGTCGATACCTCCATCAGTTGATGAGATCGGCACTGAATTCTGTGTTATGACCAATAACAGGCTGACAACCAGGCGGAAGGCTATTACGGTCTTGGCTCGAAAGTATGGTCTGACACCCAACGTTGTCTACGAGATGATCGAGACATCCAAGAAATCTGTGTAACGACCTAAATACGATTTTGTCGGCGGCGTTTGGGGGCATGCCCGCTTGACCGATCTTGATACCTTCTGTTACCTTACCGCCCCGCTTCATCCGCGTTGACGATCCGCACACCGTTTATGGCCAAGCAGCGGCGGCCGGCTCAAAAATCAACGAAAGACCCGTTCGAGACGCCGGCAGACCCGCGCCCGGCGACGCCCGTTCCGGAGATCGCCCCGGCGGCCGCAGGCCCGGCGCGCCGCACGACCTATGTGGAAGCGGTTGCCCTGTACGAGCGCGGTCTCGAAGCGTTGCAGCGACACGCCTATCCGCAAGCGACGCACCTCCTGGAATCCGTGCTGCGCCAATATCCCGAGGAGCGGGAGCTTCACGAGCGCGTCCGGCTGTACCTGAACATCTGCCAACGGCAGGCGACCCAGCGTGAAGCCGCACCGCAGACCATCGACGAACGCCTCTACGCCGCGACGCTGTCGATCAACGGCGGACAGTACGACCAGGCGATCGCTCATCTGCGCCTGGTGCGCGACGAGGATCCCGACAACGATCACGCGATCTACATGCTGGCAGTCGCGCACGCGCAGCGTGACGAGCACGCAGAAGCGGTGGCCCACCTCGAGCGCGCCATCGCCCTCAACCCCGAGAATCGCGCCCTCGCCCGCAACGATCCGGATTTGGAGCCATTGCGCGACGACGATGCGTTTCGGGCGGCGCTCGAGGCGCCCTCGGGAGCCCGGTCTCTCTCGAGGCGGCCCGTCAAAACCCGATCGGGACGATAATTGAAGGGGCCGGGTGCGCCCTGATGCACCCCCTCTTCTAATGCACACTCACGTCGTCATTCTCGCGGCTGGTAAGGGCACGCGCATGAAGTCCGCGGAGCCCAAGGTCCTCCATCGGGTCGCCGGACAGCCGCTCATCGAGCACGTGCTGACGTGCGCCGCCACCGTCCGCCCTCGCACGACCACGGTCGTGATCGGCCACCAGGCAGAAGCGCTAATCTCGGCGCTCTCCGGGTTCGACGGCCTCACCTTTGTGGTGCAGGAACCACAACTGGGGACCGCCCACGCCCTGATGACGACCGAACCTACGCTGGCCGGTCAGACTGGCACCCTCGTCCTCTTATCCGGCGATGTGCCTCTACTCACGCCTGGCACGCTGCAAAGGCTGGTCGAACGCCACCACAGCACCCACGCCGCGGCAACCGTCGTGACGGCGATCGTCGACGACCCTCGCGGGTACGGCCGAATCGTCCGCTCCGGCCAGCAGATTGCACGCATCGTCGAGCAGAAGGACGCCAGTCAGGCGGAGCAGGAAATCCGGGAGATTAATTCGGGCATTTACGCTTTCGCGCTCGAAGGCTTGTTCGACGCGGTGCGTAGCATCGCCGCGGAGAACGCGCAGAAGGAGTACTACCTTCCCGATCTCGTGGCGATTTACCGCGAGCGTGGGGCAGTCGTGGAAACCGTCACCGTCTCGAATCCGGACGAGATTCGAGGCATCAACAGCCGCATCGAGCTGGCGGCAGTGAGCCGAATCGTGCGCGACCAGAAAACTGCCGAACTGATGGCGTCAGGGGTCACGATCGAGGATCCAGCCACCACGTATGTCGACGCCGCGGTCACGGTCGGTATGGATACGATCCTGCGGCCCGGCACGTCGCTCGAAGGGCACACCACGATCGGCGCGGGTTGCGTCGTCCACAGCGGGGTTCGAATCGTCGACTCGCGGATTGGCGACCGAGTGACGATCCTCAACCACTGCGTGATCACGAACGCGACGGTCGCCGACGACGCCTCGATTGGCCCGTTCGCGCACCTGCGCAACGGTGCGGACGTTCGCGCCAAGGCCAAGGTCGGCAACTTCGTGGAATTGAAGAAGACCGTGCTCGGCGCTGGATCGAAAGCGAGCCATCTCGCGTATCTCGGCGACGCGACGATCGGCGAGCAGGTGAACATCGGCGCCGGCACGATTACCTGCAACTACGACGGCGTGAAGAAGAACCAGACGGTGATCGAGGACGGCGCGTTCGTCGGCAGCGACTCGCAGTTGATCGCCCCGGTGACGATCGGCAAGGGCGCTTACATCGGCAGCGGCTCGACCATCCGCGACGATGTGCCGCCCGGCGCCCTGGCTGTCAGCGCCGGAAAGCAACGCAACCTCGACGGCTGGGTGGCCCGCAAAAAGAGCGCAGGGCAAAAGGCTAAAGGCTAACGGCATGTGCGGAATCATCGGATACATCGGCTCCAAGGAAGTGGTCCCCGTCCTGATCGAGGGCCTGCGGCGCCTCGAGTACCGGGGCTACGATTCAGCGGGCGTGGCAGTGGTCCGCAACGGCGCCATCGATCTGCGGCGCAGCGCCGGAAAATTGTCGAACCTCGAGCAGGTCATCAGGATCGATCCCATTTCCGGAGACTATGGCGTCGGACACACCCGCTGGGCGACCCACGGCCGGCCGACCGAGGAGAATGCCCATCCGCATCGCGACTGCACCGGCAAGATCGTCGTCGTGCACAACGGCATCATCGAGAACTATCTCGATTTGAAGCAGGAGCTGCAACGGCAGGGGCATAAGTTCGTCACGGAAACGGACACCGAGATCGTCGCGCACCTGGTCGAGCGCGAGATGAAGGATGACGGGCTGGAGAACGCGGTCCGGCGCGCCCTGCTGCTGATGCGCGGGCTGTTTGCGCTCGTGCTGATTTCGGCCGACGATCCGGAAAAGATCGTCACCGTCCGCAACGGGCCGCCGATCGTGGTCGGCCTTGGCGACGGGGAGTTCTTCGTCGCTTCGGATATTCCCGCGATCCTCAGCCACACGCGCGACGTCGTCTTCCTCGGAGACGAGGAGATGGCGATCGTCACCCGCACGGGGGTTGAGTTCACCGATTTCTTCGGCCGTCCGGTCTCGAAGGCGACCCAGCGCGTGCTGTGGGATCCGATCATGGCGGAGAAGGCGGGCTACAAGCACTTCATGCTCAAGGAGATCTTCGAGCAGCCGACCGCGGCGCGCGAAACCATCCTTGGGCGGGTCTCGCAGGATTCGGGCAAAGTCTTCCTGGAGGAGATGGAGATCACCGACGCGCAGTTCGCGGAGACGGCGAAGGTGACGATTCTGGCGTGCGGCACCTCGTGGCACGCGGCGCTGGTCGGCAAGTACCTGATAGAAAACCTCGCACGCCTCCCGGTCGAAGTCGACTACGGCTCGGAGTATCGCTACCGCAGTCCGATCGTCGCTGCGCATACGCTCGCGGTGGTCATTACGCAGTCCGGCGAAACGGCCGACACCCTGGCGGCGCTGCGTGAGGCGAAGCAGGGTGGCGCTCGAAGCATCTCGATCTGCAATGTCGTCGGCAGCATGGCGACGAGAGAGACCGACGGCACCATCTATACCCACGCCGGTCCGGAAATCGGGGTCGCGTCGACCAAGGCCTTCACCTCACAGCTGGTGGCCTTGTATCTGCTCGGGCTGCGGCTCGGGCAGGCGCGCGGGGTGCTGTCGCCGGAGGCGTCCAAGCCGCACATCGACGCGCTGCTGCAGCTGCCGATGTTGCTCGAACAGACGCTGCGGCTGGCGCCGGAAATCGAGGAAATCGCCGGACGCTTCCACACCCGGACCGATTTCCTCTATCTCGGGCGCGGCATCAACTACCCGATTGCCCTCGAGGGCGCGTTGAAGCTCAAGGAAATCTCGTACATCCATGCCGAAGGCTATCCGGCAGGGGAGATGAAGCACGGGCCGATCGCGCTCATCGACGAGCGGATGCCGGTCGTCACCATCGCACCGGTCGACGCGGTGTTCGAGAAGATGATCGGCAACATGCAGGAAGTGAAGGCGCGCGGTGGCTCGGTCATCGCGCTCACGACGCGCGGCGACAAGAAGCTGGCCGCCATCCTCGATCCTGCCAACGACTTCGTCATCGAGGTTCCGAACGCGCCAGAACTGCTGATGCCAATCGTGATGACGCTGCCGCTGCAACTGCTCGCCTACGACATCGCGGTCCGCCGCGGCTGCGACGTCGATCAGCCGCGCAATCTCGCGAAGAGCGTCACGGTCGAGTAGGGCAACTGGTCCTGGAGTTGGGTGCTAGGGGCTGGCCGAAGACGATGCTACGATCGTCCGACCCTAGCCGCTAGCTCCCAGCGCCCTAGCTCGTAGCCCTACATGCAGTTCCTAGAAACCTTAAACCCGGAACAACGCGAAGCAGTCCTGCACACCAAAGGACCGCTGCTCATCCTCGCCGGCGCGGGGTCCGGGAAGACGCGCGTCATTACGAGCCGCATCGCCTATCTGGTCGGTGACGGCCACGCCAAGCCGAACGAAGTCCTCGCCGTCACGTTCACCAACAAGGCCGCGGAAGAGATGCGCGGGCGCGTCGAGTCGCTGCTCGGCTCCGACGTCACCGGCATGTGGGTCTCGACGTTTCACGCGCTGTGCGCCCGTTTGCTGCGCCGCGAAGCGCCAGCCATCGGCCTGTCGCGCGACTTCGTCATCTACGACTCCTCCGATCAGCTGTCCGTCGTCAAGCAGGCGCTGAAAGCGCTGCAGATCGAGGACAGCTTCATCCAGCCGCGCGCCGCGCTATCGCGCATCAGCACCGCGAAGAACAAGATGGAGGGGCCGGATGCGATGGCGAACTCGGCGGGTTGGAACCGCCGCGATGAGCAGATCGCCAAGGTCTACGCTCACTATCTGAACACGCTCAAGGAGTGCAACGCGCTCGACTTCGACGATCTGCTGCTGAAGACCGTCGACGTGTTCGAGCAGTCGGAGCGGGTCCGCTCCAAGTACGCCGAGCAGTTCCGCTACGTGATGGTGGACGAATATCAGGACACCAACCGGCCCCAGTACCTGCTGATCCGAAGGCTCGCCGAAATCCACCGCAATCTCTGCGTCGTCGGCGATCCGGATCAGTCCATCTACAAATGGCGAGGGGCCGACCTCCGAAATATCCTCGATTTCGAGCAGGATTTTGGTGACGCCAAGATCATCAAACTCGAACGAAACTACCGGTCCACCCAAATCATCCTCGACGCGGCGTCGGCGGTGATCAGCCAGAACCGGAATCGCAAGGACAAGCATCTCTGGACCGACCGCCAGGGCGGCGACCGCATCACCTACTACCGGGGCGGCGATGAGCTCGAGGAAGCCGACTTCATCACGCGGACGGCGCGGACGGCGCTGGCCGACGACGTCGAGGCGATGGTCGCGGTGCTCTACCGGACCAACGCTCAGTCGCGATCGATTGAAGACGCGATGATGCGGGAAGGGGTCGCCTACAAAGTCATCGGCGGCGTCAGGTTCTACGAGCGGAAAGAGGTCAAGGACGCGCTCGCCTACATGCGCCTCGTCATCAACCCGCACGATGACGTCAGCCTTAGACGGGTGATCAACGTGCCGGCGCGCGGGATCGGCAAAGGGGTGATGGACGCAATCGAGAAGATCGGGCCGGCATCCGAGATCGACGAAGCGATGCCGTTGCTGTCGATCGGCCTGCAGCCGGCGCTGTCGCCCAACTCGATGTGGTCGAAGCTGGTGCGCGGCCTCGACGATCGCCAGTTCACCGGCCGAGCCGCGGCGTCGCTCGCCACCTTCCGCGATCTCATCGTCAAGCTCACCGGGGTCGCGCGCCAGGAACCGGTGTCGATCGCGATCGGAAAGATGCTCGATCAGAGCGGCTATCTGCAGGATCTCCGCGACGAGCGCAGCGAAGAGGCCGACGGCCGCGTCGAAAACCTCGCCGAGCTGGTGTCGGCCGCTCGTGAATACGAGAGCCGTGAGCAGGAGCCGTCGTTGAACGCGTTCGTCGACAGGCTGTCGCTTCTGTCTGACGCCGACGAGGAATCCGGGACCCGGGACGCGCGAGTGTGGATGCTCACGCTGCACAGCGCGAAAGGACTCGAGTTTCCAGTGGTGATCCTCGCGGGTCTGGAAGAGGGGCTGTTCCCGCACTCGCGGTCGGCAGAAGACGACGAGGAGCTGGAAGAGGAGCGCCGGCTTTGCTATGTCGGGATGACGCGGGCACGATCCCGACTGGTGCTGACGGGCGCCGCGCGGCGCCGCGTATTCGGCGAGTACAAGTCGAGCGAGCCGTCGAGATTCATCGATGAAGTGCCGGCCGAGCTGGTCGATCGGGTCCTGCCGTCGTTCTCGTCAACCGGCTACCAGTCGAGCCTTTCTCACTCGCATTACAGCTTCAAAACCAACCCGTATGGTCGCGGCGGCGGCAACCGCGTGAAAGAAGCCACACCGAGCTACGCCTACGAGGACGAGGATCAGTCTACCGGCATGGCGCTGAAGCTCGGGATGAAAGTCCGCCATCCACAGTTCGGCATCGGCACCGTGCTCAGCGTCGAGGCGCTGGACGACGATACCAAGCTGGTCGTGCGGTTCGTCAACGTGGGGCAGAAGACGCTGCGCGCGAAGTTCGCGCGCCTGGAACCCGCATAGGCAGGCCTGAAGGCCTGCGCTACAAAAGTTCATGAAATCCAACGGCTCCGTGTATGTCGCGGTCGTGTTCGCCGCGCTGATCGGCTATTTCGGTTATCAGTGGCTGTTCAACCCCGCGCGCGCGGCGAAACAGCGTCTGGGCGAAGTGGCGTTCGCCCTGTCGGTGCCGGAAAACGAAACGGACGTCGCCCGCATCGGCCGGCTCGCCCAACTGCGGAAGTATCTCGACGAGGACCTGCGTCTGAGAATCGGCGCCGACGAGATTCGCTCACGCGACGCGGCGGTGGGCCTCGCGGCGGCGTGGAAGCCGCAGACCGGCAGCGGGGACGTCCACTTCGCAGACGTCCAGCTCTTCATCGAGTCCGACACTGACGCGCACGCCTACCTCGCGGTGGAGCTCACCAGCCTGGACCACGACAGCGGTCATTCGACGGTGGACTCGCGCGACGCGAGCGTCAGCATGGCGAAGAAACACGGTGAGTGGGTGATTACGGCCGCGGAGTCGAAGGAGATGCCGCAGATTCACTGATCGCCGTAATCATCCCCCGCTGGATGGTGACCGCATAGTTCCTGAACACCGTGCGGCCGTCGGGCAATCGCACGGGGGCCGAGATTGACACCTGTTTCGACGCGGTATCGCCCGCGACTCCCGTGATGTCAAAGCTGGTCACGATGCCGTCCGCCGCGGGCTCGAAGACGACGGTGGAGATCTTGCTCAGGGCCGTGAGGTCACGCAGGCGGGAGGCCGCGAAGAACTGGGCAATGAGCGCCCGATCGGCTGCCGCCGAGCAGCTCGACACGAGCAGCGCCAGCAACACCACGCCACGTGCGGCTTTCACGGCTTACGCCGGTGGTTCAGCCGGCGCCTCTTCGTCTTCCTTCTCGACCAGGCGCGCAATCGACACGACCTTGTCGTTCTCCTCGAGATCGATAATCGTGACGCCCTGCGTCGCGCGCCCAATCGAGCGGACATCGTCGGTCAGCATGCGGAGGATCATCCCCTGCTGCGTGATCACCAACAGCTCGTCGCCGGTCTGGACGTAGGAGACGCCGACGACCAGGCCGTTGCGTTCCGAGGTGGTGATATTGATCACCCCGACGCCGCCGCGCGACTGCACGCGGTACTCCTCGATCTCGGTGCGCTTCCCGAAGCCGCTCTCCGTGACCGTGAGCACCGTTCCACCCGGTTTCACCACTTCCATTCCGACGACGATGTCGTCGTCCCTGAGGGTGATCCCGCGGACGCCGTAGGCGGTGCGGCCCATCGGCCGCACGTCGGTCTCCTCGAATCTGATCGACATACCGTCGCGCGTGCCGATGAAGACCTCGCCGGCGCCATCGCTCTGCTGGACGGTGATGACCGCGTCGCCCTCTTCAACGCCCATCGCGATAATGCCGCCGGCCCGCGGGTTGCTGAAGGCGTCGAGCGACGTTTTCTTGACGACGCCTTTCAGCGTGCCCATCACGACGAACTTGTCTTCAGGGAATTCCTTGACCGCGAGCGTCGCGGCAATCTTCTCGCCCGCTTCCATCGACACCAGGTTGGCGATGGACTTGCCCTTGCCGTCGGGCCCGACATCGGGGATCTCGTGGACCTTCAGCCAATAGGCGCGGCCGCGGTCGGTGAAGATCATGATGTAGGCGTGCGTCGACGCCACGAACAGGTGGCTGACGAAGTCCTCCTCGCGGGTGCGCATGCCGATGCGCCCCTTGCCGCCGCGCCGCTGATTCCGGTAGGTGGAGATCGCCGTCCTCTTGATATAGCCGGTGTTGCTGACGGTGATCGCCATGTCTTCTTCGTTGATCAGCGCCTCGATGCTCAGTTCGCCCGACTCGCCTTCGACGATCTCGGTGCGGCGATCGTCGCCGTACTTGTCGCGGATCACCTTCAGCTCGTCGACGATGATCTGCATCAGCAGGCGTTCGCTCGCGAGGATCGCGCGCAGCCGCTCGATCGTTTTCAGCAGGTCCGCCAGCTCATCGAGAATCTTCTGCCGCTCCAGACCGGTCAAGCGCTGGAGTTGCATGTCGAGGATGGCCTGCGCCTGGATCTGCGACAGGCTGAACTGGGTCATCAACCCGTCCCGCGCTTCGGCCGGGCTCTTGGACGCGCGAATCAACGTGATCACCGCGTCGATGTGGTCGAGCGCGATCTTCAGCCCTTCGAGGATGTGATAACGCGCCTCGGCCTTGCGCAGGTCGAACTCGGTGCGGCGGCGGACCACGTCGCGCCGGAACTCGATGAAGGTCTCGATCAGCTCGAGCAGCGTCATGACCTTCGGCCGGCCGCCGACGATCGCGAGCATGATGACGCCGAAGCTCATTTGCAGCTGGGTGTGCTTATAGAGGTTGTTGAGCACCACCTCCGGCGTCTCGCCCCGCTTCAGCTCGATCACCATGCGCATGCCGTCGCGATCGGACTCGTCGCGAAGGTCGGAGATGCCCTCGATCACCTTCTCGCGCACCAGGTCGGCAATCCGCTCGATCACCCTTACTTTGTTCACCTGGTAGGGGATTTCGGTGACGACGATCGACTGGCGGTCGCCCTTCTTGTTCGTCTCGATCTCGCTCTTGGCGCGCATCAGGATCGAGCCGCGGCCGGTCATGTAGGCCTCGATCGCACCCTGGCGGCCCATGATGTAGCCGCCGGTCGGGAAATCAGGCGCCGGCACCAACTTGATCAGGTTGCGCAGCTTGTCGGCGCGCGTCAGCGGCGGCGCGCCGTCCGCGAAATGGGTGTGCTCGATCAGCCAGATGCAGGCATCGACCACCTCGCGCAGGTTGTGCGGGGGGACGTTGGTGGCCATGCCGACGGCGATGCCGGCTGACCCGTTGACGAGCAGGTTCGGGAACGGCGCCGGCAGAACGGTCGGTTCTTCGGTGGTTTCGTCGTAGTTCGGCGTGAAGTCGACGGTCTCCTTGTCGAGATCCGTCATCATGTCGTCGGCGATCGACTTGAGACGCGCCTCCGTATAACGCATCGCCGCCGGACGATCACCGTCGATCGAGCCGAAATTGCCCTGGCCGTCCACGGTCGGGTAGCGCATGTTGAAGTCCTGCGCCAGCCGGACCAGGGTGTCGTAAATCGACGCATCGCCATGGGGATGAAAGTTGCCCATCACCTCGCCGACGATCTTCGCGCACTTGCGGTAGCCGCGTCCCGCCGACAAACCCATCGTCTTCATGCCGTAGAGCACGCGACGGTGCGCCGGCTTCAGGCCATCGCGGGCGTCGGGAAGGGCTCGTCCCACGATTACGCTCATCGCGTAATCCATGTACGACCGCTTCATCTCGTCTTCGATGTTGACCGGGTTGGTGTGTAAGGCGAAGTCAGACATCTAGGTTTTTGACATCCAACGCGTTGTCTTCGATGAACTTGCGGCGCGGTTCAACCTGGTCGCCCATCAGCGTGGTGAACATCAGATCCGCTTCGGTGTGATCTTCGGCACGCACCTGCAGCAGCGTGCGCACCGTCGGATCCATCGTGGTACTCCACAACTGATCGGGGTTCATCTCGCCGAGCCCCTTGTAGCGGTTGATCGCGATGCCCTTCTTGCCGGCGCCGATGAAATATTCGACGAGCTCGTCGAGGGAGTGCAGTGTCACGTCAGGCGGCGGCAGCTTGCTTTTCGAGAGGGCCGGCTTGCCCTCCGCCGGCGCCGCTTCCTCCGTCTCGTCGGTGTCCGCCACGGCGGTCGAGACGATGATGTCGCCGGCCAGAGTCGGGATGTCGCGATGGTTCGCAAGCAGCGTCCGGTATTCGCCGGCGGTGACGAAGTCGACGCCAATCGTGTGCTGCCGCGGATAACCGCTCGACCGGTCCTCGATCTGCAACTGGTAGCGGTTGTGCTCTTCGTCGCGCTGGACCGTCACGGTGCGCGTCGGCATGGTCAGCGCCTCGGCGACGCCTTCCAGCTTGTCTTTGTCGGCGAAATAGTCGCGGTCGGCGCCCGCGGATAGCAGCGCTTCCACGATTTCACGCGGATGACCGCGACGTTCCACGGTTTCGAGGAATTTCTGGTGCGCGATCATCCGCTGCAGCAGCTTCTCGAGTTCGGCCCCCGATACTTCGCGTCCGGCCGACGGGATGCGGACCACGCGCCCCTCCACCGAGCGCTTGACCAGGAACGTCTCCAAATCGCGTTCGTCCTTGATATAGGTCTCGGACTTGCCGCGCTTGGCGCGAAACAGCGGCGGCTGCGCGATGTAGACGTAGCCGTTCTCGATGACCTTCGGCAGCTGGCGGTAGAAAAATGTCAGCAGCAGCGTGCGGATGTGGGAGCCGTCCACGTCCGCGTCGGTCATGATGATGATGCGGTGATAGCGAAGCTTTTCGAGGTTGAAGTCCTCGATGCCGATCCCGCAGCCGAGCGCCGCGATCATGGTCTTGATCTCGTCGCTGCTCAGCATCTTGTCGAAGCGGGCCTTCTCGACGTTCAGAATCTTGCCCTTGAGCGGCAGGATGGCCTGGAAGCGGCGATCGCGCCCCTGCTTGGCGGATCCTCCCGCCGAATCGCCTTCGACGATGTAGAGCTCACTGAGGGCCGGATCGCGCTCCTGGCAGTCGGCCAGCTTGCCGGGCAGCGAGCTGCCGTCCAGCGCGCCCTTGCGGCGGACCAGGTCGCGGGCCTTGCGGGCGGCATCGCGCGCCCGCGCAGCGTCGATCGCCTTGCCGATGACGCGCTTGGCAACCGATGGGTTTTCCTCCAGGTAGGCGCCGAGCTTGTCGTTGACGATGGCTTCGACGATGCCCTTCACCTCGGTGTTGCCCAGCTTGGTCTTGGTCTGCCCTTCGAACTGCGGATGCGGAATCTTGACGCTGATGACGGCGGTGAGCCCTTCGCGGATATCCTCGCCGGACACGCTTTCTTTCAGGTCCTTCGCGAGGTTGTTCTTGGTCGCGTACGAGTTGATGGTCCGCGTCAGCGCCGCTTTGAAACCCGAGAGGTGCGTGCCGCCTTCGTGGGTGTTGATGTTGTTGGCGAACGCGTAAATCGTCTCGGTATAGGTGTCGTTCCACTGCAGCGCGATCTCGGCATCGATGCCTTCTCTCTCGCCGCGCATGTAGATCGGCTTCTCGTTGACCAGCGCCTTGTTCTTGTTCAAGTGCGTGACGAACGAGACGATGCCGCCCTCGTAGTGGAAGTTGTGACTCTTGCCGTCCCGCTCGTCGTCCAGGGTGATCGTGATGCCACCGTTGAGGAAGGCGAGCTCCCGCAGCCGCTGCGCGAGGATGTCGAAACTGAAGACGGTGGTTTCGAAAATCTGGGTGTCGGGCTTGAAGGTGACCTTGGTGCCGCGGCGCTTGGTCGTGCCGGTGATCTCGAGGCTGCCGGTCGGGGTGCCCCGCTCGTAACTCTGTTGATAAACCTGGCTGTTGCGCCAGATCTCGAGGTCGAGCGTCTCCGACAAGGCATTCACCACCGAGACGCCGACACCATGTAGGCCGCCGGACACCTTGTAGCTGTCGTTGTCGAACTTGCCGCCGGCGTGCAGGACCGTGAGCACGACCTCCGCGGCTGATTTGCCGCTCTCGTGCTGATCGGTCGGGATGCCGCGCCCGTTGTCGACGACGGTCACGGACCCGTCGATGTGAACCGTGACGTTGATTTGATCGCAGAAGCCTGCCAGCGCTTCGTCAATCGCGTTGTCGACGATTTCGTAGACGAGGTGATGCAGGCCCGCAGGGCCCGTCGACCCGATGTACATCGCGGGCCGTTTGCGGACGGCCTCGAGTCCCTCGAGCACCTTGATCTTGTCGGCCCCGTAGTCTTCGCTGGCGCCCTGGCCGCCATGGCCGTTGCTTCCGCTCGACACGTCGCCGCTGGAAAGGCCGGTGGACTGGTCGACCGGCGCGGGCTGTTCGAGCGGAGCGTTCTGGTCGGTATGTTCCATTCGGGATTTCACACGCGCATCGGCATGATCACGTAGGTGTAGTCGTAGCCCTCGGCGCCAACCGGCTTCATCACCGCCTGGCTGACTTCATCCTTCAACTCCAGCGAGACGACGTCGGTCGCGACCGCAGCCAGGAAATCCAGCACATACTGCGCGTTGAAACAAATCTGCATCGAGCCGCCGCTGTACTCGACCGGTAGCGTCTCCGTGGCCTCGCCCAGATCGGGGCTGCTCGAGGTCACGTCGACCTTGCCTTTTTCGATCAGCATCTTGACGGCGCGCGAGCGCTCATTCGAGAGCAACGCAACCCGCTTCACCGCGCTGGTGAGGCGATCGCGCTCGAACTCGATGTGCTTGTCGTTCCCCTTGGGAATCACGCGTTCGTAGGCGGGAAACTGGCCGTCGATCATTCGCGAGATCAGCATGCGATCCCCAACCTGGAAGAACAGGTGGTTCTCGCCGCGTTCGTAACCGATATCGCCGTCGCCGTCCCCGAGCAGGCGTCCCAGTTCACCGAGCGTCTTCTTCGGGAGAATCGCCTTGATCTCGTCGGCGTCCTTCTTGCCTTTGCCGCCGCCGTTGCGGTTGACGCTGACCAGCGCAAGGCGATGTCCATCGGTCGCGACCAGGCTCATCTCGTCGGGCTTCAGCACGAACAGCGCGCCATTGAGGAAATACCTGGTGTCCTCTCCGGTGATCGCGAACTGCGTCTTGGCGACCATCTCCTTGACGGCGTTGCGATCCAGTGCCGCGGTCGGCGTTCCGCCTGATTCCGGCAGCGTCGGAAAATCCTCGCGAGGCAGCGTCTGCATCCTCGAGTCGAACCGGTCGGCCGCGATCTTCACGCCACCTTTGTCTTCGCCGATCCGGATGTCCGTTTCCGGCAACGACTTCACAATCTCGTAGAACTTCTTGGCGGGGAGCGTCAACGAGCCGGCCTTGCTGACGGTGGCCTGGCACTTACTGCGCAGCCCGACTTCGAGATCGGTAGCAAGAAAGCTGACCTGGTCGCCTTTGGCTTCCATCAGCACGTTCGCGAGAATAGGGATCGTATTTTTTCGCTCGACGATGCCCTGAAAAAGTTGCAGTTCTCGCAGTAGGTCGTTTTTACGGACGACGAGTTCCATTGATGTGCTGACCTCGAAAAAGGCGGGGTTCGGGCGCCCGCGATCCCCTAAGGAGAGGAGAGATTCGAGAATAAGAAATTATATAGGAAGAGAGGGTGTGTTGAAAAGTGTGCAGTGACCGTTAGTGCTTGGTATGGAGTGATTTAGCTTGTGCAAAAAATGTGATTGAAAAACCCACTTATTGGACCCCCGGCGACCTCATCCAAACCCGTTGACAGCTTTCCACACCCTGCGTTTTGGCGAGCTGTGGAAAAGCCCCGTAGCTATCTGAATCCTTCGAGAAAATTGCCGATCAGGGTGTTGAAATCGTGGTCCTTTTTTCTCAGGTCTTCGACCTTGCGGATGGAATGAATCACGGTCGAGTGGTGCTTGCCGCCGAAACTTCTACCTATTTCCGGCAGCGATGCGTGCGTCAAAGCCTTGCAGAGATACATCGCGATCTGGCGTGGCATCGAGACCGATTTGGCGTTGTTGCGCGATTTGAGATCGACCATCTTCAGGTTGTAGTAGTCGGCGACGAACTTCTGGATGATCTCGATCGTGACCGCCTTCACGTCATGGTCGAGGACGTTCTTCAGCACTTCCTGCGTCAACGCCAGCGTGATTTCCTGGCCGGTCAATGATGCGAATGCGATCAGCCGAATCAACGAGCCTTCGAGCTCGCGGATATTCGATTTGATCTTGCCGGCGATGTACATTGCCACGTTGTCGGGCAGCGGCACCGCTTCGGTCTCGGCCTTGCGTTTCAGAATTGCGACCTTGGTTTCGAGATCGGGCGATTGAATGTCGGCGGTCAACCCCCACTCGAATCGGGAGCGCAATCGTTCTTCGAGAGCCGGAATTTCGTGCGGCGGGCAGTCGCTGCTCAACACGATCTGCTTTTGCGAGTCGTAGAGCGCGTTGAAGGTGTGAAAAAACTCGGTTTGGGTGCCTTCTTTGCCGGCGAGAAACTGGATGTCGTCGACCAGCAGGACGTCGACCGATCGATAGCGCTCGCGGAAGTCCAGGACGCGATCGTAGCGAACCGCGTTGATCATCTCGTTCATGAACCGTTCGGACGAGATGTAGGTGAGTTTGAGATTGCGATCGTGCTGGAGCACGTAGTGTCCGACCGCGTGCATCAGATGCGTCTTCCCAAGACCCACACCGCCGTAGATGAAGAGCGGGTTGTACGAACGCGACGGCGCTTCGGCGACGGCGCGGCAGGCCGCATGTGCGAACTGATTCGATGAGCCGACGATGAACGTGTCGAAGGTGTAGCGTGGATTGAGACCGGCCGGACCAGGCGGGGTGACAGGGGGCGGTCCGGTCTCCAGCGCGGCGGTTTCGTCCGGGCTCAAGGGAATGACGGCCACGTCGGAGAGCGTGTCGCAGACGAAGCTCACGGTCAGATTGGGTCGCTTAAGCTCAGCCGTAGCCTCGGAAATGACCCCCGCATAGTGTTTGGTGAGCCAGTCCTTGAACAGGGCGTTCGGCACCCTGACGGTGACCGAGGAGCGGTCGTCCGAAACGAAGGTGGTCGGCCGGAACCAGGTGTAGAAGCTGTGCCGGTTTACCTTGGTCTCGATACGGCCGAGAATCTCGTCCCAGAGGTTCATTTCAGCCAATATTCGATTTTCCACAGTTTTTTCCACAGGTGTGGAAAACTTTGGCGAGAGACCAAACGCGCATGGAATCACTACGGCTGGAACGGTCCCCGAGAAGGACGCCGACTCTAACACAATCCGGAAAGATTGACACCCCTTGAACGCGTTCGCTAACATTGACGGTTCGTCTTAATACCGAAGGGATGTCATGGCTAAGGGAGTTCGCACGTTTCAACCCAATACGCGTCACCGCGCGAAGACGCATGGGTTCCTTGTTCGCATGAGCACGAAAAATGGGCGCCTCGTGTTGAAGCGACGCCGAGCCAAGGGCCGCAAGCGTCTAACCGTCAGTAGCGAGTAGCTCTGAGATTCCGTCCGGTCGAACATATCCGTCGTCGTCCTGAGTTCCAGCAGGTCTACGAGCGCGGTGTTCGCCTTCACAGCCGCTACAGCACGGTTTTCATACTGCCCAACGAGCGGGGGGTGGGGCGGCTGGGGATCGCGGCGACCAGGAAGATCGGCGGCGCCGTTGAGAGAAATAGAGCTAAACGACTGATTCGAGAGATCTTTCGCCGAAACAAGGTCGCGCCAGGATTCGATATCGTGGTGATTCCCAAGCGCGAGTTCCTCGACGCCAGCCTGAGTACCCTTGAAGCTGATTACCGAAACCTCATCGAACGACGCCTCCGCCAGGGCCGTTGACAGATCGCTGGTCGTGCGACTGTGCCTCGCATTGATTCGAGGCTACAAGATCCTTATTTCTCCGTACTTTAGAGGTTCCTGCCGGTTTTTGCCCTCGTGCGCCGACTACGCGGCCGAGGCCATCGATCGTCATGGCGCCGCTCGCGGAATCTGGCTGGCCGCCTGCCGGCTCGTCCGCTGCCATCCACTGTGTGCGGCGGGCCACGATCCGGTCCCAGTCCCCCGAGGTAGTGTCCGGCTCTAGCTGGACCTGTTGAATGGAACGACGCGTTCTTCTCGCCATCTTTCTCGCGTTCATCGTGCTGTACACGTGGCAGGCGTTGTTTGTGAAGCCTGTCCCGAAGCCCGCCGCAGGGTCAGCGACGACAACGACTGCAGCGTCCGGGCCGGCCGGCATCACTCCAGCCGGTACCACGGCGGAAGACCCGGGAACTGTCACGCCCGTCGTCGCGAAGACGTCGGCTCCGCTCGCGGCGGCTCTGGTCGCCGATACCGCCGAGCGGGAGGTGCGCGTCGAAACGCGCGATGTCATCGCGGTGTTCACCAACAAGGGGGCGCGGCTGAAAAGCTGGCGCCTGAAGCACTACCTCGATCAGCAGAAGCAGCCCCAGGAGTTGATCGAGCATTTGCCGTTGCAGCCGCTCCCGTTTACCTTGCGGGCCAGCACTGACACGGTTACGACGACCTTGAACGACGGACTCTATACGGTCAGCGGCGCCCCGGCGGCGACCGCGGATGGCACACCGGTCGACCTGCGCTTCGAGTATCGGGACAGCGCCGGAATCCACGCGGTCAAGGAATTCCACCTCGAGCCCGCCTCGTACATCTTCACGTTTCACCAGACGGTGACCGAGAACGACAGGGCGCTGACACCGTCGATCGTCTGGGGCCCGGCCATCGGCGACGTGACCGAGATCAGCCGCGGCGTCAAAAAAGCCGAAGGCATTTTGTTTCAAGGCGGCAAGGTCGTCCGCCTCGCACCGAAGGACATCGCCAAGCAGTCGGTCTATGACGGCGAGTTCCATTACGCCGGCGTCGACGACAACTACTTCATGGTGGTGGCGCTCTTCCCGCAGCCCCTCAAGGTGTCCTTCGCGCCGGTCTCGATTCCGCCGCCGGCCGACTCGAAAGAAGTCGCGCGCGACCTGACGACGTTCTCGATCGAGCCGCACAACCCGGAGGCGCCGCTCAAGTTCTTTGCCGGCCCCAAGGACTTCGACGTGCTCAGCGCGATCGACCGCGATCTCGCGCGCGCCATCGACTTCGGGATGTTCACCGTCATCGTGGTGCCGTTGCTTCGCTCACTGAAGTGGGTGAACACCTACGTCGGCAACTACGGCTGGGCCATCATCCTCCTCACCTTCTTCATCAACGTGATCTTGTTCCCGCTGCGCCACAAGAGCGTCGTGTCGATGCGGAAGATGCAGGAGATCCAGCCCGAAGTCAAAGTGATCCAGGAGCGCTACAAGAACCTCAAAGCGACCGATCCGGCGAAGCAGAAGATGAACACGGAAATGATGGCCCTCTACAAAGAGAAGGGCGTCAACCCCGCGAGCGGCTGCGTGCCGATGCTGTTGACGATGCCGTTCATCTTCGCGTTTTACGCGCTGCTCTCCACCGCGATCGAGCTGCGTGGCGCGCCGTTCATCTTCTGGATTCACGATCTGTCCGCCCACGATCCGTATTTCGTGACGCCGATCCTGATGGGCATCAGCCAGATCTGGCAGCAGCGGCTCGCGCCCGCGGCGGGGATGGACCCGATTCAGCAGAAGATGACGATGCTGATGCCGGTGTTCTTCACGTTCCTGTTTCTCTGGTACCCGTCTGGCGTGGCGCTCTACTGGCTGATCAACAACGTCTTCGCCATCGGCCAGCAGTACACGACCAACTACATGATCGGGCCGCCAAAGGTACGTGCCGTGTCGACCGGAGGGACGGCGACCGAGCGGCGTATGAAGCGTGTCGGCGGCGGCAAGACCGATGCAGCCGCGCGAGACCTGCAGTAGCGAGCGACGCCTATGCCTACACCTCCTATCGTCGACTTCCTGAATCGCGTCGTGACCGCGTTCGGCATCACCGCCACCGTCGAGGTCGAGGAGACCGACGACGGCCCGCGTTTCAACCTTGCCGGCGAGGAGGCCGAGCTGCTGGTGCGGCATCGCGGCGAGCCGCTCCGGGCGCTCCAGCAGATCGTCGATTCGTGCTACGGCCGATCGCTCGACGGCGAGAAGCGCGTGTTTGTCGACGCCCTCGAATACCGCAAGGGCAAGGACATCGAGCTGCGAAACATGGCGAAATTCCTGGCCGCCAAGGCTAAGGACTCGGGAATCGATCAGCAGCTCGGGCCGTTGAACCCGTACGAACGGCGACTCGTGCACATGGCGGTGGCCGAAGTACCTGGCGCGACAACGGAGAGCGTCGGCGACGCGTTCTCGAAGACCGTCATGATTTCGGCACGCAAGTAACCTCGGAAAAGTTCTTCCTTCTGCGTTCGCCGCGTTCGGCGGTTTCTTCTGACTGTGTTCTCCACCAGCGACACCATCGTCGCCGTAGCGACCCCGCCCGGCCGCGGCGGAATCGGTGTGGTCCGCCTGAGCGGTCCGGTCGCGCTCACGATTGCGCAGACCCTGATCACACATGACGAGGCCCTGCAGCCGAGGCACGCGACGCTCACCAAGGTCCGGTTGAGGCCCGCCGCAGGCGCCGCAACAGGAACCGCGGTCATCGACCAGGTCGTCGTCACGTTCTTCCCTGCTCCCCATTCCTACACCGGCGAGGACATTGTCGAAGTTAGCGGGCACGGGAGTCCGGTCGTGCTCACCGCGATAGTGCGTGCGGCGATCGTCGAGGGCGCGCGGCTGGCAGAGCCGGGTGAATTCACGCTACGCGCGTATCTCAATGGTCGGATCGATCTGATGCAGGCGGAAGCCGTCAACGATCTGATCGACGCCGTCACTCCTCTCCAGGCGCGCACGGCGTTCGATCAGCTCGACGGCACACTGACCCGCGCGATCGGCGCGATCGACGCGACCTTGTTCGATCTGATCGCGCGGCTGGAGGCGTCAGTCGACTTTCCAGACGAGGGCTATCACTTCGTCGAACCGGGCGCGCTCGCCCGGGCGATCGACGAGCTGCTGGAGCAGACTGAGTCGCTGCTGCGCGATGCCCGCCGCGGGCGGCTGATCCGCGAAGGTCTGACGATTGCGATCGTCGGCGAACCGAACGTGGGCAAGTCGAGCCTGTTCAATGCGCTCGCCGGCGCAGCCCGGGCCATCGTGACCGACGTACCTGGCACCACTCGCGATCTGGTCACCGAGTTGGTCGACATCGAGGGCCTGCGCGTCACCCTGGTGGATACCGCGGGCCTTCGTGACACGACGGATCCGGTGGAGTCCGAGGGCGTCGCGCGCGCGCATCAGGCGATCGCCGCCGCCGATCTCGTGTTGCGGGTGGAGGATCGTTCGCGGCCGCGATCGCATCACGATCACCCTGATAAGAAAGTACTTTATGTAGCAAATAAAGGCGATCTGCCCGCCGCGTGGCATGACCCGCGCTCGGTTGCCGTGTCCGCGACGCGCGGAGAGGGACTCGACCAACTTCGCCGGCGCATCGCGGCAGCGCTGGACGTCGACCCGTTGCGCGATCGTCCCGCGATGACCAACGTTCGGCATATCGAGCAGGTGGATCGCGCGCATCACGCGCTCGGCCGCGCCCGCGCGGCCGTGCTTGCGGAAGGCGCCGCGCTTCCGGAAGAGTTCGTGCTCGCGGATCTCAGCGAGGCGCGCGCCGCGTTCGAAGAGATCAGCGGAAGCCGCGCGCCTGGCGACCTGCTCGAGCACATTTTCTCGCGGTTCTGCATCGGCAAGTGACATGAAAAACAGCTTCGATGTGATCGTCATCGGCGCGGGGCACGCGGGCTGCGAGGCCGCGTACGCGGCGGCCCGCCTTGGCGCACACGTCGGACTGTGTACGTTGACGAAGGATACCGTCGCGCACATGCCGTGCAATCCCGCGATTGGCGGCACGGCCAAGGGGCACCTAGTGCGCGAGATCGATGCGCTCGGTGGCCTGATGGGTCGCGCCATTGACGCCACCGGTATTCAGTTCAAGCTGCTGAATCGCAGCCGCGGACCAGCCGTCTGGTCTCCCAGGGCCCAGGCCGACAAGAAACTCTACGGCGACTGGGTGAAGGCTGAACTCGAGGGTCAACCGAACATTGAATGGCTGATTGGTCGGGCCGGCCGCATCCTGGTCGAGCACGGTCGCGTCACGGGGCTCGCCTTTGAGGACGGCGACTCGTTCGGCTGTGAAGCGCTCGTCATCACCACCGGTACCTTCCTGAACGGCCTCGTTCATATTGGACCGGAGCAGCATCAGGCAGGTCGCGCGGGTGAGCCGCCATCGCGGGAACTCGCGGAGTCGCTGAAATCATTCAACTTCGAGTGGGGCCGGCTGAAGACAGGCACCCCTCCGCGACTGGACCGCGACACCATCGACTTCGAAGGCTGTGTCGCTGACGGCCGGTTTGTGCTCGAGCGCGGTGACGATCAGCCGGTGCCCTTTTCCTTTCTCTCCGGGCCGATTGAACGCGCGCAGAGCGCCTGTCATCTGCTCCACACGAACGACCGCGTTCGAGATCTGGTGCGGGCGAACATCTCCCACTCGCCTCTTTTCAACGGCCAGATCAAGGGAATCGGACCGCGCTACTGTCCGTCGCTGGAGGACAAGATCGTTCGGTTCCCGGACAAGGAACGGCATCAAATTTTTCTCGAACCCGAAGGGATTGACGCGCGCGAGATCTACGTCAACGGGTTCTCGATGTCTCTGCCGCGTGAGGTCCAGGTCGATCTTGTCCATGCGCTGCCGGGGCTGGAGGATGCCGTTCTGCTCCGTCCGGGCTACGCAGTGGAGTACGACTTCATCCAGCCAACGGAGCTCACTCGCCGGCTCGAAACCAAGCGCGTCGCCGGCCTGTTTCTGGCGGGGCAAATCAACGGGACGTCCGGCTACGAGGAAGCCGCTGCCCAGGGTCTGGTCGCCGGCGTCAATGCTGCCTGTGTCGCGACCTTCGGCAACGGCATCGAACTTCGGCGTGACGAGGCGTACATCGGCATTTTGGTCGACGACTTGATCACGAAGGGTTGTCTCGAGCCATATCGCATGTTCACATCGCGCGCGGAATATCGCCTGTTACTTCGGATTGACAACGCCGACTTGCGCCTGACCCCTCGCGGTCGCGAAACCGGTCTGGTGGACGACGACCGATGGGAACGGTTCGAGCGGCGAAGAGGTCGCTTCAACCGAAATATTGCCGTGCTGGACTCCACTCTCGTACCCAACTCGTCCGGCGGAAGAATCTCCGCCAGCCGGTCGCTGCGCCAGCCTGAGGTCCGGCTTTCCCAGCTGCTCGCTGAGGATCGGCTCCCCTCGTTCGAAGCCGACCTGACGGACGCCGCTTTGGACATCGCCAGCGCTGAAACCACCGTGAAGTACGCAGGCTATCTTCGCCGTCAGGAAAGCGAAATTGAGCGCTCACGGAAGGACGAGCGGCGTCGCATCCCGCACGACTTCCCCTTCGAGGGCGTATCAGGGCTGTCCCGCGAGGTGGTTCAGCGCCTGGCTCAGGTGCGGCCAGACACGCTCGGCCAGGCGCTCAGAATTCCAGGAGTAACCCCCGCGGCAGTCGCGGTACTGGGTGCGGCCGTCGGTCGACTGGCTTCGGGACGGCAGTGACATCGCTCGAATTTCGCGACCGTCTCGCGAGAAGGACCAGGCGCGCCAAGGCGCCGATTTCGCTGGCGATGCTCGATCCCCTCGAAACGTATTTCAGGCTGCTCGCTCAGTGGAACGCCAAGATCAATCTGACATCGCTGCCGTTGGACGCTCCGACCGACGAAGCGTTCGACCGGCTCCTTGCTGAGCCGCTGGCGGCAGCGAAGCAGGTTCCCACCCACACGCCAGCGGTCTGGTTCGACCTAGGCTCTGGAGGCGGCTCGCCCGCGATTCCGTTGAAGATCGCCCGTCCTGCGCTGAAACTCACCATGGTCGAGTCCAAGGAGCGCAAAGGTGCCTTCCTAAGGGAGGCAATCCGGACGTTGGGGCTGGCGAACACATCCGTAGAGACCGAGCGCTTCGAGATCGTTGCCGACAATCCAGCTTTTGTCGGCAGCGCCGAGATCGTTACCGTGCGGGCGATTAGAACCGACGATGAGCTATTCGAATCTGCCGCACGCCTCTTGAAGCACAACGGCAAGCTCCTGATGTTTCGACCTTCTCATGCGCCAAGCCCCGATCCAGCCGGCTTCAAGTGGATCTCGACGGTACCTCTAATCGACCTACCGAAGAGCTTTCTGACCATCTACCGACGAATGTTCCACGTGGAACAGTGATATCCTCTGGCCTCAGATAGCCACCGAGTGATAGTTGGCTAAATAACCAAAAAATGGGAAAGATCATAGCCGTCGCCAACCAGAAGGGTGGCGTCGGCAAGACTACTACGACCATCAACCTCGCGGCCTCGTTGGCGATCGCCGATCGCCGCGTGCTGCTGGTCGACGTCGATCCCCAGGGCAATCTCACGAGCGGCGTGGGGCAGAAGGGTCTGGCATCGCCGTCGGGGACGATCTACAACGCGCTGACCACGATCGAAGCGACAAGAGACGCCCGCCCGTTCATGATCCCGACCGCCATCGAGCGCCTGAAACTGATTCCCGCCGATCGTCATCTCACCGGCGCCGAGATCGAAATGGTCGCGCTCCAGGCACGCGAGGAACGGCTCCGAGAATTGCTCCGCTCCGTGCGAGACGACTTTGACTACATCTTCATCGACTGCCCGCCGTCGCTCGGTCTGCTGACGCTGAATGCGCTGGTCGCGGCCGACGCGGTGTTGATCCCGCTGCATTGCGAATACTTCGCGCTCGAAGGGCTCGCCGATCTGGTCGGCACCATGCGTCGGGTGCGGACCTCGCTCAATCCAGGCCTCGACATCGAAGGCGTGCTGCTCACCATGTTCGATGAGCGCACTAATCTTGGCCAACAGGTCGCTGCCGATGTGCGCGAGTTCTTCAAGGAAAAAGTATTTCGGACAGTCATCCCGCGCAACGTTCGACTGGGCGAAGCACCGAGCCATGGGATGCCGGTGATTCTGTACGACGCGAAGTCGCGCGGCGCAGAAGCCTACCTGGCGCTCGCGCGCGAAGTGCTCGAACGATCCCCAGCCACGGTGGCCTGACAACAAAGGGAACCGCGCTACGGTTCCTGCGAGAGTCCTCTATGGAAAAACGTCCCGCGCTCGGAAAGGGTCTCAGCGCGCTCATCCCCGACGCGCCTGAACCGACGCGTCCGTCGGCAGTCGAGGCCGACATCGATCGCCTCGAGCCGAACGACTTTCAGCCACGCAGCTATGTCGACGATGCGCGGCTGCAGGAACTCGCGCAGTCGATCCGCGCCAACGGCATCATCCAGCCGATCGTGGTCCGCAGGGTCGGTGATCGATTCCAGATCATCGCCGGCGAACGCCGCTGGCGTGCCGCGAAAGTCGCCGGGTTGCTGCGCGTCCCGGTGGTGGTGCGCGACGTCGCGCCAGGCACGGAGCAGTCGCTGCTCGAAATGGCGCTGATCGAAAACATCCAACGCGAGGATCTGAACCCGATTGAGGAAGCACTCGCGTATCGGCGCCTCGCCGACGAGTTCAATCTGACCCAGGAAGGGATTGCCTCCGCGGTCGGCAAGGATCGCGCCTCGGTCGCCAACTTCCAGCGGCTGCTCAAGCTGCCCGACGAGGTCCGCAACGAAGTGGCCTCGAGTCGCCTCTCGATGGGCCACGCCCGCGCGCTGCTCTCCCTCGCGGACGAAGCCGATCAGCGCCGCATCGCCCGCGATGTCATCGCGCGCAGTCTGTCGGTGCGCGAGACCGAGTCGCTGGTCAAGAAGATCGTCGAGAGCGGCAAGCCCCAGCGCGAAACCGCCGAGCCCAAGCGGGCCGACGTCCATACCCGCGCCGCCGAGGACCGTCTCAAGCTCCTGCTCGGCACGCGGGTCCGCATCGTCCGCCAGGGCACCAAAGGGCGAATCGAAATCGATTTCGTGTCCGAGGAAGAGCTGATCAGAATCTTCGATCAGCTTACCGAGCGATAACCCCGTTCCGGAAAGGAGGAAGAAGAGTGGCCAAGCGTTTGACGCAGATGGTTTCCTGCGCCGGTTGAGCGAGCAAACTCGCCGCAGGCGAGCTCGCTCAGGTGCTGAGTGACATCCCCGCGCAGAGAGATGACCGTGTCCTGCTCGACTTCCGGGACGCGGACGATGCGGGTGTGTACCGATGGGAGGGCGGACCGGCGCTGGTGCAGACCGTCGACTTCTTCACGCCGATCGTGGACGATCCATACGTCTACGGCCAGATCGCCGCGGCGAACGCGGTCAGCGACATCTACGCGATGGGCGGCCGTCCACTGACCGCCCTTGCCATCGCGGCGTTCCCGCAGGACGGCCTCGAGCCCGACGTCATCAAGGAGATTTTCCGCGGCGGCTTCGACAAACTGCGCGAAGCGGGTGTGGCGCTGTTGGGGGGCCACACCGTGCGCGACGCCGAAATCAAGTTCGGCTATGCGGTGACCGGTTCGATCGACCCCGCGCGCATCCTGGCCAACGCCGGCGCGCGCGCCGGCGACGTGCTGTTTCTCACCAAGCCGCTGGGTACCGGTATCGTCGGCACCGCAATTAAATTCGATCGCGTCGACTCCGCGCTCGCGAACGAAGCGGTGCGGTCGATGCTCACGCTCAATCGCGCCGCCGCCGAGGCCCTTCAGCCGTTTCCCGGCGACGTGATCCACGCCTGCACCGACATCACAGGCTTCGGGCTGATCGGCCATGCCTCGGAGATAGCGGCAGCGAGCAAGGTGACGGCGACGATCCAGGCAGCACACGTGCCGGTATTCGAGGGGGTGCTGGCCCTGGCAAATGCCAACCGGTCGGGGGGGCTTGCGTCGAACGAGGGCCATTTCGGCCAAAAAGTCCATGTCGAGCCCGGCGTCGATCCCGATAGGCTCACGATCCTGTTCGACCCGCAAACCTCAGG
The DNA here is from genome assembly GCA_963794705.1 of uncultured Acidobacteriota bacterium. Lineage (GTDB taxonomy): Bacteria > Acidobacteriota > Vicinamibacteria > Vicinamibacterales > CAVVIG01 > CAVQFC01. Next base: position 439,341 of record CAWCFI010000010.1, read on the forward strand.
TGGTCTATTAGTTGCGGTCCGTCAAGATGAAGCCGAGCGGGTGCGCACGGCGTTGAGCGCCGCGGGAATCGCCGCCGTCAGGGTCGGGGCAATCGGGCCAGCCGTGCCGGGGGCGCATATTGTGGTGCAGCCGTGAGTGCGGCTTGTGGCGGATTGTCTTTGAATGATATAAATTTGGGCTGCTTGTGAAACTCTTCGCAAGCTCCTACGAGCATCTGTGACGAACAAGACCGCGGCCATACGCTACGCGCGCGCCCTTCTCGACGTCGCCGTCAAGGAGAAGGCGGACCTCGAGCTGATCGAGAACGAACTGTCGCAGTTCGCCGATCTGTTCACACAGTACCCGCTGCTCGAAAAAGTCCTGCTCAACCCGGCGGTGCCGGTGCCGCGCAAACGCGCCGCGGTCGCCGATGTCCTGGCGCAGGCGAAGTTCACGCCGATCGTCACCAAGCTGCTGACGCTGCTCGCCGATCGCGATCGCCTCGTCCTCGCCCGCGATCTGCTCGCCGCCTACCGCGATCGCCTGCTCGACTACCGCGGCGTGGTCCGCGCGGAAGTGACGACGGCGACGGCGCTCGACGCAGGACGGGCGGCGACGATCCAGAACGGGCTGGCCGCGCTGACCGGCCGCAAGGTGCTGCTGGCGACGAAAATCGATCCTTCGATCATCGGCGGCCTGATCGCGCGAGTCGGCAGCACGGTGTACGACGGCAGCGTCACGCGACAGCTCGAGAAAATGAAGGACCGACTAGCAGAGAGCGTCTAAATGGACATTAAAGCTGAAGAGATTTCCAAGATTATCCGCGAGCAGATCGGCAGCTTCGCGGTCGACGTCGATGTCGCCGAGGTTGGCAGCATCATCTCGATCGGCGACGGCATCGCCCGCGTCCACGGCGTCGACAACGCGATGGCCGGTGAGATGCTCGAGTTCCCGCACGGTGTGTTCGGCATCGCGCTGAACCTCGAGGAGGAGAGCGTCGGCGCGGTGCTCCTCGGCGAGTTCAAGGAGATCAAGGAAGGCGACGAAGTGAAGCGGACCGGCCGCATCATCTCGGTGCCGGTCGGCGACGAGATGCTCGGCCGCGTGGTCAACGCGCTGGGCCAGCCAATCGACGGCAAGGGCCCGCTCGGCACCACCAAGTTCGCGCCGATCGAGCGCCTCGCGCCCGGCGTCGTGGATCGGCAGTCGGTGAAGGAGCCGGTGCAGACGGGGCTCAAGGCGATCGACTCGATGGTCCCGATCGGCCGCGGCCAGCGCGAGCTGATCATCGGCGACCGGCAGACCGGGAAGACCGCCGTCGCGATCGACGCGATCCTGAACCAGAAAGACACCGGCGTCATCTGCATCTACAACGCGATCGGCCAGAAGCAGTCGACCGTGGCCCAGGTCGTGCGCACGCTCGAAGAAAACGACGCGATGCGCTACACCATCGTCGTCGCCGCCACCGCGTCCGACCCGGCGCCGCTGCTCTACATCGCGCCCTTCTCGGCGTGCACCTTCGGCGAGTACTTCCGCGACAGCGGCCGCCACGCGCTGGTGGTCTACGACGATCTCTCGAAGCACGCCCAGTCGTACCGCGAGATCTCGCTGCTGCTCCGCCGGCCACCGGGCCGCGAAGCGTATCCCGGCGACGTCTTTTATCTGCACTCGAGGCTGCTCGAGCGGGCCGCCAAGCTGAACAACGAGCTGGGCGCCGGCTCGTTGACCGCGCTGCCGATCATCGAGACCCAGGCAGGGGATCTCTCCGCTTACATCCCGACCAACGTCATCTCGATTACCGACGGGCAGATCTTCCTGGAATCGGACCTGTTCCACCAGGGCGTCCGCCCGGCGATCAACGTCGGCAACTCGGTCTCCCGCGTCGGCGGCTCAGCGCAGATCAAGGCGATGCGACAGGTTGCCGGCACGCTCCGCCTGGCGCTCGCGCAGTATCGCGAGCTCGCCGCCTTTGCCCAGTTCGGCAGCGACCTCGACAAGTCGACGCAGCAGCAGCTCACCCGCGGCGCGCGCCTGGTCGAAATCCTCAAGCAGCCTCAGTACGAGCCGCTCGCGGTCGAGCGCCAGGTCGCGATTATCTACGCCGGCACCAACGGCTACATCGACAACGTGGCGATTGGCGATGTACGCGCCTACGAAACTGAGCTCTACCGCTTCATCGAGTCGCGTCATCCGCAGCTGTTCGGCGGCATCCGCGACAAGAAGCAGCTCGACGACGAGCTGAAGGGGTCGCTGGACAAGGCCGTGAAGGAGTTCTCGGCGGACTTCTTGGCGAGAAAGTCCGCGGCGGCGTAAGATGCCGTCCCTTATCGATCTCCGGCGCCGGATCCGCTCGGTCAAGAACACCCAGCAGATCACCAAGGCGATGAAGATGGTCGCCGCGTCGAAGCTGCGTCGCGCGCAGGAGCGGATCATGAACGCCCGGCCCTACGCCGTGCAGATGCAGCGCGTCCTCGGCAGCGTGGCGTCGCGGGTCGACCCGTCGATTCACCCGCTGCTGGTGGCGCGCGAGCCCGGCCCCGAGAGCCGCACCCTCCTGATCATCGTGACCGCTGACAAGGGGCTGTGCGGCGGCTTCAACACCAACATCATCAAGGCCGGCGCCCACGCGCTCCTGTCGAGCGCGCAGCCGTGCACGCTCGGCCTGGTCGGCCGCAAGGGGCGCGAGTTTTTCGTGCGCCGCGGTTACGACACGCTGTTCGAGGAGATCGGCATCTTCCAGAAGCTGAGATACGAGGATGCGCAGAGGATCGCCACGACCGCGATCAACGCCTTTCTCGGCGGCCAGGTCGACCGCGTGATGCTGATCTACAACGAGTTCAAGTCGGTCATGACCCAGCGGGTCGTGGTCGATCAGCTGCTGCCGATCGCGCGAGGTCAGGTCGATGCGGCCGGCGGCGCCGATCCCTCGATCGCGCCGGTGGTCACTGGCGGTGACCCGCGCGCACAGATCGACTATCTGTACGAGCCGGAGCCGCAGGAGATCTTCAACCAGCTGCTGCCCCGCTACGTCGAGGTCCAGGTCTACCGGGCGCTGCTCGAGTCGAACGCGGCGTTCTTCGCGGCGCAGATGACCGCGATGGACGCGGCGACCAAAAACTCCGCCGAGATGATCGCGGCGCTGACGCTCTACATGAACAAGGTGCGCCAGGCGGCGATCACCCGCGAGATCATCGAAGTCGTTTCAGGCGCAGAGGCGCTCTAACTTATGGCAACCGCAACCCCATCCAAACAGCAGGTCGGCCGCATCGTCCAGATCATCGGGCCGGTGGTGGACGTCGAGTTTGAGGCCGGCCACCTGCCGGCGATTTACAACGCGCTCAGGATCCAGGCGCCGGCCAAGCAGGGCAGCGACGCGATCGACGTGATCGTCGAAGTCGAGCAGCACCTGGGCGAGAACCGGGTCCGCGCGGTCGCGATGAAGCCGACCGACGGCATGCAGCGCGGCATGAGCGTGACCGATCTGGGCGAGCCGATCTCGGTGCCGGTCGGACCGGAAACGCTCGGCCGGGTGCTGAACGTGCTCGGCGAGCCGGTGGACTTCCCGGATCGTCCGGTGCAGTCGAAGGAGCGGTGGCCGATTCATCGCGCCGCGCCGACACTGGAGCAGCAGTCTACCGACCTGAAGATGTTCGAGACCGGCATCAAGGTGATCGACCTGCTCGAGCCGTACCTCCAGGGCGGCAAGATCGGGCTGTTCGGCGGTGCCGGCGTCGGCAAGACGGTCGTCATCATGGAGCTGATCCACAACATCGCGCTGAAGCACGGCGGCGTGTCGGTGTTCGGCGGGGTCGGCGAACGCACGCGCGAGGGCAACGATCTCTGGCACGAGTTCCAGGAGAGCGGCGTCATCGACCCGCACGACGCGAGCAAGTCGCGCGCGGCGCTGGTCTACGGACAGATGACCGAGCCGCCGGGCGCACGCCTGCGCGTCGGCCTGTCGGCGCTGACCGTCGCCGAGTACTTCCGCGATGCCGAAGGCAAGGACGTGCTCCTCTTCATCGACAACGTCTTCCGTTTCACCCAGGCGGGGTCGGAAGTGTCGGCGCTGCTCGGCCGCATGCCGTCGGCGGTCGGTTACCAGCCGACGCTGCTCAGCGAGATGGGCCAGATGCAGGAGCGCATCACCTCCACCAAGAAGGGATCGATCACCTCGGTGCAGGCGATCTACGTGCCGGCCGACGACTACACCGACCCGGCGCCGGCAACGACCTTCGCGCACCTCGATGCGACGACCAATCTGTCTCGCGCGATTTCCGAGCTCGGGATCTACCCGGCGGTCGACCCGCTGGCCTCGACCTCGCGCATCCTCGACCCGCGCATCCTGGGCGACGAGCACTACAACGTCGCCCGCAGCGTCAAGCAGGTGCTGCAGCGCTACAAGGACCTGCAGGACATCATCGCGATTCTCGGCATCGACGAGCTGTCGGAAGACGACAAGCTCACCGTGTCGCGCGCGCGCAAGATCCAGCGGTTCCTGTCGCAGCCGTTCTTCGTCGCGCAGCAGTTCACCGGCCTTGAAGGCAAGTACGTCCCGGTCGCGGAGACCATCCGCGGGTTCAAGGAAATCGTCGACGGCAAGCACGACGAGCTGTCGGAGCAGGACTTCTATCTCGTCGGCGGTATCGAAGAGGCCGTCGCGAAGTTCCAGGCCAGAAAGAACGCATAGGCCGTGGCCGACCAGATCCCCCCGCTGCCGACGAAGATCCATCTGCTGATCGTCTCGGCCGATCGTTCCCTGGTGAACGAGACCGTCGACGAGGTGGAGATCCCCGGCTACGACGGCTATTTCGGCGTCCTGCCGGGACACACGCCGCTGCTGGCGGCGCTGCACGTCGGCGAGCTGTGGTACCGCCAGGGAACCGAGAAGCACTATCTGCTGATCGCCTTCGGGTTCGCCGAGGTCCAGCCCGACCGGGTGACGATCCTGGCGCAGGTCGCCGAGAAGGCCGATGAAATCGACACCGCGCGGGCCGAACAGGCCAAGCAGCGCGCCGAAGAGCGGCTCGCCCGCCCCGCCGCCGACATGGACATGGAGCGGGCGCGCGTCGCGCTGATGAAGGCGCTCATCCGCCTCCAGGTGGCGAGTCGGGCTAGAATTCTTTCGTAATTGCTTTCCAACCTCGCCAAACTGTTTCGCTACCGGGGTCTGATCCAGAGCCTGGTCGCCCGTGAGCTGAAGGCGCGCTACCGGGGCTCGGCGCTCGGCTTCGTCTGGTCGTTCATCAACCCGCTGCTCCTCCTGCTGATCTACTCGTTCGTCTTCACGACCGTGATGCCGAACACCACCGAGGGCGTGCAGCCGTACCAGCTGTTCATGTTCTGCGGCATCCTGCCCTGGACCTGGTTCTCCTCGTCTCTTGCCGAGTCGGCGAACTCGCTGATCGCCGGCGGCAACCTCATCAAGAAGGTGCTGTTCCCTGCGGAGGTGCTGCCGATCGTCAGCGTCCTCACCAACATGGTGCACTTCTTCCTGGGGCTGCCGATCCTGATCGCGTTCCTGATCGTCTACCAGCACTATCCACGTCCGGAGAACCTGCTGTGGTTCCCGGTCGCCGTGCTGGTGCAGCTCGTGTTCACGACCGCGCTGGCGTTGATCCTGTCGGCGCTCGCGGTGCACTTCCGCGACATCAAGGACATCCTGTCGAACCTGCTCACCCTGTGGTTCTTCGCGACGCCGATCATCTACCCGTGGTTCCAGCCGAGCGTCCAGAAGTTCCACCTGTTCTTCGATATCAATCCGTTCACGCATCTGGCGGTCTCGTACCAGGAGATCCTGTTCTTCAACCAGGGTCCGGTCGGGCACTGGAAATGGCTGCTCTCGTGGGGCGCGGGCTCGGTGCTGCTGTTTCTGGCGGGCTACTGGCTGTTCGATCGCTTGCGTGATTCCTTCGCAGAGGCGGTATGACGCCGGCGATCGAACTGCTCAACGTCTCCAAGATCTACCGCCGCTACGGCGGCCGCCAGTTCTCCACGTTGAAGAGCGCGTTGCTGCAGCGCAGCATCCTGCGCGATCTGCAGCCGAGCGAGACGTTTCCAGCGCTGACCGACGTGTCGTTCTCGGTGCCGAAGGGCTCGACCTATGGCGTGATGGGGCGCAACGGCTCGGGGAAGAGCACCGCGCTGAAGCTGGTCGCCGGCATCACCAAGCCCACCAGCGGCAGCGTCCGCGTCGAGGGGCGCATCTCGGCGCTGATCGAGCTCGGCGCCGGCTTCCATCCCGAGATCTCAGGTCGCGAGAACGTCTTCATCAACGGCATCATGCTCGGACTCACCAAGCGGGAGATCCAGGAGCGCTTCGACGAGATCGTGGACTTCGCCGAGCTGCGCGAGTTCATCGATGCACCGGTCAAGACCTACTCGTCCGGGATGTACATGCGGCTCGGGTTCGCCGTCGCGATCAACGTGAACCCGGATGTGCTGCTCGTGGACGAGGTGCTCGCGGTCGGCGACGAGGGTTTCACCCACAAGTGCCTGGACAAGTTCGCGGAGTTCAAGCGCAGCAACAAGACCATTCTGCTGGTGACGCACTCGCTGAATCTGATCGAGCGCTTCTGCGACGAGGCGCTGTGGCTCGACAACGGCCAGGCGATGTCGCACGGCGACCCGAAGCGGGTGGTGGGCGCCTACCTGACCAAGGTTGAGGAGAGCGAAGAAAAGCTCCTGGCGCAGACGACCGCGAGGGCGGTCGAAAGCGCGTCGCGAGCTCCCGCCGGTCCAGACGGCCAGGATCAGGCGGCGCCGCAGCCGATCGACCCGACCTCGAACATGTTTCAGGCGACCGAGGGACGCTGGGGCTCTCGCGAGGTCGAGATCACCGACGTCGCCTTTCTCGACCGCGAGGGACGCCCCTCGTTCGTGTTTCATTCCGGCGACCCCATCGCCGTTCGGATCAAGCTGCGAGCGGCGCAGCCGGTGGCCGACTTCGTGTTCGGCTTCGGATTGTTCAACGCCGACGGTGTCTGTTGTTACGGCACCAACACCTATCTGGAGGAGCTCACCCCGCAACGTTTGAGCGGCGAGGCCGAGGCGACCTTTGCCATCGAGAGCCTGGACCTCGTCGAAGGGACCTACAAGGTCGATATCGCCGTCCACAAGGTCGATGGCTTTCCATACGACTACCATCGCCTGCTGTATACGTTCCGGGTGAAGTCGCGGATTCACGACGTCGGCATCTACCGGCCGCGTCACCAGTGGACCTTCTCGCCGGCCGTGCAGTTCAAGAAGCCGCCGCTCGGCTGACGCCTTCGCGCTCCATGGACACACGAGCCGATGCCGTCGCCCTGGTGAACCGTCTGAGGGCTGCCGGAAAGACGATCGTCTTCACCAACGGCGTGTTCGATCTCCTCCACGTCGGCCACTTGCGTTACCTCCAGCACGCGCGCGGCCTTGGCGATGCGTTGATCATCGGCCTCAACTCCGACCGATCGGTCCGTCAGATCAAGGGACCGGAGCGCCCGATCACGACCGAGTCGGAGCGCGCCGAAGTCCTTGCCGCTCTCCGCTGCGTCGACGCCGTGGTCATCTTCGACGAGCCAACGCCAGGCGATCTGATCGCGGCGGTTCAGCCGGACGTGCTGGTCAAAGGCGCCGACTGGGCAGAAGACGCCATCGTCGGCCGCGAGATCGTGGAGGCGCGCGGCGGACGCGTCGTCAGGGTGGCGCTGGAGCCCGGCCATTCCACCAGCGGCATCATCGCAAGAGTCCGCCGTCCCCATGGCTGACGTCACCCCTGCTACACTGGAGAATTCGGTCGTCGAAATCCCGTGGCTACCTCAACATCTCTGAACCTTCGTGCTGTCCTGAAGGCCGCCGTGACCCGCAGCGGCATGGACGCGTCTGCGCGAAGCGCGTCCGGCCTGACCGCGTCCGCAAAGGCCCTGTTCGTCGCCTCGGCCGCCCATACGCAGGCCAAGGGCGTCGTGCTGTACGTCGTGCCTGGAGACGGCGATCTGGAGCAAACCTGCGCCGACGTCGCGTTTTTCCTCGCGGCGCTGGAAGGGCTGACGCCGGCCGCGGTCGAGCGCGCGGTCCTGCCATTTCCGTCGCACGAGGTCGATCCCTATCGCGGCCTGGCGCCACACGTCGGCGTCACGTCGGTGCGGGCGCGCGCGTTGTACGCGATCGCGCAAGGCACCGCTCGGGTGGTGATCGCCTCAGCTGCCGGCGTGCTCCCGCGCGTCACCTCCGCCGACCGTATGCTGGCGGCGTCGCTCACCCTGAAGCCGGGACAGGACATCTCGCCGGTCGATCTTGCCGAGTTGCTGGTCGACGCCGGCCTCACCCGCGAAGACCCGGCCGACGAAGCGGGGGAATTCGCCATCCGCGGCGGCATCGCCGACGTCTTTCCCGCCGGCGAACCGCACCCGGTGCGGTTGGAGTTCATTGGAGACACGATCGAAACGCTCCGGACCTACGATCCGTCGACGCAGCGATCGATTGCGCCAATCGATCAGGTCGCCATCATCCCTCTTCGCGACGTCCTGCAGGACAACCGCGATGCCACGATCTTCGACTACCTGACGCGGGCCAGCGCCTCGCGCATCATCGTCTCTGAACGCGACGAGGTCGACGCGCACGCGACCAAGTTGCTTGATCAGGTTCAACAGAGCTACGAGACCATCGCCGGCGCCGCGGCCTCGAAGCTGCCGCGCCCGGACGAGCTGTTCGCGGACTGGGACACCGTCGCCTCGCGCCTGGCCCAGGCGACGCAACTGTCGATTCTGGATACCGACGCCGGCGCGCAAGAGATCCGATCGCAGCCGGCGGTCGAGCTCAAGGGCCGCGTCGCCGACTGGGTGGCCGAGATCCGGCGCCTTCGCGACGACGGGGAGTCGGTGTTGTTCGTGGCGGCGACGGCGGGGCGCGCCGAGCGTTCGGTCGAAGTGCTGAAAGAGTACGACGTCCTCGCGATTCCGGTGGAGCGCGCCGAGGACGCGCACTACGCCGCCGTGCTCGTCGCGGTTGGCGCGCTGTCGCGGGGGTTCCGTCTCCCCGACGCCGGACTCCAGATCTACGCCGAGTCGGACGTCTTCGAGGAGGAGCGCCGGGCTCCCGAACGCCGCCGCTCGGCGACCAAGGCCTTCCTGTCGGATCTGCGCGACCTCAAGGTCGGCGACTACGTCGTGCACATCGACAACGGCATCGGCATGTTCGTCGGCCTCAAGCAGATCGGCGTCGGCGACAGCATGCAGGAATTCCTCGAGCTCCGCTACGCTGGCGAGGACAAGCTGTTCGTGCCGGTCGAGCGGCTCGATCTGGTCCAGAAGTACACCGGCGCGTCCAAGCCGCCGATCGATCGGCTCGGCGGCGCCTCGTGGGAGAAGGCGAAGAGCAAGGTCAAGAAGGCCATGCGCGACATGGCCGAGGAGCTGCTCAAGCTCTATGCCGCGCGCAAGGCGGTGCCGGGTCACGCCTTCGCGGCCGACTCGCACTGGCAGCAGGAGTTCGAGGACGCCTTCGAATACGACTTGACGATCGATCAGACGACCGCGGTCACCGACATCAAGAAGGACATGGAATCGCCCACGCCGATGGACCGCCTGCTGTGCGGCGACGTCGGCTACGGCAAGACCGAGGTGGCGATGCGGGCCGCGTTCAAGGCGGCGATGGACGGCAAGCAGGTCGCCTTTCTCGCGCCGACCACCGTGCTGGCGTTCCAGCACCAGAAGACGCTGAAGGAGCGCTTCGCGGGCTTCCCCGTCCGCATCGACATGGTGAGCCGGTTCCGCTCGAAGGCCGAACAGACCGACACGCTGATCGATCTCGCCGCAGGCAAGGTCGATCTCATCGTCGGCACGCATCGCCTGCTGTCAAAGGACGTCGAGTTCCGCGATCTTGGGCTGCTGGTGGTCGACGAGGAGCAGCGGTTCGGCGTGGCCCACAAAGAGCGCATCAAGCAGATGAAGAAGAAGGTGGACGTGCTCACCATGACCGCGACACCGATTCCGCGCACCCTCAACATGTCGCTCATCGGCATCCGCGACATGTCGATCATCGAGACGCCGCCGAAAGATCGCCTCTCGATTCAGACCAACGTCGTCAAGTTCGATCCGCACGTCATCGGCACCGCGATCCGGACCGAGCTGGCGCGCGGCGGCCAGGTCTATTTCGTCCACAACCGGGTCGAGTCGATTTTTTCAATCGGCGAGCTGGTCCAGCGGCTGGTGCCCGAAGCGAAGGTGGTCGTCGCCCATGGGCAGATGGATGAGGAGGCGCTCGAGCGGGCGATGTTCGACTTCGTCGCGAAGAAGTTCGACGTCCTGCTCGCCACCACCATCGTCGAAAACGGCCTCGACATTCCCAACGCGAACACCATCATCATCAACCGCGCCGATCGGTACGGCCTGTCGCAACTCTACCAGCTGCGGGGACGCGTTGGGCGCTCCGACCGCGCCGCCTATGCCTACCTGCTGATTCCACCCGAGGACAACCTGTCGCCGGTTGCCAAGAAGCGGCTGGCGGCGATCAAGGAGTTCAGCGATCTCGGCAGCGGCTTCCGCGTCGCGGCGCTCGATCTCGAAATCCGCGGCGCCGGCAATCTGCTCGGCGGCGAGCAGAGCGGGCAGATCGACACGGTCGGATTCGAGCTGTACATGAAGCTGCTCGAACAGACAGTCCGCGAGTTGAAGGGTGAAGAGATCGAAGATGATGTCCGAGCCACGGTCAACCTGCGGGTCGATCTCAAGATCGAGGCCTCCTACGTCCCGGACATGAACCAGCGGCTGATGCTCTACCGCAAGGTCGCGGCCGCGCGGCACGACGACGAAATCGACAGGGTGCTCGAGGAGGCCGCGGACCGCTACGGCCCACTACCCGATTCGGTCCTCAACCTGGCGGACTACGGCCGCATCCGGGTGATGGCCGATGCGCTGGGCATCGATACCATCGACCGCGAAGGGCGCATCGTCGTCTTAAAGTTCAGGCCGCAGGCCAAGCTCGACCCGGTTCGGCTGGTGGCCTTGATCCGTCAGCGGCCCGAGCTGACGCTCGTGCCGCCGGCGGGCTTGCGGCTTACGCTCCCGGGGACTGGGGATTCGGGATTGGGGACTAGAAAAACGGTGGAGCCGGCGAAGCCAACCCCGAATCCCCAACCGCCCGTCCCTAAAAAAAGCGGCAAGTATGGAAATGCCGCCCCCAGCTGGTGGGTGGCGCGGGCCCGGGAGGGTGAGGTCAGGCCAGGGTTCACCAAGGCCGAGATCCTGAGGCCCGCCAAAGAGGATCCCCGCGCGCCAGGCGGGGTGTTCGAACGGGTCGGCGCGCTCTTGAGCGACCTGCTCGATCAAAGGTAAGATGTTGAATTCAAGGTATTTATGAAATTCAAAGGACTGCTCCCCCTCGTCCTGGTGCTGGCCGCCATTGCCACGCCCCGCGGCGAGATCATCGAACAGATTCTGGTGAAGGTGAACGGCGATATCTTCACGAAGAGCGATCTCGAACAGCGTCAGATTGCGGCGCTGCGCCAGAAGGGGCAGGCGATTGACCTGAAGAGCGACCCCAACAATGTCCAGCTTCGGCGGGCGCTCGACGAGATCACGCCGCAGATCATGGTCGATGCGATCGACGAGATGGTCATCGTGCAGCGCGGCAAAGAGCTCGGATATACGCTCAGCGACACGCAGTTCAAGAGCGTGGTCGACAACATCCGCAAGGAAAACAAGATCGAAACCGACGAACAGTTCCAGGCCGCGCTCAAGTCCGAAAACCTGTCGATGGCGGATCTGCGCCGCAACCTGGAGCGGTCGATGATCTATCAGCGCGTCCAGCAGAACGAAGTGCTCGCCAAGATTGGCGTAACCGACGACGAGGCCAAGAAATACTACGACGCGCACATGAAGGAATTCACCACCGCGCCGACCGTGACGCTGCGCGAGATCCTCGTCGCGGTGGCGGGCGATCCGAAGGTGATGAACGTCGCCGCCGACGAAGCAGCCAAAGCCAAGGCCGAGGCGATCCGTGGGCGCGTCAGGACCGGCGGCGAGAATTTCGAGAAGCTCGCCGGCGAGGTCTCGGACTCACCGTCGAAGGCCAACGGCGGGCTGATTGGACCGCTGAGCGTGAACGACCTGTCGCCGGATCTGCGCAAGCTGGTGGAGTCGATGAAGGCCGGTGACGTGAGCGAGCCGGTGCGCACCGGCCGCGGCTACCAACTGCTGAAGCTCGAGGCGATCACCGCAACCAACACCATGACGCTCGAGCAGGCGCGCGAGCAGATCAGCGAGCACGTCTTCACCGAGAAGCGCAAGGCCGAGTTCCAGAAGTACCTTCAGAAGCTTCGCGCCCAGGCGATCATCGAGTGGAAGAACGAGGACGTCAAGAAAGCCTTCGAGGAAGGTATGAAGCTGCAGGCCACGGCGCCCTCGCTCTGATGGAGACGACCGATGCCCATTGGTTCGCGATCTGGACGCGATCGCGCCACGAGCAGGTCGTCCGCGAGCAGCTGGAACGGAAACACATCGACGCGTTTCTGCCGACGATGCCCCGCTGGAGCCGGTGGAAGGACCGCAAGAAGAAGATCGATTGGCCGCTGTTCCCGGGCTATTGCTTCGCGCGCTTCAGTCTCGACGATGCGCTGCCAATTCTGAAATGCACCGGCGTCGTGAATATCGTGTCGTTCGACGGGAAGCCGGCGCCCATCCCGGAGAGCGAGCTCGACAGCATCCGCCTGCTGGTGGGCAGCGAACTGCAATACGATCCGTGTCCCATGATTCACGAGGGGATGATGGTCGAGGTGATGCACGGCCCGCTGCGCGGCGTTGTCGGGCGGCTGATTCGTAAGGATGCGCCCAAAGCGCGCCTGGTGCTGTCGGTGAATTTGATCGGCCAGGCCGTCAGCGTCGAAGTCGACGCCGCGGACGTGCGGGCCTACTAGGAAAAACCGCGCCGTCGTCTCGCCGGTGAACAACATGAAGATTGGCTCCGTAGACCTGCCCTCGCCTTTCGCCATCGCGCCGATGGCCGGCATGACCGACACGGCGTTTCGCCGCCTGGTGAAGCGCCATGGCGGCTGCGGCCTGGTCGTGACCGAGATGGTGAGCGCCGAAGGCCTGGTGCGCGGCATCGATCGCACCCTCGAGTACACGGAGTACACGGAGGAGGAGCGGCCGATCTCGATTCAGATTTTCGGCGGCGATCCCGACAAGATGGCCGCCGCCGCGCAGATTGTCGAGGGCATGGGCGCCGACATCGTCGACGTCAACATGGGATGTCCGGTGCCGAAGATCGCCAAGCACAATGCCGGCTGCAGCTTGATGCGCGAGCCGTCGCACGCCGCGGCCGTGATCGCCGCGATGACGAAAGCGGTGAAGATCCCGGTCACCGTCAAGATGCGGGCAGGCTGGAGCGACGACGAGCGCAACGCGCCTACGCTGGCAAAGATGGTCCAGGACGCTGGCGCCTCAGCAATCGCGGTGCACGGACGGACGGCGGCGCAGAGCTACAGCGGCTCCGCCGATTGGGACCTGGTCGCTCGCATTGCCGAGGATCTGACGATCCCCGTATTCGGCAGCGGCGACTGCCTCGAGCCGGAACAGGTGATCGACCGCATCCGTTCGGGCGTGGAAGGCGTTCTGGTGGGACGGGGTGTGCTCCGCAACCCGTGGATTCTCGCTCAGGCGATGGATTTGGCCGCCGGCCGGGCAGCACGCATCGTGACGATGGAGGATCGCGGGAATTTCCTGCTCGAGTACATCGACCTGCTGAAGAACGAGCGCGTCGACGAAGCGCGAGAGATGACGCACGACCGCTGGGTCGTGAACAAGGTACGGGCGCTGGGCTCGTGGTACACCAAGGGCTTGGAGAGCGGGTCTCACCTCCGCACCGGGATTAACAGCGCCCAGTCCCTGGACGCTCTATGCATCCTGATCGCCGAGTTCTTTGGCGTCGGACAGGCGGCCAACGCCTGACGCGAAGCCTTCCGGCGTATCTTTTCTACTGCACTCTGTATTTTTCTTGAAACTTCCACCAAGCCGCGTAGAATTCACGAGACTTATCAGGGTGACGGCCATTTTTATGGCGTATACCCTCAAGAAATGAATCGCCAATCCTTGTCGGCGAGTCTCGTTCTGGTTTACGCCCTAATTACATCCGCCTGCGATCACACGGGTGACGAGGCCAGGAAAAGAATCAGCCCTGAGTACGACAAGACCACGGGCAAATTGACGTTGCTGAAGTACGACTCCAATGGCAACGGCACGGTCGACACCTGGAGCTACATGGACGGGGCGCGCGTGGTTCGTATCGAGATCGACAAGGACGAGGACGGAAAGATCGATCGTTGGGAGTACTACGACGCCAATCAGCGGCTCGAAAAGATTGGGACCTCCCGCGCGCAGGACGGCAAGGAAGATTCGTGGTCGTATCCCGGCGCTGATGGGCGTGTGGCGCGTGTCGACGTGTCGACCAAGCACGACGGCAAGGTGAACCGCGTCGAGCACTATCAGAACGATGTGCTCGTCGCGGCGGAAGAAGACGACGACGGAGACGGAAAGATGGACAAGTGGGAAACCTACGACGGCGATCACCTCGTGTCGATTGCCTTTGACTCGACACACCGCGGTACGCCCGACCGGCGCCTGATTTACGGCGCCAACGGCGTCGCCCGCCTCGAGGTCGATCCGAAAGGGACCGGCCAGTTCGTCGCCGTGAATCCGAAATGACCTCTGTCCTCTATCTCGGTTGTCCTGCGCCGGAGCGCGCGGATACGGAAAAACAACTCGGCGAGGTCGATGTCGCGGTGGTGTGGGGTGAAAACGCCAGTTTCGCCCTCACCGAGCTGCAGCGGCGCAACATGCCGGTTCTGCTCGACCTCTCGAGGGGTGCGGCTGCTCTCCAGATCGCGCGCGAAATCCGCACCCAACGGGCCTCGACGCTGATGTTTGCGGTGGTCGACGCGCGGCGTCCCGACCTCACGACGGAGGCGGTGCTGGCAGGGATGGCGGACGTGTTCGCCAGGCCGCTGGGCGGACGCCGCGTCGCGAACGCGATCGAGCGCGAGCTGAAGTACGAGGCGCGCGAGAGTATCCCAGCGTCGTTCGAGAACGGCGACGATCTCTACGGGCATTCGATGGCGATGCGCGACGTCATGGCGCTGATCAGCCGCGCCGCCGGGATGCGCGCCGGGGTGCTGATTCGCGGCGAAGATGGCACCGGCCGCCAGGTGGCGGCGCGCGCCATTCACACGCTGCAGAGCTCGGCCGACGGCGCATTCGTGTCGGTGGACTGCGCGGCGTGTGACGGCGAAGAACTCGACGCGGAGCTGTTCGGCCTTCCGGGGCGCGGCCAGAACGGCGACGCCACGAAGGGGCTCGAGCGGATCAGCCGCCACGCGCGGCTGCACCGAGCCCGCGGCGGCACGCTCTACCTGCAGAACATCGCCGAGGCGCCGACGCGCGTCCAGGGACGCCTGGCGCGGCTGCTGCGCGATCGAGAAGCGATCATCACCGAGACCGGCGAGCCCACCGGCTTCGACGTGCGGCCGATGGCCGGCGTCGATCAGGCGTTCGACACGGCGGTGCTGGACGGCCGCGTTCGCGAGGATCTGTTCCGCCGGCTGTCGGTGATTCGCATCGACATGCCGGCGCTGCGAAATCGTCGCGAAGACATCCCGGCGCTCGCGAACTATTTTCTCCGTGAGATTTGCGCCGGCCTGCACCTCCCGCCCAAGACGCTGTCGCGCTCGGCGCTGTCGCTGCTCTCGGCGCTCCCCTGGCGCGGCAATGCCGCCGAGCTCCGGCGTCTGCTCGACGCCGTGGTCACCGGCATGCAGGGCGGCCGCGGCATCGCGCTGGAGGATGTCCTGGCGCACGTCAGGCTCGACGGCGGCGCCGGCCTGTCACCGAGCGGCGGCACGCTGAAGCAGGCGCGCTCGCGGTTCGAGAAGGAATACATCGCCGCGGTCCTCGAGCAGCACCGCGGCCGAATCAGCGACGCGGCGCGAACCCTCGGCATTCAGCGGACGAATCTCTATCGAAAGATGCGATCGCTCAAGGTCACCCGCAGCTCGAAGGGATAGCGACGACGACACCGCAAATGGGCGAGATGCAGATTGGAACGCGAGTCGTCGGCCCCGGACATGTGCCGCTCGTCATCGCCGAGATCGGGATCAACCACGAAGGCAGTCTGGCGACGGCTCGCGCGCTGGTCGACGCCGCGGCGGCCGCCGGCGTCGAGGTCGTCAAGCATCAGACCCACATCGTCGACGACGAGATGAGCGCGGCGGCGAAGCGCGTGAAGCCGGGAAACGCCGACGTGTCGATCTACGACATCATGGCTCGCTGCGCCTTGTCCGAGCCGGATGAATACGCGCTCAAGGAGTACGTCGAATCGAAGGGCATGATCTTCATCAGCACGCCCTTTTCCCGGGCTGCGGCCGACCGCCTCCAGCGCATGAACGTACCTGCGTTCAAGATCGGCTCGGGTGAGTGCAACAACTATCCGTTGTTGAAGCACATCGCGGCGTTCGGCAAGCCGATCATCATCAGCACCGGCATGAACACGATGGCGAGCGTTCGTAAGGCGGTCGCGGTCGTCGAGCGCAGCGCGCCGTACGCGTTGATGCACACCACCAATCTTTATCCGACTCCCCCGCATCTGGTGAGGCTGGGCGCGATGACCGAACTGATGGCCGCCTTTCCGGACGTCGTGGTCGGGCTGTCCGACCACACCGTCGGCAACATGGCCTGCCTCGGCGCGGTGGCCCTCGGTGCGTCGATCCTCGAACGCCATTTCACCGACTCGATGACCCGCCCGGGACCAGACATCGTGTGCTCGATGGATCCTGCACAATGCCGGGATCTGATCGAAGGCGCGCGCGCGATGTTCCTCATGCGTGGCGGCGCCAAGGGGCCCGCGCCGGAGGAGCAGGTCACGATGGATTTTGCGTTCGCGACGCTGGTGACGATCGCGCCGATCGCGGCCGGTGAAGTGTTTACCGAACAGAACCTGTGGGCGAAGCGGCCGGGGACCGGAGCCATTCCCGCCGAGCGCTACGAGCAGACGCTGGGAAAGCGCGCGCGCCGAAACATCGGTACCGACACGCACTTAACGCCGGACGATATCGCCTAACATCTCAATCCCACCCACCTCGAAGTCGTACACCAGGGCGCCGCTCAGGGCCTGTCCGAACCGCACGCCGAGATCGGCGTGCGCCGGATGACCCAGATACGTTTGCAGGCCGGCGAGATTGTCGAAGTCGAGCGTCGCAACATAGTCCAGGTCGGGCGCCGAGGACTCGTAGCCGGCGCCGAGCATGATCCGCTTGCCGATGCGCACGTTGCGGACGCCCGGAATCTCGCGGAGCGCGCGCTGGAAGGCGTCGATGAAACCCTGCCGATCGGCGGGAGACAGATCCGCCCGCGGTTTCATCAGCACGAGATGGCTGACCATGTCCCGCCCGGCTAGTCTTCGTCGTCGCGCCGCTTGCGCGGCGGAACGTCCCTGCCACCGGGGCGTGGACCGCGCGGCGTGAACGGCTTGCGATTCGGATCGCGCGGCTTGGCGCTCCAGGGGCGATCGCCTCGCGGAGGACCCGATCGATCGGGTGGCTTTCCGCTCCAGGGACGGTCGCCGCGGGGCGGGCCACCCGCCGGCTTATCGCGCCAGGGGCGGTCGCTTCGCGGGGCGCCGCCCGTCGGTTTGCCGCTCCATGGTTTGCGATCGCTTGGCGGCCCGGAACGATCCGGCGGCTTGCTGCTCCATGGCCGCTTGCCATCGCCCGCGGCCTTGTCCCGCCATCCGCCGCCGCGGTTGCCGCCTGACGCGCCGCCGGATGGCTTGTTGCTCCACGGTCGATCGGTCGATGGTTTGCCGACCCACGGCTTTCGCTGCGCGCGTGGCCCGGTGGGCTTCGTCTGCCACGGTCGATCACTGGGCGGCGCGCTGTCCACCGGCTTGTTTTGCCACGGTTTGCGTTCGCGTGGTGGACCTGATCGATCGGCCGGCTTCCCCGACCACGGGCGCTTTCCGTCAGCAGGGGGTCTACTGCTCCACGGCCGATCGCCGCGGGGCTTGTCCTGCCACGGCCGATTGCCACCGTGAGGGCCGGCCGGTTTGTCGCGCCAGTCGCCGCGCGGTTTCGCCGCGTATCCGGGCTTGTCTCGATCGCGCTGCGTCGCGGGATCTTTTTCCGACCACGCGCGTTCGGGGCGATTCTTTTTCTTGAACCGATCGCGCGGATCCTTGTGCGTGCCACCGGGCCGCCAGTCGCTGCCCCGGCGCTCCGCCGGAGGCCGATCGCTCTGCGGCTTCCGCGGCGCCGACGCCGCGTGGCGCTGCATCTGAAAATCGTCGCGCTCCGCCTCCCGCGACTCCCACAGCTTCCCGCGTGCGAACCAGCGCATGGTGACGTTCGAGCTCTTCCGCTGGAGTTGCACGAACGTCGGCTGGAGCTCCTCGCGCTCCCGCGCGCGGAAAGCCGTCGGCTTCTCGTCGATCAGGATCGTCCAGTAGGCATGGCGGGGCGGCACCCAGCCATTCTAACGGGTTCCTGGCGATGGGCCTGTTACTATCAAGGTCCCGCGCCGAAAAGGAGGAATAAGGAACCTTCTCGTGCGAAAAGACCTCGTGGCAGTGTGTGTGCTCGCGATCGCGCTGCTGCGCGGCGTCCCGGCGTGGGCTCAGGAAAGCGACGGCACCCCGGACGTCAGCAACGTCCGGGTTCGAATCGGTCCGGTGCTGATGAACCCGACCATCGCCCTCACCAATCTCGGCATCGATCACAACGTCTTCAACGACCCGCCGGACCGGAACCCGAAGCAGGACTTCACCTTCACGGTGACGCCGGCGAGCGACTTCTGGATCCACGCGGGCCCGACCTGGGTCACCGCCGGCCTGGTCGAATCGATCAACTGGTACGAGACCTACTCCAGCGAGCGAACCGCGAACAGCGCGTACAGGCTCGGCTGGCTCGTGCCGGGTGCGCGCATGAATGTCAAAATCAACGGGGCGTATGTCAGTGCCCGCGAGCGTCCGGGCTTCGAGATCGACACCCGCGCCGAACGCCACGACGTCCATTTCGACGGCGCCTTCGACTATCACGCCTTCTCGAAGTCCTTCGTGGGCGTGAACGCGAGCCGCACCCAGACCCGGTTCGCCTCGGACGCGGAGTTTGACGACGTCAGCCTCCAGACCACGTTGAACCGGACCGACTCGTCGTACGGCGTCTATGTTCGTCACAATCTGACGTCGCTGACGACGCTCGTGTTCAGTGCCACGCGGTCGGACTCCGCGTTCGAGTACTCAGGACTCCGCGACAACACCTCGACGTCGGCGCAAGGGAGCGCCACGTTCGCGCCGGGCGCGCTGATGAAGGGCAAGGTCTCGGTCGGGTATACCGACTTCAGGCCGCTGGACGCCGCCGTGCCGCCGTACAGCGGACTGATCGCCGATGTCGATCTCACCTACGTCCTGCTGGGCAGCACCAGGTTTGCGGTGACGGGCGGACGCGGGGTCCAGTACTCGTACGACGACGCGCAGCCCTACTACGTCCAGTCCCGGATCGGCGGCTCGGTCGCTCAGCAGATCTTCGGGCCGCTCGACGTGCAGGTCAGGGGCGAGATTGCCAGCCTGGCCTACCGCGACCGCGTCGGCGCGACGGTGGCGGTTCAAGATCGCCACGATCGAGTCACGACCGTTGGCATCGGTATCGGTTATCACATGGGTCGCGATCTCCGCCTGTCGTTCAACGTCGATCAGAACGACCGCGACACCCGCGTGCTCGATCATCAGTACGAGAGGTTCCTGATCGGCACCTCGATCGTCTACGGCTTCTGATGGCGCTGCGCATCGGGTTCGATCTCGACGGCGTGCTGGCGGACATGGAGTCGGAGCTGCTGCGGCAGTCGAAAATTCTGTTCGGCGAGCCGATGACTCGCCGCCTGCAGGAGCGCGCGGCCGACCCCGGCGACGCCCCGGCCGCCGAGACGGCCGGCGATTCACCGGGATCCACTGAGGCGGGTCCTGACGCGCCCGCGATCGTGCAGCTCAACATGACGGCGCGCCAGCAGCGCCGGCTCTGGCAGCACGTCGCATCGATTGAGAATTTCTGGGAAGGGCTGGCTGAGCACGAGCCGGGTGTGGTTCGCCGACTGGCGACCCTGGCGGCCGAGCACCGCTGGGAAATCATCTTCCTGACGAAGCGGCCGGAGACCGTCGGTTTCACCGCCCAGGTCCAGACCCAGCGCTGGCTCGAGTCGAAGGGGTTCACGCTGCCGAGCGTGTTCGTGGTGCAGCGGTCCCGCGGCCGTATCGCCGCTGCCCTCGGCCTCGACTTCGTCGTCGACGATCGTCCGGAGAGCTGCCTCGACGTCGTCGTCGACTCGAAGGCCCGGGCGATTCTGGTGTGGCGCGATGAGGCGAGACAGCCTCCCACCGCGGTGCAGCGCCTCGGCATCGGCGTCGTGAAGTCGGTCGCCGGCTGCCTCGAGATCCTGGCCCAGGTTGATGCCGCCACCGACGAGGAGCCGGGCGTCATGAGCCGCGTGATGCGGTTGCTCGGCCTGAACGAGCCCACCCGCAAGTAGCACGCACGCCGCTTCAGGCCGCTACTTCTGGAGCCTCTTGAGCTTTTCGACCAGCGTGGTGCGCTTGAGGTTCAGCAAGCGCGCAGCCTGCCCCTTGTTCCCTCCGGTACGCTCGAGCGATCGCTGAATCAGCTCGCGTTCGATGTTGGCGACGAACGCATCGAGATCCATGCCATCTTCCGGAAGGTTGACGACCGACGTCACCACTGTTTCCTGTGCCTGCTGAACTTCGGTGGGCAGGTCGCCGACGCCGATTTGCGACCTTCCTGCTGTGAACGCAACCGCACGTTCGATCGCATTTTCGAGCTGGCGCACGTTGCCGGGCCACGGATACGCCATCAGCCGCCGCATCCCTTCCTGAGAGACCGTGAGACGCGGGGCGCGCTCCCCCACCGTGCTCGCGTCCCGCTCGCTCTCGAACTTCGCGAGGAAATGCTGGACCAGCAGCGGCGTGTCTTCCTTGCGCTCGCGCAGCGGCGGCAGCTGCACCGGGATGACGTTGAGCCGGTAGAACAGATCCTCGCGGAACAGGCCGTCGGCGACGAGCTTGGCCAGGTCGCTGTTGGTGGCGGCGATCACTCGGACGTCCACCTTGATCGTGTGCGAATCGCCGACGCGCTCGAACTCGCGCTCCTGCAGCACCCGCAGCAGCTTCATCTGCAGCGCCACGCTCATGGTCCCGACTTCGTCGAGGAACAGCGTGCCCTTGTGCGCCTGCTCGAGCCGTCCCTGGCGATTGCCGACCGCGCCGGTGAACGCGCCGCGCACGTGGCCGAACAACTCCGCCTCGAGCAGCGTTTCCGGGATCGCGCTGCAGTTCAACGCGACAAAACGGTTGGCTCGGCGGGGACTGTTGTGATGAATCGCGCGCGCAACCACCTCCTTTCCTGTTCCGGTCTCGCCGGTGATCAGGATCGTGCTGTTGGTTGGCGCGACGGTCTCGAGCAGCTGGAACAGACGCTCCATCGGCCGGCTCTTGCCGACGATGCCTTCGAAGCGGTACCGCTCCTCGAGCTGCGATCGCAGATACGCGTTCTCGGACTTCAGCCGCCGCTGTTCAATCGCCGAGTCGAGCACGTGCAGCAGCTCGTCGATCTGAAAGGGCTTGCTGACAAAGTCCCAGGCACCGCGCTTGATCGCTTCGACCGCGTCCTTGACCGTGCCGAAACCGGTGACCACGATCGCGATGATGTGCGGGTAGCGGGCGACCGCGGCTTCGATCACGGTGCAGCCGTCGATGCCGGGCAGCCGCAGATCGGTCACGATGATGTCGAAGGCGAAGTCGGCGAGATGCGCCAGGGCGGCCTCCCCCGACTCGGCCTGCGCGACCCGGTAACCGCGATCGCCGAGCTGCTCCGCAATCGCCTGCCGCAGCGGTGCCTCGTCTTCGACCAGCAGCAGATGTTTCAGCGAGTCAGGCATTTAGCGTGGCGCCAATATTCTGACACACCAGCCGGGCGGGTTGGTGTTGAATCCTCGAGCCGACGGTAAACTGCGATATCCGTGGCCAACCTCCCTGTCGCCGTCGCCTCTCGATCGTTTTCCCGCAACCCGACCCTGCGGCAGGAGCTGCTGGAACGATACCCGGGCTCACGTTTCAACGACCAGGGCCCCGCGGTTCTTTCGGGCGAGGCGCTGGTGCGATTCATGCGCGGCCATTCGAGCGCGATCAGCGGCCTCGACGTGCTCGACGAAGCGCTGTTCGCGGCGGTGCCGGAGCTGCGCCTCGTGAGCAAGTACGGCGTCGGTCTCGACATGATCGATCTCGACGCGGCGCGCCGGCACGGCGTGTCGATCCGCTGGACGCCTGGCGTGAACCGGCAAGCGGTCGCCGAGCTCGCGATCTGTTTCATGGTCGCGCTGTGCCGGAGCGTGGTCCCGCTCGCGAGCGAGCTGGCCGCCGGCGGCTGGCGTCATCCGGGCGGTCGCCAGATTTCCTCATCCACGGTCGGCATCGTCGGCTGCGGGCACGTCGGCCAGCAGGTCGCGCGCATCTGCCGCGCGTTCGGCGCGAATGTGATCGCGCACGATCTCCGTTCCTATGATGATTTCTATCGAGAGACCGGAGTGAGGCCGGTGACGCTCGACGCGCTGCTCGCCGATTCCGACATCGTGACGCTGCACGTGCCGCTCGACGGATCGACGCGCGGCTTGATTGATGAGCGCGCGCTCGCACGGATGAAGCCGGACGCGTTTCTCGTCAACACCGCACGCGGAGGCATCGTCGACGAGGAAGCGCTGAAACGGGCGCTGGTCGATCAACGGCTCGGCGGTGCGGCGTTCGATGTATTCGCCATCGAGCCGCCGGTCGATCGCGAGTTGTTGCGCCTGCCAAATTTCGTCGGCACGCCGCACATCGGCGGCGGCACTCGGGAAGCGGTGCTGGCGATGGGACGCGCCGCGATTCAAGGCCTCGAAGGCGGCCCTGACTCCCTGAATTTGACGTCAAATACTTGACACTACTCCTGCGGGCGTGACCTCCCGATAAAAACCTCGGAGGGAAACAGCCCAGTGGAACGAAAAACAATTTCGATCATGAAGGCGTGTGAGCTCGTCGGTGTCAGCCGTCGCACGATTTACAATTGGCTGTCGAGCGGGAAGATCGAATACGTGCGGACGGCCGGCGGATCCGTACGCATTTTTGTCGACACGCTCTGGCGCGACGCCAATAACGCCGATCGCCCTGCGGTGCAGGCGATGTGGCAGGCAGAAGGCCGGAACCAGGCGTGATGCCGCGTGCGTTCAGTGTCGAGGAACTGCTGGCGAGGGGCCCGATGGACGAACTTCCCGAACTCCGGCTCCTCTTCCATCGCCTCAACAACCAGTTGGGGATTGTCCTCGCGCACGCCGAGCTGCTCGAGTCGAAAGCGACCGACGACGTAAGTCGCGCACGTGCTGCGCAGGTCGTCTCGAGCACGCTCGAAGCCATGGGCACGGCCCAGGAAATTCGACGCGTGTCCGCGCCTCCCGTCGAACCGCAATAACCTACCCAAATCGTAATCCAGGCATCAAAACATTGACGGTCGAGGCCGTGAATATCGTCATTAAATTGACGAATTTCATGGTTTGACACTATCGCGCCGAATCGCGTTCCGAAACCGTTCACGGTAATTAACAATTTAGAATCAATGAGTTACGAAGTTGTACCACCGCTTTGTGACGAGGTCTGGAACACAGACTCGACTGTTGGTACCGCGGTTGCGATAGCGTGCAGGCATGAGAGCCCAAACCGTTTCTGCCAGCCAGAGTCGTCGCATCGTAGCCGGTCTGCCTTTTGTCGAGTCTCTGGCCAGACGAATGGCCTCCACCATGCCGAACTCCATCGACATCGGAGACCTCGTGCAGGACGGCGTCCTCGGCTTGATCGATGCCGCCAATCGCTTCGACGAGGGTCGGGGCATCAAGTTCGAGACATTCGCCGAGCGACGGGTGCGCGGCGCCATGATCGACGCATTGCGCAAAGATGCCTGGCCGCGCGGGGTGCGCCGCCAGCGGCGCGAGTTGGATGCTGCGCGCGAGGCGCTGCGCCGCGAATTGGGACATGAGCCGTCGATGGCCGACCTCGCCGCCCGCGTCGGCTCCGACGAGAAGCGATTGAGCCGCACCATCGTGCGCATCAACACGATCGAAGCGACCTCGCCGCTCAACACCGGCGAGCACATGGACGAGAGTTCGCTGCCGACCGCGCTGGTGCCGTCGGAGCCGGAATCGCCTGACGCGGCCTACGAACGCTGCGAGACGCGCGATCGCGTCCGCGCCGCGATTCAGTCGCTGCCATGGCGCGAGCGCAAGGTGATCGGCCTCTATTACTACGGCGAAGTGACGATGAAGCATATCGGCGCCGAGATTGGCGTCAATGAATCGCGCGTCTCGCAGCTCCACGCCCGGGCCATTCGCCGGCTGCGCGACGCCCTCGGCGACATGAACCCGAGCAAGGTGGCCGAGATGCGGCGTCAGCTGATCGCGTTCGCCTCGAAGAAGCCGATGGCCAAGGCCGCGATGATGCCGCTGAAGGCCGATCAGTCGTTCGTGGCGGAAACGGTCGCCTCGCCGCACGCGGTGGTCATGGCGTTCAAGCCGGGCGGCAGGAAAGCGGCGCCGGCGAAAGCCACGTTGCGCGTGCCGCGCCAGCGACAGGCAATCGCAGCCGCGCGCTAGCAGCGAACGCAGCAAGTACGAAGTACGAGTACGAAGTTTGAAGTACGAAGCTCGAAGTACCAGGTTGGCGTATGTCCAACCTTGCCGTACTTCAGACTTCGTACTTCGTACTTAACTCAACGTATCTCGAACCGCTCTCAGCAAGTCGCCCAGCCTGAAGGGTTTGCCGAGCCAGCGGCAGCCGCTCTCCTCGAGAAATTTCTCCGCGTCGGTGCCGGCGACGTCGCCGGTCACAAACACCACCCGCTTTGCCAGTCCAGGCGCTGCGGCCGCCAGCATCCGATGGAACGCCATCCCATCCACCCGCGGCATCTTGAGATCGCAGATCACGAGATCGAACGCCTGCGCCTGCACCTTGTTCAGCGCCTCTTCGCCGTCGGGCGCGTGATCGACGATGTAACCCGCGTCGCGCAGGGCCTCGACGACCGCGCTCGCGAGCTTGGCTTCGTCTTCGACCACGAGGATCGAGGCGCCGGCGACGGCTTCGATTTCGTCGCTGCGCGCGCGTGGCAGCGGCGCCGGAGGCAGCTTGGTGCCGGTGACCGGCAGCTCGACGTAGAACGATGCGCCGATGCCCGGCCGCGACTCGAGGCGAATCCGCCCGCCGTGCTCCTGCACGATCGCGTACGCCACCGAGAGTCCGAGGCCCGTGCCCTGGCCGACTTCCTTGGTGGTAAAGAATGGCTCGAAAATTTTCGGCTGCAGATCGTCCGGAATACCCGGGCCATCGTCGTTGATCTCGAGAATCACCGACTCCTGATCCGCGTCGTGCCACGTGCGCAGCACCAGGATGCCGCGTCCGTTCGCCGACAGCATCGCCTGTTCGGCGTTGATCACGAGGTTGAGGAGCACCTGCTGCACCTGGTGGCCATCTGCGAACACGTTGGGCAGTCCCGCCGCCATGGCGTCGATCACGGTGATGTTGGTCACGCGCTGTTCGTACGCGCGCAGTGCCAGCGTCTCGCGCACCACCTGATTGATGTCCACCATCGCCCGCGTCGTCTGGCGCTTGCGCGCGAAGGTCAGCAGGTTCCGGACGATGCGCGCCGCGCGTTCGGACTCGGACAGGATCGTTTCGAGCCCACGCCGGACCGGCTCGTCGAGCGTCCGCTGCGACAGCCGCTCGGCGTAGCTGAGAATGGTCGCCAGCGGGTTGTTGAGCTCGTGCGCCACTCCCGAGACCGTCTGGCCGAGCGCCGCCATCTTTTCCGCCTGGAGCAGCTGGTGATAGATGTCGCGCGTCTCGTCGTCGAGCTTCTTGCGCTCGCTGACGTCGCGGACCAGCGCTTCCACGCGCAGCGAGTGATCCTCGGCCGGCGCGTCGGCGCGGGCCGTCAGCTCGACCCAGACCGGGTTGCCATCCGCGCGGCGCAGGCGCAGGAGGTAGTCGTTGACCGAGCCATCGCTGGAGAGGCGTTCCAGCAGCGCGACGCGCGCCTGCGGATCGACGAAGCGTCCAGTCTCGAACGGCGAGACCGTGTCGTCGGCTGCGTCGCTGGCATAGCCGAAAATCAGCTTGAGATGCGGGTTCGCAGCGATCGTCGATGTGGAATCGGGGCCGATCGTCCCGATGTACACGCCCTCGTGCACCGCCTCGAACAATCGGGCGAACGCCGCGGCGCGCTTGTCCACGAAGGGATTATAGGTGCCGGTGCCAGCAGCTAGGTCCTGGGACCCAGCCGCTGGCGCCCAGCGCCTAGTGCCCGCTGTGAGGCATCGGCGTCGGCGTGTGGCCAGAACCCGGCCGGTTCCACTTCGCTTCGATCGCCGTTCGGATGTCGCGAACGCTCGCGCCTGAGCGGGTCATCTGCATCGCTTCGTTCGCGACGTCGAGACAGACGGCGCAATCCAAGCCGTGCGGCTCCCACTCCGTGACATCACCCTGCGCGTTGCGGGTCTTGACGAAGCAGTCGTCGTTGCCCTTGTGGCCGCCACGCTCGCAGCCGCAAAAACACGGAACGTAGCTCAGCACCTCTGGATGCTCGGCCGCGAACCTGTACACCTCTCGCACGGTCTCCATCGGACGCGGCGGGGCATACGCCTGAAAGGGCAGCGGCGGCAGGTTGGCCTGCGGATGCGGCCCAAGCTTCGCCGCGGCGGGCGGATCGACGATGGCCGGCGCCTCAGCGGCTTGCGCCGTCTTGGTGGCTTCCTCCGGGGTCGAACGCGTGTAGGCGACGAGGCCGACGATCGCCAGCACCAACACGATGCCCGCGACGAGCATCGGAGTCGAGGACCGCCCGGGTTCGGCGGGGGGCGCCCCGGACGTGGACGAGGCGTTGTTCGATTGCGACTTGGCGGCGGATTTTCTACCCATCGCCCTTCATTTTATCCGCGTCCGCGCGTTCGGGCTACAGGCAACGCTCCTGGCCGGGTACCCGGACCGCGCCCTTCACCGTGGTACCGTTTTGGCGTGCGCCGCGCCTATCTCGCCTGGATCGCCGTGTGTTTGATCTGGGGAACCACCTACCTGGGCATCCGCATCGCGCTTGAAACAATTCCGCCGCTGCTGATGGCGGCAATGCGCTGGATTGCCGCCGGCAGCCTGCTGATCGCCATGCTCGCCCTGCGTGGCGAGCGCCTACCGGCGCGCCGAGAATGGCCGTCGCTCGCCATCCTCGGCATCCTGCTGCTCGGGTTCGGCAACGGCGCGGTCGTTTGGGCGGAGCAGACGGTGCCGAGCGGGCTGACGGCGGTGCTGGTCGCCACCTCGCCGTTCTGGATGGTCGGGTTCGACGCGCTGATGCCGGATGGGGAAGTGATCACGCTCCGGCGGGTGCTCGGGCTCGTGATCGGCTTCGCCGGCATCGTCATGCTGGTGTGGCCGGAGCTGCGCTTCGACGGCAGCGGCCGGGGCTTTCTCGGAGGCGTCATCGCGGCGCAGATCGCATGCGTCGGATGGGCGATCGGATCGTCGTACGCACGCAAGCGCGGGCGCGGCCATGCCAGCACCGAGAACGTGCTGGCGACCGCCGCGTTCGAGATGTTGTTCGGCGGGATCGCGCTGCTGGTGGTGTCGCTCGCGCTCCAGGAAACCGCGAGGCTGACGTTCTCGCCGCGCACGGCGGGAGCTCTGCTGTACCTGATCTTCGTGGGAGCGATCGGCGGGTTTTCGGCCTACGCTTACGCGCTCAAGTACTTGCCGGTGGCGACGGTGTCGCTGTATGCGTACGTGAATCCGATCATCGCCGTGGTGCTTGGCGCACTGATCCTCGACGAGCCGTTCAACGCCCGCATGTTCGTCGCGGCGTTGATCGTCTTCATCGGGGTTGCGCTGGTGCGAACGAAGGGCTGAAGGCCCGGGCCAGGCTTATCTCGCCCGGACTCCCGATCCTTCAGCCCAACCGAGTCTTATACGACCCGTCGTCCGCTCACGAGGCGCACCAGGAACAGCACGATGGCCACGACCAGCAGCACGTAGATGAAATTACCCAGCGTGTAGCCGCTCACGACTCCGAGCAGCCACAGGACGATCAGGATGATCGCGATGGTTTCCAACATGTCAGTCCTCCATTTTCCGAATCCGAATCCCCGTTCTGCGCCGGGAAAGTGCAACCGGTATGCCGTACTCTGCCGTGCGGTTGTGGCAAGCGGACTGGGGCTTTTGCTGGCGATTCGGCCAAACCCGGCGGCGGCTCAACCCAGCTCAGCCACGCAAACCCTGCAGTCGCCTTCACCCGATCAGCATCGCGTGGCCGACACTGTGAAGTTTCTTGCCGGGGCGGCACTGGGTCTGGGCATGCACGAGGGCGGTCACCTGGTGCTGGACGCCGTGTTCGACGCAGACCCGTCGATCAAGGGAGTGCGCTTCGGTCCGTTCCCGTTCTTCGCGATCACGCACCGCGGCGATCTCTCACCGCGGCGCGAGTTCGCGATCTCGTCCGCCGGTTTCTGGATGCAGGATCTGTCGAGCGAGTGGCTGCTGACCACGCGCCCGTCGCTGCGCGAGACTCACGCGCCGGTCGCCAAAGGCGTGCTCGCGTTCAACGTGCTGAACTCCGTGGGCTACGCGTGCGTGGCGTTTGCCCGCGCCGGCCCGTTCGAGCGCGACACCCGCGGGATGGCGGCGTCAATCGGCGTCGACGAACGCGCGATCGGCGCGGTGGTGCTGGCGCCGGCGGTATTCGATGCGATTCGCTATTTCAGGCCGGAGGCGCACTGGGCGAAGTGGGCGTCGAGAGCGGCGAAGGTAGGCTCGGTGCTGCTGATCGCGAAAAGCCGGTAACCACGGTCTCGGCGGCTACGCCTCATCCTGAGGCGGACCGAGCGCGAAGGTCATCGTCCCCTCAATCACCGGGCGGCCGTTGACCCGCGCCACGCCCTGCAGGCGGCCCATCCGGCTGCGGAGCCTCAGCACCGTCGCCTCGATCTCGATGATGTCGCCCGCGTGCACCGGCCGTCGATAACGAACCTTCTCGATGCCGGCGAAGAAGATGAGACGCTGCCGGTTTTCGGGCTTCGCCAGGATCATGATGGCGCCGACCTGGGCGACCACTTCCGTCAGAATGGTCGGCGGCAGCGCCGGCCGGCCGTCCACGGAAGGGGAGAGGTAGCGCTCGTTATGCGAGACGTTCTTGATCCCGACAATCCGCTTGTCGACTTCGAACTCCGTGATCCGATCGACGAACAGAAACGGGTACCGGTGGAGCAGGATCTTCTCGATCGCGGCATTGTCGAGCGGCAGCGTCAGGTCCATGAGGCCGTTCAATTATACTGCTAGCTTCCCGTGACAGAACCGGCCGCCACTCCCGCCCCCGTCGCTCCTCCCAACATCCGGGAGCTGGTGATCACGCTCTTCGAGCTGGGTCGCGAAATCACGGCTGTACTCAACCTCGACGAGCTGCTGCACAAGATTCCGCAGCTGATCGCCCGCATCACCAAGTTCCAGGCGTTCGCGGTCTACCTCCTCGATCCGCGCGGCGAGGAGCTCTCGATCGCATATGCGGTCGGCTATCCGGACGACGTGGTGTGGACGCTGCGGGTGAAGGTGGGTGAGGGACTGGTGGGGACCGCCGTCGCCGAGGGACAGCCGATCCTGGTCAACGACGTCCACGCCGATCCGCGTTACCGCGAGGCGGTCCCCGGGTCGAACGCGGAGCTCGTCGTCCCGCTGCGGCGCAAGGGCCGCGTCATCGGCGCGCTCAACCTGTTGAGCCACACCAAGGGGCAGTTCACCGAGATCGACGAGATGCTGCTGCGCCAGTTCGGCGCCCACGTCGCCGTGGCGATCGAGAACGCGCGCATGTTCGAGCACGAGCGCGAGTACACCAGCACGCTCGAGACGCTGTCGGAGATCGGCCGGGAGTTCGGCGCGATCCTCAACCTCGACGAACTGCTCACGCGCATCGCCAAACTCACGCGCCGCCTGATCGACTACCGCACCTTCGGCCTGCTGCTGGTCAACGAGCGCAGCGGCGAGCTGGAGATGAAGGTCGCGGTGCGGTACGGCGACAAGATCACGGTCCCGCGCATGAAGCTCGGGCACGGCATCGTCGGTCACGCCGCGCTCCACCAGGTCGCGGTCAACGTGCCTGACGTCTCGCTGGATCCGCGCTACGTCAAGGTGGTGGATGACGCGCGGTCGGAGCTGGCGATCCCGCTGATGCTGCAGGACCGCTGCATCGGGGTGTTCGACCTGGAAAGCCCCGAGCTCGACGCCTTCTCGAAGAGCCACGTCGACATCCTGACGCTGCTGGCGAGCCAGGCCGCGGTCGCGATCGAGAACGCGCGCCTCTACGAACGGATTCGCTCGAACGAAAAGCGTCTCGAGAAGGAGATCCGTTTCGCGCAGCGCGTCCAGGCGGGGCTGCTCCCGGTGGAGCTGCCCAAACGGATGAAGGGCGTGGACGTCGCCGCGCGGCTCGAGCCGGCGCGCGGGCTGGGCGGCGACTTCTACGATTTCCTCGCGCCGGAACCGAACAGCCTGGTGGTCGCGGTTGGGGACGTGTCGGGCAAAGGCGTGGCCGCGGCACTCTACAGCGCGTTTGCCGGCGAGCTGGTCCGCTCGCGCACCTTCCGCCGCCGCTACGCGCCGGAACGCTTCACGCCGTCAGGCGTGCTGATGTCGTCGAACACCATCCTGTACGAGCGACAGCTCGAGGAGTACTACTGCACGCTGTGCTACGCCTTGTTCGACAACAAGCGCCGGACGGTGACCATCGCCAACTCGGGGCTGCCATACCCGATCCGGTGCAGCGGCGACGCGATCAGTCAGGTCGAGATTCCCGGCGTCCCGCTTGGCCTCTTTGCCGGATCCACCTACGACGAAGTCTCCTTCGACCTGGCGGCGGGCGACGTCTACGTGTTCTGCTCCGACGGCGTCTACGACGCGAATGACTCGGCGGGCCACGAGTTCGGCCTGGAGCGGCTGCTCGAGATCGTGCGGGAGAGACGGCACCTGCCGGCACGCGAGATCGTCGACGCGATCTTTACCGCGGTCCACGAATTCCGCGGCGACACCGCGCCCAACGACGACATGACCGCCGTCGCGCTGAGGATTACGGATGAAGGGCTCAAGGCTGACGGCTCTGGCCGTTTTCCTGTCGCTCGCCGCGGCTAGCGCTGGCGCACAGCCGCCGCCGCTGCCGTCGGCGCTGCGCGCCACATTCGAGAAGCGCGTGCAGGAAATCGCCGCGCGGGTCGACGGCGTCGTCGGTTACGCCATCCTCGACCTGACGACGGGCGAGCGCATCGGCCATCTCGAAACCGAGACGTTTCCGACCGCGTCGGCGATCAAGCTGGCGATCGTCTACGAGCTGTTCAAGCAGGCGGAAGAGCACCGGATCGACCTCGAGGAGACGACGACCCTCGATCGCCGCCAGGCTGTCGGCGGCACCGGCGTGCTCGTGGAAATGGGCACGCCGACCCTGTCGATCCGCGACTACGCGGTGCTGATGGTCACCCTCAGCGACAACACCGCGACCAACGTGCTGATCGATCGCCTCGGCATGGACCGGATTGCCGCGCGCATGCAGGGGCTCGGACTGCATGCGACGAGGCTGCGGCGTCACATGATGGACACGGCGGCGGCGCGCCGCGGCGACGAGAACGTGTCGACGCCGGACGAGCTGGTGCGGCTGCTCAAGGCGATGAACGACGGGATGCCACAGGCGATCGAGCTGCTGAAGAAGCCGAAGGAGAACCGCCTGCGCAAGGGCCTTCCCGAGGGCGTGGCGTCCGCGGACAAGTCGGGCGAGCTGGAAGGCGTCCGCGTCGACGCGGGAATCGTGTTCGCGAAGAATCGCCCCTACGCCCTGTGCGTCATGACCACGTTTCTGAAGGACGAAGCGGAAGGAGAGCGGGCGATTGAAGCGATGTCGCGCGCGGCCTACGAGTATTTCAGCCGGCTCGGCGCGGGCGGCGCGCTCGGCCGCCTGAACGGTCTTCGGTAGATGTCCGGCGTCAGCCGGAACGTTGTGGGCCACGCCGAATCGTGAGACGAACGGCGGGATGCGGCGATGCCAGCGCCTGCCTGATGTTACGCACCCCGTTGATTCGACGCGACCCATATCCCGTCACATCAAATCGCGTACCCACGCGCGCGGGGAAATTTCCCGGCAAAAACGCCACTGAATCGACGCCGTCGTCCTCACTGGGAGACGCCCTGACCTCCGCTCAGAGCAACAGCAGCTCCAATCCCTAATCCCTAATCCCTAGTCCCCAATCCCTAGTACATCCCCAGATACCGATCGATCTCCCACGGCGAGACGTGCTTGATGTAGTCGTGCCACTCTTCGCGCTTGGCCGTGACGAAGTGCTCGAACAGATGTTCGCCCAGCGTTTCCTTGACGAGGTCGTCTTTTTCGAGTTCGTCGAGCGCCTCGCTCAGGTTTCCCGGCAGCTCGTCGATACGCAGGTGCCGGCGCTCCCGGTGGCTCATCTTGTAGATGTTCTTGTTGATCGGTGGGCCGGGATCGATCTTCTTTTCGATGCCGTCCAGGCCCGCACGCAGCATCACCGCCAGCGCGAGATACGGATTGCACGACGGGTCGGGCATGCGCAGCTCGATGCGTGTCGACGTGCCGCGCGCGGCGGGGACGCGGACCAGCGGGCTGCGGTTCTTCTCCGACCAGGCGATGTTGGTCGGCGCTTCGTATCCGGGCACCAGCCGCTTGTAGGAATTCACCAGCGGGTTGGTAATCGCGCAGAAGCCCTTTGCGTGCCGCAGGATTCCGCCGATGTAGTTCAGGCAGGTCTCGCTCAGCTGGCCGTCAGCCTTGGCGTCGTAGAAGATGTTGGTCCCGCCCGCGAAGAGCGACATGTGCGTATGCATGCCCGATCCGTTGATGCCGTAGATCGGCTTGGGCATGAACGTCGCGTGCAGGCCGTTCTTGATCGCGATGTTCTTCACCACGAACCTGAACGTGCTGATGCTGTCGGCCGTGGTCAGCACATCGTCGTAGCGGAAGTCGATCTCGTGCTGGCCCGGCGCGACTTCATGGTGCGCCGCTTCGACGTGGAAGCCCATGGCTTCGAGCGCGAGCACGATCTCGCGGCGAACATCTTCGCCCTGGTCCACCGGGCTCAGGTCGAAGTAGCTCGCCGCGTCGTGGGTGTCGGTGGTCGGCACGCCGTTCTTCGTCTGGAACAGGAAGAACTCGGCCTCGGGCCCGGCCTTCATCGCGTAGCCCTTGGCCGCCGCCATCGTGATCACGTTCTTGAGGCAGGCGCGCGGGTCGCCGATGAACGGCTGTCCGTCGGGCGTGTAGATGTCGCAGATCATGCGCGCGACTTTCTCGCCGGTCGTCCCGGGCCACGGGAAGACGCGGAACGTCGAGAGATCGGGGCGCAGGTACATGTCCGATTCCTCGATGCGCACGAAGCCCTCGATCGAGGAGCCGTCGAACATGATCTTGCCGTCCAGCGCCTCTTCGAACTGCCGGTCAGGGATCTCCACGTTCTTGATCGTGCCGAGGATGTCGGTGAACTGCAGCCGCAGGAACTTCACCTTCTCGCGCTCCGTGCGCTCGAGAATCTGGGCCTTGGTTTCCTTCGCGGGCGTCTTGGACATGTCAGCGGGATTCTAGCAGTCGATAGTCTTGAGTCGTTAGTACGGAGTCGCTAGTCGTCAGTCAGTCGTGAGTCGCAGGTCGAAACTGAGTCGAGGGTCGCGCGTGCGTTGGCAGTGGCACGGGTCCTGCGATACCCGCGAATATGTGTGCGAAATGCGTCGAAGAATTGCAGGTTTATCAAAAGGCGCTCGATGCGGCGGATGCAGTTTCTGCCATCCTTAAACGTCCGGCCTTGCATCGTGACTTCAAGCTCCGCGACCAACTCGCGGACTCCTCGGACGCGGTCCCATCGCTGATTGCCGACGGCTTCCCGCAAAGCACCGACCGGTTCTTTGCGCAGCTGCTGTATCGCGCCAAGGGCGAGAGCAGCGAGACGCGGACACACCTGCGGGTCGCCAAGGGTCGCGACTACATCACGGAGACGGAGCTGGCCGAGCTCTGTGACCGGTACAACGAGATCGAAAGGATGTTGACCGGATTGATCCGGCATCTGGAAAAAGAGAACCGCCGGCATCGCGGTTAGCTGAAGGAACGCCAACGACTTACTAACGACTGAAGACTCGACGAACGACTCAAGGACTTCGGTACTAACGACTCGCGACTCCCGACTCTAAGAGTTCGCCGCCGCCCGGGTCTCTTGAATCTCC
Source organism: uncultured Acidobacteriota bacterium (assembly GCA_963794705.1). Taxonomy (GTDB): domain Bacteria; phylum Acidobacteriota; class Vicinamibacteria; order Vicinamibacterales; family CAVVIG01; genus CAVQFC01. The sequence continues at coordinate 473,674 of CAWCFI010000010.1, forward strand.
TCGACTGGTGCCGCCGCGAGGACGCCGGCGAGCTGGGCGGCGAAGATGGCCGCGAGCGCCTGGACGCTGTCCGACGTTTCACCGCCGCTGCGGATTTCGGCAGACAGCGCGCCGATGCAGCCGTCCACCCCCAGGATGGGCGCGACCACCGCGCCGCTGGAACCGCCCGGGCGCGACAGCACGATCTGCAGCGTGCCGGAGCGATAGGCCGCCGCCGCGGCGTTGTCGGCGGAGCGCGGCACCGGCGGGATGCGCTCGATCATCTTCGCGCTGTAGCCGTGCGCCAGGACCGGGCGCAGATCGCTGCCGGTCGCGCTGCCCATCCAGATCATCAGGCCGCTGGCGTCCATCACCTCGGCGGCGCGGCCGAGCACCCGCGTCAGCTCGTCGAGATCGCGGACCCGCCCGAATTCCGTGACGACATCGGTTGCCGCCTTCAGCACCGAGCCTTGCGCGTGCGACCGCAGCGGCGCCGTGCGCACCGGCGCGGGCGGCGGGCTGGCGATCGCCGGGACGGCGGCCGGAGGCGCCAGAATCGAGAGGCTGGCCGGCTCGGCGGCCCTGGCGCGCGGCACCGGAGCCAACGCCAGCGTGACCAGCACGAGGATGCCGGCGGCGGCGCTGGCAATCACCGCCTGCCGTCTGCGCGTCGCCGAGCTCTCGACGTCGGCGGCCTGGTGCTGCGCCAGCCGTGCCGTTTCGATCTGGCGCACGGCGGTGGCTGCGGCGTCGCTTCCTTCCGTAAAGATGACGTCGCCGGCCATCAGCTGCTCGCCGGAGGCCAGATAGTCGCGCGCGCGCTTGTCCAGCGCCGAGAATTCGACGACGGTCGCCGAGGCCTCGTCGAGGGCGGTGAGCGCGGCGGCTCCTGCTGTCTGACGCAGGGCGGTAAGCTCGTCGGTCGCCGCCTGGACAGCGGCCGCGGTCTTGACGAACCAGAACGCGGCGCCCTGGCCGGCCGCGACGTATGCCTGCTGGCCGACTCGCGCGTCCACCAGCGCCGCACTCGCGTCGCGGGCTCGCTGGTCGAATCCGCGCAGGGACGCGGTGTGCTGATTGAGTTGCTGTTCGGAGCTGAAGAGGAGGAACGCAGCAGCGGCAATCGCGATCAGGGCGACAACGACACACGACCACCGCAGCGCGCGTGAGTACAAAACGTCGCCAGAGTATCATAAGCAGCTAGCATTTAGACCCTTATGGCCGACCGAATTCTCACGGCTCCCGCCCTCGCGTTCGTTGAAAATCTCACGCGGCGTTTCCGGCCGCGAATCGACGAGCTCCTCGAGCGCCGTCGCGCAACTCAGGCGCGCTTCAATGCCGGCGAGCGTCCGGATTTTCTTGCCGAGACTGCCGACGTTCGCAGCGGCGACTGGAAGGTCGGCGCGATTCCACCCGACCTGCAGGATCGCCGCGTCGAAATTACCGGCCCCGTCGATCGCAAGATGATCATCAACGCCCTGAACTCTGGCGCGAACGTGTTCATGGCCGATTTCGAGGATGCGACCTCGCCGACCTGGCAGAACCTGGTCGAAGGCCAGGCGAACCTGATGGACGCGGTGCGCCGGACGATCTCGTACGAGTCGGAGGCTGGCAAGAAGTACACGCTCAAGCCGTCGCTCGCTACGCTGATGGTCCGGCCGCGCGGCTTCCACCTTCCCGAAAACCACTGCGTCGTCGACGGCCGGCCGGCGCCGGGGATGCTGTTCGACTTCGGCCTCTACGTGTTTCACAACGCCGCGGCGCTGAAGGAGGCGGGCACCGGTCCGTACTTCTACCTGCCGAAAATGCAGAGCCATCTCGAGGCCCGGCTGTGGAACGACATCTTCCTGCACGCGCAGAGCGCGCTGGGCCTGCCGACGGGCACGATCAAGGTGACCGTCCTCATCGAGACGCTGCCCGCGGCGTTCGAGATGGACGAGATCCTCTTCGAGCTCCGCGATCACATCGTCGGGCTGAACTGCGGCCGGTGGGATTACATTTTCAGCTCGATCAAGACGCTGCAGCGCGACGCCGCGTTCGTGCTGCCGGATCGCGGCCAGGTGACGATGGAGGCGCCGTTCCTTCGCGCCTACACGCAATTGCTGATCAAGACCTGCCACCGCCGGGGCGCCTTCGCGATGGGCGGCATGGCGGCTCAGATCCCGATCAAGGACGACCCGGACGCCAACGCCAAGGCGATGGAAAAGGTGCGCGCCGACAAGCTCCGCGAGGTCCGCGAAGGCCACGACGGCACCTGGGTCGCGCATCCGGCGCTGGTGGCCATCGCCAAGCAGGTCTTCGACGAGGGGATGCCGAAACCCAACCAGCTCGATCGCCTGCGTGAGGACGTTGTCGCTGACGCCGCTGCGCTGATCGCCGCCCCGGCGGGTACCCGCACCGAGACAGGTCTCCGCCACAATATCCGCGTCGGCATCCAGTACATGGAGGCCTGGCTCGGTGGCCAGGGCGCGGTGCCGATCTACAACCTCATGGAAGACGCCGCCACTGCCGAGATTTCGCGCACCCAGATCTGGCAGTGGATCAAACACCGCGCCTCGCTGGACGACGGCCGGACCGTGACGCGGGCGCTGGTCCAGCAGCTCATCGCCGAAGAATCGTCCGCGAGTCTGCCGGCCGCGCGAACCCTGTTCGAAGCCGTGGCCACGTCCGACGAGCTGACCGATTTCCTCACCTTGCCCGCTTATGAAATTCTGGTGAAGCCCATATGAGCGTCTCGCCTTTCGTCCTGACGGAGTTCCTCGACCGCGCGCCCGCCGATAAGATCGCGGTCGTTCTTCCAGAACAGAACATCAGCATTACCTACGGCAACCTGCGGAATCAGGTGAAGGCGGTCGCCGAGCAGCTGGCCGCCGCCGGGGTCAGGCGCGGCGACCGGGTCGCGACGTCGCTGACCAACGGTCTGCCGGTGATCGTGTCGTTCCTCGCCGCCGGGATTGCCGGCACCGCCGCGCCGCTCAATCCTGCCTACAAGGAGGACGAGTTCCGGTTCTATCTCGACGACACCTCGGCGAAGGTTCTCCTGCTCCCGCCCGACGGCGCGGACGATGCGCGGCGCGCGGCGGGCGATACGGTGCCGATCCTCACGATCGACATGGACGCCGCGGGTACCGTCACCCTTTCAGACCGTAGCGCGAAGGCTTCAGCCGAGCGTCCGCTTGGACGCGTGCCGGTCACCCCGCCGCCGACCGTGGACGACGTCGCGCTGGTGCTGCACACCAGCGGGAGCACCGGCCGTCCCAAGCGGGTGCCGCTCAAGCACGCGAACCTGTCGATTTCCGCGCAGAACGTCGCGCACCATTATTCGCTCACGGCCGACGATGTCTCGCTCTGTGTGATGCCGTTGTTCCACGTGCACGGCCTGGTGGCGTCCACGCTGGCCACGTTCGCGTCGGGCGGGACGGTGGTCGTGCCGGCGAAGTTCAGCCCGCTGTCGTTCTGGCGGACCGCGCGGGATCACAGCGTCACCTGGTACTCGGCGGTGCCGACGCTGCATCAGCTGCTGCTGGCGCGGGCAGGCGACCCGTCCGATCCCTCGCGGCGTCCGGCAGGCACCGAGAAGCTGCGCTTCATCCGGTCGTGCAGCGCGTCGCTGCCGCCCGCGGTGATGCACGCGCTCGAGGCGGCATTCGGCGCCCCGGTGCTCGAGGCCTACGGGATGACCGAGGCGGCGCACCAGATGGCGTCCAACCCGCTGCCGCCCTCCGAGCGGAAGCCAGGATCGGTGGGGCAGGGCACCGACGTCCGGATCAGCATCATGGACAAGGCCGGCACGCACATGCCGATCGGCGAGGCCGGCGAGGTGGTGATCAAGGGACCGAACGTGATCACCGGCTACGAAAACAATCCTGAGGCCAACGCCTCGTCGTTCGTCGACGGCTGGTTCCGCACCGGCGATCAGGGCGTGCTGGACGAGAACGGCTACTTGACGCTGGTCGCGCGCATCAAGGAGCTGATCAACCGCGGCGGCGAGAAAATTTCACCGCGGGAAATCGACGAAGTCCTGCTGACGCATCCGGCCATCGCCGAAGCCGTCTGTTTCGGGGTGCCGCACGGCACGTGGGGTGAAGAGGTCGAGGCGGCCGTGGTGTTGCGCGAAGGTGAGACCGCCACCGACTCGGATCTCCTGTCGTTCTGCAAGGAGCGGCTCGCCGATTTCAAGCGGCCGAAGCAGATTCACATCACCCAGGCCATTCCGCGTACCGCGACCGGCAAGATTCAGCGCGGCGCCGTGGCAAAGGCGTATTCATGACTCGTGTGGCGCAGCGCTTCAGCGCTGCGATCGCGCAAGCAGGGCTGAAGCCCAGCACCAGATGAGGATCGTCATCGCGGGAGCCGGGGCGATCGGCGGCTATATCGGGGCCAGACTCGCCCGGTCCGGCGCCGACGTCGTGCTGTTCGCGCGCGGCCCCCACCTGCGCGCGATGCAGGAGCGCGGCCTTCGCGTCATCAGTCCGGACGGCGATTTCGAGGTTCAGGTGCAGGCGGTCGGCGATCTGGCGACGATCGGCCAGGCGGATGTGGTCTTCCTCGGCGTGAAGGCGCATGGCCTGACCGCGCTCGCGCCGACGCTGCGGCCGCTGTTCGGTCCGGACACCGCCGTGGTCAGCACCCAGAACGGGATCCCGTGGTGGTATTTTCAGGGGTACGGCGGCGAACTGGAAGGGCTGCGGCTCGAGCGCGTCGACCCTGGCGGCGCGATCGCCGATGCCATCGAGCCGCGGCGGGTGGTCGGGTCGCTCGCGTATTTCGCGACCGACATCGTCGAGCCGGGCGTCATCCGGCACACGGAAGGCAACAAGATCAGCTTCGGCGAGCCGGACGGGACCAAGTCGGAGCGGGCCCGGAAGATCGCGGAGCCGCTGATCGCTGCCGGTTTCCGCTGCCCGATCAATCCGCGGTTCCGCCACGAGATCTGGGTCAAGCTGCTCGGCAACGTCGCCTTCAACCCGATCAGCGCCTTGACGCGAGGGACGCTCGAGGAGCTCGCGCGCGATCCGGATGTGTCGGCGGTGATCCGGACGTTGATGGCGGAAACCGAGGCGGTGGCGGCGAAGCTGAACATCGAGCTGCCGATCACGATCGATCAACGCATGGCCGGAGCGGAGAAGGTCGGCGCGCACAAGACCTCGATGCTGCAGGATTTCGAGGCCGGCCGGCCGCTCGAGATCGAGGCGATCGTCGGCGCCGTGGTCGAGCTCGGCGAGCGGCTGGGTGTGCCGATGCCGGCGACGCGGACCGTGTATGCGTGCGCCAAGATGCTCGATCGGAAAGTACGGACGTAGTGTCCGGCTTCAGCCGGACCGCGCGGATGGCGAAAGCCTTTAGTCCGCCAGAAGGCGGACACTACCTGCCGAGCGGGAGGAGAGAGTCGTGAAGATTCACAATCGCTGGTTCCAGCTGGTCGCCTCGGTGATCGCGATGGTCATGATCGCGAACCTGCAGTACGCCTGGACGCTGTTCGTCAAGCCGATGCAGGCCGGCACCGGCTGGAAGGTGTCCGACATCCAGTGGGCGTTCACGTTGTTCATCCTGTTCCAGACCTGGGTGCAGCCGGCGCAGGGGTTCCTGATCGATCGCCTGGGCCCGCGCCTGTTCACGACGGTGGCCGGCGTGTTGTGCGGCGTCGGCTGGGCCGGCCTCGGGCTGGTGACGACGCTGCCGATGTTGTACGCGCTCTACGTGATGGCCGGCATCGGCGCGGCGCTGGTGTATGGCGGCTGCATGGGATCGGCGCTGAAGTGGTTCACCAAGGAGCGCGGCCTGGCGGCCGGGATCATCGCCGCGGGGTTCGGCGGCGGCACCGCGCTGTTCGTGCCGGTGATCGCGTCGCTGATCAAGAACCAGGGCTACCAGACTGCATTTCTCTACACCGGGATCTTCCAGGGCGCGATGATTCTGATCGTCGCCCAGTTCCTCCGGCATCCGCCGCCGGCGCCCGCAACGGCGAAGGCGGCGGCGACGGGCGCGAAGCTGGGGCAGCATCAGTACACCACGGGGGAGATGCTGCGCACGCCGCAGTTCTATGTGCTGTACGCGATGTTCCTGATGATGGCGACCGGCGGCCTGCTGGTGACCGCGAACGCCGGGCCGATCGCCGCGGCGTGGAGCATTCCGGTGAGCTTCCTCGCGCTGGCGACATCGTTGAACGCCGTCGCCAACGGCGGCAGCCGCGTCTTCTGGGGTTGGGTGTCGGACAAGACCGGCCGCGAGCTGGCGATGGGGATCGCCTTCGCGCTGCAGGCGATCTGCCTCGTGCTCGTGCTCACGGTGGGCCGTTTGTCCGGCCCGCTCTTCGCGGCGACGCTGGTCGCGACCTTCTTCACCTGGGGCGAGGTGTTCTCGCTGTTTCCGTCGCTGATTGCCGACTACTACGGCACGAAATGCTCGACCGCGAATTACGGCATCCTGTACTCGGCCAAGGGGGTCGCGTCGATCATCGGCGGCGGCCTCGCCGCGATGCTGTTCGAGAAGTTCGGCAGCTGGACGGCGTGCTTCTACGGCAGCGCCGCATTGGCGCTGGTCGCGTCGGTGATCGCGTTCAGCCTGCGCGCGTCGAGAGCCCCAAGTGCGGTCGCGGTCGGCATCCCGGCGACGGCGAAATAAACGAAAACCGCAGCGACGCCAAGACCGCAGCGAAAGACGGTTTTGCCCTGCGATCTCGGTGTGCCCGGCGTAAAACAACATGGATCCCAAAACACTCGCAGAAGAGCTCACAGGCGCCTATGCGTCGCGTACGATCGTTGCCGCCCCGTCCTCTCGCGAGGGCGGCATCGATCTCGACGCCGCCTACGCGGTGGAAGGGGAGATCGCGAAGGCGCGTCGGGCGGCGGGTCATCAGACCGTCGGCTGGAAAGTGGGCTACGCCAACAAGGCGATGTGGCGCGCCCTCAAGCTCGAGACATTGGTGTGGGCGCACCTCTACGACGACACGGTTCGCTACGCCGACTGGAACGACGCCAAGCTGGCGATTGGCTCGATGATCGCGCCGAAGATCGAACCGGAAATCGTCTTCAAGCTGGCGAAGACGCCCGCCTCGAACGATCCGGCGGCGGTGCTCGAGGCGACCGAATGGTACGCGCTCGGCTTCGAGATCATCGACTGCGTGTTCCCGGACTGGAAGTTTCAGCCGGTGGACTTCGTCGCGGCGCGCGGCCTGCATGCGGCGCTGGTCATCGGCGAGCCGGTCTACGTCGAGCCGGAGGACATCGCGCAGCTGGTGACCGATCTCGCCGAGTTCACGGTACGGCTGCTCCGGAACAACGAGCTGGTCGAGGACGGCGCCGCGAAAAACGCGTTGAAGAGTCCGGCGCTCTGCATCGGCGAGCTGGCAGAGGCGCTGAAACGCCGCGGCGGCGAGACGCTCCAGGCCGGCGACATCATCAGCACCGGCACGCTGACGACCTCGCTCCCGATCGCCGCCGGGCGACACCTGGATCGCGTCGCTGTCCGGCATTCCGCCGTCATCGCTGACGCTTCGCATCGAGTAACTTCGTACTTCGATTCGACTTCTAACTTCGTACTTCGAACTTCCCAAAGGCCGGCGCTTCCGGTATTGCCGCGCCGTCGTGCCGCGGCTCCGACGCGCCGAAATGTACGCCGGATCCGTCGCTCATCACCGCCTGACCGTGGCCGAACGTGCCGGTGCGCGGCGGCACCGCGGTCACCTCGTGGCCGAGCGCGGTGAGCTCGTCCCGCACCGTCTGCGGCACCAGCGCTTCGACGTTCACGTCGGCGCCGCTGAACGTGCCCTTCGTGAAGCGGCCCGCCTCGAGCGCCTGCTGGATGTCCATGCCGTAGTCGACGATGTTGGCGACGAACTGGGCGTGGGCCTGCGCCTGGTTGAAGCCGCCCATGATGCCGAAGCCGATGCGGGTGTCGCCGCGCCGCATGAAGCCGGGGATGATGGTGTGCAGCGGCCGCTTGCGCGGCGCGAGCACGTTGGGGTGCGCCTCGTCGAGCGTGAACAGCGCGCCGCGGTTGTGCAGCGCGAAGCCGGTGCCGGGCGGCACGAGCGCCGCGCCGAACCCTTCGTAGATGCTCTGGATCAGCGACACGATGTTGCCGTCGCGATCGATGACCGAGAGGTAGATCGTGTCCTGCCCGGACGACGTCGTCAGGCCGTCGAACGTCGACGGCTGCACGTCGCGAGCCGCGTCGCCGGCGCCGATGCGCTTGGCCCGCTGCAGCGGCGTGCGCCTTGTCGAGCAGCGCCTCGACCGGCGGATCCGAGAAGCGCGTGTCGCCGACGTACCGCAGCATGTCGGCGTAGGCGAGCTTCTTCGCCTCGATCATCACGTGCAGCGCCCGCGAGCTGTGGAAGCCGTACTCGCCGAGCGGGAACTGCTCCATCAGGTTGAGCATCATCAGCGCGGCGATGCCCTGCGTGTTCGGCGGCAGCTCGTACACGGTCCAGCCGCGATAGGTGGTCGAGATCGGATCGACCCATTCGAGCTCGAGCTCGCGGAGATCGGCGGCGGTCATCGTGCCGCCTTTGTCGGCGCGAGATCGCGAGGATGGCGTCGGCGGTCGGCCCTTCGTAGAAGCCGGCCGCGGCCGTGCGCGGCGATGCGGCGGAGCGACTCCGCGAGATCCGGGTTCCTGAACACCTCGCCGGCGCGCGGCGCGCGGCCGTTCGGCAGATAGAGGTCCTCGGCGCGTTCGGCTCGCCGGCCAGCTTGTCGGTGAGCGCCGCCCAGTGCGCGGCGATGACGTCCGAAACGGGGAAGCCCTCGTCCGCGTAGGTGATCGCGGGCGCCAGGAGATCGGAGAGCGGCAGCGAGCCGAGCTTCGCGCGCAGCGCCATCCCAACCGGCGACGGCGCCCGGGACGGTCACGGTGTGGATGCCGGCCTGCGGCATCGGACGTGTGTCCCAGCGCCTTGAGACGCGCCGGCGTCAGTCCCGCCGGCGCCCAGCCGCAGGCGTTGAGCCCGTGGAGCGCGCCGGTCTTGGCCTCGTAGACGATCGCGAACAGGTCGCCGCCGATCCCGTTCGACTGCGGCTCGACCAGGCCCATCACGGCATTGGTGGCGATCGCCGCGTCGACGGCGTTGCCGCCGCGCTCGAGGATCTGCACTCCGGCCCGCGCGGCCAGCGGCTGGCTGGCGGCGACGATGCCGTATTTGGTTGCGATTCGCGATCGGCCGACGACTACGCTCATGTTCTTCATCCTACACATTTCGGGCGTCACGCTGCGATCGAGTCCACCTGTCACGCTGCGATCGAGCCAACGGTTTAACAGGAGAAACGGAGGAACGGAGAACCCTCCCGAGAAGGCAGCAAGCGGATGTGACCAGCAGTTCGGCGGCGCCGCGAAGCCCTTGCACGACGGCCTGCCTTGCAGGCCGCCCCACCGAACCGCTCTCCGCGCGTCTCCGTTTCTTCGTTGCTCTGTGTTGATTCTTTTCGTGTGTTTCGTGGGGTCTTTCGTTTCGTGTGTTTCGTGGTGAGGTTGTGATTAACTGTTCGTCGTGACCAGCGGACGCCACTTCCTTCAGATTCCCGGACCGACCAACGTCCCCGATCGGATCCTGCGCGCGATCGCGCAGCCGACCATCGATCATCGCGGTCCGGCGTTTGCCGCCCTCGGACGCGAGGCGATCGCCGGGCTTCAGCGTGTGTTCCAGACCTCCGGGCCCGTCGTGATTTTTTCGGCATCGGGGACCGGCGCGTGGGAGGCGGCGCTCGTCAACACGCTGTCGCCCGGCGATACCGTGCTGATGGCGGAGACCGGCCAGTTCGCGACGCTGTGGCGCGACATGGCCGTGAAGCTCGGCCTGCGGGTCGACTTCATCCCCGGCGACTGGCGTCATGGCGTCGATCCCGCCGTGATCGGCGAGAAGCTGATCGCCGATCGCAGCCGGACCATCAAAGCCGTCGCCGTCGTTCACAACGAGACCTCGACCGGCGTGACGAGCAACATCCCGGCGGTCCGCCGCGCCATGGATGAAGCGTCGCATCCGGCACTCCTGCTCGTCGACGCGGTGTCGTCGCTGGGCTCCATCGACTATCGGCACGAACAATGGCGCGTCGACGTCACCGTCAGCAGCTCGCAGAAAGGGATGATGCTGCCTCCGGGGATGGGCTTCAACGCGATCAGCGCCGCCGCGCTCGCCGCGTCGGCGTCGGCCCGTCTGCCGCGCGCCTACTGGGACTGGCAGCCGATGATTCGCGACAACGCGGCCGGCTTCTTCACCACCACGCCGGCGATCAACCTGCTCTACGGCCTGCGCGAAGCGGTCCAGATGCTCGAGGAGCAGGGGCTCGTCAACGTGTTCGCGCGCCATGTCCGATTCGGGGAGGCGACGCGACGCGCGGTGCGGGCATGGGGCCTCGAGCTGCTGTGCGCCAGGCCGGAGGAATACAGCAGCGCGCTGACCGCCGTCGTCATGCCGGCGGGCCACGATGCCGATGCGTTCCGCAAGGTCGTGCTGGACCGGTTCGACATGTCGCTCGGCGCGGGCCTCGGCAGGCTGAAGGGCAAGGTGTTTCGCATCGGCCACCTCGGCGACTTCAACGATTTGATGCTGGCCGGCACGCTCAGCGGCGTTGAAATGGGGTTCGCGGCCGCCGGCGTCCCATTCAACCGAGGCGGAGTCACCGCGGCCCTGGAATACCTCGCCCTTTCGCCGACTGATGCCGCCCCTGCGCCGGCGGGTAGTGTTCGCCTCTAGGCGGACCCGAGGGTTGCGGCAATGGCATCCGACATCTGTCAGCTGAGCGCCGTCGAGCTCGCGCGCCTGATCCGCGCGAAGCACCTCTCGGCGCGAGAGGTCGTCGACGCTCATCTCGCGCAGATCGCGCGCCTCAATCCTGGCGTCAACGCCATCGTCACGCTGGTCGCGGATCAGGCCATGGAACGGGCGCGGCTCGCCGACGAAGACATGGTCAACGGCCGCGAGGTCGGCCCGCTGCACGGCCTGCCGATTGCGCACAAGGATTTGCAACCGACCAACGGGATCCGCACGACATTCGGGTCGCCCATCTACCGGGACTTCGTGCCGTCAGAGGATTCGCTGATGGTCGAGCGGCTGCGTCGCGCCGGCGCGATCGTTGTCGGCAAGACGAACACACCGGAGTTCGGCGCAGGTTCGCAGACGTTCAACCCCGTGTTCGGCGCGACGCTGAATCCGTACGATCACGCCAGGACCTGTGGCGGCAGCAGCGGCGGCGCGGCGGTGGCGCTGGCCACCGGGATGCTGCCGATTGCCGACGGCACCGATATGGGCGGATCGCTTCGCAACCCCGCCAGTTTCTGCGGCGTGGTTGGCCTGCGGCCTTCGCCCGGCCGGGTGCCGGCGTGGCCGACGTCGACCGGATGGTCGACGTTGAGCGTAGACGGACCGATGGCGCGCAGCGTCGCGGACGTCGCGTTGATGCTGAGCGGCATCGCCGGACCTGACGCGCGATCGCCGATCGCGATCGACGAGCCCGGCAGCCGGTTCTCGGCCCCGCTCGCGCGCGATTTCAAGGGCGTGCGAGTCGCGTGGTGGAAGGATCTCGGCGGCGTGCCCGTCGATCGCCGGGTCCGTGGCGCGGTCGACGCGCAGCGGCGCGTGTTCGAGGCTCTGGGCTGCATCGTGGACGAGGCCGAGCCCGACTTCACTGACTTCGATGCGGTCTTCAAGACGGTGCGGGCGATCGCGTTCCTGACCGGCGTGGCTCCACGCGTCGACGGTCATCGTGACCAGGTGAAAGAGACGATCCTCTGGGAGATCGAGCGCGGCGAGCGCCTGACCGTGGCGGAGATTGTGTGGGCGGAGACGAAGCGGACCGAGCTCTATCACCGCATGCGGCGGTTCATGGAGCGGCACGACTTCTTCGTCTTGCCGACCGTGCAGGTGCCGCCGTTCGATATCCATCAGCCGTACCCGACCGCGATCGACGGCGTGGCGATGGACACCTACATCGACTGGATGAAGTCCTGTTACTACATCTCGATCGTGGGCAATCCGGCGATCTCGGTGCCGTGCGGCTTCACGCCTGAGGGACTACCGGTTGGCCTTCAAATCGTCGGTCGTCATCGCGACGACTGGGGTCTGCTGCAGATCGCCCACGCGTTCGAAGGTGCAGCAGCAGTGCGGCCGCCAGGCACGCCAGATTTGGAATCCAGGCCGCGATGATCGGCGGCAGGCGTTCGCTCACCGCGAACGGGGCGCGATACATCAGTGCCCGCGAGGAATCGATCAGCACGAAATAGGCGAAGCAGGCGGCGAATCCCAGGACGCCCACGGTCAGAACGCCGGCGGCTCGCCGCCTGACGGTGGAGACTCCCAGGGCGAGCAGGCCCAGCGCAAGCGGGGCGAAGGCCAGAGCCAGGCGTGCGTGAAAATCGAACGCTCGACGACTCGCAATCAACGGCATGACGAACGGATCGCGCATCAATTCGCGAAGGCCGCCCAGCGTGAGCTCGTTCATGCCGCGTGAGAGGTGACCCTCGAACCCGTTGATCAGCGCGAACATCGTTTCGCGATAGGCCTGGTTCGCTTCGGGCAGCAGCCAGCCGACGAGGACCAGCGTGGTCAGCGACACGCCGGCCATCAAGAGGACGCTGAGGCGTGTCGAGCGGCGCGTGCGTGCACCGCCGGACAGCAGGCCGAACACCATGCCGATCGGTATCGCGACGCCGAGCGCCTGAGGTACGAGATACACGGTCAGGCGGATGAACGAGTCGTCGCCGAGGTGAAGGGTGGCCAGCACCTGACGCAAAGGCAGCCATACAAGGAGTGCGGTGATCAGCGTGGTCGCCACGGCTGCAAACCGAACCGTGCGTCCGATCGAGCCGTTGTCTGATGTGGTGCCTTGCTCTGCCAATGCGTTGGCCAGTGCCATCGTGGCCACCTTCCAGAATGCGATGCATCCGGCAATGCGAACCCAGCGCCGGCGCCACGTGTCGCCGCGACGAATGGCTTCCGCGTATTCGTGCTGCTGATCCGCGATCAGCGGATCGATCAGCCGCTCCATCGTCGATGGGCTGAGCAGGCGCGCGGCCAGGCGGCGAAGTCGTGATCCCGGCCGGTTCATCGCGCCGGCACCAGCGTCAGGTGGCGATGAATCAGTTCGTACGCGTCCAGCACGCGGCGGCCGAAGGCCGTCGGTTGGTAAATGCGGCGGGGAAGGCCGCCGGCATCCGGCGGCGCGTCCTCGAGACGCGACACGATGAAGCCCTTTTCTTCCATCCGTCCCAGCGTGACGTAGACCGTGCCACGCTTCAGTTTTCGCCTCGATGCCGCGACCAGCTGCAGCCCGTACATCTCGGACTCGCCAACCAAGAGCTCCAGGATCAGCGCCTCTTTCGGAGGCAGAGTCGGGATGCGACGTGCCGGCACGCGTCTGATCTTACACAATGTAAGACTGCGTGTCAATACCGGATCAGAAGATCATCCGCGGATTACACGGATGACACGGATTGAACCCGGAGCTGGATGTGTCTCGCGCGCACGATGAGTGCTGTACGGCGTCCGGCGCCGGCCGCGAAGCGGCCGGTCGGGGTGAGAAGCGAACCGCGCGAACACGAGCCACACGAATGCAACAGGCTCGCGTTCACGCGGTTCGCTTCTCATCCCTGCGCGGCTGCGCCGCGCCGCCGGACGCCTCGCGGACCAATCCGTGTCCATCCGTGTAATCCGTGGATGACAAAACCTCGCGCGCGCGGTCCGAGACGAAGCAAGGTAGTGTCCGGCTTCAGCCGGACCTTACGAGATCGCGTGCGCGGATCGTAGCGCGTTGATCTCGCTGGCGATGTAGCCGGCTTCCGCCAGGACCTCGTCGGTGTGCTCGCCGAGCTGCGGCGCGCGTCGGGAGGGGTCGGGCGGGGTGGCGCTCAGCTTGATCGGCGAGCCGAGCGTCCTCATGTGTCCGAGCGCCGGATGATCGGTCTCGACGACCATCTCACGCGCGAGCACCTGCGGATCCGCGAACACCTGCGCGTAGTCGTTGATCGGACCACACGGAATGTCGTTGCTGTCGAGCAGCGCCAGCCAGTGCGCGCGCGGCTGCTCGATGGTGATCGACTCGATCCGCGCCGCCAGCGCCTCTCGGTTCTTGACGCGGCTCGCGTTGTCGGCGAATTCGGCCTCGCCGCTCCACTCGGCGTGGCCCAGCACCTCGCACAACCGCCTGAACAGCCGCTCGTTGGCGGCGCCGAGCGTGATATAGCCGTCGGCGCAGCGAATCGCCTGATACGGCGCGTTCATTCGATGCGCCGATCCCAGGGCGGCCGGCACGCCGCTGCCGGCGAAGTATTCCGTCGCTTCCCACACCGACAGCGCCACGCCGGCGTCCACCAGCGACGTGTCGATCTGTTGCCCCACGCCGGTCCGATGGCGATGCTCGAGCGCCGCGAGAATCCCGACCAGCGCGAACAGGCCGGCGCCGAGGTCGGTCACCGGAATACCCGCTTTCACCGGCGGTCCGCCCGGCTCCCCGGTGATCGACATGATCCCGGCGATTCCCTGCGCGATCAGATCGAAGCCACCCTTGCCGCGCTGCGGTCCGGTCTGCCCGTATCCGGAGATCGATGCATAGATGAGCCGCGGGTTGATCCCCGAAAGCACCGCGTAGTCCAGCCCCAGAGAGGTCATCACACCCGGACGATAGTTCTCGATTACGATGTCAGACGACCTCGCGAGTCGCGCGAAGACGTCACGCCCCCCGGCGGCTTTGAGGTTGAGGACGATGCTGCGCTTGCCGCGGTTGACGGCGTTGAACGCGGGACTGTCGCTGCCGGCCGCGCCCGGCATCTGCCGGGTCGAATCACCAGCGGGCGGTTCGACCTTGACGACGGTGGCGCCGAGGTCGGCGAGCATCATCGCGCAGAACGGCCCGGCCATCACCTGGGTGACGTCCAGGACGCGGATGCCTTCGAGAGCCGCTGGAGATTTGGTCATCGGGTGACTGTGATCGGGGAATCGGGTAATCGATTGGCGTATTGATTATGGCCCACACGGTGTTCGAGACGGACGGCGCGGTCGCGACGCTGACCTTCAATCGCCCCGAGGCGCGCAACGCGATGACGTGGGAGATGTACGAGGCGTTGGTCGACGCCTGTGATCAGGTCGATCGCGACCCCGCGATTCGCGTGCTGATCTGCCGCGGCGCCGGCGGCAAGGCGTTCGTCGCCGGCACCGACATCGCCCAGTTCCAGAACTTCAACAATCGCGACGACGGGCTGAAGTACGAAGAGCGGCTCGATCACGTGCTGGATCGGCTCGAGCGCGTGACCAAGCCGACCATCGCGCAGGTCGAAGGGGTCGCGGCCGGCGGCGGCTGTGCCATCGCGCTGACCTGCGATCTGCGGGTGGCGACGCCTGAGGCCTCGTTCGGAATCCCGATCGCGCGCACGCTCGGCAACTGCCTGTCCGGCGCCAGCTACAGCCGTCTGCTCGACGTGATGGGCCCCGGCGCGGTGAAGGACATGCTGTTCACCGGGCGGCTGCTCGGCGGCGCCGAAGCGCACGCCCTCGGCATCGTCAATCGCCTGGTGCCGTCCGGGGAGATCGGACCGGCCGTGCGCGCCCTGGCCGCGGAGATTGCGGCGAACGCCCCGTTGACGCTGCGCGCGACAAAGGAAATGATCCGGCGTATTCTCGCGAAGCGCCGGCTGGCCGCCGGCGACGACGCCGACATGGTCGAGATGTGCTACACCAGCGCCGACTTTCGCGAAGGCGTGACGTCATTTCTCGCCAAACGCAAGCCGGTCTGGACAGGCACTTAAAACTGAAAACTCTGCAACTCTGCAATCTGAATCTGCAATCTGAAATCAAAAGGAGTTCCCATGGCCGATGAGAAGAACGATCTGACGCGTCGCGATTTCGTGGCCCTGTCGCTGGCAGCCGGCCTTGTCGCCGCTGCAGGCGAGGCGATGGTTTCGGCCGCCGAGGTCGAAGTGCAGAACGTGATGGTGAAGACGCCCGACGGCGACTGCGACTGCGTGTTCGTCCACCCCGGCACCGGCGCGCACCCGGCCGTGATCATCTGGCCGGACGCGTTCGGCCTGCGTCCCTCGATGATCGACATGGGCAAGCGGCTCGCCGCCGACGGCTATTCAGTGCTGGTGCCGAACCCGTACTACCGGATGACCAAGGCTCCCGGCATCGACATGAACGGCTTCAACTTTCAGAACCAGGCCGACATGGCCAAGCTGAGGCCGCTGATGGGCAGCATCGGCGCCGCCGGCGCCGCCGAGAAGGATGCGACCGCGTTCATCGCCTTCCTCGACGCCCAGAAGGCCGTCGACAAGACCAAGAAGGTCGGCGCGCAGGGCTACTGCATGGGCGGGCCGCTCGTGTTCAGGACGATGGCCGCCGTGCCGAGCCGGATGGGCGCCGGCGGATCGTTTCACGGCGGCGGCCTGGTGACCGATCAGCCGACCAGCCCGCACCTGCTGATTCCGAAGATGAAGGGACGGCTTTATGTGGCGGTGGCCGCGAACGACGACCAGCGGCAGCCGGACGCGAAGGACAAGCTCAAGGCGGCGTTCACCGCCGCCAACGTCCCGGCGGAAGTCGCCGTCTACAAGAGCAATCACGGCTGGTGCGTGCCCGACATGCCGGCGGAAGCGAACAACCCGATTTACAACAAGCCGGAGGCCGAGCAGGCGTGGTCCAAGCTGATGGCGTTGTACAAGGCGGCGCTGGTCTAAGCAGGCCTGAAGGCCTGCACTACTAGCGGAAGGTTTCGGCGGCGCCGCGCGCTGTGAAGTTGATCGCGCGGTCGCCGACCGTTCCGGTCACGCGATACTCGCCGCCGAGCTGCAGGAAATCAGTCGGCAGCGCCAGGCGCCGCGGTCATCGCCATCGCCGTTCGCACTGTGCGATCGACGGTGAAGGCGAGCTCGAGATCGATCGCCTGCCCTCGCGCGCGCACGGTCGAGCGCTGCGGCACGCCGTGGACGTCGCCCGTTTCCTCGAGCGACACGGCCGTCGAGAAGCCGATGCGCTCCTTTCGGGCCGAGCACGCCGAGAAATCCCGGGATGCGATCCGGATCCGCGACATCGGCGGGCGGAAAGATCCGGCCGTAGACGAACGACAGATCGCCGCTCGCCACCTGTCCCCATTGCCAGCGCACGCCTTTCCAGAATCCCCAGTTGTGATCGTGATAGCCCGCCGCATCACGCAGTGCCACCTGCTCGCGCTCCGATCGTGAGACTGCCGTCGACCCGTCCCGACAGCACCGGCGCGGTGTAGCCGGTGATCCAGCCGCGCGCGCCGGTGATCGTCGCCGGCGGCAGCGACTGGCCGGGCGCGGCGTCGAGCAGCAGCGTGCCCGATGCGCCCGGCAGCGCGAGCGCGATGCGGTAGCTGCGAGCCGTCGAGCCGCACGTGGCTGCCGGCGATGTCGAGATTCGGAGCGCCGGCCAGCACCGTGGCCTCGTCGACGATTTCGCCGGCCGAGTAGCTGGTCGTCGTGCCGTCGCGATCGAGCTGCAGCCGCACGCCCGCGGCCCGCCGACCCGGCTCCGGCTGCGGCCCGACCATGAACGTCAGGTAGAAGCGCAGCCGGCCGTCAGCGCGTGCGGCCGTTGAAGTACAGCCACTCGGCCCACGACGCCGCGAACTCCGGCCGCGGTGGAATCGGGTGGAACCGATCCATCGCCCTCAGCACGCTCGCCGCGATCCGGCGCCGACCAGCCGCGCATCGCTGGCGGCCTCGCGCCAGGCTGGTGCGCGGCGATCTCGCGGTCGCCGACCGCGCGCTCAGCCGCTGGGCAGGCCGCCGGTGACCGCGACCGCGGTGGCGTGCCCGTCCTTCAGCAGATACAGGGTCGCCTTCTTCGACGGCGACACCGCCGCGGGTTTGCGCGGCGATGTCCGGCGATCCCAGCACGCTCGCGATCAGGAAGCGCGCGTTTTCGAGCGGCGCCGAACCGGCCGTCGATCACGAGGTCGCCGCCGCCTTCGAGCGCGGGCGAATGCGCCTGCTCGAGGATCACGTCGCCGACGCCGAGCAGCGCCGCCATCACCGCGATGCCGAAGCCGAACCCGCACGCCAGCACCGCGTCCGGACCGGGCGCGTCGCCAGCGACCGCAGCGCCAGCCGCAGAATCACGTCGTGACCACGCGGCCGCTCTTCATCACCAGGTGACGGCCGGCGCGCGCCGCCACCGCCGGATTGTGGGTGACGACGACGATGGCGGTGCCGTCGGCGTGGACGCGATCGAACAGCGCCGCGATCTGCTCGCCGGTGTCCTCGTCGAGCTCGCCGGTCGGCTCGTCGGCGAGCAGCAGCGCCGGCCGGTTGGCCAGCGCCCGCGCGATCGCGACGCGCTGCATCTCGCCGCCCGACAGCTGCGACGGCCGATGATCGCGGCGGGCCGTCAGGCCGACGTAGTCGAGCAGCTCGCGCGTGCGCGCGCGCCGGTCGGCCTTGGCGGCGCCCGCCTCCGCCTGCGGCAGCTCGATGTTCTCCCAGGCCGTCGAGCATCGGCAGCAGGAAGAAGCGCTGGAAGACGAAGCCGATCCGCGTCAGCCGGATGCGGCTGCGCTCCGACTCCGACAGCGCGCCGACGTCGCGTCCTTCGAACATCAGCGATCCCGCGCTGGCCTGATCGACGCAGCCGAGAATGTGCAGCAGCGTCGACTTGCCGCAGCCCGATGGTCCGGTGATCGCGACGTAGTCGCGCGGCATCGACGCGAATCGAGACGTCGCCGAGCGCGGTCACCGCGCCCGGCGGGCATCGCGAACGATCGCGTCAGGCCGCGGCCCTCGATGATCGGCGTGCCGCGATCGGTCACGACAGGATCTCGCGCCGCAGCGTCGCGGCAATCGGCAGCCGCGTCGCCAGCCAGATGGGATACAGCGCCGCCAGCACGCCGGTGGCGCACAGCAGCGCGGCGTGCAGCACCACGCGTGCGCGGCTCGAACACGAAGAAGTGCAGGCGCGCCGGGCACGCCGGGCATCTGGCGCAGGATGCGATCGAGGACGATCGCCAGCAGCCCGCCGACCGGCAGCGCCGCCGCGCCGCCGACGCCGACCAGCAGCGCCGATTCCCACAGCAGGTTCGCCGCGATCCGCCGCCGCGGGAAGCCGAGCGCCCGCAGCGCCGCCACTTCTCCCAGCCGCTGGTTGACCGACATCGTCAGCAGCGTGGCGATGAGCAGGAACGCAAACGCGAGCGTCATCGACGACAGCACCGTCGAAATCTGACGGAAGTAGCTGAAGGCATTCTCGTTGAACTGCTCCAGCACCTGATCGTTCGAGAGGACGCGCAGATCCGGCCGGAGACGGCGCGATCGCGGCGGCCGCGGCAGGCGCCGGCGCCGGGCCGCGACGACACCAGCACCATTTCCGCGTCGCCGTTCGCCGCTGCGCCCTGCGCCGCGGCGAATCCCTCCATCGTCGTCGCCACCGTATCGTCGCCGGCCGCTTCGAAGGCGAAGTCGCCGATGCCGACGACGCGCGCCGTGACCAGCGGCAGCGCGGACGCGGTGCCGGGCACGAACGAGCGCAGCCGCACCTCAGAACCAGGCTCGAGATGCAGTTCGGACGCGAGCGCGGGCTGACGACGAGCGGCGGCGGCTCGCCGGGCGTCGGCGACGAGCGGCAGCGACGATCCGCTGACGATGGTCCAGACGCTGCCGGCCGCGGCCTCGGTCGTGCCGACCAGCGACACCCGGACGCCCGGGCCGGCGCGGCCCGGGGCGATCACCTGCGCGGTGTCGGTGCGTATCAGCGGCGACGCGCTCCACCTCAGGCAGCCGCGCGATCGCGTCGGCCAGCGACGTCGCGTCGGCGATCGGTTCGGCCGGTGCACCATCGATCCCTGCGCGGCGATGACGCGGATGTCGAAGCCGGCGGCGTCGAGCAGATCGCGGAACGAGACCAGCAGCCCGCGCGACAGCAGCAGCATGTCGAACAGCAGCGCGCCGATCACCGTGACGCCGGCGACGGCCAGCACGGATCGCGCGGGGCTGCGCGCGATCGTCCGCCAGGCGAGTCCCCAGGCGGTCATCGGCCGACGAGCGCGAGGACGTCGCGGCGCAGCAGGGTCCACGATCCGACCAGTCCGGCGAGGATGCCGAGCGGCACCGACACCGCGATCGACTGCAGCGCGATCGACCGCGTCACGCGCACGAACACCAGCGCGGTGTCGTAGCGCCACTGGAAGAACCGGTTCACCGCGCCCTGCGTCGCCACCGCCAGCAGGATGCCGAACACGGCGCCGGCCGCGGCGATCAGCAGCCCTTCGACCAGCACCTCGATCAGGATCGGTGCGCTGCGAGACGCCGATCAGCCGGATGATGCCGATCGTTTCGCGGCGCTCCTCGGCGCGCATCACCATCAGCGCGAGCAGGAACGCGGTGCTGCCGAGCACGGTGACGATCGCGACCGCGACATGAAAGCGCTCGAGCACGGCGAACGGATCGGAGCCGTCGCGCGCGCGCACGGTCGGCCGCACGAAGATGCCCGGGTGCGCGCGCGGCGATCGGCGGCGGAGAATCGCGCCGGCATCCTGCGGGTTCGCCAGCCGCACGTTGATCGCGCGGAGATCGACTCAGCCGGAGCCGGATCTGCCGGGGTCGGCGGTCATCGCCGATGAGATCGGGCAGGTGCATGCGCGCTTCGAGGCGTCTCGCGGTGAAGCGCATCGGATCGGGCGTGGGCTCGTAGATGCCGTCGATGCGGAACTGCCGCGGACCGGTGCCCGTCAGCGTCGGTCGCCAGCGTGACGATGTCGCCGGCGCGAAGATGCTCCTGCTCGGCCAGCTGGCGCGAGATCAGGATCGCCGGCAGATCCGCCTGAGCGGGCGCGGTCGCGGCCGGGAACCGCGAGCGCGATCAGGAACGCCGCCGCGAACGCGGACGCGCGGACGCGGTTCAGCACGGGGCACTGTTCGATTATTGGATAAACTACCCCGTCCGGCAACCGGAGGGATTCGATGAGACGTGCACTCCTCGTGATGACGTTGGCGGCGGCAGCTGCCATCCTCGTCCTGGCGCAGAGCGAGAAGCTCGACTACGCGATGCTCGGCAGCATCCGCGACGAGGGGCTGAATCGCTCGCAGGTGATGGATCACGTCTCGTGGCTGAGCGACGTCTACGGCCCGCGCCTCACCGGTTCGCCCGGCATCCAGCAGGCCAGCGAGTGGACGATGAAGAAGTTCCGCGAGTGGGGGCTGGCCAACGTGCACCAGGAGCGCTGGAGCTTCGGCAAGGGTGGTCGCTGGTGCGGTTCACCGCGCACCTGGTCGAGCCGCAGATCCAGCCGCTGGTCGGCTTTCCGCAGGAGTGGTCGTCAGGCACCAAGGGTCCGGTCACCGCCGACGTCGATTCGCGTGCAGATCGCGAACGAGGCCGACTTCGAGAAGTATCGCGGCAAGCTGGCCGGCAAGAATCGTGCTCGCTCAGCCGGCGCGGCGCGTGCGCATGCTCGAAGGGCCGATCATCCTGCGGATGACCGATCAGGACATCGCCGAGGCCGAGACGACGCCGGTGCCCGGCGGCCGCCGGCGGCGGCCGCGGCAACGCCGCCGCGGCGTTCCGCCAGAAGGTCAGCCGACTTCTACGTCCAGGAAGGCGTCGTCGCGGTGTTCGATCGCGGCAGCGACAGCGACATGGCGGCCGGCGGCAGCGATCTGTCGTGGCAGCAGCAGCATCCCGACGGCGGGACGATTTTCCCGAACGGCTCGAGTCCGCGCGACGACAAGGCCGGCAAGGGCGTGCCGGTGATCGCGCTGGCGGTCGAGCACTACAACCGGATGATCCGCGTGCTCGACAAGAACGTGCCGGTCAAGGTCGAGCTGAACGTCGAGACCAGGTTCTACGACGAGACCACGCCGAACGGCTTCAACACCATCGCGGAGATCCCGGGCACCGATCTCGCGTCGGAGATCGTGCTGCTCGGCGCGCACTTCGACTCGCATCCGTACGCGACCGGCGCCACCGACAACGCGACCGGCAGCGGCGCGATGATGGAAGCGGTGCGGATCCTCAAGGCGGTCGGCGCCAAGCCGCGGCGCACGATCCGGATCGGGCTGTGGGGTGGCGAGGAGCAGGGGCTGCTCGGCTCGCGCGCCTACGTCCGCGATCATCTCGCCGACGTCGAGACGATGGCGCTGAAGCCGGAGCACGCCAAGCTGTCGGCGGTGTTCAACTCGGACAACGGCAGCGGGAAAGTCCGCGGCATCTGGCTGCAGAGCAACATGGCGGCGCGGCCGATCTTCGAGGCCTGGATGGCGCCGCTGCACGACCTCGGCGTGACGACGATCGGACCGCGAACCGGTCGTCTCCACCGATCACGTCTCGTTCGACAACGCCGGCATCCCGGCGTTTCAGTTCATGGTCGATCGGCTCGAGTACAACTCGCGCACGCACCACTCGACATGGACACATTCGACCGCGTGCAGCGCGACGACATGGTGCAGCAGGCGACGGTCATCGCCGTGTTCGCCTACAACGCCGCGATGCGCGACGAGAAGCTGCCGCGCAAGGCGCTGCCGGCGCCTCCGAAGGGCCGCGGGACCTCCGCCGGACGGCGCAGTAACACGGAGGGCACGGAGGAAACGGGATTGCTATCCCATTCCTTCGAAGGCGCGCTCCGGATGCATCGTCGGCGCGAGCAGCGCGCCGAGCAGCAGGAAGCCGAGCGAGCCGGCGAAGGGCAGCTGCCAGTTGCCGGTCGCGTCGATGATGTAGCCGAACGCGATCGGCGACAGGATCGCGGCGAGCGCCGAGCCGGTGTTCATCATGCCCGCCGCGGTGCCGGAGAACTTGCCGGCGATGTCCATCGGGATCGACCACATCGGCCCGATCACGAGTCTCGGCGAAGAAGAACGCGCGCGCCGAGCGAGACGATGATCGACACCAGGTCGTGGGTGAGGAAGACCGGCACGAGGCAGACGAACGATCCGAGAAAGCCGATCATCACCACGTTGCGGCGCGCCTGCTGCAGATCGCCGGTGCGGTGCAGGATGCGATCGCTGATCTCGCCGCCGAGATAGTCGCCGACCACACCCGCGAAGAACACCGCCGAGGTGAACAGCGCCGACTTGCGCAGGTCGAACTGGTACTCGTGCAGGAAGTACGACGGCAGCCACGTCAGGTAGAGCCACAGCGTCCAGCCGTAGCAGAAGTAGACGATCGTCACCGGCGCCATCCGCCTGGTCAACGCTCCCCACGGCACCTTCGGCCGCGACGACCTTTGCCGGCGCACCCTGGTTCGGCAGGACTGTCGAGCTCCTTGTCGCGTGATCGCCGCATGCTCGGCGGGGACGTCGCGGAAGTACCACAGCCAGATCACGACCCACACCAGGCTGCAGCAGCCGAGCGCGATGAACGATCCGCGCCAGGCGATCGCGACGATCAGCCACGCGACGATCGGCGGGGTGATCGCGTTGCCGAGCCTGGCGAACGCGTGGGTCAGCCCCTGGGCGAAGCCGCGGCGGCCGACCGCCGTCCAGCTTTGCATCGCCCGCGTTGCCACCGGAAACGTCGCGCCTTCACCGATGCCGACCAGCAGCCGGCACAGGAACAGCGAGGTCAGGCCACCGGCAAACCCCGTCAGGATCGTCGCGGTGGCCCAGACCAGGCCGCACAGGAACAGCGTCCGGCGCGGGCCGAAGCGATCGCCGATCCAGCCGCCGAAGATCTGGAAGATCAGGTACGGATAGCCGAACGCCGACTGCAGAAAGCCGAGCTGCGTGTTGGAGAGCGACAGCTCCCGCTTGATCGAGTCGGCGGCCGTCGAAATGTTTACGCGATCGACATACGTGATGAGGTACATCACGCAGAGCAGGCCCAGGACGACGGCGGTCGGCTTCGGCCGCTTGATGAGGGGCATTCGAGAGGCTATAGACTACATCAATGAAATTCAGACCATTGGCCGATACCGGCATCTTCGTGTCCGAGCTGTGCCTCGGCACGATGACGTTCGGCGGCACCGGACAGATCTGGGAAGTGATGGGCGCGCTCGATCAGGCCGGCGCCGATGCGCTCGTCCACCGCGCTCTGGACGCCGGCATCAACTTCATCGACACCGCCAACGTTTATGCGGCGGGCGAGTCGGAGACGCTGGTCGGCAAGGCGATCGCGGGACGACGGCACGACATCGTGCTGGCGACCAAGGTGCGCGGCCGCATGGGTCCCGGACCCAACCAGGTCGGGCTGTCGCGTCTCCACATCGTCGAGAGCGTCGAGGCGAGCCTCAAGCGGCTCAACACCGACTACATCGACCTGTATCAGATCCATCGATCGGATCCGATCACCAACATCGAGGACACGCTGCGCGCGCTCGACGACCTGGTGCGCGCGGGCAAGGTGCGCTACATCGGCTGTTCCAACCTGCCGGCGTGGCAGCTGATGAAGGCGCTGGCGGTCTCGCGCGAGCAGCGGCTCGAGCGCTTCAGATGCACGCAGTCGTACTACTCGCTCGCCGGGCGCGATCTCGAGCGGGAGACGATCCCGCTGCTCAAGGATCAGGGGCTTGGGCTGCTGGTGTGGAGTCCGCTGGCCGGCGGTTTCCTTTCCGGCAAGTTCACGCGGGACGGCGGCGACGAGTCGGCGCGGCGCGCGAAGTTCGACTTCCCGCCGGTGAACAAGGAGAAGGGGTTCGCGATCCTCGATGTCCTCGCCCCGATTGCCAAGGCACACGGCGTGACCGTGGCGCAGGTCGCGCTGGCCTGGATTCTCGCCAACGACGCCGTGACCAGCGTGATCATCGGCGCGAAGAGGATCGCCCAGCTCGACGACAACCTCAAAGCCATCGACGTGACGCTGACCGCTGACGATCTGAAGGCGCTTGGCGAGGTCAGCAAGCTGACACCCGAGTACCCGGCCTGGATGGACTCTCTGGGGTCGGACCGGCGGCCCGGCGAAAAGAGGTACTAGTCGCGTCGTAGCGACGACTGCAGCAGTTGGGCCGGGTGCAGCGCCTTGACGCCGGTGAAGTGCGTCACCTGCTCCCGGCACGACGTGCCAGGCGCGACCAGCACCGTGTCCGAGGTCATGGCGCGCGCGGCCGGCAGC
This sequence comes from uncultured Acidobacteriota bacterium, assembly GCA_963794705.1. Taxonomy (GTDB): domain Bacteria; phylum Acidobacteriota; class Vicinamibacteria; order Vicinamibacterales; family CAVVIG01; genus CAVQFC01. Next base: position 498,638 of record CAWCFI010000010.1, read on the forward strand.
AGCTTGCGCTCGCCGATCCGGCGCGATACCTCGTAGTGCTCCTTCGCGTAGCCGAACGACCCGGCCATCCCGCAGCAGCCGGCCTCGAGATCGACCACCGTGCACGACGGGATTCGCGACAACAGCGCGCGAGTCGGAGGCAGCAGGCCCATCGCCTTCTGATGACAGTGCCCGTGCAGCAACACGGTCCGTGGACCGGTATTGAGCTCGAGCGCCACGCGGCCGGCCGTCCAGGCCTGCTCGAGGTAGTCCTCGAACAGCATGCAGGCGTCGCCCACCACGCGCGCCTTGCGCCGCGCCTCGCCGCGCAACAGCGATGGCGCGTCTTCGCGAACGGCTGACAGACAGCTCGGCTCGAGAAACAGGATGCGGTCGCCGCGCGATGCCGCATCGAACAGCGCGTCGGCATTCACCGCCGCCGCGGCGCGCGCCTCCTCCAGCAAACCCTGCGAGATCAGCGGGCGTCCGCAGCAGCCGTGGGGCACCAGACGGATCCCGACGCCGGCGCGTTCCAGGACGTCTACCGCCGCGACGCCGATCTCGGGATGGTTGTAGTTCGTGAACGTGTCGACGAACAGTATTGCGGGTTGCGACGATTGTGGAGTGGGACGGCGCTCGAACTGCCGCACGAACGTGTCACGCGCGAATAGCGGCGGCGTTCGGCGGCGATCGATCCCGAGCAGCTGTTCGCTGATCCATCGGCCCGCGGTGCTCTGAGCGACGAGGTTCGACAGCGGCGCGAACGCGCTGCCGACCGTTGCGAGCCGGTGGGCGCCGCCGATCACCCGCGTCTTCAGCGGCGTGCCGTGCCGCTTCCAGTAGCCGGCGAGAAATTCGCTCTTGAACTGGGCCACGTCCACGCCGACCGGGCACTCGGCCTTGCAGGCGCGGCACTCGAGGCAGAGATCCAGCACCTCGCGGACGTCGTGGTCGCCGAGTCCGGCGTCGCCCAGCCTGCCGGCCATCGCCAGCCGCAGCGTGTTCGCCCGCCCGCGCGTCGAGTGCTTTTCCTCTCTCGTCGCCATGTACGACGGGCACATCGTGCCTTCGAGCGTCTTGCGGCAGGCGCCGAGGCCGCTGCACATCTCGACCGCGCGGCCCATGCCGCCGTGATCGGTGTAGTCGAAAAAGGTGACCGGATCCGGAGTCCGGTAACCGGCGCCGTAGCGCAGGCTGGACGTCATCGGCGGCGTGTCGACGATCTTGCCCGGGTTGAAGATGCCCGCCGGATCGAACGTCTGCTTCACGCGGCGGAACGCCTGGTAGAGCGCGGTGCCGAACATCTTCTCGGTGAACGCGCCGCGCAGCAGGCCATCGCCGTGTTCGCCGGAGAGGGCGCCTCCGAACTCGAGCACGAGGTCGGCGATGGCGTTGGCGATCGATTCGAATTTCCGCACGCCTTCGGCGGTCTTGAGGTTGACGACGGGGCGGACGTGCAGGCAGCCGACCGAGGCGTGAGCATACACGCCGGCCGATGTGTCGTGTTCGCGGATGATCCGCAGAAAGCGCTCGATGTAGTCGCGCAGCTTCTCCGGCGCCACCGCCGTATCTTCGACAAAGGACAGCGACTTGCCGTCGCCTTTCATCGCCATCGACAGGCCGAGGGAAGCCTCGCGGAAGCTCCAGATCCGCGCCTGATCGGCCGGCGCGATCGCGCGCCGCCAGCGGCAGCGAAGACCTGATCCGGCGAGGTCGCGCTCGAGCGCGTCGAGTCGCGGCGGCAGATCCTCGGTGCGGTCGCCGTAGAACTCGACGCACAGCAGGGCGCCCGGGTCGCCGAGCAGGATGGCGCGCCGCAGCGCGTCCAGCGCGGGGCTCTCCCTGGCGTGGTCGAGGATGAAGCGATCCATGACCTCGACCGCCGACGGGGAATGCCGCAGCACGAGTGGGGTGGCCGCGAGCGCGTCGAGCAGCTCCTCGAACTCGATCGTCAGCACCGCCTTGGCGGCCGGCAGCGGAACCAGCTTCAGCTTCGCGGCCACGATGAGCCCGAGCGTCCCTTCCGATCCGACGATCAGCTTCGCCAGGTTGAACGGCTTGGCTGGATCGACGAACTCGTCGAGGTTGTAGCCACCGACGCGCCGCAGCACCTTCGGGAAGCGGCGATCGATCTCGTCCCGGCTCGCCGCTGCCAGATCGCGAACGATGCGATAGCACGCCGCCTCGAGCGTGGCGCCGGCGCACGCGGTCTCGAGCTCGGACGCGTCGAGCGGCCGGAAATGGGCGACGGTTCCGTCGGCCAGCACGACCTGCTGCTCGAGCACGTGGTCGATGGTCTTGCCGTACAGGACCGAGCGCGCGCCGCTCGAGTTGTTCGCCATCATGCCGCCGACGGTCGCGCGGCTGGCGGTCGAGATGTCGGGAGCGAAGCGGAGGCCGTGCGCCTTCAGCTGCGCATTCAGCTCGTCGAGCACGACACCGGGCTCCACCCAGGCCCAGCGCTCGGCGACGTTCAGCTCGAGGATGCGATTGAGGTACTTCGAGGTGTCGAGCTGCAGCCCTTCGCCGATCGCCTGACCGGCCTGCGACGTGCCGCCGCCCCGCGCGGTGATCGATACATGGTGCCGTCCGGCGATTTCCACCGCGCGCACCACATCGTCCTGGTTGCGCGCGACGATGACACCCAGCGGCTCGATCTGGTAGACGCTGGCATCGGTCGAGTACAGCGCGCGTGAGACGGTATCGAACCGAACCTCCCCAGCGATGTGTTGTTCGAGGTCGCGTCTAAGCGCGTCGTGGGGCATAGGTTATCCGCGGACTTCGCGGATGATCTTACCGTCTCTCGGGAGCGCGGTTACTTCGTGGGACGGAGTATGACGTAGGTGGGAAGGCCGGCGGCGTTGAAGCGCTGCATCACGGTCTTGGCCGGCGGCTGGTCGGGGTCTTCCGCCTGATACTTGATCCGGATGTAGCCCGACAGCGCCTTCTGAACGTCGGCGTTCTCGAGCGTGGTCTTGTCCATGGTCAGGCAGTTCTTGCACCAGGTGGCCCACATGTCGATGAGGACCGGCTTCTGCTCGCGCTGCGCGAGGTCGAGTCCTTCGGCCAGCGAGGCGTGCCAGCCCGCCTTCAGCTGCGCCTCCACGCTCGACGACACCGCCGCCGGATCGACCCAGCGGTTCGCGAAGATCGAATAGGCCTCGTAGCCGTAGTACAGCGCCGTCGCCATGATGAAGACGCCGAAGGCCTGCTTCACGCGAACCATCCACATGCCCGGCTTCGGCAGCGCCGCCAACCCCGCGCCGGCGATCGGCCACGGAATCGCCATGCCGAGGCCGAGGCAGAACGGCAGCGCCAGCGCCACCTTGGTCCCGGTCGCGTAGAGGTTGCTCGAGAACAGCACCACCTGGATCACCACCGGCGCGACGCACGCGCCGGCCAGCAGCGCCGCGACCGCACCCATGCTGAACGCCAGCGCAAAGCTGCCCTTGCTCGACGAGGTGCCCAGATTGCCCGCGTACTGGGAGAAGTCAATCAGGAGCACGTCGAACATCGCCAGCGCCAGCACGAAGAAGAGGATCGCGATTCCGAGGTTGAACCAGGGCGACGAGTTGATCGTGCCGAAGGTCCCGGCCGTGAGGATCACCACCAGGCCGATCGCGCCGTAGACGAGCGCCATGGCAACGCCGTACGCCGAGCCCAGCATGAAGCCGCGGCCGCGCGACCCGGCCTGCGCGCCGGCGCCGATGATCGCGAGGTTGATCGGAATCATCGGCAGCACGCACGGCGTCAGATTCAGCGCGAGCCCGCCGACCAGCACCAGCAGCAGAATCATCAACGGCCCGCGGCCTTCGAACATGCCCCGTTCCTTGACGCCGTTCTCCGCGTTGTGCACGAAGCGTAGGAATTCGTCGGCGTTGAGGTAGCCGCCGTTCATGCCGAGGACGGTGAACTGATCGAGCTTGGCGATGCCGTCGCCGGATGCTCCGCCGGATGTTGATGGCGTCGGCCTGACGGCTGGCGCCGCAGCCGCCGGCGCTTCGCCTTTGCCGAATGCGATCGTCCCGACGATCGGATCGATCGTGCCGGCCGCCGGCTTTCCTGCGGCGAGGTCGAGCGTCCACTCGCCGTTGGCGGTCGTCGGCGCGTAGCACAGGTTCACGTCGCAGGCCTGGTAGCGCAGGTGATACGGGACCGCCAGCGAACCGGTCCGCGCCGATTCAGCGAGGGTCAGCCGGACGCCGATCGCGAATGTCTGTTCGAACACCGCGAGCGGCTGATCCTGGCCAGCCTGCTTCAAGTCGGTCGACGGCGGCCAGACGATCTCGGTCACCGTGACGCCGGCCGGCGCGTCGATGGTCAGCTCGGTTGGAATCAGCAGCGGATCGCGCGGCTTGTTCGACTGGGTGTGAAGACCTTCCGGGAGCGAGACCTTCAGCGCGAGCCGGGTATTCGCGATCACGATCGGCGTGACGTCGGCTTTCGGGCGCTGCGCTTGGGCGCCCGCTTCGCTCGCGAAGCAAAGGACACAAAGGGAACAAAGGACACAGAGGAGAGTGAGGCCCGAGCGCGTGACCGTGCCTCGCTTTGTGACCTCTGTTTCCCTTGGTGTCCTTGTCATTCGATCCTTGTCGTCAGAATCTGACAGGTTTGAGCGGTATCGCGCCCGGCGGCAGCGGCAGCGCGCTCAAATCGACCGTGCCTTTGACCGGCGGCAGATCCTGATACATGAAGTCCCACTTCCATCGCTCCGACGGGTTCGACGCCTGCAGCCAGGTTCGGGCTTCGAGCGGCGTGTTGAACGTCATCGCCGCCAACCCCTGCAGCCCCGCGACCGCCGGGAAGCCGGCGACGATGTCGCGGCGAACGTCGGCGCCGCTTTGGTACGAGAACGGTACCCCGAGGGCCGCGGCCAGGTTGACCACGATTTCCCAGTCGTCCTTGGCTTCGCCCGGCAGCGGCACCGCGCGCGATGTGCCCTGCAGCCGGCCCTGCTGATTGGAATAAGACGCTTCCTTCTCCACGTACGATGCACCCGGCAGCACGAAATCGGCGGCGCGCGCCAGCTCCGTCAGCAGGACGCCCTGCACGATCAGCAGCCCGATCGCGCCGCTCTTGCGGGCGTCGACGATCCATTTGGTGTCGCCGATGGATCCTTCCGGACCCGGGTCGAAGACATACAGCGCGGCCACGCGGCCGCCTTCGACCGCCTGGCGCAGCTCGGACATGTCCGATTCGCGGGTCTCGTCACCGGCCGCTCCAGGCGCCAGGCCGAGCATGCGCGCGCCGTTGACGTTCGGTGCGTCGACGGCCGGCACCTTGAAGGCCGCGCCGGCCGGCTGAGGCTTCTCGCGATAGCGCCAGGTGACGCCGATCGCGTTCGGGCCATCGTCGCCGAGCAGCTCCTGAGTGAGCCGCTTGAACAGGAAGAGCTCTTCGTGTGACGCGTGCGCGGACAACAGGAAGCGGATGCCCTCGCCCTTGGTCGCGGCGCCGGCAGCGCCCAGCCGATCCGACAACTTCGCCATCGCATCGTGCCATGACGCCGGCTGCTGCAGGTGATCCGCGGTCCGCACCAGCGGCTTGACGAGGCGGTCGTCGCCCTCGATCCAGTGGTACTCGAACCGGCCGATGTCGCACATCCAGTAGTCGTTGATGTCGGGGTTGAACCGCGGCGTGAAGCGGATCAACCGCGATCCTTTGGCCCACTCCGGCTTCGCCTTGATCCACGCCGTGACGTTGCAGCCCTTCGCGCACTGCGTGCAGATGGTGTCGGCCGCGAACGGGTTGTCCCACGGCCGCGACTTGAAACGATAGTCGCGCGTGGTGATGGCGCCGACCGGACAGACGTCCATCAGGTTGCCGGAGAGCAGCGAGTGCACGCCCTCCTCCTGGAAGGTCGCGATCTGGCTGCCGTTGCCGCGGTCGATGATGTTGATCTGCGCGTCGCTGTCGATGTCGCGCATGAACCGGACGCAGCGCGTGCACAGGATGCAGCGGTTGCGGTTCAGCATCAGCGTCGGCCCGAAATCGACGTCGGCCTTCACGCCGTTGCCGTCGAACTCGCGCCGCGGAAAGTCCATCCGGCTCAGATCGGGCCCGAACTGATAGGAGAAGTCCTGCAGCGGGCACTCGCCGCCCTTGTCGCACACCGGACAGTCCAGCGGATGGTTGACCAGGAGGAATTCGAAGACGCCGGCGCGCGCGTCGATCACGTCCTGCGTCCGCGTCGAGACGACCATGCCCTCGGCGCAGGTGGTCGAGCACGACGTCTGCAGCTTCGGCATCTTCTCGATCTTGACGATGCAGACGCGGCAGGACCCGTCGATGCTGATGCCGGGGTGGTAGCAATAATAGGGAACGGAAATCCCGCTCGCGATCGCAGCCTGCAGGACGGTCTTGCCCTTCTCGACGGTCACCTGCCGGCCGTCTATCGTGAGCGTCACGGTCTCCATAAGAAACCGATCATATCAACAACAGGGATTAGGGATTAGGGGTTAGGGAGTGGCGGCGTCACGGGGTCCATGCCGCTCCTGGCAATCGCGGCGGACGCGTTCGGCGACGCGAGGAAGGCGATTAGCGCGCGACCGCCGGACGGGTTGGGCGCACTGGCGGCGGTCGCGGCGGAAAACACCGTCACCCGCTGCACAGCTGGCGGCAGCGGGCCGACCACCTCGACGCCGGCGACCGGCCGGAGCTCGCTGATCTGCTGAAACCCCATCTCCGCCTCGCCCCGGGCCACCACGGCGGCGACCGGCTCGGTCTCCACCTTGCGGCCCTTGGCCCGCATCTGGGCAGCAATCCCGAGCCGCTGAAAGAGCTCGGTTGACACGTAGACGCCGCTGACGCTCGAGGAATAGGCGACCGATGCCGCCTGGAGCAGCGCGTGCCTGAGCGCGTCGACGGTGCTGATGTCGGGCTTGGCCGCACCCTTCCGGACGGCCACCCCGATGCTGGAGCGGGCCAGATCGACCCGGCTGCCCGCGACGACCCGCCCGGCCTTCGTCAGATCGTCGATGCCGGAAGCAGCCATGATCAGGACGTCCGCGCGTTCACCGCGGGCCAGACGATCGGGGATCGAGTCGGTCGCGCCGGCCACGGAACCGCCGGACACGATCAGCAGTGTCGAACCCGAGGCACGCTCGAACGCGGGCGCGAGCTCCTTCAGCGCGGCCGCCAGCGCGCCAGACGACATGACTTTGATCTCGTCGGCCTGCGCGGCGACGGCCGTCAGCAGGATGAGAAGACCGATGCGGGCGGCGAGCGAGCGGTCGGTCAGTTTCTCAATCCGTGTAAATCCGCGAATCCGTGAAGACTGTCAACTGCCCTTGACGATCTCGGCGAGCATCCCATCGTCCTTGCTGATCTCGACGCCACGGAGCACGCCCACCAGCGCGATGCGGCGCTCGACCACCTGTTCGGTGACCGGCATCAGCACCTCCACCGGCTTGCGATCGGCGTACTGCAGGCTCACCGTGACCGGGAGATCGAATACCTCGCCGATCTGCTCGACCCGCAGCACCACCTCGGCACCCTCGATCCGGTAGGCGACCTTCACGCGGGGAATGGTCGCGCCGTAAATCCACTGCTGGAAGAAGCGCTCCAGCGGCTTGCCGCTCTCGCGCTCCATCGCCGCCTGCAGATCGTCGGTGCCGACCTTGCGGAAGCGGGCGTCGCGATAGAAACGCTGCAGCCCTCGGAAGAACTCGTCGTCGCCAATCAGGCGGCGGAGCATGTGCAGCACCGCGGCGCCCTTGTTGTAGACCAGCGCGCGGAAGATGCGGCTCTCGCCGCGGATGTGGCCGAGCCGATAGCCGAGCGACACCGGCCCCTGATCGCTGGTGTCGAGGCTCCACTTGCGGAGCTGGCGCAGCATCGAGACGAAGACCTCGTCGCCCTTCTGATGCTGGGCGTAGAGCGCGGCGAAATACTGCGAGAAGCCCTCGCTGATCCACTGCTCGTGGTAGTTGCGCCAGCCGACCGCCTGACCCCACCACTGGTGCGCGACCTCGTGCGCGATGAAGAAGTCCGGATAGTTGTTGAAGGCCACCGGATCGTTGCGCCATACCAGCGGCGACGCCGGCAGCGGCTGGTTGAGCATGGCGAAATAACCGGGGCTATGGCCGCCCGGCAGATCGCTTTCGACCAGCGCGACCGTGAAGCTCGAATACGGGGCGTCGCCGATGATGTTCTGGTAGAACAGCGCGATGTCGGCCGCCCGTTCCGCGACCTCGCGGCCGCGCTGCACCTGGCGCGGGTTGGCTTCCACCGACAGGTTCAGCGTGCCGCCCGACGCGAAGCCTATCGTCGACGTCTCCGCCCGCGCGAAGCGGCTCATGATGAACGCGAGATAGCGCAGTGGCTTCGCCGCCGTGAACAGGTAGATCTTCCGGTTCAGCGCCGGATCCTTGGCGGCGAGGATCGCCGGAAATCCGGCCTCCAGCTCGCCGCTCGCGACGCAGTCCACCGCGGGCGGCACCGAAATGCGGATCCGCGCGGTCGCGTAGTCGCTGACCGCTGCCTGCGGGTACCAGAAGCTCCGGCTGCTGTACAGAAAGCTCGGCTCGGCGGAAATCATCAGCGGCGCATCGTCGGGCGAGCGTCCCTGGCCGGGATCGAGCAGCGCGATTGCCTCGCGGTCCGCGCTTTGAGGCTCGAGCCGCCCCGCATAGGTAATCGTCAGGCTGAGCTCGCTGCCGCGGCCGAGCGGCGTCGGCAGGTTCACGACCAGCGTGTTCTGGTTCTTGACGCGGATGCCGAACAGCCGGCCGTACTGGTAGCTGACGATCGACTGGACGACGAGCGGATCCGCGAGCCGGAACGTCAGCGTGCCCAGCACGGTGGAGCGGACCTTGAGATGGATGCTGGCACGGCCGTCGATCCATTGACGGTCCGGGGTGGCCGCCACGTCGATGTCGTAGTCGAGGATGTCGTAGTCGACCAGATCGTCCTCGTTGTAGAACGGCCCGCGCTGCGCCAGCTTCACCTTCGACGCGTAGATCGCGATGTTGTGATGGCGCTTGCGATCGAACAGCGTGATGTCTTCGGCTTCGGTGCCCGATCGCGCGTAGGTGAGCGTGTCGTAGCGGCGCGTCCGCATCTCGGCGAGGAAATCGCCCTGGCCGGGCAGCAGCGTCCACGGCTCGCGGCTCAGATCGCCGAGGTCGATCACGAACGACTTCGGCGATTCGTCGCGGAACACCTCCTGCGCGCGTTTCATCAGGCGCGCGTCCACCGGCACCGCCTGCAGCGCCGACGCTGTGAAGACCGAGTCGAAATCCGCTGGGTGGATTCGCAGGTAGGCCGCATCGAACCGCGTCTCGAGCGTCTCGCTGCCGCAGAAGATCTTGACCTGGCCTTTTTCCGTCGCCGGCGCGGGGTGAAAGTTGATGATGCCCTTGCCGAGCAGCACGACCGCGGTGACGCCGCCCTCGATCTCGGCCACGAACACCGATCCGTCGGCGAGCGTCAGATCGAGATCCTCCGCCGCGATCTTGAGGTCGTGCGCCGTGTATTGCTTGGCGCCGTTGAGCACCAGGCGATAGATGCTCTCGACCGACGAGATCCGTTCGGCGTCGGCGATGGTCCACTCGTTCTCCGCCGCGGCCGCGCCGGTGCGCTTCACATCGAGGCGCCAGGTCGCGATGCGGGCGCGCGATCCGAACTCCGCCATCACGTCGACCATCAGGCGAAAGCCGCCGGTGGCATCGCCGCCGAGCGCGGCGCGATCGCGCTCCTGGACGACGCTCCGGGTAGCGCCAGGCATCAGTTCCGAAGCGGCGAACTCCCTCGCGCGGTCGAGATCGCTTCCGGTCGACAGCAGCGCGAAATAGGCCGCCGCATCCCCGGTGCGCACCACCCGCTCGACTCGGCCCAGCAGCAGGCGCACACCCTCGTCGTCCTGGGCGCGCGCGGGCGCAGCGGCGCACAACCCCACGGCCAGCAGCACGATCGTCGTCCGAACCCAGGTCACCACGGTGTCTTTGCCGGAATCCTTATTTTAGGTGCATCGCCAGGTGTGAGGGCAGGGCCGGCGATGAGGGCTGCAGCCCGTGCCCTGAGCCTTCAGCCCGCGACTACGTTACTCCCGTTAGACACCGGCGGCAGCCGGGGTGGTGCAGCGGCGGAGCAGGAGAATGGTGAGGTCGTCGGCGAATTTGTGCGAGTCCGTGTGGCGTTCCACGGCACGGACAACCGCGGCGCCGATGTCGGAGAGGCTGCGGTCGTGCTGGCTGGCTTTCAGAGCCGTTTCGAGGCCGATCTCGTCGAACGGCACCCCGTTCTGGCTCTCCGCCTCGGTGATCCCGTCGCTGTACACCGCGAACAGATCCTCCGCCTGAATCACGACATGGCCGGTGGTGTAGGTCGACTGTTCGAACATGCCCAGCGAGATGCCGCCGTCCGAGAGGCGCTCGCAGCGGCCGTCGCCGCGCAGCAGCAGCGGCGGCATGTGCCCGGCGCTGACATACGTGAGCGAGCCGGTGCGTGGATCGAACACCGCGTAGAACAAGGTGATGAAGCGGCTGCCCGGCGCGTGGCGGCAGACCTGGACGTTGAGGCGCGTGATCAGGTCGGCGGGCTCCAGCTTTTCGTCCACCAGCGTGCGCAGCATCGCGAGCAGCAGGGCCATCAGCAGCGCCGCGGGGCTGCCCTTGCCGGCGACATCTCCCAGGGTGATCACCAGCCGTCCATCGTCGAGCGGCAGGATGTCGTAGAAATCGCCGCCGACCGTATTCGCCGGCCGGCTCAGGCCGACCGTTTCGACCCCGGCCGCGGTGTAGAGGCCGCTCGGCAGCATCGCCTGCTGGATGTCGCGCGCAATCTCGAGATCGTTCTTCAGCGACAGCCGATCCGCGACCTCGAGCAGCACCAGCAGGTTCATCAGCGCGAACGCGAAGAACAGCGACCAGGTGCCCCGCTGGAACAGCGGGCCCGGCACGCCGACGCCGCCGACGAACGGCAGCCGCAGGATTTCGATGATGCCGACGCCGCGCAGCAGGTTGAACAGGCCGACCAGCGCGAACAGCAGGGCGGCGCCGAACACCACCCGCCGCGCCGGCGACAGCTTCATCGAGAACGCCAGGAACAGGATGCGCGCCTCGGCGATGGCGCGGCGGTGCCACGGCATCCGCTGCATCGCGTCGGCGTCGCGGCCGCGCGTGAAGAACTTGTAGGCGTCGCGGGTGTCGCGCGTGAACAGCCGCTGCAGATCCTCGGCGGTCAGATCCTTGGTGTAGCTGTCGAAGAAATCGGCGAGCCGCGACGGCCGATGCGGCGTCACGTGACCAGCCCGAGCTCGCGGCCGACCTTGGCGAAGACGTCGAGCGCGAACTGCAGCTCGTCGCGGGTGTGGGTCGCGGTGACGATGGTGCGCACCCGCGCTTTGTCACGCGCCACGGTCGGGAAGGCGATCCCCTGCGCGAACACCCCCTCCTGGAACAGGCGATCCGACAACTTCATCGCCAGCGCGCCGTCGCCGGCGATCACCGGGGTAATCGGGCTCTCGCTCAGCCCGGTGTTGAAGCCGAGCGCCTTCAGGCCGGCCTTGAAGAAGCGGGTGTTCTCCCACAGCCGCTCGATGATCTGCGGCTCCTGCTCGAGCACGTCGACCGCCGCGATGCAGGCGGCCGCAACCGACGGCGGATGCGACGTCGAAAACAGGAACGGCCGGGCGCGATGATAGAGAAACTCGATCAAGGCCTTGCTGCCGGCGACATAGCCGCCGAGCGCGCCGATCGCCTTCGACAGCGTGCCGACCTGGATATCGACCCGGCCGTGCATGCCGAAATGATCGATGGTGCCGCGGCCGTTCGCCCCGAACACGCCGCTCGCGTGCGCGTCGTCCACCATCATGATGCAGCCGTATTCCTCGGCGAGGGCGCACAGCTCGGGCAGTGCGCCGAGGTCGCCGTCCATGCTGAAAACGCCGTCGGTGATCAGCAGCTTGCGCTGGCCGACCGGCAGATCGGCCAGGACCTTGCGAGCCGCGTCCACGTCCTTGTGGGGAAACACCTTGATCGTCGCGCGGCTCAGTCGGGCGCCGTCGATGATGCTGGCGTGATTGAGCTCGTCGGAGATCACCACGTCTTCCTTGGATAAGACGGCAGCGACGGTGCCGGCGTTCGCGGCGAAGCCACTCTGGAAGACGACCACGGCTTCGGTCTTCTTGAAGGCGGCCAGGCGCCGTTCGAGCTCCATGTGAATGTCCATGGTGCCCGCAATCGAACGCACCGAGCCCGACCCGACGCCGAGCTGGCGGACCGCCTCCAACGCCTTCTCACGAAGGAGCGGGTGCGTGGTCAGGCCGAGATAGTTGTTCGACGAGAGATTGACGACCTGGCGATGGTCGAACGTGCTCTGGTGGCTCTGCTCGCCTTCGAGAATGCGGAGGTGGCGGTAGAGTCCCTGCTGCTTGAGCGAGTCGAGCTCGCGGGACAGGTAGTCGAGCGGGTCGCGGCGCATGCCGCTCAGTTTAGTTCGTCAGAAACAATGCCGTCCACGGAAGGATCGCCGCCGTGAAGTAGATGGCGGTGAGCAGCGCCACGAGGTTGTGCACGCGCCGCAAGTGAAGCAGCATCCCGAATCCGATGGCGACGCCCTTGGCCGCGCCAAGCGCTCCGACGACGCCAATCGCTGACATGGCCGAGCTGATGAGCGGGTTCGCCTCGATGCCGGGGCCCCAGATGCCGATGCCGAGGTAGGTGAAGACGGCATCCAGGCACTGGACCAACACGAAGGCGATCACCATCACGTCGCCAAATCGGCTCCGGGGTTCCCACTGTTTGACCAAACCTGCCATCCGTTTGCCGCCGGAGCTAAATATACGACGGACTGGGGATTGGGGATTAGGGATTAGGGATCGGGAAGTCGAAAGACGCGATCCGATCCGAAGGCGCCGACCTCGCGCGCACCGTGAGCACGCAGGAAGTCGCTGAGCCAACGGCCGCCCCCGTCGGCGTATGAGCCTTCGTGGACGATCGCGTGCGTCGCGGCGGAGTCGGCAATCGCGTGCCAGGCACGGTCGGGGCGGCTGGCGGCGTCTTTCAGCGACTCGGTCAGCATGTCGTACGACGAAGGAAAGCCGCCGCTGTATCCGTTGACCAGCCGTTTCCAGTGGAGCGTGGAATAGAACATATAGCGCACGTCGAACGCCGGCTCGCCGAGCGGCAGCTCGAGGAGAACCGCGGAAGCCGGCAGACTGGCGGCAAAGCGATAGACCTCGGGCGCCGCCGTGCCGACGGCCACCGACGGCGGCAGCGGCATCAGCCCTTTCTGTTTGTAGTCGGTGGCGTTCTGATTGATCGGCATCGGCACCGCGAACGCTTCGAGAAGGATCAGCGCGCCTGCGACCGCCCCGACACGCGCGCGCTGCCGGCCATCGATCGCCGCCACGCCCAGCGCCGCCAGCGCGGCGAGCCCGAGGGTCACGATGGTGGCGTAGCGCGCGGGCACGCGCACGCCATCGAAGCCCGGCACCATGTCGTAGAAGACCGTGTACAGGTTCGTCGTCGTCACGCTGCGGCCCATCGCGTGAATCTCCGGGCCGAGCGACATCAGGAACGCGAACAGCGTGATGACGCTGAAGATACCGGCCGGCGACGACAGCCATCCTCGCGCGCGCTGTCGGGCGTCTCGCGAAACGCCGAGAACGATCGCGCCGCTGGCCACGCAGACCGCGAGCACACGCGAGAGGCTGGTGACTTTGATTCCGGGCAGCCGGATCGAATAGCCGAGCAACAGCGTCACGACAACAGCTGCAGCAACGAACAGAAGGAACCGCGGAGACCGCAAAGATCGCGGAGAGAATCCTAACTCTGCGTTCTCCGCGTTCTCGGCGGTTTCATCTTTGTGACGAAGTCCGAGCGCTGCCAGCACGACGATGGTCAGCCCGGGAAACAACAGTCCTTCCGCCCTCGGCCACGCCTGCGCCAGCGAACCCCACAGGCGCAGGTTCGGGTCGGCGGTGAAATAGGCGTAGACATCGGCGGAGAAGCGGCGCGTTTCGGCGAGCGATCGCGGGCTGAAGCCGAGGCGTCGCAGCTCGACGTACGGCAGGAGGAACGGCACGGTCGCGGCGAGGACGACGGCGATCGCAATGCCGATCTGCATCAGTGCGCGGCGGTCGCCCCACATCCGGCGGCGGATCAGCTCCCACGCGATGTACAGGAAGACGACCGGCGTGAAGAACAGCAGGTAGTAGCCGCACGAAAGGTTCTGCACGAGCCACGCGGCCGCGGCGCCGGCGAGAGGTCTGATGCGCCCGGTCGCAAAAAACCGGTGCAGTCCAAAGAGCACGAACGGCATCCAGGCGGACGACAGCACCTGCAGGTGCGGAATGTTCGCGATGCGATAGGGCGCAAATGCGAACGCGAGACCGGCGACCAGGCCGGCGGTAGGACTTCCGGTCAGCTCGCGCCCGAGCAGGAACATGCCGAGCCCGGCGAGCGTGAAGGTCGAGAGGAAGAGCAGGTTGTAGCAGAGGATCGGATTCCCGGTGATCGCGTAGATCGGCAGCACTTGGAGCGCCTGCGGGAGGAAATGCTCGGAGTAGGCCAGCGCCAGGGGGTGCGGCGCGAAGATGTTCGCGCTCCACCAGCCGCGGCCCAGGTGCGTGACATCCCACGACAGGACCCACGACGTGAACAACGGATCGCCGAAGTCGCCGGGGATGTCGCGGCTCAACCCCCTGGCCAGCGGCCACGTCATCACCACCGCAAGGGCGGCGTACAACGCGCACGCAAAGGCCGCGGTTCTTTTCACGTGTTGCCGATTATAGTGATCGGATGCACCTCCGCCTGCTCGCTCTCTCAGCCGTCGTCGTGGCCGCGGCGGCGATGCCGGTCGCGCTGTCGGCCCAGACTTCCGCGCGATCGGTCGCCGGCGTGCTCGACACGCTCGATCGCGTGCGCGCGTTTCACGAGACCGCCATCTCGCCCGACGGCCGCAGGGTGGCGTGGGTCGAGGATGCCGCCGGTGCCGCCGATGGAACAACGGCGATTGGCATCCGCGATCTCGCTGGCGTACCCATCCGGATGCCCGCGCCTACTGGGTGACGGCGGCGAGGGATGGTCAGCGCCACCACGAAGAAGGCATCGCCTGGTCACCGGACAACCGCACCCTCGCATTTCTGTCGGACGCTGACTCAAGCAATCAGCGTCAGGTGTGCGTCGTCGACGTTGAGCGAGATCAGGCGGGAGACCGGGGCATTCTGGGACGCTGCCTGACCAAGGTGACGGGCCAGCTCGCGCAGCCGCGCTGGTCGTCCGACGGCAAGCAGCTCGCCGTCCTTTTCGTCGCCGGCTCATCGCAAGGCACCGGCGCACTCGTTGCCTACAAACCCGACGCCGGCGTGGTCGGCGATGCCGTCGAGGAGCAGCGGATCGCGATCGTCGATCTCTCGAACGGCGCCGTGCGAGAGGTGAGCCCGGCCAACATGTTCGTCTACGACTACGACTGGTCGCCCGACGGCCAGGCGTTCGCGGCGGAAGCGGTCGAGGGATCGGGCACCAACAACTACTGGATCGCGCAGCTCTACACGGTCCGCGCCGACACCGGCAAGACGACGTCGATCTGGAAGCCGCCGCTCCAGATCGCCGGACCGCGGTGGTCGCCCGACGGAAAATCGATCGCGGTGATCCACGGGATCATGAGCGACGAAGGCCAGACCGGCGGCGACATCTACGTGGTCCCCGCGGCGGGCGGAGCGGCGAAGAACATCACGCCGAATCTCGAGGGATCCGCGCGCGCACTCGCGTGGCGGGCCGATGGCCGCCTCCAGTTTCTGGAGTACATGGACGGCAAGTTCGCGCTGGTGACCACGGGCGCTGCCGGCGGCACGCGCAACACGGTCTGGTCCGCGCCGCAGTCCGTGACCTTCCTCTCGGTCGCGGCCAAGGCAGACGCTGCGGCGGCGGTGGTGCAATCGTTCCAGCAGGCTCCCGAGATCTACGCCGGCCCATCAGGCGCCTGGACGGCGCAAACGCAGATCAACGCGGCCGTGAAACCGCTGTGGGGCGAGGTGAAAAGCCTGCACTGGCCGAGCGACAAATATCAGGTCCAGGGCTGGCTCATGTATCCGGCCAATTTCGATCCGTCGAAAAAGTATCCGCTGGTCGTATCGGTCCACGGCGGCCCGTCGGCCGCCAATTTTCCCAGCTGGCCGTCGCGCTGGAATGCGGTGCTGCCGGCCAACGGCTATTTCGTGCTGCTGCCGAACCCCCGCGGCAGCTACGGCGGCGGCGAGGCGTTCACCCAGGCCAACGTCAACGACTTCGGCTACGGCGACCTGCGCGACATCGAGGCCGGCGTCGACGCCGCGGTCAAGGCTGCGCCGATTGACCCCGCCCGCACCGGCATCATCGGCTGGAGCTACGGCGGCTACATGACGATGTGGGCGGTGACGCAGACGACCCGGTTCAAGGCGGCGGTTGCCGGCGCCGGGATTGCGAACTGGCAGAGCTACTACGGCCAGAACAAGATCGACACCTGGATGCTGCCGTTCTTCGGCGCGTCGGTGTACGACAAGCCCGAGGCCTATTCGCGTTCGTCGCCGATCACCTACATCAAGAAGGTAAAGACGCCGACGCTGGTGCTGCACGGCGACCGGGATTCCGAAGTGCCGACGCCGCAGGGCTATGAGTTCTGGCACGCGCTGAAGGCGCTCAACGTCCCGACCGAGCTGGTCATCTATCCTGAGGAAGGGCACGCGATCGCGAAGCCCGAGCACCAGCGCGACATCGAGGAACGGCTGGTCGCCTGGTTCGATCGCTATTTGACGCGCTGAATGCGCGACTCGCGATCGGCGGCGATTTCCTCGATGAGGACCGACAGCAGCGCCGCGGTCGGAATCGCCAGGATCGCGCCGAACAGCCCCATCAGCGAGCCGCCGACCAGCAGCGCGACCATCACCGCCACCGGGCTGACGCCGACGCTGCGCTCCATGATCTTCGGGACCAGCACGTTCGCCTCGAGCTGGTGCAGGACCAGGAAATAGGCCCCGACCATCACCGCCAGCTTGGGCGACACCGTGATCGCGACCGCCACGGCCGTGATGCCGCCGATCACCGGGCCCACGATCGGAATCGTCTCGCCGACCGCCGCGATGAGCGCGATCACGTAGAAGTAGGGCACGCCCATCAGCCCCAGGCCGATCGCGGCGAAGGTGCCCATCACGCCCGCGAGAATGAATTGCGCGCGCAGCCAGGCGCTCACCTTGGCGACGCCCTGGCGCGCCGCGGTCGCGACGTCGCCGCGGCGGCTGTGCGGCACGAAGCGCACCAGGTACTCGAACATCGAGCCCGCCTCGAGCAACAGGTAGAACGTCAGGATCAGGACGGTAATCAGCCCGAAGATGCCGCCGATCAGGCTGGAGATCGCCACCAGCACCGTGCCGACGGCGTTGCCGCCGGTGCCGCTCGGCGCGCTCTGCACCGCCTCCTCGAGCGTCACCTGGTGCACCATCAGCTTGTGGCTGACCAGGAATGTCTGCAGCCGGTTGAACTCCGCCGGCAGCTGGCCCCACAGCGAGGCGCCCTGCGACACCAGCGGCGGAATCACCAGCAGGCCGAGGAATACGACGGCTGCGACGATCACCGCATAGATCGACAGGATCGCGAGCCAGCGCGGCACCCGGCGCTGGGTGCCCTGGCGCGTCGGCCGTTCGATGAGCTTGACGAGCGGCGACAGCCCCATCGCGATGAGCGCACTGATGTAGACGAGCATCAGTGCCTCGCGCGCGGCCCAGAACAGCGCCGCCAGGATCGCGACACCCGTGACCGTGCCGACGGTCTGAAGCATCCGGCGGGTGAACTCGCGGTCAGAGATCATGAGATTTCAGACGGCAGATTTCAGACTGCGGATTCAGCGGTCACAGATGGCGGATTCATCGTCAATCGAATCTGCAATCTGCAGTCCGGAACTGCCATCTCAGCAGGTCAGGCCAGGTACTGTGACGTGAAGCCGGCCATCAGATCGTAGATTTCCGTGAGCTCGTCGAGCGGCGCCAGGAACACGATCCGCAGGAATCCGTCTTCGGCGGGCAGCCCGAACCCGGATCCGTACACGCACAGCACGCCGGTCGCGTGCAGCAGCGCCTTGACGTAGTCCTCGTCGGTCTTTCCCGGCGGCAGCGCGATCTTCGGCATCGCGTAGAACGCCGCCGTCGGCGCCACGCAGGTGACGCCCGGCATGGCGCGGAGCCGCGCCACGGTGAGGTCGGCGCGCGCTTTCAGCTCCTTGCGGAACTCCGGCTGATGCGAGCGGTCCCCGGTCAGAGCGCCGGCGATCGCATATTGCATCGGCACCGTGCTGCACAGCCGGCCGTCCGCCAGCTTCTTCACCGCCGCGACCACATCGTCGAGCCGCGGCGAGCGGCCGCACGCCATCCAGCCGGTGCGCCAGCCGGGCGCGAGATACGCCTTCGACAGCGAGGAGAACGAGATGATCGGCGCGTCGGGATCGAGCTTGCCGTACGGATCGACCGGGCCGTCGAAGCCGAGATCGCCGTACACCTCGTCGGCGAGAATCAGCAGCCCGTGCCGATCGGCGAAGTCAAGCAACTGACGGCGGATCGCCGTGGGGTAGACCGCGCCGGTCGGGTTGTTGGGATCGATGATCACAATCGCGCGCGTCGCCGGCGTCACCAGGCTCTCCAGGTGCTCGAGATCCGGCATCCAGCCCTGCGCCGCGTCGAGCCGGTAGTACTTCGCCCTGGCGTCGAGCTTGGCGAGGACCGCGGTATAGAGCGGGTACGTCGGCATCGGGACCAGGACTTCGCCGCCGGCGTCGATCACGGCTCCGAGCGTCAGCTCGATCCCCTCCGAGGTGCCCGCGGTGATGAACACGCGGTCGGCGGCGATCGGAAACCCGTTGCGCGTGTACTCGGCGGCGACGGCGTCGCGCGCCGGCGCGATGCCGGCCGACGGCCCGTAGTTATTGTGGCCGTCGCGCATGGCGCGCTCGACCGCGGCGATGAGGTGCGGGGGCGTCTTGAAGCCGAACGCGATTGGATCGCCGATGTTGAGGTAGCGGACGCGTGTGCCTGTGGCCTCGACCTTCTGGGCTTCCGCGACGATGTTGCGGATGGCGTAGGTGAAGCGGTGGACGCGGGCGGCCGTCGCGATGGGCGCTTGAGCTTTCGCGGTCGTCACCGCGCGATCTTACTCGGACTCGTCCGGGTCAGGAGATGCCCGCAGCTGGGGTGCACAGTATTGCCGGCGGCAGCCGAGGCCGACAACTCCGATGACCCTCGGCGATGAATGGCCCATGTAGTTGATGACCTATCAGGGTAATTATTACTCGATTAGATGGTCATTAACTTCACATCCTGCTGGCCGTAACAGAGGTAAAGCGATGAAAACAAAGATCTTCACAAGATGGCAAGCCTCTAGCACTAAGGACCGTCGATGACGCGGGGCAAGCTCATCATTGGCGGGGCACTTCTAACCCTTTTCCTGAGCGCGGACGGCGTCAAGGGACAGGTCCAGGTTCCCCCGGTCGCTTCGTTCAAGGCCAGCATCGACATGGTCCGTATCGCCGCCGTCGTACGTGACGGCAAGGGCCGCTTCGTCCGGGACTTGACCGCGCGCGACTTCGAAGTGGTCGACGGCGGACAGACGCGTCCGATTGCCGATCTGCAGCCCGACATCGCGGGAATCAGCGTCGCGATCCTGTTCGATGTCAGCGGCAGCATGGAAGGCCACATGCCGAATGCGCGCGAAGCGGCCACTCACGTCCTGAGCTGGCTGGACGCTTCGCGCGACGAATCGGCGGTCTATACCTTCGACACGCATCTGGACGAGCGCTCGCCCTTCACCGTCGGTTTGCGGGTGTTGCCTGAGGCACTCAGCAGCCTGGTGCCGTTCGGCGCGACGTCGCTGCACGACGCCATCGCGCTGACGGCGCGGCGCGTCGGCGAGCGTGAAGGGCGCCGGCGCGCGGTCGTGGTGATGACCGATGGCGCGGACAACGCCAGCCACCTGAAGCCGGAGGACGTCTCGGCGATTGCCAGCGCCATCGACGTGCCGGTCTACATCTTCGGCATCGTCCCGTCCATCGACAACCCGTCGGCGGAGTCGTCGACACATTCGGTCGAGAGCATCGCGTTCGCCGGTCCGCTCGCCGACCTCGCCACCTGGACCGGCGGTCACGTGTTCGTCGCAAGCACGCCGGGACAGCGCAGCATCGCGGCGCGGCAGATCATCGACGAGCTGCGGCATCAGTACGTCATCGCATTCGAATCGAGCGGCAAGCCGGGCTGGCATCCGCTCGTGGTCCGCGCGCGCAACAAGGACCTGATCGTTCGGGCCCGGAGTGGATATATCGCGGGGCAATCACGCCCGACGGCGCATTAGGAGGCTCATATGTTCCGGAAATTTTTCGTGGCTCTTCCGATCGTAGTGATGGCAGTTGGCGGGTCGGCCGCCTGCGCCACCAAGAAGTACGTCCGCACCAGCGTCGGCGAAGTGAATCAGAAGGTGGATTCACAGGGTCGCGCCATCGAGGAGACCCAGGAGCGGACCCGCAAGAACGAAGGCCGCATCAGCGAGGTCGACACCAAGGCCCAGGCAGCCGCGCAGTCGGCGCAGGCGGCCAACGACGCCGCGGCGGCGGCGCACTCGGCGGCCAACGCGGCCAGCGCCGACGCCAACGGCAAGTTCGACGCGATCGACAAGTCCAACAAGCGCCTCGTCTACGAAGTGGTCCTGAGCGAAGACCAGGGCAACTTCAAGTTCGGCAAGACAACGCTGCCGGATGAGGCGAAAGCGAAGATCGACGAGATGGTGGCGCAGATGAAGCAGGACCCGAAGAACATCTATCTCGAGATCGAAGGCCACACCGATAACGTCGGCGACAAGGCCACCAACGAGAAGATCGGCCTGGCTCGCGCCGACGCCGTGAAGCGCTATCTCTACGAGCAGTACCAGATCCCGCTGCACAAGATGAACGTCATCAGCTACGGCAAGGACAAGCCGGTGGCGCCGAACAAGACGAAGGCGGGCCGCGCCCAGAACCGCCGCGTCGTGATCAAGGTGCTCGCCTAGCTCTGCCCCGCGACCCGGGGGCGCGGCGTTCGTGGCTGTCAAGCCGCGGGCGCCGGGCTCCCGGGATTTTCCTCTCGCCGCTCGCCATCAAGGACACAGAGGTCGACAACGGTCACAAAGGGCGCGTGCTGGGCTTTGTGCCGCTGGTTTCCTCTGTGTCCTTGACTATGTAATCATCCCCGCATGATCAGAATTGAACTCTCGCTGCGTCTGGCCAACAGCCCGGGCGCGCTCGCGGGCGTCTGCCGTCTGTTGTCCGACGAGCGGGTCAACGTTCAGGCGATGGCGCTCGACACCGGAGGTCAGCTGCGCCTGGTCGTCGACAACCACGTGCACGCCGCCGCGGTCCTGCGCGACCATCATCACCAGGTGGCGGAGCGCAACGTGATCGTCACCGCGGTTCCCAATGCACCCGGCGCCCTCGGGCCGGCGCTGGCTCTGCTCGGCGACGCGGCGATCAACGTGGAATACGCGTACGGCGGCGGCCCTGAGGGCAGCGCCACCGCCACGATCGTGATTGGCGTCGACGACGCGCAGCGCGCCGCGGCGGCGACGGGCGTGTGATGAAGCTCTACGTCGAGACGATGGATGCGGTGGTGATCGACGTGGACGCCGCCGGCCGGGTGCGGCTCGACGACGAGGACTGGTCGCAGCCGACGCTGCAGGAGCGGCGCGCGATCATCCACGCCGCGCAGCTGGAGCTCGCCGCGCTCGGGGAACTGCTCGAGATTCTTCAGGCCGAGCGGTGACGCCGCTCCTGGCTGCCCCGAGCGAGGCAGACGAGCCGCGCCGGGTCGAAGGGAGCACCGGCGCGTTTCTCGCGCTGACGCTGGCGTTGTTCGTGGCGCTCACCGCGGTGATGACCTACCCGCAGGTCCTGCGCATGTCCGACGGGGTGCACGATCCCGCCGATCCCCTGATGGTGACCTGGGTGCTGGCCTGGGTCGCGCATCAGCTGCCGAACGCGCCCGCGCACATCTTCGACGCCAACATCTTCTACCCGGAGCGCAACACGCTCGCGTATTCCGAGACGCTGCTGGTGCCGGGTCTGCTCGCCGCGCCGCTGCAATGGCTCGGTGTCGGACCGATTCTGATCTACAACCTGGTGTTCCTTTCGGGTTTCGCACTCTCCGGGGTGGGGGTTGCGCTGCTGGTGCGCCGGCTGACCGGCCACTCCGGCGCCGCCATTCTGGCCGGCATCGTCTTCGCGTTTCCGCCGTACCGCATCGATCACTACGCGCACCTGCAGCTGCAGCAGACGCAGTTCATCCCGCTGGCGCTGTGGGCGTTCCATCGCCTGCTCGACACCGGGAGGCTGCGCGACGGCGTGCTGCTCGGCGTCTGTACCGCCTGCCAGATGCTGTCGTGCATGTACTACGGCATCTTTCTCATCCCCTACATGGCGGTCGTCTGCGGCACGCTGCTGATTGCCAGCGGCGCGCTGCCGAAGGAGCGTTTGACGGCGCTGGCGGTGGCCGCGGCGATCGTGACGGTCACGATGGTGCCGGTGGGGCGGGCGTATCTTGCGGCGCGCAAAGTCGTCGGCGAGCGCGGCCAGGGCGAGGTCGCCGCCAATAGCGCGACCTGGCGGAACTACCTGGCGCCGCCGGAGGTCAACGCGCTCTACGGCAAAGTGTTCGCGCGCTTCATGGATCCCGAGCGCCGGCTGTTTCCGGGATTCGTGGCGGTCGCGCTGGCGATCGTCGGCGTCCTTCCACGAAAGCGGAAGCGCCTCGAGCACCCAGGACGCCCTCGGCACCCGGAGCACCAGCGCGCCGTCCCGCTCGCGTACGCGCTGGGGCTGCTGCTCGCCTTCGACGTGTCGCTCGGCTTCAACGGCGTGATCTACCGCAGCCTCTACGACTACTTCCTCCCGTTCAAGGCGCTCCGCATCCCGGCCCGGATGGGGCTGATGGTCGGCTTTTCGCTGGCGGTGCTGGCTGGCTACGGCGCCACCCGGATCGCGAACCGCCTGCAATCGGCGACCGCCCGCCGGGCGGTGCTGACGCTGATCGGCCTGCTCATGCTCGCCGAGTACGCCTCACACCCGCTCGAGCTGTGGGCGGCGCCGCGCCAGCCGCCGCAGGCCTACGCCGATCTGGTGCGCGACATCGGCGAAGGTCCAACATCGGTGATCTTCGAGTTTCCGACCGGCAACATGGAGGATCCCGAGTACCTCTACTACTCGACGTTCCACTGGCAGTACCTGGTGAACGGCTACAGCGGGTTCTTTCCGCCGTCGTATCAGAAGATCGTCAACGCGGTTCGCGGCTTTCCTGACGAGACGTCGATGAACGTGATCAGGTCGCACGGCGTGCGCTACCTGGTCATTCACGGCGAGTGGCTGTACGGCGCGCGCTATGACGAGCTGATCGCGGAGCTGGATCGGCGGCCGGACGTGAAGCTGGTCTCGCGCCACCCCTGGCAGCGCGAGGACAAGCACGCCGAGATCAGCGTCTACCGCGTCGGGGTGTCGGCCGACGCGATCAGTCGGTAATCAGATGTAGTGCGGACCTTCAGGTCCGCCGTTCGGCAGGCCTGAAGGCCTGCACTACCTCGATCACGCGGCGGTCGACGGCGTGCCGTTCTTGAGCAGATCCCCAATCGCCATCGCGAACGTGTCCACTTCCTCGAGCGTGGTGTAGACGTTCGGCGTGACGCGCAGGCCCTGGTAGTCGTCGCGCTTGATCGCCGCGGTGATGATGCGGTACTTCGACCACAGGAACTCGTAGGCCTTGGGCGACTCGACGCGCTCGAGGCTCACGTTGAACAATCCCCAGGCCTGGTTGGGCTCGCGGCTGTTGAGGATTTTCACGCCCGGCAGCTTGTCGACCTTGTTGGCCCAGCGATCGTTCAGGTAGCGCAGCCGCGCCGCCTTGCGCTCCGTGCCGATCGCCTGGTGGAAGGCGAGCGCCTCGGCGATGGCGTTGTGGTTGGCCGCCGGATGCGTGCCGATCTCCTCGAACTTGCGGATGTTGTCCGCCTTGCTCGCCGCGGCCGGCGTCAGTGGCCACACCTTGGCGATGTTCTCGCGCCGGACGTAGAGGAAGCCGGTGCCGACCGGCGCCAGCATCCACTTGTGCAGCGAGCAGCCGTAGTAATCGCATTCGAGGTCGGGCACTTTGAACGGGAAGTGCGCGAAGGCGTGCGCGCCGTCGACGATCGTCTGGATCCCGCGCGCTCGCGCCATCCGGGCGATCTCGCGTACCGGGAACAGCTGCCCGGTCAGGTTGGTGATGTGGCAGATGTGGATGATCTTGGTCTTCGGTGTGATCGCGCGCGTGATGCGATCGGTCAGATCCGAAATGTTGGTGGTCGGCACCGGGAACGCGATCTTGGTCACGGCGATCTTGTCGCGCCGCACCCGCTGATCCCAGGTGTCCAGCATGCGCCCGTAGTCCTGGTTCGTGGTCACGACGTGATCGCCCGGCTGCAGGTCGATCCCGAGCTGCACGATCTGCAGGCCCTCGCTGGCATTGCGCGTGATGGCCAGCTCCTCCATGTCGCATCCGACCTCGACCGCGAGCTTGCGCCGCACCTGCTCGACGTTGGGCTCGAGCGTGTTCCACATGAAGTGGATCGGCGCCTGGTTCGACGAGTCGAGATACCGCTTCAGCGCCTCGTGCACGACGCGCGGGCTGGGGCAGGTGTAGCCGTTATTCAGGTTGATGATGGTGCGGTCGAGGGTGAATGCCTGCTGGATGTCGCGCCAGTAGCCCTCGTCGGCCGCCACCTCGGCGGCGCTGCGATCGGCGACCGCGGCGCCGGCCGAGACGATGCGCTCGAGCCAGTCGGTGTTCAACGCCACGGCGCCCAGTGCGCCCACCGGCAGAACCTGTCGCAAAAAGTCGCGTCGAGCGTTCATAACAGCCTCCACAGCTTCCGGCTTGTCGCTCTCAACCCGAGCCCTGAGCCCTTCCAAGGCCCTAGCTCCCAGCTCCCAGCCCCGGTATTATTCACCTCATGACAGTCAGCCGCAGGGATTTCTTGAAGAGCGCCGGCGTGACCAGTCTCGCGACCGCCGTGACGACCGCGACCGTCGCCGAGGCGCAAACCGGGCCGCGCGTGGCCGGCCCCGGAGAAATGCCGGTGACCTTGATGGTCAACGGCAAACGGATCGAGCTGAAGATCGAGCCGCGCGTGACGCTGCTCGACGCGATCCGCAATCGCGCGGACCTCACCGGCAACAAGCGCGTCTGCGACCGCGGCACCTGCGGCGCCTGCACGATGATCGTCGACGGCCGCACCGTCTACGCGTGCTCGACGCTGGCGATCGAGGTGCAGGGCAAGCAGATTCGGACCGTCGACGGCCTCGCCGCGGCGAACGGCACGCTGCACCCGGTCCAGCAGGCGTTCTGCGATACCGACGGCCTGATGTGCGGCTTCTGCACCCCGGGCTTCGTCGTCGCCACCGTCGCCGTGCTGGAGAAGTACCCCAACGCGACCCGCGAGCAGATCAGCAAGGGCCTCGACGGCAACATCTGCCGCTGCGGCACCTTCGTCCGGATCATGGAAGCCGCGCTGAAGGCGAAAGGGATGGGGGTGGCGCGTGGCTAACAAGTATTCGTGGCCCGAGAAGCCGGTGCTGATCGGCACGTCGATCAAGCGGCTCGACGGTCCCGACAAGGTCAGCGGCCGCGCCCGCTACACCTACGACATCAACCGCCCCGGCATGATCTACGGCAAGATGGTGCGCTCGCCGTACGCGCACGCGCGGGTCGCGTCGATCGATCTGTCCGCCGCGGAAAAGGCGCCCGGCGTCAAGGCGGTGCTGGCCTACGCGCAGACCGGCGCGCAGGTGATGTATCAGGGCGATCCGGTCGCTGCCGTCGCGGCCGACACCGAGGAACGCGCGCTCGACGCGGCGCGGCTGATCCGCGTCCGCTACGACGTGCTGCCGCACTTCGCGAACGTCGAGCAGGCGATGGCGGCGGACGCGCCGCTGGTGTTTCCCGGCGGCAACACCAAGCAGGGCGGCACCGAGGAGACCGGCGACATCGCCGCCGGCTTCGACAAGGCCGCGCACATCGTGGAGGCCACCTACTCGACGCACGTGATTGGCCACGTCTGCCTCGAGACCCACGGCACCGTCTGCGAGTGGGACGGCGACAAGCTGACCGCGTGGATCTCGACCCAGGCGGTCATCCAGAGCGCGCAGGGATTCGCGCAGGGCCTCGGCATCCCGCAGGCCAACGTCCACACCATCACCCAGTACATGGGCGGCGGCTTCGGCAGCAAGTTCGCGCCCGACGCGCAGGGCATCATCTGCGCCAAGCTGGCCAGGATCGCGAAGCTCCCGGTCAAGTTGATGCTCGATCGCAAGGAAGAGCATCTCGACACCGGCAACCGGCCGTCGGCGACCGCGCACATCCGAGCGGGCGTCACCGCCGACGGCACGCTGACCGCGTTCGACGGCCAGAGCTGGGGCACCGGCGGCGCCGGCGCGCCGAGCGGCTTCCCGCTGCCGTACATCTACAACTTTCCGAACCGCAAGCGCACGCACAAGGACGTCTTCATCAACGCCGGCCAGCAGCGCGCGATGCGCGCGCCGGGACATCCGCAGGGCTGCTTCCTGACGGAGATCCTGATGGACGAGCTCGCCGATCGCGTGAAGATGGATCCGGTCGCGTTCCGCGTAAAGAACCTGCCGCCGGCCGCGCCCAACGCGATGTGGGCCGAGTACTTCGCGCGCGGTGCCAAAGCATTCGGCTGGGACAAGCGCCATGCGACGGGCGATCCCACGCCCGGGCCGATCAAGACCGGCATGGGCGTGTCGGCGCACCGCTGGGGAGGCGCGGGCCGCGGTTCGAAGGCGCACATGGACATCACCTCCGACGGCGGCGTGGTGATCAAGTGCGGCACGCAGGACATCGGCACCGGCACGCGCACGATCGTCGCGATCGTCGCGGCTGAGACACTCGGCCTGCCGGTCAGCGCCGTGAAACCGGAGATCGGCGACTCGACGCTGCCGTTCAGCGGCGGCTCGGGCGGCAGCACCACTGCTGCGTCCGCGATGCCTGCGATTCGGGTCACCTCGGTGATGGCGCGAGACGCGCTGTTCGCCAAGGTTGCACCGACGCTGGGCGCCACCGCGGAGAATCTGGTCGCGGAGGGCGGCCGCATCTTCGTCAAAGGCACGCCGTCGAAAGGGCTGGCGTGGAAAGACGCCTGCAAGCTGATCGGGACCGAGCCGATCTCGGTCGACGGGCAGTGGGAAGACGGCCTCTCCGGATCGGGCACCAGCGGCGTGCAGTTCGCCGAAGCCAGCGTCGACGTCGAGACCGGCATCGTCCGGGTCACGCGCATCCTGGCGATCCAGGATTGCGGCCTGATTGTCGACAAGCTGACGGCCGAGAGTCAGGCCTACGGCGGGGTCATCGCGGCGATCAACTTCGCGCTGTTCGAGGATCGCATCCTCGACCGCGTCACCGGTCAGATGGTGAATCCGAACATGGAGATGTACCTGCTGGCCGGGATGTCCGACGTCCCGAAGATCGACATCATGCTGAACAACATGCCGGAGCGCGGCGTCATCGGCATCGGCGAGCCGCCGACGGTCTCCACCGCGTCGGCAATCGCCAACGCGGTGCGCAACGCCACCGGCGCGACGATTCGGAGCCTGCCGCTGCACCCGCACAAGGTGCTCGCGGCCATCGAGCAGGAAAGAGCTGGAGGCACGAATTGAAGGCCTTTGCCTACGTCAATCCCGCCAACGAAAAAGAAGCGGTCGCCGCGCTGAAAGTCGACGGCATCGCCGCGCCGATCGGCGGCGGCCAGGATCTGCTCGCGCGGATGAAGGACTACATCGACTCGCCGGATCGCCTGGTCAACGTCAAAGGGCTCGACGCCTCGATTACCGCGACGCCTGATGGCGGGATGAAGATCGGCTCCGCGGTGAAGATCATCGATCTGTTCGAGCACGCCCAGGTCGCGAAGCTCTATCCCGCCGTCAACGCCGCCGCGATCGAGATCGGCACGCCGCAGATCCGGAATCAGGGAACGGTCGGCGGCAACGTCAACCAGCGGCCGCGCTGCTGGTACTACCGCAACGAGGAGTTCGTCTGCTTCAAGAAGGGCGGCTCGCGCTGCTTCGCCGTCAACGGCGAGAATCAGTATCACGCCATCTTCGGCAACGAAGGCCCGAGCCACATCGTTCACCCGTCGAGCCTGGCGGTGCCGTTCGTCGCCTACGGCGCGCGGTTCCGCGTGCTCGGTCCGAACGGCGAGCGCGAGATCGCCGCCGCCGACTACTTCACGCTGCCGACCATGCAGAACGTGCTCAAGGAGAACGTGCTCGACGATGAGGACATCCTGACGCACGTGATCCTGCCGGCGCCCGGCAACGTGAAGCACGGGCACTACGAGGTGCGCTACAAGCAGTCGCACGACTGGCCGCTCGCGTTCACCACCGTGGTCCTGACGATGAACGGGAACACGATCGTGTCGGCGCGGGTGGTGCTGGGCGCGGTGGCGCCGATTCCCTGGCGATCGAAGGCGGCGGAAGCCGCCCTCGCCGGCAAGCCACTGAACGAACAGACCGCGGCGGCGGCGGGGGAAGCGGCGGTCGCCGAGGCAAAGCCGATGAGCGGCAACGCCTACAAGGTGCAGATCGCGAAGACGGCGGTCAAGCGAGCCATCATGCGGGCCGCTGGGATCAAGACGGCGTGAATTACCCAATGCAGGTAGCAGACCTATGGATCACCTAACATCGCCCAAGCTGACCCACGGCGTGCACTGCCTGAACATCCGCCACAAGGGGATGTTCGTGACGTCGGGGCCCGATCCCGACGAGTTCACGTTCTACGATCGCTACGACTCGACCGCGTACTGGTGCGCCGAGACGCAGCGTGGTTTCGGTCCCGACGGCGCCCCGGTGCGCCCCGACTGCTGCGCCGGCGAGCGCGACTGCTGCAAACACTAGTGGTCGCGCGAAGGCTTTAGCCGAGCGTATGCTGCGCCGCTGCGACGAGCGCGACTTCGAGGCGATCTACACGATCATCAACGACGGCGCGCAGGCCTACAAGGGCGTCATCCCCGCCGATCGCTGGACCGAACCGTACATGTCGCGCGACAAGCTGCGGCACGAAATCGCCGACGGCATCGCGTTCTGGGGTCTCGAGCAGGAGGGCGCCCTCGCCGGCGTGATGGGCCTGCAGGACGTTCAGGACGTCACGCTGATTCGCCACGCGTATGTGCGCACCGCCAGCCGGAACCAGGGGATCGGCGGGAAGCTGCTGTCGCACCTGAGGGCGATCACCTCACGGCCCGTGCTGATCGGTACGTGGGCCGCGGCGTCGTGGGCGATCGCCTTCTACGAGAAGCACGGGTTCCACGTCGTCGAAGCGGAGGAGAAGAACCGGCTGCTGAAGAAGTACTGGAACATCCCCGATCGCCAGGTGGAGACGTCGGTGGTGCTCGCCGAGCAGCCGGCGTGAAAACGTTTCAGCCACTCGCCATCTTGACGAGCACCGTCCCCAGCGCCGCGTAGTCGAGGTCGCCGCCCCCTGACGCGATCAGCGCGTTCAGCAACTGTGCCACGACCGCGTTGGCCGGCATCGCGACGCCGTTGGCCGCGGCCGCTTCGTTCGCCAGCCGCATGTCCTTCTGATACAGCCGCGCGCGGAATCCCGGCTTGTAGTTGTCGATCAGCATCCGCTCGCCGTGGACCTCGAGCACGCGGCTCGCCGCGAAGCCGCCGAGCAGCGCCTGGCGCACGCGCGCGGCGTCGACGCCGGCCTTCTTCGCAAGCGCGAACGCCTCGCTGACGCCGGCGAGCGCGCCGCCAATCGCGATCTGGTTGCAGACCTTGCAGATCTGCCCGGCGCCCGATCGCCCGATGTACACGATCTTTTCCGGGTTGCCCATCGCCGCGAGGATCGGCTTCACGCGGTTGAACGCCGCTTCGTCGCCGCCGCACATGATCGACAGCTGCGCGTTGATCGCGCCGATCTCGCCGCCGCTCACCGGCGCGTCGATCATCGACCCGCCTTTTGCCGCGACCAGCGACGCCAGCTTCTCCGTCGCCACCGGAGAAATGCTGCTCATGTCGATGACGATGGCGCCTGGCTGGAGCGCCGAGAGGATACCGTCCGGCGCCGTCAGCACTCGCTCGACGTCGGGCGTATCGGGCAGCATCGTGATCACGACGGTCGAGGCGCGCGCGACCTCAGCCGGCGTCGCCGCCGCGGCGGCCCCGGCCGCGACGAGCTCGTCCACGGCGCCGCGGCTGCGGTTGTGAACGGTGAGGCGGTGTCCCGCCTTGATCAGATGTCCAGCCATGGGCTTGCCCATGACGCCGAGGCCTATGAATCCGATGTTTTCGGGCACGATGCGCGTCCTTTCGCGGTCCGGCTAAAGCCGGACACTACCGACGTTGCGGAGCTATAATCCTAATGCGAGGTTGCACATGAAACGAGTCATCATCGCGGCGGCACTCATCGGCGTGGCAGCGTCTCCGCTCCTGGCGGGCGGCAAGAATACCGTGACCGGCGAGTACGTCGAGGCGCGCACGGCCGAAGTCTTCACCGGCGGCTGCATCATGAACAGCGAAGCGGAGACCATGGGCAAGCAGGCGGTCCTCGCGTGGAAGGTCGATCGCGGCAGCTTCAACGGCATCGTCATCGACGGCCTTGCCGTGGTGGCGGCGCTGTCGGGCGACCGCAATCTGGGCATGACGGAAATGGGCGGCGAGAAGCCGGCCGTCCGCAGCGCGATGTTCGTCGATCAGCGCGCCAACCCGGCGCAGCAGATCGCGCTCGTGGCGATGGCCAACGAGCTGTCGAAGGGCCTGGTCGGCACCATCGTTCAGGTCACGCCCACCGCGATTCAATTCAGCGATCGCGGCGGCGAGATCAACGTCTCCGCGGCGCAGGTCTCTCTGGCGGTGAGCAAGCACCTGACCCACGAGCCGACCTGCGGGGCGATGCAGTGGTTCCACCCGTTCGCGTCGATGGACGATTCCGCGATGGGCGTGACCAGCCAGCATCTGTTCACCGGCTCCGCGCTCGGCACGAAGTGGAGCGACCCGAACAAGCGCTCCTCGTTCTTCGGCACGTTCAGCTACTAGCCCGAACCACGAAGACACGAAGCCCACGAAGACAACACGAAGAAGAGAAAATTTCTTCTTCGTGTGTTTCTTCGTGCGCTTCGTGCCTTCGTGGTTCGGGTAGCATCCCCTTGTGGACCTCACGAACAAAACCGCTCTGATTACTGGGGGCAAGCGCATCGGCCAGGTCGTCGCGCGCGAGCTGGCGGCGCGTGGCGTCGACGTCGCGCTCAGCTACGCGCGATCGAAGGCCGAGGCCGAGGAGGGAGCGGCGATCGTGCGGGCGGCAAAGCGCCGCGCCGGCACCTTTGCCGCCGACTTGTCGCAGCCCGCGGCCGCCGCGGCGCTGGTGCAGTCGGTGGTCGGCACCTTCGGCCGGCTCGACATCCTCATCAACATGGCGTCGGTCTACGTCAGGAAGTCGTTCGCCGACCTGACCGCCGCAGACTGGGACGCCAACATCAACGTCGACCTGCGCGCCGCGTTTCTGTGCGCGCACGCCGCTGCACCCCACATGAAGGCGGCAGGCGGCGGGCGGATCGTCAACTTCAGCGACTGGGTTGCTAAGAGCGGGCGTCCGCGCTACGCCGGCTACGTGCCGTACTACGTGGCCAAGAGCGGCATCATCGCGCTGACCGAGGCGCTGGCGCTCGAGCTCGCTGCCGACAACATCCTCGTCAACGCCATCGCGCCGGGGCCGATCGTCGCCCCGCCCGGGACCACCGCGGAGGAATCACGCAAGATCGAAGAGGCGACGCCACTGGGGCGCTGGGGCGGGGAGATGGAGATCGCGAAAGGCGTGCTCGCCCTGCTCGACAGCGACTTCATCACCGGCGAGACGATCCGCATCGATGGCGGCAGGCACGTAAAGTAACGTTCGTCGCTCGTGGGTCGCCGGTCGTCGTTAGACGCGCACGCCGAACAGCTGTTTCATCGATTCGAGCGCACCAGTCAGTTCCGCTCTATCGCGCGCGAAGCAGAACCGCACGTACCCTTCGCCGTTCGGGCCGAAGTCGACGCCGGGCACGCAGCCTATCCTGCCGTTCTTGATCAGGTATTCCACCATCCGCCACGACAGCGACTGCGACGTGGCCTGCCCGGAGCCTGTCGACGGCGCGCCGTCCGGCCACGACGGATCGATCCGCAGGAATGCGTAGAAGGCGCCGGCCGGCGGCTGGCCCGAGAGGACCCCGTCCGCCACGCTCTTGATGCCGAGGTAGAACAGATCCCGCCGCTCGCGCAGCTCGGTACGGAAGGTCTCGATGCAGTCCTGCGGTCCTTCGAGCGCGCCGATGCCCCCGTACTGCACGACCGACGAGACGTTGCTCGCGGTATAGAACAGGATCTTCTTGGCGCGGTCGCGGATGTTCGCGTCGCGGATCGCAATGTAGCCGAGCCGCAGGCCAGTCACCGCGTAGCTTTTGCTGAACGTATAGAGCGGAATCGTGCGCTTGTACATGCCCGGCAGCGACGCGATGCTGATGTGCTCGCCCTCGAAGACGACGTCTTCGTAGGCCTCGTCCGAGATCACCCACAGGTCGTGCTGGTGCGCGATCGTCGCGAGCCGCTCGAGGTAAGCCAGGGTCAGCACGCCGCCGGTCGGGTTGCTCGGCGAGTTGATGTAGAGCACGCGCGTCTTCGGCGTGATTGCCGCCTCGACCTCATCGAGGTCCGGCTGCCATCCCTTCGACTCGTACAGCCGGTAGCCGACCGGGACGCCGCGGGCCGCGAGGATATTGCCCGCCGCCGGCGGCCACGCCGGATCCGGAACCAGCATCTCATCGCCGGGATCCAGCAGCGACAGGCAGAGGATGTACAGCCCATGGATCCCGCCATTGGTGATCAGCACGTCTTCGACGTCGTCGATCGGGATGCCGTTGACGTCGCGCAGCTTGGCGGCGACCAGCTCGCGCAGGCGCGGGATGCCGGTGGTCTGCACGTAGTGGGTGTGGTTGTCGGCGATCGCGCGCGTCATCGCCGTCTTCAGGCTGTCCGGCGCGTCGAAGCTGACGTCACCCTGATCGAGGCGATACGGATTCGCGACGGTGTACATCATGTCGCGGATGCGGATGATGCCGGAGAAAGGGACGTTGTCGAGGTAAGACGCCATACGGTTTCAGCGTAGCAGATCACCAGAGGTCGCCACGAAACGCACGAAACTGAATCCCTTCGTGTCTTTCGTGGTTACGGTCTGTACGTGAAATAGTCCGCGACGTCCTTGGCCACGAGGCCGATCGCGTTTTCGAGCACCTCGCCCGAGCCGAAATGGTTGCCGGTGAAGACGGTCAGGATAATCGTCTTGCCCTGCGCTTCGAGGACGCCGACGTCGTCGCCTACGTACGGCAGGAAGTCTCCGGTCTTGTGCGGGATCGTGTAGCCGGTGACGTAGCGGGGAATTCGTGTCCGATACAGCTGGCCGCGCATGATCCGCAGCATGAGATCCGACGAGGGCTTGTCGACCAGCGTGCCGCGCTCCATCATCTCCAGCAGCCGTCCCATCTCGCGCGGCGTCGAGAAGCCGAACGGCGACTTGCCGTCGCGGTAGAACTGCTCGGTGGTCGGTGCCGACCGGAGCGCCGGAAACCATTTCGACGGCACGTTCATCGCCCGGGTCGTCTTGAGGCCCAGCGACTGCATGCGCGCGTTGACGGCCTCGGGTCCGCCGACCATCCGGTACAGCACCTCGGTTGCGGTGTTGTCCGACACGATGATCATCATCGTGATCAGATCCTTGACCGTCATCACCGCGCCGTAGTCGAGCCGCTGGATCGTGCCGGTGCCTGGTTCCGAGTCGGCCTCGACGAACGTGTACTTGTCCGTCAGCTTGAACTTGCGGGCCTTGATCTGCTCCAACACCTCGACCATCAGGGGGATCTTGATGGTGCTCATTGTCTCCATCTGCCGATCGGCGTCGATCGCGACCTCCTCGCCGGTCTCGAGCGACTTCACGTAGATACCCCAGGTCGCGTTGACGCTGCGCGTCGTCCGCAGCATCGACGCCTCGAGCCGCTGCAACGGCGTTTGCGGCGGCGGTTGCGCTACCAGGCTGGTGGCGCAGGCCGCGAGGACTGCCAAAAGGGCGAGGACGCGAAGCGCGGTCTTCATGCTTTGACTCCGACCTTATCGAGGATGGTGTTTAGGACCTGTTGCGCGCGAGACAGCGGCAGGTTGCTGATGTAGAAATGCTTCGCGCCCGCGTCGAGGAGGGTGCGGATCGTCGTCGCGCAGACGTCCTCTGGCGTCGCGCCGGCGCCGAACTCGCGCGTCAAGCCCTCGACCGGTACCGGCAGGAACCCGTTCAACGCATCGAGCGTTCGCGGGTTGGCGCTTCGGTAATAGAAAACACCGAACAATCCGGGGATCGTGAGGCCGCGCCGCTCCGACGCCCTGACGAATCGCGCGACCTGCTCCGCGCTGTGATGACTGACGATTTGGGTCAGGAAAAACTCCGCATGCGCGTGTTCGGCGACGAGGAAGTCGACCTGGCGATCGGCATCGGCGTGCGGGTTCGCCCAGCCGCCGAGCGCCAGGGCACGATCGCGCTCGCGAATCAGCTGCCGCAACTGCCAGGCGTGCTCGACCGACCGCGGCGCGCCGACGCTCTTGTCGCCGCCCAGTACGACCAGCGCTGGAAACCCGCTCTGGTGCGCGCGATCCGCATACGACAGGCAGTACTCGAGCGCATGCTTCGTCGTCAGGAACGGGACGATGCGATCGCGCGGGACGTCGAGGCCGAGGTTGGTCACCAGGTGGCGGAGATTGTCTTCTTCCGCGGCGCCAACCGCGCTGTCGGTGAGGAACACGAACGTGCCCTGACGCGTCAGTCGGCGCACCGCGTGATAGGTGTCAATCCACGCGTCCATGCCTTCCGCGGCGGCGAGCTCGGCGCGCGGCGGTCGCAGCTCCGCCGCGAGTACCGAACCGCCCGATTTCAAGGCAGACAGGAGATCCATGAAAGACGTTTACTATACAACCCGTGACTCCAGCCGCCCTGCGTGAGCTGCTTGGCCGCTTTCCCTCGCTGCCGCTCGTGCCGGCGCCGACGCTCGTCGAGCCGATGCCGGCGCTGTCGTTGCTGCTCGGCGGCGGGCCGCGCCTCTTGATCAAGCGGGACGATGCGATTCCGTTCGGATTCGGCGGCAACAAGGTTCGCAAGCTCGCGCTCGTCGCGGCGCGGGCAGTGGCCGATGGCGCCGACACGCTGATCACCGCCGGAGGCGTCCAGTCGAATCATGCCCGCGCGACCGCTGCGGCTGCCGCCAAGCTGGGACTGCGCGCGGTGCTCGTGGCGAACGGCGAGGCGCAGGAGCGGTTGACCGGCAATGCCCTGCTCGATCGCCTGCTCGGTGCCGAGGTGGTGTACGTGCCGTCTCGCGACGATCGTGCGCCGATGATGCAGCGGCTGGCGGAGCGCCTGCGCGACGAGGGGCGTCGGCCGTTCACCATTCCGATCGGCGCGTCGACACCGCTCGGCGCGCTGGGATTCGTTCTGGCGATGGCGGAGCTCGTCGATCAGATCGGCGCGCCGGACGTGATTGTCCACTCGACGTCGTCGGGCGGCACGCAGGCCGGCCTGGTCGCTGGCTGCCGCCTGCTCAACCTGCCGACGCGCGTGCTCGGCGTCAGCGCGGACGATCGAGCGGCGTCGCTGCAGGCGCAGGTGCGGGCGATCGTCAGCGGCATTGCCGACGTGCTGGATCTGGATCCGCTCGGCCTCACGCGCGGCACCGCGATCGAAGTGGACGATCGGTTCGTCGGCGACGGCTACGGCGTGCCGACCGACGAGTCACGCGAGGCGATGGAGCTCACGGCGAGGACCGAAGCGATCTTCCTCGACCCTACCTACACCGCGAAGGCGATGGCCGGCCTGATCAGTTACATCCGGCAGCAGAAGTTCAAGGAGAACCAGACGGTGGTGTTCTGGCACACCGGCGGCCAAGTCGGCCTCTTCGCATAAGAGGAGTTCCCGGGTGCTTTCGAGTCCGACAGTGCCCAGGCGGCAGGCCTGAAGGCCTGCACTACTTCCTGACGTGTCGTTCGAGCATCTGGCGCCGGACAACGCCGCCGTAGACATTACCCTGCGCATCGACGCCGACGCCCTCCGCGCCGGAATGATCCGGCGTCGTCGACTCCTGATCCTCGATGAACGCGGTGACGCGACCGTCCCTCGCGCTGCCGATCCGGATGCCTTTCTTGATCCCTGTCAGCTCGTGCGCGCCCGTGTCGGGGCCTGATTCGGAATCGGCGACGTAGATCGTGTCGTCCTTCGTGATGAAGATGCCGCTTGGGCGGCCGAACTGGCGCCACTCGTCGAGCCAGGTGCCGTTCTGGTCGAAGATCTGGATGCGGTTGTTCTCGCGATCGCCGACGAACAGCCGCCCTCGCGAATCCATCGCGATCGTGTGCGGCTCGCTGAACTCGCCGCGGCCGGATCCTTTGCGTCCCCACTCGCGCACGAACCTGCCGTCTTTCGAGAAGCGGACGATGCGGTTGTTCGCCCCGTTGCGGTGGCTGTCGGTGACGAAGATGTCGCCGGCGGGGGAGACGACCACGTCGGTGGGCTGATCGAACAGATCGGGGCCGCCGCCGCTGACCCCGGGCTTGCCCAGCGTCATCACCACCTTGCCGTCAGGACCGAACTTGAGAACCTGGTGTCCTTTGCCGTTCTCACCGCGCGCAT
Source organism: uncultured Acidobacteriota bacterium (assembly GCA_963794705.1). Classification (GTDB taxonomy): domain Bacteria; phylum Acidobacteriota; class Vicinamibacteria; order Vicinamibacterales; family CAVVIG01; genus CAVQFC01. The sequence goes on from CAWCFI010000010.1 coordinate 535,344, forward strand.
CGGTCACCCAGAGATTGCCGTCGCGATCGACCGTCGCGCCGTGCGGGAACACGAACATCCCGGCGCCCCAGGCGGCGAGCAGCGTGCCGCCGGCGTCATACTTCAGGATCGGCGCCTCGCTGCGCCCGGCGCAGGAGTTGGCGAAGCAGCGGTGGATGACGTAGATGCTTCCGTCGGGCGCCGGTTCGATCGCCGTGACGGCGGCCCATTTCACTCCCGCCGGCAGCTGGCCCCAGTCGCGGGTTGTACGGTACGGCTGCGGCAGGTCGTTGCGCGGCGCGCCGGATTGCGCCAGCGCGACGCCCGCGACGCACGAGACAGCCAGCACGACGACACACGATGTTCGCATGTGAATGATCGGCACAGAGTAGCAGGTCCGGCTCAAAGCCGGACACTACCGAAATCACACAGGATCGCGGGAATCGGCGATTTGGCGAGTTGGCGACTTGGTGAACGAGTCCACCAAATCACCACGTCTCGAATTCACCAACTCGCTATCGTCGGCTCTTGAAAATTTCGTCGACCAGGAAGAGGTCGGTGAGGAGCGCGCGCAGGTGAATCGACGCGTTCAGGTTGTCGACCATCTGTGAGCTGATCGCCGGCTGGGCCAGCACCAGCTGCAGGGCCGCCTGCGAGTTCCTCGCGTCGCGCTCGATGACCTCGATGAAGGCGTCATACGGCGCGGTCGGCTTCAGCCCTTCGAGCTCGACGTAGCGCGTGAACACGCCGGGCAGGCCACTCATCGCGGCGTCGCAGCGCTTGAGATATTCACGCGCCTGGCGGCCGGTGTCGTTGCCCTGGTCGGTGGAAAGGCCCTGCGAGGCGTAGGCGAGCATGAACTCATACGCCTCCTCGATGATGTTGATGCGCGAGCTGAGCTCGGCGGCGGTCTCCGCCGTGCTCACGCGTGGCTCGCTGGCTTGGCGTCTGACCGTTTCTGCCCGACCGGCCAGCGGCTCGGCTCGTGATGCTCGAGGTACTGGCGGCGGGTGATCCAGCCGAGAATCATCGACTTCGTGATCCACCATTTCTCGGGGCGAATGGCGAAGTAGACGTGCGCGATGACCAGGCCGACCAGGCCGACGCCGGCCAGGCCGTGCGTCACATAGGTGAAGCCCCAGGTCACGTCGCTCAGGTAGTACGGGTTGCGCGCGACCAGGCCGGTGCGGATGCGCGGGATCATCATCAGGCCGGTGATCGACGCGCCCAGGCCGGCGAACACGATCGCGGTGTGATACAGACGGTTGCCCAGCGGGTACTTGCCGTCCTTGGGCCCTGGTACGTCGTGGCCGAACTCGCGCATCAGCTCGGCCTTCAGCTCCGGAATGTCCCTCGGGCCGACCCAAATCGACCAGAAGTCGAGGAAGAAGGTCGCGTGGATGATGTGGAACACGATCGAGGCGGCGAGCACCAGACCCGCCATCCAGTGCCACTGCACCCACGCGAACTTCACGCCGGCGATCGGCAGGAAGGCAGTGAACAGCAGCGTGAACATCGCCGCGGCCATGATCCAGTGGAACAGCCGGGCCGCCAGGCCGTGGCGCTCGATCTTGGCGGGCAGGTTCTTGAACTGCGCCTCGAGCGCGTCGGTCTCAGCGGTGGCCCGTTTGCGGTGCGCCGAGAAGAGCATGTAGCTGGCATGCGCCACGAAGAACAGCACGCCCGCGAACAGCGACGCCCAGAACAGGCTCCACGAGACGTGGGTGAGAACCCACTCACCCCAGGGACTGCGTCCCCACCTTAAGAGGTCCATGTCTGTCCTGATCCTCCGCGAATCGCGCGCTTCACCAGATTCCGCATCAGCGGCACCTTGTAGGCGTTGTGCCGCAGCGTCTGGGCCCCTTCGACGGCCATCTTGCCGGCCATGTCCGCGGTCTCTTCATTGCGCGCCTTGCCGATGATCGCCGTCTCGACGTTCTTGAGCCGCCGCGGCGTGGCCGCGACCGCGTTCACCACCAACCGCGCCCGCTCGATCTTGTCGCCCGAGACGACCATCGCCGAGGCGACGTTGACCAGCGGGAAGTCCCATACCTGGCGATCGCGCACCTTCTCGAAATAGAACTGCGCTCCCGCCATCGTCGACGGGATGCGGATCGCGGTGAGGACTTCGCCCCGCTGCAGGATGTTCATGCGGGTGATGTCGATGCCGGGGCCGATCCAGGTACTGTTCGGCGGGAACGATGCGTTCGCCCTTCGGTCCACGCAGGACCATCGACGCGTCCAGCGCGACCAGCGCCGGCGCGGTGTCCGACGGGTTGACTGCGACGCAGCGGTCGGCGTCGAAGATCGCGTGCTCGCGGTTCACCGAGGTCGGCGTGTCGGCGTAGCAGATGTTGCCGCCGGCGCGGTAGCAGGTCCAGCCGCCGCGGTAATACCAGCAGCGCGTGTCCTGCGATACGTTGCCGCCGAGCGTGCCCTGGTTGCGAATCTGGGGCGAGGCCACCAGCTCCGCCGCTTCCATGAGCAGGCTGAACTTCTCGCGCACCAGCGGGTGCTTGACGACCTCGGTGAGCGGCGTCATCGCGCCGATCTCGATGCCGCCGTTCAGCTCCTTCACGCCCTTGAGCTCCTTGATCGCCCCGAGGTCGATGACGGCGTTCGGCTTCTTGAGGCGATCCTTGAGCCAGTCCATGCTGTCGAGCCCGCCCGCCAGCGCCAGCCCGTCGGGGCCATGCTTGTCGAGCAGTTTGATCGCATCATCGATGCTCGCCGGCTGATACAGCTCGAACACCGGCATGACGTCGCGAATCACGGCCATAATTTAGTCCTCTTCGAGATTGCTAAACGTGCGCCGTCAGCGCTTCATGGGTACGCTGGCCGCCGTTTTCGAGCGCCGCCAGAATGATGTCGGGTGAAACCGGCGACTTCCGGAACACCTCGTCGCCGACCGCGTCCGCGATCGCGTTCATGATCGCGCCGTAGGCCGCGCCGACCGGCGGCTCGCCGACGCCGCGCACGCCGGTCGGCGTCTCGGGATCCGGCAGGCCGACCGCTTCGGCGTTGAACGTCTGCGGCGCGTCGAGAATCGTCGGCGGCTTGTTCTGGTAGAAGCGGCGCGCGAGCGCGACGCCGTAGTGCTGATCGTACGCCCAGCGCTGCGTCTTGGCGTGGCCCAGGCCCAGCATCGAGCCGCCGAACAGCTGACCCTTCAAGCTGCGGGCGTTGAGCACCGTGCCGACGTCCGCGATCGCCGTGTAGTCCACCACCTTGACGACGCCCGTCTCGGTGTCGACTTCCACTTCGGCGAACCCGACCACGAACGACTGCGACTGGCCGTCCCGGGGATAGGCGTCCTTGGCGACCGCCATCAAGCCCTGGCCGACCAGATTTTTCGCCGACGTCTTGGTGAAGTTGTTGATGTCTTCCGGCAGCTCGTGGCCGTCGAACTTTCCGCCGTACTCGATCGCCTTCTGCGCGGCCTGGGCGAAGGTCATCGTGCCGCCCGGTCCACTGACCTTGCCGCCCGCGACCTTGTAGGCGTCGGGGCTGCCGCCGTGCGCCTTGGCCGCGATTTCCTGGAGCTTCTTGATCGCATCCTTGGCGGCGGCGTGCGCCGCGCGCGTCATGGCGTGCGCCGTCTGGCTGCCGGCCGAGATGCAGGTCCACGGCAGGTTCTTCGCGGTGCTGCCGAAGTTCACGTCGCACATCTCCCACGGCTGGCCGAGCATTTCCGCGGCCTGGCGATGCACGTCGAACACCGAGTGGGTGCCGTGGTTGCCGATGCCCGACTGGAACGCAATGCGGCCGTCCGGCTTGATGATGAACAGACCGTCGAAGCCAATCGATCCGCCCGAGTACGGGCTGACCGCGACGCCGATGCCGCGCGCGAGATGTCCCTGTTTCTTGCCGCTGTAGGACGCCTTCTTGGCCTCCCACTGGAACAGCTCGTGACCCTTGTCGAGCGCTTCCTTGACGAAGGCGCTGGTCACGTACGCCTGCTTGCCGTTGGGCAGCGCGGGGCCGAACGGCGCTTTGCCGGCCGGCGCGTTGATGCGGCGGACTTCCACCTGATCGAGGCCCAGCTGCTTGGCGGCCTTGGACAGCATCGGCTCGAACAACCCGATGCCCTGCATGCCGCCGGGCGCGCGCTGCGAGGTCTTGGGCGGTGTGTTGGTCAGCACGGTGAGACCGCGCCACCGCATCGTCTCCGGCTGATACGCCAGCGACATCGTCGTGCCGGCGGAGCGGCCGTCACCCTGCGCGTCGTAGGGGCCGTTGTCGCAGATCGCGTACATGTCGATCGCGGTGATGCGGCCGTCTTTCGCCATGCCGAGCTTGACGCGCGCCAGGATGCCGGGGCGGGCGCGGCCGATGAAGTGCTCGTCCTCGCGCGTGATGCGCATCATCACCGGCGCGTTGGCTTTCTTCGAGAGCAGCGCCGGAATCGCCATCGAAATGGCGCCGGGAATCTTGCTGCCGAAGCCGCCGCCGGTGTACTCGCTGATCATCACGACCTTGTCGGGCGTGAGGCCGGTCCAGCGCGCGACCGCGGCGACCGTCTGCACGGTGCTCTGCGTCGAGCCATGCAGGAACACCTTGCCGTTCTGCCAGTAGGCCATCGCGGTGCGCGTTTCGAGCGGCTGGTGGCCGGTCGACTGCGTCATGAAGGTCTCGTCGATGATGACGTCCGCCTTCTTGAACCCTTCCTCGACGTTGCCGAAGGCCCATTCGTCGGTCGCCTTGCCCATCGGCATCTGATTGGGGCCGGCCTTGGCGAAGTCCTCGTCGGTCCATTTCCAGACCGCGATCTGCGGCGGTGCTGGGGCGCCGGCGGCCGGCGCCGCGGCCTCCGCGTCCGCGTGCGGCTGCTCCGGCAGCGCCGGCGGCGGCGCCGGCTGCTGGAGCGCCTGCGACTGTAGCGGCGCCGGCCGCTGCGGGTGCGGCGCCTGCTGCTGCAGGTGCGGCGCCTCCGGCGGCTGCGGCTGGTGCCGCGCCCGATGCGCCGGGCGCGCCGGCAGCGGGCCGACCGCTCGACGAGGATCCTTCGGCGGCCGCCGCGCGCTGTCCGGCGGGTTGACTGCCGCCCGATGCCGCGCCCGCGCCGGCCGCGGCGCCTGCGCCGGTGCCGGCGGCGTTCGCGCCGCGTGCGTCGTTGGCCGCGCCGCGCGCGCCTGGCGCCGCCGGCGGCGCTGCCGGACGCATCCAGACGTTGCCTTGCGTCCGCGCGTTCGGTCCGCCGGGTCGCAGGCTTTCAATCGGATCGACGACGAAGGGGAGCGGTTCGAACTCGATGACGATCGCTTCGATGGCGAGCGCCGCGGTGAGCTCGTCGACGGCGGCGACGGCGAGGATCGGCTCGCCTTGATAGAGCGGCTCGTTGGTCAGGCCGCGCTCGGCCTGCGCGCTCGCCTGCACGCCTTCGCCGAGCGTGGCGCCGACGGCGGCGCCGGGCATGTCGTCGGCGGTCAGGATCGCCTTGACGCCGGGCATCGCCAGCGCGGCGCTGGTGTCGAGCCGCGACACCCGCGCGTGCGGGTGCGGGCTGACGAGCAGCTTCGCGAACAGCATGCCTTCGACGCGATAGTCCTCGGCGTATTTCGCCTTGCCGGTGACCTTGGCGACGAGATCCGGGGTGGTGTAGTCCTGGCCGATCAGCTTGTTGTCAGCCATCACGCGTTCCTCATGTGCTCAGCGCCCTTCATCAGCGCGGTGAGAATCTTGTCGTAGTCCTGGCAGCGGCACAGATTGCCGGAGACGCCGTGCGCGAGTTCCTGGCGCGTCGGGTTCGGGTTCGTTTTCAGGTAGCCGGTGGTCGCCATCACGAAGCCGGGCATGCAGAACGCGCATTGGAAGCCCTGCTCGTCGATGACGCCCTGCTGGACGGCGCTCAGCTTGCCGGTGACGGGATCGGCGAGTCCTTCGATCGTCTGCACCTTCTTGCCGCGCGTCGTATGCGTCAGCACCGAGCACGAATAGTGCGGCACATCGTCGATCAGCACCGTGCACGCGCCGCATTCCGCGCGGTCGCATCCGAGCTTGGTGCCGGTGAGCCCCAGCTTGTAGCGGAGCGTCATCGCGAGCGTTTCCTGCTTCATGACGTCGACGCGACGGTCCTGACCGTTCACGTTCAGCGTGATGAGGCGCTCCACCGAACCGGGCGCCGACGGCTGCCCGTGCAGCGGCGTCGTGCGGAACAGGTACGCGGATGACGAAGCGACCGCGCCCGCCGCGATGACGCCTTTGATGAAGCCGCGTCGCGACACTGATTCTGACGTTTCTTGCGACATCTTCTTATCGTCCATTGCAGGATCACCTCGTCGGGCCGTGAACCGACCGGAGAGAGAGGGATTTAGTCGTGCACACGATAACGCGTACCGGCGTCCGGTTCAACGGGTCTTTCGGGTTGGAAGCTCCGCTAAAGCGTTACCAATACACGACATCTCAGTGTGCGCCGGTTTCAGTCGATTCTGCGCTACGTTTCGAGCCGACTTATGGACGTAAGGAAACGTCGCTTTTGTCTATGAATGTCAGCGCACCGAACCGGAGCCGCCCGCATCCGATATTCTGTGACCGTGGACCGCTCACCTCTCGCCATCACTTTTCTCGGCGCCGCCGGTACGGTGACCGGATCGAAGCACCTGCTCGAGGCCGGCGGCCGGCGGATTCTGGTCGACTGCGGTCTCTTTCAGGGCCTGAAGGAGTTGCGTGAGCGCAACTGGGAGCCGTTGCCGATCGACCCGACGACGATCGACGCGGTGATCCTGACGCACGCGCACCTGGACCACTGCGGTTATCTGCCGCGGCTGGTGTCGGCGGGCTTTCGAGGTCGCATTTTCTGCACCCCGGCGACGCGCGAACTGTGTTCGCTGGTGCTTCCCGACGCGGCGCACATCCAGGAGGAGGACGCCCGGGATGCGAACCGTCACGGATTCACCAAGCACGCGCCGGCCCTGCCGCTCTACACGTCAGCGGACGCCGCCCGTGCGCTAACCCAGCTTCAGCCAGTCGGTTACGACCGCCCGGTGCCGATCGAGGGTCAGATCAGGGTCAGACCAAGGTCTGACCCTGATGGCACGGATTCTGTGCCAACGGTGGAGTTCATCAACGCCGGTCACCTGCTGGGCTCGGCTTACGCCAGGGTGCGGGTGGCAGGAAAGACGATCCTCTTCGGTGGCGATCTTGGACGCTATGGACGGCCGGTGCTGCCCGATCCGACGCCGGTCGCCGAGGCCGACGTCCTGCTGCTCGAGTCGACCTATGGCGATCGACTGCACGAGGCCGATGACAACGGCGAGCGTCTCGCCGCGATCGTCAACGATGCCGCGGCGCGCGGCGGCAAGCTGATCATCCCGTCCTTCGCGATCGGGCGCGTGGAAGAAGTGCTGTACTGGCTTAAGCGGCTCGAGGCAGAAAATCGAATCCCCGTCCTGCCGGTCTACGTCGACAGTCCGATGGCGATTGGCGCATTGCAGTTTTACTCCGCGCGCCTCAACGAGCTGGACGCAGACCTTCGACCCGAAGGTCAGACCTCAAGGTCTGACCTTAAGGTCAGATCTCAGGGGATGCGGCATGTGTCGGCCTTCGCCACGACGCGGATGACCGTGGTCGCGTCGCCGCGCCAGTCCGCCGACCTGATCGCCTCGCGCCAGCCGTCGATCGTGATCGCCTCGAGCGGCATGGCGACCGGCGGCCGCGTGCTGCGCCATCTCGCCGCCACGATTTCGAGCCCGAAGCACACGGTCATGTTCGTCGGCTATCAAGCCGCCGGCACGCGCGGACGACTGCTGGTCGACGGCGCCACCGACATCAAGCTGCTCGGCCGCACCTACCCGGTGGCGGCGCGCGTGGAACGCATCGACTCGATGTCGGCGCACGCCGACTACAGCGAGACCCTGCGCTGGCTATCGGGGTTCACGCGTCCGCCGGGCATGACCTATCTCGTCCACGGTGACCCGGTGGCGCTGACCGCGCTCGCCGCGCGCATCACCGCCGAGAAACAATGGCCGGTGCACATTGCCGCGCACCACGAGCGGGTCGAGGTAGGCTAACGGTAGAGGCTGACGCGTGAAACTGAGTCCAACAGGGGCGCGATGAACGAGACGACCACACCGGCGCCGGTGAAGACCGCGGCGCCCGCCGATCGACACTATCTCCTCGAGCGCGTTGGCGAGGCCGCCGTGGTGCAGGTCTACGCCGACGCCTTCCGCGATCTGCCCCTGCGCGAGAAAACGCTGATCTGGCATCTCGCTCAGGCCGCCATCGCCGGGCGCGACATCTTCTACGACCAGCGCTACGCCCACAACCTGGAGATGCGCGACGTCCTCGAAGCGATCATGACGCACGCGACCGGCGTCGATCGATCGACCCTCGACGAGATTACCCGCTACACCAAGCTGTTCTGGATCAACACCGGCCCGTACAACAACCTCACGTCGCGCAAGTTCGTGCTCGGGTGTGCGCCCGCCGCTTTCGCGGCCGCGTGCCAGGCCGCCGCCCAGGCCGGTGCCCGCTTTCCGCTGCACCACGGCGAAACGCTCGACGCGCTGCTCGCCCGCCTCCAGCCGATGTTCTTCGATCCCGATCTCGATCCGATCGTCACCAGCAAAACGCCGCGCGCCGGCAAGGACATCGTCACCGCCAGCGCCAACAACCTCTACGCCGACGTGACGATGGCGGATCTCGAGGGGTTCGAGGAGAAGCACCCGCTGAACTCGCGGCTGGTGAAGCGCGACGGCCAGCTGGTGGAAGAGGTCTACCGGGTCGGCGGCCGCTACGGCGCGCCGATCGCCGCGATCGTCGAGCACCTCGAGGCCGCCCTGCCGTTTGCGACCGAGCCGATGGCGAAGGCGCTGCGCGCGCTCGTCACCTTCTACCGCACCGGCGCGGAATCCGATCGCGAGGCGTACGACATCGCCTGGGTGCAGGACAAGGCGTCGCCGGTCGACACCATCAACGGCTTCGTCGAGGTCTACCTCGACGCGCGCAGCATCAAGGGCGCGTGGGAAGCGATCGTCTTCTACGTCAATCACGAGAAGACGTCGCAGATTCAGACGATTGCGGCGCAGGCGCAGTGGTTCGAAGACCACATGCCGTGGGACCCGAAGTACCGCAAGGACGGCGTCCGCGGCGTCACCGCCAACGCCATCGACATCGTGATCGAGACCGGGGAGTCGGGGCCGATCACACCGGTCGGGATCAACCTGCCCAACGATCAGGCGATCCGCGAGCAGTACGGCAGCAAGTCGGTGTCGCTGTCGAACGTCAACGAGGCGTACGATCGCTCGACGCTGCCGGAGTTCCGCGAGGAATTCTCGTGGACGCCGGAGGAAGCGGCGCGATCCAAGCAGTGGAACGCCTTTGCCGGCGAGCTGACCACCAACATGCACGAAGTGATCGGCCACGGGTCGGGGAAGGTGGCCGAACGGCTGAACGGCAACCCCCAGGCCGCGCTCAAGGAGCAGTTCTCGGCGATTGAGGAGTCGCGCGCCGATTTGGTCGCGCTGTACTTCCTGCCCGACCGCCAGCTGATCGAGTTCGGCCTGGTGCCGGCAGACGCCCACGACGAGATCGTCCGCACCGAGTACGAGAGCTACACCCGCAACGCGCTCGTGCAGCTGCGGCGGGTTCGCGAAGGCACCGACATCGAAGAAGATCACATGCGCAACCGCCAGATGATCGTCCACTGGCTGATGGCGCACACCGCCGCGATCGACGTTCGCCGGCGCGACGGCAAGACCTACTACGTGATGATCGATCCGCAGGCGTTCCGCGACGGGGTCGCCCGCCTGCTCGCCGAGGTCCAGCGCATCAAGGGCGAAGGCGACTACGACGCGGCGCTTGCGCTGTTCACCGCCTACGGCGTGCATTTCGATCCCGCGCTGCGCGACGAGGTCGTCGCCCGGGTCGATCATCTGCAGCTGCCGTCGTACAGCGGCTTCGTGATGCCGAAGCTTGAGGCCATGACGAACGCGGCGGGAGAAATCGTCGACGTCGCGATCTCGTATCCCCTCGACCTGGCCGCGCAAATGCTCGAATACTCGGCGGCGACTCGCCACCTGCGTGTATGACGTCCAGAGAAGGAACCGCGGAGCCCCCTGAGATCGCCAAGAAAATATTGCTCTGCGGTCTTTGCCTGCTCTGCGGTTCCCTCGTTTCGTCGTCGGCGCGAGCGCAGGACGAGCCGCCCGCGGCGCCGCGCACCTCGCGGCTGGCGGTGCTGCAGGCCGAGGACCGCCGCGCGCCGACGCCGCGCGATCTGGCGATCATTCGGTCGGGGCTCCACGGCGGCGACGCGCAAACCGTCCGCGTCGCGGTGCGCGCGCTCGGGCGCCTCGAGCGGCCGGCGCTGATTCCCGACCTGCTGCCGTCGCTGCGCCATGCGCTTCCCGAGATCCGATCGGAAGCCGCGAACGCGATCGCGCAGGCGGCGCAGGGATGGAAAGAGGGTTCAGGGCTCAGGGCGCAGGGCTCAGGGTTCACGGCGCCGACCGCGGCCGCGCTCGACGCCGTCTCCGCTCCGCTCGCGGCGCGTCTGAAGGTGGAGGCTGAGCCCGATGTGCGCGAGGCGCTCTGCGACGCGCTCGGCCGCCTGCCATACCCGAATGCGGCCCAGGCTGAAGCCGCCGAGCGGGTGCTGGTGGACATGGCCGGCCGCGCCGAGACGGTCACCGATCGGTTAGGCGTGGCGCAGGGTCTCGAGGCGCTGGTTCGCACGCAGCGCAAGCTACGCGCGCCCGGCGAGGAAGCGGTGGCGGTGCTGCGGCGCCTGGCGATTTCCGGCAAGGGCGAAGCGGTCACCGGTGCGCGCGTGCGCCGCCTCTCCCTGGAAGCGCTGACCAACGCGACGCTCGTCGACGTCGATACCCTGAGCGCCGCCGCGCACGATCCCGACGCGCAGGTCCGCCGGCTGGCGCTGCACGCTGCGGCTGCCGCGGCGCCGCAGGTCCCGGCCGCGGAGCTGCGCAGCATCCTCACCGCCGGGCGGGCGGACGATTCCCCGATCGTCCGCCTCGAGGCGCTGCGCAGCCTGCAGGTGCGCCACGACCCCGACGCCTGTACCGCGACGCTGGCCGCCACCGGCGATCCCGACGCGCACGTCGCGCTGTTCGCGCTGGACGAGCTCGGCGGCTGCGGCTCGGCGCCCGACGCCGTCGCGGCGCTCGAGCGCACCGTCAGCGATCTGACCGGCGCCGGCGCCGCGCGCAGCTGGCATCGCGCCGCGCACGCGCTGGTGGCGCTGGCGACGGTTCAGCCTGACCGCGGTGCCGCGGTGTTGCCGCAGTTCACCGGCTCGCGCATCTGGCAGCTGCGGCTCTATGCGGCGCGGGCAGCGGCGGAGCTGAAGGCGCGCGATGCGCTCGAACAGCTCGCGCGCGACGAGGACGACAACGTCGCCGAAGCGGCGGTCGGCGGGCTGCGCAAACTGGCCGCCCACGAGGCCGACGCGATTTACGTGGCGCAGCTCTCGCGCGCGGGCCATCAGGCACTGCGCGCGGCGGCGCTGGCGCTCGATGGCACGCCGCACCCGGACACCGCGATCCCCGCGTTGCAGGCCGCATGGCAGCGGCTGGCCGCGGAGGGCCACGACAACTCGCACGATGCCCGGGATGCGATCGCCAAAACCCTGACCGCCCTGGGCAATCCGCCGAAAAAATTTGCCGCGAGGCCGCCGCAAAACGATCTCAACGCCGAGGATCTCCATCGGCTCGCCGCGCCGCGCGCGCGCGTCACCATCCGCGGCGTCGGCACCTTCGAGCTCGCGCTGTTCACGTCGCAGGCGCCGGCCGCGGTCCTGCGCTTCGCGCACCTGGCCGAGGCCGGCTACTACAACGGCCTCACCTTCCACCGCGTGGTCGCGAACTTCGTGATCCAGGGAGGCAGCCCCGGCGCGAGCGAGTACATCGGCGACGCCAGCTTCATGCGCGACGAAGTCGGGACGTGGCCCCACGTGCGCGGCGCCGTCGGCGTTTCCACCCGCGGCCGCGACACCGGCGATGCCCAGATTTTCGTCGACCTCGTCGACAACCCGCGCCTCGATCACGAGTACACCGTGTTCGCGCAGGTCCTGAACGGCATCGAAGTGGTCGATCAGGTCCTGGAAGGCGACGTCATCGAGCGGATCGAGATAGTCGTTGGTCCTTAGTCGTTAGTCGTTGGTCCACGTGTTTTCGTCGCGCCTGCCGGAGAACGTCGCCACCAACCGCCTGACGGACGCGGTGCGGGCGCGCCGCGCGCGCGGAGAACCGTTCATCGACCTCACCCTCTCCAATCCCACGCGCGCGGGGTTCGACTATCCAGACGATCTGCTGGCGCCGCTGGGCGATGCGCTGGCGCTGCACTATGCGCCTTCGCCGCTGGGCGCGATCGACGCCCGCCGCGCCGTGTCCGCCGACTACGCCCGTCAGGGCGTGGACGTTCCGCCCGATCGCATCGCCCTGACCGCGAGCACCAGCGACGCCTATTCGCTGCTGTTCAAGCTGCTGGCGGACGCGGGCGACGAGATCCTGGTGCCGCGGCCGAGCTATCCGCTGTTCGACCACTTGACCCGCCTCGATCTGGTCGTGTCGCGCCACTACGACCTCGACGCCGACGCCGGCTGGGCGATCGACTTCGACAGCCTCGAGCGGGCGATCACCCCGCGTACGCGCGCCGTTCTGCTGGTCAGCCCGAACAACCCGACCGGGTCGTTCATCTCCGCGGGCGAGCTCGATCGCCTGGCGGCGATCTGTGCGCCGCGCGGCCTCGCCATCATCGCCGACGAGGTGTTCGCCGACTACGAGCTCGAACCGGGCGCGGCCGCGCGCGCGGGACGTGTGACCACACACGGCGACGTGCTGTCGTTCGCGCTCGGCGGTCTGTCGAAATCGGTCGGGTTGCCGCAGGTCAAGCTCGGATGGATCGCCGCGGGCGGGCCGGTCGCGCTGGTGAGCGCGGCGCTGGAGCGCCTCGAGTTGATCTGCGACACCTATCTCGCGGTCTCGACGCCGGCGCAGCTCGCGGCCCCGGCGATGCTCGAGCGGGGCGCGGTGGTTCGTTCACAAATCTCCACACGCATCCGCGCCAACTGCCGTACGCTGCAGAAAGCGGCCGGCACGGTGCCGAGTTGTCGCGTCCTGCGCAGCGACGGCGGCTGGTACGCGGTGCTGCAGGTGCCTTCGCTCGAATCGGAAGAAGATCTCGTGCTGCGTCTGCTCGGCCTCGGCGTGCTGGTGCATCCCGGATACTTTTTCGATTTCCCCCGCGCGTCGTTTCTGGTCGTCAGCCTGCTGCCTCCGGAGGCGTCGTTCGCCGACGGAGTCTCCCGCGTGTTGCGGCACTTCGATTGCACGGTGTCCGGGATATGAGCTCCTCGACCGGCCGCCGCCGCGCGGGCCTGCTCATCCCGTTGTTCTCCTGCCCGTCCACCGCGAGCTGGGGTATCGGCGACATCGGTGACGTCGAGCCTCTCACGGCGTGGCTGGCCGGCGCCGGGCAGCGCATCCTCCAGCTCCTGCCGCTCAACGAGATGGCGCCGGGACAGCAATCGCCCTATTCGGCGATCAGCGCCATGGCGATCGATCCGATCTTCATCAGCGTGCCGCGCGTTCCGGAGTTTGCCGCCCTCGGTGGTGAGGGCGGGCTCGAGCCCGCCGACCGCCAGGCGCTGGACGCGGTCCGCCGCTCGCCTCGGATCGAACATCACGATGTCCGCGCGCTCAAGCAGCGCGCCTTGCGCGCCGCCTTCGAGCGCTTTCTCGAGCGCGAATGGCGCGGCGGGAGCGCGCGCGGCCTGGATTTCCAGTCGTACGTCAGCGAGCAGGCCTGGTGGCTCGAGGACTACAGCCTGTTTCGCGCCCTCCACGCGCGCGAGCGCGAGCGGCCGTGGATGGAATGGCCGGAGGCGCTGCAGCGCCGCGATCCGCCGGCGATCGATCGCGCCCGCCGCGAGCTCGCCGACGAGGTGCTGTTCGAGCAGTACCTGCAGTGGCTGGCCGGCTCGCAGTGGCAGCGGGCCAGGCAGCACGCCCACGGCGTCGCCCTGTTCGGCGATCTGCCGTTCATGGTCGACAGCGACAGCGCCGACGTCTGGGTGCGCCAGCACCAGTTCCGTCTCGATATGTCGGTCGGCGCGCCGCCAGATGCCTTCAGCGCGACCGGACAGGACTGGGGGATGCCGGTCTACCAATGGAGCGCCCTGGCGGCCGAGGACTACCGCTGGCTGCGTGAGCGCGCCCGGCGCAGCGCCGATTTGTTCGACGGCTACCGCGTCGATCACCTGGTCGGCTTCTACCGCACCTACGGCCGCATCAAAAAAGGTGGCGATGGATTCTTTACGCCGGCCGACGAGCCGGCTCAGCGCGCGCTCGGCGAAACGGTGCTCGATCTGTTTCGCGGCGCCGGCGCGGAAATCATCGCCGAGGATCTCGGCACCGTCCCCGACTTCGTGCGCGCGTCGCTCGCGCGTGTGGGCGTGCCGGGCTACCGCGTCTTTCGCTGGGAGCGGCACTGGCACGCCGCGGGCCGCCCGTTCCGCGATCCCTCGACCTATCCGCCGGTTTCGGTGGCGGCCTCGGGGACCCACGACACCGAGCCGGTGGCGATATGGTGGGATGCGGCCCCGGAATCGGAGCGGCGACTGGTGAGCGAGCTCGAAGCCGTCCGCCGCCTGACCGGAGGCGCCGATCTCGCGCACCGGCCGTTCGACGCGACCGTCCGCGACGTGCTGCTCGAGATTCTCTTCGCCTCCGGCTCCGATCTGCTGCTGCTGCCGGTGCAGGACGCCTTCGGCTGGCGCGATCGCGTCAACGAGCCGGCCACCGTCTCCGACCTCAACTGGACCTATCGCCTGCCCTGGCCGGTCGATCGGATGGATGAGATTCCCGAGGCGCGCGAACGGCAAGAACAGCTGCGGGCCTGGTCTTCACGCTACGGAAGGATCTGATAAAGAAGAAACCGCCGAGATCGCAAAGACCGCAGAGAAACGATTTCTTTGCGGTCTCCGCGGTCTCCGCGGTTCCTTCTTTTACGGTTGTGAGGTGCCGCGGCCGGCTGGCGGCGTGGGCTTCGGCAGCGGCTTGCGCGGCAGCTTGTCGTCGCGATTCGCCGTGTTCATCACGAACGAGGCGACAATCACCGCATTGCGCATCATGTCGTTGGCCTGGACGCGCTCGTAGGTGTCCATGTTCGAGTGATGCGTGCGTGAGTCGTACTCGACCTCGTCCTGGATGAACTGAAAGCCGGGCAGGCCCACCGCATCGTACGACAGGTGATCGGTGCCCCCAGTGTTGCGAATCGACAGCGTCGTCATGCCCAGGTTCTTGAACGGCTCCATCCACTGCTGGAAGATCGGCGCGGCTGCCTCGTTTCCCTGCAGGTAGACGCCGCGGATCAGGCCCGTGCCGTTGTCGACGTTGAAATAGCCCGCCACTTTCGCGTGCTCCGGCTTCAGCGCCATCGTCGCCGGGTCCCCGTAGTGCGCCTTGATGTATTCCTTCGAGCCGAGCAGCCCTTCCTCTTCACCGCCCCACAGGCCGATCCGCACGGTCCGGCGAAGCCTGACGCCGCTGACCTTCAGCAGGCGCATCGCTTCCATCATGACCGCCGAGCCGGCCGCGTTGTCGGTCGCGCCGGTGCCGGTGTGCCACGAATCGAAGTGTCCGCCGATCATCACGACCTCGTCGGCCTTGTCGGTGCCCGGCAGCTCCGCGACCACGTTGAACGCGTTCTGGTCGGCATCGTAGAAGGTGTTGGCGATGTCCATGTTCAGCGTGACCGGGATTTTCTTCTCGAGCGTCCGCCAGATCCGACCGTAGTGCTCGACCGTCAGCGTCACCTGCGCCGGCTGGGCCGGGCCCTTCGGATCCCGCGACACCCCCTGCGGCGCTTGCACGAACACCGTGCCGCCGTCGCCGCGGCTGAAGTCGAGCACCGCCGCCACGCCTTCGTCGATGAAGAACTGCGCCTTCTTGCGGTTGAGCTCCTGCGCCGCAGCGAAATTGCCGCGGCCGCGGCCGCCGCCGGCGGCCGGCTGCTTCGCGAGGTCGGCGAGCTCGGCGTCGGTGTAGCGGTGGCCCTGCGCGTCGAAATGCGGCGCGACCTCGCGCATCGGCATGCCGAGCACGTACTTGCCGCGCAATTTTCCTTTGAACTCGGCGAAGTCCTTCTCTTCGTTGATCACGGCGATGACGGCATCACCGGTCACCGGCCCGTTGGTGCCAGGCGTCCACGCCTTCGGATAGGCGATGAGCGGGTAGGCGCGCGGCGTCACCGCATTGGCGGTGAAGCGCTGATTCTGCCAGCCGCGTCCGAACGGCCACGTCTCTTCATGAACGTTCGCCAGGCCCCAATCCTTCATGGTCTTCATCGCCCAGTCGCCCGCTTCCTTGATGTTGGGCGAGCCGGTGAGCCGCGGGCCGTACACATCGGTGAGATAGCTTTCGATCTCCATCACCTTCGAGCGCTGCAGCCCTTCGTCCTTGATGCGGTAGATCGCGTCGAGATCGAGCTTCTCCGTCGCGGCCCACTGCGCCGAAAGCGGCAGGGCGATCAGGACGGCGATGATGGCGCTCAAAGCAAACGTGCGTCGGAATTGCATGGAATGACAAACCTCCGCACAAACTGTAGCGACTGTCCCACAAGCGGTCAACGCTGACGAAGCTTGACGAAAAAAAGCGCCGCGCCGTGCTACGATGCCGGCTTTTCCGGAGCACTGGCCGTCTTACTGTCAGGAACCGATACAAACAGCTCAACTGTGCGCGCGATTCTGCTACTGATCATCGGCGCGGGACTCACCGCATCGGCCTGCGACACGCGGACCAACGCGAGCGTTGTCCGCACCGATACGCTGCCGGCCGCCAAAGGCGACATCCTGCTGTCGCTCGAAACGACCGTGGTGTCCTCGCGCGTTCGCGCCGGCGCCACGCTGGCGTCTCTGCTGCGCGCGGAACACGTCGCGCTCGCCGAGACCGCGGCGATCGTCTCCCAGGCGGCGTCGGTGTTCGACCTGCGGAAAGTGCGCGCCAACCAGCCGTACCGGCTGGAAACCACGCACACCGGCATCGTGCGCGGGTTCGAGTACGAGATCGACGGGGATCGCTTTCTCCGGGTCGGCCGCGCTCCCGACGAAGCGCTGATCGCGCGCGTGTTGCCGATTCCGAAGACGCGCAGCGTGGAAGTGGTCAGCGGCGAGATCGACCGCGAGCACACTTCGCTGGTGGCGGCGCTCGACGCAGCGGGGGAAACGATCGACCTGACGCTGGCCCTGGCCGACATCTTCGGCGGCGACATCGACTTCAGCACCGAAGTGCAGCCGGGCGATCGGTTCGAGCTCACCGTCGAGAAGCAGTTCCGCGACAACCATCAGTTCGCCGGCTACGGTCCGGTCCTGGCGGCCGAGTTCGTCAACGCGGGCCGCCGCGTGCGCGCGATGCGCTTCACGCCGGACGGCGGCGTGCCGGGTTACTACGACGAACACGGGCGCTCGATGAAGCGCTTCTTCCTCGCCTCGCCGCTGAAATTCCAGCCGGTCGTGACCTCCGGTTTTTCCAGCGCCCGGATGCATCCGGTGCTGCGTGAAGTGCGCGCGCACCTCGGCGTGGACTACCGCGCGCCGGCCGGTTCGCCGGTGGTGGCGGTCGCCGACGGCGTGGTGGTCTCGGCGGCGATGAGCGGCGGCGCCGGGCGGATGGTCCATCTGCGGCACGCCAACGGGTTCGAGACGGAGTACCTCCACCTCTCGGTCCTCTCGGTGCGCGCCGGCTCGCGCGTCCGCCAGGGTGAGCTCATCGGCCGCGTCGGCTCATCTGGCCTGGCGACCGGGCCCCACCTCGACTATCGCCTGAAGAAGAACGGTGCGTTCATCAATCCCGTGACCGCGCACCGGGCGATGCCGCCGGCCGATCCGATTCCCGCGCTCCAGATGGCGGCCTTCGACACGGCGCGCGATTCCGCGATGGCCGCGTTTTCGAAGCCCGCCGTCGCCAACGCCGCCAATCCCGCCGCGACCGCGCCGCACTGACCGCTGCCGAATTCATCGGTAGTGTCCGGCTTCCCGGACCTGTCTGGTCCGCCTGAAGGCGGACACTACATGCGAAATGCCGCGGCCGCATATAATTTGAGCGCCATGGCGACGCTTCATCCGTTTCGTGCGCTGCGCCCCGACGCAGCCAACGCTTCCCGTATCGCAGCCGTTCCCTACGACGTCGTCAGCACCGACGAGGCCCGCGCGCTGGCCGAGGGCAATCCGCAGAGTTTCCTGCGCGTGTCGCGCGCCGAGCTCGAGCTGCCGGCCGGCACCGATCCGTATGCCGACGCCGTTTACGAGCGGGCGGCCGACAATTTCGCGACGCTGCGCAAGAGCGCGCTGGTCGTCGAAGACGAGCCCAGCGTCTACTTCTATCGCCTGCAGATGGGGAGCCACGTCCAGACGGGCCTGGCCGCGTGCTTCTCGATCGACGAGTACGACCGGGACATCATCAAGAAGCACGAGCGCACGCGGCGGGACAAGGAAGACGATCGCACCAGGCACATGCTCGCGCTTGGCGCTCAGACCGGGCCGGTGTTCCTGACCTATCGCGCGGCGGACGAAATCGACCGCGCGGCGGAGAAGGCGGCCAGGGGCGAGCCGATCATCGACTTCACCGCGCCAGACCAGGTGCGGCACACGCTGTGGAGAGTCGGCGGCGCCGATCGCGACGCACTCGTCGCCGCGGTGGCCGGGATCCCGGCGCTCTACATCGCCGACGGCCACCATCGCGCGGCGAGCGCGGCTCGGGCGCGCGCCGAGATGCGCGCGCGCGCGCTGCCGGGAACTTCGCTCGGCGACGGAGCCGATGCGTCGACCATGTTGGCCGTGGCATTCCCGCACGACCAGGTGCAGATCCTGCCGTACAACCGCACGGTGAAGGACCTCGGCGGCCTCTCGACCGACGACTTCCTGAAGGCGATTGGCGTCGGCTTTCAGCTCGAGCCCGGGCCCGCCATCCCGGCCAGGCGCGGCGAGATTGCGATGTACTTCCAGGGAGCGTGGCAGACCCTGCGGCCGCGGGTCGTCCCTGATGCCAACGATCCGATCGGCTCGCTCGACGTCAGCGTGCTGCAGGAGCAGCTGCTGGCGCCGGTGCTGAAGATCGCCGACGTCCGGACCGACAAGCGAATCGATTTCGTCGGCGGCGCGCGCGGGACCAAAGCGCTCGAGCAATGGGTCGACTCCGGCAAGGCCGCGGTCGCCTTCTCGCTCTTCCCGGTCAGCGTGGCTGATCTGATGGCCGTCTCCGACGCCGGCGACATCATGCCGCCGAAGTCGACATGGTTCGAACCAAAACTGCGCGACGGCTTGTTAATCCACCTCATATGAAACACAGGGACACAGCGAACCAGAATGGTTCCTTTGTGTCCATGGTGTCCTCCGTGTTGACTCAGCGCCTTTATGAAAGTACTGATCGCGGATAAATTCGAACAAAGTGGCATCGACGGCCTGAAAGCCGCCGGGTGCGAGGTCGTCTATCAGCCCGACCTGAAGGACGACGCGCTGACCCAGGCGTTGAAGGACACGTCGGCGGACGTGCTGGTCGTCCGCAGCACTGCGGTCACCGGGCCGATGCTCGAAAGCGGGTCACTCTCGCTCGTGGTGCGCGCCGGCGCGGGCTACAACACCATCGACGTCGCGACCGCGTCAAAGCGCGGCATCTACGTGTCGAACTGTCCCGGCAAGAACGCCATTGCGGTCGCCGAGCTCGCGTTTGCGCTGCTGCTCTCGCTCGATCGGCGCGTGCCCGATAACGTCGCCGACCTGCGCGCCGGGACCTGGAACAAGAAGGAATACTCGAAGGCGCGCGGGTTGTATGGGCGCACCCTCGGGCTGCTCGGCTACGGCAACATCGGCCAGGAGATGGCCCGTCGCGCCCACGCGTTCGGCATGCCGATCGTGGTGTGGAGCCGCCGGTTCGCGACTGGAAAAGACCGGATCGGCGACCAGCCGGTCCCGATGCAGTTGGCGCAGTCGCCGGCCGAGGTCGCCGAGCGCAGCGACGTGCTGAGCGTCCATCTGGCGCTCAACGCCGACACCAGGGGGATCGTGAACGCGTCGGTGCTCGACCGGTTGAAGCCCGGTTCGTATTTCGTCAACACCGCGCGCGGAGAAGTCGTCGACCACGCCGCGCTCGCCGACGCCGTCCGCGATCGCGGCATTCGTGTCGGCCTCGACGTGTTTGCGAGCGAGCCGGCAGGTGCGACCGGCGCCTTCAGCGATCCGATCGTCGCGCTCCCCAACGTCTATGGGACGCACCACATCGGCGCCTCTACCGATCAGGCGCAGGAAGCGATTGCCGCCGAAACGGTGCGCATCGTCGCCTGCTATCGGGACACCGGGAAAGTGCCGAACGTCGTCAACCTGGCGAAGAAGACCCCGGCGACGCACATGCTGGTGGTGCGCCACCGCGATCGGCCGGGCGTCCTCGCCCACGTGTTCGAGCATCTGCGCCACGGCAACATCAACGTGCAGGAAACCGAGAACGTGATTTTCGAAGGCGCGCAGGCGGCGGTGGCGCGCATCAACCTCGACGGCGCGCCGTCCGACGCGCTGCTGTCCGCGATGCAGGACGGCAACCGCGACATCCTCGATCTCCATCTGGTGACCATATGACCACCGTGAACCGCGTCTACAATTTTTCATCCGGTCCGGCCGTGCTGCCGGTGCCGGTGCTCGAACAGATCCAGCGCGATCTCCTGGCGCTGCCTGACGTCGGCATGTCGATCCTCGAGATCAGCCATCGCTCGGCGGCGTTCGAGTCGATCCTCGCCAGGGCCGAGGCCGACGTGCGCGCGGTCGCCGGGGTGCCGTCCAACTACAAGGTGCTGTTCCTGCAGGGCGGCGCCAGCACTCAGTTCTCGATGGTGCCGATGAACCTGCTGACGCCGGGCGCGACCGCCGACTACATCGACTCCGGATCGTGGGGCGACAAGGCCGTCAAGGAAGCGAAGAAGGTCGGGGCCGTCAACGTCGCGGCGTCGACCAAGGCCGAGAACTACTCACGCGTGCCGACGCAGGCGGAGCTGAAGCTGACGCCGGGCGCCGCCTACGTGCACATGACCTCGAACAACACCATCGAGGGCACCGAGTACAAGGCGCTGCCGGACGTCGGCGACGTGCCGCTCGTCAACGACACCTCGTCGGACATGTTCAGCCGCCCGCTCGACGTCTCCAGGCACGGGCTGATCTACGCCGGCGCACAGAAGAATCTCGGGCCGTCCGGCGTCACCCTGATCATCATCCGGGAGGACCTGCTGCCACGCTCGCAGAAGTCGCTGCCGACGATGCTGAACTACGCGGTGCAGGCGGAGAACGGCTCGATGTACAACACCCCTCCGACCTTCGCGGTCTACACGCTCGGTCTGGTGATGCAATGGTTGATCGCGCAGGGCGGTCTCACGGCGATCGCCGGCGTCAACGAGCGCAAGGCCGCCAAGCTCTACGCCGAAATCGATCGCACCGGCTTCTATCGCGGCACTGCGCACCAGGACTGCCGCTCATTGATGAACGTCACCTTCCGGCTCGCCAGCGAAGATCTGGAGAAGATGTTCGTCAAGGAATCGACCGCCGCCGGTTTGGACGGCCTCAAAGGCCATCGTTCGGTGGGCGGGATGCGCGCCTCCATCTACAATGCATTCCCAGAACACGGCATCGACGCCCTGGTCGCGTTCATGCGCGAGTTCGAAGCGAAGCGCGGATAGTACAGAAGTCTTACAGCCGCCGCCCGGGCCGGGCTGCTAGGATGGCCTCGTACCTGGAGGACAGTGCCTTGCTTTCGCATCTTCTCCTCGCCCTCGCCGTGGCCGCCATTCTGATCCAGGTCGCGGTCTTCAGCACCACGATCTATCTGCACCGCTGCGCCACCCATAAAGCACTGACCGTCCACCCCGCCGTGGAGTGGCTGTTCAAGATGGCGCTGTGGCTGACGACCGGGCAATGCACCAAGGAGTGGGTGGCGGTGCACCGCAAGCATCACGCCTTCACCGACGAGGAAGGCGATCCGCACAGCCCGAAGATCGAAGGCTTCTGGAACGTGCAGCTCGGGAACGTCTACTACTACGTCAGGGAAATCAAGAAGACCGACGTCGTCCAGCGCTACGCGCGCGACATCAAGGACGGCTGGTGGGACACCTATCTGTTCAACCACGGCCTGCTCGGCCTCGGCATCGGCACGGCGCTGCTGTGCCTGATTCTCGGGCCGGTGATCGGCCTGTGGTGGACGCTGCTCGGGGCCGGTATCCACGCGGTGATGTACGTGTTCGTGCTGTCGTCCTCGATCAACGGCCTCTGCCACACCCACGGCTACCGGAACTTCGACAACACCGCGACCAACATCCGCACCCTCGCGCTGATCACCGGCGGCGAGGGGCTCCACAACAACCATCACGGCTATCCGCGCAGTCCCAAATTCAGCTTCAAGGCGAGCGAGATCGATCCCGCGTGGCTGCTGATCAAGCTGTTGATTGCGTTGAGGCTGGCGAAGCCCTACAAGACGATCAAGGACGTGGCGGCGGCGTAACTCAGCTGTGCGGCGGGTGGCCGCCGCCGCGGCGGCCCCGACGGCGGCGCCGACGCCGGCGCTTGTGCGGCATGTCCGCCGCCGCGGTCGGCTGCTCGTCCTCGACCACGCCATCTTCAGGCGGTGGCGGCGCGTCGCCGTGCTCGTCGAGGATCCCCATCCAGTGCTCGACTACGTCCGGCGAGTCGCCGTGGATCTCCATCCAGGTGAGCGCTTCGCGGAAAATGCCGCGGTGCGCCAGCGAGCGCTGCGCCCGCTCGCTCACCGTCAGATCGCGCATGCGGCGCTGCAGGCTGACGATCTGGCGCAGGCGCTCGACGTCGCGCCGCGCGAGCGGCAGATCGCCGAGGCGCGGACCTGGAGGGTGGCGCGGCCGCTTCGATCGCGAGCTCTCGCCCGCATCCGGGTCGTGGCCCGTGCGGGGTGGGTGCAGCGAGATTCCGAGCGGCACCAGCAGGCTGCCGAGCAGGATCGCGTTCGAGAGCGTATCCGGGGTCGACTCGAATTGCCGGCGGTATTCGTCGACCGCCGCGAGCGAGCGCCACAGCGGATCCGCCGCGCCCTTGTGCAACTCCATCGAAATCGGCTCGAGCAGGCCGACCTCCGCCATCTGGCGGAATGCTTTCTCCGCCGAGCCCTGGCGCAGGATCTTGTAGTACTCCTCGATCAGCCTCGGCAGCGAGCTCTTGGCGATTTCCCGGCGATGCCGCCGGATCGACTGGAGCAGCGTCGGTTCGATCGTGAAGTCGAGTCGTGCCGCGATCGCGATCGCGCGAATCATCCGCACCGGGTCCTCGTTGAGGCGCACGTCGGGATCGCCGATCGAGCGGACGATTCCCGCGCGCAGATCCTCGAGGCCTCCGACGAAGTCGATAATCGAGAAGGTGGCGATGTCGTAGGCGAGCGCGTTGATGGTGAAGTCGCGGCGGAAAGCGTCTTCCTCGGGCGTGCCGAAGGTATTGTCGTGATGGATGAGCTGTTCGCCTTCGGGCGTGGTCGGATCGGGGGCCGGCACGCCGTCCTGCACGATTTCCTCGCCGACCGCGACCTGGCGCCGGAACGTCGCGACCTCGATCACCTTCTGCCCGAACTTGACGTGCGCGAGACGGAATCGCCGGCCGATGATCCAGCAGTTCCGGAACAGCTTCTTGACCTGATACGGATGCGCGGACGTGCCGATGTCGAAATCTTTCGGATGTCGTCCGAGCAGCAGATCGCGAACGCTGCCGCCGACGAGGTAGGCGGTGTACTCGCCCTGCCGCAAGCGGTAGAGCACCTTGAGCGCGTCCGGATCGATATCGCGGCGGGAGATCGGGTGCTCCTCTCGCGGCACGATCCTCGGTTCAACCATCGGGCGGCATTGTACCAAAAGCCTCGCGAAAGCTAACTAAGCCATTGAACTCCAATGACTTAGCCTTGAATTTCGGCTGTGTTACCATCGCACGATGCGTCGCCTTGCCGCCGTGGCGGCTCTCGTAGCAGCGATCGGCGTCCCATTGCGGGGCGCGGACGACCCGCTGGCCCGCGCCCGCCTGCTCTATAACCAGGGTCAATTCGAAGCTGCGATCAACGCCGCCGAGCAGGCCCGGCTGTTACCGGCGCGCGCCGACGCAGCCGATCTGGTGGCGGCTCGAGCGTATCTCGAGCGGTTTCGCGCCAGCGAAGCCAGCGACGACCTCGTCAACGCGCGCGAACGCCTGCGACGCATCGATCCGCAGCGCTTCCCCGCGCGCGAGCGCGCCGAGTACATCGTCGGCCTCGGCGAGGCGCTGTTCTTCGAGGGCGCCTTCGGCGCGGCGGCCGACGTGCTCGATCCGATCGTGCGCAACCACGATCTGCTGACCGGCGACGCGCGCGAGCGCGTGCTCGACTGGTGGGCGAGCGCGCTCGATCGCGACGCCAAGCCGCGTCCCGAGATCGATCGGCAGGGTGTGTATCAGCGCATCCGGGCGCGGATGGAGGACGAGCTGGCGACGCGGCCGGGCAGCGGGACCGCGGCCTACTGGCTGTCGGCGGCGGCGCGATCGCAGGGTGACGTGCAGGCGGCGTGGGACGCGGCGATGGCCGCCTGGGTGCGCGCGCCGCTGCTGGCCGATCGCGGCGTTCAGCTGCGCACCGACATCGACACGCTGGTGCTGCGCGCGATCATCCCCGACCGCGCCAAGGCCACCGCGCAGACGCCCGAGACCCTGCGCCAGCAGTGGGAACAGTTCAAGGCGCGCTGGAACAAGTAAAAGCGCGACGCCGCAGTCGGGCAGCTGTTGCGATTAATCATCCACGGATGCACGGATTCGGCTGCATGCGCGCGTCGCTCGGTCGATCGACATCACCGTCCGGCGGCGCGGCGTAGCTGCGCGGCGTGAGAAAGCGAACGGCGTGAATACGTGCCCGATGCCGGATTGGGTGGCTCGTGTTCACGCCGTTCGCTTCTCACGCGTCCCGGCCGCTTTGCGGCGGCGCCGGACGCCTCCGTCGGTCCGAATCCGTGATATCCGTGCAATCCGTGGATAGAAACGCTCGCGCGACGCGTCAGGACTTCGCGTCTTTCCAGTTCTCGCCGACGCCGACGTCGACCGTCAGCGGCACGTTCATCACCGCTGCGCCCTGCATCTTGTCGCGCACGATCGCGGTGAACTCCTCGGCGCGCTCCTTCGGCACCTCGAACAGCAGCTCGTCGTGGACGGTGAGGATCATGCGCGCTTCGCGGATGCGGCAGCAGCGCGGCGTGGACGTCGATCATCGCGCGCTTCAGGATGTCGGCGGCGCTGCCCTGGATCGGCATGTTGACCGCCTCGCGCTCCGACGGCGGCGCGGCGCTGGAAGTCGCGGCTGTTCAGCTCGGGCACCAGCCGTCGCCGTCCGTACATCGTCTTGACCACGCCGGTGGCGCGCGCCTCTTCGAGCGTGCGATCGATGAACGCGCGGACGCGCGGAAAGCCGGCGAAGTAGGCGTCGATGAACTCCTGCGCCGCCTGCTGCGTGACGCCGATGTCCTTGGCGAGCGTGAACGCGCCCTTGCCGTAGAGCAGCGCGTAGTTGACCATCTTCGCGATGCTGCGCAGCTCGTGCGGGTCCGTGCCGCTGTCGGCGCCGAAGATCTTCACCGCCGTCCGCTCGTGGAAGTCGACCCCCTCGCGGAACGCGTCGATCAGCACCGGCTCCTCGGAGAGATGCGCCAGCACGCGGAACTCGATCTGCGAGTAGTCGGCCGAGATCAGCACGTGGCCGGGATCGGCGATGAAGGCGCGCCGGATCTCGCGGCCGAGCGCGTGCGGATCGGGATGTTCTGCAGGTTCGGATCGCTGCTGCTCAGGCGGCCGGTCGCGGCCACCGCCTGGTTGAAGCAGGTGTGGACGCGGCCGGTCTGCGGGTTGCACCAGCTGCGGCAGCGCGTCGATGTAGGTGCCCTTCAGCTTCATCAGCTGCGCCACTCGAGAATCTGGCGCGGGATGTCGTGGCTGAGCGCCAGCTCCTCGAGCACTTCGACCGCGGTCGACGGCGCCTTCGACGTGCCGGTCCGCTTCAGCACCGGCAGCTGCAGCTTGTCGAACAGCACTTCGGCGAGCTGCTTCGGCGAGTTGATGTTGAACTCGCCGCCGGCCATCTCGAAGATCGTCGCCGATCGCTGCGCCAGCTCCCGGTCGACCTTCTGCGACTGCGCCGCCAGCGCCGCGGTGTCGATGCGGACGCCGGCGCGCTCGACCGCCATCAGCACCGGAATCAGCGGCAGCTCGAGCGTGGCGTAGACCTCGGCGAGCTGTTCCTGCGCGAGCAGGCTCGCGCAGCGACGGCGCGAGCTGGCCGACCAGATCGGCGCGCTCGCCGGCGTACATCGACCGCCGCGTCGACCGGCACGTCGGCGAGCGAGATCGCCTTGGCGCCGCGGCCGCAGACGTCCTCCTCGGTCAGCGCCTTGTAGCTGGTGTGCTCGAGCGCGAGATCCTCGATCAGGTGCGCCGAGCGCGTCGCGTCGAGCAGGTAGCTCGCCAGCATCGTGTCGAGGTCGAGCCCGCGCAGCGTGACGCCGTGGCGCGCCAGCACGATCGCGTCGAACTTCAGATCGTGGCCGACCTTCGCGATCGCCTCGTCCTCGAGCACCGGCCGCAGCGCCTCGAGCGCCATCTCGAGCGGCAGGCTGCTCGGTGTTGTCGAGCGCCGCGGTGGCCGATCGGCACGTAGTCGCCGTCGCGCGGCGCGGTCGAGAACGCGATGCCGACGATCGCCGCGCGCATCGCGGTCGGCGCCGTCCGGCAGCACGCGGAACGCGAACGCGGCCGGCGGCGCGCAGCCGCTCGGCCAGCGCGCGCACGCCGTCGGCGGTGTTGACGATGCGGTAGGTCTTGGCGATGGTGTCGGCGGTCGGCGCGTATTCCTTGGCGAGCGCGCGGAAGCCGAGCTCGTTGAAGATCTCGAAGCAGCGCTCGCCGCGATCCGGCGCGGTAGCGCAGCGCCTCGGGGTCGAACTCGACCGGCACGTCGGTGCGGATGCGCGCCAGCTCGCGGCTCTGGCGCGCCGCGTCGGCATGTTGCCGAGCAGCCCCTCGCGGTAGCGCTTGTTCTTGACCTCGGCGGCGTGCGCGAGCAGGTTCTCGAGCGATCCGTACGTGCGCGATCAGCTCGCGCGCGCCCTTCTCGCCGATGCCCGGCACGCCCTTGATGTTGTCGATGGTGTCGCCCATCAGCGCCAGCACGTCGACGACCTGATCGGGCGCGACGCCGAATTTCTCCTTCACGCCGTCGGCGTCGTACCAGGTGCCCTCGTCGCGCGGGTTGTAGACGCGGATGCCGTCGCCGACGAGCTGAAAGAAGTCCTTGTCCATCGTGACGATCGCGACCTCGAAGCCGGCGGCGACCGCCTTGATCGCCAGCGTGCCGATCACATCGTCGGCTTCGTAGCGCTCGGAGGTGAGGATCGGCACGCCGAGCGCCTCGCACGCGGCGTGCACCATCGGGATCTGCTGCGGCCAGCTCGTCGGGCATCGGCGCGCGGTTGGCCTTGTAGTCGTCGACCAGATCGTCGCGGAAGGTGCGGCCCGGCAGATCGAACGACGCGGCGATGAACTCCGGCTTGTGCTCGTTGAGCAGCTTGCGCAGCATGTTGACGAAGATGTAGACCGCGTTGGTCGGCGTGCCCTTGCGCGTTGCGCAGCAGGCCGCCCTCGGCGGTGCGGACCGGCGCGTGGTACGCGCGGTACATCTGCGAGCTGCCGTCGATCAGATAGAGCACAATTTTTTACTATATCATCTGAAAGCAGATGCTTTGCGTTGCCGCGGCGAGATCAGCAGACGCGCAGTCGTCGAGCATGCGTGCTGCTCTGCGCGCTGTGCGTCGCTGCTGCGTGCAGCGCCTGCGGCGGCAGCATCGACGCTGTTCCGGCAGTACGAGTACGAAGAAGAGATCTATCTGTCGCTCGACGGCACGGCGACCGTCTACGTCAACAGCTCGCTTGCCGGCGCTCAACGCGCTGCGCGGCACGACGTTCGACGCCAGCCCGGCGGCGCGGGTCGACATCGCGGCGGTCCGCGCGCTTCTACACGACGCCCGTCGACGCGCGTCGTGCGCGTCAGCCAGTCGCGCCGCAGCAACCGGCGCTTCGTCCACGTCCGGCTCGACGTCGACGACATCACGCAAGCTGGGAGACGCCGCGCCGTTCGCGTGGTCGACCTACCAGTTCACGCGCGACGGCGATCTGTACATGTACCGCCAGACGTCGGCGCCGCCGGCCGGGCAAGGACGTCGGCGACGTCGGCTGGACCGGCGACGAGATCGTGGCGTTCCGCCTGCACCTGCCGAGCAAGATCCGCTACCACAACACCGAAGCGCGACGTCGGCCGCGGCAACATCCTGGTGCTGGGAGCAGTCGCTCGCGCGACCGGCTGCGCGGCGTAGCCGATCGAGCTCGACGCGCGCATGGACGCGCAGTCGATTCTCTACACGACGCTGTGGCTGTTCGGCGTCACGTTCGTCGCCGTCGCCGCTCGCCTTCGGCGTGGTGATCTGGTGGGTGATGCGCAAAGGCGGCGGCAAAGCCGAACGAGCGGACAGCCAGACCACCTGACCTAGAATACGGACGATGCGAGCCGCCGGACCTCTTGTTCGCCGTTGCGCTGGCGATCGCGTCGGCCGGCATGCAGCGCGCCTGCCCTGAGCCGCGCCGAAGTCGACGCCGGTCATCGTCGAGCTGTTCACGTCCGAGGGCTGCTCGGACTGCCCGCCTGCCGACACGCTGCTCGAGAAACTGATCGCGACCCAGCCGATCGCCGGCGCGGAGATCATCGGCCTCGGCGAGCACGTCGACTACTGGGATCGGCTCGGCTGGAAGGATCGCTTTTCGTCCGCGGCGCTGACCGGCCGCCAGCAGCGCGTATCAGACGCGCTTCGGCACCGAGAGCATCTACACGCCGCAGATGGTGGTCGACGGCCGCGCGGAGTTCGTCGGCAGCGACGCGTCGGCGGCGCGCAAGGCGATCGAGAAGACGCTGGCGGCGCCGCACGGTGTGCATGAAGCGATTCGACGCGGTCGCTCAGACGCAGTCACGAGCGGTCCGGCTGTCACGTGTCGGTGACGGCCTCCGATCTGCCTGCCATCCCGCCGCGGCGATCGCGCCGACATCATCGTCCTGCTCGTCACCGAAAGCGGGCTGACCACCGACGTCAAGCGCGGTGAGAACCACGGGAAGATGCTGAAGCACGCGCCGGTCGTGCGCTACCTGGCGACGATCGGCCAGATCGACGGCGGCGCGACGAGCCGGCTCGGCGACGCGCCGACGATCCCGCTGCGGCCGAGCTGGCAGCGCGATCACCTCGCGGTCGTCGCATTCGTCCAGGAGGTCCGCGGACCGCGCGATCCTCGCCTCCGCCTCGGTCCCGCGTCAGACGCTCCGCCCGTGAACGAATACCCGTACTGGCTGGACACCCTGCCTTCGGCAGGAAGTCAGACAGTCAGAAGCTGGGAACGTCAGAAGTCGGCGGCCGCTGCCGTCCCGGCCGACGTGGTGATCGTCGGGGCCGGCTATACCGGGCTCGCGGCGGCGCGGCAGCTGGCGCGTGCCGGCGCGTCGGTCGTCGTCGATCGAGCGGAGCAGGTCGGCTGGGGCGCCAGCTCGCGCAACGGCGGCCAGGTGCTGACCGGGATGAAGGTGGAAGCCGCGACGCTGGTCGCGCGCTTCGGGCGAGCTCGCGCGCGCGCCAGCTGTTCGACGTCGCCACCGAGTCGATCGTCAGGCTCGAAACGCTGATCGGCCGAGGAGGCGATCGACTGTGAGTACGACGCGGACCGGCCACCTCTGTGCGGCGTTCAAGCCGGCGCACTTCGAGGCGTTTCGCGAGGAGCAGGCGCTGCTCGCGCGCGTGTTCGATCACCGCGTGCATCTGGTGCCGCGCGCCGAACAGCGCGCGGAGATCGGCAGCGACGCCTATCACGGCGTGCTCGTCGACGAGCGCAGCGGCGCGCTGAACCCGGCGCGCTACGTCCAGCGGCCTGCCGCCGCGGCGATGCGGCGCGCGGCGCGACGTCGTGACCGGCGTCGCGCGTGACCGGCATCGACCGACACGGCGAGCGTGGCGGGTGAAGCACGACCGCGGCGGCGAGGTCGAGGCCGGGGACGTGTCTGGTGGCGACCAACGGCTACACCGACAGCGGCGTCGCCGGCGCTGCAGCGCCGCTTCGTGCCGATCGGCAGCTACATCATCGCGACCGAGCCGCTCGCCGAACAGCAGTCGCGTCCGCCGCTGCTGCCGCGCCGCCGGATGGCGTTCGACTCGAAACACTTTCTTTACTACTTCCGCGTCACGCCGGATCGGCGATTGCTGTTCGGCGGCCGCGCGGAGTTCGGCCGGCCGGACGCGGACACGACGCGGCGGGCGGCCGCGATCCTGCAGCAGGGGATGACCACGGTGTTTCCGGAACTGGCCGGCGTCCGGATCGACTACGCCTGGGGCGGCAACGTCGCGTTCACGCGCGACCAGATGCCGCGCGCCGGCCGGCTCGACGGCGCTGTACTACGCCGGCGGCTATTGCGGCCACGGCGTGGCGATGGCGACCTATCTCGGCGAGCAGATCGCGCGGCGGATCGCCGGCGAGCCGATCGATCACCCGCTGTTCGACGATCGCTTTCCGGCGATCCCGCTGTACCAGGGTGATCCCTGGTTCCTGCCGCTGGTCGGCGCCTACTATCAGGTGAGGGATTGGCTCCAGTAGATCTCGAGTTTTCGCCGGAGCGAATGCGCGCGATGGCCGACGAGGTGGTCGGAGCGATGCATCGCCCACATCGTCGCGCTCGATCGCGCAGCCGGCCTGCGGCGACGTCGACGCGGCCGCGCTGTGCCGCGCGCTGCGCGAGCCGGCGCCGGAGCACGGCGTCGCCGCTCGAGCCGCTGCTCGACCAGCTGTTCCGCGACTGGATTCCGCGCTCGTTCACCGCGCCGAGCCCGGGCTATCTCGCGTTCATCCCCGGCGGCGGTCTTTATCCCGCGGCGCTCGCCGACTTCATCGCCGACACGACCAACCGCTACACCGGCGTCTGGCAGGCGGCGCCGGCGCTGGTGCAGCTCGAGGCCAACGCGCTCGACTGGCTGCGCGACTGGATGGGGTTTCCGCCGGAGTCGCGCGGCCTGTTCACCACCGGCGGCTCGATGGCCACCTTCAACGCCATCGTCTGCGCGCGCGAGCGCCATCTCGGCGCCGAGATTCGGCGCGGCGTGCTCTACACCTCGGACCAGGCGCACCATTCGGTGCTGAAGTCGGCGAAGCTCGCCGGCGTGATGCCCGATCGCGTGCGGGCGATCGCGTCGGACGATCGTTTCCGGATGCGCGTCGATCTGCTGACCCAGGCGATCGCCGCCGATCGGCGCGCCGGCCTGACCCCTTTCGCCGTCGTCTCGAGCGCGGGCACCACCAACACCGGCGCGGTCGATCCGCTGGACGCGATCGCCGACGCCTGCGCGCAGCGAACGGGCTGTGGCACCACATCGACGGCGCCTACGGCGCGTTCTTCTATCTGTCCGAGGATCTGCGCGGCACGCTGCGCGGCCTGCCGCGCGCCGACTCGCTGACGCTCGATCCGCACAAGGGGATGTTCCTGCCGTACGGCACCGGCGCGCTGCTGGTGCGCGACGGCGCGGCGCTGCGCGCGGCGCACGAAGCGACCGCCGACTACCTGCCGGCGATGCCGCATCCGGAGGACTTCTACGATCCCAGCCAGCACGGGCCCGAGCTGTCGCGCGGATTTCCGGGCTTGCGCGTCTGGCTGTCGGTCAAGCTGTTCGGCGCGGCGGCGTTTCGCGATGCGATTGCCGAGAAGCGCGCGCTTGACGCTCGACGCGCGCCGGCGGGTGGCCGCGCTGCCGGGAATCGTGATCGACGCCGAGCCGGAGCTGTCGCTGTTCGCGTTTCACCTGACCTGGCCGGGCGCCTCGAAGGCCGACGAGGACGCGGCGACGCGCGCGCTGATGGAACAGACGACCGCCGCGCGGCCGTGTCATGGTGACCGGCTGCACCGCGCACGGACGCGCGCTCGGGCGCGTCTGCGTACTGAGTTTCCGCACCCACCAATTGCAGATCGACGCGCTCATCGAAGACATGGCGGCGGCGATCGAGGACATCAGGACCCATGGCTGACCAGTCACAACGCGCCCACCTTCGCGCCATCGCTTTCCAGGCCATGCGGGAACGCGGGCTCGAGCCCGAAATCCCGCAGGACGCGATCGCGCAGGCCAACGCGCTCAAGGGCGCGCCGACCACCACCGAGGAGCCGACCCGCGATCTGCGCTCGCTGCTGTGGTGCTCGATCGACAACGACGATTCCCGCGACCTCGATCAGCTGTCGGTGGCGGCGCCACTGCCGGGCGGCGACGTCAAGGTGATGGTGGCAATTGCGGACGTCGACGCGGCGGTCGCCAAGGGATCGCCGGTCGATCGGCACGCCGCGCTGAATACCACCTCCGTCTACACGCCGGGCGTGATCTTCCCGATGCTGCCCGAGCGGCTCTCGACCGATCTGACGTCGCTGAACGATCACCAGGATCGTCTCGCGGTCGTGATCGAGTTCGTGGTCTCCACCGACGGCCAGGTGAAGGCGTCGGACATCTACGGCGCTTCGGTGAACAACAAGGCCAAGCTCGCCTACAACGGGGTCGGCGCGTGGCTGGGCGGCGACGGCCCGCTGCCGGCCGCGGCCGCGTCGGTCGCCGGCATGGACCAGCAGCTCCGCATGCAGGACAAAGTGGCGCAGGCGCTCGATGCGCTGCGCGCCGAGCACGGCGCGCTCGGCTTCGAGACGATCGAGGTCGAGAGCGTGTTCGACGGCGACACGCTGCACGAAGTGCGGTCGCAGGCGCCGAACCGCGCCAAATCACTGATTGCCAACCTGATGATTGCGGCCAACGGCGTCACCGCCCGGTTTCTGGATCAGAAGGGCTTTCCCTCGCTGCGGCGCGTCGTCAAGTCTCCCGAACGCTGGGATCGCATTCGCACGCTGGCCGAGGGGCTCGGCGACACGCTGCCGGCCGACGCCGATTCGGTCGCGCTCGCGGCCTTTCTCGATCGCCGCAAGAAGGCGGACCCGGAAACGTTTCCCGATTTATCGACCAGCGTGATCCGCCTGCTCGGCCGCGGCGAATACGTCGTCGATCCGCCTGGCGCCGAGCCGCCCGGTCATTTCGGGCTCGCGGTGCGCGACTACTCCCATTCGACCGCGCCGAACCGGCGCTTCCCGGACCTGGTGGCCCAGCGGCTGCTCAAAGCGGCGCTCGCGGGCCATCCGGCGCCGTACAGCCTCGGCGAGCTGGATCAGATCGCGACGCAGTGCACCAAGCAGGAGGACGCGGCCAACAAGGTCGAGCGTCAGGTGCGCAAGTCGGCCGCCGCGATGGTGGTCCAGTCGCGCGTCGGCGAGACGTTCGATTCCATCGTCACCGGCGCATCGAGCAAGGGCACCTTCGTCCGCGTGGCGAGCCCGCCGATCGAAGGCAAGCTGATGGGGTCGCATCCCGGCGTCGACGTCGGCGACCGCCTGCGAGTCCGCCTCTCGGGCGTCAACATCGATCGCGGGTTCATCGATTTTCAGCAGGCTTAGTTAGTCCCTGGTCCTTGGTTCTTGGTCCTTGGTCCGTCCTTAGTCCTGTCGCGTTTGTGGCCTGGGTCTCTGATCGGCGTACCGTCGCCCTCCAGAGTGCCCTGCCATCGGCGCGGCATCCTGGCGATGCTTTCGTTCAGCTCAATCAGTCCGCCGAGTTCGCGGACCAAGGACCAAGGACGGACCGAGGACTAAAGGACCAAGGACCAAGGACCAAGGACCAAGGACTACTGTCGTCCCCGCCCATTCCACCAGATGAACCCGCCCGTGATCGCCTGCAGCGCGATACCGAGAGAGACGATGAAGTAGAGCGCCTGGGTGGGAGCGCCGAAGATGTCGCCGGTGTGTGCGGAGCGCTTCAGGTTGAGGATGCGCGTGCCGAGCGGTGCGGTCCGGGTATTTTCGACGAGCAGGACCCGGCCGCTGAACTGATCCACGTAGACGCGGCTTCGTCCCGCGGGGGTGCGATCCTCCGGAAATTTCTTCAGGATGCGAAACACGCCCTTGGGCCCGGCCGGGATGCCCACGTTCGACGCGAAGGCCCCTGGCAGAGCCTGTTCGGCGATCGCGATCGCGCGATCGATCGACAGCCGCGTTCCTCCGGCGACCGGCGTCGACTGCGGTGCCGGCGGATCGGCGGCGCGGTTCAGCCGTCTCACCAGCGGATCGGTGGTGCCTTCAAAGGCGATCAGCACGCCGCTGAGCGTGATGAACAGCATCACCAGCGACGAGTAGAAGCCGAGCACGTTGTGGAGGTCGAAGTTGGCGCGCTTCCATGACGAGGCGGCGCGGATCGACAGAATCTTGCGCGGCCACCAGAGTATCAGTCCGGTGATCGCGAGGCCGAGCATCGCGACCGAGAATCCGCCGACCATCTTTTCTCCGACCTCGCCGGCGACGAACCGGGTATGCACCAGGTGCAGCCAGCGAGCGAAGCTCTTCTCGTGATCGCGAAGGCCGAGCACGGCGCCGGTGTAGGGATCGACCATCGCGCTCCGACGGCTGCGCAGGCTGAGCTCGTACGCCTGATCCGGGTGGTCGGCGATGCGTACCCCAGTGACCTGATCCGTGGGATATGCGGCCTGCACTCTGCCGATCAGCGTTTCGATCGGCAGCGGCGACCCGCCGGTCGCCACGAACGACGTCGAGCGGTTGAGCGCGCGGTCGATCTCGTTCTCGAACACCAGCGCGCTCCCGGAAACGGAGATCACGATCAGGAAGACTCCGGCCGCGAGGCCGACCCATTGGTGCACTGTCAGAAGTGCTCTTCGAACGGCCGGGGACATGCGATGGATTCTATCTCCCGGCCGGATCCGGCCCACCGGCGGACGCCATTCGACTTCCAATCCCAGAATCGGTCACATTTGGCGCGATTCGAGCCGTTAACAATTCTGTGCATTCGATTTCAAAAGTGTCAGAGAATCCAGACTTGCCGCTGCGATCCTAGGAAACTGGGCCGTTTCGGGTTGGGTGACATCGGCATACCTGTTGCCCCGGACGGCACTGGATCATGCGAACTCCGTACAAGATTCTGATTGTCGAGGACCATGAGGCGACCCGCACCGGCCTCCGGACCCTCCTGACGAACGCGGGCTACGATGTCTCGTCGGCCAGCAGCTTCGTCAAGGGTCGCCGGGCGATCGCCGAACAGGTTCCGGACCTGCTGATTGCAGACCTGCGCCTCGGCGAGTACAACGGCCTTCAGCTCGTCGCGGCCGTTCCGCTGGGGGTGCCCAGCATCGTCATCACCGGCCATCCCGATGCGGTGCTGGCCGCCGATGCGCAGAAGCTCGGCGCGCACTACATCACCAAGCCGATTGCCACCAAAGCGCTGCTCAACTTGATTGAGGATTCGCTGATCAGCGCCGCGCAGCGCCAGTCGCGCGGCTCCACGCGGCGGTGGGATCGCAAGCCGGTCCGCGGCAGGGTCTACGCGCAGGTCGAGAACGCGCCCGCCCGGATCGTCGACATCAGTTACGGCGGCGTCAGGTTCGAGATCGAGCGCGAGCAGGCGCTGCCCTCGTCGTTCAGCCTCACCGTAAACGACCCCGCCTTGTCGGTCGATGTGAACCTGGTGTGGGAAACGCGAAGAGGCGAGCGGCAGTGGAGCTGCGGTGCGGCGATCTCCGGGAACGCCGAGGCGGTTCACGGCTGGGCGACGCTCGTGGACGGCTTCTCGGGCGGCGCCGAGGCCTGATCGCCGTCGTTAGAGCCGCGGCCGCGGCCGCGATCGATGTCGTCCTGTCAACGGCACCAGCTTCGCAATGTAAAGGCTGACGGCCATCACACCCAGCGCAAGCAGAATCCACGCGCCGGTCATGCCGACCGCCATCAACAATCCCGCGAGCAGTCGAAGCAGGCCCATCCCAGTTTCCCGGCAGTCAGCGTTCCACGATCAGGGCCGGTCCTGCGAACTCGTCGCGGTCGCGCGCGCGGGAGCGTCGGGCGGCGCGGCGGCCGGATTGTTGTTGATGTAGCGCTCGAACCAGTAGACCTGCCAGTTGATGCTCTCGACCAGATGCTTCGGCTCACCGGTGCGCGTCAGGTTGTGGTTCTCTCGAGGGAAAAAGACGATCTCGCTCGGCACGCCGAAGTGCTGAAGCGCGCGGAACCACTGCTCGCCCTGTTCGATCGGCACGCGGAAGTCGTTGTCGGAGTGGAGGACCAGGGTCGGGGTCTTCACGTTCTGCACGTACTTCAACGGTGACGCGTTCCAGTACAGATCGTGCTTTTCGAAGATGTCGCCGGTGAAGTCGTCCGCGTGTCCGTAGGCGCCATCCCGGGTGCCGTCGTCGCTGACGAAGTTCGAGATGCTGCGGAGGGTGACCGCGGCCTTGAAGCGGTTGGTGTGGCTGACGATCCAGTTCGTCAGATAACCGCCGTAGCTGCCGCCGGTCACGCCGAGGCGCTCCTTGTCGATCCACGGATACTTCGCGAGCGCCGCGTCGACGCCGTTCATGACGTCGACGTAGTCCTTGCCGCCCCAGTTCAGCTCGATGCCGCGCTCGAACTTCTCGCCATAGCCGGTCGATCCTCGCGGGTTGGTGAAGAACACGGCCCAGCCATGAGCGGCGTACACCTGGAACTCGTGGTACCAGTCGAAGCCGAACTGTCCGGCCGGCCCGCCGTGGATCGTCAGGATCATCGGATATTTCTTTCCGGCCTCCCAGCCGATCGGCTTCATGAAGAAGCCGTCGACGTCCCAGCCGTCGGCGCCCTTGAACGCGACGCGCTCGACCGGCGACAGCTGCAGCTGCTTCCAGAGGGCGGCGTTCAGGTGCGTGAGCTGCTTTTCGCCGCCGCCGTGCAGATCGGCGACATAGAGATCGTCGAGATGCGTCGGATCGTTGACGGCGTACGCCAGCCGACTCGTCTTCTCGTTGATGTCGACCAGATGAACGGTACGATCGCCAGAGCTGACTGCCGCCGCTTTGCGAGCGGTGAGATCGACGCGAAACAGCTGGTTGGTCCCCTTGAAGCCGGTCTCGAAATAGAGCGCCTTGCCGTTCTCGGCCCAGCGCAGTCCGCCCGGAATCAGGTCGATCCCCTCGGCCGCCAGGCGCGACGCCCCGCCGCCGCTGCTGGGCGCCAGCCAGATCTTCGGGTGCGACTTCTCGGGCACCGAGCTGAGGAACGCGATGGTCTGGCCATCGGGCGACCAGCGCGGCGAGTTGTCGCCGCTGGTGTGATCGGAAATCTTGGTCAGCGCGCCGCCGGCCGCGTCGATCACCCAGACGTCGGTGTTGTGTCCCATGTCGAACGCCTTGCCGGTGCGGTCGGAGACGAACGCGATCTTGCGGCTGTCGGGAGACCACTGCGGATCCGAATCGTTCCAGTCGTCGCCTGACGTCAGCTGGGTGGCTCGTCCAGAGGAGACCTCGGCGATCCACAAGTGCGTCCGCTTGTCGTCGAACCAGCCGCTGTCGTTGAACTTGTAGTTGGCGTGCGCGTAGTGCCGGACGTCGCTCGGTGATTTCGCGGTGTCGCTCGGGCCGCTGCGGCCGACCACGACCAGCCGGGCGCCGTCCGGGGACCATTGAAAGGCGGATGCGCCGTTGAGCAGGTTGGTGATGCGTCGCGGCTCGCCGCCGCCGAGCGAGAGCAGCCAGACCTGGGTCCGCGGCGTGTCGGTGGCGGCATCGCCCGGCATCGGCCGCGCGGACAGGAACGCGATCGCCTTGCCGTCGGGGCTCCATCTCGGCATGGTCGACGACTGCGGCGCGGTCGTCAGCGCCATCGGCTCGCGCGACCCGTCGGCAGGCACCGACCAGATCGTGCTGCGCCGGCGATTCTGCTTCTGATCGACGGTCGTAACCACGAACGCAATCGAGGAACCGTCGGGAGAGAAATGCGGATCTCCCAGCGTCTCGAACGCGAAGTAGTCCTCGGCGGTCGCCCCGCGCGTCTGCGCGAACACGGGAACGGAGAAGGCCAGTAGCGCGATGGCGACAAGACGCCGAATGTGTTTGTGCATATCAAGTCTCGGATGCAGGCCCGGTCAGGCCCTCTTTCGCTTCTTCTCTTCCCCGGCGTGCGGGACCGTGGCCGGCTTCTTCTTGGCGCCGATGCTGTCGAGGCTCTTGCGCAGCGCCTCCATCAGGTTGACCACCTTGGGCGGCGCTTCGACCTCCGGCGCCACCACCTCGCGTCCCTCGATCTTGGCGTCGATGATCTCGCGCAGCCCGACCTGGTAGTCGTCGCGATATTCCTGCAGGTCGACGTCGCCGGCGAACGTGCCCATCACCTGCTTGGCCAGCTTCACTTCCTCCGGCTTCACCGTGCCCGGCATGTCGGTGAGTTCCTCGATCGCCTCCATGCTGCGGATTTCGTTGGCGTGGCGCAGCGTGTACATCACGAGTCCCTGCTCGCGCGGCTGGACCTTGACCAGGTATTCACGCCCGTACAGCGCGACCTTGCCGATGCCGGCCTTGCCCTGCATGCCTTCCCGGATCACCGCGAACGCTTCGCGCGCCACCGGCCCGTCCGGCGCGAGGTAGTACGGCCGCTCGAGGTAAATCGGATCGATGGCCGTATCGTCGGTGAACTTCTCGAGGTTGATGACGCGCGTCGAGTCGACACGCACCTTCTCGATGTCCTCTTCGTCGACGATGACGTAGCGTCCCTTCTCGAATTCGAAGCCCTTCACGATGTCGGTATTGGGCACTTCGCGCTCGCACTTCGGGCACCAGCGCTTCTGCTGGATGCGCGTCTGACACTCGCCGTGCAGCTGGTTGAAGCTCAGCGTCGCCCCGGCGTCGGTCGCCGGGAACACCTTGATCGGAATGTTGACCAGGCTGATCTTGAGATAGCCCTTCCAGGTCGGTCGCGCGGCCATGTGTCCTACTTTTTCAGGAAAAAGGTCTCGTCCGTGTTGACGGTAAACTGCCGAAACTTATCGTACGTTGCCCACCCTTCGATCAGCGATTTGTTCCGGCGCCCCTCGTAGCGCTCGCGCATGTGCATCGGCAGCAGCATGCCGTCGAGCGGCTCGGCGCGGAACCTCACGTTGATGGTCGCACGAAGGGTCCGATCTTCGGCAACAAGCTCGGTCATCAGCACTTGGCCGGTCGGGGCGTCGATCCAGAAGCGGCCGTGCGTCGGCAGGTCCCCGTTGGTCTGGGTATTGTGGAGGACCGTCTGCTTCTGCCGCTCCTCGAACCGGACGACCCAGGCGTCGGTCGGCAGCCCTGATGCCGCGGCAGCGGCCGCCAGCGCCGGGTTGCGATCCTTCGAGCGGAAGAAGCGGAAGCGCGGCTGGTAGCGAGGGTCGAGGAAGAACAACGTGAACAGCGGCGTGTTGACGTTCCGCTCGATGTTGCCGATGTTGTAGCGGGCGCTCTCCCGCAGGATGTCACCGAGCTGATCGTTCGGCGATCCGGCCGGCTGCAGGAACAGCTTCATCAGCCGCTCGCTGCGATCCCGTACCGGTACGCCGTCGACGTCGAAGACATCGCGGAACTGCAGCCAGAGTCCGGATTTCTCGAGCTTGGCGATCAGCAGGTCGGACACCAGTTCGCGCCGCCGCTGCTGGTCGGTGGACAGCCCGTGCGGCAGCACGATCCACTCCTGACGGTAGCGTTCCTCCGCGACAATCCCCGAGACGACATGTTCGACCATCGCGACGTAGGCGCCCGCCCGCTCAAGGACGGTCGCGAGCGATACCTCAGGCGCCGCCGAGGGAGCAGCAGTGGTGATCGCGGCCAGCACGGCGCACGCCAGCGCACGTGTCGCTGTCATCTCTTGACCACCGGCATGAATTTTTCGTCGACGTCGACCTGAAACTGCCGGAATCGGCCGTAGGACGCGGCGCCGGTGATGTGCGAGCCGTGGCGGTCCTGATACTCTTCGCGCATCTCGATCGGGACGAGGAAGCCGACCAGCGGCTCCGATTGATAGCTGACGTCGACGGTCGCCGCGATGTCGCGGTTCTTCGCGATCAGCTCGCTCATCAGCACCCGTCCGGTGAACGGGTCGATCCAGAATCGCCCGCTCGACGGCAAATCTTTCATCTTGTCGGTCTTGATCAGCGTGCCGGCCCGTTTCTCCTCGAACTCGACCGCCCAGACCTCCGCCGCGGCCCGAAACGCACCCGGCACCGGCGCTCCCTCCGTCAGCGTCGCCGGCACGCGGTTTCTGGTGTGCTTGAACCGAAAGCGCGGTTGGTTCGTGGT
Source organism: uncultured Acidobacteriota bacterium (assembly GCA_963794705.1). Taxonomy (GTDB): domain Bacteria; phylum Acidobacteriota; class Vicinamibacteria; order Vicinamibacterales; family CAVVIG01; genus CAVQFC01. The sequence continues at coordinate 575,557 of CAWCFI010000010.1, forward strand.
TTCCAGAATCTGCAGCGCGAAGACCGGGGTGTTGATGTTGCGCGCGATCTCGCCGATGTTGAAGCGCGAGCTCTCGTCCAGGATCCGGCCGATCTGCTCGCGTGCCGACGCCGACCCTCCCAGGAACAGGTGGGTCAGCCGATCGCGTCGATCGCGCACCGCGATGCCGTTGACCTCGAACACGTCGCGGAACTCGGTCCACTCACCGCCGCCAACGGGCTTCACGAGCAGCAGGTCGGAATGCAGCTCGCTTCGCATCGGGCGCGTCAGGCGTCCCGGCCGCCTGGCGGACGCCTTCACTTCCTGCACGTACCGTTCTTCGGCGACGACGCCGGAGAGCTGCTGGTGAAAGTCGGCGACGTACGCGGCGGCGCGCTCCAGCACAGCCTCCAGCTTCGGCTCCGGCGCCGCCGCCGGTGAGGCGACAGCGACGGAGAGGAGCGCCGATACAACGAGGAACCGGCTGGTCATTTCTTGATCGGCGCCAGCGTCTCGTCGACCTTCACCTGAAATTGACGGAACCTGCCGTACGTCGCGGTGCCGTCGATGCGTTCGCCATTGACCGCCTCGTAGCTCTCCCGCATCTCGACCGGGACGAGCACACCGAGTAGCGGTTCAGACTGATAGCTGACATCGACGATGGCCGTGGCGACACGAGTCTTCACGACGAGCTCGCTCATCAGGACGCGGCCGGTCGAGGGCTCGATCCAGAACCGCCCTCTGGACTTGACGTCTTTCCCTTCCGTGGTTCGAATCATCGTCTCTCGCCGGGTCTCCTCGAAACCAACCACCCACATCTCCGTCGTCACGCGGAAGTACCCGGCCGCCGCGTTCGCTTCGGCTGCCGTGGACGGGCGGCGGTACTGCATCCATTCGGCCGAACCGGCGGGCTTGACGAGCAACAGATCAGACTGCATCTCGCGCTGGCCGGGGCCGGCGACGAACCCGGAGCCGGCACGCCGCAGCTGCTGCCGGTAGTTTTCTTCAGCGACGATGCTCGAGAGGCGGCGCTCGAACTCGTCGACGTAGGCGCCAGCCTGCTGCAGGATAGTCGTCAGCGAGGACTCCTGCGCCGCCGGCGGCGCCGCGGCCGCGAGCGCCATCAGCAGGCACGTGATGGTTCGCCCGACGATCATTGTTTGACCACCGGCGCCAGCTTCTCGTCGACCTTCACCTGGAATCGGCGGAACCGGGTGTAGCTCGCCTCGCCGTCCACGCGCGAGCCGTCGTGACGGATGTCGTAGCGCTCGCGCATCGAGACCGGCACCAGCAGGTCCATCGTCGCTTCGATCGCGTAGTCGACGTCGATGATGCCCTTGATCGTGAGGTCTTCGGCGACCAGCTCGCTCGCGACCACCTGGCCGGTCGCCGGCTCGATCCAGAAGCGGCCGCGCGTCGGCAGATCGCGCTGATTGCTGGTGCGAATGATGGTCTGCTTCTGCACCTCCTGGTAGTCGATCACCAGGAGGTCCGGGGACTTGGTCGATCCGTGCTCGAGGAGTGGCTCGCGATGATCGCTGCGCTTGAACTTGAAGCGCGCCTGATTGGCGGGATCGAGAATCACCAGCGCGAGGACCGGCACGTTCACGGTCCGGTAGAGGTTGCCGATGTTGTAGCGCGAGCTCTCCTCAGCGATGCGTTGCACCTGCGACGCGGACGAGGCATCTGGCGCCAGGAAGAGATGCATCAAGCGCTCGTTGCGATCGCGCACCGCCCGGCCGTCGACGTCGAACACATCACGGAACTGGATCCACCGATCGGCGCCGACCGGTTTCACCAGCAGCAGATCCGCCTTCAGCTCCCGATGCCGCGCCAGCAGCGGGTTGACGCGGGTGCTGGTGGCGAGCGGATAGCGCACATCCTGGACGTACTGCTCTTCCGCGACCACCCCGGACAGCTGGCGCTGGAACTCGACGACGTAGGCGCCCGCGCGGGCGAGCACGGTGTCGAGCTCTGGCTCCTGCGCCAATGACGGCGCATACATCAGCGCGACGCCGATCGCGGCCAGCGCGATTTTCTTCATAGCGTCTTACTTGACCTTCTCGTCCACCACGACCTGATAGCGCCGGAACCGCGCATAGGTGGCCTTGCCTTCGATGGTAGAGCCGTCGCGGAGCGTGGTACTTCTCCCGCATCTCGCGGGGCACCAGCACGGCCATGGTCGGCTCGAGCACGTACGCGACCTCGATCCGTGCCCGCAGCGTGCCGCTCTCCGCGATCAGCTCACTCGCCAGGACGCGGCCGGTGGCCGGATCGATGGTGAACCGGCCGTGCGACGGCATCGCCAGGTCGCCGGCGCCGCGAATCAGGGTGCCGCCGCGCTCCTCCTGGTACTCCAGCTCGAATGTCCCGCCCGCTCTCCGTCCCTTGAACGAGAACCACGCGCGGTTCTGCGGTTCGAGCACGGTCAAGGCGAGCACCGGGACGTTGACGTTCCGGTTGATCCCGCCGATGTTGTAGCGGGCGCTCGCGGCCGCGATGTCGTCCACCTGTTGCTGTGTGGACGCCGACGGCTGGAGGAACAGCTTTGCCAGCCGTTCCGCGCGATCGCGCACCGGCTTGCCGTCGACTTCAAACACGTCGCGGAACTGGATCCAGCGGTCGCCGGCCGGCGCGCGCACCAGCAGCATGTCCGACTTCAGATCCCGCCGCTGTCCCCGCGCTTCCGCCGCGAAGCCGCGCGAATCGGTGCCGGCGATGCCTCGGACCTCCTGACGATAGGTCTCTTCCGCGACCACGCCGACGAAGGTCCGCTCGTAGGCGGCGACGTAGTCGCCGGCCTTGTCGAGCACGGCGTCGAGCTCATCGGAAGCCTGGGCGGAGAGAGACAAGGCAGGAGGGCAGAAGGGCAGTAGGGCAGAAAGCAGGGCAGCAAGGCAGAAAGGCAGCAAGGCAGAAAGGCAGAAAGGCAGCAAGGCTCCGCCCGCCGTCCTGCCCTTTTGCCTTTCTGCCGTCCTGCCTGCCATAAGCGGCATCATTCTCCCGCGCCCAGCGTCGGTCAAGGCTAGAATCCTGCCCATGTCCAGCCCCTTTGCCACACGGCTCGGCCTCGTCGCGGCGCTGGTCGGCGCGCTCGCGATCGGCACGACCATCGCCGCCGAGCGATCTTCTTCGACGATGACGCGAGCGGCGATGACGCTATTGAAGAGCCTCGAGCCGGCACAGCTTCAGCAGGCGACGTTTCCGTTCGAGTCGGATGAGCGGACCCACTGGCATTTCATCCCGACCGAGACGTTTCCCCGCAAGGGGCTCCTGATCCGCGACATGAGCCCGAAGCAGCATGAGCTGATGCGCGACCTGCTCAAGGCCGGCCTGAGCCAGCGAGGCTACCTGACCGCGACCTCGATCATGGATCTCGAGACGGTGTTGAAAGCGCTCGAGGCCGCGCAGCGGGCGGCCGGCCCCCAGCCGCCGCGCGGCAGCCCGCTCGAGCGCGATCCGGAGAAGTACTTCTTCTCGATCTTCGGGACGCCGACGCCGTCGCAGAAAGTAACGTGGGGCTGGCGCGTCGAGGGCCACCACGTCTCGTTGCACTTCACCATCGTCGACGGTGCATTGGTCGCCGCGTCGCCCTCGTTCTTCGGCAGCAATCCGGCGGAGGTGCGCGAAGGACCGCGCAAGGGTCTGCGGATCCTCGGAGCGGAGGAGGACGCCGCCCGGACGCTGCTGCAGTCGCTCGACCCGCCGCAACGCGCCAGGGCGATCATCGACGCCGCCGCTCCCGGCGACATGCTGACGATGGCGAACGTGGACATCAATCCGCTGTCCCCGTCCGGGCTCGAGGCCGCGGCGATGACCGCGCCGCAGCGCGACCTGCTGATGAAGCTGCTCGACGTCTACAGCGGGATGATGGCGGCCGATCTCGCCGAGGCACGGCTGGCGCGCATCCGCAAGGCGGGCATCGACAAGGTGGCGTTTGCGTGGGCGGGCGACACCGAGCGCGGCCGAAAGCACTACTACCGCGTGCAGGGACCGACCTTCCTGATCGAGTACGACAACACCCAGAACGACGGCAACCACATCCACTCCGTGTGGCGCGACTTCAACGGGGACTTCGGCCGGGATTTGTTGCGCGAGCATCTACGCTCGGTCGCGCACTGATCGAACAAGAGCGCAGACCGAATGCTGTGCCGATCGAATGTAGGGCAGACCTTTAGGTCTGCCACGACACAGCAGGCCTGAAGGCCTGCACTACTCGGGCGTCGGGGTTGGAAAGAGCCGCTCGAAATTGGCGCCGAAGATTTTCTCCCGCACCTCCGTGCTGGCGCCGATCTCGTCGAGCGCGGCCGACTGCTGCTCGTAGACGTCGCGGACCCAGCCGCGCGGAAAGAACGACGAGTCGCTGCCGAACAGCAGCCGATCCGGGCCGACCACCGAGAGCGCCTGACGGAAGACGGTCGGCAGGGTCAATCCGACGTACTTCATCCAGCCGTTCGAGCTCGAGGTGTCCAGCACCACGTTGGGACAGAGATCGGCGACCATCAGCGCTTCGCGAAGCATGCCGGCGCCGAAGTGCGGGATGACGATCGGCACCTCGGGATGCCCGAGCGCGATCGCGTGCAGATCGAGCGGGTTGCCGAAGCGGATGTCGAACGGGCTCGGCAGGCCGAGCCGCTTGCGCACGCCGACCGACAGCACGCCGCAGTGCACGAACACCGCCGTTCCGGGCACCGCCGCGGCCACCTCGACGATGCGCCGGGCGCGATCGTCCTGCATCGAGTAGCGGTGCATGGCGGGGAAGAGGCAGATTGCGCGCATGCCCGGGTCGCGGAGCGCCGTCGCCGCCGTGTCCGGCGCATCCGCCTGCGTCGGGTCCACCATGAAGAAGCCGACGAACCGCTGTCGATGCCGGTTCACCGCCGAGGCGACTGAGGCCGCGTCGCCCGGCACACTGGCGATCAGCGCCGCCCGCGACACCTGATGGCGATCGAGCTCCGCGACCCAGCGGTCAGCGAGCGCCTCGGCCGTCCCCGGCGCATCCCATCCCAGCTTGGTCAGTGCGGCATCGCCGCCGAGAGGCGCGAAGAACGGCGTCGAGAAGAAATGACAGTGCGCGTCGTTGATCATGGTTCAGCAAGGTACGGAGTTCTGTCGGTTCAAATCTCGCCAACGATTGCGTCGGCCACGTCCTTGGTCCTGGCCGTCCCGCCGAGATCCGGCGTCCTCACCGTGCCGGCGGCGACGACGCGTTCGATTGCGCCGAGGATCCGGTCGTGGACGTCGCGATGCCCGAGGTGATCGGCCATCAGCGCGGCCGCCCAGATCGCGCCGATCGGGTTGGCGATGCCCTTGCCCGCGATGTCGGGCGCCGAGCCGTGAATCGGCTCGAACATCGATGGGTGGGCCCTGGTCGGGTTGATGTTGGCGCCGGGGGCGATGCCCAGGCTTCCGGAAATCGCGGAGCCGATGTCGGTCAGGATGTCGCCGAACAGGTTCGAGGTGACCATCACGTCGAGCGTCTGCGGGTGCGTGATCATGCGCGCCGCGAGCGCGTCGACGTGGTACTTGCGGTACTCGACGCCGGGATACTCGGCGCGGACGATCTCGGCGACCTCGTCCCACAGCACCATCGAGTGGGTGAGCGCGTTCGACTTGGTCGCGCTGGCCAGCATCTTCCGCGGCCGCTTCGAGGCGATCTCGAAGCCGTACCGGAGGATGCGCTCGATGCCGTGGCGCGTGAAGACGCCGACCTGCTGCGCGACCTCGTGCGCCGTGCCGCGGTGAATGCGGCCGCCGACGCCGGAGTACTCCCCTTCTGAGTTCTCCCGCACGCAGATCATGTCGATGTCCGCCGCACCGCGGTTCGCCAGCGGCGAACCGAGCCCGGCCAGCAGACGCATCGGCCGCAGGTTCACGTACTGATCGAACTTCTGGCGGATGCCGAGGATCAGCCCGGCCGACGCGGCGTCCGAGACTCCCGGCGCGCCGAGCGCGCCCATGTAGAGCGCGTCGAATGCCGCCATGCGCTCGTAGCCGTCCTCGTCCATCATCCGCCCGTGCTGGCGGTAGTATTCGCAGCTCCACGGCAGGTCGGCGAACGACACCGACACGCCGGTTCCACGCGTCGCCTTCTCGATGGCGGCGATCCCGGCCGGGATCACTTCCTTGCCGATGCCGTCGCCGGCGATGACTCCAATCGTGTAAGCCATATCTCCTCGTGCGCTCGGCTAAAGCCTTCGCGCTCCTTTGTCGTTAGCGCGACGCCTAAGGCCTTCGCGTTACATACCGGGCGGGGTGAAGCGGCCATCGGCCGCCGTCCATCCGCCGTCGGCAAACAGAATAGTGCCGGTCACGTAACTGGCGGCGTCCGACACCAGAAACAGCGTGGGCCCCACCATCTCGTCGGCCCGCGCCCAGCGCTTCAGCACGCTCTTGTTCGCGTAGGCGTCGTACCACTCGGCGTTGGCGCGGATCGGCGCGGTCAGCGGCGTCTCGACCACCCCGGGCCCGACCGCGTTCACCCGCACGCCAAACGGTCCGAACTCCGCGGCGCCGGCGCGAACGAGCTGCAGGATACCCGACTTGGTCATCGCATAGACCGACTGCCCGGGCTCGACCACCTGCGCGCGGATCGACGAGAAGATCACGATGCTGCCGCTGCGCTGCGCGGTCATCACCCGGCCGGCCGCCTGCAGCACCTGAAAGCTCCCTTTCAGGTTGACCTCAACGACCCGATCAAACTCCTCGCTGGTGTACTGCAGGATCGGCTTGCGCACGTTGATGCCCGGCGTGCAGACCACGATGTCCAGCCGATGGTGGTCGTGAACGATGGCGTCGAAAGACGCGCCGACCGCAGCGGCGTCACGGATGTCGAGCGCGGCGCCGGTCGCGTTCGGGATCCTGGCGGCGACCGAATTGGCAGCGGCCGCGTTGGCATCCAGCACGACGACGGTGGCGCCTTGCGCCGCCGCTCCGATCGCGATCGCTTCGCCAATGCCGGATCCGCCGCCGATGATCGCGGCGGTCTTGCCGGTGAGATCAAACAGGCCGTGGCTCATAGGTCCTCGATCGGGAAATGAACACGGCCGCGAAACCGATCGCCGCGGCGATGATGCCGGCGAGCGCCGGCGTGATGCCGAACACGCCGCGGCCCGCCGTCGCGAACTGCACGCCGAGCATGGCGGCGACGCCGCAACCGATCGCCGCCAGCGCATCCGGCGTGCCGGCGCGGGGGATGTACAGCCCCGCCAGGATCGGCACGAATAGCGAGACGCCGAGCAGCGAATAGAAGATCGTCAGCGCGTTCAGCACGCTGCCGAGAACGAGCGCCAGCGCGACGCCCGCCACGCCGCTGCTGATCGCCGTGAGCCGGGTCAGCAGCAGCACCCGGGCATCATCCGCTGACGGATCGATGAACCGCTTGTACAGATCCTGCGACAGCGACGTCGTCAGCATGAAGAGCACCGCGTCGGCGGCGCTGATCTCGGCGGAGAAGACCGCGGCGAGGCCGAGCGCGCCGACCGCCGGCGGCAGGCCGCGCATCAGGATGGTCGGCAGCGCGAGATCGGCCTTCTCCAGCGACGGGAACAGCAGCCGCGCGGCGATGCCGAGGATCACCGGCACCCCGGCATAGAGCAACAGCCCGAGCGCGTTGAGTCCCACGCCGATCCGGACCGCCCGATCGTCGCGCGCGCCGAAGATCTTCTGCAACAGCCCCGGCGAGACGATGAACGCCGGCGTCAGGAGCGCGAGCCACATGATGCCGGGAGGTCCGGACTGCCAGAAGGTCCAGTAGGCGCGGTTGTCCGCTTGTACCGCCGCGAGCGCGCCGAATCCGCCGATGCGATCGAGCACGAGCGGTACCGCGATCGCGAAGCCGGCCAGCTTCACCGTCAGCTGCACCATGTTCACCCACGCCGAGGTCAGCAGGCCGCCGGCCGTGAAGTAGGCGGTGATCACGAGGCCGCCGATCACGCATCCCTGCCACGAGGGCACGCCGGCGACGATCTCGAGGATCACGCCCATCGCAAACAACTGTCCGGCGAGGATGAACAGCGAGCCGACCCACAGCAGAGCGGCGATCAGCGCGCGTACCGTCGGTCCGTAGCGGAACTCGAGATAGTCGCCGACCGTGCGCAGGTCGCGCGCGGCCGCCACCCGCCGGATCGCGGGCCCGATCCAGAACGCCAGAATCGCACTGCCGAGCGCGGCCGATCCCACCCACCACCAGGCCGCGACGCCGCCCGCATAGCCGAGCGCCGTCGCGTTGACGGTCGACCCCGCGCCGATGTTCGCGGCCAGCATCGTCGAAAAGATCAGGCCCGGGCCGAGCGAGCGGCCGGCGACGAAGAAGTCCGACGTGCCGCGGACGCGGCGGCCGATCAGCTGGCCGAGGCCGATCAGCAAGGCGGAGTAGACGAGCAGGAACGTGAGCTGGAGGTTCATGAGCGGCGACGCGGGTCCGCCGTTACCTCTTGAGGTCTCTGGCGGCCGGAATGCCGGCCACGCCGGTGGCCTGCGTCCCGGCGCGGACGACGGCGTCGGCCATCGCTTCGGCGGCGAGCGCGCCGATCATCGTGATGTCGGCGGTGCCGTTCCAGCGCCCGGTGGCCAGCGAGAAGATGGTGTCGCCGTCGCCGTTGGTGTGCGATGGGCTGATCGCCCTCGCATACCCATCGTCGGCCATCATCGCCATGCGCGTGGCTTGCGCCTTCGACAGGGCGGCGTTGGTGGCGACCAGCCCGATCGTGGTGTTCTCGCCGGCGCGCGGCGGCTGCGCGAGCCCGCCGGAGCGCAGGATCCTGCGAGCGTCGGCGAAGGTGCCGTCGGGATTGCGGACGCCGGCGACGATCGTTCCGGTCGCGGGGTCGATGATGTCGCCGACCGCGTTCACGGCGACGATGGCGGCGACGATCAGCCCGTTGGGCAGGGTGATCGACGCGCTGCCGAGGCCCGACTTGGTCGAGCGGCCCGCGCCGCCGAACTTGCCGACGGTCGCGCCGGCGCCGGCGCCGACGCTGCCTTCCACGACCGCCGCGGTTGACGCCGCCTCGGCCGCCTTGTAGCCGCAGTCGGCGGTGGGACGGATCTTCGCGTTGCCGCCGACGCCGAGATCGAACAGGACGGCAGCGGGGACGATCGGCACGCGCGCGACGCCCGCGGGCCAGCCGATGTTGTGTTCCTCGAGCCAGCGGACGGTGCCGGTCGCCGCCTCGAGGCCGAACGCGCTGCCGCCGGTCAGCACGACGGCGTTGACTTTGTCCACCATGTTGAGCGGGTTGAGCAGGTCCGTCTCGCGCGTGCCCGGCGCGCCGCCGCGCTGCGAGACGCCGCCGACGGCGTCGCCGTCCACGAGGATCACGGTGCAGCCGGTGGGGCGCTCGGACAGCGTGACGTGGCCGACCTTGATGCCGGGAACGGCCGTCAGCGTGTGATTCACGACAGGCGCGGGCTGCGCAGCACCGGCAGGCCTGAAGGCCTGCACTACTTCACTCGTAGTGCGGACCTTCAGGTCCGCCGTCGCCTCGTTCGTAGTGCGGACCTTGAGGTCCGCCGCCGCGGCGGTCGAGTCCGCCGTCGCCTCAGTCGTAGTGCGGACCTTGAGGTCCGCCGTCGCGGCCGTCGAGAGGGCCGCGCCGCAGGCGAGCGCCAGCGCCAGGCGTTTCATGCGCTAACGATACCGCATCACTTCAGGTCGCGAACGGCGGGAAGATTCGGGAGACCGGTGGCTTGCGTGGCGGCGCGAATGACCGCGGTGGCCATCACGTCCGCCGCCAGCGAGCCGATCGTGATCATGTCGGGCTCGCCGGCCTTGCTGCCGGTGGCGATCGCGAACACCGCGTCGCCGTCGACCATGGTGTGGATCGGCCAGATCGCCCGCGCGTAGCCATCGTCGGTCATCTGCGCGAGGTAGGAGGCCTGCGCCTTGGTCAGCCTGGCGTTGGTGGCGATCACGCCGATGGTCGAGTTGTCGCCGCTCGACCCGCGCGGGACTCCGGTGCGCACGATGCGGCGCGCGTCGGCGAATCCCCGGCCATCCGCGCTTCGCGCACCGGCGACGATCCTGCCGTTGGCGGGATCGATCACGTCGCCCATCGGGTTGGCGACCACCAGCGCGGCGACGATGAGGCCGTCCTGCATTTCGATCGCGGCGGCGCCGATCCCGCCCTTCATCGCGTGCTCCATGCCGGCGATCTTGCCGAGCGTCGCGCCGGCGCCCGCGCCGACGCTTCCCTCGGTCACCGGCGCCGAGGTTGCCGCCTGGGCGGCGCGGTAGCCGCAGTCGGCGGTCGGGCGGACCCGCGCGTCGCCGACCCCGAGATCGAAGATCGACGCGCCGGGAACGATCGGAATGTGGCGGTTGCCGTAGACGATGCCGACCTCGTGCTCTTCGAGGTAGCGAAGGACGCCGTCGCCGGTGGCAAGGCCGAACGTGCTGCCGCCGGAGAGGGCGATGCCGTAGATCCGCTCGACCATCTTGGTCGGGTTGAGCAGATCGGTGTCGCGGGTGGCGGGCGCGGCGCCGCGGACGTCGACACCGGCGGTCGCGCCCTGCTCGATCAGCACGACCGTGCACCCGGTCGGACGTTCGGCGAGCGTGTGGTGGCCGACCTTGATTCCGGGGACGGCGGTCAGCGTGGTGTTCGCGGCAGACCTGAAGGCCTGCACCACGTCAGAGGCGGCAGGAGTAGTGCGGACCTTCAGGTCCGCCGTCGCGGCGATCACGGCCAGCGCGAAGATCCAGGCCTTCATGATTGCGATATTGTAGGCGCCCGACACTCATGCAGGCTATCGAACGCATTCTCGCGGAAGTCGATCGCGCGGCGGACGAGATCGTCCAGTTCACGGCCGATCTGGTGCGGATACCGACCGTCAACCCGCCCGGCGACGAATACGAGGCGTGCGCGCATTTTCTCGGCGACTTCCTGAAGCGTCGCGCGTTCGAGATCGAATACGTCGAGGCCGAGGGACGTCCCGAGCACACCGCCCGATATCCACGCGTGAACGTCATCGGATCGAGACGAGGCGGTCCTGGCCCCGTTGTCCACCTCAACGGCCACATCGACGTGGTGCCCGCCGGTGACGGCTGGACGGTCGATCCGTTCGGCGGGCTGGTGCGTGACGGCCGGATTTACGGCCGCGGTGTCTGCGACATGAAAGCCGGCATCGCCGCCGCGGTGTTTGCCGCGGAAGCGATCGAACGCGCCGGCGTCCGTCTGCCGGGCACGATCGAGATCAGCGGCACGGTCGATGAGGAGAGCGGCGGCTTCGCCGGCGTCGCGCACCTGGCCGAGCGCGGGCGGATTGCCAAGGGGCGGACTGACTTCGTGATCATCCCCGAGCCGCTCAACGTCGACCGGATCTGCATCGGCCATCGCGGCGTGTACTGGTTCGAGGTGACCGCGCGCGGGCGGATCGGCCATGGCAGCATGCCGTTTCTCGGCGTCAGCGCGATCGACGGGATGGGGCGGCTGCTGCAGTCGGTCCGCGACGAGCTGATGCCGGCGCTGGCGTCTCGCCGCACCAGCGTGCCGGTGGTGCCGCCGGACGCGCGCCACGCCACCATCAACGTCAACGGCATCGAGGGCGGACAGCCGGTGGACGGGATCCAGACGCCGTGCGTCGCCGACCTCTGCCGCGCGGTGTTCGATCGGCGTTTTCTCCTCGAAGAGGGATTCGACGCGACCAGGCGGGAAGTCGCCGAGCTGGTGGAGCGCGTCGCGGCCAGCTCGAATGGCGTGCGCTTCGACGTGCGCGATCTGATGGTCGTGCATCCCACCCGAACGCCGGACGATTCGCCGGTGATCAGCGCGCTCGAGGACTCGATCCAGCGCGTGCTGGGGCGCCGCGCCGAGCTGATCGCCAGTCCAGGCACCTACGATCACAAGCACGTCGCGCGGATTGCCGGCATCCCGCACTGCGTCGCCTACGGTCCCGGCGAGCTCGAGCTGGCGCACCAGCCCGACGAGTCCTGCCGCATCGACGACATCGTCAACGCCACCAAGGTACTCGCGCTGGCCACGCTCGACCTGATGGGCGCCGGGAGATAGACTGAAAACCATGATGACGATCGCTCGGCTGAAGCCTTCCCGCTACGCATGGCTCGTCTTGACGATGAGCGCGATGGCCTGTGGCGGCGGTTCAGGCGGCCTCGGCATGTCCTGCGGCGGGCCTGCGCCCTCGACCTCGGCGCCGCCCGCGCCCTCGGTGTCGGTGCACACGCCGATCGGGCAGCTGCCGGCGGTCGATCTCAACGCGCTGCTGGCGCACACCAAGAAGCTGTCGTCCGACGAGTTCGAAGGGCGCGCGCCCGGCACGACGCGGCGAGGATCTGGCGGTGAACTACCTGGCCGACCAGTTCAAGGCGGTCGGGTTGAAGCCGGGCAACACCGACGGGACCTACTTCCAGCCGGTGCCGCTGGTCGGCATCACGCCGACGCCGGCGCCGCTGGTGTTCCGCAAAGGCGGCCAGGCGCAGACGCTGAAATGGAAAGACGACGTGGTCGCGTGGACCAAGCACGTGCGCCGATTCGGCGTCGATCCAGGACTCCGAGCTCGTGTTCGTCGGCTACGGCGTGGTCGCGCCCGAGTTCGACTGGGACGACTACAAGGGCGTCGACGTCAAGGGCAAGACGATCGTCATGCTGGTCAACGATCCGCCGGTGCCCGATCCCGCCAACGCCGTCGGAGCTCGATCCCAAGACCTTCGGCGGCAAGGCGATGACCTACTACGGCCGCTGGACCTACAAGTACGAGATGGCCGCGCAGAAGGGCGCGGCCGGCGCGCTGATCATCCACGAGACCGGAGCCGGCCGGCTACGGCTTCAACGTCGTGCAGGGCAAGACCGGCGAGCAGTTCGACCTCGTCACGCCCGACAAGAACATGGGCCGCGCCGCGATCGAAGGCTGGATCACGCTGGATTCGGCCAAAGCGCTGCTGAAGTCGGCCGGCCAGGATTTCGACGCGCTGAAGAAGAAGGCGGCCACGCGCGACTTCAAGCCGGTGCCGCTCGGCGTGACCGCGTCGATGACGATTGCCAACAAGCTGCGGACGATCAACTCGCGGAACGTGCTCGCGAAGCTCGAGGGGTCGGATCCGAAACTGAAGGACGAGTTCGTCGTCTACACCGCGCACTGGGATCATTTCGGCAAGACCGCCGACGGCATCTTCCACGGCGCCGAGGACGATGGGCTGGGATGCGCGGCGCTGATCGAGATGGGGCGCGCGTTCACGAAGCTGCAGACGCCGCCGCGGCGCTCGATTCTGTTCCTCGCGGTGACCGCCGAGGAGCAGGGGCTGCTCGGTTCGCAGTTCTACTCGGTCTCGCCGATCTATCCGCTGGCGAAGACCGTCGCCGACATCAACATGGACAGCTGGAACACGCACGGCCGCACCAAGGACATGACGCTTGACCGGCTACGGCGCGTCCGAGCTCGACGACTACGCGCGCGACGCGGCGGCGGAGCAGGGGCGGATCGTGCACGGCGATGCCGAGCCGGAGAAGGGGTTCTACTACCGGTCGGACCACTTCAACTTCGCGAAGCAGGGCGTGCCCGCGCTCGACATCGCCGGCGGGGTGGACTACATCGGCAAGCCGACCGAGTTCGGGGAGCAGATGCGGAAGGAGTGGACCGAGAAGCGGTACCACACGCCGCTCGACGTGGTGATGCCCGACTGGGACCTCAACGGCACGCGTGAAGATCTGCGGGTGCTGTTCGCCGTCGGCCAGCGCGTCGCCAGGCGGACAAGATCCCGGACTGGAAGCCGGGCAACGAGTTCAAGGCGAAGCGCGACGCGATGCTGAAGAGCAGGGACTGGGCTAGGGCTGGGGACTAGCCACGAAACACACGAAAAAGACACACGAAACCACGAAGACCAAGAATGATCTTTTTCGTGTTTTTCGTGCCGATTCTTCTTTCGTGCGTTTCGTGGGAAAGAGGGTAGTCACATGGCGACCGAGACGCTGAAGAAACCGATGACCGGCGACGAGATGATCGCGCTCTCGAAGAAGCACACGCTGTTCGAGTGGTCGGCGCAGTCGAAGGTCGATCCGATTCCGGTCGAGCGGGCCAAGGGCATCTACTTCTGGACGCCAGAAGGCAAGCGCTTCATCGACTTCAACAGCCAGCTGATGTGCGTCAACATCGGCCACGGCGACGAGCGCGTGATCCAGGCGATCCACGATCAGGCGTCGGTGCTGGCCTACGCCAACCCCTTCATGGCGACCGAGGCGCGCGCGCGGCTGGGTGCGAAGCTCGCCGAGATCACGCCGGGCGACATCGACGTCTTCTTCTTCACCAACGGCGGCGCCGAGGCGAACGAGAACGCGATCAAGCTGGCGCGGATGGCGACCGGCCGCCACAAGATCCTGGCGCGCTACCGCTCCTATCACGGCGCCACCGCCGGCAGCATCACCCTGACCGGCGATCCGCGGCGCTGGGCCGCCGAGCCCGGCATCCCCGGCGTCGTCCACGTGCTCGATCCCTACCACGGCATCGCGCGCGGCTGGGACACGGCGGAGGAGTCGCTGGCGATGCTGGAGGAAGTCATCCAGCTCGAAGGACCGCAGACGATCGCCGCCTTCATCCTCGAGACCGTAACCGGCACCAACGGCATCCTGGTGCCGCCGGACGGCTACATGCAGGGCGTGCGCGAGCTCTGCACCAGGCACGGCATCCTGATGATCTGCGACGAGGTGATGGCCGGCTTCGGCCGCACCGGCGAGTGGTTTGCGGTCGATCACTGGAAGGTGGTGCCCGACATCATCACCATGGCGAAGGGGCTGACCGCCGCCTACGTGCAGCTCGGCGCCGTCGGGATGCGGCGCGCGCTCGCCGACAAATTCAACGACAAGGTGTTCTACGGCGGGCTGACCTACAACAGCCACCCGCTCGCGTGCGCCGCCGCGCTCGCGACGATCAAGGTCTACGAGGACGACCGGCTGCTCGACAACGCGAAGAAGATGGGCGCGGTGATGACGCAGCTGATGGCGGATCTCGCGAAGAAGCATCCGTCAGTCGGCGCGGCGCGCTCGATCGGCCTGTTCGGCCTGGTCGAGCTGGTGCGCGACAAGGGCGAAGAAGGTGCCGATGGCGCCGTTCAACGGCACCTCGGACGAGATGGCCGCGCTCGGGAAGTTCTTCCGCCAGGAAGGGCTCTACACGTTCGTGCGCTGGAACACGTTCTTCACGAACCCGCCGCTGTGCATCACCGAGGAGCAGCTGCGCGAGGCGTTCGCGATCATCGACCGCGGCCTGGACATCACCGACCGGGCTGTCGCGTGAGATTGCAGATTTCTGAGTTCAGATTTCAGAATCCAATCTCGCACCAACCTGAAATCAATCTGAAATCTGCCCTCTGAAATCTGAAATCTTTCAGGCCTTGGCCGTGTAGCCGAGGACCGCTTTCGTCTCGAGAAATTCCTCGAAGCCGTTGACGCCCCACTCGCGGCCGTTGCCCGACTGCTTGTAGCCGCCGAACGGCGCGTCGAAGGAACCCTGTGCGCCGTTCAAATGCACGTTGCCGGTCCGAAGGCGCGAGGCCACCCGCCGGGCATGTTCGAGATCGCCCGAGGAGACGTAGCCGGAGAGACCGTAGGGTGTGTCGTTGGCGATCGCGATCGCCTCTTCCTCGTTCTCGTAGGGCAGGATGGCGAGCACCGGTCCGAAGATCTCTTCGCGCGCGATCGTCATGCTGTTCTTGACGTCCGCGAACACGGTCGGCTTGACGTAGAACCCGGTGGCGAGGCCCTCGGGCCGGCCGACCCCGCCGGTGACGAGCTGCGCGCCCTCGTCGATGCCGCGCTGAATCAGTCCCTGAATCTTGGTGAACTGCACTTCGCTGACCACCGGACCGAGCTTGACGCCTTCCTGGAAGGGATCGCCGACCTTCATCCGCTCCGCGGCGGCCTTGGCGATGCCGATCGCCTCGGCCTGACGACCCGCCGGCACCAGCATCCGCGTCGGCGCGTTGCACGACTGGCCGCTGTTCGTGAAGCAGCCGGTGACGCCGCCCGCCACCGCGCTCTGGAAATCGGCGTCGTCGAGGATGATGTTCGCCGACTTGCCGCCAAGTTCCTGGGTGACGCGCTTGACCGTGGGCGCGGCGTTGATCGCCACCTGCACGCCGGCGCGGGTTGACCCGGTGAACGAGACCATGTCGATGCCGGGATGCGACGCGATCGCCGCACCGACGGTCGGGCCGTCGCCGTTGACGAGGTTGAACACGCCCGGCGGCACGCCGGCTTCGTGCAGGATCTCGGCGAAAAGGATCGCGTTCATCGGCGCGACTTCGGTCGGCTTCAGCACGATGGTGCAGCCGGCGGCCAGGGCCGGCGCCACCTTGCAGGCGATCTGGTTGATCGGCCAGTTCCACGGCGTAATCATCCCGACCACGCCGACCGGCTCGCGCACGATCATCGTCCGCCCGCGCGGCTCTTCGAACTCGAAGGTCTTCAACACCGCGAGCGCCTGGGCGAAATGGCCGAGGCCGGCGGCGGCCTGCGCCGCCTTCGACAGCCACATCGGCGCGCCGACCTCGCTCGAAATCGTCGTCGCCAGCTCGTCCTGCCTGGTCTTGAAGACGCGAATGATGTTCTCGAGCAGCGCGATTCGTTCTTCACGCGTCGTCCGCGAATAGGTTTCGAACGCCTTCCGCGCGGCTTTGACGGCGCGATCCACGTCCTCGGCGCTGCCCATCGAGATCTTCCCGATCGACTGCTCGGTCGCGGGGTTGATCACGTCGCGGGTGGCGGGCTTCGCGGGCGGCACCCAGGCGCCGTCGATGTAGAAGTTCAGATGGTCGGTCATATCCTCTTCATCTTACTTCCGGCGCCTCGCTCACACCGAGGCTCGGGCGACGTCGATCCCTGACGGCGTCCGCGGCACGCCAACCATGAACACCACGATGCGGCACGGCTCGGCGCCTTCGTTGCGCCACCGGTGCCGCGTGCCGTTCTGCACGACCGTGTCGCCGGCGCGCAGCTGAACCGTCGCGCCGTCGTCCAGATCCAGCCAGACCTCGCCTGAAATGATGTACTCGAAGTCGATGGTGTCGGTGGTGTGCATGCCCGGGTGGTTCGGCTCCATGTGCGTCGCCATACCGGGGAGCTTGGCTTCCATCTCGGCGGCCAGCGCGTGGCGGTCGACCGCGGCACGCTTCGACGTCGAGTGCGGCGCCACGGTGAACATCATGAAGCGGAACCCGCCCAGCGGCGGGAAGTAGCCGGGCCCCGCAGGTTCGGTGCCGGCGTCGGGAAAGCGCGGCGGCACGTCCGCGCCCCAGAGACGGTGGAACTCGGCGCCGGGCAACAGCGTCAGCGCCGTGCCGTCCACCGTCGTGTCGCTCGAGACGATCGCCTTGCCCAGCTGGTCGTGACCGGTGGTGACGCGTCGTACTTTCATGAAGCGGCAATGTATCATCTGGCCACCCTTGGCCGTCCTCGTTTCGCTCCTCGCGCTCGGCTTCCTGATCCTGGTCGCGTACCGCGGCTACAGCGTCATCCTGTTCGCCCCGGTCGCGGCGCTGGGCGCGGTGCTGCTGACGATGCCGGGTGCGGTGCTGCCTGCCTACACCGCGATCTTCATGGACAGCCTCGCGGCGTTCGTGAAGAACTACTTCCCGGTCTTCATGCTCGGCGCGCTGTTCGGCAAGCTGATCGACATCTCCGGGTTCGCCCGCGCCATCGCCGCGGCGATCAGCCGCGCCGCCGGCCGACGCCATGCGATGCTCGGCATCGTGATCATCTGCGCGCTGATGGTCTATGGTGGCGTGTCGGTCTTCGTCGTCGCCTTCGCGGTCTATCCCTTCGCCGCCGAACTGTTTCGCGAGGCGGCGATTCCCAAGCGCCTCATTCCCGCGACGATGTCGCTCGGCACCTTCACCTTCGCGATGGACGCGCTGCCGGGCAGCCCGCAGATCCAGAACATCATCCCGACGACCTTTTTCGGGACCACGACGATGGCGGCGCCGATTCTGGGGCCGATCGGCGGGTTGTTCATCCTCGTCGTCGGCATGCTGTATCTCGACTCGCGGCGGCGGATTGCGGCGGCGGCCGGCGAAGGCTACGGCACCGGGCATCACAACGAGCCGGAAGCGCCCGAGGCGCACGCGCTCGTGTCTCCAGCGCTGGCGTTTCTTCCGCTGGTCGTGGTCGCGATGATGAACATCGTCTTCACCGAACTGATGCCTGCGGTGGTACGGCGGCACGGCGACGATCGCGCTGACGCCGGCGGCGACGCCGATCTCGCTCGACGTCTCGCGGCAGATCGGCGTGTGGGCGGTCGAAGGGGCCCTGCTGATGGGCATCGCGACGGTCGTCCTGTTCGCGTGGTCGCGGGTGAGCGTGTCGTTCGCGAAGGCAAGTCAGGTGGCGATGACCGGTTGCCTGCTGGCGACGCTGAACACCGCCTCGGAATTCGGGTTCGGCGCGGTGATCGCGGCGCTGCCGGGATTCGTGGCGATTCAATCGGCGATGAAGGCGATCGGGAACCCGCTGGTGAACGAAGCGATCACCGTCACCGCGCTCGCCGGCATGACCGGGTCGGCGTCCGGCGGCTTGAGCCTGGCGCTGGCGGCGATGGCGGCGCAGTTCAAGGCAGCCGCGGTCGCGGCGCACATCCCGTTCGAGGTGCTGCACCGCGTCGCCGCGATGGCCTGCGGCGGCATGGACACGCTGCCGCACAACGGCGCGATCATCACCCTGCTGGCGATCACCGGCCTGACCCACCGCCAGTCGTACGGCGATATCTTCGCGATCACCTGCATCAAGACCACGGCGGTGTTCGTGGTGATCGCGGTGTATTACCTGACAGGGATCGTCTAAAGTCAGATTTCAAATCTCAGACTTCAGTAGTGCGGACCTTCAGGTCCGCCGTGAGCAGGCCTGAAGGCCTGCACTACGTACGACTCGGCATTCCGGAGGCCCCATGACGCGCAGGCAAGCAGTCGTCGTCGTCGCCATCGTCCTGGCATCAGTCGGCCGGCCGCAGGCGCAGGACAATCCGCAGGCGACCTCCGGCAGCTGGCGGCCGACCATCGTCGCGCAGCACGGCATGGTCGCGGCCGGGCATCCGCTCGCGGCGGAAGCCGGGATGCGGATCCTCAAGGCGGGCGGCAACGCGATCGACGCCGCGATCGCCACCTGGGCGGTGCAGGGCGAAGTCGAGCCCGGCATGACCGGCCTCGGCGCCGACATGTTCGTCCTCTACTACGAGGCAAAGACCGGGAAGGTCCATTTCATCAACGGCACCGGCTTCGCCGCGCAGGCCGCCACCATCGACTTCTACAAATCCAAGGGCGGCATCCCCGACGAAGGCCCGCTGTCGATCGCGGTGCCGGGCGCGGTGGGCGGCGCCGCCTACGCGGTCAAGACCTACGGGACGAGGTCGCTCGCCGATGTCCTCGCGCCGGCGATCGAGATCGCCGACGGCGGCTTCCCGATCTCGGAAGCGCTGGCCGACGGCATCAGGAGCGCGAAAGCCAAGATCGAGAAATTTCCCTCGACGACGAAGATCTATTTCAAGGACGGCAAGCCGCTCGTGATGGGCGACGTGGTCCGCAATCCCGATCTGGCAAGAACGCTGCGCGCGATCGCGGCGCAGGGCCCGGATGCGTTTTACCGCGGCGAGATTGCGAAGAACACCGCGGCGTTCCTCAAGGCCAACGGCGGCATCATCAGCGAGGCGGACCTCGCGAGCTATCAGCCGTTCGAGGATGCGCCGATTCACGTGAACTATCGCGGCGTCGAGGTCTATGAGTGCCCGCCCAACTCGCAGGGCTTCGTGATGCTCGAGGCGCTCAACATCCTCGAGGGTTTCAAGCTGAAGGAGATGGGGCGCAATAGCGCCCCGTACCTTCACAGCATCACCGAGGCGCTGAAGCTGTCGTTCGCCGATCGCAACGCCTATGTTGGCGACCCCAAGTTCGTCCCGAACATCCCGATGCAGGCGCTGCTCTCCAAGGAGTACGCCGCGGTGCGGCGCTCGCAGATCGATCCGAACCGCGCCATCGCCGGCGAGCCGGCGCCCGGCGACCCGCGTGGCATGAAGGCGACCGCGGCCGTCCAGGCGAGCCTCGACCGCTACGCGTCACCGCAGCCGGTGCCCACCGACGTGAAGCCGTTCGATCCCAACGAGATCCTCAATCTCACGACCTATCTCGCGGTGGTCGACAAGGATCACAACATGGTCTCGATTACCTCGAGCCTGCTGAGCGGCTTCGGCAGCGGCATGGTGGTCGAGAAGGGCGGGTTCGTGATGAACGACCGGATGCGTTATTTCTATCTCGACGCCAAGGATGTCAACTCGCTGCAGCCGGGCAAGCGGACGCGCCAGACCATCAATCCGGCGATGGCGCTCAAGGACGGCAAGCCGTGGATCGCCTTCGGGACGCCGGGCTCGGATACGCAGCCGCAGACCCAATTGCAGTTCTTCCTCAACGTCGCCGAATTCGGCATGAACGTGCAGGAAGCGCTCGAGCAGCCGACCGTGATCAGCAACAGCTTCCGCGATTCGTACCAGCCGCACGACGTCAAAGGCAAACTGCTGACGCCGGCGATGCTGCCGCAGTCGGTGAAGGACGGCCTGGCCGCGAAGGGGCACCAGCTCGACATCAGGAACGTGAAGGGCGTGGGGTCGGTGAAGGCGATCCTGATCGACCCGCGCACCGGCGTGCTGATGGGCGGCGTCAGTCCGACCGGCGACAGCTACGTCATGGCGTGGTGAGCTTGCAGAGCGCCAACTGCGACCGCGGGGCCTGTCCGCTCCGCTTTCGACGTAGTGCAGGCCTTCAGGCCTGCCGTGATTTCGGTCGCCGCGATGTCTAGTGTCCGGCTTTAGCCGGACCCTTGTTTCCGGACCGAGAGCGCTCTGGTAGAGTGCCCCGGGGAGTGGTTCATGCGTAAGGCGCTGACCGTGATCCTGCTTGCGGCGGCGGCAGTCGCGATGCCGGACGCCGCCGACACCACCGCGTGGTTCGGTACGCCTGGGCCGGCGCCGCTGAGCGATCCGCGCAAGCCGGTGATGAACTACGACGATGCGTTTCCGCCGCTGCCGGCGCAGTTCAAGTCGCGGCCGGGCAGGCCGGACGAGCTGCTGAGCGGCGCGGCGCTGAAGGCCGATCAGAAGAGGATCGTCGGGTTCTCGCTCGAAAGCCTCGGCGCCGGCGACAAGGTCTGGGGACGACGCGCCGCGACGCCGTCGTTCATGCACACGATCGAGTGGGCGGTCAACGAATTCAAGAGCGCGGGCCTGAAGGACGCGAAGGTCGAACCGTTCGGCGTGCCCGCGCCGATGTGGGTGCCGCTGACGTGGCAGCTGCAGCTGGTCGGCGACCCGGCGTTCGGCGCCGGCACCCAGACGGTGACGCTGCAGTCGGCGTTTCCGCAGCCTGGCGGCGCGTCGATTCCAGGCGGCACGCTGACCGCTCCGGTCGTCTACGTCGGCCACGGCACCGACGCCGATCTGGCCGGCCGCGATCTGAAGGGCAAGGTCGCCATCGTCCGCGTGCGCCCGGAGCCGTCGCTGTTCGGCGCCGGCGAGCAGGGCGTCGCCGCGCGGCTGGTCGAGAAGGGCGGCGCCGCCGCCGTGATCAACGCGATTGAAGGGCCGGGCAATGCCCAGTACCTCGATCCGCGGTTCGCCTGCGGCACGGCGCCGTGCTTCATGATCGGCGGGCAGGACGCGTGGTTCCTGCAGACGGTCATCGGCAAGGCCGCGAACGCGGGCCTGCTCGACAAGCTCAGGATCGCGCTGTCGCTGACCTCGAAGGAGGAGGGCGGCCTGACCTCGGCGAACGGCATCGCGACGATTCCCGGGGAGTCGGCCACGCGGATCATCGTCAACGCGCATGCGGACGCCTACTTCCAGGGCGGCGACGACAACGCCAGCGGCCTCGCGGTGCTGGTCGGCCTGGCCCGCTACTTCGCGAAGCAGCCGAAGCCGAAGCACACGCTGATGTTCGTGGCGAGCGGCGGGCATCACGGGCCCGGCAACGGGCCGGGCGCGCTCGTCGCCGCGCATCCGGAGCTCAAGACCGGCACGCTGCTGATCCTGAATCTCGAACACGTCGCCTACGCCGACGTCGTCCGCGGCAAGGTCCGCGCCGCGGACAACATCGGCATGACGTGGGAGACGAGCGTCACGGAAAGCGCGAAGGCGGTCGGCGTGACCAACCAGTCGCCGTTCCTGTTCGATCTGTGGAAGCAGGCGTCGCGCTGCTATGGGGTCGCGACGTTTCAGGCGGCCGGCACGACCGTCTCCGGCGATCTCGGCGGTTATCGCCCGATCGAGGCGCCGATGACGCAGATGATCCAGTCGGGGACGTTCTACCACTCGTCGGGCGACGTCTACGAAGAGGTGCCCGCGGAAGGCATCGAACGCGCGGCGCGGTTCCACGCGTTTCTGATCGAGCAGGTTGACGCCGCCGACGAGCGCCTGATTGCGGCCGGCAAAGGCACACCCTATCGGGCGATGACGCAGCCATGCCAATGAACGCGTACTTCAGCCTTCGTACTTCGTACTTCTTCCTGCTCTTCCTGCTCTTGCTCCCGCTGCTCGTCCTGCAAGGGTCGGCGCAGAGCCCTGCGTTCACATATCAGAAGGTGATGATCCCGGTGCGAGACGGGGTCAAGCTCGAGACCGTGATCATGTCGCCGGTCAACGCGAGCGGCCCGCTGCCGATCCTGTTCCGGCGGACGCCCTATGGCGTGCCGACCAGCGCCAACGGCATCGCCGACGGATCGCTGAAGGCGCTGGCGCGCGACGGCTACATCTTCGTCGTGCAGAATCTGCGCGGACGATTCGGGTCGGAGGGGACCTTCGAGCTGTCGTCGAAGGCCGACCTCGAGAACCCGAAGGCGACCAGCGAAACCACCGACGCTTACGACTCGATCGACTGGCTGGTGAAGCACGTCGCCAACAACAACGGCAAGGTCGGCATGTTCGGCGTGTCCTACGACGGCCTGACCTCGGCGATGACGCTGCTGCGGCCGCACCCGGCGTTGAAGGCGATTTCGGAGCAGGCCTCGCCCGCCGACCAGTGGATGAACGACGACACCCACCGCTACGGCGCCCTGCGGGAGAGTTACGCGTTCGAGTACGCCGTCTACGAGCAGGCCGACAAGCACGCCAACACGCATTTCGACTTCGACCGTTACGACACCTACAGCTGGTATCTCGCGCTGGGGCCGCTGTCGAACATCAACGCCAGCTACCTGCACGGCACGATTCCGTTCTGGAACTCGGTCGTCGAGCACCCGGACTACGACGCGTTCTGGAAGGACGAAGCGTGGGTCACGCAGGTCAAGGGCGCCTTCGTGCCGAATCTCAACGTCGCCGGTTTCTGGGATCAGGAGGATCCGTGGGGGCCGTGGGAAATCTATCGCCGCTCCGAACTCAGCGATCCCAACCGCTACAACTTCATCGTCGCCGGCCCGTGGTTCCACGGCCAGTGGCACAACCCGAGCGCCGAGTCGATCGGCCAGGTATCGTTCGGCGGCCACGACACCGCGGTGGAGTTTCGCGAGCGGATCGAGGCGCCATGGTTCCGCTACTGGCTGCACGGCGCCGGCGAGAAATTTCCGTGGAAGGCGTCGACGTTCCAGACTGGCTCGAACAGCTGGCGAACCTACGCGGCATGGCCGCCGCCGGCGACCGCGACCAGCCTCTACCTGCGCGGCAACGGCACGCTGTCGTTCGAAGCGCCGCCGGCCGCGGACAGCTACGTGCAGTACATCTCGGATCCGGCCAACCCGGTGCCGTATCGCGCGCGTCCGATCTCGCCGACCTATCCGGCCGGCGACTGGCGGCGATGGGAAGTCGCGGACCAGCGCTTCGTGGAAAATCGTCCCGACGTCGCGACCTGGGTCAGCGCGCCGCTCGATCGCGATCTGACGGTGACCGGTGAGCTATCGGCCGATCTGTTTGCATCCACCTCAGGCACCGACAGCGATTTCGTCGTCAAGCTGATCGACGTCTATCCCGAACGCGCCCAGCCAGACGCGTGGAATGCCGACGCGGGACCGCAACCCGGACAGTTCGCGCAGTCGCTCAACGGCTATCAACTGCCGATCGCGATGGAGGTGCGCCGCGGCCGCTACAACACGAGCTACGAACACCCGCAGCCGCTGGTCGCCAATCAGCCGGCGGAGTTCGTGATTCCGCTGCGCAGCCACGATCATGTGTTCCTGAAGGGACATCGCCTGATGGTTCAGGTGCAGTCGACCTGGTTTCCCCTGATCGACCGCAACCCGCAGACCTTCGTGCCGAGCATCTACGCCGCCAGGGCGGAGGACTTCGTCGCCGCGACCCAGCGCGTCTACACGTCGCGGGAGCGGGCCTCGCGCATCGTGCTGCCGGTGATCCGCTGAGGCGTTATCGCACTACATGCGCTACTTCTTGTTGAGCACCATCTTGGTGCTGAAGGCGCCCTGCGGGGTGTTGAGCGTGCGGTTGATCGTCAACACCTTGCCGTCAGGCGACAGGTCCCAGGTCTCGTCGATGCCGATGCTCATCCCCTGAGCCTCGATGGTCCGGTTGGTCGCCAGCATCTTGCCGGTCCACTTGGTGGTCGACTTGACGTCCTGCTCGCCGGCCGGCGAGCGGATCTTGTTGACGTTGTCCTTGCCATCGGTCGTGTAGCTGCTGTCGTTGGTCGCCTCGCCCATCTGGCTCTTCTGCGTGACGTTCACCTTGAGCGCCGGCTCCTTGTGATCGATCACCATCACGACCGAATCCGGGCCGGGTATCGGGCCGAAGTCGCTCTTCGCCACGTCGAGCGTCCAGGTGCCGGTGAAGTTCGGCAGGCCTTGCGCCGCCGTCGAGATCGCCAGAGCCAGCAGGGCGGCGCACGCCGCGAGAGAAACACGAGCCTTCATCGGACGCTCCTTTTGTTATTTCCTGCTTACGATAGCCCAATCGTAGTGCTCAACCGCATGTTTCAGCAGGTCGGCGACATCGTCGGACAGCAGGTAGCCGCGGTCGACGAGGTCGAGCGCCGCGGCCGCGAACCTCCCCACGTACTCGTCGCGGTTGCGGTACCGCTCTTCGATCGACAGGCGCGGATCGCCGGTGCGATCGCGGTCGGCCCTGGTGCGCGCAAACGGAATGTAGGATCCGATTTCGCCCGCGAGCCGATCCGGCGAGCCGATCGAGGCGTCGCGATAGTTCCAGCCTGCCTGGGTTGCGAGCGGCACGGCGATGTCCGGCAGGCGGATGCCCGCGCGCACGTTGCCGTCGGCATCGACCGCCGGCACGCTGACCACGAATGGCTTGCCGATTTCCGGCGGCTCGACGCTGACGATGCCCTTGGCCCAGTCGGCGCCGAAATTGAGGTGGAAAGCGCGCAGCGGCTGCTGCGGCAGCTGGTAGCCGGGCACCGCGGGCCAGCCGGCCTTCGCCGGCGAGGTGAGCGTGCCGTCCGCGATCTTCGGATACTGGCTGGGCGGCGGCGCCACGTCGTCCACGATCCAGCGGTCGAGCGCGCGGAACAGGGCGCGCACGGCGGGCGAGTAGTTGAGCGGGTTGAGCAGCGCGCGCCCGGTCATGCCGCCGCCGACGTTGGACGTCGGCGGGAACGGTCCCGGGCCGTGCGGCGCCGAGGCGATCATGTAGACGCGGGTGTTCGCGGGCAATTCGGCGTCCCGGCTGCCGGTCGGATCGGTGTGCACCAGCGAACCGGCGCGGTTGAAATACTCGGAGTTGGTCAGCAGGTGGAAGATTTTCGGCGCGGTGCCGGTGCGCTCGGCACGTGCGAGCAGGCTGTCGGTTGCGCCGCCCTCCGGATCCGTTGACGGGCCGTCGGTGAATGGAAACAGATCCACCGGAAACAGGATATTGAAATACTGCAGCGCGTCCCGCGACGCCTGGCCGAAGCGGTGGTTGAACGAACCTCGCCCCGCGCCGCCAACCTGGTCGAACACCCCGTCGAAGACCTTCCGTCCCTGTTCGTCCTCGTTGAACCCCTGATAGAGGAAGTGCCGCAAGTAGCGCCCGCTCTGCGACACGCCCCAGCCGATCGCGTAGCGCAGGCCCGGCACCGGATTGTCGGACGATGTGTCGTACTTCAGGAAGCTGATGAGATCGCGCGCACCCGAGAGGCCGAAGCCGAGGACACGCGGATTGGAGGTGCGATAGACCACATCGTAGATGCGTCCGGGCTCGAAGCCGCCGTCGAGGGCGACGGTGCCGCCGTCGACGAAGTGCCAGCGCGCTCGCGGGATCACCTGTCCCTTGGCGGTTGGATCGTCTCGCACCGTCATGACGTTGTCGGCGCTGTTTGGATCGAGCGCCGGATACGCCTTGTGAGCACGGTCGGCGACCGACGCGGTGCCGGCGCGTTCGTTGAGGATGAAATTGCCGCGCACGATGCCGGTGATGGGCTTGCCGTTCTCCGTCGCGATCGGCATGTCCATGCGCATGGTGCCGGGCCGTTCCGGGACGTCCCACTGCCATCCCATCCACAGCAGGGTGAAGCCCTGGCGCATCAGCGCGCCGTCGCCGAACTCGCTCTCCTTGGTCGGATCGGCCGAGCCGGCGGCCTTCTGGAACGTCTGGAGCAGGGACTTGCCGCCGCGGTTGCCGACCTCGTAGAACAGCCGTCCGTTGCCGCGGCGCGGATCGACCGGCTTCAGCATGTAGAAATCAGCGCTCGCCTCGACCTCCCCGCGCGCGTTGCGCGGCGCGAGCTTCAGATCGACGATGTCGCCGTTGCGAGGCAGCGCGGGATCGAGGCCGAAGTCGACCTTGCCCACCAGCTTTTCGTAGGGTCCGGCGGCGCCGAACGCCCGGCCGTCGAGGATCAACTCCCGCCGTTCGATGCGCAGCCGCAGGACACCGGCGTCGGCCGTGGAGGCAACCAACGCGAGCATCGCGATGGCGACAAGGAGCTTACGCATTCGACCACCTCACACTGTCACGCTGTGATCTGGATTCACGTTTTACCGCGGAGACCGCAAAGCGCGCGGAGAAAGAGCTTTTACCACGAAGATCACGAAAGCCACGAAGGTCACGAAAGCGCGTGTGCGACCAGGCCCGCGAAGCGGGCCTCGAAGCGGAACGCACGGTGTCTCTGCGTGTTCCGCGGTCTCGGCGGTTTCTTGTCTTTCTTTTTTCGTGCGTCTTTCGGTCTTTCGTGTTTTCGTGGTTAGGTTTCCTGCGCTATTGCGTGATCGATCGCGTCGATGGCGCCTTCGGCCGCGCGTCGGCGTTGGCGATATCCCAGCTCGCCTGGTAGACCAGCCGCGTGATCTTTTCCATCTTCAGGTAATTGATCTTTTCCGGCCGGTCGGTACTGGGTGTGATAGTCGGGGTGCAGGCCGGTGATGAAGCCCATCGCCGGCACGCCGCGCTGCAGGAACGGCCACTGATCGCTGCGCCGCACCAGGTTCGAGCTGTTGTTGTCGTAGCGTTTCTTCAAGTCCAGGCCGATCGCGCCGTTGGCGTGCTCCACCACCGTCGTGATGTCCGGCACCTTCGAGAACGCCATCAGGTTCAGCGCGTTGCTGTTCGACTCGGCGGTCTGCACCTCGAGCCCCGCGAACCGGGCGCCGCCGCCGATTGGAATCTCCTCGTTGCGGCCGATCATGTCCATGTTCAGGACGGCGGCGATGGTGTTCAGCGGCGCGAGCGGCTGCTCGGTGTAAGCCCACGCGCCCAGCAGACCGCGCTCCTCCGAGTTCCACGACGCGAACAGGATGCTGCGCTTCGGCCGGTGGCCCTCCTTGGCGGCGAGCGCGTAGGCCTCGGCGATGTCGATCAGCGCCACCACGCCGGACCCGTTGTCGTCCGCACCGTTGAAGATCTGCGTCGCGTCGGCGCCGTTGTGGTCGTAGTGCGCGGAGACGATGACCCATTCGCTCTTGAGGCGCGGATCGCTGCCCTCTAGCAGCGCCACCACGTTGCGATCCGGGACGATGTGCCGGTCAACGGCGGTGTTCACCGTGACACGGCTCTCGGGCAAGGGGAAGGGGGCCGTGCCATGCGCCGTTTCGGACGCGCGCGCCAGCTCCTCGAGCGTCTTGCCGCTGGCCGCGATCAGTGATTCGGCGGCCGCCGGCGAAATCTGCGCGACCGGAATGTGGATGCGGTCGGCCCAGGCGGCGAGGGTGTAGCTGAGGAGGTGCGGCGGCTTCTCAGGCCAGTAACCGCGCGCCTGCGTCTCGAAGTTCGTGGCGCCGGGATGATTGTGGACGTCGCTGACGAACAGCATCGCGACGGCGCCGTGTTCCTGCGCCGCCAGTGCCTTCCGCCATACGGTCGATGGCTCCGACGTGACCACACCATCGAACGGGCTGTCTGGGTCGCGCTCCCCGGGTTCGTGATCGAGCGCCAGGACCACCTTGCCCTTCACACTGCCCCGGTAGTCGTCGTAGCCCAGATGGGGCGCGCTGATGCCGAAGCCGGCGAAGACCACCGTGCCGGTCGCCGACCCGCTCGCGCTGAAGCGGTGAGGGTAGAACTCCTGGCCGGCGCGCAGCGACCTGGACGCGCCGTCGGCGCCGATGACCAGCAGGGTGTTCGAGGACAGCGCCGGCGTCGGGAGCGTCGCCGTCATCAGATCGTAGGCCTGGAAGAAGGATCCGTTCGGGCCGGCGCCCTTCAATCCCATTCGTTCGAATCTCGATCGGATGAAGTCCGCGGCGGCGCGGTTTTCCTCAGTGTCCGTCAGCCGCCCTCGCAACGAGTCGCCCGCGAGGAAGAACAGATCGGCGCGCATATCCTCCTGGCGGATCGATTCGATCTGCGGCGCGCGCTGCTGCGCCGACACGTGGACGGCAGCGGCAAGGCCGACCGCAAGGACGAGGTGTCTGTTCATGCGGGTGATTATGCACCCACGAAATGCAGGAAAGAGCTCGGTTTCGTGTCTTTCGTGACTTTCGTGGTTATGTGTTCGCGTAAGTCGCTCGCACCCTCTTCGAGCGCGCGAGGTAGAGCAGCCACGCGCCGTGATAGGCGAGCGTCGCGGCGACGTAAAACGGGGTGTCCCCCGGCACGCGGTTGTTCGGAAAGTACGGCGTCGTGTAGACGAAGAGGTCCACCGCGGCGGATGCGAGGAGCGCCGCCTTCGCCAGCGTCACCGCGCCAGGCTGCACGTGCTGCAGCGCCCGGCCGGCCGCCATCCCGAAGCCGACGACGATCAGACGGAGGACCAGAATCGACGCGACGGCGGTGCCGCGCACCGACAACGCCGCCAGCGCCCCCGACGCCGTCACCGCCAGACTGAGCGGATGGAACACTACGAGCAGTCGGCACAACAGCAGAAGCCAACCGCCCACACCCTCGGCCATGCGTAATACTAAGCGTCGAAGGGTGAGGGCTGCCGCGATGCGTTTATATTTGGTTCACCACGGAGTCGCGGTTGGTCCGGAGGAAGATCCGCGCCGGCCGCTGTCGGCGGCGGGTCTCGCCGGCGTCGCACGCATCGCTGCCAAGGCGGCGGCACTTGGTGCCAGGCCCGACGTGGTGTGGCATAGCGGCAAGCTGCGCGCGAAGCAGACTGGTCAGGAATTCTGGCGGGCGTGCAATGCGCTCGCGGACTTTTCGGTCAGCCGCGATCTGCAGCCCGACGATCCGCCGCAATGGATACGTGACCGGCTGCGCGCGGAACCTCGTGACGTCGCCATCGCCGGACACTTTCCGTTTCTGCCCCGACTGCTGGCGCTTCTGACGTCGGGCGGCGAAGCCGGCGTCGACTTCCCCCTCAACGGCATCGTCGCCCTCGTCACGGATGACGAGGGCGAGACGTTTCGCGAGCTCTGGCGAATCGAGAATTAACGGAGGACGACGCCAATCGAGGCGCGCCAGAAGTGAAGCTGATTACCGCTCAGGTCGAGGCTCGAGACGCCTGACTTCAGGTCGCTGGTCGCGCGCAGGTAACGTACGTCGCCGCGAAGGCCGACGTGATCGTTGAAGTAGCCCATCACCCCGCCGCCCGCGTCCCACCCGAACATGTTGTCCGAGGAAGACACCGTGGCAATGGTGCCGCCATCGATCTGCGAACGGATGAGGCCGAGGCCACCGACGACATACGGCCGAACGCCCGCCCCATGAGTGCCGCCGACAGGAATCCCGATGATGAGGTTACCCATCAGGTTCATGACGGTGTTGTTTCCGAAATCGCTCTTGGTCCCGAAGAAGCTCGGGCTCCACCCGAAGTCCGCTTCGCCACCGATGATGCCCGCGCCCATTCCACCGGCGCTCACGCCGAGCGAGGTCTGCCCGTTCTGAATACTGCTGCCGAACGCCGATCCCACCCAGGGAGTGACAAACCCATCCGCACGCGCCTGCATCGGCGCGAGAACCATGGCAACCGCTCCGGTAAGAATGAGAGTCTTGATAACACGCTTCATGATCTCGTTGCTCCTTCGGCGTGAGCAACTGCAAGCGTCGTACCCCTATGCCGCTGAGGTGCTCAATCGAGGAGCGGGCGACCGAAGAGCGGTTCGTCGCCGCGCGAGGCGTAGAAGCCGTACGCCGCCACCGCGGCGATAGCCAGCATCACCAGGGCCGATGAGCTGGCGTAAGGCCGAGACAGATCGGTCGTCAGCGGCAGCGCTTCCATGATCATGAAGGTGTAGAACGTCACGATCAGCGCGAGCAGGCCATAGCGCAGCAGTACCCCGAGAATCATGGCGACGCCGCTGACGACGACGAGCAGCTCGAGCGCCGGATGCTCGCCCAGCCCTACGCCGTTCATCGCAATCGGAAGGATCGCCACCATGCTGAGCAGCATCACCAGCCAGGTACGGCGCACCAGGATTTTGAGGAAGACGACAACGCAGACCACTTCGAAGCCACTGTTGAAGGCCCGTCGCATCGTCTCGAGGGCGGCCACTACCTCGTAGCGCGTCCCCAGCAGAATCGACGCCTGCGGCAGCCCGGGAGAGGCCAGCGTCCATCCGGCCAGTTCCGGTATCAGCTCGCGTGACGCGGTCAGCAGCGCGGCGACGGTCCCGGCCGCGGCTCCGATCAGGATGTCGCGGCCCACCAGCGGATCGCGGACATGTCCGGACATCAGCCGCGTCCAGCCGATCAACAGCGTCGGCCAGAAGCGGCGCACGTACGGTTCGAACGCCATGTAGAACAACCAGATGATGACCGCCGAGAACAGCGCGACGCCAATCAGATCGAGCACCCGCGACGTTTCGATGTCGAACGACGTGTAGTGGCGCGCGCGCAGCAGCAGCGCCGCGACCTGTGCGACGAAAATCGTCGACGCCGTCCGGAACGCGCCGCGCCGATCGCCGCGGCCGCTTACCATGTGCCGGCGCGCGAGAAAGGCCGAGGCGACCATGATCAGCACGGCGATCAGGTTGGCGACATTCGAGATCACCGTGCCGATCGACATCTCTCTCGGTGCGGCGACGCGCGTCGGCCTCGTCCACGGCGTCACCACGCTGAAGAACACCGTCCGGCCGCGATACCCGGCGGCCTCGACGCGGAGCGTCATTCCCGGCATCTCCGGAAAGGGACCTTCCCACGCCACCCGCACGTCGGCATGATTCCGCGGGAGCCAGAGCGGATCGACTTCGTGGAAGTCCGCGCGCGACAGGCCGGCGTATTCGAAGAGCGGCGCCCAGTCCGGGGCGCTGGCCGCCGCCGCCGGGCTCGCGTCCACCTGTGGCGAGAGCGCCTGGAATTCGAGGAGCCGTCCGCGCGCGTCGAGGTAGACCATCCGCATGCCCGAGAACACGAACGGCGGGTCGGTCGACGTCGGCAGCGGGCTGCCGATGCTCGACACGATCGCCGCCGGGCTGGTGCGATACCAGAACATGATCGTGCCGGTGCGGCCCGTCGGCAGCAGCGCGCGCGGGTCCGTACCGCTGCCTTCCCGCGGGCTCCAGTCGATGTAGTCCCGCCGGAAGAGCCAGCCGTGCACCGCATCGAAGGGAGCCTCCGGGTATCCGAGGCGCTCGACGATCTCCTGCGCGCGATCGCGCATCGAGTCGGTCGATTTCGTGATCGGAATGCGATGGATGACGCCGACCCGCTGCGAGACCAGCGCGAGGATCGCGACCATGACGAGCGTGAACGCGACCAGCGCCAGCCCGATGCCGGGCTGCACCGTACGCTTCTCGCCCGCGGCCGCCACCATCTCCGGAGACGGCGTCTCGCCGGCGGCGAGCGCCGCCGCCAGCTGATCGCCGCCCGGCAGCGCGGCCGACACCGCCAGCGCCGATGAGGGGCGCTTCGCCGGTTCACGCTCGAGGCACCGCTGGATCACGCGCTCGATCGTCGGATCGAGATCGCGGACCAGCGACGATGGAGTCGCCACCGGCCCCGACTCGTGCAGCTGGATCAACTCGTTGAGCGTCGAGGCCTCGAAGACGCGCCTGCCGGTGAACAGCTCGAACAGCACCAGGCCGAGCGCGTAGATGTCGCTGCGCGGTGTGACCTCACGGCCGGCCAGCTGCTCGGGCGCCATATACGCCGGCGTGCCGGCGCGGATATTGGGGTCAGACCCGGACTGCGGGCCTGACCCCGCCGTGGCTATCATCGCCAGGCCGAAGTCGGTGAGGCGGACGCGGCCCTCGCCGTCGATCATCACGTTGGCCGGCTTCAAATCGCGGTGCAGCACGCCGCGTTCGTGCGCCGCTGCCACCCCGGCGCAGATCTGCCGCGCTACCTCGATCGCCTTCTCCTGCGGAAACCGGCCGATGCGCCGCAGCAACGACGCCAGATCCTCCCCGTCCACGTATTCCATCGTCAGGAACGGACGGCCGTCGGCGTCGCCAATGTCGTAGGTGCGGCAGACGTTGCGGTGGGAGATGGTGCGCGCGACGCGCACCTCGTTGTGGAACTGCGCCAGGCGCGCCGCGTCCAGCATCAGCTCGTCGGGCAGGAATTTCAGGGCGACGGTCTGTTCGAGCTTGAGATCCTCGGCTCGGTAGACCTCGCCCATGCCGCCACGTCCCAGCGGCGCGACGATGCGGAAGCGGCCGGCGAGGAGGGTGCCGGGGGCGAAGCGCCCCCAGCCGGTGCCGCTCGAAGAGCCGAGCGTGGACGTGCCGCTCGGCGCGCTGCCCGGCGCGCGCGTCACCTCGCCGGGCGCCCGCGTCAGATCGTCCATCGCGCGCTAGCGCTTGTGCGTCTGGGCGTAGTCGATCGCGAACTGCTTCAGCGCCGGGCTGGTGAGCCCGAGCGCGGTCGCTTCAGTGAACGCCTTGTCGGTGTCCCACTTGTCCACGACCAGCCGCTTGATCATCCACATGGCGCCGGCGCGGTTGCCGGCGGCGCAATGAATGTAGGCGGGCTCATTCTTCTTGTCGGTGACCGTGGCGAGGAACTGATCGGCCACCTTGGGATCCGGCGACTGGCCGCTGAACGGGATGTTGTAGAAGTTGATGCCGGCGGTCTTGGCGGCGGCGGCTTCACCCTCGACGTTGGCGCCGGCTTCCGACGGCAACCGCAGGTTGATGATCGAGGCGAAGCCCATCTTCTTGATCTCGGGCACCGCTTCCGGGGTAGTCGCGCCGCCGCAGGCGACGGTGGTTTCGAGCTTGGCGAAATTCTGGACGCCGGGCACGGCTTGCTTGGTGACCTGCTGCGCGGACGCGGGGCGCGAGCCGAATGCCGCCGCGACGACGACGAGGAGAGCGAACCTGATCAGCATGTGTGGTGCTCCTTCAATGAAGGGCCACATCATGCTACGAAAACCGCCGTTCCCGCCACCATGTCAGGAAACGCCTGGCGCAGCGGTGGGTGACGACGAGGAGCACGAAACCGACGCCTAGGCACAGCGGCACCACCCAGTAGCCGCCGACCACGTGCTCGTTTCTCAGGCCGGGAAAATCGGCGCCGAGCCGCCATGGGATGCGGCCGTCCGGCGTGTCGGGGACCCAGAAGCCCACGTTGTTGGGAAAGATCGGCTTCATGAGCCCGAGCAGAAGAAACGCGACACTCAACAGGTAGCCGGTGAACAAGCCGAAGGCCGTCGCGAACCCCACCAGGGTCGTGGTGGCGAGGTGCCAGACTGCGCGTGCCATCGGCACGATCCGTCCGGTGGTCACCGCTTCGTCGATGGTGCGCTCGGCGGAGTAGGCCTGCGCCACGCGCAGCGGCGGGCCGAGCTCCGCGAGAATCTTCTCGAGCGCATCGCGCTCGTTCGGCGCGCCGTCGGCCGACAGCACGCGTTCGCGGAGGTGCGATTCGATTTCCCGCACGGCGTCGCGCACGACGTCCGAGGGCAGGAAGGTCTTCAACGATCGTTCGAGCACGAACAGATAGCCGTTGATGCGCGATTCGCCGGTCTCAGTGAGATTCACGGACAGCCCTTTCCGACGCGGTCATCAACCGCTCGATCTTTTCGGCGAACGTGCGCCACTCGGCCTTCATCCCGTTCAAGCGCTTCACGCCGGCGCGCGTCAGCGTGTAGTACTTCCGCGGGTGCGGCGCCTCGCCTTCGACCCACTCGGCCGCCAGCAGGCCGTCGCGCGTCAGCCGTCCGAGGATCGGATAGATCGTGCCTTCGGTGACCACGAGATCGGTGAAGGCCTCGAGGTGCTGGATGATCGAGAGCCCGTAACGGGGTCCGGAGGAGACGGTGAGCAGGATGGCGAGGTCCAGGCTGCCGCGGCGAAGCTGTTCCTGCCAGGTTTCGTGGGACATACCTTGTGTCACAAGGTATGACGAGGAAAAGGTTCTCTAGGTTCTCAGAGTTCTGAGGGTGCTCAGGGTTCTGAAGGTGCGGAGGGTTCTGAAGGTGCGAGGGTTCTGAGCGTGCTGGGTTCTGAAAGTGCTCAAGAACCTCGAGCACCTTGAGAACCTCGAGAACCTCGAGAACCTGAGAACCTTGAGAACCCCGAGAACCCTTAGTTCTTGTTATCCGTCGTGATCGTGACCGGCTGGAGAATCCGCACGGTCATCGCGGTGCCGGCGGGCAGGGTGGCGGCGTTGCGGTCGCCTGCAGCGACGGCGGCGCCGCCTGCACCGGCTCCGGCTGCCGCGCCGATCGCCATACCCTTGCCGCCGCCAAGAATCGCTCCGAGGATGGCGCCGCCGACCGCGGCGCCGCCCATCTTCTGTGAGGTGCTGGTGCCCGGTCCCTCGCCGTCGCGATAGATCGTTTCGGTGGAAATGGGGATCCGCGTGCCGTCGGCGAGGACCAGCGTGTGGAAGCGGATGCCGAGCCGCGCCTTCTCCTTGAACTTGCCGCCGCGCTCGACCTGCATCACCGATCCGATGGCCCGGGCGCCCGCGGGAATCGCCACGTGGTCGCCGACCTTCACGTCGCGCGTGACCCGCGCTTCGATGCGATCTTCCACCCGCGCCGTTTCGCTCGACACGCGGCTCTCGGTCTGCAGCCCGATCACGGAGTCGGCAGAGATGACGTACTCGGCGAACGTGCGGGCGGGCGGCTCGGCCTGATGAACCGGTTCGGGGGCGACATGCTCCTCGGGCCGCGGTGATGGCGGCGCGCTTTCCACGATGGCCGGAGCCGGCGGCGCCGGCGACTGCGGCGCGGCGCTGATCGGAATGGCCGGGCCTTGTTCCTGACGCGCAATGGTGGACGTCGCGGTGTGACTGTCGCGCGGGGTGCTGACGCGGGCGGGCGGCGCCGCCGGCTTTGCAGGGCTCGCCTTCGGGGCCGGCACGGTCGCCATCGGCGCCTCGGCCACGGCCGTTCCTGCCTCCTGGACGACCTTCGCGGACGCAGCGGGAGGTGCGGAGGGCGCGGCGCCTTCCGCCGGCTTGCTCACCGTCGGAGCCGGTGCGGATGCCGCCACCGGCGCGGGAACGGTGTTCTGCCGCGTCGCGAGATAGCCGCCACCGGCCGCCGCCGCGATGCAGGCGAGGGCGAGCGCGACGAAGGGGAGTCGATTCGACAGCATTTCCAGAACTCCTTGAACCATCTCGTCGAGAGGCAAGCGGTGTACCCGGCGCGCGCGCCGGCCGCCTCCCGTAAGTTCTTTGGAAAGCGAAGCTTAACAGATCGGTCCGCCGCAGCGACTGTCCCTTCCGAATGAATGGTGTCCTGGGCAGAGTCCAATGTCCTGATCCCATAACCCTTGGTTTCCTTAGGATTTCTGGTCACCGTCTCTGGCCGGTTCGTTGCAAAATACGAGGTATGCGCGCGAAGATCCGAAAAGCCGTGCTCCTCGGCTGTATGGGCGTGCTTTTGCTGGCGCCGCAAGCCGCATTTGCCATCACCGTCGACCAGGTGGTGGCGCTGGCCAGGTCGGGCGTGACCGACACCGTCATCCTCGCGCTCATCGACCGCGATCGCACCGTCTTCGCGATTGAGCCCGAGCAGATCGTCTCACTCAAGCGCGATGGGCTCAGCGAACCGGTGATTCTGGCGATGCTCAAGAGCGGCCGCGCCGAAGGCGATCAGGCGGCGCGCGCCGATGCCGCCGCCAACTCGGCCTGGATCGCGTCCAACCTGGCGACCGAACCGGAAATGGTGACGGTCGGTCACGGACCCGATCGGCCCAACACGCCGCACATCGACGGCTTCTATTCCGGTCCGCCAGCCGGCGGTTTCTATAGCGCCGGCTTCTATGGGGCGACGCCCTGGATCGGGTCGTCGGTCCGCACCAAGGTGAGCCGCCGGGCAGTGACGACGCCGGTCGCGATCGCTCCGCCCGCGCTCTGCTACGCCCAGATCAGCACCGCGCGGTCGGCGTTCCAGACGCCGTTTGTCACCGTCTGCCCCGACGCCATGCAGCCGAGGCGCGAGCGGCGGTAAACTCTCGGGATGAAATCCCGCATCCCCGCGCTGACCGCGCTGCTTGCCCTGGTCCTGGTCTCCGGCCTCGAGGCGCAGAAAACCGCGCCGAAGGCGCCGCAGAAGATCGACGAAGAGTACACCCGGCTGATCAAAGAGAACCTGCAGGATCCACGCATCTCGACCGAGCTCGTGGATCACCTGCCCGCCTCCGATACCGTTCCCTCTCCGCTGAAGTTCCTCGGCCGCGCCGTCGGCGCACCGGGTGAGCTCACCTACGCGAAGGACATCTATCGCTACTACGAGGCGCTCGCCAAGGCGGCGCCGACCCGCGCCAAATACTGGAAGGTCGGCACCACCGAGGAGGGGCGCGACATCGTCCTGCTCGCGGTCGGCAGCGAGGACTCGATCAAGAACCTCGACAAGTACCGCGACATGCTCGGCGAGCTGACCGACCCGCGCAAGACGACGGAAGCGCGGGCGCAGCAGCTGCTGCACACCGCCAAGCCGATCTACTACGCGATCAGCGGCATGCACTCGCCGGAGACCGGCGGTCCGGAGATGCTGATCGAGCTGGCCTACCGGCTGATCGTCGAGGAGACCCCGTTCGTCCAGAACATCCGCAACAACGTGATCACGCTGATCACGCCGGTGATCGAGGTCGACGGCCGCGAGAAGCAGGTCGACACCTACTACTTCAACAAGAAGCGCGCCCAGGGCGACGCCCGGCTGCCGTTGATGTACTGGGGCAAGTACGTGCAGCACGACAACAACCGCGACGGCATGGGGCAGTTCCTCAAGCTGACGCAGGCGGTGACCAAGGAGACGCTCGAGTGGCATCCGACGGTCATCCACGATCTGCACGAGGCGCAGACCTATCTCTACTCCTCGACCGGGACCGGCCCCTACAACAACGACATCGATCCCATCGTCGTCTCCGAGTGGTGGATGCTGGCGCAGAACGACGTGATGGAGATGACCAAGCGCGGCGTCCCCGGAGTCTGGACCTACGGCTTCTACGACGGCTGGGTGCCGAACTACATGTTCTTCATCGCGCACAGCCACAACTCGATCGGCCGTTTCTACGAGGTCCAGAGCTACGGTCCCGATCCCTACACGGTCACGCCCGGCGCGACCACGACCAGCAAGGAGTGGTTCCGGCCGAACCCGCCGCTGCCGTCGATTAAGTGGGGTCCGCGCAACAACACCAACATCCAGGAGTCGGCGATCCTGTTCTCGCTGAGCCACGTGGCCAAGAACAAGGAGCTGTACCTGGAGAACTACTGGCTGAAGAGCAAGCGCGCGGTGGACAAGGGCAAGACCGGTCCGACGTATGCGTGGGTGATTCCCGCGACCCAGCGCCGCAAGAGCGACGCCGCGCAGGCGGTGAACGAGCTCCGCACGCAGGGGCTCGAAGTCTCGAAGGCGACGACGTCGTTCAAGGCCGGCGCGATCGACGTCAAGGCCGGCGACTACGTCGTCCGCGGCGATCAGCCGTTCCGGACGCTGGCGGACATGTATTTCTCGGTTCAGAACTACGCGCCCCAGAATCCGTCGCCCTACGACGACACCGGCTGGACCTTCCAGTACATGCGCGACCTGAAGATCCTGCCGGTGACGGAGAAGGGGATCCTCGAACAGCAGATGACGATGCTGACGGCGGACGCCAAGGCGCCGGGCGGCGTGGAAGGCTCCGGCGGCACGCTCGTCGTCGATCACACCGGCGACAACAGCCTGGTCACGTTCCGGTTCAAGAACAAGGACGTGAAGATGCTCGCGGCGGAAGACGACTTCGAGCTGGCCGGCCACAAGTTCCGGGCCGGGTCGATTGTCGTGCCGAACGCCGATCGCGCCAAGCTCGAGCCGATGCTGAAGGATCTCGGGTTGTCGGCGTGGGCGGTCGCATCGGCGCCGAGCGTCAAGACGCACGACCTCGACATCCCGCGGATCGGCTACGTCCACAGCTGGACCCGCACGCAGGACGAGGGCTGGTGGCGCGCCGCGCTCGACACCTTCGGGGTGCCGTACACCTACTTCGCCGATCAGAAACTGAAGGAAGGCAAGCTGCGATCGAAGTACGACGTGATCATCTTCCCGCACGTCGGCGGCAGCGCGGTCTCGCAGGTCAACGGCATGGCGATGACCGGCAGCGCGCCGCTGCCCTACAAGAAGACCGCCGAGTTCCCCAACCTGGCGTTCGTCGATTCCAGTGACGACATCCGCGGCGGCATGGGTATCGAGGGGCTGGCCGAGCTCGCGCGCTTCGTGCAGGAGGGCGGGACGCTCATCACCGAAGGATCGACGACGACGATCTTCCCGGAGTACGGGATCACGTCGGGGATCACTGTCGAGGAGCCGGCGCAGCTGTTCGTGCGGGGATCGATCCTGCGCGCGAAGATCACCGACATGAAGAGCCCGATCGCCTACGGCTACGAGAGCGCCGACCTGCCGGTCTACTTCAACCAGTCGCCGGTGCTGAACGCGGCCGGCGGCGGCTTCGGGGGCTTCGGCGGCGGGCGCGGCGGCGCGCCGGGGATCAACCCGAACGGCGGCATCGGCCAGAACGTGACGCCGAACGCGCTGCCGCTGCGGATCCAGCCGTTCGAAGCGGACACCAACGCGGCGCCGTCGGGGCGCGGCGAGCGTCCGCCGGCCGACGACATGGCGCAGATGCGGCAGATGGCGCAGCAGTTCGGGATCACCATCGACGACACCCGTCCGCGGGTCGTGATGCAGTTCTCGGCCAACCCGAACGACATGCTGTTGTCGGGCACGCTGCTCAACGGCCAGTTCCTGGCCAACCGCGCCGCGGCGCTCGATTCGCCGCTCGGCAAGGGGCACATCGTGATGTTCGCGATCCGGCCGTTCTGGCGCTGGCAGACGCAGGGGACCTACACGCTGGGCTTCAACGCGATCATGAACTGGAACGACCTCGACGCCGGCAAGGCGGCGCCGGGTGCGCGCGGCACCACCGCCCCGGTAGGGGCCGGGCTTCAGCCCGGTCCGCGGTAACGTGAAGCAGCTTCCACATCTCTTCGAGAACAATCGGAAATGGGCCGCGGACATCACCGCGGCCCATCCCGATTTCTTCCGCAAGCTGTCGGCGCAGCAGGCGCCGGAGTTCCTCTGGATCGGATGCTCAGACTCACGCGTGCCGGCCAACGAGATCGTCGGGCTCCTGCCGGGCGAGATGTTCGTCCACCGCAACGTCGCCAATCTCGTCGTCCACACCGATCTGAACTGCCTGTCGGTGCTGCAGTACGCAGTGGACGTGCTCAAGGTCGGCCACGTCATCGTCTGC
Organism: uncultured Acidobacteriota bacterium; assembly: GCA_963794705.1. GTDB lineage: Bacteria > Acidobacteriota > Vicinamibacteria > Vicinamibacterales > CAVVIG01 > CAVQFC01. Next base: position 615,462 of record CAWCFI010000010.1, read on the forward strand.
GGCCATTACGGCTGCGGCGGGATCAAGTCGGCGCTTGACGGCGTCAAGCTCGGGCTGATCGACAACTGGCTGCGCCATGTGCAGGACGTCGCCAACACCCAGACCGCCGCGCTCGGCGGCCTCGAGGGCGCCGCGCGCGTCGATCGCCTGTGCGAGCTGAACGTGATCGAGCAGGCGCGCCACGTGTGCGAGACGACCGTCATCCAGGACGCCTGGCAGCGCGGCCAGGTGGTGCACGTGCACGCCTGGATCTACGGCTTGAAGGATGGGCGGCTCGCCGACCTCGGGTTCGACTCGTCGAACTGGCTCAAGGAGCGCATCCGTTAAGGCGTCGAGTATCAAGTCACCACCAAACGCACGAAATTGGATCGACCCGGCACGAAACACACGACGACGACTCGTAGAATCGGTTGAAGAGGATCCGATGAAAGGAATCGCGATCGTATCGTTGACGCTGGCGTGCTCATTCCTCGCCGTTTCGGTCGGCGCAAAAGGCAAGACGGTCAAGCTCGTGGTGTCGGGCGGCGGCCTGCGGGAGCCGATCGAGATCTCCGGCAGGGACGTGTTGTTCGCGAACCCGTGGGGCGAAGAGTTCGTGCACCCCTGGGAAGCGATGGCCGAGCCGTCGCAAGCCCTGCAGCGCTATGAGGTGTCGTTCTACGACGAGCTCGAGCCGGGCAACGTGCAGATGAAATACGTCGTCGACTACGCGCCGAATCCTCAAGGCCGCGGCGCGATTCACCTGCCGGGGCGCGGCGACGCGCGCTACCGCCTGAACGCGAGCACGATCCTGCGCGACGGCCATGATGGCCATTGGTTCCCGGCGTCCGATGAATGGGAACGCGTCGTCGGCTCGCACCTCAGATGATTCAGCAGCCTGTTTTCGATCGACGTCGAAGGGCCCGCGAAAGCGCCCGGGGCCTGTCCGCTTTCGGGTAGTGCAGGCCTTCAGGCCTGCCTGATCCGATTCGGTCGAAACACACTAAAGCGACCCCCGAAACGATCGACACCCACGAAGCCGAAAGCGGCAGATCACAATCGCGAGCGCTCGACGCATGACCCACTCCTTTGGGGGATCCTCCCCGGTTGCAGATGCGTCAAAGTCTCTGGTTTCAGCTCAGGGAGGCACCATGCGCATCGGGGTCATCGGGTCGGGGCAGGTCGGGCAGACGCTTTCGCAGGGGCTCAAGGCGCACGGCTACGAGACGCGCATCGCCAGCCGCTCGCCGGAAAAGCTCGCCGCGTTTTCGAAGAGCTCGGGGATTCAGACCGGAACGTTCGCAGAGGTCGCGGCGTGGGCCGAGGCCGTCGTGCTCGCCGTCAAAGGCGACGCCGCCGAAGCCGCTCTACGTGAAGCCGGCGCCGCGAACCTGAACGGCAAGCTGGTCATCGACACGACGAACCCGATCGCGCACGAGCCGCCGGAGGACGGCGTGCTCAGGTACTTCACGTCTCCGAACGGCTCGCTGATGGAGCGTCTGCAGACGATGTGTCCCGACGCGAAATTCGTGAAGGCGTTCAACAGCGTCGGCAGCAGCCTGATGGTCGACCCGGCGTTCCCGGGCGGCGCGAAGCCGACCATGTTCTATTGCGGGAACGACGCGGGCGCGAAGGCGATCGTCGCCGGAATCCTCGAGCAGTTCGGATGGGACGGCGCCGACATGGGGACAGCGAAAGCGGCGCGCGCCATCGAGCCGCTCTGCCAGCTCTGGTGCATCCCGGGGTTCCGCGACAACGCGTGGGCCAATCACGCGTTCGCCGTGTTGCGACGATGAGCAGCCCCAGCTAAGCTGGGCGTTCATGAGCCGCCCCTCCGACATCATCGTGGTTGGTGCCGGAATCGTCGGTTGCGCCATCGCGCACGAGCTGGCGCGGCGCGGGGCGTCTGTCGAAATCGTGGACCAGCGTCCGGTCGGCATGGGTGCCACCCAGGCGTCGGCCGGCGTGCTGGCGCCGTACATCGAAGCGCACGAGGGCAACCCGCTCCTCGACCTCACGGTGCGCAGCCTCGCCCTGTTCGACGCCTTCGTGGATCGCGTGGCAGCGGACAGCGGCGTGCCCGTGTTGTACCGCCGCACCGGCACCCTCGACATCGCGGTCAACGACGACGAAATGCAGGCGCTGAGGGCCACTGCTGACGTGCTCGCGCGCCGCGGCCTGCCGGCGCTGCTGCTGGATGCGCAGGCGGTCCGCAGCGAGGAGCCTCAACTTGGCGACGGCGCGATCGGCGGCCTGCTGATCGAGTCGCACGGCTTCGTCGCGGCCGGCGAGCTGACGCGCGCGCTCGGCGCCGCCGCGCGGCGCCACGGCGCGCAGGTGGTCGAGGGCAGCAGGGTCCGCCGGATCGCCCAGCGAGACGGCGACATGGTGGTCGAAACCGATCGCGGGCCGCTCACGGGCAACGCCGTGGTCCTCGCCGCTGGCAGCTGGTCCGGCGGGATCTCGATCGAGGGCGTCAGCGCGAAGATGCCGGTGCGGCCCGTCCGCGGACAGTTACTCCACCTGAGCTGGAGCGGCACGCCGCTGCGGCGCGTCACGTGGAGCGGACGTTGCTACCTGGTGCCGTGGGAGGATGGCACCTTGCTGGTAGGCGCGACGGTCGAGGAGGTGGGGTTCGACGAGCGAGCCACGGTCGAAGGGGTGCGCGGACTGCTCGACGCGGCCTGTGCGATCGTCCCCCGCGCATCCACGGCCGGGTTCACGAGCGCGCGGGTCGGCCTGCGCCCCGCGACAAGCGACGATCTGCCGGTGATCGGCGCGTCGGCCGTGGTGCCGCGCCTGATGTACGCGACCGGACACTATCGCAACGGCGTGCTGCTGGCGCCGCTGACGGCGCAGCTGGTCGCGGACGCGATGCTCGACAACCGGATCGATCCGCTTCTGACGCCGGTGAGCCCGGCGCGCTTTGGTGACCTGTGACCGAGCAGTCGAATCGCTGGCAGGAATGGCAGCGCGAGCACGCAGCCGCGCTCGAGGCGCTGCAGGAAGCCCAGCGCGCGTATCATCGGACCATCACCGGCAGCGCCTTCGCGAGCCCGACGGAAGGACCGTCGGCGATCGAGCTGCAGAAGGAGTCGCTCGACGCGGTGGAAGCCGCCCGGGTCCGGCTCGACGAGATCCGCGGCCGTCGTCCACAGACGTAGCGCGAAGGCTGTCCACACGCGTAGCGCGAAGGCTTTAGCCGAGCGAGGAGATCCGTGATGAAACTCTCACAGCCGGACGTCGACCAGCGGATGAAGGAGCTGCGCGGCTGGACGCTCCAGGGCGACGAGATCGTCAAGCAGTACACCTTCAAGAACTTTCCGGAGGCGATCGCCTTCGTCAACCGGCTCGCGCCGGAAGCCGAGGCGGCCGACCATCATCCCGACATCCTGGTCAACTACAAGCGCGTCACGCTGACCTATTCGACCCACAGCGATGGCGGCCTCACCGACAAGGACTTCGCCGGGGCGGCGATGGCGGATCGGATATTCGGGTAATCGTGCGCCTGAAAAGGACGTATAGCTCGCGGGAAGTCGCGGCGCTGACCGGGCTGACCGCGCGCCAGCTGCAGCTCTGGGACGCAGGCGGGCTGCTGTCGCCGACCATCCCGTCGCACAAGACCGATGCGGGCGGTTACACCGAGCGCCGTTACACGCCGATCGAACTGTTCGAGCTGCTGGTGCTCGCGGATCTGCGGCGCCGCGGGTTCACCATCCAGCAACTGCACCTGATCCTGCGCACGCTGCAGGAACAGTTCGGGGAGCGGCTCTACGACGCGACCGGCGGCGGCGGCAACGTCCAGCTGCTGACCGACGGCACCGACGTCTACGCGCGCACCGCGAGCGGCGCGTTCTTCAACCTGCTGAAGGCACCGGGACAACCGATGCTGGTGATTGGGAACGAAGGTCTGCTGAAGAACCTGAGCTCGTCGATGCGGCCGCGGCGGCGAAGGAAGCCTGCTAAAATCCAGCAGTGAGACGCGAGAGCCTCTTGGAAGGTGACCTGATGACCCTGAACAGGCACAAAGAATGCAAATCGTCGAAGCGATCGATTCTCACATCTACTGGCAGCTCTCAGACGACCGCTACCGAGCCAACGGCGCCGTACTCGAGCCCGGATCCGACGATCCGGCAGTCGCTGCCGAGATTGTGGCGTTTGAAGCGCTGCAGGACGAACTCAGCAACGCTTGCGTAATCGACGTCTGATCACGAAACGCTACCTCGACTTCCGAAGCGCGAAGGTGACGAGTCTGCCATTCACCACGAACGCTGTCGAAAGCACCCGGGGCCTGTCCGCGAACAGCCCACTCGGGTGCTCGGCGAAACGCACGGCATCTCGGCTGACGCCTCCGCGCCCGAGCGGGCGCCCGTTCGCGGCCACCCGCTCTGCTTTCGATGGAGCTTCCATGTAGCCGCAGGCCTTTGGCCTGCGTGATTTCGGGTAATTCGGCTTCAGCGAGAGGTCTGGTCCGGATCGACAGCACGTAGTCCAAGACAATCGACGCGCGTCTGAGCGATCGCAAGCCTCACCCCGCTATCTTCCCGGCAGCCAGCACTTCCCGCGGCATCGCGTATCTCAATCTCCACTCAATGGTGATCGGGCGTTCCCCCTCTGCCGCGATCTGGAGCCACTGGCCCGAGGTACTGAAACGCCATTGTTACCCCTGAACGATCATCCGCTCGCTCCCTTACGAAGAGCAGCGGTGTGACTCTGTATTGCGCCGGATCGAGATGCCGCCTGCCTTCCGTTTGACTCTCGTGTTGTTCGGGCTTTCGACTGCCAGTGAAAGCGTCTCTCGTTGAGTGGAAAGTCCCGGTAACGCAGATGCTCCTTAGTCGCCGCCGCTTTGTCGAGCGTCACGAGGAGCAAATCGAAGCGTCTTGCCATCGGTGGGTTCGACCCCGGTGTAATAGTCGCGGAAAGTGCCCTTCCGGGTCCGATGATCGAAGGCTGCGCTTAACTCGACACCGAGATACCGTGCATGGAGCGCGAGCGGGATCTCGGGCGCAAGGGCATGCGGCTGGGGCCAGCGCCGAGTTCAACTCGCGCAAGATCGGAACGAGACCTGCGATCTCTTCGCGCAGCAATCTGTGCTTTGCCCACAGTGCGTCCGCGAGAGTGCCGGTGGCGATTTCCTTACCGTAGAGCACCGCAAAGAGCATCCGTGCGAGCCGCCGGCCGGCCTCGTCCACAGGCGATTCCAATCGATGTGAGCCGAGCCCACATGCCGAGGCGACGCTCGTCGCCGACATGAATGAGCTTGTGAACATTCTCGAAGGCCGTCCGTTCCTCGTCGCCGATAGTTCGCGGCTCCAAGCCTGCCGACTGTCGCAACCGGTACCAGGACTGATCCTTACGGTATATGTCGTCCAGTGCGACGTCGGTTTCGTGAAGGAAGGCCTCCAGTGACAGGTCCGCGTGTGCCGGCTCACGTAGCAGGGTGCGAATCCCGGCTTGGTCTGATGGAATCGCGCGACGCATTTGCGCGACGACGTCTTCGCGGGCTTGCTCGTCGAAACGAAGAAGGCAGCCAGCCGGCAGACGTCCAAACCCCTTTGAGACAAACTCGGTCAGTTCACGCGGCGTGTGACCGAGTAGCGATCGCAGCCTTCGGTCGAATCGGAACTGGAGGTGCTGTCTTCCTGTGAGATCGAACACGACGAGTTCAGCCTTCCCCGGCGCACGACGCAATCCGCGGCCGAATTGCTGGAGGAATACCGTGGCACTCTCGGTGGGCCGAAAGAAGAACAGCGTATTCACATTGGGGACGTCAACGCCCTCATTGTAGATATCGACCACGCATAGGACCTGCACCAAGCCGGCGTCGAGATCGCCGCGAGCCGCTCGCCGCTGCGTGCTCGCTGTGTCGCCGGTCACTACCATCGTCGAGAAGCCGCTGTCGGCGAACCGCCGAGCGACCTCTTGCGCATGGCGGACATTCACGCAAAACGCGATAGCTCGCATCTCCGACTTACGCCCGATGCACTCAGCAACAGCCCGGACGGCTCGCGAGACGAAAGCCTCGGCCGCTCCCAAGAGTCGTCCCGCGAGTTGATCAGGCGCGTAGCGACCAGCAGTCCAAGCGAGGTCGCGAAGATCAGCGCCTTCAACGTCGAGCATGTAGTAACGAAATGGCACGAGCGCATGTGGAATCGCGTTCCAGACGCGTAGGTTTCCAACCCACGGCCGTGGGAAGTGGCGCTCGTAGTCGAGACCATCGGCACGCTCCGGCGTTCCGGTCAGACCGAGTAGTTGTTTCGGGGCTACCCGCTGAAGCAGTTTTTCCCACGAACTGGCGGCGGCGTGGTGAGCCTCGTCCAGAATGACGTGGTCGAACGCGGTGGGATCGATCGCGGCGCCGTCTCCCAAGGAATCAATCGATGCGAACACATGTCGCTGAATGGCGGGCCGCTCACCTTGGTACAGAAGTTCACCGAAATCGCGCATTTGCAGCACGTGGCGAAAGACGCGGCGCGCATGCTCGAGGATTTCGCGGCGGTGCGAGACATAGAGGAGGGTCTCCGCGCTCCCCGCTTGCCGCAGGCTACGGTAGTCGATCGCGGCGATAACAGTCTTGCCGGTGCCCGTCGCTGCGACCATCAGATTACGATGCCGTCCGAGTTCCCGCGCGGCGGTGAGTTCTTCGAGAATCGGCTTCTGAAAGTCCTTCGGCTCGACTTCAACCAGTAGATCTTCACTGGAATCACGGCGCGCATCCGCCGACAGCGCCCGACCTAGCCGGATCCGGTGTACATCGTTACCATGTTCGTAGCGTTCGAACAGATGTGCATCGGCCCAGTACTGGTCGAATGTCTCCTGCATCTGCGCCACGAGTGCTGGTTGGTCCGACTGTGTAGCGCGAACGTTCCACTCCAGGCCATCGGTCTGCGCGGCGTGTGAGAGATTCGACGAACCCACGAACGCCGTCGAAAACCCGCTGGCGCGATGAAAGATCCACGCCTTCGCGTGGAGTCTCGTCGCGTTCTCATCGTAGGAAATCTTGACTGTGGTATTGGCTAGTGCTGCCAGTCTCTCGATCGCGCGCGCATCCGATGCTCCCATGTAGGTCGTGGTCAGCACTCGCAACGAGCGACCCCGCGCTATGCAGTGCCGCTCGAGCTCGGATCGAAACTTCTCGAAGCCGCTGATCTTGACGAACGCGCACAAAAGATCGATTGAATCAGCGCTGTCGAACTCGCTCCGGACATGTCCGAGCAACTGGTCGCCCTCGGCGTTGACGATCAGACTTGAGGCATGCAGCGAACCGAGTGGGCGCTGCGGTGCGTGCCCCGGCCTTGCGACAATTGCTGTAAGTCGCTGCGCGTTCAGCTGCAGTTCATCACCGCGATGGAACACCTGTGGTGCGTGCGTGCGAAGGACTGTCAGCAGCGCTTCTGCTAGGGCGATTCCCTTGGCCGAGTCACCTTTCAGCTCCGCCAAGGCGAGGGCGAGGCCATCCCCGAGCAGCGATTCGAGGACAGCGGCGATAGGTTCGCCCACCGAGAGCGCGTTGCGATGTACTTCGAATGCGACACCGAGAGCAGCGAGTTCGCGGTCAAGCCGTTTAGTGACGATCTCATCGTATATTCCCGGTTTCAGTTCGGTACGACGCCAACCTGCCATGGAACCTCCCGGCACCGCGAGGAAGCCGGCGCTCTACGTCTTCGGGATTGAGCGAGAAGTGGACGATGAGTGTACCCGCGCGACCGCGCGGTTAGGTGCAAAACTCCGTGAGGGTCTTGATGAAAGGGAAATCGAGCAGGCGATCGATTTAGCGAAGTTTCAAAATCAAATTTGCAATCTGCAATTTTGAAATCTGCAATTCCGTCAGCGGATCGGGAAAATCTTATCGACCTCATCCGCCGGACGCGGAATCACGTGCACGCCGATCAGCTCGCCGACCTTGCGGGCGGCGGCGGCGCCGGCGTCGGTCGCGGCTTTCACGGACCCCACGTCGCCGCGGACGATCGCGGTGACGAGCCCGGCGTCGACCTTCTGCCAGCCGACGAACACGACGTTGGCGGTCTTGACCATGGCGTCGGCCGCTTCGATCATGCCGATCAGGCCGCGCGTCTCGACCATGCCGAGCGCGTCGCTGATGTCGACCCGCTTGTCCTTGCCGTCCTTGTCTTTTTCCTTGTCAGCCATCGCTACTGAATTCTACCTCGCGCAGCCACCGGCAGCGTCTCAATTACCTGGTCGCCGTCCACCAGCCGGACCACGTCCACCAGATTCGAGACGACGCAGGAGTGGTTGGGCACGACCCGGACACGATCGCCAGGCTCGAGCCGGGTCTCGCCGGTGACGCGCACCGTCGCGTGCTCCTCGGACAGCCGCTCGATCGTCAGCGTCTCGTCGATCTCACGGGAGTAGTCCAGCGCGTCCGATTCGCCGGCCAGCACCGCCCCGTAGCCGGCGGCCGGCGAGATGCCGCGCGCCTGATCGTTGGTCAGCGTCTTGCTGCCGCAGTCGAGCAGGATCCGTCCGGGGTGCTTCGAGACGACCGTCGCGAGCACGGTCAAGGCGCAGTCGTCGAGCGACGCGGCGCCGAGCGCCACCTGCGTGCGATCGAAGTAGCACGTAGTTGCCGGGGCGCAGCTCGGTCACCCCCGCCTGGCCGGCGCTGAAACGCAGGGTCGGTGTCGCGCCGACCGAGATCTCGTCCAGCGCAATCCCCGATGCCGACGCGCGCGCGCGCAGGTCCGCGAGCAGCGCCGCCTCGTCGCGCGCAATCGTCCGCAGGGCGTCTTCGGACGCAGCATGGTAGGCGTGTCCGGCGTGGCTGAGCAGGCCCCGGAGCTTCAGCCCGGGCAGCGCCGCCATCGTCTGAACGAACGCGAGCGGATCGGCGTGCGGATCGATGCCGCAGCGATGGAAGCCGACGTCGACCTTGATCAGGACGTCCAGGGTGCGGCCGGCGCGTGTCATCGCCTCCGACCACCCGCGCGCCACCTCCGCGTGGTCCACGATGATCGAGATCGCGGTGCGGTCCATCAACGCGAGCAGCCGCGACGCATTGGCCGGATTCACCGGGTACGGCAGACGGATGTCCCTGACGCCCGCGTCGGCGAACACCTCGGCCTCGCCGATCTTCGCGCAGGCGATCCCGACCGCGCCGGCGTCCAGCTGCCACCGCGCCACCGCTGGTGACTTGTGGGTCTTGGCGTGCGGGCGGAGCCGAACACCCGCCTCCGACGCGAGCGCCTGCACGCGCGCGATGTTGTTCAGCGCGCGAGTGTGATCGATGACGACCTGGGGAGTGGGGAGGTCAGAAAGCAGCATTGGGTGATTGGGTAATCTGGTAATTGGGTAATTGATTGGAGATTGTCTGCCAATCACCAATCCATTACCAGACTACCCGATTACTCGATCACCCAATTGAGCGCTAGGCGAACAGCCCCGGGAACCTAGCCTCGCTGATCTGATATCCCGGAAACACCTGGCGCGGGTCTTTGAGAGCCAGGTGCCTGGTGATGATTTCGCCGAACACATCGCGGAAGTCTGTCGTGACCGCGAGGTCGCGGCCGTCGTAGCGTTTCTCGACCGAGAGTCCCGGCCACCTGCCGTAGACGCGGCCGCCGCGGACGCCGCCGCCGATCACCATCATCGCGTTGCCGTGGCCGTGGTCGGTGCCGCGGTTGCCGTTCTCGTTCACGGCCCTCCCGAACTCCGACATCGTCAGGACCACCGTGTCGGCCATGCGGTCGCCGAGATCGGTGACCAGCGCGGCAATCGAGCGGGAGAAGTCGTCGAGCCGCGTGGCGAGCTGACCCTGGGCGGCGCCCTGGTTGACGTGCGTGTCCCAGCCGCCGACGTCGGCGAAGGCGACCTCGAGCCCGACGTTCGACTTCGTGAGCTGCGCGATCTGACGCAGCGACTGGCCGAAGGCGCTGCGCGGATAGTCGGCGCCGTTGGCCGGCTGGTACTTCGACGGATCGGCGGTCTTGAGCATCTTGATCGCGTTGAATGCCTCGCGGCCGGTGCCGTTCAGGACCGAATCGGCGGCCGCCGCGTACTCGGCCTCGAACGACGCGCCGACCGCCTCGCTGGACTGGCCGGCGCGGATCCCGAACTGGGCGAGCTGGCTGACGGCGAGCGCCGGCGCCGCGCCCTGGAGCATCCGCGGCAGCTGCGACGTCAGCGCGACGGCGCGGAACGGCGTGGCCTGCTCGGCGTGCTGCGATTGCAGGTAGCGGTTCAGCCAGCCATCCGACGTGCTCTTGACGCCGGGCGTGGCGCTCTCCATGTAGTCCTGCGCGTCGAAGTGCGACCGCGTGCTGTCGGGCGAGCCGCAGGCGTGGACGATCGCCAGATCCCGCCGGTCCCAGAGCGGCTTGAGCGGCTGCAGCTTCGGGTTGAAGCCGAAGAAGCCGTCGAGATCGATCGCGGCGGCATCGCCGCCATTGGGCCGCGGAATCGCGATGTTCGGCCGCGCGCGATAGTAGTCGCCCTCGCCGTGCGGCACGATGACGCTGAGGCCGTCGACCGCGCCGCGCTGGAAGATCGCGATCAGCTGCTTCGAGCGACCGGAGGCCGCCACCGCCGTCCGCGCCATGAACGACGGCGCGAAGCCGAGGCTGACGAAGGCGAACGCGCCGTTTTTCACGAAGACCCGCCGTGACATCATGAGCGAACCCCAGTCTGAAATCTGCACTCTGCCATCTGAAATCTCACCGTCGTTGGAACTCCGGTGAGCCGAGCGTCAGCGCCAGCGTTTTTGGACCATCAGTCGCCCTGGCGATCGTGGCGCGCGTCGTGTCCGACACGTCGCCCGGTAGCGTGACCGGGATCGCGTCGTCGACTCGCGTGCCTTTCACCTGACCCGAGGCCAGCCGCAGCGCCAGGTTCATCCGGCCGACCACCGCGCCGGTGTTGACCCACGCGTCGCCGGTATCCTTGTAGCCGGTCGGCGGCTGGCACATGTAGAGCGGCATCCCGAGCTGCTGGACTTCGCGCACCAGCGGCCGCGCGTCCTGCACCTCGGCGCCGGTCGCGCGCAGCGCGCTCACCACGAACTCGAACGGCGTCTTGACCTTGGCGCGGTAGGCATCCGGCGACAGGAACTCCGGCGACGTGAGGATCACGCGCACGACTTCCCGCAGGTCGCCGTCGGTGTCGCGGAAGCGCTTCGCGGCGCGGTCGACCAGCGCCGGCGGCGGCGTGTCGCTGACGAAGCGGCGCGCCAGCTTGGTGGCGATGAAGGTCGCGGTCGACGGATGCGCCGCGAGGATGTCGAGCACCTGCTCGCCGTCCGATTCGCCGCCGCCCGCTTTGATGACGTGCCCGAGCACGACTTTCTGTCCGGTATCGTGAATGCGCGGGTTGAAGATGAAGCTGCCGCCGCCGCGCGGCCGATCGATGCTCCAGCCGGTGAGCGCGCGCGCGACCTCGGTCACGTCCTTCTGGGTGTAGCCGCCGTCGACCCCCAGCGTGTGCAATTCCATCAGCTCGCGGCCGTAGTTCTCGTTCAGGCCTTTCGGCGCCTTCTTGGCCTGGTTGCCCTGTGCCTCACGCGCCATCGGCGGCATCAGGACACGGCCCCCGAATGGACCGCGCACCACGCGAGGGCGACCGGCATTGTCCGGAAGATGCGGGCCGTTCGGATCGGCGCTCATCCAGTTGTCGAGATAGAACAGCATCGCCGGACTTTTTGCCGTCGCACCCAGCAGGTCGCGAAACTTGCCGAGCACGCGCGGCCGGATCGTGTCGCGCTCGTATTCGGTGAGCAGGAAGCGATCAGCGCCCTTGCGCGCGTCGACGTTGAAATGGTTGAACCAGAAGTCGGTGAGCACTTCCTGCAGTTGCCGCTCGCTGTAGATCGCGCGCAGCAGCTTCTGCTCGGACAGCTCCACCATCACGCTGTTGGCGCGCACCTGCATCGCATCGGGCGGCTGGTTGCCGCCGGTCCCGAGCGCGGTCGAGGGGCCGGCCCCGAGCGTCGTCGAGGTGTCGCCCGGCGCCGGATCCGCGCCCTTCGCGTCCTGCTTTCTCTGCTTGCGCGCCTCGAGCTGGGGAATCTCGTACTGATCCGCGATCTGCCGCGAGGTCAATCCGATCGTGGTGAGGCCGGCGAGCCGGGCGCTCAGGCCTGCATCGTTGATCCGCTCGGGATGCAGCTGCTCGTCGAGGTAACGCTGGATTCCGATGTTTCGCACCCGCTCGACGTCACCGGGACGAGGACCGAATGCCGTACGGCCGAGCACGTGAACGATTGCTCGATCGTCGCTCGGAAAAGTCGCTCCCGAGCCCGAGATGGCAGTAACTGCCACGATCAATGTCAGGAGCCGCTTCATTCCCGGTTAGACAGCCATACAATCGATGGGTTACATGACAAATCTTGTCGAGGCCGAGGGTCCGATCCTGGACCGTATCCTGACCGATACATACGACATTTGGAACGATGGGCTGACGCGGCACGCTTACGGCCGGTTTTACGCGGCTCAGGTAGCGACCGCCTGGGGAGGCGCCCATCTTCTGCGGTTTGCCCTGGTCGAGGGAGACGAGATTCTGGCCAGCGCCAAGCTGTATCGGCTCGACGCCACCCTCGACGGCCGGCCCATCACACGTCGCCGGGATCGGCGCCGTATTCACGACCCCGGCGGCGCGCGGCCGCGGCGCCGCGCGCGAGCTGATTGACAGGCTGCTCGAGCGTGCCAGCGCCGACCGCGCCGACCTCGCCCTGCTGTTTTCGGAGATCGGGCCCGACTACTACGCGCGTCTCGGCTTCGAACCGATCGCCACCACCGATCGGCAGTTGCGCGTCATCGAGTCGACGCGCTACGGCGCGCCGATGACCATGATCCGGGGTGGAGACGATCGCGATCTGAAGGATATCGTCGCTCTCGGCGGCACACGGGCGGAGCCGTTCCGCTTTCACCTGATCCGCGATCGCGATCTGGTCCAGTTCGCGATCGCGAGGAAGCGGTTGCTCGCCGGGCTGGGATCGCCGGGCGCCCGGATCGTGCACTTCTTCATCGCCGAAGAAGGCGCATCGGCGGTCGCGTACGTGCTGATCAGCGTGCACGGCACGGCGTGGACGATCGAAGAAGCAGGCGATCGCGATCCAGCCGGCGCGCGTGTCGGGGCGATGCTGCAGGCGCTGATCGCCCGCGAGCCGGCCGAACAGCGCCCCTCGATTCGCGCCTGGCTCCCCGACAGGTTCTTGCCGCCTCAGGTGACCGTGATCGGCGAGAAACCGTCCTCAGAGGTGATGATGATGCGCGCGTTGACATCCGCAGCCCGGCCGGTGCGCGCGCTTCGCGCCGAAGAGATCATGTACTGGAGAGCCGATCTGTTCTGAGATCTAAAATCTGCAATCTCAAGACGCTGTATTGATCCTCAAATCCATCGTCCGCGTCTCGCCCTCGCGGATGGTGAACGTCGTGGCCTTGGTTCTGATCGTCTCCAGAAAATCCGGGTCGCTGATCTGGCTGGGATCGATCTTGTCGAGCGCGACGATGTAGTAGTCGCCGGGCGGCAGCGCGTTGATCTTGAACCGGCCGTCCTGGTCCGGCCGCCCCATGCCCTGGTAGCGGCCGCTCACCTTCCATTTCTCACGATCCTGCGCGAACGCGATCGCCGAGTAATCCTTCACCGGCTCGCCGCGGGCGTTGGTCACCAGGCCGCTGATGGCGGTCACCTTGTTCGTCATCTCGACTTCGAGGCCGGCGATGTCCTCTCCCGCCTTGAACTCGATGCCCGCGTCGGTGATGTCGGTGCCGTTCAGCCGCACGCCGCGGATCGCCCAGCCCGCGCTGCCGAACACGTTGATCCGCATCTTGCCGGGTCCCGACTTCAGCTCGAAGCTGCCGTCGCCGGCCATCTTGGGAGGCGTGAAACCCATCGGCATCGTGCCTGGCTCCATCGGCGTCAGCATCAGCTGCAGCGTGGCGGGAAGCGCTGACGCGATCGCCGGATCGGTCACGATCCGGCCGCTCAGCGTCGAGGCCTTCGCCGCGACGATCCGGACATCCGCGATGTCGTCGCCGGTCGCGACGATCCTGGCGATTCCGACCTCGCTGTCGTCGGACGGCATGCCGTTCGACTGCGCGCGCAGCTGGTATTCGCCGGGGGCGAGGCCGTTGACGGTGAAGGTGCCGTCCGGACGGATCGGCCCACCCGACGTTGTGGAAAAGCCGAACCCGCCGGTGGACATCACCATGATGTAGCCAGGCATCGGCCGGCCGTCCGAGCTGACGACGGTCCCGCTCACGCGGGTGGCGCGCATCGGTCTCAGCGACATCACGATGTCGCTGAGCTCCTGGCCGGCGGCCAGCGTCACGCGCTGCGCCTGTGCGGCGTTATCGGTACCCGGGTAGTACATCGGCGCGTACGCGATCTTCTCCTGGTTGTTCATCGGGTTGGTGGAGCGCCAGGTCGCCATCAGGTAGTACTGGCCGGGCGAAATCCCGAACAGGCGGAACTCGCCGATGTCGTTGGTCGATCCCTGACGGCCGGTCGGGACGAGCCGGCGTTGGCCCTGCACGGTCTGATACTGCTGCGCAGCGACCTGGACATCGGCCATCGGTTCGCCGAACTCGTCGAGGATCCGTCCGGTAATCACGCCGCCGCGCGGCAGCGAGAAGTCCATCCGCTCCACCAGTCTGGTTGTCGAGGATCGCGATCTGTTTCGGCGCGTCGTTCGGCCGCTGCTGGCCGTACCGAGAGGCCGACGTAGCTGCCCTTGTTCGCGGAGATGGCGTAGCGTCCGGCGCGCACCTCCTTGAACTCGTAGCGGCCATCGACGTCGGTGGTGGCGAGCCGGTTCTCCCGAAGCTCGCCGGACGTCATGCGTACCTGCGCCTTGCGCAGCGGCTGGCCGGAGTCGGCAGCGAACACGTGGCCGCGCACCGTCGAAGTGCCTGGAGTCGGCGGCGCGTTCGGGTTGGGCGGCTGTCCCGGCTGACCGGACGGTTGCGTCGGCATCCCCGGCGCCACGGTCGTGAATGTCGTGGGCGTCTGTGAAGAAGCCGGCGACGCGCCAAGACATAGGGCGAAGAGCCACGCGGCGGTCGTTCGCGTCATACCTACCTCGCGTCAGAACACGGGTGCCGCCGAGAGCGGCAGATCGATGGTTTTGGTCTCGCCGTCGGCGATCGAGAACTTCGTGGCGCGTGCGCGGGCGAGCCCGAGAAACTCGGGATCGGTCCACGCGTTCACTTCCACGTCGCTCATCGCCACGGCGTAGTAGTCGCCCGGCAGCAGCCGCGCGTGGAACAGATCGTCCTGGGCCGGACGGGAGACGCTGAGATGCCTGGTCTGGACGGTCCAGTGCACGGGGTCCTGCGCGAAGACGATGACGTAGCAATCGCGCACGGTCTTGCCGTCGGCGTCGGTGACGCGGCCGGACGCGCTGCTGACGCGATTGGTCATCTCGACGACGACGTTTTCGACCGCGCTGCCGGCGGGCACGTCGATGCCGGTGTCGCCGACATCGAGGTTGTTCACCATCACCCGGTTCAGTCGCCACGGGGACGGGCCGGTCGGCCCGACCGGCGTCGGCGTGGCGATCGCGCCGCGGATCAGGACGTGACCCGGCTGCAGCGAGATCTCGAACGTGCCATCGTCCTTGATCTTGGCCGGGCTGCGCACGATCTGGCCCATGACCCACTCGCGCACCGCGCCCATGTCGAACGCCGTCGGCTTGGGCGGGCCGGCGGCCGTCGCGCTCTGCGTGAACACGATGCGCCCGCGGATGGTCGACGGGCGGGTGACCATCACCTCCAGGTTGTCGATGTCGCCGCCCGCTACCGTCAGCGGCGTGGGCGCGCTGTCGGTGATCCCCGGGCCCATCAGGCGCAGCAGGTACTCGCCGGGCGTCAACATCAGCGTGAACTTGCCGTCGGGGAGCACTGCCGCTGCGGAGTTGCCGACCATGGTGGCGCCGATCTTCTGCAGGACGTTGATCATCGTGTTGCTCATCGGCCTGCCGTCGGCGTCGAAAGCAGTGCCGCGGATCCTCGCCGTCTGGATCGGCAGCAGCGTCAGGTTGACTCCGGACGTCGTCTGGCCCGGCGCGAGCGTCAGCCGCTGCGCGTCCGCGACATTGCCCGTGCCGGGATAGAACGTCGGCGCATATCCCGATCGATCGCCGGTGTCTGAGTTGGGGCCGGTGAAGCTTCGCAGCGTGGCGGAGATGCAGGTACTGGCCTGGCGACAGGCCGTAGACCCGGTATTCGCCGATGTCGTTGGTCGCGCCGCCGCGGCCGGACTGCGACCAGCCGCCGCGATCCCTGGATGTACTGGTAGTGCATCGCCGTCACGAACACGTCGGTCACCGGATCGCCGAACTCGTCGACGATCTTGCCGCTGATCACGCCGGCGCGCGACAGCTGCACGTCGATCTTCTCGAGCACCTGACCCTCGGCGAGCGCGATGCGCTTGCCCGGCCCCTCGACGCGCTCCGCGCCCCACGACGCTCGCACGTAGTTCGCTTTCGAGACGTTGATCACGTAGGTTTCGGCCGGCAGCCCCTTGATCTCGTAGCGGCCGTCGCCGTCGGTCGTCACGATGCGGTTATCGGGAAACTGCGGCGCGTTGGGGCCGGCCCGTACTTCGGCCCGCGGCAGCCCGCGTCCGGTCGCCGCGTCCAGAATGCGGCCGCGGATGACGCCGGTGCCGTAGCCGGCGGTGGCGGATCGGTCCCTCGTGGGTTGAGCAGGGCCAGTCTGCGCGGGCGCCTCTCGACGGGAATCGGGGAAGGCCGGACGCGCCCACGCCAGGGATAGAACGACGATCAGCCAGGACAGCGCTCGAAACATACGTGCCTCGCGCTCCGATTAGACGCTAACGAAGGCAGGATGGGCTGGACGGGCAGGCGGGGCAGGAACTCGTTTCCCGCCTTTCCTGCCTTTCCTGCCTTTCCCGCCGTTCCTGCCTACCGTATATCCAGCTTTCTTCCCGCATCAAGCTGGTCGAAGTTCAACAGCGCGTTGAAGACCAGGAAGTAGCTGCCCTGCGTCTCGCCGCGCCAGATCGGGTTGTTCGAGAAAGCGACGACGTGCCCCTTGTCGAGCGGGACGTCCACGACCGCGGCATGCTGCGCGATCTCGCCGCCGTTTTCCACCAACCCCGACACCAGCAGGTCGCGCGTGTCGGCGTAGCGCAGGATCACGCGCGGCCGCGCCGACGGCGGGATCACGTTGATGCCGTTGCGCAGCTGCTCCTCGGTGATCGGCACCGCCTTCCAGGTGTCGATGCGCTCCTCGCGCGCGACCTCGACGCCGATGCGCCCCTGCGCCACGTCGGGATCGTCGGCCGTGCCCCGTCCCGTCGGCCGGTTCCCGCCATCGTCGGGGCCGAGGCGCCGGCCGCCGCGCGCGCCGAACACGTTGGAGAGGTTGAAGATTGGACCGTTGTCGCACCACAGCGCGAGGTTGTCGGTGTAGCCGTAGGCGATCGGGCTGGTCGCGTCGATCGTCTTCGATCGCACCACGCTGCCGACGATGCGCAGCCGCTGGCGCGCGGCGACGGAGAGCCCCGGGGTGAAACCGGTCGACACCGCAAGATCGGCGGTGTCCATCACGGTCAGGAACAGACCGCCTTTGCGCACGAACGTCTGCAGATTGGCGACGCCGGTGTAGCCGAGGCCCGGTCGCATGTCGTCGGTCTGATCCTCGGATCCGAGGTTCGGCGTCTCGGGCGTCTTCTTCCACGGCAGCGCGTTGCCCCACATCGGCATGCCGTTGACGATGCCCTCGGGGCCGCGGCCGACCGGCGGAAAGACGATGACGTCGTACTTGGCGTTGAGGTTGGCGTCGTTGGTAATCTGCTGCGTGCTGATGTAGGTGTACGGCACCTGCGCGCCGTCGAATGCCTGGCGCCACCAGCCCTCGGTCTGGGTGCTGAGCCAGGTGTGGAGCAGCGCGACGCGCGGGGTGCGCACCGGGTGCGTCTTCACCGATGGCGCGGCGCCGACCGCGACGATCTGCAGGCCGAGATCGGTCGCGGCCTTTTCGAGATCGGCGGCGGCCGCGTTCTTGATCACGAACGAGCCGCGATTGAATTTCTTCCCCGCCGCGTCGAACGGTTCTTCCGCCGCTTCGAACGACGCATCCTTGAACTTATAGCGAAGCGTGACCAGCGCGATATCGGCGTTGTGGTTGACGAGGTACACCGAACCGGTATTGGCGAGGCCGCCTTTCGCCCGGATCGCCGCGGTCATCTTTTCAACCGGCGCATCGAGCACTTTGACGTCGGCGACGCGGACCGCCTGTACGTTGAACAGCTCCGGGAAGGTCCAGCCGGTGTCGTCGTACGGCGTCTTCTGCGGATCGTTGGGGCTCCAGTACTGATAGTCCATCAACGAGTCGGCGATGCGGCTGTTCGGCTGATCCATGCGGACGATGTACGAGCCGGCGGGGAAGGTGCGGCTCACCGGCGGCGGCGGCGTATTCCGATCCCGACCGTCCTGCCCATCCTGCCCCTGTGGTCGGGCCTGCCCCTGCGTTCCATCCTGCCCCGCGTTGGGCCCACCAGAACCTCCCGCCTGTCCTGCCCCATCATTCGTGGTCGTCGAATTCTGCCGCGCCGGCCCACGCTTTCCGGGAACCATGACCGTGAAGTCCGCGGTCGCGCGCGAAATTTCGACGCCCTGCTTCTGCAGCACCTTCAACAGTTCCGCCTGCGCGCCCGGGCGGGGGTCGTCGGCCGCCAGCACGTACGCGGCGGGGCCTTCGGTCTTCGCCTTGAGGATCGAGCGCTTGCTCTTCAGGTAGTAGTTTCGGAGGAACAGCTTGCCGTTGCCGGCGAAGTAGTGGAGCGACGTCAGCAGACCGGTCTGCTCGTAGTTGTTGTTGTTGCGCTGCGACCAGGTGGTTTTGGGCAGTGGGGGATTCTGCTTGTACCAGGTGCGCGCGTACTCGTCGGGGCGCAACTCGCGCACGACGGTATCGGCGCCGCCGTTGCCGAACGTCTCGTAGAGGCGGCTGATGCCGTTGTGCAGCGCGGCGATGAACATGAGATAGCCGGGCGACCAGGTGTCGAAATTGCCGTGGGTGAACACGCCGGGCATGCCGAGCTTGGTCATCTCCGACACGTTGTTCCAGCCGATCATTTCCCACTCGTCGGCGAGAATCGGATCGATCCACGCGTTGTAGGGGCCGTCGCCGACGGTGTTGTCGTAGAGATAGGGCACCGACTCGTGCAGGTCGTGCAGCACCTGCGGATGCCACTGCATCCAGGTGTTGAGGACGTTCTCGGTCAGCTTCAACGTCGCGCCCATCGCGTCCCGGTTGTTGTCGTGGGCGACGTACTTGCCCCAGTAGACCAGCCCCGGATAGTTCTGGCCGGGGTGGGCGAGGTGCCACTTGTAGACGTCGACCATCTTGTCGCGGCCGTCGACTTCGATCACCGGCGTGATCAGCGTGATCAGGTTGTTGCGGATCGACTTGATGTACTCGTGATCGTCGACCACCAGGCGGTAGGCGAGCTCCATCAGCGCGGTCGGGGCGCCGGTTTCCGGCGAGTGAATCGTGCCGGTGATGTAGTAGATCGGCGTCGACGCGCTGACCAGCGCCTCCGCCTGCGCATCGTCCATGTTGATGGTGCGGGGGTCGGCGAGCTTGGCGAGGCGGGCACGGTTCTCTTCGAGCTTGGCCATGATCGCGTCCGAGGCGATCGCGACGGCGATCATCTCGCGGCCTTCTTCGGTCTTGCCGATGCTCACGACCTTGACCCGGCCGGGCGCCGCCTTCTCGAGCATGCGCATGTATTGATAGACCTCGGCGGCATACGGCAGCTTGCCGGGCGCGCCGGCGACGTCGCCCAGCACCGCCTTCGGCGTCGGCACCGTTTTCGACGCGGGGAGGTAGTCCACCAGCGGCGAGCTGAAGAACGGCTCGGTGGTGTACTCCTTGATCTTGTTGCCGTATTCGACGTCGACCGGGATCTTGGGGTCGCGAACGAACGGCTGCGCCTGCTGCGCCCCGACAGGCGCCGGCATCAACGCGCCGGCGACGAGGAGCGCCAGCGCCATGGATTTCTTCATGAAAACCTTCCTGAGAACGTTATTCCGACGCACGTCGCACCTCGCACCTCGCACGCCGCACCTCGTGACGCAGGTCTTTGAGCTTGCGGGTTTTGCCCTATGCTATCCCACGAGGAGTGTTCCCGATGCGTCGAAATCCCGGCGTCGCGCTGCTGTTGTTGATCGTGTCCGTCGCGGCGTTGTCCGCCCAGGCGCCGTCCGGTGCCGATCGTGATGCGCTCGTTCGCGGCATCGATGCGAAGCGCGAGAAGTATGCGGGCATCGCCAAGGAGATCTGGGGCTTTGCGGAAGTCGGCTATCAGGAAACCAGGAGCAGCGCGCTGTTGCAGCAGCAGCTGAAGGCGGCCGGGTTTCAGGTGACGGCGGGCGTCGCCGGCATCCCCACCGCGTTCGTGGCGACGTTCGGTTCGGGCAAGCCGGTGATCGGGATCGTCGGTGAATTCGACGCGCTGCCGGGACTGTCGCAGGAAGCGCAGACCGCCAACCATCACGCGATCGAGGAGGGCATGCCCGGCCACGGCTGCGGGCACAATCTGCTCGGCACCGGCGCGCTCGCGTCGGCGATCGCCGTGAAGGAGTGGCTGGCCGCGTCAGGCCATGCCGGCACCCTCCGCTACTACGGCACTCCCGCGGAAGAAGGAGGCTCCGGCAAGGTCTACATGGTGCGCGACGGGCTCTTCAAGGACGTCGATGTGGCGGTGTCGTGGCATCCCGGCGATCGCAACGAAGCGAGCCCGACCAGCTCCACCGCCAACATCACCGGCAAATTCCGGTTCCACGGCATCGCGGCGCACGCGGCGGCGGCGCCCGACCGCGGCCGCTCGGCGCTCGACGCGGTGGAGGGGATGGACTATCTGGTCAACATGATGCGTGAGCACGTGCCGCAGGAGACGCGGATCCACTACATCATCACGCGCGGCGGCTCCGCGCCGAACATCGTCCCCGACTTCGCCGAGGCTTACTACTACGCGCGCCATCCGAACATGCCGATCCTCGACGGCATCTGGGAGCGGATCGTCAATGCCGCGAAGGGCGCGGCGCTCGGGACCGGGACGACGATGGATCTGGAAATCACCGGGGCGGTCTACAACGTGCTGCCGAACACGTATCTCAGCGAGCTGATGAACACCAATCTCGAGAAAGTCGGCGGCTTCACCTACACCGCCGAGGAGATCAAGTTCGCCGAGGAACTGCGCAAGACCCTGACCGATCCGCCCGACGTGCAGATCGGGTCTCAGGAGAAAGTGCGGCCGCTTCGGGCAGGGCAGATCAACAGCTCGTCGACCGACTACGCGGACGTCAGCTGGAACGTGCCGTCGGTCTCGATGACCGGTGCGACCTTCGTTCCGGGCGTGCCGGCGCACAGCTGGCAGGCGACGGCGTGCGCCGGCGGCACGATCGGGGTCAAGGGCATGATGGTTGCCGCCAAGACGATGGCGTTAACGACGGTGGATCTGTTCACCGACCCGTCGCATATCCAGAAGGCGAAAGCGGAGTTCGACCAGAAGCGCGGAACGAACTTCGTCTACAAGACGCGGCTCGCGGACCGGAAGCCGGCGCTCGACTACCGAAAGTAGTGCGGGCCTTCAGGCCTGCCTGCGGCGAGGACGAGAAGGAACCGCAGAGACCGCTGAGACCGCAGACGAGGGACGATCACCACGAAACGCACGAGAGAGCTCGGCACGAAACACACGAATACCAGAATCGCCAAGAGACGACGCCACTAAAGAATAGATACGAATCGATGGCAAGCGCTCCCGGGGCCTGCCCGCGAACAGCCCACTCGGGTGCTCGGCGAAACGCTCTGGCCACTCCGCTAGATCGCCTGCGCGCCAGAGCGGGCGCCCGTTCGCGGCCACCCGCTCTGCTGGCGATTCGCCGTCTGATTTCGGTCGTGTCCGGCTTCAGCCGGACTCGTAGTGCAGGCCTTCAGGCCTGCCCGCGGCGATGACGAAGGACCCGTTAAGACCGCCGAGACGCAGGGACGATCATCACGAAACGCACGAAAGAATAGGCATCGGCACGAAACACACAAAGACGCAGGTGTGATGCGAATCACGACGAGCACTCCCGGGGCCTGCCCGCGAACAGCCCACTCTGGTGCTCGGCGAAACGCTCTGGCCACTCCGCTAGATCGCCTGCGCGCCAGAGCGGGCGCCCGTTCGCGGCCACCCGCTCTGCTGCCGATTCGCCGTCTGATTTCGGTCGTGTCCGGCTTCAGCCGGACTCGTAGTGCAGGCCTTCAGGCCTGCTCGCGGCGACGACGAAGAAAGAACCGCAGAGACCGCAGAGACCACCGAGACGCAGGGACGATCATCACGAAACGCACGAAAGAATAGGCATCGGCACGAAACAGACGAACTGTCGACGTCGAGTTTCGGCCGCGTCCCCGGGCGCTTTCGT
The DNA here is from genome assembly GCA_963794705.1 of uncultured Acidobacteriota bacterium. GTDB lineage: Bacteria > Acidobacteriota > Vicinamibacteria > Vicinamibacterales > CAVVIG01 > CAVQFC01. The sequence goes on from CAWCFI010000010.1 coordinate 637,834, forward strand.
TCAATCGGCCCTCATGTCGTGACGTTCAGACTGACGTGGCATGCCGCGCGAGGCGGAGCTCCAGGTGTCGTCTGACATCCGGCCACTCCGCGGCGAGGATGCTGTACATCACCGAGTCGCGCACGGTGCCGTCCTTCCTCGCGGCGTGGTGACGGATCACGCCGTCCTTCTTCGCGCCGATGCCCTCGATCGCGCGCTGCGAGCGGAAGTTGAAATTGTCGGTCCGCAGGCCGACGACCTTGCAGTGCAGGGTGTCGAACGCATGCGCGAGCAGGAGCAGCTTGCAGGTGGTGTTGACGTTGCTCCGCTGGCGGCTGGCCGCGTACCAGGTGTAGCCGATTTCCACGCGATCGATCGCCGCGACGATGTCGTGGTAGCGCGTGGTTCCGACGATGGTGTTGCTGGCAACGTCGCGCACGGCCCATGGCAGCATGTGGCCGTCGTGCTGACCCTTGAGCGCGGCGTCGATATACGGCGGCGTCGCGCCTGGCTCCGGAACTGAAGTAAACCAGAGTTCCCAGAGCTGGCCGTCGGCCGCTGCCGCGGCGAGGGCATCGTGGTGCGCCACGGTCAGCGGCTCCAGCCGGATGCCGTGACCTTCGAGCGTCGCGGGCTGCGGGTTGATCATGGTTCAGGATAATATCCCGACGACACCCACACGACATTCAACGCGGAACCCAAATCTGCGCGTTCTGCGTTTAGCGTCGTGACGGGGCGTTGAACGTCGTGAGAGAGGTGCATCATGAGCGTGTCACGCCGTGAGTTTCTACAGACCGGAGCGATGGTGATGGCAGCCGCACACGTTGACGCAAGCGGGCAGACCGGCGGCGCCGCGGTGACGACGGGCGTCAAGGCCCTCGTGTTCGACACCTTCGGCACCGTCGTCGACTGGCGATCGTCGGTCGCCCGCGAGGTCGAGGCCGTCGCGAAGCGAAAAGGCGTGACGCTCGACGCGGCGAAGTTCGCCGACAGCTGGCGCGCCGGCTATGGGCCGAGCATGAACAAGGTGCGCAGCGGCGAGCTGCCGTGGACCAGGCTCGACACGCTGCACCGCATGATCCTCGACAAGATCCTCGCCGACTACAAGCTGACCGGCCTGAGCGAGGACGAGAAAGACGCGCTGAACCGCGCGTGGCACCGGCTGGCGCCGTGGCCCGACTCCGTCGCCGGCCTGACGCGGCTGAAGAAGAAGTTCATCATCGCGCCGCTGTCCAACGGCAACATCTCGCTGATGACCGATCTCGCGAAGCACTCGGGTCTGCCCTGGGACGTGATCCTCGGCGCCGAGCTGGTGCGGCACTACAAGCCGGATCGCGAGGTCTATCTGTCGGCGGCCGAGATCCTCGATTTGAAAGTGGGCGAGGTGATGATGGTTGCCGCTCATCTGGGTGACCTGCGCGCGGCGAAGGCGCTGGGCCTGCGCACGGCGTTCGTGGTGCGGCCGAAGGAGTTCGGCCCGGATGGGAAGCCGGATCTGAAAGGCGAGGGCGTCGCCGATATATCAGCGACCGATTTCAACGATCTCGCGCGGCAGCTCGGAGCATGAACGCCACACGTACGAAGAAGAAACCGCCGAGACCGCAAAGACCGCAGAGCGTCAATTCAAGTAGTGCAGGCCTTCAGGCCTGCCGGTCCGCAGACCTGAAGGTCTGCACTACTCCTGTCGCAGCGTGACGGCCGGATCGACTCGGATCGCGCGCCAGGCAGGCAGCGCGCACGCCAGCAGCGCCGCCGTTCCAAGGATCGCGGCCGTTCCCACGAACGTCACCGCATCGGTCGGCTGCACCGCGAACAACAACGTGCCGAGCAGCCGCGTCAGCAGCGCCGCGGCGGCCAGCCCGATCGCGACGCCGGCCGCCGTCATCTTCAAGGCGCCGCCGAGCACCAGCCGCAACACGTCGTGCGATCGCGCGCCCAGCGCGAGCCTGATGCCGAACTCGCGCGCCCGCTGTCCTACCGAGAACGCGAGGACGCCGAAGATGCCGACCGCCGCGAGCACCAGCGCCAGCAGCGCGAAGACGCCGACCAGCTCCGCGCGAAATCTCGGCTGCGACGTGGCCTCCGCCGCCACCTCTTCCATCGTCCTGACGCGCGTCACCGGCTGATCCTTGTCGATGCGCGCGATCGCCGCCTTCACGGATGCGAGCAGCGCCAGCGGATCGCCCGCCGTCCGCACGGAGAGCGACGGAGAGAACCACGGGTTCTGCGTGATCGGTACGTAGATTTCTATCGCCCGCTCCTTCTCGCCGGCCGCTTCCGCCACCTGGCGGATGACGCCGACAACTTCGCGCGGCACGGTTTCCGACGCGCCGGTCATGGCCATGTTCTGCACGCCGACAACCGCGCCGATTGGGTCGCGGCCAGCCAGATGGCGTCGCGCGAACTCCTCGTTGACGATGCACACCGGTGGGGCGTGCAGGCTGTCGTGCGCGTCGAACGTCCGGCCTTTCAGCAGATCGATCCCCAGCGTCCGGAAGTAGCTGCCGCTGACGATCTGATAGTGCACGGAGAGCAGCCGTGAATTCTCGACCGGCGCTTCGCCGACGATGATGAACCCCTGGCCGATGTCCCAGCCGTCGAGCGGCAGGCTGCCGCCAAGGGCCGCGCTCGTCACTCCGGGAATCGCGGCGATGTCGCGCTCCGCCGCCTGATAGAACGCGTCCAGCTTCTCAGTGGACCCGTACCGGTTCATCGGGAGGCCGAGCTGCATCGTCAACACGTGTGCCGCCCTGAAGCCGGGATCGACGCTGTTCAGCGCGATCAGGGTGCGCACGAGCAGGCCGGCGCCGGTCAGGAGCAGTACCGCGGCTGCGACCTCGCCGATGACCAGAGCGGCGCGCAGGCCGCCGGCCCGCTTCGTCGATCCGCGTCCGCCCGCGCTCGTCATCTCCGCAAGCGGGACCGACGAGGCCTGCCAGGCCGGCACCATGCCGAAGAGGAGCGCGGTGCCCACGGTCAGCAGGACGGCGACCAGCGCGACGCGGGCGTCGAAAGCGAGGACGATGGCCTGCGGCAGCGTGCCGCGCGGAATAAGCGCGGGCGCGGTCCGGACCGTCGCCCACGCCAGCGCCAGCCCACAGGCGCCGCCGACAGCCGCGAGCAGCAGGCTCTCGGTCAGCAGTTGCTGGATGATGCGGATCCGGCTCCCGCCGAGCGCGGCGCGCACGGCGATTTCCCGCGATCGGCTGAGGCCGCGCGCGAGCAGCAGGTTTGCGACGTTCGCGCACGCCATCAACAGCACGAACGACACCACACCCGCGAGCACCAGCGATGTCGTTCGCAATTCCGGCCCGACGATGGCGCCGCGGAGCGGCTCGATGGTGACGCCCCAGCCCTTGTTGGTGTCGGGCGCAATCGACGCGATGCGGTCCGCGACGCCAGCCATGTCGGCCTGCGCCTGATCGAGCGTGGCGCCCGGCTTCAGCCGTCCGATGACCTGCATGTAGTGCTGGCGCCGCTGTTCGGGGCTGCGCCGCACGGAGAACAGCGTCCACATGTCGGCGGGAAACAGAATCTGGAACGACGCGGGGACGACGCCGACGACGGTATAGGGCTGGCCGTCGAGCGTGAGATTGCGCCCGACGATCGACGGATCGCTGCCGAAGCGCGTCTTCCACAGCCGCTCGCTGAGAACCACCAGCTGTCGTCGGTTGGCGGTGTCCTCTGCGCTGAAGGTGGCGCCGATCACCGGACGGATGCCGAGCACGTCGAAGAACTGCCAGGTTACTGCCTGGCCCGGGATTCGCTCGGCCTCGCCGCCGCTACCGGTCAGCGTGCGCCCGCCGCCGGCGATCGCGGCGATCGACGAGAACCCCTGCTGCTGCTCGCTCCAGTCGAGAAAATTCAGAGGGGAGACGCGGTTGTGCGGGAAGCGCGGCGAGCGTTCCCACAACATGACGAGGCGATCCGGCTGGGTGAAGGGGAGCGGGCGGAGGAGTGCGGCGTCGACCAGGCTGAACATCGCGCTGTTGGCGCCGATGCCGACCGCGAGCACAACGACGGCGATCGCGGTGAAGCCTGGGGCCCGCCGGAGCGAGCGCGCGGCATAGCGGAGGTCGCGCCAGATCGACATGCCGCTTAGACGGCCGGCGCGCGAGCGGGTTGGCTGCGATCTAGTGCAGCGTGACCTTTTCGGACTCGAATCCGTCGAGCTGCCAGCCGGCGTCCAGGAGCGTCCGCTCGATCATCGCGTGCCGCTGAAACGCCGTCATCGCGTCATCGAATCGCTCCACGGACGCTCCCGTCGGATTCCAGTCGGCGGGTGCCCGCAATTCGTACTCGCGGTCGTCTCCTGTAAGTGCCAGTTCGCAGACGACGGCGTCGTCGTCGCGGCGAAAGGTCCAGCGAAGGATGCGAATGTGCCGATAGTTTCGCCGGCTGCGATCGACGGGAGGCGATTGCGTCTCGCTCGGCGTGAGGACGGTCACATGAGCCATGATCGCGTCCCTCGCAAATGTAGTGCCAGCGGGGTCAGATCTGGATTTTCTCGCTAGTTACTTTCGGCCGGCGGGGAAATCCAGATCCGACGCCGAGCGCGGCGGGTCCAGGCATGCGGCGGCGCGGCCAAGGGCGGCCACCAGACGCCCCACCTGGATATCGAGCTGTTTGTGGTCTCGAGCGCCCAGGGTCTCGGTGACACCGGGAAGGACCTCTGCCGCGTAGGTGGGTTTCGGCGCAAACAGCAGATGGCGGTACCACGGGCGGCCTGGGAGTCCGGCGGCATCGAGAAATGCGCGCTCGGTCCTCATCAACGCCTCGTCGATCTGCGCGGCCGCGCGCCGGTCGGGGTCGCGGGAGGCGAGCAGTGTGTCTGTTCGCGTCCCGGCAGCGGCTGCAGCGGCGGCGAATCGATCGGTGGCGGCAAGCAGCGGCCGGAGGGCCTGCTTCTCCGACGGATTCGCGACGTCCATCACGTCTCCCACGAACGCGCGGATGCGCTCGGCGGTGGCGCGGTAGTCGAGCGGCACGACGTCGGCGTTCGCGAGGCGCAGCGCCATCACGCCCCACGCGCGCGTCAGCGCGACGTGGCGGAGGAATCCCGGGTCGCCGAATTTCTGCATCCACAGGTGGTTGTCGTAGACCGAGTGGTAGACGCCGTACGGGCCGGTGAACGACAGGTCGGCGATCGGCACGCCGAGAAAATTCAGGAACACGGTGTAGTCCGATCCGCTGCCGAGGCGATTTTCGACGATCGCGTCGTCGCTTCCCCTCAGGCCCAGCACGTCGCGCGCGGCCTGCGTGACGAGGCGGTTGAGCGCCGGGACCGCCATCGCCTTGAAGTCGTCGCCGGCGGCGGCGCTGTCTACGTTCAGGTACGCGACGGCGTGGTCGCTGAGCTCGCGGGCATGCTGCTCGCCCCATTCCGTGGAGGATGTGAGCGAGAACTCTTCGGCGTCCCAGTTGGCGAACACGATCGTCCGCTTCGGCCGCGCGCCCTGCTTGGCCATCGTGCCCAGCGATCGCGCCAGCTCCATCAGTGAGGCCGTGCCGCTCGACGGGTCGACGCCGCCGAACACCCAGGCATCGCGGTGATTGCCGACGATCACGAGCTGATCCGGTAACTCCGTGCCGGTGAGGCGGCCGGTCACGGTCCAGATCGGGCGAATCTTGTCGTCGTTCTGCACTCGCAGGTGCACCGTCGCCGGTCCCGGGCCGACCCGATACGCAATCTTGGATCTCGGAAGGTCGGAGTTTGAAGCCGGAGTTGAAACTCGGGGTTTATACCCCGAGTTCTGGGTCGGTGGAATACTTCCCTGCCACATCAAGGGCGCCGCTGGTCCTTGCAGAGCTTCCAGCAGCGGTCGCGCGTCGTGCCAGGAGAGCGGCACGCTGATGATCTTCGGCAGGGACACCGCGTCCGCCGGTTTGATTCGGGCCGCGCCGGGAACCGAGGCCCAACCCGGGGTCAGCGGATCGCCGGGCACGCGAAAATCGTAGACGATGCCCCCGCGCTGAATGTGACTCTCTGGACCCCACGGTCCCTCCGGGTACGTCGCGCCTTTCTGGAAGCCATCATCAGCAGGGTCCGAGTAGATCAGGATCCCGGCGGCGCCGCGCTGTTCCGCCGTCAGCGCCTTGAAACCCCGATAGCTGTACGGCACCGAATACCGCACGAGGACGATCTTGCCCCTGACGTCCACGCCGCGCTGCGCGAGCCAGTCGTAGTCGTCAGGATTTCCGCTGCCGGCGTACACCAGCGGCGCGGTGACGTCGCCCGACGCGGAATACGCGTGATACGCGACGCCCGAGTCACGCGCTGAAAACGGGTCACCGTCGACGGCCGGCTCCCTGAGCGTGGCGCGCCACGGCGCAGGGGACACCATTTCCACCTGCACGGTGGTGGCGTAAGGCAGCAGCACCTGATGCTCGACGATTTCCACCTGCTCGAGGCCGTACTCGCGCCAGCGATCGCGGACCCACTCGGCAAGCACTCGATCCCGTGGAGAGCCCGCGACATGCGGCTCGGCAGTCAAGAACGCATGGGCATCGCGGGCCCGCGCGGCAGTCGGCAGGGAAAGGAACCGGTACTCGAGGCGGCGCTCGACCGGCGACGAGATCGCCGTAAAGCCGAAGATGGTCGTCGCCGGCTTCTGGGCAAGTACGAGCGCTGACCAAACACAAAGGACACCAAGGACACAGAGGAGAACCGTTCTCCAGACCGGTCTTGCCCTTTGTGTCCTTGGTGTCCCCTGTGTTGAAGCAGCGATGGTGTCACCTCTTCATGTCGGCGAAGATCGCCTTTGCCGCGAGCGCTCCCGATCGGCCGTCGGCCCCTGTTCCCGGATGGGTACCGGCGCCGCAGAGGAACAAACGATCAATCGGCGTCCGATAGCGCGCCCACCCGAGCAGCGGACGCGTGACGAACCACTGATCGAGCGACAGCTCGCCATGGAAGATGTGCCCGCCGGTCAGGCCGTGGTCGCGCTCCAGATCGAGCGGCGTGACCACGGTTCGGGCGACGATCGACGCGGCAAACCCCGGGGCATACTGCTCGATGGTGCGCGTGGCGGCGGTCGCGAGGCGGTCGCGCTCAGCGTCCCAGCTCGTGCCGCGCAGGTGATACGGCGCGTACTGCACGTACGCCGAGACCACATGCTGCCCCGGTGGTGCAAGAGCCGGATCGGTGACAGATGGAATCGTGAGCTCGATCCAGGGCTCCTCGGCAAAGCCGCCGTACTTCGCGGCGTCGAACGCGCGCTCGATGCCGTCGATGCCAGGCGCCAGGCGGATGCGTCCCGACAGCGCGGCGGACCGCTCGGCGCCGTGCAGCGTGTCCACACCGTTGATGCGCGGCAGCGACGACACGGCATAGCTGATCGTCGCAAGCGTGCCGTGCGCGCGAATGTTCTGGATCCGTCGCACCATCTCCGGTCCGAGATGCACCGGATCCAGCAGGCCCAGCAGCGTGCGCTTGGGATCGGCGCTGGATACGACCGCGCGCGCCGCGATCGTGTCGCCTGAGGCGAGCGTCACGCCGGTGACGGCGCCGTCTACGGCCTCGACCCGCGCGACTTCCGCGCCGGTTCTGATCTCGACCCCCGCCTGCCTCGCGGCGGCGGACAGGGCGTCGGCCAGCGCTCCCATCCCGCCGATCACGAACCAGCCGCTGCCGACCGGATGACCTTCTCCGGCGCCCAGCATCAGCAGGACCGCGGCGCTCCCCGCCGACCGCGGCCCGAGAAACGCGCCGAGCACGCCCCCGGCGGCAATCGTCGCGCGCAGCGGCTCGCTCTCGAACCACTCGCTCGCCAGATCGGCCACCGCCATCGGCATCCAGCGCAGCAGGCGATACGCGTCGGCCTTGCCAAGCGCGCGGAACTTGCGTCCGGTCTTCAGCAGCTCGATGATCTCGCCGGCGCCTGGGGCGTCGATCGACGGCGGCGCCGACCCCGCGACCGCGCGCAGCACCGCGCTGATGTTCGCGAAGCTGTTGAGGAAGGCCGGGTACTGCTCGGCGTCCTTCGGCGAAAAGGCGCGGATGCTGCCGCTCGCGCGCGCCGCGTCGTGCCAGAGGATCACCGCGCGCCCGTCCTTCGTCGGTGCGCACGCATCGGCCGCCGGTCGGACGATTTTCAGACCGTGCTGCTCGAGACCGAGCGAGCGCACCAGCGCCGGATCGATCGCGGCGGCGTGCGCGAGCGTCGAGCACCGGAATCCGGGTGCGATCGCGTCGGTCCTGGCGCAGCCGCCGACGCGATCGCTTCGCTCGAGGACCGTGACCTTCAGCCCCGAGCGGGCCAGTATCGTCGCCGTCACGAGTCCGTTGACCCCGCCGCCGATGACTAGGGCGTCCTCGGCCACCATCACGAAACGCTCGGAACTGAAACACACATCGGCACGACATTCACGAAACAGAATCCGAACAGTTCTTTTCGTGCGTTTCGTGTCGGTTCCGGTTTCGTATGTTTCGTGGTCATGCTCGCTGTCCCAGGATGCGGAGAGCCGCGTTCCGCCCAGGCGCGCCCATGATGCCGCCGCCTGGATGCGTCGCCGATCCGCACATCCACAGGTTCTTGATCGGCGTCGTGTAGTTCGCCCATCCCGGCAGCGGCCGCGCGAAGAAGAGCTGTTCGAGCGTCAGCTCGCCCTGAAAGATGTTTCCTTCGGTGAGCCCGAAGTCGCGCTCCAGGTCGAGCGGCGTCAGCACCTGCCGGTGCAGGATGATGTCGCGGATGTTCGGTGCGTATTCCGCGATGGTGTCGATCACGGCGTCGCCGAACGCCTCACGCTGGTCGTCCCAGGTGCCGGTCGCCAGCTGGTAGGGGGCGTACTGCACGAAGCACGACAGGATGTGCTTGCCCGGCGGCGCAATCGACGGATCGGTGAGCGTCGGAATCACCATGTCCATGTATGGCCGCCGCGAGAACTCGCCGTACTTGGCCTGGTCGTACGCCCGCTCCATGTAGTCCACGCCGGGCGAAATCGAGATCGCGCCGCGCAGGTGCGGCCCCGGCCCGGGCATGCAGGTGAAGTTCGGCAGCGCGTCGAGCGCGAGGTTCACCTTGCCGGACGATCCGCGGTACTTGTAGCGGCGGATCTCCTCCACGAAATCGTTCGGCAGCTCGCGCGCCGGGTCCATCAACCTGAGAAACGTCAGGTTGGGATCGACGCTCGACAGCACCAGGTCGGCGGCGAGCTCATCGCCGTTGGTCAGCGTCACGCCGGTCGTCTGGCCGTTCCTGATGTCGATCCTGGCGACGGAGGTCTCGGTGCGGATCTCGACGCCGGCAACCCGCGCCGCCGCCGCGATCGCGTTCGAGATGGCGCCGGTGCCGCCGCGTGCGAACCCCCACGACCGGAAGGCGCCGTCGATTTCTCCCATGTAATGGTGCAGCAGCACGTAGGCCGTGCCCGGCGAGCGCACCCCCTGAAACGTCCCGATGATCCCCGACGCCGACATCGTCGCCTTGAGCACGTCGGTCTCGAACCACTGATCGAGAAAGTCGATCGCGCTCATCGTCATCAGCTGGATCTGGTTGTAGCGGTCGCCGTCGGGCAGGGCGCGGAATCGATTGCCGAGGAACAGGAGCTTCTTCAGCTCGCGCGGATCGAGCGACATCGGATCCGGCGGCGTCATGTTCAGGATCGGTTTGACGAAGCGCGCCATCTCGACCATCGCCTTGCCGTATTCGTCATACGCCTCGGCGTCGAGTCTCGAGTGGCGCGCGATCTCGCGGTGCGTCCTGGCGTGGTCGTTCACCCGCCAGAGGTAGTCGCCGTTTGGCATCGGCGTAAAGGTGCCGTCCAGCGGCAGGATCTCCAGGCCGTGGCTGGGCAGATCCAGCTCGCGGATAATCTCCGGCCGCAACAGCGAGACCACGTACGAGCAGACCGAGAACCTGAACCCGGGGAAGACCTCTTCGGTGACCGCCGCCCCGCCGACGACGTGGCGGCGTTCGAGCACGAGGACCTTCCGTCCGGCGCGCGCGAGGTAGGCGGCGGCGGTCAACCCGTTGTGCCCGCCGCCGATGACGATCGCGTCGTACTTCATCCCAGAGATTTCAGATTGAAGAATTCAGATTTCAGAAGCGACTGCGGATCACTGCCGGCCGCGTCCGCGCCCGGCCATCAGGTCGCGCTTGGTGTAGCCCGCGGGCACGGCGAAGATCGAGTCCGGAAAGTTCTGCCGGCTGGCGTCGGTGATCTCAGAGGTGAAGCTGGGCGCGCCGTTGCGGAACGTCACGGAGCGAACCGGCAGCCCGGAGAAGCCGTTGGCCGCCGGCGATCCAATCTTGAACATCTGATCGGCGCCCTGCGGCACCAGCTTGGCGAAGAACTCCGCCATCTGTTTGGTCACCTCGAAGTCGCCTGGCGTGAAGCCGAGCGTCGCCGGCGCTACCGTGCACAGCTCGGAGACCTTCTCGCCGCTGCGCGTGCCCTCGTACTTGTCGCAGGCCCACTTGCCGACTCTGTCGGTGCCGATCTTCTTGTACTCGGTCGGCGCGGTGGCGCCGCCGCCCGGCACGCCGCGCCCTTGCATCGCCGCTTCCATGCGCTTGCGCGCTTCCGGCGGCATGTTCTTCATCTGCTCCTGCATTTGCGCCATCGCCCCGGACATCTGCGCGCTCATCTTGTCCATGTCGGCCTTGCTCATCTCGGTGTAGGTCTTGGCGTCGTCGTCGATGGTCCGCAGCAGCTGCGCGGTGCCGTCGAAGACGATCTTGGTCTTGTGCCCGCCCGCCCCTTCGCTCTCGGCGCGCATGCGGGTCTTCTCGATCTCGATTTGGTGCGTGGTCACCGTGCCGCTGGCGCTGGTCATCTTCTGGGCGATCAGAATGCCGTCGGCCGCCTCTGCCGCCGCCCCGCTCAAGATCATCGCGGCGCCGAGCGCCGCCACCGTGTTCCTGACTGTCATGCTCCCCCTCCTGGCTGTCTATAATACGCGGCATGCCGATCGGCAGCGCCGTCCACGCGCGTACCTTCGCGCTGTGCGAGAGCTTGAACTATCGCGAGTGGTCTGGCTTCTATGCCGTGAGCTCGTACGAGCCGCACCACGAACACGAGTACAACGCGATCCGCAACGCCTCGGCGTTGATCGACGTCTCGCCGCTCTACAAATACCGTCTCAGCGGCCGCGACGCGGTGAAGCTGGTCGATCGCGTCATCACGCGCGACGGCTTCGCGCTCGCGGTCGGCCAGGTCTACTACACGCCGTGGTGCGACGAGCACGGCAAGGTGATCGACGATGGGACGGTGACGCGGCTGTCGGAGGACACCTTCCGCTGGACCGCCGCTGATCCAAGCCTGCGCTGGTTCAGCCAGAACGCAATCGGCCTCGACGTGTCGATCGAGGACATCTCCGAACAGGTGGCGGCGCTGGCGCTGCAGGGGCCGACCTCGGGCCTGCTGCTGGACGCGGTCGCCGACGCGGACATCCGCGGCCTGAAGTACTTCCGCATGACCCGCGGCACCATCGCCGGCGTGCCGGTCGAGATCTCGCGCACCGGCTATACCGGCGATCTCGGCTACGAGATCTGGATGCCGTGGGACGCCGCGGTCACGGTGTGGGACGCGCTGATGGCCGGCGGGCGGCCGTTCGACATCCACGCCGTGGGGATGCTCGCGCTCGATGTCGCCCGCGTCGAAGCCGGTCTACTGCTGATCGAAGTCGATTTCTTCAGCAGCAAGAAGGCGCTGATCGAGTCGCAGAAATATTCGCCGTTCGAGATGGGACTCGGGAGGCTGGTGCGGCTCGATGGCCGCCCGTTCGTCGGACGCGCGGCGCTGATCGAAGAGCAACGGCGCGGCATCTCGCAACAGATTGTTGGCCTCGACATCAGCTGGCCGGCGATCGAGGCGCTGTACGACAAGCTCGGGCTCGCGCCGCAGATCGCCGCCGCCGCGTCGCGCGTCGCCGTGCCCGTGTACCGCGGCGGCCGTCAGGTCGGTCGCGCCACCACCACCACCTGGTCGCCGGTGTTGAAGAAGCTGATCGCGCTCGCGACCGTGGCGGCACCGCACCACGTCGAGGGCTCGCGGCTGGAGATCGAGATCACCGTCGAGGCCGTGCGCCACCGTGTCCCCGCCACCGTCGTCAAGACGCCCTTCTTCAACCCGGCGCGCAAGATGGCACCGATCGCGTAACCGGCATGGGTCCGGCAGCAAAGAAAGACGTGGGCCCGGACGCGACCGAAGCCGAGCTCTGCGCGCACATGCAGGCCTATCTCGACGGACAGATCGAGGCATTCGACGCCCTGTACGCGGCCTTTGCGGGCCGGCTGCGCGGCTACCTGCTGTCGCAGTGCCGGGATGCCGCGCTCGCCGACGACCTGCTCCAGGAGACGTTCCTGCAGATGCACCGCTCGCGCCGGACCTACCAGCCGGGGCGCCCGGTGACGCCGTGGGTCTACGCGATTGCCCGCCACGTGTACCTGATGAAGCGGCGCAGCGCCGGACGGCGGATGCGGTTCGAAGAGCGGCTGGTTGCTGATGCGCGATCGGGCGATGTTGCGCACGACGCGCTCGACACCATCGCCGAGGGCGATGCGGTGCGCCGCGCGCTCCGCGACGTGCCGGCGGATCAGCGGCAGGCGCTGCTGATGCACCACGTCGAGGGCTGGAGCTTCCTCGAGATTGCCGCGCGGCTCGGGATTCGCGTCAACGCAGCGAAGACGCGCGCGTTCCGCGGGATGAAGAAGATGCGGGAGCACCTGAAGTGAGCGCGCCGAACGATTTGCGAAACAGGATCCAGAACGACCTGCGGCCAACCAAACCGCTGCGCCCGCCCTACGTCCGCGCCTTGGTGCTGATTCCGCTCGCCGCCGCGATCGTCCTGTCGGTGCCGGGGCTGCGTTTCTTCCGCTCGGACATGCAGGCAATCGGATTCCTGAAGGCGTGGGGCTTTTCGTTCGGCCAGGCGCTCGCCGGCCTGGTGATCATCGGCGTGGCGCTGCGAGAATCGATTCCGGGTCGCGGCTTGTCGCGCGGCGCGATCGCCGCGACCGTGGCGATCGGCCTGGCGATCCCATTCGCGCTGCTGGCGGTGACCGCGTCCGCATTCAATGTCGGCCCTGAGCCCGGCCAGGCGCTGGCGGAAGGTATCGGCTGCTTCAGGGTGTCGGCGATCTCGGCGATCCCGGCGCTCATCGCCGCGGCGTTTCTCGCCGCGCGCGCCCTGCCGACCAGGCCCGCGCTCGCGGGCGCGCTCTATGGCCTGGGATGCGGTCTGATCGCGGATGCCGGCCTGCGCCTCTTCTGCGAGTACACGGTGCCGACCCACGTGCTGTTCGGACACGGTGGCGGCATCGTCGCCGCGATGGTGGTCGGGGCGGCGGTGGCAAAAGCCGTCCAGCGACGCTGACCGCGGATTTCAGCGATCACCACGCTCGGCTGAAGCCTTCGCGCTACGATGTCTGGCAGCCGATGACGCTCACGCCGGACACTCACCTGGGGCCATACCGCATCCTGTCAAAGATCGGCGAAGGCGGAATGGGCGAAGTGTATCGAGCGCGCGACACGCGGCTCGAGCGCGACGTGGCGATCAAGGTGCTGCCGGCGGCGCTGACCAACTCCGCACCGGCGCGCGAGCGGTTCCAGCGCGAGGCGAGAGCCGTGGCGGCGCTGCAGCATCCGAACATCTGCACGATCTTCGACGTCGGTGAAACGCCGGATGGTCAGGTGTTCCTCGTCATGGAACTGCTGCAGGGCCAGACCGTGCAGCAACGGCTGGCGAGTGGGCCGCTCGACATCCCAACGGTGGTTGACGCGGGAATCGCCCTGGCCGACGCGCTCGAGGTGGCGCACGCCGTCGGCATCGTCCATCGAGACATCAAACCGGCGAACGTGTTGCTAACCGCGCGCGGGCCGAAGATCCTCGACTTCGGACTCGCGAAGCAAAGGGCGGGGGCAGGAGGGGCGGGAAGGGCAGGAGGGGCAGGAGAGGACGAGCTCTCCGCACTGGAAACGCGCCGGGCTGATGCGATGCTGACCACGCCTGGCAGCACGGTCGGCACGGTCGCCTACATGTCTCCCGAGCAGCTGCGAGGAGAAGATCTCGACGCGCGAACCGACTTGTTCTCGCTCGGCCTGGTGCTGTACGAGATGGCCACCGGGCAGCCGGCCTTCGCCGGCGCGACGAGCGCGGTCATCTCGGCCGCGATTCTCCACGAGCAACCGGCGGCGCCTTCACGCCTGCAACCCGCCGTGCCGGTGCGGCTGGACGATGCGATCCTCAAGGCGATCGAAAAGGATCGCGGCCTGCGCTACCAGCACGCTTCGGACCTGCGCGCCGACCTGCAGCGCTTGAAGCGCGACTCTGGTTCAACGCGCGCCGCGAATCCGCCGGCGCCCGAATCGCGGCCGCGGGCCGGCAGGCGCTGGTGGGTGATCGGCCCCGTCGCCGCCATCGTCGCGGCCGCCGGCGCCTTTGCGTATTTCTCTCCGCTCCGCGCCGCCAGGCTCACGGACAAGGACACGATCGTCCTCGCGGACTTCACCAACACCACCGGCGATCCAGTTTTTGAAGCAACGCTGCGCCAGGGTCTGGCAATCCAGCTTCAACAATCCCCGTTCCTGAGCCTCGTGTCCGAAGAACGGATTCAACGCGTGCTGCCACTGATGGGCCAGCCGGCGAACGCGCCGTTGACCCCCGCGATTGCCAGGGAGATCTGCGAGCGAACGTCGAGCGCCGCGGTTCTCGAGGGGTCGATTGCCAGCCTTGGCAGCCAGTACGTCCTGGGGTTGCGCGCCACGAATTGCCGTACCGGCGATGTCCTCGACGAGCAGCAGGTGCAGGCGGCGCGCAAGGAAGACGTTTTGAACGTGCTGAGCCAGGTCGCGATTAAATTCAGAACGCGGGTCGGCGAGTCGCTGGCGACGGTCCAGCAGCACGGCACGCCGCTGGCGGAAGCGACCACACCGTCCCTGGACGCGCTGAAAGCCTACAGCGCGGCCACAAAGAGTCTGACTGTTACAAGTGATCTGCCGGCCGCGGTCCCTCTTTTCAAGCGGGCCGTCGAGATCGATCCCAAGTTCGCGATGGCGTACGCGTCGTTGGGGTTTACCTATGGCCTGATGGGTGAGTTTGCCCTCTCCAGCGAAAACAATCGCACAGCCTATCAACTGCGCGATCGCGCCAGCGATCGGGAGAAGTTCTACATCGCGGCCAGCTACGATCTGTATGTAACGGGAAACCTGGAACAGGCGCAACAGACCTGCGAGGCATGGATGCGCACCTATCCTCGTGATTTCAACCCGCTCTCGATGCTGGGCGCATTCGTGTACCCGACGTTCGGCCAGTTCGAAAAGGGTGCGGAAGTGGCCAGGAAAACCATCGACGGCAACCCTGACTTTCCGGTCGGATATCTCCAGCTCGGCTTCAACGCGCAGTTCCACGGAGACCTCGGCGAAGCTGAGAAGGCGTTTCAGCGGGCGTCCGAACGAAAACTGGAGATGGCCGAGTTTTTTCCCACGCGATTCGATATCGCGTTCCTGAAGGGCGATCAGGCAGCGATGGAGCGCGAAGCGGCGCTGTCTCACGGAAAGGCCGGAACAGAGGATGCCGTCTCGTTGCGCGAGGGTTTTGTCCTCGCGCAGGCCGGCCGTCTGAGAGAGGCTCGCAAGAAGGCGCAGCACGCCGTGGAGTTGGCAACACAGGCGAAGCAGCCGGGACGGGCGGCCCAGTTTCAGGCCGCAGCAGCGCAGTGGGAGGCCTTCTACGGCAACGTCTCGGCGGCACGACAGGGCGCCGCTGCGGCACTGGAGCTGTCGAAGGATCGGGATCTGGAATACGGAGCCGCGCTGGCGCTGGCGTTGTCCGGCGAGTCGTCCCGGTCCGAAGCGCTCGCGACCGATCTGGAAAGGCGCTTTCCTGATGATACGGAAGCCAGATTCACGTACGTGCCGGCAATACGCGCTCAGCTCGCGCTGAACCACCACGAGCCGGCCAGGGCGATCGAGCTTCTGAAAGCCGCGGCTCCCTACGACTTGGGTACGCCGCTGTCCGTAGGCACCGCGTTCTACGGGCCTCTCTACACGGTCTACCTGCGCGGCGTGGCGTATCTGGCGGCGCATCAGGGCGCCGAGGCGGCCGCTGAATTCCAGAAAATTCTCGATCACCGGACGGTCGTCGTCAGCGATCCGATCGGCGCGCTGGCGCACGTCCAGCTGGGCCGCGCATTCGCGATGTCCGGCCAGATCGACAAGGCGAAAGCGGCCTACGAGGACTTCTTCGCGCTCTGGAAGAATGCCGATGCTGGCATCCCGGTGGCCGCACAGGCACGGACGGAATACGCCGCGATCAAATGAGCAGGCCTGAAGGCCTGCACTACAGACGAGCCCACGGACAGTCGTAGTGCAAGCCTAGGCCTGCTTTTGTTATTCCTCGCTCATGAAGGGATAGCGATAGTCCCTCGGCGGGTTGAAGTTCTCCTTCACCGTCCGCGCGCTGACCCAGCGGGTCAGGTTCAGTTTCGATCCCGCCTTGTCGTTGGTCCCAGACGCGCGCGCCCCGCCGAACGGCTGCTGGCCGACGACCGCGCCGGTCGGCTTGTCGTTGACGTAGAAGTTGCCGGCCGCGTGGCGCAGCGCCGACATCGCGTGGACGATGGCGCCGCGGTCCTGCGCGAACACCGCGCCGGTCAGCGCGTACGGCGAGGTCGAGTCGACGATCTTCAGCGTCTCCTCCCACTTCGCATCGTCGTAGACGTGCGCGGTGAGCACCGGTCCGAAGATCTCCTCGCACAGCAGCTTGTAGCCGGGATCGGCCGTTTCGATCAGGGTCGGGCTGATGAAGTAGCCCTTGCTGCCATCGACTTTGCCGCCCGCGAGGATTTTCGCGTTGCCGCGGCCGTGCTCGATGTACTCGCTGATCTTGTCGAAGGCGCGTTTGTCGATCACCGCGCCCATGAAGTTTCGGAAGTCGGCCGGGTCGCCCATCTTGAGCTCGTTGATCATCGCGACCGCGCGATCGCGCACCCCGTTCCAGATCGACTTCGGCACGTAGACGCGGCTCGCCGCCGAGCATTTCTGTCCCTGGAACTCGAAGGCGCCGCGCACCATCGCGACCGCGAGCGCATCCACGTCCGCCGACGGATGCGCCACGATGAAGTCCTTGCCGCCGGTCTCGCCGACGATGCGCGGGTAGGAGCGGTAGGTGGACATCGAAGCGCCGATCGTCTTCCACATGTTGTTGAAGACGTCGGTGCTGCCGGTGAAGTGCACGCCCGCCAGATCCCGGTGTCCGAGCAGGATCTTCGACACCATCGCCGCGTCGCCGGGGACGAAGTTGATCACCCCGGGCGGCATGCCGGCCGCCTCGTAGAGCTTCATCAGGTAGTAGGCCGAATACATCGCGCTCGATGCCGGCTTCCAGATCACGGTGTTGCCCATCAAGGCGGGAGCGGTCGGCAGGTTGCCGCCGATGGAGGTGAAGTTGAACGGCGTCACCGCGTAGACGAAGCCCTCGAGGCCGCGGTATTCCAGCTGGTTCCACATCGTGTGGTCGCTGTACGGCTGTTCGTCGAGCAGCTCCTGCGCGTAGTGCGCGTTGAAGCGCCAGAAGTCGACCAGCTCCGCGGCGGCGTCGATCTCGGCCTGGAACACCGTCTTCGACTGGCCGAGCATGGTCGCCGCGTTGATGGTGTCGCGCCAGGTCGTGGTCAGCAGCTCGGCCGCCTTGAGGATGACGGCGGCGCGATCCTCGAAGGCCCAGCCGGCCCACTCAGCGCGCGCCGCTTCGGCCGCGGCGATGGCGTCGGCCACGTGCTGCGCGGTCGCCTTGTGATAGCTGCCGAGCACGTGCTGGTGATCGTGCGGCATCACCGAGGGCGATGTGTCGCCGGTGCGGATTTCCCTGCCGCCGATGATCAGCGGCATGTCGACGGTCTCGGCCGCCATCGTCTTGAGGCGGGCCTTGAGCGAGGCGCGCTCGGGCGAGCCGGGCGCGTAGGACTTGATCGGTTCGTTGACGGGCGCCGGCACGCGCCTGCGGCCATTGAAGACGGCGGAGGATGAGGACATAGCCTTCCAGTTTAATGCAGAGAGTTGGTGAATGGGTGAGTTGGCGAATTGCGGTGGTGCGGGCCTTTCAGGCCTGCCGTTCAGCCTCGCGCCGGACGATGTCGTCGAAGCTCCACAGCAGCTCCTCTCGCTCCGAGTACGGTCCCGGCGTGTAGACCCTCGAGCTGATGCCGGCCTGCGACTGCTCCGCGATCCACCAGTCTTCCTTGTTCGTCAGGTCCCAGAACTCCACCGCGTCGCTGATCTGCGGGCAGGGGTGGGCGAGCTCGTTCGAATGGAAGTGAAACTCGCAGACGATCTCCGTGCGATCGTGGCCGCGCGGCCACAGCGTGTGCGTCATCACGTAGTCGGGATGCAGGCTGAGGAGCAGGTTCGGATAGATCGCGAAGTAGACGACCTGCCGCCGCTGCGCCTCATTCAGTCCAGGCAAATATGCCCGCCGCCGCTTGCCGTCGACGCTCATCGTTTCGACGCCGTCGCGAAAGCCCATCGCGCCGCCGCAATAGCCTGAGGTCGGCGCGACGTTGTCGGCGCCCAGGTAGTGGTGCAGCTTGTTCAGGGCGGGATGCAGGTTCGGACAGTGCAGGCACTCGTTGTAGTTCAGGACGATCAGCTTCCAGTTCGCCTTCACGTCGTAGACGATGCGGTGTCCCAGCCGGAGCTCGCCCATTCGCCACGCGGCAAACCGATCGGGCAAATCCGCGAGCTGCGTCCGCAGCAGTTCCCGCCCTTCCTGCCCTTCCCGCCTATCCTGCCCTTCCTGCCCCTCCAGCCCGAGATGGATGAACACATGTCCGTCCCACACGTCGCAGCCGGCGCGATGCAGCGGGTAATCGGCCTTCGAGAAATCCGGCGGCATGTGTGGCGCCGCGAGGAGCTGGCCGTCGAGCGCGTATGTCCAGTTGTGGTACGGGCACTGGATGCGATCGGCGAGATGACCTTCAAGTTGATCGCACAGACGAGTGCCGCGGTGGCGGCAGACATTGAACAGCGCGCGAATCTCTCCTGACGCATCGCGGGTGACGATGACGCTCTCGTCGGCGAGCGTGCGCGTGAAATAGTCGCCGGCGTTCGGAATCTGATCGGCGCGGCCGGCGCAGATCCATCGGCTGAAATAGAAACGGTCCAGCTCCGCGCGATAGAAATCAGGGTCAGCGTAAAAGCGGCGCGGCAGCGTAGTGTGCATGTTTCGCTCGGCTAAAGCCTTCGCGCTCCGCCCGGTCGTGCATGGGCAGCCGAGCGCCATGATACAACTCACCCGGCATGATCACGCTGAGACGCGCGCTTGGGCGCTGGGATCTGACGGCGCTCGGCGTCAACCAGGTGATCGGCGGCGCGATCTTCCTGTGGCCGGCGCAGGTCGCGGCCCAGGTCGGCGCCTGGAGTCCGATCGGCTTCATCCTGATCGGCTTGCTGTCCCTCTCGGTCGCGCTCTGCTTCGCGGAACTGAGCAGCCGGTTCGACTCGACCGGCGGTCCCTATCTCTACACGCGCGCGGCCTTTGGAGACTTCGTCGGCTTCGAGATCGGCTGGATGCAATGGTTTTCCCGCGCCACCAGCCAGGCCAGCATCATGGCGGCGACCGCGGTCGCGCTCGGCTACTACTGGCCGGCGCTGACCGCCGGGCCGGCGCGTGCGGCGTTCCTGGTCGCATTGACCATCGCCTTCGGGTGGATCAACGTGCGCGGCGTGCGCCAGGGCTCGCTGGTGGTCAACGTGATGACCGTGGGCAAGCTGGTCCCGCTGGCGCTGTTCATCGTGATCGGTCTCGCCTACGTCCAGCCGGCCAGGCTGACGACGCTGCCGCCGATCACGCTGCAGCAGTCGCTGGCAGCCGGGCTCCTGCTGATCTTCATCTACGGCGGCTACGAGGTCGTGCCGGTGCCGGCCGGCGAGTCGCTGGATCCGAGGCGCGACGTGCCGTTCGCGATGGTCGCGACGATCGTGTCGGTGATGATCGTCATGACCCTGACGCAGATCGTGGCGCAGGGCGTGCTGGTCAACGTCGCGGATCACGCCACCCCGATCGCCGATGCCGCAGCCGCCTTTCTCGGCGCAACCGGCGCCCTGTTGATCGGCATCGGCTCGGTCGTTTCGATGACCGGCAACAACGCCGGGCAGGTGCTGAGCGGCTCGCGCATGCTGTTCGCGCTCGCGGAGCAGCGTCAGCTCCCGTCGTTTCTCGCGCGCATCCACCCGCGCTACCGCACCCCGGCCAACGCCATCGTCGTCACGTCCGCGGTAGCGCTGGTGCTGGCGCTGAGCGGCTCGTTCGCGCAGATAGCTCTCGTCAGCGCGCTGGCGCGTCTGTTGATGTACGCCGGATCGGCGGCGGCGACGCTGCGGCTGCGAGCGCCGGGCCAGGCCGGCGCGGTCAGGCCGGCTGGCTTCACCGCGCCGTTTGGTCCGGTGACGCCGATCGTGGCGATCGGCGTGTGCATCGGTCTGGCGGCCGGCGCGACCCGGCAGCAACTGCTGGGCGGCGCGGCGGCGCTGGTCGTCGGCGCGGCGCTGTACGCGTCTCAGGTCAGAACTGAGAACTCAGAACTCAGAACTGAGAACCAGGAACCAGGAACCAGGAACTCGGAACTCCCATGCACGCCTCCAAATTCGAATTCGAACAGCGCTTCTGGCTGATCGGCGTCATCTTCGGCGTCGGCTTCTGGCTCTATGCCATCGACAGGACGAACGCGGTGGTCGGATTGCTGCGAGTGATCGCGCCGTCGATCGATCCCAACAGCGACGCCGGCAACCGTGCCGCCCAGATAGTGTTCGCGCTCGGTGCCTTGCTGGTGTTCGGTGCCGCGTTTCTTCGGACCTGGGCGACCGCCTATCTGCGCACCGAGGTCGTGCACGATGCGAAGCAGCACTCAGAGGGGCTCGTCGCCGACGGTCCCTATCGCTACGTCAGGAACCCGCTGTATCTCGCGAACCTGCCGCTGATCGCCGGCGTCGGGTTCATGGCGAGCCGTCTCGGCTGGCTGGTGATGATCCTCGGCATGTGGACATTCATGTACCGGCTGATTCGCCGCGAGGAGGACGGCCTGCTCGAGACCCAGGGCGCGTCGTACCGCGCCTATCTCGCGGCGGTGCCGCGGCTGTGGCCCGCGCTGACGCCGCGGGTCGCGTCGGGCAGCGAGGCGCCGCGATGGGCGCAGGCGATCGGCGGCGAGATGTTCACGTGGCTGCTGGGCCTGGCGGTGCTGACCTTCGCGATCACCCTGAATTTCAAGCTGTCCGGCATCGTGTTCGGGGCGAGCTTCGCCGTATACTTCCTCGCTGTGCCCATGATCAAGAAACGCGCCGCCCTGGTCCTCGCTGCCACCGCGCTGTTGATGTCGCACCCGCAGGCGCAGCAGACGCAGCGCTTCATTTACGCCGCGCTGCCCGGTGTCGGCGGCGGCAACAACATGAGCTACGGCGGGGCCGGCATCCTGGTGTTCGACGTCGACCACGGACACAAGTTCGTCAAGCGCATCGCGATGCCGACGTCCCTGCCGCTGCCGCCATCCACGAACGGCCGTCCGGTGGCGCCGCAGGAAGCGATCAAGGGGATCGCCGCGCACGCCGCCACCGCCCGGCTGTACGTGTCAACCAGCCTGCGCGTCGCCGCTTTCGACCTGCTCACCGACAAGCTGGTGTGGGAACAGCGCTATGAAGGTCGCGGCACCGACCGCGTCGCGGTCTCGCCGGACGGCAAAACGTTGTACGCGCCGGTGCTCGGCCAACCGAAATGGGTGGTCGCCGACGCGGCGACCGGCGCGCCGATCGCGACCATCGACAAGCCGGGCACTGCGCACAACACGCTGTTCTCGGACGATGGCAGCCGGGTGTATTTCGAGTCGCAGGGCAACACCAAGACGATGTCGGTCGTTGACGCGAAGACGCGGACGATCGTCAAGGAGATCGGGCCGTTCGGGAACGTCGTCCGGCCGTTCACCTTCAATGGCCGGGAGACACTGCTGTTCGTGAACATCAACGACGTCCTCGGCTTCGAGGTCGCGGACCTCAAGACCGGCGCGGTCTTGCACCATGTGGTGGTGCCGGACGTCACCCCCGGCAAGTCTCCGACCCACGGCATCCCGAGCCACGGCATCGCGATGACCCAGGACGAGACCGAGATCTGGATCGCCGACAACGCCAACAACTACCTGCGCGTGTTCGACGCGACGGTCATGCCGCCGACGATGAAGGCGAGCATCAAGGTGCGCGACGAGCCGGGCTGGATCACCGTCGGCATCGACGGCAGGCTGGTCTATCCGTCGACCGGCGACGTGATCGACGCGCGCACCAAGCAGATCGTCGCGACGCTGCAGGACGAGAACGGTGCGAACGCCGAGAGCGAGAAGATGCTCGAGATCGATTTTTCGGGAGGCAAGCCGACGGCCGCGGGAGATCAGTTCGGCAAGGGCAAGAAGCGCTAGAGCAACCGCTCCAGCTCCTCGGGATGCCCGGCGCGCGTGAGCGCGTCCTTGCGATCGACCAGGTCGCGCTTCACCAGCTCCGCCAGCGACTCTTCGAGCGTGAATGATCCCTGCCGCCGGGTAATCGTGATCTCCTGGTGCAGGTGCTGCAGCGCGTTCTTGCGCACGTGCTGTCGTGCCCCATAGCCGACCACCAGCAGCTCTGCCGCGGGGATCAGGCCGCCGCCGATTCTGGGCAGCAGCGTCTGGGTCAGCACCCCGGCCAGCGACATCGCCAGATCCTGCCGCACCGTGTTCTGGCGTTCCACCGGGAACGAGTCGGCGATCCGCGCCACCGTGGTCGCGACGTCGCTGGTGTGCAGGCTCGAGAACACCAGGTGTCCGGTCTCGCCGGCGGCGACCGCGATCTGCATCGTCTCCGGATCGCGCATCTCGCCGACCACGATGATGTCCGGCGCCTGGCGGAGCGCCGCCCGCAACGCGGTCGGGAAGTCGGGCGCGTCGACGCCGATCTCGACCTGCTCGACGATCGATCGGCGGTGCGGGTGCTCGTACTCGATCGGATCCTCGATGGTGATGATGTGGCGCGCGTCGCGCAGGTTGATCTCGTTGACCAGCGCCGCGAGCGTGGTGGTCTTGCCCGAGCCGGTCGGGCCGCCGACCAGGACCAGGCCGCGCGGCAGCCGCGTCAGCGCTTCGATCGAGGGCGGCAGGTTGAGCGAGGCGAAGCGCGGGACCGCGGACGGCAGGCGGCGGATCGCCGCCGCGGCGCGGCCGCGTTCGTGATGCAGGTTGATGCGGAAGCGGCCGAGGTCGGCGGCGCGGAACGAGCCGTCGGCGATGCCGCACTCGCGATACAGCCGACGCGCATGCGGCGCCAGCGCCGGCGCAACCGCATCCTCGATTTCCTCGCCTCCGAGCGGCGCCTCGGGCAGCGGCACGACTTGGCCGTCGATGCGCAGCGACGGCGGCGCGCCCGGCACCAGCAGCAGGTCGCTCGCCGATCGCGCCGTCACCTCGGCGAGCCAGGCGCGCAGCCGCGCGGTCTGCTCGTCGGAGCGTCGCGCTTTCGGCGCGCCGGAGTTGAGCTCGGTGACCAGCGCGTCGAGATCGCCGTGGTCCGTCATCGCGCTTTGTCAGTCCTTGAGCAGCGGCGTGTTCAGGAAGCGGGTGAGCGGCGTGAGCTGCCGGAACACGGTCAGCAGCGTCTTGTAGAACGCCGGGCCGGTGGCGAGCGCCGGCGGAAACTCGGCGCCGGCGACGAAGTGCTTGAATTTCAGGTACTCGGCGGCCGGATGCTCCTTCGAGAAACCGCGCGGCACGCGCGTCAGCTTGTCGCCGCCGAGCGCGCCGAGGTGCTTGCGGAAGCCGGGCGACTCGACGATGGCCCGCAGCTGCCTGAAATGGCCGGCGATGTGCTCGCGGACGGCGAACAGCTGCGGCGCCTGCGGCATGTACATGCCGCCGCCGATCCACACCTCTTCTGGGGAAATCTGGAAGTAAAGACCTGCTCCCTCGTGCTTGGGCAGCCCCCGCGTTGGGAAGACCGCGGCGACGTGGGTCTTATAGGGCGTCTTGTTGTCGGAGAAACGGGTATCGCGGTAGATGCGATACAGCGAGATCTTCGGGCTGGCGACCAGCTCGGGCGCGAAGCTCCGGAAGTCGACCGCCAGCCGCTCCACGATCGCGGTCATCGGCTGGCGGACGTACGCCTCGTAGTCGGCGCGGTGGGCGTTGAACCACTCGCGCCGATTGTTGCGCTTGAGCGCGCGCAGAAACCGCAGGGTCTCTGCCGGAAAGGTCATTGCGCGGCCGGCTGTGCCTGTGTCGCGGCCATCATCGCCGCCATCCGCTCCTGCATCTGGCGGGTCAGATGCGGCACCTGGCCGATCATCCGCTGCAGCGTCATCAGCTGAGCGCGATGATGCATTTCGTGCTCCTTGGCGCCGAGCAGCATCTCGAAGCGGCTCTTGGCCGCCGGCTGCGCCCCCGGTGGCATCGACACCTGCTCGCCGAGAAACGACTCCTGCAGCCCCTCGAGGAACGAGGCGAACTTGTCCCCTTCGGACTTCAGGAACGCGATGATCTCGCCCTTGGTGCGCGGCTTGGCTTCTTCGGCCATCACGCCCTTCATCAGCTCGGGGAAGTTGACCGTCTTCATGTCGGTAACCTTGTTGCCGTGGATGTAGGACTGGAAGCCGGGTCCGAGCGCGATGTGCGTCAGCGTCTGACCGATCGTCCGGCTCTCGTTCGCCGCCTTGAAGCTGTACTTGTCCTCCGGGATTTCCTCGGCGATCTTCAACGTGTTGTCGCGCACCGTGCGGAACGCCGCCGCCATTTCCTTGCCGCCGTAATACGTCATGTGTCCTCCTAGTACCAGCCGATGGGCTGTTCCGATAGATTGATGTAGACCTGTTTGACGTTGAGATATTCCTCAACGCCCCATTTCCCCAGCTCGCGGCCGATGCCGCTCTGCTTGTAGCCGCCCCACGGCGCTTCGACATAGGTCGGCTGCATGTGATTCACCCAGACGATGCCGGCGCGCAGCTGCTTGACGACGCGCATGGCGCGGAAGATGTCGCGCGTCCACACCGCCGCCGCCAGACCGTAGAACGTGTCGTTGGCGATGCGCAGCGCGTCCTCTTCAGTGTCGAACGGAATCACCGACGCCACCGGTCCGAAGATCTCCTCGCGCCCGATCCGGCTGGCGTTGTCGACGTCGTAGAAGATCGTCGGCTGGACGAAATAACCCCGGTCGAGGGCGCCGCCGGTCGCGCGTCCGCCGCCGGACGCGAGCTTGGCTTCCTGCTTGCCGATCTCCTGGTACTGCCGCACCCGATCGAACTGCTCGCGGCTGACCAGAGCGCCCATCTTGGTATCGCGATCCATCGGCGCGCCGACGGTGATCGCCTTGGCTTTCTCGACCATCGCCTCGACGAATTTCTGGTAGATCGGCCGCTGCACCAGGATCCGGCTGCCGGCGGAGCAGACCTCGCCCTGATTGAAAAAGACGCCGAACAGCGCGCCTTCGACTGCGTTCTCGAAGTCCGCGTCCGCAAAAAAGATGTTGGGCGATTTGCCGCCGAGCTCGAGCGAGATCTTCTTGAGCGTCGCGGCGGCGGCCCTCATGATCGTCTTGCCGACTTCGGCGCTGCCGGTGAACGCGATCTTGTCGACGTCCGCGTGCTCGACCATGGCGGCGCCGGTGCCCCCTTCCCCGGTGACGATGTTGACCACCCCCGGCGGCAGCCCGGCGTCGGCGAAGCTGGACGCCAGCGCGAGCACGCTCAGCGGCGTCTGCTCGGCCGGCTTCAGCACCGCCGTGCAGCCCGCGCAGATCGCCGGCGCGAGCTTCCACGCCGCCATCAGCATCGGGTAGTTCCACGGGATGATCTGCCCCGCGACGCCAATCGGTTCGCGGAGCGCCAAGCTCATCGCGTTGTCGGGCACGGGAATCACGTCGCCGTGGATCTTCGTGGCCAGGCCGCCGTAGTACTCGAAGCAGGTCGCGGTGTCGGCAATGTCGAATTCCGCCTCGACGATCGGCTTGCCGGTGTTGCGGGTCTCCAGTTCCGCCAGCTCGCCGGCGCGCTCCCGGACGATCCGGGCGATCTCGAACAGCACCCGGCCGCGGTCCTGCGCCGTCGCGTCCTTCCAGGCACCGGCGTCGAACGCCTGGCGGGCCGCGGTCACCGCGCGATTCACGTCGGCGGCGCCGGCGTTCGGAACGCGCGCGATCACCTCGGTTGTCGACGGATCGATGACGTCCACGGTGGTGGACGAGAGCGGTGCGACGAATTCGCCGTTGATATACAGCGGGTGCGTCTTCACGGGGGGCAAGCTGTTAACTATATGCAGCCGTGGAAACCGTTGTAAAGTTTGCCGGATGAAGACAGTGATCATCGCGGCGGCGCTCGCGCTGACGGTTCCAGGTCCGAAAACCGGACACTACCTGAACGCAGAAGCCGGACACGACTCGTCCTCGGACTCCGGCGCGTACCAAACCGATCCGCATGCTTCCTTTACGGTGGGAACCGCGACGGCGCAGCGCGGTCAGAAGGCGTACGGCGTCCTCAAAGTCCCAGCCGGTTCAGACGCCGGCTACGAGATTCCGGTTGCGGTGCTGCACGGCGCCAAGGCCGGACCGGTGCTGGCGATCGTCTCGGGCGCGCACGGCACGGAATACGCGTCGATCGTCGCGGTGCAGGAGCTGATCGACGCCGTCAAGCCGGCCGATCTCTCCGGCACGCTGATCCTCGTGCCGCTGGTCAATGTGCCGTCGTTCGAGAAGCTGACACCGCACGTAAACCCCACCGACAACAAGAGCATGAACAGCCGCTACCCCGGGGATCCGGCCGGCACCCAAACTGACCGCGCCTCGGCGGTGTTGACCAGGGAGGTCGTGGAACAGTGCGATCACCTGATCGACCTGCATGGCGGGGATCTCGACGAGAACCTGCGGCCGTACAGCTACTGGACGGTGACGGGGAATCAGAAACAGGATCAGGAATCGCGCGCGATGCTGCTCGCGTTCGGCCTGGACCACATCATCATCTCCGACCGGCCCAAGGATCCGAAGGCATCCCGGTTTCTCGAGAACACCGCGACCACGCGTGGCAAGGCGTCGTTCACCGCCGAGGCGGGGCGCTCGGGTCCGGTGGTCGCCGGCGACGTCGCCGCGCTGGTGAACGGATCCCTCGGTACGATGAAGCACCTGAAGATGTTGACCGGCACGGCCAGGCCGGTCGCCAATCCGGTCTGGATCGAGAAGATCGTGTCGGTGCCGGCCGACCGTGAAGGCGTGTTCCACGCGTCGGTCGATCGCGACGCCCACGTCGCGAAAGGCGCGAAGATTGCCTTTGTCACCGACTACCTGAACCGGCCCCTCCAGGACGTGATCGCGCCGGAGGCCGGCGTTGTCATGTTCATCCGGGCCGTGCCGTCCTTGAAGAAAGGTGACACCATGGTGAACATCGGCGTCGTGTCGACAACGACCAAATGAACAGATAACCAGATGTCGAGATAACCAGATATCGAGATGCCCATATGGCGATGATGAGCGGTGCGGCGCGCGCGACCTACGACGATGTCAACTTGATCCTGCGGCTGTACGAGATGCGCCGCGAGGATCGCCTGCGCGAAGCGCGCAAGTGGTTCACCGGCTCGTTCAAGGTCAAGTCGTTCGAGGAGTTCCAGGCGCTCTGTCCTGGAGGCAGCGATCCGAACGCCTCGTACCGGATGGTGACGACCTACTGGGAAATGGTCGCGTCATTCCTCACGAGCGGCGTGCTGAATGCGGAGCTGTTCTACCAGAGCGGCCGCGAACTGCTGTTCGTCTGGGAGCGGGTCCGCGACATCGTGCCGGCGGCGCGCGACGCCTTCAAGCATCCGCGCGAGCTGAAGAACCTGGAAGAGGCCGCGGCGGCGTATATCGCCTGGTGGAACCACACGTCACCGGGCGCGTACGACGCCTTCACCAAACGCGTCCGAGGCTAATCTGCCCGTCGTAACGACCACGCTGGCGCTGATCATCTTTGCCGCCGGCACCATCGCCGGCGGCCTTGGCGCGCTGCTCGGGCTGGGCGGCGGCGTGTTCCTGGTCCCCTTCCTGAACCTGGTGCTCGGCTTTCCGTTCAGCGCGGCCGCGGCGATCAGCCTGACCACCGTGATCGCGACCTCCAGCACGGTCTCGGCTGGCCGCGCCGGCAAACAGCTGATCAACATGAAGCTCGGGATGCTGCTCGAGGTGGCGACCGCCGCCGGCAGCTTTCTCGGCGGCGTCACGGCCCAGTTCGTGTCCCAGTCGGCGCTGCAGCGGCTGTTCGGGTTCGTGGCGGTGATTGTCGCGCTGATCATGCTGAGCCGTCTGCGGCGCCGCAACGTGATGCTCGATCCTGCCGCGGACCCGGGCGTCCTCGGCGGCCGCTATCACGAGGCCGAGAGCGGCTGCACGGTGACCTACCGCGTGAAGCGGCTGCCGCTGGCGATCGGGGCGTCGTTTGTCGCCGGCAACGTGTCGTCGCTGCTCGGGATCGGCGGCGGCATCATCAAGGTGCCGGTGCTCAACGCCTGGTGCGGCATTCCGCTGCGCGCGGCGGCGGCGACCAGCGCGTTCATGATCGGCGTCACCGCCACGGCCGGCGCCACGATTTACTACGGTCATGGTCAGCTTCAGCCGGCGCTGGCGGCGGCGGCGTGCCTCGGCGTGCAGCTCGGTTCATGGGGCGGGATGAAGTTCGGCGCCGCGGCCTCCGCCAAGTGGCTGAAGATCCTGATGGCCGCGGTCCTGTTCATCGTGTCCGCGATGATGTTCCTAAGGGGCGGGCGATGAGCAGCGCACGCACTCCGGCGCAGACGGCGCGGCTCGAGCGTGTCATCGGGCTGGTGCTGCGCGGCGGCGTCGTGGTCAGCTCGGTGTGCCTGATGGCAGGACTGCTGCTGTCGCTGGCGGGCATCGAGCCCGCCGCAACGCTCCTGCTGAACGCCGGCATCGTCGTGCTGCTCGCGACCCCGGTATCCCGGGTAGTGGTCTCGACGGTGGAGTATGTCGTGGAGCGCGACTGGCCGTTCGCGGCGCTGACCTTCATCGTCCTGATGGAGCTAGTCGCGAGCGCGGTCGCCGCGCTCGTGTTCAACCGACGCATCTAGCCCAGCTCGAATTCGGTCGATCTCGTCGGCCGAAAACTTCAGCTGACCTTGTGCCGCGCGCTGGAACTCGGTGCGGCTCCAGCACGCGCGCATCAGACCATCGGCCGAGTGCCCACGCATCGGCAGCAGCAGGTGGCCGAGTTCGTGCGCGATGGCGCAGGCCAGCACCTGCTCGGTGGACACGTCGTAGCGATGTGCCAGTTCACGCACGCGGTGGTAGAAGGCGTAAGCGACCAGGTTGCCGCCGGCGGTTCGCACCGACGCACCCATCACCTGTTTCTCGCTCAGGCGCAGGTCGCCGGTCTCGTACGGCAGCAGGATGATGCGGATCGACGGCTGGCGCTCGCTCCACTCGAGCGGCACCCCGATTTCCGCGTAGAGGCGCGTGACTCCGTCCTGGGCCGCCTGCACGATCGAGGGCGGGGCGTCGGAGACGTTGGTGATCTGAACGACAAGAGCGGCGGCCGCGAGCAGGTGCGTCATCGTTTCAACTCGATTCCCTATTCTGAAGATCGGAATCGAGCCTGGCGATTACGACACAGGTAATGTCTACACGGCGATGGGACGGGGCGCGGCCGAGGCCAGGCTCCGTGCGAGCTGCTCGGTGGCCACGTCGGCCGGGAAGAAGCACTCGATCTTCAGCTGCTGCAGGGTGACGTCGCGCGGCGTGCCCAGCGTGGTGATCATCGAGAAGAACGTCAGCGACAGGTCGTCCTTGCGCAGTTGCATGCCCACCAGCGGCGGCATGGTGATGGTCGGATCGGGCACGCTCCAGCGCGCGGGCACGCCCGGATAGCCCAGCAGCTCATCGCGCAGCCGGGCCATCGCGTCGCTGCCCGTCGCCGCCACCTGCCGGTGGAGCGAGTTCACCAGGCATTCGGCGAGCTCCTCCCAGTTGACGATGTAGCGGCGCAGGCCGTCGGGGCAGAACACCGTCCTCATCACGTTGGGCGTCTGGTCGTCGTCGCAGTCGGGCGCGATGAAGAGATCGAAGATCCGGGCGGCGCCTTCGTTGCGCATCACCACGTTCCACTCACCGTCGACCACCAGGGCGGGAAACGGCTCCTGCTGGCGCAGGGTGAACTGGAGCGCGCGGCGCACCGGCTCGAGCTCCGGGGCGCTGAGCGGCCGTTCGCCGTAGGCGGGCGCGTAGCCGGCGCTGACCAGCAGGGCGTTGCGATCGCCGAGCGGCACATCGAGCATGCCGGCGAGGAGCTGCACCATCTCGCGGCTCGGCTGGGCGCGGCCGGTCTCGAGGAAACTGAGATGCCGCGTGGAGATCCCGGCCTCGGTGGCCAGCGTCAGCTGGCTCATGCCGCGGCCGTCGCGCCAGCGCCGCAGCAGTTTGCCGAACGAGGTGCCGACGTTCCCTTCCGGAAATCCGAGCAGGGTGTTCATAAGCCGATTCCTGACGATGGTGCCGCGGAGACACCCGTGGCAATTACCTGTCAGGTAAAGACGCCGATCGGCCGGTTCAGGTTCAGCGGCCTCCGGCTACGAGGCTTTTTCGATGTGTACGAGGTAGGCCTCGACCATCAACAGGTTCCGCTCACCGGATTGCTTGATGACGTTGAGGAGGCGATCCATCTTGACGACCTCTTCGAGCTGCTCGTCGATGAACCACTGCAGGAAGCTCTGTCCGAGGTAGTCGTTCTGCTTGACCGCGATGTCCATCAGCGAGGTGATCTGGCGGGTGACGTCCTCTTCCCACTGCAGCGCCGCCTGGACGGCTTCTTCGGCCGACTTGAAGGTGGCTTTCGGCGCCGGGATCGCCGGGATTTTCAGCTCGCCCTTGGTATCCAGCATGTACTGCACGAACTTCATCGCGTGCAGCGTCTCTTCTTCCGCCTGCTTGAAGAACAGTTTGGACAGCAGCGTGAGTTGGCGCTGCCGGAAGTAGGCGGCGATGGAGACGTACTGCAGACCGGCGCCGTATTCATGACCAATCTGGGCGTTGAACGCGGCGGCGAGCTCTTTGCTGATCAACATCCGATCAGTATATCCAGCTCCTGAGATCAGCGTTTGCGGACGGGCGCATTGGTCTACGGCGGATCTCGTTTATCCACGGATTACACGGATACACACGGATTCCGAGGAGGGAACGTCCGAACCGAACGGCCGCTTTGCGGCCGTCGCCGGACGCGATGTGATAGGCGGAGCGCTTCAGTCACCAACTGCGTCCGGACTCAATCTGTGAAATCCGTGCAATCCGTGGATGGTCGTCGTGGCCTCAATACACCCAGCTCTTCGTGTCGGCCCCGGCCGGCGCCGACTTGATCATCCATCGCGCCATCGCCGGCATGTAGCGCTGGTGCACGGTGCGGTTGCCTTCGGCATTCGAGTGCTCGGTGTCGCCGGTGAAGCAGTGCTCGCGGCGCTCGCCGTAGGTGATCTCGTACTCGGGAGAAGGCACGGCATGGCCGAGGAACTCCTCCATCTGGTAGACGGCGTTGTTCAGATAGCCGTTGTCCATCGTCCCGCTGGTGATGTGGATCTTGCCCCGCAGCTTCGGCCCGATCGTCTTCCAGTCGCGCTGCAGGATATAGCGCAGGTCGTAGTGATCCCGCCAGTAGGTCGCGACCGCCGGGTCGATTTCGCCCGTCGCCTTGTCATAGAGCGGCTGGTAGTAGCCGTCGGCGCCGACCGGGCCGAACACCGACGCCCACGCGTCGTGCTGGCCCGCGGATCGGCCGTGGGTGCCGAGCGCGAGCTCCACCAGGTTGCGATCCTCGAACGTCGAGAACAGATGATCACGGAAGTCGCGAAAGCCCGGTTTCGGCGTCCGCTTGAACGGGTTGTCTTCGTAGTAGTACGCGTTGTGGTCGTCGTAGATGTTGACCGAGCGGTACGAGCGGAAGTCGATCGGATCGGGGCAGAGCGCCCAGGCGCCGTTGTAGGCGTCCGGATACATCACCTGCACGCCGAAGGCTTCCCAGCCGCCGGTCGAGCCGCCGGTGGTGACGCGCGCCCAGCCGGCGCCGATGCCGCGGAACTGCTGTTCGATCATCGGTATCAGATCGAGGGTGATGGCGTCGCCGTACGGCCCGTTGTTCTCCGAGTTCACCGCGTACGAATCATCGAAGTAGGGCGTCGGGTGCTGGACCAGCACGTGGATCATGCGCGGGAACCTCGGGCCGTTCCAGTCCTTGTAGAACTGGTACGCCGCCGCCTGGCTGTCGCGCACCGTGCCGGTCACGCCCGCGTCTGGCGGCGTCTCGCGCCAGCCGTCGCTGGCGGCGTCCTTCGGAAAGTGTCCGTGGTGGATCAGCAGCGGATAGCGCGCGTTGGGGTGGGACGCCCAGCCCTGCGGCAGGAACACGATCGCGCCGAGAAACATCGGCCGTCCCCAGAACTTGGTCAGCCGCTCGTTCTGGACGCGCAGGTACTTCACCTGGGCGGTGTCGATCGGCGGAGCGATCGGCGGGATCTCCTGGTCCATCGAGATTCGGATCTCGCCGCCGTTCGCCGCGTCGAGGTGCATCTTCACCGGCGTGCTGTAGAAGTTGCCCGGCTTCGATTCCCAGTGCTGTCCTTCGCCCTGGTCCATCGGCATCTTGACGGTGTGGCCGTCGGCGCGATGGAACGTCTCGTAGCGGTTGATCAGCGCCTGGACGTAGTAGTCGCCCGGCGGGATGTTCTTGAGACTCCGCACCGGCCATCCGACCACCGTCTCGTCGATGCTGACGCCCGATCCCGGCTTGAGCCCGTCGACGTCGACGCCGAAGATCGGCTTGGTGCTGTTGGCGCGGTATTGATCCGTCTGCATCCGCGGCTCCGCCTTGGCATCGTCGGAGATGAAGAGGAGCACGCGGCCGTCCAGCGGCTGCGTGCTGCGCGCGGCGGGGAAGGAAATGGTGAAGCGCAGCGGACCGGCTGACTGCGCGCGCGTCGCGAAGGCGCCGCCGCCGGCGAGCACCAGCGCGAGCGTGGATCCCAGGACGAATGAGGAACGAGGCATCGGAGTCTCCTGGGGGAAATTCTAATGCCGCGCCGCGTTTACCGCCGCTGCCAGCGGATATCCACGCCGTCGCCGGCCTCGAGCGCCTTGCGCAGCAGGCCGATCAGGTGCTCGGTGGCCTTGCCGTCGGCGATCACGTCGATGGTGGCGCGATTGATGTAGTAGTCCTGGTCGTTCACGCCCTCTTCCTCAAGGGCATCGACCAGCACCTTCAGGTCGGCCTCGGTGATGCTCCCGAGCACTTGATTGGTGGCGGCGTTGTACAAATCGATCATCGAATCTCCTTGCAGAAGATCCTATGTGATTTCGGACGCGACGCGGCGGCGTTCGACGCCCAGCTGGACCGTGAGCCGTAGTTGATCTTGGCCGCGCTTTATATTACCGTATGGTTATGGATGAAGGAGCGCTGAACGTGACGTTCGGAGCGCTGGCGGATCCGACCCGGCGCGCCATCCTGGCGAAGCTCGCCAAAGGCGAGGCTTCCGTGCTGGAGCTCGCCGAGCCGTTCGACATGTCGCAGCCGGCCATCTCCAAGCACCTGAAGGTGCTGGAGCGGGCGGGCCTGATCGCGCGCGGCCGCGACGCACAGCGCCGTCCCTGCCGGCTCGAGCCGCGCCGCTTGAAGCAGGCGGCCGACTGGATCGGCACGTATCGGCAATTCTGGGAAGCGAGCTACAACCGGCTCGACGATTACCTGCAGGACCTGCAAACGAAGGAGAAATCGCGTGACGTCAAAAAAACTCGAAATCATCGCCGAGCCCGGTAAGACCAGCTTCACGACCCGCCGCATCGTCGATGCGCCGCGTGCGCTGGTGTTCGACGCCTTCACCAAGTGCGAGCACTTGAAGAACTGGATGGGGCCGAAGAGCCTGACGATGGTCAGCTGCGAGAGCGATCTGCGGGCCGGCGGCCGCTACCGCTTCGTGTTCCGCGGACCTGACGGCAGCGAGGTCGGCTTCAGCGGCGAGTTCAAGGAAGTCGCGCGCCCCGAGCGGGTCGTCCGCACGTTCGTGTTCGAGCCGATGCCCGACGCCGCGGCGCTCGAGACCCTCGAGCTGACCGAAGCGGACGGCAAGACGACGATCACGACGACGACGCTGCACAAGACCGTCGAGAATCGCGACGGCCACGTGAACAGCGGCATGGAAGCCGGCATGACGGAAGGGTACGCGCGGCTCGACGAGCTGCTCGCCGGCCTTTTGCAAACGCGCTGATTCCTCGCTGATGATGGACGCGTGACCACGACTGTTCTCGCATGCCCGGTCTGTGGCGCGCAGCTCGTGGCGCGCGCCACTGATGCCGCATGCGTCAGCGGGCACGCCTTCGACCGCGCCCGGAGCGGCTACCTGAATCTGCTGCTGTCGAACAAGAAGCAGTCGAAGGAGCCGGGCGACAGCCCGGGCATGATGCGCAGCCGGCGGACGTTCCTGCAGGGTGGCTTCTACGATCCGATGGCGGCTGCGGCAAATGCCGCGGTGATGGAGAGCGTCGCGTCCCGGGCGGACATCCAGGTCGCCGATCTCGGATGCGGTGAAGGATTCTTCACGGCGCGTCTCCGCCGCACGCTCCTCGCGGCGGTCCCCGGGGTTGGCTGCTACGGCGTCGACGTTTCCCGTCCGGGCATCAGGATGGCGACGACCTACGATCGCGACATCACCTGGGTCGTCGCCAGCCTGCACCGGAGCCCGTTCCTGCCGCAATCACTCGATGTGGCGCTGAGCATGTTCGCGCCGATCGACGCGTCGGACGTTCGGCGCATCGTCCGGGATAGCGGGGCGCTGGTCACGGTGACGCCCGGCCCGGATCACCTCGACGCTCTCCGCGCCATCATCTATACGTCGGTGAAGCCTCATCCGCCCGCGCCTGCGCTGATGGCCGGCGACACGCTGTTCAAGCAGACCGCCTCCACACGCGTCCGCTATCCCATCGTCGTGGACACGGCGGCGCAGATCGCCAACTTGCTCGCAATGACGCCCTATTACTGGAACATCAACCAGGTGACCAGGGCTCGGATCGACGCACTGTCGCGCCTCGAGCTGACGGTCGATGCCTATGTCAACGTCTTCCGCCCGACCGGAGCCCAGTAGGTGAACTCCGGCTCGTGGCAGACGCCGTCGAGATCGGTCACGCGCTCTGAGAAATACCGCTGCGCGTCGGTAATCGCCTGGTTGTAGACGGCGGGGCCGATCTCCTTCAAGCAATAGTCGAGCAGCAGGGCGGCCTTCAGGTCCCCGATCTCCCCGTCCAGGTTCTCGACGGCGTAGCGCTTGATGGATGCGACGAGCCGCTTGCGGGTTTCGGGAGAAATCGTGATCGCCATATGCCTAGGCCCACTCCTTCTTCAGAAGCAGCTCCTCGATTCGGTAGGCATGGAGGAAGTCGTGGAGCGCGAGATGGCGGAACATGATGAAGACGGAGTAGTGGCTGTATTCGCCGTGCTCCGCCGTCCGGGTCCATTGCGCGGGTGAGAGCTGCCGCAGGCGGCCCACCAGCCTGGCGCGATCCTCGGCGTACTGCTCGAGCGAGTCCTCGAGATCCATCTTCAGCAAGCGGTCGTCAGGATCGCTCGTGCCGGGATCGTAGGGCGTGATGACCGGCGCCGGCGAGGCCAGCATCTGGTCGAGCCGATCGAAGAACAGCCAGTGGACGAGCGCCAGATGGCAGGCATGCTCGTGCGCCGACCACTTGCGCGGCGCCGGCCTTCGCTTGAGGACGTCGCTCGGCACTTCGCGGACGAGAGGAATCACAATCGCGGGAGCCCGCTCGAGCGCCTCGATGATGGACGCCGTCGTGTCCATTGTCGTCAACGGTCCATCACCGGCAGATAGGCGCGCCAAGGCCCGACCGCGTCACGGTACTGCTTCGCCATCACCCGTGCCGTCTGGCCGATGTGTCCCAGGTCGTGCGCGACCCAGGTGGACAGCAACTGACGCAGCGTGACCGCGCCGAACGCGGGGTGCTCGCCGGTCAATTCGAGCTGGGCGTCAGTCAGGTGCCACCCGGCCAGCGTGGTCAGGCTCTCCTCGCGCAAGCGGGTGAATTCAGCGAGCAGGTCGGCCAGCGACTTGCCTTCGCTCTCGCGGAACTGCGCGAAACGATCGAACGGCGTGAAGCGGCGGTCGGGCCCCTGAGCCAGGATGATCCGCGCGCGCGGGATCCAGTCGGCGCGCTCGGCGTGGCAAAGATGGCCGACGATGACGTACGGACTCCAGGTGTCGGGCCCTTCGGTGGCATCGGCCCAGGCCGGCGGAAGACCGGCGAGCATCGCGCGGAAGACATCGGGAGTGCGTTCGAGGACCGACACCCCGGCGGTCAGGTCGAAGTCCATAGGGAGTCTCAGACGTTGAACTTGAACAGCAGCACGTCGCCGTCGGCGACGACGTATTCCTTGCCTTCCATGCGATAGAGGCCCTTCTCGCGCGCGGCGGCCACCGAGCCACACTTGAGCAGATCGGTGTAGGCCACGGTCTCGGCCTTGATGAATCCGCGCTCGAAGTCGGAGTGAATGACGCCGGCCGCCCTGGGAGCGGTGTCGCCTTGATGAATCGTCCACGCCCGGACTTCTTTTTCGCCGGCGGTGAAGTAGGTCTGCAGCCCGAGCAGGTGATAGGTGGAGCGAATCAGCGCGCCGATGCCGCTCTCCTGGACGCCGAGCTCCTTGAGAAAGGCGTCAGCTTCATCCGGCGCGAGGTCGACGAGGTCGCTCTCGATCTGGGCGCTGATGACCACCGCCTCACAGGACAGATGGGTCTTCACGTATTCGCGCACCTTCATCACGTACGGGTTGGTGTCGGCGGTCGCGAGATCGGTTTCCTTGACGTTGCAGGCGAAGATCGTCGGCTTGTCGGAGAGCAGGAAGAACGGCGCCGACAACACGCGCTCTTCGGGTGCGAGATCGACGGTCAGCGCCGGCTTGCCGGCGTTCAACGCCGCCTCGATCTTGGCGAGCACCGCATCCTCGGCGATCGCGCCCTTGTCGCCGCGCTTGGCGTCCTTCGCCAGTCGCTCGCGTCGCTTCTGCACCACTTCCATGTCGGCGAGGATCAGTTCGGTATTGATCACCTCGATGTCGCGCACCGGATCGATCGTCCCCGACACATGATGCACATCCGCATCGTCGAAGCAGCGCACGACCTGGACCACCGCGTCGACCTCGCGAATATGGGTGAGGAACTTGTTGCCGAGACCCTCTCCGGTGCTCGCGCCTTTCACCAGCCCGGCAATGTCGACGAACTCGATCGCCGCGGGAATGACGACGTTGGTCTTGGCGATCCGCTTCAGCTCGGCGAGCCGCGCGTCAGGGACCGAGACGATGCCGACGTTGGGATCGATGGTGCAGAAGGGGTAATTCGCCGCTTCAGCGTTGCGCGTGCGGGTGATGGCGTTGAACAGCGTGGACTTGCCGACGTTGGGCAGCCCGACGATTCCGGCTCTGAGCATGATGTGTCAGGCAGGATATCAGACGAGGCACGAACTCGATAGCCACCGAGACACGGAGACACGGAGGTTCGCCGTCGCACGACCGTCTTTCAAGAGACGTGAGTTGAAGTTCTTCGATCGCACAACTGATGGTCCTTTCAGCGATCTTGTTGATCCGAGCCAACTCTGTGTCTTCGTGTCTCAGTGGCGAATCCATCCGTGTCCTCGACTTAACTCTGTGTCCGGTGCAGGAACTCACGCAGGGTCGCGTCGCGTTCGTCGCGCGGCACTAGCGGAAACGTCGCCAGGATGTAATCGAACTCCGCGGCGCTCAGTTGGTACAGCGCCGCCACCGTGGCGTTCAAGCGGGCGGAGGCCGAGGCATCGCGTCGCCGCGCCAGCAGCCGTGCAAGCGCCGCGATGTCCCGGCATGCCGCCGGAGCAGCCTCTGATGTCGGGATCGGCAGCTGCTCCACCGTCCCGATCGTCACATGCGTTGTCACCCTCAAGCGGACGAGATAGTTGACGACGAGGCTGTTGAAGAGGCCGCACAGAAGATCCTGGGCATGACGCGGCAGCGGCGTGCGCAGGCAGAACACGGTGTGGATGGAGACGCAGTGTGGCGGCAGCACCGCCGCGATCAGCGTCAGGCGATTGGTGGCGCTGGCGATATCGCGATAGGCCAGTCGGGCGCGCTCGTGTCGATCGGATCGCAGAAGGCGCGCCGCGTCTGCTGCACGGATGCCCCGACGGACGGAACCGAGCGCAACCTGAAACGGCTCGACATGCTTGCCCTCGACGATCGGCAGCAGGTGATTGCCGATCGGACGAAAGGCATGGCGATCGTCAGTGGCGTTGAGCTCGCGGCCGAAATGGACCGCCCATCCCTCGGCGCTGCCGAGCGGCTGGAACAGCGACGCCGCACGCTCGACGATCGCGAGATCCACGGCGGAACGCAGGTTGGGGAGCGCGAGACCGGGACCCGAGATGCGTTCGAGCAGCGCCGGCGAGACGTGAACCGGGAATTGCGCCTCGAGGGTCTCGTCGCCGATGGACTCGAGCTCGCCTGGATCGCCAAGGTCCAGCCGGCACGCAACACGTCCGGTCGGGCCGCCGGCCGAAGCGGTCATCAGCAGAAACCGGACGCTGCGATGGATGGGAAAGACCCCGCGGCGGTTGTCCATGCCGACCAGCGCATCCACGTGGCACCGGGAGAAGAGCATCCGCCGCAGCGAGGCGCTGCCCTGATCGGTGGCCAGTCCCGAGGGCAGCACCAGCCCCAGACGGCCGCCTGGACGAGCCAGCGCGATCGCGCGCTCGACGAAGAGCTGATACCGGTTGGCGTGACCGTCCGACTGCCCGCGATAGACACCCGAGTCTCGGGTGAATCGGATGAGCGGCTTCATGTCGAGCCGGGCGCTCGATCGCGCCTCGGCGCCGCCGGTGTCGGCGCGGATCATGTCCCACGGCGGATTGCCGATGACGGCATCGAAGCCGGCGCGCGACAAGCGCGAGCCGTCGCGGTCGAAGAATACTTCGGGAAATTCCAGCTCCCAATGAAAGAAGCGCCGAGTGTCGGCGACCGCGTCGGCCGCTTCCAGATAGCGTGTCGCGGTTCGCTCCGGCAGTGCCCCGCGACCCGACAGCGCCGCGTCTGAAAGCGATGCAAATGCCGACGATGGCGCGGGATTCACCGCATCAGGGAACCACGCGGCGCACCACAAATGGGCGATCCGCTTCCAGCGGGTCAATGCGGACGAGCGGCCGGTCAAGCCGGCGAACGCCCGTTCCTTGGCACGCACCTGATCAACCGTGTCGTTCGGCGTCGTCTCCAGGGAGAAGCGGATCGGCAGCGCCTCGCGCAGCGCCGGGGCGACGGCTGCATCGTCGAACAGCGGCAGTCTGTCGTCGGCCTCGCGGCGACGGCGGCCCGACGGCGGTCGTCTCAGGTGCGTGAGCCATGTGCCAAGCAGGCTGTCCCCGACCTGCAGGCGGTGATCGAGAAAGCTGAGCGGGCGATCCGCCGCCAAGGTGGCGAGCCACAGCGACAGTCGCGCGAGCTGCACCGCCATCGGGTTGAGGTCGACGCCATAAAGGCAGCGCTCGGCGATCGTTCGCCGGATGCCGGCGCGGTCGGTATCACCGACGTCGGCCGCGTGGCAGGCGCCTGAACGCACCAGCGCCGATTCGTACTCGCGGGCGAGAAACCGGCAGGCGGCGACGAGAAACGCGCCGCTGCCCATCGCCGGGTCCACGATCCGCAGCTGCAGGATCCGATCGGGAGCCACGTCGCGAACCAGCGGGCCGAGCGCGCGCCGCACGAGATAGTCCGCGATCGGTTGTGGAGTGTAGAAGCTGCCCGTCGCCTTGCGCGCACCGGAGCCGGTCTCCAGCGACACGGTTCGGTGCGCAATGCGCGGTTGGTAGTCCAGCAGCGTTTCGTACACCGCGCCGAGCTGCTCGACGTCGAGATCGCGATAGGCGATCCGCTCGCGGCCCGTGCGGTCGGCAGCCGGCCGCGTGGAGAGCGCGACAATCGCCCGTCTGGCGGAGCCGTCGTCCAGGTCGAGCCGCTCCGCGAGCGGGGTTCGGGTCGGCGCGAAGAGACGTCCATTGAACGGTGTCACCTCCAAATCGCCGGCGCGGCAGCCGGCGTGCGCCAGCCTGGAAATGGCGCGCAGCGCGTCCCAGAGTCCCTGCGGCGGGGGCGATTGCTCTGCCGCCTCGCGCAGTGCCTCGAAACTGTAGCTTTCGCGATAGATCGGATGCCACAGCGGGACCAGCGCGCGAGCTTCCGCGAAGAGCAGGAAGAGCATCCGATACACGATCGTCAACGCCTGCTCGAAACTGTCGTGGATGTCGGGCTTCCGCCGGAACTGGCGGGCGACCAGCGCGCCCAGGATCTCGGCCGACGCGGTGAGCACGCCCTCGCGCAGCGATCGGCAGACGCCAGTCGCGTGCCGATCGGATCGGACGACCAGCGTATGCAGCGACTGCGGATCGTCGGGTCCCGCGGCAAGCGCCGCCGCGCCGAAGAACCGCAGCAGCAGCGCGGTCCCTCGCGAGCCGCCGATCGCGAGATCGAGGTCGACTTCCAGGTAGCGGCGCGCGTACAGACGGCCGGCGTCGACGATGCGGAGATGGAGGCCGTCGAAGATCAGACACCACGGGGCAGCCCGCCGCGCAGCCTGCGTGACGGCCATTCGCCACAGCGGATCGCGCGCGTGTCCCCATGGCGCCACTAATAGAGCGACGCGGCGATCTGCTGACTGAAGGGTGGCCGCGATCGCCGGTTCGATCGATTCGACACGCTCCGCCGGCTGAAATCCGAGCGCGGCAAACAACGGCCCGGCGGATTGCAGGATCGTCCGTGGCGTGGATGCGGGTCCCAGCATCGCGCACGTCGTTCGCCAGCGGCTGAGGGTGCGGCGCGCGTGAGCGACCTCCTCGGACACGGCGATCCCGCGCAGTTCCTGTTCGATGAACGCAACCGATAGCAGGTGTCCGTCTACCTCCGGCAGCATGGTTACGGGACGATCGCGAGAAGCAGCCGTGCCGGCCGAAGGGCAATCGATCCGGCGTCTTCGACCGCGCGCCTTCGATCGAACATCTCCTGCCGGCTTGCGACCAGCGCCGCCGCACGCGCCTGTCGCGCGCGGTCGGCGCGCCGATCGAACAGTCCTTCTTGAGTTAACGGCGCGGTCAAGGACGCGCGTTCCGCGATCTCGCGCTCTCGCGACAGCCGGGTCGTCGTGAACACATGGACCACCCGGATCGCCTCCTCTGTCCACGCGTCGGAAGCGGTCTGGATCCGTGCCCGGATGAGGGCGTCGGTGGTCGGGTCGGCAAGTAGGCGGCTCAGATCGCCGTTGGTTTCGACCAGCAGCGGCACGAGCCGCGATTCGACGGGGCGGCCTGATGCGTCGATGAGCGACACCCGCCAGATGAGGCACACGCGGCCGCCGAGCCATCGTCCGACCCTGGCGTGCCGAGGCCTGGCGATCCACCCACCGTCAGCCTCGAGCAGCTGCAAGGCCCGCTGGTCGCCGTCGCGCAGCCAGCTGCGAGCACCGCGCAGCCTGCGCGCTTCCGCCGCAGCTTCGTGGCGCAGATCGACTGGAATCAGTGTCACGGGCCCTCCGCGATCACGAAATGCGCTACCTCCCGCTCGTCGTCAGCGAACGGATCGGGCGCGCCAATTGCCGCCTGTGCGGAGGCCACGCGCGCGCGCAGCCGCGCGAGCAGGCGGTCTTCGCCGGTGCCGCTCGCGACCAAATGGAACGCGTGCACGGTGCGTCGCTGACCGATCCGATCGACGCGGCCGATGCGCTGCTCCAGCCGCATCGGATTCCACGGCAATTCGAGGTTGATGACGAGGCGGCAGTGGTGATGCAGGTTGAGTCCCTCGGCCGCGGCGTCGGTCGCGAGCAGCAGTCCTTTGGGGTCCCGCGCAAATGACGCGAGCACGGAAGCTCGATCCTCTGGTGCCAGGCCTCCGTGGAGCACGAACGAGGGACGTCCGAGGCGTTCGCGCACATGCAGCAGCGTGTCGCGATACTCAGTGAAAACAACCGCCGGCTGGTTGGCGCGCCGGAGGAGCGTCGTGAGCACCCCGATCTTGCTTTCCTGGCGGGCCGCGGATGCCGCTTCCCGGTGCAGAGCAGA
This sequence comes from uncultured Acidobacteriota bacterium, assembly GCA_963794705.1. Taxonomy (GTDB): domain Bacteria; phylum Acidobacteriota; class Vicinamibacteria; order Vicinamibacterales; family CAVVIG01; genus CAVQFC01. Next base: position 679,906 of record CAWCFI010000010.1, read on the forward strand.
TAGCAGCTGCCGTTCGCGGGCGGAATCCGACAACCGCAAATCGCCAGGCCATGACGGCGCTTCGTCCGATGCGATGAGCTCGCCGAGCGGATCATCCAGGGGCAGCGCCAGCTGTTCGGCTTTGTCCGGTGGTTCGCCAGAAAGGGCGGCGAGCCGGCGCTCGACCGAGCGGGCCAGCGACCAAGCGCTCGACAGCGCGCGCTTGTGCAGCACCGACAACGCGAGGCAGGCATCGCTTTTGTGAGCCTCGGCGCGTACCGCATCGCTATAGCGCCCGAGCATCGTGTGCATCCGCGCCTCGCTGCCGGTCGGCCGGACGCGGGCGACATGAACGCGGCGCGCGTTGCCCAGGCCCGCATCTGCCCGTGTTCGACGGAACACCAGCAACGGCGCGGCACCGCCGACCGCGCACAACGACTCGAACGATTGGCGATCGCCGTTGTGCGGCGTTGCGCTCAAGAGGAGGACATATGACGCCGTGGCGGCCAGCGCGTGCGCCGCGGCGCGCCGGTCTGAATCGCCGGCGCACGCGTGCGCTTCGTCGACAACGACGAGATCCCACCGGCAAGCCGCCGCTGACGGAAATACCTCAGGCCGTTTGACGTAGTCGATGGATACGACCGCTGTGACCAGCGTGCGCCAGGGGTTCGTGCCGATCGGCAGCGTCGCGCCGATTTGACGCAGGCGATGGCCGTTCACACCGATGGCGTCGATCGTGAAGCGCGCCGCCAGCTCCTCCAGCCATTGCTCACGCAGGCCTGGTGGTGTCAGCACGAGCACGCGCTCGATGGCCCCGCGCGCGAGCAGCTCGGACACGACCAGTCCCGCCTGGATCGTCTTGCCCAGGCCGACGGCATCAGCAAGCAGGACACGGGTGCCGAGCCCGCGAAGGACGGCCATCGCGGGCTCGAGCTGGTGCGGAAGGAGGTCGATCCGCGCTGAGCTCGCGGTGCGCAGCGACCCCGGAGGGCCGTCGCCGGCAATCAACGCGCGGCAGGCGCGCCGCCACGTGGTGGCGCGAACCCGCCGCAGCCGCGGCTCCCGATCGATTGGATCGACACGCTCGAATGGAACGAGGACGCGGCGTTCGACGCCGAGCATCGGCCCCACAAGGCCGGACAACGTGACGACCCCGCAGCGCTGGTAGTTGCGAACGTGGACGATGCGCCAGCGTGCGCGCCGGACGACGACGAGATCGCCGGGTCGCACCGCGACGAGGCTGTCTTCAGGCGGTGGAGAAATCTGCATCGCGCATCGGCCACTCGCGCGCAAATTGTGCGACGCGCATGCGGCGCGGCGCGTGATTTCAAGAACTTAGGACTAGCGAGTGGACACCGCGCGGCTCAGAGGCAAAGTCGATGCCTGCGCGCGACCCGTTGCGGTCTTCGGAGAGCTTACGAATCGGAGCTCAGTCGCGCGACGGTTGCACCCAGATGCGAATCCTGGTCGTCCCAGAACTCGACGACCCTCGGGTGGCGATCGAGTGCAGCCTGGACGATGCCCCGCTGGACGCCACGGCCGCGGCCGTGCACGAGACGAACCTCGCGCAAGCCCGCCGCGGCCGCCGCTTCGATGTACTCGGAAACCACCGAGGGAATGTCGCGAGGCGCGAAGGCGTGGAGGTCGAGTTCGCTTTCGATGGGCACCCGAACGGGATCGTCGGTCATGTCCGGAGGGTCCGCGCCGAGTTCAGCCCTTTGCGATGTGCTCGGCCGTGACGATGGTCTTGATGCCGCCGCGGACGGAAAAGTCGCCGACCACCGTCATGCGGCGCGGCTGGAGCAGTGCGACGAGGTCGTCGAGGATCTGGTTGGTGACGTGCTCGTAGAAAATCCCTTTATTTCGGAACTCCACCATGTAGTACTTCAGCGACTTCAGCTCGACGCAGCGGGTGTCGGGCGTGTAGGTGATTCGGATCTCGCCGAAATCCGGGAGACCGGTCATGGGGCAGACCGACGTGAATTCCGGACACTGAATCTGGATCTCGTAGTCCCGCTCGGGTCGGGGGTTCGGGAAGGTCTCGAGGGTCGAGCTTGACATGCCTCAAAATTCTAGCATTCTGTGGGGAAAATCGCGGTTTTTGGCCGCGGCGTTGAATTGACACTGGCGAGAGGCGCGGGCTAGGATGTGACGTTTTTCGAAGAAAAACCGCGATTGGTGCTGCGCGCGCGGCGATCGCCGGTTGAACATCACAGCGCGATCAAGTGAGGGGAACGATGACCACCGACGCCCGGCGCATGGGCAAATCCGAGTTGTTTTCGCACTTCGCGGAACGCTTCGAAGTGAAGCGCACTCAGGCTCGCGAGTTTTTCGATGAGCTGACCGCGCTGGCGGAAAAGGAACTGAAGCGATCGGGCGAGTTCGTGCTGCCCGGCATGGTCAAGCTCGTGGTGCAGAAGCGGAAGGCGCGGATGGGACGGAACCCGGCGACGGGCGAAGCCATCAAGATTCCCGCGAAGACCGTGGTCAAGGCGCGGATCGCCAAGCAGCTGAAGGACACGGTACTGCCGCGGAAGTAGGGCGTGGTTCCCCCACACCACTGACCCTCCGACCTCAGGTTGAGAGCGGCGCGGCGGCGAGCGGTCGCCGTCGTGCCACCTCTCGTGGTCTCAAGCCGCTGCGGTGCGCGCCAGCAGACGGCTGTACAGCGTCGCCGGCACCAGGCACGTCGTTCGCGCCTCGAGGTTCGTCACCGAATCGTCGTCCAGGATGATGCGGTCACCCGGTCCGAGCAGAATCTCCGCGCTGTAGCGGCGCGCGCCCCGCAGGGTGCGGATCTCGAAGTAGCGCACCGCCACGGTGCGGTCTTCCACGGCCAGCGCCTCGGTCTTCATCAATGTCCGGAACATCTGTCCATCCTCCTTCAATTGCTAGCTTGCGGCTGCCTGTGCTGAACGATCGTCGCGCGCCGGGAAACGCATCGTGAAGGCGGTGCCTCTCCCGACTTCGCTCTGGACGTCGATCGTCCCGTCCAGCTGTTCGACGATGCGCTTGGAGATGGCGAGGCCGAGGCCGAGGCCGCGGCGCTTGGTCGTGACGAAGTCGTCGAAGATCGCCGACAGCCGTTCGGGCGGAATCCCCGAACCGGTGTCGGTGACGCGGATCTCGACCCGATCGCCGGCCCGTCCGGTAGCGATGGTGACGCGGCCGCCCGGCTCGGTCGCCTGGATGGCGTTGGTGATGAGATTGCGGTAGACGCGTCCGAGGGCGAACCGATCGCCCTCGATGACCAGCGGTCCGGCGCCGTACTGCGCTTCGAGGGTGACGCCGTTGCGGTCGCCTTCGGCGCGCATCGACTCCGCGATTTCGGCCACCGATCCGTTGATGTCCATCGCGAAGCGCTCGATTGGCTTCGGCTTGACGACGTGACGGAGATCGTCCATGAAGCGCTTCAGCGTCTGCAGCTCGCGCTCGATGGTGCGGCGGAACTGATCGCGCGATTCGACATCGAGATCGTCGCGCATCAGCAGCCGGGTGCTGTTGCCGATGTTCTGGATCGGGTGCGAGAGATCGTGGACCAGCCCGGCGGCGACGCGGCCGAACATCGCCTGTCGCTCCTGGCGCTTCACTTCTTCCTGTAGCGTCACCAGGCGATCGGCCATCGCGTTGAACGCCCTGCCGAGATCGCCGAGCTCGTCGCTGCGATCGATCGAGACGCGCGCATCGAGCTGGCCCGCGGCGATGTCGTGGGTGCCGCGCTGCAGGGCGAGGATCGGGTTGATGAAGCTGCGGCCGAACAGGTAGCCGACGGTAATCATGCCGAGCAACGCAATCGAGATGGACACCACCAGCTGGCGCTGGAGCACGGTGGCGTTGGCGTAGGCCTCGCGGGTGGGCTGCTCGACGATCACGGTCCAGCCCAGTTGCGCGATGCGTGCCGCGACCCCGAGCTGGTTGCGGCCGTCCTCGTCCCGGTATTCCTGGGACACCGGCGCCGCGTCGGCGCGCGCGCGCGCGGCGGCGAACAACTGGTGGCCGCTCATGTTGCGGGTCTGGGCGACCAGCGCCTTCTTGTCGGGGTCGCCATGCGCGACCAGCTCGCCGCCGGGGGCGATGACCATTGCGAAGCCGTGATCGCCGATGCGGATCTGATCGACCATCCGCCACATTTCCTCGAGGCTGAACTCGCCAGCGAGCCAGCCGGCCGGCTGGTTGAGGCGGGTGAGCCGGATCGCGAAGACCGAGGTGGGGAGGAGATCCTCGTCGACGCGGATCGGCGACATCGTGACGCCGTTGATCGTCACCTGCGCGTCCTTCGGGATCACCACGCGCGGCTTGCCGACGCGGCTCGACGCGATCATCGCGCCCTGCTCGTCGAACAGCGTGATCTCGCGGAACTCGCGGAACTGGAGGACGTAGTTCTTGAGGATCTGATCCTGCTGGTGCTGGTTGAGGCCGGTGTCCTGGAGGTCGGCCGACAGTCCCTTCAGCAGCTCTGCGTTGGTGACGACATAGCGGCGGATTTCCTCGGCGGCCCGGACCGCGACGTTGCGGTTGCCGTTGACCACCGATTCGCGGGTGCCGCGCTGCAGAGACAGGATCGAGACCACGCCGTAGGCGAGCAGTGGCAGCACCGCGGCGCCGCCCAGCAGCAGTGCAAATCGGGCCGCGATGCGGCGGATTGTGAAAGACATCGCGTCAGTTTCGGCTCGACTTGGCTGCTCGTCGGAAACGGGCTTCCAGAATCGCAGCGTGCTGAGAATGTCGCGTCCGGGCTCGGGGTCCGGAACGACGAATCGTTTGCTGACGGCGCGCGCACGTTCAGACCAGGCCAGAAAAATCGCCGGCGGGTCGTCGATCGATTGCCTGCTGGAACGCGGCCACACCGGCCCGATAGTCGTCGTCAGAGGCTGGCGTGTCGAATCTTGTCGAGCGCCGGCATCGACCGTCGCGCTCGAAAAACCAGCGGGATTCTCGAGCCAGAATGCCACCAGCGGAAGGGCCGGAAAACGCTCGGGCCGCTGACGGCGTCGAAGAGGACCGCGTCGAAGTCGCGCTTGGCCATTGCGGCGTAAATTTCGTCGAGCCGGCAATTCTTTGATGTCCATCGACACGCCTACCGCCTGCAGCTGTCGTTTGACCACGAGCGCCAATCGCTCGTAGTCGGCGGGCACCAGGCAAGTAAAGTGCAGATGATGCGCCGCGAGCACCTTCGCCGCGGCCGCGGGGTCGAACGTCGACCGGCCTGCCGCAGGCGCCCGAGCGCCCAGTGATGCGGCCAGATTGGACCTGATGACGGAATGCCGTGTCCGTTCAGTGCTTCACGGACAAGGGCTTCTCGATCAATCGCGTAGATCAGTGCCCGGCGGACCTGCGGTGATCGAAGCGCCGGCCTGGTGAGTGTTGAAGATGAGCGCGTACTGGTACCGTCGGACGTAGTTGAACGACGAGATCTTGGTCGAGCGCTCAAGCGAATCGAGCGCGTCAGGCCGACGTCATACAACATATCGATGTGGTCGCGCAGCATCTCCGCCCATGCCGCGCGCACGCTCGGATACGTGCTCACAACAATTCGGTCGACCAGAGGATCGGCCGAGATAGTAGTGGTCGTTGGCCGCGCAATTCCGTCGGTGCGCGTTGGTCCTGCCGGCTTTGAAACGGTCCAGTGCCTACCGGGTTCGGGCCCAGGCTTCGCAGTTGGACATCGAGCGCTTCGAGGACGAACGGCGACGGGCGGTCGCAGCTTGATGTCGAAGGTCGCGCTGTCGCCGATGCGGTCGATCCGACTCGACATCTCGAACACCGGACCCATGACCCGGGAGTAACCGGTTCGAAGGGATTGTCGCGACGACCGGAGCAGTAACCGGCGAGCCGTCGTGAAACGTGACGTCGGGCCGCAAATGAATCTTCAGCGATCGTCCGTCCGGCGTGAATCCCAGCTTTGAGCCAGCCAGGCAGTCGGCCGGCCATCGTCGCCAAATTTGCACCAAGCCTTCGATTGAAAGGTTCTGAGCGACCTGTCGCACGCCATTCTGCGGATTGGCCGTGGCCATTTCGCCGACGCTGATGCCGACGCGCAGGACTCTGCAGGCGGGGCGTGCGCGCTGGCCCTGAGCCGCGGCACGCGGCCGCCAAAAGCGCCGAGAAGAGCAATGACAGCGCGCCCACCACGCAATAAGGTGGGCGCCAGCCTGTCCGCATGCTCGGGCTGCTCTGCCATCTACCTCTTGTTCAGCGGAACCTCATCGACCATGGACATGCAGTATCCCTGGGGCTTGACGGCGGTGGCCTTTTTCACGATGGTGATCTTCATTGTACTCTCCTAAGCTGCGCTGGACGCGGAATGCGCCAGCGACACGAGTGCCGATTCGAAGCTGCGCTTGTGACATGTCGGCAGGTTCATGTCGCCAAGCTGAGTGAACGAGTTCGCGACGCACCCACCCGCGCACACCGGGATGAACGCGCAATCTCCGCAGTCTTTCCAGGGGTCCAGGCGATCGAACCGCTCGCGCGCCGCGGCGCGCCCGGCGTCGTTCCGGTCGTCGATATGGCCGGTCGACGTCGCCAGCTGGCCCGTGAAGCCCGGGCACGCATAGAGCGACCCGTCGGGACCGATGGTGTGGGCGTTCTCCATGTGGACGTGGCACGGCCCGTTGTGGACGCCGTCTGGCGTCGGGAAACCGTGGCGCTTGGTCTCTTCGCGCAGGAACGACATCTTGTCGTCGAGGAAATCGCAGCTGTCGCAGGTCGAGCCGTGGCCCGCACCGGCCGAGGTCATGCACGTGCCGTTCAGTGGCTTGTTCCCCGCACCGACGGGAATCAACGGGATCATCCCTTTCGGCGTCGGCGGGGCCATATCCCGGATGACCGGCTTGAAGTTCACCTTGATCAGCTTGTCGCCGAAGTCCTGCGCCTTGAGGAAGTCGAGCAGTGCCGGGAAGCTGTCCACCGAGCTCTCGTCGAAGTTGCCGCCGATCGCGATCCGGCAGCGGCCGGCCACACGGCGGATGTTCTCGACGATGCGATCGAAGGTGCCCTGGCCGCCGCGCAGCGGACGCATCCGATTGTGCGTGTCGCGGTCGCCGTCGAGCGTGATCTTGATCCCGTTCAAGCCGAACGGCAGCATGCGATCGACCACATCCGGGGTCAGCAGCAGGCCGTTGGTGATGATGCTCGCGAACATCCTCACCCCACGCGCCTGGGTCACCGCCCACATCCGTTCAGCGAGCTGGTACATCACCGGCAGATTCAACAGCGGCTCGCCGCCGAAGAACGTGAGCACGAAGCGTTCGGGGCGGACGCGGTCGAGCTCGCGCTCCAGCCAGTCGCCGACGCGGCCGGCGGTCTCGAGCGACATCTTGTCGGCGTGCAGGTTGTAATCGCCGTGGTCGCCCTGGAAGCAGTAGTCGCAGGCGAAATTGCACTGCAGCGTGGTGAGCAGCGTGACGTTCAGTTCGTCGGTGCTGCTCTTGACGCTGGAAAGGTAGGTATCGAGCGCCCGACGATCGTCGGCCCGGCTGCTGACGAGGAACCCGTTGTCGCGGAGCAGCTCGAGCGCCTCACGCTCTTCGAGCGAGGTGGTCGATTCCGCGAAGTCGTCCGCCGCCGTGCGATCCAGCAACGCCGCCACGTCGCTCGACACGACCAGTTGGGCGTCGGTCAGCGTGTTCATCAAAAACACATCGTCGCGCGCCTCGAGCGGCACGCGAAGATTGAACATCGAAGGCTGCATTATGGGGAAAGGGCTCCGGGGTAGATTGGGTTTATGTGCCGACGGCGGTCGCCGGTTGTCGACCGAGTAGAGAGCAACGCGTCTGCCACCACGTCCCGATGTCGCGCGATCACCGAATTTGCTCGAAGTTCTTCAGATCGACCGGTTTCTGAATGGACGGATCGAGGCGATTTTGCTGGGCGTACGGGCAATGGGTTGCCCGCCAGTCCAGCGGGGCGCGGCGTCTGAAACCGATTACTACCGCAAAATCAGGGGATTAAACAGGTGGGCAAGGAGTTGGCCGATTCGGCCAAGATGTTGACCGGAGCTAGGCGCCGCGCAGGCGTTTCGCAATCTGTCGCACATCGAGCTTATCCATTTTGTATTTCAACGTGCTCAATGGAATTCCAAGGTACTCTGCGGTGCCTGTTACATTCCAGCCGCACTTCTCCAGCGCGCGCAGGATGAAATTCCGCTCGAACGTGTTGGTCGCGTCCTCGAACAGGCTGTCGGTCGACGTGCCTTGCGGCCCGAGCTGCGCGAAGTGGAATTCGAGCGGCAAGTCCTCTTCGGAGATGTAATCCTTGTCGCTGACGGCGACCAGCCGCTCGACCAGGTTCTCGAGCTCTCGGATATTTCCCGGCCACCAATACTTCATCAACACCGCCATCGTCGGTTCGGTGATGCCCTGGATGCGCTTGCGGAACCGCGTGTTGTAGCGGCGCAGGAAGAACTCGGCGAGCTGCGGCACGTCTTCGGTGCGCTCGCGCAGCGGCGGCAGCTTGATCGGGATCACGTTGATGCGATAGTAGAGGTCCTCGCGGAATCGTCCCTCCTTGACCGCCTTTTCGAGATCCACGTTGGTCGCCGCGATGAGGCGGAACTCGGTCTTGATCGCCTTGGTTCCACCGACGCGCTCGATCTCGCCTTCCTGAATCGCGCGCAGCAGCTTGGCCTGCAGGTCGAGCCGCAGATCGCCGATCTCGTCGAGGAACAGCGTGCCGTTGGACGCGAGCTCGAACTTGCCGAGCTGCTGCCGGTGCGCGCCGGTGAACGCGCCGCGCTCGTGGCCGAACAACGCGCTTTCGGCGAGCTCGCGCGGAATCGCGGCCAGGTTCACGGCGATGAACGGCGCCTCGGGATCGCCGGCCTCGCGGTGGATCAGCCGCGCCAGCAGCTCCTTGCCGGTGCCGCTCTCGCCCAGGATCAGCACCGTGGCGGACAGCTTCGCGACTTTGTGGACGAGATCCACGATGTCGCGGGTCATCTTGCTCGGGCCGACGATGAACTCGCGCTCGGTCTGATCGGCGACCTGCGCCGACAGGGTCAGCACCTGGCGATTGAGATCCTGCCGCTCGCTGGCGTTGCGCACCAGCGAGCGCAGCTGGTCGTAGTCGAAGTCCTTGGTGACGTAGTGATAGGCGCCGTGCTTCATGGCCTGAACCGCGGTCTCGATCTCGTTGATCGCCGAGATCATCAGGACCTCGATCAGGCCGTAGTTCTCCTTGACGATCCGGAGGACCTCGAATCCGCTGATTCCCGGCAGGCGAACGTCGAGCAGGATGAGATCGACGTCCTCACGGTTGAGGATGGGGAGCGCCGCCTCGCCGCTGGACACCCTCAGGACGCGGTACTCGCGCTTGAGGATGGCCGTCAGCGTGTCGCGCATCCCCTCGTCGTCGTCGACGATCAGGACGGTCTTCGGTTTGTGGCTCATGGCCTGGGGGCCGCCGGAAAACGCGGGTATTGTGTCAGGCGGTTGACACTGTTGCAAGCCGTTCGATAACGTACCAAGGTTGTTGACCCTTCATTGGCTGCTGACCGGCGCGGCCCTGGTGCTGGCCGCCGTGGCGCTCGTGGTGGCGCGGCGCCAGACCAGGCGTCTCGAACGGCTGACCGAATCCTACTGGGAACTGCGGTATGAGCACGGGCAATTACGTGCGCGCGTGAACCGGATCGACCCGGAGCAGCAGACCGCCGCGGCGGCGGCCGAGCCGCCGGCGACCAACTTCATCCCCCTCTCATCGTTGAAGCGATAAGCGAGTTCATCCGTGCCTCAGGACTATGACGTCATCGTAATCGGCGCGGGGACGGGCGGGTACGTCGCGGCGATCCGCGCCGCGCAGCTCGGCCTCAAGACCGCCGTGGTCGAAAAGCAGAAGGCGCTGGGCGGCACCTGCCTGCTGTGGGGCTGCATCCCGACCAAGGCGCTGCTCGAACACGCGCACGCGTTCAAGGTCGCGCAGCATGCCAAGGACTGGGGCATCTCGCTCGGGGATGCCGCCGTCACCATCGACATGAACCAGGTGCAGGCGCGCAAGGACCGGGTCGTGACCGGCCTCACCAAAGGCGTCGAGTTCCTCTTCAAGAAGAACAAGATCGACTGGATCAAGGGGACGGCGCGGCTGACCGGCAACGGCGGCGTCGACGTCTTCGAAGGCGAGAAGCAGACGCTGCGCGCGCGCAAGGAGATCATCGTCGCCACCGGTTCGACGCCGCGCGGCGTCCCGGGCATCGAGATCGACCGCACCCGCATCATCACCAGCGACGAGGCGATTGGCCTGCGCGAGGTGCCCAAGACGATGGTGATCATGGGCAGCGGCGCGGTCGGGGTCGAGTTCGCCTCGATCTTCAATCGCTTCGGCAGCGACGTGACGATCGTCGAGCTGCTGCCGCGCCTGGTGCCGATCGAAGACGAGAGCGTCTCCGCCGAGCTCGAGAAGTCATTTCGCAAGCAGGGAATCACCAGCCATACCGGCGCCAAGGTCACCGATGCGAAGGCGAGTGCCGACGGCGTCGACGTGGAGATTCTGCTGGCCGACGGCACGACCAAGAAAATCCGGACCGACTATCTGCTGGTCGCCACCGGGCGCGGACCGGTCACGGCCGGCTTGAATGCCGAAGGCGTCGGCCTTCAGCTCGAAAAGGGCTACCTCAAGGTCGACAGCCTGTTCAGGACCAACGTCCCCGGCATCTCCGCGGTCGGCGATGTCATCACGTTCGGCGGGCCCGGACACCCGCAGCTGGCGCACGTGTCGTCGGCCGAGGGCATCATCACCGCAGAGCGCATCGCGGGGCAGGAATCGCGGCCGATCAACTACGACCACGTGCCGGGCTGCACCTACTGCGATCCGGAGATCGGCAGCGTCGGGCTGACCGAAGCCGAAGCCAAGGCGCGCGGCTTCGACGTGCGGATCGGCACGTTCCCGTTCGGCGTGCTCGGCCGCGCCAAGATGGCGCAGGAAACCGACGGCTTCGTGAAGATCGTCGCCGACAAGAAGTACGACGAGCTGCTCGGTGTCCACATGATCGGGCCGCGCTCCACCGAGCTGGTCGCCGAGGCGACCGTCGCGCTGCGGCTGGAGTCGACGGTCGAAGAGTTGATCCGCACGATTCACGCGCATCCGACCTTCGCTGAAGCGGTCGGAGAGGCGGCACACGCGACCCACGGCGCGGCGATTCATTCGTAAAGAGAACAACATGGCCACTGACGTTGTGATGCCCCAGATGGGCGAGTCGATTGCGGAAGGCACCATCGTCCGCTGGATCAAGAAGGTCGGCGACAAGGTCGACCGCGACGAGCCGCTCTTCGAGATCTCCACCGACAAGGTGGACGCGGAGATCCCGTCGCCGGCCGGTGGCGTCATCTCGGAGATCCGCGTCAAGGAAGGCGAGACGGTCGCGATCAACACGGTCGTGGCGGTGATCGGCGAGGCGGGAGCCAAGCCCGCCGCCCCGGTGAAGGAACCGCCTGTTCCGGCCGCGAAGGCCGTCGAACCGCCGAAAGCGTCGCCGCAAGCCGACGGCGCCCCTGCGCCGGCCCCGCCACCGCCGCCGCATTACCACGATCGAGACGAGCCGCCCTCCGCTGCGCCAGCCGCACCGAGCGCTGCCTCGCCAGCGCAAGCGCGCGCGGTCGCGCCGACGCCGGCGCAGCCGAGCGCCGGACCCAGTGCTCAGGCCGGCTCGAGCACGGAGGACGCGATTCGAGAGCGGTCGTCGCCGTTGGTGCGCAAGATCGCGAAGGAGCACCACGTCGACATCGCGCAAATCCACGGTACCGGGATCGCGGGGCGGGTAACCAAGGACGACATCCTGGGCTTCATCGAAGGGCAGGAAGGCGGGAAGGCAGAAGGGCAGGAAGGCCGCAAGGCAGAAGGGCCCGCTTCCGCCGCGCCTGCGCCATCGAGCGCGGCTTCGGCGGGAGGGGCAGGTCGATCGGTGTCCGGTGCGCCTCCGGTTGCGCAGGTCACGTTCAAGCCGGGCGAGAACGATCTCGTCGAAAAGATGTCGGTGATGCGCAAGCGCATTTCCGAGCACATGGTGCAGAGCGTGAAGACGTCGGCCCACGTGCACTCGGTGTTCGAGGTGAACTTCGGGCGGATCGCGAAGATCCGCGATGCGAAGAAAGCGGAGTTCGAGCGCGCCGGCGCCAAGCTCACCTACATGTCGTTCATCATCAAGGCGGCGATCGACGCGCTGCGCGCGGTACCGATCGTCAACGCCTCGGTCGACGGCGACAACATCGTCTATCACAAGGACATCAACGTCGGCATCGCGGTGGCGCTCGACTGGGGCCTGATCGTACCGGTGATCAAGAAGGCGGACGAGAAGAACCTGGTCGGTCTCAGCCGTTCGGTGGCCGACCTGGCGAACCGCGCGCGCGGCAAGCAGCTCAAGCCCGACGAAGTAGCCGGCGGCACCTTCACCATCACCAACCCGGGCGTGTTCGGGGCACTCTTCGGCATGCCGATCATCAGCCAGCCGCAGGTCGCGATCCTCGGCATCGGCAACGTCGAGAAGCGTCCGGTGGTGGTCGACGATGCGATCGCAATCCGTCCGATGTGCTATCTCACGCTCGGCTACGATCACCGCGTGATCGACGGCGCCGTGGCCGACGAGTTCATGTCGATCGTGAAGAAGGCGCTCGAGAATTGGGACCCCAACGCGGTATAGCTGGGCGGGAGCAGACAGCGCGGCCCCTGGATGTGCGTCGACTCGGACGCGTGCCCTATCCTGACGCGCTGGCGCTACAGCGATCGCTCGTCGACGAGCGCCGCGCGGGACACATTCCCGACACCCTCCTCCTGGTCGAACATCCTCACGTCCTGACGCTGGGCGTGCGCGGGGACGGCGGCCGTTCGCACATTCTCGCCACCGACGACGCGCTTGCCTCGCGCGGCATCGAGGTCCACGAGACCGGCCGCGGCGGCGATATCACCTATCACGGCCCCGGGCAGATCGTCGGCTACCCGATCATCGACCTGAACCCCGATCGTCGCGACGTCCATCGTTACGTCCGCGATCTCGAGACGGTGCTGATTCGCACGGCGGCCGACTACGGCGTCGACGCCGGGCGCATCGAAGGGCTGACCGGCGTGTGGGTCGGGAACGAGAAGCTGGCGGCGATCGGGGTCCGTATCGCCCGCTGGATTACCAGCCACGGCTTTGCGCTGAACGTCACGACCAACCTCGACCATTTCGGCCTGATCGTGCCCTGCGGCATCGCGGACCGGGGGGTCACGTCCCTGTCGCGCCTGACAGGCGGCCCCATCGAGGCCGTGGCCGTCGAATTTCGCATAATCGAACACTTCGCTAATGTATTTGGAATGAGCGTGTTAGGGATTTAGTTCAGGGATGGAATAATTCCAGGACCGCCGGGGTTTATGTCCGAAACGAGGGACAACCCATGCGCAATACCGAACGCACTTCTAATCCCATTCCTACCGCCGACCAGGCTCTTCTTGCACGGTTGCAGTCCGGCGACGAGCGCGCGCTCGCTGACCTGGCCGACGCCTACAGTTCCAAGATCTATCAGCTCGCGTTCCGCTACCTGCGCAACAAGGAAGACGCCGAAGAGATTACGCAGGATGTCCTGTTCAAGGTCTACCGTAAGGTGGATGCCTTCCGCGGTGACGCGCAGCTGTCGTCCTGGATCTATCGCATCACCTTCAACGCCGCGATGTCGCGGCTGCGCACCGCGCGCTATCAGCGGGCGCAGGCGGAGGACCGCCGATCCGCCGCGGTCGCCGACGAGGACGGATCGATGACGCCGCGCACGCCAGACGTCGCCGACTGGAGCGACATGGCGGACGAGCGCGTGCTGCGAACCCAGCTCCGCCAGCGCGTCTTCCGCGCGATTCTGGCGCTGCCCGCGATCTACCGCGCGCCGGTGATGCTCCGAGATATCCAGGGGATGTCGACCGAAGAGGCGAGCGCGATGCTGAAGGTGAAGGATCAGACGCTGAAGTCGCGGCTGCACCGCGGGCGCCTGATTCTGCGGAAGCAACTCGCCGACTTCGCTGGCGGCCTCACGCTCCACCGGCCGGTGTACGGAACGCTCTAAGAAGGAACCGCCGAGACCGCGGAGAACGCAGAGCCGAATCTTCTCGGCGATCTTTGCGGTCTCTGCGGTTTCATTTTTTCGTTAGATCTGCATCGCATTGTCGAGCGCGACCTGCTCGACCGCACTCAACGACGGCACGACGACATCGACGATCCCGGCAGGGCCGAGCCTGACCGGCATCGCGCCCGCACGCGTGCGCGCGCCGGCGGACAGGTCAGGCGCGACGAAGCACGAGGCAATCCGGCGCGACCGTCCTGCCATCGCTTCGACGATCGACGTGGCCGCGGCGGCCAGCGCGTAAGGCGCGGTCGGCCACAAGGCGACCGCCCGGTCGCTCACGCGGCGGCGCGCCGGCTCGTCGAGGAGGCGGGTCAGCGCAAATCCGGCGACGGTCGCATCGGCCCACGGAATCACCGTATGGGCCGGCGGCACGCCGAGCACCGACAGCGAGACGTCCCGCGGCGATCCGTCGACGGCGAGCGCGACGAGAGCGCGGGTGGCTGCGGCGAGTGATTCCGGCGCGGACCCGAACAGGCGGATGCGGGAGAGCTTGAGCTCCCGGACGCCGCGGTCCACGAGCTCGCGCTGCGTCGGCCCGGCGCACAGGATCACCGCGCCGCCGACGGTCTGCGACAACCGCTTCAGCAGCGCGAGCCCTTCCTCGCCCTGCCATTCGCCGCCCGCGATCCGATCCGCGAGGATCACGATCGCCGCGCCCGCCGCCATCGAGAGATCGGTCGCGCCGGCGAGTTGCGTGGCAAAGCCTTCCACCGGCGCCGCCTGCGCGATGTCGAGCGCCTTGCCGGCGGCGACCTGGCGCGCATCGTCGATCAGCGTGATCCTGCGGACGAGGTTCGATCGCGCCAGCGCATGCGCCGTCGCGCCGCCCAGCGCTCCCGCTCCGATAATGGCCACGTGCTGCATCGGCTGCGATATTGTAATGGCTATGCAAACACTCCGCGGGAAAGTGGCGCTCGTGACGGGCGGCTCGCGCGGCATCGGCCTGGCGATCGCGCGGGCGCTGGTGGCCGACGGCGTCCAGGTGGCGATCACCGGCCGCAGTGCGGCGCACCTGTCGGCGGCGCGCCCGGCGATCGAGGCTGCGGGACCGGGCGCAGTCGAGACGCTGCAAGCCGACGTCCGCCACTACGATCAGGTCACCGCCGCGATCGAGGCCACCGTGGCCCGCTTCGGCGGGCTCGACTTCTTGATCAACAACGCCGGCGTCGGCATCTTCACCGAGGTCGGTTCGATGACGCCCGACCAATGGTCCGAGGTCATCGACACCAACCTGACCGGCGTGTTCAACGCCTGCCAGAGCGCGCTGCCGCACCTGCGGCGCCGCGGCGGCGGCTACATCATCAACATCAGCAGCCTGGCGGGCAAGAACCCGTTCAAGGGCGCCGGCGCCTACTGCGCGTCGAAGGCCGCGCTCAACGCGTTCAGCGAGGTCCTGATGCAGGAGGTGCGCTACGACAACATCCGCGTCAGCTACGTGATGCCCGGGTCGGTCGCCACCGGCTTCTCGAGCGGCGACGAGACCAAGGGCGCCGACTGGAAGAGCTCGCCCGCCGATGTGGCCGATGCCGTGATCCACCTGCTGCGCAGCAGCCCGCAGAGCATCCAGAGCCGCGTCGAAATCCGGCCTTCCCAACCCAAGAAATAAGCTCTCGGCTTTCAGCCGTCAGCCTTCAGACAGAGCTGACCATCTGAGAGCCGACAGCTGAAAGCTGAAAGCTGCATGACCGTATTCAACAAACACCGCGACACGCTCGAGCGCCACGAGACGATGATGGGCACGGCCCGGGGGCGGCTCGCGGTGGCGATGGACCTGCTCACCGACTCGCTGGCGCTGGTCGGGCAGCACGGCATCTACTGCCGCAGCGATCGCTTTCCCGGCAAGCCCAAGATGGACATCGCGCTCGTCCTCGAACAGCTGGACGACGCCAAGCAGCTCGTACAGAGTGCGATGGAGGCCTTAAAGAAAGCCTGAAGTCTGAAGTCAGAAGTCTGAAATACCTACCCGATCCGGCTTTCGATCACTTCCTCTTCGCCGGTGGCCTTGTCGGCAACCGGTCCGACCAGTTCGGGCGGCCGTTCTTCCCAGCGCGACTGGATCCACAGCCAGAGCAGGCCCGGCACGCAGAACATGATGCCGAGCGAGAACGCCAGCGTGCGCGGCGACCAGCCGGCGCGATCGAGCTGGCGGCCGGTCCAGTAGCTGGACGCCGACGACATCAGCGTCACCAGCGCGAGCTCGGTGGCGAAGACCCGGCCGCGAAAACGGTCCGGCACCTCCATCTGCAGCAGCACCGTGCTGAAGACCCAGAGGATCGATCCGCCGAAATGGGCGCACAGCACGCAGAGCGCCGCCACCCACAACGACGGGGCCCACGCGAGCGCGATGTAGAACACGCCCACCATGAAATAGGCGGGGCCGATGGTGCGGCGCAGCCGCCGCGGCTGCTGGCCGATGATCCAGCGCAACGCGATCGGCCCGAGGCCGGCGCCAACCCCGCGCGCGGCGTACAGCACACCGATCCCCGCCGCCGATCCGCCGGCGAGCGGAAACACCCGCTGGCCGAAGATCGTGAGCAACAGCAGCACGCCGCCGGCCAGGCCCCAGCCGGCCTTCACGAACATCAGCGCGGCGACGTGCGATCGCTGCCGCACGTAGCGCACGCCCTCGATCAGATCGCTGATGCCGCTGAGGGCGAGCCAGCCCTCGGGCTTCGGCGCCGCGGCCGGCCTCGCATCGTACTGCGTCCTCGCGATGAAGAAGGCCGATGCAAAGAACGACAGCGCGTTCACGACGAACGCGACATTGCGGCCGGCGAGCGCCGTGACCAGGCCGCCGATCGACGCTCCCAGCGCCAGCATCGCCGACCAGGTCGCGCTCGACAGCGCATTGGCCGCGAGCAGATCTTCCGGCGCGGTGACGTTGGGGATGGTGGCGGTGCGCGCCGGCTCGAAGAACGCCTGGGCCCCGACCGCCACGGCCATCACCACGTAGGCGATCCACACCTGATCCGGGCGCCGGATCAACAGCAGCGTGAGGATCAGCACGCCGCGGACCAGATCGGTGGCGATCATCAAGCGCCGGCGGTTGACGCGGTCGACGATCACTCCGGCCAGCGGCCCGAAGATCGCCACCGGCAGGAACTGCACGATCATCATCCACGCGACCGCGGTCGCCGATCCGGTCAGGTCGAGCAGCAGCGCGTACACCGCGACGGCGTTGAACCAGTCACCGAGCTGCGAAATGGTCTGACCGATGTACAGCAGCCGGAAGTTTCGGTTGTGCTTCAGGATTGAGACGTAGGAACTCAACGCGTCAGTATAATCGTCGCGGTTCCATGTTCGAGACCCTCGCGCACTACAAGATTCTCGATCGCATCGGCGCCGGCGGCATGGGCGAGGTCTACCGCGCGCGCGACACGCGGCTTGGCCGCACCGTGGCGATCAAGGTGCTCGGCGCCAGCGTCGTCGCCGACCAGGATCGCCGCGCCCGGTTTCTGCAGGAGGCGCGCGCCGCCGCCTCGCTCTCGCACCCCAACATCGCGACGCTCTACGAGATTGGCGAGGACCAGGATCAGCTGTTTCTCGTTTTCGAATACGTGCCCGGCGACACGCTGAAGAAGCTGATTGCCGGCCGTCCGGTGAATCCCCGGCGAGCGATCGATCTCGCTGTCCAGATCGCCGACGCCCTTGCCGACGCGCACGCCGCGGGCATCGTCCACCGCGACATCAAACCCGACAACGTCATCGTCACGCCAAAGGGGAACGCGAAGATCCTCGACTTCGGGCTGGCGACCTGGACCACCGGCGGAGCCGAGCGCGAGCAGGCGGCGACGATGATGGAGACGAGTGCGGGAACGACGCTCGGCACGGTGGCCTACATGTCGCCGGAGCAGGCGCTCGGCGAGCGGGTCGATCAGCGCACCGACATCTTCTCGCTCGGCATCGTGCTGTTCGAGATGCTGACCGGCAAGCTGCCGTTCACCGGCGCGACCTCGACCGCGCTCGCGCTGCGCCTTGTCCAGGCGACGGCGCCGGCCCCGTCGTCGATCAACCGGTCGCTGCCGGTCGAGTTCGATGCGATCGTCGCCAAGGCACTGTCGAAGAGCCTCGACCAGCGCTACGAGACCGCGGCCACCTTCGCGGCGGAGTTGCGGTCGCTTGGCGCGATTCTCGACCAGCGCAGCGATACGGAGGAGATGGCCGCCGCATTTGCACCGGCGCCCAAGGCAAGGGGGCGGGGCCTCTCCGGATGGATTGTGCCGGTGCTGGTGCTAGGCGCAGTCGCCGCGGGAGCGTGGTACGAGCGTGGGCCGATCCAGCGCGTCTGGAAGCAATGGCTGGGTCCTCCGCCCGCCGCGGTGATGGCGATCATGCCGTTCGAGAGCGATCAGGCCCAGCTGTTTTTCGGCGACGGTCTCGCCGAGGATCTGACGACGCGGATCGGACAGGTGCCCGGGGTGAAAGTGGTGGGCCGATCCGCGGCGCGTTCCTACCGCGGACGGCAGCCGCGCGACGCGGCCCGCGAGCTTGGCGCCACGGCGGTGTTGACCGGCTCCGTGCGCCCGGCAGGCGACACGGTCGCGCTGTCGCTGCAGCTGATCGATCCGTCCGACGACACCGTGGTGTGGTCAGGCCAGTACGCGCGGGATCTGAAGGACGTCTTCGCGATGCAGGTGCAGGTGGCCGGGGACGTGGCCAAGGCGCTTCGGGTGACGGCCGCTCCGACGCCGGCCACTGCCCGCACCGCATCGCGGCTCGTCGATCCCCGAGGCTACGAGTTTTACCTGCGCGGCCGCCAGGCCCTCGCGGATCGCCGTCTGCCGGACAGCGCCGAGCTGTTCGAGCGCGCGGTCGCGGCCGATGCCGGTCTCGGCGAAGCGTTCGCTGGTCTGGCCGAAGCGCTGCGTGTGCAGGCCGGCGGCGGCGCGCCCGACGATCTGACGCGTCGCCAGCGGGTGCAGGCAGCGGCGAAGCGCGCGTACGAGATCGATCCGGATCTTCCCGCCGCCAACATCGCGATGGCGCTGACGAGCGACTCGCTCGCCGAAACGCTGAAGTACCTGCACCATGCGATCGAAATCGATCCGTCGAATGCCGAGGCCTACCGGCTAATCGGTGATGCGTTGCAGGACTTCGATCCCGCGCAGGCGGTTGCGTTTTTCCGGAAGTCGCTGGCGCTCGACCCGATGCTGGATGCCAGCCGTGCCGCTATGGCTACCGCGCTCGGGGTACTCGGCCGAGACGACGAGGCGCAGAACGCGCTGAAGGCGATATCGCGCCCGGGCGCCGACCCCGCGCTGACGGCCCGCCGGCAGGCGCTGGCGGAAATCCACGGCGGACGTGACGCAGCCGCCGCGGCGGTTGTCGCCGAACGGGCTCCGGAATCCTGCGAGGCCAGGGCCATACTGGCCGCGCTGGCGGTCGAACGCAAGGACAACGCGGGTGCGCACAAGTCGGTGGAAGGGCTCATCGGGCAAGGCCAGACGAACGGAGCCTCCACGTCGGAACTCCGATGCGCGCTGTTGGGGGCCGCGGCCTTGCGGAACGGTGCGCAGGCGGTGGCGATGCTCGACCGCATCACCGCCGACGAGCCGACGCTGCGAGCATTCGCGACGGTCGTCAACGGCCGGTCGGGGACGATGTGGATAGACCCGCGGGTCTATCCATGGTCGTTGATCGAGCGCCAGCCCGCGGTGGCGGAAGCGAGGACGCGGCTCGACGCGGCGTACACACGCGAGCGCGAAACGGCGGCCGCCGAGCTCAAAGGACTGCCTTAGCGCTACAGCAGCGACTTCAGGCGGGCGCGATCGATGTTCGCCCCCGAGACCACGATCCCCACCCGGCGTCCGCTGATGTCGCCGACACGCTTGCCGAGCAGCGCGGCCGTCGTCGCGGCGCCGGCGCCTTCCGCGATTAGGTGTTCCGCCTCCACCAGGCCGGCGATCGCGGCCGCGAGGTCCATTTCGCTGACGGTGACGATGCGATCGACGAGCCGCTGGATGAAGGCAAAGGTAATCGTGTCGGGATCCGGGTTGCCGCCGAGGCCGTCGGCCAGACTGACGCCGGCGACGATCTCGACCAGCGTGCCGGCGCGCACGCTCTGCTGAAACGCATTGGCCACATCGAGCTCGACACCGATCACTTCGCAGCGAGGATTGATCGACTTGGCGACCGTCGCCATCCCGCTGATCAAGCCGCCGCCGCCGATGGGGACGACCAGCGTGTCGATGCCAGGGTCGTCCTCGAACATTTCCGACGCAACCGTCGCCGCGCCGGCGATCACATCGGCGTCGCTGTAGGGCGAGATGAACTCCGCGCCGGTCTCCTTCGCGAAAGCCTTCGCCATCCGCTCCGCTTCGTCGTAGTCGGGCCCGTCCGGACGAAGATCGGCGCCGTCGCGGCGGATGGCGTCGAGCTTGCTCTTCGGCGCGTCGTGCGGCGTGAAAACGACGAGCGGCAGATTGAACATCTTCGCCGCCGCCGCGAGCGCTCGTCCGTGGTTGCCCGCCGAGGCGGTGACCAGCCGCGCCGGCGGCCCGCTCGGACGTTCGAGACGTGCCAGCACCGCGTTGAATGCGCCACGCCATTTGAACGAATTCGACCGCTGCAGCGACTCGGGCTTGAGCAGGACCGTGGCGCCCGACAGTCCGGAGAGCCACGCCGAGTGCACGAGCGGTGTGCGATAGATGTACGGCGCGATCCGCCGCCGCGCCTGCAGGACGTCGATCATCATCGGTGGCGCAGACCTCCTGGGGTCGACGGCGGCGGAGGCCCTCAGGCCTGCCGCGTCAGGATCTCGGTCAACTGCTGCACGAACGCCGATCGCGCCAGCACCTCGCCCACCCCTGCCTGCCGCGCGGCGTTGATGACGTCGGTCTGCACGTGGGACGCGTAGCCCACGGTTGGAATCGAGGCGAGCGCGGGGTCCTGCTTCATGGCGGCGACGATCGCGAGCGGCCCGATTCGCTCGTTGTTGAGATCGAAAATGACCAGCGAGGTCGGGTTCTTGCGCATGGTCTCGATCGCGCCGTCGACGGAGCGGGAGAATCGGAGGTCGACGCCAAGCCCGTTGGCCGCGGTCTTGATTTTCGAGCTGAACATCAGGTCGTCGAGAACGGCTAAAATCATTGCCGACCATGATAGTTGAGACCCAGGCCGTCGGTCCGTTCTTCAAGAACGGGTTCGTGGTCGGCTGCGAGGGGACCAGGGACGCCGTTCTGATCGATCCGGGCGACGAGGTCGCGACGCTGCTGGCGTTTGCCGAGCACGCCGGATTGGCGATTCGCCACATCCTGCTCACTCACGCGCACGTCGATCACGTCACCGGCGTCGCCGCCGCCAAGCGCGCGCTCGGCGTGCCGATTTACCTGCACCGGGACGATCTCTTTCTCTATGAGCGGGCGGTCGAAATGGGCGCGATGTTCGGGCTCGCGGTCGAAACGCAGCCGCCGATCGACGTGTTCTACACGCCGTCGCAGGTGATCGCGTTCGGGGAATACGAGGCGCGCGTGCATCACACGCCCGGGCACTGCCCCGGCGGCGTCTGCCTGCAGATCGGCCAGCGAGGCACTCCTGGGCGAGAATTGTTCGTCGGCGACACGCTGTTTGCGGGGTCGATTGGCAGGACGGACCTCCCGGGCGGCGACTACAACACGCTGATCGCGTCGATCCGCAACGTCCTGTTCCCGCTTGGCGACGACGCGATCGTGCATTCCGGACACGGACCGGACACGACCATCGGCCGCGAGCGGCGCACGAATCCGTTTCTTACCAGCGCCTAACCTTCAGCCCTTTTCTGTTTCTCTACTGTCATCTCGACCCGTCCTACCCGCAGGCGATCGCCGGTGGCGAGCGTCGCCTTCTCGATCCGCTTGTCGTTGACGAACGTGCCGTTGGTGCTTTTGAGGTCCACCACCTCGAGCCGATCGTCTCCAGCGCTCAGGCGGCAATGAAGGCGCGACACCAGCGCGACGTCGAGAATGAAGTCGGCGCGCGGGGCGCGGCCGACGGTTTTGATGGCGCCCGCCGCCAGGCGAAAGGTCCCCTCAGGGCTCTGCAGAATCCACATGTGGCGCTATTTTAGCCTGTCCCGTTTTTGAACTTCGCTCCGACCGATCTCGTAACAGTGCTGTATGAGTGCTGGAGCGCGAAAATCCCGGAAACGTCTGTACATCGGCGGCGCGCTGGCCCTGACCGCGGTCCTCGGCGGGGCGGCCGGCCTCGCCACCCTCAAGGGTGCCTCGCCCGACGTGGACCCCTCGCGGCTCGCGACAGTGGAACGCGGCACCATGGTGAAATCGGTCGTCGCCACCGGCAAGGTGGAGCCAATCACCAAGATCGAGATCAAGTCCAAAGCCAACGGCATCATCAAGGTCCTCAGCGCCGACGTCGATCGCGCGGTCAAGGCGGGCGACATCCTGGTCGAGCTCGATCGCGAGCAGCTCGCGGCGGCGCTGCGTGGCGCCGAGGCGAACCTGCTCGCGGCGCGCGCCTCGCTCGAAGCGGCCGAAGCGCAGTTGAAGAAGAACGTGGTCGAAGCCGAAGGACCCGACGAACAGTTCGCGCGGCGCGCCTACGAGCGCGCGCAGACGCTGTTCGCGCAAAGTCTGATCGCGCAGTCGGCCCTCGACGATGCGCACAGCCTGGTGGACGTCGCGGAGAACCGCAAGCGCGCGGCGCAATCACAGCTGGCCATCGCCCGGGCGAAGGTGACCGAAGCGCGGGCCCAGGTGGCGCAGGCCAAGGCCGCCGCCGACCGGGCCGCCGAGGACGTCGCCAACGCGACCCTGCGCGCGCCGATCCGCGGCACCGTGCTGTCGCGCGACGTGGAGATCGGCAGCCCGGTGTCGTCGATCCTGAACCTGGGAGCGAACGCCACACTGGTCATGACGCTCGGCGACATCGAACAGGTCTTCGTCCGCGGCAAAGTGGACGAGGCCGACATCGGCCACGTCCGACTGGGCCAGGCGGCGCGCATCCGCGTCGAGACCTTCAAGGACAAGATCTTCAACGGCAAGGTCACGCAGATCTCGCCGATGGGCGTCGAAAAGGACAACGTCACCAACTTCGAGGTGCGCGTGTCGATCGACAACCCCGGCCAGGAGCTCAAGGCGAACATGACGGCGAATGCCGAGATCGTCCTCGAGGAGCACCCGGACGCGCTGATCATTCCGGAAGCCGCGGTCAGCTACGACGCGCAGAAGAACGCGTTCGTCGAGGTCGTTGCCGCGGGCGCGAAGAACGGCCGCCGGAAGGTTGCCGTGAAGCTCGGCGTCGGCAACGGCACCAAGATCCAGGTCGTCGACGGCCTGAACCAGGGCGACAAGGTCATCCTCCCGAGCTGACCGCCGGCGACCGAGAGCCGATCGCGAAAAGCTGATTCATGCGCGAAGCCATCATCCAATCACTCCAGAACCTGCGCGCCAACAAGCTGCGCAGCTTCCTCACGATGTTCGGCATCCTGTGGGGGATGATCTCGGTGGTCGTCCTGTCCGCGACCGGCGAAGGATTCCGGCGCGGCAACGACAAGGTGCTGCGCGAACTCGGCAAGAACATCGGCATCGTCTGGGGCGGCCGCACCAGCATGCAGGCGGGCGGCGAGCGTGCCGGCCGCCAGATTCAGCTGACGTTGGAGGACGCCCGCGCGATCGCCGCCGAGTCGTCGATGATCGCCGTGGTGAGTCCCGAGCTCGAGCGCGCCGCCGTCAAGGTGAAGAGCGGCTACAACGCCGCGACCTCGCGCGTCACCGGGATCGAGCCGCAGTATCAGGACATCCGCACCATCGAGCTCGAGTACGGCCGCAACTTCTCGTGGCAGGACGAGGCCCAGGTGTCGCGCGTCGCGATCGTCGGCTTCGACATGGCCGAGCAGCTGTTCGGCAAGCGCAACATCCTCGGCGAATCGATCACGCTGAACGGGACGCCGTACACCGTGGTCGGCAAGATCCGGAAGAAGAGCCAGGACAGCAACTACAGCGGCCCCGACAACAACAAGATCTTCGTGCCGTTCGCCGCGATGTCGCGCGATCTGCCGCGCCGCGACGCGGAGCCCGGCACGCTGTCGGACATCATCGTCGCGCCCAAGGACTGGGTCGTCGAGCAGCTGCCGCGCGCGCTCGACCAGCGCACCGGCCGGATCGAAGACGTCGACTGGCCGCTCGAGCAGAACGTCCGCGCCATCCTCGCGCGCCGGCACGGCTTCGATCCGGCCGACAAGCAGGCGATCGCGATGTGGGACACCTCGCTGCAGACGCTGATGTTCGGCCGCATGATCGGCCACATGAAGGACAGTTCTTCACCATCGTCGGCATCGTGACGCTGGCGCTGGGCGGCATCGGCGTGATGAACATCATGCTGGTCGCGGTCAAGGAGCGCACGCGCGAGATCGGCGTCCGCAAGGCGCTCGGCGCGACGACCGCGCTGATTCAGCGGCAGTTCTTCCTCGAAGGCTTCTTCCTGACGTTGCTGAGCGGCGGCGGCGGAATGCTGCTGGCGCTCGGCCTTTGCCAGCTGATCAACCTCGCGCCGATGCCGGAGCGCTTCTCCGGCATGATCCTGTCGTGGCAGTCGGCGCTGCTGTCGCTGGTGACGCTGATCGTGATTGGCGTCGGCGACGTCGACCTATCCGGCGCGGCGCGCCGCCGAGCTTGCCGCCGGTCGAGGCCCTCCGGTTCGAGATGTGAGATGACCGGCACCCATCCTGCACTGAAATCGTCCGCGGAGGCCTGCTTCGGCCTCTACCATCACCGCTTCCGGGCGGCCCTGTCGATGCTCGGCATCTCGTGGGGCATCATCTCCGTCGTGGTGCTGCTCGTCGTACGGCGACGGCTTTCGCGGCGCGCTCGACGCCGGGTTCCGCGGCGCCTTCTCCGACGGCACGGTGGTCTCGTTTCCCGGGCAGACCAGCCTGCAGGCCGGCGGCGAGCGCGCCGGCAAGCGCGTGCGCGTGACGGCCGACGACGTGCTGGCGATCGGCGAACTGCCACTCGTGAAGAACGTCAGCCCGGAATTCATGCAGGAGTTCCCGCTGGTCTACGGCAACAGGCAATCGAGCCACCTGGTTCGCGGCGTGGCCGCGTCGTACGGGACGATGCGCGCCGAGCATCCGCAGGCGGGCGGACGATTTCTCGAGGAAGAGGACATCCGGCTGCGCCGCCGCGTCGCCTTCATCGGCACCGAGGTGCAACGGAAGCTGTTTGCCGGTATTCCGCCGGTCGGCGAGACGATTCGCATCGCCGGCCAGCCGTTCGAAATCGTCGGCGTGATGGAAGAGAAGGTCCAGCTCTCGAATTACAACCGGCCGGACAAGTACTGCGTCTTCATTCCGTGGACGACGATGGGCGCGCTGTCGGACAATCGCTACGTCGGGACCTTCGTGTGGCAGGCGGTGTCGCCGATGCTGGAGAAGAAGGCACTGGTCCAGGTGCGCGAGTTCCTGGCCAAGCGCTACCGCTACAACGCGACCGACCTGCGCGCGGTCAACATGCGCGGATCCGAAGAGAATCAGCGAAGATCGTCGGCGGCATCGTCGGCGGGCTGCAAGCTGGTGCTGACGTTCATCGGCGTGCTGACGCTGGCGATCGGCGGCGTCGGCATCATGAACATCATGTTCGTCAACGTCCAGGAGCGGACGCGCGAAATCGGCGTGCGCAAGGCGCTGGGCGCGAGGCCCGCGTGAAATCCTCATCCAGTTTCTGCTCGAAGGGCTGGCGACCACGTTTGCCGGCGGCGTGGTCGGCATCGCGCTGTCGTGGGGTTTGGTCTGGCTGCTCAGCCCGCGACCGTTTCTCGCCGAGCTGCTGGACGATGCCAGCCGGGTGACCGACATCCACCTGGTCCTGTCGGTGCAGCTCGTCGTGATCACCTCGACGATCCTGATGCTGGTCGGTCTGGTCAGCGGCCTGCTGCCGGCGATCAAGGCCTCGCGCCTCGATCCGATCGAGGCGCTGCGGTACGAGTGATCTAGGACGCGCGCGCGGCCTTCACGATCGACGCGGCCGAGCGATCGATGTCGTCCTCGGTCGTGGACCAGTTGGACACCGAAATCCGCATCGCATCCACGCCGTGCCATCGCGATCCGCCCAGCCAACAGACGCCTTCCTCCTGCACCAGCCGCAGCGCCTCGCGGGTGGCCGCGTCAGCGTCGCCGGCGGGCGGCACCACGCGCACCAGCACCTGGTTCAGCACGACGTCGTTGAGGACGCGGAGGGTCGGCTCCTGCCGCAGCCGATCGGCAAATCGGCGCGCCAGGCCGCAGCAGCGATCCACCAGATCGGCCACGCCGCTTCGGCCCAGCGACCGCAGCGCGGCGTAGACCGCGAATCCGCGCGCCCGCCTCGACGACTCGGGGACCCAGTCCATCGGCTCGCGCGGTTCATCGGGAGAGCGCACCAGGTACGCGGCGCTGAGGCTCATCGCGGCGCGATGTGCTGCGGGATGGGCGACGAACACCAGCCCTGAGTCGTACGGCACGTTCAGCCACTTGTGCGCGTCGGTGGCGCACGAGTCGGCGCGATCGATGCCGCGCACGTGGTGGCGCAGCGCGCTGCTGGCGGCCGCCCACAACCCAAAGGCGCCGTCCACGTGCAGCCAGGCGCCGTGGCCGCCGGCGAGATCCGCGATCGCGTCGAGCGGATCGAACGCGCCGCTGTTCACGTTGCCGGCCTGCGCGCAGATGATCGTCGGGATTCGGGCCGCGTCGCTGCCGGCTGACGACTGAGAGCGCTCATCGCCGGCCAGCGCGGCGGCCAGCGCGTCCGGCTTCATCCGCCCCTGCTCGTCGGCCTCGACCCTGACGATCTGCCGGGAGCCGATGCCGAGCATCCGGAGCGCGCCGATCACCGACACGTGGACTTCCTCGCCGACGATCACGCGGAGCCGCGGCGCGCCCTGCAGGCCGTCCGCTTCGACATCCCAGCCGGCGCGGCGGAGCAGCTCGTGTCTGGCCGCCGCCAGCGCGGTGAAGTTGGCCATGTGGCAGCCGGTCACGAAGCCGACGCTGCAGCCCGCGCGGAGCCCGAGCAGATCGATGAGCCACGCGCCAGCGACCTCCTCGACCACTGCCGCTGCGGGGGAGAGCACGTACAGGCTGGCCGGCTGATCCCACACGGCGGCGAGCCATTCCGCCGCGACCGTGGCCGGCAACGCGCCGCCGGTCACGAAGCCGAAGTATCGGGGGCCGGTGGTCGTGACCAGACCCGGCTCTGCCCCTCTCGCCAGCGCGTCGATGACGTCGGTTGGATCGATCGGTGTCGCGGGCAGCGGGCCCCCGAGAGCCGCGCGCAGCTCGTTCAGCGTCGCACGGGCGCGCACCGGCCGGCTTTGGCGTGACGCGGCGTAGCCGCGGGCGAGCTCTAGCGCGCGGCCGAGAGGGTCTTGTTCAGCCACGTGACGAGCGCCTCGGTGACCGCCTTGCTGACGTTCTTGTCCTGGAGGTTGGCGTACTCGCTCACCTCGCCAGTGGTCGCCGGAACGAGCAGATGGTTGACGGCGGGAACCTTCACGGTCTCCACCGCCGGCGCGTTCTTGCGCTTGCGCGCGAGCCCTTCCAGCAGGTCGGCGTTCTGCGGCTCGACCTGGGTGTCGAGGCCGCCTTGTACGATCAGCAGCGGCTGGCGCACCTGCGCCATCAGCTTGGTGGGGTCGCTCATCAGGACGCCCTGAAACTCCGGGTTGTCGACCGAGCGCCGGACATTCGGCGGCAGCAGCTCCAGGCCCTTGCCGGAGATCACCGCCTCGTGAATTTTTTTCTGCTCGTCGACCTTCGCCTGTTTTTCTTCGGGCGTCATCGTGGTGCGTTCGAGCAGCCGTTTCTGCTGCGTGAGCACGAGCTCCGCGCCGGGCATGCCCGGCGTGCTGATCAGCGCGACCGCCGCGATCTTCTTGTCCTTGGCGGCCGCCATCAGCGCGACCAGGCCTCCTTCGCTGTGGCCGAGCACGGCGATCCGTTTCGGATCGACGTCCTTGCGATCGGACAGCAGCTTCACCGCGGCGCGTGCATCGTCGGCGTAGTCCGCCAGGCTGGCGGCTTCGGCGCGTCCGCCGCTCTGCCCGACCCCACGCTTGTCGTAGCGCACGACGATGTATCCAGCAGTGGCGAGCGCATCGGCGATCTGGCCGAAGATCGGAATACCGGCGATGAGACTGTCGCGATCGGTCGGGCCGCTGCCGCCGACCAGCACGACCGCCGGCAGCCGCGCCGCGCTGGTCTGCAGCGGCCGTGACAACGTCCCGGCGAGGGAGAAGCCGTTGCTGGGGATGTTGATTTGCGCGTCGTTCGGCCGCGAGATGACCACGCTA
Organism: uncultured Acidobacteriota bacterium; assembly: GCA_963794705.1. Lineage (GTDB taxonomy): Bacteria > Acidobacteriota > Vicinamibacteria > Vicinamibacterales > CAVVIG01 > CAVQFC01. The sequence continues at coordinate 708,222 of CAWCFI010000010.1, forward strand.
CGCGACGAGACGGCAGCGATGTCTTCCCGCACGACTTCGAGCGCCTGCTGCGGCACGCTGAACCGGATCATCCGGCCCGCGTCGTCGGTCCAGAGCTCGGCGTCGAGGCGTCCGCCGGGCAGGACCAGCGCGAGGCGGGTTCGCCGCGCGTTGACCAGGCGGCCGGTCGTCTGGATCTGTTCCGCCGACGACTCGCCGACGGTGATCGCGATCGACAGCTGGGGCACGAGGTAGGCGGGAATCGTGCTGCCCGGCGCGGCCGTCTTCAACCGCGCGGCGAGCGCCTCGTACGGGCCGAAGAAGTTGGTGGGCAGCAACAGCAGCGCGCGGGCGTCGATGACGTCGGCCTTCTGGATCGGCTGACCGGCGACGCTGCCTTCGCTTTTCGCGGTCGTGCCGTCGATGACCGTGTGAATCGTCTGGGCCTGCCCTCGCGTCGTACCGTCGAGGGTGAAGTCGATCGGGTTCCAGTCGGCGGTGTAACGGACCTGCAGCCGGCGCGCGACGGCGTCGAGCGGCGCGCTCATGCGTCCGCTGCTGACGATGGTCCAGCCGCTGGAGACGCGGTTGACCGCGATCTGCTCGGTGCCGATCGGCGCGCCGCGTAGAAAGATCGCGAAGTTGGTGGCGCCCGCTTCCTGCAGCTGGGGCACGGCTGCAGGATCCTGCGCGGCCGCGCTGAGCGGCAGTGCGAGCACCGCCGCCGCGAGCGCCGCCCGGATAGAATGAAGCGAGGCCATGCCCCAGCATAACACCTTGATTCCGTCCGCTTCCGCGGCCTACGACGCCGCCCGCCATGGCGCGGCGTTCGTCGATCGCTCGCATCGCGGCCGCATCGTGGTGTCCGGCAGCGAGCGCGCGTCCTATCTGCAAGGTCTGCTGACGAACGACATCGTCGCGCTGAAGGCGGGGCAGGGCTGCTATGCCGCGTATCTGACGGCGCAGGGACGGATGATCGCGGACCTCGACGTCTACGAGCTCGGCGACGTGCTGCTGCTGGCGATGAGCGGCGGTGTGAAGGACGTCGTCATGGCCAGGCTCGATCAGTTCATCTTCTCGGAGGACGTCCAGCTCGGTGACGTCACCGACACCTTCGCGCAGGTCGCGATCGTCGGTCCGGCGGCGGCCGCGGTGGTGGCGGCGATTATCAGAGACGTATCCGAGCAGGGGTTGCGCGACCTGCCCGACCACGGCAATGTCCGCGGCGAGTGGGCCGGTGGCGCGGCGATCGTGACGAGCATCGTGGACACGGGCGAACGCGGTTTCGATTTCTACGTCGAACGCGCGCAGAGCGACGCGCTGAAAGTGGCGTTGGCCGCCGCGGGCGCGATCGAGCTCGATCAGGCGACGGCTGAAGCAGTCCGCATCGAGGCCGGGGTGCCGCTGTTTGGCCGCGACATGGACGAGGAGACGATTCCGCTCGAGGCGGGCATCGAGTCGCGCGCGATCAGCTTCTCCAAAGGGTGTTACGTCGGGCAGGAGGTCATCATCAGGGTGCTGCACCGCGGCCACGGTCGCGTCGCGCGCAAGCTGGTGGGGCTGACGCTGGAGGGGGATAAGATCCCGGCGAGTGGAGAGGCGGTCCGCAGCGGCGACCGCGAGATCGGCCGGGTGACGAGCAGTGCGGCGTCACCGGCGCGCCAGCGGCCGATCGCGCTGGCGTACGTGCACCGCGATTTTCTCGAGCCGGGCACGCAAGTGACGGTCGGCGACCAGATGGCGACCATCACGGCGCTGCCGTTCGTCGAGCAGCAGGCCTGAAGGCCTGCACTACGACCCTCCAGCAACATGTAGTGCAGTCCTTCAGGCCTGATGTAGTGCAGACCTTCAGGCCTGATGTAGTGCAGGCCTTCAGGCCTGCCTGAGGATCTCGATCAATTCCGCGTCGGCGGGCGGGAACTCGAGCGCCGCGAGCTCGTCCCGAGGCACCCACCGCATCTCCTGACCGAGCGCCGGCCGCGGCTCGCCGAGCATCTCGCACCTGAAGAAATGGAGTTCGACCGAGCGCTCGGGGTAGGCGTGCGTCGTGCTGAAGATTTCCGCGCCGACCCGCGACGGCGACATCCAGCTCTTCGAGCAGTTCGCGCGCCAGGCAGTCCTTCAGCGTTTCGTCTTTGTCGCACTTGCCGCCGGGAAATTCCCACAAGCCCTCCAGGTGGGCGCCCGCCTGCCGGCGCGTCACCAGGAAGCGTCCATCAATTTCGATTACCGCCGCGGTCACGACGATCGTCATTTGGCGTCGGGCGTGAACGGGTAGGTGCGACAGCCCTTCGCCATCGGGCAGACGAGACACTTCGGATTGCGCGCCACGCAGATCATCGCGCCGAGGTCCATCAACGCCTGGTTGAAGTCGAACACCTGCCGGTACGGCATCACCGTTTCCGACAGTTTCCAGAGGTGCTGCTTCATGGCGTGGCTTTTCGGATCGCCTTTCGCGACGAACACGCGGAACAGCACCCGGGCGACGTTGGTGTCGAGGATGGCGGCGCGCTCGCGAAACGCGAAGCTGCGAATGGCGCCGGCGGTGTAGGCGCCGATGCCCTTGAACGACAGCAGCGTCGCCTCGTCCTGCGGCAGCCGGCCGCCGTATTTCGCCACCGACTCGCGCGCGATCGACTGCAGACGCTTGGGTCGGATGTTGTAGCCGAGCGGATACCACGTGGTGGTGACATCTTTCTCGGGCGCCGCCGCGAGCACCTCCATCGACGGGTACTTGTCGAGCCATTCGGCGTATTTCGGCAGCACCCGATCCACCTGGGTCTGCTGCAGCATGATCTCGGACACCAGGATGTGGTACGGATCGTCGGTCTTGCGCCACGGTAGATCGCGGCCGTGGCGGCCGTACCAGGTCAAGAGTCGCTGCCGGAAACGGCGGCGATCGGCCGGCAGGGGAATCGGCAGCGGGCGCGGGCGTGCGGTCTTCTTCTTCTCGAGCATTTCGTATAATTCGGACGTGAAAATCTACACGCGCACCGGCGACACCGGCGAGACGTCGCTGTTCAGCGGCGATCGCGCGCGCAAGGACGACCCGCGCGTCGACGCCTACGGCGAGATCGACGAGCTCAACGCCTGGCTCGGACTGGCCCGCGCGTCATCGATCGATCCGGCCCTCGATCCGGAGCTGATCGCGCTCCAGCGCGACCTGTTCGCCCTCGGCGCCCAGCTCGCGGATCCCGCCGACAAACTCGCCCCGCGCGTCACCAAGGCCGTGATCGACGACGACCACATCCTCCGGCTGGAGCAGCTGATCGATCGACTCGAGACCGAGCTGCCGCCCCTTCGCCGCTTCATTCTCGCCGGCGGCACCGCCGCCGGCGCCGCGCTGCACGTCGCGCGCACGGTGTGCCGCCGCGCCGAGCGCCGGATGGTCGCGCTCGCACCACCGGTCGATCCGATCCTGCTGCGCTACGTGAACCGGCTGTCCGATCTGCTCTTCGTGCTGGCCCGGGTCGCCAACCATCGCGGCGGCGTGCCGGAGACGGAGTGGTAATCAGGACGTCTTGAGTCGATCCCGTTTCTCCAGCTCGCGCTTGACGGCGTCGAACACCGTGCGCGCCAGCTCTTGCGACACCCGCTCCCTGATGGCGCCGCACTCCACCAGCATCATCCCGTTGATCGTCTCGATCGCCACGTCCCAGCGATCGCGCGCGATCCCTTCCGGCCGATCCTCGAAGCTCGTCACCTGCCGCGTCGTGTCGACCGGATGGCGGGTCGACACGTAGGCCGCGATCGGCGATCCGTTGATCAGCACCCGCACCGCGACGATCAGATCCTTGTCCACCGACGCGTCGCCGTAATGGAAGCGCACCGCGTCCTCGCTGAACAGCCGCAGGTCGTCGTCGGCCGGGATTTCGGCGAGGACCGTGCGGCCGAGCGCGCGCTCCGAGTCGCGGGCGCGAAGGCGCCGCCGGCGGAACGCCGTGAGCGTGGTCCCGAGGCTCGCCGCCACCACCAGCAGCACGACCGCCACAACCGCGGCGAACACATCACGCATATCGGACTAAAATGCGGCAGTGTCCCACTGGCCGGAACCGCTCGCCCGCGCCTATGCGGCATGCGAGGCGATGGCCCGGGCGCACTACGAAAATTTTCCGGTGGCGTCCAGGCTGCTGCCGGCGGCGATGCGTCCGCACGTGGCGGCGGTGTACGCCTACGCGCGCACTGCTGACGACCTCGCCGATGAAGGATCGGCGCCGGCCGACGAGCGGCTCGCCAAGCTCGACGCGTGGCAACGGCGGCTGCACGCGGCGGTCGCCGTCGAACGGTCGAACGCCGCGCCACATGACCATGAGGATTTGATTATTGTCGCGCTCGCGCATTCGATCCGGTCGCTCGATCTCCCGATCTCGCTGTTCGATGATCTGGTGAGCGCGTTCGGTCAGGATACCATGACGACCCGCTACGACTCGTGGGAGGGCGTCTTCGACTACTGCCGCCGATCCGCGAACCCAGTCGGGCGACTGGTGCTGCGGATCGCCGGCTACCGCGACGAGGCGCTCGATCGATCGTCGGACGCGCTCTGCACCGCCTTGCAGCTGACCAATTTCTGGCAGGACTTCGGCCACGACTGGCTGATCGGGCGGCTCTATGTGCCGCGCGACGTCGTGGTCGGCTGCCGTGCCCGTGAGATGGATCTGAACGGTCCGCTGCTGAACGACGCCTGGGTCGCCGCGCTGGCTCAATGCATCGAGCAGACCCGCGCGCAGTTCGCGGCGGGACGCGCGGTCTGCGACGGCGTTGGCGGCCGGCTGCGCTACGAGCTGCGCCTCACCTGGCTCGGCGGGATGCGGATCCTCGAGCAGGTCGAGCGCACCGGAGCCGCCCTGCGCTCGCTCCGGCCGACGATCGGCACCCGCGACCTCCCCCTTTTGGTCTGGCGCGCGGCGCGCTGGCCGTCTCGCAGCCAAGAAGCATAGCGATGGCGCGCAAGACCAGCTTCTACTATTCGTTCCTCGTGCTGCCGCCGCAGCAGCGCCGCGCGATCATCGCGGTCTGGGACTTCTGCCGCGCGGTCGACGATGCGGTGGACGAGGAGCCGTCGGTGGCGGAGGGGCTGCCGACCGGGCGGGCGGCGGTGGCCTTCTGGCGCGAGGAACTCGCTCGTGTCTTCGCCGGCCAGCCCGCGGCCACCGGTCAGGGCCGCCGCCTGCAGCCGTTCGTGATCGAGTTCGACCTGCCGCGGCAGGCCTTCGACGATGTGATCGACGGTGTCGCGATGGATCTGGACACCATGCGCTACCAGACGTTCGAGGAGCTGTTCGAATACTGCCGGCGCGTGGCATCGGCGGTGGGCCTGATCTGCATCCGCATCTGGGGCTGCCGCAACGAGGGGTCGCGCGACTACGCGCTGCACCTCGGCGTGGCCCTGCAGCTGACCAACATCCTGCGAGACGTGAAGGGCGACCTCGAGCGCGGCCGCGTCTACCTGCCGCTCGACGATCTCGCCGCCTGCGGCTGCACGGTCGAGGACTTGAAGGCGGGTGTCGTGACGGCGCCGGTCCGCAAGATCATCGAGTTCGAATGCCGGCGCGCGCGCGGCTTCTACCAGAAGGCGATTGACGGCAGGCCGGCCGAGGATCGGAAGCGGCTGATCGCCGCCGAGATCATGCGGGCAGTGTATTTCGAGACATTGAAGCGGATCGAACGTAGCGGATACGACGTCTTCACGGCCCGGGCGCGGGTGCCCAAGCCGCGGCAGGCGCTCATCGCACTGAGGCAGTGGTTGTGGAACTGACGCGTCCGGATGTCGTCGTGCTCGGCGCCGGCTTCGCCGGGTTGAGCGCCGCGGTCAGGCTGACCCGCGCGGGCGCGCGGGTGCTCGTGCTCGAGGCGCGGTCCCGGCTCGGCGGACGCGCGACCGCCTTTCCGGATCGCGACACCGGCGAGCTGGTCGACAACGGGCAGCACGTCCTGATGGGCTGCTACACCGACACGTTCGAATTCCTCCGTAACATCGGCGCGCAGGACAACGTGCGCCTCGATCCGCAGCTGGCGATCACGATGATCGATCGCGCGGGCAGGCGGACCCGGCTCAGCTGCCCGGCGCTTCCGGCCCCGCTGCACCTGGCTGCCGGCGTGCTCGAGTGGGAGGCGTTGAGCTGGCGCGATCGGCTGTCGCTGCTGGGGATGGCCACGCCGCTGAAGCACGCCCGCCGCGAGCTGAAGCCCGGAGCGACGATGAGGGCGGCGTCGCCGGACGAGACCGTGACGAGCTGGCTGATCCGCAACGGCCAGACGCCCCGGCTCCGCGAGCTGCTGTGGGACCCGCTGGCACTGGCGGCGTTGAATCAGCCGCCGGAACAGGCGGCCGCGCCGCCGTTCGCGCGTGTGCTCGCCGAGATGTTCGGCGACGATCCGCGGGCGGCCGCGATCGCGCTGCCGACCAAACCGCTGAACCTGATGTACGCCGAGCCGGCGCGCGCCTACCTCGAAGCGCATGGCAGCGCGGTTCGTACCGGCGCCGCGGCGACGATCACGCTGACCACCGATCGCCGCGCAGTGGCCGGCGTGCGGGTCGGCGGCGAGGCGTGGCCGGCCGATCGCGTGATCTCGAGCGTGCCGTGGTTCGCGCTGGGCGGGCTGTTCGACGAAGCGCCGCCGGCGCTGCACGGCGTCCTCGATCGCGCCGCGCGGATGGCATCGTCGCCGATTGTGACCGTCAATCTCTGGTTCGATCGGCAGGTGCTCGAGCTGCCGTTCGTCGGCCTGCCAGGGCGAGCGATGCAGTGGGTGTTCGACAAACGGCTGGTGTTCGCCCAGCACCGCGCCGACCACGCGGCGGCGGAGGTGGCGCCGTCGCACCTGTCTCTCGTCTCGAGCGGCGCCGCGGACATCCTGGCGGAAACCAACATCGAGCTGGTCCACCGGGCGCACGGCGAGCTGCTCGACGCGCTGCCCGGCGTCCGCGCCGCGCGATTGGTGCAAGCCACCGTGGTCCGCGAGCCGCGCGCGACGTTCTCGCTCGCGCCCGGCCAGCCGGCGCGTCCCACCGCGGAAACCGATCTGCACGGCTTCCTGCTGGCCGGCGACTGGACCGCGACAGGTCTGCCCGCGACCATAGAGAGCGCGGTCAGAAGCGGACACCGCGCCGCTGAATGTTGCATCGGGTAATCGGGTAATCTGGTAATTGAGTAATTGATTGGGGTTAGCCAATTTCCAATCAATTCCCCGATTACCCAATTCCCCGATTACCCAATCGCATTGTCATGACATCGGTCGTCATTCACTACAAAGAGCTGGCGCTGAAGGGCAAGAACCGGCCGTGGTTCATTCGCCTGCTGGTGCGGAACCTCAAGACGGCGCTGGCGGGGCTGCACGTGGCGTCGGTGCGGTCCTCGATGGGGCGGATCGAGCTCGAGCTGCGGCCTGACTCGCCCCATGAGGAAGTGAAGGAGCGGCTCGGCCGCGTGTTCGGCATCGCCAATTTCTCCTTCGCCAACCACGGCCCTCAGGACTTCACGGCGCTCGCCGCCAAGATCCTCGACGAGATGGGTGACATGGCGCCGGCGTCGTTCCGGGTGTCGGCGACGCGATCGGACAAGCGGCTGCCGTTCACCTCTCCGCAGGTCGAGCGTGAGATCGGCGGGATGATCTGGGAAGCGAAACAGTGGAAGGTCAACCTCTCGCAGCCCGCGCTCACGATTCACATCGAGATGCTGCCCAACGAGTCGTTCTATTTTCTCGGCAAGGAGCCTGGAGCAGGCGGCATGCCGAGCGGCACCGGCGGGCGCGTGGCCTGCCTGCTGTCAGGCGGCATCGACTCGCCGGTCGCGGCCTACCGCATGATGCGGCGGGGCTGCACCGTGCAGCTCATTCATTTTCATTCGTACCCGATACTCTCGCGCGCGTCGCAGGAGAAAGTGCGGGAAATCGCGGCGTTGCTGACCAGGCACCAGCTCCGATCCCGGCTAATGCTCGTCCCGTTCGGTGAGCTGCAGCAGCAGGTCGTGGTGGGTGTACCGCCGGAGCTGCGGGTGGTGATCTACCGGCGCCTGATGCTGCGGATCGCGGAGCGGCTGGCGCGCAAGGGGCGCGCGCAGGCGCTGGTCACCGGTGAGGTGGTCGGCCAGGTGGCGTCGCAGACGCTCGAGAACATGACCGCGATCGCACAGGCGACCACGCTGGAGATCCTCAGGCCGCTGGTCGGGCTGGACAAGGACGAGATCACCGCCGAAGCGAAGCGGATCGGCACCTACGGCATCTCGATCATCCCCGATCAGGATTGCTGCACGTTGTTCACCCCTAAGCACCCGGCCACGCGCGCCCGCCTCGCCGCGGTCGAGCAGGCGGAGTCGGCGCTGCCGATCGGTGAGATGGTCGCAGCCGCCTGCGCGACCACCGTCGTGGAAGACTTCCGCTTCCCGATGCTAGAATCAGCGGCCGCGCGCATCGCGCCGGCGCAGGGAGACCCAGCATGACCGACCTTTCAAACCGTGAAAGAATTGTCTGACGCGACCTCGGGCGGCCCGGCTTCGGCCGAGCAGATCGATCGCCTCGTCTGGACGTCCGTCTTCGGCAAGGATGCAGAGGTGCGCGGCGTTGCGCGCTTCACCGTCCGGACGCTCGCGGCCAACGCCGGCATCCGGCCGGCGTCGATTCACGACCTCTACATGGCGATGGGGCGCGGCGAGGCCAGCGGCTTCACCGTGCCGGCGATCAACGTCCGCGCCATGTCCTACGACACCGCCCGCGCGGTCATCCGCGCCGCCAGGAAGCTGAACGCCGGCGCCTTCATCTTCGAGATCGCCCGCTCCGAGATGGGCTACACCGAGCAGCGGCCCGACGAATATGCCGCGGTGGTGCTCGGCGCCGCGCTGCGCGAAGGATTCACCGGCCCGATCTTCATCCAGGGCGACCACGTCCAGACCAACGCCAAGAAGTACAACAGCCCGGAGCGCGACAAGGAGCTCGACGGGCTGCGCGAGCTGATCAAGGAAGAGATCGCCGCCGGGTTCTACAACATCGACATCGACACCTCGACGCTGGTCGACCTCGACCGGCCGACGCTCGACGAGCAGCAGGAAGTGAACGTCAACCTGGCGGCCGAGTTCGCCGCGTTCATCCGCTCGCACGAGCCGAAGCGACGTGACCGTCTCGGTGGGCGGCGAGATCGGCGAGGTTGGCGGCAAGAACTGCGACGTCCACGAGCTGCACGCCTACATGAAGGGGTTCGACGCCGCGCTCAAGAAGCGCGGCAGCGGCCTGGTCGGCCTCAGCAAGATCAGCGTCCAGACCGGCACCGCGCACGGCGGCTTCATCAACGCCGACGGCACGCTGCGGATGGACGTGAAGATCGATCTCAAGACGCTCGAGGAGCTGTCCGGGTGGCGCGCACCGACTACGGCATGGGCGGCGCGGTCCAGCACGGCGCATCCACCCTGCCGGCCGAGGCCTTCGACGAGTTCCCGAAGGCCGGCGCCTGCGAGATCCATCTCGCCACCGATTTCCAGAACATGGTCTACGAGCACCCGCAGTTCCCGGCCGACCTGAAGGCGGAGATGTACACCTGGGTCCGCGCCAACGCCACCGAAGAGCGCAAGCCGAAGGACACCGAAGAGCAGTTCATCTACAAGGCGCGCAAGAAGGCGATCGGGCCGTTCAAGCAGCAGATGTGGAGCCTTCCGGAAGAGGCGCGCCGGGCGATCGGACAGAGCCTCGAGGATCAGTTCACGTTTCTGATGACCAAGCTGAAGATCAACGACACCGCCGCCACGGTCGCCAAGTTCGTCAAGGTGCCGGCGATTGCGCTCGATCGCGGCGCCGAGATTTCGCCGCCGGCGGGACGATCACGGCGGCCGAGAAAAAAGCAGAGGGACTGGCGGACTGACGGCGGGATTGCAGATTTCTGATTGCTGATTGCTGATTGCAGATTGAGATTGCAGATTGGCGGCGCGCTCGTCGCGGCCCTGGCCCTGTCGGGTGCGGCCTGCGCATCGCACCACACCACCACGGGTCTCGTGCTCCGGATCAATCAGCCGGGCGCGACCGTCACGATCTCGCACGACGCCTTTCCCGGCTACATGGACGCGATGGCGATGCCGTTCGATCTCGCAGGATCGGCGCGGACCGCGAAGCTGACCGCCGGCGATCGCGTCCGCTTCCGGCTGTCGGTGAAGGGCGGCCGCTCGTGGGTCGATCGTGTCGAGGTGGTCTCCGCCGCGCCGGTTGATGCCGGCCTGCAGAACACGCCGGCGGTGCCGGTGCTGGTGCCGGTCGGCGCGGCCATGCCCGACTTCGAGCTGACCGATCAGTACCACGCGCCGGTCGCACTGTCGTCCCTGAAGGGAAAAGTGGTCGCGGTCACCTTCATCTACTCGCGATGTCCGCTTCCCGATTACTGCCCGCGCATGGTCGAGAACTTCAAGGCGGTGCGCGATCGCTTCGCGGCCCGGATGGATCGCGATCTCGTCTTTCTCACGATCAGCTTCGATCCGCGCTACGACACGCCCGAGGTCCTGACGAAGTATGCGGCGTCACAACGCGCCGGCGGACCGGGCTGGCACTTCCTCACCGGTGATCCCGCCAGCGTTGAGCGCGTCTGCCACGCGTTCGGGATCGAGTACTTTGCCGAGGAAGGGCTGATCACGCACACCCTGCAGACCGCGATCATCGATCGCGACGGACATCTGGCCGCGACCGTCGAAGGCAAGGACTTCACGCCGACGCAGCTCGGCGATCTGGTCGGCGCCGTTCTCGACCGGTAACCCCCCTCGCTCTGGAGCGCGTCTTGCGCCTCCCTCGACCTCGGGCGCGAATTGTCTGCGAATCCACGCAATCGCGCGACGAATTTGTGATTCCATCGACAGAAACGGCTGCCTCAGCGACGCCGATCCGCGGCATCGTGCCGCTGTTCGCGGCCACGCTGTTCGCCAGCTCGCTGTTGATGTTCGCGCTCGAGCCGATCGTCGCCAAGACCGTGCTGCCGATTCTGGGCGGCACCCCCATGGTCTGGAACACCTGCGTGCTGTTCTTCCAGATCCTGCTGCTGGCCGGCTACGCCTACGCGCACGGCGTGACGACCTGGCTGGGGCCGCGTCGATCGAGCGCCGCCTACCTGATTCTGCTGTTGCTGCCGTTCCTGACGCTGCCGTTCGGGATCGGTCCCGACAGCCAGCCGCCGACCGCCGGCAACCCGATCGCCTGGCTGCTGCCGGTGCTCGCCAGGTCGATCGGGCTGCCGTTCTTCGCGCTGGCGGCGACCGCGCCGATTCTCCAGCGGTGGTTTGCCGACACCGCGCATCCATCGGCGAAGGATCCGTATTTTCTCTATGCCGCCAGCAACCTCGGCAGCCTGCTCGCGCTGGTCACCTACCCGGTCGTGATCGAGCCGATGCTCCCGCTGCGGATACAGAACCGATGGTGGGCGATCGGCTACGGGGCCTTTGTGCTCGCGGCCTGTCTGTCGGTGGCGGCCGGCTGGCGATCGAAGGCGCACGGTGTCGCCGCGCCCGCCGCACCTGGTGACGAAGGGTTCGTCGCGAAGCCGACCTGGGAACGGCGCTTCTGGTGGGTGGCGCTCGCGTTCATCCCGTCGAGCCTGATGCTCGCCGTCACCACGTATTTCTCGACGGACATCGCGCCGGTGCCGCTCTTCTGGATCGCGCCGCTCGGGCTCTACCTGCTGACGTTCGTGGTTGCATTCAGCGCGCGTTCAGCCGCCTGGCAGTCGTTCGCCGATCGGTTCATGCCGCTGCTGGTGCTGCCGCTGGTCGTGCTGATGGTCGCCGGCTCCAGCCTGTCGTTGAGCCTGGCGATTCCACTCCATCTGGCGGCGTTCAGCATGGCCGCGCTCGTGTGTCACGGCCGCCTCGCCACCGATCGCCCCGCCGCCGTCCACCTGACGGAGTTCTATTTCTGGATCGCCTTCGGCGGCATGCTCGGCGGCGTCTTCAACACGTTGGCGGCGCCGCTGCTGTTCAGTCGAGTCATCGAGTATCCGCTGGTGCTGCTGTTCGCGCTCGCCGTGCGTCACGGCCGCCGGGCGGAGTCGGGCTCCATCTGGTCGATGAACGATTTCGTCGATTCCGATCGGCGTCGGCGCGCTCAGCGCCGGCTTCATGGTGTGGCTGCACCCCGGCCGCGACAGCGCCCAACTGTTCGTGGCAGGCCTCTCGGTCCCGGCGATGCTCGCGTTCACCCAGTCCCGCGCGCCGCTGCGTTTTGCCGCGAGCGTGGCGACGATGTTCGTGGCCGGCTCGCTGGCGGTGAACGCGCAGGCGCAAGCCATCTACGTCAGCCGCACGTTCTTCGGGGTCTATCGGGTCACCACGGATCAGGGCAACCAGTATCACTCGCTGTTCCACGGCACCACGCTGCACGGGATGCAGGCGACCGATCCGTCGCATCAGGGCGAGGCGCTGACCTACTTCCATCGCGACGGGCCGATCGGACAGGCGTTCGCCGGCCTGCCGCGTCTGGCCGGGCGCGATGTCGCAGTGGTCGGGCTCGGCGTCGGAACGCTTGCCAGCTATCGGACCGCCGGCCAGCGGTGGACCTTCTACGAGATCGATCCCGAGGTCGAGCGGATTGCCCGCACCGACGGCTCCTTCACGTTTCTGCGAACGTGCGGCGACGGCTGCCAGGTCGTGCTCGGGGACGCGAGGCTGTCGCTGGCTCGCGCCCGCCCGCAGGAGTACGGGTTCATCATTCTGGACGCGTTCAGCTCCGACGCGATTCCCATTCACCTGATGACGACCGAGGCGATCGGGTTGTATCTGAGCCGGCTGGCGCCAGGAGGTGTGCTCGCCTTTCACATCTCCAACCGGCACCTGGCGCTCGCGCCGGTGCTGGCGCGAGTCGCGATCAGCCACGGATTGGTCGTCCGTCTGCAACAGCACAGCGCCGGCCAGACCGTCACGCACGGCCCGTTGTCGTCCGAGTGGATGGTGATGGCCCGCAGCGAAACCGACCTTGGACCGCTGGCGGCCGAGGCGCGCTGGATCAACCCCGCGATTCCTCCAACGACGCCGCTGTGGACCGATGACTTCTCGAATATTTTCAGCGTGCTGAGGCTCAATCGCCGCTGAACCGCGCGCTAGAGAGTTTCGAAGGCCACGCATTTGGCCGACAGATGAAGTGAGATGCCGTCCTTGGTGCGGCCTTCGAAGGCCAGGTCGGCGCCGTTGCCCTTCCTGGAGAAGGTGATGGCGCCCGCGCTGTTCGCCGAGACCGAGAGGTCGTACCGCGCCCCACGTTTGCCGTCGCTGCCGCCAAATGCCACCAGCACGCGTCCCCATTTGGGTGCGGCCTCATCAGGATTCAGGACGTTGATGGCGGCGTCGCTGATCGTTTTCACATCGCTCGCGTCGAAATCCTTGTAGATCGCGGCGATGTTTTTTCCTTCCTTGAAATGGGCGCACATCACGGCTGACGTCGGCAGCTTGTAGGTACCGGCATGCGGTCCGTTGCCGATCACGACTTCCAACACGTTGTCGGCTGGCGCAGGTCGATTGGCGAATGCCGCGACACCGAGCGCGCTCGCCGCCGCGACAACGACGAACAGGCGAAGTGAAGTGGTCATGGCCGGAATCCTCGAATCTGCATCAGGAGGCGGTCCGCGACCTCGGAATTGGGGTTTTGCGCGGACAAGGCGGCGAGCTCACGTTCGGCATCGTCAAGCAGGCCCGCGTTCGCATACAGAACGCCGCGGACCAGGTGTGACGCCGGCAGCGTCTGAAAGTGTTCGGCGTCGGATGCACCAAGGACCCTGAACCGCGCGGGAGGATCTGGCGGTCTTGGCACCACCGTTTCCGCTCCGCCCGAGCCGGACGCCGCAACCTGCCACGCATATGTCGTCCCCCGCGTCAGCGCCTGGTCGGGCACCCATTCGGTGCGTGTCAACGAGACACTGCTGATCGCCTGGCCGGTCGCCTGATCTTGAAGTGTGACGACATAGATGGTGGCGCCGGGAAGCGGCGACCATCGCAGTGTCGGCCGGGTCTCGAGCACCATCGTCGCCACCGGCGCAATCGGGTGAAATGCCGCGGCGTCAGCGGTGCCGAGCAATGCGCCCCGCCGGCCGTTGAGCTCGGGCAGCGTCGAGGGCGGAGACAGATGCCCCGCCTCGACTGCCTCGCGGACCTCTCTCGGTCCGACGCTGCCAACGCGCCGACCCCCGAGAGGGACCCGCGGTTGTCGAGGGTCACGAGACCGCTTCCGTCCACGAGCGACACCACCTGTCGCGGGCTTCCAGGACGGGACCACCAACCAAGCGTGACGCCCAGCGCGAGGACGGCTGCCGCCGCGAGAGCACCGACTGTCCACCTCCAGCGACCACCGGAAGATCGGATCGCGCCGGCGACGAACGCCTGTAGGTCGCGCGCCTCTTCGGCGCAGGACGGGCATTGGTCGAGATGTGCCGCGATTGCGGCGTGTCTGTTCGACTCCAGCGTGCCATCCACCCACGATTGAAGATCGAGCTCGGAGACGTGGCCGTCTCCGTCGAGGCCGAGAGCTTCCTGCAGCGAAGCCGCCGCCGTCGCTCCGTCCCGCGCCGCGACCCGACGCCGGCAGTCGTCGCAACCGGCGAGATGATCGGTCCACGCCAGCAGGACGGCGGCAGGCAACTGCTTGCGGTGGAACTGGTCGATTTCGGCGTCTGTGACATGGGTCGATGGCACGTTCACAATCCTAGAGGGCGCAAGCGGCGCCGATATTAGCTCGCGTCGGCAAGGCGATACGCCAGCCGCTTCCGAGCCGCCATTCTCAAGTTGATGACCTGCTGGCGCGTGCATCCGAGCCGCGCCGCCACCGCGTTGTCTGGCAGCGGCAGCTCGTTCCACAGCGCGGCAAACTGTTCCGCGGGCAGCTCGAGCGACAACGCGATGTCCCGCATCGAGGCGGCGCCGGTCGTGACGAACAGCACGATCGCGTCGTCTCGCAGGGTCAGCAGCACCGCGTGACGCTGGCGGAGCGGAAGCTCGCGAATCTGCACCCAGACACGCTCGAGTTGGGCACGCTGTTCGAGCTGGCGTCGGAGCGGGGTTCGCGATCCGGCATGACGTCGAGATCGTGATCGTCGTCTTGCTGAACCAGCGGTACGTCCCAGGCCGCCGCGGCCGCCTCCACCACGGCGCTCAACTCGAGCGGGGAGTCGCGCCGCCGGAAAAGACGGGACAGCAGCTCCTTCACGTCTTGTTTGTGAATGCCGGAGAGCGGCTCATTCGAGAGTGGCACCTGCGACGCCGGTTGAGCCCGCCATTCCGCTCGGCCGCAGAGCCAGCAGCCGTCAACCGCCTTCCACACGGCGAAGCGTGCGTCGTGTTCGAGCACGTACCGGATCCGGTTTCGCAGGCGCCATCGCAGCGGATGCTTCGCGCGAACGTAGTGATCGCAGGCGTGGTGCGTGGCGCTGGCGACGTAGCCCGCGAATGCACCGATTCCGGCGAGGTTCGCATCGGCCCTGAGCTGACGCAGGCGCACCATCAGCGTCAACATCAGCTGCGAGCAAACGTCCTCGATGTCGCTGCTGGCGCTGCCCAGCCGGCTGGAGACCACTCGGCGGATGAACGGGGCGGCATGACGCGCCAGCACCTCGCCAAGCCGTTCTTCGGCGCTCGCCTCGTCCGCTGAGGCCAGAAACGCCTCGAGCACCGGGTCCATGCCCGGGCTTACCGTCCGTCCCGGCGAGGATGAACCCGGCCCAGTAGAACGGGTGCGAGAAGCCGCGGGTCCGCAGGACCGCGATCGACGCCGCCTGGAGCGCGCTGCGCTTTGGAGACACCGGCCCCGTCGGCGTTCCATGGCCCGATGGAACGCGACCATCAACGCCGTCGAGCTCGCCGAATCCACCCGCCACTGGCTGACGAGCGTCGCCGGCGATCCCGCGACGAACACGGCCCACATCAGGCCCAGCATCCCTTCGCCGGCCGCGACCCGGCCGCGCGCCGTCTCGCACGCGGACAGGATCACGAGCTCGGCCCTCGAGCGGCACGTTCATGATTTCCCAGGCTTCGAGCAGGCCGTCCTCTTGGTGAGCGCCGTCCGGATGCGCCAGCAACAGATGCGAGTAGAGGGGGCTCGCGTTGTCCAGCACGCCGTGCGTGGCGAGGTGGACGACGCGATAGGAGGGCGCTTCCGCCTTCCATCGATCCTCGCGGGCTTCGGCTGCCGACGTAGCACGCGGCTCGAGGCGCCGTAGATCTGGCGCGAGCCGGCGCACTTCGCGGCCGGTTTCGGGCAGGGCCTGGTCGCCTCCCGCGCCCGGGTTGCCGAACGCCGACAAGCGTCCTTGGCGCCGGGGTGCCGCGGCGCAGCCGCATCATCTCGCGCAGCACGGTGATCGACGGCGCGTACGAGATCGGCCGTGTCGTTCGATCAGATAGCGGCGATCGCTCGATTGCAGCGCCTGGAATGGGAGGTCCCAGAGCACACCGTCGGGGACGATGATCAGGTCGGTCGTGGCCTGCAGGGCGGCATGCATCGGGCCGATGCACCAGATCGTAGAGCGCCCGCGCCGACTCCGCCGCGCGAAGGTCGCGGTTGGCCAGTTGATCGCGAAAGCGCCTCACTTGGCGGCCGAGGTCGGCGGTCGTACACGGTCAGCGTGAACGCGCTGAGGCCTGCACGAGTGACGACGAACGCAATCGTGCGATCGCGCCCGGCAACGAATTCGACGATCGCGCGGACTGCGGGGACGGCCAACAGGTGCTGTGCCTCGGACACCGCCGATGACCGGTGTCGCGGCGCGGCTGGCGCGGAGCTCGGGATGCGCGGCGTACAGCCGCGCTTGAAACTCCTCGTAGTCGAGGCGTTTCGACTCCTGTTTCGCTTCGCAGGCTCGACACGCGTGGTGTCGTCGGGCGAGCGCCGTCTCGAACCGCGCCGGCGAGCTCGCTGTTGACGGAGCTCAACGAGGTGCGGAGCTCGACCTCCTGCGTCCGTTCGACGGCGGTCATCGCCGTGGTGACCACTGGTGCCGTCGCCACGGATGACGTCGAGGAGCGCGCGCGCCTTCGAGCGCTCGGCGAAGGACAAGGCTTCGGCGGCGTTCGACGCGGCGAGGGCGATGCGCGATCCGCTCGCGGTACGGCGCGAGCCGATCGGCGAAGAAGCGGCTGCGCGGCTCCGTCGGGGCCCGGATTGCGCGAGCGCATCCCTTCGATCAGGGCGATCGCCGGCGTCGAACGCGTCGCGCGCCTCCGCCGGCGCGAGCGGGCTCGAGCTGCAGCCGTCCGACCAGCGTCAGCGCCCGCCGCTGGACATCCGGCAATTCCATCAGCGCCGGCGAGCTGTGCCGCTTCCGTCGCCCGATCCAGGCCGCTCTCGCAGTCGGCCCCGGCGGCGATCGAGCTCCGCCATCTCGATCAGCACATCGGCGCGGCCGCGCCGATCTCCGGTCGCGTCGCGAAACGTCAGGCATTCGATCGAGGGCTCGCTGCGCCGCGCTGAAGCTGACGCGAGCCTGATGTAGACCCGTCCGAGCACGTACCGGGCATCGGCCGCCTCCAGCTTGAAGTCCGAGGCCTCGCTGATCGCCAGGCTGCGCTTCAGCGACTCCGTGGCGCGAGTGAATTGCCCCTGACGCAGGAACAGCTCGCCGAGGTGCGTATGAATTTCCGCCACGAGCGAGTCGGCTGCCGACCTTGGCGTCGTTGAGCGCCAGCGATTGCCGCAGGTATTTCACCGCCTGTTCGTAGCTGCCCTGTGCTTCGTAGACCACCGCGATGTTGTTGAGGGCTTCGGCCGTGGCATGGACCAGGCCGAGCGCCCGGCGCAAGATCGCAGGCTCTTGGCCAGCGCCTCCAGCGCCGCGCCGTAGTTGCCTTGCGCCTCGATACACCTCGGAGAGCGAATCGAGGCTCTTGGCGATGCCGGCGCGATCCTGGAACGACTTCGCGGATCGCCAGCGCCCGCTGCGCGAGCTCGAGACCGCGGGCGTAGTCGCCGAGGCGCCTGCGCGATCAGCGCCCAGGTTGTCGAGCACCGTCGCGCTGCGGCGTCGATCGCCGAGCCGTTCGAGCCCGTCGAGGCTGCGCTGGAAATAGTCCAGCGCCGTGACGTAGTCGCCGAGTGCCCGCGTACGATGTGGCCGACGTTGTTGAGCGCGATCGGCGATGCCTCGCTGATCGTCGATCTCGCTCCAGAGCTCGAAGCGCGCGCAGATGATAGGCGCGCGCCTCGTCGTAGCGCGCCTGCATGCGTGCGCAGGCGGCCGAGCGCGTTCGCGGCCTCCGCCATGCCGTTCTTGTCGCCGATCTCCTCGTCGAGCCGTGCGCTCTCGATCAGCAAGGGCTCGGCGCGCCGCCTTCGCCGATCGCGAATCAACACGCCGCCGTAGCCGTAGAGCGCCGAGGCCAGCGACGTCGTGTCCGAGCGGCGCTTCGCCATCTCGATGGCGCGTTCGAAGACGCGGCTGCGATCCGGGTAGATCGTTTTGATCCGAGAGCTCCTAGCCGCAATCGACCAACTGTTTCAGCTCTGCGCGGAATCGGGCAACGCGGCAGCCGATTCGCTCAAGAGTTTGCAGCCGGACTCGGTGGGTGGCACCGGCGTGGCGGGCGATTGCGCGCCGGCCGGGGCGCTGAGGAGCGCGAAGGCGAGGCACACCAGCAGCAGGAGGTAATATCGGCGGTTTTTCATTCCTCAACAAAGACAACGGCAACGATCGGGCGGGCGTGTGGGCATTGTAGACCAGCGCTACGTCCCGGGAGGCCACCATGCGACAGGCAGGCGCGGCAGTGCTCGCGGTGATCGGTCTCGCGTCGATTGCGGCGGCCGATTCGGCCGCGCCGCCGAAAGTGCCGCTGATCGCCGGTCTGATCACGGTCAGCGCCGTTCACGAGCCCGACAAGGGCGACTACGAATCGATCCTGAAAATTGATGCCGTGTCTGCCGACCTGGTGGGTTACACGCTCGCGGCGAACGTTGAAGACCGCCGGGTGACGGTAAGACGAAACGTCAAGCGGAAGGACATGGCTCACGCCCACGGATGGCGGCCCCGCTACAACGAAGGCATCGGTGGAGCCGCGTCGAATCAGGATCTGTCGACCCGCCGCGCCCAAGCCGTCCGGGAAGCGCTCGTCTCGCGCTATCGCATCGCCGCCGATCGACTGGCGCGGGCCGGTTTCGGCGCGACGCGCCCGAAAGAGACCAACGACACGCTCGAAGGCCGCGCGCGCAACCGGCGCGTCGAGCTGGTACGGAAATCCTGAACATGATCCCGGGGAGGACATAGATGACGGCTACGTATCTGCCGACGGCGCTCGGCTTCGCAGCGCTGTTGATTGGCCTCGCCCCCTACCGGACACTGGAGCCGTCGCAGGCCGCGGCGTCACCGGCCGAACAACAGCTCGCGCAGCTGCGGCAGCAGGTCGCGACGCTCGAGCATCGGGTGACCGAGCTTGAAAAGAACAAAGGCGCGGGCGTCATCGTGCAGCCCTCTGCCCCGGCCCCGGCGCCGGCCAAGGCGCCCGTGGGTGCAAGCCGGGCGTCCAGGACGAAAAACAGTCGACGACCACCGTGCGAGCCCCATTTGTGGTGCAGGACAGCGCGGGGAAAACGCTCTTCAAAGTGGATGTGAACCCAGGCAGCAATCGCGCGCTCGTCGAGATCGGCGATGCCAAAGGCGCGCGCATTCACCTCGGCCAGAACTCGGGTGGTGGAGCCGGGATTGCGCTGTACGACAACACCAACACGGCCGGTGTCTACATGACCAACACGCCGACCAAGAACTACGTGAGTGTCGTAACGGGTGAACGCGCATCGACCATCCTGGCGGATACCAACAGCAGCTCCGCCATCATCTACAACAGCGCGGGCCTGCCGGCCGCAACGCTGCAAGCGGGCGCGCCGGGCGCCGGCCGCTTGCAGATTTCCGGTCCAGCGGGTGACGTGCTGATCGACCTTGGGATCACCGCCGACAACGTCGGCTGGGTTCGGACGTCCGGGCCTGGCGGCGGAGGAATCAGCACAACGCCCGGCGTGCCGCACTCCTGGATCAGGGGGTGGAAGAAGTGACGCACCCGTGAAGTGGAATGCCGGCTTGGCGCCTTTCCGTGGCGGCACATAGCCCTGGCGATCGTGGCTGGGTGCGGCCGACGGCGATCGAGGCGCTCGGCACCAGCGCGGCAGCTGAAGAAGAGCGAGTTGAGCGTGCCGAGGAGAAGGACGGCATCGCGCCGATTCCGTATGTGTCGGTGATCTACGAGCTGGAAAACGTGATCGTGGTGGGCGGCGGCGCGGATGCGACATCGCGGCGAAGTAGCGCGAACGGCTTCATCTGGACGATCGACGGCAGCGCGCCGCACGCGGCGGACTGGTGCCGGGCAAGGTCTTTCACGACCGGCCGCGCGGTTGGCCTGTGACTCGATGTCGCAGGGATGGACAGCAATCTGCGTGGTCGGTCGTGGACTGGGGTGGATCTCACCGAGGTTATCCGTGAAGCGCATGTCAGCATGATAGACATGCCGCATCGATCTGGAGAGGCGATCGCACACGCTCTCCGACTGGGGGGCGGGCTGTTTGCTGGCGCAGACACGTCGGCGCAGGAGGACTTCAGCGTCGACAATGGCAGCGTTGTACATGGCGTGCGACGACAGTTGCCTGGGCTGCATGTGTTGAATCTCGTCGACTTCAAGCTCAGCCCGTTTGTGAGCACTCGGAAATCGGCTATGAAAGTCACCATCGACGACGGCGGGTTGAGGGTGCTGCTGAGGTCGCGGTCCCACCTCGCCAAGCTCACGATTCATCGCCAGATTGCACACATCACGCCCGCTGGAATGGGTGAAGCGCATCGATTCGAGCTCGGCGGCGCCGCGGGATGACGTGGACATTCCAGGTCGGCACCGATGTCGGCCTCAAAGCCAACGTGAATGGATCTGCGCAGCCCGAAACACGGATTTCAGTATCCCGGTTGGCGCCTTGGGTGGCGCGCCGCTCACGGTCACGTGCGTCAACGATTCGAGATCAAGACAGGTCTTGGAGTCAGAAACAGCACGCTGAGCGCCACCGGCGACTACGGGTTCAATGGATCGTTCAAAGTCGGGTACTTCGGCAAGAAGAGGGATGTGCTCGGGCCGATCGGCTTCACCGCCAAGCAGAGCATGCTGCAAACCTCCAACGGGATTTCGATCGGTGCGGCCGGCTTGAACATGGGCCACGAGATGAAGGTCATCGCGGGAATAGGCGCAGGTGGCTTTGCGGCCGGACCGTATTTTCGTTCACGTCGGCCGTGGGGGTCTTCAAGGGATCCGACCTCGGCATGATTCCCTGCAAAGAGGCGACGCTCGTCGTCCGGCTCTCTGGCGGTCTCGGATACCAGATACCGAAGTCAGTGACCAACGCCATCAATAGCGTGCTGCAAACGCTCGGCATCAAATATCGGATCGAAGGCGAGGGCGGATTGTCCTCGGTCGATCCGCTCACCATCGATCAACTCGTCTTCGGCGTTGAAGGGCTGCAAGGCCGGCGAGAAGGGTCCGCAATGAAGCGTGTCGGAATCGCGTCGATGCTGGCGGTCGTGTCCTCGTGCGTCCTGGTCGGCGGCTGTGGACGATCGAAGACGCCTGGCACGCAGGAGCAGGCGACAAGGCCGGCGGCGGACCGCTCGGAGTCGGCCCCGAATCAGGTCGAGGCCCCGGCGCGCTCGAGCACGGCACCGCCGCTTGCGCAGGCGCGACGTGCGGCGTGTTCCTATATCACCCGTGTTGAGATGGCGGAGATCCTGGGCGCCTCGATCGGCAAACCGAGCGCGGACGAGGCCAAATCCGGGACCACATCGTGTGTCTACCCGCCTGGCGACGCCGGCAGCTACTCGCAGGCCGAAGTCACGATCGAATGGGAGCACGGCGATGCGCCGTCATTCGAGCGGCTGCTGGTGAACGCGTTTGGCGGCAGCGCGCTTGGACGACAGGTCGCGCACGACGTGCATCTGGGCGACGAGGCGTCGTACAGCAGCGAAGGCGTGCTGAGCGCTCGAACCGGCCAGACGCTCGTCACGATCACGCTGCCGATGCGGCCCGGCTCGGAAGAGAAGGCGCTCGCCATCGGCAGGAAACTGTTCGAGCGGCTCGGCGCGGCGACCGCACCCGTGCGCACAGACGCCGCACCGTCCGCTGCCGGTCGGCGCTGAAACGACGCCCGCCGACGCCGCCACGGCCGTGCTCCCGAATTTCCCGGATGGGCTGTCGGTCGGGGAGGAGTGCCCGGAAGCGACCGCAGACACGTCCGATGCCAGAGCCGCGCTCGTCCCGCTCAAGGCCGGACTGACCTTGACCCACGCGTGGATCGGCCGGGCAGGGGACTACGAACACGAATGCCTGATCGAGGTCGTGGCAGAGACGCCATCGTACGTTGACATCACCGAGAGCTGTCCGATTGGCCGCGATCGTCACAACTTCACGGGAAAGCGCCGGCTCTGTCGAGCCGATCTGCGCGATTCGTTTTTCTACCGCACTGGAACCGCCGCCATGGTGCCGCCGGTCGTGTCGCCCGCGACCATGTTCAGCCTGTCGACGCCGGTCACTGGGTGAACTGAAGACCACCGGCAACACCCGCCACCGCTACATCGAGATCGAGGATGCGTGGCGTACGCGAGTGCAGCCGATGCACGAGGACACGGATGGGACGCTGCACTCATGGCCTCTCGATCGCCAGCCCTACAAGGTCATCGTCAATGACCGGCTGATGGAGCTGCCGACGATCGTGGCCATGTCCAATCGCGGCACGCCCAAGCAAACGGTGGCGAAGATTCTCGACGAAGCGCGGTTCCCGCTGGTGCTCGACTATGAAGTGCCCGGCGACGGCTTTGAGATCCGGTTCACGAAGATTTCGTATCCGACCGACGGCGAGCTGGAACAGCATCTCGCGGTCGAGAAGCACGTCGATGTGTACGGCATCTACTTCGACTTTGCGAGCGATCGTCTGCGGCCTGAATCGACGCCGGTGCTCGCCGAAATCGCGGGAGTGCTCGCCAGGAACGCCGGCTGGACGCTGACCATCAACGGCCACACCGACAACATCGGCACCGACCCATCGAACATGGAGCTATCCCGCCGCCGGAGTGAATCCGTGCGCCGGGCGCTGGTCGAGCAGTACCATATCGACGCGGCACGGCTGGTCACGGCGGGATTCGGGGCTTCACAGCCGAAGGAATCCAATGCCACGATAGAAGGCCGGGGCAAGAACCGCCGCGTCGAGCTCGTCCGGCAATAGCGGCTATCCGGGATCTCTTTTTCGGGAGACAACCATGAGAGCGTCCACGCTTCTGTTCATCGTGCTCGGCGTCGCGAGCATGGCCGCCGCACAGTCGCCGGCCGGAGGGGACAAGGCGATCAAGGTCGGCATTTTTCCATTCGCGGATGCCACGGCGTCGGGAAACCACAGCGTCGGCGCGGACGTCGGCCGCACGATGGCGTCCGAGATCACGCACGCGACGACGCTGATGCCCAGGATGCTGGTGGTGGACGGCTCGACCAGGGTGGACGACCTGGACGGCGAGAAGGCGGTCGCCATCGGCCGCGAGCAGAAGGTGGACCAGGTCTTCGTGGGTACCGTGCTCGAAGCCAAGACAGAGGAATCCAGCAAGAGCGGCTGGATCCCCTCAATCAAGGGTCAATCGGCCAACGTCAACGTTCGCCGGGTCAAAGCGACGGTGACGTTGCAAGGCGAGCTCTACGACGTGGCGAGCGGAAAGCGCTTCTTCAGCGCCCGCGTCACGGGCACCGAAACCAACAACGCGGTGGGCGGCAGCGCCTACACCACGTTCGGCGCGTGGGGAAACGACAACTATCGAGCGTTCCTCGACTCGCCGTTGGGAAAGGCGCTGCAGGCGGCTCTCACCGACATGACGAAGAAGGTGGCGGCGGCGCGGTAGAACTAGCTGGCGGGCGCCCCGAGTCCCATCGCCCGCCGCCACGCCGCGATCTGTCCAAGGTGATCCATTTCGTGCGCGGTCATCAGAAAGATCGCGAAGTCGCCGACCGTCGGAAAATGGCCGCGCCGCTTTTCGTTGGGATGGGGCCGCGCCAGAAAGGCCGGGTCGGCGTCCGACAGCGCCTTCGCCAGCCGGACGTGCTCCAGTTCGAGCACGCGGAGAATCTCGTCCTTACCTGGAAACAGGCTCTTGTCCGGCGACGGCGTCCCGCCGGTCTTGAACGTCTGCTCCCATCCGGGCGGTAACTCGGCGCTCAGGCCGAGGAGCGTCGCCGCGTGATCGGCCGCCACCGCGAGGTGGCCGAGTGACCAGGCCGGATGGTTCACCACGCCGTGAGGCTGCGCGCACATCTGGTCGTGGGACAGATCAGCCACGAGCCGTTTGGCGAAGCCAAGGTTCATCGAGAACACATGGAGGACATGCGGTAGCACTGACGCCTCGCTTCCCAAAAAGGGGTGCCTGCACGGCGCGGCGATCGCCGCGGCCATGCCCGGCGCCGCTTACTCCTCGACGAACCGATAACTGCCGTGGCTGTCGTAGTCGATGCCGTGCTTCTTTTTCAGTTCCTCGATGTAGCGCAGCTGTGACTTGGTGTGCGGCCCGACGCCGTCGTTGGTGTGCAGCAGCACCTCCTCGAGCGTGCTGTTGATGCTCAGGCGCTTGTGTTCGGCGAGATCCCGCAATAACGCCGCGAGCCGTTTCTCCAGCCGGACCGGCACGTCGACGCGCTCGATCCGGATCGGCTCGCCGGTGTTGTAGAGATGCTGTCCGAACGACAGGTAGTACCCGTCCAGATCTTGTACCGCGTAGTCGCGGATGCCGTAGGGGCGATCGTCGATCGGCTCCGCGATCGCAACGCCGTTGGCGCGATGCAGCTCGTAGAGCCGGTCGACGTCGCCGACGAGAAAGGACACGGCCGCCGGGTGCGCGCGTGGCGCAGGCGTGCCTTGCGACAGGAAGATCTGCACGTTGCCGAGGTTGACGCCGGCAAACGTCGCCGGTTCTCCCCAGGTGAAGCCGAGCGTGAAGCCGAGTTGGCTGACGTAGAAGTCGATGGCGGCGCGGATGTCGGCGACCGCCAGACCGGGGTGCAGCTGATCGCATTCGACGCCGGATGGGTTCGGGTTGCTCACGTGCTCCCTCACAGCAAAAACCCGCGGGCGCCTCGTGGCACCCGCGGGTGAAGTCGCTCGGCTGAAGCCTTCGCGCTACTGCGCAACCGCCGCGGTGCTGGTCCGCAGCTTCTGCATCTGCGGCAGGTTCGGATCGGCGTTCGCCCACGCCTTGGCGGCGCGGTCGCGTGCGGCGCGCGCCTCGGCGGCCTTTCCCAGGCCTTCGAGCGCCGCGGCCAGACCGAAGAAGGCGCGGCCGCTGCCCGGTTCACGCTCCAGCGCTTCGCGATAGCCCTTCTCGGCGGTGGCATAGTCGCCCAGCGCCAGCGCCACGTTGGCCCATCCTTCGACCACCGGCCGCGGATAGGCGGGCGGCTCCGTGTACATGATGTTCGCTTCGCGGGTGGCGGCCTTCCGGTACAGCTCGTAGGCCTTCTTCTGATCCCCGCCGCGCGCCGCGATCGTCGCTTCGAGCTCCTGCGACGCGATGCCGAGCGGTTCCTTCGCCGATGTCACCGCGTCGAGATCCTTGTGCATCTCGGCCAGCGTCGCCTTGGCTTTGTCCGGCTGTCCGTTGGCCGAGTAGGCCAGGCCCATCGCCCAGTGCCGCCACGCGTTCTGCTCCGGCTTGTCGTACACCGGGATGGTGGTGCCGTCCAGGATCTCGTTCCACTTCTCGAAGCGGACGACGCTCTTGATCATGCCGAAGTAGCCCTGCCGCCAGACGGTGCGCTGGTTGTTGCCGCTGCGCTCACGTGGGTTGTCCTTATAGGTGAACAGGTCCTGCACCCACTTCATCGAGTCGTCGTAGCGGCCGCCGAGGTTCAGCGCGTGAATCAGGAAGTGCACGTTGTGACCGTAGTGTCCGGTCGGGTAGAGCGAGTCGGATGCGATCCATTTCTGTTCGTTCGCCGCCGCGGCGGAGAAGGCGGAGATCGCTTCCTGAATCTTGTCGCTCTGGGCGTAGATGTGGCCGGGCATGTGCAGCGCGTGCGGGATGTTGGTGACCAGGCCCGCGTAGCGCTGATTCGCGTGCCACGCCTTCTCCGGCGTCTTGCTGCCCTCGTAGGCGTGAATCAGATAGTGATGCGCGCCGAACTGGCCGTCGTCTTTGGCGACCACTTCCTCGAGCAGCGCGATCGCCTCCATGGTGTGCTCGCGCGGTTCCTTGCTGGCCGCCTCGAAGCCGTTGTCGATGGCCAGGCCGAGCATCGACTTCGCTTCCAGGTCCGAGGGATATTCGGCGACGAGCTTGCGCAGGCCGGCGACATAGGCAGCGTCGGCGGCGTCCTTGTTGCCCGGCGCGCGGCGGGCCGCCTGCGCCTCGATGTAGAGACGCTCGCGCGGCGTCACCTTGTCGCGCAGCGCCATCGCCTTGGCGATCGCTTCGCGGGCGCGGATCTGGGGGTCCAGCGCGGCGCCGGTGGTCGAGCGGGCGACGGTCGCGTCGGCGCTCGCCTCGGCGGCCGCGGCGCGGCCACCGCCCCCGCCGTTGGCCGGATCGCGCAGCAGCTGGAAGGCGGGGCGGTAGTCACTCGCCGCGCTCAGCGCGATGCACCAGTAAGCCATCGCCATGTCCTTGTCGAGCTCGAGCGCCTGCGTGCAGGAGCGCTCCGATTCCTGGAACCAGAACGAGTGAATCTGCGAGACGCCCTGCAGGAAGAACTTGCGGGCCTCTTCAGAGCTGGTGGTGACCGGGAAGTCCTTGGTGATGCCCATGCCCGGCAGCAGCTTGGCCGGCAGCAGCGGCTGCGCTCCAGGAGGCACGATGCACATGTCCGGTTGCGGCGCCGGCGCCTGCTTCCCCTTGGCCGACAGGTCGGAGGATGAGAGCGAGGCGAGGAGGACGACGAAGCCGAGGGCGGAGATGTGCTTCATGGCGGCAAATATAGCAGCGGCGGAAGGGAAAAGGCGGCCAAATTGTGAGGTGTCAGACACCTGACAATTCGCTGACCAGAGGTCTAGCGTGGGAGAGGATGGCGCGACCCGCCCAGGTAGTCTCGCAGCCCCTCATGGGTGCTCCGAAATGCGAGCTCATCCCATGGGATGGCCGAGTCCTCCACCTCCATCGCCTCCAGGCATTCATCGTCGACGCAGAGTGATCCGCCGAGCGCGGTGGCGGCGTACACCACGATGACTGGCGCGCGGCCGGGATACGAGTAGATGTTGACCAGGCCGTCGAGCTGGACCTCGAGCCCGCACTCCTCGCGCGCCTCGCGGATGGCGGCTGAGGTCAACGGCTCGCCGCGATCGACGTAACCTCCGGGAAACACCCACTTGCCGTAGCCGGGCTCGATGGCGCGGCGGACGAGCACGATGCGCCCGCTCTGCGACCGGATGATCGTGCCGACCGCGATCTTGGGATCGAGATAGAAGACGAAACCGCATCGCGTGCACACCGGCCGCTCGGGCTCGGTGGCTTTCAGGACGCGCCGCTCGAGCGGGCCGCCGCAGCGCGGGCAGTACTGATAGCCGTGCGAGTCGTCATGCGGATGGAGCATCTGCGCCACAGTATAATTTGTCGCTATGTCCATCCTGAAAGTCGCGCGCATGGGGCACCCGGTGCTTCGCGCGAAAGCGCGCCCGCTGGAAAAAGCCGAAATCCGGAGCGCGCCGATTCAGCAGCTGATCGAAGACATGTTCGACACGATGACGGAATACCATGGCGTCGGCCTGGCCGCGCCGCAGGTGCACGAGGGCGTGCGCATCTTCGTCGCCGCGCTCGAGTCCGGCGACGACGACGGGGAGGACAGCGAGCTGATTGCGGTCATCAACCCGGAAATCACCATCGTCGGCGCCGACGTGGTGGAGGACTGGGAGGGGTGTCTGAGCATCCCGGACATCCGCGGCCGGGTGCCGCGGGCGAGGGAAATCAAGGTCCGCGCCTTCGACCGCACCGGCGCGCGGATCGAGCTCAACGCGCACGATTTTCCGGCGCGGGTCATCCAGCACGAGACCGACCACCTCGACGGCGTGCTGTTCTTCGATCGGATGACGTCGCTGGCGTCGATGACGTTCCTGGATGAGTATTCGCGCTACTGGCGGAAAACGGACGACTGACGGCGGCGACACCGTCCGACTGAGACTGAGACCGCCGACTGCTTCAGTCGTCAGTCGGCAGTCTCAGGTCAGTCGGCAGCTTCAGTAGTGCGGACCTTCAGGTCCGCGTCCTCGAATCCCATCCGCCGCGCGTTGGGGCAGGCCTAAAGGCCTGCACTACCTGAGAGCCGGCGTTTCTCTTCCAGACCGAGACCGCCGACTGCTTCAGTCGGCAGTCGGCAGTCTCAGGAGTCAGTCGGCAGCTTCAGTAGTGCGGACCTTCAGGTCCGCGTCCTCGATCCCATCCGCCGCGCGTTGGGGCAGGCCTAGAGGCCTGCACTACCTGAGAGCTGGCGTTTCTTTTCCAGCGCCCGCTCCGACTGCAGCCGTTCGAGCTCGACGCTGGAGTGATCCACGAACTGCATCGCGGCCGCGATTGCGCCGTGGCCTGCCTGCTCCGCGATCGCGCGGTGCATCAACTGGCAGACGCGGCGGTAGGATGGATGCCCCTGCGGCGAGGTGCGAAGCTCGATGACGTGCATGGCCTCGCGGGCGTTCATGTCCATGTAGAAGCGCACGCGGTAGGCCATCACCACGGCGTATGGCGCGGCGTCCCGCAGGCCCGCCGCGATCATCTCGTCGTGCAGCGCCGCTGACTGCTCCATCACCGACCGCCAGTCGGCCAGCGCGCCGGCCTCCTCGATCGCCGCCGGCTCGGTGTAGCCGTGGCGCGCGCTGAGCGGCTGCCAGTCGAGGGTCAGCAGGCGATGTCGCTGCAGGTCGCGAAAGGCGCCGTAGTCGGCGAGCACGTCGAAGCGGTAGCTGGTGCGCTCGAAGGCGCGGCCTGGCTTGTGCCGGCGATTGGCGCGATTGCCGGTGTAGGCGCGCAGCAACGCCTCGCGATCAGCTGGCGACATGGCGCGCGCGATGGCGAGGAGTTGATCGTCGGGAAGCGCAGAGACGTTGTACAGCGCTGCCGCGATCACCTTGATCTCGCCGTCGGGATCGAAGTCGGTAAGCGTGACCTCGTCGCGCGGTTCAGGGACGGCGTCCTGGACGAAGGGGGCGGCCGACGCTTCGAAGGCGCTTCGAGTTTCGGCGAAGTAGTCGACCCAGCGTCCGCCGCGATTCGGTTGATCGACGCGTGCGAGGAACGCCGGGATCACGTGGCGCAGCTCGGTCAGCATCTGCGTGGCGCAGCCGCGGACCTCCTCGAGCGGGTGCGCGAACATGCGCAGCAACAGTGCTTCGAAGGCCTGGCCGGTGCCGAACAGGCCGACGTTGGAGGTCGTGGCCGCCGGCAGCAGCCCGCGCAGGGTGTCGAGCGCCTTGGCGCGGATCACCGACTTGTAAACCGCGTCGGAGTCATCGGGCGACTGCGGATACTTCGCGCGGAAATGCGCTTCCATGGCCGGGATCCAGCGCGCGTAGGTGTCGAACGCGTGATCGAGCGTCCGGACGAACCGATCGCGAAGCGGGGAGCCGTCGAGTTCAGCCGGCACGTGATATTTCCAGAGGCCGTCCGGCCGGGCCGTGTACGGCACGTAGCGCGTCGACTGCTCGAGATAGGCCATCAGGCGCCCCCACTCGAGGACCTTGGTCAGGACATTGGAGACGCCTTCGCAGGCGATGTGCGCGCCGCCCAGCTGCGCGACCGAATCGTCTCCGTATTCGTTGAGCACGCGTGCGTAGAGCTGATCGGCGCGGGCGCTGCCGACGGTGGCGTCGGCCTGGGCGGCTCCCGGGAGGGCCTCGCCGCCGATGTCGCCCAGGAACTCGTCGAGAAAAAGACGGCGGACCGACTTGGCGGATCGCGAGTAGCGGGCGAACAGCGCGCCCTTCACCGTCTCCGGCAGATTGCGGAGCACGACGACGGGCCGATCGGCGTTGGTGAAGTACGGGGCCAGCGCGCGGGTTTCTTCAGCGGTGAACGTCTCGCGGGTCGCGGTGGGGAAGGCCACGGTGGTCGGGTATTCTACCGCGCATGCCGGATTTCGCTTACCGTCATCGGCTCGCCGTGCGGTTCCGCGACTGCGACGCGATGGGGCATGTCAACCACGCCGTCTACTTCACGTATCTCGAGCAGTGCCGCCTGACGTTCTGGCGCGAGCTGACCGGGACGCCGTCGCCGCACACGCGCGTGATCATCGCGCGCGCCGAGTGCGACTATCGATCGCCGGCGCACTTCGGCGATGAGCTCGAGATCCGCCTGAACGTCGCGGCGATCGGTCGATCGAGTTTCACCCTGGTCTACGAGATCGCGCAGGCGGAGGGCAATCGGCTGGTGGCGAACGGGACCACTGTGATGGTCAGCTACGACTATGCCGCGGGCCAGCCGGTCGCGCTCCCGGCGGCCACGCGCGAGCTCCTCGAACGAGTCCGGCGGTAGGGTCAGATCAGGGTCAGATCAAGGTCTGACCCTCCTCTGACCCTAGTCGTTGCGTCGCTGGCGAACCAGTTGTTCGGTGGTAAGCGGCTCGGCACAAAGTGCACGGTACGCCTCTCGGCGTTGATCAATATCTGCCCCCAGCGCGTCCAGGACGGGATGGTTGGACAGCCAATCGACATCGGAAGCCGATGTGTGAGCCCGATAGCTTGACCATCGATACTGATCGGGCCGCATGACGATTGAAGCCCTCACGGGGTTTAGTTCGATGTACCGCAGGCACGTGAGCCAGTAGCGTTCGTCGTTGATCGCCTTCGCCTTGAATCTACCAGTCCAGAGCGTGCCGACCCGGTTGTACTTCTGGTTGAAATACAGCACGTAGCAGATGCCCAGTTGCTGCATCGTCTTAGAGGTTCCCTGCTCGCAAGTGGGAGTCAACAACAGGTGCGTGTGAGTGGTCATCAACGTGAAGCCGTGCACCGCGACTCGGTACCGTTGGACGGCGGACTGAAGCATCGCGAGAAAGACTTCATAGTCGCTGTCGTCACCGAAAATCGCGCAGCGATTGTTGCCGCGTTGCCGCACGTGAAGGCTCACGCCAGGCGCGAAGAATCGAAGCCGGTTCGGCATGCTCCGCCTGGGAGCAAGATTCGATCTCATCCAGGCCCTCAGAAATTTCTGGGGTTTTGCCAGGTTCCGCCTCGCGTATTGCAGGAACTGCACGGCGCGACGGCTCGCATGGTGGATACAGTTGCGCACTGAGGGTCAGATCCAGGTCTGACCCGGATCTGACCCTCCTCTGACCCTTAGCATCGGCGCGAGTTCGTTATAGTCTCCAGGTGGACCCGATCCTGCTGGCCGCCCACAACCCAGGTCCGATGACGGGGTCGGGCAACAATACGTATCTGCTCGGTGGGCGCGGCGGCTCCGCCACCCTCATCGACGCCGGCGTCGGCAACGCGCAGCATCTCTCCGAGCTCGCGGCCGCGATTGGAACGGGCCGGCTCGACTCGGTGCTGGTCACCCACGGCCATCAGGATCATGCCGCCGGCGCGCCGGCGATCGCGTCCGCCCATCCCGCGGCGACCTTCAGCAAGCTGCCCTGGCCTGACGAAGACGCGCAGTACGACGTGCCGTGGCGAAGGCTCAGCGACGGCGATGTCGTCCCCGCGGGCGAGACCTCACTGCAGGCGCTCCACACGCCCGGACACTCGCCCGACCATCTCGCCTTCTGGCACCAGCCGAGCGGGACCATCTTCACCGGCGATCTGGTCGTGCGCGGCAGCAGCGTGATGATCCACTGGAGCCGCGGCGGCGATCTGGGGCAGTACCTCGCGTCGCTCGAGCGGCTGCTGTCGCTCGAGCCGCGGCGGTTGCTGCCCGCTCACGGACCGGCGATCGACGAGCCGCGAACGGTGCTCACCGGCTATCTCGAGCACCGCCGTCAGCGCGAGCGGCAGGTGCTCGATGCGCTCCGCGCCGGCCACGCCACCGTGCAGGCGATTGCCGAATCCATCTATGATGGTCTCGCGCCCGCGCTCATGCCGGCGGCGCAGGAAAACGTGCGCGCGCACCTCGAAAAGCTGAAGACCGAACGCCGCGCCACCGACGAACACGGCCGATGGACACTGTAGCAATCATCGTGACGGTAGCGCTCGCGGCGCTACTGATCGCGCGCGAGATCACGTGGCGGCGCGCCTTCTCGCGGCTGCGCGAGCGGATTGCCGCCGACGGCGTTCAGCTCCGCGCCCAGGAGCAGCTCGTGCAGGTCGGCCAGCTCGTGTCAGGCCTCGCGCAGGAATTGAAGAGCCCGCTCCAGGGCGTCATCGGCAACACCGAGCTGATGCTGGCCACCGGCGGGGCGGTGGCCGACTCGACGGTGGAGCTCCGCGAGATCCAGGAAAACGCCGCCCGTGCCGCCGGCATCGTCCGCAACCTGCTGGCGTGCACCGAGACCTCGGCGCTGAAGCTGCGGTGGCAGGATATCAACGAGCTCGCCAGCCGCGCCTGCGACACCTTGCGCAGCGAGCTCCACGCGGCCGGCGTCCGTGTGCATCTCGCGCTCGCCGACCGCCTGCCGCTGATGTACGTGGACGGTCGCCAGCTCGAAAAAGTCATCGTCACGCTGCTCTCCCGACCAGCGCCGCGATCGAGCCTGCGCCGGGAGCCGGCCGCCGTCACCCTCGCGACGCGGCGCGATGTCGACGATCGGCTGGTGATCGAGCTCGACGATCGCACCGCCGCCGCCCTCGAGGAGATCGACGAGCCGTCGTGGTCCGGCGACCTGGTCGCCTGCCGGCAGATCGTGCTGGCGCACGGCGGTTCGCTCGCAGGTGGACCGCCCGGCCGACGGCGGCTATCGATTTCACCTGGAGCTGCCGGTGACCGCCGGCGGCCCGGATCCCCACTACGCCACCGCCCCCTAACGGAGCATCCCGTGGACAACGTCATCGATTTCATCAACGTCAATCGCGAGCGCTATCTCGAGGAGCTGAAGGCCTTCCTCGCCATTCCGAGCATCAGCGCGCTGCCGCAGCACGCCGGCGACGTGAAGCGCTGCGCCGACTGGTGCGCCGACGAGATGCGGCGCATCGGCATGCAGAACGTGAAGCTGGTCGACACGCCGGGCAACCCGGTGGTCTACGGCGACTGGCTCGACGCGCCCGGCGCGCCAACCATCCTGTTCTACGGCCACTACGACGTGCAGCCGGTCGATCCGCTGGAGCTATGGCAGTCGCCGCCATTCGAGGCGACCATCCGTGACGGCGAGATCTACGCGCGCGGATCCGCCGACGACAAGGGCCAGGTGTTCATGCACTTCAAGGCGATCGAAGCGCACTTGAAGCAGAACGGCAAGCTGCCGGTGAACATGAAGATCATCCTCGAAGGGCGAGGAAGAAGTCGGCAGCGTCAACCTCGACAACTTCATCCGCGAGCACAAGAGCTGAGCTCGGCGCCGACGTCGTGGTCATCTCCGACTCGCCGATGTTCGCGCGCGGCGTGCCGTCGATCTGCTACGGCCTGCGCGGCCTGGTCTATTTCCAGATCGACCTGCGCGGCAGCAGCACCGATCTGCACTCGGGATCATTCGGCGGCGCGGTCGCCAACCCCGCGTTCGTGCTGTCGCAGATCCTCGCGCAGATGAAGGATCGCGGCGGCCACATCAAGATCCCGGGCTTCTACGACGATGTGGTGCCGCTGCAGGACGAGGAGCGGCAGGCGTGGGCGACGCTGCCGTACAACGAGAAGCAGTACAAGAAGGATTTCGGCATCCCGAAGGTGTTCGGCGAGACCGGCTACACGACGCTCGAGCGGACCTGGGCGCGGCCGACGTTCGAGGTCAACGGCCTGCTGTCAGGCTTCACCGGCGAAGGCGCCAAGACGGTGCTGCCGGCGGTCGCGATGGCGAAGGTCAGCATGCGCCTGGTGCCGAATCAGACGCCGGACAAGATCGCCGAGCTGTTCGAGGCGCACCTGCGCGACGTCTCGCCGAAGACGGTGGAGCTGAAGGTCACCCGGATGCACGGCGGCAAGCCGTGGATGACGTCGTACGACAACCCGTTCGTGCAGGCGGCCGGGCGCGCGATCGAGCGCGGCTTCGGCCGCAAGCCGGTGTTCACGCGCGAAGGCGGCTCGATTCCGGTGGTGTCGACGTTCCAGGAGGAGCTGGGGCTGCCGTCGGTGCTGTTCGGCGTCGGACTGCCCGACGAGAACGCGCACGCGCCGAACGAAAAGCTCGACGTCGCCAACTTCCACGGCGGCATCATCTCGTCGGCGTTTCTCTACGAGGAAATCGCGAAGACGTGACGATCGCGCAAGAAACCGGGGAGACCACAGAGACCGCTGAGAAACGTTTCTCCGCGTACCTCCGTGACCTCCGCTCCGCGTCTTTGCGGTTACCTTCTTAGAACCGAACGCCGAACGACAGCCGGAACGCCCTCGGTGACGTGAACGCAAAGCGGTTCTTCGGCGTGCCGAAGTTGGCGTTGTAGTTCCAGTTCGTGCCCAGCACCGGTGTGGTCGTCAGCGGGTTGAAGGCTTTCAGCGTCGCCGTATTCAGGCGGCGTCAGCACGCTTTCGCCCGCCGAGGCGCCCTGAATCGTGTTCAGCTGACCGGTGCCGCCGTTCTGGAAGATGGTCCCGCCGCAGCCGCAGAGATCCTGCTCGATTGAACAGGTTGAGCACCTGGGCCTGGACGAACGCGCGTCGACTTGCGCGGGCCGGCGCCGATCGCGCGGCTGTAGTTGGCGGCGAAGTCGGTGCGGCGCGACGCCTCGGTGCGGAACGCATCGCGCGCGGTGAAGTAGTAGGTCTCGCTCGCGCCGCCCTGCGGCGTGGCGTAGGCCGCGGCCACCGCCGGCGAGCTCGCGGCGACGTACGGCCGCGCGTCGACCGTGCCGACCGCGCCGTACGGCAGGCCGCTGGCCAGGTCCTCGAGCAGGCTGAGCGTCAGGCCGCTCGACCTTCGGCACGCCGTAGTTCAGCCACATCGTCGAGCGATGCCGCTGATCGCGCGCTCAGATCGCCCTCCGGCGTGTACCACGACGCCTGCCGGTACTCGGGATACTGGAAGTCGTTGGAGGTCAGCGGGCCGCTGGCGACGTTCTCGCCGTCGAAGTTGCCCCACAGCCGCGACAGCGTGTAGTTGCCGCCGATGTTGGTGCGCGCGCTGAACCGGTAGGTCGCCGACATCGTCACGCCCGAGTAGCGGCGCTTAGGTCGTTGGTGTTCTCGACCACCGCGAGGTCGGCGACGTTGCCGAACGAGTCGGTGACCGTGCCGGTCGAGAGGTCGACGCGCTGCGAGTAGAAATCCTTGTAGTCGCGGAACGAGTAGTCGGCCCGGACCACCGCGCGGTTGCCGATCTGCCGGCTGACGCCGAACGCATAGGCGAGCACGTTCGGCGAGGCCAGCCCGTTCGGGAATCTTGACCGAGACGCCAGGCAGCGACGTGCCCGGACGGCGCCGCGTCACGTGCAGTAGCCGCGCGCATCCGGCGCGCACCAGCCGAACATCTGCTGAATCGCCGCGGCCGAGCCGACCAGCGTCGGCCGCGTTCGCGTCGGCGTTGATCGGCGGCGCCGGTGTAGGTCCACTGCAGCGTCGCCGGGTTGCCGGCGGCCGACGAGGAGTCGGCGATGCCGTTGTTGATGCCGGCCACGTACTTCGAGGCGCTGGCCGAGACCGCCCAGTCGCCGTTGCCCTTCGGATCCCAGACCACGCCGATCCGCGGGCTGAACGCGCTGTCGTTCGCCACCAGGTTGCCGGCGCTGTCGGCGCCGTGGTTCTTGTCGTAGCGGACGCCGAGGTTCAGCGTCAGGCGCGGGTTGATGCGCCACTGGTCGTTGTAGAACAGGCTGTGCGTCCGGAACGCGGTGCCCAGGGTGCTGGTCGCGATCGGGTTGTACTGCAGGATCGGTGGACGAGCCCGGCAGCCACTGCGGATAGATCACCGCGTCCGCGCCGCTGCCGCGGATGATCGAGGTGGTGCCGTTGATCCGGTAGTCGCTGCCGGACTGGTGGTTGTTGGCGAACCGCTTGTCGTTGAAGGTGTCGTAGCCGAACACCATCTGGTGCGAGCCGGAGCTGCTGGTCGACTTGAAGTAGGTCGCCTTGATGTTCTCGTTGTCGTTGTCGCGCTTCTCCGGGATCGCAGACGCCGCAGAACGTCGGCGACCAGTAGCGGCCGCCGCGCGCGCGGTCGAGCAGCAGCGTGCCCTTGATCAGATCGGTGAACGGCGAGCCGCTGCCGATGAAGCTGAAGTGGCGCGAGGACAGCCGCGCCTCGACGAACAGCTGCTGGCGACAGGATGCCGTTGTAGTTCAGCGGTGTAGAGGTCGAGCGGCGTTTCGCGGTCGTAGAGGCTGGCCGCGTCCATCGAGCTGGCCGTGCTGAAGGTGTTGTTGAGCTGTGTCAGCGCCTCCTTCGAGTAGGCGCCCTCGAGCCGGTGGTTCGACGTTGATCGAACCGGTCAGCTTGACCTCGAACCGCTTCCGCTGATCCTCGGCGATGATAGGCGAGGTTGACCGGCTGGATGGTGTTGCGGGCGACCGGCTGGTTCTGGAACCGGCCGGCGGTGAAGAACCACAGCCGATCCTTGCGGACCGGCCCGCCGAACACGTACTCGTGCGTCGGCACGATCTTGTCGACCTTGGTGTCGTTCGCGAAGCAGTTCGGATCGGCGCCCTGCGCGCCGTTGAGCGACGTCACCGTGTTGCAGGTCTGGGTCGTCGAACCGGCGGCCGGGGCGGCGTAGTTGCCGTTGCCGCGTCACCAGCGCGCGCCAGTTGTCGTTGAACAGCGACTCGCGGAACGAGCCGGCGAACTGGTTGCTGCCCGACTTGGTGATGACGTTGACCAGGCCGCCGCTGAAGCGGCCGTACTCCGCCGACACGCCGTCGGTCGCGACCGTCGTTTCCTGGATGGCGTCCTCGATGTAGATGTTGAACGCCTGGCCGCGCAGGTTCTCGTTCACCGTGACGCCGTTCACCAGGTAGAGCGATTCGAACGACATCGCGCCGGCGATCGAAAAGTTGCCGCCGGGCCCGGACGGGTGCACCGCCGGCGCCATCAGCAGCACGGAGGTGATGTCGCGGTTGGTCGGCAGCGTCGCGATCAGGTCCTGCTGGAAGTTGGTCGCGACCTGCGCCGTCTGGGTCAGCACGTCGGCGGACTTGCCGACCACGTTCACCGTCTCGTCGAGCGAGGCCACGCCCAGCGTGATGTTCAGCGGCACGGTCTGCGTCGGCGCCACGCGATGGTCCGCTGCTGGCGGCCCGAAGCCGCTCAGCGTGAACGTCACCGTGTAGGTGCCCGGCGGCAGCTGCGGCAGGATGTAGTCGCCGTTCTCCGACGTCACCGCGGTGATCGCGCCCTGGAGATTCGGGCCCTCGACGCTGACCGTGACGCCGGGCACCGCGAGGTTCTGGTTGTCGACCACGCGGCCGGTGATCGTGCCGGACGTGGTCTGCGCCGACGCCGGCGCGACGCTGAGCAGCGCCGCGATGACCAGCGCCAGCGCGGTTGTGATGAATCGCATGTCGTTGTCCTCCTTGTGGACCTGGTTCGCAAGGCACGCGATGTGCCAGTGCGCAAACGCGATCGGACAGCGTTCGCGGCGACCGTGTGCGGAATTGATCAATTACTTACGGAGTGACGTCGCGGCGCCGATCAGGAATTTTGAATGGCCCGATCCAACCGCGGCGACGTGTCTGTTTGCAGACACCGTCCGCAATCGCGACCTGAGGTAGAGTGGTTGGCCGTGTCGAGGCTGGAGACGCTGCTCAACGCGCTGCAGAAGTTCTACGGAGCGCTGCCGCCGCCGCCGCGCGATCCGTTCACGCTGTTCGTCTGGGAAGTGCTGTCGGTCCACTCGACGCCGCGCAAGCGCGACGCCGCGCTGGCGGCGCTGAAGAAGATTCCCGCGCTGACGCCCGATTCGATGTGGCGCGCGCCGCAGAAAAAGCTGGAGGAGAGCGTCAAGCTCGCCGGCCCGTACAGCGAGAACCGGATCCAGGCGCTGCGCACCGGCTGCGAGCTGTTCCGGCGATCGCCGGACCTGCCCAAGACCATCCGCGGACCGCTGACCGGCGCGCGCCGCGCCTTGAAACCGTTCCCGCAGCTCGGCGAAACCGGCGCGCACCGCATGCTGCTGTTTGCCGCCGGTCAGGCGATCCTGCCGGTCGACGCGCGCGTCAGCCGCGTCGGCCGGCGCCTCGGCTACGGAGCAGCCGCCGGCGATTTCAAGAAGCAGGCGCGATCGGTCCAGGACGCGCATGATGCGCGAGCTGACGACGTCAGCCGACGCCTACGGCCGCGCCTTCCTCTATCTGTCGCACCACGGCGGCGCCACCTGCACGGAGCGCGACCCGCACTGTTCGGTGTGCCCGCTGCTGAAGGAGTGCCCGGAGGGGACAGAAATGCTACTCAGTTCAGCAGAAGCGACCCGCTTTCCGCAGCGTCTTGACGTGCTCCCAGATCCGCTCGCGATCCTCCCGCTCCTCGTCGCCCTGCCTGGCCGACGGGATCAGCTTCAGAGTACGCCTGCAGGTCGCGCAGCGCGCCGGAGAAGTCCTTCAGGTGATAGGCGAGCAGGCCGCGATCGCGCAGCTCGCTGATCGCCGACGGGTCGACCGCGATCAGCAGGTCGGCGACGTCCCGCGCCTGCGGGAACGACTGCATCTTCACGTAGACCCGCTTCAGGTTGGTCAGCATCCGCGACAGGATCTGCGGCTTGGTCGCCCGCGGCAGCAGGCGCGACGTGAACCGCACCGAATCCGGGTCCTCGCGCGGCGAGGTCTGATCGCCGCCTGACTGCTGCGCCAGCAGCTCGCGCGACAGCAGCGCGCCGCCGTGGAACGGATCGATGATCAGGTCCTCGGCGTAGCGTCAGCTCGCGGCCGGCGCGGCAGCGCAGCAGGAAGTGTCCCGGGAAGTTGATCCCCTCGACCGGCAGGCCGGCGCGCCGCGCCACTTCCATGTAGACCAGCGACAGCGTGATCGGGATGCCGGTGCGGCGGTCGATGACTTCGTTCAGGAAGCTGTTGCGCGGATCGCCGTAGTCGGCCTCGTTGCCGGCGAACCGCAGCTCGTCGAACAGGTAGGCGTTGAGCGCGACCACCTTGGCGTAGCGATCGGCGTCGACGTCGTGCGGCGTGTCGGCGGGCGGCACGGCCGCCGCCAGCCGCCGGCGCGCCTCGTCGCCGATGAAGTCGAGCTGCGGCGAGGTAGCGCGCGGCGATCGAGGCCGGGATATTCGACGCGCGCGATCATCAGCGCCGCGACGGCCAGGTCGGGATCGGGGCTCAGCGCCGCCTGCGCGAAATGTCGCGAGCGCAGGTGATCACGGGGTGCGATGCACTGTCACGCACAGGAATCAGCGCCAACCCAAAAAAAGGGCGGGGCCAGAAGCCCCGCCCTTCAAGCTCGTCAGCCGAAGGCCTGCCGATGTCGCTTACCAGGTGAACTTGATGCCGAACGCGAACGACGCGCGGCGCCAGGATCGCCTGAATCTGGTTGGCGTTGGTCGCGTTCTGCGTGCCGCGGATGGCCTGGATCGGTGTTGTAGTTGCCCAGGTTGAAGATGTCCAGCGCCGGCATGAAGCGGACCGTGACCGAACCTTGACCGGACGCTCGACGTGGAAGTCGATGTTCTGGTAGTTCGGCAGGCGGCTCGTCGCCGACCGGGTCGAGCAGCGACCGCGGGATGCCGGCGCCGTTGGCGCGCGACGGGCTCTGGACGAAGCGCTCGTAGCGGGTAGCCCTGCCGCGCGTTGTAGAACGCCGAGACGTTGACGCCGAACGGCGCCTGATACATGCCGCTCAGCTTGAACAGCCACTTGGCGTTGACGAAGACGTTGCCGATGCCGCTGCCGGTGCTCAGGTAGTCGTACTGCTAGCCGTCGCGGTCGGCGCGGTTGGTCGGATCCTCGATCAGCGTCGCGACGTCGACGAGGTGGCGAGGATGCTTCCCGTGAAGTCCGCGAAGTTCACGATCGTGCTGTTGTAGGCGAAGCTGGTGTTCATCAGCCAGTGGTGCGACAGCCGCTTGCGGCCGGTCAGCTCGACGCCGTTGTAGGCGCGGTTGAAGCCGGCGGCGTTGGTCAGCGTTGATGATCGTCGGCAGCTGGAAGCCCGGCTGGTAGTAGGTCACCGTCGGGCAGGTCCCGGCGCTGATGCGGTTGCCGTCGGCGCCGGGCAGGCCGAGGCCGCCGGCGTGAAGCTCACCGCGGCGTAGTCCGCGGTGACGAGGCCCGGACGATCGTTGAACTGGAAGTCGCCGTACTTGCGCCAGATGTAGTTGGCGCCGACCGCGAAGCCGGCGCCGATTTCGCGATCGACGCCGAGGATGAACTCGTCGGTCTTGTCGTTCTTCAGGTTCGGGTCGACCGAGTTGGCCGAGACGGTGTTGGCGGGGTTGGCCGCCGACCAGTTGGTGCTCGGCCGAGAGCGGGTTCGCGCTCGCCTGCACTTCGTTGGCCTGCGCGACCTTGTCGCCGTTCAGGTCGACCCAGGGGTAGCGCAGCGTCGTCGTGCCGACCGGGTTGATGGTCGAGGCGACGCCGCCGGTGCCGACCTGTCCGTAGTAGCGCGCGTAGTTGGCGCGCGCCAGCGGTCTTGCCGTCGCCGGTCAGGTCGTAGGTGAGGCCGAGGCGCGGCGAGAAGTTGTTGAACTTCACGCCCGGGTCGGCGCCGTTGAAGTTGATCGCCGGCAGCCAGGTCGGCGACAGCGGGTTGGCCGACGATGCTGGCCGCGAGCGCCGTGTCGTGGTTGTAGTCGTAGCGGAGGCCGAGCTGCAGCGTCAGCGCGGCCGTGCGTGCACGGTGTCCTGCACGTAGAGCGAGAAGTTGGTCAGGTCGTACGCGCTGTAGCCGTCGCGGGTGAGGTCGACCTGGCAGCCGCCGGCGAGCGTGCCGCAGGTGGAGTTACCGGTCGTGGCCGCGGCGTCGGTCGGGAAGCGGACGGTGGCGAAGCCGCCGGTGTGGTTGATCGACGTGCTGTTGGCGTCGTGCCAGTAGCCGCCGAACTTGAACGCGTGGTCGCGCGCCCATCATTGCGGGCATGAAGTAGTTCGAGTTGACGTTGACGCTGTTGACCGGACGGATGAACACGCTCGACGCGCGCCGAGCGGCCGTTGAGGCGTGGTCGGGATGATCAGCGTCGGCTGCACGTCGGCGAGCTCGGGCGAGTGGAAGCCGAGGATGAAGTTGTTGCCGACGTGCGCGTACTGGTCACGTCGAGGAGCAGGCGGTCGCTGACCACCCACTGGTCGCCGAACTTGTAGGTCGGGTTCGGGCCGGTGTTCCACCAGTGCTTGCCGTACGAGGCGTCAACGGCGCCCTGCGGCGTGGTCGTCTCGATCGGGTGCAGGTCGTCGGCGCCGCGCGCGTTGCGCTCCTTCGTCGCCATGTTGTTGAAGAGCGTCGAGCTTGTTGCCCTTGAACAGCTGGACTTCCGCCTTGAGGTTGGTCGCCTTGCAGAATCGTCTGGTCGGTGTTCAGGCAGGCGTTGACGGCGTCGATCGACGCCGCGAGCGCGACCGACGTGGTCTTGAACGCCTGGCACGTCCGGGGTCGGCTGGTAGAAGCCGACCACGCCGACGTCGACGTTCTGCTTGCCGAAGCTGCCCCACACCCAGGCCTTGCCCTTCTTGATCGG
Organism: uncultured Acidobacteriota bacterium; assembly: GCA_963794705.1. GTDB lineage: Bacteria > Acidobacteriota > Vicinamibacteria > Vicinamibacterales > CAVVIG01 > CAVQFC01. Next base: position 749,790 of record CAWCFI010000010.1, read on the forward strand.
GCCGCCGAGCTCGAAGCCGTAGTCCTTGATGTTCTGGATCGGGTTGCCCGACGTCGCGCCCTGCGCGCGCAGCGCGCGGTCGATGTTGTTGCGACTCGAACTTCTGGTCGGTCTCGTAGAAGCGCGACGATGCCGCGGAACTTGTCGCTGCCGCTCTTGGTGACCAGGTTGATGCCGACGCCGCCGGTCTGCTGCGTCACGTCGACGCCGCCGGTGGTGATCGTCATCTCTTCGAACGCGTCGAAGTCGTAGTAGCTCGGCGACGCGCCGGTCGCCGCCATGTCGGTGATGTCGACGCCGTCGAGCGACCACTTGTTGTTGGTCGGGTTGCCGCCGCGCGACACGTAGTTGGACTGCTGGCCCGACATGTTGCCGCCGACGTTCTCGCGGTCCATGGCGATGCCGGCGGTCTGCTGGAGGATGACCCACGGGTCGCGCGCCGACGGGATGCTCTGCAGCAGCTCGTTGGTGAACGTCTGCTTGGTGCCGGTGGCCTTGGTGTCGACGATCGGGCTCTCGCCGGTGACCGTGATGGTCTCCTGCACGGTCGAGATGCCCAGCTGCGCGTTGACCGCGGCGCTGAAGCCGACCGTGACCTTGATGCCTTCGTTGACGACCGTCTTGAAGCCGGCCAGCTCGAACTTCACCGAGTAGGTGCCGATTTCAATACGCGGAAACTGGAACGTGCCCGTTTCGCTCGTGACCGCCGTCAGCGGCTGGAGCAGCACCGGACCCGTGACGGTCACCGTGACGCCCGGCAGGATCGCGCCCGACGCGTCCGTGACTTTGCCGAAGATCTCGCCCGTCTGACTCTGCGCGCTCGCCAGCGCGCTCGTGGCAAACAGCGCCACCAGTGCCAGGACGACTACCTTGAATCTCATCCGACCTCCTGAAAAAACAATGAACACGTCTTGGAACAATCCCGGCGGCGCACACTGCGTGAAACTGCTCGCTGTCCGGGATGGATCAAGTATCCCTACCGCCGGTCGAGGGTGTAAAGGCGGAAGGGCGTCAAATTCAGTGAAGAAGCGGCCTGAATCCAACGACTTGGATTGAACGGAGGTTCGAATTCGTTATTCGGAACAGAGGCGGGACAGGAGATCCAGATCCAGGGCCTCGAGCGAGGCGATCGTGAGCATCGGCGGTCAGCTCGTCGGCCGCGATAGGTGTTGGTGACGGCAACCGTGCGCAGTCCCGCGGCGCGCGCCGACTCCAGCCCCCAGTGCGAGTCCTCGATCGCGACGCACTCCGCGCCGAGCAGGCGGCCGCCGCAGCGCCGGCGCCAGGAGTGCCAGAGCGCGCAGATAGGGATCGGGCGCCGGCTTGCTGACCGGCGTGTCTTCGGCCGCGACGATCGCGCGTGAAGCACGCGATGCAGATGCTCGCGGTCCAGCACGCGGCGGATCTCCTCGCCGCGCGCGCCCGACGCGATCGCAATCGGCATCGCGGCGGCGGCGCGGCGGATCGCGTCGGCGGCGCCGGGGAACAGCACCGAGACGTCGCGCTCGAGCTCCTCGAGCCGCACCGCCTTGCGCGCCACCAGGTCCGCGATCTGCGCGGCGCTCCACGACGCCGCCGTGGCGCCGCCCGATCGCCTCGAACGCGCCGACATCGTCGAAGCCGAGATAGCGCGCGTAGTAGTCGGGCTCGGTGAGCGTGACGCCTTCCTCGGCGAGCACGTCGCGAAAGCCGCGGAAATGCAGCGGCTCGCTGTTGGCGATGACGCCGTCGAAGTCGAAGACGATCGCGCGCAGCACTTCTTACTTCTCAGTTCTCACTTCTGACTTCATCTTCTCGCCGGCGCGAATCGGAATCTTCAGGCGGTTCTCCGGCGGCGGATAGCGGGCACTCGTAGGTCGGGTTGTAGTAGCAGTACGGGATGTAGGCGCGGTTGAAGTCGACTTCGTAGATGCCGGTCGCGTTGCGCGCGAGATCCATGAAGCGGCCGGCGGCGTAGGTCTCGGTGCCGCTGGTCAGATCGCTGAAGGCGACGAACAGCGAGCCGGGATCGGTGCCGACTTCGTTGAAGGCGAGCAGCTTCATCGGCTGCCCCTTCAGCGTGAACTCGAGCGAGCCGACGCGCCGCATCTTGCGGTTGGCGCCGGTCGAGGTCGGCATCTCGTACGATCGTCTTGTCGTCGATCGGCTTCAGCGCGCCCGGCGCGTCGTAGTCCGGATCGATCGGGAAGTAGGCCAGCGGCAGAAACTGCGCGTGCCTGCGCCGTCGGGATCGGATCGTCCGCCGCGGCGAACGCGGCGTCCTTGGCCGCCCGCTCCGCCGCGATCTTGCCGGCGTAGTCCTTCGGCTCGTCGCGGCGGCTTGCTGCGGCACGACGCGCAGCAGCAGAGCCGACCGCCACGAGCGCAGGAAGGGCGGGATGGGCAGGACGGGCAGGAAGGAAAGCCGAGCCGCTCGCGCCAAGCGTGCCGTCTGCCCATCCAGCCTATCCCGCCCGTCCTGCCCATCCTGCCTACGATAGCGGATACCCGCCGCGCTCGACCGTCGCGTCGGCGAGGCGCCGCCGCGCCGCGACGGTGTTGATCGGCGTCGACCTTCAACAGCCGCCGCAGCGCGGCGAGCATCGTGCGCAGCGTGTCGCCCTCGACCGTCGCCGCCAGCGCCTGGCGCGCCGACGCGTCGATGCGCATCGCCGCGTCGTTGACGAAGACGCGCGCCGCGTCGGCGTGCAGCGAGGCGCGCGGCGCGCTTCGGCGGCGCGCGGCGGCCTGCGCCCGCAGCACCGCGCTCTCGGCGCTGAAGACGTCGATGGTGATGTCGGCCAGGTGCATCAGCACTTCCTGCTCGTCGGTCAGCTTGGTGCCGAAGGTCTGCATCGCGAGGCCGAACACCATCAGCGCCGTCTTCTTGAACGACGGCGACCGCGCGCGCGCTCGTCGGCGAGCACGCCGTCGCGTCGCCGGCCGAGCCGGCATCGACGGCGGTCCGAGCAGCTCGTCCTGCAGCGCCTTGGCCGCCGGAATCAGCGCGCAGGTCGCCCTTGACCGCGCGGCGGATCAGCATGCCCGGAATCAGCAGCCGGTTGATCTCGTTGGTGCCTTCGAAGATGCGGTTGACGCGCGCGTCGCGGAAGTGGCGCTCGGCCGGGTAGTCGTGGACGTAGCCGTTGCCGCCGTGGATCTGGATGTTCTCGTCGAGCACGAAGTTGAGCGCCTCGCTGCCGGCGACCTTGGCGATCGACGCCTCGACGGCGTACTCCTCGAACGCGGCGAGCGCCGCCGAGCCGTCGCTCGGCGTCGTGCGGCGTCGCGGCGATGCGCGCGTCGACCAGGCCGGCGGTGCGGTAGAGCAGGCTCTCGATCGCGTAGGTGCGGACGACCATCTCGCCGATCTTGTGCTTGATCGCGCCGAAGGTGGCGATCGGCTGGCCGAACTGCCGGCGGGTCGGCCGCGTACTTCGCGCTCTCGGCGATCGCGCCGATCGCGCCGCCGCCGCACATCGCGCCGAGCTTGAAGCGCGCGAAGTTCAGCACGTTGAACGCGACCTTGTGGCCCTTGCCGACCTCGGACAGCACGTTCTCCGCCGGCACCTTGACGTCCTGGAAGATCAGCGCGGTGGTCGACGAGCCGTGCAGGCCCATCTTGTGCTCTTCCTTGCCGCTCTTCACGCCCCAGCCGCGCTCGACGAGCAGCGCGGTGAACTGATCGCCGTCGACCTTGCAGAAGATGACGAACAGGTCGGCGAAGCCGCCGTTGGTGATCCACATCTTCTCGCCGTTGAGCAGGAAGCTGCCGTCGGCCTGCCGCGTCGCCTTGGTGCGGGCGCCGAGCGCGTCGGATCCGGATCCGGTCTCGCTCAGGCCGTAGGCGCCGATGATCTCGCCCGACAGCAGCCTCGGCAGGTACTTCTGCTTCTGCGCTTCGCTGCCGAACAGCATCAGCGGCACGATGGTCAGGTTGGCGTGGGCGCCGAAGGTGGCGCCGAACGACGCCGACGCGCGCCAGCTTTTCGCTGACGACCAGCGAGGTCACCTTGTCGAGGCCGAGGCCGCCGTAGGCCTCGGGCACGTCGACGCCGAGCAGGCCGAGGCTCGGCGCCGCAGCTTGACCAGCTCGCGCGCCAGCGCCCAGTCCTTGGTCTCGAGCTGATCGAGCTTCGGCAGCACTTCGTTGTCGACGAAGTCCTGGGCGGTGCGGCCGATCAGCCGGTGCTCTTCGGTGAGGCGCTCGGGCGTGAACACGGCGTCGGCCGTCGGACGGCTGAATCAGCCATTCGCCGCCGCGCAGGATCGTGGTCTCGGTTGTTGTCGGCATCATCAGACCCTTTCAAAAATACCAGCCGCGCCCATGCCGCCGCCGACGCACATGGTCACCATGCCGTAGCGGGCGTTTCGTCTCTTCATCTCGTAGAGCAGCGTCGTCGTCAGCTTGGCGCCGGTGCAGCCGAGCGGATGGCCGAGCGCGATGGCGCCGCCGTTGACGTTGAGCCGATCGGGATCGATCGGCAGCTCCTTCAGGCAGGCGAGCACCTGCGCGGCGAACGCCTCGTTCAGCTCGACGAGATCGATCTGATCGAGCGTCAGGCCGGCCAGCTTCAGCGCCTTGCGGATCGCCGGCACCGGGCCGATGCCGAAGCGCTCCGGCTCGACGCCGGCGGTGGCGAAGGTGACGAAGCGGCCCAGCGGCGTCAGGCCCGCGGCCTCGCGCGCGCTCGGCGGAGGTGACGATCGACCGCGGCGGCGCCGTCGCTGGTCTGCGACGAGTTGCCGGCGGTCACGCTGCCGGCGGCGTGGAAGGCCGGCCGCAGCTTGGCGAGCGCCTCGGCGACGTGTCGCGCCGCGGCCCTTCGTCGACCGCGAACAGGATCTGCTGCGTGCGCGGTGCGAGCGCGACGCGCCTGTCGTGTCCGGCTTCAGCCGGACGTCGTCGATCAGCGTCGCCGTCACCGGCACGATCTCGTCGGCGAACCGTCCGGCGTCGATCGCCGCGATCGCGCGCTGGTGGCTGCGCAGCGCGAAGGCGTCCTGCTCGGCGCGCGAGATGCCCGACTTCGCGCGCGTGGTTCTCGGCGACCAGGCCGGTGCGAGAGATAGACGTCGGGATAGCGGTCGATCAGCGTCGGGTTCGGCGCGATCTTGTGGCCGCCCATCGGCACCAGGCTCATCGACTCGGTGCCGCCGGCGACGATCGCCGACGCCGAGCCGCACATGATGCGCTCGGCGGCGTAGGCGATCGCCTGCAGGCCGGACGAGCAGAAGCGGTTGACGGTGACCGCCGACGCGGTGACCGGAATGCCCGGCGCGCAGGCTCGCGATCCGCGCGACGTTCATGCCCTGCTCGGCCTCCGGCATCGCGCAGCCCAGGATCACATCGTCGATCTCGCGCCGGGTCGATGCCCGGCGCGCGTCTCAGCGCCTCGGCGATCGCCGACCGCGCCGAGCTCGTCGGGCCGCGTGCCGCGCAGCGTGCCGTTCGGCGCCTTGCCCGACGCGGTTCGCACGGCGGAAACGATCACAGCTTCATGCATAACGTCTCGCAACCTGAGCGTCGCAGTCTTGCACCCCTCTCAGTCGCATCTGTAGTGCAGGCCTTCAGTCCTGCCAATCTCCCAGCAGATCCTCGATCGCGTCGGCGACCTCGGCGACCTTGCCGTCGAACAGATGATCGGCGGCGTCGATGACGACGAGCTCCTTCGGCTCGGCGGCGCGCGCGTAGAACGCCTGCATGTCCTTCAGGAGCACAGCTCGTCGAACTCGCCCTGAATGAAGAACTTCGGCTTGGTGCTGCGCTCGACCGCGCTGAAGTCGTAGCGCGTGATCGGCGGCGCGATGCCGATGCAGCGCCGATGACGCGCGGATCCTCGGCGCCGACCGATCAGCGCGACCCACGAGCCGAACGACATGCCGGCGGCCCACAGCGGCGCGCCGGGATACTGCGCCGCCATGTAGTCGAGCGCGGCGCGGAAGTCGTCCTGCTCGCCCGGGCCGTTGTCGAACGTGCCCGTCGCTGGCGCCGGCGCCGCGGAAGTTGAAGCGCAGCACGGCGCAGCCGATGCGGCTGAGCGCCTTGGCCGCCTGGTACACGACCTTGGTGTGCATCGTGCCGCCCTGCGAGGTCAGCGGATGCGCGAACACCACCGCCGCGCGCAGGCCGGCAGGATGTCCCGGGCTGACGCGGCCGTCGTGGCCGATCGCTCCCGGCCGCGGCGGGTTCCTCGAGCAGCGCCTCGAGGCGGCCGGCCGGTCCGGTGATCTCACGCGGCGGCATGGTCGTCTCCTCGAGACGAACTCGTGCACGAGCGCGTGCGAACTCGTCGGGGCCGCGTGATTGCACCCGAGATGCCCGGTCCGCGCGATCGCGATCTGCTGCGCGCCGCCGATCAGCTGTCGCGTAGCGCTGCGTGCCGCTCACCGGCACGATGTGATCGAGCGCGCCGTCGCCGGTGATCGACCAGCGTCGGCGCCGAGACGCGCGCGCAGTCGTGTTCGACGTCGAGATGCCGGAGCAGCCGCGCCGCGCTGGGCCATCCTGGCGACGCGAAATCGGCGCCGTCCACAGCGCCTTCGCCTGGGTCATCCCGAACGCCGTGCGGCTCCGCCATCGAGGCAGCGCCGCCTCGATCTCCTGCCGCAGTCGGAGCGGCGTTTCGGCGAGGAACAGCGGCACGAAGATCCACGGCAGCCGCAGGTAGAGCTCGTGGCGCCGCTTGCAGGTGCCATGGCGGCCCCGGCGTCGACACCAGCACCAGCGCGGACGTGCGCGTCGGGAGCCGCCGCCGCGAACCGCAGCGCGGCGAGTCCGCCGAACGAGATCGCCGCAGATCGCCGCCCGCTCGAGCCCGCGGTCGCGCATCACCGCGGCGATCTGATCCGCATAGTTGTCGAGCCCTCGCCTCTCGTCGAACGGGAGTCCCGAGGCGCGCTCGCCGGCGAGCGAAAACGTGATCACCCGGAACCGCTCGGCCAGCGCCTCGATCGCCGGCTCGACGTACTCCCACCGGCCCTGCACGCCAGGAATCACGATGAGCGGCTGGTCCATTTCCGCGTTCGATGAATTTCATCAATTTCGCAGCGGCTTGCCGGTCTTCAGCGTGTGCTGGATGCGTTCCAGCGTCTTGCGCTCGCCGCACAGCTTCAGGAACGCTTCGCGCTCGAGGTCGAGCAGGTACTGCTCGCCGACCGTCGTCTGATGCGGCAGCGCGCCGCCGGCGAGGACGTTGGCGAGCGCGCGGCCGACGACCGCGTCGTGATCGCTGATGCGCCCGGCGCGCCACGCCAGGTGGACGCCGAGCTTGAGCGCGGCCAGCACCGTCTCGCCGCCGACCGGAATCGCGGTCCGCGGCGCCGGACGCTGGTAGCCCTCGCGCACGCGCTCGAGCGCTAGCGCCTTGGCGTCGGCCATCAGCCGCTCGCGGTTCATCGTGACGCGATCCACGTCGCCGAGGAAGCCGAGGCGGCGGGCGTCCGCGGCGCTGGTCGAGACCTTGGCGAAGCCGATGGTTTCGAAGACCCGCTGCACGAACGGCAGCAGATCGGGTTGGTGCGCCGGCAAGCCGTGCGACGGCGCGCGCCAGCATTTCCTTGGTGCCGCCGCCGCCGGGAATCAGGCCGACGCCGACCTCGACCAGGCCGATGTAGCTTTCCGCGGCCGCCTGCACGCGGTCGCCGTGCAGCGCGATCTCGCAGCCGCCGCCGAGCGTCAGGCCGGCCGGCGCGACGATGACCGGCACGTCGGCGTAGCGCAGCGCCTGCGTCGACGCCTGGAACGCGCGGATCATCAGGTCGATCTCGTCCCAGTTGCCTTCCTGCGCTTCGAGCAGGAGCAGCATCAGGTTGGCGCCGGCGGAGAAGTTCGGCGCGTCGTTGCCGACGACCAGCGCCGCGAAGTTCGCGGCGGCTTCCTTCACGCCGGCGTGGATCATCTGGATCTGATCGCCGCCGATCGCGTTCATCTTGGCGTGGAACTCGAGCGCGAGCACGCCGTCGCCGAGATCGACCAGGCTGGCGCCGGCGTTCTTGCGGACGATCTTGTTCTGGTCGCGCGCGGACTTCAGGATCAGGAGGTCGCTCGGCTGAAGCCGTTCGGCGCTGCCGTGCTGTCCTCGCGCGACTCGGGCGCCGGATCCATTCCGATCGCCTTCATGATCTCGAACGGGCCCAGCTCCCAGCCGAAGCCCCACCGCATCACCCGGTCGACATCGTCGATCGAGTAGGCGATGTCGGGCGTGACCTCGGCCGTGTAGCGCAAGCGTCGGCCCGAGCGTCTCGCGCAGGAAGTCGCCGACCTTGTCCTTGCCGTGGAACAGCGCCTTGATCCGCGCGCCGGTGTCGTCGATCGATCGCGCGGCGTCGAGCGACGGCAGGCGCGGCGGACTGCTTCGGCCGATAGTCGAGCGTCGCGGGATCGAGCGTCAGGATCTCGCTGCCGTCCTTGCGTCTTGATCCGCTTGTAGAAACCCTGTCCGGCCTTCTCGCCGACCATGCCTTTCTCGATCATCGCGTGCACGAACGCCGGCAGCTCGAAGCCGAGGTTGCTGGCGACGTGCGCCAGGATGTCGACGCCGGCGATGTCCATCGTCCGGAACGTGGCGCTCTTCGGCCGGCCGAGCGCCGGACCGGTGATCGCGTCGATCTCCTCGATGGTGTAGCGGCCGCTCTCGAGCGCCTTCAAGCGTCAGCATCACGCCGTAGAGGCGCGAGGTGGTTGCCGATGAAGTTCGGCGTGTCCTTCGCGAGGACGACGCCCTTGCCGAGGCGGTGATCGGCAGAACTCCGACACGCGCTCGACGACGCCGGGATCGGTGTCGGCGGTCGGAATCACCTCGACCAGGCGCAGGTAGCGCGGCGGGTTGAAGAAGTGCGTGCCGAGCCAGTGCCGGCGGAAGTCGTCGCTGCGTCCTTCGGCCAGCGCTCGCGATCGGGATGCCCGGAGGTGTTCGACGAGACGATCGAGCCCGGGCTGCGGACGGCGTCGACCCGCTCGAGCAGCGCGCGCTTGATGTCGAGCTGCTCGACGACCGCTTCGATGATCCAGTCGGCGTCCTGCGAGCTTCGCCAGGTCGGTGTCGAAGCCGCCGGTGGTGATGCGCGCGAGCGCGTCCGGGGTGAAGAACGGATCCGGCTTGAGCGCCCGCGCCCGCTTCAGGCCCTCCCTGCGCCACGTCGGCGGTGAGATCGAGCAGCAGCACCGGCACGCCGGCGTTGGCGAGATGCGCCGCGATCTGCGCGCCCATCGTCCCGGCGCCGAGCACCGCCGCCGATCGAATCGGGTGCGTCATTGCCGCGCTCGTGCGCCGTTGATGAAAAGATCGACCACGATGTCGGCGTCGGCCTCGAGCGCGTAGCGGCGGCGGCTGAGAATCCAGTTGGTCGCCATCTCGTCGAGCGCGCCGAACAGCATCTTGGCCATCGCGGTGGCCTTGACGTCGGCGCGGAACAATCCCTCGCGCTGGCCGTCGGCGATCGCCTCGCGGATCAGCCCGAGGTAGTCGCGCAGCAGCGTCGCCGAAAAGCGCTCCATGAACTTGGTCGACTGCCGCAGCTCGACCTGAAACACGATCGCGAGGTTGCGATCGCGGCCGAGGCGGGCGAGGTGGGCGCGGGCCAGGCGCAGCAGCCGCTCGCGCGGATCCTCGAGGTCGGCGACCGCGGCGCGGCCCTTGGTCAGCCCCTCGCGCATGCTGCGCTCGAAGATCGAGACCAGCAGATCGTCTTTGCCCTTGAAATAGAGGTAGACGGTGCCGGCGGCGACGCCGGCGGCGCGGGCGACGTCGGCGACCTGGGCGTTGAAGAAGCCGCGCTCGGCGAAGACGTCAATCGCGGCGCGGAGGATGGCGTCGCGTTTGGGGCCCGGCGGCGGGTCGGACCGGCGCGCAACGGCGTTCAGCGGCATGACTGAATGAATGTTCATTCAGTCGCCGCGAACGTGTCAAGCGCGATTACTCGCGAACCACCGGCGGCGTCGCTTTCTCGTTGACCCGCAGCTGAAACACGTCCGGCCGGGCGTAGTGGCCGACGACGTCGAGATCGTACTTGGAGCGGGCGAGCTCGCCGAGATCGATCTCGGCGGTGAGGATCGCGTTCTCGTTGTAGACCGGGCCGGCGAGGATCTGGCCGAGCGGGCCGATGATCGTGCTGCCGCCGCGCATCAACACGGTTGACGGATCATCGCCCTGGATCGCGGCATATTCTGCCGGGCAATCGGAGCGGCGCAGATACTGGCAGGCGCTGAACACGAAGCAGCGCCCCTCGAGCGCGACATGCTGCATCGTCGAGATCCAGGTGTCGCGGTCGTCGGCGGTCGGGGCGCAATAGAGCTGGATGCCCTTGGCGTACATCGCCATCCGCAGCAGCGGCATGTAGTTCTCCCAGCAGATCACCGCGCCGAGCTTGCCGTGCGGCGTGTCGAACACCGGCATCGTCGAGCCGTCGCCGTAGCCCCAGACGATCCGTTCCATCGCCGTCGGCATCAGCTTGCGGTGCTTGCCGAGCAGCGAGCCGTCCGGCGCGAAGAACAGCGCGGTGCAGTAGAGCGTGCCGATCTCGCGCTCGATGACGCCGAGCACGAGGTAGACGCCGTTCTTCTTCGCGGTCTTTCCGAGCGCGTCGGTTGCCGGTCCAGGCACGTCGATCGCACTGTCGAAGTAGCGGCGGAACGTATCGCGTCCTTCGGGTGACCGCGACCCGACCCGCGCGCCGAAGTCGAGGCCTTTCGGGTAGGCGGAGACGAACGCTTCCGGAAAGACGACCAGCGTCGCGCCGGTCTTCGCCGCGTCGGCGGCCAGCGTGTCGATCTTGTCGAGCGTGGCGGCGGAATCGAAGACGACCGGAGCGTTCTGCACGACGGCGGCGATGAACGAAGCCATGGTCAGGCGAGTCTAGCAAGAATCAGCGGGCGCTGAACTCGACGAGGCCGGGCGTGACCAGGATCCTGCCGTTCTTCGCGAAGAACAAACTGCTCGGCATCACCGTCCCCGCGGCGCGAAGCTGCACCGTGCGGATCTTGTCGCCGTCGCGATCGAACACGTAGGTGTACGGCACCGTGAACGCGATCCAGAGACGGCCGTCGGGATCGACCGCGGCGGTGCGGATGGTGGGCGTCACCAGCGGCAGCTCGCCTTCGCTGGTCTGCCGTCGCGGCCAGGTCGAGGGCAGACCGGCGACCAGCGCGTCGATCTCGCGGCCCTGGATGCGCCGCTCGAACACCAGCTGCCCGGCGGCGTCGTACTTGCGGAATACCGGCTCCCCGGTCTGAAAGACGAAGAAGAACCCGCCGGTCGGGTCGACCAGCGGGATGCCGCTGTTCAGCGCGAGGTGCAGCTCCGGATCCTCTTCATGGCCGGTCGGCCGCAGCCGCCCGATCGTCCGGTGGACGCCGCCGCTGAGCTCGTACTCGCTGATCAGCGCGCCGGTCTCGGGTTGCGACATCAGGATCGAGGTGCCGGTGTATTGCAGCGATCCGATGCCGTTGAGCACCGCGTTCTCGAGCACCACGCGCGCCTTCAATCGGCCCGGCAGCGTGAAGCCGCCGATCCGGAACCCGGCCGGCGTGAAAATCTGGATGCGCTCCTTGTTGTTGGGCGCGTCGGCGACGACAAAGGTGCCGTTCGGCTCGACCGCGAAGGCGGTGGGATCGATGATCTTGCCCGACTCGCCGCCGATCGTGACGATTGTCCACGCGCTCGACTGCTGGGCGTCGAGCCCATAGACGGTGTGGGCGCGGCGGTCGAAGACGAAGTACTGGCCGGAGGCCGACTGCTGAAAGCCGACCACCTCGCGAAACTGTCCGGCGACATAGGCAGGCACGGCGCCGGTCGATCGCAGCACTTCTGGGGTCAACGCGGCGACGGCGATCACGGCGAAGAAGGAACCGCCGAGACCGCAGAGAGCGCGGAGAAATGCCCTGGAAGAAAGAAAAGGAGAAAACACGGAAACTCTGCCGTCTTTGCGGTCTCCGCGGTTCCTTCTTTTCGTCAGTAGCGCGCGGTTTCGCGGATCGCTTTGAGGACGTCGGACGACTGCGGCAGGATCGCTTCCTCGAGGTCGGGGCTGTAGGCGACCGGCACGTTCTTCGCCCCGACCCGCTTCACCGGCGCGTCGAGGTGCTCGAACAGCTCGCCCGCGATCCGCGCGGCGAGCTCGGCGCCGAAGCCGCACATCACCTGATCCTCGTGCGCGATCACGACGCGGTTGGTGCGCTTCACGTGCGTCGCAATCGCCTCCCAGTCGTACGGCACGATGGTCCGCAGGTCGAGCACCGCGACGCTGAAGTGATCCTTCTCCGCCTGCTGCGCCGCCAGCAGCGAACGCTGCACCAGCGCGCCCCAGGTGATCACCAGCACGTGGTCTCCCTCGCGGCGCAGGCTCGCCTTGCCGAAGGGAATCATGAAGTCTTTGCCGGGATATTCGCTCTTGTTGTAGGTCTGGCGGTAGAGGTGTTTGTGTTCGAGGAAGAGGACCGGATCGTCGCAGCGAATCGAGGTTCGTAGCAGACCGGCCGCGTCGATCGCGGTCGACGGGTAGGCGATGCGGATGCCTGGACAGTGCGCGAAGATGCTCTCGCCGGACTGGCTGTGGTACGGGCCGCCGCCGCGCAGGTAGCCGCCGATCGGCACCCGGATCACGACCGGCGCCGACCAGCTGTTCCCCGAGCGATACCGCATCATCGTCAGCTCGTCGCGGATCTGCATCATCGCGGGCCAGATGTAGTCGAAGAACTGAATCTCGACCACCGGCTTCAGCTTGCGCGCCGCCATCCCGATCGCGCGGCCGACGATGCCGGCCTCGGCGAGCGGGGCGTTGAACACGCGATCGTCGCCGTACAGGCGCTGCAGGCCGTGGGTCAGCTTGAAGACGCCGCCCTTGCCGGAGACGACCGGCAGCGCGTCCTTCTTGCTCACATCCGCCACGTCCTCGCCGAAGATGACGATGCGGGCGTCGCGCGCCATCTCGTCCTTCAGGGTGCGGTTGATCGCCGAGACCATGGTGTCGGGCTTGCCCTCGGGCTGGGCCGGGGTCTCGAACGCGGACGAGGTCGGATCGACATCGGGCGAGTAGAGCCACTGTTCGGCGGTGTTCTTGGCCGGCTTCGCCGCGGCGAGCGCCTGCAGCGCCGCCTCGTTGACCTCGCGCTCGACGTCGGCGGCCAGCGCGGCCAGCTCCTCGTCGGTCGCGAGCCCGTTCGTTTTCAGGAACTCGGTGAAGCGCCGGATCGGATCGCGCTTGGCTTCCGCCTCGCGCTCGGCCGGCGGCTTGTACAGCTTCTCGTCGTCGGACAGCGAGTGCGAGTACGGGCCGGATGCAGCGCGCGTGGACGAAGGCCGGGCCTTTGCGGGCGCGGACGTAGGCGGTGGCCTCGCGCATCGCGCGCAGGCTCGCGAAGAAGTCGGTGCCGTCGATCGAATCGACGTGCAGGCCCGGGAACGATCGCACCAGGCGCGAGATGTCGCCGCCGGCGGTCTGCACTTCGACCGGCACCGAAATCGCGTAGCCGTTGTCCTCGACCATGAACAGGATCGGCAGCTGTTTGATGCAGGCGGCGTTGAGCGCTTCCCAGAACTCGCCTTCGCTGGTGGCGCCGTCGCCGAGCGAGACGTAGGTGAGCTCGTCGTCCTTGAAGCGCGACTCGCGATCCGCGATCTGCTCGGTGCGGCTGTAGATCACGCCGGCCTCGGCGGCGCCGACCGCCTGCAGCACCTGCGTCCCGGTCGGACTCGAGCCCGAGACGATGTTGTGGGCCGGGTGGCCCCAGTGCGACGGCATCTGGCGGCCGCCCGACGCCGGGTCGTCCTTGGCGCCGACCGCGGCGAGCAGCATCTCGAGCGGGGTCACGCCGAGCGCGAGGCACAGCGCGCGATCGCGATAGTACGGATAGAACCAGTCGTAACCGGATCGCAGCGTCAGGCCGGCCGCCGCCAGCACCGCCTCGTGCCCGGCGCCGCTGATCTGGAAGAAGATCTGGCTCTGGCCCTTGAGCTGAATTTCCTTGTCATCCAGCTTGCGGGACACCAGCATGCAGCGCAGCGATGCCAGCAGCTGCTCGCGGCCCAGGCCCTCGAACAGCAGCGTCTCGCGCTCGTTGAGAACGGCTTTCATCCGGCCGGAATTATATCATCCGGTCCTGTTGGTATATGCTCGACTTTCATGAGCAGCCAGACCGTTCGTCTGCATCGCTGGGACGAGATCGCCCTCGAAAAAGTCACCGAAATGTTGTCGCGCAAGCTGGTGACCGGCGAGAAGGAAATGCTGGCGCAGATCTACCTGAAGCGCGGCTGCCTGGTGCCGAATCACTCGCACGAGAGCGAGCAGATCACCTACGTCCTCCAGGGCGCGCTGAAATTCCTGATTGGCGGCGACGAGATCACCGTGCGCGAAGGCGAGGTGCTCCACATCCCGTCATGGGTCGAGCACCAGGCCGAGGCGCTCGAGGACACGTTCGAGCTCGACATCTTCAGCCCGATCCGCCAGGACTGGCTCGATCACACCGACGACTACTTCCACCGCAAATAGGCCGCGAGCGAAGCCGCCACGCGGCCCCGCCCGCGATGAACAACCCGACATCAGGGACACCATGACGCCAACACGACACGGGGCAGTCCCCCTTCTTGCAGCGGTCGTGGCCGTTGTCGCCGCGACCTGGCTGCCGACGCATGGCCTCGCGCAGTCGCCGCCGCGCATCCGCGGCTTCTCGGCCGCGGGCAGCGCCGACGAGGCGGCGCGCGAGCGGGAGCTGAAGGCGATGCCGTCGGCGAAGACCAACGAAGCGGACTTCGACGTGATGACCTCGGAGCCGCATCACACCGGGTCGCCGTACGAGATCAAGCTCGCCGACTACGTCAGCGATCAGTTCAAGCAGATCGGGATCGAGGCGACCAAGTACGAGTACAGCGTGCTGCTGCCGTGGCCCAAGCAGCGCCGCATCGACATCGTCGCCCCCGACCAGGTCCGGCTGGAGGTCGAGGAAGAGAAGATTCGCGGCGACCAATGGGCCGACAAGCCCGGGATCCTGCCGGCCTACAACGCCTACTCGCCCTCGGGCGACGTCACCGGCGAGATCGTCTACGTCAACTTCGGCATCCCCGCCGACTACGAGACGCTCGACAAGATGGGCATCAGCGTCAAGGGCAAGATCGTGCTGGCCCGCTACGGCGGCAGCTGGCGCGGCATCAAGCCCAAGGTGGCGGCCGAGCACGGCGCCATCGCCTGCATCATCTATTCGGACCCGCACGAAGACGGCTACTTTCAAGGCGAGGTCTATCCCGACGGGCCGTTCCGCGGCTGGGGCATGATCCAGCGCGGCAGCGTGATGGACATGCCGCGCTATCCCGGCGATCCGTCGACGCCCGATCGTCCGTCGAAGCCGGGCGTGGAGCGGCTCCCGATGGACAAGATCGAGACGTTCGCGCCGATTCCGGTGCAGCCGATGTCGTATCGCGACGGCGTCGAGTTGCTCAAACGTCTGAAGGGCCCGGTCGCGCCCGGCGCGTGGCGCGGCTCTCTGCCGATTACGTATCACATCGGCCCGGGCCCGGCGCGAGTCCACATGAACCTGCAGATGGACTACGGCCAGCGCCGCCTGATCAACGTGGTCGGCAAGATCACCGGCTCGGTCGCGCCCGATGAGTGGATCGTGGTCGGGTCGCATCGCGATGCATGGGTGTTCGGTGCATCCGACTCGGTGAGCGGCCACGTGTCGATGATGGCGGTGGCGCGCGCGATGAGCGAGATGATGAAGAAAGGGTGGAAGCCAAGGCGCAGCGTGCTGTTCGTCAGCTGGGACGGCGAGGAGCAGGGGCTGCTGGGCTCCACCGAATTCGTCGAAGACCTCACCGCGGAACTGAAGGCCAAGGTGGCGATCTACGTGAACCGCGACGCCGGCGCCGGCGGGCTCAACTTCAGCAGCAGCGCGGTCCACTCGCTGACCCCATTCGTCCACGAGCTGGCGCAGTCGCTGCAGCCGGCGGGCGCGACCAAGACGCTGTACGACGGCTGGCTCGAGCGGACCCGCGAGGAGTCGCCGGGCGCGAAGGCGCCGACCGTCGGCGCGCTCGGATCCGGATCCGACTACACCGCGTTTCTCGATCACGTCGGCATCGCCTCGATGGACATGGGCTTGAACGGGCGCGGCGGCGACGGCAGCTATCACTCGACCTACGACAATCCGACCTGGTTCAAGAAATATATCGATCCGCAGTTCGCGTTCAGCGTGCTCGCGACCCAGACCACCGGCGTGGCGCTGCTGCGCCTCGCCGACGCCGAGGTGCTGCCGTTCGACTACGAGACCTACGGCACGCAGATCCTCGAGTACATCGGCGAGATCGAGCAGCAGGCGGTCAAGGCGTCGGCCGATGGCGCGAGGAAGATCGATTTCGCCGGGCTGCGCGCGGCGGCCGAGGCATTCGCCAAAGCGGGCGCCGACGTCCGTGCGCGCAGTGAGTCGATGCTGGCCTCGTCGGCGTCAGCCCAGGATCTGGCGGCGATCAACCGCCGGCTGATCATGGCCGAGCGCGACTTGATCGAGCCGGCCGGCCTTCCGGATCGCCCGTGGTACCGTCACGTGGTGTATGCGCCGGGCTTGTACACCGGCTACGGCGTGAAGACGATTCCCGGCGTGCGCGAAGCGGTGGACGCGGGCAATTACGCGCGCGCGGCGGAGCAGGCAGCGGTCGTCATCCGCGCGCTCAAGCGCGCGACGAGCACGTTGTGGCCATAGACCGGCAGGGCACCGGCCTCGCCATCCTGCGGATCGCCGTGGGGGTCTTCTTCATCTTCGAGGGCATCGGCAAGATCCGCTGGTTCACCGACACGTCGCAGCTGGCGGGACAGCTCGCCGCCTGGGCGCAGGCGGTGCCGGCCGGATCGTGGAGCCACCTGTACCTCGAACGAGTGGCGATTCCGCACTCGGCGTTGTTCGCGCGGCTGGTGCCGCTGGGCGAGATCACCTCCGGCGCGGCACTGGTCGCGGGCCTCTGGACGCCGTTCTTCGCCCTGGTCGCCTTCTTCATGGCGTTCAATTTCCAGTTCGCCAGCGGCGCCTTGTTCAAGTACAGCGCCCTGACCAGCGGCTACGCCTTGCCGGTGCTCGGCGCTACGCTGGCGCTGGCGGTGGGAGGCGTGCGGTTGCCGTGGAGCATTCGCGGGTCAGCGCGACCGCGTGCCATGAAAGCAAGAAGCAGTTGAGCAGCGCGCCGACGACCGTCAGGTCGATGATCGTGATCGCCCGCGGCAGCGCGTAGCCGATGCCGTCGCCGAAGCCGTAGAACAGATTCAAGTTCAGCGCCGCCACGACGCTGACGCCGACGGCGATCGGCCGGAAGGCCCGGCGTCCTGCGCCCGCCAGCACCAGCAGCGGCACCGCCGCGAACAGATGGTTCTCGTGCACCTGTGCCGACAGCGTCGCGTACGCGTGGACGCAAAACCCGGCCAGACCTGCGAGCAGCCAGATGTCGGGAGAGGTGCGGGGGGCGGGGTGCGAGGTGCGAGACGCCGTCCACAGCGCCCACGCGATCGCGGCGGCCGTCAACGCGATCCCGATCGACCGTGGATCGGGATAGCCGATCTCGATCACGCGCTGGATGCCGAGGATTTTCGCCGGCGCCGTGATCGCCGCCCACAGCCCCATGTCGTGCATCGAATAGCGCACACGCAGCAGATAGCCGATCACCCACCACAGGTTCATGGCGTTGGCCGACAGCATGTCGTGGGTCGCGAGGCGGCCCAGCGCCTGCAGCATGTTCGGCCAGCCGCCGGCGGCGACCACCGGCGCGACGATCGCGATCGTGAGCGCGAGCCCGCCGGCAACCGCAGTCAGCAGCCGCGCTGGCCGCTGCTCGGGTGCGCCCGTCGTCCAGATCGCGAGCGCGACGGCCGGTGCGATGAAGAGTCCCTGCGCCTTGGTGAGGATCGCGGCGGCGATCAGCGCGCCCGCCGCCGCGGGCCAGCCGGCCGCCGCCGCCGCGAGCGCGGCGATGGCCGGCAGGATGTACTGCGTGTCGAGATAGCCGAGAATGCTGGCGTCGAACAGCGCCGCCGGATTCAGCCAGTATGCCGCCGCGGCCAGCCGCGCGGCGGACAATCCGAGGCGCGCCCGTACCAGCGCGAACAGCAGCAGCGTCAACCCGATCTCCGCAGCGACACCGGGCAGCTTGACGAACGCGTTCAGCGGCGTCGCATTCGGAAAGTGCCGATGCGACCAGATCCAGTAGGCCTGGCCGGCCACGCCAAGCTCGAGCAGGGCCAGCGGAGGATAGTCCACCGTGGCGGTGGCGCCCGCGTACTCGAGCACGCGGCGCTCCGGCGGCGTGCCGCCGACGCCGTACATCTCGCCGACGCCATGGCGCGCGGCGGAATAACTCCAGACTTTCCAGATGGTGAGGTCGCCGGTGCCGGGGCCGGGCAGCGCCGCCGCGCGGATCAGCAGGCCCGCGATCAGGAGCGTAACAAATCGAGTGCGGGACAGCACCATCGGTTCATCGACACGAAGGACACCATGGACACCAAGGAGAGACCCGCCTGGCCGTCCCTTGGTGTCCTTGATGTCCCTGGTGTTGACTCAACGTGGCTAATGTACGCGTCGATCGTAGTCGTTGGCGCGCCCGCCCTCGACGAGGTCGAACCTCTTGCGGACCCGGTTGATCTTCCACTTGAGATAGCGGTATTTCAGCTCCGAGATCGGATGGAGGCGCGCGCCCTTCAGCAGCAGGTAACCGATCAGCAGACCGCCGAGGTGGGTGGCGTTGGCGACGCCGCCGGCGTCTGACAGCGAGGAGAACAGCGCAATCCCGCCAAGAATCGCGACGCACCATTTCGCCGGCACCCAGAACACGATCAGCAGGATCGGGCGGTCCGGGAAATACATCGCGTACGCCAGCAGCAGTCCGTAGATCGCGCCGGAGGCCCCGACGATGACCGTCCCCTGCACCAACCGCGCGAAGTCGAACGGCAGCAGCGAGAAGAGCACGGTCAACGCGCCAGCGCCGATGCCGGTCAGGAAATAGAACTTGAGGAAATAGCGCGTGCCCCAGATCCGTTCCAGCTCGGCGCCGAACATCCACAACGCCAGCATGTTGAACAGGATGTGAAAGATGCCCGCGTGCAGGAACATGTAGGTGACGAGTTGCCACACCCAGAACTTGTGCAAGACGAGCGTTGGTACCAGGCCGAGATAGTCCCGCCAGAGCGGCATCAGGGCGATGACGACGAACATGGCGACGTTGACGCCGATGAGCGCCTTGAGCGCCGTCGAGATCGGGCCGGGGCCGAACGAGGAGAGGGATGAGCCGTACGCTGAGGAAGGACGTCGCATGTTCAGAACCCTGAGAATCGTATCACTTGCCGGGCCGGTCCTCTACCCGCGCGCGCGCCATCTCGGCTGCGACGGCGACGCGGATCAGGGATGAAAAAAGGCCCTCGTCGCGCAAGCGGCCAGGGCCTAAAGGAGGATGGATGAGACGAATTTTTTACCGTCTCGAAAGGTTAGACGGACGCATCTGAAGAAAAGTTTAGGCGCCCGCGAGTTTTTTACGCACCAGCTCGTTGACGGTCTTGCCGTCCACCGTTTGACCGGTCAGCCGGGCCATTGCCGCCTTCATCACCCGACCCATGTCCTTGGGCGAGGTCGCGCCCGTTTCCTGGATTGCGTCGACCACGGCCTGTTCGACCGCGGCCGGATCGGCGGCGGCGGGCAGATAGGTCTCGAGCACGCGAATCTCCGCCTGCTCCTTGTCCGCAAGTTCGGGCCGTCCGCCCTTGGTGAATTGTTCGATCGAGTCCTTGCGCTGTTTGACCAGCGAGGCCACAACCTGTAGCGACTCACCCTCGTCGAGCGCGTGGCCGCGCTCGATTTCCCGGTTGGTGAGTGCCGCCTTGAGCATGCGCAGCGTGCTCAGCCGTACGGCGTCGTGCTTGCGCATCGCGTCGGCGATGCTGGCGCTCAGATCGTCAACGAGAGCCACTGGCTATTGACCGCCGGGCCGGCGGATCTGCGACGGAGACTGTCCCGGAGACGCGGGCTGTCCCGGTGGCGGCGGCGCCACCATGCCCGGCACCGCCACGCCACCGTAGGGCGCGACCGGCGTCGGCGACGGCTGACCCGCGGGGGTCTGCTGGCCGGCAGGCAGCTGCGTGGGCATCCCCGGCTGCGCCTGCTGCGGGGCCTGGTTCACGGTCTGCGGCTGCGGAAACGTGTTGAACACCGGGCCGCGCGGGGCGCCCGGAGGCGGCGTGTTCGGGCCCGGCCTCTCGTCATCGGGATCGTCCGCGGCCGGGACGAACTGCGGCGTCTGCTGAAAGACCGGCGCCGGCGGAGACTGGATGGCGGGCCGCGCCGTCGCGAGCGTCGGCATGATGATGATGCGATCGAGCCGCGAGAGATCGGCGACCTCGACCGCGCGCGGCGCGGCGATGTAGCCGCTCAGCGACCGCAGCAGCACGTCGAGCGCCTGCGCTTCCGTGACATTGTCGAGCTCGAGTGTGATCGGGCCGCCCGGCACGGCTTCCAGGTTCACGATCTTGGTGTGCCCGACGCGCGCCCACTCGGCGAGGATCTGCCGGACGGTGGCATCCTTCGCGACGAGGGTGACGCGCCCGTTCTGCATGGTGAGCTGCACGTCGGCGGACGCGGTCGAGACCGCCAGCAGCCACGCGGCGACGCCAATCAGGGTGGTCTTCATGGTGCTGTTTTCAGTATACGCGCCGGCTACTTTTTGCGGAAATAATCGATGACCTGCGTCAGGATTTCGTCAAGTTGATGCTTGGGCTCGTAACCGATCAAGCCCTTGATCCGCGTCAGATCCGGCACCCGGCGCGGCATGTCCTCGAACCCCGATTCGTAGGCCTCGTCGTAGGGAATCAGCTTGATCGGCGAATCCGATCCGCTCAGCTGGCGCACCTTTTCCGCGAGCGCCTGGATGGTGATTTCCTGCTTGTTGCCGATGTTGATGACCTGTCCGATGGCCTTGGGCTCCACCATCAGCTTGAGCAGCGCGCCGACCACATCGGTGACGTGGGTGAACGCCCGCTGCTGCGTGCCGTCGCCGAACACGGTGATCGGCTCGCCGGCCAGCGCCTGCCGGACGAAGTTGGGGATCACCATCCCGTATTGGCCCGACTGTCTCGGCCCGACGGTATTGAAGAAGCGGACGATGATCACCGGCAACTTGCGCTCTTTCCAATACGCGAGCGCGAGGAACTCGTCGATCGCCTTGCTGCAGGCGTAGGCCCAGCGGTGCTTGGGAGTGGGACCCAGCACCAGATCCGAGTCTTCACGGAACGGGACATCCTCGCTCTTGCCATACACCTCTGAGGTCGAGGCGATGACCACCAGCTTCTTCTTCTTGTTCGCGTGCTTGAGCACGACCTCGGTGCCGTGCACGTTGGTCTCGATGGTGTAGACCGGCTGCTCGACAATCAGCTTGACGCCGACCGCGGCGGCAAAGTGGAACACCACGTCGCTGCGATCGATCAGCTCCGCGAGCAGCGGCTCGTTGGTCACGGTGTCGATGAAGTACTCGAACCCGGGCCGGCCCTTCAGATGGGCGATGTTGTCGATCGATCCGGTGGACAGGTTATCGAGGATCTGCACCTGATGCCCCTGATCGAGCAACGCTTCGGAGAGATGGGACCCGATGAACCCGGCCCCGCCAGTTATCAACGCTCGCACTCGGCTGTCCTTTCGTCAGGGAACGACGGTCCGCGGCTGGAACGCGCGCACGGCCGCGGCAATCTGGTCCACCTCGTCGTCTCGCAAAGCCGGATGGAGGGGTAACGAGAGTATCCCGTCGCACAGCCGTGCCGCAACCGGACAATCGGCGGGATGTTCCGCGGCCAGCGCCGGTTGGCAGGGGATCGGCACCGGATAGTGAATCAGCGTGTCGATGCCTTTGGCCCCGAGCTCGGCGCGCAGCGCCTCGCGATCGTCCGTGGTGACGACCAGCAGATGATAGACGTGACCCGGATCGCGTTCCGGAAGCGGCTGCACCGACCCGCCCGCCAGCCCGGTGCGGTAGCGCGCAGCCAGCGCGCGCCGGCGCTCCGTCCACCCGCGCAGGCGCGGCAGTCGGGCGCGCAGGATGGCGGCCTGCAGGTCGTCGAGGCGCGAGTTGATGCCCGGTTCCAGATGGTGATAGCGGTCGCTCTGCCCGCCGTTGCGCAGCCGCTTCAGGCGGTCGGCCAGGGCGCGGTCGTTGGTGACGATCGCGCCGCCGTCTCCCAGCGCGCCGAGATTCTTGGTCGGATAGAAGCTGAAGGCGCCCGCGGCGCCGATCGTGCCGACGGGCCGTCCGTCCGAGGTAGCGAGGTGCGCCTGGCAGCAGTCTTCGACGATCGCCAGGTTGTGGCGCACCGCGACGCGCTCAATCGCGGCCATGTCGGCCGGCTGGCCGTAGAGGTGCACCGGCAGGATCGCGCGGGTCCGCGGGCCGATGCGTTCGGCAATCCGCTCGGGGTCGATGGTGGCGCGCTGCGGATCGACGTCGGCGAACACCGGCCGCGCGCCGGCCATCATGATCGCAAGCGCGCTGTACGCCGCCGACAGCGGCGTCGTGATCACTTCGTCCCCGGCCCCGATCCCGAGCGCGCGCAGGATCAGCGCGATCGCGTCTGTCCCGGTGCCGACGCCGATCGCGTGCGCGGCGCCGGACGCGGCGGCGAACTCCTCCTCGAAGGCGGCGACTTCCGGCCCGAGCACAAACCAACCGCGCGCGATCACGCGATCGATCGCGCTTCGCACGTCGCCGGCGTCCTCGCCAGGCACCAGCGACATGAACGGGATCCGGGACGCACTCACGACTCGGCCGGGTCCTGCTGGCCGGCGTAGCGCTCGAAATGCTCGCGGTAGAAGGCGACGGTGCGGCGGAGCCCCTCGGCGAGCGGCACCGCCGGCGCCCAGCCGGTGGCTTGCGCGAACTTGCTGGAGTCGGCGTAGAAGCTGCCGATGTCGATCGCCTTCTTGTCGGCGGGCCAGTCGACATACTCGACCCGTCCCGTGCCGGCGACCTCGATCAGCAACGCGGTGAGATCGCGATGGCTCACCGCCTGGTCACCGCCGACGTTGAAGACCTCGCCATTGCAGGCGTCGCTGGCGCCCGCCCGCAGGAACGCGTCCGCTGCGTCGTCGACATAGACGAAGTCGCGCAGTTGCGAGCCGTCGCCGTAGATCTGGATGGTCCGATCCTCGATGGCGAGGCGGATGAACCAGCCGATGAAGCCCTGACGGTTGTGGCTGATCAGCTGGCGCGGTCCGTAGACGTTGGTCAGACGGAGCGAGCAGCCGCGGATGCCGAAGACGTTGTTGTAGACCAGATGGTAGTACTCGCCGGCGGCCTTGTTGATGCCGTTGACGTCGGTCGGTCGCACCAGATGGCGTTCGGTGACCGGCAGCGAATCGGGCTTGCCGTAGACCTGCCGCGTGCCGGCGAAGACGACCTTCACCTTCGGGTTGTGGTTGCGGCAGGCTTCGAGCACGGTCAGCTGGCTGCGGCAGTTGATCTCGAGGTCGGTGTACGGATCGCGCATGCTGTCGATGTGGCTGACCTGGCCGGCGAGGCTGAAGATCACGTCGCGGTCCCGCACGAGATAGTTCATCGTCGACTGTTGCCGGATGTCGGCGACGTTGACCTGCACGCGATCGGCGATGCCGTCGACGTTGAACAGGTTGCCGCCGTAGCCGGGAATCAGCGAGTCGACCAGCAGCACGTTGGCGCCGAGATCGACCAGCGTCCGCGCCAGGTTGCTGCCGATGAAGCCGAGCCCTCCGGTGATCATCACGGCGCGGCCGCGATAGAACTCGCGGTAGTCGGCGCTCGCCCCCCGACCCGGCTCGGGGTGACGCTGAGCCTGTCGAGCAGTCACGACCGCGGTGCGCTCCGGTAGGCCTGATCCGCGGCGTCGGCGCGCGCGGCCAGCGGCCGGACGCCCGGGCGTTTGTGCTGCCGCCGGATCACCAGCTCGTACCAGAGCCGCAGCACATCGACGCCGGTCTTGGCGATGCGGCGGAAGTTGAAGAACTGCGATTTTCCGAACGCGCGGTGGTAGTGATGCACCGGCACCTCGACGATGCGGAAACCCGCGTCCTCGATCTTCTTCATCATCTCCAGGCAGATCACGCCGCTGGTCTTCTCGAGGTCGATGGTCTCGAAGATGGAGCGCCGCATCAGCCGGAAATCACAGTCGACGTCGCGCACGCTGAGCCCGAACAGCAGGCTGACGACATGGTGGTAGGCGCGGCCGATCACGATGCGGTGAAAGGGATCGGAGCGGCTGATCTTGTAGCCGTTCACCAGATCCGCATCGGGCGTCATCTTCGCCCAGAGGTCGGCGAGCTCCGCCGGGTCGTACTGCGCATCGCCGTCCGTGTAGAAGATGAACTCCTTGGTCGCCGAACGGAACCCGCTCTGGAGCGCGCCGCCGTAGCCGCGATTCTTGGGATGATGGACCACGCGGACGTGCGAATACTTGCGCGCGAGCTCGTCCAGGATCTGGGGCGTCCCGTCGGCGCTGCCGTCGTTGACGACGATGACTTCGTAATCCGGCGTCAGCTCCGAGGCGGCCTGGACGGCGCGAATCACCATGCTCGCGATGGTGCCGCTGTCGTTGTACGCCGGAAAAAAGACGCTCAGACCCGCAGGCTGTTCAGCGGGAGAGGCAGACATCTAAAAAGTCTCTAAACCATAGCATGAAAAGGACTCAGCGGGCTGTTGGCGGCGCCGCTTTCCGCGACGCCACGAGCCGCCACGGCGTGACCGCCGATTCCAGCAACACGGCCTGGGACAGCTTCGATTCTCCCTGGCGCCGCTCGACGAACGTGATCGGCACCTCGGCGAACGTGAGGCCGCCCGCCGACGCCGCGAACAACATCTCCACCAGGAACGAGTAGCCGTTCGATCCGAACCGATCGAGCGGCAGCGACGCGAGCGCCGCGCGTCGCCAGCAGCGATAGCCGCTGGTGCAGTCGCGGGGCGTCAGCCGCGTGACGAGGCGAATGTAGGCGTTCGCAAAGCGGCTGAGCAGCTTGCGTCGGAGCGGCCAGTTGACGATCGCGCCGCCGGGAACGTAGCGCGAGCCGATCACGACGTCGGCATGATCGCTTGCCGCGATCAGATCGCGCAGATGCTGCGGGTCGTGCGACAGGTCGGAGTCCATCTGGCAGATGACGTCGACGGGCCGATCGAGAACTGAGCGAATCCCGTCGATGTACGAGCGGCCGAGCCCGGGCCGTTCGGTCCGATGCATCACCTGGATCCGCCCGGGGTACTCACGCGCCAGGCCGTCCGCCAGCGCGCCGGTGCCGTCCGGAGAGCGGTCGTCGACGACGAGCACGCTGACCTCGGGATACTGCATCAGCGCGGCGGCCAGCACCGGCAGGTTCTCGCGCTCGTTGAACGTCGGCACGATCACCAGCGCGGTCCGACGCGTCCCGCCCTCGTTCACGGCCGCCGTCCCTCGATGCGCAGCGACGAAATCTGCTCGGAGACCAGCCCGACCAGCAGAATGACGACGCTCAACAGGATGAGGAGCACCGAGGAATTGGTCACGTGCGCCTGCGTGACGATGGTCCAGACGCCGTAGGCAGCGCCGAGCAGGAACGCGGCCGCGCTGATCGGCGCGAAGATCCGCATCGGGCTGAAGATGGTGATCACCTTCAGCAGGATCAGGAAGAAGTTGAAGCCGTCGGCGCCGAGCCGGATCTTCGAGACGCCGACCCGCTGCGCGGCTTCGATCGGCTCGAAGCGCACGCTGTACCCGGCCCGCATGAACGCGAGCGTCGTCGTCGTCGGCGTCGAAAACCCGTTCGGAAGCAGGTGAATGAACTCGAGGAGGTGCTCGCGACGAGCGGCGCGGAAGCCCGAGGTCAGGTCCGGGATTGGTTGCTCGGTGAGGTAGCTGGCGATGGCGTTCAGCAGGGCGTTGCCGAGCCGGCGAGGAAGGCTGGCCTGGGTGTGCCGGGCACGGGCGCCGATCACCAGATCGTACACGTCCAGGTGCGTCACCAGCCGCAGCGCATCCGCCGGGCGATGCTGGCCGTCGGCGTCGGCGATCAGGATGAAAGCGCCGGCCGACTGGCGGATCCCGGTCTTGACCGCCGCGCCGTTGCCTTTGTTGTAGGGGTGGCGGATCACCCGCGCGCCTGCCGCCGCAGCGGTTGGGGCGGTGTCGTCGGTCGATCCATCGTCCACGACGAGGATCTCGAGCCAGCGCGCGGCCGCGAGCAGCTCCCGGACTACGGTCCCGATCGAGGCGGCCTCGTTGAACGCCGGGATCACGATTGACGTTCGCGAGGCGTTCAAGGCCTCAGCCATTGATCCGGGCGGGCCTCAGCATGAGGCGCCATCGTACACCGATGCCACCGGCGACCCCAATCCCTTGTGGCCCTCGAATCCACGGGCGATTAAAAGGCGAAAATTTGGCGTAACTTACTGAGCGGTTGGATTTTGCGGTTGACACCTTCAGAGCCGTCACTTAGTATCTCCGTGGAAATTTGTGGAGAAAAGTGGGTCGATCCTGAGGGGCTGGTGTGTTTAGAGGCCACGAGCAAGCCCGCATAGATGATAAGGGCAGACTCAAGGTTCCGAACGTCTTTCGTTCGTTCCTCGAGAGCAAATACGGCCGCGAGCTGTTTCTCACCAGCCTGACGGGCGAATACGTGCGCCTGTACCCCATGCCGGTCTGGGTCGACATCGAGGAAAAGCTCGGCAAGATGCCCTCGACCCATCCTTCGCGGCTTCGCTTCCTCGATCGGGTCAATTTCTTCGGTCAGGTGTCCGAGCTCGACACGCAGGGACGCGTGCTGATTCCCGCTCGCCTGCGCGAGACGGCCGCGATCGCCGGCGACGTCGACGTGCTCGGCCAATTCAACTACCTCGATACCTGGAACCACGACCGCCTGCAGGCCAAGCTGCAGCGCGATCCCTATACGGACGACGACGCCCGGGCGTTGTCGGAGTTCGGCATCTGATGACGCACATCCCGGTCATGACCGCCGAGGTCCTCCAGCATTTGCGCCCCGAACAGGGTGGCCTGTTCGTCGACTGCACGATCGGACTCGGCGGCCACTCGCGGGCGCTGCTCGAAGCCGGCGCCTCGCGGATCATCGGCCTCGATCGCGATCTCGACGCACTGGCGCGCGCGCGCGAAACGCTGGCGCCGTGGGGCGACCGCGTCGAGCTGGTGCACGCCGACTATCGCACGATCGACGATGTGCTCGAGAGCCGGCAGATCGACCGAGTCGACGGCGCGCTCGCGGATCTCGGCGTCTCCTCGATGCAGTTCGATGCGCCCGGGCGCGGCTTCAGCTTCATGCGCGACGAACCGCTCGACATGCGCATGGATCGGACCGCCGACGAAACGGCGGCCGACCTGGTCGCCCGATCCAGCGAGCGCGATCTCGCCGACGCGATTTTTCAGTACGGCGAAGAGCGCTTCTCGCGCCGCATCGCGCGGGCGCTGGTCGAAGCGCGCCGGGAAGCGCCGGTCGACAGCACGGTCCGGCTGGCGACCATCGTCCGCCGCGCCATCCCGCACCGCGGCGGCCACATGCGGATCGATCCCGCGACCAAGACGTTCCAGGCGCTGCGCATCTGGGTCAACCGCGAGCTCGACGGACTCGATCGCTTCGTCGAGACCGCCGCCCGCAGGCTGCGCGCCGGGGCGCGGCTGGTGGTGATCACGTTTCATTCGCTCGAAGACCGCATCGTGAAGCACACCCTGCGCGCCCTTCAGCAACGCGACAGCCTGGTGCAGGTGCTGACCAAGAAACCGCTGGTCGCCGGCGACGACGAACTGGACCGCAATCCCCGCGCGCGAAGCGCCAAGCTCCGCGCCGCGGAAAGGATGGCCTGATGGAAGCCTTCGAGTACGCCATCAAGAAAGACGTCCGCAACAACCCGATCGTGCGCGAGGTCGACGACGCCCGTCAGCGTGAGCTGTGGAAGTCGGTCGGCATCGCCGGCATCCTGGTGCTCGTGCTGCTGGTCTCGGCCTGGCAGCATTTCGAGCTGCTTCGCCATGGTTACCAGGTCGAAGAGCTCCAGCGCCAGCGCACCGCCGAGGACGACATCACGCGGCGGCTGAAGCTCGAGATCGACACGCTCAAGTCGCCGAAGCGGATCGAGTCGCTCGCGACCAAGCAGCTGCACCTCGTCGCGCCGTCCCGCGACGAGGCCATTGTCATCGAACGCGTCGTGCCGGCCGAGCCGCCGGCGGCCTCCGTCGTCGCGCGCCGGTAAGAGAGAGTCATGACCCCGCCTGCGACCGCCGCGACGCACAACTGGCGTCCGATCATGAAGCGCCGCGTGGCGATCGTGGCGGTGCTGCTCGGGCTGTGGGTGGCGGGCATCGAGGCGAAGCTGGTCTACCTGCAGGTGTTCCAGCGCGCCGATCTGATGGCGCGCGCCGAGCGTCAGCAGGAGCGCACGCTGCCGTCGCCCGCCAAGCGCGGCGACATCCTCGATCGGCGCGGCCGGGTGCTCGCGACCAGCGTCGACGCCGACACCATCTACGCGGTGCCGACGGAAATCGCCGACCCCGCCGACGCGGCGAAGAAAATCTGCGCCGCGTTGCGCGACTGCGACGCGAAAGACCGCCAGTCGATCGCCGATAAGCTCGGCCAGCGGCGCGCGTTCGCCTATGTGAAGCGGCAGGTCGCTCCGGACCAGGCGGAGCGCGTCGCTGCGCTGAACCTGGACGGGATCGGGTTCACCAAGGAGAGCAAGCGCTTCTATCCCAACAAGGAGCTGGCGGCGCACCTGCTCGGCTGGGTCGGCATCGACAACACCGGGTTGGGCGGCCTCGAGTACACCTACGACCCGCAGATCCGCGGCAAGGCCGGCACGATCTCGGTGCACACCGACGCGCGGCGGCACGCCTTCAGCCGCTTCGAGCGGCCGTCGACCATCGGGTCGAGCGTCGAGCTGACCATCGACGAATACCTGCAGCACATCGCCGAACGCGAGCTCGCTGCCGGCGTCGCGCTCAACCGCGCCGCGGGTGGCAGCGCCATCATCATGGATCCGCACACCGGCGAGATCCTGGCGATGGCGAACGAGCCGACGTTCAATCCGAACGCCTATCGCGATTCCCAGGAGACCGAACGCCGCAACCGAGCGGTGCAGGATCTCTACGAGCCGGGGTCCACCTTCAAGGTGGTGACCGCGTCGGCCGCGATCGAAGAGAAGGTGATGCCGATCACGACGATGATCGACACCAACCCCGGCGTCATCCACATCGCCGGCCGGCCGAAGCCGGTCACCGAGGCGAGCCATCACAACTATGGCGTGCTGTCGTTCGAGGATGTGATCGTCCACTCGAGCAACGTCGGCGCGATCAAGATCGGCTTTCGCGTCGGCACCGAGCGGCTGAGCAAGTACGTCGGGTTGTACGGCTTCGGCCATCCCGTCTCGCCCGACTTTCCCGGCGAGAGCCCCGGCATCGTTTGGAACCCCTCGAAGTGGACCGACAGCGCGCTCGCGTCGGTGTCGATGGGCTATCAGGTCGGCGTGACACCGCTGCAGATGGTGACCGCGATCAGCTCGGTCGCCAACGGCGGCGAGCTGATCGAGCCGCGCGTGATTCGCGCCGTCTATCGCGACGGCCGCCGCTATGCGGTGCAGCCGAAGATGGTGCGCCGCACGGTGAGCGCCGACACCGCGGCGACGCTCACCGGCATCATGGAAGGCGTCGTCGAGCGAGGCACCGCGCGCCTGGCGCAAATGCCGGGCTTCACCGTCGCCGGCAAGACCGGCACCGCGGCGAAGCTGGTCAACGGCCACTACTCGACGTCCGACTACAACGCGTCGTTCGTCGGCTTCGTGCCGTCGCGCAATCCCGTCATCGCCATCATCGTCGTCACCGATTCACCGCACGGCGGGCCGACCACTGGCGGGCCGGTGTCGGGCCCGGTCTTCAAGCGCATCGCCGAGGCGGCGCTGCGTTATCTCGGCGTCGGACCGTCGATCAACCCGTCGTCGCCGGTGCTGGTCGCGCGGCACGACGAGTCGGCGGGCAACACGCCGACGAACGGGGCCGCAGCGGCGGAGTCGAAGATCAGCCTGGTCACCGATGGGCCGCCGGGTACGGTGCCCGATCTCCGTGGCCTGAGCGCGCGCGACGCGGTCCGCAAGCTCGTCAAGATCGGCATGAACGCGCGCGCCAGCGGCGACGGCTTCGTCGTCTCGCAGACGCCGGAGCCGGGCGCGCCGATCGACGGTGACACGCTCTGTCGCCTCGTCCTCGAACGCCGGCCGTCGCACCATGGGGCCACTGCGAGCCGTCAATGACCTGGGCTGAGCTCCACGGCGCGCTGCACGGACGCGGCCTGATCAGGGCTGACGATGCGCTGCGCGCGGAGGCCTCGGTGGGGGTGGTGACCGGCATCGCGTACGACTCGCGCGCCGTCACACCAGGGCAGGTCTTCGTGGCGCTCAAGGGGCAGCACGCCGACGGCACGTCGTTCGCCCGCCAGGCGATCGAACGCGGCGCGGCGGCGATCGTCTCCGAGCAGGCAGCGCCCGACGGCGTCCACGTGCCATGGACCATCGTCCAGGACGCGCGGCTGGCGCTGGCCGTCCTGGCCGCGGCGTTCTATCGCGATCCCAGCCGCGAGATGCGCGTGATCGGCATCACCGGCACCAACGGCAAGACCACGACCGCCTACCTGATTGCCGCGATCTTCGAGGCCGCGCGAATCCGGTGCGGCCTCCTCGGCACCGTCGGCTATCGCATCGGCGACGAGGTCCGCGAGGCAACGCGGACCACGCCCGAAGCCCCCGAGGTGCAGGCGCTGCTGCGCGAGATGGTCGACCAGCACTGCGGCGCCTGCGCGATGGAGGTGTCGTCGCACGCGCTGTCCCTCCGACGGGTCGACGGCATCAGCTTCGCGGCCGGCGTCTTCACGAACCTGACGCGCGACCACCTCGATTTCCACGCGGACATGGACGACTACTTCCGCGCCAAGCGCCGTCTGTTCGAAATGCTGCCCAACGACGCGCCGAGCCTGATCAACCTCGACGATCCGCGCGGCACGTCGCTGATCGAGGCCGGCGGCCGGCCGGTCACCTACGCGATCAACCGCGCCGCCGACGTCACGCCCGGCCCGCTGTCCTTCTCGCTCGACGGCCTGTCGTTCGACGTGCGGACCCCGCGCGGCGCGCTGCACGTCACCTCGAAGTTGGTCGGGCGGCCCAACGTCTACAACATCCTCGCCGCGGTCTCGGCGGCGACCGCGCTCGACGTGCCGTTCGACGCCATCGAGCAGGGGTTGCGCGCGCTGGCCGGCGTGCCCGGCCGGTTTCAGGTCGTGTCCGACGCCAAGGACGAAGTCACCGTCGTGGTCGACTACGCCCACACCGACGACGCGCTGCGCAACCTGCTCGAGACCGCACGTCCGCTGGCGCCTGGCCGGCTGATCACCGTGTTCGGCTGCGGCGGCGATCGCGATCGCCCCAAGCGGCCGCTGATGGGCGCGGTGGCGGGACGCTTGAGCGACCTGATTGTGATCACGTCGGACAACCCGCGCAGCGAGGATCCGAACCGGATCATCGAGGAAGTGCAGCGGGGGATCACGCCCGACACCAGGCGCGACAGCGCCCAGCGCCTGCTGACCATCGTCGATCGGCGCGCGGCGATCACCAGGGCGATCGAACTCGCCCGGGTTGGCGATGTCGTGCTGGTCGCCGGCAAGGGCCACGAGAAGTACCAGGTCATCGGTGGGCAGACGCTGCCCTTCGACGACGTGGCGGTGGCGCGCGAGGCGCTGATCCGCCGGCGGACGAAATCGGGCGTCGCGAAATGACCCAGGCAGCCGGGGCTGATGCGATCGGATCCGGCCCCGCCGGACCGCCGGCCATGCGGCTCGCCGCCGACTGGGTCGCGAAGCAGATGGGCGGGGCGGTGACGGCGGGGGATGCCGCACGTGAATTCGGTGACGTGTCGATCGACACGCGGACGCTGAAGGCCGGCGACCTGTACGTCGGCGTTCGCGGCGAACGGTTCGACGGCGCGGCGTTCGCGGCCGCGGCGATCGACGCCGGCGCGGCGGGCGTCGTGGTGCCGCGGGGCTGGAGTGCGGCGCAACCGCCCTTCAAGCCCGGCGCCGCGTCGGCGGTGATCGAAGTCGACGACACCACCGAGGCGCTACAGGCGCTGGCGCACGGCATCCGCCGGGCGTCGGGCACGAAGGTCGTGGCCATCACCGGCAGCGCCGGCAAGACCACGACCAAGGACGTGACGAGCGACTTTCTCGAGGCGCGGTACCGCGTGGTCCGCAACCGAGGGAATTTCAACAACCACATCGGTTTGCCGCTGTCGCTGATCGAATTGAGGCGGCGGCCGGAAATGGCTGTCGTCGAACTGGGCATGAATCACGCGGGGGAAATCAGCACGCTGGTGCGCGTCGCCGAACCGGACGTCCGCGTCTGGACCAACGTGGGCGAGGCGCACCTCGGTTTCTTCTCCTCGCTCGACGCGATCGCCGACGCCAAGGCCGAGATCCTGGAAGGGGCCGTGGCCTCCACGCTGCTCGTGGCCAACGCCGACGATCCGCGGATCGCCGCCCGGATCGGCGCGTTCCGCGGACGAGTGGTGACGTTCGGCATCGAAGGCGCCGCCGCCGACGTCCGGGCCAGCGCGGTGGTGGACCGCGGCATCGAGGGGACCAGCGCGCGGGTGACGACGCGGCATGGCGCCGTCGACATCAGCACGCCGCTGCTCGGCCGCGCCAACCTTGCGAACATCCTCGCCGCGACCGCGGTGGCCGAAGAGTTCGGCGTGCCGCTGGCGAGCGTGGCGACGCGGGCCGCGCTGCTGCGGCCCTCGGCGCACCGAGGCGAGGTCATCCGGCTTGCCGAGCGGTGTCACGGTGATCGACGACAGCTACAACGCGAACCCGACCGCGACCAGGAAAGCGCTCGGGGTGATTGCGGGCGCCGCCGCGTCGCGTCGCGTCGCGGTGATCGGCGAGATGCTCGAGCTCGGCGAGCACGCGGCCGAACTGCACCAGGACGTCGGGCGGGCGGCGGCCGACGCCGGCATCGACGTGCTGTTCGCGGTCGGCGGCGCGCCGGCCAGAGCGCTGGCAGATGCGGCGATTGCCGCGGGGATGCCGGCGGCGAACGTGCACTACTTCGCGACCAGCGACGAGGCCGCGGACGTGGCCGCGTCGCTCGTCAAGGCGGGCGATCTGGTCCTGGTCAAGGGATCGCGCGGCATCAAGACCGATCGCGTGGTGGATCGGCTGAAGGCGGAGCGCCGCTGATGCTGTATCACCTGCTCTATCCGTTCCATACGCAGCTCTCGGTGCTCAACGTGACGCGCTACATCACGTTCCGCACCGCGGCGGCGACGCTCTCGGCGCTGGCGATCAGCCTGGTGTTCGGGCCGTGGCTGATCCGGAAGCTGCGCGAGTTCCAGATCGGGCAGGTGGTTCGCGCCGACGGACCGCAGACCCATCGGCCGAAAGCGGGCACGCCGACGATGGGCGGGCTGCTGATTCTGACGGCGGCGCTGGTGCCGACGCTGCTGTGGGCGGATCTCACGAACGCCTACGTCTGGATTGCGGTGCTGACCACCGCGGGGTACGGCGCGATCGGCTTCGCGGATGACTACCTGAAGATCGTCCGCCGCTCGCACCACGGGCTGCTGCCGCGCTACAAGATGGGGTTTCAGATCCTGATCGGCGTGGCGGTCGGCATCGCGCTGCTGATCCTGCAGCGCAACGGCCTCTACAACACCAGGCTGGTCTTCCCGTTCTTCAAGAATCTGATTCCGGACCTCGGCGTCGGTTACCTCGCATTCGCGGTGTTCGTGCTGGTCGCCGAGTCGAACGCCGTGAACCTGACCGACGGCCTCGACGGCCTGGCGATCAGCGTGTTCGCGATCGCGGCCGCGGCCTACACCGCGCTGGCCTACGTCACCGGCCATCGCGTCTTTGCCGAGTACCTGCTGCTGGTCCGCTTTCCACAGGCAGCCGAGCTGACGGTGTTCTGCGGATCGCTGGTGGGCGCATCGCTCGGATTCCTCTGGTACAACTCGTATCCCGCCGAAATCTTCATGGGCGACGTCGGTTCGCTGGCGCTGGGCGCAGCGCTCGGCATCGTCGCCATCCTGATCAAGCAGGAGCTGCTGCTGGTGCTGGTCGGCGGGGTATTCCTGCTCGAAGCGGCGTCGGTCGTGCTGCAGGTCGGCTACTTCAAGGCGAGCGGCGGGCAGCGCATCTTCCGGATGGCGCCGCTGCATCACCATTTCGAGCTGAGCGGCTGGAGCGAGCCGAAGGTGATCACGCGCTTCGTGATCATGGGAATCATTTTCGCGCTGTTCAGTCTGGCGACGTTGAAGCTGCGATGAGTTTTTCCGTGCAGGACAAGCGCGTCACCGTCGCGGGTGCGGCACGAAGCGGCCTGGCCGCGGCGGAGCTGCTGGCTCGCCGCGGCGCGCGGGTGACGCTGTCCGACTCGCGCGCCGAGCTGCCGGACGCCGAACGCCTGCGCGCGCTGGGCATCGAACTGGAACTGGGCGGCCACCGCCGCGACACCTTCACCGCCGCGGACCTGGTGGTGCTCAGCCCGGGCGTCGCCCCGGAGCAGGAGGCGGTGCAGGCGGCGCGCGATCGCGGCGTCCCGGTGATCGCGGAGATCGAGCTCGCGTCGCGCTGGCTGCAGGGCCGGGTCATCGCGATTACCGGCACCAAGGGCAAATCGACCACGACGGCGCTGACGGGGCGGATGCTCGAGGCGGCGGGGTTCAAGGTCACTGTCGGCGGCAACATCGGGTCGCCGCTGAGCGCCCAGGTGTCCGGTTCCACGCCCGACACCTTTCACGTCGTCGAGACGAGCAGCTTCCAGCTGGAGCAGATCGACACGTTTCATCCGTGGATCGCCGTGATGCTGAATCTCTCGCCCGACCATCTGGATCGGCATCCGGACCTGGCGGCGTACGGCGCGGCCAAGGCGCGGATTTTCGAGAACCAGAACGCCGGCGACTACGCGGTGATCAACGCCGACGACCCGGCGGTGCTCGAACTGGCGCGCCGCGGTCGAGCCACGGCGCGCCAGTTTTCGCTGGCTGGCGCGATCAGCTGCGGCACCGTGGTCGAGGACGGCTGGATCGTCGATCGGCAGCCCGATCGCGCGGAACGGCTGGTGCCGCTCGATGCGATCCATCTGCTCGGCCCGCACCTGGTGCACGACGTGATGGCCGCGGCGACGGTGGGCGCCATCGCCGGCGCCGCGCCGGCGGCGATGACCGCCGCGGTCGACGCGTTTCGCGGCCTCGAGCACGCGATGGAGCTGGTCGCCGATACCGGCGGCGTGCGGTTCGTCAACGACTCGAAGGCGACCAACGTCGAATCGGCGCTGCGCTCGATCGAGAGCTTCGACCGCGACCTGGTCCCGATCATGGGCGGCCGTTTCAAGGGCGGCGATCTGCGGCTGCTGCGCGCGCCGCTGCAGTCGCGCGCCAGGGCGGTGGTCGCGATCGGCGAGGCGAGGCCATTGCTCCGCGAGGCGCTGGGGGACGTGGTTCGAGTGGAGGACGCCGACACCTTCGCCGGCGCGGTCGCGCGCGCGCACGAGCTGGCGAAGCCGTCCGGGGTGGTGCTGCTCGCGCCCGCCTGCGCGAGCTTCGACATGTTCCGCGATTACGCGGAACGGGGACGGATCTTCAAGGAGGAAGTCGCGAAGCTGCTGCCGTGAGCTGTGAACAGTCGTCAGTCGGTTCTCGCGGTGGAGGACTGACTGCTGGGAACCCAGGCTGCCCCGGTCTGGGAAGTTGGTGCCTCGGCCCGAGGCCGACTGATGACTGTTGACCGCTCACGGCGATCGGAATTCCGACTCGGGAAGTATGTCGGGCGAAGTGGGCTGGAGCTTTAGGCGGGCGCCTGAAGGGGCGCCGGGCGAGAAGAAGCTGGATGGCGAGAAAACTCAAATCCGACAAGGTGCTGTTCATCGCGACCCTGCTGCTGGTCGCCCTGAGCGTCGTCATGGTCTACAGCGCCTCGGCGCCGATGGCGCTCGATCGCTACGGCCGGGCGACCCGGTTCCTGACCACCCAGCTGATGTGGGCGGTCCTCGGGATTGCCATGCTGACCCTGGTCATGCGGGTCGACTATCGCCACTATCGCAAACCGACCTTCATCTGGACCGGCCTGGCGATCGTCGTCTTCGCCCTCGTCTGCGTCTACTTTCGCGCCCCGGTCAACGGCGCGCGCCGGTGGTTCGGCGTCGGCGGGATCGGCGTGCAGCCGTCGGAGCTGGCCAAGCTCGTGGCCATCTTCTTCATCGCCGCGCTGCTCGAGCGCCGGATGCACCGGATCGACGATGTGACCTACGCGCTGCTGCCGATTGGCGTGGTGGTGCTCGGGCTGGTCGCCTTGATCCTGCCCGAGCCCGACTTCGGCACCTCGATGGCGATCCTGATGATCACCGCCGTGATGATCTTCGCGGCCGGCCTCAACTGGCGCTACCTGGCGGGGCTTGCGCTGGTCGGCCTTCCGGCGATCTACCTCGTCGTGATGGGTTCGGCCTATCGGCGGCGCCGCACGCTGGCGTTCCTCCACCCGTGGGACGACCCGCTCGGCGACGGTTTCCAGATCATCCAGTCGCTGATTGCGATCGGCACCGGCGGGGTCTGGGGCAAGGGGCTGATGAACGGCGTGCAGAAGCTGTTCTATCTGCCCGAGCCGCACACCGACTTCATCTACTCGGTGATTTCCGAGGAGCTCGGCCTGATCGGCGCCACCGCGGTCGTGATCTGTTTCTGCGTGGTCACCTGGCGCGGGATGCGGGTGTCGCTGCGCGCGCCCGACACGTTCGGATCGTTTCTGGCGCTCGGCCTGACCACGATGGTGGCGGTCCAGGCGTTCGTGAACATCAGCGTGGTGCTCGGCCTGATGCCGACCAAAGGGATTCCGCTGCCGTTCGTCAGCGCCGGCGGATCGTCGCTGCTGATCAATCTGGTCGGGATGGGCATCCTGCTCAACGTGTCGCAGCACGCGTCGACAGAGGCATGACCGATGGCATCCCCTCTGCGCGTGGTGATTGCCGGTGGCGGCACCGGCGGCCATCTTTATCCGGGGATCGCGGTGGCGCGAGAGCTGCTGGCGCGGGATCCGGACGCGGCGGTGTCGTTTGCCGGGACGGCTCAGGGTATCGAAGCGCGGGTGGTGCCGCGCGAGGGTTTTCCGCTGGATCTGATTCGGAGCAGCGGGGTGAAGGGCAAGTCGCTGTTCGATCGCGCGCGCGGCGCGGCGCTGGTGCCGGTCAGCCTGGCCGATGGCTGGCAGCTGGTGTCGGCGCGGCGCCCGGCCCTGGTGATTGGCGTCGGCGGCTACAGCTCGGGACCGGTGGTGGTCGTCGCGGCGCTGCGCGGCATCCCGACGATGCTGCTCGAGCAGAACGCGGTGCCGGGATTGACCAATCGGGTGCTCTCGCATTTCGTGCAGGCGGCGGCGGTGACGTTCGACTCGACCCAGGCGTTTTTCGGCGCGAAGGCGTTCGTCAGCGGTAACCCGGTCCGGCCGGAGTTTTTCGCGGCGCCCGGACCTCATCAGGAGTCGGCGCGTGATGACCAGACTTCCGTTACTCGGGTTTTAGTTTTTGGCGGCTCTCAGGGCGCGCACGCAATCAACGTGGCCATGGTGGAGGCAGCATCGCAGTTGGCGGCCGGCGGTTCGACTCTTCGTCTCGTCCACCAGACGGGGGAACGAGATGTGGAGATGGTCCGCACCGGCTACCGGGAGGCGGGGCTTCAGGCCGACGTCGAGCCGTTCCTGTTCGACATGGGACGGCAGCTCGGACAGGCGGACTTAGTCGTCTGCCGGGCCGGCGCCACCACGCTGGCCGAGATCGCCGCGGCGGGAAAAGCGGCAGTGCTGATTCCGCTGCCGACGGCCACCGACGATCACCAGCGCCGCAACGCGGAGGCGGTGGCTGCGTCGGGAGCCGCGGAGCTGCTGCTGCAGTCCGACCTGACCGGAGCGGTGCTCGCGGCGCGGGTGCTGGCGCTGGCTTCGGACCGCGGCCGCCGGGATCGGATGGCGGCGGCGGCACGCACGCTGGCGCGGCCGGACGCGGCCAAGGTCATCGTCGATCGCGCGCTGGAGCTCGCACGGTGACGCGAGGTGCGAACTGCGTTGGGCGAGTGCGAGGTGCGCGGTTCGGGGTGCGGAGTGCTAGGCAAGACGCGGCACGTGCACTTCGTGGGCATCGGCGGGATCGGGATGAGCGGCATCGCCGAGCTGCTGGCGAATCTCGGATTCGAGGTCAGCGGATCGGACGCGAAGCGATCCGCGGTGACCGAGCGGCTCGGCACGCTCGGGATCCGGGTCGATCTGGGGCACGAAGCGGCGCACGTCGGCGACGCGGACGTCGTGGTGATCTCGTCGGCGGTGCGGGCGACCAATCCCGAGGTGGTCGAAGCCTCGCGCCGGCAGGTGCCGGTGATTCCGCGCGCCGAGATGCTCGCGGAGCTGATGCGCCTCCGCTTTTCGATCGCGGTCGCGGGCGCGCACGGCAAGACGACGACGACGTCGATGATCGCGCTGGCGCTGGAGCGCGCGGGCCTGGATCCGACCGCGGTGATTGGCGGGCGGCTCAGCGCCTTCGGCAGCAACGCCAGGCTCGGGCAGGGTGAGTTCATGGTCGCCGAGGCGGACGAGAGCGACCGATCGTTTCTGAAGCTGTTTCCGACGATTGCGGTGATTACCAACATCGATCACGAGCATCTCGAGAATTACGGCGGCTTCGAGGACCTGCAGCAGGCCTTCGTCGACTTCGCCAACAAGACGCCGTTCTACGGCGGCGTGGTCGCCTGTCTGGACGATGCCAACCTCGCCGCGGTGCTGCCGCGCATGACGCGGCGCGTGATCACCTACGGGCTCGATTCGGAAGCCGCCGACCTGATCGCGACCGACGTGACGATGGCGCCGATGAGCGTGACGGCGATCGTGAAACGCCGCGCCCGCGGCCCGGCCGGCGCGCCGGCCACCGGCGACCGGCGTACCGCGTCGACGACGCTTGGCACGCTGACGCTCGCCGTGCCCGGGCGGCACAACCTCCTGAACGCGCTGGCCGCGGTGGTGGTCGGCATGGAGCTGGGGCTGTCGTTCGATCGCGTCGCGGCCGGCCTCAGGGATTTCCGCGGCGCGGAGCGGCGCTTCGACGTCCGCGGCGAGCCGAACGGCGTCCTGGTGGTCGACGACTACGGCCATCACCCGACCGAGATTGCGGCGGTGCTGGCTGCCGCGCGCACGCTCGGGCGGCGCATCGTGGTCGCCTTCCAGCCGCACCGCTACTCGCGGACCGCATCGCTGCTGGACGCGTTCGGACCGGCGCTGGCCGGAGCCGATCACGTCCTGCTCACCGATATCTACTCGGCCGGCGAGGAGCCGATCGCCGGGGTGACGCTCGAGGCGCTGGGCGCGGCGGTTCGGCGCACCGTGACCGTGCCGGTCGATCTGGTGCCCCGCCTCGACGATCTGGTGCCGGCGATCGCGCGGGTCGTCAGGCCCGGGGATGTCGTCATCACCCTCGGCGCGGGATCGATCGGCACGGTGCCGGATCGCCTGGTGGTCGAGCTCGGAGGCCGCCCGTGAGCGTGGCGGCCCAGACCGATCGCCGTTTCCGACGTGCGCACGTCAAGCCGTCGCGGCGCAAGCGCAACTGGCGCGCGTTGGCGCTGCCGGTGCTGATCTGGTGTGCCTGCGCCGCCGGCCTGGCCTACGGCGTCGTTCGCACCTCCGCGGTCGCGGCCCATGCGCACGTGCTGGAGATCGAAAAGGTCACCGTTCGCGGCAACCAGCGGCTGGCCAAGGGGGAAGTGCTCGCCATCCTGAGCGGCCTGCGCGGCGAGAACCTGGTGTGGACGGATCTGGACGTCTGGCGCAAACGGCTGATGGCGTCGCCGTGGGTCCGCGACGCCTCGCTGCGGCGCTCGCTGCCGTCCACCATCGACGTGGTCGTGTCGGAGCGGCTGCCGATCGGGATCGGCCGGATCCACGCCGACCTGTACCTGGTCGACGAGCGGGGCGTGATCATCGACCAATACGGTCCGCAGTACGCGGATCTCGATCTGCCGATCATCGACGGCCTGTCGGCGTCGCCGGACGGCGGCGGCTCGCTGACCGACGAAGGGCGCGCCGATCTCGCGGCGCGTGTGATCGCGGCGGTGAAGACCAAGCCGGCGGTGGCACGGCGGCTGTCGCAGGTGGACGTGTCCGACCTGCACAACGCGTCGGTCATCCTCAGCGACGACCCGGCGGTGATCCAGCTCGGCGAAGACCAGTTTCTGGCGCGGCTCCAGGCCTATCTCGATCTCGCGCCGACGCTGCGCGAACGGGTGGCCGACATCGACTACGTCGACCTGCGCTTCGACGATCGCATCTACGTTCGACCCGGCAAAGGAAGTTCGAAGTCAGAAGTACAAGAAGTAAGAAGTAAGAAGTAAGAAGTACGAAGTAAGAACGCGGAGGAGCTGAGTGGCGCGAAAAGAACGGTACCTGGTCGGGCTCGACGTCGGCACGTCGAAGGTGACGGCAGTCGTCGGCGAGATGCTGGGCGGCGACGCGCTCGACATCGTCGGCCTCGGCGTCGCCGAGTCGCGTGGCATCCGGCGCGGCGTGGTGGTCAACCTCGAGGCGGCGGTGGACTCGATCAAGAAGGCGATCGAAGAAGCCGAGCTGATGGCGGGGGTCGAGATCGACTCGGTGCACCTGGCGCTGTCCGGTCCCCACATCAAGGGGTTCAACAGCCGGGGCGTGATTGCGGTGGCCGGCAAGAACCGCGAGGTCACCCGCGAGGACGTGCGCCGCGCGATCGACGCCGCCAAGGCGGTCTCGCTGCCGACCGGCCGCGAGATCCTGCATGTGCTGCCGCAGGACTTCGTGGTCGACGAGCAGGACGGCATCGGCGCGCCGATCGGCATGACCGGGGCGCGGCTCGAGGTCAACGTCCACATCGTCACCGGCAGCCAGAGCGCGACCCAGAACATCGTGGCCTGCGTCAACCGCGCCGGCGTGACGGTGGCGGAGACGCTGGTCGAGCAGCTCGCCGCCAGCGAATCGGTGCTGACCAACGACGAGAAAGAGCTGGGGGTCGCGCTGGTCGACATCGGCGGCGGCACCACCGACATCGCGATCTACGAGCGCGGCAGCCTCTGGCACACCGCGGTGATCGGTGTCGGCGGCGATCATTTCACCAACGACATCGCGGTCGGCCTGCGCACGCCGGTGCCGGACGCGGAGAAGATCAAGCGCAAGTGCGGCTGTGCGCTTTCCGGCATGGTCGACGAGGACGAGACGATGGAGGTCGCCAGCGTCGGCGGCCGCAAGCCGCGGGTGATGGCGCGGCGCATCCTGTCGGAGATCCTCCAGCCGCGCGCCGAGGAGATCTTCCATCTGGTCTGGGACGAAATCCGGCGCGCCGGCTACGAGAAGAGCCTCAATTCCGGCATCGTGCTGACCGGCGGTGGCGCCATCCTCGACGGCATGCCCGAGATCGCCGAACAGATCTTCGATCTGCCGATCCGGCGGGGCACACCGGTGGGCGTCGGCGGTCTCGCCGATCACGTCAACAGCCCCACCTTCGCCACCGGCGTTGGGCTGGTGCTGTACGGCTATCGCAATTCTTTTGGTGATCCGGTGCGCGC
This sequence comes from uncultured Acidobacteriota bacterium, assembly GCA_963794705.1. GTDB lineage: Bacteria > Acidobacteriota > Vicinamibacteria > Vicinamibacterales > CAVVIG01 > CAVQFC01. The sequence goes on from CAWCFI010000010.1 coordinate 791,376, forward strand.
CCCGGTTGGCGCAGGCGCGCTGGTGCGGGCCGCGGGCCGGCTGCGCGGCTTGTTCAAAGAATTTTTTTAGGGCCGCCCTCGCGGCCTTCCCCTACAGGAGCGATGAATGGACGATTACACCAGCGCCAGTGAACAGGTTCAGCGGCTGCGACTGCGGCTCGACGAGGAGGGCAGCAACGGCGCTCGCATCAAGGTCGTCGGCGTCGGCGGCGGCGGCAGCAACGCGGTCAACCGGATGGTGCAGGCCGGATTCGACGGCGTCGAATTCGTGGTGGCGAACACCGACCGCCAGGCGCTGCACGCCAACGCCGCCACCGTCAAGCTGCAGATCGGCAGCAAGCTGACCAAAGGGCTCGGCGCCGGCGCCGATCCCAACGTCGGCCGCCAGGCGGCGCTCGAGGACACCGACAAGATCATCCAGGCGCTCGACGGCGCCGACATGATCTTCGTGACCACCGGCCTCGGCGGCGGCACCGGCACCGGCGCGGCGCCGGTGATCGCGAGCCTCGCCAGCGAGCTCGGCGCGCTCACCGTGGCGGTCGTCACCAAGCCGTTCAAATTCGAGGGCAAGAAGCGGCAGATCCAGGCCGAGCGCGGCCTCGAGGCGCTGCGCGACTGCGTCGACACCATCATCACCATCCCGAACGAGCGGCTGCTGACGATCATCGATCGCACCACCTCGATGACCGATGCGTTCGCGACCGCCGACGACGTGCTGCGCCAGGCGATTCAGGGCATCTCCGATCTGATCCTGGTGCCCGGCCTGATCAACCTCGATTTCGCCGACGTGAGAACCATCATGGCCGGCATGGGCCTGGCGATGATGGGCACGGGCATCGCCGAGGGCCCGGACCGCGCGATGGAAGCGGCGCGGCGCGCAATCTCGAGCCCGCTGCTCGAAGGCGCCTCGGTCAATGGCGCGCGCGGCGTGATCATCAACGTCACCGGCGGCCCGGACCTGTCGCTGGTCGAGGTCAGCGAGGCGTCCTGCATCGTGCAGGAGGCCGCGGACGAAGACGCCAACATCATCTTCGGCGCGGTGATCGATCCGGCGCTGAAGGGCAAGGTCAAGATCACCGTCATCGCCACCGGGTTCGCGGCGCAGGCCAACGCGCGGCCGGCGACGCCGTCCTCGCAGGTCGATACGCCGACCGACATGACGATGTACGCCGACTACGCGCGGACGCGGAACGAGGCGATCCAGCCTGCCGCCGCGTCGACGATGCCGTCGCGGATGTCGATCGCCAGGCGTCCGCTGCTCGAGCTGCCGGTCGCGGCCAACGGCGGCGCCGCGTCGCTGATCCCGAATCCGCCCGCGCGTCCGATGATCTCCGCCCCGCCGGCCGCCGCGCCGGCCAATGCGGCCGGTGAGCACGACGCCGACGCGATGCGCCTCGGGCCTGCCGACGCGCCGATGACGGGCACCGACTTCGACCTAAGCTCGACGTTTGACGTGCCGGCCTTCCTGCGGCGTCAGGAAGGGTGATCCGGCCGCGGCCGGCGTTCTCGATGGTAGAGTAGATAGATCCACGGCACACGAGAACGCCGACGTCCGAGCCTGAGCGCCCGGACGCCTCGACCCGGCGCAGGACAGGCCGGATCACCGCATGAAATCCTGGGAACAACGCGAGCGCGCACAGCTCACCCTTTCGAAGGAAATCGGCTACGTCAAGAAGCCGCACGGCAATCGTCTGCGCGTGGCGCTGGCGTTTCCGAACACCTACTGGGTCGGGATGTCGAACCTCGGCTTCCAGACCATCTACCGCCTGTTCAACGCTGAAGACGACATCGTCTGCGAGCGGTTCTTCCTGCCGCCGAAGCAGGAGCTCGCCGAGCTGTCGGCGGCAAAGGCGCCGCTCGTCACCCTCGAGTCGCAGACTCCGGTCGGCGATTTCGACATCGTCGCGTTCTCGGTGTCGTTCGAGTGGGACTACGTCAACGTGCTGACGCTGCTGCGCCTCGCGGGAATCCCGGCGTTCGCGACCGAGCGATCGCCGCGTCACCCGCTGATCGTCGTCGGCGGCGCGGTGACCTTCGTCAACCCGGAGCCGCTCGCGCTGTTCGCCGACGCGATCGCGGCGGGCGAAGGCGAAGTGCTGGTGCCAGGCCTGCGCCGCGCGGTCGCCGCGGCGACCGATCGCCAGAGCCTGCTGCACCTTCTCGCTGCCGAGCGCGGCTTCTACATCCCGTCCTTGTACGACCCGCACTATGCGGCCGACGGCACCCTGGCAGGGTATACGGTGCGAGCCGGCGTCGACGCGCCCATTCCGGTGCGGAAGGCGGCGCTCAAGGTCACCGACGCGGTCGATCCTCCTGCCACCAGCATCTTCACGCCCGACACCGAGTTCGGATCGCGCTTCCTCGTCGAGGTGGTGCGCGGCTGCGCCAACCTGTGCCGCTTCTGCTGGGCGGGCTACAACTACCTGCCCGTGCGCGCGTTCCCAGCCGATCGGATCCTGCAGCTGGCGCGCGAGGCGCGGATCCACTCCAGCCGGGTCGGGCTGGTGTCGATCGCGCTCTGCGATCATCCCGAGATCGATCGCATCCTGGCCAGCCTGCTGGAGATGGGCTACGCCATCAGTCCAGCTTCGCTGCGCCTCGACGATCTCACGGAGTCGATCGTCCAGACCTTGAAGGCCAGCGGCGAGCGGACCATCACCATCGCGCCGGAAACCGGGTCGGATCGCCTTCGCCGGGTCATCAACAAAACCGTGACCAACGACGAGATCCTCGATCGCGCCGAGCTGATCTTCGCCAACGGCATCGACAACCTGAAGCTCTACTACATGATCGGCCTCCCCACTGAAACCGACGACGATCTGGTGGCCATTCGCGACCTGACACTTCAGATCCGAGACAGGATGCTGAAGTACGCGCGGCCCAAGGGACAGATCGGCCGCATCATCGGCAGCGTCAACCCCTTGATCCCGAAGCCGGGGACCGCCTACCAGTGGATCCCGATGGAGGATCCCGGCGTGATCGACCGCAAGATCAAGAGGCTGCGCGCGCTGACCGCCGACATCGACAACGTGTACTTCAACATCAAGTCGGAGCGGCACTCCTACTTCCAGGCCCTGCTTTCGCTCGGCGACCGCCGGGTGGCGCCGGCGATCGCCATCGCGGAGCAGAACGGGCAGAACTGGCGCGCCGCGGTTGCCGACGCCGGCATCGACGGCGATTTCTACATTTTCCGCGATCGCAGCAAGGACGCGATGCTCCCCTGGGACATCATCGACGGCGGGATGAAGCGTCCCTTCTTCGAGGCGGAATATGCCAAGAGCCTGCGCGAAGAGTGGACGCTGCCGCCGAAGCGAGCGCAGGAAAACGCCAAGCTTCTGCCCGTGATCCAATAACGGTCAGCTGGCGATCGCGGCCCGCTCCTCGTACTCCTGAAACGCTTCCAGAATCAGATCGCGCAGCTTGGCCTGCGCCGTGCTGTCGACGATCGGCCGCAGCAGCGCGTAGCTGCGGCGATCGCCGTTGACCACGTACGACCGCGCCGGGAACGTGACGTTGCGGCCATTGCCGCCGCGGCGTTCCCAGATCGAAAAGCCAATCAGTTTCAGTCCCTCCATCGGGCCGTCGCTGAAGTGGAGCTCGGCCTCGGCGAGCTTTCCCGGTGGGTTGCCCTTGTCGTTTGGCGTAATTTTGATGGTCATGCCGTGGGGTTGATCAAGGCTGGTACCGGATCGCCTGCCGGGGATGCGAGGCCGCAAGATCAGGCGCCGGAAAGCGTTGGCGCGGCGGGCGAGCGCGGAGGTGGGGCGGACGTGGCGAACGCCGGGCGCGGTGCCAACCGGCGTTGCCTCAGTCGCCGATGATCAGCACCTGCGCCATCGCCAGCGCATCGGTGTGCGTGATGGTCAACAGCGACGAACGGCCACCCATCCCCTCGAACCGCCTGGCGGCGCCGCCATGCAACCGCAGTTGCGGCGGCCCGCCGCGCCGGACCACCTCCACGTCGCGCCACAGCACACCCTGTGAGTGGCCGGTGCCGAGCGCCTTCATGGCCGCTTCCTTCGACGCGAATCGTCCCGCGAAGTGAATCGCGGCGTGCTTCCGGCGCATGCAGTACGCGATCTCGCCTTCGGTGAAGATGCGCTGCAGGAATCGCGTGCCGTACCGCTCGATGGTCCCGACAATTCGTGGGATTTCGGTGAGGTCAACGCCCAGGCCGATAATATTTGGCATGATCAGGACCGTACACGATGAAACCACAGCCTAGCGGCGGCTTCGAGTGGGTGCAAGGCGCCGGCGGCCTCGCGCTCGTCTGCCGCGCCTTGCAGCCGTATGCCGGACACCTCTTTACGACGCGCGCCTGGGCGCTGGGGTCCCGCGCCCAGGCCCGGGACGAGGACTGGCAAGCGGTGGCGGCCGCCCTGGACGTGGAGCCGGCACGGCTGGCGCGGATGCATCAGGTCCACGGCGCGGCAGTGGTGGTCCGGCGGGCCGGAGACACGCCGCGGTCGGCCGGCGACCCGCTCCCGGACGCCGACATCCTGATCTCGGACGATCCGTCGCTGGCGCTCGCCATTCAGACCGCGGACTGCGTGCCCTTGCTGATCGCCGACCGCGTCAGCGGCGCCGTCGCGGCCGCGCACGCGGGGTGGCGCGGGCTCGCTGCTGGCGTGCCGGGGGTGGCCGTCGCCGCGCTCGCGCGCGAGCTGGGCAGCACACCGGCCGACTTGATTGCCGCCATCGGACCGTCGATCAGCGCGGAACGCTACGAGGTGGGGGAGGACGTGCGCGCCCGATTCCTCGCCGGCGGGTTTTCAGCCGGCGAGATCGCGCGTTGGTTTCGTCCGGGCGCGAGACCCGGGCACTGGCTGTTCGACGGCTGGCAGGCGGCCAGCGATCAGCTGGCCTCCGCCGGCCTGGATGCCGCCCAGATTCATTCTTCGGGGCTCTGCACCGCCACCTACCCGGATCTGTTCTGTTCGTATCGCCGCGACGGAGCGGGCGCGGGACGGATCGCCGCGGCGGTTCGGCGGGTTGAAGCGCCCTAACGCGGCGCGGCGTCGTCCATCGCGGAGTTGGCCAGCCGATCCGCGTGCGCGTTCAACGACCGGCCGACGTGCTCGAAGGTGACCCGGCCGATCTCGTGCGCGAGAACGCGCGCCCTGGCGTGGAGCGGCTGCAGCCCCGCATTCTTGACCTTGTAGTTGCCGAGCATCTGCTGGACCAGCAGCAGCGAATCTGATCGCACGTGCAGCTGATCGCGGCCGTGGCGCCTGGTCCACTCGAGCGCCGCCAGCAGGGCGCGGTATTCCGCGACGTTGTTGGTGGCGGTGCCGATCGACTCGGCGAACTCCTCGATCAGCGTGCCGTCTGCTTCCTCGACGCGGACGCCGAAGCCGGCGGGCCCGGGATTGCCTCGCGCGCCGCCGTCGATGTACGCGACGATTTTCCCGTGGGGACGAGTCGGTTCGAACGGGAGCATGGGGCTACGTGGCTTGCGGCGACGGATCTGCGGGCGCGGTCGCGGCCGACGCCGGGATCGGCACGTGGTACAGGATCCGGTTGCAGTGATCGCACTGCAGAATCGAGTCGTTCCGGAGCACGGTGTTGAAGACCTGCGGCCTGAGGCGGACGTGGCAGATGGTGCAGACGCCGGCGCGCGCCTCCGACATCGCCACCCCGTTGCGCTTGCGCGAGACCGCCTCGAACATCGCGAGCACGTCCTTGTTGAGACCGGCCACCAGCACGGTGCGTTCGGCGGCAATCTGTTCGAGCGCCGCCTGCATCTCGATGTGAGCGGCGCTGCCGGTGCGCCGTTCGGCGTCGACCGCCTTGGTTTCCGCGGCGAGCTGCGCTTCCGCCGTCTTGAGCGCGGCCGCGAGCTCGTCGGATTCCATCATCCGCTCGAGCGTGGTGTCTTCGATTTTCTTGATTTCGGTCTGGGCGAAGGCGATCTCGTGCTGGACGGCGTGGTATTCCTGGTTGGTCTTGACGGCCATCGCTGTCTCGCGGAATTTCGAGAGGCGGCCCTGCTGCACCGCGACATCTTTTTCCAGCGCGGCGCGCGCGTTCTTGTTTACGCCGACCGCCTCCTTGGCGGCGGCGACGGTGTGGCGCGCCGCTTCGAGCCGCGCTTCGAGCGCCAGCTCGTGTTCCGGTTCGGCCGCCAGCTTCTTGCGCGCGGCGTCGGCGGTGCTATCGAGCTTCTGCAGGGCAATGAGTCGTTCCAGGTCGGCGTTCATGAGTCCTTATCGCGCAAAAAAAAGGCCCCGCCGAAGCGGAGCCTCATTTTGCAATTTGCCTTCAGCAATTTGCAATTCATGAAAGTGGGCCCACCAGGATTCGAACCTGGAACAGGCCGGTTATGAGCCGGCGGCTCTAACCGTTGAGCTATGGGCCCATGGGAAGTATGAAGTACGAAGTCTGAAGTACGAAGAGAAAACGTCGCAGACTTCAAACTTCGTGCTTCAAACTGTTCCGTCACGAGGTGCGTCCCTCGAGGAAGGCGCGCAGCTTGCGGCTGCGCGACGGATGGCGCAGCTTCCGCAGCGCCTTCGCCTCGATCTGGCGGATCCGCTCGCGGGTGACCGCGAAGCTCTGACCCACTTCTTCCAGCGTGTGCTCGCTGCCGTCGCCGACGCCGAACCGCATCTTGATGACTTTTTCCTCGCGCGGCGTCAGGGTCTTCAGGACCGATTCGGTCTGCTCCTTCAGGTTCAGGTTGATCACCGCTTCGGCCGGCGACACCACCTGACGGTCTTCGATGAAGTCGCCCAGATGCGAATCTTCCTCCTCGCCGATCGGAGTCTCGAGCGAGATGGGCTCCTGCGCGATCTTGAGGACCTTGCGCACCTTGCTCACCGGAATGTCCATCCGCTTGGCGATCTCTTCCGAGGTCGGCTCGCGTCCGAGCTCCTGGACCAGGGCGCGTGACGTCCGGATCAGCTTGTTGATGGTCTCGATCATGTGGACCGGGATGCGGATGGTCCGAGCCTGGTCGGCGATCGCGCGGGTGATCGCCTGGCGGATCCACCAGGTCGCGTAGGTCGAGAACTTGTAGCCGCGGCGGTACTCGAACTTGTCGACCGCCTTCATCAGGCCGATGTTGCCTTCCTGAATCAGGTCGAGGAACTGCAGCCCGCGGTTGGTGTACTTCTTGGCGATCGAGACCACCAGGCGCAGGTTGGCTTCGACCAACTCCTTCTTCGCCTGCTCGGCCTGGTACTCGCCGCGCAGGATGACGTCCAGCGTCTGCTTCAGCTCGTCGGGCGACTGCTCCAGATTGTCGGTGATGCCCTTGATCTTGAGCTTCAGCTCCTTGATCTGGCGCTGGAGGTTTTTCTTCTCTTCTTCCTTCAGCTTCGACTTCTTGTTCTTCGGGTTCAGCACGCGATCGGTGGCGTCCACCTCGCGCTGCACCGCGCGGACGCTCTCGACCGCGTCCTTCATCTCCTCGATCAGACGGCGCTTGACCGCTTCGGTGAACTCGATCTTGCGGATGTACTGCGACACCTCGACCAGCGCCCGCATCGTCTGGATCTTGCACTTGCGGTACTTGCGCTTGTCGCGGGTGGTGGCGCCCTTGGGTGTTTCCTGGAGCTTCTCGTCGAGCTTCTCGTAGACGCCGCGCGCCTTGCGGACCAGGTCAATCTGCTTCTGCACCTGCTTGGAGCGCTCGACGATGCGCTCGTCGGTGATCTCTTCGTCGTTGAAGATCACCAGCTCGCGGATGGTGCGGTCGCCGGTGTGGAGCTGGTCGCCGAGGTGGATGACCTTCTTCGAGATCAGCGGCGTGCGCGAGATCGACTTGATTACCGCCAGCTTGCCGCGCTCGATGCGCCGCGCGATTTCGACCTCGCCCTCGCGGGTGAGCAGCGGGACGGTGCCCATCTCGCGCAGATACATGCGGACCGGGTCGTTGGTTTTGTCCAGCGCGCCCGGCGTGAGGTCGAGCTCGAGTTCTTCCGCCCCTTCCGAGGTGCGGTCGATCGGCTTGACGTCGTCGCGCAGGTACTTCTGATCGGAGTCGATGACCTCGATGCCGGCGCTGCCGAAAATACTGAGGAGCTCATCGAGCTCGTCGGGCGACGTGATGTCGGCCGGCAGCAGCTCGTTGACCTCGTCGTAGAGAAGGTAGCCTTTCTCCTTGCCGATGTTGATTAGCTGCCGGACTTCGTCATACTTCTCCTCGATGGAGAGATGAGGCTTGTCGACGACGTCAGTTCCTCGATGCGGAGTGTTAGGCTTATTCTGCGCTGCCATAATTTATTAATCTCGTTCCCGTGTTGAGAGGCGCCCAATTCCTGAAGCCGGTCGATCTCCCGTTGAATGGCTGCTGCCTCACGTTCCAACCTCAGCCGCTTGAGCGCGCGGGCGCAAGCGTCGGGCGGAGCCTGGGGGACGTCGGAAGCCGCGATGCTCGTAACCAGCTGGGTATTCACTGTACTTAGACGCTGCAATAGCGTCGATGGTAAGAGGTCCAGCGGCTCGTTTTGCAGGCTCCGGGCCATTTCCAGGATGTGGCGGCCGGCCAATTCTTCAAGATCGTCGTCGTCCAGCTCGGCGAGCGCCTCCAGCGCCGCGCTGGTATTGTGGATCAGTCCCCAGATCAGTGCTTTTTCCGCCTGTTTCAGCTGACCGAATGACGGTAGTTCTCGGGTGGTGACGACCGTCTGCCGGTTGACGGCCGCTTTACGGATTTCCGCCCGCACCACGTCTTCTGTAATTCTCGCCTTGTGCGCAATCCGGTCCGCGAACTGGTCTCTCGCGGCGGCGTCCGGAATCCGCGCCGCGACCGTCAGCATCTTGCCCAGAAACTGCCGACGGTTGCTGTCGTTGTTCAGGTCCAGCCCCTCGGCCGCCTGATCCAGCAGGTACTCGAGAGTACGGGCGCGACGACTTCAGCCGCTCCCGGTATTGATCGCCCCCCTTGCGCCTGATGAATGTATCCGGATCCTCGCCTTTGTCCAGGACCACGACGTTGACGTCGAACCCTTCCGCTACCAGCAGCTCGCAGGATCGCACCGCGGCGCCGAGGCCGGCCGCGTCGGGGTCGAAGCTGAGCACGATCTTCGACGTGAACCGGCGCAGCAGCTGCGCTTGCTGGGGCGTCAGCGCGGTGCCGCAGGAGGCGACCGTCGGGGCCGCCTGCGACTGAAACACCTGCGCGAAGTCGAAATAGCCTTCCACCAGGACCGCGAATCCGCCCTGCCGGATCTGGCCTTTGGTGAGATTGAGACCGTAGAGCGTGCGGCCCTTCGAATAGATGGGCGTTTCCGGCGAATTCAGATATTTCGGGCCGCCCTGGTCCGAATCCATCTGACGGCCGCCGAAGGCGATCACCGAGCCGGCATCGCGGCAGATCGGCACCATCAGCCGGTTGCGGAACCGATCGACCACCTCGCCGCCCTCGCGCTGCACGATCAGGCCGCTTTGCAGTAATACGCCCTGCGCGAAGCCTTGTTTCAGCAGCCGTTGCTTCAGGCCGTCGCGCGAATTGGGCGCGAATCCGAGGCCGAGCTGGGTGATGGTTTGCGGCGTGACGCCCCGTTCGGCGAGCTGCGACCGGGCGCGTCCGCCGGCCGGTGCCGCAAGCTGCTCCGTGAAGTAGGCCGCCGCGATCTCGTGCGCCTTGAGCAGGCTTTCGCGCAGCGCCGAATCGCGGCGGGCATCGTCGCCGCCCTCGCCGGGCGCCAGCTCGGGCAGCGCCACGCCGAACTTCTGCGCGAGCATCTTGACCGCGTCCTGGAAGCCGACCTTCTCGTGCAGCTCGAGAAACTTGAACACGTCGCCGCCGACGCCGCAGCCGAAACAGTGGAAGAACCCCTTTTCGGGGTTCACGTTGAACGACGGGGTCTTTTCGTTGTGGAACGGGCAGTTGCCCTTGTAAGACGTGCCGGCGCGCTTCAGCGGTACATATTCCTGCACCACCGTCAGGATGCTCGCCTGCATGCGCAGGTCGTCGATGAACTGCTGCGGGAACAGGCCCACTAGTCCTTCAACTCCACCACCGTGACGCCGCCGCCGCCCTGATTCGGCGGCGCCGTTGCGAACCGCGCGACCAACGGATGTTGTTGCAAGAAGCCTGCGAGGGCGCGCTTCAGCTGCCCGGTGCCGTAGCCGTGAATCAGCCGCAGCACGCGCTGATCGCCGAGCAGCGACTCGTCGAGAAAGCGTTCCGCCCGCGTGAGCGCTTCATCGACGGTGCAGCCGATCACGTTGAGATCGGCAGAAGTCGTCTCGCGCGGCTGCAGCTCGACGCTGACGTTGACGCGCGCCGCGGCCGGCTGGCCGCCGATGACCCGCAGGTCGCGAACGCTGGCGCGCATCCGCTTGCCGCGGACGTCGAGATCAGCGGTGCCGTCGTGCACCGACGTCACCGTCGCCTCGAGACCGAGGCCGCCCACGATGACCCGGGACCCCACCGCGACAGGGCTCAAGGCTGAGGGCTGAGGGCCATCCGACAGCTGGGAGCCGACACTCGACAGCTCTCCCGCGTTCGCGCGAGCGGCGACCGCGTCGACCGCGCTGCGCGCATCGCTGCGAGCCTTGCCGGTGTCGCCGGTGGAGACCAGGCGCGGGCCGTGCGCGATCGCGTCGGCCTTGGCCTTCAGCGCGGCGATCACCTCGTCGATCTCCTTGCGAGCCTGGCGCACCTGGGTCGCGAGCTCTTCGTTGAGCCGCTTCTTGAACGTCTCTTCGCGCTGACGCAGGGCGTCCTCGCGCTGGTGCATGCGCGTCTCGGCTTCCTTCAGCGTGTCGCGCTCGCGCGCCGCGAGGCGATGCTCGTGCTCGAGCGCGCGCATGTCGTGGTCGATCTTGGCGAGGTGCTCGGCGAGCTGCGCTTCCCGCGCGGTCAGGTTCTCGCGCGCGGCGGCGACCACCGATGGGTTCAGCCCGAGCCGGCCGGCAATCTCGAGCGCCAGGCTGCGGCCGGGGCTGCCGTAGATCAGCTGATAGGTCGGCGCGAACGTGGCCAGCTCGAACCCGAATGCCGCGCTCGATACGCCGGCGGTGGTCGACGCGTAGGTCTTGAGCTGGTCGTAGTGGCTGGTGGCGATCACGGTCGCGCCGCGGCGGCGGAAGTGATCGACGATGGCCACGCCGAGCGCGCCGCCTTCAATCGGATCGGTGCCCGACCCCACTTCGTCCAGCAGCACCAGCGCCGGCGTCACCAGGCCGCGATCCATCGACGCGATGTTCTTGATGTGCGCCGAGAAGGTGCTGAGATTCGCCTCGATCGACTGCTCGTCACCGATATCGGCGAACAGCGATCGGAACACCGGCAGCCGCGATCCGTGTTCGGCCGGGATCCGCAGGCCGGCCTGCATCATCATCGCGAGCAGCCCGGCGCTCTTCAGAGCGACGGTCTTGCCGCCGGTGTTCGGTCCGGTCACCAGCAGGATGGTCGCGGGCGGGATTACCTTGATGGTCACCGCGACTGGATTCTTCAGCAGCGGATGGCGCGCGCCCTGCAGTTCGAAGGCGCCGTCGGTCGAGATCGCCGGCTCGACGCCGTCAATCGACTCGGAGAAGCGTGCCCGGCCCTGCAGCACGTCGAGCTCGGTGGCCGCGCCGATCGTCTGCTCCAGATCGCCGGCGCGCCGGCGGAACGCGTCGGTCAGCGCGAGCAGAATGCGCCGGACTTCTTCGGCTTCCTGCTCCTCGAGCGCCACGATGTCGTTGTTGATTTCCACCGTGCTGAGCGGCTCGAGAAACAGGCTGGCGCCGCTGGCCGAGGCGCCGTGCACGATGCCCGGAATGCCGCCGCGGTGCTCGGCTTTCACGAGCAGCACGTAGCGGCCGTTGCGCTCGGATACGACCTGGTCCTGCAGGTATTTCGCGGTCTCTTTGCCGCGCAGGTACGACTCGAGCGTGCTCCGCAGCCGGGTTTTCTGCTTGCGCAGCCGATCGCGGATCAGCCGCAGCTCCGGGCTCGCATGATCGACGACTTCCCCCGACGGGTCGATCTTCTCCCGCACCTGGGCCGATTCGCCCTTGAACGAAGCGGCGCCGGCGGTGGCCGCATCGAGCAGCGGAAAAGAGCCCGGCGCGCGGCGGATGCCGTTCCGCGATTCGTCGATCGAGTCGAGAAACGTCGTCAATGCGAGCAGCCGGAGGGATTCCAGCGCGCGCCCTTCGACGCCCAGCGCGGCGAGAGTCTGCGGCAGGTCGCTCGACGCGCGCAGCGGAAAGAGCCCGTGGGCGGCGACGAATCGCACCGTTTCCGTGGTCGCGGCCTGCCATTGGGCCACCTGCTGCGGGTCGATGGACGGCACGAGCCGTGACAGACGCTCGGCGCCCATGGGCGTCAACGCGAAGTCGGTCACGGCCTCGACGATCCGATCGAATTCGAGAGCCCGCAGGGCGCTGGTTTGCATCGGGGGGAACCGCTGATTCTACCGTACAGGCGGCCATAGGGCTTGGGGATTAGGGGTTAGGGACTAGGAAATTTCCAATCCCCAGTCCCTAATCGCTAATCCCTATAAGTGATTGATCAGAGAGGCGATAGAGGCAGCTCCGAACCCATTGTCGATATTGACGACCGAGACGCCCGAGGCGCAGCTGTTCAGCATGCCCAGCAGCGCGGCGATGCCGCCGAAGCTGGCCCCGTAGCCGATGCTGGTCGGCACGGCGATCACCGGCGCGCTCACCAGGCCGGCGACGACGCTGGGCAGCGCCCCTTCCATGCCGGCGACGACGATGATCACGCGCGCGGCGTTGAGGCGCTCACGCTCGCCCAGCAGGCGGTGAATTCCGGCGACGCCGACGTCGTACATCCGCGTCACCTGATTGCCCATTAACTCAGCCGTGCATGCCGCTTCTTCCGCCACCGGCAGGTCCGACGTGCCGGCGGCAGCGATGACAATCGTGCCTTTGCCCGGCGTGATGTCCTGCTGCCGGAGCGTGATCAGGCCTGCCTCGGCCTGGTAGCTCGCGGCCGGGACTTTTTCACGCACCGCTTCGTACGCGGCGGCGCTTGCGCGCGTCACCAGCAGCGTGGATCCGCGGGCGACGATTTCGGCGGCGATCGCCGCGATTTGAGACGGCGTCTTGCCCAGGCCGAGAATCACCTCCGGAAACCCCTGGCGGACGGAGCGGTGATGGTCCACCCGGGCGAAGCCCAGATCCTCGTACGGCTGCGCGCGGAGGACGCCGATCAGCCGCTCTTTCGCGTCCGCGGGATCGAGCGTGCCCGCCGCCACCTGATCCAATAAATCCTGGAGCTGTTTGTTTGACGTCATCGGATAGCCAACAGTAATATAAGTGCTTGTGCCGGTGGGGGTTCCATCTCTAAATCATGACGCCAGCTGAAACCCTCACACTCGCCGCCTATTTCTTCGTCGTGATCGTGCTCGCCATCTACGGATGGCACCGGTATTACCTCGTGTACCTGTACATGAGCAATCGGGACAAGGAGCCGGTCCTCGGTCCGCCGCTCGACCCGCAGCCGGTCGTCACCATCCAGCTTCCGCTCTACAACGAGATGTACGTCGCCGAGCGCCTGATCGACGCGGTCTGCGCGATCGACTACCCGCGCGAGCTGTTCGAGATCCAGGTGCTGGACGATTCGACCGACGAAACGCGCAGCATCGCCGACCTGGCGGTGCGCCGCTACGCCGCGCAGGGGATCGACATCAAGTACATCCACCGCGAGGATCGGACCGGCTACAAGGCCGGGGCGCTCGAGGCGGGCCTCAAGATCGCGCGCGGCGAGTTTGTCGGGATCTTCGACGCCGACTTCATCCCGACGCCGGATTTTCTGGCCAAGCTGATGCCGCACTTCCGCGACCCGAAGATCGGCATGGTGCAGGCGCGTTGGGGCCACATCAATCAGGACTACTCGCTGCTCACGAAGATTCAGGCGATCCTGCTCGACGGTCATTTCATCCTCGAGCACGGCGGCCGTAACCGCGGCGGCCGGTTCTTCAACTTCAACGGCACCGCCGGCGTGTGGCGGCGCGTCGCCATCGACTCGGCCGGCGGCTGGCAGCACGACACGCTGACCGAGGATCTCGATCTGAGCTACCGCGCGCAGCTGGCCGGCTGGGAGTTCGTGTTCGTGCCGGGCCTGATCGCGCCCGCCGAAGTGCCGGTCGAGATGAACGCCTTCAAGTCGCAGCAGCACCGCTGGGCGAAAGGCTCGATTCAGACCTGCCGCAAGCTGCTGCCGCGGATCCTCCGCTCCGACCTGCCGTGGGGCGTCAAGGCCGAGGCCTTCTTCCACCTGACCGCGAACTTCAACTACATCCTGATGTGCTTCCTGTCCATCCTGATGTTCCCGTCGATGGTGATCCGCTACAACATGGGCTGGTACGAGATGATCCTCATCGACGTGCCACTGTTCTTCGCCGCGACGTTCTCGTTCTGCAATTTCTACATGGTGTGCCAGCGCGAGCTGCACAAGGACTGGGTGTCCCGGCTCAAGTACGTGCCGTTCCTGATGTCGGTCGGCATCGGGCTGTCGGTCAACAACACCCGCGCCGTGCTCGAAGCGCTGTTCAACAAGAAGAGCGAGTTCACGCGCACGCCGAAATACCACATCGAAGGCGACGGCGACGAGTGGGTCGGCAAGAAGTACCGCCAGTCGGTGGCGGTGCAGCCGCTGGTGGAGCTGGCGCTCGGGCTCTACTTCACGTGGACGGTGTTCTACGCGCTCGCCAACGGCATCTACGCGACCATCCCGTTCCTGGTCCTGTTCCAGGTCGGCTTCCTCTATACCGGCCTGCTGTCGATCATGCAGCAGTACGCCGGGGCGGTTGGACTTGAGAGTCAGAAGTTAGAAGTTAGAAGTTAGAAAAAGTAGAAGTGGCAAAGTCTACGGTCGCGGTCCTCAGGGTCACCCCCGACACCATCCTCACAGACATCGATCAGCTGGTCGGCCTCGCCGGGGTGTCCAGCGCGCTGGAGGCGGGCAAGACCACCATTCTCAAGGACAACATCTCCTGGCACTTTCCGTTTCCGGCGGCGAACACCACGCCGTGGCAGCTGGAAGGCACGATCCAGGCGCTGGCGCGCCGCGGCTTCAACGATCAGGTCTGCGTCCAGAACAAGACGGTCGTCACCAACGCGTTCAAGGGCGAAGACCTCAACCACTACGTGCCGATCTTCAAGCAGTACCAGATCCCCGTCCTCTACAACTTCAAGGACGGCGACATGACGTGGATCCGCTACCAGCCGAAGGCGAAGATGCGTGTCCTCGACCGGATCTTTCCGGAAGGGATCCACATTCCCGACTACTTCTTCGGCAAGAACATCGTCCACCTGCCGACCACCAAGTGCCACATCTACACGACGACTACCGGCGCGATGAAGAACGCGTTCGGCGGCCTGTTGAACACCCGGCGTCACTACACCCACTCCTGGATCCACGAGACGCTGGTCGATCTGCTCGCCATCCAGCGGGAAATCCACGCCGGGCTATTTGCGATCATGGACGGCACCACCGCCGGCAACGGGCCCGGGCCGCGCACGATGTATCCGGTCGTGAAGAACGTGATGCTCGCGTCGGCCGACCAGGTCGCGATCGACGCGGTGTCGGCGAAGATGATGGGCTTCGATCCGATGTCGCTGGAGTACATCCGCCTCGCGCATGAGGCCGGGTTGGGCACCGGCGATCCCAAGGACATCATCATCGCCGGCGACGCCGACGCCGCGCAGGAAAACTGGAAGTTTCACGTCGGCAAGAACCTGGTCCGCGTCGGCGGCGGCGATCTGATCTGGTTCGGACCGCTCAAGCGCTTTCAGAAGCTGTTCTTTCACACCCCGCTGGTCAACGGATTCATCCTCGCCAGCGACGTCTACCACGACTTCTATCGCTGGCCGCTGGTGGACCGCAAGGTGTTCGAGCGCTGGTGCGAGTCGACGGCGTGGGGGCAGATGTTCCTCCGCTACGCGCAGTCCGGGCCGCAGGGCGTGCCGATCGACGCCGTCGTGCCGCCGCTCGATCCCACCGTGCCCGCCTCGACCCGAATCCACTAGAGCGGCGGCGTAGATCCTTAGAAATATCCTCAACTCCTCAGATTCTCAACTCCTCAGATTGAAGAGGGTATGATTGAGTGTTATGAGCACGGTCGAGAAGCCCAAAGCCGGATTAGAAGATACCGTCGCCTGTTCGTCCGCGATCTGCTACCTCGATGGCGATCGCGGGGTGCTGGCCTACTGCGGTTACGACATCCACGACCTGGCCCGGCACGCGACCTTCGAAGAAGTGTGCTACCTGCTCTGGCACCGCCGCCTGCCGACGCGCGCCGAGCTCGGCGACCTGCAGTCGCAGCTGGTCGCCGCCCGCCAGCTGCCTGACGGCGTGCAGCGTCTGATGCGCGCGCTGCCGGCCGGCAACGGCATGGACCTGCTCCGCACGCTGACGTCCGCGCTTGGCCACTACGATCCCGAGGCCAACGACCAGTCGCCGCAGGCCAACTACCGCAAGGCGGTGCGGCTGACCTCCCAGATCAGCTCGCTGGTGGCGACGATGGGCCGGCTGGCGAAGGGGCAGGGCCCGATCGATCCCGATCCGGTGCTCGGACACGCGGCCAATTTCCTCTACATGCTGACCGGCGAGCGCCCGAGCGGCCTCGCCACTCACGCGTTCGACGTGGCGCTGACGCTGCACGCCGATCACGAGCTGAACGCGTCGACCTTCGCGGCGCGCGTCGCCGCGGCGACGCTGACCGACATCCACTCCACGATCGTCGGCGCGATCGGCGCGCTCAAGGGGCCGCTCCACGGCGGCGCCAACGCCGACGTGATGCGCCTGCTGCTCGAGATCGGCAAGGACGGCCCGGTCGAGAAGGCGGAGGAAATGGTCCGCGCCAAGCTGGCCCGCAAGGAGAAGATCCCCGGGTTCGGCCACCGCGTCTACCACACCGAGGATCCGCGCGCCACCCACCTGCGGCAGATGTCCCGCGACCTCGGCCAGCGCGCCGGCGAGCCGATGTGGTTCGAGATGTCGCAGCGGATCGAGGCGCTGGTCAAGGCGGAGAAGAAGCTGAACCCGAACGTGGACTTCTACTCGGCCACCACCTACCACGCGCTCGGCATCGACGTCGATCTGTTCACGCCGATCTTCGCGGTCAGCCGGGTCTCGGGCTGGACCGCGCACGTGCTCGAGCAGTACGCCAACAACCGTTTGATCCGTCCGCGCGCCGAGTACATCGGGCCCGAGTACCCGCAGCGGTATCAACCGCTCGACGCCAGATAGTGGACCCTCAACACATCCGAAATTTTTCGGTCATCGCGCACATCGACCACGGCAAGTCGACGCTCGCCGACCGCTTTCTCGAGATCACCGGCGCCCTGCAGGCGCGCGAGATGGAGGCGCAGGTCCTCGACGCGATGGACCTCGAGCGCGAGCGCGGCATCACCATCAAGGCGCACCCGGTCTGCCTGCACTACACCGCCAGGGACGGGCAGAAGTACGCGCTCAACCTGATCGACACGCCAGGCCACGTCGATTTCTCGTACGAGGTGACGCGGTCGCTGGCCGCCTGCGAAGGCGCGCTGCTGATCGTCGACGCGTCGCAGGGCGTCGAGGCCCAGACCCTGGCCAACGCCTACCTCGCGGTCGAGAACAGCCTCGAAATCATTCCGGTCATCAACAAGATCGACCTGCCCAGCGCGCAGCCGGAAGAAGCGCGGCGCCAGATCACCGACATCATCGGCCTCGACGGCGACCACGCGCTGCTGGCCAGCGCCAAGGCCGGGACCGGCGTCCCCGAGATCCTGGAGGCGATCGTCGCGCGCCTGCCGCCGCCGGCCGGCGTGCTGGACGCGCCGCTCAAGGCGCTGATCTTCGATTCCTGGTACGACCCCTACCGCGGCGTCGTCATCGTGGTGCGCGTCATCGACGGCGTGCTGCGGCCGGGCATGAAGATCCGGCTGATGGCGGAAGGGCAGGACTACGAGTCGCTGCAGGTCGGGATCTTCACGCCGAAGGCGACCCCGGCCGACGAGCTCGCGGTCGGCGAGGTCGGCTTTCTGGTCGCCAACATCAAGAAGATCAGCGACGCCAAAATCGGCGACACCATCACCGAAACCGGACGGCAGGCGCTGGAGCCGTTTCCCGGCTTCAAGCCGCTCAAGCCGATGGTGTTCGCCGGGTTCTATCCGGTCGAGGGACACCAGTATCCGGAGCTGCGCGACGCGCTCGAGAAGCTGCGGCTGAACGACGCGTCGTTCTTCTACGAGCCGGAGACGTCGGTGGCGCTCGGCTTCGGGTTCCGCTGCGGCTTCCTCGGCCTGCTGCACATGGAGATCGTCCAGGAGCGGCTCGAGCGCGAGTTCGACATGGACCTGGTGACGACCGCGCCGGGCGTGCTGTACCGCGTGACCCTGACCGACGGCGACCGTGCAGGAGATCGACAGCCCGGCCAAGCTGCCCGACGCGGGCCTGATCGACACCATCGAGGAGCCGGTGATCACCGCGATGATCCTGACCCCGGCCGAGCACGTCGGCGGGATTCTGCAGCTGTGCCAGGACAAGCGCGGCATCCAGAAGACGCTCGAATATCTCGCGTCCGACCGCGTCCTGATCACCTACGAGCTGCCGTTCAACGAGGTCGTGCTCGACTTCTACGACAAGCTCAAGACCATCTCGCGCGGCTACGCGTCGCTCGACTATCATGTGACCGGCTACTGGCCGTCGCCGCTGGTGAAGCTCGACATCCTGGTCAACGGCGATCCGGTCGACGCGCTCTCGATCATCGTCCACAAGGACATGGCCTACGAGCGCGGCCGGGCGCTGGCCGCGAAGATGCGCGAGCTGATTCCGCGCCAGATGTTCGAGATCGCCATCCAGGCCTCGATCGGCAGCCGCGTGATCGCGCGCGAGTCGGTGAAGGCGCTGCGCAAGAACGTGCTGGCCAAGTGCTACGGCGGCGACATCTCGCGCAAGCGCAAGCTGCTCGAGAAGCAGAAGGAAGGCAAGAAGCGCATGAAGCAGGTCGGCAAGGTGCAGATCCCGCAGGAGGCGTTTCTGGCCGTGCTCAAGATGGGGACGGACAGCGAATGACCGCCGACTTCAAGAAGTCGACGCTGCGCGAGTACTTCGAGTCGATCGTGATCGCGGTGATCCTCGCGCTGTTCATCCGCACCTTCGTGGTGCAGGCCTTCAAGATCCCGACCGGGTCGATGGAGAACAACCTGCTGATCGGCGACCACCTGCTGGTCAACAAGTTCGTGTTCGGCCCGAGCGAGACCGGCGCCGAGCGCACCCTGCTGCCGATCGGCACCATCAAGCGCCGCGACATCATCGTGTTCAAGTATCCGGAAGAGCCCGACCGCGATTTCATCAAGCGGGTGATCGGGCTGCCGGGCGAGACGGTGGAAGTGCGCGAGAAGAAGGTCTACATCAACGGCACCGCGCTCGACGAGCCGTACGTGCATTTTCTGGCGCCGCCCAGCGGGCCGTCGGAGCTGCACGAGGTGACCTCGTTCGACGTCCGCGAGCGCTTCGGGCCGGTGACCGTGCCCGCCGATCAGTACTTCATGATGGGCGACAACCGCGACAACTCCGCCGACAGCCGCTATTGGGGCTTTCTGCGGCGCGACTACATCAAGGGCAAGGCGCTGGTGATCTACTGGTCGTACCAGGCGGAGCGCGAGGACTATCAGGACGAGAGCGCCGGCGCGACCGTCAAGGGGCTGGTGTCGGTGTTCGCGCACTTCTTCACGCGCACGCGCTGGGATCGGATGTTCCACCAGACACGCTGATGATCCGCACGCTGATGAAACTGGCGGTGGTGGCGCTCCTGGCCAACGCGATGTGGCACCTGTTCGGCGCCTACTACCCGAACTACAAGTTCCAGGACGCGATCGAGTACGCCGCGCAGAACGGCGCCGACCTGAGCCAGGAGGCGCTGCGCGACAAGGTGGTCGACCTGGCAGGGCAGTACGACGTGCCGGTCACCGCCGATCAGGTGGCGGTCGCCCGCCGCAACACGCACACCACCGTCGATCTCGCCTACAAGCGGCCGATCGAACTGGTGCCTGGGTTCAAGCCGCAGTGGTCGTTCTCGATTCACGTCGACGTCGTGATCCTCGGCTCGCTAAAGTAACGCATCGGCTTCGTCAGCCGCACCTACCGCCTCATCCGACAAGCGGGCCGCTTCGGCGGCGACCGCGGCCGCATACGCCGTATCGGTCAGGCCTCCAAGATTGATCTGGACGTTCAGCCGCGCGCCACGCGCGCCGGCGCGGAGCAAAGCCACGGCGACCCCGACGTCGCTGGAGGCGGCGCGGTGCCCGTGCCTGGCGATGCCGATCGAGAGACGGAGCGCCGCCGCCGACAGCCGCAGGACGCCCAGCGGCACGTCGGTCGCGCCGCGCAACGCCAGCTGAATCGCGGCGGCACGCGCCGCCTGCTCGTCGGCGCTCGCCTTCGGTCGCTTGTAGGCGGCCACCACCTGATCGTAGGCGGCAGTGTCGGTGTCGATCGCGTCGGTCAACCCTTGCCGGATCTCCGCGAGGGCGCTCGCCGCGCTCGCCAGCGCGGCGCGGTCCTCGTCGGATCCGGTCCTGGTCTTGGGCAGCCCCGCCACCATCATCAGCAGCGACGCGCCCACCGCCGAGCCGAGCGCCGACGCCGACCCGCCGCCAGGCGTGGGATCCGTGGCACTGAAGGCGGTCAGCAGTTCGCGGAGTGAGCGATCAGCCAGCATGAGCGACACGTCCCTTCTTGATCACGGCCCGGATCGTGTCGGCTCCGACTCGGATCAGGTTGATGGCAGGCCCGTTCACGACCACGGCGTCCATTTGCTTGCCGGGTTCGAGGCTGCCGATTCGATCCTGGCGATCGAGCGAGCAGGCGGCGTTGATGGTTGCGCCGACCAGCGCTTCCTCGAAGGTCAGGTTCATGCTGAAGCAGGCGAGCGCCATCGCGAACGGCATCGACGGCGAGTAGCCGGCACCCGGGTTGACGTCGGTCGCGAGCGCCACGGCGACGCCGCGGTCCATCAGCATGCGCGCGGGCGCGAAGCGTCCGAGCTTGAGGTAGAACGACGCAATCGGCAGCAGCGTCGCCACCGTGCCCGCCGCCGCCAGCCCGGCGGCGCCCTCGTCATCGACGAAAATCAGGTGATCCGCCGAGCGGGCACCGACCTGCGCGGCCACCGCCGAGCCGCCGCTCGATCCCAGTTCGTCGGCGTGAATCCTCGGCTTCAGGCCGAACGCGCGGCCCGCCTCGAGGATCTCGCGCGACTCGTCCGGCGTGAACACGCCGTCCTCGCAGAACACGTCACACCACTCGGCCAGCCGCTCCTGCGCGACCGCCGGCAGCATGTCCTTGACGATGAGATCGATGTAGCCGCGGCGGCGGTTGCGATACTCCGAGGGCACTTCGTGTGCGCCCATGAACGTCGGCGACAGCTCGATCGGATGCGTCTCGGCGAGCGCGGCCAGGGTCCGCAGCATCTTCAACTCGCCTTCGGTGGTGAGCGCGTAGCCGCTCTTGGCCTCGCAGGTGGTCGTGCCGCAGCGCAGCATCTCGTCGAGGCGGACGCGCGTCTCGGCCGCCAGCCCGGCCTCGCTCGCGGCGCGCGTCGCGATCACGGTGCCGAGGATGCCGCCGCCATCCGCTGCGATCTCCGCGTAGCTCGCGCCGGTCAGTCGGCGACGCAGCTCCTCGCGCCGGTCTCCGGCGAAGATCACGTGGGTGTGCGGATCGACGAAGCCCGGCACCACGGCTCCGCCCTGCGCGTCGATCAGGATCGCCCCAGGCGTCAGCTGGACCTCGCGCGCCAGCAGGACCTCGAGGCCGATGAAGACAATCTGCCCGCGATACGCCGCGATGGCGGCGCGCGCCACCGGCCGCGCGTCGGCCTGGCGTGCGCCGATGCGCGGCGCCGGTCCGGCGCATGTCAGGATCTCGGAGGTGTTGTGAATCAGGAAGTCCGCGACCATGGAATCTGCTCGCGGGTGACGCCTTCGATGGCGACCCGCTTGTGGCGGGCGCGCTCGCCGCCGACGATGTGCACGGCGCGGCGCGGCACATGAAACGAGGACGAGAAGAACTCGATCAGCGCGTCGTTGGCCGCGCCTTCGAGCGGCGGCGCCGCCAGCCTGATCACGAGCACATCATCCCTGAAGCCGCCGAACTCGGTCTTGCGGGCTCGCGGGATGACGCGCACGTTCAGCGTGATCACCCGACGGCTTTGCGGGAGGGGTGCGCGTCGGCGTTGTCGAGCGGCTCGGCGAGCCGGGGCCGATGGAACAGGATCTTGTCGTCGCGCTCGCGCGCTTCCTGCTCGCGGACGAACTCCAGCGTGTTCTTGAGCGTGGTGATGTTGGCCTCGATGGAGGTTTCGACGTCCATCCGTTTGAGCTTGAGACCGTCGATCTCGCGCTGGATGTCCTCGAGCCGTGCCTGCGTGCGCTCGAGCAGCAGCTCCGACCGGCTTTCAGCGTCGCGCACGATACGGCGGGCTTCCATCTCGGCGCTCGCCCGGATGTCGTTGGACACCTTCTCGGCGTTCGCTCGGATGTCGTCCGAGACCCTCTGGGCGGTCATCAGCGTGCTCTGGAGATTCTTCTCGTGCTCTCGATGCTCGGCGAGGACCGCTTCCATACGCATCAGGTCCTGCCGGAGGTGGTCGGTTTCGCGGAGCGCCTGCTCGTAGTCGTCGGCGACGGCGGCCAGGAACGAGGTGACCTCGACCGGGTCAAAACCGCGAAATGCCTTGCGAAAACGCTGCTGGCGAAGATCAAGCGGGCTGACATTCATAGGTGATCGTTCTCCCCGGTCCCGCTTATCGGAGGCTACACGGTTTGGCAACAGGGCTGGATCACGGGTAGGTTCGGCCGCCAAAAATCGCCGTGCCGACCCGCACGAGCGTGGCGCCCTCTTCGATGGCGACCTCGAAATCGTGGCTCATGCCCATCGACAGTTCGGGCAGCATCGACGCGTCCACGCCGCGCGCCAGCAGGCGCTCCCGCATCTCGCGCAGGGCGCGGAAATAGGGGCGGGCCGCCTCGGGGTCGTCGACCGCCGGCGGGATGATCATGAGCCCGACGCAGCGGCACGAGCGTGCCGAGCGCGCTGTCTGGATGATCGCGGACAGCTCGTCCTCCCGGACGCCGTGCTTGGTGGCTTCTCCGGCGATGTCGACCTGGACGAGCAGATCCAGGCGGCGTCCGGCGGCGTCGGCCGCCTCGTCGAGCTTCTGCACCAGCGCCGCGGCGTCGACGGAGTGCACGACATCGAAACGCGCGGCCTTCCTGGCCTTGTTCGACTGCAGGTGCCCGATCAGGTGCCAGCGCAGCGTCAGGTCGGCGGTCTGGTCCATCTTGACCAGCGCGTCCTGCACCTTGTTCTCGCCGAAATCAACCTGGCCGGCGTCGGCGGCGGCGCGGACGAACTCCGCGGGGAACGTTTTCGAGACCGCGATGAGGCGGATGGTGGCGGGATCGCGCCCGGCCCGGCCGGCCGCCCGCGCGATTCGCGCGCGAACGTCCGCCAGCCGGGCCCGGAGCGCAGCTGCGTCGAGCACTACTTCTTGATCGAGCCGAGGATTCCCTTCGCCGTCGCGGCGTTCGGCCCGGTGGGCGCGAGCTTCAAATAGGTCTCGAACTCGGTGGCCGCGCCGGCGAGGTTGCCCTCGTTCACGAGCGCCATCCCGAGCTGGTAGTGCGATTCCGCGTGGTTCGGGTTCGCGGCGACCGCGCCCTCGAACTGCTTCTTGGCTTCGGGAATCTTGCCCGCGTTCCAGAGGATGACGCCCTGGTTGAACATCGCGTCGGCGCTGCCGCCGCCGGCGAGCGCGCCCGGCGCGCTGCCGCTCAACTCCATCGCCTTGGCGCTGGCCGTGGCCGCGAGATCGAATTTCCGCTGGGCGTTGTAGACGTTGGCCAGGCCGCTGTAGGCCTCGGCGTAGTCGGCCTTCAGCTCGATCGCCTTCTTATACGCGGCTTCGGCCTTGTCGTAGTCCTTCTTCTGCGTTTCCGAGAAGGCGATGTTGTAGTAGCAGTCGAAGCAGTTCGGGTTCAGCTCCGTGGCCGCCTGGAAGCCGGCGATCGCGGCGTCGTGGTTGCCGGCACGGCTGGCGGTCACGCCTTCGTCGAAGGCCTTCTTCATTGCGGCCTGCTTGGCGGCCATCTCGGGTGAGACGCCGGCGGCGGCGCCGCCCCCGCCACCGAGGACGAGCGTAATCGGGTTGCCGGCGGCGATGCGCACCGTGACCATGCTCGGCGCCGAGACGACCTTGTCTTTCTCGGCGGTGACCTTGTAGGGGCCGGGCGCGAGGCCGATCTGAAGGAACTCGCCCTTCTTGTCGGACTTCGTGTCGAAGTGGCGGTTGTTCGCGTCGGCGTCGATGTTCACTTTCGCGCCTTCAACGGGCTTGCCGGCGGCGTCTTTCACCACTCCGCGAACCATACCGGTGGACTGTGCAAAGGCGGGCGATACGAGCGTCAGGGACAGAACTGCGGCGCACGCAACCAGCCACGGAAGCCGGCCGTTCAATCGGCGGACCATGGAATCCTCCTGAGAAAAAGAGAGCAACTCTCGCGTAGCGACTAGTTTACCTTGATCTCCGTCTAAGGTGTCTAAGCACCAGGTCAGCTCAGCAGACCGTGAGATTGTCAGGAGCCCGAGATGCGCAAATGTGGGCACTCCCTCGCCATCCTCGTCCTCGCCGCGGCAACCGTCGCGGCCAGCCAGCCGCCGCCGTCCGACCCGGCCGCCGCCGTGATCGCGGCGGCGCGCGAGGCGCTTGGCGGCGAGAAGAAGCTGGTCGCCGTCAAGACCATCGTCGCGACCGGGCGCACCCGGCAGGTCCGCGGCGACAACCTCGTCCCGATCGAGTTCGAGGTCGATATCGAGCTGCCCGACAAGTACGTCCGCAAAGACGAGATTCCTGCCCAGGAAAGCGGACCGACGATCTCGGGCTTCCGCGGCGAGGACCTGTTGCAAGTTCCGGTGCCTTCGACGCCGGCTGCGCGCGCTGGCGGGCCGCCCCCGCCGACGGCGGAACAGGTGGCCGCGGCCGGCCGGGTGCGGCTCGGCGCCGTGAAGCAGGATTTCGCGCGGCTATTGCTGGGCATGTTCGCCGGATCGTCGCCGGCCTTGCCGCTCACCTTCAGCTACGTCGGGAAGGCCGAGGCGCCTCAAGGAAAGGCTGACGTCCTCGACGTCAAAGGCCCGCCGGGTCCGGGCGCGTTTGCCGCGCGTCTGTTCATCAACGCCGACACGCATCTGCCCATCATGCTGACCTGGACCGCGCCCGCGCCGCCGATGCGAGGCGGACCGCCGCCCCCGCCTCGCGGTGACGGTCCACCCGCAGCGACGACTCAGGGCGCTCCGGCCCAACCTTTACCGCCCGAGACTCGTCTCTACTTTGGCGAGTATCGCGAGGTGAGCGGCCTGCAGCTGCCGTTCCGCCTGCGACGTGCCCTCGGGGCCGACACCGTCGAGGAGACCACCTACGACGGCTACAGGATCAACGGCAAGATCGATCCCAAGAAGTTCGAGGTCAGGAAATGACGCGCGCCTCGAGGATGCTGTTCGGGCTCCTGTTCTGCATGGCAGGCGCGGCCTCGCTGTTCGCCCAGGCGCCGTCGCGCGACGGACGGCTGCTGGTGACGGTCGTCGACCAGACCCGCGCCGTGATCCCTGGCGCCACGGTCACGGTCAGCGCCCTCGATGATGCGGCAAAATCCGCGGCGCGCGAGCCCGCGAAGACTTCCGACCAGGGTGTCGCCACGGTGACGCTGCCGCCTGGCCGCTATCTGGTCATGGCGGAGTTTCCCGGCTTCGATCCAGGCGTGCTCAAAGAGGTCCGCATCCGCGCCGGCGACAACCGCCAGACGATCGTGCTCGCCATCCAGGGCTTCCAGGACTCGGTGACCGTCGGCCGCGACAAGCAGGAAGCGTCGGCCGATCGGCGCGGCGGCTCGTTCGGCACGGCGCTCACGCGCGATCAGGTGGACGCGCTCTCGGACGATCCCACCGAGATGGCGCAGCAGCTCCAGGACATGACGGGCGGCGGCTCGGTGATCCGGGTCGACAGCTTCGAGGGCGGCCAGCTGCCGCCCAAGGCGATGATCAAGTCGATCCACGTCACCCGCGACGCCTTCGCCGCGGAGAACCACAGCGCCGGCGGCCTGTTCATCGACATCATCACGCAGCCGGGGCTCGGCCCGCTGCGCGGCGGCGGACGCTACAACCTGCGCGACGGCGCGTTCAGCGGCACCAGCCCGTTCACGGAGGTCAGGGGTCCCGAGCGATCGCAGACGTTCGGCACCAACTTCGCGGGAACGCTGGTCAAGGATCGCGCCTCCTTCAACCTGTCGTTGAACGGTTCGACGTCGTTCGAGACGCCGAACCTGTACGTGGCGACGCCGTCCGGCACCATCTCCCAGGCGATGTCGCTGACGCAGCCGCGCACCAATGCCAATGTCTACGCCGTCCTCGACTACGCGATCACCAAGGACCAGACGCTGCGCCTGAACTACAACCAGAACGACTTGACCCAGCACAACCTCGGCATCGGCGGCTACGACTCGCCGGAGCGCGCTTACAACAGCGCCGAGCACAACCACACGCTGCGGATCCAGGAGGTCGGCCCGCTGGGCCGGCGCGCGTTCGTCAACACCCGGGTCGAATACGGGTGGAGCGATTCCGCCAACACGTCGCTGTTCGAGACCCGGACCATTCGCGTGAACGACGCCTTCACCAACGGCGGGGCGCAGGTGGCCGGCGGCCGCACGACGCGCACGCTCGGTCTCGCCTCGGATCTCGACTACGTGCGCAGCATTCACTCGGTTCGCGCCGGTCTCGTCTTGAACAACGGCTGGTACACGTCGAACGACACCAGCAACTACCTGGGCACCTATACCTTCTCGGGCCTCACGGCGTTCCAGCTGGGACTGCCGCAAAGCTACACGCGGCGCATCGGCGATCCGAACATCAGCTACTTCAACCTGCAGGCGGCCGGCTACATCCAGGACGACATCCGGGTGCGCAAAGGCCTCACGATTACGCCGGGGCTGCGCTATGAGGCGCAGACGCATCTCGACGACTTCAACGCGTTCGGGCCGCGCATCGGCGTCACCTGGGCGCCGTTCAAGAACGGCAAGACCACGCTCCGCGCCAGCGCCGGCGTCTTCACCGACTGGCTGCCGAGCAGCACCTACGAGCAGACGCTCAGGGTCGACGGCGTCCGGCAGCAGGAACTGAACATCGCCAACCCGTCGTATCCCGATCCCGGAAACGTCGGCGTCGTTCCGCCGACCAACAAGTACACGCTTGCCGACGGCCTGCAGATGGCGAGAAACGTGCGCGTGAGCACCGGCGTCGACTACTCGGTGTCGCCGTTCACGCGGTTCGGCGCCACCTACGCGCACGTCAGCGGCGCCGACCTGCTGCGCGGCAACAACCTGAACACGCCGGTGAACGGGATCCGTCCCGATCCGACCGTCGGCAACCTGGTCGAGGTCCTGGGCGACGCTTCGTCGCGCCAGAACACCCTGAACGCCTTCTTGCAGGTCGCCCTCGCGCCGCCGTCGATGGCTCCGCCCAAGGAGCTCTGGAACTGGAAGCGCACGCAATTCGGCGTGTTCTACACGCTCGCGAAATCCGACAATGACACCGACGGGGCCTTCGCGGTACCGGCGACCGGCAGCCTCGCCGCCGAATGGGGCCCCGCGCAGAACGACGTGCGCCACCGGGTCAGCGCGTTCTTCGGAGCCAGCTGGTTCAGGAACCTCAACGCCAACCTGAACTTCAACTACTCCAGCGCCCCGCCGTACACCATCAGGACCGGGTTGGACAACAACGGCGATCAGATCTTCAACGACCGGCCGGGCAGTGTCGGGCGCAACTCGCTTCGCGGCTCCGACGCCTTCACGGTCAGCGGCTTCTTCATCTACAACATCCCGATCGGGCAGAAGAAGCTCGGGCCGATGCCGCCGGGCATCATGATCCAGGGCTCCCCGGGCGGCAACTTCAACGTGACGACGATGTCCGCCGATGCGCTGCCGCGATTCCGCATGGGCATCATCGTCAACGCGCAGAACCTCACCAACCGCGCCAACTACGTCGGCTACAGCGGCACCATGACGTCGCCGTTCTTCCTTCAGCCGACCGCCGCGCAGGCGATGCGGAAGATCGACATCGGGGTGAACTTCAATTTCTGAGGGAACGGAGGTTACGGAGGGAACGGGATCACACAGAGCAACGGAGGAACTGAGAGTAGCGCGCGACGGCGGGCCGGCGTAGCCGGCCCGGCACGCGGCGACAAGAAGGTCGGAAACGCAAATGAATCAGTCCTCACGGTTTGCGTTTCCGGCCTTCTTGTCGCCGCGTGATCCGCTTCGCGGCCGTCGCGTGCTGCAGCCTCGACTCCGGTTTCGTTTCTCTGTTGTTCGGTTTCTCTGTGTAATCCCGTTGCCTCCGTCCGCTCCGCTCCCTCTATTCGAAGAACGTTTCGATGCTCGCCAGGTCGTGGACGATCGGCGCCGGCGGCAGCGACGCGACGAAGCGCCGGCCGTAGCCCATCGTGCGCAGCCGCGGGTCGAGGACCGCGAGGACGCCGCGATCGCGGCGATGGCGGATCAGCCGGCCGAGCCCCTGCTGCAGCGCCAGGATCGCGAGCGGCACCTGGTACTCGCCGAAGGGATCGCCGCCGCGCGCGCGGATCTGCTCAATCCGCGCCGCCGTGATCGGATCGCCTGGCGACGCGAACGGGATCTTGTCGACGATGACGCAGCTCAATGCCTCGCCCACGACGTCGACCCCCTGCCAGAAGCTGGAGGTCGCGAACAGCACCGCGTGCGGGGTGGCGCGAAACTGGTTCAGCAGCTGCGAACGCGGCGCCGTGCCCTGCGCGAAGATCGGATAGTGCAGCGCCATCTCCGCCATCGCCTGCACCGACCGCATCATCGCGTAGCTGGTGAACAGCACGAAGGCCCTGCCGTGGGTGCGCTTGAGGATCTCGATCACTTCGCGGCCGGCGGCGACCGCAAAATTCTCCGATCGGGGATCCGGCATCCTGGGCGGCAGATAGAGCAGCGCCTGCTGCCGGAAATCGAACTCCGAGGCGAGCCGGATCTCGTCGGCCTCGACGATGCCGAGCCGGGCCCGCAGATACTCGAAGCCGCCGTCGACCGTCAGCGTCGCCGAGGTCAGCACGGTGGTCTGCATGCGGTCAAGCAGCAGGTCGCGGACGATGGTGGAGACGTCGATCGGCGAAGCGCGCAGGAAGACGCCTCTGCCGCGGAACTCCACGAAGTAGACGTAGGCCTCGTCCGTGGCGCGCAGCAGGAAGCGGAGTTCGTCGCGCAGCTGGCCGGCCCGCCGCGTGAGCGTGGCCGCATCTTCCGCGTTCTTCGGTGCTTCGTCGCCTCCCTCGTCGTCGAACGTCGGCCGCCGCAGCAGCGCGAGGATCGACTCGAGGATGTCGAGGGCGCCGGTCAGGTTGACGGCGGAGTCGTAGGTCTGGCCGAGCGACTCGGCGGTGGCGCGGACCCGCTCCTCGCTCTTGGCGCGACCGTTATCGCGGTGCGCGAACGCCAGCTCGGTGAAGAAGGCCTGCGCGGAGTCGCGCAGCCCTTCAATCGCCTTTGCAATCTCGTCCCTCGCCGACTGCTCCTCGATGGCGCCGGCGGCGACGAGGCGTTCGGCGTCGCGCGCCAGCTCCTCGACGCGCCAGGTGCTGACGTTGAAGCCGAAGTACTGGGTCGCGATGTCCTCGAGCTGGTGCGCCTCGTCGAGGATGACGCGGGTGAACGCCGGAATCACCTCGCCGAACGCGTTCTGCCGAACCGCCGCGTCAGCGCACAGCAGGTGATGGTTGACGATCACCACGTCGGACTCCGCCGCCCGCTGACGCATCCGGGTGACGAAACAGTCGTCGTAGCGCGGGCACTCGGTGCCGAGGCAGGTGTCTGCCGTCGCCGAGACGTCGTGCCAGAACGCGAGGTCCTCAGGGAGATCCTGCAGCTCGGCGCGATCGCCGGAGTCGGTGCGGGTCGACCACTCGCGGATGATCGGGAGGAAGACGTCGTGGACCGCCGGGCCGACGCCGTCGGCGAGCTGATCGAGCTTGTGGACGCACAAGTAGTTGGCGCGCCCCTTCATGTAGGTCGCGGTGAAGGGGATTCCCAGCGCGTCGCGCAGCGCCGGAATGTCCTTGAAGTAGATCTGCTCCTGGAGGTTCTTGGTGCCGGTCGAGATCAGCACGCGCTCGCGGCTGAGGATCGCGGGCACGAGGTAGGCGAGGGTCTTGCCGGTGCCGGTGCCGGCCTCCGCGAGGAGGACGCCGCCGCCCTCGAACACGCGCGACACGGCGGCCGCCATCGCGGCCTGGCCGGCGCGGGGTTCGAAGTCGGGCATCGCGAGATCGAGCGGGCCGCCGCGAGCGAAGACGGCGGCGACCGCGTCAGTGTAGAGCGCGGCCCTCGTCCTGGGCCGCGCAAGCTCGCCGGCTACTCCTGGTACAGGGGGAACTTCCGGCACAGGCCTTCTACTTCCGCGCGAACCATGCCGAGCGCGCGATCGTCGTCCGGCGTCTGCAGCGCCCGGGTGAAGAACTCTCCGATCAGCTCCATCTCGGCCTCGCGCATGCCGCGGGTGGTGACCGCCGGCGTGCCGACGCGGATGCCGCTCGCGACCATGGGCGGATTCTTGTCGAATGGAATCGCGTTCTTGTTGACGGTGATGCCGGCCTTGCCCAGCGCCGCCTCGGCCACCTTGCCGGTGATGCCTTTGGAGAAGACGTCGACCAGCATCAGGTGATTGTCGGTGCCGCCGCTGACGAGGCGGAAGCCGGCGTTGGTCAGCACGCCGGCGAGGTGCTTGGCGTTGGCCACAATCTGCTTCTGGTAGTCGATGAACGCCGGCTCCGCCGCTTCCTTGAAGCAGACCGCCTTGGCCGCGATGATGTGCATCAGCGGGCCGCCCTGGACGCCGGGGAACACCGTGCGATCGAGATCCTTCGCGTACTGCTCGCGGCACAGCACCAGCCCGCCGCGCGGTCCGCGCAGGGTCTTGTGCGTGGTGGTGGTGACGAAGTCGGAGTGCGGCACCGGGCTGGGGTGCACGCCGGCGGCCACCAGGCCGGCGATGTGGGCCATGTCGGTGAAGATCGGCGCGCCGATGCGGTCCGCGGCGACGCGAATGCGCGCGAAGTCGATCACCCGCGGGTACGCGCTCGCGCCGACGATGATCATCTTCGGCTTGTGCTCGTCGGCGAGGCGATCGATCTCGTCGTAGTCGATCCGCTCGTCGGACTGGCGCACGCCGTACGGCACGATGGTGTAGAGCTTGCCGGAGAAATTGAGCGGGTGGCCGTGGGTCAGGTGGCCGCCGTGCGCCAGGTTCATGCCCAGCACGGTGTCGCCCGGCTTCAGCAGCGTCAGGTAGACCGCCATGTTGGCCTGGGCGCCCGAGTGCGGCTGCACGTTGGCGTGGTCGGCGCCGAACAGCGCCTTGGCGCGGGCGATCGCCGCGCGCTCGGCGATGTCGACGAACTCGCAGCCGCCGTAGTAGCGCTTGCCGGGATAGCCTTCGGCGTACTTGTTGGTCAGCACCGAGCCGGCGGCGTCCAGCACCGCTTCGCTGACGAAATTCTCCGAGGCGATCAGCTCGAGGCCGCTGTTCTGGCGGTGCCGTTCGTCGCGAAGCACCGCGGCGATCTCCGGATCGGTTTCCGCGAGAGTGCGCCACATCGCTGGGGTGGTGGTATTGGTGGCCATATTCGTGTCCCGGCGGGTCCGCAGAGGACCCGCCCTACCTGCGTTCTGCTGCCGTGATCTGATCGATCCGCCGTTGATGGCGTCCGCCTTCGAAGGCCGTGTTCAGCCACAGCGCCAGGATTTCGTCCGCCAGCCCGAAGGCGACGATGCGGCCGCCCATCGAGAGGACGTTGGCGTCGTTGTGCTCGCGAGAGAGGCGGGCGGTGTAGAGATCGTTGCACAGCGCGGCGCGGACGCCGACGACCTTGTTCGCCGCAATCTGCTCGCCCTGGCCGCTGCCGCCGAGCACGATGCCGCGGTCGGCGCGGCCCTCGGCCACGGTTTGGCCTACCGCGATACAGATCGGCGGATAGTCGACCGACGCCTCGCTGGTGGTGCCGTGATCGTCGACCGTATGTCCGAGCGCCGCGAGCGTCTGCTTGAGGTGTTCCTTGAGGACGAAGCCCGCATGATCGGCGCCGATAGCGATACGCACAACGCCGATTGTACTGTACGATTTACAGCTTTGATGATCCCGACTGTCGTGATCAGCGCTCGCGGCGAACAGCGGCTGCTGGGCGGCCATCCCTGGATTTATCGCGCGGATGTGGCCGACGTTCGCGCCGCCGCCGGCGACATCGTCCAGGTGCGCAGCCCGCGCGGCCAGATGCTCGGCTCGGCATTGTTCAGCGACCGATCGCAGATCACGCTGCGCGTCTTGACCTACGGCGAGAGCGTCGCCGACGAAGCGCTGGTGCGGCGCCGGATCGAGGCGGCGATCGCCTTCCGCGAGTCGCTCGCGCTCGATGCCACGGCCTACCGGTTGGTCCACGGCGAAGCCGACCTGCTCCCGTCGCTGATCGTGGATCGCTACGGCGACTACGTGGTGGTCCAGGCGTTGTCGCAGGGCATGGACCGCCTGCTGCCGGCGGTCGTCTCGGCCCTGACCGATCGGCTGCAACCGCGCGGCATCCTGGCGCGCAACGATCCGCGGGCGCGCACGCTCGACGGCCTCGAGCAGCGTGTCGACGTGCTGGCCGGCGAGGTGCCCGACAGCGTCACGATCACGGAAACCGGCGTCCAGTACGACGTCGATCTGCGCCACGGCCAGAAGACCGGGTTGTTCCTCGATCAGCGCGAGAATCGGGCGGCGGCCGCGGCCTACGCCCGCGGCCGGATGCTGGATTGCTTCAGCTACAACGGCGGCTTCGCGCTGGTGATGGGACGGCGCTGCGACGAGACCATCGCCTTCGACGTGTCCGACGAGGCGGTTGCGCGGATCAGGCAGAACGCCGCTCGCAACAACGTGACGGTAGACGCCCGGGTGGGCAACGTGTTCGACGAGCTGCGCGGGCTCGGCCGCACCGGCGAGCGCTTCGACACCATCGTGCTCGACCCGCCGGCCTTCGCCAAGAACAAGGCGGCCGTCACCAACGCCCGGGCCGGCTACAAGGAAATCAACCTGCGCGCGTTGAAGCTGCTGAAGCCGGGGGGCACGCTGGTGACCTGCAGCTGTTCGTACAACATCAACGAAGCGGCGTTCGCCGAGATCGTCCACGACGCGAGCGTCGACGCGCAGGCTCAGGTGACGGTGGTCGAAAAGCGGATGCAGGGTCGCGATCACCCGGTGCTGCTGGGCGTGCCCGAGACCTACTACCTCAAATGCTTCATCCTCCGAAAGCTCGCCTAGCCGCGCAACAGGCGACGCGGGCGCTGGCGCGGATGGGGCGCCCCGCGGGTGATTTCGATGCAAGCCGCTATTTCAGGGGACCGGGCGACCTCGGGTTCTACAACGTCGGCACCACGGCGATGCGTGGCCTGGCGCGGGACATTCACGCCCAACACCGGGCCGACTGGACGATCGACGACGCGATGGCGTTTGCCGACGCGCTGATCGTCGATCGCCACCTCGAAGCCAAAGCGCTCGGGATCGAATTGGTGGCTCGCTACCATCGCCAGTTCACGCCGCGCCTGCTCGCGGAGTGGAAACGGTGGCTGGCCGGCAACCACTCCGCGAACTGGGCGACCACGGACACGATCTGCGGCATGCTGATCGGGCCGTTGCTGCTGCAGCATCCGCGGCTGAGCGCGCGCCTGCGCGCCTGGTCGAGCGATCGCAACATGTGGGTGCGACGGGCATCGATCGTCGGCCTGATTCAGCAGGCCCGGCGCGGCGAGTCACTCGATCTCGTTTACGCCATCGCCATGCGCCTGCACGCGGACCGCGAGGATCTGATTCAGAAAGCGGTCGGCTGGGCGCTGCGTGAGGCGGGCAAGACCGACATGCCGCGGCTCGCGCGCTATCTCCGCGCCAACGGCGCCGCGATTCCGCGCACGACGCTGCGCTACGCGATCGAACGATTTCCGCCGTCACGCCGTGCGGCGCTGTTGAAGGAGACGCGGCATGGGAAGTGAGGCGGCAGTCACCGTCCGGTTCAACGGCGTGACAGCAGCGGGAAAGGCGCGTCTCGAAACAGAGGTGCTGCAGTTCCGTGGCGGCGATCTGAAGCTGTCGATTCCATTCAAGCGAATGTCGAAGGTGGCCGCGCGCGGCGGCACGCTGAGCGTGACATTCCCTGACGGCACCGCGTCATTCGAGCTCGGCGCCGCGGCGCCGAAGTGGGCCGACAAGATCCTGCACCCTCCCTCGCGGCTGCAGAAAATCGGCGTGAAACCGGAATGGCGCGCCGCCGCAATCGGCGTCGCCGACGCCGCGTTCCTGCAGGAGCTCGAAGCCGGCATCGCGACGCTCTCCGTCGGCCGCGTCCCCAAGGAGTGCGACGCGATTTTCCTGGGCGTGACCAGCGAAGCCGAGTTGTCGCGGCTCGCGAAGCTGAAAGCGTCGTTGAAGCCGAACGG
This sequence comes from uncultured Acidobacteriota bacterium, assembly GCA_963794705.1. GTDB lineage: Bacteria > Acidobacteriota > Vicinamibacteria > Vicinamibacterales > CAVVIG01 > CAVQFC01. Next base: position 825,861 of record CAWCFI010000010.1, read on the forward strand.
CGCGCTGTGGATCATCCGTCCGAAGGGCCGTCCCGAGATCTCGGAGCGCGCGACGATGGCGGCGGGGAAGGCGGCTGGGCTGGTGGACGTCAAGGTGGTCGGCTTCTCGGCGACTCACACCGCGGAGAAGTTCGTCATTCCGGTTCGGCTGCGACCCTGACTTCGATGTCGGTGACCAACCAGGCAATCTGCGGGTGCGGTTCGTCGATGCGCAACCGCACGAAGCGTCCGGCCGACGCCGCCAGCGGGATCACGATCGGCACGGACTTCGGGTTGGCCAGGGCGCCCCGCATCGTCAGCCCGGCGGTTCGCCTGGCGGCCACTCTGGTCCACTCCCGTCCCGTTGACGAGGTCTCTACTGTCAGCTGGCGCGGATAGCTGATCCGAAACTCTCCCATCGACAGCATCACGGCGCACGGACGCACCTCGGCGCCGAGGTCGAGGATCAGCTCGTCGCCGATGCGCTGAGTGTGAGGCCCTGCCCACCACGTCCTGGGATCGCGATCGGTCAGGCGCGCGAGATCGACGGGCGCTCCGTTTGTCGAGATGCTCGCAATCGGCGCCGGGCGGCCGTCGCAGACGGAGGGCTCGGGTTGCGTGTCCATCGCAAAAAATGTCCAACGACCCTCGTCGGCGATCGGCGTCGCGTGCAGCGAGGCGAGCAGGCGCGGCCAGATGCCCTGCGGGTCTTTTTGGTTGTCGACAACGATCAGGAGACGTTGCCCCGATGGAAAGCCGTCGAATATCCCGGTGTCGTGCTCCGCCAGTGCGGTGCGCAGCGTGAAATAGTGCGTAGGCTCGAACCCGCTGGTGCCGTTCACGACCGGACGTCCGTGGCTGATGGCGCGGTACATCGCGGCGTCGTCGTCGAAGACGTCGCCCAGCGGGAGCTCGAGCACCGCCGTGAACCCCTGCGCGCGCGCCGGCGGCCAGATGTCCGGGACGGTCGGGAGCGCGAGAGGGTCGATCCATCCGTCGGCGACGATCCCGGCCAGGATCACGGCGGCCAGGAGACGGCGTGTCTGCGCCGTGAGCTGAAGCTGGTTGAAGGCGAGCGCGCCGGCAGTGGCCAGCGTCACCATCACCGGAAGGCCCATTCGCGCCGGGGCGCGCATCGCGTCGAACACCGGAAACCACATCAGCCAGGCGTATGGCGGTTGGTACAGGAACTGGTGTCCCGCCAGTGTCGGCTTCGGACCGAGGCTGCAGAGCGCCAGGAACAGCGTCGCGATGATGTAAAAGGCGAACACCGACCGCCGGGCGTAGGCGGACCGCAGTCGCGACGATGCGCCGAGCCAGATGGCGACGGCGAGCAGAGCAACCGTCATCGATTTGAACGGCGCGTCCGACGAAATTCGGACGCCGGCAAACGCGATCCGCCACGGCGAGTACGCCCACCCGCACAGCGCGATCGCCGCGCACACCAGCGCGATCGGCACCAGCCAGAGTGAAAGTCGTTCGAGGCGATCGCGGACGCCGCGGTGCCGCCGCCACGCGAGGATCGCGCCCACGAGCGAAAGCAGGGCGATGGTCGCCCCGGGAAAGAGCTCGCCTTCCGGCCTGGCCCATCGCGCTGTCCACCCCCAGAGCAGCGACGTCGAATGAGCCGTGAGGTACGAGGTGACGTCCGCGCTCAGGCTGAGGATCTCGGAGAACGGGCGAGCCAGACCGTAGTAGGCGTGGATGCGGGAGTAGCCAACGATGACCGGCAGCAGCGCCACGAACGCGCATGCCGCGGCGATCAGGATGCCGCCCAGCAACCGCAACTCGCCAGGTCGGACGAACCAGAACAGCCACAGCGCGAGCAGCACCGAGAAGAACACCAGATAGTAGCTGGAGCAGAGCCCGAGCACGACCAAGGCGATCGCGAAGGTCGCCAGCCAGCGCGGTTTGCGAGTGTCGAGATAGCGATGAAGCGCGGCGAGGGCTGCCGGCATGCCGAAGGCCGCCAGCAGTTCGAGCTGCGGTAGATGCGCGATCCGATACGGACAAAACCCGAACGAGAGCCCGGCGATCGCGGCAGCGTCGTGACGGCGGGTCAGCGTGAACGCCAGCCAGTGCGCCGTGATCGCGCAGAGCGGAAACGTCGCGAGGAGCGTGAGGTTGTGAGCGGTGATGGGGCTCGCGCCGAGCCATTGCAGCGGCGTCGCGAGCAGGCTTTCGCCGAGCCGGTGATCGGAGAAGGCGAGCATGCCCGTGGCGGGATAGAACGCGAAGCCGTCCCACCAGTGCTGAGTCAGCGGCAGGGTGTGGGCGTTCCACCACAGGATGGTGGTGCTCAGCAGCGGATCGCCGAGGTCATGCGGCGCCACTGTTCCGAGATGTCGGATGAGCGGATATGTCATCACGCAGGCCAGCGCCGTGTAAAAGACGCAGACGGACGCATAAATCGGTCGCTGGTCGGCGGGCATGAGGTGGTGTGCGGTCTTGAGGATGCAAGGTGCATGCTATAGTCGAAACAGCCGCCAGGGGTATCCGCCTTCGCCCGATTCAGGGCTTCGGTGAGATTGAGACAGACCCTTGGAACCTGGTCTCGCCGTAGCCGCGAAGCGGCAGAGGCGGACGGAGGGAGTGCGGAACATGTCCGAGTTCTCTACAGCGTTTCCCAATTCACAGAAAATTTTCGTCGACGGACCACAGGGCGTCCGCGTGCCGATGCGCGAGATCGCGTTGTCGAAGGGCGAGCCGTCGATCCGCCTCTACGACACCAGCGGCCCGCAGGGTCATGACGTCAAGCACGGCCTCCCGAAGCTGCGCGAGCCGTGGGTGAAGGCCCGTCTCGGTAGCGCGAAGGCTTCAGCCGAGCGCGGCGGCGGCGGCAGGTGCGTGACGCAGCTGCACTACGCGCGCAAGGGCGAGATCACGCCCGAGATGGAGTTCATCGCGCTGCGTGAAGGGCTGCCGGCCGATTTCGTGCGCGACGAGGTCGCGCGTGGCCGCGCCATCATCCCGTCGAACATCAACCATCTCGAGCTCGAGCCGATGATCATCGGCCGCAACTTCCTGGTGAAGATCAACGCCAATATCGGCAACTCCGCCGTCTCCTCGTCAATCGAGGAAGAGGTCGCCAAGCTGCAGTGGGCGACGCTGTGGGGGGCCGACACGGTGATGGATCTCTCGACCGGCAAGAACATTCACGAGACGCGAGAGTGGATCGTGCGCAACTCCGCCGTGCCGATCGGCACGGTGCCGATCTATCAGGCGCTCGAAAAGGTCGGCGGCCGCCCGGAAGATCTCACCTGGGAGGTGTATCGCGACACCCTGATCGAGCAGTGCGAGCAGGGCGTCGACTACTTCACCGTGCACGCCGCCGTGCTGCTGCGCTACGTGCCGATGACCGCGCGGCGGGTCACCGGCATAGTCTCGCGCGGCGGATCGATCATGGCCAAGTGGTGCCTCGCGCATCACCAGGAAAACTTCACCTACACCCACTTCCGCGAGATCTGCGAGATCATGCGCGCCTACGACGTCTCGTTCTCGCTCGGCGACGGCCTGCGACCGGGCTCGATTGCCGACGCCAACGACGAATCGCAGTTCGCGGAGCTGAAGACGCAGGGCGAGCTCAATCAGATCGCCTGGGAGTACGACGTCCAGGTGATGAACGAAGGCCCCGGCCACGTCCCCATGCATCTCATCAAAGAGAACATGGAGAAACAGCTGGAGTGGTGCAAGGAAGCGCCCTTCTACACGCTGGGGCCGCTGACCACCGACATCGCGCCCGGCTACGACCACATCACCTCGGCGATCGGCGCGGCGATGATCGGCTGGTACGGCACCGCGATGCTCTGCTACGTCACGCCGAAAGAGCACCTCGGCCTGCCGAACCGCGACGATGTGAAGGCGGGCGTGATTGCCTACAAGATCGCCGCGCATGCGGCCGACCTGGCCAAGGGCCATCCACGCGCCCGGGAATGGGACGACGCGCTTTCCAAGGCGCGGTTCGACTTCCGCTGGGAGGACCAGTTCAACCTCGCGCTCGACCCGGTCACCGCGCGCGCCTACCATGACGAAACCATGCCGGCCGACGGCGCCAAGGTGGCGCATTTCTGCTCGATGTGCGGGCCGAAGTTCTGTTCGATGGAACTGACCCAGCAGGTGCGCGACTACGCGGCGTCCCGGGGCGTCGACGAGGGCGCCGCCGCCGTCGTCGGGATGGAAGAGAAGTCGCTCGAGTTCAGGAAGACGAAGGAACTGTACGTAAAGATCTGATGGCGCGCGGTGTTCGACACGTCGTCGCCGCCGCAGCGCTGCTGGCGGCGGTGGCGTACACCGCGCTCTACGGCCGCCTCGATTCGGTTCCGCAGATTCGCTCAGACGGCTACAGCTATTACGTCTACCTGCCGGCGGTCTTCCTCTATCACGATCCCTCGCTGGAAACGCTGGCCAACGATTGGTACGGCGGGCCCTACCCGGACTACGCCGGCATTCGCCGGTGGCCGTCCACCCATCGCTGGCTGAACCTGCACCCGATCGGCACCGCGATCCTGATGGCGCCGTTTTTTCTCGTTGCGGATCTGCTGACCGCGTGGTCGAACCTGCCGCGCGATGGCTTTTCCCTCTATTACCAGCACGGCGCCGCGCTCGGGGCGATCGCGTATTTTCTGCTCGGCCTCGCGATCCTCCGGCGGATGCTGCAGCGTCAGTTCGGCGACGGCGTCGTCCTCGTCACCCTGATCTGCCTGACCTGGGGCACCAACCTGTTTCACTACGCGGTCTTCGACGGGACGTTCAGCCACGCCTACGCGTTCTTCCTGGTGTGCGCGTGGATGTGGCTGGTCGAAGCGTGGTGGGAACAGCCGACGCCCTGGCGCTCCGTGGGCATCGGCGCCGTGGCCGCGCTCCTGATCCTCGTCCGCCACACCAACGCCATCTTCGTGCTGCTCCTGCCGCTGTACGGCATCGTCAGTTGGCGTGATGGACAGACGCGCGCGCTCGAGCTGCGCGATCGGTGGCGCCCGCTTCTGGTGGCCGCGGTGACGGGCGTCGTAATCCTGGCGCCGCAGCTCGCGCTCTACAAGTGGATTACCGGCCAGTGGCTGGTGAACGCCTACGCGACCCACGGCGTCGGGTTCACGTTTGGATCGCCGCATCTGGTGGCGGTGCTGTTCAGCACCCAGAAAGGCCTGTTCTTCTGGTCGCCGATTCTGCTCCTGAGCGCCGCCGGTCTCTTCGTCGCCAGCGGACGCGCCCGCGCTCTTGCGCTTCCCGCCGTCGTGCTGTTTGCGATGCAGACCTGGCTGATCGCGAGCTGGTGGGAATGGCAGTTCGGCGCCTCCTTCGGCCACCGCGGCTTCACCGACGGCCTCCCGCTCGCCGCGCCCTTCATTGCCGCTGCCTTCGACTGGGCGGCACGCCATCGGAGAACCATTCCCGTGTTCGCCATCGGCGCGACTGCGGCGGTACTGCTCTCGGTGGCGCAGATGATTCAATACTGGATCGGCGTGCTGCCGATGCGGGACACGACGTGGGCGCAGTACTCGGATCTGTTCCTGCGATTCCGATGACGCGGCGACGCTGGATCAAGACGGTCGTGGGCGTGCTGGCGGCGGTCGCCGTCCTCGCGTACCTCTACGACCCGCCATGGATGGGCGGCGTGACCTCGGGGCTACGGCCGTGGGAGCAGGATCCCCCGGGCACTCTCTTCCGGTGGACCGCAGGCCGCGCGACGTTCTACGTCCCATCCGGCGCGACGACCATGACGGTCCCGCTGCGCGCCGTGTTTCCGGGACCGAACGGCACGCCGGTGATGGTCGAAATGCGCGATGACGGCCGGTTGCTCGCGACGATTGAGCTGAGTGATCCCGACGCCTGGATCCGGACGACGGTTCCGCTGAAACACTATGAAGGGCGCCGGCGCTTCCGGCGCATCGACCTGCGCATCTCGCGGGTCGTCCCGCCGTTTGCGCTCGGCGTGATGACCGGCGAGGTCGTGGTGCGATGATTATTTCTCGGTCGCCGGGACGATCTGAATGACGGTCGGGAAGCGCGCCGGCTGGCCGCCCGGTTTCGGGTTGGGGTAGCCCTGCGAGATGTCCGACTGGAAGTCCTTGATCGTCACCCCCGGCGGAAATGCCATCGTCTCCTCGCGGTATTTGCCGACGTCGAACTCGTGGGTCGCAGGCACGTCGTAGACGAGTTCGCCCTTCTGTTTCAGCACCGTCCGGTAGTACGTCACCACGTCGACAAACGGCGCCGGCGAGCCGAAGATGTAATACCGCTGGCCGCGACCGGCGTCGTAGGAGGCGATGAACTGGGCGCCGGGAAAAATCGGTACTCCGAGGGTGGCTTCCGTGGGTGCGGCTTCAGCCGCGGGAGCCGCGGGCGCTGATGCGCCCGGCGCTTTCGGCGGAACCTGAGGGCTCGGCCGGCCTGGCTGGGTGGCCTGACCCGTTCCAGGCCGCGGAAACGGTTGGGGTGTCTGAAAGGCCTCGAGGACACAGAGGCGACAAAGGACACAGAGGATAATCAGCTGTGTCCTTGGCAGAATCACTTCCATGGCCCCGATTATAGACCTCCGCGATTTCTGCCGCGCCAACCGGGACTGGGTACTCGATACAACCGAGGCGCTGGTCGCGCTCGAGTCGCCAACCACCGACAAGGCCGCCGTTGATCGGTGTGGCGCAGCGCTCGCCGCCCGCCTCGAAGCGATCGGCGGACGCGTGAGCCGGCTCACGCGCGATGACCGGGGCGATCACCTGTTGACCGAGTTCGGGTGCGGCGCTTCTCAGATCCTTCTCCTTGGGCATTTCGACACCGTGTGGCCGGTCGGCCAGCTCGACCGGATGCCGCTGACCCGATCCGGCGGGCGCCTGCACGGGCCGGGCGTCTTCGACATGAAGGCCGGCATCGCCATCGCGATGCTCGCGACTCGCGCGCTCCTCGAGACCGAGGTCAAGGCCAACCACCGCATCGTCATGCTGTGGACGACCGATGAGGAGGTCGGCAGCGAGTCGTCCCGGGCGGCGATTGAGGATGAGGCGCGTCGCAGCCGCGCGGTGCTGGTGCTCGAACCGTCGCTGCCGGGCGGCGCGCTCAAGACGTCGCGAAAAGGATGCGGGTCGTATCAGTTGACCGTCCGCGGTGTCGCCGCGCACGCAGGCATCGAACCGCAAAAAGGCGCGAGCGCCGTGCAGGAACTGGCGCACCAGATCCTGCGCGTCAACGCGCTGCAGGATCTCGCGCGAGGAATTTCCGTCAACGTGGTGCAGGTGTCCGGCGGCCTGCGCTCGAACGTCATTCCGGACGAGGCCAGGGCGACCGTCGACGTCCGGGTGCCGACGGCCGCCGCCGCGGCTGAGATCGACGCCGCCTTCCGCGCCCTCTGCGCCGTCGACGGCCGGACGACGATCGAGGCGATCGGCGGGATCGACCGGCCGCCGTTGGAACGCAGCAGCCACGTGCGGCGTCTGTACAACCAGGCCAGCGACGTCGAGCGTGAGTTGGGGCGGGAGCTGGCCGAAGGCGGGACGGGTGGCGGGTCGGACGGCAACTTCACCGCTGCGCTCGGGATCCCGACCCTGGACGGGCTGGGCGCCATCGGCGACGGCGCCCATGCGCTGCACGAATACGTCGACATCGAGACGCTGGCGGATCGCGCTGCGCTCGTGGCGGGCCTGATCGCGCGGATAGAATAATTCCATGAATAACACGGTGAAGACGGCGCTGCTGTTGGGGACGATGAGCGCCCTGCTGCTGCTGATCGGCCAGGCGCTGGGCGGCGCCGGCGGCATGGTCATCGGGTTCGTTTTCGCCGTCGCGACCAACTTCGCGTCGTACTGGTTCTCGGACAAGATCGTCCTCCGCATGTACAACGCGGAAGAGGTGGGGCCGGGGCATCGGCTGTCGGAGATTGTCGATCGTCTGGCGAAGCGCGCCGGTCTGCCGCAGCCGCGCTGCTATGTAATTGCCGATCCCTCGCCGAACGCGTTTGCGACCGGCCGCAATCCCGAGCACGCGGCCGTGGCGGCGACGGAAGGCATTCTGCGGCTGCTCACCGATCAGGAGCTCGAAGGCGTACTTGGCCACGAGCTGGCCCACGTCAAGCATCGCGACATCCTCATCAGCTCAGTCGCCGCGACGCTGGCGGCCGCGATCATGATGGTGTCGCGTTTTGCGATGTTCTTCGGCGGCAGCGGCAACGGCCGCGACGACCGCCAGGGATCCAACCCGTTTGCGCTGCTCGCGACGATCATCCTGGCCCCGATTGCCGCGATGCTGATTCAGGCCGCGATCTCGCGCTCCCGTGAGTTCGACGCCGATGCCGGCGGGTCCGTAATCGCCGGCGGCCCGAACGGTCTCGTCAGCGCGCTGCGCAAGATCGAGGTGGCGTCGAAACAGGTCCCGCTCGACGCCAACCCGGCCACCGCGCACATGTTCATCATCAAGCCGTTCAGCCTCTCACCGCTGCAGGGTCTGTTCAGCACCCATCCGCCGACAGCAGATCGGATTGAGGCTCTGTTACAGCAGAGATAGGAATCGAGGACACCGCGGCAACTGTGGCCGCAAAGCCACGGTTGAGCAGTGGCGTACCGTTTGCTGTTCCGTTACCAGACGGAGGACACGGTGCACGTAGAAGATCTCGACATCTCACCGGGCAAGGTCGCCGAAACCGCGCAGCGCATCATCGACCGGGCGATCGAGGAAGCTCGCCGCCGCGAGCATGCGCTCCTGACCAACGAGCATCTGTTCCTGGCGTTCGCCCAGGTCGAGTGGGACATGTTCGCGGAAGTCATGCGCGACGTGGACCTGAACCCGCACACCATTCTTCAAGCGATTGAAGAACACCTGCACATGATTCCGTCGTTTGCCGAACGCGACCTCCGCGTCTCGCCCGCGACCAAGCTGGTCTTCAAGCTGGCGCTCCATCACGCCAGCCGCGCCGGCCGTCAGACGATCGAAGCACCAGACCTGTTTGCCGCCGTTTTCGAGGAAACGCAGGGGACACCGGTGTCCATTCTCCGGCGCCATGGGGTCGAGCCGGACGTGCTGGTCTCGCGGCTCACCGCGCGCATGCGCGATCTGGAACTGCGTGAGGAGCGTTTGAAAAAGCGCTTCGAGCTCCCGCCGTTCCTCAAACATTTCGCGACCAACCTGAACCTGCTCGCCCGCCAGGACAAGCTGCCGCCGGTCTTTGGCCGGGAGAAGGAGATCCAGCAGGTCCTGGAAATCCTCTGCCACCGCGAGCGCGCCAACTCGGTGATGTTGATTGGCGAGCCCGGCGTCGGCAAGACCGCCATCGCGGAAGGGCTGGCGCGGCGCATCGAGTTCGAACCCGAAACCGTACCGGTCCGCCTGCGTGACTGCCAGGTGGTCAACCTGGCGATGAACAGCATGGTCGCCGGCACGATGCTGCGCGGGATGTTCGAGGATCGTATCCAGAACGTCATCCGTGAATTGAAAGAGCGCACCAACCTGATCCTGTTCGTGGACGAGGCGCACACCATGGTCGGCGCCGGATCGGCGCTCGGCGCGCCGTCGGATGCCGCCAACATCTTCAAGTCGGTGCTCGCGCGCGGCGAGGTCCGGATGGTCGCCGCCACCACGCTGAGCGAGTACAAGGAGTACATCCAGGAAGACGAGGCGCTGGCACGCCGCTTCCGCTGCGTCACCGTCTGCGAGCCGACCATCGAGGAAACCCGCAAGATTCTCTACAGCCTGCGGCCGCGGCTGGAACGGAACTACTCGGTGCGCGTGCTCGACGAGGCGATCGAAACCGCGCTCGATCTGTCGCCGCGCTACATGCGGCACCTCCACCTTCCCGACAAGGTCATCGGCTGGCTCGATACGGCGGCAGTCCGCGCCGAGATCGATCGCCGCTGGGAAGTGAAGACCGAAGACATCGTGTCGGTGATCTCGCACGTCGCGCAGATTCCCGAGGACATGGTGTTTCGCGACGTCTCTGATCGCTTCAAGGACATCGAGGCCAAGCTGCAGACCCGCGTGGTGGGCCAGCGCAACGCCATCGACGCCGTGGCGCGGCGGCTGGTCCTCAACAAGGGACCGCTCAAGGACGGCTTCGATCGCCCGGACGGCGTGCTGTTGTTCCTCGGGCCGACTGGCGTCGGCAAGACCGAGCTCGCCAAGGCGGTGGCCGAGTTCCTGTTCGGCGACGAGAAGAAAATGATCCGCGTCGACATGTCCGAGTATCAGGACGGCTCGGTCTCCGTTGACAAACTGATCGGCATGCCGCGCGGCATTGTCGGCAGCGAGCGCGGCGGGGTGCTGACCAATCAACTGAAGGACAACCCCTACTCCGTGGTGTTGCTGGACGAAGTCGAGAAGGCGAGCCCGAATACGCTGAATCTGTTCCTGCAGGCGTTCGACGAGGGATGGATGACCGACGGCCGCGGCAAGCGCGTCTACCTCAGCGACGCCGTGATCATCATGACCTCCAACATCGGCGCGGAGCATTTCCGCAAGCTGACCAGCCCGCTCGGCTTCAGGCAGCGCACCGTCGGCACCGGCGAAGTGGAAGGCGAGGTGATGCGCGAGCTCGAACGCCGCTTCCCGCCGGAGTTCCGCAACCGCATCGACGAAGTCGTGCTCTTCGCGCCGCTCACCCACGACGAGGTGCGCGAGATCGCGCGGCACTATCTCGATCAGGTGAAGACCACGCTCGTGAAGGCCGGCAAGACGATCACGGTGGACGACGATGCGCTGGAGCTGGTGGTCGCCAGGGGCTTCAGCATGGCGTTCGGTGCCCGCTTCCTGAAGCGCTTCATCGACGAGCACGTCAAGCTGCCGATCAGCGCCCAGTGGAAGGCCGGCTCGCATTTCGACGTGAAGGTCAGGGACGGCCAGCTTGCGGTCGAACCGGGCCTGACCAAGGCGACCGCTGCGGCGGACGCGGTCGCATTCGGGGACGTCGTGTAGGTTTCATCACCACGCGAACCCGACCTGCCCCGATTCAAGCGGAGCTTCGGCCGCCGGCTCGCGTTCCGCGTCCGCCTCTTTTCTCTTCCGCAGCCCGTAGCGATCCTGGAGCACGTGCACCATCGCCTGCACTTCCTTGCGATAGGCGTCGGGCGGATACTTCTTCGCGTACAGGCGCTCGAAGCGCGGCTTCATTGCCGGGAATTCGCGATCGATGAACGCCATGAAGTGATCGCGAGTCCCATCCTGCAGGTACATCACGTTGCAGCCGACGAATCGCGCGCCATGATCGGCGATCGCCTTGATCGTGGCTTCGAGCTTGTGCCGCGCGGTCGAGAAGCCGGGGACCACGGGCGCCATCAGCACGCCGGCGTTGATTCCGGCGTCGACCAACGCGCGCACCGCCCGCAGGCGCTGCAGGGGGTGCGCCGTCCCCGGTTCCAGCTGCTGCCAGGCGTCTTCGTCAACCGTCGGGACGCTCATGTAGACGGTGTTGCGCGCGACGCGCCCGTGCTCGACGAGCACGTCGATGTCGCGGACGACCATCGGGCCCTTGGTGATCAGGCCGAACGGCGTGCGCCCCTGGGTGAGCCGTTCGATCAGCGCCCGCGAAAGCCGGTAGTGCCCTTCGATCGGCTGATACGGATCGGTGGCGGTGCCGAACGCCACGTAGTCGCGCTGCCATGACGGCCGATCGAGCTCACGCGCCAGCACTGCGGCGATGTTCTGCTTCACGAGGATCACCGACGCGAACTCGTCGCCGGAATCCATTTCGAACTGGGCGTGATAGCGGCGAGCGAAGCAGTAGTGGCAGCCGTGGGTGCAGCCGCGGTACGGGTTCAACGTCCAGCCGAACGGCATGCCCTTCACACGGTTGAGCGCCGAACGGCAGGTGACTTCCTGGTAGCGCGCTTGATCGGCGCGCCGATCCGCCTCTGTCAGAGCGGCAATACCGCCGGCTTTGACGGTGTTGGCGATGTCGCGGGTCGTCGGTTTGACGGAGCCGAGGTCGAACAGAAGAGGAAAGGAAGACATGGCCGGACCCCAGGCAGCGACTGCGTATTCGCTTTTATTTCGCCTAATGATCGGGGTCGAGCGAAGAGTTGTCAAGGCCGTAACTGCGCCGGCCGAGACGTCGGCGTGCCGGTGTCAGCGCGGCTTCGTGCTCGGTCGCCGCTTCGCCGGCGTCTTCTTCGTCGTGCTCGCGCTGGCTTTGGGGCGGGCGGGGGCCGGCTTCTTTTTCGCGGACGGCTTCGCTGCCGTCGTGGCGGCGGCTCCCGAGGAGACCCGGGACGAGTGCTTCGTGCGATGCCTGGTTTTCGTCGGTGCGGCGGCTTCCGCGACCGAGGACAGCGCGCACGCCGCGACCAGAGCGACCACCAGCACCTTCAGTGTGTTGCGGATCATGCGGTTACGATAACACGGCCGAGGATGCAGCTCATCCACGAAGTACGTCGCGCGATTTACGCCGCCATGGTCAACTCGGGACGCTCGCCGGAACCGGCAGATCTCGTCCCGGAGCTGGGCGTGGATACGGACGTCATCGCCGATATGTATCGCGCGCTGGCCGCCGCGCACGTGATCGTGCTCCAGCCGGGAACGGAGAAGATTGCGTGGGCGCCGCCGTTTTCGGCCGTGCCTACGCCGTTTCGCGCGACCGCCGGCGCGATGACGTGGCACGCGCCCTGCGCCTGGGATGCGTTCGGCATCCCGGCCGCGCTCAAGCGAGACGCGGACGTCGATGCGCGTTGCGCCTGGTCCGGCGACCGCATCGCCTGCGGGGTCGAGCGTGGCGCGGCCTACGGCCACGGCGTGATTCATCTGCTGGTGCCGGCCGCGCGCTTCTGGGACGACATCGCCTATACCTGAGCGAACATCCTGCTCTTCCGGTCGGAAGAGGACGTCGATCGATGGTGTGAGAAGAAACAGGTCGTCCGCGGCGCGATCCTGACCATCCCGCAGGCGTGGGATCTGTCGCAGCGCTGGTACGGCACGCGGCTGGATCCGGATTTCCGCCGGCCCAGCGTTGACGAGGCGCGCGCGATCTTCGCCGGCGTCGGGCTCACCGGCGCGTTTTGGTCGCTGTAGCGCCAAGCCGCACTACATCTGAGCGGACAACGTTTTACAACAGGTACGCGAGCGCGAAGCCGATCTGGGCGACGAACATCATGCGGTACATGTGCGCCCACGAGACGTGGTTTTCTTCGACCGCGAGATCTTCCGGACGTCTCAGCATCAGGTACAGCACGTAGAGCCCGTAGGCCGTCATCACGGCGCCGAGGATCTGGAGCAGCCAGAAATTCCCGGTCAGCACGTGCATCGCGGCGCCGACGTTGATCATCACGAACGGGATGACGAACGACGGCGAGATCATCCACGCCGCGCGCCGAACGCCGTACTGAATCGGCAGCGTCCGGCAGCCGCCGCGGCGGTCTCCCTCCATGTCCGCGAAGTCCTTGGTAGTAGTGGCGCCCAGTAGAAACAGGCCGAAGATGCAGCCGATGTACCACGGCTCGACGCCAACGATCGTCTTCACCGACGACCAGCCGGCCACTTTCAGCAGGACGCCGCGCGGAATCGCGATGGTCACGTTCGCCCAGATGCCCAGCCGTTTGGTCCGGAACGGCGGCACGGAGTAGAGGTAGGTGCAGACCACCGCAATCGCCACCAGCCAGAAGCACTCGTGTCGTCCGCCCGGAGCCACCAGCCAGGCGAGAGCCAGTGCCAGCGCATACGTGATGTTGGTGAACCACCAGACCTGCGGGATCGTCAGCCGCCCGCTCGGGAGCGGACGCTTCGGCTTGTTCACCCGATCGATGTCGAGGTCGTAGATCTGGTTCAGCGCGTTGTTCCCGGCGTTGAGCAGTGCGGCCATCGCCGCGCCGACGAGCGGCGCCGTCAACAGTCCGGCCGCCCAGGGCTCGCGCGGCGCCGCGCCGATCGCGGTCAACGCGCCGGACATGAAGCCGAGCGCCGGCGCCACCAGGGTGAAGGGACGGCCCAGATCGACATACGCGCGGACGAGGTGCGAGGTGCCGGGTGCGGGGTGCGACGCGCGAGTCGTCTCCGTCACATCAGCGCCAGCGCGACCGCGGCGGCGACCGCGGTGTTGAGGAAGTTGAGCATGTCGTTGTTGAGGATACCCGGTCCTTCGAGCGTCGCACCGAGCGCGCTCTCCACGAGTGCGCCGGCGGTGGCGGCGGCGACCACCAGCAGGACGGCCGAAAAAGGTATGAGACCCAGCGCGGCGCCGCAGGCGGCCAGCGCGATCGCCCCGAGCAGGCCGGCCATCGTGCCTTCCACCGACATCGCGCCGGACGTGCCCGGTTTCACCCGGCGCAGGGTGGTCACGAGGAACGTCGACCGTCCCCACGCCTTGCCGATTTCGCTCGCGATGGTGTCGCTGCCCCCGGCGGTCAGCGCGGCGACCAGCGCGCAGAGCGCCTCGGCCGGGTACGGCGTGGTGACCGCGCAGATCGCGGCCACAGCCGCGACCCCGCAGTTGGCGATCGCGTTGCCTGCGCCGCGGCGTCCGCCCCGTTCCTCCGCGATGCCGAGACGCTCCTTGCGCGCCAGCCCCGACCGCGACGTTACCGACGCCGCGATGAACGTCGCAAGCAGCAACACCCACGCGCCAGCGCCTCCGCCCGCGTAGATCAGCGCGCCGACCGCGACTCCCGCGACCGCGCCGGATCGCGTCACCGTCCCAGCGCGGTAGCCGAGCCAGCCGGTCAGCGCGTTGACGGCGAACGCCCACGGGAGCGCGCTGACCAACGCCGCCCGCGCCCCGGACATCGCCGGCATCGTCATCAGGCTCGCAATCCACAGTACGGCAGCAGCCGTCGCCGGCACCGAGATGTTGTCGTCGAGCCGGACCGGCAGCGTCTCGACCAGCGCCGCCAGAACCGCCGCCGCCACCGGCGCGGCGAACGTGAACGCCAGCGGCGGCAACGGGCTGATCGCTGGCCGCACCCACCACGCGAACGCGACGCCGGCCACGCTGCCGAACACCACGAAGGAGAGCGTCCCGGCGATCGACTTGTCGGGGTTCCAGGGGAGGCGCCCGGATGGAACCGCCGAGATCGCGGAGCTCGCAGAGAGGTTGTTTTTCTCCGCGTCCTTTGCGGCCTCTGCGGTTCCTTCTGTACGTGATCGTCCGATCAGCGTCGCGAAGCCATCTCCGAACGCCAGGATCCCCCACGCGGCGGCGGCGATGTCGAGGCGCGACGGGAACGCCAGCGTCAGCAGCAGAACGGACAGCGGATAGAGGAGGATCCCCAGCGGGAAACCGCGTGCGTGATCGATCGGACGGTAGAGCTGTCTGCCCCCCACACGCGGCAAGAGCACGAGGTTGAACACGAGGGCGGCCGTCGCCAGCGCCGCCGACTGCCAGCCATTCAGTACCCGCAGCAGCAGTGCGAACAGGCCCGACCCGATGTGCACCCACTGCCGCGCGCCCTCGGCATGGCCGCCGTGACGGGCGGTCACGATCGCGTGGCCCCCTCGATCGATGCCAGCGTTCGCGCGACACCCTCGTCGAGCGGCGTCACCGTATACCCCAGATCGCGGATTGCGTCGGCGCTGTCCAGCGACCAATCGTGTCGGAAGATCTCGACGGCACCGCGGGTAATCAGCGGGGTGCCGCCGAACACCTTCACCCGCAGCTCCTCCGCGGCGCCCATCAGCACGGCGATCGGAAAGGGGATGCGGGGCGGCGGCCGCCGTCCGGTCAGCTTCTGGAGGATTTCGAAGACGCGTCGCTGCGGCGCGTTCTCACCACCCAGCACATACCGTCGTCCGGCCTCGCCGTGCTCCAGTGCCGCGCAGTGGCCGGCCGCCACGTCGTCGACGTACGCGTACGACCAGCGCTGTTCGGGTCCGACCAGACCCGGGAGCCTGTGCTTCAGGTGGTCGGCGATCAACCGGCCCACCAGATTGCCCTCCGTGAAAGCGCCTGGCCCATAGACGACTCCCGGGTAGACACGAATCAACGGCGCGCCTTCGCGGACGGCCTCTCCGGCGACGCGATCCGCCTCCACCTTGGTGCGCTGGTAGTCGTTGGCGAGCAGCGGCGTCGTTCGGCCGTGGGGCGGGATCGCGACGAACGACGACGTATAGAGCAGCTTTGGGATGCGGTGGATCGCGGCTGCTGCGAGCACGTTGCGCAGCCCGCCGACGTTGATATCGTCGAAGTCCGCCGGTCGTCGCCGCCAGATGCTGACCAACGCTGCGGAATGAGAGATGGCGTCGCAGCCCCCGGCCGCGCGTTCGACTGCTGCCCGATCGCGGATATCACCGTCGATCGTCGCGCCGGCGAGGCCGCTCCGGCTGGCGCTCCGCGCGAAGATGACGACGTCGTGTCCGCGGGACGCGAGCGCGCTGACGACGGCGCGGCCGAGATACCCGGTGCCGCCCGTCACCAGCACCTTCATGGTGTCTTGGTGCGCCAGGTACTCGAGCAGGTCGTCGAGCGTTCGTTCGAGCGGAATTTCCGGCGCCCATCCGAGCTCGTCGCGGAGGCGCGACGGATCGCCGAGCAGCAGCGGCGTATCGTTCGGGCGATAGCGCGCCGGATCCTCCTTGACGGATACCGGCACGCGCGCCCGGGCGATCATCTGATCGAGCAGATCGCGGATCCGGATCGCGCGGCCGGTGCAGACGTTGTACGGCCGGCCGGGCACTCCGCGCTCCATGATCAACTGATAGGCGCGCACCGTATCCCGCACGTCGGTGAGATCGCGCCAGGCCTCGAGGTTGCCGACCGAAATCTCCGGCGCCCAGCGCCCCATCTCGATGTCGGCGATGCGGCGCGCGAATCCTGACGCCACGAAAAAAGGATCCTGGCGCGGGCCGAAATGGTTGAACGGACGCGCGATGGTCACCTCGAGCGCGCCGTTCGCGTTCACGCCGAGCATCTCCTGCGCCAGCTTGCTCAGGCCATAGGGGCTGGACGGAAGCAGGCGATGGGACTCGGTAAGCGCTTCGTCAGCAGGCGCGTAGACGAGGGCGGAGCTGGGCACCATCACCCGGGCCCGGATGCCCGCCCGCTCGAGCGCCTCCAGCACATGGTGTGTGCCGCGCACGTTGGTGGCGAAGGTTGGCGTGGTCGAGTCCCAGGCGCGGCCGACGTGCGCGGCCCCCGCGCAGTGATACACCGCGACCGGTCGGGCGCGGTCGATCGCCGCCTGCACCTGCTGCTGATCGAGCAGATCGACCGCGTCCCAGCGCGCCCCCGCGCCGTCGCGCGGCGGCGAGCCGCCGGGTCGATGCCAGGCGATCACGCTCGCGCCGGAGCGGACCAGCAGATCGACCAGGTGGCCGCCCGCGAACCCCGCGGCCCCGGTGACGAGAATCTCTCCGGACATGACGGGTTCGCTCACTAGCGCGGCACGCCGCTCAGCGCCCCGTTGAACGGCGAGAAGTTGCCGAGCCCGGCGAGCGTGAACGAGAGGAAGAAGCGGTGGTCCGCCGGGATCGGCGACGACGAAAAGGGACCGTAGTTATAGGTCTGATACTCGACGGCGATGCCGCAGCACTGCGCGTTGTAGAACAGCGACATCCGCTGCTGCTGCATGTATCCGTGCAGGATGTCGTAGGTGAACGCCAGGGTGCTGCCCACCTTGTTGTCCTTGGTGTGCATCGTCGCGGAGGCGTTGATCGCCTGATCGAGCGACGCCGGAATGCACGAGGGCGGGTCGGTGACCGGCGCGTTGCGGCAGTCGTTGAACTCGGGGATCTGCTCGATGAAGCCGCGCTTGCTCCAGCCGCCGTTGACCTGGACGCGGCTGGTCCACGAATAGGAGCCCTGCGCGGAGATGGTGCGCATGCTGTGGTAGCGCGCGTCGAATTCGGCGCGGACGTTGGCGTTGATCGTGTCGGTCGGCAGCGCGCGGAAGTTCAGCGCGATCGGCGAAAAATGCGTCGGCGCCAGCTGCCCGAGCGTCGTCTGGTATTGCGTGTCGTACTGCGCCGCGCTCTGGTTGGTGTAGTAGCTCTGCGACAGCTCGATGTCGAAGATCTCGCGAGCCTGGCCCGGTGCGCCCGGCTGCAATTTGCGCTTGGCGTAGAAGCGGTTGTTCAGGCCGTAGGTCATGGTGGTGCCGCCGACGTAGTTGTCGATGCCGTCCAGCTTGACGATCTGATCGATGTTGTCGACCGACGAGGTGCGGTTCACGGTCAGGACCGGCTCGATCGAATGCTTGAACTTCTCGGCGTAGCCGCTCTCCGGCGTTTCCCACACCTTGTTGAATACCGGGCCGACCACTTGCGCCGTGAGGGTGTAGAGCGTCCGGTTCAGGCCGACGTCGACCACCTTGAAGGGCGGCACCTTCGGATCGTCGGTCGGCTCGTAGCTGCGCGAGTAGTACGTTTCGCGCCAGCCGACCGTGGTGTTGACGGTGAACCAGGCCCACTTCTTGAACGGATAGCGTACCTGGGGCGCGACGTCGATGCGGGTCAGGCCGGTGTCCTCGGAGGTGATCGACTTGGTGCCGTTGTCGTTGGTGATTTCAGCGGTCCTCGACCGCAGCGAGCTGACGAACTCGGTGCCGATCGAGAAGTAGGCCGGCGAATCGCCGATCGGCCGCTCGTTGCGCGTCAGCGCGACCCGCGGCCAGCTGCCCGACAGGACCGAGTCGGTGAGGTTGTAGAAGTACTCGGTGTGATCCAGCGTCGCGTTCAGCGAGTACTTACCCCAGGCGCCGACCACGTTGCCGCCGAATGAGCGGGAGTTGCGCGAGGCGTCGTAGATGTTGGTGTTGAAGGCCTGCGACTGCTGGATGCTCGAGAAGTAGTTCACGTTGGCGCGCGCCCGCAGGCCGAAAGGCAGCAGCTGGGTGGCGGCGCCGCGGATGTCGTAGCTGCGCGATGCGGGCGTCCCCGATGTCGTGCCGTCGTCCAGCGTATAGGTCGCGGCGTGTTGATCGTCGATATAGGCGCGGATGTTGCCGTCACCGGTGCCGGCGTTGTAGCGGTACTCGCTGCCGTAGCCCTGGCCGGTCTTCGAGAACCAGTCGTGCATCAGCGAGAGATCCTGGCTCCGGTTGATCGCCCAGAAGAATTCGTTGGAGAGCGACTGGCCCCGCAGCGAGGTCGAGCCGTAGGTCGGCAGCAGGAAGCCGGTGGCGCGGCCGTCGCGCTTGGTCGGGTAGTACAGGATCGGCGTGTAGAACATCGGCACGCCTTTCACGCGCAGCACGGCATTGGTCAGCAGCGTGTAGTGATCGACATTGAGCAGGACCGTGCCGGCGTGCAGGTCCCAGCGCGGCGTCGGCTGCATGCAGGTCGAAAAACCGCCGTTGGTGATCTTGAATTTCTTCGGGGCGATTTTTTCGATCTTCTCGCCGAAGAAGATCACCACCGTCTCCTGCCCCACCACCGGCGGCGGCGCGATGCCGCCGGCGCGCGCCGGCTGCGGCTTGGGCGGTTTGACGGTCGAGAAGCCGGTGGCGTTGAAGAAGGTGCCGAGGCCGGTCTCGGTGTCGAACTCGGCGCGCTCGGCGGAGATCCGGTTGTCTCCCTGCGCGAGCACCACGTTACCGGTCGCGATCGCCTTGTTCGTGCCGGTGTACATCATCACGTCGTCAGCGTAGATCTTGGTGTCGCTGCCGGGCCGGTCCATTTCGACATGGCCGATGAAGTGCCAGTCCTTCTGGTTGTTCGAGCCCTCGCGGCTGTCGCTGATCGTGGTGTCGGTCACTGGTGTCTGGGGTGCTTGCGCGTAGGCCGACGCCGCCCACAACCCGCACGAGACACACGCACATAGTCTGAAAAATTTCAGCATCCGGAACACGCTGCGCAGGCCTTCGAAGGGTATCACGACCCGCCGGCCCGCTTCATGACGTCGCCGAGCAGGAAGATCGATCCGGCGACGACAATGCGCGGGGACGCACGCCACGCCGCATCGAGCGCCGCATCGAGCGCCGGCTCCACGGCGATCGGCAGCGTCGGCGCGATCGCGCGTGCCTGTTGAGCCAGCAGCTCGGGATCGGCCGAGCGCGGGTTCGACGCGCGCGTGACGATCAGGCGGCCGACCGCCGGCAGCAGCGCGGCGAAGATTCCCGAGATGTCCTTGTCCCGCATCGCCGCGAGCACGAGCGGCCGCGGCTTTCCGGCCTCGGCCTTCAAGTAGGACGCGAGCGAGGCGGCTCCGGCCGGGTTGTGCGCCGCGTCGAGCAGCAACTCGCGGCCCCCGGGCAGCCGTCGGACCTCGAGCCGGCCGGGCCATTGCGGATCCGCGAGCCCCGCCGCTATCGCGCGATCGGGCACGGCGATGCCGCACTGGTCGACGCGCTGCAGCAGGCGGATTGCGACGGCGGCGTTGGCGCGCTGATGAGCGCCGGCGAGACCGAGCGTCAGCCCGCCGACGTCGTCAGGATCGGCGCGGATCACGGGGGCCCCGCGGCCGGCGGCGATCTCCGCGATCGCCGCGGCCGCGTCGGTCGGCAGCGGTCCAGTCACCACCGGCACACCGGGCTTGATGATGCCGGCCTTCTCGATCGCGATCTCCCGCAAGGTCGTGCCGAGATACAGCTGGTGATCGAAATCGATCGAGGTGATCGCGGTGGCGAGCAGCGCCGGGGGCGCCACCACGTTGGTGGCGTCGAGGCGTCCGCCGAGCCCGACTTCGAGCACCGCGATTTCGGCGCCGGCGCGGCGGAACAGTTCGAAGGCAACCGCCGTGGTGACTTCGAAGAAGGTCGGCTGGACCTCGAGCCCGCCGTCGGCGCGCAGACCCTCGATCGCGGCCCGCACGTCGGCGACGGCAGCCGTCAGCGCCGCGGTGGTCACGGCAAGGCCGTCGACGACGAAGCGCTCGGAAAGGTCGACCAGATGGGGGGATGTGTAGCGCGCCGATCGATGGCCGGCGGCGCGCAGCGCCGCGTCGACCATCGCGGTGACCGAGCCTTTGCCGTTGGTGCCGGCGACGTGCACCGAGCGGAACGCGCGCTCGGGATGGTCGAGTCTGGCGACGATGGCGGAGATGTTGTCGAGGCCGAACTTGATCCCGAACTGTTCGAGAGAGAACAGCCAGGCCAGCGGATCGTTCACACCTGCGGCGCCGGCTCCGTGACCGGCCCAGGCGCGTCGACTGCCGACTGCTCAGTGAGGGTTGACGACGGAGGACTGACGCCCGAGGGCTGAGGGCTACGCATGAAGCGGAGCGCGTTGGCGATGGTCGCCTTCATCTCGCGCCGATCGACCACCAGGTCGAGCATCCCTTTCTCGAGGAGGAACTCACTGCGCTGAAAGCCTTCGGGCAGCTTCTGGCGGATGGTCTGCTCGATGACGCGCGGGCCGGCGAAGCCAATCAGCGCCTTCGGCTCGGCGATGTTCAGGTCGCCGAGCATCGCGAAGCTGGCGGTCACGCCGCCGGTGGTCGGGTCGGTGAGGACCGAGATGAACGGCAGCTTCTGGCGATCCAGCCGCGCCAGCGCGCCGCAGATCTTGGCCATCTGCATCAGCGACAGCGCGCCCTCCATCATCCGGGCGCCGCCGGAGCAGCACACGATCACCACCGGCACCCGGGCCGCGATGGCGCGCTCGATGCCGCGCGCGATCTTCTCGCCGACCACCACGCCCATGCTGCCGCCGATGAAGCCGTACTCCATCGACGCGATCACCGTGGGCATGCCGTCGACCGCCCCGGTCGCGACGATCACCGCGTCCTTCATGCCGGTGCTGGCGATCGAGGCCTTCAGCCGGGTCTTGTACGGCTTGGTGTCGGTGAAGTTGAGCGGATCGGTCGAGACCAGGTCCTTGTCGAACTCGGTCCACTCGCCGTCGAACAGCATCCGCAGCCGCTCGGCCGCGTTGATGCGAAAGTGGTGCGCGCATTTCGGGCAGACGTTCAGGTTGGCCGAGAGATCCTTGTTGTAGATCACCTGCGAGCAACCGGGACACTTGACCCACAGGCCCTCCGGCACCCGGCTCGGCTTTTCCTTGGCCGGGGTCGCCATCGGCTTGCGCGTCTTCTTGAACCACGCCATATATCAGTGACAGCTTAGCAGGGCTGAGCCCTACTTTGTTCTCGGTACGTAGTAGCGGGTACCCGGCCCCATTCCCCGAATCTGTTTGATCAGGTCGTCGAGCGCTTCGTCGCTGGCGTCGGAGTCGAACTGCGAGGTCTCGACCACCAGCAGCGGCGCGGCGTTGTAGTGAAAGAAGAAATGGGTATACGCCTCGTTCAGCTCGCGCAGGTACTCGTCGTCGGGCTGAAAGGCGACCGCTTCCGCGTCCATGCGACGGCTGTGCACGCGGCGCAGCAGCACATCGGTGGGTGCCTGCAGGTAGATGACCAGATCCGGCGGCGGCACGTCGCGCACCAGCAATTCGTAGAGGCGCTGGTAGATGAACAGCTCGTTGTCGTCGAGATTGAGATAGGCGAAGATCTTGTCCTTGTCGAAGACGTAGTCGCAGATCGTGGTCTGGCTGAAGAGATCCGCCTGACGCAGCGTCGTCTGCTGGCGGTGGCGGTTGAGGAGATAGAACAGCTGCGCCTGCAGCGCGGCGCCGGGTCGATCGGCGTAGAAGTCGGCGAGGAACGGGTTCTCCATTTCCTCCAGCACGACCGTGGCGTCCAGCCGCGTGCCGAGGCGCTCCGCCAGCGCGGTCTTGCCCGCGCCGATCGGTCCTTCGATCGCGATGTAGCGGAACTGCAAGGCGGCCCGATGATATCATCGCGCCGTGAAGATCGAACGTCTGGAGCTGCGTCTCGTGAAGCTCCCGCTCGTGCACTTCTTCGAGACCAGCTTCGGCCGCATCGATGACAAGCACTTCATCCTGGTGCGGCTCGACGGCGAGGGCGCGACCGGCTACGGCGAGTGCGTCGCCGAGCAGGATCCGTATTACAGCTCCGAGACCAACGACACCGCCTGGCACATCATCGCGGACTTCATCGCGCCGCGGCTGCTCGGCACCGAGTACGCGCACCCGCGCGATCTGTTCCCGGCGCTGAAGGCGATCCGCGGCCACAACATGGCGAAGGCCGCCGTCGAGATGGCGGCATGGGATCTGTTCGCGAAGCAGCGCGGTGAGCCGCTCAGCACCCTGCTCGGCGGATCACGCCAGCGCATCGCCTCCGGTGTCTCGATCGGCATCCAGCCCTCGCTCGAGCAACTGGTGGAGAAGGTGGAACGCGAGCTCGCCGCCGGCTATCGACGCATCAAGATCAAGATCAAGCCGGGCTGGGACCTCGCCCCCGTCGAATTGCTGCGCGCGCGCTTCGGCGCCATTCCGCTGATGGTGGACGCCAACGCCGCCTACACCCTCGCCGACGCCGATCATCTGGCCGCGCTCGATCGCTTCGAGCTGATGATGATCGAGCAGCCGCTCGACTACGACGACATCGCCGACCATGCGGTGCTGCAGCGTCGGCTGAAGACGCCGATCTGCCTCGACGAGTCGATCAAGACCGTTGGCATCGCGCGCGAGGCGATCGCGGCCGGCGCCTGCCGCATCATCAACATCAAGCCGGGGCGTGTCGGCGGGTTCGGCGAATCGATCCGGCTGCACGACCTGTGCGCCTCGAAGGGCATTCCGGTGTGGCACGGCGGGATGCTCGAGTCGGGCATCGGCCGCGCCGCCAATGTCCACCTGTCGACGCTGCCGAACTTCTCGCTGCCGGGCGACATCGCCGCGAGCAAGCGCTACTTCGATCCCGATCTGATCGAACCGCCGATTGAGGTGGCCGCGGACGGCACCATCGCCGTGCCGACGGAGCCCGGCATCGGCGTCACCATCCGCGCCGATCGCGTCGAAGCCGCGACCCTGCGGAAGTTGGAAGTCAGAAGTCAGAAGTCAGAAGTGAAGTCGGAAGTGAAGGCTGAAGTCTGATGCGACGCTGCGTTGTGCTCCTGTTGACGGTCCTCGGCGCGTCGGCGTGCGCGAGCGCGCCGCCGGCGGCCGCGGTCAAGACGCCGACCGGACCGACCTTCGAACAGAAGATGGCGTGGATCCTCCGTCTCGAGGATCAGCGGATGCTGCGCGATCCGGCGCCGGTGCTCGCGCCGCCGCCGCCGGTTGCGGCCGGCCGGGGACAGCGAGCGGTGCCGGTCGCGGCGCCGCCTCCGCCGCCGCCGGATCTCACGCGCATGCTCTCGGACGACGAGGCACGGATTCGGCGGAGGGCGGCGCTGGCCGTCGCCCATGTCGGGCTTGCCGAAGGAGTGACGCCGCTCCTTGGTCTGTTGGCCGATCCCGACCCCGAAGTCCGCCAGATGACGGCATTCGCGCTCGGCCTGCTGGGGGACGCGCGCGCCCGCGATCCGCTGACCGCCGCACTTGCGGATCCATCGCCGCTGGTGCAGGGCAGCGCCGCCGAAGCGCTGGGGCTGATCGGCGACGCCGCTTCGGCCGACGCGCTGGGCGGGTTCGCCGCCAGGATCGTGCAGTCCGGCGCGCTCGCGCAGCCGCCGGGCGACGAAGACGAAGCGCGGCGTGACACGCCGGCATCGGCCTGCCGCCTCGCGCTCTACGCGCTGGTGCGGCTGAAAGCGTATCCGCAGCTCGCGGCCGCCGTGCTCGACGCCGGCGGCCAGCCCAAGGTGCGCTGGTGGCCCGTGGCCTTCGCGCTGCAGCGCCTCGAGGACAAGCGCGCGCTGCCGGCGTTGTTGACCCTGGCCCGGGAGGCGAACCCGTACACCCGCGCCTTCGCCGTCAAAGGGCTCGCGGTGCTCAAGGATCGATCGGCGCTGCCGGTGCTGCTCCCGCTGCTGTCGAGCGGGGAGAGAAGCGT
Source organism: uncultured Acidobacteriota bacterium (assembly GCA_963794705.1). Lineage (GTDB taxonomy): Bacteria > Acidobacteriota > Vicinamibacteria > Vicinamibacterales > CAVVIG01 > CAVQFC01. The sequence goes on from CAWCFI010000010.1 coordinate 850,468, forward strand.
GCTGGTCGAGACGGTGCGGGCGCTCGGCCGCATCGGCGACCCGTCCGCGGCGCAGCCGCTGTTGCGGATCATCGGCGACGCCGCTGCCGATCCTCAGGTCCGCCTCGAGGCGGTCGGTGCGATCGGCGGGCTCCGTCAGCCGGAGGTCGGCGATGCGCTGCTCGACGTGCTGGGCGATCCGACTCCCGCCGTCCGCGCTGCGGCGCTGCGGTCGCTTGCGGCCTTCGATCGCGACAACTTCATGACCGTGCTGTCGGGACTCGATGCCGATCCGCACTGGAACGTGCGCGCCGCGCTCGCGACGGTGCTCGGCACGCTGCCGCTGGACAACGCCCTGCCGCGGCTGGAAGCGATGATGAGCGACGCCGATCAACGGGTGATCCCGTTCGCCATCGCCGCGCTCGTGAAGATCAAGGCGCCGGCGGCGGCCGCGATGCTGCTCGAGCAGCTGAAGGCGGACGATCCGGTGGTGCGCGCCGCGGCGGCCGCCGGGGTCGGCGAGCTCAAGCCGGCCAATGGCGCGACGGCGCTCGCCGACGCCTACCGCTTCGGCCAGCGCGACGCGCTGTATGCCGCGAGGGCGGCCGCGCTGGCGGCGATCACCAAGTACGGCGCGGCCGAGGCGGTGCCGGTGCTTCGCAGCGCCTTTGCCGACAAGGACTGGGCGGTGCGGGTCCGCGCCGTGCAGCTGCTCAAGCAGCTGGATCCGGCCGCGGCGGCAGACGCCGACGCGCAGATCCGGCCTGCGCCGACCAACGTCCCGCTTGATGTCTACACTGCGGCGCGGCTGGTGAATCCGCCGGTGTCGACGCAGGTCTACCTCGACACCGATCGCGGCACGATCCAGATCGAGCTCGCGGTCAACGACGCGCCGCTGACCGTGGAGAACTTCATCGGCCTGGCGCGCAAGGGCTACTTCAACGGCCTCAGCGTCCACCGTGTCGTGCCCGACTTCGTGGTGCAGGATGGCGACCCGCGCGGCGACGGCGAGGGCGGCCCCGGCTATTCGATCCGCGACGAGCTGAACGAACGGCCGTACCTGCGAGGGACGGTCGGCATGGCGCTCGACCCCTGGCCCGATACCGGCGGCAGCCAGTACTTCATCACGCACTCGCCGCAGCCGCACCTCGACGCGAAGTACACGGTGTTCGGCCGGGTCATCGCGGGCATGGACGTGGTCGACAAGATCCAGCAGTGGGACGTGATTCGAACGGTGAGAGTCTGGGACGGCCAGACGATGACCAGCCGCTGAGCGCTCGCGTTCGAGTTCTCCACGGATTACACCGATTTCACGGATTAGTTGACACGCGGCCGGCGCCGGACGCCGACCCGGTGTTGGTCGCGCGCATCAGACATCCGCATCCGCTTCTCAATCCGTGTCATCCGTGCAATCCGTGGATGATCTTGGTGTATCGGGCTGTTCTGGTAGGGGAAACGCGGGCGCGGGAGGTGGGGCAGAAAAGTGAAAAGGGGGCGACGGCCGCCCCCTTTTTTTGTACGGGTGAAGTTACCGCTTCTTGCCGGCCTTCTTCTTCCCGCCCTTGGCTTTCTTCGCCATGATTGTTATCCCCCCCTTCATGTTGGGATTACTGCGCAAGCGCTCTCGCGCATCACTGTGGCTGCCGCCTGGCACGCTCACCCGATGTCGGCGCTCGTCGCCTCTTCGGTACTAGGAATGGCGTAAGTTCGCCACCCTCATACCAGATGTAGATTATGAACCTGAACTTTTCAGTGTCAAGCACAAACGTGCATGAAAAGTCAAAAAATCTGCGAACGGCGCGCGCCTACATGCTCGTACGAAGCTGCTGCTTCTCGGCGTGGCGTTCGATCGCGAGCGCGATCAGACGATCGATCAACTGCGCGTACGGCAGACCGCTCGCGTCCCACATCTTCGCGTACATGCTGATCGTGGTGAAGCCGGGGATGGTGTTCACTTCGTTCAAGTAGAGCACCTGGCTGTCACCGGCGAGGAGAAAGTCGACGCGCGCCATGCCGGCGCCGTCGATCGCCTTGAACGCCGCGATCGCGAGCGCGCGCACCTCGGCGGCGCGCGCCTCGTCGATGGCCGCCGGGATCACCGTGCGCGAGTCGTCGCTGACGTACTTGGCCTCGTAGTCGTAGAACTCGCCCGACGGGATGATCTCGCCGGGCACCGACGCGACCGGGATCGTCGTTGCCCAGCACCGCGACTTCGATCTCGCGCGCCTTCGGCACCGCGGCCTCGATCACGATCTTGCGATCGAACTGCGCCGCCAGCGCGATCGCGGTCCGCAGCTCGGCGGCATGCTTCGCTTTCGAGATGCCGACGCTCGAGCCGAGGTTGGCGGGCTTCACGAACACCGGAAACCCCAGCCGCGCCACGATCTGCTGCAGGACCGCGTGCTCGTCGCGCTGCCAATCGCGCTTCAGCACCACCTCGTAGTCGCAGATCGGCAGGCCCTTCGCCGCGAACACCAGCTTCATGGCGGCCTTGTCCATCCCGACCGCCGACGCCAGCACGCCCGCGCCGACGTAGGGGACATTGGCCAGCTCCAGCAGCCCCTGCACCGTCCCGTCCTCGCCGTACGGACCGTGCAGCACCGGGAAGACCACGTCGAGCTTCACGCCCGACACCGCGGCCTGTACTCGTGTGACCTGTCCTGAGCGAGCGTCGTCGTGGCCGCCGTGAGTCGAAGGATCGATCGTCAGCAGCGTGTCGCCGCCCGGAAACGCCATCGGGTGCGTCTCGCGCGCGGCGGCGGTGGCGGCGGGCACGGCGCCTTTGATGACGTCGGCCGCCTTCATCACCGTCGGCGGCTCGGGCGGCAGCGTCCATCGCCCGTCCTTCTCGATCCGGATCGCCACCGCGTCGTAGCGCGCGGGATCGAGGTTCAGAAAGACCGAGGCCGCGGACGCGAGCGACACCTCGTGTTCGCCGGATCGCCCGCCGTAGATGACGCCGACGCGCAGCTTTTTCATTGCGAATAAACTTAGCACGTGTCTTTCGCTTTTCAGGTGACGCACACCGACGGCCGGCGCGCGCCGCGGCCGGATGACGACCGCTCACGGCGACGTCGAGACGCCGGCCTTCATGCCGGTCGGCACGCAAGGCGCGGTGAAAGGCGTCACGCATCGCGAGCTCGACGGCCTCGGCGCCGAGATCCTGCTCAGCAACACCTATCATCTGTACCTGCGCCCCGGCGACGACCTGATTGCGCGGCGCGGCGGCCTGCATCGCTTCATCGGTTGGAGCAAGCCGATCCTCACCGACAGCGGCGGCTACCAGGTGTTCAGCCTGTCCAACCGGCGGACGATCGACGAGGCGGGCGCGCACTTCCGCTCGCATCTCGACGGCTCGGCGCACTCGCTGACCCCGGAGAAGGCGGCCGACATCCAGGCGCAGCTGGGATCCGACATGGCGATGGTGCTCGACGAGTGCCTCGCACATCCGGCGTCGGAGGAGGCGGCGCGCGCGTCGATGGAGCGGACGCTCCGCTGGGCAGGCCGCGGCCGCGATCGGTTTCTCGCGCTGCGCGAGCGGATTGGTGCCGGACGTGTCGGTCAGCAATCCGGGCCAGGCGCAGTTCGGCATCGTGCAGGGCGGCGTCTTTCCGGGCTTGCGCGAGGAGAGCGCCAGGCAGACCGTCGAGATCGGGTTCGAGGCCTATGCGATCGGCGGGCTGAGCGTCGGCGAGCCGCCCGCGGTGATGTACGAGATGGTGTCGCGCACCACCCCCTGCCTGCCGGCCGATCGGCCGCGCTATCTGATGGGGACCGGCACGCCGGAAGACCTGGTCGAGTCGGTCGCCCGCGGCATCGACCTCTTCGATTGCGTGCTGCCGACCCGCAACGCTCGCAACGGCCAGCTGTTCACCCGCGCGGGGCGGATCAACATCAAGAACGCGCGCTACGCGGAGGACGACCGGCCCCTCGATCCCGAGTGCGCCTGCTATACCTGCCGGACCTGTTCCGGGCCTATTTGCGTCACCTGTTTCAGGCCAACGAGATCAACTCGTCTACCCTTAACACGTTGCATAACCTGCACTTTTACCTTGACACTCTGCGGCAGATTAGGGACGCTATAGTGTTTGGGCGGTTCGAAAGTTTCAGGCTAGCGTTCCATCAAAGCTTGTCCGGCCAGCCGCACGATTCATGATGATTCAGGGTGGTAGCGTGTTTGGCATGAGCCCGCCGAAGGCGGAAGCCTTCTTCAGATGTCGTCCCGTTGGCGATGGTCTTCGCCATCTTCTATTTCATCGTGATCGTCCCGAACGAAGCGTCAGACAGCAAGAAAGTCCAGGAATTCCTGGACAATCTGAAGGTCGAACGACAAGGTCATCACCACCAGCGGGATCTACGGCCAGGTCATGCGCCTCGACGAGCAGAGCGTGCAGCTCCAGATCGCCGACAAGGTCAAAATCGAGGTGTCGAAGGCGGCCATCGGCGGCTATCAGGGCCAGCCGCCGGTCGTCGAGACGCCCACGAACCCATAGAGAAACATATGTCCAACCTTCGCTGGAAGGTCGTCACGATCCTCGCCGTCTTCGTCGTCTTCTTCGGGCTCGGCGTCTACCCGCTGCTGGCCTCGCGCTACCACCTGCCCGCGCCCGGCTGGCTGATGGACAAGCAGCTCAAGCTGGGGCTCGACCTGAAGGGCGGCGTCCACCTCGTCCTCCGCGTCCAGACCGACGACGCGCTGCGGCTGGTGACCGAGCAGGACATGGAGCGGCTGCGCGAAGAGCTCAAGACGCGCAACATCCCGGTCGGCAACATGGACGCGCCCGATCGCGACGCACTTCAAGGTCGACGGCGTGCCGGCGCGCGCAGGACGCGGCCTTCCGGACCGCGGCCAACGAGGTCGCAGGCGAACTTCGACCGCGGCAGCGGCGTGAACGGCAGCTACACCTTCACGATGAAGCCGAACATCCAGGTCAACCTGCGCGAGGAGGCGGTGGTGCAGGCGCGTCAGACGATCGAGCGCCGCGTCAACGAGCTCGGCGTCGCCGAGCCGAGCATCGCGCAGCAGGGCGACGGCGATCAGATCCTGGTGCAGCTGCCCGGCGTCACCGACGTCGAGCGCGCCAAGGAGCATCATCGGATCGCCCGGCCTGCTCGAGCTGAAGATCGTCGAGCAGGGTCGCCGTCGCCGTCGAAAGAAGCGCTGCTGGTCAACGGCCAGGTGCCCGCAGGGCATGGAGATCGTGCCGGGTGCCGGCGGCGCCGGCGACGCGTCGACGGTCTACTACATGGTGAAGAAGGTCGCGGCCGTGACCGGCCAGGACCTGCGCAGCGCGCGCGCCGTCGGTCGACGAGAACAGCCGGCCGGCGGTCAGCTTCACGCTCAGCAACGAGGGCGGCCGCAAGTTCGGCAAGGTCAGCGGCGAGAACATCGGCCGCCAGCTCGCGATCATCCTCGACGGCCGCGTGCAGTCGGCGCCGCGACATCGAGAGCAAGATCAACTCGGAAGGGCGCATCACCGGCAGCTTCACCCCGGAAGAAGTGGCAGGACCTGTCGCTGATGCTGCGCTCCGGCGCGCTGCCGGCCACGCTGGACTACCTCGAGGAGCAGACGATCGGCCCGACCCTCGGCGCCGACTCGATTCGCTCGGGCGTCGCCGCCTCGGTCGGTCGGCCTCGTGCTGGTCGTCGCCTTCATGCTGGTCTACTACAAGGCTGTCGGGCGTCAACGCGGTCGTCGCGCTGCTCTTCAACCTGGTCATCCTGCTCGGGCTGATGGCGTACGTCGGCGCGGTCATGACGCTGCCCGGCATCGCCGGCTTCGTGCTGACGATGGGCATCGGCGTCGACTCGAACGTGCTGATCTTCGAGCGCATCAAGGAAGAGCTCGAGGCGCAGCGCGGCGTGCGCGCGTCGATCAACGCCGGCTTCAGCCGCGTGTTCTGGACGCTGGTCGACACCCACATCGCGGCGCTGATCTCGGCGGCGTTCCTGTTCCAGTTCGGCACCGGCCCGATCCGCGGCTTCGCGGTCACGCTGTTCTTCGGTCTGGTGTCGAACCTGTTCACCTCGATTTTCGTGTCGAAGACGCTGTTCGAGCTGGCGCTCGGCAAGCGGCAGCAGGTCGCCGCGCTTTCCATCTAAGCCAATGCATATCTTCAAAAACACCCATTTCGACTTCCTGCGCTGGCGCTGGCACGCGATCGCGCTGTCCTGGATCATCATCCTCGCCGGCGTCGGTGGTGTTCATGACCAAGGGCATCCCGCTCGGCATCGAGTTCGCCGGCGGCACCGTCGGTGATCGTCAAGTTCGATCAGCCGATCACGGTCCAGCAGGTGCGCGCGGCGCTCGACAGGCAATTCCGGGCGGCGGCGAGAACGTCGTCGTCCAGACGTACGGCGATCCGTCGCAGCACCAGGTGATGGTCCGGGTGCCGCACGTCGGCGCCGAACAGGGCGCCTCGCTCAGCACAGACGCAAGCAGCAGGTGATCGACGCGCTCACCAAGGCCAACCTCGGCACGTTCCACGAGGCCGGGCACCGAGATCGTCGGGCCGGCGGTCGGCCAGGAGCTGACGCAGCAAGGCGCTGCTCGGCGACGGTGTTCTCGCTGGTCGGCATCCTCGTCTATCTCGCGTTCCGCTTCCAGTTCAGCTTCGGCGTCGGCGCGGTGGTCGCGACCATCCACGACCTGCTGATCACGATGGCGTTCCTGGCCTTCTTCCGCTACGACATGTCGCTCAACGTCATCGCCGCGATCCTGACGATGACCGGCTATCTCGACCAACGACACCATCGTGATCTTCGACCGCATCCGCGAGAACCTGCGCGGCGATGCGGCGCGAGTCGCTGCCGACAGGTCATCAACGACGTCGATCAACCAGACGCTGGGCCGGACGGTCATCACCGTCGGGCACGGCGCTGCTGACCGCGCTGGCGCTGTTCTTCTTCGGCGGCGAGGTGCTGCACGGGTTCGCGTTCACGATGATGGTCGGCATCATCACCGGCACCTATTCGAGCGTCTTCATCGCCGCGGCGATCGTGAGCTTCTGGCGCGGCAACGCGCCGACCCGCGCCGGCGCGCACGCGCCCGCGACGCACCGTCGCCGGCGCCGCAGCAGCCGCAGCGCCGGCAGAAGCCGCAGCGCAAGGCGAGGGCTTCTTAGGAATTCAGAATTCGGAATTAAAATTCAGAACTCGTCCCCTGCAATACACGCTGCATGATCAATCTTCTCAAGCCGCGGTGCTCGGCGTCCTGCAGGGGCTGACCGAGTTCCTGCCGGTCTCGTCGACGGCGCACCTGCTGATCGGCAGCCGGCTGCTCGGCTACAGCGATCCGGGCGGCGTGTTCACGGTGATGATCCAGCTCGGCTCGATCTTCGCGGTGATGTGGCTGTATCGCGCCAAGATCCTGACGGTGGTCGCCGGCCTGCCGTCGAGCGCCGAGGCGCGGCGCTTCGCGCTGATGATCGTCGCTGGCGACGGTGCCGGCGCTGGTCGCCGGCGTCTTGCTTCTCGAAGTTCGTCAAGAGCGTGCTCTACGGCAGCTTCGTCGTGATCGCGCGTGGCGTTCATCGTCGGCGGCATCGTCATGCTGGTGGTCGAGCGGTTCCGGCCGGCGCCGCGACGTGATGGACGTGGACAGCCTGCCGGTCGGCCGGGCGTTGGCGATCGGCTCGTCCAGGCGCTGGCGCTGGTTCCCGGCGTGTCGCGCTCGGGCGGCACGATCGTCGGCGGCGATGGCTGATGCGGGTCGATCGCGCCGGCCGCCGCCGAGTTCACGTTTTTCCTCGCGATGCCGACGATGGCGGCGGCGTTCGCGCACGATCTGCTGGAAGTCCGGCACCATCTCGGCGTCGGCGCGCGGCGCTCGAGATCGCCGTCGGCTTCGTGATGGCCTTCATCGCGTCGGCGCTGGTCGTCAAGCCGTTCCTGCAGTACGTCGCGGCGATCGGGCTTCGCGCCGTTCGCCTGGTACCGCATCGCGCTCGGGCTCGCGCTGCTGGCGGCGGTCGCCGCCGGCTGGATGTACAGGCGTGCGCCATGCAGTGGCTGCGCCGGAGCTTCGTCACCGGCTTCTTCGTCACGGTGCCGCTGTTCATCAGCGTGGCCGCGTTCATCTGGATCTTCGGCGTCGTCGACGGCTTGACGACGCCGTTGTACGACCGGCTGCTCGGCCGGCGGATCCCCGGCCTGGGCACGCTGTCGACCGCGCTGGCGATCCTGCTGGTCGGCGCGGTGGCGACCAACGTGATCGGCAAGCGGCTGCTGCAGCGCGGCGAAGGGCTACCTGCTGCGGGTGCCGGTGTTCCGGACGATCTACGCGCCGGTCAAGCAGCTGGTCGCGGCGTTTTCGCCGGACAACGAGTCGGGCTTCAAGCGGGTGGTGATGGTCGAGGACGCGCGGCGCGGGCTACGTGCTCGGGTTCCTGACCCGGGAGTTCGTCGATCGACCGCGGCCAGGGCGCCGAGCCGCTGCTGGCGGTGTACGTGCCGACCAACCACCTGTATCTGGGCGACATCGTGATCTGCGAGCGCGAGCACGCGATGCTTTCCCGACATCACGGTCGAGGACGGCATCCGGATTTTCCTGACCGGCGGCATGGCGCTGCCGCCGCGGTGCGGGCACGAGAGACGACCGCGGCACGGACTTCCGGGTATAATCGCCAACCTTTTGTGCGAGGCTGACATGAGCGTGACCGTTCAGACACGTCTCCGGGCCGGCTGGTCGTCCCGGTGCTGGCTGATCCTCGTTCTGCGGCGCGCTCGTCGCGATGCCGCGGCCGGCGTTCGCGCAGGCGGCGCAGCCGCGCGGCGCAGGCCGGACGCCGCGCCGGCGCACGCCGGCGGCGAAGCGAACCTGGTGCTGCCGGACCTGTCGACGGTCGAGCTTCCACGGCGTCAACGGCCGCACGCTGCTGATGAGCGGGCTGGTGGTCTGCGCGCTCGGCCTGCTGTTCGGGCTGATGACGTTCACGCAGCTCAAGACCTGCCGGTGCACGCGTCGATGCTGGAAGTCTCCGAGCTGATCTACGAGACGTGCAAGACCTACCTGGTCACGCAGGGCAAGTTCATCCTGCTGCTCGAGCTGTTCATCGGCGCGATCATGGTGTTCTACTTCGGGGTGCTCGCAGCATCTCGAGCCGATCCGCGTCGTCATCATCCTGCTGTTCAGCCTGATCGGCATCGCCGGCAGCTACGGCGTCGCCTGGTTCGGCATCCGGGTCAACACCTTCGCCAACTCGCGCGCCGCGTTCGCCAGCCTGCGCGGCAAGCCGTTTCCGATCTACGCCATTCCGCTGCGCGCCGGCATGAGCATCGGCATGCTGCTGATCAGCGTCGAGCTGCTGCTGATGCTGTGCATCCTGCTGTTCATCCCGGGCGACTTGGCCGGGCTCCTGCTTCATCGGCTTCGCGATCGGCGAGTCGCTCGGCGCCGCGGCGCTGCGCATCGCCGGCGGCATCTTCACCAAGATCGCCGACATCGGCTCGGACCTGATGAAGATCGTCTTCAACATCAAGGAAGACGACGCGCGCAACCCGGGCGTGATCGCCGACTGCACCGGCGACAACGCCGGCGACTCGGTCGGTCCGAGCGCCGACGGCTTCGAGACCTACGGCGTCACCGGCGTCGCGCTGATCTCGTTCATCCTGCTGGCGGTGCACGGGATCCGAAGGTGCAGGTCCAGCTGCTGGTCTGGATCTTCGTGATGCGCATCATGATGATCATCGCCAGCGGCCTGTCCTACTTCATCAACGAGGCGATGGCCAAGGCGCGCTACGCCAACGTCGACAAGATGAACTTCGAGGCGCCGCTGACCTCGCTGGTGTGGCTGACCTCGATCGTCTCGGTGGCGATCACCTACGTCGGTGTCCTACTTCCTGATGCCGGACCTCGGCGACGGCACGCTGTGGTGGAAGCTGTCGACGGTGATCACCTGCGGCACGCTGGCCGGCGCGATCATCCCCGAGCTGGTGAAGGTGTTCACCTCGACCGAGTCGGCGCACGTCAAGGAAGTGGTGATCTCGTCGCGCGAGGGCGGCGCGTCGCTGAACATCCTGTCCGGCCTGGTCGCCGGCAACTTCAGCGCCTACTGGCTCGGCCTGAGCATCGTCGCGCTGATGGGCGATGGCCTACTACGTCAGCACCTTCGGGCTGGCGACGCTGATGCTGGCGCCGCCGGTCTTCGCGTTCGGCCTGGTCGCGTTCGGGTTCCTCGGCATGGGCCCGGTGACGATCGCGGTCGACTCCTACGGCCCGGTCACCGACAACGCGCAGTCGGTGTTCGAGCTGTCGGTGATCGAGACGATCCCCGGCATCAAGGAGCAGCTGAAGAAGAACTACGGCTTCGACGTGCACTTCGAGCGCGCCAAGGATCTGCTCGAGGAGAACGACGGCGCCGGCAACACCTTCAAGGCGACCGCCAAGCCGGTGCTGATCGGCACCGCCGTGGTCGGCGCGACGACGATGATCTTCTCGATCATCTTCGCTGCTGACCAACGGGCTGACCGCAGAACATGGACAAGCTGTCGCATCCTGCATCCGCCCTTCTTCCTCGGGCTGATCAGCGGCGGCGCGGTGATCTACTGGTTCACCGGCGCGTCGATGCAGGCGGTGACCACCGGCGCCTACCGCGCGGTCGAGTTCATCAAGGCCAACATCAAGCTCGACGACGGGGCGGCGAAGGCGTCGGTCGAGGACAGCAAGAAGGTCGTCGAGATCTGCACCAAGTACGCGCAGAAGGGGATGTTCAACATCTTCCTGACGGTGTTCTTCTCGACGCTGGCGTTCGCGTTCCTCGAAGCCGTATCTTCTTCATCGGCTATCTGATTTCGATCGCGCTGTTCGGTCTGTACCAGGCGATCTTCATGGCCAACGCCGGCGGCGCCTGGGACAACGCCAAGAAGATCGTCGAGGTCGAGCTGAAGATGAAGGGCACGCCGCTGCACGCGGCGACGGTGGTCGGCGACACGGTCGGCGATCCGTTCAAGGACACCTCATCGGTGGCGATGAACCCGATCATCAAGTTCACGACGCTGTTCGGCCTGCTGGCGGTCGAGTTGGCGGTCAGCATGCGCACGACCCAGGGGCCGTTTCTGGGGCATGTTCTGGCGGCGGTTTTCTTCGTGCTTTCGACCGTTTTCGTCTGGCGTTCGTTCTACGGGATGCGGATCGGCTCCGGCGCCTAGCGACGGGCACGCGTCGTGACCTCTTTTTACATGTCGAGAGGGTCACCGCGACAGATCGCACGGTCCATTTTGCGAATCCGGTGTCTAATCTCCCGAGTCCTTCGTTGACTCTCAGTTTTTGGACTGACTATAATCGGCGCCTTCTGCCGGTTCATTGAAACACCTACGGAGGAGCACCCAGTGCCACGTGACATGTTCGGCGACGTCGTCGAGCCGTCGATCAAAGTGGGCAGTCAGAAGTGGTACACGGTCCCGCTGTCGATCATCGTCCACACGGCGATCATCGGCGCGGTGATCATCATTCCGCTGATGGCGGCCGACGTGCTGCCGACGCCGCCGTCGATGATGGCGTTCGTCGCGGCGCCGCCGCCGCCACCGCCACCGCCGCCGCCGCCACCGCCGCCAGCAGCGGCTGCCGCGCCGAAGCCGGTGATGGACGTGAACCCGAACGCGGCGCCGGTTGAAGCGCCGAAGGAAATCAAGGCGGAGACCGGCATCGAGAACAGACCGAGGCCGCAGTCGGCGGCGTCGAAGGCGGCGTCGTCGGCGGCGTCACCGGCGGCATCGTCGGCGGGCTGGCCGAGGCCCCGCCCCCGCCGCCCCCGCCGCCGCCACCACCCGCCCCGGTCCGCGTCGGCGGCAACATCAAGCAGCCGACCAAGGTGAAGGACGTCAAGCCGGTCTATCCGGCGATCGCCCAGTCGGCGCGCGTGCAGGGCGTCGTCATCATCGAGGCGACGATCGGCCCGAACGGCGCGGTGCAGGAAGCGAAAGTGCTTCGTTCGATTCCGCTGCTCGACGCGGCGGCGCTCGACGCGGTGCGGCAGTGGGAGTTCACGCCGACCCGCTGAACGGCGTGCCGGTGCCCGTGATCATGACCGTGACCGTGAACTTCACGTTGCAATAACGAGATCTACAGATTTCGGTTTTTGGCAATTTCAGACTTCGATGGAGGATGGACCGTGGATTTAATGCAGATGTGGCAGTCGATGGGATTTGTGGCCAAAGCCGTGGCCTTCATCCTCTTCATCATGTCGATGTGGTCGTTCGGCGTCGCGATCGAGCGCATCTTCACCTACACCCAGGCGCGCAACCAGTCGAAGATGTACGCGCCGCAGGTGGCCAAGCACCTCAAGGAAGGCCGCCTGAAGGACGCGATCGCGCTGTCCTCGTCGAAGAACTACCGCTACAGCCACCTCGCCAAGGTCGTGCTCGCCGGACTGCAGGAATATCAGTTCCAGCAGGAGAGCGGCGGCGGCCTGACCCGTGAAGACCTGATGGACACCGTGCGCCGCTCGATTCAGCGCGCGTCGGCGCTGACCGCCTCGGACCTGAAGAAGGGCGTTTCGGCGCTCGCGACCATCGGCTCGACGGCCCCGTTCGTGGGACTGCTCGGCACGGTCATCGGCGTCATCAACGCGTTCCAGGGCATCGGCGCGAGCGGCTCGGCCGGTATCGGCGCCGTCTCGGTCGGTATTTCGGAAGCGCTCGTCGAGACCGCGCTCGGGCTGGTCGTCGCGATTCCCGCGGTGTGGTTCTACAACTACCTCAGCGGCCGCATCGAGTACTTCAACGTCGAGATGGACAACTCCTCGTCGGAGCTCGTCGACTATTTCATCAAGAAGACGGCGTAACGAAGACCGCTTAGGTCGGTGCGATGTGCGACGTGCGGTGGTGCGAACAGCACCCCGCACCGCGCACCCGTACCCTCGCACCTCAGCGTAGGGAGATTTAGCTATGGCAATGGATCTTGGCGGCGCCAAGGGCGGAGTCAAATCCGACATCAACGTGACGCCGCTCGTCGACGTCATGCTGGTGCTGCTCATCATCATGATGCTCATCGCGCCGATGTTGCAGCAGGGCGTCGCCGTCAAGCTGCCGACCGCGACCAACACGGTCGACAAGCCTGAAGTGCAGGGCCAGACCGTGATCGCGATCGCGAAGGACAAGGGCCTCTACCTCAACGCCAAGCAGATTGGCGAAGGCGAGCTGGCGACCAAGGTCACCGAGCTGCTCGAAAACTCGAAGGACAAGGTCGTCCTGATCAAGGCCGATGAGGAAGTCGAGTACAGCGCGGTGATGTCGGCGATGGATCAGCTGCGCCAGGCCGGGATCGAGGACATCGGCCTCATCACCGAGCGCACCAAGGGCCAGTCGGCGGGAGGCAAGTAATGGCGCACGCGCATCACCATCTCGGCGCCGACAAGGTCGTCAAGGGCGAGACCCCGCACGCCAGTTCGGACATGAACGTCACGCCGCTGATCGACGTGCTGCTCGTGCTCCTGGTCATCTTCATGGCGGCCCTGCCCCTCACGCAGAAAGGCGTCGACATCAACCTGCCTGCGGAGAGCAAGAAGACCACCGACGTCACGCCGGACGTCAGCCAGATCGTGATCGACTACTCGGCCGACAAGCGGATCTCGGTCAACAAGCAGGACGTCACGATCGGCGAGCTCGAAAAGAAGCTGCGCGACATCTTCGATCAGCGCAAGGACAAGACGATGTTCCTCATCGGGTCGGGCACGCTGCGCTATCGTGAGATCGTGGCGGTCATCGACGCGGCCAAGGGCGCGGGCGTGGAGAAGGTCGGCATCGTCACCGACGGCATGCGTAAGGCCGGCGGGGCTACCACGGGAAGTAACTAAGAAGTACGAAGTAAGAAGTACGAAGTACGAAGGCTGAAGTACGGAACGGCCGCTCTTCGAGAGGAGAGCGGCCGTTTTCTTTTTCCGGGGTCTAAGCGATCGGAGGTGACGACATGTCACACGCCGACACACACCGTGACGCCAACGCCGTCGTCCGCGCCGAAATGCCGCGGCCGCGCGGCGAGATGAACCTCACCCCATTGATCGACGTCCTCCTGGTGCTGCTCGTGATCTTCATGGCGGCCCTGCCGCTCACTCAAAAGGGAATCGACAGCCAGCTCCCACCACAGACGCAAGCGCCTCAGCAGCCGGCCGCCCCGACAGACCAGATCGTGCTGGAGTATTCGGCCGACGGCACCATCGCCGTCAACAGCCAGTCCATCGCGATCGATCAGCTCGAGACCCGGCTGCGGAGTATCTACGCCGAACGGCGCGACAAGACACTGTTCATCATCGGTGCCCCGTCGCTGCGCTACAAGGCGATCATCGGCGCGATGGACGCGGCCAAGGGAGCGGGCGTCAACCGAGTCGGCATCATCACCGAGGCAATGCGTCGGCGCTAAGCGTCTCTCGGACCGATGTAGTGCAGGCCTTCAGGCCTGCCCGGATACAGCGGACCTGAAGGTCCGCACTACAACTACGCGGACTGAAGGTCCGCACTACGACGACGCGGACTAGGACGACGCGGGCGATGCTCCAGCGCGGTCAAAGAACATGTAGGCGGCGATCGCCAGGGCGAGGAAGGCGAACGAGAACACGATGCCCGCGAGCGGGGCAGCCAGAAAGATGTAGATCCACATCACCAGCGACACCAGCGCCGGCACCGGGTACAGCCACATCCGGAACGGCTTGGCGACGTCCGGGCGGTAGCGCCGGAGCAGGATGACCGCGGCGCACTGCCAGATGAACTGCAGCAGGATCTGGACCTGCAGCAGCCAGCTCACCAGCTGGCCGAGCGTGAAGAAGCAGAACGGCAGCGTCACGACGGCGATGGTCAGCAGCGAGACGTGAGGGAAATGCTTGGTGGGGTGCAGCCGTCCGAAGGCACGGAAGAACTGGCCGTCCCGAGCGGCGGCGAACGGGATGCGCGAGTAGCCGAGGATGACCGCGTAGAGCGACGAGGCGGTGACGAACAGAATCAGCGACGTCATCACCATGGCCGCGATCCGTCCATGCGCCGGATCCGCGAAGGTGCGCTGGATGAACAACGACGCAATCGTCCGCGTCTGCTGGGCCTCCCGCCACGGGATCATCCCCAGGATCACCGTGCTCATCACCACGTACAGCACCACGACGATGACGATGGACAGGACGATGGAGCGCGGCAGCGTCCGCTCCGGCTCGCGCAACTCTTCGCCGATGTTGCAGACGTTGCTGTAGCCGCCGTAGTTGTACATCGCGAGCAGCCCGGCGGCGCCCATCGCCCGCAACAGGGCCGGGTCGAGGCGGCGCGCCTCGGGTGGAAAGTCGAACGCCTGCTGCCACGAAAACCGGAACAGCCCGGCGACGATGACCCAGCCGACGGTCAGCAGCACGACGACCAGCATGACGACGGCCAGGCGGCCGACCGAGGAGATGTCGCGGTACAGCAGCGCGGTGACCGCGACGCACACGCCCGCCGCCACCAGGTTGTGCTGCAGCGGCGTCATCGTCGTCCAGTAGAAGCCCAAGGTAGTCGGCGAAGCCGACCGCGCCGCCCGCGACCGAGAGCGGCGCGACCAGCATCAGCTGGAAGATGAAGACGAACGCCATCAGCCGGCCCAGCCCGAACGGCCGATACGCCTCCCGCAGATAGACGTAAGGGCCGCCGCTGCCGGGCAGCGCGGCGCCGAGCTCGGCGTAGACCAGGCCGTCGCACAGCGCCAGCACCGCGCCGAACGCCCAGGCGTAGATGATGTGCGGACCGTTCATCGCCGTGACCATGAACGGAATCGTCAGGAAGGGGCCGACCCCGACCATGCCGATGATGTTGGTCGCGGTCGCCTGC
Organism: uncultured Acidobacteriota bacterium; assembly: GCA_963794705.1. Lineage (GTDB taxonomy): Bacteria > Acidobacteriota > Vicinamibacteria > Vicinamibacterales > CAVVIG01 > CAVQFC01. Next base: position 866,228 of record CAWCFI010000010.1, read on the forward strand.
AGCAGGCCCATGCCGCGATCGAGCGTCACCATAGCGGCGACAGGTCGGCTATCAGACGGTCGGCGGTGTCGGAATCCGGTACGAGCGGGTTGAGCGCGAGCGCACGGCGGGCGGTGTCGATTGACGAGTGCAGTGCAGCCTGTACCGTCAGGCGCTCATACTCTTTCACGCGGATCAACAGCGGCACGATCCGTTCGGGAACGTGGCCGACGTAAAGAGGTCGAGCCCCGTTGGCGTTCACCACGCACGGCACCTCCACGACATCATCCAGCAGCAGGCAGGCGATGTTGCCGCGGTTGGCGACGCTGAGCGGGATGATCGTGTTGGTGTTGAAGTGGATCGCCCGAAGGACTCCGAGCGCGATCCGATCGTAGCCGCTGAGCCCGGTGGCCGGAGCCGGGGCGGTCAGGCCGTCGTTGCCAGCCTCGATCTGCATATAGCTGGCGCTGCGCGTCCAGAGGTACGACTTGTAGATCGCCACGAGATCGGCGCCCGGCTGGGCGAGGCTCTCGAACAGCACGCGCGTCAGCTCTTCGATGACCTGGCCGCGGCTCTGACCGGCGCGCCTGACGTTGTCGAACGCGCGGGTCGGCTGATCGTAGTAGTAGACGTACTCGGTCGGGAGCAGCTTCAGGTCCCTTAGAGACACCGTGTCGAACAACGGCAGCTTGTAGACCTGCCGCAGCCTGTCGGCGTCGTTCCACAGCCGGTGCAGCTGCGCCTCGCCGTGGCTGTAGACCTCGCGCAGCCAGCCGAGATGGTTCAACCCGAAGTAATCGAAATAACAGCCGTCCGAGTCGAGCCGGAGAAGGCGCGCGACCTCCTCGAACAGCTCGGTCGGCGTGTCGCAGATGCCGATGACCCGGTCGTTCACGGTACGCATCGCTTCCGTGACCATACCGACGGGGTTCGTGAAGTTGACGATCCACGCACGCGGCGCCGCCTCGCCGATCTCGCGCGCGTAGCGCACCATCGCGGGAATCGTCCGCATCGCCATCGCGAAGCCGGCGGGCCCCACCGTTTCCTGGCCGACGATCCCGTGGCGCTGCGCGACGGCCTCGTCGTGGACCCGCTGCTCGATTCCGCCGACCCGGATGCTCGTAAAGACGACGTCGGCCCAGGCGACACATTCGGCCACCGAGTCGCACAATGTGACGCGGCCCTTGGTGGCCATTCGCTCGGCGACGGCGCCGATGGCCTGGAGGCGCGGCCGATCGACGTCGTAGAGCGCAATCTGCTCGATCGGCAGATCGGAGTCCGTCAAGCCGCCGACCAGGAGCGGCGTTCGAACCCCGGCCCCGCCGATCACCGCAATCTTCATCTCGGCCCTTCAGACCCGATATGGTTCAGGCCTTCAGGCCTGCCGGAACGGCGGCGTGGGGTTTTCATCGTCGCCTCCTGGGCAGGGCGTCGACGCCCCCTGCGGCCAGCGTTGACGCCGCGCCGACGGAATTTCCGATGCGAAGACACTCGAGCGGCGGCCGTCCTCCCAGCCAGGCGAACAGGAAGCCGCCGTTGAAGGCGTCGCCGGCGCCGGTGGTGTCGACCGCACGCACGCGCGGCGCGGGCGCCGCGATGTCGCCTGGTCGGCGCCCCTGGGCGGCACGATTCGTTCCCGCGATCCAGCGGCTGCCGCGCGGACCCAGCTTGAGGATCGTGTTGCGTGCCGTCTGGCGCCAGTAGATGAGCGCGGTGTCGCGGCGGCGCCGGCGCGCGTACATCGCCGCCTCCGCCTCGTTCACGAAGATGAAATCGGCGGAGCCCACCAGCGCGTCGAATCCGGTCGCGACGCGCAGCGGCGGGTTCCAGCCGAAATCCCACGACGTCGTGGCACCGCGCGCGCGCAGGCGCTCGGCGATGCGGACCCAGCGCGGGCAGTTCCGAGGTGCGAAAGCGAAGTGGACGTGGCGCGCGCGCTGGCCGGCAAGGGCCGCCGGCAGCCGTGCTTCCAGCCGGGCGTTGACGCCGTCGAAGGTAACGAAGCTGCGATCGTGTTTCGTCGAGAGCGCCACGGTCACCGCATGCGCTTCGCCTGCCCGCCGCACGTTGACGACGCGAACCTTGTCCCGATGCAGCGACGCCGCGGACTCGCGGCTGAGTGCGCTGACAATGGAGGTGCGCAGCCCCAGGCGCGATGCCGCGGTCGCGGTGATGACCGCGCCGCCGCCAATCGTCGAGGCGAACGCGGCGGTTCGCAGCTCCTCGCCGCTTCTCGGCATGTGCGGCAGGCCCACGAAGATCAGGTCCTGAAACGCTTCGCCGACCGTGAGCAGATCGATGTGCGGCACGCGCGGAAAGTATAATCCGCCCCGATGGCCACCACCGTCACAGTCCACGGCGATCGACGCAGAACCAGCAGCAACCGCAGAAGAGGTTTTGTTCTGCGTGTTCCGCGAGCTCTACGTTGTATGTCGTTCTTCGTGGCTCTGTTGTCCGTGGTCCTTCGCGCTGGTCCGGAACCGCTGCCGCAGGACAGCGGCGCCACCGGAACGTGGCAGAAGCTGCTCAAGCTGCAGACCACCGCGAGCGCGATGCACACCACCGCGCATCCCGACGACGAGCACGGCGGCATGCTGGCGCAGTTGAGCCGCGGTGGCGGCGCTCGCGTCTCGCTGCTGACCCTGAACCGCGGCGAGTCCGGCGACAACGCGATCGGTCCCGAGCTGTTCGATGCCGTCGGCCTGATCCGGACCGAGGAACTGCTGATGGCGGGCCGCTACTACGGCCTCGATCGGCAGTACTTCACGACGGCGATCGACTACGGCTTCTCGAAGCGGCTCGAGGAAGCGCTGGTGAAGTGGGGGCGCGAGAACGTGCTGCGCGACATGGTCCGGATCATCCGCACCGACCGGCCATTCGTGCTGATCGCGCGGTTCCAGGGCAACGCGCGCGACGGTCATGGCAACCACGAGGCGGCCGGGATCCTGACACAGGAGGCGTTCCGGGTCGCCGGCGATCCGACGGTGTTCCCCGAACAGATCCGCGACGGCCTGCGGCCGTGGCAGCCGCTGAAACTCTATATGGGCGGCGTCCGCGAGAACGAGGACTGGACGCTGAGGACGGATACCGGTGAGTACAGCCCGTGGCTGGGTGACTCGTACCAGAACTTCGCGCGCCTGGGGCTCGCGTTCCAGCGATCGCAGAACGGCGGCCGCGTCCCGGCGCAGGCGGGTCCGTCGATCGCGTACTACAAACGACTTGCGACGGCCGACGAGGTCCGGCTAAAGCCGGACACTACCGGAACCGCCACCCCTTCGTCAGAGTCCGGCTCCCGTCCCTCGTCTGTAGTGGCCGGCTTTAGCCGGACCGGGAAGGAAGCCGGCTTCTTCGATGGGATCGACACGTCGATTCCTGGAATCTTCAACGCGATCCGTCGTCCCGCGCCGCCGACGGCCGCGGGGTTGCTCTCGGCGATCGACGTCGAGATTCGCGCCGCCGTCGCCGCCTTCTCGATGCAGAACCCGTCGGCCTGCGTGCCGGCGCTCGCGCGAGGCCTGGCCGCGACGCGCACGGCCATCAGCGCGCTCCGGGGGGAGCCCGATGCCGTGTTCATCCTGCAGATGAAAGAGCAGCAGTTCATGGATGCGATCAACACCGCGCTCGGGATCGACTTCGAGGCGATCGCGGCTTCCGGCCCGGTGGTGCCCGGACAGCCGGTCGACGTGAGCTCCGCATTCACGAACCGTGGGACCGTCCCGATCGACATCACCGAGATGACGCTGCTTGCGGCGGCGGGAGGACCGGACTGGCGGCTGCCGTCCAACGACGCCGGCCGAATCCGGCTGGGAGCCAACCAGACCGCCCGGCACACCTTCGCGGCGGCGACGCTGCCGACAGCGCGACTGTCGCGCCCGTACTTCGAGCGGGGTTCGATCGCGGACGCCCGCTACACCGTGGGTGACCCCTCACAGCTGTTCAAGCCGGCCGCGACGCCGTCGCTGCGGGCCCGAGCGATCTACGAGGTTGCCGGCGTCCCCGTCTACATGATCGTCACCGTTCGCCGTCGTGAGCCGCACCTGCCTTACGGGGACGAGCTCCGCGAGCTGATGGTGGTGCCGCCGGTCGCGGTCAACGTGACGCCGCGTGTGGCGGTCCTGCCGACCGCCGCGTCGGCAGCCTCGCGCCGCCAGATCGACGTGCGGGTTGAGCTGCTGAACAATCAGGTAAAGGGCGGCAGCGGCGAGCTTGCCCTTCGGCTGCCGGCCGGATGGACGTCTTCGCCCGCAGCGGCGCCGTTCAGCTTCGCGCGCGCCGGCGAGCGCGGCACCTACCGTTTCAGCGTCTCCGTCCCGTCACTCGAGAACCGCGACTACAGGATTGAGGCTACGGCGACGCTGGACGGACACGAGTACTCGCAGGGTTACGACGTCATCGAGCACCGCGATCTCGAAACACGCTATCTCTATCACCCCGCGTCGACGACCGTCCGCGGCGTCGACGTGGCGATCGCGCCGGGCCTGAAGGTCGGCTATGTGATGGGCATTGGCGACGAGGTCCCGGCCGGCATCGCGCAGCTCGGCGCGTCGGTCACTCTGCTGGGCGAGCAGGATCTGGCCACCGGCGATCTCGGCCGGTTCGACGCGATCGTCACCGGCACCAGGGCATACGCGGTCCGCGACGACCTGAAGACCTACAGCCGCCGCCTGCTCGACTACGTGCGCGACGGCGGCAACATGATCGTGTTGTACAACACGCAGGAGTTCGTGCCGGACACCTTTGCGCCGTTTCCGGCGCAGCTGCCGGCTCGTGCCGAGGAGGTGTCGGAGGAGGATTCGCCGGTCGACATCCTCGCCCCGTCACATCCGCTGTTGACGACGCCGAACCGGATCACGAAGGCCGATTTCGACGGCTGGGTGGAGCAGCGCGGATCGAAGTTCTTCACCGAATGGGACGCCGCCTACACGCCGCTGATCGCCACTCACGATCAAGGACAGGCGCCGCAGCGCGGCGGCTGGCTAACCGCGGTCTACGGCAAAGGACACTACACCTACTTCGCGTACGCCTTTCACCGTCAGCTGCCATACGGCGTGCCGGGCGCCTACCGCCTCCTCGCGAACCTGCTTTCCCTCGGCAAATAAAAAGGCCGGCGCGATTTCTCGCGCCGGCCAGTTCTGAGTTCTTAGTTGTGAGTTCTAAGTTCTAGAACGTGTAGCGGAAGCTGAGCATCATCACGTAGACGTCCGCGACGCCGGCGTTGGTCTGCAGCGGCGTGGTGATCAGGTTGCCGCTGAGATTCTGCAGGTTGTAGCTCAGTTTCCCGGTCGCGTCCGCCTGCGGGTTGGTCAGGATTGAACCGTTGATCAGACGCTGACCAACGCCCCAGTTCTTGTTCAGGAGGTTGCCGAAGTTGGTGATGTCGAGCCGAACCTGGCCGGTGTGCTTGTGGCCGCTGATTGTGCCGAACACGTCCTGCATAAGGCTCAGATCGACCCGGTTAACCATCGGCAGGAACACAGCATTGCGCTCGGCGTACTGGCCGCGGTGCGAGCTCAGGTAGCTGTCGGCGTTGATCAACTGTTCGAACGCTGCAACCTGATCGGCGGCGGTGTACGACTTGGTGACGCCGGCCACGGTGACCGACAGCGGCCTGAAGTTCATCTCCGAGGTGTCCTTCGGGATGTAGATCAGGTCGTTGGTCTGGCCGTCCTGGTTCGCGTCGCTGGCGAAGATGTAGCTGGTGTTGCCGTTGGTATGGCCGTCGTAAAACATCGAGAACGTGGTGGCGCCCCAGCTGAAGTACTGCTTGGAGTAGTTCGCCGAGAGGAACACGCGCTTGCCGGGCGAGTTCTGGGAGTAGGCCAGCGCCGGGTTGTTCGGGTCGTTGACGATGCCCTGGAACGTGCCGGCCCATGAGCTGCCGGCCGTCGATGAGGGCTCGACCAGGCTGCGCGACACACCGTAGTTGAAACCGCCCTTGAACGAGAACCCGTGCGTCATGTTCTTGGTGACGGCGCCGGAGATGTTCTGCGAGTGGTTCTGGCTCTGGTTCTTGATCACGTAGTTGGCGGTGACCTGATTGCCGCGCGCGTTGTTGATCTTTACCGAGCACGGGCCGTTCTCCAGACCGAGTGTCGTCACACACGGCAGAGACGCGACGGTGATGCCGGGCGCCAGCGCCGCCCCTGCCACGGTCGACTGCCAGCGATTGCGGTTGTCCACGCCCGTGTAAGTCCCGGTCGGCGCCGGCAGGTTGGCGTTGATGTAGACCGGCGCGTTGATGTCCTGGTTGTAGATGTAGTCGAGCGAACCGACCAGGCCCCACGGCAGGCGGCGGTCGACGCCGATGTTGCTGCGCCAGGTCTGCGGGAAGCGGAAGCCCTTGTCGGTCACGTCGAGCTCGTAGCTGGCCGCCGTGCCGCCGGTTGCCGCCGGCTTGTACTTGTCGGTGCTGGGGTTGAACGGGAACGCGGTCGTGCCTCGGCTGTCGATGAAGCCGTAGAGCACGCCGGTGTTGCCGATCTGGTTCGAGATCCAGACGTACGGCGGTTTACCCGAGAACAGCCCCGATCCGCCGCGGACCTGCGTCGCCTGGTTGCCGTTGACGTCCCAGTTGATGCCGACGCGCGGCGACCAGTACGGCGTGGTCTCCGGCAGCGCGCCGGTGTTGTACTTCACCGGCGATCCGTCCTGGTCGCGGAAGGTCAGGTTGTCGGCGACCGGGTTGTCGAACGCGGTGTTGCCGAACTTCGGCACGTCGATGCGGAGGCCTGCGGTAACGGTCACGTTGCTTTTCGGACGCCACTCGTCCTGGATGTAGCCGCCGGCGTAGATCACGTCGAGCGGCTGGAGCGGCGGCGTCGTCTGCCCCGGTTGCAGCAAATACTTCACCTGGAAGGCGTCCAGCGTCACCGGCGACACCGTGCGGTTCGGGTTGGCGAGGAAGCTGTTGGCGTCGGTGTAGAAGTCAGCCAGCGAGTGATACGAGTAGGAGCTCTGGATGCCGAAGTAGAACGAGTTGTCGGAGTGGAACTTCTCGAGGTTGCCGCCGAACGTGATCGAGTGGTTCTTGGCGAACTTCGTCACGCTGTCCTGCACCTGGAACGTGTTATAGCGAAGCAGGTTGTAGGGCGTGAACGGCTCGTTGCCGAACGCCGTCAGGGAGACGCCGGAACCGTCGCCGATCACGACGAACGGGAACGCCGGGGTCTGACCCTGCGGACCGCGGCTCTCGTCCTGGTGGGTGTAGCCGAGCAGCAGGTTGTTCGTCATGTTGCCGAACACCGAGTTCCACTCGCCGATGCCCGACTTGAGGTTCTCGAGAATCGCGTAGTTCGAGTTGGCGTAAGAGAGAAAATTCGTCGAGCCGGTGCCGCGAGTGATGCCGAGCGAGGACGATCCCGACTGGCCGACCGGGCTGTTCGAGTCGAGCTGGTGATACTTGACCGTGACCTTGTTCGCGTTATTGAGGTTGTAGTCGCCCTTCAGCATCCACGGCTTGGCCGGCGTGATCTTCTGGATGTTGTCGAACGGGCCTGTGTCGTAGCTGAACTTCGACGACAGGAACGAGCTGAGCGCGGTGAGGTCCGACGCGTTGACGCGCGTCGTGTTGCCGGCCACCGGCGCGCCGCCCGGGTTCGACGTGAACGTCGTCAGCGGACGCGTATCTTGCTGTTTCTCCCACTGGCCGAACGCGAAGAGCTTGTTTTTCATGATCGGGCCGCCGGCCCAAAAGCCGCCGGTCTTCGTATTGAAGTTGCCCGGGTTGAAGCGGTTCGCGCCGGCGTTGGTCCCTACGAAGCCGCCGCAGCTGTTGACGTTGGTCAAATCGTCGCAGCTCTCGTTACGCGTTCGGTAGTAGCCGGACGCCGTGAAATTGTTGGTGCCGCTGCGCGTTACGGTGTTGATGCCGGCGCCGGTGAAGTTGCCCTGGCGCACGTCGTACGGCGCGACGCTGACCTGCACCTGCTCGATCGCTTCGAGCGAGATCGGCGCGACGCCGGTGCGGTCGCCGATGCCGCCGGTGGTAACGCCCAGGCCGAACGAGTTGTTGAAGTAGGCGCCGTCCACCGTCATGTTGTTGGCGCGGTTGTCCTGGCCGGCCATCGAGCCGTTGCCGCCGTACTGCGGCGTCAGCCGCGTGATGTCGGTGATGCGGCCGCTGATCGTCGGCAGCGTCGCCAGATCCTCACGCATCACGGCGGTGGCCGCACCGGTGCGGCCCGAGCTGAACACGGGATCGCTCTGGCCGACCACCGTGATCGTCTCCGAGATGGACGCGACCTTCAGACCGAAACTGAGATCCTGCGTGACACCCAGGCTGACGGCGAGGTTGTTCTTCGCCTCCGACGTAAAGCCGGTGAGCGACGCGGTCACCGTGTAGGGACCGCCGACGCGCATCCCGGGCATGACGAATCGCCCGTCCACCTGCGTCACCGCTTCATATTTGCTCCCGGACGGCTCGTGAACGGCGATCACGGTTGCGCCTGGGATCACCGCACCCTGATCGTCCTTGACGATGCCGCTGATGGCGCCGGTCGTCACGCCTTGCGCGTCCGCGCGGCCCGCGGGCCACAGCAGGACGCAACAAATCAGAAGAGCAAAAGATCTCAGAAAGGTAGTGCGACTCATGTGTTCTCCATGGTGCGCCGTCATGCGCGGCCACCATCCGGTTGGAAATGGGATTGTTTCGAAAGCGTGGGTATTTTACTGCGGCGTTGTGACGGGTGTGAGACAAAAAAAGGCCGTCAGGACGATCCTGACGGCCTCTTGATCCAATCGGTTGTAGGGTCGATTCCCTACAATTTGGTGACCTTAAGGCGCGGTGCCGGCGGCCTTCGCCTTGCGCATCGCATTGGCCTTCTCGCTCAGCGCAGTCGCATCCTTCAGGAGCTGCTGCTGCTTGGCCGGATCCTTCTCGAGATTCGCCTGGAGGCGGAGCAGGAGGCCCTTGTAGACGATGGCTTCGACGTAATCGGGCTTGAGCTGCAGCGCGTGGTCGACCGCCGTCATGCCCTTCGCCACGAAGTCCTTCTTTTCGTTGTCCTTCAGCTTGAAGTCGCGGTAGGCCTCGTCCCAGTAGTAGGTGGCGATGGTGTAGAACGCCTCGGGATTGTTGGGTTCCTTCGAGGCGCGTTCCTCGAGCGCTTCGATGGTCTTGTCGAAGTGACCCTGGCGGTTGTAGTAGCCGGCCAGCGTCATATAGACCGCCGGATCGCTCGGCTTGGCCGTTTTCGCCTGCACCAGCATCTTCTCGGCTTCGTCATAGGCGCCAGCGTCCTCGTAGATCTTGGCGAGCGCGAAGTAGTTGGTCGGCTCGCTGGGTTCGAGCTGGATCATGCGCTGGACCACCGGCTCGGCCTTGGCCGGATCGTTCAGCTTGTCCGGGCCATAGGACGCCACGAGATACTCGAGCGACAGCTTGCCCAGCTTCTTGTCGGCCGGATCGGGCGACGACGCGAGCTTTTCGGCAGCTTTCTGGTAATTATCGACCGCCTTGGTCAGCATGGCGTCGTTGGCGGCGTCGCCCTTCTTGCTCGGTTTGTACTGGTTGTCGAGGCTGTTGCCGAGGAAGAAATACGCCTGGTTGGCCGTTGGCGTGTCCGGCGCGGCCGCGATGGTCTGCTCGTAGTACTCCGAGGCCTTCTTGTAGTCCTGCTGCTGGTAGGCGGCATTGGCGGTCTTGAACGCCTTTTTGGACTGAATCTCGCCGACCTTGGAGCATCCGACCGTCGACGCGACCGATCCCAAGGCCAGCACCGCGGTGAACGCCAGCGATGCTCCCGACAAAGAACGCATGAAGCCCCCTAAACAGAGAAAATTGGTGAAGCCGAAACCGGGCCAGTATAGTGAAGCAAAAAAACGTACGTCAAGCTAACTACGGAACGGTTCGACATTTTGATTAGACACCGAAAATCATGATTCGCTTCGAGGATCTCCTCGAAAAAGTGCGGGCGTACAGCCCGGACGCCGACGTCGAGCTGCTCAGGCGGGCCTATGTCTTTTCGGCCTTCGAGCACCGGGGCCAGGTGCGCCATTCCGGCGAGCCCTACCTCATCCATCCCCTGGCCGTGGCCGACTTCCTGGCCGACATGAAGCTGGACGCCGTGGCGATTGCCGCGGGCCTGCTCCACGACGTCGTCGAGGACACCCTCACCACCATCGAACGCATCCGCGAGCTGTTCGGGCCCGAAGTCGCCCACGTCGTCGAGGGCGTGACCAAGATCAGCGCGATTCCGCTGTCGTCCGCCACGAGCGAGGAGCGGCAGGCGGAAAACTTCCGGAAGATGCTGCTCGCGATGGTTGACGACATCCGCGTCATCCTCGTGAAGCTTGCCGACCGCCTGCACAACATGCGGACCCTCGGGCATCTGAGCGAGGATCGCCGCGTCAAAATCGCGCAGGAGACGCGCGACATCTACGCGCCGATCGCCAACCGTCTCGGCATGAGCAAGGTGAAGAACGAGCTCGAGGAGCTCTCCTTCCGCTATCTCGAGCCGCAGGCCTACGAAGCGCTTCGCACCGAAGTCGATCTCAAGCGGCGCGCGACCGAGGGGCTGATTGGCGAGCTGAAGAAAACCATCGCCGCCAAGCTCGCCGAGGCGCAGGTGCCGGTCGTCGAGATCGACGGCCGCATCAAGCGCCTCTGGAGCATTCACCAGAAGCTCGAGCGGCAGAAGATCGACCTCGGACAGGTCTACGACTTCATCGCGCTCCGCATCGTCACCGACAGCGTGAAGGACTGCTACGCCGCGCTCGGCATCATTCATCAGACGTGGTCGCCGGTGCCGGGGCGCATCAAGGACTTCATTGCGATGCCGCGTCCCAACGGCTACCAGTCGCTGCACACCTCGGTGATCAGCGAGCACGGGATGCCGTTCGAGGTCCAGATCCGGACGATGGAGCAGCACCGGCGGGCGGAGGAAGGGATCGCGGCGCACTGGAAGTACAAGGAAGGGCGCGTCGGCGATCAGCGCGACGATCGCTACTTCCAGTGGATGCGTCAGCTGCTCGAATCGCAGCAGGAGGTGCACGACCCGCAGGAGTTCATCCAGAACCTGAAGGTCGAGCTCTATCCGGAAGAGGTCTACATCTTCACGCCGAAGGGGCTGGTGAAAGCGCTGCCGCGCGGCGCGACCCCGGTCGACTTTGCGTACACGATTCACACCGACCTGGGGCATCAGTGCGTCGGGGCGCGCGTCAACGGCAAGATGGTCCCGCTGCGCACGCGGCTCAAGAACGGCGACATCGTCGAGATCGTGAGGCAGGCGGGCCACCGTCCCAGCCGCGACTGGCTGAACTTCGTCGCCACCTCGCGCGCGCGCAGCAAGATCAAGCACCTCATTCACGCGGAAGAGAAAGCGCGCGCGGTGGAGCTCGGACGCAAGCTGTTCGAGAAGGAAGCGCGGCGCTACGACCTGAACCCGAAGACGATCGTCGACGGCGACGCGTTCGCCAAGGTGCTGACCGAGTTCGCGGTCGGCAAGACCGACGATTTGTTCGCGGCCATGGGCTACGGCAAGATCCAGCCGAAGCAGGTGCTGGTCCGGCTGGTCCCGGCAGACTCGCTGCGCGAGAAACCGCCGGAAGGCGCGGTCGCCTCCGCCGTGCGTCGCGTGCTCGGCTCTGGTGAGGAGAAGATCAAGGTCAAGGGGTTCGACGATCTGCTGGTGTTCCGCGCGCGCTGCTGCAGCCCGATTCGCGGCGAGAAGATCGTCGGCTACGTGACGCGCGGAAAGGGCGTCGTCCGTCCATTCCGCGACCTGCCCCAACGTCGTCAACCTGCTGTACGACCCGGAGCGCCGCATCGAGGTCGAGTGGGACAAGAGCGACGCGGTGGCGCGCTACACGGTCAAGCTGACGATGGAAGTCGAGGACCGGAAAGGGCTGCTGGCGGCGGTCAGCGCGAAGATCGCCGGGATCAACACCAACATCAAGAACATGGAAGCGCGTACCGGCGAATCGCAGAACGCGCGCATCGACGTCACCATCGAGATCAGCGATTTGAAACACCTGGAAAAAGTGATCAAGTCGCTCCGAGGCGTTGACGGAGTGCTTGGAGTAGAGAGGGCGGGAAGGGCAGGAGGGGCTGGATAGGCAGGAGCAATCCTGCCTAGTCGAACGTCGCTATGAGATCGATCTCGACGCGCGCGTCTTTCGGCAGGCGCGCCACCTGGACGGTCGCCCGGGCCGGGTACGGGTGGAGAAATACGTGCCGTAGACGTCGTTCACCGCGGTGAAGTCGTTCATGTCGGCCAGGAAGACCGTCGTTCGCACGACATCGGCGAACGACCGCCCACCCGCCTTCAGGACCGCGGCGAGGTTGTCGAACACGCGGCGGGTCTGGGTCTCGATGTCGCCGGCGACGATCTGGCCGGTGGCCGGGTCCAGGGGGACCTGACCCGACACGAACAGCAGCTGGCCGGCGCGAACGGCCTGAGAATACGGGCCGATCGCCTTCGGCGCATCAGGGCTGGAAACCGCTTCCTTCATCCTTCGTACTTCAGACTCGTACTTCAACCTTCGTACTTCAAGCCGCCTTGCCGGGTCCGGCTTTGACAATCTTGCCGGAGCGGAGGCAGCGCGTGCACACCCGCATGCGTTTGTTGCCGCCGTTGACGACCGCCTTGACTGCCTGAAGATTCGGCTCGAACCGCCGGGCGCTCACGTTGTTGGCGTGGCTGTGCTGCCGGCCCACAACCGGACCCTTACCGCAAAGTTCACATCGCTTGGCCATGACTACTCAACTTTCCTTCGGAGAAACCCCGATTATATCCGCCCTGCTCGGGGAGTATCAACCGTCGGTCAAAACCGGGGACGGCCGACCGACGTAGTTCCGGCACGGGTCGGATCTCTGACACTGGTGCGGCCGACGGCAGGATTTGCGTGGTCCCTACGTAGGATCTCGGCAATTCTGCTACACCTCATCGTCTCCTTACGCGGACAAAGTGATGACAACAGGACGGTAGAACCGTCAGAGGCAGTCGGGCGTCTAAGGGATCATCGTATTTGAACAAACGGTTGAAAATCATGAAGGCTACATCGCAACACATTAATTCTAAAGGCATTGCACCGCACGAAGCGACGCTGGCTGATGAAATGGGTTGGGATTCGCCGCTGCAGGCAACGGCTGGATCGTCCGAAGTTCTGGAGAGCTCGACAGCTTGCAATAGGACTCTAGTTCAGTATACTCTTGGCGCTTCATTTGCATAGCATTCGGCAATCTTAAGTGTGGCGACCCGGCTGGTCCGGGGCGGAAGGAGCGGCGGTCATGAAGACTCAAAAGAAGGAAGCGGCGCCGGCGAAGACCGGGTCCCGCTACTCGGATCTGAAAACGATGCTCGACGATCGGCGTCGCGAGCTGCAGGCTGAAGTCCAGGGCAAGATGCGCGGCGTGCGCGAGGAAGGCTCGTGGGGCGGCAAGCTGAACGAAGTGCTCGACACCGTCGAGAGCGCGGAAGCCGACATCCAGGAAGAGCTGGAATTCGCCCTCGTCCAGATGAAGTCCGAGACCCTGAACAAGGTGAACGACGCGCTCTCCCGCCTCGAGCAGGGCAGCTACGGCAACTGTTTCGACTGTGGCGAGGAAATCGCGGAGAAGCGCCTGCGTGCGCTGCCCTTCGCGGTCCGATGCAAGGACTGTGAAGAGTCGCGGGAGACCGCCGAGCAGCGTGAGCGTCAGCTGACGGCGCGCCGCGGCACCAGTTCGCTCTTCATGGACATGTAAGAGTCCGGCGTCCCAACATTCGGGGGCTCCGCCGGTGGCGGAGCCCATCTCTCCCCACCGGCGAACCCTCTTTTTCACAATTGGTCATCTGACGGTCTGGTCCCGGCGTCTAAGGAATCAGAACGCCAAATACCCAGCTGATCCAGATAAAGTGAGGTCGCGATGAGCGATCAACTCGAGAACCTCAAGAGCGAGGACGTCTCCATCGGCGATCGGCCGCTCAACATTCCGTCCGAGCTGCCGATCCTGCCGCTTCGAGACACGGTCCTGTTTCCGAATTCGTTCATGCCGCTCGCGGTGGCCCGCGAGAGCTCGGTTCGCCTGATCGACGATGCGATCGCGAACGGCAAGCTGATCGCGGTCTTCACGCAGCGTGACGCGGCGATCGAGGAGCCAGTCCAGGCCGACCTGTATCCGGTCGGCACCGCGACCCACATCCACAAGATGTTCAAGCTGCCCGACGGCAGCCTCCGCCTGATCGTGCAGGGGCTCGCGCGCCTGACGCTCGACGAGGTCGTCGCCACCCAGCCGTACCTGCGGGCGCGGGTCAGCGCCGCCACGGAAGACACCAACGAATCCGATCGGCTGGAAATCGACGCGCTGGCCCGGAACATCAAGACCAACTTCCAGCAGGTGGTGTCGCTGTCGCCGCTGCTGTCCGACGATCTGCAGACCCTGGCGATGAACATCACCGAGCCGGGGCGGCTCGCCGACTTCATCGCGTCCTCGCTGTCCACGATCAGCACCGGCGGTGAAGCAGGAGGTGCTCGAGACGCTCGACATCCGGGCGCGCATGGACAACCTGAACCGGATCCTGATCAAGGAGCTCGAAGTACTCGAGCTCGGGTCGAAGATTCAGTCGCAGGTGCAGTCCGAGGTCGGCAAGAACCAGCGCGAGTACTTCCTGCGCGAGCAGATGAAGGCCATCCAGAAGGAGCTCGGGGAAGGCGACGATCAGACCAAGGAGATCGAGGAGATCGCCGAGAAGATCGAAGCCGCCGGCATGCCCGAGGCGGTGAAGAAAGAAGCGCTGCGCGAGCTCGATCGGCTGTCGAAGATGCCGGTCGCTGCCGCCGAGTACACCGTGTCGCGCACCTATCTCGACTGGCTGGTGATGCTGCCGTGGGCCAGGCGGACCGACGAGGTCATCGATCTCAAGAAGACCCTCCAGGTGCTCGACGCCGATCACTCGGGGCTCGAAAAGGCGAAGGATCGCATCATCGAGTATCTCGCCGTCCGCAAGCTGAATCCGGAGGTGAAGGGACCGATCCTCTGCTTCGTCGGCCCTCCCGGCGTCGGCAAGACCTCGCTGGCGCGCTCGATCGCGGAATCGCTCGGCCGCAAGTTCGTTCGGGTGTCGCTCGGCGGCATGCGCGACGAGGCGGAGATTCGCGGTCACCGGCGGACCTACATCGGCGCGCTCCCCGGACAGATCATCCAGGGCCTGCGCCGCGCCGAGTCGAAGAACCCGGTGTTCATCCTCGACGAGATCGACAAACTCGGCTCGGATTTCCGCGGCGACCCCTCGTCGGCGCTGCTCGAGGTCCTGGATCCGGAGCAGAACAACACGTTCCGCGATCACTATCTGGACGTGCCCTTCGATCTGTCCGAGGTGCTGTTCATCACCACCGCGAACGTGCTCGATCCGATCCCGGCCGCGCTCCGGGACCGGATGGAGGTGCTCGAGATCGCCGGCTACACCGAGGAAGAGAAGCTGAAGATCGCGGTCGATCACCTGGTGGACAAGCAGGTGAAGAACCACGGCCTCACCGCCGAGTACATCCAGTTCACCTCGGCCGCGCTGCGCCAGGTCATCCGCGGCTACACGCGGGAGGCAGGCGTCCGCAATCTCGAGCGTGAAATCGGGTCGCTGTGCCGCAAGGTCGCGCGCCGCCGCGCCGAGGGGAATGACACGCCGATCGAGATCACGCCCGACGTGGTCGTCGAGCTGCTCGGCGCGCCGCGCTTCCTCGACGAGGAGATGGAGGAGCGGACCAAGGATCCGGGGGTCGCCATCGGCCTGGCATGGACCGCGGCCGGCGGCGAGGTGCTGTTCATCGAAGCCTCGAAGATGGCGGGCGGGGGCTCGCTGACGCTGACCGGTCAGCTCGGCGAGGTGATGAAGGAGTCGGCGCGGGCGGCGCTGTCGTGGCTGCGCGCGCACGCCAAGACCTACGGGAT
This sequence comes from uncultured Acidobacteriota bacterium, assembly GCA_963794705.1. Taxonomy (GTDB): domain Bacteria; phylum Acidobacteriota; class Vicinamibacteria; order Vicinamibacterales; family CAVVIG01; genus CAVQFC01. The sequence goes on from CAWCFI010000010.1 coordinate 882,072, forward strand.
CGATCCGGACTTTTTCACGAAGGCCGAAATGCACGTGCACGTGCCGGCCGGGGCGATTCCCAAGGACGGCCCCTCCGCCGGCGTGACGATGGCGACGGCGATGGCATCGGCGCTCACCGGACGCCCGGTCCGCGGCGACATCGCGATGACCGGCGAGATCACGCTCTCCGGCCGGGTGCTGCCGATCGGCGGCGTCAAGGAGAAGGTGCTCGCCGCGCGGCGGCTCGGCATCCATGAAGTGATCGTGCCGAAGCAGAACGCGAAGAACATCAACGAGGACCTGACCCCTGAGCTCCGCGAAGGGCTCACCGTCCACCTGGTGTCGACGATCGACGAGGTGCTCGCGCTGGCGCTCCAACCGGTGGCGTCGGACGTCCGTCCGCTCAAGAAACCGTCGCGGACGGTTGGACAGGTCGCCGCGCCGGGGAATTGAAGACGAACCACGACGTACCACGCAGAAACCGCGAAACACGCAGCAAGACCGGTTTTCTGCGGGTTCAGCGAGCCCTGCGTTGATCGTTGTGTACTCTCCCCGGTATCAGATCGATATCGGGCCGCATGTTTTTCCCACCCGCAAGTACTCGATGGTGCACGCCGCTCTTGTAGAGAGCGGCGTCATCCGCCCCGCCGACTGCGTCGAGCCCGCGCCCGCCAGCTGGAGCGATCTCGCCCTGGTCCACACCGCTGAATATCTTGCGAAATTGAGGGACGGCACGCTGTCGCCCGAGGACTGCGCGCAGCTGGAGTTGCCGTGGTCGGCGGCGATGGTCGAGGGATTCCGGCTGATGGTGGGAGGAACGGTCCAAGCCGCTCGGATAGCCTGTGGCTTGGAAGTACGAAGTACGAAGTCAGAAGTAGAGAGCCCGAAGCGACAGAGCCCGAAGCGACGAGAGCCCGAAGCAAGAGAGCCCGAAGCAAGAGAGCGCGAAGGACGAGAGCCGCATTCGTACGTCGCACCTCGTACTTCGTACTTCCCAGTGTGTCACCTCGGCGGCGGCCTGCATCATGCGTTTCCGAACCACGGTGAAGGCTTCTGTCCCTTCAACGATCTCGCCGTCGCCGCGCGCGTGCTGCAGGCGTGCGGGCTGGAACGGATCGCGGTGATCGATCTTGACGTGCATCACGGCAACGGCACGGCGTTCACGTTCGAATCGGACCCCCGCGTGTTCACCTTCTCGATGCACCAGCAGCACAACTACCCCATGTGGAAGCCGCGCGGGTCGCTCGACGTCGGCCTTCCCGACGGCGCCCACGACGACACCTACCTCGCCGAGCTCGAGCGCGCGTTGCCGGCGGTGATGACGCACGCGCCGCAGTGCGTGTTCTATCTGGCGGGCGCCGATCCCTACGAAGACGATCAGCTCGGGGGTCTGCGCTTGACCAGGGAAGGTCTGCGGCGGCGCGACCGCCTGGTCGTGGACGCCGTCGGCCGGGCCGGCGTCCCGCTCGTCGTCACCCTGGCCGGCGGCTACGCCCGCCGTGTCGAGGACACGGTGGCGATCCACGTCGCCACGATCGAGGAAGTCGCGCGCCACCCTGGTAGCGCGCCACCCCGGTAGCGTCCGGCTTTAGCCGGACCCTCTAGTCCCGGCCTGAGGGCCTGCATTCCATCAAATGAGCGTCAGCGCGTACGCCGTCTTCAGATCGACGATCTCGCCGCGCGCCAGCATCGCCCGCGCCTCGTCCACGGTCACGATCCGGGTGGTGATGTCCTCGTCCGCGTCCGGCTTGTGGGGCGAGTCCGGGGGCGGCTGGCGCAGATCCGAGGCGCGGAAGAAGATCAGCTTCTCGTCGCAGAATCCCGGCGCGGGGTAGAGGCCGAGCAGCCGGTCGAGGCGGTGCGGCACGCGGCCGATCTCTTCCTCGCACTCGCGACGCGCGCCGTCCTCTGCTGGCTCGCCCTCGTTCAACCGACCCGCCGGGAACTCCCAGGTCTCCTGGTCGAGCGGCGCGCGGTACTGCTTCACGATCACCACGCGGCCGTCGTCTTCGACGGGGATCAGCACCACCGACTCCGTGTGCCGGACGATCTCGACGTCGTGCTCCTGCCCGTTCGGAAACCGCCGCCTTCCGACCTCTACGGAGAACACCCGGCCTTTGTAGACGGTCCGCATAAATCTGAAATCCGCCCTCTGAAATCTGAAATCTCTACGGATCCCCGTGCATCGCCGGATCGAACTTCTCGCGCAGCTCGTCGAGCACTTTCTGCAGATCCTCCGGCATGGCGCTGGTGAAATCCATCTTCCGGCCGTCTTCCGGGTGCTGGAATACCAGATGCGCGGCGTGCAGGAACGGTCGATCGAGGTGGGTGACTGCCCTCAGATCGCCGGCGACCCGCCGGTGGACGCCGCCGTAGAGCGCGTCGCCCACGATCGGGTGGCCGATCGCGCTCAGGTGGACGCGGATCTGATGCGTCCGCCCCGTATGGATCGCCACCTGCGTCATCGTCAGCATCCGGCCGAAATGTTCGGCGCGCACGATCCGCGTCACCGCGGCCCGGGTGCGGCGCGCGCGGTTGGATTCGGTCGACGACATCTTCTTCCGGTTGTTCGGATCGCGGCCGATTGGCGCGTCGATGCGGCGGCCGGCCATCACCTCGCCCCACACCAGCGCGAGATATTCTTTTTCGACCTCGCGCTCCGCGAACTGGCGCGCCAGCTCTTCGTGCGCCTTGTCGTGCTTGGCGACCACCATCAACCCGGAGGTGCCCTTGTCGAGGCGATGCACGATGCCGGGGCGCTTCTCGCCGCCGATGCCGCTGAGGTCGTCGACGTGGTGGAGCAGCGCGTTCACCAGCGTGCCGCTGGCGTGTCCCGCCGCCGGGTGCACCACCATGCCCGCCGGCTTGTCGACCACGATCAGATCGCGGTCCTGATAGACGATCGGCAGCGGCAACGCTTCGGGCAGCGGCGCCGGGTCGATCAGCTCGGGGACTTCGATCGAGACTTCCTGGCCCTGCTTGACCGGGTGGTTCGCTTTGGCGGGCTTGCCGGCGACCAGCACGCAGCCGTCTTTGATCAACCGCTGAATCTGCGAGCGCGACAGCGCCACCATCGACACCAGAAAGCGATCGAGCCGGAGATCGTCGCCTTCGTCGGGGACGGTGATGCGTTGAATCACGCGGCCTTGCGCGCCCGCTTCGGTTCCGGCGTGACCGCGCGCGACAGGTACACCAGCATGACGATAGCCAGCGGCGCGAGCACGATGGAGATGAACTGTGAGGTCGAGAACATGCCGACCGTACCGCGCTCGTCGCCGCGGAAGAACTCGATGATGAAGCGCGAGATCGCGTACAGCAGCATGTACAGCCAGAACGTCCGGCCCGCGAACGGCCGTCCCTTCCGCTCGGTCCAGAGCAGGATGCCGAGGATCAGCAGCTCCGCTCCCGCTTCGTAGATCTGGGTCGGGTGCAGCGGCACCCCGAGCGGCGTGCCGACATTGGCGGCCGCGAACGGGTCGGTGAACGTGATGCCCCACGGCAGCGTCGTCGGCTTGCCGTAGCAGCAGCCGGCGAACAGGCAGCCGAACCGCCCGACCACGTGGCCGAGCGCGATGCCCGGCGCGAAGACGTCGGTGGTGGTCCAGAACGGCAGGCCGACCTTACGGATGTATAGCAGCGCGACCGTGACCGCGAGGATCAGACCGCCGTAGAAGACGCCGCCGGAGCGGGCCAGCGTCAGCAGCTCCCGGGGGTTTGAGGTGAACGCGCGGAAATCGGTGATCAGCAGCAGCAGCTTGGCGCCGATGAGCGCGCTGATGATGATGTAGATGCCCAGGTCGAGGACCCGGTTGGCGTCGAGCCCCCGCTTCTTGGCCCGCACCATCGCCAGCTTCAGGCCGAACAGATAGGCCGCCGCGAGCAGCACACCGTAGGTGTAGACGGTGATCGGCCCGAGGCTGCCGATCGACCACGGCAGCTCAAACAGTCTTGGATACATGCGTTCCTGTCGTGAGCATATCGAGAATCAGCATGGTGACGCCGACCGAAATGGCCGAGTCGGCGACGTTGAAAGCCCAGAAATGATGGGTCTTCCAGTAGACATCGACGAAGTCGACCACCGAGCCGGTCATCACCCGATCGATCAGGTTGCCGGCGGCGCCGCCGATGATCAGCGCCAGCCCGATGCGCGCGATCAGCTGATGGTGCGCGAGGCTGGCGGCGTAGACCCCGACCCCGATCAAGGCCGCGGTCGCGATCACCGCGATAATCACCGTCTTGAACGGAAAGTCGGCGCCGTTGAGGATCCCGAAGGCAGCGCCGCTGTTCAACGCATGGGTGATGTCGAAAAATCCCGGGATGATGGTGACGCTGTCGTGCACCGGCACCGAGGCGCGGACCATCGCCTTGGTGCCCTGATCGACGGCGACGATCACCATCGGCAGCACGAACTCGATCAGCCGTTGCGGCGCCGGCGCGGCCGGCATCGCCTCTTCCTCGCCGGTAGCGTCCGGCTTGAGCCGGACCTCGTCCAGGGCGTTATCCATGGACGGCCTCGGCCAGCGCGTCCTGGCACCGATCGCAGAGCCCTGCCGACGCCGGCTCGCTGGACACCGCCGGTACGATCCGCCAGCAGCGCTCGCACTTGACGCCGCCGGCGCGCTCGATGGTGATGCGCGGCGCGGCCTCGCCCGCCGCCGCCACGTCGGTCGGCGCCGGCCGCAACTCCACCGCGGAGACGATGAACAACATCGGCAGCTGCTTGATGTACTGCTCCAGCAGCGGCAGTTCCCTGTTGGTGGCGGAGATGACGACCTTGGCCTGGAGCGAGCTGCCGATCTGCTTGTTCTTCCGCAGCGGCTCGATCTCGGCCAGCACCTGCTCGCGCAGCGCGACCAGCGTGTTCCAGCGTTCGACCAGGACCGGATCGGCGAGCGCGTCGAGGCTCTCCACCGTCGGGAACAGCGCCATGTGCACCGACTCCTCGCGCGCGCCCGGGATGTAACGCCACAGCTCGTCGGCGGTGAACGACAGGATCGGCGCGAGCAGCCGGGTGAGGCCGTCGGCCATCAGGTAGAGCGCGGTCTGGGCCGATCGCCGTTCTGGCGAGCCGGCCGCCAGCGTGTAGAGGCCATCCTTCGAGATGTCGTTGTAGAACGAGCTCAGGTCCACCGTCGCGAACTGGGTCAGCGCCTGCGAGATCGGGCCGTACTGGTACTCCTCGTAGGCGACCAGGACGCGCTTGGCCACGTCGGCGTAGCGCGCGAGGATGTAGCGGTCCACCTCCTCCATCTTCGCTAGCGGCACGAGATCCTTCGACGGATCGAAGTCGTAGAGGTTCCCGAGCAGGTAGCGCAGGGTGTTGCGCAGCTTGCGGTACGCCTCGGAGACACGCGCGAGGATCTCCTTGCCGACGCGGATCTCCTCGCGGTAGTCGCTCATCGCGGTCCAGAGCCGGATGATGTCGGCGCCGCTCTCCTTGATCACGTCCTGCGGCAGGATCGTGTTGCCGATCGACTTCGACATCTTCTTGCCGTCGACGTCGATCAGGAAGCCGTGGGTGAGGATCTGCTTGAATGGCGGGCGGCCGCGCGTGCCGAGGCCGACCAGCAGCGAGCTCTGGAACCAGCCGCGATGCTGGTCGCTGCCCTCGAGATAGATGTCGGCCGGCCAGGTCAGATCCGGGCTCACCGACAGCACCGCTTCGTGGCTCGAGCCCGAGTCGAACCAGACGTCGAGGATGTTCATCTCGCGCTCGAAGCTGGTGCCGCCGCACGACGGGCAGGTGAGCCCATCGGGGATGAATTCTCCGGTCGGCCGCTCGTACCACGCGTCGGCCCCGTACTGGTCGAACACCGCGGCGGTCTTCTCGACCAGCGCCGGCGAGGTGATCGCCTCGCCGCACTTCGCGCAGTCGACCGCCGGGATCGGGACACCCCAGACACGCTGGCGCGAGATGCACCAGTCGGGCCGATTGGCCACCATGTTGTACATGCGATCGTGTCCCCACGACGGGATCCATCGCACCTTGTTGTCGACCGCGTCGATCGCCGCTTCACGCAGCGTGCGAGTCCCAAGCCCCGAGCTGCCAGTCCCTGAGGACTTGTCGAGCGCGATGAACCACTGCGACGTGGCCAGGAAGATCACCGGGTTGTGGCAGCGCCAGCAGTGCGGGTAGGTGTGCGAGAACGGCTCGCGGTGCCACAGCTTGCCGCGCTGTTTGAGCGCCTCCTCGACCTTCGGGTTCGCGTCGAACACGCGCTGCCCACCGAACAGCTCCACGGTATCGAGGAAGTGTCCCGCCGGGCCGATCGGCGCGTAGATCTCCAGTCCGTACCGCATGCCGGTATTGAAGTCGTCGGCGCCGTGGCCTGGCGCGGTATGGACGGCGCCGGTGCCGGCCTCGAGCGTCACGTAGTCGCCCAGGACGCCGAGCGACGTGCGCGCATAGAGCGGATGCTGGAAACGGAGGTGCTCGAGCTCCGCGCCTTTCATCCGCGCCAGCGGCTCGCCGAACGTCTTGCCGCCGGCCGCCGCCACTTTCGGCGCCAGCGCCTCGGCGACGATCACCGCGCGGCCGTCGACGTCGTAGGCCGCGTAGTCGAACTCCGGATGAAACGCGATCGCCAGGTTCGAGGGGATCGTCCAGGGCGTCGTCGTCCAGATCAGGACCGAGACATCGCGACCCGTCAGCTGCGGCACGCGTTTGGCGAACTCCGAGGCGCTCTCCTCTGCGAGCGCGAACTCGACGTAGATCGAGGGCGAGGTGTGATCCTGCGTACTCGACCTCAGCCTCCGCGAGCGCGGTGCGGCAGTGGATGCACCAGTGCACCGGCTTCTTGCCCTTGTAGACCAGGTCCTGCTCGACGAACTTGCCGAACGCCCGCGCGATCGCCGCCTGGTACTTGAAGTTCATCGTCAGGTACGGCGCGTCCCACGTGCCGAGGATCCCCAGACGCTGGAACTGCTCGGTCATCGTGCCGATGTAACGCTCCGCGTAGGCGCGGCAGGCGCGGCAGAAGTCGGCCACCGACATGTCGCGCTTCTTCGGCCCGAGCTCGCGGTCGACCTTCAACTCAATCGGCAGGCCGTGGCAGTCGTAGCCGACCAGGTACGGCGCGTCGAACCCGGCCATCGACCGCGATTTGACGACCAGCTCCTTGAGAATCTTGTTCAGCGCCGTGCCCATGTGGATGTTGCCGTTGGCGTACGGCGGACCGTCGTGCAGCACGAACTTCGGCGCGCCGGCGCGGCGCTCGCGAATCTTCCCGTAGAGGTCCATCGCGGTCCAGCGGGCGAGCGTCTCGGGCTCGCTGGTCGGCAGGTTCGCCTTCATCGGGAAGTCGGTGCGCGGCAGGTTGACGGTGTCTTTCCACTCAGGCATGACGTATCTCCCGATTCTATAATGATCCGATGCGTGCCACGCGGCTGGACAACGGCCTGAACGTCCTCATCCAGGAAGAACACACGGCGCCGCTCGCCTCGGTCTGGTGCTGGTACAAGGTGGGGTCCAAGGACGAGCGGCCCGGCCTCACCGGCGTCTCGCACTGGTGCGAGCACATGAACTTCAAGGGAACCGCCAACATCCCGCGCGATCAGGTGAAGGGAATCATCGAGAAGCACGGCGGCAGCTGGAACGGCTACACCTGGATCGATCAGACGACGTATCTCGAGACCGCGACCAGGGACGCGCTCGACCAGATGTTGTTCATCGAGGCCGAACGCATGGCGAGCAGCCTCTACCACCCGGATGACTGCGAATCGGAGCGGACGGTCATCATCTCGGAGCTGCAGGGCGGCGAGAACGATCCCGATCAGCTGCTCGACCAGGAGCTGACCGCGACCGCGTTCAAGGCGCACCCGTACCGGCACCCGACCATCGGCTGGCTGCCGGACCTTCAGGCCATGACGCGGGACGACCTGTACGGCTACTACCGGCGATTTTACGTGCCCAACAACGCCACCCTGGTCATCGTCGGCGACGTCGACACCGACGAGGCGCTGCGGCGCGTGGAACACTACTTCGGCGCCATCCCGCCGGGAGCCTCGATCGAGCGGCTGCGCACGATCGAGCCCGAACAGACCGGCGAGCGCCGGCTGACGCTCCGGCAGGAGGGCACCACGGCGTATTTGAAGATCGGCTATCACGCCCCGTCGGCGACCGACCGCGACTTCTTCCCCCTGCTGATCCTCGACGCGGTGCTGACCGGCGCCAAGGGACTGAATCTGTGGTCCAGCTTTCGCACGCCGCCGCCGCAGCGCAGCGCCCGACTGTATCGCGCGCTGGTCGAGCGCGGGCTGGCGTCCTCCGTATCCGGCGGCCTGATGCCGACCGAGGATCCGTTCCTCTACACGCTGTCGGCGACCGCCAACGAGGGCACGCCGCTGGCCGCGGTCGAAGCGGCGACGCTCGAGTCGCTGGCGAATCTGGAGCGTGACGGCATCACCGACGCGGAGCTGGTGAAAGCGAAAGCGCAGCTGCGGGCCCGGCTCGTGTTTGACGCCGACAGCGTCACCAACATCGCGCACCAGATCGGCTACTACGCGACGATTGCGAGCGTCGACCTCTTCACCAGCGCGCCGGCCCGGATTGCGGCGGTGACCCTCGAAGAGGTCGCGGCCGCCGCGGCGCGCGTGCTCGCTCCCTCCAACCGCACCGTGGGGTGGTTCGAGCCCTCGGAAATCAGAAGTTAGAAATGCCGCTGAACCCCGTCCGCACGCGCCTCGACAACGGCGCCACCCTCTTGATCAAGCAGACGACGACCACGCCGGCCGTCGCCATCAACCTGTCGATGTGCGCCGGATCGATTGCCGATCCACCGGGGCAGGCGGGGCTGACCTGGCTGCTCTCTCGCGTGATCGATCGCGGAACCGCGACGCGCTCCGCCGCCGACATAGCCGAGGAGCTGGACAGCCGCGGGATCACGCTGACGACCCTGGTCACGCGCCACGGGTTCACGCTCGTCTGCCGCTGCCTCTCGGACGACTTCGAGCCGGTCCTCGCGCTCCTCGCCGATATCCTCATATCGCCATCCTTGCCGGAGGACGAGATCGCGGTGCGCAAGGGCGAGGTGATCACCTCAATCCGGCAGGACGAGGACAATCCGGCGATCTGCGCCTCCGAGACGCTGATGGCGCAGCTGTATCCGGATCAGCATCCATACGGACGTCGCACCAAGGGCACGATCGGCGTGGTGGAGCAGTTCACCCGCGACCAGCTGCTGAGGCTGCACCGCGAGCGGTTCGCCCCCGGGATGCTGACGGGGGTCATCGTCGGCGACGTCGAACCGGCGCGCGCGCAGGAACTGGCGTCGCAGGCGTTCGGGGGCTGGAAAGCGCCGCCGCCGCCGCCGCTGACGGTCCCGCCGGTCGCGCCCGCCTCCGCCCGCCGCCGCATCGTGATCCCGATGATGAACAAGTCGCAGGCCGACATCGCCTACGGTTTCACCGCGATCACGCGCAACGACCCCGCCTACTACGCGTTCTGGCTGATGAATGTCGCGTTCGGCCAGTACGCGATCGGCGGGCGCCTGGGCGACAGCATCCGCGAGCGGCAGGGCATGGCGTACTACGTGTCCAGCGCGCTCGACGCCAACGTCGCGCCAGGGCCGCTCACCATCCGGGCGGGGGTCAGCCCGGCGAACGTCGACCGCGCCGTCGCCTCGATCGACGAAGAGGTCACGCGCCTGGTGGCCGAGGGCCTGACGCCGCAGGAGCTCGACGAGTCGCGCCGCTACCTGATCGGCTCGATCCCGCGCGCGCTCGAGACCAACGCCGCGATCGCGAACTTCCTTCAGGTCGGCGAGTTCTTCGGCCTTGGCCTCGACTACGACGCGCGGCTGCCCGGACTGCTGAGCGCGGTGACGATGGACGACGTCAACGCTGCTGCTAGAAGCGTGCTCGATCCCGATCGCGCGACGGTCGTGATCGCGGGGCCCTACGAGGACCGCCAGTGTCAGTGAAGGCCGTCCTCTTCGACGTCGACTTCACGCTGATCTACCCCGGACCGACTTTTCGCGGCGAGGGCTATCAGGCCTTCTGCGCGCGCTACGGCATGAGCGTCGACGCCGCGAAGTTCGAGGCGGGGGTCGCCAGCGCGGCGCCGCTGCTCCACAGCCCGGACGACGTCTACGACCCGGAGATCTTCATCGCCTACACGAGCGGCATCATCGAGGTGATGGGCGGCAGCGGGCCGCGCATCGACGAGTGCTCGCGCGAGATCTATCGCGAATGGGCCGCCTGCCACCACTTCGAGCTGTACGACGACGTGCCGGCGGTCATGAAGCGGTTGTCGGATGCGGGCGTACGCATCGGCCTGATCTCGAACACGCACCGCTGCCTGGCCTCGTTCCAGTCACATTTCGAGCTGCAGGCATTCGTCAGCGCCACGGTGTCTTCGTCCGACCACGGCCTGATGAAGCCGCACCCGAGCATCTTCAGGGCGGCGCTGCAATTGCTCGACGTGACGCCGGAAAATGCGCTCATGGTCGGAGACAGCCTGACGCACGACATCGAGGGCGCGCTCAACGTCGGCATGCGCGCCGTGCTCTTGAATCGCGGCGATGCCGCGGCGCCGAAAGTCGGCGGCGACCACGGGGTTGCCGTCATCAAATCTCTGCACGAGTTGCCGCCGCTGGTATTGGGTGATCGGGTAATCGAGTAATCTGATAATCGATTACCAGATTACCCAATCACCCGATTACCAGATTCCGTGATCACCTACCGCGATCTCACCACCCTCGACGACTTTGCCGTCGTCGTCGATCTCGAACGCGAAATCTGGGGGCCCGGCTACGACGACGTGGTGCCGGTGCCGATCCTCGCGGTCTCGGTCCACAGCGGCGGCATCCTGATCGGCGCCTTCGACGACGCACCTCGCACGGCGCACCTCGCACCGTCCGCGATGATCGGGTTTGTCTACTCACTTCCTGGCATCAAGGACGGCAAGCCGACGCAGTGGTCACACATGGCGGGCGTGCTCAAGGAATACCAGAGCCGCGGGCTCGGGTATCAGCTGAAGCTGCTCCAGCGAGAGCGGGCGCTGAACGCCGGACTCGACCTGGTGCAGTGGACATACGATCCGCTGCAGGCGATGAACGCGCACCTCAACTTCGCCAAGCTCGGGGTAGTGGTCGAGGAGTACGCGGTAAATATCTACGGCGTCTCAGGCAGCCCGCTGCACGGAGGCAATCCCACCGATCGGTTCGTCGCCGACTGGTGGATCCGCAAGCCGCACGTCGAACGCCGGATCGCACCCGCCACGCAGGGTTCGAGCCCTGCGATGGTGATGCGCGACCAAGGCGTCGCCGATGCCGCCCGCGTCAACCGCGCGAGGTCGGTGGGCGAGTGGCTCGAGTCCGCCAACGTCGATCTCGCACTCGATGCCCGGCGCGTGGCCGTCGAAATCCCGATGGGCTTCACCGACATGCTGTCGAGAATGCCCGACCTCGCGCTGGCCTGGCGAATGTCGACGCGTGAGATCTTCACAGCCTATTTCGCACGCGGCTACCGCGTAGTGGAGTTCTTTCTCGATCGCCCCTCGCGCAAAGGCTCGTATCTGCTGGTCAGGCAGGCCTGAAGGCCTGCACTACGAGTACGGCTGCTCCCCAGCTCCCAGGCCCCTATTCATTTCTCAACGCGATGATCGGATCCACGCTCATCGCGCGGCGGGCGGGCACGATTCCGGCCACGACGGCGAGAGCCATCGTCGCGACGACCACGGCCGCGAGCGTGCCCGGGTCGGTGGCGCGGGTGTCGAAGAGCAGGCCGGCGATCAGGCGACCGCCCGCCAGCGTTCCGCAGACGCCGATCAGCGCCCCGATCCCGGTCAGCGCGACGGCGCGGCGCAGGACTCCGGTGAACACCGATCCACGGCTGGCCCCGAGCGCGAGCCGCACGCCAATCTCCGGGATGCGCTGGCTCACGGAATACCAGATCGATCCGTAGATCGCCACGCCTGACAGCGCAGCCGCCAACGCCGCCGTTACCAGCAGCAGCAGCATCGTGCCGCGTGTCTGCGCGAACGAGCCCGCAATCCGATCCTCCATCGTTCGCACGTCATAGATGGGCAGGTTCGGATCGATGGCCTGAACGGCGGCGCGCGCCGATGGCGCCAGCGACGCGGGCTCGCGGTCGGTCCGGACGACGAGCGTGAAGTTCGATATCGCGGCCTGGGCGATCGGTCGGTACATCTCCGTCACCGCGTCGCGACTGAGCGACACGTGCCGCACGTCCTCCACCACGCCGACGACGCGGAACCAGGAGGCCGAGTCGAATCCGGCGGTGGTGCGGATGCGGTGATCGATCGGACTGGTGTTCGGCCAGAAGCGCCGGGCCATCGTGCGGTTGACCAGCACCACCGGCTCGGCGCGGGCGTCGTCGGTTGCCAGGAAACCGCGGCCCTCGACCATCGGGATGTTCATGGTCTCGAGATAGTTCGGCGAGACGTAGCGCTGGTCGGCGATCAGCGTTTGTCCGGGCGCCGCCGGTTGCCCTTCGATCTCGAAGCCGTTGGCGCCACGCTGCCCGCCGAACGGGACGATCGACGAGAGCGCCGCGCGGCGCACGCCGCCCGCCGTCGTCAGGCGCGCGAGCAGATCCGAGACGAAGGCGACGCGCGCGGGCGCGGCGCCGTAGTTCGAGCCGCTCAGTGCGACCTTGAAGGTGAGCAGATGATCGGCGTCGAATCCGGGACGGACCCGCGAGAGCTTCACCACGCTGTTCAACATCAGCCCGGCGGCGGAGAGCAGGACGACCGCCAGCGCGACCTGGGCAATCACCAGCGCGTTGCGTGCCCGCCCGGCCGACCCGGCAATCGTGCGCCCCGACGCCTTCAGCAGATCGACGAGGCCGCCCTCCGGCCGGTGCGACGAGACGACGATGCCGAAGAGCAGGCCCAGGATGGCGGAGACCGCCGCGGTGAACACGGCGACGCGCGCGTCGATCTCGATCGGGAGTGCCGCGGGCAGCGAGCTCGCAAACAGCGGTAGTACCGCGCGCAGGGCCCAGTCTCCGAGCAGCAGTCCGGCCAGCCCGCCGAGCGACGCGAACACCATCGATTCCGCGACCGCGAGCGACAGCAACCGTCCCCGGGTCGCGCCGAGCGCCGTTCGCACCGCGACTTCGTGGCGGCGGTTCGAGGCCCGGGCCAGCAACAGCGTCGAGGCGTTCGCGCAGGCCACCAGCAACAACAGGCCGACGCTGCCCGCGATCAGCAGGAGCGCGGGCCTGATGACTCGCACCGTCTGTTCGGCGACCGGCACCACGCGGCCGCCCAGCTGCCGGTGCGACGGCCGTTCCGCCGCGAGGCGCGCCGCAAGCGCCTCGAGCTCGGCAGACGCCTGCTCGACGGTCGTACCGTCGGCGAGGCGGCCGAGGATCTTCTGGCTGTGGTAGACCTCGGTGACGCGGTCGGCCGCTGACAGGCGCGCGGGCATCCACAGATCGTCGTCGCCGGTGAGTGGTCCTGGCAGTGACACGCCGCGCGGCATCACGCCGACGATGGTGCGCGACTCGCCGTTGATCTGGATGATCCGGCCGAGCACGCGATCGTCGGCGCCGAACCGGCGGCGCCAGAGACCGTCGCTGAGAATCGCGACGCCGGCGGTGCCCTCGAGATCTTCAGCCGGGGTGAAATTGCGTCCGAGCCGCGGCGCGATGCCCAGCAGCGGCATCAGCGACGCCGTCATTCGCGATCCTCTGACCCGTTCCGGGTTGTCGTCGCCGGTCAGCGTGAACGTGTCAGCCCGGACCATCGCGATCTGGGACATCGAGCGCATGCCGTGCCACGCGTCGTAGTCGAACGCGGTCGGCTCGAGCTCGAGGATGTTCTGCGACGGGAAGGTCTGCCACAGAAAGACGATGCGCGACGGATCGCGGTACGGCAGCGGACGGAGCAACACGCCGTCGAGCAGGGCAAACACCGCGCTGTTGACGCCGATGCCCAGCGCGAGCGTCAGGACGATGAGCGCGGTGAATCCAGGCCGCCGGAACGCATTTCGCGACGCCAGCAACAGATCACGCCACAACAGGTCGAAAGCCATCGCCTGTTGGACGGTCTGTGGCGATTCGGGTTAGCCCGGAGGCCAGGCGAGGCCGCGGCCGCCGATGAGGTGCAGGTGGATGTGGAAGACGGTCTGGCCGGCGTCGCGGTTGGTGTTGAACACGGTCCGGAAGCCGCCGGCGTCGATCCCGCGTTCCTTTGCGATCGCGGCCGCGCGCCGGACCAGCTCGCCGACGATCGCGTCATCTGCCGGCGCGAGATCGTTCAGCGTCGCGATGTGGCGCTTGGGCACGACCAGGACATGGGTCGGTCCGGTCGGGTTGATGTCGTTGAAGGCGAGCACCTGATCGTCTTCGTAGACGATCGACGCCGGAATCTCGCGCGCGATGATCTTGCAGAACAGACAGCCAAGCATGGAAGCGCTCCAGACACCGGAGATGCGTCACGACCAGAAGAAACCGCGGAGACCGCGAAGAACGCTGAGATATTGATTTCCGCGGTCTCGGCGTTCTCGGCGGTTCCTTCTTATCTCGCTGATGTAATCATCACGGTTCGACGCGCTTTGCGATCGCCGTCCGCGCGATGCCCTGCAGATCGCGCCGCAGGCCGACCAGCGTCAGCTCGGGCGACGCCTCGATCAGATCCTCGACCTCGACGTCCTGACCGAGTCCGAACTCGAAGATGAGATAGCCGCCGGCGCGGAGGCGCGATGGCGCCGCGGCGATCAGCCGCGTGACCAGAGCCAGGCCGTCGATGCCGCCGAACAACGCCAGCGGCGGCTCGTGGTCGCGGACTTCAGGCTGCAGCGCCTGGCGCGCGCGATCGATCACGTAGGGGGGGTTGGCGACGATGGCGTCGAAGGTCCCGGCGACGCCGTCGAGCAGATCGCCGTGCGTGAACGTCACGCGATCGCCGACGCCGTGCCGGGCGGCGTTGCGGCGGGCGACCACGAGCGCCGCCGCGCGAGATGTCGCTGCCGCGGACGGTGGAAGCCGGCCGCTCGTGCGCGAGCGCCACCGCGACGCAGCCGCAGCCGGTGCAGACGTCGGCGATCGCCAGCGGCACCGATCGATCGGGAAACAGCTCCTGGATCGACTCCACGATCAGCTCGGTGGCCGGCCGTGGGATCAGCACGTCCGGCGTCACTTCGAGCTCGAGGCCCCAGAACTCGCGCACGCCGACGATGTAGGCGAACGGCTCGCGGGTGACGCGGCGGGCGACCAGCGATTCGTAGCGCGGCGCGAACCCCTCGGGCACCGGCTCGCGCGCGTCGGTCAGAAATCGCTCGGTGCGTCCAGCCGAGCACGTGCTGCGCCAGCAGGCGCGCGTCGAGATCCGATTCGGTCGGCGTAATGCCGGCGTCGCGCAGCCGCTGCCGCGCCGCCGACACCTGGGCGTGGATGCTCACGAGGTACCGCCGTCGCGTCCTTGAGCTTCTCCGACTGGTAGTGGGTGATCACGTTGTCGAGCAGCTCCTCGAGGTCGCCGTTGAGCACCTCGCCCAGCCGGTGGGTGGTGAAGTGCACGCGGTGATCGGTGATGCGGTTGTCGCGGAAGTTGTAGGTCCGGATCTTCTCCGACCGCTCGCCGGTGCCGACCTGGGTTTTGCCGATCCTTGGCGATCGCGTCCTGCTGCTTCTGCGCGCTCCATCTCGTAGAGGCGCGAGCGCAGCACCTTCATCGCCTTCGCCCGGTTCTTGATCTGCGACTTCTCGTCCTGCTGCGACACGACCACGCCGCTCGGGAGGTGGGTGATGCGGACCGCGGAGTAGGTGGTGTTGACGCTCTGGCCGCCGGGACCGCTCGAGCAGAACGTGTCGATGCGCAGATCCTTGTCGTTGATCTGGACGTCGACTTCCTCGGCCTCGGGCAGCACCGCGACCGTCACCGTCGAGGTGTGGATGCGTCCGCTCGCCTCGGTGGCCGGCACGCGCTGGACGCGGTGGACGCCGCTCTCGTACTTCAGCTTGCTGTAGACGCCGCGCCCCTCGATCATCGCGATCACTTCCTTGAGGCCGCCGCCGCCGGTGTCGTTGCTCGACATCACCTCGATGCGCCAGCCGTGGCGCTCGGCGAACATGCTGTACATCCGGAACAGCTCGGCGGCGAACAGCGCCGCCTCGTCGCCGCCGGTGCCGGCGCGGATCTCGAGCATCACGTTCTTCTCGTCGTTGGGATCCTTGGGGATCGAGCAGGATCTTCATCTCGCCGACCAGCGCGTCGCGGCGCGCCACCAGCGACTTGAGCTCCTCCCTGGCGAGGTCGCGCATGTCGGCGTCGCCGGCGTTGACGAGCTCCTCGGTCTCCGAGATGTTGCGGACGACGAGCTTGTACTCGCGGAAGCGCTCGATCAGCGGCTCGACCTCGGCCAGCGCCTTGGCGTGCTTCCGGTATTCCGCCGGCTCGCTCTGCACCTCGCTGGTGCCGAGCAGCCGCATCAGCTCTTCGTAGCGTTGTTCTTCTGTTGCAAGCTTATCGAACATATCGTTGTTTACCGCAGAGACCGCAAAGAGCGCAGAGAACAGAATGGCTTTGCGTTCTAAGCGGTCTCGGCGGTTTCTTCTTATCCTCCGGAAACCGGCGGGAGGAACGCGATCTCGTCCCCCTCGCCGATCACCTGATCCATCCGCGCGTAGTCGGCGTTGATCGCGCTCGAGATCGAACGCTCGTAGCGCGCCAGCTCCGGAAACTCGCCGGCGAGCTGCCGCCAGACGTCGCCGATCGTCGCGCCGGGCGCCAGCTCGCGCGCCAGCTCCGACGCGCCGGCGATGTCCCGAAGACGCGCGAACAGCCGCACGGTCACGCGCACGCGAGCCGCTCCGCTTCGGCGCGCGCCTGCGGATCGTCGGGGTTGGCCGTCGCGCCTTCGATCCAGACCTCGCCGCCCTCGAAAAACTCGTGCTTCCAGATCGGCGCGATCTGCTTGATGCGCTCGATCGCGTAGCGGCAGGCGGCGTAGGCGTCGCCGCGATGCGGCGACCGCGTCGCGATCGCGATGCTCGCCTCGCCGACCTCGAGCCGGCCGATGCGGTGGTGCAGCGCGAGCCGCGCGCTCGGCCAGCGCCCGCCGATTTCGTCGGCGATCCGCTCGAACGCCTTCAAGCGCCAGCGGCTCGTACGCCTCGTACTCCAGATATCGGACGCTGCGTCCGAGGTTGTGGTTGCGCACCAGGCCGAGAAACGTCACGACCGCCCCATCCGCGCCGGCGGCGGCACCGGCAGCCACGGCCGCGGCGATCCGGTCGAGCTCGAGGGGCTCGTGACCGATGGCCAGAAGGGGAAGCACCGATTCAGTATAAGGGGTCCGGCTGAAGCCGGACACTACCGAAGGGCCCGGCGGTTCACGCCGTAGTGCAGGCCTTCCGCCTCCGCTAAAGCTACGGCGGACCACCGTAGCCTTGGCGAAGGTGGTCAGGCCTGCCGTGTCGGGCGGACCTGAAGGTCCGCACTACATCAGAGGGAACGTCTCTCCCAGAAATGATCCAGCGGGCCGCGGCCGTGGCCGATCCCCGGGGCGTGCGCGATCGCGCCTGCGACGTACTGCTGCGCGCGCGCCGCCGCGTCCGGCAGCTCGCGACCCAGCGCCAGACCGGCCGCGACTGCTGACGCGAAGGTGCAGCCGGTGCCGTGGGTATGGCGCGACTCGACTCGTGGCACGCGCAGCTCGTGGAACGTGTGTCCGTCGAACAGCAGATCGACGACCTCGCCGAGGTGCGAGGTGCGAGGTGCGGGGTGCGACGTCGAAGCCGTGCCCGCCCGTGATGATCACCGCGGCCGCGCCCATGTCGTGGATCCGGCGAGCGGCCTCGCGCGCATCATCCATCGACTGGATGCGGCGTCCGCTGAGCGCCTCCGCTTCCGGGATGTTCGGCGTCACGACCCGGGCGCGCGGCAGCAGTTCGGCGCAGAGCGCGCGCACGCCGTCCTCGTCGAGCAGGCGCTCGCCGCTCGACGAGACCAGGACCGGATCGAGGACTACCAGCGGCAGATCCAGCTCGGCAATCGCGGCGGCCACCGCTTCGACGATGGCGGCGTTGGCGAGCATGCCGATCTTGGTCGCGTCGATCGTGAAATCGCCGGCGACCGCCTCAATCTGCGCCGTGACGAAATCGGCATCGCAGCGCGAGCGTCGCCTCGATGCCCTTGGTGCTCTGGGCGGTGACCGCGGTGATCGCGCTGGCGCCGTAGATGCCGAACGCGGCGAACGTCTTCAGGTCCGCCTGGATGCCGGCGCCGCCGCTCGAATCGCTGCCCGCAATTGTCAGCGCTGTACGCATACGCTAAGATCCGCCTTCATGTACCCAACACTGCTCGACACCGTGACGACCCGCGCTGACCGCCCGCTTCCGGGTGGCCGAACAGATCGGCGCCGTCCTGTTCGTGACGATCCTCACGGCGATCGCGGCCCAGATCAGCATCCCGCTGCCGTTCACGCCGGTGCCGTTCACCTTCCAGCCGATGGTGGTGCTGCTCGGCGCGGCCGCGCTCGGCCCGCGCCTCGGCATGGCGAGCCAGATTCTCTACCTCGCGCTCGGCTTCGCCGGGCTGCCGGTGTTCGCGGCGTCGCCGCTGCTGCCCCAGGGCGCGGCGCGGCTGCTCGGTCCGACCGGCGGCTACCTGATGGCGTATCCGTTCGCCGCGTTCGCCGCCGGCTGGCTCGCGGCAGCGCGGCTTCGATCGCCGATATCTCACCGCCGTCGTCTCGATGATCGTGCGGCCTGGCGATCGTGTTCGCCGGCGGCGTGCTCTGGCTGACGATCGCGTCGAAGCCGTCGATCGGCCTGTCGGGCGCGCTCGCCGCCGGCTTCGTGCCGTTCATCATCCCCGATCTGTTGAAGCTGCTCGTCGCCGCCGGCGTCATGCCCGCGCTGTGGCGGATCACGGGGTCGGCTTCGCGCTAGCCCGTCCGAACACCAGCAGGAACACGAACGGCGGGAAGTCTTCCCGCTTGATCAACTGCAGGCCGGCCGCGTTCGCGGCCTGCGATCACCCGCTTCGGATCGACGCGGTGCTCGGCGGCGGGCCCGGGTCCGCCGTTGCCCGGCGTCCAGTCGACGATGCCCAGCCGTCCCTGCGGCTTCAGCGACTGCGCGACGTTGCGCAGCAGCGTGACCACCAGCGTTCGGATCCTCGGGCACGTCCATCTCGTGAAACGCATCGGAGATCAGCGCGGCGTCGAGTCCCGGCGGCAGGTGCGGATCGCTCGGCGTGCCGAGCACGGTGGTCACGTTGGTGAGGTTCTCGCTCTGCATCCGCCGGCTGATGCCGTCGAGCATCGCGCGCTGGATGTCTTCCGCGTAGACGCGCCCGTTGGGCCCGACGCGCTCGGCGAGCTGCAGCGTGAACCAGCCGCCGGCGGCGCCGAGCTCGGCGACCTTCGATCCTTCCGCGACGCCGATCGCGTCCATGATCTGATCCGGCTTCTGCCACTGCTCGCGATCGGGCGCCTCGAGCAAGCCCAGATCCTGCGTGCCGAACAGGCGGGTGTTCGGCTTCGCCTGGCCTGACTGGGCGGGAGGGGCAGGCAGGGGCGGGAAGGGCAGGAGGCGCGGGAAGGGAAAGCATCGCGAGCACGAAGCAACAGCGCGCTTCACTCTCTGTCCTGCCTTTCCCGCCTGTCCCGTCCCCGCGTCCTCCCGTCCTCGTCTCGCCGACGACGCCGCCTTTCGTCATCGACTCCACCGACAGGATCTCGTTGAGGCGCTGCCTCGTCGAGCAGGCCGCGCTCGAGGACGAGCGCGCGGATCGACTTGCCGCTCTTGACCGACTCCTTGGCGATCTCCGCCGTCGCCGCGTAGCCGATGTAGGGGCTGAGCGCGGTCGCCGCGGCGGTGCTGCGATCGAGCAGCTCGCGCGCGCGCGCTTCGTCGGCGGTGATGCCCGTCAACGCAGCGCAGCCGGAACACTTTCAGCGCTTCGCGCAGAATCGTCGACGCGTGCAGCGCGTTCCACGCGATCACCGGCATCATCACGTTGAGCTCGAGCTGACCGGCCTCGCAGGCGATCGCGACCGTGGCGTCGCAGCCCATCACCTGGAAGCAGACCTGGTTCACCATCTCCGGCGACCGACGGGTTCACCTTGCCCGGCATGATCGACGAGCCGGGCTGCACCGCCGGCAGCGCGATCTCGGAGAGGCCGGCGCGCGGTCCCATGCTGAGCAGCCGCAGGTCGCTGCGCGATCTTCGACGACCTCCACCGCCAGCCGGCGCATCGCGCTCGAGTAGGCGAGCACGTCGCCCATGCTCTGCGTGACGCGGAACAGGTTCGTCGGCCGGCTTCGAGCGGCAGGTTCGTGTAGCGCGCGAGGTTCGCGACGACCGACGGCGGTAGTCGTCGCCGGCGTTCAGCCCGGTGCCGACGGCGGTCGCGCCGATGTTCAGCTCCGTGCAGCTGCCGCGCCGCCGCCGTCGACATCCTCCGCGCCGCGGCGGACGCACGCGGCGTAGCCGCCGAACTCCTGGCCCAGCGTAATCGGCACGGCGTCCTGCAGATGCGTGCGGCCGGTCTTGAGCACGTGCGGCGAACTGCGTCGCCTTGTGCGCCAGGCGTGAGCGGCGAGCGCGTCGGCCGCGGCGGCCAGCGGCGCCGCGCCGAGCAGCAGCGCGAGGCGCGTCGCCGTCGGGTAGACGTCGTTGGTCGACTGGCCCATGTTGACGTGATCGTTCGGGATGCACCCGCGTGTAGGTGCCCTTGCGGCTCGCCGAGCATCTCGCCGGCGCGATTCGCCAGCACCTCGTTGGCGTTCATGTTGTGCGACGTGCCGGCGCCGGCCTGGTAGACGTCGACCACGAACTGATCGCGCAGCGCGCCGCCGAGGATCTCGTCGGCGGCGGCGACGATCGCGTCCGCGACGCGGCGATCGAGCCGGCCGAGCGCGGCGTTGGTTTCGGCGGCGGCCTTCTTGATGAGGATGGTCGCGACGATCAGATCGCGCGGGCGCGCGCAGGCCGCTGATCGGGAAGTTCTCGACCGCGCGCGCGGTCTGCACGCCGTAGTAGGCGTCGGCCGGGACGTCGAGCTCGCCCAGAGGATCGCGTTCGCGTCCGGAAGCCCTCAGCCATCAGCCATCAGCCCTTAGCCATCAGCCATTCGTATACTTGCCGGATGCTTCCCTCATTCTTCGACAGCGTGCTGCAGCTCATCGTCCAGACGTCCACCGAACCTGCCGCCCGACGTGCGCGCGGCGATGAAGCACGCGCTGGTGGCCGAGCCGGCGGCGACCCGATCGTCGCAGGCGCTGACGATCATCGCGCAGAACATCGACCTCGCGTCGGACGGCGAAGGCGCGATCTGCCAGGACACCGGCATGCCGACCTTCGAGGTGCAGACGCCGGTCGGCGCCAACCAGATCTGGATGCGCCAGCAGATTCGCGAAGCGGTCGCCGAGGCGACCCGCCGCGGCAAGCTGCGGCCGAACTCGGTCGACTCGATCACCGGCAAGAATTCCGGCGACAACCTCGGGCCCGGCACGCCGATCATCCACTTCGCATCAGTGGGAGCGCGACGCGATCGAGATCAAGCTGATTCTGAAGGGCGGCGGCTGCGAGAACACCAACGCGCAGTACGCGCTGCCGGTGGAGCTGCCGCATCTCGGCCGCGCCGATCGCACGCTCGACGGCGTGAGGAAGTGCATCCTGCACGCGGTCTGGCAGGCGCAGGGCAAGGGCTGCGCGCCCGGCGCGGTCGGCGTCTGCGTCGGCGGCGACCGCACCTCGGGCTACACCCACGCGAAGGAGCAGCTGTTCCGCACGCTCGACGACATCAACCCGGATCCGCGGCTGGCGGAGGTCGAAGCGTCGATCATGGCGACGGTCAACGATCTCGAGATCGGCACGATGGGGTTCGGCGGCAAGGTGACGCTGATCGGCTGCAAGATCGGCGCGCTCAACCGCCTGCCGGCGAGCTTCTTCGTCTCGGTCGCCTACGACTGCTGGGCGTTCCGCCGCCTCGGCGTCGAGCTGAACGCGCAGAGCGGCGCGATCGACACGTGGCTGTATCGCGATCCGTCGCACCCGATCATCCCGATGCTCGATCAGGCCGGCTTCACAGCGCACCGGCAAGGAAGTCGCGCTGCGCGCGCCGCTCAGCGAGGCCGACGTCCGCGCGCTGAAGGTCGGCGACGTCGTGATGATCTCGGGCCGCATGTTCACCGGCCGCGACGCGGTGCACTCGCACCTGATGAAGCACGAGCCGCCGGTCGATCTGCACGGCTCGGTGCTGTACCACTGCGGGCCGGTGGTGGTGAAGGATCCGCAGTGCCGAGCGGCTGGCGCGTCACCGCCGCCGGGCCGACGACGAGCATTCGCGAGGAGCCGTATCAGGGCGAGATCATCAAGCGCTACGGCGTGCGCGCGGTGATCGGCAAGGGCGGCATGGGCGCCAAGACGCTGGCGGCGCTGAAGGAGCACGGCGCGGTCTACCTGAACGCGATCGGCGGCGCCGCGCAGTTCTACGCGCGCGCGATCAAGAAGGTGGACGACGTCTCGCTGCTCGAGTTCGGCACGCCCGAAGCGATGTGGCACCTCGAGGTCGAAGACTTCCCCGCGATCGTGACGATGGACGCGCACGGCAACAGCCTGCACAAGGACATCGAGCAGGAATCGGGCGCGCACCTCGCGACGATCGGCGGGTGATCACGATCAGAAGAAACCGCGGAGACCGCCAAGACCGCAGAGAATATCGTTTCTCAGCGATCTTCGCGGTCTCTGCGGTTCCTTGTCGTGCGACGTATCCCGAGGGCGCCCGGCTGCGTAGTGATCGGTATGGATGATCGCCGAGGCCGGGCCGGCCGGTTCGACGCTGCGCTACCTCGCGTTCCTCGAGACGATCACCAGCCTGCGCCCCAGCCTGCATCGCTACTGCTCGCGGATGACGGGGTCGGTCCTGGACGGCGAGGACCTCGTGCAGGAGGCGCTGTTCCAGGCCTACCGCAAGCTCGACACCTTGGACGAGCGCGGCCGCTGGCGCCGTGGCTGTTCCGCATCGCGCACAACCGCTGCATCGACTTTCTGCGCCGCCGCGGCGTGCAGAAGAGGCGGAGACGGCGGTGATGGCGCCGGACGTCGTCGACGCCGGCGGATCCGCCCGGGCCCGGATCTCGGACGCGCCGTCGAGCAGCTCGTGATGGCGCTGCCGCCGAAGGAGCGCGCCTGCGTGCTGCTGAAGGACGTGTTCGACTACACGCTCGAGGAGATCGCCGAGCTCGTCGACTCGACCGTCGGCGGCGTGAAGGCCGCGCTCAGCCGCGGCCGAGCGAAGCTGGCGGCGCTGCCCGAGCGACACCGCCGCCTGCGCGCGCCACGCAGCGGATCTTCGCAGCTGCTGCAGCTCTACGTCGAGCGATTCAATCAACCGCGACTGGGACGGCCTGCGCGAGCTGATCAGCGCCGACGCGCGGCTGCAGGTCGCCGATCGCTTCGCGGGCCGGCTGACCGATTCGCCGTACTTCGGCCGCTACGACGGCGCGCACGATCGCGTGGCGGATGGCGCTGGGCAACGTCGACGGCGAGCCCGCCGTCATCGTCGCGCTCTACGCGACGCAGACGCGCTGGGCGCCGCGCTCCGATCGTCGCGGCTCGAGCTCGCGCGACGGCCGGGTCGTGCGGCGATCGCGACTACACGCACTGCCCCTGGATGATTGCCGCGCGCGCGATCGTCCTTCGACGTATCTCCGGCGGCCGGCGGGCCGTAATACAGGCGCGAAGGAGAACACATGCAGACGAAAGACGCGATCAAGTTCGCGCTCGCCGCTTCGAACGGCGCGGTCCTGAGCGTGATCGACGAGATGAGCGGCGCCGCCACGACGTTTCCGACGCCCAACGGCGGCTGCCATCCGCTGTGGGTGCTCGGCCACCTGGCGCTGATCGAAGGATCGATTCCCGGCGGTCCTGTTCGGCGAGGCGAACCCGGCGGCGGAGTGGGCGCACTGTTCGGCGAGCAGTCGGAGCCGGTCGCCGATGCCGGCGGCCTACCCGCCGTTCGCCGAAGTCGCGCGACAGTACGTGCGGCTGCGCGAGACGCAACATGCAGCTGCTGGAATCGCTGCAGCGAAGCCGACCTCGACAAGCGCGACCGTCGCGCCGCCGAAAGGACGCGAGCGCGAGTTCGCGACCTACGGCTCGAGCTTCCTGGTGCTGGCGCTGCACCAGATGATCCACCGCGGCCACGTGACCGACGCCCGCCGCGCCGCGCGCGTCGCCGCCTGACGGACGAACAGAAGAAACCGCGGAGACCGCAAAGAACGCAGAGATTCGTTTTCTCGGCGGTCTCTGCGGTCTCTGCGGTTACATCTTTTTCGTGAAGTCCTTCATGCCCGGCCTGGCGTAGCCGTGCTCCATCGCGGCGACGTCGAGGTCGGTGGTCTCGATGTCCGAGATCGACAGCAGCGGAAACGGCGAGAGCTCCGGGACGTCGATCGTCTTCAGGTAGCCGCCGCAGCTGGAGCAGACCTCGATGCGGCGATCCTTGCGCTCCTCGTCCGGCGCGGCGGTGACGAAGCCTCGCCGCTCTCCTGACAGTAGATGCACGCGTAGCTCTTCAGCTCCCACGCGCACGAGCAGAACGAGCAGCGCAGCGTGCGATGGCCGCCGGCGACCTCGCCGACCGCCGGCCACGATCCGCACGCCGGGCAGTAGCCGTGCGTGCCACGCGTCGAGCGCGTCGTGCAGCTCGCCTGGACTCAACCGCGCCGAACAGCATCCGCTGCAGCGCGTGCGCGAACGGGCTGACGGCGAGCTCGGCGACGAGCCACATCAGGTCCGGCGACAGGCCGCGATGCACGGCGCCGGTGCGCAGCGCCGCCTGATCGCGGCGCAGCGAGGCGGTCAGCAGCGACGCCGCTTCGAGCTTGCCGCCCTCCAGTCGACTCGCCGGATGTGGGTCGCCGCCTCGCCGGCGCCGCCGGCGGCCAGCGCGTCGCACAGCTGGAACAGCGCCGGCGTCAGGACCGGCGACCGGCAGCGGAATCGGCTCGCCGGCCAGCGCCGGCACGCCGCGCGCGAGCTTGGCGGCCAGGTACTTCGGCGGCAGCGACAGCCTGCGGCAGCCGGCCGCGCGCCAGCGTGCTGGCCAGGTCGATCATGCCGGGTCAGCAGCTCCTGCTGGAGGGCCAGGGCCGGTTCGAGGTCCGGCCGGGCCTCGCGGATGGCCTGCCAGCGCTGCTGCGCGAATTCGAGCAGATTTTCACGGGAAAAGGCCTGAATCGTCACATACGGCATGGGGCGGCTAGGCAGTATACCAACCGGGATCTTGGTATAATGAGCCCATGATCAATGTTTCAGAAACGGCGGCCTCGAAGATCAACGAACTGCTGGCCGAAGAAAACAAAGCCAATAGCGGGCTGCGCGTATTCGTGCAGGGCGGCGGCTGCTCCGGATTCCAGTACGGCCTGATGATCGAGGAAAACGGCCAGGGCTCCGGCGACCAGGTGTTCGAATCGCACGGCGTCAAGCTGTTCGTCGATCCGATCAGCATCCGCTACCTGACCGGCGCCGAAGTCGACTTCGTCGACACCATCACCGGCGGCGGGTTCACGATCAAGAATCCCCAGGCGACGTCGACCTGCGGCTGCGGCTCGTCGCTTCTCGGTCGACTAAGCGAGAATTGGCGAGTCGGTGATATGGTGAATTGGTGATTGCATTCGCCAATTCACCAATACACTAACTCACCAAATGGACCGTCCCCTTCCCGACCTCTCCTCCCTGCGTCCCGCCGGGAGCAAGCGCTCCTCGCAAACGCGATCGCGTGCTGCAGGTGTTCCTGCGTCAGGAAGGGCACGTCAGCGCCGACGATCTGTTCGATCTCGTCCGCCGCGAGGCGGCCGGCATCGGCCGCGCGACCGTCTACCGCACGCTGCAGTGGATGGTCGGCGCCGGCATCGCGCGCAAGGTCGACTTCGGCGAAGGGCGCTCGCGCTTCGAGCCGTCGTACCGCCACCCGCGCCACTTTCACCTGATCTGCACCACCTGCCATTCCTCGTCGGAGTTTCTGAGCTCCGACGTCGAGTCGCTGCTCGAGGAAATCGCCGCGGCGCGCCAGTTCACGACCGCGCAGGCGACGGTGCAGATCTACGGCATCTGCGAGCAGTGCAGCACCGGCCGGCGAGACGCCGCCGGTCGACGGCTCGACCACCGAGATGGTGTTCGCGCGCGACGCGCTGCGCATGGCGATCGCCACCGAGCGCAGCGGCCTCGAGTTCTACACGCGCGCCGCCGGCCTCACCAAGGATCCGCGCGGCCGCTCGGTCTTCCAGAAGCTCGCCGCCGAGGAAGGCGAGCACCTCGGCACGCTCGAGAAGCGCTATCGCGAGCTGATCGCCGGCGATCCGGAGCTCGAGTCGCGGCCGACCTTCCTGTTCTTCAAGGGCGCGGCCAGCGGCCTGTTCGCCGAGGGCGCCAAGCAGCTGCGCGAGGGCGTCAACGATCAGGAAGCGCTGCTCATCGGCATCAAGTGCGAGCGCGGCTCGCACAAGTTCTTCAAGAAATACGGCGAGCGGTTCGAGGACTCCGAAGGCAAGCAGGTGTTTCTCGAGTTCGCCGACGAGGAGAAAGTCGCACCTCGACCTGCTGCTGCGCGAGTACCGCGCGCTGCGTCGAGCGCCAGGCGAAAAAGAAGCGCGGCGCGGCCGGCGGTGAACGCGCGCGGCCAAAAGACGATGATCGATCTGCACACCCACACCACCGCGTCGGACGGCCGCTGCAGCCCGCCGAGCTGGTGGCGCGCGCCGCCGCGGCCGGCGTCACCGTCCTGAGCGTGACCGACCACGACACCGTCGACGCCTGCGAGGCCGCCGCGCAGGCGTGCGCCGCCGCCGGGATCACCTTCGTCACCGGCATCGAGATCACCGCGGTGCGCGACGAAGTGGACGTCCACGTCCTCGGCTACTTCCTCGATCGCGCGATCGCCGGCGCTGCGGGTGTTTCTGGCGGAGCAGCGCCAGCGCCGCATCGATCGCATCGCGCCGGATGATCGCGCGGCTCGACGACAGCTCGGCCTGCACGCTCGACGCCGACGCGATCCTGCGGCCGGCGATCGATCAGCCGGGCACATCCATCGGCCGGCCGGCGATCGCGCGCGCGCTGGTCGCCGCCGGCTACGTCAAGACACCAACGAGGCGTTCGCGCAGCTGGCTGTCGCGCGGCCGTCCCGGCTTCGTCGCGCGCGAAGGCGCGCCGCCCGAAGCAGGTCATCGAGCAGATTCACGGCGCCGGCGGCATCGCGTCGCTGGCGCATCCGGGGTTGCTGCGGCGCGACGAGTGGATCGCCGGCCTCGCTTCGTCCGGTCTCGACGCGATCGAGGCGTATCACACCAACCACGACGAGACGCTGACCGGCCGCTACCGCTCGATCGCGCAGCGGCTCGAGCTCGCCGTCTCCGGCGGCTCCGACTATCACGCCGACGAGTCGCACGGCGCGGCGCACCCGGGCAGCGTCTCGCTGCCCGCCGACGCCTTCGATCAGCTGCGCGAGCGAGCGACCAGCCGTGCCGCCGCCTCGCAATCCTGACGGTCGCTAGCGATCACGTCCCCGCAGGTGACGTGTCACCAAACCGCCTCAACCGCGTCGCCCTGGTGGAATGAGTAAAGGCGCCGACAGCCGGATGGCGCGTTTCACGAATAAAAGCGCCATGCGGTTCGTGGCAGCGGTGATGCACCGATGATCGTCGGAGGTGCTCCCTTGAAAACCTTGAGCTGGGTGAACTTCGTCCTCGGGCTGTGGCTGATCGTCGCGGCCTTCGTCCTCCCGGGAAGAACAGGGCCGATCATGGCCGAGGAGAGCGTCGCGGGAATCGCGGTCGTCGTCCTCGCCTATGTGTCGGCGGTCGGACGGCCGCGTGTCGGGGATCGAGCTGGACCGTGGCCGCCGCGGGACTCTGGATTCGTGATCGTGAACTTCGGCATGGTGCACGCCGTCGAAGGTGAACGCCATGCTCGTTGGTCGTGCTGGTGCTCGGGCTGGGAACACTCAATGCGTTTCATCGCCATGTGCCAGCCCGAACGGGCTCGTGAGCGCGCGTCTGAATCAGCGCGCGCGCGCCACCAGACGCGCCACCGCGTCCGGCGCCACTGTCTCTTCGTAGAACAGCACCTCGAACCCGTCGAAGCGCTCCCGCAGCTCGCCCGGCTCGAGCAGGTGATCCGCTGACGTCGGCGGCTTGCCCAGCGCGCGCTGGTGCGTCGTGAACGTCTCGTAGATCACGATCCCGCACGGCGCCAGCGCTTCGCGCAGCGCGGCAAACAGATCGCGCTGCAGATAGCGGCAGACCACCACCAGATCGAACCGCCCGCGCGGCAGCGGGTGCTGCGTCAGGTCGGCGCACCAGCCTGCGACGCGCACGCCTTCGCGTCGTCGCCGCGGCGATCGCCTCGCGCACCGCCTCGAGCTGCAGGTCGACGCCGAACGTGCGGAACCCGGCGCGCGCCAGCGCCAGCGCGTGGCGGCCGCGTCCCATCGCGACGTCGAGCGCGCGCCGCTCGACGCGTGACTCGAGCCGTCGAGGGCCGCGCTCGCGCGCGATCCGCTCGATCCATTCGACGATGAACGGGGAAGGTGACATAATTCAGCACGCTCTCGTGGCTTCCAGCACTCGTAACCGGCGTTTTCCTCGGCCTGATCGGACTCGTGACGACCGCGGTTCTTCGGTCTGCGCGGCACCGACATCTCACCGCCACATCTCGTTCGGCGTCTTCTCGACGCTCATCACGCTGTTCGCGCACTCGATGATGATGTTCTATCTCATCGGCAAGGGAAAGTCCGTCAAGGACGCGATGGCCGAGCATCACGTGACCGGCGACTACTACCTCCGCATCGCCGCGGCGCGCAAGCCGGTGTTCTCGATCGGCACCGTCGCGATGGCGGTGACGATGGTGACCGCGATCATCGGCGCCAGCGTCGACACCGGCGTGCTGCCGCCGATCGTCCACGCGATGATCGCCTACGGCGCGATCGTCTCCAACCTCGCCGCCGCGAAGATCGAGATCGCCGCCCTCACCGAATCCAGCCGCATCGTCGACGAGGTCAATCGCCAGATTCAGTCGTGACCGCCGCCGTTCTCGAGTTCGCCGGGATCGTCCAAGGCCTACGGCGGCCTGCGTCCGCTGCGGATCGGCGGAGCTGCGCGTGCAGGCGGGCGATCGGTGGCGCTGCTCGGCTTCGATCAGCCGACCGCCGAAGTGTTCGTGAACCTCGCGACCGGCGCGACGCTGCCCGACGCCGGCGAGGTCAGCATCTTCGGCCGCCCACCGCGCGCGATCGACGACAGCGCCGACTGGCTGGCGACCGTCGATCGGTTCGGCATCGTCAGCGAGCGCGCGGTGCTGCTCGACGCGCTCACCGTGATTCAGAACCTGGCGATGCCGTTCACGCTGGAGATCGAGCCGCCGCCCGACGAGGTGCGGCTGCGCGCCGAGGCGCTGGCGCGCGAAGTCGGGCTGCCCGACGACGTGCTGGACGCGGCCGGTCGCCGAGCTCGATGCCGGCGGGCTGGCTGCGGGTGCGCGCTCGGCCGCGCCATCGCGCTCGATCCGGCGATCGTGCTGCTCGAGCACGCCAGCGCCCGCGCTGCGCGCGGGACGAGGTGGCCGCCGTGGGCGACGGCAGATCCGCGGCGTGGCCGCGAGGCGCGGGATCGCGATCGTGGCGCTGTCCGCCGACGAGACGTTTGCCAGCGCGGTCGCGGCACGGGTCCTGACGCTGGAGCCGGCGACCGGCCGTCTCAAGCCACGGCGCCGAGGCTGGTTCGGTTAGCGCGCGTACCGCGCGATCGCGTACCACGCGATGTAGGCAGGCCTTCAGGCCTGCCGACGGCGGTCTGAAGGTCCGCACACTGATACGCGAAGGCGCGAAGGCGGCTAGAATGTGACCGCGAAAAGGAGATCGCCTGTATGAAAATCAGCAAGCAGCTCGTGCTCCCCGTGCTCGTGATGGTCGCCGGGTTCGGCGTCCTGCGCGGCGCGCAGGCGATGAAGCCGGCGCCGAAGACGCCAGCGCGGCCAAGGTGTTCTTCGTCGAGCCGAAGAACGGCGCGACCGTGACCAGCCCGGTGCACATGAAGTTCGGTTCGTCGGGCATCGAGATTTCGCCGGTGCCGCCGGGCGACATCAAGGACCGCGCGGCCCGGGATGGCGCACTACCACGTCGGCATCGGGGTCAGCTGTCTGCCGGCGGGAAAGAACATCGTCAAGGGCACGCCGTCGTGGGTGCACTTCGGCGACGGCAAGTCGGAGATCGACATGCAGCTGACGCCCGGGCGGCACAAGCTCGCCCTGCAGCTCGGCGACGACCTCCACAACACCATTGCCGGGCGCCTGCCAGATGATCACGGTCACCGTGAAATAGCCTCGATCTTTGTACACGCGCGCGTATTCGTTTTCGTCGCTCGTTGCGGCCGAGCTTGATGGCTCGGCCGCAATCCCGCGAAATTCATGCAACAGCTCGAGTGGAATGAAAATTGATATTCGAAGCACCTTGGGCACGTGTACGTGCTCAAGGAGACTCGGATGTCGAGTGGCACCATCAAGAGACTCGTTCGGGACAGGGGTTTTGGGTTCATCCGCGACGAAGGCGGACAGGAGTGGTTCTTCCACCGAAGCTCGGTCCAGGGAAGCTTCGATTCACTGAATGAAGGCCAGCGCGTCAGCTTCGACGAAGAGCCGTCGGCCAAAGGGCCGCGCGCCGGCAACGTCCGCGGCGAAGAGTAGGACGAGCGCCTCCACCCTCGTCCTGTTCGACATCGACGGTACGCTTGTGCTCACCGGCGGCGCCGGTGGCACGGGCGATGTCGCTGGCGTTCGAAGAGGTCTTCGCCATCGCGCAATGCCTTCCAGGGCATTCCGATGGCGGGGCGCACCGACGCCTGGATTCTGGCCGACGCCGCTGGCCGCGCACGGCATCCCTCCGGATGCCTCCGACCTCGTTCGCTTCCGCGACGTCTACCTCGCGTCACCTCGCCATCGAGCTCGAGAAGCCCGGCGCCGCGCGCAAGGGCCTGATGCCCGGCGTCCGCGAGCTGCTCGACGCGCTGGCGCCCCGCGAGACGACGTCTACCTCGCGCTGCTGACCGGCAACTACGAGGCGGGCGCCCGCCTCAAGCTCGAATATTTCGATCTGTGGAAATACTTTCCGTGCGGCGCGTTCGGCGACGATGCGCCGCACCGCAACGTGCTGGTGCCGAAGGCGCTGGCGCGCGTCGAGGCGTGTGGCGGGCCCGGCGTTCGCCGCCGGCGGACGCGATTGTCATCGGCGATACGCCGCTGGACGTCGGCTGCGCCGCGCACGTCGGCGCGCGCTCGCTCGGCGGTCGCGACGGGGAGCCACTCGGTCGAGGAGCTGCGCGCGGCGGGCGCCGACGCGGTGCTGGAGGATCTCAGCGACACGGAAGACGTCGTTCGGATTAGTCTGTGCCTGGAAGTGAACGGGGCCCGGTGGCCCTCCCGGTCTTCAAAATCGGTCGCTCCCGTTGACACGGGGAGGCTGGGTTCGACTCCCAGGCGCTTCCGCCAATTCGATTTGTAAGGGAAAGAGGCCGGTCCGCGGAAATCCGCACGGACCGGCAGGAAGTCGATCAGCCTTCGATGAGTCGAACGTCGCCGGCGCGAGGCCCCTTCTGCGAATCTTCAGGGGTAAACTCGACCCGCTGACCCTCGCGCAGCAGCTCGAACACCGCGCCGCGGACCGAGCTGCGGTGGAAAAAGTGCTCGATCCCACCCTCGTCGCGGATGAACCCGAACCCCTTGTCGATCAGGAGCCTTGCGATAGTCCCGGTTGGCATGCCCGCCCCTCCCGTTCCGAAGAGTCTTTCCAGCCTTGGTTGAGCTGGAAAATCGGGGCCAGTCTAGGCAAGTTCAGTCGCGGAAGTCAAGGAGAGACCAGCCTTTAGCGGAACGGTCTCAAATCGGACACTTGCCAGGTTTCGGGCTCTTCCTCGTCGTCATCCTCATCGTCGTCGTCTTCATCGTCCTCGTCGAAGTCGTCGTCGTCCTCGTCATCGGGGTCGTCGACGGGATACTCAAGAACGTAACGGCGAGACATTTCGTGACTTATGACGCTGGTTCTGCGGCGAGGAGCGGGTGCCGCGCGGCGCGGCCGCGGCTGCTGGCGGCGCCGGCTAGCCGCCGCGGGCTTCGGCGGCGGATACGTCGTCCAGAAATGACGGCCGCAAGCGTTGCAGACCCAGAACTGGTCGGGCGTCCACGGCGTTCCCTCGCCCGGATCCCGCATCTCCATTTCCGCGCCGCAGCGCTGACAGCGCATCTGGAGGCCGGCGTAATTCATGGCCGCGATTCTATAACATGGCGTCCGTGATTCCTGCGATCGTGCTCGCGGCCGGCCGATCGTCCCGGATGGGGCGCGCCAAGGCGACGCTGCCCGCCGGCGACGGCCACACGTTCCTCACGCGCATCGTCCAGACCTTGCTCGACGCCGGCGTCGACGATGTGATCGTGGTGGTGGGGCACGACGCGGATCTCGATCGCGCAGCAGTTTCTCGGAGAGCGGGCTGCCGGCGCGGTTCGTCGTGAACCGCGAGTACGACCGTGGTCAGCTGTCGTCGCTGCTCGGCGGGCCTCAACGCGATCGATCGTCCCGGCGTCGCAGCGGTGCTGCTGACGCTGGTCGACGTGCCGCTGGTGTCGCGAGTCGACCGTCCGCGCGGTGATCGACAGCTACCGCCGGACGCGGCGCGCCGATCGTGCGGCCAACCTCAGGCGAGCGCCACGGCCATCCGCTGCTGATCGATCGGTCGGTGTTTGACGCGCTGCGCGCCGCCGATCCGCACGACGGGCGCCAAACCGATCGTGCGCGCGCACGCGTCCGCCGCCGGCGACATCGCCATCGAGGATGAAGGCGCGTTTCATGGACATCGATACGGAAGAGGAGTATCGAAGAACTATCGGCAGTCGTTTCGAGCGGCGGCGAGGAGTGTTCGCTGAGGCTGGCCGCCGCGTCGCGTTCGGCTTGTACCAGAAAGTCTTCTTCGTGCAACTGCGCGTCGCTTCGCATCTCCGGTTCGGCATAGCGCTCGGCGATGAGCCAGGTGCCGATGCTCGGCGAAACTTCACGCACCGACACCCGGCTGCATATTGTCGAGCCGAACGCCATCGAGCTCTTCCTCCTCCGGCGTTTTTCTGATTCGCACCTTCACGATTACCCACTGTGTTACCGCGGGATACGTCTATTTCCCGCATGGATGACGATTCCATAAAGGGGTAGCAAGCACGGTACCGGGTAGCCGTGAAGGATGGGATGGAACAGCCGCGCTGCCTGGGCGTGCGGCGCCGCTACTTTCGATCGAAAACCACCGTGATGTCGATGCCGCCCTGCGCTGATTCGATCCGCACCGCGCTCGTCAGCGTGTTGCCGTCGGCGGAGAGCGTCATCCTGTCGGTGAATTGCACGCCGATCGCTTCGACCTTCGACACCACGACGAGGGCGTTGTCCCGCCAGTTCGCTGACGAGGTGACCTGGGCGCCCTGAGACTCGAACGCCATGACGGTGCCGTCGGTGGTGTACTTGCGGCTGGTTTTCTGGACGCCCGCGGGCCCCAGCTGTTCTTCCTCGATCTGCAGCAGGGGCTCCGCGTGGGAGATGGTCCGGTCGATCGAGTCGGGTGCCGGCCCGCCGCCGAAACTGCTTTTCGCGGCGTTCATCTTCCAGATCCCGGTGAAATTCGGCTTGTCAGCGGCGGCGGCCGTGCCGGCGAACAGCGTCGCGGCGACGAGGGCGAGCAGGATGGATTTCATTCCATCCTCAGACGGACGGCCTGCGCGAAAGTTCCCGCTTTCGAGGATCGGTGACGGCGGCTTCGAATCGCGCCGCAAGCGGCTGAAACGCCGGCGTCGGTCCCTGCCACCGCAGCTCGTCGACCGAATCGAACAGCGCGATGTCCTCCCTCAGCGTCGCGAGATCGCGGAACAGCATGACCTGATCGCGCTCCCGCTCGAGCGTCTGCGCCAGCGCGCCCGGCCGCGTGGCGTTCACGCCCCACGTGCGCCAGTCGGCAGGAATCGACTCGAGGTGGCCGAACTTGGCCAGCACCGCCGCGGCCGACTTGGCGCCCCATCCCGGCAGTCCCGGGTAGCCGTCCGCGCGTGTCGCCGACCAGCGCGAGGTAGTCGGGGATCGATGCCGGCGGCACGCCGAACTTGGCGATGACGCCCGCCTCGTCGCGAATCGCGCGCGCGCGCCGATCCATCTGCACGACGCGCGTGCCGCGGACGCACTGCGCGAGATCCTTGTCCGGCGTGCAGATGATCACGCGCGGTCACGCGCGGGTCGCGCGCGGCGGCGGCCGCCGCCGCGGCCAGCGCATCGTCGGCTTCGTATTCGACCATCGGCCAGGTGGCGATGCCGAGCGCGGTGAGCGCCTTCTTCGAGCAGCGGGAACTGCGCGTAGCAGATCCGGATCGATGCCGGCGCCGGTCTTGTAGCCCGGCCACAGCCGGTTGCGGAACGACTCGATGACGTGATCGGTGGCGACGCCGATGTAGCGCGTGCCGCTGTTGATCATCCCGAGCATCGAGGTCAGCACGCCGCGCACGGCGCCGACCTCGCGGCCGTCGGCCTCGCGCGCCGAGGGCACGGCGTAGAAGTGCCGGAACAGCTCGTAGGTGCCGTCGATCAGATAAACGTCCACGCGCAGACTCCAGCGTCACAGTATCCCGGATCACGAAACGCACGAAAGCAAAGGCCTCACGAAAGACGTGAAACCGAACACGACCGGTTTCGTGCGTTTCGTGTGTTTCGTGGTAAGTCTTTTCGTCGGCGGTCCGAAAGGACCCGCCCTGCACAAAATGTCCGACTATGCGATCGCGCCGCCGGTCGAGCCGATGCTCGCGAAGCTCGCCGACCGAGCTGCCGGCCGAGGGCGCGTTCCTCTACGAGCCCAAGTGGGACGGCTTTCGCGCGCATCGTGTTCCGCGGCGGCGCCGACGTGTTCATCCAGAGCCGCGATCTGAAGCCGCTCGACCGCTACTTTCCCGAGCTGCACGAGCTGTTTCTCGAGCAGCTGCCGCGCGGGCTGCGTGCTCGACGGCGAGATCGTGATCGCGACCGCCGCGCGGCCTCGACTTCGACGCGCTGCAGCTGCGGCTGCATCCGGCCGCGTCGCGCGTCGCCAAGCTGGCGAAGGAGTCGCCGGCGGAGTTCGTCGCCTTCGATCTGCTGGCGGTCGACGGACGTGACGTGCGCGCCGCGCCGCAGGCACGAGCGCCGGCGCATGCTCGAGCGCCTGCTGCGCGACGATCAGGACCGCCGATTCACCTGACGCCGATGACGCGCGATCGCGAGCGTGGCGGCCGAGTGGCTCTCGCGGTTCGAAGGCGCCGGCCTCGACGGCGTCATCGCCAAGCCGGAGGACGGCGTCTACGAGCCGGGCAAGCGCGCGATGCTCAAGGTCAAGCACGCGCGCACCGCCGACTGCGTCGTCGCCGGCTTCCGCTGGCACAAGACCGGGAAGGGCACGCTGGTCGGCTCGCTGCTGCTCGGCCTGTACGATGACGACGGCGGCTGCATCACGTCGGCGTCACCTCGTCGTTCACGATGGCGAAGCGCAAGGAGCTGGTCGCGGAGCTGGCGCCGCTGCGCGAGCGCGCGATGGACGAGCATCCGTGGCGCGAGTGGGCCGAGGCGTACGACGGCGAGATGACGCGGATGCCGGGCGGCCAGAGCCGCTGGAGCGCCGGCAAGGATCTGTCGTGGGAGCCGCTGCGGATCGAGCGCGTCTGCGAGGTGAAGTACGACCACATGCAGGGGCCGCGGTTCCGCCACGCCGCGGTCTTCCAGCGCTGGCGGCTCGACAAGCCGCCGGAGGACTGCCGCTACGATCAGCTCGAGGTCACGGCGCCTTACGAGCTCGCGAAGGTCTTCGGCGCCAGGTAGACGGGTCGACGCCCGGCCCACTCGTTCGGCGTCTCGTCCGGATCGAGCGGTTCCTGCGCCGGGCGCAGGTCCTCCGGGACGTGCTGCAGGTTGATGCGGATGCGCGTCCAGGTCTTGAAGCGGCCGCGCATCGCGTCGACGAGCACGTCGGCCGGCTCGAGATGCGCCGCCGCCTCGGGATGGCGCGCCTTCCAGCGTTCGACGCCGGCGAGCGCGTCGTCTTTCTTCGGCGCGCGGCCGATCTCGATCAGCGGATGCTTCCGCCTTCGCTCCTCGAGCTTCGGCGGACCGGTCGATGTCGGCGCTTCGACGGCTGCACGCGCGGCGGTTCGCCTGCCTGCTTCTTGTAGTGCGGCGGCCACGGCGCGTCGCCCTGGCCTTCGCGCTCCTGCTGCGCCGACAGCTCGAGCAGGCGCTCGAGCGAGCACGGATGCTCGTCGATGCCGGCGTGGCGATCGCCGACCTGCGCGAACCGCGCCGGCATCGTCGCCAGCGTGAAGTCGGCGGGGTCGCAGTCGTCGATCTCGTCCCAGGTCAGCGGCGCCGAGACGCGCGCGTCCGGCGTCGGCCGCACCGAGTAGGCGCTGGCGATGGTGCGGTCCTTCGCGTTCTGGTTGTAGTCGAGGAAGACGCCGTGGCGCTCCTCCTTCCACCACTTGCTGGTCGCGAGCTCCGGCGCGCGCCGCTCGACCTCGCGCGCGAACGCCAGCGCCGCGCGGCGCACCTCGTCGAAGGTCCAGCGGCGCTCGATGCGCACGTAGACGTGGATGCCGCGCGAGCCCGGACGTCTTCGGCCAGCCGACCAGGCCGAGATCCTCGAGCGTCGCGCGCACCACCTTCGCGACGTCGCGGATCTGCGGCCACTCGACGCCCGGCACCGGATCGAGATCGATGCGCAGCTCGTCGGGATGATCGAGATCCTCGGCGCGCACCGGATGCGGATGGAGCTCGAGGCAGGCGAGGTTGGCCATCCACAGCAGCGCGGCGGCGTCGCGCGGCACGACTTCTTCCGCGGTGCGGCCCGACGGAAAGCTGCAGCGTGACGACCTCGATCCACGGCAGCCGCGACTCCGGCGCGCGCTTCTGGAAGAAGAACTCGCCGCCGATGCCGTTGGGATAGCGCACCAGCACGTTCGGCCGTCCGCCGGCGCCGCGCAGCGCGCCGTCGGCGACGGCGAGGTAGTAGCGCGCGAGATCGAGCTTGGTGTGCCCTGCCTGCGGAAACAGGATCTTGCCGGGGTTCGAGATCGCGATCTCGCGACCGGCCGCCGTCAGAATCTCCCGCTCAGCAGGCTTCGCCATAGGGGTTGGATCTCGGAAGTCCAAATACCGAGTACGAAGTACGAGGTCCGAAGTACGAGCGATCGTACTTCGAACGTCGTACTCGTACTTTCGAAATCTGACCCCAACCCCTACGGCGTGACCGACAGGCCGATGTTCCAGAGCGACAGCCCGCTCGCCGCGTCGGTGATGTTGACCACCACGGCCGTGGCCGCGGTCACCGGTCCGATCGCGAGCGAGAACTGAAACGTCTGGCTCGAGCCCGGAACCGTCAACCGCGGCGGCGCGCTGACCGACGCGTCGCTGGTGGCGAGCGCGAGCTGCCAGCCGCCCGCTGGACTCGGACCATCCAGCGTTCCGGTACACTGACACCGTCGCGCCGGCGGCGGGCGTCGTCGTGGCGCAGCTGACGGCCACGATGCTCGCGTAGGCGACGACGGTGACCGCCGCCGACTGACTGCTGCCGCCGTAGCTCGCGGTGATCGTCGCCACTCGCGTCGGCGGTGCGTTGAGCGTGGCGATCGTGAAGGTCTGCGACGAGGCGCCGGCCGGGATCGTCACCGAGGCCGGCACGATCGCGTCCGGCGAGCTGCTGGCGAGTGACACGGCCGCGCCGCCATCCGGCGCCGGCGTCGGCAGCGAGACCATGCCGGTGATCGGAAGGCCGCCGGGCACCGACGTCGGACCGACCGACAAGGCGAGCTGGCCGATCGTCAGCGCCGCGGTGCGGGCGACCCCGGCGTAGGTCGCCGTGATCGTCGCGGCACTCGTGGTCGGCGAGGGGCCGATGTCGATCGGGAAGGTCTGGAAGGTATTGCCCGACGGGATGACCACGCTTGCCGGTACCGTCGCGAGCGGGCTGCTGCTGGCGAGCGCGACCGTCAGCCCGCCGGAGGGTGCCGCCGACGTCAGCGTGATCGTGCCCTGGACCGGAACGCCGGCGATCGACACGCCGGACGAGAGGAAGACGCTCTGCAGCGCCGGCGCCGTCACCACGGTCGTAGTCAGCGTCGCGGTCTGACTCGCGCTCGCGTACGTCGCGGTAATCGTCGTCGATGCCGCCACAGCGGTCGTCCCGATGGCAAAGGAGAACGTGTTGCTGCCGGCAGGAATGGTGACGCTCGCCGGCACGGCCGCGGCGGCGCCGCTGCTCGCGATCGTGACGATCGCGCCGCCGGTCGGCGCGGCGGCGGTCAGCGTCAGCACACCGGTGACCGGCGTGCCGCCGGCAACGGTGGTCGTCGACAGCACGATGCTGGCCAGGGCGACGGTGGTCGGCGCGGTGACGGCCGTCGAATCGGCGCAGCCGGACGCCGCAAGGGCTGCGAGGAGCACGAGACCGCGGATCTGTCTGTTCACGTCTCCGATCCTGGCGTCAAAGCCTCGACCGGCTTGCGACAGCGGCATGGCGAAGGCGTGACACGATCGTGAAGTTTCTTCGACGACGTCTATGGAAACCGTGAGCGCGGGTTTGGGTACAGGGTGGATTCGGCGGTACAGTTAGCCGCTGTTCTTATCCACGTGAGGAAGCCATGAGTCAGAAACCCGCAATTTATGCCGCCGCCGTGATGGCCACCCTGGCCCTGGCGGCCGGTTACAGTGAACGGTCGCTCGCGCAGGCCGCCCGCGGCGCAGGCGCCGAGGCAGGGCCGCGGCGGCAACGCCGGCGACAGCGCCGCGCCCGCGCGCAAGGAGGGCGACGGCGTCGGGCCGTTCAAGAAGATGGTGATTCGCAGCGTGACCCTGATCGACGGCACCGGCGGGCCGCCGCTGAGCCCGATGGACATCGTCATCGAAGGCAACCGGATCACCTCGGTGCGCCAGGCCGGCTGGCCGGGACTGCCGCAGCAGGCCAATCGCGAGCCGCGCGACGCCGACTACGAGATCGACGGCAAGGGCATGTACGTGATGCCCGGCTTCGTCGACGTGCACGTGCACGGCGCCGGCAAGGACAAGGCGCCGGACCTGAGCTACTCCTACAAGCTGTGGCTGGCGCACGGCGTCACCACCGTGCGCGGCGTGTCGCTGTCGTCGGCGGCGCTCAGCAGCTCGGAGAAGAACCGCTCGGCGAAGAACGAGATCGTCGCGCCGCGCATCTTCAACTACCAGACGCTCGGCTCCGGCTGGTCGGAAGGGCCGGTCCGCTCGCCGGAGAAGGCGCGCGAGTGGGTGCGCTGGGCCGCCGCCAACAACATCGACGGCATCAAGTTCTTCAACCGCGGCGACGAGACGCCGGAGATCGACACCGCGGCGATCGACGAGGCGCACAAGAACAAGATGGGCACCGTCGCCCACCTGTCGCAGAACAACGTCGCGATGTTCAACGCCCGCCAGGCCGGCGACGCCCACCTCGACACCGTGACCCACTACTACGGGCACTTCGAGTCGCTGCTGAAGGACAAGACGATCCAGGAATTCCCGGTCGGCTACGACTACAACAACGAGCAGGATCGCTTCGGCGACATCGCCCGCATCTGGAACCAGACCTACGAGCCCGGCTCGCAAGGAGTGGGTCGAGTACCTCGAGCACCAGAAGGCGAACCACGTCACCTTCGATCCGACGTTCAACATCTACGCCGCGTCGCGCGACCTGATGCGGGCGCGCAACGCCGACTGGCACCAGACCTACACGATGCCGCAGCTGTGGAACTACTTCCAGAGCACGCGCGACAACCACGGCTCGTACTTCTACGACTGGACCACCGAGAACGAAGTCGCGTGGAAGAACTTCTACCAGCGCTACATGCGGCTGATCAACGACTACAAGAACATGGGCGGCCGCACCACCGTCGGCACCGACTCGGGCTTCATCTGCAAGACCTACGGCTTCGCCTACATCGAGGAGCTCGAGCTGATGCGCGAGGCCGGCTTCCTGCCGCTCGAGATCATCCGCTCGGCGACGATGTACGGCGCGCAGGACGCTCTACGAGCCGAAGGGGGAGACGCCGCCGATCGGCGTGGTGCGTCCCGGCATGCTGGCCGATCTGGTGATCGTGCCGGAGAACCCGCTCAGCAACCTGAAGGTGCTCTACGGCACCGGCCACATGCGTCTGAACCCGCAGACCAACCGGCAGGAGAAGGTCGGCGGCGTCAAGTTCACCATCAAGGACGGCATCGTCTACGACGCGCAGAAGCTGCTGGCGGAAGTGGCGGCGTCGGTCGCCGCCGAGAAGCGCACGGTGACGAGCACCGCGGCCCAGCGGTAAGGGGAACCCGGTCGCTCGACCCGCGGCCGTCACATCCTCGCGGCCTGGCTCGTCTCACTTATATGGGACGGCGACGCGATGGGTGAAGGAGTGTGGCATTACGGGGAGACCGGGTCCGGCCGGCCGCTGATCCTGCTGCACGGGATTGGGATGTCCCATGCGGCCTGGAACGCGGTGACGCCTTACCTGCGCGCGACGCGTCGCGTTATCGCCTTCGACATCGCCGGATTCGGATTGACGCCGCCGCTGCCGGCAGGGACACCGCCGACGGTCGCCAACCTGGTCGAGGCGTTTGAGCGGTCACTCCGTAAGATGGGCGTCCGGCTCCCGATCGACGTGGCCGGCAATTCCCTCGGCGGCTGCATGGCGCTGGAGGCGGCGAGGCGCGGCATCGCGCGGCGCGTCGTCGCGATCTCTCCATGCGGATTGTGGCGAACCCAGCCGGCGCCTCATGTGAAGTATGTCTTCGGGGGCATGCGGTTCATGGCGCGGCATTTCCCGAATCTCCTGAACGCGTGGGTACGAGGATCGTTGCTGCGGGAGCTCGCGCTGGCGGTGCCGCTTTCGGTGGGAAGCCGGCGCATGCCCGTGCGCGATGCGCTTCAGGCGGTCGACGACCTCGCGGCCTCGGCGTCGTTCGAAGAGACGTTCGAGAATACGCGCCGTCCTTTCTCAGGACGCGACATCACCGTTCCCGTGACGGTGGCGTTCGGCGATCGCGACTGGATCCTGCCGAGGAGTTCGCGGCGCCGGGCCGGGCTTCCCGTCCACACCACGTGGGTCAGCAAGCGAGGGTGGGGTCATGTGCCGATGTGGGCAGATCCGCGCGGTGTCGCGCAGCTCATTTCGGAAGGCACGCAATGAATTGACTGCACGTCTCCCGCGGCACGAATCGGCCCCGCCGGGAGGTGTAACCTAGCTGCATGGCGCTCGGACTCCTCCATGGCCGGCGGCCGAGAGCGCTGACCGCCTGCCTGACGCTTCAGGCGCTGCTGGCACTCGCAATACCCGCGCGCGCGCAGTATGTCCAGATCGAATCGTTCGAGGTGACGCCGGTGATCGGCGTCAGGTTTGGCGGGACCTGGGATGTCGGGGTCGCCCAGCCGCCGCAGACCCAGGCCACCTGGAAAGACGCGTCGAGCTATGGTTTGTCTGCCGGCGTTCGTTTCGATGAGTTCTCGCTGGTTGAGTTCCGTTGGACGCGCTCGACGTCGACGCTGCGGTTCGACGCGCCGCTAGCGCAGCTCGGCGCATCGCTCGGAGACGTCACGTTGAACCAGTTTCACGCCGACTTCACACGTGAGTGGGTCATCCCCGAAGTCAAAGGCCTCCGATCGTTTCTGACCGGCAGCGTTGGCGCGACCTACGTGGCCACTGCGCACGACAGCCTCACGCGTTTCTCGTTCGGCTTCGGCGCCGGGCTGAAACAGTTCGTGGGCTCGAGGTTCGCGTTGCGCGCCGAGGCGAAGTGGCTGCCCATCCTGATTGATCCGAAAGTCGGCCCGTGGGCATGTGGCACGGTCGGGATCGGCGGTTGTGTCGTGACCGTGACTGGACCACTGGCGCAGCAGTTCGAACTCAGCGTCGGTCCGGTGGTGCGCTTCTGAGTCCCGAAGCGCAAGCGGTAGTTTGACCCCGCCTTCAGGGCGCGTTACCATTGGGATTCGGCGTACAAAGACCTCTCCAAAGTGGGCCTGTAGCGCAGTTGGGAGCGCGCATGAATGGCATTCATGAGGTCACCGGTTCGATCCCGGTCAGGTCCACCAACCTCCGCTCATGAAGGTAGGCGGAGGTTGCCCACCATAGCGGCAAAGCCGCGACGGTGGGCCCCCAATCCCTTAACCGAACGAGCTTCGGTTGGCAGGCCATCCTTCCCGCAAAGCCGAGGTTGGTCCACCCACGCGAGTTCACGTCCCAGCGGCGAAGGCTGTCGTCAACCGCCTCGACTCTTCGGCGGCAGCGCCCTTGCCATGTCTCGCTCCATGTCTGGAGCACTGTGCTTTGTCTATATCATCAGAAGTCGCAGCGATCCGAGTCGCTTCTACACGGGAGTGACCGCGGATGTAAAAGCGAGGATTGCTGCACACAATGCGGGACGCTCCCCGCACACGTCGAGATTCACGCCGTGGGAGCTGGTGGTGTCAATTGAGTTTGCCGAAGAGCGCCGCGCGATCGGATTCGAGAAGTAGCTGAAGTCAGGGTCTGGCGTCGCGTTCGCGCGGCGGCACTTGCGCTAACGGGGGTCGTCCAGCGTGCTCAGCCACGCGGCGGCCGCTTTGCGTCCGCCAGCGGGAGCGATCCCGGTGCTGTTCGCCGCTCAAACTGGAGCGACTCTCGCCAGCGTCTTCAGAGCGGACTTTGCCTTGGCTTTGCGAACAGCCTTCCACTCGCTGCCGGCGCGATGGTATTTGAGGTCGGTCAGATAGGCGTACTCCGGCGTGAGCATCCGGTGCTGCTCGGCCTTGGCCTTCGTCCATGACCGGGCGAACTCCTCGAAGGTCGGCGCTTCCCCTCGTGTCCAGAACTCCATGGCGACCACACGGGCAACCGCGCCGTCCTTGAACTGTCCGGCGGTCAGATCCCGAAGCAACCGCATGACACCCTCGAACTCCTTCGCGTACCAACGATAGTAGAGGCGATCGCGAGGTCCGAGCCGCGCCGGCGGACCCTCCTCGCGGACAATCCGTGCGGGGATGCGAGTGGGCTCACCGACTAGGCCTGTTGTGAGATAGCGCCGGACACGGGCCAGCACGATCGGTTTTCGATCGGTGTCCTTGGTGCTCCTCACCTTGCCGTCCGGCGACTCCGCCATGATCCGGTAAGGGATTCCACGCTTCGAGCAGAAGGCGCGAATCTCCTCGAGGTTCAGGTAGTTCAGTTCCTCGAGGAGTCGCGCGCGCTCGCTCGCGGCGAGCTGCAACAGGAAGTTCGACATTCAAATACCTTTCAACGCGCTCGAATGAACTTCTCCGGGACCGCTCCGTCTACTCCATAGGCTAATCTACAAGAGAGGCATCGTGAGCATCCAGAGCGATCAAGGCGACCTGCCGGCGGCTCGCGTACTACCGATACTGGTCGCGCTCGGGTTCCTCATCGCCGGCTCGATGTTGGGCGCACAGAATCGGCCGCTGCCCGATCAGGAATCCTTCCTCACCGAGACGCGCAAACACCTCCAGACCGACAGCACGCTTCAGAGCAGCTATGTCTATGTGGAGACGCGACGTGAGCTGAAGCTCGACAAGGGCGGGCGTACCAACGAGGAATCGGTCAAGGTGTTCGAGAGCTATCCCGGCTTTCCCGGCGAAGACCGCTGGGAGCGGCTCATCGCCGAGGATGGCCGGCCGGTGCCCGCGGAAGAATTGGCGAAGAAGGATCGGGAGCGCGAGCAGAGGGCCAACGAGATGGTCCAGCGGCTCGCCCGGAACTCATCGAAAGAGCTTGCGCGGCAAGAGCGTGAGCGTCAGAAGGCCCGCCGGGAGCGTGACGAGGTGGTGGGCGACGTCTACAACGTCTTCGAGATCCGGATGATCGGACGCGAGCGAGTCGAAGACCACGACACTATCGCATTCGTGCTGACGCCCAGGCGTGATGCGAAACCCACGACCCGCGCGGGCGACCAGATGCGGCACTTCAGCGTGCGCGCCTGGGTCAGCGAGAACGATCACGAGTTGGTGAAAGTGGAGGCCGAGGCCATCGACGACCTGAAGTTCGGCTGGGGTGTGCTGGCCAGGCTGCACAAGGGCGCCCGGCTGTCGTTCCTGCGCCGCAAAGTCAACGGCGAGGTCTGGCTGCCTGCCGTCGTCAACTATAGCGGCAGCGCACGGGTGGGTCTGCTCGTCACGCTCCGGCGCAGCGGAACGTCGGAGTTTTCCGGCTATCGCAAGTACTCGGTCGATACACTCGAGGGTTTCAAGCCGAAGTAGAGGAGCACTGTGAGCGACCAGACGGATGTCCTGCAAGGCACTGTCGACCTGTTGATCATGCGAACGATCGCCCTCGACCCCCTGCATGGCTGGGCAATCGCACAGCGGATCCAGCAGATTTCAGATGACCTGCTGAAGGTCCAGCAGGGCTCGCTCTATCCCGCGCTGCACCGGCTCGAACACCAGGGCTGGATCACGGCCGAGTGGGGCGCGTCGGAGAACAACCGCCGCGCCCGCTTCTACGCGTTGACGAAGGCGGGCCGCAGGCAGCTCGAGGCCGAAGTCGCGAAGTGGGAGCGCCTGTCGGCCGGCGTCAACCTCGTGTTGCAACGGACGTAGCCGT
The DNA here is from genome assembly GCA_963794705.1 of uncultured Acidobacteriota bacterium. Classification (GTDB taxonomy): domain Bacteria; phylum Acidobacteriota; class Vicinamibacteria; order Vicinamibacterales; family CAVVIG01; genus CAVQFC01. Next base: position 926,639 of record CAWCFI010000010.1, read on the forward strand.
GCGCGCCTGGCATATCGTCCGCAGCCGGCTCCGATCGCTCGTCTTCCGCGGCGGCCGCGAATCCGATCTGAACGAAGAGCTGCAATTCCATCTCGAGCGCGAGGCCGAGCGGCTGCAGGTGAGCGGCCTGTCGCCAGAGCACGCGCGTCTCCAGGCACTGCGCCTGTTCGGCGGCGTCGAGCAGGTCAAGGAAGCCAGCCGTGACGCGCGCGGGACCGCGGCCTTCGACGCGCTGGCGCGCGACACGCGCGACGCCGTCCGCCGCCTGGTGTGCGATTGGCGTTTCAGGCTTCCGGAACGCGAACCAGCCGAACTCCTGGATGGAGGTCATCGGCGTCGTCCCCAACACCGGCACGCGGAGTCTGTCCCCTGATGACGTCCTCGCTCGACAGCCGTCTCAGTTCTACCGCTCGTACACGCAGGCGGGCCTTGTGCCGGCGACCGTCATTGCGCGAACGTCGGGTGATGCGGCCGCCCTTCTCGGGGCGATGCAGCGCGAGCTGCGCGCCGTGGACCTCACGCTGCCGGTGATCACGGCCCAGACGATGGCGCAGGATCTGGAACGATCGCAGGCGACGCCCAAAGTGATCGCCACGTTTCTCGGTGCCCTCGCCGGCCTCGCGCTGGTGCTGGCGAGCATCGGTCTCTATGCGGTCGTCGCGTTTGCGGTCGCGCGGCGGTCGCGCGAGATCGGCATCCGGATGGCGCTCGGCGCCCGGCGTCAGCAGGTGGTCTGGAGCATCGCACGAGAGGTGGCGGGGCTGATCGGCGTCGCGACGGGCATCGGTCTCGTCCTCACGGTCCTGATCGTGCTCGCGCTGCGCGCCACGTCCGGATCGGCGGACATCGGGATCGGCCACATGGACGTGTATCGCCCGGACCTCGACCCGGTCGCCATCGTGGCCATCGCCGCCGTGACCGCAGTGGTCGGCGTTGCCGCCGCGTTCGTGCCCGCGCGCCGGGCCGCCCGAATGGATCCACTCGTCGCCCTGCGCCACGAGTGACTCCGCGGCCGCGCGATCGAGGGCGTCCGCCGAGAACATGAGGACCGTCCTCTCGTGGAGGTGCACCCTCAGCGTGGCCCATGACACGTTTCGACGGTCCCGATCACTAGCTAATAAGCCTATGTCCTCACTTTTTCGTGCCATCACGGCCGGTGCGGTCCTGACCCTGATCTGCGTGGGCTGCACGCCGCAAGCGCCCCAGCAAGGGCCGGCCGATCTCGCCGTCGAAGCGCTCTCGATCTACACGCCGATGCCGAACGCCAACGGCGACCGGCCGATCACGACCAGCTTCCGGGTCGTCAACCATGGGGCGTTCCCCGCGCCGGCGTCGATCGCGTTCGTCAAGGTCGGCGAGCGCGGCACGATCGTCGGCACGCCCTCGCTCACGAAAGCGTCGACGCTCGGGTCGACGGCGTACCTGTCGGCCACCATCACCACCGCGGAAACCAGCTTCGCGGTCTCCGCGCAGGCGGACGTGTTCAACCAGGTGCAGGAGACGACCAAGGACAACAACACCGCGTCGTACGATTTTGGATCCGGCGGCGCCCCGGTCAACCACTGGCGCGCGCTCGGGCCCTCTAAGATCACGATCGGCTCGAGCCAGATTCGCGGGGTCGGCCGCATCACCGCGATTGCGGCCGATCCGTTCTCGCCCGACACCGTCTACGCCGGCGCGCGCGGCACCGGTCTGTGGAATTCCTTCGACGGCGGGGCGCACTGGCAGCCGCTGACCGACGCGATGCCGACCGCCAACATCCAGGCGATTGCCGTCGACCCGTCGAATCCGGCCCGGATCCTCATCGTCACGCCGTCGGGCGTGTTCGGGTCGCTCGACGCGGGCAGCTCGTGGCGCCAGCGGTTCAACCAGGACCTGCAGGCGCTCGCGATCGACGGCGGCGCCTTCTTCATCCATCCCCAGGATCCGCAGCGGGTCTATCTCACGACGATGCGCGGGCTGCGCATCTCGCAGAACGGCGGCACCACCTGGGATCCGGCCGTGCTCGCGGCGGACGGTATCGTGCAGAGCCTCTCGCCGAGCCGCGGCGATCCAAATAGCCTGCTGGCGACCGTCGTCGGCTCCGCGAGCGCCGGTGTGTGGGAGTCGGACGACGGCGGCCTGACCGCCGGATCGTGGCGCAAGCTGCAGGGCTGCCCCGAGGGCCCGATTCCGGCCATTCCCACGACCGGCGTGTCGGCGTGGGTGACGCGATCCGGCGTCACCGAGTGGCTCGCGATCAAGAGCGGCAGTGCGCACGAGCTGTGGCGCACGTCGAGCCGCGCCTGCGTCGTGAACGGCCGCTTCGAGCGCGTGTGGCAGCGGCAGTCGTCGGGCGAGCAGGTGCCGTGCATCACCAGCGACGCGAACGCGCGGTCGAACTGGAGCTTCCTGTTCGCGGATCCGACCGACAACAAGGTTGTCTACAAGGCCGGCATCCACCTGTGCCGCTCGACGGACGGCGGCGCGAACTTCCAGGCGGTCGGGGTCAACGTGCACGTCGATCATCACGCGCTGGTCTTTCACCCGACCTCGACCGGCGTGCTGTATCTCGGCAACGACGGCGGCTTCTACCGATCCGACGACCGCGGCCAGAGCTGGACGTTCAAGTCCGAAGGGCTGGCGGTCAGCGAGTTCCTCGACATCGGCGTGTTCGGCGCGTCGCCGCGCCGGGTCAGCGGCGCGGCCCAGGACAACGTCCTGTCATTCACCGACGAGTCGACGCCGATCTGGCGTGAGATCGATCTCGGCTCCGACCTCGACGGCGACCGCACCATGTCGGTCGTCGATCCGCAGAACGCGGACGTGCAGTACAGCGCCGGCCAGGCGCTCGATCACTTTTCGAAAATCGTCGGCGGGCACCGCGACGGAGGGTTCGATCAGGCGAACATGCCGCAGAACTGCCTGACCTACGACGAGACGCCGACGCTCAACGCGGAGATCATCGCGACCACGTCGCCGCAGTTCCACTTGATCACGACCGCGGGCGTGGGCGGCAGCTGCAGTGGCCGCGGACTATGGACCGGACCACCCTGGCATCAGCTGTTCGAGCCGCCGGCGGGCGAGCGGTTGATGCGCGTGCTGCACGACCCTGGCACGGGGCTGTTCGTCGCGGGCAACGACGCCGGCTCGATTTACCTGAACTTCAGTCCGGATGCGATGGCGAAGGTGTTCACCTCGCCGAAGGCCGGCAGCGTCGTGTCGATCATCCGTGACCCGCCGAAGACGTCGGGGTTCTTCGTCGCATTCCGGACGGGAGCGAACGAGGAGGGACGCATCTTCGAGATCACGCCGGAGGCGCCGCTGCGGTTCAAGGGCGTGGATATCACGGCGAACCTGCCGAAAGGCGTGGTCGTGATGACGTTGGCGTTCAACCCGTTCGAGCCCGATGCGCTCTACGCGGGCACCCGCGGCGCCGGCATCTTCCGCGGCGTCCACGATGCGGCCGGCGCCTGGACGTGGCAGGCGTTCAACAACGGCCTGCCGCAGGGCGCGATCGTCACCAAGCTGAAGGTCGATACCGCGCACGGCGCGATCTACGCCTCGACCTGGGGCCGCGGCGCCTTCGCGATGAGTACCGTGTCGATTTTCTGAGGCGCGAACTATCGGCGTAGGGCTTCAGCCCGGCTTCCGCCAGCAGGTGATCGCTGCGCTATCGGCGCTGGTTCACCCGCGTAGACCATCGTCAGCTTGTCACCGTCGATCTCGAGCGCTGATGCGCGTCCTTTGAACACAGCCGCCAGCATTCCGGTGTCGATCAGAATCACGCGCCCGCCATAGCGGACCGTGATCCTGCCGCCCGGTTGCGGCGTGTGCCCGGTCACGAACCGCTTCGCCCCATAGCGCTCGAGCAGCGTCGCGAAGGGCGCGCCGGCCGGGTCGTCCGGGAGCGTGGCGAACCCGCGGTACCACAACGCTCCTTCCGGATTCACGACGGTCCACTCCGCGATCTTCAGGATCTCCTCCGCCTCCGTCAGGAGGGGGATGTCGAGCTTCGATCGATCCAGCGCCTGGCCGCTCTCTTTGGCCGCGGCCATCATGGCGTTCGCGACCCCGATCTCGTTCGAGGCGACCTGCAGGATCTCCTGCAAGGTGAAGAACGGAAGCGCGAGCTTGGCCTCGATCAGCCGCTGGACGAAGCCATCCATCCGCCTCACCTCGTCGCGCACACGGTCGTTCAGATCGTCGAGCTTGGCCGGGGCCAGGTTCGGCGCGATGCCGGCGTGCATGAAGATCGAGCCGCCGTACTCGGTGACGATCGGCTTGCCGCGAAGCCAGGCGCCGTACCGCCCGCGCGGGCCGACCGCCTCGCGGTATTCGACGTAACCCGGCGGGTGGATCCCGAGCCACGCGTCACGAGTTTGCTGATACACCGCAGGGACCGCTTCGCCCTTCGCCGCCTTCGCGGCTGCAAGCTTCGCGTACTGCTCCCACGCTGCCTGGCGTCTCGATTCGGACTGCGCATCCGCGAAGGTGGCGAGGATCTCTGGCGTCACGTCTCGCGTCTCGCCGACGAGGTTCATCGCCTCGTGATTGCCGAGCATCTCCACGACCCGTCCGCCAGCGTCCTTCGCTTCCCGCTCGAGCGCCATCAGCAGGTCGAGCACGGCTCGGGTGCCGGTACCGCGGTCCATGTAGTCACCGGTCTGCATCAGGACGGCTGTGCCACCGGTCCAGCGGCCGCCGTCATCGGCAAGCCCGGTGGTCTTCAGAATGCTCTTGAATTCGGCGATGGCGCCGTGAATGTCGCCGACGGCGACGACCCGCGGCGCACCCTGGCCATGGAGCGGCTGCTGAGCGGGCGCCCAGGCGAGGAGCGCGACCGTCGCCATTCCCGCCGCCTTCAATGTGGCGGAGGCTCGCTTTCTCGTGACTGTCATGAGCTCTCCATGTGCTACTTGCCGAGTGTCCTCGTTAGGATAGCGAACTCACCAGAAGCTTCGCTCGCGGAATGTGCGTTCGAGCGCCGCGCCGACACGCTCCCGCGAAAAGCCGCGCTCCTCGCACAGGAAGGCGACGATGCCGTCGAGGTCCGGCTCCGCCTGCTGCACGTCGAACGTATCGGACACGCTCGGATTGAGAAAGATCCGGCGCACCTCGTCGAGTGTGTCAGGATCGCCGGCCGCCTGCCGAATCGCCTCGGGCATGCGCTCGATCCGCCCGAATTGCTGCACCAGCTTCAGCGCTTTCTTCGGACCGATGCCGGAAATCCCCTCGTTGAAATCGGTGCCCACGAGGATCGCCAGATCCACCAGACCCTCGCGGCTGATGTTCCAGCCATCCAGCAGCGACTCGAGCACGATCGTCTCGGGCACGATTGGCCGGAACGTGCCGCGGCTCGGCAGGAATTCACGGCCTGAAATCGTCAGGAAGCGGATCAGCCTCGGCGCACCGAACAGCAGCGAGTCGTAGTCCTTGCTCGCTGCGGCCCACACTTCGGGTGAGGTCGCGGCCATGTGCGCCGCCTGCGCCTCTCCTTCGGCCGGCGCCTGCAGCGTCGGCACGCCCATCAGCCGCAGCAGCTCGCGGGCTTCCGCGATCATCTCTCTGGTCAGGCGCGAGGTCATCGTGGCCTTCGAGTACGCCTGGCCGAGGTCGCCGCTCGCCAGCGCCGCGGCGCGTTCCTCTTCATAGCGCGCTCGAGTGGCGCGCCGCTTCGCGATCTCGCGTGCCTTGCGCGGCGGCGGCGTGCCGTCGAACACGAACACCAGCCGGAGCCCATGTTCGGACATCAGCCGGGTCGTCCGGAAGAACAGTCCAGAGAGGTGCGAGGTGATGCGCCCGTTCGAGTCCTGCAGCGGCGTCCCGTCGGGAAGACGAATCAAGGCGAGGAATTGGTACAGCTCGGCGTTACCGTCGACCGCGAGGGTCTTCCCTCCAAGCGCGCCGAGGGCAATCGTCTCCTTCGCGATGATCGGCGTGAGGATGATTCCCACGTCACGCGATCCGTTTCAGTCTCATCAGCGTCCTCTGATCCGACGATCGCAGTCTTACCACGATTCAACCGGCAGACGAGGCTCGCGTTCTTCGACTAAGATCGCCGCAATCTTTGCATCATGACGGAACTCCAAGTACTGGTCGGCCTGGTTCTGGCCGCCGTCATGCTGGCGGCGCTGGCGCGCCGCGTCGGCGCGCCCTATCCGGTGTTCCTGGCGCTCGGCGGCGCCATCCTCGCGTTTATTCCCGGCGCGCCGACGTTCACCGTGCTCGCCGGAGCTCGCGCTGGCGCTGTTCGTCGCGCCGGTGCTGCTCGACGCGGCCTACGACGCCTCGCCGCGAGATCTCCGCGACAACTGGGCGCCGGTCACGGGTCTCGTCGTGTTTGCCGTCGGCCTCACCACCGTCGCCGTCGCGGTGGTGGCCCGCGCGCTTGATGCCCGGCCATGCCATGGGCGCCGGCGATTGCGCTCGGCGCCGTCGTCGCGCCTCCCGACGCCGCGGCCGCCACCGCGGTGCTGCGTCAGCTGCGGCCGCCGCAACGCATCCTGACCATCCTCGAAGGCGAGAGCCTGCTGAACGATGCCAGCGCGCTGCTGATCTATCGCCTCGCGGTCGGCGCCGTGGCCGCCAACAGCTTTTCGATCGGAGCGGTTGCGCCAACCTTCCTGCTCGCCGTGGCCGGCAGCGTGGTCGTCGGGTCCGGCGCTCGGCGTGGCTGTCGCTGCGGTTGACCGACGCGGGTGCGAGGACGTGCCCGACCGCCGATCATCCTGCAGTTCGTCACCACGTTCGGCGTCTGGATCCTGGCCGATCGGATCGGTCTGTCGGGCGTGCTGACCATGGTGTGCTTACGCCATGACCGTGGCGCGGACCGCGCCCGAGCGCACGTCCGGCGCGAATCCGCATACCGTCATACGCCGTGTGGGAGACGGTCGTCTTCGTCCTGAACGTGCTGGCCTTCATCTTCATCGGCCTGCAGATCCGTCCGATTCTCGACAGCCTCGAGCCGGCGGCGCGCGGGCGCTACTTTGCCGTCGCCGCGCGCCGTCCTGGTGACGGTCATCGTCGTGCGGATCGCCTGGCACATGTCGTTCAACGCGGTGATCAGATGGCGCGATCGCCGGCACGGCTTCAATCCGCCGCGGCCGATGCTGCGGCCCACGGTCGGCAGCGGCCTGGTCATCTCGTGGGCCGGCATGCGCGGCATCGTCACGCTGGCGGCCGCGCTGGCGCTGCCCGAGGCGATTTCCCTTTCGCGACCTGATCGTGCTGACCGCGTTCTCCGTCGTGCTCGGCACGCTGACGATCCAGGGACTGACGCTCAAACCTCTGCTGCGCGCGCTCGATTTGCGCGACGACGATCCGGTCGGGCGACGAAGTCGCCGCCGCGCGCGAGCGCGCCCTGCGCGCCGGCCTCGCGAGGTTTGACGACGACCAGTCGCCCGTGGCCGACGCGGTCCGGCAGGAATTCATCGCCCATCTGGGATCGGCGGATGCCGATCCGGAGGAGGGCGAGGCCCGACGATTCGCCCACGGCGACATCCACCGCCGCGCCCTTCAGGCGGCGCGCCAGGCGGTGCTCGCGATGCGCGCCAGCGACGAGATCGGCGACGATGCCTTCCATCAGATGGAAGAGGAACTGGACTGGATCGAGATGGCGGGCGGCGGCAACGAGGGCGCCGATCCGCAACGAAGTCAGGAATGACAACCGCTCCGGCCTTGTCCGGAGAGGTGCGCGCTCGCTAAGGCTTTTCCCTCGCGCCGTGTTCCTCGAGATAGGTCATCAGCGCGACGTCCCTTGCCTCGATCGCGGCCACCAGCGGCGTGTTCGCGCTCGGGTGACAGTTCACGTCGACGCCGGCCTCGACCAGGATGCGCACGATCTCGGCCTGCCTGTTCTCGACCGCCAGCACCAGCGCGATCTGTCCGTGTCGAGGGTCGAGCCCGGCCGCCATCAGCGCGCGTACCACGTCAGGCGTCTCGGTCGACAAGGCCTCGAGCACCGGCTGCTCCGGCTGCGTGGTGTAGTACCCGGCTCCTCCCCTGCGCGACGGCGCTTCACCCCACGCCACCTCAGGATTCGCATGCCCCTGCAGCATGGCCCGCACGATCTCGATGAGCTCGGGACGCTGGGGCCGGACCTGGTGGAGCGCCAGCTTCCACGGGGATTGCAGGTGACCTTCGTGCGGGACCATCTTGTTGGGATCGGCGCCGGCCGCGAGGAGCTGCTTGACCTTGACCGCGTCCGCCGCGACGGTCGCCGCTTCAAGCTGCTGCTCGAGGGCGCCGCCGCGCTGCCCGTTTTGAGCGGCGCTGCAGCACGACAGCAGCGCCGTCGCGCCGGCGATCAACAGTCGCGATGCAGACTTCACGGGTGACGCTCCGCGTTCCGCAGAGCAGTCACGACCGTGTCGAGCGCCGCGGCGTCGGCTGGATCCTTGGTGTCGGCGCGCGCCGCCTGCGCGACCTCGAGCGCCGATCGTCCATCGGACCCGCGCGTGTCCGGATCCGCGCCGCTGGCGAGGAGCAGGCGAACCACATCTGCGTGGCCGAACACCGCCGCTCGGAACAAGGCGGTCTTTCGATCGACTGGCGCGACCGCGTTCACCCGGCCGCCGGCGGCGAGGGCTCGTTCGACGCCGGCGCGGTCACCGTGACGGGCGGCGCGGAACAGCCGCTCGTCCTCATCGTGGAATCGCAGCCGCGGCACCAGGACGAACCAGGCCGTCAGCGCTGGAACCGCCAGTACGAAGATCGTGGTCCACAGGATGCGGCCGGCGCGGTTGAGACCGAGAAGGGTTTGCAGTAGGGACGCCAGATGCGGGGCATCATAGCGCTGAATCCGGGTGTTCAGTTTTCCGAATCGGTGTTGTTTTCCGAATCGGTGTAGTGCGGACCTTCAGGTCCGCCGTGTCGCGCAGGTCTGAAGGCCTGCACTACATCACGCAGGCCTGAAGGCCTGCACTACATCAGGCCGACTCCGCGATCGGGCCTCGCGCCTGGTGCTCGCGGCGCCTGAACGGATGCATGAATCGTCCGATCCATCCCGCGGGCACCTGCTCTTCGATCCCGTAGTGCAGCGGCTGCCGTCCACTGGGAAGAAAGACCGTCCCGAACAGCACGTCCCACGATGCGACCAGGCTCGCGTAGTTCCGATCGTGCGCCTCGCGCTCGGCGCTGTGGTGCCAGTGATGGAACTCGGGGGAGACGACCAGCCATCGCAACGGACCGTACGGCAGGCGCACGTTGGCGTGTACCAGCCACGCCTGCCATCCCGACACGCCCATGAAGATTGCGATGGCGGCCGGCGAGAGGTTGAGCCCGACCAGCGGCCCGAGCGACGCCAGCCGCAGCAGAAACAGATCGAGCGGGTGAAAACGGAACGCGACCAGCCAGTCCATCTCCTCGGCCGAGTGATGCACCGCATGAAAGCGCCAGAGCCAGGGCACGGTGTGCTGGAGGCGGTGGATGCCGTAGACGCCCAGATCGCCGATCACCAGCGCCAGCGCGCCTTGCGCGATCAACCCTCTCGTGGCGATCCACTGCCGCAGCTGCGGCGCGCACCAGGCGGCGCCGGCGTTGACGCCGCCGAGCGCGGCCATCAGCACCACGTACAGGAGCACGCCGTTCATCAGGCCGGTGAGCGCGTCCATGGCCCATCCGCGGCGGAACGCGGGCTGGGCGGCGTGCAGGCCGGCGAGCCGCTCGAACGGGACGAAGATCGCCGCGGCAACCAGCAGCGCCTTCAGCGGTTCGAGCAACAGCGATGCGGCCATCCGGCCGATGGAGGGCAAAGAGGCGGCCATCGCGCCAGCGTCGGTGAACCGGACGCGGCCGGGCGAGCCACTTACAATTCAGGTCGCTCGCGCACAGAAATGGAAGTGTTAGATTGACGCGTGCCGCAATGCCCGAACTGTGCCGCGGTGCTGACCGGTCGGTACTGTGCATCGTGCGGCCAGCGCGCCATCGATCCGCGGGACCTCTCGTCCCGGCATTTCGTCAGCGAGCTCACCGACGAGGTCGGTTCGCTCGGTTCCAGGTTGAAGACCATCCGCACCCTGCGGGGACTGCATGAATCCAGGCCTGCTGACGGTGGAGTTTCTCGCCGGCCGCCGCCAGCCGTATCTCAGCCCGATCAAGGCCTATTTCGTCTGCGCCGCGATCTTCTTCCTCGCGGCGCCGCTCGCCGGCTTCACGCTGCCCTCGCTCATCGCCGACGATCAGACCGGCGAGCTGCGGCGCCTGGTCGCCGGCCACATCAGCGCGCGCGGCCTCGATCCGGCGGTGTTCAGCCAGCGGTTCGATCTGCGTTTGCCGTCGGTGTACACGCTCGCTCTCGGCTCGGGCGTGATTGCGGTCGCGGTTCTGCTGCAGCTATTTCGCCGACGGGTGCCGTTCGGCGCGCATCTCGTGTTCGCGTTGCACTATTTCGCGTTCATCTATCTGGTGACGGCGGCGGCAGGCGCGACTCGCCGGCTGGGAATGGCGGACGAAGCCGCCGCAGGCATCGCCATCGCCCTGATCGTCCCCTACGCCGTCGTCGCGCTGCGGCGCGCCTACCCGCAGTCGATCGCCTGGATCCTGTTGAAGTCGGCCGTCGTGATCGCGCTGACGCTGGCGGTCAACCGCGTCGCCGACGCCGCTGCGATCCGCGTGACGCTGGCGATGCTTTGAGTACGATCAGAAACCGGTTTTTCTTCGGTCGCCTCAGTATTCGGTGAACATCCGCTGGATCTCGGCGGGATCGCTGGTGCGGCGTCAGCGCGAGCATCAAGCAGGACGCGCGCCTTGACCGGCGCCAGATCCTCGCCGGCGATGCGGCGGCGGACTTCCTCCGGCGGCGGCCCGGCGCGCCGCCGCGCCCGCGGCCGCCGCGGCCCCCGGCGATCCGTCCCGCGCCGGCGCGCGTCGTGGTCACCACGAAGACGCCCTTCTTCGTCGCGTAGTCGATGCCGGCCGGCTGCGTGCCGCTGGTCGCCCCGGCGCCCGGCGCCGGCGATGACGATCCCCTTCGCGCCCGCGTCGGCGGCGGCCTTGATCAGGTCGCCGTCCGCGCCCTGGTAGACCAGGATCACGTCGACGCGCGGCAGCTTCGTCGACCGACGCGATGTCGAACTCGCTCTTCGCGGCGTGCCGCTTCAGCGAGCGTGCGATAGAACGCGACGCGATCGGCATCGACGACGCCGAGGATGCCGTAGCCGCGCGTCTGAAACGTGTTCAGCCGCAGCGCGTCGGTCTTGGTGACCTCGCGCGCCGCGTTGATCTCGTCGTTGAGCACGACCAGCGCGCCCTTGCCGCGCGCGTCCGGCGACGCGGCGACGCGGAATCCCTCGAGCAGGTTCGCCGCGCCCTTCGTAGCCGAGCGTGCTCGGGTTGCGCATCGATCCGACGACCACCACCGGCTTGTCGCTGCGGACGGTGAGATCGAGGAAGTAGGCGAGCTCCTCGAGCGTGTCGGTGCCGCTGGTGACGACCAGGCCGGCGATGCCGGGCTCGGTGCGGAAGATCTCGTTGAGCCGCTTGGCGAGCGCGAGCCACTGATCGAGCGTCAGCTCGCTGCTGGCGAGGTTCGAGAACTGCTCGAACTCCGGCTTGGCGTAGCGCTCGATGCCCGGGCATCGACTGCACCAGCTCCTCGGCGGTCAGCCGGCCGCCGGTGCTGTTGGAGATCGTGCCGCCGGTCGCGACCAGCCGCACGCGCGGCACCTCCTGCGCCCGCGCCGGCGCCAGGCGCGAGCAGCGAGACCAGCGCGAAGCCGAGCAGGACGCTATTTCGTCGACGAGATGCATGTCGGCATGGAAAGGATCCAGGTTCCAGTCGAGGAAGGTCCAGACGCGGTTCCACGAATCGCGCTGCTCGCGCGTGTTCTCGGGCTGCCACGTCTTCGGATCGACGCGGCGGTCGAAGGTGTGGCCGCCCGGCGGGTTGTCGTAGACCATCGTCTCGGCCAGCCCCGGCTTGCGCGCGCGCAGCGCGTCGACCAGCTGCATGTCCTCTTCGATGTTGACGTCTTCGTCGTTCTTCGTCACGCCGACGTAGAGCGGAATCTGCAGCTTGTCGACGCTGTAGACCGGCGAGCGGTCCTTGTAGATGTCGTGCTTCTCGAACGGCAGGCCGCCGTAGCGGTTCGCCGGATCGATCGCCTGGTGCTGGCGCTCGACGCCCTTGTAGGCGAGGCGCTGGAACAGGTTCGTCACCGGCACCATCGCGACCGCCGACTTGAACAGCGTCGGGTTCCGGAAGATCGACAGCAGCGTGATCATCCCGCCGTGGCTCCAGCCCATGATGCCGATGCGCGCCGGATCGACCTGCGGGTACTTCGCTCTTCAGCACGTCCACCGCCGTCACCACATCGTCGACTTCGAGGCCGCCGTAGTCGATCGCGTCGTAGAACGCCTGGCCGTAGCCGATGCTGCCGCGATACTCCGGCGCGATGACGATGTAGCCCTTGGCGGTCGCTTCGCGGATGTAGGGGATGTAGTGCTCGTAGAGATGGCCGCGGATGTTCTCGTGGACCCAGACGATCGCCGGATGGCCCTTGGCGCCGCGCAGCTTCAGCGGCTGGAAGACGAACGCCGGGATGTCCATGTCACCCGCCTTGCTGCGGTAGGTGATCTTGTCCATCTGCATGAAGCCGTCGCTGGCCGCGCGCCAGGTCTTGTCGGTCTCGGCCTGCTGCTGGAGCTGGCGCTCGAAATCGGGCGGACGCTGCTGGAACTGCGCGAACGAGGGCGAGCGACGAGGGCGACGGCGACGCGAACGGCTGAGGCGATCATGCCTCAGATCCTACACCGTGGCGGACGGGTTGGCGGCGCGCGCGTGCGCGCGCGTCAGCCATTCGCAGAGCTGGTGCGCCGCCTCCGCCGGCGTCGCGCCGTAAAACGGCATCAGCGCGGTCGGCACGCCGGGAATCCGGACGATGTAGGCGCGCCAGCGATCCTTGGAGACGTTGGCGACCTCGATGAGGTAGGGGCGGCCGGCGATGGATTCTTCGAAGCGATGAACGGCGGCGGTCACGGAGAATTGAATTCTACGCTCCTGTGCGCGGCGATCAAGCGAAGCGGGTCACGAAAGCGCACACACAGCGCCGGTTCTCGGACATCGTGCGAAAAAATATTTTCCTGTCGATCCATCCACAGGAAATTCACCATCCATCCACAGCTTTTCCACAGCTTGACCTGTCCGGGCCTGCACACTACGCTTGAAACTTCATGTGCAGTCGCACGTTGGCAGCCGTTGTGCTCGCGGCTGCCGTGGTGATCCCGCTTCGCGCGGCGGCAGCTGCGGCGCCGACGAGGCGACGCTGCTGCGCGTGTTTCTGACCGACGGCACCTCGCTCGTCAGCTACGGCGAGCCGGCGCGCGTCAGCGATCGCGTCATCTTCTCGATGCCGACCGCGACCACGCCGAACCCGCCGCTGCACCTGGTCAACCTGCCGATCGCGCGCGTCGACTGGGATCGCACCAGCCGCTACGCGGCGACCGCGCGCGCGTCGCACTACATCGAAACGCAGGCCGAGACCGACTACGCCGCGCTCTCGAACGACGTCGCGTCGACGCTCAACGAGGTCGCGCTGACCGCCGAGCCGTCGCAGCGCCTGGCGATCGTCCAGCGGGCGCGCCAGACGCTGGCCGACTGGCCGCAGAGCCACTTCAACTATCGCGCGGCCGAAGTGCGGCAGCTGCTCGGCATGCTCGACGAGGCGATCGCCGACCTGCAGGCGTCGCGCACCCCGGGCCGCTTCGCGCTGAGCCTGTCCGCGTTCACCGATCCGCCGGCGATCGTCGAGCCGCTGCTGCCGCCGCCGGCGACGCCGCGCGAGGCCATCGAGCAGGTGCTGACGGCGGCGCGCGCGGTGGACATGAGCGCCGAGCGCACGTCGCTGCTGGCGACCGCGGTCGGCGGCGATCGATCGCGACAAGGCCGCGCTGCCGGCCGAGTGGGCGGCGGCGACGCGCGCGGACGCGCAGCCGAGATCGCGCAGAGAGCTGCAGCTGGATCGCTCCTACCAGTCGCTGACCGCGCGCATGATGGCGCTGGCCAACCGGCGCGCCAAGCAGGCCGACGTCCGCGGCATCGAGCGGGTCGTCCGCGGCTGATTCAACAGCGCGACGCGGCGCTCGGCGGCAAGCGGCCGGACGCCGTCAGCGCGCTGATCGACGCGGTCCAGGCCAAGCTCGACGCCGCCCGCCAGCTGCAGCTGGCGCGCGATCGCTACGCGCTGCGGGCGCCGGCGCTGACGCAGTATCGCGTCGCGATCGGCACGCCGATGGATCTGTTCGCGCAGCTCAAGCCGTCGCTCGAAGCGGTCAAGGCGCTGTCGGGCTCGGCGCCCGGCGCGCTCGACGCGCTCCAGCGCAGCGTCGTCGCGGATCCTGACGCTGCGCCTCGGCGATCGCGCCGCCCGACGAGCTCGCCGCCGCCCACGCGCTGCTGATCAGCGCCGTCCAGCTCGCCGGCAACGCCGCGCAGATCCGCCGCGAGGCGACGCTGGCCGAGCGACATGACGCGCGCCTGGGACGCCTCGTCGGCCGCCGCCGGCGCGCTGATGCTGGGCGCGCGCGCCCGCGCGGACATCCAAGCGCTGCTGAGGCCGCCGCAACTCAGGTGATCACACCGCGCCGGACGCGGCTCGTTCGCGTCCCCGACCTCCAGACGTTTCGCCGCGCGATCGCTGCGCTCGCGAACCCGCGCACGGCTCGCACCGCGCACCCCGCACCCTGCCTGGTCGTCGTGCCGACGCGCGGCGCCGCGCGCCTGCTGATGCGGACGCGTCGACGCGCGACGTGGTCACGCGCGACGAGCTCTACGACCGCCTGCACGCGCGGCTGCCGCATCCGCCGCGCCGGCTGAGCCCGCTCGAGCGCGACGTCATGGCGCAGGCCGCCGCGCGCGCGCCGCGCCGCCGGCGTCAGCGGCCTGTCGTTTCAGCTCCGCCCCGGGCTCATCGCCGAGATGCTGCGCTTCTACGATCAGCTGCGGCGTCAGTCGCAGCAGGTGAAGCGGTTCGAGGAGCTGATCGACGAGGCGCTGGGCTCCGACGAAGTCGACCGGGCGACGCAGCGGATGCGGACGCAGACGCGGTTTCTGGCCGGCGCGTTCCGCGACTACGAGCGCCGGGTGCGCGAGTCGGGCGGCTGCGACGAGCACACGCTGCGCGAGCGGCTGATCGCCGAGCCTGCCGCCGATCCGGTCCGCCACGTCATCGTCACGGTCCCCGACTGGATTGCCGACGCCGAAGGGCTCTACCAGGCCGATTTCGATCTGCTGACGCGCATCCCCGGCCTCGAAGCGCTCGACATCGTCTCCACCGAGCGCGTGCTCGCGTCGGGATTCCACGAGCGGCTGCACAACTGGTGGCCGGGCCTCGAGGAGGTCCGCCGAGATAGTCAGCGCAGGCCGCTCAGGCCGTGCGCAAGCCGGTGCTCGATCACGCCGCCCGGCGCGTCGCCCGACGAGCCGTGGTGGACGCTGCGCGATCGCGAGGAAGAGCTCGTCGCGATCGCGCGGCAGCTGAAGGCGGATCGCCGGCGCGGCGACGCGGTCCCGCTCGATCGGACCGCGATCGTCTACAAGCAGCCGCTGCCGTATCTCTACGCGGCCGCGGAGATCTTCCGCGGCGCCGGCATTCCGTATCAGATGTCCGACGCGCTGCCGCTGGCCGCCGAGCCGACGTCGGCCGCGCTCGATCTGATCCTCGACGCCGTCGCGTCGCGGTTCTCGCGCGCGCACGCTGATCGCGCTGCTGCGCTCGCCGCACTTCGTCTTCCGCGCACGACGGTCGAGAGCGAGCGTGACGGCGGCGAGTCGCAGTCGAGCGCGCTCGACCGCGCGCTTGAGCGCGGCGCGCTATCTCGGCGAGCTCGAGCGGCTCGAGGCGCTGGCGGCGGACTGGGGCGCCGGCGCGTCGCGGCCGGCGATGGACGCGGCGCTGGCCGTCGCGCGCGCGCTCGCGCCGCTCACCGAGGCGCATCCGGCCTCCGAGCAGATCGCCTGCCTGCTGGCGTTCTGGTCCGCCTACGCGCGTCCGATCGCCGACGACGATCCGTTCGCCTCGCGCGAGCGCCGCGCGCGCGCGGCGATCGTCGAGATGCTGCCGTCGCTGGCCGCGGTCCACGCCGCGCACGACGATCCGGCCTGGACGATCGACGAGCTCGGCATCGCCGTGCGGCGCTGGATCGAGGAGCAGACGTTCGTGCCGGATGCCGACGACGGCCGCGGCGTGCACCTGCTCGACGATCAGGCGGCCCGCTACGGCGACTTCGACGACGTCGCGATCGTCGGCGTGGTCGATCAGGACTGGCCGGAGCGGCCGCGGCGCAACATCTTCTATCCGCCGGCGCTGCTCAAGTCGCTCGGCTGGCCGTCGGAAAAGGATCGCCGCGCCGCCGGCGACGCGCGGTTCCTCGACCTGCTGACGTCGGCGTCGCGCCGCACGCTGGTCTCCACCTTCACGCTCGACGAGGACGCGATCGTCTCGCGCTCGATGCAGCTCGACGAGATTCCGCGCGCCCGGCTGTCGACGGTGGCGCGCGAGCCGTTCGAGGACGCGCGGGTGTTCGCGGACGAGGCGCTGTCGCTCGATCCGGTCGCGTTCGACGCCGTTCCAGGGCGACGCCCGCGAGCTGGGCCGAGATGCGGACGGCGCGCTCGCCGGCGGACGCCGCCGACTTCCACGGCACGCGTGCGCGACGTGCCGCCGCGCGCCTGGTCGGTGAGCGCGATCGAGACCTATCTCGACTGCCCGTTCAAGTTCTTCGCGCAGCACGTGCTGCAAGCTCGAGGAGGAGCCCGAGGACGAGGAGGTGATGGATCCGCGGCGGCAGGGGCAGTTCGTCCACGACGTCTTCGAGCGGTTCTTCGACGCGTGGCAGAAGGCGGGACATCGCGCGGTGACGCCGGCGAACCTCGACGCCGCGCGCGCGATGTTCACCGCCGTGGTCGACGCGCGCTCGAGCGGCTGCCGGACGCCGAGGCGGGGCTCGAGCGCACGCGGCTGCTCGGATCGCCGGCCGCCGCCGGTCTCGGCGAGGCGGTGCTGCGCATGGAGGCCGAGCGGCCGATCGCCGTCGTCGAGCGTCTGCTCGAGCACCGGCTGACGGCGACTTCACGTTCGCGACCGCCGACGGTCCGCGGACGATCGCGCTGCGCGGCAAGGCCGATCGCCTCGATCTGCTCGAGGACGGCACGTTCCGGCTGATCGACTACAAGCTCGGATGGCCGCCGCAGCGCGGCCGCGCGCTGCAGCTGCCGATCTACAGCCTCTGCGCCGAGCAGCGGCTCGCCGGGCACAAGGGCAGAGACTGGCAGCTGGGCGAGGCGGCCTATCTGGCGTTCAAGGGCCCGAAGCGGGTCGTGCCGCTGTTCGCGACCGCCGCCGATCGCGCCAAGGTGCTGCGCCGAAGCGCAGCAGCGGCTCGCCGACACCGTGGACGCGATCGAGCGCGGCGAGTTCCCGCCGACGCCCGACGATGTGTGGCGCTGCGAGACGTGCAGCTTCGCGTCGGTGTGCCGGAAGGACTACGTCGGCGATGTCTGAACCGCGTCTGCCGTTCGACGACGACGCGGTCGTCGTCAGTCGTCAGCCGTCAGTCCGCAGTCCGAGCTCCGGTCCCGGTCGCGATCCGTCGCTCGACGCAGCTCAGCCGCCCGGCTCTCGAAGGCCGGACCTTCCTGACGAACCGGCGCGCCGATTCGCCGTCGATCCGGCGCAGAACGTCGTCCTCGAGGCGTCCGCCGGCACCGGCAAGACGCGCGTGCTGGTCGAGCGCTACGTCAACCTGCTGCGCGCCGGCATCGAGCCCGACAACATCCTCGCGATCACCTTCACCCGCAAGGCCGCCGCCGAGATGCGGCAGCGCATCGTCGATCGGCTGAAGGAAGCGAGCCGGCTCTCGGAGTTCGACGCCGCGCGCTGGCGCGATCTGAAGGACCGGCTCGGCGACATCGCGGTCTCGACCATCGACGCCTTCTGCCTGCAGCTGCTGCGCGAGTTCCCGCTCGAGGCCGACGTCGATCCCGGGTTCGATCTCGCCGACGACACCGAGGTGCCGCGGCTGGTCGGCGAGTCGCTCGATCAGGCGCTGCGCATCTGCCGCGGCATCGCGCCGAGACGACGACGATGTGGCGCTGGTGTTCGCGCAGCTGGGCGAGCGGCGGCTGCGCACCGGCATCGCGGCGCTGCTCGATCGCCGGCTCGTCGCGCCGCACGCGCTGCGGCGGTTCCTGCAGAACGGGCCGCGCGATCTGACCGCGGCGATCGCGTGCGACGCGCTCGGCCGGCGCGGCTCCGCGAGCATCTTCGCCGGCGTCCGCGGCGGCCTCGACGCGTTCCTCGACGACGGCCCGCGCGATCATCCGCAGTTCGCGATGCTGGCGCGACCGATCATCCGCGGCAGCTGCAGTCGAGTCCGCCATCCCAGCCGCGATCCGCATGTGCCGCGAAGAACAGGCCGCATTCCGCAATCTCGTCGATCGCCTGCGCGGCTACTTCCTGACCCAGGAAGGCAAGCCGCGCGGCGAGAAGTTCGCCGGCACCGGCTTCAACGCCGACGATTGCGACTCGCCCGACGCCTGGAAGCGCCACCGCGCCGCGGCGTCGCAGATCGCGCCGGCGATCGCACGAGGCGATCCGCGCGTTCCGGCGCGATCTCAACGCCGTGATGTCGCGCGGCGTCTGGCGGATCTTCGCGATCGCGATGCAGCAGTACCAGCACACGCTCGAGTCGCACGCGCTGCTCGACTTCTCCGGCGTGCTCGAGCGCGCGGTCCAGCTGCTCAAGGACATGGACGAGTTCGCGCGAGAGCCGCCTCCGCCTCGAGGCGCGCCATCGCCACGTCCTCGTCGACGAGTTCCAGGACACCAGCCGCGCGCAGTGGGAGCTGGTGCGGCAGCTGGTCAAGAGCTGGGGCGAGGGCTTCGGCGCCGCCGCCGATGCGATCCCGCCGTCGATCTTCATCGTCGGCGACCGCAAGCAGTCGATCTACGGGTTCCGCGACGCCGACGTCGCGATGGTGGACGAGGCCGCGCGGGTTCATCGACGCGCTGCGGCCGGACGGCTCGCCGCGGCAGGCGATCACGGTCAGCTTTCGATCGGCGCCGGGGATCCTGGCGTTCGTCAACGACGTGTTCGCCGCGATCGTCGACGGCGACACGACCGACGCCGCGGCGAGGCGCGACGCGTTCCGCTACGGCGAGACGGATCGGTTTCCGGTCCGGCTGACGCCGGACTTCAGACGGCAGACGCGGCTCGGACGGCTCTGGACGCTCGACCGGCCGGAGGTGACGATCCCGTTCGCTTCATCGCCGGCGACACCGTGCAGGCCGCCGCCGACGCGGTGGCCGACGAAATCGTCCGGCTGCTGTCGGGCGCGACCGTCCGCGATCGCGCCACCGGCGCTCGCGCGCGAGGCGCGGCCGGCCGACATCGCGATCCTGTTCCGCTCGCGCGACAGCCATCGCGACTTCGAGGCGGCGCTCGATCGCCGCGGCGTCTCGACCTACGTCTACAAGGGGCTCGGCTTCTTCGACGCCGACGAGATCCAGGACGCCGTCGCGCTGCTGCGCTACCTCGCGGATCCGCTGTCGGATCTGCGCGCGGCGACGCTGCTGCGATCGCGCATCGTCCGGCTGTCGGATGCCGCGGTCGCGCGGCTCGGCACGCGCGCTCGGCGGACGCGATCCTCAGCGCCGATCCGCCGCCGGAGCTCGACGCAGCTCGGCGACGAGGATCGGCGCGTCCTCGACCGGCTGCGCCGCGCCGTGCCGCGCTGGCTGTCGTGGGTCGATCGGCTGGCGCCGTCGGAGCTGCTCGACGCGGTGCTGCACGAGACGGCGTACGCCTTCGAGCTGCGCGGATCGCGGCGCCGCCAGGCGCGGGAGAACCTGAAGAAGCTGCGCGGCATGATCCGCCGCGCCCAGAACCGCGGCTACGCGACGCTGGCCCGCATCGCCGATCACCTCGAGCGGCTCGCGGTCGGCGACGAGTCGAACGCCGCGATCGACGCGATCGACGCGGTCAGCCTGATGACGGTTCACGCCGCCAAGGGGCTCGAGTTCCCGATCGTCTTCGTCGTCAACATGGGCCGCGGCACCGGCGGCTTCCGCGCGCCGATCCGCGTGACCGACGATGCGGCGGGAGAGGCGTCGGTGGCGATCGCCGACTACCAGTCCGAAGCGGACGAGGACGTCAGCGCCGCGCGAGCGCGAGGAATCCAAGCGGCTGCTCTACGTCGCGCTGACGCGCGCGCGCGATCGCCTGTATCTGTCGGCGACGGTGAAGGACGGCGCAGTGCCGGATGGGGAAGGGCAGCCTCGGCGAAGTGCTGCCGGCCGCGATGCGCGCGCGGTTCATCGCCGCGGCGCGTCGAGCCGGCGCGCCGTGCCGCGACCACGGCCTGCGCCGCTGCCAGTCGACGATCGCGGCGCGCCGACGGATAACCGGATCGACCGATCGGACCGACTGTCGCGACCAGCCGGCGTCATGATCGTCTACACCATCGGCCACTCCACTCGGCCGCTCGAGGACTTCATCGCGCTGCTGCAGGCGCACGGGGTCACGCAGCTCGCCGACGTCCGGACGATTCCGAAGTCGCGGCGGCATCCGCACTTTGCGCAGGAGGCGCTGTCGCGTCTCGCTACCCGCGGCGGGTATCAGCCTACCGCCACTTTCCCGGCGCTCGGCGGCCTGCGCAAGCCGGCGGCCGATTCGCCGAACGGCGGCTGGCGCCACGCCGGCTTTCGCGGCTACGCCGACTACATGCAGACGCCGGCCTTCACCGCCGCGCTGAGGAACTGATGGAGTGGGCGAAGGACGGCGCCGACGGCGGTGATGTGCGCCGAGGCGGTGTGGTGGCAGTGCCACCGCCAGCTGATTGCCGACGCGCTCGTGGCGCGCGGCATCGAGGTGCGGCACATCACCTCGGCGAAAGCCGCCGCGGCGCACACGCTCACCTCGTTCGCGCGCGTCGAGCGGATCGCGGGTGACCTATCCGGGTCTAATATGAGAGACTGGTCCGCCCAGCGCTGGGCGTTGGCTTCCGCCTTTTCCTTGGTTTCGCCGACCAGGATGACCGAACGGTCCGGCTTGCCGCTGCCGTCGCGGCTGACCCAGGCGATCCAGTGCGGACCGCGAACCTCGGTGTGAATTTGATACGAGCCGGAAGCGCGTGGACATTTGGCGTCAGAATCTATCAGATTTAGGCCGATTTCGCGAAGATCCGGCGATTTTGGGCCGATTTACATTGCGTCGGCCCCGACCATTTCATAGAATCGAAGGGCTAAGGAGCCATAAGTGACGTTGACCTGTCCGAATTGCGGCAACGACCGGAACTTTCTGGTCAAAACGCTGCAGATGCACGTTGTGAATGTCGAAGGCGGCCGCGTGGAAGTGTCGGAAGAGAGCCGACCGGCGGTGCTCGAAGTGCTGTGCGACGAGTGCGAGTCCGCGCTCAAGTTCGAAGAGTTCGAGGATACGCTCCGCAAAGAAGTCCTGCTGACGATCGGCGCGCGCTAACGCGGCGCGCCCGGTCTTTCATCTGCTGCTTTCCTCGTCGGCTTCTTCAAAGTAGTCGCAGTCAGGGCAAACCCATTCCATTGTGGTCCGAGTGGTGGCACTCGGATTGCCCGGCACCTGCGTGACTGTTTGTCGTCGCCTTGATCTTCATCGTGCCGCCGCACAGCGGGCATTCCTTGCTCGCGGGCATGATTTTTGTTCTCTGAAAATTGAACGTAGCACCGGCGTGTCGCCTTGACAAGCCTGTGATCGACTCCTATCGTTAGCGGGACATTGATGTCGCAGATGACGCACGAGTGTTTTGCCGACGAGATCGCCATCGACTTCCCCTCGGTCGGGAATGTCGTCGATCGCATGCGCAACGCCTTTCTCGGCGAGCACGCGGACGCCGACGTCCTGCGCGCCGAGGTGTCGCTGTCGCAGCGCGAGGCGTTCGCCGGCCATGTCGTGTCGCTGAAAGTGCCGGTGCGCATCACCTGTCCGAACTGCGGCGGCCGCGGCGAAACCTGGACCGAGCCGTGCGGCGCTGTGCCGCGGCACCGGCGAGTCGCTGTTCCATCAGGCGCTGCGCGTCTCGGTGCCGCCGCGCGTCGCCGACGGCGCCTGCGTCCGCTTCCGCCTGAAGTCGCCGGACGCCGTCGTCGATCCGCGTCGAGCTGCGCGTCGCGATCCGTCGTCCGCCGACCTAATCCCCAATCCCTAATCCCTAATCCCTGCCGTGAAATCCCACGTCGATTTCCTCGGCATCCTCTTCATCGTCTGGGGACTGCTGACGGTGGTGGTCGGCGTGTCGACGCTGGCGCTCGGCGTCGGCGCGGTCGCGCTGATCACGTCGGCGAGCCGCAGCGGCGGCGGCCAGGTCGCGGCCGGCCTCACCGCGGCGGCGTTCACGACGCTGGCGTTCATCGCCATCCTCTGGGGCGCGGCGCACGTCATCGTCGGCGTGCCGCTGCGGCGCCACACGCCGTGGTCGCGGCTCGATCGCGCTGATGCTGGGCTCGGTGGACCTGCTGCTGCTGCCGTACGGCACCGCGCTGGGCGTCTACGCGCTCTACGTGCTGCTCAACGAACAGCGGCAAGAGCGCTGTTCTATCAGGCTGATGGCTAACCCGCGCATCCGCGTACGCGGCTGACGCCGCGGGATCGATCAGGCGCGTGCCGCCGACGCCCTTCAGGATCGCGACGACGTGCATCACCAGGATGCCGATCCAGCCGAACACCAGCACGAGGCATGAGCACCAGGCCGAGCCCGAGCGACGCCAGGCTGACGACGCTGGCGACGGCGAAGTAAACGAGGACCAGGAGCAGCTCCGCCACCATCAGCACGAGGCCGTGCCGGGCGTGCCATTGCACGTCGGGATCGTGTTTTTCGAGGAGCAGCGGCACCAGCGCGAGCGGCCAGAGGTAGGCCAGGACGATCATGACGCCGCGGTTGGGTGAGGCGTCGGCGTCCGCCATGCGGGGCAAGTGTACGATATTCTTGGCGGCATGGCAAGTTGAGCAGGGCTCCGTGCTCGAGGCGTTGAAGGTCGTCCGCGATCCCGATCTGCAGCGCGACATCGTGAGCCTCGGGTTCATCAAGGATCTCGAAGATCGACGGCGGCCGCGTCGCGTTCACCATCGAGCTGACGACGCCGGCGTGTCCGGTGAAGGATCAGCTGCGCGATCAGGCGCGCGCCGCGGTGATGCAGGTGCCCGGCGTCAGCAGCGTCGACGTGCAGATGAGCGCGCGCGTGCGCGAGGCGGTCGGCTCCGACGGCGCGCGGCAGTCGGTGCCCGGGCGTGAAGAACGTCATCGCGGTCGGCGCCGGCAAGGGCGGCGTCGGCAAGACCACCGTCGCGGTGAACCTGGCGATCGCGCTCGCCAAGTGCGGCGGCCGCGTCGGCATCATCGACGCCGACATCTACGGCCCGAACGTGCCGATCATGCTCGGCATGAAGACCCAGCTCACCACCGACGGCAAGAAGATCGTGCCGGCCGAAAAATTCGGGCTGCAGGTCATCTCGATGGGCTTCCTCACCGGAGACGATGCGCCGATCATCTGGCGCGGGCCGATGCTGCACGGCGCGCTGCAGCAGTTCTTCCGCGAAGTCGCCTGGACCAACCTCGACTACCTGATCATCGATCTGCCGCCGGGTACCGGCGACGTCGCGCTCAGCCTCAGCCAGACGGTGCCGGTGGCCGGCGCGATCCTCGTGACGACGCCGCAGCAGGTGTCGCTCGCCGACACGCCGGCGCGCGGTCGCGATGTACAAGAAGCTGAACATCCCGCCGATCGGCATCATCGAGAACATGAGCTACTTCGTCTGCGGCAACTGCCATCACGAGGCCGACATCTTCGGCCACGGCGGCGGCGAGCAGATGGCGGCCGACTTCGGCATGCCGTTCCTCGGCCGCATTCCGATCTACCAGCCGATCCGCGAAGGCAGCGACGCCGGCGTGCCGCTGATGATCAGCGAGCCGGAGTCGCCGTCGGGCAAGGCGTTCATGGCCGCGGCGGAACGCACCGCCGCGCAGGTGTCGATCGCGAGCTTACAACCGGCCGACCATTCAGCTCACGGTGGTGAAGTGATGCAGCAGACAGGGACTGGGGACTTAGGGGCTGGGGACTCAGCTGGCTGCGGCGTCGCTGCTCGCGCTCGCGCGACGCGCGTGCGCGCCGGCGCCGGTGACCGACAAGACGCCGAAGGCCGGCAGCGAGATGAGCCGCGCGGTGATCGATCCGTATCTCAAGATTCAGGCGGCGCTCGCCGACGACAAGATGGACGGCGTCAAGGCCAACGCCGGCAACATCGCCACCGCCGCGACCGCGCTCGGCGCGCCGGCGATGAAGATCGACACCGCCGCCGTGCAGCTCGCCGTCGGCCGCCGACATCGCGGACGCGCGCGACAAGTTCGGCGCGCTGAGCGAGGCGATCGACACCTACATGACCGGCCTCAAGCTGAAGGCGCCGGAGGGCGTCAGGTCGCGTTCTGCCCGATGGTGCAGAAGCCGTGGCTGCAGGCGTCGGCGACCATCGACAACCCCTACTTCGGCAAGAGCATGTCCACCTGCGGCAGCTTCCGGTGAACATTCCCTTCACCCGGCACACGCTGGACAACGGGCTGGACGTCCTGCTCCACGAAGACCACGCCTGCCCGATCGTCGCGGTCAACATCTGGTATCACGTCGGCTCGAAGAACGAGCAGCCCGGCCAGCACCGGCTTCGCGCACCTGTTCGAGCACCTGATGTTCGAGGGCTCGCGAGCATCACGACCACGGCTTCTTCCAGCCGCTGCAGGGCGCCGGCGCGACGCTCAACGGCTCGACCAACGCCGATCGCACCAACTACTGGGAAGTGGTGCCGACCGGCGCGCTCGAGCTCGCGCTGTGGATGGAATCGGATCGCATGGGCTACCTGCTGCCGGCGCTGACCGAGGCCAAGTTCACCAACCAGCGCGACGTCGTGCTGAACGAGCGCCGGCAGAACTACGAGAACCGGCCCTACGGCCTGGCGCCGATGGCGCTGCTCGCGGCGCTGTTTCCGCCCGATCATCCGTATCACTGGACGACGATCGGCGACATCGCCGATCTGCAGGCGGCGAAGCTCGACGAAGTGCGCGCGTTCTTCCGCCGCTACTATCATCCGGCCAACGCCTCGATCGCGCTGGCCGGCGACATCGATCCCGAGCAGGCGCTGGCGCTGGTCGATCGCTACTTCGGCGAGATCGCGCCCGGCGAGCGCGTCGATCCGATTCACGTCGACGCCGCGCTGCCGCGCGACGTGCGGATCTACTTCGAGGATCGCGTCGAGCTGCCGCGGCTCTACCTGGCCTGGCTCACGCCGGCGATGTTCGCCGAGGGCGACGCCGATCTCGATCTCGCGACCGATCTGCTCGCCAACGGCAAGACCTCGCGTCTCTACCGCCGGCTGGTGTTCGACGAGCGGCTGGCGACCGACGTCTCCGCCTCGCAGAACTCGCGCGAGATGATGGGCTACGCGCAGATCACCGCGACCGCCGCGCCCGGCCACACGCTGGCCGAGCTCGAGCGCGTCATCTTCGAGGAGATCGCGCGGCTCGCCGCCGACGGCCCGACCGACGAGGAGATCGAGCGCGGCCGCGTCCAGGCCGAGGCGCAGTTCATGTTCCGGCTGCAGACGGTCGGCGGCTTCGGCGGCAAGTCCGATCAGCTCAACGCCTACAACGTCTTCCTCAAGGACCCGGCCTACTTCCCGAAGGATCTGGCAGCGCTACCAGGTCTGCACCAAGGCGTCGCTGCAGGCGGTGGTGAAGCGCTACCTCGATCCGGCGCGGCGCGTCACGCTCAGCATCGTGCCGCACGGCCGCGCGTCGCTGGCCGCGCCCGATTCCGACGACGGCGGTCGTGTCGTGACGCTGTCGACCAGGCCAGGGCCGGCGGTCGATCGCGAGCGGCTGCCGGTCCCTGGACCGACGCGCAATTTCCCGTTTCCGGCGATCGAGAAGTCGACGCTGCCCAACGGCCTGCGGGTCTGGACCGTGCGCCACACGCAGGTGCCGCTGGTCGCGTTCACGCTGCTGATCCGCCGCGGCGCCTCGTCCGATCCGGCCGGCAAGGACGGCCTCGCCGCCGTCACCGCCGACATGCTCGACGAGGGCAGCGGCGATCGATCGGCGATCGAGATTCACGAGGCGCTGGCGCGGCTCGGCGCGCAGTTCGACACCGACATCGGCTCCGACGCGACGGTGACCAGCGTCACCGTGCTCAGCCGCTTCACCCGCCGCGCCCTCGACCTGCTCTCCGACGTCGTCGTCCGCCCGGCGATCCGCGAGGCGGATTTCTCCCGCGTCCGCCAGCTGCGGCTGCACCGCCTGACGCAGATGCGCGACATGCCGGGCGCGGTCGCCGATCGCGCCTTCCTGCAAGCTGCTCTACGGCGCGCATCCCTACGGCCACTCGCCGATCGGCAGCGAAGCGTCGCTGGCGGCGATGCACGTCGACGATGTGCGCGCGTTTCACGCGCGGGCGATCCGGCCCGGGCGTGTCGACGCTGATTGCGGTCGGCGACTGCGATCACGCCGCGATGGTGCAGATGGCGGCCGAGGCGTTTGCCGACTGGACCGGCCGCGGCGACGCCGAGCCGGCCGGCGACGCGGCCGCTGCCGCAGTCGGCGCGGCTCAACATCGTGCCGCGGCCGCGGGCGCCGCAGTCCGAGCTGCGCATCGGCCAGGTGTCGGTGGCGCGCGACACGCCCGACTACCATCCGCTCGTCGTCGCCAACACGATCCTCGGCGGCCAGTTCGTCAGCCGGATCAACCTGAACCTGCGCGAGGACAAGGGGCTGACCTACGGCGCGCGCACCGCGTTCGAGTTCCGCCGGCCGCTCGGGGCCGTTCGTGCTGCAGGTCAGCGTGCAGACCAGCGGCACGGCGCAAGGCGATCGAGGAGTCGCTCGGCGAGATCGCCGGCATCCGCGGCTCGCGGCCGGTGACGCCGCGGAGCTCGAGCTCGGCATCGCCGCGCTGACGCGCGGCTACGCGCGCAGCTTCGAGACCGGCGAGCAGATCGGCCGCGCCGCGCTGCAGCTCGCGCTCTACGATCTGCCCGACGACTACTTCGAGCAGTTCGTGCCGCGGATCGAGCGCGTGACCGCCGAGGACGTGTCGCGCGTCATGGCGCGCCACCTCGATCCGGCCCGGATGGTCACGCTGGTCGTCGGCGATCTCGACGTGATCGGCGGCGATCTCGGCGCGCTCGGACTCGGCGAGCCGGTCGATCCTCCCAGCCGACGCCTTCTGATACATTGCTCATCTGGTCATTTGGTTTTGGTCAATTCAATGACCAATGAACCAATGACCAAATGACCAATGAAAGCCGTCCGGTTTCATCAGCACGGCGGGCCGGAGGTCCTGTCGCTACGAGGACGCGCCGGATCCTGAGCTCGCGCCCGGCGAGGTGCTGGTGCGCGTGCGCGCCTGCGCGCTGAACCATCTCGATCTGTGGGGCCGTCGCGGGCCTGCCCGGCATCCGCATTCCGATGCCGCACATCACCGGCAGCGACGTCGCCGGCGATGTCGTCTCGTCGGCGGCCGCCGAGCGTCCCGGTCGGACGCCGCGTCATGCTGCAGCCCGGCATCAGCTGCGGCCGCTGCCCGCCTGCCTGTCAGGCCGCGACAACGAGTGCCCGCGGCTACGAAGTGCTCGGCTACGTGAACCACGCCGGCGGCTACGCCGAGTACGTCAAGGTGCCGGTGCAGAACCTGATCCCGATCCCCGACGAGATCGACTTACGTGCAGGCGGCCGCGTTTCCGCTGACGTTCCTCACCGCGTGGCACATGCTGATGACGCGGGCCGGGCTGCAGCGAGGCGAGGACGTCCTGGTGCTGGCGGCCGGCAGCGGGGTCGGCCAGGCGGCGATTCAGATCGCCGTCCTGCACGGGGCGCGGGTGTTCGCGACCGCCGGGTCGGACGACAAGCTGGAGCGGGCCCGGGCGCTGGGGGCGTCCGAGGTCAATCGACCACCATCGGCAGGACATCGCCGACGAGATCAAGCGGCTGACGAACAAGCGGGGCGTGGATGTCGTCATAGAACATGTTGGCGAGGCGACGTGGGCCAGGAGCGTCCGCGCGCTGGCCCGCGGCGGGCGGCTGGTCACCTGCGGCGCGACCACCGGCGCCAACGGCGCGCTCAACCTGAGCGCGCTGTTTTCCAGGCAGCTCTCGATCCTGGGCTCGTACATGGGCACCAAGGGCGAACTGCTGCGCGCCGCGCGTTTTTTCTTTGCCGGGCAGCTGAAGCCGGTGATCGATCGCGACCTTTCCGCTTGCACGATGCGGCGGACGCGCATCGCCGGATGGAAGAGTCGGGACAGTTCGGAAAGATCGTGCTCGAAGTGCCATGAGCCTGCAACGCGTCGGCGTCAGCCTGTTCACCTTGATCGCCATCGTCAGCATCGTGCTGGCGGCGGCGACGATCTGGCTGTTCGTCACCAATCCGGTCACCGTCGCCACTGCGGTCAACGAAGGCGAGATCTCGCCGCTGGTCCGCAGCCTCGCGGACGTGCTCCTCTCCGCGTTCAGCGGGCTCTTGAAATACCTGTAGGGGCGACTCAGCCACGATCAGAAGAAACGACGGACGTACGTCTCGTCCTACGAGAGGGCCTTCTTCAGAAATTTCGTTAGAATGTATCCGTCGACGAATTTGAACGGCGCCTTGCCGGTGCTGTAGTGGCCGCAGCGCAGCACGCGCGACTTCGTGCGGGATGCCTTGGTCCTCGAACGCCTGCACCAGGTCCTCCGACAGATCGACCGGGAACGTCAGGTCGTATCGCGCGTAGACCAGCAGCGTCTTGCGGTTGCGCAGGCGTTCGAGATAGCCGCGCGGGCTGATCGGCTGCCAGATCGACCGCAGCAGATCGAGCTCGATCGTGGCCGTCGAGACCCTCGCGCACGTGCGCGGTCGAGAGCCCGCGCCAGACGACGTCGGCGAAATACGGCGAGATGTGGTTGAGCGCCTCGGCCTCGATCAGCGGCTCGTGCGCCGTCGTCAGCAGCGCGAGGCACGATCCGAGGCTGGTGCCGAGAATGCCGATGCGCTCGTAGCCCTGCGCCTTCAGCCACGCGATCGCGCGCCGCGCGTCGAGCACCGCCTGGCGGCAGACCTGCAGCGTCCGCATCACGTTCGCGCTGACGATGTAGTCGGCGCGATGCAGCTCGGGCGGCATCCGCTGATCGTGATACGGCAGGCTCAGGCGCAACGCGCTCATGCCGTTCCACGCGAGCAGCTTGCACAAGCCGACGTGGCCGCCCGCGTCGGAATTCCACTGCGGCATCACCAGCACCGCCGCTCGCGGCGAGCCGGTCGAACGGCGCGCCGGCGCGGTGGGAAAGTAGCGGCAGCGCACGGTGTTGTTCGACTCGTGCGGCGTGGTGAGCGCGCTGGGGAACGTCAGGAGATCGCCGTCAGCCGCGGGCGTCAGCGTGTAGTCCGTGGTCGGCGGCGGCGTGAAGAACGCGTCGGTGTCCGCCATCACCTGCGACACGTAGCGGTCGATCACCTCGACGGGAGGCGCCCCGGCGGCGTGGCCGTTGCCGGGAATCCAGTCGAGTCCCCATTCGAACGGGCGGACGACGCGATCCTTGGTGACCGAGGCGAGCCTGCGCTCCCATGCGTGGAAGAAAGCTTGAAGCATCCGTCCTCCATGCTATACTGCCTGTCTCATGTGCTTCACCTCCGACAATCGAAAGCGCCTCGGTCATAAGCGGGCCGGCCGTGTCGGAGTGTGTGTGCTCGAGCGCTGAATACAGTTTTCAATCGAGCGACCTGCTGCCGACCGGTTAACAACCGCGTCGGCTTTTTTGTTTTATACGCGACAATACAGCACGCACGAAGGACACGAGAGGCCTGCGAGAGGACACAAAGACGATGGCGATCGAAGTCGGGATACTCGGCGCAACAGGCATGGTCGGTCAGCAGTTCATCGCGCTGCTCGCGCAGCATCCGTGGTTCAAGGTCACCTGGCTCGGCGCCAGCGAGCGCTCGGCGGGCAAGGCCTTTCGCGACGCGGCGGCGTGGCGGCTGCCGACGCCGCTGCCCGACGACGTCGCGGCGCTGACGGTCGAGCACGCGGCGACGCCGCCGGCAAGCGCGCCGAAGCTGGTGTTCTCCGGCCTCGACTCGTCGGTCGCCGGCGAGATCGAAGGCGCCTTCGCGCAGGCCGGCCACGTCATCGTCAGCAACTCGCGCAACTACCGGATGGAAGCGGACGTGCCGCTGCTGATCCCGGAGGTCAACGCGGATCATCTCGCGCTGCTGACGAAGCAGGAGGCGCGCGGCTGGAAGGGCCGCATCGTCACCAACCCGAACTGCGTCGTCGTCGTCTACGCGATGGCGCTGGCGCCGCTGCGGCAGTTCGGCCTGAAGACGTCGCTGCTGACCTCGCTGCAGGCGATCTCCGGCGCCGGCTATCCCGGCGTGCCGTCGTGGGACATCCTCGGCAACGTGATCCCGTTCATCGGCGGCGGCGAGGAAGAGAAGATCGAGACCGAGACCAACAAGATCCTCGGCGCGCTGAAGGGCGGCGCGGTCGAGAACCATCCGGTGACGGTCAGCGCGGCGGTGACGCGCGTGCCGGTGCAGAACGGCCACACCGCCTCGATTGCGGTCGCGCTCGAGCAGCGGCCGGACCCGGACGCGATCATCGCGGCGTGGAACGGGTTTCGCGGCAGGCCGCAGGAGCACGACCTGCCGTCCGCGCCGAAGCAGCCGATCGTCTACCTCACCGAGGCCAATCGTCCGCAGCCGGCGCTCGACGCCAACCGCGACGGCGGCATGACCGTCACCGTCGGCCGGCTGCGCCGCTGTCCGGTGCTCGACTACAAGTTCGTCGCGCTCGGCCACAACACGATCCGCGGCGCGGCCGGCGCCGCGATCCTGAACGCCGAGCTGATGCACCGCGAGGGCTGCTATGAGGCGGACGGTTCATCCCACTACCACCCTGTGTCGTGAGCGTGGTGATGAAATTCGGCGGGACGTCGGTCGCGGATCCCGACGCCATCAACCGTCTGATCGGCATCGTGCGGCAGCAGCAGGCGAAGACCGGAAGCGCGCGCCGCTGGTGGTGGTGTCGGCGCTGTCCGGCGTCACCGACAAGCTGGTGGCGATCGCGCAGCTCGCCGAGGACGGCGCGTCCGACAAGGCGGCCGCGGAGGTGCAGGCGCTGCTCGAGCGGCACCTGTCGGTGGCGACCGCGGTGACCAGCGCCAGCCGCGCGACGGTGCTCGCCGAGGTGCGGCGCGAGTTCGACGAGCTCAACGGGCTGGTGCACGCGCTCGTCGGTGCTGCGCGAGGTGTCGCCGCGATCGCGCGACGCGGTGCATGCGGTCGGCGAAGTGGTGAGCAGCCGCATCGTCGCGGCGGCGTTCGCCGACCACGGCATCGCCAGCGGCTGGGTCGACGCGCGCACCGTGCTGATCACCGACGCCGAGCACACCGCCGCGGCGCCCGACATGATGGAAACGCTGCGAGCGCGCGCGCGAGCGGATCGCGCCGCTGCTGGCCGAGGGCAAGGTCGTCGTGCTCGGCGGCTTCATCGGCGCGACGGCGAACGGCATCACCTCGACGCTCGGCCGCGGCGGCTCCGACTACTCGGCGGCGATCTTCGGCTCGTGCCTCGATGTCGACGAGATCCAGATCTGGACCGACGTCGACGGCATGCTGACGGCGGATCCGCGCATCGTGCCGCAGCCGCGCCTGGTGCCGCAGCTGTCGTTCGCCGAAGCGTCGGAGCTCGCCTACTTCGGCGCCAAGGTGCTGCACCCGAGCACCATCCTGCCGGCGGTCGCCAAGAACATTCCCGGTGCGGATCCTCAACTCGCGGCGGCCGGAGAACACCGGCACGCTGATCACCGCGCGAGGCGCGCCACGGCGGACGGCCAGCTGACGGCGCTGGCGTGCAAGCGCGACGTCACGGTGATCGACATCACCTCGACCCGGATGCTGATGGCGCACGGCTTCCTGCGGCGGCTGTTCGAGGTGTTCGAGCGCTTCAAGACCGCGGTCGACGTGGTCACGACCTCGGAGGTCAGCGTCTCGGTGACGGTCGACGACACCCGCCGGCTCGAGGCGATTCTCGACAACCTCCACAATTTCGCCGAGGCGAGCTGCGAGCGGCGAGATGGCGATTATCTGCGCCGTCGGCGAGAATCTGCGGGCGGATCCGACGCTGTTCGGCCGGGCGGTGACGTCGCTGGAGCGGATTCCGCTGCGGCTGGTGTCGCAGGCCGGGTCGCGGCGAAATGTCACGTTCGTGTTGCGCGACGCGGACGTGCCGCATGCGATGATGCGGCTTACACGAGACGTTCTTTTGAGCCGAGGACACAGAGGTCGCATGAGGACACGAAGAAAACAAGCCACAGAGACACAGGGACACAGAGAGTTCTTTTTTCTAAAGAACGTTCTCAGTGTCTCAGTGTCTCCGTGGCGAATCTTCTCTGTGTCCTCTGCCTGCTCTGGGTCGGGACCCAGGCCATGAAGTTACTCCTGGTGGGCCACGGCAAGATGGGACAGCTGGTCGGGACGCTGGCGCCGCAGTACGGCTGCGAGGTCGCCGGCGTCATCGACCCGGCGTCGCCGCTGCACGGCGGCGGCCCGGACGCCGCACGGTGGGCCGGCGTCGACGTCGCGATCGACTTCTCGACGCCCGACTCGGTGGTCGACCAACGCGCATCGCGCTGGCGGCGCGCGGCATCAGCCTGGTGATCGGCACCACCGGCTGGTCGGCGCACGAGGCGGCGCTGCGCGCAGGCGGTCGCCGACGCCGGCGTCGGCGATCGTCGTCGCGCCGAATTTTTCGACCGGCGTCGTGCTGTTCGAGGCGATGGTCGCGCACGCCGCGAGGCTGTTCGCGCCGCAGCCGGAGTTCGCCGCGTTCCTCCACGAGGCGCACCATGCGGCGAAGAAGGACGCGCCGTCGGGCACGGCGCTGCTCGCTGAAGCGCGCGATGGAGCAGGCCGGGTTTCCGCGGCCGATCGACGTCTCGTCGACGCGCGCCGGGTTCATTCCCGGCACGCACACGATCGGGTTCGACGGCCCGGCCGAAACGATCACGCTGACGCATACCGCGCGCGATCGCACGGCGTTCGCCCGCGGCGCGCTCGCGGCGGCGCGCTGGGTTCACGGCAAGCGCGGCTGGTTCACGATGCGGGATGTGCTGGGCATCACATAGGCCGGCAGTCACGTGGGTCGGATGGGTGGGTGGGTCAGGTAGGTCGGGCGGGTCGGTAGTCGTAGTGCAGGCCTTCAGGCCTGCCGGAGAGTTTGTATGAGAACACCGTTTACTGGAGTTGGGACCGCACTCGTCACGCCGTTCACGAAGAGCGGCGAGCTCGACGAAGCGGCGGTGCGGCGCCTCGCGCGCCGTCAGATCGACGCCGGCATTCACTTCCTCTGCCCGTGCGGCACGACCGGCGAGAATCCGACGCTGACCGATGCCGAGCGGCTGCGCATCATCGAGATCGTCGTCGAGGAGTCGAAGGGCAAGGTGCCGGTCCTGGCCGGCGCCGGCGGCTACGACACCAGGGAAGCTGATTCACGCCGCCGGCGAGATGGCGCGCCGCGGCGTCTCGGGCTTCCTCTCGGTCACGCCGTACTACAACAAGCCGACGCAGGAAGGGCTGTACCAGCACTACCGCGCGTTCGCGGAGAGCACGCCGCTGCCGATCATCGTCTACAACGTGCCGGGCCGCACCGGCGTCAACGTCGAGCCCGCCACGCTCGTCCGCCTCGCGCAGATCCCGAACATCGTCGGCGTCAAGGAAGCGTCTGGCAACGTCGGCGCAGATGTGCGAGATCCTCCGCGCCGTGCCGGCAGGACTTCCTCGTGCTCTCGGGAGACGATGCGCTGACGCTGCCGCTGATGGCGGTGGGCGGGCGCGGCATCATCTCGGTGGCGGGCAACGAGATTCCGGCGGAGATGGTGCAGATGGTCGAGGCGGCCGAGCGCAACGACTTCGCCGCGGCGCGCGCGGTGCACGCCCGCATCCTGCCGCTGATGTCGGTCAACTTCGTCGAGTCGAACCCGCAGCCGGTGAAGTCCGCGATGGCGGCGATGGGGCTGGTCGAGGAAGTCGTTCCGCCTGCCGATGGTGCCGCCGACGCGCCGCGTCGAAGGACAAGATCAACGCCGTGCTCAAGGAGCTCGGGCTGCTCAAGGGCGCGCTGGTTTAGCGTGGACGGACCTCGGCCGAAGGCTCGACGACGAACATGCTCGAAACGGACATCAAGAACTCGTCGCCGCCGGCGCGTCTGCCGATCGCGACAAGGCGCGCGCGGTCTTCGCGCAGCTGCGCGAGGCGCTGTCGTCCGGCCAGGTGCGCGCCGCCGAGCCCGACGCGTCGAGCCCGCTCGGCTGGCGCGTCAATCTCTGGGTCAAGCAGGGGATCCTGCTCGGCTTCAGGTTCGGCGACATGGTCGACGCGTCGATGGATCACGGCAAGCTGCCGTTCTACGACAAGGACACGCTGCCGCTGAAGAAGCCGGGGCTCGCCGCCGGCGTGCGCATCGTGCCGGGCGGCTCGGCGATTCGCGACGGCGCCTATCTCGCGCCCGGCGTGATCTGCATGCCGCCGATGTACGTGAACATCGGCGCCTACGTCGGCGAGGGATCGATGATCGACTCGCACGCGCTGGTCGGCTCGTGCGCGCAGGTCGGCGCGCGCGTCCACGTCAGCGCGGCGGCGCAGATCGGCGGCGTCATCGAGCCGATCGGCGCGCTGCCGGTGATCATCGAAGACGAAGTGCTGATCGGCGGCAACACCGGGATCTACGAAGGCGCGATCATCCGGACGCGCGCGGTGATCGCCGCCGGCACGGTGCTCACCGGATCGACGCCGGTCTACGATCTGGTCAAGGGCGAAATCATCCGGCCGACCGCCGATCGCCCGCTGGTCGTGCCCGAAGGCGCGGTCGTCGTGCCCGGCGCGCGCGCGGTGACGTCGGGCAAGGGCGTCGAGTGGGGCCTGTCGCTCGCCACGCCGGTGATCGTCAAGTACCGCGACTCGCGCACCGACACCCGCACGGAGCTCGAAGCGTGGATCCGGTAGGTGATCTGCAGCCTTCTGCGTCCTGTACGTTGTGGATGGGATGACGGCGTGATCCAGGAGCCGGTGGATATCGTCGCGCTCACGCGGGCTCTGGTCGACATCGACTCGACCACCGGACGCGAGGGCGAGTGCGGACGCTGGCTGGCGGATTACCTGCGCGGCCGCGGCTGGCCGGTGGAGGAGCAGCGCGTCGACGACACGCGCTTCAACGTTCATCGCCGCACCTAGCGCCTCGCACCCCGCACCTCGCACCTCGCACTCCGCACCTTCCGTCGTGTTCTCCACCCACTTCGACTGCGTCCCGTCGTTTTTTCCCAGCCGGGTCGAAGGCGACCGGCTGTTCGGCCGCGGCTCGTGCGACGCCAAGGGGATTCTCGCCGCGCAGGTCGCGGCGGCGGAGCAGCTGCGGCGCGACGGCGAATCGCGCGTCGGACTGGTGTTCGTCGTCGGCGAAGAACGCGGCAGCGACGGCGCCCGCGTGGCCAACGCGGCGATCGCGAGCAGGGCGCGCGGTTCCTGATCAACGGCGAGCCGACCGACAACCGCCTCGGCCTCGCGACGCGCGGCATCCTCAGGCTCAAGCTGCGCGCCAGCGGGCGCGCCGCGCATTCGTCGTTTCCCGAGCTCGGCGAATCGGCGATCGACAAGCTGATCGACGCGCTGATCGAGCTGCGCGCGATCCCGATGCCGTCGGATCCGGTGCTCGGCCAGACCCACTACACCGTCGGCCTGATCAACGGCGGCGTCGCGCCGAACGTCGTCTCGCCGTCGGCCGAGGCCGAAGTCATGTTCCGGACGACGAGCGATGCCGCGGAGGTGCGGCGAGGCGGTGGCGCCGCTCGAGAGGCGCGTGGCGATCGAGCACGTGCTCGAGGTGCCGCCGGTGAAGATGAAGACCGTCCCCGGCTTCGACACCGCGGTGTTTCCCTACACGACCGACATTCCGTTCCTGCAGGCCTGGGGCGAGCCGCTGCTGTTCGGCCCCGGCTCGATCCACGTCGCGCACACCGCCGACGAGTGGGTGTCGATCGCCGAACTCGAGGCGGCGGCGGCGCACTACGTCACGCTCGCAAGCGCGCTGTCGCGAACCAGGCGCATGCGTCGACGCGACGGCCTGAAGCGTCCTGCGCGTACACTCGGAACTGGTGACCGATCCGCGCGCGGAATACGAGCGCCGTCTCGCCGACCGGCGCGCAGCGGATCGCCGCGCTCGATCGCATCAACTTCATCATCTCCAACATCCGCCTGGCGATCGCGCTGATCGGCGCGGTCGCTGCTCTGGATGGCGTTCGTGCGCGACTCGATCTCGCCGGCGTGGCCGCTCGGCGTGTGGCTGCCGTTCGGCGTGCTCGCGGTCGTCCACGCCAAGCGGCTGCAGCGCTTCGAGCGCGCCAGGGCGGCCGAGCGCGTCTACCTGCGCGGCCTCGATCGCCTCGACGGCCGCTGGGCGGGCACGCGGCCGCGACGGCGCGACGTTTCTCGAGGGCCATCCCTACGCGCGCGATCTCGATCTGTTCGGCCCGGCCTCGCTGTTCGAGCTGCTGAACACGACGCGCACCGAGATCGGCGAGCTGACGCTGGCCGACTGGCTGCGCGGCGCCCGCGCCGCTCGGCGAAGTGCGCGCGCGCCAGGCGGCGATCGACGAGCTGCGGCCGATGCTCGACTTCAAGGAGGACGTCGCGGTGCTGGCGTCGGAGTCGCCGGTCGGCCGCACCGGACCGCTGGCGGCGTGGGCCGGGTCGCCGGCCGGTGCGCTTCGCGCCGGCGCTGCGCGCTGGCGCTGGCGGCGTGCGCGCTGATCACGATCGCGCTGGTCGTCGCTGGTGTACCGCGATCTCGTCGCGCCGGAGTGGCTGTTCGCCTGGCTGTTCGTGGAGACCGGCGTCGCGGCGATCTGGCGGCAGCCAGTTCCATCAGGTGCTGCACGCGCATCGACACGCCCGAGCGCGATCTCGGCCTGCTCGCCGGCGCTGCTGGCGCGCATCGAGTCGCGAGCGCTTCACCTCGCCGCGCCTCGCCGCGCTGCATCAGACGCTCCTGACCGACGGCGTGCCGCCGTCGACGCGGATCGCGCAGCTGCGCACGCTGGTGTCGTGGCTCGACTCGACGCACAACATGATGTTCGCGCCGATCGCGTTCGTCCTGCTGCTGCGGCCGCAGCTGGCGATCGCGATCGATCGCTGGCACGCGGCCTACGGCCCGGCGGTCGCCGAATGGCTGCGCGCGCGTCGGCGAGGTCGAGGCGCTGGCGGCGCTGGCGACCTACGCCTACGAGCGGCCGGACGATCCGTTTCCCGAGCTGGTCGAGGACGGCGCCGGTCTACGAGGCCGACGGGCTCGGCCATCCGCTGATCGCCGGCGACGTCGGCCGTGCAGCAACGACGTGCGCCTCGGCGGCGGCGGCCCGCGCGTGATCATCGTCAGCGGCTCGAACATGTCGGGCAAGAGCACGCTGCTGCGATCGGTCGGCGTCAACGTCGTGCTGGCGCTGGCCGGCGCGCCGGTGCGGCGCGGCGCCTGCGGCTGTCGCCGCTGGTCCTCGGCGCGACGCTGCACGTCGAGGACTCGCTGCAGGCCGGCCACTCGCGCTTCTACGCCGAGATCCTGCGCATCCGCACCATCGCGGACGCGGCGCGCGGTCCGGTGCCGCTGCTGTTCCTGCTCGACGAGATTCTGCACGGCACCAACTCGCACGATCGGCGCATCGGCGCCGAAGGCATCGTGCGCGCGCTGGTCGGCCTGGGCGCGATCGGCCTGGTCACGACGCACGATCTCGCGCTGACCGAGCTGCCGGCGACGCTCGGCGTGGCAGCCGTCAACATGCACTTCGAGGATCGGCTGGAGGACGGCAAGATGATCTTCGACTACCGCATGCGGCCCGGCGTGGTCGAGCACAGCAACGCGCTGGCGCTGATGCGCGCCATCGGGCTGGACGTTTAACAGTCGGCAGTCGATCAGTCGGCAGGTTCAGTCGCAGTTCTCGCGGCGATGTAGTGCAGGCCTTCAGGCCTGCCCGAACGGCGGACCTGAAGGTCCGCACTACTGCCGACTGCCTGAGACTGCAGACTGCAGACTGCCGACTGAGACGGCAGCGTTGTTGCAAGCCTGCTGGCATGTCCATCGAACAGCCACCGACGCCGAAGCCGGACTTTCCCCGGCCGCTCGATCCGATCGACAGCCCGCCGCCGGACATCAAGCCGGTGCCGCCGCCTGACATTCCCGGTCCGCCGACGTGCAACCGGCCCTGCCGGAGCGCGGGTCGAGTCAGGGACTTGTCGGCGACTGCGACATACCGCTAATCTGACGACTCGCAGGCGAGCGCGACGCGCAGCAGCGCGTCCGTCTGCATGCGGCGGCCGACGAGCTGGACCGAGCACGGCAGGCCGCTCGCGGTGGTGCCGCACGGCATCGCGATCGCCGGATGGCCGGTGACGTTGAACGGCTGGGTCAGCCGCAGCATCAGGTTGCGCACCGGCTCCGCCGTTGCGCCGACCTGAACCGTGTTCGCGCCGAGCGGCGGCGCCGGAATCGGCAGCGTCGGCAGGATCAGCGCGTCGTGCTGCGCCAGCGCGGCGTCCACCTCGCGGCGTCAGCCGTTCGCGGCCCGCGAGCGCCCGCACGTAGTCCTCGCCCAGCACGTAGCGGCCCATCTCGAGCCGGAGCCGCACGTTCGGCGTGTAGTTCTCCGGCATCGACTCGAGCGTCGGCCGCGTGATACGCGGCGGCGTCGGCCATCACGAGGTGCAGATACACCGGCGCGATATCGGCCGCATGATGAATCTCGATGTCGTCGATCTGCGCGCCGGCGACGCGCAGCCGCTCGAGCGCCTCCTCGAACCGCGCCCGCACCTCGTCGTCCAGCAGGTCGCAGAAGTATTGGCGCGGCACCGCGAGCCGCAGGCCGTGCGATCGGCATCGGCGCCGGCGGCTGCGGCCGACGGCGTCGCCCATCAGCGCGTGATACACCAGGCACGCGTCGGTGACGCTCTGCGCCAGCGGTCCGACGTGATCGAGCGTGCGCGACAGCGGCACCACGCCGTCGATCGACACCTCGCCCAGCGACGGCTTGAGCCCGACGATGCCGCAGGCGGCGGCGGGAATGCGGATCGAGCCGCCGGTGTCGGTGCCGATGGTGGCGAGCGCCATGCCGGCGGCGACGCTGACCGCCGATCCGCCGCTCGAGCCGCCGGGCGATCGCGTCGGATCGTGCGGGTTGCGCGCCGGCCCGAACGCCGAGTCCTCGTTGGTCGTGCCGAACGCGAACTCGTGCAGGTTGGTCTTGCCGACGAACACCGCGCCGGCCTGGCGCAGGTGCAGCGATGGTCGGCGCGTCGCGCTCGGCGACGTGGCCGTCGCGCACGCGCGATGCCGGCCGTGGTCGGCACGCCGCGGACGTCGAGCAGGTCCTTGATCGAGATCGGCACGCCGTGCAGCGGGCCGCGATCGTGGCCGGCGGCCAGCTCCTGGTCGGCCTCGCGCGCCTGCCGCAGCGCCTCGTCCGCCATCACGCGTGATGAACGCGTTCAGCCGCGGATTGTCGGCCTCGATGCGGCGCAGGCACTCTTCGGTGACGCGGACCGCGGTGAGCTCCCGCGCGCGCAGCCGCCGGCCGAATTGCTCGATGGTCATCATCGCGGCGGCGCTCCTGCCGGCTGGCCGGCAGCGTCCAGGGATGCCTTGCCGCTGGCGTCGTCGTTGAAGTCGGCGGCGCGCAGCGCCTGCGGTCGAGCGGGCGAGCGCTTCGAGAATCGGTTTCAGTTCGGGAAGCCGCGCCGCTCGGCGTCGGCGATGGCGGCCTGCAGCCAGGATTCGATGGTCATGATTTCTTTCTGGTCCGGCTAAAGCCGGACACTACCGAGGCTGACGTCCGGACACTACGGAACTGCCGACAGCGCACCTTCGGTAGTGTCCGGCTTTAGCCGGACCGTTTGACCGAGATGGACACGCCGTCGCGCAGCGGGACGATGCTGGTCAGCAGCTGCGGGTGCGCGGCGACGCGCTGGTTGTACTCGATGATCGCCCGCGTGTCGTCCGGGTGTTGCCGCGGCGACCGTCTGGAAGCCGGGCACGACCTCGCCGTCCCACAGCACGTTGTCGGTGATCAGCAGGCCGCCCGGCCGCAGCAGCGCGACCAGGCGATCGAGCAGCGGCGAGTAGAGCTGCTTGTCGCCGTCCTGGAAGATCAGGTCGAAGGGGCCCGACGACCTTGGCGAGCTTCAGCTGCGCGTCGCCGACGACGACGCTGACGCGGTCGCTGACGCCGGCGCTCGCGAAGTTCTCGCGTGCCTCGCGCGCCCGCTCGTCGTCGAGCTCCATCGTCACCAGCATGCCGCCGGCCGGCAGCGCGCGCGCCAGCCAGATGCCGGAATAGCCGATCGCGGTGCCGATCTCCAGAATGCGCGAGTCGCGGCGATCGACGACGCCAGCACGCGCAGCAGCGCGCCGACTTCGGCGTCGACCAGCGGCAGGCCGCGCGTGGCGTTGCCGCGCGCGATGTCGTCGAGCACCGGATCGCCCGCGCGGTTGAGTCCCGCGAGGTAGTGCTCGATGGCGTCCGGCACGATCTGGCCCATCGCGCTATTCTAGGATGAGATGCGTCACACGAAGATCATCGCTACCGTCGGGCCGGCCAGCGACTCCGAGGCGGCCCTCGACGCGCTGATCGCCGCCGGCACCGACATCTTCCGCCTGAACTTCTCGCACGGCACGCACGAGTCGCAGGCGGCGACGTTCGCGCGGATCCGGGCCGCGTCGCCGGCGAGCCGGCTGCGAGGTGGCGATTCTCCAGGACCTTGGCGGGCCGAAGATCCGCACCGGCCGGCTCGAGGGCGGCAAGGCCGATCGCGCTCGAGCCCGGCGAAACGGTGACCATCGCCACCGGCGACGGCGTCGGCGGGCCCGGCCGGCTGTTCACCACCTTCGACGGGCTCGCGCAAGGGCGTGCGTCCCGGCGACCGCCTGCTGCTGGCCGACGGACGCGTCGAGCTGCGCGTCGACGCGACCGACGGCACGCGAGATTCAGGCGACGGTGGTCGAAGGCGGAGAGATCGGCGAGCACAAAGGGATCAACGCGCCGGGGGTGCCGCTGCCGACCTCCGCGGTCACGCCGAAGGACGTCGAGGATCTGAGTTCGGCCTGTCGCTCGGCGTCGACATGGTGGCGCTCAGCTTCGTGCAGACGGCCGCCGACGTGCAGCTGGCGCGGCAGCATCATGGACGACGCCGGCGCGGGCGGCGTGCCGCTGATCGCGAAGCTGGAGCGGCCGCTGGCGCTCGAGCACCTCGAGGAGATTCTCGACGCCTGCGACGCGGTGATGGTCGCGCGCGGCGACCTCGGTCTCGAGATGCCGCTCGAGCGCGTGCCCCGCGCGCAGAAGGAAATCACCCGGCGGGCGCGCCAGGCCGGCAAGCCGGTGATCGTCGCGACGCAGGTGCTCGAGTCGATGACGACCGAGGCGCGGCCGACCCGCGCCGAGGTCAACGACGCCGCCAACGCGGTCGAGGACGGCGTCGACGCGATCATGCTCGCGGGCGAGACCGCGGCCGGCGCCCACGCCGTGCGCGCCGTCAAGACGCTCAACGCGATCATCGGCGACGCCGAGACCGCGCCGCTGCACGGCGTCGGCGGCGATCGAGCGGACGGCGGTCCACGACGATCACGCCCGCGCGCTGTGCGAGGCCGCGGTCACCCTCGCCGATCGCAGCGCCGCGCAGGCCATCGTCGCGGTCACCCGCGGCGGCACCACCGCGCGCTGGCTCTCGGCGCTGCGGCCGCATGCGCCGATCATCGCCGCCACCGAGCGCGAGGACACCGCCCGCCGGCTCACGCTCTACTGGGGCGTGGTGCCGCTGTGCATGCCGATCGGCGACAACCTCGACGAGGCGAGCGCGCGCATCGGCGCGCAGCTGGTCGAGCGCGGCTTCGTCACCGCCGGCGCCACCTGCGTGTTCGTCAGCATCAGCGCCGACCTGACCCGCCGCGACGCCAACTACCTCAAGATCCATCGAGCTGTGATGCCCGCGATTCGCTACGCGCACGGTCGGCGCGGTGGTGCTCGCCTTCATCGCTCGCGGCGATCGTCGCGCGCGTCGCCCAGCGCGTCATCCGCCGTCTGCTCGCCGCGCTCGACATCGTCGGCGCCGAGAACCGCGAGGCGGTGCACGCGCGGGCGCGGCAGCTGATGCGGGCGCTGACGATGCTCGCCTACGGCGTCGCCGCGCTCGCCAGCATCTCGCTGGCGCTGGAGCGCTTCGGCATCAACGAGCCGCAGTGGAACCCGCGGCTGCTGATCCATTGGGCGCTGACCCACGGCGTCAACGTCGATCATCATCGTGGTTCGGCGCCTTCATCGTGATCCGCGGCGCGAACCTGGCGATCGATCACTTCCAGTTCAGGCTGGCGCGGCGCCATCACACCGCCGATCTCGAATGGCAGCGCCGCGTCGGCGACGCTGAGCGGGATCCTCACCAGCATGGTGACCGCGACGGTCGGCTTCGTCGCGATCCTGATGCTGCTGCGCGAGCTGTCGATCGACATCGTGCCGATCCTCACCGGCGCCGGCATCGCCGGCCTGGCGATCGGCTTCGGCGCGCAGAACCTGGTGCGCGACGTCATCTCCGGCTTCTTCCTGATCCTGGAAGACCAGGTGCGGATCGGCGATCTCGCGCGGATCAACAGCGTCACCGGGATCGTCGAACAGATCAACCTGCGCACCATCGCGTTGCGCGACGGCGAAGGCGCGGTGCACGTGTTTCCGAACGGCACGATCACCGCGCTCGCCAACCTCAGCAAGCAGTTCGCCTATGCGGTGGTCGACGTGCGGATCGCCTATCAGGAGAACATGGACCGGGTGATGGGCACGATGCGCGAGGTCGGCG
Organism: uncultured Acidobacteriota bacterium; assembly: GCA_963794705.1. GTDB lineage: Bacteria > Acidobacteriota > Vicinamibacteria > Vicinamibacterales > CAVVIG01 > CAVQFC01. The sequence goes on from CAWCFI010000010.1 coordinate 969,541, forward strand.
CGTCGATGGAGCGGGATGCGCTCTGGGGCGCGCTGGTGCTGGCGCCGCTCGACGTGATCGGCGTCGAGTCGTTGGACGACGGGGCCGCGACCGTACGCGTGAAGTTCAAGACGCAGCCGCTCACTCAGGGCAAGGTGGCCAACGAGCTGCGGCGCCGACTGATGAACGCGTTCGTCGGCCGCAGCATCAAACCGTTCGTCTAAGACACCTTCACGCGACTGTCCGTTCCTGGGACGGATCGGTCGTCGGTCCGATCTGGTAAAGTTTCGAGCCATGCGCATTTCAGCTCTCGTGCTGTCCCTCGCTCTGCTCGGGCCGGCCGTGTCGTCGGTGAACGCACAGACGTTCTCGGTTCCGGTCGTCTACAAGAAGCTGCCGAACGGCCTGCGCGTGGTGATCAGCGAGAATCACGCGGCGCCGGTCGTGGTGGTCGAGCTGATGTACCGCATCGGCTTCCGGATCGAGCCAAAAGGCCGCACCGGCTTCGCGCACCTGTTCGAGCACCTCATGTTCCAGGGCTCCGAGCATGTCGCCAAGTTCGAACATGTCCGCATCGTCAACGAGAACGGCGGCACGTTGAACGGCTCGACCAGATTCGATCACACCAACTACTTCGAGGTGATGCCCTCCAACGCGCTCGAGCTGGCGATGTGGCTCGAGGCCGACCGCATGCGCGCGTTGAAGATCACGCCCGAGACGCTGAAGAACCAGCAGGATGTCGTCAGCGAAGAGGTGCGCGTCAACGTGCTCAACCAGCCCTACGGCGCGTTCGAGTGGCTCGGGCTGCCGCAAAAGGCCAACACCAACTGGTACAACGCGCACAACTTCTACGGCGACCTGGCCGAGCTCGAAGCGGCGAATCTCGACGATGTGAAGAAGTTCTACGAGACCTACTACGCGCCTAACAACGCGGTGCTGGTCGTCTCGGGCGACACCACGGCGGACGAAGTGATGAAGCTTGCGGAAAAGCATTTCGGCGCGATCCCGCAGCGCCCGCTGCCGCCGCGGCCAGACATCAGCGAACCGCCCCAGACGGCGGAGAAGAGCTTTACCGAGAGCGACAAGCTCGCGCGAACGCCGGCGGTCGCCTTCGGCTACCACCTGCCCGAGCGGATGAGCAAGGACTTCTTCGCGCTGTCGCTGCTCGATCCGCTGCTGGTCAGCGACGAGAGCGCCAAGCTGTATCAGGCGCTGATCAAAGAAAACCAGATCGCCTCCAACGTCTCGGGCGGATTCAACTACGGGCTCGGCAACAACTTCGACTACAACGGGCCGATGCTCTACACCTTCCGGGTCGACTACCGGCCGGATCTCAAGGGTGCGGACGTGCTGAAGGTGGTGGACAAGGTCATCAGCGCCGTCCAGGAACACGGCATCACCGACGACGAGCTCAAGCAGGCGAAGGTCAACCTGAGGTCGTCGTTCCTGGAGAGCCTCGAGAGCCAGGGCGGCTTCGGCCGCGCCGATCTGCTTGCGGCGCTGGCGCTCTACGACGACAATCCGAACCGGATCAACACGATCCTCAGCGATCTCGACAAGGTGACGGCGATCGACGTGCAGCAGGCGGCGAAGAAGTATCTGGTGCCGTCGAATCGCACGATCATCGATCGCCGGCCCGAGGGAGGTGCCAAATGATTGGTCGTCAGTCGTCAGTCATCAGTCTGGCGCTCGCGCTGACGGTGACGAGCGCTTTTGCCCAGGAGCGGCCCGCGGTCGGGCCGGAGCGGCCGTTTCAGCTCGCGCCACGCGTCGAGAAGACGCTGCCGAACGGGCTTCGCGTCATCGTCACGCGGCAGACCGCGATTCCGAAGGTGTCGATCACGCTGACGGTGCTGTCCGGCTACTCGAGCGATCCGGCCGATCTCACCGGGCTGGCGTCGATGACCGCGGACCTGATCCAGGAGGGCACCAAGACCAGAAGCAGCCGGCAGATCCGGCGCGAGATCTTCGGCATGGGCGGATCGCTGTCGGCGGCGGCGTCGCAGGATTACACCTCGGTGCAGGTGCGCGGGCTGTCGGAGTTCGCACCGCGGCTCATGGAGCTCACCGCCGACGTGGCGATGAATCCGACCATCCCCGAGGACGAGATCGCGATCCTGAAGCAGCAGCACCTGCAGTCGGTCTCGCAGCAGAAGGCATCGCCGCAGTTCCTGGCGAACCGCACCTTCCGGACGGCGCTGTTCGGCCAGCATCCGTACGCGCGCACCAGCGAGACCGAGGCCTCGGTCAAGGCGATGGATCGCGCCAAGCTGGCCGCATTCCACCGCGATCACTATCGTCCGAACAACGCCTTCCTGTTGATCGTCGGCGCGATCGATCCCGACGCGATGATCGCCGCCGCGGAGAAGGCATTCGGTGGCTGGGCGCGAGGCGAGGTGGCCGCGCCGGCCTATCCTGCGCCGCCCGCGTTGAGCGGGCGGCATGTCTATTTCGTGCAGCGGCCCAACAGCATCCAGTCGTCAATCGCGGTGGGGAACATCGCCATCAAGCGCGGCGATCCGCGGTGGTACGAGCTGACGCTGGCGAACACGATCTACGGCGGGGCGTTCAACTCGCGCATCGTTCGCAACATCCGCGAGGAGAAGGGCTACACCTATTCACCGCAGTCGGCGATGACCGGGTTCGGCGACGCCGGCTTCTACCGCTTCTCGGCCGACGTGCGCAACGAGGTCACCGGCCCGACCTTGAGCGAGGTGTTCAAGGAAATCGACAAGATGCGCGCCGAAGGGAGTAACGGCGCCGAGCTGCAGGGCGCGAAGGCATACCTGCGCGGCATCTTTCCGATCCAGACGGCGACCCAGACCGGCCTGTCGGCGACGCTGAACAACGTCTATGTATTCGGCCTGCCCAAGGACTACCCGGAGACGTTCCGGGCGAAGATTGCGGCGGTCACCCCGGAGCAGGTGAAGAACGGCGCGGCCACGCTGCTCGGATCGGAGAACTCGGTGATTGCGATTGTCGGCGACTGGGCGAAGGTCAAGGACCAGCTCGCGGCCTACAAGGACATCACGTTCCTCGATACCGACGGCAAGACGATCGCGCCGCCGCAGTGACGATCAGAAGAAACCGCAGAGACAGCAAAGACCGCGGCGAACGCGTTTCTCAGCTCTATCGATGAGCAACCAGTACGCATTCCTGACGCGCTGGCGGGTGGCGGGGACGTGCGGGGAGGTCGCCGATATCCTCGGCGATCCGATGGAGCTGCCGCGATGGTGGCCGTCCGTGTATCTGCGGGTCGAGGAGACGCGGCCGCCCGACGACGACGGTCTCCACCGTCGCGTGCGGCTGCATACCAAGGGCTGGCTCCCGTACACGCTGACCTGGGAGTCCGAACTGGTCGAGTCCCGGTATCCGTATGGCTTCGCGCTGGCCGCGACCGGCGATTTCGACGGCCGCGGCGTCTGGACGTTCGCGCAGGACGGCGCGTACGTGGACATCACCTACGACTGGCGGCTCAGCGCGGAGAAGCCGCTGCTACGAAACTTCTCCTTCTTGCTGAAGCCGCTCTTCGAAGCGAACCATCGGTGGGCGATGGCGCAGGGCGAAGAGAGCCTGAAGCTGGAGCTGGCGCGCCGCCGCGCCACGTCCGACGCCGAGCGCGTCGCCATTCCTCTGCCGCCGGCTCCCGTCACTTACGCCGGCGCCGCGCTCCTCGGCGGCGCGATGGCCGTCGGCGCCTCGCTCGCGTATCTGATGCTGCGGTCTCGGAAACCACGAAGAACGCGAAACGCACGAAACCAGTAGTGTCCGGCTCTAGCCGGACGTACTGGCTGTAGCCGGCCCCCCGTATCAGTAGTGCAGGCCTTCAGGCCTGCCGGAAAGGGGCTCCGAAGCCGGCTGCCAGCTCGCGCGTCAGATCGGCCGCCGGAATCTCTTTGCACCCGCTGGCATTTTCGCCCGCCCACAGAGGCGAGAAATCACCGCGTCCCAGCCGCTCGGCGCTCGCGCGCAGCGGCGCCATCGCGGAGGCCGCAAGCGGAAACGCCGGCGCCGCCTCGCTGAGCGGTCCCAGCTCTCGCATGATCCGATTCATGATGCCGCGGGCCGGGCGCCCGGTGAACACGTTGGTCAGCGCGGTGTGACGGGCGTCGCTGCCCTTGAGCGCCGCGCGGTGAATCAGGCTGGTTTCCGCCTCAGGACAGAGCAGGTAGGCGGTCCCCACCTGCACGCCCGCCGCGCCGAGCGCCATCGCCGCCGCGACGCTGTTGGCGTCGACGATGCCGCCGGCGGCGATGACTGGAAGGTTCACCGCGGCGACGATTTGCGGCACCAGCGCCAGCGTCCCCATCTGGTTCGTCACGTCGTCCGACAGGAACATCCCGCGGTGCCCGCCGGCCTCGAGTCCCTGCGCGACAATCGCATCGGCGCCATGCGCTTCGAGCCAGCGCGCCTCTTCAACGGTCGTGGCGGAGGAGAGCACCTTCGCCCCCCAGGCCCGCACCCGCGACAGCAGTTCAGCAGACGGCAGGCCGAAATGAAAGCTCACCACCGCTGGCCTGAAGTCGCCGAGCACGTCGGCTGCCGCGTCGCTGAATGGCGCGCGCGCCGCGGCGGCGGATATCGCGTCGGGCTCGAGCTCGAATTCCCGATAGTACGGGGCGAGCGCGATCCGCCATGAGGCTTCGCGTTCGGCATTTGGGACCGGAGGCTCGTGGCAGAAGAAGTTGACGTTGTAAGGCCTGGTCGTACCGGCCGTCATCCGTCCGAGCTCTTCGCGGATGGCTGCGGGCGACAACATCGCGCACGGCAGCGATCCCAGGCCGCCGGCCTCGCAGACCGCAATCGCCAGCGCGGTGCCCTGGACTCCGGCCATCGGCGCCTGGATGATCGGATGCTCGACGCCGAGTAGATCACGCAGCCTCATGTCCACACGCGCATGCTAACATCCGCGTGTTCGGCGGACGAGTGGTTCAGACGATGAAGTCTTTCGTTCGTGCCGTCGTCGTGGCGATCGCGCTCGCCGACAGCGTGTCGTGTCGACACCCTCCCGCGATCCCCTACCAGGTCCCCCCGACCATCGACGACGGCTGGACCATCGGGTCGCCGGAGCAGGCAGGGATCGATCGCGGTCGCCTCGAGGCGATGACCGGATCGATCCACGCCAACCCGGCGTTCAATGTCCATGCGGTCTTGATCGAGCACGACGGGCGTCTCGTGTACGAAGAGTACTTCGCAGGCACGGACGAACGCCGGGGTCAGCCGGTGGGCAGGGTGGCCTTCACACGGGAAACGAAACACGACCTCAGGTCCGTCACCAAGAGCGTGATCTCGGCGCTCGTCGGTATCGCCGCCGGCTCCGGCGCCATTCGATCGCTCGACGCGCCCCTTCTCGACTACTTCCCGGAATACGGCGACCTTCAGGTGCCCGAACGGCGGCAGATCACACTCCGGCATGCCCTGACGATGAGCGCCGGCCTCGACTGGAACGAGGACGTGTCGTATCGCGATCCCCGGAACGACGAGACCGCCATGGATCGGAGCCCGGACCCGCTGCGCTATGTGCTGAGCCGTCCAATCGTGGCGCCGCCGGGCACGTTGTGGCGTTACAACGGCGGCACGACGCAGCTGCTCGGCGCGATCGTGCAGCGCGCGACCGGGCAGCCGATCGCCGACTACGCGCGAACCGTGCTGTTCGAGCCGCTGGGCATCACCGATGTCGACTGGTTGGGGCGCCTCGCCGGCATGCCGTCGGCGGCGTCAGGGCTGCGTCTCCGGCCGCGCGATCTCGCGAAGTTCGGCTCGCTCTACCTGCACGGCGGACAGTGGAACGGGCATCAGGTGGTGCCGCGCGAGTGGAGTGACGAATCAACCAGGCGGCGGTTGACGTTCCCGAAACAGCCGGATCGCGGATACGCGTATCTCTGGTGGCATACGTGCTATCCCACGCGGTCGGGAGTCGTCGAGGTCCCGACCGCGGTGGGGAACGGGATGCAGCGCATCTTCCTGTTGCGCGCGCAGCGGACGGTGGTCACGGTGCTCTCCGGCCGCTACAACCAGTTCGGGGCGAACCCACCGGAGCGCTTGCTGCTCGACTACGTGATTCCGGCGCTGCCGCCTGCTCCCAGGTCCGCCTGTCCGTCGTAGACTCTGTTCGATTGGAGCCGTCATGAGGTTGCTGACCGCCGGTGCGTGCGCGCTGCTGCTCGCCGTGATCCTCGTCGGGGGCACTGCGGCCGCTGCCGCGTCGCCGTGCGCGTCGCTGTCGACCCTCGCGCTGCCGCATGCCGCGATCACGCTGGCACAGGCGGTGGAGGCCGGACCGTTTACCGCGCCTGGACAGGAGGCAGAATCCCCGCGAGCGCTGCCGGCCTTCTGCCGCGTCGCCGCCACGCTGAAGCCGACCGCCGACTCCGACATCAAGATCGAAGTCTGGATGCCGGCGTCCAACTGGAACGGCAAGTATCAGGCGGTCGGCAACGGCGCGTTCAGCGGATCGATCGCCTACCCGGCGATGATGACCGCGCTCGCCAGGGGCTACGCCACGAGCTCGACCGACACCGGACACACCGGCAACAACGCGCGCTTCGCGTCCGGCCATCCCGAGAAGGTGATCGACTTCGGCTGGCGCGCGGTCCACGAGATGACGGTGGCGTCGAAAGCGATCATCGCTGCGCACTACGACAACGGACCGAGGCTCTGGTACTGGAACGGGTGCTCCGCCGGTGGACGTCAGGCGATGAAGGAGGCGCAGCGCTTTCCGGCGGACTTCGACGGCATCGTCGCTGGCGCGCCTGGGCTGGACTGGACCGGCCGCGCCGCCCAGGCGGTGCGCGTGCTCAAAGCGCTCGAGACGGATACCGCGGCGCGCCTGTCTCCGGCACAGACGTTGCGGCTGCATCGGGCCGCCGTCGACGCGTGTGATGCGCTCGATGGGGTCAAGGACCGGTTGATTGCCGATCCGGCGCGGTGCCGATTCGATCCGGCGGTGCTCCGCTGTTCCGGCGCCAGTGGCGCCAGTGATGGCGAGTGCCTGACGCCTGCCCAGGTCGAGACCGCGCAGCTGATCTACTCGGCCGTCGCCAATCGCACGACCGGGCGCGCGATCGCCGGGCTCGCGCCCGGGAGCGAGCTCGGATGGACCGAGACCGGCTGGACGGCGTCCGCCCGCGCAACCGGCGTCGATCAGTTCCGCTTTCTCGTGTTCGGAGATCCGGCCTGGACCGTCCGGAACTTCAACGTCGATGTCGACGCCGCGCGTGCCGAGGACGTGGACGCCGGGACCATCAATGCGCTGGATCCGAACCTCAAGCCGTTCATCGATCGCGGCGGCAAGCTGATTCAGTATCACGGCTGGAGCGATCCGCAGATCTCGCCGTTCAACAGCACGCAGTACTACACGGGCGTGGTCGAGGCGCTTGGCGCCGCGACGGTAGAGCCGGCCTACCGGCTGTTCATGGCGCCGGGCATGGGGCATTGCAGCGGCGGCGAAGGCCCGAGCGTGTTCGACACGATCGGTGCGCTCGAGCAGTGGGTCGAGCACGGCAAGGCGCCGGATCAGATTGTGGCGGCGCATGCGACCAACGGGCGCGTCGATCGGACCAGGCCGCTTTGCCCGTATCCGCAGCTGGCCGTCTACAACGGCACAGGCAGCATGGACGAGGCGGCCAGCTTCGCCTGCAAGGTACGGTAGTTGCGAGCGGTGGCGGCATGGCAACGATTGAACAAGGCCGCCCGCTGATGACCCTCGTCAACGTCTTCACCGTCACGCCGGACAAGCAGAGCGAGCTGGCCGACCTGCTCGTGCGCGCCACCGACGAGACGATGAGACACCTGCCGGGATTCATTTCGGCGAGCATCCACAAGAGCCTCGACGGTACCAAGGTGATCAACTACGCGCAGTGGCGCAGCCAGGCGGACTTCGCGGCGCTGAAGGACAACCCGAAAGCACAGCCGCACATGAAAGCCGCGGCCGCGCTGGCGAGCTTCGAGCCGATCGTCTGCGAGGTCGTGGACTCTATAGGTTCCTGAAACTCCGCAATCAGAAATCCGCAATCCGCAATGCGACGTCGGCGTGTTTCCACGCCTCGCGGAATAGCTTTTCCGCCGCCGCCGCGCCGCGGTCCTTTTTCGTGACCAGCGTCTGCCAGAGCCCGTAGAGCGAGCGTCCGTTCCCGGGATTCAGCGCGAGATCATCACGAAACGTCTGCGCCGCCTCGTCGACCCGCCCGGCGCGGAGCAGTGCGGCGCCGAGCGATTCGCGCGTTGGATAGAACCAGTCGGCCGGCTCGTCGTAGTGGGTCGCGTCCTCCGCCGCCACCGCGCGCTTCCACGCGGTGACCGCGCCTTCGTCATCCCGCTTTGCGCGGGCCAGCCATCCGTCGAGTGCGGCATCGGCGATCGCCAGGATGTCCGTCGCCTTGTTGTAGCCGACCTCGGCGTCTGGCGCGATCGCCGTTCGCGCCTCGGTGTAGGCGGATCGCTCCCGCTCGGCATCGGCGGCGTTGCCCCGCGCTGCCTGCGCGATTCCCCGGCCGAAGTGCCAGAGCGCGGCCAGCAGCGCGTGCTTCGGGTCCGGCTGTGGCAGCCGCATTACCTCGTCCCACCGCGCGAAGCGGAGCGAGACATACAGCGTCTTGGCGCCGAACGCTTCGAGCATCGGCATCTCCGCGATCATCGGCGTCGCGTTGGCGACGACCATGCCGGCGGCCTCCTTCGCCTGCTTGAACTGGCCCGCCATCATGGCCGCCGACGCCAGGAAGTCGAGGTTGTGGTTGTAGTACATCGACGGGTAGACGCCGCCGGCGCCGCGCGCCTTGATGTAGGCGCGATCGACCTCCGCCGCCTTCGCGTTGCTCGCCACCGCGCCCTGGTAGTTGCCGGTGCGCATGTAGATATGGGCTGGCATGTGGACGAGATGGCCGGCGGCCGGCACCAGCGTCTCCAGCCGCGTCGCGCTCGCGAGCGCGCGGCCGGGCGTGCGTGAGGCTTCCACGGCGTGGATGTAGTAGTGGTTCGCGCCGATGTGCATCGCGTCCCGGCGCAGCACCGATTCGAGCGCCGCGACCATCGCTTCGGTACCCTCGCCGGTGCGCCGTCCGCCGACCAGAGCTGCCAGGGATGCAGGTCCATCAGGCTCTCGGCGTACAGCGTCGCCGCGTCCAGGTCGTCCGGGTAGGCCGTCACCAGATCGCGCATCGCGTCCTTGTACCGCACCTGCCAGCGCTTGCAGATCGGCCTTGGGATCGTCGGAATAGCGCGTGACAATCGCGTCGATATAGGCGCGCTCGTTGGGCGGCGCCGAGGCGGCGAGGACACGCGCCCGCTGCGCTTCTTCGTAGGCCGCCTTCTCGCGATCGGGATCGACATCGAGGTTGATGTTCGGGCCGAGCGCCAGCGCGATGCCCCAGTGCGGCATCGGCGAGGCCGGGTCGAGCTCGGCGGCGCGCGTGAACGCACGCACCGCTTCGTCGTGGTTGAAGCCGTAGATGAGGGTCAGTCCCTGATCGAAGAAGCGCTGCGCCTCAGGACTGCGCGTCGCGATCGGATGGTGCAGCCGGCCGAGGCCGGTCATCAGCGCGGCCGGTTTCTCCGCGCCTGGCGCATGAGCGTCGTGCTGCTGGGCCTCCGGCAGGAGCAGGGACAGCAGGAAGAGAAAGGTGAGCATGAGCCCTCCAGGCAGGCCTGACGGCCTGCACTACTTTTCGAGCAGCGATTTCAGCGACGTCAGCGCCCGCGTCCAGCCGAAGCCGATCACCTCGTAGTAGCGCCGCCAGCGCACGCTTTCTTCGAAGCCGGTCTGGGTGACGCGCACGCGCGTGGCGCCGGCCGCGTCGGCCTGCAGCGAGACCTCGAGCGCCATCGGTCCGATCGGCTCGCCATCGGGCGGCAGCCAGAACGCGTCGGCGACGAAGAAGCCCTGGCCGATCTGAAACTGCACGACCGTCCCTCTGAACACGCCGCCCAGCCGTCCGAGGACCTCGTCGCGGAAATCGGTCGGCGCCCACTCGATCGCGTACGGCCCCAGCATCCGCGGCGTAGTGACCGCCTGCGTCACCTGCCACCAGGCGCCCAGCGCTTCGGCGTCGAAGAACGCCTTCAGCACGCGCGTCGGCGGCGCCGCGATGACCGCGGTCACGTCGAGACTGGGCGGCAGGTGTCATCGTTGTTTTACCGCGGAGACCGCAGAGACGCGACGAGAGCTCGGTGACTTTCGTGCTCTGCGGTTCTGCTCAGGCTGAGCGGCCGTGCTGCTGGATGCGCTGGCGCGCGGGCGCGCGACGACCATCTCCTTGACTTCGCGCATCAGCGTCGGCACGTGATACGGGATGCCGTCCTTGATCGTCCACTCGATGCCGCCGCCGCGCGCGGCCTGCACCTTGTCGTCGGGTCCAATCGGCGAGTAGTTCGACGCCTGCCGCCCGTTGATCGTCATCACGTCCGCGCCGTAGGGGTTCAGCAGCTTGAGGTTCTCGAGCGGGTTGCCGTTGACCACCAGCAGATCGGCGATGAAGCCTTCGCGGACTTTGCCGATCCGATCCTCCATCCCCAGCAGCTTGGCGCCGTTCCAGGTGGCGTGCTCGATCACCTCGAGCGGATGGAAGCCGGCCTCTTCATGCAGCTCCAGCTCGCGCGAGATGCCGAACCCGTACATCGAATAGATGTAGCCGGCATCGTCGCCGGTGGTGACCAGCCCGCCCTTGTTCGCGAACTCGCGGACCGCGTCCATCCAGATGCGGTACTGCTGCTTCCACTTCGCTTCCTGCGACGAGGTCCAGCCGATGAAGTACGAGCCGTGGTTGTCCAGCGATCCCTTGAAGTACTCCTCCATCGACGGGTGCAGGTAGTCCTTGAACCACGGCTGCGCCTGCGCGCGGATCAGATCGCGGCTCGCCTCGTAGATCGAGAACGTCGGATCCCAGGCGACGTGCTTCTCGACCATCAGGTCGATGATCTTGTGCAGCTTCTCGGGATCGGCCTGCGCGTAGAGCTCGCCGGCGCGGCCGAAGCGGTGGATCTCGTTCGAGTAGCTCATGTCGGGCGGGAAGTTCTGGATGCCGTTCAGCGCCGCGTCCGCGACGCCGTAGAAGTGCTCGATCGAGTTGACGCCGAGCTCGGCGTAGTCCTTCGCGGTCGTCTCCTCGACCGCGATGTGGGTCGCGGTCCGCATCCCGAGCTTGTGCGCTTCGTCCATGATCGCTTCGAGCTGATCGCGATCCATGCCGATGATCTTCAGGCCGTCGGCGCCCTTCTGCTTGATGTCGCGGATCCAGGCGCGGATCTCGGCCGGCGATCCGGTGCGTCCCTTGCTGACGAACGGATAGACCAGGATGCGCGGCGCGATGATGGTGTGCGCGTTGCTCTCCGCCTGCCAGCGCTTCGACTTGTCGAAGTCGCCGCCGACCTCGCGCGCGGTGGTGACGCCGGCGGCGAGATACAGGTTGCGCTCGTACTGGATCGGCTGGGGCATCCCCGGCTGCCGCTCCTCGTGCCAGTGCATGTGCGCGTTGACGATGCCGGGCATCACGTACTTGCCGGTGGCGTCGATCACCGTGTCCGACGATCGCGGCGTGGTCGGAACGGCGACCGGCGGGCTCGGCGCGGCGTCGGCCGGTCCGATGTAGGAGATCAGCCCGTCCTGCACGACGATGTCGACCGGCCCGTAGGGCGGCTTGGCGTTGCCGTAGATCACCATCGCGTTCTTGATCACGAGGCGATGAGCCGCTTTGGCGTGGATCGGCCGGCGTCGCCGGCGGCTGCTGCGCGGCGAGCCCGAAGGTCGTCCAGCGCGGCGAGCGCGAGCCCTTTGATCGGCACCTTCATGCGAGCGACCTCTCCTATGGAAGACGCGAAATCATAGCATTCTGATGATAGATTGGCCTGTATGTCGCAGCAGCCGCTCGCGTATCTCGATCCGGAGTTTCTCGAAAGCGACGAAGGGCGGCCGCTCCGGATCCTGGCCGAGTATCTCGACCCGCTGAAGCGCTTCAAGGATCAGAAGATTCAGGACACCGTCGTGTTCTTCGGATCGGCGCGGGTCGACAGCCGCGAGCGCGCCGAGCGGGCGCTGAAGACGCTGCGGGCGCGCGGCGTGCGCGACGCCGACGAGCACTACGAGCTCGAGCTGAAAAAAAGTCGTAAGGCGGTCGAGTGGGCGCGCTACTACGAGGACGCGCGCGAGCTGGCGCGGCTGCTCACCACCTGGACGCATGAGCCTGCAGTCGGAGAACCACCGCTTCGTCGTGACCTCGGGCGGCGGCCCCGGCATCATGGAGGCGGCCAACCGCGGCGCGCGCGAGGGCGGCGGCAAGACGATCGGCCTGAACATCCGGCTGCCGTTCGAGCAGGGCGCCAACCCGTACATCACCGACGGTCTGCACTTCGAGTTTCACTACTTCTTCATGCGCAAGTTCTGGTTCGCCTACCTGGCGAAGGCGCTGGTGGTGTTTCCGGGCGGCTTCGGCACGCTCGACGAGATGTTCGAGATCCTCACGCTGGTGCAGACCGACAAGCTGTCGAAGAAGATCGGCGTGGTGCTCTACGGCCGCGAGTACTGGGAGCAGGTGCTCGACCTGAAGCCGATGGCGGAGTGGGGCGCGATCGCCGAGAAGGATCTCGAGCTGCTGCACTACGCCGACACGCCGGCCGAAGCGCTTCGAGCACCTGCGCGATCACCTGATCGCGCAATCACCTCGAGCCGCAACACCGCGCAGGAAGCCGGCGACGCCGGGCATCGCCAAGACCCGGGGATAGGCACGAGGCCATGACCGCAGACGAGCGGAAGAAGCTGATCGCCCAGTACAACGACGGCTATCGCGTCGTCGCCGAGGCGCTGGCGGGGGCGACCGACGAGCAGCTCGACGCGCGCCCGGCGCCGGGGAAGTGGTCGGCGCGCGAGGTCGTGCATCACCTCGCCGACAGCGAGATGACCGCGGCGACGCGCCTGCGGCTGCTGATCGCGACCGACAACCCGCAGATCTTCGGCTACGACCAGGAGGCAGTTCGCGCGGACGGCTGTACTACGACCGGCCGATCGCGGCGTCGCTCGATGCGTTCAAGGCGGCGCGCCGGGCCACCGGCGAGATCCTGGAGCGGATGACGCGACGCGGACTGGGCGCGAGCGGTCGGCACGCACACCGAACACGGTCCGTTTACCGCCGAACGCTGGCTCGAGCTGACCGCCGCACACGCGCACGCGCACGCCGAGCAGATCCTGGTCGCGCGCGACGCGGCCACGAAAAGATGAAACCGCGGAGACCGCTACGCCGTGTGTGGTAGTGCGGGCCGTGTTGTAGTGCGGACCTTTAGGTCCGCAGTCGGGCAGGCCTGAAGGCCTGCACCACACTAGGATTAGCGGCCCGCTATCGTGCGCCCGCCCGTGGCGGGAACGGCCTGCGCGAGCGCCATGGTGGCCCAGCTGGTTGCCCACGCGCTGATCCACTGATCGCCGCCGTACGGGAAGCCGCTGTTGAAGAACGCCTGGAACTTCGGCGCGCGGCTGGCGACGCGCCACGAGCCGTTGACGTTCTGCGTCGCCAGCAGATAGTTCACGCCGCGCTGATAGGCGGGATCGGAGGACGCGACGCCGCCGGCCTTTGCCAGGACATAGAGCGATTGCCCCGTCGCGTAGGCGTCGGCCGCGACGCCGCCGTGCTGACGCCACGCACCGTCCGGCTGCTGATCCGCGAGGATGACCGCCGCGAGCTTCTTCAGCGAGGCGGGGTCCGCACCGGCCCAGAGGAGACCGAGCAACTGCATGTTGCGATCTTCCGCGGTCACCGGGGTGGCGGCGAGCAGCCACTGGCGCGACTTGTCGATCCGCGCGTTCAGTTCAGCGGCGCGCGCCGGCGGGCCATAGACCTTCAGCGACCGGACGCACATCGCCACGCGGGTGATCCGACCCTGAGCCGTCGGCGGACGGTCGCCGATGCCGTTCTGGGCGGGCCACGACCCGTCGAGCGCCTGCGTGGCCGCGATGTTGGCGGCGATCATGTCGGTCACCGGGCTGGGCGGCACGTTCTCCGCCGCCAGGGCGACCAGGGCTGACGCTACGATCTCGGGGACGTTGATATCCATGCGCTCGAGCAGCAGCGGCGGCGGCGGGCCTTCCTTCAGCATGTCGATTCGTGACGCGCTCGCTTTGGCGTCGACGCGCAGCCCCTTCAATCGGACTTCGCCGGCCGCGAGACCGGTCGCGTTCTGGTGGTGACACGAGACGCAGCCGCTGCCTTCGAAGAACTTCTGGCTGGAGGTTTCGAGCAGCGCCATGCCGCGCTCGGCGGCGGTCTTGACGTCGGCCGACGCGGCGGCAGGCGCCGGCACGGCCGCCGCGGCCGTGACCGCGGACACCTTCAGCAGCGTCAGGCCGGCGGGCTGCGACAGCTTTCGGGCCCAGTCGGCCGCTGTCTCGCCGACGCCGCTCTGCAGCGTCGCGTCGGCGCCGCGTGCGAGCAGCAGGCGGATCACCGCGGGATCCTGATGGTTGGTGGCGACGGCCAGCATCAGCGGCGTCATGCCGCGTCCGTCACGGGCATTGATGTTGGCGCCGGCGTCGAGCAGCGCCGTGACGAGCTCGGCTGGCGCGGCCGCGGCGGCGGCGAGCAGTGGGGTGACGGCGGTCAACGCAATCGGTCCGCTCTTGGGTGCATCGAGCGGGAACAGGTTGGGCGTCGCCGCGACCGCATTCGCGTTCGCGCCCTTGGACAGCAGCAGTCGCACCGCGGCGAGGTTGCCGTTGTAGGACGCGCCGTGCAGCGGCGTCACGCCGGTGACGCCCGCCGCGTTCACGTCGACGCCGGCGTCGAGGACCAGCCGGATCGTGTCGAGATCGTTGCCGTACGCGGCGGCGGTCAGGACCGTGTTTTGAAACGCGTCCCTGCCCCGGACGTCGGCGCCTTTGGCGATCAGCATCCGGACGATCGGGGTCGTGCCTTCGGTCATCGCCGCGACGAACAGCGCGGTGCGCCCCTGCTTGCTCGCGAGATTGGGCGTGGCGCCGCGGTCGAGCAGCAGCCGGACCTTGGCCGCGTCGGTCGCCGCCATGATCAGCGCGGTGGTTCCGAACGGGTTCCGGGCGTTGACGTCGGCGCCCTTGTCGATCAGGAACGCCATCGCCTCCACCGATCCGGCGGTGGCGGCGTCCATCAGCGGCGTCTCGCCGAACGCCCCGGGCGCGTTGGCCACCTCGCGCGACACGACCAGCGTCTTCAGCCGTGGCACGTCGTTGGTGCGGATCGCCTGATACAGATCCGCGCCCGGCCCGGCCGGAGGTTGTGCTCCCGAACCGGCCGCGACGGCCGTTAACGCGGCCACGACGGCACACACTGCAAGCGCTCTGGTCATATACCCTCCAGGGAGTGCGGCAGTTATAGCCGATTGTCAGTAGAGAAGGAACCGTTTCCGGAGCTCGAGGAAGCCGGCCGTGGCCGGCTCCCACGAGCGCGCGATGTCGCGCGCCGGCACCCCGGCCTCAATCTGCTCGCGCAGTTCCGACGATCCCGCCAGGATGTCGATCGGCAGCAGCCGGTGTTCGTACTCGTACGGCGGGTCGCGCCATTGAAACCGCTCGGGATCGGCCGCGCGGAACGCGGCGAGGAGCGCCACGCCGGCTTCCACCGGGCGGAAGGTGGCGCGATCGAGCACATGAATCTGGCAGCCGCCGCAGCGCTCGTGCGCGTGCTTGTGGAACGTCGGTTCGATGACGGCCGGCCGAAAGTGCACGCCCGCCAGCGCCAGCGCGTTCAGGCCGTCGGCGAAGCGCTCCGCGTCCACCCACGGCGCCCCCAGCAGCTCGAACGGCCTGGTCGTGCCCCGCCCTTCCGAGACGTTGGTGCCTTCGAACAGCACGGTGCCGGGATAGACGATCGCCGAGTCGAGGGTCGGGATGTTCGGCGACGGCAGCACGAACGGGATTCCGGTCGCATCGAAATACATCCCGCGCTGCCATCCCTCCATCGGGATGACCTCGAGCTCGGCGCCGATGCCGAACACCTCGTTGAACAGGCGGGCGAGCTCGCCGATCGTCATGCCGTGGCGCATCGGCAGCGGGTAGAGTCCGACGAAGCTCTCGAAGCCGCGCACCAGCATCGGCCCTTCCACGGCGTCGCCGCCAATCGGGTTGGGGCGGTCGCACACCAGCACCGGGATCCCGTGCTTCCTCGCCGCGACCAGGCAGTTCGCCATCGTGTAGATGTAGGTGTAGATGCGCGTGCCGACGTCCTGCAGATCGACGACCAGCAGGTCGATGTCGCGGAGCATCTCGGCGGTCGGCTCGCGCGTTTCGCTGTAGAGCGAGTAAACCGGGACGCGGCGCAGCGCGTCGCGCGCGTGCCCCGTCTCGATCATGTTCTCCTGCACGTCGGAGCGGAAGCCGTGCTGCGGCCCGAAGATCGCCGTGAGCCTCGGGCCGTGCCGGGCGGGCCCCTGTCCCGCCGTTTCCACCAGCCGATCGGCGATGTGACGCAGTTTCGCGTCGATCGAGGCGGGGTTGCAGACCACCCCCACGCGGCGGCCGTCCAGGCGGCCAGACGACAGCAAACGGTCGGTTCCCAGAGACACCGGCATGAGCCGATTATAGGGGCGCCTTGACTTGCTTCTGATCCGGGCGCGTTGGTAGACTACCGCCCCTTGGTGGTCTGCCCCCCGCCTGCTTCGCCCGCGCCGAGAGCCGATCGAGCCTCAAGTCCGACTCGCTCCCTCCCAGTGAACGTGCAGCCGACGCGCCGCAGCAGCCTGGTTAGGAGTGAATGATGGGTCGAAGGCTTTACGTCGGAAACCTCCCCTACACCACTGGTGAGGCGGAGCTGCAGGAGCTGTTCAGCAAGGCCGGCACGGTCGAATCCGTGCGCGTCATGCGCGACGCGGCCACCGGCCGGGCGCGGGGCTTCGCGTTCGTCGAGATGTCGACCGACGAAGAAGCCCAGAAGGCCGCGAGCGAGCTCAATCAGTTCCAGATGGGCGGCCGCGCGCTGACCGTGAACGAAGCGCGTCCCAAGCCCGAGGGCGGCTTCGGCGGCGGGGGCGGCGGCTTCGGCGGGAACCGGGGCGGCGGCGGCGGGGCCGGCGGCGGACGCCGCGAGCCGCGCTGGTAGCGCGCCTTCGGTTACCATAGAGGCACGATGAAAAACTGGTCGAAAGGCGATCGCGTGAGTCAACCCACCTACGGGTCGGGGACACTCGTCGAAGTCAACGAACACCACACCGTGATCGACTTCGATGAGGGCGGTCGCAAGACGTTCGCGACGAGGCTGGTCGCGCTTCAGGCATCGAGCGAACCCGCCCCCCACAAGGCGGCCACCCGCAAGCGCGCGGTCAAGAAGAAAAAAGAAACTGAGAAGTGAGAACTTGGAACTTGGAACTCGGGGTTTTGAGTTCTAAGTTCTGAGTTTTGAGTTCTGAGTTCGTCCCCCGGCGAGGAAGTAGTGCACCGCCGGGGTGATGACCAGCGACAGCACCATCGACGCCAGGATTCCCCCAATCACCGCGATCGCCAGCGGCTGTAGCATCTGCGAGCCGGCGCCCCAGCCGAGCGCCAGCGGCACCATGCCTGCGACCGTCGCCAGCGCCGTCATCATGATCGGCCGCAGCCGGCGCTCGCCCGCCTGCACCATGCTCTCTTCCGCCGACATCCCCTCCGCCCTGAACCGCTGATCGGCGTCGAGCAGCAGGATGCCGTTCTTGGCGACGATGCCGATCACCATGATCAGCCCCATGAACGACGACAGGTTGAACGTGGTCCGCGTGATCAGCAGCGCCGCGAACACGCCGATGGTCGAGAGCAGCGCCGACGCAATCACCGCGGTCGGCGCCGCGAAGTCGCCGAACTCGAACAGCAGGACGGTGAAGACCAGCAGGACCGCGAGGACCAGCACGACCAGCAGATCCTTGAACGACTTCTGCTGCTCTTCGTAGGCGCCGCCGTAGGCCACCCGGATCGTGGACGGCAGATGCAGATCCGCGATCGTCCGCTGGACCGCCGCCACGCCGGTGCCGAGGTCGACGTTTTCGAGGCGCGCCGTCACCGTCACAT
The DNA here is from genome assembly GCA_963794705.1 of uncultured Acidobacteriota bacterium. Lineage (GTDB taxonomy): Bacteria > Acidobacteriota > Vicinamibacteria > Vicinamibacterales > CAVVIG01 > CAVQFC01. Next base: position 987,506 of record CAWCFI010000010.1, read on the forward strand.
TACGCAGCAGGTTCTCGCGCCGGACTTCGGTCTGACCGGGGATGTCTTCCACCGTCGCCAGCGTGCCCAGCGTGCCGGTGTGGCCGGAGGAGCTGACCAGCAGCGTGCTCTTGATCGCGTCCACGGAAGTGCGCGTCGACTCGGGGAACCTGACGCGGATGGTGTAGGCGCGATCGTTGACGACCACCGGGGTCGCCGCCGGCTCGCCCTGCATGATGGCGCTGGCGTCGAGCTCGAGCTCCTGCGGGGTGAATCCGGCCCGCGCCGCCATCGCCTGATCGACCTTGAACATCGTCGCCGGGCCGCTGATCGTGTTCTCGATGCCGTCGAGCACGTCGACGACGCCGGGCACCTTCTTGATCGCCTCGCCGACCTGCGGCGCCCACATTTTCAGGAGCGCGGGGTCCTGGGCAAACAGCTTGATCACGAGCGGCTCCGGCGCGCTGGTCAGGTCGCCGATCATGTCCTGGAGCAACTGCACGAACTCGACGTCGAGCATCGGCAGGCGCTTGTTGACCTTCTGCCGCACCTCGGCGATGACCTCGTCGCCGGCCCGCTTGCGATTCTGCTTCAGCTTGACGGCGATGTCGCCGGTGTTGGCTTCGGTTACCGCCGCCAGGCCCAGCTGCAGACCGGTGCGCCGTGAGGTGCTCTCGACCTCCGGCGTCGCGCGCAGAATCTGCTCGACGGTGGTGATGACGCTGTTGGTCTCCTGCAGCGACGATCCCGCCGGCATGATGTAGTCGAGGATGAAGCCGCCTTCGTCCATCTCCGGCAGCAGGTCCGAACCCAGCAGCTGATAGCCGCCGTAGGCCGTCGCCACGACCAGCAGGCTGCCGACGACGAGCCACAGCGGGTGCGCGATCGTCGTGCGCAGCGTCCGCTCGTAGCGTTTCATCAGCCAGGGCGGGACGCTGTCGTGAGATTTCAGATGTGGGGTTTCAGATTTCAGATTCTTGCGGGTGCCGAGGAAGTAGTGGCTCAGCGTCGGCGTCCAGGTGAGCGCCAGCGCCAGCGACGTCAGCAGCGCGGTGCCGACGGTCACGGCGAGCGCCTTGAAGAACGCCCCGGTGACGCCGGTCACCGAGATCAGCGGCAGGAACACGACGATCGGCGTGATCGTCGATCCGATCAGCGGCACGCGGATTTCATCGATTGCGCTGCGGATTGCCTCGGCGCGGCTCTGGCCCGAGTCGCGGTGCATCACGATGTTCTCGACCACGACGATCGCGTCGTCGATCACCAGGCCAACGGCGGCGGCGAGGCCGCCGAGCGTCATCAGGTTGAAGCTCTCGCCCATCATCCGCAGGGCGATGAAGGTGACCGCGAGCGTCGCCGGAATCACCAGCCCGGCGACCAGCGACGTGCCCCAGTCCCGCAGGAACAGCACCATGATCAGCGACGCCAGGATCAGGCCGATGATCACGGCGTCACGCACGCTGGTGATCGAGTCGTTGACCAGTTCCGACTGGTCGTAGAACGGCTGCAGCTCCACGCCTTTGGGCAGTTCCTTGCGGATGTTCTCGATTTCCGCGTGCACCGCGTTCGCGACCGTGACGGTGTTGCCGTCCGGCTGGCGGAACACGTTCAGCAGCACCGCTTTCTTGGTGTTGGCGGTGACCGACGGTGTAGACGGGCTTGACCGACGCCGAGATCTTGGCGACATCGCCCAGCCGCACCGGCGCGCCGAGCGGCGTCGTCTTGACGACGATGTTGCCGATGTCCTCGACCGTCTTGGACTGGCTGGTCACCAGGCTCAACACCAGCTGGTGGTTGTGCTCGAACAAGCCGGGCGAGTCGATCAGGTTGCCGCGGCCGATCGCGTCGAGAATCGCCGGGACGGTGATCTGCGTCTGGACCAGCTTGGCGGGATCGACCTGGACCTCGAACTCCGGCTCCTGGCCGCCCTGGACGACGATCGTCGACACGCCGGTCATCCGGTTGAGGCGCGGCTTGAAATCGTAGGTGGCGAGCTCCCACAGCCGCGTTTGCGGCACCGTATCCGACGTGAGGCTGTAGCCCATGATCGGAAACGCGGCGAACGTGAGCCGGTTGGCGGTGACCTTGGCGGTCGTCGGCAGTTCCGGTTGCACGCCCGCCAGCGCGGCGTTGACGCGCTGCAGCGTCTCGAACATGTTCACCGACCACGAGAAGAACAGGTCGATTTCCGCAGTGCCGCGGCTGGTGATCGATCGCACGTTCTCGAGCCCCTGGACGCTGTTCACCGCCTCTTCGATCTTGCGGGTGACGGTCACCTGCATCTGATCGATCGGCGCGACGCCGTTGTCGACCGCGACGACGATGCGCGGGAAATCGACTTCGGGGAAGACCGCGACCGGGATCGTGGTCGCCAGATAGACGCCGACGGCGACGAGCGTGAGGATGACGAAGATGATCGGCTTGCCGTGGCGCGCGGTCCAGTGCTCGCCGCGCGCGGCGTCGTCGGTCGCGGCGCCCATCAGTTCTTGTCCTCGTCCGCTTCGTCCTTCTCGCCGGCCGCCTTCTCGCCCGGCTTCATGATGCGGACCTTGGTCTTGTCCTCGAGCCCGAGGCCGCCCTGGGTGATCACGCGCTGGCCGACCTCGACGCCGGCGACAATCTGCACCATCTCCGGTTCGCGCACGCCGATCTGCACCACCTTCTCGTGCGCGACATTCTTGTCGTCGACGATGAGGACGATGGTTTCGCCTTCGGCGTTGGGGAGGACCGCCGGCGCGGGAATCAGCGTCGCCCCGTCGAGAGTCGCGGCCACGATCGAGACGTGCACCGCCTGGCCGGCGTGCATCTGCTCGCCCGGGTTGTCGGCCTGCACCCAGACCTGCATCGTCGTGCTGTTGGCGTCCGACGCCGGGCTGACGATGGTGACCCGGCCGGTGACGAGCTCGCCGCCGTCGGCCGGCGTGATGGTCGCTTCGTTGCCGACCTTGACGTTCTTCGCCTGGTCCTGCGCCAGGTTGACGCGGGCGACCACCTTCGACATGTCCATCACGGTGAGCATCGGCGCGCCCGCCGCCGCCATCTCGCCCGGGTACAGCGGCCGATCGGTGACCACGCCGGTGATCGGGCTGTGGATCTCCGCGTAGCTCGCCAGCGCCTGCGCGCCTTCATACTGGCCCTTGGCCGTCTCGACCTGCGCCGCCGCGACGTTGACCTGCTCCTTGCCGCCGACGCTCTGCAGGGCCTGCAGGTGCTGCTGCGCGGTGTCGAAGGCCGCCTTCGCCTGGGTGTAGGTGACCTCGGCCTCGTCGACCTGCTTCTTCGCCAGCGCGCCATCCTTGAACAGCTGCTGGCGGTTGTCGAGGAGCCGCTTGGCCGCGTCCATCGCCTCGCGCGCCGCCGCCACGTCGGTCTCCGCCTTGGTCATCTGCTCCGGCACGCCGGCGGCGGTCGTCGATCGGTAGTTGGACTGCGCCTGCTCGTACTGGCCGCGGCTGGCCTGCGCCGCGGCGCTGAGATCGCGCGCCTCGAGCTCGGCCAGCAGCTGGCCCTGCTTGACGTGATCGCCGCGGTTGACGAGGAAGCGTCTCACCGGCGCGCTGATCTTGGGAACGATGTTCGCCTGGTCGCGCGGATACAGCACGGCGTCGGCGTTGACGATCAGGCGGATGCTGCCCTTGATGGCGGGGGAGACCCGCACCGGCGCGATGATCTCCTCCTTCTTCTCGGCCTTCCGGCAGGCGCCCAGCGACAGCGCCAGCGACGCGCAGCACGCGACTCGAATCAATCTGTTCATAACGTTCCTGTCAGCGTCTGCAGCGCGGCGAGCGCGACGCGGTACCGCACCAGGCCATCGTCGAAGGCGTTGCGCGCCTGGATCAGCGTGGTCTGGGCGTCGATCACCTCGAGCACCGACACCTCGCCGGCCTGGTAGCGGAGCAGCGTCAGCCGCAGGCTCTCGGTCGAGAGATCGAGCGACTCGCGCAGCGAAGCGACCTGCGCGAGCGCGATCTCGGCCTCGCGATGGAAGGTGCTGAGGCTGGCCTGCAGCTGCCGCTGCGCCACGGAGAGATCGTTCTTCGCGACCTGCACCCGCAGCTCCGCCTGTTTGAGCTTGCTCTGCGCCGCGCCCCAGTTCCACAGCGGCACGTTGAGCGACACCTGCGCGACCGAGCCGAGCAGGCGATGCCCTTCCGGATCGTAGGTCGCGAAGTCGTTGGCGTTGATGCCGTACCAGTAGTCGAACGACACCGAGGGCAGCACACCGCCGCGGGCGACGCCGATGCCGAGGTTCTCCTGCTGCACCGACGCCTCGGCGGCGCGCAGGTCGGGGCTGTTGCCGACGGCGCTGGCCCTGATCTCGACCAGCGGCAGCAGCGGCGTCAACGTCGCCAGATCGTCGATGACCGAGAAGGTGTCGCGGAAGTCGGGGAAGATCAGCACCGACAGCGCGAGCCGGCTCTTGAGCACGGCGAGCTCCGCGTCCTGCGCGTCGCGGTTCCGCTGCGAGACCTGAATCTGCGCCTTGATCACGTCGGAGTGCGCGACCTCGCCGCCGGCCTCCTGTTTCCTGGTGATCTCGAGGAACTGTTGCGCCTCGCGCAGGCCCTCCTCGGCGCTGATCGCCTTGCGCTGGGCGGCGACCAGCCCGTAGTAGTTCTGCACGATCGTCGAGACCAGCCCGCGCGCGGCGACGTCGGCCTTGGCGCGCGCGACGGCCTGGGCCGCGGCGGCGCTCTTGTATTCCGACCACTTCTGCAGCGAGAAGATGTCGCCGTGGACGTTGAGCCACATCGCGTAGATGTTCGGGCCGTCGTTCGGTACCCACACGCCGGACGGCGTGCCGTTCGGCTGCGTGTAGATGTACTGGCCGAAGCCGCTGATCGACGGCAGCAGCGCGGCCTTGGCCTGCTTTCGATCCTCGACGGCGAGATCCGACGCCAGCTGCGCGGCGCGGAACTGCTGGCTGTTGAGGCGCGCCTGCTCGAGCACCGCCGTCAGCGTCATCGGCGCATCGGCGGGCGCGGCGGCCGGCGCGGGTTGCGCAATCGCCGGCGCTGCGATCAGCAGGCCGGCGATCGCCAGTCGGGTGATGGAACCGATCATGGATCCTTTCACTTCATCTGAAACGTCAGGACACGGAAGCTGCCGGCGACCGCCTTGGGGCGATCCTTGGATCCCGGCGCCTGCGGCTCGTAGTCGGTCGCCGCGAGGTAGATCGTGTGCGTCGCCGGATCGAGCGTCATCGTCCGCGCGCCCCGGACGGTCTTGATCGTCTGCACGACCTTGAGCAGCGAGGCTGATTCTTCCCTGGCGACCGTGACCGTGCCGGCGCCGCCGTTCGAGGTGAACGCGAGCTTGGTTTGCGGGTCGAAGGACGTCGCGTCGACGCCTTCGCCGACCGGCACGCTGTAGACGACCTTGCCGCTGTCGCTGTCCATCATCACCATCAGCTTGTTGTCGCAGCCGAGGAACAGGCGGTGCGCGGCGAGGTCGATCGCCATCCCGGTGGCCGCTTCACACGGCGCCGCCGGCCAGGTGGCGCTCACCTTGTGGGTCGCGATGTCCACCACCTTCACCGAGTTCAGGTCCTCCATGTTGATGTAGAGCTTGCCGGCCTTGGCATCGACCATCGCGGTTTCCGGCTTGCCCTCGAGCGGGATCGTCGCCACCACCTTCAAGGTCGCGGTGTCGATCACGCTCGCCGACTTGCCGCGGCCGTTCATGGTGTAGACCTCTTTCTTCGACGGCTCGTAGACGATCCAGTCCGGGTTCTCGCCGGTGTCGATCTTCTGAACCAGTTTGAGCGTCTTCAGATCGACGACGCTGACCTTGTTCTCGCGGCCATTACTCGAGAACCCCTTCCCGAGCTCGGGCACGGCGGCGAAGCCGTGCACGCCGGGCGTATCGGGGATGTCGCCGACCACCTTGTTGGTCTGCGTATCGATCACCACGACGTGTGTCGCGTGGCTGACATAGAGGCGGTGCGCCGCCGAGTCCACCGACAGGTAGTCCCAGCCGCCTTCGCCGCCGATCTGGATCACCGGCCCGGCGTGATACGGCCCTTCCTGGCCCTGCAGCGCGGTGACCGTGGTCAGACACAGAATCGCCGCCATCGAAAACAGCTGTCGCATATGCACTCCTTATACCGGATGACCGTCAGAATTTCATGCGCGCCGAGAACTGAAGCTGGCGCGGTGATCGCGCCGAAACCGGCTGGCCGAACAGCGGCGAGCTCAGGGTGCCGACAAACGAGCCGTAGTTGACGCGGTTGGTCACGTTGAAGGCGTCGAAGCCGAGGGTCACTTCGCGCGCGTCCTTGCCGGCGCCGAGCTTGATGTCTCGCGACGCGCGGATGTCGAGCGACGCGAAACCGGTCGTGGTGAGGCTGTTGCGCGGCACACCGTCTGGCCGCGCGCGACCGCGGCCGTTGTTGTAGAGATCGAGCCCGAGCGTCTCGTTGTAAGGTCCGCCGGTGTTGGCCGAGAAGCCGACGCCGAGGTCGAACCACTTGATGGCCGTCGTCCGTCCCAGCAGGTTGAAGCGGTGCCGCCGATCGAAGTCGGCGCGCGCCCACTCGCCCGAGAGATCGTAGTCGTTGGCGGGGAACGAGGTGATCCCGCTGGTGTCGTTGGAGCCGCGGCTCAGCGTGTACTGCATCTGGCCGTTGAACCACCTGGTCACCTTGCCGCGCATCGTCATCTGCAGCGAATCGGTTTCCTGGCGGCCGGTGGATTCGACCTGGCGGATGGCGCCGTACGACGGATCGGGGCGGGTCAGATAGAAGGGCGGCGGCGGCGCGTTGACGTCGCGCGAGCGGAACATGTGATAACCGCGCGCGCCGGTGTAGGTGATCGACATCGTCAGCGTCTTCTGCAGCTGATGGTCGAGGCCGACACTGTACTGCAGCGTCTGCGGAATCTGGACGTCGGGCGCGAGCCGCACGATGCTCGGCGGCGTCGCTGCCGCGGCGGCGGCCGATGCGAACGGATCGGGGTAGCCCGGATCCGTGACCACGTACTTGATGAGGCCGCCCGGCTGCGAGTGCAGCACGTCGGCGATCACCACCGGACCGCTGCGGTCGTTGAACACGCCGATGCCGGCGCGCACGACGTTGGTCTTCTTGTTTCCCGGCGCGTAGGCGACCGAGATGCGCGGCGCGACGTTGTTGTTGTCGTGAAAGTAGTTCTGCCAGTCGTAGCGGAGGCCGAGCCCGAGTGACAGGCCGGGCTGCACCTGCCAGTCGTCCTTGAGGTAGGCGCCGACCTGCTTCTCGAGCAGCGAGAGATCGCCGTTGCCCTGCTGCTGCGTGAACGCGTAGGGTCGGCCGGCGCCGTAGGTGTTGAGCCCGGAGAAGAAGAACGTGCCGCCGAAGTTGGTCCGGTCGTAGAACCCGCGCTCGCTCCAGTCGGGCAACTGGAAGCCCGCCTGCACGAGGTGATGGCCCTTGGTCCACGCCAGGCTCTCGTTCATGTTGATGTGGGTCTCGGTCCGCAGCAGATCGGCCTGCGCGCCGCCGCCGGTGAAGGCGCCGTTGACGACGATGCTGGGCGTCGGGAGCGCGCTGAGGGTGGGCTCGCGTTCGTGCCCGAACAGCATCTGGAACTGATTCAGCAGGTTCGGACGCAGAATCGTCTGCTGCGTGTAGGTGACCTGCTGTTCGTGGTGTTTGAAGGTGCTCGCGGCGGTCGCCAGCGTCGTGCCGCCAACGCCGCGGTTCTCGTCGCTCTCGTACTGGTAGTTCGGCCGGATCGAGAAGGTGTTCTTGTCGCTGACCTGCCGCGTGATGCTGCCGCTGATCCGCGCCTGGCCGCTCTTGTGCGGCAGGCTGTCCTGGATGATGCCGTCAGGGCCGGCCGCGTAGATGAACGACTGCTGATCCAGGATCTCGTCGTTCGCCGACAGCATGAACGACGTCTTGCCGCTGGTGCCGATCGGGCCGCCGAAGAAGCCCTCGTAGATGCCGCGCTGTTCCGGCGGCTTGGTTGCCGCGAACGCGTTGCGCGCGTTGAACGACGCGTTGCGGAAGATGATCGTGCCCTCGCCGGAGTAGGTCTGGCCGCCGGGCTTGGTGAGGATTTCGACGCGGCCGCGTCCCGGCCGCGAGTACTCCGCCGAGTACGGATCCTGGTTGATCTTGATTTGCGCCATCGCCGACGCGCTGACGTTGAGCGCGCTGACCTCCATGCCGTTGACGACGATCGTCACGCCGCCGTTGCCGATCGAGCCGGCGTCGAGGAACTGCGACATGGTCGCGACGAAATCGTTGTCGAACATCGGCAGCGCCTCGAGCATGTTCTGGTCGATGGTGATCGCGTCGACGTTGCTGTTCGATGAGGTGCCGACCTCGGTGTTGCCGCTGCTGACCGTGATCTCCGAGCTCAACGCGGCGAGATCGAGGACGAGGCGCTGGGCGGCCGGTGCGCGGTTGGTCACGCGCAGCTTCGCGACCGACGGCTTGAAGCCTTCGAACCCGGCGCGAAGCTCGTACTGGCCTGGCGTGACCCGTTCGAAGCGGAAGGTCCCCGCGCCGTCCGTGACCGTGGTCTGCGCGACGGTGCCGTTCGGCGCGACGAGATCGACCGTCGAGCCCGGCAGCACCGAGCCGGTCTGATCCTGGACCACGCCGCTCACAACGACCGATGGAGACGGTGCCTGGGCGAGGCCGAGAGTCGACAGCACCAACCACAAGCACAGGGGATACGCGAGCGGCATCAGGACCGTTCAGTGTAGTGAAGCGATGATGAACCGGGGATGAACTCGGTCCTGACGTAGAATTTTTCAGAGCGATGCGTGTCCTCCTGGTCGAAGACGAACCGGCCGCAGCTCATGTGCTGGCCAAAGGGCTGCGCGAGCAGACCTACGCCGTGGACGTGGCCGGCGACGGCGACGCCGCCGTCTTCCAGGTCGGGACCACCGACTACGACGCGGTGATTCTCGACGTGATGCTGCCCGGCCGCGACGGCTTTGCCGTCTGCCGCACGATTCGCGAATCGGGCTGTGCCGTGCCGATCCTCATGGTCACGGCGCGGGATGCGGTGGAGGCGCGCATCGAAGGACTGGACTGCGGCGCCGACGACTATCTGGTGAAGCCGTTCGACTTCGGCGAGCTGCTGGCGCGGATCCGGGCGATGGTGCGGCGCGGCCGTCAGCCGCTGCTGCCGGAGCGGCTGGCGATCGGGCCGCTCACCATCGATACGCGCAGCCGCCAGGTGCGGGTCCGCAATCTCGAAGTGCTGCTCACCGCGAAGGAATACGCCCTCCTCGAATACCTCGTCCGGCGCGCCGGCGACGTCGTCAGCCGCGCGGACATCTCCGAGCACGTGTGGGACGAGCGGCACGATCCGGTGTCGAACGTCGTCGACGTCTACGTGCAGCGGCTGCGCCGCAAGCTCGATCGATCCGGCACCGACTCGTTGATTCGGACCCGGCGCGGCGAAGGGTATCAGCTGGTGACCGGGGCCTCGCCATGAACGCGCTGTCGCTGCGGGCGCGGCTGACGCTCTGGTACACGATCGCGCTGCTGATTGTGCTGTGCCTGTTCGGCGCCAACGTGCTGTGGCAGCAGCGGCGGATCGGCACCCGGCGCGTGGATCGCGAGCTCGAGGCGCTCACCGCCACGCTGACCAACGTGATGCAGGACGAGCTCAACGAGCAGGACGAGCTCTCGACGGCGGCAGTCGAGTCGACCACGACCGTGACCGCGCCCGGGCGCGCGCTGGCGATTCTCGACGTGCAGGGACGGACGCTCGGTGCGCGCTGGAGCGGCCTCGAGCTGCGCGATCCGTGGCCGGCCGGCAACGCCGAGGTCGATGTGCGCACCGTGCAGACAACCGCCGGAGCCTGGCGGGTTCATGCGCGCACCCACGCGTTCGGCGACCGGACGCTCGTGCTGCTGGTCGCGAGCCCGATGGCGGACGTGCTCCGCGAGCAACACGAAGTGCAGGAAGCGATGCTGGTCGGCATCCCGATCGTGATGCTGCTGGCGGCGGTGGGAGGGCTCTGGCTGGCCTCCATCGGTCTTCGGCCGATCACCGACATGGCGCGGCGCGCGGCGCGAATCGCGCCGACCGGGCTCGAGGATCTCGGCCAGACCGATCGCAGCGACGAGCTCGGCCAGCTGGCGGACGCGTTCAACGGGCTGGTCGCGCGCATTCGGGCGACGCTGCAGACGCAGCGCCAGTTCATGGCCGATGCCTCGCACGAGCTGCGGACGCCGGTCTCGGTGGTGCGGGCGACCGCCGACGTCATGCTGAGCCGCGATCATCGCGACGAGGCCGAGTATCGCGAGGCGATGGCCATCGTCGGCGGCCAGGCGCGGCGCCTGGGCCGCCTGGTCGAGGACATGCTGGTGCTGGCACGCGCCGACGCCGGCGGCTATCCGCTGCGGCCGGTCGACCTGTACCTCGACGAAGTCGTCGCCGACTGCCGCCGCGCCGTCGACATCCTCGCGGTGGAGCGCGGCGTCACGATCCGGTCCGCCGGCCCGGCCGAGATTCCGTTTCGCGGCGACGAGGATCTGCTCCGCCGGCTGGTGTTGAACGTGCTGCAGAACGCCGTCCAGCACACGCCGGCAGGCGGCGCGGTCGGCGTGGACGTCAGCCAGGAACGCGAAGGCGTGCGGATCCGCGTGAGCGATGAGGGCGGCGGCATCCCCGCCGGCGATCAGCAGCGGATTTTCGATCGGTTCGTGCAGCTGGACGCGGCGCGACGCGGCCAGGGTACCGGGCTCGGCCTGCCGATCGCGCGGTGGATCGCCGAGGCGCACAGCGGCACGCTGGTGCTCGAGCGGAGCGGCCCCGGCGGTTCGACGTTCTGCATTTCGTTTCCGGCCGACCCGGAATAGCGTTTTTTTCTCTGGCGTAGTGCGGACCTTCAGGTCCGCCGCATCGGGGCAGGCCTGAAGGCCTGCACTACATCGGTGTGAAAACGCGAACCGCTCGTCGGTTAGCCCGAGCCCCTTTTAAGGGAGCGAATTGACCAGGATCTCGGTGACGGCGTGGACGAGACGCAGGAGCGGGGCGTAGCCGAGGGCGAGCCCCGTTACGGCGATGGCGAGCGCCAGGCGGCGCGACGTGCGGCCCTCCGGACCGTAACAGGTGTCGTCGAGCAGGCGCTGCACCCGCGCCGTGATGTCGCCGCCGTCGACGAGCGCGCTGATCGGCTCGGTGGCGTGAGAGGGCGAGGGCGTCATTCGCGCCACCTTGACCAGCGCCGATGCCAGGGCGCACCGTTCACGGCCGCTGTCGCCGGCGCTGCGGTCCGCCGCGTGCTCGGATGCCGCGGCCCATCGCCGCTCGAGCGAGCGCGCGGCGCTGGTGGCGAACAAGATGTCGGGCGTGGCCCGCATCGCGAGGCGCTTGAGGTTGTCCCACGCCCGCCAGTGGCTGAGCTCGTGCGCGACGCCGGCGTTCAACTCCTCGTCGGTGAGCGCCTCGAGCACCGGCCTCGTGATCAGCAGACGCGGACGAATCACCCCGACCAGCGCCATCAGCGGCGCGTCGGTGTCGACGGCGAACGCCGGCATCGACGTGCCGGCGAGCGCCAGCGGCCGCGACGCGCGCATCCAGTCCGCGGTCCGGCGCGCCGCGCCGCGCCAGGCGATCGCGCCGCGCACGACGGCGGATCCCACCACCGCCAGCGCGATCGCGGCGAGCGTGGTGAGCGTCAGGTCGAAGCCTTCCACCCCTTCGCGCGGCTCGAACCGCCAGTACCGACGGCAGAAAGACGGCGGCCACGAATGCGATCGACAGCATGGCCGGCCCGAGCCGCAACGCGAGCCACAGCGCCGGCGAGCCCGAATGCTCGCGCCGCGCCAGGCGCGCCGCCAGGAGTGCGACCGCCGCGGTCAGCGCGACGTTGCAGACCAGAAACCAGGCGAGCGCCAGCGTGACGCCGTGCAGCAGAAAGGCGTTCATCGGCTTTTCTCCCGTTCGGTGGCGCGGCGTTTTTCCCGGATCAGCCGTTCGAGCTCGTCGAGCAGCGCGCGATCGCGATCGGACACGGCGTCGACCAGCGATGACAGCAGCGGCAGCGGCTCGCCACCGTGCCGCTGCAGCAGGTTCTGCACCAGCTCGGTCGCGACCGCGCCTTCCATTTCGTCGCGCGTGGCGGTGGCGGTGTAGACGAACGCGCGGCCAACCTTGCGGCGACTCAAGAGCCGCTTCTTGAACAGCCGGTCCATCGTCGTCATCACCGTGGTGTACGCCACGGACGAGCCGAGACGTTCGCACGCCTCGCGGACGTTGATGTCGCCGGCTTTCCAGACCACTCCCATGACCTGGCGCTCGAGCACGCCCAGGCGGCTTTCGAACAGCTCGTGCGACGACTTGAAACCCCAGAAAAGAAAAGGCCGATGCATGGACGCTCAGCCTAGGACCCGGACGGCAGCGCTGTCAAATGGCGGCGGCCGCCCGCCCGGCGACGAAGCCGGTCGACCATGCCCACTGGAAATTGAAGCCGCCGATGCGCCCGTCGACGTCGAGAATCTCTCCGACGCACGACAGCCCGGGGCACGCCCGCGACGCCATCGTGGCGGCGTCGATTTCCGTGAGCGCGACCCCCCCGGCCGTCGCCTCCGCAAAGGTGTATCCACGCGATCCGGACACCGGAAGAGGGAACTCGACCAGGGCGCGCGACAGCCGCCGGCGATCGTCTCGAGCGAAATGGGCGAGGGTCGTCGTGCCGTCAACGGCGAGCTGGCGCAGGAGGGCGGCGGCGACCGACGCCGGCACCATCGACGCCAGCGTGTTCTGAACCGAGGCCTTCGGATTGGCGGCCGCACGCCGCTGCCAGTCCGCATCGGCCGCGTCGAAGCCCGCGCCCGGCCGGAAGCTCGCCGTCAGGGCGACCGGCCGGCCTTCGAGCTGCGCGCGCAGCCAGTGGCGCGAGGCATTCAGCGCCACCGGGCCGCTGATGCCGAAATGCGTCCACAACAGCGAGCCGGTCAATCGAACCGCGACCGCGCCGTCGATCCACACGCTGAGCTCGACCTCCTGCGAGACGCCCGACACAGCGGCATGCACGGTATCGGTGGCGTCGAGCAGCAGCGGCGCGAGCGCCGGCGTCGTCGGGACGATGGTGTGGCCCAGCCGTCGGGCGATCGCGAAGCCGGCGCCGTCGCTGCCGCTCTTGGGCAGCGCTTGACCGCCGGTCGCGAGCACCACGGCCGACGCCAGCAGGTCGCCGCGATCGGTGACGACACGGAACCGGGCGGCTGTCCGAGCGTTGTGTTGAGCGTCGGCAGTGTCCAGCTTCTCCTCGACGCTACTCTGGGCAGGCAGCCGGACCACTTCGCTGACGCGGTATCCCGCGGCGAGCTGCACGCCGATCGCCGCGCTCTCGCGCAGCAGCGCGGCCAGCACGTCGCGTGCGCGGTTGGAGTCGGGAAACAGCTTGCCGCCGGGCTCTTCGTGGAGGCCAATCCCAATCTCGCGGAAGAACGTGATCGTGTCCTCAACCGGAAACGCGCGCAGCACTCGCCGGATGATGGCCGGCTTGCCGCCCCAGAAGTCGCGCTCGGTGACCGTGGCGTTTGTGACGTTGCAGCGCGAGCCGCCGCTGACCAGAATCTTCGCCCCTGGCGCGCGCGCGCCGTCGAGCAGCACGATCGAGCGCGAGCGATTGAAGCGGCGCGCGAAGATCGCGGTCGCCAGGCCGGCGGCTCCGGCGCCGACGATCGCCACGTCGCACGAAGGCGGAAGCTCGAAGGCCAGAGCGGAAAGCTTAACGTGAAACGCGGCGCTGCGGCGCCAGGTAGGCGGCCAGCGCATCAGCGACGACGGCCTGCCCGCGCTCGTTCAGGTGCGACTCGTCGGGAAAGTAGACGTTCTCGCCGCTGGTGAACTGCTGCGTCAGCGCCTCGGTGGTATCGATCAACGGTATACCGCGTTCCTCGCAGAACCGCTGCATCAACCGGTTTTGTGCGAGGCGATTGCGCAGCATCTGCGCCACGTCCGGTGTGCCGGGGTTGTCGGGCAGGTAGAACTGCAGCGCATGCGACAACTCGTTCGACGCCTCCGCCTGTGCCAGCCACGGCAGATACACCTGGCTCTTGAACGGCAGGAACACCACCACCAGCGTCGCGCCGATACCGCGCGAGACGTCGTGCATTTCGTCGATGGCCTGGCGCGTCAGCGCCCAGCCGCGTCGCGCCGCGAGATCGCGTTCTGAGAACGTCAGCGTGTTGAGGTACGGCGGCATGAACGCCCACCGAACCGGGCGGCCGCTAACCGCCGCCGTGAACATGCCCCGATCGAACGCGACGCCAGGCGCCGGAGCGTCTACCCGCTCCTCGATCGGGCGAGTGAGGGTTCCACCGTCGCCGCCGGCCCGCGCGGGCGTTCCGGCGTCGGCGCGCGCTTCGGCACGTTCCAGTTTCGACAGCCAGGTGCCGGTGGCGCGTATCGCGCTGACGAGAAACCACGTGTCCGCTCGGCTGACCACGTCCTTGATCTGCCACCCCTGGACGGCGCGGCGAACCGCCCCGCCCGATCGCGAGAACTCGTCGAACGCTTCCGCGTCGAACAGATCGTTCCCGGCGAAATAGGCCAGCACCACGACGCGCGGATGGTGGCGTGCGGCGTAGGTCTTGAGCGTCAGCAGCTCCTGCTGCGGGCCGAATCCTGCGGTGCCGTAGTTCTGTACCGCCAGCGCGGTTTGCCGCTCGAGGCGGGTCGGCCACGCGTCCTCGACGGGCAGCGTCATCGCGTCGGTGAAGGAGTCGCCGAGCGCGGCGACGTCAATCCGCTCGCGCACCCGCGCGTTGCGGAAGCCCTCATCGTCGGTCTGGAACGGGAAGCGATGGAGCAGACCGTCGCTCACCGTCTCGGGCACGTATCCCATGCGGACGATGTCGCCGTAGCGCCATTCGTTCACGGCATCGACGCGCCGCCGCAGCCGGCGGCCGAACTCCGGGGTGTCCTCCCAGCGCGGATCCTTGCGGACTTCGCCGAGATCGTGACGTTCGGACGCGATGCCGCTCGGGACGCGATCGCCCAGCGCCCGGAGGCCCGCTTCGAGCGCGACCAGGCTGATCGCGACGCTGCCGGCGAGCGCCAGCCTCCTGAACCAGACGACGCGATCGACGGCCGGCCGCGGCAGTCTCACGGACGCGCCTCGACGCCGGGACAGCACCAGCGAGCCGGTGAGCAGCAAGGCGATCGCCAGCAGATGCGGGCCCGCGCGCAGATCGCGGACGATGCGCGGATCGATCCAGGTCAGCGATCCATGGCTAACGAGCTCGACCACGCCAGGCCGCGCGGGGATCGCGTGCGTGACGACGATCGGGGCAGAGACGTCGCCGCGTGCCAACAGCTCGACCGTCGCACCATCACGCCAGCGGATTTCGTAGGCGGCGCGCGCGGCGGGCCTGATTCCGACGGTCAGCGTCGACGGCCGACCCACCGCTGTCTTGAATGCGATCACATCGTCGTCTCGCGAGACGATCTGAGGCACGACCCGCGTGCCTTCGATGTCGAAGCGCTGGGCGGCGGCGGATTGGGAGGCGCCGCCGGAACGCTGCGCCAGATACAAGCGATAAGTCGTGACGTACGCCCAGTTACGGACGATGAGCGCGGCGACGATCAGCGCGCTGATGGCGAGGATCAGCGGGATCTTGCGGACGAATCGACTCAGCGTGTCGGTCTGCACCGGCGGTGGTGACGGGCAAGCGGCGTGCCCGTGCTACCACCTCGGCCGTGCGCAGCGCGAGATCAGGAAGTGTTAGGCCTTGACCGCGCGCCGCTTCCGCGCTCGGGCCGCTGCGCCGATGAGACCCGAACCGAGCAGGATGAGAGAGGCCGGCTCGGGAACGGCGGCGGTATTCACGACAGTGGTGTCGACACCGCCGAAACTGCCAACGCTGCCGGTCTTGCCGTTACCGGCAATGATGTCGGCCGTAAAGGTATAGCCGCTGCCGTTCGGGATGAACATCTCTGGCGTCAGTCCGCCCGCGACGGTGATGGTGAACTCGAGCGAGCCCCCCTTCGCGTGACTGGCGCCCGGGCCGCATCCCGGGCAGTCGATCGAGTAGTAGAACGATCCCATCCCGGGAACGCCGTCGTTCACCGGACCAATTTCGAATCCTTCGGGCAGCGGTCCAATCGTGATCGCCGGGTGGCCGAGGATGTCCCAGGTCAGCGCTTCGTGCCCGCCGCCGGTGTCTACGAACCTATTACCGGGATTCAAGGACGCGAGAACGTCCACCGTGTTGGCATTGACGCTCGACACGGTAATGGTGCCGAACGGGCCGGGCGCGCAGGTGCCCGAGCAGTGACTGCCGTCGGTCAGGATGAACGTGATTGAACTCGCAGACGCGTTCGGCGCTGCGGCGAGCGAGAAAAGGGCAACGAGCGCGAACAAAATGATATCGAGACGCTTCTTCAACCTGAACCTGCCTTGACCGTTAAAATCGCGGGGAGAATTTGCCGAGGATTTGAATTGCGGTCTGCTGGTTATTGAGCAAGTTCGACGCCATGCGGCTCGGCTCTGAAGATGTTCCAGATTGCTCAATAAAAGGGTTTTGATCGTCGCATGGCCTTAAAGTAGTCTGCCTTTGGAAAGACTATTGGCCGTATCTGGCCAAAAATTTCCAAAACCCTTTTGGAGTAGGCTATGGCGCTTCGCCGGAGAAGATAAACCCATGGCTCAAATCTCCCTCGCCATCAACGGCAAGGTTCGCAAAGCAAACGTCGACCCTCGCATCCTGCTGGTCCACTTCCTCCGCGAGCAGCTGCGGCTGACCGGCACACACATCGGGTGCGACACCAGTCAATGCGGCTCCTGCACCATCCTTCTCGACGGCCGGAGCGCGAAGTCCTGCACGATCTTCGCTGTCCAGGCCGACGGGTCGGCGATCACCACGATCGAGGGGCTCGCGCCGGAGGGTGACCTGCATCCCCTGCAGGAAGGCTTCTGGGAGCAGCACGGCCTTCAGTGCGGTTACTGCACGCCGGGGATGATCATGGCGGCGGTGACGCTCCTGAAGGACAACCCGGCGCCATCGGAGCGCGAGATCCGCGAGGGCATCTCCGGGAACTTCTGCCGCTGCACCGGCTATCAGCACATCGTCAACGCGATTCAACACGCTGCAGGCAAGAGGTAGGCGATGCCCATCACTCCCGTGTTGCCGAAGCTCGTGGGCCAGCGCATCAAGCGCCGCGAGGACCCGCGTCTCATCCAAGGGCGGGGCACTTACGTAGACGACATCGCCCTCGTCGGCATGCAGCATCTGGCGTTCAAGCGAAGCGACGTGGCACACGGACGCATCAAGTCCATTGACACGAGCGCGGCGGCAGCGATGGATGGCGTGGAGGCGGTGTTCACCGGCGCCGAGATCGCCGAATTCCTCGCCCCGATGCCGATCGGCACGCCGTTTCCCTCCCCCGATCATCGCGCGGTGGCGGTCGACACGGTGCGCTACGGCGGCGAGCCGGTCGCGGTCGTGGTGGCCAGCGATCGGTATGTGGCGCGCGACGCCGCGGATGCGATCGTCGTGACGTACGACACGCTGCCGGCCGTCGTCGATCTCGAGCTGGCCATGACGGGGAAGCCGACGGTGATTCATCCGGCGTTTCCCAACAACCTGGCGGTGGCGCTGGTGCCGAGCGGCACCGGTGTCAGCGCCTCCGGCGCCGTCGACGATTCGGCGATCGACGACGCATTCGCCCGGGCCGAGGTCGTCATCTCGCAGCGGATGGTGAATCAGCGGCTGGCGCCGTCGGCGATGGAGCCGCGCGGCGTGGTGGCGCACTACGAGATGGGCAAAGGCACGATGACCATCTGGTCGTCGACGCAGAATCCCCACATCCTGCGTTCGTTCATCGCCGCGATGACCGGGTTGGGCCAGGATCAGGTCCGGGCGATCGCGCCGGAGGTGGGCGGCGGCTTCGGCGCCAAGATCAACATCTACGGTGAAGAGTACGTGGCCGCCGCGATCTCGAAGCGGCTCGGCATCGCGGTGAAGTGGACGGAAGATCGATCGGAGGCCTTCGTGGCGACGACGCACGGCCGCGACATCCTCGGCTATGTCGATCTCGCCGCCAAGCGCGACGGGACCGTGCTCGGCTTGAAGCTTCGCCTGATCGCCGACATCGGCGCCTACAACATGCTCCTCACAGCGGCCATCCCGACCCTCACCATGATGATGGCCAACGCGACCTACAACATCCCGGCGATCCGCACCACGCTCACCGAGGTGTTCACCAACAAGACCCCGACCGATGCGTATCGCGGTGCCGGCCGTCCGGAGGCGACCTACTTCGTCGAGCGCGCGATGGACATGCTCGCGCTAGAGCTGAAGATGGACCCGGCCGAGCTGCGCCGGAAAAACTTCATCCAGCCGCACCAGTTTCCGTTCGCCACCCAGATGGGGGCGGTCTACGACTCGGGCGATTACGAGAAGGCGCTCGACATGGCCCTGAAAACGGCGGGCTGGGAGCGTCTGAAGGCCGAACGCGCCGCCGCGCGCGCTCAGGGCCGGCTGGTCGGCCTGGGCCTGTCGATGTATGTGGAAGTCTGCGGGCTCGGTCCGTCCTCCTCGCTTCCCACCGGCGGCTGGGAACATTCGCAGGTGACCATCGAGCGCGACGGCCGGATCAGCGCCACCACCGGCGCGTCGCCGCATGGCCAGGGTAACGAGACGACCTTCGCGCAGATGCTCGCCGATCAGTTCGGCGTGCCGATCGAACACGTCACGATTCTGCACGGCGACACCGGCGTGGTGAAGCAGGGCATCGGCACGTTCGGCAGCCGATCGCAGGCGGTCGGCGGCACCGCGCTGCACCTCGCGGGCGGCAAGGTCAAATCGAAGATGGCGAAGTTTGCCGCCGCCCTGCTCGAGGCGCACGAAGACGATCTCGTGTTCGAGGACGGGATGATTTCGGTGAAGGGCGCGCCGGCGTCCGGCAAGTCGTTCGCGAGCGTGGCGGCCTATGCCTACGTGCCGGTGCCGCTGCCCGAAGGGCTCGAGCCGGGCCTGAGCGACGAGGCCTTCTTCGAACCGGCCAACAACACCTACCCGTTCGGCTGTCACATCACGATGATCGAGATCGATCGGCAGACCGGCGAGCCCACGCTGTTGAAGCTGGTCGCGGTGGATGATGCGGGAAATCTCATCAACCCGCTGATCGTCGAGGGACAGATTCACGGAGGCCTTGCGCAGGGCGTGGGGCAGGCGATGATCGAAGAAGTGGTCTACAACGAAGACGGCCAGTTGCTGACCGGCTCGTTCATGGACTACGCCATCCCGCGCGCGATCGACTTCCCGCGCTTCGAGCTGGCCGCCACCGTCACCCCTACGCCGGTGAACCCGCTGGGTGCGAAGGGTGTGGGCGAGGCGGGCACGCTCGGCTCGACCCCGAGCGTGGTGGCTGCCGCCGTCGACGCACTCAGTGAATTCGGCGTCACGCACATCGACATGATGCTCCGCCCTGAAAAACTGTGGCGCATCATCCAGGGAGGACGGCCGTGATATCGACGCCATTCGAGTACAGCCGGGCCACGTCGCTGGACGACGCGCTGGCGAAGCTTCGCGACAGCAACGGCGAAGGCAAGTTCATCGCCGGCGGCCACAGCCTGGTCCCGCTCATGAAGCTCCGCCTGAGCGAGCCCGCGATGCTGATCGATATCGCCCGTCTTCCGGAGCTGTCGGGGATCCGCGAGAAGGACGGCACCATCGAAATCGGCGCGGCGACGGTCCATCACGAGGTCGCCAGCGCGGCGCTGCTGCAGCGCGCGTGTCCCATGCTGGCCGAAACCGCGGCCGCTATCGGCGATCCGCAGGTCCGCAATCGCGGCACCCTCGGCGGCAGCCTCGCCCACGCCGATCCGTCCGCCGACTACCCGGCGGCGATGCTGGCCCTCGACGCCTCGATTCAGGTCCGGGGACCGAAGGGCTCGCGCGCGGTGAAAGCCGCCGATTTCTTCCGCGGGCTGTTCACGGTCGACCTCGCCGCCGACGAGATCATCGTCGCCGTGCAGTTCACACCGGTGAAGTCCGCCGCCTACGCCAAGCTCTATCAGCGCGCGTCGCACTTCGCGATCGTCGGGGTGGCGGCGGCGCTGGAAATGAAAGGCGGGACGATTCAGTCCGCGCGAATCGGGCTGACCGGCGCGAGCTCACACGCCACTCGCCTGACCGCGGTGGAGGAGGCGCTCAAAGGCCAACCGCTGTCCTCGAACAGCATCGAGACCGCGGCGCAGGCCGCCGGCGCCGGTCTCGAGGACATCAACTCCGACATTCATGCCAGCGACGAATACCGGCGCGCGATGATTCCGGTGTTCACCGCCCGCGCGCTGACGCGCGCGATGGAACGCGCGGGCTAGGGTCGCTCCAGCTTCGACTGCAGGCACGAAAAGAATCGTTCCATCATCATCTTCGCCACGCCGCCGATCAGCCGTTGGCCGACCCGGGCGATCGGTCCCCCCGTCTGCACCGTGCCGGTCACGTCCACCGCCGTCGCCGCTCCCTCGGCGCGAAGCGCGACCGCCGAGCTGCCCTTGACGAATCCGGGCCGGCCCTGGCCTTCCACGACCAGGCGATACGACGAGTGCTGAATCTTGTCGGTGATGACGACGGTGCCGTTGTAGGTGCCGGTGATGGCGGCCAGGCCGACCGTGAGCGTCACGTTGTAGCGGTCCTCGCCGTCAGGTTCGAAGCGATCGCAGCCAGGAATACAGGATGCGATCACCGCGGGATCCATCAGCAGCTCCCACACGCGATCGGGCGGGGCGTTGAAGGTGTAGGAGCCTGAAATCTCCATCGATGTCCTCTCGCGCCGTTCAGCCGAGCGCGTTCAAGTGTATGGCCAGATCGGCAAGGTTGGTCAACGTCCGGGCGGGCAGGAAGTCGTCGACGAACGGCAGCGCGGCCTGAAGCCCACGGGTCAGCGGCGCGTAGTCGGCGGTGCCGATCAGCGGATTCAGCCACACCAGCCGGTGGCAGCTCCGCTGCAGCCGCGCGATCTGCTCGCCGAGCTCGCCCGGATCGCCGCGGTCCCATCCGTCGGAGATGAGCAGGACCACTGGGCGGCCGATCAGGACGCGGCGGCTCCATCGTTGATGGAGTTCCTTGACGGCGGCGCCGATGCGCGTGCCTCCCGACCAGTCCGGCACCGATCGCGCCACCGCGCCAAGGGCGTCGTCGGGCCGCGCGGCGCGGAGCTGTCTGGTGATTCGCGTGAGCTGGGTCGAGAACAGGAAGGCTTCCACGCGGCGGCGGCGGGCAGTCAAGGCATACGCGAAGTGCAGCAGCATGCGGGAATAGCGCTCCATCGAGCCGCTGACGTCGCACAGCAGAACCAGCGCGCGCGGCCGCACCCGTCGTGCCTGCCGCGCGAGCACGACGATGTCGCCGCCGGTGCGGATGCTGCGGACGATGGCGCGCCGAAGATCGATTCGCGAACCCCGTCCTGGAACCCATCGCCGAGTCCGGCGCATGCCAGGATTCCAGACCAGCTGCGAGAGGGCGCTGCTCGCCTCGGCGATTTCTTCGCTGGTGAACGCGGCGAAGTCCTTGTCGGCGAGGCCGCCCCCGTCGCTCCAGATCAGGCCGCCTTTCGCCGCCGGCTCGTCTTCCGCGTCGTCGAGCCCGGGAGGCGCGTCGGGACCATGAAGCGCAGCCACCTCCGCGATTTCGACCGCCTGGGCGGGTGGGGCGTCGTGTCGCCGGGCGTTCGCGGGATTTCCTTCGTGATGTTCGCGCCAGAACGCATCGAAGGCGCGGTCGAAGGTCGCGATCTGTTCCTGACGGTGGACGAGCAGGGCGCGGCAGGTGTGATACACCTCGTCGCGCGCGCCGAGGTCCACATGTCCGAGCGCGTCGACCACGTCGAGCAGCCGTCCCCGGTGGACGTCGACGCCGGCGTCCCTCAGCACGCGTCCGAAGATCAGCAGGTTGTCGAGCAGGTACGGCATCGGTTCAGGAGCCGTTCACCCGCGCGGTGAACGCCGGGCCGCTGCGCGATCGAGCAGCTCCGCAATCCGCTGTCCGCGGAGAGCCTCGAGATCTTCCTTCGCCTTCAGCACGACGCCGAGCGTGTCTGCGATGGCGTCGGCATCAAGCGTGGCGCGGTCGAGCGCGACCAGCGCGTTCACCCAGTCGATGGTTTCCGAGACACCGGGCACCTTGTAGAGATCGGCGGCCCGCATTTCCTGCACGATCGCGGTCACCTGTTCTGCGAGTTGCGCCGATGCCTCCGGCGCGTGCACGCGGACGATCGCGAGCTCCTTCTCGAACGAGGGGTACTCAATCCACTGATAGAGACACCGGCGCTTGAGTGCGTCGTGGACCTCGCGGGTGCGGTTGGACGTAAGCACGACCAGCGGCGGTTCGACCGCCCGGATGGTCCCGAGCTCGGGAATGGTGATCTGGAACTCCGCGAGCATTTCGAGCAGAAATCCTTCGAACTCCTCGTCGGCGCGATCCACTTCGTCGATCAGCAGCACGGCTGGACGCGTGCGTAGAGGGTCGATCGCCTGCAGCAGCGGGCGCTTGATGAGAAACGGCTCGCTGTAGAGGTCGCGCCGGGCCCGTTCGGGGTTGAGCGCGTGGCTGACGTCGAGGATGCGCAGCTCGAGGAGCTGGCGCGGGTAGTCCCACTCGTAGAGCGCGTGCGCGACATCGAGGCCTTCATAGCACTGAAGGCGGATCAGATCGGTGCCGAGCGCCGCCGCGGCGGCGGCGGCCAGCGCGGTCTTGCCGACGCCGGCTTCCCCTTCGAGAAACAACGGCCGCTTCAGGCGAAGTGCCAGGAACAACGACACCGCGACGCCGCGGTCGGCCACATAGTGCTGGTCGGCGAGCTGTTGCTGGAGATCGGAGACGGATCCGGGAAGTATGGCGGTGACCCCTGAAAACGGCGCGGAGTATAACAGGTCGGGCCGCTTCAGGGCCGTGCGAGAAGCGGCTGGACGTTCGTGGTGTCCATCTTCTGCATCAGGTGCCAGAGATCGTAGTCAGCCTGAAGGTGCAGCCAGAGTTGCGGGCTGGTGGTCGTCAGCGCTCCGATCAGGATGGCGGTTTCCGCCGTGACGGGGCGCTTGCCGAGACAGACCTCGTTCAGGCGAACCGTTGACATCCCCATCGCGCGCGCGGCCCTGGCCTGGGCGCCATGGCCAAACGGCTCCAGGAACTCCTTCAGGAGGACGTCGCCCGGGTGGGTGGGCGGGTGCCGCATCCGCGACAGGTCCACCGGGTCCGAACGATCGCTCGCCGCAGTCGTTTTCGATCGCGCCATCACGTCTCTTTCGGTTCGAACGTGCCGACTATATACACGTCGCGTGTAGGTCGTCACATATCCACCACGGGTGTATGACCGACTATATCCACCGCGCGTGTATGACCGACTGTATACGCCACGCATGTATGGGCACGACTGCGCGCGATTGCCCATCGCTGCGTTCGGAGGAAGGACTTCTTTTTCCCGGCCGGGTTGCCCGTTACTGCACGCCGTTGCCACGGGCCGCGGCCCGAACGAATCTCAGGGGCCATCGTATAGCCAGGTGTGGGGAGTTTTCTGGTCTGGTGCGTTCTCCTCGTACTGTGCTGGCCGCTGGCTCTGCTGGCCCTGGTCGTCTATCCGCTGGTGTGGGTGCTGCTGATCCCGTTTCGCATCGTGGGTGTGGCGGTGGAAGGCGTGCTCGGCGTGGTCCGCGGCATCATCATGCTGCCGGTCAGGCTGCTGCGAGCTCCGCGAAGCCGCTGATTCCGGATTTACGGTCGCAACCAACCCGCGGGCACGCCGATCCGGCGCGCTTCTTCTTCAATGGTGACGATGGCCTTGTGGTCGGCTTTGACTGCGGCCTTCAGGTGCGTGACCTCGGTCTCGGCTTCCTCGCGATTCTGCCGCAGGACTGCGCGCTCAGAAATGCTGTGGCTGGCGTCGAAATCGGCCGACAACGAATGCACGCGCGCGGTCATCGCGTCGAGATGAATTTGATCAGTATCCAGTGCGGATTGTGCCGCCTGCATACGGCCTTTCCAGTGTGCCTCGTCCTTCATGGAGACTTCTCGATAGTCGGCGGGAGGAGGCGGCGCGGACGCTGGTGTAACTGATGCCGATGGCGGCGTGAAAGACGAGGGCGGTTCCTCCTTCAGGTCTTTGTTGGTGTAGACCCTGGTGGCCGGCTGCGAGTCTTTCTTTTGTTCACGTTGCTCGGCCGGCCGGGCAGGGCATCAGACCATCCAATAAAACACCGCGAGCGCGGCGATCGCCACGACGACGCCGAGAGCGACGGCGCCCTTGACGAGCTCGCGGTCGTTCTCCGTCATGCGCTGACGCGGGCGGCGGCCGGTAGCCATGACTGAATCAGGCGCTCAGGGCCACAGGTGGCGGCCTGGTTATTGTTATGCGCTTGTAGCGTGAATAGCGGGACGGGTTCACGCTGTCAGCCGCGCGCAAGTTCGGTTCCGCATTGGTCAGGTTGGAACGCTAGCATTTCTTGCTGGGGAGACGGATTGTTCTTCCAGCGGATGACTTTCGTCGCGCCATCCGTGGCTGTGAGGAAGCCGTCTAGCGACATCCGCGGAGTCTGTAGTTAGCTAGGTCTGGAGAGGGGCCGAAGGCGCGAGTCCCATGAACATTCCCATTGGGACCTGGTTGGCGTGATGGAGTTGTAGGTCGTAAGTTGTTGGTGCGGAAGAGAGGATTCGAACCTCCACGGGGTTGCCCCCGCCAGCCCCTCAAGCTGGTGCGTCTGCCGTTCCGCCACTTCCGCGTATCAAGGCCGGACGATCAATCTGAAAAGGCAGATTTCAGATTGCAGATTTCAGATTGTTACTTCGGCGGCTGCGCACCTGTGGGCGCCGTGGCCGGGACCGGAGTCGTCGTGCCCGCCGGCGCGGGCGTGGTGGTCGCGCCTGGCGTTGCCGGGGCGGTCACCGGAGGCTTCGGCGCGGGTGGCGCCTGGCGTGCCGCTCACCACCGAGCTCGAGCCGCCGCGTCCCATGATCGACAGCGCCATCGCGCCGAGCATGAACAGCACCGAAAGGATCGCCGTCGCCTTCGACAGCACGGTCGCGCCGGCGCGCGCGCCGAAGGCCGACTGGCTGCTGCCGCCACCGAACGCGGCCGCCATGTCGCCCTTGCCCTGCTGCAGCAGGATCACCAGCAGCAGGATGAGGCACGTCACCACGTAGAACGTCGAGAGCGCGTAGTAAGCAATCATAAAATTTCGCTGGAACAGGAAACCCCGATTATACAGCAGCCTGCCCGGCTCCGTGTCACGATGTCCGCAAAGCTGCGCACATCGAGGCTGGCGCCGCCGACCAGGGCGCCGTCGACGTCCGTCCTCGGCAATGAGCTCGCGGATATTGTCCGGCTTCACGCTGCCGCCGTAGAGGACCCGGCAGCGCGTCGGCCGCGTCGCCGCCGAACCACTGCCGCAGCCGCTTGCGGATGTGCGCGTGCGCCTCGCCCGCCTGCGCCGCTGTCGCCGTCCGCCCGGTGCCGATCGCCCAGACCGGCTCGTAGGCGATCACGCAGCTGCGCCGATCTGCGCCGCGGTGAGCTGATCGAGGCCGTCCTTGATCTGCCGGTCGAGCACCGCCGAGCATCTCGCCGCGCTCGCGCTCCTCCAGCGTCTCGCCGATGCAGACGATCGGCGTCAGCCCGGCGCCGATCGCGGCCATCGTCTTGCGGTTGACGATGGCGTCGGTCTCGCCGAACAGACGGCGGCGCTCGGAGTGTCCGATGATGGCGTAGGCGGCGCCCGCTTCCTTGACCATCGCCGGCGACACCTCGCCGGTGAACGCGCCCTCGCGCTCCCAGTACAGGTTCTGCGCCGCCACGCCGATGTTGGTGCCGCGCGCCGCACCGGCCGCCGCGTGCAGCGCGGTGAACGGCGGCGCGACGACGATCTCGACGCCCGAGACGCCCTTGACCAGGTCGCGCAGCTCCGTGACGAACGCGACCGCTTCGCCCACGGTCTTGAACATCTTCCAGTTGCCGGCGATCAGGGGTGTTCGCATCAGTGATCCTGTCGGCTGGAACGGCAGGATGGGCTGGACGGGCAGGACGCAGTCCCGTCCTGTTCCCGCCCGTCCCGCCTATCCCGCCCTGTTTGCGAGCGCAGCGACGCCCGGAAGCGTCTGGCCGCCGAGGAATTCGAGCGATGCGCCGCCGCCGGTGGAGATGTGCGTGATCCGGTCGGCGATGCCGGCCTTCTTCACCGCGGCGATCGAATCGCCGCCGCCGATGATGGTCGTGCCCTTCACCGCGGCCACCGCCTGCGCGACGGCGTTGGTGCCGGCCGCGAACGCGTCGATCTCGAACACGCCCATCGGCCCGTTCCAGACGACGGTCTTCGCGTCGGCGATCGCGGCGGTGTAGGCGGCGATCGTCGCCGGGCCGATGTCGAGGCCCATCCGATCGCCGATCGCCGCGTCGCCGACCGCGAGAATCTCGTGCGCCGCGGCGGCATCCAGCCTGGCCGCGACCACGTGATCGGTCGGCAGCAGCAGCGTGACGCCGCGCTTCTTCGCGTCGGCTTCGATCGCCTTCGCCTCGTCCAGCTTGTCGTCCTCGACCAGCGACTTGCCGACCGGCACGCCGCGGGACTTGAAGAAGGTGTAGGCCATCGCCCCGCCGATGATCAGGCGATCGACCTTGCCGAGCATGTTCTGGATGACGTCGATCTTGTCGGAGACCTTCGCGCCGCCGATGATCGCGACAAACGGCCGCTCCGGCTTCTCGAGCGCGTGCCCGAGGTACTGGAGCTCCTTCTCCATCAGCAGCCCGGCCGCCGGCTGCTCGAACAGGTGCGTGATCGCCTCGACCGACGCGTGCGCGCGGTGCGCCGCGCCGAACGCGTCGTTGACATAGCGCGTCGCCAGCGATGCCAGCGCCTTCGCGAACGCCGCGTCGTTCTTCTCCTCTTCGGGATGGAAGCGCAGGTTCTCGAGCAGGACGACGTCGCCGGTGGCGCGCTTGGCCTCCTCGCCGATGCAGTCGGCCGCGAAGACGACCGGCCTGCCGAGCAGCGCCGACAGCCGATCCGCGACCGGCCGCAGGCTCATCTCGGCATTGACCTTGCCCTTGGGCCGTCCGAGATGGCTCGCGAGGACGACGGTCGCGCCCTGCTCGAGCGCGTACTGGATGGTCGGCAGCGACGACTTGATGCGGGTGTCGTCGCCGATCGTCGCCGTTCTTCAGCGGGACATTGAAGTCCACGCGAATGAAGACGCGCTGGCCTTTGAGCTCGAGGTCTTTGATCGAGAGCTTCACAGGCCCTTGGCGACGAGCTTGCGCAGCAGGTCGACGCAGCGGTTCGAGTAGCCCCACTCGTTGTCGTACCACGACAGGATCTTCAGGAAGTCGCCTTCCATCACTTTCGTGTACGGCATGTCGACGATCGAGGAGTGCGGGTTGCCCTTGAAGTCGATCGACACCAGCTCCTCATAGGAGCAGGCGAGGATGCCTTTGAGCGGGCCGTCGGCGGCCTTCTGCAGCGCGGCGTTGACTTCTTCCGCGGTGACGGTGCGATTCATCACCGCCGCGAGATCGACGCACGAGACGTTCGGCGTCGGCACGCGCATCGAGATGCCGTCCAGCTTGCCCTTGAGCTCGGGCAGCACTTCGCCGACCGCGACCGCCGCGCCGGTCGTGGTCGGAATCATCGACAGCGCCGCGGCGCGCGCGCGCCGCAGATCCTTGTGCGGCAGGTCGAGCAGCTGCTGGTCGTTGGTGTAGGAGTGGATGGTCGTCATCCACCCTTTCTTGATCCCGAAGGTCTGGTGCAGCACCTTGGCGAGCGGCGCCAGGCAGTTGGTGGTGCACGACGCGTTCGAGATGATGTGATGCTTGGCGGGATCGTAGAGCTCGTCGTTGACGCCGAGCACGACGCTGAAGTCCGGCCCCTTGGCCGGCGCGGTGATCACGACCTTCTTGGCGCCGGCGGCCAGGTGCTTGGCGGCGGCGTCGCGGTTCGTGAACAGCCCGGTGGACTCGAACACCACGTCGACGCCGAGATCCTTCCACGGCAGCTGCGCCGGATCGCGGTGCTGCAGCACCTTGAACTCGTCGCCGTCCACCGCGATGGTGTCCTCCTTGGCCTCGACCTTGGCGTGCAGGTTGCCGAGCACCGAGTCGTACTTCAGCAGATGCGCAAGCGTGTGCGCGCTGGTGAGATCGTTGATCGCGACAAAGTCGATGTTCTTGTCGCCCAGCGCCGCCCGCATGATGTTGCGACCGATACGGCCGAAGCCGTTAATGCCGACCCGAACAGGCATGCCAAATCCTCCAGGACAAACGTTTCATTCTACAATAAGACCACCGCGATGTATCTGGCCTACAGCCTGCTCACGTTGGCGCTCTTTGTCGTCGTGTCGCCGTACTTCCTGTACCAGGCCATCCGGTACCAGAAGTACATCGGCACGCTGCGCCAGCGGCTTGGCTTCCTGCCGATCACGTTCAACATCGATGCCGAGGAGTCGATCTGGATTCACGCGGTGTCGGTGGGCGAGGCGCTGACCGCCCGCGCGCTGGCCGCCGATCTCAAGGCACGCTATCCGCGGCTGCGCCTGTTCCTGTCGACCACCACCATCGCCGGGCAGCAGGTGGCGCGGCGCAGCCTCACCGACGTCGACGCCGTGTTCTACTTCCCGTTCGACTGGACCTTCATCGTCCGCCGCACCCTGCGGCTGGTGCGGCCGCGGCTCTTCATCATGATGGAGACCGAAATCTGGCCGAACCTGCTGCGCGAGTGCCGGCGGCGCGGCGTCAAGACGGTGATGATCAACGGCCGCATTTCGTCGCGCTCCTATCCGCGCTACCGGATGGTGCGCCCGTTCTTCCGGCGCGTGCTCGGCGATGTCGATCGCTTCTGCGTCCAGAGCGAGGAGTCGGCCCGCCGGCTGGTCGACCTCGGCGCCGACCCGTCGCACATCACCGTCACCGGCAGCCTGAAGTTCGACTCGCTGGAGATGCCGGCGGCGGCCGCGCACGGCAAGCCGCGCGAGCGCGTGCTGCGGTTCTTCCGTCTGTCGCCGAACCGCACCGTGCTGGTCGCCGGCAGCACCATGCGCGGCGAGGAGTCGGCGGTGCTCGGCGCCTTCGCCAGAATCAAGGCCGCGACGCCGAGCGCGCTGCTGGTGCTGGCGCCGCGTCATCCCGAGCGGTTTGCCGAGGTCGAGCGGCTGGCGCGCGACGCCGGCTTCGTGACCGCCAAGCGATCCGAGCTGCCGATCGACGCCGAGCCGCGCGCCGACGTCATCGTGCTCGACACGCTCGGCGAGCTGGCGCAGCTCTATCAGGTCGGCACGGCGGTGTTCGTCGGCGGCAGCCTCGAGGATCACGGCGGCCACAACATCCTGGAGCCGGCGATCTTCGGCAAGCCGATCGTGTTCGGTCCGCACATGCAGAACTTCAAGGAGATCGCCGACGCGTTCCTCAGCAACGACGCCGCGATCCAGGTGCAGACCGAGCGCGAGCTCAACACCGCGCTGCTGGCGCTGGTCACCGATCCGGTGCGCCGCGCCCGTCTCGGCGCGGCGGCGCGCGCGCTGGTCGAAGCCAACCGCGGCGCCAAGACCAAGACCCTGGAGGTGATCGGCGAGCTGCTGCCTTACGGCGACGACGGCCACGGCCACGGCCGATCGGTGGTCCGTCCATTCCGTCTCGTGCATTGATCCAGCAACTGAGCCAGGCGTACGGCGCGGCGGCGGCATGGCGGCGCGCCTGGTACGCGCGCGAGCCGGGCGCGGCAGCACCGGCTCGATCGCCCGGTCATCAGCGTCGGCAACCTGCGCGTGGGCGGCAGCGGCAAGACGCCGATCGTCGAGTACATCGCGCGGCTGCTGCTGGAGCAGGGCGAGCGTCCCGCGGTGCTGACCCGCGGCTACGGCCGCCGCGTCGCGCGCGACGGCGTCACCGTCGTGTCCGACGGCACCCGCGTCATCGCCGGCCTCGACGAAGCGGGCGACGAGCCGCTGATGCTGGCGCGCGCGCTGCCCGGGGTGTCCGGTGCTGGTCGGCGCCGATCGCTATCTCTCCGGCCGCCTCGCCGAGCGCCGGCTGGGCGCGACCGTCCACCTGCTCGACGACGGCTTTCAGCATCTCGAGCTGGCGCGGGACGTCG
Organism: uncultured Acidobacteriota bacterium; assembly: GCA_963794705.1. Taxonomy (GTDB): domain Bacteria; phylum Acidobacteriota; class Vicinamibacteria; order Vicinamibacterales; family CAVVIG01; genus CAVQFC01. The sequence continues at coordinate 1,017,518 of CAWCFI010000010.1, forward strand.
ATCTGCTGCTGCTGGCGGAGGAGGATCTGCAGGATCGGCCGATGCCGGCCGGTCGGCTGCGCGAAGGGCTCGACGCGGCGCGATCGGCCGACGCGGCGCTGATCACCGCGGGCTACGATACCGCGGCCGATCGGATCGGCCGGGCGTTCGGCATCGCCCCGGTCTTCCGCGTGACGCGGTCGATCGGCGCGCCGCGGCGGGTCGGCGGCGATCGCGACTCGGTGGTGGTGCCGTCCAACTCGCGCGTGTTCGTCGGTCACCGGCATCGCGCGGCCGGAGCGTTTCACCGCGGACATCCTGTCGGTCGGCTGGGACATCTCCGGCGCGATCGAATTCCGCGATCACCACCGGTTCACCGCGCGCGACGTGCGGCGGATTGCCGCCGAGGCCAAGGCGGCCGGGTCGATGATCGTGCTGACGACGGAGAAGGACGCGGTGCGGCTTCGGCGCCTGCGACCTCGGCGAGCTGCCTGATCGCCTCGGTGCCGCTGATGGTCGGCGTCGAGCCGGCGGACGCCTTCCAGCGCTGGCTGCTCGAGCGGATCGACGTGAGCCGCACGCCGCACGCCGCACCCCGCACCCCGCACCTCGCGCCGCAGCCATGAGGCACCGCCTCGAGTACCTGATCGTGCGCGCGCTGATTGCGGTCGTGCGCGTGACCCCGGCGGTCGTCGTGCGCGGCGGCCGGCACGCTGCTCGGTCTGGCGTTCTACACGATCGATGGCGCGCACCGGCGCATCGCGCGAGCGCAATCTGGCGACGGCGTTTCCATCGCGGCCCGAGGCCGAGCGGCGCGCGATCGCGCGCGCGGCCTTTGCCCATTTCGGGCGGCTGCTGTTCGAGCTGCTGCAGTTCTCGACGCTGTCGCGCGAACAGATGCTGGCGCGCGTCGAGTTCGACGGCGAGGAGCGATCGCGGCTCGCCTACGCGCAGGGCAAGGGCGTGCTGTTCATCACCGGGCATTTCGGTTTCTGGGAGCTGCAGGCGATGGTGCACGCGGTGCGGGCCGAGCCGGTCAGCATCCTGGCGCGCGCGCTCGACAATCCGCATGCTGAATCGGCTGCTCGAGGACATCCGGCAGGGCACCGGCAACACCGTGGTCTACCGGCGCGGCACGATCCGCCGCGTGATGCGGACGCTGCAGGCCGGCCACGGCGTCGCGGTGCTGATCGATCAGCACATCATGAGCCGCGACGCGATCTACGTCGACTTCTTCGAGCGGCCGGCGGCGACGACGTCCGCGGTCGCGGCGCTGGCGCTTGCGCACCGGCGCGCCGGTCGTGCCGGTGTTCGCGCTGCCGCTCGGCCGCGGGCGCTACCGTCTGATCTACGAGCACCAGGTCGAGCCGCCGCGCGCCGACTCGCCCGACGCGGTCCGCGAGTTCACGCAGCGCTGCACCGACGTGCTCGAGATGTACGTGCGCCGCCATCCCGAGCTGTGGCTGTGGATGCACCGCCGCTGGCGCGACGACGGTCCGGTCGCGGAAGGCGCGCAAGGGGATGTTCCCATCGGCAGAGCGCGACGTCGACGGCGTCGCGGAGCGATCCGACGGAGACGTAACTTATCCACGGATTACACCGATTACGGACGTTCTGAGACGTCCGCGGCTGATCGCGATGCGCGCCGTTTGTCACGGTGAGCTTGCGCGGCGATCGTGCATACGCGCCAGCCGGTGCCGAACGCGCGGTCGGTCACTTTCAGGCCGGGCGCTGCCTGCTTGCGCTTGAACTCCGCGAGCCTGACGAGCCGCAGCACGCGGCGACAGTATCGGCGTCGAACCGGCCGCGACGATCTCTTCCGACGGCTGATGGCGCTCGACAGTGCCGCTGCAGGATGTCGTCGAGCACGTCGTAGAGGCGGCAGCGAATCCTGATCGGTCTGATCCGGCCGCAGCTCCGCGGACGGCGCTTTGGTAAGATCGCCTCGGGAATCTGGCGGCCGCCCCTGCGTCGGTGCGTTGCGCCACCGCGCGACGCGGTAGACCATCGTTTTCGGCACGTCCGCGATCACGGCGAGCCCGCCGGACATGTCGCCGTACAACGTGCAGTAGCCGACCGAGAGCTCGGACTTGTTGCCGGTGGTGAGCAGAAGCGCGCCGCGCGTGTTGGAGAGCGCCATCAGCAGGTTGCCGCGGATCCGTGCCTGGATGTTTTCCGCCGCGACGCCCGGCGGATCGGCGCCGAGCGCCGCGCGCAGCGTGCCGTCGAACGGTCGTGCATCAGCGGCTCGATCGGCAGCGTCAGTGGTCTCGATCCCGATGTTCGCCGCCAGCGCATGCGCATCGTCGAGGCTGCCGCGGCTCGAGTAGGGCGACGGCATCAGCACGCCGAGCACGTGGTCGGCGCCAAGCGCGTCGGCGGCAATCGCCGCGGTCAGCGCCGAGTCGATGCCGCCGGAAAGGCCGAGCACCGCGCGGTCGAAAGCCACACTTGCGCGCGTAGTCGCGGTGCCGAGCACCAGCGCGCGCCAGATCTCCGACTCCGACGTCGAGATCCGTGGCGGCGCCGATCGGCTGCGCCGTCGGCGACATCGCAGATCACGACGTCGGCGTCGAACGAGCGGCCGCGCGCGACCACGGCGCCGTCGGCGATCGAAAGATGCATGCTGCGGCCGTCGAACACGAGGTCGTCGTTGCCGCCGAACTGATTGACGTAGGCGATCGGCAGGCGATGCTTGAGCGGCCATCGCTGCCCAGCATCTCGTCGCGCCGACGAGTGCTTGCCGGCCGTGAACGGCGATGCCGACATGTTGAGGACGAGGTGGCGCCGGCGGCGGCGAGCTCGTCGATCGGATCGTGATGGTAGCGCCGCCGCTTCCAGAAATCGCGATCGTTCCAGATGTCCTCGCAGATGCTGATCCGACGCCGCGTGCCGGCGATGTCGAGCAGTTGCGCGCCGTGATACGGCTCGAAGTAGCGGTCCTCGTCGAAGACGTCGTAGGTCGGCAGCAGCGCCTTGCGGAAGCGCTGTTCGACGCGGCCGCCGCGCAGCAGCACCGCGCTGTTGAACAGCGGACGGCCTTCGTCGGAAGGGTTCGGCTCGGGCAGGCCGACCAGCACCGGCGCAGGCGGCGGCGTCGCGCGCGAGCGCTTCGAGCGCCGTCCCAGCTGCGCTGCACGAAGCCGGGGCTGAGCAGCAGGTCGCGCGGCAGATAGCCGACCAGCGCAGCTCCGGCGTCGCGGCGAGATCGGCGCCCGCCGCCGAAGCGGTGCGCAGCGCGTCGAGGATCAGCCGCGCGTTGCCCGCGAGATCGCCGACCGTCGGATTGACTTGCAGCAGCGCGATCTTCATCAATCGTGGAGGAGCGCCGCGCTCCGCCGGCTGCGTCGATCGTGGTACGCTCGTTGGTCACGGAGCCATCCGACCGTACCACACGATGAAGCGTCTGGTCATCCTCTCGCCGAACTGGCTGGGCGACGCCGTCATGGCGCTGCCGGCGATCGCCGACGTCCGCCGCGCCGCGCCTGACGCGTCGATCACCGTCGCGGCGCGGCCGGCGATCGCGCCGCTGTTCGCGCTCGTGCCGGACATCGACGACACCATCGTCCTGGCGAAGCCGGCCGCGATCCACGACGTCGCGCGCTGGCGCGCGCTCGGCAGCGAGCTGGCCGGCGGCCGATTCGACACCGCGCTGTTGTTGCCCAACTCGATGCACGCGGCGCTGCTGGTGTCGCGCGCTGGCATTCCCGAGCGCTGGGGCTATCGCACCGGCTGGCGCGGCCGCCTGCTGACGCGGGCGATCGCGCGGCCGTCGGGACTGCATCAGGTGGCGTCCTATCAGCGGCTGGTCGCAGGCGCTCGGATTTGCCGAACGGCGCCAGCGAGCCGCGCGTGCATGTGCCGCAGGAGGCGCGCGAAGCGGCGGCGCGTCTGTTGACGGAAGCCGGCTGGGACGGCCGCGCGCCGCTGGTCGGCGCTCGCGCCGGGCGCGGCGTACGGTGGCGCGAAGCGCTGGCCGCCGGAGTACTTCGGCGAGCTCGCGCCGGCGCTCGCGGCGGACGGCGTCAGCTGCGTGATGGTCGGCAGCGCGCGCGGATGCGCCGACCGCAGCTGATGTGCGCGGGCGTTCGAGCAGCATCCGGCGGGCCGTTCCGGCCGCCGCGGCCGCGCGCCTGCACAATCTCGTCGGACGCACCGATCTCCCGGCGCTGGCCGGCGTCCTGACGCTGTGCCGGACGCTCGTGACCAACGATTCCGGCGCGATGCACCTGGCGGCCGCCTGCGGCATCGGCGTGACCGCGGTGTTCGGCCCGACCGACGACACGGCGACGCGTCCGCTCGGCGCGGCGCACGCGGTGCTGACCCATCCGGTCTGGTGCCGCCCGTGCATGCTGCGCGAGTGTCCGCTCGATCACCAGTGCATGCGCGGCGTGGGCGTCGGCTCGGTCCTGGCGTCGGCGCGAAGAACGCTATGACCCTAGAAATGTCGCTCGACCAGGCTCGTGGCACAGGCTCGCGGCCGTCTTCCTCGACCGCGACGGCACGATGATCGAAGACGTCGGCTATCTCGACGCGCTCGACCGCGTCGCACTACTATCCGTGGACCGTCGACGCGATCCGCTCTGCTCAACCGCGCCGGTTTCGCGGTCGTCGTGGTCACCAACCAGTCGGGGATCGCGCGCGGCTTTTTCAGCGAGGCGTTCGTCCAGGAGACGCATCGCGCACATCGATGCGCGGCTGGCGGCCGGCGGCGCCCGCGTCGACGCGTATTACTATTGCCCGCACCATCCGGACGGGCGGGTCGACCGAGTTCGCGCGCGCCTGCGACTGCCGCAAGCCGGGGCGCGGCATGATCGACCGCGCGGCTGCGCGATCTCGGTCTCGATCCGGCGCGCTCGTTCGTGGTCGGCGACACATGGCTCGACGTCCGGCTCGGCCGCGCGGTCGGCGCGCGCGGTATCCTCGTCCGCACCGGCGCCGGCGCTGCGTGGGAAGCGCGCACTCCGCCCGATCTGGCGGCCGACGCGGTGGTGGATAATCTTGCGGCGGCCCGGCGTGGATTTTGACAACTCTCAATCTGATCTGAAGTCTGAAGTCGGAACTCTGAAATGCAAATAGCGCGATCGGTGCATCCCCTTCCTGGCGAAGCGGAGCGCAAGGAACGGCTGCTCGGCCTGGTCGACGGCTTCTCGAGCCGCCGCGTGCTGGTGCTCGGCGATCTCATCGCCGACGAGTTCATCTACGGCGAGGTGTCGCGCGTGTCGCGCGAGGCGCCGGTGCTGATCCTCAAGTACGACACGACCCAGATCGTCGCCGGCGGCGCCGGCAACGCCGCCAACAACGTCGCGGCGCTCGGCGGCCGCGCCAGGCTGGCCGGGCTGGTCGGCACCGACGACGAAGGGCGGCGGCTGCTGGCGAGCTTCCATCGGGGCGTCGACAAGGCGCACGTGGTGCGCGCGCGCGGCTACCGCACGCCGGTGAAGACCCGCATCCTGGCGGGCGGCGTCCATGCGGCGCGGCAGCAGGTGGTGCGCATCGACCGCGACACCGGCTGGCCGCTGGACCAGACCGTCAGCGAGGCGCTTGCGAAGAAGATCGAGCCGGCGCTCGACGGCTGCGACGCCGTCATCCTCTCCGACTACGGATCGGGCCTGGTCACCCCCGTGCTCGCCGACGCCATCCGCCGCGCGGTCGGCGCGCCGCACGCGCCGCCGGCCGATTCCCGTGCTGCTCGACTCGCGCTACCGGCTGCTCGACTACCGCGGCCTGACCACCTGCACGCCGAACGAGTCGGAAGTGGAAGCGGCGCTCGGCATCCAGATAGACGACGATGCCGAGGCGCTGGAGCGGGCGGGCCGGCTGCTGCTGCGCCGCAGCGGCACGCAGGCGGTGCTGATCACGCGCGGCAGCCGCGGCATGGCGCTGTTTCAGCCGAAGCAGGCGACCATTCATGTGCCGATTTTCGGCGCCGACGAAGTCGCCGACGTGACCGGCGCCGGCGACACGGTGATCGCGACCTTCGGCCTCGCGCTCGCCGCAGGGGCGTCGTTCTACGAAGCCGCGCGCCTCGCCAACTATGCCGGCGGTCTGGTGGTCATGAAGCGTGGCACGGCGACGGTATCGGCACAGGAGCTGTCCGACGCCGTGATCAGCGATCACGACACGACGCTCGAGTCCTGGTCGCAGGAAGGGCCGCCGCAGGGACGGCGGTCGCTCGATCTGAGCAGTCGGCAGTCGGCAGTCGGCAGGCTCAGTCGTCAGTCTCAGTCTCAGGACGCATGGTAGTCACCGAATCACAGTTGGTGGAAGCGATCGCGCGTGAGCGCGCGGCGGGACGGACCGTCGCCTTTGCCAACGGCTGCTTCGATCTGCTGCACGTCGGCCACGTCCGCTACCTGCAGGCGGCCGCGGCGGAGGCCGATCGCCTGATCGTCGCGGTGAACGACGATCGATCGGTGGCCGCGCCTGAAAGGCGAGGGCCGTCCGATCCTGCCGGCCGCCGAGCGTGCCGAGCTCGTCGCCGCGCTTCGCGGCGTGGACTACGTGGTCGTCTTCGGCGACGCGGACGTCGGGCGCCTGCTGACGCTGCTGAAGCCGGACGTGCACTGCAAAGGCACCGACTACACCGCTCGAAACCGTACCCGAACGCGCGGTCGTCGCCGCCTACGGCGGCCGGACCGCGATCGTCGGCGATCCTAAGAACCACGCGACACGCGAGCTGCTCGAGCGGATCGCGCGGACCGGGGACCAGGAACCGGGAACCCAGGACCGTTGACCAGGTTCCTGATCGTCCGCCTGGGCGCCCTGGGCGATGTCGTGCATGCGATCCCGGTGGCGGCCGCGCTGCGGCGCGCCTTTCCCGACGCGCGCATCGACTGGCTGGTCAGCGCGAAGCACCGCGAGATCCTCGACCTGGTGCCGGTCATCGACCGCCGGCTGGTGATCAACGACCCTTCGACTCGCGCCGCTCGCTCAGGGCAGGTCGCATCTGACGGGACCTCCTTGCTCTCCGCGATCGGCGAGCTGCGTCGCGCGAACTACGACGTCGCGATCGATCTGCAGGGCCTGATCAAGTCGGCGGTGCTGGCGCGATTGTCCGGTGCGCAACGGGTGGTCGGCTTCTCGTCGCGCTATGCGCGCGAGCGCGCCGCGCGTCTGTTTTACACCGACGCCTACGATCCCGGTCGAGGCGGCCTGTACGATCCCCGCGAAACACGGCACGTCGTCGACATCAACCTCGGGCTGCTGAGCGTGCTCGGGATCAGCGAGCCGTCGCGGGAATTTCCGATCGAGGACACAGACACCGACGTTGCGCGGCAGGCCCGGCAGGAAGCCGGTGGCCCCTATGTGCTGCTGAATCCGGGCGCGGCGTGGCCCAACAAACGCTGGCCGCCGGCGCGGCTCGCGGCGATCGCTTCCGCACTGCGGACGCGGCACGGGCTGCGCTCGATCGTGTTGTGGGGGCCAGGCGAAGAAATGTTGGCCAACGAGGTGGTTGCCGGCGCCGACCATGCCGCGATCGTGTCGCCGCGGACGACCATTGCGGACCTGGTGGCGCTGGCACGGCGGGCCGCGCTGATGGTGTCGGGCGACACCGGTCCGACCCACATCGCCGCCGCGCTCGGCACGCCGATCGTCGGGATCTACGGGCCGACGCGTCCCGCCCGCAACGGTCCGATGTCGCCGCTCGACATCACCGTGTCCCGGGACAGCATCTGCCAGTGCCATCACCTGCGCCGCTGTAAGCTCGATCGCATGTGCCTGCTCGACATCGAGATCGCCGAGGTGCTCGAGGCGGTGCGAGCGCCGGCTGGCCGCGGAGGCGTCGCGTGGCTGATCTATTGGTGGCCACCCTGGCGCGCATGCGCGTCGCGCTTGGCTTCGTGTTTGGCGTCCTCGTCCTGGTGCTGGCGCAGCCGACGCGTCGGTCGCTGGCGATCGGCATGTCGATCGCCGCGTGCGGCGAGCTGATGCGGATCTGGGCCGCCGGCCATTTGCGCAAGTCGCGCGAGGTCACGGTCTCTGGACCGTATCGATGGGTGGCGCACCCGTTATATGTGGGTTCCTCGCTGATGGGGATCGGCCTCGCGGTCTCGTCGGCCAGCGTGACGGTGGCGGCGCTGATCGCGGTCTACCTCGCCGCCACGCTGACGGCCGCGATCAAGAGCGAGGAGGCGTTCCTGCGGCGGACCTTCGGCGAGCAGTACGACCTGTACAAGAGCGGCGTCGAAGCGAAACGGCGGGAGCGCGGCGCCGCATCCACCCGCGCCTTCAGCCTGCAGCAGGCGATGGCCAACCGCGAGTATCGCGCCGTGGCGGGCCTGGGGGTGGCGATATTGCTGCTGATCTGGAAGGCAACGTATAATGGTTCGTTCTGGCGGGCGGCCGGGACCCGGTAAGGGCGGTTAGCTCAGTTGGTAGAGCACCGGCTTTACACGCCGGCTGTCACAGGTTCGAGTCCTGTACCGCCCACTCAGCAATCTTGAGATTTTCAGATTGTTGATTTCAGATTGCAGATTGGTTCGGGCGGATTGACAGGCGATTGGACTGACACCCCAATCTGAAATCTACCCTCTGAAATCTGCAGTCTCTGTGTTCTTCTGTTGGGGTCGTAGTTCAGTTGGTTAGAACGCCGGCCTGTCACGCCGGAGGCCGCGGGTTCGAGTCCCGTCGACCCCGCCAACTAAATCACACTAAGGACTGGAGATAGCGGATTCACCATCCGCCGCCTCCAACACGCCTCTCATACTTCCCGTCCCGAGATCCACGACGAGCGTGGCGAAGGGCCGCCTATCGCCGCTACACTGGGCCGACATGTCGCGGTTCTGCCGGCCGTCCATGGACCTGACCGCTCCGTGAGGCGTTCCCTCCTTCAATTCGTCGCGATCGCCGCCGTGTTGAGCGTCGTCGCGACGGCAGCGCCGAGCCCAACGTCCGATGATCGAGGCGTCTACCAGGACATCGGACGCCAGATACCGCTCGCCGACTGCTGGAATCTCCACTGCGGCCGGATGTTGATGGCCGTCGTCCTGGAGCATTTGCCGGGGCCCTCGCTCCCGAAGTGGAAAGCCTATGCGGTGCTCGCGAACGCAGCCGCAGCGGTGGCCGTCGGCCGGTTCTCGGTGCTGCTCGGTCTTTCCGAACAGGTTGGGGTGCAGGCCGCGTGGATGAGTGCGCTCGGATCTGGCTCGCTCTATTCACTGTTTGACTGCTACACCTCTGACCCGTTGATGTACTCTGGTCGGGCCCGTGCTGTCGATCTTGCTGCTCACCGGCCGTCGTCTTGGCGCCGGCGCCCTCGGCACCGTGACCGTGTTCGCCAAGGAATTCGCCGCCGTGCCCCTCTGGATCTTCACGATCGTGGCCGCGCTGAAGCGGCGATGGACAGAGGCCCTCGAGACGCTGCTGGCGGCCATGACCGCCACCGTCGTGTGGTTCGGCTCGCAGACGTTCTTGATGGCGATATACAACTACAGCTACGGCATGAGCAAGTCAGCCGATCTCTTGCACGGCGGATACCTGTCGTTGTGGTTGTCGAGTGTCGGGACGGTTGGCGCGGTGAAGTACCTCTTCACGACGTTCAGTGCGTTGTACGTGCTCTTTCCCGCCGGATTCGTCGGTGCCCCTCGGAACCTCCGATTGATCGCGGTCGCGTCGGTGCCCGCGGTTGCCGCGCTCGTCTACGTGCAACAGCCGGAACGCGCCCTGTGGAACTTTCATTTCATCGTCGTTCCGCTCGCAGCCATCGCGCTCGATGCATTGCCCGAATGGGCCTCGTGGTTCTTCGTCGTCTGTTTCGGCATCACGAACCTGAGATTCGGCGCGCAGTTGCAGACGTCCTTCATCGGGCGAGCGGCATTCGTAACCGCCATTGGTCTGTCCCTGGTTGCGGTCGTGAGCGGGCGCGGACGGCGTCGTGATTGGGTCGAGCGGCAATGACGGAACGGCGTCGCCGAGGCCTGTACATCGCACTCGGTCTGGAAGTCCTGGCGTTCGCGCTGTTCGGGCTGGTGATGCTCGACGTGGCGACTCACCGACATGATGACCCTTATGTGATCAATCAATTCGGATACCGCGGCCCCGCCCGCGCCTCGAAGCGCCCGGCAGAACGTCGAGCGGTGATCGTTGGCGGGACCGCCGCGTTCGGCAGTGGCCTGCCGTGGCCTGAGACAGTCGGTCCCCAACTGGCGCTCGCCATCGACAAACTCAAGGGAACGCCAGGCGATGCGCCGTTTCTCGATATTCAGAATATCGCGGAGCCATCGGCTGGCGCCGACACGTACATCGCGGCGTTGCAGGATTACGCCTACCTCCAGCCGGATCTCGTCGTTATTTATGACGGCTACGATCCGATCGGACGGCGTCAGCACGGGCGACGCGAGTCTTTTCTGTTTCGCTCCTTCGGATATCTGCCACTCGTCCTTGCACGCCGACTGGAGTCGCCCACTCTGGAATCAAGCGTCGATCCGCGGTTGTCCGACCACTCCGCGCAGACGGGCGGGAACTCTTGCGCGGATACATTCGCGTCGTACTGTCGCGCGATGGTCGGCGCCGTGGAGTTTGCCCTGACAAACGGGCGCGCCGTCATTGTCGTCACGCCGCCCTACGTCAGCACGGGCCACGAGCGGCAGCAGAAGTCGCTGGCGACGGAACTGACCGTGCGATTCGGCAGCACTCCCGGCTTCCGTTACTTCGATCTTGGACGCGCCGTGGACCTTCACGACAAGACGCAGTCGCCCGACGGCGTTCAGACGACGCTCGAGGGCAATCGCGCGATCGCCCAAGCACTGGCTCGTCCGATCGTCGATCTGTTCGACCACCGGTAGCCGCACTCCTCCAGTCGTAACGACAGCTGGCGACGGCGCGAGCTGATCCGCCGGCACCACAGCCATACGTTGCTTGCGCCGAGCACGGTGTGAATCCGATCGAAAAAGTGCAGCGAACGCGGACGCTCGAATGGCTCAGGATGGCGGCTCGGATCGATGGTGTGCGATCCAGTCATCGCTGACTGCGCCGACGTCGAGACGGCCGCGCTTGGCGCGGCCGCGCCGCAACGCCGCTGCCCCGACGGCGATTGAAACAATGACCGTGAACATGACCCACCGCATGCCTGCTCCTTCGAAGAACTCAACCGGCGCGTGTAGACGCATCACGAGCTCGTGCATGCATCAGGATGCATAAATCGCCTCGTCCGCGAGGTCAACAGTTGCCCGCGCTGGTCACGCATGTGCATAGGAGTCCGGCGCGATGGAAACAGGATTCGAAACAGGAGGACACATGAGGTTGATTGGAGCAACGACACTTGCGATCGCGTGCGCGTTCGGGCTGGCGGTTCAGGCGCAAGAGACCACCACCAGGACGGAAACGAAAGTCAAAACGGATGACGCCAAGATGGTGACGTTCAGCGGCTGTGTGAAGTCCGGCACTGACGCCAAGGCCTACATTCTCGAAAAGGCCGTGCCCGTCCGACGGACGACCACTGAAGAAGCGACCGGCACCTCCGGCGTTGTGACCACCACCACGACCACCACCTATTCACTCGTGCCCGGTGAAAGCGTCGAGCTGACCGGCGATGTCGGCCACAAGGTCGAGGTGACGGGGATCATGGTGCCGAGCGGCGACGTGACGAAGGAAACCAAGACCCGCGAGACTGCCAGCGGAACGCGAACGGAAGAGACCGTCAAGCGCGAAGGCGCCTTTCCGCAATTCCGCGTGATCTCGGTCAAACATCTCGCGGAGACCTGCTCGTAGCACGGCGACTGCGAAGGCACGAACGCGATGTGATAGCGTCTGCACGCGTTCGTGCTTCCTCTTCCACTCGACAACATCGCCGCCGACGATCTGCCACGTGTCGGCGGCAAGGCCTTCAATTGCGCGCGGCTGCGTCAGGCGGGATTCCCGGTCCCCGACGGCCTGGTCATTTCCCACGACGCCACCGACGCCGAGATTCCCGAGCTGGCGAACCACCCGTGGCTCGAGACGTTACCGCCGGACGCGCGCTTCGCGGTTCGATCCTCCGGCATCGGCGAGGACAGCGCCGGCCACTCGTTCGCCGGCATTCACGAGACCAAACTGAACGTCGAGCGCCCTGGGCTCGTCGATGCCGTGCTGGCGTGCCGGCAATCGGCGGTTTCAGCGCCGGCACGCGCCTATCGCGAGGCGCGCCAGGTAGACGGCGAATCAGCCGCGATCGCCGTGCTGATCCAGGTGATGGTCGCGGCGCAGACCTCGGGCGTCGCGTTTACTATCAACCCGTCACCGGCGCCGACGAGCTCGTGATCAACGCCGGCCGCGGGCTCGGCGAAGCGCTCGTCAGCGGCCAGATCGATCCGGACGAGTTCCGCGTCAGCAAGGTCGATCGGTGGGTGCTGTCGGCGCGACACGGTGCGAGCAGCGCCGCCACCGCAACCGTCTCGACGCTGTCGGCGACCGAGCTCGACGAGCTCGCGGATCTTTTGACGCGCATCGAGCGTCACTACGGCGCGCCGCAGGACATCGAGTGGTGTCACGACGGCCGGCAGTTCTGGATCGTGCAGAGCCGGCCGGTGACAACCGTCCGCCCCAATCTGCAATCTGAAATCCGCAATCTGAAATCTCCCGATCCCGAGTGGACGCGGGCGAATCTCGCCGAGGTCCTGCCGGACCAGGTGTCGCCCCAGGCGCTCGACGTCTATCTCGATCTGCTCGAGCGCGGCGAGCGCAAGTTCTTCGGCCACCTGATGGCGCCCGAGTCGGAGCTCGGCCCGATCATCAAGGCGTTTCACGGGCGGCTCTACTTCAACCTCTCGCAGCTTCGCCATGTCACGGAGACGGTCGGCGCCGCGGCCGCAGACACGTTGCGGTCGTTCGGCCACTCCGAAGAGATCCGCCCCGAGGACGAGATCGCGCGCCGGCCGCCGCTGGGTCGGCTGGTCCGCGCCGCACCCGATCTCGCGCGAATCACGATGAACTCGTTGCGCGCGGAGCACGTCTTCCGCGCGCACCAGACGCACACGGAAATGGTGCTGGCGCGGCTATCGTCGGTCGATCCGAACGGCGCCGCCGACCAGGCCATCATCTCGATGTTCGACTGGTGGAGCGAGGAAGCGCCCAAAACCCTGAACGCCGTGTTCGTGATGAGCGGCGTGCTGATGATCGAAGACGTGCTCCGCCAGGTGTGCCGAGCCGCCCGGTTTCCGTACGACCGGCTGGTCTACCCGCAGCTCGCCGCCGGAGAGCGGTCGGTCAGCACGCAGCAGGCCTTCGACCTGGTTGCGCTCGCCGAGGTCGCGCGCCGCGACCCGCCGGCGATGCAGTACCTGCTCGCGGATGATGGCACCTTTGCCGACTTCGCGGAGCGCGCTCGCCGGCACGACGTTCCTCGACGGTTTCCAGCGCTTTCTCGAGCGCTACGGCCACCGCGGCCACTACGAGTCCGACTGGGCGCTGCCGAGGCTGCACGAAGAGCCGGCGCCGGCGCTGTTCGCGATCCGCACCCACCTGCAGGGCCCGCCGCAGGACATGCACGCCATTGTCCAGCGCCGGGAGGCCGATGCTGCTGCGGCGTGGCGCGAGTTCGAGGCGCGGCTGACGACCTGGCAGAGGTGGACACTGCTGCCGCGGGCACGATGGGCCGTTCGCAAGCTGAAGCGGCACTACGTCTGGCGTGAGGCGGTGCGCTCCGATCTGACGCGCGTGGTGTCGCGTTTGCGTGCCTGGCATCTGGTGCTGGCCGACCGCTTCGTCGAACGCGGCTGGATCGATCGGCGCGACGACTACTTTCTGCTGCAGGTCGACGAAGTGAAACACGCGGCGGCCGATTCGGCGCAGGGCGCTGGCCTGCGCGCGATCGCGGCGCGCCGGGCGGCACAGCTGGCTGCCGAGCGCGATCTGCAGCTGCCGCTCCTGATGCGAGAGTCCGAGCTGCCGTTGCTGCTCGCCGCGCGGCCGGCCGGCGACGACAACGGCGACCTCACCGGCCTGTGCGTCAGTCCGGGCTCGGTCGAAGCCGAGGTGGTCGTCATGCGTGACCCGAGCGAGTTCGCGGCGATGAAACGCGGGGCGATTCTGGTGGCGCCGGCGACCGATCCGTCGTGGACGCCGCTGTTCACGCTCGCCTCGGGCGTCATCGTCGAAGTGGGCGGCGTGCTGTCGCACGCGTCCACGATTGCGCGCGAGTACGGGTTACCGGCGCTGGCGAATGTGAAGCACGCGACGCGGCTGCTCAAAACCGGCGATCGCGTCCGTCTCGACGCATCAGGTGGCCGAGTGGTTCGCTAGGGTATTCTTGAGCTTGTGCATCCCGGGCACGGCTATACATTCGGCCCCTACCGCATCGACACGACCGAAGGACGACTGACCAGGGACGGCGAGCCGGTGCGCGTGCCGCCACCTGCGCTCGCCTTGCTCACCGTGCTGGTTACGCGCGCCGGGTACCTCGTGACCAACGAGGAGCTGATCGCGGACGCCTGGGCCAACACACCGTCCGCCGTCGATCAACTGGCTCCGGCGATCGCCGCGTTACGGGTGGCGCTCGACGATGAGCGCGGCGATCGGTACATCGAGACGATCCCGGCAAAGGGCTATCGCTTCATCGGGATGGTGGCGCCGATCGGGCTCGATGCCGCCTGGTTCGACGACGATGGCAAGGCCGGCGCTGGAGACAAGGGCCGCTGGTCGTACGGATGGGCGGCGGCCGGGCTCCTCATCCTGGCCGTGGCCATTGGCGCGGCGCTGCGCGGCACGTTCGCCTCGACGCCGGTGGCCGCCCCCAACGGATCGGTGTCGTCGCTCGTCGTGATTCCGTTTCAGACCGCGGGATCATCAGGCGATCAGAACTATCTCGGGGTCGGCATGGCGGATGCGCTGGCGATGCGGCTCGGCGCGGTCGAGCAGCTGCGGGTACCGCCGGCGGCGGCGGTGCAGCCGAGCGAGGATGCGTTCGAGGCCGGGCGGCGGCTGGAAGTCGACGCGGTGCTGACCGGCTCGGTCCAGCGCGACGGCGAGCGCGTGCGCGTGACGGCGCAGCTGTCGCAGGTCAGCGACCGGCGTCAGTTGTGGACGGCCCGCTTCGACGACAACTTCACGGATATCTTCGCGGTGCAGGACGCGATCGCCGAGCGGATCACCAGCAGCCTGATCCGCGACGTCAACGCCGGGCAACGCGCGGCGCTGCACCGGCGCGAGACGGCGAACGCCGAAGCCTACGACCGCTACCTGCGCGGGCGCGAACAGTGGAGCCGCCGCACCGTCGCCGCGACCCAGGCGGCGATCCAGTCCTATCAGGAAGCGATCGCGCTCGATCCCGACTTCGCCGCGGCCTATGCCGGACTCGCCGACGCCTACGTCGGCAACGCCTCGGGCATGCCGCCGGCAGAGCGGTTCCCGCTCGCCCGCGCCGCGGTCGAGCGCGCGCTGGCGATCAACCCCGAGCTCGCCGACACCCAGGTCGCTCGAGGCTACCTCCTCTATCGCGCCGACTGGAAGTTCGCCGAGGCGAAGCTGGCGCTGAAAAAAGCCATCGCGCTCGATGCGCGGAACAACCTGGCGCATCACCATCTCGGACAGGTGCACAAGCTGCTGGGCGAATGGCCTGACGCGCTCGCCGAGTTCCGCCGCGCGCACGAGCTCAGCCCGCATCATCCCCGCACCCATGTCGACCTGGCGATCGTGCTGCTGTTCCTCGGCCGCGTGGCCGAGGCGCATGCGATCCTGACCGACGGCGTGAAGCACGCGGGCGACAACCCCGAGCTGCACGAGGAGCTCGCCGAGGTGCTCAACGCCGAGGGGCACGCCGCCGAAGCGATGGAAGAACACCTGAAAGCGAAGCTGATGGCGGGAGCGTCGTTCGAGGTGATCGATCAGCTGCGCCGCGCCTATCGCGACGGCGGCCGGCCGGCGGAGCTCCGCCGGGAAAATGCGCTGCTGAGCGAGGCCATGATTGGCGACGCCGCGAGCCCGACCCGCAGCACCGCAACCGTGCTCGCGGAAAACTGGGCGAAACTGGGCGACGCCGACCAGACGGTGCGCTGGCTCACCGTCGCCTTCGATCGCCGTGAGGAAGGGCCGCTCGGCATGAACAACCCCGAGTACGACTTCGTGCGGGCCGACCCGCGCTTCACGGCGCTGCATCAGCGGCTGTTCGGCACCGCCGCCGCAACGACGACGTCCGCGCCGCGCTGACGATCAGCGTCGCGCCTTCGCGCCCGCCAGCCGCCAGAACTGCGGTTCGTTCAGCAGCGTGATCCGGTGCCCTTTCTCCCGCAGCCGCTTGATCTCCATCAGCTTGATGCCGCCATCCTTGCCGGCGGCCTGCAGCGGGTTCGGCCGGCCGCGGACGACGACGGTCGTCTTCGCGGACGGCCCGCCGTGCACGATCGCGCCGGCGCGCTTCGCGGCGCGGATCGCGTCGCTGCGCTTGCGGCTCAGGATGCCGGTGAATGCGAGGTGGCGCCCTTCAGCGATGCGCAGCACGCCGGACTTGAGCGCGCGCCGGCGGGTTGCGCAGCGCCTCGATCATCTCGTCGGCGCTCTCGTAGCGCTTGCGGCGTTCGCCGATGCAGCGATAGACGATCTCTTTCAGGTGATCGGTGCACAGCAGCCGGCGAATCTCGGGCAGGCGCATCCGCGCGCGCGCGTCGCCCTTGATCAGCATCCCCAGCAGCTGCCCGACCTGATAGACGTCGTCTCGCGCCTGCCAGCGCGGGACGGCGCGCGCGAGGATGTCGCTCGGCGCGGTCAGCGCGTTCATCGTCCGCGCGGTGATGCCGCGCCGATCGCTTTGCTGGCGCACGATGCCGAAGTCTCCGAGCTTGAGCCGACGGCCGTCGCAGACGAACACGTTCAGCGGCGTCAGATCGCGGTGCAGCGTCTGGCCGCGGTGCAGCTTGCCGAGCACTTCGAGGATGCCGGCGATTTCGCGCCGCGCCGCCGGCTTCGGACCAGCCCTTCGCGGTCCGCGACAGGAACGCGCTGAGGTCGCCGTGCCGCGCGTACTCGAGCGTCGAGGCAGTAGAGCACGCGGCCGTCGGCGCGCATCAGCGGAAAGGCGTCGAACACGCGAATCGCGCGCGGGTGATCGTCGAGCAGCTGGCCGACGTAGGCTTCGCGCAGCCAGCCGTCGATGCGGCTGCTGACCTTGATGCAGAGCGTGTCCGGCACCACCGAGGAGCGGCCGATCCGCCGCGCGAGATAGACCTGGCCGAAGCCGCCCTCGCCGAGCAGCCGCTCGATGCGGTAGCGCGAGGCCGGACTCCGGGCTGGCGACGACTTCCGGCGGCGCGAGCAGGAAGGCGCCGCGATCGCCGCCGCGGCGAGCCGACCTGACGGTTCTGGTGGTTGCTGCGGAGGCGTGCGTCGGCATACAGGGGAACAATAAGCGAAAGGCAGGCCGGTCTGAACCGAAAAGAGACAAACTGAGACAGCCGTACCGACTCCTACAAATCCGTATAATGTGCCGGTACTAACGAACGGTCGACAAGCTCGAAAGGAGCCCGTGATGTTGCGTGTTTCGACGGCGCTGACCTTCAGTGCCCTTCTCGTGTCTTCGCTTCCGGCCGCGGCGGCGGATACCGCCAAGACGGTCGACGTTCACGAAGGACGTCGCGCCGATCTTCCAGCAGAAATGCGAGTCGTGCCATCGGCCGAACAACATGGCGCCGATGTCGCTGCTGACCTACGAAGAGGCGCGGCCGTGGGCCAAGTCGATCGCGTCGCGCGTCGGCGCGCGCCAGATGCCGCCGTGGCACATCGACAAGACGGTCGGCATCCAGAAGTTCAAGAACGATCGCTCGCTGAACGACGATCAGATCGACACGATCCTCGCGTGGGTCGCCGCCGGCGCGCCGAAGGGCGATCCGAAGGACATGCCCGCGCCGAGAGTCTGGAAGGACGAGTCGGGCTGGAACATGGCGAACAAGTACGGCGAGCCGGACCTCGTCGTCGAAGTCGCCCGACTACACCATGCCGCCGGTCGCGCAGGACGCCTGGTGGCGGCCGACCAACCCGACCAACATCACCGAGCCGCGCTGGGTTCGCGCGATTGAAATCCGCCCGGTCGGCAAGAACGCCCGCAAGATCACGCACCACGCGCTGGCCCGCCTGCAGCAGCCGGAAGACATGGACCCGGCGCTCTTCACCAACGACCCGAACGTCTCCGGCGACGGCCTGTTCATGGAGTGGGCGGTCGGCAAGAACGGCGACGAGATGCGTCCCGACTCGGGCCGCCTGATGCTGCCGAACTCGAAGATCGTGTGGGAGATGCACTATCACGCGGTCGGCGAAGAGATCACCGCGCACACCGAGCTCGCCGTGTGGTTCTACCCGAAGGGCCAGGAGCCGAAGCACCGCGAAGTGCTCGCGCTCTTCAACACGTTCTCCGGCTCGGCCCCCGGCGGCCGCTCGCTCGACATCCAGCCGAACTCAGGTGACGACGACCGAGAGCTTCGTGACGCTGAAGCAGAACGCCCGCATCGAGAACTTCCAGGCGCACATGCACCTGCGCGGCAAGGGCATGTCGATGGAAGCGATCTATCCCGGACGGCAAGCGCGAGATGCTGAGCCAGGTGACCGACTTCAACTTCAACTGGCACAACATGTACATCTACGACGACGACGTGGCGCCGCTGCTGCCGAAGGGCACGATCCTCCACCTGCTCGCGTGGTACGACAACACCAAGGCGAACAAGTCGAACCCCGATCCGGATCAGTGGGTGGGCTGGGGCGATCGCACCGTCGACGAGATGGGCCACGCCTGGCTGAACATCACCTACTACAACGACGACGAGTTCAAGGCGGAGACGGCGGCGCGCGCGGCGAAGACGGTCAACACGACGGCCGGCGATCGCCAGCAGCAGTAAGCTCCCCGGAGTCGTTCAACGCTTCAAGGCGCCGTCCGGATTCGGGCGGCGCCTTTTTTTCGGTATGCAGGAGTCACGGGATGCGCGTTCGTCAAATCGTCAGTGTGGGTCTGTTGCTGTCGTGCGCCGTCGGGCGGCACGCTCGTCGGCGCGCAGCAGCCGGGCGTCGGCCAGACGCCGAGCGGCCTGCCGCTGACCGCGCCGATCCGCGAGCGCGGCTCCAGCGTGACGCCGGCGTTCGAGGGCTGGTACTTCGACAAGGACGGCTCGCAGCGCGTGATGGTCGGCTACTTCAACCGCAACACCAAGCAGGAGTTCGACATTCCGGCCGGGCCCGAACAACCACATCGATCCCGGGGCCGCCCGATCAGGGGCAGCCGACGCATTTCAACGCCGGCCGGCAGTGGGGCGTGTTCACGATCAAGCTGCCGAAGGACTTCGGCACCAAGAAACTGAGCTGGACGATCGTCGCCAACGGCTTCACCAACACCATCACGCTCCACACCAACGCCGACTACATCGTCGAGCCGTTCGAGGATGCGGCGAACAAGAACACGCCGCCGAAGTTCAAGTTCGAGCCGAACGGCCCGATCTTCACCGGACCGCCGCAGCGCGATCGCCGCGAAGTACACCGGCACCGTCGGCGTGCCGCTGCCGCTGACCGTGTGGATCTCGGACGAGGGCCCGAAGATCAACGTGCCCGGAGCCGCGGACGCGGCCGCGGGCGCGGCGCGTGCGGCGCGCCGGGCGCCGCGGGCGCGACGGGCGCGACCGGCGCCGCGGGCGCGAGCGGACGCGGCGGGACGCGGCGCGGCGCGCGGCGCGGCGCCCGAAGGATTCACGCCGCCTCCGCCGATGGCGCTGACCTGGACGAAGTTCCGCGGTCCGGGCGACGTGAAGTTCGACAACAACAAGCCGTCGATCGATCGCGCCGCCGACGGCAAGGCGGTGACCAACGCGACGTTCAGCGCGCCGGGCGACTACATCCTGCGCGTCGAAGGCAACGACAGCACCGGCTCGGGCGGCGGCGGCTTCCAGTGCTGCTGGTCGAACGCCCACGTCGGCGTGACCGTGAAGATAGCCGCGCACGCGGTGAAAATCCTCAAGTTCGGCGGATCGTCGCTGGCGACACCGGCGACGATCCGCGAGGTCGGACGCATCTGCTCGCCGCCCGCCGGCGCGAGCCGGTGATCGGCGTGGTCTCGGCGTTCCAGGGCGTCACCAACCAGCTGCTCGAGTGCGCGCGCCTCGCCGAGCGCGCCGACGCCTCCTACGAAGAGGCCTTCGAGCAGATCGCCCGCCGCCATCGATCCGCGGTCGCGCATCTGTCTCGGACCGCGGCAGCCTAAAGGGCCGCACCACGGGCCGGCCCAAGGCGCGCCTAGGGCCGGCGCGCGCGAGGTCGACGCGCTGCTCGCCGAGCTGCGCAGCACGCTGCAGGGGATCCACCTGCTGCGGCACTGTCCGCCGCGCGCGCTCGACATGACCGCGAGCTTCGGCGAGCGGCTGTCGGCGTTCATCGTCGCCGCCGTATCTCGATCGGCACGCACGCCGCCGCCTTCGTCGACGCGCGCGACTTCCTCGTCACCGACGATCAGTTCACGCACGCCGACGTCCAGTTTCCGGCGACCAACCGCCGCACGCGCGCCTACTTCTCGCGGCTGTTCCGCGCGCTCGAAGCAGCGCGCTGCCGATCGTCACCGGCTTCATCGGCGCCACCGCCGACGGCCAGACGACGACCATCGGGCGCAACGGATCGGACTACAGCGCGGCGATCGTCGGCGCCGCGGTCGGCGCATCGGTGATCGAGATCTGGACCGACGTCGACGGCGTGCTGAGCGCCGATCCGCGCGTCGTGCCGGCCGCGTTCGTGCTGCCGCAGATGACCTACGAAGAGGCGATGGAGCTGTCGTACTTCGGCGCCAAGGTGCTGCACTCGGCGACGATCGCGCCGGCCGTCGCCAAGCGGATTCCGATCCTCATCAAGAACACCTTCAACCCCGGCGCGCCGGGCACGCTGATCTCGCGCAAGGCCGAGCGACGATGGCAAGCTGGCGAAGGGCATCACCTCGGTCGGCGATCTGGCGCTGCTGACGCTGCGCGGCCCGGGCATGGTCGGCGTGCCGGGCGTGGCCGGCCGGGTGTTCGGCACGCTCGCGTCGAAGGGCGTCAACGTCGTCCTGATCTCGCAGGCGTCCTCCGAGCACACGATCTGCTTCAGCGTCCGCAGCGCCGACGCGCGCGCGGGCGGTCGACGCGATCCGCCAGGAGTTCCAGTTCGAGTTCCACGCGCAGTCGATGCAGGTCGACGTCCGCGCCGATCAGGCGATTCTCGCGGTGGTCGGCGAGGGGATGAAGGGCCGTCCCGGCGTGGCGGGGAAGGTGTTCGACTCGCTCGGCCGGCAGAACATCAACATCAGCGCGATCGCGCAGGGCGCCTCGGAGCGCAACATCTCGTGCGTGATCGACGCGTCGCAGCAGGTGCGCGCGCTCAACGCGATTCACCAGGGGTTCTTCGAGACCAGCAAGCGGCTGGCGCTGGCGATCATCGGCGTCGGCAACGTCGGCGGCGCGGTGCTGCGCCAGCTGGAGCAGCAGCGCGCGCTACCTGCTGTCGAAGGGGTTCGACGTCACCGTCGTCGGGCTCGCGAACAGCAAGCGGTTCCTCGCCGACCCGAACGGCATCGACCTCGCCGGCTGGAAGGCAGGCGCTGCGGTCCGCGCCCGACCGGATGGACGCCGAAGGCGTTCGCGCGGCGGATCGGCGAGATGGAGCTGACCAACGTCGCGCTGGTCGATTGCACCGTCCGGTCCGGCGATCGTCGACGCCTATCCGGCGTTCATCGAGGCCAACCTGCACATCATCACGCCGAACAAGTGGGCGAACGCGCTGCCGTGGCGGCGCTACGCAGACGCTGATGGCGCTGCTCGAGCGGCGCAAGCGGCATTTTCTGTTCGAGGCCAACGTCGGCGCCGGCCTGCCGGTCGTGTCGACGCTGCGCGATCTGATCGCCAGCGGCGACGAGATCGTGCGGATCGAAGGGATCCTGTCGGGGACGCTCAGCTACCTGTTCAACACCTTCGACGGCACGCGTGCCGTTCAGCGCGCTGGTGCGCGACGCGCACGCGATGGGGTTCACCGAGCCGGATCCGCGCGAGGATCTGTCGGGCCAGGACGTCGCGCGCAAGCTGCTGATCCTCGGCCGGCAGATCGGCCTGACGATGGATCTCGACGAGGTGAAGGTGGACAGCCTCGTGCCGAAGCCGCTGGCGCGCGGCCAGTACACGCAGCGCGTTCCTGCCGGCGTTCGCGCGCTACGACGCCGCGATGGCCGAGCGCGTGAAGCGCGCCGCGGCGCGCGGCAACGTGCTGCGCTACGTCGGCACGCTCGAGCGCGGCAAGGCGACGCGCCGGCCTCAAGGAATATCCGCGCACGCACCCGATCGCCGTCGGCGAAGGGCAGCGACAACGTCATCGCGTTCACGACCAAGCGCTATGCGCGCACGCCGCTGGTGGTGCAGGGCCCGGGCGCCGGCGCCGACGTCACCGCGATGGGCGTGTTCTCCGACATCCTGAAGCTGCTGCACTACCTGCCGCGGTAGATGCCAGAGATTGCAGATTTCGGATTTCAGATTTCAGATTGGAACGTCCCCGACATCAATCTGAAATCAATCTGAAATCTGAACTCTGAAATCTGAATTCTCTCGGCACTGTGAGCGATGGCGAGCAGCGCGACGCACGCGGTGTCGGTCCGCAGCGTGCGCGGGCCCATGCCGGCCTTCTGAAAGCCGTGCGCCGCGAGCAGTCCGAGCTCGAACGCGTTCCAGCCGCCTTCCGGTCCGATCGCCAGCAGCATCCGTTCATCGCCGCTCGCGCTGCACGACGTCGCTCGAGCGGCGTCGTCGCCGACGGATCGGCGACGACCCGCAGGCCCGGCCCGAACAAGCCGTCCAGCTGATCCTCGACCAGCAGCTTGAACTGACGATGGATCGAGACGACCGGCAGCCGCGTGTCGCGCGCCTGCTGCAGTCCTTCGATCAGCAGCGGCCGGTAGGTCTCCGGCGAGAGGACGTGCGTGTCGAAGTAGTTGCGCTCGACCTTCTCGGCGTTGGTCAGGATGATCTGTCCGACGCCGAGCGCCGCGATCTGCGCCCACAGCCGGCGCATCACTTTCGGCCGCGGCACAGCCAGCAGGAGATCGATCGCCGGCCGCGACGGGATGCTCGCTCTCGAGCGCGCAGCGCAAGCGTCGACCGCGCCGTCCGCGATCGCCTGCACCGTGCCGATGCCACGCGGCCCGTCGACGACGCCGACGCGGACCGCGTGTCCTGGCGCGACGTGCAGCACGTTCAGCAGGTGAGCGGCCCGCGCGCCCGACAGCGTCAGCTCGCCGGCCGCGCCGATCTCGCTCGGCTCGAGCAGGATCAGGTTCACGTCGGACGCCGATATCCCGAAGCGACTTCGCCGCCTTACGCGTCTGGCGATGGTAACGCGCCCGCGGCGGCGCTCTGGATCAGCGCGCACTCGAGGCTGTCGACCAGCGCCTGCAGGCTGGCCTCGATGATGTTCTCGTTGACGCCGATCGTGCCCCACTCGGTGACGCCGTCGCTCGACTCGATCAGCACGCGCGTCGTCGCCGCGGTGCCGGTCGTCGAGTCGATGATGCGGACCTTGTAGTCGGTCAGGCGGACGCGTCTGCAGGTGCGGGTAGAAGCGTGACCAGCGCCGCGCGCAGCGCCGCGTCGAGCGCGTTGACCGGGCCGTCGCCGTCGGCGACCGTGTGCGCGCGCTCGTCGCCGACGCGGACCTTGACCGTCGCCTCGCAGACCGACGCGCCGCCCTCCGAGCGCATCGAGACGTGATAGGCGTCGACCGTGAACGGCGGCGGCGCCTTCGACAGCACGCGGCGGATCAGCAGCGCCAGCGATCCGTCGGCCGCCTCGAACTCGTAGCCGCGGTGCTCGAGCTCCTTGATCGCGCGTCGAGCATCGTCTTCAGCTCGCGGCGTGTCGTTCGACAGATCGAAGCCGAGCTCCTGCGCCTTCATGACGATGTTGCTGCGGCCGGCGAGATCGCTGATCAGCACGTGGCGGCTGTTGCCGACCGACGCCGGATCGATGTGCTCGTAGCTGCTCAGCACCTTCTGCACCGCGTTCACGTGCGTGCCGCCCTTGTGCGAGAACGCCGCCGCGCCGACCCACGGCAGCCGCGGGTTCGGCCGCAGGTTGGCGGTCTCGTCGACGAACTGCGACAGCTCGGTCAGCAGCGGCAGCGACTCCGCCGGCACCCGACGCTTGTTCAGCTTGAAGTGCAGGATCGGAATCACCGACGTCATGTTGCAGTTGCCGGTGCGCTCGCCGTAGCCGTTGATCGTGCCCTGCACGTGCGTCGCGCCGGCCTCGATCGCGGCCAGCGCGTTGGCGACGCCGAGGCCGATGTCGTCGTGCGTGTGGATGCCGATCCGCGCGCGCAGCCGCTGCGCGCGCCAGCCGCGTGATCGCGGCGATGTCGGCCGGCAGCGATCCGCCGTTGGTGTCGCAGAGCGTGACGACGTCGGCGCCGGCCGCGCTCGGCGGCGTGCAGCGTCGCCAGCGCGTACGGCGTGTCTTCCTTGAAGCCGTCGAAGCAGTGCTCGGCGTCGTAGACCACGAACTTGCCGTGCTGCCTTCAGGAAGCGGACGGTGTCCGCGATCATCGCGAGGTTCTCGTCGAGCGTCGTCTGCAGCACTTCGCGGACGTGCAGCAGCCAGGTCTTGCCGAAGATCGTGACGACCGGCGTGTCCGGCGGCGATCAGCAGCCGCACCTGGTCGTCGGCGGCGGCGCGAGACGTCCTTGCGCCGGGTCGAGCCGAACGCGGCCAGCCGCGCGTTGCCTGAAGCGTGCGGTGCTTCGCCTCCTCGAAGAACTCGATGTCCTTCGGGTTCGAGCCGGGCCAGCCGCCTTCGATGTAGTGCACGCCGAAGGCGTCGAGCCGCTCGGCGATGCGCAGCTTGTCGGCGACCGAGAACGAAATGCCGTGCCCCTGGGTGCCGTCGCGCAGCGTGGTGTCGTAGATCTCGACGTCTGGCGTCATCGCCGGGATTATAAGCTGCCGGCGCGAGAGCTCACGCTGCGCGTCGGTTCCCACCCAGCGTGCCGCCGGCAGGGGCGAGGCGGCCAGGCGTCTGGCGGCCTCGAGCGCGGCGGCTCGCAGCGCGGGATTGCGTTTGCCGATCGCTCGCAGCGCCATGTTGACCGCCTTCTTGACGAAATGGCGATCGTCGCCGGCGGCGCGCTCGATGATGGCCAGGCCGTTGAGGAACGGTTCGTCGCCGGCGCCCTTGTCGTGCACGGTGAGGCTCCATAGCAGCGCAAAGGCCGTGCGCTTCTCGAACTTCGCGGCGCCGCGTGCTCCACGACGTCACCTTCGCCCACGCGTGCGGCGTGCGATCGAACAGGTTGAAGCTCAACGCGTCGCACAACGCCCAGTTGTCGAAGTCCCTGCACCAGCGGTCCATCTGCGCCGCCGTGACTCGTGCGGGATCGTCGACGAAGGAGGCGAGCATGCGCGCCTCGTAGACGCCGGTCTCCCACAAGGCCGTCGGCGAGATCGATGATTGTGACCGATCGTCTTGCCGAGCGCCTTGATGTCTCTCATGGAGACGCCGATTGCGTGATCCGGAAGGGATCGCATAACGGGCCATGCGCGTCGAGCGCTGCCTTGGTGCGGTGACGCTCGAGCCCATGCGAGCGCCGACCGCAGGGCGGCGGCGGTCGACGGTGTGGTCGGCGGCTTGCGCACGGACTCACGCGCGAGCGCGTGACGCGTCGATCAGCGGCGGCACCTCGCGCAGCAGGCGCCCGGTGTCGTCGAAGCTCAATCGCTGCCAGCGCCTCGTCGAACGGCAGCCACGCGATGGTGCGGCCGTCGCTCGCCGGCGACTCGGCGGTGGCGCGGATCAGGAAATACTGGACGCGGTAGCGCTTGCCGTTCCAGTCGTACTCGAGCGGCGCGCCCGACCGGTCCCAGCAGATCGCCGGTGACGCCGGCTTCCTCCTCGGTTTCGCGGACGCCGGCCTCGGCCGCCGTCTCGCCCGGCTCGACGTGGCCCTTCGGGAAAGATCCAGAAGCCCTGCTGCTTCTTCGACGTGACGAGCAGGATCGACAGATCGCGGCCGCTGCCGCGAAAGGCGATCCCGCCGGCCTGGGGTACGGGGGCCGCCACGCTATCGCTGCTGCTGCGGCTGCTGCGCGGTGGTGGAAGACGCCGGCTTCGCCTTGCGCTCGTCGACCAGCCGCTGGTACTCGGCATCGTCGAGATAGACCATGTCGAGCCAGACCTGGAGCATGTCGTCGACGCTGCGCTCGCCGAAGCCGACCCACATGTTGGGATCCGGATTGCGGCGGTTGGCCGGCGTGTTGTCGTGGATGCCGATCAGGTGCAGCACCGTCCCGGCCGGCAGCAGCGGCGCCGCCTCGTCGGCGTAGACGTAGTTGATGTGCCAGTTGAAGTCGAAGTGATCGACCGAGCTGAGGATGAACGTCTTGTTGGTCGACCGGGTCGATCGCCTCGACGCGTCAGGCCGCGGCCGCGCATGTGCATGTGCGGCTGGAACGAGTCGATGCGCGCGCGGCCGCGGCAGCCGGAAGTAGCCGTCGGTGCGGACCACGGAGTTGGGCGGCACCTCGAGCTCGTCGTTCGGGATGTTGCGGATGTTCTGCGACCGCACCTGATACTTCGGCGTCACGCCTTTCGGGTAGAACTTGAAGGCGATCGTCGTCTTGTTGTGCTGCTCGGAGCCGACCGCGAAGTAGTGCATGTCGTAGCGCAGCCGCGTGCCCTTCTTCAGCAGCCGGCCGGTGTTGTCGCCGAAGATGTCGCCGTACTTGCCGACGGCGTATTCGTGCAGCATGCACGCCGCCCTCGGGCGTGCCTTCAGGCGCATCCGGCTCGATGGCGTAGACCACGACGTGGTGGACGATCTTCGGGTTGCTCGGCTTGATCTCCATCGACTTGATCCAGCGATCCTCGGTCGAGCTCGACGTCCGCGAACTGATCGATCCACCAGTCCGGGCCGGCCGGGTACATCGTGAAGTCGCTCGGCGTCGTCACTTTCAGATCGGGCTCGCCGATGAACCAGTCGCCTTCCGAGCGGAACGTCAGCGGCGTCGGCAGGTCGGCCGGGTTGCCCTGCGGCGCGCCCGAGTCCGACCCAGCGCACGATGGTCGCGATCTCGTCGTCGCTCAGCGAGCGGTCGTTCTTGTAGTGGCGGATGCCGACGGTCTTGTCGAGATGCCACGGCGGCATGTCGCGGTTGGCGACGCGCTGCTGGATCGACCGCGCCCACGGCCGGACTTCTTCGTAGCTGACGAGCGACATCGGCGCCGACGTGCCGGGGTGATGGCAGGTCTGGCAGCTTCTTCTGGAAGATCGGCGCGACGTCCTTCGCGAACGTGGGCACCGACGCGCTGCGAGTGCCGGACTGCAGATTGCGGATTGCGCGTGCGCGGTCGCCCGTCGACCGTCACCTTGACCTGCGTGTTGGTCCAGCAGCAGTGATAGCCGAAGTTGCCGGCCGACTCGCCGGAGCCGTCGTCGACGACCGCCTGCAGGATGTACTCGCCCGGCTCGCTGAAGCTCGCCGCGGTCGACGGCCTTGCCGCTCGCGAGCTTGGCTGCGGCGTCGGTGAACTCACGGCGCCGGGTCCGCGGTACTTGGTCCAGAACACGGTCATGCCGACCGGCGCGCCGCGCCGCGCGGGCAGGCCGTCGTCGGTCGCCGAGACGGTCAGCGTCGAGTGTCGGCGATCGTCGACGTTCGGCGCCACGTCGACCTTCACCACCGGCGGCAGGTTCGAGCTGACTTCTCGCTGTTGCCGCCGCGCGTGGTGCGCAGCGCGATCGATCTGCCACACCGGCTTCAGCGTCGCGATCACCTGCTCGGTCTTGCCGTGCGTCGTCAGCTTCCAGACCAGCTGTTTGTCGGCGAACTCTTTCGGGACGGACGACCTTGAACACGTCCTTGTGCCGGCGCGTCGTGAAGTGCGTCGGCTGGCCGCGATCGCCGCCGGGCTCGAAGGTGTTGGCGGCGCCGACCGGGAGGTCGAGCTCCTCTTCGTAGTTGCGGTTCATGTAGCCGAACCACATGTTGAAGGAGCCGTCGGCGTTGAGGTCGAACCCTTCGTACACCGGCGCGACACCCTGTCCGGACCAGTGGCGCAGGTTGGCGAGTTGTGAGGCGGTCTGCTGGGCGAGCATCGGGCTCGTCGCGATCGCGCTGAACAGAGCGGCGAGGCGCAAGGCTTTGCTGACCATGCGGGGATTATAGGACCGAATCCGTGACAACATACGCTCGAGTCGGCGTCGCCCGCTGCTGGGGCCGGCCGCGGAGGGCGTGGCGGCCGCGGCGCCAACGCCGGTGCGGAAGTGCTAACGCCGGATCGTCGCGCCGAATTCGAGCGCCGGCTGGCCGATCTCGATCGCAAGTGGCCGGCGGCGCCGCGCGCCACCGTCAAGGATTTCGTCGATCACATCGACTACGCGGTGAAGCTGATCGGCGTCGATCACGTCGGCATCTCGTCGGACTTCGACGGTGGCGGCGGCATCGACGGCTGGAACAGCGCTGCCGAGACCTTCAACGTGACGCTGGAGCTGGTGCGGCGTGGCTACACGGAAGAACAGATTGGGAAGATCTGGAGCGGCAACCTCCTCCGCGTCTGGTCCGACGTGGAGAAGGTTGCCAAAGAGATTCAGGCAGGTCGCCGCTAGAGAGTTTTCCGCTCAGTGTAGTGCGGACCTTCAGGTCCGCCGTGTCAGGCAGGCCTGAAGGCCTGCACTACTTTGCGGCAGAGAGCCCGTCGATGTGCACCTCGAGCAGGTGGTTCACGCGGATGCCGTAGATGCCGTCGGTCTTTGCCGCGCTCTTCGGCGACGAGCCGACGACCGTGCCGTTGACGACGTAGTCGATCTTGTCGGCGCCGACGCGAACCTCGAGGGCGTTGGTCGACTTGCCGTCGGCGCCCGGCTTCTTCACCGCGTCGTTCGGCGTCTTCGGCAGCACGTCGGTCGCCGCGTCGCCGTTGCGGTGCTTCACCAGCCAGGTCCCGTCCTGCGCGACCAGGAAGTAGGTGTAGGCCTGCTTCGCGCCTTCGAGATCGCTGCCGCCGAACACCAGGCCGTAGTAGTTGGTGTGGCCGCTCGGCTTGACCAGCGTGAACGTGCCTTTCACCGTGTAGTTGCCGGTCGCGGTGTTGGCCGGATTCCAGTAGACCGCGGCCTGCGGGTTGGTGGCGTGAAAGCCGGTGCCCATCGTCACGAACTTGATCGCGCCGGCGCCGTCGGGATCCGACGCGCTGGTGCTGCGATCGGCGCGAACCATCCAGCCCTTCGGGGCCTGAGCCGCCAGGGAAACCGCCACCAGCATGCTGGCCGCGAACGCGATAGAAAGAGAACGCTTCATCGATTACCTCCGGAGGCATCATAACGCCATAAACGCAGCTCGTGAACCGACCAGGATGCGGACGAAGGCGACCGTTTGCCGGATCCACAGCGCCACGGTGTCGCCGTTGTGCGGAATTGGGATTGTCAGCGTCGGATAGCGCCCGTCACGGATGAGCGCCGCGGCGAGCTCCGGGTACGGCGATGCCTCATACAGCAGATGCGAGCGTCCGGCGGCGTCCTCGCCCTCGATGCGCAGCAGCCGCGGATAGTCGCCCAGCGACCGCTCGGCGATCTGCAGCTCCACGCGCGCGACGTCGGCGGGATGCGTCAGCTGCCACGCGCAGCCAGCTCGAGCCGTCCTGCCCGCCGATGCCTGCAATCCAGCGCGTAGTCCCGATCGCCGTCGAAGAGGTTCGGCGATGCGGTCGGGCTGCCTCCGACGCCGACGCTGCCAGCTCGCCGGGTCGAATCAGGCGACGATCGCGCCGCGCTCCGGCTGGCGCGATCCCACGGCTGCAGCTCGAAGGCGGTGACCTGCGGCAGTCCGGCCTCCTTCGCGATCTGGCCGGACGTCGCGAAGCGCGCGAATCGTTCGCGTCGGGCATGCCGGCGGCGATCGCGACGCGCCGTCGTAGTCGCCGGGATGCACGATCACGTAGCGGACGCCGAGCGAGCGAAGCATGCGGACCGCCGCCGGAAACCGCTCGAAGTCGTAGAGCGGCGACGCCGCCCGATCCCAGCAACGTCCACGAGCGGTGTGACGTAGCCGCTGAAGCCGTTGACGATCGGATGGCCGTGCACCAGCGTCATGAACTGATAGTCGAGCAGCTGTTCGCCGGCATGGGCTGGATCGGCAGGTGCAGATGGCGCCCGGCGGCGCGATCCGCCAGCCAGAACGCGACGCCGCGATCTTCGGCACGGCCGCGCGCGCTGTAGGCGACCGTGGTGATCGGCGCGGCCCAGCCGTCGGCGACGACCATCGCCACGCACGCCGTCAGCCAGCAGCGGCTGAACTCGGGGCGGCGCTCGCCGCAGCAGCCAGTCGACGCCGAAGGCCAGCAGCACCGACAACGCGGCGACGACGACGATCGCGAACCGCGCCGGCACGCGCATGCCGTCCATGCCCGGCACGATCGCCAGCAGCCAGCGCGTACGGTCCGTGCGTGGTGACGACCGTCCCCCAGATCCGCACGCTGAGGTCCGAGCGAGAGCACGAGCGGCCGCCAGCGCCACGACGCCGTAGACGATGTGCCCAGCGTCGCGCGCCGCGGATCGGTGGCCGCGGTCCAGAATCCGAGCGCCGCCAGGCCTGCCGCGAAGAGGCCGGGCAACAGTTCTTTCTCCGGATCGACACCGACCGCCGTCGGCAGCCAGCGCCACACGCCGACGCTGTTCTTGCCGACCATGTACGAGCGCAGGTCGGCGCTGTTGGCCGACCACCTCGCTCATGTCGCGCACCTGGTGATAGTCGGCTGCGCGCGCGATAGTAGGCCGGCGCCGACCGGCGCCAGCGCCGCGGCGGCGAGGAGCCCGGCCGCGGCGAGCTGGAGCAGCGACCCGCGCGCCGCTCGCCGACGCGCGCGCCACAGCGCCGTCGGCGATCACCACCGCGATCGGCACGGCGATGAAGTAGCCGATGTACATGTTCGACAGCGTCTGCAGGATCCAGGCGACGGCGAACAGCGCCAGCCAGCGCGGCCGCCGCGTCGAGAAATAGCGATGCAGTCCGAACAGCGCGATCGGGATCCAGCCGGTCGCCACCATCTGCAGGTGCGCGTACTGCGACATGCGAAACGGGCCGAACGCGTAGTACATCCCGGCGGCGAACGCCGCGGCGCGGCTGCCGGTCAGCTCGCGCGCGAGCAGGTACATCCCGGCGCCGGCGATGGCAAACGACGAGCAGGAAGGCGACGTTGTAGGTCGAGCACCGGATCGGCGGTGATCCAGTAGACCGGCGCCGACGAAGACGGCGACGCCGAGCATGGTTTCGGAGAAGGCGAGCGTGCCGCGGTAGGGAAAGAAGATCGGCGCATCCCACAGGCCGCGCAGGCCGTGACGCAGGCGGTCGGCGTCCCAGCCGATGATCCAGGCGATCAGCAGCGTGTCGCCGTGATCGGATGGCAGCGTTCGCTTCAGGTCGAGTGCGAGCGGCAGGGTCAGCGCGATCGCGGCGATGATGAACGCAGCGGCGACGAGGAGCGACTCGCTCCTCCTGCCGTTCCTGTCCATCCCGCCGCTCCTGCCCGTCCCGCCTTACCGCCGTTCCGGCAGCGCGAAGACGTAGAGCGCGTTGCCGGTCGCCGGCATCTTCACTTCCGGGATGATCGTGCGCGGCACGACGCGCGGGCTGCCGCCGCCGGTGGCGCCGGTGGTGACCGCGACGTACTGCCGGCCGCCGGCGGTGAAGGTGACCGGATAGCCCATCACCGTCGTGCCGAGGCGCGTCTGCCACAGCGTCTCGCCGGTCTTCACGTCGAAGGCGCGGAACGTGCGATCGAGATCGCCGACGAAGCCGACGCCGCTGGCGGTCGTGATCACGCCGGTCAGGTACGGCGACCGCTGATCGTGCGTCCACAGCTCCTTCATCGTCTTGACGTCGTAGGCGGCGAGCTTGCCGACGTTGCCGTCGGTGCCGGGCATCTCGAAGAAGCGGCGATCGGCGCCGGTGCCGCCCGAGCCGTTGGTCGCCTCGATCTTGCGGCCCGACATCGCCATGCACGACTGGCTGAGCGGAATCACCAGCACGCCGCTCGACGGCACGTAGCTCATCGACTGCCAGTTGTGGCCGCCCTCGGTGCTCGGGCACGAGTCGACCCACTGGCCGGTCTGCTGCTCGAGGATGTCGGCGCGATAGGTCGGCGCGCCGGTCTTCGGATCGATCGACTCGAACACGTTCTGGAAGAGCGTTTCCTTGTAGCCGAGGAACTGGCCGTTGCGGCGATCGAGCTTCCACAGGATGCCCGGCTTGCCGATCGTGAACACCACCTTCTGATCGCCGATGTCGACCAGCACGCGCTCGAACACTTCGTCGAGGTCGAGCGATTCGCCCGGCGCGTGCTGGTAGTGCCACGCGAGCGAGCCGTCCTTCGGCCGCAGCGCGACGGTGGAGCTCGTGTAGAGCACGTTGTCGAAGTTCGACGAGCCGCGGCTCGCGCGCATCCACGGCTTGGCCTGCGCCACGCCCCAGTAGGTGATGTCGAGATCCGGATCGTAGCTGCCGGCGATCCAGGTCTCGCCGCCGATGCGCAGGTTGTCGGCGAGCTTGCCCCACGTCTCGGCGCCCTGTTCCGTGCCGCGCCGCACGGTGTTGAACTTCCACAGCTGCTTGCCGGTCGCGGCGTCGTAGCCGCTGATCCAGCAGCCGTCGTTGCCGTAGCGATCGCAGCCGACCAGGCCGTTGACGACGACGCCCTTCATCACCATCGGGCCGGCGGTGTTGGCGTAGCCCTTGGCGCGATCGGCGATGGTCGTGTCCCAGACCTTCGCGCCGGTGCGCGCGTCGAGCGCGACCAGCCGCGCGTCGGTGGTGGCGACGAACACCTTGTCCTGGTAGATCGCCATGTTGCGCATCGCCGCCTGGCCGATCAGCGCGTTCGGGCCGACGTGGTTCTCCCAGATCAGATCGCCGGTCCGCGCGTCGATCGCCTGGACGATGTTCTGGATGTTGACGAGATAGAGGACGCCGTTGTGCACCAGCGGCGACGGCTCGTTGCCCTGCCCCTCGCTCATGCCCCAGCTCCACACCAGCTGCAGCTCCCTGGCGTTGCCGGGCGTGATCTGGGTCAGCGGACTGTGGCTCCAGCCCTGGTAGTTGCGGCGCGCCATCAGCCAGTCGCCCGGATCCTGATTGCGCAGCATCTCGTCGGTGACCGGCACGTAGTTCTTCACCGTGCCGGACGACCGTGAGGCCGAGCGGTCCGGCGTTGGCCGGCGCGCCGCCGCGTCCGCCGCCAGGCGCCTGACCCGCCGCCGCGGGCGGCGCCCTGACGTCCGGCCGGCGCGGCGCCGCGTCCCGCCGCCGGCGCGGCCGCCGCGGCAGCGCGTCGGCGTCGCGCCGGTCGCGATCGCTGCCGATCGGCACCGCGGTCGTCGCGCGTCAGCGCCGCTTCGCCCGCGGCGCGCGCCGTTGGCCTGCAGGATGTACGCGGTGACGGCGAGGTACTGCGCCGCGCTCAGGTTCTCGCCGGTCGGCGGCATCGTCGACTGGATGAACTCGAAGAGATCCTTGGTCGATCGTGTGCGCCACGTGTTCATGAAGTTGTTGCCGGCGAGCTGCGGCGCTTCGTTGCGTCCGGCGAGGTCGGCCATGTGACAGCTCGCGCAGCTCGCGGCGTAGACCGAGCTGCCGCTCGCGGCCTGACTCGCGTTGAAGACCGGCGGCGGAGGTTGCTGGCCCGCTCGACCTGGCTCGGGGCTGGCGGCCACGATCGCGATGCCGGCGCACGCGGCGCCAAGCACCGCGCTCGCCGAGAGCAGCTGAACGCTTCATCGTTTGTTCTCCTGCGGCAGCAGCCAGCCCCAGAGGTTGCCGTCGGGGGCCTTCTCGCTGTGCAGCTGGACGTAGAGCCGTCCCTTTTCGAGGTCGGCGACCTGGATGGCGGTGAGGTCGAGCGAGCCGCTGAGCGTGCCGCTGGTGGCGTCAGTCTTGGCGACCGCGAGATCGAGGACGTTCGGGCCGCGCACGCCGCGCGACCGGCCCCTTGTGGATCTGCGCCGATCGTCGCCGGCGACTTGAGGCCATCGAACGTTCCGGTGATCGCGAGCTTGGTGCCGGTCAGCACGGCTGACACCGAGCCGGAGCCGGCGACGGTTGCCTGCATCGAGACGTCGAGCGGCACCGGCGACAGACGCGCGCGATAGGTCTTCGGCTGTTGCGCGGTCAGCGCCGCGACGCCGATCAGCGAGAGATACGCGAACGACAAGCCACTTCGAATGACGCATCAGGGCCGCTCCTGCGTTAGGACGCGGCAATCATATGCGAGTCGGCTGGGCTGGCGCTCAGGATTTGGGGGACGCGAGCCGAGGAAGCTCGATCTGCGGCGCGTGGAGCTCGTACTGGTCGCCGGCTGGATCCAGTGAGTATTCCGCGACCGCGGTGTGTCACCTCGTTGCCGTACGCGTCGACGCCCTCGGGTCGGCCGCGTCCCGCGACGCTGCCATCACCAGCGGATGCGACCGTGAAGAGGTTACAGACCGTGGCGTAAGGACGCTGCCCGCCGCGAAACGCCAGCATCGCGACGGCGATCAGAACCGGCACCATTACCTTCACGACAACTTCCTCCAGCTGTGGAGGTTTGCAACCGAGGTGCCACGGCTTCTGCGGAGTTCGTCGTTCCGGTGGCGTTCATGGCTCACGGGTTGCACTACGTGACGCCATGGACCTCCGGCTGCGGAATCGCATGGATGAGCTGAAGCGCGAATGGGACTCCGCGCGGCGACTGCATCCCCGGATTGTCCTTGGTGTGAGTCGCGTCGGTTCTCCTGGTTGCCGTGTTGGTCGCGGGCGTCGGCGATCTGGGCCTGGCCGGCCTACGGGACGGGCTGCCGGACCGCGACGCGATGCGCCGCATCGGCGAGATGGACCAGGCGACGGCAGTATTCGACGACAACGACAAGCTCGCCTTTACGATTTTCAAGGAACAGCGCATCGAGGTGCCGCTGTCGGAAGTGTCGCCCAATCTCACCAAGGCGATTACCTCGATTGAGGATCAGCGCTTCTTCGATCATCACGGGTTCGATCTCGTACGCATCGCGTCGGCGGCGCTGTCCAACGTGCGGCACAACCGCCGTGCCCAGGGCGGCAGCACGATCACGCAGCAGCTTGCGCGTCAGAGCTTCCTGACCCCGAACAAGTCTTATCGGCGCAAGGTCCAGGAGCTGATCCTCGCCGCGCGTCTCGAGCGCCTCTACTCCAAGCAACAGATCCTCGAGCTCTACTTCAACAAGGTCTACTTCGGCGACGGCCTGTACGGTGTCGAAGCCGCCTCTCGCGGATACTTCGGCAAACACGCCTCAGAGGTGACGGTGGCCGAAGCGGCGCTGCTCGCCGGCCTGGTCAAGTCACCGTCGAGCTACGCGCCGACGGTCAGCATGGAGCGCGCGATGGCGCGCCGCAACACCGTCCTGCAGGCGATGCTCGAGAACGGCGCAATCGATCGCGCCACGTACCAGTCTGCGCGCGCCAGCAAAGCGGCGCTCCACGACACACTGCGTGAGGAGGAACCGCACGGGCAGTACTTCAAGGAGCAGGTGCGTCAGGAGCTGGTCACCCGGTTCGGCTGGCAGCGTGTCTATCAGGGCGGCCTGCGCGTGTTCTCGACGATCGACATGCCCATGCAACTCGCCGCCGAGACGGCGATCGAGGATCAGGTCAAGGTGATCGAGACGCGACGCGCCGCCTGGCAGGCCCGCCTCGCAGCCGCGCGTCAGAAGGCCGGCAAGGCGCCGGTAGCTTCACCTTCCGACGTGCTGCAGGCCGCGCTCGTTGCGCTCGAACCGAGCAGCGGCCACGTCCGCGCGATGGTCGGCGGACGCGATTTCGACGCCAGCCATTTCAACCGCGCGGTGCAGGCCCACCGGCAGGCCGGCTCGTCCTTCAAGCCGTTCGTGTACGCCGCCGCCCTCGAAGCGGGGTTCACGCCGGCGACCGTCCTCGATCGCCTCGACGAGCCGATCGCCACCGCACAGGGCGCATGGGCGCCGGAAGACGAACATTCCTCGGCGCCGACGATGAGCCTGCGGACGGGACTGCGGACGTCGAGCAACCGCGCGGCGGTGCGGCTGCTGCAGGAAGTCGGCATCTCGCGCACGGTGCAGTACGCCAAGACGATGGGCGTCGGCGACGTCCCGGCGGTGCCGTCGCTCGCGCTCGGGTCGGGAGAGGTGACGCTCCAGCAGATGACGGCAGCCTACGCCGCGTTCGCCAATCGCGGCCTGGTGCCGCAGGCCACACTGATCCGGCGCGTCGAGGATCTCGACGGCCGGGTGCTCTATCAGTCCCGCGACAACGCCGTCCGCGCCATCAGCGAGTCGACCGCATACCTGATGTCGACGATGCTCGCCGATGTGATCAATGCGGGCACCGGCAATCGCGCCCGCGCGCTCGGCTTCACGCTGCCGGCGGCGGGCAAGACCGGCACCACCAACGACTACAACGACGCCTGGTTCATCGGCTTCACGCCGAAGCTGGTGGCCGGCGTCTGGGTCGGCTTCGACCAGCCGCGCACCATCATGCCCGGCGGGTTCGCCGCGGAGGTGGCGGTTCCGGCGTGGGCCAAGTTCATGAAAGCGGCGACCCGCAACGACAAGCCGGAGTGGCTGACCGCACCGGCCGGTGTCACCAGCGCCAGGGTCTGCCGCATCTCGGGCCTGTTGGCGACCGAGGGTTGCCAGGATGTCGAGGTCGTCACCAAAGACGACCAGCTCGAACGTCGCTCGATGGTCTACTCGGAATATTTCGCGCGGGGAACAGAGCCGACCGCGTACTGCGATCAGCACCCGACCCGCGGGATCATGACCAAGCTTGCGGGCCTGTTCGGCGGCAGCGACGATCGTCCGGCGCCGCCGCGCGTCGAGGACACGGGCGTCGCGCCGCCAAGCGCCACCGCGACCACCGGCACACGGACCAACGAGGTCGTGATGCCGCCGCCGCCGTCGGCGCCGCAGAAGAAACGCGGATTCTGGTCGCGCGTCTTCGGCAGAGACGACCATAACCGGGACCAGGATCAGCAAGAGCCGCCCAGGAAAAAGGGCGGCTAGCGCGTGATAGCATCCGACAATGCCCTTCAGGGACGTTGTCGGACACGTCCGGCTGATCGATTTGCTGTCGCGATCCGTCGCGGGCGGCACGCTTCCGCCAAGCCTGCTGTTTGGCGGTCCCGGCGGCATCGGCAAACACCTCACCGCACTCGCCGTCGCTCAGGCGCTCAATTGCATCAAGATCGCGCAGGGTTCGGGGCTCAAGGCTGAGGGCACCAGGCTCGACGCCTGCGGAGTCTGTCCCGCCTGCAACCGCATCGCCCGGGGGGTTCATCCCGATGTGCTGTTCATCGCCCCAAGCGAGAACGGCAACATCAAGATCGAACCGGTGCGCGACGCGATCGATCGCGCGCAGTACCGGCCGTTCGAGGGACGCCGCCGCGTCGTGATCATCGACGACGCAGACGCGCTCGTCCAGGCGGCGCAGAATGCGCTGCTCAAGACGCTCGAGGAGCCGACCGCGTCCTCCGTGTTCATTCTGATCTCCGCGCGGCCGGACATGCTGCTGCCGACCGTGCTGTCGCGGTGTCCGCAGCTCAGGTTCCGCCAGCTGTCCGCCGACGAAATCGCCGCCGCGCTGATGGCGCGCGGACGCACGGAAACCGAGGCGCGCGCGGTCGCGGCCACCGCGGAGGGGAGCCTCAGCCATGCCGAGCAGGCGAACGCCGAGGACCTCGTGGCGGCACGGGAGGTGGCTCGACGGGTGCTCGAAAGCGTCGCGACGCAGCAAGACGGCGGCGCAACGCGTAAGCAACGGTCAACAGCTCGTCCCGAAGGTATCGGCCGGCGTGACCGAGCGCGAACAACTGTCGGCGCACCTCCTGGCGATGGCCGCGCTGCTGCGTGACGCCGAATTGCTGGCGGCCGGCGCGGACGAGAGCGGGCTGGCCAACGCCGACGTGCGTCCGGCGCTGACCCAGCTGGCCGAGGCATATCGTGGCGAGCGCGGCACGCGCGCGTTCGCGGCGGTCGATCGCGCGCTCGTGGCGTTGAAAGCCAACGTGACGCGAAGCTGGTCGCCGACTGGTTGGTCCTGCAGCTGTGAGTACCGCGCCTCGCGTTCCGCTTGTCGCGGTGAAGCTGACCCCGGTGGGCCGGGTCCAGAGTTACCTGCTGGGCGGCGAGCCGACCGCGGCGCCGCCCCGGCCCGGCGATCGCGTGGTGGTGCAGACCGAGGGCGGACCCGCGGTCGGCACGGTGGTGCACGCGATTCCGCAGCTCGATGACAAGCGCCGCCCCGCCGAGGGCTCGGCGCAGCGTGTGGTCCGGGTTGCGTCGAAAGAGGACATCGTCGCGCGGTTGAAGCACCAGCATCGCGAGCAGGAGGCCTATCGCATCGCGGTGCTGAAGATTCGCGAGCGCGGGCTCGGCATGAAGCTCGCCCGCGTCGAGCAGGCGTTCGACGGATCGAAGCTGATGTTCTACTTCAGCGCGGACGGGCGGGTGGATTTCCGCGAGCTGGTGCGCGAGCTCGCGGCGGAGTTCCGCACCCGGATCGAGATGCGGCAGATCGGCGTGCGCGACGAGGCCAAGATGTACGGCGGCTACGGCACCTGCGGCCGGCCGTTGTGCTGCACCACGTTCCTGCAGACCTTCGAGCCGGTTTCGATCAAGATGGCGAAGCAGCAGGATCTGAGCCTCAACCCCTCCAAGCTGTCGGGGCTGTG
The DNA here is from genome assembly GCA_963794705.1 of uncultured Acidobacteriota bacterium. Taxonomy (GTDB): domain Bacteria; phylum Acidobacteriota; class Vicinamibacteria; order Vicinamibacterales; family CAVVIG01; genus CAVQFC01. The sequence continues at coordinate 1,056,143 of CAWCFI010000010.1, forward strand.
CGGCCGGCTGAAGTGCTGCCTGCGCTACGAGCTGCCGAACGCGAAGGGCGTGCAGCACGGCGGCTGCGGCAGCGAAGGCGGCTGCGACAACCCCTCGGGGTGTGGATCGGGAGGCGGCTGCGGTTCGGAGAGTTGTGGCTCCGGCGGCTGCGGTTCGTGCAGCCATTGAATCTGCAAAACCGTTGAATCTGCAATCTGCACTCTGCACTCTGAAATGAAACCTCGTGTGGCCATCACCGTCGGTGACCCCGCCGGCATCGGTCCGGAAGTGGCGGCGCGCGCCGCGGCCGACCCGCGTGTCCTCGCCGTCTGCGAGCCGGTGCTGTACGGTCCGCCGGCAGACGCCGCCTTCGCGCCGGGCGAGCTGAGCGCGGCCGCCGGGCGCGCGGCCTACGACGTCATCGTGCGAGCGGTTGCCGACGCCCGGCACGGCGTGGTGCAGGCAATCGCGACCGCGCCGGTCAACAAGGAGGCGTTCCGGCTGGCGGGGCTCGAGTGGAGCGGCCACACCGATCTGCTCGCGCACCTCACCGGGTCGCCCCACGTCGCGATGATGTTCTATTCCGAGGCGCTGCGCGTGGTGCTGGCGACCGTGCACATCCCGCTCGCGCAGGTGCCGCGCGCGCTGACGCAGGCCTCGCTGGACGCGACCATCGCGCTGACCGCCCGCGAGCTGCCGCGGTTCGGCATCGCTGGCGCCGCGCATCGCGGTCGCCGGCCTCAATCCGCACGCCGGCGAGCACGGGCTGTTCGGCGACGAGGAACAGACGGCGATCGGTCCCGCGATCGCCGCCTGCCGGGCGCGCGGGATCGACGTGTCCGGACCTTATCCCGGCGACACGGTGTTCGTCCGCGCCAGGCGCGGCGAGTTCGACGTGGTGATCGCGTGCTACCACGATCAGGGGCTGATTCCGGTGAAGCTGGTCGCATTCGGCCAGGCGGTGAACGTCACGCTGGGGCTGCCGATCATCCGGACGTCGGTCGATCACGGCACGGCGTTCGACATCGCCGGCAAGGGCGTGGCCGACCCGGAGAGTATGATCACGGCGGTGCTGCTGGCGGCGCGGTTAGCCAACTCTGAAATCTGAAGTCTGAACTCTGAAATCCTTTTGTGGCTGAACTCACAGAACGCGAAAAAGCGCAGAGCAGCATCGCGGAAAACCGCAAGGCGTTCCACGACTACCACCTGCTCGAAACCTTCGAAGCGGGCCTGGTGCTGCTCGGCACCGAGGTGAAGGCGATTCGCGAAGGGCGGGTCAACCTGCGCGACAGCTTCGCGCGGGTCGAGGCCGGCGAGGTGTTTCTCTACAACGTGCACATCAGCCCGTACAGCCATCGCGGCTACGCCGATCACGAGCCGCTGCGCCGGCGCAAGCTGCTGCTGCACAAGAGCGAAATCCGGAAGTTGATCGGCAAGACCGTGGAGAAGGGCATGACGCTGGTGCCGACCCGTCTGTATTTCAAGGACGGGCGCGTCAAAGTCGCGGTCAGCCTGGCCAAGGGCAAGCAGGACTACGACAAGCGCGAGACGATCAAGAAGCGCGAGGCCGATCGCGAGACCCGCGCCGCGGTCAAGTCGCGCGGCAGGTAGAATATGCCGATGAGCGTCCCGTTGCTCGATCTCGACGCGCAGTACCGGCCGCTGCGCGATCAGGTGCTGGCGGCCATCACCCGGGTGTGCGACAGCCAGCGCTTCATCATGGGGCCGGAAGTCGAGGCCCTGGAACGGGAGCTGTCCGCCCAGCTTGGCGTGACGCACGCGATCGCGGTCTCGTCGGGCACCGACGCGCTGCTGCTGGCGCTGATGGCGCTCGGGATCAAGGCCGGCGACGAGGTGGTGACGACCACCTTTTCGTTCTTCGCGACCGCGGGGGCGATCGTCAGGGTCGGCGCGACTCCGGTGCTGGTCGATATCGATCCTGCGACCTTCAACATCGATCCGGTGCAGGCCGTGGCGGCGATCACGCCGCGCACCAAGGCAATCATGCCGGTGCACTTGTTCGGCCTCGGCGCGGACATGGATCCGATCATGGACGCCGCCAACCGCGCCGGCATCCCGGTGATCGAGGACGCGGCGCAGGCGATCGGCTCGACCTACCGGTCGCGTCCACTCGGGACCATCGGCGCGTTCGGCTGCTTCTCGTTCTTCCCGAGCAAGAACCTCGGCGCGTTCGGCGACGCCGGCCTGCTGACCACCGAAGACGCCGCGCTCGCGGAGCGGGCCAGGCTGCTGCGCACCCACGGCATGAAGCCGAAGTACTACCACCATCTGGTCGGCGCGAACTTCCGGATGGACGCGCTCCAGGCGGCGGTGCTGCGCGTGAAGGCGCCGCACCTGGCCGGCTGGACGGACGGACGCCGGGCGAACGCCGCCCGCTACCGCCGCCTGTTTCACGACGCCGGTCTCGACGCCCCTCGGCCGGGCTCGGAACAGGCCTCGATCGCCCTGCCGGGCGAGCCGACCGATCGGTTGCACATCTTCAACCAGTTCGTGATCAGGACCGCCGATCGCGACGGGCTCAAGCGCCATCTCGACGGGCAGGGCATCGGCAACGAGATCTACTACCCGGTGCCCTTCCACCTGCAGCCGTGTTTCGCGAATCTCGGCTATCGCCAGGGCGCCTTCCCGCACGCCGAGCGGGCCGCTCTCGAGAGCCTCGCGATTCCGGTCTACGGCGAGCTGACCGCCAATCAGCAGGAGACCGTGGTCTCCGCGATCGGCCAGTTCGTGCAGCGCCGCGTCCCGGCGAGCGCCGGACAATGAAGCGTCCCGGGCCGTCGGTCTCCAACACCACGCAGATCCTGATCGGGCTCGCGCTCGGCATCGCGGTCGGCTACCTGTTCCCCTCGTCCGACGCCGGCGGCGTCCACGTCGCCGGTTTCGCGGAGCAGATCAAGCCGCTCGCCGATGTGTTCCTGCGCATGATCAAGATGATCATCGCGCCGCTGCTGTTCTCGACGCTGGTGGTCGGGATTGCCGGCACCGGCGACATGAAGACGATGGGGCGGATCGGCCTCAAGGCGATCATCTATTTCGAGGTCGCGACCACGATCGCGCTGTTCCTCGGCCTCGCCCTGGTGAATATCTTCAAGCCGGGCGCCGGCATGTCGCTGCCGCTCGGCGCCGACACCAAGGTCGCCGCCGCGATGGTCCAGAATCAGCAGCATGCCTGGGACATCCTGCTGCACATGTTTCCGACCTCGGTGATCGACTCGATGGCGCGCGGCGACATCCTGCAGGTCGTGATCTTCTCGATGTTCTTCGGCATCGCCCTGGCCGCGATCGGCGCCAAGGGCCAGCCGGTGCTCGAGGTGATGGAGAGCACCGCGCAGGCGATGTTCAAGTTCACGGGCTACGTGATGGCCTTCGCGCCGCTCGGCGTGTTCGCGGCGATTGCGGCGACCGTCGGCAGCAAGGGACTCGGCATCCTGCTGACGCTCGGCAAGCTGGTCGGGCTGATGTATCTGGGGCTCGTGATCTTCGCGCTGATCGTGCTCGGCACGCGTCTCGTTCCTGATCCGCGTGCCGTTTCTGACCTTCGTCAAGGCGATCCGCGAGCCGATGCTGATTGCGTTCACCACCGCCAGCTCGGAGGCCGCGCTGCCCAAGTCGCTCGAGATCATGGAGCGCTTCGGCGTCCCCAAGAACATCGTCGGCTTCGTGCTGCCGACCGGCTACAGCTTCAACCTCGATGGCTCGACGCTGTATCTGTCGCTGTGCAGCGTGTTCGTGGCCCAGATGGCCGGCGTGCAGATGACCCTCGGCCAGCAGCTGGTCATGATGCTGACGCTGATGCTCACCAGCAAAGGCGTCGCCGGCGTGCCGCGGGCCGCGCTGGTGGTGCTCGCCGCGACGCTCGCGACCTTCAACCTGCCGCTCGAAGGCGCCGCGATACTGCTCGCGATCGATCAGATCATGGACATGGGCCGCACCGCGGTGAACGTCATGGGCAACTGCATCGCCACCGCGGTGGTGGCGCGCTGGGAAGGCGTCTTCGACGACGACCGGATGCGCGCCTTCGCCCACGGCGCTGAATCCAGGGCGGCCTGATGCGCATCGCGGTGGTCGGTGCGCGGGGCCAGCTCGGCGCGGCGCTCGTCCACGAGTGCGCCGCGGCGCACGAGACGACCGCCTTCGCGCGCGCCGAGCTCGACATCAGCGACGACCGCCGCCGTGGCGGCGGCGATGGCGCGGGTCGACCGGAGGTCATCCTCAACGCGGCGGCGTTCACCAACGTCGATGCCGCCGAGGATCAGCCGATCGAGGCGCTGAACAGCAACGCCTTCGGGGTGCGGGCGCTGGCGCGGGCGGCCAGGGTCCACGGCGCGGCGCTGGTCCACTACAGCACCGACTTCGTGTTCGATGGACGCGCCACCACGCCGTACGTCGAAACCGATCCGCCGAGTCCGCAGAGCGTGTATGGCGCGTCGAAGCTGCTGGGCGAATGGTTTGCCGAGGACGCGCCCGCGCCTACGTGCTGCGCGTCGAAGGCATCTTCGGCCAGACGCCCGGCGGCGGCCCGGCGAAAGGCAGCGCCGCCGGGATCCTGAAAGCGCTGACCACCGGTGCCGAGGCGAAGGTGTTCGAGGATCGCATCATCACGCCGTCGCACGTGACGGACGTGGCGCGCGCGACCCGACAGCTGATCGAGATGCAGGCGCCCCCGGCCTGTATCACTGCGTGAACTCGGGAGTCGACCACCTGGCTCGCGTTCGCCGCGGAGATGGCGCGCCTGCTGGGCGTCGAGCCGCGCCTGACGCCGATCCGAATGGCGGATCTGCACCTGCGCGCCGACGCGGCCGCTGTACTGCGCGCTGTCGAACGAGAAGCTGCGATCGATCGGCATCGAGATGCCGTCGTGGCAGGACGCGCTGGCGCGGAGCCTCAGCGTTCCGCGCGCAGCCGGCTGACGCCTTCGGCCGCGCCCACCAGCCTGATGAACTCGGCGCGGTGACCGTGCCGATCCTCGCCCTTGAATTGCCGCGCCAGAGCCAGCACCTGCCTGTACGACGCAGAGCCCTTGAAGGCGCTGTTCCTCAACAGCATCCCGAATTCGGCGACGGCGGCGGCAAATCCGATCTCGGCTGACGGGGTGACGCCGCTGCCGACCGCGACCGTGATCAGCGCGCTCGTGTCGGCATCCGGCTGCTTGTAACGAATCTTGACCGTCATCGCTTCGTCGCAGCGATGACCCATGCGATGGGACCGCGGGCCGCTGATATTTCAGCGGATCGATCGACGGGACATCGACCGACTGTCCGGCCGGCACCAGCTCGTAGAGCGCGGTGACCGAGTGGCCGGCGCCCATGTCGCCGGCGTCCTTCTGGTCGTTGTTGAAGTCCTGGTCCTTCAGCAGCCGGTTCTCGTAGCCGATCAGACGATACGCCGCGACGGCGCGCGGGTTGAATTCGACCTGGAGCTTGACGTCCTTGGCGACCGTCACGAGCGTGCCGCCGGCCTGCTCGACGAGCACCTTCTGCGCTTCCGACAGCGAGTCGATGTAGGAGTAGTTGCCGTTGCCCGCGTCGGCGAGCTTCTCCATCGTCGAATCCTTGACGTTGCCCATGCCGAATCCGAGGACGGAGAGAGCCACGCCGCTCCTGCGCTTGTCTTCGATCAGGCGCAGCAGCGATCCCTGATCGGTGACGCCGACGTTGAAGTCGCCGTCGGTGCGAGGATCACGCGGTTCACGCCGCCGGTGATGAAGTGCTGCTGCGCCACCTTGTAGGCGAGCGATGCCCGTCGCCGCCGTTGGTCGAACCGCCGGCCTCGAGGCGGTACAGCGCGTCGAGAATGGCGGGCGTGTCGCCGCCGGACGTGGACGGCAGCACCAGGCCGGTGTTGCCGGCGTAGACGACGATCGCGACGCGATCCTTGTCGGTCAGGTTCGGCGCCAGCATCGCCAGGGACGCCTTGACGAGCGGCAGCTTGTTCGGCTCGAACATCGAGCCGGAACGTCGATCAGGAACACCAGGTTGCGCGGCGGCATGTGGCTGGCGTCGATGCGGCGTGCCTGGATGCCGATCAGCGCGAGGCGGTGGCTGGTGTTCCAGGGGCAGTCGCCCATCGCGGTCGTCACGGTGATCGGCGTGCCGTTGCGCGGTTCAGGGTAGTTGAACGTGAAGTAGTTGATGAGCTCTTCAATCCGCACCGCATCGCGCGGCGGCGCCTGACCCTGGTTCAGAAAGCGGCGGACGTTGGAGTACGACGCGGTGTCGACGTCGGTGGAAAACGTCGACAGCGGCCTATCCGACACTCTGGTCCATTCGTTGTCGGTGATGCGGTCGTACGCTTCGGTGTTGAATCCGACCGCCGTGAAGTCGGATGCGCGCCGGCGCGACGAATGCGTGTTGACACTGGGCGACTGGGCGGTGACGCTGATCGTTTCCTGCAGGCTTGCGACCCTGAGGGAGAGGGAAAGGGTGAGCGTCGCTCCGGCCTGGACATCGGCCTTGACCGACGCGGTCGTGAATCCTGCGAGGGCGGCAGTCACGGTATAGCGTCCCGGCGCGACGCCAGCGAATGTGAACTGGCCGTTTGCGTCCGTGATCGCCGACCGGCTTTCGGGCGTGCCGTCGCCTGAGAGACCGATCTGTGCGCCGGGAATGACGGCGCCCGCCGAATCTTGGACGACACCGCGAATGTTTCCGAGAGTCGACTGTGCCGACACGACCGCGAGTGCGACGATCACGGCCGACGCAACGAGCGCAGCAATCCTGTGATGTCTCATACACCCTCCTGTGGCAGGCGACGAACGCCGATCACAGAGCAACCGTAGTGCCGTGAGGCGCGAGCCAGTTATCGGGGCTGAGCGGGCAGGATCGCCACTTGGACGGGCAGCACCTGCAGCCGCATTCAACGGCGTGGATGATCGGATACGTGAATCAGGATGGCGTGACGCCGTCGGCGAGTGCGGCTTCGACGAGGTTGGAGACGAGTGCGCCGACGGCGAGCGAAGAGGTGAGGCCCGGCGAATCGATGCCGGATGCCTGGACGATCGCCGGGTTGACGCGATCGCGCCTGATCAGGAAATCCGCGAACGATTCTGTCGGCGGGTGCAGCTTGGCGCGGATCCCGCTGCCCGACAGCCGCAGGTCGTCGATCGTCACGCCGTCGATCAGGCGCCTCGCCGACTCCGCAAACGCCTCGAGCGGCTCGCGATCGGTCTCGTAGTCGTCTTTGCGATCCTGGTAGCGGATGGTCGGCCCGAGCCACACCTGCCCGCCGGTCGTCCGGACCAGATGGACGCCAAGTCCGTGGCCGGAGCGGTGCGGCAGCGGATACACCAGCCCGTTGACCAGCGAGCGCTTGGCCGGCGTGAATTCAGCGTACTCGCCTCGGCAGGGATAGATCCGGAACGTCTCACCGCCGAGCATCCGCGACACCTCGTCGGCATACAGGCCGGACGCGTTGACGACGACGCGGGCGACGATCGATTCGCGTTCGGTGGTCAGCAGCATGCCGTCGCCATGGCGGTCGGCGCCAAGCAGCCTGGTGCCCGGCAGGAACATCACGCCCGCGCCAGAGGCGGTGCGGAGTAGCGCCTTCACGAACTCTTCCGCGTTCACGATGCCGCTGTCGGGCGACCAGAGCGCGAACCTGGTATTGACCGCCGGCTCGCGGGTCACGATGAAGGCGCGGTCCACAATCTCGAGGCCGGCGACGCCGTTGGCGGCGCCGCGCCGCTGCAGCTCCTCGAGTTCGCGCACCTCGTCCTCGTTGTGGGCGACGATCAGTTTTCCCGAACGCACGTGGGGCACGCCGTGCCGCGCGCAGAACGCGTACATCAGGTCGCGCCCTTCCACGCACAGCCTCGCCTTGAGCGATCCCGCCGGGTAATAGATACCGGCGTGAATCACGCCGCTGTTGTGCGTGCTGGTGTCCATGCCCGGACGGGGGTGGCGTTCGAGCACACAGACCGACGCGCCGGTCGCCGCGATTGCGCCCGCTGCCGCGAGTCCGGTGACGCCGGCGCCGATGACGGCCACGTCGATCTGAGTACTGTCCGAGGGTAATCCTGCCATCAGCGGCCGCGCTCCCTGAGCTCTAGTTCGTGAATCGACCAGAACAGCTGGTCGGTCGTGCCAAGCTGCCGCAGGCGGATGGTCCGCGCCTGATTGTCCGGCAGCCGGATGTCGATGGATGGGTAGCTGAGGTTGCGAACCAGCCCGCGGCCGAACTGTGGCAATACCGATCCCTTGAATAGCGTCCTGGCGCCGCCGGCCTCGACCGCGTCGATCGCGATCTCGCGCGGATAGTCGGCAAAACTCCGTTCGGCGGTCTGCATCCGCACCACGCTGACGTTTCGCGGCGCGATCGAGCTCGAGCTCGATCCACTCGCTGACCGGTTTGACGCTGGCCGGTCAGCCATCGCGTATCGCGATCGCCGTCGAACAGCAGCGCCAGCCGGTCGGGCGACTGCGACGCGCGCGCACGGCATCGCGGACGAAGGAATCGGCCGCGATGCCGTCGGCCGCCGTCTCCTTCGTCCGGCGTCAGCGTGAACACGATCGTACCGCCGAAACGGTGTTCGGCCGCAACCTGTCGCGGATTGCTCTCGAGCTCGCGCGATCAGCGCCGGCTCAATCGCCGGTTCGCGAACGGTCCGCGATGGACCACCACATAGCGAACGCCGATGCCGCGCACCAGACCGACCGCATCGCCGAGGCGGCCGGCGTCGTCGAACGGCGAATGGTCCTCGCTCGTCGAGCAATTGCGTCAGCGCGGGCGTGTAGCTGCTGCTGCCGTTCACGACGCGATGGCCGTGCCAGAGCGTGAGGTATTGATAGCGCAGCTCGCGCGGATCGTCGGCGATGGGCCATCGGCAGCTCGAGCAGCGCGCCGTCCGGCCCGCTCGGTCTGAGGAACGCGTAGGCGTCGCGATCGTCCGGGTTCGCCAGCGGATCGAACCGCGCGGTCGGAATCGGCGCCGCCCAGCCTTCGGCGACGATTGCCGAGCGCCAGGCACGGCGACGACCGTCGCGCGGCGCGCCGGGCGGCACGCGATCGAGCAGCCGAGCCGCGCCGAACGCCGCGAGCACGCAGACGGCGAGCACGACGATCATCGCCGATGCGGGAGACGGAGCGCAGGCCGTCGAGGCCGGGCACGGTAGCTGAGCAGCAGCTGATACGGTCCGGGGATCGGCGCCACGTGGCCCCAGGCGGCCGGCCGGGGGCCGAGCGACAACACCAGCGCGGCGGCGGCGATCGCGGAGATACAGCCGGATCGCGCGTCGGTCGCCGGCGCACGCGCGGCGAAGAGCGCCGACGCCGGCAAGGATCAGGACGATCGACGCCGGGAAAGAGCTCGTGTTCGCCGGTGCCGTGGCCGCGCCATCCGCCACAGCGCGACATGTGATTGTGGGCGCGAAAATAATCGCCGAGGTCGGCGCTCAGCGCGGCGATCTCGGCTCGGCTTGCGCACGAAGTCGTGGTCGGCGCGGGCGCGGTAGTAGACGAGCGACGATCGGCGCCAGGATCGCTGCCACGAGCGCCGCCGGCCATCAGCAGCGTGGACGAGCGGTTCGGCGCAGCGGCGGCCGCGTCCGCCAGGTTTCGACCGCCGCCACGACCGCGCAGCGGCAGCAGCCCGAAGTAGGTGAAGTAGCTCGCGGTCAGGCTCTGCAGCAGATAGGCCGCGGCCGAGGCGAGCAGATAACGCAGCAGGCGCCGGTGGCGAAATAGCGGTGCAGCGCCCACAGGCTGAGCGGCAGCCAGCCGGTCATCAGCCACTGCAGGTGCGCGAGGTGCGCGATGCGAAACGGCGTGAACGCATAGGCGAGCGCCGCCAGCACCGCGGCATCGCGGCGGCCGGTCAGCGCGCGCGCCAGCAGGTACATGCCGGCGCCGGCCTGCACGAACGAGGCGATGAACGCGAGGTTGTAGGTCAGCACCGGATTCGCGGTCAGCCATTGCAGCGGCGCCGTGAAGATGGCGAGCGCCGAACAGGTGATCCGAGTAGGCGAGCGTGCGCAGGTAGGGAAAGAAGTTCGGCGCGTCGAAGATGCTGGCTGCCGCCATGCCGGATCGCGTGCGCATCCCAGCCGAGCGTCCACGCGACCAGCACCGGATCGCCGAGGTCGTTCGGCAGGTGCGTGGTGAGGTGGCGGATCAGCGGATAGGTGGCGGCGATCGCGACCGCGGTCAGGCCGCCGACGAGCAGCGCGATTTCGGTCGTGACCGCGACGGACCGGCGCATCGGACCGCCAGTGTACTGCAGCCGTGATGATATAGTCCGCTCCGACGCCAGATGTCCGCCGTGCGATCCGTTCTCGTCTGCGAAGCGCAGATGCCGTTCGTCTACGGCGGCGCCGAGCGGCACGTCCGCAATCTCGTCCGCGAATTGCGGCGGCATGGCTACCGCGCCAAGAAAGTCTCGATCCCGTTCAAGTCGTACCCGAAGGGCGAGCTGCTCGCGCAGGCCGCGCTGTGGCGGCTGGTCGATCTGTCGGAGTCGAACTACGAGAAGATCGACGCGGTGATCGCGACCAAGTTTCCCACCTACTTCGTCCGTCATCCGAACAAGGTGACGTGGCTGTTCCACCAGCACCGCGCGATCTACGATCTGTGCGGCACCCCGTTCAGCGAGTTCACCGACACCGAAGCCGACGTCAGGCTGCGCGATAAACTGATCGGGCTCGACACCGAGGTGCTGGCGGAATCGAAGCGGCTGTTCAGCAACGCGCGCAACACCGCGGCGCGGCTGGCGAAGTACAACGGTCTGGCCGCCGAGCCGCTCTACCATCCGCCGCCGCTGGCGGGATCGCTCGCAGCGGGGCCGTTCGGCGACTACGTGCTGTCGGTGGGCCGGCTCGAGCGCAACAAACGCGTCGATCTGATCATTCGCGCGCTGGCGCTGACCGCCCGCCGGTCCGGCTGGTCGTCGCCGGCGAGGGCTCTCATCGGCCGTGCGCTCGAAGACCTGGCGGCGAAGCTCGGCGTCGCCGATCGCGTCACGTTCACCGGGCGACATCGACGACCGGCAGCTGGTCGACCTCTACGCCAACGCGCTTCGGCGGTGATCTTTCCGCCGCTCGACGAAGACTACGGCTACGTGACGCTCGAGGCGTTTCTCGCGCGCAAGCCGGTCATCACGACCACCGATGCCGGCGGCCCGCTGGAGTTCGTCGTCGACGGCGTCAACGGCCTGATCGCCGAGCCCGGCGCCCGACGCGCTCGCGGCGGCGATCGCCCGGCTCGCGGCGGATCGCGCCGCTGGCGCGGCGGCTGGGCGAAGCCGGCTTCGAGCGCGCCTCGCTGATTACGTGGGACGGCGTGGTCGAGCGCCTGGTCGGTTGATCAGGCGCGATAGCCGACGACCGCGTAGTCCATGTAGAGAAGATCAGGCGGTTGAGGATGGCGGCGTTGGCGTCGAGCGTGCGGGCGACGCCGGTCAGCGCCTTGGCCATCGGATCGTCCGACACGCGGACGTCCTCGGGCACCGCCGTCGCCTTCAGCTTCTCGCCGTCCGGCACCGGCTCGCGATAGCGGATCTCGACGCGCTCGAAGCCGCTGGCGCGCAGCAGGTACTGCAGCGTTTCGGGATGCACCGGGTGCGACGTGGGTCAGATCGCGGATGTAGCTGCTGAAGAACGCGTACCAGCAGGCCGGGTTGATCGTTTCGAGCACGATCGGCGCGCCCGGCCGCAGCGCGCGATGCGACGCGTCGAGCAGCCGCATCAGGTACGACGCGCTCGAGGTGTTCGACGACCTGGGTCGCGATGATGCCGCCGATCGATTCGTCGGCCAGCCCTCGACAGATAGCCGAGCGCGTCGCCGGCCGTCACGTCGAGGCCGCGTTCGCGGCGCGACCGCGACCATGTCGATGTTGGTGTCGACCCGCGCGCGCCGATCACGCCGGCCGCTTTCAGCGCCAGCGAGAAACTCGCCGCGGCCGCAGCCGAGATCGACGACGTCGGTGGCGCCGGCGAAAATCGGCAGGTAGTCGCGCGAGCTTGGCCGCGACGCTTCGTCCGATCCGCGAAACTGATCCTCGAAGCCGACGTACTTGTAGTCGTCCGACTGAATGCGGCCGGCGCAGCCGCCGCCGACGGCGCTCGCGGCCGCGCGCCGCCGCTGCCGGCGCCTGCCGCCGGCGACTCCTCGATGCGGCGCTTCAGCATGGCCGTGGCGCGCTGCACCACGGCGATCTGCGCGCGCAGCTCGGCCACCGTGTCGCGAGTTGCGGCGCATGCAGCGTCGAGCAGCTGCTGGTGCTCGTCGAGGCGGCGCGTCGCAATCGACGTCTGCTGGCGATCCTTGGTCTCGACGAACGCGGTGATCTGCTGCAGGAAGGCGATCAGCGCGGCCTGAAACCGTTCGAACGCGGCGGTCCGCTCGCGATCGCGCGCGACCAGCGCCTCGATGGCGTCCGCCGTGCGGGCGTTGAACGCGTGCTGCCGCTCGATCCAGGGCGACAGCCATTGCTGGACGGCGCGCACCGGCCACCCGCGCCAGCCGTCGGGAACGGCCGGGACGGCGGCATCGGCGACGAGGCCGGCGGCCGGCGGCGGCTCGATGCGGACGAGCGCGGCATCGAACGCGGTCAGCGCGTCGTTGTAGCGCTGGTCGGCATCGCGGCGCTGCCGCTCGAGCTTATCGAGTTCGTCGAGGCTCATGTTAGAATCCCTGTTTCAACCATGTCCAAACGCGCCATTATCACCGGAATTACCGGGCAGGACGGATCTTACCTCGCTGAATTGCTGCTCTCGAAAGGGTACGAAGTCGTCGGCACCGTCCGCCGTGCGAGCGCACCCAACTACTGGCGCATTCAGCACCTGCTCAATCGCATCACGATCAAGCCGGCGGACCTGCTCGATCAGCTGTCGATCATCAGGCTGGTGGACGAGGTTCGCCCCGACGAGATGTACAACCTCGCCGCGATGTCGTTCGTGCCGGCGTCGTGGGATCAGCCGATGCTCACCGGCGAGTTCAACGCCCAGGGCGTTACGCGCGTGCTCGAGGCGGTCCGCCAGGTCGATCCGAAGATCAAGCTGTATCAGGCGTCGTCGAGCGAGATGTTCGGCAAGGTGCGGGAGATTCCGCAGACCGAGCTGACGCCGTTCTATCCGCGCAGCCCCTACGGCGTCTCGAAGGTGTTCGGTCACTACATCACCGTCAACTATCGCGAGAGCTACCGTCTCTTCGCGGTGTCGGGGATCCTGTTCAACCACGAGTCGCCGCGGCGCGGCCTCGAGTTCGTCACCCGCAAGGTCACCGACGGCGTCGCCCGGATCAAGCTCGGGAAAGACCGACACGCTGTCGCTCGGCAACCTCGATGCGCAGCGCGACTGGGGCTTTGCCGGCGACTACGTCGAGGCGATGTGGATGATGCTGCAGCAGGATCAAGCGGACGACTACGTCATCTCGACCGGGATCACCCACTCGGTGCGCGAGCTGGTGGAGACGGCGTTTGCTCACGCCGGTCTCGACTGGAACAAGCACGTCAAGCTCGATCCGAAGTTCATCCGGCCGGCCGAAGTGGAACAGCTGATTGGCGACAACACCAAGGCGCGCAAGGCGCTTGGCTGGACGCCGAAGGTCGATTTCACCGGCCTCGTCAAGATGATGGTCGACGCCGACCTCGAGCGTGTGGCGGCCGAGCCGCGATCGGCCGAGCGATCCCCGGCGGTCTAGCCTGTCCAAGATGAATTCAGCGAACACGACTTCGACCCTGGAGCGCATCCGTGCCCGCCAGGCGCGCGTCGGCGTGATCGGCCTTGGTTACGTCGGCCTGCCGCTGGTCGTCGAGTTCGCTCGCGCGGGCTTCGACGTCACCGGCTTCGACGTCGACGCCTCGAAGACCGATCAGATCAACGCCGGCAAGAGCTACATCCCGGACGTCTCGGAGGCGGACCTCGCAGCGTGCGTCAAGGCCGGCACGCTGCGGGCCACTACCGACATGAGCCAGCTCGGCTCGATGGATGCGATCGACATCTGCGTGCCGACGCCGCTGCGCAAGACCAAGGACCCGGATCTCTCGTACGTGGTGCACGCGGTCGAAGCCGTCGCCGCGACCCTGAGGCGCGGGCAGCTGGTGATCCTCGAGTCGACCACCTACCCGGGTACCACCGACGAAGTGGTCCAGCCGATGCTCGTCGCCAAGGGCTTCAAGCCGGACGTCGACTTCTTCCTGGCGTTCTCCCCCGAGCGCGTCGATCCGGGCAACCCGCAGTTCAACACCAAGAACATCCCGAAGATCGTCGGGGGCGTCGGCCCGGCCAGCACCGAGGTGGCCGCGGCGCTGTACGGCGCGACCGTGCAGCACGTCATCCAGGTGACCTCGACGCGCGTCGCTGAGATGGTGAAGCTGCTCGAGAACACGTTCCGCGCGGTGAACATCGGCCTCGTCAACGAGATTGCGTTGATGTGCCACAAGATGAACATCGACGTGTGGGAAGTGATCGACGCGGCCAAGACCAAGCCCTTCGGTTTCATGCCGTTCTATCCCGGACCCGGACTCGGCGGTCACTGCATCCCGATCGATCCGTTCTATCTCTCGTGGAAGGCGCGTCAGAGCGGCTTCGAATGCCGCTTCATCGAGCTCGCCGGACAGGTCAACGGCGCGATGCCGGAGTACGTCGTGCAGCTGATCGCGGAAGCGCTGAACTCGAAGCGCAAGGCGCTGAACGGCTCCCGCGTGCACCTGTTCGGCATGGCCTACAAGCCGAACGTGGGCGACGTCCGCGAATCACCGGCGCTCGACATCCTCGAACTGCTGACACGCCAGGGCGCGGTGGTGAGCTATACCGATCCCTTTGTCGAGTCGCTCGCGCACGGCGGCCAGACACTCCGTTCGGTGTCGATGACCGATGCGCTGACCCATGCCGCCGACTGCTACGTCGTCTGCACCAACCACGACGCGTTCAACTACGACGAGATGGTCGCGGGCGCGCCGCTCATCGTCGACACCCGCAACGCGCTGAAGAGCCACACGGCCCCGTCCATCTTCCGCCTGTAGTGACGCCCAAGCCGACCGTCCTCGGCGTGGTGACGGCGCGGGCGGGATCCAAAGGCATTCCAGGCAAGAACACCCGGCGGCTCGCCGGCAAGCCGCTCATCGCTTACACGATCGAGAGCGCGCTGGCGTCCGGCGCCTTCGACCGGCTGATTCTGTCCACCGACGACGAGGAAGCGGCGCGGATTGCGGAGAACCTCGGCTGCGAGGTGCCGTTCATCCGTCCAGCGGCGTTATCCGCGGACGACACCCCGCATCTGCCCGTGATGCAGCACGCCGTCGCCTGGATGCGGGACCACCAACGCTACGAGCCCGACTGGGTGATGATCCTCATGCCCACGTCACCGCTTCGACAACCGTTTCATATCGTCGAGTCGGTCGCGCTGGCGTTGGCGTCTGGCGCGGATTCCGTGGTGAGCGTCGACGAGATGCCGGCGCACTTCAATCCGATGCGCGCGCTGACGATTGACGCGGATGGGTGGGCCCGGCTGCTGGTCGGCGACCAGCCAGTGAAGCGGCGGCCGGTGCGTCGGCAGGACGTGCCGAAAGCGTGGGTCTTCAACGGTGCGATTTACCTGTTCCGCGCTTCCTTGCTGTCCGATCCGGACGACCCCAGCCTGTACGGCGATCGGGTCGCGGCGTACGTGATGGCAGCGCCGTACGGGAGCAACATCGACGATCCCGAAGACTGGGCGAATGTCGAGCGTTTGCTGGGCCGATTGCCTTGACACAAATTTGAAAGACAGGCAGAATTACTCGTTCAATTCCTGAACGATCCATTGTTCAGTCTGTGAACGAACCCTCGGAATTTCCCGCATCTGCACTTGTTTACAGGCATCCACGACCATTCCTGTAAGTGACGGGGCGGTAGCCTGTCTCGTGAGCGCCAACACCTCTTCAAACGACCTCTTCCGACTGGATGGCCAGGTGGCGATCGTCACCGGAGGGCTGGGCCGGCTCGGCACGTCAGTATGCGCGGGCGCTGTCGGCGGCCGGCGCGTCGGTCGCGCTCTTCGACGTCGCGGCTGAGCGAAGCGCTGTGCTGCAGACGCTCATCGACGAAGGCGCGCGAATCTCGACGCATCTGGTGAACGCCACGGTTCGCGATGCCGTCGACGCCGCGGTGGCCGACGTGACGAAGCGATTCGGTCCGCCGTCAATTCTGGTGAACAACGCCGGCCTGGGATCGTCGCCCGCCGACGCCGCGCTCGAGACCGGGCGGTTCGAACGGTATCCGGAGTCGGCGTGGGACGCCATGCTCGACTCGCATCTCAAGAGCGCGCTGGTGGTGTCGCAGTCGTTCATCGCGCAGTTCCGCGGCGCCGGGCTCGACGCCGGCAGCATCGTCAACGTGTCGTCCACCTACGGCATCGTCTCGCCGGATCAGGCGGTGTACGACTATCGCCGCCGGGATGGATCGGAGTTCTTCAAGCCGATCGGCTACAGCGTGGCGAAATCCGGGATGCTGAACTTCACGCGCTGGCTGGCAGAGTACTGCGCGCCGTTCGGCGTGAGGGTCAACACGCTGGTCCCGGGCGGTGTGAAGGAAGACGGGCATGCGCCGGCGTTCGTCGCCGAGTACGTGAAGCGGACGCCGCTCGGCCGCATGGCCAGCGACGACGACTACAACGGCGCGATCGTGTTCCTCGCCTCGCGCGCGTCGGCCTACATGACCGGCGCGATGCTGGTGATCGACGGCGGCTGGACAGCGCGGTGACAACGAAGCTCTCAGCTTTCAGCTCTCAGACTGATAGCCGAAAGCCGATAGCTGAAAGCTAAGAGATGGGCGAAAAGGATCACTCAGACAAGCAGCTCGCCGGCGACGGCGGGCTGTCGTATGTCCCGTTGAAGTCGATCGAAGCCGTCCGGCACGCCGCCGCGGATCCGATCGAGCGCGCCGCCCTGCTGGCCGACGTCTGCCGCCTGAACACGCTCTACATGATCATGCAGGCCGGTTCCGGCCACATCGGATCGAGCTTCAGCTCCACCGATTTGATCACGTGGCTGTGGACCGAAGAGCTCGCCGACACCAACAGCGGCGCTCCCGGCGCCGACATTTATTTTTCGTCCAAGGGACACGACGCACCCGCGCTCTATGCGCTGCTGATCGCGCTCGGCAAGCTCGATATCGATCTGCTGCACAAGCTGCGGCGTCTCGGCGGGCTGCCCGGCCATCCCGACGTCGAGACCACGCCGTTCATCGCGACCAACACCGGATCGCTGGGGATGGGCATCTCGAAGGCGTACGGCATGGCGCGCGCGCACCGTTTCACCGGCAAAGGCGGACGCATCGTGCTGATGACCGGCGACGGCGAGCTGCAGGAAGGGCAGATCTGGGAATCGCTGCAGCCGTGCGCCAACGAACGGCTGTCGGAGATCATCGCGGTGGTCGATCACAACAAGCTGCAGTCGGACTCGGCGGTCGCCGCGGTCAGCGATCTCGGGCCGATCGAGGACAAGTTCCGCGCGTTCGGCTGGGAAGTCCGCCGCGCGGACGGTCACGACTTCGCGGCGATCCGCGGCGCCTTTGCGCATTTTGCGACCGTCACCGATCGGCCGAAGGTGTTGATCGCCGACACCATCAAGGGCAAGGGCGTCTCGTTCATGGAAGGCCTGGCGTGCGGCGATCAGACCTATCACTTCCACGCCGGTGCGCCGTCGCTGAAAGATTATCTCGCCGCGGTCGGCGAGCTGACGTCGCGGATCGACGCGCGTTTGTCACGTCTCGGAAAACCGCCGCTCGAGCTCGCCGCCGCGCCGCAGCCGTCGCGCGTCGCGCCGGTCAAGCCGGAGCGCCTGGTGCTCGCGTATGGCGACGAATTGCTGCAGATGGCCCGCGCCCGCACGGACATCGTCGTCATGGACGGCGACCTGCTGTCGGACTGCGGGATCGAGGCGTTCAAGGACGAATTGCCAGAGCGCTTCATCGAGTGCGGCATCGCCGAGCAGCACATGGTCTCGGCGGCCGGCGGCATGGCGCTCAACGGCATCCTGCCGGTAGTGCACTCGTTCGCCTGTTTTCTGTCGACCCGCGCCAACGAGCACATCTACAACAACGCCACCGAGAAAAAGAAGATCATCTACACCGCGACGCTCGCCGGCGTGGTTCCCGGCGGGCCCGGTCACTCGCACCAGTCGGTGCGCGACATCTCGGCGATCGGTTCGGTGCCGGGGCTGACCGCCTTCGAGCCGTGCAGCGAGCGTGAAGCGCGCCTCGCCATCCGCTGGGCGGTCGAACAGAACGACTCGAGCACCTATCTCCGCTTCGTCAACGTGCCGCTCGATCTGCCGTATGCGCTGCCGGCGTCGTACACGTTGCAGGTCGGCCGCGGCGTCACGCTGCGCGATGGCGCGGACGTGGCGATCGTCGGCTACGGGCCGCTCCTGATGACCAACGCCTGGCGCGCCGCCGACGAGCTGGCAGGACTGGGCGTGCGCGCCGCAGTGATCAACCTGCCATGGCTCAACCGCATCGACGATGCATGGGTCGCGGAGACGCTCGGGCGCTTTCCCGCGGTCGTCACGCTCGACAACCACTACGTCACGCTGGGTCAGGGCGTCATGATCGGCGCCGCGCTCGCGCGCACCGGCACGCGGTGCGAGTTCCGCTCGATCGGTCTCACCGACGTTCCCGCGTGCGGCAGCAACGCCGAGGTGCTGGCGCATCACGGCCTCGACGCCGCAGGGATCGCACGAACCGTCCAGACGACCCTGGTAGGTGCCTCATGGCTTTAGCCGGACCTCGACGGCTTCGCGGGCCTGAGCCCGCATTACAGATGTATCCGACACACATCCTGCACTGGATAGACGACGCCGAGGTCGCGTCGGCGAGCGGCGCGACGTTCGAAAAGCGTTCGCCGATTGACGACCGCGTCGTCGCCGCCGTGACGCGTGGATCGGCCGCGGATGTGTCGCGCGCCGTCGGTGTCGCGGCGGCCGCCGCCGACGCGTGGGCGCGGACGCCGGCGCCGCGTCGCGGCGAGATCATGGGACGCGCCGCGGCGCTGCTGCGCGCGAAGGAACGCGAGCTCGGCGAGATCGTCCAGACCGAAACCGGCAAGCCGTGGAAGAACGCGGTTGCCGAAGTCGCCTCGTCCGCCGATCTCGCGCATGTTCATGGAAGGCGAGGGCAGCCGCCTCTACGGCAAGACGATGACGACGCCGATTCCGAATCGGTCGGTGCGAACCGAGCGCGCGGCGATCGGCGTCTGTGCCGCGATCATGCCGTTCAACAGCCCGCTGGCCGGCGTCGCCTGGAAGGCGTTCCCGGCGCTGTTGTGCGGCAACGCCGTGGTGGCGAAATCGCACGAGCTGACGCCGTACACGGCGATCGCGTTCGGCAAGGTGCTGCAGGAAGCCGGGCTGCCGCGCGGCGTGTATTCCGTCGTGCAGGGCCTTGGGCCCGAAGTCGGCACGCCGCTCGATCGAAGACGATCGCGTCGGTCTGGTCAGCTTCACCGGCTCCGTGCCGACCGGCAAGCGTATTCAGCAGACGGTCAGCGCGCGGGCGGTGCTCGCCAAGGTCTGTCTCGAACTCGGCGGCAAGAACCCGCTCGTGGTCTGTGACGATGCCGACTTGACGCTGGCGGCGGAGCACGCGGTGGCCTCCGCGTTCATCGACGCCGGCCAGCGTTGCGCGGCCGGCAGCCGCCTGATCGTGTTCGACGCCGTCTACGATGCGTTCCGCGCCGCGTTGATTGACGCGGACGGCGAAGGTCAAGGTCGGCTCCGGCCCGCAGGACGATTGCGGTCCGGTGGTGACCCGCGCGAGCCTCGATCGCCTGCTGGCACCGTCGACGCCGCGGTCGGCGCGCGGCGCGCGAGTCCTGACCGGCGGCCACGCGGTGGCCTCGCTCGCGCCCGGCTATTACATGGCGCCGACGATTCTCGAGAACGTCTCGCACGACGACGAGATTTCGCAGCAGGAACTGTTCGGGCCGGTCACCTGCGTGTATCGCGTCTCGGGATTCGAGGAGGCGCTTCGCCTCGCCAACGCCACGTCGTTCGGCCTGACCGGCGCCATCCACACCAGCAACATCCACCGCATCGAGCAGTTCATCAGCCGGTATCGAGCCGGCCTGGTGTCGATCAACGGTCCGACCTACGGCGCCGGCCCGCACATGCCGTTCGGTGGCGTCAAGAATTCCGGCAACGGTTTTCGCGAGCCGGGCACCGAATCGCTCGACGTCTACTGCGAATGGAAGACCGATCGTCGTGAACCACGATCCGGCGAGGGTCTGACGGCCGCGGAAGCCTTCGCCTACCAATCCATGACTACGATGCTCGCGTCGACGACGCGCCGAACGCCGGAGAACGGCAAGCGGCGAATCTGTTTTCCGATCACCAGCCGCGCCTACTACGGGCGCAGCCAGCTGCTGCTGAAGAAGCTGCAGGAGCATCCGGGCGTCGACCTCGAGCTGATGCTCGGCGGATCGATTCTGCTCGACAAGTACAGCCGCCACATCGCCGCCGACATCGAGGCCGGCGGCTTCACGATTTCGACGTCGCTGTTCAACGTGATTGAAGGCGGCAACCACGTGGCGATGGCGAAGACCGCCTGCCTGACGGCGCTCGAATTCACCAACGGCTTTCACGCCGCCGATCCCGACATCGTCGTCATCTGCGGCGACCGGTTCGAGCAGCTGGCGATCGCGATGGCGGCCGCCTATCTCAACAAGACCATCGCGCACATCGAGGGCGGCGACGTCACCGGCAGCATCGACGAGAGCGTGCGGCACGCCATCACCAAGCTGGCCCACATCCATTTCGTGACCAACGACGATGCGCACCGGCGGGTGCTGGCGATGGGCGAGGATCCGCGGTACGTGTTCACGACCGGTTCTCTCGACGTCGAGGTCGCGGCGCAATCCGTGGCGACGGCGACCAGCGACAGCGTGAACCGCTACGGCGTCGGCCACGAAATCGACGTGACCCAGCCGTTCCTGCTGGTGATCCAGCATCCGGTGACGACCGAGCGGAGAACCGGCGGCATCTCGAGGACACCCTGCGCGCGGTCTCGGCGCTCGACATGCCGGTGATCTGGATCTGGCCGAACCCCGACGCCGGCACCGCCGAGATGGCGGACAGCCTGCGGCACTTCCGCGAGAACGTTCCGGACGCGGTCCGCAAGATGCGTTTCATCACCGACGTGCCGGTGAGCGAGTTCATCGCGATCCTGAAAGTCGCGGCCTGCCTGGTCGGCAATTCGTCAGCCGGCATCAAGGAGTGCTCCTATCTGGGGACGCCGGTGGTGAACATCGGCGCGAGACAGCAGGGCCGCCTGCACGCCGACAACGTGCTGCACGCCGGCTACGATGGCGCCGAGATTCAGGACTCCATCCGCCGTCAGATTGCGCACGGGCGCTATCCCGCGTCGCAATCTACTACCGGCCCGATGCGAGCCAGGCGATGGTCGAGGTGCTCGCCGGCAGCCGAGCTGTACACCCAGAAGCGTTTCTTCGAACCGTCCGGCGGCGATCGTGATGACGAGCGGTTCCGACGGAGTTGTGAGAAACCTGCGGCTCGTGGTCGTGCAGAAATTGGCCCACTCCCTGGCGGCGGCGCACGACTACGTGCGGGCGATCGGCAACACCGGCCGCCGCGGAAAAGGCTTTGCGATCCGTTGCGGCGTGGCGCAGGCGACCGGCGACGTCATCGGTTTCATCGACGCCGACAACAAGACGCCGATCGACGAGTTCGACCATGTCCACGCGGCGTTCTCGCAGGGCGCGGACCTGGTCATCGGATCCCGGGCGCTGGCGGGTGCGCGGATCGAGCGGCGGCAGCCCTGGCATCGCCGCGTCGGAGCCAAGGCGTTCGCGACATTCATGCACGCGACCGTCGGGCTGCCCGACGTCCCGGACACCCAGTGTGGCTTCAAGTTCTTTCGGCAGCCGGTCGCGCGCGATCTGTTTTCGCGCCAGATCGTCGACGGCTACATGTTCGATGTCGAAATCCTGTCCCTCGCCAAGGAGGCCGGCTACCGGCTGGCGCAGGTGCCGGTCCGATGGCGCGATGACGGCGATAGCCGGCTGAGATTGCTCGCCGGCAACATCCGCAATGCCGCCGACATCATGCGAATTCGGCGCGGCCTGCAGGCGCGGCGGCGCACCCGTCCCAATCATGTCCGTGGCGCGTCATCATGACCGCGATCTCTGAGTCGGTCGCGCCCGGGCGAGTTGCCCCGATCGGAGAGCTGTTCGGTGTCGTCGCGATCTTCGCGTTCTTCACGTGTGTGTCGGCCTACACGCAGCAGATCACGCTGATCCGCTTCTGGGATAGCGATCACTACTATTGGACCACCTACTACTTCGCGACCCATCACCCGGTGACAGCCGCGGCGCCGTACGTATACCGCATCGGGCTGCCCTGGCTCGTCTCGTTCGCCAACCCGTACCGCTTCGGCGAGGTGTATCGGGAGATCAACGTGATCGCGGCCGGGTTGTCGGCCGGTACTCCTGGTCGTCTGGCTGCGGGGATATGTTCGGTCGTGGATCACGCGAACGTTGCTCGCGGCGCTGTTCCTCGCGGAGTGGCATGGCCCGGCCCGTTTCGTCCACTACTACCCGATGTACGTCGATCCGCCGATGTTCGCGTTCCTGGTGGCGGGGTTGATGGCGATCGACTGGATGCGGCGCGATGACTCGCTCCTGCCGGTTGTGGCGCTGGCGGCCCTTGCGTTTTTCGGAACGCTCGTGCGGGAAGTGATGATCGTCATCCCGCTGGCGTTGCTGTTCAGCCGCGATCGACTGGGACGAACCACCGTCCAGCGCCTTCGCGACGGAGATCGTCACGTCGGCCTCGTCCTGATTCCTCTTCTGGCGGCCGCCGCAGCGGTGGTCGTGACGCGGCTCGTCACTACCCCGCGCGCCGATTCGTACACGTTCTTGGGCGCCGTGCTCGAGAACGCGAGCAAGAAGCCCGTGTTCACCTGGGTCCTTGCGTGGTTCTTCACGTTCGGACCGGTACTGGCGGTTGTCGCGTTCGACTGGAAACGCGCCGGTCGTTTTCTGGCCGGCCGCCAGGACCTGGCGGTGTACCTGGGATTTTTTGCCCTGCTCAGCTACATCGGCGGCACGGACACAGAGCGTCTGCTGTTGTGGGCGATGCCCGTCGTGTACGTGCTAATCGGACGCGCCATCGAATGGCGGCCGCGGCTGTTTCTGACGGCGCCCCTCGTCATCCTGGCATGTGCGCAAGCGGTGTCGTCCCGCGTCTTCTGGCCGGTACCGAGCCCCGGAACCGACGTGGACGCTTTGACCACGACCGGGCCGCGCCTCCAGGTCCTGTGGGCACTGGTCAACCGCGCCGTCGTCGTCGATGACTTTCACTGGAACCTGTGGTCCGCGTTCGGCAGCCGGCCGATACACGCACTGACGCTCGCGTGGGACGTCGCTTTTGTGGGCGCGATGGTGTTCTGGCTGAAGCGGCGATCGAGAACGATGAACGGGTTGCACGATCTCACATGAATAGACCGGCGATGGACATCGAAGCGCACCGCGATCTCAAGCTGCTCGAAGCGGTCGAGGCCGACTCGCGCGTGACGCAGCGCGGGCTGTCGACGCAGCTCGGCATCGCGCTCGGCCTGACGAACGTCTACCTGAAGCGACTGGTTCGCAAGGGCTACATCAAGTGCGTGAACGTGCAGTCCAATCGCATCACCTACCTGCTGACGCCTCGCGGCATCGCGGAGAAGTTGCGGCTCACCTACGAGTTCATGGACTACTCGCTGCATCTGTACGGCGAGGTGCGACGGCACCTGCGCGCCGTCATTCGCGAGTGCGCCGCCGCGGATCGTCTGGTGGCGATTTTCGGGCGCGGCGAAGCCGCCGAGTTGTCGTATCTGACCCTCAAGGAATTCGGTCTCGAGCCGACCGCGATCTTCGACCTGGATGGTGGCCCGGAATTCCTCGGGATGCCGGTGCTGCCGATCGGCCGGCACCGGGAGGTGGTCTACGATCTGATGATCGTCGCGACCCTCGACAGCTCGGGGCAGCCGATCGCCGCGCTGATCCGGGACGGTGTACCAAGAGAGAAGTTGTTTCCGCTTCGCCAGGAGGCGCTGATCAGCCGCAAGCCGGCGGAGTGTTGATCGGGCGACGTTCAGCACGGATAGAGGATTGCCGCCCATGCCTATCAGCGGAGAAACGCGTGTGCATTACCGGTGGCGCCGGGTTCATCGGCTCTCACCTGGTCGAGCGTCTGCTCGAACAGAACGACGTCGTCGTCTACGACAACCTCCATCGCAACGCCCTTCAGTTCGCGGACGTCGACAGCCATCCGCACCTGCGTTTCATCAAGGGCGACGTGATGGACTACGCGGCGAGCCGCCGCGCCATCGACAGGCTGCGACATCGTCATTCACTGCGCGGCGATTGCCGGCGTCTATTCCGTCGATCGCAACGCCGTCAGGACGATGGAGGTGAACCTGCTCGGCACGCACCAGGTGGTGAAGGCCGCGCTCGACGTCGGCGTCGAGCGGTTCGTCGAGTTCTCGACGAGCGAGGTCTACGGGCCGTTCATCCACAAGGGCAAGGAAGACGATCTGACGACGATCGGTCCGATCGGCGAGAGCCGCTGGGTCTACGCGGCCAGCAAGCTGGCCTCCGAGCACCTGTCCTACGCGCACTACAAGGAAGATGGGCTGCCGCTGGCGATCGTCCGGCCGTTCAACGTCTACGGTCCGCGCCAGGTCGGCGACGGCGCCATCCGCGGGATGGTGCTGCAGGCGCTGCAGCACGCGCCGATCACGCTCTACAACGACGGCACGCAGATTCGCGCGTGGTGCTTCGTCGAGGACTTCGTCGACGGCGTGCTGCGGTGCGCCGAGAAGCCCGAGGCGATCGGCCAGGCGTTCAACCTGGGCAATCCGCAGGGCACGATGACGAACTTCGAGCTGGCCAACATGATCATCCGGCTGACGCAGCTCGAAGTCGGAGATCGTCTTCAAGCCGCACCCCGGCCCGGAAGTGGACCTGCGCGTGCCGTCGATCGAAAAAGCCGACGCGCTGCTCGGTTATCAACCCGAAGGTGTCGCTCGAAGCCGGGATCTCGCGAACGATTCCCTGGTACGCCGAGCACCTGGCCGGACTCTGCTGACAGGCGTTGATGCGCGTGATCGTCACCGGCGCGTCGGGGTTCATCGGACACAACGTGCTGTTGCGGGCGCCGCGCGACTGGGACATCATCGCCGTTGCCCACCGGTCGCCGGCCTCGACGCCTTCGTCGTCGCGCACGAGCTGCGCACGTGCCGCGGTGCGCTGCGACCTGACCGATGCCGGCGCGGTCCGGGCGCTGGCGGCGAGCGCGGCGGCCGCGTCGACGCGGCGCTGTATCTCGCGGCCAACGGCGATCCGGCGGCGTCGGCCGAGCATCCGCGCTGGGATCTCGAGTCGAACCCGTGGCGCCGGTGACCTTTCTCGAGCACTGCCGGTCGGGCATCTCGTGTACGTCTCGTCCGGCGCGGTGTACGACGGTCTGGCCGGTCCGGTGTCGCCGGCCACGGCGGTGCGTCCCCGGCTGCCGTACGCGATCTCGAAGCTGGCGTCGGAGCAGTACGTGCAGATTCTTCGCCGAACGCCGCACGCGCCGGCGAGCTACATCAACGTGCGCTTCTTCGGCGCCTACGGCCCCTACGAACCGGCGCGGAAGATCACGACGCGATGGCTGCGCGCGGTCGCGGCGCGGCGACCGCGAGTTCACGATGCGGGGCGACGGCGAAAACCTGATCGACTTCATGTACGTCGACGATGCCGTCGACGGTTTGCTCGCGCTTGCTGCAGCGCGGCGGCACGCAGCGCGACGGTCGACTTCGCCTCCGGCGCGCCGGTCAGCGTCAACGACATCGTCGCGGCGATGGCGCGGGCGCTGCGGCGTCGAGATTGCCGTCCGCCACGAAGGCAAGACGGAGGAATACATCCAGTTCCGGACCGTCGATGGCGCGATGGCCGAGCAGTTCGGCAGTCCGGCCCGGAATTCCGTTCGCCGACGGCGTCGCGCGTCTCCGGCATTTCATCGCGAATGAGGCCGATGTGAAGGAACAACGTTGTGGTCCTGGGCGCCGGCCCCGCCGGCATCTCCGCGGCGTGGCGTCTCTCCGCGCTCGGCTACCGGTCACGGTCCTGGAGCGCGACACCGCCGTCGGCGGCATGGCCAAGACGATCGCGCTCGGGACGTACGCGGTCGACTACGGTCCGCACACGTTCCACATCCGCGAAACGCCGGAGAGCCGCGCGATCATCGACGCGATCAGGCCGTTCTTCGGCGAGGATCCGCTGATCCTGACGCGCGGCACCCGCGTGCTGCTGCGCGGCAAGTACTACGTCTATCCGCTCGAGATGCTGCAGGTGCTGCCCGGCGTCAGCCCGTTGCTGTCGGCGCGCATCGTCTTCGACTACCTCATGGCGACCGCTCGAGGTCGGCGCTGTCGCCGCCGAAGAAGGAGCATTCGTTCGAGGAGTGGGGCGTGCGCAATCTGGGCCGCACGCTGTACGACCTGTGCTTCGGCATCTACTCGGAGCGGGTGTGGGGGCTGCCGACGTCGCAGATTTCGTCCAAGCAGGCGCAGCGCGTCGCCAAGCTGAATCTGAAGAACATCATCCTGCGGACGCTGGGGATCAAGGCCGATCCGGCCACCTATTTCACGAAGTACATGTATCCGCGCGCAGGGCATCAGCGAGCTGTTCGAGGGCATGGCCGGCGAGGTGCGGGCGGCGGGAAACGTCGATCCTGCTCGAGACGCCGGCGGTCCGGCTCGAGCGCACCGGCGACCGCATGACCGGCGTGCGTCTACTCCGCGAGGACGGGAAGAGCGCATCGCCGTGCGACGGCGTCGTCTCGACGCTGCCGCTGCCGACGCTGGTCGCGCATGATCACGCCCGGCGCTGCCGGCGACGGTGGCCGAGCACGCCTCGAAGCTGCGCTATCGCAGCCTCAAGCTGATCTACATCGCGCTGAAGCGGCCGCAGTCTGACCGATTTTCACTGGGTCTATCTGCTCGACGAGCAGTTCCGGGTCAACCGCCTGTCCGAGCAGAAGAATGTCAGCGCCGACATGGTGCCCGCCCGACAGCACCGTGCTGTGCATCGAGCTCTCGCTGTGGCGGGACGAGCCGCTGTGGCAGGCGACCGACGAGGAGATCTATCGGCTCGCGCTTCGCGACGTGATGAAGATGGGCTACGGCGTCAGCGAGGACGAGGTGATGGAGTATCACGTCACCGACATCCCGACGGCCTATCCGGTCTACGAGCTGAACTTCGAAGAGCACCTGATTCCGGTGCTCGAGGGCGTTCACGCGGTGCCGAACCTGCTGACGCATCGGCCGCCACGGGCTGTTCCTGAACAACAGCATGGACGACAACGTGCTGCTCGGCATGAAGGTCGCCGACGACGATCGCCGCCGGCGGCTTTCAGAGCGCAGGAATGGCTGTCAGCAGATGCTGGCGTTCATGAACCTGCGGTTCCAGGGCAAATGAACGGCCGAGTCAGCCGCCGGCGCCGAGGACCGCGAGCACCAGCACGATCGGCTTGGCCGGCAGCGATTGCCGCGCTTCGGTCAGCAACGGGAAATGCACGGCGGTGACGTAGATGATCGGCGCCGCCAGCAGCAACGCGTCGGCGTAACGGCCGGCACGACAGCAGCAGCCCACAGTCCCATGCCAGCGAGCACCAGGATCACCGATTGCACGAGCCAGCACAGCGGATGACGCTCGGTCGGCAGGTCGTTGATTTGAGCTGAAGCGAATCGGGACGTCGGCCGACCACAGGAGAACAGCCCGCGCGTGAGGCGGCGTTGCACGATGGGCGATCGCGATCGCGCGCGATGTTGTTGCAGTGCCGACTCGCAGATATTCGTTGTCCGCCTCGATCCGCGCGCGTCGGCGCGGTCGAATCGGATCGTCCGGCTCGGTCCAGATCTTCCGGATGTCCTGCCATTGATGCGCGTAGGTCCAGCATCGGTGCCAGCGCGAGGCGCTTCGCGCGCGGCGACCGTCGGCGAGCGCTGGCGTCGAGCTCGGCCGCGATCGCGACGTCTGATCGGCGATATCCGTGAGCTCGGTCTGCAGCCGGCCCGGCCAGTAGCCCTGCCACGAGCCTTCCCAGATGCCGCGGCCGACGCCGCCGGCGGGCGACAGCGTGAAGCGGTGCATCGTGACGTAGTTGTAGGTGAACCACGGCAGCCATCGCGACCGCGAACACAGCGAGTGCGACCACCCAGCGCGACGCGCGCCGGCGGCTCCGCGCGCCGATCAGCCGGAAACAGCACGAGCGCCATGACGACGATGCCCGGCAGGAACAGAACGAAGGCCGGGCGGCTCAGGGCCGTGGCGGCGGCCAGCAACGCCGAACCAGGCGAACCAGTCCAGTCCGCTGCTCGTGGACCGCGCGGACCAGCGCCCACATCGTCAGCGTGAAGACCAGCGTGGTCCAGAGCTTCGGTCAGCACCAGCGCGCGCGAAGTACGGGCAGCGACGGAGAAGAGCGCCGTCGCACCCGCCGCGGCGATGCCAAGCCGAGGTGCCGCCGATGCTGTCGCGCCGATGGCGAACACCGTCAGGCAGATGACGACGAACACGCCGATCTGTGCCGCGACGACCGCCGACTGGCTGGTGCCGAAGAGTCGGTAGATGACCGCGACGAAGGCCGGGTAGACCGGCGTGCGAAGCACTTCTGGCACGAACTGCGGCGCGTCCGGGTAGCGCGTGAACTTGCCGGTCGACGCGAGGACTTCGCCGAGCCGGCGGTATCCGTCCTGGTCGGTCCATTGCGTCGTCCAGTCCGGCCGCTGGTACGCCGATGAACAGCAGGCCGTTGAGTGTTGCGACGAGACAGACGATCCAGAGCGATCGACGGAGAGGTCATCACGGAAATTCTAGTGCAGCAGCTCGCGGTACAGCGCCTCGACGTCGGCGACGAGACGATCAGGCCGTAGCGCGCCGAGGACCAGCGCGCGCCCGGCCTCGGCCATGCGGCGACGCCGATCGCGATCGCCGAGCAGGGCAGTGACGTGACCGGCGAGCGCCGTCGCGTCGCCGTTGGCCGCGAGCAGGCCGACGGCGTCGTCTCGCACGACATCGCGCACGCCGCCGACGTCGGTGCTGACGCCGGGGACGCCGGACGCCAGGCTCTCGATCAGCGCGACCGGCGTTCCTTCGTTGCGCGACGTCAGCAGGAACACGATCGGTCGCGCCGTAGACGGTGGCGAGGTCGCGCCGCCAGCCGAGAAATCGCACGCGGTCGGTCGATGCCGAGCGCGCGCGCGACTGTGCTTCGAGCGCGTCCCGCAGCTCGCCGTCGCCGACGATCAGGAACATGGCGTCGGGATCGCGCGGCCGCGACCACGCCGCGGCGACCTCGAGGAACAGCTCGTGCTGCTTGATCGCGGTCAGCCGGCCGACCGTCGTGACGACCGCGCGCGGCCGGCGAGATGTCGAGCGCTCGCGCGTGCGCAGCGCGCGGCGCGGTCGTCGATCGCCGCGAGCGCGGACAGATCGAAGCCGAGCGGCACGACGCGGTACTGGTCGCGCCGGCCGATGCGATAGTCGGTCGAGCAACTCGGTCGCGAATGGCGGCGAGATGGCGACGATGCGGTCGGTCGACGCGCGCCAGCGCTGCGCTCGACGGCGATGAAGAGCCGGGTCGTGGTCGCGCCGAAGTACCCCTCCAGCACGTGCCCGTGATAGGTGTGCACGACGCGGGCGCGGCCGGCCGCGTCCAGCGGTGCGGTTGTAGATCGCCGCCGCCAGACGGCCCAGCGTGCCCGCCTTGGCCATGTGGGTGTGAACGATGTGCGGCCGGACGTCGCGCATGACGTCGATCAACTGCGCGAGCGCGAGGGCGTCGTGCGGCGGAGCGAGCGGTCGCCTCAGCGACGGCAGATGCCTGACCGCGGTGGTTGGAGGCAGCAGGTAGCGCATGTCGCCCTCGCCTGCATCGAGCCGTCCGTGGACGAGCAGTGTGTCGAAGCCGCGTGGCGTGAGCCGATCGGCCAGCGTCATCGCCTGAATCGAAGGCCCGCCGACATTCAATCGCGTGATCACGCGCAGCACGCGGATTCGATCGTCAGCGCGGGGAACGTTGGCGGGCATCGGGAGACGCGACAACTCTACCATCCCCGTGTCATCGGTCTGGGTCGCAGGTGCGGCACCGTTCACGCGTGTATCCCGATTCGATGATCACGGTCTTCTGGACCCTGGCTCTGGTGGTCGGTCTGCTGTGGCCGGCGCGATCCTTGTCCATGTTCGACGGTATCCCGCTCGATGGCCGCGCGGAGGCGATCGTGATCGGCGTCGTGTTTCCGGCGTTGTGGTGGCTCGATCGTTCGATCCTCGGGCACACCTGGACACGCGCTCTGATCGTCGCGCTGCTGGCGCTGAAGATCGGTGGGTCGCTACTCGGCCAGGAAGGTCTGTGCGCGCGTTTCTCGACGGCTGCGCCGCTGCAAGGCTCGATTCTCACGATGCCGATTGACGAGCCCCGCGGCGTCTTGAGGAGCTGGGATGTGCGTGCTGACTGGCGGTCCGACACGCCGGCGTGCACGGCGATCTTCGACCGGCCCTATCGCACCGCGTCGGAGTTCCCCGTCTGGTTCGTGAATATTCTTGACCAGCTGAGACCGGGTCACCGCGATCTGTCGCTGGCGCTCACGGGCTCCATCACCGTTCGCGAAGCGGGCACGCTGACGCTGCTTACGGGCCAAGACATGCGCGTCACAGGGCGGATCGGCACCGCCGACGTCGCCGCCGATGCGGGCCGTGACGTCGCGGTCGCGCTCGGCGCCGGGACGCACGCGATCTCATTGGACGTTCGACTGATCGGCGAGCGATGGCGGTTCATGCCCGAGTGGAACGGCACATCGGCCTGGGGCAGTACCCGGTTGACGCTGGCGCCCCCGGCGGCGGATGGCACGCGCGTGGTCATCGCCGCCCTGACGACGGCTGTGGTGCTGCTGCTGATCGGTTGGTGGAGTTGGCGCGCCCTTGCGAGCGTGGATCCGGGCGTCGCCGCGCTCGTCTGGACCATGGCCGCGTCCGGCGCGCTGCTCGTCGCAGCCTTGACGGGGCGATTCGAGCGTGCCGCCGGGCCGCTTCTGGTCGCGAGCGCCTGGGTTCCTGTGTCGACGTCGAGGCGGAACTTGCGCACGGCTTTCGTCATGGTCGGCGTGCCCTGGCTGACGTATTTTGTCGCGCGGGCGCTGCCGCTCATCGGACACATCACCATCTATTCGTGGGATGACTGGCTGGCCTATCAAATTGCCGGCGGCCGGATCTACATGCAGGGCTTCTGGCTCGAGGGCGGAAACACGGACGTTCGACTACCAGGCGCTCTATCGCTGGCTCAGTGGAGCGCTGCATCTCGTGTTCGGCGACTCGAGCGTCGGCGAAACATATCTCGACGCGTCCTGTCTGCTCGCGGGATCGTTGCTGGCGTTTTCGCTGGTCCGCCCGATCGGAGGGTTTCGCGCTGGGCTGCTTGCCTGCGTCGGGACGCTTGCCACCTTCACCCTCGGGACGCCGTGGTACTTCGTCGGCCGTGGCTTGTCGGAGATCGCCGCGGCCGGGCTGGCCTTTGGTGCCGCGTTTCTCTTGCTACGCGCCCGGCTGGGCCACCGCGGAATCGCGGCAGCGGCAGGCCTGCTCGCGGCGCTGATGTTTTACGCTCGCCAGAATCACTTGCTGTTCGCGATCTCGCTGACGGCCCTGCTGCTGCCGCTCTCGGTCTCGATGACGCCAGGCGCGATCCGGCGCGGCATTCGGAGTGTCAGGCGTGCCTCGGTCGCGATTTACACCGGGGTACTGGCCTTGGGCGTGGCGCTCTTTGCCGCCCGCACCTGGTGGTACACGGGCGTGTTCAGCCTCGTCTACGGCACGAGCCTGAAGAACAATGACACCGGCCTGCGCCCATCGACTCTGCTGTCGGCGGAACCATGGCAAAAAGTGGCGCACAGCCTGCGCGCGCTGGTGTGGATGAACGAGCCGCCACGGTTCGATCTGCGGGCACTGCTCGTGGTTGGCGGCGCCTTGGCCGCGATCGCGGCGCTGTGTCAGGTACCGCGATTGCGCGAGATGCCGGCCGCGATCGTTGCCGCGATCGTCGGCGCATCGCTGAGCTCCTTTCTGGCACATACACACGGGTATCCCGGCCGCATGACGATTCACCTCGTCCCGTTCGCGGTGAGCGCGGCCGCCATCGCGGTCCTGAGGATCGCGCACCCGCGCCACCAGCGGGAAGCCCGATGAAGTATGCGGGGATGTTCGTCGTGTGCGCGGGTACTCCTGGGAGCGATCGCCGCTTTGTCGCCGACGCCCAACCGGGTGACTGACCGCGATGTCTACGAGGCCACGGCGACACACGGCGTGGTCCCGGACTGCAGCGACCTGCACTGCTTTCGCGTGCTGGTGTCCTGGGTGCTCGGATCGCTGCCAGGTCCCTCGACGCTGAAATGGAAGACCTACGCCGTGCTCTGCAACGCCGCGACGGCCCCGGCGATGTTTGCCTGGTGCCTGGCCCTTGGACTATCACGTCGGGCCGCGGGGATGGCGGCGATCGCGTCTGCGTTTGGATTCGGCTCACTCTATACGCTTCACGACCCTTACACGTCCGATCCGCTCATGTATCTGATGGGGCCGTTGATCTCCGGCGAGGCCCTGAACGGACGAATCGTCGTGGCGAGCATCGTGGCGGCGGTCGGCGTCGGGGCGAAAGAGTTCGCGGGCGCGCCGCTCTACGTCATAGCGGCGTGGCACGCCGTCCAAAAACGCTGGGGTCTGGCTCTCAAGGCTCTGGCCGGCGCAAACGTGGCGCTGCTGGTGTGGCTGCTTCTGACGCTGACGTTGATGTTGCGTTTCGACTACACGTACTCGGGAAGCGCGTCGACCGATCTCGGTCACGGCGCGAACCTGGTGGGATGGCTATCGCGCCTGAGTCCACGGGGCGTGGCGTCGGCGATGTTCATCGAATTCGGGGCGCTCTGGCTGCTGATGCCAGCCGGCTTCCTTCTGGCGTCACGCCAACTGCGCCTGCTGGCGCTCGTCGCCTTGCCCGTGGCCGCACTCTTCGGATACGTGCAGCAGCCGGACCGGGCGCTGTGGAACGTCCATTTCGTCGGCGTACCGTTTGCCGCGATGGTGCTCGACGCTGCTCCGTTGGCGCTGGCAGGCGCGACGCTCGCTGCGTTCGTCGTGGGGAACCTTCGCGTCGGCGCTCAGCTGCCGATGGCCGGCGTGGGCCGCGCCGCGCTCGCACTCTCGCTGGTGCTGGCGGCCGCCAGCATCTGGACGGCCCTCCGTCCGGTGCGTTCGTGATCCGATCGCAACGACGTCTGATCGCCGCGTGCTCCGGCGCGCTGTTCCTGCCGTTGCTATACCCGCTCGCACCGGTCGCGTGTTCACGAGAGACGACTTCGCCGCGCTGCACCTGCCGTTTCGCTATCTGTACCGCGAGGCGCTGCGGTCGGGCGGTTCCTTTCTCTGGACGCCCGCCTACCATTCGGGCTTCTACTTGCACGGCGAGGGCATCGCGGGAATGGCGCACCCGCTGCATCTGCTGCTGTACGCGCTGTCTGCCGCTGGGTCTGGCGTTCAATCTGGAGATCGTCACCGCCGTTTGCCGCGATGCTGGTCGGCACATGGCTGCTGCTCCGCCGCTTCGGGCTCTCCAGCGAGGCGGCGTGGTTCGGCGCGATGGTCTTCACGTTCAGCGGGTTCAACGTGTTCAACCTGATGCACATGAACCACGCTGCGGTGATCGCGCATCTGCCGTGGCTGCTGCTGGCGACCCACGTGCTGCTGACCTCGCCAGATCGACGGCGCCGGGCGCTGGCGTTCGCCGGCTTCGCGGTGGTCGTCGGCTCGGAACTGTTGATCGGCAACCCGCAGTACGTGTGGCTGACGTTTGTCGTCCTGGCGTACATGGTGGCCTGCCTGTGGTACGCCGGAGCGCCGTCGTCCCGTGTGCGGCTGCTCGTCGGCTCGGGCGTGTCTGGGGGCGATGATCGGCGCGGTGCAATTGCTGCCCACGCTCGACTTCGCGCGCGAATCGACGCGCATGGCGTATTCGCAAGATGAGGCGCTGTCGTTCTCGCTGTCGCCGCTGAATCTGGTGCAGTTGTGGTCGCCCTTTGCGTTCCAGTTCCGCATTCACGCGCCCGCGTCGGAAGCCCTCATCGTCCACGAGTTCATCGTCTACAACGGCGCGTTCTGCACGCTGGCGCTGTTCCTGGCTGGCGATGCGCTGGCGGCAGCAGACGCGCCGTGGCTTGCTGATCGCGCTCTTCGCGCTGGCCGCCATCAGCTTCGTGCTGGCGATGGGCCGCTACGGCGGGGTCTACATCTGGTTGGCGCAACTGCCCGGACTGCGCAACCTTCGCGCGCCGGCCCGACATCTCATCCTGTTCCAATTGGCGCTGAGCGGAATCGCCGCGATCGCGTTCGAGGATCTCGTCGGGGTCGTTCGACGCGGCGAACGGATCGACGCTCCGGCGGATGTGGCCGCTCGCCGTTCCGGTCGCAATCAGCATCGCGGCTACGCTGCTTGCGGCGGGCCTGTCGCAGTCTGCATGGGCGGCGTCCCGCGGGCTCTCGTTCTCCAGCTTCATGCGCGCGGCACCGTGGACCATCCTGATTGGCGGCATGGCCGCGCTGATCGCGCTGGCCGGCCGAGGCGTCCGCTGGGCGGTGCCCGCGTTGATCGTGTTCGTCGCATTCGATCAGGGCTTCTGGGGGTATTCGTACGTCTATCGATGGGGACCGATTCAGACCATTGCCGCCCTCGTGGAAAACGCTGACGCGCCGCAGGACGCCGCGCCGGGCGAGCTGATCGCGCCGTTGATCGAGGGTGGATCGGGCAACGTCGCGGTCCTGCGTGGGCTCCGGCTCACGCCTGGATATACGGGCCTGGTGTCCTCATCCGTTCTCGAACCCGGTGATTCGC
This sequence comes from uncultured Acidobacteriota bacterium, assembly GCA_963794705.1. Taxonomy (GTDB): domain Bacteria; phylum Acidobacteriota; class Vicinamibacteria; order Vicinamibacterales; family CAVVIG01; genus CAVQFC01. Next base: position 1,091,029 of record CAWCFI010000010.1, read on the forward strand.
TTTCGGAACGGATCGCGGGGGTGGCCTGGCGTCAGACGGAGACGGCCTGGCTGCGCCTGCCGGGTACCATGCCCCGCGCCCGGTTGGTGCCGGTGGCGCGCCTCAGCACCAACGTGAAAGACGACGTGCACGGGATCGACATTGCGCGCGTGGCGCTTGTTGATCGGCCGGTTCCGGAACTCGCCGCGCCTTCCGCTGACTCTGTCAGTGCGGTTCGCATCGTCGAAGATCGTCCGGGCTCCATCGTGCTCGAGACGGCAGAGGCCAGACCGCAGTTGATGGTTCTGACCGAGCGATTCCATAGCGGATGGCGGGCGATCCAGGATGGGCGAGAGCGCGAGACGCTGAGGGTCTACGGCGACTACCTGGGATGCCTCGTGGATGCCGGTTCGCACCGCGTGACGTTCACGTTCGCGCCGGCGAGCGCGCGAAACGGCTTCCGGCTGAGCCTGGTTGGCGTCGCCATGACGATGGCCGTGACCATCTTCCTCGCGCCCTGGCGTCGTCCGGACGAGCCTGTTGATGCGAGGCGCTGAGAGACCAATGAAAAGCAGCTCAAGGCTCGCGATGAGCGGATGTGCTGACCGCATGTCGAGGAGTCACCCGACTATCGCGGGGTCGATTGCGTTCGGCGGGAATATCGTGGACGTGCTCCAGCCTCGCCTCCGCCCGCAATGAGTGAACCAGCCAAGGCGCTTTCCGCACGGAGCGGCGGCGGCCGCCGCCGCTTGATGTTCGCGATCGCTGCGGTCGCGCTCGCGGTCGTCGCCTCCACGTTGGTCCTGCTGGCGGTGGACGTGCATCTGCACCACAAATACGAGACCACCGCTGGATTCAACGTCTGGGGTTACCGCGGGCCCACGGTGCCGTCGAAGCGTGCGGACGAGTACCGCGTCGCGGTGCTTGGCGGCAGCAGCGCGTTCGGGTACGGCGTCGACTGGCAGGACTCGTTCACCGCCGTCCTCGAGAACCGGTTGAAGGGTCGGCGCGCCGGTCCGATTCAGCGCTTCTCGGTCGTGAACCTCGGCTACAACAACGAAGGGGCCTACTCCTTTCGCTTCACGCTCGAAGACTACTTGTGGCTCGACTACGACGTGGCCTGCCTCTACGAGGGTTATAACGACATGATGGCGGACCCGAGGCGTCCCAACGTCGCGGTCTTCCGCCACGACTCACCGGTGTTCCGCCTCTCGGGTTATCTGCCGATCTTTCCGATCATCTTTCGTGAGAAGGCGGCCGCCCTCTTGTACGGGAACGTGGACAATCTCTACCGGTTCGGCCCGAAGACTGTGTTTCACCCCAACGTCGCGAGCCGCACCGCTGCCGAGTCGCTCAAGATGGCGGCCGACGTCAGCGATTCGCTGTCGAAGCAACTGGATCGCGTGACGGCCGAGCCGGAGCGGCGGATCACCGACATGGCGTCGACCGGGTGTCAGTCGCCGTGGCAGGAGTACTGCCGGTCGGTGCTCGTCGCCACGGAGTTCGCGCTGCAGCACGCAAAGCAGGTGATGGTCATCACCCAGCCCTACGAGCTGGACCATGTCGGCGAGCGTCACCGGGCGCAGCAGCACGAGCTGGCGGCGATGATCGAACGGCGGTTCGGCCGAGACCGTCGCGTGCGATATCTCAATCTCGGACCGGCGGTGAATCTGGCGGACCCGGCGCTGTCGTTCGACCACATGCATTTGACCGTCGCCGGCAACGCTCGCGTCGCCGACGATCTGGTGGAGCCGGTGCTCGAAATGGCCGCCGCCCGCGATTCGGTGCGGCGGCAGTAGAGGAGACTTTCATATGGGCAAGGGTCGCGTCCTGTCGGAGTTCCTGCAGTTCCTGAAGCAGGAGAAGAAGTACTGGCTCGTTCCGATCGTCATCGTCTTCGTGCTGTTCGGGCTGCTGCTGGTGTTTTCGCAGTCGAGCGCCGTCGCGCCGTTCATCTATACCCTGTTCTAGTGCAGCGGTCCCCGTTCATCGTCGGCGCGCTACTCGCGCTCGCCACGCTTCTGCTCTATGGCTGGCGCGTGGGCGACGCGCCGGTCTATCTGTCGCCGGATGAGGCGATCATCGCGGTCGACGCGCACGCGCTGTCGTCCACCGGCCGCGATGTCGTCGGCGAACGGCTCCCGCTGTACTTCAAGATTCAGATGCCTGGTGAAACGCGCTGGGGCTGGTTCACACCGGCGATCTTCTATTTCACGGCGCTTTTTCTGAAGTTGCTCCCGCTGTCTGAGCGAGCGGTGCGTCTGCCGACCGTGTGTGTTGGCGTCGCCGACGTCGTGCTGCTCTACGGCATCGGCTTGAAGCTGTTCAAGCGCCACAGCTATGCGCTGTGCGCGGCGATCATGCTCGCGCTTGCGCCCGCGCATTTCATGCTCAGCCGGTACGCGCTCGACTACCTCTATCCACTGCCATTCGTGCTGGCGTGGTTCCTGTGTCTGCTGACGTTCCTGGAGCGGCGAGAGTCTACCGTGGCTGGTGGCCGCCACGGCGTGTCTTGGCGTCGGCTTCTACAGCTATATCGCCGCTGTGCTGTTGATGACGATGTACTTCGGGCTCACTGCGCTCGTCCTGCTGCTGACCAGGCAGCCGCCGCGCGCCTGGGCCGCTGCCACATTGGGATTTGCGGCGCCGCTGCTGCCGTTCGCCGTCTGGTTCCTGCGCCATCCGACGGCATTCTCGGACACGGCGGCCCGCTACAACCTTTACGACGCGAAGAATTTGAACGCGCTGCAGGGGTTTCGCGAGTTCCTCGGGTACCCGAACCTCGAGCGCCTGTCGGCGCTGTACTGGAGTTATTACAGCCCCAGCTTTCTCTTCTTTTCCGGCGACGGGCAGATGACGTTCTCGACGCGCTCGGTCGGCGTCCTGTTGATGCCGCTCCTGCTGCTGTTGCCGATCGGGTTGATTCGAATCATCAGGCGCCCGTCGGTTCCTGCGGTCCTGGCCCTGGTCGGGTTTGTCACCGCACCGGCCGCTGCCGTCCTGGTGCCGGAGTCTGCCGCCGTCATCCGCGCCGTGGCCCTGCTGCCGTTTGCCGCACTGATCGCGGCGTTTGGCCTCGAATGTCTCTGGTCGGCGGCCGGCCTCCAGCCGCCGAAGGCGGGGCTGGTCGCGGCTGGCGCATCTGTGCTCGGCATCGGAACCGTGTATGGAGGCTGGATGCTCGCCACGCAGGGGCGCACCGGTTCATCGGCGCCGCTCCTGGTTCTCCTGGGCGGCGGTGCGCTCGCAGTCGCGTTCATGGCTCGATCCTGGAGCGTCGGCCGGTTGGTTGCGTGCGGACTGATCGCGCTGATCCCGTTGCAGTTCGCCAGGTTCGGCGCCGACTATTTCGGCGACTATCGCGTCCGCTCCAACTCGTGGCTGGGAGGCAATCTCCGCGGCGCGTTGGAGTTCCTGATCGATCGTGCCGGCCGCGACGGTGCCACGCGCGTGTACTTCGCGACGCTGCAATCGACGGGTGGCCTCGCAGATACGCGCAACCGCTGGATGGACGCGTACTGGCGGTTCTATCTCGGCAAGCATCGCCGTGAAGACCTGCTCGATCGCACCGCGTCGTTCAACGGGATCGATGTGCGGACGCTGCCGGCACACAGCCTGGTGCTCGCTAACGACGGCGATCAGCAGACCGGGGCGATGGTGACGAGGGGCGATCTTCGGGTGGTGTCGACGATTCCCGAGCTCGATCGCGATCCATTTTTCATGATTCTCGAACGGCCTTGACGACGGTGTTGAACGATCGGGCCGAGCGCATCTCGCCGGCGGCCTACTGGGAGCTGCTGATGAACCTCACCAAGCGCGAGGTGAAGGGGCGCTACAGCCAGTCGTTCTTCGGCGTCGCGCTGGGCGATCGCGCAGCCGCTGGCGACGATGGCGGTGTTCACGCTCGTGTTTTCGCGGCTGGCGAAGATGCCGTCCGAGGGCGCGCCGTATCCGCTGTTCGCGTTCGCCGCGCTGGTGCCCTGGTTCTTCTTCATCGAACTCGGTCGTCGTCCGGCACGCTGAGCCTGATCACCTACCGGAACATCGTCACCAAGACCTACTTTCCCGCGCGAGATCGTGCCGCTCGCGCAGGTCTGCTCGCGGCTGATCGACTTCTTCGCCGCGGCGGCGCTCTACGCGCTGCTGATGATCTACTACCGCGTCGACGCTCGGGCCGTGGGCGCTGATGGCGCCGGTGTTCTTCCTGCTGCTGGTGCTGTTCACCGTCGGCTTGACGCTGGCGACCTCGGCGATCAACGTGTTCTATCGCGACGTCAACCCGGTCGTGCAGATCGCGCTGCAGCTCTGGCTGTACCTGACGCCGGTCGCGTATCCGCTGGCGGCGGTGCCGGCGCGATACCGGCTGCTGTTCATGCTCAACCCGCTCAGCGCGATCGTCGAAGGGTTCCGCGCCGTCGCTGGTGTTCGACCGCGCGCCCGACTGGCCGCTGACCGCGCGTCGTCGGCGGCGATCATCGTCGGCGCTGTTCGCCGGCGCCTTCGTCATGTTCAAGCGGATGGACAAGTATTTCGCGGACGTCATCTGATGGCATGCCGATCGCCATCCAGCTCGAGCAGGTCTCCAAGCGCTACCGCGCCGGCCGCTCGCGCACGATCGTCGATCTGGTCGCGTCGCAGATCGATCGGCTGCGCGGCCGGAGCGCATCGAGATGCACAGCGCGACGCGCGGCAACGATCGACGCGACGATCTCGGGCGCTGCGCGACGTCTCGCTTCGAGGTGCCGGAGGGCGCCGGCCTCGGCGTCATCGGCCGCAACGGCGCCGGCAAGACGACGCTGCTCAAGCTGATCTCGCGGGTGACCTGGCCGACCAGCGGCACGCGTGCGCGTCGCCGGCCACGTCGTGTCGCTGATCGAGCTCGGCGCCGGCTTTCATCCCGAGCTGACCGGACGCGAGAACGTCTATCTCGGCGGCGGCCTGTTCGGCCTGACCCGGCGCGAGATCGATCGCCAGTTCGACGCCATCGTCCAGTTCGCCGACGTCGAGCGGCTGATCGACACGCCGATGAAGCGCTATTCGTCCGGGCTCTACGCGCGGCTCGGCTTCAGCGTCGCGATCTACAGCAATCCCGACATCGTGCTGGTCGACGAGGTGCTCGCGGTCGGCGACGCCGCGTTCCGGCGCCGCGCGCTCGAGGCGCTGCGCCGGCTGATCGCCGAAGGCAAGACCGTGCTGTTCATCTCGCACGACATGTGGAACGTGCGCCGGCTGTGCAGCGAGATCCTGTGGATGGAGGACGGCGCGCGTCCGCGCCTACGGGCCGGCCGGCGAGATCGCCGAGCGCTACATGAACGAGGTCAACGTCGAGGCGCTCGCCAACCAGGCGAACGCGCTGCAGAGCCACCGCGGCGGCACCGGCGAGATGCGCTACGCCGCGGTCGAGATCTGTCGACGCGGCCGGGCGCGCCGACCGGCGTGCTCGCGGCCGGCGACGACGCTGGTGGTGCGCGCCGCGCTATCGCGCCGAGCGCGCGATCGCGCGGCCGGTGTTCCAGGTCGCGCATCATCGACGTCGACACCGGCCTGGTCATCACGACGGCGACGTCGTCGGCCGGCGCGACGTGCCCGACGACGGTCGACGGCGACGGCGACGATCGAGTGCCGGTTTCGCGCGGCTGCCGCTGCGGCCGCGGCAGTACGTGCTGCGCCTGTCGATCACCGACAGCCATCAGCTGGCGTCCTACGACGTCGTCACCGCCGGGCCGCGGTTCGCGGTCAGCGGCCAGGGCAGCGGCGTCGACGGCCTGGCCGACGAGGAAGACGGTCTGGTGTCGCTGCCGTACGAGTTCGCGCACCACGGCGACACGCCGGTCGCGGGGCCACACCGGCGATGACGGTCAGCGCCACGTCGTGCTCGTCTCGGTCCCGCACGGCGGCGCGGCCGGCAACATCCTGCGCACCGGGCTGGTCGGCCGGCTGCTCGAGCGCGCATCGACGGCTGCCGAGGTCGTGCTGCGTGTCGCCGCTGGTGAAGGATCCGGCGTTCGTGCGCGAGTTCGACGCAACCGCGCGTGCCGTTCGAGGATCTGCCGCCGCATCGGCCCGCCGGCCTCGAAGGCGCGGCTGCTGGCGCTGATGCAGGCCGGCTACATCGATTCGGGCGTCACCGAGTCGGTGCAAGATCCGACGCGCAGGAGGCGGTCGCGAAGAAGACGATTCGCTGGATTCGCGCGCAAGCGGCTGCTGGCGGCGGCGCTCGCGCCGTCGATGGTGCGCAAGGCGACGCCGCTACGCCGTCATCGATCGCGCTGGTCTCGCATCCGTGGGCCGAAGCGCTGTTCGATCGCTATCGGCCCGTCGCTGCTCGTGGCGTCGAGCCCCGGGCTGATCTTCTCCGAAGTGCCGCTGCTGCGGACCGCCGTCCGGCGCGGCGTGCGCTCGATGGCGGTCGATCCGAGCTGGGACAACTTCACGAACAAGCTGATGCCGGTCCGCCGCGTCGATCGGCTGATCGTCTGGAACGATCTGATGAAGCAGCAGGCGGTCGACGCTGCACGGCTATCGCGCCGGACGAGGTCCGCGTCGCCGGCGCGCCGCAGTGGGATCTGTACTTCCGCGACGGCGCCATCGGTCTCGCGCGAGGCGTTCTTCCGGCGCATCGGCGCCGATCCGTCGCGCAAGCTGATCACGCTGACGACGACGCCGCGCGAGCTGTATCCGCATCACGATCACGTGCTGCGCGTGCTGATGCGCGGCGATGCGACGACGGCGCCTGGCGCGCACGCCGGCGCAGATCCTGGTGCGGCTGCATCCGCGCGACGAGATCGCGCGCCTACGCCGAGTTCGCCGGCATGCCGCACGTGATCATCGAGAAGCCGTTCCGGTCGACCGTCACGGCCGGCGACGGCCTGGCGGTCGACATCACCGAGGACAACCAGCGGCATCTCGCCGACACCATGCGGCACAGCGACGTCGTCGTGAACGTGGCGTCGACGATCGCGATCGAGGCGGCGATCTTCGACACGCCGGTCGTGAACATCTCGTTCGACGGCGAGACGCCGTCCGAGTGGGCGCGATCGGCGCGCCGCTACTACCGGTTCACGCACTACGTCAACATCACGCGGCAGGACGCCGTGCGCGTCGCCGAGACGCCCGAGCAGCTGGTCGAGCAGGTCGGCCGCTACCTCGACGATCCGTCGCTCGATCGCGACGGGCCGCCGGCGCGTCGTCGCTAGAGCAGTGCCAGTTTCTCGACGGCCGATCGCGCCGAGCGCGCGTCGCCCGCGTTCGTCGTCGACGGAGCTCGCCGACGTCGTCGCGGTACGGCCGCTGGCTCCACCATCATGTGCGGAATCGCTGGCTTCGTCTCGCTGACCGGCGCGCCCGCCGATCGCGGAGCGGCTCGCGCGCATGGTCGGCGACGCTGCGCCATCGCGGCCCCGACGATCGCGGCCTGTTCACCGACGGGCCCGGCGGCGCTCGGCGCGGCGCGCCTGAGCATCATCGACGTCGCCGGCGGCCACCAGCCGATCTCGATCGACGGCGGCGCGGTCACCGTCGTGCAGAACGGCGAGATCTACAACTACGTCGAGCTGCGCGACGAGCTCGAGCGCGCGCGGACGCCGCTTCGCGACGGCCTGCGACACCGAGGTGATCGCGCACCTCTACGCGACCGAGGGCGTCGCGCGGCTTCGCAGAAGATGCGCGGCATGTTCGCCGTCGCGATCTGGGACGCGGCCGCGCGAGCGGCTGGTGCTGGCGCGCGATCGCGTCGGCAAGAAGCCGCTCTATTACTTCGAGCAAGAACGGCGAGCTGCTGTTCGGCTCGGAGACCAAGGCGATTCTCGCGGCGCTCGCCGACGTGCCCGCCGGTCAGCGCCGCGGCGCTGCTCGACGTTCTTCACGTTCGGCTACGTCGCCGGGCGCCGGCGCGGTCTTCGAGGGCATGCAGCCGCCTCGACGCCGGGCACCGCGCTGATCGTCGACGCCGCGACCGGCGCGCTCGCGATCGAGCGTTCTGGCGCTGGCCCGACGCGCCGCGAGCGCGACGTGATGCCCGAAGGCGGAGGCGATCGAACGGCTGCGCGCGGAGCTGACCGAGGCGGTCCGCATCCGCCTGCGATCGGACGTGCCGCTCGGCGCGTTCCTCAGCGGCGGCATGGACTCGGCCGCGGTGCTGGCGCTGATGACGCAGCAGTCGACGCGGCCGGTCCAGACGTTCACCATCGGCTTCGGCGATCCGGCCTACGACGAGCTCGACGACGCGCGCGCGACCGCCGCGCACTTCGGCGCCGATCATCACGAGCAGATCGTCACGCCCGACTGCGTCCGCGTCGCCGAGACGCTGGCGCATGCACTACGACGAGCCGTTCGCCGACGCGTCGGCGATTCCGACCTTCTACGTCGCGGAGCTGGCGCGCCGGCACGTCACGGTCTGCCTGACCGGCGACGGCGGCGACGAGCTGTTCGCCGGCTACACGCCGTACGCCGACGCGCTGGCCCGCGTCGGCATCGGCGCCGGCCTCGGCGCGTGCGCAGCGTCGATCGGCGCGGGCGCGCGCTGCGTGCCGGTGCACGCGCGCGGCAAGGGCCGGCTGTCGACGATGGCGCTCGGCCCGGAGGCGTGGTTCGTCTGGCGCCGCACCGTGTTTCCCGACTATCTGCTGACGTCGGTCGTCGAGCGCGACGTGCTTCGCGCCGGCGGCGCGCTGCCCGAGCACGCAGGCGGTCGCCGACATTCGCGCCGGCCGCGGGCACGCTGCTGTCGCGGCTGCAGCGCTGGGATCAGCACCACTATCTGCCCGACGACATTCTCGTGAAGGTCGATCGCGCGACGATGGCGCATTCGCTGGAGGCGCGATGCCCGATCCTCGACCATCGCGTCATCGAGCTGGCGGCGCGGCAGTCGTCGGCGCGGCACGGCGACGCGTCGACGACCAAGCGGCTGTTCCGCGAGGTGATCGAGCCGTGGGTGCCGCCGGCCGTGCTCGATCGGCCCGAAGCGCGGATTCGGCGTGCCGCTGCGCCGCTGGTTCCAGGAGCAGATGATCGGCTGGGCGCGCGACATTCTGCTCGATCCGCGCACGCCGGCAGCGCGGCTGGACGCGCGCGACGCGAGGTCGCGCGCGCTGCTCGACCAGCACGAAGCCGGCTCGCGCGATCACGCCAAGCGGATCTGGGCGCTCGTCTGCCTCGAACTGTGGGCGCGGGCGCACGTCGACCGCGCGACCGGCGCGGCCGCAGCAGCGCATGCGCGTGACGATGCTGGTGCGCTGCCTCGCGATGATGCGAGGCGGCGGCGAGACGCGGCACCTCGCGTGGGCGCGCGAGCTGACGGCGCTCGGCGTCGAGGTGGAGTCATCACCGGCGGCCGCTGATCTCGGCGCGCGCGCGCTACCCGGTCGACGGACGTCGCCGGCGCAGATCGATCCGCTCGCCGTACGCGCGCGACTTCGTCTACCGCTGGCAGCACGCGCGCGGCTTCGGCCGGCTGACGATGACGGCGCTGCACGCTCGACGAGGAGTGGTTCTGCCGCGCGGCGTGGCGGCAGATCGCCGTCGGCCGATCGACCGCCGGACGTCGTTCACGCGCACGCGCTGCATCAGGCGGCGCGGCTGCGACATCGGCGACATTCCGGTCGTCATCAATCTGCCCGGACCGCCGAACCCGCGCTACACCGCGGATCTGCAGCAGGCCGATGCGCTGGTCGCCGACGGCTGGGCGGCCGCGCACCTGCCGGCGACGCTGGGCTGCGCCGGTCGAGCGCGTGCCCAAGGGCGTCGACGCGCGAGCGGTTTCAGCCCCGACGGGCCGAGCGTCGCGCGACACGCTGCGGCTGCAGCGACAAGCGCGTGGTGCTGACGGTCGCGCGGCTCGTGCCGATCAAGAACCTCGCGCTGCTGCTCGACGCGGTCGCGGTCGTCTGCGCGAGCGGATGGCCGGATGTGCATCTGCTGATCGTCGGCGAAGGACCCGAGGCCGACGCGCTCAAGCAGCAGCGCGGCGCGCTGGATCTCGACCGACGCGGTGACCTTTGCCGGCTACGTCGCCGCAGGCCGACACGCCGGCGTTACTACCGCGCCGCCGATGTGTTCGCGCTCGTCGTCGGACTTCGACAACTCGCCGAACGTGGTGCTCGAAGCGATGGCCTGCGGGCTTGCCGGTCGTGGCGACCGACGTCGGCGGCGTCGCGCGAGTTCGTCGCCGATCGGCGTCGGCGGCGCGATCGTGCCGCCGCGGGATGCCGGCGCGCTGGCGACGGCGCTCGGCAGGTATCTCTGCTCGGCGCCGGCCTGCAGCGCGACGCCGGCGCGTTCAACCGCGCGCGGGCGCGAGCCGAATTCTCCTGGCGCGCCAGCGCGCTGCGCCTGCTCGACGTCTACCAGCGCGTGCTCGCGGCGCGCGGGCACGCGCGCGCGTCCGCATGAAGGTCGCGCATTCGAGACGACGACACCTGCTATTTCACCGCGCCCGAGACGCTCGAGCGCGTCTACCACGACGTCTGGGATCGCGTGCCGGTGTGCCTGGCGACGGTGCCGTTCGCGATCGGCTACGAGCGCGCCGGCATTCCGCGCGAGCACTGGCACTCGGGCGAGGCGTTCGCGCTGGAGCGGAATCGCGAGCTGGTGCCGGTGCTGCAAGACGCTGATCGCGTCGGCGCCGCGTCACCATCGCGCTGCACGGCTACACGCATCAGGACTATCCGGACGGCTTCGAGTTTCAGGCCGCACCGGATCCCGAGCGCCGCGTGCGCGAAGGGCTGCGAGTACCTCGACGGGCACGCTGCGACGCGCCGATCTCGGTGTTCGTGCCGCCGCACAACGCGCTGTCGAAGCGCGGACTGGCCGCGGTCGGCGCCGCCGGCCTCAACCTGCTCGGATCGTTCCTGTCGTTCCGGCCGTCGATGCGGCCCTGGGATCAGCTGCACGCTCGGCAACTGGTGGCGCGTGCGCGCGCTATCGCGCGTGCGACCGGACGGTCGCAGGGCGGATCGATTCGTCTATCCGCACGTGCTGCGCTACCGCCGGTCACGCGGAGTTCGGCTGCCACAGCCTCGTGCCGGGCACGACGCTCGAGGAGCTGGTCGCCGGCTTCGAGGAGGCGCGCCGCGCCGGCGGCGATTTCTGCCTCGCCACGCACTACTGGGAAGTGGACGCGCGCCATGAAGGACGTGATGCGGCGGTTTCTCGATCACGCCGCGCGTCATGCCAGACGTGACGTTCGTGCCGCGCGAGGAGCTGTTCGCAGTGACGCTGCCATGGCGCGCACCACCGACGCTGGGCCGACGCGGCGGCGTCGCTCTACGACGACGCCGTACGCCGCAGCGCTACCGGTCGCACGACGACGAGCTGTCGAGCAGCGCGGCCCGTACCGCGACGTTCGTCGCCTGGCTCAGCGGGTGTGCGCGCGTTCGCTGCGTCCGCCGATCGACGTGCTCGATCTCGGCTGCGGCACCGGCCGCTACTTCTGCGCGCTGACGCGGCGTCCGCGACCTGGTCGGCATCGACGCGTCGCCGGCGATGCTCGCTGAAGCCGCGCATCCGCTGCACGCGGACGCGCATCACGGCGGCCACGGTGACGCTCGTCCACGGCGATCTGATCGAGTCAGCGACTTCGGGCCGGAGCGCTTCGATCTGGTGTACTCGATCGGCGTGCTCGCCGAGCACGTGCCGCTGGACGCCGGCGCTGGTCGCCGCGCGTGGCGCGCTGGCTGCAGCCCGGCGGCCGGTTCGCGTTCACGACCGTGCATCCCGACGTCGCCATCGATGCCGCGGACGCTCGGCCGCGGCGGTCGGCGAGTCGGTTGGCGCCGCTGGCTGCCGGCGGCGCTGCGGCGCGCCGGCTGCGCGAGCGGCTGCTGGCCGGCGGGCTGTATGCCGACGAAGCGTCGGGTTCGCGAACTGCTCGCCGGCGCGTTCGTCGTCGAATCGCTCGAGCGGTTCAGTCCGAAGCGCACCTGCACTGCCTGTGCGTGGCGCGGAAGGTAGGCCGCATGAGCGCGTACCGCGATCGCGCGCGTGCTCGTGATCGGCGGGCTCGGGTTCATCGGCGTCAATCTGACGTGCGCGCCTGGTCGCCGCCGGCGCGCGCGTCACCGTGGTCACGCCCGTCGCTCGAGCGCCACGCGGGCGCGGCCGACGAAGTCGAGGCGCGCGGCGTCCGCATCGTCGAAGGCGATCTGCGCGACGCGCCGGCGATGCCAGGCCGCGGTGGCGGGGCAGCAGGTCGTGTTCAACCTGGCGGGCGAGTCGGGCGCGGTCCGCAGCATGGAGGATCCCTGGACCGACCTCGACGTCAACTGCCGCGGCAACCTCGTGCTGCTCGAGGCGCTGCGCGACGGTGAATCGCGACCGCCAAGCTGGTGTTCGTCGAGCTCGCGGCTGGCCTACGGGCGGCAGACGCCGCAGAGGCCGGTCGGCGAGGATCACGCCGTCGATCCGCTGTGCCTGCACGCCGTCCACAAGCTCGCGGTCGAGCAGTACCTGCGGCTCTACGCGAACGCTCTACGGCCTGCGCTTCGCGATCGCGCGGTTGACCAATCCGTACGGTCCCGGCCAGCCGCGGGAGCGCACCGCCTACGGCATCGTCAACCGCATGATTCACCTCGCGCTCGACGACGAGCCGCTGCCGGTCTACGGCGACGGTCGCCAGCGTGCGCGACTACATCTACGTCGACGATGCAGTGCAGGCGCTGATGACACTCGGCGCGGTCGGCGGCGTGCGACGGGCGCATCTACAACGTCGGCAGCGGCATCGGCACCTCGCTTGATCGACATGGCGCGCGCCGATCGTGTCGATCACGGGGCGCGGCCGCGCTCGAGTTCGTGCCCTGGCCGGCGATGGCCGAGCAGATCGAAACCGGCGACTTCGTCGCCGACATGTCGCGAATTGGCGGCGAGGTCGGACTGGGCGCCGCGCGTCGCTCTCACCGACGGATTGCAGCGGACCGTCGAGTTCTACCGGGCCCGCGTGCGCGTGACGGCGGCGACGCACCCGTGTCGTCTATCTCGCGCACGCCTTCATGGTCGGCGGCGCCGAAGAAATGGTGCTCAACCTCGTGCGGCACCTGCCGTCGCGGTTCGAGCCGATGGTCTGCTGCATTCACGAGGCCGGGCCGATCGGCGAAGAGATTCGGCGCGACCGGCGCGCCGGTCACGGTGCTCGGCCTCAAGCCCGGATGGCGGCGGCCCGGGGATGTCGGCGGCATCCGTCGATACCTGCGGGAGACGCGACCGACGATCGTGCATACCTTTCTCCTCACCGCCAGCCTGTACGGACGGCTGGCCGCGATTCTCGAACGCGTTCCCGATCGTGATCGGCACCGAGGTCAATATCTACGAGCAGCAAGCGTCGCCATCACGCGTTCGCGGAGCGCCTGCTGATGCAGGGCACCGACCGCGTGGTCGTGTCGGCGGAATCGGTCCGCGAGTTCTACATGCGCCAGGTGCACGCCGACCCGGCGAAGGTCGACGTCATCTACAACGCCGTGGACTTCGCCGCAGGCGCAGCCGACCCGTGTCGCGAGCCGACGTCCGCCGCGAGTGCGGGTTGCCGGCCGACGCGCTCGTCGCGGGCATCATCGCGCGGCTGACCGAGCAGAAGGGGCACCGCTATCCTCTTCGACGCCATGGCCGCCACGCCTGGCGCTGGCGCCGATGCATCTGATGGTGATCGGCGGCGGCGACCTGCAGTCCACGCTCGTCCAGCAGGTCGATGCGCTCGGCCTGTCGGCGCGCGTGCACTTTCTCGGGCCCCGGCGCGATCTCGGCGATCTGCTGGCGGCGATGGATGTGTTCGTGATGCCGTCGCTCTGGGAAGGGCTGCCGCTGTCGCTGGTGCTGGCGATGGGCGCGGGCCTCGCGGTCGTCGCCACCGCGCGTCGCCGGCATCCCCGAAGTCGTCGACGACGGCCGCACCGGGCTGCTGGTGCCGCCGGCGACCGGGCGGCGCTTGGCTCGGCGCTCGCAACGGTGGCGACCGACGCCGGCTTCCGCGCGCGCCTCGGGCGGATGCGCGCGCCAGCGTGCTGCCGCGCTTCGGTGTGGCTGGATACGTCGACGCGATCGTCGCCCTGTACGATCGGCTGCTCTCGGAGCAACCGGGGGCGGTGATGTCGGGCATGCGTGAACCACGAGCGCTGGGCATCGTCTACCACATGCCGTTCTGGCGTGACGCCGATGGGACGCTGCGCGAGGTCGAAGGATCGTTTGCGCGGTATGTCGATTCGCTTGCGCCGTATTTCGACGAGATCGTGCTGTGCGTGCCGTTCCTCGACCGCCGCGCGCGGCGAAGGCACGGCGGTGCGGTCCACCAACGTGACGCTGGCGCCGCTGCTGAACTTCGAAGGACCGGTGCACTTCTACCCGCGACTGCCGCGACTCGTGCCGCGCCTGTTCAGCTTTGTTCGACTGGTGGATGTCGTGCACTTCGCGTGCCGACGCCGGCGGCGATCGTCGCGTTCGTGTGTTCGCGCCTGCTCCAGAAGCCGGTCTTTCTGCTCGTCGTCGGCGATCTGGCAGCGTTGCGCGATCGATGCCGTATCGAGGCGTGAAGCGTTGGCTGTGGCGCGCCTACACCGCGTTCGAAGAGCGCAACATGCAGTGGATGGCGGACCGCGCACTGACGTTCGCCAACGGCGCGGCGCTGGCGCAGAAACACTCGCGCGCGGATCGGCCGGTCATCGAAACGCAGGACGACCACGATCAGCCGGGCGGATATCGGGACACGAGCGGACACATGCACGGGGTCAGCGGTCCGGATCCTCAGTGTCAGCCGCATCGATCCCCGCAAGGGGCTGCGGGATCCTGCCCGACGTGGTCAGCCTGCTGGTGGCGCGCGGCTTCGACGTGTCCCTCGACATCGTCGGTCCGGCAGTCGGGGCGCCGGGAGAGGTCGAGCAGCGCGTGATTGCCGCGCGCGCCGCCGCGCTGGGGCTCGGTGATCGCGTCAGACTGTTGGGCGCCGTGCCGCTCGATCGGCTCCTGCCGCTCTACCGCGAGTACGATCTCTTCGTGCTTCCGACGCTGCCCGGCGAGGGCATCCCGCGCGTGCTGATGGAAGCGATGACCGCGGGCCTGCCGGTCGTGACGACCCGCGTGGCGGGAATTCCGAGCCTCGTGACCCACGAGGTGAACGGGCTGCTGGTGGATGAGCCTGGACCGGCGACGATCGCCGACGCTCTTGCGCGCCTGATGTCCGACGCGACCCTGCGCCGCGGGCTGATCGCCGACGGCTACGAGACCGCGCGCGCCCACACCCTCGAGGTGCAGGCCGCGCTCATGATGGCCGAGGTATCCGCGCGCCTTCACGTGACCCTGCGTCAGCCGGCGACGGTCCCCGCGCTGTGACGACGGCACGCCCGCGCGTCTGCTTCGTGCTGCCGTCGCTGAACGGTGGCGGCGCGGAGCGCGCGGCGGTGCAAATCCTCAATGGGCTCGACGCCGGCCGCTGGGATCGATCGATGTACCTGTTTCGCCGCGAAGGGCCGTACCTGGACGAAGTGGCATCGTCGATTCATCTGGTCACAGGCGACGGTGGGTCGAGGCTGCAGCGCTGGCTGCACCTGCGTCGCTACCTGCGCGCCGCCCGGCCCCAGCTGGTGGTGTCGTTCCTGAGCTATTTCTCGGTGCTGTCCGCCGTCCGCGGCGCCGGCATCGGCGCGCGCGTCGTCTTCAACCAGCAGACACCGATGTCCGCGTTTCTCACCGATCGCGACTACCGCTGGCGCGGAGCGTGGCACCGGCGCGTCTTTTCAGTGGTGACGCGCGTGGGCTATCGCCTCGCCGATGCGATTGTCACGACGTCAGCGGGCGTCGCCGACGACCTGGTCCAGGCCTTCGGGGTCGCGCGGCGCCGCATCCAGGTTGTTCACAACCCAATCGATCCCGCGGCGATTGCGAGCGCGGCGGCCGAGGCGCTCGATCCGGCGCTGGAGCGGCTGTGGACGCGGCCGGCGATTGTCGCGGCCGGGCGCCTGGCCGACGCCAAGAACTATCCGCTGCTGCTCGACGCGCTCGCGATTCTCCGACGCACTGTGCCGGCGCGTCTTTTCATCCTCGGGCAGGGCGACCGCGAAGCGGCGATGAGGGAACAGATCGACAGACTCGGTCTCGGTGACGCGGTCGTGTTCTGCGGCTTCCAGGCGAACCCGTGGAAATACATCGCGCGCGCCGACGTCTTCGCGTTGACCTCGCGCTACGAGGGGTTCGGCAACGTGCTGGTCGAAGCCATGGCGTGCGGCGTTCCGGTCGTGGCGACGACCTCGCCTGGGACGCGCGAGATCGTGACAGACGGGGTCGACGGCCTGCTCGTCGATCGCCACGAGCCGGACGCGGTGGCAGCCTCGCTCGAGCGCGTGCTGACTGATGGCGTCCTGCGGCAGCGCCTGGCCGCCGCGACGCGTGCCAGCGCCGCGCGTTTCGCGCTGCCCACCATCGCCGCGGCCTACGACAGCCTGCTGCGAGAGGTGCTCGCGTGTTGATGTACGTCGCGGCCGGCGTCGCGATCGGGGCCGCCTACACGCTGTCGCCATTGGCCGTCCTGAGCATCGCCGCCATCGTGCTGCTCATCAGGTTCAGCGGGCGCGATTTGGAGCCCGCCGAACGACGGCGCCTCAGGATTATCCTCGCTGTCGCGATCGGCGTGCGCGTGTTGGCGGTCGCAGGTCTGTTTCTGGCGACCGATCACGCCCGCGTGCCGTTCGGCAGCTTCTTCGGCGACGAGGAGTACTTCCTGCGGCGGTCGATGTGGCTGCGCAACGTGGCGCTGGGGATCCCGATCCATCGCGCCGATCTGGTCTACGCGTTCGACGACTACAGCGACACGAGTCAGCTCTACATCCTGGGCTTCCTCCAGACGCTGTTCGGGTTCGCGCCTTACGGGGCGCATCTGGTCGGGATCGCGCTGTACCTCTGCACCGTGCTGCTGCTGTTCGGTCTCGTCCGGCCCGCCTTCGGTGCGACGCCCGCGTTGCTCGGTCTGGTGCTGATGCTCACGCTCCCGAGTCTGTTCGCCTGGTCGATCTCGGCCCTCAAGGAGCCGATGTTCTTCACGTTGACCGCCGTGGCGCTGGCGAGCGTGGTGGCCGCCGTGCGCGACACCCGCTGGCGACGGCGCGCTCTTCTCCTGGCAGTGGCTGTGGCCGCCGCCCTGGCGTTGCAGACGGTCCGCCGCGCCGGATTCGCGCTCGAGGCCTTGAGCATTCTCGGCGGGGTGGGGCTGGCCTGGATCGTCGTGCGCCCCCGTGTGTTCGTCGCGGCGATCGTGGCGATGACGCTGGCGGGCGCGGCGGTTCTGGCGCGGCCCAGCGTGCAGGTGAGCGTTGCGCGCGCGCTGACGGAGGCGGCGACCTACCATCGAGGCCATATCTGGACCGCGGGTCATACCTACCATCTGCTCGACGATCGCCTTTACGGGGATCTCACGGAAATTCGGACGATGCGGCTCGACGAAGCCGGGCGGTATGTCGTCAGGGCGCTGGTGACGTACGTGACCGTGCCCACGCCAACTCAGATCTACTCGACGACGGCGCTCGCGTTTCTGCCGGAGCAGACCGTGTGGTATCTGCTCGTGGCGCTCGCGCCTGTCGGCCTGATCTTTGCCATGCGGCGCGATCCGCTGATCGCGTCGCTCCTCGTCTCGCACGCGGTCCTGGCCGCCCTTCTCATCGCGTTCACCAGCGGCAACATCGGCACGCTCGTGCGCCACCGCGGCTTCGCCCTGCCGTACCTGATGTGGATCAGCGCGGTCGGCGCGTGCGAACTGCTCGCGCGTGGCGGCTTCACGCGGAAGGATTTGGAACGAATGACCGTCATCGACCAACGCGGCCGGGTGTTCGGCCGCATCAATTTGATCGACGCGGCGGTGGCGCTGCTGCTGTTCGTGCTCATCCCCGTCGCGTATGGCGCGTACGTGCTGTTCCGCACGCCGGCCGCGAGGTTGATGTCCGTAACGCCGAACCAGGTCTACCACGGGCCGAATCAGCACGTCGAGATTCACGGCGTGAATCTGAGGCCCTACATGCGGGTCACGTTTAACGGAATCCAGGGTTTGACGTTCGTCATCAACAGCACGGTCTCGGCCACCGTCGAGGTCCCTGAGTTGCCTCCGGGTGCCTACGACGTCGATCTCTTCGACTACAAGCAGGAGGTCGATCATCTGCCTCACGGGCTGACCGTCTTGTCCGTGGCGCCAGTGCCCACGGTCGACCTGGAAGTCTCGGGGAGCTTCAAGGGTTTGAGCGTGACGTCGGCCCGCGAATTTCAACCGGGCGTCAAGCTCACCAAGGGCGACATTACCGCCGAAGTCCTGCGCGTGGGCGCGCCGGCACCCTCGATCTTCAGGATGGTCGCCGGCACCTCGGTCCTGTCGATGCCGGTGGCCGGGCAACTCGAACTGCCGGCATCGCTGCGCGTCCGCTGCTCGACCGAAGTGGCCGGCGACGGAACGGTGCGCTGCATGGTTCCGGGGCCGCAGCATCCAGCCCCGGTTGCGCCGGATTCGATCCTGGCCCTGCCAGGATCCCAGGGATGGGTCAACTTCCAGATCAGCACGGTCGCGCTTACCGCCGCCCCGTCGGTGGTGACCGTGCGCGTCCAGTTCGCGGCCACACCAGACGTTCTCGCGATGGTCAAGGTCGGTGATGTCGATGCGGACGCGGTGGCCTACGCGAACGCGCTCCGAGCGAGGGTGGTCGCCGTCCACGGCTCCAGAGGGGGCGCAGCTGGACGCCACGCTGGCCGTTCCGGCGGCACTCGGTCCGACCGGGTGGATGTACAACAACCAGCCGCTGAAACCCGGGCTCCCGCTGCGGTTCGAAACCGTCGGCTACGTAGTCACCGGCCAGGTGACCGGCTTGACGCCTTCCGCCCCGAGCGAGCCGAGATGATCTCGACATACTTGCGCTGGCCGCTGGACGCATGGCGCGCGGTGGTGGGCCTCGTGGCCGCGGTGACGCAGCCACGCGCGAACGTAGCCGCCTGCGACGCGCGCGTCGAAGCGCTCGCGGCCGACAGCCGGATCGGGCGCGCGCTCATGGCGTCCGCCGATGCGTGCCACCGTGCCGCGGCCGACTCTGCCTTCCTGAGGTCGTGGCGCCGCACCACTCGAGCGCTGGTGCCCGCTTCGCTCGCCGAGCGGGTCCGCGCCGTCGCCTGCATCGCCGGCGTTGCGGCAGCGACGACCTTGACACTCCGAATCGCCGGAACCGGAACCGAGCCGCTGACGTGGATGCTGCCCGCCGCCGTGGCGCTGATGGCGGTGGTCTGCAGCGTTGCCGCGCAGCCCATCGCCCGGGCCATCAGCCATTACCATTCGTGACCGATGCCCCGATCCGCGTGCTGGCGCTCTCGCCGATTCCTGAAGAAGGGGCGGGTTGCCGTTTCCGCATCGCGCAGTTCATCCCGTACCTCGAGGCGTCCGGCTTCCAGGTCACGCTGCAGTCGCTGTTCACGCCGGAGTTCTTCCGGCTGGTCTACAAGCCGGGGCAATATCTGCGCAAGGCAGTCACGCTCGGCGGGCTCTCGCTGCGCCGTCTGGTCACGCTGGCCTCCTCGTCGCAGTACGACGTCATCTTTCTGTATCGCGAGATCTTCCCGTTGGGGCCGCCGATCATCGAGCAGTGGCTCGCAGGCCGCGACCGCCCGCCGGTGGTGTTCGACTTCGACGATGCGATCTTCCTGCCGAGCGTGAGCGACGCGAACCGCCTCATCGCCACGCTGAAGCAGCCGTCCAAGGTCCGCACCATCGTCCGCCGCTCCGATCGGGTCATTGTCGGCAACGACTACCTCGCGGCGTATGCGAAGCAGTACAACGACGCCGTGACCATCATTCCGACCAGTGTCGATCTCGCGCGCTTCGTGCCGCGGCCACCCGAAGCGTCGCCGAATCCCGTGCCGGTGATTGGATGGATCGGCAGCCCGACGACCGGGTCGTACCTCAAGCTGTTGATGCCGGTGTTCCAGAAGCTGGCCGAACGCCGCCGGTTCGTGTTGCGCGTCAGCGGCGCGGCCGATCCGCTGACAATTCCCGGCGTGCGGGTCGACAATGCGCCGTGGATGCTCGAACGGGAAGTCGAGTTGTTCAACACCTGTGACGTTGGGGTGTACCCGCTACCGGACGACGACTGGTCGAAAGGCAAGTGTGGCTTCAAGGCCATTCAGTTCATGGCGTGCGGCGTGCCCGTGGTCTCAGCGGCCGTTGGCGTGAATCGCGAGATCATTCAGGACGGGGTCAACGGCTTTCTCGCGTCGAACACTGATGAGTGGATCGCCAAGCTCGATCGGCTGCTCGACGATGCCGAGCTCAGGCGCCGTTTTGCGGAGGCAGGCCGTCGGACAATCGAAGAGCGTTACTCGCTCGAGGTGAATGGGCCGAAGCTGGCGGCGGTGCTGCGGGCGGCTGCCAAGGAGTCGCGGTGAGTGTGAAAAACTTCGCGTTGACCGGCGCCGCCGGCTACGTCGCGCCTCGGCACCTGAAGGCGATCAGCGAGACCGGCAACCGCCTGGTCGCCGCCGTCGATCCGCACGACGCAGTAGGGACACTCGATCGGTACTCGTTCGATGTCCGGTTCTTCACCGAGATCGAACGGTTCGATCGGCATCTCGAGAAGCTGCGCCGCGGGGCCGAGGCCGATCGGGTGCACTACGTGAGCATCTGCTCGCCCAACTATCTCCACGATGCCCACATCCGCCTCGCGCTGCGCGCTGGCGCGCATGCGATCTGCGAAAAGCCGCTCGTGATCAATCCGTGGAACCTCGATGCGCTGCAGGACCTCGAGCGCGAAACCGGGGGGAGGGTCAACACCGTCCTCCAGCTGCGTCTTCATCCGCGGCTGATCGAGCTGCGCGACCGCATCGCACGTGATGCGGCACGGCGGCCGTACGACGTCGCGCTCACGTACGTGACCGCGCGCGGTCCGTGGTACGACACCTCGTGGAAGGGCTCGGAGGAACGTTCCGGTGGGTTGGTGACCAACATCGGCATCCACCTCTTCGACCTTCTGCTGTGGCTCTTCGGGCCGGTGCAAGCGTGCGAGGTGCACGTTCGTGAGCGGCGGCGCATGGCCGGGTTCCTCGAGCTGACGCGGGCGCGCGTGCGCTGGTTCCTCTCGGCGGATGTCGCCGATCTGCCATTCGCACCCGAACCGGGCAGCAAGACCACGTTCCGGTCGATCACGCTGGACGGCGAAGCCGTCGAGTTCAGCGAGGGCTTCGCCGACCTGCACACCCGGGTCTATGAGGAGACGCTGGCCGGCCGCGGGTTCGGGATCGACGACAGCCGGCCAGCGATCGAGCTCTCGTACCGTATTCGCCAGACGCCAGTGGATGCGGGGTCGCCGAACCTGCATCCGATGGTCGCGGGCGCCTCGCGCTAAAAACGCCATGGCTGACTACTTCGCACATGAGTCCTGCTACGTCGATGACGGGTGCGTCATCGGCGCGGGCACGAAGATCTGGCACTTCACGCACGTGATGTCTGGCGCGCGAATCGGCCGGGGCTGCAACATCGGCCAGAACGTGGTGATTTCGCCAGGCGTCGTCGTCGGCGACAACGTGAAGATTCAGAACAACGTGTCGGTGTACACCGGCGTCGAGCTCGAAGACGACGTGTTCTGCGGACCGTCGATGGTGTTCACCAACGTGGTGAATCCACGGAGCCACGTATCGCGGAAGGACGAGTACCGACGCACGCTCGTCCGGCGCGGCGCGAGCCTTGGCGCAAATTCGACCATCGTCTGCGGCCACATCGTCGGGCGATACGCGTTCATCGGTGCGGGTGCCGTCGTCACCAGAGACGTGCCCGACTACGCGCTGGTGCTCGGCAACCCCGCGCGCATCGCCGGCTGGATGTGCCAATGCGGCGTCAAGCTCGCGACCGGCGCGAAGGCGCCCGACGCCGTAGCGTGCTCCGCGTGCGGCACGCGATATCGACTCGACGCCGGCGCCCTCGTCGGTGAGACCGCGTGATCAACCGTCGTGGTGCTGGTGGTGCTGCTGGCCGCGGTCGCGCTCGGGTACGCGACATCGGCTCGCCTTCGCGCCACCGTATGTCGAGATCGACGAAGTGCTGATCGGTCTCGACGCACACCAGGTGGCGACGACCGGGCGCGATCTGCGCGGCGAGCGGCTACCGCTCTATTCGCAGACGGCCGAGCATTCGTGGTATCAGCCCGCGATCATCTACCTGACCGCGCTGGCACTGAGGATTCTGCCGCTGACGGAATGGTCCGTGCGCGTGCCCACCGTGTGTCTGGGCATGCTCGACGTTGTGTTGATCTTCTTCGTCGCTCGCGCGCTTTTCGGCGGGCTGTGGTTCGGGACCGTTGCCGCGGCCACGCTCGCGTTGTCGCCAGGGCATTTCATCCACAGCCGCTACGGAATGGACTACTTGTATCCCGTCCCGTTCGTCCTCGCCTGGCTTCTGTGCCTGGTGCTGTACACCGAACGGCGCCAGACCTGGCTGCTCGTGGCCGGCGCGGCCGCGCTGGGCATCGGTTTCTACAGCTACATCGCGTCGATCGTGTTGATGCCGGTCTACTTGGCGCTGACGTGTCTGATGCTGGCCCGCCAGAAGGCGCCCCGCCGATCCATCGTGCTCACGCTCGCCGGATTTGTGCCGTGGCTTGTTCCGTTCGCGGTGTGGCTGGCGCGCCATCCCAGCGCCTACGGTGCGACCGTCGAAAAGTACGGCCTGTACGATCCGAAGAACATGGATGCGGTCCAGGGGTTTCGCTCATTCATCAGCTACGAGAGCGTCAGCGCCCGATTGTCTGACTTCTGGAACTTCTACAATCCGTCGTTTCTGTTTTTCGGCAGCGGCACGAAACTGATGTTCTCGACCAACCGGGTCGGCGTTTTCCTGCTGCCGGTGGGGGTGTTCCTGCTCCTCGGCATCGCCGACGCCTGGAGGCAGCGCCGCTCGTCGATCAACATGGTGTTGCTGATCGGCTTTTTTACGGCGCCGCTGGCGGCGCTGATCATCGCGGAGGAGCACGCCATCTTTCGTGCGCTCGTGGTGCTGCCGTTCGGCATCCTGCTGGCGACGGCCGGCGTCGCGCGCGTCTGGACCGCAAAGACACTGGTGCCCTGGCGGCCGATCTACCAGCCCGTAGCCGCCGCAAGCCTCGGCGTTGGCGTGGTGTACGGCGCGTGGACCCTGCTGACACAAGGCCGCCTCACGTCATCGACGGTGCCGCTAGTGGTCCTGTCGGCCCTGATCTGGGCGGTCGGAACGGTGGTCGATCGCACCGGCGGGTGGTGGCCGGTGGCCTGGTGTCTGCTGCTGCTCGCGCCGCTGCAGTTCGGAGTGTTCTGGCGCGACTATTTTTCCGACTATCGCGCCCGCTCCGGTTACTGGCTCGGCGGCAACATCCGGGGCGGGCTCGAAACGATGATTGCGATCGACGAACGCGAGCGTGTGCCGCGCATCTATTTCACGACGCTGCAGTCGTCGGCCGGGCAGGTGGACGGCCGCGACCAGTACATCGACGCCTACTGGAAGTTCTATCTCACGAAACATGGCCGCGAAGAACTGCTGGAGCGAACGGCTGCATTCACCGGCACCGACGTGGCCGCGATGCCGCGCGGCAGCCTTGTCTTCGCCAACCTCGGGAACCGGTTGGTGGACGCGCTCGTCGCGCGCGGCGATCTTGCCGTGGTCCAGACGGTCGAAGAAATCGATCGCGCGCCCTTCTTCGAAGTGCTCCGCAGATGACACGCACGATGATCATCCTCGCGGTGGAGACGGTGGCCCTCGCCGGAGTCCTGACGCTGTCGCTCGACCTGCGCGAGCACGGCCGCGTCGCCCCGCTGGGCGGCGTCAATGAGTGGGGCTATCGCGGCAGCGTCGCGCAGCAGCGCAAGCCTCACGAGATCCGGATCGCCATCGTCGGCGGCACGCGCGCGTTCGGGTGGGGTGTGCCGGCGTCCGCGCTCGTGACGGAGGTTTCTCGTGCGGTCAAGCTGACCACCGACCGCCCCGGAGCCGAGGTTCGCCCGGTGGTCGCTATCAACCTTGGACGCCTGGGCGCGCTGCCGGAGGCGTACCCGAGATCATCGAGCACTTTTCGTATATCCAGCCGGACTACATCTGCCTCTACGACGACCTGGGGGTGTCCGGCGGCTCGCCGACGTGGGGAACCGATGGGACCTCCGGCGTGTATGCGCTGACGGGCTACGCCCCGGCACTGTCGCTCGTTTGCGCGAGAAGGGCATGGCGTTGCGGGTGGGTGACGTGCGACTCGCCTACGCGCCGACGGGTCGACAGGGACCACGCCCATCGCTCGTGCACCGCGCGGCGGGTGCCACGCTCGAGGCTGCTGGGTGGACGCTCGCGGCGGCCGATCAGCGGTTGTCCGACTGGGTCCTCCGGAACCGCCCGGCGCGCCCGCCCGTGTCATATGTCGACGCGATGATGGCCGCGATCGAGGCGGCGAAGGTTCGAGCGCGCGGCGTAGTCGTCGTGACCAGCCCGGCCGACACCGCCGAGCAGGCGAACAACTTGCGCGCGCTCAGGGCGCGCCTTGACGCCCGCGCCGGATCGGCGCCGTGGCTCGTCTCGTCAACTTTTCCGACGATCCCGCGCTGGCCCGCGATCCGGAGCTGCGCTTGGACGGATGGAATTTTTCCTCGGCGGGAATCGCGCGAGTGGCGGGGACAATCGCCCCGGCGCTCCTCAGCCTGATTGCATCGTGAGCAGCGAACTCAAGCCATTCGCCCAGACGCCGGGCCGCGCCGCGGCCAGCGATCGACCGGCGTCGTTCGACATCGCGGAGGCCTATTACAATCAGCGGTTCCGCATCGCGGAGGACGCCGGCCTGCTGCGACAACTGATCGCCGCAGTCGACTGCACTCGGCGATCTCGGGCCGGCGCAGTGGGCGCAGTGGTACAGCGTGGCGCTGGCGTTCGAGCCCGATCTGATCATCGAACTCGGGCGCGGTTACGGCAACTCGACCGCGCGTGTTTGGCCAGGCGACGCGAGGCGGCTTGGGCGTGGGACGAAGGTCGTCAGCCTGTGTCAGAGCGGCGAATGGGCGCCGTGGTGGCGCCGCGGATCGCGCGCGCTCGTCGATCGCTGGTTCTCGAACATCGACGCACGACGGGTCGACATCCTCGCCGTCGACTACGCCGAGATCATCGGCGTCATCAGCGGGTGCTGGTGCTGTGGGATGCGCACGGCTTCGAGATTGCCGAGCTCGTGCTCGGCGAGATTCTGCCGCGGCTGGTCGATCGCGCGCACTGGTGCTGATGCACGACATCAGCGACAACCGTTACGCCGGCGTATCGCGGTCTTATGGCGGGCAACCGTTGTGGAAGGGCATCGGCCTGGCAGCAGCGGACCGGTGCGTTGGACAGCCGCGTCAACATCGGCTGGATGAATTCGATGCAGGATCAGGTGATCGCGCTCGCCGATTTCTCGGCGCGCAACGACCTGGAGATTGGATCGGCGGATCACGAATACGCGCGCTTCTTCGCCGCCCATCCCGGCGCATGCCGAGGAGATGCGGCGCGGCTGGGCGAGCGAGTTCTTCTCGCTCATGGCCACTGGGCGTTCCTGTCGTTGACCGGCAAGACCGGGCCCGTTTCATTTTCCCGGCTGAGCGGCTGGCGGGCGGCGAGCAACCGCTGCGAGATCGTGACCGAGAGGCTGCCGCGCCTGCCGGCCACGATGGTGACCGACGCGGCGCCGTGGGCCTATGCGGCGACGTCGCGTGGCGTCCCGTCGCGACCGCCGCCGCCCGAGCTCCGTGCGTGGATCCGGTGCCGGCTTCGCGTCGACGGAGGCGCCGATCGGCGTCAGCCTGTTGACTGCCGACGGCAGCGCATTCGTCCAGTCGCAGGTCGTCGTCTCGGCCGGGTCCGGCGAGTGTGGTGCTGCCGGTGCCCGATCTCGGCAGCGCGGCCGCCTGGTGATTCACACGTGGGAGCGCGCCGGGGTCGGCGCGCGTGCAGATCGACGAGTTGTCTCTGGTATGGTGAACCGCGCATGAGCGTAGCAAGGCCTTTCGCCGCGAGGCCGGGCCGCGACGTCACGAAGGATCAGCCGCTGCCGTATCGACGTCGCCCGCTGGTACTATGAACAGCGTCACCGCGTCGCAGCAGACGCCGGAATTCTGCGAGCAGCTCATCGCGGCGGTCGGACTGGACCAACGATCTCTCGCCCGCGCAGTGGGCGCAGTGGTACAGCGTCGCGCTCGGGTTCCAGCCGGATCTCATCTTCAGCTCGGCCGCGGCCGGGGCAACTCGACCGCGCTCTTCTGTCAGGCGGCCGGCCATGTCTTGGCGGGACCAAAGTCGTCAGCCTCTGCCACAGCGGAGACTGGACGACGCTGACCGCGCCGCGGCTGGCAAGGTCGTTGCCCCGGGTTGGTTCGATCCGCTCGACGCACAGAATGACCGACATCTCGGCGCCGACTACGCCAAGATTCTCGGCGATCATCGGCGAGCGCTGCTGCTGTGGGATGCGCACGGCTTCGAGATCGCCGAGGTGGTGCTCGGGGAGATTCTGCCGCGCCTGATCGGCCGCGAGCACCTCGTGCTGATGCACGATATCGCGGACAACCGTTATGCCCACGTCGATCGTTCGTACAATGGACAGCCGCTGTGGAAAGGCTCGGAGTGGCAGGAGCGGACCGGTTGCCTTGGCGCCAGCATGAACGTCGGCTGGATGCACTCGATTCAGGATCAAATCATCGCCATCGCCGATTTTCGGCACGCAACGATCTCGAGCTCGGATCGGCGGATCACGAGTTCAACCGACTGTTCGGCGGCGAGGCCACTCATGCCGCGGCGATGCGCGCCACGCCTGGGCGATGAATTCTTTTCCACACAGGGTCACTGGGCGTTCTTCTCGCTGAACGGCAAGACCGGGGCCGTTCGAGTTTCCCGCCGTGACCGGACGTCGGACGTTCGCGCATCGAAAGCTCCGTCGTGGTCGAAGGAATTCCCCGCCTGCCGGCTGCCGTCGCCACAGACGCCCAGTCCTGGTCGTTCGCCTCGGCGTGGGGGTGGCGGCCTGCGAACGATCCGCCTCGTGGCGCCGATGCCTGGCTTCGGATCCGGCTGCAGGTAGATGATGGCTCGGTTGGGGTCGGACTGCTCGCGGCCAACGGCTCGCGACTTCATCATGCGGCGGGCGCTTTCGCCGGGCGATGGCCCGTCCGAGGTGTTGCTGCCGGTCGCCGACCTGTCGAATCCCGGCTCGCTGGTGATTCAAACGTGGGCCGCGCCGGTGGCGGCACGTGTCCGCGTCGACGAACTGACACTCCTATGGCGCCCGAACAGGCCGACCTCTTCCTTTTCGCACCCCCCTTCAAGACATGGCAGGAAACGGTCCAGAAGGACATCGCTAGCGGAAGCACCTTCCTCAGCACAGTGGCTGGCCCGGAGGTTGAGCCGGACAGCCTGCTTCTCATCGGCGACTTTGGCTTGGGAAGCGATTCGCCCATCGCCTTGCGCTACGACATGCCTTCGCGGGTCCCGGAGGTCTGGCGCCTCGTCCTGACTACCAAGGGCGACGAGGCCCCGTACGAGCTGATCGGAACGTGGCACCCGATGGCAGCCACATTCGATGAGTTCGTTGCTTTACTTGGGCTGTGAGGTGGCTACCGTGGCCCTCCTGCCTGGTAGACGTCTCTCGCCTGCAGGCGATGGACCCGCTGGGGCTGCAGGAGCGTGAGCCTCTCTTGATGTCAGCGGTCGAGCCGTTCAACGGGCTGCGGCTCTGGGGGCTCAGCCTCGGTCGTCCGTGAGCCTCGGAGTCAACGAGGAGTCAACGGGAGGAGTGACACGGGGCGGGAACGGCCAACACGCGGCCGGAACCGACTCTGACCGGAAAGGGCGTCTGACCTGCGGAAACGCCAAGGACTGGCAATGACGCGGGCTGGGCCGAAACCGGACCGACGTTCC
>CAWCFI010000011.1:0-105943 GCA_963794705.1 uncultured Acidobacteriota bacterium
GTCGTCGGCGCGCGGCCGAACTACATGAAGATCGCGCCGGTGATGGAGGCGCTGCGCGGCGAGTCGCGGCATCCGCCAGGTGCTGGTCAACACCGGCCAGCACTACGACGAGGCGATGGCCGGCGGCTTCCTCACGGAGCTCGCAGCTGCCGACGCCGGACCGCGATCTCGGCGTCGGCTCGGCCAGCCACGCCGTGCAGACCGCGAAGGTGATGATCGGCGTTCGAAGAGGTCTGCCTCGCCGAGCGTCCCGATCTCGTCGTCGTCGTCGGCGACGTGAACTCGACGATGGCGGCGTCGCTGGTGGCGGCGAAGCTGGTGATTCCGATCGCGCACGTCGAGGCCGGCCTGCGCAGCCGCGACCGCACGATGCCGGAGGAGATCAACCGCATCGTCACCGATCGGCTCGCCGACCTGCTGCTGACGCCGTCGCGCGACGCCGACGAGAACCTGCTGCGCCGAAGGGACGCCGGCCGAGCGGATCCACCTCGTCGGCAACGTGATGATCGACACGCTGCGCCGTCACCTGCCGCTGGCGACGCTCGATCGCGATCCGCGATCGCATCGCCGGTCGGCGACGCGCCTACGCGGTGCTGACGCTGCATCGGCCGTCGAACGTGGACGATCGCGAGACGCTTCCGCGGCATCCTGCGAGGCCGTGCGGCAGGTCGCCGCGCGAGATGCCGGTCGTGTTTCCGGTGCACCCGCGCACGCGCGAGCGGCTGCGCGAGTTCGGTCTCGAGGGCGATCTCGACGGCGTCGATCGCTCGACCGAGCCGCTCGGCTACATCGACTTCCTGGCGCTGACGTCGCACGCGCAGCCTGATCCTCACCGACTCCGGCGGCCTGCAGGAGGAGTCGACCGCGCTCGGCATTCCGTGCCTGACGCTGCGCGAGAACACCGAGCGGCCGGTCACGGTCACCGACGGCACCAACCGCGTCGTCGGCACGCAGACCGCGGACATCGTTCGCGGGTATCGACGAGGCGCTGCGCGTCGACCGGTCGCCCGAGCGATCCCCGAGCTGTGGGACGGCCACGCCGCCGAGCGCATCGCCGCCGTGCTGACCGGGTTTCTGTTCGCATGACGCGAGTTCGCTCGAGACGCGCTGCGGCGCGCGTCGCGGAAGACGCCGCGCCAGCTCGCGTCGCGCCTGCGGTCGAGATGGGCGCGGCGCAGCTTGCAGCGGCCGTGGGCGCGCGTGTATCCGCACCTGCTGACCGAGCGGGCGCTGCTGAAGGCCGCCGGCGCGCGCGTCGATCGACGCGCTCTGGGAGGCGCAGCTGCGGCGCGCCGTTTTTCGTGTCGCCCGCGGAGCGCGAGACGCTGGACGCGCGCGCTTCCGCGCGCGCTATCCCGACGCGCCGGCCGCGATCGTCGCCGCGGCCGATCGCGTGCTCCGGCACGAGTTCGATCTGCTCGGCTCGGGCTGCGTCGCGCTCGGCCGCGAGCTGCCGTGGCACACCGACTTCAAGACCGGCCGGGAATGGCCGCTGGAGTACTCGCCGCGCATCGAGTACATCGAGCTCGATCGGCCGACCGACGTCAAGGTGCCGTGGGAGCTGAGCCGCTGCCAGCACTTCACGACGCTCGGTCAGGCCTACTGGCTGACCGGCGACGAGCGCTACGCGCAGCGAGTTCGTGGACGAGGTCGTCCGACTGGATCGCGCGCAATCCGTGGGGCTACGGCGTGAACTGGGCCTGCGCGATGGACGTGGCGCTGCGCGCGGTCAGCTGGATCTGGGGCTTCTACTTCATCGGCGATGCCGCCGGCCTGCCGCTCGCGCGACGTTCCGCGGCGCGTTCCTCCGCGCGCTGTTCATGCACGGCGAGTTCATCGCCAGCCATCTCGAGCGCGGCGACGTCAACGGCAATCACTATCTGTGCGACGGCGTCGGCCTGGTGTTTCTGGGCACGTTCTTCCGCGGCACCGCGCACGGGCGCGCGCTGGCTGGCAGATCGGCACGAGACATCGTCGACGCCGAAATCTTCAATCAGACGAGCGAGGACGGCGTCGACTTCGAGAAGTCGACGGCCTATCACCGGCTCGTGCTCGAAGCGTTCCTCACCTCGCACCTGCTGCTCGAGCGCATGGCGAGCCGCTGTCGCGCGGCATGGGTCGGCGCGGCTCGAGCGGATGCTCGAGTTCGTCGAGGCCTACACCAAGCCCGACGGCACCGTGCCGCTGGTCGGCGACGCCGACGATGGCCGGGTGCAGAAGCTGGGCGTGCAGGGCATCAACGATCACCGCTATCTGCTGTCGACCGGCGCGGTGCTGTTCGAGCGCGGCGACTTCAAGCGCGCCGCGCGGCGCGTTCTGGGACGAGGCGTTCTGGCTGCTCGGGCCGGAGGCGGCCGAGCGCGTTCGACGCGCTCGCGGCCGCCGACGACGCCGGTCGAGTCGAAGGCGTTTCGACGCCGGCGGCTTCTACGTCCTGCGGACCGATCGCGCGCACGTCTTCGTCGACTGCGGCGAGGTCGGCATGCACGGCCGCGGCGGCCACGGCCACAGCGACATCACCAGCCTCGAGCTCTGGCTCGACGGCATGAACCTCGTCACCGACTGCGGCGCCTACCTCTACACCGCGTCGCGCGAGTGGCGGAACCGGTTCCGCAGCACGGCGTTCCACAACGTGGTGCAGGTCGACGGCGAGGAGCTGAACCGGCTGATCTCTCCCGATCATCTGTGGCAGCTGCGCGACGATGCGCGGCCGCACGGTGTGGCGTGGCGGTGGGCGATCGCGCCGACTACTTCCGCGGCGGGCACAACGGCTACGCGCGGCTCGATCCGCCGGTGCGCGTCACTCGGGAGGTGCTGCTCGTCAAGGACGGCCCCGACGTGCTCGATCCGCGACTCGATCGATGGCCGCGGCTCCGCACGAGCTGGTGTGGCGCTTTCATCTGGATCCGGCGCTCGTGGCCGAGCGTGGATCGAGGCGACCGTCCGCCTGACGAGCGGCCGGCCGCGAGGCGTGGCTGCAGGTGGTCGACGCCGGCGCCGGAGTTCGACGGTGGCGATCGAAGACGGCTGGGTCTCGCCGAGCTACGGCGTTCGCGCGGTCGAAGGTCGTCACGCTGGCGGTCACGCGCCGAGCTGCCGTCGGTCGCGACATTCCGGATCGGTCTCGGTCGCGCTGCGCGCCGGCGGCGCTGCGCGTGTCGCGGCCGCGCTGCCGCAGGATGCGCTCGCGGTCTAGCGCCTACGCGATACGCAGCGGGTCCGCTGATCGCAAACTCAACGCTGAGATTCATGCGTCAGCTACTGATGAACATGAGCGGCGTGGTCGTCGCCCGCATGCCGCGGCCGGTCGTCCAGCCCGGCACGCGTCCTGATCCGCGTCCACTACTCGCTGGTCAGCGTCGGCACCGAGGTGGCGCCGCTGCGGCCGGCCAGCGTCGTCGGCGCCGGACACGCCGGCGGTCGAGCGCGGGCTCGATCGCGCGCGGCTGCTCAAGCACTACTTCCGCGCCAGCCTGCGCGATCCGCGCAAGGCGGCCCGGCGGCTGTCGCAGATCGGCGGAGCGGCGGCTCTCGCACGCGCGCCAGTCGGCGGCCGTCGACGCGTGGGTGTCGCCGGCGCTGGCGCCGCCGGTCGTCGTCCGATCTGAACGCGCAGGGCTGGGGCGATCGGCTACTCGGTGGCCGGCGAAGTCGTCGCGGTCGGCGAGGGCGTCGACGATCTCGCTGCCGGCGATCTGGTCGCCGCGCCGGCGCCGGCCAGGCGAACCACGCGGACTACGTCAGCGTGCCGCGCAATCTGGTGTGCCGCGTGCCGGCGGGCTGCGAGGTCAAGCACGCGGCGTCGGCCACGGTCGGCGCGATCGCGCTGCAGGGCGTCCGCCGCGCCGCGCCGCAGCTCGGCGAGCGCGTCGCGTGCTCGGCCTCGGCCTGATCGGCCAGATCACCGTGCAGCTGCTGAAGGCCGCCGGCTGTCGCGTCGATCGGCCTCGATCTCGATCCGGCGCGGGTGAAGCGCGCGCCGGCGCTCGGCCTCGACGCCGGCGCGCGCGACGCCGACACCTTCAAGGCGCTGGTGCGCGATCTGACCGGCGGGCTACGGCGCCGATCGCACGCTGATGACCGCGGCGACCAAGTCGCACGCCGTCGTCAACCTGGCGATGGAGGTGACCCGCGCGAAGGGCACCGTCGTCATCGTCGGCGACGTCGGCCTGAACGTCGATCGCGCGGTGTTCTATCGCAAGGAGATCGATCTGCTGATGAGCACGTCGTACGGGCCGGGCCGCTACGACGCGCCGCTACGAAGCCGACGGGCACGACTATCCGTACGCCTACGTGCGCTGGACGCTCAACCGCAACATGCAGGCGTACCTCGAGCTCGTCGCGGCGGGCACAGATGAACTTCGAGGCGCTGATCGACCGCGTCGTCCCGATCGACGAGGCGCCGGCCGCCTACGACGAGCTGGCGAAGGCCGACGGCGCGCTGCCGCTCGGCGTGCTGATTCACTATCCCGACGACGAGCCGAGGCACGACGCCGAGCCGGCGCGGGTCACGCTGCGCGGCCATCGCCAGGCGCCCGGTCGAGCGCATCAACTACGCGCTGGTCGGCGCCGGCGCGTTCGGCACGGCATGCTCGTGCCGCAGATGCGGAAGCGGCGCGGATCGCTACTTCCTGCGCGGCGTCGTCAGCCGCACCGGCACGCAGGGCAGCAACTTCGCGCGCGACAACCAGGTCGAGATGCTGACCAGCGATCTCGACGCCGTGCTGAGCGATCCCGGATTTCACCTCGTGGTGATCGCGACGCGGCATCACGAGCATGCCGATCAGGTGGTCCGTTCGCTCGCGGCCGGCAAGCACGTGTTCGTCGAGAAGCCGCTGGCGATGATCGTGGGAGGAGCTCGAGCAGGTGGTCGAGCGCCTACTCGGCGCTGGCCGAGCGCGCCGCTGCTGATGGTCGGCTTCAACCGCCGCTTCTCACCGGCGCTGCAGGCGTTGAAGGAGCGGCTGGCCGGCCGCCGATCGCCGCTGATGATCCAGTACCGGCTCAACGCCGGCTACATTCCGCTCGACCACTGGGTGCACGGCGCCCAGGGCGGCGGCCGCAATATCGGCGAGGCGTGCCACATGTACGACGTGTTCCGGTTCCTGACCGGCGCGCCGGCGCGCTCGGTCGATGCCGCGGCGATCGATCCGCGCGACGCTGCCGTACGCGCGCAACGACAACTTCACCGCGACCATCGCCTACGAGGACGGCAGCGGTCGCGAGTCTGGTCTACACCGCGCTCGGCCCGAAGACGGGCCTCGGCAAGGAGCACATCACGGTCTTCTGCGACGGCGAGGCGTTCATCGTCGACGACTTCAAGAAGCTGACCAGGGCGAGCGACGGCGTCGGTGCTGTGGCAGAGCGGCGAGCCGGACAAGGGCCACTTCGAGGAGCTGAGCCGGTTCGGCGACGCGATCGCCGCCGGCGGCGCGTCGCCGATTCCGTTCGACGAGATCGTCGAGACGTCAGCGGTCGCGCTGCAGGTCGAGGATCTGATCTACGGACATCCGCTGAGGCCGAGCGTAGTCCCATCGATGAGTGAGTATCTCTACATCGGCCCGCCGCTCGACGGCGGCTTCGATCCTGACGACCGACGCGCTCGTCGGCCACCACCGAGCGCCACCACGTCGTCCTCGGCATCGGCGACCAGTGGACCGACGTCGAATCCGCTCGAGGCGGTCGACCCGGCGCGACGGCATCGAGGGCGTCGTGATCGGCCTGACGAGCGGCGTGCTCGATCGGGCGCGGCTGCGGATCGTCGCAGGTCGCGCTGCAACGGGGCCTCCCGGCGTGGCTGTACTGGCCCGCCGAGCAGGCGGTCGAGTGCGTCGATCGCGAGCGGCTGGCAGAGCCTGCAGTCGGCATCGCCGCGTGGTCATCGCGATGGAGCGTCTCGGGCCGCCCGGTGCATCGCGCGATGGAGAGCTGGCAGCGTCTCCGGCCGGGACTTCGCTGGATCTATCGACGCGCAGGTTTCCGGTTCGCCGCGGCGACCTGCTGGCGCAGCTCGAACGCTGGAGCCTCGACGCGCGGCCGGTGCCGTTTCGCGACCTGGCCGGCGTCGCCGACGCCAGGCGTCGAAGCTCGGCGCCGGCGTGTATCTGCGGACCGATTTCTGGGCGCAGCATCACGTCCGGCGGCAGCTACGGCCACACCTGCTACGTCGCGAAGGAGCTGGCGGCCGTCACCGGACCGTTCGCCTGCCTGCTGCCGCAGCGTTACGCGCTGCTCGACGACCTCGGCGTGCCGCAGGTGGTGATGGATCCGCCGCCGACCATTCGTCAACGAAGACGGCGATGGTGACCGCGTCCGACCACTACTACCCGATCGTCAAGACCGCGTGCCAGGTGCTGCGGCCGGCGTACATCTACGAGCGGCTGTGCCTGGGCAACTGGGTCGGCGGCGCTGCTCAGCCGCGAGCTGCAGATTCCCTACATCGTCGAATACAACGGCTCCGAGATCTCGATGCAGCGCAGCTTCAACAACACGGCGCCGTATCTACGCGGACGTCTACCTGAAGGCGGAGGAGGTCGCGTTTCGGCAGGCGACGGCGATCTCGGTCATCTCGGAGCCGGTGAAGGCCGATCTCGTGTCGCGCGGCGTCGACGCGCGCAAGATCCTGGTCAATCCCAACGGCGCCGATCTCGATAGCTACGCGCCCGCGCCGGCGGACGAGAAGCGGCGGCTGCGCCGCGAGCTCGGCTTCGCCGACGACGATTGCGTCGTCGGGCTTCACCGGCACCTTCGGCGGCTGGCACGGCATCGACGTGCTGGCGGCGGCGATCCCGCGCATCTGCGCCGAGATGCCGGCCGTGAAGTTCCTGCTGATCGGCGACGGCACGCACAAGCCGCAGCTCGACGCCGAGGTCGAGCGTCATCAGTCTCGACGATCGGGTGCGCCGGGTCGGCCGCGTGCCGCAGGCCGAAGGCGCGCGGCTGCTGAAGGCGTGCGACATCTACGTGTCGCCGCACAACAGCCACATGGTGGACAGCAAGTTCTTCGGATCGCCGACCAAGATGTTCGAATACATGGCGATGGGCGGCGGGATCGTCGCCAGCGATCTCGAGCAGATCGGCGAGGTGCTGTCGCCGGCGCTGCGGCCGGCCGATCTGCGCGCGGCCGGACGTCGCGGTCGACCAACCAGCGGTCGGTGCTGTGCACGCCGGGCGACGTCGACGAGTTCGTCGCGGCCGTGGTCGGGCTGGCGCGCCGTCCGGAGGTCGCCGGCGCGCTCGGCCGCAACGCGCGCCAGGCGGTCGCGGATCACTATTCGTGGCACCGGCACGTCGACGCGACTGTGGACGTTCGCGGCCGGGCTGCCGCGCGACAGCGGCGCGCCGGAGGTCGAGACCGGCGACGCCTACAAAGGACAGGTCCAGAACCAGTGGAACAACAACCCGGTCGGCTCCGAGACCGCGCGCAGCGGCGCAGCCGCACACGCTCGAGTGGTTCCAGGAAGTCGAGCGGTATCGCTACGGCGACTACGCGCCGTGGATGCCGCGAGGTGATGGAGTTCGCCGAGCACGCCGGCGAGCAGGTGCTCGAGGTCGGCGGCGGCATGGGCACCGATCTGGCGCAGTTCGCGCGCAACGGCGCGCATCGTCACCGACGTCGATCTGTCGGGCGGGCACCTGCAGCTCGCGCAGGAGAACTTCCGGCTGCGCGGCCTGACCGGCCGGTTCGTGCACCACGACGCCGAGACGCTGCCGTTCGACGACAACACCTTCGATCTCGTCTACTCGAACGGCGTGCTGCACCACACGCCGAACACCACGCGCGTCGTCGCCGAGATCCTCCGCGTGCTCAAGCCCGGCGGCCGGGCGATCGTGATGATGTACGCGGAGAACTCGCTGCAGTACTGGCGGAACCTGGTCTGGTACTACGGCATGAAGAGCGGCGACCTGCGCGAGCCGCTCGATGGCCGACATCATGTCGCGCAGCGTCGAGCGCACCGGCAACGACGCGCGGCCGCTGGTGAAGGTCTACACCAAGCCGCGGCTGCGGGCGCTGTTCGGCGACTTCACCGACATCGAGATCGTGCAGCGCCAGATTTCGCCGGAGCTGGTGCCGCGGCGTCTGCGGCTGCTGCTGCCGCTGGTGGAGCGGCATGGCGGGCTGGAACCTGATCATCAAGGCGCGAAAGCCGCGCCGTTCTGATGCTTCGACGAGCCGCGCCGGCTGCTGTCGCGCGTCGACGCGCGCGACCCCTGCGCCGCCGCCGGCGCGCTGCGCTCCGCCGCGCGATGGGCCGACGAGCTGGCGGACGCCGGCATCACCGCCGAGCGAATGGACGGCGAGACGCCTCACGACGGGACGCGCTCTACGTCGAACGTCAGCGACGCCGACGCTCGACGCACTTGCGCCGGCACCATCCTGCTCTCGTGCAGGCGACGATCGAGGCCGCGTCGCGAGTCCTGCGTCACGAGTTCGACCTGCTCGGCAGCGGCCCGTTTACGCCGGACGATCCCGACCGGCCGGCAGACGTCGGCGGCTACCGGCCGATCGACTGGTACCTCGATCCGGTCTCCGGACTGCGCTTTCCGCGCGGTGTTCCGCTCGGCGAATGGAACTTCGAGCAGATGCGGCCGGGCCGCGCCGACATCAAGCTGCCGTGGGAGCTGGCCCGATGCCAGCACTGGCCGCTGCTCGGCCAGGCGTATCGGCTGACCGGCGACGATCGGTTCGCGCGTCGAGATCGCGCGCGAGCTGCGCGACTTCATGGCAGGCCAACCCGATCGGCGACGGCGGTGAACTGGGCCTGCACGATGGACGTCGGCGCTGCGCGCGGCGAACTGGGCGATCGGCCTCGAGCTGGTGCGCGGCTGTCGCCGCGCTGACGGCGGACTTCTGGCGCGAGCGCCTACCAGGCGCTGTTCGATCACGGCGCCTTCATCGAGAGACACCTCGAGAACACCTACGAGGTGACCAGCAATCACTTCCTCAGCAACGTCGTCGGCCTGTTCTTTCTCGCGGCGGTGTTCGACGATCTGCCGCGCGGCACGGCGTGGGATCGCCAGTGCCGCGCCTGGCTCGAGCAGGAGATGCGACGTGCAGGTGCTGCCCGACGGCGCCGACTTCGAGTCGTCGGTGCCGTATCACCGGCTGGTGACCGAGCTGTTCCTCGGCGCGGCGCGGCTGGCGGACTACCGAGGCGCGCCGCTGCCGCCGCGACATGCGCGATCGTCTGCGCGACGATGGTCGACTTTCTCGCGGCGGTCCAGCGGCCCGACGGCCTGATGCCGCAGATCGGCGACGCCGACGATGGGCGGCTGCATATCCTGAGCGGCTACGGACGCTGGCAGCCGCAGGATGCGCGGCATCTGTTCGGCCCGGCGGCGGCATGTTTCCTCGGCCGCCGCGAATGGATCGCGCTCGGCGGACGAGTGGGCGCGTGGGAGACGGCGTGGTGGGGCTTCGACGCTGCCGGCCGTCGAGCCGGCGCGAACCGTCCGACCGCGGACGGCCTCCGGCACTTTCCGCAGGCCGGGCTGACGGTGATGCGCGCGCGGCCGCGACTACCTGCTCGTCACCAACGGCATCGTCGGCACCGCCGGATTCGGCAACCACAAGCACAACGATCTGCTCGGCTTCGAGTATCACGTGGACGGCGTGCCGGTGCTCGTCGATCCCGGCAGCTACGTCTACACCTCCGATCCGGAGGCGCGGAATCTGTTTCGCAGCACGCGTTCCACAACACCGCTGAGCATCGACGGCGAGGAGCAGAACGAGATCCGTCCCGAGTGGCTGTTCCGGATGTTCGAGAAGGCCGACCCGGAGCATCTCGAGGTCGATCGAGCAGACGGCGACTGCATGAGATATCGCGGCCGTCACCACGGCTACACGCGCCTGCCGCAGCCGGTGGTGCACGAGCGGACGTTCACGTTCTCGCGGCAGCGACGAGTGCTGACGATCGGCGATGTGCTGCGCGGGTCAGGGCACCCATCGCCTTCGACTGGCATTTTCATTTTGCGCCGGGCGTCGAGGTCGCGATCGCCGCCGAACGGCTCGGTCGACGATCCGATTCGGGCGCGGCGGCGCTGACAGATGACGCGTTCCCGCCGGGCCTTCGGCCCACGCTGTCCGGCCGGCTTGGTATTCGCCGTCGTACGGCGTGCGATCTGCCGTGCCGCTGCCTCGACTTCGACGGTCGAGGAGCGCTGCGACGGCCGGCGCGAATACGCGTTTCGGATCGCGTCATGACGGTACGGTCTTCTGGCGCGTGCACTGCGCGTGGCTGAGGCGAATGGCCGATCGCCGCGGCGATGCGTCGCGATCGTCACTGCAGTGGATGAACACGCGAGCGTCCATTCTCCAGGTGAACCAGAATCCGGCGAACCCGGTCGTGCTCGCCACTTATCCCGTCTACCACTCGATGGCGACGGGCTGCGCGAAGGGCGGATCGGCCAGGTCGATCTGCGCGGCGGTCGCAGCGATATCGCGCGCTGAACGACCGCGCCGGCGCCGTTCGAACGGCTGCCGCCGGAGCGGCCCGCACGAGTGGGTGAGCTACTACAGCCTCGACGTCGGCTACTCGTTCATCGTCGAGGCCGCGCGGCTGGCGTTTCCCATCGCTGCCCGACAACCATCTGCGCGCGCTGGCGCTGCAGATGGTCGTCGATGCCGCGCTGGTGTGTTTCGTGTTCTTCGTGTTCTCGCAGTGGAATCTGTGGCTCGGCCTGCTCGCCGCCTATCTCTACGCGTCGAACGGCGTCGTTCTACGACCTGGTGTCGTTTGCCTTCTACTACTACTGGGACATCCCGCTCACCTTCGTCGTGCTTGGGGCGCTGCTCCTCGCGTACCGCCGGCCCGCGGAGGCGACGCTCTGGCTGACGCTTGCCGCGCTCGCGCTCGGCGGCGGCGTGTGGCTGCGCGGCTCCTGGTGGCCGCTGTCGCTCTTCCTGTTGCTGGTCGCGGTAGCGTCGCCCGTCGCTGCGCCGCAAGCTGCTGATCCCGCTCATCGCGTTCGCCGTGGTCGCGACGCCGCAGGTGGTCCGGTCGTCCCTCGCCCGGGGACAGTTGACGTTCACGACGCGGGCCGTGTGGCACGTCGCCCTCGTCGGGCTTGGTTATTATCCGAATCCCTACGGGCTCGAAGTGAATGACGGTGTCATCTTCGAGCTGACCAAGGACAAGTACGGCGTCGAGTTCAGCTGCGCAGGACTACTGGCCGCACGATCAGGCGGCGAAGAAGGAGTTCGTCTCGATCTGGCAGAAGGACCGTGGTTTCGTGATCCGGTCGTTCTTCGGACGGCTGAAGGATTCGGTGGCGGGGAGCACCAAGACGAGCGTCCTCTCGTTCCTGGCGGTCTCGAACGGCACCTACCGCATGGCGTGCCTCCTTGGTTTCATCGCGATGCTGTTCCGCGGCGGGGAAAAGCGCCTGCTGGGAGTTGCCGCCGCTGGCACGTATGTGATCTACGTGGTGCTGACGTGCGTCTTCTACTTCGTCGGCCTCGCCTACGACAATGTGCCGGAAGTGACGCTGCTCTTCTTGTTGATGGGCGGCATCGAGGCGGTACTGCACGCAATTCAACGCGGCGTGATCGTCGCGGCTGATGCCCGCGAGATCGTTCCACCCGAAGGGTGCGACGGCCGCGTGATTCGTCAGGTGGATCCGGGTAGCTCTCGTCGGGCCGACCTGCTGATCTGGGCGCGGCGCGCCGCCATTGCCGTCGCGATCGCCGCCATCGTGATTCAGTGGGCGAACACGCGGACCGCGAGCCTGCTGGCCAATCAGAATCCCGCGCATCCGCTGATCCTTTCGACCTATCCGATCTATCACGCGATGGCCGCCAGCATCCGTGAGGGCCGCAT
This sequence comes from uncultured Acidobacteriota bacterium, assembly GCA_963794705.1. Classification (GTDB taxonomy): domain Bacteria; phylum Acidobacteriota; class Vicinamibacteria; order Vicinamibacterales; family CAVVIG01; genus CAVQFC01. The sequence goes on from CAWCFI010000011.1 coordinate 11,820, forward strand.
CGGACAGGTCGATCGCGCGGCGCTGCAGCGCTACTCGGCGCTGAACGATCTCTCGGCGGCGTACGAGCGTCTGCCGCAGAACGCCAGCCATGAATGGGTCAACTACTACACCCTCGACATCGGCTACTCGTTCATCGTCGAAGCGGCGCGCCTGGCGTTTCCGGCGCTGCCCGACAACCATCTGCGCGCGCATCGCCCTGCAACTGGTCGCCGATGCCGCGCTGGTCTGTGTTCGTGTTCTACGTCTTCTCGCAATGGAGTCTCTGGCTCGGCCTTCTCGCCGCCTATCTCTACGCATCGCAACGGCGTCTTCTAGCATGCTCGTATCGTTCGCCTACTACTACTACTGGGACATTCCGCTGACGTTCGTCGTGCTCGGCGCGCTGCATGCTGGCCTATACGACGTCCGGCCGAGGCCACGCGCTGGTTGACGCTGCGGGGCTGGCGCTCGGTTTCGGCGTCTGGCTCCGCGGATCGTGGTGGCCGCTGTCGCTGTTCCTGCTGGGGCTCATCGGCGATGTCGCCGGCGCTGCGGCGAAAGCTGCTTGTTCCGGTTGATCGCGTTCGCCGTGATCGCGACTCCGCAGGTCGTGCGATCGTCGCGTGGCGCGCGGGCGCTTGACGTTCACGACGCGCGCCGTCTGGCACGTCGCGCATGGTCGGGCTCGGCTATTACCCGAACCCCTACGGCCTGAGCGCTGCAGGACGAGGAGCGTCTTCGAGCTGACCAGACAGAAGTACGGCGTGCCGTTCAAGTCCGAAGACTACTAGGCGCACGATCAGGCCGCGAAGAAGGAGTTCCTGTCGATCTGGCACAACGATCGCGGCTTCGTCATCCGTTCGTTCTGTCGGCCGACTGAAGGAGTCGGTGCCGGCACCACGCGAGTCCAGCGTGCTGTCGTTCTCTTTCTGTCCGAATCTGACCTACCGGCTCCTGTGTCTGGCCGGGTTCGTCGCATGATCGCTGCGCGGCGGCGACAAGCGCTCGCTGGCGATTGCCTCCGCCGGCATGTACGCGATCTACGTCGTGCTGACCTGCGTGTTCTATTACGTCGGCCTGGCCTACGACAACGTGCCGGAAGTGACGTTGTTCGTCCTGTTCATGGGCGGCATCGAGGCGGCGTGTTCTGACGCGACGGTCAGCGATCGGCTCCGACTGTCGATCGATTCGCCGTGGCGCTCGTGGATGGAGTGCCTGACGTGCATGACTCACTCGGCCGCGCCTGCTGATCCTGATCGTCGCGTACAACGCCGAGAAGAACATCGCCGCGGTGCTCGCGCGCGTGCCGCACCACCTGGCGGAGGAGTACGACGTCGAGGTGCTGGTGCTCGACGACTCGTCGCAGGACCGGACGTTCGAGCAGAGCCGGGACGCGCAGCGGGACGGCGCGATTGCCGTTTCCGCTGCACGTGCTGTTCAACCCGGTCAACCAGGGCTACGGCGGCAATCAGAAGATCGGCTATCACTTCGCGATCGAGCACGGCTTCGATTTCGTCGCGCTGGTGCACGGCGACGGCCAGTACGCGCCGGAATGTCTGCCCGACCTGGTGCGGCCGCTGCGCGACGGCGAGGCCGATGCGGTCTTCGGCTCGCGCATGCTCGAGAAGGCGGCGGCGCTGCGCGGCGGCATGCCGCTCTACAAGTTCGTCGGCAACAAAATCCTGACGCGGTTCCAGAACCGGGTGCTCGGCATCGTCGCTGAGCGAGTTTCACTCCGGCTATCGCGTCTACGCGGTCGCGGCGCTCGAGAAGATTCCGTTCGCGCTGAACACCAACGATTTTCACTTCGACACCGAGATCATCATCCAGCTGATGCTCGCCGGGCCTGCGGATCAAGGAGCTGCCGATCCCGACCTACTACGGCGACGAGATCTGCCGCGTCAACGGCATGAAGTACGCGTGGGACGTGACCAAGGCGGTGCTGGTGGCCCGGTCGCAGCAGCTGGGCCTGTTCTACGATCGCCGCTTCGACTGCGTGCCGGCACGCGCGAGAACGCGCACTATCAGGCCGAAGCTCGACTTCCTGAGCCCGCACAGCGCCGCGATCGACATCGATCCCGGCCGGCGCGCGGGTGCTCGACCTCGGATGCGCCGGCGGCTACGTCGGCGCGACGCTTCGCCGCGGCGCGGCTGCCGCGTCACCGGCGTCGACGGTTTCCGCTCGGCGCCGGGCGTCGAGCTCGACGCGTTCGTCCGGCACGATCTCAACGACGGCCTGCCGCCGGTCGATTTCCGCAGACTACGACTACGTGCTGATCCTCGACGTCATCGAGCACCTGGCGTCGCCGGAAGCGTTCGTCGACGGCTGCGCGCGGCGCTGACGCTTGTCGCCGACCACCGACCTGCTCGTCAGCACCGCCAACATCGGGTTCTTCGTCAACCGCCTGATGCTGCTGATCGGCCAGTTCAACTACGGCAAGCGAGGCATCCTCGACCTGACGCACACGCGGCTGTTCACGTTCGCGTCGTTCCGCCGGCTGTTCGAGCAGGGCGGCTTTCGCGTCCGCGAGATGCGCGGCATTCCGGGGCCGTTCGCGCTGGTGTTCGGCGACGGCCTGCTCGGCCGCCGGTCATGGCGGTCAACCGGTGCTGATGCGCGATGGCGCGCGGGCTCTTCTCCTACCAGATGTTCTTCGTCGTCGAGCCGCTGCCGTCGCTCGAGTATCTCCTGCAGCGGGCGCACGACAGTCGGCCATCCGGAGCGAGGAACGTCCAGCGCAGGCACGTCCGAGTGACGTGCGTCTCCCAGGCGTGAGCGCCAGCCGCCTTCATCGTCGTGCGGGGCGGGCTGCCGCTGCCCGCCGCAGCGCGGGCGAGCTCGTCATGTCCGACGATGAGGTGCGCCGCTGGGTGCTGAACGGACGCGTCCTGCGCACGTCGGGCGCTATCGGAACGCCTGCCTGCTGACTGAGCGGCTGTCGACGTCGGGCCGGCCGATGCTGGCGTGGGCGCTGCGGCTGATGGCTCGCGGCCGCTGCTCCATCGTCGACGCCGAAGGGCAGCGAGCGCGACGTGACCCTCGCGCTGCTGCTGCGGTGGTCGTGGCAGCTGCGTCCGCGAGGCGGTGGCGGAAGGGCGCGCTGCTGCGGCCAGGTGGAGCGCGAGATCGACGAGGCCGAGCGGACGGCCCGCGCGCGGCCGACGCCGGCCTGGAACGCGTCGGCGGCGGCCGGTGTATCTGCGGACCGATCTGAGCTTCGGCGTGCGCGCCGGCGGCTCGGTCGGCCACATCGCCGGCGTGCTCAACGAACTCGCCGAGGGCGGCGGCCGCCCATCCTGCTGACGACCGCGCCGGTGCCGACCGTGCGGCCAGCGGTCGAGGTCCACCACGTGGCGGTGCCGGAGCGCTTCTGGAATTTCCGCGAGCTGCCGACGTTCGTGCTGAACGCCGTGTTCTTCGACGAGACGCTGCGCGCGGTCGACGGCCGCCCGGTCTCGTTCGTCTACCAGCGCTACAGCCTGAACAACTACGCCGGGCTGCGGCTGGCGCAGCACCTCGGCGTGCCGTTCGTGCTCGAATACAACGGATCGGAAATCTGGATGAGCCGTCACTGGGGCCGGCCGCTGAAATACGAGGACGCTCGGCGTCGCGGATCGAGCTGCTGAACGTCAACGCGCGCCGATCTGGTCGTCGTCGTCAGCCGCGCGATGCGCGACGAGCTGGTCGCGCGCGGCGTCGATGCCAGACCGCGTGCTGGTCAACCCGAATGCCGTCGACCCCGATCGGTACTCGCCCGACGTCGACGGCAGCGCGGTTCGCCGCCGGCTACCGGCTCGAAGGCCGGACGGTGCTCGGGTTCATCTCGACGTTTCAGCCCTGGCACGGCGCCGTGGTGCTGGCGCGGGCGTTCGTGGCGCTGCTGCACGAGCATCCCGAGCACCGCGACTCGGTGCGGCTGCTGATGATCGGCACCGGCCCGAGGCTGGACGAAGCCAGGCGCATCATCGCCGCCGCCGGGTTCAGCGACGCCGTCCACTTCACCGGGCTGGTCGCGCAGGAGGACGGGCCCGCGCATCTCGCCGCCTGCGACATCCTGGTGTCGCCGCACGTGCCGAACGCCGACGGCACGCCCTTCTTCGGATCGCCGACCAAGCTGTTCGAGTACATGGCGATGGGCAAGGGCATCGTCGCGTCGGATCTCGATCAGATCGGCGAGGTGCTGCGCCACGGCGAAACCGCCTGGCTGGTGCCGCCCGGCGACGCCGGCGCGCTGGCCGCCGGCCTCGATCGTCTGGTCCAGCGATCCGACGCTGCGCGCGCGCGCTCGGCGCCGCGGCGCGGCGCGACGTCGCTCGCGCACCACACCTGGCGCGCGCACGTGCGCCGGACGCTCGACGCGCTCGACGCGCGCGTCTGCACGCCAGCGCCGCATGACCCGAAGCGGCTGCTGGCGATCAGCTGGGACATGCCGCCGCTGTCCGGACCGCGGGCCGTGCAGGTGAGCCGGACGCTGAAGCAGCTCGTGCCGCTCGGGTGGGAGTCGTCGGTCGTCTGCTTCGGTCCGCGATCGCCGCGCTACAACCAGGACCCCGAGCTCGCCGCCGCGGCTGCGCGCGCCCGCCGGCGTCACGCTGGTGCCGGTGCCGTCGCTCGAAGAGCGCGTTGTTCTTCCGCGCGCTGTGGCGCGTCGCCCCGCCGCTCAAGCTGCTGCCGGACGAAAAGTGGGTCTGGATTCGCGCCGCGGCGCGCGCGGCGCGATGCGGCTGGCCGCCGAGCGAGCGCTTCGACGCGCTGGTCTCGTTCGCGCAGCCCTGGTCGGATCATCTGATCGGCTCTTCGCGTCCATCGGGCCACCGGCCTGCCGTGGGTCGCGCACTTCAGCGATCCCTGGACCGACAGCCCGTATCTGCGCGGCCGGCGCTGGCAGCGGCGCCTGTGGCGCCGCATGGAACGCGACGTCATCCGCACCGCCAGCGCGGTGGTCTTCGTCAACGTCGCAGACCGCGGATCGCGTGATGGAGAAGTATCCCGCGGCATGGCGGTCGAAGGTGCACGTCGTGCCGCACGGCTTCGATCCGCGCGGATCTGCCGCCGGCCGCGCGCCCAGCCCGCAGCCGGCACGCTGCACGCTCGTCTACACCGGCCGCTTCTACGAGGGCATCCGCACGCCCGAGCCGCTGCTGCGCGCGCTCGCCGCGCTTGCGAACACGCCGACCGCTCGCCGCACGAACTGCGCGTGACATTCGTCGGCCCGCTCGGTTGCGGCGCATCAGCAGCTGGCCACGCGACCTCGGCGCTCGACGACGTCGTCGAGTTCACCGGACGGGTGCCGTTCGCCGAGAGCGCGAGCCCGCGCGGCGGCGGCCGATGTGCTGCTCGTCATCGACGCGCCCGCCGACGACAGCCTGTTTCTGCCCAGCAAGTTGATCGACTACCTGCCGCTCGAGACAGCCGATTCTCGGGCTGACGCCGGCGCGCGGCGCGATCGGCCGATCTGATTCGGGCAGCTCGGCTACCCGGTCGTCGCCGCCGGACGACGAGCCGGCGATCGCCGCGCAGATCGAGACGCTGCTCGACCTGAAGCGGGCCGGCGCGGCTCGGCGTCTCGGCCGCGTGCACGCGGCGGTCGCCGGCGCAGTACGACATCCGCGACGACCAGCGCGCGCGTTCGCGGACATCCTCGCGCGGTGCGCGTGAAGCCGCGCGTGCTGATGGTCACCGGCGCCTACTTTCCGGAGACGAGCGGCGGCGGACTGCAGGCGCGCGCGGTGATTCGCGCGCTTCGCGAGCCAGGCGGAGTTCGTCGTCCTGACCACGTCGGCCGATCCGTCGCTGCCGGCGCGTTCACCGACGAGGACGGGCGTGCCGATTCGCCGCGTCTTCGTCGACGTTCAGGACGCGCTGCTCGAAGCTCACGGCGGCGCGTCCGCATCGCCGCCGGCGTTCGTCGGCCTGTCTCCGCGCTTCGACATCGTCAACCTGCACGGCTTCTCCGCGAAAGGCGATCCTGCTCGCGGCGCTGAGCCGGTTGTTCGAACAAGCGGTTCGTGCTGACGCTGCAGACCGGCGTCCACGACGAGCCGCCCGCGGTCGCGCAAGTCGGGCGCCGCCGCCGACTGGGCGTATCGCCACGCGGATCTGTACCTCAGCGTCAGCCCCGGGCTGTCGCGCGCCTATCTGGCGGCGCGGCCTTCCGGCCTCGCGTCTGCGCCAGGTCTGCAACGCGGTCGACACCGATCGGTTTCGGCCGCCTGCTGCCGGCGAGCGCGCGGCGCTGCGTCGTGAGCTCGGCCTGCCGCGAGGACCTCGCCGCTGGTGCTGTTTGTCGGTTCTTCTCGCGCGACAAGCGTCCGCAGCTGCTGTACCGTGCCTGGTCAGAGGATGGCGTCGCGTGAGGCACGGCATCGGCGCTGGTGATGGTCGGCGCGACGCAGTCGGTTCACGGCGAAGTGGACACGACGCTGGCGCCACCATTCGCGACGCAGGCCGCTCGCGACGGCGTCGCCGATCGGTTGTTCTTCGTGGAGTCGACCGCGCACGATCGAGCAGATACTTCCGAGCGGCGGACTGTCTACGTGTTGCCGTCGGTTCGCGAAGGGTCTGCCGATCGCGCTGCTCGAAGCGATGTCCTCGGGTCTGCCGTGCGTGGCCACGCGTCTCGAGGGATCGACCGACGTGCTCATCGAGGATCAGCGTGAACGGGCTGCTCGTGGCGCCAGACGATGAGGCGGAGCATGGCGGCGGCGAGTCGCTAGGTGCTGACCGACGAGCCGACCGCGAGCGCGGCTCGGGGCGGCGGCGCGCGCCACCGGTGCTCGAACGCTACTCGATTCAGACAGACCGCGGCGCTCGTGGCTCGCGGCCTACGAGGAGTTGTCGCCATCTTGACGACGGGGCGTGACGCCAGTCAGCGCGGGGCCGCCTCGTCCTGCGCTGGCCGACGATCGTCACGATCATATCATCGCGGTGCTCGCCGCGCTGCTCGCCGCCGATCGAGCTCGCCGCCGCGCGTGCTCCTGTGCGATCAGCCGCGGCTCGTCGACCGCCGGCTTGCAGGAGCGGACGCTCAATCTCGAGTACGAGCCGTTCGTGATGTACGGGCCGGGCTGGGACGCGCGGTTCGCCGCGGTGCCGCGCGACGGCCTGCCGACGGTGCTGCTGGTCGGGCGGATCGACGGCGGAAGGCTTGGCGCCGGAGATCCTCGAGGAGGCGCTGCGGCGGCGCTTCGAGCACGCCGGTGCGGGTGGTCAACGCGCGCGTACGGCGGCTACGAGGCGCGGCAGGAGGTCGTGGTGGCGTCGATGTGGGGCCCGTCGCTGCGTCCCGCCGCGATCGTCTCGCTGGACGGCCAGAACGATCTCGAGCACCGGCTGCGCGTGCCGGCGCCCGGGCGCTTCTTCCTCGATGGCAGCTATCGCACGTATCTGACGCGCCCGATGCTCGCGCCGTTCGCGTGGCTGCTCTCGCAGTCGCAGGCCTACAACGGCATCGTGCGGTTCCGCGCCCGCCGCAGTGTCGGCGACTGGACGTGCCTACGCCGACGCGATTCCGGTGTACGCGAGCGCGCTGCACTCGATCAACGTCGTCGCGCGGGGGCTGGGGGCCGCGCGGCTGATGGTGCTGCAGCCGTTCGTGAGCTTCAAGGACCCGCTGGCCCCGGAAGAGCGCGCCTTCACCGCCTACGCCTACCGTGAGCAGGCGATGCGGGCGCTTTACGATCACGCCGCCGCGGCGCTCGGCCGGCTCGCGCGGGACGATCGGCGTCGGCGTTTCTCGACGCGCGGCCGATCTACCGCGGCATCTCGGCGCCGCTCTTCACCGACGACGTGCATTTCCGGGACCGGCGCGGCTACGAAATCCTGTCGCGGGCGATCGCCGACGCGCTGCCCGCCGACGCGCTGTCGAGGGCAGCAGGCCCTGAGTCCGCCATGGATCGCAAGCCCGACATCGTCTGCATCTCGTCGATCGACTGGGACTTCATCTGGCAGGGCCACCAGGAGATCATGTCGACGCTCGCGGCCGCAGGGGCACCGCGTGCTGTTCCTCGAGAACACCGGCGTCCGCGCGCCGCAGATGCGCGACCTGCCGCGCGTGCGCCAGCGGATTCAGCAACTGGTGGCGCGGCACCAAGGGCTTCCGCCAGGAGCGGCCGAACCTGTTCGTCTACTCGCCGCTGGTCGCTGCCGCTGGCCGTACTCGCGGCCGGCGCGCTGGATCAACCGCTGCGTGCTGATGCGCGCGCTCAGGCGCTGGATGCGGGCCACCGGCTTCTACCGGCCGATCGTCTGGACGTTCCTGCCGACGCCGCTGGCCTGCGATCTGCATTCGCGAGCATCAATCCGCAGCTGACGATCTACTACTGCATCGACGACTTCGCCTCGAGCTCGGCCGGCGCCAAGCGGATCGTCGCGAGCGAGGAGCGGCTGTTCCGGGACGCCGATCTCGTGTTCGTCACCTCCGAGCGGCTGCGCGCAGCGCGCGGCGCGCGTTCAGCGAGCGCGTGCACCTGTTTCCGTTCGGCGTCAGCTTCGAGCGGTTCGACGCGGTCCGCGCGGAGTCGCCGCCGCTCGCCGGAGGATCTGCAGCGGCTGCCGCGGCCGGTTGATCGGCTACGTCGGCGGCCTGCACCAGTGGATCGATCAGGAGCTGGTCGGCCGCGGTCGCACGACAGCTGCCGGAGGCGACGTTCGCGCTGGTCGGGCCGGAGCAGACCGACGTCTCGGCGCTGCGAGCGCGAGCCCAACATCCGCCTGCTCGGGCATGCGCGCGCACCACGAGCTGCCGCGCTACGTCAAGGGGTTCGACGTCGGCATCGTGCCCGTACCGGCTGACGGAGTACACGGCCAACGTCTACCCGACCAAGCTGAACGAATACCTGGTCGATGGGCATTCCGGTCGTCGCGACCGATCTGCCGGAGATCCGGCGCTTCAACGCGGGATCACGGCGACATCGTCGCGGTCGGCGACCGATGCCGGCGGCGTTTGCCGCAGGCGAGCGTCGAGGCGGCGCCGCAGCGGTCGTCGCCCGACGACATCGCGCGTCGCATCGAGGTGGCGCAGCCAACAGCTGGCCGAGCCGGATTGCGGTCGATGCAGACGCTGATCGACGAGGGCATCGAGCGGCGCGCCGCGACCGAGCCAGCGCTGGGACGACGCGCTGCGGCGCGCCTACCGCCGCGCCCGGACGCGCGCCGCGATGGGCGGTGCTCGCCGTCGCCGCTGTCTACCTGCTGGTGTTTCAGACGAACCTGGTCTGGTGGTGCGCGCGAGCCGCTGAAGCTGAACGCGCCGCCGAGCGCGGCCGACGCGATCGTCGTGTTCGCCGGCGGCGTCGGGGAGTCGGGCAAGGCCGGCGGCGGCGCGCAGGAGCGGCTCAAGCAGGCCGTCGATCTGTATCGCGCCGGGTACGCGCCGGTATCTGATGCTGTCGTCGGGGTACGTCTACAGCTTCCACGAGGCGGAGGTGATGCGCGCGCTGGCGATCGATCAGGGCGTGCCGGCATCCGCGATCGTGCTCGAGCGAGCGCGCGACCAACACCTACGAGAACGTCCAGTACGTCGACGACATCCTGCGCGATCATCACTGGCGGCGGATCCTGCTGGTCAGCTCGCCGTATCACATGCGGCGCGCCGCTGATGGTGTGGGCGAAGCAGGCGCCGGACGTCGAGGTCGTGCCGACGCCGGTGCCGCAGAGCCAGTTCTACGATCACGCCCGCGGCGCGACGCTCGAGCAGGTGCGCGGCATCCTCCAGGAGTACCTGGCGATCTTCGGCTACTGGCGGCGCGGGTGGCTCTGACGCAATCGCGATGGGGTCGGATCCTGACCGTCAGTGTGCCCGTGGCCGTCATCGCGCTGTTCGTCGCCGCGCTGATCGGGGAGATCTGGGTGCGTGCCTCATGGGACGCTCGGAAGGGCGAGCCGGGGTTCTTCCTCTCCGACGCCGTCCGCGGCCAGCGTCTCGCCGCCGGATACGACGGATGGTTCGCCGGCGTGCCGGTGCACATCAACAGCCTCGAGCTTCGCGATCCCCGCGAATACACGCTCGCGAAGCAGCCCAACACGTTCCGCATCCTGTTTCTCGGCGACTCGGTCACCTTCGGGCACGGCTCGCTGTATGAGCACACCTATCCCTACCTGATCGAGCAGCGGCTCAAGGCCTGGCGGCCGGACATCGACTGGCAGGTCTGGAACGCCGCGGTGCCCGGCTACAACACGAGCCAGGAGCTCGCGCATCTCCTCGAAGTCGGCGATCAGTTCCGGCCGGATCTGGTCGTCGTCGGCTTCTTCGACAACGACCTGGCCGACAACCGGCCGGTCGTGCCGCCGGGGCGTCTCCGTAGCGTGGCGGCCCGGCTGCTCTCGGTGGCGCGGCGCCACGTCTACTCGCTCGAGCTGTACAAGAAGGTCTATCTCACCGCCGTGTGGAAATGGTCCGGCTCCGACGACTACCGGCGCCGCGTCGAACACCTCGGCACCGAGGAGGCGTTGCTCGCGAATTCCGACCAGAGCGCGGCCGCCGAGCAGCTTCTCACGCCGTTCGACCGGCTCACCGACGACGAAGTCAGCCGGGTCAAGTGCGTGTACGGCATGACGCCGAATCCAGACACGGTTCGGGACATCGAGCGCACCCCGGGCTTCCCCGCATGGCGCGACTCGGTCCGCGGCTTTCAGCAACTGGCCCGCGACGGCCGCTATCGCATCGTGTTCTTCGCCAACGACGCGCCGCCGATCTGCCACGACTCACCCGCGACCGACTTCTTCTACGACGGCGGATCGAAGGCGGTGGACGCGCTGTATCTACGCATCCTGGGCGCCGGCACCCCGGCTGTCAGCTCGTACGACGCCTTCCTCCACGTGCGCCCCTCCCAGATGCCGAACGCCGCCGGCCATTCCCTCGGCAACGCGAACGTCGTCAAGGCAGACGTGCTGTTCGGTTTCCTTCGCGAGTCCATCCTCCCGACGTTGATGCCGCCCGCGCCCGCGCCGTCACGCTGACTCCATGTCGGGGCGAAGCCCATTCGAGTACACTCGGCGCCACCCGTGAACGTGGCCGTCGTCCTTCCCGCGTACAACGAGCAGAACAACCTCACACCGCTCATCACCCGCCTGTTCGCCGTCGCCGAACGCAACGACCTCTCGCTCCGGATCATCGTGGTCGACGACGGATCGACGGATGGTACGGGGGCCGAGCTGACCGGACTGCGCAACAGCCTGTCGAGGCTGGACGTCGTCACGCATCCGATGAATCGCGGGTTTGCCCAGGCCTTGAAGACGGGAATCGCCACCGCGCGCGACAGCGGCTGCGACGCGGTCGTCTTCATGGACTCCGACCTGAGCCATCGTCCTGACGATCTGCCGAAGCTGATCACGGCGCTGAGTGGCGGCGCCGACGTCGCGCTCGGATCGCGGTTCGTTCCCGGCGGCGGCATGCTGGGCGTTCCACTCTGGAGGAGAATCGTCAGCCACGCGGGCAATCGATTCGGCCGTCGCGTGCTTGGGCTGACCTTGACCGATCTCACCACCGGCTACCGTGCGATGCGGCTTGCCGTGCTCGAGGCGATCGCCCTGGGGGAGGACGGCTTCACGATTCAGCTCGAGAGCGTGGTGAAGGCGTACGCGGCGGGGTTCCGTGTCGTCGAAGTGCCGATCGTGCTGGGCGTGCGGGAGTACGGCCAGTCGCACATGGTCTACACCACGCAGCTGTTCGCCGACTACTGGCGGCTTCTGCTGTCGTGTCGTCGCTGGCTTCGAGAGTCCACATCGTGATGATCTTCGCGGTGTCCATCGGTCTGATGTACATCGCGGGCCTCCCGACCGCCCCCGGGCGCGCCGGCGGCGCCGCGACGGCGGTTCTCTTTGGCCTGACGCCGGTGTTGTGGTTGCTTGCCGCTCAGGCGCCAGCAGCGCTCTTGCCGGTGCCATTCGTCGCCGGTTGGATATTGGCCGTCGGACAGTGGCGTCCCGATCGGTCGCCATGGTGGCCGGCGGTCGCGGGCGCCTGTCTGGGTGCTGGCGTCTACAGCTCTTATGCCGCGGTCGTGATGATGCCAGTCCTGCTCGTGCTGACCGTCGCGCTGGCCGCCCACGCCCGGGCCTTCTCGCCCCGCGGGATGGCGCTGATGATCGTCGCCTTCGTCGTGGCGCTCGGTCCGCTGGCCGCCTTTCTGATCAGGCACCCCAACGCGTTCCGGGACACCGTAAATGCGTTTCATCTCTACGATGCGAACCGCTTCAATCCGCGGCAGGGTGTGCGGGAGATGGCGAGCTGGGTTGGCCTGACGGCGCGCTCGGAGGTGTACTACGACTACTTCAATCCCGCGTTTCTCTTCATGACCGGACGGACGCTGCTCTTTCCGCTCGCCGTCCTTCTTCCGGCAGGACTCTGGCAGATTGTGTCCGACGAGACCACGCTGATCGCGCGACTGTCGATGGCCGGCTTCCTGGTGTCGCCGTTCGCCGCGTCGCTCACGGCGGCGCCGCCGGTCGCGCACCGGCTGATTTTCATGGTGCCGTTCGCGGCACTCGTGTCGACCTATGGCCTCAAGCGCCTGATGGCGTGGCGCTCTAGTTTCGCCGCAGAATCATCGCGGTCGGAGCGCCTCCAGCGGCCCTGACGATGTGGGCGATCGTGCATTGCGCAGGATCGACGAGCGCCTTCATCCCTCGATTGTCGACGTCAACCAGGAGCAGGCTTCCCGACGCGATGTCCTCCGGGTTGACCATGTCCGCGGGCAGGTAGTGGGTCCGGTCCCACAAGTCGGCTCGCCCATTCTTGAGGAGATGAAACTTCCACTGGACGGACTTTCCCGTGCCAAGCGTCGTGGTCAGATACACCGCCGGAACGTGCGCGGCGCGATCGCTGCTGATGACGTAAGCGGCGGCGTCGCCCATGTTGATCGAATCCATGCGGAAGGATGAGCGCACCTGATAGTCGCCGAAGTAGTCTCTGGCGAAGGACACGAACTGCAGCGGAATACTGACCAGCAACCCGATCGCGACGATCCGTCCCACCCACCCTCGCTCGGCCACCAGCCACTCGACCCCCGCCACGCTGATCAGCACGCCGAATGGCACCGCAAGGAGATCGCGCGCGGTGGCATACGCTGGCGCTTCGGGCAAGGCCAGAATGATCGGCACCGGTGCAAAGAAGAACCCGACCAGGAGCACCGTCCGTGCGATGGTGGGGCGGTGCCGCCAGATGTTCCAGATGCCGCAGGGCAGCAGCACGGCGACGGCGAGCGCGAACATGCCGATCCGTCTCGTCGCCCACATCGGATCCGAGCCGCCCGAGAAGAACAAGTACGAGGGGTTGAAGTAATCCCAATACAAGGCGACGCGCTCGGTCAGCCGCGGGCCGGTGGCCACGGCGTAGCCGCTGAACGTATCGGAAAGCATGGTCGGATGCTGCCAGAGCCAGGGCAGCAGGGCCAGCAGCGGGACAGCGAAGCCCGCGCCGAGCTCCAGCTGCGCGCGAACCGACTTGCCGCGCAGCCACAGCACGACGCTCGTGACCACGACGAAGAACGGCATGATGATCCACGAGGCGATATAGGAATACACACCAACGCCGAGCACCAGGCCCGTTGCGGCGGGCAGCCATTCGTCGTCGGTCTGAGCCAATCGCACGAGACACCACAGCCACGCCAACGCGAATGGCACCGGACAGAAGTAATCAGAGGACATTCGCCCGAACATCAGGTGCGCTGGCGTCAGTGCCAGCATCGACGCGGCGAGCACGCCGTACCACGGGTTGGCGAACAGCCGCTTCGCGATCGCGTAGATCAGCCACACGTCGAGGATCGCGAGTCCGGCGACGGGGAGGCGAGCCGACCACTCCGACAGCGGTGCGAAGCGCAGCACGATGGCGATCAGGTAAATCAGGACCGGCTGCCAATAGATGCGGCTGCTGTTGTTGCGGATCAGGGGATCGGTATTGAGGAAGAACAGGGGCGTCCGGTACCCGTTCAGGTCCCGTCCCGTGGTGGCAATCGCCTGTCCCTGAAGTGCGAACCGTGCTTCGTCCCAGCCGATGTAGATGGGCACGTCGTCGAGCGCTCTGAGGTATAAGAAGCTGGCGAGAAGCAGAACACCGGCCAGGGCCAGGCGCACGAGCATATGCCGGATCATTATGTGCGAATAGCCGGCCTGTCCTCCAAGCAATCGGGATGGCTCATGGCGGTCGTGCTGCTGACGACCGCGACGCTATACCTCCACGAAGTGGGAACGGCTCCCGCATACCTCGGCGGCGATGAAGCGCGCTTTGCTACCGAGGCGTTGTCGATCGCCTCGACCGGACACGATCAACTGGGCAACCGGCTCCCGCTGTTCTTCCACCTGCCCGAGGATCTGGCCGCCAGCGAAGGCGGCAACCGCTGGTATCAGCCGCTGCTGTTTTATCTGATGGCGGTCACGTTTCGATTCCTGCCTCTTACCGAACACTCCGTGCGGTTACCGGCCGTCGTCATCGGCATCCTCGACGTGCTTCTGATCTATTGCGTGGCTCGACGGCTGCTTGGCGACCGCCGCCTGGCCGTGCTGGCCGCGCTGCTGCTGGCGCTGTCGCCGGCGCATTTTCTATTCAGCCGCCAGGGGCTCGACTACATCTGCCCGCTCCCGTTCGTTCTCGGCTGGCTCTGGTGCACGACCGCGGCGGTCGAGGCACGCAGCGAGCGACTCTCATTCGCGTCGGGCGCGATCCTCGGCGTCGGGTTCTACAGCTACATCGCGTCGTGGGTGACGATGCCGTTGCTGCTTCTGGTCTCGTGCACTGTGTACTGGCGAATGGCCTGGGGCTCGGCACGTTACGTTCGGGCGGCGGTCGTCGGCTTTGCCCTGCCGGTGCTGGTCGCGGCGGTCTGGCTCGGGTTCCATGCGGAGATGTGGCGAAGCCTTGCCGGCCGCTACACCGTGTCGTCCGTGCACACTGTCCCTTCGCCCGTGCCGCCGGCGGTCCTTCGATACACGGCCCTGCAGGAACGCGTTGCGGTGTACTGGGACTATTTCAATCCAGCCTACCTGTTCTTGTCAGGCGGCTCGAATCTGTCGATGACCACGCGGCGGGTTGGCGTCCTGCTGCTACCGATGAGCGTGCTGCTGGGATGCGGGCTGGGCGAGTGCTGGCGAAGGCGCTCAAGCGCGATGATCGGTGTTCTGTTCGTGGGGCTTCTTGCCGCACCATTGCCTGCCACGTTTCTCGGCGAGCGCTATGCGATCCAACGTGAGCTTGTCATGCTGCCGTTCGCGGTGCTGGTCGGCGTGCTCGGGGCGTCCTTCCTCCTCCGCCACACGCAGCGCGCGATTCGCCTGGCCGGCGTGGTCCTTCTAATCGCCATGCCGGTGCAGTTCGCGTACTTCTACCATGACTACTTCACCGACTATCGCGCGCGCTCGGCCTTCTGGTTCGATCCGGCGAACTTTCGCGGCGTCGCAGAGTACCTGATCGCCGACAGCGCGACCGTGCCGGCTGCGCGGATTTACCTCCGCGAAGATCTCGACGACGTGGTGGCGCGGTGGCGGTTCTACCTGGCAAAGCATCGACGTGAAGACCTGTTGACGCGCACCAGTCTCTTCGGGGGAACCAGCCCTGACGTGGGCCACCTGGCCCCCGGCAGCGTGCTCGTGCTCTATGCGAACGATCCGCTCGTGCCGGTGTTGCTGGGGCAGGCGTCGTGCACGCTCGCCGCCACGATCAGCGGCATCGACGGTCTCAGTACGGCCGTCATCCTGCGGAAGGTCGATGCTCGGGCGGCGGTACCGCTAGATGGAGGATTGCCATGATCGCAATGGCAACGAAGATGAACATCAGCGGCTGGATGGTGATCGTGTATCGCATATTGGTCAGGACGGGCGCCAGCGTCGCCGGGATATACGCGACGAGCAGCAGCGGCAGCCACAACCGATAGCGGCGCCGCCAGGCAATGACCACGCCGAGTCCGAACAGACCAAGGAAGGCGATCGAGATCGCCTCGGCCGCGGCGTAGGCGCGGCGGCTCCGGCTGAATTGCTGGCTGGTCAGGCGATCGGATGAGCCCTGGATGAAGAACAGCCGGACGGCGCGATAGGCCGAGGCCCGGGCGAAGCCGACCGGATCGCGGCGGATATTGTCCATCGCGAGCGCCATGTACCGGCTCATCATGTGCGGCTCTTTCCGGTAGAAGACCTGGTTGACCGTCACATCTCCGACCTGGGTGCAGGCCGACCGGCGGGCGGGTGGTTCGAGGCGCGCCGCCTTCAGCGCCTGGAGTGACAAGCGGGACGTCATCAGCGTCGAGGCGGCACCTTCCGTGACCACCAGATCCGTCACGTTGCCCGACCACTTCCGCGGTACTTCCAGCCTCGACCCATCACTGAAGGCGAGGCGAGCGGTCGCCTCGCCCGGTTCGAAGACGGCGATCGGGGCGTCCGATCCGAACCGGCGCATCAAGAGCGGCGACCGCAGTCACCGGATCGGTTACCCCTTCGGCCCGCAGCCGTTCGCCGAACGGCACCGGCTCGCCCCAGGCGGCCGCTCGCATCAA
This sequence comes from uncultured Acidobacteriota bacterium, assembly GCA_963794705.1. Lineage (GTDB taxonomy): Bacteria > Acidobacteriota > Vicinamibacteria > Vicinamibacterales > CAVVIG01 > CAVQFC01. Next base: position 28,282 of record CAWCFI010000011.1, read on the forward strand.
GCGCACGACGTCGAACACGTCGAGGAGATCGCCGTGCACGTCGAGATCAGCCAGGTGGCGGTTGCTGACGAAATACATGAACGGCGCCCGCGGACCGTCGTCGGGCGTCGTCCTGACGACGGAGCCTTGACGCTGCGACCAGGTCGTGACGAAGTAGTAGTAGATGACGGCGTCGCGGCCCGGCGCCGGAATCTCGAACGTGTAGCGCCGCGCCTCGGAACGGATCGGCGCGATGCGCGCCGGGGTCGGCTCGACAGATCGGACCAGTGCACGAGCGCGACGTCGAGGAGCGATTCTTCGGTGCAATTGACCTGGCTCTCGACGATGATCGGAACGTCCTCGAGGCTGGTGTAGTCGAACGCCGGCGCTTCGAACACCGAACGCGGATTGTAGGCGCGGCTGTTGAGGAACGGTCCGGTCTGCAGCGTGCCGTACCAGAGTTGCACGCCGCCGTGGACGCTGGTCGGGCAGCATCAGGCCGGTCAAGCGGTAGTTGCGGATCGATCCACGGCGCCAGTGCGGCGGCAGCACAGAGCAGCAGCACCGCGACATCGCGATGCGCGGCGCGAGCGTGCGCCGTTCCCACAGGCTGAACGCAGCCGAGCAAGGAGCGGCACGAAGAATCAGGTTCGGTCGGAACTGCGGCGCGATGCCAGGCGAGCAGGCCGGCCAGCGGCGAACCAGGCGACGCTTCGCGACGACGCGGCTACATCGAAGGCGACGATCGCCGCCATGAACAGACACGTGCAGACGGCATCGGACGACTGCGTCGACGCGTAGACGGTATTGAACGAGAACAGCCCGGTCAGCAGCGCGGCGACAGCGGCGGTGCGCTGGTCGTACCCAGGTGCGCGCGAATCGGTACACCAGCGCCGGCATGAGCCGCGTTGAGCGCGACCTGGCGAGTCAGCGGAATCCACGGATGATCGCCGAACAGCCGATAGAAGGCGGCGAGGAAGTAGGCGTAGCCCCACGGCACTTCCATCGTCGGGAACGGCTGGCCCTGCGCGACGCCGAGCGCGATGTCGTGATAGTGATCGAAACCTTCCCATCCCCACGGATGCGGCGCCCACACGAAGATGAAGAACAGCCCGATGCACGAGCGAGGCCGCGCAGGCGACGCCGGACCACGCGTCCGTTCTCGAGCGCTCGGTCAAATCGATGCCACATCCCGGATCGCATCATAGCGGTGAAGCTCTCCGTCATCATCCCGGTCTACAACGAAGAGCAGACGATCAGCCGAGGTCGTCGAGCGCGTGCGCGCCGTCGACATCGGTGACATCGAGAAGGAAATCATCATCGCCAACGACGGATCCAGCGACGGCACGCGAGGCGCGATCGACGCCAGCCACTGGGTCGGCCGACCCGCGCATCCAGATCTACGACAACCCGATCAACGTCGGCAAAGGGGCCGCGGTGCGGCTCGGCCTGCAAGTACGCGACCGGCGACATCCTCCTGATTCAGGACGCCGATCTCGAGCTCGATCCGGAGGAGTACAGCGGTCTGCTCGCGCCGATTCTGGCGGGCGCGCCGACGTGGTCTACGGCTCGCGGTTCCTGGGGTCCGAGCAGCCATGTGTCGCTGCGCGCGCGCATCGGCAACCGTTGCCTGACCGCGCTCACCAACCTGCTGTTCGGCGCGCGGCTGACCGACATGGAAACCGCCTACAAGGTGTTCCGCCGTGAAGCGCTCGACGGGATCCGGCTGCGCTGTGTCGGGTTCGACTTCGAGCCCGAGCTGACCGCCAAGTTCCTGCTCGCCGGCCGGCGCATCGTCGAGGTGCCGGTCCGCTACAATCCGAGGCGCGTCGACGAGGGCAAGAAGATTCGCTGGACTGATGGCGTCGACGCCGTCTACGTGTTGATCAAGTGTCGCCTTGCGGGGCGCCTGACGCCGGTTGGTACGAATGCTGACACCCTTCCGATGTTAAAGACGATCGGCGCGCCGTTTGCGCTGGCACTGGCGCTCTCGCTCGTGCTGGTGCCGCTGGCGAAGCTCCTGTCGATCCGTTTCGGCTATCGTGGCCAAGCCCCGCGCCGATCGCTGGCACCACCGACCGGTCGCGCTGTTCGGCGGCGTCGCGATGGCGGCATCGCTGTTCTCGTGCGCCGCCGTCGTTCGGCCTGTTCTCCGCCATTCCGGTGCTGATCGTCACGGCCGCGCTGATGTTCGGGACGGGACTCGTCGACGACGTGCTGTCGCTCAAGCCGTCGACCAAGCTGATCGCCCAGATCGCGCTCGCCTCGGTGCTGCTGTTCTTCGACTACCGGCTGAACTGGGTCGATTCGATCACCTCGACTGGCTGCTGACGCTGGTCTGGGTCGTCGGCATGACCAACGCGTTCAACCTGCTCGACAACATGGACGGGCTCTGCGCCGGCATCGCGATGATCGTCGGCGCGGCGCTGCTGATCGATCTGCTGCCGGGAGCGTCCGGCACACGGGCGTTCTTCGAGGTGCGGTATCTCGCGCATCCTGCTCGGCGCGACCGGCGGCTTCCTGGTCTACAACGTCTACCCGGCGTCGATCTTCATGGGCGACAGCGGCAGCCTGCTGCTCGGGTTCAGCTTCGCCGCTGTCACGCTGAGCGTCGAGTCACCAGGCGCCCGGGCCGATCCGACGTGCTGTCGATCGTCGCGGCGCCCGGTGCTCGTGCTGCTGATCCCGATTTTCGACACGACGCTGGTCACCGTCTCGCGCGCTGATTTCCGGGCGTCGCGCGGCGCAGGGCGGCCGCGATCACTCGTCGCACCGGCTGGTCGCGATCGGCCTGTCGGAGCGGCGCGCCGTCGCGCTGCTGTGGGTGCTCGCGGCGGTCGGCGGCGTGCTCGGCGTCGGCGTCGGCAACTTCAGTCCAGAATTCACCGTGCTGTTGCCGCATCGGCGTTCCTGGTCGGCGATGGTGCTGTTCGCCGCCTACCTCGGCGGCATCCGGGTCTACGACGAGACCGACGTCAGCGGAAAAGCAAGGCGCGTTGACGCCGATCGTCGTCGAGTTCATGTACAAGCGGCGCGTCGCCGAGGTGGTGCTCGACTTCTGCCTGGTGGTGATGTGCTACTACGCCGCCTATCGCATGCGCTTCGAGGATCCCGTGGAGTTCATGCTGAATTTCCAGATGTTCTCGCGGTCGCTGCCGGTCATCGTCGGCGGCGCAGATGGTGGCGTTCTTCATCGTCGGGGTCTACCGCGGCGTGTGGCGGCATTTCGGCATGATGGACACGCTGGTGGTGGCCCGCGGCGTGTTCGTCGGCGTCGCCTTGACGATGCTGGTGATCCTGGGCGCCTTCCGCTTCTTCGCGTACTCGCGGACGGTGTTCGCGATCTACGCGGTGCTGCTGCTGTTCGCGGTGACCTTGTCGCGCGCGTCGTTCCGTCTGGTCGGCGAGTTCATGCAGCGCCAGCGGCAATCGGGCCGTCGCGTCCTCATCTACGGCGCCGGTGACGCCGCCGGTCTGGTGATCCGCGAGATGCATGGGCGCCGGCAACAATGTCCGCATCTCGGGGTTCATCGACGACGACCCGCGCAAGGCCGGCATCCGGGTGATGGGCTACCCCGTGCTGGGCGGCTACTCGGCGCTGACCGTGCTGGTGCACGCCGCATCGGTCGACGCGGTCGTCATCAGCGCGCGTGCGCTGCCGCCCGAACGGATGAACAATCTCGAAGTCCTCTGCCACGAACACCACGTCCGTCTGTCGCGGCTGCGCGTCGCGTTCGAATCGCTGGTCGAGGGCGGCGAGGCCGAGGACGAGCCGCGCCGAGTTCCGACCCGCCATCTGCGGTCACTCTAGATCGATCCCGTGACAGCCACCAGGTCGCGAGGGTTGTGGACTTCAACCCGACGTATCAACCTGGTCTTTCTCATCGCCGCGGTGATTCTGTCGCTCCATTCCGTGCCGTACGAGCTGCGGGTCTGCTTTCCGCCGCCCGATCACGGCAGCGACTCACCGGAGGCGCTGGTCGCCGGTACTGCCTCGACACCGTATCAATATCGCGTGCTACTGCCGTGGCTGGTGCGCGGAGCGCTCGAGCTGCGCCTGATCCGCCCCGAGTGGGAGATGGCCGTCTTCGCCGGCATCCAGACACTCGCGCTGGTCGCGCTCGGGTTCGTCTTCCGTCGCTACCTCTCGCGGTTCATTGCCGATCCGATTCTCGCCTCGGTGATGGCCCTCACGCTGTACGCCGTGCTGCCGTTCAATTACTTCAACCTGCCGTACTATCCGTACGACATACCGTCCGTGCTGCTGTTCACGATCGGCCTGCTGTTGATCTACGAATGCCGCTGGAGCTGGTTCTTCCCGTTGTTCGTGGTGGCCACGCTCAACCGGGAGACGAGCATCTTTCTCGCGGTCGTCTCGCTGTTCGTGCTGTTCGATCGATATCCGCGGCGAACGCTCGCGGCGATCGTCGGTGCGCAGGTGGCGATCTGGGTCGCGATCAAGGCCTTTCTCTGGGTGCTGTACCAGCAGAACCGCTGGATGGGATACGGGCTGTACCAGTTCCAGCTGAAGGTGAACGCGCTGACCCTGTTGACCTATCCGATCAAGGGCATCATCGCGCTGGCGACCTGGGGCTGCTTATGGCTGGCCGTCGTGATCTGGCACCGGCGCATCCGTGACGTCCAGTTGAAACGCACGCTCTGGACGGTTCCGGTGTTCATTGCGGGCATGATGTTCGCCGGCTTCGTGATCGAGCTGCGGATCTACGGCGAGGTCCTGCCGATCGTGCTTGCGGCGTTCTGGGTCGTGTTTCTCGATCTCGTCGAGGACTCAATCCGGCGCCGCGGCCATGCCGCGGACGGTCGGCAACCCGATCTGGCTGGCGCGTGAACCGGCTAGCGGACGCGGACCGGACGTCCATCGTCGACGTTTCCACGAAAAGCTGGCCCACCCGCACCAACGTAACCGCCGCTGTGTCCATCAGGCGCCGCGCTCACCCAGAACGCGTACAGACGCCCATGGGTCAGGTGGAACCGGAACCGCACGATCGCGCCCGACAGATCCTCCAGCGTCTCGCGCTGCTCCCAGCCGACGCGGACCCGCGTTCCGCCCGCTCGGATGGGACGGCACGAGCCCTGTCCAAACGGCGCCAGGGCGCGTCCGTCGCGATCGAGCACCTCGACGCGCAGTTCTCCCGCAGGCGCATCGAGGTCGACGTTGACGAACAGGTACTGGCCCGCGAAACGCACCGGCCGCGTGGTCAGCGTGCCTGGCGCGGCCGGCCAATCCGCATGCTGAACACCCGACGCGCGGTCGCCATGGTCCATGGAGGCGAATCCGTCGCGCCTCAATGTGGCGAGGCCGGTGCTGCAGATACCGGGGTCGCTCGTCCCCGGCACGCCCTTGCGTCCGCTGACGTAGAAATGCAACCGGTCGCCGACGATCAGACAGCATCCGCCGGACGACTGCACGTTCGCCCAGTTCCAGCTGCCGACGTGCTCGTCGACCTCGAGAAGCGGCCGTCGGTTGGTGCGGTCGAAGTGAAAGCCGTCGCGGCTGAAGCCGACGCAGACGTCGTTCGGTTTTTCACGGTCCGCGCGCTCCCCTCGGAAGATTGTGAACAGGCCCAGCAACACGCTCTCGTACGCGACGCAATCGAGGTTGTACAACTCCGGCGGTACGTCGTACTCGGGCCGGCGCGGATCGCGGTCGTCGGCCCCCACCCAGAAGACCGGCTCATCCGCCCGCTGCCAGTTGACGTTCGCGAACAGATCGGGCGTCTCCCAGTACTTCCGGTGGCGGCCCAGCCCGCCGAGGTCGCTCTCACCGCGGAGGCTGTACACCCAGACGCGGCGGAACGGGTTATAGAAGCAGGTCGTGCGGTCGCCGGTCAACCCGGTGCGTCCCACATCGCGCCAGTGGATGCCATCGGCCGACGCCAGCAGCTCCATATAGTGGTCGTACCACCGTGCCATCTTGTAGCGCCGCGTCCGGTCTCGCTCTTCGAGGTCGAGCCACACCGTCGACGAATCCCGATTTCCCTTCGTGACGATGTTGGTGCCCTGGACCACATCGAGCTGCGGCCTGGTCCAGGCGATGCCGTCGGTCGACGTCGCGTAGCAGGTGTTCTGGGGGTACCCGCCCATGTACCACATCTTGAACAGGCGATCGTCCGGATCGTAGAAGACTCCGTCGCTGAACGGCATCGCGGCGGGGTTGGAGCGCGTCTTGGTGCGCATCGCGTACTCGTCGTACTTCTCCCACGCGGTCGACGGAAACAGGATTGGGTTGCCTGCGTAGTACTCCGCCTTGTGAAATGTCCGCGTCAGCGACGTCTGTTCGATGAGAAAGTCGTCCACGAACAGCTGTCGTCCGAGATCGATCGGGACGACCTCCGGACGATCGACGAGGTACGGCGGCGTCAGCGGCCTGGGCGACAGGCCCTGCGCGCGCGGCGGCCACGGCTGTGCCAGGCGGATGCCGTTGTACAGGGTGGCCGGCGCGGAATCAGCGCCCGGCGTGGGAAAGGAGGACGCTCTTGACGCGGAGAACGAGAGCGCCAGGGCACCCGCGGTGGTTCGCAGGAACGTACGCCGATCCACGTCGCGCCGGTTCGAATCAGCCACCGCCAACCATTGTACCCATGCGCCGGATCATCGCCGGCGTGCTGCTGGCGATCTTTGCGACGGCTTGCGCCGGATCCAGGGACGGCCTGATCGAGTCCCGCGGAGCGTTCGAGCCGCGGCGAGGCCCACGAGTGGAAATCCGGGCGCTGATCCGCCCTGAGCATCGCGGTCAGGCATCGCGCTACGTGGCGGGCGCGGTCGCCGCGCTCAGCGCGGTGGATCCATGGCTGGGACCGTCTGCGCGAGCTTCTTTCGCACTGGTCGATCCGCCCTGGCATGCACCGGCGAACACCGATCCCGAAGTCATCGTCCTCGAGCGCACTCCCTGGTGGTCCTCATCGACGTCCATGGCGCCCGAGATGACCGCCGCGCGTGCGATCGCCGGCATCAGGTGGCGCGATGCGGTCGATCTCTCTGCGCTTCCGCCGTGGTTCACGGCGGGCCTGATTGATACACCGCCCGACGGGCGGTCACGCCGGTCTTTCAGGGCCAGAATCTGTCGCCCGGCTTCGCGATGTTCGAAGGGCGTTATTTCGGCGGGTTCGTGCCGAAGTTCGTGCGGATCCGACTCCTGCCAGACGCTGACGGCGAGCCGTTGGAGACCTATCGCGCGCGGCCACGCGTCAACCCGGCCGCACTCCATTCGCCACTCGAGGAGAAAAGCTTGGAAGGCAAGACGGTGCTGACGATCGCCACCTTCGAGCGCTGGGTGGGGCAGCCGGTCTTTGACGGATCGATTGCGGAGTTCGTGAAGTCCTCACGAGGTCGTCGTCCGACGCTCGCCGATTTCGGGCGAATCGCGTCGGCGTCCACCGGACAGAACCTGTCGTGGCTGTTCGATCCGGCCTTCGGCGAATCGGTGACGTTCGACTATGCCGTGAGTGGTTTTTCCAGCGTTCCGGATCCGGCCGGCGGATTCGATACGACAGTCGAACTCGAACGCCTGGGTGACGGCGTGTTCCCCGGTTCGAGCGCCCCGCGCGTGGGCGCGTACGAGAGCGGTCGCGGTGTCACCGTCGCCATCGCGTTCGAGGACGGCGAGCGGGTTGTCGACGCCTGGGACGGTCGAGATGCTCGGAAGACCTTCAGCTATCGAAGCGCCGCGCGCGGCATCTCCGCCGTGGTCGATCCCGATCGCAGCATGTTGCTGGACCTCAATCGCACAAACAACAGTCGCACGCTCCAGTCGCGAACCGGAACCGCGGCAACCGATTGGGCCGCGCGATGGATGCTCTGGCTCGAGCACGCGCTGATCGGATACGGCGCGCTCGTTTAACGGCGCCGTCGGAGGATCGCCGCAAGACCGGCGGCGAGCAGCAGCGCGGTCAGGGCGACGGTCGGACGCGCTGACGCCGGCAGCATCGACGCCAGCAGGACGTGGCCGGAGATGGCCGCTGCGCTGAACAGGAGCAGACACACAGTCCGCTCGCCGGCAGGCATGTGCCGTACCTCCGCGATCAGCTTGCGCATGATCGCAAGGCTGCGGGAACTGCCCGCGGCCGTGGCAACTCCGCCGACCGTCGATTCGATCCGTTTGACCGCCCAGCTTCGCGCGACGATCTCAGCGGCGAGGCTGAACGTCGCGTCCCGTCCCCCCGCGCTCATTTCATCCCTCCTGCGCGTTCCAACCCCGCGGTCAGCACCGTTCCCGTCCAGACATACCGGTCCGTCGCGAACGAAACCGGCGCGCCGGCTTTGATCGCGGCGCCGCGGTAGCGCCATCCGGTCGGCGAGGGGTCGACACCCAATCGGATGGTGGCCTCGGTCTCGCCCCCCACCCGCCTCGCGCCGATGTCGATGACGGTCGCGGCGCGGTCGTCGAGACAGTCGTCTCGATCGCCTGGCCGCACCAGCGCGAGCACCTCCGGCGGCGCGATGATTCGCACCCGGATGGTGATCATCTCCGGCGGGTTCGCCGGCATCACTTCCCTCAACGCGAACGGGATCAAGGCCGCGGCGGGCCCCGTGATCCTGACGATCGGCAGCGGCGTCGCGGCGAGCGACTGTCCGCCGATGGCGCAGCCGTCGCCGCCCGGGTCGGGATCGCACTGCAGGAGGATCTCCGCGTCCCTCTGCCAGCGACCATCGGTCCCGGCGTGCGCGGCGCCCAACTTCACGATCGCGTCCTCGGGACCGCCCGGACTCAACCTGCCCTGGGTCAGCGACTCGGCGGTCGCCCGATCCAGATTGATCAGTGTGCCGATGCCGGCCACGCGCCCCGAATGAGCGGACTCGATGGTGACGGCGTTGGCGAGCCGTGCCACCTCCTGCACGCCGTCGTAGAGCACGAAGTCATGCGTGCCCGGGGGCACGTCTCCGACGAGGACGTCGGCGGAGTTCGGATCCTCGAACACGAACCCGAGCGCACGCGTCGTGCCGATCCCAGCCTGAAGCATCGGCCGCAGGCCGCTTCCGCGCACCTTCAGCTTCGCCGTCAGACGGTTGCCGCTTGCGATGCGCCGCTCCTCCCGTGTCACCGGCACCTGCGTCACGCTGGTCAGTCTGGGCGAGGGCATGCGAAACAGCAGGAACGTGCCGTAGGCGATCGGGATCAGGACGATCGCGAATCCGGCAAGTGCCGCGTCGAACACGTTCACGCGCCCGAACAAGCGGCCGTCCTTGTCGATCCAGTTCATGGGATTCCTCTGTACCAGAGTGCCGAGCGCCGCGCAGGCGCCGGCGAGGGCGATCCAGGCGAGGTAGGGCACGACGAGGCCACGCAGACGGAGCAGGGTGCCAACATTGCCGTTGGTCAGTGCCAGCGCCAGAGCCGTTGGCGCGACGTAGCCCACGAGCATGCAGGTCACGGCCGGATCGCGCCGGTAGCCGGCGACGATGCCGATCGGCACGAGCGCCACGAGTAGATACCAGGCCAGCTGCTCCGGCAGGTACGCGAGCTCGCGCGACGAGCGGAGCTGCCAGGGGAGGGGAACTGCGATGAAGCTCGCGATGGCGCGGACCGCGTATCGTCCCGCCTCGGCGCCGGTCAGGGTCAGCACCGAAGCCGCGGGCGTGACTGGGTTGGCGTAGAAGCCGGAGTCCAGCAGCCTGTAGTCGTGCCCGATCGTGAACACGTGGCCGGTGTGGACCTTGGCCGCCGCCTCCAGGTTCCGGATCATGCGGTCCTGGATCGACGGTTGTCCGAAGGCGATGGCGGCCAGCGCCGCGGCTGCCACGAGCATGGCCGCTCGCCGCGCCGGCGGCAGCGCCAGCACCAGGTGGGCGCCCAGCCCCGCCGCGAGGCCGGCCACCGCCAGCAGCAGCGCACCGGGACGAAGGTCCTGCATGAGGAACGCGGCCGAGCCGACCACCATCAGGCCAAGCCCGCAGGACAACCACGACCGGCGTCGCACGATGGCAACGGCGCCCGCAAGGAGCGAAGCGCCGAGCAGAAAGTACAAAGACTCTTTCAGCAGCGAAATCGACCAGACGAACAGCGACGGCCAGAACAGCACGCACACCAGCCCGCCGAACGCCGGAAGCGGTCCGAACGCGCTCCGGCTCAGGCGGAACAGCACCAGCGCGCCGGCGACGAAGATCATGGTGTTGAGCAGGCGCAGTGAATAAGGAGTGGGTCCGAACACCACCTGCAGCGCCGTAGCCGCCGTCACATAGCTGTTGCGCCCGTACTCGTCGAACGCCACGAAGAAGTCGTACAGCGTGGTCGGGGCGCCGCGGAGGATGTCGCGCGTCCGAAGCGCGCGCGACATGGTGTACGCCTCGTCTCCCGAGGTCGCACCGACAAACAGGTCGTCGTGTGCAGGCAGATTACGCAGGAGCTGTCCGCCGATGGCCGCCAGGTGGATCGCCACGGCAAAGATGACGATGGCGTTGAGCCACCGCTGCTCGGTGGTCGGCAGCCCACGCGCAACCAGCGGGAAGGCCAGAGCAGCCGAAGCGGCGACGCACGCGGCGAGCGGCGCGACGGTGTAAAGAGCGGCGACGCCGGCGCCGGCCGCGATGCTCCAGACACGCCAGCGCCAGGCTCCGGCGGCCGCGCCCGACGCCGTCAACGGTGGGACCCGCGCACGCCGGGTATTCTAGCAGTGCGCTTCGCGCGCGGCGGTCTGCCCCGTGCGCGGTCGGCCGCTCGAGCGCCAGGCCACAGGCCGTTCATCGGGATCGTCGGCGATGGCTCCAGGCGCCGGCCCAGTGTGCGGGGATCAGGCGAGCCACGCCGCAGACCGTCAGCGCGCAGGTGATCGGCATCACGTGGATGGAGAATCGTCCGGTGTATGTCCAGCCGGCGGCGACGAACGCGCCCGCGATCGACGCGAAGAAAAACAGCACCGCCGCCGCCGGCAGGTCTCGCAGCTTTGGGACGCCGGCCATGCTCAGCACCGCGATCGCGGCGCCGGCAAGAATCGGCAGCGCGTACAGATCGAAGCGTGGCGGGTCGTTCACCGTCAGCACCAGCATCACGCTGTGGATCAGCCTGCGGAGCGACTCGGCGATCGGCGCGCCGGGTTGCCAGATGGCGACGACGTAACGCTGTGTCCCGTAGAACGTGTCGAACACACCGCTGTAGTGCCAGTTCCGCCATGCCAGCGCCAGCAAGCCAAGACCAATGATGCACGCGACGATGACGACGGTTCGCCAAGCCACCCGTCGCCACCAGCCCGCGGGCCGAATCAGCGCGCGTGCCGGGACGTCGAGCGGCAGCGCAAACAGCGCCACGCCGGCGGCCATGATGAGATTGTTCAAGCGGGTATAGAACCCGATGGTGGCGAGCACCCCGGCAACGATCGCCGCGGCCAACCGGCGGTGGCGGCTGTCGATAACCGACAACGCGGCCATGCTCAGCAAGCCAGCCGACGAAATCTCGCTGAGCCCCTGGCCGATCAGATACTGGGCGGTGCCGAGCACGAACACCGCGAGCGTCGCCGCCGCCGCGATCAGGCCCCACCGGAAGCCGGCGAATCGTCTGGTGATGCGAAAGCTCAGGAGCGCGCCGGCAAGCAGGCACGCCCCGTCCCAGTACCATTCGCCCGCGCTCGAATCGCCGAACACCGCGTGGATCAACCCGACGATCCAACGGTAGAACGGCTGGAAATAGAAGACGACGGATCCGCCTTCCAGCCAGTAGCCCTGCATGACGATGCGGTACGCGAACCGCTGATACATCCAGTAGTCCTGGCCGAAGTCATAGATGATGAAGCGTCCGATGGCCGGGGCGCTGCAGACCAGCACGAAGGTGATCCAGGGGATCCCGATCATCAGGAAGGCGCCCAGAAGGTTGCGGAGCCTGGGCGGTACGGGAACGAACACCGCGGCGGCGAGCAGCGCGAGCGCCCAGCGAGCAAGCCCGACCTGGCCGGTCTGCACGAGCAGCGCTATCAGGATCGACGCGCCCGCCGTCCACGCCAGCACGGCGACGCTTCCAATCTCCGCCAGCGCTGAGACGATCCAGAGCGCCAGCAGGGTTGCGGCGGCGATCGTCGGAATCCATCGAAGCCACCGGCGCGCCGCGAGATCGATGGCCGAAGGCCGCCGCACCGTGGTGGTCGCGCGCGACCATAGCTCCTGTCCGTCCCAGCGTGGCACCAGCGCCCACCGATCGCCGGTGAGCAGGCCGTCTATCGAAATGAAATGCACGCCGCGGGGGAGCACTGACGGACCGTGAACGGCGATCCCGTCCACGCTCACCGCGGCGTTGACATCAGCGCCGGTGTCGATTTGCAAGGTGCCGGCGTCGGGCGCGTCCAGGAATCCGTGAACGCTGATCGCGACCGTGGCGTACGGAGGTCGATCCACGCCGATCGGCCAGCTGTCGTTGTCGGGCGGCAGGTTGAAGAACCACGCGGGGAAATCAGCGAGGTCCCGGTACGAGCGCGTCATGATCGCGGAGCAGCCCGGTTCCGGCGAGCGCCAGTCGGCGCGCAGGTCCCAGGCGTGCGGCACCTTGCCGGCATCCCTGGCGAAGGGCCGCGCCGGCTCGAAGCGGACGCACCAGCCATCCTGCACGAACAGCAGGGCCGAGACGATTCGCCACGCCACCAGCGCCAGGATGCAGGCGCGCGCGCGTGACGCGCGAAGGAATTGCGGGTGGAGGTACCAGAGCGCCGGCAGCACGCCGGCCACGAGGACCGCTTCCGCGACGCGATCGAGCGGCACACCGTCGAAGGGACCGCTGACACGGTCGGGCCACAGCAGCGCGGCGGCCGCCAAAAGTCCCCAGAGCGAATACACTGGGGGGCATTGTACCCGGCTGGATTCGATGACGATCACGCCGTGCGTGCGGAGCCTTGATGCAGACAGCGTTTTCGTCGCTCGACGCCGCGATCATCGTCGCCTATCTGGCCGTGCTCACCGGCGTCGGCGTCTACTTCTCCAGGCGACAGCGGAACCTCGACGAATACTTCCTGGCGCGGCAATCGATGACGTGGCTGCCAGTCGGCCTGTCGTTGATGGCGGCGCTCGACAGCGCGATCGACTATCTGATGCAGCCCTCCTCGACGATCAAGTACGGGCTGATTCTCCTCGTCGGCACGTCATCCTGGCTGTTGCTCTACCCGTGGGTGGCTCACGTCACGCTGCCGTTCTACCGTCGGCTGAACTACTACACCGCCTACGAGTACCTCGAGGCGAGGTTCGACGTCCGCGTCCGTGCCCTGGCCGCGGGCATCTTCATCGTCTGGCGCCTGGGGTGGATGGCGACGGCGATCTACGTGCCGTGCCTGGCCATCAGCGCCGCGACCGGCGGCCGGATTCCGCTCACCGAGACCGTGTTCGTGCTCGGCTGCATCGTCACGCTCTATACCGCGCTGGGCGGAGTGCAGGCGGTGATCTGGAACGACGTGATTCAGTTTTGCGTGCGGTTCGGCGGCCTGACGGCGGTGGTGGCGATTGCCGCGGCGTCGGTGCCGGGCGGGCTCGGCGAAATCTGGCGCGTGGCCGATGCCGCCGGCAAGACCACGATCATCGCGCCGATCGCCGGATCGAGCGGCGGAGTACTGGCGCACGTGCAGGCGTTCTTCGAGCAGCCGCTCAATATCGTCGCGATCATGTTCGCGCTGCTGGTCGGCCGGATGGCGGCCTACGTGGGCGACCAGATCATGGTGCAGCGGCTGCAGACCACCAAGTCGCTCCAGGACGCGCGCAAGGCGTTCATCGTGAACGCTGCCGGGGACATCATCTGGATGTTCGCGCTCTCGTTCGTCGGCCTGGCGCTGTTCGCGTACTTTCAGCTCCACACCCTGCCCGCCGATTTCTCGACCGACAAGATTCTTCCGTATTTCATGTCGTTGACGTTTCCGCGCGGGATCGTCGGCCTGGTGATCGCGTCGATCATGGCGTCCTCGCTCTCGAGCGTCGACTCCGCCATCAACTCGTGTACCTCGGTGGTGGTGATCGACTTCTATAATCGTCTGTGGCTCGGGCGTCAGACCGGGCACCAGCGATCGAGCGCCGAACAGAGGCACGAAGTCGTGGTGTCGCGGGTCGCCACCGTCGCATTCGGCGCGGCGGGCACGTTGCTGGCCACCAACGTGTCGCGGATCGGCAGCCTCCTCGAGATCGCCAACAAGCTGATCAACGCGTTCACCGGTCCGCTGTTCGGCATCTACCTGCTCGCGATGTTCAGCCGGCGCGCCACGGCGATGCCGACGCTGGTCGCCGGCGTTGCCGGATCCCTGACCAGCTATTACGTCGCGTACCACACCTCGATCGGGTTCATGTGGCCGTCGACGTTCGGGTTGGCGGCCACCTTGATCGTGGGCGCGGCGCTGACCGCGGTGAGCGGCGTCCGGCCGACCCCCGAGGCGCTGCGCCTGACCTGGCGGCACGTGACGCAGACGCCGGAAGGATCCATCTAGGGATGTGCGGCATCTGCGGCGAATTGCGGTTCGACGGCTCGCCGGTCAGCGAAACCGAGCTGATCGCGATGCGCGATCAGCTCGTGCATCGGGGTCCCGACAGCCTCGGCGCCTATCTGGCTCCGCGGGGATCCAGCGGCCTCGGATTCCGACGGCTCCGGATCATCGATCTGACGCCGAATGCCAGCCAGCCGATGTCGAACGAGGACGGCACCGTCCAGGTCGTCTTCAACGGGGAGATCTACAACTACAGGACGCTGCGCGAAGGTCTCGTCGCGCGCGGCCACCGCTTCCGCTCGCAGAGCGACACCGAGGTCATCGTCCACCTCTACGAAGAAAAAGGCGCCGACTGCATCGCCGATCTCGAGGGCATGTTCGCGATTGCGATCTGGGACGATCGCGCGGCGCGGATGACGCTGGCGCGCGACCGCGCCGGCAAGAAGCCGCTGTTCTACTACCGCGACCATCGCCTGCTGGCGTTCGCGTCGGAGATGAAGTCGTTCTTCACCCATCCGGACATCGCGATTGAGCCCGATCCGGAAGCGGTGCCGTACTATTTCATCTACGGCTACGTGCCGCAGCCGGCGACCATCTACAAGCGCGTCTCCCAGGTCGCACCTGGAACGCTGATGACCGTGGAGGCGGATGGGCGCACCGCGACGCGGCGCTACTGGCAGCTGCGATTTCCCGAAGCGGGCCAGGCGCAGCCAATCGCACACGCCGAGGCCGCGGCTGGCGTCCGCGAACGGCTGACGCGGGCGGTCGAACGCCGGCTCGAGAGCGACGTCCCGCTGGGCGCCTTTCTCAGCGGCGGCCTCGACTCCACGATCGTGGTGGGCCTGATGAGCCGCATGATGTCGTCTCCGGTCAAGACGTTCAGCATCGGGTTCGAAGGCGATCCGGCATTCGACGAGACGGCATACGCCCGGATAGCCGCCGAGCGATTCAAGACCGAGCACACCGAGTTCCGCGTCTCGCCGTCCGCGATCGACCTGATCGACACGCTGGTATGGCATCACGACGGCCCGTTCGGCGACTCGTCGGCGGTACCCACCTACCTGGTGTCGAAGCTGACGCGCGAGCACGTGACGGTGGTGCTCACCGGCGACGGCGGCGACGAACTGTTCGCCGGTTACCTGCGGTTCTATGCCGCACTGCTGGCGGAGCGGATCCCGGCCGCTGCGGGCCGCGCCGCCAACGGGACGCTCGCGCTGGTACCGCCTCCGCCCAACGAGCGGCACTGGCTCGCGCGGGCGCAGCGATTTTTCCGGTCGATGAGTCTGCCGCTGCACGATCGCGTCACGCGCTGGAACTCGTTGTTCTTCGACGACCTCGACGACCTGCTCCTTCCGGACTTCGCCTCCAGGCTTGCGCCGATCGACAAGCTGCGGCATATCGGCGCCGAACGCGCGCAGATGGCCGGGCGATCGCCGTTGAGCCAGCTGCTGCACGCCAACTTCGCGTCCTACCTGGCGGACGATCTCCTGGTGAAGACGGATCGCTGCACCATGGCGAACTCGATCGAGGCCCGATCGCCGTTTCTGGATCGCGAGCTGATCGAATACGCCGCCTCGCTGCCGGACGAACTGAAGCTGCAGGGGCGGCGGACCAAGGCGATTCTGCGCGACGCCTTCCCCGACCTGCTGCCGCCGGCGATCGATCGGCGCGGCAAGATGGGATTCGGCGTGCCGCTCGACGCCTGGTTCCGCGGCGAGCTGCGGGACTCGCTTCGGGATCTGCTGCTGACGCCCGACGCGCGCTATCGCGACATGCTGTCGGCGCCGTTCGTCGAAGCGCTCGTGTCCCGACATCTGGCCGGAGCCGCCAACCTCGGGCAGCAGCTGTGGTCGATCATGACGTTCGAGGTGTGGCTGCGACGGCTGCCGGAGTGGACCAGACGCTGATGCTCGACTTCCTGAAGGAGAACCTGCGGCCGGGACACATGGCGGCCGCGCTCATGCTGCTGACGCCAGGTACGCTGATGCTGTTCGTGCCGAGGCTGTCGGTATGGGGACGGCGATGGATCGCCGCAGTCGTGGTGTTTTATCTCGTGCTCAGTAGCCCCGTGGGATCCGGCCTGCTGGTGCGCACGCTGACCGGCCACTACCAGCCGATCGCCTCGCCGGCCGAAGCCCGCGGCGCCCGCGTGGTGGTACTGCTCGGATCGGGCAGCACCAACCTGCGCGCAGCCGGGCACCAGCTGTCGTCGGTGACCTTCGACGCCGGCATGCGCGTGCTCGAGGTCGCGCGGCTGTTCGATCTGCTCGGCGGTCCGCTGGTGATCGCCTCCGGCGGCGTCACCGAGCACGATGCCGCCGCCGCGCCGGAATCGGTGGCGTTGCAGCGGGCGCTGGTCGCCGTCGGCGTCAGCCCCGACAAGATCGTGCTCGAGTCGGACTCGAAGAACACGCGCGACGAGGCGATCATCGTCAAGCGCATGCTGGCCGAGCGCGGCCTGACCGATTTCGTGCTGGTGACTTCGCCGCTGCACATGCGGCGATCGATGCTCGCGTTCGAGCAACTGGGCATGCATCCCATTCCGTCGCCGGCGCCGCTGGTGCCGGAACGCTCGACGCCGCGAAGCCGTCTGCTGCCAAGCGATCTCTGGCTGCAGATCGGCGACTCCGCCATCTACGAATGGTTCGCGCGCGCCTACTACTGGTGGCAGGGCTGGCTGAGATGAGCACCCGGAGTTGAAAACGGTTCTCGTGACCCTGGGCACGCGCCCGGAGGCGATCAAGCTTGCCCCGGTCGTTGCCGCGCTGCGGAAGCGCGCGACGCTGCGCGTCCGCACGCTGTTCACCGGCCAGCACCGCGCGCTGCTCGACCAGGTGGCGGCCTACTTCGACATCACGCCGGACGCCGACCTCCGAGTGATGCGACCTGACCAGACGCTCGCGGCCCTCACGGCGCGCCTGATCGAGGGCCTCGACGCGTGTCTCGAGGCCGAGCGCCCCGACGTGGTCCTCGCTCAAGGCGATACCACCACCGTCCTCGCGACCAGCCTGGCGTGTTACTACCGGAAGATCCCGCTCGGCCATGTCGAGGCGGGTCTGCGGACGGCTGATCTGTTCAGCCCGTTTCCCGAAGAAGGGAACCGCCGCATCGTCAGCACGCTGGCCGCGCATCACTTCGCCCCGACCGAAGAATCGGCCGCCAATCTGGCGCGTGAAGGCGTTCCGCCTTCCGCGATTCACGTGACCGGCAACACCGTGGTTGACGCCGTTCTGGAAGTCGCGAAGCGCGATGTGCCGTTGCCTGTCGCTCTCCGCGCCGATCAGCGGCTTATCACTGTGACCCTGCACCGGCGGGAGTCCTTCGGCGAGCCGTTGCGGCACGTCCTCGCAGCGATTCGCGCGATTCTGGAGGCGCGCCCGGACGTCGTTGCCGTCTATCCCGTGCATCTGAACCCGAACGTGAACGTCCCCGCGCACGAGATGCTGGGTGGTGTTGCGAACTGCCACCTCATCCCACCGGTCAGTTACGGTGAGATGGTGGCGCTCATGAAGCGATCGATTTTGATCATGACCGACTCGGGCGGTGTTCAGGAGGAGGCGCCGTCGCTGGGCGTTCCGGTCATCGTCCTTCGCGACACCACGGAGCGCCCGGAAGGTGTGCGAGCCGGGTGCGCGCGCCTCTGCGGCACCAATCCTGAGATCATCGTCCCTACCGTTCTGGAGTTGCTCGACAGCCCGACGTCGCAGGACAGGATGCGGGTTGGTACGAACCCCTATGGCGACGGACGCGCCTCTACGCGCATCGCGGACGTCATCGAGGATGCCTACGGACACTGATGCCGCGGATGATGAGCGGCGAAGGCGCCGCTCTCAGTCGCGGAACAGCCGAGGCTCGCCAACCTGAACGCCGACGCTGCGCATGTCCGCGCTTCCGGCGACGTACAAGGCAGGCTGCCAGACGCGATCGGCTTTGATGTCGATACGCTTGAAGCGCTCCGGCGGGGCTACATCCGGCAGACGAAGGCTGATGATCGCCCACGTTGCGTCAACCATCGTCCGTCCCCGGTCGAAGCCGCCGGCCATCACCTGGACCCCCATCGGCCGGACACTTCGTCCGTCGGTCGGCAGGCGGACCGGAATCTCCACACGAGTCACGTCGGCCGGTACGAACAGGCTGGCGTACTCTCCCGTCCATCGGAAGGGCGTGCCGTCCTCCAGCCGTTCCCATGCGTGAAAGCCGTCAACGGCCTGTGATGCTGCCGGGCCCGTCGCACCGCGCGCGGTGGTGACCGGGCCGAGGATCAGGATTGCGAGCGCTGCGGCGACGGCGATCAGCGAACGGGTCCACGTCGTTCGCTGATGCACCGCGGACCGGTCGCCGACGCCGCCGGTGTTCAGCAGCGTCGAGCCCGCAAGCGCCGACATCAACCCGAACAGCATCCAGAACGGGTACGCCACTTCGCCGACGAGCAGCGGGTGTCCGGACAGGCAGGTGATGGCGAACACCGCCACGCCGCCGGCGGCGCCGAGCAGCTGGCCGTCCCGCGGCGTGCGAGCCAGCGCCCGCGCCGCCTGCACCAGCGCCGCCCCAACCCAGACGAGAAACAGGCCGAGGCCGATGAGGCCGACCTCGCCGCCGATCTGCAGGAAGAAGTTGTGAGCGTTCTCGAAGCCGTACGTCCACGCCAGCTGCGGTGAGAGATAGAGCGTCGAGATCGGCTTGTACTGCCCGACGCCGACGCCGAACAGCGGGCGCGCGCCGATCATCCGCACGCTGGTCTGGAAGAACTGCGCTCTGAATCCGCCCCCGCGGTAGGTGGGGTCGGCGTCGAGCAGCCGCACGCGGACGAAGGCGCCGCCCAGCAGCGCCAGGAGGATCGCGGCGAGAGCGGCGGCGCGGACCCTCGTGCTGAACCTGGCCGTCGCCATCCACAGCGCGGCGACGATCATCACGCCGCCGCACGCCCCCAGCGCGCTGCGCGACTCCGAGAACCAGAGGCCGATACCGCTCGCGCCGGCGAGGGCGAGCCAGATCGCTTGCCGGGCTCCACGCTTGCGCAGGACCATCCCGAACGCCACGCACGTGATCATCGCGAAGTAGCTCCCGGCGGCGTTGACGTCGCCGACGTGCGCGCTGATGCGGTAGCCGATCTGCTGGTAGCGCTGCAGCGCCGCCGCGGTGCCGATGCCGCGCCAGAGCAGCACGCTCGACAGCGCCGCGACCGAAGCGGACGCGGCGAGCGTCAACGGCAGGGTATTCGCCAGCGTCGGATGCCGCCGGAACAGGATCACCGCCGCCGCTGCGAGCGCCATCCCTTCCAGCAGCCGTGCGCCGTCCACCAGTCCGATACGCTCGAACGAATAAAAGTAGCCGTGCACCACCTGATCGATCGTGGCCGGGAGCTCGCCCGGGTATCGTCCCAGCTGCCAGGCCAGCCCGGCAATCGACGCCGCGACCGTAATCGCGAACAACCAGCCCGCCGCCGGTGCCGCCACCCGCGGACCGCGTCTATCCGGAAGCCAGCGCAACAGCCAGCCGGTGAGAAACGCCAGCACCACGACCTCGCTGATCCTGAAGTTGGTCGCGCCGATTGACGCGGCAAGCAACTCCCCGAACGGCACCACCGCCGCGGTCAGCAGGAGCCCATGGACCGGCGAGATCAGCGTCAAGCCGAGGGTCACCGCCGCGATCGATCTGATGAAAGGACCGACGTTGAAGGCGAGGACGGTGAAGGTCGGCGCGAGCGGCAGCGCGGCCAGCGCCAGCCGGACCGGCAGCCAGCGCCACATCAACGGGACGGATTCGTCGCCGTCGGCCGGCGACGCGTCAGGCATCGCCACGACCGCGGCGCTGCAGCGACGCGAGCTCGTCGCGAAGCGCCGCCACCGCCGACTCGAGCGACTCGACCCGCTGCTCGTGTCTGCGATCGCGCGCCAGCGCCGCCTCGGATCGCTTCAGCACCTCGTCGGCGACGCCGTTGATCGCGCCCGACAGCCCGCGCAGCAGGCCCGCGACGTCGCGATCGCGCGTGTCGACGTACGGCGTGACCTGCTGCAGGAATTCGACGAGCAGGCTCTGGAAGCGGATGAGCTCGGCAATCGTGTCGCGCAGCACCGTCAGCGTGCTGTCGATCGAGGCGCGCGTCTCGCGCGCGACCGGCACATTGCGGTTGACGTGATCGACCAGCGCCGCGTTGAACGCCTGCTGCTGCTCGAACAGCGGCGCGACCATCCGGCGGACGGCGCGGACGACAGGACCGCCCCAGCCCGCGGGCGGCTGCGGCGCGCCGATCTTCCAGAGCGTGTTGAGCGGCGTGACCTGATGTTCGTCGGGGACCGGCGGCGGTTGCGGGAAGTCGGCCGGCAGCTGCTGGATGGCGCGATCGAGCCGGGTGAGCGCCTCGTTGTAGGCCCGATCGGCGGCCGCCCGTTCTTCCTTCAGCGCCTCGAGATCGTCGGGGCTCTTCGGCACTTCTAGCGTCCGACCAGACCTTCCACCGGGCTGCTGGCGTTGGCGTACAGCTTGCGCGGGATGCGGCCCGAGAGGTAGGCGAGCCGGCCGGCGCGGACCGCGAGCTTCATCGCTTCCGCCATCGCCACCGGATCCTGCGCGCCGGCGATCGCGGTGTTCATCAGCACCGCGTCGGCGCCGAGCTCCATCGCCAGCGCCGCGTCCGACGCCGTCCCGACGCCGGCGTCCACGACCAGCGGCACGCGAGCGAACTCGCGGATGATGCGCAGGTTGTTGACGTTCTGGATGCCGAGCCCGGAGCCGATCGGCGCGCCGAGCGGCATGATCGCCGCGGCGCCGGCGTCCTCGAGCTTGCGGCAGGCGATCGGGTCGTCGCTGGTGTACGGCAGCACGACGAAGCCCTCGCGCACCAGCACGCGCGTCGCCTCGATCAGCGCCTCGTTGTCCGGGAAAAGCGTGCGCTCGTCGCCGATCACTTCGAGCTTGACCCAGTTGGACAGCCCGGCCTCGCGGCCGAGCCGCGCGGTGCGGATGGCTTCGTCGGCGGTATAGCAGCCGGCGGTGTTGGGCAGGATGAAGTACTTCGAGGTGTCGATGAAATCGAGCAGCGATTCCTTCGAGCGGTCGGAAATGTTCACGCGCCGCACGGCGACGGTGATCATCTCCGCGCCCGACGCCTCGTGCGCCTGCACCATCACGGCGGGCGACGAATATTTGCCGGTGCCGACGAACAGGCGCGAGCTGAACGTTTTGTCGGCGATCGTCAGGAGATCCACGGCTGTTCCTCTAATCCCCAATCCCTGAATCCCTAACCCTCTCCGCTACCCGCCGCCGACGAAGTTCACGATTTCGATGGCGTCGCCGTCGCGCACCACGGTGGTGCCGAACGTGTCGCGCTTGAGCACGATGAGGTTGTGCTCGACCGCCACACGCCGCGGATCGATGTCAAGCTGGGCCAGAAGCTCGGCCACCGTCATCGGCGCGGCCAGCTCATGCGCGTCGCCGTTCAACGTAATCTGCAATTTACAGCTCATTTTAGTCGGTTTCGTATCAAGATGCAGGGATGGCTTTCGACCGCTCGGCCGCCGCGGCGTGGTATCGGCGGAATCGCGCGCGCTCGCGCGAAATCTTCGATCTGCTCGCGGACGAGGCCTACTACAGCCGAGCCGATCGCGCTGCGCCATCCCATCGTCTTCTACGAAGGGCACCTGCCCGGGCTTCAGCTTCAACACGCTGGTGAAGAAGGGCCTCGGCCGCCCGAGCATCGACGCGCGGCTGGAGACGTTGTTCGCGCGAGGGATCGATCCGCACGAGACGCAGGGCGCAGGGGCGGGGGCAGGACAGGCGGGAGGGGCAGGAGGGGCGGGACGGCTTGAAGGGTGGCCGGCGCGGGATGAGGTTCGCGCCTTTGCCGACGAGGCGGATCGTCAGGTGGTCGAGGCGATTCTGAACGCGGATGTGGATCAGCCGGGTCATCCGCTGCTGGATCGCGCGGAGGCGGTCTTCACCATCCTCGAACACGAGGTGATGCACCAGGAAACGCTGCTCTACATGTGGCACCGGCTGCCGTTCGCGCAGAAGCGCACGCCGGCCGGCTATCGGCCCCGCGTGGAGGGCGCGCCGCCGCGCCGCGAGTGGATCCAGGTGCCAGCCGGCTGCGCCACGCTCGGTGTTCAACGCGGCGCCCAGCGATTCGGCTGGGACAACGAGCATCCAGCCTTGAGCGCCAACGTCCCGGCGTTCGCCATCGAGCGCCACGACGTGACGAACGAGCACTTTCTCGAGTTCGTCGACGCCGGCGGCTACCGCGATCCGCAGTGGTGGCTGCCGGAGGACTGGGCGTGGGTGCAGCGAGAAGGCGTCGGCGCACCCGCTGTTCTGGGAGCGCGACGGCGATCGCTGGCTCTGGCGCGGCATGTTCGAGCGTGTGCCGCTGCCCGCGGCGTGGCCGGTGTACGTGAGCCAGGCCGAGGCCGCCGCGTACGCGCGATGGCGTGGCGCGCGGCTGCCGACCGAAGCGGAGTTCCAGCGGTCGGCGTACGGATCGCCGGACGGAGAGCGGCAGCACCCCTGGGGCGACGACGAACCAGACCATGAGCGAGGCGTCTTCGATTTCGCCAGCTGGGATCCAGAAGCGGCCGGCAGCCATCCAAAGGGTGCGAGCAGCTGGGGCGTCGAGGATCTCGTCGGCAACGGCTGGGAGTGGACCAGCACCCCGTTCGGCCCGTTTCCCGGCTTTCAGGCGATGGCGTCGTACCCGGAGTACTCGGCCGACTTCTTCGACAACGAGCACGTCGTGATGAAAGGGGCCTCGCCGGTGACCGCGAAAGAGCTGCTGCGGCCGACCTTCCGCAACTGGTTCCGCTCGCGTTACCCGTACGTCTATGCAACCTTCCGCTGCGCAAAATAAGACTGCCGGCCCGGCGCCGATAGACTCGCTGGCCGGCGACGTCGAGTACTACCTGACACTGACGCCGCGGCAGCTGCCGTCGCGCTACCTGTACGACGCGCTCGGCTCGGCGCTGTTCGAGGCGATCTGCGAGCTGCCGTGGTACCGGATCACCAAGACCGAGCGGGCGCTGCTCGAGCGGCACGCGCGCGAGATCTTCGCGCGCGTGGACCCGCTGTCCACCCTCGTCGAGCTCGGGCCAGGCAGCGGCGACAAGCTCGCGGCGCTGATCAGCGCCGGCGGGGTGCGATCGCGCCGATTGGCGGTGCACCTGGTCGACATTTCCGCCGCCGCGCTCGACCTCGCCACCCGCACGATCGCCGCCCTCGAAGCCGTCGATCTGGCGATCGTCCCGCACCAGGCGACCTACGAGAACGGCCTGGTCGACGCGATGGCGCAGCGGCGGCCGGAGGGCCGCACGCTGACGCTGTTCCTCGGATCCAACATCGGCAACTTCGATCCGCCCGGCGCGGACGCGTTCCTGCGGGGCATGCGCGCCTCGCTGGCGAGCGGCGACTCGCTGCTGGTCGGGACCGATCTCGTGAAGCCCGAGACGCGATCTGCTGCTGGCCTACGACGATCCGCTCGGCGTGACGGCGGCGTTCAACCGCAACCTGCTGGTCCGCATCAATCGCGAGCTCGGCGCCGACTTCGACATCGACGCCTTCCGCCATCGCGCGCTGTGGAACGCCGAGCAATCGCGCGTCGAGATGCACCTCGTCGCCGAGCGCGCCCAGCACGTCCAGCATCCCCGGTGCGTCGCTCGAGGTGGCGTTCGAAGAAGGCGAGACCATCTGGACCGAGAGCTCGTACAAATACCTCCCGGACGAAGTAGTCAGGATGCTCGAACGGACAGGGTTCAGGCCGCGTGGAGCAGTGGATGGATGACGCGGACGGCTTCGCGTTGACGCTCGTCGAGGCGAACGGATGACCGCCACGGTGGCGCGGTTGTCCGGATGTGATGTACCTTCGATGAGATCCTATGACCATCGCGACGGCTCCTCTGGGCGTTTCTGGATATACGTTCGCTGATCTCCACGAACCCGAACGGCTCGCCTCACTGTACGATCGGTTCTGCGAGCATGCCTCGGCGGCGCGATCCCGCCCTGTGGGCCGAATGGGATGCCTACCGGCGCGCGCCGGATGCGCCCCGTCCGCCGGTCGCCCTCTCGAACCTCCTGATCGCGATGGCGCCGCACGTCAGCCGTTTTCTCACGCGGCTTTTCGCTGTCGACACGCCGGCGTCGGCCATCGAAGCGGCGACCCAGGCCCAGGACGACCTCTTCCGCTTCAAGGTGGACTTCGTCCGCCGCCGCGCCCTGCCGCTGCTGAAAAACGGCGCCCACGTCGCGGCGACGCCCGAGGACGATGCGATCGTCGCGGCGCTGATCGCGAAGCGCGTCAGCCGAAGACCGCGAGCTCGCGATCGCGAGAGCCGGCTGCGCGCTGCTCGACGCCGAAAAAGGCAGCAGCGCCGAGCCCTCGGCCCCTGGCCCCGAGATCGAGGCACTCAAGCGATGGTGTGCCTCGAGGATTCACGACCGCGCCTATCGCGACTGGGTGATCTTCCGCTTCCCCGAGAACGTCGAGCCGTTCCACCTGGTCGAGGTCGAGCAGCCGGATCCCGCGACTGCCCGAGGCGCTGGTCGGCCCGGCGTGGCGGCTGCGGCGACGCGATGGCTTCACCCTGACCGACGCGCGCATGCGGCCGCGCGAGGTGCTGAGCGAGATCCACTACTGCGTGCTGTGCCACGAGCGCGACAAGGATTCCTGCTCGAAGGGACTGCACGACAAGGCCGGCGCGGTCAGCGTCAACCCGCTCGGCATCAGCCTCGACGGCTGTCCGCTCGACGAGAAAATCTCGGAGATGCACACGCTGCGCAAGGCGGGCGATGCGATCGGCGCGCTCGCGCTGGTGATCGTCGACAACCCGATGTGCCCGGGCACCGGCCACCGGATCTGCAACGACTGCATGAAGTCGTGCATCTACCAGAAGCAGGAGCCGGTCAACATCCCGCAGATCGAGACCGGCGTGCTCACCGACGTGCTCGGCATGCCGTTCGGCGTCGAGATCTACGGCCTGCTGACACGCTGGAATCCGCTCAACGTGCGCCGGCCGTACGCGCTGCCCGTACAACGGCAAGAACGTGCTGGTGGTCGGCCTCGGTCCGGCCGGCTACACGCTGTCGCACTACCTGGTGAACGAAGGGTTCGGCGTCGTCGGCGTCGACGGGCTGAAGATCGAGCCGCTCGCCGATGACATTACCGGCAGCGAGGCGGCCGCGCCGCGGCCGATTCGCGACTGGAGCGAGATCTACCGGCCGCTCGACCAACGCGTGCTCGAGGGGTTCGGCGGCGTCTCGGAGTACGGCATCACCGTCCGCTGGGACAAGAACTTCCTCACGCTGCTGCACCTGACGCTGGCGCGCCGGCGCGGCATCCGGATGTACGGCGGCGTCCGGTTCGGCGGCACCATCCCGATCGAGGACGCGTGGGCCTACGGGTTCGATCACGTGGCGATCGCGACCGGCGCCGGCAAGCCGACCATCATCGACATGAAGAACAACCTGATCCGCGGGATCAGGAAGGCGAGCGATTTCCTGATGGCGCTGCAGCTGACCGGCGCCTTCAAGCGCGACGCGCTGCCGAACCTGCAGGCGCGGCTGCCGGCGATCGTGATCGGCGGCGGCCTGACCGCGATCGACACCGCCACCGAGCTGATGGCCTACTATCCGGTCCAGGTCGAGAAGACCGCGCGGCAGTACGAGGCGCTCTCGGCGGAGCGTGGCGAGGCGCTGGTGCGTGCGCTCGTACGATGCGGAGGAGCTCGAGCTCCTCGACGAGTATCTGGCGCACGGCCGCGCCGTCCGCGCCGAGCGCAGCGCGCGCGGAGAAGGCGGGCGAGGCGCCAGACTTCGTGGCGCTGGTCCGCGGCTGGGGCGGGGTGACGATCGCCTACCGCAAGCGCATGGTCGATTCGCCCGCCTACCGCCTGAATCACGAAGAAGTGATCAAGGCGCTCGAAGAAGGAATCGTGTTCGCGGAGAACCTGAACCCGATCGAGGCCGTGCCGGATGCCAACGGGGCCCTCAGCGCCGATGATCTTCAAGCGGGAAGGCCAAAGAGGGCAGGAAGGGCGGGATAGGCAGGAAGGGCAGGAGGGGTCGGATGGGACCGTCACGCTGCCCGCACGGACGTGTCTCGTCGCCGCGGGCACCTCGCCGAACATCACCTGCGAGAACGAGGCGCAGGGCACGTTCGCGCTCGACGCGAAGAAGAAGTTCTTCCAGCCGCACAAGGCGGTGGAGCGCGACGGCGGCGGGTTCAGTCTGGTGCCCGATCGCCGACGGCTTCTTCACGTCCCACGACGCCGGCGGCAGGTTCGTCACCTACTACGGCGACAACCATCCGCGCTACGCCGGAAACGTCGTCAAGGCGATGGCCTCGGCCAAGCACGGGTTTCCGCAGGTGACCAGGTTGTTCGCGCGCGAGCTGGCGTCGCTCGATCCGGCGCGCGCAGCCGGAGCGCGACGCGCGCCTGGACGCAGCTGACCGCCCGGCTCGATGCCGAGCTGATCGCGCGGGTCGTCGAGGTCGTGCGGCTGACGCCGACCATCATCGAAGTGATCGTCAAGGCGCCGGCGGCGGCGCGGCACTTCGAGCCCGGCCAGTTCTACCGGCTGCAGAACTTCGAGTCGATGGCGCGGCGCGCCGGCGACGTGCCGCTGCTGATGGAAGGGATCGCGCTGACCGGCGCGTGGGTCGACAAGGATCGCGGTCTGCTGTCGCTGATCGCGCTCGAACTCGGCGTGTCGAGCCGCCTGGTCGCGCACCTGCAGCCGGGCGAGCCGGTCGTGGTGATGGGCCCGACCGGCGCGCCGACCGAGATTCCCGACGGCCAGAACGTGCTGCTGCTCGGCGGCGGTCTGGGCAACGCGGTGCTGTTCTCGATCGCCAGGGCGATGCGCGAGCACGGCAACCGCGTGATCTACTTCGCCGGCTACAAGAAGGGCGAGGATCTGTTCAAGCGCGAGGAGATCGAAGCGGCCACCGATCAGGTGATCTGGAGCACCGACATCGGCGCCGCGATCGCGCCGGGGCGGCCGCAGGACGCGCACTTCCGCGGCAACATCGTCCAGGCGATGCTCGCCTACCAGAACGGCGAGCTCGGCGAGCGGCTGGTGCCGCTCGACACCGTCGATCGGATCATCGCGATCGGATCGGACCGCATGATGGCGGCGGTGAAGGCGGCGCGCCACGGCGTGCTGGAGCCGCACCTGAAGCCGCAGCACGTCGGCATCGCGAGCATCAACTCGCCGATGCAGTGCATGATGAAGGAAGTCTGCGCCCAGTGCCTGCAGAAGCACGTCGATCCGGCGACCGGCGGGGAGACGATCATCTTCTCGTGCTTCAACCAGGATCAGGAGATGGACCGCGTCGACTTCCCGAACCTCGCGGCGCGGCTGCGCCAGAACACGGTGCAGGAAAAGCTGGCGAGCCTGTGGTTCGACATCTGCTGAGGACGGTGGAGCGCGGGCGTCAGCTGAACGACGCGTTAAGCGACGCGCCAGCCGTCGCCGCGCAGCGAGTTCATCAGCTGCACGGACGCTCGATGAGCTCGGTCGGCTCGTCGACTTCTTCCACCGATTCGCTGCCGTCGGGGTGGGTGATGATCACCTTGTAGCGGCCGGCGGTGCGGTCGTGGCTGATTTCGTAGCGGAGCTTCTCGCCGTCGCGATCAAAAAACCAGATCATCCAGCCACTAACGAATATCCCAATGCAATTCGGGTTTCTGATGCGCGCGCGATCTGTCTCAAAGTCGCATCTGTTCACTCGCTGACGTTCGTGTCAGGTAGTGAAACAGAAATGCGTATAAATCAGCCTGCTCGTCGATCTGCTTTTCGATCGGTTTGCCGGCGCCGTGGCCGGCGCGGGTCTCGACTCGCAGCAGAATCGGGCCGGCGGCGATGCCGCTCGTTGCCTCCTGCAGTCGCGCCGCAAATTTCTTCGCCATGCCCGGCGCGACGCGGTCGTCGGTGTCGGCCGTCATCACCAGCGTCGGCGGATACGCGATGCCGTCGATCGACGTTGTGATACGGCGAGTAGCGCCGCAGGAACGGAAAGTCGGCGGCGGCGTCGGCGCAGCCGTATTCCGGAATCCAGAAGCGGCCGACGGTGAAGCAGGTGATAGCGCAGCATGTCGGCGACCGGCACGCGGCAGATCGCGGCGCCGAACAGATCGGGGCGCTGGACCAGGCAGGCGCCGACCAGCAGGCCGCCGTTGCTGCCGCCTTCGATCGCGACGCGTCCCGCGCGCGGCGCGCCCGGTCGCCTCCAGCCATTCGGCGGCGGCGATGAAATCGTCGAACACGTTCTGCTTGCGCTCGCGCATGCCGGCGCGGTGCCAGGCGTCGCCGTACTCGCCGCCGCCGCGCAGGTTCGCAACCGCGATGCGTGCCGCCCGCGTCGAGCCACAGAAAGTCCGACGGATCGAAGGCCGGCGTCAGGCTGATGTTGAAGCCGCCGTATCCGGTGAGCAGCACCGAATCGCAGGCCTGAAGGCCTGCACTACGATCCGTCGCGCGTCGCTCGGTACTCTTGTCGTGCAGACCTTCAGGTCTGCCGCCGTGCCGGCGTTTGGCCACGAGAAACATCGAGATCGGCGTGCCGTCTTTCGACGGATACCACACCTGCTCGGTCGACGTAGTCGCGCAGGGTCGAACGGCAGCGCGCGCTGGCGGATCGGCGCCAGCGCATCCGTCGCCGCACGCCATGATCGTCGGCGGCGTCGTGAACGACGTGAACGTCGGCGAACGATCGCGGCGTCGGTCCAGCGCGCGCCGAGGCCGTTGATGCGTGCCGATGCCGGGCAGCGCGATCTCGCGCTCGTCGCCGCCGTCGAGCGACCAGGTCGTCAGGCGGCTGCTGGCGTGGCGCAGCGAGCTGACCAGCAGCCGTCCGTCCGCAATGGCGGCGTCGACGATCGTGTCGCGCGATTCCGGCGACGACCTCTGTGGCACCGGCCGCTCGTAGTGCAAACCTTCAGGTCTGACGGCCTGCCTTCGCTTACATCGAAACGGACGATCCGTCCGAACGGCGCGCTCGGCGTCGGTGCGAAAATACAGCCGACCGTCGCGGCCGTCGATGAAGTGCCAGCCCGCCGGTGAACCCGCTCGACCAGCGTCATCGGTGGATTCGAAACCGCCGCTCCGCGCGCAAGATCGACGACATGCACTTCGGCGTCATCGCTGGCGCCCTGATAGCTGCCGATCACCAGCTGCCGGCGTCGGACGTCACGTTCACGTCGAAGACGACCTCCGGCGCGTCGGGCCGGTGATAGACGAGGCGATCGGCGGTCTGCGGATCGCCGACCCGATGGAGCCAGACCTGGCAGAAGTACTGTTCCTGGTCTGGTGGCACCGTGCCCGGCTGTGGATAGCGCGTGTAGAAGAACCCGTCGCCCCACCACGCGATCGACGCGAACTTCACCCACAGCAGCCGATCGGCGAGCGGCCGCGCCGCCCGCGACGTCGTGGATCAGCAGTTCCTGAGCGTCGCTGCCGTGCCGCGACAGCCCGTAGACGACGCGAGCGCCGCTGTCGTCCGGCTCGAACACCGTGATCGCCGTCGTGCCGTCGGCCGCCAGAAGGTTCGGGATCGACGAGTGACTCTGCCGTCAGTCCTGAGCCCTCAGCCGTCTGGGCGCCAATACAGGATGGCCTGCGCGCGAGTGCCGTCGCTCTCGGTGAAGAAGATCCGATCGCCGCGCACGGCGGGCACCGACATGCGCGGCACGCGGTGCAGCTCCCGCAGCCGCGCCGCAAGGCCGTCCCGCTGCGGTGTATCGAGGGCGCGGCGGGTCCGCGCGTTCTGCTCCGCCGACCCACGCGATCGTCTCGGGATCGTCGGCGGATTCGAGGCGGCGAAACGGATCGGCGACGGCGACGCCGTGCAGGATGTCGACCAGATCGGAGCGGATCACCGGTGGACGGCCGAATAGACCGCGGCGCCGAGCAGCCCGGACTCGGCGTTCAGGATCACCTTCACCGGCATCGCCGCCAGCATCGGATCGAGCGGCGGCTTCGCGCGGAACGCGCGCATGAACGCGCCGGTGCGTCAGCACCGGCAGAATCTTCGGCGCGATGCCGCCGCCGATGTAACAGGCCGCCGGTCGAGACCGACTCGCAGCGCGAGGTTGCCCGCCTCGGCGCCGTAGGCCTCGACGAACATGTCGAGCGTCTCGACGCAGCCGGCGCAGCGCCGGTCGAGCGCCGCCGCGGACATGGCCGCCGGCGCGTCGGGCGAGTCGAGATCGACGCCCGCGGCGCACGGCTGCTGGTGCGCGACGCGGTGGATGTTGACCAGGCCGCGGCCCGACACGACGTGCTCGACGTCGGCGCGGCCGTAGCGCGCGGTGAGATCGCGGGTCAGCGCGATCTCGCGCTCGGTCCGCGCCGCGAAGTCGGCGTGGCCGGCCTCGGAGGCCGACGGCACGAACCGGCCGTCGATGTTGTGGAGCAGCGCCTGGCCCAGGCCGGTGCCGGCGGCGATCAGCGCCGATGTTGCCGCCGCGCAGCGCCTCGCCGTCCTGCAGCACGTGCGTCTCCGACTCGCGCAGCACCGGCACCGCGTGCGCCAGCGCCTCGAGATCGTTGAGCAGCGAGACCCGCGCGATGCCGAGCGCCGCCGCCACCCGGCGCGCGTCGACGAACCACGGCACGTTGGTGACCTTGACGGTCTCGTCGATCACCGGGCCGGCGACGCCGAAGCACGCCGACTCGATCGCGCCATGCGCGGCGCGCGCGTCGGCCGCCTCGTCGTCCTTCAGGAACTCCGCGATCATCGTCGTGCAGATCGGGATGATCGAGCGTGCCGAACGAGCGGACCACCACCGGCCGCGGCCGCGCCGGCGCGGCGTCGAACAGTCCGAGCAGCGTTTTCGTTCCGCCGATGTCGCCGGCAAGAATCATTGTCTTGACTTCGCTTTCATTCTCCATCATCTTGGAGCGGTTTCGTCTCCCCAGCCATGCAGTCGGAGAGGCCGTTTGCCCTCATCCTCGCCTGAGTCGAGTCGTCTGCCGCTCGCGGGACAGCTCGTCGTCTTCACCGGAAAGCTCAGCTCGCTCGGCCGCAAGGACGCGCGCGCGCTCGTCACCCGTCTCGGCGGCGCGACCGCCGACGACGTCAACGCCAAGACGACGATGGTGGTCATCGGCGCGGAGGGATTCGGCCCGACGGCCACCGCGGACGAGAGGCCGACGAGACGCGGAGCCGGCGTCCAGCCGGACCGTGCGCGAGAAGTCGAACAAGCTGAAGCGCGCCGAGGAGCTCAACGCGCAGCCGGGCGCGGCCGCGTCCGATTCGGATCCTCACCGAAGAGGAGTTCTGCCGGCTCGCCGGCGTGCGCGACGCCCGACACGCTGAAGCGGCAGTATCACGCGCTGCGCGACCTGCTGGCGCGCTACCGCGCGCTGCGCGAGGATCACCTGCGCTACCTCGTGAAGTGCGGCGTCCTCCGGCCGGTGCTGCGGACCAACGCCGACACGTTCTTCGCGTTTCCCGATCTCGGCGGCGATCAAGCAGGCGAACGACGGGCTCGTCCAGGGCGCTCAGCTTCCGCAGCGTCGTGCGCGCGCTGATCGCGGCGCGGCAGGGGCAGCTCGAGTTCGACTTCCGGCTCGATGCGGCGCCGGCGAAGATCATCACGCTGCGCCGGCCCGAGAACGCGCGCCACGGCGTCGCCGAAGCGCCGATCGACGGCACTGCGGCGATGCGCGACACCGCGCTCGCCGAGGAATACTTCCGCGCGGCGTCGGCGCTCGACGAAGGCGACGACTCGACGCAGGAGGAGGCGGCGGCGGCGTACCGCAAGGCGCTGGAGCTCGATCCGTATCTGGTCGCCGCGCTGATCAACCTCGCGAACATCCACTACAGCCGCGACGAGCTGGCCGAGGCGCAGGCGCTGTACGAGCGCGCGATCGGCCTCGAGTCGGATTTCTTCGAGGCGCACTTCAACCTCGGGAACATCTACCACGACCTCGGCCGCTTCCCGGAAGCGCAGGCCTGCTATCGCGAGGCGCTGCGGCTCAACCCGTTCTACGCCGACGCCCATTTCTATCTGGCGGTGACGTTCGAGAAGATGGGGCAGTCGCAGGACGCGCGCCCGCACTGGCGCTCCTACCAGCAGCTCGCGCCGCAAGGCGAGTGGGTGGAGCTGGCGAGGGAATTCTCCGAATAGGACAGGCTAATGGCTCTGTAGTCGTGCTGGTCGTTGATCGGCATCCGGTCCTGCGACTAACGACCATCGAGCCATCGACTAGTATCTGTAGTCGTTGGGCTCGCGCTTTTTCGGCGTGCGGCGGAGCTTGTAGAACTGGCAGTCGGGACACCAGGCCTCGGGATCGAAGCCGGTGGTGCCGGCCATCGGCAGCACGTCGCGATGGCCGCAGCACTCGGGGCCGTCTTCCGGCGGACGCCGCCACCGGCACGACTTGAAGCGCACGCACCGCGGCGCGACTGCGCCGGCGCGTCCGCCGCCGGCTGAGCGGCCGGTGAGCCGGGCCGGCGAGGTCGGCGATACGGCGATGTCGGCCGCACGCTGAACGGATCGGACATCGAACTCATTCTAATTGAAGGCCAACGGCCTTGGAAAGAAACGCCAGCGCGCGCCGCTCTTCCGGCGCGACCAGCGTGATCGCCTGGCCGACCGCGTCCGCGCGGCCGGTGCGGCCGACGCGATGCACGTAGGCATCGGGTGAATCGGGCACTTCGTAATTGATGACGGTGTGGATCGCGTCGATGTCGAGGCCGCGCGCCGCGATGTCGGTCGCGACCAGCACCTTGTACTTTCCGCTCTTGAACCCTTCGACCGCGATGCGCCGCTGATCCTGGCTGCGGTCCGCGTGCAGCGCGGTGCACTTGACGCCGGCCGCCGCGAGCCGCCGCGCCAGCCGATCGGCGCCGATCTTCGTCCGCGAGAAGATCAGCACCGGCCCTTCCGGGTTCTTGAGATGGCTGATCAGCCAGTTCGGCTTGTCCGTCGCCGCCACCGCCTCGATGCGGTGCGTGATGCTCTTGGCCGGCGCGCTGCGCTGGCCGACCTGGATGTATTTGGCGTCGCGCGTGATCTCCAGCGCGTCCCGCACCACTTCGTTCGGCATCGTCGCCGAGAAGAGCAGCGTCTGGCGCACCGCCGGCATCGCGGTGATGATGCGGCGCACGTCGGGCCAGAAGCCCATGTCCATCATGCGATCGGCTTCGTCGAGAATCAGCAGCTCGATGCCGCTGAGGTCGGCGTTCTGCTGCCGCATGTGATCCATCAGCCGGCCCGGCGTGGCGACGATGATGTCGACGCCGGCCTTGAGCGCGCGCTCCTGCATGCCCATCTCGACGCCGCCGTAGACCGCGGCGCTGGTGACGGTGGTGTGGTACGCGAGGCCGTGGATCTCGTCTTCGATCTGCACCGCGAGCTCGCGCGTCGGCGCCAGCACCAGCACGCGGCTCTTGCGCGGCAGCCCGCTCTCGGCTTCGGCCGCGATGTTCTTCTCGTGATCGAGCAGCAGCCGCTGCAGCGTCGGCACGACGAACGCCGCCGTCTTGCCGGTGCCGGTTTCGGCGCAGGCGATCAGATCGTGGTTGGCGAGGGCGAGCGGGATGACCGCGGTCTGGATCGGACGCGTGTCCTTCCAGCCGAGGTCGCGCGTGCCCTCGAGCAGCCGCTGATCGAGGCCGAGCGACGCGAACGGGACCGGCGTGGTGTCGACGTCGATGGGGTGGAGCGCCGGCGCGTCCGACGCTGCCGGTCGCGACGATGGCCGTGCGACGGCTTGCCGGCGCCGCCGCGCGGACGCCCGCGGCCGCGGCCGCGCGGGACCGCGGTTGCCTGCACCTCTGTCGGTTGTATTCGAGTTCAAACTGTTTCTGGCTAGCGTGCGCGGAAGGTGATGATGCCCCGGACCGGATCGTACGGCGAGACGCCAACGGTCACGCGATCGCCTGGGACTACCTTGATGCGGAAGCGGCGCATTCGGCCGCTGAGCTGGGCCAGCACTTCGTGGCCGGCGTCGCACTGCACGCGGTAAAGACCGCCGCTGTGCACCGCGACCACGGTGCCTTGCATATCAATGAGATCATCCTTGCTCAACTGCTAGCACGTCCTTTCTTCAAACAAACATTGTGCCACACGTTGTCATCTGGTCACTTAGTGATCCGGTTAATTGGTCAATTGAGCTCAACGACCAGATCAATCCAGATCCCAATCGACCAATTGCGTCTACCGCCAGTGTCCCTCGACCATGATACCAGCCGTGGCGGCCGTCGTGGACCCAGCGCGCCGGGACCCAGCGCGCGCTGCGCGCGCGGCGCGCGATCCCAGCGGCCGGGCCGCCAGACGTAGGCGCGGCCGTCCCACGCGTGATAGCCGGGAACCCAGACATAGCCCGGACCGGGCGCGACGACGCGCGTTTCGACGAGCGGCGCCGGCGGACCGACGCGGACGTACACCCGGCCGCGCGGCGCCGCCGACAGCGCAGGCCGTCGACGGCCGTCAGCGTCGCCGCATCAGACGGCGACGCCTGCCAACAGATTTCCAGAATCGATACGTCGTCATCACGGATCCTCCTGAGTAGATAGACCGCGACGTGCCGCGCGGGTTTAAAGCGCCGCGGACCGCCGACCTCGACCGTTTTCGCCAGCGCTTCGTAGTCCTCGCCGACCAGCCGCAACGGCGCGCCGAACGCGACGCGGACGCGGCCGGGCCGCGCCATGTGCCAGCCGACGCCGAGCACGTGCTGCAGGCCGTCGATGCGCACCGGCACGACCGCCGCGCCGAGCTTCGACGCGATCATGCCGATGCCTGGACGAAATGCATCGATCGCGCCGCTCTCGGAGCGCCGGCCTTCGGGAAAGATCAGCAGCGAGTGCCGATCGGCGAGCAGCTCGCCGATGTAGCGCAGCGTCTGCCGCGCGCCCGCCTCGCGCTGCGGCAGCGGAAACGCGTTGAACAGCAGCACCGCCAGGTAGTAGTTGAGGCTGTTGGTGAACCACGCCAGCGCGGCCGTGCTGCGCGGGAAAGAAATGCGCCGCGAACATTTCCTTGCCCATCGCCGGGCGACAGCCGGTAGCGCCAGCGCGGCGGCAGCGCCGCCATGATCACCGGGCCGTCCATGAAGCTCTGGTGGTTCGACGCGAAGATCACCGGGCCGTCGAGATCGCGCAGGTGCTCGAGCCCTTCGACGCGGGTCCAGGCGAACACGCGCGCGAGCGGCAGAATCCAGGTCGCCAGGTTGGCGCGGCGGACCGCGCGCGCGGCCAGCGCCGCGCGTCCAGGCCGGGAAGTCGACCGGCTCGGCCGGCGGCGCCGCGCTCGACGAGGCGTGCTCCACCAGCGCTCGCAGCTGACCGAGATCCCGCGCGCCCGCAAACGAGCCTTCGTCGATCCGCGTCTGGAACGTGTCCTCGAGCGCCACCATCAGCTCGACCCGATCCAGCGAGCTCAACCCCAGCTCCTGCAGCGTCGTCTGCGGCGAGAGGTTCTCGCGGCCGGCGTATTTCGCGACCAGCGCCGCGAGCGCGTCGGTGCCCTGCTGCACCAGCGCGCGGCGCGGCGCCGCCGCTCTTCACCCACTCGCGGATCGCGGCCCGCTTCAGCTTGCGCGTGCCGTCGGTGCGCGGCAGCTCGGCTCTCGGGCCAGACCAGCGCGCGCCGGATCTTCTGATGATCGTCGAGCTTGGCGTTGGCCTGCGCGCACCACCGCGTCCGGCGTCGATGCCCGGGTTCGAGCACCAGCACCGCGTGCACCCGCTCCTCGGATCCGATCGGCACGCCGACCACGGCCGAATCGCGCACGCCGGGGATCGCGTTGAGCACGCGCTCGACGTCCTCGGGAAAGACGTTCAGCCCTTCGGGCGTGACGATCATTTCCTTCTTGCGTCCGCGGATGTAGAGCTGGCGATCCTCGCCGATCTCGCCGATGTCGCCGGTGTGGAACCAGCCGTCCTCGAACGCGCGCGCGGTTTCCTCGTCGGCGTTGAAGTAGCCCTTGGTCACGTTGTCGCCGCGCACCAGGATCTCGCCGTCGGCGGCGACCTTCACCTCGACGCCGGCGATCGCCTTGCCGACCGATCCCTTCTTGGTGCCGAACGGATGGTTCAGCGTGACGATCGGCGCCGTTTCGGTCAGGCCGTAGCCCTGGATCACGACGAAGCCGAGCTCGCCCCAGAACGCTTCGAGCGCGGCGTCGAGCGGCGCCGCGCCGACGACGAACGACCAGAACTTCGGGCCGAAGGCGCGATGGATCTTGCGGTAGCGCCACCAGCGCTTCGCGACGTGCTGCTTCGGTCCGGGAACCGGCGGATCCGGCGCGAGCGCGCAGCACGTGATCCTTCAGCACGTCGAGAATCTTCGGCACCGAGACGAGCACCGAGATCCGTCGCTTCTTGATCTGCTCGACGATCTCGACCGGGTTGTAGCCGCGCATGAAGATCACGGTGCCCGGCAGCATCGGCGGGATGAAGGTCGCCATCGCCTGGCCGAACATGTGGCTGAGCGGCAGCAGGTTCAGGAACCGGAGGGGAAAGAACGGCTTGCCCCACTTCCGGTATTTCAGGATCTCGCGCTCGACCGGGACGATGTTCGCGAGCACGTTGCGATGGGTGATGACGACGCCCTTGGGCTCGGCGGTCGCGCCGGAGGTGAAGATGATTTCGGCGATGTCGTCGCGCGTGATCGCGACCGCCGGGAGCGCGGCCGCCGGTTCGGCGTCCGCCCGCCAGTCGAGCTCGTGCAGCTTCCACACCGGCACGCGCGCCGGCCCGCCCTGAGCTCCGTCGAAGGGCGCGGTGAACGGCGGCACGTCCTGGCCGACCAGGATCAGCCGGGCGGAGACGATCGCGGCGACGCGCGCGAGAAAGTCGGGCGACGCGCGATAGTCGATCGGCACGACGATGATGCCGCGCAGCAGGCAGGCCCAGAACGCGACGATCCATTCCGGCCGGTTCTCGCTCCAGAAGACAACCTTGTCGCCTTTGCGCAGTCCAAGCGCGTGCAGGCGCGCCGCCAGCCGCCGCGCCGCGTCGGCGACTTCGGCGTACGAGTAGCCGCGGCTTCGGAAGCCGTCGTCGTAGACCAGGAACTCGCCGCGCGCGTGCGAGAGATCGCCGAAAAAGTCAATGAGCGTATCGCGGGCCACGAGTGAACTATGATACACAGCCGCGATGCGGATCTTTCTGACTGGAGCGACGGGCTACATCGGCGCCGCCGTTCTCGACGCGCTGGTGCGCGGCGGGCACGACGTCACGGCGCTCGTACGCAACAACGAGAAGGCCCGCGGCGTCGCCAAGCGCGGCGCGCATCCAGTGATCGGCAACCTGGCGGATCTCGATTCGTTCCGCGGCAGCGCCGAGGCGCAGGACGGCTACATCCACACCGCGTTCGATTCGTCCACGTCCGGCGGTCCGGCGATCGAGCGGCCTGCGCTCGAAGCGCTGATTGCGGCCGCCAAGCGGCCGCGCACGGCGGGCGCCGCCTCGCCGCCGCAGCGCTTTCTGATCTACACCTCCGGCGTCTGGGTGCTGGGGAAGGCGCCGGAGCCGGTGGCCGAGGACGCCGCCGATCAATCCGATCGCGCTGGTGGCGTTCCGGCCGGCGCACGAACAGCTGGTGCTCGACGCGGCGACCGATCACCTGCGGACCATGGTCGTGCGCCCCGGCGTCGTTTACGGCGGCGGGAGCGGCATGGTCGGCGACATCTTCAAGGCCGCCAGCAACGGGCTGGTGCGGGTGATCGGCGACGGCAACAACCACTGGCCGCTGGTCTACGACCGCGATCTCGGCGGATCTCTACGCGCGTCTCGTCGCCAATGCGGATGCGTCCGGCGTCTATCACGCCAACGACGAAGGCGACGAACGGGTCAACGACATCGTCAGCGCGATCCGGCCGTACCTGCCGGTCAAGCCGGACGTGCGTTACGTGCCGATCGAAGAGGCGCGCACCAAGATGGGCGCGTTTGCCGACGCGCTGGCGCTCGATCAGGTCGTCCGCAGCCCGCGCGCCCGCGCGCTCGGCTGGACGCCGACGCTGCATTCGGTCGCCGGCAACGCCGCGCGCCTGCTCGAAGAATGGCGCGCCTCACGCAACTGACGCGGGTCGGGTAGGTTCACCAGGCCCATCGGGCCCGCCTGGCCTCTCTCTCGCCGCCAGACTCTCCACGCTCGGCGTTCCGGATCGACCTTCCGCGGGCATCGGCGTCGGCCGCTCCAGTTCGCCCGCCACCACCGCGTCAATCAGGCCATAGTCGAGCGCGCCCTGCGCGTCGAGGTAGAAGTCGGTGCGCTTGGTGTCGCGGATGATCTGGCGCAGCGGCTTGCCCGATCGCGACGACAGGATGCGGTAGATCTGATCCTGCATCTGCTTGAGCCGCTCGAGATGCTGTGCCGCGGCGCTGGTGGACTGCCAGCCGGCCCACTTGGCCGGCTCGTGGATCATGATCCAGGAATGCGGGAAGGCGAACCGCTGGCCGGCGCTGGCCGCCTGCAGCACGATCGAGCCCATCGAGTAGGCCATGCCCTGGACGATGATCCTGATTTCGATGCCGCGGCTGATGATGAAGCGGATCGCGTCGTGGAGGGCCAGGCCGTCGGTGACGTTGCCGCCGGCGCTGTTGATGAAGAGCGTGATTGGCTTGTCGTTCTCGTTGGCCAGCTCGCGCAGGCGCTCGATGCAGGCGCGGGCGGTGTCTTTCTCGATGTCGCCGATCAGATAGACGTCGCGGAGGCGGTCGCCGGCCTCCTTCCGCAGTTGCGCGCGAACGGCATCGACGAGCTCGGCAATGAGGTGTTCGTTCAACTCACCCATCGACGCGATTATCGCATCGATGGGTGAACTCAACCGCTGGGCGGGACGAAATAAAATGCCAGCGCGAGGATGAGATAGACACTCAGCAGCTGGAGTCCTTCGACCCAGTTGCTCTCGCCGTCGACCACCACCATCGACGCCGCCAGCACCGACAGCGCGATCGCGGTAATCTCGAACGCGTTGAACAGCAGCGACATCGGGCGCCCGATCGCGAACGAGTAGAGCACCAGCGCCGGCGCCACGAACAGCGCAATCTGCGCGCTGCTGCCGACCGAGATTTCGACGGCCAGCGTCATTTCGTCGCGCCGCGCCGCGGTGACGGCCGAATAGTGCTCGGCGGCGTTGCCGATCAGCGCGATCACGATCACGCCGACGAACAGCTCGGTGAAACCGAAGCGGGTGAGCGCCGGCTCCATCGCCCCGACCAGGATCTCGGCCTGTACCGTCGTCAGCAGCGTGCCGGTGGCGAGGACCGCGAGCGCCGCGCCGGTCGAGAGCACCGGCCTGTCGTGATCGCCCTCCGTCGTCGGCCGGAACAGATCGCGATGGGCGGTGAAGGCGTAAATCAGGCTGCCGGCATATGCGCCGATCAGGATGATCGCGCTCCACAGGCTCAGCTGGTCGATCGCCGGTGGCTTGGCTTTGAGGTTGCCGTAGAGCGAGAGGTCGAACACCGCCGGCATCACCAGCGCGACCACGCCGAGAAACAGCATCGACGAGGTGTTGGTGGCCGAGGTGCGGTGGAACTTCTGGCTGCGTCGGCCCAGGCCGCCGACGAAGAACGACAGGCCGAGCACCAGCAGCAGGTTGCCGATGATGCTGCCGGTGATCGAGGCCTTGACCAGCTCGACGTGCCCGCTGCGCAGCGCCACGAGCGCGATGATCAGCTCGGCGGCGTTGCCGAACGTGGCGTTGAGGAAGCCGCCCCAGGCCGGACCGGCCCGGCGCGCGAGCTGCTCGGTGCCCAGCCCGATCAGGCCGGCGAGCGGCACCAGCGATGCCGCCGCCGTGATGAACACCCACGGCGATCCGGGCGACATCGCCGCGAGCGCCCAGGACACCGGGGCGACGAGCAGCAGGACGTTGATCGGAGAGGAACCGATCGCGCGCAGCATCAATCCCCGAACTTCTCCAGATCTTCGTCGTCTGCGCCGGGCAGCAGATCGAAGAAGGCGTCGAGGCTGCGGTCGAGCGATCGCCGAAGCTGCGGGATGGTGCCGTCGAAGGTGTGGAGCGTCAGGCCCGCGGACGACCCGTCGGCGAGCTTCAGCGTCGCTTCCTCGACGCCTTTCAGCGTGCCTTCAGGGATGAGACGAACGCCGTAGACCAATGTGTAGCGAGCCATGGCTGTGATTGTACAGGTCGGCTCGCTCGTCGTGCAGGCCTTCAGGCCTGCCCGATGAGGCGGCGCGCCGCGTCGATCGCCTGCTCCAGCGTGGTGACGGCGCCGTCCATCTGCTGTTCGTAGGTCGCTTTCAGGATTTCGCCGACGCGCGGTCCTGGCTTGAGGCCGAGCGCCAGCAGATGACGGCCGAGCAGGATCGGCTCGGGCGGCCGATGCTGCACGCCGAGCGCGCGGGCGCGTTCGAGAAACCAGTCCATCGCGGTACAGTCGAACGAACCCGGCTGGCGCCCCTCGCAGTCGGACTTCGCGACCCGCGCCAGCAGCTCCAGATCCACCTTGTGCGCGAGGCGGCGAAAGGCGCCGTCCCCGACCTCGTCGCGGACCTTGAACCACGATCCCGGCTTGAGATGCTGTGCGGTGATCCCCAGCACCTGCCGGCGCACGTCGTAGCCGCTGAACGCGTTGACGTTGAGGCGATCGAGCAACGCGGCGGCGGGCGCCACGCCCTGCTCCTCGTGATCCAGCGATCGAATCCGGCCGTCGAGGAACCTGGTGGTCGCCGGCTTGCCGAGATCGTGGCACACCGCACCGAGCATGACCGCGAGCTGCTGCGGCCGCGGCAGATCGTCGATGCGCGTGCGCGCTCGATCGATGACCTGCAGGTTGTGCACCCATACATCGCCCTCAGGGTGCCATTCCGGCTCCTGCGGGCAGCCGCTGAGCGCCTGCAGTTCCGGAAAGAGCTTCGCGATCACGCCGAGGTCCATCGCGACGGTGAAGCCGATCGACGGCGTCGGCGCGAACAGGAGCTTCTCGAACTCGCCCCACACCCGCTCCGGCGGCAGATCATCGAGTGGGATTTCCCGGCAGAGCGCCGCCGTCGACTCCTCGAGGGTGAGCGTGAAGCGCGCCGCGAACTGAACGGCGCGCAGCACCCGAAGGCTGTCGTCGCCGAACGAACTCTGATCGACGACGCGCAGCAGCCGGCGGGCGAGGTCGGCCCGGCCCTCGAACGGATCGAAATACTCTCCGGTCAGCGGGTCCCACGAGATCGCGTTGACGGTGAAGTCGCGCCGCTGCGCCGCCTCTGCGATGGTCAGGTCCGGATCGCCGGTGACCACGAAGCCGCGATGTCCGCGTCCCGCCTTCGAATCGCGGCGCGGCAGCGACACGTCGATGTCGCCGAGCTTGTAGACCTGAAAGCTTTCGCCGACCGCTTCGATGCGGCCGAATGACTCGAGCAGCGCGCGCAGGCGATCGC
This sequence comes from uncultured Acidobacteriota bacterium, assembly GCA_963794705.1. Classification (GTDB taxonomy): domain Bacteria; phylum Acidobacteriota; class Vicinamibacteria; order Vicinamibacterales; family CAVVIG01; genus CAVQFC01. The sequence continues at coordinate 69,998 of CAWCFI010000011.1, forward strand.
CGGCAAGGCCGAACACCTCCAGGTCCACGTTGCTCGCCTCCGGCAGGCCGAGCAGCCGATCGCGAACCCAGCCGCCGACAATCAGGGCGCGGCCCCCGGCGTCGCGGACGGCAGTGGCGATGCTGTTGACGATCGTCATCGTCATGTCAGTTGCCTCCGTCACCTCTGTTCCCTCTCAACGGGTTTGCGCCCGAAGCGCTTGACGATGCCGTCGGTGAATCCTGGCGCGAGCGCGTTGAGGATCACGAGCGCGCGCGACTTGGCGTGGGGATAGACCTCGGGAACCGGGCGGCGGATCGCTTTGGCGATCGCCTCGGCGACCTGTTCGACGCTTTGCCGCGGCCCGGCCGCGCGGGTCACCGCGGTCCCGGTTTCGCGCGACATCACCTCGAAGAATTCGCTCTCGGTCGACACCGGATACACCACGCTCACGTGGATGCCGCTGCCGCGCAGCTCGGAGCGCAGGCACTCGGCGAGTCCGACCTGCGCGAACTTGGTCGCCGAGTAGGCGCCCATGAACGGCACGCCGCGCTTCCCGACGATCGACGACACCATGATCACGTGCCCGGAGCGCTGGCGGCGGAACAGCGGCAGCGCCGCGCGCGTGGCGTGGTAGGTGCCGGTGTAGTTGATGTCCATCAGCTTCTGCATCTGATCCGGCGCGATGTCGTCAATCGCGCCCGCGATGCCGAAGCCGGCATTGCACATCATCACGTCCAGCCGGCCGAAGCGCTCGACCGTGGCGGCGACGAAGGCATCCATGTCCGCGGCGCGCGTGACGTCGGCGGCCATCGCCAGCGCCTGGCCGCCGGCGGCGATGATCTCGGCCGCCACCGCGTCGAGACGATCGGCGCGCCGCGCGCAGATCGCGACCGCCGCGCCGTCGCGCGCCAGTCGCAGCGCGGTCGCGCGGCCGATTCCCGCGGACGCGCCCGTGATCGCGATCACTCGCATCTCGTCAGCTTACAGCTATCAGCTCTCAGCCATCAGCTCTCAGCTTTCAGCTTCGGAACTGAGAGCTGAAAGCTGAACGCTGTAAGCTACCGTGATGGATCCCGCGATTCGCCTGTTGCGCGAGCTCGTCGCCGTCAATTCCGTGAACCCGACGCTGGTGCAGGGCGCGCCGGGCGAGCGCGAGATCGCCGAGCTGATCGCTCTCGAGATGCGGCGCGGCGGGCTCGAGGTGACGATCGAGATCGTCGCCGACGGCCGGCCGAACGTAGTGGGTGTGCTCGAGGGACGCGCGCCAGGGCGGACGCTGATGTTCTGCGGCCACACCGACACGGTCGGCGTCAGCGGGATGAGCGATCCATTCACGCCGGTGGAGCGGGACGGTCGCCTGTACGGCCGCGGCGCGCAGGACATGAAAGGCGGCGTCGCGGCGATGATCGCGGCGGCGACCTCCATTGCCACGCACGGCGGGTTGTCTGCCGGCCGCGTCGTGGTGGCCTGCGTCGTCGATGAAGAGCATTCGAGCATTGGCGCCGACGCGCTGGTGAAGTCGTGGCGCGCCGATGCGGCGATCGTCACCGAGCCGACCGACCTCGAGATCGCCGTCGGCCACAAGGGCTTCGCGTGGGTCGACATCGTGGTGGAAGGGAAGGCGGCGCATGGCAGCCGTCCCGCAGACGGGCAGGACGCCATTCTTCGGCTCGGCCGCGTGCTGTCCCGGCTCGAAGGGCTCGATCGCGCGCTGCAGGCGCGGTCGCCCCATCCTCTCGTCGGGACAGGGTCGCTGCATGCGTCGATCATCGAAGGAGGACGTGAGCTAAGCAGCTATCCGGATCGCGCGACGCTGCAGATGGAACGGCGTCTGCTCCCGAGCGAGCCTGAAACGACCGCGCTGGATGAAGTGCGCGAGATTCTCGACGCCCTGAAGCGTGAAGATGCAACATTTCGCGGAATCGCGTCGGCGGTCTTCAGCCGACCGGCCTACGAAATTTCGGAGGGTCACGAGCTGCCGCGCCTGGTGGCGACTGCGCTGGGCCGTGTCGGCGGAACCCCGCGAATCACCGGGGCCAGTTTCTGGACCGATGCGGCGGTCCTGGGGCACGCCGGCATACCCTCGGTTCTTTTTGGGCCTGGCGGCGCCGGGCTGCATTCGACCGAGGAATACGTCAATATGGCGGATGTCATGCGGTGCCGGGACGCGCTTGTCGAACTGATTCGGACCTTTTGTTAGCGTTTCGCAGGACTTCCGCGCCCGGGAGCCGCGCCTTCACGGTGCGAAGGCGCGGAGGCCCGGCGCGTTATGCTGACGTTTTGTGCGGCGCGTGTCGGCTTCGACTACGCCGACTGTCAGGCGACGCGGCGCGTGCTGATCAGCTGGGGGCGCGCAATCACGTGACGGCGCGCATCGCCGCGCACGGTCACCGTCGGCGGCGCTTCATTCAGCTCCCAGCCCGGCGTCTCGTGGCCGCACGAGACGCAGCGCAGCGACATGCGCTCGTCCTCGAAGTGCAGCAGCGTGTCGTGCCCGCGAAGGCCGCAGAACATCTGGCGCACCGACTCCATCATCCGGGCGAATCCACCAGTGCGCTCGCTGCCGGCGGTCGTCCGCAGCCCTTCATGCGCCGTCATCGGGTGGGGGTAATTCGTAACCATGGTCTCCAGCTCCTCCTGCCAATCCGGCTCCCTTTTGTAGGATGCCGCCGGCCGTCCTTGCGGTTCAGTTGATATCAAGAGGCGTGCCGCGAGACGGATCAATACCGTAACTGCTGCAGTATCCGACGGTTGCGGATGGGAGTGGGCGAAAGGAGGCGCGAAGAGGGTGTTGGCGATGGTAACAGCGGTCTCAGGAGAGCGGTTCGGGCGATGCGGTGCCCGCAATCGGTGGAATCGCGCTACCCACTCTCGCCCAGAATGCCGCGGATCACAAAAGCGATATTGGCCGGCCGCTCGCCGAGCCGGCGCATGAAATATGGAAACCATTCGCGCCCGAACGGGATGTAGATCGCGGACGCGGTAGCCGGCTTTCACCAGCATCGTCTGCAGATCGCGGCGGACGCCGTACAGCATCTGGAACTCGAATCGATCGGGCGCGATCTGATGCTCGCGCGCGATTGTCCGCGCCAGCTCGATCATCGCCGGATCGTGCGTCGCGATCGCGGGATCGTGCCCGCCGATGAGCAGCGCCTTCATCATGCGCGCGTAGGCCGCGTCGACGTCGGCCTTCTTCTGATAGGCGACCGCTCTTCGGCTTCCTTGTAGGCGCCCTTCACCAGCCGGACGCGCCCGCCGAACGCGTTGATCGCTGCGAGATCCTTCTCGCTGCGGTAGAGCGCCGACTGCAGCACGACGCCGAGATGGTGGTAGCCGTGCCGCCACAGCGTCTCGTAGATCTCGAGCGTGACCTCGGTGTACGGCGAGTTCTCCATGTCGATGCGCACGAAGAAGCCGGCCGGCTCGGCGCGCTCGAGAATCTTGCTGCAGGTTGTCGATCGCGCTGGCCTTGTCGACGTCGAGCCCGAGCTGGGTCAGCTTGAGCGAGATGTTGCGGCCGATGCCCGACGCGATCATCGCGTCGATCACCGCGATGTAGTCGCGCGTCGCCGCGTCGGCCTGCGCGAGGCTGGTGACGCTCTCGCCGAGCAGGTCCAGCGTCACTGCCATGCCGCGCGCCTCGACCGCGCGCGCCGCCTCGATCGCTTCGGCGGCGGTCTCGCCGGCGATGAAGCGCCGCGCGAAGCTCGACGGCTTGCGCATGCCGTAGCGCGACGCGAGCGTCTTGAGGGTGCGGCTTTGAGCGAGGAGGTGAAAGAATGTCTTGGACGCGCGATCGAGCATCAGTGGGTCCGGCCGGTGGTCACGAGCAGGTGCTCGATCGTGCGCGCGTAGTACCGCAGCACGCTGCGCTCGCGCACGCGGAACCGTCCGCGCTCGGCGACGACGATGCCGCGCGTTTCGAGCGGCTCGGCGGCTTCCTCGATCGCCTGGCGGCCGCTGGTCACGCCGAGGTTGGCGTGCCGCGCCGCCAGCTCTTCGATCAGCCGATCGATGCGCGCTTCCAGATCGCGCCGCGTGATCGACGGCCGCATCGCCGCGGCGAACACCGCGGTCGGCAGCACCTTGTAGAGCGCGCCGGTGCGCGCGCGCACCAGGCGCGCCAGCTCGAGCACGTCGCTGCGCGAGTGGACGTCGCGGTCGCCGGCGGTGATCGGCGCGCCGAAGGTGACGAACGCGCGCGAGCGGTAGCCGACCGCGTAGCGCACCATCTCGGCCAGCTCGCGGCCGAACGGCCGCTGCCGCTTCTTCACGCTCTGGTGCGCGAGGATGTGATCCTCGAGCACCAGATCGTAGGCGACGGCGACCGGGATGATCACGAGGTTGGGCCGCTCGGCGCCGAGCGCCGCGTTGAACAGGCCGGTCTTCGACGGCTTCAGCTCGCCGCTGTAGCTGCGTCCGCCTTCGGGATAGAAGAACAGGTCGTGCTTCTTGAGGATCTCGGCGACGTAGGCCTTGAAGCGTGATCAGGTAGGCCGGATCCTTGGTGTTGCGGCGGATCGGAATCGCGCCGGTCACGTGCTTGTGGATCAGCCCGAGCGGGCCGCCGAACAGGTTGATGCCGGCGGCGATCAGCGGCGGCCGGATGCCGTTGTCGTCGAGCACCAGCGGCTCGACCAGATAGTCGCAGTGGCTCTTGTGGTTCGACGCGTAGACGATGCGGTGGCTGCCGACCGCGTTGGTGACGTGGTGCAGGTTCTCGTGCATGCGCTCGATCTTGCGGAGGATCGGGTAGAGCGGATGCTGCAGCGCGCGGTAGAACTTGTGGCGCTGCGTCGTGCGCAGCTCCTCGAGGTAGCCGTTGATCTTCTCGCGCGCCTGCGCGCCGCTGTCGCCGTAGCCGCCGCGGAGGTACTTGACGACGTCCTCGTGCGCGAGAACCGCCTCGGAGATTTCATCCTGCATTGAGAGAACCGTCTCGGACTATAGCACGACGGGATTTCAGATTTCGGAGTCAGATTTCAGATTGTGACCTTCGGACTCTGAAATCTGCACTCTGCCTCTGAAATCTACGATCGCCGGCAGACCGCGTCGGCGAACTCCAGGGTGGAGGCCGTGCCGCCGAGATCGCGCGTGCGGACCGTCGCCGGCGGTCAGCACCGTGCCGAGCCCGCGTCATGATCCGATCGGCCGCCGCCCCTTCGTCGATGTGCCGCAGCATCAGCACCGCCGACAGCAGCAGCGCCGTCGGGTTGGCGAGGTGCTTGCCGGCGATGTCCGGCGCGCTGCCGTGCACCGCCTCGAACACGCCGATCTCGGTGCCGAGGTTCGCCGCGCCGACCACGCCGAGCCCGCCGACCAGGCCCGCGCACAGATCCGACACGATGTCGCCGTAGAGGTTCGGCAGCACCAGCACGTCGAACTGCTCCGGGTACATCACCAGCTGCATGCACGCGGCGTCGACGATGCGCTCCTCGTAGGTGATGTCCGATGTACTCGCGCGCCGCGCGCCGCACGCTGTCGAGGAACAGCCCGTCGCTCAGCTTCATGATGTTCGCCTTGTGGATCGACGTGACCTTCTTGCGCCCGTGCTCGGCGCGCGTGCTGGAACGCGAACTGCGCGATCCGCGTCGACGCCTTCTCGGTGATGATCTTCAGGCTCTCGACCACGCCCGGCACCACCTCGTGCTCGAGGCCGGCGTAGAGATCCTCGGTGTTCTCGCGCACGATCACCAGGTCGACGCCCTGAAAGCGCGCGTCGATGCCCGGCAGGTTCCACACCGGCCGCAGGTTGGCGTACAGATCCAGCGCCTTGCGCAGGCCGACGTTGACGCTGGTGAACCCCTGGCCGATCGGCGTCGTCACCGGCCCCTTGAGCGCGACCTTGTTGCGGCGGATCGAGTCGATCAGCTCCACCGGCAGCGCCTGGCCGGTGCGCTCGAACGCGAGCGATGCCGGCGACGTGCGGCTCCCACTCGATCGAGACGCCGGACGCTTTCAGGATGCGGACGACCGCTTCGGTGACTTCGGGTCCGATGCCGTCGCCGGGAATCAGCGTGATGGTGTGTGTCATTCGCGCACGTACCAAATCAGAAGGATGAAACCCAGGCCGATGTTGATCGTCATCAGCAGATTCGAGGCGTCGCGCGGCGCGATGGACGCCGCCGGCCACGGCGATCGCCAGCATCAGCACCGCGATCGCCGGCGCGCAGCACGAAGGCCATCGGCGGCGGGCCCAGGAACTTCAGCACGAACAGCCCGACCACCGTCGCCGCGCCGCAGGCATAGGTGAGCAGGTGGGCGCGGCGGAAGAGGTCGCCGAAGCGCTCGTCCACCATCGCCCCCAGCCAGATCACCAGCGCCACCAGCGTGGCATACCGGACGAGGATCATCTCCTCATTATAATTGCGGGCTTGCAGGATCCCCGGCCGGCGGAATTGGAGGAGCGTCGCGGCGCGCGCCGTGGATGCGGTCGCGCGCGAGGAGCCGTTCGACGCCGCGGTGCCGACCTTCCTGCTGCGCCGCTACCTCGACACCGCTCGCCGCGGAGCTTGGCGACGCGCTCGGGCATGGCGCTGGCGCGGTCGTTGGCGCTCGCCGACGTCGAACCGACCGTGATCGGCCGCGCCGCATGGCTGATCGCTGCTGGTCGAGGCGACGGCGGTCGCCGACGACGAGCGGATGCGGCGCGGCGTCGCGACGCTGGTCGACGGCGCTGCGCGCGGCGTGGCCGGCGCAGACGCGGATCGATGACAGCGTCGGCGTCGGTCGAGGCGTGCCTGCGCGCCGCGGAGGTCGTCGAGCCCGGCGATCTGGTGCAGGACGCGATCGATCAGCTCGAGCGCGTCATCGGCGGCAGCTACCGTCCCGGCGACGGTCTGGTCCGCGATCTCGACGGCCTCCGCGTGCGCGGCAGCGTCGCCGATCACGTCCGCGGCGCGTCGGCGCTGCTGACGGCGTTCGAGATCACCGGGCGCTTGCCCTATTCGATGCTGGCCGAGGAACTGATCGCCGATCGCCGGCCGCGACGCGCCCGTCCGACGCGGGCCTCGATCATCCAATGCGAGGCGGCGCGCGTGCTCTGCCGTCTCGCGGCGCTGCACGACGATCCCGACTACCGTGGCGCCGCGGTGATCGCCGGCGGCGCCGACTATCGCGGCGAGGCGTCGCGCATCCTGGCGGCGGAGTCGGTTCGCGCGCGCGCCGCCACGCCATCCGCCGCCGCCGCGTACGGCCTCGCGTTGCGGGATCTGCTGCGGGACGTACGATAGAATCCCGAAGCTCTATGAACACTGATCGCGCGTCGCTCATTCCCGCGCTGAAAAATATCGCCACCAGGCTCCGGATCGATTCCGTGCGCGCCACGTCGGAGGCCGGCAGCGGCCATCCGACCAGCTGCATGTCGATGGCCGAGCTGACGGCCGCGCTCTTCTTCGCCGAGATGCGCTTCGATCCGAAGGATCCGAAGAATCCCGAGAGCGATCGGTTCGTGCTGTCGAAGGGGCATGCCGCGCCGATCCTGTACGCGGCATGGGCCGAGGCTGGCGCCTTCGATCGCAGCCGAGCTGTTGAAGCTGCGCACGATCGGATCCGATCTCGAAGGGCACCCCACGCCGCGCCTGAACTTCGTCGACGTCGCCACCGGCTCGCTCGGCCAGGGCATCTGCGCCGCGATCGGCACCGCCCTCAACGCGCGCCGCATCAAGTCCGACTACCGCACCTACGTGCTGATGGGCGACGGCGAGTCGGCGGAAGGCTCGGTCTGGGAAGCGGCGGACGTGGCGGCAATCGACAAGCTCGACAGCCTGTGCGGCATCACCGACGTCAACGCGCTCGGCCAGAGCCGCCCGACGATGTTCGAGCACGACATGGGGCAGTTCGAGCGCCGTTGGAAGGCGTTCGGCTGGCACGCGATCGTGATCGACGGCCACGACCTCGGACAGATCCTGGACGCGCTCGCCGAAGCCAAGGCCACCAAGGGCCAGCCGACGATGATTCTGGCGCGGACGATCAAGGGCAAGGGCGTCGCGTCCGTCGAAGGACATCAGGGCTGGCACGGCCGGGCGTTCAAGAAAGGCGAGGAGCTCGACCAGCGCGCTGGCCGAGCTCGAAAAGCAGTTCGTGCCGGTGCCCGACGGCGGTCCGGCTGCGAACCTTGCCGGGCAGATCCCGAAACCGCCGTCGAAGCCGCGCGGCGTCGACAACCCCAAGCCGGTGGCGGCGCCGTCGTACAAGCTGGGAGATCTCGTCGCCACGCGGGAAGCCTACGGCACCGCGCTGGCCAAGCTCGCCGAAGCCGACCTGCGCGTCGTCGCGCTCGATGCCGACGTGAAGAACTCGACGTTCAGCGACCGGTTCGAGAAGGTGGCGCCGGAGCGGTTCTACCAGAACTTCATCGCGGAGCAGGTGATGATCGGCGCGGCGATGGGGCTTGCCGCGCGCGGCGCGATTCCGTTCCCGTCGACGTTTGCCTGCTTCCTGTCGCGCGCCGCAGACTTCGTGCGCATGGCCGCGATCAGCAACGTCGGCATCAAGATCGCCGGCTCGCACGCCGGGGTGTCGATCGGGGAAGACGGGCCGTCGCAGATGGCGCTCGAGGATCTCGCGATGTACCGCGCCGAGCCGAACTACGCGGTGTTGTACCCGTCGGACGCGGTGAGCGCGGAGCGGCTGCTCGCGTTGATGGCGTATCACCCCGGCCCGGCCTACATGCGGACCAGCCGGCCGAAGACGCCGGTCATTTATGGGAACGACGAGACGTTCACGATTGGCGGGTTGAAGGTGCTGCGCGAGAGCGCCAACGACGTCGCCACCGTAATCGGCGCCGGCATCACCCTGTTCGAGGCCCTCAAGGCCTACGATCAGCTGCGAGCCGCCGGCACTGCGATTCGCGTCATCGACCTCTATTCGGTGCAGCCGGTCGACGCGGCCGCGCTGGTCGCGGCGGGACGCGCGACGGGAGGCCGGCTGATCACGGTGGAGGATCACTATGCGGCGGGAGGGATTGGCGACGCGGTCGCGGCGGCGGTCGCCGATGCCGGCCTCACCGTGCACCGCCTCGCGGTGCGTGAGATCGCGCGCAGCGGAAAACCCGAAGAACTGGTGGAACGCTACGGCATCTCGGCGAACCACATCGTCGAGGCCGTGACATCTTTGAAAGTCTGAAGTACGAAGTCTGAAGTACGAACGCTTCGTACTTCGACCTTTCCTCGTACTTCAGACTTCGTACTTCAAACTTCGTACTTCAGAACGTGCCCTACCGCCCGCCGCCCCGTCGCTGCCCAGCGGCGTGCTGAGCCTGCATCGTTTTCAACTGCGCCTTCTGATCGGCCGTGAGAATCTGCAGCACCTCGGCATGAGCATGAGCCCGTGCCACTGCCGCGTCGGCGTCGACCGCGGCCGCCTCGGCGCTCTTCTGCCGGATCAGCCCGTCGTCGATTGTGTCGGCAGTAATCGCCGCGTCGAGTGCCGTTCGTGCCGCGCGCTCGCGCCCGGCGAGCGTCTTCCATTCATCCTTGTGCGTGTCGGCGATCGCCTTGATCTGATCCTTTTGCGCGTCGGTCAGGCCGAGCTGCGGGCCGAGCATCGGCAGCATGCCCATCGGTCCGCCCGGGCCGCCGGGCCCGCGCCCCGGCCCGCCTGGTCCCATGCCCCGGCCACGAAACGGCGGCGCCTGCGGATTCGTATTCTGATCCTGAGCGTGGACGTAAGCCCCGGCGCTGACGCCGAGAGCGATGAGGCCGGCGCCCAGCGTGACGGCCATGCGTTTGACGGTTGCGGTCATGTTCGCGTCTCCTTCTAGTAGATTGGACTGGGCCGCGGTGAACGCGCCATGGACAAACGGTGAAAAAACTGTGACCGACGCCCTTCGCGTCCTGGTGGTCGAAGACGAGCCGAACATCCGCGAGCTGGTGTGCCTGCACCTCGGCCTCGAAGGCTACGCCTGCGAAGGGTCGGCCGACGGCCAGGAGGCGCTGAAGCGCGCCGAGACCGAGCGGTTCGATCTGCTGGTGCTCGACGTCATGCTGCCGGGACTCGACGGCGTGTCGTTGTGCCGGGCCGTGCGCCGGGGCAGCATGAACGGCGACGTGCCGATCCTGATGATCACCGCACGGAGCCAGGAATCAGACAAGGTGATCGGCCTCGAGAGCGGGGCCGACGATTACCTGACCAAGCCGTTTGGCGTGCGCGAGCTGGTCGCGCGCGCCCGCGCGCTGCTGCGACGTCCGCGCAAGACTCCGGCGGTCGCGGCCGCGGACGGCGACGAGGAGCTGGACGGTCCGCCGGTCCGCATCCACGGAATCGACATCGACCTGGCGCGTCGCCGGGTGCGGATTGCGAGCCGCGATGTCGAGCTGACCGACCAGGAGTTCCGCCTGCTGCACCTGCTCGCGACCCACGCCGGCATCGTGTTCAGCCGCGAAGCGCTGCTGACCCGAATCTGGCGCGGCGACACCTACGTCACCGTCCGCAGCGTCGACACCCTCGTCAAGCGCCTGCGCCGGCGGATCGAAGACGATCCCGCGCACCCGCGCTTCCTGCTGACCGTCTGGGGCGTGGGATACAAGTTCGCCGATGTATGACGTACGAAGAAGGAACCGCAGAGACCGCAAAGAGCGCCGAGAAGATTTTGCTTTCTCTGCGTGCCCGGCGGTCTCCGCGGTTTCTTCTTAGTCGTCGTTCGGTATCGGCGGGAGCGCGCGTTTGTGTTCGCTCGCGCGGATCAGGCGCTCGATCTTCATCGCCAGCGCGGGCGACACGCCCTGCGGTCCCTCGTCCAGATACCGTTCGAGATCGCCGTAGGTGAACCCCATCTCTTCTTCGTCGGTCTGGCCCAGCCAGAGGCCGGCGCTCGGCGGGCGTTCGATGATCGCGGTCGGCACGTCGAGCTGGCGCGCCAGCGCGCGGACCTCGCTCTTCAACAGCCCGCCGATCGGCAGCAGGTCCGCTCCGCCGTCCCCATGCTTGGTGAAGTAGCCGATCGCCAACTCGGACCGGTTGCCGGTGCCGGCGACAAGGTAGTCGAGGCTGTTGGCGAGAAAGTACAGCGTCGTCATGCGCAGGCGCGGCTTGACGTTCGCGAGCGGACGCCGTGCGTAGGCTGGTTCGGCCGGCCTTGCCGCACGGACCTCCGCGGCCAGCGCCTGGATCGCCGGCTGGGCGGCGGCGACCGCCGCGTCGTAGGCCTCGGACAGATCGACCCGGACCGTGGCCATCGCAAAGTGAGCCGCGACGGTTGCGGCGTCTCGCTCGTCTTCCGGATCGCTGTGGCAGGGGAGGATGGCCGCAACGGCATGCTCGGGCGAAGCCAGCTGAGCGAGCCGTCCGACCACGGCGGAATCGATCCCGCCGCTCAGGCCGACGACGAAACCCCTTGCACCGGTGGACGCAAGTTCCCGCCGCATCCAACCGATAATCCGATCAGCTGACGACATGTGGACGCGATTCTATCGCGGCGCGTATTGATGGGCTAAACATCTGAGTTCGCTGGATTTACAATCATCGTCTACTCGGATAACATAAGAGCCTGCTTCGCGCCCCCACGCGGAGCGTCCTCTCACAACTAAGCGCAATTCGGGTCCGGAGCATGCCGGACGACGGAGTACCACGTGTTTTCACGAAGGTTCCAACGACGGGCGATCGTCGTCGCCTCGACGCTTCTGCTCGTGGCCGTGGCGGGCGGTCTCACCTACCTGCGACTGCATCGAGCCCCTGTTCCTGGCCAGGTGCCGTTCTCCGACTTGCTGGGTCATCTCGACCGCGGTACGGTCTCGGCGGTCGTCGTCAACGGCGATAGCCTCGACTTCACCCTCGCCAACGGCCAAACGTTCCGGACGACGGCGCCGGCCAGCTACGTGACGGCCAACGCGACGTTCGTGTCCGACATGGCGAAGAGGCAGGTGCGCATCGACGTCCAGACGATGCCGGAGCAGTCGCCGTACAGCTACGTCGCGCTGCTGATGGGGCTTGGGTTCATCGGCGCGCTCGGGTTCATGATGTATCGCGTGACCTCGGGCCGCATCCCGGCGCTCGAGAGCAAGACCCGCCAGGCCGACGCCGAAACGACCACCGTGACCTTCGCCGACGTCGCCGGCGTTGACGAGGCCAAGGAAGAGGTCAAGGAGCTCGTCGACTTCCTGCGCGACCCCAGCCGGTTCGAGGCAATCGGCGGACGCATTCCAAAGGGCGTGCTGCTGGTCGGGCCCCCGGGCACGGGCAAGACCCTGCTCGCGCGATCGATTGCCGGCGAAGCCAGGGTGCCGTTCCTGTTCGCGAGCGGCTCGGACTTCGTCGAGATGTACGCCGGCGTCGGCGCCTCGCGCATCCGCAAGATGTTCAAGGACGCTCGCCGCCATCCGTCGTGCATCATCTTCATCGACGAGCTCGACGCGGTCGGCCGCAGCCGCGGCGGCAGCTCGCTCAGCCACGAAGAGCGCGAGCAGACCCTGAATCAGTTGCTGGTCGAGATGGACGGCTTTGCGCCCAACCAGGGCATCGTCGTGATCGCGGCGACCAACCGTCCGGACATTCTGGATCCCGCGCTGCTGCGGCCGGGCCGCTTCGATCGTCAAGTGACCGTGGGGGCGCCCGACGTGAAAGGACGTGAGCAGATTCTCCGCATCCACGCGCGCAAGGTCGCGGTCGGCGTCGAAGTCGATCTCCGTCAGATCGCGCGGGGCACTCCCGGCTTTTCCGGTGCGGAGCTCGCGAATCTTGTGAACGAGGCGGCGCTGTACGCGGTGCGGAGCGGCCGCCAGATGGTCAGCGATCACGACTTCGATCAGGCGCGCGACAAGGTGCTGATGGGCGCCGAGCGCAAGTCGCTGACGATGACCGACCACGAGCGCGTGACCTGCGCGTACCACGAATCCGGCCACGCGGTGGTCGCGGCGCTGCTGCCGAGCGCCGATCCGCTGCACAAGGTCACCATCATCCCGCGCGGCCGGGCCCTCGGCGTGACCATGCAGCTGCCTGAAGCCGATCGGCACACCTACACGCGCGAATTCCTCGAGGCGCAGATCGCCATCCTGATGGGCGGCCGCATCGCCGAGGAGCTGTTCCTCCGCCAGATGACCAGCGGCGCTGGCAACGACATCGAGCGCGCCACCGAGATCGCGCGGCGGATGGTCTGCGAGTTCGGGATGTCGGCGGCGCTCGGACCGCTGGCGTACCGCACCCCGGGCAATCCCTGGGATACCGACAAGGGCGTGGGGATCAGCGAGGCTACCGCGCAGCAGGTGGATCACGAAGTCCACGAGCTGGTGATGCGCGGCTACGAAACAGCGCGTCAGATCGTCGCGAAAAACCGCGCCGCCGTCCGCGCCATGGCCGAGGAGCTGCTGGTGGTGGAATCGCTCGACGCCGACGGCATCAAGGCGATCATCGCCAGCGCAGCTTAGGCATTCAGAATTCAGAATTAGGCACGACGTGCGGCACTCGCTGTTCCTTGTTGTCGTCGCCGTGCTTTCCGGCTTCTCGACGCACGCACCGCAGAGCAACGTCCGGACACCCGGCCACTATTCAGCGCCCATCCGCTACGACGGCCGGTTCACCCTTGTGCGACTGCGTTGGGGCATCGACCTCCCCTCGCCGCATGGCCGGCTCGGTTTCCAAAACGCGTGGAGTCACGATTACCCGCGCGCGGAGCAGAATCTGTCGGCGATCATCCGCGACTTGACCTACGTCGACATCCACGACGACGGCAACGAAATCCTGACGCTCGATGATCCGGACCTGTTCAAATACCCGGTTGCGCTCATGTGGGAGCCTGGGTTCTGGAACCTCACCGATCGCGAAGCGGAGTCGTTTCGCGCCTACCTGGTGAAGGGCGGCTTCGCGATCTTCGAGGACTTCGACGGCATCGCGCAGTGGGCCAACTTTGAGGCGCAGGTGCACCGCGTACTCCCTCAGGGCCAATTCGTGCGTCTCGATGCCTCGCATCAGATCTTTACCGCGTTCTTTCCGGTCGCGGACATCGACGCCATGGTCCACCCGATGTCGCACACCCGGCCGAGCTACTTCGGCATCTTCGAAGACAACGATCCGTCAAAGCGGCTCCTCCTCGTCGCCAACTTTCACAGCGACGCGCCGCAGCACCCGGAGCAGTCGAGTCAAGGCCTGTTTCCGTTCGACGCGTCGAATCAATCGTACATGCGCGGCGTGAACTACATGATTTACGGACTCAGCCACTGAGTGTCATCGGTGTGCGTGCGCTGGTGGTCGGATCAGCGCCCCTGCCACGCCGGCGCGCGCTTCCCGAGAAAGGCGTCGATTCCCTCGGACGCATCGTCGAGCAGCATGTTGCACGCCATGGCCTCGCCGGTCACGGCGTAGGCGCTGGCGATCGGCTGGTCGATTTGCGCGTAGAAGGCTTCCTTGCCGAGGCGAATCGTGGCGGCACTGCGCGCTGTGATGAGACCGGTGAAATGCGCGATCGTCGCATCGAGCGCGTCCGCCGCGACGACGCGGTTGACGAGCCCCCACGCCAGCGCGGTTCGCGCGTCGATGGGCTCGCCCGTGAGCAGCATTTCCATCGAGCGCTTCCGGCCGACGTTCCGGGCGACGCCCACCGCCGGTGTTGAGCAGAACACGCCGATGTTGACGCCGGGCATCGCGAACGTCGCGGTATCGACCGCCACCGCCAGGTCGCACATCGAGACGAGTTGACAGCCTGCAGCGGTGGCGATGCCGTGCACGCGCGCGATCACCGGCTGAGGCAGAGCCGTAATCCGGACCATCATGCGACCGCACGCCTCGAACAACCCGCGCTGCCAGCTCTTGTCGTGCGCGTGCGCGCGCATCTCCTTCAAGTCGTGGCCGGCCGAAAACCCCTTGCCCGCGGCGGCGAGCACCACCACCCGCGTCGAGGCGTCGCGCGCGACGGCCTCGAACTCCGCCTCGAGCGCGGCGATCATCGGCGATGACAGCGGGTTGAACCGTTCTCCGCGGTTCAGCGTCAGCGTCAGCACCCCGTCATTCGACGATCGGAGCACCAGCGGACGGTCGTCGCGCACGTCGGTCACGGCGTCCTCCTCAGGGATCAGGAATTCCGAATTCTCAATTCAGATGGCGTCGGCTGCGGGCGACTCGGGCCATACCGGCTCCGCGCGCGCGACGTATCCGGCGTGACCGAGGCGGCCCTGGAACAGGGCCGTCTCCGACGCCCAGAACGTCAGCTTGATCCAGAGCCTGGTGATCACATAGACCTGCCCGACTCCGAGGCCGAGCCACATCATCAGTCCGGCGCGGCCGGCGCCCGGGGCGACCAGCGCGTATACGCCGATGGTCAGCGCGAAGGCGCCGAAGTTCAGCAGAAACAGCATCACCGCGGCGCCGGCGTTGCGGCGGATGAACCCGGCCGCGGCGCCGATCGCGCTCAGCATGCTGCGCCGGTCCTCGACCACCGCCCGCACTTTGGCGTAGTCGAAGATCATGGTAGCGGCGGCCACCAGGACGCCGAACACCAGGTACAGCCCCACACGAACTGCGAACGCGTTGCGCTCCACGGTCATCTCCCGCGTGAAGCGCGGGAACAAGGTGTTGAACAGCCACGGGTGCAGCGCGCCGAACAGCACCGCATAGACGATCCACTGCACCGCCGCCAGCCGCAGGAACCGGAAGAAGAAGCCGCCGGCGCCGGCGAAGAATCCCGGCGCCCGCGTCGCGCGATCGCGCGCATAGCGATCGATGATGCCGCCGGCCACGAAGATCCACAGCACGATATAGACCGACGCGGCGCCGACGATGGTCGCGGGCCGCGGGGTGTTGTCGACAAACCCGCTCAAGTTGTCGAGAACCGCGCCGAACCCGATAATCGTCGGCTTGAACGTGGTGCCGAGTCCGGTCGCCTGGTCGCTGAACTCCTGCATCCAGTCGTAGTTCACGCCGCTCGCGGCGGTGTCGGCGGCGAGGCTCGCGCCGAGGTGCTGCGCCAGCATCGCGCGCAACGCCAGCGTCAGCGGCAGGCTGACGAGCAGCGTCAGCGCCCAGACCCCGAGCAGGATCGCGGGGGCGCGGTTGACGCGGCGGGCGCCTTCGCGCCAGGCGGCCAGTGGGCTCATGCCAGTGCCGCCCACGACAGCAGGCAATCCTGCAGCCAGACCATCCACTTCAGCGACCATTTGGTCGCGGCCGTGCCGCCTCGCGGCTCCAGCGTTCTCGAGTTGTTGGTGCAGTTGACGTCGAGCAGCAGCACGCGGTTCGGATCGACCTGCGCCGAGACGACCCGGGCCAGGCCGGTCGTAGGCGTACACCTTCCAGCGATCGCTGCCGTCCCAGTGCTCGGTCACGCGCTCGCCGCTCGCGAAGGTGACCAGCACGTCGACCGGAAAAATCGCCTCGCCGTAGCGGCGGACGACGGCCGAGGTGCGGAACTGATCGCCGTCGCGCTCGCTCCTGATGATCCTGGACGCCGTAGTCGAACACATTCGAGCTGCGGTAGACCTGATCGAAGAACCAGCCGAGATCCTGACCGGCGACGTCGTTGACGCGTGGCGAAGAAATCGCGCGGGTCCTGGATGCTTGAACTGCCGACGCGGCGAAGTAGGTGGACATGATCCGCTGCAGCACCGGCCAGCCGAGCCAGCGCTCCATCGTGTTCAGCCACAGCGCGGTCTTGTTGTAGGTGATGCGTTGCCGCCGGTCGACGGGAAAGTAGCGGAAGCTCGGCGTCGACTGCGCGTCGCTCTTCGGCGTCGCGCGCGGTAGCCGGCCAGGCGATTGCCATCGGTCTCGCGGCTGAGCGCGATGTCGCGAACCACCCACGGCACGAAGCCGCCGAAATAGCGCAGCGCGAGGTAGCTCGGCGTCGTAGACCTGCGCCACCGCCCGCGCCGTCGAGAAGGTGTTGAAGCCCTCGTCCATCCACGCGTCCTCGAACTCGTTGCTGCCGACGATGCCGTACCAGAACTGATGGCCGGCCTCGTGCACCGTGACGCTCTCCGGCGTGGTGACTCCGGCCGGCGCGAGCCAGCGCGTGCCCGCGGTGAACAGGGTCGGGTATTCCATGCCGCCGGCGCCGCTCTGGTACGCGGGATCGACGATGGTGATGTGGCCGTAAGGGTAGGCGCCGAACCACTCGCCGTAGTACTTCAGCGTCGCGCGCGTCGCGTCGAAGTGGCGGTCGCGCCTGCGCCGCGTGCTCGGGCTGCAGCAGCAGCCGCATCTCGACCGGCGGCAGCCGCGGGTGCTCGAAGCGCGCGGTCCGCTCGAGGTAGTCGGGGCTGGTCGTCCACGCGAAGTCATGGACGTCTTCCTGGTAGTAGCGATGGGTGGTCGGTGCCATCGGCGTTGTCGCGCCGGTCGCGCTGCGACCCCGGTCGCGCCGAGCGGCCATCCCGCAGGCACGGTCAGCGACACGTCGTAAACGCCGTAGTCGGAGAAGAATTCGGTGCCGGCGTGGAACTGGTGGCAGTTCCAGCCCTCGTCCTGCAGCACGCCGAGCTTGGGGAACCACTGCGCGATGAAGAAGAAGTTGCCGATGGCGCCGGTGCGCGCGAAGGTGCGCGGGACGTGGGCGGTCCAGGCGACCTCGATGGTCGGCGCTGCCGCCGGCCTCGACCGGCTGCGGCAGCGGCACCGCCATCACCGTCTCGTCGCTCGGGGTTGCCATCGTCGGGCGCGATGAACCGCTTCGAGGCGGTGCGGTCGGCGGCCGCCGACGGTGATCGCGGTCACGTCGATGCGCGACCATTCGTCCGGGCGCGGCCGCGATCGTTGTCGCCGCCGAGCGCGCGCTCGCGCATGCCATGTCGAGCGCGCGTTCGTGCCAGGCGTTCCAGTAGAGATGAAACTGCAGATCCTCGGCCGGCCTGTGTCGTGATGTTGCGCCAGATGATGATCTCCGATCCGGTGATCGTGCGGGTCGCGGGATCCAGGCGCGCGTCGATGGTGTAGTTGGCGTTGCGCGGCGACAGCGGCGGCGACGCGCCGTGACGGCGCGCGAGTGACGCGCGAGTCGCGAAGCAGGACGCGCGGTGGCGAGGCACGCGGAGCGCATCGGCGCTGCACGATCCTACATCGGCGCGAGCACGACCGATACGAGCGCGTCGGCGGGCGCGTGGGTCGATCGGCGCGCCGATGGCGCCGTGCTCGAGCCGGTGGGCGCGGTAGCCGAGCGCGGCATCTGCGCGAGAAACTGGTCGACCGTGATCGCCCGAGGCGCGCTCGAGCTGGGTCGGGTGCAGCTCGGAGAGGATCAGCGGCCGATCTTCGTGCGAGCAGCCGCGCCGCGCCACGCAGCACCAGCGGCTCGGCGCCTTCGACGTCCATCTTGATGAAGCGCACCGGCCGCTGGAGATCCAGCTCGTCGAGCGCCACGATCGGGACCTCTGCCTTCTGATTGCCGGCGAGCGGCGCGGTGCCGTCGCGGAGGAGGTAGGCGCCGCCCGTGTTCAGCGTCTCGACCGGAAACGTCAGCGTCGCCGTGCCGGGCGCTGCCCCGACGGCGGCGCGCTGGAAGCCGACGCGATCGCCGAACCGGTTCTCGATCGACCGATCGCTCCAGCAGCTCGGCGTTGGCGTCGAACGGCTCGAACGCGTAGATCCGTCCTTCCGGCCCGACCGCCGCCGCCATCTGCATCGTGAAGAACCCGATGTGCGCCGCCGGCGTCGATCGCCGTATCGCCCGGCTTCAGCACGCTCGCGCACGAAGCGGATGCCGTCCTCCTCGTACTGGCCGCGCACGATGTTCAGGCCGATGACGTGATCGGACAGATCGATGAACAGCCGCACGCCCGGCGCGAGCTCCTTGATGACGATCGTCGATCGTTGGTGTGGGCGTAGTCGCGGATTTTTCTCGCGGAACTCGGCCGACGTCATCAGGTGATGGCGCAGCTCGGCGGTGTCGTGCGAGCCGGCCAGCTTCGGGCCGATCACGTCCTCGTTTTCCGGATCGCGATCGAGCAGCAGCCGATACGCCCAGACGACGTGCTCGCGCGTGAGGCCGCCCGGGGATGCGTGCGTCATGGAGTGTGCAATCGTACCATCAAGGGCAGTGGCGCCGTCTCACGCGTGCCGCTATAATCCGCAGGTTATGCCCAACATCCGCGTGATGCATTTCGGGCTCGGCCCGGTCGGCGCCGCGGTCGTGAAGCAGGTGGCGGCTCGGCGCGGTTTCAAAAGCGTCGGCGCGATCGACATCGATCCGGCCAAGGTCGGCCGCGATCTCGGCGACGTGGTCGGCCTGCCCAAGCGCCTCGGCGTCAAAGTGTCGGGCGACGCGGCGAAGGCGCTCGAAGGCCGCGAAGCCGGACGTCGTCATCCTGTGCACCAGCTCCTCGATCAAGACGGTGCTGCCGCAGATCGAGGCGATCCTCAAAGCCAAGGTGGCCGATCGTCTCGACCACCGAGGAGCTGAGCTATCCCGGATACACCCACATCCGCTATGCGCGGCAGGATCGACGCGCTGGCGAAGAAGGCGCAAGGTGGCGGTGCTCGGCACCGGCGTCAATCCCGGCTTCGCGATGGACGCGCTGCCGATCGCGCTGACCGCGGTCTGCGAGCGCGTCGACCGGATCGTCGTCCACCGGGTGCAGGACGCGCGGATCCGCCGCCTGCCGTTCCAGCAGAAGATTGGCGCCGGCCTCACCACCGAGCAGTTCCAGAAGAAAGTCGACGATGGCAGCGTGCGCCACGTCGGGCTGACGGAGTCGATCGCGATGATCGCCGACGCGATGGGCTGGACGCTCGACCGCATCACCGACGACATCCAGCCGAAGCTCGCGGCGGTGACGATCTCGAGCGAGTTCCTCGCGGTCGATCCGGGCTATGTGTGCGGCATCGTCCAGGACGGCGTCGGCTACCGGAAGAACGAGCCGGTGATGCGGCTGCACATGGAGGCGTATCTGGGCGCTCCGGAGTCGTTCGACTCCATCGAGATCGAGGGGTCGCCGAACATCTCGTCGAAGATCGTCGGCGGCATCCACGGCGACGTGGCGACGGCGTCGATCGTCGTCAACTCGATTCCCAAAGTGCTCGCAGGCGACCCCCGGCCTCCACACCATGCGCGACCTCGCCCTGCCTTCATTTTTTTCCGGCCGCTAACTTCTGATCGGTGGGGCGGGTCCTTCTGGACCCGCCACGCCAACCCTTCCTGGTCGCCGCCCGTCTAAGGCTTCCGGTTGCCGGCTCACGCCGGCGGGGAAGAAGCAGCTCACCGCGCAACGTGACCGCGATTCGCGAGAGATCTACCAGATGAACACCGTGACCTGGATCGACAGCCTCTGGCGCGACCTCAAGCACGGCGCGCGGCTGCTCAGGCTCAACCCCGGCTTTGCGATCGTCGCGATTCTGTCGCTGGCGCTCGGCGTCGGCGCCAATACCGCGATCTTTCAGCTGCTGGATGCCGTCAGGATGCGGCCGCTGCCGGTCCGCGATCCGGCGCAGCTCGTCGAGGTCCGGATCGAAGACCCGCCCGGTGGCCGGACCGGACAGTTCTCCAGTCGTCGTCCGAATCTCACCAACCCCCAGTGGGAACTGCTGCGCGAACGGCAGCAGGCGTTCGGCGACATGTTCGCGTGGAGCAACGTCGGCTTCAACCTCACCGCCGGCGGCGAGGCGCGCAACGCGCAGGGGCTCTGGGTCTCGGGCGGCTTTTTCAACGTGCTCGGCGTGCCGGCGCTCGTCGGCCGGGTCCTGACGGCGGACGACGATCGCCGGGGCTGCGCAGCGCCGCCGGCGGTGCTGGGCTATGGCTTCTGGCAGCGCGAGTACGGCGGCGACCCGTCGGCGATCGGACGCAGCATCACGCTCGACGGCCACGCGTTCGACATCGTCGGCGTGGCGCCGGCGAGCTTCTTCGGCGTCGAGGTCGGACGGACCTTCGACGTCGCAGTGCCGCTGTGCGCCGAGCCGTTCACGCGCGGCGCCCGCACCGCGCTGGACAAACGCGATGTCTGGTTTCTCGCCGCGATGGGCCGGCTGAGGCCGTCGGTGACGATCGAGCAGGCGCGGGCGCAGCTCGCCGCGATCTCGCCGCCGATCTTCAAGGCGACCCTGCCCTCGTATCGCCCGCAGGACGCGGAGAACTACCTCAAGTTCAAGCTCGGCGCCTTCCCCGGCGGCACCGGCACGTCAACGCTGCGGCGCACTTACGAGTCGCCGCTGTGGCTGCTGCTGGCGACCACCGGTCTGGTGCTGTTGATCGCCTGCGCCAACCTCGCCAACCTCATGCTGGCGCAGGGCGACCGTCCGCGAGCGCGAGATTGCCGTGCGGCTGGCCATCGGCGCCTCGCGCGGCCGCGTGGTGCGGCAGCTGCTGGCCGAGAGCCTGCTGATCGCGGCGATCGGCGCGGCCGGCGGCGCGCTGCTCGCCCAGTGGCTCAGCGGCTTCCTCGTCGCCTTCCTGAACACCGACGGCAACCAGATCTTCGTGGCGTTGTCGCTCGACTGGCGCATCTTCGCGTTCGCGGCGGCGCTGGCGGCGGCCACCTGCCTGATCTTCGGCCTGGTGCCGGCGATTCGCGCCACTGGCACCTCGCCCGGCGCCGCGATGAAGGCCGGCAGCCGCGGCTCCACCGACACACGCGAGCGTTTCGGAATGCGCCGGGCGCTGGTCGTCGGGCAGGTCGCGCTGTCGCTGGTGCTGGTGGTCGGCGCGCTGTTGTTCGTGCGCAGCCTGCGCAATCTCATGACGCTCGACGCCGGCTTCAGCCAGGACGGCGTGCTGATCGCCAACCTCGACGTGCGCCGCGCCGGCGTGGCGGAGGGGCGGCGGCGCGATCTCTACGCCGAGATCACCGCACGGGTGGCCGCGCTGCCCGGCGTGGCGTCCGCGGCGCAGGTGATGATCGTGCCGGTCAGCGGCTCGGGCTGGAACAACACCATCGTCATCGACGGCAAGAAGTACAAGGAGAACGTGAACTTCAACCGCGTCAGCCCCGGCTACTTCAAGACGATGGGCACGCCGCTGCTGGCGGGCCGCGATTTCGACGCCACCGACGCGCCCGGCCCCGAGCCGTCCGCGATCGTGACCCAGTTGTTCGCGCGGCAGTTCTTCCCGAACCAGAACCCGATCGGCCAGCGGTTTCAGATCGACGAAACGCCCGGCCGGCCGAACCCGGTCTACCGCATCGTCGGCCTCGTCAAGGACACGAAATACACCGAGCTGCGCGAGGCGTTCTCGCCGATCGCGTTCACCGCGGCCTCGCAGGACGAGGACGTGCCGCCGTTCCTCCGGCTCGTGGTGCGGTCGACGGCGCCGGTCACGACCCTGACCGCCGAGATCTCGGCCGCGGTGGCCGAGAACAACCGCGGCATCGTGCTCGACTTCGAGACGCTGCGCACGCAGGTGCGTGACTCGCTCCTGCGCGAGCGGCTGATGGCGACACTGTCCGGATTCTTCGGCGGCCTCGCCGCGCTGCTCGCGACGATCGGCCTCTACGGAGTGATGTCGTACACGGTGGCGCGGCGGCGGAGCGAGATTGGCATCAGGATGGCGCTCGGCGCCGATCGCCGCGACGTGCTCCGGATGGTGATGCGCGAGGCGGGCGTGCTGCTCGCGGCCGGCATTGTCGTCGGCCTGTTGCTGGCGGTGGCGGCGGCCCGGGCCGCGACCGCGCTGCTGTTCGGCCTCCATCCCGGCGATCCGTCGACGCTGGCGATGGCGGCAGGAGGCCTCGGCCTGGTGGCGATGCTGGCGAGCTATCTACCGGCGCTGCGCGCCTCGCGCCTTGAACCGACCGAAGCCCTTCGGGAAGAGTGACGTTCGATGGGTGACGTCAACCTGGCGACGGTGCGCGCCGTCTAACGCCGCATGACGCTGGACGCCATATGGGGCGATCTGCGGCATGGCGCGCGCCTGCTGCGGCGGAATGCCGGCTTCGCGTCGGTCGCGGTGCTGTCGCTCGCCCTCGGCGTGGGGGCCAACACCGCGATCTTCAGCCTGGTAAACGCGTTTCTCCTGCGCGAGCTGCCGGTCCGTGACCCTCGCGAGCTCGTGCTGTTTGGCAGCGTCGAGGGCCCCGACGGCCGGATGTCCCGCGCGGGCGAGAACAACGGCGGCACCGATCCCCTCACTGGCCGCAACTCGACCACATCGTTCTCGCTGGCCATCTTCGACCAGCTTCGCGCCAGGCGCGACCTGTTCGCTGAGGTCTTCGCGTTCGCCCCCGTTTCCAGGCCCAACGTGTTGATCGACGGCATCCCCGACCCGAACGCCTCCGCGCAGCTGGTGTCGGGCAACTACTACGCGGGGCTGGGTGTGCCAGCCCGGCTCGGCCGGACGATGACGGCCGACGACGACCAGCCGGGGGCGGCACCGGTGGCGATGATCTCGTACCGGTACTGGGAGCGCCGCTTCGACCGCGATCCCGGCGTCGCCGGCAGGACGATCGCCGTCAATCGCGTGCCGGCCATCATCGTCGGCGTCACGCCGCAGGGGTTCGACGGTGCCGCGCAGGTCGGCGAATCGCCCGACATCTCTCTGCCGCTGGCGCACCACCCGCGCTTTCAGCCGGGCCGCGCCGATCGCGCGCAGTCCTGGTACTGGTGGCTGCGGGTGATGGGCCGGCTCGCGCCGGGCGCGACGGCGGTGCAGGCGCGCGCCGCGCTCGAACCGGCGTTCCAGCAGGCGGCGCGCGAAGGTTGGCTGTCAGGACGGTCGCGCGACGCGACACCGCGCGCCATCCCCGCCGATCCGACGCTTACGATCGATCCTGGCGCGCAGGGCGAGAACAATACGCGTCGACAGTACGCTCGCTCCTTGTATCTGCTGATGGGCATCGTCGGCCTCGTGCTCGCAGCGGCGTGCGCCAACGTCGCGAACCTGCTGCTCGCCCGCGGTCAGTCTCGCCGCCGCGAGATTGCGCTGCGTCTCGCGCTCGGCGCCGGCCGATCGCGTGTGGTCGGACAACTGCTCGGCGAATCGCTGCTGCTCGCGGTCGCCGGCGCAGGCCTCGGGATCCTGCTCGCCTGGTGGGGCCGCGATCTGCTGCTCGCGCTGCGTCCGTTCGGCAACGCCGCCGTGGCCCTGGATCTGCCGCTCGACACGCGCGTCCTCGGCTTCACCGCCGCGGTTGCGGCGACGACCGTCCTGCTGTTCGGCCTGGCACCCGCATTGCGCGCGACCCGGGTCGATCTCGTCTCCGAGGTTCAGGGAGGAACCCGGGCGCTCGGCGGCGGCGGTCGCTCACGGCTGTCGCAGACGCTGATGGCCGTTCAGATTGCGCTGTCGCTCGTGCTGTTGCTCAGCGCCGGTCTGTTCGTGAGGACGCTGCGAAATCTTGATCGCGTGAACGCCGGCTTCAACCGGCATCACCTGGTGCTGTTCACCGTCGACGCGGCTGCGGCCGGCTACTCGCGCGACCAGTTCACCGCATTGCACGCGCGTTTGCAGGAACGGCTGGAACGGTTACCAGGCGTGCGCCGTGCGACGTTCTCGCGCATCGCCGTGTTGTCCCGCGTCCGCCAGAACAACACCATCGCGGTGACCGGAATGGCGCCACCGGCGGATGCGGCGTCGGTCAACATGAACGGCCTGGCGCCGAACTTCTTTGCCGCGATGGAATTGCCAATCGTGCTCGGCCGCGGCTTCACGGACCACGACGACAACGCGGCGCCGAAGGTGGCGGTGATCAACCAGACGCTGGCGCGAAAATATTTTGGCGACACGAACCCAATCGGCCGCGAGGTGGTCTACGTCGTGAGCTCGGTCGATAGGACGGCGGTCGAGGTTGTCGGCGTGGCGGGCGACGCGAAGTACACCGATCTGCGCACGCCGGTGCCGCCGACGCTGTATCTGCCCGCGCTCCAGCAGCTGGGCGGGGAAGCGAACTTCGCGCTGCGCGTCGACGGCAACGAGACCGCGGTGTTCAATCCGGTGCGCGCCGCGGTGCGCGAGATCGATCCGGCGCTGCCGGTCCAGAACCTGCGCACGCAGGACCAGCAGCTCGATCAGCTGCACGGCCAGGAGCTGTTGTTCGCGCGGCTCTCGGGTTTCTTCGGGGTGCTGGCGCTGGGGCTCGCCTGCGTCGGCCTCTACGGGCTGATGTCCTACGCGGTGCTGCGCCGCACGCCGGAGATCGGGCTGCGCATGGCCCTCGGTGCGGCGCCGGGACGGGTGCTGCGCATGATGCTGCGCGAATCGCTCGCGGTTGCCGGTGCCGGCGTCGTCGCTGGGGTCGTCGCCGCAGCGGCGCTCGGCGGGCTGATCAAGTCGATGCTCTTTGGCCTGTCGCCGATCGACCCGGTGACCTACGCCGGCGTATCGGTGCTCTTGATCGGTGTTGCGCTGGCGGCAAGCGGCCTGCCGGCGCTGCGTGCCTCGCGGCTCGAACCCACCGAGGCTCTCAGAGAGGAGTAAGGCAGCGACGAAGAAAAACCGCAGAGGGCGCCGAGATCGCAAAGAGAGAGATTGCTCCGCGTTGTTTGCGTGCTCCGCGGTTTTTTATGATCGTGATCCCAGTCGGATACGATTAGCCGCGTGCGGAGGCTCACGATCGCCGTCATCTCGGCGTTGTCCGCGGTTCAGCCCGATCCGCGATCGATCGTCGCCGATCGCGTGATGACGCTCACGCGCGCTTCCTCATGGACGCTGGCAGCGTCGGTGCCGATTGGCTTCCGCACGTTCCATCCGCAGGGCATGGTCAAGATCGGCGAGACGCTGTTCGTGTCGTCGGTCGAGGTCGTCGATCGCGAGGCCGGCAAAGGCGTCGGGCATCTGTTCAAGGTCGACATGGCCGGACATCTCCTGGCCGATCTTCGGCTTGGAGACGGAGCGCTCTACCATCCTGGCGGCATCGACTACGACGGCAAGAATATCTGGGTGCCGGTCGCCGAATACCGTCCCGACAGCCAGTCGATCGTCTACCGGGTCGATCCCGGAGCGATGAAGGCGAGCGAAGTATTTCGCGTCGCCGATCACATCGGCGCGATCGTTCACAACACAGACGACGACACCCTGCACGGGATCAGCTGGGGCTCACGCCGCTTCTATCGCTGGACGACCGGCGGCGAATCGCGCGGCGTCACGCTGAACACGTCGCACTACATCGACTACCAGGACTGCAAGTATGCCGGCGGCCGCCGGATGCTGTGCACCGGCGTCGCCGAGATGCGCCAAGGGCCGGACGCGGTGCTGTTCCGGCTCGGCGGGATTGAGCTGGTCAGCCTCGAAGACGGACGGCCGCTGCACCAGGTTCCGGTGACGCTCTGGACCGCAAGCGGGCTCGACATGACCCACAACCCGGTCTGGATCGAGCCGCGCGATGCCGGGCTGCGCGCCTACTTCATGCCGGAGGACGACCGCTCGACGCTCTACATCTACGACGTGAGATAAAATCGGGTATTCATGGAATTTCTCGCGAAGTGTCCGAAGTGCGACGCCGGTCTGCCCGTGCCCGCCGTCAACGCGCCGGCATCGATTACCTGCGGCGGCTGCGGCTGTGAGATTCCGCTGTCGGTCTCGGATGCGCTGCGCGACGATCGCGCGGTCGATCGCTGCCCGGTGTGCAGCGGCGGCGACTTCTACATCCGCAAGGACTTCGATCCGAAGATCGGCCTGACCGTCGTGATCATCGGCGCGCTGATCAGCGCGGCCTTCTATTGGTACGGGCGCGACCTCATCGCCTACAGCATCCTCGGGGCGGCCACGCTGATCGATCTGATGATCTACGGACGGCTCAAGGATCTGACGGTCTGCTACCGCTGCCACAGCGAGTTCCGCGGCGGGTTCGAGCACAAGGCCGTCGCCTTCGATCTCCACACCGCGGACGTGCTGGAGATGGAATACGAGCGGCGCATTGGACGCCGCTAAATCTGGTAATCGAGGAATCTGGTAGCCGGGTAATGTGATTGGGAGATTGGCTCAGAAGAGCGTCGCCCCTCCCGTTCTGTCAGCCAATCCTTCAATCAATTACCCGATTACCAGATCACCCAATTACCCAATTTAGAAGAGGGTCACCGTAACCGACGATCCCTCTTCCACGACGCTCTGATCGGCGGGGATCTCGATGTAGCCGTCGGCCTGCGACAAGCTGGTGATGTCGCCGGATCCCTTGAACGCCGGAAACGCGACGCCGTCGCGGAGTCGAACCGTATAGAACTGGTGACGGTTGACCGCCGATGCGATGCGGCGGCCGAGCGGCGCCCGGACCAGGCTGGGGCGGTGTGGCGGCAGCCGCGCGAGCGCGCGCAGGAACGGCACCAGCAGGATGTAGGCGTTCGACAGGCAGGACGTCGGGTTGCCGGGCATGCCGAAGAACGGCGTCGCTCCCGCTCCGATCGTGGCGAACGCGGTCGGTTTGCCTGGCCGGACCGCGATGCCGTGAAAGACCATCGCCCCTCTGGCGGCGATGGCGTCGACCACGAGATCGCGTTCGCCGACCGAGCTGCCCCCGGAAAAGACGATCAGATCGGCGGTGGCGCACGCGTCGATCGCGTCGACCAGCGCGGCGACGGTATCCTGCGCCGCGTGGCGCGGTTCGGCGATGCCGCCGTGGGCCGAGACGATCGCGCCGAGCGTGAAGCGATTGACGTCGAAGATGTGGCCGGGCGCCAGCGCGCTCCCCCGGCTCGACGACCTCGTTGCCGGTTGAGAGGATCGCGACCCGCGGCTTCGCGAACACCTGGACGTCGGCTTGGCCGATCGCGGCGATCGCGCCGACGCGGCTGGGGAACAGGAAATCACCGGCGTTGACGACCCGATCGCCCGACCCGATGTCGGCGCCGCGCCGGCCGACGTGCTGGCCGGCGGTGGCCGCGGCGAAGATTTCGATTTGGTCGTCGCGGTTGGCGGTCTCCTCGACCATCACCACCGCGTCGGCGCCGTCGGGCAGCGGAGCGCCGGTCGCAATCTCCGCGCAGGTGCCGGGGGCGACCGCGATGGACGAGGGCTGGCCGGTGTAGATGCGATCGAGCATGCGCAGGCGGACCGGCGCCGATCGCGTCGCTCCTTCGGTGTCGGCGGCCATCACGGCGTAGCCGTCCATCGCCGACCGCGCGAAGGGCGGGACGTCGATTGCCGAGGTGACGTCGGCCGCAGCCACCCGCCCCGCCGCCTCCTCGAGCCGGATGCGCTCGGTGCGCGCAATCGGCCGCACCGCTGCGTCCAAGCGGAGCCGCGCTTCGTCCAGGGTGATCGTGGAGGTGAAAGGTCTCATATCATCGGGTCCGGCTTTAGCCGGACCTAACGGGTCGCCTGCTGCACCAGATGCCCGAGCTCGGGAATCAGCAGCCGCTCCAGCGCGAGCCGCACCGCCGCCTCGGATCCAGGCAGTGACACCACGACGTGCCCGGCGACGATGCCGGCGCAGGCGCGGCTCATCATCGCCGCCGGACCAATCTGCTGGAAGCTGAGCATGCGGAAGAGTTCGCCGAATCCGTCCAGCCGTTTCTGCAGCAGGCTCGACACCACCTCATAGGTGCTGTCGCGCGCCGTCACGCCCGTGCCGCCGGTGGTGATGATCGCCTGGACATCGGCGATGGCGAGCTGACGCTCCAGCGTGCCGCGCACCATTTCCGCATCGTCCTTCACGATCGCGCGTCCGGCGACGACGTGTCCCGCCGCGGTCAGCAGATCGGCGATGGCGCGGCCGCTGGTGTCGGTCGCTTCCGTCCGCGTGTCGCTGACCGTGACGATGAAGCAGCGCACCGAGCGGGGCGCTGCCGCCTTGTGTTCGTCCTGGCTCATCGCAGGCCATTGTAGCGCGGGCGCATGCTACGATCCGCGGATGCCGAGCCGCGGCCGGTCGTCTGTGTCCCTTGGTGTTGTGGCGATCGCCTGTGCGTGTCTGGCGATCGCATCGGCCGCCGCGCCACGCGATCCGTTCACGCTCGACCGCGCCGCCGAGCGGTGGGTCGAGCAGACGCTCAAGACGCTCACGCCGGACCAGAAGATCGGCCAGCTGATCGTCCCGTCGTTCGAGTCGAATTTCCTGAGCACCGACAGCGACACCTTCGAGATGCTGACGCGGCTGGTGCGCGACTACCACGTCGGCGGCTTCCACGTATTCGGCGCGTCGCAGCTGGCGCCGTCCGTGCTGCTGGGCTCCGGCTACGGCACCGTGATTCTCGGCCAGCCGTTTTCGGCGGCCTTCCTCATCAACCGGCTGCAGTCGATGTCGGCGGTGCCGCTGCTGAACACCGCGGACTTCGAGACCGGCGTCGGCTTCCGCATCTTCGGCGCCACCAGCTTTCCGCGGCAGATGGCGATGGGGGCGATTCCGGGCGCGGACGGCCTGCGGCTGGTGCGCGAGGAAGCGCGGATTACCGCGATCGAGGCGCGCGCGCTCGGGGTGCAGGTGAATTTCGCCCCGGTCGCCGACGTCAACAACAACGCGCGCAATCCGGTCATCAACATCCGCTCCTACGGCGAAAATCCCGATCGGGTCGCGGCGCTGGTCGGCGCCTACATCGCCGGCGCTCGCGATGGCCGGATGATCGCGACCATCAAGCATTTTCCCGGTCACGGCGACACCGACGTCGACAGCCATCTCGGGCTGCCGGTGATCTCCTTCGATCGGGCGCGGCTCGACGCGATCGAGCTGCGACCGTTTCGCCGGGGCGTGGAGCAGGGCGCCGAAGCCGTGATGGCGGCGCACATCGTGCTGCCGTCGCTGGATCCGGCGGCGTCGACGCCGGCCACCTTCAGTCGCCCGATCCTGCACGACCTGCTACGGACGGAGATGGGGTTCGGCGGCCTGGTCTACACCGACTCGATGTCGATGGACGCCGTCGCCAAGATGGTCCCGCCGGGCGAAGGCGCCGTCCGCGCGCTGCTGGCCGGCGCCGATCAGGTGCTGCATTCGCCCGATCCGATTGCCGCGTTCAACGGCATCAAGGCGGCGCTCGCCAGCGGCCGGGTGTCGCAGGCGCACATCGACGCGTCGGTCGAGCGCGTGCTTCGCGCCAAGGCGTCGGTGGGACTGCACACCCAGCGCGCCATCGATCTCGACGCGGTGCCGTCGCTGGTCGGCGGCCGTGGACACGAGGCGGCGGCGGAGGAGGCGTTCGGGCGAGCGGTCACGCTCGTCAAGGACGATCGCGCCCAGGTGCCGCTGACCGTGGCGCGCGACGCGCCGATCCTCTACCTGTCGATCCTGGACTACCCGTCGGGCTGGCAGATCGCGGCGCCGAGCCGGACCTTCATTCCCGAGCTGAAGAAGCGGTGGCCCAACGTCACCTCGATCGAGGTGTCCGATCGCACGCCGATGTCCGAGCTCGATCTGGTGCGTGCCGTAGCGCCGCGTTACGGCGCCGTGATCGCGTCGGTGTTCGTGAGGTCGACGTCGGGCAGCGGCCGGCTCGACCTCGGCCCCGAGCTGGTCCGGCTGCTCAAGGATCTGGCGCGCATCACGGAGCGGACGAGCCTCCCGTTCGTGACGACGTTCTTCGGCAACCCCTACACTGCCTCGTTCATCCCTGAGTTGCCGGCGACGCTGCTGACCTACGATTTCTACGATGCCGCCGAGCGCGCGGCCGTCCGCGCCGTCGCCGGTGAAGCGGCGATCGGCGGCAAGCTGCCGATCACGCTGTCGCCGCAGTTCAAGGCTGGACATGGGCTCGACCGGAATGCGACGGGAGCTCGGGACTAGGTCGTCCCGCGATGCTGAGAGACAAACTGCTCGCCCGCCTGGCCGAAATGGGCGATGCGCCCGATCATCAGCAGCTCGCGGCCGAGGTGCTCGGCATCCGCGGCGCGCCGCCGGCGCTGGCACGCAAGCTGGTGGCGCAGGCGCTCGTGCTCGAGGATCGCCGCGACAGCTGGCGCCGCGCCGGCGAGCGCATCTGTCGCGACGCGCCGGCGACGCCAGGCGTCTACGTGCTGAAGGACGCGGACGGCCGCGCGCTGTATGTCGGGAAGGCGGTCCACCTGCGGCGGCGCCTGCGCGCGCACTTCGCGGATCGCCGCTGGCGCGCGTTGAAGCCGGACATGTCGCGCGCGGCGGACGCCGAGTGGCGGGAGGTCGGTTCGGAGATCGAAGCCCTGCTTCGCGAGGCGGCGCTGATCGACGAGCTGGAGCCGCCGGTCAACGTCCAGATCGCCGCGCCCGATCTGGATGCGCGCGAGGTGCCGAGCGCGTTGCGGCGCGACGTGCTGGTGCTGCAGCCGTCGATCGAGCCCGACTCGGTGGAGCTGATCGGCGCGGCGATCGACGGCCGCTGGATGATTCAGCGCACGCGCCGCAACGG
The DNA here is from genome assembly GCA_963794705.1 of uncultured Acidobacteriota bacterium. Lineage (GTDB taxonomy): Bacteria > Acidobacteriota > Vicinamibacteria > Vicinamibacterales > CAVVIG01 > CAVQFC01. The sequence continues at coordinate 101,069 of CAWCFI010000011.1, forward strand.
CGCCGATCTCGCCGTCCACGCGCGCCGCATCCGGACGTTCTTCAGCCTCTCTGACCGTCGACCGTCGAACCGGTGTTCCAGGTCATGATCAACTCGTTGCTGGAAGAGCTTCCGCTCTCGCTGGCGCTGCCGGGACTGAAGATCGGGACATTGGCAAGCGAGGATGTCAGCGCCCGTTTTGAGCTGATGCTGCGGTTGCGGGAGAGCGCGCACGGTTCGGTGTGTCGTTTTGAGTATGCCACCGAGCTGTTTGAAGACGCCACGATTGAGTGTCTGGCGGGTCAGTTCGGCCTTCTTCTGGAGGATATCGCCGGCCGGCCGGACGCGGCGATCTCGGAGCTGGAGATGCTGGATGCGGCGGAGCGGTCCCGGCTTCTGGCGCGCAGTTCGAAGGCCTCGGACTATTTATCCGGGGATCAGATTGTCGCGCTGATCGGCGAGCCTGGATCATGCGATCGCGGCGATCCGGCAGGAGGGCTGCAAGGTTACGTGCTCGACCGTTGGCTGGGTCTGGCGCCGGTGGGGGTGGTGGGCGAACTCTACATCGGTGGGGTCCAGCCGCGGGACGATGTCAAGGAAGCTGGCGTGACGGCGTCACGTTTTATTCCCGATCCATTTGGCAGCGGTCAACGTCTGTGCCGGAGCGGGGAGCTGGCGCGCTGGCGCGCCAACGGGGTGCTGGAGATTCTGGACTGGGCGGGCGCTCGCGGCGTGCAAGCGCCGCAGGATGATGCGGCCGCGGTCGCCTATGAGGCGCCGCGCACGCCGCTGGAAGAGGTGATCGCGGGCATCTGGCTGGAGATGCTGGGTGTCGAACGGATCGGCATTCACGACAACTTCTTTGCGCTGGGCGGGCATTCGCTGCTGGCGACGCGGGTGATGGCGCGGGTGCGGGATGGGTTCCAGGTCGATCTTCCGCTGCGGGCCTTGTTCGAAGCGCCGACGGTTGTTGCGCTTGCGGACCGGGTGTCGGCGGCGCGGCGGTCGGGCACGGGAGTGGCGGCGCCGGCGCTTGCGGCGCAGCCGCGTCCGGCTCGCCTTGCGCTGTCGTTTGCGCAGGAGCGGCTTTGGGTTCTGGAGCAGATCGAGGCTGCGGGTTCTGCGTATAATCTGACGGCGGCGGTGCGGCTGAGGGGGGCGCTGGATGTCGCGGCGCTGTCGCGGGTATTTGCCGCCATTGTGGATCGGCACGAGGGACTGCGGACGCGGTTTGGGGTGGTGGACGGCGGGCCGGTGCAGCTGATCGATGCGCCGGGGCGGTTTGAGCTTGGAGGTCGAGCGGCTCGGGGCGCTGGCTGAAGGCGAGCGCGGTGCGGCGGTGCGGCGGCGTGTTGGAGCCTTGGCGGCAGCGCCGTTCGATCTGGAGCGCGGCGCTTTATTCCGGGCGCATCTGTTGCGGCTTTCCGAAGACGAGCATGTGGCGGTTGTGGTGATGCACCACATCGTGTCGGACGGCTGGTCGATGGGGGTGCTGATCCGGGAGATCGGCGCGCTGTATACGGCGTATGTGCAGGACCAGCCGTCGCCGCTGCCCGAGCTTGCGGTTCAGTATGCGGACTATGCGCTGTGGCAGCGGGATTGGCTGCAGGGCGAGGTGCTGGAGCGGCAGGTTGCGTACTGGAAGCAGCAACTGTCCGGAGCGCCGGCGGCGCTTGAGCTTCCGACCGACCGGCCGCGGCCCGCGGTGCAGAGCTATCGCGGGGCGGGACTTAACATCGAGCTGTCGGAAGAACTGACTGCCAAGCTCAATCTGCTTGCGCGGAGCGAGGGCGCGACGCTGTTCATGGTGCTTCTGGCGGCGTTCCAGGTGGTGCTGTCGCGCTGGAGCGGCCAGGACGACATCGTGGTGGGATCGCCGATTGCGGGCCGGACGCATCGGGAGCTTGAGGGACTGATCGGGTTCTTCGTCAACACGCTGGCGCTGCGGACGCGACCTTGGGGGAGATCCGAGCTTCAAGGAGCTGCTGGGGCGGGTGAAGGAGACGGCGCTCGGGGCCTATGCGCACCAGGACGTTCCGTTCGAGAAGCTGGTGGAGGAACTGCAGCCGGTTCGCGACTTCAGCCGGCAGCCGATCTTCCAGGTGCTGCTGGCCTTGCAGAACGTGCCGCGGGAGACGCTGCAACTTGCCGGGACTGAAGCTGAGCGGCATGGGATCGGAGGGCGCGACTTCGAAGTTCGACCTGTCGCTGTATGTGCAGGAGCGGGAAGGCCGGCTCGAAGGGCACTTCGAATATGCGACGGACCTGTTCGACGGGTCCACCATCGCGCGTCTTGCGGGGCACTTTGAGACGTTGCTGGAGGGGATCGTCGCGGCGCCGCAGGAGCGGTTGTGCGAGCTGCCGCTGCTGCCGGAAAGCTGAGCGTCGGCAACTTCTTGTGGAATGGAACGACACCGCGGCGTCGTATCCGCGCGACAAGTGTCTGCACGAGCTGTTTGGGGAGCAGGCGGCGCGGACGCCGGAAGCGGTAGCGGTTGTTTATGAGGATCAGCGAGCTGAGCTATGGCGAGCTTGACCGGCGTTCGAACCAGCTGGCGCATCATCTGCGTGGGCTTGGCGTTGGCCCGGATGTGATTGTCGGGCTTTGCGTCGAGCGCTCGATCGAGATGGTGGTTGGGCTGCTCGGGATATTGAAGGCCGGAGGAGCCTATCTGCCGCTCGACCCGAGCTATCCGCGCGGAGCGGCTGGGCTACATGCTGGCGGATGCGCAGCGCGCCGGTGCGTGGTGACGCAGGCGAGCCTGGTGGAGCGACTGCCCGGCGCATGATGGCGCGGGTGGTGCGGCTCGATGCGGACTGGGCGGAGATCGCAGCGGCAGCCCGGCGACGGCGCTGCGCAACGCGACGCTGCCCGACAATCTCGCCTATGTGATCTACACCTCGGGTTCGACCGGAAAGCCCAAAGGGGTGACGGTGACCACGCATGCAGTGCGTTGCGACGGCTGATCGAAGGCGATCGAGCCTGGTTCAGCTGACGGCCGACGATGTCTATTGCACATAGCTCCACTCTAGCTTTCGATGATTTCGGTGTTGGAGATTTGTGGTGCCGTTGCTCACGGGCGGCCGCATCGTCGTTGTGCCGCCGACGAGCCAGTCGAGCATCGCGACGCGTCTGACGCGATGATGCGCAGAGGCAGGCGGTCACGTGCCTGGATCACAGTGCCGTCGGCGTTTGCATGCGCATGATCTGCATGCGAGCGGCTCGGCAGATGCGGCGCGCAGTGCAGCTGGTGTCTGGTCGGCGGCGAAGCGCTTTCGCTGGGCAGCCTGATGCAATGCTTCGTCGCAGAGCTGACACGCACGCGTCGTTGTCAAATGTACGGCATCACGGAGACGCGGTTACGTGACGTGCGTCCGCTCGGCTGGAGGTCGAGCGCAGCGCGCACAGTGTCCGATCGGCCGGCCGATCTGCGAACACGCAGGTCTATGTGCTGGACGATGCGCTTGAGCCGGTGCCGATCGGGGTGGGCGGGGAGCTTTACATCGGCGGAGCGGGACTGGCGCGGGGTTATCTTGGCCGGCCCGGGCTGACGGCGGAGCGGTTCGTGCCGGATCCGTTTGGCGATGGCGGGCGGCTGTACCGGACCGGAGATCTGGCGCGCTGGCGGGCGGACGGCGAGCTGGAGTTCCTGGGCCGGGTCGATCACCAGGTGAAGCTGCGAGGCTACCGGATCGAGCTTGGCGAGATCGAGGCTGCGCTGCGGAGCCATGCCGGGGATTGCGGATGCGGTGGTGGTGGCGCGCGAGGACGGCCCGGGCGACAAGCGTCTGGTGGCGTATGTGGTGGGTGCGACGGAGCCGCGGCGCCGGGGCCGGGCGAGCTGCGTGGCGCATCTGAAGCAGCGCCTTCCGGACTACATGGTGCCGTCGGCGTATGTGGGGCTGGAGGCACTGCCGCTGACGCCGAACGGCAAGCTCGATCGCCGGGCGCTGCCGGCGCCGGAAGGCGCAGGCTTGCGAGCGGCGAATACGTGGCGCCGCGCACGCCCGAGGAAGAGGTGCTGGCCGGGATCTGGTGCGGAGGTGCTGCGGCTCGAGCGGGTGGGGGTCCACGACAATTTCTTCGATCTCGGCGGGCATTCGCTGCTGGCGATGCGGGTGATGGCGCGGGTCCGCGAGCGTTTCGGCGTCGAACTGCCGCTGCGCGCCCTGTTCGAGGCGCCGACGGTGCGGCGAGCTTGGCGGAGCGGGTGGCGGCGGCGCGGCGGGAGGGCACGGGACGGCGGCGCCGGCGCTTGCGGCGCAGCCGCGTCGGCGGCTGCCTGCGCTGTCGTTTGCGCAGGAGCGGCTGTGGTTTCTGGAGCAGATCGAGGCTGGGGTCGGCCTATAACCTGCCGGCGGCGGTGCGGCTGCGGGGGGCGCTGGATGTCGCGGCGCTGGAGCGGGCGTTTGGCGAGCTGTTGTCGAGCGGCACGAGGCATTGCGGACGCGGTTTGGGATGGTGGACGGCGGGCCGGTGCAGGTGATCGATGCCGGCCGGTGCGGTTGAGCTTGCGGTCGAGGACTTGGCGCGTTGCGGAGAGGCGAGCGCGGGGCGGCGGTGCGGCGGCGTGCTGGTGGAGCTTGGCGGCGGAGCCGTTCGATCTGGAGCGGGGCCCGCTGTTCCGGGCGCATCTGTTGCGGCTTTCGGAGACGAGCATGTGGCGGTTGTGGTGATGCACCACATCGTGTCGGACGGCTGGTCGATGGGGGTGCTGATCCGGGAGATCGGCGCGCTGTATGCGGCGTATCGTGCAGGGCCGGCCGTCGCCGCTGCCCGAGCTTGCGGTTCAGTATGCGGACTATGCGCTGTGGCAGCGGGATTGGCTGCGGGGCGAGGCGCTGGAGCGGCAGGTTGCGTACTGGAAGCAGCAACTGTCCGGAGCGCCGGCGGCG
>CAWCFI010000012.1:0-85330 GCA_963794705.1 uncultured Acidobacteriota bacterium
GATTGCGGTTGGTGTCGCAACGGTGGCGCCGATGGCTGTCGGCCTCGCGGATCGGCCCGGGTCGTAGCGGGGAGCCGTGGACCCCGCGCCTTCGGGCGGCGGCACTCGCGGCAACGGCCCGCCGGAAACGCCGGCCAGTCCGGCGCAGGCAAGGCAGTTCGTGCGAAGCACGGTGGCCGACGGCGCGCCGGTGCTTTTCAGGCTGGCGCCGTATTCGAGCAAGAGGCCGAACATCTCCGCATCGTCCACACGCGCGGCCTCGCGCAGCGCCGAGATGTCGGCGGCGCGCCACGGCGAGGGATCAGCGCCGTACATCGAGCAGCAGCCGTAGCGCCGGGCCCGCTCCGACGCTCCCGCTGGTGATGAGGAGTGGCGATCGGCGATCCTCGGAGCGCGCGTTGGGATCGGCGCCCGCATCGAGCAGCACGCGCATCGTCTCCAGATCCGGCGCCGCCCACATCAGCGCGGTCGCGCCGGCGCTGTTGGCGGCGTTGGGATCGGCTCCCGCGTCGAGCAACCGCTTCACGAGCGCGGCGTCGCCGTTCAACGCGGCGGCCATCAGCGGCGTCGATCCGCCCGCGCCTCGTGACGTCGCTACGCGCAGCTGGCCGCGCAGCTGCGCGTCGATGCCGGCGCGATCGCCATTGCGGATCGCGTGCATCAGGTGCACGGCGTCAGCGTCGACCGGCGGCGGCGGCGTCTCGCCCGAGGCGGCGTCCGGCCAGACCGCCCCTTCGTCGATCCACTGTTTGATGATCTCGGTCTGTTCGCGGGTCAGCGGGCCGGGCGGCGGCATCTGCTGTCCGAACGCGGTGCCGATCAGGCGGTGATACAGGCGGCTCCCGTCGGCGTTGCCGGGTCCGATGTCGGTCTGCGAGCCTCCGCGCAGGGCGTCGGCGCGTCGATCGAGGCGGAGCCCTCCGAACTGCTGCGTCGGGCCATGGCAGCTGACGCAGTGCTCCCGGAAAATCGGCTGCACGTCGCGCTGGAAATCGACGGCGGCTGGGACCGGCCCTGCCACGGCAAGGCCGGCGAAGAGGGCAAGGGCGGGTGCGATCACCCGCCTATCTTAACGCCCTAGTTCATCGAGCTCATCATCTTGGTCTGCAGCATTTTGGCGTGCGCCAGGTGGCTGGCAAAGGCGGGGCGGACCTTCACGAGGAGCGCCTTGAGCTCGTCGTTCTTCGCGCCCGGAATCAGCGTCTTGTCCATCGCCTCGAGGACCTGCTCGTGGTACGCGACCTCATGATCGATGTAGGCCTTGTCGAACGCCTTGCCCTTCATGGTCTTGAGGCTGTCGACGTTGTCCATGCCGCCCTTCTTCAGGCTCATCGCCGTCGGATTGTCTTCCGGCGTGACCTTCAGCTTGGTGACCAGATCGACCGCGGACTTGTTGACGCCGGTGTGGTCTCTCACCATGTCCTTGCCGAACTTCTTCACGTCGGCCGAACTGCCCATCGACTCGGCCAGCTTGCCGGCGTCGATGTCGACCTGGTTGGCGGTGACGACAATCGCCGCGATCTGCGCGTCGTTGACGCCCTGGGCGAACGCGACCGGCGCGAGCGCCATCGAACCGAACAGCACGAGAGCTCCAATTTTCATCTCAACTCCTCACGGGTTAACCGACTCACCAGAACTACGGCGTCCCGTGCACGTTGGATGTCCAGCCGGCCGAGCTGGAGGTCTGACCCAGCTCTGAGTTAAAACTCAGAGTTAAAACTCGGGGTTAGAACTCGGGTTAAAACTCGGAGTTAAAGCTCGGGGATCCGTGCTATGGTCCGCGGCCATGGACCGTCGGCAGTTTCTGCGCACAACGGTGCTCGGCGGCACGGCATATTGTGCCTTCCCTGCGCGCGCATTCGCTCAGGCATCAAAGGCGACCCCCGGCGCGATCGTCGAAACGACCGCCGGGCGCGTGCGCGGTCTGTTGATCGACGGCGTCCAGTCATTCAAGGCGGTCCCCTACGGCGCATCGACGACGGGCGCGCGCCGGTTTCTGCCGCCGCTCAAGGCCGCGCCGTGGACCGGCGTCCGCGAGACGTTCGCGTTCGGCCCGCGATCGCCGCAGGTGATCGCGGCGTTCGTACCCGAGTGGCAGCCGCTGACCGGCACCGAGCCGATGAGCGAAGACTGTCTGCACCTGAACGTCTGGACGCCGAGCGCCGCGCGCGGCGGCACGCGTCCGGTGATGGTCTGGTTGCACGGCGGCGGCTACACCGGCGGATCGCCGGCCGCGCTGCCGTACGACGGCGCCAACCTGGCGCGCCGCCACGACGTGGTCGTCGTCAGCATCACGCACCGGCTGAACGTCCTCGGCTTCATCCATCTCGCGGAGCTCGGCGGCGAGCCCTTCGCGGACGCCAGCAACGCAGGACAGAAGGACATCATCGCGGGCCTCGAGTGGGTCCGCGACAACATCGATCGCTTCGGCGGCAATCCCAGGAACGTCACGATCTTCGGCCAGTCTGGCGGCGCGGGAAAAGTGAGCACGTTGCTCGGTATGCCCGCGGCGCAGGGCCTGTTTCATCGCGCGATCGCGCAGAGCGGATCCGCGGTCACCAGCATGCCGGCCGGCACCGCCACCCAGCACGCCGAGGCGCTCATGTCCCGCCTTGGCTTGAAACCGAACCAGGCCGCCGAGTTGCAGCGGCTGCCGGTCGAACAGGTGCTCGGCGCGATGCAGCCTCCCGCCACCGGCCGCGGCGCCTTCGTCACATCGCCCGTCGTCGACGGCACCTCGCTGCCGCACGATGTCTTCACTCCAACCGCGACGACGTTGTCGGCGACGATCCCGCTCCTGATCGGATCGACCGAAACCGAGGTGACCTGGAGCGTCAACACCGACTACACCGTTCCCGCGGACCGGGCCGCGTTGCGCGCCCGCATCATGCGCACCCTGCGGCTCGACGAAGCCGACGCGCGGACGCTGGTCGATGCCTACACCGTGCGCCGTTCGCACGCGAGCCTGCTCGACCTCGCCCTGATCATGGAAACCGACGCCTCTGCGATTCCGCACCGGCGTCGATCGCCAGGCCGAGCGGAAGAGCGCAATGGGCCAGGCGGCGGTCTACATGTACCGCTTCCAGTGGTACTCGCCGGTCAGCGGCGGTCGCCTGCGCGCCATGCACTGCATGGACATCCCGTTCGCCTTCGACAATGTCGACAACAGCCAGGCGATCGTCGGCAACGGCCCGGGCCGGCAAGCACTGGCCGACCGGATGAGCCGAGCGTGGGTCGCCTTCGCGCGCAGCGGCGACCCGAATCACGGCGGCCTGCCGCGCTGGGAACCGTTCTCGGCCGACCGCCGGGCCACGATGATGCTGAACAGCGAGTGCCGTCTGCGTCCGCGATCCTTACGGTGACGAACGGCTGGCGCTCGCGGCGATCATCGCCGCCCGATAACCGTCCGGAATCGGACACCGCGGACACTCGAACTATACGGACCGCGCCACGTCTAAAGGTCCGTGCCGGCCGAGAATTTCCTGCGCGACATCCGGATCGGTCTTCGCGTCCTGGTCAAGGAGAAATCGTTCTGCGCCCTCGCGGTCATCGTGCTCGCCCTCGGCATCTGCGGCGTGACGACGATGTTCAGCGTCGTCAACGGCGTGATGCTGCGCGGCTTCTCGTTCCCGACCGCCGATCGCCTCGCCAGCGCCAATTTCATCGACCCGTCGAGCGCCAACTTCTTCGGCGTCAACGGCCAGATCTCGTCGATGGACTTCGACGAGCTGCTGCCGCAGCAGCAGTCGTTCGAGGTGCTGGCGGCCTACCTGAACGGATCGACGGTCAACGTCACCGACAACGGCAAGCCGCAGCGCTACACCGGCGCCTACGTCACGGATCGTTTCCTGACGCATCCTCGGCATGGCGCCGATGCTCGGCCGCGACTTCACGCCGGCCGACAACGCCGCCGGCGCCGAGAAGGTGGCGATCATCGGCTACGGCATCTGGCAGCGCGACTTCGGCGGCGTCGCCGACAGTCGTCGGCAACGGCGTGCGGATCAACGGCAAGCCGGCGACGATCGTCGGCGTGATGCCGAAGGGCTTCGCCTTCCCGCAGAACGAGGAGCTCTGGCTGCCGCTCTACAGCGAGTTCCCGCCCAAGGCGCGCAACGATCCGGCGGCCATCAGCCCGTCGGTGCTCGGCCTGCTCAAGCCCGGCGTCTCGCTCGATCAGGCCAACGCGGAGTTCACCGACGCTGGCCCAGCGCTTCGCCGAGGCCTATCCCGAGACCAACAAGCAGTTCAACACCGGCCAGGTCGAGCCGCTGATCAAGACGTTCACGCCGCGCCCGCTCCGCGGCACGCTGCTGCACGATGCTCGGGTTCTGCGTCGGCGTGCTGCTGATCGCGTGCGTCAACGTGATGAACATGCAGTTCGCGCGCGCCACGCTGCGCGCCAAGGAACTGGCGATCCGCTCGTCGCTCGGCGCGACGCGGGTGCGGCTGATCCGGCAGATGCTGACCGAGAGCCTGCTGATCGCCGGCATCGGCGCGTCTGTCGGGATCGCGCTCGCCTACGCGTCGACCGTCATGGCTGCAGGCGACGATCAAGAACCTCGAGAATCCGCCGCCGGCCTACATCACCTTCGACGTCGACGGGCTCGTGCTCGCGGTCACCGTCGCGGCGACGATCGCCGCCGCCGTGCTGTCCGGCCTGCTGCCGGCCTGGATGTCGTCGCGCGCCAACGCCAATCGCCGTCCTCCGCGACGGCGGCCGCGGCACCACCAGCCGCGGCGTGACCCTCGTGTCGCGCGGGCTGGTCGTCTTCCAGATCGTCGTCACCTGCGTCCTGCTGATCGGATCGCTGCTGCAGGTGCGCTCGATCCTCAACCAGCAGACGATCGACTACGGCTACGACACCGACGGCATCCTGTCGGCGCGCATGGGCCTGATGGACGGCGACTATCCGACCGCCGGACGCGCGCAAGCTGTTCTACGATCGCCTGCTCCGCGCAGCTGCGCGCCAACCCGGAGTTCGACGCGGTCGGCTTCACCAGCCGCTTCCGGATGGTGTTCTCCGGCAACGGCCCGATCGAGATCGACGGCAAGAGTCTACAAGGACAAGAAGGATCGCCCGCTCGCCAACTTCGAGCAGGTCACCGGCAGCTACTTCGGCGTCACCAGCCAGAAGCTCCTCGAAGGCCGCAACTTCAACGAGGACGATCTCGACTCGAAGCTGCCGGTCGCCATCGTCAACGCGGCGTTCGCGCGGAAGCACTTCGGCAACGAGAGCCCGATCGGCCGCCGGTTCCGGACGATGAACAACGCCGGAACGCAGCCGGGGCCGTGGCGGACCATCGTCGGCGTCGTCTCGACCGTGCGGATGCTCGGGCCGTTCAACAACCCGGGCGTCGACGACAGCGGCTTCTACGTGCCGTTCTACTCCACGGCGTTCGGCCCGGCGCCGCCGGCGCCGTTCGTCAGCCAGTTCGCCACGGTCGTCGTCAGGCCGCGCGGCGGGCCAGCGGCCGGACGCGGTGATCAACGCGCTGCGCCGCGAGGTGATCAAGGCGGATCCGAACCTGCCGCTGTATTTCGTCGGCACGCCGAAACGCCAGCATCGAGGTCTTCGTCGCCGCAGAACCGCATCATCGCGACGATGTTCACGATCTTCGGCGCGGTGGCGGTCGTGCTGGCGTCGGTCGGCATCTACGGTGTGAGTCGTTCTCGGTGAACCAGCGAACGCAGGAGTTCGGCGTGCGGATGGCGCTCGGCGCCAACGACGGCACCATCCTCGGGATGGTGCTGAAGCAGGGCGTGGTGCAGGTCGGGATCGGACTTGCTGCTGGGCCTCGGATTCGCGCTCGCGATCGCCACGGTCGCCGCCGCCGGCATCCAGAACACCCTGTTCGGCGTCAGCGCGCGCGATCCGCTGACCTACGGCATCGGTCACGCTTGCTTGTCACCGTCGGTGTCTCTGGTGGCGACGCTGGTGCCGGCGCGCCGGGCGACGCGCGTCGATCCGATGATCGCCTTGCGCGCCGAATAGCGACGTCCAACGCGAGAACTCGCGGAATCCGCAGAGCACAGCGATCGCTTCTGCGTGTTCAGCGGTTTCTGCGTTGATCGTTGTGTTTCGGGTCTTTCGTGGTTAGATAGCGGCCTTATGAGAGGCACGCTGATCGTCGCATCGCTCGCCGCCATCTTCACCATCGCACTGTCGGCGCAGACCCCGAGGCGCGCCGCCTCGCCGCTCAAACCGTTTCATCTTGTCGAAGCCACCATCCCGGAGATGCGGGCAGCGATGGCCTCCGGCCGGCTGACGTCCCGTGCCCTGGTCAGTCAGTATCTGGTCCGGCTCGGCACCTACGAGGATCGCCTGCACGCGGCCATCGTCGTCAACGCGCGCGCGCTCGACGAGGCCGACGCGCTCGATCGCGAGCGCGCCGCCGGCAAGCTGCGCGGCCCACTCCACGGCATCCCGATCGCGCTGAAGGACAACATCCACACCACCGACATGCCCACCACCGGTGGCGCGCTGGCATTTGCCGGCTACACACCGCCGTACGAGGCAACACTGACCCGGAATCTACGCGACGCCGGTGCGATCATCATCGCCAAGACCGGGCTCACCGAGCTCGCCAACTGGGTCGCCGGCGCGCCGAACCCGATGCCGGGCAACTACAACGCGGTCGGCGGCTTCGGCTACAACCCCTACGATCCTCGGCCCGATCCGCGCGAGGCGACCTTCGACGGACGTCCCGCGCTGCAGACGGGCGGGTCGAGCTCGGGCATCGGTACCGCCGCCAGCCTGTGGGCGGCCAACGTCGGGACCGACACCGGTGGCTCGGTCATCAGCCCCTCGAACGCGAACATGCTGGTCGGCATCCGGCCGACGATCGGCCGCATCAGCCGCTACGGCGTGATTCCGATCACCGCGGATCACGACACGGCCGGACCGATGACGCGCACGGTCACCGACGCGGCGATCATGCTCGGCGCGCTCGAGAGCCCGAGACCGGATCCCAACGATCCCGCGACCACCACCTGCACCCCGCCGCCGGGCCGCGACTACACGAAGTTCCTGCATGCGGGCGGCTTGAAAGGTGCGCGCATCGGGATTCCGCGCGCCTACTACTACGACCGCATCACGCTCACCGGCGATCGGCCCGGGCGGGTCGAGGGCATCGGCACCACGACCACCATCACCGCGGGACGCGGCGGCCTGAGCGCCGAGCAGGCCCGGGCGATGGCCGACGCGATCGCGGTGCTGAAGGCGCAGGGCGCCATCGTCGTCGATCCCGCCGACGTGCCGAGCCTGGCCGCCAAGGATCCGAAGGACAATTTCGCGGAGTGGGACTTCTGCTCAGGCGCCGATCAGGCGAAGGGCAAGGATGAAGGCTGTTCGGTGAACTTCAAGTACGGAATGAAGCGCGACTTCAATCTCTGGCTGAAGAGCCTTGGCCCGTCGGCGCCGGTGAAGACGCTCGCCGAGCTGCGTGAGTGGAACCTCGCGCACGCGAAGGCCGGCGCGATCAAGTTTGGGCAATCGCGGCTCGACATCTCCGACGAGATGGACCTCGAGAAGGATCGCGCCCGCAACGACGCCGATCACAAGAAGGACTGGCTCCTGAGCCGCACTCAGGGCATCGACGGCGTCCTGAAAGCCAACAATCTCGACGCGATCTTGACGCCTGGCGGCGCCGGCGCGGGCCTCGCCGCCCGCTCCGGCTATCCGATCATCGTGGTGCCGTTCGCAATGATTCCCAACGCGCCGCAGAACGCGCCATTCCCGGCGAGCTTCCAGGCGAAGGCGGCGCCATTCGGCGTCGGCTTCACCGGCGCGCAATGCAGCGAGCCGAAGCTGATCGAGCTGGCCTACGCCTTCGAGCAGGCGACGAAAAAGCGCGTGCCGCCGGCCTCGACGCCTTAGTGCGTGCAGGGCTCATGTAGTGCAGACCTTCAGGTCTGCCCGACGCAGGCCTGAAGGCCTGCACTACGATCCGGCGTTCAGTCGCATCGCAGCGCGACCATCGGATCGACCCGAGAGGCCTTCCGCGCCGGGATGACGCAGGCGGCGAGCGCCACCAGCGCCAGCGCCGCCGCCACGGCGACGTAGGTCAGCGGATCGCGGACCTGCACGTCGAAGACCAGGCTCGCCGAGCACGCGGCTGAGCGCCAGCGCACCGGCGACGCCGACGCCGATCCCGATCGCGCCGACCGTCATGCCCTCGCGCATGATCAGCCGCAGCACCTGATGCGCGCGGCGCGCCGAGCGCCATGCGCAGGCCGATCTCCCGCGTCCGCTGGTTCACCGAGTAGGCGAGCACGCCATAGATGCCGATCGCGGCAATCAGCATCGCGACCGCGGCGAACACCGCCAGCAGCACGGCGTTCAGCCGCGGCTGCGCCGCGTTGTTCGACACCCACTCGTCCATCGTCCGCACCGACGACATCGGCAGGCCGGGATCGAGGTCGTGCACCTTCTGCCGCACGGTCGGCAGCAACGACGTCGGCGGCGGATCGGTGCGCACGACGATGCCCATCGCGCCGGTCAGGCCGACGCTCGGGTAGTAGATCGCCGGCGTCTCCGTGCTCAGCGCCGCCTGCCGCACGTCGCCGACCACGCCGACGACGGTGTACTGCCTCGCCAGATCGCCCTGACGATGAAGCGTGTGGCCGAGCGGATCGGCGTCGCCCCAGAACCGCTTCGCGGTCGTCTGGCTGACGATGACGACCGAGCGGCGCGGTGGCCGGCGCGTCGGCGTCGGCGAAATCGCGGCCGCGCAGCAGCGGAATGCTCATCGCCTGGAAGAACCCAGGAGTCACGACCCGCCAGTCGGTCGGAATCGCGGTCTCCGGCGGCAGCGGCGACGGCCCGGTGGTCGCGATCGGCGTCTGCGTGTAGGCGCCGTTGCCGAACGGGATGCCGCTCGACGCGCCTGCGGCGCGCACGCCCGGCGTGGCGCGCAGCGACTCCAGCAGCGCGCGGTAGAACGCGATGCTCTTGTCGAGCGGATACTTCGTGCGCGGCAGCGAGATCTGGAACGTCAGCAGGCGATCGGACTGGAAGCCGAGGCTCACGTGCTGCAGGCGCAGGAGGCTCTGGGTCAGCAGGCCGGCGCCGATCAGCAGGATCGTCGCCAGCGCGAGCTCGGCGGCGGCGAGGCCGTTGCGCAGCCGCGGCCGCGCGCCGCTCGACGCCCGCGTCGTCTGTTTGAGGACCTCGTTCAGATCGGTCTTCGCCGCGTGCCACGCCGGCGCGATGCCGAACAGCAGGCCGGTCGCGATCGTCAGCCCGATCGCGAACAGCAGGACCGTCGCGTCGATGCCGACATCGGGCACCGGCAGCAGGTTGGCCGGCATCACGGCGTTGATCGCGTCGATACCCCAGAGCGCCGCCAGCAATCCGACCGCGCCGCCGAGCGACGACAGCACCAGGCTCTCGACCAGCAGCTGCCGCAACAGCCGGCCGCGGCTGGCGCCGATCGCGGTGCGGACGGCGATCTCCTTCTGCCGCGACGCCGCGCGCGCCAGCAGCAGGTTGGCGACGTTCGCCGCGGCGATCAGCAGCACGCAGCCGACCGCGCAGAGCAGCACGACCAGCGCCGTCTGCAGCTGCGGGTTGACGAAGAAGTGATAGAAGTCCACCAGCTGGATGCCCCACTCCTTCATCTCGGCATACTGCTGGCTCACCTGGCCTGCGACGACGTTCATCTCGGCCTGCGCCTGATCGAGCGTCGCGCCCGGACGCAGCCGCGCGACGGCGAGAATCACGTGATTCAACCGGATCTCGCGGCCAGGATCGATCGTCATCGGGATCCACAGGTCGCCGTTCGACAGCAGCGCCAGCGACGCCGGCGCGACGCCGACGACCGTGGTGTCGATGCCGTTCAGCGTCAGATGCCGGCCGACGATCGCCGGATCGCCGCCGAAGCGGCGCTTCCACAGGCCCTCGCCGATCATCGCGACGCGGGCGCTGCCCGGGCGATCTTCGTCCTCGGCGAACGCCCGGCCGAGCACCGGCTTGATGCCGAGCAGCGGAAACAGCGACGGCGTCACGGTCCCGCCGGTCAGCTGCTCGGGATCGCCGCTGTCGGTGAGGTTGAAGGTCGCAAAGCCGAACGCGCCCATCGACTCGAACGTTCGCGACTGCTCTTTCCACGACAGGTAGTTCAGCACCGACGCGGCGAAGGTCGGCAGGTTCAGCTTGTCGTTCTTCTCGGCGATCCACACCAGGCGATCGGGATGGTCGTACGGCAGCGGCCGCAGCATCACCGCGTTGACGACGCTGAAGATCGCGGTGTTGGCGCCGATGCCGAGCGCGACGGTGAGCACCACCGCCAGGGTGAACAGCGGCGACTTGCGCAGCATGCGGACGGTGTAGCGGAGATCGTTGATCATGATCGGCGCAGTCTCCGGCGACATCATACTGCCGCCGCTGGCATAGACTTCACGGGTGCTCGCAGCCCTGACTGTCCGCATTGTCCGTTTTCGGGATGGCGCTGCTGCTGCAACTGCCGCCGCCGACAACGCCGGACATTCATTTCGCCGTCACGCCCCAGCCGCTCGCGGATGCGATGCTGAGGCTGGCGGGTGTGACGAGCAGCGACCTCGTTTACGACCTGGGATCGGGCGACGGTCGTATCGTGGTGCTGGCGGCGCAGAAATACGGCGCGCGCGGCGTGGGAATCGAGATCGATCACCGGCTCGTCGAGATTTCGCGGACGGTGGCGCGCGAAGGCGAAGTGGCCGGGCGTGTCACCTTCGTCGAAGGCGATCTGTTCACGACCGACATCTCGAGCGCGACGGTGGTCACGCTGTGGCTGTCGAATCCGGTCAACCGGCGACTCGAGCCCAAGCTCAAGCGCGAGCTGCGCCCCGGCACGCGGATCGTGTCGCGCCAGTTTCCGATCGGCGACTGGCTCCCTGATCAGACCGTCCACATCGGCGACGAGACGCTCCGGCTGTGGATCATCCACGACGATCAACGCAGAAACCGCTGAACACGCAGAGCGCGGATCTCACCGCGGGTTCCGCGAGCTCTGCGTTGTACGCGCGTTAGGGTCGCGATGCCGTATAGGCCGCAATCGCGAGCATGTCGTCGGTGGTCAGGTTCGCCACGACCGGCTTCATCAGATCCGCCCAGACGCCCTTGCGCGTGCCGCTCTGCGTGTCGAACAGCTGGCGGACCGTGTAGCTCGGCGATCGGCCGGCGATGCCGGGCACTGGGCCGAGGCCTTTGAGATCCGCGCCGTGACAGACCGCGCAGCGCGTCGTCTTGCCGCCGCCGGCCGTCACCAGCGCTTCGCCCTTCTTGATGCTGCCGACCGGCACGTAGGCGGTGAACCCTGACCGCGGATCGCGCAGCGTCTCGGTGCGTTCGCCATCGTCGGGCACCTCGATGATCCGATCGCCGATCGGCTCGGTGTCGCGGCCTTCCAGCTTCACGAACATGCCGCCGGCGATGCGTGTCTTCGGGACGGTGGCGGCCTCGACGACCTTGATCCACGGCGTCCACGTCATCGCGCCGAAGTAGGCCGCTGCTGCCTTGATCTCCTCGTCGGTCATCGCCTTCGCATACGCAATCATCAGGTTGGTGTTGCCTTTGCGGGAATCAGCGCTTTTCCTCGCCTCGGACTTGAAGTCCGCCATCGTCTGGATGAAGTAGGCGGCAGGCAACCCCGAGACGCCCGCGTTCTCCGGACGGCCTTTGCCGTTCGGGTAGTGGCACAACGAGCAGGCACGCACGTCGGGCCGCTTGCCGTGCGCGACGATCTCGGGCATGGCCGGATGATCGCCGGGGAACCAGTCGGCGGGCCCGAAGCCGTCGCGGATCTGCGTGAGCGTAAAGGAACCGCTGCTGCCGGCGAGTTGACGCGGCGTCAGGTCCGGCGCGGCGGCGGCCGGCGCCGCGGCCGGAGCGGGTGCGGCAGCCGGCACCGCCGGCGCGGTTGACGGAAATCCATAGGCCCACGGCGGTGGTCCATCGTTGGCGGCGAACACGGCTGCTGCCGCGAGCGCCGACGTCACCACGATCATCACGGTTCCGGCGATCCTGCGCATCGCTCCTCCTGTAGCGCCGATTCTGCCACGATGGCTGCCGAATGACGCGCGTTTTGATTGGCGCAAACGCGACTGGAATATTTTTTCGCAGAGGCAGCGCAGGCCTCAGGCCCGCCCGAGAACGGCAGACCTGCAGGTCCGCGCAACACCGGAGTGCAAACGCGTTCGGTGCGCTATTCGTACCGCAGCGCCGTGAGCGGATCGACCTGCGTCGCGCGTCGGGCGGGGACGTAGCACGCAACCACGCAGACGACGGCGAACAGCACGGCCGCACAGGCGAAGGTGACGGGATCGAGCGGCGACACGCCGAAGAGGAAGGCTGTCAGCAGGCGGCCGCTGACGGCGGCCAGCGGCAGGCCGATTCCCGCGCCGATCGCCATCAGGGTCATCCCTTCGCGCATCACCATGGCGGCAATCGCGGCAGGGCGCGCGCCCAGCGCGACGCGGACCCCAATCTCGGCCGTGCGCTGCGAGACCGCGTAAGCGATCACCCCGAAGATCCCTATCGCCGCCAGCGCGAGCGCGAAGAGCGAGAACGCCGCCAGTACCAAGGTGAGGAACCGCGTCTCCGCGTGCGATCGCCCGATCCAGTCCGCCATACTGCGCACGTCCGACACCGGCTGATCCTGGTCGATCGACCGGATCGCCTGCGTCACCGCGGCCGCGGCCGCCATCGGTTCGCCCGGCGTTCGCACCACCAAGGTCATCGTGCCGGTTGCCATCTGCGGATGCGGCCAGAACGCCGTCGGCCGGGCCGCGGTCCACAGATTGAATGTGTGAAAGTCGTCGACGATGCCGATGATCTCGGTCGCTACTATCGGCCGCACCAGCGCGATCGCCAGGCGCTTGCCGATCGGATCCTCGTTCGGGAAGTAAGCGCGGGCGAACGCCCGGTTGACGATCACGACGTTGGAGACCTCGCGTGTCTCGCGATCGTCGAACAACCGGCCGCTGACGAGCGGTAGGTTCAGCGTCCGGAAATACCCACTGTCGCAGACGCTGACGTCCACGCTCGGCGCCTGCCCGGGCGGGGGCGGCGCCTGCCCGACGACGGAAAACGTGCTGCGCGCGGTGGAACCGGAGAACGGCAGAAAGCTGACGACGCCGGCAGCGCGCACACCTGGCAGCATGCCGACACGCGCCTCGACGGCCTGGAAGAAGCGTACGCGGCGGAGGGCGTCGCTGTACTTCGCCGGCGGGATTTGCATGCGCAGCGTCAGCAGGCCGCCCGGGTCGAAGCCTGGATCGACGCGGCGCAGTGAGTCGAAGCTGCGCGCCATCAACCCGGCGCCGACCAGCAGCACCGACGCCAACGCGACCTCGGAGACGACGAAGAGATCGCGCACGGGCAGTCCACCCAACCGCGCCACGATGCGGCGCGAGCCACCCCTCAGACGCGCCTGCACGTCGATCCGGCTGCTTGCGTACGCCGGCGCGATCCCGCAGACCAGCGACGTGGCCAGCGATGCAGCGGCCGCGAATAGGAACACCGGCGCGCTGATCGTGATCCGCGCCGTCGGCACGAACCCGACCGGGTTCAGCGCCAGCAACGCCTCGACGCCCCAGCGCGCGACGAATAACCCGAGCCAGCCCGCCGGCCGCGGCCAGCACGATCGCTTCGGTCAGCATCTGCCGGATCACGCGCGCGCGTCCGGCGCCGAGCGCCAGCCGGATCGCGACCTCGCGCTGCCGCGCCGCGCCGCGCGCGAGCAGGAGGTTCGCGACGTTTGCGCATGCGATCAGGAGCACGAACCCGACCGCGCCAGACAGGACGATCAATCCCTGCCGGTATGGCGCCGCCATCTCCTCCTGCAGAGGGACCACGCGCGCGGTCCAGCCGGCGTCGTGTTCGGGATACTGCGCCGCGAGTCCGGCAGCGATAGCCGTCATCTCGGCGGCTGCGGCTTCCACCGACACACCGGCCTTCAGACGGGTGACGACGGTCATCGATCGGCCGGCGATGTCCGCGGCATTCGCCGGCAGCGCGTACGGCGCCCACAGCTCGGCCGGCTTCCCGGCCAGCGCGCCCGCCTTCATGTAGAGCGTGAAGCCGCGTGGCATCACGCCGACGACGGTCGTGGCGGCGCCGTTGAACTGAATCGTGCGGCCGACCACCGACGCGTCGCCGCCGAAACGCCGCTGCCACAGCTCGTAGCCCAGGACGATCACGTCGTTCCTGCGCTCGCGGTGCTCGGCCTCGGTGAATGAGCGGCCCAGGAACGGGGCGACGCCGAGCGTGGCGAAGAACGTCGCCGTGACGCGCTGCACGACGACCTCTTCCGGGTTGTCCGACCCGGTGAGGTTGGCGCGTGAATCCCACAGCACGGCCAGAGGCTCGAACGAACGGGCTCGCGCGTCCCAGCTCACCACGTTCGCCGGGCTGACGACGTTGTGCTGGCCCGGCCGCTGGACCGATTCCTCGAAGATGGCCACGAGTCGATCGGGATCACGAAAGGCCGGCGGCTCGATCAGCACGGCATGGACGATCGTGAAGATGGCGGTGTTGGCGCCAATGCCCAGCGCCAGCGTCAGCATCACCGCTGCCGCGAACCCCGGCGCGCGGCGCAGCGCGCGCAGTGCGTACTGGACGTCGCGGCTGACATCGTCGAGCCAGGTAAACGAGCGCGCATCGCGCTGGCGGTCCTTCATCTGCTCTACGCCGCCGAACGCACGTCTGGCCGCGATGCGCGCATCGGCCGCGCTCATGCCGCGGCGCCGATAGTCGTCTTCCAACAGCGCCAGGTGTGCCGCGGTCTCGCGCGCCAGATCGGCCTCGGCCCGGTCCGACCGGAAGACATTGACTAGACGCATCACCAGACGCCGGGTCACGGCTTGTAAGGTGTCCAACACCTTACAACTCCCCGAGCAGCAGCTTATCGACCAGACCGGCCAGCCGGCGCCAGCGCGCCGTCTGCTTTTCGAGCGAACGGACGCCGGCTTTGGTGATCGCGTAGTACTTAGCATCGCGGTTGCTCTCGGTCTTCTGCCAGGTGCCCTTGATCAAACCCTGCTGCTCGAGCCGGACCAGCGCCGGATACAGCGTCCCCTGATTGAGCTCGAGCGGGTGATCCGCGACCTGTTCCAGCCTCGCGGTCAGCCCGTAGGCGTGCTGCGGGCCCATCGTCGACAACGCGCGCAGCACGATGAGATCGAGCGTGCCCTGCAGCAGCTCGACCCGTTCCTGCCGTCCACTGGCCATCCTAGTGCTCTCCTCGGACGACACCGTGCCATGGGCTCACTAGGATGTCAAGTGGAAGCGGTCAATCAGGATGTGTATTATGCAACCCAGAGGTTGCATAATGATGATTGACGAACTGAGTCGAATCGATCGGACCATCGAGGTCAATGCCGCGCCGGACAAGGTGTGGCGGGCCCTGACCACCGCCAAGGATCTGTCCACCTGGTTCCGGGTGACGGTCGAAGGCGACATCGCCCCTGGCGCCGAGCTCTGGATGACCTCCCAATATCCCGGCCACGAAGGCAGCCGCTTCGTCGTCCGGATCACGGAGATGACGCCGCCGCGCCGCTTCGCCTGGCAGTGGCATCCCGGCGCCGTCGATGCCAGCGTCGACTACTCGCGCGAGCCGTGGACGACGGTCACTTTCACGCTGGAGCCATCCGGCCGCGGCACCCGCTTGAGCGTGTCGGAAACCGGCTTCACCGAAATCTCGCTCGCCCGCCGCGCCAAGGTCTATCAGGACAACACGCAGGGTTGGACCGAAGTCATCGTCTGGATCCAGAAATATGCCGAAGCGCAGGATTGACAAGAGCCTCGCCAGCGCCGCGCTGCTGTTCGCGGCGCTGGGCGACCCGACGCGGCTGACGCTGCTGCAGCAGCTCTCGGACGACGGGCCGGCGTCGATCTCCACCCTGGCGGAGCAACGGTCGATGACGCGGCAGGGCGTCACCAAGCACCTGCAGGTCCTCGCCGGGGCCGGCGATCATCGAGGGCAGCCGGGAAGGGCGCGAGCAGGTCTGGCGCGTCAACCCGAAACGGCTCGCCGACGGCAGGCGTCACCTGGAGGCGATCGCGGCAGGGTGGGACGACGCGCTGGCGCGGTTCAAATTGCTGGTCGAAGAATGACGACATGAATGTTTAATAGGACCCTCATGAACCTTCTTCACGAGCTCAAGTTCGCGCTCCGCTCGCTGTCCCGCGCCAAGGGGCTGGCGATCACGGTGGTCCTGACGCTGGCGCTGGGCATCGGCGCCAACGCGTCGATTTTCAGCGTCGTCCGCGGCGTGCTGCTGCGGCCGCTGGTCAACCGCGAGGAAAGCCGGCTGATTTACATCCGCCAGAGCGCGCCCGGCATCCACTCCGAAAACCCGGCGTTCTCGGTGCCGGAGATTATCGACCTGCGCGGCCGTCTCAAATCGGTGACCGCGATCGGCGAGTTCTCGCAGATTTCGTTCACCATGGTCGGCCTCGGCGATCCCCGGACAGGTGCGCGCGGGCGTGGTGGACGGCTCGTACTTCGAGGTGATGGGGCTGCGCCCGGTGCTGGGCCGGCTTTTGAACAAGGGCGACGACGGTCCGGGCGCGGCGGGCGCCGCCGTGCTGACGCATCGTTTCTGGACCACGGGCTTGAAGAGCGACCCGGACGTGCTCGGCAAGACGATCCGGCTGGGCACCCGCTCCGCGGTCATCGTCGGCGTGCTCGAGCCGTCGGTTCCCTATCCGGCGGAAACCGAGATCATCGCCAACGTCGTCACCAGCCCGCACCATCTCTCGGCGACGATGGTCACCGGGCGCGAGCATCGGATGACGGAGCTGTTCGGCCGGCTTGCGCCTGGCGCGGACGTCGAATCGGCGCGGGCGGAGCTGCGCGCCGTCCAGGGCGCGATCATCAAGGAACATCCCGAGGCCTATCCGCCCAAGAACGACTTCCGCATCGACGCGGTCCGGCTTCGCGATCAGATTACGTCGCGCGCCCGCACCGTGCTGCTGGTGCTGCTCGCCGCGTCCGGACTGGTGTTCATCATCGCGGTCTCGAACGTCGCCAACCTGATCCTCGCGCGGTCGGTGCGCCGCGAGTCCGAGCTGGCGGTCCGCGCCGCGCTGGGCGCGAGCGCGGCGACGCTGCGGCGGACGCTGCTCGCCGAGAGCATCGTGCTCTGCGGCACGGGCGCGGTGCTCGGCGTGGCGATCGCGCGGCCGATGGTCACGGTGCTGGGACGCTACGCCGCGCGCTTCTCGGTCCGCGCGCTGGATCTCACGCTCGACGCCAGCATGCTGTGGGTCGGCGTCGGCCTGGCGCTGCTCGCCGCGGTGCTGCTCGCGTTCGTGCCGCGGCTGCCGAGCACCGACGCCTAGCACGGCTTCGCGCTCACCAGCGGCGGCTTGCGCATCACCGGCGCGACCAACCGGCGCCTTCGCATGTTCGCGGTCACCCAGATCGCGGCGTCGTTCGTGCTGCTCGCCGGCGCCGGCATGCTGCTGAAAACGCTAATTGTCGCTGCAGGCGGCCAGGCCCGGCTTCGAGACCTCGAACATCCTCGCGGTCAACGTGCCGGTGTCGTCGTACGGCCGGACACCGGAGCAAGTCCGCGGCTTCTATCGCGAGATGCAGCGGCGCGTCAGCGACGATGCCCGGGGTCGATCGGGTCGCGTTCGGCAGCACCGTGCCCTGGCGCGACGGCGGCAACTTCGGCGACGGCTTCCAGTTCTCGGTGGAAGGGCGGACGCGCGAGAACGGCCAGGACGATCCGCGCGCGCGATTCCGCTCGGTGTCGCCCGGCTTCTTCGCCGCGCTCGGGATGCCGATCGTCGCCGGCCGCGACTTCAACGAGAGCGACCGGCTCGGCGCGGAACCGGTCGTGATCATCAGCGCAGGGCTGGCCAGGCAGTTGTTCCCCGGCCAGGATCCGCTCAATCGCCATCTGATCTGGACCGACGGCGTGATGAAGTTCATCGGCATCTCCACCGACGCGCGACGCATCGTCGGGGTCACCGCCGACATCGACGACGAGCGGATCGATCCGAAGGCGGTGATGACGGTCTATCACCCGTTCGAGCAGCAGCTCGGCAGCCGGCTGTTCGTGCACACCCGCGGCGATCCGTACGCGCTGGTTCCGACCATCACCAGGACGGTGCGCGAGCTGGCGTCCGATCAGGTGGTCGAACGGGCAGCGACGCTGGACGACGTGCGCGCGGAGGTGCTGGCGCCGGATCGGCTGAACGCGATCGTGTTCGGCGGCTTCGCCGCGGTCGCGCTGGCGATCTCGATCGTCGGCGTCGCCGGGGTGCTGGCATTCTCGGTCAGCGGCCGCACCCGCGAGTTCGGGATCCGGCTCGCGATCGGATCGCAGCCGCGCGAGATCCTGACCGGCGTGCTGGGCGAAGGCATGTGGATGACGGGGATCGGCGTGGTCGCAGGAGCGGCGGGCGGCTTCGTGGCCGCGAGAGTGGCGGGCAGCTACATCCAGAACGTGCAGCTGCCCGGACTCTGGCCGGTACTGGCGTCGGCGGCCGTACTGCTGGTCGCCGCGGTGATCGGGTCGTTGCTGCCCGCCGCGCGTGCGGCGGGCGTCGACGTGGTGCAGGCGCTGCGCGCCGAATGAACTACGCGGCTACTTCTTCACCCTGAACGAACCGTCGTCGAAGCGCTCGCGATAGACGCCGTGGCACTGGCCGCACGCCTGCGCCACCGTCGCCGCGTGCGCCTTGGCATCGTCCCACTTGCCGGCGGTAATCGCCGCCTGCACGGCCTCGACTTCCTTCTTCGCGTTCGCGGCCCACAGCGTCGGCTCCGCTTTCTTCGGCTTCCAGAACGCTTCGGTGTCGGCAAAGCCTTTCTGCAGGATCGCCGCGTTCTTGGCGGCGACCTCGGCATTCGAGGAGTCGACCGCGGGACGCAGCGCGGCGGCGGCGGGACCGACCGCGCGCATCACTTTCTGGAACGCTTCTTCCTCGGCGTTGAGCGGCGGCGGCAGGCGCTTGGCGACGTCGTCGAACTTGTCGTTGATGACCGAGGTCGCGATCAGCACCGGACGGCCGGCGTACTTCGCGGCGGCTTCGGGCGGCAGGTCGATCTTGTAGTCCTTCGCCTTCTTCGCCACCTCGGCCGGATCGAACTTCATCAGCTCGCCCATCACCGTGACGTAGCTCTTGAGATCGACCGGGCGCTGGATGTTCGGGACCAGCACCAGCACGTCGGTCGGCTGCTTGGGCGCGGGCGCGTCGCCGACGCGGCGCTGATCGACGGTGAACGACGACTTGGTGAAGATCTGCTCGATCGACGCGGTGATGGTGACCGCCTGTCCGTAGAACGCGTCGGGGTTCGCCGCGATGGTGTTGGTGGCGACCGGCACCAGCGGTTTCGGCGCGGGAGCGGCCGGCGCGGCGCCACGTCCCGCCGGCGCCGCGGGGCTCGCCGGCGTGGCCGGGGCCGGTGTCGCTGGCGCGGCGCCTCTGGCCGGCGGCTGCTGAGCTCGCAGCGAAACGAACAACATCATCAGCATCGCGACCGCGACGAGCGATGCGCCGGTGCGGAGCTTGATAGGTCGGTGCATGGGTGAAACTCCTCCTGAGAACTTCGACAGCAATTGTAGGAGAAGTCGCCCTTCTCCGGCCAGTGAGGAGCCCGGGCTTTCTGTTACGATCGGAGACGTTGCCGCAGCAAACCAGCCCGAGCCGCGAAGATCGACGAAGCATGGAGCGTCGTGCTCGAAGCCGCCGGGCACGCCGACACGCTTCGCGCGCAACATCACAGCACGCGTCGCTGGCGCTCGGCGCCGACGGCCGCCTTGCGCGCGTCGACGCGGGGCATCCCGACGCGGTGATCGCGTGGCGGCCGCATGCCGGCTTCGAGCTGCTGCTGCCGGCCAGACGATCCGCGCCGCGCGATGATCGATCTCTACCTGCCGATCTGCAGCGCGACGGTCGCCAACCCGATCACGGTCGGGCATCTCGGACAGAGCCTCGACGGCTTCATCGCGACGCATTCCGGCGAGTCGCAGTACGTCACCGGCGAGGAGAACATCCTCCATCTCCACCGCATGCGCGCGCTCTGCGACGCGGTCGTCGTCGGCGCCGGCACGGTCGCGGCCGACGATCCACAGCTGACGACGCGTCACGTCTCCGGGCCGAGCCCGCTGCGCGTCGTGCTCGACCCGACGCGGCGGCTGGCGGAGCACTACAAGGTGTTCAACGACGACTCGGCGGTCACGCTCTATGTGTGCGCGAAATCGCTGGCGCAGGCCGGGCGAGACGCACGTCGGCCACGCCACGCTGGTGGGGCTCGACGAAGGCCCGGACGGCATCGACGTCGGCGCGGTGCTGCGCGAGCTGCGCGCGCGCGGCTGCCACCGCGTCTTCGTCGAGGGCGGCGGCGTGACGGTATCGATGTTCCTCGAGGCCAACCTGCTCGACCGGCTGCAGATCGCCATCGCGCCGCTGCTGATCGGCGACGGCCGTCCGGCCATCCGCCTGCCGCCGCGCACCGCGCTGAGCGACTGCCATCGTCCGCGCTACCGCGTGTTCCGCATGGGCACCGACGTGCTGTTCGACTGCGAGATCGGCCCGGACGGCAACAACGCCGCGCAGCCAGATCCGCAGCCGCCGATCACGCGCGTGATCTGAAGAAAGCAACCGCGGAGCTCGCGGAGAACGCCGAGCACGAATTTCTCTGCGGGCTCAGCGGTCTCGGCGGTCGCTTCCAGACGGCCAGGCCGCGCAATCCTCGTGGCCGACCATGATCGCCGACCACCCCGCGGCAACGTGCGCCAGGCGCCGGTCCCGCCACGCGTCGATCGCGCGGATCTGCTGCGGCGCCATCTCGGCGGCCGCCTGCGCCCAGCCGTCGATCAGCTGCCGTTGCAGTTCGGCCGACGCCGGCGTGAGCAGCCAGTCGCTCGAGGCGCGCTGCACGCGTGTACCCGAGATCGGCGAAGCAGCGGGCCGCGACATCGGCGGCGTCCGGGCCCAGCGCCGGTCCGAATCCCTTGTCGGTCCGCTGATGCTCGTTCACCAAAGCGACCACGGTGCCGTCGTCCGGATCTTCAGGCGTGCAGTACGATGCGGCCGTCGTAGCTGAGCGCGAACAGCACCGCGGCGCCGATCGCGGCGCATCGAGCGGCAAGCGCGCGCAGCCAGGGCTCGGACACCAGATCCAGCAGTGCCGACGCGGTGACCAGAGCCCGGCCCTCGAAGATCGTCCCGTCGTCGAGCATCGAGAGATCCAAGCAGCGCGTCTCGACGCCGGGCATCTGTGGCACGCGCGCCAGCAGCAGCGGATCGTGGTCGACGAGCAGAAACTCCGAGGCGCGAACGTAAGCCGCGTCTTTTCGGACCCGTCGTCCACGAGATATCGCAGGTTCGATCCGGTGCCGGCGGCCAGATCCAGGATGCGGAGCGGCCCATCGCGCGGCAGCGCCTCGAGCACCGAGCGGGTGAGATCGGCCGACCGCGCCGCATGATCGGCGGGTTCGCGCAGCGCCAGCCAGTCCGCACTGAAGCCCGCCATGATCAAACGTCGCGCAGGGCCGCAGCCCCGCGGCCGGCTGTTCGAGCGCGTTTGCCATCGCGGCCGCGGCGGCGTCCCAGGTCGGCAGGCAATCGCGCCGGCCTCGCGCGTTCGCGGTCAGCGTCGCTCGCAGCGCCGCATCGCCGATCACACGCGCCAGGGCGTCGGTGAACGCCGGCGCATCTCCAGGCGGAACGATCACACCTGCCGCATGATCCGGCGAAGCCCGGCGCCGCTGGTCCCGAGCACCAGATCCGCAATCGCGCCGGTGGCGGTGCTGACGACCGGCAGGCCGCGGGCGAGCGCTTCGGCGACCGCCATGCCGTAGCCTTCGTACAAGGTCGCCAGCACGAAGAGATCGGCGCGATCGTACTGCTCGGCGAGCGCGGCCTCGCCGAGGTCGCCGACCAGCGACACCCGATCCTCGAGGCCGGCCTCCCCCACCTGCGCCCGTACCCGCGCCACTGTCACGGATCGCGATCGAGGCTGCCGGCGCAGGTCAGGCGCCAGTGGCGCTCCGGGATCGTCGCGAGCGCGCGGACCAGCAGCTCGTAGCCCTTGCGCGGCGTCAGCGTCGCCACGCACAGCAGCGCGACGGGTGCTGGCGCCCGGCCTACGCTCGCGGCAACCGAGCCACGCGCAAGCGGCGCGGGATCGGTCCCTGGTTCGACGACGGCGATGCGGTCGGCGGTGACGCCGTAGCCGGCAAGGCGCGCCGCGGTCGCGTGGCTGGTGACGACGACCGAGCGGACGGCGGCGAGGGCGCGTCGCTCGCTGACCTCGAGCGCGGCGGCGAGCGCGCGATCGATGCCGGTTTCCGCGGCGAGCGGATGGTGCACCAGCGCGACGATCGTCAGCCGCGACGCCTCGCGCTCGGCCTCGTCGGGCAGCGCGCCGAGGGCGAGGCCGTCGACCAGCACCGTCGAGCCATCAGGAATCGCCGGCGAGCGCCTGCGCCGCGTGGCTGCGCGCGGCCGGCGTCGGCGTCGGAAAACTGTCGTCGAGCCGCAGCACGTCCACCGTCCAGCCGCGGTCGCGCAGGCCCGCGATGATGCGCCGATCGTAGCCGTAGCCTCCGGTGCGGGTCTCGAGATCTCCCGGGATCACGACGTACAACGCGGAACGCGCGGAGCCCGCAGAATGGTTCATGCAATCGGACCGTCGAACGACGCCGAGGCCACGTGCGACTCGTGCAGCGTGACGCGCACGCTCTCGACGCCGCGCGCAGCCGCGCCGAGCTCGCCGCGTCCGATCGCCGCGACCATCCGCTCGAAGATCTCGTGCGCGAGAAACTCGGTCGTGGTGTTGCGGCCCGTGAACGCCGGCTCCTCGTCCAGGTTCCGGTAGTTGAGACCGGCGAGCGTGCTCTTCAACACCTCGGTCGCCAGGCCGATGTCGACCACCATGCCGTTGGCGTCGAGGTCGGGGCGCCGGAATTCCAGATCGACCACGTAGGTGGCGCCGTGCAGGCGCTGCGCGGGTCCGAACGCCTCGCCGCGAAAACTGTGGGCGATCATGAAATGGTCGCGGACGCGAAACGGTGTACATCACAATCCTACAGGGGATATCTGATTCGGTGGCACAGCGTGTTGCCCGGCGCTGGCCGCGAGTCTCGCCATCACGTCCGGCATCGTCTCGAACTCGCTCTCGCCCGTGATCAGCACGTCGAGGGCGGGATCCGCAAGCATCGACAAGCGCCAGCGCCATGCGATCGCGCGGTGTCCCATCCGCGCGCGCTGCGACGAGGCGACGCTCGCCGACCTGCGACGA
The DNA here is from genome assembly GCA_963794705.1 of uncultured Acidobacteriota bacterium. Taxonomy (GTDB): domain Bacteria; phylum Acidobacteriota; class Vicinamibacteria; order Vicinamibacterales; family CAVVIG01; genus CAVQFC01. The sequence goes on from CAWCFI010000012.1 coordinate 23,245, forward strand.
CTTGAGCGTCAGCCGCCGCGCGTGAAAGCCCTCGCCGAGCGGCACGCTGACGGCCTGCGTCGCCGTACCAGCTCATCTCGACGATCGTCGCCTCGAACCCGGCGACGTCGAGCGCCAGCGCGAGCCCGGATGGCGATCCGCTGGCGTGGATCACGACGTCGGCTTCCCGGATCTTGCCGAGGCTGGCACCGCAAAACGGACGCCGAGCGCGCGCGCGATCGACGCGCGATCGGGGTTCACGTCGACGAGCTCGACGTCGCAGCCCGCGATCCGCCCGGCGATCCAGGCGACCAGGCAACCGACGGTGCCGGCGCCGATGACCGTGACGCGATCGCCGACCTGCGGCCGCGCGTCCCAGACGCCGTTGATCGCGGTCTCCAGGTTCGCCGCCAGCACCGCGCGCTCCGACGGCACCTCGTCGGGCAGCATCGAGACCCGGCTGCGCGGGCACGACATAGCGCGTCTGATGCGGGTACAGAGCGCGAAGACGCGCCGGCCCCGCAGCGATCGCCGGGCCGCCGCTCGACGATGCCGACGCTGGCGTAGCCGTACTTCACCGGCGCGGGAAATTCGCCGGCCTGAAACGGCGCGCGCATGCGCTCGTACTCGCTGATCGGCACCCGTCCTTGAAACACCAGCGCCTCGGTGCCGCGGCTCACGCCGCTGAACAGCGCGCGAACCACGACATCGTCGTCGCCGGCGGCCGGCAGCGACTTCGTCGCGGAGCTCGCCCCGTCCCGGCGCGACAGTCCAGAACGCGCGCGCGTGCGATTCAGACACGTTGATACAATAACGCGAACCTCAGAACTCAGAACCCGAACTAGAACCCTGAACCTTGAACCCTGAACCATGAACCCGTGTGGCGATTGCCCGACTGCGCCGCTGCGCGCCAGCGCCGTCACCTCGAAACTCATCGGCCTGGCCGCGGTGGTCGCGTTCGCCACTGCCGCGCGCACGGCGCTGCCGCTCGGCGATCGCTATCCGCTGAAAGCCGCGGTGTCTGTTCGCCGCGATCATGGGCCTGTCGATCGGTTTCCTGCAGCAGCACCATCCGTTCGCGCGCTTCGGCGCCGCCAACCAGATCACGACGCTGCGCGCGATCCTCGTGGCGCTGGTCGCCGGCCTGGTCGGTGAGCCGCGCGTGCCGGCGCTGGCGGCGGCCGCGGCCGCGGCAGCGTCGCGGTCACCTTGCTCGACGGCGTCGACGGCTGGCTGGCGCGCCGCCACGGCATCGCCAGCCGATTCGGCGCCCGCTTCGACATGGAGATCGACGCGCTGCTGATCCTCGCGCTGTCGGTGCTGGCGTGGCGCCACGACAAGGCCGGCGCCTGGGTCATCGCGTCCGGCATGCTGCGCTACGCCTTCGTCGCGGCCGGCACGGTCGCGCCGTGGCTGCGCGGCGCGCTGCCGCCGAGCCGGCGCCGCCAGACGATCTGCGTCATCCAGATCGCCGCGCTGACGCTGGTGATGCTGCCGTCGGTTGCAGCCGCCGATCAGCGCACTGCTCGCGGCCGCCGCGCTCGCCGCGCTGACCGGGTCGTTCCTGATCGACACCGTGTGGCTGTGGCAGCGGCGAACGACATGACCTGGCGCGGCCTGACGCTGGCCGCCGCGGTGGCGCTGCTCGACGTCTCGCTCGCCTTCCAGAATGTCTGGCCGACGCCGATGATCCGCTGGGCGGGCGAGTTCTCGGTCGAGTGCGGCGTGCTGCTGATTGTGATCATCGCGGCGCAGTTGTGGCTCGGCCCCCTCTCGGCCGCCGCGATCGCCTGGCTGACCGCGGGCTGGCTCGTCCTGGTGCTCGGCCACTACGCCGACGTCACCACGCCGGCGCTCTACGGCCGCGACATCAACCTGTACTGGGACCTCCGCTACATGCCGGACGTCGCCGCGATGATCGCGCGCGCGGCGCCGCTCTGGCTGATCGTCGGCGTCGTCGCGGCGGTGGCCGCCGTGCTCGCGCTGCTCTACGTGGTGTTTCGCTGGGCGATCCGCCGCGTCGCCGGCCGCCGCGTTCGACGCGCGAGGAGCGTGCGCCGCTCTTCATGGCCGGGGTGATGGTGGTCGCGCCTGTTCGCGGCGCAGCAGCTCGGCTGGCATTTCGAGACCGAGCCGGTGTTCGCGACGCCGGTGATCGAGACCTACGCGCGCCAGGCCGCGGCTGGTCGCCGGGGCGCTTGAGCGCGTCGCACACGCTGCCGCCGAGCCCGCCGATGAACGCCGACCTGGCGCTGGTGGAGGACGCGGACGTGTTCCTGATGTTCATCGAGTCGTACGGCGTCGATCGCCTACGAGCGGCCGGACATGGCGCCGCAGCTTGCCGCGGCCCGCGCCGATCTCGACGCGGCCATTCACGGCACCGGCCGCGACGTGGTCTCGGCGCTTCGTCGAGTCGCCGACCTTCGGCGGCTCGTCGTGGCTCGCGCACCTGAGCCTGATGTCCGGCGTCGAGGTGCGCGATCCCGAAACCAACGCGCGGCTGATGACCGAGCAGCGCGAGACGATCGTGACCAACTTCAAGCGAGCGGGGCATCGCACGGTCGCGCTGATGCCCGGCCTGCGGCAGGCGTGGCCGGAAGGCGGCTTCTACGGCTTCGACGACATCTACGGCGCCTCGCGCCTCGACTACCACGGTCCGGAGTTCGGCTGGTTCGCGGTGCCGGATCAGTTCTCGCTCGCGAAGTTCGACGCGCTCGAGCGGCAGCAGCCGTCGACGCGCGCCGCTGTTCGTCTTCTTCCCGACCATCAGCACGCACTTCCCGTTCATCCCGACGCCGCCGTACCAGCCGGACTGGAGCCGGATGTTCCTCGAGCATCCGTATGACGGCCCGTCGATCGTCCAGCGCCTACGCGCAGCAGCCCGACTGGACGCACTTCGGGCCGGGCTACGTCAACGCGATCGCCTACGACTACGCCACGCTTGCCGGGCTACCTGCGACTGCACGCCGATCGCGATCTGGTGATGATCCTGCTCGGCGATCACGAGCCGGCGGCCGCGGTCAGCGGCGAGAAGGCGCCCTGGGACGTGCCGGTGCACGTGATCGCCAGCCGGCCGGAGATCCTGGATCGCCTGCGCACGCGCGGGATTCCGCAGCGGCCTGACGCCCGCGCGCCCGTCGCTCGGCCGCATGCACACGCTGCTGCCGATCCTGCAGGAGACAGCGCGTTCAGTTCACGCATAAGAAGAAACCGCGGAGACGGTTTCTTCTTATCGTCCGGCTGCCGTGCGGCCGATCGTGATCGCCTCGTCGGCGGTCGGGCCCTGCATCAGCAGCGCGAGGAAGCCTTCCTTCACGCGTTGCGCGACGTCCTGGGGGTTGGCGGTCAGCATGTCGGCGAGCTTCGCGCGCTTCGCTTCCGCCAGCACCTTCTGCGTGCCGGCTTCCGCGCCGGCGCGATCGCCGCCGAGCGCCTGGGTCAGGCTGCCGATGCCGCAGGCGAGGATGCTGTAGCCCTTCAGATCGGCGACCTCTCGTCGCCTGCGCCACCGCGGCCGGATCCTCGAGCATCAGCATCGCGATGATGCGGCCGCCGGGGTTCGACGGCGACCACACGTTCGCCTTGGCATCCTGGAAGAAGCTGATCGCGAGCTTCGCTTCATCCACGCTCGTGCACGTGCGGGATCGTGACGCCGTCGGCGCCGAAATCCAGAATCTCCTTCACGCGCGCCTTCGTGGCTCGCCGCGCCGTCCTTGTCGATCGGCGGGATGCGGACGATCAGCGCTTTGCGGCTGGCCGCGCTCGGGCTGCGTAGGCCGTCGGCCATCGCCTTCACCGCCGCGGCGTCGTAGCCGCCTTCGAGGTTGAGGAACACGTAGTCGTAGAGCGGGTTCATCGCCAGCTTCTCGCCGCCCTCGCGCGTGTAGACGGCGGGCTGCGGCGGCTGACCGCGCTGTCCGCGCGGCCCGGGATTCTCGTTCGGCGCGTAGACGCCGAACGCCGGCTTGCCCTGCGTCCACAGCTCGACCAGCCCGTGACGTGCGCGCGCGCGCGGTCTGCGACGAGCGCCGCCGGATCGATCGTGTTGAGCACGCGCAGCGCGAGATCGGCGCCGGCGGTGGTGTCCAGCGTGCCCGCCGCGCGCGGGCGCGGCTGGCGAACACGAACTGCCGGCCGCCGGTCTCGAGCTGCGCCGACCAGCCAGCTGACGCGCTCGCCGTTCACGGTGCCGTTGCCGGTCTTGACCCGGACGATCGTGTCGGCCGGCCACTGCAGCGAGAAGTCGTGCACGCCCGCGGCGTTCACGAATTTTCCGCGCGGCATCGTCAGCGCCGCCTTCACGGTGTCGATGTGGCGCGCGCTCCACCGGCAGGTCGTAGGGGAACATGCGGCGCAGGAACGCGACCTCCTCGAGCGGGGAGATCTGCAGGTCGCCGTTCAGCCAGAAGTTGGTGACGTCGTGCTCGAACGTCGCCGAGCCGTAGTGAAATTCTCGCAGGCTCTCGAGCTCGCGCTCGCGGCCGATCGCGGTCGCAAACTGCTGGAACACCCAGACCGCCGACATCCTGATCGCCGACTCGAGCGTCTGATCGCGATTCCACGCCGTCGTAGTCGCGCTTCACGCCGTCCCACTTGACGACGGTCTTGTCGGTGACGACGCTGGTCTGCAGCGCGACGAGCGCGTGCGGGATCTTGAACGTGGACGCCGGCAGCGTGCGGCGGCCGCATTCGCCGCCGCCGAAGACCGTCTCCGGTCCGTCGAGCGGCGCAAACACCACGCACTCGCCGGCGCCGACCGTGGGCGGGGCGAGCGTGGCCAGCGAGAAGGGCGAGCGCAAGCAGCATGGCGTCAGAAGGGGCGCTTGCGCGCGCGAAGCGTCACGCGATAGTTGTTCTCGCCGTTCAGGTTGATCAGCGCGACGAAGGTGCGGCCCTCGTAGGTGCCGATCGTCCCCGACTGCGACATCGCCGACACCTCCCAACCCGCCGGCAGCATCACCGTGTTGCGCAGGCCGTAGCAGCGCGCGATCGAACACCAGCTCGTCGCCGTCAGCATCTTGTAGCCGGGATCGCGGAACGCGCCGGTGATCTTGATGTGCGCGCTCTGCTTGTCGTCGACGATCGGCACGTCGAGCTTGACGAAGGTCGCGGCGCCGTTCTTCGCGGTCGAGAACGGCTTGCCGGTATCGAGGTCGATCACCTTGAGATCCTGCAGCGGCAGCTGCGCGAGCGTGTCGAGCTGGGCGCGCGCGCCTTTGCGATAGTCGCTGTAGGTCTGCTCGACCTTGACCCGCCCGGCTCTCCGGCGCCTCCAGGTCGTAGAGCGTCTTCACGTCGTCGAAGAACATGTCGGTGTCGGTGCGCGGCTGAAACGTCGCGGTCGTCTTGCGCGCGTGGATCGTGACCGGATTGCTCTGCCCGCTCGGGTTGGCGAACGCCAGCTTCAGCTGACCGCTCGGCGGTGGTCGTCAGCTGCGCCGCGACGTTGGAGGAGATGAAGGCGAAGCCCTTCGGCAGCAGCACGCCGAGCCGGTAGCCGCTCAGGCTGCGCACCCAGACGATGTCGTCGCCGTGCATCATGTAGGTGCGCGGATCCTTGTAGGTCTTGTAGATCAGGACGCGGCCGACGCCGCCCTGCGGCACCGGGATCGGCAGCTTCGCGTGAATCGCGTGGTTGTCGGGATCGTTGCCTTCCTGCTGATAGGTGAAGGTCAGCGGCTTGCCGGTGCGCGGATCGTAGACCTCGACGCCCGACCCTTCGCTGCCGCCGCGCGTCGCGTTCACCAGCTCGGTCGCGCCGACCCGGTTTTCTTCCGGCAGGAACTTGATCCGGAACTCTTCGCTGCCCGGCTTCAGAATCTCGTACTCGGTGTAGGCGTCCTGCGTGAACAGGCGCGTCAGCGGCGGCGTCGGCCGCAGCGATCCGTCCGGGTTGGCGCCGCCGGGAAACGGATTGTCGCCGCGGCCGCGCTGCTGCGCGGCGATCAGCGCGGGAATGGCGGCGGCCAGCGCCAGCGCCAGAATGATGCGAGCAGCGTGCGGTGAGCATGCGGCAGTGTATCGCGAGACATCACGTCGTGCAGGGCCGAGCCCTTACGTAGTCGAGCCCTAACGTAGTGCAGACCCAGGTCTGGGCAGGAGACGTTTAGTCTGCGAGCATGCAGCTTCAGCCCCACCTGGCGCCGAAGGCCTGCGCTACACAAGCGCGGCTCGCGAGCGCGCCGACCAGCTCGGTCAGCGAGCGGACGCGCAGGCAGTCGCAGTCCGGATACAGACCGCCGACGTCCAGCAGCGCCGGCGTCAGGCCCGCGGCGCGCGCGCCGGCGACGTCGACGTGATAGAGATCGCCGACGTGCATGGTGGTCGCGGCGTCGGCGCCCGGAGCGCTCGAGCGCGATCTGGAAGAAGCGCGGATCCGGCTTCTCGACGCCTTCGCGGTGCGAATCGAAGATCACGTCGAACGACGCAGGTCAGGCCGAGCCGATCGAAGGCGCGGTGCAGGGTGCCGTTGGCGTTCGACAGCACCACGAGCCGCAGGCCCGCGGCGCGAAGGGCGGCCAAGCGACGGCAGCACCTCGTCCGGGACCGTTTCCCAGAGATTGTGCGTCTGATGGTACGTGTGCAGCTCGGCGAGCGCCGCGGCGGTAGCCGTCGCTGAGCGGCACGCCTGCCTCGGTCAGCACCAGATTGAAGTAGGTCCAGCCGCGCTGCTGATCGTTGGTCGCCTGATGGTGTCGCCGGTATCGAGCCGCTTCTTGGCCGCTGGCTCGGCGGCGGCCAGCCGCGCCGGATGCGACGGTGACACCGTGACGGCCAGCGCGTCGCTCACGCGCGACCAGTTGGGGTTGACGAGGACGCCGCCCGCGTCGAGGAACACGGTTTGAATCGGCACCGCTTCAGCTTACACTTGTGACAGCCATGAACGAACGGCGAGCCCTCATCCTTGTCCTCGCGCTCGGCGGCGTGCTCGTGACCTGGGCCGCGGCGCGCTACGCGCGCGAGGTGGAAGGACGCCAGCCGGCGCGCCGTCGGCGGCGCGCGCCGCCGACCCGGACGCGGCCGGCACCGAGCCGGTGACGCTGCGGTTCTTCCGCGATCCGAAGCCGGCGCCGGCGTTCACCGTCCGGGATCTCGAGGGCCGCGAGATTTCGACCGCGTCGCTGCGCGGCAAGGTGGTGATCGTCAACTTCTGGGCGACCTGGTGCGGTCCCTGCCGCGCCGAGATCCCGGACCTGGTCGCGCTGCAGGAGAAGTACAAGGACACGCTGCAGGTGATCGGCATCTCCGAAGACGAAGCCGGCGTCGAGGTCGTGAAGCGCTTCGCCGCCGAGCACAAGGTCAACTACCCGATGGCGATGATGACCCCGGAGCTCGAGAAGATGTTTCCGGGGATCAGCGCGCTGCCGACCTCGTTCATCCTCGACCGTCGAGTCGCGCGTGGTGCAGAAGCACGTCGGCATGCTGACGGCGCGCACCACCGAATACGAAGCGCGGCACCTGGCGGGCCTGCCGGTCAACGCTCGATCGAGGAAGTTCGATCAGACGCAGGGGCTGCAAGATCGTCAACGGCGCGCAGGCGATGACGATTCCCGGCGTCGACCTCGCCTCGCTGCCGGTCGCCAAGCGCACCGAGGCGCTGCAGAAGCTGAACGCGCAGCCCTGCACCTGCGGCTGCGATCTTACGCGTCGCCCGCTGCCGCGTCGACGACCCGACCTGCGGCGTCAGCCTTCCGCTCGCGCGGGAGATCGTCAAACAGATCGCCGGCACGCCGTGACCCCGGCCCGGATCGCGATCGCCGCCGCGTGGCTCGGCTGGTGTTCGCTCGCGGTCTGGGCGCAAGCGCCCGCCGCCCCCGTCTACGTCGGATCCGCCGCCTGCCAGAGCTGCCACGCGCCGATTTACGCGCGCTGGTCGAAGACGCGCATGGCCAACGTGGTCCGCGATCCGAAGATTCACCCCGACGCGATCCTCCCCGACCTGAGCAAACCCGACCCGCTCGTCACCTTCACCAAGGCCGACATCGCCTTCACCTACGGCAGCAAGTGGAAGCAGCGGTACTTCACCAAGGTGGGCGACGACTACTTTCCGCTCGGCGCGCAATGGGACGTCACCCACCAGCGATGGTCGCGCTACTTCGTCGCGGACGGCACCGACTGGTGGGTGCCGAAATACCCGGCGGACAACGCCAAACGGCCGACCGGCCCGCTCTGCGACGGCTGCCACTCGGTGAACTACGACGTCCAGACCAAGCAGGTCACCGAATGGAACGTCGGCTGCGAGAAGTGTCACGGCCCGGGCGGCGAGCACGCCGCGCGGCCGGCGCGCGCCAACATCTTCAACCCGGCGCGCGTGGATCCGGTGCACGCCAACGACACCTGCATCCAGTGTCACTCGCAGGGACAGCCGCTCTCCAATCCGATCGCCGGCGGCTTCTACGACTGGCCGGTCGGCTTCCGCGTCGGCTTGAACCTGCGCGATTTCTGGAAGCTCGAGGAGCCCGAACCCGGCAAAACCACGTTCACGCACTTCGCGGACGGCACCGCGCACAAGAACCGGATGCAGGGGAACGACTTCGTGCAGAGCCTGATGTACACGCGGGGCGTCACCTGCGCCAGCTGCCACGACGTCCACGGCACCGAGCACAACGCCGACCTCAGACAGCCGGTCGCCACCGTCTGCCTGCAGTGTCACGGCGCCGGCTCGCCCAATGGCCCGCGCGCCAGGACCATCGAGCAGCACACCCACCACAAGGCCGGATCGGCCGGCAACGAGTGCGTGGCGTGCCATATGCCGAAGATCGCGCAGGAGATCGGCGACGTGATGGTGCGCAGCCACACCTTCCGGTTCATCCCGCCATCGGCGACCGACGCCATCAAGATCCCGAATCCGTGCACCGCGTGCCACACCGACAAGTCCAACGCGTGGGCTGCCGAGACGCTCAGAACGTGGCCGGAATTTTCGCCGTGGCGGGTCGGTCAGTAGCGTAGAGCGGGCCGGCACGGCCGCGCGCCGTTACGCGCGCGGCGGGCGGTTGCGCGACATCTCGTCGATCTCGGCGGACACCTTCTCGTAGCACGGCGGGCAGATGCCGTGGCTGAACTGCGCGTCGGAGTGCGCCGCGACGTAGCCCTCGACCTGCTGCCAGGTACTGATCGTCGCCGCGGATGCGCTTGCAGTAGCTGCAGATCGGCAGCAGCCCGCGCAGCTGCTTGACGTTGGACAGCGCGGTCTGCAGCTCCTCGACCCGCTCGGCGAGCTTCTGCTGCAGGCCGAGCACGCGCGTGCCGACCGCCACGCGCGCGCGCAGCTCCTCGGGATCGAACGGCTTGATGATGTAGTCGTCGGCGCCCGCGTCGAGCCCCGCGACCACGTCGCCACGGCTCTCGCGCGCGGTCACCAGCAGCAGGTACATGTTCGCGAGCGGCAGGTCCTGGCGGACGCGGCGACAGACGTCCGGACCGTCCATCTCCGGCATCATCCAGTCGAGAATGGCGAGCGTCGGATCGGTGGCGACTCTCAAGCGATCCCACGCCTGCGCGCCGTCGCTGACCACCGTGGTGCTGTAGTTCCAGCGCTGCAATGTGCGAGCGAGGATTTCGCCGGTGACGCGATCGTCCTCTGCGATGAGCACGTGCATATCAGTGCGAAATTATTGCACAATTGGTCGCCGCCAATGACCCGATCGACCGTGAAGCGCGTCGGTATCACCGTCTTGTGCGGTCTGATCGCGCTCGAAGTCGACATCTGGCGACAGGCGTCGACGGCGCCGTTGCTGCTCGGCCGTATCATCACCCTCCCGATTGCGATCCTGTTCGGACCCTGGTACGGCGCGGTGGCGGCGCTGATCCACGCGGTCTCCGGACGCGGAATCTTCGCCGCCGGGCTTCGCATCCTGCCGCTCGAAGCGATCGTGATCGGATTGTTCGCGCGGCGCGGGCGCTCGCCGATGCTCGGCGGCCTGCTGGTCTGGACCGCCGTGTCGGGAACTCTGATCGCAGTGCCAAGCTTCTACGGCGTCGGTTACCTGCGCGACACGATCCTGCCGGTCGCGCTGCAGCTGGTGGTCAGCGGGTTGATGGCGGTCGCGGTCGCCGACCTGATTGCCAGCGCCGCGGTCGTGCAGCGGCTGGTCGGCGCCGATCAGCGGGCCGCTCGACATCTGCGCGCCGACGCGTTCCACGCCTTCGTGCTGGCGGCCACGGTGCCGGTGCTGGTGCTGGCATCGGTGGACGGCCAGCTGTCGTCCGCCAAGCAGGAGGTGGACGGCGGCGGCCGGCTGCACGAGGCGGTCGCGGCGCTGAACCAGCACATCAGCGCCTATGTCAACGATCACGAGCACGCCGTCCAGTCGCTGGCGGCGGCGCTGACCAGCATGCCGGCCGATGGCGCGGGGCGGCAGCAGCTGCTCGGCCACTATCACGACGTCTACCCGGGCTTCCTCACCATCTTCGCCGCCGACCGCCTGGGCATCGTCCACGAGATTTTCCCGCCGCGCAGCTCCGAGTCGCCGCCAGTCAGCGACCGCGAGTACTTCATGAACGCGGTGCGGACCAGGGAGCTCGCGGTTTCCGACGTCATCCTCGGTCGGCTGTCATATGTGCCGATCGTCACGATCGCGGTGCCGATCTTCGACGCCGCCGGCGCGGTAGCCGGCGTCGCGGGCGGATCGCTCGACCTTTCCAAGTTCGACAAGTTCGTCGAAGACTTCCGCTCGCTGCCCAACGCCAGGATTACGGTCCTCGATCAGCACTCGCGCGTGATCTTCACGAGCGGCGAAACCACCTTCACTGCGCTGCAGAGCCTCGCCAACGACGACCTCGTGCTGGCGAGCGCCGGCGCGCCCGGCGGCGTCTTCCGCTACGCGCGGCCGATCGCCAACGCCAACGAGTCCACCCGGCTCGCCGCCACGGCCGTGATGGCGCCGACCGGCTGGAGGGTGTTCATCGAGCAGCCGCTGGTGTACATCCGCCTGCAGTCGACCGGCTATTACGCCTTCGCCCTCGGCCTGATGCTGCTCGCCTTCGGCGGCGCGGTGCTCGGCGCGCGCAACTTCGCACGCCGCGTGACCCGGCCGCTCGAAGAAGTCGTCGACGTGGTCCGCAGCATTTCAGCCCATGGCGGACAGGCCGAGGCCACGCTGAGCTCGAACCCGCCGGCGGAGATCTCGGCGCTGCTGCACGACGTCAACGGCATGCAGGGACGGCTCGCCGACTCGTACCGGCAGCTGGAGCAGGCGCTGATCCAGCGCGAGCGGCTCAACACCGAACTGCGCGCGCTCACCGAGGATCTCGATCGCAAGGTGCGCGAGCGCACCGTCGAGCTGGTGGCCGCCACCCGCGTCGCCGAGGAAGCGAATCAGGCCAAGAGCGAGTTCCTCGCCAACATGAGCCACGAGATCCGCACGCCGCTCAACGGCATCATCGGCATGACCGAGCTCGCCCTCGACACCACCCTCTCGCTCGAACAGCGCGAGTATCTGTCGATGGTGAAGAGCTCCGCCGACGCGCTGCTGAGCATCCTCAACGACATCCTCGACTTCTCCAAGATCGAGATGCGCAAGCTCGAGCTCGAACAGATCCCGTTCTCGATCCGCGATCACCTCGCCGACCTGCTCAAGCCGCTGGCGCTACGCGCCGAGCAGAAGGATCTCGAGGTGGTCTGCCACGTGCTCCCGGACGTGCCCAACGTCGCGGTCGGCGATCCGGGGCGGCTGCGCCAGGTGCTGGTCAACCTGGTCGGCAACGCCATCAAGTTCACCGAGCGCGGCCAGATCCTGGTGCAGGTCGAGGCCATGTCGAAGACCGCCGACACCATGGAGCTGCACTTCTTCGTCAGCGACAGCGGCATTGGCATCCCGGGCGAGAAGCAGCAGAGCATCTTCGAGCCCTTCAAGCAGGCCGACGGATCGACGACGCGCCGCTTCGGAGGCACCGGGCTCGGCCTCGCCATTTCCTCGACGCTGGTCGACCTGATGGGCGGACGCATCTGGGTGCAGAGCGAGCCGCTCGAAGGCAGCACGTTTCACTTCACGGTGCAGCTCGGCGTCACCGACGCGCGGCCGGACCCATCCGCGGTGAACCTCACCGACTTACCGGTGCTGGTCGTCGACGACAACGGCGTCAACCGCCGGGTGCTGCAGGATCTCCTGGTCCGCTGGAAGATGCGCCCGACCGTGGTCGACAGCGGAGCCGCGGCGCTGCGGGCGCTGGCCGGTGCGAGCGAACGCGGCCAGCCGTTCGCGCTGGTGCTGCTCGACGCGAACATGCCAGAGATGGACGGCTTCGAAGTGGCCCGGCGAATCGGCGCCACGCCGACGCTGGGCGGCGCGACGATCATGATGCTGAGCTCGTCGGGCCAGTACGACGAGAGCAACAAGTGCCGCGAGGTCGGCATCGCGACGCACCTCACCAAGCCGGTTGATCAGCGCGAGCTGCTGAGCGCGATCGGTCGGGCGCTGGCGCGCGAACCCGGACAACGCGCCGCGCTTCCTTCGTCGATGCTTCCCGCAGAACTGCCCGAGCGGCGCCTGCACGTGCTCCTCGCCGAGGACAACGTCGTCAACCAGCGGCTGGCGGCGAGCCTGCTCCGGCGCCGCGGCCACAAGGTCACGATCGCGGCCAATGGCCGCGAAGCGATCGCCGCGGTCTCGGCGCAGCCGTTCGACGTCGTGCTGATGGACGTGCAGATGCCGGAGATGGGCGGGTTCGAGGCGACCGCGGCGATCCGCGCGATGGAGATCCAGCGCCAGGCGCCGCGGATGCCGATCGTCGCGATGACCGCCCACGCCATGAAGGGCGATCGGGAGCGCTGCCTCGACGCCGGCATGGACGAGTACCTCACCAAGCCGCTCGACCCGCGCCATTTGTGCGCGCTCGTGGAGCAGATGGCGGGGGGAGCCTCGGCAGGGGAACGTCGCGACGAGCCGGCCACCGTCTCGATGGAAGTACTGGCGCGGGTCGGCGGCGACCGCGCGCTGCTCGCCGAGATCAGCCGCCTGTTCGTCGATGATGCACCGCGGCACCTCCAGAAAATCCGCGAGGCCCTCGACATGCGCGACGGCGAAGCGCTCCGCCGGGCCGCCCACGGGCTCAAGGGGGCCGCGGCCAACTTCGACGCCGAGGGCGTGGTGAACGCGGCGCGGGCTCTCGAGGAGATTGGCCGAACCGGTGAATTCGAGGCGCATGAAACCGCCTGGCAGGCGCTGACGTCCGAGACCGATCAGCTGATCAGCCTGCTGCGAACCGTCTGCCACTGACAGACGCCCGGCCGCCAGCTCGTCCACTGCCGTGAGGCACAAGTCCTGCACATCTTGCACTCGACGCAATGCCGGAGGAGGACCTCATGTGGAACAAAGACGAAGTGCAGGGCAAAGTCGACCAGATCAAGGGCAAGATCAAGGAATCGGTCGGCGAGATGAACGACGACGAGCAGCTCCGCAATGAAGGCGAGGCTCAGCACGACGCCGGACACGTCGAGGAAGCGTTCGGCAAGGGCCGGCGAAAAATCGGCGAGGCCATCAAGAACGTCGGCGACAAGATCGGCAGCTAATCATCCGGGCCACGCGCGGCGACCCGCGCGTGGCTCATTCCTTTTCGACACAAAAGTGGAACTTACACGGCGAATCCGAAGCTTGGAACGGCACGGCAACAGCGATCACTGTGAAATACGGCGGTACGGCCTTTGAACAGGTCGAGAGATGCCGCCGCATGGCTAAACGTTCTGCAACGGGAAACGTGATGCGTTCCGACAAGCTGCCAGCAGGGCCAGCCCTGCCCCAGACACGGAGCGAGCTGCAATCGTGGGTTCGCGAGCGGCTGGCGCTGACTCCCGCGCTGGAAGAGTCGCTGCTGACGGCGATCGACGCGGTCTTCAGCCGCCACGAGCGTCTGTGGCAGGAATCGAAACAGGATGCGATCACGGCGCTCTCGGCCGGCTTCGCCGACAAGATGTCGCACGTGCAGACCGAGCTGTCCGCCAAGGACTCCACCGTCAGCAGCATCTCGCGTTACTTTGAGGCGCTGGTCGCCGACCTGACCGACAAGTCCCATCGGGACCCCAAGACCAAGCTGATGAACTTCGGCCGCTTCACCGAGCAGCTGGAATCGTTCCTGGCCCTCGAGCAGCGCGGCCGCTGGTGCGCGGTGGGGCTGGTCGATATCACCGGCTTCAAGTGGTACAACGACGCCCTCGGCCACGCCGTCGGCGATCGGATTATCGAGCGCGTCGCCATGCTGCTCCGCGAGCAGGTCCGATCGGACGACCTGCTGGCGCAGGAGCGGCTCGGCCCGCGCTCAGAGGATCTGCACGCGCGCTTCGGCGGCGACGAGTTCTGTTTTCTGATTCCCGACCTGGCTGCCTGTCATCTCGCGCACGCCGTCGCCGAGCGCTTCCGCGAGGCGGTCGAACGCTTCGACTGGACGCTGGAGGATCGTCGGCTCGCCGTGCAGCCGGTTCGGGTCGATGTCGGCGTGGTCTGCCTCTGGCTCGGGAAGGTGTCCGACCGCCGGTTCATCGCCAAGCGTCTGGCGGGCGATTTGATTCAGCGTGCCGACAAGTTGATGTACGAGGCCAAGACCGAGCGGGCGAGCCACATCTACCTGGTGCGCGCCAAGCTCGAAAACGGCGGCATCGTCGACTATCTGGATCCCGACCCGCTGACCATGGAAGAACACGAAGCCTAGTGCTACACTCAAGAGCTCACCAGGCGTGGTGGGTGTAGCTCAATGGTTAGAGCGCCGGCCTGTGGCGCCGGAGGTTGCGGGTTCGAGTCCCGTCATCCACCCCAATTTCAAAACCCCCTGTAAAACGGCCTTTCGCGCCTCGATTCGAATGGGAGAACCTCTGAGTCGCTCCCGCCGATAAGACGGTTGATGGCTGCCGTAGGTCGAACTGCAAGAACGCTCGGATTGACGTTCGCGGGCCTCATCGGCGGGTTGCTGACCTTCGTCCCCTTTCTTCCGCGTCGGCTGCCCGAAAAACTGGTCATCTGGCTGGCACCTTCGGCGTTTGGCCTTGCTCTGGCGGTTTATTTCCGGCTCGTTAACCGAGACCGATCGATCCTGAAGGGCGCAACTCTCATCGCGATATCGTGGGTGGCGTTTTGGACCGCTTTCATCATCGCGGGTGGTGAAAGTCACCGGGGCGAGAGTCATGCGCGCTCCGCCGACGTCACGGCCTTTTTCGCTGGTGGCGTTGTCGGAGGCCTGATGATGTCGACCGCCGCGTTCTCTCTTTACGCAAACGCTCAACCAACACTGCGGCGCATCGTGGTTTGCGCAATTGGCGGCGGTCTGCTCGCCGTTGCCGGGCAGCAGCTCGGCATTGCCGGCGAGCGATTGGGATATCTCTCCGGGGCTAACGGAGGGTCGAACCCAACGCCTGCCCTGTTCATCGTCTGGCAGGCTGGAATGGGCTTCCTGATCGGACGCTTCTGGCCGCCGACCGAGGCTCGCGAGCCAACGCGGCTGTCGATCGTCGAACTTTAGACGGTCAGGTGGCGCACCGGAATCCGGTCATCCACCCATGCTCTACTTCACTTCGATCCGCAGATGATCGACCACGTGCGTGACACCCGCGGTCTCGCGCGCCAGCCGGATCGCGCGATCGTGCTCGTCGACGCTCTTTAGCGTACCGCTAAGCGTCACGGTCGATCCGTCGGTCGTGACGTCGATGGCGCGCGCCTTGATGTTGTCGTCCAGCACCATCTTGGCCTTGATCTTCGACGTCAACGCGGCCTCACCCGCTTCCTCTTTGACCCTGGCCGCCGCGATCGCCACCTTCTCACCCATCTCGGCACCGCGTTCCTTGGCCGTTTCCACGCTTCCCGACGTGCCGATCGCGGCCGGTTTGTCGGCCCGAGAAAACATCGGCGTGCTGCCACTCAAGTACGTGAACGCGGCGAACGCCACCACGACGATGATCAAGCTCAGCAAGACAGTACGGATTGTGCGCATGATGGTCCTCGCTGTTTTTCTTACAAGTCGGCTGCCATCGGCCCAGGGCACAGAGGTTGCTGAGCATGTCTGCAGAGGTGACGTATGTCGTCTGTTGAGATAGGCGTGCTGATTGCTGTTGCGCTGGCGGCCGTGCTGCTGGTGCCGTACCTGTTCAAGGAAATACGCAAAGGCAAGGTCAGCCTGGGACCGCGTCTGCCCGACGGTGCCAGCGAGCCGCATCCTGGACGCCGCGGCGATCCGGCGCCGGGACATCCCGATGCACAAGCCGACCCGTACGATCCGCGCAATAGCCGGTAGCGATCGGCGATAGGCGGACTGCGCCCTGTTGATCAGCGAGGCGCGTCGGGCGGCTTCGGCTCGCTCGGCGCGCCGGTTGACGGCGGAACCGGCTCGATGGGCGGCGGCAGGGCACGTCCCGGGCTGCCGGGCTCGGGTGGGACCTGCTCCCACTGCAGGATGGTGCGGTTCACCGCGTCACGCGACACCCAGAGCGCTGCCGCGGCGCCAGCCAGCACCAGGAGGGCAAACGCCGCCGCGAGCGTTCCCTTTCCTATCGCGCGAGGCCGATGATGACGGGTCGGCGTCTCGAGATCGAGATCAACCGCAGCCGCTGCCATCAGCTCTCGGTCGATGACCGCCGCGGAGGCGCCGTGGCCGCGGGTCATCGCGCGTTCGCACAACAGATTGACCGTGCGCGGCAACCCCTGAGACAGCGCGAACAAAGAAGCGATCGCCGATTCGTCGAACTCGACGCGGGTGTTGGCGCCCGCCACCGACAGCCGGTGTTTCACATACGAGCCGACTTCTCCGGCGGCCAGCGATCCCAGTTCCACACGGTGCGTCACGCTCCCGCTCAACGCGCGCGTCTCAGCACTCGCAAGCCGCGCCGTCAGCGTTGGCTGCCCGACCAGCACGAGTTGCAGCAGTCGCATCTCGCCGCCGCCGAGCCGACACAGCGCGTCGAGCTCGCCAAGGACGGACGCCGGGACGTGCTGCGCTTCGTCGATGAATACGACCGCGCTCGCCTGGAGCCTGGCGAGCGAATCCAGAAACGCGTTGAGCGTACTCACCATCAGGGCGAGAGAAGGCCGGGCACCGCCGGCAGGATCCTCGCGCGCGACGACGCCAAAGTCGCCCAGCATTGTCCTCAGAAGGTCGTCCACTGACTCGCACGGGTCGAGCACGAGCGAGGTGACCGTACGGCGATCGATCTCCTGCAGGATCGCGCGACAGAGGGTGGTCTTGCCCGTTCCCAGCGCGCCGGTGAGAACGGCGTGCCCGCGACGCGTCCCGATCGCGTCGAGCAGTTCCCGCGAGGCGCGCACGTGCTCGGCGCTGCGGAACTCGAATTTCGGATCGGTCGAGAGGCTGAACGGCTTTTCACTTAAGCCGTAGAACGTTTCGTAGGTGAGGCCTTTGAGCGAGGGACTCACCGTCCCTGGACTGGATCGGTGACGCCGTGGCGGCAGCTGCGGACCGACCGCGGTGCCCCTGGTTGGCATCGGGGCCAGCCTGGAGTCGGACGCGCCTAAGGGAAACAACTCGAGCAACGGCCGTCTGGCGCGGGGGTCGCCGGGCTCGGGCCGCGTGAACGTCAAGGGCGGCGGCGGATCGTCCGGATCGCCGAACGTGCCGGGCGGAACAAGAGGAGTGGGATCCGAGGTCGAACCCTTGTCGCCTGCCGTCGATTCGCGCTCGTCGAGGCCGCGATCGAGATCGTTCAGGCTGGCGAGGAAGCTCGGTTCATCCAACCGCTTGGACGGGGGATCGCTCACGTCCGCCCATTTATACCGGAATTTTGGCTACAGCCTGAATTTTGTCTGCCTTGGTGCGGTGACTCTGCCCGGGGGCATCGAAACAACACACGCTGTTCTGCTTCGGCGCACAAACCGTGCAAATGATTGATAGGCAATGACCTATTGGGACCTAATTGGACTTTAAATGTTGCTATTGTCATATAAACGAACATAAACTGTAAGTCGTGTAGCTGGGTCTTCGCAGCTAAATGACTGCTAAGGTTGCGCTTATGTCGATGTCTGCCATTGGCGTCTGAGTTGCTAGGAGTCTCATCACTGGTGGACGTGTAGACGTCCGTCTGTTTCAAGAAATGTCTGAATCTTCAGTCATCGGCGTAGCGGCCTGGCGCAACGAGTTGCCGTCGTTGAACGGCCGCGTCGTGTCGCTGCGCGAACCGGTCGCGCAGGACCTCCGCCCGCTCGTTGGCCTGCTCGCGATCGGCGATGCCACCCGCTTCGGCCTCGACGAGCCGGTGTCGGACGTCAGCGCGCAGGAGTTGATTGAGCGTTTCGCGCGCGAGCGCGCCAGCGGCATCGCGTTCACCTACGTCATCACCCTCGCCGCCGCGCGCACCGTGGTCGGGCTCGTGCAGGTGCGGCAGCTCGATCCGTCGTTCGAAGCCGCCGAGTGGGAATGCACGATTGCGCCCTCGTCACGCGGGACCGGGATTTTTCTCGAAGCCGCACGCCTGGTCGGCTCCTTCGCGTTCGGCGTCATCGGCACGCATCGTCTCGAGGCGCGGGTGCTGCTCCAGCATGGCCGAGCCAACGGCGCGCTGCGCAAGCTCGGCGCGGTGCAGGAAGGCGTGCTCCGCCGGTCGGTGCGTCGCGCCGATGAATATTTCGATCAGGTGCTGTGGTCGCTGCTGAAGGACGACTGGGGCGAGCACTGGGTTTCAACCGCGCCGCGGGTGCATTGATGAGCGAGCTGCCTCGTCCCGCTCGTCTCTATGTCGGCGGCGTCATCGCGATCGGCTTGACGCTGATGGTGCTGCGCCTGCCCGACGCGACCTTCGCGCAGCCGGTGCTGTTCCTCGCCCTCCTCATCCTGTCGTCGATGACCGCGGCGCTCAAGGTCCACCTGCCGCTCACGACCAGCGGCTCGACGATGTCGGTGTCCTATGCCGTGGACTTCGCGTCGCTGCTGTTGCTCGGACCGCACGAGACGATGCTGGTCGCGGCCGGCAGCGCGTTCAGTCAATGTCACCTGAACATCAAGGAACGCAATCCGATTCACCGCACCCTGTTCTCGGTCGCGTCGCTGGTCATCACGGTGCAGGCGTCCGGCTTTGCCTTCCACGTGCTCGGCGGCGGCGGGTCCTCGCTGGCATTCACCGCGCTGGCGCGCCCGCTGGTCGGCGCCGCCACCGTCTACTTCCTGCTGAATACCGGGTTGATCGCGACCGCGATCGGACTGTCCACCGGCACCCCGATCATCAGCACCTGGCATAACAACTTCCTGTGGAGCGCGCCGAGTTACTTCGTCGGCGCCGGCACCGCGGCGCTGGCCGCCGCCTTCGTCACCAACGCCGGCTACTGGGTCGCTCCGTTCACGTTCGCGCCGCTCTACCTGACCTACCGCACCTACAAGGTCTACATGGGGCGCATCGACGACGAGCAGCGCCACGTGATGCAGACCTCCGATCTGCACCTCGCCACCATCGAGGCGCTGGCGCGCGCGATCGACGCCAAGGATCAGACGACGCAGATGCACATCCGGCGAGTGCAGGTGTACGCGACCGGACTGGCCAACAAACTGAAGCTGTCGGATCCGGAAATCCAGGGAATCAAGACCGCCGCGCTGCTGCACGACATCGGCAAGCTTGCGGTCCCCGAGCACATCCTGTCGAAGCCGGGGCCGCTGACCCAGGAAGAGTTCCAGAAGATCCGGATCCATCCGCAGGTCGGCGCCGAGATCATCGCCGCGGTGCCGTTCCCGTACCCGGTCGCGCCGCTGATCATGAGCCACCACGAGCGGTGGGACGGCAAGGGCTATCCGCAGGGGCTGGCTGGCGAAGACATCCCGCTCGGCGCGCGCATCCTCACCATCGTCGACTACTACGACGCGGTCACGACGGAACGCCCGTACCACAAGGCGCTGAGCTACGACAGCGCGATCGGCCTGCTCAAGCACGAAGCGGGGCGCGCGCTCGATCCCAAGCTGGTGCCGATGTTCGTCGAGATGCTGCCGTCGCTGATCGCGGAGCTCGGACCGGGCGAGCAGGAAAGCGCCGAGGCGGAGCCGGTGCCGACGCTCCCGGGATCGACCGCGGTCGGCCTGGTGCCGGTGGCCAGTGGCAACGCCTTCGAGAACATCGCGCTCGCGCACCGCGAGATTTATGCGCTCTACGAGATCGCGCAGTCGATGGGCACCAGCCTCGGCGTGCCGGACACGATGGCGCTGATTTCGTCGAAGCTGTCGAAAATCGTCTCGTGGTCCGGCTGCGCGCTGTTCCTCTACCAGCAGGACAGCGATTCACTGAAGTGCCGGTTCGCGGCCGGCGTCGACGCCCCGAAGCTGCTGAACGCGACGATGAAGATGGGACACGGCTTGTCGGGCTGGGTCGCCCGCAATCGCCGCACCCTGATCAACGGCAATCCGCGCATCAGCTTCGATGCCGCGGGGATTCCCGGCGATATCTCGCTCAGCTCGGCGATCGTGTGCCCGCTGCAGTACAACGACACGTTCATCGGCTGCCTGGCGCTGTATCACGTCGAGGCGAACCACTACACCGAGGATCACCGCCGGCTGCTGGAACGGATCGCGGAACAGGCGGGCGCGGTGATCCACAACTCGATCGTGTTCGAGCAGACGCAGGAAGATTCGCTGACCGACCCGCTGACCGGCCTGCCCAACCGCCGCTCGATGTTCGTGCACCTGGCGCGCGAGCTGTCGCGAGCCGAGCGCCTCAAGAGCGAGGTCGCGATCATCGTGATGGACATCGACGGCTTCAAGGCGATCAACGACACCTGCGGGCACAACGTCGGCGACCACGCGCTGCGCGAGGTCGCCAACGCGCTGCAGGGCGCGCTGCGGCCCTACGACCTGTGCGTCCGCTACGCCGGCGACGAGTTCATCGTGGTGCTGACCGACTGCTCGCGCGAGACGGCCGAGGCCAAGCGCCGCGAGCTGCAGGCGAAGATCGCCGAGATTCACGTCGACGTCCGCGCCGGCAAGCGGCTTCAGCTGGGGGTCAGCGCCGGCGCCGCGGTCTTCCCGCACGACGGCACGACCTACGAAGAGCTGCTCGCCGACGCCGACCATCTGATGTACCGCGACAAGGCGTCGCGCCGCGGCCATGGCGCCGTCCCGACCATCGCCGCTCCCAGCGAGTTCATATCGACCGACCTGTTCGACGCGGCCGTTCCCCTCCGCTCGACTGTCCCGCTGCCCCAGACGCTGGCATAGGATTTCAGAGTTTAGATTTCAGAGTTCAGATTGATCGGTCTGAAATCGGAAGTCTGAGATCTGAAATAATGCTGCCGTGAGCCAAGACGACCTGGTCGAACGCCGGCGCAAGTACATCGAGCGCCAGATCGCGCTCGACAAGAGCGCGGTCAACGTCGCGTTCGCGGGACGGACGCCGGAAGGCACCGGACCTCGCAACCGCCATGGCATGCCCCAACTGCCGATCGGCCAGCACCCGGTGAAGAACTGGCCGGTGCTGGACCTTGGCGACCAGCCCGATGTCGCGCGCGAGACGTGGCAGCTGGAAGTGGCCGGTCTGGTCGAGAACCCGTTCACGCTCACCTGGGATCAGTTCCTCGCGCTGCCGCACGCCGAGGACGTCAGTGATTTCCACTGCGTCACGACCTGGAGCCGTTACGACAACCACTGGGGCGGCGTCGCGTTCGCGACGATCGCCGAGCGGGCGGTCCCGAAGCCCGAGGCGAAGTTCATCCTGTGCACCGGCTACGACTCCATGCCGGGCTCCTCCATCCCCTACACCGTCAACCTGCCGCTGGCACGCGCGCTCGACCAGGACGTGCTGCTGGTCCACACGTGGGAGGGCAAACCGCTGCCGCGCGAGCACGGCGGCCCGTGCCGCATGATTACGCCGAAGTTGTACGCCTGGAAGGGCGCGAAGTGGATCCGAAAGATCGAGTTCCTGGCGCAGGACAAGAAGGGCTTCTGGGAGCGGCGCGGCTACTCGAACTCGGCCGAGCCCTGGTTCAACGATCGCTATTCGACGGAGTGACGGCTTCACGCCTCGCAGAGGAAGCGCCGGCCCAGCTCGCGCAGGCGGCTTCGTACCTCTGACTGACTTCGAACTTCGAACTTCGCTATCGCTTCGGTTCGAACCGGTAGACGAGATACACGATCGGGCCGTCGAGCTCGCTGAAGCGATGGGCCATCCCCGCCGGCACGATGATGACGTCCTTTACCTTCACCTTCCGGCTCTCGCCGCCCTTGTGCGCGCCGGTGTGGCTCATGCCCGCGTTGACGCGTGTGAGGTCGCTTTCCTTCGGATCCTCGAGCGTGCCGCCGGTGACCAGCGTGCCCGAACCCTCCACGATCTCGTAGATCTCGGTGACGTAGTCGTGGATCAACGCCGCTCGTTTCGGCCTTGGTGCGCCTCAGCATCGCGACCGACGCCTTGTGGCCGCCCGGCAGCTGCGCCAGCTTGATCGGCTGGTCGACCGTGTTGTTCGCGATGGACTGCTTCAGCGTGGCGGCGATCTCGTCCCCGCTGATGATCGTGCCCGAGGCCGCCTGTTGTTCTCCCGCCGCAAGACCGAGCATGAACGCGAGCAGTGTCAGCATGCGGCGATTATAAGCTGAGCCTTGCCGTGGCATGGAAGATGATACATAACGGACGCCACGCATGAATGATCCGCTCTGGTACAAGGATGCGGTCATCTACGAAGCGCACGTCAAGTCGTTCTACGACAGCAACAACGACGGCATCGGCGACTTCAACGGCCTGACCCTCAAGCTCGACTATCTCCAGAGCCTGGGCGTCACGTGCCTGTGGCTGCTGCCGTTTTTTCCGTCACCGCTGAAAGACGACGGCTACGACGTCGCCGACTACCGGAACGTCCACCCGAGCTACGGCACGCTCGACGACTTCAGCGCCTTCGTCGAGGCGGCGCACGCGCGCGGCCTCAAGGTCCTGATCGAGCTGGTCGTCAACCACACCTCGGACCAGCATCCGTGGTTCCAGCGCGCCCGTCACGCGCCGGCCGGATCGCCCGAGCGCGACTTCTACGTCTGGAGCGACACCGACAAGAAGTTTCCCGAGACGCGGATCATTTTCTCGGACACCGAAAAATCGAACTGGGCATGGGATCCGGTGGCCGGCCAGTACTACTGGCACCGCTTCTTCTCCCATCAGCCCGATCTGAACCACAACAACCCGGCGGTGGTCGAGGCGGTGATCGACGTGCTGCGGTTCTGGCTCGATCGCGGCGTCGACGCGCTGCGGCTCGACGCGGTCGCCTACCTGTGCGTGCGCGAGGGCACGAGCAACGAGAACCTGCCCGAAACGCACGCGGTGCTGAAGCGGATGCGCCGCGAGCTCGACGCCTCGTACCCGAACCGGATGCTGCTCGCGGAAGCGAACCAATGGCCGTCCGACGTGCGTCCGTATTTCGGCGACGACGACGAATGCCACATGGCGTTCCACTTCCCGCTGATGCCGCGCATGTTCATGGCGCTGCGCCAGGAGGATCGCCACGCCATCACCGAGATCCTCAACCAGACGCCCGAGCTGCCGCCCTCCGCGCAATGGGCGCTCTTCCTTCGCAACCACGACGAGCTGACCGTCGAGATGATCACCGACGAAGAGCGCGACTACATGTACTCGGTCTACGCCAACGATCCGCAGATGCGGATCAACGGCGGCATCCGGCGCCGGCTGGCGCCGCTGGTCGAAAACAGCCGCCGCCGCGTCGAGCTGCTGAACGTGCTGCTGTTCTCGCTGCCGGGGACACCGGTCATCTACTACGGCGACGAGATCGGGATGGGCGACAACATCTACCTCGGCGACCGCAACGGGGTGCGCACCCCGATGCAGTGGAGCAGCGATCGCAACGGCGGCTTCTCGCGCGCCGATCCGGCGCGGCTGTTCGCGCCGCCGATCCAGGATCCGGTCTACGGCTACGAGGCGATCAACGTCGAGGCGCAGGAACGCGCGTATCCGTTTTCGCTGCTCAACTGGATGAAGCGGATGGTCGCGCTGCGCCGCCAGCATCCGGTCTTCGGCCGCGGCTCGCTCGAGTTCATCGGCTGCCCCAACCGCAAGATCCTGGCGTACCTGCGCCGCGACGATCACGAAACGATCCTGGTGGTCGTCAACCTGTCACGCGACGTGCAGCCGGCCCCGCTCGACCTCGCGGGCGTTCGCGGGATTGATGCCGGTCGAGATGAGGGGCCTCACCGAGTTTCCGCGCATCGGCGATCAGCCGTACTTCCTCACGCTCGGGCCCTACGGCTCGTACTGGTTCACGCTGCAGCAGGAGCGATGCCGGTGTCGCAGCGCGCGGGGCTGCCGGCCGATGCCGACACCGCGATTCGCGACGCGCTGCCCGCCCTGCTGATGGGCGTCGACTGGAACAACCTGCTCGACGCCGGGACGCGCGAACGTGCTCGAACGCCAGGCGCTGCTCCCGTTCCTGCGGCGGCAGCGATGGATGGCCCCGGCCACGCGGGAATGCGACAGGTTCGTTTCGCCGACTGGGCGGCGCTGCGAGCCGGCCAGCACCCGGCCTTCCTCGCCATCATCTCCGTCGACTATGTCGATGGCGGCAGCGAAAGCTGCCTGCTGACGCTGGCGCTCCTAGACGGGGACGCCGCCGACGCCGCGCTCAAACAGGCGCCAGGCGGCGTGCTCGCGCGCATCACCGGCGCGCGCAAAGGCGCCATCGTCGACGGCTGTCCACGACAGGGGATACCTGCGAGCAGCTGACAACGCTGGTTGACAGGAGCGGGAACGCTGCCGACCAGACAGGGCAGCGTCCGAGGCAGCCAAATAAGTGCGCTGCCCCCGGCCGCGGAGCGGCATCTCAAGTTGTTCAGGCGACTGGAACCGACACCCAGCCCCGAGCTCGACATCGGCCGCTTCCTCACCGCGCGCGGATTTACGCGGACGCCTGCGCTGGTCGGCGCGATCGAATACCTGCGGGCGGGTCTCGAGCCTGGCACGCTCGCCGTCGTCCAACCGCTCGTCAAGCATCAAGGTACTGGGTGGGACTTCGCGATTGACGAGCTGCGCCGTTACTACGAGCGCGTGTCGATGCGGGTGAAGCGGGCCGACCGGCGGCGACGCGCTGGAAGAACGGGAACAGCACCGATCCGCGGATGGAGACGAAGAACCGCCGCCGTTCTTCGCGGCCCTCGAGCAGTGGTATCTCACGGGCGCGGCGACTCTTGGCCGGAGAACCGCGGAGCTGCACGCCGCTCTCACGGGCGAACCCGGCTCCGCCGTTCGCTCCCGAGAGGTTGGACCGGAACGCCCTCGGCGCGCTGGCGAACCAGATGCGGGCGCACGGCGATGCTGCGCTCGATCTGCTCGCGACGCGCACGTCCTCGCTCGACGACGTGTCGCAAGATAAGGCCCGGGCGATTCTGGCTGCACGCGACGCGCTGCTCGCGCGCTTCGACGCCATTCGGGCGCTCGAGGACGCTGGAATGCGCATCCGGGTGCACGGCGACTACCACCTGGGTCAGGTGCTGCGCACCGAGGAAGACTTCGTCATCCTCGACTTCGCGGGTGATCCTGGCCAGTCGATCGAGGAGCGCCGCGCCAAGCAGTCTCCGCTGAAGGACGTCGCGGGCATGATCAGGTCGTACGGCTATGCCGCGTACGCGGCGCTGTTCGCGTTCGCCGTGCATGCGCCTGACGACTACGCGTTGCTGGAACCCTGGGCCGGGACATGGGAACGCTGGGCGGCCGACGCATTCGTGAAGGGGTACCTGGCGGGCGCGGGAGGAACGCCGCTGCTGCCGCAAGAAAGAAACGCCCTGACAACATTTTTGTCGGCTTTCGTCCTGGACAAGGCGTTACACGAACTCGGATACGAGTTGCACAGCCGTCCGGACTGGGTACGCGTACCGTTGGCTGGCGTTCATAAACTCATCAGGTCCGTTTGGTAGTATTTTGGGATCGGAGAACAGACAATGGCCAAACGACCGACCGCATCGACGAAAGCGACCAACCCGGACAATCCGGTTCAACCAAAAGCACGTAAGGCGAAAGCGGCGCCCGCACCGGCGAGCGCGCCAGCCGGCCCGGGAGCCGAGCCTCGACGACATCCGCCGCCGCGCTTACGAGCGCTACCAGGAGCGCGGCGGCAATCACGGCAAGCACTTCGACGACTGGCTCGAGGCTGAGAAGGAACTTAGAAGTAAGAAATAGGAAGTGCGAAGTAAGAAGTACGAAGTAAGAAGTAAGAGCAGATTATGGCCAGATCGCTGTGGAAGGGATCGATTGTCGTTCGGGCTGGTGAACATCCCGATCGAGTTGCATACCGCGGTGCGCGACCATCGGCCCAGGTTCCGGATGCTGCACGCCAAGGACAAGTCGCCGGTGAAATACGAGCGCGTGTGCATCCGCGACGGCCACGCCGTGGCGTGGGAGGATCTGGTCAAGGGCTACGAGTACGCGAAGGGCCATTTCGTCATCCTCACGAAAGAAGACTTCAAGGCGGCCGCGGTCGAGAAGACGCGGACCATCGACATCATCGACTTCGTCGAGGCCGACGCGATCGACGATCGCTTCTTCGAGACGCCGTATTACCTGGTGCCGTCCAAAGGCGGCGAGCGCGCCTACGCGCTGCTGCGAGAGGCCATCCGCGAGTCGGGGCGCATCGGGATCGCCAAGTTCATCCTGCGCGACGCGCAGCACCTGGCCGCGGTCGAGGTGATCGACCAGGCCATCGTCCTGTCGGTGATGCGGTTCGCCGACGAGCTTGCCGACCCCAAGCCGCTCGGCTTTCCCGGCAGCGACGGCATCCGCAAGGCGGAGCTGGACATGGCAAAGGCGCTGGTCAACAGCCTTGCCGCGGAGTGGGATCCCGAGAAATACACCGACGAGTACCTCGAGAACCTGATGCGGATCATCAAGGGCAAGGTCAAGGGCAAGAAGGTGACGCTCGAGGCCGCCGGAGACGCCGCGTCAAGCGGCGAGGTGGTCGACCTGATGGAACGGCTGCGGCGAAGCCTGGATCAGGCCGGCGCAAATCGGGCGGCAAAGTCGCGGCCGAAGACTCCGCCAAGAAACGCGCGCGCGTGGCGTGACACGCAGACAGCTAAGACGCGCGCTGACGCATAACTGAGTGCATGATCGCCCCATGCTGGCGTCGCTGGCCGACGCGCCGCTCGACGATCCCCAGCTGGTCTACGAACCGAAATACGACGGCATCCGCGCGATCGTCGAGATCGCGCCCGGGGGATCGGTCCGCCTGTGGTCGCGGCTGGGCAACGAAAAGACGCGGCAGTTTCCCGAGATCGCGGCCGCGCTGGCGAAGTGGGCGCGCGCGCAGGAAGGCGCCGCTGGTGCTCGACGGCGAGATCGTCGCGCTCGACGCGAAGGGCCAACCCGCCGGCTTCCAGCAGCTGCAGGGCCGGATCCATCTGTCGGAGGGCGACGACGGCGCCGGCGCGCGGACCGCGCTGATCGCGTTCGACATCCTCAAGGACGGGGCAGTCGACTACCGCGACCGTCCGCTCACGCGAGCGGCGCGCCGCACTCGAGAAGATCTTCCGGAAGACCGGATCGCCGATGCTGCGGATCAGCGATCAGGTGCGCGGCGACGGCCGCGCCCTGTGGGCGCAGGCGATGGAACAGGGCTGGGAAGGACTGATCGCCAAGCACGCGGCGTCGCTCTACAAGTCGGGCAAGCGCTCGCCCGACTGGCGCAAATTGAAGCTGGTGCACGAACAGGAATTCGTCATCGGCGGCTGGACCGAGCCGCGGCAGACGCGCGCGTACTTCGGCGCGCTGCTGCTCGGCGTCTACGAGCGGCGCCGACCTGGTCTATGCCGGGCATACCGGCACCGGCTTCAACGAAAAGGAGCTGGCGCGCGTGATGAAGCTCCTGAAGCCGCTCGAGACGCCGGCGTCGCCTTTCAAGATCAAGCCGAAAACGAACGAGCGGCCGCACTGGGTGCGCCCGGAACTGGTCGCGCAGATCAAGTTCACGGAATGGACCGCTGACGGCAAGCTGCGGCATCCGGTCTATCTCGGGCTTCGCGATGACAAGAAGGCGAGCGACGGTGACGCGTGAACGGAAGGTGGACGTTCGGCGTTCGGCGTTCGACGTTCGGCGTTCCGGCGAGACGCCGACGACCGAAGCCCGCGACTCGACGAGCGGCGAACGAAGCGAACGACGAACCCCGACCGTCGAACGCCGAACGCGAATCACGAACGACGATGATCGATCAGCTGTCAGACGCTGGAGACGCGCGAAGAAGGACGGCATCCTGACGCTGCCCGGACGGCGACACGTTGAAGGTCACCAACCTGCACAAGCCGTTCTGGCCGAAGCTGAAGCTGACCAAGGGCGATCTGATGCGCTACTACGCGCGCGTCGCGCCGTTCATCCTGCCGGCCGTGGCCGATCGGCCGCTGGTGATGAAGCGGTTCCCCAACGGCGTCGGCGGCGCGCCGTTCTACCAGCACCGCGCGCCCGATGTGCCGCCCGGCGTCCGCACCGAGGTCGTCGGCGTCGTCGAAGAGCGGCCGCAGATCATCGGCGGCAGCCTGAAGGCGCTGCTCTACATGACGCAGCTGGCGGCGATCTCGCAGGATCCGTGGTTCTCGCGCGTCGCGCATCCCGGAGTTCGCCGACTACGCCGCGTTCGATCTCGATCCGCCGGACGGCGCGCCGTTCTCGCAGCGTGCTCGACGTCGCGCGCTGGATTCGCGACGAGCTCGACGCCCTGGGCGCGGTCGGCGTGGCGAAGACGTCGGGCGCCGACGGCCTGCACATCTACGTGCCGCTGCCGGCCGGGCACGCCGTACGAGGCGGGCATGATCTACTGCCAGATCGTCGCGGCGCTGGTCGAGCAGAAGCATCCGCGCGCGGCGACGACGGAGCGGAGCGTGAAGGCGCGCGGCAAACGGATCTACATCGACTGCCTGCAGAACATCCTGGGGAAGACGCTGGCGACCGCCTACAGCGCGCGCGCCAGCGACTACGCGGGCGTCTCGACGCCGGTGACCTGGCAGGAGATCGACGACGGGTTCGATCGAACCGAGTTCACCATCACCACCGCGCCGGCGCGATTCGAACGGTCGGGGATCTGTGGGCGAAGCTGAGGAAGTCGAAGGGCGTGGATTTGAAGAAGATCGCCAATCTGAAGTCTGAAACCTGAAGTCTGAGATTTTGTGGTGTTATTGGTGCGCCCGAGAGGATTCGAACCTCTGGCCTACAGCTTCGGAGACTGTCGCTCTATCCAGCTGAGCTACGGGCGCACGTTCTGAGACTATCATGACGCCCGTGCGATTCTCTATAGCGGTTCTCGGCGCGATCGTGCTTCATGGCGGCGCAGACGCCGGCTCAACGCGCCGGGATCGCGCCGGCGGAATATCAGGCGCGGCGCGCCGCGCTGGCGAAATCGATCGGACCGGACGCGCTGTTCATCGCGTTCTCCAGCGAGCCGGCGCGCCGCACCGGCGATGTCGACTGGCCGTTCCGCCAGGAAGACAACCTCCTCTATCTCACCGGCATGAACGAGCCGGACACGACGCTGGTGCTGCTGCCGGGCGAGCGCGAGCGCCGCGAGATCGATCTTCTCGCGCGATCGCGATCCGTCGAACGAGCGGTGGACCGGGATCATTCCTTCGAAGGAGCAGGTGACGGCCGCGCACCGGCGTCCGCGATGTGGTGTCGCCGCGGCGGTTCAATCAGTTCATCGACGCGCTGTTCCAGGGACGCGGCTGGGACGCGCCGCCGCAGAGCGGTTACTTCGCGCCGCCGGCGATGCCGGCGTTTCTCGCCTCGGTGCGGGCCGGCCGCGCCGAGGTCTGGCTGGTGATGCACGATCGCGTCGCCCTCGGCGGCGCCATGACTCGCGAGCAGCGCTTCGCCGACGATCTGCGTCGGCAGTATCCCGACGTCCGGTTCCGCGACGCGTCGCCGCTGCTGCTCGCGATGCGCGAGATCAAGAGCCCGGCGGAGCTCACGCTCGATTCAGCGGGCCATCGACATCACCGCCGAGGCGCAGAAGGCGGCGATGGCGCGCGTCCGCACCGCCACGCGCGAGTCCGAGGTGCAGGCGACCATCGAGTTCACGTTCCGCAATCTCGGCGCCTGCTGCTGGGGCTTCCCGTCGATCGTCGCCGCCGGCCGGAATTCGACGACGCTGCATTACGAGACGAACAACGACCCGATCGTGCGCGGCGGGCTGCTGCTGACCGACATCGGCGCGGAGGTCGAAGGCTACTGGCGCCGACGTCACGCGGACCTATCCGGCCGACGGCACGTTCTCGCCCGAGCAGCGCGCCATCTACGAGGCGGTGCTCGCGGCGCAGACCGAGTCGCTGGCGCTGATGCGGCCCGGCCACCGACATCTCGAGGTCAACAACAAGGCGATCGAGGTGGTCGGGCGCGAGCTGCTCAAGCTCGGGCTGGTGACGAAGGGCGACGCCGGAGCAGGCGGGGCTGTATCTCTTTCACGGCACCGGCCACCCGCTCGGCCTGCAGACGCACGACGTCTACGATCGCGCCCGCGCCTACGAGCCGGGCATGGTGTTCACGAACGAGCCGGGCGTCTACGTGCGGAAGGACGACATCCTCGCCAGCGAGATCTTCAGGCAGCTGCCGCCGGCCGAGCAGACGTCGATGCGCGCCGCGCTGCAGCGCTACGACGGCATCGGTATCCGTATCGAAGACGACGTGCTGATCACGGCAGGCGAGCCGAAGGTGCTGTCGTCGGGCGCGCCGAGCACGGTCAAGGACATCGAGGCGTGGATGTCCCGGCGATGAAAGTGCGCCCGGAGGGACTCGAACCCCCGGCCTACTGGTTCGAAGCCAGCCGCTCTATCCAACTGAGCTACGGGCGCCCAGGACGAGCGACCATTCTAACGCGCGCGATACCGTCGAGCGCTATGGTAGAATCAGGGTTTGCGTCGGCGTGATTTTCAGGCGCCTAGGCATGCCAAGCACTCCTTCGGGCCGGTAGCTCAATTGGCAGAGCAGCAGACTCTTAATCTGCGGGTTGTGGGTTCGATTCCCACCCGGCTCACCACGTCTCGCACGACTCGACGTGGCTTCGCCCGGTGATTCTCAGGCGCTCAGGCTTCGGCCTCCGGCCTCGCCTTTCGGGCTCGATTCCCACCCGGCTCACCACTCCATTCAAAGCACTTAGCGCGATTTATCGCACGCGTCGAATCGCCGTCTGGTGCCGCCTGGGTGCGGTATGGTTGCGCGTCGTCGAGCACGATCGACGGCCTTGCCGCCGACGCGTCCGGCAGCCAGTGGCTGTACACCCGCAAGCGTGATCGACGCGTCCTTGTGACCGAGCTGTCGGCTGCACATAGGTGATCGGCGCGCCGTTCTGCAGCAGCAGGCTGGCGAAGCGTGTGCCGCATCTGGTGCGGACCGCGTCGATGGAGCCCGGCGGCATCGAGCAGCCGATTGAACGCCTTCCGCACGTTCGATTCGTCGAGCGCCGTGCCGGTCACGGAGGCAAAGACCCACTCCGGGAACGGGAGGCCCTGCTTCAGCCAAAGGCGCGCTGCTGCCGCCGCCAGAGCCGCAAGGCGGCCAGCAGTTGGCGTGACAGGTCGACCCGTCGACGACTGGTGATTCTTCGGCGTCGTCAACTCCCCGCCCACGAGATTCGCTGCACCAAGACGAAACCCCGACGCCAGTTGCAATCGCCCCACTGCAACCCGAGCAACTCGCCCGCCCGCATCCCGGTGCGCACGCCGCACAGCAGCCAGGTACCAGTCAGGGAACCGCTCGCGAGCCGTCCTCGAGATGTGCGCGATTTCGTCGCGCGGTGAAAGGATCGATCGCCGGCTCGGCGTCGTCGGCGCTGCGCAGGAACTTGCCTAGGCGCAGGCTGGGATTGGCCGGCAACAATTCGTCCTCCACCGCCTGCGTCAGGATCGTGCTCAACGTGCGCGCGATGCCCCTGACCGTGCTGACCTTCAGGCCCTTGGCGCGGCAGGCCGTCACAAGATCCCGACAATCGGCCCGCCGGAGCGTGGAGACGGTTCGATGTCCCAGCGCCGGAAGAACGTACCTGTCGGGGGAGCCGGGTTTGATTCCGTACCCCACCGCCGTCACCTCTCGATTTCGTACACAGATCGATGGCTATTCACAGTGTCCAGCCATCCCGAAACGCCGTGAGGCTCGACGTCGGGCCGCACGTCGCGGGTCGAAGGGCGCCTGGTCACCGACGCCCAATGCAGCCCAACGCCAGACGTACAGGCGTGTCAACCGGTGCAAGGTGGCGTACGGTTGGCGATTCGCTGCTGAGCGGACGGGCGATTGCGCGCAATTCGGGCACACCGGTCCGGCCGGAGCGGACGTGATCGATCAGGCGGGAGTTTCATCCGCCCAGCATCGGGCGGGGGTCGCAGTAGCCACGGATGGAGACGATCTGTCCGTTTGCCACGTGAATGTACTCGGCGAACGGGATGATGCCGAAGACGGTGTCGATGTTCAGGATGGCGACGCAGTGCTCGCCGTCGACAACGAGGCGGATGACTTCGATGCTCTTCATAACGCGGGCGAAGTCATCGAGCCCCTTCTGAAACGACGCGGCGCCTCGATAGGTGCTCGTTGGGAACTCACAAACGGCATCCGGATGCAGCGGAAGAGCGGAGGCGTCGTTGTGACGCACCGCATCAATGTACTGCTCGATCACCTGTATTACCTTTTCGCGCATGACGTCTCCAGTCGTACCGCCAATCATAGGCAGGAGGCAGCCACCTACGGGTCCCTTTATTGCGTTCGTAGTGCTCGTTTACGGTTGCGTTGCCACTATGGTATGGATTTCCGGTCGCGCCCGTGACGAACGCGATGTATCGCACACTGGCCTTCGGCGATGTTGATGGCCGATCTGTCAACGGTCGGCGTCTCAATGCTCCTGGCGGACCGGAGATCGTTTTCAGAGGGACCATCGATACCAGAATCGGTGCTGGTGCTTACGGCGCTGGCGATGGCCGCGTCTCGGGTCGGGATCGCACGCGCGCCCCGCTCAAGGAATGAAACGGCGGCAGGCTGGGCGGAGGACCGGCCTGTTCGGGTTGCACTCCTTAGCTGCCGAAACCGGATTCTACGCTGCGATGATGCCCTGCGCGAGATGGTCCACAATCGACCGAGCGACAGCGGCGCGGGTGCTCTAGACTGTGTGCGGTGACGACCGTCTTTGCCCTACTCGCACTCCTGCTCTCCGCGCCACCGAAACAGTTGACGCCAGACGAACAGCAGATCATCCAATTAATTCAGACCGTCGAGGAACCGGGTGCTGGCCTTTGGGATAGGACTCGTCCAGATCTCGCGCAGGACTTCGCGCGGAGCATGAAAGACGTGCAGCTTCCTCAGTTTGATGTGCCCGACGAACTGGTGGATTCGTTGAGTGTGCGCAACCACGACGCCGCTCGTCTAAAGGACGTAGGCATTCCGTGGCGACATGGCATGCACACCATATCTGTGACGAGGCCGGGTTTCTCGAAGGATGGTCAGAGGGCGATCATCGGGTCGCAACATGAAAATGGTGCTTACTTGTGGTTGGTCGAAAAGGTGAAGGGCCGCTGGCAGAACCCGAAGGTCGTCAGCGAAATAGTGTACTAGCGTCCACTGCCAGCGCGCCTTCCGCCCTTCGCGATTCAGGCCGCGATGACGCCCTCCCGCGTGATGCAAAAGCGTCCGGTTCCTGTTGGGGAATCGAACCCGTGTAGGTGGCCTCCGCGCCAAATCCTGGCTGGGACGGCCGCCACGGCAGATCGACCCGGCGCGGCTGGCGACGGCCGCAGGGTTGCCGGAGCGGGAGGCTGCGCGAAGGCTCGGGATTCCTAGACCGTGCCTCGCTTCGTGGTGCTCGCCGACTACCGCCCCGTATCTAGGGTACCTCGACCACGAGTTGAAGCTCTACATCTGCACCGTTCCCAACATGGACCGCTCGCTTCGGAGCGACTGGCTTTTCACCGCGTTCGACCCACACTTGGAAGTCGCCCGGTGGAAGAACGAGTTCAAATGGTCCCCATCGGTCCGTCGTCGTGGTGAACTTCTGCGTCATGCTCGTGGCGATTACTTGGAGCGGCTCGAAGAGCGCGGACAGCGCCGTGCCGCTAGGCCCGTCGCGGCGGCGAAGGACCTCACCGTAGACGATTCCCTGCGCCCGTCCCGCCTCGACGCCTCCCAAAAACACGATGTCTTGCGCAGCCGCCCGCTTTAGCCGACTTCTCGAACACGAGTCTGTTGCGATTCCTCCGATGGCTTCCTGTCCATAGACGAGCCATTCCTCGCCGTTCTCGAACGGTAGGTCGCAACTACTGTGACTGAGCATGACGCCGATCTGAGGCACCGCTGATCCCTTGTAGACGTGAACAGCATCGAAGATCACTAAGTCAGGTCCGGCTGAACTCACCTCGCTGGTCACGGAGCCATCCCCATTTTGGCGAAACACTGGTTGACGCCGGTCGATCCGCGTCACAGTGCCGACGAAAACCACGTCAGCACGCTGAGCGGCCGCCGATGTTGGGATGGTACCGGCGCAACCGCACGCGGCGGCAGGCGTTGGTCGCCACAAGCTGGCGACGATGACCAGCATGGAGAGGGACGCGATTCGTGATCCATAACGCTCCATTCAGAAATCGCCGACGTGAGCACGGACCGGGCGTCTACATGCAGCCCATATTCACACGCGGTAGACGCTTGAACTCTGGATGGTCATGAATCATGGCTGCCACCATCGAGAAGAAGTCACGCAGGCGGTCGGCTTCTGGGATTGCGGGCTTGCTGGAGTCATTCCACGACACCGTGTGTACCGTCCCCGCGTTCATTACTTCAAAGCGGTAGGTGGTTGAGGGAGTCGTCGTGATCACTTCCACATCAGGGCGGACGCCGATAAAGTGGGTGGGATAGTCGAACAATCGGACGCTCTCAATCGCTCGGTAGATGGCGCTCATCTGCGTATCAGTGAGCACCATTTGCGTTGTGGCGATCCGGGGCGACGGGCAGGAACGCCCTGCGTGAATGTGCCGGTGAAAGTATCCAGCCGTTCAACCAAACAACTTCCGAAGTCAAATCGAAAACCAAAATCGGCAGCCTGCGTCGCAGTGGCGCTCGATTACGGCGAATAGAGCAGCGGGGCGGCCACGAGTGCCAGCGTTCGCTGGAGGGTCACAGCGGGATTGGACACCATATCCCGATTGTCGGCTGAACGAGTTTCTCACAGCAGCCGGATTCCGTGTTGGTTACCAGCCGGTTATTTCGAGGGATGTGGCGATCTGACCGGCGCGCAGCATAGTGAGTAGCGGCGACGGCACTTCACGCACCGTCATCGCGGACGGACGTAAGCGACCGGCTCCCAGACGCCGCCTGGCGGATCCGGAGCCATCAGCGGCAGGATTATGAACCTGTGCCGCTCCGGGATGTCCGTGTCGTGGCGGACGATATGCTCCCAGACGATGTATGAGGCGTTGGTCGTGTTCGCGCCCTGCTGCGCTCTCGCAATCGCTTCGGACTTCCCCTGGGTGTCGTCACTCGATGTCTTCTGTGTGTCGTTCGGATAATCGAGGGTTGCGTTTGCAGTCTTCACGTCTTTCTCCTTGGCCGTCCGCCTCCAGCGGATGGCGCTTCTGCGGTTACCCACTACTCAGGAATGCGAAAAGGCCATTGCGAAGGGACGCGGTGAAAGCCTTAACATGACCGTCATTGGACCATCGAGCTGGCGGACGCCGGATGACGGGACGGGCCAATCGATTGACATTCGCGGCCGCAGGATGGAACTGCTAGATGGCTGGTAACTTACGGACGCGTGGACCTTCGGTTCAGACTTGGGTGTTCCTCACCGATCGCGTAAGTGGACAGTCAGATGTGTGCGGCTTCTTGTGGACGTGCTGGCCGACCCACAGACGACCGCCAGCCCCAACACGATCTCACGTTCAGGCGAGCTCATGAATAACGGGGCAACGAATCGTCATCAGTCCAGTTGTGAATTCTTGACGCAGAAAGTGTTCCGTTCTGTCAGGGACCAGACAGACGAGTTTTCGCGATTGCACGACACTTCCGCCGTTCGGTGCGCTGTTGTCCAAGAAGGCAACTCAGTTCACGTCCAGGCCGGAGACTCCGGCTCCTCCTCGGATTTGCCCGACGTGTAACTGCCTTCTCGACTATAGGCACACCGTCATCGGTGGTGTGTCGACCCGTTGAGCGTTGGGACTATTTCCATTGCACCGCCTGCGGCCCATTCCAATACCGCCATCGCACGCGGCAGCTGCGCTTGGCCCTTACCTGAGCACATGTCATGAAAGACTCAACGCGAATCGTGCGAAACCGCCCGGCCATCCTGTGGACGAACAATGCCGTGACGTGCACGAGCGTGACGCGTGATGACGGCGTGATTGAAGTGCGGCTTGTGGTGATCGGCGCGACCGTGCAACGCGAATGCTTCCGTGATGCGGAGTCGGCCGCGCAGTTCGCCATCGACAAGATGCACGTCTACAACCCGAAGTGGCCGACATGAACTGGAAATGCCCGGTCTGCTTCACGCCGATGTTCTTCGGCGGCGGTGCGCCGCAGCCGGAACATGTGTATCACTGCCACGCGTGTCACCGCACACTGATCCGTGATGACGATGCCCATGAACTGGTCGTCGCACCACTCCGGCCCGAGGCGACGAGCGCCGCTGACAGGTCATCATGGCTTCTTCGACAACGTGCCAAGGTCGATGCGTCGTCCACGCCGACGTGGTGTCCGTACTGCGAGTCGCGAGACGTCTACCCGCTATTTCCGAGCACCGCAAGCGCCTGGTCGAGCACAAGAAAGACGTCGTGATCCTGTTTGATTGAGATCGTCCAGGAATCGCTCATTCTGGAAAGGGGTCGAGTGATGGCTTTCGAGACGCTGGGAGGCAATTATTGAGGAGCTGAAACGAGAAGGCCGGACATACGCCGGCCCTTCCTAACCGTGATTTATCGTTACCGGTTTTGACCGGAGCCGCCCTGCTTCTGTCCACCCTGGCCGCTCTGACTGCCGCTCTGGCCCTGATTTCCCCCACCACGTTCCTGCTGCTGATTTGGATTATTCGCCTTGCCGGGATTGTTCTGCTGTTGACCGCCCTTATCGCCGCCCTGCTGACTTTGCTGTCCGCCCTGACCGGATTGATCCTGACCCATGGTAAACCTCCTGGCCATTTATGGCCGAACACACTCGAAGCAAATGGAATACCAGAGACTTCACGTCATTGAAATACTCGAGCACGCCAACCTATAGGTCGAGTTCAACCGCGCTCGATACCACAGCAGTCCCCTCTCGCAAATGTGACCAATTCCAGTGCTCGGGTTGTGCCGCAACCTGTGAATACCGACATCCCATCGGGCGCCTGGGTCAGGGCCGTTGCCGGATGCCGTCGTCGGTTATCCACCCCCGCACCGTCACCGCGCAGAGTCTACACGTGGTCAAAGATGGTGGTGAAGGTGAACACGAGACGCAGCTGGAATCGAACACGCAGGGCGAGCACATCTGAACTCGCCCCACGTAGCCTACTGTAGGAAAAGCCTCTATTGCGGTCGACGGGATTGCACGGTCTCCGCCTTCAGGGCGGCCGTGAACGGCGCGGCCTCTGCTGGCGCGTTCATGTGATTGGATCCCCGGATGATGTCCGCGGCCTTCGCGTTGGCGCCGTAGGCGCGCGCGTCCGCTTCCTTATCTGGGCGCAATATTCCGCCTGACAGGTCAATCCCCGCGAACACGCCTTGAGCGCGTGAATACGCAAGCATCTCGGCACTCATCTGGGCGTCAGTAGCCGCTGCCGCAGAACGCCCGAGTGGGCCAGCCGCAACCGCAGCGTCTCCACCGAGAGACACCTTGTCTTCCAGCAGCTTGTCGACCCCGCGCTTGTTCATGACCAGGAGGACCAGATCGACTTCTTCGCCAC
The DNA here is from genome assembly GCA_963794705.1 of uncultured Acidobacteriota bacterium. GTDB lineage: Bacteria > Acidobacteriota > Vicinamibacteria > Vicinamibacterales > CAVVIG01 > CAVQFC01. Next base: position 60,997 of record CAWCFI010000012.1, read on the forward strand.
CGATTTGCAGTCCCCAACTTCCCTTTGCGAGCTGCATGAACACAGGGCTGGACCATCCGCCACCCGCTCGACAGGACATCACGCCTGAGCCGTATTCGCCGCCGACGATGAAGGCGACCTTTTTCATTGAGGGAATGACCACTACACACTCGGCCTTGGTCCACAGATTGTCCGGTATCCCTTTGTCCGGAACATTCCGGAGCTCGGTCACGATTGAGCCGGCGTTCGATAGCCTCTTCACCTCATCTTTGGACAGAGCGGCAAAGGCGGTGGTAGCACAGAGACAAAGCGCACCAACGGTAACGGCAACACATTTCATAGACCCCTCCTATCAATTCAATCTAAATCGACAAATCCGACGTCGGCTGCAGGACAAGGTCAGCAAGGCGCGTTCCCTATTTCAGCAGCTGAGCGTGGCGGCCTTGCTAAACCTGCCGCCGATCTATGCGAGCGCCTTCCGGCAACGAAGATTGAGCGGTACCTCCTGCTAGCTCGCGCGATCTTTACCTCGGTGTGCCACTTGGCTCGCCGGACTCGCACCTACATCCGGCATTACAACAAACAGCCGAAGCCGATCCGTTGGAGCTACGACTACCGTCGTGGACGTGTGGTGGGTGCTCGACCGAGAACAACTGAGGGCTTCCTCTGCGAGTGCTATCGCACCGCACGAAACTCTTGAGTGCCGTGACGGCGCAACGCAGGGCGCCTAGTCTCGGTTACGAACGGAGATTGTCCTCGACAGGAAAAGCAAAGCGATCGTGGTGTGAGCTGACTGCATTTGAAACGGTTTAGCGGCTGAAATACCATGACGTTTCACAGCAGAGCTGAAGCGATCCTTTCGAGAGCTTTTCCAGCTGCTCTACGTCCGGCGCGATTGTGGGGAATGGCTGATCAATAGATCCCATCCTCTGTTGACATTGCCGTCCATGGCTTGGTCCGTGCAGTGAGGCAGATGTGGACGGGCGGGCCGACAGGTGCAGGCGCAAATTCCTCCGGTTCTTTCCTGCGGGATTCATGGATCCCACCTATCTCGATTGGGAACGTGATTATAAGGAAGAGGCCCATGCCCGTTGGAACGAGGAACTCGATCGCACCACGTTTCAGGCGCTCCTTCGCTCTGGACGTTATCGGGAAATCGCCACTCGCGCGATTCGGATCGAATCGCGAACGAACCTGCTGTTCTCGTTCGAGAAAATGGCCCTGCGGGATGCGATCGCAACCGAAACAGGCGCGCGCCGAATGGCGGAAGAACTCTATCAGTTTCTGCACGGTCGCGGCAGCACTCGAGACCGCTTCAGTCGATGGTGCCAAGCCGTGGCTGAATTGCCGAGACGCCAGACGCGCGTGCTGACCTGGCCCGTCGTCACGGTGTTTGGCTTCATCGCTCAGCCAGACCGGCATATGTTTCTGAAACCGAACGTCACTCGGATCGCCGCTGCCAACTACGGCTTCAGTCTTCACTACCAGTCACGCCCTGCCTGGCCCACGTATGCCGAGTTATTGGAGCTTGCGTCTCTGATCAAGCGAGACATGTCCGCGCTCGGCCCGCGAGACATGATTGATATTCAATCGTTCCTCTGGGTACAGGGCTCTGACGAATATCGTGGCCGCACATTCCAATCGGCGCACACAACACGCATACCGGCGTAACAGACGCGCGATCGACGGGTTAAGGGGGATCATTGTGGGGACTGCGGATATATGGCTGATCCAACTTCTGCTGCCGACGAGAGATAACGATCAGCAGCCCATCGAAGAACGACAGTTCTCGATCGTCCGTGCCGCGCTGGCGAATCATTTCGGTGGCGTCACCGCCTACCAACGATCGCCGGCGAGAGGCCTGTGGAAAGCGCCGAGTGGCGCTGTTGAAGGTGACGACGTCGTGATGGTTGAGGTGCAGGCCCAGACTCTGGATCGCCAATGGTGGGAGGGTTACCGCCGAGAGCTTGAGCGGGAGTTCCGTCAAGAAGCGATTGTGGTGCGTGCGAGTCGGATCGAAACGCTGTGAACGCTCTCGCAGACGCAATAACAACAACGAGGCCCTCCTGCCCGAAGGACCCATTAAGGGACACCCCCTGGAGCCGCCAATCTGTCCGTCAGCCTGCCTCAGAGCCGGAGAGGCGTGGCGACTCTTTACGGAGTTCATCGATTTTCTTCGACGCTTCCGCCTTGGTGAGCGTGTCGTCCACCGTTTCACCGGTCTCCTGCGCTAGCGTATTGAGATACGACCGTTGCGCCGAGGTCATCGGTTCGTCACCGGTCTTCCAATCGTCCGGATCCTTCTTCGCGGTCGAGGATGGTTCCAAGCTGTGATGTGTCATGCGCGAAGAAAAAGCAAATTCAACGCCAGTACTGGTAATTCGTGTTTCACAAAACCCCGCGAAGTCGGCCGACTCGGCTGTCTGTGACATCTCGCTCCTGGCATCGCGTTACACTTCGCTCACCTTTCCTGACGTTCCTGCCCCGGAGAGCAGCAGCCTCACCAAAGAGCCCGTATCCTAGTAGCGGGCCGCAAGATTGAGGCTGCTTCATGTCCCAGATCCCAGAGTTGTTCCCGTGCCCGTCCTGTAAAAAGACAGGTGCCATCCTGACCCTCCACCGCTACGGCGTGCGGAGTTTCTTTTGCCCGGATTGCGAACATGTCTGGGATGAACCGCTGAAGGAGACCCGGCCTTAAGCCGTTCGCGCTCCATCCTGCATTGCAACACGTTCACCCGCCGGCGCCGGCTTCGGGGGACTTGGCCCGCGAAGGCCAGCAATGGGAAGTGAAAATCTGCAAGGGCAACGGTCAGTCATCGACCGCCTTCGACGGGCGCGCAAAGGGAGACCAGAGTCCTGGCGTCGTTGACCTGCGGTACCTACAGGTGTGATGAGAATCGCCTCGCGAAGGTGTAGCTTTCAGGAGGAGCACCGTCAAGATCGACTCGTTGAATGGAGTATTTCTGAAGCTTTCGAAATATTCCAAATGGACGCCGGAAGGGGACCAAGTTGATAACTCGATTTGCGTCCACGATTCGCCCGCGCGCAGAAGGCAAAATGAGCGCCGACGCGTGGGCCGCTGTGGGCCGGGAGGCCAGCTGCCCCGGCGTCAAGTCGAAGATTACGGCTGTGGGCAACTCCCGCTGACGGGTTGAACGCTCTGTACTCTGAACTCGCGCGGGCCCGTGCGCAGCGCGTTTGCCGAGGAAACGCCCGTGGGGCTCGGCTCTGCCAGGCTCCCAACGATCCGAACCCTCTTGCCTCGAAGGGCTGAGACGTCATATCCGCTCAAACGATACGTGCCGATTGAGGCCGAGCCTGCAGCGGTCGCCGCAGACGCTCCGGCAGTGGCAAAGCCCGCAGTTGACGCGCTGGCCGTTCCCGCACTCGTGCTAGAACCTGTCGTACCAACTGACGTCGTCCCGGCAACGCCGGTGCTCGATGATCCAGCCGTTCCAACGGCCCCCGCAGCCGGGCTAGGCGTGATGGTCTGCCCAGGCGTCTGTGCACCCACGCTTACAAGCGAGGCACCGAAGAGCAGCAACGAATCCGAAGCGTCCGCGCCGCCGCCCACACAGCCAGTCAGCGTCATTGTTTGATTGGCAGATGCGGCCGTGGACCCCGTCGTGCTCGGCGTCTGAGTCGTCTGTCCGGCCACCGCCCCCGCGCTGGCGGCGCAAACGACAGTCATTGCGGCGAAGAAAGACACTCTCATCTATCGATTCTCCTTGACGAAAGCGGAATGCAAACGGATCGTCAGACGATGCTCGCTTCAAAACTTCGGCGATCTCCCGGGCTGGAGCATCGACCGTCGTGAATTCACGAGATGTCGAGCTGGCTATTCCTTCGAAGGACACTTTGTCGAAATCATCCGTACCGTGTTTACTCTGAGCCGAGGCATTCCGTTGTCGACCGTCTTCGTACCGCCGGCCGTCACCGTAGGACTAGCCTTACGCACTTCAGGAGGCGTCACCGCGTCACGTTTGACGCTGAGAACACCGGTCACCTCGACTTCATGTCCGACGTGAGTCTTCAGGTCCGCGTCAAAGCCGTCAAGGACGTACGCCTTCTCGCCGCCAGGTTTCTTCGTAACGTCCGTCAATTTGTAGCCCGACTCGATCGGTGTGTTGAGGGTATTCAGCGTATCGGGCTGGAGACAGCCGGTTACCGTGAGCAGGGTCTTGTCATTCTCGGGCTGCTGTGCCGCCGCGTTTCCCCAGAACAAACATATCAAGGCTGCAAGCGCCCACATCTTCGATCTCATGAGACCTCCGCGTCCATAGCTGTTGACTTCAGCGCACCCCATACTCACCAGCTTGCTGGAGCGCGCGAATTCTTGATCTCCAGCCTTTGTTGTGTGCATGGGGAATGCCGCACCTGCAAGAGCGCGAGAGCGGCCGCATCAGGGTAGACCCCACAGCGTCACGGAGCAGAGCGGGGCGGCTCCCGTCAGGATCAATAACCATAGCTCGCGTTCGAAACAGGTATCCGGCCTCCTTCTCGGCTCCGCCATAATCATCGGTCAACGTTGTAAATGCCGTCACCATCGTCGACTTGGCGCGCGCGGCTGCAACCGACGTCCCGTGCTCAACAGGCGACCATACTGACGTCGCGGAACAGTTTGGGTGCGGGGGAAAATGGCGCGTACGGGCAACTCCGCGCGTCGCGGAAGCCGGCGATCACAGCAACTTGTCCAGAGTGATCGGCAGATCCCGCACTCCGATGCCCGTCGCATGGAACACGGCGTTCGCGATTGCCGCGGCGGTGCCGGTAATGCCGAGCTCGCCGACGCCATTCGCGCCAAGCGGCATGTGTTCGTCGGGGACGTCGTTCTTATGATCTCTATATATGGAACATCGCGGTTCACCGGCACGTGATAAGGGCGCTCAGCCGATGGCGGGTTACGAACCGACCGTCTCCACGTCGCGCCCAGGAGCGGCCCGTGTCCTTCGTTTGCCCTGAGGACACCATAGAACGATTCACGAGCGAGCGTCCTCGCCGATTCGGCGTTTGCAACAATCTAGGACCGCGTCGCGCGGCGTGGATTTTGTAACTGGCCAGATTCGGAGGTACAGAATGCTTCGACCGTCTCGTAGCGCGACAATCGCTCTGCTCGTCGCCGGTTCAGCTGCAATTCTCACGTTGGGACTATCGGCCCAGACAATGGGATCCCCTGAGCGCTATCGCGCCACCGCAATGAATATCAACAACGGCCAGGCGGGCAATATCGACATCACCGTGAACCGCTGGTCCACGGACAAACAACGCGACATCCTGATGGCATCCGTGCTGAAAACGGGTCCCGAGAAACTGCTCGACGCCCTCCAAGATATGCCGACAGTGGGTCACTTTGGTGCCCCGGGCAATTTGAGCTGGGACATCCACTTCGCGCGCAAGATGCCCCTACCCGATGGCGGCGAGCGCGTCGTCCTGATCACCGATCGGCGAATCGGCTTTTGGGAGGCCGCGAACCAGCCCCGATCGATTGACTACCCATTCACGTTCATCGATATTCGGCTCAATCGCGACGGCGAAGGTGAAGGCAAGATGTCGCTTGCGACAAAAGTGATCTACGACAAGAAAGACAACATGGTCTCGCTCGAGAATTTTCAGACGTCGCCGGTGCAGCTGACGAATGTCAGGCGCGAAGCGGTCACACACTAGCGTGTATATTTTGGCGCCTGTCACGCGGTGCCTCCGGCCGCGTGGCCGTCACAATCTCGAATGTCTCTGGCCTCGAGCGCGTGCGCCTGTCGATACGGGACGGGAATGAAATAGCAATCGAGTTGACTGGGCGATGTTGCCCTTGAGCACCGTCTCGATCTGACGAAGGGCGTGGTCGTTGTCTGCTGCGGTGTTGGACACGACGCAGTCGGCGGGCACGTAAATCTTGAGGTCGCGCATATAGGCGTCATTCGCTGTGAACAGCACGCAAATGTTGCCCGCAATGCCCGTCAATATGACCTGTTGAATCTTTAATGCTTCCAGCAGCGTATCGAGCGTTGTGTCGAAGAAGCCCGAATGTTTCGGTTTCAGCACGAAGTAGTCGCGAGAGGTCGGCCGGAGCCGTTGAGAGATCCGACGTCCCGGCGAGGACCGTGACGTGCAGTGCGCGACTGTCTGGCGAAAGTCGGAGCGCCACCTTCCAAAGTTGTCGTTGATATAAATGGTCGCGAGGCCAGCGGCGCTGGCGCGCCGCTTGAGCGTCGCGAGCCGGCGGGCCATCGACTCCGCCTGCGCGACCAAGGACTCAGAACCCTCGAACGCCAGATCATTGATAACGTCGATTAGTAGCAACGCGGTCCCCGACGCAGGGACCGTGACCGTTCGCTGCCTTCGACCCCGCCGATTCTTGCCGGTCGCTGCTGCCTGTCGCGCCATTGCACCGCCAGCGGCTACTCAGTCTTCACGGCTTCAGGCATCACGCCGTGCGATCGCGGGACTCTTCCACCAGCCTGGCACGCGATAGTGATCGTCGAGCGTCGACGCGTTGTTCAGCTCGCTCACGCACGCGGTCGCCAGTGCGGTATCGAGCTCGGCCAAGGCGTTTGAATCCAGCTGCTCGAACTCGGCTTTGTTGAAGCCCGGGAATCGCTTCACGCGATCCTTCGAAACATCCGCGATCAGCGTGCGACCGTCCGCGCCGAGTTTCGCGTGACCGATGGGCAGGAGAAAGTGCTTGTGAATGAACCATCCAGCACTGACGACGACATGGCGGGGCACGCCGGCCACGGCATCCATGATGAAACCCTCGACCTCCCCGAGTTTGTCGCCGCTCGAATCTGTTACATCGATTCCCGCAAACGGCGTCCCGCTATCGTCGAGATCCTTTGCATCCATGAACTTCAACTCAGAACGTGGCCGATCCATACAAACCTCCGGTGGATTGTTCGTTACGTGCGGGAGTAGCAACATTTCTACCAACTGACTGCACTTCTCCGGAGCTCGACACTTTGGCAACGTGTCTTTTACCTTTTCCTCGTGGCCTTTGCTTTGCGAGTGTCCGTTGACAACGAGGAGGCTAGCCGATGATGAAACATGCAATCCTGGCGGGTGCGGTGATGTTGGGTATGGCGGCGGCGCCCGTGTTCGCCGCCGATGAAGCGTTCGTAATGAAGGTGGCCAAGGGAGGTATGGCCGAGGTCGAGCTCGGCAAGCTTGCGGTCGAGAAGGCGTCGAGCGGCGCCGTCAAACAGTTCGGCCAGCGTATGGTCGACGATCACAGCAAGGCGAACGAGGAACTCAAGGCGTTGGCGCAAAGCAAGAACATCAGCCTCTCGCCCGAGATCGGACCGGACGAAAAAGCGCTGCGCGACCGTCTCATGAAGCTCTCTGGCGCGGCGTTCGATCAGGCCTACATGAAGGCGATGGTGAGCGACCACGTGAAGGACGTCAACGAGTTCAGAATTGAATCGAAGAGCGGCAAGGATCCAGACGTTAAGGCCTGGGCCGCCAAAACTCTGCCTACCCTCGAAGAGCATCTGAAAATGGCCCGGGACACCAGCGGCGCGGTCGGGACCTCCGGGAACAAGTAAACAGCCAGAAATCACACACGTAAAAGGGCGAGGGAACGTCGACGCCGCCTTCCTCGCCCTTTTAAGTTGGGACGACCTCATTCAATCCTTACTCGCGCTCTGCACCTTGATCAATGGCGGCTTTCGGACACTCGGACGTCTAATCCGTTGGCGAGAAGTGGGCCTGCGTCGTTTCTGAAATGGGCGGACCGCGACAGGTCGGCCGGTCCGTGCCGATCGATAGAGCGCTTCAACAATTCGCACGTCTTGCAAACCTTCCTCGCCCGAGGGTTCGGGTTCACGGTCGTTCAGAATACAATCGGAAAAATACAAGAGCTCCGGCGCAAACTGGTCCTGTTTACCGACGACCTTCTTCGTGGTCTTGCCGTCGATGGAAAGCGAATATTCCAGTCCTTCTGCGTACTCGGTACGCCGGGTCGGCATGTATGTCGCCTTTTGTGCCGACAATGCGGTAAGCGGCGACATCCGCTGCATTGAAGCTGGTGACGAACGTCGCCAGCTGATCGTTCCCGAACTTGAGTGTCGCCGCCGTCGTCTCGTCAATGTCGGCGAGTGTCGCGAGCCCGCTATTGATGGAAACCGCCGAGACCTGCGTGGGCTCGGCGCGAAACAGGTTGCGAGCCGCATTGATGCAATAGACGCCGATGTCGTAGAGCGTGCCGCCGCCGTAGGCCCGTTTCGTGCGAATGTCGCCGCGGCGAACCGTCATCGAGAATGACGACGTGAAGAACTTGAGCGTGCCGAGCTCGCCGCGACGCGCGAGATCCATCGCCGCGAGATTGAGCGCCTCAAAATGCAGACGGTACGCGATCATCAGCTTCACGCGTCCTTTTCGACATGCAGCGATCATCTGTCGACACTCCTGAGCCGTCACCGCCATTGGTTTCTCGCAAAGCACATGGACACCCGCCTTGGCGGCCCGAATCGTGTACTCCGCATGCATCGAATTCGGCAGCGCGATATACACCGCGTCCACCTCCGCGAGACACTCGTCAAACTGATCGTAGGTGAATGTCCGATCGAGCCGATAACGCTTCGCGATCTCGCGCCGTTTGGTGCGATCGTCACTGACTACCGCGACCAATTGTGAATTCCGACGTGCATGCGCAAAGGCCGGCAGCATCGCGACTTGTGCGATGTGTCCCAGCCCGACGACGGCATAACGAACCTTGGGGGTGACTGACACGGCGTCTCCTTCCGAGTTGTCACGAGGTCTACTCCTGTCGCAGATCTCCGACTGGGCACGTGATCCGTAAGCGATCGGGATTGCTGAGATCGACTTGGTCCCAGCGTGCCACGTAGCCGCGCGCGCGGCTCAAACCGAGTAGCAGGCGGGCGGCCAAGCCCAGCCGCTCGACCATACCCGCTGCGCCGATGATGTATTCCGTGACGATCCAATCCGCTCCGCGGCGTTCCGCGCGAAACTCCTCTACCCGGCCCAGTCGACGATGATTGGCGGTGAGGACTTCGCGGCCCAGAAGCCGATCCAGACGGAGGTTCCTCATCAGCGGCTGCCGGGAAGTCTGTCTACCCAGACACGGAGGCGCTGTTCGACGGCGTCAGCGGCGGTTTCACCGATGGCCAGCCGAAGTCTGACCTTCCGTTCAACCGTCTCGATGTCGCCGAACGCCACGCGAACCGGTCGGCCGCCGTCGAGGCCACACCACCGTTCGAGCGCGCAGACAAGTCGCCCGATTTTTGGATGCAGTCGAGAGCCCAGAGCAATCGGCCCAATTAAAATGGCGTCCAATCGCGGCGGCTGTCCGTCATTGAGTGTGAGCACGACGCCGTCGGCTCGGCCCATCTCACGTCCGTTACGATCCACCACAGACTTGTCGAGCACATCTCTGACCACGTGCACATTACCCTCCGAACACTTCGAGCGGAATGACGACGAGGGCCATGATCGCCCCGAGGACAGTGATCATCGCCAGGAGCCCGTTACCGATCGGGCCGCTGGTATGTCCCTTGACATACTCTTTCTCGTTCATCAGAACGAGGAACGGCAACACGATGATCGGCATGATGACCACCGTGAGGGCGACAGAAACGAGCGTAACCTGGAGCGGGTCGAACCCGATCACGGCGATCGACACCGCGATGAGGAGCACCACCGAAAAGGCGGTGACGAATCGCGCCACGTCGCGACGCTTTTTCTCAACGCCCCAGGTCCATCCAAACGCCTGGCCGAGTACGTAACCGGCGTTCAGTGTGATTTCGACGGCGGCGCCAAAGCATCCGATGCCCAGCGACAGGGCGAAGAGCGTCACCGCCCACCGACCGAAGATCGGCACAAACATCAAGGCAGCCTGCTCGTAGGAATCCACCTTGACGTGCTGGGGGCCAAGGACGATGGCCGCCGTGACCAGGCAACCCATCGCCACCGTGCTGCCGAAGCCCATCCCGAGAAAGGCTGTCAGGCGATTAATCCACAAGTCCTGCTCGGTCCATTTCTCCTCGAGTGCGCCTGACGCGTAAAAATTCAATAAATACGGGCTGACCGTGGCCCCGACGATGCTCACTGACAGGAACGCGTAACGCGTCAGATCGTGGCGCGGCATCGTCGGGATGAATCCGCGTGCAAGGGGCACGATATCCGGGTGCAGATGCCACGCTGCGACCACGAACGACAGCGTGATGATGCCGAGAAATCCGACGCCGTCCTCGATCACCGAGAAAGTCCCGAACCATAACACCAGCCACACGGCCAGGCCAGTGGGCACGATCCACCACTGAAACCCGATGCCGGTCAGCATCTTGACGGCAATTGCCGCCCCACCCAGTTCGGCGGTGAGCAACAGCACATCGGTGACCAATTCCGCCGCCAAGGGGACGATCTGAAAATGAAAGCCGAATCGCTCACGGACGGCGGCGACCATCGACCGCTTGCCGACGGCCGCGATGCGCCCCGCCATTTCCGCCAGCACAGCCAGAAACAGCGTCGCGGCGGCGATCGCCCACAGGAGCGAGAATCCGAACTCCGATCCGGCTTGTGCAGCGGTCGAGATCGAGCCGACTTCGACAAAACCGCCAATGCTCGTGACGACGCCAAGGGCCAGATTGAAGAGTTTTCTCACGCGCGCGGCATCAGCAACTCTGTTACCACATTCCCACGGCCGTCCGAGCTCATCAAATCTCAATCAGCAAGCGCCTCGACGTGAGGTGACATTGTGCCGACAGCGAGCGCAGCGAATACATGCGACGCGTGTCGTGATCCCTCTGCAATCCCTGGCCGGCCGTTTGCACCGTGGTGCTTGGTGATGCCGTCAGCCGACGTCATTCAGAACGTACTCGCGCCCGCCGGCACGCAGTCATCGCACATCTATCAACTCTGGTCCGTCATGCTGCTGGTGTCGGCAGCGGTGTTCGCCGTGACCATGGCGTTCGTCGCGGCGGCGTTGCGCCGCGGCTTGCGCCGCGTGCGGACCGAGTCGATCTCGTCAGAGCGCAGGCTGACGGCGGCCGTCGGCGCAGCGCTCGCCTTGACGGTCATCACCCTGATCGGGCTCCTCGTCGGCAGTGTCTGGACCGGCCGCAGCATCGCCTCGCTGCATGCGTCCAGCGCCATCACCATCGAGGTCACCGGCCATCAGTGGTGGTGGGAAATCACCTACGACGACGCACTCCCCAGCCGTCGCGTCACCACGGCAAACGAGATCCACGTGCCGATCGGTCGGCCGGTCGTCCTCAAGGTCACGTCGAGGGACGTTATTCACAGCTTCTGGGCGCCTACCCTGCAGGGCAAGCGCGATCTGATTCCCGGCTACACGACGGCCATCTGGATGCAGGTCGATCGGCCCGGGCTCTTCCGCGGCCAGTGCGCGGAGTTCTGCGGTTTACAACACGCGCACATGGCATTCGATGTCGTCGCCGAGCCGGGAGAGAACTTCGAACGCTGGCTGGATGCCATGCGGCAGCCGGCGGCCGCGCCGCAAAGCGCAGCTGCCCGGCACGGCCGTGAGGTCTTCATGTCGAGCCGTTGTGCCGGGTGCCACACCATCCAGGGCACCGCTGCCCACGGCCAGCTCGCGCCGGACCTGACGCATCTCGCGACCCGAACTACGGTCGGCGCCGGCACACTACCCAACACGCCGGACCACCTGCTGGCGTGGGTGCGCGATTCACAAGTCAGTAAGCCCGGCAACCAGATGCCGCCCAATCCTTTGCCTGTCGACGAGCTGCAGGCCTTGCTCGTCTATCTGGAAACGTTGCAATGACGCCGCGCCGCGAGTTGCCGCACGCGACCGAGGATCTCGCGATGTTGGAGGCGACCTGGGCTGAGCCGAGAGGACTTTGGGGCTGGTGTTCGCACGTCGATCACAAGTCGATTGGGCGGCGCTACCTCGTGACCGCCTTCACCTACTTCCTGATCGGCGGCACGCTCGCTGGGTTGATGCGGCTCCAGCTGTCGCGACCGGACAACACGCTCATCGGACCCGACCTGTACAACCAAATCTTCACGACCCACGGCACGACGATGATGTTCCTGTTCGCGGTGCCGGTGATGCAGGCCCTCGGAATTTATTTCGTGCCGTTGATGGTTGGCGCCCGCAGCATCGCCTTTCCGCGGCTCATCGCCTTCAGCTACTGGATGTACCTGTTCGGCGGAGTGTTCCTGTTTGTCTCCTTCGCGCTCAACGCGGGTCCCGACGTCGGGTGGTTCTCCTACCCACCCCTTGCCGAGGCGCTCTACTCCCCCAGCAAGAGGGCCGACGTCTGGGCGCAGTTGATTACGTTCACCGAAGTGGCGTCGCTGGCGACTGCGGTGTCGCTGATCACGACTGCCTTCAAGCTGCGCGCGCCTGGCATGACCCTGAACCGGATGCCGATTTTCGTCTGGGCGCAAGTAGTGACCTCGTTCATGGTGCTATTTGCCATGCCGGCGGTGATGCTCGCCAGCACTGCGCTGATTCTCGATCGACTGGTCAACACCCACTTTTTCGACGTCGAGCACGCCGGCGACGCACTGCTCTGGCAGCACTTGTTCTGGTTCTTTGGTCACCCCGAGGTCTACATCATCTTCATCCCTGGCGCTGGCCTGGTGTCGACGATCATCGCCGCGTTCTGCCGCCGTCCAATGTTCGGCTATCTCGCCGTCGTCCTGTCGCTCGTGTCGACCGCTTTCATGGGATTCGGGCTGTGGGTCCATCACATGTTCGCGACCGGGCTGCCGCAACTCGGCGAAAGTTTCTTCACTGCCGCCAGCATCATGATCGCGATCCCCACCGGCATCCAGATCTTCTGCTGGATCGCCACGATGTGGTCCGGACGGATCCTGCTCAGGACGCCGATGCTCTGGGTGTTGGGTTTTTTCGCGATCTTCGTATGCGGCGGCCTCACCGGCGTCATGCTGGCCGCCGTCCCGATCAACACGCAGGTCCACGACACATTCTTCGTGGTGGCGCATCTGCACTATGTCCTGATCGGCGGCGCGATCTTTCCGCTGTTCGGCGCCTACTACTATTGGTTTCCGAAGATTACCGGTCGGATGCTGAGCGAGCGGCTCGGTCAGTGCGTGTTCGGTCTCTTCTTCATCGGTTTCAACCTGACGTTTTTTCCGATGCACGTGCTGGGACTCCACGGCATGCCGCGGCGTATCTACACCTACGCGACAGTCATGGGCTGGGGGACGCTGAACCTGACCGCGAGCATCGGCGCGCTGCTGATGGCCTGCGGCGTCGTTCTCTTCATTGTCGACGCGCTGAGCGCGCTGAGAGCCGGCGTCCCCGCCACCGACAACCCGTGGGGCGCGGGCACGCTCGAGTGGTCGACCAGTTCCCCGCCGCCCAACAGCAATTTCCTGCAGCCGCCGACCGTCGCTGGTCGCGAGCCGGTCTGGGACAACCCGCGGGACCAGCCGGTCGTGATCGGCCTGCGCGCCGACGTCCGGGACGTTCTGGTGACGCATGTCCTGGATGCCGAACCCGATCACCGCCTCGAATTCCCCCAACCGTCGATCTGGCCTCTGCTGACCGCGATCGCGACGACGGCGATGTTCGTCTGGTCAATCTTCACGCCGTGGGGCGTGGTCTACGGGTCGTTGCCGGTGCTACTAGCGATGATCGGCTGGTTCTGGCCCAAGAGCCCTGACGAGGGCGGCACTCAACCGTGGCCGATCCGACACCGCACGCTGCCCCGCGCCGACGAAGCACCTGCAACTGGAGGAGCGATATGAGCGGATTGCGGACGCTCGATGTCGGTGGACTGCCGCCTGGAGCGTTCGGATCACGCAGCCTGATGTGGTGGGGCACGATGGGGATGGTGTTGATCGAAAGCACCGTCTTCGTGCTCGCGATCGCCTCGTACTTCTTTCTCAGGGCTCGGGCGCCGGCATGGCCACCAGGAGGCGTCGCCCCGCCCGATCTACTGTGGGGCACCGTCAATACGGTCGTGATGCTGGCAAGCGGTATCCCTAACGAGCTTGCCAAGCGTGCCGGGGAACGGATCGACCTGCGCGGCGTCCGGATCTGGATGGTGGTCTGCCTGGCGTTCGGTGTGGCGTTCAACACGCTGCGCGCCTACGAATTCGGCCATCTCAACGTGTGGTGGGACCACGACGCGTACGGCTCGATCGTCTGGCTGCTCCTCGGCCTGCACACGACCCACATCGTCACCGACTTCCTCGATACGGCGGTGTTGGCCGTGCTGATGTTCATCGGTCCGATCGAGGAAAAGCGGTTCATCGACGTCGAGGAGAACTCGGCCTACTGGTATTTCGTGGTTCTGGCGTGGCTACCCATCTACGGAGTGATCTATTGGGCACCGCGCCTGACGTAAATGGCTCTCGCCGCTGCCGTTGTGGACCGGAATCCTCGCCGGTCCCATCGCCTGGGCGCTGGACCTGACCGCCAGCTATGCCCTGGTGCAGTGGACCTGCTCGAGCCGGCGCACGACGGTATTGCATGCGATGGCTCCTGTCGCGCTCGCGATTGTGGCGGGCGGAGCCGTCTTGTCGTTCATCGCGCTGCAACGCACGACTGACGCGACCCCGACTGACGGCGGCCATTCGTACCAGCGCGCACGATTCATGGCGATTTTGGGTCTGGCCTCGTGTGCCCTGTTCGCGCTGACGATTGCCGCCGGAGTCATTCCGTGGTGGGTGCTCGATGCTTGCCGCTAGCCTGGTCGGCCTTCTGCTGATTTATGGCATCGGGTTGGCCCGACTCTGGCGAAGCGCCGGTTATGGGCACGGGATCCGGCCGCGCGAGGCGGCGGCTTTTGCGTGCGGGTGGATCGTGATGCTCGTCGCGTTATCGCCGGCGCTCGATGAGCTGAGCGACACGTGGCTGGTGGCGCACATGCTGCAGCACGAGTTGCTGATGGTCGTGGCCGCTCCGCTGATCGCCGTCAGCGCACCGCTGATCGCGGTGCTGTGGGCCATACCGGCTGGCCATCAGGCGGCCGGCGCTCCGTCCGTGCGTCGACCGTCCATCACCTCACTGTGGACCGCCCTGACCGCGCCCGCCTCGGCGTTCCTACTTCATGCCGTCGCGCTGTGGGTGTGGCACATCCCCGCGCTCTACGATTACGCCCTGGAGCCCGAAGGCATCCACGCCGTCCAGCACCTGTGCTTCTTCGGCTCCGCCGCGTTGTTCTGGTGGGGCATCGCCCATGGCCGGCATCGCCGCCGCGGCTATGGTGCGGCCGTTGTCTTCGTTTTTGCGACCGCGGTCCACGGCGGTATGCTCGGCGCACTGATGACCGTCTCGCCGCGCGCTGGTATGCGCCTTATCTCGTCGTCCATCCGTCGGGCTTGACGCCGCTCGAGGATCAACAGCTCGGCGGCCTGCTGATGTGGATCCCCGCGAGCCTGATCTTTGTTGGGGCTGGTCTGGTGCTGTTCGCTGCATGGCTACGCGAGTCTGACCGGCGGACACGCTATCAACCGGCGTGGCCTCTGAATTCCACCCACTGAAAATGACCCTCAGACGAAGCGCGCTCGCCATCCTGTTACTTCGCGACTCTGCTGGCTGTCGGATGCCGACGCGGCCAGGACAGGCAACGGTGGTCCGCCGGCGCCACGCGGCAGCGTGCCCGGCGCGCCGCCGACGATCCGGCTGGTAGCCGAGGTGTCGCGCGGCGAGTGGCGGATGCCCGCCGGCGACTATGGCAGCCTTCGTTACAGCACGCTCGACACCATCAGGACCACCAACGTGATGAACCTCCATGTGGTGACAACGTTCTCGACCGGGATTCCGCATGGGCACGAAGGCCAGCCGCTCGTCTTCGGCGACACCATGTACGTGGTCACGCCGTTTCCCAACAACCTGATCGCCGTCGACCTGACGAAGCCAGGCGGCGCGGTGAAATGGATTTACGAGCCGCATCCCGATCAGCGCGCGGTGGGCATCGCCTGTTGCGATCTCGTCAACCGCGGCGCGACGCTACGCGGACGGCAAGATCATCTACAGCCTGCTCGACGCGACCGTCGTGGCGGTCGACATCGACAACCGGCAAGGAGAGCGTGGCGCACCAAGGTCGGCGAGATCAACCGCGGCGAGACGTTCACCGCGGCGCCGATCGTCGTCAAGGACCATGTGCTGGTCGGCAACTCCGGCGGCGAGCTCGGCGTGCGCGGCTACGTTGCCGCGCTCGACGTCAAGACCGGCAAGGAGCTATGGCGCGCGTTCAACACGGGCCCGGACACGGACGTCAAAATCGGCCCGGATTTCACGCCTTCTACCCCAAGGACCAGGGTAAGGATCTGGGCGCGACGCTCATGGCCGGCGGAGCAATGGAAGCTCGGCGGGTCGACCGTCTGGGGGTGGATGTCGTACGACCCCGAGACCAATCTGTTCTTCTACGGCACCGGCAATCCGGGCGTCTGGAACGCCGACCTGCGGCCCGGCGACAACAAGTGGTCGTCGCTCGATTATCGCGCGCGACGCCGACACCGGCGAGGCGCGCTGGGCCTATCAGGTGACTGCCCACGATTCCTGGGACTACGACGAGATCATGGAGAACGTCCTTCTCGACATGGACTACGGAGGACGCTCGCGCAAGCTGATCGTGCATCCGGGCCGCACCGGTTTCGTCTACGTCCTCGATCGCGAAACCGGCGAGCTGCTGTCCGCTGAAACATTTCAGCCGGTGAACTGGGCGAGCAGCTACGACCTGAAGACCGGCAAGCCGAACGAGGATCCAGCCAAGCAGACCCACTTCGGCACCGTGACCCAGGGGATTTGTCCTTCCTCCACCGGCGCCAAGGATGTGATTCCGTCGGCCTTCTCGCCGCGCACCGGCCTGCTCTACATCCCCGCCCACAACACCTGCATGGACTACGAAGGCATCGAGGCAAACTACATCGCCGGGACACCGTACCTCGGCGCCGACGTGAAAATGTATCCCGGGCCCGGCGGCTATCAGGGTGAACTGGTCGCGTGGGACGTCGCGCACAACCGCAAGGCATGGGGCGTCCAGGATCCGAAGTTCCCGATCTACAGCGGCGTGCTCGCGACCGGCGGCGACGTCGTGTTTTACGGGACGATGGACGGCTGGTTCAAGGCGCATCGATGCGAGGACCGGCACCGAGCTTTGGAAGTTCCACGTCGCCTCTGGCATCGTCGGCAACCCGATCACCTATCTCGGCCCGGACGGCAAGCAATATGTCGCGGTCTACTCGGGCATCGGCGGCTGGATGGGCGCGGTCGCATTTCCGGACGTCTCGGCGGACGATCCGTATGCGGCGCTCGGCGTCGTCGGCGCGATGAAAGACATCAAGAAGTACACAGCCGCCGGAGATACGGTGTATGTCTTCGGTCTGTAGGGCGCTCGCGTCGCGATGCTGTTCGCCGGCCCGTTGCTGACGCGCACTGCAGGGGGCACCGCCGTTGCGGGTCTGTTCTGATCCGAACAACATGCCGTTTTCCAACGCCAGGCGACAGGGGTTCGAGAACAAGATCGCCGAGCTGGTTGCCCGCGATCTGGGGCGGCCCCTGAATATTTCTGGTCACCGCAGCGGCGAGGGTTCGTGAGGAACACGGTGACGGCCGATCGCTGCGACCTGATGATGGGCGTGCCGGTGCAGTACCAACTACTGCAGCCGACCCGGCCGTACTACCGCTCCGCCTACGCGTTCGTGTCGCGCCGCGATCGCCGCTTGCGCGTGCACTCGTTCGATGATGCGCGGCTGAGAACGCTGACCATCGGGATTCAGATCACCGGCGACGACTACAACAATCCACCCGCGGCGCAAGCGCTCGCCGCGAGGCACCTGATCGACAACGTGCGGGGCTATACCGTATACGGCGATTACTCCTTGCCCGATCCGCAACGAGACATTGTGGACGCTGTCGCCGACCGGCGGGTCGACATCGCCGTGGTGTGGGGTCCACTGGCCGGCTACTACGCGCAGCGCCAGCCGATCGCGCTTGACGTGGTGCCGGTCAGTGTCAGCCGCGACGGTCCAGCGGTGGCGCTGACCTTCGACATCGCGATGGGCGTTCGCCGTGAAGACGGGGCGCTACGCGTCGCACTGGACCGGATCATTCAGCGCCGCGCAGTGGAGATTCGGCGAATCCTGACGTCCTTCGGAGTGCCGCTGCTATGACCCGAGGGTTGGTGTGGATCGCCATGCCCGCGATTGTCGGCTGGACGACCGCATGTGGACGCACGCCGCCGAGCCGGGGGTACCAGTGCCGCGCCGCCTCCGATGATCACCGCGGTCGGCCCGGTACCAGGCGCGAGTGGCGATCCCGCCGGCGCGGCCAGCGGAGCGGCGGGTCCGGCCAATCCGTACTCGCAGGACCGGACCGCCGCGACCGAAGGCCGGCAGCTGTTCGTGCGGTTCAACTGCTCCGGTTGCCATGGCGGGCGCGCCGGCGGAGGGATGGGTCCGAGCCTGCGGGACGTCGATTGGCTATACGGCAACCGCGAGGCGCAGTTGTTCAGCTCGATCGCCGAAGGACGGGCGCACGGAATGCCCTCGTGGCAACCGCAACTGACGCCAGATCAGATCTGGAAGCTCGTCACCTACATCAAGTCGCTCAGGACCCGAAACGAGCCGAACCCACCGTCGAGCGAATAAAAGGGATACGAACATGTTTCGATCGCGTGTTGCGCCCGCTCTCGTCATCGTCGCGGCTCTCGCCGCAGCAGCCTGTTCGCGATCGCGTAGCCCGTCCGAAACCCAACAAGGCGCCGCGTCCGACGTGAACCGCCCGCCGCAGGCCGGAGCAGCCGCTGCTCGCTGCAGAGATCTGCCATCAGCCGACGATCTCAAGAAGTGGCTGCGAGCGGCGCCAGGAGTCGAAGGCGAGGCGGGCGGTCTGTTCTCCGGACAGATGGAATGGGCGACCATCGTGAACCGCCAAGGGGAGATTTGCGCCACCTCGGTGGCGACAGACGACCCGGCGAGCGCGTGGCCCGGCAGCCAGGCAATCTCGAAAGCGAAGGCTTATACCGCGAATGCCTACAGCACCGATGGGAATCCACTCTCGACGGCACGCCTCTACACGCTGACTCAGCCCGGTCACTCCCTGTGGGGTGTCGCCGAGCCGAACCCATTTCGCGCTGAGTGCTTGGTGGCGGCGAGCGACACGATGGCTACCATCGGGAAGATCTGCGGGGGCTCGATCGCCTTCGGCGGCGGCGTACCGCTGTACAAAGGCAAGACGCGCGTCGGAGGCTTGGGTGTGAGCGGCGACACTGCCTGCGCTGATCACGAGATCGCCAAGCGGATTCGCCATCTGGCACAGCTCGATCCCGAAAAGGGCGAGTTCGCCGATGACATCGTCTTTACGGCTGCCGACGGACCGTCGGCATTTGCGCACCCACTATGCGCCAATACCTGGCGCAACGGGCGAAAGCTCGGCGATGAGGCGAACGCGATCGGTTACTGAGATGGTGCACTCTGTGCATTCGCGCTTCCGATGAACAGTCGCGTGTTGTCGGAACCGAAGGGCGCGATGCAGGGACGAAACTCGCGCGGACAGATTGGCTACATGGGTCCGCGCCCCCCAGCAGGTGACCCGCCCCACCACTACCATTTCGAGCTCTTCGCGCTCGATACAACGTTGGTGATCCCGCCGGGAGCAGAACGCGAAGCGCTCCTCGGAGCGATGAATGGGCACGTCGTGGCGCGCGGAGAGGTTGTTGGAGTCTTTCAGCGTCCACAGTAGGAGAGCCAAATGGCGACGACGGTCAGCGACTTCATCATCGGGCGCCTCCATGACTGGGGCATCAGACGTATCTATGGTTACCCCGGAGACGGGATCAACGGGATCATGGGCGCGATCGGGCGTGCCGGCGAGCGGATGCGTTTTATCCAGACGCGGCACGAAGAACTGGCCGCGTTGATGGCGTGTGCACACGCGAAATTCACCGGCGAGGTCGGCGTCTGTCTCGCGACATCGGGCCCGGGAGCGATTCATCTGCTCAATGGTCTCTACGATGCGAAGCTTGATCATCAACCGGTGGTCGCGATCGTCGGCCAGACGAGCCGTGCGGCAATCGGTGGAAGCTACCAGCAGGAGGTGGACCTGCACGCGCTGTTCAAGGACGTTGCGCATGAGTATGTCCAAACGGCTATGGCTCCCGAGCAGGTGCGCCACCTCATTGATCGTGCGGTCCGCATCGCGCGGTCCGAGCGTACGGTGACCTGCGTCATCGTACCCCACGACCTGCAAGAGGCGGACGCAGTCCCCGAACCGGCGCGCGAGCACAACACCGTGCATTCCGGCGTCGGCATGGGACGGTCGATTGTGGTACCTGAGGAAGACGACCTACGACGCGCCGCCGGCGTGCTCAACGAGGGCAAGAAGGTGGCCATTCTCGTCGGTGCTGGCGCGATGGGAGCTGCCGACGAAGTCATCGAAGTGGCTGACCTGCTCGGGGCAGGCGTCGCCAAGGCTCTACTCGGCAAGGCCGTACTGCCCGATGATCTGCCTTTCGTGACCGGGTCCATCGGTTTGCTCGGCACGAAGGCCAGTTCAGTATTGATGAACGAATGCGACACGCTCTTGATGATCGGCACAAGTTTTCCGTATTCGGAGTTTCTCCCGGCGGAGGGCCAGGCGCGTGGTGTTCAGATCGATATCGACGGTCGCGGGCTCAGCCTGCGCTACCCGATGGAGGTGAATCTGACCGGCGACAGTGCGGCCACGCTGCGGGCGCTTATGCCTCTTCTCCAGCGTAAGGAAGATCGCGCGTGGCGCGCGCACGTCGAAACCGCCACAGCCCAGTGGTGGGACACACTGGAGGCGCGAGCGACGACCGACGCGTACCCCGTCAATCCGCAACGGGTCTTCTGGGAACTCTCACCGCGGCTACCAGATCAGGCGATCATCACCGCCGACGCCGGCACCGCGGCGATTTGGTATGCGCGCGATCTTCGCTTCCGGCCGGGGATGATGGGTTCGCTATCAGGCGGCCTCGCGACTATGGGGTCGGCGGTGCCGTACGCGCTTGCCGCCAAGTTCTGTTTCCCTGATCGCGTGGTGGTGGCGCTCGCCGGTGACGGCGCGATGCAGATGAACGGTATCAATGGCCTGATCACCATTGCCAAATACTGGCGCGAGTGGACGGATCCGCGCTTGGTCGTGCTGGTTCTGAACAACCACGATTTGAATATGGTGACGTGGGAGCAGCGAACGCTCTCCGGCGACCCAAAGCTCGAAGCCTCGCAGCCGCTGCCAGATTTTCCCTACGCGCGCTACGCGGAGTCGCTGGGCCTGATCGGCATTCGCGTCGATCGCCCGGGCGATCTCGCCTCAGCCTGGGACCGCGTGCTCCATGCGGATCGCCCTGCCGTGTTCGAGGCAGTGGTCGATCCCAACGTGCCACCGATCCCGCCGAGTATCACCTGGACGCAGGCGGCGTCGTTCGCGACATCGCTGCTCAAAGGAGACCAAGACGCGGTCGACGTCGTCAAGCAGACGATCAAGCAGACACTGGCGCGCAAGTGACCAGCGTTCGTTATCGGCTGAGCGGTGTGGTCCCGCCTCGCGTCATGGGGACCTCCGCGCCGACGACCGTATCAGCTCGACTGCTGCCTCGCCATCATCCCAGCCGAGGATGCGCGGCTCTTTGTGTTCGAGAACCGTCGCTGTCAGGAAGAATTGCTCGATCTCCTGACGGACGCGCCCGGTCAGAGTCACCTCTCGTCGCGCGGCGATTGGCACGGCCAGGACTCGATCGTTGCGAATGCGATCGGCGCCCTCCGCCCGATTTTGTTCCACGCGTACGACGGCGAGCGCCCGGCAGGGGATCACCACGCCCGGATAGGTTGTTACGTCCCACCAGATTGCCACATCGACCGGGTCGCCGTCCGGACCCTCCGTGGACGGTATAAACCCCCAGTCGCACGGGTAGGTGACCCCGAGCACCAGCGGGCGGGAGATCGACATCGCCCCGAGTTCCGGCGAATACTTCAGCTTCACGACCGACCCACGAGGCGATTCCACGACGGCATGGAATACATCCTCTCCGGCGAATGTCTTCAGTCTGTGGAGATCGCGCATGGGACACTCACGCTGCGGTCCGCTGAGGACGCGCGCCTTCTTGTGCCGCGCGAAGCCACCGTGCGAACGCCTTTGGTTTGCGGGTATGGAGCCGGCGGCCGATCACGAATGCGCGCCGTCTCATTGACTGACGCATGCGCGCCGCGAGCCGATCGATCTGGCGGATTTCAATCCGCATCGATCGCAGATCGCGGCAGCCTCTCAGCGTCGCTTCAAGCACGACAAGATTGTGGTCGTCACCCAGTTCTGTTTCTAAGCGATCGAGTTCGGCGATCAGCGGAGCGACGCCGGTCATCAGCGGCCTCGCCAGACGCAGCTGATACCAGAGAGTCTTGAGCTCCTTGCGCCAGAGGTGAAGCGTCGCCGACCGTCCAGTGGCCTGCGCCCGTTTCATTGCGCGGCGACTCCGACGATATGAAGCGACGACGATCGCCATCATCTCGGACGGCGTGATTGAAGGGGACGTCCACTGTTTTGCTGACTGACGCGTCTTCCTGAGGCGCTCGGCCGCGTCCGCGACGAGGCCGTCGCGCCGCGCACGCGCTTCGCGTCCATCGCGGGCTGCAATCAGGCCCTGTCGAAGCGCACCGTAGCTGTGCGCGGGTAATGGCTTGGGGTAGCGGCGCCGAACGCGATCGAAGGTACCGATAATCGCGGCACTGTCGCGGACACCCGACAGCACCCTGCCCGCCTCCTGCAGGCGCTTGCGATCCCGGCGCGGCAGCTTCGCACCCGCCTCCGTCAACAATGCCGTGACCGCTCGCACCTTCTTGACGCTCTTGCGTGATTCATGGACGGCGCTTCGAAACTCGCTGTCCGCCCCTGTGGTGAGTGCCTTTACTGTGGTCCGAAGCTGCTTTCGCACAATCTTCATGAGCTCGTCTTCGATGTGTTTCGGTCCGTGCAACTCAAACGACATGAACACATCCTGATCGGCAGTGGCGCCTGCATACACGCTGCCAGCCGATGCGAAATCCGTTCAGCGGTTGCGGATGCCCTCCTCAATTCGCGATCACTGCTCGATCTGATCCGCAGCTTGGCCCAGTCGTTCTGCCAGGTGTTCAGCGCGATCCCGGCCAACGTTCACTCGATTCGAATTGGATCGTCCACGTCGATCATTCGGCATGTCTCCCGCCGGTTCGGCGTGTTTTCATTTGTTGCGGTGCCCATGGTAACGCGAGTCCGGGGACATGCAGTGCCTTCTGACAGTCGTCCAATACATGCGGCAGGGCGTTCGCCAGCGTCAGCAGATCGAACGGCTTGACGATGACGCCATCGCAGCCGGCGGCGAGCGCGGAGTCCTGTTCGAACTGAAGAGCCCGCGCGGTCATCGCGATGACACAGATGTCTGCAGTGGCTGGATCGCCCTTGAGGATCTTGGTCGCGTGGTAGCCATCGATTCCCGGCATCGTCAGATCCATCAGCACAATATTCGGTCTAATCGCCCGCGCAAGATTGATGGCCTGCTCGCCGCCCCGCGCAGCGAGCGTTACGAATCCACGGAACTTGAGATACTCAGTCACGAGTTCGAGTCCATCCGGGAAGTCGTCGACGACAAGGACGCTGAGTTTCGAGCGGGAGTGTGCGGGTGTTGTGGAGCGATCGTCGCGACTATTAGCCATGCCGCGCCTCGATGAATGGGGCCTTCAAAGACCCGAAGGCCGCTGAAGCATGCCTTCAGAACGACCCAACTTATTGAGTCACTGAGTGTGTTGTCGGTTAGATCTCTGACACATGTGGTAGCCTTGACAATTCTTTACAGGTCTAGCCTTCCTCGCCCTTGAACATCGGGCAGTGCTGGGTCCGCGACAGCCTTTAACGGCGCCGTCCGAAGACGGCCCAGGGGGCTGTTGTGAGCGACAAACGACGCACACGCCCGACCAACCGAGCGCGGCCGAACGATAACCTGAACCGTTTACTTGCGAGTGTTTCTCCGGACGACTACCAGAGAATCGCCCCTGCACTTGACGTCATCCCCCTCACACTCAAGCACTTCCTGCACAAACCCGGTGAACCCACCGAACATGTGTATTTTCCCGGTGGCGGATTCTGTTCGGTTGTGACGGTGCTCGAAGATGGCCGGATGGTGGAGGTTGCAACCATCGGTCGTGAAGGAGCTGCAGGCTCCCTGGCGCTGACGCAGCGAATTGCGCCGCAATCCGCGACGATGGTCCAGGGCGCGGCGGACACCTGCTATCGGATGAGCGCGGACGCATTCCTGAGCGAGATGGATCGGCGCGGTTCGTTTTACGAACTGATGACGGCCTACGCGCAGGCGCTCGTCGGCTTCATCATGCAGTCGACGGCCTGCAACGCGGTCCACTCCCTCGAACAACGACTCGCGCGCTGGCTGCTGATGGC
>CAWCFI010000013.1:0-363334 GCA_963794705.1 uncultured Acidobacteriota bacterium
CCTTCTTGGGCCGCTTGGCCCCGTACTTCGAACGACCCTGCATCCGCCCCTGCACGCCCACCGCGTCGAGCGTCCCGCGCACGACGTGATAGCGCACGCCCGGCAGATCCTTGACGCGGCCGCCGCGGATGAGCACCAGCGAGTGCTCCTGGAGGTTGTGGCCGACGCCCGGAATGTAGGTCGTCACCTCGATGCCGTTGGTCAGCCGGACGCGCGCGACCTTGCGCAGCGCCGAGTTCGGCTTCTTCGGGGTCTGGGTGAAGACGCGGACGCAGACGCCGCGCTTCTGCGGGCTGTTCTGCAGCGCGGGGCTTTTCGTCTTGCTGACGATCTTCTTGCGCCCGGCGCGGACGAGCTGACTGATTGTCGGCATAAATGCAAATCACAAAGCACCGCGCAACAGCGCGGCGGAATGTCGCTTCAGGCCTAGAAGCCTTGCGGCTTGGCGCCTGAAAACCCTATGACCCTAACAAGTTAGTTGGTCGCGACGGATGGTCTGCCCCCGCCCGTCTTGCTGTCCGGGGACGCCTTTCGTCTGCCGATCCGCGAGGACCCGGTCAACGAAAGAATGCGGCGGGGCTAGATAGGGTGCTCCTAGCCCCAACAGAACCTGACGAATATAGCACGGTGTTCTCGAACCGCGCAACCGGCGAGGCGGATCAGGTGCGCGTGGTGCCGGCCGGGGCCGGGCGGACCGGGGCGCCCGGCGTTCCGGCGGGAGCCGCCGGCGGAGGTCCCCCCTGCTGAGCCCCGGCGGCCGCCAGTTTGGCCGTATCAATCCCGCCGCGCTTCATCACCATGTCCATGCCGGCTTTGTCGATCGCCTTGGAATAGCCCTCTTCCGGCGTGATCAGCTTCTTGGTGACCAGATCCATGAGCGCGTCGTTCAGCGTGACCATGCCGATCGCTTTCCCGACCTGCATCATCGACTGAATCTGGAAGGTTTTCGCCTCGCGAATGAGGTTGCTGATCGCCGAGGTGACAATCAGCACCTCGAGCGCCGCCACCCGGCCGCCGCCGATCTTCTTGCACAACGTCTGGGAGATCACGCCTTTCAGCGACTCGGACAGCATCACCCGGATCTGCGCCTGACGATCGGCCGGAAATTGATCGATGACCCGATCGACGGTCGACGCCGCGGTGGAGGTGTGCAGCGTGCCGAACACGAGGTGACCGGTTTCCGCCGTCTCGATGGCGATCGCCACCGTCTCGAGATCGCGCAGCTCGCCGACCAGGATGATGTCGGGATCCTCGCGCAGCGCGGCGCGCAGCGCCGCCTTGAACGAGTCGGTGTGGTTGTGGACTTCGCGCTGGTTGATCGCGCACAGCTTGTTCTCGTGCACGAACTCAATCGGATCCTCGATGGTGATGATGTGATCGTTGCGCGTGCTGTTGACGTGATCGATCATCGCGCAGAGCGTGGTCGACTTGCCCGAGCCGGTCGGCCCGGTGACCAGCACCAGCCCCTTGTGCAGCTTGCACAGCTTCAGGATCGCGTCGGACAGGCCGAGCTGTTCCGCGGTGAGGATCTTGCTCGGGATGACGCGGAACACGGCGCCCTTGCCCTTGCGATCCATGAAGATGTTGGCGCGGAAGCGCGCCAGCCCCGGGACCTCGTAGGCAAAGTCGGTGTCGTGCTTCTCGGCGAACTCGAGCCGGTTCTTCTCGGGGATGATCGGGTCGAGCAGGCGCACGATCAGCTCACCATCGAGCACCGGCGCGGCGGGATCGAGCGGCTTCATCCCGCCGTCCTTGCGGACCAGCGGCGGCGTGCCGACCATCAAGTGGAGATCCGAGGCGCCCGCCTCGCACATCAGCCGGAAAAGCTTGTCAATCTGTGCGCTCATGCCTGGGTCGTCTCCCGGAATTCCACGATATGGTCGGAGTTGACTATGACCGTCCCATCCGCCGTCTCGACGTACCGGAACGCCTCCGGCGCGCGCGCGTAGTCGCTGAGGCGATCGCGGCCGCTCGGACGATAGACACGGACCTGGCCCTCCACGGCGCGGCCGTTGGACAGCAGGATGCGGACCGCGCGCTCCTTGGCGATGTTGTAGTCGGTTTCCAGCTTCGATTCGACCGGCTCTTCGAGCAGCGTCACCAGCAGCAGCTGCGTCCGATTGTAAAGAACTGTCTGCGCCGCGTCCCCGATGTGCAGTTCAAACGGGAAAAAGCCGGTTTCCGCGTTCAGCAGATCCGCGACCCGCTCGGGCCCCGAACGGCTGGCGCTCGAGCCGGACAGGAAGAAACAGCCGCGAACGGTTGTTCCCGTTGCCAGCGTGAGGTCGGCCTCGGCGCGGCGCTTCTCGATGCGGAATTCGGACACGTCAGTGGAGATATCGGCCCGGCATCCCCGTCTCGATATATATTCAAGGATCAGTCGTCTGTCTCAGACTGCGACGGCCGACTGCAGACTGCACTCCTGGAGAGCGTTATGGGCTTTACGCCAACTGAAACAATCTGGTTCAACGGAAAACTCGTCCCCTGGGGCGACGCCAAAGTGCACGTGCTGGCGCACGGGCTGCAGTACGGCACCGGCGTCTTCGAGGGGATGAAGTCGTACCCGACCGCGGACGGCCCCGCCATCTTCAGGCTGGACGCGCACCTGGAGCGCTTCTACAAGTCCGCCGAGCTCTACGACTTGACGATTCCATATCCGCAGGACGCGATCGCCGAGGCGAGCCTCGAGGTCGTCCGCGCCAACAAGCTGGAAGCCTCGTACCTCCGCCCGGTCGCCTTCTTCGACGCCGGCACGCTCAGCGTCTGGACCGCGGAGTGCCCGGTCACCGTGGCGATTGCCGCGGTGCCGACCGGCAAGTACCTCGCGAACGCCGACGCCGGCGTCCGCGTCACGGTGTCGCCGATCCGCAAGTTCGACAACAGCGCGATCCCGGCGTGGGCCAAGGCGTGCGGTCAGTACATCAACTCGGCCCGCGCCGTGAACGACGCGCAGCGGCGCGGCTTCGACGAGGCGCTGCTGCTCAACTCGCAGGGGCTGGTGGCCGAAGGCTCCGGCGAGAACCTCTTCGTCGTGAAACAGGGCGGCATCGTCACCAACGACAAGGATGCCAGCATTCTGATGGGCGTCACGCGCGCCTCCGTCCTGGAGATCGCCAGGGACCTCGGCATCGAGGCGACGGTCGCGCCGATTTCAGTCGAGGACGTGCTCGCCGCCGATGAGTTGTTCTTCACCGGGACCGCGGTGGAGGTCACCGCGATCCGCGAGGTCGACGGCCGCACGATCAGCGGCGGTAAACCCGGACCGATCACCCGTCGTATCCAGGACACGTTCAACCAGGCCGTTCGTGGACAGCTGCCGCAGTACCGGCACTGGCTCTCGTTCGTCCGTCAACTCGTCGGCAAAGAGGTACGCGCATGATCCGCTTCTCTGGATTGGCCGCGGGAATCGTGGTGCTGTCGGGCGCCATCGGCGCCGCGCAGGCGCCCGCGGGCGGCGGGCAGCCGCCACCGCCGCCGCCGATGACCAACCTGCAGATCATTCCGAAGGACACGCCCCGTCCCCAGGTGATCGCGACCATGCAGGCGTTCACCCAGTCGCTCGGCGTCGCCTGCAACTACTGCCACGTGCAGGAAGGGCGCGGCGGCCGCAACGACTTCGCGTCTGACGAGAAAGCGCCGAAAAAAGCAGCCCGCGGCATGATGCTCCTCGCCCGCGAGGTCAACACCAAGCTGCCCGAGGCGGTCGGCAAGGCCGCGGATGCCACCACCCGCGTCGGCTGCGCGACCTGCCATCGCGGTGTCCCGATTCCGAAGCAGATTGCCGACGTCGTCGCCGACGCGTCCGCGACGGGCGGCTCGGCCGCGGGCCTCACCAAGTTCAAGGAACTGCGCGAGAAGTTCTACGGCGGCCAGAGCTACGACTTCAGCGAGGGCGGCCTGCTGGCGGTGGCGCAGCGCGCGCAGACGGCCAACAAGACCGACGACGCCATCGCCTACCTGCAGGCGAACCTGGAGTACTACCCGAAGTCGGCGCGCACCTATGTGGCGATGGCGCAGTTGAAGAACGGCAAAGGCGACAAGGCCGGCGCGATCGCCGCGCTCGAAAAAGCAGTCGAGCTCGATCCGGCCAACGCCCAGGCGAAGGCTCAGTTGGAAAACCTCAAAAAGAATTAGGAGTGTAGTCATGCGCCGTTTGATGTTGTCGATTCCGGTGCTCGCGCTGTCTGCCGCGACCGCGTTCGCGCAGGCACCTGCCGCCAAGCCGGCTGCCGCGAAGCAGGCGGCCACAGGCGCGAAGGCGCCGCTCGTTGAGTTCGAGATGATGACGTGGCCGGAGGTCAAGGCGGCGCTCGCCGCCGGCAAGACCACCGCGATCGTCTACACCGGCGGCACCGAGCAGCGCGGCCCGCAGAACGTCAACGGCGGCCACACCCTGATGGCGCGCGCCACGGCCAAGGCGATTGCGCTCAAGCTGGGCAACGCGATCGTCATGCCGACGCTCGCCTACTCGCCGAACCGCGCCAGCGCCGACCTGCCGGGCACCATCGGCCTCAGCAACGAGGTCTTCGGCCAGATGCTGACCGAGATCTCCGAGCAGGCCATCATCACCGGCTTCAAGAACGTGATGATCATGGGCGATCACGGTGGCGGCCAGCCCACCGTCTTCGCCGAAGTCGCGAAGAAGCTCGATGCCAAGTACGCGCCCGAGGGCAAGCACGTCTACTTCGTCGATGAGGTCTACAAGAAGGCGCAGGACGACTTCGACAAGGTGCTCGTTGCCAAGGGCTTGCCGGTCAGCTCGCACGCCGGCATTCCCGACACCTCGACGATGCTCTATCTGGGCGGCGACAAGGGCTGGGTCCGCAAGGAGCTGATCGCCACGGCGGAAGGCGATCCCGTTCCGCCGCCAGGCGCGCGCGGCCAGGGCCGCGGCACGCCCGACCCGAACGCGCCGCCACGCAAGAACAACGGCATCTCCGGTGACGCGCGCCCTTCAAACGTCGCGCTCGGCAAGCAGGCGTTCGACATCAAGGTGAGCTACGCGGTGAAGCAGATCAACGGCTTCCTCGCCAATCAGCCGAAGGCGACGACGCAGCAGTAAGGGCAGGGACAGGCAGGAAGGGCGGGCCAGGCAGGAACGCGAAGGCGTTCTGATCCCGCCCTTCCCGCCCTTCCCGCCGATCCGGCCTTCTCGTGCACCTCCTTATCCTCGGCGCCTCTCCCGGCGATCGGATCCACGCCGCCCGGGCGAACATTCCCTCGAGCCACACTCCCTTTGCTCTTGATGCTCGGGCGTTGCCGTTCCTGCGCTCCGAGGATCTGTCGATCCCGCCCGCACCCAGAGTCATCCTCATCGACGACATCCACCTGGCGTTTCCCGACGCGCAGACCGGCGGCACCCGTCTGGTGTTGACGCAGTCGACCTACCTGCTGCAAAAGTGGGTCGATCGACTTGACGACGGCGACCGCATCGTCGCCACCGCGGACCGCGCGGCGCTGGAGCGATGTGCGCCTGAAGCGTTTCAGGGACGCGGGCCTTGGCAGCACTTCGGCTTGATCAACGCCAAGGACACAAAGGACACCAAGGACGTTTTGGAAAACCACACCTTCGTGTCCCCTGTGTCCTTGGTGTTGGATCAGCCGGTGACGAAGCTGCTCGAGCGAGCGTTCTCAGGCGACGGCTCCGCGGAGCGCCTGCGCCTCTGCCGCGCGGCGATCGCGCTCGATCCCGCGAGCGCGGTCGCTCAACTGGCGCTGGCGAGCGCGTGCCGCGAGCATCGAGACGGCGATGGCGCCCGCGACGCGCTCGAGCGCGCCGCGGCGCTCGACTCCTGAGTGGGAAGCCGTCGCTTACGAGAGCGGCAAGCTGTAGCTCGTCAACGACGACATGACGCAGTGCGCGCGATGCGTTTCAGCGCGCCGCCGATCTGATGCCGACCTTTTCGGCGGCGTTCAGCAACCTTGGCGCGACGCTCGGCGAGCTCGACCAGCCGGCCGCGGCGTTGAGCGCCTTTCGGCAAGCGCTGGCACACGATCCGCGATAGCTTCACCACTCTCAACAATATCGGCGTGTGCTGCCGTGAGCTGGGACGCCTCGACGAATCGGAGGCGGCGTTCCGGCGCGTGATCGCGATCAACCCCGCCTTCGTCTTCGGCTACTACAACCTCGGTCACACGCTTGTTCCTTGCGGAACGCTATGCCGACGCCCTCGTCGCGTATGAAGAGGGTCAGCGGCGCGACCCGCAGCAGAACCGCCGCCAGGCCTGTCGCCTCGCGGTGGTGCGCTTCGCGAACGGCGATCCGGCAGGCGCCGAACGCGACCTCTGGCACGGCGTCAACGCAGCGCCGCCGTACGAGCGCGAGGATCTCCTGCTCGAGGCCTACGAGGTCGCGCACGCGCTGCTGACGCGTCACCCGGCGCTGGAGCCGCACCGGCCGTTTCTCGACCGCATCGGCGCCGAAATCACCAAATCCGAGTAAGCTTGAACCGATGGATCCCCGACCTGCGGGCATGCCAGCCGGGAAAGGCGTCGGACCGTCTGTTGTCGGCCGCCTCGTGCGCGATCGCAGCGTGCGGCTGGCGGCGGGCCTCGCGATCACCGTCGCCATTCCGGTCGCGATCATGTTCTATTTCCAGTTTCGATCGCTGTCGGATCTGGGCCGGGCCTCGGCGGTGGTGTTGCGGCAGTTGAGCCAGGAAACCGCCGACGCCGTGACCAAGGATCTGCAGGACGCGCTGCGCATGCCGCGCACCGAAGTGCTCCTGAAAATCTTCCAGTACCAGACCGAGCCGCTCGATCTGCCCTTCATCCAGACGACGTTCAGCCAGGGGCTCGACACCGAGCCGTTCGTCGACGGCTTCTACGTCTGGTCGGACGCGACCACCGAGCACCGCGACGATCTGCTCGTCGTTCGATCGCGAGCACCCGGCGGTTCGTCACCAACCCGCCGGAATCGGCGCTGCTGCTGGATCAGTTCAAGGCGATGGCGCCGGCGCAACGCGCCATCGCGGTGTTCGAGGCGGAGCTCAACGGGCGCCCGACCTACTTCCTCGCGCAACTGCGGTTCACGTTCCCGTCGCGCGATCGGATGACCAGCTTCGTGGCGCTGCGGGTCGACGCCGAGCGCCTGCGCGCCGACCTTCATCCCGCAGCTGGTAGCCAAACGTCTCGCCAAGGTCGAAGGTCCGACCGGCTTTCCGCCGCTCGACGTCACCGTGGTCGACAGCGATCAGCGCGTCATCTTTCCGGTCGGCGGCTCGGCGCCGGCGAGGTTCGTGGACGAACGAACCTTCCCGCTGGTGTTCTACGAAGCCGACCTGACCCAGCTGACCGCCCCGACCGGCATGACCGTCGAAACCTGGCGGGTGCGCACCGGCTATCGCGATCAGACGATCCCGGAGATCGTCGCGGCCCGCGCCAGGCCGCAGCGGATGATGATGGCCATCCTCGCCGGCGTCATGGCGCTCGGCGTGTTCTTCGTGGCGCGCGCGCTGGCGCGCGAGCTGCGCGTGGCGGAGATGAAATCGAGCTTCGTGTCGAGCGTCTCGCACGATCTCAAGACCCCGCTCGCCCTGATCCAGCTGTTCGCCGAAACGCTCGAGCTTGGTCGCCTCAAGAACACCGACCGCGCCCAGGAGTACTACCGCATCATCAACAGCGAGGCGCGCAAGCTGACCCGCCTCATCAACAACCTGCTCGACTTCTCCAAGATCGAGGCGGGGCTGCGGAGCTACAAGAAAGTACCGGTCGATCTGACCGAGCTGACCCGCGGCGTGCTCGACTCGCTCGAGAGTCAGTTCCAGCACAATCAGTTCACGGTCCACGCCAGTCTCGAGGAAGTGGTGCCGGTGCTGATCGACGGCGAGGCGGCCGTCCAGGCGATCGAGAACCTGATTTCGAACGCCATGAAATACTCGCCGGAATACCGCGAGATCACCGTCGCGGTGGACCGCGAAGACGGCTACGGCGTGGTGCGCGTCGCCGATCGCGGCATCGGCGTGCCGGCGCGGCTGCAGAGCAAGATCTTCCGCAAGTTCTACCGGGTCCAGACTGACGCCGGGTCTGGCCCGCAAGGCACCGGCCTCGGGCTCGCCATCGTCGATCACGTGATGCGGGGCCATGCCGGCTTCGTGCGCGTGCGCAGCGAGCCCGGATCCGGCAGCACGTTCACGCTCCATTTCCCGTTGTACGCAGGAGAGATTCACGGTGACGAAACGCATTCTGGTGATCGAGGACGAACCCCAGATGTTGCTCGGTCTGCGTGACAACCTCGAGCTCGAAGGCTACGAGGTCGTCACGGCTTCTGATGGTGAGGATGGGCTCGCGAAGGCGATCTCGACCGCGCCGGACCTGGTGATTCTGGATGTCACGCTGCCACGCAAGAACGGATTCGAGGTGTGCCGCGAGCTGCGCGCGCGCGCCAACCCGACCCCGGTGGTCATGCTGACCGCGCGCTCGCAGGAGACCGAAAAAGTGCTCGGCCTCGAGCTCGGCGCCGACGACTACGTCACCAAGCCGTTCAGCATCACCGAGCTGCTGGCGCGGGTTCGCGCCGTGCTGCGCCGCGCCGGCGGCCGGCCGTCGGGGCTCGAGACCTGCCGGATCGGCGACATCGAGATCGATTTCCGGACCCACCAGGCGCACCGCGCCGGGCAACGGATCGACTTCACCGCGCGCGAATTCGACCTGCTGCGCTACCTGGTCGCGCACACCGGCCAGGTGGTGACCCGGGAGCAGATCCTCAACCAGGTGTGGGGCTACGAGGAATCGCCGACCACCAGGACGATTGATAACTTCGTGGCGAAGCTCAGGCAAAAGATCGAGCGTTCGCCCCACGAACCCGAGCACATCCTGACCGTGCATGGCGCCGGGTACAAGTTCGTCGGCTGAAGAGCCGCCTTCGCCCTCCAAGCCTGGGCGCTCCAAAGACAAACATTTACCGGCCCCTGCCGCTAAACCGTTTATATTGAGCGTGATGAACGACGAGATCCTCAAGAAGCTCGAGGCGCGGCTGGACCGCCGCAGCTTCCTTCGTGGTTCCGGGTTGGGCGTGGCCGCATTGCTTGGCGTCGCCGCGGCATCGCCGCTGGTGGTGTTCGCGCAGTCGCCGCAGGACAAGGCGTCCGACAAGAAGAAGCCGGCCGACGAGAACAAGGATCAGGACGCGCCCAAGGCCGATCCGTCGCCTGATTCGAAGCCCTCGCGCACCGAAGGTGCGGACGGCAAGTTCTACGATCGTGAAGGCGTTGAAGTCCGCGAGTGCCCCGAATGCGGGCACAACATGTATCAGCAGGGCCGCACCTGGACCTGCGAAAACTGCGGCTACAGCTACATCGAGTAGCGGCGCTGCGGACCTGACGGTCCGCACTACTCTCAGTCTGCCAGATACCGGGCGACCACGGCGGTGCAGTTGTCGCGGCTGCCGCGCGTCAGCGCGGCGCTGACGATGGCGTGCGCCATCGCGCGCGGGTCTTCCTCCTCCACCAGCATCTGTTCGATCCGGCCATCGTCCAGCACACCATGGACGCCGTCGGTCGACAGCAGCATCAGTTCGCCGCCGGCGAGCATCTGTTCCGTCACGTGGACCTCGGTCCGGGCCCGCGCCCCGACCACGTTCGTCAGCGCGTTGCGCATGGGATGGTGCTCGAGCAGCAGCGGGTCGGCGTGTCGGATCGTTCGCGAGCATCGACACCATCCACGAGTCGTCCTGCGTCAGCTGGCGGAGCACACCGCCCGCCAACAGATAGAGACGGCTGTCGCCGACATGGGCGACCGACAGCCGGCCCTCCGTCACCCGCGCGGCGACGATCGTCGTTCCCATTCCCGCGTAGTCGTGCGAGGCCACGGCCGCTTCGCGAATCTGGATGTCGGCAAGATGAATGGCCGGTACGCAGCAGGTTGCCGCAGGGCGACAGCGACGGATCGAAGCCGAACGGCCAGGCGCCCGGACGGCGCTCGTCTGACAGGGTTCCGGCCCGCCGCCCGACGTAGTCGACGACCGCGTCGACGGCGAGGCGCGATGCGACTTCACCGGCGTTGTGGCCGCCCATGCCGTCGGTGACCACGCAGAGCCCGAGTGCTTCCTCTACCGCGAAGCAGTCTTCGTTGGTTGGCCTGATGCGGCCCTTGTCAGTCAGTCCGTAAGCGCGTAGCACGACACACCCCTGATCGTTCCCAAGGATGTATCGGCCACGCGACCGGCGGTACGTAGTGTTACTTGTCGAGCGCGGCGAGATCGAGCGAGGCCGTTTCGAGCTGCAGCGCCTTCAGTTTGGTGCCTTCCGGCACCCGAAACGGGAAAGTGCAGGAATAATCGGGCACGCTGCCGACGTCGACGAAGGTCGAGGCGGTGTTGTACTTCTTGTCGGCGGCGTCGGTGACCGTCGGCCGCTTCATCGGCGACGGCTTGAACGCCGGTGAGACCTTGAATGCGACCGTGACCAGCGCGAAGGTCTCGCCGGGGCGCGTCACCGCGTTGACGGTGTTGGTCCCCGGCGGGCAGTCGCGCAGCGAGGCGCTCGCGGCATGGTCGACCTTGGTCACCGTGGCCTCGAGCCCGGGAAGAGGTTGAGCCGTCCTGGCGGCCTGACCCGCGGCCACGGCCGCCAGCAGGACGGCGAAGGAGAAACCCGCGAACGCTCTTGTCATCTGCCTTGCGCTAGAGCGGGTTATCCGGCCGCGCCAGGGTCCGCCACATGTGCGCGCTCGAGCTGTTGTCGTAGCCGAGCCCTTCCTTCGGCTGCTTGAAGTGGCGGCCGATGATGTCCTCGAACGGTTCGATCGACACCTTGGCGTTCGGATCGAACGCATACAGGTCGTTGACCGTGACCAGACGCGGCTCCATGTACCACTTGTGGTTCTTGAGCATCTTGTAGGTGTCGGCGATGTATTGCGGCGGCTGATAGTCGTGCCCGAAGATCCGATAGTACTGATCCGGATATTCGTAGCCGGCATCGTCGTCGGCGTAGAAGCGCAGCGTCTGGTGATAGCGAATCGCGAACGCGCTCTTCTCCGGAATGTACGGCTCGAACAGCTGCGCGCCCCACCAGCCGTGGTCCGGCTTGATCAACGACAGCACGCAGTCGTGCAGCAGGCAGGCCAGGATGATCTCCTCGGACATGCCGGTCTTCATCGCGCGCGTGGCGCTCTGGAGCACGTGGTTGGCGGGCGCGAAGCGGAGGCGGAAGAAGTCCTGGAGCGTCGGCTTGTCCGGCATCTTCTCGAGGATCTTCACGTTCTTGCCGCGGCCGGTGAACACGTCGCCCGCGCCGCGCCGGTAGGGGCGCGTCTCGATCTGGGCTTCGATTTCGGCGACCGTCGGAAATTTCTCAGGCTGCTGGGCGGCGACCATTTCGTCCAGCTTGTCTTCCATGTAGTGTTCCAGCGCTTCGGCCTTGGCCTCATGGTCCATGAGGTTCACGGCGGCCACGCCGCCCAAGCTCGCGATGAAGGCTCTCCGGTCGACTTCCATGCTGACCTCCCTGAGTCTGGCGAAAGAATAGGCTCATCACGGGCGGCAATCAACCAAATTTGTCGGAAATCCGTCCAAGCTAATACCCTGATTATCTAGGTATGAATTCATCCAACGAGCTGCTGCACGGCACCCTCGACACCCTGGTGCTCAAGACGCTGACCGGCGGCCGCCGCCACGGCTACGGGATCGCGCGGGCGATCGAGGACGCCACCGACCGCGTCGTGACAATCGAAGACGGATCGCTCTATCCCGCCCTGTATCGCCTGGAGCGCAAAGGCTGGGTGGATGCCGAGTGGGGCGTGTCCGAGCTCGGCCGCCGCGCCAAGTTCTATCGCCTCACGGCGAAGGGCCGTCGTCAGCTGACGGCGCAAACCGCCGAATGGGCCCGCTTCGCCGCCGCCATTTCGCGCGTTCTCGTGAACCCTTGAACGTTTGAACCCTTGAACCCTTTCAACCGCGTCTGGTGGCGACCGCGCGTTTCCGACGAAGTCGCAGAAGAACTCGCCTTTCATCTGGAGATGCGGACACGTGAGCTGGTCGATCGCGGCATGGCGCCGGAAGAAGCGCGGCGTGAAGCGGAACGCCGGCTCGGCGATGTGGGGCGCATGCGATCCACGCTCCACGCACTCGGTACCGAGAGGAACCAGCATATGCAACGCACTCAGTATCTCGGCGAACTGGGCCAGGACCTGGCGTTCACCGCGCGGCAGCTCGTGAAGAATCCCGGGTTCACGGCGGTCGCGGTGCTGACGCTTGCGCTCGGCATCGGCGCGACCACCGCGATCTTCAGCGCCGTCTACGCGGTCGTGCTCCAGCCGCTTCCGTTGCGCGATCCGTCGCGGCTGATGCAGGTCGGCGAGATGTGGGAGGGCCGGCCGCAGTCGATGTCGGTCGGCAACTACGTCGACACCAACGCCGCCGTTCCCGATTTCGAGCACGGGCTCGCCGCCTTCAATTACGCGAACTACAACCTGGCCGATGACACCACGCCGGAGCGGGTCGTCGGAGCGCGCGTGACGGCCAACTATTTCGAAGTCATGGGCGTCCGGCCGCTCCTTGGACGCACGTTCACGGCCGACGAGGACCGCCCCGGCAACGACCGTTTCGTGGTGCTCAGCCATCGCCTGTGGACGCGACGCTTCGGCGCCACCGAGGCCGCGGTCGGTCGCGAGCTGCGTATGAACGGCGCCACCTACCAGATCGCCGGGGTGATGCCGGAGTCGTTCGACCTCACCACCGACAGCGAAGAGTTGTGGACGCCGATTGCCTTCACCGCCGAACAGCGTGCGATGCACGATGAGCACTATCTGTCGGTGTACGGGCGGTTGAAGCCCGGAGTCAGCCGCCGGCAAATTCAAGGTCAGCTCGACGCCGCTGCCAACCGCCTGCGGCACGATTTTCCGAAGGACGACGAGACCGTCAGTTTTGGAACGGTTCCGTTCGCGGAGCAGTTCATCGGCGACGTCCGCCAGCGGTTGCTGACGCTGCTCGCGGCGGTGGCACTGGTGCTGTTGATTGCGTGCGGCAACGTCGCCAACCTGCTGCTGGCGCGCGGCGCCGCCCGCGCGCGGGAAATCGCGGTGCGCACCGCGCTCGGCGCCGGCCGCGGCCGCATCCTGCGCCAGCTGCTGACCGAGAGCGCCGTGCTCGCGCTGGGCGGCGCGGCGGCGGGCCTGCTGCTCGCGCGCGCCTTTGTCGCGGCGGTCGTCGCCTGGGGCCCGCACGACGTGCCGCGCCTCGAGCAGGCGCACATCGATCCGATGGCGCTCGGCTTCGCGATTGCCATCGCGCTGGTCAGCAGCGTGCTCTGCGGGCTGGCGCCTGCGCTGCGGGTGTCGCGCCGCGATCTGCAGAGCGGATTGCGCGACGGCGGACGCGGCTCGACCGGAGGGCTGCGCGACCGCCTGCGCGGCGGTCTGATCGTCGCCGAGGTGGCGCTCTCGCTGCTGCTGCTGATTGGCGCCGGCCTCCTGATCCGCAGCGCGATCGCGCTGCAGCGCACCAGCACCGGCTTTGAACCCCGCGGCGTGCTGAGCGCGCGCGTGACCCTGCCGGCCACGAGTTACGTCGAGCCGGCGCGCATCCTCGAGACGCTGCGGCGGATCCACGACTCGGCGGCGGGTATTCCAGGGGTCTCGTCGGCGGCAGTCACCTCCTATGCCGCGATGGGCAGCGGCGGCGGCAGCAACGGGCTGGTGCCCGAAGGCCGCGAGCCGGTCGCCGCCAACTTCATCAACAGCACGCTCCGCGTGATCACCCCGAGCTTCTTCACCACGATGGGCGTGCCGATCGTGAAGGGCCGGAACTTCGACGATGGCGATCGTGCCGACGGGCAGCGCGTGATGATCATCAGCGCGCGGCTCGCCGCGGTCGCCTTCCCGGGCCAGGATCCGATCGGCAAGCGGATCGGCTGCTGCGAACCGGGCCCCCACGTACAGAAGCTGGTCGTCGGCGTGGCCGGCGACATCCGTTCGCGTGGACCGGCGGTCGCGCCCAAGCCTGAGTTCTACCTGCCGATTGCGCAGGCGCCCGATGCGGCGTGGAACTGGTTCCGCACGCTCTACGTCGTGGTGAGGACGCCCGGCGATCCCGCCGCGCTCATCAAGCCGCTGAGCGCGGCCGTGACGAGCGTCGATCGCGACCTGCCGCTCTTCGACATGCGGACCATGGACCAGCGGCTGGCGGGCTCGCTGGCGACGGCTCGCTTCAATACCCTGTTGCTGACGCTGCTCGGGGCTATCGGCCTCGTTCTCGCGGCAACCGGCATCTATGGGGTGATCGGCTACTTCGTCAGCCAGCGGACGCAGGAGATCGGGGTGCGTATGGCGCTCGGGGCGACGGCCGGGGACGTGGTCCGCCTGGTGCTGGGCCAGGCGCTGCGGCCGGTCGCTCTGGGTTCGGCGATTGGCGTGGTCGCCGCCCTTGCGGCCAGCCGAGTGCTGACGAGCCAGCTGTTCGGCGTGAGCCGCACGGACCCCTTGACGATCGGCGCGGTCGTCGCCACACTCATCGGAGTCGCGCTCGTGGCGAGCGCCGTGCCGGCGCGTCGCGCGGCGGCAGTCGATCCGACGCGTGCCCTACAGTCGGAATGAGGAGTTGACGATGATTGGAATTCTGCTCGCGGGTGCGATGACGATCTCGAGCCCGGCCTTTACCGACGGCGGCAACATCCCGCCCAAGTTCACCTGCGACGCCGGGCAGACCAGCCCCTCGCCGGCGCTGGCGTGGAAGGATGCGCCGGCCGGAACGAAGTCGTTCGCGCTGGTGATGGACGACCCGGATGTGACGCAGATGCCCGGCGGCTTCGTGCACTGGGTGCTGTACGACATTCCGGGGACGACCAAGGAACTGCCGGAGGGCTTCACGGTCGGTTCGCTCGGCGTGTCCGGCAACATGGGTATGCGGCGTCCCGGCTACATGGGCCCGTGCCCGCCGACCGGTGCGCACCACTATCATTTCAAGCTCTACGCCCTCGACGTCGAGACGCTCGGCCTCGCGCAGGGCGCCAGCCGCGCGGACATCGAGAAGGCGCTTGCCGAACACAAGCCGCTCGCGATGGCTGAGACGATTGGGATTTACCAGAAACAGGCCAAATAAATCTGAAGTCTCAAATCTGAAGTCTGAAGTCTCACGTCTGAAGCGGCGTTCGGTCAGTGCCGGACGCCGCCTTCCCGGTTCGACAGGGCCCGCCACGCCAGCCTCGCCACGCCCAGCCCGCCGACGATCATCGACTGCACCAGGCTCATCCCCGTCCGCACATAAGCATCTCGAAAAGATTCCACGCAGGCGAGCACGAAGGTCACACCTCATCAGACCAGCCGCCGGTGACGGAAGTGACAATCGGGGGTGAAAAGAAGGTGACACCGTGGCACGATCGGCATCGTGACCGAGATTCGCGCCGATGCGATCGGACGCACCGCGGTGGCGGCCGCGGTCGGCGGTCTGGTGATGGTGACCATCATCGCCGATCGTCTGACGCCGCCGGCCGGCGCGATCGCGGATCGCTACTCGACGCTCGCGGCGATCCTGATCGTCGCCACCGTGCTGACCACGCTGGTGGTGTCGCGCGAGCGGCTCGGCCGGCCGGGGCGGCTGGCCGCGGTCGTCGTGCTGCTGGCGACGGGCATGGCGTGGTACGGCGGGCGCCAGTGGGTGCACGAGAAGTACTTCGACTACCTCGTGGCGCAGCAGAAGACCACGCTCGAGCTCGACAGCATCGAGATATCCGGCGCGATCACCAATTTCCTGCATGCCCGCGCCAGTACCGCGCCGCCGAGGCCGAGGCCGGCCACCTGGGAGCGCGACGAGGACGCCGTGCTTGCCTACGAACAGGACACGGCGCTGCTGTTCGAGGCGGACTTCGGTCCGCAAGTGCGACGGATCCGCGAGATGTACTCGTTGCGCGGGCTGGTCGATCGCGACCTCGAGGCGTTCTATCGCAGGCCGGCGAACGCGTTCCAGATCGGCGTCATCGCCAGGAGACTGCCGGTGCTGGCACACCGCCTCGAACGCTCGTAACCTGCGGCGAGGTCTGGCTAAAGCCGGACACTACAGGAAACGGCGACCGGCGACTGACGACTAACGACTAGCGACCAACGACTACTAATATCGCTCCGCATCGCTCTTCGGCGCGAGCGGCCAGACGGTCGACTTCTCGCCGTTCACGGTGGTGCCGCCCTGCGAGAACATGCTCGCCACGTTCAGGAACTGCATCGGAAACCCGAGCGTCGGCTTCGAGAGCTGGTCGAGCCGCGCGATCTGATCCGCGGTCAGCGCGAGATCGAGGGCTGCAAGGTTCTGGTCGAGCTGATCCATCCGACGCGCGCCGATGATCGTCGAGGCGACGCCGCGCCGGCCTTGCACCCACGCCAGCGCGACCGAGGCGGGGCTGGCGTTGATGTCCTTGCCGATCGCGATCAGCTCGTCGATGATCGCGTAGACCTTCTCGCCGAGGTTCTGCGTCACCCGCTCGCCGCGATCGGCCTTGACCGTGGCGGCGTTGGCGCGGGTGTATTTGCCCGACAGCACGCCGCTCTTCAACGGCGACCACGGCGTGACGCCGAGGCCCATCTCCACCGCCATCGGGATCAGCTCGCCTTCGACGGTGCGCTCGAGCAGCGAGTACTCGATCTGCAGCGCCACCAGCGGCGCCCAGCCGCGGAACCGCGCGATCGTCTGCGCCTGGGAGACCTTCCACGCCGGGGTGTCCGAGAAGCCGATGTAGCGCACCTTGCCGGACGCGACGAGATCGTCCAGGGCGCGCATGGTTTCTTCGATCGGCGTGTGGCGATCCCAGCAGTGCATCCAGTAGAGATCGATGTAGTCGGTCTGCAGGCGGCGCAGCGACTGCTCGCACGAGGCGACGATCGTCTTGCGCCCGGCGCCGCCGCCGTTCGGATCGCCGGGATGCAGGTTGCCGAAGAACTTGGTGGCGATCACCACGCGATCGCGCTTGCCGGCGTCGCGGCCGATGAAGTCGCCG
Organism: uncultured Acidobacteriota bacterium; assembly: GCA_963794705.1. Classification (GTDB taxonomy): domain Bacteria; phylum Acidobacteriota; class Vicinamibacteria; order Vicinamibacterales; family CAVVIG01; genus CAVQFC01. The sequence continues at coordinate 16,920 of CAWCFI010000013.1, forward strand.
ATGATGGTCTCGGAGTGGCCCTTGGTGTAGACGTTGGCGGTGTCGATGAAATTGCCGCCGCGCTCGAGGAAGCGCGAGATGATCGCCTCGGATTCGCCGACGCTCGAGCCCCAGCCCCAGTCCTCGCCAAAGGTCATCGCGCCCAGACAGAACGGGCTCACCCGCAGCCCGGAGTCGCCAATCGTCACATAATCGGTCAACATTGGTCTTTCGTCCTTGGTCGTAAGTCGTTGGTCCTTGGGCCGTCGGCCCTTGAGTAGAGTCTAGCCGCGGTCACGGCGATCCGCCTTCATCAGTTCTTGAATCCATTTCGTCAGCCGTTTGCCGATGACAACATAACGGTTGCCCAGGCTGGCGCATTCGTCTTCGGTGACGTGACGACGGCCCAGGCAGACCCGCAGGTGCGTGCGCATCTCATTGCAGGAACCGCGAGCGATCCGTTGGAAATGCGCGCAGTGACGATCGGTGCCCTGGCCGAATCCTTCGCCGATCACCGCTGGAATCCGCGCTGAGCATGTGGCTAGCTGCTCTCGCAACTCAGGGTCTCGTCGAAGGCTCGGCCGGTCCAGGATCGCAGAAATGGCATCGGCAGCTTCGAGCGCTTGTTGATAAACCTGCAAATCTTCAAGCGATTTGATGATCATACCGCTGGAGATCGCATGGTCCGTGCCGGACGACCGACCGATGACGGGAGCAACCAGTGAGTAAATGACCGAGGACTAATGACCAACGACCAAATGACTAATGACTAATGACTAATGACTAATGACTAGAATGCTGCATGCAGAATGGATCGCCGAAAAAGCTTGGACGCCGCGAGCTTCTCAAGGGCACCGCCCTGCTGGCCGTCGCCGCCACGGCTCGTCTGCAGGGGCAAGCACCAGCACCAGAGCCGCAAACTCGGCTCGCCGATGCGCCGCTCGGGCCGTCCGTGACGATCACGGTCGAACGTCGGGGTGAAGTAGTGCTGGTCGGGCTCAACCGTCCGTTCATCCAGAACCGGCTCGATCCGCCGACGCGGGCCCGACTGGGAGAGGTCTTCTACCAGTACGAGCACGACCTGTCGCTGCGTGCGCTCGTCCTGTTCGGCCACGGCGAGCACTTCTCGCGCGGCATCGACGTCGATGCGTCGCAGGCCGGCATCATCGCCGGTCAGCGCGCGGCGGCGACCACGCCGACCATCGACGTGCTCGGCAATACTGGGCAGGCGCGGCGGTCGAAGCCGGTGGTGGTGGTGGTGCACGGCGACACCTGGAACCTCGGCCACGAGATCTACCTGGCCAGCGACGTCCGCGTGGCCGCCGCGAACACGCGCTTCGGCCAGGACGAGAACACCCATGGCCGCTTTCCCGGCGGCGGCGCCACGGTGCGGTTCGTTCGCGAGGCGGGCTGGGGCAACGCGATGCGCTATATGCTGACCGGCGACCACTGGAGCGCGGAGGAGTCGTACCGGATGGGCATCACCCAGCAGATCGCACCGACCCCGGCGGCGGCGCTCGAGGCCGGCGTCGAGCTGGCGCGCCGCATCGCGGCGTGCGCACCGCTCTCGATCAAGGCGACCCTGGCCTCCGCGCACCAGTACGTCGATCCGGTCGAAGCCGACGCGCTGTCGAAGCTCGGCGCCCAGTACGGCGCGCTCTACCGGACCGAAGACTTCACCGAAGGTCGGCGGGCAGAGGCCGAAGGCCGGCCACCACAATACAAAGGGAAATGATGTCCACTTCAGATCGACGCGGCACAGCACGAGCGGCCGCCCTCATGGCGCTGATCGGGGGCGTCGCCACGCTGCTCGCGCAATCCACGCCGGGCGTGATCTCCGGCCCCGTCGGCCCGAGCCCGTACGACATCGTCCGCGGCTGGCACAAGCCGTTCTCCGCGCCAGGATTCACCTTCGGAGGGAACTCAGGCGTCTTCGCCGAGTCGCCCACCCGCATCTTCGTCGCACAGCGCGGAGAGTACCGGCTGCCTGATCCGGTCCCTCCGGCGTTCGCGGGGTTTGCCGGATCGATCGGCGTCAACGTGCTCAGCGCCACTGCCGGCCGCGTGTGGAAGAACTGCCTCTACACCCTCGACGCGAACGGCAATGTCAAGGAGCGGTGGACCCAGTGGGATTCGCTGTGCGAGGGCTCGTCCGGCCCCGGACCACACCGGCTGCGCATCAGCCCGTACGACCCCGAGCACCGGGTGTGGGTGGTCAACGAGACGTTCAGCACCATCTACGTCTTCTCGAATGACGGCAGCAAACTGCTCAAGACGCTGGGCGAGAAGAACGTGCAGGGCAAGGACGGCACGCACTTCGGCAAGCCGCAGGACGTGGCGTTTTTGCCGGACGGCCGCATCCTCATCGCCGACGGCCTCGACAACCATCGCGTGATGATTCTCGACAAGGCGATGAACTACATCGGCGAGTTCGGCGGCCCGGGCAAAGGGCCCGGCCAGTTCAGCGGCGTCCACGCGATCGCCGTTGGACCCGAGGGGCGGATCTTCGCGCTCGATCGCTCGGGCAACCGCATCAACGTCTTCAAGACCACGACCGATCCGGCGAAGGTCGATTTCGTCGAGGCGTTCCCCGGCTTCTCGCTGCCGCTCGACCTCATCGTCAACGACGACAGCCTCTGGGTCACCGACCTCAACCCGCTACGGTTCACCAAGCTCGACTTCCACGGCACCCATCTCTACACCTGGATGGTGCCGAAGGACCTGCCCGACGGCTACCTCGAGGTCCACACGTTCACGGTGGACTCGAACGGCAATCTGTACGGCGGCGACAATCAGTACGGACGCACGCAGAAGTTCGTACCGAAAGCCGGCGCCGATCCGAAGCTGCTGATCGGTCCGCCGTGGTCCGCGCGCCCGGCGCGCTGATGAGGCCTCCGATGCGTCACCCGCGCGAATCGACGCTGACGCGCATCACCGCTTCCGCGCTCGTGGTCGTGTGCGCGCCGCTGCTCCTCGGGTCGGCACAGTCGGATCGGAAGGCGGCGAAGACGCCGTGGACGGTGAGTCGGACGGCCGACGGACGCCCCGAGCTCCAGGGGATGTGGACCAACTACGACCCGACGCCATTCGAGCGGCTCGGCCCCGACGAACAGTTTCCCCGTGAGCTGGCGGTCAGCACCGCCGACTGGCTGGTGCAGGACAGTCCGATCAGCCCTCGCCGAGCGTCGATGGTGGTGGACCCGCCGAACGGCAGGGTGCCGCTGAAGCAATCGGCGATCGAGGCGAGAACGGCGACGCTGGCTCAGCCCTCGGACTCCCTCGAACGCTACGGTCCCTGGGAACGGTGCATCACCCGCGGCGTGCCGGCGTCGATGATGCCCAGCGCCTACAACAACGGCCATCAGATCGTGCAGACCCGGGACTACATCGTCTTTCATTCGGAGATGATCCACGAAGCGCGGGTGATTCCGCTGGATGGGCGGCCGCATCCCGGCCCCGATGTCAGGTCGTGGAACGGGGACTCACGCGGTCGCTGGGAAGGCGATACGCTGGTTGTCGACACGACCAACTTCAACGGTAAGGGGTGGATTGCGACGCACGCGGCCGCCGGATGGATTCGCGGCATTCCGCAAAGCCAGGCCTGTCACGTGGTCGAACGACTCAAGCGGGTGGACGCGAACACGATCCAATACGAGGTCACGATCGACGATCCGAACGTGTACACCAGGCCATGGACCGTGGCGTTTCCGCTGAATCGTGACGAGCCGTACCGGATTTACGAATACGCCTGCCACGAAGGCAATCACGCGCTGGAGAACATGCTGCGCCTTGGTGGCCTGGAGAATCAGCGGTAGACGGACTCCTTCGGAAAATCCTTGTCGTCGACAAATCGGCGAATGTCCTGCGCCACCGAGGTGTTCTTCTCCAGCATCACCCAATGGTCATCGTTGGGATACAGCTTCACGCGCAGGTCGGTCACCCACTTGTCCAGCCCGCTGAGGTGACTGGAGAGAATCGCGGTGTCCTTCATGCCCCAGATCACCAGCGTCGGCGTCTTGATGATCGTGGACTTCGCCCCCGCGGTGACTTCCTTCGCCGACCATGACGAGGGAATCGTCGACGCCGGATGACGATCGTTGAACGGCGGGTTCCGGTGATTGGCGCGATAGTAATTGAGGCCGGCGGTGGTTGAGCCCGGCTGCGACCAGGCGTCAATCCAAGCCCGACGATCGTCTTCGCTGTAGCGGCCGGCTCTTGACCTCGGCGTCCACGAATCCCGCGTGCGCGCGGCGCGTCGCGCTCTCCCTGGTGTCGTGTTCGTCGATCGGCTGCTCCCCTGGCGCCAGAAACTTGTTGAAGACGAAGAAGTAGTTGCTCGCGTAACGCTGCGCGGGATTCTCGCGCAGCTCGCGCTCTGAGATGAACGGGTGCGCGCCATTGACGATCACCAGCTTCTCGAGCATCTCGGGGTGATACATCGCGAACACCCACGCGACGTTGGCGCCCCAGTCGTGGGCGACCAGGACGAACTTCCTGTCTTTGCCGCCCACCTTCTCGGCGAACTGCCGCACGTCCTCGACCAGATGCTTCATCGTGTACGGCTCGAGCCCTTCCGGCCGCGACGACAGGTTGTAGCCGCGCATGTCGAGGCCGACCGCCAGATGGTCGCGGCCCATCTCCACCATCTGATCCTTCCACTGGTACCAGAACGACGGGTAACCGTGCAGGAACAGGACCAGCGGTCCCGTGCCGACGCTCGCATAGTGCAGCCGCATGCCGTTGACGTCGGCGTAGTGGTCTTCGAACACCGGCCGCGCGCCCTGCGCACCTGTGTGTGCCGGAAGCATGATCGTCAAGAGAACGCCCAGCATCAACGCTGCGTGCCGCATGTGTCGCCTCATTTCTTCAAGCCCGCCGGCGCACCGGCACCACCATCATTTCCGCGGTCGCCTCTACTTCTGTTCGACCACGATCAGCTCGATTGTCTTGCCGGTTTCGTTGACGTCCTTGTGCATGGCTCCGGCGGGCATCGGCTCCTGCCAGTACGCCTTGCCCGCCTCATAGTGCGTAACGGTCTTCTTCCCTTGCGGATCGATCGTCGTCAGGTCGCCGCCGACGATGCCGATCACCGTGCGGTAGCGATCGTGGCGATGCATGGTCGACTCGGTGTGCGGCGGGATGATGCTCTTCCACGACACCGCGCGATCGTTTTCGAACTGTGGCACGCGTGTCATCTCGGCCTTCGGCGCCTGCGCCAAGATCCGAGTCACGGTCCGGCTAAAGCCGGACACTACAAGCACGCACACCAGACCCACCAGGCCCACCCGCCTCACCTGCCCTGTCATCGTCCCTCCCGCCTCACCTGTCTCTCCCGCGTCATTCCTCCTGCCCGTCCTGGCCCCCTGCCCGTCCCGCCCTACCTCCCCAGCCGGTCCCGCCCTTCCAGCCCCAGAAGTTTCGCGGCGTTCTTCCAGCGGATGCCTTCTCGCTGCTCGTCCGTGACGGGCAGCTGGTCGACCGCTTCGAGCATCAACGGGATGCTGCCGATTTGATGCGGATAGTCGCTGCCGGCGAGGATGTGGTCGGCGCCGGCGAAGTCGATCGCCAGCTTCAGCGCGCCCTGGTTGAAGTTGACGGTGTCGTAGTAGAACTCCTTGAGGTAGGTGCTCGGCGGGCGGTTGATCTTGGCGCGGCAGTCCTTGAAGTTGTGGAAGCCGCGATCCAGCCGCTCGACCAGGTATGGGATCGTCCCGCCGAGATGGCAGAGCGCCCATTTGATCTTCGGGAAGCGCTCCGGCACGCCGTTGAAGGTCAGCGACGCGGCGGCCAGCGTCGTGTCGTAGAGAAATCCGACCAGCGGCATCAGCCAGAACTCGTTCATCATATCGACGTTCACCGGATGTTCCGGGTGGATGTACATCACCGCGCCGATGTCGTTCGCCGCCTCGTAGATCGGCCAGAACCGCTCGTCGCTGAGCGCCACGCCGTTGATGTTGCTGAACAGCATCGCGCCGCGCATGCCGAGCTCGCCGGTGGCGCGCTGGAACTCCTTCAGCGAGGCCTTCGGATCGTTCAGCGGCAGCGTCGCCAGCGAGGTGAAGTGCGTGCCGCGCGTCTCCATCGCCTCCTTGAACTCATCGTTGACCATCGACGCCAGCCGCACCGCGGTCGCCGGCGTCTCGACATGCGTCCCGGGCGTGGTCAGCGTCACGCACTGCATGGTGACGCCGTGCTGGTCGAGCACCTCCTGGCGGTAGGCCAGATCGCGGTGACCGCGGACCGCGACGTTGTAGTCGCCGGGGTAGTGCAGGTTCGGGTTGCCGTCGCTGTCGATCGTGACCCTGACGCTGCTCTCGCCCGACTGCAGCGCCTTCATGTAGTTGGGCGGGTAGTAGTGGTTGTGGAAATCAATCACGGGCATGAGTGCGTCTCCAGAAGTAGTAGACCGGGAGTCCGAGGATCACGAGTCCGAGGCCGATCAGGCTCTCTCGCGGATCGGTGGCAATCTGGTTGAGGACGATGGCGAGACAGACGAGCGCGAACACGATCGGGACGAACGGAAATCCCCACGCCCGGAACAGCGGCGCGTAGCCTCGCGACCGTCGCAGCGCGATGGTGCCGAGCGCCAGCGCACCGAAGAAAATCCATTCGGTGTAGACCACCCGCGACACGATCACGCCGTAGGTGCCGGTCAGCACCAGTACCGACGACCAGATGCCCTGCACGACGATCGCGAGGTACGGCGTCTTGTGCGTCGGGTGTACCGCGCCCATCCACTTGAACAGGAGGCCGTCCTCCGCCATCGCGTAATAGACGCGCGGTCCGGCGAGGATGATGCCGCTGATCGCCCCGAATGACGACACGATCACCAGGATCGAGATCGCCGACGCCGCGCGCGGCCCGGCGGTCGCCAGCGTCGCGTCGAAGGCAATGTGCGTGGACTTCAGGACGGCGTCGAACGGCAGCACCAGCAGATACGCGCCGTTGAGCGCCAGGTAGATCACCACCACGACGGCCGTGCCGAGCATCAGCGCGCGAGGAATGATCCGCTCGGGATGGTGCGTCTCCTCGGCGGCGTAGGTCACCATGTGCCAGCCGCCGAACGCGAACAGGCCGGCGACCAGCGCGCGCAGGAACCCGCGGGGCGCGAGCGCGCCGAGCGGGGCCGGCATGCGCAGCGTGCCCATGCCGAACAACAGCATCAGCAGCACGCCGATCGCGCCGATCTTGGCGATGGTGAGGCCGGTCTGGACCGAGCTGCCGGGCCGAACGCCGACGTAGTTGACGGCCGAAAGCACCGCGATCGCGCCGACCGCGACCAGGCGGATGCCGAGATCGTCGAGCGGCACGATGGTCGCGGTGTAGCGGCCGAACACCATCGCGATCGCCGCGATGATCCCGGAGTGCATGCTCCAGAACATTGCCCAGCCCCACAGGAACCCGGCCGCGGGCGAAAACATCTCGCGCAGGAAGACATAGACGCCGCCGGTCTTCGGATAGGCCGACGACAGCTCGGCGCAGATGCTGGCGCCGAACCAGGTCAGCGCGCCGGCGGCGATCCACACCAGCAGCATGCCGCTGAACGACGGCACCGCCTTGCTGACCTCCGACGGCTGGACGAAGATCGACGACCCCACGATCGTGCCGACGACCATCGCGGTCGCCTGGGTCAGTCCGATCGTGCGAGTGAGTTTGACGGTCATGACGCTCGGCTGAAGCCTTCGCGCTCCGCAATCCGCGTCAGGGACGGTCGGAGCGCGAAGGCTTCAGCCGAGCGAATCCTATCACCGCACCATGTCGATCGTGTCGGCCTCGGCCGCGGTCTTGTCGCTGCGATAGCGCTTCACGCGCGCGAAGCGGAGCGCCACGCCGCCGGATAGTGCGGGCTCGCCTGCACGTCGTTGAACGCGATCTCGACGACGAGTTCGGGGCGCACGTAACACGGTGTGGTCGTCGCGGCCGATCTCGAGCTCGAGGAACTTCTTCGTCTGCCACGCCAGCATCTCGTCGGTCAGCCCTTTGAAGGTCTTGCCGAGCATGACGAATCCGCCGTGCGCGGCGATCGCGCGCGCCGAGATGCAGGTTGCTGAGCGTGCCGCGGCGGCGGCCGCTGCCCCACTCCGCCGCCAGCACCACGAGGTCGAGCGTGCGCGCCTGCTTGACCTTCAGCCAGGCCTGCCCGCGGCGGCCGGCCGCGTAGGCGCCGTCGACCGCCTTGGCCATCACCCCTTCGTGGCCGATCGCCAGCGCCTGTCGCGCAAACGCGGCGGCGGCCTCCGGATCGGATGTGACCAGGCGCGGCACCAGGTTGCGCGCCGCCGCCTGCTCCGCCAGCAGCGCGACCCGGCGCGTCAGCGGCTCGTCGACCAGCGGCTGGCCGTCGAGATAGAGCGCGTCGAACAGCATCGGCGTGATCGGCAGCTCGTCCCTCAGCCGATCGACGTCGAGCTTTCGTCCGAAGCGCCGCATCGTGTCCTGAAAGGGTACCGGAGAGCCATCGGGCCGCAGCACGATCGCCTCGCCGTCGAGCACCAGCGAGCGCGCCGGCATCGCGCGCGCGACGGCGACGATCTCGGGCACGGCGGCGGTCACGTCCCGCAGGTTGCGCGAATAGACGCGCACGTCATCGTCCACCTTATGGACCTGGATGCGCGCGCCATCGATCTTGTATTCGAACGAGGCGTTGCCCAACTCGTTCAGCGCGCCGCTGACATCGTCGGCCGAATCGGCGAGCATCGGTTGGACCGGCTGAAACGGCGTCAGCGCGAACGGCGCGAGGCCGGCGTTCGCCGGCGGTCAGCGCCGCGCGCGCCACCGGCGCGAGGTCGCCGGCCAGCATCGCCGCGCGCCGGATCCGGGCGGAGGCGACGCCCGATGCGCGCGCGACGGCGTCGGTCAGCACGGCTTCGAGCGCGCCCTGCCGGAGCTCGCCGAACAGCAGACGAAAGAGGAAGTCCTGCTCGGCAGCGGTTGCGGCGCCCATCAGCTCGCGGAGGAGCTGCAGCCGGGCCGAGGACGATCCCGCGCCGGAAATCGCCGCGAGGCGATCGAACAGCCGGTCCACCGCGGCGAGTTCGAGACCCGGCGCGTCAACCGGAGGCACGCCGCGCGCGCCGGCGAGCACGGCGCCGCCAATTTTCATCCGCCCCTGGCGAGGCTCGCCGCTCAGAAACGCGATGACGATCGCGACCTCGTCCGGCGGGACACGGCGCAGCAAGTCGGCCAGGTGCCCGACCTTCTCCAGCCGGCCCGCCGTGCCGGCGACCGCCCCCGAAACCGCCACCACCGCCTCGAGACGCATCCGCCCGATCGTACCCAAATCCCGATGCCGCCGGCGGGCGTAGATCGCGGCGGAGGTCGTGCGTGTCGGAGCCGCGCGCGTTCGTCGCGGAGGGCCACTCGGTGTTCCAAATCGGTGTGGTGCGGACCTTCAGGCCCTCAGCAGCGCGCGGAGGCGGCCAAAGACCTGGGTGAAGGCGGCCACGGGCGAGCTCGGCGCCTTTCCCTGCGGCGTCGCGTCCGCGAGGCCGGCGCGCCGCTCGCCGTCGGTCACGGCGGGCGGTACGTGATCGCGCCACTGCAGATCCATGTGGCCGATGATTTCGGCGTGGCCGCGAATCACGATCTCGGCGCGGCGATCGCCTTGCGGAAAGCAGCGGCAGAATTCGTTGACCGTCGTTTCCGGATCGACGCCGATGGCCTTGGCGTAGCTGCGCACGTACGAGCGCGCGTAGATGCCGGTCGGCCAGCGCGTCAGATCGTTGCGTTCGAGTCCTTCCCACAACGCGGCGCTCACGTTGGTGGCCGCCGTGATCTCATGAACGGAGATGCCGCGCTGGACGCGGATGCGGCGCAGGTTGGGTCCGAAGGCGTCGCGCTCGCTCATGGCGGGACCTCTTCCCGCAAGATCGCTACCAGGCGCCCGGACGCACTCCAGCGCACAAAGGCGCCAAATTGGGCTCCGCCGACGTGCTGTTTTTCTACAGGCGATTACGATTTGGAGGGAAGGGAGGGCACGGAGGAAACGGGATCACACAGAGAAACTGAGGAACGGAGAGGCTCTGTGTGATCCCGTTCCCTCCGTCTTCTCTGTTGGCTCTCAGTCGAATTCGCGCTTGGGCGCGGTCTGCTCGCGGCCGACGCGCCCGGCGACGATGTCCGCCTTCGAGTAGTTCTCGCTCTTCATCCGGGCGCCGGACAGCCGCCGCAGGATCGCGATCTGACCGACGTGGGTCAGCGAATCGGCGATCGCACCCTGAAACAATCGCTCCGGCGTCACCGCCAGCGGCGCGTCGGACGCCAGATACGCGTCGAAGCGCTCCAGCGCCGCAAAGAAACGTTCGATCTCTCGCTCCCACTCGAGCGGCGTCGACTCGTGCCACGCTTCGGCGCCCTGCGCCTGCGACAGCGCCCAGTCGTAGAGGTCGCCGATGTGCGCGAGAATGCCGACCGCGGTGCGACCCACGCCGTCGCCGCGGTACGACGCGAAGCTGGCCGGTGCGCCGCGCACCGCCTTGCCGCCGCGATAGGCCACGGTCGCCACCATGTGGCGCAACAACGCGCGTGTCTCGTTCATGTGCTACCTCCGGAAGTACAATCGCGGATTGATCGTCGTGCTCACGCGCCGAACTGGCGCAAGTGATGATCCATGTGCCGGTAGATGAGCACGCCCCACGCCCGCTTCGACAGCTTGCCGAACGCCGGATGCTCCGGCCACGCCTCGGTGGTTCTGGCCGAGCCGGCGCGCGCCAGCAGGTCCTGTACGTCCGCGATGTCGTTCTTCCAGTCGCTCGGCGCCCGCATCAGCAGCTCCGGCGCGGTCGGGGCGCTCCTCGGAAACGGCGCGACGTAGATGATGAACTGCTTCAGCGGTGGATAGCGGATCGGCAGCCGCTTCGGGGCGACGTGCAAGTCCCCCATCGCCATCTTCAGCGAATCCGCGAGATGGCACACCATCTTCGGCGCGCTGAACTTTCCCCATTGGGCGGGGCGGTCCCAGGCGACCGCGCCGACGCGATCGCTCAGCTCGCGCCGCGTCTCGTCCTGCCAGATCGATTTCATGAGCGCACTCCAGGAACAATGAGGCTGCAGCAGGTCACCGCGCCCTCGGCCTTCGCGAGCTCGCTCGCGTCCACACACTCGACCCGCAGGCCGAGCGCGGCAAGGCGTTGCGCCGTCCGCGGAAAGGCGGCGGCGACGACGACCCGATCCGCCAGCCGCAGGACGTTGGCGGCCGACGGTTCGTCCGGGGCGATCTCCACGAGCGAGAACCCCTCGAACGCCGCGGCGTCGACCCACGACGGATTCACCAGCAGCCGCTCCTGGTCGAGCGCCGTGACCGCCGACTTCAGGTGGAGGCAGCCGCGCACCTCCGTCTGAACAACCCGGTAGCCGAACGCCCCGAGCAGCGCCCGCATCTGCAGCGCGGCGGCGTCGTTGGTCCGCGTCGAACGGCCGACGAACACGTGACGGCCAGCCACCAGCACGTCGCCGCCGTCGATCGTCGCCGGCGGCTGCATCGCGTGCAGCGGGCGATACTCGGCGAGCGCCGCGGCAATCGCCGGCATCTCGACCCGGCGCGATTCCGCGCCAGGATTGGTGAGCATGGCGACCTCGTCGAACACCACCGCCAGGTCCTCGACGAACACCGCGTCGGGCATCGCCGCGTCAGACGCGAGCTGCTCGACGCGATAGCCCGCCGCCGATAACGCCTGCTCGTAGGCGCGATGCTGGGCCCGCGCCCGATCGACATCGATCGGCACCCGCTCCTGATAGGTCAATTCGCAGGCGGCCAGCCCCGGGCTGACCGCGCGCGTGATCGCCACAGCTCCCCGCATGCGCGGTAATGATAGCCGGTTGAGATTTCGGATGGCAGAGTGCAGATTTCGGATGTCCGACGCTACAATCACAATCTGAAATCTGCATTCTGAAATCTTAAATCTCCATGCGTCTCCTTTACAGTTTCGCAACGGCCGCTCTGCTCGCCGCCTCGATGGCTGCGCAGGACGCGGGCCCGCTCGATCCGGCATCGAAGCTGACGACGGCGCTGGCGACGCTGGCCGACGCGGTGCCGCAGGACACCGAGCGCGCAGGCAGTTCCCGCGCGATCACGAGCGCGCGCCTCGCGATCGACCGGTCGACACTGCCGGCGCCGGTGGCCGACGCGATCCGCTCGCGCCGCCTCCGCATCAACGACGCCAACGAAGTGCAGGTCTACGTGCTGGGCGCGGTCAGCGACGCGAACATCGCCGCGCTCGTCGCCAACGGTGCGACCATCGAGATCAAGGACGCCGGCCGGCGCCGCGTGCAGGCGCGGGTGCCGGCCAGCCGGCTACGCGCGATCGCGAGCCTGCCGTTCGTCGACTTCGTCCGCCTGCCATCCTACGCGCGGCGCCAGACCGGGCTGTTCTCGAGCGAAGGCGACCAGATTCTTCGCGCCGACGCGGTCCGCCGCCAGTTGTCGCTCGACGGCAGCGGGGTGCGCGTCGGCGTCATTTCGGACGGCATCAAGGGCATCTTCCAGACGGGATGCACGACGTGCGGCACCCTGGCGAATGGACCGATCGCCACCGGCGATCTTCCCGATGCCGTGGGCGTCCGAAACGCGAGCGGTGTGCTCCTGTCGTCGAGCGGCGGCATTCGCGGCATGTCGTTCCAGGCCAACGGCGATCTCGAAGGGCTGCCGCCGGCCGCGCCACAGTGCGCGTTCGACGGGGCCGGGGCCGAAGGCACGGCGATTCTCGAGATCGTCCACGACCTGGCGCCGGCGGCGCAATTGTCGTTCGCCAACGCGGACACCGATCTCGCGTTCAACCAGGCGGTCGATTTTCTCGCCGCCAACAACGACATCGTGCTCGACGACCTCGGCTTCTTCGCCGAGGCCTACGACGGCACCAGCACGACCTCGTCGAACACCGCGCGCGCGCTGAACAATCCGGCGTTTCCGATTCGCGGCTACTTCACGTCGGTCGGCAACGCCGCCGACGAGCACTACTACGGAACCTACGTCGACTCGCACGTCGACGGGCGGACGATCCCCGGGATTGCGCGGGCCGGCAACCTCCACCTGTTCCAACAAACCGACGACACGACCGACGTGCTCGGGCTTGGGCCGCTGCCCTACAACGTGATCTCGCTGCCGCGCGGCGGCGAGGTCGCGATCTTCCTGAGCTGGGACGATCCCGCCGGCGCATCCGGCAACAACTACGATCTGTATCTCGTGAACGAGGCCACCGGACGCGCGGTCGCGGCCAGCGTCGACGTCCAGCGCGGCGCGCAGGATCCGATCGAATTCATCGACTACGTCAACCCCGGCGTCGCCGCCCGCTTCCGCATCGTCGTCCAGAACGCCGGCAACGCGGCGCAGCCGAGAAGCCTGAACCTGTACTCGTTCCAGCCCGAGTGCGCGAGCGACGGGCCGCGGACGCTGGCGCCGCCGCGTCACGAGCGTCACAACTTCAACACCGCATCCCGCAGCGTGCTGGCGCAGTCCGACGCCGGCGGCACACCGGTTTCGGTCGTGTCGGTGGCGGCGATCTGCTCGGCCTCGGCCACGGCGGCGGGCTTCTTCGCCAGCGCGCCGAACGCCTCGTGCCTCGACCTCACGCACGCGACCGTCGAGTTCTTCAGCAGCCACGGGCCGACGGTCGACGGACGCCAGAAGCCCGACGTGTCGGCGATCGACGGCGTCACGGTGTCCGGCGCCGGCGGCTTCGTGACGACGTTTTTCGGCACGTCCGCCGCGGTGCCGCACGTCGGCGCCATCGCCGCCCTCGCCTTGCAGGCGGCGCCGTGCCTGATCGACGGCGGCAAGGGCGCGCTCGATCCGGTGACGGCCCGCCTCGCGCTGCGCGACCTGATCGTCAACACCGCCGTCCCGTTGAACGGTAGCGGCGTGCCGGACAACGAATCTGGGTCCGGCCGGGTCGACGCCGCGGCCGTGATCCAGCGGATCCTTCCGGCCTTCACCGGCGCGACGTCGATCACCGTCGAGGCGACCGGCGCGTTCGGCGCAACGCTGACCGCCGCGCAGCTCGGCTTCGCCGACGCGGCGCAATGCGGCCAGATCAGGCTGGCCTGGACCGGCGGCTGCGGCACCGGCCCCGGCGCGACGCTCACCTGCCCGCCAGGCACGAGCACGATCAGCGTCGCGGCCAGCAGCAACGGCGTCAGCTTTTCGGCGCCGGTCGATCTGCGCGTCACCGTCCGTTGAATCTGCAATCTGCAATCTGCAATCTGCAATCTGAAATTATCAATACCTTCCGACAAGACCGACCTTCTCCAAGGCACCCTCGACCTCCTGATCCTCCAGGTCGCGGCGCTCGGGCCGGTACATGGCTACGCGATCGCACAGCGGCTGAACCAGATCTCCAAAGAAGCGCTCCAGGTGCAGCAAGGATCGCTGTACCCGGCGCTCCATCGGCTCGAGAAACGCGGCTGGCTCAAGGCCCAATGGGGCGCGGCGGAGAGCGGACGTGAGGCGACGTTCTACGCGTTGACCGCGGCGGGCCGGAAGCGGCTCGAGGTCGAACGGACGGAATGGGATCGCCTCAGTCAGGCGATCAAGCTGGTGCTCGAAACGGCCAAATAGCGTCGGCGGGTCGAGCCGGCAGGGCAGATGAGGTGGGCGGGCCCGGTGGGTCGGATGCGGAGAAGGCGATGAGCCACGCTGACGACATCGACAGGGAACTGCGGTTTCACATCGACGTCGAAATTCGTGGCGGCGCTGCTCTACGGACTCGAGCCGCGCGATCCGGCGACGCTGATCGGCGCGGCGCTCGTCCTGGGAGCGGTCGGCGCGGCCGCCGGTTGGATACCGGCGTACCGCGCCTCGCGCGTCGATCCTGCGGAAGTGCTCAGGGAGTCATAAGGATTTCTAGCGCCCCTCGTGTTCGTGGCGCCAGCTCCAGTACGCCTGCTGCTGCGACTTGCTGTTGTGCGAGAACGCGTGGTACTTGCGATGGTGCTCGTTCAGGTACTCGCGGTAGTAGCGGTCTTCGTCATTATTCCAGTGGTGATAATCCTTGTGGGACCGATCGTAGAACTTCAGCTCGACGCCCTGCGCCTGCGCGGCGACCGGCAACAGTACCGATCCCCCGAGCGCGACCATCACAGCGAGTGCGGAAAATGATCTCTTCAGCATTTCTGCGGCCTCCTCAGCCGATGCAGTGAGAAGGGGCAAGAAGCACGCCAGCTGTCATGCCGAAGAAACGGGCGTTTTGTCCGGACGGGCTTACCGCATGAGTTGAAGCGCGGTGACAGTGTTCAGCAAAACGATTCTCTGTCTGTGACCGTCACCGTTGCCCACGCAGCGCGTCGAGACTGATCGGCCCAGCCCCGGCCACGCAGAAGAACAGCCAGATGAAGCAGAACAGCACCGCGAGTTCGCCGCCGTTGCCGATCGGCCAGGCGCCCTTGGGCGCATGCTGCGTGAAGTACGCGACCGCCATCTGCCCCGACAGCACGAACGCGACCGGCCGCGTGAAGAGGCCGACGAACATCAAGATGCCACCAATTGTCTCGATCACGCCGGCCGCGCCCATCATCGTGGCGGTCAACACCGGCGCATGGAACGGATGGCCCGGCACCCCGAACAGTTTCTGTGTGCCGTGCGCGAGGTAGACGAACGCAGCGACAAGTCGGAGAACGCTGAGGAGATAAGGAGTGACACGGTTCTTCATCGCGCGCCTCTTTGATAGACTGGCAAAACCATTATGTACTCACGCGACGAAATCAAGGCGCTCACCGACAAGGTCCTCAACATGACCAAGGCCGACGCGGTCGAGGTGAGCTTCGACGGCGGCGAGCGGTCGGCGACCCGCTGGGCCAATTCCTCGATCACGGTGAACATGGTCCAGTACGACCAGCAGCTCACCCTGAACGTGCGCCACGGCGCCAAGCAAGGCAGCGCGTCGACCCGCGAGTTCGACGACGAGTCGCTGAAGGCGATGGTCGACGAGGCGCAGGACGCGGCGCAGAAGGCGCGCGACAATCCGAACCTGCCGGCGCTCGTGAAGGGGCCGCAGGACTACGTCCCGGTCGACGCGGTGCTCCCCAAGACCGCCGAGTTCGGTCCCGGCGAGCGCGCCGCCTGGGTGAAGCAGTCGATCGACATCTGTGAGAAGAAGGGCGTGCTCGGCGCCGGCTTCATCCCCAAGCAGTATCAGACGACCTGCCTCTCGAATTCCGAAGGGTTGTTCGGCTACTACCAGTACGCGGAAACCGGGTTCGTCCTCACCTGCCGGATGGCCAGCGGCGGCGGCTCCGGCTGGTCGGGGATCACCGGCGCCAAGGATCTCTCGCAGGTCAACGTCGCCGAGCTCACCGAAATCGCCGCGAACAAGGCGTTCAAGAGCCAGAAGCCGCGCGCGATCGAGCCGGGGCGCTACACCACGATCATCGAGCCGCGGCCGATGGCGCGCCTGCTGTCGACGATGATGGGCGCCTTCAATGCGGGGTGGCGGCGGCGGCTTCGGCGGCGGCGGTGGCGGTGGCTTCAACTTCGGCGGCATCGGCCGGCCGTTCGTCGCGGCCGACGGCACCCCGAAGATCGGCCAGAAGCTGTTCAGCGACAGCTTCACGCTCAAGAGCGACGTCGGCAACCCGGTGCTGCGCCAGACGCCGATCATGAACGACGGCCTCGCGGCCAGGCCGGTGACCTGGATCGAAAAAGGCGTGCTCAAGAACATCTATTACGACGCGGCGACCGCGCGCCGGCAGAAGGTGGCGCCGTCGACCGCCAACCCGAACATGAGCCTGGTGGTCGAAGGCACCAACCAGTCGATCGAGGACATGATCAAGACGACCAAGCGCGGCCTGCTGGTCACCTTCTTCTGGTACCTGCGGCCGGTGGACACGCTGACGCTGCTCAACACCGGCATGACGCGCGACGGCCTGTTCCTGATCGAGAACGGCGAGATCGCCGGACCGGTGCAGAACTTCCGCTGGAACATGTCGCCGCTGGTCGCCTTCGCCAACATCTCGGCGGTCGGCAAGTCGGTGCCGATCCACACCGGCGAAGCCTACGACGGCCCGGGCACCGCGCTCGTGCCAGCCGTGCGGGTCGAAGACTTTTACATGACGTCGGTATCACCGGCCGTCTAAGAAGGAACCGCGGAGCCCGCGGAGACCGCCGACGAACGCTCGAGTACACATTTTCTCTGCGTGCTTTGCGGTCTTGGCGGTTTCATCTTTTCGTGATCATGAGAGACATATGAGCCCAACACGTCGCGACTTTCTGAAGTACACCGGCGCCACCAGCATCCTGCTCGCCTCGAGCGACCTCGTCGGCGAGCTGATCGCGCAGTCGCCGAAGGGCAACCCGCTCACCTCTTCGTTCAAGGGGCTCGCCGACATCGTGCTCGGTGAGGCGAAGAAGCGTCGGCTGCTCGTACGCCGACGTCCGCTTCACGCGCAGCGTCAGCTCCGGCGTCAACGCGACCGGCGGCAGCGATCGCGCGGCCGACGGCGGCGGCGGGTTCGGCGGTGGTCGCGGCGGTCGTGGCGGCGCCGGGCGCGGCGGCGGCGCGCGCGCCGGCGGGCGTCCGGGCGCGGCGGGCTTCGGCGTTCGCGTGATCCACAGCGGCGTGTGGGGCTTCGCCAGCAGCCCGATCGTCACCGAGGACGAGATGAAGCGCATCACGCGCATCGCCGCGGAGGTCGCCAAGGCCAGCGCGGTCGCGAAGAAGACCGACATCAAGCTCGCGCCGGTGCAGGCCTACACCGAGTACTGGGCGTCGCCGATGGTCAAGGATCCGAGCAAGGTCTCCACCGAGGAGAAGCAGGCCTACGTGCAGAAGGTCGTCGACCTGGTGGCCGCGAACAAGAACGTCAGCAACGTCACCGCCGCGGTCGGCATCACCAACGAGTGGCGCTATTTCGCCTCGAGCGAAGGGCTCGTACATCGAGCAGGAGACGTTCGAGATTACGCCGACCTTCAACGTCTCCGCCAAGATCGGCGACGTCACCAAGACGCGCAGCTTCGTCGGCGTGCCGAAGACCGGCGGCTGGGAAGTCGCCGAAGGGTCGGAGATGGTCGAGAGCGCCGAGCGCATCGCCGCCGAGGCGGTCGAGATGACCACCGCCAAGCCGCTCGGCATGGGCCTCAAGGATCTGGTGCTGACGCCGTCGCACGCGATGCTCACGATCCACGAGATCGTCGCCCACGCCACCGAGCTCGATCGCATCCTCGGCTACGAGGCGAACTACGCCGGCACCAGCTTCGTGAAGCTGTCCGACGTCGGCAAGCTGAAGTACGGCTCGAAGCTGATGAACATCACCGCCGACCGCACCATGGCCGGCGGCATGGCCACCATCGGCTACGACGACGACGGGGTGAAGACGATGGAGTTCCCGATCATTCGCGACGGGATCCTGGTCGGCCTGCAGACCAACCGCGAGACCGCGCCGCAGATCGGCGACAAGGCCAGCAAGGGCTGCACCTCGGCGTCGTCGTGGCGCGACTACCCGTTCCTGCGGATGCCGAACGTGCGCCTCGAAGCCGGCCCGAAAGGCTCGCCCAACGTCGCGCAGATGATCGCCGACACCAAGGACGGCGTGCTGATCGACGGCCGCGGCAGCTACTCGATCGACCAGCAGCGCTACAACGGCCAGTTCGGCGGCAACTGCTTCTGGGAGATCAAGAACGGCAAGATCACGCGGATGGTGACCGACGTCACCTACAACGCGATCACCACCGACTTCTGGGCGAACCTGGATCTGATCGGCAGCCAGGAGACCTGGAAGATGTTCGGCACGGGCGGCGATGCCAAGGGTCAGCCGACCCAGACCAACAGCATCTCGCACGGCTCGCCCTACATCCGGATCAAGAAGATCATGGTGGGGGCCGCATACGCCTAGGCCCTGAACGGCGGCTACCGCGCGCTGCGGGCCCGCTTCGCCAGCGTGGCCACCGCCGCGACCAATTCGCCGGGGTCCACGGGTTTTGCCAGGTGCATTTCGAAGCCCGATCGCAGGGCGCGAATCCGATCCTCCGAGCGGGCAAAGGCCGTGAGCGCGGCGGCAGGGACATCACGGACGGCCGGGTCGGTCGACTGGCGAATGTTCGTGATCAGCTCGAAGCCGTCGACTTCCGGCATGCCCAGATCCAGCACGATCACGTCGGGCCGAACCTGCCCGATGCGCTCGATCGCGTGAACGGGTGAGCCGAGGGTGGTCACCTCGGCGCCCGCGGCTTCGAGCGCCTCGCGGAGCACGCTGAGCGCATCCTCTTCATCATCCACCGCCAGCACGCGCACGCCGCGCAGATCGGCGAGCTCGACCCGCGAAAGCGTCCGCTCGGTGCGCGGATGTTCGCGTGGGGTCTCGACCCGGCCCGGACGCACAATCATCAGAGGCAGGCGAACGGTGAACGTGGCGCCCTGGCCTTCACCGGCACTCGCGGCTTCGACCGACCCGCCGTGCATTTCGACGATGTGCCGGACGATGGCGAGACCGAGGCCCAGGCCGCCCGTAGTTCTCGTCAGACCCGCGTCTGCCTGCCGAAAGCGCTCGAAGACATGGGGGATGAAGTCGGCTGTGATCCCGGCGCCCGTGTCGCTGACAACGATCTCGACGTGGGAGTTGATCCGCTCCACGCGCAACTGCACGCGGCCGTCCTTGGGCGTGAATTTGACCGCATTCGAGAGCAGATTCCAGACGACCTGCTGAAGACGCCCGGGATCGCCGGAGACCGGACCTATCTGTGGATCGACCATCGCCTGGAGGCGAACCTGTTTGGCGTCCGCCGCCGGTTGGACGGTGGCCACCGCATTGTCGACGACCAGCGACAGCTCCACCGGCTGGATGTCCAGCCGGATCTTGCCAGAGACGATCCGCGACACGTCGAGCACGTCTTCGACGATCTGCGTCAGCCAGGTCGCGTTCCGTTCGAGGATGGCGATGCCTCGCGCTGCTTTCTCGGCGGAGAGGACACCTCCGCTCAGCAGTCGCGCGTATCCCACGATCGCATTCAGCGGTGTGCGGAGCTCGTGCGACAACACCGCCAGAAATTCGTCTTTGAGGCGATTCGCGTTCTGCGCCTCCGAGAACAGGCGCGAGTTTTCGAGCGCCACCGATGCCCACGCCGCGACACCGAGCGCCAGCCGCTGTTGTTGATCGCCGAACGCCGCGGGCCGCGCGTGGGTGAAGAACAGGGTCCCGATCACCGCGCCGTTCAGCCCGACCACCGGCACCGCAAGGCAGCTGCGGGCTGACAGACGCTCGCAGATGCCGATGTAGGCCGAATCCTCTCCAAGCGACGGACCGGTCGTGTCGTCGACGCGCAGGACCCGCCCGGTTCGCAACTCGGTCTGCAGCAGGCGATCGGAGGGCGCACTCGTGATGTCTGCCAGCGCCTCGGGCGTCAGGCCGGCGGCCCTGCAACGCCGGTCGTCGCGTGAGTCGCCGCGGTAGAACAGCACCGCACAGTCGGCGTGGGTCAATTCGCGGGCGAGCTCCACGACCCGCTGCGCGAGCAGCTCGCGGTCGAGTGTGGACGCCACGGTCGCGCCGATTTCGTTGAGGGTTTCGGTATTGCGAGCCTGTTCGTGGGCCTGAGCTTCCAGCCGCTGGCGCTCGGTCACGTCGCGTGCGACCTTTGAGGCCCCCACGATCTGACCGGCGGCGTTGCGAATCGGAGAAACCGTCAGCGACACCGCGATCAGCGTGCCGTCCTTGCGCTGCCGTGTGGTTTCGAAGTGATCCACCCGGTCGCCGGCTCGGATCTTCGCGAGCACGACATCTTCTTCGCTTTGCAGGTCCGCCGGAATCAGCATGCGGACGGATTGGCCAATGGCCTCCGCCTCCGCGTAGCCGAACATCCGCTGCGCGGCAGGGTTCCAGGACGTAATCACGCTGTCGAGGCCCTTGCTGATGATCGCATCGTCCGATGACTCGACGATCGCGGCGAGGCGGCGAGCCGCCTCGTCGGCGCGGGTCTTGTCCGTGATGTCGCGGGCGATCTTCGAGGCGCCGACGATGACGCCTCGCTCGTTGCGAATCGGCGACACCGTGAGCGAGACCGCGACGGTCGTGCCGTTTTTTCGCTGGCGCACCGTCTCGTAGTGCTCGACGCGTTCGCCGGCGCGGATGCGCGCCAGCACTTCGTCTTCCTCGTTCTGGCGATCGTCGGGAATCAGCACGCGAATGGAGCGGCCGATGATCTCGGCTGCCGGGAAACCGAACAGCCGCTCGGCGGCGTCGTTCCACGAGAGGATCGTGCTGTTCAAATCCTTGCTGATGATGGCGTCGTCGCTGGAGCTGACGATGGCCGCGAAATGGGCGGCGGTGCGCTCGAGCCGTTTGCGCTCGCCGATATCACGTGCGATGTAGGACGCGCCAATGACCGTACCGGTCGCCCCGCGCAAGGCGGAGACGGTCAGCGACAACTCGAGACGACGCCCGTCTCTGGCGAGACGCACGGTCTCGTAGTGATCGACGCTCTGACCGGCGCCGAGGCGACGCATCACGTCGTCTTCCTCGCCGAACAGCTCCGGCGGGATGATCAGTCTGATCGACTGCCCGACGGCTTCCGCCTCGGCGTAACCGAACAGACGCTCGGCCGCCGCGTTCCACGAGGTGATGAGGCCGGCGGTATCCTTGCTGATGACAGCGTCGTCCGAGGACGCGACGATCGCCGCCGATCGGGCCTTGGCCTCGGGCAATTCGGGCATAACAAACTGGAAGAATAGCAACATTCGTGTTGGGTCGCGCCGCCGACGAATAAGCTCGACCGTGCAACACGTGCCGCACAGGGCCGGTCCCGCTGACGTTTCCATCAGACGGCACCAATTGCAGCGCTTCGCCAAAGTGACTATGCTGCGTTGGGTCCTGCGAGGAACTGGGACCGTTCAGAGGAGCAGAATCGATGCGTTTTCGAAATTTATTTGTGTGCACCGCCGTCATCATTGCCGCGACTTTCTCCGCCCGCCCGAGCTCAGCCCAGACTGGCGGAGACCGATTCGGAGTGTGGGACAACTCCACGGATCCGAACAACGTCATGACCTACGAGCCCTTCGAGAAGGGCGGCAGCAAGCTCACCGTGAGCAACCCCAGCAAGCCGGGCACGGAGTGGAGCTACGAGACACTTTTTGACGGCAAGTTCCGACCCGTCGCCGGCCAGAAGAACTCCGAGACCGCGGTCGAGATCATCAACGACAAGAGCATCCGCATCTACAACAAGCGGGACGGCGTGGTGTACCAGGTGGTGATCAACACGTTGTCGGAGGACAACAGCAAGATCAGCAACGAATACATCCGCATGGACAAGGACGGCAAGATCACGGGCGTGACGCACGTCACCTACATCCGCCGCAAGAAGTGACATCGGGCGGTACGACACGCGATCTGATCGTTCTTCACGAACACCCCGAGTGGCAGAAACCGCTGTTCGCGGCGCTCGAGCGCCGCGGCGTCCGGTTTCTGCCGTTCGACGTCTCTCGCGCCGCGTTCAGCAACGTCGAGGCGCTTCGCGCGCGCCTCTATTTCAACCAGGCCAGCCCCAGCGCCTACCTGCGCGGCCATACCCGGGCCGTGCCGCTGGCGCTCGCCTACATGCGATCGCTCGAGCTGCTCGGCGCCCGCGTCCTGAATGGCGCGGACGTATTCGCGCTCGAGCTCAGTAAGAGCGCGCAGGCCACCCTGCTGCGCACGCTCGGCATCGACTGCCCCCGATCGCTGACCTTCAACGACAGCAGCGCGCTGCGCGCCTATGCCGACCAGATCGAATGGCCGGCGCTGCTCAAGCCCGATCAGGGCGGCAGCGGCGCGCGCATCCAGGTGGTCGAGTCGCTCGACGAGATCGACGCCATCTTCACGCGCGATCCCGCGAACTGGCTGCCTGACAACCTGTTCCTGCTGCAGGAGTACCTCCCCCACGATCCCGATCGGGGCATCGTCCGGCTGGAGTTCCTCGGCGGCGAGCTCCTCTACGCAATGCGCGTGATCACGCACGGACGCTTCAACCTGTGCCCGTCGCCGGTCTGCAATCCGGATGACGGAGAGGGCGTGTGCGCGGTCCCGGAAGCCGTCGTGGACGCTCCGCCGGTGGAGTTCGTCCCCTATCCCGACGTGCCGGCCGACGCAGTGGAAACCGCGACGCGAATCGTTCGAGCGGCGAAACTCGACGTCGGAGGCATCGAGTACCTGGAAACGCCCACGGGCCGACGGGTCTTCTACGACATCAACGCCAACTCCAACCTGCGTCCGTCGGTCGCGGCCGCATTCGGGTTCGACCCGTTCGAGCGGGTGGTCGACTATCTCGTCCGCGAGCTCGCGCGATGACGCGCTGCGCCTGGGCCGGCGACGACCCGCAGATGCGCGCCTACCATGACCAGGAGTGGGGCGTCCCGCAGCGCGACTCCCGCATGCTGTGGGAGATGCTGATGCTGGAAGGGTTCCAGGCCGGGCTGTCCTGGAGCATCATCCTGCGCAAGCGCGACGGGTTTCGCAAGGCGTTCGCGCGCTTCAATCCGCAGAAGGTCGCGAATTTCGGCAAGGCCGATGTCGCCAGGCTGATGGCCGATCCCGGCATCGTCCGCGCCCGCGCCAAAATCGAGGCGACCATTCGCGGCGCGCAGATTTACCGGGAGATAGCCAAGCAGGGCGAGAGCTTCAGCGACTTCTGCTGGTCATTCACCGACGGCCAGGTCGTCAAGGGCGACGGCCGCAGCCGGATCGTCACCTCGCCCCTGTCCGAGCAGATCTCCGCCGAGATGAAGCGCCGCGGCTTCAAGTTCGTCGGACCGACCATCGTCTATGCCTGGATGCAGGCCGTCGGCATCGTCAACGACCATGCGGCCGGCTGCTTCCGGCGTTCCCAGGTCTGACCGGCAGCGGCCGGCGTATTTTTCGATTACCCTTCAAGCGATGTCCACGATAGACGCCGTCCAGGAAGTGGGCTCGGCCATAGACTGGCTCGAGCGGATCGCCGGCGACTGGAGCCTCCTCGAGGCGCTGCCGGCCGCCGAGCGCCAGCGCCTCCATCGCGCAGCCGCCGCCTTGTCGATCGCCGACCCGCGCGCAAAGCGGAAGCGGCGTAAGGCCGCCAGGGCCGCGAACGTCCAGCGGGAAGAAGCCGCGCTCGACGAGACCGGCATCCGCTCGCTGCGGCGTAAGCCGGTCGTCACCACGCCAAACGTATTCCCGCCGCCGGCCTTCGAGCCAAGAACCGCGAACGACGAACCAGAACGTCGAACGACGAACGTCGTCCCGCGGATCGCGTCTGCTACGTCTGCAAGCAGCCCTATTCAGAGGTCCATCATTTCTACGATCAGCTGTGCCCGACCTGCGCAGAGACGAACTTCTCCGCGCGCACCGAGCTGGCGGATCTGCGCGGACGGGTCGCGCTGCTGACCGGCGGCCGCGTCAAAATCGGCTATCAAGCCGGCCTGAACCTGCTGCGCTGCGGCGCGCGGCTGATCGTCACGACGCGCTTTCCCAAGAACGCAGCAGCCCGCTACGCGCAGGAGCCGGACTTCGGCGACTGGGCAGATCGGCTGGAGATCTTCGGGCTCGATCTGCGGCATACGCCCAGCGTCGAGGCGTTCTGCCGCAGCCTGGTCGCCACCCGCGATCGTCTCGACTTCATCATCAACAACGCCTGCCAGACGGTGCGACGGCCGCCCGACTTCTACGCGCACATGATGGCGGCCGAGCGATCGGCGCTGCGCGAGCAGCCCGCACACGTGCGCCGGCTGCTCGGAGATGCCGAGACTGGGCAGGAGGGGCTGGAAGGGCTGGACAGGCAGGAGCGGGCAGGAGGGCGGGAGTTCGTCGCCGCGGCGCTCTCACAGGTGCCGCTGCTCGCCGAGGAACTGATCGCCCGCGCCGATCTCTTCCCCGCCGGCCAGCTCGATCGGGATCTGCAGCAGGTCGATCTCCGCGACCGCAACTCGT
This sequence comes from uncultured Acidobacteriota bacterium, assembly GCA_963794705.1. Lineage (GTDB taxonomy): Bacteria > Acidobacteriota > Vicinamibacteria > Vicinamibacterales > CAVVIG01 > CAVQFC01. The sequence continues at coordinate 41,754 of CAWCFI010000013.1, forward strand.
GGCGGATGCTGCTCGCCGACGTGCCGACCGTCGAGATGCTCGAGGTGCAGCTGGTCAACGCCGATCGCCCCGTTCCTGTTCAACGCGCGTCTCAAGCCGCTGATGCTGCGCGTCCCGACGCGCGACAAGCACATCGTCAACGTCTCGGCGGTCGAAGGACAGTTCTATCGCACCAGCAAGACGACCAGGCACCCGCACACCAACATGGCGAAGGCCGCGCTCAACATGATGACCCGCACCGCGGCGACCGACTACTTCAACGACGGCATCCACATGAACAGCGTCGATACCGGCTGGGTGACCGACGAGGATCCGGCGGAGATCGCCGCGCGCAAGGTGGTCGAGCAGCGCTTCCATCCGCCGCTCGACATCGTCGACGGCGCGCGCGCGCATCGTCGCGCCGATCATCAGGGGCTTCAACACCGGCACGCACGTGTGGGGCCAGTTCCTGAAGGACTACAAGCCGACGGCCTGGTAGGCAGGCCTGAAGGCCTGCACTACGAGAGGCTCGGGCGGGTGTAGTGCAGGTCTTCAGGCCTGCTACGAGAGGCTCCGGGCGGGTGTAGTGCAGGCCTTCAGGCCTGCTACGAGAGGCTCCGGCCGGGTGTAGTGCGGACCTTCAGGTCCGCTCACTCCGCCCGCAGCGCCGTGACCGGGTTGACGCCGGTCGCGCGCAGCGCCGGGTAAGTAGCTGGCCAGCATCGCGGCGGCGGCCAGGCTGAGCGCAGACCGCGCCGTAGGTCGAGCGGATCCATCGGGCTGACCTCGAACAGCAGCGACGCCATCACCCGCGCCAGCGCCACCGCCGCCACCAGGCCGCAGACGATGCCGATCGCCGCGAGCCGCAGGCCGTAGCGGACGAACATCCGCGTGACCTCGGCGCGCTGCGCGCCAAGCGCCATCCGGATGCCGATCTCGCGCGTGCGCTGCGACACCGAGTACGAAATCACGCCGTAGATGCCGGCGACGCCGAGCAGCAGCGCCATCGCCCCGGCGATCGCCAGCATCACCAGCGTGAACGACGTCCGCGCCATCGAGGCGCCGACCACCTCCTGCAGCGTGCGCACGCCGGCGAGCGGCAGGTTCGGGTTGACCGCCCAGACCGCGCGGCTGACCTCGTTGACGAACCCGTTCGAGCCGGCGCGCGCGCTGCGGATCGTGTAGACCTGCGTCCGCCGCACCATGACCTCGTTGCCCGAGAACTTCGCCATCATCATCGGCCAGAACGCGATCGCCGGCGCCTTCTTGTCGATGCCGTCGTCGCGCTCGTCGCCGACGACGGCGACGACTTCGCGCCACGGCGCGCCCGGGTTGTCGCGGATCTGCTTGCCGAGCGCCGCCGACGGCTCCTTCCACAGCTCGCGCGCCAGGTTCTCGGACACCATCGCCACCGGACGCATGTCGTAGACGTCCGCCCAGGTGAAATCGCGCCCGGCGACGATGGTGTTCCCCATCGTCTTCAGCAGTCCCGGCGAGAGGAACTTGAACAGTGCGGATCGGCGGCAGCTCGCCCTGCTGATAGTTCCTGTCCGCGGCGAAGATCGGATCGTGGCGGCCGCGGCCGGTGATCGGCACCACGGACGGTCAGGCCGACCGACGTGACGCCGGGAATCGCCGCGATCTTGTCGATGATCGCCTGATGCATCCGGACCACCGCCTCGGGCTCTTTCACCTGCGCCTCGGGAATGCTCAGGCTCAGCGTCAGCACGTCCTGCGGATTGGTGAAGCCCGGATTGACGTGCCGCAGCGCCTGGAACGTCCGGATCATCAGCCCCGATCCGACCAGCAGCACCAGCGCCAGCGCCACCTGCACGACGACCAGCGTGCTGCGCGCGCGGTGACGCTCGCGGCTCGCGCTGGCGTTGCGGCCGCCGCCGCGCAGCGCCGGGGCGACGTTCGGTCCCGGCGTACTTGAAGACCGGAATCGCGCCGAACAGCAGGCCGGCGACGATCGAGACGACCAGCGTGAACAGCAGGACCAGCGGCATCGATCGCGATGTTGTCGAGCCGCGGCAGGTTGCCCGGCGCGAGCGCCAGCAGCGCGCGGACCGCCGCGTAGGCGAGCCCGAGGCCGGCGACGCCGCCGACCAGACCGAGGACGACGCTCTCGGCGAGCAGCTCGTACGCGATGCGGCCGCGGCTGGCGCCGAGCGCGGCGCGGATCGCCAGCTCCTGCTGCCGTCCTTCGGCGCGCACCAGCAGCAGGTTGGCGACGTTGGCGCAGGCGATCAGCAGCACCATGCCGATCGTCCCCATCAGCACCCACAGCACCGATCCGACGTCGCCGATCGACGTCGTCTTTCAGCAGCCGCAGGTTCGGCTGCAGCTTCACGTCCTCGAACATCTTGGCGCTGAAGCCCGGGAACGCCGGGAAACGCGTCAGGCTGATCGGGAATCAGCCGCGTGACGATCGGCGGTCGCCTGATCGAGCGTGGCGCCCGGCTTCAGCCGCGCGACGCCGGTGAAGCTGAAGTTGCCGAGATGGGTCTCGGCGCGATTGAACTGGAGCGGCAGGATCAGCGACGGCTTCTGATCGAGGAACCGGAACGAGTCGGGCAGCACGCCGATGATCTCGCGCGCCTTGCCGTCGAGCATGATGCGGCGCCCGATCGACCGACGGATCGCCGCCGAAACGGGAGCGCCAGTAGCCGGCCATCAGGATCACCGTGTCGGCCGCGCCCGGCGAGTCGTCCTGCTTGGTGAAGAGGCGGCCGAGCGCCGGCGTCGCGCCGAACATCGGCAGCATGCCGTCGGTGACGTCGACGGCGCGGACCTCCTCGGGCTCCGCGATGCCCGGTGACGCTGACGGTGTCGCCGGTCCACATCGCGACGTCCTGAAACACCCGGCCGTCCTCGCGGTAGGTGTAGTAGAGAAACGGCGCCGCGCCGGTGTGCGGCAGGTTCAGGCCCGGCGCCGAGTGATCGAGCACGACCAGCTGGTCGGGCTGCGGATACGGCAGCGGCTTCAGCAGCACGCCCTCGATCGACGCTGAAGATGGCGGCGTTGGCGCCGATCCCGATCGCGAGGGTGAGCACCGCGACGGTGGTGAACAGCGGGAGCTGGAGCAGCCGGCGCAGGATGTGGGTCAGACGCATACCGGGTAAATACGGAATGCGGCGGCCAAAGTTCTACGAATTGACAACGATAATTAGTTGCATATACTACTTTCAACCAAGGAGTCAGCCATGATGCGATCACTCACGCTGTGCGCCGTTGTCCTCTGTGCGGCCGTTCCACTGCGGGCGCAAGCGCCGGCCGCCACGGCGCCCACCCAGGTCCTCACCGCGCTCACGGTCAAGGCCGACATCGACCGCAGCCAGCTCACGAAGGTGATGCCCGACGAAGTCCGCGCCACCCTCAAGCTCTATCTCGACGGCAAGATCCAGCAGTGGTACTCGCGCAGCGACGGCCGCGGCGTCATCTTCATCCTGAACTGCACCACCGCCGCCGAAGCCAAGGCGATCACCGACAACCTGCCCCTGTCGAAAGCCAATCTCGCGACGTTCGAGTACACCCCGCTCTCGCCGCTCGCCCCGCTGCGGATGCTGCTGCAGCCGTGAAGGGCGACGCCGCAAAAGCTCACGCCGCGCCGCTCGCCGAGATCGCGTGCGCCTGCGCGACCGCGCGGCAGGTCGCCCGGCTGCTGACTCAGCTGTATGACGGCTGGCTGTCGGAGACCGGCCTGGAGGCGCCGCAGTTCGCGCTTTTGATGACGCTCGACGCACACGGCTCCGTCAGCCAGGCCGTGCTGGGCCGCCGCTACGCCCTCGACAAGACGACGATGTCGCGCAACCTGAAGCTGTTCGAGCGTAAAGGCTGGATCACCGAATCGGGGGCGGACGACAAGCGCGAGCGGCGCTTCGCCATCACGCCGGCCGGCCACGCGCGGCTGGCCGCGGCGCGGCCCGAATGGAAGAAGGCGCAGGAGCACCTGCGCGCCGGCATGACCGCGAAACAGTGGCACGCCATGTTCGAGTCCTTCAGGACCGCGGCCAGGGCGGCCCAATCCGCCCAGCGGTTCAAAAAAGCGAACCCCGAGAGAAAAAACCATGGCACCAGAACTTCCAGCTAGATGCTGAATGGCCACTTGTGGTCAACTGGATTGTTGCGCAAATCCTTATGCTTTATGGTCGTGCTCCTGGCCGCCGTTGCCGGGCCGGCGCACGCGCAGGATCAAGCCGACGCCCAGCCACGCGAAACACCCGCGCAGGCGTCCGGACTGTTCCAGCCGACCCTCGACGCCGGCGATCTCTGGCACGTACTCCGTCATGGCCGCGCCGATCCGCTCGCCGGTGATCCGGGCGCCAGCCTGCCCACGCCGGGCCGCAACCACTTCTTCGTCGTCGCGCCAACCATCGCTTCCAAGCCGTCCACCGGGCTGAGCGCCGGGCTCAACACCAACCTCGCCTTCTTCACCGGCGACGAGAAGACGACGCACATCTCGTCGCTGTCCGGCGGCCTGCGGGTTTCGCAGAAGAAGCAGGTGCTGTCGGGCGTCCGCTTCAACATGTTCACCGCCGACGATCGCTGGTTCCTCCAGGGCGACAACCGGCTGTCGTGGACGTCGCAGAACACCTATGGTCTCGGCGCCGACACGCTGCCGCTCGGCATCGGCACCGAGAACCTCAAGTACAACGCGCTGAAGCTGTACGAAACGGCGTACCACCACGTTGCCAGCCACCTGTTTGCCGGGGCCGGGATCAACGTCAGCACGCACGCGAACATCCGTCCGGGCGACGGCATCCTCTCGACCTTCGATCAGTCGGCGTACGCCGCCTACAACGATCGCCACGGCTTCGACGATCAGCAGCAGACCTCGGGCGGTGCCAGCGCCGGCCTGCTCTACGATTCGCGCGACAACGGCATCAACGCGCAGCGCGGCTGGCTGGCGAGCGCTGCGCTGCGGACGTTCTTCGACGGCTTCCTCGGCGGCGACTCGACCTGGCAGCAGCTGACGCTCGACGTACGCACCTACCGCAAGCTCACGCCGGACGGCCGCCAGAAGCTCGCCTTCTGGTTCATGAGCGACAACGTCCTCAGCGGCACCGCGCCGTATCTCGATCTGCCGGCGACCGGCAGCGACGGGCGCTCGGCGCGCGGCTACAGCGACGGCCGCTATCGCGGCGAGCACCTGGTGTACGGCGAGATGGAATATCGCGGCACGTTGACGAGCAACGGCCTGCTCGGCTTCGTCGCATTCACCAACATCACCAGCGTCGACAACGCCGACGCCGGGACGAAGCTGTTCGAGGATTTCGCGCCCGCGGCCGGCTTCGGCCTGCGCGTGCTGCTGAACAAGCACTCGCGGACGAATCTCACCGCGGACTATGGGTGGGGAAAAGACGGATCCCGCGGCCTCTACCTCGGGATCCAGGAAGCGTTCTGACTTCTAACTTCCCTCGTGATGTTCCCTGGTCTGGTTGCTGATCTGCAGGTCCCAGCCGTCCGGATCCTTCACGTGGAAGCTCTTGAAGCCCTGGCCGACCATGTCGGGCCGCGGGTTCAGGCCGCGCTTCTCCAGCTCGGCCTTCACCTTGTCGGTGTCCCACTTGTCGATTCCGTATGACACGTGATTGATCACGCCGGTGACGGGCGCGGCGTTCTGTCCGCCCGCCGGCGCGCCCTCGCGCTTGTTGCGGATGATGATCTCGCCGATCTCGCCGATCTTCATCGTGCATTGCTGCTTGCCGTCGTCGTTCTTGATCTCCCAGCCCATGAGATCGCGATAGAACGCGGTGCTCTTGCGATAGTCGGTGACGGCGTAGGAGATGTGATCGAGCCAGATCGTCTTGAACGCGGCCGGTCCGGTCGCGGCCGGAATGGTCGACGCCCCCTGTGCGCTGACGACCGTAGCCGGCGCCGCCGCGGCCGCCGCGAGCGCCAGGCTCTGAATCAGCTGCCGCCGCGTCATCTTGCCCTTTTCGAAGTCGGTGAGCAGTCCGTTGATGATCGTTTCCATAGGTCCAATCCCTAATCCCTAATCCCTAATCCCCAATCCCTAGCACGACACGCACTTGTGGCTGTTCTTCGAGCCGAGCTTCTCGAGCAGCGCGACGGTCGCCGGATACGGCGAGATTCGCTGCACCGGGCCGTTGGCCATGTCGGCCGTAGTCTGGCCGCTGCGAGCGACCGCGGTGACGTCGGCGCCCTTGGACACGAGGTAGTTGATCATCTCGTTGTCGCCGCGCGCCGCGGCGTGGTGCAGCGGCGTGTAGCCGTCGTTGTCGCGCGCGTTGACGTCGGCGTGCAGCTCCTCGACCAGATATTTCATCACCGCCATCCACGCGTCGGGCGCGTGGCGATGGGCGTTGCCGGCGAAGCCTTCGCCGTACTCGACGCCGGCGGCGGCGTGAATCGCGAGCGCGCCGGGCCCGCCGGCGGGCACCGGCAGCGCGTTGAATTTCGCCTGATTCGCCTCGGCGGTCGGCGCGATCGGGCCGCCGGCGCCGGCCGGCGGGCCGCCGCCGCCGCGGCGCACCGGCACGTTCGGCGCGACGGTCGGGATGTTGGGATCGGCGCCATGGGCGACGAGCAGCTTCATCGCCTCGAGATCGGTGGCATAGGCGGCGCGCCAGAACGCGGTGGACCCCGCGGTATCGGCGAGGCCGCAGTTGCGGTTGCCGCAGCCGCTGTAGACCAGGTACCAGGGATGGGTCTTGAGGCGCGCGTCGGGATCGGCGCCTTTGTCGAGCAGCGCCTTCATGACGTCGAGATACGTCGCCTTCTGCTGCTCCATCTCCTGCGGCTGCGGGATAGCGGGTGCGCGGCTGCCACTGCGTGTTGATGGCGGCCCACAGCGGCGTCGCGCCGTTGCCGGCGGCGGCGAGGTTCACGTTGGCGCCGCGCTCGATGAGGAACATCGCGAGATCGAACTCGCCGTTGATCACCGCCATCAGCAGCGGGCTGGTGGCGTCGCCCGAGCCGGCCTGATCGATCGGCGCGCCGCCGTCGAGCAGGCGCGCGCGGCCTCGAGGTGGCCCTGGCGCGCGGCGTGCAGCAGCGCGGTCATGCCGCCCTTGTTCGAGACCGGCGGGTTGATCTCTTCCGGGTTGAAGCTGTTGGCGGCATTGGCGTCGTCGGCGCCGCCGCGACCGCCGCGGCCGGCGGCCGGTTTCTCCTCCGGCGGCGGAATCTTGCCGGACGCATACAGCTCGCGCGATGCTTCGATCGCCGCCTGGACCTGCCGCGGGCGTCGGCTGCTGGCCCTTCGCCACCGAGGCCTCGAGCACCTTCTTCTGCAGGTTGCCGGCGGCGCGATCGAGCTGCGACTGGTGCGCGATGTCGATCGACCTGGTCTTGATGGTCGCGTCGGCGCCGCGCTCGAGCAGCACGCGGATCGCGTCGACGCGATTGTCCGCCGCGGCGAACATCAGCGGCGTCTGTCCCCACTCCGACTCGCCGGCGTCGGCGTCGGCGCCATGATCGAGCAGCAGCTCGACGACCGCGGCGCTGCCCGAGGCGGCGGCCAGGTGCAGCGGCGTGACGCCGCTGGTGGTGGTGCGGGCCGAGACGTTGGCGCCCGGCTTTCAACAGCGCCTGCACCACGGCCGGGTTGCCGGCGCGGCTGGCGACGTGAAGCGGCGTGTACTGGCCGATGCGGGTGACCGCCGCGACGTTGGCGCCGGCGTAGACCAGCATCTCGGTCATCGCGGCGTCGCCGCGCTCGGCCGCGAAGTGGAGCGCGGTCATGCCGTCGCCCCTGGCGGCGCTGACGTCGGCGCCCTGCTTGAGCAGCGCGCGCACCGCGTCGCGATCGCCTTTCATCGCCGCGTCGGCCACCGACGAGGGCGACGGCGCGGCGCTCAGCCACGCGGTCATCGCGAGCGCTGCAGCGACGGTTGACACTCGTTTCATAGCAGGCCTCTCAAACGTACGAAGATGGAACCGCAGAGCTCGCTGAGACCGCGGAGGAAAATAAACCGTTTGCTCTGCGTTCTCTGCGATCTCCGCGGTTCCTTCTGGATCGTCTACAGAGCGAACACCCCGGTGCTGTCGCCGAACGTCTTGACGTCGTTCATGCCCAGCTTGTGCATCGCGGACAGCATGACGTTGGCCATCGGCGTGCCTTCTTCCGCCTTCAGGTGCACGCCGCCCTTGAGCGTGCCGTTGGCGTGGCCGAACAGCGCCAGCGGGCAGCGGCGGTGATTGTGGATGTTGGGGTCGGCCATCGGCGAGCCCCAGATCACCATCGACTTGTCGAGCAGGCTGCCGTCGCCGTCGGTCGTATTCTTCAGCTTGTCGAGCAGGTAGGCGACCTGGCCGACGCGGTACTTGCAGATCTTGTTGAACTCCATGATCCGGTCCTCGCGGTTGCCGTGGTGCGAGGCCGGGTGGAACGGCTGGTTCGATCCGCTCTCGGGGAAGACGCGGTTCTGCGCGTCGCGGCCGATCTTGAACGAGATGATCCGGGTCATGTCGGTCTGCAGCGCCAGCACCTGGAGATCGAACAGCAGCTTCATGTGCTCGGAGAACGAGTCGGGCACCCCGGCCGGCGCGTCGGGCAGCGCCCGCGCTTCGCCGCTGCGGTTGTGCGCCTCGACCGCCTGGATGCGGCGCTCGATCTCCCGCACGTTGTCCATGTACTTGTCGAGCCGCTGGCGATCGCCGTTGCCGAGCGAGCGGCGGACGCGCTCGACCTCGCCGCCGATCCAGTCGAGGATGCTGCTGCGGGTCTCGCGCCGCGAGGCGCGCTCCTCGGGGGTGTTGCCCGAGCCGAACAGCATGTCGAAGGCGATGCGCGGGTCGCGGATCATCGGCAGCGGTTCGCTCGGCGACGCCCAGCTGATCGAGTCGGTGTAGGCGCAGGAGTAGTTGTAGGTGCAGCCGCCCGCCTGATCGAGGTTCTCGATGCAGAACTGCATCGACGGCAGCGGCGTGGTCTGCCCGGCGCGCTTGGCGTAGAGCTGATCGAGCGAGGTGCCGGCGAAGAGATCGGAGCCCTGGGTCTGCTTGGGGTGCGAATGGGTGAGGAACACCGCGCTCGAGCGGAAGTGATCGCCGCCGATTTCCGGCAGGGCGAACGCTTCGGCGTTGCGCGCGTCGGTGTTGCTGACGAGCGTCATCGAGTCGCGGAACGCCTCGAGCGTGCTGAACGGGTTGTCCGGCACCAGCGTGAAGTCGCGGCCGGTCGTTTCGGGCGCGAACAGGAACTTGGACGCGCCCCAGTTGTTGCAGCCGGCCAGGCCGTGCACCTCTTCGATGCAGATCAGCCGGGTCTGGTCGGTCGTGGCGGCCAGCGCGCTGCTGCGGCCGGCCGGCACCATCGCGTCGAGGAAGGGCAGCGCCACCGTCGCACCCACGCCGCGCAGGAAGGCGCGGCGGGGAAACTGCTTCTGAGTCAGATAATTCACGTTGGCTCCTTGATTACTGCGTCGCGCTCGGTTCGACTCTCTTCATCTGAAACGCATCGCTCTTGATCACGCCCAGGATGAACGACGACATCCGATAGTCGTTGGCCTCCGCGGCCTTCGCGATCGCCCGGATCGCCGGCTGATCGAAATACTCGACCCGCCGGCCGAGCGCGTAGGCCATCAGGTTTTCGGTGAAGGTCCGGACCAGCGGCACCGGGCGCTTCAGCAGCGCCGCGGTCAGCTCGGACGGCCTGGTCACCGCGGTGCCGTCGTAGAAGTCGCCGCGGGTGTCGAGCGGCATGCCGTTCTCGCGCTCGCGCCACTTGGCGGTCACGTCGAAGTTGTCGAGCGCCAGGCCGATCGGGTCCATGAAGCGATGGCAGGAGGTGCACGACGGGTTGGCCCGGTGCATCTCCATCCGCTCACGGGTGGTCAGCATCTTGCCGTTCTTGGCGCCGGCGGTCTCTTCCAGCGTCGGGATGTCGGGCGGCGGGGGCGGCGGCGGCGTCCCCATCAGCACTTCCATCACCCACTTGCCGCGCAGCACCGGCGAGGTGCGGTTGGCGAGCGAGGTCTGCACCAGCACGCTGCCCTGGCCGAGCAGGCCGCGGCGCGTGTCATCCGGATACTCGACGCGGCGGAACTCGCTGCCGGAGACGCCGGGGAACCCGTAGTGGCGCGCCAGGCGATCGTTCACGTAGGTGTAGTTGGCGCGATAGAGATCGAGGACGCTGCGATCCTCGCGCACCAGGCTGTTGAAGAACAGCTCGGTCTCCTTGCGCATCGCCGCGGCGAGGTTGTCGTCGAAGTTCGGGTAGTTGTTCGGATCGGGATGGACCTTGTCGACGTCCTGCAGCCGCAGCCACTGCGCGGCAAAGCGCGAGCCGAGCGCCTCGGCGCGCGGATCGGCCAGCATGCGGCGCGTCTGCTTCTCGAGCGTGGCCGGCACCGAGAGCGCGCCCTTGTTCGCAAGCGCGAGCAGTTCCTGATCCGGCGGCGTGCCCCAGAGGAAGAACGACAGGCGCGAGGCCAGATCGAGGTCGGCGACCCGGTAGCTGCCGCCCGGCTTGGCGAGCTCCGGCTCTTTCTCCATCCGGAAGATGAAGTACGGGCTCGCCAGGATCGCTTCGAGCGCGCTGCGCACGCCCGCCTCGAAGCCGCCCTTCGCAGCCGCCTTGTCGAACAGCGGCGTCAGCCGGTCCAGCTCGCCGCTGGTGATCGGCCGGCGGTAGGCGTCGCTGCCGAGCCGCGAGAGAATCTGGCGCGCGCACGGGCGTTCCTCGGCCGCGCTGGTCGGGCGGCAGCTGAAGATCTTCTCGCGGCTGGCCGTCTCCGAGATCCCGGTGACGCGGTACGGTCCCTTGATGATCAGGTCGCGGACGTGCGGCAGCGTCGTGATGCCGGGTCCGCCGGAGCCGCCGCCGGCGTACGACCAGTCGTGCGGCCGAATCAGATCCTCGTACGGCCCCTCGGTCTTGCGCACGAACGCCGCGGCCACCAGATGCTGCCCCGCCTTGATCAGGATCGGTTCGGTGCGCATCGGCACCGCGCCGCGCCCGTCGGCGCCGCCGGCCGGACCGGTCTCGTACTCGATCAGCGCGACCCGCTCGCCGTCGATCGAAATGTCGATGTCCTCGAACCGCGCGTTCGAACCCGACACCAGGTCGACTTCGAACACGTACTCCGCGTCGGCCGGGAAGACGTGCTCGACCACCGAGCCGCCGCGCGTGCCGTAAGGCGCGCCTTCCACGTGATCCCACGGATGCTGCGACACGTAGCCGGGGCTGCTGTAGGTCGAATCGACCGTCGGCGCGTTGCGATCGCCGATCGCCATCCGGCTGATCGCGCTCGCGGCGTTGAGGTAGGCCTCGAGCAGCGTCGGCGAAAGCGCCTGCGCGTCGGCGATGTTGTCGAAGTTGGCGCTCTTGGTGTCGAGCGGCAGCCAGCTGCCGGCATCGACGTCGAGCGCGAGCAGATCGCGAACCGCGCGGGCGTACTCGGGACGGTTCAGTCGCTGGAAGGTGCGGCCGCCGGGATTCGGTTTGGCCGCCGCGGCGGCGTCGACGTCGGACTCGAGCGCCGTGATCAACGCCGCGTAGGTCGCGGCATCGGGCCGCGGCGCCAGCGGCGGCGGCATGAAGCCGGCCTGCAGCTTGCGGATCATCTTTTCCGCGACCTCCGGCGTCTGCGCCGCATGCGCGACGTCGAACGCCGCCAGCGACAGGCCGCCCGCCTTGCCCTTGTCGCTGTGGCAGCCGGCGCAGTAGCGCTTGATGATCGGGTTGAAATCCTGGGTGTGCGCGGCGACCGGTTTCAGCGCCGCCGGTTTCGCAGCGGTCTGCGTGACGACGGGCTTCGAGGCCGGCCTGGGCGCCGGAGCTTGCGCGCTCATCGCCGCCGCGCACAGGCACGACACGGCGCCGCTGAGGAACACACGCATGCCGTTGTTCATCGGCCGAAGTTTACACCGCGCGCGCGGGGTCAGATCCCGATTTTCGCGTTTCGGCGACACGTGTCTCCAGATGTCATCAAAACGCGAAAATCGAGATCTGACCCCTACTTCTTCAGCTCCTGATACAGCTGGCCGACGAACCGATCCGCGGTCTGCGGCGTCGCACCGGTGACCGTGGCGTCGAACTCCGCGGTCGGCTTCGCCGCGATCACTTCGTCCTGCGTCTTGTTCTGGCGCACCAGCTCGGCGACCTTGTCGCGCACCGCCATCATCATCGCCTTGTGCGCCGCGACGGCGGTCTTGTCGACGACCGCGCCGTGCCCGGGAACGATCCTGGTGTCGGCGCGCGCCAGCGCGACAATCGCGTCGAAGCCGGCGAGCATGCCGTTCATCGTGCCGCCGTTGGCGCGATCGATGTTCGGATAGCCGGTCGATCGATAGAAGTCGCCGGTCATGATCACGTTGGCGTTCGGGAAATAGACCATGGTGTCGCCGTCGGTGTGGGCCGCCGGCACCGGAATCAGCCGGACGTCTTCGCCGTTGACGTGAAACGTCAGCGGCGCGTCGTAGGTCACCGTCGGCAGCGCGACGGCCGGCGCCGGCACGCCCGGCTGGCCGTTGGCCTGCGGCGCCGGCTTCAGCATCCGCGCGCGCAGGTTCTCGCGCGCGAAGATCGTCGCGCCCAGCTTGCCGATGTTCTCGTTGCCGCCGATGTGATCCGGATGCACGTGGGTGTTGACGAGATAACGGATGCGGCCGTCGGAGATTTGCTTGATCGCCGCGACGATCTTGTCGCCGAGCGGCGCGAACTGCGTGTCCACCATGAACACGCCGTCCGGTCCGGGCAGCACGCCGATGGTGCCGCCCGATCCTTCGAGCATGTAGAAGTTGCCGGCCAGCTTCGTCGTCTTGATCTGGACCTGGCTGAAGTCCTGCTGCTGCGCCCGCGCCGGCACGGCGACACACGCGGCCAGGACGAGACCCGCAATCATCGCTTTCATGGCTGACTCCTTCCGGCGACTATAATCCACCGCCATGACCACTGACACGATCGCGCCATCACCGCAATTGTTCTTCGATACCGCCCAGGCCTACCAGCGCACCGCCGCGCTGCGCGCGGCCATCGAGCTCGATCTGTTCACCGTCGATCGGCGACGGCGCCGACACGGTGCCGGCCATCGCGGCGCAATGCAAGGCTTCCGAGCGCGGCATCCGGATCCTCTGCGACTACCTGACCATCGTCGGCTTCCTCACGAAGGCCGACGGCCGTTACCAGCTGACGCCGGATTCGAGCGTCTTCCTCAGCAAACGTTCGCCGGCCTACTTCGGCAGCGTGGTCGAATTCCTCGGCGCGCCGGCGGTCGCCGCCTGCTTCGACGATCTGGCCGGCACGGTCCGGCGCGGCTCGATCCCGAAGGCGGACAGCACCGTCGCGGACGAGAATCCGGTCTGGCAGGAGTTCGCCCGCGCGATGGTGCCGATGATGATGCCGCCGTCGCAGGCGATCGCCGACATCCTCGGCGTGGCGGACGCGGGCCCGCTGCGCGTGCTCGACATCGCGGCGGGGCACGGCATGTTCGGCATCGCGATCGCACAGCGCAATCCGCAGGCGGAGATTGTGGCGGTCGACTGGGCCGGCGTGCTGCAGGTCGCGACCGAGAACGCCGTGAAGACGGGCGTGGCAGCGCGCCATACGGCGCTGGCCGGCGACGCGTTCACGGTCGACTTCGGGGCAGGCTACGACATCGCGCTGATGACCAACTTCCTGCATCATTTCGACGCGGCGACCTGCACGACGCTGTTGACGAAGGTCGCCGCCTCGCTGAAGCCCGGCGGCCGCGTCGCGGTGCTGGAGTTCGTGCCGAACGAGGATCGCATCAGCCCGCCCGGACTCGGCCGACGTTTGCGATGCAGATGCTCGGCAACACGCCGTCGGGCGATGCCTACACGCTCAGCGAGCTGACGGCGATGCTGAAGGCCGCGGGCTTCAGCACGGTCAGCGGCCATCCGCTGCAGGGTCCGCAGACGCTCGTCGTCGGGACCAAGACCTAACCACCAAAAGCACGAAACGAAAACCGGCACGAAAACACGAAACACACGAAACAAATACTTTCGTTTTCGTGTGTTCGTGCCGTTTCGCTTCTTTCGCGCGTAGTGGCGCAGGGCTTCAGCCCTGCGTTGTCGCTATCGCCAATTCTTCCAACGAATACCGATCCGCAGCCGGAGTACAGGTGCGGCGCTTCGCGGTGCACAAGGTCAGGAAATACCGCTGGATACCTACGTTCACGCACACACCTGGAAGGCGTCCGGGTCTGCGGAGGCGGTGTTGAGACATGCCACCGACCGCGGCACAATCTAGGCCGCACGGCTAAAGCCGTGCGCCACATGCGATCCACCAGGCAGGCGCGCTACCGTCTATTTGCAGACATCGCCGAGATAGCCGCTGCCGCCGCAGTACTTCGAGTCCTGCAGCTGCATCAGCAGGCCGTCGGGATCGGTGAAGTAGAGCTCCGGCGTGCCTTCCGGCGCGCCGCCGCGGTTCTCCATCCGCATCGACACGTAGTGCCGCATCGGGCCGACCGGTCCCTGCGCCGCCTCGCGCGGCTTGATGCCGAGCGTCTCCAGCGTCTTCAGGATCTCGTCCGGCTTGAAGCCGTCCATGTTCATGCAGGCGTGGTTGATGGTCGCCGGACGCGGCGGCGCGGCCGGCGCGCCGCCGCGCGCGGGCGCTCCGCCGCCGGTGAACATCAGGAACTGCACCGTCGGCCCCACCGCCAGCGTCGGCGCGGTCGGTCCCTGATACGAGCGGATCGAGAAGCCGCACAGGTCCTGATAGAACTTGTTCGATCGCTGCGAGTCGGTCGAAAAGATGGTGAGGTGACTGTAGTCGCGCAGCGCGAGCAGCCCTTTCGGCGCCCGCTCCGGCGCGCCGCACACGTTGCCGAGCGGGCCGGCGCCGCCGCAGTAGCCCGCGTCCTGCAGCTGGCAGACGATGCCGTCGGGATCGCCGAAGCTCAACTCGGCGGTGCCCTCCTTGGCGCCGTTCATGTCGGGGCCGCGCGATTCGACCAGCGCCTTCATCGGCCCGATCGCGGCGGCCTTCTGCACGCCGTGCGCCGCGAGCGCCGCCAGCGCACGATCGAGGTTGAAGCCTTCCACGCCGAGGCAATAGTGCGTGATGCTCGGCGCCGCCCCGCCCTGCGACCGGCGCGATCGCCAGAAACTGCGGACCGGCGCCCATCTGCAACAGCGTCATCGTGCCCTGACGGCCGCGCACCGGCATCCCGAACAGCGCCTGGTAGAAGTCGATCGATCGCTTCGCATCCGACACCGCGATCCCGATGTGGTTGATCCCGCGCACCCGCAGCGGCGGCGCGGCGGTCTGCGCGAACAGATGCGGCGCGATTCGCGGAGCAAGGGCCAGTCCGGGAAGCGAGAAGAGCAGATGGCGTCGGCTGATGGCGGTCATGAAGCGCATTATGCCAGCTTGGCCCCCTGGACAACACCGCTTCAGGCTTTGCCGAGGCGGTGCGGCTTATACTCCGCAGCGCATGGCACCCACAACCGGCCGCGGCTATTCAGCCGCCGAGATGCGCGCGAAGGCGGCGGACGGCACACTGTCCTCCGTCTCGAAATGGGATCTCGACACGCCCGCGCTCTGCGTCGATCTCGACCTGTTCGAGCGGAACATCACAACGCTGCGGACCAGGATGGCGGCGATGGGCGTCGCGAGCCGGCCGCACGGCAAATCGCACAAATGCCCCGCCGTCGCGGCACGCCAGCTGGCCGGCGGCTCGATCGGGATCTGCGCCGCCAAGGTCAGCGAGGCCGAGGCGTTCTCGGCCAACGGCATCGGACCCATTCTGATGACGACGTCCAACGTGACGCCGAACAAGATCCGCCGGGCGATGGCGATCCGCGCCGCCAACCCGCAGTTCATCCAGGCGGTCGACTATCCACAGAATGCGCGTGATCTCAACGACGCCGCGCGGGAGGCCGGCATCGTCGCCGACGTCGTCGTGGACGTGGCGATCGGCACGCGCAGCGGCATCCCGGCGGGCGCCCAGGCACTGGCGCTCGGAGAGCTCGTCGACACGCTCCCGCAATTGAAACTGCGCGGCATCATCAGCTACGACGGCGCCGCCCAGCACATCAAGGGGTTCGCGAACCGGCGTGCCTTCACGTTGCAGCGATTCGAACCGTCGATCGAGACGTTCGAGCGGTTTGCGAAAGCGGGACTGAGCACCGAGATTTTCAGCGGCGGCGGGACCGGCACCTACAACATCCTGCCGACGGCGTCACCCCACGTCACCGATGTGCAGGCGGGCAGCTACGTATTCATGGACTGTCAATATCTCGAGATCGGCGGCGAGTCCGGCGATCAGCGTTTTACGGATTTCGACGTCTCGCTGACCGTGATCGCCACCGTGCTCAATACCTACTTCGAGCGCTCCATCACCACCGACGCCGGCGCCAAGGCGCTAACCATCGACACGCCCGGACCCGCGATCGTCGGCGAGCCTGGCTTCGTCTACAACGCCAGCTCGGACGAGTTCGGCGTCATCACGTTCGATCGGCCGGAGCGGACGTATGCGGTCGGCGACAGGATCGAGATCGTACCGTCACACTGCGACCCGGTGGTCAACTTGTACGATCAGATCTATGCCATTCGCGGTGAGCGGGTCGAGGCAGTGTGGCCGATCGCCGCGAGGGGGCCTTCGGAATAGGCCGCTCAATGCCCGAGCGCCGCGTACTCCTTCTTGGCCGCGACGAGCAGCGGCAGAGCGGCGTCGGCGTTCTTCCACGACTCGAAGAACTGCTCGTACGCCTTGCGGCTCTCATCGACCTTTCCCAGCGTGGCCAGCGCGCGGCCATAGAACAACGGCGCTTCGATCACGAACACGGAGAGCGCCGGGCGCTTGCGATCGATGACTCGCTTGAAGTGCTCGGCGGCGGCGGCGGCGTTCCCCAATTTGAGGTTGATCAGGCCCAGCGCCTGATGGCCGACGAGATCGCTGTCGTCTTTCGGCGGGGGAAAGACATCGAGGGCCGTTCGATCGCCGCGCTGCATCCTGACCAGCGCGTCCACGCGGCGGAAGCCGAGGCGCGCTTCGTCGATCGCGGCCAGCGGAAGCTTTTCTGCCTGGTTGATGAGCGACTGCGCCTCGGTGGTGTCGCCGAGCAGCGCCAGCGCATACGCGCCATTGAGCAGCGTCGGAAGGCTGCGGTCGAGCGCGAGTGATTGACGCACGGCCGCGCGCGTCGCCGCGGGGTCGCCGATCGAGGCGGCGCCCAGCGCGACGTTGCTCCAGGCCCCGGCGGCGGCGCCCTTGAGGCCGGTCTTTGAGGCTGACTCAGACTGCAGCTGCTCGGCCAGCTCGGTCGCGCGCGCGAAGCGCCCCTGCACCGAGGCGATGTTGATCTCGGTGCTGAGGATCCGGTAGGCGTCCGGGAACCGCCGCGCGGCCTCCAGCTGGCGCGCCATCTCGGGCTCATCGTGCTTGAAGAAGGCCACGGTGTAGAGGGAGATCCGGACCGAGGTCGAGTCGAGCCCGTGACTGACCGTGTCCTGGAGCGCCTGGCGCGACTCGTCGAACTTGCCTTGCGCGAGATACACGCCGGCGAGGCCGGTGCGCGGCAGCGTTTCATCCGGGGCCAGCGCGATCGCCGCGCGGAACTCCTCGACCGACTTGTCGAATTCGCCTTGTCCTTCGTAGGCGAGCGCCAGGTTCGAGTGCGGCACGAAGTCGTTCGGATAGGTCTGGTTCCAGACCTGGTACGTCTCGATCGCCTTCTGCGGCGAGGGATCGGCGGATGTGTAATAGCGCGCGGTGATGTAGAGCCGCTCGGGCTCGCTCACCCGATCCTTCAACGCGTACGCCTTCGCGATGTGATCCCGCGACTGCTCGCCCTCGCCGAGATTGCTGAGCACGGTGCTGAGGCGCGCGTGGGCCAGCGCGAACTCCGGATCCTGTTCCACCGCCTTTCTGAAGAACGGCAGCGACGCGGCGTCTCCCTGGCGCCGCCTGGTCGCCAACCCGACGCTGTACGATTTGAGCGCCTCCAGGGACGCCGTGGTCGCCTCGGTCACCGGCGCGTCGTACTTCCCGATCGAGGCCAGCGACTCACCCAGGCCGCGCCGCAGCTGTTCGGCGGCGGTGCCCAGCGCTTTCAGCACCGCTTCCGCGCTCGCCGCCTGCGCCTGCTGTTTCTCGATGCTGTTGCCGGTCTGGCAATTGGAGGCGTTGAGCGAGATGACGTACGAGGTGCCGAGGCGCGAGATCGCGCCCGCGATCATCGCCTTGCTCGCCGTCCGCTGACAGAGATCGCGCGCGACCTCCGGCGTCAGCTTCTCGTCGGCGCGCCGCCCCATCAGGCGGAGCGTGCCCTGCACGCGCTGCTCCGGCAGGACGCTGAGAAATGGCGATTGCCGCAGCTGCACGTCCAGCGCTTCCTTCAGCGCGTCGTCGAACACCGGCTCGCCCGTGGTATTCGCGAAATCCGTGATCACCACGGTGTCGCGCTCGGCGAACGCGCGCGGCCGGCTGGTATAGAACAGCACCCCGGCCACCGCCGCCGCCGCAACCGCGGCACCCCCGGCGAGCATCTTCCAGCCGAAACGTCGCGCCGCCGGAGGCGGGATCGCGGCGGCCACGGGAATCGTCGCCGACTCGCCGCCGCGCTTGAGCCGCTTGAGGTCGCTCCCGAGATCCGCCGCGGTCTGATACCGGAGGTCCGGCTGTTTCTCCAGCGCCTTGCCGATGATCCGGTCGAACTCGGGCGGCACCGAGCGGTTCACACTCGACGGGGGCGCCGGCGGTCGCGTCAGCAGCGCCTCGAACGTTGCCATCGGCGTCGCGCCGGTGAACGGCAACACGCCGGTCGCCATCTCGTAGAGCACGATGCCGAACGAGAAGACGTCGGCGCGCGCGTCGAGCTCGTCGCCCCGCGCCTGCTCGGGCGACATGTAGGCGACCGTTCCCAGCGTCGTGCCGATCATCGTCGCGTGCTCGGGGGCGACGCGCGTCGCGTCGGCTTCCGCGGCGCTACCCGGCCTGGCCATCGCCAGCTTGGCGATGCCGAAGTCGAGCACCTTCGCCTGGCCGCGGCGCGTCACGAACACGTTGGCCGGCTTCACGTCACGGTGGACGATGCCATTGAGGTGCGCCGCCTCGAGCGCGTCCGCGATCTCGATCCCGAGCTCGAGCACGCGGTCGAAGGCGATCGGTCCGCGCGCGATCTCGTCCTTCAGCATCCGCCCGTCGAGCAGTTCCATGACGATGAACTGCTGGCCGTCGTGCTCGCCGACGTCGTGAATCGTGCAGATGTTCGGATGATTGAGCGACGAGGCGACCCGCGCCTCGCGGCGGAAGCGGTCGAGCGCGTCGGGATCGGCGGCCAGGTCTGGTGGCAGGAACTTGAGCGCCACCTGCCGGCCAAGACGCACGTCCTCGGCACGATAGACCACACCCATGCCGCCGGCGCCGAGCCGTTCGAGGATCTTGTAGTGGCCGACAAGAGTACCAACCACGGCAACCGGGATTCTATATTAAGGTATGCACATGAAATGGACCGTCCGGGTCGCCCTGGTTCTCATCGCGATCGCCATGGCCGCGCCGCGCGCGCAGGAGCCGGCCGCCAAGGTCGAACCGCTGCACTTCCATCACATCCATCTGAACTCGACCGATCCGAAGGCGGCCGCGGCGTATTATCCGAAGCCGTTCGCGCTCTCCGCGACGGCGACGACGTTCAACGGCTTCGACGCGGTGAAGACCGGAAACGTGTACGTGCTCTTCACCAAAGTCGCGACCACGCCGCTGAACGAGCTGACCGGTCCGCAGACGTCGGTCTGGCACTTCGGCTGGAACACGCCGAACTCGCGCCAGTACGACGAGAACTTCCGCAAGATGGGGCTGACCATCGCGCAGATGTGGGACGCCGCCGACGGCAAGCTCGTCGACATGTCGAGCGACACACTCCCGGGCCTGCCGACCCAGGAACAGATTCTCGAGATGCGCGCCAAGGGCACGCAGCCGACGCGCGAGGGCGGCTTCGGCTACCTGCGCGGCCCTGACGGCGCGATGATCGAGAACGCGCAGGCCGGCACCACCGAGCGCTTCAATCACGTGCACATGTATCACGAGCATCCGGAGTGCGCGATGCAGTGGTATATCGAACACCTCGGCGCGCGCAGGCCGCAGGGCCGAGGCGGCCGAGGCGACGCACCGACGGCATCGGCCGACTGCCACACCAAGACCTACGCACCACCGACCTGGCCCTCGTTCGCCAAGACCGGCTTCGTGCGCGACCCGGCGGGCGGGGTCACCTTCGACGACATCTCGATCTCCATCCGCCCGTGGCCGGGCGGCGGGCTGGTCAGCACCCGCGGCAAGATCTACGACCACTGGGCGCTCAGCACCGCCAACCTCGATGCGACCGTCGCGCGCCTGAAGGGCGAGAACGTGAAGTTCCTCGAGGAGATTCACCCCTGGGGCAACTCGCGCGCGGCGATGATCGAAGGTCCCGATCGCATCGCCATCGAACTGGTTGAGATCAAATGAGGCAGGGTTCTCGGTTCTCAAGGTTCTCGGGGTTCTCGGGGTTCTCACGGTTCTCGTGGTGCTCGCGGTTCTTGAAAAAAGCCTTACGGCGCAGCAGACGGCGCCCGCGGCGCCGAATCCAATCGTGGGTCCGCCCCTCGTCCCGCTCGCCGAAAGCTACCTGCGCTGGCCGCTGCCCGCGTCCGCCGCCGCCTACGGACGGATCGACGGCAATCACCTCAAGCCGTACGTCGAGCAGCTGGCCGCCATCTCACGCAAGAGCCGCGACGCAGGCCAGCAGTGGTGGGGCCGGATCACCGGCACGCCGGCGCACGCCGAGGCGCAGCAGTTCGTCGCCTCGAAGCTGCGCGGCTTCGGCATGGACGTGCGGCTGGAAGAGACGGCGCTCCCGCCGGCGTGGTTCCCCACCTCGTGGGCGGTGACCGCCGCCAGCGGCGCCAGGACGGTCGCGTTGAACACCGCGCATCCGGTACTCCGATCCATCGGCACGCCGTCGTCAGGGCTCGAGCTCGACGCGGTGTACGTCGGGCTCGGCACGCCGGCCGAGTTCTCCGGGCGCGACGTGCGCGGCAAGGCGGTGGTGATCTACAGCATTCCGACGCCGAGCGCGTTGAACCACTCCGCGAAAACCAACGGCGCCATGCTGCTGGCCGAAGAAAAGGGCGCCGCGGCCATCCTCATCGTGCTGGGGATTCCCGGCAACTTCTCGACCCAGCTGTGGGGCAGCGGTGGTGAAGGACCGGACCTGACCAGGGTGCCGTGGTTCTCGGTCGGCCTCGACGACGGCACCGCGCTGCGGGAGCTCATCGACCGCGGCGATCCCGTGAAAATCCGGATGCGGCTGTCGATCGAATCGCGGACCAACCTGAGACCGTCGGCGGTGTTCGGCGTGCTCCCCGGCGCGACCGACGAACAGATCCTGGTCATCGCCCACACCGACGGTTTCTGGGAAGCGGCGGTGGACAACGGATCCGGTGTCGCCGCGATGCTGGGCCTTGCCGAGTACTTCTCCACCATCCCCAGGGCGCAGCGCCGGCGGACCATCACCTTCATGGCGCCGGTCGGTCACCACGTGACCCCGGACCTGAGCCTGCAGAAGCTGCACGACAACCGCGCCACCGTGTTCCCGAAAACGGCGCTGATCATCAACGCCGAGCACGTCACCACGACGCAGACCTATCTGTACGGGACGCTGCTGCGCAAGTCGAACGCTGCGACCGCACACCGGTTCTTCGTCGGCGGCAGCCGCGTGCTGGCGCAGATCCTGGTCGACAACTTCAAGCTGTTCGGCGTCGCGCTCTACGAGCTTCCCTCGACCCGCTTCGGGGTCGCCGGCGATCTCACCAAGCTCACCGAGGATGCGCCCGGCATCGAGGTCATCGAGTCGAATGCGTTCTACCACTCGGACGAGGACAAGCCGGACGTCGTGCCGGCAGCCGGCCTCGAATCGATCACGCGCGCCTACGCGAAGATCATCGACGACATCAACAAGCTCGATCTCAAGGACATCGTCGACCGGCCGGCGGCATCGACGGTGGTGCGGTAAAGGGCGATGGTCGACGTCACAATCGCGGGCGATCGCGCGGTGTTCAACGTCGAGGGGCTGCACAAGCTCTGGTCGTTCCGGAGCCAGATCGAGATTCCGCTCGCGCACATCACCGGCGTCGAGGCCGATCCGGAGCAGGTCGGCGTCTGGTGGCACGGCTTCAAGCTGATCGGCACCGACGTGCCGGGCATGTTCGCGGCCGGCACGTTTTACTACCACGGTGAGCTGGTCTTCTGGGACGTCCACGACCCGAACCGGACCGTGGTGGTGTCGCTGGAACACGAGCGTTATAAGAAGCTGATTATCGAAGTGTCGGATGTCGCCGACACCGTCGCGCGCCTGAACGGCGCCTTGCGGCACGCGTAGTACAGGAGGGCTGAAGATGACTGGCGTAACTCGCGGTCTCGTTCTGGGCAGCGTCGGCCTCGTCGCGGTCCTTTCGGCTCAGGCCCTGCCGCTCGCACAGACGCCGGCAAAGGCCGCGGCGCCGGTCACGTTCACCAGGGACGTGGCGCCGATCCTGTTCAAGAACTGCGCGTCGTGCCACCGCGCCGGCGAGATGGCGCCGATGTCGCTGACGACGTTCGCGGACGCGCGGCCGTGGGCGCGCGCGGTCAAGAAGGCCGTGGTCACGCGCGCGATGCCGCCGTGGGGTGCCGATCCGAAGTTCGGCGAGTTCGCCAACGATCCACGGCTGTCGGAGCAGGACCTGGCGACCATCGTCGCGTGGGTGGACGGCGGCACGATCGAAGGCAACGCGCGCGACCTGCCGCCGCTGCCGACGTTCAGCGACGGCTGGCACATCGGCACGCCCGACGCGGTGCTGTCGATGGCCGCCGATGCCGACGTCCCGGCAAGCGGCCCGCGCCTGCTGGTCGATTTCAAGATCCCGACCCATTTCGGCGAGGACAAGTACATCGAACTGGCGGAGGTCACTCCGGGCAACCGTCCGGTTACCCATCACGCGATCATCTCGGTGCAGGACGAGGGCGGCAGCCACCGCATCGCGAGCTACCTGCCTGGCGGCGCCGTCAACAACTTCCCGCCCGGCGTGGCCAAGCTGATTCCGAAGGACACCACGCTCAATCTGAACATGCACTACAACCCGAAAGGCACGGCCACCACCGATCGCACGACGATGGCGTTCGTGTTCGCGAAGGGCCCGATCGAGAAGATTGCGGTGACGGCGATGTCGGGCACGCGTGCGCTCGACATTCCGCCTGGCGATGCGAACTATGAAGCGATCGGCACGCCGTTCGTGTTCGCCGACGACAGCCACATCCTCAGCCTGCTGCCGCGGATGAACGAGCGCGGCAAGGACTACCAGTACACGCTGGTCTATCCGGACGGCCGCTCGATGGTGCTGCTCAGCGTGCCGAAGTTCAGCGACAGCTGGCAGCCGAGCTATATCTTGAAGACGCCGATCGCCGCGCCGAAGGGCAGCCGCATCGAGACTATCGCGCACTACGACAACTCCGCCGCGAACAAGCAGAATCCGGATCCGACCGCGCGCGTGAAATACGGTCCGGAGATCATGAACGGCTACTTCGATTACACCGTGGACAGCCAGAACCTGACCAAGGAAAAGCGCACGGCCGCCGCGCCTCTACAATGAGCCCCATGCGAAAACGCCTCTCGCTGCTGCTGTGCCTGGCTCTTGCCGGCCTGTCCGCCCCGCTCCACGCCGTCCGCCAGCCGTTGCGCGCGAAGCACGGCATGGTGGTGGCGATGGAGGCGACCGCCGCCGACGTCGGCGTTGCCGTGCTCGAAAAGGGCGGCAACGCGGTGGACGCCGCGGTCGCGGTCGGCTTCGCGATGGCGGTCACGCACCCGTTCGCCGGCAACCTCGGCGGCGGCGGCTACATGCTGATCCGCATGGCCGACGGCCGCGCCACCTTCATCGACTTCCGCGAGCGCGCGCCGGAAAAAGCGTCGCGCAACATGTATCTCGACGACAAAGGGGCGATGACCAAGGACAGCACCGAAGGCTGGCGCTCGTCGGGCGTGCCGGGCACCGTGCGCGGCTTCGAGATCGCGGTCAACAAATACGGAAAGCGGAAGTGGGCCGAGAACCTGGCGCCGGCCGTGGAGCTGGCGTCGAAGGGCTTCCCCGTGTCGTACTCGCTCGCCGAGGGCCTGAAGGGATCGCGCAGCCTGGCGAACTCGCCGGAGTCGAAGCGCATCTTCCAGCGCAACGGCTCGTTCTACGAGATCGGCGAGAAGCTGGTGCAGCCGGAACTGGCGCAGACGCTCGAGCGGATTGCGAAGAACGGCGCGAACGAGTTCTACGAAGGCGAGACGGCGAAGCGCTTCGCCGCCGAGATGGCGAAGAACGGCGGCATCATCACGCTCGCCGATCTCAAGAACTACAAGGCGATCGAGCGGACGCCGCTGACCGGCAAGTACAAGAACTACACCATCATCACCTCGCCGCCCTCGAGCTCCGGCGGCATCGCGCTGCTCGAGATGCTCGGCATCCTCGAAGGCACCGGCTACGAAAAGGCCGGCGCCGGCTCGGCCTCGGCCATCCACTACCAGGCCGAGGCGATGCGCCGCGCCTACGCCGACCGCAACGAGTACGTCGGCGATCCCGACTTCGTCAAGGTGCCGATCGCCGGGCTGCTCGATCCCGCGTATCTCTCGAAGCTGCGCGCGACGATCGATCCGGAGCGCGCCACGCCGAGCGACGCGGTCAAGCCCGGCAAGCCGGTCGGCAGCGAGAGCATGGAGACCACGCACTACTCGGTCGTCGACGGCGAGGGCAACGCGGTGGCGGTGACCTACACGCTGAACGGCGGCTACGGCAACGGCATCACCGTGCCGGGGCTCGGCTTCCTGCTCAACAACGAGATGGACGACTTCGCGTCGAAGCCGGGAACCGCGAACATGTTCGGCCTGGTCCAGGGCGAGGCGAACGCGATCGCGCCCGGCAAGCGGCCGCTGTCGTCGATGACGCCGACCATCGTGCTCAAGGACGGCAAGCTGTTCATGACCGCCGGCGCGCCGGGCGGCTCGCGCATCACCACCGCCGTCGCGCAGGTGATCCTCAACGTGATCGATTTCGGGATGAACGTGCAGGACGCGGTCGACGCGCCGCGCGTGCACCATCAGTGGCAGCCGGACAAACTGTCGCTCGAGCACGGGATCTCGCCGGACACGGTGGCGCTGCTCAAGAGCCGCGGCTACGACGTCGACTACGCGCCTGGCGTGGTGCTGGCGCAGGTGGCCGCGATCGTCAGCGACGGCGGCTGGCTGCAGGGAGGATCGGACGGCCGCTCTGCCGCGGGTAAGGCCGCGGGATACTAAGGTCCGACTAAAGCCGGACACTACGCTTGCTCCCCTAAGGTTTGCTTCCAGCTTCCATGGTTGATGTGAAGCCGTTCGTGCCTGAATGGCTCCACTTCGCCTTGTCGCTCGCGTGGGTGTGCGCGATCGACTTGTACTGCGTGTAGTCCTGATAGGCCGGGTTCGGCAGGTTCTTGATCTGCACCGGCTTGCCGCCGAAGCCGCTCATCACTTCCATGTCGACCGACGACTCGGGGCCCGAGAAGCGGACGCGCTTCTCGGTGATGTCCATCGTGATCGGCGCCTTGGTGAACGACAGCATCCCCTTGTGGAAACCGGCGAAGGCGATCGGCAGCAGCGCCTCGACCGCCTTCCCCTGCTGTTCGGTGACCTTGTCGCTCAGGTAGATCTTCGACCAGTTCCGCATGTTGAACGTGACGAGGAACGAGACGTTGGCGAGGTCGACGCCTTCGTAGTGGCCGGACCTGATCGCGATCAGGCGGTTGCCCTCGCACGGGTTCCGGTTCGGCTCGCCGCCGAAGTTGCAGGGGCAGGAGATGGTGCAGCTGCAGCTCTCGGCGACGGTGGCGATCAGGTGCCAGTCGGGCGCCGCGGCGCGCGGCGGGACGGTCAGCGTCAACAGGGCGACGGCGATGCCGGCCAGGAGTTTGCGCATGATTCGGAGAGTGTGCGGTAATCTGGTCGTTCACACAACATGAAACTGCTGTACGCGTACCTGCGCAACTACACCGGCCTGGTCGCGCTGGCGCTGGTGCTGGCGACCATCAACCAGGTGTTCTCGCTGCTCGATCCGCTGATCTTCCGGCACGTCATCGACCAGTACGCGACCCGGTTCCAGGAATACTCGACCGCGCGAGTTCTTCAAGGGCGTCAGCCTGCTGCTCGGCGCGGCGGTCGGCGTCGCGTTCGTCTCGCGCGTCGCCAAGAACTTCCAGGACTACTACATCAACGTCATCACGCAGCGGCTCGGCGCGCAGCTCTACTCGGACGGCATCCGCCACTCGCTCGAGCTGCCCTATTCGGTGTTCGAGGATCAGCGCAGCGGCGAGACGCTCGGCAAGCTGCAGAAGGTGCGGACCGACGTCGAGAAGCTGATCGCGACCTCGATCAACGTGCTGTTCACCTCGCTCGTCGGCATCATCTTCGTGATGATCTACGCGTTCAGCGTGCACTGGCTGATCGCGCCGGTCTACTTCCTGACCGTGCCGATTCTCGGCGTGCTCAGCTCGGTGCTGAGCCGCCGGATCAAGCAGATCCAGAAGGTGATCGTCGCCGAGACGACGGCGCTGGCCGGATCGACGACCGAGTCGCTGCGCAACATCGAGCTGGTGAAGAGCCTCGGGCTCGGCGCAGCAGGAGATCGACCGGCTCAACGGCACCACCGGCAAGATCCTGAAGCTGGAGCTGAAGAAGGTGCGCTACCTGCGCAGCCTCAGCTTCATCCAGGGCACCGCGGTCAACCTGCTGCGCACCAGCATCATGTTCCTGATGCTCTATCTGATCTACACGCGCGCGATCACGGTCGGCCAGTTCTTCTCGCTGTTCATCTACTCGTTCTTCATCTTCGGGCCGCTGCAGGAGCTCGGCAACATCATCAACATCTATCGCGAGACCGAAGCGTCGCTGAACGTCTACGAGGAGATCCTGCAGATCCCGAAGGAGCCGAGGCCGGCGCAACCCGGTGCCGCTCGACGATCTGCGGACGCTCGCGTTCGAGCACGTCACGTTTCAGCACCAGTCCGCGTCGTCGCCGGCGGTCAGCGACATCTCGTTCCGGCGTCCAGCGCGGCGAGACGATCGCGTTCGTCGGACCGTCCGGCGCCGGCAAGACGACGCTCGTGAAGCTGCTGGTCGGGCTCTATCAGCCGCTGGCCGGGCCGCATCCTCTACAACGGCATCGCCGGGCGACGAGATCGACCTCGACGGCCTGCGCGCGCGGATCGGCTTCGTCACCCAGGACACGCAGCTCTTCTCCGGCACGATTCGCGAGAACCTGCTGTTCGTGAACCCGACCGCGACCGACGCCGAGTGCCTCGACGTGCTGCGCAAGGCGGCGTGCGACAACCTGCTGGCGCGCGCCGACCGCGGCCTCGACACGGTCATCGGCGAAGGCGGCGTGAAGGTGTCGGGCGGCGAGAAGCAGCGGCTGTCGATCGCGCGCGCGCTGCTGCGGCGGCCGCACCTGCTGGTCTTCGACGAGGCGACCTCGTCGCTCGACTCGCTGACCGAAGAAGGCATCGTCGACACCATCCGCGACGTGGCCACCGGCGGCGACGCGATCACCGTGCTGATCGCGCACCGGCTCTCGACCATCCTGCACGCCGACCGCATCTACGTGCTCGAGCGCGGCCGCATCGTCGAAACCGGGCGGCCACGACGAGCTGGTCGAGCAGAAGGGGCTGTACTACGCGATGTGGCGGCAGCAGATCGGCGAGCGGCGGGGCGCGGAGCTGGTCGGAGTGAGACGGTAGGCCGGGTGGGTTAGGATGCTCGCGATGCCTGTCGACATGGCGTGGCGGCTGCTGCTGGCGGCGGGACTCGGCGCCGCGATCGGCCTGGAACGGGAATACCGCCAGAAGCCGGCGGGTCTGCGCACCAACATCCTGATCGCGGTCGGCTCCGCGCTGTTCACCATCCTGTCGATCGAGATGACCGGCAAGGTCGGCGATCCCAGCCGCGTCGCCGGACAGATCGTCACCGGCATCGGCTTCCTCGGCGGCGGCGCGATCATGCGCAACCGCGACACCGTGCACGGCATGACCACCGCGGCGACGATCTGGGTCAACGCCGCGATCGGCGTCGCCGCGGGCATGGGTCAGTACCCGCTCGCCACCTTCGCGGTGGCGTTGACGCTGCTCGTGCTGGTGGTGCTGCCGCCGATCGAGATCTACTTCGAGCGCCGCGCCGGCTGGCCCGACCGGCACGGTCCGCCGCCGGCGGATCGATGACCACGCTCGTGTAGACCACGCCCGTGTAGTGCAGGCCTTCAGGCCTGCCTCGAGTTGAGGCCTGCCTCGAACGGCGGACCTGAAGGTCCGCACTACTTCCGGGACACTGAATGGCGGACCTGAAGGTCCGCACTACTTCAGGACACGGAGGCGGACCGAGGTCCGCGCTACTTCCGGGACACTGAACGGCGGACCTGAAGGTCCGCGCTACTTCGGGACACTAACGCCTACGCACCTCGGTGAAATCGAGGTAGGTCTGGCCGGCGGCCCTGGAAAGGTGCGCGGTCAGGGTGTAGCTCCCGTCCGGCGTCTTGACCGTTTCCGTCGTGTGCTCGACCGTCACCGACGCGATCGCCGGTCCGTTCCGCAGCGCCTCTTCGATCACCCGGCCCGTCATCGTGGCGGGTACCTTCAGCCCGAGCAGCCGCAACAGCGTCGGCGCCAGATCGGCATTGCCCGTCGGCGCGTCGCTGACCGCGTGCTCGCGGATGTCCGGTCCCACCGCGATCAGCGTGTTGTGGACGTCGTACGGGCTCGAGGTGCCGTGGCCGGCGACGCCGCTGTCAGTGGTCTTCCCGGCGTAGCCCGCCTCGTTCTTCTCCGCGTTCCAGTTCGCCGACACCAGGATCTCCGCCGAACGCGGATGGTTCCAGCGCGCCACCCCGAACGACAGCGTGCCCGGCGCGATCCCTTCCACCCCGCCGCCCGGCGCCGGCCGCGTGAAGATGGCGCCGACCTCGGGATGGTGCTGCAGCATCGCGACGACCGCGCGCACCCGTGCCGCGTCGGCGCCGGCGCGGAAGTTGATCGCACCTTCGGTGACGACGATGTCTGGCGATCCGTCGGGCAGCGCCTGCGCGAACGGTGCGATCAGCGGCGCCAGCTTCAGGTGGTTGTTGTGCGTCGAGAAGCCATGGTCGGAGGTGACGAAGATATTGGTGCGATCGGCCAGCCCTTTGGCGCGCAGGGCGTCTTCGATCCGCCCGATCTCGGCATCGACCAGCCGCAACGACTCGTTGGTGGTCTCCGAGCCGATGCCCTTGTTGTGCGCGGTCGTGTCCGGATCGCTGATCCACATCAGCGTGACGTCCGGGTGCATCTCGTTCAGCCCGAGGGTCAGGTAGGCATCGACGGCGCGTGTGTTGAGCGCCGCATTCGGCATCGCCTTCTCCGGCACCGCGCCGAGCGTCTCGAGCACGTGCGCGCTCAACGCGGCCGGCCGGGTGAACTCCTGGTGGACGATGGCGCCGGTGCCGACGGTGTGATTGAGCAGGAACACGGCGCCGCTCGAGCCCGATCCGACCGCGAGGATCGTCTTTCCCGACTCGGGCAGGATTTCGCCCAGCGACGGCACGGTCAGCAGCGGCCCGCTGGCGCGGGCGATCGCTTCCAGGTTCTCGCGCGATCCGGTGTCGAGCCCTTTGGTGGCGTTGACGGCGGGAATGTAGACCGTGTTGCCGAGCAGGCCATGCGACTCAGGGTAGGTGCCGGTCGTGATCGACGAGGCGTTCACGCGGGTCACCGTCGGAAACACGGAATGGTGGGCGTTGAACACCATCCCGCGCTGCCCGAGACGAACGAGCCGAGGCATCAGCGCCGGGGTCACATAGTCTGGCCGCAGACCGTCGACGACGATCACGAGCTGCGCGTGCGGCGGCGTCTGCGCTGCCGACGGAGCGAAAGCAACGACGACCAACCCGAACAAAAAGACGACGTACAACGCAGAAGCCGCAGAAACCGCAGAGCGCATCTTTTCTGCGTGTTCCGCGAGTTCGGCGTTGATCGTCGTGATCGTCGATTTCCACATGATGCGCCGAGTATAAGCTGGCGGTGTGACGGTGCCGTCTCTCGAAACGCCGGCGCCTGCTGCTCCGGCCGCTGGCGCTCGCCGACGCCGACCAGACCCAGATCCTGTTTCCCCACTGGGAGGTCGTGAAGCACCTGCACGCCCGGATCCCGTGGCCGTACCCGCCCGACGGCGCGCGGCAATTCTACGAGCAGGTCGAGCTGCCGGCGATGGCGCGCGGCGAGCACTGGAGCTGGTCGATCCGCTTGAAAAGCGATCCGGATCAGCTGATCGGGAGCATCAGCCTGATGACCGGCGACGAGAACCGCGGCTTCTGGCTCGGCCTGCCATGGCACGGACGCGGCCTGATGACCGAGGCCAGCGATGCCGTCACCGATTTCTGGTTCAACACGCTGCGGTATCCGGTGCTGCGCGTGCCAAAGGCGATCGCCAACACCGCGTCGCGCCGGATCTCCGAGAAGCAGGGCATGCGCGTCGTCGCCACGGTCGAGCGCGACTACGTGTCGGGTCGCTTGCCAGCCGAGATCTGGGAGATCACCGCGGAAGAATGGGCGAGGCGACGCAGATAGAACCGTCGCATGAACAGGAGATCAAGAGAGCAGAAGACTTTCTTGGAAAGTAAGTCTCCTGGTCTTCTGGTCTCTTGTGAATCTGAGCGCGTCAGGCGACCGGCGATTCAGCGAGCAGGGCGAACGTGGGGTTCTGCTTCTCGAAGTACTGCACTTCCCATTCGTTGGCAAACAGCAGGACCTTGCGCTGCTGGCGGTCCGCCGCGGCCGTGGTCGCGCCGCCGAGCAGCGGCAGCGGCTTCGCCGGATCGGCCACCCAGCGCGCGGCCGTGAACGTCGACGGATCGACGACGATCTCGACGCCGTACTCGGTCGCGCAGCCGGCTCTTGATCACGTCGAACTGCAGCGCGCCGACCACGCCGACGATCGGCTCGCGGCGGCCGCTCTCGACGTAGAACACCTGCATCAGCCCCTCTTCCTCGAGCTGCCGCAAGCCATCGTCGAACTGCTTGTGGCGCTGGTCCTGGAGCCGCAGGCGCCCGAAGTGCTCCGGCGGGAAGCGCGGGATGTCGAGGAACTTGCAGCGGCGCGCCGGTGTGCACGGTGTCGCCGATCGCGAACTGGCCGGGGTTGACCAGGCCGATGATGTCGCCGGCGTAGGCCTCGGTGATGGTCTCGCGGTCGCGGCCGAAGAAGCGATAGGCGCGCGTGGCGCGAATCAGCTTGCCGGCGCGGCTGTTCGATACCGCCATGTCCTTGGTGAACTTGCCCGAGCAGACGCGCACGAAGGCGACGCGGTCGCGGTGCCGCGGATCCATGTTCGCCTGGATCTTGAAGACGAAGCCGGTGAAGCGCTCGTCGGTCGGATCGACGATGCCGGTGTCGCTCGACCGCGGGTGCGGGTGCGGCGCCAGCTCGACCAGCGTGCGCAGGAACGGCTCGAGGCCGAAGTTGGTCATCGCGCTGCCGAAGAACACCGGCGTCTGCGTCCCGGCGCGATAGGCGTCGATGTCGAACGGTCGTGCCGGCGACGCGGATGACGTCGAGCGACTCGCGGAAATGGACGTAGGTGTTCTCGCCGATCAGCTCGCGAGCCTGCGGATCGTCGAGGTCCGAGACGTCGACCGGGGCGCGGTACTGCCCCTGCATCTCGCGCTCGTAGAGCAGCAGGTGCTTGCGCTGCAGAGTCGTAGACGCCGCGGAAATGCTCGGCGTTGCCGACCGGCCAGTTCACCGGCGCGGCGGAGATGCCGAGCGTGCTCTCGATGTCGTCGAGCAGCTCGAGCGGATCGCGGGCGGGGCGATCGAACTTGTTGACGAAGGTGAGAATCGGCAGCCGGTGGCGCCGGCAGACCTCGAACAGCTTGCGCGTCTGGCCCTCGACGCCGTTCGCCGCGTCGATCACCATCACCACGCTGTCGGCGGCGATCAGCGCGCGGTAGGTGTCCTCGCTGAAGTCCTTGTGGCCGGGCGTGTCGAGCAGCGCCATGCGCCGCCCTTCGAGCTCGAACTCGAGCGCGGCGGCGGTGATCGAGATGCCGCGCTCCTGCTCGAGCGCCATCCAGTCGGAGGTGGCGTGCTTGCGCGCCTTGCGGCCGCGCACCGCGCCGGCCAGCTCGATCGCGCCGGCGTAGAGCAGCAGCTTCTCCGTGAGCGTGGTCTTGCCGGCGTCGGGATGGGAAATGATCGCGAAGGTGCGCCGCCGCGAGACCTCGCGCTCGAGCTCGGTCTGCAGCGACGCATCAGAGTCGGTGTGCACCCTCTAAGTGTAGCGCGGTCCCTAGCGGAGGTTCTTGTTGAAGAACGCCATGTAGCGCTCGGTCGCGAGCTTGGCCGCCGTCTCGTCGTAGCGCGGCGTGGTGTCGTTGTGGAAACCGTGCTGGGCGCCGTCGTAGATGAAGACCTCGTAGCTTCTTGCCGTTCGCCTTCATCGCCGCCTCGAACGGCGCGATACCGGTGCCGACGCCTGTGTCGATCTTCGGATCGGCGTAGTGCGCCTGGATCGGCGCCATGATCTTCGGCACGTCGTCCGCGCCAGGCTGGCGGCCGTAGAACGGCGCGCCCGCGCCGAGGTCCTTGCCGAGCCGCACCGCCAGCTGGTTGACGATGCCGCCGCCGAAGCAGAAGCCGATCGCGCCGATCTTGCCGGTGCACTCCGGGTTGGTGCGCAGCCAGTTGGCCGATGCGACGAAGTCCTCCATCATCTTCGGCCCGTTGACCTCGCGGAACTTGACCGCGCCCTGCTCGTCGTTGCCCGGGAAGCCGCCGACCGAGGTCAGGCCGTCCGGCGCGTAGGCGATGAAGTTGGCGGCCGCGAACCGGCGCGCGACGTCTTCGACATAGGGGTTGAGGCCGCGGTTCTCGTGGATCACGATGATCCCGGGCAGCTTGCCGCTCATCTTCGCCGGCTTGGCGAACAGGCCCTTGATGGTGCCGTTGCCCTGCGGCGACTGCACCGTCACGACCTCGGTCTTGATCCGGGCATCGTCTTTCGGCACCTGCTGGGCCCAGGCGTAGTTGGGCTTCATTTCGGAGAGAATCGTGGCGGCGGTGAGGCCGCCGACGGCGAACTTGCCGACGCGCTCGAGGAAGGTCCGGCGGTCGATATCGCCGTGCTGGTACTCGTGAAAGAGGTCGAGCAGCTCCTGCGGGTAGTCAGACGCCTTCTTTCGTTCCATTGCGAACGCTCCTTGATATTGGCCGTGGCGGATTGTACGATTCGGCACCGAAAGGGACAAATATGAAAATAGAGACCACACGACGGACAATCCTGAAGGGCAGCCTCGCGATGGCGGGGCTCGGCGTCATCGGCCTGCCCGAATGGGCGATGCCGGTCGCTCGCGGCCGATGAATCGCTGGTCCAGTTCACCGACATCCCCGAGAACGTCCGCTGGGATACGCCGCCCGACCGCCGCATGCTCGACGTCCGGACCATCGACGGCCCGTTCTCGCCGACCGACAAGTTCGCCACGACCCAGCACTACGGGCATCCGGACGTCGACATGGCGACCTACAAGCTGAAGTTCAGCGGGATGGTGAACAACCCGAAGGCGATGTCGATCGACGACCTGAAGAAGCTCGGCAGCCGCGAGCTGGTCGCCGGCTTCGAGTGCTCCGGCAACCGCGGCCCGCTGCAGGGCCTGTCCGGCAACGGCAAGTGGACCGGCGTGCCGCTCAAGACCGTGATTGCCGCCGCGGGGCTCAAGCCCGAGGCGCGCGACATCGTGTTCTTCGGCGCCGATCACGGCGAAGAAGAAGTCGAGTGGCGCACGCAGAAATACAAGATCGACTATCACTTCGGCCGCAGCCTGGCGCGCGAGAAGGCGACCAGCGACGAGCCGTTCGTGGCGTGGGCGCTCAACGGCCAGCCGCTGACCAAGCATCAGGGCGCGCCGCTGCGGCTGCTGGTGCCGGGCTGGTACGGCGTGGCGAACGTGAAATGGCTGCAGGAGATTCACGCGCAGGCCGACCACTACGTCGGCAAGTACCAGGCGCGCTGGTACCGGACGGTGCGGACCGAGATGGTGGACGGCGAGCTGAAGGTCAGCGAGACCGAGGTCTCGCACATGAACCTGAAGTCGTTCGTCGCGCGCGTCACCAAGGAGGGCAGCGCGCACAAGGTGCTGGCGGTGGTGCTCAACGACGGCACGCCGATCAAGTCGGTCGAGATCAAGGTGGACGAGGGTCCGTGGCAGATGGCCACCGCGGATCCGTCCACCAAGGACAAGTTCGGCTGGAAGTTCTACACCTACAACTGGAACGGCGCGACGCCCGGCGATCACACCATCGTCTCGCGCGCGACCGACGTCACCGGGGCGGTGCAGCCGACCGAGAAGGATCTCGAGAGCAAGCGCTCGTTCCTCGAGCAGAACTCGCAGGCGCCGCGCAAGCTGAAGATCGCCTAGCCGGATGATCGATCCGCAGCGCATCCGCGATGCGCAATCGCTGCTCGCGCGCCATTTCGGGCCCACCCCGATCGCGCGGGCAGCGTCGCTCTCCTCTCCCGGCCAGCGACGTCTTCCTCAAAATTGAAACCGGGTTGCCGACCGGATCGTTCAAGGTCCGCGGCGCGATCTATGCGTTGTCGGTGGAGCTCGCGCGGGACGCGACTGGCCTCGCCGAAGCGCAACGCGTGAAGGCGGAGGTCGTCTGCGCCAGCACCGGCAATCACGGCGCGGCGGTCGCCTACGCGGCGCGGCAGCTCGGGCGTACGGGCGACGATCTTCCTGCCAGCCGATCCCAATCCGGTGAAGGCCGCGCGCATCCTCGAGCTCGGCGCGCGGCTCGTCAAGGCGGGCGCCGACCTCAGCGCCGCGATCGACGCGGCGCGGGACTACGCCGAGCGCGCGGCGGCGTTCTTCCTGCACGACGCCAGCGATCCTGACGTCCCGGTCGGCACTGCGACGATCGGCGCCGAGATCGTCGCGCAGCTGCCGGAGGTCGACGTGATCTACGTGCCGATGGGCGACACCGCGCTGATCCGCGGCGTCGCGTCGGCCGCGAAGCAGGCGCGGCCGTCGATCCGGATCGTCGGGGTCGTCGCCGAACAGGCGCCGGCGTATCTGCTGTCGTGGCAGAGGGACGCTCGATCGGATCAGATGCAGTGCAGGCCTTCAGGCCTGCCGACGCGGCGGAGCTGAAGGTCCGCACTACACTGGAACACGTCGTCGAGACGGATACCTGCGACACGATCGCGGACGGCCTCGCGATCCGGCGGCCGCTGGCGCCGAATGTCGCGGCGATCCGCGAGCTGGTCGACGAGGTGGTGGCGGTCAGCGAACAGGAGATGATCGCGGCGATCGGGCTGCTCTACAACCGCGAGCAGCTGGTCGCCGAGCCCGCCGGCGCCGCGGCGACGGCGGCGCTCCTGAAGCATCCGCCTGCCGGCCGCACCAGCGTGGTCCTCGTCACCGGCGGCAACATCGCGCCAGACCTGCGACACCAGATGCGGATGTAGTGGCTGACTTTGAACAGGAGATCAGGAGGTCAGGAGATTCAGTTTTTATAGATCTCCCGATCTCCTGGCCTTCTGCAGCGTCGCTTCGGCTCCGCCAGCTTCTCAGAACGTAAACTGCGCGCCGAACTTCACGTAACGGGCCTGCAGGATGTTCAGCGGCTTCAGCCAGGCCGATCCGTAGGTGGTGTTGATCGCCGCCGGCGGCTCGCCGGCGTTCGAGGTCGCGCCCACCGCGGCGTTGGAGTTGAACGCGTTGAAGATGTCGGCCATCACCTGCAGCCGCTGCGAACCCGATGACAGCCTGAAGCTCTTCGAGACCCGCAGATCCACTTGCGTCCGGCGCGGCGTGTACATCGTCCCCGGCTTGATGAGCGGCACCACGCGTGAGGTGTTGACGCCGCCCGACAGCGCGCGGCCGAGGCCGGTCGGATCGGCCTGGGTGATGTTCCACTGCGCGGTGATCTGCTGGCCGGGCAGGTTCTGCAGCACGCCGCCAATCTGGATCTCCTGCCAGGGCAGCGTATAGGAGCCGGTGATCTTCAACTGCGTGAGCCAGCTGGTGTCGAAGTCGCAGTACGAGAAGACCGACCCGGTGCCCGGGACCGGCGCGGTGCCCGCGACCGCCGCCGCCGCCGACAGGCCGAACCCGGTCTTGGGATTGTCCACGAACGCATCGCAGACGTTGAAGTGCGTGTTGCCGGTCGCGAAGCCGCCGGTGACGAACAGGTCCGACCGGACCCGCGCGTTCATCGCGAAGTCGATGCCGTTGAACACCTCGGTCTGCTTCCCGTAGTTGTCGACGAAAGTGACCAGGTTGTTGCTGGCCAGCCCGAACTTGGTCGGCACAATGTCGTAGAGGCCGCAGATCTGATAGCCGCCGCCGTTGGGCAGGCGGGAATCGGTCGGCGCCGTGACGCAGTAGGAATTGAAGTCCGACGGCGCGACGTCGAGGTTGTCGGTGGTCGTGAAGTGCCCCTGCGCGCGGCGGAAATACGACAGCTCGGTCGAGACGCGGGGCATCAGCTCGTGGCTGATCGTGGCCGAGACCTCCCAGTTGTTGCGGCGATGATCGAAGCCGGTGATGGTCTCGGGATCGTAGTGGGTGGCGATGTTGACCTGGCCGAAGCTGGTGTTGCTCAGCGGCCCGAGCTCGGACACCTGGGGAATGCCGTCGTCGATTGGCGTCCGCCGTCCAGGACCGGGTGGCGGTATTGACCGACGTGGCGAGCGGATTGAGCAGGCGCGCCGTGCTCACGGTGGACGTCTGCACGTAGCGGCTGAGCGTCGCCTTGAGCGCGGTCTTGCCGTTGCCGAACAGGTCGTAGGCGACGCCGAGCGCGCGGCGAGATGTCCTTGTAGTTCGGCACGTCGCTGAGCGCGTCGAAATGCCGCGGCCCGATCCAGGTGCCGCCGGGCGCGTCCTGGGCGTCGACCTTGTTGTTCAGATAGTCCCAGCGCAGCCCGGCGTTGATCGTCATCCGCTTGATCGTCCAGGTGTCCTGCGCGTAGACGCCGAGATCCGCCACCAGCCGCTCGTGCGTGGTGTACGGCGTCGTGCGAACGGTCACGCTGAACGGCTGCCCGTTCCGGACCGTGAGCGCGGTGTCGTTGTTGGTGTAGACGTCGGTATCGGCCGGGCCTTCCTGCAGCGTCATGCCGGTCTTGAAGGCGTGCGATCCGGTCACGTAGGTCAGCGAGCTGCGATACGAGCGCAGCGACGTGTAGTTGTTCGAGAAGGTCCCGTTGTAGGCGCGGAAGGTGATGCCGGTGTTCAGCTCGGTCACGGGATAGCCGTGCGAGGTCGCCGAATCCTCGACCGGCTCGCGCGTCCAGGTCTCGGTCATGTTGCCCATCGCCGCCTCGAACAGCAACTTCGACGACACCGTCGAGCGGAAGGTGAATGTTTCGAAGTTGTTCTTCGGCAGGTTCTGCAGATTCGACGCGTCGGGCTGCAGCGTGCTGACGAGCGTCCAGTGCTCCGTCTTGCGCGGGCCGATGTTGCCGTACCCTGAAAGCTTGTTCTTCGGGCTCATCTGCCAGGTCAGGCGGATGTCGCTGCTTTCGTTCCGCTGCGTCTCGGTGCCGGGACGGTTCAGGTCGGGCGTGAACACGAAGGTGGACTGATCGCTCTCATAGAAGGTGTTGGTGCGAATCTGCTGGTAGCCCCAGTAGCGGTGCGCGGTGAAGAACCACAGCTTGTCCTTCATGATCGGGCCGCCCAGCGCGCCGCTCGTGTCGTAGATCTTCAGGATGCTGTCGGCCGTCTGGATGCCCTGCGCCCGCAGCGTGTCGTCCACGTTGCCGCCCTGCAGCTTGTCGTTGGCGAAGTTGATGAAGCCGGAGCCGCTGAACCGGTTGCCGCCGTCCTTCGGGATGATGTTGACGCGCACGCCGCCGCCCGCCACCTCGGCGGAGATCGCGCCGAACTCGTAGCTCAGCTCCTGCGTGGACGCGTCGTTGGTCGACAGGCCCGTGCACGAGTAGTTGCACGCCATGTTGGCGTTCATCAACCCGTCGAGCTGCACCAGGCGGTCGTTGAACGATCCGCCGTGCGCCTTCAGCTGGTTCTGGTGCTCGCCCGCCGAACCGCCGACGTCGTTCTGGTTGCTGCTGACGCCGACGGTCATGACGCCAATCGTCGACCAGTTCTTCGAGGTCGGCATCGCGTCGATCGTGTCCTTCGACACGACCTGACGTTTGAGCACGGTCTGGGTATCGACGATCGGGCTGGCGCCGGAGACGGTGACGGTTTCTTCGAGCGCGCCGACCCGCAGGTCGGCGTTGACCGTCGCGGTGAACGCCGCCGGCAGCTCGATCCCCTCGCGCTTGACCGTCGAGAATCCGGGCAGCGTGAACGTGACGGTGTAGGTGCCGGGCCGCAGGTCGACGATCTTGTACTGGCCCTGCGTATCGGTGGTGACCGATCGGACGCGCTCGATCAGGGCTGGGCTGCTCGCTTCGATGACGACGCCAGGCATGACGGCGCCGGTGGTGTCCTTCACGACGCCCGCAATCCCGCTCGCCTGCGCGAAGACCGTCGCCGGCAGCGCCACCGCACACACCCACGCCAACACCACTCCGCTCGCCAGTCTGCGCATAGCCCCTCCTGGTTGTCGTCTGCCAACAGGAAACCGGGATACGAGAACGACCTAAAAGAGCGCGCGGCGCGGATAAGAAAACGGTAAGACGCGTCGAAAATACGCTCACGCCAACCTGACGTCAAGCGTTTGCGGCGCTATACTGCGTCGATTCCGGGAAGGCTGGTGGCCGAATCCAAAATGACGAAAGGGCCGGTCGTCCTGTTCGGCATCGTCCTGCTGGCCAGCTGGGCGGCGGGCATCGCCGCAGCGCCAGAGCTCGCCGTGTCGCCGGCTGAATCGGTCACCTTCAACAGAGACATCGCGCCGATCGTCTACAAGGCGTGCGCACCGTGCCATCAGCCGGACGGCCCCGCGCCGTTCAGCCTCATCACCTACGACGAGGTGCGCCGGCATGCGGCGCAGATCGCGGCGGTTACGGCGAGCCGATACATGCCGCCCTGGAAGCCGGAACCGGGGTTTGGCGACTTCTCCGGCGAGCGCCGGCTGTCGAACGCCCAGGTCGAGGTCATCGCCCGCTGGGTGGCCGATGGCCGTCTCGAGGGCCAGCGCTCGGATCTCCCCGTGGCGCCGCACGGGAGCTCGGGCTGGCAACTCGGCGCTCCCGATCTGGTGGTGACCCTGCCCGAATACACGTTGCGCGCCGACGGCGCCGACCTGTTCCGCAACTTCGTCGTCGCCGTGCCTGGCTCCGGCGCACGTTACGTCCGCGGCATGGAGTTCCGACCGGGCAGCCGTGCCGTACACCACGCCAACATTCGCGTCGATGCCACGCCGGCATCGCGGCGACTGGACGACGCCGATCCCGAACCGGGATACGAAGGGATGATCCTGCATTCGGCGGACTATCCCGACGGGCATTTCCTTGGCTGGACGCCAGGTCAGGCGCCGCCCCTCGCAGCGGACGACCTCTCGTGGCGCCTGGACGCGGGCGACGATCTGGTCGTGCAGGTGCATCTGCAGCCGACCGGCAAACTGGAACGCGTTCGACCCTCGATCGGCCTCTATTTCACTCAGCAGCCGCCCGCACGTACGCCGGCGATCGTCCGCCTTGGTCGGCAGAACCTGGACATACCTGCCGGCGCGAGTGATTACCGGGTCACCGACGCGTACCTGCTGCCGGTGGACGCCGAGGTCCGCGCCATCCAGCCGCACGCCCACTATCGCGCGCGCAGCGTCAGCGCGAGCGCGGTGCTGCCGGACGGCACACGGCGGCCGCTGATCGCCATCCGTCGCTGGGACTTCAACTGGCAGGACCAGTACCGCTACGCAACGCCCTTCTGGCTTCCGGCTGGGACAACGCTCGAAATGGAATACCTGTTCGACAATTCCGATGCGAACGTGCGGAATCCGAACCACCCTCCGGAGCGCGTCTCGTGGGGCTGGCGATCGACCGACGAGATGGCGGACGTCTGGATCCAGCTGATGACTCGGGATGGGTCAGACCGCGCCCGCCTGGCCGCCGATGCGCGCCGGAAGATGGCCGCGGAGGATGCGGTCGGGTGCGAGACGCTGATCGCGCGTCAGCCGGACTACGCCGAGTTGCGCAACGACGCCGCCAACCTGTACCTCGAGCTCGGCCAGCCGCGGGACGCGCTCCGCCACTTCGAAGCCGTCGTCCGGCTGCAGCCGCAATCTGCCCCAGCACGCTACAACGTCGGCGTGGCTCTCGAGGCGTCGGGACGGCCGGACGCGGCGGTGCCGCATTACGAAGCGGCGCTGCGCCTCGATCCCGCCTACTCGCTCGCGCACAACAACCTCGGCAACCTGCGCCTGGCGCGAGGACGCCTTGACGAGGCGCGGCGGGAGTACGAAGGCGCGGTCGCGTCGGGGCCGCGCAACGCCGAGGCGCACAACAACCTGGGCGCGGCGCTGCTCGCCTCGAACGAGGCGGCCGCGGCGATTCCGCATTTGACGCGGGCCATCGAGCTGCGCCCGACCTATCCGGAAGCGCACTTCAATCTGGCGCGCGCCTACGCATCAACCCGTCAATTCGAAGCGGCGATCGGTGCGGCGAGCGTCGCGCAGACGCAGGCGAGCGATGCCGGCAAGACCGACCTACTCGCGCGCATCCGCGAACAGCTGCGGATCTATCGCGATGCGATGAAGCGCTGACACCTGTAGCGCTGATCCCTGTAGTGCAGGCCTTCAGCGCTGATCCCTGTAGTGCAGGCTTTCAGCGCTGATCCCTGTAGTGCAGGCCTTCAGCGTTGATCCCTGTAGTGCAGGCCTTCAGGCCTGCCCGAAAGCGGTACCTGAAGATCTGCACTACACGGGAGTGACCCACGCTTCAGTGTTTGATCACCGTATCGCTGGCCAACGGCGGTACGCTCGCCGGCGGCGTGCGGAAATGCGTCGCCTGCTCGAACGCGTAGGCGAGGCCGATGAGACGCGGTTCGCTGAACGCGCGGCCCGAGAAGGTGACGCCCGCCGGCCCATCCTTCGCGTTGAATCCGTCCGGGAACGGCGGCGTCACGACGTTGGCGAACGAGCCGCCCGGAACGACGATGCTCGGATACCCCGCCTTGGCAGGCGTGCCGGCCAGATTGTTGCCGGACGCCAGGAACGCGTCGAAGTCGTCCGCGGTGCCTTCCATGCCGTCCAGCCCGTTCAGCAGCGCCGCGATGGCGCCGCGCGACCGGAGAATATCTTCGGCGCGATCCTTGTTGTACCGCAGCGTGTCGGCGCTAGCCGGCGAAAGGTCGAACAACTGCGAGAAGACCGTCAGGTCCTGATCGTACTTGGTGGCCGCCGGCATGTGCGCGGCGTTGTAGTCGACGACGTCCGCCAGCGATCGGATCCGGAAGTCGTGCCTCACGTGATCGTGGATGTATTGATTCAGATCCCGCTTGAATCCGTAGTTCAACACCGTCGAGCATCGCAGCGCGGGCGGGACTGCGTCGGCCGGCGGATAATTCGCCGCCGGAGGGCGTGACGGGCAGCCGCCGAGTTGCGGCGCGAGACCGTCGGTCCGAATCTCGACGTACGCGCCCTGCGCGCGCAGCACGGCGATCGCGTTGTTCATGACGTCGGCGCGATTGGCCGGAAACGGCGGCACCACGATGCGCGCGCCGTGCAGCGCGTGTGCATCGAGGAACTTGGTGTAGTCCTTGTGGCAATTACCCGGCGTCAGACACGCGGCGGTGGCCGGATCCTTCGGATCGAAACCGGCGATGACACCGAGCACGATGGCCGCGTCGGTCACGGTCCGCGCCAGCGGACCGGCCGTGTCCTGATCGGCGGTGATCGGGATGATGCCGTCGCGGCTGATCAGGCCCACCGTGGGCTTGATGCCGACGACGCCGTTGGCCGTGCCTGGGCTGAGGATCGAGCCGGACGTCTCGGTGCCGATGCCGACCGCGGCAAGGTTGGCGGCGACCGCGATCCCCGGCCCCGAACTGGAACCGCCCGGGGTCAGCGCCGGACGTCCGTCGTTGAACGGACGCAGCAGGGCGTCGAGCGCCACACGCGGGTCGGGCCGTGGATCGTACGGGTTGAAGCCATAGCCGCCGAGCGAGCTGTAGCCCGCGGGCATCCCGTTGGTGAGAAAGTTCGCGAACTCGGTCATCGTCGCCTTGCCGAGGATGATCGCACCCGCCTGCCGCAGCTTCCGGGCCACGAACGCATCGGACCGCGGGAACGATCCGTCGAACGCCACCGACCCGGCCGTGGTCGGCATGTCGGCGGTGTCGATGTTGTCCTTGAGGATCATCGGGATGCCGGCCAGCACCCCGTTCCGGCGGCCTTCGCCGCGATTGCGGTCGTGGTCGTGATCCCGGTCATCGGCCTCGTCGAGCGCGTGCCGGTTCAGGTGAATATAGGCGTTGAGATGAGTGGCGGTCGATTCGCCGTCGTAGGCGGCGATGCGCTTGTGATACATGCGCACGAGTTGTTCGGCCGTGACGAGGTGATCCTCGATGGCATCCTGGATCGCCGGGATCGTGGCTTCCACGAGATCGAATCGACGGGGCGCGTGCTTGGCGCCGATCGGCGCAGGGAGTGAAACCACGACGAGCGCGACGAGAGCAGCCGAGGCGGGAACGACAAGGCGGGCGGGCTTCATGCTCATCTCCTGTCGAAGCGGAAATTCGCGCCGCGGATGATCGTGCCCGCCGCCGGATGATGTCAAGCCAAATCAGGGCACTGCCGCCAGCCAACTCATCAGCGAACGTCCCACTCAGTCGGAGATCGCCTGATACACAAGGTTGGGATACTCCATGCGGAGGCGCGTGTTCCTCGTCTGAATCATCACGATCCCGACCAGTTGTTCCTTCGGATCGATCCAGAAGTAGGTGCCGAGCGCGCCCGCCCAGCCGTAGTCGCCGACACTTCCCATCCAACCGCTGTCGCCGGTGCTTCGCCGCACGCGCACGCCGAGGCCGAAGCCGTACCCCTTGAGTACCTGATCGCCGGCGTAGTTGCGCAGATCGAGCGGGCCGGTCGCGTCGGCCGTCATCAACTCCACCGTCTTGCGGCCGAGCAGCCGCACGCCGTTCAACTGGCCGCCGTTCAGCAGCATCTGGCTGAACGCGAGATAGTCGGCCGCGGATCCGGTCAGGCCGCCCGCGCCGGAGAAGTAGGGCCCGGTCGATTCCGCGCGCGCCGCCGGCGGCGACGACGGCCGCGCCAGACCGCTCTCGTTTTTGGTGTATGCCACAGTCACGTCGCCGGCGCGAGGCGCCGGCACGGTGAAGAACGTGTCGTGCATGCCGAGCGGATTGAAGATGCGGGTCTTGAAGAACTGCTCGAGCGTCATCCCGCTGAGGATTTCCACGATCCGCCCGAGCGTGTCGAAGCCGGTCGACGGGCTGTATTCCCATTGTGTGCCCGGCTGAAAGTTCAGCGGCAGGGTGGCCGCCCGCTTGACGCGCTGCTCCAGCGATCCGCCGGCCGGCAGGTTGGCGCGCCGCACGAAGTCGCCGGCCGGTCCTTCGAAGCCGTTCGCCAGACCGGAGGTGTGCGTCAGCAGATCCTGGATGGTGATTTCGCGCGCCGCCGGCACCAGCCGCAATCCGGCGCCGGCCGGATCATTCGGCAGGGTCCACACTGCCACCTTGGGGTTCTTGTACTCCGGCACGAACTTCGAGATGGGATCGCTCAACACGAGCTTTCCCTCCTCCAGCAGCAACAGAATCGAGACCGCGGTCACCGGCTTGGTCATCGACGCGAGGCGGAACAGCGTGTCCTTCGACATCGCCTTCTTCGCTTCGAGGTCGGCCATCCCGTGCGCCTCGAAGTGCACGACTTTGCCCTTGCGGGCCACCAGTGTCACGGCGCCGGAGAAATCGTGGCTGTCGATGTGGCCCTGGATCATCGGATGGATGCGGCTCAAACGCTCCGACGACATCCCGACGTCCTCGCCCTTCGACACCGCCGGAGCGGCGCCGATGCCGGACGCCACCAGCACCGCCACCGCCGCGGCCGAGAAGAACCGACGTCGCGTCCGCTGAACCATGTGCCGCTCCCTTCGAGATTTTCGTGGATTATATGCACACCCGCGCCAATCGCCCTGTTCTCTTTTGGCGCAGGCGCGCGCGCTTGATCATCCACGGATTGCACGGATG
Source organism: uncultured Acidobacteriota bacterium (assembly GCA_963794705.1). GTDB lineage: Bacteria > Acidobacteriota > Vicinamibacteria > Vicinamibacterales > CAVVIG01 > CAVQFC01. Next base: position 85,854 of record CAWCFI010000013.1, read on the forward strand.
GACACGGATTGGTGGGTGGGGCGTCCGGCCGCGAAGCGGCCGGCGCCGGACACGGAACGTCAGTCCTGGGGCGCGCGCAACACTACCGTCTCCGGGGTTCAATCCGTGTCATCCGTGTAATCCGTGGATGACTTTGGCGACGTTCGTATTGGATGGCCGCCGCCGAAGATCCGACTCAGGCCTAATCAGTCGTTCGCAGCGTCAGCGCCCGCTGATGCCGTTGACGATCCGCTCCGCCTCGGCCTGCGAGAAATCACCGCTGATCAGCGCCGAGTCGCTGACCGGGCTCCGGAGGGTCGGGGCCATCACCACCTCGCCGTCGATCAGCACGGCGATCGGCTTGCCGAGATGATTCGCGGTCGCCCGCCGCATCTTTTCCGCGCCGGCCTCGTTGAATCGGATGCCGACGTTGAACGTCGACGGGGTGGCGCCGGGAGCCACCGCGCTTCGCGCGATGTCGCCGTTGGTGACGACCACGTCGTCCTGAAGGTAGATGACGCGGTCCGAACCGGCCACCTTCGCGGCGCGGCGATCGGCCCCTGGCTGCTCTTCCGCGAGCCGCACCTCGAACCGCACCGCGGCGTACACGGTCGCGCTGCCCTGCGGGCCGTTTCGCGATCCGAGCGCCGCGATCGCGATCAGGATTGCCGCGACCACCGCCATCACCGCGACCGTGGCGCGGAACCGCGTCAACGCCGGCTCGCTGGCGCCCGCCCCCGCCACGACCGCCCGGCGGATCCGCTCGCGGTCTCCCGCGCCGGGCATCGGCTCGTGACGAAGCGGATCGGCCTCTTGCAGCATGTCGCTAACCGATTTCATGATGCTCTCCTGATTGAGGTGTGAGGATGCGCGCGAGCTCCCGGCGCCCGCGCGACAAGTGCCAGCGAACGGTGACGGCGCTGATGCCCAGGAGGCTGGCGATCGACGGAATCGCCAGCCCTTCGAGCTCGTGCATGACGACGACGGCGCGGCGCCGCGGCGCCAGGGCGTCGAGCGCGCGCCACACCGTCGCCCTGGCAATGACCGCGGCCTCCGGACCGTTGTCGACATCCGACGGATGGCCCAGTTGCCGATCGTGCCTGCCGCGAATCGCCGCCTTCCGCCATTGATCGCGGCGGATGTTGATCAGCACCCGCACCAGCCACGCTTCTTCGCCGGCCGCGCCGGCCGGAACCGATCGCGCCGAACGCGCGGCCTTGAGGAACGTCTCCTGCACCAGATCGCGCGCATCGTCGGCACTGGGCGCCAGGCGCCGCGCGAGACGGTACAACCGGTCGTGGTGGGCTTCGAACAAGGCGCCGAGCCGCTCGACATGGTCGCCCGGCAGGGCGACTGGAAGCGAGGTCACCATGGGCTGTCCGTTCATACCTGGTTAAACGCGCGCCGACGTGATTGTGTTGGCGTGCATAATAGCAACCGGTCCATGGAGGCGCTGGTGCACGATCTGCGCTATGCCGTCCGCTCGCTGCGCAGGTCACCGGGATTCGCCGCGATCGGGGTCCTGACACTTGCGGTTGGCATCGGCGCCAGCACGGCGATCTTCACAGCGATTCAAGGCGTGCTGCTCCGGCCGCTTCCCTATCCGCAACCTGACCGGGTCGTCTTCATTCAGGAAAAGCGGGCGGTCACCGGCCAGCCGAGCTCAGTATCCCCGCTGAATTATCTCGACTGGAAGACGCAGAGCCACGCGTTCGACGCGATGGCCGCGGTCGCGTTCGGCGCCGCCACCATCGCCACCTCGGAGACGGCCGTGTCCGTTCGAGGCCTCCGCGTATCAGCCGAGTATTTCGACGTGTTCGGCATCCGGCCCATGCTCGGCCGAACCTTTGTGGCGGGCGACGACGCCGCCGGCGCGCCGCGGGTAGCGATTCTGAGCAGCCACCTGTGGTCGACCCGTTTCGGATCGGATGCCGCGATCGTCGGACGTTCGGTGCGCGTCGACGGCGAGCCCTTCACGATCATCGGAGTCATGCCGGCGTCCGCCACTGTCGATTTCTTCGGCACGGAGCTCTGGACGCCGTTGACGTGGACGGCCCGCACGCTGAACCGCGACTTCCATTCGATCAGCTTTGCGGTGGCCAGACTCACGTCGGGCGTGCCCGTCGCGACCGCTCGAGCACAGATGGATACGATCGCCGATCGCATCTCGCTCGACCACTCTGCCACGAACAAAGGCTGGGGCGTCATCGTCCGGCCTTACGGCGATCTCTGGGTGACGAGCGACTTGACGCGATCTCTGTACCTCCTGTTGGCTGCGGTGGGTGCCGTCCTGCTCATCGGCTGCGCGAACCTTTCCAACATGGCGCTCGCGCGCGGTTTGGCGCGACAGCGCGAGGTGGTAGTGCGCTCGGCTCTCGGCGCCTCCCGCGGGCGGTTGCTTCGGCAGTTTCTCACTGAGAGCGTGTTGGTCGGCCTGCTTGGCGGAGTGCTCGGCGTCGGGCTCGCCTATGCCTTGCTCAACGTGCTGCTCCGATCGATCGCAGCCTACGAAATGCCGTTCGGCCTGCCGATCGCGATCGACGGCAGTGCCTTGCTGTTTACCGGCGTCTTGTCGTTCAGCTGCGGAGCCGCGTTCGGGCTCGTGCCCGCGTTCAGCGCAACACGAGCCGGATTTGGCGAGGCGCTCAAGGAAGGCGGCCGGAGCGCCAGCGTCAGTCGTGTCGGCCGGCGCTGGCGAAGCGCGCTGATTGTGAGCGAAGTCTCGCTCGCCGTCATCCTGCTCTCCAGCGCCGGGCTCCTGGTGCGCAGCTTCTATCGGATGCAGCACACCGATCCCGGTTTCGTCACGACCAACATCCTGACCGCAAGTCTGCCGCTCGCCGAGGCGCAATTCAGCAACCGCACGGCGATGAACACGTACCTCGACTTGATCGTCGCCAAAGTGCAGACCTTGCCGGGAGTGGAGCAGGTGGCGCTGACCGACGCGCTGCCCATGCACTGGCCCCCCTACGGCACGTTCTTCGACATCGTCGGGCACGCGGACGTCGATCGCGCCAGCCGGCCGATTTGCGACTTCAAGACGGTGAGCGCCTCGTATTTTTCGACGGTCGGCCTGGTGCTGCGCCGGGGCCGACTGCTGACCGGCCAGGATCAGCCGGGAGCGCCGCTCGCCACGGTGATCAACGAAACGATGGCGCGGAAGGTACTTTCCCCACGAAGACCCGCTGGGCCGGCGCCTGCTGATGCGGCAGATCGTGCCTGGCGCCGTCGGGCAGTTTGGGCCCGACGTCACCTGGCAGATCGTCGGCGTCATCGCCAACGAGCGCTTCACCCCGTTCGACGACCCGACCGAACGGCCGGCGATGTACGTGAGCTACCAACAGAGTCCGACGCCGTTTCAGCTCCTGGTCGTGCGCTCGACGATCGACGTGGCCGCCCTGCGCGAGCCGGTGCGAAAGGCCGTCGCAACCGTCCATCGCGACCAGGCGCTCTCGGAGGTGATGAGTCTGGACGAGGTCATGGCCGAGTCCGAATCGTCGGACCGCCTCCGCACCAGCGTGATCGGTGTCTTTGCGCTCGTCGCGCTGTTATTGTCGGCAATCGGCGTCTACAGCGTCATTGCGTTTACGGTCGGTCAGCGCACGCGCGAGATCGGCATTCGCAAAGCGCTTGGAGCGAGCAACGCCAACCTGCAGTGGCTGATCGCGCGAGACCTGGCGAGCCTTGCCGGAGTGGGCGCGCTCATCGGCGTCGCCGGCAGCGTCGCCATCAGTCGGTTCCTCGCCGGATTTCTTTTCGGGACCAGCGCCACCGATCCGGCGGCCATCGGCGGCACCACATTGCTGATTACGGGCCTCGCGGCCCTCAGCGCGTACCTGCCAACGCGAAGCATCGTCAAGGTCGACGCGACAGAGGCCCTGAGAGCGGAATGAGCGAGTCACGCCGCGGGCCTGGCGTTGTCGTAACATGACACCGATGCGCACGACCTGGTGGGGAGGGCTGCTGACGGGCGCCGCAGCGCTTGGCGTGGCGATCGCCGGCAGCGTCTCGACCCACGGCCAGAAACAGGAAACGTGGCTCGGTGTCCTCGACGAGCATCCTGCCATTCAATATGCGAACCGGCCGACCACGGATCGCGTGGCCGCGCTGAATCAGGCGCTCGCGCGCGGCAGCCGCTCGCTCCAGCGGGACGATCGCACCGGCTATCTTCGTCCGGTCCTCGAAGCGCTGGGCGTGCCGATCGACTCCCAGCTGCTGGTGTTCTCGAAAACCGGCGTTCAGCGCGCATATACCAGCCCGCACAATCCCCGGGCGCTGTATTTCGATCCCTCGGTCGCGGTCGCGTACGTGCCCGGCGCGCCGCTACTGGAAGTGGCGGCGCACGATCCTCAGCAAGGCGTCGTGTTCTACACACTCGATCAGACGGCGGCATCGCCGCACTTCATCCGCCAGCAGAGTTGCCTGACCTGCCACGTGGCGGCGAGCACGCTCGACGTGCCCGGCATGATCGCGCGCAGCCACACCGTAGGCGAGGACGGCAACATCCTGCCGCAGGCGGAGACGCGCGCCGTCAATCATCAGACGCGCCACCCGGATCGCTGGGGCGGCTGGTTCGTCACCTCGGAAGACGCGGCGCCGCCCTATCAGCAGCTGGCGCACCTGGGGAACATCACGTTCTCGGGAAAGGGCAACACCTCCAACCAGGTGTTCGTCGACTGGATGACGAGCGAGCCGGAGTCGCGCGGCTACCTCCTGTCGTCGTCCGACATCGCCGGCCTGCTGGTCTTCGATCACCAGATGCACGCGATCAACCTGCTGACCAGGCTGAACTGGGAGTCACGCGTGGCGGTGAGCAGCGGCCACGCGATCGAGCAGGATGCCGCTCTGCGGCGGCTGGCCAACGAGCTGGCCGACTATCTGTTGTTCGCCGGCGAGGCGCCGCCGCTGTCCGAATTGACGCCGCGGCCGGGTTTCGCAGCCAGCCTCGCGGCCAGAACTCCGCCGGATCATCTCGGCCGTTCGCTCGGACAGCTGGATCTGATCGACCGCCTGCTGCGTTATCCATGCAGCTTCATGGTGTACTCGGACGCGTTCGAGGGGCTGCCGGCGGCGATCAAGCGCATCGTCTATCAGCGGATGATCGAGAGCTTGTCGGTGGTGGACGCGCACGCGACGCGGCCGGATCGCGCTGGCGATGCGCGGCGAGCGGCTCTCGAGATCTTGAGAGAGACGAAGCCCGACTTCCCTCGGCAGTAATCCAAAATTCCGGTCGTTTGTAGTCGATCCCAACACAATCGCTTACAGGTTCTTTCGAATTGTGGCCACTAAACGTAGCGTAATGAAACAACCGTCCGTAAGGTCGAGTCAATAAACACGACACTCGCGTTGCAACGGTAGAGCCGGCTTCCCTAAACACAACAATCTGCACGGCCGACCTGGCTGGCGCAGCGCTTGCCCCTCCGCACCACACCGAATCGTTTACCCAGGCTCACGGAGGAGAAAGATGAAGACCAACATGTCTTCCACGTCGCTACTGGTGTCGGCGGCCGCAGGTGTTTTCGTCACCGCGCAAATCCACATCGCATCGTCAACGATCAACGCCGCCGACCCGGGCCCGAGGCCCGGCGCCTCCGCCGCGGGCGCACCGCTCGCGGGACTGTCCGACCATCAACTCGAGTACTTCAACGCGGGTCAAGCGGACTTCGCGGAAGCGGAGAACGTCGCAGACGGACTCGGGCCGACCATGAACCTCGATAGCTGCGGCGGCTGCCATTCACAGCCGTCGGTCGGCGGTTCGAGCCCCGCCGTAAACCCGCAGGTGGCATTCGCCAGCCTGAACGGCGGACTCGATCACCTGCCATCGTTTCTGTCGGCGAGCGGGCCGGTGCGCGAAGCGCGCTTCATCTCGAATCCGGATGGCACGCCTGACGGCGGCGTCCATGCGCTGTTCACCATCACCGGCCGCCTCGGCGCGAGCGGCTGCACCCTGCCGCAGCCGGACTTCGCGACCGCAGGTCACCAACCACAACGTGATCTTCAGGATTCCGACGCCGGTGTTCGGCGAAGGGTTGATCGAGTCCATCCCGGACTCGGCCATCCTGGCGGCCCATGCCGCGACCACCGCGAGCAAGGCTTCATTCGGGATTCGCGGTCGCGCGAACTTCACGGTCGCGGGCCGGACCATCACCGGCCAGACCAACAACAACGGTAACGATGGGACCGTAGCGCGATTCGGCTGGAAGGCGCAGAACAAGTCGCTGCTGGTGTTCTCCGGCGAAGCCTACAACGTCGAGATGGGCATCACCAACGAGCTCTTCCCCACCGAGCGCGACGAACGCGCCTCGTGCCAGATGGGAGCGGTGCCCAACGACATCACCAACGTCGACGCGCTCACGACCGTCGAGGCGCTGAGCTCGATCGAGCGCTTCGCGCACTTCATGCGCTTCCTGGCGGCTCCGGTGCCGTCGCACGACACCCCCGGCGGCGCCGCCTCGATCGCGGCAGGGCGGACGGTCTTCAACAACGTGGGCTGCGCCTTCTGCCACACGCCGTCGTTCACCACCGGCAACGCCTCGGTCGCCGCGCTGCGCAATCAGCCGGTCAACCTGTTTTCCGACCTGCTGGTGCACGACATGGGCGTCGGGCTGGCGGACGGCATCAGCCAGGGCGAAGCGGGCCCCCGGGAATTCCGGAGCGCGCCGCTGTGGGGCCTGGGACAGCGTCTGTTCTTTCTCCACGACGGCCGCACCTCCAACCTGATCACCGCGATCAAGGCGCACGCGAGCGCGGGTTCGGAGGCCAACCTCAGCGTCGCTGGATTCCTGCTGCAGAGCGAGGCGCAGAAACAGAATCTGCTGAACTTCCTGCGCTCGTTGTAAGAATGGACGGCCGCCGCCGGCGGCCGTCCACATCGACGGTCGACCCAGGCTCAGTCGCGATGGTGTGAGCGGCGCGTGGCTTCGTCAGCGTTGACGAGGCCCGCGCCGGTGAAGCTGTTCACCTTCTCGGCACGCTCGACCAGGAACGTTCCCGTGCTCGTCGAGTTGTCCGAGAGCGTAACGATCACCTGCCCATCCTGCACGCGGTCCGCGTCAACCTGGAACTGGACCGGCAACTCCACCGGGAACGCGAAGTTGGCGAAGGTCAGGAAGTCGCCGTGCCCGAAGGAGCCGGGCGCGAAGGTCAACGTCAGCGAGGTGAGGTCGAGGCTGCGCGAGACGGTGACGTCACCAGCGGCAAGCCCGTGCAGCGTGCCGATGTGGAAGCCGGTCGTCGGGCTCGCCGGGTTGGAGAAGTGCATGCCGGGCTTGGTCAGGTTGATGGTGACGCTCTTCACCGTCTTGTTGGTGAACGGCTCGACCGCGAGCGTCCAGTAGTTCGTCTCGCGCGCGAAGTCGCCGTTCGCTGCGGCGACAACCGGTCCGGCGAAGGCGGCCGAGAGCGTGCGGTTTCGTGACAGCGGAATCGGCGTCGCGGTTTCGCTGCAGCCGCTCGTAGACGTCCTCGGGCTTGATGTGCCCCGGGCCGCCGGCCGACTGGATGACCAGCGCGGCGACCGCGGCTGCGTCGGGCGCGGCGGCGCTGGTGCCGAAGAAGTTCGGGTGGCCGTTGCCGTCGATGTCGCCGCCCGGCGGGAAGAAGGTCGTGTCCGCGCCGTCGACCGCGGTGATCTGCGGCACGTCGCGCACCTCGGGCTCGTCGAGCCGGCGCCCTTGCTTGTCGAAGTAAATGGTGACGGGCCCGGGCGAGCTGAAGTCCTCCGGGAACCGCGTGATGCCCCAGTACATCGCCGCCGACCGATTGGCCGCGCCGCGCAGCGGTGTGGCCCCAGACCGACGGCGCGTTCTGAATCTCGCTCTCGCCGGTGCCGTTGACCGTGACGTACTTGAGGCGGCGGGCCGGGCCGTCATTCACTTTGGCGATGACGATCTGGTAGGTGCCGGGGTTCACCGCCATCAACTCCAGCGCCTGATCGGTGGCGGTGTTGTCGTCGCTCGTGAAGAAGGCGTCCGACGTCGGGTCGTTCGGGTCGATGAAATGACCGTCGGCGTCGAACACGTAGATGTTGTAGTCGGTCTTCACCTTGCCGAGATCGAACGGCTCGTCCCACTGGAAGTCGACGACGTCGCCGAAGTACGAGGTGAAGCGCTGGGTGAAGCTCTCGCTGCCGTCACGGTTGCGGAACTTGTGGAAGCTCTTGGCCGGCAGCCCGTGCGCCGCCAGCGAGTCGATGTCGATGTTTTCCTTGCCCTGCGCGACCAGCTGTCTGGCCCTGGCCATCGAGACGGGATCGTAGCTCGCCTGATACGCCTCGAGACCGTTGTTGCCGGCCGACGAGAAATACGCCGCCCCCTCGGAGACGACCTTGTCCACCGTCTGCGCGAGCAGGCCGTCGGAGAACATCGGCTCGTCGAAGTAGATGACGTCGTCGACGATCACGTCGGCATGGAAGCTGCGGCGCAGGCTCAGGATGTTGTTCGAGAACTGGACTTCGCCGATGATCGGCGGTGGCGAAGCCGAGCTTGGCGCCGGGCGCGACGTCGTGCACCAGCTGCAGCATCGCGCGGCCCTTCGTCTGTCCCCGTCGCCGGGCGCCAGATCCTGGAGGCAGGACGACGACGTCCGCTCGGCAGGTCGCCGCTCGCCACGTCGTCGGCGGCGTTGGGATGGGCGGTCACGGAGGCATAGCTGTCGGACAGCACGCCGACCCTCGTGCCGGTGCCGTCGACGCCGCGCGCCTGCGCCAGGTCCGCCTTCTGCACCGCGACCGCCTGGCTCTGCACCGATCCGGCAAGGTTGCGCGGCCGCTGCACCGCCAGCACGTGGAGGACGCCCGGGACGGCCGCGGCGGCTCGCGCCGATCCCAGCGCCAGGTAGCCTTCGATCAGCGTCGGATCCATCTCGCTGATGGCCGTGATGCGCAGACCGGCCGCGACCAGATGGGCGATGGCCTGCGCCGCGGACGTCGATGCGTCGAGCCGGACGTGCACCATCACGGTGCCGTCGGCGGACACGATGTGAATGCGCATCGCCGACGCGAGCTTCGGGTTGTCGGTCTCGTAGAGGGTCGTCAGCTGTTCGAGGCCGCGGCCGAGCGTCGACGCGCGCGGCGACGGACGACGGGGATCAGCAAGGCGAGAGCGAGGGTGCAGATCAGCGGAGTGGAGAGACGATGCGTGCGCATGGTGTGACCTCCGATGCTGAGGAAGGTCGAACGCTATGACGCACGACATCGCGGTGTCAATGACCGGGCGCGCTCACATCGTTGCACGAGAGTTTGTTCGTGAGCTGCGCAGATCCAGACCGGCGGCGGCGTAATCTCATCCGCAGGCGGGCCGCCGGGATCGGGACGGCCGGATCCCTCGAGCCGGCTGATCGCGCGCACGGTCATGTCGTGATCGCAGACGATCTGGCAGGACAGCCGGACGCCGGTCAAGCCCTTCGCCGCCAGCCGCTCCGCTTCGGCGGCGGTGTGGCGGGCCGGCTCGCCGTCGATGAACTCGACCCGGCAGGTGGTGCAGCGGGCATTGCCGCCGCAGGCGTGGAGAATGTCGACCTTCGCGTCCTGCTCGATTGCGAGCACCAGGCGCTTTCCGTCCGCAACCTCGACCGTTCCGTATCCTTCGACCGTCAGCTTTGGCATGCGGCTATTGTAGGTCAGCCTTTGACGACGAAGCCTTTCTTCGTCAGGCAATCGCGGACGCGGTCGCGCAGGTCGCCCTGCAGTTCGATCATCCCGGCATCGATCGCGCCGCCGGTTCCGCATGCGCGCTTCAACTCCGAGCACAGCTCCTTCAGGAACGCGGCGTTGTTCGGCAGGCCGTCGACCACGGTCACCGTCTTGCCGCCGCGCCCCTTCTTCTCCATCCGCAGCTTGGCGACGATGCGCTTGGGGATCGCGTCGCTGGCCGCCTGCTGGCTGCTGCACTTGCAGTCCTTGTCCGGCCAGCCGCAGCCGGGGCAGATGCTGCCCAGACCGGTCGAGTAGACCAGCCGCCCCTTGTCGCGATCGCTCATGACGCGATCATATGCGCGCGTGCGGAGCCGGGCTACCATGACGCGTGTCCCTCACGGCCCGAACCCTGACCGCCGACCGCGGCGACGACGGGCTGCGCCTCGACCTGGTGCTCCGCCGCCACCTGACAGGATCTGCGCAGCGCGACGCGCACCCGGGTCCAGTCGTGGATTGAAGAACGGCCTGGTGACGGTGAACGGCGTGGCGGTGCGGCGCGTCTCCAGCCGCGCCGCGCTCGGCGACATCGTCTCGATCCTGCTGCCCGAGGAGTCGCCGCGGGCGGTGATGGCGGCCGAAGACACCGCCGTCGAGGTGCTCTACGAAGACGATCAGCTGCTCGCGGTCAACAAGCCAGCCGGCCTCGTCGTGCACCCGACCTACAAGCACACGGCGGCAACGCTGATGAACGCGCTGCTCTGGCGCGCGCGCGGCTGGCCGGCGCCGCAGCGGCCGTCGCCTGGTCAGCCGGCTCGACAAACTCACCTCCGGGGTCGTCGTCGTCGCCAAGACGGCAGCGGCGCATGCCGCGTTGCAGCGCGCGATGTCGGCCAACGACGCGGAAAAGGACTATCTGGCGATCGTCTATGGCACGCGTCAACGTGGCGCGCGGCGAGATCGACCTGCGGCTCGGGACGCGATCGCGGATGACCGCCGGCAAGGTGGTCGCGTCGGTCACCGATGGCGCGGAGAGCCTGACCCGATTCGAGCGGCTCGCGCGCGTGGCGGCGCCGCGCGCGGGGCTGTCGCTGCTCCGCTGCCGCCTCGCGACCGGACGAACTCATCAGATCCGCGTGCACCTGGCCGCGCGCGGCTGGCCGCTGGTCGGCGATCCCGTGTACGGCGAGCCGCGTTGGTCCGAGATCGACGATCCGCTCCTCGCGGCGACGCTGCGGGCGTTTCCGCGCCAGGCGCTGCACGCCTGGCGCGTGGGGTTCACTCATCCGGTCACGCGCGCGCGGATCAGGATCGAAGCGCCCGTGCCGCCCGACCTCGAGACGCTGCTGGATGCGGCAGGGCTTGCCGGGCCCGAACGGGCGCGGCCTGTAGGCCCGCGATGATCTTCAGTGTCGCGATTCTCGCGGTCGTGCTTTCTTACACGTGGCTGATCGAGCCGATCGCGCCGCGCTGGTCGACGCCGATCGCGGTGGCGCTGGTCGTCGGTTTGGCGATCTGCCGAGCGGTGCGCAGCGGTGAGTGGGGCATGACGCCGAGCGCGTTCGTGCCGGCGTTGTGGCGGTCAGCGGCGCTGACGCTGACCGCGGCGCTGTGCATCGCGTTGGTTGGCGTTCAACTCGGCACATGGCACACGCAGCCAGCCGGCTGGGCCAGTCTGGCGCTGTTGATCCCGTGGGGACTCGGTCAGCAGTTCGCGCTCCAGACGGTGTTCCTGCACGAGTCGCGGTCGGCCGTGGGGCGCACCGGCCGGGATCTGCCTGGCGGCGGCGCTGTTCGCGTCGCTGCACTTGCCAAATCCATTCCTCACCGCCATGACGTTCGCCGGTGCGCTGGCCTGGTGCTGGATCTACGATCGGCATCCCAACCTGCTGCCGCTCGCGTTGTCGCACGCGCTGTTGACGCTCGCGATTCTGTGCGCCTTCGACGAAGCGATCACAGGTCATCTGCGTGTGGGCGCGGCGTATCTCAGGCTGCGATAACCCTCCGACCAGGTCCGGCTAAAGCCGGACACTACGGGAACAGGTATCGCAGGCCGCCGTGTGTCGGTAGTGTCCGGCTTCAGCCGGACGATGGTGGTTGACCCGACCGACATTCGTTGCAGCGGACGTCGGTCGACGGATAGCCGCAGCCTTCGCACGCCGACCAGGCGGCGATCTCGCCGGCTGCCGGCGAGTACTTGCCGCGCAGCAGCGCGTCGGTCCGGCTGACGATTGCGGTGCACTCCGCCACACTCAGCCGTTCGAAGCGCGCCGCCCACGAGAACCTTTCGGCAAACGCCGGGAACCGCGGCGACTCGCCCCATGCCCATGCCGGGTCGGTCGACGCCGGGCTTCTTCCGAGCAGGTGCAAGTGCATCTGCCGGTGCGCGCGCGCGTCCTTGCGCCCCCGTGGCTCAGCCTCGTCATTGAGCGCCCAGTTGCCGGCCTCCCAGTAGTTCACGCAGCCCCTGGCGAGTTGTGGCAGCTCGTCGATCATCGCGCGCCCGGCGGCGGCGACCAGGCAGGCGAACGCCGTGAGCTCGGACGCGGATAGCTCACTGCGCTCCCACACCGGTCGCGGCGGATTGATCACGAGGTTGCCGCCGTTCTCGCGGCTGACGAGCAGCGAGGCGCGTGCAGGCAGCACCAGGAAGCCGCCGGCGCACTGAAACAGGATCAGGCTCATCGCGCAATTCCTACGTCCGCGTGTAGCGTGATGATGCGGGCCACCGCGCGGCGCGCGGGTGAGAAGGCCGGAACTGAACTTGCACGCGCGCAGGGCATCCGAATGGTCTCCGACGATAACATGCCCAACGTCTCGTTGTGCGCCCGCCTGCGGCGCGAGCGCGAGCGCCGTCAGATCGCGCTGTCCTCGATTTCCGCCAACACCAAGATCAGCGCGTCGCTCTTCGAGGCGCTGGAGCGCGGCGACGTCTCGCGCTGGCCCTCCGGCATCTTCCGGCGATCGTTCATCCGGGCCTATGCCGCCGCGATCGGCCTCGATCCCGACGTGGTGGCCCGCGAGTTTCTCGAGCAGTTTCCCGATCCGCTCGACCCGCCCGCATTGACCGCGGCCACCGAACCGGCGCCCGCGGCCGTAGCCGCCCGGTCGTCCGATGCCACGACGCTGCGGCTGAAGCTGGCGGATACGCCGACACCGTTCGCGCGCGGCCGTCTGCTGGCCGGCATGCGTCACCGCTGGGCAGCGGTCGCCTGCGACGGCGGGCTGGTCGTGGCGATCGCGCTCTGCGCGTTCATCGCGTGCGACAAGTTCTGGCTGCCGCTCGGCGTGGCGATGCTCACCTACTATCTGGGCGGCATCCTGCTGCTGGGCAATACGCCGGGAGTCTGCCTGTTCGCGCCGGGCGAGGCCGGCGGCGCGCACTACAATCGACCCTCCGATGAGCCCAGCCCGGAGCCCGGCACCCCGCATCCGTCTTGGCATTTCCGCATGCCTGCTCGGTGACGAAGTCCGGTACGACGGCGGCCACAAACGCGATCCGTTCCTGACGACCGTACTCGGCCCGCATGTCGAGTGGGTCAAGGTCTGCCCCGAGGTCGAGGTCGGCATGGGCACGCCGCGCGAGCCGATCCGCCTGGTGGACGAGCGCGGCACGATCCGGCTGCTGACCGTCAAGACCGGCGTCGATCACACCGCGTCGATGACCGCCTACTCCGCGAACGAGGGCGGCGGAACTCGCCGCCGAGGACCTCTGCGGCTACATCCTGAAGAAGGACTCCCCGAGCTGCGGGATGACCCGCGTCAAGGTCTACGCCGCCAAGGAACCGGGCAAGCGCATCGGCGTCGGCCTCTTCGCCCAGGCGCTGCTCGCGCGCTTTCCGCATCTGCCGGTCGAGGAGGAGGGACGCCTCACCGATCCGCGGCTGCGCGAGAATTTCGTCGAGCGGGTATTCGCATACCGGCGGCTTCGCGATCTGTTCGAGAGACGCTGGACCGTCGGCGATCTCGTCCGTTTCCATACCGCGCATAAGCTCGTGCTCATGGCGCATTCGACCCAGGCCTACACACGCCTCGGCCGCATCGTCGCCGGCGCCAAGTCGGCCGACCGCGACGCGCTGCGCGACCGACTACATCGCCGGTTCATGAGCGCGCTGTCGCAGATCGCCACGCCCCAACGCCACACCAACGTGCTCCAGCACATGGCCGGCTACTTCAAGAAATCGCTGGATGCCACCTCTCGCGCCGAGTTGCAGACCGCCATCGAAGACTACCGCCTCGGCCTCGTCCCGCTCATCGTCCCCGTCACGCTGGTGCGCCACCATGTGCGCGTGCACGATGTGGAGTACCTGGCAGGCCAGATCTATCTGGCGCCGCATCCCAAAGAACTGATGCTGCGCAACCACGTCTGAGCCGCGGGCTCATCTGGCCTGGCAACTTCTGGCCTCCTGGCCTCCTCATCAAACCGCCGCCAAGCCAAACCATCTGGACCGGTGTCTAAGAGTCGACATCAAAGGACACCGCGATGACGCTGTGGCAGGACCTTCGTTACGCAGCGCGCCTGCTGATCAAAGATCGCTGGTTCACGGCTGTCGCCGCGACGGCGCTGGCCCTGGGAATCGGCGTGAACACCACGGTGTTCACCCTGGTGAACGCCGTGCTCCTCCGCGGTCTCCCCTTCGATCAGCCCGACCGAATCGTGTCGATCGCCGGCACCGATGCGCGCGGCCGGCCGACCGGGGTCTCGCGACTCGACTTTCTCGACTGGAGCGAGAACAACCGGGCCTTCGCCGGGCTGACGCTGATTGTGTCGACGTCGCTGAACGTCAGCGATCCCGAAGAAGGCGGCCGGCCGCCGGAACAGTTCCAGGGCACCTACAACTCCGCGAACCTGTTCCATCTGATCGGCCAGCGGCCGGTCCTGGGCCGCGATTTCAGCCCCGAGGACGATCAGGTCGGGGCCGCGCCCACCGTCATCATCAGCTACAGCCTCTGGAAGAATCGCTACAACAGCGACCCCGGGATCCTGACGCGCACGATCCGCGTCAACAGCCTCGCCGCGTCGGTGATCGGCGTGATGCCGACCGACATGAAGTTCCCTTCCAACAACGAGCTCTGGATGCCGGTCTCGCAGGTCGCGGCCGGAGCTGCGCCAGTCCAAACGCAACGCCCGCAACTTCCAGGCGATCGGCCGGCTTGGCGACGGCGTGACTCTGGCGCAGGCGGCAGCGGAGATCCAGACGCGATCCGCGCGTCTCTCCCGCGACTACCCCGACACCAACAAGGACTACAAGCCGAACGTCGTCACCTTCAGCGAGTGGATCGCGGGCCCGCAGCTCCGGCTGATCTTCCTCTCGCTGATGGGCGCGGTCGGTCTTCGTGCTGCTGATCGCCTGCGCCAACGTCGCCAATCTGCTGCTCGGCCGCGCCGCGAGCCGGTCGCGCGAGATCGCCGTGCGCGTGTCGCTCGGCGCGAGCCGCTGGCGAATCGTCCGGCAGCTGCTGGTCGAGAGCCTGCTGCTGTCGGCGATCGGAGGCGTGCTCGGGCTCGGGCTGGCGATCCTCGGCATCAAGTGGTTCGATGCGCAGGTCACGACCGACATCGGCAAGCCCTACTGGATCACGTTCACGATGGATCCGATCGTGTTCGTCTTCCTCGGCGCCGATCTGCCTCGCTACCGGCGTGCTGTTCGGCCTCGCGCCGGCGCTGCACGTCTCGAAGACCGATCTCAACGAGGTGATGAAGGAGGGCGGCGGCGGCCGCGGCGGCACCGGCGGCCCGCGCGCCCGGCGCTGGACCAGCGCGCTCATCGTCGTCGAAATCGCGTTGACGCTGGTGCTGCTGGCCGGCGCCGGCTTCATGATGCGCAGCTTCCTGGCGCTGTACCGCATGGATCTCGGCATCGACAGCTCGCGCGCTGCTGACGATGAGGCTGTCGCTGCCGCTGGGGAAATACCCGAAGCCCGAGCCGCGAACGCTGCTGTTTCAGCGTCTCGAGGAGCGGCTGCGCGGCGTCAGCGCCATCCAGGCCAGCGCGGTCACCTCCAACCTGCCGATGCTTCGGCGGGTTCCTGCGGCAGCTGACGGTGGAGGGCCGCCCCGATCGCCCCGGCGAACGGCCGCCGGACGTCACCGTCGTCAGCGTCAGCGCGGGCTACTTCGACACGCTGGGGATGAAGATGGTGCGCGGCCGGACGCTGAGCGACAGCGATGGCCTGCCGGGACACGAGGGCGTGCTGGTCAACCAGCGCTTCGTCGCGATGCACTTCCCCGGCGAGGATCCGATCGGCCAGCGGATTCGCCTGGTGGACGCCGCGCCGGCGCGGGTCTACGACGCCACGGCGCCCCTGTCGGCGACGATCGTCGGCGTGGTGCCGACGGTCCGGCAGCGCAACTTCCAGGAACCCGATCCCGATCCCGTCGCCTACGTGCCCTATCGCACCGATCCGCAGCGCTTCGTGTTCCTCGTGGTCCGAGGGCAGGGCGATGCCGGCGCGCTGACCTCGCTGGTGCGCGAGCAGATGCGGGCGATTGAGCCGGACTTGCCGCTGTTCGGCATCCTGACGCTGGATCAGATGCTGGCGCAGATGCGGTTCTCGTTCCGCGTGTTTGGTTCGATGTTCGCCATCTTCGCGGTGATCGCGCTGGTCCTGTCGGCGGTGGGGCTGTACGCGGTGACCGCGTACGCGCGTCTCGCAGCGGACGGCGGAGATCGGCGTGCGGATGGCGCTCGGAGCGCAGTCGTCGCAGGTGTTGTGGCTGATGATGCGGCAGGCGCTGTGGCAGCTCGCCGATCGGCCTGCCGATCGGCGTGGCCGGCGCCTTCGCGGTCGGGCGGTTGCTCCAGAGCGTGCTGGCCCAGACGAACGGGCGCGATCCGGTGACGGTCGCCGCTCTGGCGCTGCTGATGGCGGCGGTGTCGATGGCGGCGTGTTTCTGGCCGGCGCGGCGGGCGACCCGGCTCGACCCGGTCGCCGCGCTGCGCAATGAGTAGAAGTCGAATGTAGTGCAGGCCTTCAGGCCTGCCCGCCATGGCGGACCGATGGTCCGCACTACAACCCATCGGCTCTCAGGCCTTGGCCGCGAGCCCTTTTTCGCGCTCGAGCTGCTGCTGATAGATGGCGCACCAGTCCTTGTGCTCGGAGAGCGGCATGCCGCACTCGACACAGACGCGCACGCGGACTTTCGGTGGCTCGCTCTTTCCCATCAAACGCTTCAACAGTGACATGCCGCCTCCCGCCCCAATGTGGTGTTGAGACGTTAGACGGCGCGCGCCGGTTCCCGGTTGACACGCCTACGCCAAGGCTTCGGCGCTTTGCTATTTTTATAACACGTGTGCTAGAAAAATAGCATATGACGAAGTCGTCAACGCACACGACCTTGAGCCGTCGCGAGCGGCAGATCATGGACGTCCTGTACCGCCGGGGCCGCGCCACCGCCGCGGACGTGATGGCCGATCTCCCCGGCGATCCCACCTACTCCACCGTCCGCACCCAGCTGCGGGTGCTCGAAGACAAGGGCCACGTCCGGCACGAGGAAGAAGGCGGGCGCTACGTCTATGCCCCGGCCGTGCCGCGCCATGCCGCCCGCAAGTCGGCGCTCAAACACCTGGTCGAGACCTTCTTCGACGGATCCGCCGAACAGGTGGTCGCCGCGGTCCTCGGCGGCGAGGCGTCGCGCCTTTCGGACGAGGAGCTCGACCGCGTCAGCGCGTTGATCGACAAGGCGCGAAAGGAAGGATCGCGATGAGCCTGACGGGCCTGCTGCTTGAAATCACGGTGAAGTCATCGCTCGTCGTGCTGACCGCGCTGGTCGCGGTCGCGTGCCTGCGGCGCCGCTCGGCGGCCTTGCGCCACTGGATCCTGTCCGCCGCCATCGTCGCGGCCATCGCGTCGCCCGTGCTCGGGCTTATCACGCCGTCGTGGCATGTTCCGCTCGACGGCATCACCAGGCCACAGTTGATCGGCGCCGTGGCCCCGGTCGCGCCCACCCGCAGGCCGGCGCAGCCGACCGCAGCCGCGGATCACCGCGGACAAGAGCCGATCCGCTCGATGCCCTCGCGCCACAGCCGTCGTATCGACCGTGTGGCTTGCTGGCGCAGCGGCCAGCGCCCTGATGCTGGTGATCGGGCTCGGCCGGCTCACCTGGGTCGCGTCCACCGCTCGCCGCGTGGAGAACGGACCATGGGCCGCCGCGGCCGTCGAGATCGCCCGCGACTACGGTCTGCGCCGCCCCGTCGTGATCCTCCAGAGCGATCATCCCGCGCTGCTGGTCACCTGGGGCTTCGTGCAGCCGAAGGTGATTCTGCCGAGGACCGCACCGCTGTGGACCGGCGAGCGCATTCGCGTGGTGCTGGCGCACGAGCTCGCCCACATCAAACGCGGCGACTGGTTGATCCAGATGGTGGCGGAGGTCGCGCGGGCCGGCTACTGGTTCAACCCCGTGATGTGGATCGCCTGCCGCCGGCTGCGCCTGGAAAGCGAGCAGGCAACCGACGACGTGGTGCTGCACGCCGGCATCGACGGATCCGAATACGCCTCGCACCTGCTTGAGCTCGCACGCGCCTTTTCGCGCCACGGCGCCTGGCTGCCGGCGCCGGCGATCGCCCGCCCTTCCAGTCTCGAGAGGAGAGTCCGCGCCATGTTGAACAACCGAACCAACCGCGCCCCCATCACCCGCGCAGCGCGCCTCGGCATCGTCGCCGCGCTGTCGGCGATCGCCATTGCGATCGCGTCCGCGCAGGGAACCTTCTCGACGTTCTCCGGCACCGTGTTCGATCCGATGAACGGCTACCTCCCCGGCGTGACCATGACGCTGACCAACACCCAGAGCGGGGCCAAGCACGAGATTCGGAGCGATCGGACCGGACACTTCGAATTCGTCGGGCTGCCGCCAGGCTCGTACTCGCTCCAGGCGATCCTGCCGGGTTTCTCGGTCCTGAGCGGCACCCTCGATCTGACCGGGCGTGACGTGCAGCGTGACGTCACGCTGAAAATCGGACAGCTGCAGGAGACGATCTCGGTCTGGGCGAGCCGGACCGGTGCGAGCGCGCCCGCACCGGCGCCGGCGCGGCGGCCCGCGCCCGACAAGTTCGCGTTGATGAAAGCGTGCTCGGAGAAGACGCCCGCGGCGGGCAGCATGGGCGGTAACCTCCGCCAGCCGACCAAGCTCGTCGACGTGAAGCCGCGCTACCCGCAGGAGCTCGCCGACTCCAGCACCGGCGGTGTCCTGGTCTTCGCGGCGCTGATTGGCACCGACGGCACGATCCGCGATCTCCAGATGACGTCGGGCTCGAACGCCGACCTCGAGGTGGCGGCCGCCAACGCCATCCGGCAGTGGGAGTTCACGCCGACGCTGCTGAACTGCGTCGCGGTCGAGGTGCCGATGACCATCACCGTCAGCTTCAAACCGGCGGCGTAAGCAGACCGCGAACGTGTTCCTCGCCGCGCTCGCCCTCGGGTCGCTGCTGGCCGGCGCCGCGGGCGACAGCTCCGCGGATCGCTTTCTGGCCGCCCTGCAGGCGGCATCCGATCGCGACGATCGCGCGGCGATCGCCGGGATGGTGCAGTATCCGATCAAGGCCTTCGTCAGCGGCTGGATCATCCCCATCGCCGATCGCAAGACCTTCATCACGTCGTTCGATGCCTTCTTCACTGAGGAGATCAAGGATCTGATCGCCGAGGCCGCCGCCAGGCCGCGCCTGGTGAAGCCGAACGACGTCATCGTCCTCGGTTCCGGCGCGTTGCGGGCGATGCGCGTTGACGGCCGCTTCAAGATCATCGGCATCTCGGTGCCGCCGGTGTCGAAGAAAGTGCGCGGCGCGCGGCGCGGCACGACGGTCGTCAGTTTTCGGACGGGTGAGAGCAGCGCCGCCTTCACCGGAACGCTCGGCGCCGGCGAGCACGAGCGGTACGTGGTCAGGGCGTCGCGCAACGAGTTGCTCGATGTGCGGGTGGAGCGCGTGCGCGGACGCGACATTGTCGCGCGGGTGTCGGACGCGGCAACCAGGACGGCGATCGACGCCCGCGCTCAGGAGGGCTCGAGAGTGTGGACCGGACGCATTCCGGCGTCCGGGGACTACCTGATCGACGTGGTGCGAACCGCGCCGCCAGGCGAGGCGGTGTTGACCTACTGGTTGACGATCAGCGTGCGCTAGGACGTCCTTCGCTCGAATGTAGTGCAGGCCTTCAGGCCTGCCCGAGCCTTCAGGCCTGCCGAGCCTTCAGGCCTGCCCGAGACGAGGCGGCGGACCTGAAGGTTCGCACTACACGCAGGTTGAAGACGCGCCACACGGGAGTCTGCGATGAGATGGTTCAGCGATATCGGCCAGGACGCACGGTACGCCATCCGCTCGCTGCGGCGATCGCCGGGCTTCGCGGTCGTCGCCATGGTCACGCTCGCGCTCGGCATCGGCGCGACCACGGCGATTTACAGCGTGGTCGACACCATCCTGCTGCAGCCGCTGCCTTACACGGACTCGGACCGGCTCGTGCGCGTGTTCGAAAACGTCCCGTTCGTCGATGCCGGTCGGCCACCGGTGCAGCGCGGGCCGAGCTATCAAGAATTTCTCGAGTGGCGCGCGCGCGCGACGACACTGTCAGACGCGGTGGCGATCGTCGGGCTGGCGCAGCGGACGGCCCGCACCAACAACGGTATCGCGCGCCTGTTCGGCGCGATGGTGTCGGGCCAGGCGTTGCCGCTGTTCGGCGCGCGCACAGTCCTCGGACGACCGCTGGGACCGGCGGATGACGCGCATCCCGACGTGGTCGTGATCACGTTCGACACGTGGCGACATGTCTTTCAGTCGGATCCGGATGTCATCGGCACGGCCATGGAGCTGCGGGCGCCGCTGGCGGCGCCGCGGCTGCTGACGGTCGTCGGCGTCCTGGCCGCGGACGTCGACCTGCCGGCCGGCGCAATCGATTTCTACACGCCGATTGTGATCGACCCGCAACGGCCGTCACCGGGCGCGACGATGATCGCTCGGCTGCGGCCTGGCGTCTCGATCAGTGCCGCGACCGACGAGGCCAACCGGATCGGCGCTGTCATCCGTCCGCCGCGCGCCGCCAACGCGCCGCCCCTGCCGGGGTCACGCTTCGACGTGCAGAGCCTGAAGGAGCGCCTCGTGCAGCCGCTGCGGCCGGCGCTCCGCGTCCTGCTCGCCTCGGTCGTGGTCGTGCTGCTGATCGTCTGCGCGAACGTCGCCAACCTGCTGCTGGCGCGCGGCACGGCACGACAGCGCGAGGTCGCGGTGCGGGTCGCGGTCGGCGCCACCCGGACCCGCATTGTGCGGCTCGTCATGACCGAGTCTCTGATCCTCGCCGTCGCCGGCGGCGCGCTCGGCGCGCTGGTCGGCGCCGCAGGGGTCACGCTGGTCAAGCAGCTGGCCACCATCGAGGCACCGGGCATCTTCCGCCTCGTCTTCGGCGCGACGTTGCTGCCGCGCGCCAACGAAGTCGGCGTCGATCTGCGCGTGCTCGGCATCGCCTTCGGGACCGCCGCACTGACGAGCGTGGTCTTCGGCATTCTCCCCGCGTTGCACCTTTCCCGGACGACGCTCCTCGAGGCCGTGGGGTCGCACGGCAGCGCTGGTAGCGGCGAGACACGTCTGCGCTCGGCGCTCGCGGTCGTCCAGCTGGCGATGGCGACAATGCTGCTGATCGGCGCGGGCCTGCTGATCCACAGCTTCGCGCGGCTGACCTCGGTCGAAACAGGGTTCAATCCGTCGCATGTCCTCACCGCGCAGCTCGTATTTCCGGCCGACTATTCGATCGCGAGGAAAGCCGAGACGATCGACGCGGTCCTGACCCGCCTGCGGGCGATTCCCGGCGTTGAGTCCGCCGGCTTCTCGCGCGCCGGCATCCTGATCACCGAAGAGCTCGTGGTCGGCACATTCGTACCGCGCGGACGAACGGTGGCAGAGATGCGCGCCGAACCGGTGCGGCCGCGCGTCCGCTCCGTGAGCGGGGACTATCTCAAGACGATGGGTGTCCGGTTGCTCGAGGGACGGGCGTTCGAGACGACCGACACCGCGGGGACGCCGACCGTGATCGTCGTCAACCGGACGGCCGCACGAAGGCTCTTCGGCGCAGGCAATCCGGTCGGACAGATCGTCGACTGGTACTCCGGCGGCCGACCCGGACCGCAGGGCAAGGAGGCACCGGTATTTCCGGTGCGGGTGGTCGGCGTCGTCGAGGACGTACGCAACACGACGCCTGATCGGGACTCATTGCCTGAGGTGTTCGTCGACTATCGCCAACTGCTCGACACCGAGCAGAAATGGGGAGACACGACGCAGCAGCAGGACACGGTCTCGATCGGGTTTCTGTCGTTCGCGATTCGGACCAAGGGTGATCCGGTGTCGGCGATTCCGGCCGTCGGCAGAGGCGTACGCGAGGCCGATCCGAACGTCGGTATCGAGTCGATGCTGCCGATGGAGAGGCTGGTCGCGAGCAATGTCGCGAGACAGCATTTCTACGCGGTGATGCTCGGCGTGTTCGCGGCCGTCGCCGGCATCCTCGCCGCGATCGGCATCTACGGCGTGCTCGCTTATGCGGTGGTGCAGCGCACGCGCGAGATCGGGATCCGCATGGCCCTGGGCGCGCAGCGAACGCAGGTGCTGTTGCCGGTGCTCCGCCACGGCCTGATCCTCGCGGCGATCGGCATCGCCGCCGGCCTCGCCGGCGCGACTGCCGGCACACGATTGCTCGAGGACATGCTGTTCGGCATCACACGACTGGACCCTCTGACGTTCGGCGCGGTGTCGCTACTATTCGGCCTGGTGGCCGCGATCGCGTCCTACCTGCCCGCGCGGCGCGCGACGACCGTCGATCCGATGGTCGCGCTCAGAAGCGAATAGGTACATACCCATCGCCGCTCGCGCGGTGTCTAAGCAGGCGCAGCCACGCTCCCAACCGGGGAGCGGCCCCGCAACGTCTGAATGGCGCGCCTCATGCGCTAGAGTGAGCTGATCATGACGAGCCCATTTGTAAAGTATGTAAAGCGCTTCAGAACGGCGGCGCTGGTCGCGTCGCTCGCCGGCGGCGTGGCGGCGGCACAGGCTCCGCAGCCTCCGGCCGACGCGCCCGCTTTCGAAGTGGCGACCGTCAAGCCGAACAACTCCGGCGACGGCCGCGTGATGATGCAGAACCAGCCTGGCCGTTACGTCGCCACCAACGTCACGCTACGCCTGTTGATTCGCAACGCCTATCAGCTGCAGGACTTCCAGATCACGGGCGGGCCTGGCTGGATGGCGTCCGACCACTTCGATATCAACGCCAAGGTCCCCGACGAGTTCCGCGCCATGGCGCCTCCGGCGCCCGGCGCCGGTCCGGGTCCACTGCAGCTGATGATTCGTGCACTGCTGACGGAACGCTTCAAGCTGGCAATCCACAACGAGACCAAGGATGCGCCGATCTACGCGTTGATCCTGGCGCGAGCCGACGGCAAACTCGGACCGGGGCTGAAGAAATCCAGCGTCGACTGTGCGGCGCTCTTCGCGGCGGGGCGCGCGCGCGGCGGCGCGATGCCGCCACCGCCCCAGCCTGGTGAACGCATGCAATGCGGGATGCGGATCGGCCCGGGCAACCTGATGGGCGGCGGGGCGCTCATGCCACAGTTTGCGAACACCCTCGGGATGTTCGCCGGACGCATCGTCGTCGATCGGACGGGGCTCGAAGGCCCCTACGACGTTGACCTGACCTGGACGCCGGACCAGATGCCGCGGCCGGCCGGCGACGGACCGCCGCCGCAGATCAACGGCGTCGCCATCGATCCCAACGGACCGTCGCTGTTCACCGCAGTGCAGGAGCAGTTGGGGCTCAAGCTCGACTCGCAACGCGGACCGGTCGAGATGATCGTCGTCGACCGCGCCGAGAAGCCAGTCGAAAACTAAGCAGGTACGATGGACGAAGTGCGAAGTACGAAAGAGAACGCCACTCGGTCACTTCATCCTCTCGTACTTTCGCTACTTTCACTACTTTCACTACTTTCACTACTTTCACGATCATCATCCTGTCCCTGTCCGCCATACCCGCGGCGGCCGCGGACTACGTCGGCCGCGTCACCTTCGGCGGCCTGCCGGTGCCGGGCGCAACCGTCATCGGCACCCATCTCGATCAGCAGCAGACCACGGTGACCGACCTCGACGGTGTGTTTCGTTTCACGGCGCTTGCCGACGGCGCGTGGACGATGCGGATCGAGATGATCGGGTTCGCGACGGCGACGAAGGAGATCGCGATCGGCGCTGACGCGCCACCTTCGACGTGGGAGCTGAAGCTGCTGCCCCTCTCTGAAATCGCGCGCCGCGCGCAGCTGGCGCCGTCACCGGCACCGTCATCAGCACCCGTCACCGCGCCCGCGGCTGCACCCGCCGGAGCGGCCAGGAACCGCGCGGCGGCCAGCGCGCCGGCGCCGGGCGCCGGCTTTCAGCGCGCTCAGGTGAACCCGGCCGCGGGCGGCGCGGCCGTCGTCAACGATCCCGGCGACGCGGATCGCGGCACCGGCGACGGGTTCCTGATCAACGGCAGCGTCAACAACGGCGCCGCGTCGCCGTTCGCGCAGCTCGCCGCGTTCGGCAACAACCGCCGCAACGCGCGCTCGCTCTACAACGGCGGGATCGGCGTGCTGTTCGGCAACTCGGCGCTGGACGCGCGGCCGTTCTCGTTCACCGGCCAGCAGACGCCGGCGCCGTCGTACAGCGACACCCAGATCGTCGCCTCGTTCGCCGGGCCACTGCGCATCCCGAGGCTGATCACGCGCAACGCGCCCAACCTGTTTCTTGGCTATCAACGGACGATCGATCACAACGCCAGCACGCAGTCGGCGCTGATGCCGACGCTGCTGGAGCGCGCCGGCGACTTTTCGCAGAGCCGCGATGCATTCGGCCGTCTCGTCTCGCTGCTCGATCCCGCGGCCGGACGCCCGTTCCCGGGCAACGTCATCCCGCAAGCGCGTCTGAGCCCGCAGGCGACCTCGCTGCTCAACTACTACCCGCTGCCGAACATCGTCGGCAACCGTTTCAACTACCAGACAGCGGTGCTTGACATCAAACATCAGGACGCCGCGCAGGTCAGGTATTCCCAGGGCGGGTTCGGGCGTAACCAGTTCTTCGGCAACCTGGCGCTGCAGCGCACGACCACCGACGCGGGCAGCGTGTTCGGGTTCACGGACTCGACGCTGGCGTCGGGCATCGACTCGACGACGAACTGGTCGCACCGCTTCTCGCAGTTCCTGTCGCTCCGGGTACGCTATCAGTACACGCGCCTGACCAACGAGGTGACTCCGTACTTCGCGAACCGCACCAACATCTCAGGCGACGCGGGGATCGCCGGCAACAACCAGGATCCGATGAATTGGGGCGCGCCGCGGCTGCAGTTCGCCAGCGGCATCGCCGGCATCGGCCACGCGCAAGCCGCGGACAACAGCAACAGCACGCACGCCGCCGGCATCGAGATCCTCAACGGACGCGGACGCCACAACCTGACGTTCGGCGGCGACATCCGCCGCCAGCGCTGGAACGTTCTCGCCCAGCAGGACGCGCGCGGCAGCTTCGGCTTCTCCGGCAGCGCGACCGGATTCGATCTCGCCGACTTCATGCTCGGGCTGCCCAACTCGAGCGCCATCGCCTTCGGCAATGCCGACAAGGATTTTGCCGCGCCGGCGTACGACGCCTATCTGACCGACGACTGGCGCGTCAGTCCGGTCCTGACGATCAACGCCGGCGCGAGATGGGAATACGAAGGCCCGCTCGACGAGCGTCTCGCACGGCTCTCGAACCTCGCCGTGACGCCCGGCTTCACCGCGACCGTCCCGGTGGTCGGCAACGACGTGCTCCATCCGGACTGGCGCGGGCTGCAGCCGCGAATCGGCATGGCGCTTCGCCCGGTCGCCGGCTCGTCGCTGGTGATCCGGGCCGGTTACGGCATCTATCGCAACACCGGCGTGTATCAGCCGATCGCCTCGCTGCTCGCGCAGCAGCCGCCGCTCTCGAAGACGCTCAGCGTCGAGACCAGCGCCGAGAACCCCCTGACGCTGGCCAACGGCTTCAACGCGCCTCCGGGCGGCACGCTGAACACCTTCGCCGCGGACTCCGACCTGCGCGTCGGCTACGCTCACAACTGGCAGGTGCTCGCGCAGCGCGATCTGCCGGCGTCGCTGACGATGACGGCCACGTATCTCGGTACGGCGGGCAGCCACCTGATGCAGGAGTTCCTGCCGAACACGGTACCCCTCGGCGCCGCCAACCCCTGTGTCACGTGCCCGGCGGGCTTCGTCTATCTCACGTCCAACGGCCACTCGCACAAACACACCGGACAGATTCAACTGCGCCGACGCCTGCGCAATGGCCTGAGCGCGACCGTGCAATACGCGCTGTCGAAGGCGATGGACGATGCGGGAGCCTTTACCGGCGTCAGCATGAGCGGCACGGCCATCGCACAGGACTGGCAGCATCCCGACGCGGAATGGGCGCCGTCGAACTTCGATCAGCGGCACCTGCTTACCGGTCAGGTGCAATACACCAGCGGCAGCGGCGTCACCGGCGGCGGCACGATGGACGGTGCCGTCGCGAAGTTCCTGCGCGGCTGGACGATCACCGGCCAGCTGACGGCGGGCAGCGGCCTGCCGCTGACGCCGATTTATCTGACCTCGGTCGCCGGCACCGGCGTCACCGGCAGCATCCGCGCCAGCGCGACCGGCGCCTCCGGCGGCGCGCCCGACGGCTACTACATCAACCCGGTGGCATATACGGCGCCGGCAGCCGGACAGTGGGGCACGGCCGGGCGCAACTCCATCACCGGGCCCGGTCAGTTCGCGCTCGATGCCGGCATCGGCCGTACTTTTCTATGGGGGGATCGGCTCAATCTCGACTGGCGCCTGAACGCCACCAACGTGCTCAATCGCGTCACCTACGCGGCGGTCAACACATATGTCGGTAGCCCGCAATTCGGTTTGCCGACGGTCGCAAACCCGATGCGCAAAGTGCAAGCGAGCCTGCGCTTGAGGTTTTGATGACGGCCTGCTCAACGCCAAGGACACTAAGGACACGAAGGGTGTTCTTCTTGTTTCTGTCCTTTGTGTCCATGGTGTCCTCTGTGTCCACGCAGCGTGTGGAGCAGCAACCGATTTTTCGGAGCGGAGCCCGTCTGATCGTGCAGACCGTCAGCGTCAAAGATAAAGAGGGCCACGCCGTCGAAGGCCTCACCCCTGCCGACTTCATCATCGTCGAGGACAACGACCCGCAGACGATCAGCTTCGTCGAGTATCAGCGGCTCCCCGATCGGCCGGCCGAGGCGCGCGCCGCCGCGCCCGCCTCCCGCTTCCCCGCCGCGGTCAGCGTGCCGTCGCCTACCCAGGGACAGATCGCGATCCCTCCGCCGGGCGACACTCGCTACCGTGACCGCCGGTTGCTGGTGCTCTATTTCGATCTGACCGCGATGCCGCCAGGCGATCAGATGCGGGCCTACGCCGCGGCACAAACGTTCATCGACGCACAGATGCAGCCGTCGGACATGATGGCGATCATGACCTTTGGCGGCGGCGCGGTGCGGGTGAAGCAGGATTTTACCGGCGACCGCGGCGTTCTCCGCGAGGTGATCCAGACGCTGATCTTCGGCGACGACAAGGATGGCGACGGCATCCCGGACAATACCGACATCGGCACCGCCTTCGGCCAGGACGATGCGGAGTTCAGCATCCTGAACACCGACCGTCAGCTGTCGGCGCTGCAGACGGCGGCCACCATGCTGCGGGCGCTGCCGGAGCAGAAGGCGCTGATCTACTTCGCGAGCGGCCTGCGGCTGAACGGGGTCGACAACCAGGCCCAGCTTCGGGCCACGACCAACGCGGCGATCCGCGCCAACGTCGCGCTCAGCCCGATCGACGCGCGCGGCCTGGTCGCGATGGCGCCGCTCGGCGACGCGTCGAGGCCGTCACCCGGCGGCATCGGCATGTTCACCGGACAGCTCGCACAGAACGCAGTCACCGCCTTCCAGCGCTCGCAGGACACGCTCTATTCGCTGGCCAAGGACACCGGCGGCAAGGCGATGTTCGACTACAACGATCTGTCGCTCGGCATCGCGCAGGCTGCCGAGTCGATGACCAGCTACTACATGCTCGGCTACTACAGCACGCACCCGGCCAACGACGGCAAGTTCCACCGCGTCAAGGTCTCGCTGCGCGCTGGAGTCGCCGGCGAACTCGCCTACCGGCAGGGCTACTACAGCGACAAGGAGTTCGCGAAGTTCACCGCCGCCGACAAGGAGCGCCAGCTCGAGGAAGCGCTGATGCTGGACAACCCGGTGACGGACATCTCGATCGCGATGGAAGTGAACTATTTCCAGTTGAACAGCGCGGAGTACTTCGTGCCGGTCGCGGTGAAGATCCCTGGCAGCGAGCTGACGCTGGCGCGCCGCCGCGGATCGTCGCGCACCGTGATCGATTTGATCGGCGAAGTGAAGGACGACTACGGGATCACTGTCCAGAACGTGCGCGACAAGCTGGACATCAAGTTGAGCGACGACGCCGCGGCGCAGCTGGCGACGCGGCCGCTGCTTTATGAGACCGGCTTCACGCTGCTGCCCGGCAAGTACGTCATCAAGCTGCTGGCGCGCGACGAGGAGACCGGCAGAATCGGGACCTATCAAGCGCCGTTCGCGGTGCCGAACCTGAACAAGGAGGCACAGAGGGTGCCGATCAGCACCGTGGTGCTCAGCAGTCAGCGCGTGCCGCTCAGCGACGCGCTCTACAGCGTCAAACAGAAGACGGCGGCGGAAGCCGCCAATCCGCTGGTCCACGACGGCGAGAAGCTGGTGCCGAGCGTCACGCGCGTGTTCAGCAAGGGCCGCGACCTCTATGTCTTCGTGCAGGCGTATCAGCGCGCGTTCACGACCACCCAGCCCCTGGTGGCGTTCGTCAGCTTCTATCGCGGGGACGTGAAAGCGTTCGAGACCGCGCCGATGATGGTGACCGAGGGGCTGGATCCGCGGACCAAGGCGGTGCCGCTGCGCTTCAGCATCCCGCTCGAGACCTTCGCGACCGGACGCTACGACTGCCAGGTCACCGTGATCGACCCGACCGGAGAAAAGATCGCGTTCTGGCGCGCGCCTATCGTCGTCGTGCGGTGACGACCACGGGAATCATCCACAGATTACACAGATTTCACGGATTGAGGCGATCGCGCTGGCTGCACTGAATGGTCCCGCCCACTGCAAGTCAACGTCCGGCCGCGAAGCGGCATGGCGCCGGACGTCTACCTGCTCAATCGGTGTACGGTGTCAATAAAATCGGATAAGTCAATCCGTGCAATCCGTGGATAACGTCGGCGGGACCTTCATACGCTACGGGACAGCAACCGGATACCAGTTCGCGTCGCGGACTTCGATCTTCTCGCCTTTGAGCGCGTCCTTGAACGCCTGGAGGCTCTGGGCGATCGTCAGGCCGCCGGCCGGGCCCTCCGCGGTGGCGTTCGGATTCCCCATCTTCGCCACCAGCACCTGGTCGTAGTGGTACGGGTAGACGATTTTCGGCGCGATCGCCTTCACGCATTCCGCCGCGGCAGCCGGGGTCATGCGGCCGAGCGGGATGTTGAGCGGGATGAACGCGACGTCGATGCTCTTCAACGCGCGCACTTCGGCGACGCACTCGGTCACCCCCGCGACGTAGATCCGCGCGCCGCCGAGCGTGATGACGTAGCCGTTGGACTTGCCTTTCGGGTGCGCCGGCGCGCCGGGGATGATGTCGTAGGCCGGAATCGCCTCGACCGTGATGCCGCCTTCGGTCGCCTTTTCGCCGTTGGCCATGATGATGCCGTCCGGGAACTTCGCCTTGTTCACTTCGGGAATCACGACCGGCGCGCCCGGCTTGCGCAGCGCCTGGATCGCCGCGAGGTCGAAGTGATGGATCGGATCGTCGGTGATCAGGATCAGATCGGCCTTCTTGTAGCGGGCCAGGTCGAGGCGGCTCCAGGGATCGACCTGGATCACCTTGCCGGCATGCTCGATCTGGATGCTGGAGTGGATCAGCGGCGTGATCGTGATGTCGCCGCCGGCGGCCGGCACCTTGTCCGACGCGAAGGCAGGAGTGAAGGCCTGGACCACGAGAGCCAGCGCCACCCAGCGCGCGCGCCTCACAGCAGCGCCTTGATCTGCGCCTCGAAAATGTCCCTGACGCTGTTGGCGTCGGGATCCTTGTCCTTGGTGGCGCCCGGCAGGCCGAGGTGCTTCTGGCACACCCGTCCATCGCGCGAGATGATGAACGACATCGGCAGCCCGAACAGCGGACCGTAGGCGTTGTCGATCGCGTCCTGCTGCTCGTCGCCGTTGAGGATCGGGTAGGTCATCTTCATCTTCTCGGCGTACGGCTTGGCGTTCTCGAACTTGTCGAGCATGACCACGCCGACGACCTCGAGCCCCTGCGCTTTGTACTTGGCGTAGAGCTCGATGAAGCCGGGAATCTCGATCTTGCAGGGCCCGCACCAGGTCGCCCAGAAATCGAGCAGCACCACCTTGCCCTTGTAGTCGGACAGCCGGACCTCTTTGCCCGCCGTGTCCTTCAGTGTGAAGTTGAGGTTGGCCGGCTTGGCGTCGGCCGGACAGGCCGCCGCGTCGAGCGGCTTCGGAGCGCGGGAGCCGCACGCCATTACCAGCGCGGCCACCAACATGAGTATCGCTATCGGACCCTTGCGCATCACCAACCGGCCTCCGGCCTCATCATAGCCGGAGAGGCACGGTCGTTCACGCGTGGCCGCTACGATTCGCGCAGGGCGACGGTGGGAGCGACGCGGGTGGCGCGGCGCGCCGGGACATAGCAGGCCGCGAGCGCGACGCCGAGCAGGAGGATGGTCACGCCGGCGTACACGGAGAGATCGTAGGCGCCGACGCCGAACAGCAGGCTCTGCAGGTAGCGCGTCAGCGCGACCGCGCCGACCAGCCCGAGCACGATCCCGATCCCGGCCGTCCGCATGCCCTGCCCGAGCACCAGCGCCAGGATGGTGCGCGGGCTCGGCGCCGAGCGCCTGGCGGATGCCGAACTCGCGCGCGCGCTGCGCCACGCCGAACGCCAGCACGCCGTAGATGCCGATCGCCGACAAGCGTCAGCGCCACCGCGCCGAACAGCGCCAGCAGCAGCATCGGCGCGCGCCGCCCTTCGAGCGAGCGCGCCATCCACTCGTCCATGGTGCGCACGTCGGCCATCGGCTGCTCGGGATCGATCGCCGCGACCGCCGCGCGCACCTGCGCCGCCAGCGTCTGCGGATCGATTCGCGTCTTGACGATCAGCCCCATCGCCGGGTTCGGCTGCTGCGCCGACCGGATAGTAGAGGCGCTCCTTCGCGACCGGCTCGCCGAGGTCGATGCTGTTGATCGTGCCGACGACGCCGACGATGGTGTACGGTGGGACTGGTCGGCCCGCCGAGCGCGATCTGCTGGCCGAGCGGGCTCTTGTCCGCGAAGTAGCGCTTCACCAGATACTGATCGATGATCACGACCTTCGGGCTCGTCGGCGGTGTCGGCGTCGGTGAACAGCCGTCCGGCGACGAGCGGAATCTGCATCGCCCGGAAATAGTCGCCGCCGACGATCTCCTGGCGGCCGTGCGGCTGCGCCTCGCCCTGCGGCGGGTTGTAGCCGACGATGGTGTACGAGCCCGAGCCGACCATGCCGTTGAACGGCACGTTCGAGGTCAGGCCGACAGCGGTGACGCCGGACAGCGTGCGCACCTGGTCGACGAGCCGCGTCCAGAACGCGCGCGCGCGCCGGCGCATCGGGATAGCGCGTCGCCGGCAGCGCGAGCTGCGCGGTCAGCACGTTGTCGGCGGAGAAGCCGGGGTTCACGTCCTGCAGGCGCGCGAAGCTCTTGACCAGCAGCCCGGCGCCGACCAGCAGCACCAGCGCCAGCGCGGTTTCGGCGACGACCAGCGACGGCGCGGGTCAGGCCGGTGCCGCGGCCCGCCGAGCCGCGCGCCGTGTCTTCCTTCAGCAGCGTGTTGGTGTTGCCGCGCGTGATCGCGATCGCCGGCACGAGGCCGAACACGAGACCGGTGACCAGCGCGAGCGCGATGGTGAACGCCAGCACCGCCGGATTCAGCGACGCGTCGGCCATGCCGGGAATCTGCCGCGTGCTCAGCGCGATCAATCCGCGCACGCCGGCGAGGCCGAGGGCGAGGCCGCCGGCGGCGCCGAAGCGCCGCGAGCACGATGCCCTTCGGTCAGCAGCTGGCGGACGAGCCGCCACGCCCGGCGCCGAGCGTCGTCCGGATCGCCAGCTCGCGCGCGCGGCCGGTGGCGCGCATCAGCAGCAGGCTGGCGACGTTGGCGCAGGCGATCAGCAGCACGACCAGCACGCCGGCCTGCAGCACGAACAGCGGCGCGCGCGTGTCGCCGACCAGCTGATCGCGCAGCGGCACCGCGTAGCCGCGGAAGCCGCTCGAGGTCCAGAACGCGCCGCGACGCCGGCAGCCGCTCGGCGTTGCGATCGATGATCGCCTTCATCTGGCCGTTGACCTGCTCGATCGTCGCGCCCGGGCGAAGCCGCGCGATCATCGAGCTGAACTCGTTGCCGCGCGCGTTGTCGCACATCTGCGCCGGCGTGAACGAGAACGGCATCAGCAGCGAGACGCCGACCGACGGCACCTCGAAGTCGGCCGGCAGGACGCCGGTCACCTGATACGGCTCGCCGTTGATCCGGATGTCGCGTCCGACGATCGACCGATCGGCGCCGAAGTGCGTCGTCCAGAGCGCCGTAGGTCAGGATCGGCGAAGCTGGTCGGCGCCCGGCTTCGCATCGTCTTCGCGTGAAGCCGCGGCCGATGAACGGCTGCCGGCCGAGCGTCGTGAAGAAGGACGGCGTGACCAGCGAGGCCGCGCAGCTGCTCGGGCTGCCCTTGCGTGGTCAGGTTCACGGCGCGGAACGAGAAGAGCGTCGCGTCCTCGATGCCCGGCGCCTGGCTCTGGCGATCGAGATAGTCCGGAATCGAGACGGCCGCCTGCGGCAATCCCATTAGCGGATAGCCGTTCCAGACGAAGACCAGCCGATCGGCGGCGGCGTACGGCAGCGGCCGCAGCAGGACCTGGTAGAGCAGGCTGAAGATCGCGGTGTTGGCGCCGATCCCCAGCGTCAGCGTCAGGACCGCGACGAGCGTGAAGATGGGCTGCTTGCGCAGCGAGCGCAGCGCGTAGCGGATGTCCTGCATGGCGCTGAGGTTGGACGAGTCGAGACCGCCGGAAGGGTTGTCGGGTCAGCGTCTGCACGGTTCGGGGTGATCGGCGAGCGCGTAGATGCGGCGCACCGCGGCGGGATCGACGCCGGCGGCGCGGATCTGCGGGAAGTCGGCGCGAACGCGCGCATGTCGATCCGCGGCGCGGCGGCATCCGCGGCGACGCCGGCCTTCTTCAGCTCGCGCGCCTGCTTCAGCAGATCGCGCAGGTAGCGCTGGAACGCCTCGATGTGCGCCTTGCCCTTGAACACGACGCCGTGCCCCGGCATCACGGTGTCGAAGTCCAGCGTCATCAGCCGATCGAGCGTCGCCGGCCACTCGTCCGCGTAGGCGTCGCCCATGTAGGAGATGACCGACTCCATCAGGTCGCCGGTGCAGACGATCTTCTCCTTCGGCAGGTAGACGACGACGTCGGTGTCGGTGTGGCCGCGGCCGAAGAACAGGATCTGGATCTCGCGGCCGCCGCGAAACAGCGTCATCTTCCGGTCGAGCGTCACGTTCGGCGGCGTGACCTTGATCTCCTTGACCTGCTCGAGATAGGCCAGCGAGTTGGCGACCTGCCGCTCGAGCAGTCGCCTTCTGCTGCGGATCCTTCTCGTCGGCGATGCGCTTGCGCAGCGCCTCGACCCGCGCCGGCACCGGCTCGACGCTGGTCAGATAGGTGTACTGCTCCATGCGTGTTGCCGAGCAGCCGCTTGCGCGTGTTCTCGTGGCCGATGACCTGGACGTCGGGCCCGAAGATCTGGTTGCCGAACGCGTGATCGTAGTGATAGTGCGAGTCGATCGACGTAGCTGACCGGCTTGTCGGTGATCGCCTTGAGGTCGGCGACCAGCGCCCGCGCCGCGGCCGGCGTGATCTCGGAGTCGATGACGATCGCTTCGGTGTCGGTGACGATGATCGGCGAGTTCGCGCCGACCGTCATCGTCCCCGAGGCGGTGGCGTAGTAGATGCCGTCGGCGACCTTCTCGAAGCGGTGGGCGCCGCTGACGATCGGACCGCCGGTCTGGGCGCTGGCGTCGAGCCAGAGCCAGCCGGCGATGAACACCGCGAACAACAGGGTGACGCGACGCGCATCGAGCAATTGGGAATCGGGTAGCGGGATCGTTGGGCATTGGCAATTCCATCCGATTACCCAATCACCCGATTACCGATCGCTAGGGTTTGACGGAGACCTTGACCAGCGACGTCGTCCAGCAGCAGCCGAAGCCGCCGCCGCCGTCGCCGGAGTAGTCGTTGCCGGTGACGTGCAGCACGTAGTCGCCCGGCTCGGAGAACTTCGCGGTCGCGTCGGCCTTGCCGTTGAACGGCGCGGTGCCGGCGGAGCTTCTCGAGGTCGGGGCGCGCCTTGTCGAAGGTCACGGCGCCCGGGCCGCGGTACTTCGACCAGCGCACGGTCACCGGCGAGCGCGAGCCGGTCGGCGGCGCGTTGGTGCCGCTGGTGTACTTCATGTCGTCGGTGGCCCAGACGTGCAGCGGCAGCGGCGCCGACACCGATGCGGTCATCGTCACCGCGGTCGCCGAGCGTCGCCAGCGGCCCCTGGAAGGTCTTGCCGTTCGGATCGAACTTGATGCACCGGCGGCGTGTTGCCGACCGCGATCTCCGAGAACGGGCTCATCACGTAGTCGGGGTTCAGGCGCAGCGGAATGCTCGTGCTCTGGCCGTTGGCGACGATCGTCCAGACGTAGCTGTCGGCCGGCTTGAATTCCTTCGGGGCGTTGACGGTGAACATGCCCCACTGCCGGCCGGGGAGAAAGTGCGTCGGCTGGCCCATGTCGGGGCCGCCGGGCTCGATCCGGTTGTTCGGACCGATCGGGATGTCGAGTGTCCTGTCGTGAATTGCGGTTGTAGTAGCCGACGAGGAAGCTGCGGCTGCCGTCCGGGTTGTAGTACCAGCCCTCGAAGGCGCCGGTGACGCTGTCGCCGGCGCCGCGCCGCGGCGCCGGAATCGGCGGTGGTCTGCCCGGACACAAGAACGCCGCCGGCCAGAAGGCCGGCGGCGCACGATCATCGCGAATCGGTTCACTGCTGCTTCTCGGCGTCGTTGGTCGTCTTCGGCCATCTTCGCCTTGCGCTCGGCCTGCAGCGCCTTGTACTCGGCGTCGGTGAAGTAGGTGACGTTCATCCAGGCGTGCGCCATCTCGTCGACGGTGCGATCGCCGTAGCCGACCCACTGATCCGGAGTCGGGGTTGTTCTTGTTCGCCTTGGTGTTGTCGTACCAGGCGGTCACGTGGATGACGGTGCCCTTCGGCAGCAGCGGCGCGGCGTCGTCGTCGTAGATGTAGTTCGTCATCCAGTTGAAGTTGAAGTTGCCGACGTAGCTGATGACCTGCTTGCTGCCGTCGGGCAGAATCGCTTCGACCTCCATCGACTTGCCGCGCAGGTGGAAGTGCGGCTGGAAGTTCTCGATCAGCGTGTTCTCCTTCAGGACGGTGAAGCCCTCGGTCATCGCCATCGAGTTCGGCGGGATGTCGAGCATCTTGGTGCGGTCGATGCCGGTGAAGCCGATCAGGTAGCTGCGCTTCTTCGGCTCCTCGCCCTTCTTGTAGAACCAGATGCCGATCTCGGAGCCGCCGGTGATCTCCTCGCCGACCGCGTGGATGTGCTGATCCCACGAGATCTTCTCGCCCGGCACGAGCAGCTTGCCGGTGCCCGGACGGAACAGGTCGTAGCCCTTGCCGATCGCCCACTCCATCAGCTGCGGGCGGCGGTTCACCAGATCGTCGGGACCGCCCGGACGGTCGGGACCGTTCGCGGTGCCCTGGTTGACGGCGTCGGGATCGTTGTTCAGCACGAGATAGGCGATCGAGTGGTGGATGATCTTGCGCGACTTCATGTTGGTCGGACGAATCTCGACCATCTTCACCCAGCGCGGCTCGGTCATCGGAATGTCGGACAGCGGGCGGTACCAGACGTCCTGGTGCTCGGCCGGCATCGTGTATTCCGACGACTTCACGGTCAGGTCGGGCGGGCCGAAGCCGTCGCGCTGACCCTTCCAGCCGTTGTCAGTGACGAGCGGCGGCGGGGTCGGCATGTCCTTCGGATCGCCCTGCGGCGCGCCGGCGTCCACCCAGCGGACGATGGTGTCCACCTGCTCGTCGCTAAGCGACATGTCGTTCTTGAAGTGCTGGACGCCGACCGTCTTGTCGATGTGCCACGGCGGCATCTGGCGCGTCGCGACGCGCTCCTTGATCGAGCGCGCCCACGGACGCGCCTCCTGGTAGGTGATCAGCGACATCGGCGCGATCGAATTCGGCTGATGGCACTCCTGACACTTCTTCTGGAAAATCGGAGCGACATCCTTCGAGAACGTCACCTGTTTGGGTGTGTCCGCCGCGAATCCTGGCACCGCCACAGCCAGCAAACCGGCGATCGACAGCAAGCGTTTCATGAAGCCTCCCGTTGCGCGCGTCCCCGTGAACAATCTATTCCGACCAGATATTGAACCAAAACCCACGTTTTTGCAACGATTTCGACTGTCCCTAACCCGTCCTATTAACGGGACTTATCTAGACATAATGGCGTAACGGATGAGCACGTCGTCGACAAAATCGGCGCTCAGCCGCTGATCGCCGACATTAAAGACCAGAGTTATCACCAGGAGCCCCCCTTCACGCCGTTCGGCCGAGGTCGCCGGCGTGCCGAAAAGACGCTCCGTTTCGGCCCGGGACAGCCCCTTCCGGACCTGGCCGACGTCAGCCATGGGCGGAGGGGCGATTGGCCGGGCGGACGGACGGGCGCCGAAGTCGACGTACTCCGCCAGGGCCGACACCACATCCTCCGGGCGCATCCCGGCGGGCACCCGATCCTCGTAGCGGATGTTGAAGCGGGAGCCGCCCCGCAGCCGTTCCTCCGCGATGCGCTCCCGCTTGGCCTCCTCGATCCGGGCGCGTTCGGCCATGATGCGGCGGTTCTCGCGCTCCCGGTGATCGCGCAGCTCGTCGAGCTCCCGCTCGAGGCGCTGGCGCCGGTCGTGGTCGTCCTCGTCCTTGATGCGCTTCTCGAGTTCCCGCTCGCGCGAGCTCTTCTCGATCAGCGGAATGTTGGCCGACGTGCTGGTGTCGTCGCCGAACGTCCCGAACCCGCCGCCGCCGAGCTGAAACTCGATCAGGTCCTTCTTCACCTTCACCAGCGTCACGACCACGCTGTCGCCCGAGTGGATGGCGGTGCCGTAGCGCTTCAGCTTGTCCTTGTACTTGCCGTAGTCGAGCGCGATCCTGGCGTCGGCATGCACGTCGATGCCGTCGGCGTCGCCGGGCATGTCCAGTCGCACGGTGACGCGCTTGCCCTCGAAGGAGGACTTCAGCGCCGCTTCATTCTGCGCGGCGGCCGGCGCCGCCACCGCGATCAGCAGCAGCGGCGGGGATGATTCGCTTGACCATGAGGCTCCTCTGATGACCCCCAGCCATATCGGTCTCAACGTACAATGGCGGTATGCCTTATCCAGAGTTCTTCGTGGCGCCGATGCGCCAGGAGCTGACCGACCTCGGCCTCCGCGAGCTGCGCACGCCCGCGGACGTCGAGGCCGCCGTCACCGGCACCGCCGGCACGCTCATGATCGTAGTCAACTCGGTGTGCGGCTGCGCCGCCGGCAAGGCGCGCCCCGGGATTGCCCTCGCGCTGCGCAACGCCGTGAAGCCGGCCGTGTCCGCGACCGTGTTCGCGGGGGCCGACGTCGAAGCGACCGACCGCGCGCGTCAGTACTTCGCCGGCTACCGCCCTTCGTCGCCCTCGATCGCGTTGATGCGGGACGGCCAGGTCGTCTACATGCTCGAGCGCAGCCAGATCGAGAACCGCGACGCGCTGGCGATCGCGTCCGAGCTGACGGCGGCGTTCGAGAAGTTCTGCGCCGCGCCAGCCACCGCGTAGCCCCGGCCGGATGCCCGCAGTCTCCTTCGACGGAGCGTGCGCGCTGCTCGAATCGGTCCTCGGGGCCGGCGTCCGCCGCGAAATCCTCGCGGGCGTCGCGGCCTCGAACGACTTCACCCAGGCGCTGCGGCGGCTGCGCGCCGACATGCGCGCGCACGCGTGGAAGGCCGGCGGCCTGAAGATCGACCTGGCCGATACGGTTAGCAAGTACGACCGCAAGACCCGCCAGGATGGCTTCCATGTCCTGCACGACTGGGACGGCAAGGCCGATCACGTCAACGAGCACATCATCCCGATCGACGTGCTCGACTATCTCATCGCGCGCCGCGGCGCCGAGCCGCTCGACCCGCTGGTGCTGTCGATTCTGCTCGACTACTACTTCCTCCACCTGGTGTCGTTGCTGGCGCTGCGGATCTGGGACGAGGGCGACGCCGACGCCAATCTCGATCGGTTGAACGGGCTGCTCGAGCGGCTGCAGGGCCCCGATGGCAGCGGGCAGCGCTTCGTCGACGACGCCGAAACGCTGATCCTGATCGCGACGTCGCACTTCGAAATCGTGGAGCGGGGCTACGCGACGCTGCTGGACCGGGTGCGGCTGCTGAACACCGCGCACCGCGAGCGCATCGCCCAGGCCCACGCCGTCAGCATGGGCAGCCACCTCCGGTTCGGCTTCGAAGCCACCTACGGCCGCGACACGGTCGTCATGCGCGACGACAACGTCGCCGACTATCCGTGGCTCTGTTTCGCGCTGCTGACGGTCATGCAGGAGTTTGCGCGGCTGGACGCGGCGGGCGCGAGCGACGAAGACAAGGCGCCCAGCATCGAAGCCATCCTGAACGGGCTGTCGGCCGACGCGCGCGCGTTCGTGGGCCAGCCGCCCTCGTCGCTGTCGGGCAGCGAAGCCGACCGCGGCCAGTTCCGCGAGCTGTTCCTCCAGCATCGCGAGGCGCTGGTCGAGGCGTTCCAGCGCTACAAGCCGGCGTCGGACGGCTACTCGCCGCTCTCCTTCTTCTTCAACTTCTCGCACAACGTCCTCAAAGGCACCGTCGTCGACGCGCTGCTGCGCGGGCGGACGTGGCCGCTGACCTTCGACGACATGCTCACCTCGCTGGCCCGCGACGCGGCGGAGGTGACGCTCAAGCAGGAGCTGGCGGTGACGTTGATGGGCTACGCGCGCGCCAACCCGGACACGATCCGCGGCCGGCCGATGCCGGTCATCGTCTACGACCCCGCGACCGGGCGGGACGCGTTTGCGGTTACGATGCGGAAGATTCGCGAATGACCTACCGATTCGGGATCTTCGAGTTCGACGATCGCGCCGCGATCCTGACGCGATCGGACCGCGCGGTCGGGCTCGAGCCGCAGCCGGCCCGCGCGCTGGCGCTGCTGCTGTCCCGCGCCGGCGATGTCGTCAGCCGCGAGGAGCTCCGGGCGCACCTCTGGGGCGGCGACACCCACGTCGACTTCGACCGCGGCCTCGCCTACTGCATCGGCCAGCTGCGTGCCGCGCTCGGCGACTCCGCTGACAATCCGCGCTTCGTCCAGACGCTCCCCAAGCGCGGGTTCTGCTTCATCGCGCCAGTCGCGATCGACGATGGACGTTCGGCGTCCGACGTTCGACGTTCGACGTTCAGCGCGGAGAACGCCGAGAGCGTCGAACCTCGAACGCGCGACGACGAACCGAGCACGACGAACGTCGAACCACGAACGACGAACGTCGCCAGCGAAGGCCGTTCGGCGTTCCGCGCCCTGCTGCTGGCTTCCGCCGCGGTGTTCTTGATCGTGGCGGGCGGCGGGGTGGTGGACTGTCGTCGCGCACCCGTGATCCCGAGCGTCCGATTGTCGCCGTCGCCGTGTTCGACAACGAGACCGGCGATGCCTCGCGCGAACGCGCCGTCTCCACCATCGCCGACGTCATCGTCGAGCGGCTGACCGCGCTCGGGCCGTCGCGCATCGGCGTCAACGGCAACTCCAAGGTGCTGCGCAACCCGCGCGCCGATCGCGATCCGCGAACCGTCGCGCGCGAGACGCACGCCGCCTTCCTGGTCGCGGGCCACCTGCAGACCAAGGACGGACGGCTGTCGCTGCTGATGCACATCATCCGGCTCGACGATGGCACCCATGTCTGGGTGCAGCGGATTTCGCGGTCGCCGGACGACCGGCTGGAGTCGCTGGACGAGGATGTCGCGGCGCAGATCGAAAAGGCGGTGCGCCGAATCGTCCTGAAGGACGGCATGCAGGTCTCCTGACGCTCCGACCCTCCCTCGCCCGCGGCGCTAACGCATTCATTCGCGCCGACTTGTTCCCTCGCCGTTTCCTCGCTGGCCTCAGGATCCGTCGTCGCAGTATTTCTCACGCCATGACACACACCCGTCGTCAATTTCTGCGTACTCGTTCCGACCCTCGGCGTCTTCGCGATGTCAGACCTTCAGCGTCAGACCTGGCTGCCGAACCAGGCGACCAGTCGGCCCAGCCCGACTGGCCGGCGCCGCCGGTTGCGGGCGCGCCGCCCGACGACTTCTTTCCGTCGCTGCATCCGTCGTTGATGAAGGATGTCGTCGGCCTGTCGCATTCGAATCTCGCGCGCGTGAAGGAACTGGTGCAGCAGCATCCCGCGCTCGCCAAGGCGTCGTGGGACTGGGGCTACGGCGATCACGAAACCGCGCTCGGCGCGGCGTCGCACGTCGGCCAGCGCGCCATCGCCGAATTCCTGCTCGACAACGGCGCGCCGCCGACGCTGTTCTCCGCGACGATGCTCGGACAGCTGGACGTGGTGAAGGCGTTCATCACGGCGACGCCGGGACTGCAGAAGATCCGCGGACCGCACAGCCTGTCGCTGATGGTCCACGCCAAGGCCGGCGGCCCGCCCGCAGCGGCGGTCGTGGCCTACCTGGAATCGATCGGCGACGCGGCGCTGCCGCTTGACCGACGAGCCGCTGAGCGCGGACGAACGCGCCATGCTGAACGGCCGCTACGTGTTCGGCGACCGCGCGCGCGACAGCTTCACCATCGAGACCAAACCGAACCAGGTTGCGATGCTGCGGGCCGGCGCGAGCGCGCGTTTCCTCCGGCACCTCGGCCGCTTCGAATTCGCCCCGCCCGGCGCCCCGGCGGTCCGGATCCGCTTCGAACGCGAGGGCGAGAAAATCGTCGCGCTGACCGTCGCGGACCCGGACGTGGT
Source organism: uncultured Acidobacteriota bacterium (assembly GCA_963794705.1). Taxonomy (GTDB): domain Bacteria; phylum Acidobacteriota; class Vicinamibacteria; order Vicinamibacterales; family CAVVIG01; genus CAVQFC01. The sequence continues at coordinate 126,683 of CAWCFI010000013.1, forward strand.
GGTCCGCGCCCGTAAGGTCTAGTGTGGTATGCTCCCCCACGTCGGTGAACGTCTTGCCAGTGCTGTGCTGCCTTTCGAGCGTAACGAGTCTGTAGCTCGCTCCTCCTGAAATCCCGCTAAGCGACGAGACCAACACTTCGACAGCAGGTCGCATTGCGCGACAGAGGAGTGAGAGAGATGGGTCGCAGACTTTACGTGGGAAATCTTCCGTACGAAACCGGCGAGAACGATCTGCAGGATCTGTTCGCCCGCGCCGGCACCGTCGAAACGGTGAAGGTGATGCGCGACATGGCCACCGGGCGCGCCCGCGGCTTCGCGTTCGTGGAGATGAGCACGGACGAAGAGGCGCAGAAGGCGATCACCGAGCTGAACGACTATCAGCTGGGCGGCCGCGGCCTGACGGTCAACGAAGCGCGTCCGAAGCCGGAGCGCTCGGGCGGATTCGGCGGCGGCGGCGGCTACGGCGGCGACCGCGGCGGCAACTCGCGCGGCCGCTCCGAACCGCGCTGGTAAAGTCGCTTCGCTCCAGGGCTGAGGGCTCGAGGGCTGAGGGCTGTGCCATCGCCCTGAGCCCTTAGCCCTGAGCCCTAGCCATAATGTCACGCTGATGGCCCTCTTCGTCTCCTCCTTCCTCGTCCTCTTCCTCGAAACCGCACTGATTCGCTGGCTGCCGGCCTACGTCCGGCTGCTGGCGTACTTCTCCAACTTCATCCTGCTCGCCAGCTTTCTCGGCATCGGCGTCGGCTGCCTGCTGGCGCAGCGCCGGCGCAATCTGTTCGTCTGGTTTCCGCTGCTCCAGTTCGCGGTGATTCTCGCCGTCGATCAGCTGCGGCTCGAAGTCGCGCTGCCGAGCACGTCGACGATCTATTTCTCCAGCGGCACCACGGCGCCGGTGGTACCGGTCGAGAGCACGCTGCTGCTGCCGCTGCTCTTCGCGTCGGTCGCGGCGCTGTTCGTCGGCGGTCGCGCACCGCATGGGACGCGAGCTGTCGGGGCGGCCGCCGCTGCGCGCCTACGTGATCAACCTGCTCGGCAGCCTCGCCGGCGTCGCCGCGTTCGCGGTGGTGTCGTGGCTCGAGCTGCCGCCGAGCGTCTGGTTCGGCGTCGCCGCCGCCGCGGCGCTGCCGTTCGTGCTCCAGGATCGCCGATGGATCGCCGCCGTCAACGTCGCTGCTGCTCGCCGGCTCGCTCGCGATCGTGCACCGCATGGAAGCTCGGCAGCCTGTGGTCGCCGTACTACCGCATCACCATCTTCCAGGACAAGGCCGACACCGTCGTCGAGGTGAACCACATCTTTCACCAGTCGATGGCGCCGGTGGCGCAGAAGGAATACTTCTATCAGTGGCCGTACACCGTGTTCGGCGACACCTTCGACGAAGTGCTGATCCTCGGCGCCGGCAGCGGCACGGACGTCGCCGCGGCGCTGCGCCACGGCGCCAAGCACGTCACCGCGGTCGACATCGATCCGGTCATCCTGCGGCTCGGCGCCGAGCGCCATCCCGATCAAGCCCGTACAGCGATCCGCGCGTCACCGTCGTCAACGACGATGCGCGGCATTTCCTGCGGACGACGACGAAGCGCTACGACCTCGTGGTGTTCGCGCTGATCGATTCGCTGACGGTGCAATCGAGCTTCTCCGGCGTGCGGCTCGAGAGCTACATGTTCACCGAGGGAGTCGTTCGAGGCGGTGCGCGAACGGCTGTCGCCGCGCGGCGTGATGGTGCTCTACAACTACTTCCGCGAGAAGTGGCTGGTCGATCGGCTCGCCAACACCGTCGGCGGCGGTGTTCGGCCGCGATCCGCGTCGGCCACGTGCACCAGGACCGCGCCTACCTCGCGGTGATGCTCGCCGGCCCGCGGCTGGCGGAGCTGACGGCGCCGCCGCCGCTGCCGCCCGACGTGATGGCCTACGGCCAGTCGCACGCGCCGAGCCCGGCGCATCCGCTCGCGCGCGACGCCAGCGTCGTGCTCGCGACCGACAACTGGCCGTTCCTCTACATGCGCGCGCCGGACCTGCCGCGTCACTATCTCGCCGCGCTGGCGCTGGTGCTGGTCGTGTCGGCGCTCGCCGTCTGGCTCGCGCGCGGGACGGGCAGGGTCTCGGGTCTGACCTCCGCCGCTGGTCGTGGCACTTCTTCTTCCTCGGCGCCGGCTTCATGCTGCTCGAGACGAAGTCGATCGTGCAGTTCGCGCTGTTGTGGGGATCGACGTGGTCGTCGGCGTCGCTGGCGATCGCGTCGGTGCTGGTGATGGCGCTGGCGAGCGCGCTGGTCGCGAGCCGTGTCGAGATCCGCCGACGCGGCCCGATCGCCGCGGCGCTGCTCGCGCTGATCGCGGTCAACTACCTGATCCCGGTCGGCCGCGTCACGTTCGACAGCCGGATCGCCGAGTCGCTGTTCTACGGCCTGCTGGTGTTCAGCCCGGTGTTCTGCGCCGGCCTGCTGTTCAGCTCGCAGCTTCAAGGAATCCTCGTCCACCGCCGACGACTTCGGCGCCAACCTGCTGGGCGCGATGGTCGGCGGCGTCGGCGAGTACCTGTCGTTGCTCGCCGGCTATCAGTTCCTGCTGATCCTCGTCGCGGTCTGCTACGTCGCTGGCGATTGTGATCGAGGCAGCGGAACCCTGACTCGGGCCAGAACTCGGGGTTTAAACCGCCGAGTTCTGGGTCAGACTTTCAGGTCAGGCCTTTCGAGCGCGTCGGACCTGTTAGGTCGAGTCCGGGGCCAGAAAGGGGCATAATCTGCAACCATGATGATTCGGAGTCGGGTCGTTTCTGGCGTACTGGCGGTCGCGGCGGTCGTCCTCAGTCACCAGTCAATCATCCAATCCGCAATCCGCAATCCCCAATCCGGCAAGACAGGCCGCGTCGTGGCGCGTGCTCTTCGACGGCAAGTCGCTCGACGCGTGGCGCGGCTACAAGAAGCGCGACGGTGCCGGACGGCTGGCGCATCGCCGACGGCACGCTGACCAAGGACGGCCATGCCGGCGATCTGATCACGAAGGATCAGTTCGGCGACTTCGAGCTCGAGCTCGAGTGGCGGATCGGCCGCGCCGGCAACAGCGGCATCTTCTATCGCGGCATCGAGGACCCCGACTTCAACGGCAAGCCCAACGACGATCGCATCTACACGACCGGGCCCGAATACCAGCTGCTCGACGACCTCGAGGCGGCGGACAACAAGACGCGGCTGACCTGCGCCGCCGCGGCCTACGGCCTCTATCCGTCGCCTGCCGGCCACCTGAAACCGGTCGGCGAGTGGAACGCCGCGCGCATCGTCGCCAAAGGCGCGCACGTCGAGCACTGGCTGAACGGCTTCAAGATGGTCGAGTACGAGCTGTGGAGCCCCGACTGGGAAGCGAAGGTCGCAGTCGACCAAGTTCAAGGCCTGGCCGAAGTTCGGCCGCGCCAAGGTGCGGACACATCGGGCTGCAGGGCGATCACGAAGGCGCGCTCGCGTTCCGCAACATCCGCATCCGTGAGCTCAGGTAGTGTCCGGCTGCAGCCGGACCTGACACAGGAGACACCATGACCATCGCGCAAGGTCTCGCGCCGCCGCTTCCTGACCGACGTCGCCATCGCCGGCGCCGGGCTTGACCATCGTGCCGCGCCACGTCCTCGGCCGCGGCTTCACCGCGCCGAGCGATCTGCTGAACGTCGCCGCGGTCGGCGTCGGCGGCCAGGGACGCGCCAACCTCGATCAACCTCGCCAGCGAGAACGTCGTCGCGCTCTGCGACGTCGACTGGGACTACGCCAACAAGGGGTTCGCGGCGCTCGACGCCGACATCGCGAACCAGCAGGAGCGGCTCGATCGGACGACGCCGCGCGCTCGACGCGCAGGGACGGCCGGAACCGCCGCTCACCGCGGTCGAGCGCGAGCGGCTGCCGCTCAACATCGCGCGCATGAAGCGGCTGAAGGACGAGCACCTGCCGCGCGCGGCGCGCTATCAGGACTACCGCCAGATGCTCGACAAGCCAGAAGGACATCGACGCGGTCGTCGATCGCGACGCCGGATCACATGCACGCGACGATCGCGCTGGCCGCGATGGATCTCGGCAAGCACGTCTACGTGCAGAAGCCGCTCACCTGGTCGGTCGCCGAAGCGCGCCAGCTCGCGACGAAGGCGAAGAGCACGCAGCGTCGCGACGCAGATGGGCAACCAGGGGCACTCCTGGGACGACGCGCGCACCGCGGTGGAGTACGTGTGGGCCGGCGCGATCGGCGAGGTGCGCGAGGTCCACGTCTGGACCAACCGGCCGCTCGGCTACTGGCCGCAGGGGATCCCGCGTCCGGAATCGCGCGCGGTGCCGCCCGGCGGCTTCCGCTGGAACGGACCGGGCCTCGACGCGCGTCTCGCCACCGCGATGGCCGGCAACTATCCGAAGCCGGAAGGGCTGGCGTGGGATCTGTTCCTCGGCGTCGCGCCGTTCGTCGAGTACCACCCGGTCTATCACCCGTTCAACTGGCGCGGCTGGACCGACTGGGGCTGCGGCGCGATCGGCGACATGGGCGCGCACCTGATGGACCACTCGATGTGGGCGCTCGATCTCGGCTACCCGACGACGATCGAAACGCTGGCGACGCCGTTCAACGGCGCCAGCTTCCCGAACGCGACGATGACCGTCTACGAATTCCCGGCGCGCGACGGCAAGCCGGCGGTCAAGCTGACCTGGTACGACGGCGGCCTGAAGCCGCCGAAGCCGGTCGAGCTGCGGCGAGGGACAGGAGCTGAGCGCCACCGGCGGCGCGCTGCTCGTCGGCAGCAAGGGCAAGCTGCTGCACGACACCTACGGCAGGAATCCGCGGCTGCTGCCCGACTCGCTGCACGCGTCGTTCGGCAAGCCGGCGCAGAAGCTGCCGCGCATCCCGGAAGAGAACCACGAGATGAACTGGGTCGACGCGGCCAAGGGCAAGACGGCGGCGTCGTGCCCGTTCGAGTACGCCGCGCAGGCTGACCGAGGTGATGCTGCTCGGCGTCGTCGCGCTCAAGGCGGGCCGGAAGATCGAGTACGACGGCGCGAACATGCGCATCACCAACGTGCCGGACGCGAACCAGTATCTCGAGCGCGAGCCGCGCGCCGGGTGGTCGCTCTAGCCACTGCGTTGCGGGCGCCGCGCTCGCTGCTGGCTTTTGGTAGCAGTCGCTCCACGACCCGACCGGCATCCCGCCGGCCGGGTTTTTCATTTTATGGCTGACGATCACATCTCGAAGCAATCCGTCGTGTACAGAATTCCCGGCATGGAGCACGCGGTCGTCCACACGGACGTCGTTTATCGCAACGACCGACGCCGGCCCATTGACGATGGACGTCTACGCCCCGGCGAAACGTATCGCAGGCTCGCCATTGCCCGCCGTCGTCCTCGTCGCCGGCTACAGCGACGTCGGCTACGAGAAGATGCTCGGCTGAAGTTCAAGGACATGGCGATGATCCATCTCCTGGGCGCAGCTGATTGCCGCGTCAGGATTGGTCGCGATCGCCTACACCAACCGCGAGCCCGCCGCCGATCTCGAGGCGCTGCTGCAGCACGTGCGACAAGAACGCTGCGGCGCTCGGCGTCGACCGCGATCGCATCGGCGTCTGGGCCTGCTCGGGCAACGTGCCGCTGGCGCTGTCCGCGCTGATGACGCACGGCGACGTCCTGAATGTGCGGCGCGCTGCTCTACGGCTACATGCTCGATCTCGACGGCGCCACCGGCGTCGCGCGAGGCGGCGAGCACCTTCCGCTTCACCAACCCGAACGCGGGAACGTCATTCGACGATCTGCGGGAGGATCTGCCGCTGTTCGTCGGCTCGGGCCGGCCAGGAGCAGTTTCCCGGCACTGAACGACTCGATCGACCGCTTCTTCGCAAAGGCGCTGGCGTTGAACCGGCCGATCACGCTCGTCAATCACGCCGACCGGACCGCACGCGTTCGACCTGGTGGATGACAGCGCGACGTCGCGCCGAATCATCCGGCAGGTGCTGGATTTCCTGACCGCTCAGCTGACGCCGCCCGGCTGCCCGGATTGATCGCGGTATCATTCCTCTACCGTGGCGCTGCCTTCATTCGAGCCGAGTCCGCTCGCCCCTCGACCGTCACCCGAAGATCAGGCGCGGGATCGCGACCTCGGCTTCGGCGCGGTGGTCAGCCGCGAGAGCCGTCAGCGCCTCCTCAACCGCGACGGCTCTTTCAACGTCAGGCGCTCGGGCCTCGGGTTCCTCGACAGCTTCGCGCCCTATCACCTGCTGCTGACCATGTCGTGGCGAGGATTCCTGGCGGCGGTCGGCGTGGCCTACCTGATGCTCAACCTGATCTTCGCGCTCGCCTACCTGGCGTGCGGGCCGGACGCGCTCGTCGGATCCGGCGCGGCGTTGATGGGCGGACGGTTCGCGCAGGCGTTCTTCTTCAGCATCCAGACGTTCGCGACGATCGGCTACGGACAGGTGGCGCCGAACGGACTGGCCGCCAACACGGTCGTCACCGTCGAGGCGCTGGTCGGGCTGATGTACCAGGCGCTCGCGACCGGGTTGCTGTTCGCGCGGTTCACGCGGCCGACGCGCCGCACTGCTGTTCAGCCGCGAAGCGGTGGTTGCGCCGTATCGTGATGGCCGGGGCCTGATGTTCCGCCTCGCCAACGGCGGCGCACCGAGATCATCGAGCTCAGCGCGCAAGTGCTGTTCAGCTCGCTCGAGCCTGACGGCCGCGGCGGCACGGTGCGCCGATATGCGCTGCTGCCGCTCGAGCGAAACAAGGTCACGTTCTTTCCGCTCTCGTGGACGCTCGTCCACCCGATCGACGAGGCCAGCCCGCTCGCCGGCCGGACGGGCGAGGAGCTCGAGCGCGACGAAGCCGAGATCCTGGTCCTGCTCTCGGGCATCGACGAGGCGCTGGAGCAGACCGTCCACGCGCGATCCTCGTACCAGGCGCACGAGATCGTCTGGAACGCGCAGATTCCAGTCGATGTACCTGAAGACCGATGCGCGGTCGCGCGTCTCGGTCGACATCAGCCGCGTGCACGACATCGAACGGCTGTGAGCGGCGGCGCCGCCCCAGAGATGCGAGGGCGCGTGGCGGGCGAGGTCAGGCAGACGCAGCGGTTGGCTTCGGTCTGAAGAACAACGCGAACAGCACCAGAATAGCGCCGCGCCGGCCGCCGGCACCATCCAGATGCGGTGCCAGTCGTGCGCCGGACGCCGACGCACGAAGGCGTCCGACCACCTCGCCCGACGCCCACGAGCCGATGAACATGCCGACGCCGAGGGTGACGAAGGCGATGAAGCCCTGCGCCGCGGCGCGCAGATCGCCCGGCGCCTTGGTGTCGACGTAAATCTGGCCGGTGACGAAGAAGAAGTCGTAGCAGATGCCGTGCAGCACGATGCCGGCGTAGAGCATCCACACCAGGTCGGCGTTGTTGCCGAAGGCGAAGAACGGTAGCGCGCCGTCCAGGCCAGCATGCCGACCAGCAGCATCCACTTGACGCCGAGCCGGCGGAAGAACAACGGCATCACCAGCATGAAGAACATCTCGGACATCTGCCCGAGCGTCATCTTGCCGCGCGGCGTTGGTGACGTGGATCTCGTTCAGAAACATGTTCGCGAACGCGTAGTAGAACTGCAGCGGAATGCAGATCAGGAACGAGCCGAGGACGAAGATCGCGAACGATCGCTCGCGCATCAGCTTGAGCGCGTCCAGGCCGACGATGTCGGCCCAGGCTGACGCGCGCTTGCCGGTCGGCCTTCTCGAGCGGCGGCGTGTGCGGCAGCGCCGAGGCAGAACAGGCCGAGCAGGATCGACGCCGCCGCCGGCAATCTGCAGCGGCATCGCCGTCGCCTCGAGCCGAGCGTGCCGATGCACAGGCCCGCCGACGATCCAGCCGATCGTGCCGAGCACGCGAATCGGCGGAAACTCGCGCGCCGGGATCGGCCATCTGCCTGAAACGAGAGCGAGTTGGTCAGCGCCAGCGTCGGCATGTAGCACAGCGTGTAGATCAGCAGCACGCCGTAGAATCCGCCGAACGTCGGTCTGCATCGAGGCGAAGAACAGCACGATGCCGCCGAGGACGTGCAGCGCCGCGAGGATTTTCTCGGTCGCCATGAACCGGTCGGCGACCATGCCGACGAAGAACGGCGAGATCATCGCCGCCAGCGCCGTGGTGCCCGCCGCCAGGCCGATCTGCTCGCCCGAGAAGTGCAGCGTCTTGCCCGAGCCACGTCCCCATCGTCACGTACCACGCGCCCCAGACGAAGTACTGCAGGAACATCATCGCCGACAGCTTCACGCGCACGCTGGAGGTCATGTGATCTCGTCGGGTTCGGGGTTCAGGGTGCCGGGTTCAGGGTTCGTTCTGGGTTCTGGGTTCTGGCGTTCTGGGTTCGAGTTCTGAATTCCTAATTCTGAATTCTGAATTCCTACGTCCACCACGCCTGCACCGGCGGTTCGGTGAGGATCACGCGCGACAGCAGATCGACCGCGGCGCGCAGGCCTTCGTCGACCGACGCCAGCGCGTCTTCGTGCTCGATGCTCATCACGTAGTCGTAGCCGGCGAGCCGCAGCGCGCTGACGATGCGCTTCCATTCGAGCTCGTCGTGGCCCCAGCCGACGCTGCGGAACAGCCACGAGCGCTCCGCCATCCGGCGGTAGGTCTTGGTGTCGATGACGCCGTTGACCGCGACGTTGTGCGGATCGAGCGCGACGTCCTTGGCGTGGACGTGGAAGATCGCATCGCCGAGCGCGCGGATCGCCGCCGGCACGTCGACGCCCTGCCAGAAGAAGTGGCTCGGATCGAAGTTGATGCCGAGGTTCGGGCCGGCCGCCTCGCGCAGCCGCAGCGCGCTGTCGACGTTGTAGACGATGAAGCCGGGATGCGCTTCGAGCGCGACCTTGACGCCGTGTTCGGCGGCGAAGTGCGCGGTGCGGTTCCAGTACGGAATCGCCTTCTTCTCCCACTGCCAGTCGAGGATGTCGAGAAACTCCGGCGGCCACGGCGTGCGTGACCCAGTTGGGATGCGTCGGCGCTCTCGGAGTCGCCGGGACAGCCCGGAGAACGTCACGACGACCGGCACCTCGAGCTGCTCGGCGAGGCGCACGGTCTTGCGGAACAGATCGTCGGCGGCCTTGCGCGGTCGCGGCGTCGGGGTGCAGCGGGTTGGCGTGGCACGAGAGCGCGCTGATCGTCAGGCCGGCGTCGGCGATCTTCTTGCGATAGGCGTCGGCGCACGGCTTCTTGTCGAGCAGCGCGTCGATGTCGAGGTGATCCTTGCCCGGCCAGCCGCCGGTGCCGATCTCGAGCGCCTGCACGTGCTGCAGCGCCTGCACTTTCGCGATGCACCTCGTCCAGCGTCAACGTGCCGAACACGGGCGTGAACACACCAAGCTTCATCGGGCGGCCTCAGCTGCAGCGAACGCGGATACCTTCGTCCAGACCCCACCGTGCCGGTGGCTCTCGAGAATGGCGTCGACGACGCAGGCCGAATGATATCCGTCTTCGAAGGTCGCGAAGGCCGGCGGCTGCGCGGCGTCCGGGCGCGCGCCGCTGGCGATGAACGCCGTAAACGTCGCGCATCACGTTGCAGAACGCGTCGGCCCAGCCTTCCTGGTGGCCGCCGGGCAGGTGCGCGTAGGCGCGCGCGCCGGGCGCGAGCAGCGACGGATCCTTGGCGAGCACGCGAGTTGGCGGCGTCGCGGCGGCCGATCCACAGCTCGTTCTGCCGCTCCTGCTCCCAGCGCAGCGACGCCTGCCGGCCGTTGACCTCGAACCACAGGCCGTTCTTGTGGCCGGCGCAGACCTGGCCGACCGACACGCTGCCCTTGGCGCCGCCGTCGAAGCGCAGCAGGATCGTCGCGAGATCCTCGCTGCGGACGCGGACCGCTTCGCGCCCGGCGTCGCCGCTGCGCGCGAACGCCTCGGTCGACGCCGACGGCTTCAGCCGCGTGTCGACCACGGTCGTCAGATCGGCGAGCACCTCGACGATGCGCCGGCCGGTGACGTGCTGCACGAGATCGCACCAGTGCGAGCCGATGTCGCCGACCGCGGAGCTCTCGCCGCCCTTCTCCGGCTCGAGCCGCCACGAGAAATCGGTCGCCTCGAGCAGCCAGTCCTGCAGATAGGCGCCGTGGATGAAGTGGACGGCGCCGAGCTCGCCGCCGGCGATCATCTCGCGCGCCTGCTGCACCAGCGGGTTGCCGCGGTAGTTGAACGTCACCGCGTGGACGACGCCGGCCTTGGTGCGCGGCGTCGAGCAGCAGCCGCGCGTCGGCGGCGGTCGTCGCCAGCGGCTTGTCCGAGATCACGTGCTTGCCGTGCGCGAGCGCGGCGAGGATCACCGGCACGTGCAGGTAGTTCGGCGTCGTGTTGTGGACGACGTGGACGTCGGGATCGGCGACCAGATCCTCGAAGCTGCCGTAGGCCTGCGGCACGCCGAGCGCGTCGGCCTTGCGCCGCGCCGACGCCGCGCTGCTCGCCGCGATCGCGACGACGTCGACGAAGCCGAGCCGGCGGACCGCGTCGATGTGATGCGCGCCGACGAAGCCCGGGCCGACCAGGCCCATGCCGATCCGCTTCACGCGAGCGCCTGCTTCGCGAACTCCAAGCACTTCTTCACTTCCTGCGGGCGAGGTGCCGGTGCCCTGATACTCGTACTCGATGTCCGCGGGAATCGGCCACTGCTCTTTCTTCAGCAGCTGCAGCACTTCGCTGATCGGCGTGTCGCCCTGGCCCCACGGCATGTTGTCGCCCTGGTGCTTCTTGCGATCCTTCAGGTGCAGGTTGGTGATGTCGGCGTGATGCTCGCGGATGTAGGCGACCGGATCGAAGTCGGCGGAGACGAAGTGGCCGATGTCGAGGTTGACCTTGAGGTACTTCGACATCTTCATCGCCGCGGCGAAGCTCTCCGGCGTCGCGAACTCGTTCGGGTCGGTGACGTTCGAGTGGCCGTGCAGGCCGACCAGTCATCTTGTGCTTGTCGGCGAGCGGCGCGATCCGCTTCGCCACCGTCATCTGCGTCGACGTGGTCATCACGTTGGCGCCGAGCGCCTTGGTCATCTCGAAGCCGCGATCGATCTCGGCGTCGGTGAAGCTGGCGTTCATGTTGTAGCAGTAGGCGGTGATGGTGATGCCGGCGGCGTCGAACTTCTTCTTGCGCGTTCTTGAAGTGATCGAGCGACGCTCTCGAGCCGCCACTTGCGCAGATCCTCGCGCGCCTTGATCTGCCTCGGGCGACGGCGGCGCGCCGCGCTGGCCGCGCGCGCCCTGCGCGAACTGCGGCTCGAGCTGCGGCGAGAACAGCTCGCACTCGGTGACGCCGGCCTCCTGCATCGCCTTGATGACGACGTCCACGGAATCGGCGGCGCCGGCCGGCCGCGGCAGATCGCGGAAGCTGTAGGTCTGGACGCCGAGGTGCACGCCGTTGACGGCGGCGAAACGGCCGCCGATCGCGCCGCTCGGCAGTGTCCGGCTTCAGCCGGACCAGCGGCGCGACGAGCGCCAGCTTTCCGAATTCGCGTCGTGTCAGCATGATCACCTCGCGGTCCGGCTGAAGCCGGACACTACCTGTCGTGACACGCTACTGGTACGAAGCGTGAACGAGTACAACGTGTCGCCGGCGGCGACCAGAATGTGCTGGCGGCCGTCGACCATGTAGGTTTCCGGCGCGTTCGTCACCTGGCCGATCTGCGAGTGCCACAGCGGCTTGCCGTTGGCCGGATCGAAGGCGACGAAGTTGCCCGACACGTCGCCGCCGAACAGCAGCTTGCCGGCCGTCGTCAGCAGGCCCGGCGCGCCGCGCGGATTGCCGGCCGAGCGGAACTTGTGCTTCCAGACGGTCTTGCCGGTCTTGTAGTCGATGGCGCTGATGAAGCTGCCCATCGTGCCGACGCTGACCTCGTCCTTGCCGCCCAGCCCCATCGCGCCGCGCGGATCGGTTTCGGTGAGGTAGTACATCGCGTAGGTTTCCGACGTCGGCACGTAGAGCAGGCCGGTGTCCGGGCTGTACGCGGGCGGCGGCCAGTTGGTCGAGCCGCCGTTGGCCGCCGACACCAGCGCGCCGGCGATGTGGTTGTCCTTCGCCGGATCGCGCACCGGCTGGCCCTTGCCGTTCAGCGCCGGCTTCGCCCAGTTCACGGTGTCGGAGAACGTGCTCGTCACCATGTGCTCGCCGGTCCGGCGATCGAGCGTGAAGTAGTAGCCGTTGCGGCTGGCGGTCAGCACCATCTTGCGCGGGCCGCTGCCGCGGAAGTCGCCGTCGACCAGCACCGGCGTCTGCGCCGAATCCCAGTCGTGCGTGTCGTGCGGCGAGGTCTGGTAGTACCACTCCATCTTGCCGGTGTCGACGTTGACCGCGACGATCGCGCAGGTGAAGAGGTTGTCGCCCTCGCCGCGCGGCTGCGACGTGTAGGCCGGCGTCGGGTTGCCGGTGCCGAAGATGTAGAGATGCGACTCCGGATCGTAGACGCCGGGCAGCCACGGATGCCCGCCGCCGTGCCGCGCCGCGTCGAGGCTCTTCCAGGTCTCGAGCCCGGGATCGCCGGGGTTCATCGGCACGGTGTAGAAGCGCCACTGCTGCGCGCCGGTCTCCGGATCGAACGACATCAGGTAGCCGGGCGAGTCGAGATCGTTGCCGGTGCCGACGATGATGTGGTTGCCGACGGTCATCGGCGCCGAGGTCATGAAGTACTGCTGGCTGAACGGCGCCGCTTCCTTGTGCCAGCGCTCCTTGCCGGTGCGCGCGTCGAGCGACACGAAGTAGTCGTCGGGCGTGACGAAGTAGAGATAGTTGCCCCACATCGCCGACGCCGCGATTGCCGATGTGGGTGCCGCCCTTGGTCTTCCAGAAGTAGTGCCAGATCTCGTGGCCGTCGTGCGCGTCGAGCGCCCAGACGTTGTCGGGCGACGTGACGTAGAGGATGCCGTTGACCGACGAGCACCGCGCCCTTGACCTGCGTCGCGCCGCCGACGGTGACGCTGCCGTCGCCTTCGCCGCCGATGAAGGTCTGCGGGCCGTCCGGACTCGGACCGCCGCGCCGCCGCCGCCGCCGCCGGGCCCGCCGGTGACCTTCGCGGCGAACGCCAGCGTCAGGTTCTTCACGTTCGCCTGGTTGATCTGCGTCAGCGTGCTGTAGCGCCGGCCGGTGTAGTCGCCGGAGTAGCTCGGCCAGGAATCGGCGAGCGGCTTGAGCAGTCGACGCGGGATCGAGCCCGCCGCCGCTCTGCGCGATCAGCACGGGAACGCGAAGGCCGCGACGCCGGCACAGACGGCGACCGCGTAGCGCGAAGGCTTCAGCCGAGCGTTTCGTGCTCATTTCAGTGTCACCAGGTAGGCGGTCACGTTGTGGATGTCGGTGTCGGAGTAGGTCGCGCAGCAGATCCTTGTGCGGCTGCAGCGGATCGTGGATCTCGACCTTCGGCGTGTCGCCGTTGGTGTTGAACGATCGCCGCGTGCCGTCCGGCAGTCGTCAGCGCGACGACGAAGTCGTCGACGCGATCGAGCCGGCCTTCGACCTTCTCACCGGACGGCAGCGTCACGGTGACCGTCGTCGGCTTCACCTGCACCGGCGGCGGCCCGCCGCGCCCGCCGCCGCTGCCCGGCAGCAGCCAGGTCTGCTGCAGCAGCCGCGGATCGCTGATCTTCGCCGCGATGCCGCTCAGATCGCCGGTCGCCGAGTGGCACGACGCGCACTTGGCGCCGAAGAACGTCTCGCCCGCCTTGGCGTCGCCGACGACGATGCTCGGCGGCTTGACGCGCGACTCGTCGTAGCCGGCGGCGCGGAAGGTGTGGACGAAGGCGGCGACGTCGGCGATCTGATCGTCGGTGAGCGTGAACTTCGGCATGCCCGGACGGCCGGCGCGGACCACCGGCGCCGATCAGCTCGCCGTGCTGATCGTCGAGCACGATGCCCGAGCGCAGCAGGCTCGGGCCGCTGTCGCCGCCGCGGGTGTCGGCGCCGTGGCAGAACTGGCAGTTGACGCCGTAGAGCGCCTTGCCGCGCTCGACCGCCGCCGGATCGCCCGGCGGCCGCGCCGGATAGTCCTGCGCGCCGGGCGTCGCGCCGGCGCCGCGCCCGTCACGCGGCCGCCAGCCGGCGGGACTGCTGCGCCTGCGAGCCGCGTCAGCGTCGGCAGCAGACGCGACACCGCGAACTCGCAGAAAGCAACGCGACATGACGCTGCGGCTCGCGGCCTGGCGGTCCGTCGTCTCTCATAGGCGAAACCATACCCTAAAACAGCAGCTTGGCCGCGAACTGCATCTGGCGCGGGATCGCGTTGCCGGTGCTCGTGATGCTGCCGAACCCGGCGGTGCCGAAGTTCGCGTTCGGCGTCGCGAAGCTCGGCGTGTTGGTGATGTTGAACACCTCGGCCCGCAGCTGCAGCCGCGTCGAGCTGTGGATCGGCGACGTTCTTGAACAACGACAGGTCGATGCGGCGCTGCGGCGGTCCGTGCAGCGTGTTGCGGCCGGTGTTGCCGGCGGTGTTGATCGGCTGCGCGGCGTAGGCGGCGACGTTGAACCACTGCTCGACCGTCGGGTTGCTCGAGCTCGGGATCGCCGACCTGGTTCGGCCGATCGGTGCCGCCGGTGTTGCTGCGCGCGGTGCCGTTGGCCACCGTGTACGCCGTGCCGGTCTGCCAGTAGGCGACGCCGTTGATCTGCCAGCCGCCGAGCACCGCCGCGCGTCACCGGCCTGGTCGCCGTCGGCGACGGCAGCTCGTAGTTGGCGGACAGCACGACGCGATGGCGGACGTCGAAGTCCGAGTCGTAGCGCTCGACCACGTTCACGTCCCACGGCGACGCGTTGGTGACCTGCGCGTGCGCCAGCGTGTAGTTCGCCGAAACGGTCGAGCCCGTTGCCGCTGCCGGCGCGAGAACACGACCTGCATCGCGTCGTAGGTGCCTTCGTAGTCGCTGGCGATCAGCGGAATCGAGCTGACGCCGGGCAGCGTCGAGAAGAAGGCGCGGCGCTGCTGAATGGCGCCGGCCGCCGCCGGCGCGAGGTCCATGTTGCCGAATGTACTGCGCCAGGTGATCCTGCCGCCAGCCGAGGTAGCCGCCGCCGATCACGTTGCCGGAGAATTCCTTCTCGACGAACAGGTTGTACTGCTGCGTGCGCGTGTTCTTGAAGTCGAGCTCCTCGGCCTGGAACGTGCCGGTCGGCACGGTGATGTCGGTCGCCACCGGCGCCGGCAGGCCGTTGCTCAGCAGCAGGTTCGGCACGCCGCCCGACGCGCCGGTGCTGATCACCGGACCGAAGGTGCTCGTGAACGGCGCGCTCTTCAGGAACGACTGCGACATGTAGTTGCCGGGGAAGTACGACATGCCGTAGCCGCCGCGCAGCACCATCTGGCGCGGCAGCGTCGCCGAGAAGCCGACGCGCGGCGCCAGGTTCGAGTGATCGGTCGAGATGTTCGCGGTCCGCGACACGCCGTTCTGGCCGGCGACGAGAATCGTCGACGTCGCCAGGTTGACGTTGACGAGATGGTTGTCCTGCTCGGTGTAGGGCGTGAAGACGTCGTAGCGCAGCCCGAGGTTCAGCGTCAGGTTCGAGGTCGCGCGCCAGTCGTCCTGCACGAAGACGAACGGCTCCTTGGTGTTGTAGTGCGGATAGAACAGCGACACGATGCGCGACTCCTGCTGCGGATAGCCGAGCAGGAACGAGGCGATGCTGTTGCCGCCGGTGCCCGAGCCGTTGTCGGTCAGCGTCGTGTTGAAGGTGATCGCGCCGAGCGGCTGGTTGCTCTGCGACACGGTGAACGTCCGGTTGATCAGGCCGGCGCCGCCCTTGATCGAGTGCGCGCCGCGTGATCTTGGTCACCGAGCCGCTGCCCTGCCAGGTGTGATCGACCTGGATCAGCGGCAGGAACGTCGCGTCGCCGGCGCCGGCGTAGCCGGTCAGCGTGATCGGCGTCAGCCCGGAGGTCAGCGGGTCGCTGCTGTTGACGCCGGGGATGCCGAGCGACTGCGGCGACGTTGTTGCCGTAGTTGAGGCCGTACGAGGCGATGTTGACGTTGAGGTAGCCGCCGCGCAGCTCGGCGATCAGCGTCGGGCTGAAGACGCGCGAGTAGCTGAGGCCGAGGTTGTGCGCGCTGGTGTCGTTGGTGCCCGGGAACGAGCCGCCGCCGCCCGGCTCGATGCCGTTGACCGCCGGGAACACCGGCGGCGTGAACGTGCTGACCTTGTTGTAGGAGTAGCGCGCGAAGATCCGGTTGTTGCCGTTCGAGGATCTGATCGACGCGGAAGTCGGTCGCCGAGTTGTCCTGCGTGCGGTCGCGCACGCCGGTGTAGTTGTTGGCCAGCCCGGAGCTGGTCGGCAGCGGGTAGAGCGCGAGGATCTTCATCGCGATCGGATCGAGACGCGCCGCCGGGATCTGGTTGCCGGCAAAGGCGGCTGCGCGGCGCCTTGGTCGGATCGTAGATCGCGACCGACAGCTCGGAGAAATCGCCGGCGCGCATCTTCGCGGTCGGCACCGTCGCCACCGCGGTCACGCCCTGGGTGACGTTGAATCCCTCGTAGTCGACGAAGAAGAAGGTCTTGTTCCTGCACCACCGGACCGCCGACGCTGCCGCCGTACTGGTTCTGCGTCAGCTTCGGCTTGTCGACGCCGGTCGGCGAAGAAGTTGCGCGCGTCGAAGCGATCGTTGCGCGCGAACTCGAACGCCGAGCCGTGGAAGTCGTTGCTGCCCGACTTGGTGATGATGTTGACGACGCCGCCGGCGGTGCGGCCGACTTCGGCGGTATACATGCTGGTCTGGACCTTGATTTCGGCAATCGCGTCGATCGACGGCTTGACGCCGACCGTGCCGATCGCGCGCTCGTTGTTGTCGATGCCGTCGATCAGGTGGTTGTTCTGGTTGTCCATCGAGCCGTTGATCGACACCGCCGAGGTCTGCCGGCGATCGTCGGGCCGGTTGCCGCTGGCCAGCGAGTTCTGCTGTCCCTCGAAGGCGCCGGGCACCAGCTGCACCAGCCGGACGACGTTGCGGCCGCTGACCGGCAGGTCCTGCACCGCCTTCTCGGTGACCAGCGCGCTGATCGTCGCCGAGTCGGTCTGCACCAGCGGCGACTCCGCCGTCACCGTCACGTTCTCGGCCACCTGTCCGAGCTGCAGCTTGGCGTCGAAGCGCGCGCGATCGCCGGCCGACAGGCTGACGCGCGCCGTCTGGGTGATGAAGCCCTGCATCTCGACCTTCACGCGTGTAGGCGCCGATCGGCAGCAGGTTGAAGACGTAGTCGCCGGTGCCGTTGGACGGCACGGTGCGGATGTCGTGCGTGCCGAGGTGCTCGATCGTCACCGTCGCGCCCGGCAGCACCGCCGCCGCTCGAGTCGGTGACGCGCCCGACGATGTCGCCGGTGGTGACCTGGGCGAAGACCGCGGTGTGAAGGATCACGCAGAACGCGACGGCGGCAAGCGACGCTTCGAGCAGAGAACATGTCCTCTCCTTCCCGTGACGGGACCGAACCGGCGTAACCGATTGCATGCGGTTATGTAATCGGTTGCAGAAGGTAACAGAAGCGCACCGGAGCCGAGCAAGGGAAATGTCACAAAAATGTCGTACCGGTATGATGGGGCGCCAGCCGTGTCCAACATTTACGAGGTCGCCAAGCGCGCCGGCGTCTCCACCGCCACCGTCTCCCGCGTCCTGAGCCAGCCGGAACTGGTCACGCCCGGACACCCGCCGCAAAGTCATGCAGGCGGTGGAATTCCTCGATTACGCGCCGAATTCCGCGGCCAAGAACCTGCGGACGCTGCGCACCGGCAAGCTGCTCGTCACGGTGCCGGACATCTCCAATCCATTTTTTTCGCTGATCCTCCAAGGAATTGAAGACGCCGCACAGCGCGAAGGCTACGCCGTGCTGCTCGGCGACACGCAGCACGACGAGGAGCGCGAGGATCGCTACGCGCTGATGCTGAAGCGGAAGGAGGCCGACGGCCTGATCGTGCTCGGCCACCGGCTGCCGAAGGAAGCGGCGGCGCTGGTGCGCGCGATGGCGCCGCGCTGCGCGCCGGTGGTCAACGGCTGCGAGTTCACGCCGAAGCTCGGGATCCCGAGCGTCCACATCGACAACGCCAAGGCGGCCGCCGAGGCGATGGACTACCTCTACCGCCTCGGCCACCGCCACATCGGCATCATCACCGGGCCGCTGGTCAGTCCGCTGAGCCGCGATCGCCTGCGCGGCGCGACCGCGCGCGCGAAGCAGCAGAAGCGCCGAGCGCGACTTCGTCGTGATGAACGGCGATTTCTCGATCGAGTCGGGCGCCGTCGGCGCCGAGCGCCTGCTCGGGCGCAAGGTGCCGCCGACGGCGATCTTCTGCTTCAACGACGAGATGGCGATGGGCGCGGTCGAGACCGCCAAGCGCCGCGGCCTGCGCGTCCCGCTCGACGT
Source organism: uncultured Acidobacteriota bacterium (assembly GCA_963794705.1). GTDB lineage: Bacteria > Acidobacteriota > Vicinamibacteria > Vicinamibacterales > CAVVIG01 > CAVQFC01. The sequence goes on from CAWCFI010000013.1 coordinate 145,040, forward strand.
CTCGATCGTCGGCTTCGACGACATCCGCTTCGCGCGCTGCATCGATCCGCCGCTGACCACGGTCGCGCAGCCGATGCGCGCGATCGGCGAAGGCACGGTCGCGCTGCTGCTGGCGATCCTGAACAGCGACGCCAAGGCGCCCGACTCGGTCACGCTGCCGCACACGCTGACGATCCGCTCGAGCACCGCCCCGCCGCGCGCCACCCGCAGGTCGTGACCGGCGCTCACGACTCGACGACTGACGCCTTCGTACTCACGACTCGACTATCGACTCTGTCGTCGTGCTGGCGGATAGAATCTGGCGATGGAACGCATTCGTCAGAGCTTTGACCGACAGGATTCATGCGGACGCTGGCGACGATCGAATCGATCGGTCGGGCACCGTGACCATCACGTGTGGATTCGACGAACGCCTCACCCAACAGCAGGCCTGCTGCACGGTGGCGTGTTGCGAGCCTCGTCGATGTCGCTTGCGGCTATGCCGCGCTGTCGGTGATGCCAGCCGACCGCGAAGTGCTGACGGTCGAGTTCAAGATCAACTTTCTCAAGCCCGCGAAGACCGACCGCGTGATCGCGGTGGGCCGGGTCGTGCAGGCCGGCCGAACGCTGACCGTGTGCGAAGGCACCGTCTTCGATGCCACCCGCGCCAGGGTGCTCGCGAAAATGACCGCAACGATGATCGCGGTCGACTCCACATCCTCTTAGAACCGTTTGAGTCCGGTAACGCTATAACGTCCGCAGGAACGCGATGAGCTGCTCGCGCTCGATCGCGTCGAGGCGAAGGCCGATCTCGTGCCCCTTGATCGCGTAGGTCTGTGAACCCATCGGCCTCCATCCTCCCGGCACATGCGTCTCCTTCAGTCGATCGGGGTCGAACATCTCTTCGAGGCTGGCCACGGATCCGTCGTGCAGGTAGTGGCCGCGATACCACACACCTTTGAGCGAGGGACCTTGTAGTAGCCGGTGCCTTTGCGCGTCTTGAGCGCGAGCCCGGATCGGTCCCGAGCGATATGCGGAGAATGTCCAGCGTCGCCGGCACGTCCGGCGGCGGCTCGAAGCCCTTCGCGAGCGTCAGCTTGTTGCTGGTGTACAACGGCGGGGTGTGGCACCTGGGACATCCTTCGCGCGCAAAGATCTTCTGTCCCGCGGCGGATCGTTCGTCGACCGGATTCGGATTCGGCGGCGGCTGAAGCGAGTAGATGTAGAGCGCGAGCGCGTACAACGCTTCATCCGACAATCTCGCATTGAGGCCTCGTGCTGGATTCCCCAAGGATGTGATGCGGGCCGTAGTCGGTCGCCTCGGCAAAACTCACCAGCGCCGCATAGCGCATCAGGTCACCGATCCCCGATGAAGGTGGGTGGCGGTGTGGTCGATGTACTTGCGATCCTTGATGCCGATGAGATCCGGCATCTTCGCCGGGTCAGATAAGCTGCCGCCCCAGCGAGGCACGCCGCCGCCCCGGACGATGCCGCCAATGTGCGCGTCGTACTCGACCTTGGTCGTCGCCTTCAATTGCTCGTCGGCGAGGTTGTCGTTCCTCCACGGAACTCCGTAGGCACGGAACAACCACATGCCGAGGGGCTCATTGCCCATCCGAAAGGGCGACGCTCCGGTGACCATCCGGTTCGCGAACTGAACCGGGTTGATCAGTGGGTTCCGGTACTTTGGATTGCGCGTCTGTGAGACTTCGGCGAACGACGAAGGACCCGCGACGCGGGTACCATCGGACCATGTACAAGAGATGGCAGTTGTTGCAGTTGCCGAACGACAGGGCCACGCCCTGCTTGGTCGGCACCCACCGCGAGCCGAACACGGTGCCGTCCGGCAACGGCTGCGTGCCGGCCTGTTCGAATGTCTCGCGACTCCTGATTGCCGCGATGAAACCGGGATCGAACGTGCGCAGATGCAGATGATCGGCTTCGTCGAACACCCGCCGACCCGCCTCGATCCAGTCGGCCTCCGTCACCAATTCTTTTGGTTCGATCAGCGGCTTCGGGCCGACGCGCCGCAGCATCTCCCAGTAGCCGTCTGGTTCGCGGCCTGGAAAATACACCGGGTAGGTCCGGAGGTTTTCGACCTTGAGCGAGTAGTACCTCTTTGGCCGAAATGTGGGTGGGACGGCGGTTCAATCCGGCGAGCGGTGTGGCCCAGTCGGCAAGAGCCGCCTCATCCCAGACTTTGGGGATCTCCGGCTTCCAGCGTTGGGGCAGGGGAGGCGGCGGCCAGCAGGCTCCCGAGCAGCATCGAGACCATCAGCAATCGTCCGGCCGGTCGCGATCGTCTTCGGTTCATGCGCATTCCACCTGCTCTTGCGTCGGCGCTACGGTTTCGGCTCTGCGCTCGGCCAGACCACGCCCTGATCTTTCTTCGTCACCGGCGCCAGCCCTTTGTAGATGAACTTCTGCACGCGCTGGCCGCGATAGGTCTCGGTCGTGTAGATGTTGCCCTTCGAATCGGTCGCGATGCTGTGCACGCCGTAGAACTCGCCCGGCTGGCGGCCGCCTTCGCCGAAGCTGGTCAGGACCTCGAGCGTTTCGCGCAGATCGACGATGTGCACCTTGTCGTTCGCGCCGTCGGCCAGATAGATGTACTTCTGCTGCGGATCCTTCGAGAACGCGATGTCCCACGCCGAGCCCGAGCCCAGCGTGTTCTTGTTGAAGAACGCTTCCTTCACGAACGTGCCGTCCGGCTTGAACACCTGGATGCGATCGTTGACGCGATCGCAGACATAGAGCAGCCGATCGTCCGAGAGCTCGGCGCAGTGCACCGGATTGCGGAACTGCTGCGCCGGCGGCGCGTTCGGATTGTAGCGGCCCAGGTCGACGTCGTCCGGCTTGTTGCCGTAGGCGCCCCAGTGCCGCTTGTACTTGCCGGTGTCGGCGTCGAACACGATCACGCGATGGTTGCCGTAGCCGTCGGCGACGTAGAGCTCGTTGGTCTGCCTGGTCGACGAACGTCTTGGCCGGCAGCCGCAGGTTCTCGATGTCGTTGCTGCCCTTGCTCGTCGCCGGGCTTGCCGATCTGCATCAGGAACTTCCCGTCCTGCGTGAACTTCAGGACCATGTTGTCGTTGAACGACTGCGTGCCGCCGGTCTGGCTCTCGTCCTGCTGACGATTCTGTCCGCGCCGGCGCCGGCGTGCCGCGGCCGCGGCCCGCGGGCGGCGCGTCCGCGGCCGTTGCCGCCGATCCAGACGTTGCCCTTGTAGTCGACGGTGATGCCGTGATTCGAATCGGGCCAGTCGTAGCCCTGGCCCGGGCCCGCCCCAGTGGCCGATCAGATTGCCGGCCCGATCGAACTCGAGAACCGGCGGCGCCGGCGCGCAGCACTGCGCCGTCGGCGGCGTCGTCGTCGCGTGCACCTCGCCCGGCTTCGAGCGAGCCGGCGCGATGGATGATCCAGACGTGATCCTGCGCGTCGACCGAGACGCCGATGGTCTGGCCGAGAATCCAGTGGTTCGGCAGCGGCTTCGGCCACAGCGGATCGACTTCGAAGCGCGGCGCCTGCACCGCCGCCGGCGGCCGCGACGGCGTCGCGCGCCGATCGAGCGCGACCGATCCGACGCCGAGCGCCGCGATCGCGCATCAGCGAACAGCGCGCCGACCAGAGATCGTCGCTTCATGTGCGCTCTCCTACTGCTGGTGCGGCTTCGACAGGTACGCCTTCGAGGCCGCTTCGTTCTTGAGCGGCGTCACCTTGTCCGGATCGATCCGGACCATCAGGTAGTTGATGTGATCGGGGATCTTGGTGAACCAGTGGCCGGTGCCGGCGGGAATCACGATCACGTCGCCGGCCTTCAGCTCGTGCGCGACGCCGTTGCGCACGACGATGCCGTTGTTGCCCGGGCCGTTGAACAGCCGCACGGTTTCGAGCGTCGCCGGCCGGCGCTTGGCGCCGACGATGTCGGGGCTGGTGACCAGCGTCGCCGAGCCGTCGATGATGTGATAGACCTCGCTGACCAGATCGTGCTCGGCGACCGACTCCGGCGCCGGCGCGGTCAGCTTGCCGCGATGGACGACGCCGATGCCGATGTGCGCCTTGCCGATGTCGATGTCGCGCGTCTGCTGATCGATCAGCTTCTCGGCGACCGCCTTCGCGGTGTAGGCCTCGATCTCGGACCTCGGCGATATAGGTGCCCGGACACATCTTGCACGTCGGCTGCGGATCGCTTTGCTGCGCGGCCAAGCACACCAGCCGACCAGCCGATCACGCCGACCAGACCGATCACGATTCGTCGCATGCTGCAGCTCTCCTATTCTCGGTAATGCAAACGCGAGATACTCTCCTGAATAATTGCCGCCGCTGATCGGCACGACGATGAACTGACGGCCGTTGAGCGCATAGGTCATCGGCGTGCCCGACTGCTGCGCCGGCATGTAGACCGCGCCGACTTCTTTGCCGTTGGCCTTGTCGTAGGCGCGCAGCATCGCGCCGCGGCCGCGCGGCGCGACCGTGGTCGCCAGCGGATCGCCCATGATCACCAGCGTCTTGGTCACCAGCGCGCCGACCGCGCCCGACTGCCGGTCCGCGGGATCGTCAGCCCTTTCAACGCCGGATGATTGCGGACGCTGTCCGGCGTCTCGCCGTGCGCGACCTACCACAGGATCTCGCCCTTGATCGAGGTCGATCGCGCTCAGCCGTCCGTACGGCGGCTTCAGCAGCGGCAGGCCCTGCGGCAGCGCGTCGCTGTTGGTCGCCGCATCTCCGGTCGACGACACCACCGTCCCGGCGGCCTTCGTCGCCAGCGACGCGGCGTCGGCGCCGACGTTCTCACCCGGGCCGGAAATGTAGCGCACGCCGGTGAGCGCGTTGGCGGAGACGTACGGCAGATCGGAGAACTCCTTGTTCGGCGGCGGCAGCAGCCCGAGCACCGGCATCGCGATGAACGACGGCACGTAGGCGATGTGCGTCTCGGGATCGAACGAGCCGCCCGGCCAGTTGGTGCCGCCCGATGATCGGAAGCTGCCGATCGGACCTTCCTTCTTGCTGATCGGCGGCGGCGTGAAGATCGGCCCGAGCTTGTAGCGCGCCGCGATCTTCAACGCCTCGGCGTGCAGCTCCGGCGTGAAGTCGATCAGGTTCTCGACCTCGACGCCGCTGTAGTCGTATGGCGGCGGCCTGGTCGGAAACGGCTGCGTCGGCGACGTCTTCTCGCCCGGCACGTCGGACTGCGGCACCGGGCGCTCCTCGATCGGAAAGATCGGCTCGCCGGTGACGCGGTTGAAGAGATACAGCATCGCCTGCTTGCCCATCACCGCGACCGCCTTCACCGGCCGGCCGCTGACGGTGAGATCGACGAGCATCGGCGCGGTCGCGATGTCCATGTTCCAGATCGGATGGTGCACGAGCTGGTAGTGCCACTTGCGCTTGCCGGTCTTGTAGTCGATCGCGACCAGGCTCTCCGCGAACAGGTTGTTGCCGGGGCGCAGGCCGCCGTAGAAATCGGAGCTCGGCGTCTCGACCGGCAGATACGCCAGCCCGAGCTCCTCGTCGACGCCGATCTGATTCCAGACGCCGACGTTGCCGTTGACGGCCCACGATTCTTTTTCCCACGTGTCGTTGCCGAACTCGCCGGGACGCGGAATGGTGTTGAACGTCCACAGCTTCTTGCCGGTGCGAACGTCGAAGCCGCGCACGAGCCCTTTGGTGTTGTTGTGCGTCTTCGGCGTGCCGCCTTCGAGCATCGCGGCGCCGATCATCACCACGCCGTCCCTGGTGACCGCCGGCGTCGCGTGCAGGCCGATCTCGCCCGCCTCGCGATCGATCTGCTGCTCCTTGCCGAACACCACCTCGTCTTTCAGATCGACGATGCCGTCCTTGCCGAACGACGGGATGCGCGCGCCGGTCTTGGCGTCGAGCGCGACGAGACGATAGCCGGTGGTGACGTAGAGGATCCGCTCGTCGCCGCCGCCTGCCCTGAGCGAAGTCGAAGGGTCGGTCCAGTAGGCGACGCCGCGGCCCGACAGCTGCCGCGGTGATGCCGCCGCGCGCGCGCCTTCGCGCTCCGCGTGCGCCCAGCGCAGCTCGCCGGTCGCGGCGTCGAGCGCGACCACCGCGCGCCGGGTGCCGGCCGTGGTGTAGAGCACGCCGTTGACGACCAGCGGCGTGCCTTCGAGCTTGTACTCGGGACGCGGGCCGAGGCTGTCGGTCTTGAAGCGCCAGGCGACTTCGAGCGCGTTGAAGTTGGCGGCGGTCACCTGCGCGAGCGGCGAGTAGTGATGGTTGCGCAGGTCGCCGGCGTAGGAGCGCCACTCGACGGGCGCGGGCGTCTGCGCGCCGAACGACGAAACGCAGAGACCGCAGAAGCACGCAGAGAAAACCTGACTCTGCGAACTCCGCGTGCTCTGCGGTTCTTCTGCCGTGTGCCATGCCGGAGAACCTTACCCCAAAAACGGGCTAAGATTCCGGCTCATGCAGGTCATTCGTTCACCGAAAACCTACGACGTCTGCATCGTCGGCTCCGGCGCCGGCGGCGGCATGGCCGCCAAGGTGCTCTGCGAGGCGGGCGCCGACGTCGTCATGCTCGAAGCCGGCGGGATGTGGGACTCCGCCAAGGACTCGAAGATGTCGGCGTGGCCGTACGATTCGCCGCGCCGCGGCGCCGCGACGCCGACCAAGCCGTTCGGCGAGTTCGACGGCTGCATCGGCGGCTGGGACATCGAAGGCGAGCCGTACACGCAGGCGCCGGGATCGCAGTTCGACTGGTTCCGCGGCCGCATGCTCGGCGGCCGCACCAATCACTGGGGCCGCATCTCGCTGCGCTGGGGACCGGACGACTTCAAGCGCCGCAGCCTCGACGGCATCGGCGACGACTGGCCGATCGACCTACGACGACATCAAGCCGTACTACGACAAGCTCGATCGCCTCGTCGGCATCTTCGGATCGATGGAAGGCATCCCGAACGAGCCGGACGGCATCTTCCAGCCGCCGCCGAAGCCGCGCTGCTACGAGCTGCTGATCAAGCAGGCGGCCGACAAGCTGAAGATCACCTGCATCCCGAATCGCCTGTCGATCCTGACGCAGCCGCTCAACGGCCGCCCGGCGTGCCACTACTGCGGCCAGTGCGGCCGCGGCTGCGCGACGCACGCGAACTTCTCGTCGACCTCGGTGCTGCTGCCGCCGGCGCTGGCGACCGGCAAGCTGCGCATCATCACCAACGCGATGGCGCGCGAGGTGCTGACCGACGACAGCGGGCTGGCGACCGGCGTCTCGTACGTGAACCGCACCGATCGCCGCGACTACGCCGTGCGCGCGCGCGTCGTCGTGCTCGCGGCGAGCGCGTGCGAGTCGGCGCGGCTGCTGCTCAACTCGACGTCGGGCCGCTTCCCCGACGGCCTCGCCAACTCGAGCGGCGTCGTCGGCCGCTACCTGACCGATTCGACCGGACTCTCGGTCGGCGGCCACATCCCGAAGATGGAGCACGGCGTGCCGCACAACGAGGACGGCACCGGCGGCGCGCATCTCTACATGCCGTGGTGGCTCGACAACAAGAACGCTCGATTTCCCGCGCGGCTACCACATCGAGCTCGGCGGCGGGAAGCATTCGGCGCCGGGCTTCGGGTTCATGGGCGGCATCCAGCGCTTCAACGGCGTCGGCGGCTACGGCAAGTCGCTGAAGGACGACTACCGCCGCTTCTACGGCGCGACGGTCAACTTCGCCGGCCGCGGCGAGATGATCCCGAACGAGCACACCTACTGCGAGATCGATCCGAACGTCGTCGACGCCTACGGCATCCCGGTGCTGCGCTTCCACGCGAAGTTCTCCGAGCACGAGATCAACCAGGCGAAGCACATGCAGGAGACCTTCCGCGAGATCATCCACGAGATGGGCGGCACGCCGCTGTCGCCGATGCCGACGCGCGAGGCAGCTGTACGGCCTCGAGCCGGTCGGGCGCATCATCCACGAGGTCGGGCACGACGCGGATGGGCAACGATCCGCAGACGTCGGTGCTGAACGCGAACTGCCAGGCGCACGACGTCAAGAACCTGTTCGTCGCCGACGCCGGCCCGTTCGTCTCGAACGCGCACAAGAACTGCACCTGGACGATCCTGGCGCTCGTCGATGCGCACGTCGGAGTTCATCGCGCAGCAGCGAAACAGGGGGCGCTATGAAATTGCAAAGTGCAGAGTGCGGATTGCAGATTGGCGGACGGCATGAAGCGATCACGCGGCGATCGGCGCTCGAGCTGTTCGCCGGCGCGCCTGCGGCGGCGGCGCTGGTCTGGACCGCCGCCGAGGCGCGGCAGGCGCACGACCACGCCGACGCAGCGCGGCGCAGGCGGCGAAGCCGGCGGCGCCGTTCAAGCCGAAGTTCTTCACCGCGCACGAGTACGCCACGGTCGGCGTGCTGGTCGATCTGATCATCCCGCGCGACGAGCGATCCGGCAGCGCGACCGACGCCGGCGTGCCGGCGTTCATGGACTTCATGATGATCGACCAGCCGCGCCGCCAGATCGCGATGCGCGGCGGCCTGGCGATGATCGATCGCCTGGCGGTGGATCGCGTCGGCAAGCGGTTCGTCAACGCCACCGATCGCGAGCGGCGCGCGCTGCTCGACGAGATCGCCTACACCTCGAACCCCGATCGCGGCCTGAGCCAGGCGATCGCCTTCTTCAGCAGCTTCCGCGATCTGACCGCGTCGGGCTTCTGGTCGACGAAGATGGGCGTCGCCGATCTGCAGTATCAGGGCAACACGTTCGTCAGCGAATGGACCGGCTGCCCCGACGCGGCGCTTAAGAAGCTCGGCGTCAAGCAGACCATGAAGGCCTGCACTACGAACGAGCGACATTGGAGCAACTCGGCATTCTGTAGTGCAGGCCTTCAAGCCTGCCTGTCTCAGGTGGCGCGCTTCGAGTACTGCCGGATCGCGAGCGCCAGCGTCACGGCGCCGAAGGCCGTCAGCGTCAGCAGCGGCCGCGCGATGTCGGCCGGCCCGGCGCCCTTGATCAGGATCGCGCGCGAGATCGTCACGAAGTGCCGCACCGGATTCAGCTGCGACACCACCTGGACCCACGGCGCCATGCTGTCGATCGGCGTGAACAGCCCGCTCATCAGCAGGTAGACGTTCATCACGAAGAACGTGACGAACATCGCCTGCTGCTGCGTGTCGACCAGGCTCGAGATGAACAGCCCGATGGCCAGCGCCGCGACCAGATAGACCGCCGCCGATCCGAACAGCAGCAGCAGGCTGCCCCGCATCGGCACGTCGAACACCAGCACGCCGACCAGCAGCCCGATCGCCAGATTGATCATGCCCAGCGTCCAGAACGGCAGCAGCTTGGCGGCGATGAACTGGCCGCGGGTCATCGGCGTGACGTTGAGCTGCTCGAGCGTGCCCAGTTCCTTCTCGCGCGCGATGTTCTGCGCGCTCAGCAGCGTGCCGATCAGCGTCACCAGCGCGACGAGGATGCCGGGAACCATGTAGTGCTGGTAGTTCGAGATCCGGGTTGTACCAGCTTCGCGACCTGCACGTCGATCCGCGGCGTGCCGCGGCGCGGCGGCGCCGCCGCGACCGCCGTGCCGGTGCCGCGCGCCGACGCCTCCAGCTCGGACGCATACGCCGCGGTGATGCTCGACGCATACGCCTGGACGATGCCGGCCGCCGATCCTTTCTCGGCGTTGACCGCGAGCTGGACCGGCGCGGCGCCGGTGCGGACGATCGACGACTCGAAGTCGTGCGGGATGGTCAGCACCATCGTCGCGTCGCCGCGCAGCAGCGCTTCGTTCGCCAGCTCCGGCGATTCCGACTGCTCCTCGCACGCGAAAGTGCCCGGACGCGCGGAACCGCGTCACCAGCCCGCGCGACAGGCTCGACCGATCGAAGTCGACGACGTAGGTCGGCGTGTCGCGCACCTGGAAGGTCGCCGCGTTCGAAAGGACCAGCAGCTGCAGGATCGGCATCACCAGCACCTGCGCCAGCGTCGCGCGATCGCGCACGACGTGCAGCACCTCGGCCCGCGCCAGAAACAGGATGCGGCGCATGCTCAGCCGTCCAGCCGTTCGTGAAAGGCGCGGGTGCTCGCCGCCAGCAGCACGCACCGCCATCGCCAGCAGCACCAGCGACGGCCGCCACAGGTACGAGAGGCCGACGCCCTTCAGCATGATGCTGCGCGCCACCAGCACGAACCAGCGCGCCGGCACGACCACCGAGATCGCGCTGCAGCGGCCACGGCATGCTCTCGATCGGGAAGATGAAGCCCGGACAGCAGCATCGTCGGCAGCATCGTGCCGACCAGCGCGCCCATCATCGCCACGCGCTGCGACGAGGTGCGGGCCGAGATCAGGATGCCGAGCGACAGCGACACGAGAATGAACAGCAGGCCTTCGACCAGCAGCAGCGTGCAGGCTGCCGCGCAGCGGCACGTGAAACACGAGCCGCGCTTCGAGAATCACGCCGACCACGCTGGCAAAGCCGACCACCAGATACGGCGCGACCTTGCCGACGATGATCTGCCACGGCCGCAGCGGCGAGACCAGCAGCGCCTCCATCGTCCCGGTCTCCTTCTCGCGCGTCAGCGAGATCGCCGTCATCAGCGACGAGATGATCGTCAGCACGAACGCCATCAGCCCAGGCACGAACAGGTTCGAGCTCTCGCGCGTCGGGTTGAAGCGCATGCGGACGCTGGGGACGATGCGGACGCGCACGGCGCTGCGCGCGTGCAGCGTCTGCTCCTGCTCGTAACCCTGCACGACGGCCGTGGGCGTAGGCGGCGACGATGCTGCCGGTGTTCGGCTCGGTGGCGTCGGCGATGATCAGCAGGCCGGCAGGCAGGCCGCGCGCCAGCCGCTCGGCGAAGCCGGCCTCGAATACCACCGCGCCCTGCGCCGTGCCGCGGCGGAACAGCTCTTCGAGCTGCTCGATCCGCGGCACGACCGCGACCGTCTCGAACACGCCCGCCGCGCCGAATCGCGCGCGGATCGCCAGCGTCACCGGGTCGGGCGCCGGATCGACGATCGCCAGCCGCACGTGATCGACGTCGGTGCGAATCGCGTAGCCGAAGATGATCACCTGCAGCACCGGCAGCGCGACGATCACGACCAGCGTCCGTCGATCGCGGAGGATGTGGTAGACCTCCTTGCGCAGCAGCCCGAGCAGCGCCGTCATGACGCGCACCGGCCTGCGCGCAGCCGCACGAAGAGATCGTCGATCGAGGCGACGCGCGAACTGCTGCTTCAGCTCCGCCGGCGTGCCCATCGCGCCGATCCGCCCGGCGACCATGATCGAGATGCGGTCGCAGTACTCCGCCTCGTCCATGTAGTGCGTCGTCACCAGCACCGTCGTCCCGGCGGCCGCCGCTTCGTAGATCAGTTCCCAGAACTGGCGGCGCGTAATCGGATCGACGCCGCTGGTCGGCTCGTCGAGGAACACCACGCGCGGCTCGTGGAGCAGCGCGACCGAGAACGCGAGCTTCTGGCGCCAGCCGAGCGGGATGGCGCGCACGAATTGATCGGCGGCGTGCTCGAGCCCGAGCCGCGCGAGCATCCGGCCGGTCCGCTCGCGAATGTCGCGATCGCTCAGATCGTAGATGCCGCCGTAGAGCGTGATGTTCTCGCGGACGGTGAGATCTTCGTAGAGCGAGAAGCGCTGGCTCATGTAGCCGATGTCGCGCTTGACGCGCTCGGCCTCGCGCGCGACGTCGTGCCCGGCCACCGATCGCGCGGCCGGCGCTCGGCGCGAGCAGGCCGGTCAGCATCCGGATCGCCGTCGTCTTGCCGGCGCCGTTGGCGCCGAGGAATCCGAACACCTCGCCGGCGCGGACGTTGAAGCTGATGCCGTCGACGGCGGTAAAGGCGCCGAAGCGGCGCGTCAGGTCTGCGACGTCGATCGCGAGCGTCTGCGTTCATGCCGCGCTGACTGCCATCGGCGGCGCCCATCCGCGCGATGAAGCTGTCTTCGACGGTCGGCGCGGCCGGCTCGACCTGTCGCGTCGGCGAACCCGCGCGACAGCGAGGAAGGCCCGCAGCTCCGACGGCAATCGCCGGCGCCGGCTCGCCGGCGCGCGCATCCACGTAATGAATGCGTGTCGCCGAACGGATAGACGGTGTGGGCATGCGGCGATTCGCGCAGCGCGAGCAGCGCCGGGTAGCGCCGTCCGGCGCGAATCGCGAGCAGCGGGCGATCGAACGACTGCGCGATCGCGCTGCGGCGTATCGAGGGCCAGCAGCCGGCCGCCTTGAATCAGCGCGACGCGATCGCAGCGATCGGCCTCGTCCATGTAGGGCGTCGAGACCAGGATCGTCATCCCGGTCTTCTTCAGCTCGGCGAGCAGATCCCAGAACTCGCGGCGCGAGACCGCGTCGACGCCGGTGGTCGGCTCGTCGAGCAACAGGATCTCCGGACGATGAACGAGCGCGCAGCAGAGCGCGAGCTTCTGTTTCATGCCGCCCGACAGCGCCGCGGCGCGCCGATCCTTGAACGGTTCGAGCTGGCTGTAGATCGGCGCGATGTTCGGCCGCTCCTTCTCGACGGTCGTGCCGAATACCGACGCGAAGAACCGCAGGTTCTCGTAGACGCTGAGATCGGGATACAGCGAGAAGCGGCCGGGCATGTAGCCGATGCGCCGCCGCAGATCCCACAGATCCTTGACGACGTCCTGGCCGAGGACGCGCGCGCTTCCCTTGTCGGGAGTCAGAAGCGTCGCGAGGATGCGGAACAGCGTGGTCTTGCCGCCGCCGTCGGGCCCGACGAAGCCGAACAGCTCCGAGCGTGGCGACCGCGAACGACAGGCCGTCCAGCGCCACGGTTTGCTCGAACCGTTTCTCGAGGCGATCGACGACGACGGCAGTCGGAGGTCGAAGCGCTCATCGCGCGGCCTGGCTCGCCGCGAATTGCACGTCGACCGGCATTCCGATCTTGAGCACGCCGTTGTCGTTGGCGACGCGGATCTTGATCGCGTAGACCATGTCGGCGCGCTCTTCACGCGTTTGAATCGGCGTCGGCGTGAATTCAGCGCGCGACGAAATCCACGAAATCGAGCCCGAGACCGTCTGCCGAGGGCCGGCGCCGGCGTCGACCGACACGCGCGCTTCCTGGCCCAGCCGGATGGACGACAGCTGCGGCTCGGTGACGTAAGCGCGCACCTCCATCGTCCTGAGGTCGGCGACTCGATACAGCGGCTGTCCGGCCTGCACGACCTCTCCGGCCTTGGCGTAGGTCGTCAGCACGGTGCCGTCGATCGGATTGCGCACTTCGGTCTTGCGAAGGCGCTCGCCCGCCTGACTCACCTGAGCCTCCGCGCCGGCGACCTGCGCCGCCACCGTCTGCTCCTGGCCCCTGGCGCCTCGCACCAGATCGGCCTGCGCCGCGATCTGGCGCTCCTGCGCCTTGATCTGCTCGTCCTGCGCCGCGATCTGATTGGTCAACACGCGTTCGTCGCGTTCGGCCTGATCGAGCTGCTGCGACGTCGCCGCCTGCTGGTCGAACAGGCGCCTGGTCCGCTGGTGCGCACGCTTCGCGATGTCGAGCTGCGCCGCGAGCGCGTCGCGCTGGGCCTTGCTCGCCTCCCGCTGCGCCACCGCGGCGCTGCGCTGGGCGTCGAGCGACGACACCTGCTGGCGCACCTCGTTGGCGCGCGACTTCGTCGCGGCCTGCTGGGCGGCCAGCTGATCGCGCTCGAAGCCGAGCTGAGCGGCGTCGATCGTGCCGACCACCGCGTTGGCGGCGACCGCCGAACCGTCGATCACCGTATAGGTGATCAGCCGGCCGGTCGCCTCCGCGCCGACCACCACCTCGGTCGCTTCGACGTTGCCGTAGGCATCGGGCTCCGCGCGTCTTTGCGCAGGCGCCGTGCGCGATCGTCGTAAGCGCCACCAGCGCGGCCGCATAGATTCTTCGCCGCATCACTGCACCTCCAGCCCAAGCGTCGTGAGCACGCGGGCGCGTGCCTGTGCCAGTTCGACGCGATGACGCGCCTGCTCGAACTGCGCCGCGAGCCATTCCGCGTGTCGATCGACGTACTCCGACGCGGTGATCGCGCTCTCGTCCAGCCGCGCCTTCGCGGTCCGATCGATGCCTTCCCGAAGAGACACGATGCGATCGTCGACGGACGATGGCGGTCTCGAGATGGTCGATCGACGCCAGGTCGGTCTCGATCGCGCGGCGAAGGCCGCTCGTGAATGCTGCCTCCTCGGCGTCGACGACTTTCTGCTGCAGCGTCAACGCCTCGCGCTCGCGCGCGGAGGAGTTCCAGTTCCACGCCTTCCACTGGAACTGCACGCCGCCCAACCCGTACCATTCGGGCTGGTCGCTGATGAAATCGAGGCCCGGCCGCCCGTATCCGCCCCGGCCATAGGCCGACAGCTGCGGGCGATCGGCGGCCTGGGTGAGCGCCTGCTGACGCGATGCCCGGTCGCGCGCGCGATCGAACTGCGCGTACTCCGGCCGCGCCCGCTCGCGCGTCAGCGCCTCGCGCGCCTGCGCCACCGACGTGTGCAGATCGGGCAGCTGCGCCGATGCGTCGGGATCGATGGCGTGGCCCGTGAGCGTTTCCAGCCGGCGCAGCGCGGCGCGGCGGTTCGCGCGCAACGCATCGGCCTGCTGGCGTTGCTGGAGCAGGGCCGCCTCGATGGCGGCGGCATCAGCCGGGACGGCCGCGCCTTCGCTGGACGCGGGCGTTCGCTTCGCGCAGGCGCGCCTCGAAACCGGCAATCGTCGCATCGAGGACGCCGATCTGCTCCTGCAGCAGGGCCGCGGCGAAGAACGCGTCGTTCACGTCCTGCCGCAGCGTGAAGAGCGAGCTGCGGACACGGGCCTGCGATTCCGCCAGATCGGCGCGCGCCAGATCCCGGCGCGCCTGGCTCGCGGGATCGTAGATGCGCTGATCGACGCGGAGCGACAGATCGTAGGTGAACAGCGGCGACACGAACGCGGGCTGGCCGTTCGGCCCGGCAAAGGGCGACTGCGGCGCGTCGGACTGGTACTGCGTCTGGCCGAGCGTGCTCAGCGACGGCCATTGTTCGGCGTCGAGGTTTTTCTCGCGCAGATCGGTCTGCTTCGCCAGCAGGTCGATCTCGCGCGTGCGCGCGTCGGCGGCGCGGGCCTCGCGCTGCAGCGCGCCGAGCTGCAACGGCTCGCGGCCCGCCCGCCTGCGCCCACGCGGGCGCCGCCGCCGCCATCAACGACACCGCCAGACACCCGGTAAGAAGACGGGTCATGGCCGCAACGCTCCCAGGAAGAAGGCCGGCAGCTCCTCGCGCCGGCGCGTGATGAACTGTTCGAAGCGCGCGCTCGTCCATGCCGAGCATCGCCTGGACCATCGGCCGGACCGCGAACGGGAAAGATGCAGAGCGCCATCAGGTTGACGAGGAACGACTCTGGCGCGATCGGGCCGCATCGCGCCGGCCTTCACCCGCGCCGTGATCTGACGTCGCAGCGTGCCGAGCACGCGGGGGCCGAGCTCCTTCGGCGTGAGGCCGGTAATGGCGGCGATCAGCTGCGCGGCGCGCTCGGGATGGTGCGTGACCTCGCCGATGATGTAGCCCGGCAGGTACGGCGCGCGCGACAGGTGATCGAGCTCGAGGTCGATGATCCGCCGCACTTTGTCCTCGAGCTCGCCGTCGGAGGCAATCACCTGGACCACCGCCGGCATGAATCCTCGCGCGGCGCGCTCGAAGGCGGCCTGGGCCAGCTGCTCCTTGTTGCGGAAGTAGTAGTGCAGCAGCGCCTGGTTGACGCCGGCCTCGGCGGCGATCTCCTGCATGCGGGTGCCGGCGGTGCCGCGGCGCACGAACACGGCGTGGGCCGCATCCAGGATTCGCTGCTCGGTGTCGCCGTCTCGCTTGGGCGGCGTCCTGTTTCTGTCTTTAACTGTTTCATTTAATCGTTTAGTTAAAATACACGACCGGTATCCATTTGGCAAGCAGCATCCATTTCGCAAGTAGTGCAGGCCTTCAGGCCTGCCATTTGTGTGCGATGTATTTCGGTAGTGTCCGGCTTCAGCCGGGCGGTGCACGATCGCGGCGACCCTCGGGCAGACTGTACGGCTGCCTGGGATCTAGACGATGTGAGCAGGCCGGCCGAGGAAGCGCCCGAAGCGGGCGACGGCGGCGGCGACGCTGCGAGCGCGCTCGCCGGTGAGCGGACCGAAGGGTCTCAGCGTGATCGCTACCGAGGCGCCCGATAACTGCCGCGTCCAGGTGCCGGCGATGCGGCCGTCGATCAGGATCGTCGGGCTGAAGATGCCGTTGCGCGCCGCGGCGGCGTGCTTCGGATCCAGCGCCGCACTGCGGTCCTTGTACGCCACCGTGTACTCGTCGTAGGGCGGGAGGAGAACGACGTGGTGCGAGGTGCGAGCCGAGGAAGTGCGGGGTGCGGGGTGCGGCGGTGCGAGGTGCGGTGCGTGCGAAGGTGCGGGGTGCGAAGGTGCGAGGGTGCGAGGTGCGGAGCTTTCACGCGCGCCGCCTCGACACCGCGGCGGGCGTCCGCCGCCGGAAGCCCTGACCACCACGTGAAGTCCTGCAGCGTCGCCGGGCCGTGGCTCGTGAAGTAGCGTCGCGCGAGCTCCGCCAGGGCTTCGTCGCGCTCGGGCAGGTGGGATGCCGGCAGCCACTCATCGAGCAGCGCGAACGTCGGTTGCTTGCCGTCATGCGGCGCGAAGCAGATCAGGCCGTCGTTCGCGAGCCGGAACAGCACGTGACTGCCACGGCCGTGCCGCGTCACAACCCTGGCGCGCTCGAGGCGCGCATACAGCTGCGGCCGCGTCATCCGGCGTCCTCCCTCGAGCGCCTTGACGATCGCCGCCGCGCTGCGCGCAAAGACCGGTGCGTCGAGATCGAACTGCCTGAATCGAGACGCCACGCGCGCGATCGTCAGCGGCGCGAGCCACTTCAGCATCCAGCGCAAATCCTCGGGCGTGGTGAAGTGCAGCGTCCCGCGCAGCGGCCAGCTGCGCACGATCGTCCGCTCGGCAATCGCCTGTTCGAGGCTGGCCTGGGTCGCGCCGGTCGTCCGCAGGCCGAGCGCCCACAGCGCGCCCTGATAATCCTGCGCCTGCACGGCGCCGAACCAGCGCACCGCCTCGGCGGGCGACTCGAACCCGGCGCCCGCCAGCCGCTGCGTGCGAAGGCGCCGCTGCGCGATGTTCACAGGAGCGAAGCGCCAGGCCCGCAGGCCTGCATTACTTCCAGTTGCCGAGCAGCCGCCGGACGGCGACGATCTGCCCGATGTGATACGCGTTGTGATCGGCGACCAGCAGGATCTCGCGCAGGTAGGTCTGGCCGGTGCCGTGCGGAATGGCCGAGAACAGATCAATCCGCGGATTCGCGGCGAGCCGCTGCAGCGCCTTCCGGTCGCGCCGATAGGCGGCGAGCGATCTGATCCACGCCGCGGCGTTCCTCGGCCCAAGCGACCTGGGCCAGTAGTCGTCGGGCCACTTCTTTTCCTTGTATTTCGCCGTCCGGCAGAACTCGAGGATGTCGGCCTGCGCGATCCGCAGGTGCTCCACCAGCTGCCACAACGAGTGTTCGACGCCCTGGGGCAGCGCGCCGCGCAGCCTGAACGGAATCCCCTTCACCGCCCGATCGAACGCCACGTGCGCCTCGTTGAAATCGAGCAGCTTCACCAGCTGCGCCCGCAACGCCTTGTCGTCAGCCATTACAGCACCCGTATCAGATCCGATCGCGTGATGATGAAGGTCTTGTCGGTCTTGAAGTCGCGCACCAGCACCGCCGGGTTGTGCGGCGTGATCATCGTCTGCAGCAGATCGACCGGCGTCGACACGTCGACGAACGGGAACGCCGGCTGCATGATGGAGTCGACCGGCTGCCGCTTGACGTCGGGATTGCGAACCAGTTCGTTGTAGAGGTGCGTCTCGTTGAGCGATCCGACCAGGCGGTTGTCGCGCATCACCGACAGCTGCGAGAAGTCGTGCTCGCTCATCAGGCGAATCGCGTGCTCGACCGGCTCCTCGGACTCGAGCGAGCACAGCTCGCCGGAGAGCTTCATCGCCACCAGATCGCGCGCCTTCATGCCGTGCTTCTCGATGAACCCCTTCTCGCGCATCCACTCGTCGTTGAACATCTTGCCGAGGTAGCGCGTGCCGTGGTCGTGGAAAATCACCACGATCAGGTCGTCGTCGGTGAAATGGTCGCGGAGCTGGAGCAGGCCGGCCATCGCCGAGCCGGCGGAGTTGCCGGCGAAGATCCCTTCTTCGCGCGAGATCCGGCGGGTCATCATCGCCGCATCCTTGTCGGTGACCTTCTCGAACGCGTCGATCACGCTGAAGTCGACGTTCTTGGGCAGGAAGTCCTCGCCGATGCCTTCGGTGATGTACGGGTAGATCTCGTGCTTGTCGAAGACGCCGGTCTCCTTGTACTTCTTGAACACCGAGCCGTAGGTGTCGATGCCCCACGTCTTGATCTTGGGGTTCTTCTCCTTGAGGAAACGGCCGGTTCCGGAAATGGTGCCGCCGGTGCCGACGCCACAGACCAGGTGGGTGATCCGCCCCTCGGTCTGCTCCCAGATTTCAGGGCCGGTCTGTTCGTAGTGCGCCTTGGAGTTGGAGAGGTTGTCGTACTGGTTGGCCTTCCACGAGTTCGGCACGTCGCGTTCGAGGCGCGACGACACCGAGTAGTAGGACCGCGGATCCTCGGGCTCGACGTTGGTCGGGCAGACGATCACTTCCGCGCCGAACGCCTTCAACGCGTCCACCTTCTCCTTCGACTGCTTGTCGGTCGTGGTGAAGATGCACTTGTAGCCCTTGACCACGGCGGCCATGGCGAGGCCCATGCCGGTGTTGCCGGAGGTGCCCTCGATGATCGTGCCGCCGGGTTTGAGCTTGCCGGCGCGCTCGGCGTCCTCGATCATCTGGATCGCCATGCGGTCCTTGATGGAGTTGCCGGGGTTGAAGGTTTCGACCTTGGCGTAGACCGTGCCTTTGACCACGCCCTTGGTGATGTGATTGATGCGGACCAGCGGCGTGTCGCCGACGGCGCCGAGGATGTTGTCGAACACTTTGTTCTTCACGAACTAAGTCTATACTGCGGGGATTATGCCGCGCCTCATCGCCGCTCCCGCCGTGGTCGCCGCCGCGGGAACCAAGCCGAAAAAAATTGAAGAGTTCGCCGGGCGCGTGAATTCCGGCCACGGTCAGGTCAGCGTCGCACGGATGACGTCACCGTCAGGCTGGCTCGAGCCCGGGCAGCGGCCCGAGTTCGAGGAAATCACCGTCGTGCTGAAAGGCATGGTCCGCGTCGAGCACGAGGGCGGCGTCCTCGAGGTGCAGGCGGGCCAGGCGGTGGTCACGTCGCCGGGCGAATGGGTCCGATACAGCACGCCTGGCCCCGACGGCGCCGAGTACGTCGCCGTTTGTCTCCCTGCCTTCTCGCCGGCGACCGTTCATCGAGACGCATGAGACGGAAGCCCAGCGCTTCGTGTAAAGACGACTGAACAACTATCTTGGAGCTGGCAGAGCTCCGCCGATCGGCGACTCTGTCCTCACGCGATTCAGGAAATCGGCCCCATCGAGCCAATCGCCCAACCTGAGACCCTTGAGAGTGTCAGGGCAGCTCACGACGTACGATTTGTTCGACGCTGGCAAACCAAAACAAGTACCACCTGATACTGCGGCACGCTGACCAGACGCGCAATCTCGTCCCCTGGCACCAATCGTTCGATGCTGGGCAACGCATCGCTGATGCGTTCGGCTAAAGGAGACCGCACGACCCTTGTGATCTCCCTGGTCCGACCGTCGTTCGACGGCTGTGACCTCGCGAATCCGACCACCGTGCCGCGTTCAAGTAGTTGATGATGATACGAATTCGTCTTGGTCGCAGCCGCGTCCATGCTATCAGAGCCGTTTGAAAGCTTGGACAAGGTCCATACCTCGAAAGTGTCACCGAGCGTGATGGAATCGGCGAGAGACTGCAGGCTCACTGGCAGGGAATCGAGGACCTGATCGGTAAGGCTGGCAACCACGTCGGGATTGAGAAGAATCGCGTGAGCCATCAGAGGTTCCTCCATGAGAGGTCCCACGTGCCGTCGCCGTCCATGTAGTGCTTCAGCTCGTTGAACGTGATGGGTCCACTTCCCAGGCATGGGTCATAGACGTGAAATTTATTGCCAACACACCCATAAACAATCAGCATGTGCCCGCCGCCGCCGCTGTTCCAGCTAATGTGAACACCTACCAGCCGGCTCGCGTTCAATTCCGCTTCCAGCGCTGCTTCGGTCAACGGCCCGTCTAGCGTCGCGACTATTCCGAAGTGATTGAGAAGGGTACGTAATTTGAGCCGTGTGTCTGACCTTGATCGCATGGGCTCGACGCTGCTTGAGAGGTCGAGTAACACCGGTGGATAGCGAAACCGCAGCAAGCAAGCCCCAGCGCTGACGACGCCACGTCACACTGTTTGACGGGTGCTTTGGTCCGGAACTGAACCACCACATCAACGCAAGCGGCCCAGCACCAGTTCTTTTGCTCCTGGGCAATCGTGTCGTCAATCGCGAGGACCGGGCAAGTCGGAGCGGGAATCTTAGGTTTTTTCTTCTTGCGGGCAGTTTTCATTGTTATCTCCATACCTGTGAAGACGCCACTGCGTACAGTTCCATCAGAAATTGATCTCGCCAGGACGATAACACTCAGGCACTTCGACACCAGTACCTGATACCGATCATCGACGAAATCTGAGGCACTGGTCGGCGTCTGGTGGGCAGTGGCTTTTGCAGGAGTTTGTAGTACACCACGAACTCCCGATCTTCGCTGACCATGCCCGAGGGGTTCGTTGGTTCCTTCGGCTCAACACATCGACAGAGATTCGACATGGTCAGCGTCAGATCCCCGCCGGACCTGAGTTTGAATGACACCGCCTTCTTGGCGCCGAAACGCTTCAGTCGCAGGGTCGGACCCTTGGAGGCTACGGTGAATGGAATACGGACGCGGATGAAATCTGCGAGGAGTTGCTGGTGCCCGCCCGGCTGAAACGTGCGCGTGTTCGGGTTCTCGACGATTCCACTAATCCTCGCGTCCTTCGGAATTTTCAGGCGAGCCACAATGCCGTAGGGCCGTGGGTCATCGTCCAAATTCCATAGTTGAACTGCGAGCCAGGCCTAACCGAGTCGACAATCTTGTTCAGGTTCGCCAGGTGCCTGGGCCGCGGCGCGACGGTTCCGTCGCCCTTCACTCCTAGCAGGTGCATGTCGCAATCAGCCAAAGACCAGACTCCCATCGAATCGGCAAGAGACTTCCCCGCTCGGCGGACGGTGCCAATTACCATCTTCGACCGATCCGCCACCGACTGCTGCTTGACTCGGCCCAGAGGAAGATTCAGAGCGGCCATATGGCTCCGGCGCGTGTGGAACTTGGGGTCCTTTCCTGCCTTCAGGAATACCGCCCATGCCTGCTCTTTTTTCCAAACCAAACAGATTCTGCCGATGAGATCGATCGTGAGCATTGACGGACGCATACTCTTCGCCATCAGTCGCCTCTTTTCTCAACGAGTAGCCGGTTGCCGGATAGTGCCGATGACCGCGGCCCATGCCCATTGCGACGGAGAGCGCCGCGACTGTTCTGGGCCGCCAATGAATTGACGCTGGGTGTGGCTCAATGCGGCTCCCGGTTCTTCGCCACCCGCCACACGTCGATGAAACGCCAAAAAGAATTCCGCCGCGGATCGGTCCTGGATATCCCAGAACGTGGCTACGACCCAGGACGCACCCGCTTCTAGAAAGGGGCGGGCCAAACTGTGGACGCCTTCGCCGTTCGTGACTGAGCCCGTGCCTGTTGAACATGCCGCGAGCACGACCAGTCGCGTCCTTTGAAGCCTGACGCGAGAGAGTTCGCTCACGAACAACGAGCCGTCGTCGCCCAAGGCATGGTCCGGCGCCATCAGGAGCCGGGATAGAGCTGGGGCCTGGTCGTTCACAAGTGCGTGGCCTGCGTAGTGCAAGATGTCGTAGCCAGCCAGATTGTCGAGCATCGACCGTTTCGTAGCATGCCCGGAGGTCAGCAGCAACGATCCTTGATAAGTAGACGCGACCTGCTGCGCTTCCTCCTCCGAGAATGGCAGCGATGGTACCCAGGATTCATCCGCGGTCGGCTCTCTCAACGGATTGCCGACCACGAGCGCGCGTAGCGCGCCGGACGCCCAGGGCGTGGATGCGCTGACGGATCCGACCATGGTTGAAAGGCTCGGAGCAGTCATCACCTCGAAGTCCTGAACCAGATAGCGTCCAGTGGCTGGGTTTACCAGCGCGGCAAACGGCAAAGCGTGAAGAGCACCGTCCGGAATCACGATGAGGGTCCGCACTCCAGAAAGGGAGGGCGCAATCGGGGTGACCAGTTCCTTGTACAGCTCTGTCAGTTCAGCACGAAGGCGTACGTCGTCGCTGCCAGACTGGCGCAGAAGCCAGCGGACACGACTGATGAGAGCCTTGAGCCGTGGCGCACCGATGGGACGATCAACCAACGTGATGGCATTGCGCCTGACAGTCCACGTGAGAAGGCGATCATCCAGCGCAGCGAAGAACAAGGCGGCCGAACCCTCTGGAAGGCTCCGTTCTACGTCGTCCATGGATAGGGGCTGCGCCGTTTCGGTATCAGCCGATGCTTCGAGGAGCGTGCGAGCGCGCCCGCGCTCGGCGTATTGGAGCGCCGCGCGCGCGTCGTTGTGCAGAACGGTCTGGACGCGGGCCATTTCGGCAAACGCCTGCCAGCCGTCCTGGAAGAACGAGGCGCGATACTGGCGTGCCGAAATCTCCTTACGTTGCGCCTCGAAATGCTGAATCGCCGACGCTAAATCGGTCTCGGCCAGATTAAACTTCCGTGCCGCTCCATACGCGAGCGCCCGGCGAAGATAGAGACCTGGAGTCCGTGCTTCACCTCCTGGATCGCGAAAAAAATCAATCGCTTGCGTGGCCGCCGTGATCGCAGCATCAGGTGCCGCGTTTCGCATGACGTCCGCGAGAGCCGCGGACACTTCCGCCTGTTCCCGTCGCCTGAGATGGTCATCGGCAATCTGAGAAATCTGAACGGTCGCCAGGTCGAGATCGGCCCGGGCGGCGCTGATATCTCCCAATCGTTGGCTGATCTGAGCGCGGTGAAGATATCCGTCGGCCAATGTCGCCTCGCGACCGGTCTGACCCCGCGTGATCGAAATGAGCTCGTCTTGGAAATAGAGAGCCGCCGCGGGCTCGTCCGCGTTCAGACTCAACACCCCTCCAAGTTGAAGAAGGAGGGGCCATCGGCCGTGGCGTCCCAGCTGGACAGCCTGAGCGAGTGCCTTCAGCTCGTAACGCCACGCCTCTCCCGCGGCGCCCAGCCGCGCAAGATTTTCCGCCAGGAGCGCGGTGACGGCGATCTCAGCGTCGAGTTCGCCCACGGCTTGAAAATTTGCCTGCGCATCTTGATAGTCGGCCAGCGCCGGCACGGGCCGGCCTTCGTTGGCCGATATCAGCCCGATGAGCCACCGGCGCCGGCCGGCCAGGTAACGGTAACGGCCGTCGATGTCGGAAAGGTCTCCGGCCGTCAGCGTCGCACGGGCCTGTGCGAAGCGGCGAGCTCCATAATGAGCGACTCCCTGATAGACGGCCGCCCAATGGGCGTAAGGGTCACCAGCGGCGATCAGGTCTGGTTCGATCGCGCGGAATTCCTCGTTCGCCTCAGCGACTCCGCCCGCGTCAAATTTCCGAAGAACGGTCTGCAACCGTATGTGGACGTGTGCCAGCCGCCGCACGAGCGCTCGGTTGTCAACTCGATAGGCGTCTTCGATTACCCGGACGGCGTCTCTTGGCATTGGGTCGCCGCCCGCTCGGACCAGCAGGTCAGCGGCCGTTCGGGCTCGCCATAGGTGCTCACGCGCTCCCCGGTCGCTCGATAGTTCAAGTTGGGCCCACTCAGGAATAAGATCTGTTTCCAAGCGGGCCCGCAACCGATGGCGAATTGGGACCACGGTCTCCGCCTCCAGGTCATTTCGCTCCAATGCGGCGTTGATCGTCTGATCTGCGTTGGTCCATCGCGCCTGACTGTCTCCGACCATCTGTTCGAGCTTTGTCAGGTGCGCAAGCGCTTCCCGACCCCATGGCGAATCGGGATCGAGAGCGAGGTACGCGCGCCACGCGTTCTGCGCTTGTCCCGGTAGGTGGATCGCTTCAAGCGCGAGCGCCCGATTGAACGCTGCTTCACCGAGGTGGCTGTCGAGCCTGCAGGCGAGCTCCGCCACTGCCAAAGCCTTCGCCACCAGCTCGAACTGTCCGCGCCGCTCCGAGATCAACAGATAGGCCGCGGACAGATCGCTCAGCCAGACAGGATTCGGTACGGGCGTCGAGACCGCGGCTTCGAGGAACTCGAGACTCTTGTTGAACTCACCCGCAACCAAATATCCGACGCCGAGGGCAGCCCAATCGGTCTCCAAGCGAGACTTCGCGGCCGTCTTCTCCAATCGTGCAATAGCGATCCGAACATCAGGAGACAGGTCGAGCGCACCAACCGAGGATCGTGTAGGCGCTTGAAACAGACCGTATCTGAACGGGCCCCCCAAACGCGGCTCGAACAGGCGCTCTGTTCCTACCGCGGAAATGAGTGCGGTCAGTTCCGGTCGATCCTGCCCGAACCATGGAGCGCGCGGCTTGGCATCTCGGTGCAGACCGATCTGCCACCCGATAAGGCCGATAACGGCGAGCGCAGCGGCAGCGCCGACAGAACGGCGGCTCACCGCCCCTCCACCCCGAGGCGCTCCAGATGGCGGGTGGCTTCGGCTGCCCATTCCGACCGGTTGTCGACCTTCAGGTAGTCACTCCACGCGCCGCGCGCTTCGCCCACCATCGCGAGTCGTTCGAGCGCCAGCGCGCGGTTGAACCAGGCTTCGGCCAAGCGATCGTCGGCTTTCAACGCTCGATCGGCCATCGTGAGAGCTTTCGCGACGCCGTCGGGCTGGTTGTTGCGGGTTGCCTGGACGAGGTACGCAGCGGACAAGTCGCTCAGAATTCTTGCGTCAGGTTTTGCCGGATCGACGGCCTGTTCCAGCTCTGTGACCGCACGGCCGACGTCTCCAGTAACCAAGTGTGAGACGCCCAGCATGCGAAGCGTCTGCGGCGTCCGGCCACTCGACGCTTGCTTCTCAATTTGAGCGGCCGCAATCCTGACGTCAGGCGACAAGGACATCGGCGAACCGTCGCCCGAGCGCACCTCACCTCGCAGCGGACCGTAGGCGAAACCTCCCGTCAACCTTGCTTCGATTGGGCGCTCGTTCCCGACGGCAGCCACCAGTGCCTGGAGCGCGGCGGAATCCGACGAGGACGCAAACCAGCCGCCCGCAACCGCGAGCCATACCGCCGCCGCGGTCGCCAGCGCACCGGCCGTCGCCGACGACCAAGCCAGTGGCTTCGCCTTCCACCATCGCCGTTCCGAGGCCTCAGGCGACGCCTCGCTCGTCGACGCTGGAACCAACGGAGTCTGTGCCGACTCCATCATCACGAAGTAGCAGTCCTCGCACTCCGCCAGATGCTCGGTGACGCGCGCCCGCCCTCGATCGTCCAGCCGGCCGTCGAGATAGGCCGCGATCGTCTCGAGGTCAGGACAGTGGTCGGTGATCTGCTTCATGACTTCAGCCACGATGCCCTCACTCGGTCCGCCGGTCCCGGACCAGTTGCGACCACTTGCGGCGAACCGCCATGCTGATCGACTTCAGAGAGCACGCCATCCGCGAACAACGCCATCACGTCGCCGCGATCGAGCCCCTCGGCTTCGAGGCCTCGCCGCAGTGCCGCCAGCAGCTGCTCGATCGTCCGATACAGCCGCTTCTGGTTCAGGTGAAGGGCCCGCGCGATGTCGGCCACCGGCACCGAGTCCTCGAACCGCATCTTCAGGATCAGGCGCTCTTCAGGGGTCAGCGTCTGACGCACGCGATCGAACGCCGCCTGCACCCGCTTGGCGAGAAAGTCGTGCTCGGCCCGCAGCACGTTCACGTCGGAGGCCGCCGTCCGGCTCGCCACGCCGTCGGCCTCGCTCTCGGCGACGAACTGGCGTGCAGGCGACCGCTGAGTCAACTTCTCGGCGAGCGCCCGCAGAGGCGCGTCAATCTCGATCCGGTGATTGATCCGCAGCGACTCCATCGCCTGGTCGCAGGTCCAACCATCGCGCGTGATGAGCCGTTCGAGCAGCACAGCCAGCGGCCCGTAGCGTTTCGCCTCGGCAGAGGGCCGCCATTTTCCCCACAGCCGGTTTCGGTAGTCCAGGAACAGGTGCTGGACCACCACGGTCAAATAGGTGCGCAGGCTGCTGCGCCCCTCGAACTTGCGAAGGGGCTCGTAGTTGCGCTCGATGATGTGCAGTCTGACCTCGGACGCGAAGTCGTCGGCCTCCGCCGCGCTCAAATGGTGGCGGCGGCACACCTGATTCACGACCGCGTCGATTGCGGGAAGGTTAGCGAGGAAGAGCGCTTCGTCGTTCAAGAACGTTCCAACGAACGGGGTCGCTCGACGCGGGAAAGGCGGCTCGGAGCGCGGATTATTCATGATCGCCGCCCATTTGACAAGGTAGACGGACCCGCGGCCCGCGATTCCCAAGCCACCCCCGACACGCTCACAGCAGGGCGTCATCGAGAGCCCCCACCACCTCGGTGGCACACTGATAGCGGTCCGCCGGGTTCTTCATCAGGCTGCGCATCACGACGCGCCGCAAGGCGGCCGGCACATGGTGTGAGAGCGGGGCCACTGCAGCGTCCAGGATGGCGGCCGCCAGCTCGTAACGGGTGGCGCCGACGAACGGACGACGCCCGGCGACCATTTCGTATTGCAGCACGCCCAGCGCCCAGACATCAGACCGCCGATCGGCGCGCCGGCCGCGCAACAACTCTGGGGCCATGTACGGCACCGTGCCCGCCTCCGACGGACTCTCGCGCGAGTTGGTCGTCTCCAGCTCATTGGCGTCGGGGTCGGGAAAGCGGAACGCAAGCCCGAAATCGAGCAGCTTGGCGCGGCCGTCCGGCGCAATCATCACGTTCGAGCTCTTGAGATCGCGGTGCACGATGCCACGGCTGTGCGCGTGGGCCACCGCATCAGCGACCTGGATCGCATAGTGGAGCGCGGTCTCGACCGCCAGTCCCTTTCCTGGAGGGATCAACGCGGCGAGCAGCCTTCCCTCGACGTGCTCCATGACAATGAACGGCTGCGCGCCGAAGTAGCCGACCTCGTGCACGCCGCAGATGCAGGGATGGCTGAGTGCCGCCGCGAGGCGCGCTTCCTGGAGCAGCCAGCGCGTCGAATCGGCGTTCGCGCCGCGGTGATCGACCACCTTGATCGCCACGGTCCGCTCGAGCCGGCGATCACGGGCGCGATAGACCAGGCCCATGCCGCCGGTACCGATCAGGGCCTCGATCCGATAGGGCCCGACGTCCTGGCCAACGCCGATGAGCGGTGCATCTTGTACGGGCATGGCGACAGCAGAAAGACGGACCGGCCGCGCGCGTTTCCGGGCCGGGAAACCCGATGCTGGCGGCCGTCCCTGTTGATTGAAGGAGACAGCACATGACCCATCGAACCTCGTTCCTCACGCTCTTCTGTGTGGCTCTCGGCCTCGCCGCGGGGGCGTCTTCCGTCCATGCCGGGGACAGCTTCACGCGCACGACCTATCTCACCTTCAACACGCCCGTCGCCCTGCCGGGCGTGACCCTCGCCGCCGGCACCTATGTGTTCGAGCTCGCCGATCCGACAGGCGCCAGCACCGTGGTGGCGGTGCGGAACAGGGCTCGGACCGAGCAGTACTTCATGGGGATGACGCGGCGCATCGACCGGCCTGGCGGCGCGGCACGAGAAGGCGCGGTGTCGTTTGCGGAGGCGCCGCGTGGTGAGGCCCGGCCGATTGTCGCGTGGTACCCGCCCGACTCCTCGAGCGGGATGAAGTTCATCTACCCGCGCTAGCGCGTGGCGGATGACGGCGGTGCTCCCGCCTCAACGCGAAGCTCGCACAACCAGTGCGGGCTTCGCCTTCCTACCTCCCGCCGGCGACGTCGATGAACGACGCCGTCGAGTACGACGCCTCCTCCGACAGCAGCCACAGGATCGCCCGCGCGACTTCAATCGCCTCGCCGCCGCGCTGCATCGGCAGCGTCGGCCCGAGCCGATCGACGCGGTTCGGCTCGCCACCGTCGGCGTGAATCTCGGTGTAGATGATCCCGGCGCGGACACCGTTGACGCGGATCCCCTCGGCCGCGACCTCACGCGCCAGGCCGATGGTCAGCGCGTCGAGCGCGGCCTTCGAGGCGGCATAGTCCACGTATTCCCCTGGCGCGCCGAGTTGCGCCGCCCGCGACGACACGTTGACGATGGCGCCGCCGCTGCCGCCGCGGCTGGTCGACAGGCGCCGCACCGCTTCGCGAGCGCAGAGAAAGGCGCCGCGCACATTGGTGCCGAACACGCGATCGATGCGCGCGGCGTCGATCTGCTCGACGCGGGTCTGCTTCTCCAGGATGCCGGCGTTGTTGACGAGGCCGGCCAGCGGACCGAGCCGCGCGTCGACGGTCTCGAACAGCTTGACCACGTCGGGCTCAGACGCCACGTCGGCGCCGACCGCAAGCGCGGTTCCGCCCGCGGCGGCGATCTCGGAGACGAGCGCCTCGGCCGCCGCCTGGTTCGTCGCGATAGTTGACGCAGACGGCGTAGCCGCGCTGCGCCGCCAGCCGCGCGGTCGCCGCGCCGATGCCCCGGCTGCCGCCGGTCACGATGAGCACGTTGTTCACGCGTTGATCCTAATTCCGAACAGGAACAATCCCAAACGCGGCCACGTCTGGTATACAAGACGCTCGGCTAAAGCCGTCGCGCTACGCTGAAGCCGTCACGCCACGCATGCCCACACCATCGGTTCACGTTCGGGGCCTGACCAAGAGCTACGGCGATTTCCAGGCGGTCAAAGGCGTCGACTTCGACATCTTCCCTGGGGAGGTGTTCGGCCTGCTCGGGCCGAACGGCGCCGGCAAGACCAGCACCGTGGAAATCCTGGAAGGCCTGCGGCCGCGCGACGGCGGCGAGGTCGCAGTCCTCGGGTTCGACCCCGGCCGCGACACCAAGCAACTCAAGGATCGAATCGGCGTCTGTCTTCAGGCCACCAACCTGCCGGAGCGCATCACCGTCGGCGAAGCGCTGCGGCTGTTCGCCAGCCTGTATTCCAGGACGGTCGACGGCGACGCACTGCTCAGGCGGCTCACACTCTGGGACAAACGCAACGCCGCCTACGGCAAGCTGTCGGGCGGCCAGAAACAGCGGCTGGCGCTCGCCCTCGCGCTCGTCAACGATCCGCAGATGCTGTTTCTCGACGAACCGTCCGCCGGCCTCGATCCCCAGGCCCGCCTCGAGATTCATTCGCTGATGCAGGAGCTGCGCCGCGAGCAGCGGACCGTGCTGCTGACGACCCACTACATCGAAGAAGCCGACAAACTCTGCGACCGCGTCGCCATCGTCGACGAAGGGCGCATCGTCGCGATGGGCACGCCGGAGGAGATCCGATCGAAGACGCTGGGCCAGGCGCGCGTCGAGGTGCGGTGCGAGCGGCCGCTGGGGGCGGTCGAGCCGCCGGTGTGGGCCGACGCCGACGCGGCGCAGATCAGCGCCGACCGCCTGACGGTGGTGGTCAGCACGCGAAAGCCGGCGCGCACGCTGGTCGATCTGGTCCGCTGGATCGATCAGCTCGGGGTGGAGCTCGCCGACGTCCAGCTGCGCCGCCCCTCGCTCGAGGACGTGTTCATCGAGCTCACCGGCAAGAGCCTGCGCGAATGAAGGCCTATCTCGCCCTCACCGCGAACGAGCTGCGGCTCGCGTTCCGCGACAAGCAGGTGCTGTTTTTCAACTACGCGTTTCCGCTGATCTTCTTCTTCCTGCTGTCGGCGATGCTGCACGCCGAGCGCGGCGGCTCGACCATCTCGGTGATCGTCACCAACGTGCTGGTCATCGGCATCCTCGGCAACGGCTTCTTCGGCGCCGGCATCCGGGCGGTCCAGGAACGCGAGCAGAACATCCTCCGGCGATTCAAGGTCGCACCGATCTCACCGCTGCCGATCCTCGGTGCGTCCCTCACCACCGGGCTGCTGCTGTTCATCCCGGCCATCCTGCTGACGGTCGGACTGGCGCGCGGGATCTACGGCATGCCGATCCCCGATCGGCCATTCTCGCTGATCGTCTTCCTGGCGGTCGGCGCCCTGGCCTTCCGCAGCATCGGCCTGATTGTCGCTGCGGTTTCCAACTCGATGGCCGAGAGCAACGTCCTCGTCCAGCTGCTCTATATGCCGATGATGTTCCTCAGCGGCGCCGCCATCCCCGCGTCGCTGCTGCCGCGCTGGACGCAGACGGTCGCGCAGTTCATGCCGGCGGCGTACCTGGTGAGCGGGATGCAGGGGATTCTCACCCAGCACGAATCCCTGGCCGGCAACTGGAAGGCGGCCGGGGCGCTCGTGATCACCCTGTGCCTCGCGATCTTCGTCGCCATGCGACTGTTCCGCTGGGAGAAAGACGAGAAGCTGAAAGGCTCGGCCAAGCTCTGGGTCGCCGGCGTGATGGTGCCGTTCCTCGCGCTGGGCGTCTATCAGTTCCGTTCGAACGAGCAGAATGTGAAGAACCGGAAGCTGTGGCGCCAGCTCCAGCGCGGCGATACCTTCCTGATCCGGAACGCGCGCGTCTTCATTGGCGACGGCCGCGTCATCGAGACCGGCTCGGTCCTGGTGCGCGGCGGCCGGATCGCCGGCGTCTATGACGGCGCCGGACCTGACGCCGCCGGCCTCAAGGCCGACATCGTCGAGGCGTCGGGCAAGACGGTGATGCCCGGCTTGATCGACGTGCACGTGCACATGGGTGCGCCGGGCGGGGTTTACGCCGACCCGAAGGACTTCGCTGCCGAGGCAATCCCCGAGCGCGGCCTGGCGCAGTATCTCTACAGCGGTGTGACGACGGTGAAGAGCACCGGCGACACGCTGGACGGGTCGATCGCGTTACGGCAGCGGACCGCCGACGGCGATCTGCTCGGCGCCGAGCTGTTCGTCAGCGGCCCGCTGTTCACCACCGAAGGCGGCCACGGCACCGAGTACTTCTCGTGGCTGGAGGGGCCGTCGAAGGCGGCGATGGAAGCACAGTTCGTGCGGACGCCGAAGACCCCCGATCAGGCACGGGCGCAAGTACGCGAGCTGAAGACCGCGGGTGTCGACGCGATCAAAGCGGTGCTCGAGACCGGCCGCACCGGCATGCTGTTCGCGCGTATGGATCTCGCGATGTTCAGAGCGGTGGTGCAGGAGTCGGCACAGCAGGGTCTGCCGGCGTCGGTTCACACCGGCAATGCGCGCGACGTCGAGGATGCCGTTGACGCCGGTGCCCGCAGCATCGAACACGGTTCGTTCAGCGACGCGATCCCCGACGCGGTGTTCGCGCGGATGGCGAAGGACGGCATCGCCTACGATCCGACGCTGTCGGTACTCGAAGCGATCCGCGATCTGTCGGCCGGGCGGGGCGACCTGCTCCGGCGCTCGCTGATTCAGCAGGCCGTGTCGCAGAAGCTGCTGAGCGGGACCGCGGCGGCAATCAGGGACGGCAAGTTCACCAACGTGGAACGGGCCGGCGGCATCGACGGCGCGATTCGGGTCGCGCAGGACAACCTGCGGCGCGCGTGGAAGGCCGGCGTACCGCTGGTCACCGGCAGCGATGCCGGCAACATGCTGGTGTTCCACGGCCCGACCGTCCACCGCGAGATGCAGCTGTGGGTCGAAGCCGGCATCCCGCCGGCGATCGCGCTGCAGGCGGCGACATTGAACGCGGCGAAGCTGCTCCGCGCCGAGGCCCGCATCGGCCTGATCGCCGCCGGCCACGACGCCAATCTGCTGGTGGTCGACGGCGATCCAACGCGCGACATCAGCGCGACCGAGCGGATCTCGACAGTGGTGCTCAAGGGCGAGCGCGTTCATCGCGTCGATCTGTTCGACGCGGCAAAGAATCCTCTCCGATGAAACCAGCGTTGGTGATCGTGGTTCTCTTGGGCATCGCCGCCTGGCCGGCGGCGCAGCCGGCCTCCATCCGCCGTCTTGACGGAAGCACCATCACCGCGGCCGAAGCGGCGGCGTTCGCAAGGAAGACGCTGGACGAGGCGCACGTCACCGGCGCGCAGCTGGTGGTGCTCGACCGGGGACGGCTCGTGTGGAGTGAGGCGTTCGGGCAGCGGCGCCTCGAGCCGCCGCTGCCGATGACCCGCGAGACGACGACCTGGGCGGCGTCGATTACCAAGGGCGTGTTCGCGACCTACGTCATGCAGCTGGTCGAACGCGGCGAGTTCTCGCTGGATACGCCGATCGCCGCCCAGCTGCCCAAACCGCTCGACGCATTCCAGGAGTACCGCGAGACCGCGTCGGCGCTGGTCGCCGATCCGGCGTGGCCGACCGAACATCGCCAGATTGCCAAGGCCCGAGGTGTGGGCGAGCAGCATGCGCGGTGTCACCGTTGGCCTGCATGATCGCGTTGACCAACAGCGACAACGGCGAGCTCGCGTTCCGCGCGCTGTTCGAGAAGATCCTCGGCAACACCGTGACGCCGTGGGAGTGGGAAGGCTACACGCCGGACTACATCGAGCGAAGTCGCAGGCAGCAGTAGCCCACCCTGCTCGTTATTCGCAGCTCGCGGCGACGATCTTTCCCGACTCGACTCGCAGCGCCGGCGCCGCAGCCGACGGGTCCTTCGGATCCGGCGAGCTGGTGGCGTCGATGGCGCCGACCAGTTCGAGCTTCTTGCCGACGTGCGCGCTAAGCGCGGTCGGGTTCGCGATCAACCGGTAGGTCGGCGCGATATTCGCGGGATTTGCCGGGGTCGTCGTCGCCGAGGTCAGGATGAACTTGGCCTCAGCAGGTGGAACCCCGCTGGTTCCAGTCGCGACGGGAGGCGCGGCGCCTGGCTCGGACGAGCCGGCGCTTCCGGTTGGGTTCGGATTCGCTGCGCTGGCCGCGTCGTTGGCCATCGCCGGCGCCGCCTTCAGGCAACCGGTGACCGTGATCTTGTTCTCCGAACTCGGTGGTGTGCTCTGCGGTGTTGTCTGCGAGGTGGTTTGCGCCAGCACTCCCGCGGTCGCGAGGCTGACGATGGTCGCGCATGCTCCGGTCCAGGCTGTTCTGTTCATCATTCCTCCAATGAACACGAAGCGCTGCAACAGCCGGACCGCTAGTAGTTCTTCTTGAGGTCCATCCCGGCATACAACGACGCAACCTGATCCGCATAGCCGTTGAACGGCAGGGTCTTACGCATCAGGAACTCGCCGAGCCGGCGCTCGTTGGATTGGTCGCGGAAGCTCGAGCGCGTCTGCGCAGGATTCACGTTCGAATAGAAGCCGTAGTAGAGCGGCTCCTCTTTCATCCACGTGGTGAACGGCTGCTTCTCGACGAAGCGGATCTTGGCGATCGACTTGATGCTCTTGAAGCCGTACTTCCACGGCACGACAAGCCGCAGCGGCGCGCCATTCTGGTTCGGCAGTTCCTCGCCGTAGAGGCCGACCGCGATCATCGCCAGCGGGTGCATCGCCTCGTCGAGCCGCAGCCCCTCGTTGTACGGCCACGGCAGCACCGAGGTGAACCGCCCTTTCTGACCCGGCATCTCTTCCGGGCGCAGCACCGTGACGAACTCGACGAACGCGGCGTTGCCGGCCGGCTCGAACCGCTTCAGGAGGTCGCCGAGCGAGAAGCCGATCCAGGGGACCACGATCGACCACCCTTCGACGCAGCGGTGACGGTAGATGCGCTCCTCGAGCGGGTGCGGCTTGAGGATGTCCTCGAGCGTGTAGACGCCCGGTTTGCCGCAGGCGCCTTCGACCGCCACCGACCACGGCTTCGGCTTGAAGCCCTTCGACTTCTTCGAGGGATCACTCTTGTCGATGCCGAACTCGTAGAAATTGTTGAAGGTGGTGACGACTTCGTACGGCGTCGGCGGATCGGTGGTCGTCACGACCTTTTTGGTGATGGCCAGCGTGCTGGCGGCGGCGAGCGTGGGGGTGAAGCCGCGGGTCACCAGCGCCGCGAGCGCGGCGCCGGCCGTGGTCAGAAACTCACGGCGGCGGAGATAGATGGAACGCGGAGTGATCTCCGACGAGCGGATATCTCCGAACCGTGCCATCGGCGCTATTTTACCTCTGCCTCAGAGCGCTGTAGCTACTGCACGAGCTTTCCATTTGTCGTCCGACAGCGTGACTTGTGGTCGCCGGCAGACCGCCTCCCTAGGAGAACCTCTTGGCGAGTGGTTTGCTAACGACCGCTCAAAATCCCATGGAATCGAAAATCAAAGACGATCGAAGAGCCGGCACTGATCGGCGGTCGCCACAAGGCGGTCGACGTGTCACTGACCTCGCCCATACCGAACGCGAACGACGCGAACAGCTCGTCGACAAGTACTTACGCAGACAAGACGACAAGTAAGAGCCAGCCGTCGAGCGTGCTGGTATTGATCGGCCCTATTGCTGTGCGGTCGAGGCGGTCGGTTTCTTCCCGTTGATGTGCGACTCGTACCACGCCAGGTAGCGCTCGTAGCGGTCGCGCACGTAGCTCGGGCGCGTGATGCCGTGGAACTCGTTCGGGTAGATCACCAGCTGCGTGTCGATGCCGAGGCTGCGCAGCGCCTGGTACATCTGCTGGCCGCCCTGCACCGGCACGTTGAAGTCCTTCTCGCCGCCGAGGAACAGCGTCGGCGTCTTGATCTTGTCGGCGTGCAGGAACGGGTACGAGATCTTCTGGTAAGTCTCCCACGCCTTCGGATCCCACGGCGGGCCGATCTCGTAGTCGTACTGGATGATGTACTGATCGGTGCCGTAGAAGGCGACGGTGAACGCGGTGCCGGCGCCGCTGGTCGCCGCCTTGAAACGCGTGTCGCTGGCGATCATGTAGTCGGTGAGGATGCCGCCATAGCTCCAGCCGCCGACGCCGAGCTTGTTCGGATCGGCGACACCCATCTTCACGACCTGATCGACCATCGCCTGCAGGTCGTCCACTTCGTAGTGGCCCCAGTCGGCCCAGATCGATCTCGAGAACTTCGCGCCGCGGCCGGCGCTGCCGCGATAGTTGACCGCGAGCACCGCGTAGCCATTCGCGGCGAACCACTGGCGCTCGAACGCGAACTGATGCTGATCCTGGCCGTTGGGCCCGCCATGAATCCGCAGCAGCATCGGAATCTTCGTGCCGGCGACGTAGCCGGGCGGCGTCGTCAGCAGGCCGTGCACCTCCGTGCCGTCCTTGCTCTTCGCGCTGACCTCGGTCGTCGTCCCGAGCTGGAGCTCCGCGAACAGCGCGTCGTTCTGGTGCGTCAGCTGCCGTGAACCCAGCTTGCCGCCGGTCAGGCGCGGTAGATCTCGGTCGGCTTGGCGTCGCCGCCCGAGAGCGCGACCGCGCACTGACCGGCGCGTCTGCCGCCGACGCTCGAAGCACGACCGGCTGCGGTGATCAGCTGCTCGGCGCTGCCGGTGCGCGACCGGAATGACGCGCGCCGGGTAGACGGACTGGTCGTCGGTCACCAGCACGATGATGCGCTGTGCCGTCGGCGCTGAAGCGGGGCTGAGGAGACACCGCGGTCGAGCTCCTCGCGTCGCCTTGACGCGCAGCGGCGCGCCGGAGCCTTCGGCCGCCACCAGCGCCAGGTGCTCCATGCCGTAGGCGCCGTACTTCTTGTCGTCGCCCTCGAGCAGCGCGAGCCACTTGCCGTCGGGGCTCCACTCCGCCTTGCCGCGGCCGCCGCGGCTGGTCTCCGGCGTCAGCGCCTTCTCGGCCGAGCCCGGCTTCGCCTCGGCGAGGAACAGCTGGCTGGACGGCTCGCGGTCGGGATCCTCGTGGCGGTTGCTCATGAACGCGATGCGCGTGCTGTCGGGCGACCACGACGGCGCGGACTCGTCGGCCTTTCCTTTGGTCAGGCGGTCGAGCGATTTCGTGGCGATGTCGAACAGGTAGATGTAGCTGTGGCGGCCGGAGAGCAGGTAGCCCTGCACGTCCTGCTTGTATTTGTAGCGGTCGATGACGATCGGCTTCGGCGCCTTGCTGCGCCGCGCGCCGGCGCTGGCCGCCGCCGGGTCATCGGGCGCATCGGGATCGGGATCGCCGATGACCAGCGCCAGCTTCTTCGAGTCGGGCGACCACTCGTAGCCCTGCAGGCGTCCCTTGACCTCGGTCAGCTGAAACGCTTCGCCGCCGCTCGCGATCGAGCAGCCACACCTGGTTGCCCTTCGCCTTGCCGGGGCGCGACGAGGTGAACGACAGGTACTTGCCGTCGGGGCTGAAGCGCGGCGACGACTCGCTGTCGGTGCTCGACGTGATCTGCCGCTCGTCGCTGCCGTCGAAGCCGACGGTCCAGATGTGGAGCTGCCCGGCTTGTCTTCCTTGACGTCGATCTGCGAGACGGTGAAGGCGACGCCACGCCGTCCGGCGCGCACTGCGGATCGCGCACGTCCTTGAGCTTGCCGAGATCGTCGAGCGACAGCGGCCGTCGGCCCTGCGCCGACGCGACTCCGGCCGACGCGAGCACGATGACGAGAGCGGTCGAGCATGCGTTTCATGAGCGTTCCCTTCAACGAAGACGGCGAACCAGCCAGATCAGCATCACGGCGCCGGCCGTGGAGATCAGGATATGGCCGACCAGCCCATAGCCGTGCAGGCCGAGGCGCCGAACAGAAGCCGCCGACGACGGAGCCGACCAGGCCGAGCAGGAGATCGATCAGGACCCCGTAGCCCTGCCCGCGCATGATCTTGCCGGCGAGAAACCCCGCCAGGATGCCGATGCAGATTTCCCAGATCAAATACATATGCCTTCCGCCATCGAGTTTTCGGCCTTTCAGATTTCCTTCTCATGTCTACTTACCGCGTGTACATGACCCGCCAGACTTTGCCCTTCACGTCTTCGGCGATATAGAGCGAGCCGTCCGGACCGACCGCGAGGCCGCCGGGGCGCGACACCGCATCGTTCGGCGCCATCAGCGGCGTCTTGCCGGCGAAGCCGTCGGCGAACACTTCGTGCTTGCCGGCTTGCCGCCGGCGAATGGCACGAAGGTGATGTTGTAGCCGGCCATCGGCAGCGGCGCGCGGTTCCACGAGCCGTGGAAGGCGACGAACACGCCGCCGCGATATTTCTCCGGGAACTGCGTGCCGGCATAGAACGCCAGATCGTTCGGCGCCCAGTGTGCCGGGAAGGCGACCGCCGGCGGCGTGAACGGCGCGCAGCGATCGGTCTTCTTGCCGTCGCCGCCGTACTCCGGGTTGGTGACGAGATGGCCTTCGGCGATTGTTATAGAAGCAGTACGGGCCAGCCGAAGTTCGAGCCGTCGCCGACTTTCAACAGATACTCCGCCGGCCATTCCGCGTTCTGCTCGGCGGTGAACTGCCCGGGCCACAGCGTATCGAGCCCGTCACGGTTGTGCATCATCACCCACAGCGAGTTGTCGTACCAGGTCAGGCCGGGCATCTGCCGCATGCCGGTCGCGTAGCGCTTGCCGTCCGCCTGCTTTTGTCCGTGCTTGTTCTCGTCGAAGCGCCAGATGCCGCCGGCGATCTCGAGCAGCTGACACGGATCCTGGCCGGCGACCTTCGGCTGACGATCCGGCACCTGACACGCGTTGGACGGCGCGCCGATGTTCACATAGAAGCCGCCCTTGCCGTCGAAGGCGATGCCCTTGTCGGCGTGCTGACGGCGATCGGTCAGCCCCTCGACGATCACTTCCGCCGGCGCATCGGGCGCCAGCTCCCCGGCGCCCAGCTTGTAGCGGATGACCGAGTTGGTCGTCGCCATGTAGACGTAGCCGTTGTGCAGCGCGACGCCGGTCGCGCCATCGGCGCCGAAGTGCTCGCGGGAGTCCATCTTGCCGTCGCCGTCGTTGTCGTGCAGCGCGACGACGCCGCCGGTGGCGCCGCGGCCGCCGTTGCGCGTCGAGACGTAGAGATCGCCGTTCGCCGCGACCGCGAGATGCCGCGCCGGGCCGACGTTCTCGGCGACCACCGCCGCGCAGAATCCCGGCGGCAGCTTCAAGCCGCCGTTGTCGGGGTCGCAGGTGGGGCCGGCAGCTCCGCCAGCCAGCGACAGCAGTCAACGCAGCACCCGCGGCCGCGACCGAAACGTTCATCATCCGCTTCATGCTCATTGCGTAATCCTCGTTGCGTGTGGCCCGCCCACCGTCGTGGTCGCCCAATCCCATCCTTCCAGGCCGCGCGCGTTCACGGCCTTCACGGACACCATGGTGCCCGCGGCGACCTGCGGCAGCATCGCCTGCGCCTCGGTCACGGTGACGCGATGCCGCAGCGGATCGGCCGGCGGCCCATACGCCACGACGTAGGACGCGATCCCGTGTTCCGGGCTCGGCGTCCAGGACAGCGAGGCGGCGGTGCCAGTGTAGCTGTCCACCTTCAGGTTCGTCAGCCGCGAGGGGCTCGATGCCAGCAGCATCACGGTCGCCACGGTGGTCTTGCTCGTTTCGAGGATGAGCTGGTGGTTCTCGAACTCCAGCCGGTCGCTCGGCTGATGGTAGTGCGGACTGCCCAGCACCGGATACGACCCGATTCCGCCGATCACGTCGCCGTAGGCATCGTAGAGGGACGCCGCGTCGGTCCCCTTGAAGTAGAGCGCGTCGTAGGTGATGAGGTGGGTGAACAGCATCGCCGCGCCGTGCTGGATGTCGCGGATGCCGGGATTCGAATAGCGGATGGTGTTGTCGAGCCGGCGCGTCGTTGGTCCAGCCGACCATGTCGTTGTTCAGCGCGCCGGCCACGTGCACCTTGGCCGCGACGGCCCGGCGCACGAACTCGCGGCTGCCGAGCAGGCCTGCCTTCTTCGCCCGTGAAGGAGGCGAAGATCACCGTCGCCGGCAGCGGATGGTTCGCGAGGACGCGCGCCGCTTCGAGCAGCGCCGCGGTCCCGGAGGCATCGTCATCCGCGCCGGGTCCGGCCTCGACGGAATCGAAATGGCTGCTGACGACGTAGACGAGATCGGGGTCGACCGTGCCGCGCAGCGTCGCGATCACGTTGGCGGTCCTGCCGTCGAGCGCGGCGCGCGGCGAAGGGTCGAGCCATTGATACTCCGGCTGGTAGCCGAACGACTTGTAGGTGTCGAACAGGAACTCCGACGCCTGGCGATTGCCTGGCTTCGAAATGTGTCTTCGAGTCGAAGTCGAAGAGCGTCTTCTCGTAGTCGAAGATCCGCGACGCCGACTCGCGGGCGAGCACCTGCCGGACGTCGGCGGCAATCGGCTGGAACATCCGTGTGCCGGCTGCCTTCAGCGCAAGCTCCGATTTCAACTCGGTCCGTAAACGCGATATCAGATCAGCCTTGGTGATCCGTTTCTGCAAGTTCACCAGGTACACCCCGCGCTCCGGTGACACCGTATTGCCATCCCGCTCCGCGCCGATCAGAATCTTCGTACCGTCCGGGCTGACCGCCCACTGATATTCCGGCGCAATCGTCCGCACCGTGTTGTTGTGAAACAGCCGAGTGCGGCTGGAAAGCCACATCGGGGTCAGATGAGGGTCAGATGTTGATCTGACCCCGAGATCGTAAAGGTAGGAACGGCGGTGGCGGGGCTCGCCCATCACCGCGAGCAGGCGGTCGGGGCCGATGAAGCGCGGCAGCAGATCGTGCTGGATCTCGTGCGTGATCTGGCGCTCGTTCTCGCCGTCGCGATCCGCGACGAAAATCTCCCAGTCGTCGTGCGGCATCATCTGATACGCGACACGACTGCCATCGGGCGACAACGCCGGCGCGTCGAGGCGCTGGCTGGTGCGCTTCACCGGGATCTGCGTGCCGGATGTCGGCCCGACCATCAGGCTGAACTCGGACCCGGCGCGCGCGATGTAGGTCAGGGTTTTACCGTCCGCCGACAGTGACGGCGCGGCACCGACGACCGTCGCCAGCTTGCGCGTCGCGATGTCGACGATCGCGAAGGTAGGCGGAGGACCGCCCGGACCGCCGCGTCCGCCCGCAGCACCGCCGCGCTCCGCCCCGGCCTCTCCCGGCGGCGCCGGACGCCGCAGCGGATTCTGCGTGGGGACGAGATAGATCAGCACCTTGCCCGCCGGATCGATCACCGGCGCGCTCTTCAGCCCGCCGGCGTCGACGACCTGCACCGGCTTCGGCGCGTTCTCGCTGATCTCGTAGATGTCGGTCCGATCCGGCTCCGACTCCCTCGCGCCCAGAAAATAGAGCGATCGCCCATCGGCATTGAACACCAGCCCGGTCTTCACCAGCTCGGGCGCCGGCAGCTCCATCTCGCGTCCGTTGTTCAAGTCGCGGACGACGATCGCGGCGTGCCTGGCGATGAGCCAGGCCAGCGCCTGCGTCAGCTGACCGCGATTCTGCGCGGTCAGCGGCGCCCGCGCGATCGCGTCCGCGGCGGTGCGGATGTCGTCGTTGTCCGGAATCTTGAGATACGCGACCTGATTCAGCGTCGAGGAAAAGGTCGCCGACACGCCGGGCAGATCGGCCACCGGCGTCAGCACCGCATCGTTGCGGACCACTCGCGTGCGGCGCGAGGTCTCGAGGCCGGTCTCGTAGGCGAGATACTTGTTGTCGGGACTGAACCGGGGCGCGCGGCCATCGGTCGTCAGCTCGCGCGTCTCGAACAGTTCCCCGGTCGTCAGCGCGATCCGCTCGAAGAAGGCGTCGCCGCCCGGGGCGCTCACCACCTGCAGGTAGCCGCTGAGGGCGGTGCTGTAATCGCCGCGCTCCCACGCGTCGGCGGCCGCATCGAAGGATCGCGTCAGCGCCGGTGATGTCGCGCCCAGCTCGAGCGACGCGACGACGAGTGCCGATGCCACCAACCATCGTCTGGTACGACTAAAGCCGGACACTACGTGCCTTGCTACCTGGCCTACCCGCAGCTGCGTCACCTGCACACGAAGTTCTCCGCCTGATCGGTGCTGCCGGTGCCGGCCGGGACGGCCGACGCTTCGGTGATGCGCACGTCATCGAGCTTGCCGGACAGCACGACAGCGGCGAGGATGAGCGCCTTCATGACCCGCATGATACGGGAACGGAGGGCGCGGAGGGAACGGGATCACACAGAGGAACAGAGCAACGGAGGGCGAGCGGAACCGGCCAACGACAGCGCGCGACAGACCCGCGAAAAGCGAGTCAGCTCCGTTGCTTCGTTTCTCTGTGTGATCCCGTTCCCTCCGTCACCTCCGTTCTCTCTATTCGGTGCGGATCGCCTCGAGCGGGCTGATCGAAGACGCCCGACGCGCGGGAAGCCAGCAGGCGGACAGGGCGGCGGCTCCGATCGCCGCCGCCGCGGCGG
Organism: uncultured Acidobacteriota bacterium; assembly: GCA_963794705.1. Lineage (GTDB taxonomy): Bacteria > Acidobacteriota > Vicinamibacteria > Vicinamibacterales > CAVVIG01 > CAVQFC01. Next base: position 186,231 of record CAWCFI010000013.1, read on the forward strand.
CATAGCTGGCGGCATCGCCCGGCGTGACCGCGAACAGCTGGGACTGCAGCGGTCGCGCCGCGGCCGCCGCGGCCGCCAGGCCCAAGACCAGGCCGACGACCGCGAGCGTCGCGCCTTCGCGAAGGACCAGCGCGGTCACCTGTCCCGGCTGCGCCCCGAGCGCGAGGCGCACGCCGAACTCGTAGCGGCGCCGCGTCATCGCGTAGGCGATCACCCCGTAGACGCCGACCGCGGCCAGCATCAGCGCGACCGCCGCAAAGGCGCCGGCGACGATCGCGGTGAAGCGCTGCGCCGCGCGGGCGCCCGCGACATACTCGTCGAGCGGCCGGAGATCGTAGACCGGCAGTGTCGACGATGTTCGTTTCGTGTGTTTCGTGGTTACGTCACGACCGCAGCGCGCGCGGCCGCGATCACCTGCGCCGGGGTCCAGCCGGCGGCGCGCAACTCGCGGACGCCGGTGTCGCGGTCCGACTTGCTCAATTTCTGCGCCGGCGACTTCATGATCAACGGGTGATGGAGAAAGGCCGGCGGATCCGAACGGCCGAGCAGCCGCGCGAGCTGGATTTGGCGGCCGGTGGAGTCCAGCAGATCGACGCCGCGGACCACGAGCGTCACGGCCTGGACGAAGTCGTCGACCGTGGCCGCGAACTGATAGGTCCAGTTGCCGTCGCGATCGCGGACGAGGAGGTCGCCGCACTGCTCGGACGGCCGCTGCTCCTGCGGGCCGAGACGGAGATCGACGAACCGCTCCACCGATGGCTCGAGCCGCACGCGCAGCCCGACACCGGGTCCCTCGGCGAGACTACGGGCCGCGCACGTACCCGGATAGCAGACCTCGGGGTCGGCAGGCCTGAAGGCCTGCACTGCATCTGACGCGCCCGCGGCTTCTGTCGTAGTGCAGGCCTTCAGGCCTGCCGTGACGTGGGCGATCTGTGCGCGCGAACAGTCGCACGCGTAGACCAGACCCCGCTGCCGCAGCCGGTCGAGCGCGTCCTCGTAGATCGCGTGCCGCTCGCTCTGCCGGACCAGCGGCTCGTTGGCTTCGAAGCCGAGCCAGGCGAGGTCTGCGAGGATCGCGTCCTCGAACTGCCGGCGGCTTCGCTGCCGATCGTGATCCTCGATGCGCAGCAGCACCCGGCCGGACCGGGCCCGCGTTTCACCCCACACGTAGTCCGCGTTCAGCACGTGTCCGAGGTGGAGGTAGCCGGTTGGCGCCGGCGCAAATCGCGATATGATGCCGCGCATGATTCAGGGAAAACTCCGCCTCGTGGTGCCGATTCTGCTGCTCGCCGGAGCCACCGCCGGCCTGCGTGGCCAGTCGAAGCCGGCCGGCGCCGAATGGACGACCTACGGCGGCGATCTGGCGAGTAGACGGTACTCGCCGCTCGACCAGATCTCCAAAGACAACTTCAACAAGCTCGAGATCGCCTGGCGCTTCAAGACCGACTCGATGGGGCCACGCCCCGAATTCAATTTCCAGGCCACGCCGCTGATGGTCGACGGCATGGTCTATACCACCGCCGGCACGCGTCGCGCCGTGGTCGCGCTCGACGCGGTCACCGGCGAGATGAAGTGGATGCACAGCGAGAACGAAGGCAAGCGCGGCGAAGGCGCCCCGCGGCTGCTCTCGGGCCGCGGCCTTGCCTACTGGCCGGGCGCGGCCGGACAGCCGGCCCGCATCGTCTACGTGACGCCCGGCTATCAGATGGTCGCGCTCGACGCCAAGACCGGTGCGCCGGCAGCGGGCTTCGGCAAGAACGGCATCGTCGATCTGAAGATGGAAGACGATCAACCGGTCGATCCGATCACCGGTGAGATTGGCCTGCACGCCACGCCGATCATCGCCAAGGACGTCATCGTCGTCGGCGCGGCCCACCTCGAAGGAAGCGCGCCCAAGAGCAAGAACCACGAGAAGGGTTTCATCCGGGGCTACGACGCGCGCACCGGCAAGCGTCTGTGGATCTTCCATACCATTCCGGCGCCCGGCGAGTTCGGTAACAACACGTGGGAAAAGGATTCCTGGGCCTATACCGGCAACGCCGGCGTCTGGGCGCAGATGACCATCGACGAAGAGCTCGGCATGGTGTTCCTGCCGGTCGAGCTCCCGACCGGCGACTACTACGGCGGCAACCGCCCCGGGACCGGGTTGTTCGGCGAGAGCGTCGTGGCCCTCGATCTGAAGACCGGCGTGCGCAAGTGGCACTACCAGACCGTGCATCACGGCATCTGGGACATGGACATCCCGTGCGCGCCGATCCTCGCCGACATCACCGTTGACGGCCGGAGGATCAAGGCGATCGCGCAGATCACCAAGCAGGGCTGGGTCTACGTGCTCGATCGGACCAACGGCCAGCCGGTCTGGCCGATCGAAGAGCGCCCGGTGGAGAAAGGCGATGTGCCCGGCGAATGGTATTCGCCGACGCAGCCGTTCGTGACCAAGCCACCGCCATTCGATCGCCAGGGCGTGTCGCCCGACGATGTGATCGACTTCACGCCGGAGCTGCACGCGGAAGGGCTGAAGCTGCTGTCGCGCTACAAGATCGGACCGATCTTCACGCCGCCGGTGGTGAGCAAGGTCGAAGGACCGCTCGGCACGCTGATCATGCCGTCGGTGACCGGCGGCGCCAACTGGCAGGGCGGCGCGCTCGATCCCGAAACGAACAAGCTGTACGTCTACTCGGTGACGGCGCCGTCGGCGCTGGGCCTCGTGCAGCCCGATCCCACCAAGTCGGACTTCGGCTACGTGCTCGGCGTCGCGCGCGCGAACGCGCCGCCGGTGCAGACGCAGACGGAAAGCTCCGGCCCGGCGCGCAACGACCCTTCGCCCGGCGCAGGGCAGGCGCGCGGCGCGGCCCCGGCCGCCGGCGCGCCGGCCGGTGCACCGGTGCCATCTGACGGGCAAGCCGGACGCGGTCAGGCGCCGGCGGGCGCCGGACGAGGCGCGGCACCGGGTGGGCGCGGCGCGGCTCCAGCCGGCGGTGGCGGCGGCGGCGCGCTGTCGGTGCAGGGATTGCCGTTGATCAAGCCGCCGTACGGGCGCATTACCGCCATCGATCTGAACAAGGGCGACATCAGCTGGCAGATCGCGCACGGCGATACCCCGGACAACATCAAGAATCACCCGGCGCTCAAGGGTATCGAGATTCCGCGCACCGGACGTCCGGGGCGCATCGGCGTGCTCGTCACCAAGAACCTGGTGGTCGCCGGCGAAGGCGGCTTCGTGACGACGGCCAACGGGCAGCGCGGCGCGATGCTGCGGGCCTACGACAAGGCGACGGGACAGGACGCCGGGGCGGTTTACATGCCAGCGCCGCAGACCGGCTCGCCAATGACATACTTTTACAACGGCAAACAATACATCCTGGTTGCAATCAGCGGCGCGTCGTACACCGGCGAGCTGGTGGCATTCAAACTTCCGTAGGTCAGACGTTTTTCCTGCCGGGCGGACCCTGTCCGCCCCGTTTTCCCGTACATTTTTGGCGCACGACTCTCTACAATTGCGTCGGTTCTTTTCTCGTAGTCACAGGGTCGTTCGACAAGGAGTCTTCACATGCAGGCAGGCAGGTTGCTTCGTTGGTCATTCATCGCGCTCGTTTGCGTGCTGGCACTGCCGGCCGCCGCGCGCGCGCAGAGCGCGATCGGCGGCACCGTCAAGGACACGTCGGGCGCCGTGCTGCCCGGGGTCACCGTTGAAGTCGCCAGCGACGTGTTGATCGAGAAAACCAAGTCGGTTTCGACCGACGGTGAAGGCAAGTACACGATCGTCGACCTCCGTCCCGGTGTCTACACCATCACCTTCTCGCTGCAGGGCTTCAACACGTTCAAGCGTGAAGCGCTCGAGCTGCCCTCGAACTTCACCGCCACGGTCAACGCTGACATGAAGGTCGGCGCCCTCGAAGAGTCGGTGACGGTATCCGGCTCATCGCCGGTGGTGGATGTCCAGAGCAACCAGAAGACGCAGGTGCTGTCGCGCGATGTGCTCGATGCGGTGCCGACCGGCAAGACCATCCAGGGTCTCGGTCAGCTGGTCGTCGGCGTCACGCTGTCGTCGCCCGACGTCGGCGGCTCGCGCGCGATGCAGCAGGCCTACTTCGCGGTGCACGGCGTCGGCGCCTCTGGCGCGATCGTCACCGTCGACGGCCTGCTCACCAACGGCAACATGGCCGACGGCGCGGTGATGGCGTACCACAACGAGTCGATGATCCAGGAGGCGGTCTATCAGACCGCCGGTGGCACCGCCGAGACCATCACCGGCGGCATCACCATGAACCTGGTGCCCAAGGACGGCGGCAACCGCTTCGCCGGCGCCATGAAGTACGCCAAGTCGCCCTCGAGCTGGCAGGGCGACAACCTCACGCCGGAGCTCAAGGCGCTCGGCGTCAGCGCGGTCGACAAGATCTCCAACTTCTACGAGTTCAACATCGAAGAAGGCGGCCCGATCATGAAGGACAAGCTGTGGTTCTTCGGCGCGTTCCGCCGCGCGCACTACGACAAGCCCATCGCCAACACTTTCGTCGTGCCGACCAACGCGCAGATTCCGGCCTCGTTCAAGTCGTGCCTGGCGGCGCCCGACGCATGCGAGCAGGGCGTCTCCGACGAGAAGATGGACAACCCGGTGATCCGGGTGACCTGGCAGGTATCGCCGCGCAACAAGTTCGCAGCCTATATGGACCGCGCATTGCGCCTGCGCGGCCACGCGATGGGCAGCCTGACCGACACCAACACCGCGTCGGTGCTGTGGCACACGCCGACCTTCGCGACCGGCTCGGCCAAGTGGACGTCGACGGTGTCCTCCAAGCTGCTGCTCGAGACCGGCTTCTCGTTCAACCGCGAACGCTACGACAACGTGTATCAGCCCGGCATCGGCCAGACCTACGGCAGCGCGGCCTGGCTCGCCGGCGCGCGCAAGAGCGACAACAGCACCGGCCTGCTGTGGAACGCGTCGAGCGCCCAGCTGGGCAACTATCCCGACAAGTACAACGCGTCAGCCGCGATCTCGTACGTAACGGGTTCGCACAACGTCAAGGTCGGCTTCGTCGATCAGTGGGGTCCGTACTATCGCTGGAATACGGCCAACGCCGATCTCTACCAGGTCTACAACAACGGCGCGCCGCTGTCGGTGACGGTGCTCAACACCCCGCTGCAGACCGGCGAGTATCTCGATGCCAACTTCGGGCTGTATGCGCAGGATGCGTGGCGGCTCAACAAGCTGACGGTCAACGTCGGGCTGCGCTACGACGTGCTCAAGCAGCGCGTGCTCGGCGAGCCGGCGCAGACCGGACGGTTCGAGAACTCGGTCGCCTACAACGACATCCCGCTGCCGGTGTGGAAGGATTTCTCGCCGCGCACCTCGGTCGTCTATGACGTGTTCGGCAACGGCAAGACCGCACTCCGGGCCGGGTTCAACAAGTACATGACCGGCGCCACCACCGGCTTCGCCCAGATCTACAACCCGACCGCGCTGATCACCCAGAGCCTGGCGTGGACCGATCTCAACAGCGACGACGTCGCCCAGGGCAACCGCGGCTGCGTCTATCGGACTCCGGGCTGCGAAATCGACTTCAGCTCCCTGCCGTCGAACTTCGGCGTCCGCTCGCTCTCGACCTTCGCGCCGGATCTGAAGCGGCCCTATCAGCTGATGTACAACGCCGGCATCTCGCACGAGCTGCTGGCGGGCACGTCGGTTACCGCGGAGTGGTTCCACAGCGACTTCAAGAACCTGATCGAGCGGAACAACGTCGCCCGCACCGCCGCCGACTACACCCTGATCAACGTCGCCAGCCCGATCGATGGCAGCGTCGTGCCCTACTACAACGTCAGCGCCGCCAAGAGCGCGGCGGTGAACAACGTCGACAGCAACGATTCCAACCTGACGCGGTCGTACAACGGGATCGAACTCAACGTCAACGCGCGGCTGCCGCACGGCCTGCGGATCTTCGGCGGCACCTCGACGGAGAAGACGGTCTCGAACAGCTGCAGCGCGGCAGTCAACGATCCCAACCTGCTGACGTTCTGCGACGGCTCGAAGAACAACATCCCCTGGATCACCCAGGGCAAGCTGGCCGGCACCTTCCCGCTGCCTTGGTACGGCATCACCGTGAGCACGGCATTGCAGTTCCTTGCCGGCACGCCGATCGGCACCCTTCCGGTCCAGTACGGCGTCTTCACCGCCGGCACCGGCTTCACCACTCCCAATGGCGTCGGTTCCAACTACCTGATCTCGCGCACCACCACCTACCCGGCCAACTGCAAGGGGCCGTGCACGCCGGGCGCGTTGATGATTCCGGGGCTGACCGCCGCGTCCGTCAACCTGGGCATGATCGCTCCGGGCACCGAGTTCACGCCGCGCATCAACCAGGTGGACTTCGCCGCGAGCAAGACCTTCAAGGTCGACCACTTCGGCGTCACGCCGAAGCTGGACATCTTCAACGCCCTGAACTCGGACGACTACACGGCGGTCGCATCGTCGCAGTACAACGCCGCCACGTATCTGCAGCCCTCGACCGTGCTGCAGGGACGGATCATCCGCATCGGTGTAGACGTGAAGTGGTAGTGAATTCGGAATTCTAAATTCGGAATTCAGAGTTCGTGAGGCGGGCGTTCCTTTCGAGGGGCGCCCGCTTTTTCGTTTCCGGACACTTTGCGTGCCGCACTCGAACACGTTCTTGCGAGTATCGTTTCCCCTTGAGGAGACTCGCGTGAAACGACCGAGAGCATCCGCGATCGTGCTGGCGCTCTGCGTGCTACCGCTCGCCGCCGCTGGCCAGACCCCGGCGCCGGTGACGCCGACCAGGACCGAGCTCGCGCCCGGCATCTTTCTGTTCGCGACGCCAGGCTACGGCGACGTGGGGCTCGACGGCAACTCGATCGCGGTCACCTCGCGCGACGGCGTTCTGGTGTTCGACACCAATGGCACGCCGTCAGCGTCCGCGGCGGTGCTCGCCGAAATCAGGAAGGTCTCCGATCAACCGGTGAAGTGGATCGTCAACTCACACTGGCACTGGGATCACTGGTATGGCACCGAGACCTACCAGCAGGCGTTCCCCGAGGTCCGCATCGTCTCGCACGAGAAGAACCGGCAGGCGATGATCGGGCCGGCGCTGGAGTTCAACAAGCCGTTCCTCGAGCAGCAGCTCCCCGCCTACCTCCAGAGCGTCGAGAAGCGCGCCGCCGAGAAGCCGGAGCTCGCGCCGCTGCTCGCGGCCGACAAGGCGTTCTACGAGCAGAAGAAGAACGTCCACCTCGTGTTCCCCAACGTGACCTTCAACGATCGGCTGGCGTTCGAGCTCGGCGAACGCCACGTCGAGGTGCTGAACTACGGGCGCGGCGTCACGCCAGGAGACACATTCGTGTATCTCCCCAAGGAAAAGATCCTGCTGCTCGGCGACCTGATCGTGAACCCGATCACCTTCGCGCTCAGCGGCTTCCCGACCGAGTGGCTGCGCGTGCTCGAAAAAGTCGACGCGCTCGACGCCACCACCATCGTGACCGGCCACGGCGCGCCGCTGCACGACAAGACGCTGCTGCACGCGACGATGGAGGTGTTTCGGGTGCTGCTGCGGGAGGGCAAGGCGGCCAAGGCGAAAGGGCTGGATCCTGATCAGGCGAAGGAAGCGATCTTCCCCGGCCTCCACGACCTGATGGTGACAATCACTGGAGACCGGCCACCGCTGAACAACGCGTTCAAGTCACAGCTCGTCGACTGGTACCTGCACAGGGTCTACGAAGAGCTCGACGGTCCGTTGACGGACGCGATATCCAAGATCCCGGCGTCATAGAGGTCCGCCGCACAAGCGATCGCGTATGCGGCGGGACGGGCGTCTCGCGCAGCGAGCAGTTGAGTCAGCCCGTCAGGTTCACGAAAAACGGCGCGCAGCGAGGCACTTCGCGGCGGTCTGAGCGAAGGTCACACCGGCGGCCGGCAAACCCGGCTGCCGATCGTTGGTAAATGGAATGTTCGAAACCAGTAGGACCGCCGCGACCACGCGACAGGGTCAAAGTGCAGCGCTGTTTTTTCGGGCTGACGAAAGGCTCGCGGAGGGAGATGCCGTCCCGCCGTAGCGGCCTATACAAACCTCACGACGCGACCATCGGAGATCGCGCCTAGAACGGCTGGTCGGCTGGCGGCGTCGGCCTGGCCGTCCAGCACCGTCCGTCGAAGTACTGCAGCTTCCCGCTGGAGTCGCGTCTTACTTCTCCTTTGACCGCGGGACCGCCCGGCTCACACGCCGGCTGTCGCGACATCAGCCAGGCGATGGCGATGAGCGCCGCCACGACAGTCGCAAACGCGATCCGTATCGCACGAGTTCGCTGTTCGACTGTCGAGTGTTCGTCCATTTCGTGTGTCGTGTGTTTCGTGGTGACTGTCGCCGCGGCCTCGATGGTTTCACCTTGATCGTTGGCTCAGACGATAGAGCGTGATCGCGGCGCGCTTGGTTTGCGACGGCAGCGTGCTGAGATCGGCGGTCTCTCCAGGCGTGTGGTCGTCGTGCCCCATCAGACCGACGCCGTCGAGAATCATCCTGGCCTCGGAGGCGATGAACGACACGTCCGCGGCGCCGGCCTTGTCCGGGTTGACCGCGACCACTGGCCCGAAGCCGAGATCGCGGCTCGCGCGGTCGTAGATCGCGAGCAGCCGCGCGTTGCCGTCGGTCGGCGCCAGCGGCGGATATCCTTCACCGAAGGTCAGCGAGGCCTGCGTCCGCGGCGACGGCGACGCCGCCACGGCCTGCATCGTCTTGATCGCGCGATCGAGCTGGGCCGGCGACAGCGTGCGCAGATCACCGGAGACCACCGTCTGCTCGGCGATGACGTTGGTCTTGCCGAAGGCCGTGCCCCGCGCCTGGGCCGGATCGAAATCCACCGCGGTGCCGCCGAGCATCACGCCGGGGTTGAAGGTGAGGTGTTCCTCCCCCGCCATCTTCTCGCGGAACGCATTCAGCATCCGCGCGGCCTCGAAGATCGCGCCATGGCCGAACTCATCGCGGAAGATCTGGGATGAGTGCGCCGGCGTCCCCTTGACGCGCAGCTGCCAGTCCACGGTGCCGCGCCGCGCGGTGACGGCGTAGCGCGGATCGCCGGGACCATCCTCGAAGCCGATCGCGACCTCGGCCCCGTCCGCCGCCGCCACCAGCGCTTCGCGCGATTTCGCGAGGGGACGGCCGCCGTCCTCCTCGTCGCCGGTCATGACCACCGTGACGTTCATCTCCTTGAGCGCCCCGGCCGCGTCGAGCGCCGCCAGCGCCTGCAGGATGACGACGTCGCCGCCCTTCATGTCGATGATCCCCGGTCCCGCGGCCGTTTTCTCGTCGATTCGGCGGAACGTCTGAAACGGGCTGTCGCGCTCGAACACCGTGTCGAGATGGCCGACGAGGAGGATCCTGGGACCCGGGCCACGATGCTCGGCGACGAGGTGTCCGGCGCGTTGAAAGGGCGCGCCGTCGACCCAGCGCGCCGTGAAGCCGAGCCGCTCGAGCGCGGCGAGAAAGATGGCGCCCACCGCGCGCACCCCGGCGAAGTTCTGGGTGCCGCTGTTGATGTTGACGACCCGTTCGAGCAGCGCCAGCGCCTCGGCGTTGTGCGCGTCGATGTACGCCACCATCGCGCGCTCGGGTGCGGGCGCACCGGCTTGCAAGGCCAACACTACCGCTGCCGCGAGGGCGATCGACCGCATCATTCGATCATCACGCCGGCCCGGCGCCGATCACCAGGTTCCATGGCCGCACCTTCCAGCCAACGACGATGCCGTTGGTGAGGTACGGATCGGCGCGGACCCACGCCTCGACCGCCGCCGGCGAGTCGGTGCGAAAGATCAGCAGCCCGCCGTCCGGCGGATCGCCGAGCGGACCGGCCATCACGATCAACCCGCGGGCGTGCGCATCGTCGATGTGCTGGAGGTGCGCCTCACGGTACGGCTTCCGCCGCTCGACGAAGTTCTCGACCATGTCGTAGATGAGCGCAAAGTGTTTCATGTCGTCTCCGGTCGTCAGGCTGCCGCCTGCGGCTGATACCAATCCTCGTGCAGCCCCCAATCGCCGCACTGCAGGCAAACGGTCCACCGCCACCGATGATGGCAGCCCGGGCAACGGCCGCGGGTGGTGAAGGTGTTCCACACGGTGCCGCAGCCGCCGAACCCCGGATCCGATCCGTCCGGTCCCTCGCACGCCCACGTGCTCGACGCCGCGGGCTGCCAGGCGCAATGCGGACAGCGGATCCGGGCGAACGTCGAATCCTCGTCCAGGCCGGACGCATCGACCACGACCGGCGTTATGCCTGGGTCACGCTTCAACAACCATATCGACGGCCATGCCGAGGACGTGCCGGCGTCCATCAGTACCTCACGGGCGCGAGCCCGCGCTCGATCTCGGCGCGGTGCGGCTCTTCCCAGGGCGGCAGCTTCAAGTCGCGTCCGAGCGACGCCGGCGCCTCGTCGGTCGCGAACCCCGGTTGCACCGTGGCGACCTCGAACAGCACTCCGCCAGGCTCGCGAAAATAAATCGACTGGAAGTAGCAGCGATCGCGAACCTCCGTCACCTTGCAGCCGTACTGCAGCAGCTCGCCGCGCAGCCGCAGCTGCTCCTCGGCACTGCCCACCGCCATTGCCACGTGATGCACCGTGCCGAGCCCGTTTACGGCCGGCTCCGCGTCGGGGTGGTGCGCGACGTCGATGGTCTTGCCCGGGCCGCCGCCATTGACCGCCAGCCTGATGCGGCTGTCCATCTCGCCGACCACGGTGTAGTCGAGCAGCCGCGTCATCAGATCCACCGTCCTGGCGGCGTCGCGAACCACCAGGGTGACGCTGTGCAGGCCGCGGATCGCGTCGGCGGCGTCGAAATCGCGGGCGACCCACGGCGCGCGCGCGTCGTGATCGCTGGCGATCAGCTCGAAGGTGATCCCCGATCGATCGGCGAAGCGGATCACCGGATCGCCAAAACGCGCCGGCAGATCGGTGACCGCGATCGCATGCGCGCCAAGGCGCTGCCGCCAGACATCGAGCGATCCGTTCGGCACCGAGAACGACGTCACCGTCACCTGGCCGGCGCCCTTGTGCCCGACCGGCACGCCGCGTCCCTGGTAAGGAAAGGTGGTCCAGAGCGTGCCGGGCGTACCATGCTGGTCGCCGTAGTAGAAATGGTAGACGTGGTGATTGTCGAAGTTGACGGTCTTCTTGACGAGGCGCAGTCCCAGGCCGCCGAGGCAGAAGTCCAGATCGTCCTGCGCCTCGTCGACGGTGGCGGTGACGTGATGAAGACCTAGAATGGACATATGAAGGGTACTGGGAATCGCGGGCAGTCTTCGACGCGCATCATACAACCGAGGGCTGCTGCGCGCCGCGCTCGAGCTCGCGCCCGACGCGATGTCGATCGAGCCGTTCGATCTCGACGCCATCCCACTGTACAACGCCGACCTCGACGTCGACGATCGCCGCCCCGCCGAGGTGGCCCGGCTGAAGGCGGCGGTCGCGGCGGCCGACGCGATGCTGTTCGTGACGCCCGAGTACAACCACAGCGTGCCCGGGGTGCTGCAGAACGCGATCGACTGGGCGTCGCGGCCCGGCAACAACTCGCCGATGAAGGGCAAGCCGGCCGGGATCATGAGCGCCTCGACCGGCGCGATCGGGGGCGCGCGGGCGCAGCAGCAGCTCAAGCTCGTCCTGATGTCGACGCTCACCTTCGTGGTGCCGCACCCGGGCGTCGTGGTCGGACAGGCGAAAGAGAAATTCGACGCGTCCGGCTCGCTCACGCACGAGCCGACGCGCCAGTTCGTCGCGGCCTACCTGATGGAGCTGCAGGCCTGGACCCAGCGATTTACTTGATGCCGATCACCATCGAATCCGGGCCGACCAGGTGCTCGACCCGCGCGTCCTTGAAGCCCGCCTCTTTCATCCAGCCGATGCAGTCGGCGCCGGTGTAGTCGTACCCGCCAGGCGTCTCGATCAGCATGTTCAGGCTCATCAGCAGCCCGAACGCGTTCTGCCGCCGGTCATCGTCGATGATCGCGTCGTAGGCGATGAACGCGCCGCCGGGCGGCAGCGCCTCGTAAGCCTTGCGCACCAGTTGCTTCTTCTGCTCGGCATCCCAATCGTGGAGGATGTGACCCATCATCACGACGTCGGCCTTCGGCAGCGGATTGGTGAAGAAGTCGACCGCGGCAAACCTGACGCGATCGCCGACGCCGTTGGCCGCGGCGTACTCCTCGAAGATCGGCTGCACCACCGGCAGATCGAGGCCGGTGCCGGTCAGATGCGGGTTGGCGGCGGCGACCTGGACGGCCAGATCGCCCTGCGCCGTGCCGGCGTCGACGAACGTCTTGTACTGCCGCCAGGGAAACTGTCTGGCAATCGTCATGTTCGCGCCATGGCTGATGCCCGACATCGCGGCGAGGAACGAACGCAATCGCGCAGGATCGGCGTAGAGCGTCGCGAACGGTGACGGACCGCCGCCCTTGGTCTCGTTCTGCGGCTCGCCGCTCCGCAGCCCGTCCGTGAGCTGGTTCCAGAAGCCGAACAGGCGCGTGTTGGCCATCTCGAGGATGCCGCCGACATACGACGGCTTGCGCTTGTCGAGGAAGAGGCTGGTCTCGGGCGTATTCGAGTAGACGTCGCCGGCGCGCTGCAGGAATCCGAGCGCGACCAGTGCGTCGAAGAAGTCGAGGGCGGCGCGTGGGTGCAGCCCGAGCGCGGCGCGTAGATCGGCCGCCGTGGCCGGCTTCTCCGCGAGCCGGGTGAACAACCCGAGCTCCACCGCGCTCAACAATGTTTTCGACGCCCAGAACGCCATTCCTGTCTGCAGGATGCGTTCGGGGTTGACGGCCGGTTCCGACTGATTCATCTGCTGGCTCCTCCGTGAGTAACGCGCGCGTGGTCGTGGGTAGCGCCGCCCATTGTCGATCGGATTGCGCGAACGGCGCACCTGGGATAGCGTGTGCCCATGCCGACAGCCGACGAAATCACCGGTCAACAGCGGGCGCAGTGGAGCGCCGCCGCCCTGGGTTGGGAGCGGTGGGGCGATTGGTTCGATCGCAACAGCGGGAACCTGGCCGGATGGTTGTGCGATGCCGCGGGCATGGCGCCGGGCCAGACGGTGCTGGATCTGGCGTGCGGATCCGGCCAGCCCTCGTCGACCGCGGCCGAACGCGTCAGACCCGGCGGCCGTGTGATCGCCACCGATCTGTCGGCCGACATGGTGGCCGTCACCAAACGCAAGGCGGAGAAGCTGGGCCTCGACAACCTCGACGCGCGCGAGATGGACATGCAGGCGCTGACGTTCCCCGATGCGTCGTTCGACGCCGCGACCTGCCGCTTCGGGTTGATGTTCTGCCCCGATACGGTGAAGGCCGTGTCGGAGATCAGGCGCGTGCTCAAGCCGGGCGCGCGCTTTGCGACCGCGGTCTGGGACCTGCCGGCGAAGAACCCGTTCTTCACCGCGCTCACCGGCGTGCTCGGGGAATTCGTGCCGCTGCCGCCGCCCGATCCGGCGGCGCCCGGGGTGTTCCGGCTGGCCCCTCCGGGTGAGCTGCAACGGGTGCTGGAAGCTGGCGGGTTCTCCGGTGTCGCCGTTGAGCCGCGGCCGATCACGCTGGTCTATTCATCGCTCGAGGAGTACTGGCAGATCCAGACCGACCTGGCCGCCCCGCTGCGCTCGGCGATCGCGTCGCTCAGCGCCGACAAGGTGGCGCAGCTCAAGGCGCGAGTGTTCGAGACGCTGGCGCAGTACGCGGACGGCACCACCTTCAAGCTCGCGGCCGTGCCGCTGTGCGCCTCGGCGGTCCGTTAAGCGTCCGGCTTTAGCCGGACCCTTACCGTTTCAAGGTCCGCGCTACGTACTCGCGCACCGCGTCCTGGACGGTGTCCCCCGCCCACGCCTCCTGAACGATCGCGTCAATCCCGGCGCCTTCGCGCATCCGGCGCAGCGCCGGCTCGCGCAGCAGCCGCTTGGTCAGGTGAAACGCCTCGATACGGCACCGCGGCGAGGCCTTCGGCGACGGCGACGGCGTCATCGACCAGCCGATCGGCGTCGGTGACGGCGTCGACCAGGCCGAACCCCAGCGCCTCGTCCGCATTCGGCGTCAGGCCGCGATAGATCAGCGCCTGCAGGTGCTGCGGCGGCGTGGCGAAGCGGACGATCTCGAGCGGCACCACTGGAAACGGCACGCCGACGAGCAGCTCGGGAATGCCGATGCGCCCCGGCTCGCGCGCCATGAGGCGGTAATCGGCACAGCCCGCCATCACGCAGCCGCCGGCGATGGCATGGCCGTTGACCGCGACCACCAGCGGCTTCGGAAACGCGAACAGCGCTTCGAAGGCATGGTTCATCGCCGGGAGGAATTCGCGGGCGTAGGCGGAGCCGCCGTCCACCAGCCTGCGGCAGATCGACGCCCGCGGAGAAGATCTTGCCCTGGCCGGTGAACACCAGCGCGGCGGCATCCGATTGCTCGCAGGCACGCACCTGCATCGACAGCGCCCGGCAGAACTCGAGGTCCATCGCGTTGGCCTTGCCGTGGGTCATCCGGAGCACGGCAACCGGACCACGCTGCGTCAGCTCGAACATCGGCGTCATCCTCTCGCGGCGGCGGCCTGTCGTTCGAAGGCGCCGACATCCTGAAAGTAGCTCTGCACGATCGCGGCGTGGCGCGGGTTGGTGTAGATCTCGGCGACCGGCTGCTCGATCGCTGCGGCGATCGCCGCGGCCGCATCCTCGACCGACTGCGCGCTCGGCGATCGCCGGCATCGGCGGCGATCCGCCGAGCGCGTTGCGCTGAAAGTCGGTCCGCACCAGCCCGGGCATCACCAGCGTGACCTGGATGCCGGGATGCTCCCGCGCCAGATCGACGCGCGCGTTGGCGGTCAGCGCGTTGAGCGCCGCCTTGGCCGCGTTGTAGGCCGAACGGAACGTCGCGAACGGCACCCGGCTGAGCATCGACGACACGTTGACGATCTGGCCGCTGCCGCGGGCGATGAAGTGCGGCGCAATCGCCTGCATGCCGTAGAGCGCCGACTTCACGTTCACGGTCATCATCAGGTCGAGCTCCTCGTCGGTGAGCTCGAGCACCGGCTCGGTTGATGCCGCGACCGGCGTTGTTGACCCAGACGTCGACGTGGCCGAACGCCTCGATGGCGCGGTCGCGCAGGCGCTCGACGTCGACGCGGTTGGTGACGTCGGCCGGGATCGCGATCGCGCCGTGGCCGGCGCGGGCGGCGGCCTCCCGCAGCTCGGGCTCGCGCCGGGCGGCCAGCGCGACGCGATGGCCGGCGGCGCCGAGCTGCGCCGCCAGCGTTGCGCCGATGCCGCCGCTGGCGCCGGTGATGACGATGTGCTTCATCGGGCGATTATAGGCGAGCCTGCTACTCGAGCGCGGTCACTTCGATGCGATGCCGTCCGGCCGCTTGCGCAGCGCGATCGTCGCCGGCTCGCCTTTCGTCTTGGTCACTGCCAGCGCCCTGGGAACCTTGACGAACGCGCGGTAGTCGATGGTGGCGTAGCCGCGCGTGCCGGTCGGTGCAGATCACGCCCAGACCCGGCAGCCGATCGGTGTCGGCGCGCCATTCGACGCGATAGCCGTCGGGACAGCCGCCGGGCCACGATCGCCACGCGACGCTGAGCACCAGCGTGTCGCTCTGCGATCGCTGCAGCCGCGCGGCGCCGTCGCGCACGGCGGAGACGACACGGCTCGCCGCATCGGTGGTGAGCCGGTCGCAGCCGACGCCGGCCGCCGCAATTGCGGTCACGATCGCGAGCGCCCACACGTGCTGCATGCTCAGTGACCGACGGCCAGAGACCCGGGGTGACCAACTCCACAAGGCGCTGGTCCGGATCGCGGAAATAGAGGCTGGTACCGCCGCGCTCCCAGGTGACCCGGCTCTCGATGGCAATCCCCAATCCGCCGAGCCGCGCCTCCCAGGACGGAAGGTCGGCCGCGTCGATCGCGAACGCAAAATGTCCCGGGCCGCCGGACTCGTGCGCCGGCACCAGCCCGCCCGGCAGCACGACCGACGAAGCGGCGCCTTTCTGGAACAGCAGCAGCACGGTGCCTTCGCCGGCGTCGATCGCCACCATCCGCTCGATCTGCACCATCGGCGAGACGCCGAGCAGCGAGGTGTAGAACGCGGCGCTGCGCGCCAGGTCGTCGCAGTCGAGCGCCGTCTCGAGCACACGTCGAACCCTCACCGTCATCGCTGTTCGACCGTCATCCGCATCCCGTGCCTGGCGCGGAGGGTGATGAGCGGCTGCGGCACGACCGGATGGCCCGGCACGAGACGCAGCCGGTACTGCTGCGCGATGGTCGCGACCAGGAGGATCAGCTCCATCCAGGCGAACGACTCGCCGATGCACTGGCGCGGGCCGCCGCCGAACGGAAAGTAGGCGAACTTGGGCAGCGCCGCGCGGAACTCCGGCGTCCACCGATCCGGGATCGAACCGCTCCGGGTCCGCGTAGAAGCGCGGATCGCGCTGCATGATGTACGGGCTCATCACCAGGATCGAGCGCGGCGGCGCCACGTACTCGCCCAGCTGGTACTCGTCGATCGCGCGGCGGCCGATGATCCAGGCCGGCGGATACAGCCGCATCGACTCGGTGACGACGCGCTCGACGTACGACAGCGACGCGAGATCGCTCGATGCGTCGGCAGCCGTCCCTGCAGCACCCGGTCGACCTCGGCGTGCAGCGTCGCCTCGACGTCGGGCGCGCTGGCTGAGCAGGTACCAGGTCCAGGTCAGCGCATTGGCGGTCGTCTCGTGGCCGGCGAGGAAGATCGTCATCGCCTCGTCGCGGACCTGCTGGTCGGTCATCGCCGCCGCCCTCGTCCTCGTCCTGCGCGGTCAGCAGCATCGAGAGCAGGTCGCCGTGATCGCGGCCGCTGGCCCGGCGGTCGGCGATCATGCGATAGATGATCGCGTCGAGCCGCGCCCGCGCCATGCGGGCGCGGCGCAGCTTCGGCACCGGCAGCCGCTCGAGCACGTCGGCGAACGGCAGCATCATCATCCAGAACGATTCCATCACCGCGGTGAGCGCCTCGCCGACCGCGGCGGCCTGCGACTCGACGTCGACGTCGAACAGCGTCTTGCCGACGATCGAGAGGGTGAGGCGGTTCATCTCGCGGGCGATGTCGAGCGTGGCGCCGTCGCGTCCACGCCCGGCGCATCCGATCGGCGTAGCCGACCATCAGGTCGCCGTAGCCGGCGATGCGATCGCGGTGAAACGCCGGCTGCATCAGCCGCCGCTGGCGCAGGTGCATCGCGCCTTCGCTGGTCAGCAGCCCCTGGCCGAGCAGGCGCTTGCTGCGCTCGAGGCCGCGGCTCTTGGTGAAATTGCGGTTGTGGGTGACGAGCACGTCGCGGATCAGCTGCGGCTCGTTGACCAGGAACAGCTGCTCGCCCGCCATCCGGTAGGAGCTGACGTCGCCGTAGGTGCGCGCCAGCGTCGGTGAAGAACTCGAGCGGGTTGCCGCCGCCGGGACGATAGATCAGCGACGCGAGCAGCGACAGCTTCGGCCCGGGCGCCGTGGCGACGGCAGGCATCGTCGGTCGAGTCTAGCATCCGCGGGGATATGATGGGCCGTGGACCAGGCGCTGCGAGTCGCCGGTTTCTCCTCGACCCGCGAACGGACCGAGCACGAGAAGCGGCTGCGCGAGCGGCAGTTTCACGTCGTCGAGGTGCCGCGGCTGCGGCTGCTGGGGATGGCGATCCTCACGACGCTGGTGGTCTTCCACGAGCTGTTCTCGACCGGCGACGACCAACTGGCGGCTGCCGATCCGGATCGGCGCGGTGCTGCTGGTCTACGCGCTGGCGTCGTGGGCGATCCTCTACCTGTTCTTCGAGACGGCCAAGCCGCGGCTCAACCTCGGCACGCTGTTCCTGGCGCTCGACATCCCGGCGTTCGTCTGGGTGATCTATCAGACCGGCGGCAACAACAGCTGGCTGTTCTTCCTGCTCTACATCCGCGTCGCCGATCAGACCAACACCACGTTCAAGCGGGCGCTCGGCTTCAGCCACGTCGCGGTCGCCAGCTACGCGCTGCTGCTCGCTCTATCTCGCGCTTGGTCGAGCACCGCGCGATCTCGTGGCCGGCGGAAGCGTTCAAGCTGCTGATCCTGTACGGCGCCAACCTCTACGTCTCGCTGACGGCGCGCACCGCCGAGCGGCTGCGCGCGCGGATGGTCGGCGGCGATCCGCTTCGCCCGCGACACGGTGGCCCGGCTGCAGGCGCAGTCGCGCGAGCTCGAGGAGGCGCGCGCAGCAGGCCGAGGAATCGAACCGCACCAAGAGCGAGTTCCTCGCCAACATGAGCCACGAGATCCGCACGCCGATGAACGGCATCATGGGCGTGACCGCGCTGCTGCTCGACACCAGCCTGACCGCCGAGCAGCGCGAGTCGCTGCTGCTGGTGCGCGACGTCGGCCGAGTCGCTGCTGCGCGTCATCAACGACATCCTCGACGTCTCGAAGATCGAGGCCGGACGCATGATCGCTGGAGCCGGTCGACTTCGAGCTGCGCGAGCAGCTCGACCGCTGCATGAAGACGCTGGCCTACCGCGCCAAGGAAAAAGGGCTCGAGCTGCGCTGCGACGTCACGCCGGACGTGCCCGACCACTCATCGGCGACTGGCATGCGGCTGCAGCAGGTCCTGATCAACCTGGTCGGCAACGCGCTCAAGTTCACCGAGCGGGGGCGGGTCGTGGTCACCGTCGACGTCGAACAGCGCGACGGCGACTCAGGCGCTGCTGCACGTCGCCGTCGCCGACACCGGCATCGGCGTGCCGCCGGATCGGCAGGCGGCGATCTTCGAGCCGTTCACCCAGGCCGACGGTTCGACCGCGCGCAGCTACGGCGGCACCGGCCTCGGCCTGACGATCTCACGCCGGTTCGTCGAGATGATGGGCGGCCGGCTCTGGCTGGAGAGCGCGCCGGGCCGGGGCTCGACGTTTCACTTCACGGCCAGGGTGCAGGCGCGCCACGGCGCCGACCGTCGTCCGCCGACGTCGATCGAGCGTGCGAACGCGCGTCGGCCGCACGCCGGCACGCTGCGCATCCTGCTGGCCGAGGACAACGTGCGTGAACCGCTTCCTCGCGGTCCGGCTGCTCGAGAAGGAAGGGCACCATGTCGCATACCGCCGTCAACGGCGCGCGCCGCAGTCGAGGCGCTGGATCAGGAAGGCTTCGACCTGGTGCTGATGGACCTGCAGATGCCGGAGATGGACGGCTTCGAGGCGACCGCGATCATCCGGGAGCGCGAGCGCGCCAGCGGCGCGCACCTGCCGATCATCGCGCTGACCGCGAACGCGATGGTGGGCGACCAGCAGCGCTGCCTCGCAGGCGGGGATGGACGGCTACGTGTCCAAGCCGATCGACATCCGCCTCTTGCTCGCCGAAATCCAGCGCGTTCGGATCGCTCTGCCGCGGCCCTAGGCACGCTGCGCCGGCGTCACGTACCAGAAGGAACCGCCGAGACCGCAGAGCGCGCAAAGATCCCGACAATCCTGTTCTGCGGTCTTTGCGTTCTCCGCGGTTTCTTCTGGACGTGATTCCTGACTGCTGCTATCGCCACTCCGGATCGTAGCCGCTGCGCCGGATCTTTTCCTCGACGCGCAGGCTGATGGTGAACAGCGCGAACACCTCGAACAGCGCGATGAAGGCGTAGATCGCATAGCGCGAGAAGGCGCTGGGCGAGGGGAAGCAGTAATAACCGGCGTCGATGCAGCGGCGGCCGATGCCGTCGAGCTCGGCCGACTCGCGCAGGATGAGCGCCAGCGCGGAGCCGAAGATTACCACCGTCCCGGCGATGTTGCCGAGAACCGGCTGGCGGGTCTTCCAGAACGGATACGCGAGCAGCACGCCGACCAGCGGCGGCGCCGTCGCCATCATCGCAATCCAGTTCCAGCTCAGGCCATTCACACCGAAAGAATACCGGCAGGCCTGCTGGCCTGCACTACTTCTTGTCCCGAGGATCCGGTGCTACCGTCAGCGGCTGCGTCAGGCTCCGGCCGTTGACGGTGAGCTTGACCGAGAAGGCGCCGGCGCTGACCGGCGGCAGGCCGCCTCGTCCGCCGCCGCCGCCCCCACCACCACCGCGTCCGCCGCGGCCGCGCCCGCCTTCCGGCGGCGCCGGCCGCAGATCCCACACGAAACGATGCAGCCCGGCCGCCGCTGACGGCGGATCCTGGACGCGCTGCCAGATTGCGTTCACGGCCAGCGTGTTCGGATCCGGCGTGGGCACCGGATCGGCGCTCGAGAAACGCCGGATGGTCGCGCCGCCGGCGTTCAGGATCTCCACCGTGACCGGCCCCGCCGCCGCGGCCTTCAGGTAGTAGTCGATGATCGCGCCGTAAGGCGGGTTCTCAGCTTCCGGCTCGTCCTTCTGGGTCGGCGTTCCGTCATCGGTGCTCGGTGGCAGGATGATCGCCTGGGCCGGCTTGAACAGCGTCGCGTCCGCCGACATCACGTCCGGCGACATCTGCCGCAGCGCGCTGATGTCGTCGAGGATCCAGAATCCTCGCCCGTGCGTGGCGACGATCAGATCGCTGTCGTGGAACGCGAAATCGCGCATCGACGATGGCGGAAGATTGAGCTGCAGCGACTGCCAGGCGTCGCCGTCGTTGAACGAGACGAACACGCCGAGCTCGGTGCCGGCGACCAGCAGGCCGCGGCGACTCGGATCCTCCTTGATCGTCTGGAGGTAGACGCCAGGCGGCAACCCGGCGGTGATTCGCTGCCACGACTTCCCGGCGTCCCTGGTGCGGTAGATGTACGGGTCGTAGTCCTCGAGCCGATGGCGATCGACGGCGGCATAGGCCTCGTTCGCGTCGAAGTGCGACGCTTCGAGCATCACCACCTTGCTCCACGCCCCGACGCCAGGCGGCGTCACGTTCTGCCACGTCTTGCCATCGTCAGGCGTGATGTGAACGTAGCCGTCGTCGGTGCCGATCCAGAGCACCGGCGCGCGGACCGGCGAGGGCGCGATGGTGAAGATCACGCCGAGCCGCTTGGACTGAGCCGGCACGTCCGCGGCGGTGGCAGCGTCGAGGTTCGGGGGCACGCCCGGATTCTCGCGGGTCATGTCCTCGCTGATGCGCGCCCAGTGCGCGCCGCCGTCGGTGGTCTTGAACAGATACTGATCGCTGAAGTACAGCGCGGTCGGATCCGCCTTGGAAAAGACCAGCGGCACGGTCCAGGTGTGCCGCGCCGGCGTCGGCAGATCCACTTCCGGCGACACGTTCTCGCTCTTGCCTGTTTCCACGTTGCAGCGGGTGACCGTGCCGCCGAACACGATTTCGGGGTGCAGCGGATCCGGCGCGGTGTAGCCGCTCTCGCCGCCGGCGCACAGCGGCTCCCAGTCGCGCATGGTGATGCCGGCGAAACGTCCGCGCGAACGCACCCGGACCGCGCCGCTGTCCTGCTGCGCGCCGGTGACCCAGTACGGGAACGAATGGTCCGCGGCGACGCGGTAGATCTGCGCCGTCGGCTGGTTCAGCCACGAGCTCCAGGTCGGATGCTCGTTCAGCCCCTCGACGCTGATCACCGCGCCCTGATCGCCGCCGAGAATCATGCGATTGCCGTCGTCGGGCGCAATCCACAGCTGGTGGTAGTCGTCCCCGCCAGGTGAGCCCTTGAACGGCTCGCCGAACGTCTTGCCGCCGTCGCGGGAGCGATAGACGCCGGTGTTGGACACGTAGACGAGATCCGGGCTCTTCGGATCGACCACGATCTTCCCGAAGTACCAGCCGCGTCCCCAGATGCGCGCGTCGCTCGACACCTTCGCGAACGTCGCGCCGGCGTCGTCGGATCGATAGAGACCGCCGTCTTTCGCGTCCACAATCGCGTAGACGCGCGAGCCGTTGGCCGGCGCCACGGCGATGCCGATGCGGCCGACGGCCTCGGTCGGCAGGCCGCGGGTCAGCGGCTGCCAGGTCGTGCCGCCGTCGGCCGACTTGAACAGCCCGCTGCCGGGGCCGTAGGAGGGCGGGTAGATGCTCCACGGCGGACGGCGCGTGTTCCAGAGCGACGCGTAGACCGTCTGGGCATTGGCGGGATCGAAGGTGACGTCGATCGCGCCGATGTCGTCGCCCTTGAAGAGGACTTTCTGCCACGTTGCGCCGCCGTCACGCGAGCGGAAGATGCCGCGATCGGGGTTGGCGCCGTAGGCGTGGCCGAGCGCCGCGACGAAGACGACGTCCGCGTTCCTCGGATCGATGGCGATGCGCGCGATCTGGCGGGTGTTGTCCAGGCCGAGATGCGTCCACGTCTTTCCGGCATCGGTCGACTTGTACATCCCGTTGCCGTACGAGATCTGCGAGCGCATGTCGGACTCACCAGTGCCGACGTAGACGACGTTCGCGTTCGACGGCGCGACGGCGACGGCGCCGATCGACGCGACCGGCTGCGAGTCGAAGATCGGCAGCCAGGTGCGGCCGGCGTTGGTGGTCTTCCAGACGCCGCCGCCGACCGAGCCGAAATAGAAGGTGTTGGGCTGTCCCGGCACGCCGCTGACGCCGTTCACCCGCCCGCCGCGGAACGGGCCGATGTTGCGCCAGCGCAGCCCACCGTAGACGCCGGGGTCAATCTGGGCCGGTTGTGCCAGCAGGCGCGGCAGCGCGCCGATGACGAATGGCGCGGCGAGGGCCAGGCCGAGGAGCGCCGATCGAACGTGTCTGTTGATCATGATCTCACCGGGAACGACGACCGATAGTAACACCGCCGCTTTCCGACTTTGCTAGACTGCTGCCCGCCATGAACAGGTTTTCCTTTCTCCTCGCTCTCGGTTTGGTGGTGATCGGCTTCGCGACCCCATCGGCACAGACTCGGCCGCCGGCCGTTCCGACCCCGGCTGACGTGAAGCCGGGCAGCATCACCTGCGAGGACGTTCCGTATCCGTTTCCGGTGTCATACCTGCCGCTGACGCTGTACGGCCAGGACGTGCGGATCGCGTTCATGGACGTGGCGCCGCCCGGACCACCCAACGGGCACACCGTGGTGCTGTTCCACGGCAACAACTTCGCGGGCTTCTACTTCGGCAACGTGATCGAGGCGCTGCGCCAGGCGGGCTTCCGGGTGATCGTGCCGGATCAGATCGGCTACGGACGATCCTCGAAGCCGATCATCCCCTACAACTTCCACGACATGGCGCGGAACACGAACCTGATCCTGCAGAGCCTGAAGATCGACAAGGCGATGATCGTCGGGCACTCGATGGGCGGGATGCTGGCGGCGCGCTTCGCCACGCAGTTCCCCGGCGTGACCGAGCGCCTGGTGCTCTATAACCCGATTGGGCTGGTGGACGGCCGTTACGATCGGCCCTGGGACAGCACGGACGAGAGCTACAAGCGGACCCTGGCGTCCACCTATCAGACCATCCGCGCCAGCATCATGCGCTACGTCGCCCACAACCCGGCGGCGTGGACCCCCGAGTTCGAGACCTACACGCGCGTCCGCTACGCCTGGACGCTCAGCGCCGACTGGCCGCGGCTGGCCATGGTGCAGACGCTGATCAACCAGGTTCAGTATCTGGATCCGGTGGTCGACGACTGGGCGCACATCAAGGCGCCGACGCTGGTGTTCGGCGGCGCCGACGACAGCCTGCCGGGATCGGCGGAGGTGTTCCGGGCACGAATGAAGTTCGTGGCCGAGACGATTCCCAACGGCAAGGGACGTCTCCTGCTCCTGCCCGGCCTCGGCCATGTGCCGCACATGGAAGCGCCGGACAGGACGCTGCCACCGCTGGTCGCGTTCCTCAACGAAGGGCTCGCCGCCCGTTAGAGCGTCGTCGCACTGATGAGCGTCGTCACACTGATGTAGTGCAGGCCTTCAGGCCTGCTCCAAGGCGGACCTGAAGGTCCGCACTCCGTCGCCGATCAGAAGATCAACTTCGCCGCCAGCTGCACGTTGAACGGCTCGCCCGCGCCGATGCCCGGCGCATTGTTCGCATTGCGCGTGTTGGTGATCACGCCGAAGGTGGTCGAGGTGCCCAGCACCGCCCCCGGGTTGGCCCAGTTGATGGTATTGAACAGGTTGAACATCTCGAGGCGCAGTTGCACCGAGGCGCCGCGGCTCAGTTTGGTCGTCTTGAACACCGAGAGGTCCACGCTCTTGAAGCCGGGCCCGTAGAGCGCGTTGCGTTCGAGGTTGCCGAAGGTGCCCGCGACGGGCGCCGCGAATGCGGCCGGATTGAAATTCTGCACCGACAGTGGCGTCGTGGTCGGTTGCACGATGCCGGCGTACGGATCGCCGACCAGGTTCGGGCGATCGAGCGGACGCCGGTGCCGCTGGCGTCGGTGCCGGTGGTGATGGTGAACGGCGAGCCGCTCTTGAACGTCGCGATGGTGTTGATCTGCCAGCCGTCGCCGAGCCGGCCAGAGCCCCAGGCCGGGATGTTGTAGGTGAAGCCGGCGGTGAGGACGTGGCGGATGTCGAACGCGGCGTTGCCCCAGTCGGCGTCGATGTTGTCCTGGATCATCGGCAGCGTGTTGCGCGCTTCGGATCCGTTGTCCATCGCGTGCGACAGCGTGTAGTTCAGGCGGCCGGAGACGCCGTGCCACGCGCTCTGGATCAGCGACATCTGCAGCGAGTTGTACTCCGAGCGGCCGATCGACTCGAGCTCGTTGATCGACGCGAGGTCGGGATACAGCGTATTGAACGGACGGCGGGTCTGGGCGAGGGTCGCGCCGGGCGTCGCGGCATTGATGTCGCGCATCAACGCGAGGCGGTGGCCGCGCGTGCCGACGTAGCCGATCTGCGCGATGGTCGTCGGCCCGAGCTGCTGCTCGACGTTGACGTTGAAGTTGATGACGTACGGCAGCTTCAGATCCTGGCTCACCGCGAACGCGCCGTACGGGCGGCTGCGACGTCGTCCCGAAGATCGGAACGTTGTTGACGACCGTCTGCCGGCGCTGCGTGATCGAGAACACCGGCTGATCGCCGCCGGGGTTGTTGCCGACGCCGAGCGCGCCGCCGTTGGCGAACCGGTGTTGGCGGTGAAGAACGCCACCGCCAGCATGTCGTAGAACAGGCCGTAGCCGGCGCGGATCACCGTCTTGCGGCTGTCGGACGGCACCCAGGTGACACCCGAGCCGCGGCGAGATCGCGTCCTTCTCCGCCGGATAGAGGGAGTCGGTCGACACCATCCCCTGGTCGGGCAGAAAGTTGGTCAGCGGCCCGTCGCTCGCGCCGAGCACGCCGGGTAGGGTGTAGCGCAGGCCGAAGTTGAGCGTCAGCTTCGAGCGTCGCGGACCACGTGTCCTGGAAGAACAGATCGAACGGAGTTCTGCACGTAGTCGTGGTGGGTGTTGCCCGCACGATGATCCCGGTGGCGTAGCTGCCGGCCATGAAGTCGGCGAGCGACTTCAGCGAGGCGCTCGCCTGCGAGGCCGGCAGCGACGCCCACGGCCCGACCGTGCCGTCGTAGGTGAAGGTGCCGCGCTTGTTGCTGTCGTAGAAGATGAACAGATCGGCGAGACGCACTTCGCCGCCGAACTTCATCTGATGCGCGCCGGTAGGAATACGACATGCTGTCGGTGAAGTGCAGCGTCTTGTCGACGCGGCCGAGCGGCTGCGTGCCGCCGACCGCGGCGAAGCCGTTGATCGTGACGTTGGGCGGCCCCGCCAGCGTCGGATCGGTCACCCCGGTGTTGAAGCCCAGCGCGATCGGGTCGGCGAGGTGTCGTTCGAGTTGAACGTCTGCTTGAAGTAGTTGTAGCCGACCACCAGCTGGTTGACGAGGTGCGACGTGAACACGCTGGTGCCGACCAGCGACACGTTGTGCATGCGGCTCGGCACCGCCTGGAAATACGCGAGGTACGGCGAGTTGGTCTGCGCCACCTGATCGCCGCCGCCGCCGAAGTAGCGCGCCGACAGGCTGTGGACCTGGTTGAAGTTGTGAGTCGACCTTGGCGATGCCGTTGGAGCTGCTGTAGGTGTTGGCGTCGCGTGCTGACGAAGTTCGACGCGATCGCCGCCGCCGGTGCGGCTGCTCGACGGCCACAGCGCCAGCATGTTCGTCGACACCGGGTTCACCGGCACGCCGAACTGGCCGAGCAGCTGCGTCGCCTGACGACACCCACGCCGCCGACGGCGTCGTGGTCGGGATGGTGTTGCCGGCGGTCAGCTTCTGGACCTCGAGGGTCGAGAAGAAGAAGTCTTGTTGCGGACGATCGGCCCGCCGAGCGAGAAGCCGGTACTGGTTGTTGCGGATCTCCCGCTTCGGCGAGTCCGGGCACCGCCACCGGCGAATTGGCCGACAGGCGCTTCGTTGCGGTTGAAATAGAAGGTGCTGCCGTGAAAGTCGTTGGTGCCCGACTTGATCACGAGGTTCACCGTCGAGCCGGCGTTGCGGCCCATCTCGGCCTGGCCGCCCGACTGCACCGAGAACTGATCGATCGCTTCGATCGGCAGCAGCGTGCCGGCGATCCCCGAGACGCCGCCCTGGTTGACCGCCGCGGTGTTCTGGAACGCGTCGTTGTTGTCGGCGCCGTCGATCTGGAAGTTGTTGCCGCGCGTGCGCACGCCGTTCACCGAGGTGCCGGCGACGCCGGGCGCGAGCTGCAGCATGCCGCGGAAGTCGCGGCCGTTGAGCGGCAGGTCCTGCACCTGCTTGGGCCGGACGACGTTGCTGAGCGCGGTGGAGACCGTGTCGAGCAGGAGCGTCGACGCCGTGACGTTGATCGTCTCGGCGACCTGCGACAGCCCCATCTTCAGGTCGACCGACGCGATCTGCGAGACGGTCACCTCGACTTTCGTGCGCAGTGTCTGAAAGCCCTGGAGCGTCGCTTCGATGGTGTAGGTGCCGAGCTGCAGATCGGGCACCGAAAAGTCGCCGCCGGCTGAGGTCGTCGTGGTGCGCGAGAGGCCCGTGGCGTCGTTGGTTGCGGTCACCGTCACCCCGGGGAGCACCGCTCCGGTGGAATCGGCCACGCGTCCGGCGATGCCGCCGCGGAAGGTCTGGCCATGGACAGCGCCGGGGATCCCGAGCAGGACGACAAGCGACAAAACCACGCGGAGACGATGCGCTGAAGCCATCTGCGCTCCTCCTGATCGAATGCGGATGATCGGTGCGGTGTTTGCTGGCGCGCAGCATACACCCGTACGATCGACGACCAAGACGCCTTTCTTATGCGTTCAGCGAGGAGTGTGCATTCCGGACCAGTCGTCACGCCTGAGCTCGTAGAAGAACGACGTCCACCATTTGCCGAGCGCGTGTTTGTGCCGATCCAGCGTCGCGGTGCGCGCCAGGTTGGCCTTTTCGAGGACGCGGGCGGAGGCGATGTTGGCGACGTCGCAGGTGGCGACTATCCGCGTCAGGCCAAGCTGCTCGAACCCCGCTCGGACCATCGCGCGGGCGGCCTCGGTGGCGTAGCCCATCCCCCAGGCGTCCTTCGAGAAGATGAACCCGAGATCGCCCTCGCTCTCGGTCTCGCAGGTCAGATCGCACGCGCCGATCACGCGGTCGGCCGAGGAGAGGACGACGGCGAGCTCCCAGGTCAATCGAGGGCGCTCCTGCTGGCTGGCGATCATCCGATCAAGATAGTCGCGGGTGTCCGCTTCGCTGCGCGCGCCGTGAAACATGAACCGGGTGACGTCGGGATCGGACGCGTAGGCGTGAACGGCGTCGAAATCGCCGGCGACGAAGTCCCGCAGGGTCAGACGAGGTGTGAGAAGCGGCAGGACCACGGACGGCAAATCGTAGCATCGGAGCGCCGTTGAGGCGCCCGGCACTCAGGCGGCCGATCGCGAGCCTTCGACGATTGACTGGGTCGTAGACGCTCGCCCGATGCAGCGAGCGAAAGAGTGGAGGAAGGCTCGCTGCCGCGGAGGGACGGCATCCCGCACAGCGAGCCATGTGGAGTCAGACCGCTGTGTTCTCAAAAACGGCGCGAAGCGTGGCGCTTCGCGGCGGTCTGATCGGAGGTCACACTGGCGTTCGGCACACCCGGATGCCGATCGTTGGTAAGTGGGATGTTCGATGTACAAGGACCGCCGCGACCACCCGTCAGGGTCGAAGCGCAGCGCCGTTTTTCCGGGCTGACGGAATAGGCTCGCGGAGCGAGATGCCGTTCCTCCGCGGCGCTCGCTCGGTGCGATGGTGAGAACTCGGATGCAAGCAGAGTCGACTCTAACGGAGCGGAGAATCGACCGTGACGGTGAGCGAGGCTTCGAAGCTGTCGATTCTGGCAGTGAGCGTCTGCTCGACGCGACGCACGTCAGTCCGCAGCGTGTCGACGACTTCAGCCGTTTCGGCGTCCATGATGATCCGACTCGGACCCTAACATCGTCGGACGCGGCTGCCGAACTTCTTCAGTCGGTCTTGAAAGTCTTCGCGCCTGGTCCGGCTGAAGCCGGACACTACCTGCCTTGCGCGCGGTTGATCGCCGCGAACAGGCTGGCCTTCGTCTCCGGCGTGGCGATGAACAGATCCTCCGGCAGCTTGTTCACGTGCCGCAGCATGTCGGCGTAGATCGTGTCGGCCTGATAGAGATTCAGCCCGAGCCCGGCGAGGTACTGCAGCCGCAGGTTCTTGTCGCGGTTCAGCATCACGTCGCTCAGCCACGGCTCGAGATCGGGCTTGCGGCCGGCGTAGGTCGAGAACAGATCGATCGCCGAGTTCATCCCGATCTCGCGCAGCGATTTCGCCATCGGCGCGTACTCGGGCCGCTGCAGCCGCGCCTGAATCGCGTCGACGTCAATCTTGGTCGTGCCCTTCTGGCCGAGCAGCACCAGATCGTAGCCCTTGCCCTCGTTGGTGTTGCCCCACACCACGCCGTTGGGGAACACCTCGAGGAAGGTGCCGATCTCGCTCTTCACCGCCGCCATGTTGCTCTCGTAGAGCTGCACGAACAGCGTGACGACGCCGCCGTCGTTCAGGTGATCCTTCGCCATCTGGAAGAACTCGACGGTGTAGAGCATCGCCGCGCCCTTGACCCAGGGATCGAGCGGGTCCGAGGTGATCGCGTCGAACCGCTCGCGCGTCGTCTCGACGAAGTGCCGCGCATCGTCGATCCGGACGTGGACCTTGGGGTTGCGGACCACGTCGAAGTTGTGTTCGGCGAAGTAGGTCGACACCACTTTCGGCACCAGCGGCTCGATCTCGGCGATGGTCTCGTGCTCGACCACCGGATCGACCGACACCGCGCCGGCGGTGACGCCGGCGCCGCAGCCGATCACCAGCACCTTCTTCGCCTGCGGCGGAATCAGCGTCGTCAGGTGGCCGAGCATCCGCTGCAGGCGCATGTCCTGCGGCTCGCTCGACGCCTGCACCTTGCCGGCGTTGTGGTAGTTGCGGACGCCGTTCGACAACTCCGACACGGCGACCGAGGCGTTGAGGCCCTCGCCGACATAGATGATGTCGGCCTGGCCGATCCGGGTCGCCGCATAGCGGCCGTAGGCGACCAGCAGACCCGGCAGCGGGTGGACGCTGCGCGCCAGCAGGCCGGCCGCGATCATCGCCACCGCGAGCACGACCGTCGCGGCGACGTTCCAGCCGCGCCTGGGCTCGGCCTGATCGGGATGAAATCCCGCCGGTCGCGCCGCCGCGCCGGCGAACGACGGCTCCAGCATGATCAGCGCCGACAGCGCCGACACGATGATGATCACCTGCTCGGCGTGCGAGGTGCCGATCCAGGGAATCAGCAGGAAGCTGGTGACCAGCGAACCGGCGATGGCGCCGACCGTGTTGGCGGCATAGACGCCGCCCGCCAGCCGCGCCGCATCCTGCTCGGTGGTGGCGACCGCGGCCAGCGCCAGCGGAAAGCTCGCGCCCCAGAGCATCGCGCCCGGCAGCACCACCCAGAAGCAGCGCACCAGATCGAGCTGCAGCGTGAACCACGGCGTGGTCGAGATATAGGGATTGATCGGCCAGTACGGCAGCGACTCGGTCAGCTCGTAGGCGGCCCACGCGATCGCGCCGCACAGCAGCAGCTGGCACCAGCCGAGCGCGCGCTTCGGCGAGACGAGGTCGCGCGCGAGCGTGGCGCCGGCGGTGCTGCCGACGCCGAGACCGACGAGGAACACCGCCAGGATCAACGCGAAGGTGTAGACGGTGGCGCCGAAGTGCAGCGACAGCAGGCGCGTCCAGATCACCTCGGAGGCCAGCGCGGTCATCCCGGAGAGCGCGATCGTGACGTAGACCGCGGTGCCGCTCGACGCCGCCGAGCCGGCGCGCGGTGCGGTCACGACGTCCGCTTCGTACGTCGTCCGTCCGGCGAGCACGTAGGCGATCAGCGCCACCGCGGCGTTGAACGCCACCGCGACGAACGTCGCCGTGGCGACGTCGAAGACGCGCAGCAGATAGAAGCCCGCGAGCACGCAGCCGGCGACGCCGCCGGCGATGTTGCCGCCGTAGAAGAAGCCCAGCCACGAGATGCCGTCGGGCGTCGCCTTGACCCAGCGCGAGATCGCGGGCAGCGTCGCGCCCATCAGCATGGTCGGCGGCAGCAGGCAGATGCCGGCGATCACCGCGCGGAAGACGATGCCGAACATGCCCTCGCCGCCCCACGCGGTGTAGATGCCGCCGACCAGCGGCATCGCGACCAGGATCAGCAGGCCGAGCACGCCGATGCCGAGCTCGAGCACCGCGTAGACGCGCAGCGGATGCTGGCGCGCCGAGATCATCCGCGACAGCATCAGGCTGCCCAGACACATGCCGCCCATGAAGGTGCCGAGCAGGATGCCGAGCGAGATCGACGACGACCCGATGATCAGCTGCAGGAGCTGAAACCAGACGATCTCGTAAATCAGGGCGGCGCAGCCGCTGCCGACGAACAACAGGAACAGTGCAGGAAGAAAGCGGCGTGGGCTCATATGGAAGAAAGGAGTTTACTTCGGAGGAGGTGCGAGGTGCGAGGTGCGGGGTGCGGGGTGCGGGTGCGAGGTGCGGCCGCGGAAAGGGAGGCGCCCGGTCGTACCGGGCGCCGCGTCACCTTCCGTTCTTACTTGAGGTGCTTGCTCACCAGCTTGGTCATCTCGAACATGTTGACCGTCGCCTTGCCGCCGAACACGGCCTTGAGGTTGTCGTCGGCCTTGATCATGCGCTTGTTCTTCTTGTCCTGCAGGCCGTTCTTCTTGATGTACGCCCACAGCTTCTTGGTCACCTCGGTGCGCGGGATCGCCTTCGATCCGACCACTTCAGCGAGCTTGTCGCTCGGCTGTACCGGCTTCATGAACGCTGCGTTCGGCTTGCGCTTCGCTGCTGCTTTCTTTGCCATCTCGTCTCCTTGTGATGGACGCCCACCGGGGGCGCCTTGAACTCGGTGTGCTCTATTATGCCCGCACTTGCACATCCGTACCACTGTTTTCAGAGGAGAAATCGGAAAAATTCGTGCTTCTCAGAGGGGAAATCGACGCCGCCAGAGGAGAAAACGCCCGTTTCAGAGGAAAGCGCCGTGGTCGGTGACCTTCCCGGCCGCGCCTGCCTGCAGCGCCGCCCTCAGCGGATCGGGCAGCGGGAGCTTGGTCAGCGTCCGCGCATCGACCAGTACGTAGACGGTCTCCACCGAGACGATGACCCGCTCGTCGCCGGCCACACGGAAGGTGGTGCCGACCGTGAACGAGGTGGTGCCGAGCCGAATCGGCGCGACCGAGAGCTCGAGCACCTGATCGAACCGGGCCGGCGCCTTCCACTCGATGGTCTGCTTCACGAGCTGAAAGTCGAGGCCGCCCTCGGCGAACTCCGGCAGCCAGCCGATCGCCCGGATGAACTCGTTGATCGCCACGTCCACGTACTCGCCGTAGCGCGAGTTGAACACCACCTTCTGCGCGTCGCACTCGACGTAGCGCACGCGCAGGTAGTAGCGGAACGCACCCATTACTTCGCCGCGCTGACCCAGGCGGCCAGCGCCTTCCATTCCGGATCGCTCTGCGCATCCCAGTGCTTGCCGCCCGGATGGAACTCGGTGCCGCCCGCCTCATGCGCCAGCGGCATGGTCAGCAGCCGGCTCTTGAGCGGCACGCCGGCCAGCACCATGCGGCTGGCCGCCTCGAAGTTCTTGCGCGACTCCTCCTCGGTGTAGGCCGTCCGCCCGGCCGGCAGCCGGATCAGGCGGAACGCGGTGCCGGTCGAGTGGCAGGTGACGCAGCGGGCATGCCCCGGCCGCTTCTCGGTCAGGAGCGGCTGCACCGTCGCCTTGAAGGCGTCGAAATCGAGCCCCGGCGCCGGCTGGACGAGGAGGGCGAAAAAGTAAATCAACCACATGGCCGGGTAGTTTAGAGTGGGTTGCTATGAAGACCAAGTTTTCCCTGATCCTGGCGTTTTCGCTCGCCGCCACGCTGGCGCTGGGAGCGGCCACGGTGCGAATCGTCCAGACCAATGCCGCCGGCGACAGCGTGATGCTGATCGATCCGGTCAGCAACAAGGTGGTCGGCGAGATCAAGGGGATCGAGGTCAATCACGGCGCCGCGGTGGCGCCGGACGGCAGCAAGTTCTACATCACCAACGAGGCGGAATCGACGGTTGATGTCGCCGACGCCAGGACGCTGGCGGTGGTCAAGCACATCCCGCTCACCAATCATCCGAACAACATCGCGGTCAGCAAGGACGGCAAGCGCGTCTACGCCGCGATCGTCTCCGGCGCGGGCGCGGTGGACGTGATCGACACGGCGACGCTGACCCGCGTCAAGAGCATCCGCACCGAAGGCGGCATCCACAACGTCTACGTGACGCCGGACGGCAACTGGGTCGTCGCCGGATCGATTCCCGGCAAGAAGGTCTTCGTCATCGATCAGAAGACCGAGGAGATCGTCTGGTCGGTGCCGGTCGCCGACGGCGTGCGGCCGATGATGTTCGAGACCAACCCGGACGGATCGACCAGGCGGATCTTCGTGCAGCTCTCGAACTTCAACGGCTTCATCACCATCGACTTCGCGACGCACGCGGTGGTCGACAAGGTGGCGCTGCCTGACGTCGGCGCCGAAAAGGTCACCGAGGGCCTCCAGGGCGCGCCCGCGCACGGCCTGATCGTCACGCCGGACGGCAAGACGCTCGGCGTGCTGAGCAAGATGAACACGCGGATCTACTTCTACTCGCTGCCGGATCTGAAGCTGCAGGGCGAGTGCAAGGTCGGCCACCACCCCGACTGGGTGACCGGCACGCCGGACGGCAAGCGCTTCTACGTGGCCAACGCCGGCTCGAACTCGGTCAGCGTCATCGACGTCGCGACCCGCAAGGAGCTGATGCAGATTCCGGTCGGCCAGGTGCCGAAGCGAAACATCACCGCGGTATTGCCGTAGATAAACTCAAAAGTTAAAAGGTAAAACTGAAAAGTTAAACGCGAGCTCACGATCGAAAACCCGGCGACGAGTGTTTCAGCGTTCTGACTGTGGCGATGAAGATGCCGACGAGCCGAGCGCCCCCCGGCTTTAGCTTTTCAGATTTAGGTTTTGACTTTAGGGCCGGATGCGCGCGAAGCGTAAGTTCCAGACGCGGTCCTGGACGACGCGCAGGCCGTCGCGATCGAAGATCACCGTGCCGAGGCCGTGGTCGGCAGTGAAGGCGTTGGCGTAGGTCGGCGTCAGCGCGATGGTCACGCCGGGGCGTCGCTTCAGCACCAGCGCGTGGTTCTCGACCACCGCGGTCAGCACGGTCTCTGCCTCGTCGCTCACGTAGGTGCCCGCGAGCGCGTTGAGCTGCTCATCGGTGTATGTCGCTGCCGGCGCCTTCGCGTACTCGTCCACCGTTCCGTACATGTCGGTCTGGCGGAAGCCGCGCGCGTCGAGCTCCAGCGTCTCGCCGCCGGCGGTGACGAACTTCATCGCGGACTGCGCGAACAGCGGGGTGCGGCCCAGCAGCAGACCGTCCCTGCCCTGCGAAATCGTCACGGCCAGGCCGTTCGTGTCGTTCGCCCACTGCCCCACCAGACGATCGGCGTCCGCGCTGGTCAGCGTGTAGGTGGCCTTCGTCTCGACCGGCTTCAACCGGTTGCCGAGGTAGAGATCCGCGACCTGATGCGCATATTGCGTCGCTGGCGCCGTCGTGGCGTTGCAGAGCACGGCGACGGAGACCTTCTGATCGGGAAAGCGCGTGAGGAAGGCGCTGTAACCGGCGGTCGATCCGCTGTGATAGACCTCGCGCAGCCCCTTGTAGGTGCCGACGAACAGGCCGAGCGCGTAGCCGTGCGTGCGGCCGTCACTGAAGCGGGCGGCCTGCTGCTGCGCCGCGGCCATCGCCGCATCGGCGGCGGCCGGTGAATCGTAGTGCTCATTCCACTTCAGCAGGTCGCCAACCGTCGTCAGCAGCCCGCCGTTGCCGTAGACGTTCTCGAACGGCATGTCGGTGCGGAACTCACCATCGCGCTCGGCGTAGGCCTGCGCGCGGCCCTTGACGATGTGCGTGTAGTCGTCGCGCCAGGAGGTATGGGTCATGCCGAGCGGCTCGAACAGCCGCGCGCGGGTGAACGCCTGGAACGTCTTGCCGCTGACCCGCTCGACGATGATCGCCGCGAGGTTGAAGCCGGTGTTGCTGTACGACCACCGCGTCCCCGGCGTGAAGTTCAGCGCCTTCTGCTTCCCGACGATCTCGAGCACGTGCGCGTGGGTGTAGGCGCGGGTCGTCCGCGGCCAGCCCGCGATGCTCTCGACGCTGCCCCAGTCGCGCAGGCCGCTGGTGTGGTTCAGCATGTGACGGATGGTAAGAGACGCGCTTTCCGTGCCGGAGCCCGCCGTGCGCTCTGCAGGCGAAGGCGGGTAGTCGGGCACCTCCGGGATGTACTTCCGCACCTGATCGTCGAGCGACAGCTTGCCGTCGCGGGCCAGCAGCATCACCGCCGCGGCGGTGAACTGCTTGGACACGGAGCCGGCCTCGAGGATCGAGTCTGCGGAGATCGGGACGTCGGTTTCCAGGTCGGCCATGCCGTAGCCCCTGGCGAGCACCGGCTTGCCGTCGACCGCAACACCGACCGCGCAGCCCGGCGTCGACGAGTTCCATCTCGCGAAGACCGAGTCGACCTTCGACTCGACGGCCGGCGAACCCTGGCTCGCCAGCCCGATCGAAGAGAGCGCGATGGCGATCGCAAAGCTGGTACCTTGCGCCACATTGCGCGCCGCGAAGTGGGCGATCAATCGTCGTCTGCTTAGCACGGGCTCAGACATACGGCGCCGATGCTATCAGAGCGGGGTCAGATCCGACCCCATTTGATCCGGGTGTAGGCGATGCGGAAGCCGTGGCGCTCGGCGTTGCGCTGCGACCCGCTGCCCGGCAGCGCGCCCATCAGTGCGATATCGCAACCGTGCGCGGCGGCGTAGCGCAGCCGGTGCTCGAGCAGCGCGAGCTGGGCGCCGCGGCGCCGTCCCGCGGGAACGGTGCTGGCGCCGGCCAGATGCGCGATGCCATCGGCCAGCCCGAGCGCGCCAGCCGCCACCGGCGCCTCGTCGATCTCCGCCAGAAACAGCCGCTGCCCCTCGACCTGACCGCTCAAGCGGGCCATGTTCAGCACGAAGTCGCTGACGCCGAACTCGCTCCAGCCCTCGGCCGACACGCGGGCGAAGATCTCCTCCTCGCCCTTCTCGATCAGGCGCACGCCGACGGACGCGGGTCCAACCGCGGCAGGCCTGAAGGCCTGCACTACACCGTCGGGAGTAGTGCGGGCTTTCAGGCCTGCCACGTCATCGTCGAGGGTAGTGCGCGCCTTCAGGCCTGCCACGTCATCGTCGAGGGTAGTCGGGGCCCTCAGGCCTGCCACGTCATCGTCGGGGGTAGTGCGCGCCTTCAGGCCTGCCACGTCATCGTCGACGGTAGTCGGGGCCCTCAGGCCTGCCACGTCATCGTCGAGGGTAGTCGGGGCCTTCAGGCCTACCACGCCATCTTCGGACGTAGTGCGGGCCTTCAGGCCTACCACGTCATCTTCGGACGTAGTGCGGGCCTTCAGGCCCGCCGTATCAATCGGGCGGTACAACACGCTCGTAAACTCGCACGGCCCGTATCCGCGGCGCGCCAGCAGCGCCGGCAGGCCGGCATCGGCGAGCGGACTGACCTCGTGAAACACCGGCGCCCCGCGCTCGGCGTAGAACGCTTCGATCGCGTCGAGATCGGCGTCGGTGGCGGGCTCGAACAGCCCCAGCCCGAACGTCTGCGTCGTCGGCGCCGAGACACCGTCGTACAACGCACGGGCGCCGGCGACTTCAATCCAGGTCGAGCCGCTGTCCGGGAACACGCGTGCGCGCGCCTCGACGATGCGCGCATTGCCGAGCGCCTCGGCGCGCTCCAGCCGCCGCGACAGCGCCAGGTCGGCGAACGGAAACTCAGTCATGGACGGTCAGCTCCCGGCCGTCCGGCAGTCTCAGGGCACGGACCGACGCCGCCAGCGGCACCTCGTAGAGAAACACCACCGTGCTCTGCGGGCCGGCCTCGAGGGCGACGCGGGCGGCCGAGCGCCGCGTCAGCACGACCATCGCGTCGGACGGAAGGATCTCGCCGACCTCGCGACCGACCGCCAGGCGATCGAACGGCGTGATCGACGCCTCGCTGCCGCCGGCGCCGATCGGCTCGCGGCGTCCGGCGCTGGTGATCAGGACAAAGCGCCTGACATCCTCCGCATCGAGTGGCTCCTCGCCGATTCTGACGGTGACGACGTAGAGGCGCTGCCCCGGCGGCGGCCGCAGCATGCCGCTCACGCGCAAGGCCGGGATCGCGAACGGCATCTCGCCGGTCACGTCGTGACCCGACACCAGCGTCAGCGCAATCGCGAGCAGCAGGTTCGACATAAATAAAAACGGGCGACGACCTCTTCGGCCGCCGCCCGTGGACGTTCGACGTTGGTGGTTCGCCGTCCGGCGTCAGACGCCGGCGGCCGTGTTCCGGTTCTTCTGCGGGAAGATCTCCTTGAACGCGGTCATGAACCGCGCCATCTCGTCGTCCGTGCCGATCGACACGCGCATGTGCGTCGTCATCGGCGGGAACGGCCGGCCGACCTGGACCTTCTTGGCGAGGAACTCCTGCAATCACCGGCTGGATTTCGCGGCCGATGTGGACCATGAAGAAGTTGGTCTCCGACGGAATGCGTCTCGTAGCCGTAGGCGTTCAGCTCGGCGGTCACCTTGCGGCGGCTGTCGAGGACCATCTTCTTCACGCTCGGCCTGCGCGGCGGTGTCCTTGAGCGCCGCGGCGCCGCCGTGCTTCACGAGCGCGTTGATGCTGCCCATGCTGTACGGCCGCATCTTGTCGATCAGCTCCTTCGACGCGATGGCGTAGCCGAGACGCATGCCGGCCAGCGCCGCGATCTTGGAGAACGTCCGCGCGATGATCACCGGACGGCCTTCGAGCACGTATGGCACCGAGGTCGCGTATTCCGGGTTGTCGACGAAGTGATGGTAGGCCTCGTCGATCAGCACCGGCATGCCGGCCGGAATGCCGTCGAGCAGCTGCTTCACTTCCTTGCTGGTGACGATCAGCCCGGTCGGGTTGTTCGGGTTGCAGAGATAGACGAACCCGAGCTGCGCCGCGTTGGCGTTGGCCGCCTTGATCAGCGCCGGGATGTTCTGGCGGTAGTCCTTGTCGAGCGGCAGCGTGATCGCTTCCGACTTGATGCTGGTCGCGTGCTGGTAGACCGAGCCGTAGGAGGGCGTGACGCCGAGCACCTTCTTGCCGGCCGGCAGGAACGTCGTGCCGACGACGTCGAGGACTTCGCCGGAGCCGGCGGTCAGCAGGATGTTCTCGGTCTTGACGCCGTGGTGCTTGGCGATTTCCTGCACGATGTCGCCGTCGGGATAGCCGTAGCGGTTCGAGTACTTCCAGGCGTTGTTCATCGCCTTCATCACCGACTCGGGCGGGCCCCAGCAGTTCTCGTTGCTCGAGAGGTGCGCGAACGAGTCGTAGTCGTTCGTGTCGGCGCCGGGCGCGCGCCGGCGGCGGCCGTCGCGCCTGGCGCTCTGCGCGAACAGATCGATCTCGGTGCCGATGCCGAGGTAGCCGATCGCGGCGGCGACGCCGCCGAAGAAGCTCCGGCGCGATACTCCGTGACTCATATCAGTCCTCCGTTCGCTGCAGTTACACGCCAGCCGCGGTGGTCGATTTCGCCTTCGCCGGGAAGATCTCCTTGAACGCCTTCAGGAACTTGTCCATGTCGTCGGGCGTGCCGACCGACACGCGCAGGTGCTCGGTCATCGGCGGGAACGGCCGGCCGACCATGATGTTCTTCTTCTTGAACTCCTCGATCACCGGCTGCACCGGACGGCCGATGTGGACCATGAAGAAGTTCGCCTCCGACGGCAGCACGTCGTAGCCGAACGCCTGCAGGTCCGCGGTGGTCTTCTTGCGGGTGTCGAGGATCGTCTTCTTCATCCGCGCCTGGCCCTCGGCGTCCTTGATCGACGCCGCGCCGCCGTACTTCACCAGCGCGTTGATGCTGCCCATGCTGTAGGGCCGCATCTTGTGCGATGTTCTCCTTGCTGGCGATCGCGTAGCCGAGCCGCATGCCGGCCAGCGCCGCGATCTTCGAGAAGGTGCGGGCGATGATCACCGGACGCCCGGCGAGCACGTGCGGCACCGACGTCGCGTACTTCGGATCCTCGACGAAGTGGTGATACGCCTCGTCGATCAGCACCGGCATGCCCGGCCGGCAGGCCGTCGAGCAGCTGCTGCACTTCGTCCTTGGTCACGATGATGCCGGTCGGGTTGTTCGGGTTGCACAGATAGACGAGGCCGATCTCGCTGGCGTGATCGTGCGCCGCCTTGATGTAGGCCGGAATCTCCTGACGGAAATCCTTGCCGAGCGGCAGCTTGATCGCGTCCGCCTTGATGCTGGTGGCGTGGTCGTAGACCGAGCTGAAGGTCGGCTCGACGCCGAGCACTTTCTTGCCGCCGGCGAGGAACGTCGTGCCGACGACGTCGAGGACTTCGCCGGAGCCGGCGGTGAGCAGGATGTTCTCCTGCTTGACGCCGTGATGCTTGGCGATCTCCTGCATGATGCCGCCGTCGGGATAGCCGTAGCGGTTCGAGTACTTCCAGGCGTCGTTCATCGCCTTCAGCACCGACTCGGGCGGCCCGTAGTTGTTCTCGTTCGCCGCCAGCTTCACGAACGCGTCGTACTCCCCGGCAGGAGGCGGCGTCTGCAGCGCGGGGCGCGTGCTGGCCTGACCGAACGCATCCACCTCGGGACCCAGCCCAACGTATGCCGAGGGCTGCGGCGATTCCACCAACGAAGCGGCGACGGGACACGGACATGACGCCTCCGGCTGAAAAAGAAAACGGTGAACGGCCGATTCTAGCCGTGATCCGGCGCTATTTTTTCCCGACGTTTTCGTACCACTTCAGGTTGGCCGTGGCGGTGCCGATGCACACGATGTCCATGCGCTTATCGGCGTTCAAGTCCGCTGCTGCGCACCCGGCACCGGCCATCCCGCCCTCGTCGATGGCCCGTTTGGTCCAGGTAGCTGCCGTCGGCGGACGCCGTATAGAGCATCAGGCTGTGCGGCGCCGCCGCGCTGGCCCGGCGACCACCTCGTCGCGGCCGTCGCCGTCGACGTCCACCGTGACGACCGAGTGGCCGTCGGTGATCGTGTCGTCGATCATCTGGCGGGTCCAGCCGGCGGCCGCTCGGGCTTGTAGATCACGATCTGGTTGCCGTGCCATGGCTCGATCGTGGCGATGAACTTCTGCGCGCCGAGCTTGCCGAGCGCGATGTCGCTGGTGCCGCTCTTCGGCCACGGATCGGGGTCGCCCTTGGTCATCTCGGTCGGCGTCCATTTGCCGTTCGCGAAGCGGTGCAGGTAGATGCCCATGAAGCCGGCGCTCATCAGCGCCTGGCCTTTTACGCCTTCCCACGCCAGCGGCTCGATGCCGTGAATCAGACCGGTGAAGGTGTCGGTCAGCACCTCACGCTTCCAGTCGGGCGCGCGGTAGAAGAAAATCGACACCGGCGTCTTGTAGTCGGGCGCGCACGGAGTCCATGCCGATGAGCGGCGCCATCACCAGCATCTTCTTGCCGCTGCCGTCGGCGTCGATCCAGCGCAGGCGGTGCGCGGTCGGCACGCGATCGATTTCCTTCGCGGTCCACGGCTGCGTGACGTCGGCGCCGTGCGTCAGGATCGAGACGATCCCCTTGCTGGTCTTGGTCGAGGTGGTGAAGCCCTGCGCGACCGCGATCTCGGGGATGCCGTCGCCGTCGATGTCGTAGGCGGCGGCGTTGATCAACTGCGACTGCGTCGCCCGCCAGCACGTGGCGCTGCCAGCCCGGGTTCTCGTACCACACCAGATCGGGAGCGCCGGAGGCAAGGGCGATGATGTCCGGCTTGCCGTCCTTGTTCAGATCGGCGATCACCACCTGGTAGCCGCCGCGCAGGCCGGTGCCGATTTCGTGTGCGACGAACTCAGTGGCGCCGGCGAGCGGGCGCCTGTGCGTGCACGAGCGGCCGCGAGACGACTTGAGCGGCAATCAGCGCGACGAGGGCGAGCGGCAGCAATGCAGCGGCGGGCGTTCGAGACGTCATGTAGGCTCCTCGCGGTGATGTTAACATCCGCTCGTTCTCCATGCCGCGCCTTATCGCATTTCTCAGGGCGATCAATGTCGGGGGCCATACCGTGACGATGGCGAGGCTGCGCAAGGAATTCGAGGCGCTGGGATTCAAGGACGTCGAGACGTTCATCGCCAGCGGGAACGTGATGTTCACCGCGCCGAAGGGCGATCTCGCGGCGCTGGAGAAGAAAATTGAGGCTCGGTTGCTGAAGTCGCTTGGCTACGAGGTCGCGACGTTCGTGCGCACCTGCGACGAGGTCGCGGCCGTCGCCGGCTGCCGGCCGTTTCCTTCGGCGCAGATCGACGACAAGGCGGCCCTCTACGTCGGCTTCGTCGAACGGCCGCTCGAACGCGGCGGATACGCGCGCCGTGATGACATTCAAAACCGAGGTCGACGACTTCTGCGTCAAAGGCCGCGAGGTCTACTGGCTGCGCAGGACGCGGCAGACCGACTCACCGTTCAAGTACGTCAGCCTGGAAAAGACGCTGAAGATCCGCGTGACCTTCCGCGGCATCAACACCGTGGCGCGCCTGGCCGCCAAGC
Source organism: uncultured Acidobacteriota bacterium (assembly GCA_963794705.1). Lineage (GTDB taxonomy): Bacteria > Acidobacteriota > Vicinamibacteria > Vicinamibacterales > CAVVIG01 > CAVQFC01. The sequence goes on from CAWCFI010000013.1 coordinate 227,195, forward strand.
ACGGGCCCTCATGATCAACACGCGCACGGTCGACGCCATCACGATTCTCGATCTGCACGGGCCACTCGACGCCGGACAGGAGGACGCCGCCCTGCGCAAGGCGATCCGTCTCGCGTTCGAAAACGGCGCGCGCACGGTCATCCTCAACATGGCGGATGTGCCGGGCATCGACTCGTCCGGCGTGGCGGCGCTGGCCTCAGGTCACATGACCGCCACCAATCGCGGCGGCGAGTTGAAGCTCTGCAATCTGACGCAGAAGCTGAAGGACGTGTTCGTGATCATGCGGCTGCACACGGTGTTCCACTCGTACGGGTCCGAAGCCGAGGCGATCGCCAGCGCGAACGTGCCGAAGGCATAAGGCGGCGACGCGCTACGTCGCCAGCTTCGTCAGCGCGTCGCCGGTGACGCGGACGATCGACCAGCCATCCATCAGCCTCGCGCCCAGGCTCCGGTAGAAGCCGATCGCCGGCTCATTCCAGTCGAGCACCGACCACTCGAAGCGGCCGCAGCCGCGCTCGACCGCGATCCTGCGCCAGACGCTTCATCAGCGCCAGCCCGAGGCCGTGGCCGCGCCACTCCGGCAGCACGAACAGATCCTCGAGGTAGAGTCCCGGCTTGCCGAGGAAGGTCGAGTAGTTCGGGAAGAACAGCGCGAAGCCGGCCGGCGTTTCGCCGGCATAGGCGATCAGGACGTCGGCCGCCGGTCGCGGGCCGAACAGCGTCTCGCGCAGCCCGGCCTCGGTGGCGGTCACTTCGTGCGCGAGCTTTTCGTAGTCGGCCAGGCCCTTGAATCAGCCGGAGGATCAGCGGCACGTCGCGTTCGGTGGCCCGCTCGATGCGGATCTCCGGTTTCACATTCATAGCAGTCTCTTTCCTTCCGCCGAACTCTTCATGAGCACGGCCAGGCGGCGCTCGCGCGTCTCCTGCTGTTTGGCGCTCATGACATAGAACGTCGCGACGCGCTGATACCCGGGCGGCTGCCCGCGAAAGAAGGTCCATGCCTTCGCCTGTTTGCGGAACGCGCGCTCGAGCGCCGGATCGAACGCCTTCGGGCGATTCTCGAACGAGTAGAGCCGGGTCTTTTCGGGATCGCGGCTCTCGAAGACCTCGAGGCCGGGCCTGGCCATCCGCTTCATCGCAATCAGCTCGCCGACGCGCCGGGTGTTGACCACGCTCCAGATGCTGCCGCCTTTGCGCGGCGTGAAGCGGTGGGTGTAGCGCGCCTCGTCGACCCGCTTCTTGATGCCGTCGATCCAGCCGAAGCACAGCGCTTCGTCGACCGCTTCCTTGTAGGTGATGCCCGGCAGGCCCGATCCCTTTTTGTAGAAGCCGACCAGCAGTTCGCGGTCCGTGCCGTGATGTCCGGCCAGCCATTGGCGGAATTCGGCCGCGGTCCTGAAGTAGCGCGGCCTCATGCCTTCTTCAGCAGCGCGATCTGGCCGCCGTGATACGTGCCGTGCTCGACGATGCCGTGCAGCAGCACGGCGACGCTGTATTCCAGGCCGGGCACGAGCGCGTCGAGCTGCTCGTCGTCAACTGGCGCGCCTCGGCGGCGAGCAGGCGGTGGGTCTCGTGCAATCGCTCGATCGCGCGCGGCCAGTCGGCGTCGGCGTCGGACACGGGCGGCCAATCCTGCTCCGGCGTCGGATCGCCGGTCGCCTCGCCCTGGATCCGCTGGCGCGCGATCTCGCGACCAGGCGGTGATGTGCAGCACCATCTCCCAGATGCTGTGCGCGCTCGGCGATCGGCCGCGCGGCGGGCCCGGCCGGCCTCGACGCCGCTGAGGACGTCGGCGAGCGCCGGGCCGTGCCACATCGGTCCAGTGACCGTCCGCTCGATATGCTTGGCCAGCCGTGTGGCGCGGCTCATAAACTATTTCCTCCTCTGCGCCGTCTTTACTCGTTCACCATTATGCCCAACCTCAAGTTCGCGCTCCGGACGCTGTTCAAGACGCCGTTCGTCACGATCGTCGCGATCGTCTCGCTGGCGCTCGGCATCGGCGCGAACGCGGCGATCTTCTCGCTGTTCAACCAGATGCTGCTGCGGCCGCTGCCGGTGCCCGATCCGGTCCGGCTGGTGAACCTGGCGGCGCCCGGCCCCAAGCCGGGATCGCAGAACTGCAGCCAGGCCGGCGACTGCGACGACGGTCTTCAGCTACCCGATGTTCCGCGACCTCGAGAAGGTGCAGACGCCGTTCACCGGCATCGCCGCGCACCTCTCGTTCGGCGCCAACCTGAGCGCGCGCGGCCAGACGCAGAACGGCGAAGGCATGCTCGTCTCGGGCAGCTACTTTCCGGTGCTCGGCCTCTCGCCGGCGCTCGGCCGGCTGCTGACGCCGGACGACGATCGCGCGCCAGGCGAATCGCATGTCGTCGTGCTCGAGCTACGCCTACTGGCAGACGCGCTTCGGCGCCGATCCCGCGGTGCTCGAGCAGACGCTGATCGTCAACGGCCAGACGATGACGATCGTCGGCGTCGCGCCGAAGGGGTTCGACGGCACGACGCTCGGCGTGAAGCCGAAGGTGTACGTGCCGATCACGATGCGCGGCTTCTCGCAGCCGTCCAAGGCGTTCGACAACCGGCGCAACTACTGGGCCTATCTGTTCGCGCGGCTGAAGCCGGGCGTGTCGATCGAGCAGGCGCGCACGGCGATGGCGACGCCGTATCACACCATCGTCAACGACGTCGAGGCGCCGCTGCAGAAGGGCATGAGCCCGCAGACGCATGGCGCGGTTCCAGGCGAAGCCGATCCTGCTCGAGCCGGGCAGCCGCGGCCAGAGCGGGTGTCGAAGGAGGCGACGGACGCCGCTGACGCTGCTGCTCGCGGTCACCGCATTCGTGCTGCTGATCGCCTGCGCGAACATCGCGAACCTGCTGCTGGCGCGCGGCGCAGCGCGCGCGGGCGAGATGGCGGTGCGCCTGTCGATCGGCGCCGGCCGCGGCCAGCTGGTGCAGACAGCTGCTCGGCGAGTCGTGCCTGCTCGCGATCTTCGGCGGCGTCGGCGGCCTGCTCGTCGCGCAGTGGACGCTGAACCTGATTGCGGCGCTGCTGCCGGCGCAGGCGGCCGAAACGGTCACGCTCACGATCGACCCGATCGTGATGCTGTTCGCGGCGGCGCTGGCGATCGGCACCGGCGTGCTGTTCGGTCTGTTCCCGGCGCTGCACAGCACGCGGCCGGATCTGATCTCGTCGCTGAAGGGCCAGAGCGGCCAGCCGTCGGGCGCGCGCACGGCGGCGCGCTTCCGCACCTCGCTGGCGACCGCGCAGATCGCGCTGTCGATGGCGCTGCTGGTGTCGGCGGGTCTGTTCACTCGCAGCCTGGTCAACGTCAGCCGCGTCGATCTCGGGCTCAACGCCGACCACGTGGTCACGTTCCAGGTGTCGCCCGGAGCTGAACGGCTACAAGCCGGCAGCGGTCGCGGCAGCTGTTCGAGCGGATCGAAGACGAGCTCGGCGCGCTGCCCGGCGTGACCGGCGTGACCAGCTCGACGGTGCCGCTGCTGAGCGGCAGCAACTGGGGCAGCGACGTCGCGGTCGAGGGCTTCAAGGCCGGACCGGACACCGACACGAACTCGCGGTTCAACGAGGTCGGGCCGGGCTACTTCCCGACGCTCGGCATGCCGCTGCTCGCCGGCCGCGAGTTCACGCGCGCCGACGCGCTCGACCGCGCCGCAGGTCGCGATCGTCAACGAGGCGTTCGCGAAGAAGTTCAACCTCGGGCGCGACGCGGTCGGCAAGCGCATGAGCAACAAGGGCGAGCAACACGCCGCTGACGATCGAGATCGTCGGGCTGGTGAAGGACGCGAAGTACAGCGACGTCAAGCGCGAGATCCCGCCGCTCTTCTTCATTCCGTACCGCCAGGACGAGACCGTCGGCGGCGATCAACTTCTACGTGCGGACGGCGCGGCGAGCCGGGGCCGTTCGTTGCGAACATCCCGAAGGTGATCGCCCGGCTCGACGCGAACCTGCCGGTCGAGAATCTGCGGACGCTGCCGCAGCAGGTGCGGGAGAACGTGTTCCTCGATCGCTTCATCAGCGTGCTGTCGGCGTCGTTCGCCGGTCTGGCGACGCTGCTCGCGGCGGTCGGGCTCTACGGCGTGCTGGCGTACACGGTCTCGCAGCGGACGCGGGAGATCGGCCTGCGCATGGCGCTCGGCGCCGCGCCGTCGCGGGTGCGGCGCGATGGTGCTGCGGCAGGTCGGGGTGATGGTGGTGGTCGGCGGCGCGATCGGCCTCGCCGTCGGCGGTCGGCCTCGGCCGGGTGGCGCAGTCGCTGCTGTTCGAGCTGCAGGGTTCCGATCCGCTGGTCCTCATCGCCGCGGCCGTGTCGCTGTCGCTGGTCGCGCTCGCCGCCGGTTTCATCCCCGCGCACCGTGCGTCGCAGGTCGATCCGATGAGTGCGCTGAGATACGAGTAGGTCGGATGAGACAGAACTCGGAGTTAAAACTCGGAGTCAAAACTCGGGGTCACAACTCGGGGTTCGAGGCGGATGTTGGCGGCAAGAATTGCCCTCCTAAGAGTCGACGAGGTAGCAGATTCTGCCGAGTGACGAATCATCCGTGGCGCCTTTGCTGAGATCTCGTTTTAGCACGGGTCTTGCTCGCGGCTCTTGGTCCGATGCCTCGACGAGCCCTGATCTACGTTCCAGACATCAGCGTTCATGTCTTTCCTCGTGGAATCAACCGCGGCGTCATCGTCCGCGACGACTCTGACCACGAGCATCTGCTGCGGGTCATCATCAACGCTGGTAAGCGGCACGGCGTCGAAATCAACGCCCTCGCGCTGATGACCACTCACTATCACCTGATCGTGACGCCGACGTGGGACGGCGCACTCGCGAAAGCGATGCAGGCGATCGGTATCCGTCATACGCGCTTTATTAACCGTAAGTACGGACGGATAGGGACGATCTGGAATGAGCCTTATGGTGCGGCACTACTCGACGACGAGCGATATTGGTACACCTGTCTTCGCTATGTTGATCTGAACCCTTTTCGAGCTCACCTCGTCGCGGCGCCCGAGGCTTCTCGTTGGTCCAGCTACAGGTTCCATGCGCTTGGAGAGCCGTGTGAGTGGCTCACACCGCATCCCTTGTATATGCGGCTAGGAGCGACGGCCAAAGCCCGCCAGGAGGCGTATCGCGCGATGTGCGCCGTCCCCCTGACCGACGAGGAACTCGAGCAACAGTGTCACCCGCCCCGGCCGGCGATCCTGAGGCTCCCAACCGGAGCCTGACCTATTCTCGGAGTTGGATCCCTGAGTTTGATCCCCGAGTTTTATCCTGGAGTCTCAAGTTTAACACCGGCTTGGATCAAGGCGCCTCCCGGCGGTAGGGTGGGCGCCATGATCATCGACGTCAACGGATTTCAGCTGTATTACGACTCGCGCGGCGACGGCGCGCCGCTGCTGCTCCTGCACGGCGGCACCGGCATCGGCGCCGACTGGAGACTAGTGTTCGCTGACGCCGATCCCGCGGGCTTCCGCGTCATCGTGCCGGATCTGCGCGGGCACGGGCGGTCAACCAACCCCGGCGCCTTCACCTTCCGCGCGGCGGCGGCGGACATGTTCGCGCTGCTCGATCAGCTCGGGATTTCGCGCGTCAAGGCGATCGGACTCAGCATGGGCGCGAAGACCCTGCTCCACATGGCGACCGAGCAGCCGGATCGCATCGAGGCGATGGTCCTCGTCAGCGCGACGCCGTACTTTCCGGCGCCGGCGCGCGCGGCGATGGCGCAGCTCTCCACCACCACGTTCTCGGACGCGCACTGGGCGGAGCAGCGGCAGCGCCACGTCCACGGCGACGATCAGATCCGCCTGCTGTTCGAACAGATGCGCGCGCTGAAAGACCGCCACGACGACATGGCGTTCACACCGCCGCTGCTGGCGACGATCACCGCCCGCACCCTGATCGTGCACGGCGACCGCGATCCGCTGTACCCGGTAGAACTCGCGCTGGAAATCTATCGCGCGATCCCCGGGTCCGCGCTGTGGATCGTGCCCAACGGCGGACACGGACCGATCTTCGGATCGCTCGCTGCGCCGTTCGTCGAGACGGCGCTGGCGCACCTCAAAGGGTCCGGCTAAAGCCGGACACTACAACCCTCGCGGCAGCCGGACACAGCAAGTCTCGCGGCAGCCGGACGCGAGAGGAGCCTCTCGGCAGCCTGACGCTAGATAAGCCTCGCGGCACCCGGAGACCACGAATCCCGCGGCGGCGCGGTTCGGCACCCTCGCGCAGCGGCGGCGCGGTTCGTCACCCCTCCCGCAGCACCTCCGCCGGATCGATTCGGGATGCGCGATACGCCGGCAGCCAACCGGCGATCGCCGCGACGACGATCAAGGTGATGGCGGCAGCGGCAAGCGTGGCCGGATCGCGCGGACGCAGGCCGTAGAGCAGCGACGCGATCAGCGAGGACGCCCACAGGCTGAGCCCGCCACCAATCATCACGCCGGTCCCGACCAGCCACGCCACCCGCACGAGCACCAGCCGCACCACGCCAGATGGCGACGCGCCGAGCGCCATCCGGATCCCGATCTCGGTGCGGCGCCGCGCCACGGCGTATGCCGTCACGCCGTACAGTCCCAACCCGGCGAGCAGCAGCGCCAGCCCGCCGAAAAACGCCGACAGCAGCGCCACCAGCCGATCCTGCGCCAGCGCATCGTCAACGAACGCCGACAACGGGCGGAACGTCATGGTCAGATCGCGGTTGACGCCGGCCAGCGCCGCGGCCACGCTACGCGCCAGCAGCGCCGGCTGGCCCTGCGCCGCGCGAACACCGATGTAGAAGTAGTTGAACAGCAGCGGATCGCCGCGCTGGGTGATCGGCATGTAGATCGTCGGCTGCATCGGCGCGCGCAGCGATCGATACTTGGCATCGGCCACGATGCCGGTGATGGTGTAGGTGCCCAGGGGGAAATCGCCGCCGGCACCGGTACGAAACGTCATCGCGACCGGCGCGCCGAGCATGTCGCGCCCGGGAAACAGCCGGAGCACCAGCGCCTCGTCGACCATGATCACCTTCAGCGAGGTCAGCGTGTCGCGCGCATCGAAGTCGCGGCCTCTCAGAATCGGCGTGCCGAACGCCTGGAGCATGCCGCCGGTGATGGTGGTGCCCTGCGACACCAGCTCGGCGTCAGCCGCGGGCGCGACGCCGGGATCGGTGACCGCGATGTCCCCGACCAGGCCGCCGACGATCGGCGGGTTGAGTGAACCGCCGGCGGCGGCGACGCCGGGGACCGACGCCGCGGCGCGCACCAGTTGTTGATAGAGGACGTTGCGATCGGCACCGGGCACGCTCGGCGCCGAGATCGTCGCCAGCAGCACTCGATCGCGATCGAACCCGAGCGGCGCACCCGCCAGCCGCTCGAAGGTCCGAGTCAGGAGTCCCGCGGCGACGATCAGCAGCAAAGAGAGCGACACCTGTGCGACCACCAGCCAGCCTGCCCAGCCGCGGTGCGTCCCGCCGCCCGCCGCCCTGCCGTGCTCGCGCAGCGCGGCGATCGGGGCGGCCCGGGTGGCGCGCAGGGCCGGCAGCACGCCGAACACGATCGCCACCGTGGTCATCACCGCCGCGGCAAAGCCGAGCACGCGGCCGTCGAGCGAGAGATCGAGCGCGATCGGTTTGAGCGGCGTGTCGAGCTGCGCGACCAGCAGCCGCGTCGCCCAGCGCGCGAACACCAGGCCGAGCATCGTGCCGGCGGACGCGAGGACCGCGCTCTCCGCGAGCAACTGCCGCACCAGACGCCACGACGAGGCGCCGAGCGCCAGCCTGACGCTCCATTCGTGGGCCCTCGCGGCGCCGCGCGCGAGCAGCAGGTTGGCGATGTTGGCCGAGGCGATCAGCAGCACCATCCCGGCGACGGCGAGCAGCGCCGTGAGCGCCCGCTCGAACCGTTCGCGCAGCATCGACGTGCCGGCGGGTACCGGCTCGAGCACGAACGGCTCGCGCAGAAAGGTCGGCCGGATCTCTTTCGACTGCGCGCCCTCGCGAATCCGCGGTTGCGCGGCGCGCAACGAGCTCTGCGCCGCCTCGAGCGAGACGCCTCGCTTCAGCCGCAGCAGGATGTTGAGCCAGGTGCCGTGATCGTCGAGCTCTCTATCGAAGTGGATAGGCAGGATCAGATCGAAGCGGCGCCCGACCTCGATCCCGAAGAACCCCGGCGGAGCCACCCCCACGATGGTCAGTGGTTGACGATCCAACACTACCGTCGAGCCGATCGCGCTCGCCGCGCCGCCGAAGCGCTGGCGCCACATCGCGTCGCTGATGACCGCGACGCGGTCGCCGCCCGCGAGATCGTCCCGCGGCGTCAGCAGGCGGCCGATCACGGGCGACAACCCGAGCGTCTCGAAGAAATCACCGCTGACGAAGAACCGGTCGACCAGCAGTTGCTCGCCGGCGAACGTCAACGTCCCCTGGCCGCCGCTGTTGCTGTAGGCGGCCGCGCCATCGAACGCGTCGGCATGGCGCCGGATCTGATCGAACGTGGCATAGCTGTAGGCGGGACGATTGCCACCGTCGCGCCGGCCGGCCAGGATCACGAGCCGTTGCGGCTCGGCGACCGGCAGCGGGCGCAGCACCAGGCAATTCACCAGCGAGAAGATCGCGGTGTTCGCGCCGATGCCGAGCGCGAGCGACAGGACCGCCACCGCGGTGACCACCGGTGTCGCCGCCAGCGCCCGAAACGCAAGCCGGAGATCCTGCATGACCAGCCAGCTCCTAGCGTCTAACTCTAGCCCCTGCGCTCATATTTCCAGTTCCGCGACTTGCCCTCCGCCATCCACTCGATCGCCTGCGTCAGCCGGCGCGTGCGCGTCGCATCGGTCTTCGCCTCGGTGATCCACTCGATGTATTCGCGCTGGTGGCTGGGACTCAGCGCGGCGAAGCCGGCGCTGCGCCTGCTGACTCTTCTCGAGTGCCGCGGAGAGAGCAGCCGGCACCTTCACCGGTTTCGGCGCGCGCTTCGGCGCGCGCGCCACCTTCACACCCTGGTCGTTCAGCGCCGCCGCCTTCTTCACGAAGCCGGCGAGCACGGCCTTCGACGGCAGATCCGATCGCTTCGTGATGCGGCCGAAATGCCCCATCGCGTCCTCCCGCCTCGGACCACCGGTCACCAGCGAGCCCTTCCAGAAGGCGAACGCGGCGTGCGCCTTGAACGCCGCCATCGAACACATCACCCCCTTGTAGTCGAAGTGCGGAAAGCTCCACTTCATCGTCTCCTCGACGCCGGGACAGGCGCCGTGCACGATCGATCGGAACTCGGTGAGAATCGGTTGCGCGAACGGCGCCGCCCGTTTGATGTAGGCATCGACCCGCGGATCCTTTTTACCCATGCGTGCCTCTCCGATGGTTGTCGATCCAGTACCCCCAGATCACGAGCAGCCACAAGGCCTGTGCCGACCAGGCGACCGCCGTCGAGGTTGGAGGCGGCGGGCCGAACGAGCTCGCCAGATAGACGACCAGGAGGAATCCCACCAGGCTCCAGAGACCGATCGAACCGACTCGATCGCGCGGCTGTGTCTCGCGAAGATACATCGCGAGGCCGATCGCGAAGATCGCGAACTCGACCGCCAGCGTGCCGGGAATCGAATTCCATAGCCCGAGGCCGACGCGATCCGCCCCGCTGATGGTGATCGGCAGGTCGGGCCGGTGGGTCAGGTAGTCGAGCAGCCAGTGGCTGACGACCAGCAGCGCGAGCGTGACGAAAGTGGAGATGCGCGTCCGCCGCAGCACGGTGTAGATCGCGCCGAACGCAAGCCCCCATCCGCACAGCGCCACCAGGCTGTGCGAGTACGGGTAGCTGATGAAGTCGAGCGGCGTGAAGCGCGTGATCCCGGGCCGGATCTCCACATGCTCGTAGCCGAGCAGCAGCAGCGTCGGCCATAGCAGGTCCGCGAGCTGGCAGGCGGCGAACAGCGCGCCGAGCGAGGCGCCCGGGGCCGCTTTCTTGGCGCCGAATGCGAGACCGAAATGACCGATGAACATCAGCCGCCCTCCGTGCGAATGATAAGCTCATCCCGCCCATGCCGCTCATCGGCGCCGAGGCCGCTGCGGCGTCCCTGGCCGCCTTTCTTTCATCGGCCATCCTCTACGCGTACCTTGCTGATCGGCTCGGCTTCGCGATCGCGCCGCTGCCGCTCCTCTCGATGGCCGCCGCCACCGCCGCGGCGCTGTGGCTCTGGCTCCGACGCGCCGCGGCGTCCGACTGGCCGGCCTCCGCCGCCTCGTCAGCGATCGCCGTCGGCACGTTCGCCTGCCTGATGATTCGGGCGCGTCCTGACTTCCTCCCGACCGGCACCGGCTCAGACCTCGCGCATCACCTCGCGCTGCTCGCCTTCATCGAACGGCACTGGCACCTCCCTCACGACCCCGTGCTGGGCGCCTATCTTGGCGAGATGATCGACTACACGCCGGGTTTCCATCTGCTGGCCGTGCTCGCCGGCTCGTGGTTCCGCCGTGACGCGCTCCACGCGGTCCATACGTTGATCGCGCTGACCGCGGCCCTGAAATGCGTTTTCGTGTTCCTGATCGCACGGCGGCTCCTGCCCGAGGGTGTGCCACGCCTCTCGTTCGCCGCGGTCGCGGTGCTGCTGCTCTGGCTGCCGTACACCTTCTTCGCCGGCTCGTTCATGGCCCAGTCGTTTCTTTCGCAGGTGGTGTCGGAGCTGTTCGCGGTCGCGATGTGGTGGGCGCTCGTCGTGTGGATCGCGCAGCCGGCAACGGGAGCGATGGCGCTGTTCGCGCTGTTCGGCGTCGCGGCATTTCTCACCTGGCCGATCTGGGTCGGTCCGCTCGCGGCGACGCTGGCCTCGATCGTGTTGTTGCGGCGCCAGCTCGCTCCCCGGCAGCGTGCGCGGGATGTCGTCGTGGCGCTGCTCCCGATCGCCGGCGTCGCGGTGATGTACGTCTCGACCCGTCTGGTCTACGGCCTGGGCATGGTCAACGCGGTCGGCTTCGCGATCTGGCCGGGGCCGCACACGCTCGGCTGGCCGTTCATGCTGCTCGCGGCCGCCGGCCTCGGGTGGTCGGCCACCGACCGACGCGCGCGCAGCGCCGCCGTGCTGTTCGGGTTCATCGCCGTGCAAGGCGCCGCGCTGATCGTCTTTGGCCGCAGCAGCGGCGCGAGCGCGCCGTATCTGTCGCTGAAAATGGCCTACCTGGCGATCTACCCGATGGCGGTCGCCGCCTCGGCGCTGCTGGCGCTGGCCTGGCGTGAGGCGTTGCGGCCCGCGGTTGCCGCGCGCTATGGATGGGCGGTAATAATCCTGGCCACGCTGGCGGCGGGAAGGTCGCTGCTGCAGGCCGCACCGGTGAAGCCGGTGGTGACGCAACCGGTATTCCTGGCCGGCGACTGGGCGCGGACGCATCTTCCGCCCGCCTGCATCGACTACCTCGTGGCCGACGGCTACACCGGATACTGGCTGCACCTGGCCGTCCTCGGCAATCCGCGCGCGGCGGGACGCGCGCTCGACAACGACACCTTCGAGCCGGCGAAGGCGACCGTTCGCTGGATCCTCCCCGGCGGCCTGCCCTACGCCATCGCCGGCGACTTCGACGCGCTGCCGCGCGACATCCGCACCAACGTCGACGTCCTGGCGCGCTTCGGCCCGGCCGCGGTGCTGCAGCGCCGCGGCCCGTCCGCCTGTCCGCCATAGCAGAAGCAACCGCGGAGATCGCCGAGAATCGTTTTCTCTGCGGTCTTTGCGGTCTCCGCCGTTTCTTCAGATCGTGAGCCGGGTGACCGCGCCGGTGAGGGTGTCCGTGCCGATCGAGATGTACAACTCTCGGTCGGTGATCGAGACGCTGAACCCGATGCGGCGCTCGAGCCGGGCCGCCAGCGCCGCGACCAGCGCGCGGTCCATCGCGTAGAGCTCCAGCTCCTCGACGCGATGAATCTTCTCTCCGGCAAGCTGCTTCAGAAACTGTTCCGGATTCTTGTGGGTATAGACGACGACCCGCGCGCCCGATTTGGCGGCCTTGTGGAGCCGCGCGGCGTCGGGCGTGCCGATGTCGATCCAGGTCGTGATGGTGCCGGTCAGATCACGAATCGCAATCGCCGGCTCGTCCGGATCCGAGACGCCGCGCGAGAACTCGATCCCTTCGGCATGCTCCATCAGGTAACCCAGCAGCCGCGTCACCAGGTACTCCTCCGACTCCGACGGATGTCGAGCGAGGCGCAGGTTGAGCGACTCGTAGCGGTTCCGATCCGCATCGGCGAGGTCGATGTCGAAGTTGTAGATGGTCGCGGTCTGGGCCATGGTTCGCCTAGCGCATCGCCGCTGCCACGATGGCCTTCGCGTGGATCACCGTGGTGTCGAGCAGCGGGATCCCGGACGCGGTGGCATCGCGCAGGATCAGCGGCAGCTCGGTGCCGGCGAGAATCACCGCGTCGATACCGTCGCGCGCCTTCATCCCGGCCACGATTTCGATCAGGCGTGCGCGCGTCTCTGGCCGCAGCAGCCCCTTCAACAGCTCGGTCATGTACTTGTCGTGAATGAAGGCCTGCTCCGCCTCCTCGGGCACGACCAGGGTCAGGCCGCTCCGCGCAAACACCTGCTGATAGAACGTTCCCTGCATCGTCACGCGCGTGCCGAACAGCCCGAGGCGCCGGCAGTGGAGGCGGACGGCCTCGAGCGCCGTCGCCTCGACGATGCTGACCAGCGGCAGCGGCGAGCGGCGCTGCAGCTCGTCGAACACCACGTGCGGTGAGTTGGCGGCGACAATCGCGCAGCCGGCGCCGGCGCGATCCAGGCGCTGGAGCTCGCCGACCAGGATCGTGAGCACCGTCTCGTGGTCTCCGGCCATCAGCGGGCCGAGGAAGGTGCCGGCATCGACGCTGCTGATCACGATCGCCGGATAGCTGCCGTCCGGCCGTTGCTCCTGGTAGGCGGCAATCATCGCGCGGTAGTAGTCGATTGTCGACTCCGGGCCGATGCCGCCGATGACACCAATCGGTCTCATCCCGCTCCTCCTGCCCGCGCTGTCCTGAGGTAGATGGCCGCACCGATGCCGTTGGTGACCAGAATCAGCCCGGAGAGCTTGACCGCAAACCACAGCCGGCTCTCCACCTGGACGATCGGCACAATCGACACGGCCACGAACAACGCCGTCATCAGAAACCCCGACAGCGCGCAGGCCCGGAGCCACAACGGCGCGGGCTCGGCGCCGCGCAGGCCGACCAGCGGCAGCGCGAACATCACCAGGTAGGTCAGCGCGTAGAAGGTCGCCGACGCGTTCCACAGCAGCTGAAACGCCTCCTGCTTGCCGACGCCGATCAGCCCGGCGATGCTCAACGCCAGTGTCGCCGCGCCGACGAACAGGATCGAATTGACCGGCGTCCGGTAGCGATCGTGCACGCGCGTGAACCAGGCCGGCAGCAGGCCGTCCCAGCCGGCGACCATCGGCAGGCGGGTGTTGCCGGTGAACATCACGCTCGCCTGCGCGACGCGGATCCCGAGCAGCGCGAGGATCGTGATCGGCGCGACGATCGCGACCGCGCCCAGCGGACGGAAGCCCTCGCTCAGGACCTGCGGGATCGGCGCGATCAGGTCGATGCGCTCGAACGGAATCAAGGCCAGCACCGAGCTGGTGCCGAGGATGAACATCACCACGATCACCGGCGCCGCAATCACCACCGACCAGGCGATGGTGCGCACCGGATTGCGGGTCTCGCCGGCGTGAATCGCCACGTACTCGAAGCCGCCGAACGCGCCGAAGCCCATCTTGGCCAGCAGGTTCACGCTCAGCATCGACATCACTGGCGCCGTGGTCGTCAACGGGTGGAACGAGGCCAGCGATCCGTGCGCCAGGTTCAGCCACGGCAGCGCCAGCAGCGCGGCGAAGGTCGCGAGCATCATCACGCCGCCCGCCCGGTGCAGCCACTTGCCTGCGCCCAGGCCGATCACCGTGAGCGCCACCAGCGCGGTCATCACCGCCACGCTCATCGCGATCACGAACCAGCGGCTGCTGGTGAACCGCTCGCCGGCGGGACCGACGATGTAGACGACGTACTGGGTCACCTGCAGGCCAACGTCGGAGGTGTTGAGAATCGCGAACAGCCACAGGTTCCACGCGACCAGGAACCCGGTCAGCTCGTTGAAGCCGAGCTTCGCCCATTGATAGAGGCCGCCCTCGAGCGGCATCAGGCGATTGAGATAGATGACGACGGCCGCCGACGGCAGGTAGAACAGCATCATCGCCATCAACCAGAAGACGATGTGCGCGCGTCCCTGCTTCGCGGCGACGCCGACCCACGGCAGGCCGACGATGAAGAGGATCTGGGTGAGGACCAGATCGCCGAGGCCGAGTTCGCGCTTCAGCAGCCGGCTGCGCGCCTCGACCGTCTCGATCACGCCGGCCGCTCGGCGGCAAAGCGGAGGCGCACGTAGTCGGCGCTCCACCCGCGCGCCGGATCGAACAGCGCCGGTTGCACCGCGCCGCGGACGTCCTGCATGAAGGCATGGCGATCGCCGGCTGGCACCGCGCCGAGGAACGGCTGCGCGAACGTCTCGAGCCAGTCGGTGATGTCGCCCGGCAGCGGCGTCGGCCGCGGGAAGAGCGTGATCGCGCGCACCACAAAGCCGGCCCGCTCCAGCAGCGCGCGATAGGTCGCCTCGGTCGGAAAGAACCACGGATCGAGCGCGGCGCCGTCGAGGCCGCGGCGGTTCGCGGCGTCGATCAGCGCGTGGCGGACGGTCTGCACGCAGCCGGCGCCGCCGAACTCGGCGACGAAGCGGCCGCCAGGCTTCAGCGCCCGGTGCACGGAGGCGATCACCGCGCCAGCGTCAGGAATCCAGTGCAGCACGGCGTTGCTGAACACGGCGTCGAACTCCCCCTTGAACGGCAGCGTTTCGGCACGCCCGCGCCGCGCGTCGAGACCGCGCGCCCGCGCCGCGCCGATCTGTTCGGCGCTGCTGTCGATGGCGATGACGCGGCAGCCGGCGGCCACCAGCCGTTCAGTGAGCGCGCCGTCTCCGCACCCCAGGTCGAGCACGCGCTCCCCTGGCTGCGGTGCCAGCAGTTCGAATACACCGGCGCCGAGGTCGGAGACGAAACGTGCATTCCGGGCATAGGTGTCCGGATCCCAATGTTGTGTGGTCATAGTCGTTTGCGATGCGGCACAGCTTACTATGCCCGGCTGACCCGGCGCCTGTATCCAAAACGCAGCCCGCCGGCCGGCCGGCGGGCCGGCAGGCTCCGGTGTCACCATCTTGTAAAAAGGGTACTGGCGCGTGGCGCGCCCGGGTGTAGTATCTCCTCGGTTCTACGGCAACCAAGGGTGTAGCTACACGAGGAGCATGCGCATGTCACAGAATGACGGGCTGAATCGCAGGTCGTTCCTGAGAAACGCCGGGTTGACGGCACTCGTAGGCGCAGTCGCTCCCGGCAGTTCGCTGGCTGCCGCCGCCGGCGCCGCGCTGGTGCCGGCCGCTGACTCCACCAAGTTCGATTTCGACACGCCCTACAGCCGCATCGGCACCGACTCCACCAAGTGGGACGGCCCCATCAACACCGGGCTCACCGACCGCGATCACATCATCGCCGGCATGGGCATCGCGGACATGGATTTCCGCGCCGCGCCGTCGATTACCCAGGCGCTCCAGGAACGGATGAAGCACGACGTCTGGGGCTACATGATCATCCCCAAGTCGTTTCCCGAAGGCATCGTCGCCTGGAACAAGAAGCGTTACGGCATCACCGTCGACCCGGCGCTGCTGGACATCACCACCGGCGTGCACCCCGGACTGGTCGCTGCGCTGCGCGCGTTCTCGCCCGTCGGCAGCAAGGTGCTGCTGACGACGCCGACCTACAACGGGTTCTACGGCGACCTGCGCAACACCGGGACGCTGCCGGAAGAGAGCGTGATGAAGGTCGTCAACGGACGCTTCACGTTCGACTACGACGACTTCGAGCGGCGCATCAGCCCGCAAACCAAGACCTTCATCCTGTGCAACCCGCAGAACCCGACCGGCAACGCCTGGACGCCAGAGGAGTTGACGAAAATCGGCGAGATCTGCCTGAAGCACGGCGTGATCGTCCTCGCCGACGAGATCCACTGCGACTGGGTGACCAAGGGCCAGAAGTACACGCCGTTCGCGACGCTGCCCAACAAGGCGATCGTCAACAACAGCATCACGTTCAAGGCGGCCAGCAAATCGTTCGGCCTCGCCGCGATGAAGTGCGCGTGGTACTTCAGCACCAACAAGGATCTGTTCGCGGCGACCAAAGCGAACAACCATCCCGACCTGACGACGATGGGGATGATCGCGAGCAAGGCGGCCTACTCGGGCGGCGAAGACTGGCTGAACCAGTGCGTCGACTACGTCAACGGCAACCACGATCTGGCGCTGTCTGTACATCAAGGCCAACATCCCGATGATCAAGACCTACAACAAGGCTGAAGGCACCTACCTGATGTGGATCGACGTCAGCCAGGTCGCCCAGAGGATCGGCGCGAAAGAAAAGGCCGCGGCGGAGGTCAAGGCGGGCAAGACCACCACACCCGAGCAGATCGTCGAGCGCTGGTTCATCAAGAACGCCGGCGTGGCGCTCAACCCGGGTCACACCTACGGACCGGGCGGCGAGAACCACATGCGCATGAACATCGCCCTGTCGCGGCGGACGCTGCAGGCCGCGCTCAGCAGCATGCAGAACGCGCTCAAGAGCCCCGCGCTCTCGACCGCGGCGATCTAGACCGACGACCGGCGACCGACGGGCTCGGATCCTCAAAGGTCCGGGCCCTTTCCTCATGTCGACTCCTCGCGTACAGTTACACTCCCACCGATGAATCCCCGGGTTCGCGCGCTGGCACTCATCACCGTGATGATCGCCGCGGCCGTGCTGTATACCGTGCGCCTCAACGACGTGCCGAGTTTCCTCAGCAGCGACGAAACGGCGTTTGCGCTCCAGGCCCACGCCATCGCGACCACGGCGCACGACCAGAACGGCCGGCTGCTGCCGCTCTACTTCCAGATGATGGAGAACGTCTGGTTTCATCCGGGGCTGGTCTACCTGATGGCACCGGTCCTCACCGTCGTGCGTCCGCTGCCGTGGGCGGTCAGGCTGCCAACGGTCATGATCGCGCTCTCCAACATCCTCCTGGTGTTTGTGGTGGCACGCCGTCTCGGCGCGTCGGACGCGGCGGCGATTGGCGCGTCCGTCCTGCTGGGACTGACGCCGGCGCATCTGCTGCACGGGCGGTTTGCCTGCGACTACCTGCTGCCCGTGCCCTTCGTGCTGGTGTGGCTGATCCTGCTCGTGGACGCGCAGCGCTCGCCTTCGTCGTGGCGGCTGTTTGCCGCCGGCGCGGTACTGGGAATGGGCCTCTACACCTACATCGCGTCGCTGGTGATGATGCCGGTGTGCCTGCTCCTCACCTATCTCACCTTGTTCCTGAACGGGGAACGACGTCTGCGGCCGTACGCGACGATCACGGCGGGATTCATCCTGCTGGTACTGCCGCTCGCGAGCTATCTGGCCGCGGTGCCCGCGGTCTACGCCGGATTTACCCAGCGGTACGGCGGCGCCAACGTCGACGTGGTCCACCACCCGAGCGACCTGTTCGCGGTGAAGATCATGGCGCAGCGGTGGGCGACCTATCGCAGCTTCTTTGAGTGGTCCTTCCTGTTCGAGCGTGCCGAGACGCACGCCATGAGCTCGACCTACACCACTGGCGTGTTCCTGAAAGTGATGAAGGTGCTGATCCCGATCGGGGTCTACCAGATCCTGCGCAACCGGCGGACGCGGTTCACGCTGCTGCTGCTGGCCGCGTTCGTCACGGCCCCGCTCGCCGCCAGCCTGATACCCGAGCCGCACGCCATCGATCGCGCCCTCCTGTTGCTGCCGACCGGCGCGCTGATCGCCGCGTTCGGGCTGGACTGGCTGCTGATGCCGCGCGTCTGGTTCCTCTCCTGGATGGGTCGGGCGGCGTGCGCCGGACTGCTGGTGTGGACGGCAACGCAGTTCGACGGATTCTATCGGGACTATCTGACCGACTACCCTCGTCGATCGTCGTTCTGGTTCGATGGCAACCATCCGGGCGCGTTCGAGCCGATCGTCCGCCAGCATCCTCGCGACGACCGGAGGCTGATCTATCTGAGCGAGGGGCTGCCGAGAATCAGAGAGCACTGGAAGTTGTATCTCCTCGGCCACGGACGCAAGGACCTGCTGGGGCGCACGGTGTACTTCGGGCAGGACTTCAGTCTGGCAGGCGTGGCGCCTGGAAGCGTCCTGCTGACCGGGGCCGACGACCCCGTAGAGCGCTCATTTCGCAAGATGGATGCGGTCCAGGCCGTCGCCCACATCACCGAACCGGATGGCGCGCCGTCATTCACCCTCTTCGAACGAACGTCGGCGAGGTCGCTCTATCCCTTCGATGGCACGTATTCGGCGCAGGTCACCCTCACCTGTTCGCCCGGCGGCGCCGGCGAGGCGTGCGCGACGCTCGCGACCACGGCGGCATGTCCGGGGATGGAGACCGTGACCGTCGCCAACAACCTCGTCTTTGACAAGTGCGGCTATCTCCAGCAGACGGCGATTAGCGATGATGGGCGGTTCGTCGGCGCCTCGACGAGCCAGGGGATTCAGCTCAGCGGCACGTTTACGACGACCGGGACGTTCCCTCTATCCGGCAGTGCCGTCTCGGGCGGAAATCAGTACCAGCTCACCTTCCTGGTCACCAAACGAAACTGAGCCGGGCCGCCGAATCGACCAGTTTTCGAGGGCGCAGACTCGGTGTATGCTTCCCGGCATGATGACTTCTCGCCGTTTATTGCCCGCGGTGATGATCCTCATTGCCACGTTCGGCTGTTCAAAAGACGAAACCCCTGCGAGCCCGACGACGCCGACGTGCACGGTCGCCGCGGGGGCGATCAGCGCTTCGACGTTTGCCGCCGCCGGCGGCACCGGAACGATACCGATCACGGCGGGAACGGGATGTACCTGGACCGCGACGAGCAGCGCCACGTTCGTGACCATCTCCGCCGGCGCATCAGGCACGGGCAGCGGCACCGTGAGCTTCACCGTCGCCGCCAACACCGGCGCCGCGCGCACCGCGACGCTGGCGGTCGCGGGCACGTCGTTCACGATCTCTCAGGGCGCCGCCGGCGCCGTCGTGACGCTGGGCAGCTTCTCCGCTCCAACCGCGACCTCGCCGATCGGCGGTCAGACGGTGACGGTGGCGCGTCCGCCATTGTCGGTCAGCAACGCGACGCCCACCGGAACGGTCGGCGCGGTCACCTACCGCTTCGAGATTTCCGATCAACCCACGTTCCCGAACGACGCGGCCAGGACATTCGCAGTCGACGGCGTGGCGCAGACGCCGAACACCACGACCGGAACGGTGGCTCGCGATCTGGGTTCGGACGTCCTCTGGTACTGGCATGCGCGCGCGACCGACGGGACGGTCACGGGTCCCTACTCGGCGACGGAAACATTCCGGACGCCGTCCACCTGCAGCTTCTCGGTATCGCCGGCGACCGCCTCGGTCAGCGGCAGCGGCGGCACCGTGGCGATCACCGTGACGACCAGCAGCACGTGTTCCTGGACCGCGGTCAGCAACGCATCCTTCATCACGATCACCGCCGGCGCGTCCGGCACCGGCAACGGCACGGTCACCGCGACGGTGGCGGCCGGCACCGGTGCAGCGCGATCGGGCACGCTCACGATCGGCGGGCAGACGGTCACCGTGACGCAAGGCGCCGCGGCCGGCATCGCAGCGAGCTTCGTGCTGTTCGATCCAGGCCTCTCAACGAGCCCGACCACGGAATGCCGCATCACGAGCGGGATTGCGACGACGTGCACGGTGCAGTCGTTTTCGACGCCGCTCGGCACGAACGCGCTCGTTTCCTTCGCGTGGACGGCTCAATGGACGGACGGCAGCGTGATCTCGCGCACGCAGGACAGCACCAACCCGGTGTTTTCGTTTATCTGGACCTGCGGCGGCCCCGACAGCACCACCGAGGGCGCGCCGAAGCCGCTCGCGGTGACGTTGACGGTGACCGATTCGACCGGGGCGACCGCGACGGTCTCGTCAGGAAGCGGGAGTCAGCCGCCGCTGTTCATGCGCCTGTTCAAGTGCTGAGGGAAGGCTGCGGCGGCGATCGCCGCCGCAGTGTCAGTTGGTCTAGCGGTTAGCCCTTCGGCTGCGGCACGATACGGATGTACGGCTTCGGCTGCTGCCAGCCCTGCGGATACTTCTCCTTGGCCTCGGCTTCGGTGACGTTGCCCGAGATGATCACGTCCTCGCCGTTCTTCCAGTTCACCGGCGTCGACACCTTGTGCTTGGCGGTGAGCTGCATCGAATCGATGACGCGGAGCACCTCGTCGAAGTTGCGGCCGGTGCTCATCGGATAGGAGATCACCAGCGTGATCTTCTTCGCCGGGTTGATGACGTAGACATTGCGTACGGTCGCGTTATCGGCCGCGGTACGGCCCTCGGACGTCTCGCCGGCTTCGGCGGGGAGCATCCCATACAGCTTCGCGACCTTGAGATCGGTGTCACCGATCATCGGGAAATTCACCGCGGTGCCCTGCGTCTCCTGGATGTCTTTCGCCCAGCCGGCATGCCGATCGACCGGATCGATGCTCAGGCCGATCACCTTCACGCCGCGCTTGTCGAACTCGGGCTTGATGCGCGCCAGGTAGCCGAGCTCGGTGGTGCAGACCGGCGTGAAATCCTTGGGATGCGAGAAGATCACCCCCCAGGCGTTGCCCAGCCACTGGTGAAAGCTGATGGGGCCTTCGGTGGTCTGCGCTTGAAAATCAGGGGCGTCTGAACCGATCGCGAGCGGACCTGACATATGCGACTCTCCTGATGAAGTTGTACTCCCCACTCTATCAAGGTCAGGGCTTGGGCGGCGCGGCGAACGGACCAACCTCCGGCTTGCCCTGGGTGTTCGCCAGCGTGCCGAGCTCCGCCGCCACCCCGCGTGCGATCGCGGCGGTTTCGCTGCCGGCCTGGAAGCAGGTGAAGTCGGGACGATCGCGCCAGGCGAACGGACCGCACAGCCGCTTCCCCGCCTTGATCGCCGCGTCGTGCACGATGTTGATGGCCCGCTCGTAGTCGGGCGTGCCCTGGCGGAATCCGGAGAAGTTGCCGAGATCGCCACTCGCCGCGAACACCGCGGTCACCCCGGGCACCTTCGCAATCTCGTCGGCATCCTTGAGGCCGTCGAGCGTCTCGATCATCTCGATCAGCACCACGTTGTCGTTGATGGTGTTGCGGTAGCCGCCCGGGACGCCGCCCCACATCCCCGCCTCGAACGCCTGGCCGCCGCCGTTGCTGCGCCGGCCGAGCGGCGGGAAGTAGGTCCAGTTGCGCGCCTCGATCGCCTCTTCCTTCGAGTCGACCGTCGGCACGACGATGACCAGCGCGCCGGCATCCATCGCGTGCTGGATCTCGCGTTCGTCGGTATAGGCGACGCGGACGCCGGGCACCGCCTTGGCATTCGGACACGCGCGCCACATCCGCGCCACCGCCTGCCAGTCGCGCGAGTCGTGCTGCATTTCGGTCCAGATGAAGTCGTAGCCGGCGTTGGCCATCGCGCAGTACGTTTCCGGATCGGTGCCGCTGAACACCGTGCCGCCGGTGACCTTGCCGCCCGCCATCATCTTGAGCTTGACCGGGTTCCAGATCTTCGCGCCCTGCGGCGGGTTGAATGCGGTGCCGTACTTCCAGGTGCCGGGATCGAACGGTCCCTGGTTCACGGCGCCGGCCGGCGCGGTCGTCCTCGCGCCGCTGTCCTTCCCGGCCGGGGCGGCCAGCGGGAACTGCGTCGCGCCGGGCGCGGCGTTGTTGGCGTACGGATCGGCGCTCGGCGCCGGGGCCTGCGGCGCGGGCGTCTGTCCGGCGAATACGACGATCCCGACGAGTGCGAACAAGGTCATCGCAATCAGCAGGTGCTTCACGGTCATCCTCCAGTTTCGCGGTCAACTACGATCGCGGGGCGGTCGCCAGGTAACTCTTGCGCGCGCGGGCGGTCAGGCCGGGCTGGGCCACGCGCAGCTCCAGGGTGTGCATCTTGCCGTCGAGTTTGGTCGGCGTGAAGCCGAGCGCGTACTGATGGTGCAGTTCCTCGGCGACGCGCGCGAACGTCGAGACCAGGTCGCTGGTCGACGTCAGCTCGAAATAGCCGCCGCCGGTCGCGGTCGCGATCTTCGGCAGCCCTTCGTCGGGCCGGTCCGGCTGGCCGCCGCGACTGCCGCCGCCGCCGTAGCGACCGCCACCGAACCCGCCGCGGCCGCCGCCGCCGCCAGGCCGGCCGCCGTAGCCGCCGGATCGCCGGCCGAAGCCGCTCGAGCCGGCGAAGCCGATCGCGTAGACCATCACGTCTTCTTCTTCGGCCCGCTTCATCACGTCTTTCAGGCTGCTGTTGCGTTCGCTGGCCATCGGCGCGTCCCGGCCGTCGGTGAACACCAGCACGACGCGGCGCCCCTGCTGGTGCAGCAGATCGGTGATGCCGACGTTGACCGCGTTCCACAGCGGGGTCGGGCCGCCGAACTGCAGCTCGGTGCGCAGGATGTTCAGCAACTCGCCGTGATCGGCGGTGAAGTCGCGCGGGTCGACCTGGATGCGATCCGAGAAGCTGCCGATGCGCGCCTTGTCGCCCGGCAGCATCGCCTCGACGAACGCCTCGGCCGCCTTCTCGACCAGCTCGAAGTTGCCGCGCATGCTGGTGCTGCGGTCGAGCAGCATCACCACCGTGATCGGCTGAATCTCGTTCGCGAAGATGGTCAGCTCCTGCTTCCTGCCGTTGTCGTCGATCTGAAACTGATCGCGCGCCAGATCCGGCACCAGCCGGCCGCTCGCGTCGGTGACGGTGGCATAGACCGCGACGGTGCGGTTGGCGCCGCTGAAGGTTGGCGGCTGCGCGCGCAGGGTCGCGGTCGCGATCATCGCGGCGGCCAGCCAAATAGATGTAGCGCGGACCTTGAGGTCCGCCCGACGAGCAGGCTTGAAGGCCTGCACTACGTCAGACATTGAAGTCTCACCGGGCGCGGGCGAGGTCGAACACGACCTCATAGTTGAACCGGACGAAACGATACAACTCGGTCTCGAGCAGCCGCTCCTGGTCGCTGTGCATCCCGAAGCCCTTTGGACCGTCCTCGAGATCCACCGCCGGCCCGATGCCGTAACACTGCATGCCCCTGGCCCGCAGCGGCACCATGTCGGTCGCGAACGTGCTCATCGTCGGCAGCGTCGGGATGTTGTAGATGCGGGTGTTCGCCGCCTCGATCGCCTTGAACGCCTCGGAGTCGAGCCGCGCCGCGGCCGCCGGCGTGCGGCTGTTCTGCGAGGGGAATCGCGCCTCCACCGCCGGATCGTCGATGACGCGCTGCACCGACGCGAGAAAGCGCGCCGGATCCTCGTCGGGCAGCATCCGGACGTCAAGGGTGGCTTTCGCCTCTGACGGAATCACGTTGGACCGGTAGCCGCCGGCGAACACGTTCGGCGACACCGAGGTGCGCAGCATCGACGAGTGGTACGGCTCGTGTTCGACGATCCAGTCGTCGGCGGCGGCGCGGACCTTGGGGTCAGTGGAGAGGATGTCGCGATAGTGGACCGCGACGTCCGGCGCCGCGATCGCGGCGAGGCCGCGGAAGTAGCTGCCGGTGGTTTCGCTGAAACGCACTTCCGGCCGCCACTCGGCAACCCTGGCCACCGCGCCGGCGAGATGCACGATCGCGTTCGACTTGAGCGGGATCGATCCGTGGCCGGAGATGCCGTGCGCGATCAGCTCGATGCCACGCGGGATCTTCTCGGTCGCCTGCACTGTGGCGAAACGCGGCTGGCCGCCGATCCGGGTGACGCCGCCGCCTTCGGCGAAACAGTACTCGGCGTCAATCTGATCGAAATGCTGCGCCACCATGAACTGGATGCCGAAGTTCGAGTTGCCTTCCTCGCCGGACTCGGCGAGGAAGATCACGTCGCGGTCGAGCGGCGCATTCTTCCGCTTCAGCAGCAGCATCGTCATCAGGCCGGCGGTGAGGTTGTCCTTGTCGTCGACCGCGCCGCGGGCATAGACGTAGCCGCCATCGCGGGTCGCGCTGAACGGCGGGAACTTCCACTTCGACGCGTCGACGGTGACGTCGTCGGTATGCCCCATGATCAGCAGCGGCCGCTTGCTGCCGTTGCCCTTCAGCCGCGCGACGATGTTGGATCGGTTGGCGTCGAGGGCGAAGACCTGCGACGGGATGCCTTCCGAGTCGAAGACGCTCTTCAAGGTACTCGACCGCGAGGTGCTCGTTGCCGGGCGGATTGGTGGTGTCGAGCCGCAGCACCGCCTGGTAATGCCGCATGATTTCGGGCTCGACCGGCGGCCAGTCGAGCTCAGGATCCTGCGCGTGCAGCGCAACGATGGCCGCCATCGATACCGCCACCCAAACAGATGTAGCGCGGACCTTGAGGTCCGCCCGACGAGCAGGCCTGAAGGCCTGCACTACGTCAGACACTGAAGCCTCACCGCGCGCGCGCCAGGTCGACGACGACCTCGTAGTTGTAGCGGACGAACCGGTACAGCTCGGATTCGAGCAGCCGCTCCTGATCGCTGTGCATCCCGAATCCCTTCGGGCCGTCCTCCATGTCGATCGCGGCGCCGATGCCGAAGCACTGCACGCCGCGCGCCCGCAGCGGCGCCATGTCGGTCGCGCCGGTGCTCATCGTCGGCAGCGTGATCGTGTTGTAGACCCGTTTGGCCGCCGCCTCCAGCACTTTGTACGGCTCGGAGTCGAGGCGGGCGTCGAAGGTCGAGGCCGGCCGCACGTTCTGCGCGGTGAAGTGGACGTCGACCGCCGGATCGTTGACCACCTTCTTGACCTGTTCGAGGAACTTGAGCGGATCCTCGTCCGGCAGCGCGCGCACGTCCAGCGTGGCCTTGGCTTCAGAGGGGATCACGTTCGAGCGATAACCGCCGGCAAAGATGTTGGGCGACACCGAGGTGCGCAGCATCGACGAGTGCAGCGGCTCGTTCTCGAACAGCCAGTCGTCGGCGGCTGCGCGCAGCTTCGGATCGGTCGACAGCACGTCGCGGTAGTATTTGGCGCTCTCCGGCGCCGCGATCTGCGCCAGGCCGCGGAAGTAGGTGCCGGTGGTCTCGTTGAAGCGGATCTCGGGCCGCCACTCGCCGACCTTCGCCACCGCGCCGGCGAGATGCACGATCGCATTCGACTTGAGCGGAATCGAGCCGTGGCCGGAGATGCCGTGCGCCACCAGCTCGATGCCGCGCGGGATCTTCTCGAGCGTTTCGACCGTGGTGTACTTGGCGACGCCGCCGATCCGGATCGCGCCGCCGCCCTCGGCGAGGCAGTATTCGGACTCGATCTCCGGATAGTGCTGGCTGACCATGAACTGCATGCCGAAATTCGAGCTGCCTTCCTCGCCGGCCTCCGACAGGAAGATCACGTCGCGGTCGAGCGGCACGTTGAACCGCTTGAGCAGCAGCATCGTCATCAGCCCGCCGGTGAGGTTGTCCTTGTCGTCGACCGTGCCGCGGGCATAGACGTAGCCGCCGTCGCGGGTCGCGCTGAACGGCGGGAACTTCCACTTTGCCTCGTCGACGGTGACCACGTCGCTGTGTCCCATGATCAGCAGCGGCTTCTTCTTGCCGTTGCCTTTCAACCGCGCGACCACGTTGGAGCGCTTGGCGTCGAGCGCGAAGACTTGCGCCGGAATGCCGGCCTTGTCGAACACCCCTTTGAGGTACTCCGCAACGATGTGCTCGTTACCGGGTGGGTTGCGCGTGTCGAAGCGCAGCACCGCCTGGAACTGCTCCATCATCTCCGGCTCGAGCGCCTTCCAGTCCGGCTGCGCCGGTGCCTGCGCGAGGATCTTCGCCAGGGCGAGCGCAGTCACGAGTGTCGTAGTGCAGGCCTTCAGGCCTGCCGGTCGGGCGGACCTGAAGGTCCGCACTACATGTGAGACGGCATCGGCGCTACGCGCTGTCATTTCGCCCTCGCAAGATTGGTGACGACATCCCAGTTGAATTGCACGAAGCGATGCAGCTCGCTCTCGAGCAGGCGCTCCTGATCGCTGTGCGCGCCGAAACCCTTCGGCGCGTCCTCGAAGTCGACCGCCGGGCCGATGCCGAAGCACTGCATGCCCTTGACGCGGAGCTGCGCCATGTCGGTGGCGCCGGTGCTCATCATCGGCAGCGTCGGCGCGTTGTAGATGCGAGTGCCTGCTGACTCCAGCGCCTTGTATGCCTCGGAATCGAGCTTGGCGTCGGGGCCGGCGGGCCGGATCGACTCGCCGGTGAACCGCACCTCGACGGCGGGGTCGTTGACCACCTTCTTCACCAGCTCCAGGAACTTCGCGGGATCCTCGTCCGGCAGCGCCCGGACGTCGAGCGTCGCCTTTGCCTCGGACGGAATCACGTTCGAACGGTAGCCGCCGGTGAAGATGTTCGGCGATACGGAGGTGCGCAGCATCGAGGAGTGCCGCGGCTCGTTCTCCAGCAGCCAGTCGTCCGCGGCCTGGCGCACCTTCGGATCGGTGGACAGCACGTCGCGGTAGTACTTCGCCACCTCGGGCGGCGAGATCGCCGCCAGCTTGCGGAAGTAGGTGCCGGTGGTTTCGTTGAAGCGCACGTCAGGACGCCACTCGCCGACCTTCGCCACCGCGCCGGCGAGGTGCACGATCGCGTTCGACTTGAGCGGAATCGATCCGTGGCCGGAGATGCCGTGCGAGACCAGCTCGATGCCGCGCGGGATCTTCTCGAGGGTCTGGACCGTCGCGTACTTCACCTGGCCGCCGATCCGCGTCACGCCGCCGCCTTCGGCCAGGCAATACTCCGCGTCGATCTCGGGGAAATGCTCCTTGACCATGTAGCCGATGCCGACCGCCGGCCCGCCTTCTTCGCCGGCCTCGGACAGGAAGATCACGTCGCGGTCGAGCGGGACGTTGAGCCGCTTCAGCAGCAGCATCGTCATCAGCGACGCGGTCAGGTTGTCCTTGTCGTCGATGGTGCCGCGGCCGTAGACGTAGCCGCCTTCGCGCGTCGCGCTCAGCGGCGGGTGCGTCCATTTGGCTTCGTCGGTGGTCACGGTGTCGCTGTGGCCGATGATCAGGAGCGGCCGCTTCCGGCCGTTGCCCTTCAGCCGCGCCACCAGGTTGGGACGGTTGGGATCCGATCCGACAATCTGCGCGGCAATCCCTTCCTTTTCGAGCACGCCTTTGACGTACTCGGCGACGACGTGCTCGTTACCCGGGGGGTTGCGCGTGTCGATCCGCAGCACCGCCTGGTAATGGCGCATCGTCTCGGCTTCTAGCGCTTTCCAATCGGGATCCGCCTGCCTGCCCTGAGCAAAGCCGAAGGGGGCGAGGACGGCGATGCAGGCGGTGGATGCAAAGATAATGGCGAGCCGGCCGAACGACATCGTCCCTCCTGGGGAATCGGAGGGATATTGACACAGATCTCAGACAAAACACCGCGGCCGAACCACACCGCGATCGGCGAGGTGCGGCATCGGAGGCGACGGCGTCCTCTCTTCTTATTCGTATCGCAGCGCCAGAATCGGGTCGATACGGCTGGCGCGATGCGCGGGGATCATGCCGGCGGCGGCGGACACCAGCGGCGAGGAGAACCACGGTCGCGGCCGCGGTCCACGGATCGCGGCCCTCGATGCCGTACAGCTGCGACGACGACGAAGCGGCCGAGGGCCAGCGCGGACGGAATGCCGATGGCGAGCCCGATCGCCAGCAGCAGCAGGACTTCCTTCATGACCAGCCAGATGACCCCGCCCGGCTCGGCGCCGAGCGCGAGGCGGATGCCGAGTTCCTTGCGGCGCCGGGCGACGACGAACGCCATCACGCCGTAGAGACCGATCGACGCCAGCACGGTGGCGAGCAGGCCGAAGCCGGCCGCCAGCAGCGCGATCAGCCGATCGCTGCAGCAGCGTCTCGTCGAGCTGACCTTCGAGCGTTTTCATCTCATAGACCGGCATCGACGCGTCGAGCTTTCGCACCTGGTTGCGGATCGCGCGCGAACGCAGCTGGAAGACGCCGCCGTCGTCCGCACGTAGAACGCGACGCCGTTCTTCGCCCCAGTTCGGGAATGTAGACCTGCCGCCGGATGCCTTCGCGCGGCCCTTCGTAGAGCGCGTTGGCGACGACGCCGACGATCTCGATGTTCAGCTTGGCCTTCGGCCCGGCGCCGAAGCCGACGTGCCGGCCGAGCGCGCTCTGTCCCGGGAAGAAGTGATCGGCGAACTTGCGGTTGACGATCGCCGACGGTCGCGTTCTCCTTCATGGTCGAGGCGGTTGAAGTCGCGCCCTTCGAGCATCGGGATGCCCATCGCCGCGAAGTAGCCGGGCGACAGCGAGTTCATGAACGCCTGCATGTCCTCGCCGTCCTTCGCCTGGTGCCCCTCGACCGACATGCTGCTGTCCCACTCGTCGCCCGAGAGGATCGGGACCGCTGGCGAGCGCCGCCGACTTCACGCCCGGGCACCGCGCGCAGGTTGTCCAGCAGCTGGTCGTAGAACGCCACCGCTCGCGGCGCGTCGTAGCCGCTGAGCGCCGGCGACAGCTGGAACGTCACCAGGTTGTCGAGCGCGACGCCGGTGTCGGCGGTCTTGAGGTTCTGCAGGCTGCGCACGAACAGCCCGGCGCCGAACAGCAGCAGGAAGCTGAGCGCCACCTGCGCCGCCACCAGGCCCTTGCGCAGGAACAGCGATCCGCCGGTGCCCGCGATCGAGCCGACGGTGTCCTTCAGCGTCGTCCACGGATCGGGACGGCTGGCGCGCAGCGCCGGCAGCAGCCCGAAGACGATGCCGGTGAGGAAGGTCAGTCCGAGCGTGAACGCCAGGATCCGCGCATCCGGCATCGCCTGGATCATGATCGGCCGTGCCGTCGGACGGCACGAACGCGAGCAGCCCCCGCGTCAGCGCGATCGCCAGCGCGACGCCGAGCGCGCCGCCGACGACACGACAGCACCAGGCTCTCGACCAGCATCTGCCGCACCAGCTGGCCGCGCGACGCGCCGAGCGAGAGCCGCACCGCGATTTCCTTCTGCCGCATGAAGCCGCGCGCGATCAGCAGGTTCGCGACGTTGGCGCAGGCGATCAGCAGCACCAGGCCGACCATGCACATCAGCACCAGCAGCGGCGTCGAAAAATCGTTGCGCATGGTCGAGTAGCCCATCGCGGCGCTGCTCGACCCGCATGCGCCCCTTCATGAACTGCTCGCGCGCGTACGCGCGACCAGTCCTTGGCGCCGGGCAGCGTCATCTCGTTCTGGCCGGATCTGCGGTGAACAGCCCCTGCAGCGGCGCCTCGGCCGACTTCACCGTCCAGCCCGGCTTCAGCCGCGCGAACACCTGCACCCAGCGCGCGCGCGGATCGTCCATGTGGACCCAGCCCCACTCGCGGGACGATCGCCGGCTTCATCTGGATCGGCACGCGGATCTGCGGCGATCGCGCCGGATCGAGCCCCGAGAACCCGGCCGCCGACACGCCGACGATGGTCATCGGGTAGTTGTTGACGAGGATCTTCTTGCCGACCACGGCCGGATCGCGGGCGAAGCGGCGGACCCAGTAGTCGTAGCTCAGCACGACGACGGGATGGCCCTGGTAGGCCTGGTCGTCTTCCTGCGAGCTGAACACGCCGTCCGGCGGCGGGATGCACGCCGAGCATCGAGAAGATAATTGCCCGAGACCATCTCGGCGTCCAGCCGCTCGGTCTGGTTGTCGATGCTGACCGACGCTTCGGTGAGCCGGCGGCACAACACCTCCGCCAGCGGCTCGGCGCGCTTCTGGTACTCCTGGTAGATCGGATACGAGTGCATCCGCTGACCCATGTTGCTGCCGTTGTGCGCGCCCTGCTGATAGAGCATCACGAGCTCATCAGGCGCCGTCGACCGGCAGCTTGCGCAGCAGGATCTGGTCGATCAGCGTGAAGATCGCGGTATTGGCGCCGATGCCCAGCGCCAGCGACAGGATCGCGACGATGGCGAACAGCGGGCTGCGGATCAGGCCGCGCACGGCGAAGCGGATGTCGTTGAGCGCGAGGGTCATCGGACCCTTAGACGGGCCGAACGGGGCAGCGGTTGTCAGCGTGCTTCAGGAAGAAACACACGCGCGTCAGACAACTTTGACCGCGCCGCTCCCGTCTAACGGATCTGCATGCAGAGCCCGGTTGCGTCGATCCGTTACACCCTCCGCCAGTTCAAAGCCTCGCCAGTGTTCACCGCCGCCGCCGTGCTCACGCTGGCGCTCGGCATCGGCGGGACCACCGCCATCTTCACACTGATCCATGCGGTGATGCTGCGATCGCTGCCGGTCGCCGATCCGGAGAGCCTCTATCGCATCGGCGACGGCGACAACTGCTGCGTGCAGGGAGGACCGCAGGATCGCTGGGGCATGTTCTCGTTTCCGCTGTTCGAGCGGATCAAGGCCGACGCTCCAGAGTTCGAACAGCTGACCGCGTTCCAGGCCGGCGGATCCCGCGTCAGCGTCCGCCGGCCCGGCGTCGACGTCGCCGCGCGCTCGCTCCGCACTGAATACGTCACCGGCAACTACTTCACGACCTTCGGCATCGGCGCCTTCGGCGGGCGCGTCTTCACCCAGGACGACGACACGCCGGCGTCACGCGCCGGTTGTCGTGATCAGTCATCACTCATGGGAGTCGACCTACGGCGGCGACAAAGGGCTGGTCGGCGGCACGCTCGTCATCGAAGGCCATCCGTTCACCGTCGCCGGCGTGGCGCCTCCAGGCTTCTTTGGCGACACGCTGCGCAACAATCCGCCCGACCTCTGGATTCCGCTGCAGCAGGAGCCGCTGATCGTCGGCGCCAACTCGCTGCTGCGGCAACCGGTGTCCGCCTGGCTGCGCGTGATCGGCCGGCTCAAACCGGGCGCGACCACCGACGGCGTCGGGCCGCGGCTCACCGGCCTCCTGCGCCAGTGGATCCCGCGTGACGCGGGCTGGCCGGCGAACTGGCTATCCGACGTCGAACACCTGCTGCCGAAGCAAACGATCAGCATCGTGCCCGCCGGCGCCGGCGTCGGCGTGATGAAAGAGCAGTACGCGAACAGCCTGCGGCTGCTGATGGCCGTCTGCGCCCTGGTGCTGCTGATCGCCTGCGCCAACGTCGCGAACCTGCTGCTCGCGCGCTCGGCGGCCCGGCGGACGCAGACCGCCGTTCGCCTGGCGATCGGCGCATCGCGCGCGCAGATCGTCACGCAGGCGCTGATCGAAAGCATCGTGCTCTCCCTCGCCGGCGGGGTCGCCGGACTGCTGGTCGCCACCGCCACGGCACGGCTGCTGCTCTCGCTCGCCTTTTCCGTATCCACGTTCCTGCCCATCAGCACGCTGCCGTCGCCGTTCGTTCTCGCGTTCGCGTTCGGCGTCTCCCTGCTGACCGGCATCGTCTTCGGCGCCGTGCCGGCATGGCTCGCGACGCGCACCAATCCGATCGAGGCGCTTCGCGGCTCTGGGCGCTCGACGACGGATCGCTCATCCGTGACCCGGACCTCGCTGCTCGTGCTCCAGGCGACGCTTTCCATCGTCCTCGTCGCCGGCGCGACGATGCTGGGCCGCAGCCTCAACAACATCGAGCATCAGGACTTCGGATACACGGTGCCCGACCGCATGCTCGTCTCGATCAACCGGCCGTCCGCGGACTACACCGTGCCGCAGCTGACGGCGATGTACCGCGCGCTCGAGGAGCGCCTGAACCGGGTTCCCGGCGTGCAGTCCGCGAATCTCGCGCTGTACAACCCGCTGACCGACAACTGGGGCGAGCTGGTGCTGGTCGCCGGCCATCCGCCGCCGAAACCCGGCGACAACGCCGGCGCGTCGTGGGTGCGCGTGAGCGCGCACTACCTGCAGAACCTGGGCATGACGATGGTGCGCGGGCGCGCGTTCACGGACGCGGACAGCGACACCACCGCGCCGGTCGCGGTCGTCAACGAAGCGTTCGCCAAGCGCTTTTTCAAGAGCGACGAAGATCCGATCGGCCAGCACTTCGGCCTCGACGAGCCACAGAACGTCGCGACGTTCACCATTGTCGGCATCGTCCGCGACGCACGGTGGCAGAGCTTTCAGGTCAATCGTCCCGTGCGCCCCATGTTCTACGTCCCGCTGGCGCAGAACGTGAAGTACACGGGCATCATGCAGCGTATCGAGTACCAGTCGCACTTCATCAGCGGGCTGATGCTGGTGACGAAGCAGGGGCCAGGGGCGCTCGAGCCGCTCGTGACGAAGGCGATGGCCGACGTCGATCCGAATCTGACGTTCATGAGCGCGCGGACGCTCGAGCAGCAGATCGCGCTGACCTTCGATCAGGACCGCGCCGTCGCGAGCCTCGCCGGTCTCTTCGGCGCAGTGTCGCTGGTGCTGGCCGCGATCGGGTTGTATGGCGTGACCGCCTACTCGGTCACGCAACGCACGAACGAGATCGGGATCCGGATGGCGCTCGGCGCCGACACCACCAACGTCGTCCGTCTGGTGCTGCGCGGCGCCTTCTCGCGCGTCGCGATCGGCTTGCTGCTCGGGTTGCCGCTCGCGGTCGGCGCAGGACGCCTGCTCGCGACGCAGCTCTATGGCGTCTCGTTCTGGGATCCGCTGGCGCTGGGCGTCGCCTCAGGCTCGCTTGCGATCTGCGCGCTGATCGCGGCGCTGATCCCTGCCGGTCGCGCGGCGGCGATCTCACCGATTCGCGCGCTGCGAGCTGATTGATCAAGGTTCACACGTTCCGTCCTAATTCTGACGTCCGTTGTATTGAGCGTCGGTCACTTCATCGAGCCACGTGGCCTCGCCACCGAAGCCGACGTTGATCTGAACCGCAGACTGCCCGGGCGCGGCGCCGTGCCAGTGGACGACGTTGGGGCCGGCGTAGTCGCTGTCGCCTTTGCCGAGCTCCCTCATCGGTCCGCCTTTTTTCTGCGTCCGCATCCGGCCATCCTCGACCATGAACAGCTGGCCGCTGGCGTGACTGTGCCAGTAGGTGCGAGCCCCGGCTTCGAAGCTGCGGCGGGCGACGCTCAGGTCCTTGCCCTCCATCGCGGCCGATTTCCCCGTGAAGCGCGGCGCATTCTGCTGAGCGTATCCTGACGCGACGAGCAGCACGGCAAACAGTCCAAGCAGACCAATGCGTGTCATCTGTTCCTCCTGGCGGCCACTTGTTTGGCTCGAAACTTCGCGATCGCCGTGATCAATTTCACCGGCACGTCCTCGGACAGCGGAAGGCGGATCGTCCCCTTGCTGATCTCGTAAGGCGCCAGCTCCTTCTTGAACGTCGCCGCCACCTCCGGACCGCAGGGGTACAGCGAGTAATGTTTCGCCCAGCCGGCGAAGTAGAGCACGACCGTGTCGTCGATCTTGTAGGTCGGAATCTTGTACGACAGCGATTCCTTCGCCTTGGGGATCGCCTTACGGATCGCGCTGCGCACTTTCCTCAGCGGTCCCTGCGACGCCTTGGGCTGCGCCGCGATGTAAGCCGCAATCGACGCGTACTGTGTCATCGCCATAGGTGTTCACGTCTGCGCCGGGTGTGGGGTCGCGCTATTTCATCGGCGAGTAGTCGGTCGGATCGGCGAACACCGAGACCACCTTGCTGACGATCCTCCCGTTGACCTGCGAGTCAGCCGAGACTTTGACCCACTCGGGATCGGCCTGGAAGTCGGCCCACGCCTTCTTCGCGGCCTCGCGGCTCGGGTGCTCGAGCACGTAAATCAGGGTGTTCTGCGAGTCCGGCGTGTCCTGCGGGGCCAGGTAGATCACGCTCTTCATGCCGTGCTTGTTGAAGATGCGGATGGTGTGATCGCGAAAGCGAGAGTGAAGCTCCCCCAGCTTGCCGTCGGGCGCGGTGTAGGTGCGCAGCTCGTAGACGTGCTTGGCGGCCTGGGCGTGCGCGATGCCGGACTGCAGCAGGCTGCCCGCCGACAGTCCCGCGAGGAAAATGCCGATCGACCCCGCGAGCACGAACCCCTTGTTCTTCAGCATCCGGTCCTCCTTGTAAGTGTCTGACACCTTACCTCAGGCGGTCTCGAGAAACGAGAGCAGCGCGCCGGTCGACGCCTCGAGTTGATCCGTGAAGAAGATGTGGCTCGCATTCGGAATCATCACGAGACGGGCGTGCGGGATCGCCTTCGCGACAATCCGGCCGTTTTCCGGCGGCACGAGCTGGTCGGTCTCGCCGTGGATCACCAGCGTCGGCATCGCCAGCCGGCCGAGCCGGGCGTGGCTGCCGCTCCAGGCGCGGATCGCGCCCAGCTGCGCGAAGTAGCCGTCGTTGGACACCGTGGCGGCGAGGCGCACCGCGATATCCTCGGCAACGCGCTCGCGCGGCGTGCCCGCGTCGAAGATGTACGGCGCCATCGCCCACATCGCCTCCTCGCGGGTCATCGTTTTTCGCGCGCCCAGCGCGATGCCGACTTCCCTCGCCGCCGGCACGACCTCGGCGCCGCCGCAGGCCGTGCAACCGAGCACCAGCGAGCGCACGCGCGACGGATGATTCAAGGCGAGCTCCTGCGCAATCATCCCGCCCATCGAGGCGCCGAACACGTGCCCCGAGGGAATCCCCGCCGCGTCCATCACCGCGGCCGCGTCCTCGGCCATCGCCGCAATCGAGTACGGCCCCTCGGGCACGTCGCTCCGGCCCACGCCGCGATTGTCGTAAACAATCGTGCGGTAGCGAGACGTGAGGATCGGGATGAGCCGGCGCCACCACTCGAGCGTCGCGCCAAGGCCCATGATCAGGAGCAGCGGTTGTTTTACCGCAGAGTTCGCAGATGCGTGGTGCGGACTTTCAGGTCCTCCAGACACGGCAGGCCTGAAGGCCTCTCTCGACCGAGCCTGCTTCCTCCCAGTAGATCTTCACGCCGTCGTCGCGCGTCAGGTGCGGCACGTCAATAGCCTCGCTCGAAGTCGACGCGGTATTGGAGCGGCTCGCCGCGCAGCAGCCGTCGATAGTTGTCGACGAAGATCGGGGCGATGTCGGGCGGCGCGCTGAGCGCGGCGGTGTGCGACGTGATGCGCACGTTCGGCAAACGCCAGAAGACATGATCGGCAGGAAGCGGCTCGGTCTCGAACACGTCGAGCACCGCACCGGCGAGGCGTCCTTCCTGGAGCGCCGCGGCGAGCGCCGTCTCGTCCACCACCCCGCCGCGGCCGGGGTTGACGAACACCGCGCGCGGCGGCAGCGTCCGCAGCAGGGCGTCGTCGACGATGTGGCGAGTCGTGGCGGTGGCGGGCATGACGCTGACGAGAAAATCGAGATCTGCGCCCCCAGCCGGCCGTCAGCGGACCGTGCGCGTACTCGTCCACGTCGGCGCAGTCCTCGCTGGCGCGGGTATAGCCCTTCACGCGCATCCCGAAATGCTTGGCGGTGCGCGCGAGCGCGGCGCCGATGGTACCCACGCCGAGCAGCCCGATCGTCTTCCCGCGCAACCGGCCCGGCGGCGTCTGATCCCAGCGCCGCTCCGCCTGCGAGGCCTGCTTCTCGAACAGTTGCCGCTCGTGGGCGAGCAGATACGCGAACACGTACTCGGACATCTGCGCGCCGAACACTCCGCGTGCGTTGGTCAGGATGTAGTCGCGCCGCAGCGCCGGGTCGAGCAGCGGCTCAACGCCGGCCCAGGTCGACTGCACCCAGCGCAGGCCAGCCAGTGCCGGCACCACCTGGCGCAACAGCGACGGTTCGCCGAAGGCGAGGTCGAACGACGCCGCGGCGGCCGCCGCCTCCGCCGGGTTGTCTGTCGACTTGATGGTCAGCTCGGGAAGCCGCGCCGCATCGACCAGAGCGTGATACTCGCGCGCGAAGCGCGACAGGATCAGCAGGCTGTGCATGTTGCAAACATCCACGACGAGCCGGAAAAAACCGCGGAGATCGCCAAGAACGCGGAGACACATTTTCTCGGCGATCTCTGCGTTCGTCGCGGTTTTTTCTGATTACTTCGAGCTGATCGTGTACGCACCAGTCTTCTCCAAATCCCGGAAGAACCGCGTGACGTCGTCGAGCGTCACCGGACCGAACTCCGCCGCGAGCGCGTTTCGGATGTCGAGCAGCGAGCGCTCGCCGTTGGCGAAGTTACGCGCTTCCATCGCATAGTAGCCGGCGAGCGCCGGTTGGGCGACGGGCGCGCCGCTGGGCTGACCGCCCCCGCCGCCGCCGGGACCGCCGCCCTGCGGCTGCGCCGGCGTACCGGGCTTCCGTTTCGGGATCAGCTTCAACGCCGCCGCTTCGGCGGCGGTCGCGACCGGCACGTCGACCGGCGTCACCTTGAGACGCGTCGCCGCACCGCGATACGACAGCCTGACCATCTCGAACTGCTGCTGTTCCACTTCATGCAGCGGAGCGCCATAGGCCTTGATGTTGGCCGTCGCCGCCTGGTCGCCGCCCGCCAGCGTTGCCGCCGACTGCAGATCGTTCCACTCGCGCAGATAGGCCTGACGCACCAGGTTGCGCGCTTCCTTGTAGCTGATCGTTGAGCGTGGCCGCGGTGCTCGAGGCAATCAGCGACAGCGCGTCCTCGAGATCCGCCGCCATCCGCTTCTGGCCGTAGGACACGGCCAGCCCCGCGATCGCCACGGCGTCGGCCGGTCCAGCCGTCGCGAAGACGTCGCCGACCGCGATCATCAGGAACGCGGCGCGCTTCATCTGCGTCGGATCCTGATTCGCCGGCGAATCGTCGCTGGAATGGTAGACCGCATCCGGCCAGTTGCCGAACTGCACCGCCGGAATGCGCGGATCCCAGTCGAGATGGACTTGATGATCGCTGGCGCCGTAGAACTTCTCGATGTTGTACCAGAACGGATCGCGCGTGCCGGACGGATCGATCATCGGGTTCTGGAAGGCATAGCCGTTGCGCCGGTTGTGCAGCTTCTCGCGGTTGGTCTCGCCGACGTATTCGAAGAACTGCCGCGAGACGTCGTTGATCACGCTCGGAATCGAATACATCGTCTGGTTCAGGTGCAGCGAGTTGTGGTTGATGGTCTGGTTCGCGCCGACCATGTCGGTGGAGACCGAGGCGACCACGTGCTGCCCCAGCTCGGGGTGCTTCTGCAGGTAGGCGCGCGTGCCGGAGATCTCCGGGATCCACAGGAACCGCACCGTCCGCTTCGGCTTCGGCAGGGTGCCGTCCTTGATCATCTCGATCCAGGCGCGGCCCGCCTCGAGCTGCGTCGCCGGACCGCCGCAGTTGTCGTTCGCGCCCTGCTTGGCGATGCCTTCGAACAGGTGTGCCGTGAAGTGGAACTCCTCGTTGGTGCTGCCGTCGCCAGGAATAGTGGCGACGACCACGTTCATCGGCGCGTCGTATTCGGCGGCCTTGACGATGGCGTGGACCTTGACCTGTTGATGGCGCTCGAGGCGCCCGAGGAGATCGAGCCCCATTCGCAGCGAGAGGATGAAGCCCCACGTCGTCTTCTGGTTCGGGTCGGGACTCGGGTTGATGCCGCTCCATCCCATCTGATCGGGACGATCGATCGGCTTGCCGGTACCGTTGAAGTAGCTGAGAACCCCCTCCGCGCCGAGCTGGCGTACCGCGAGATTGTGCGCCGCCCCGACCGGCCCCGAGACGAGGACGATCTTCCCCTTCACGTCCTTGCCCTTGTAGTCGTCGGCGGTGTCGCCGCGCCCGGCGTAGACGAGCTCGGCGGTGACGTCGCCGCTGCGGCTGCCGGTGGCGAGCGTGGTCGGCACGTCGCGGTACCGCGAAATCAACTGCGGCGGACCCGGCTCGGTCACCCACAACTCGGCCATCTCGCCGTCCCATTGCTTGCCGCCCAGCGGGAAGCGCTCGATGTGCACGTCGCTGAAACCGTACTCCTTCGCTTTGGCTTCCGCGTACGCCGACTCGCGGTAGGTTCCCTGGTACTCCTCAGCGGGTCGATTGCGCTCGTACGGGCACATTTCCAGCACGTGGTTGCGCGCTTGCGCGCCCGAGACATGCTGGGCGATGGCGTTGAGCGTGGCCGAAGGAATCAGCGTGCGGGGATCGGCTTGTTCCTGGGCGTGGATCAAGCCGGCGGCACTGACGATGGCGGCGGAGAGGAAGAGGGCTCGCTGCATGGGCCCGATTGTAGCGCCCGGGCAGGATCACGATCGGATCTCTGAGAAAGCCGCTTTCTCTGCGGTCTTTTGCGGTCTCTGCGATTTCTTCTGGACGTTACTCGTTGATCGCTTTGGGGAATCGCTCGGCCTCGGCGTCGGCCGCGCCCGCGACGAAGCGCTCGGTTTTGGAATCGGGCTCGCTGGTGAGCCGTTTGAGCTTGTTGACGTCGCCGATGATCTCGATGACGCCGCAGGTCCGGCACATCATGGCCTTGGTCATCACGTCGCCGGTTTCCAGGGTCAGGAACTTCGACTCCTGCGGACGAAACGAGGTCCGCACCGCCGAGATCATCGCCCCGGGCGAAAACGAGTCACCGCCGCATCGAGAGCAGGTCGCCATTGGAGCCTCCCCTGTTTCGGGCATCTGTACAGATTTGCACGGCGGGCGCGCCCGGACGGCGCGCCCCTGAGTCGATTATCGGCCGGGCCGCTTCGCCACAGCAGGCCCCTCGGGGGCTTTGACCGGTGCCGGCACCGTGAGCGTGACGCTGTACTTCGCCAGCGCCGTACTCAGCGTCGTCGCCTTGGCGATCGCGGCATTCAGGTCGGCGATCGCCCTCGGCGTCTGTGCCTTCACTTCGGTGTAGGCCCGAACCGTCGGATCGGCCGGCGACATCCCGGCGGTCAGGCCGTTCTTCGCCTGACCGAGCTTGGCCGATAGACTCTCGTTCTGGCCGCGTCCGCCGCCGCCGCCGCGTCCGCCTGCCGGCGCCGCGAGCTTCGGCGCGAGGCCGGCGACCTCCTTCGTGAGTGCCTCCAGCGATGCCTTCACGTCCGACGCCACGTCGCTCTTGCCGGCGACCGCCGTCGTCGCGTCGGCCAGCTGCCGGGTCAGCGCGGCGTGCGCCGCCGCCGCGTCGTTGAGCCGCGGCTGCAACGCGTGGATTTCCATCGCCTGATCGAACATCCGCTTCCGCTCGACCGCCGTCAGCACGACCTCGGGGTCCTCGTTGACGCGCATCGGCTTGCTCTCGACGGTCTTGCCGTCAACGACGAGCGAGACGGTATAGACGCCGCCGATCACGTACGGCCCGTTCAGGTTCGGACCGCCGCCGAACCCACCGCCACCGCCGCCGGCATTCGCAACCGGGCATCCCGCGCCGAACGGGCTGACCGCCGGCGGCTCGGGCGCCGTGCCTTCCCTTCCAGCCGCTCCTGCCTGTC
Organism: uncultured Acidobacteriota bacterium; assembly: GCA_963794705.1. Taxonomy (GTDB): domain Bacteria; phylum Acidobacteriota; class Vicinamibacteria; order Vicinamibacterales; family CAVVIG01; genus CAVQFC01. Next base: position 266,411 of record CAWCFI010000013.1, read on the forward strand.
CCGCCCGTCCAGCCTCTCCTGCCCGTCCAGCTCCTCCCGCCCGTCCTGCCCGACCCTCGGCCGGAGGCGGAGCGGGATTCGGCTGCACCCGCAAATCCCAGCACGCCATCTGAATCCCAGCCTTGTTGCTGTTCGCCAGCGGCGTGCCGGCAATCTCGCGGACCTCGCGGCCGGCGGCGTCGGTGATCTTGAGCTTCACCTCGCCGACCGCCTTCTTGTTCAGCCACGAGATGATCGCCGCCCCGGGCGGGTTCTCGCCGAAGAAGGTCTGGTCGCCCCAGAATTCGTAGTTGCGATCGCGCGCCGGGCGCCGGAACATCGCAAACGGCGGCGGCGTGAAGAGCGTCGAGTCGGCGGCGGCGGCCTGCGCCTTCGCGTACTCCTGGATCGGCTCCAGGTGATCGAGGATCCAGATCGCGCGGCCATGCGTGGCGAGGATCATCGCGTTGTCACGAGGGTGCAGCGTGATCTCGTCAATCCGTACCGTCGGCAGGTTCGCCTTGACGCGCACCCAGCTCTTCGCGCGATCGATCGAGATGAACAGCCCGGTCTCCGCGCCGGCGTAGAGCACATCGGGGTTCTTGAGGTCCTCGGTCATCGTCTTGATGACCTCGTCCTTCAGGTTGCCAGACGCCGGCTGCCAGGTGCTGCCGAAATCGTGGCTGGCGTAAATGTAGGTGTTGAAGTCATTCTGCCGGTGGCCGTCGAACGTTGCGTAGACCGTGCCTTCGTCAAAGCGCGACGGCACCACCTCCGACACCCAGATGCCCTTGGGCAGGCCGGGAATCTTGTCGGCGACGTCGGTCCACGAGCGGCCGCCGTCCCGCGACACCTGCAGGTGGCCGTTATCCGTGCCGGCGTAGGTCACGCCCTGGCGCTTCGGTGATTCCGCCAGCGAGATGATCGTCGGCCACGCCTGGATCCCATCGTCTTTCGAGATCCGGATGTCGCTGCCCTTGACACCCATCGTCACGATCTCTTCCCGGTTGTCGTTGCCGGTGAGATCGCTGCCGGCCGTCTCCCAGTTCAGGCCGCGGTTGGCCGAGCGGAAGACTTTGTTGGCGGCGGCGTAGACGACCTTCGGATCGCTCGGCGACAGGATCAGCGGCGTGTCCCAGTTCCAGCGCAGCGCCGGTTCGCCGGCGTCGGGCTGGGGCCGGATCGAGATGGTCTCGCCGGTCACGCGATCGATCCGGACCATGTTGCCGTCCTGCGACTCGCTGTAGGCAATGCGGTAGTCGGTCGGATCCTGCAGCGCGACGAAGCCGTCTCCGCCCTGCATCGTCGCCCAGTTGAAGCCGGCGATGCCGACCGCGCCCCGCACCGCGCTCGGACCGCACCAGCTGTAGTTGTCCTGCATGCCGCCGCAGATGTTGTAGGGCGTCGCCATGTCGTAGCTGACGTGGTAGAAGAGGCCGACCGGGATGTTGTGGACGAAGTTCCACGTCTTCGTCATGTCCCAGCTGATCGCGACGCCGCCGTCGTTGCCGATGATCACGTGGTTCGAGTTGGCCGGATCGATCCAGATCGCGTGGACGTCGTCGTGGATCGTCTGGGTCGCGTTCAGGGTGACCGTCTTGCCGCCGTCGGTCGTCTTGTGCAGCTTGACGCCGGCGTAGAGCACGGTCTCGGTGTCGTTGGGATCGATCCGCACCTGGCTGAAGTACATCGGCCGGGCGTTCTCGTTGTTCACCTTGTGCCAGGTCGCGCCGGCGTCGTCCGATCGGTAGAGGCCGGTGGGCGTTGCGTCGACGCCGACCGCGGTGGTGGCGCCGCGGCCGCCGCCCTGGGGCGCCTCGTCCGGTGTCCCGCCGCGCGTCGCCACCGGGGACTGCCCTTCGACCGTCGCGTAGAGCACATTCGGACGCCGGCGGTTCACGTCGAGGCCGATGCGTCCCATCGGCTCGTTCGGCAAGCCGTTGGTGAGCTTGCCCCACGTGTCGCCGCCGTCGGTCGATTTCCACACGCCGCTGCCCGGGCCGCCGCCGTTCATGCAGCACGCGGTGCGGCGCCGCTGGTACATCGACGCGTACAGAATCTTGTTGTCGGTCGAGTCCATCACCAGGTCGTTGGCGCCGGTGTCGTCGTCGACCTTGAGGGTCTGCTTCCAGGTCCTGCCGCCGTCGATCGTCTTGTAGATGCCGCGCTCGCCGCCGGGTCCGAACAGGCTGCCGGTCGCCGCGACCATCACGATGTCGTTGTTGCGCGGATCGATGACGATGCGGTTGATGAAGCGCGAGGTCTTCAGCCCCATGTTGACCCAGGTCTTGCCGCCGTCGACCGACTTGTAGACGCCGTCGCCCCAGCTCGTGCTCTGGCGGTTGTTCGATTCGCCGGTGCCGACCCACACCAGATCCGGATTGCTCTGCGACACCGTGATGTCGCCAATCGAGATCAGCCCCTGCTCCTGGAACTGCGCCTCGAACGTGGTGCCGGCGTTGGTGGTCTTCCACACGCCGCCGTGCGCCGTGCCGACGTAGAAAATCGAAGGGTTCGACTCGTAGACGGCGAGGTCGGTGATCCGGCCCGACATCGACGCCGGTCCAATCGGCCGGAAGTGCAGCGACTCGAACGGGCTGGTGCCCGCAACCGCCGCAGCCGGACCCGAGCCCTGCTGGCCGCGGCCGACGATGGATTGAGCGCCGAACGCGGCGGCGAGAGCACAGACGAGAAACAGGACGCGCGCTGATTTCATGGATGACTCCGAAGCGTGATAGTAGCCAGCAAGGAGATTACACCAACATCTGGAGCCCGCGCCGCGGTCAGTACTCCGCGAAGATGCGCTTGATCTCGCGCGGATCCCTGGTCCTGGTGAGCGCGAGCATCAGCAGAATGCGCGCCTTCTGGGGACTGAGCGTATCCGCGGGGATGAGGCCCATGGCATCGTAGTCCTCGCGGCCGATCACCCGCCCATTGCCGGTACGGCTCGACCGCACCAGCACCGGCCGACTCGCCTCCGGCATGGCGAGCACCGGCTGCAGCGCCTGCTTTTCGAAGCTCGAGAGCGTTCCGGCGCCGGTTGCCGCGAACACGATGCCGCGGTCCCCGCTCGCCACCAGGGCCTGAATCATCGCCGGGTTCGACTCGACGTACGAGTACACGATGTCTACTTTCGGCAGCGCCGTGATCGACGAGACATCGAACTCCGACCGCGAGGTGTGGCGCTTGGTCGAGCTCCGATAGAAGCTGACGCGATCCGCGTCGACGTATCCCAGGAAGCCCAGTTCGGGCGCGCGGAACGTCTCGAGCCGATAGGTGTTCGTCTTGGTCACTTCGCGGGCGGCATTGATTTCGTCGTTCATGACGATCATCACGCCTTTGCCGCGCGCCTCTGGTGCGGCGGCGGTGCGGATCGCGTTCAACAGGTTGAGCGGACCATCAGCGCTGATCGCGGTGGCCGGCCGCTGCGCCCCGACCAGGACCACCGGCCGCTCGTCCCTGACGGTGAGGTTGAGAAAGTAGGCGGTTTCTTCGAGCGTGCTGGTCCCGTGGGTGATGACAACGCCGGCGACTTTCGGATCTTCCGCGAAGATCCGGTTGATGCGGCGCGCGATCGTCAACCAGTTGTCGAGCGTGATGTCCGGGCTGCCCACGTTGACGATCTGCTCGACCTTCACGTTCGCGAACTGCGTGATCTCCGGCACGCCGGCGACCAGCTCCGCCCCGAGCAACGATCCCGATTTGTATTCGGCCAACGCGGTCGGCGAGGCACCGCGCCCGGAGATCGTCCCGCCGGTGGACAGCACCCAGACGACCGGAAGAGCGGGGTTCGGGGCCTGCGCGCCGGCCGCGGCCGCGCAGGCGGCACTGATGGCGAAGGCACCGAGCAGAAGACCGCCTGGTTTCATGTGTGCACCAGCATCTCGAAATAAATCAGCGGCGTGCCCCGATACTCGGCCCGGCCGACTTCGGTGAAGCCGCACTTGCGGTAGAAGTCGCCGGCGCCGGCCGGCGTGTCGTAGGCGTCGAGGCAGACGGCGTCGGCGGGCCAGTCCCTGGCGATCTCGAGCGCCTCCTCGATGCAGGCACGGCCGAGCCCGGTGCGCTGCCGGGCGGGGTCGACCGCCATCGCCAGCAGATAGACCGGCCGATCGACCGGCGTGAAATATTTTCGGTCGATGGCCCACGGCTTGCGCGTCGCCAGCGTGAGCGTGGCGGCCACGTCGCGGCCGTCGCGCACCACGAAGATCGACGCGCGCTTCATGCTGGCGCGGACGCCGCGCTCGGTCGCGACCGACGACCAGTGGCCGATCCCGAAGCGCTGGGTCAGCTCGGAAGCGACCGCGTTCTGGAGCGCGGCGATCGCGGCGGCGTCGGCCTCCGCCGCGATCGTCAGGAAGCCTCGCACGTCACACGCTCAGTTCGAGGCCTTGTGCAGCCGCGCGTCGAAGATCAGGTTCGCCGGCGCGGGTCCGAAGGACGCCCACGGCACCACGCGCGTCTGGTTGACGCCCGGCTTCGAGAAGTCGCACACGCCGCCGGGAAAGATCGTGCGAAGGCGTTGCAGTTCCGCCGGCGTGAACGAGGGATACGCCTTCGGATCGATCGGCGTCAGCTGACATTTCAGCACGTTGGCGTCAATCGGCCCGCCGGCGACGAAGCGCGTGAACGCCGACGAGGGATACGCCGCGTTGCACTTCGAGTCGGGCTTGCTGCTGAAGGTCTGCGGTTCGGGAACAAACGTCTTCGGTTTTCCTTCTTCGACCATCCAGCAGCCGTCCACCGCCGCCCCGACTTCGCTTCTGACCGCCTTGTCGTGCGGCGACGCGGTCGACGTGTCGGCCTTGAAGTCCGCGACCCACTGGATGAACACGGGCCACGCGGTCTCGGCCTGCACCGGCCCGCGCCACATCACATGATTGTCGGCGTTGCCGTTCTGCCTGGCGATGCGCTCGCGGATCGCGAAGTGGTACCACTGATAGTGATACCCGCGCTCGTCGTTGTACGCGCCATCGTCGAACACCGGGATCGAGGCGAGCCCACCGCCGCCGCTGAGCGTTACCCCTCCCTGGTAGGCGCGCTTGATCGCCGCCGCATCGCCGACCGAGCGCGACGCAACAGGATTGGCGTCCTGATCGAAGCCGCCGATCTTCTCGTTGAGATCGAGGAACTGGGCCGGCGTGATGGTGCCGGCCTTCGAGCGCGACCAGCCCGTACTGCACGCCGACGTTGTCGAACGGCCGCAGCGCGAAGCCGGTCTTTGGATCGGCGCCGTACATGTTGATCGAGGCGTCGAACACCGTCGGGCGCGCGCCGTGCGGGTTGGTCGCCGGCGTCGTATTTCAGCGCCAACGGCATCACCTCGTTCCACACCGCGGGTTTGTAGCCGTCGATGTCCTGGCGATCGGCGACCGGATCGGTGCGCTGGCTCTGGTTCGCCGCGTCGAGAAACGCCTTCATCCCCTGATAGCCGGAGATGGCCACGGTCTGCGCCGGCGTGAAGAGCGTCGCGTCCACCGTCGCGAAATAGTTGGCCAGCAAGTGCGCGTCCATCCCCGCGAGCGCGATCGACAGCGCATCGGGGAACGTGGCGTTGATCAGGATGCCGTCGAACAGACCGGGGAACTCGTCGGCGATCTGCAGGCTGGTGTAGGCGCCGCCTGAGGTGCCCATGCTCACCGTGAATTCGGGCACACCGAACGTCCTCGATGACGTGCTCCTTCCCCATCATCGTCGTCTCGCCGGCGAGAAAGGCGTTGCAGCTGTTGGTCGGGTGGTTCAGCGTGTTGGTGAAGATCGCGTAGCCTTCGCCGAGACGGGTGAGCTGCGCGCCGGTCAGCGGGTTGACGCCCATCACGCCGCCCTGCCGGTACCAGCCGCTCGGGCAACCGACACCATGGATCGCGATCAGCCGGCGGTTCCACGCCGGCGGCGGCGTGAACGGCGTCGGCGCCGGATCCTTCGTCGGGTCGTGCAGCACCAGGTTCTGGTAGATGCCGCGGTTCATCGTCCCGGTCTCGACGCGGACGATGAACGGCACGCTCTTGCCCGCCGTCGTCGTCGCGCTCGCGACGTCAGCCGGGATCGCCTTCGGGTCCGCAAGCGGCTTGAGATCCTTCGCTCCCTTCGGCAGGTAGACGTACTGCACGTTCGTCGGCGCGCTGCAGTCGGCATCCGTCGGCGAGCCGAGCGTCGAGCCGTCGGGCAGCTTGAAGGTCTCGGTCTGGCAGACGAACGGTTTCTGGTGCGGGCCGGAGATGATCGGCCCGGTGATCGGATAGTTGGTCAGCTCGAGCACGCCGTCCGGTTTCCCCCATGCCTTGCCGGAGACGCGAAGGACATTCCTGCCAACCGTCAGGCCGGTGAGCAGCACCTCGCTGCGCTCGCGGAAGAGGCGCGTGACGTCGCGCCCGTTCAGCGTGACGCTGGCGGGTGGCCCGGCATGCAGTGGAAGGGTGACGCCGACGAGAACGTCGCCGCCCGACACCAGGTCGGCGCGAGTCGATATCGCATAGACGTTGACGCTCCCCGACCAGGTGCTCTGTCCGCCGCCGGCCCGGCCGGTGGCCTGCAGGGCCAGAAGCGTGGCGATCAAGACCGCAGAAAAGGTCTTCATGGGTCGGATTATAGTGGCAGCCATGAGCAAAGCGCGGCTGGAAGCGTTCAGCGACGGCGTGTTCGCGGTGATCATCACGATCATGGTGCTGGAGCTGAAGGCGCCGCACGGCGACAACTGGGACGCGCTGCGGCCGCTGGTGCCGGCGTTCCTGACCTACGTGCTCAGCTTCGTGTTCATCGGGATCTACTGGAACAATCACCACCACATGCTCCACGCTGACCGACGGGATCGACGGCGGGATCCTGTGGGCGAACCTGCACCTGCTGTTCTGGCTGTCGCTGGTGCCGTTCGTCACCGGCTGGATGGGCGAGAACCACTTCGCGCCGCTGCCGACCGCGGTCTACGGCATGGTGCTGGTCATGGCCGCCGTCGCCTACACGATCCTGCAGACGGCGATCATCCGCCACCAGGGCGCGCATTCGAGGCTGGGCGCCGCGGTGGGCGGCGACATCAAGGGCAAGATCTCCGCGGTGCTGTGGGTGGTGGCGGTGCCGCTCGCGTTCGTCAATCAGTGGCTCGCCGACGCGATCTACGTTTCCGTCGCGCTGATGTGGCTGGTGCCCGATCGGCGGATCGAAGCCAAGGTCGAACGACGGTAGCTCAGGAAAAAATCCGCGTCACCTGGGTCACGGGCAACGGCTGGTCGGCGTAGTCGTCGACCTGCACGCCCTGGCCATCGCTGGACGGCTTGACCCGCGCCGCGGCCGCCATCGTGCCCTTGCCCATGCCGATGTTGTCAATCTCGAGGCGGATCACCGCCATGTCGTAGCCGGCCTGGGGCTTGGCGTCGCCGCGGCCGGCGCCCACGAAATAGATAGGCCGATCGGTCGCCACGGTCACGGTCTGCCCCATCTCCTGCTGTTGCTGGTGGGCCCACTTCAGATCCCACTTCTGTTCCTTGATTTGCACGTAGCCGACGGTCGGGGACTGGCGCAGCGCGGGAAGGAATGCCTGGTACCCGCTCTTCATGAGCGCCGCGAGCAGCGTCTTCCGATCGCGCTCTTCGGTATAGCGGAGGATGTGGATCTGCACCGTGGTGGCGATCGAGCCCAGCGGACCGGTGGCCTGCACGGTGGCGCTGAACTCCACCGGAACGTCGCCCGGCTTGTGCTGCGCGGCCGCGCTTGCGCCAACCAGCATTGCGACCAGCGCGACGAGCACCGACGTCTTGACGAGTCTCATGCTCCGGACGGTAGCGAGACGGGGGCGGCCCGGCTATGCGTTTTCGGCAACGCGCCTTGACTAGGCAGACTCGGCCGAGCGCAGGGGCTCAGCGTGTTCGCGTTCGGGATTGATCGTCCCGAATCCGAGCGGCACGTGCACGTCGAGGCGAGTGCCCACGCCTGTCGCCGAGTGAATCGCCAGCCGCCCGCCCAGCAAGTGCACCCGCTCGCGGATGCTGACCAGCCCGAGGCCGGTGCCCTTGATCGAGGTGTCAAAGCCGATGCCGGAATCGGTAATCGTCAACTCCAGACCGTCCGCGCCTCCGGACAGCGACACGGTGGCGCGTTGAGCCTCACTGTGCTGCACCACGTTCTGCAGCCCTTCCTGCACGATGCGGAACAGGCACAACGTCACGTCGGGTGGCAGGCGAGCCGGGATCTGATCGTGCCGGAACTCGACGGCGAGACGGTGCTGCGCCGAGAGGTCGACGCACACGCTCTGGACGGCGGATACCAGTCCGAGCGCCTCGAGCTTGAAGGGGTGCAGCCGGTGCGAGAGCTGGTGGACGCCGGTCGCGATGCCGGCGGCGTAACCTGCGACGCGGCGCACGTGATCGGCAAAGTCCGGGGAGGCCGGCCGCAATTGATCGACTTCGATCGCCATCAGCGAGATCTGCTGGCTGAGGTCGTCGTGCAGCTCGCGCGCCAGACGCTTGCGCTCCGTCTCCTGGGCACCGATCAGACGCCCCGCCAGATCCTGAATCTGTCCGTAGCTCGCCCGCAGCGTGGCCTCCCGGTCGAGCAGTGCATCGTCGGCCCGCTTCCGATCGGTCACGTCCGTGAAGGTCCCGATCATGCGATAGATCGTGCCGTCGGCACGGCGCACGACGGAACCGATGGTATGGAACCACCGGATGCTGCCGTCCTGGTGCAGCATCCTCAGCTCGACGTCGTACCTGTCCGCGCGTCCCTGTATATAGGCGGTCGAAGCGGCAAGGGCAATATCGTGGTCGTCGGGATGAACCAGCTGCCTCCAGTCCACGCGGACGCCGGCCCGCCCCGCTTCCGGCCGGCCCAGAATCGACAACACCACGGGATCCACATAAACATGGTCCGTCTCGACGTTCCAGTCCCACACGCCGACGCCGCCGGCCGACGTCGCCAGGGCGTAGCGATCTTCGCTCGCGCGCAACCGCTCTGCGGCGCGCTTCTGGCCGGTGATCTCGCGCACGATGCTCAGGACCTGGCCGGATCCCGAGGCGACGATGCGGGTCTCGAAAAACCGCTCGCCATCCGGCATCGCCAGCGCGTACTCCACGACGACCGGATCGCCGCTGGCATCCGCCTTAGCGATCGCCTCGCCGAAACGCGTGGCCAGCGCCGGCGGCATGATCTCGAACATCGATTTCCCCATGAACTGCTCGGGCGGGACAAACAGGTCACGTGGGTCTTTGGCGTGATAGTCGAGATAGACGCCGTCGCGGCTCATCACGAACATCAGGTCCGGCATGGCCCGCAGCATGGCGCCGTTGCGCGCTTCGCTGTGGCGCAGCGCATCCTCGGCGCGCTTTCGATCGGTGATGTCCCGGCCCGTGCCCAGCAGTTCAACGACCCGGCCGTCGGGGCCGACCAGCGTGGAGTTGACCCACTCGAGCCAGCAGCCAATGCGTCCGTCCGCCAGCATGACGCGGTGCTCGTAGCGGGTGGCGCCCGGCGATTCGATCAGGGAGGCAATGTGGCGCCCGACCGACTCGCGCGCCGCCGGGGGCATCAGGTCGAGCATCCGCTTCCCGATCAGCTCGGCGGCGGTCTTCTGCTGGAATCGACAATAGGCATCGTTCACGAACGTCAACGTGGTGTCCGGAAGGAAGCGGCAGACCAAATCGGTCTGCGCCTCGACGATGAGGCGATAGCGCTCCTCGCTCTCGTGCAAGGCGCGCTGAGCGCGCCGGCGCTGGTTTTGTTGTACCAGCAGCATGCCGATGAGCGACAACTGCACGGCGAAGATCGTAAGGGCGCCGACCGCATATCGCCGGTAGCGCTGCCAGAACGTCTGGTCGCGGTACAGGATCACGCTGCCGACCGGCAGCCGGCTTTCGTCGATGTTCCAGCGGCGCAGCTGATGCCAGTCGAACACCGCCGCCGGCGCCTCGCTTTCCGGCGTGCCGCTTGGCCGTTCCCCGTTGGCCAGCCGCCATGCGAGCGCGCCAGCGGCGGCACCGTTCGCCTCGCCGCTGTAGAGGTGCCCGCCCACCACGCCGTGGCCGATATAGGAGTCGAACCCGCCGTAGATCGGCAGGTTGGTCGATCGTTCGAGGAGCGTCAGCACGTCGCGCGGGTCGGTGCGCCCACCGTCAGGGCTTTCCACCTGGCGCACGTACAGAGCGATCGACCGCGGCGGCGCCGCCGCCAGCGTCTTGATCACATCAGCCGTCCGCATGTTCGAGAGATAGCGAATCGCGACACGGCTTTCGAGCTGCGCCAGGTGCGAACGGACGTACTGCTCGAAGGGTGGTCCCTCCGGCGGCGTCTGCACCACCACGAAGACCTGTTGTGTGTCCGGATGCAGTGCGAGCGCGAGCTCGAGGCTTCGCCGCTGATCGCGTCCGAAGGTGCCGACCAGGCCGAACACGTCGGCGGGCGCGGGCGGATCCGCTCGATCGATGGTGTAGAACACCGTGGGAACGTCGCGAAACAAGGACGGTTCACCGCGGACCGCGTCGACCGCCGCACGACCCGCGAGCACGACGGCATCGATCTGCCGGCCCTCGTACTTCCGCGACAGGTACTCCCGGAACAACTTGATATGGCGATCGCCGGAAAAGCGTTGGGTATCCAGGAACTCCGCGTAGCAGGTGACGTGGTCACCGGACAAGTCCTCAAGGGTGTCGCGGAGACGCTGGTCGAAGGGACCGATCGCGACCGCCTCGCGCGCCTGCGAATAGATCGTCAGGACGGTCTTGCCCGCGGCCTGCGGCGCGGCGACCGCGAGCGGCGCCGAAATCAGCACGGCCAGTCCCGCCAACCACGCCAGACGGAACGACAACGCCTTCATGGACAGGGTCTCCGGAGCGCCATTCTACCGTCGAAAGCGGTCCCGTGATGGCGGAACCGACCACCCCGGCCGCCGACGGTCAGTGCGCCACCGCCCGCTTGACGACCCCGCCCTCCGCATCCGCCAGCGGGTGCGAGACCACGAACGCGTGCGGATCCACGGCGCGGACGATCGCTTTGACCTTGCCGATCTCGAGGCGGGTGACTACGCAGTAGAGGATCTCCTGCTCCGCGCCGCTCATTCCGCCGAACCCCTTGTAGACCGTGACCCCGCGCTCGAGCTCGCCGACGATCCGCTCGCGGATGCTCGCGCTGCGCGCCGACACGATGGTGATCGCGGTGTACTGTTCCAGCCCGTAGATGACGAAGTCGAGCGTCCGGGCGGCGGAGATGTAGGTGAGGATCGAATAGAGCGCCGGCTCGACGCCGAGCAGCGACATCGCCGCGAGGAACAGGACGATGTTGAAGGCGAGGATCACGTCGCCGACCTTCATCAGCGCGCTGCGCTTGCTGATCAGCAGCGCGGCGATCTCGGTCCCGTCGAGCACCGCGCCGCCGCGGACGGCGAGGCCGATGCCGGCGCCGATGAAGAAGCCGCCGAACACCGCCGTCAGCAGCAGGTCGGGGGTCACGTCGGGGAAATGAACCGTGGCGAGCACCGTCGACAGGCCGGCGATCGCCAGCGCGCTGCGGATCGCAAAGGCGCGCCCCATCTGGCGGTAGCCGACGACCACGAACGGCGCGTTGACCAGCGGCAGCCACACCGACAGCGGCCACGGCGACACCTTCGCCAGCAGCATCGACACGCCGGTGACGCCGCCGTCGATGAAGTTGCTGGAGAGCAGGAAGCCCTTGAGGCCGAAGGCCGCGGCGAGAATCCCCAGCGCGATCAGCAACGCGTTCTGGAGTTCTCGCCGCATCGGCTGATCTTACTTGCCGACGACGCCGCAGGCGATGCGGTCGCCGGCGTTGCCGGCCGGATCGGTCTTCAGATCGTCAACGCCCGCGTGGACGACCAGCGCGGCGTCAACGCCCATCTTCATGTGGGGCGCCATCACGGTGGCTTTCGCCGTGCCGTCTTTGAGCACCGTGAAGTTGTTCATGTCGCCGGCGTGCGGGCCCTCGGGATTCTGCAGGCCATGCTTCTTGCCCTCGGGATTGAAGTGAGGGCCGGCGGAGGCGAATGCAGGTCCTTCGCAGACCGGCATCTGGTGAAAGTGGATCGCGTGACGGCCGGGCGTCAGGTTCTTCAGATCGAGCGCGACCGACACGCCGCCGTCTTTGGCCGCGGAGAGTTTGGCGCTGCCGACCGACTGACCCTGCGCGTTTTTCAATTCGACCGTGCCGTTCTGCGCGGCCACCTCGAGTATCCCTACGGTACAAATAAAGACAATTGCGAGTGAGAATTTGTTCATAGAACGATTATGACGCGATGTCACCAGGTTGTCACCGCGATGCCGCGATCACTCCCGCGCGAACCAGGCGCTGGGCAGTCCGACTCCCAGCGCGTGGATCAGGATGCCGTTGATGAACACCGGCAGCACGAACGGCCCACGGCTGGTCGCCGACAGCGGGATCACCGCGTAGTTCATCACGAAGTACACGGCGACGCCGTAGACGATGCCGGCGGCGACCGTCTGCCGGCGCAGCGGCGGAATCGCGCGGCTCAGCACGTAGAAGATCGCCACGATCAGGAACGCGATGAAGTAGTGCAGCAGGAAGCCGGCGCCCATGCTGTGGATGCCCATACGGGACGCGCCGCGGCCGTAGACGCCGGCGGCAATGCTCTGCAGGATCCGTCCCGGCGTCACCCCGCTGCGCAGGCCGAAGAAGATGAAGGCGTCGAGCAGGTCGAGCGTGCCGACGACCAGCGTGCCGTAGAGGATCGGATGCGCGTAGCGTGGGCGGCCTGTCATGGGGGCCAACGGTACAGAAAAAACCGCGGAGAACGCAAAGAACGCAGAAAACTATTGGTCAGCGGTCTCGGCGGTTTTTTCCGGTGTACCAGAACGCCCAGGCGATCAGCACGGCCTGCAGCGGCAGACGCAGCCACAGCGCCCGCGGCGAGAACTCCGGGAAGGTCTCGGGGTGCAGCGCCATCTGAAGGTTGGCGGGAAAGACCGCGATCAGCAGCGCGATCAGCCCCCAGGCCGCGGTGCGCGACGCGGCAGGGATCAGCAGGAGCAGGCCGAGCCCGATTTCAGCGACGCCGCTGATCTGCACCATCGCCAGATGCCACGGCACATACGGCGGCATCATCCGCAGGTAGAAGCCGGTCTGCCGAAAGTGGTTGATGCCGGCCGCGACGAAGAACAGCGCCAGCACCACTCTGAGGATGAGCTTGATCATGGGATGGTTAGTCGGAGTCAGAACTCGGGGTCAAAACTCGGGGTTGAAACTCGGGGTTGAAGGGGACCTTGAAGGTCGGATCACTGGTTCACTTTATTGCCATGGGGGCAAGGCAGTCGTCGGCGGATTCTGCGCGCAGGGGCAGCCAACGGCCGAATTGGGCGTCCGACCCGGCGACGATGAGGACCGGGGTGAGCGCGGCGGGATCGAGGCCGCTGCCCGACGCCGCGCGCATCTGCCGGGCGACCTGTTGCCGGAACGCGCTGAACGCGGGCCAGTCGAAGCGGAGGAAATAGACCTGCCGCGTGATGCCGGGCTCGCTGATCCTCCGGTGCGCCATGCAGCGCGGCTCGAACGTCGACGACTCCAGGCCCGCACCGCGCGCCATCGTCAGCAGCGCCTCCGGCGTCAGGGATCCCGCCTGGCCCGGCGTGAACTCGATCTGGAGGACGAGCGGGATCGCCGCGGGCACCGGGCCGCTCAGCGTTTCGCCGGACCGCGCGAAGACCTGGCCGAACAGCCCGGCCGCCGTCTGCTTGTCCGGCTGCAGCCCCAACAGCACGCCCGACGCAGTCGGCGAGGGATCGAGCGCAAGCGTCCATCCCGACAGCCGCGCGCGCGCGATCTCGTAAGGCTCCGACCGCACGTCCTGCGCGGAGCGCACGAACAGATATCCGAGGACCCCCAGAGCCGCAACGATGACGACGGTCTTGACCAGCACGCGCTTCATGGACGAGCCCGAGTGTACGTCACCGTGAAGTCTCCGGACTCCTAAACCGGCCGGTGCTAAACTCGTCTCCTTTCCGAGGAGGCCCGCGTCATGATCGGCTTTTCACGAACTCGCTCGCTCGCCGTCTGTGCCGGAATCCTGGCGCTCTCGGCGGGATGGACCCTCGGCGCGCGGCCGACCCTCTCGGCGCAATCGCCCGCCGCTGACGGCGCGCTCGATCCGGCGCTCGGCAGCGCCTTCAAGTGGCGCAGCGTCGGCCCCGACCGCGGCGGCCGGTCGATCGCGGTCTCGGGCGTGAAGGGACGGCCGAAAGAGGCGTACTTCGGCGCCACCGGCGGCGGCCTCTGGAAAACCACCGACGGCGGCGCGAAATGGACCCCGGTCACCGACGGCCAGATCACCAGCTCCTCGGTCGGCGCGGTCGCCGTCTCCGAATCGAGCCCCGACATCGTCTACATCGGGATGGGTGAAGCCTGCATCCGCGGCAACATCATGGGCGGCGACGGCGTCTACAAGTCGATCGACGCCGGCAAGACCTGGACCAACGTCGGCTTCCACGACTCCGACGCGATCTCGAAGATCCGCATCCACCCGACCAATCCCGACATCGTGTTCGTCGCCGACTTCGGCCGTTACGGCAAGGACAACGACGAGCGCGGCGTCTTCAAGACCATCGACGGCGGCAAGAGCTGGAAGAAGGTGCTGTTCCGCAATGCCAAGACCGGCGCCATCGATGTGGCCATCGATCGCAAGAATCCCAGCGTGATGTACGCCGCGCTCTGGGAAGCGTTCCGCGTCGAGTACCAGATGTCGAGCGGCGGCCCGGGCAGCGGCCTGTTCAAGTCGACCGACGGCGGCGAGACCTGGAAAGAGATCACCCGCAACCCGGGACTGCCCGCGGGGATGATCGGCAAAATCGGGATCGCCCTCACCACCGCCGACGAAAACCGGGTCTATGCGCTGGTCGAAAACGAGAACGGCGGGCTGCTGGCCTCCGACGACGCCGGCGCGACCTGGAAGATGGTCAACGTCGGCCGCAACATCCGGCAGCGCGCGTTCTATTACACCCACGTCTTCGCCGATCACGCCAACAAGGACATCGTCTACGCGCTGAACACCAGCGCGTTCCGATCGGTCGACGGCGGCAAGACCTTCGCGAACATCGGCAACGGCACGCACGGCGACAACCACGACATCTGGATCGACCCCGACGATCCGGCGCACGTGGTGCTCGGCAACGACGGCGGCGGCGCGGTGACGTTCAACGTCGGCGCCGGCCAGCAGCGCACCTGGTCCGGGCAGGAATTTCCGACCGAGCAGTTCTATCACGTGATCTCCACCAAGCACGTGCCGTATCACCTGTGCGGCGCGCAGCAGGACAACAGCACGATGTGCGTGCCGAGCACCAACGGCATGGTCGGCCGCGGCGGCCAGCGCACGGTCGAGCCGTTCTATCCGGTCGGCGGCAACGAGGACGGCTACATCGCGCCCGATCCGAAGGACAGCGACGTGTTCTTCTCCGGCTCGAACAACGGCAGCTTCATCACCCGGCTCAACCGCCGCACCGGCGAGCTGCGCGAAGTCAACCCCTACCCGCGCTTTTTCTCCGGCGAGAACTCGGCTTCGGTCATCGAGCGCTGGCAGTGGACGTTCCCGATCATCTTCTCGCCGGTCGATCCGAACATCCTCTACACCTCGTCGCAGCACGTCTGGAAGACCACCGACCAGGGACAGACCTGGGAGAAGATCAGCGGCGATCTCACCCGCCACGATCCGAAGACGATGCAGGACTCGGGCGGGCCGATCACCCACGACATGAACAGCCCGGAAATCTATGCGACGGTGTTCGCGCTGGCGCCGGGAAAAACCGACGTCAACATCATCTGGGCCGGATCGGACGACGGCGTCGTGCACCTCACGCGCGACGGCGGGCAAGAACTGGACGAACATCACCCCGAAGGACATGCCGGATTTCGGCCGGGTCAGCCAGATCGACGCCTCGTCGATGGATCCCGGCACCGCTTACATGGCGGTCAAGAAACCGCTGCTCGAGGATTTCTCGCCGTACCTGTATCGCACGCACGACTTCGGCCGGACGTGGACGAAGATTGTGACCGGCATTCCGGCCAACGACTACACCCATGTGGTGCGCGAGGATCCGACGCGCCGCGGCCTGCTCTACGCCGGCACCCAGCACGGGTTCTATATCTCGTTCGACGACGGCGACCATTGGCAGCCGCTGAAGAACGGGCTGCCGGACACGCCGGTCCACGACATCTGGGTCGAAGCCGCCGACGTGGCCATCGCCACGCACGGCCGCGGCTTCTACATCCTGGACGATGTCGCGCCGCTGCGGCAGTACGGCGCCCCGGTCACCACCGCGACCAGCGCCTATCTGTTCAAGCCGTCCGACGCGACACGCTCGGCGTACCCGGCAAAGATCACCTACTGGCTGAAGAAGCCGGCGCAGAAGGCGACGCTCGAGATTCTCGACGGCAGCGGTCAGGTGATTCGCACGTTTAACGGGGCGGTGCCGGGTGCGGGTCGTGGCGCTCGCGGTGGTCAAGGTGCTCAGGGCGCTCAAGCTGCGCCGGGTGCGGCCGCTGACGCACCCGCCAACCCCAATGCGGATCCGCCGGCCGACGAAGAAGAAGGCGGTGGGCGCGGACGCGGCGGTCCGCCGACGATTTCGATGGCGGCCGGCGTGCAGCGCTTCACCTGGGATCTGCAGTACGCGCCGGTCACGCCGTTCCAGGGCATGGTGCTCTGGGGCGCAACCACCAACGGGCCGCTCGCGCTGCCGGGCAGCTATCAGGCGCGGTTGACGGTCGACGGCCAGGTCTTCACGCAGCCGATCACCGTCAAGAAGCACCCGCTCTACACCATCAGCGACGCCGACATGAAGGCGCAGTTCGATCTCGCGAGCCGGATCCGCGACAAGGTGAACGAGGCGAACGAGGCGATCATCCAGATCCGGCGCATCAAGACCCAGCTCAAGGATCGCACCGACAAGAACAACAGCGCCGACGCCAAGGCGATCGCCGAACAGTTCACCAAGGAGCTGAGCGCGGTCGAAGAGGATGTCTATCAGGTGCGCAACCAGAGCAACCAGGATCCGCTGAACTTTCCGATCAAGACCAACAACCGCCTCGCCTCGCTGCTGCGGGTGGTCGGCACCGGCGAAGGACGGCCGATCGGCAACGCCGAGCCGATTTTCGAAGATCTGCAGAAAGAACTGAAGGCAGAGACCGATCGCCTGCGTAAAGTGCTCGACACCTACCTGCCGCGATTCAACACCCTGGCGCAGCGGATCGGGATGGAGCCGATTTCGGAAAAGTAGACACCGCGCCCGACGCCTTGACAGTCTACCTATCAGGGCCTACACTCACGTGTAGATTACCTAGGCGTGTATGGGCGCACCGAAATCCGATCTCCTCCAGGGCACGCTCGATCTGCTGATCCTCCAGGTGGCGGCGCTTGGACCCGTGCACGGCTACGCCGTCGCGCAGCGGCTGCAGCAGATCTCGAAGGATGTGCTCCAGGTTCAGCAGGGCACGCTCTATCCGGCACTCCACCGCCTGGAAGAGCGCGGCTGGCTGAAGGCTGAGTGGCGCGCCACCGACACGGGACGCGACGCCAAGTTCTACGCGTTGACCAAAGCCGGCCGGGCGCGGCTCGAGCAGGAGCGATCGGACTGGGAGCGCATGTCCCGCGCGATTGGCCTGGTGTTGAGGACCGCCGAGTAGGCGACCATGCGCGGCCTTCGAGCGTGGCTCCAGCGGCGCCGGCGCGATCGGGACCTACAAAGAGAGCTCGACTTCCACATCGAGGCGCACGCGCAAGACCTGACGGCCGGAGGCCTGCAGCCGGATGAGGCGAGACGTCGCGCGCGCCTGGCCCTTGGCGGCGTCGATCAGATCGCAGAGCTGGTGCGCGACGGCCGGCCGGACGCCTGGATCGATCACCTCGTCCACGATCTCCGCGACGCGTGCCGATCGCTGAAGCGCACGCCCGGGCTCACCGCCGCCGTGGTGACGCTGATCGCGCTGGTCATCGGCGGCAACACCACGGTCTTCTCGATCATGCACGGCATCCTCACCAAGCCGGCGCCTGGAGTTCAGGCCCGCGATCTGGTGACCATCGATCTGATCGTGAACGGACGCCCCAATCCCGGCGGCAACAGCTACCCCAACTACCTGGACTACGCAGCGCAAAGCACGACGGTCCGTCCGCTGATGGTCGACCACTACGAGCGGTTCACCCTCACGATCCCGAACGGGAGCTACTCGCTGCGCGGCGACGCCGTCTCCACCAACTACTTCGACACGCTCGGCATCCGGCCCATCGCCGGCCGTGCCTTCACCGACGAAGACGACCACGCCCCGTCGGCCGGATTGCCGGTGGTGGTCAGCGAGCGCGTGTGGCAACGGCAGTTCGCAAGCGCACCCGATGTGGTCGGGCAGGCAATCGGACTGAACGGCCTGCCGGCGGTCGTCGTCGGCATCGCGCCTCCGCGTTTTGCCGGCGTCGTGCTCGGCGCCTCTTCCGACATCTGGGTGCCGCTGATTCCGTTTGCCCGCGCCCACCAGACGGAACGCGAGCTGGTCGACCGCGCCGACATGGGGATGGGCATCTTCGGGCGTCTGGCCCCGGCGACGCCGCTCCGCCAGGCGCAGGCCGAGTTCGAGGCCATCTCCCGCCGCGTGGAAAGCGCCAATCCGGACACGAACAAGGGACAGGTGGCGCTGCCGATCGCATACTCGGCGCTGGCCACCGGCAGCCTGCTCTCGCGGCAAGGCGGGCAGATGCTGGCGATCTTCTCGGTGATCACGCTGCTGACGGTGCTGATCGTGTGCGCCAACGTGGCCAATCTGATGCTCGCGCGAGCGGCCGCGAGGCAGCGCGAGCTCGCCCTGCGCCAATCCCTCGGCGCATCACGCACCCGCATCGTCCGCATGCTGCTGGCGGAAGGGGTCCTGGTGTCGCTGGTGGCCTGGGTGATGGCGTTCGCCTGCGCGTTCGCGGTGGCGAGGCTGCTGGCGCGCCTGGTGCCGCCGGATCCGTCCGGCACCACGATCAACGCCGACTTCACGCCGGACTGGAAGGTCGCCGCCTACGCCATGGTGCTGGCGCTGTTCGGCACGTTGGCATTCACGCTCGCGCCGGCTATTCGCGCATGGCAGCAAGAGGTGCTGCCCTGGCTGAAGGCGGGCGAACATGGCGTCGTTGAGGGACGATCGAAGCTTGCGAGCGCGCTCGTCGTGATGCAGCTGGCGTTTTCCATGCTGTTGCTGACCTGTGCCGGACTTGCCTACCGATCGCTCTCGACGATGAGCCGCGTGGACGTGGGCTACAAGGCCGACCACCTGCTCCTGGCAGCCGTCAACACCGCCGGAAGCGCCGCGACGCCCGAGGCGAACCGGATCCTGCTCGAACAGCTGCAGGACCGCATGCGCGCGATTCCCGGCGTCGTCGCGGTCTCGCACTCACGGTTTCTGAATTCGGGCTGGAGCCAACAGGTTCGCCGCCCTGGGACCGGCACACCGGTCCGTGCCGATCAGAACTATGTGGGCCCGAACTATCTCGAGGCACTCGGCATGGCGCCGCTTGCGGGTCGCGAGTTTGCGCAACGGGAAGGCCCGGCCGCGAAGCCTGGGGCGATCATCAACCAGCACCTTGCCGAGACGCTCTGGCCGGGCGATTCCGCCGTGGGTCAGACGATGATCGTGGGAAAGGATCAGCAGGCAGTAGAGGTCGTCGGCGTGATGCCGAACGCGCTGCTCAGCGGCCTCAGGCGCGACGCGAGCCAGAACTTCGTCTTGCGTTCGGAGCTGCAAGAGCCGGGCATCCCGGGCGCGGCCACCTTCTATCTCCGGTACACCGCGAGCCTCGACGCCGTCGCGTCCGCTCTCAGCCGCGCGGTGAGCGAAGCGGACGCCCGGGTGCCGGTCGTGGCCATTCGCACGATGGAGAAGCAGCTCGAAAGCGAGCGCTGGCCGGTGCTCGCGATCATCACGCTGCTGACAGTATTCGCCATCGGCTCCCTGACGATCGCCATCATCGGCCAGTACGCCGTCGTCGCCTTCAGCATGCGCCGCAGGACGCGGGACTTCGGTGTCCGCATCGCGCTCGGCGCATCGTCGCACCGCATCTTGCGTACCGTGCTCGGTGAGGGCCTGCGCATGACCGCGCTGGGGCTTGCGGTCGGATTGGCGCTCAGCCTCGCGGCCGGCACGGCGCTCAGAGGCCTGCTCTACGGCGTCAGCCCGACCGATGCGCGCACCTATCTCGCGGTGTTCGTAGCGCTCGCCGCGGCGTCGCTGGTGGCGTGCTATCTGCCGGCGCGGCGGGCGACACGCATCGATCCGATGCAGGCGCTGCGACAGGAATGAGCGCATCGGATGAACTGAGAGGGCGGCATTCCAATCGAAGCCCGCGGCGGCGGCAGATGGGTGAACCGAAAGGAAGCCATGCGGATTTTCGCCGCCAAGGCCGATGCAGATTTGAACGACGCGGTGCACCTCATCGGCGTGAGGTGACTTTCACTCTCCGCCTCACTTCACCCGCACGCGGCTCTCGAGATAGGTGATCGTCGCGTCGATCGCGCTGAACCAGTGCGGCGTGCCCGGCGGCACCACGATCACGTCCCCTTTCGCCACGTTCCTGACCACGCCGTCCTTGATCGCCTTACTCCGGACGACGTCGGGATCCGTGGACGGCGCCAGCGGCATCTCGAGCATGCCACCGGTGACCAGCGTGCCGGCGCCCTCGACGATGTAGTAAATCTCGGTGCTGAAGGGGTGAACGATCGCGTACTGCGGCTCGCCCGCGCCACTGCGTCGCCGCACCGCGATCCCCGGCGAAATCGTCACCGCGGCGCCCGCCGCGGGATCGGCGGCAACCGCGGCCGCCAGCCCTCTGCCAATCTCAGCCGCGCTCATGTAGGCGGCCGGAGCCGCGCCGCCTCCCTGCGCGACGATCGACAGGCCAAGGAACGGGAGCGCCAGGACACTTATTCGCAGCGTCATGGGCCACATTCTGGACCCATCCGCACCCCGGCGTCACGGTCTGGGTGAAGCCGGACACTACCGGAACCGTCAGGGCAGCTGTCTGGATCGCCCCAGCCAGCGATCCGCCGTCGCCTTCAGCATCCGGACCTGCCCGGGGCCCAGCTCCAGCTCGGTGCCGAAGGTGCGATCGACCACGATGCCCGCGCTGGTGATGCGATCGAGCTCGGCGAGCGAGACCGTCGCAACCACGGATCGCTTGCTGTGCAGCCGCGTCACCAGCGGCATCGCGGCGCCGTCCACGCGCAGCAGCATCTCGGGCGTGTCATCTTCCACCGGATGCTGCGTCACCACGATGTCGACGACACCGGGCGACGCGACAGGCTGTCCGATCGGATGACGTGTCGTGAAGTCGATGGTGTAGACCGGGCCCTGGCCCGGGTCCTGAAATGTGAGCGTTGCCGTCTCGGTGACGGTCCCGGCCTTCGCATCGACTTGCGAATGGCCGCCGATGCGGTCGCCGACGATGCGCTGGGGCGACTGCGCGAGGGCGCTGCTGACGGCAAGGGTGAGGACGCTGGCCAGGACGAACGTGTACTTCATGGCTCCTCCCGTGACGTGATGATCGGTTAGACCGCGCGGCGCTCGTTCCGGCCGGCGCGTTCAGCGCGTAAACATCGACTTGGCGAGCATCGCGTGCACGCCTTTGGTGCCGTCGACCAGCTGGGTGACGTGCAGGTCCACGGCCACCGAGCAGAGAATGTAGGCCTGGTCGCGATTCATCTTCTTCTCGACGACCAGGAACTCGATCATCTCCTTGACCGCCAGCTTCGCCGCCTCGTCGAGGTCGGTGTGCAGCCCCATCGCGATGTAGTGCGTCGGCGTCTCCGCGCGCGGCCACTTCAACGCCATGCCCTTGCGCACGGTGATCTGCACCGTGCCGCGCAGCGAGGTCTCGAGCGCGGTGAGGGTCGCCTCGCCGTCGCCCTGCATGGCGTGGCCGTCGCCGAACGAGATCAGCGCGCCGGACACCGCCACCGGAATGTAGAGCGTCGATCCCGCCACCAGCTCCTTGTTGTCCAGATTGCCGGCATGGGGACCGGGCGGGCCGCTCGAGATTCGGCCCACCAGCGGGTTCGGCGCCACGCCGATCGACCCGAAGAACGGCGCCAGCTTCAACGTGATGCCGGGCGAGAAGGCCGCGGTGCCTGCGCGCTCGTCGAAGCGCACCAGGTGAAACTTCACATACGGAAACTCGTCGGGCAACGTGCCGCTGCCCGGGATGAAGCCGCTGACGCCGTAGGGATGCAGAAACTCGAACGCCGCGATCTTCACCTCGAGCACGTCTCCCGGCTCCGCCCCCTCGACGAAGATCGGCCCGGTCATCGGGTGCGCGCCCGGACCGCGTTCCGTGATCGTCCGCTCCACCAGCTTGAGCGATTCCGGGATCTCGTCTTCCTTGACCCCGGCCGCGCGCAGGCGCGGCAGCCCGCGCGCGATCATCGTCTCCACCCTGACGGTGTCGCCGGACGCGATTCGCAGCACCGGCTTCAGCGATGAATCGTAGTAGCCCCAGTGCACGTTCTGCGGCAGCAGCTTGAGGTCGTGCGTGCGCGCCTGCGCGGACGCGAACAGGGCGGTCAGCGCGAGCGCGCCTCCGAGCAGGAACGCGAACGGTCTGGTCATGGTTACGGCTCCAGCGCCTGATAGACCAGCGTCGGGAATTTGCGCCCGAGGTCGGTGGTGTTGGGCAGCATCTGGACCATGAAGCAGATCACCAGATGCGACTCGGGATCGACGCGGTAGGTGGAGCTGTAGGCACCGGCCCAGCCGAAGGCGCCGGCCGAATCGAGACCGTTGGCGCCGTACCGATCGGTGGTCTCGAACCCGAGGCCGTAGCCCAGGCCGGCGGGCGAATGCAGCGTGCCGACCTGGTTGCTCGTCATCAGCGCGACGGTGCGCGGCGACAGGATGCGCACGCCGTCGAGCGCGCCGCCGCGGCGGATCATCTCGAGGAAGCGCGCGTAGTCCGGCGCGGTCGAGAGCAAGCCGGCGCCGCCGGCAAAGCTTTTACGCGGCCCGTCCACGTAGGCGCCCTGGCCACGCGCGCCGTCCGGCGCGCGCGTAATCTTCCCGTCGCTGCCCGCCATGTACACCGCGGCGAGACGGCCGCGCTCCGCCGGCGGCAGGAAGAACTGCGTGTCCTTCATGCCGAGCGGCGCGGTAATGCGCGTCTTGATGAACTGATCCAGCGGCATGCCGCTGACCTTCTCGACGACGCATCCAAGCACGTCGGTGTTGTAGCCATACACCCACGCCTCGCCCGGCTGCGCCACGAACGGCAGCGTCCCCAGCCGCTCCATCGTCACGCAAATCGGCTCATCCTTGTCGGCGGTGAACCAGCCGTAGCCGGCCGCCGGCCCGAGTCCCTTGGCCTGATACATCGCCGCCACCGTGGCGTCGGTGCCGTAGGAAATGCCGGCGGTGTGGGTCAGCAGGTCGCGGATGTTGATCGCGCGCTTCGCCGGCACGAGATCGACGGCTTCGCCGTTGCGAACCGCGACCTTGGACGCGGCGAACGAGGGGATGTAGCGGCTGACCGGATCGGTCAGCGTGAGCTTGCCCTCTTCCATCAGCGAGAGGATCGCGACGCTGGTGATCGCCTTGGTCTGCGAGGCGATGCGAAAGATCGTGTCCGGCGCCATCCTGACGCCCGCTTCCTTGTCGGCCCAGCCCACGGCGCGCTGGTAGACGACGCGGCCGTCCTGCAGCACGAAGCCGACGGCGCCGCCGATGCGGTTCTCGTCCACGTACTGCTGCAGCAGTGTGTCGATGCGCGCCAGCCGCTCGGTGGAGAACCGCGCGGCCGTGGCGGGAGGCGACGCCGGTTGCACCGGCATGTGCTGGCCGGGGGTGACGCCGAGCATCAGCGCAAAGGCGATCGAAAGAAGCGTTCGCATGGCCAAATGGTAGGCTGTGGCCATGAGCCGAGCAAGGGTTCCCTGGTATCTGTGGTGCTCCGCGCTCGCGGTGACCTCCGCCTATGTCGGCGGCTACTGGGACATCTCGTGGCACCGCTCGATCGGGCGCGACACCTTCTGGTCGGCGCCGCACATGGCGATTTACGCCTGCGGCATCCTCGCCGGCATCGCCTCCGGCTACCTGATCCTGACCACGACGTTCGGACGCGGCGGGCCGCTGCAGGGTGTCAGCGTCAGCATCTGGGGCCTGCGCGGGCCGCTCGGCGCCTTCATCTCGGCCTGGGGCGGCGTCGCGATGCTGGCGTCGGCGCCGTTCGACAACTGGTGGCACAACGCCTACGGGCTCGACGTCCGGATCATCAGCCCGCCGCACATGGTGCTGGCTGCCGGCTTCTTCGGCATCGAGATCGGCACGGTGATGCTGCTGCTTGCGTTCATGAACCGCGCGCAGCCGCAGGTGCGACCGGCGCTCGAGCGGCTGTTTCTCTACGTCGGCGGCACGGTGCTGTGCGAATCGCTGCTGATCAAGCTGGAGTACATCAGCCGATCCGACCAGCACAACGCGCTGTTCTACACGGTGGTCGGGATCGGCACCCCGTTCATCCTCGCGGCGCTGGCGATCGCCTCGGAGCGGCGCTGGGCCTGCACGATCATGACGTCGGTCTACACCGCGTTCGCGCTCGGCTTCCTCTGGATCCTGCCGTTGTTCCCGGCCGAACCGAAGCTCGGTCCGGTCTACCGCCAGGTCACGCATTTCATCCCGTGGGAGTTCCCACTGCTCCTGCTGGTGCCGGCCTTCGTGACCGATCTGATCCTGCAGCGGACCGGCGGCTGGCGCCCGGTCTGGCGCGCCACCGTCGCCGGACTCGCGTTCTTCGGCGTCTTCCTCGCGGTGCAGTGGCCGTTCGCGACCTTTCTGCAGTCGCCGCTGGCCCGCAACCGCTTTTTCGGCGCGATGAACCTCGACTTCAGCACGCGGCCGAATTCACCGCTGGCGCAGTACGTGTTCTTCTACCGGGAAGACACCGCCGGACAATTCTGGCGCGGCATGCTGATCGCCGCGCTGATGTCGTGCGCGATGACCTGGATGGGCCTGCACGCCGGCGCCGCGATGCGGCGAGTGCGCAGGTGAGTTACGAAAAGAAGGAACCGCGGAGCGCGCAAAGACCGCCGAGCAAGACATATCTTTGCGGTCTCAGCGGTCTCGGCGGTTTCTTCTGGATCGTGATCCTGATCGTGATCGCGCTGCAGCCGCGCGCGCTCGCCCACGTCGGCAGCCCCGACGTATTCCTCGAAGGGCAGGCCGGCGCGTACCGCCTGCTGGTCACGGTGCGGCCGCCGCACGCGATCCCCGGCGTCGCCGACGTCGACATCCTCACCACCAGTGACGGCGTGCGCGAGGTGCGGATCGTGCCGCTGCCGCTCACCGGACCTGGCGCGCAGTTCGCGCCCGTGGCGGATCGCGCCGAGCGCTCCACCGAGGATCCGCGGCTGTTCAACGGACACCTGTGGATGATGGGCGCGGGCGCGTGGCAGGTACGGGTCACCGTCACCGGCGACCGCGGGGAGGGAACGCTGTCGGTGCCGGTCCCGACGCTGCCGCAGTCGACACTCGAGATGAGCCTGCCGCTGCGCGCGATCCTGTTCGTCCTGATGCTGCTGCTCGCGGCCGGATTCGTCGGGATCGTCTCGGCCCTGGCGCGGGAGGCGCGGCTCGCGCCCGGCGATCCGGTCGATCGACCCGCTCGCGTCCGAGGCCGGATCGCCGGCGGCGCCGCGGCCGTGGCCGTCTGCGCGATCGTCGTCCTGGGCAATCGCTGGTGGTCGGCCGAAGCGTCCAGCTACGACAGCTATGTCTACAAGCCGATCGCGGCGACGGCGACCGTGACCGACGACGCGCGCCTCAAACTCTACTTGACCGACCCTGGATGGATCGCAAGCCGCCGCCTCGACGACTTCGTGCCCGATCACGGCCACCTGATGCACCTGTTCGTCGTCTCACCGGGACTCGATCGGTTCTGGCACCTGCATCCGGACGAAGCCGCGGCCGGCCGGTTCGAGCAGCGACTGCCGGACCTGCCGGCCGGCGCGTACGAGCTGTTCGCAGACGTCGTGCACGCCACCGGCGTATCTGAGACGGTGACCGGTCCGCTCACCACCATCGCGGTGCACGGCACACCGCTCACCGGCGACGACAGTGCGTGGGAGGAGGTCCGGCTAAAGCCGGACGCTACCGAAACACGGACTGAAACACGGACAGCGATGCCTGATACACGGACCGCGACGGCAATTCCGGTAGTGTCCGGCTTTAGCCGGACCGTGATCGGCGGCGCGACCGCAGACGGCGGCCGCATCGTCTGGGTACGCGACCAGACCGCGCTCGTGACGAAGCGGTTGACGATGTTCACGTTTCGCGTCGAGGATGCGGACGGCCAGCCGGCGCGCGATCTCGAGCTCTACATGGGGATGCCGGGCCACGCCATCTTCGTGCGGCGCGATCGAAAGGTGTTCGCGCACGTCCATCCCTCGGGCTCGGCGCCGATGGCGGCAATGGCGATCGCGATGCCGGCCGACGCCATGCACGCGCAGCACCTCGCGGCGGCGTCGGCGATGCCGTCGACCGTGACGTTCCCGTATGGATTTCCCGAATCGGGCGACTACCGCATCTTCGTGCAGGTCAAGCGCGCCGGCCGGGTGATGACCGCCGCGTTCGACGCGACGGTGCCGTAGCCGCCTAGCTGCGGCGACGAGGCGCGAAGGTCAACTCGCTCACACCATAGCGAGTCGTGCTCGAGACGATGTCGCCCACGTGATTGAGGAGCTTCCGGAGCACCACGTTGTCCCAGAGCGTGTGAGCAACGAACCGATCGAAGCCGCGCGCCTCGGCGGCCGTCATCACCCGCTCGGCGAGCGCAACCCCGATGCCCTGGCGCTGCCACTCATCACGAACGACCAGTCCCACCTCGACCCGATGCTCGTCGAGCGCGGCAAAGCTGCCGAGCGCCACGACCTCGGCACCGTCGGCCGTCTCCAGTTCCGCGACCAGGGCCAGCCGCCGACGGTAGTCGACGCACGTCAGCAGACGGACCACGGAATCGGGCAGCGCCGGCATCTGCGAAAAGAATCGGAGATAGCGCGTCCGCGGGCTCAGATGATCGTAGAGGTCGCGCACGACGCCGCCTTCGCACCGGCGCAGCGGACGGACCCACACGCGCCGGCGGTTCGGGAGCTTGAGATGCCCCGCGAGCTCGGTCGGGTAAACGGTCGGATAGATGGCAGCAGAAGTCATCGCATTCGGCTTTCCCGCGCGGTGAACGATGGTGTCTTCACCAGCGCGATGACGAACAGCACGCACAGCACCAGGTCCGGCACCGCCGTCGTCAGTTCGGCCGAGGCGATCCGGCCTTTGAGATAGAGCACGACCGAGCCGACGATGTAGCCGAGTTTTTCGACGACGGCCGGAATCATCATCAAGCGGAACCGCGCCGGATCCCAGGCAATCACGAAGAAGGCGAATTGCCACGCCAGCGCCACCGACAGGAATCCGTAGAAGAAGTGCGGATAGCTGGTCGGTGGCGGGTAGGCTCGACCGGTCACATCGAACAGGAAGTACAGCGGCGTCAGGACGCACACTCCCCAGGTGCCGGCGACAGCGAAGACGACGCGGGCGAATTTCATGTCGATGCCTGTCGCGCCGGCGTCCGTCGCATGATGGCCATGGCCTACACCCGCGTCCCGACCACTTCGATGTACTCCGACTCCACATGGGTCGTTCCGTCGGTCGCGGTGTTGTTGCGCGTCCAGAGCTCGGTCAGCTCGTCGTGCAGCGCCTGCCGGGTCGTGGCCAGGGCGGCATACGCGCGATTGGTCGGCCCGTAGTAGTCGAAGAAGAAGTCGACGACTTTGGCCGGCGCAAACGGGTAGACGAACGGATAGAAGTAGCGCGTGATCTTCAAGTCGCTGACCCCCGTGCAGAAGCGCTGGCGGCACGTGGCTTCGTCGCCCCAGAGGAGCGGCGACGGGAAATAGGGCGGCGGCGGCGCGTACTGGCCGATCACCTTGAACATCTGGCCCACGTGACCCTGTGGCGTCCAGTTGCCCATGATCACGCGGCCGCCCGGCCTGCACACCCGAATCATCTCCGATGCGACCAGCTCCGGGCGCGGCGCGAACATCGATCCGATCAGGCTCAACACCACGTCGAACGACGCGTCCGGATACGGCAGATTCTCGGCGTCGCCCTGATCGATCGTCGCGTGCAGGTGTTCCTCGAGCGCCCTGGCGCGGGCCTGCTGCACGAGATTGGACGCCAGATCGATCGCGGTCACCTGAATCCCTTTCCTGGCGGCGGGAATGGTCAACTGACCGGCGCCGCAGGCGACGTCGAGCAGCCGCGCACCCGCGGGGATGTTGAGGCGCTCGAAAAACTGCAGCGCGCCCGGCTCGAGATACGTGGCGAACACGCCGTAATCACCCGATTCCCAGGTGGTCTTGAGCCGCGTTTTCAGCGCGTCCATTTCCGGTGTCATCGAAGTCGTTGCGCTCATGGTGTTCTCCTTCAAGTGGACGAAAAAGCGATCGCGCACTAGTGCGATGGGCTGGGCCTCCGGCCGGCGGACGGCTGGCGTCCGCGATCGCGGGCCGTATGCAGCGCCTCGAGTCGCGCGGCATTGTCACGCTGCTCCCGGCCCTGCGGTCCCGGGACCGGCTTCAACGCCCTGGCGGCTTCCAGCAGCAGCGCCTCCGCGTCCGCGTAGCGCGCCTGTTTCGTCAACGACGCGCCGAGCAGGCTCTGCACCTGCGCAATCCGCCAGTCGCCGGCTGGATACAGGCGCTGCCGCACCTCGAGGACATGCCGCAGCGAAGGCTCGGCCTGGGCGGCCTGGTTGCGGGCCACCTGCACGCGCGCCAGGTTCACGAGATAGACGGCCAGGCGAGGGTGATCCGGTCTGAAGATCGGCTGCACGGTGGCCACCGCGCGCTCGAACAGCAGCTGCGCTTCCTCGAGCCGGCCCTGGTGCATCACCGTGGTGGCGAGGTTGTTCAGCGCCTGCGCGTAGGTCGGATGCGACTCTCCGAGGGACTTGCGCACGATCTCGAGATCCTCGCGATAGAGTTTTTCCGCGCCCGCCGCGTCACCCTTGGCGTCGAGCACCAGCGCCACGTTGCCCATCGAGACAGCCACGCTGGGATGATCGGGCCCGAGCACCTTGATGTTGGTCGCGAGATTTTCCCGGAACAGCGGCTCCGCGCCCTCGAGATCGCCGCGCCCGAACAGCAGCAGCGCCAGCTCGTTGAGGCTGGTGGCGGTCTCGCGGTGGACCTCGCCGAAGACCTGGCGGCGGATCGCCAGCGCCTCGCGCGCCAGCGGCTCTGCCTTCGCGTCGAGCCCGCGGTCGCGCAGCACCCGGGCCAGTTCCACCAGCGTCACCGCCACGTCCTTGTCGACCGATCCCAGCAGGTGCCGCCGCATCGCGAGGCTCTCCTCGAGCAGCGGCTGCGCCGCCGCGACATTGCCGCGCTCGCGGTGCAGCACGCCGAGGTCGTTGAGCGTCTGGGCGATGCTGACGTGTTCCGGGCCGACCGTCCGCCGGCCCAACTCCAGCGACTGCTCGAGCAGCGGCTGCGCCTTCTCATACAACCCGAGCCGCAGGTAGACGCGGCCGATCACCGTCGACACCTCCGCACGCACCTCGTCCTGCCCTGACAGATCCTGCGCTATGCGCTCGGCCCCGACATCGAGCAGGTGCCGCACGGTGGGTTCCTGCGCGTCCGGCGTCCGGAACGGATTCGCGCCGTCGAGGATCTCGGTCAGTAGCTCGCTCACCTTCGAAGCCTTGGCGGCCTGGCGGGCGGCGCGATCGCGCTCGTGCGCCAGCTTGACGGTGTAGACCGCGATCGTCGAGCTCAGGAGCAGCGCCGCGGTGGCGACCAGGGCCACGCTGCGGCGGTGGCGGCGCGCAAACTTGGCGGCGCGATAGGCCAGCGCGTCGGGCCTGGCGCTGATCGGCTGATGCTCGACGACGCGGCGCAGGTCGTCCGCGAATTCGGCGACCGAGGCGTAGCGCTCGTCGGGGTTCTTCTTCAAGGCTTTGGCGACAATGGTGTCGAGATCGCCGATCAGGCTGCGACGCAGCTTCTCCGGCGTGGTCGAACGGCGGGCCGCATGCCCGCCGCCAGGTGGCGGCGCATCGCCGGCGTCGGCGACCACCGTCGACATGCGGCGCGGATCGACTTCGACGATGGCCTTCACGATCTCGGCGGGCGACAGCACACCGGACCCGAGCGGCTCACGTCCGGTCAGCAGGATGTAGAGCAGCACGCCGAGCGCGTAGACATCGGTGGCGGTGGTGATCGGGCCGCCGGTCACCTGCTCGGGCGCGGCGTATCGCGGCGTCAGTCCGGCGCCGGCTTCGCGGGTCAAGGTCGGCTCGTGCTGCGCCAGGTCGTCTTCGAGCAGCTTGGCGATCCCGAAGTCGAGCAGCTTGACCTGCCCGTCATCGGTCACGAGCACGTTCGACGGCTTGAGGTCCCGATGCACGATCAGGTTGGCGTGTGCGTGCGCGACGGCCGAGAGGACGTCGAGGAACAGGCGGACGCGGCTCTCGACACCCAGCGCCCGATCGTCGCAGTGCTGATCGATGTGGCGGCCGGCGACGTGCTCGAGCACCAGGTACGGCTGCCCCGCGGCCGAGACGCCGGCATCGATCAGCCTGGCGATGTGGGGATGCGTGAGGCGGGCGAGGATGGTCCCTTCCCGCTTGAAGCGTTCGCCGCCGGTGCGGCCGATCAGCTCGGCGTTGAGCAGCTTGATCGCCGCCTGACCCTCGAACCGGCCGTCGTGCCGCGACGCCAGCCACACGCTGCCCATGCCGCCGCGGCCGATCGATTTCACCAGGGTGTAGGCGCCGACCCGCGCGCCTTCGAGCGGCACCGGGCCGCGCAGCACGCGGCCGCCATCGTCGAGGAAGCCCTCGGCGCTGAGCACGCGATGTTCCTCGAGCAAGGCCTCGAGATCGTCCGCGACCGCGGGATCGCCCGCCCGCAGCGAGGCCAGCCACGCGTCGCGGTGGGGCGGGGTGAGCGCCAATGCGTGATCGAGGTGCGGGCTCAGACGGTGCCAGCGCCCGCTGTCGAGTGTCTTCAACGAAACCCTCCGATCAGGTAGATCGGAACTCGCGGGCGAAAGACGACATCAGGCGACCGCGCCCTGCAGCGCCTGATGCAGGTAGATCCGGGCCTTCTCCCAATCGCGCTGCACGGTCCGCTCCGACACGGCCTGCATCGCCGCAATCTCGCCAAAGGAGAACCCGCAGAAGAACTTGAGGTCGACGACCTGCGCGAGGCGCGGATCGACGGTGGCGAGCTCGTCCAGCGCCTCGCCGATGCGGGTGAGCTCCTCGCCGTCGGCGACGACCTCGGCGACGTCGGTGTTCATCGAGCTGATCTCGAACAGGCCGCCACGCTTCTGCGCCTGGCGGCTGCGCGCATAGTCGATGATCAGGCCACGCATCACCCGGGACGCGTAGGCCATGAAGCGGTTGCGGTCGGGGAACGCGTCACGTCGTCCGCCGGACATGTCCAGGTACGCCTCGTGCAGCAGGGTGGTGGCGCCAAGCGTCATGCCCGCGCCCCGCTTCGCGAGCTCGCGCCGCGCCATCCGGTGCAGATCGGCGTACAAGGTTGAGAACAGGGAGTCCGACGCGCCGTCGTGCTCGCGCTCGAGAGACTCGACCAGGCTTGAAAGTGTAGGTGCCATTGACATCCCCGATTAGACGCTGGATTTCCGAACACGGTTCACGTCGAGTTCCCGTCCCATGCGAGCGACCAGCACGGGCAGGGCCTCGATATCTTCGAGCGACGTGTGAAAATTCACGACACACGCCCTCAGCACGAACCTGCCATCGATCACCGCATTGGAGAGAAACGCCTCGCCGCTCTTCTCCACCACGGTCAGCAGTTCCTGATTCAGCTGATTGAGGTAGTGCTCGACCTGCTCCGATCCGATTTGCGATCGCAGATCCGGTGGCACATAGCGAAACGTGGTGATGCTGAGGCTCTGGCTGGTCGCCTCGAACTCGGGATGGCGCTCCACCAGCCGGTGGAGATGCCGCGCCAGCCGCATGTCGTCCGCGATCATCTGCAAGTAGCCGGCGCGACCGACCTGGCGAAGCGCCAGCCAGACTTTCAGCGCCCGGAAACCGCGCGAGTTCTGCGGGCCGTACTCGAAGTAGTTCACCACGTCATCGTCGAAGTGGTAGTAGCTCGCGTGATAGGAGAAGGCCTGGCGCAGGGTGGCCGCGTCGCGCACCAGCGCGCAGCCCGCTTCCAGCGGCGCGTAGAGCCACTTGTGCGGATCGACGGCCACCGAGTCGGCGTCGCCCAACGCGCGTAGACTCGCCGGCGCACCCGCGGCCTGCGCCGCCAGCGCGCCGTAGGCGCCATCCACGTGGAACCACAAATCGTGCTCGCGGCAGATCGCGCCAATCTCCGGCAGCGCATCGACGGCGCCGGTACCCACCGAGCCGGCGGTGCCGACGACCAGAAACGGCTGATGACCGAGCCGGAGATCCTCTTCGAGGCGGCGCCTCAGCGCGGAGGTGTCCATCCGCTGCGCGGCATCGGTCTCGATCCAGCGGATGGCGTCGGTGCCAAGGCCGAACAGGTCGCTGGCCTTCCGGATCCAGCCGTGTGTTTCCGCCGACGCATACACCAGCAGCGATGGCCCGCGACCGGACACGCCTTCCTTTCGGACGTTGCCGGGCGCCTTGGCCGCGCGGGCGGCGACGAAGCAGACGAAGTTGGCCATGTTGCCGCCGCTCACCAGCAACCCGCCGCCAGTGGTCGGAAACCCGATCAGCTCGGCGATCCAGCGGACCGCCTGCCCTTCGATTTCAGTGGCGAGCGGGGCGAGCTGCTGCGCGCCGACGTTCTGATTGAGCGCCGCCGCGAGAAAGTCGGCGAACATGCCAATCGGCGCCGGGCTCGACGTGACATAGCCGAAAAAACGCGGGTGCGCGTTGAACAACGCATGATCGAACAGCAGGGCGGTGGCGTCGTTGATCAGGCCGCCGGCGTCGGTGCCGGCTGCCGGAAGCCCCTGCTCCGCCCCGATCAGCCGCCGCAACTCCGCCGGTGATTCGTCCGTCGTCACCAGGCCATGAGGCAGTTGTGCCAGGCGATCGGCGAGCTGATCGACGAGCTGATGTCCGATCTGACGGAACTCGCCTGGCGCCATCGCCAGCGGCGCCTTCCGCTGCCTGAGTAGTTCGAGCTCCGCCGCCACCGCGTTCATCGCAACCCCTCGAACAAATCCGATTCCCTGGCGCGCCCGCCGTTGACGGTGCTGAAGACGCGATAGAACTCCTGCGTGCCCCACAGCGAACGCTGATGTTCCTCGGAGAGCCGCTCGAGCTGACCGTAGATCGACATCTGGGTCTTGTGACACGACACCGCCCGCCATACCGCCGGCCAGACCCGGCTCGTGTCGATCACGGTAGTAATCGCCCAGTCAGGCGACGGCACCGCCTGCCGCCGCACGCCGTCGACCTCGAACACGAGCTGGCGCAGCGCCGCCTGATACGCGCTCCATTTCCCGGCGCTCCACGCTATGAAATACAGCTTGGACACGCGATGCGGTGCCTCGACGTTCGGCTCGCAGTCGAACGACGCGTCAGCCGCGCTGACGATCGCGGCGGTCGTCAGCTGGCTGATCGCGATGTGATCGGTATGTCCGTAGGCGCCTTCGGGACCGAACGTAATCACGACGTGCGGCTTGACGCGGCGAAGGTGGCCGGCGATCTTTCGGATCGCGCCGGCCGGATCGACCGAGTCCAGCGCGCCGTCGGGATAATCGAGGAACCTGACCTCGCGGAGGCCGAGTTCTCTGGCCGCCGCGAGCAGTTCCGCCTCGCGGGTGCGGCCGACGATGTCGGGTCCGGGCGACTCGAGGCTGTCGCCGAAGCGGCCACGCTCGCCCCTGGTCGCCGTCACCAGATAGGTCGCCACGCCCTCCGCCGCGTATCGTGCGAGCGTCCCCCCGGTGCCCAGCGACTCGTCGTCGGGATGGGCGAGGACGCACATGAGACGGAGGGCCATGTGCGAAATCTAGCAGGGCCTCAAATCCCCGGCTTCACCGCTTCGGGTCATTTTGGGGGACTGGAGGGAAATGGCCCGAA
Source organism: uncultured Acidobacteriota bacterium (assembly GCA_963794705.1). Lineage (GTDB taxonomy): Bacteria > Acidobacteriota > Vicinamibacteria > Vicinamibacterales > CAVVIG01 > CAVQFC01. The sequence continues at coordinate 300,432 of CAWCFI010000013.1, forward strand.
CGGGCCATGGCTGACCTCAGAGGTCGGGCCTCAGACTCGGAGTTTTAACCCCGAGTTCTAACTCGGGGTTAAAACTCGGGATTCGAACTCGGGGTTCGAACCCCGAGGACTGACCTCGGATGGCTACAACAGCCCGAGGCGGGCGGCCTGGGCGACCGCCGCCGACCGTGACGACACATTGAGCTTGGTCAGGGTGTTGGCGACGTGACGGTGAACCGTGTGCTCGCTGATGAACAGCCGATCGGCAATCGCCTGGTTGTTGAGGCCGGTCGAAATCAGCCGGAGGATCTCGATCTGACGCGGCGTCAGCACGCTGGGGTCCTCGGGGGACGGCGATGCGGCCGCAGGGCTCGTGGCCGGCGCGTTGAGCACGGCGCGGGCACGCGCGAGCTCGAGATCGGCGCCAAGCGGCGTCAGGTCCGCGATGGCGCGCTGCGCCTCGGCGGCCGCGGCCTCGGTGCGTCCCAGCGCGCGCATCACGCCGGCCAGCTCGAGTCGCGCGCGGCCGGTCTCGAACGGCGCGCCGCTCTCCTCGAACAGATCGACCGCGTCCTCGAGCAGGGCTCTCGCCGATTTCGGATCGCCGGAGCGCGCCGCCACCAACCCCGCGGCGAGCCTGGCCAGCGCGCGCAGCGGGCCGGTCCCCGCCTCGCTGGCGATGTCCTGAAGCTCGCTGACCGCCTGCGCCGCCTCCGCCATGCGATCCTGCTCGATGCGCGCGCGCACGATCAGCTCCAGCGCCGCCGCCCGCTCGGTCCGGTTGGCAACCGGCAGCCGACGCAGATGCCGCTCGGCGAGATCCGCGCCGGTCTTGAAGTCGCCGCGATCGAAGTTGACGCTGGCGCGGCCCAGCGAGGCCAGCGGATGCGATCCGCAGCGCTCGAACAGCGCCATCGCTTCGTCGAGCTTGCCCTGACGCCGCCGCAGCTCCCCGAGGCGGACCAGCCCCTCGCCCGCCATGGCGGGCCGCGACGCGGCGAGCTCGCCCGATGCCGTGGTCAGCTCCCGTTCGGCTTCCGCCCACGCGCCCCGCCACATGCAGACCGACGCGTACTGGGTCCGGCACACGGCGAACAGCGGCCGCAGTCCCCATCGCTCGCAGAAGGCCTTGAGACGATCGCACCATTGCACCGCGCGCTCGTAGTCGCGGATGCGCTCGCACGCGGCAATCAGATAGCAGCAGGCCAGGCCGATCATCACGCGATCGCGCATCTCGCCGGCGAGCACGGCGGCGTTCACGCCGTCGAGCTCGCGAAGGCCTTCGGCCGACATGCCCCGCGGTCACGCGCGCAAAGCCGTGCAGCGCGCGGCCGACCATTTCGTAGTCGACCGCACCGAGCGCCTGGCCAATCCGCACCGCCTCGGCGGCAAACGATTCGGCCGCGTCCGGATCGTTGTCGTCGAGCAGCGCGAAGACCCCGCTTCGCAGCGCCAGCCACGCATGTTCGATGGCGTCAGGATGGCCCTCGAGAATCCGACGGGCCTGCTGGAGCCATCCGTTGGCGATCGCCTGTTCACCGCGGAACGCGGCGGTATCCCAGGCAAGCCAGACCGCCATGCGCGCCGCGCCGAGGCTGTCGTCGCGCTCTCGATAGATGCGATAGGCGCGTTCGCGGACGTTGAACACCACGTCGGCCAGATCGAGCCACCAGGCGGCCATGCCGAGGCCTTCGAGCGCCTCGGGATTCTCGTCGACGCGCAGACACGCTTCGAACGCGAGGTGGGCCGCTGGCCAGTCGCCGCCGGCAAGCGCCGTCCGGCCGGCATCGAGATGGTCGGTGGGGGCGATCACTGCAGGAAATATTGACACAGGACGCCCGCCAGCGGCGCACCCGTCAGCCGACGGCCCGGAGGCGCTTACGCGAGGGCTTGGTGGAGGTAAATCCGCGCCTTCTCCCAGTCACGCTGCACCGTTCGTTCCGACACATCCTGCATCGTCGCAATCTCGCCGAACGAGAAGCCGCAGAAAAACTTGAGGTCGACGACCTGCGCGAGTCGCGGATCGATGGTCGCCAGCGCATCTTGTGCATCGCTGATGCGGGTCAGCGCCCGACAGTCGGGCACGGCCTCGGGAACGTCGGTGTCAATCGACCGGATCTCGACGTGCCCGCCCCGTTTCAATGCGTGGCGGCTGCGCGCGAAATCGATGATCAGTCCGCGCATCACGCGCGACGCATACGCCAGGAAGCGATGGCGATCCGGGAACGCCCGCTCCCGCCCGGAAATATCCAGATACGCTTCGTGCAGCAGCGTGGTCGCGCTCAAGGCCATTCCCGCGCCGCGCTTCGACAACTCTCGGCGGGCCATCCGGTGAAGCTCTCGGTACAAGGTCGAGAACAACGCGTCCGCCGCCCCACTACTTTCTTTTTCTTGTTCCGCAACGATCATGCTGTGGCTTCAGCAAGGGCGCTGCCATCGTACACGGCTAGAGCAAACAGCGATCTATCAACAATTAAAGTCGATGACCACGTCGAGAGCTTCGGAGATCGTCGATCGATTTACGATTCAAGAAATCGCGCGGCCGCGTGTCAGTGCAGGACCTGACTGAGAAACAGCCTCGTCCGTTCCTGACGCGGATGCTCGAAGAACTCTCGCGGCTCGCTGATCTCGACGATCTCTCCCGCGTCCATGAACACGACGCGATCGGCCACCTGTCGGGCAAACCCCATCTCGTGCGTCACGCACAGCAGCGTCATCCCGTCTTGCGCGAGAAGACACATCGTGTCGAGCACCTCTTTCACCATTTCCGGATCGAGCGCCGAGGTCGGCTCATCGAACAACATGATCCGCGGGGTCATGCACAAGGAGCGCGCAATCGCGGCGCGCTGCTGCTGGCCGCCCGAGAGCTGGCTCGGATACTTGCCGGCCTGCTCCAGGAGCTTGACGCGGCGTAGATAGTGCGCCGCCGTCGCCTCCGCCTCCGGCTGCGGCGTTTTTCTCACCCAGATCGGCGCGAGCGTGCAGTTCTCGAGGATGGTGAGGTGCGGGAACAGGTTGAATTGCTGGAACACCATGCCCACATCGCCGCCCACGACGATGGTCCCCTGCTGAATGGGTTCGAGCCGGTTGATACATCGGATCAGCGTCGACTTGCCGGAGCCCGATGGTCCGCAGATCACCACCCGCTCGCCCTGGGCCACCTGCAGCGTGACGTCTCGTAACGCGTGAAAGGCGCCGTACCATTTGTTGACGCCTTGCATGTCGACGTGAAGCATGGATCCTCAGTGAGCGGCGCGCGCCGTCAGCACGTGCTCGAGATGCCGGCTGTAACGGGACACGGCGTAACAGAACGTGAAGTAGACGGCGGCGACGAACAGATAGACCTCGACCCCGAACCCGACCCATTGCGGATCGACGATGACCGCTTTGCCGGCACCCAGCAGATCGAACAAGCCGATCACCGCGACCAGCGAGGTGTCCTTGAAGAAGCCGATGAAGGTGTTGACCAGCGACGGGATGGTGAGGCGCAGCGCCTGCGGCAGCACGACCAGCATCAGCGCGGGCCAGAATCCCAGGCCGAGGCTCGACGCGGCCTCCTGCTGCGCCTTCGGGACGGCCTGCAGGCCGGCGCGCACCACTTCGGCCAGATAGGCCGCGATCACCATCATCAGCGCGATCTGGGCCCGCAGCAGCTTGTCGATCGCCACGCCGTGGGGCACGAACAGCGGAAACATCACGGCGGCCATGAACAGCAGCGTGACCAGCGGCACGCCGCGAATCAGCTCGATGTAGGCGATGCTGAGCGCGCGGACGACCGGCAGCGCGGAGCGCCGGCCCACGGCCAGCAGCACGGCGAATGGAAACGCCGCGGCGAACCCTACGGTCGACAACAGGAACGTCAGCGGCAGACCGCCCCAGGATTCGCTCGGCACCTCGGCGAGCCCGCTCACGCCGCCCCGCATGATCACGACAGCACCGGCCGGAATCGCGATCCAGGCCGCGACCAGCCAGCGCGTCCACCAAACACGAACGGCGCTCGCCGCATACAACGAGACGAACAGCAGACACACCAGCGCCGGCCGCCACTGCTCGTCGAACGGATAGGCGCCGAACAGGATGAAACGAAGCCGCTCGTGGACCACCGCCCAGCACGCGCCGCCCGCGGCGCGGCAGGCGGCGGCGCTCGCGCCCGGCGGCAGGGTCCAGATCGCGTGGACCACGCCCCAGATCACCAAGCGCGTCGCGAGGTAGGCCAGACACGCCCCCACCACCATCGTTGCGATGACGTTCGCGCGATCCTTAAACATAGGCTGCAGCGCGATCGCCCAGATTCATGAGCAGTGAGATGGTCAGGCTGATCGTCAGGTAGACGATCGCCGCGAGCGCGATCGCTTCGATGGCCTGGCCGGTCTGATTCAGCGTCGTGCTCGTGATCGACAGCAGATCGGGGTAGCCGATGGCCACGGCCAGCGACGAATTCTTGACCAGGTTCAGAAACTGGCTGGTCGTGGGCGGGACGATCACGCGCAGCGCCTGTGGAAAGACGATGAGCCAGAGGCGCTGGCTGCGGGAGAATCCCAGCGACGCCGCGGCCTCGGTCTGGCCTTTGCCGACGGCGAGGATCCCCCCACGGACGATCTCGCCGATGAACGCCGCGGTACAGGTCGACAACCCGACGACCAACGCCGCGAACTCCGGCGAGATGGAAATTCCGCCGTGATAGTCGAAGCTGGCGAACACCGGGCGTCCCGCGAGGCTAGGCAGGTAGAGGCCGCGGAAGCACAGGAAGACGCCCGGGAGGGGGTTCAGCGCGTGCCGGGGATCCGGGAGGGCCTGAGACACGGCGTACCAGAACAGCAGCTGCAGCAGCAGCGGCGTGTTGCGCATCACCTCGACGTACATGGTCGAGAGCGTGGAGACAATCCAGATGGTCGACAGCCGGGCGACGCCGATCAGCAGACCGAGCGCCGTCGCGATCGCGGCCGAGAGCAGCGACACGCGGATGGTGTTGACGAGGCCGACGCCCAGCGCACGCGCATACGTGTCGCGCGACGAGTATGCGACCGGGCCTCGCGAGATCTCGAACCCCGCCACGCGGTGGAGATAGCCGAACCCCGACGCGATGCCGCGCAGTTCGAGGTTGGCCGCCGTCTGCACGGCGATGGCGGCGCCGATCGCCCCCACGAGCGCCACCACCACCGCCTGCCAGACCACGGAGCGCGCGCGAGCCGTCAACGTAGCGCGGGGACGTACATCACGCCGCCGTCGCTCCATAGCCGGTTGAGGCCGCGTTCGATGCCCAGCGGCCTGATGTTGCGGTCGAAACTCTCCGCGTAGTTCCCGACCTGCTTGACGATGTTGAAGGCCCAGGCCGCGTCGAGGCCGAGCATCGCGCCGAAGCCGCCGGTCTTGCCGACGAAGCGCTGCACGCTGGGATCGCCGCTGGCGATCGCGGCGTCGATCGTCTGCGCGCTCAGGCCCAGCTCCTCGGCGTCGATCATCGCGAACACCGACCAGCGCACGATCTCCATCCAGCGCAGGTCGTCCGACATGACGCCGGGACCGTAGGGCGCCTTGGAGATCACGTCGGTCAACACCACGTGGTCCTCGGGGTTCGGCGCGCGCGCGCGGACCGCGGCGAGGCTGGACCGATCCTGGCTGAAGGCGTCGCAGCGGCCGGCGAAGTAGGCGGTCGTTCCCTCCTCGAGGCGCTCGATGACGACGGGGGTGAACGTGAGATGGTTCTTGCGGAAATAGTCGGCGACGTCGGTTTCGTTGGTCGTGCCCGGCTGCATGCAGATGGTCGCGCCGTCGAGCTGTGCGGGCGACCGCACGTTGAGCGCCTTGCGCACGATGAAGCCGGTGCCGTCGTACCAGTTGGTCGCGGGAAACTCGATGCCGAGCTGGACGTCGCGCTGAAACGTGATCGTCGTGATGCGCGACAGCACGTCGATCTCACCGCTCTGCAGCGATGTGAAGCGTTGCGCGGCGGTCAGCGGCGTGAACCGGACCTTGCTGGCGTCTCCCAGCACGGCGGCGGCAATGGCGCGGCAGACGTCGACGTCCAGGCCGTGCCAGCGTCCCTGCGAATCTGGCGCGGAGAAGCCGGCGACGCCGGTGGTGACCCCACACTGGACGAAGCCTTTCCGCCGCACGCCATCGAGTGTGGGCGTGGCGGTGGAACGGCGGCTCTGGAGCCGGACCGTGGGCGACCGCCCTTGCGCATCCGCGCCCGAGCAGGCGGGCAGGAAGAGCGCGAGGCCGCAGAGCGCGACGAGAAACCGGTTCATCTGATGACTCCCTATTAGGCAGATCGAGAACGCGGGCGGGAACACGACAAGCGATCGCGACTGGTTCGACGGCACGCCAACTGTTCTGGGTAGTGTCCGGCTTCAGCCGGACTCTGGAGGCGATCGCGGAGGGACGGCGTCTCCGCAGCGAGCCGTTTGAGACAGACCGTCGGGTTCACGAAAAACGGCGCGGAGCGAGGCACTTCGCGGCGGTCTGATCGAAGGTCACACCGGCGGTCGGCACACCCGAATGCCGATCGTTGGTAAACGCGATGTTCGAACCAGTAGGACCGCCGCGACCACGCGTCAGGGTCGAAGCGGAGCGCCGTTTTTCCGGTCTGACGAAAAGGCTCGCGGAGCGAGATGCCGTCCCTCCGTCCGAGCGAGGCCGCGATCGCGAGGGACATTGACACCGGACCGTCGCGGGCCTAGCATCCGGCGACACATTCAGGAGGCTCAGTGCTCAAACAATTCGTGATCGGCGCGGCGCTCCTCGCGGGTCTCTCGCATGCGGGTCCCGCCCTGGCCCAGGCGCCGCCGGCCGCGCAGCCGCCGGCGGAAGCGCCCAAACCGAACAACTACGCGGATCCCAAAACGTGGCTGTGCCGGCCCGGCTCGCACGATGCCTGCGACATCGACGAAACAGCCACGGTGGTCGCCGCCGACGGGACGCTCACCAAGGAAACCTGGAAGGCCGATCCGAACGCGGCGATCGACTGCTTCTACGTCTACCCGACGATCTCCACCGATCCAGGCCAGAACAGCGACATGATCGCCGACCCGGCGGAGATCAACGTCGTCAAGCAGCAGTTCGCGCGCTTCTCCTCGAAGTGCCGCCCGTACGCGCCGCTCTACCGGCAGATCACGCTCGTCGGCCTGCGCAAGGTGCTCGCCAACCCCAGCGCCGCGCTGCCCTTCGGCGAGGGCGTGCAGTACGACGACGTGCGCGATGCGTGGAACTACTACCTGAAGAACGACAACAAAGGCCGCGGCGTCGTGCTGGTCGGGCACTCGCAGGGATCGTTCATCCTGATCGATCTGATCAGGCGCGAGATCGACGGCAAGCCGATCCAGTCGAAGCTGGTGTCCGCGATCCTGATGGGAACGGTGGTGCCGGTGCCGAAAGGCAAGGATGTCGGCGGCGCGTTCCAGAAGATCCCGCTCTGCCACACCGCGTCGCAGATCGGCTGCCTGATCACGTTCGCGTCGTTCCGCTCGACCGTGCCGCCGCCGGCCAACACACTCTTCGGCAGAGTCCCTGAGCCGACCATGGCCGCGGCGTGCGTCAACCCCGCAGCGCTTGCCGGCGGCAGCGGCGAACTGCACGCGTACCTTTCCAGCGACGGCCGCACCATCACCGGAACGACGAAGCCGAAGCCCTGGGTGACGCCGGAAGTGGCGATCGACACGCCGTGGGTCAGCGTTCCGGGGCTGCTGACCGCGAAATGCGCCTCGAACGACAACGCGTCCGGTTACCTCGAGGTCACCGTCAACGGCAACCCGAACGATCCGCGGGTCGACGACATCGTCGGCGACATCGGCGTCGGCAACAATGTCCTGGCCAATTGGGGCCTCCACCTGGTGGACGTCAACCTGACGATGGGCAACCTGATCGATATCGTGGGGGCGCAGGCAAAGGCTTACGCTGCAAAGAAATAAGTCTCAACTACGAAGTCTGAAGTACAGAAGTCTGAAGTACGACGCTCACTGAATTCTCACCGCTTGATCACGCCGGCCTCATGAGTGGGCCGGCGTCTCCGCGCTAACGTCAGTTCATCTTTACCGCACTGCAAGTGCCTCATAGATGGAGCTGACGTGATTGCTTTTCCCCCGCCGCCCGCCGCAGCCAACCCTGCCGCCGACTCACAACTCGACCAGGACGTCGATGCGGTGGTGATCCGCGCGCGCCGCGCCCAGTCCGCCTTCGAAAACTGGACCGACCAGCGGATCGACGCCCTGCGGTCGGACGTCGCGACGATGCTCGCCGGTCGGGCTGAGCAACTGGTCGGCCAGTCCGCCGCGACACGAACGGACCGCGTACTCGGCTATATCGGCTTGTTTCTGATCGGCGCGATCGGGGCGGTCGCTGACAGGCTCCGGCTGGGTGAGAGATCGGATACGATGGCGCGCTCGGGCTCACCAGCACCATGGCGTCGGACCCTCTGCTCACCTTCGATCGTTTCAGGCTCGATCCCTCCAGCGGACAGCTCCACGGAGAGTCGGGCCCCATCTCGTTGACGCCGAAGGCGCTGTCGCTGCTCGAATATCTCGCGTCTCGCCCGGGGCGCCTGATCAAGAAGGCGGAGCTGCTCGACGCGCTCTGGCCCGATACGTTCGTGGCCGACGGCGCGCTGAAAGTCTGCATCCGGGAAATCCGGCGCGCGCTCGGAGACGACGCGCAGGCGCCACGCTTCATCGAGACCGCGCACCGGCGCGGTTACCGGTTCATCGCCGGCGTGACGCAGTCAGCCGCGGCCGCGGCCGCGCGTCCGGCGCCGATCGCCGAGCCTGCGGCGGTGCTGCCGGGACCGGTCCAGTACGCGAGGAGCGGCGACGTCAACATCGCGTACCAAGTCTGCGGCAGCGGACCGGTGGATCTCGTCTTCGTGATGGGATGGGTGTCGCACCTCGAGTACTTCTGGAAGGAACCGTCGTTCGCGCGGTTCTTGAGCCGGCTCGCCTCGTTCTCGCGGCTGATCCTGTTCGACAAGCGCGGCACCGGGCTGTCCGACCCGGTGACGCACCTGCCGACCCTCGAGCAGCGCATGGACGACGTCCGCGCCGTGCTCGACGCGGTCGGGTCGAGGCACGCCGTGCTGCTGGGCGTGTCCGAGGGCGGCCCGATGTGCAGCCTGTTCGCCGCGACGCATCCGGCCCAGACCGACGCGCTCATCATGATCGGCACCTACGCGCGGCGGCTGCGGGCGCCGGACTACCCCTGGGCGCCGACCCGTACGCAGCGCGAGGCGTTCTTCAAGGAGATCGTCGACAACTGGGGCGGCCCGGTCGGCCTCGCCGAACGGGCGCCGAGCATGTCGAACGATCCGGCGTTCCGCGAATGGTGGGCGTCATTCCTGCGCATGGGCGCAAGCCCCGCCGCGGCGATCGCGCTGACGCGCATGAACGCCGAGATCGACGTCCGTCACATCCTGCCGACCATCCGCGTGCCGACGCTCGTGCTGCATCGCGCCGGCGACCGCTGCCTGCTGGCCGAGGAGGGACGCTACGTCGCGAGCCTGATTCCCAATGCCGTATTCGTCGAGCTGCCGGGCGACGATCATCTGCCGTTTGTCGGCGATCAGGATTCGCTCCTCGACGAGATCGAACGCTTTCTCGCCGGGGCCCGGACCCGCGCCGATGCGGACCGCGTGCTGGTGACCATGCTCTGCGTCGAACCGGAGCCGCCGCCGGGGACGCGCAGCGCCGCGGCTGGATTCGAGCGGCTCCGCAGCCTGGTCGTCGATCAGGCGTCTCGCTTCGGACGCAATACGGTTCGAGTCTCGGATGGCCGAGTGCTCGTGGTCTTCGACGGTCCGGCCCGTGCCATCCGCTGTGGATGCGCGATCGGCGCCGAGGCCCGGCGGTCCGGCATCGGCGTGCGGCTCGGGCTGCATACCGGCGAGTGCGACATGATCGCCGGCGTGCCGCACGGCGTCGTCGTCGACATCGGCAGCCGCGTGACGGCGCTGGCGAAGCCGGGTGAAGTGCTCGTGACCCGCACGGTTGTGGATCTCGTGGCCGGCTCGGGTCTGCGCTTCGCTGATCGGGGGAATCACGTGCTCGCCAAGGGGCATAGCGGCTGGCGGGTCTACGCCGTGCGCGAGGACTAGAGTGATGTAGTGCGGACCTTCAGATCCGTGCAAAGGCAGGCCTGAAGGCCTGCACTACGTGATCGGCTGGCCAGGTATCTGTTGCAGCCGCGCGTAGAGACCGTCGCGCGCGAGCAGGTCGCGGTGCGTGCCGCGCTCCACGATGCGGCCCTGGTCCATCACCAGGATGACGTCGGCCTGCTGAATCGTCGCCATCCGGTGCGCGATCACGAAGGTGGTCTTGCCGGACATCAGGCGGTCGAGGCCTTCGAACACCAGCCGCTCCGATTCCGCATCGAGGCCCGAGCTCGGCTCGTCGAGAATCAGAATCGCCGCGTCGCGCACCATCGCTCTCGCGATGCCGAGCCGTTGCCGCTGCCCGCCCGACAACGTCAACCCACCCTGTCCGACGATGGTGTCGTAGCCATCTGGCAATCGCCTCGATGAACTCGTCCGCCTGCGCCAGCGTGGCCGCGCGGACGATGGCGTCGCGCGTCGCGTCCGGCTGACCATAGGCGATGTTCTGCCAGACCGGCGCATAGAACAGCTGCGTGTCCTGGAGCACGAACGCGATCTGCCGCCGCAGCGATCGCATCGTGAACTCGCGGACGTCGACGCCGTCGATGGCGACCGTGCCGGAGTCCGGATCGTAGAAGCGCGGGATGAGGCTGACGAGCGTCGACTTGCCGCTGCCGCTGGGGCCGACCAGGCCGACGCGCTGACCCGGTTCGGCGATGAAGGACACGTCGGTGAGCACGGGATGAGCGGGGTCGTAGCCGAAGCGCACGTTCCGGAACTCGACGCGCCCGCTGACGCGGTCGAGCGTCCGCGCATGCGGCGAGCGCGGCAGCCGCTCGTCCGCATCGAGCACGGCCTTGATGCGCTCGAGCCCGACCGACGCCTGGGCGATGTTGGTGCTCGCCTTCGCCAGGTCCTGAATCGGCTGGAACAGCTTGCCGAGATACGCCATGAAGACCACCAGCGCGCCGGCGGTCATCGCGCCTTCCAGCACCAGCCTGGCGCCGAACCAGAGGACCGCGGCGGTGCCGAGCGCGACCAGGCCGGTCGACCACCGGCCCGAGCAGCGACCGCACCCGCCGCGCGTGGAGTGCCGCCTCGACGCTCTCGATGCTCTTGGCGTCGAGCCGTTGCCGCTCGAACGCTCCCCTGCGCGAACGCCTTGACCACCCGGATGGAGCCGAGGCCCTCCTGCACGATCGACACGATCTCGCTCTGCCGGAGCCGGACATCGCGCGTCGCCTGCTTGACGACGGCGCGCAGCCGGAACGCGAACACCGCCAGCAGCGGCGTCACCGCCAGCGCCACGATGCGTGAAGCGCCAGTTGAGCGTGAACATCACCGCCAGCATGCCGACAATCGTCAGCACGTCGATCACGATGTCGAGCAACGAGGTCGACGCGAAGTCCTGCACCGCGTTGATGTCGTCGGTGATGGTGCTGATGAGCGGGCCGACCTGCTGCTTGTCGTAGTACGACATCGACAGGCGCTGCAGGTGGGCGTAGACCGCGTGACGCAGGTCGTGGGCGATCCACTGACCGATGCTGACGGTGTAGTAGGCGTTGAGGTAGGCGCTGCCGGCCTGGAGCAGCGCGATCACGATCGGTCGACACCACCGCGACGTTGAGCCGCGCCAGCGTGCTACCGGGATCACCGGCGAGCCAGGCGAACGCCCGGCGGCATCGGCCCGTCCGCAAACACCGAGTCGAGGACGATCTTGAGCGGCCACGGCGCGGCCAGCCCCATCGCGGTTTCGATCAGCATCGCGCCAACTACTATCGCGAGCCATTTCTTGTAGGGCCGCACCAGGCCGATCGCAAAGCGAATCATCTCCGCGCATCGTACTCGCGTTCAGCAGGCGCCTTTACAGCTCAGCCGGCGTGATGTACGTTGCTCTCATGAAAGCATCGACACGACTCGCGATCGCATCAGCTGTTCTGGTGACCGCCGTCCCGGCGATCACTCACGCGCACTTCAAGCTCGTCGAACCAGCATCCTGGATCGTGGAGGATGACCGCGGCGACCCGCAGAAGGGATTCCCCTGCGGCGGATCCAACACCGATGCCGGCAAGCCGAGCTACGCCATCACGCAGGCCACCGGCGGCGCCAAGCTGCACCTGAAAGTGCAGGAGACGATCTACCATCCGGGCCACTATCGCGTGGCGCTGGCGGTGAACTCGCTTTCGGAACTGCCGGTCGATCCCAAGGCGACGACCGAGACCACCGCCACCGGCGCATTGCGATCGGTTTCGGCTGAAATCATGAGCCCGGTGGCGATGCCGGTGCTGGCCGATGGCCTGTTCCCGCACCAGGCGAAGCCGGATGCGCCGCTCGAGACCGACGTGACGCTGCCCAACATCAGCTGCAAACGCTGCACGCTGCAGGTGATTCAGTTCATGGAGCAGCACGGCCCCAACAACCCAGGGATGTACACCTATCACCATTGCGCGACGGTGCAGATCACCGCCGATCCGAAGAAGCCGATCGACGCGGCGTGGCCGAAGGAACGTCAGGGCACATAGGAATTTGGAATTAGGAATTCAGAATTAGGAATTCGAGGGTAGGAAGGGCGGGCCGGCCGATGCCGGGCCCGCCTTTTTCTTTTCCCGGCCAGCCTGGCGCGACATTGGAGGACCTCCGTCCATTCGTGGGGATCGGCTCCCGCCGACGCCAAAACACAGGGAATACCGCATGCGCCCGCCGGCACGGAACATGGACCGCTGGACCCGGGTCCAATCCTGTCCCTGATTTCTCGAGGTACCGCGATGACCGCTCGCCAGACGTCGGCTTCCCTGTCGCTCCTCGCCATGCTCGCAGCCGCTCCAGCGGCTGGCGGACAGCGGCAGCCTCCCGCGCTCACCCAGGATCCGCTGGTCCGGATGAACATGGCGGTCGACGCGCTGACCCGCAAGGTCTGGCCGAGCGTCGTGCAGATCGTGGTCAGCAGCTACGGCGCGCGCGAAGACAGCGCCGGCCGCGGCGAGACGAGCGTGGTAGTCGGGCGGCAGCGCTCGGTCGGATCGGGATTCGTCATCGACGCCGACGGCTACATCATGACCAACGCGCACGTCGTCAACGATGCGCAGCGCGTGCAGATCATGCTTCCGCCGGAGAACGCCGACGGCAGTGTGGCGTCGGCGCTGTCGGGCAAGGTCAACCTCGTGAACGCGCGCATCGTCGGGGTCGCGAGCGAGCTCGATCTCGCGCTGTTGAAGATCGAGGGACAGAAGCTGTCGGCGCTGCCGCTGGCGACCTATTCGGAGATCCGCCAGGGCGAGACGGTGTTCGCGTTCGGCAGTCCGATCGGATTACGCAACAGCCTGACGCACGGACTGATCTCGGCGGTGGCGCGGCAGGTCAACCCCGATTCGCCGTTGATCTACGTCCAGACGGACGCGCCGATCAACCCGGGCAACTCCGGCGGACCGCTGGTCAACATCAGGGGCGAAGTGGTCGGCATCAACACGTTCATCCTCTCGCAATCGGGCGGCAACGAGGGCCTGGGCTTTGCGATCCCGAGCGCGACCGTGCGCACCGTCTTCCGCCAGTTGAAGCAATACGGCATGCTTCGCAAACAGGAAATCGGCGTCAGCTGGCAGACGATCACGCCGGAGATGGCCGTCTCGCTCAAGCTCGCCAGGAACTACGGCGTGATCGTGTCCGACGTCTGGCCGAACGGGCCGGCCGCGGCCGCCGGCATGAAGGTCGGCGACATCCTCGTGTCGATGGACGGCATACCCGCGGACAACCTGCCGACCGTGGTCTACAACTTCCGTCTCAGGGATTCGTCCGAGAACGTGCAATTGAAAGTGCTGCGCGACGCGGCAGACGTGAGCGTGGCGGTCAAGCCGGTGGAGGATCGCAGCGAGCTCGATGCCGTATCCGTGATGGCGGATCCCGAGACAAATCTCGTTCCGCGGCTCGGCATCCTCGGCGTCGAGATCGACCAGCGCATCGTGACGGCGGCCACCGGACTGCGGGATCCGTACGGGATCATCGTCGTCGCCCGCGCCGCGGGCGCGGCGGCCGAAGTGCCGCTGCTGCCGCGGGACGTGATCCGCGCGGTGAACGGCAAGCAGATGGCGTCGCTCCCGGTGTTCAAGGGCGTTGTCGCCGCGTTCCCGCCGGGGACGCCCGTGACGCTGCAGATTCAGCGCGAGGGGCGGCTGATGTACGTTTCGTTTACGCTGGAGTAGCCTGATGGCCGGCCGGCCGCGCTACTCGCCCCTGGTGGCGCGGGCGCGCGCCTTGACCTCCATGCGGTGCTTCGTCCGGGCATTGGCGGCGGGTCCGGCGACGAACACATGCCGATCGATGTCGATCGGCCGTCCGGTCGGACGATCCACCATTACCGGCTCGGCGCGCTTGCCGGTCTCGGTATCCATCAGCACGACGCTCGCGCCTTCCGGCGCGAAATGTTTGTTCCCCCACGTGTAGAGCGCGACGACGACCGGGCGGAAGTCGATGCCGCGCTCGGTCAGCACGTATTCGTAGCGCGGCGGGCGATCGGCTGTAGCGGCGCCGCTCGAGCAGGCCCGCCTCGACCAGGCTCTTCAGACGCCTGGTCAGCATGTTCGGCGCGATGTCCAGGCTCTTCTGGAACTGATCGAAGCGCGTCAGCCCTGCAAACGCGTCGCGCAGGATCAGGATGCTCCACCATTCGCCGACCCGCTCGAGACTGCGGGCGATGGGACACTGCATGCGGCCGAAGCTTTTTCGCTCCATGGCGACAGTCTATTTGAAACGCGTCCTGCAGCCGCGGACAGCGCCGGCAGCTCGGCCGCCGTCCAGCCGCCGCCGAGCGACTTGATCAGCAGGACGCTCGCGGCCATGCGGCGCCGCAGGATGTCGACGTCGTTGCGCTCGTTGGCCAGCGCGATCGTCTGCGCGATGAGCACCTGGAGGTACGGATCGGCGCCCGCCGAGATAGCGATCGTTCGAGATGCGCAGCGATTCCTGCGCCGACGGCGGTCGCGGCGTCCTGCTGCTGCGCTTCCTGTTCGAGAATGCGCAGCGCCGCCAGGTTGTCTTCGACCTGCTGGAACGCGGTCAGCGCCGCCTGACGATACTCGGCAACGGTCGCGTCGTAGGCGGCAGTCGCCGCTTCGGAGACGGCGCGCCGCTTGCCGCCATCGAACAGCGTCTGCACCGCGGTCGGACCGATCGCCCAGAACCGGCTGGGCCACGCCAGCCAGTTGGCGAGCGTGTTGCCTTCGAATCCGCCGACCGCGCTGAGGATCAGCGACGGAAAGAATGACGGCGCGCGCGATGCCGACCCGTTCGTTGGCTTCGGCCGACGCGCCGCTCCGCCGAGGCAATGTCGGGACGCCGTTCGAGCAGCTGCGACGGCAGTCCGGCGGGAATCGCCGGCGGCGTCATGTCGAGCGGCGCGACCCGAGGCTCAGTGCCGACGGCGGCTGCCCGAGCAGCGCCGCGATCGCATGTTCGTACCGCGCGCGCTGCACGCGCGACGTCGGTGGCCTGCACGCGCGTCGCCTCGAGCTGGGTCTTCGCCTGCGCCACATCGGACTGCGACGCCGCGCCGCCCTCGAAGCGATTGGTGGTGAGCTGCAGCGCCTCGCTGAACGCCGCCACCGCAGCGTCGAGCAGACGCCGCTGCGCATCGGCGCTGCGCAGCTCGAAGTAGTCGAACGCGAGCTCGGCCTGCAGACTGAGCTGCCACCGTCTGCAGGTCGCGCGGCGCTGACGCCTGGGCGCGCTCGCGCGCGGCGGCGACGGTCTGCTGAATCCGGCCCCAGACATCGACCTCGTACGGACAGATCGAGCGGCAGCGTGTAGACGCCGGTGGTCGTTTCGCGCAGCGTCGAGGTCGAGACGGCGGTGTTGCCGGACAATCGCGGACCAGCGCCGCGCCCGGCGCCGGCGCGCGACGGTCGGCGACTGCGCGGCGCGGCTGACGCCGATGAGCGCGCGCGCCTCACGGAACCGCGCCTCGGCCGACTTCAGATCCTGGTTCGACGCCGTCAGCTCTGCTTCGAGCGCGTTGAGGCGATCGTCGCCGAACACCTCCCACCACTTGCCCCGCGGCAGTGTCGTCGCTCGGCCGGCTGCGCGTGCGTCCAGCCGTCGGTCTCTTTGAACGTGTCGGTCGGCGCGGCAGGCGCGCTCGGCGGCACGTAGCGGGGACCGACGGCGCACGCCGGCGAGCGGCGACGCGTCGATCAACGGCACAGCGCGGAAGGCGGTCTCATTGCGCCGCTCCTGTTGCGCTCGGGCCGCCGCACGTCGACCGACCGCGCCGCTCGGTCAGCGAATCGGACGGATCGAGGATGACCGCGTCGGTCGCCTCGAGGCCGGACACGACCTCGAGCGTGTTGCCGTAGTCGTGGCCGATGGTGATCGGCGTCAGACGTCACGCGGCCGTCGCGAACGACGCCGACGCGCAGACCCTCGGCGCGAAACAGCAGCGTGTTGGCCGGAATCGTGACCGACCGCGCCGCGGCCGGCAGCGGAAAGTGGACCTGCACGTAGGCGCCCGGCAGGAGCAGCGCCCTGGGATTGTCGACGTCCACTTCGACGAGCAGCGTGCGCGACGCGACGTCGATCGCGCTGGCGTTGCGGACGACGGTGCCGGCAAACTGCGCCCGGGAAACTCGTCGAGCGTGAGCGTCGACCTTCAGGCCGGTCGACCGCGGCGCGCGACTGCGCTTCGGGCACCGGCACGTAGACCCGCAGCTTCTGGATCGCGCCGAGCCGGAACAGTCCCTGGCGGGCGCTCGCGCCCGCGTCGACGAGCGCGCCGACGTCGGTGTTGCGCGCGGTGATCACGCCGTCGAACGGCGCGCGTAATCCTGCCCGAACGACTGCAGCTGCTCGAGCCGGGCCACGTTGGCGCGGTGCGACTCGACGGTCGAGGTCGACGCCGCCTGGCCGTGCACCGCGTTGTCGCGCTCCTGCGTCGACACCGAATGGGTGCGCAAGCAGATTCTGGCTGCGCGTCGCGGTGATATCGGCGAGCGCGTGCATCGACTCGGCGGTCGCCAGATCGGCCCGCGCCTGCCGCAGCTGCTGATCGCAGCTCCGGCGTCTCGAGCTCCGCGAGCAGCTGACCCTTCTTGACGCGCGCGCCGATGTCGACGTACCAGCGGGTCACGTAGCCGCTGGTCCGCGCGAAAATCGGCGCGTCGGTGAACGCTTCGGTGTTGCCCGGCAGAATCAGTTCGGCCGCCGGCGCATCCGGCTTCGGGTGACGTGACGTCGACCACCGTCACCGCGGCGGCTTCGGTCGCCGTCCGTCAGCCTCGATTCCGCCGCGGCGCGCGAATGAATGCCGTAGTAGATGACCGCCGCCGAGCGCGAGGCACGCCGGCAACGGGCAGACTCAGCCTCTTCATTGTCCTTCTCCGAGCGACTGCGCCGACGCGACGTTGTGGAGCGCGCTGAACACCGCCGGCACGAACACCAGCGTGGCGACGGTGGCGCAGCAGCAGGCCGCCGATCACCGCGCGGCCGAGCGGCGCGTTCTGCTCGCCGCCTTCGCCCAGCGCCAGCGCCATCGGCACCATGCCGATGATCATCGCCAGCGCCGTCATCAGCACCGGCCGGAACCGGGTGACGCCGGCTTCGATCGCCGCCGCCACCGGATCGCCGTGCTCGAGCAGACGTTCCTTGGCGAACGACACCACCAGGATGCTGTTGGCGGTCACCACGCCCATGCACATGATCGTGCCCATCAGCGCCGGCACGCTCAGCGTGGTGTGCGTCACGAACAGGAACAGCACGATGCCGGCCAGCGCCGCCGGCAGCGCGGTGATGATGATCAGCGGATCGAGCCACGACTGGAAGTTGACGACGATCAGCAGGTAGACCAGCACGATGGCGAAGCCGAGGCCGATCGAGCGATCCCACGATACGACTCGCGCATCGTCTGCAGCTGGCCGCGGACGTTGATGAAGCTGCCGCGCGGCAGCAGGTGCCGGTTGGCGTCGACGATCCGGCTTGACATCGCGGCCGACGCCGCCGAGATCGCGATCCTGCACCGAGCCGTAGATGTCGACCACGCGGCGGATGTTGTAGTCGTTGATCACCGCCATGCCGGCCGAGCGGGTGATCGAGGCGACGTTGGCCAGAATCTGCCGGCCGCGCTCCGGCGGCCGCGCCGATCGGCGTGTTCTCCAGGTCCTGCAGCGACTGGATCCGGTACTGCGCGCGTCTTGGCGACCAGGTTGTAGTTGATGCCGTTCTGCGGGTTGAGGAAGAACAGCGGCGCGGTCTGAAAGCTGCCGCTCAGCGAGTTCAGCAGGCTGGTGGCGACATCGCGCTCGGTGTAGCCGCTCTGCATCGCCTTGGTCCGATCGACCTCGACGTCGAGGTTCGGGATAGTCGAACGCCTGATGGATGCGGGCGTCGACCAGGCCCGGCACGTGGCGCAGCTGCGGCCAGCATCGTGTCGGCGACGCGCCGGTTGCCCTGCGCAGGTCCGCTGCCTTCGATCTGGATGTCGATCGGCGCCGGCGTGCCGAAGTTCAGCACCTGCGTGACGATGTCGGCGGGCAGGAAGTAGAACATCACGCCGGGAAACTGCCGCGGCAGCGCCGCGCGCAGCGTGCGCACGTAGTCGGCGGTCGGCCGGTGCTCGGCGTCAGCGACACCATGATGTCGGCGTCGCCGGCGCCGATCGCGCCCGAGGTGCTGTGCATGAAGTTCATCGGGCTGTTCGGCAGGCCGATGTTGTCGAGGATGTGATCGGTCTCGTGCGCCGGAATGGCGCGGCGGATGAACGCCTCGACCTCGTCGCACAGCCGCGCCGTTTCCTCGATGCGGGTGCCGGTCTTGGCCCGCACGTGGAGGATGAACTGGCCGCTGTCGGTGGCCGGGAAGAAGTCCTGCCCGAGCCACGGCACCAGCAGCGGCGCTCGACAGGCAGACCACCAGGAACGCCGGGATGAAGACGGCCCGGCGGCGCACGGCCGCCGCCGAGCAGCGAGGCATAGCCGGCGCGCACGCGCTCGAAGCCGCGCTCGAACGCCTGCTGCAGCCGCGTCAACGGATTGCGCGACGGCGCCGCCGCCGGCGCAGCTCTTCCTTCAGCAGGTATTTCGCCAGCGTCGGCACGATGGTGCGCGACCAGAAGTACGACGCCAGCATCGCGAACACCACCGCTTCGGCCAGCGGCACGAACAGATAGCGCGCGACGCCGCCGAGAAAGAACATCGGCAGGAACACGATGCAGATGGCCAGCGTCGAGACGAACGCCGGCACCGCGATCTGCTGCGCGCCGTCGAGAATCGCCGGCACGCAGCGCCTTGCCCAGGTGCAGGTTGCGGTTGATGTTCTCCACCTCCACCGTCGCATCGTCGACCAGGATGCCGACCGCGAGCGCCAGCCCGCCGAGCGTCATGATGTTGATGGTCTCGTGCAGCGCGCTGAGGATGATGACCGAGGTCAGGATCGACAGCGGAATCGAGATCGCGATGATCAGCGTGCTGCGCCAGCTGCCGATGAACAGCCAGATCATCAGCGCGGTGAGGCCGGCGGCGATCAGCGCTTCGCGCAGCACCGAGCCGATCGCCGCGCGCACGAACACCGACTGATCGGCCAGCGGCTGGGTCACCAGCTCCGGCGGCAGGGTCTGCGCGGCCCGCGGCAGGACCTCGCGGATGCCCTTCGACCACGTCGAGCGTCGAGGCGTTGCCGGCCTTCAGCACGCTCATCAGCACGCCGCGGCGGCCGTCCTGCCGGACGATGTTGGTCTGCGGCGCGAAGCCGTCGCTGACGTGCGCGACGTCGCGGACGTAGACCGGCGAGCCGCCGACCAGCCGGATCGGGATGTCGTTGTAGGCGTCGGCGGTCTGCGGGCTGGCGCGCAGCCGGACGTCGTATTCGAACTGGCCGATCTTGGCGCCGCCCGACGGCAGAATCGGCGTCTGCTGCGCGACGGCGTTGAGGACGTCCTGCGGCGCCAGCCCCTTGGACTGCAGCAGCCGCGGATCGAGGTTGATGTTGACCTGGCGCTGCTTGCCGCCGTACGGCAGCGGCACCACCGCGCCCGGGCACGGTGATCAGCTGGGTGCGCAGGAAGTTGAACGACAGATCGTTCAGCTCCTGCTCGGACAGCCCTTTGCCCGAGACGCCGAGCTGCAGCACCGGCACGCTCGACGCGCTGTAGTTGATGATCTCCGGCGGCAGCGTGCCGGCCGGCATGAAGCGCAGCGTCCACTGCGAGGCGCTGCTCACCTGCGCGTTGGCGGTGTCGAGGCTGGCGCCCGGCTGCAGGAAGACCTTCACGATCGACCAGCCGTTGACGGTCGTCGATTCGAGGTGCTCGATGTTGTCGACCAGCGTCGTCAACGGCGCGCTGATACGGGGTGGTCAGGCGGCCGGCTCAGCTCCTCGGCGTTCAGGCCGGTGTAGGACCAGGCGACCGAGATGACCGGGATGTCGATGTTCGGGAAAGATGTCGGTCGGCGTGCGCGAGACGACGACCGGGCTCAGCAGCAGGACGAGCAGGGCGAGGACGACGAAGGTGTAGGGGCGGTTGAGTGCGACGCGAACAATCCACATGGGCGAGGCTCCTCGGAGCAGCTGGACAGACGCGTAGCAGAGTAACTATCATTATGCAAGTTACTAAGCCAGGCACGCCTCCGCAGCCTGTGTAGATGGTCTTCCAGACTGTCGCCCACACACGACACGGCGGCGCGGACGCGCCAGACGAGGGGCTAGTGGAGGGAGGCGCCCGCGGGCAGGTCGACCACGAACTCGGCGCCCTGGCTTCGGCCGCCGCTGGCGGCGCTGATGACGCCGCCGTGCAACTCAACGAGATGACGGACAATCGCCAGCCCGAGGCCCAGGCCGGTGTGGGTGCGGGTCGAGGACGCGTCCGCCTGCCAGAATCGCTGGAACACGTGCGGCAGCGCGTCCGGCTCGATGCCGGCGCCGTTGTCGCGCACGCGGATCCGGACGCGGCCGGCGGCGCGCTCGACCCGCACCGCAATCTCACCTTCCGGCGGCGTGAACTTCGCCGCGTTGGTCAGCAGGTTCCAGACAATCTGCTGCAGCCGATCCGGGTCGGCCGTCAACTGCGCATCCGGGTCGCCGGACACCGTCAGGGCGATCTTCTTCGCCAGCAGCGCCGGCTGCACCGACTCGAGCGCCGCGTTCAGCACCGCGCTCACCGTGGTGGGCCTGAGCTCGAGCCGCAGCCGGCCCTGGATGATGTTCGACACGTCGAGGATGTCGCCGATCAGCTGCTGCTGCACTTTCGCGTTGCGATGAATGCTCTCAATCGCCCGGCGCGACGCGCCTTCGCTGACGCGCCGTCCAGCAGCATGCTCGCCCAGCCGAGCACGGCGTTGAGCGGCGTGCGCAGCTCGTGTGACAGGTTCGCGAGGAACTCGTCCTTGGCGCGGCTCGCCGCTTCGGCCGTCCGCCTGGCCCGCTCGAGGCTCGGTGACGTCGAAGGCAATCACCGCGATGCTTTCGACCTGGCCATCGCCGCCGCGAATCGGCTGATAGACGAAATCGAAGAAGGTCTCTTCCGGCGCGGCCTGCTCGCGGCGCACCAGCATCACCCGCAGCGAGCGTCCTTCGTGGGCGACCCCGGACGAGAAGACCTGCGCCATCAGCTCGAAGATCCCCTGGTCCTTGAGCTCGGGCAGCGCTTCGGCGATCGGCTTGCCGACCACGCTGCGTCCGCCGATCAGCTCGAGGTAAAGCGGATTGGCGAGCTCGAACACCTGGGTCGGACCGCTCAGGATCGCGATCGCCGCCGGCGCCTGCTGAAACAGCTCCGCCATCCGGACGCGGTGCAGCTGTTCGATCGTGCGCATTTCGCTGCGCAGCAGCTGCGTCTCCACGCGCGCGACCAGCTCGCGCGCCGAGAACGGTTTCACCACGTAATCGTCGGCGCCGGCCTGCAGCCCTTCGACCCGCGATTCCTCGCCGGCGCGGGCCGACAACATCATCACCGGCAGGTCGCGTGTCCGCTCGTTCGCCCGGACCGCCGCCAGCAGGCCGAAGCCATCGATCTCCGGCATCATCACGTCGGTGATCAGCAGGTCCGGCGGATCGGCGGCGATCGCCTCGAGCGCGTCGCGGCCGTTCGGACACAGGGTGACCTGCCAGCGCGCGCCGAGCAGCCGGCGCAGGTAGTCGCGCATGTCGGCGTTGTCGTCGGCGACCAGGACGCGCGCGGCGGCGGCCGGATCCCTCGTCCGACCGCCGGCCGGGCCCTCGAGGCCGGCGAGCCCTGGCATCACATCGTGGCGCTTCGGACGGCAGCCAGCGCGCGGCCTCGTCGATGAAGGCGCGGCCGCTCGGCGATCCGGGCGCGCGAAGCGCGCCGCCGCGAATGCGCTCCGCTGCCAGGTGCGCAATGCCCCGCGGAATCACGACGGTGAACGTCGTCCCATGGCGCTCGACGCTGTCGACGCTGACGCGCCCGCCGTGCATCCGCACCAGCTCGGCGGTCAGCGCGAGACCGATGCCGGTTCCCTCATAGGTGCGGCCCCTGGCGCTTTCCACCCGGTGAAAGCGGTCGAAGATACGCGGCAGCTCAGCGATCGGGATTCCGATGCCGGTGTCGCGCACCGTCAGCCGCACCTGATCGCCGGCGCTGGCGAGCGTGACCGCGATCTCGCCCTCGAAGGTGAACTTGAAGGCGTTCGACAACAGATTGAGGACGATCTTTTCCCACTTGTCGCGATCGACATAGACCGGTTCGGGCAGCGGCGGCGTGTCGATCACGGAGCCGCAGGCCGGCCTTCTCGATCGGAGGCGCGGAACAGACTGGTCAGATCCCCGGTGAACTGCGCCAGATCGGTTGGCTCGAACGACGCCTGCTCGCGGCCCGCCTCGATGCGCGAGAACTCGAGCAGGCTGTTGACCAGCTTCTGCAGCCGCTGCCCGTTGCGCAGCACCGGCGCGAGCCACTCCTCCGACCCGTCGCCCGCCGCGTCGCGGACGCGATCCTCGATCGGCCCCAGCATCAGCGTGAGCGGCGTCCGGAACTCGTGGCTGACGTTGCTGAAGAACGCGGTCTTGGCGCGATCGATCTGGGCCAGCGCTTCGGCGCGCAGCCGCTCGTTGACGTAGGCCTGCGCGTTGGCCAGGCCGGCCTCGAGCTGGCCGACGAACAGCGCGATGAACGAGTCGAACTCGGCGTCGAACGGGCGATGCGGGTTCAGGCCGGCGATGAACACACCGGCGGGACGCGTCTGCCCGGGCTGCTGCAACGCCACGACCGCGGCCTGCCGCGGCGGCTGATCCCAGGGGCCGCGCGGCCACGCCATCGCCGGCGGCAGATCGACCACCTGGATCCGCGGCCCCGAACCGTCGAGCGCGCGCCCGATCAGCCAGACAGGATCATCGACGTCGATCTGCTCTCTCGCCACGGGATCGTCCGCGCCGACGTTGACGCGCGCCGCCAGCGTCGCTGTCGTTCCAGCTTCGGTGAAGAGATAGGCGAGCATGAACGGCAGATCGCGGGAGTCATTGGCGAGCGATTGCCCTGCCGCCGACCAGACGTCCGCCGTCGTCTGGCTGGAGGCCAGCCGCGATCCGAAATCACGCAGCAGCGCCAGGCGGCGCTCACCGACCAGGCGGGTGGTCTCCTCGGTGACGACGCAGAACATGCCGGCGATCCGGCCGTCATCCTGGTGCAGCGGGCTGTACGAGAACGTGTGGTAGGTCTCTTCGCGAAAGCCGCTCCGCTCGAGAAACAGCAGCAGGCCTTCGTCCCAGGTGGCCTCGCCGGTTGCGAGCACATGATCGATCCGCGGACCGATGTCGTCCCAGATCTCGGCCCACACCCGGCTGGCAGGCGTGCCGAGCGCGGACGGATGCTTGGCGCCCAGGCTCATGCTGGCGTAGGCGTCGTTGTAAAAGAAGGTGAGCTCGGGTCCCCATCCCATCCACATCGCGTAGCGGGATGTGAGCATCAGGCGAACGATGGCGCGGACACTCTGTGGCCACTGTTCCGTGGCGCCGACCGGGGTCTGTCGCCAGTCGATCCGCCGCATGAGCGCGGCGAGATCGCTGGTGCCGACGAATACAGTCTCCGCCACGATGGGCGTCGATTATAAAGCGGCGCGGGAATTGGCTCTAGATGAGCTGGGACTCAGGAGAGCTGGACGATCGAGATGTCGAGGCGGCGTTCCTGGCGCTCGGCCGGCTGCCACTGCACCAGGATCGGGCTCTGGTAGGTGCCGTGCAGCACGCGCGCGCCGGGATGATCGCCGTCGCGCGCCGCCAGGAAGCTCACCTTGCGGGTGCGGATGAACCGGCTCGCCGGCACCGCCATGATCTTGCCGACCAGCCGCTCCAGCGACGACTGATCCAGCCGCAGCGCTTCCATCAGCCGGTTGAGGACGCGGACCACGTCGTACTTGGCGTAGCTCAGCGTCTTGCCCGGAATCGCGCGCGGATCCTCGAGCATGCTCTGCGCCTTGATCTTGGCGAACCGCAGCGGGTTCTTGAGCACGTCCACGAGATCGTTCTGCATCAGCAGCGTCTCGTACTCGTTGACGGTGAGCCCGACGTGCCGCTCGGTCGCCTCGAGCGCGACGTCGACGCGGCCACGCTCCAGCCCCGTCTTCGCCAGCAGCTCGTTGACCTGCTCCATCAGCCCGATGCGCGGATCGGACAGGTTGACCGAGTCGATCGGGTGCTTCGAGACCGGAATGATCACCGGCGTGCGCAGCACGACGCGCTCCTGGTCGTAGGCGACCACGGCCGTCGTCCGGGTGCGGCGGGTCGCCTTGTAGGCGCCGTCGAGATCGATGAAATACACCGGCGCGTCCGGCCGCGCCTCGTAGGTGACGCAGTTGCGCAGCCCGGCGCCGATGAAGGTGAGGTGCGAGTCGGCGTTGCGCGGCTCGACTTCCTTCTGCGCGTCGGTCAGCTCGGTCCGCAGCTCCATGCGATCGTGGTGGTACTCGGCGCCCTGGGGAAAGACCGCGTGAAACGAGCCGATGAACTCGGCGAGCTGGTCCTCGTCGTGGCGCAGCCGGGCCGACAGGCTCTGTTCGAGATAGCCGGCGGTCGTGTGCATCGAGCAGTACAGCGCGCGCTTGTGCCGCCGCAGCACGTCGCCCGCCTGCTCGGCGATGCGCTTGTTGACGTCGATCGCCTCGAAGCGCCGCCGCGGCGCCAGGGTCAACCGGACTTCGGTCGGACGAGGAGTCGTCATAAGGTGGCCGATCCCGCGATCAGCGGCGCCGGCAGGTGCGCCGCCGAGTAGCCGCGAACGGCCAGCAGCCGCTCGATCACGCCGCCGACGACGCTATCGGGCGTCGACGCGCCGGCGGTCAACCCGACGGTCACCGCATCCGGCGGGAGCCACCCTTCGAGCCGGGCCTCCGCGCCGCCGCCGACCGGGCGGTAGCGAATGACGGACGCCTCGACGCTGGCAGGATGGTCGATGTGAAACGTCGGCACACGCGGCGCGCACATGCTGGCGAGCGCCTGCGTGTTGCTGCTGTTGTAGCCGCCGACCACGATCATCACGTCGAGGTCGTCGGCATCGAGCATGGCGTGAACCGCGTCCTGGCGATCCTGGGTTGCCGAACAGATGGTGTCGAAGGCCCGGAAATGATGCTCGAGCTCCGCTGAGCCGCGGCGGTCGCGCATCGCGGCGCGCAGCATGTCCTGGATCTCCAGGCTCTCCGCGCTCAGCATCGTCGTCTGATTGGCGAGGCCGATGCGCTCGAGATCGCGCGCCGGATCGAAACCTGGGCTGGATGCGGCACCGAAGCGCGCTAGCACGTCGGCCGACGACACCGTGCCGCGCAGGAACCCGCAGATGACTTCGGCTTCACGGGTGTCGCGTACGCACAAGTAGTGGCCACCCGGATGGGTCAGCGCCTGCGAGGCGGTGGCGCGCGTCTCTTCGTGGTAGCTCTTGCCGTGGATGATCACGGTGTAGCCGTCGCGGGCGCAGCGGTGGACCATTTTCCACACGTTCAACACGCTGCCGCAGGTCGTGTCGACGAGCACGCACCCCTTCGCGCCCAGGTGCTCCATGTCGGGCGCGGGCACGCCGAACGCCGGCAGGATCACCACGTCGCCGCGCTCGATCACCGCGTAACGGGTTGCCGGATCGCGTCCGTCCGGCAGGATGACGATGCCCATCTGCTGGAGCCGGGCATTGACGTCGGGGTTGTGGATGATCTCGCCGAGCAGAAAGGTGCGGCGGTCCGGAAAGCGGCGGCGCGTCTCGTAGGCATACTCGACCGCGCGATCGACGCCGTAGCAGAACCCGAACTCGCGCGCGAGCTTCAGACGCAGGTCACCGATCGTCGCTTCGTAACCGAGCGCCTTCAGTTGGGCGACCACGGGGCTGTGGTAACTCTCCTCGAGCGCGAGGCGCACCTCCCCTTTGAGGCCGAAGCCCTTCTGAAAGTAGGTCTGTGACACTTGTAACGTCCTTAAAGATAGCACTTTCCGGGGTTTTGCGGGGGTCGGCTCACAGGAGGACCAGACCGGCAACCGTCGAGCTGCCGGCGCCTGGCGTAAACTGCCGCCATGCCCAGACTGGCGGCGAATCTGACGATGTTGTTCGGCGAGATCGACTTTCTCGACCGGTTCGAGGCGGCGGCGAGCGCCGGCTTTCGGGGAGTTGAGTTCCTGTTTCCTTACGCGCACGACGCCCAGCTATTGAAGGAGCGGCTGCGCGACCATCGGCTGGTGCAGGTGCTGCACAATCTGCCGGCTGGAAACTGGGCGGCCGGCGAGCGCGGTATCGCCTGCCACCCCGATCGCATCGACGAGTTCAAGGCCGGTGTCGATCAGGCGATCGCCTACGCGACCGCGCTCGATTGCGACCGGGTCAACTGCCTTGCCGGCATCCTGCCGCCGGCCGTCGATCCCACCGCCGCCCGCGAGACGCTCGTGCAGAACCTGCGCTATGCGGCGCCGCGCCTGCAGGCTGCCGGCATCAAGCTGCTGATCGAGCCGATTAATACCCGCG
This sequence comes from uncultured Acidobacteriota bacterium, assembly GCA_963794705.1. Taxonomy (GTDB): domain Bacteria; phylum Acidobacteriota; class Vicinamibacteria; order Vicinamibacterales; family CAVVIG01; genus CAVQFC01. The sequence continues at coordinate 327,416 of CAWCFI010000013.1, forward strand.
ACGTTCCCGGATTTTTGCTGAGCGGCACGGCACAGGCGATTGAGATCATCGAGGCGGTGGGTTCGGACAACCTGCTGCTGCAGTACGACATCTACCACATGCAGATCATGGAGGGAGACCTTGCCGTGGCGATCGAACGTCTGCTGCCGAGAATCGGACACCTGCAGCTCGCCGATGTACCAGGACGTCACGAGCCTGGAACCGGCGCGATCGACTTCGGCTCGCTGCTGAACCACATCGATCGCATCGGCTACACCGGCTGGATCGGATGCGAATACGTCCCGGCGGGCAAGACGCGCGATGGCCTGGGCTGGACCGCGCCGTACCTGAAGGTGTAGGGCCGGCAATCTTCGAGCGCGCCTGATCTCGTCGTCCACGGATTACACCGATTGCACGGATTGGTCGGCAAGGCGTCCGGCGCCGGCCGCGAAGCGGCCGATCACGGTGAGGAGCGAGCGGTGTGAATACGAGCCAAAGGAACCATCGGGCTCGCATTCACACCGCTCGCTCCTCATCGCGCGCGGCTGCGCCGCGCCGCCGGACGCCGTACCGTGGGTCCGCGCGCATGGCACATCAACATCCGGTTCTCAATCTGTGTAATCCGTGCAATCCGTGGATGATCTCTCCGGTGTGTGTATTAGCGCCGGGACGCGGACGGCGAGGCGTCGCCGTCCACCAGGCCGAGCGCCCAACGTACGGCCTCGTAGTACATCGTCGCGATCGCGGGGTTGTCCCAGTCGTCGGCCTCGTGCCCCAGAATCGAATAGAACACACGGCCACGGCCATAGGTCCGCGCCCACGCCGCAGGGAAATCGCCGTCCTTCCTGTGCACGAGCGGCTTCGTCAGATCCAGCGCCGACGCGTCGAGGTGCGCGAGCACGCGGATCTTGTCGCGTGAAAAATCCTTGATCTGATACAGCTCGTCGTGGAACACCGTGGTGCGGCGCAAGTGACGCATCGCCGGAAACGCCGGATCGTCGACGACGACGGTGCCGTCGGCGATACCCCAGGGGTGCTCATCGAAGCGTCCGCCCAGCATCTCGCCAAACTCCGGCCACGAGAAGAACGCGGTCGCGGCCGAATGCGCAGCCACGAACCCCTTGCCATCGTCCTTCACGAAAGACAGCAGGTCGGCGCGCTGCTGGGGCGAGAGCTCGATCTCGCGGACACCGAAGAAAAAGATCGCGTCGAAGTAGTCGAGATTGCGGACGTTGAAGCTCTCGCCCGAGGCGATGCCGGTGCCGGCCGGAAACGTGATCGGCGTGCTTGGTAATCAGCTGCGAGTCGGTGCGGATGAAGGTGTCGTAGGCGCCGGATTCCCGGCCGAGCCGCTCGATCGTCGCCAATGCGTGCGAGATCGAATCGTGCTGGTATCCGTTCCGGACATCCGCCCACGCGAGCACGTGTTTGCGCGGCTGGGCGTGGGGCCTGACCGGGGCGAACAGCACAAGGCCCGCCGCGACCGTCGCCGCCACCACTGCGCGGGTCATGAATCAGTGACCCGACGCGGTGCCTCGCGGCAGCGCGAACGCGAGGATGTTCGACCCTGGCGGGGCACCGAGGAAGCTGCCGCCGCCCGCGGCGACGACAACGTACTGGCGGCCGTCCTTGCCGAGGAACGTCATCGGGGTCGTGTGCGCACACGCCGGCAGCGCCGTTTCCCACAGCTGCCTGCCGGTCTTCGACTCGAACGCCCGGAAGCGGCAGTCGATCGTCGCGCCGATGAAGACGACGCCGCCGGCGGTGGCAATGCTGCCGCCGATGTTCAGCGTGCCTGTGTTGCCGAAGCCTTTCTCTTTCAGCGACTCGAAGTAGCCGATCGGCACTTTCCAGGCGATCTCGCCGCGATTGACATCGACGGCAACCAGTTCGCCGAACGGCCCGGCCGAGCACGGAATCTTCGTCTCGGGATTCCAGAATCGCCCGACCGCGCCTCCCCACGGGCTGCGCCGCACCCACGTGGGAATCGTGCTGCCGCGGGCGGTACCCTGAACCATCTTGGCGACCTGGCCGATGTTCATCACGCTCGTGAAGGCAAGGCCGAGCGTCGGATCGTACGAGAAGCCGCTCCAGTTGCCGCCACCCAACGTGCTCGGGAACGTCAGCATCGTCCCCTCGACGTCCGGCGGCGTGTACGGACCCTTCGTGTACATCGCGTTGTCCTGCCACAGCCCCTTGCAATACGCCGCGTGGTCGGGCGTGAGGTTGTAGAAGTCCTTGTCCGGATCGAAGGTGTTGCGCGCCAGCGGCGCCGGCTTCAGCGGGAACGGCTGCGTCGGCCAGGTTTTCTCGCCGGGCACACCGCTCTGCGGCACGGGCCGCTCTTCCATGCCGAAGATCGGCTCGCCGGTGACGCGATCGAAGATGAAGACAAGCGACATCTTCGTCATCACGGCGACGGCCGGCGTGGTCCTGCCGTTGCGTTTGACGTCGACCAGCGTCGGTGCCGCCGGCACGTCGTAGTCCCAGATGTCGTGGTGCACCAGCTGCTGGTGCCATTTCAGCTTGCCGGTCGCGGCGTCGAGCGCAACGACGGAGTTGCCGTAGAGATTGGCGCCGTGGCGATCGCCACCGTAGTAGTCGGACGTCGGCGCGCCGATCGGCGCGTAGACGATGCCGCGCTCGGTGTCGATCGTGAAGAACGACCAGACGTTGGTGCCCGACCGGTTCTTCCAGCTGTCGCCTTCCCACGTTTCGACGCCCGGCTCTCCGGCGCGCGGAACCGTATGAAACGACCACAGCAGCTTGCCGGTCTTCGCGTCCCAGCCGCGAATGTCACCATACAGCCCGGAACTCGGCGACTGCTCGCCGTTGTTGCCGCCGGTGATGACGATGTTCTTGTAGATCGTGGGCGGCGACGTCAGGCTGAATCCGCCGTCGACGTCGCCCCGAATGCTGGCTTTCAGATCGACGGATCCGGTATCACCATCACCAAAGCCTTGCGACGGCTTGCCGCGTTCCGCATCGACCGCGAGAAGGCGATCGCCGGAGCCGGTGAAGAGACGCGGCGGCGTATCGCGATCGCCGGGCCAGTACGCCACGCCGCGGCGGCTGACGGCCGCCGGCGCCGTGTAGCGCCAGATGACCTTCGCCGTCTCCGGCTCGAGGGCGATGACGTCCTTCCCCGCCGTGACGTACATGATGCCGTTGATCACCAGCGGCGTGACCTGCAGCCCGCTGACGCCCGTGTCGAACGTCCAGGCGAGCTGCAGCTTGCCGGCATTGGCCGCCGTGATCTGCTTCAGCGGCGAGAACCGAGAGCCGCCGGCGTCGTGGTCGTGGTACGGCCAGTCGTTGACGTCGGCGGCGATGACCCCGGTGACGAGGCCCGCGCACAGAGCCGCTGCAGCGAGGAGCCTTCGCATTAGAACGTGAACTTTAGCGCGAATTGCATGATCCGCGGATCGCCGGCCGTCTGAATCTGGCCGAAGCTCGCGCTGTTCAGCGCCGTGATCGGGGCGTTGAAGTTCACGTGATCGATCAGGTTGAACACTTCCCAGCGGAACTGGACGTTCTGTGCTCCCGTGATCTTGAACGTGCGGGTCAGCGCGAAATCGTTCTGCAGGTTGCTCGGGTTCACGACCGTGAACGGCGCCAGCGTGCTGTAGGTGCCGGTCGCCGGCGAGGTGAACGCCGCGCGATTCAGGTAGGCGGTCGGAGCGCCGGTGCCGTACGGATCGTCGAGCACCTGCACCGCTCGCTGGCCGCCGAGACCCGTCAACGCGTTGTCCACGCCGGTGGTGATACTGGAACGGTTGCCCGACTGCCAGCGGACGATCGGCGAGATCTGCCAGTCGCTGAAGATTGCCCGGACCGTCTTGTTCTCGAAATCTGGCGTTCGCACCACCAGCGACACGTTCAGGACGTGCCGGCGATCCGACGCGCAGTAGGAGTAATCGAGATCCGGGTTCGCCGGGTTCACGATCGTCGGACCCGTGAGCTCCGTTGTCGCGGGATCGCTCATGCACTTCGACAGTGTGTAGTTGGAAAGGACGCTCAGGTTGTTCTTGAGCCGGCGCTGGAGGGAGAGCAACATCGCGCCGTAGTTGGCCCGCCCTGTGTCGTCGAGCTGGCCGATGGTCCCGTAGAACTGACCCTGCGTGGCGTTCTCCTGAATCAGCACGCGCCGCTGGTTGGTGTTTCCGGTCGTTGCGCCAGGGCCGAACACCGCAGGATTGAGCTCGGTCGCTCTCCAGAGATGGCTCGAGTGGTTTCCGAGGTAGCTCACGCCGGCGAGCCAGTCGCCGAACTGATGCTGCACGGAAACGTTCCACTGCTGGAGCGACGTCGGCTCCACATGCAGCGGCGTGTTCACGTAGACGCCGAACGCCGGAAACGGCTGCGTCGCCCAGCCGCTGTTGAGCGCGGGGAACGGGTTGCCGCCCGGGTACCCCTGGTACGGATCGGAAAAGCCGCCGGGCGCGGTGTTGGCAATGGTGATTTGCGCGCCCCAGGGCGGGTTGTTCGCGAAGCGTGTGTTGAAGAACAGGTGCGGGGTGTCGTAGAACACGCCCCACGACGCCCGCACGCTCGTCCGCTCGTCACCCTGGGGTGTCCAGACCACGCCAACGCGTGGCGCGAACTGTAGCTTCTTCCCGAACGTCGTCGAATCGTCCGGATAGCCCGAGTCGCCCGGGAACATCAGGCCGGCCGGCGCCTGCGGGTACACGGTGCTGCGGACGTTCTGGTCGAACCGTGCCTGATCGAAGTGACTCACCCACGAATAGGTGTTCGACATCGGCAGGAACGGCTCCCAGCGGAGCCCAAGGTTGATCGTGACGTTCGGCTTGACGCGCCAGTTGTCCTGCGCGTAGACGCCGATGTATTCGCTGTGGTCGTAGTCGTAGACCGGGTTCCCCTGGAGGAAGCCACCGCTCATCGCGCCGATCATGAAGTCGGCCATCGACAGGCCCGTCGTCTGCCCGTTGAACGTGAACTGGCCGTTGGTGGGCCGATTGTTGACCGTTTCAATCCGCGAGTGAATCCAGTTGCCGCCGATCGACAGCTGATGTGCGCCGCGGACCAGGTCGATGTCGTCGGCGATCTGGAAACTGGTGGAGTTGAAGTACCCGGGGTTCGTGCCGCCGGCGCCGACCGAGAAGCCGTTTCCTGTGACCGTCGCGCCCATGTACTGGGGCACCAGGCTGGAAACCTTCGAGCCGAGATCCGTTGCGCTGAAAAATGGCGGCAGCGGCCGATCGTTCAGCGTTTTGTTGAACGTCACGTGCAGCGAGTTGAGCGTCGATGCCGACAGCACCTGATTGTGGCCCAGGACCAGCGAGTGCACCTGGTTGTTCTGGCTGGTGCGGCTGAGCGTCAGGACGTTGGTGCCGTCGTAAGTCGCCGGGTTGTCGTACACCGCGTAGAAATAACGCGCGAACAGCGACGAATTCGAATTGATCGTGTAGTCGACCTTGCCGAGCCCCTGATGCTCCGTGCTGTTGTTCGGGATTCCGTACTGCAGCTTGCCGCAGGGATCGGTGGAGATCGGCACGTGCTTCAGGAAATTCAGCGCCACCGAGTTCAGCTTCGACGGGTCAATGCGGTTGTTGACGAACCCGCCGGTCAGGGTGCGCTGGACGCCGCCGTTGCACGCCGGCGACGCGAACGCCGTGAAGTCGCCGGCCAGCATCTCGGCGGTCGGCGCGTAGCTGATCGTGGTCGGCGGGTTGCTGTTCTCGATGCGGCCCTGGTAGCCGCCGAACGCGAACAGTTTGTTCTTCACGATCGGCGCGCCCATCGTGCCGCCGAACTGGTTGCGGACCAGGCTGTCTTTCTCGGCCGCGAAGTAGTTCTTGGAGATGAAGTGATAGTTGCGGTTGAACTCGAACAGATCGCCGTGGACCTGGTTGGAGCCGGATTTGGTGACCAGGTTCACCGCCGACGCCGCATGGTAGCCGTACCGCGCCGGCAGCGCACTGGTCTCGACCTTGAACTCCTGCAGCGCATCGGGAAACGGGGTCGGCAGGTTCAGGCTGTTGAACGGGTCGTTGTGCGTGCCGCCGTCCATGATGTAGGTGATGCCATTGGCCTGGCCGCCTGCCACCGAGATCGTCACGGTCGGAAAGTTCTTGTTGGTGTTGAGGTCGCCGGCCGGCGCCGAGGTCGCAAGGCCGGAGAGGAAGATCAGCTCGGTCGCCTGCCGTCCGTTCAGCGGCAGCTCCATGACCCGCTGGTTGTCGATCACCTGGCCGACGCCGGTGTTCTTGGTCTCGACCAGGGTCGAGTTCGCAGTCACCGTCACCTGCTCGCTGATCTGGCCGACCGCGAGGGTCACATTGATCTCGGGGTTGGATCCGACCTGCAGCACGAGGCCGTCGCGCACATAGGTGTTGAAGCCCTGCAGCACGACCTTCAACTGGTAGGGACCGATCGGCAGATTCGGCAGCGCGTAGGCGCCGTCGATGCCCGTGAACGCGGTCCTGACCTGGCCCGTGTCGGTCTTGGTGGCGGTGACCTCCGCGCCCGGAATCGCGCCGCCCGATGAATCGCGGACGACGCCGGAGAGTTGCGAGCCGGCGATCGCCTGCGCCCAGGCGGTGCCGTGGGTCGCGCATACCAGAGCGACGACGATGAGTGACGCTCGAACCAGTCTCACGTGTATACCTCCCTGACGGACCGACATTTCTGTCGCGCCGGGACGTTAACACCCTAAACTGTGCAGACCAACGGAGTTACCGTGCCGTTACCGTAACAACACACGCTCGTGACCTACACGGACGTAACATCCAACCACTTGAATGGACACTTGGCGGACCGCCATCGTCGACGCTGGCCCTGACCACATCCGAGTTCGCGGACACGACGTCCTCGAGCTGATGAAGCGGGCGACGTTCACCGACCACATCTTCCTGCTGCATCACCAACGGCTGCCGTCGGAGGGCGAACGCCGCCTCCTCGACGCGATCCTGGTGGGAGGCGCGGATCACGGCGCCGGCGCGCCGTCCTGCGCCGCGGCGCGGCTGGCCGCGTCGGGCAACCGCGAATCGCCGTCCGCGGCGATCGCCGCCGGCATCCTCACGATCGGCGACGAGCACGGCGGCGCGGGATCGAGCTGCATGGAGTTGATCCGGCACGGCCTCGACCGCGCGCGCGCGGGCAGCCTTTCGTTCGACGCAGCCGCGGGGGAACTGGTCGGCGACGCGAAGCGGGCGAAGGCGCGGCTGCCCGGATTCGGGCACCGGGTGCACTCGGCGATCGATCCGCGCGTCGCCGTCATCTTCGGTCTGGCGAAGGATGCTGGCCTCGAAGGCGACGGCATCCGATTCGCGCGGGCGCTCGAAGCGGCAATCGCCGCCGGGATCAAGCCGATCCCGCTCAATATCGACGGCGCGCTCGCCGCGGTCCTCGTCGACCTCGGCTTCCCCGCGTTGTTCGGCCGCCTCATCTTCATCATCAGCCGCGTCGCCGGGATCAGCGCCGAAGTGCTCGAGGAGCTCACGCGCGAGAAGGCGATGCGCATCAAGATCCCAGTCGAATACGACGGCGTTCCGCCCAGAGAGTTGTAGTCATGGCAGCCGCAACCGCACCCGCACGCACGATTACCCCCGAAGAACAGGCGACGGCCCGCACGCTGCTCGACCGCGCCCGCGCCGCGATGCGCGCCGTCGAGAGCTACGACCAGGCGACGGTCGATCGGCTGTGCCAGGCGATCGCCTGGGCCGGCGGCAATGAACAGACCGCGACGGTGCTCGCCAAGATGAGCGTCGAAGAGAGCGGCATGGGCAGCCCGGAACCGAAGCGCCGCGCCAAGGTGCAGGGCGTGCTGCGCGATGCGCTGCGCCAGAAGAGCATCGGCGTGATCGAGGAGATCCCCGAGAAGGGAATCGTCAAGTACGCCAAGCCTGCTGGCGTGATCGCATCGCTGATTCCGGTCACCAGTCCGTACGTCACGCCGATTACCATCGCGATCTACGCGATCAAGTGCAAGGACGCCGTCGTCTTCTCGCCGCATCCCGGCAGCCGCAAGACGACGAACGAGACCGTGCGGGTGATGCGGGCGGCGCTGCGCAAGCTCGGCGCGCCCGAGGATCTGCTGCAGTGCGTCGAGCGCCCGAGCATCCCGCTCGCCAACGAACTGATGCGCACCTGCGACCTGACCATCGCCACCGGCGGGCCGGCCATGGTGAAGAGTGCTTACAGTTCGGGCAAGCCAGCCTACGGCGTCGGCGCCGGCAACGCCACCATGGTGATCGACGAGACCGCGGACATCGTGCCGGCGGCGCGCAACACCGCGATCAGCAAGACCAACGACCACGGATCCGGCTGCTCGGCCGACGGCAACATCCTGGTCGACGCCTCAATCTACGACGCCTTCCTGCAACAACTGCAGGCGGAAGGCGGTTACCTGGTCAACGCCGCCGAGAAGGCGCTGCTGGAGAAGGTTTACTGGGACGCCGACGGGCACCGGACCGCGAACACGATCGCCCGCGCCGCCTCGGTCGTCGCGGGGATCGCCGGATTCGCCGTGCCCGCCGGTAAGACGTTCCTGCTCGTCGAGGAACAACACATCGGCAAGGAGCATCGCTTCTCCACCGAGAAGCTCGGCACCGTCCTGGCGATCTTCAAGTGCCACGGCTTCGACGACACGCTCGACAAGGTGCGGCGGCTGTTCGAGACCGCCGGCAAGGGGCACTCGTGCGGCATCTACTCGCACGACGACGACCACATTCATCGCCTCGCGCTGACCGCGCCGGTGAGCCGCATGATGGTGCGCCAGGTGCAGTCCAGCTCCAACGCCGGCACCTTCACCAACGGCATGCCGATGACCTCGAGCATGGGGTGCGGAGTATGGGGCGGCAACATCACCAACGAGAACATCTCGCTCAAGCACTACATGAACGTCACGTGGGTCAGCCGGCCGATTCCCGAGGATCGGCCGTCCGAGCGTGAACTGTTCGGCGAGTTTTACGACAGCGAAACCTTCTAACACCACCTGGGATGGCCGTATGAGCACAGCCGCGCCGCACACCGTCGATCGGACCGCGAAGGCGACCGAGACCCGGATCGCCTCGTACCTGCTGACCGAGTATCTCGAGCGCCTCGGCGTCGAGGTGATCTTCGGGCTGTGCGGGCACACGATCATCGCGTTCCTCGACGCGCTTGGAAAAAGCCGCATCCGCTTCGTGTCGACCCGTCACGAGCAGATCGCCGCCCACGCCGCCGACGGCTACGCCCGGGCTTCGGGTAAGACCGGCGTGCTGCTGACTCACCTCGGGCCTGGCCTGACCAATGCCGCCACCGGAGTCGCCAACGCGGCGCTCGATTCGATCCCGATGGTGGTGATTGCCGGCGACGTGCCGTCGCACTACTTCGGCCGACATCCGCATCAGGAGGTCAATCTTCACCAGGACGCTGATCAGTTTCAGATCTTCCGGCCGTTCTGCAAACGCGTCTACCGCGTCGATCGGGTCGAGGATCTGCCGCGGATCATGGAGCGGGCATTCCATCTCGCGCAAGCTGGGCGGCCCGGTCCGGTTCTGGTGGATGTCCCGATGGACATCTTCTCCGCCGATCTGGCCGTCGATGCGTTCCAGCAGGTGCCCGCGGCGATGGCGCGCCCGACGGTCGACGGCTCGACGGTCACGCGGATCGTCGAGGCGCTCGCGTCGGCCGAACGTCCGATTCTGTACGCCGGCGGCGGCGTGCTCTCGGCGCGCGCGACCTCCGAACTGGCGGCGCTGGCCGAAGCGCTCGACGTGCCGGTGGCGCACACGCTCATGGGGAAGGGCTGTCTCCGCGACGATCATCCCCTGCTGCTGGGACAGACCGGATTCTGGGGCACACCGATCTCGAACGAAAAGTGCCGGACCGCCGATCTGATCGTCGCGGTCGGCACTCGGCTCGCCGAAGCGAACTCGAGCTCGTGGGATCCGCGTTTCACCTTTTCAATCCCGCCGACCCGATTGATCCACATCGACGCCGACGAGGCGGAAATCGGCCGCAACTATCCGACCGACCTCGGCGTGGTGGCGGACGCCAAGCTGGCGCTTGGCGCGCTCGCGGCGGCGGCGCGCGGCCACGCTCACCGCGATCGCGGCCGCCTGCGCGACGACATTGCCCGGGGCCGGCGGGCGTTCGCCTCGAATTGGGATCATCAATGGAGCTCGGATCAGTACCCGATGCGCCCGGAACGGATCCTCGCTGAACTGCGCAAGGCCGTTCCCGAGAACGGATTCATCGTCACCGACGTCGGCTGGAACAAGAACGGGGTCGGCCAGCAGTTCCCGATCACCGTGCCCGGCACCTTCATCACGCCGAGCGGGCTGGCGACGATGGGATTCGGCCCGGCCGCGGTGCTGGGCGTGAAGATGGCACACCCGGATCGGGCGGCGGTCTCGCTCATCGGCGACGGCGGCTTCAGCACCAACCCGTCGGTCATCGCCACGGCGATGGAGGCCGAGCTGCCAGTCGTCTGGCTGGTGATGGACAACGCCGGCTTCGGAACCATTGCCGGCCTCGAGTCGATGCACTACGGCTCCAGCTTCGGCTGCATGTTCGAGCGCTGCGGCAAGCCGTACGCAGCCGACTATGCCGCGATGGCGCGAGCGTTCGGCGCGCGCGGCGTGATGATCGAATCGGCCGCGGATCTCGGACCCGCGCTTCGTGAGGCGCTCGATTCCAGCCTGCCGACCGTCATCCAGGCGCCGATGGAGAACGCGCCGACGCCGACGCCGGGGCATTGGAACATCAACGATATCTATCGGAAAGGCGAGTAGTGCCGGCGCAATTGGGAAGTAGGAATCTGGAATTCCCAATTCCCAATTTCGCGTTGGCCGCCGCCGTCTGGGGCGTGGCGGCAACGTTCTACCTGGCGGCCTTCTACCTGCGGTCCTCGCCTGCCGTGATGACGACGGAGCTGATGCGCGACTTCGGGATCGGCGCCAGCCAGCTTGGAAATTTCTCGGCGGTGTATTTCTACGCGTACATCGCGATGCAGATTCCAACCGGCGTGCTGGTCGACTCGTGGGGCGCGCGGCGGCTGCTGATCGGAGGATCACTCGCGGCCGCGGCAGGCACCTGTCTGTTCGGCCTGACCACCAGCTACGCGATGGCGTCGGTCGGACGGCTGATCGTCGGCGGCGCGACCGCGGTCGGCTGGGTCGTCACCCTCAAGCTGGCGACGCACTGGTTCCCGCGACAGCGGTTCGCGATGTTGTCGGGCCTCGGGCTGATGATGGGCAACATCGGCGCGCTGGTGGCTCAGGTCCCGTTACGGCTACTGGTCGAGCAGTTCGGCTGGCGCGCGGTTGCGCTCGGATCGGCCGGCGTGGTGCTGGCAGTAGGCGGCGCCGCCTGGGCGCTGGTCACCAACGATCCGATTGAAAAAGGCTTCCGCAGCTACGCGCCGGCCGAGCTGCAGCGCACCCATCTGACGATCGGCCAGCTGGTTCGCGAGTTCCCGGCGATCTTCACCTATCGCAATACCTGGCTGATTTTCTTCGCGCAGGGCGGATTCGTCGGGGCGATGCTGTCGTTCACCGGATTGTGGGGGCCGTCGTACCTCCGTCAGCGTTTCGCTTTGGCCTCGACCGACGCGTCAGCCGTCTGCTCGGTGATGATTGTCTGCTGGGCGATCGCCAGCCCGATCGCCGGCTACCTGTCCGACCGGATCGGGCGCCGCAAACCGATCTATCTCGGCGGCGCGCTGATCGCGGCGGCCGGCTGGTCGGTGCTCTTTCTCACGCCGCTGCCGCTGCCGGCCTTCACGGTGGTCGCGGCCATCACCAGCTTCGCGTGCGGCGCGGTGGTCATCGGATTCGCGTTCGCGAAGGAGTCGGTGCCGATTCAGCTGCTTGGCACCATCTCCGGCGCCGTCAACGTCGGGAACATGCTGGGCCCGACCATCCTGCAGCCCGCGATCGGACGCGTCCTGGATCAGCATTGGGTCGGGGCGCTGAGCGGCGGCGTGCGCATCTATTCCGTCGAAGCGTTCCAGGCGGGGTTCGTGATGATCGTCGCCTGGTCGATGGTGTCCTGCCTGTTGATCGCCGGCACGCGCGAGACGCGCTGCCGGCAGGCGGGCTAGGCGATAAGATACGACCATGGGTAGCCGTTCCGCCGCACCCGCCGCTTCCCCACTCCAGCCGGACGCCGCCGTGCTCGAGCATCTCGAGCGCATCCTCACCAGCCCGACGTTTCAGCAGGGCGACCGACTGAAGCGGTTTTTGAAGTTCATCGTGCTCGAAGCCATTGCGGGACGGCGGCACGAGCTCAAGGAATATGTCATCGGGGTACAGGTCTTCGGCAAGGAAGACACGTTCGACCCGCGCACCGACCCGATCGTCCGCGTGCAAGCGAGGCGGCTGCGGGCCAAGCTGGTGCGCTACTACCGCGAGGAGGGACGCGCCGACGAGACGGTGATCGAGCTGCCGAAAGGCGGCTACGCGCCGGTCTTCAAGCAGCGCGACGCTCCCGTGCTGATCAAACGATCGGTCGCGGCGGCGCTGGTCAGCCGCAACACCATCGCGGTGCTGCCGTTCGCCGACCACAGCGCCGATCACGACGTCGAGTATTTCTGTCGCGGCGTCCGGGAGGAAATCGTCCATCACCTGGCGCGGTTCTCGTCGCTGCGGATTCTGGCGTCGGACGAGCCGCGCGCCACCGGCGACAAAACCGAGGCGGCGATGATCATCAGCGGCAGCGTGCGCCGCTCGGGTGAACGCCTCCGCGTGACGGCGCAGCTGATCGATGGCGCCACCGGCTGCTACATCTGGTCGGAGTCGGTCGATGCGATGGTCGGCGAGCCGTTCCCCGCGCAGGAGCGCGTCGCCGAGGCCATCGCCCAGCGGATCGAACCCGAGCTCGGCGATCGGCGATCGAGCTCGCCGGCGCGCCGCTCCAACGAAAACCTCGCGGCGCACAACCTCTACCTGCAGGGCCGCTATCATCTGAACCAGCGCACCGAAGAGGGCTTGAGAAAGGCGCTCGACTTCTTCGAGAAGTCGCTCATCGAGGACGCGGAATATGCCGCCGCCCACGCCGGGCTCTCCGATGCCTACGGGCTGCTGGCCCATTACGGCGTGTTCGGCCCGGCCGAGGTCTGGACCAAGGCGGCCACGAGCGCGGCGGCAGCGGTGATGCTCGACGCGAATTCCGCCGAAGCCCATAACTCGCTGGCGCACGTCAAGGCGACGCAGGACTGGGACTGGGTCGGCGCGGAGCGCGAATTCCAGCGCGCCATCGCTCTGGATCCGCGCTGTGCCACCTCGCACCACTGGTACGCGATGTCCTGCCTGTCGCCGCTCGGCCGCCTCGACGAAGCGCTCGACGAGATGATCGTGGCGCAGGCGCTCGATCCGGTCTCGTCGATCGTCGCCCGCGATCTGGCGGTGATCCACTTCTACCGCCGCGATTTCGAGACCGCGCTCGAGCAGTGCGACCACACCATCGAGCTGAACCCGCACTTCGCGCCGGCCTACTGGATTCTCGGAGTCATCCAGGAGCAGCGGAAGGACTTCGATGAATCGGCGGCGGCGTTCCAGCGCGCCGTCCACCTGTCGCCGCAGACGCCGCGGATGCACGGGGCGCTTGGCCGCACCTTCGCCCTGGCCGGACGCCGGAAACAGGCGGTCGAGGTATTGCGTAAGCTCGAAACCTACGCCCGGGAGCGCTACGTCTCGCCGCTGGAATTCGCCTGGATTCAGTTCGGGCTCGGGGAAACCGACCTCGGCTTCAGCTGGATGCAGAAGGCACTGGAGGATCGCTCGTTCGATCTGATTTCGGTCAAGGTCGATCCGCGGTTCGACGCGCTCAAGGACGATCGCCGCTTCGAAGCGATTGCGCGGCGCATGGGCCTGGTGCCGGCTATTTCCTGAGCGGACGCGGCGTCAGGTCGGCGTCGCTCAGGCCAAGACTCCATTTCAACGCCTCGAAATACATGTGGTAGACGTCCGGGTTGTCCCAGGTGGCGGCGGCGTGCCCGAGCGACGAATAGAAGACCCGGCCCTTGCCGTAGCTCTTCGCCCAGGCGAGCGGAAAGTCGCCGTCCGTGCGGTGCACGTCGGCGTTGGCCGGCATCTTCGAGACGTCGAGCCGCAACAGCACGCGAATCTTCTCGCGAGAATATTCCTGTGCCTGGTAGAACTCGTCGGTAAATGCAAAGACCGGGGCGAGGTGTTTGGTCGCCGGAAATGACGGATCCTCGTTCACGATCGATCCCGACGCGGTGTTCCATGGATGTCCGTCGTAGCGCGCGCCAATCAGCTCGCCGAACTCGGGCCAGTCCTGAAAAGCTGTGGTCGCGGTGTGCGCGGCCACGAACCCCTTGCCATCGTCGCGGACGAACGCCAGTAAATCGGCCTTCTGCTGCGCATCGAGCGGGACATCACGATGCCCGAGGAAGAAGATCGCGTCCACGCTGGTGAGGTCCGGGCCGCCGCTGGCCGGCTTGCCATCCGTCATCGTCGGGTGCTTAGAGATGATGTTGGAATCGGTGCGGATGAAGGTGTCGTACGCGCCAGACTCGTATCCCAGGCGCTCGATCACCGAGAGCGCATGCGAGACCGAGTCGTGCTGTGCGATGCCGTTGCGCGTGTCGGCCCAGGCGAGGACAGCCTTGCGCGCGCGCGGCGCGGCGCCCCGCCCGGCGCCGCGGCCGCCCGCCCGGCCGCCGCCCTGGCCGCGGCCGGCTGGAACATCCTGTGCGGCCGGCGCAATCGACAGAGCCACGGCGAGCGCAAGCGATCCGGCGGCGATAACCAGTCGTTTCATCACGCGCGACCGTACCATCCGGATGGCGCGGTCACAAGGTGTAACGGTGCGGTTACGGTTACAGCCGTCAGTTCGACGCGGTAAACGCGCTGCTCGCCATCGTCTTGCCCCACATGATCGCGACCTTGCCACCGGCATTCGTCATGTCGACGAAGCTCCAGGTCAGCTGCTCGACGTCGAACGGCAGCGTCTCCACCTTCATCGGGATGCGCGCGACGTCCTTGTCGGGCGTGTAGCCGTAGGCGCCCCACAGCGCCGACTTGTCCTGCGGATCGAACTTGGCCTGCGCCGCCCACGTCGACACGATCAGCGTCCACTCCTTCGGCTTGAGATCGACGAACAGGCTGTATTCGCCCGGCGCGATCTTCTTGCCGCCGAAGCTCAACGTCGCTTCGGTCTTCAGACGGGTCGTCATGTTCGCACCGGCGCGCCAGACCGGCGGCGGTGGAAAACCGGGAGCGCCAACGTCGAGCGCGGCCTTGCCATAGTTTTCTCCAGAGCCGAACAGATCGCGCCCGCGCTGCAGCGGACGGCCGTAACTGATCTCGATCCACTTGCCGTTCTGGTAGGTTTCGCGGCCGAGCGTGAACGCGGGGCGCGCGCCCTTGGCCCACGTGCCGAGCACCTGCGCCTGCGCCACGCCATCAGGGCTCATCGGCTTCTGCGTCGTCTGTCCCATCACCAGCGCGCCGAGCGCGGCCACCGCCGCCAACGTGATTGCCGTGGTGCATGCCTTCAGGCCGGCCGGTCTTCGCGTCATCGCATCCTCCGCGCCGGATCCTACTTCCTCGGCCGGTAGAGGCCAAAAGAAAGTCCGGCCGGATCGAGGATGATCGCGAGCGCATCACCGTCCGGCAGTTCCGATTTCGGGACGATCACGGTGGCGCCGAGCTTGGTGGCCTTGTCGATGTAGGCATCGACGTCGTCGACCTCGATGAACAGCTGCACCAGGTTGTGTCCTTCGGGCGGCGACGGCCAGACGCCGCCGTTGATGCCGCGTGGGCTCTGGGTGTCGACCTCGCGATACCCGAGCGCGTTGTTGGTCTTGACCTTCCATCCGAACAGCGACGCGTAAAAGCGCGTCAGCGCGTCGGGATCCTTCGCCACGATCTGCCACTGCACGACGGGGTTTCCCACGTTTCTCCTCCGGCGGGGCCGGAAAAGGCCCGCCCGACATTTGGCCTCGACGGACCCGGCCTACACGCGCTCCCAACGAGCGCGCGCGGTCATCGTCACGATCCCTTTCCTGAGCAGCCGCTGCAGCGTGACGTTGACCTCGTCGATCGGGATCCCGACCATGCTCGCGACCCAGCGCGAGTCGGCCCGGAAGGTCGGCCGATCGAGCGCCGCCAGCACCGCTGACTCGTTCTCGAGCGCGCAGAGCTCGGCGATGTCCGTCGCCGACAGCCGCAGCCGGCGCCCGAACGCGCGCACCTTGCGGCCGGTCAGCCGACGCCGGCCGCGAAGAATCTGCGACAGCGTCGAGTGATCGACCGAGAGATCGCGCGCGAAGGATCGGAGCGAGTAGCGGGCGTTGGAGGCCTGCCGCCGTTCGAGTTCCGCGCGCAAGACGGTGAGCAACGTCACGGGCGGCATCGTAGCGGTGCGGAGAGACGCGGTTCAAGAGGCGCGCGCGAAAAACGGGGCAAACCCCTCACGCCGCACGGCGGACTTGGGGTCAGCGTCGTTTGAACAGTCCGACGTAGACCGCTTTGCCGCGAATGTGTCCCGCCATCGCGGCGACGACCGCGGCGCGCGTGGCCGGCGGTGAGGCGCCGACCGCCGGCACGTCGAGCATCGTGTCGAGCGCGAACAGCTCGAAGACGTAGTGATGCGGCGGACCCGAGGCCGGCGCGCCAGGGCCGCGATAGTCCGGACCGGTCGCGCTGATCTGGCGCGTGCCGTCCGGCAGCTGCGACATCGCCGGCGCATGTTCGGGCAGGCTGGTCACCGTCGGCGGAATGTTCCACAGCATCCAGTGCAGGATGTCGTCGGTGCCGTTGCCGATCGGCGCGTCCGACGTCGTGCACGATCAGCACGAAGCTGGCGGCGCCGTCCGGCACGTTGCTCCAGCTCAACGCCGGCGAGACGTCGGCGTCCGCCTGCGTGTGCTTCGCCGGAATCTGGCCGCCGTCCGGCCAGGCTGAGGACGTCAGCGTCATCACCTGGATGCCGCCGCGGCCCGCGGCCGCCGCCGCGCTGGCCCGGCTGCGCAGGAGAGCCAGGAGCGGCGGGAAGGGCTGGATTGGCCGGAGGGGTCTGGCCCCGCTGCTGGCCGATCGCCAGCGCGGAGCACAAGGCTGTCAGCGCAAACGTCGCTGTGAACACGCGCATCGGATGAGTTCTCATGGCGTTACTTGAACGACGCCGGCTGCGTCTTGCGCCACGCGTCGTAGCGCATGCGCAGCGTCTTCACCGGGTTGAGGTTCTCGCCCTCGCGAATCACGTTCGGCCCGTGATCCGGCGCCGGCTGCGACACGGTGAGATACATCGTGTACTTGCCGTTGTTGTGCGAGTCGCCGCTGGTGTCGCCCTTCTCCGCCATCAGGATGTAGGCGACATGCGCGGTCTTCTCCGAGCACGGAATCGCCGGCTTCGATCCGTCGGTCGGCCACGGCGGGCAGGTGCACCGGCTGTCGCCGCCCGATCCGTCGGCCGCCTCCATCGCCGCCATCACCCGATCGGTGATCGCGCCCTTTCGCGGCGAGGAACGCCTGCACCGCGTTGGGCACGACCGTGCCCGGGCGCAGGATGTTGCCCTGAATCGAATAGAAGATTTCGGTGCCCGGCACCTGGCCGTGAATGTCCTGCGAGACGTAGCCGTTGGTCAGCCCGGAATGGCCGGCGCTGCGCCCCTGCAGATCGACGATGCCGAACTGGCGCGTCTGGAAGGCCGGATCGGCGCTCAGCTGCTCGATGATCGCCTTCGGGTCGGTCCCCTTCTCCAGCTCGCGGAACACCAGCATCTGATTCTGGTGCGTGTTGTCGACGCCGGCCTGGCAGGCGGCGACGCCCTTGCCCGGCACCACCACCGCCTGCACGCCCATCAGGAACTGATCGTCGCGATCGACGCAGGTCGCCGACGCGATCACCACGCGGCCGGTGCTGCGATCGACGGCGATCACCGACCAGGTCGCAGACGCCGTCGCCGGCAGCGCGAGCAGCAAAAGCAGGAACAGAACCGCACGACGCATGGATATCCTCCCCTAGAGTTTGCGGACCGTGTCGCCGACGCGCAGCACGCCGGGATGCACGACGCGGGCGTTGATGCCGCGCAGGTGCAGATCGCGGCGCTCGTTCGAGTTGACGAACTTCATCGCGTCGGCGCCGAAGCGTTCGACGAACTTCGAGCAGCCGGTGTGCGGCTCGGCGGTGACCTCGATCACGGCCGTGCCGATCGCCAGCCGCGTGCCCGGCGGCAGGTTGCCGGCGCTCAAGATCGAGGTCGACGTAGAGCTGATCGCCGGCCAGGTGCCAGCGGCTGCGGTCCTGCGCCACCAGCGCGACCAGGCGCGAGTTGATCAGATTGAGCTGCATGTCGGGATGCGGCGTGCCGTCCGCGGTCCGCCTGCTGCTGCGGATCTTCCAGCTGTCGCCGACCAGGCCGTCGGACAGATCGAGCTGCCCCTCCTCCAGGATCTCGCGCTCGCCGACCTGCGGCCGCCGCACGATCATCTCCAGCACGCCGCCGTCTTTCGGCGATTGATGCACGTCGGCGAGCCCGGCCTCCAGTTCGCTCGTGGTCAGATGCTTCACCGGCATATTTTACGATGGCCGCCTAGAAGCCTGCACTACGGGCGACCAGCGCTTTGAAGCGCGCGCGAAGGCCGTCCGGGTCCGCCGGCACGCTCTGCCACATCAGGACGGTGATCAGCTCGTGGCGCGGGTCGACGGTGAAGATCGTGCCGGCGGTGCCGTCCCACCCGTATTCGCCGGTGTCGATCGCGACGTCGACGTTGCCGAGCCCCCAGCCGCGAGTGCCGCCTCGCGCCCGCAGCACCGCCTCCGGCAGGCCGTTGGCGGTCATCGCGTCGACGGTGTTCGCGCCGAGGATCCGTGACGCCGTCAAGCGTCGCCGCGATTGAGCAGCATCTGGCTGAAGCGCAGGAAATCGGGCACGGTCGACACCAGGCCGACCGCGCCTTCGAGCAGCGTCGGCCGTTCGGTGAACGGCATCTCGGGTTCGATCTCGAACGGCGTCAGCCCGCCGTCGCGCGCCGACTGGTAGACCGTCGTCAGCCGGGCGCGCTGCTCCGGACCGGCCCAGAAGCTCGTCTCGGTCATGCCCAGCGGCCTGAAGATGCGCTCGTCGAGAAATGCGTCGAACGGCTTGCCCGACCAGATTTCGACCAGCCGCCCCAGCACCGTCGTGCCCTCGCTGTAGCGGAAGCGCGTGCCCGGATCTTCCATCAGCGGCGCCCGGGTGATCTTGGTGACGAACTGCGGCAGCGTGTCGGTGCGCGCGCGCACTCTCGCGGTCCGGTAGAGCTCGGAGGTGCGATGGCTGAAGCCCGAGGTGTGCAGCAGCAGATCCTGAACCGTGATCGCGCGCGCCGGCGGACGCGTCGAGCCGTCCGGCGAGGCGACCTTGACGTCCTTGAACTCCGGCAGGTACTTCGAGACCGGGTCGTCGAGGTGAAAGCGGCCCTCCTCGAGCAGCATCATGACGGCGGCCGCCGTGACCGGCTTGGTCATCGAATAGATCCGGAACAGCGAGCGGTCCGTCATCGGCGCCCGCGTCTCGAGATCCTGAACGCCCACCGATTCCAGGTATGCCAGCTTGCCGTGCCGCGCGACCGCGGCCACGGCGCCGGCGATCTTCTTCTCCGCCACGAACTGCTTCAACAGCGCGGTAGCCTCGCCGAGCGGAGCGGCGGCAAGGTCGACGGCCGCCGGCGTGGCGCGCGGAAACGCCGGCGGTCCGGCTGCGCTCACCACGATGGCGAGGCACGCCGCGATCGCCGGAACCGCAGCAGTACTCTCATTTGCCAGGCGCGGCGTGCTCGAGCGTCAGTCCCACCGACGTTCCCCGCTTGAAACCCTTCCATCCCTCGAAGTACGCCTTCTTCTCCGTGTCGCCTTTCAGATAGAGGTCGAAGTAGGCGGTGGCGAAGTGGTCGAGGATGTTGTTCATGCGGACGGTGTCCCAGACGGCATCCGCATAGTGCGAGAAGGCGGCGGGCTTTCCCGCCTCGGCCGCCACGTAGGTTTCCGCGGGCGCGGGAATCGGCGCGGCGGCGTTGTGGTTCGCGTTGAGGAAGGTCAGCAGATAGCGGTCCGCATTCACCGCGCCCTGGTAGATCGCCTTCGTGCCTTTCTCGTATCCCGCCACATCGTCGGCGCTGCCGGCGACGAACAGAACCGGGGTCCCGATCCCCTTCAAGCCCTCCGCGTCCCAGAATCCGCCGACCATGCCCCACGGCGCGATCGCGATCACCGCCTTGATGCGCGGATCCATCGTCTTGCGGTACTCGGGATTCGCGGCGCCGCGGTCGGCGAGCAGCTTGTTCGGCGGCGCGCCGTTGATCGTCTCGCTCGCCTTGCTGTAGCCGCCGCCGACGACGTTGACCGCGCCGTAGCCGCCCATCGAGTAGCCGACCAGGCCGGTTCGGCTGGCGTCGAGACGGCCCGCGAGGAAGCTGCCCGAAGCCGGCCGGCCGAGGCGATCCATCTCGTTCAGCACGAACAGGTCGTCGAACGCGCGATTGTAGAGCGTGCTCGCAAACGGCTTCTGATCGTCGTAGGTGCTGTCCTTGTGATCGATGGACACGGTCACGAAGCCCTTGCTCGCGAGGTTTTCGGCGAGATGGCTCATCAGGTAGCGGTTGCCCGGGTAGCCGTGCGAGATGATGACGAGCGGAAACGGCGCGTCCGACTCCAGCGGCGCGGCGTCGCGCACCGCCTGGCCGTGCAGCGTTGCCGTGATCGCGGGATCGCGCGTGATCGCGTGGTAGTCGCCGCCCGCCTTCTGCCCGGCGGCCAGCGCCGCGGGATACCAGACCTCGAGCGTCAGCGTCCGATCGTAGCGCGCGGTCGGACCGCCCTCCTTGGTCGCGAGGATGTCAGGGCGGTTCTTGTCGGTCGCCTGGACGGTGCGCACGCCGATGGCGTACTTGCCATAAGCGGCGAGCTCGGGCGCGGACGGCGTCACGACATCAATCCGGTTGGACTGCGCGAGCGCAATTCCCGAGAGCGCGATCAGGGTAACGGCGAGGGCAGGCACGCGACGTAACATCTCAGGACCTCCAGCCAATGGACGCTCGGGCGCTCATGTTAGCATCGGCCGTTCGGCAACCACAGCGAGGATCAGATGGCGAAAAAGAAAGCAGCGCGACACAAGGCCGGACGGCAGAAGGCTGGACGGCAGAGGGCAAGGACGAAGGTCGCACGGCCGAAGGCGAAGGCGAAGGCCGCACGGACGAAGGTCAAGGCGTTCGACGCGCTCCTCGCCCCGGTCAAAGGCGCGACCAAACGCAACATCGGCCACGTCCAGCTGGAAGTCGGACGCGCCGGCGCGGCGCGCGTGAAGCGCATGATCTACCCGCCCGGGTTCCATTGGGCGGTCGACATGAAGCCCAACGTCGGCACCGAGCTCTGCATGCACGCCCACGTGGGATTCCTCGCGCGCGGCGAGATCCACATCGAATACGCCGACGGCTGCATCGTCGAGCACAAGGCGCCGCAGATCGTCGCCATCGATCCGGGCCACGACGGCTGGGTGGTCGGCAAGGAGCCGGTCATCCTGATCGAGTTCGATTTCGAAGGGGATACGGTCAACCGCCTGGGCATGCCGGCGAGCCACCAGCACTCGTAGGACGGCGGGTCCCAAGGACCCGCCCTACACATGTAGTGCAGGCCTTTAGGCCTGCTTCGACCCGGCAGGCCCTTACGCTTGCTTCGACCGGCAGGCCTGAAGGCCTGCACTACGTGTGGCCAAGCTCCCCCAGTCGCCTCTCGAGGAAACGGCGCTCCGGCTCCTGACGCGTGAGGGCCAGCGCGCGCTGATACGACGCGCGCGCGTCTTCCACCCTGCCGAGCCGGCGGCACAGGTCGGCGCGCGCCGAGTGCGCGTGCAGGTAGTCGCCGAGATCGCCGCGCGCCAGAATCGCGTCGATGATGGTCAGACCCGCCAGCGGGCCGTCGCGCATCGCGACGGCGGCCGCGCGATTCAACTCGACCACCGGCGCCCGATCGGCGCGAACGAGGATGTCGTACAACGCGACAATCTGCCGCCAGTCGGTCGCCGCCGCGGACCTGCGCCTCGGCGTGAACCGCGGCGATCGCCGCCTGCAGGGTATACGGGCCCAGCCGCCTCAGCGTCAAGCGCGCGCTCGACCAGCGCCGATCCTTCGGCGATCTGATCGCGGTTCCAGCGATCGCGATCCTGATCGGCGAGCAGAATCAGCTCGCCGTCCGCCGACGTGCGCGCGGCGCGCCGTGACTCGTGCAGCAGCATCAGCGCCGAGCAACCCGATCGCCTCGGGCTCCGGCAGCAGCTCGGTCAGCAGGCGTCCCAGCCGGATCGCCTCGCCCGACAGGTCGTGCCGCGTCAGCGACGCTCCCGACGAGGCGAAGTAGCCCTCGTTGAACACGAGATAGACGACGTGGAGGACGCTGTCGAGGCGATCGGCAAGACTCGCCAGCGGCGGCACCTGATACGGGATCGCCGGCGTCTCGAATCTTCGCCTTGGCGCGCACGATCCGCTGCGCCACCGTCGAGGGAGACGTGAAGAACGCGTTCGCGATCTCCTCGGTGGTCAGGCCGCAGACCTCGCGCAGCGTGAGCGCAATCTGCGCGTCCGGCGTCAGCGCCGGGTGGCAGCAGGTGAAAATCAGCCGCAGCCGGTCGTCGTCCACGCTCTCCTCGTCGTCTCCGCCGGTATCGCGCGCGGCGGCCTCGAGGCGTTCGGCGATCTCGCTGAGCGAGGCGTCGAACCGGGCGCGCTTGCGCATCGCGGAGATCGATTTGAATCGGCCGGTCGAGACCAGCCAGGCGCGCGGGTTGGCGGGGATGCCGTCGCGCGGCCACTGTTCGACGGCGGCGGTGAACGCATCGTGCATCGCCTCCTCGGCGAGATCGAAATCGCCGAGCAGGCGGATCAGGGTGGCGAGCACGCGGCGGGAATCGGTGCGGTAGACGGCGTCCACCGCCGCCCGCACCTGTTCGACCGCGTCCTCGCTCCCCAACTGACAACCCCGACGCGATCAGCTGAACGTCATGATCGGCCGGACCTCGATGCTGCCGGTCTTCGCCGACGGGATGCGCGTCGCCACCTGGATCGCCTCGTTGAGATCCTTGGCTTCGATCAGGTAGTAGCCGCCGAGCTGCTCCTTGGTTTCGGCGAACGGGCCGTCGGTCGTGGAGACCTTGCCGTTGCGGCTCCGGATGGTGGTGGCGGTGTGCACCGGCTGGAGCGGGTTGCCGCCCAGGTAGTGGCCGCTCGCCTTGACCGACTCGGTGAACGCGCCGTATTCGCCCATGAAGGCATCGCCTTCACTTTTGGTCATGCCGGCCATCTTCTTCTCTTCGTCATAAATCAGGCACAAATACTTCATGTTCGTGTTCCTCCACCGGTTAGTCGCTCGACCGGCCGCAATTCGACATCGTCCGCGGCCGGGCCGGCAGCCCGGGCGCGCACGAGGTTATGACAAGGCGTTCAGCAGCCGGTCGACGTCGTGCAGGTCGTTGAACAGCGACGGTGACACCCGCAGACGATCGCCGCCGAGCGTGACCGAGACGTTGGCCTGCTTCAGCCGCGCCGCGAACCGCTGCTCGGCATTCGGCGCGGTGAACGCGACGATGGCGGAGGTGGTCCCCGGCGGGGTGATGGCGGTGAACCCGATTCGCGGCAGCGCCTCGTGCAGCCGCTGCAGCAGCGGCTGGCGATAGGCGTGGATCCGATCGACGCCGATTCGCTGCAGGTAGGCGAGCGACTCCGCCAGCGCGTTCAGCGCACCCTGCCCATAGGTGCCGACCTGGAAATGCGCGCGCGCATCTCCCTGCATGGTCCAGGTGACCGGCGTCGCAGACGGCGGATCGGACGGCAGGTAGTGCATCACGGTGTCCGCCTGCTGATAGCCGAACTCGGTGCGGCGAATCACCCTGTCGAGCAGATCCTCGCGCACGTAGAGGAAGCCGAGGCCGAAGTCGCCCATCAGCCACTTGAAGCTGGAGCAGGCGCAGAAATCGACGCCGCTCGCCCGCACGTCGATTGGCGTGTTGCCGGCAGCCTGCACGATGTCGGCATACACGTAGGCGCCGTTGGCGTGCGCCAGCTCGCACACGCGCTTCAAATCATGTTGAAAGCCGTTGTACCAGGAGACCAGCGAGACCGCGACCAGCCGGGTCTTCCGATCCACGGCCTTTTCCATGTCGGCCAGGTCGATGCGCCAGTCGTGCGGCCGCACCAGACGCACGTCGAGTCCCCGCTTCTGGAGCTCGCCGTACAGAATCAGCGAACCTTCGAAGTGCAGGGCATCGGTCACCACGTTGCCGGTGTTCGACGCCAGGCCCAGCCCGCCGACGACCAGGTTCTCGCCGCGACTGGTGCTCTCGACCAGGCTGATCTCTCCGGGCTTGGCGTTGATCAGCGACGCGAACTGCGCGCGGACCTTGACCGCGAGCTCGTCGCCGCTCCAGCGCTCGCGGCTGAAGGCGCGCGACTCGATATAGCGCGTCGCCGCGGCCGCGGCCGCAATCGGCATCGGATGGATGAAGGCGCCGTTCAGATAGGTGTGGCCGGCGGGAATGGCGAAATCGCGCCGGGCCGGCAGTGCCGCGGCTGCCGGCTGGAAGGCGGCGGCCGCTGCCAGCTGCGCGGTGCCGGCGAGGAGCTCGCGACGGGTCAGGCTCATGGGTGTCCGTTCCTCTTGCCTGTAAGTGTATATTTGTCTCTGGCACCCTTTGATCCAGCTGATTCGAGACATTTTCGCCGCCGCCAGGACGACAGGCCGGCCGGTGGTGTCGTTCGAGTTCTTCCCCACCAAGACGGAAGAAGGCGAGCGCGCCCTGCTGGAGAAGACGATCCCGGCGCTGCGGGAGCTGCACCCCGACTTCTGTTCGGTCACCTACGGCGCCGGCGGCGGCACCCGCGCGAAGACCCTCGGCATCGTCGACCGCATCCAGCGCGAGCAGCAGATCACCGCGATGGCGCACCTCACCTGCGTCAACGCCACGATCGACGAGACGTGCGCGGTGCTCGAGCAGACGCGCGCGCTGGGCATCAAGAACGTCCTCGCGCTGCGCGGCGATCCGCCGGACGGCGCCGCAGAGTTCGTGAAGACCGAGGGCGGCTTCGAGTACTCCTATCAACTGGTGCAGCGCATCCGCGAGTTCGGCGCCTTCTCGATTGGTGTTGCCGGCTTTCCCGAAGGCCACATCGCCTGCCGCGAGGGCAAACTGGTCGACTGGCAGCGACTGAAGGCGAAGATCGATTCCGGCGCCGACTTCGTGATCACCCAGCTGTTCTTCGACAACCGCCACTACTTCGAGTGCCGCGACTTCCTCGCCAGCCAGGGCGTCACCGTGCCGATCGTCCCAGGCATCCTGCCGATCCTCAGCACCTCGCAGATCAAGCGTTTCGTGGGACTGTGCGGCGCCGATCTGCCGGCCACGCTGCTCTCGGAGCTGGAGCGGCGCGGCGACGATGACGAGGCGGTGTCGCAGTTCGGGATCGACTATGCGACGCGGCAATGCGAGGAACTGCTGCGCGAGGGCGCGCCCGGCCTGCACTTCTACACCCTCAACAAGGCGCGGTCCACCACCGAGGTGATCAGGAACCTCGCGCTCGAGCGGCGCGCGCTGGGCGAAGCCGCGCTCCGCTGAGCGGTCAGCGTCTCCACGGGCGCAGCACGGTATAGGCCGGCACGGCGGTGGCCGATGCGCGCACCCCGCGGATCAGCCGGCGCCGGGCGAGCGTGCGCATCGCCGCCTGGACCGCGCTCTTGGACAGGCCGGTGGCGACCGCCATCGCCTGGTGGCTCACCTGCACGCGCCGCGGCCGTCCCGCCGATCGATACCACAGCTGCAGGTAGACGAGGAACGCGGACGGCTGGCGGTCGTGCAGCACCAGATCCGGCATCAGGGTCTCCATCAGGTAGGCGTCGATCCGGAGCTGCTGCATGATCGCTATAGTATTTAAAACTATCGTGATAAAGAAGAGCGTTGCGGCATCGCCGCCGCCATGATTAGCTCTGGCCATGATCTCTCATGTCAAGTTCGTCAGCATCCCCACCCGCGATCAGGATCGAGCGCTGAAGTTCTGGACCGACCGCGTCGGTTTCCGGGTCCTCACCGATCAGCCGTTCAACGAGAAACAGCGCTGGATCGAGCTGCGGATCGGTTCGTCCGAGACCCGCTTCGTGCTGTTCGTGTTCGACGAGCAGGGCCTGAAGCCCGGCTCGTCGTTCAACGGCGCGCTCGCCTGCGACAACGTCGAACAGACCTATCAGGAGCTGATCGCCAAGGGCGTCGAGTTCACCGCCCCGCCGCAGAAGCAGCCGTGGGGCACCTTCGCGATTTTCAAGGATCTGGATGGCAACAGCTTCGTCCTCTCCAGTCGATAGACTGCTGGCGCGCGCAGCGGGCTCGACGATCCGCACGGCCTGCTGGAGGGGCGGGGCAAGGTGCACCGGCACGTGGCGGTGACCTCCCCGGCCGATCTGCGCCGCCCCGGCGTGAGCGAATTGATCACCGCGACCCGCGCCCCATGGAAAAGAAGGACCGGCGGTCAGATGAATCGCTCCATCTGCATCTCGACGACGCCATCGCGCTCGCGCACCGTGCGGTGGCCGGTATCGCGGAAGCCGTTCCGCTCGTAGCAGCGCCGCGCGCGCCCGTTGGACGCGATGACCGCGAGCCGCATCGTCTGCGCGCCTTCGGCCGAGGCCCAGGCCAGCACGGACGCCACCAGGGCGTCCGCGCCGCCGCGACCCCGAAGCGAGGCGTGCACCCACATCGCCATCAGCTGCGCAATCGCCGGATCGGCAGCATCGCGGCTAACAGCCACAATCCCTTTGGGCTCATCGTCATCGGTCACGATGAAGGTCGCACCCGGGGAGAGCCAACGCTGCCAGTCGGCGGTGGTGCGGGCCAGCTCGCGCTCGTAGGTCGAGCCGAACGCATCGGGAGTGTCGGACAGCGCCTGCAGGCGCAGCGCCCGCAGGATCGGCTCGTCTCCGGCGATGGCTCTTCGCACGTGCATGATTCAGCGCGCGCTCCACCGATCCGCCAGCACCTCGTCAACCCATCGCTCGATCTCGGTCCAGACATCGGCGCCGCGCAGCGATTCGTTGTGCCGAGCGCCTGGCACCAGGATCAACCGCTTCGGCCCGGTCAGCGTCTGCAGCACACGCGCCGAATGATCCGGTCCGGTGTCCGTGTCATCCGAGCCATGCACCAGCAGCACCGGCTGCGCGATCGTCGCCGCGGCTGCGACCGGACTGACCGCGTCGACCTGAAAGCGGCCCTGATCTTCCGCCAACACGATGGCGCGCGCGATGACACCCGCTGTGAAGAAAAATGGCGCTCGCTCGGTCGCGACAGTTCGCAGATCCGAAAAGGTCTCGGCCGCGACCACGGCCGTGACGCGTGGATCCTGCGCGGCTTCCTGCAACGCCACCGCCGCGCCGAGCGAGGTGCCGATCAGCACAATCGGCCCCGCCGCAAGGCTGTCGAGAACGCGATGTAAATCCCGCTTTTCGAAGAATCCGTACGTGCAGACATCGCCGCCGGACTCCCCGTGGGCGCGGCTGTCATAGGCAATCACCTCGAAGCCGCGCCTCACGAAGCGATCGATGATGCCGATGCCGCTCGAGCGATTGTCGGCGACGCCGTGCAGGTAGACGACCGTGCCACGAGGCGCAGACGACGGCCGGCATCGCCAGCCGTCGAGCGCGACATCGTCGCCCGCGAATGCGACATCGCGGCAGGCGGAGGGCGGAGGTTCGGTGAGATGGCGGCGCCAAGGATGAAGGAGTCCACCGGCGCCGACCGCTGGGAGCTGGCTGTAGCCGATGCCGAGCATAATCACGACGATCGCGACCAGGGCGACAAGGCCCAGCCGCCATCTACGGGCCGTCGGCATGGCGGTATCGTAACCGAGTTGATCGTGCCTTCAGGCCGGTGCACACTGTCGGCTGGATGACGTTTCGAACCGTTCGCTCGATCGGGCTGCGGCTGCCCGACGTCGAGGAGAGCACCATGTACGGGTCGCCGGCGTTGAAGCTGGGCGGCCGGCTGGTCGCCTGCATCGCCTCGAACAAGTCGGCCGAACCCGACACCCTCGTGCTTCGCACGACGTTCGAACAACGCGACGTCATGATCGCGGAAGAGCCGGAGACCTACTACCTGAAGCCCCACTACGAAACGTTTCCGGTCGTGCTGGTCCGGTTGTCGCGCGTCAGCCGCGAGGCGATGCAGGATCTGCTGGCGGGTGCGGTCCGGACGGTAGCGGCCGGGAAGAAGAAGTCCGAGCGTCCCACGGGTCGCGGGTTTCGATCGGTGAAAACGGCGGGGCGACCGCGGCGGCGACTTCCGCGGAAGTCGCCGCCCGAATGATCTCGAACCTCGACCGGGCTACTGCGGACGCCTGAACAGTCCGCCGTAGACCGCTTTTCCGAGAATGTGTCCCTGAATCGCCTTCATCACGTTGGCGCGCGATTCGAAGGCGTCGGCGGCCGGCTGGACGTCGAGCATCGTGTCGAGCGCGTAGAGCTCGAACATGTAGTGATGCTTCGGGCCGTTGGCGCCCGCGCCAGGGCCGCGATACATCTGGCCGGTGGCGCTGAACTGGAAGGCGCCGTTCGCCAGCTTCGGTCCCTTGGGCACGCCTTCGGGCAGGCCGGTGGCGGTGGCCGGAAGGTTCCAGACCACCCAGTGGGCCTGATCGTCGCTGGTCTTGTTCCGTGCGACGTCCATGTCGCGCATGTTGAGGAAGAAGGACTGCGTCCCCGGCGGCACGTTCACCCAGCTGATCGCGGGCGAGAGACCCTCGCCGGTCGCGACACCCGGCGCCGCCTGGCTGAACTTCACGGGAATATCGGCGCCGTCAGCGAATCCGGCCACCGTCAAGGTCAGGGCCGGCGCCGCAGGTGCGGCCGCGGCGCCGCGCTGTCCGGCCGGCTGCTGTGCGGCGATCGGCATCACGGCGAGCACCGCCAGCGTCGAAACAACCAACCACGTTCCTTGGCGCATACAGCTTCTCCTTCTGTCTTCGATGAGGCGCGATGTTAGCGTACCAGCCGCGCCGTTCCGGCACGATGGTTTCTCCGCGCGCCAGCATCGCCACCAGCGCCGCGATTTTCCTGGCGCGGCCGGCCGGCGTCTTCATGCTGTTGGTCCGAAACGTCAGCGCGAAAAGATTCGCGCGGCCCAGGCTCCGGAACGTCTTGCGGGCCCGTGGGCTTGCGTCGATCGCGGCGCGAAGGTCCGCGGGAATCGTGGCGGCTGTCGCGCTGCGCATCGGAGCATACGCCGCGGCCCAGCGGCCGTCAGCCTTCGCCGCGTCGACCTGCCGGCAGCCGTGAGGGGTCATGCGGCCGGCCGCCGTCAGGCGCGCGATATGGTCACGGTTGATCTGGCTCCAAATGCTCCTCGCCGTGCGCGGCGTGTACCGCTGCAGAAACGAGCGCTCGTCGAAGCCCTTGCGAATGCCGTCAATCCATCCCCAGCAGAGCGCGACATCCAGCGCCTGGGCGCTCGTCACGGTCGGAAGCCCCGAGCCTTTCTTGTGGATCTTCAGCCAGATCTCCGTCTCGCGCGCGTGGTTTCTGGACAGCCACGCCTCGAACGCCGCCTCCGTGTTGAAACTCTTGATCTTGCGGGGATTGGGAATCATCGGCGTCAGGAACGAGGACGACCGAAAAACAGCACGTATCCGTCGGCGTCCTCGAGTTCGAATCCACGCAAGCCGTCGTCGTCGTCCTTGAGTGGTTGAGAAAACTCGACGTTACGCGACGAGAATTCCGCCGCCAGCGCGTCCGGATCGGGGACGTGAAGGTACGCGTCCCAGCGGGCCCAGCCCTTCTGGACGTCTCGCTTGCAATTGGGCAGTGGCTCGACGCCGACGGCCTTGAGCATGATCATCGCGGCACCGCGCTGGACAATGCCGAAGAAGATGTCGTCAGGCTCTGGCCCCTGGAACGTGATGTCGAACCCGAGGCGGTCGCGATAAAACGACAGGGCGGCGGGGACATCCCTGACGATGAAGAACGGCGCGATGCCGGCAATTGCTGGTTCAGCCATGGGAGTTGATCGGCCGGCGATGCGGCGTCACGGGCCTGCGTCTGGCGCCGGCTTTGGGGTCGGAGGTCCACCGCGCACCGCGCCGGCAATGAACGCGACCAGCGCCGCGAGCGGCCCGAACACGAAGGCTCCAGTCATCGAGGCTTCGAGGGAACGATCGTACTGGTTGGAAGACAGCGCGTACAGCAGGTAGCCGCCGCCGAAGGCTCCAGCCAGGTAGCCTGGCACGGCCCAGAGAAATCCCATCAATATGCGTCGGAGCATCCCCTAATTACCGCGGCGGATCGTAACACGCGGCCGCGGACATCAGCAGCGCGGCGGCACGTGAAGCGCGGTAGCGAGCGCGCCGGCAAGCGCGCGGCCGGCGGAGCCGCTGGGATCGGCGTCGGGGTTGTAGATTGTCACCTGGATGCCGGACGCCCGCGGGTCCTGGACGACGATGCGCAACAGCGTGATCAGTTCATCCCAGTCGAACCCATCCGGTGCAGGGTCGTCAACCGCCGGCATCAGCCTGCCGTCAACGGCGTCGGCATCGAGGTGCGTGAAGTACCCCGCCGGTCCGTCCGTTCGGGAGAGGTGGGCGATCGCCTGCGCCGCCGCTGTGCCGGCCCCAACGCGGCGCACCTCGTCGCGTGAGAACGCCAGCGCCGCCGCGGGCAGCGAGCAACCGTATTTGACCTGGTTCGCCTGGTCGCGAAAGCCGATCGCCACGATGTCGTCGTCGCGCACGAGCGGCCGCCCAAGACCGAAATCGGTGAGAGCGACGGGCCCACGGCCCGCGGCAAATGCGAGCTCGCTGTTGGCCGCGCGTCCATCCCACTCCTCGATGTGCGGCGGGTAGAAGTCGATGTGCCCATCGATGAACACGACACCCTCTCGACCACGTCGCGCCGTCGCGAGCAGGCTGCCCAGGAGGATCGAACAGTCGCCGCCGAGGACCACCGGGAACTCACCGCGGCCGAGGACGTCGCCTACGGCATCGGCGAGGCGGAAGGCGTACTCCCTGAGCCCCGGAGCGTTGGTCACCTGTGTTTCGGGGTCGCGACCGGGCAGGTATGGCGGAGGCTCCACGCAGCCTGCGAGGCGCGCGCCGATGGCGTCGGCCAGGCCTGCCGCGAGCAGCGCCTGCGACAGGCGCCGCACGCCGCTCCATTGAAGCGCGGTCCCAAGCGCCGAGGGCGCTTCGACGATCGCGTAAGACCTCGCGGTGATCATCTTCGTCCTGACGCTATCCTGGTACGCGACCCCGGATGGCGTTGGCCCTGGCGCCATAGGTGATCGCGCCACCCTCGTCGGTCGGCAGGCGCGCGCGCATCCGCGCCTTGAGCAGCGCGAGATCCTCGGACGACATCGCCCTGAGCTTTGGGCCGACGCTCGGCCCACCAAGGATCGTCCTCCAGTAGTCGTCGAAATCGTTGAAGGTCCGCTGCACGGCGATCTCCTGCGTGCCGATGTCCTCGAGGCCCGCACCCGCCCACAGTGCCCGCATCGCGTCGAATCGCGACGCGCCAGGACTCGGGGGAACAGGGACGGCCACGCCCATCCCGCGCATTTCAACGTGCAACCCATCGTACGGAAAGCCGCCGGCGAGCATGTCCCACGCATAGGCGGTGACAGTGCCGCCTTTGCCAACCACGCGCGCCATCTCAGCGACGCCTTTGGCCGGGTCTGGAACGAAGAAAATCACCAGCGGCATGACCGCTGCGTCAAAGGTGTCTTCCGGGAACGGCAAGGCCATCGCGTCGCCCTGGCGGAACTGCGCGAGACGCGATGCCGGTCGCGTCCGCGCATAGGCGAGCTGCCCCTCGGACGGATCGACCCCCTGAACCGCGAGCGGCGCGCAGCGCTCGACGATCATTTCGGTAAACGCGCCGTTACCGCAGCCGACGTCGAGCCATCGCAGCCCTGGCTTTGGGTCCAACCACTCGAGGAACCTGTCGCCGGCGAGCTGGCTCCACCGCCCCATATATCGTTCGTAGGCGGCGCCGTCGTCGAAGCGGATCTGGTCGGTCACGTGTCTCCTGCCGCATCACGATATCATTTCGACGTGACGACGCTCGTCCGCTCTCCGCGGAATGACGACGACCGCGACGCGCTGCGCGCGCGGGTGGCCGAGCTCGAAGGCGTGCTCGGCCTGCGCATCGCCGAAGTCGCGCGGGTGAAGGCTGACCTCGACGCGTTCGAGATCGACTACCGCAAGCGGGTCGGCATCCTGCACGAACAGCTCGACAAGCTCGAGCTCGAAATCGCCGAGGCTGAACTGGGCGAGTTGTCGAAGCGCTTGGCCGGCAAAGTCGATGGATCGCGTGAGTCGCCCGCCGCCGACCGATCGGCGCCAGCCCCGCGATATACGACCGACGCCGCTCGCAAGCTGTTTCGCGACGTCGCGAAAGCCATTCATCCCGATCTCGCCCTCGACGAGTCCACCCGGGACCGGCGTCATGCGCTGATGGTCGAGGCCAACCGGGCCTACGCCCTCGGCGACGAGGAGCAGCTGCGTTTCATTCTCGACGCGTGGGAGAGAAGTCCCGAAGCCGTGCAGGGGCTCGATCCCGAGGCGACACGATTGCGCCTCGTCCGCCGGATCGCGCAGATCGAGGAACAGCAGGACATGCTCGCACGCGATCTGGCGGCGCTGAAGGACTCGCCGTTGGGCAGGTTGAAGGCGATGGTGGACGACGCCGCCGCCACGGGAAAAGACCTCGTGCGTGACATGATCGGACGCCTGAAACGCGACATCCTGGTCGCGACCAATCGCCTCGACGCGCTCCGGCCGCCTGACTGATCGCGCGCGTTCAGCCGGCCGCTATCGTGCGCTCACTTGCCGGCGCCTCGCAGCGATGCGATGAACGTCTCCATCTCCCGCAGAACGTCGGCTTCATTCGAGAGGAACACAAAGTGATTCGCGCGCGCGATGCGCACGACCCGCGCGGTCGGCAGGCCGCTCTCGAACGCTTTCGCCTGGGCCTCGCCCTTCACGTCGTTCGCCTCCGCCTGGGCGCGCATCGCGGCGGGAGCCGCGGCGCCGGGATCGTGCGGCAGCGCGTAGATTGCGAGGATCGGCACGGGGATTTTGGTGTACTTCTGGGTCCCGGTCATGATGCTCTCGATGATCGGCGGCAGAGGCGTAGTCGGCGGCGGCGGAAAGGGCTCGATGCCAGGCGCGTAGAACGCGTAGGAATAGCCCGCATCGAGGTAGATCAAACCGGCGACCTTTTCCGGGTGCCGGGATCCGATGGAGCTGAGCTCCTCCCCGCCGAGCGAGTGTCCCGCCAGGACCGGCTGGCTGATCTTGAGCGCGTCGATCACCGCGAGCACGTCGTCGCCCAGCCGGTCGGCGCCGTATCCGGACGCGGGGGCGCTCGAATCGCCGAAGCCGCGGCGCGTGACGCCGACCACGTGGTAGTGAGGCGTCAGTTTGGT
The DNA here is from genome assembly GCA_963794705.1 of uncultured Acidobacteriota bacterium. Taxonomy (GTDB): domain Bacteria; phylum Acidobacteriota; class Vicinamibacteria; order Vicinamibacterales; family CAVVIG01; genus CAVQFC01. Next base: position 360,795 of record CAWCFI010000013.1, read on the forward strand.
CGCGAGCACGTCGAAGATGTGCGCGGTGTTACCGAGCCCCGGCACCAGCACCAGTGTCCGGCCGGTCGAGGGACCTCCCCAGTCGAGCACCTCGAGCTTCACGTTTCGATCGGCGTCGACGAAGCTGACGGTGTGAGGCGAGGGATCCTTCCAGGCAGTGGCCGGCGTCGCGCGAACGAGCGTCAGCGGCAGCGGCACGCCCTGGCTCCATGTGCCGGCAATGGAATTGCCGTCGGCCGAGATCGTCCCTTCGTAGGTGGCGCGCAGTTGCGCCGCCGCCAGCTTGAACGAGGTGCCCTGCACCGTCACCGAATCGGCCGCCATCCGCGCGCCGCGATCCGGGCTCTGATCGATGCTCAGCAGCGAGGCCTTCCACGCCGCGCCCTCGCCCTTGTCGATGTGCACAATCAGCCGGAGCTGCTGCGTGCCGATGGCGAGCGCGCCCTGCCAGTCGCCGGACAGGTCCTGCGCGATCGACACGCGGCTGCACAGGACGAGCGCCGCCGCGATCCAGAGCGTTTTCATTCTCATCGGCGGATCATAGCAAGGCCACCGGCCCATGGTCCTGGCTCGCCATCACCAGCCTGCACCAGCGTGAAGAGAATATGACCGACGATTTTCGTGGCGTCGGTCGCGACAAGAGATATCGCATCCGCTGAATCACGAAGCACATCGACGAGGGCGGCCTCGCCCGGCCGCCCAAATGCGAGCCGATTGACGAGCCGGACCGCATCGGCGTCTTCAGGTTCTTCCGGTCTGATCGTCATCGGTGTCATCACTGGTGCGTTCGTGTGATCGGAGCGGTTCACAGCCGTGGAGAGACTCGCGCTGCCGCCTCCGCTGACGTGACGACGGGAATGACCTCGAACGCGGTGATATCACTCCAGTTCGCCATCCATTCGTCGAGCAGCCGGCGGTCTTCACATTCCATGACCTGGAAGCAGCGCCGAAGATCATCGGTGACCCAGCTGCCGCGATACTCGATTCCCTCCGGCATCAAGCGCCCCTGATCCCGGAAGCGCCTGTACACCGGAACCGGATCGCCGCCGCGAAAGGTTTCGACCACCATGTACAGCATGCGAGCCTCCCCGTCCGATGGCGTGTTCAGATCTGAGTTCTTGTTCAACGCGATGGCAAGCCGGGCAGCTGGTACACGCCGCGCTCGAAGGTGTCGTAGATCGCCAGCGCCTTGGTGTCGGCAAAGGGCAGCAGCTGCATCAACGCGACGCCGGCGATGCCGCGCGCCGGGTCGATCCAGAAGTAGGTATTGTCGATCCCGCCCCAACTCAGGCTGCCGGCCGAGCGCTTGCCCGCCACGTGAGCCGTGGTGATCAGGAACCCCAGTCCCCACTTGTCCTTCCCATCGTCGACGAACGTGAAGTCCATGCTCCGATCCGGCTGGGCGGTCTTGAGCGCGTGAACACCGACGGCACCGATCTGGTTCCGCGACATCAGGGCAACCGAGGCGGCGGAGAGAATCCGGACGCCGTCGAGCGTGCCGCCGTTCAGGATCATCCGCTCGAAGCGGATGTAGTCGGCAGCGGTCGACCAGAGACCGCCCCCTCCGCCGAAGGTCGTCGACGGACGCTGCGGCTGATTAGGCTGCTCGATCGGCGGCGCGTCGGCACGGCCATCCTTCCGCTGGTGCACCGTCACGCGGCGCGCCTGCCTGGCCTCGGGCACGTTGTAGAAGGTGTCGGCCATCCCGAGCGGCGTGAAGATGCGCTCGCGGAAGTAGTCCTCGAGGCTCTTGCCGGAAAGCGTCTCGACCAGCCGCCCGAGCCAATCGACGCTGGTGCCGTACATCCAATCCGTGCCCGGTTCGAAGAGCAGCGGACCGGCCGCGTACTTCTCGCCCTCGCGCGGCTTGAAGTCGCGGTCGATGGCGCTCGTGAAGCCGTACGCCAGGCCAGAGGTGTGGGTGAAGAGGTTCCGAATCGTCACCTTGGTCGCCGCCGGCCTCACCCGATAGGCGCCGGTGGCGGCGTCGAACGATTCGAACACCGAGAGGTTCGCCAGCTCGGGAAGGTATTTCTCCGCCGGATCGTCGAGCGCGAACCGGCCCTGTTCGAACAGCTGCATCGCGGCGACCGAGGTGACCGGCTTGGTCATCGACGCGATCCGGAAGATCGCATCCGCGGTCATCGGGCGTTCGCGGCCGACCTCCGCTTTGCCGAAGACGCCGCTGTAGATCACGCGATCCCTGGTGGCGGCCATGACCACGAGGCCGGGCACGTCGCCGCGCGCGACGGCCGCGGACAGCTTCTCGTCCAGCGCTGCAGACGGCGTCTGGCGTGACGCACTCTGCGCACGCGGCGTAGAGTCGGCCAGCGCGACGACGGCGAGGCCGGCAAGGAGGGCGATGACAGCGGTACGTCTCACCATGTTGGCAGACGATAGCGCCCTGGGCCGCGTGGCGCAACCGTCTGTACAAAGAAGGCGACAGCCTTTCGACTGTCGCCCCATCAAATTTCAGATTTCTGATTTCAGATTTCAGAGTTACTCGCCAAGATCTCCGGTGCGCGGCCCGAGCGCCTCTT